>NZ_FOAN01000019.1 GCF_900109525.1 Allobosea lupini | reverse complement strand
CG
The DNA here is from genome assembly GCF_900109525.1 of Allobosea lupini. GTDB lineage: Bacteria > Pseudomonadota > Alphaproteobacteria > Rhizobiales > Beijerinckiaceae > Allobosea > Allobosea lupini. Next base: position 43,658 of record NZ_FOAN01000019.1, on the reverse strand, counting down.
GCCCGGCCCACCACTTTCCTAGTCTCCTATTGATTTCATTGCGCTTTTTCGCCTGATTTTTCCCACTGCCTTCAACCCGGCTCGAAAGTGGGAAAGATTTGTTCAGGCTTCGTCCTCGGAATCGGGATCGTCGACCTCTTCGATTCCGTCGAGATCACCGAGGTCGATGAAGGCCATGCCGGAGCCGGCGAGCTTTTTTCTGTTCGCCTTGCGGGTGTAAAGCGCCGCCTGCTTCGGGCTCTCCCAGCCGAAGATCGCCATCAGCTGATGCTCGGTCGCGCCGTTGTCGGCGGCGATCGTCGCGCCGGCTTTGCGCAGGCCATGGGCAGAACATTGCGGCAGGCCCGCCTCGTCGCACCAGTCGCGCATCTTGTTGCCGAAGCCGTTGCCGGTGAACGGCCGATCGTACTCGGTGACCAGGAAGGTCAGGTTGCCGGCCGGCGAGTTGTCGATGATGTGCTGCAGCGCCGGCAGCACCGGCAGCTGGCGCGCCTTCGGCTTGCGGCGGCCGTTCTTCTTCTCGGTGAAGTGCAGCCAGCCCTTGCGGACCATCTGCCGGCCGAGCAGCACGACGTCCGAGCGGCGCACGCCGGTGAATAGCAGGAGGCCGAGGGCCAGATGCGGCTTGGTGCCGAGGGGGTGGCGCCTTGCGAAGCTGCGCACCTCCTCGATCGTCCAGGTGTGGAAGCCGTCGGCGTTCGCCGGCTTGAAGAGCTGGATATCGCGCGCCAGGTTCACCTTGGCGATTCCGACATTCGGCGCCACCGCCCATTTGAAGACCTGACGCAGTGCCTTGACCCGGTTGTTCGCCGCGCCCGGCAGGTCGAGCTTGCGGTCGCGCAGGACATAGAGCGCCTTCAGGCTCAGATATTCGAGCGGCATGTCGGCGAAGGTGTCCTTCGCGCCCGGCGCGATCGGCTCGTCATAGGTCGCCTCGAGGATCTGCATGCGCGTCCGGCGCGTCTGCGGATCGCATTGCAGATATTCCGGGCACTCGGCCATGTAGCGGGCGCAGAGCCAGCGATAGGTGCCGGGCTTCGGCAGGGTCAGCGTCGCATGCGGGGCGTGTCCGGCCGCATGCTCCCGCGTCTTCGGCCTGATCAGCGTGTCCTGCGCGAAGGCGACGTCATATGCGTCGCGAAACGCCTTGCTGCCGGCATCCTCGCGGATGCGGATCTTGCGATGGCCCTTGCCGCGCCAGAAATAGATCCTGACATTGCCGTGGCGATCTTCGTCTTCGTAGACGTGGCGCAGGTCGATCTGCACGTCATTCCCCGGCACTAGACCGCGACCTTGTTCCAGCGGTCGGCTTCGGCGTCTTCGCCGGCGCCGCCATCCTGTTCGGGCAGGGCGTCGAAGGCAAGGTCGAGCCGGCGCACATCCCAGACGACGCGGCCGTCTATCCGCTTGGCCTTCGGCATGCGGCCGTCGGCCACCATCTCGTCGAACTTGGTCGCGGACACCCCGACATAGGCCGATGCCTGCAGCCGGTTCACGCCGCGCGGCGGCAGCGACAGCGGCAGGATATCGGGGCGCTTCGCGGTGGCGGTCATCAGTCGATGCCCTCGGCTGCCGCGATCTGGCGCTGCAACCGCGTGTGCTCGATCTGGACGACATGCATCCTGACGTCACGCTCGATCAGCAGATCGTATGCATCGTCATCGCCGAGACTGGTGAACTCGCGGTCACCCAGCCGCAGCATTGCGGCGACGGCCGCCCAGTGCGAGGTGAACGGCCCCCAGCGGCTGCCGTCGTCGAGCACCAGCATGTTGCCCATGGCGTAGCTCATGGCCGGGCAGCTTCCCAGGCCTCGACACAAACCGGAACGATCGGCCGGATCAGCTCCAGCATCGCTTCGGCGTAGACTCTGATCTCGTGCTGGGCGTGCGAATGCAGCCGCAGGTTCAGGAAGTGCAGCAGGTTGTGCAGGTCGATCTTCGCGAACTGGTGCGAGTAGGTGTTGAGGCCGAGGAACAGTCGGGCCAACTCGCGCGGCACGCCGTCGCCGAGGTGCTTGCGATACAGCGCGAAGCCCTGCTCCGAGTGGCGTTGGAGATCGGTGATGAAGTCGATATCGGCCTGCGTGACCCCGGCATCCTCGGCGAGAATGCGCATCTGCTTGTTCGACGCACTCTGCACGCCGACGTTCTGCGGCTCGGGAATATAGAACTCTTCCGGCAGCTCGCGATATCGGGCCGAGAGCTCGTTATAGGTCCATGTGCGGTGCCGGTGCCATTGGCGCAGGACGAAGATCGGCGCCTTCACTTCGAACTGGAACTCGACCGCCTCGATCGGCGTCGTATGCCGATTGCGAACGAGGTAGTTGATCAGGCGCTTGTCGCTGCCCTCATCCTCTCCGGCGCGCCAAGCCGCGTCGTAGCTGACGCGAGCCGCGCGCACGATCGACAGGTCGGAACCCATGTGATCGACGAGGCGAACAAGCCCGTGATCGAGGACGAGCATGGTATTGCCGGCATCAGAAGGGTGAGGGATTTTCACTGTCGATCTCCATGATGGCCCGCTTCAGGTAGTTTGCAGCGTCGAGGTGCTCCTCGTAGGTGTGCTGCAGCCAGTCGCGCAGGTTGAGATCCTTGCGCTCCAGCGTGGTGCCGTATTTCTTGATCCCGAGCTGGGAGCGGCGAAGCAGGTCGTCGCGAACCGCATCAATGACGCCGTCTCGCGCCGCGATGTGCTCCTCGGCCGTTAGCGGCTTGGCCGCATGCCCCTTGAAGAAGAAGCTGCGGCAGTGCTCGCAGACATGCCAGTGGACCGTGCGGCCAACCTTGATCCGGTATTCGGCGGCCTGCCCGCAATTGGCCGCCTTCGTCGGGCTGTCACAGGGGATCATCCGCTCACCCTTTGATCCGCGCGAGCAGCGCGTACATGTCGCTGCCGGCGTGGCTGCTGAAGATTGTATTGGGGTTGCTTTCGCCGCCGATGCGCATCAGCACGGTGTCGCCACCGATGGCGCCGAGCAGTTTTGTCAGCAGGCGATGGTCGTAGCCGATCGCGAAGGGCTCGCCTTCGAAGTCACAGGCGACCTCCTCGCGCAGATCGCCGGAGGCCTGGTTGGCCATGGTCAGCGTCAGCTTGCGATCGTCGAAGGAGAAGACCGTGGCGCGGATATGCTCCCGATCGGCGATGATCGCGACCCGCTTCATCGCGGCCAGCAGCGGCGCCGCCTCGACAGTAACCTCGTTGGGCGTGTCCTTCGGTATGGCGCGCTCGTAGTCAGGAAAGCCGCCGACGATCAGGCTGGAGGTCAGCAGGGTCTGGCCGATGATCACGCGGATCTTGGTTTCGCTGAGCGCGATGGCCACATCGGTCTTTTCCTCTTCGACCAGCCTTGCAATCTCGCTCACCGCCCTGGTCGGGATCGTGATCGCCGGCAAGCCGTTTGCGCCCTCAGGCAAGGCTGCGGCACGGCGGGCCAGCATGCGGCTGCCGTCAGTCGCGACGGCGGCGAGCAGCGGGCCGCTGTCGCCCTCGACCTGATGCCAGTGCACACCGCAAATGAACGAGGTCGGCTCTGTCGATGCGGCAAACTTCGTGTCACGCAGCAGGGCGGTGATGGTTTCGCCCGGCAGCTCGAAGCGATGCGTCATCTCGCCGGGGGCGATATCCGGATAGTCGCTCGCCGGCAGCGTCGGCAGTCGCGCCTGGGAGCGCCCGCAGCGCATGCTGAGGCGGGTGTCGTGCTCCAGCGTGAAGCCGATTTGGCTGCCATCGGGCAGGTGGCGCACGAGATCGACCAGCTGGTCGGCCGGGACCGTGACGGCACCGTCGGTCTCGACATCGGCGGGCGCCGTCGACCTGATCTCGATGTCGAGATCCGTGGCGGTGACGGTGATTTCGCCGCCCTCGGCGGCGATCCTGATATTGTTCAGGATCGGAATCGTGTTGCGGCGCTGGATGATCTTCGCCGCCGGATCGACCGCTTTCAGCAGGTGTGACCGTTCGATGGTGAGCTTCACCGGCCGCGCTCCAGCTGGCGTTCAAGTGCGTCGGCGATGCCGGCGAATTCCGGAGGCAGGCCGCGGCTGAGATGGATGATGCAATCCTCGATCTCGCCACGGCGGGCACGCGCCAGTGCCTCGTGCATCGCGTTGCGATCGAGGGCCAGGGCGCGCTGCCCGACAAGGCATTCATCGCTGCAGCGCGCCGTACGGAAGTGCAGCAGCAGATTGTCGATGGCGGTATAGGTCTCGCGAAGCGAGATCTGCTTCCCCTCGATGCTGCGCTTGAGGGTGGCGATCGCCCGCAGCTGCAAGGCATGGCGCTGGCGATTCTCGCGCCGGATGCGGATGGCGCGCAGCCAGTTTGTCAGGCTCGGCCAGGACGGCAGGGGAATGCGAACGTCAGCCATGGCGGGTTCCTCCGTTGCAGTGCAGGAAGCGGATGAGGCTGCCTTCCGGCTCGCGCGCGCAGGGCGGCTGGCGCAGCCGGGCGATCAGCAGCGTGAAGGCGACGACCAGGACGATGGCGAGCGCCAAGGCGGCCATGCGGCGGGGCTCAGGCATCGGGACGCCTCGTGACGTCGCCATGGGCCTCGCCATAGAGATCGGGCAGCGCGTCAGCGCGCTGGCGGGCGCGTCGGTAGGCCCAGACCACGAAGGCTTCGACAGCGATGGCGACGAGCAGCCAGAAGCCAATCGTCGGATCGAGCGGCGGCAGGAGGGCGTCGAGCCAGGCGATCATTGGCCTGCCTCCTGCCCGGCCAGAAGGGTGGAGAGCTCGGCGTAACGCACAGCGAGCGTCGCGTCGGAGAGTACCTCGTCGACCGGGACGTTCATGCAATCGGCATTGACGACGGCAGCTTGCATGCGCCGTTCAAGCTGCTGGCGCAGGTGCAGGACAGCTAGTTCGACGTCTTCGGCGCCGGGCTTTCCGAGGGCCGCTACAATCGCATGTGCGTCCGCCTGTGAAATCAGCACCGAGACGTTGCCGTTCGCGTCGGGCTCACTCGCCATGAAGCTGCCCCCGAAGCGGTCGCGCAGTGTGCTGCCGTCGAAGGCATAGCTCCAGTCATCGGCAGCCATGGCGACGCCCGGCGCTCGCGCATGCCCGACGATCAGGCCTTGATCCTGACCGGCGGGATGGCGCAGCGCCGGCATGGCGGCCTTGCCGGCGCCGACCCAGCCGAGCGCTTCCCAGCCGTTCGTTTCATGCCAGCGCAGCAGATAGACGTTGCCGTGCGCGTCGCGGCCGATGAAGGCGGAGGAAGCGCCCGCTGGCGGCAGGCCGGGAGTGAAGGGGGCGCTCATGCGCACTCTCCCACCGCCTGCAAATAGAGATCGAGGATCGCCTCTTCTTCCTTGCGCTCGTCTAGATCCCGGCGGCGCAGCGCGACGACCTTGCGCAGGATCTTGGTGTCGTAGCCGTTGTCTTTGGCCTCGGCGTAGACCTCCTTGATGTCGTCGGCGATCGTCTTCTTCTCTTCCTCGAGCCGCTCGATGCGCTGGACGATGGATTTGAGCTGATCGCCCTGGATCGGCTCGTCTCCGCCTGAATCGTTTTGCGGATAAGCCATGGCTCAGCGCCTCCGCTCGATCAGCAGGGCGCGCATGGCGTCGCGATGGCCGCCGAGGCTGCCGGCGAGGCGGGTCAGCTCGGCGATGCGGGCGGTGACGCGCTCATTGTCGCGGATGGCGTGGCTGATCTCGTCCCGCGCCGCCTCAATCCGCGGGGTGATGGCCGCAGCCTCCGTGGCGAGGCCTTCCAGCTCGCTACCGACCCGCGCGAGCGCGTCGTCGAGGCGCTCCAGCGTCATCTCGACATCAGGCGGGAGGCGCGGCGCGCCGGCATAAAGCCCGCCGATGGCGCGATAGGCAGCCTCGCCCTCCGGCGCCAGCTGGGCGCACCAGCGGCGGACCTCGCCGGCAACGTAGTCGCGCACGGCGACATAGCCGCGCCGCTCCAGCGCCTCGACCGTCTGGTCGAGCACGACCGCGTCAGGCCGGGCGCGGCTGCGCCAGCGCCCGGCGGAACCGTGATCGGCCCGGCTGCCGGTGAGATAGAGCGGGCCGGCGTGGAGCAGGCCGAGCGCGACGCGCATCGGCAGGGTGATCTGCGGCCGCTCCGGCGCGGCCGGCGCCCGGGGCGCCAGAGCGACCACGGCGCCCATCAGTGGACGCCCTTCTCGCGTGCGATGTCGGTGGCTGCCGCGAAGTGCTTGTCGATCTGCTCGCCGCTGAACCTCAGCAGCAGCATGTCGCGATCGACCGAGCCGACGGCGGCCATGCGGTCGATGATGTAATCGGCCATCGCCTCCGGCACGGGGACGGCGGGCGGGCGGGGATAGGTCTGGGTGCGGGACATCGGGGTTCTCCGGGGGATGCGAACGGTGGACAGCGGGGAGAACTGGCCCGGCGGGGCACGGGCGCGCGCCTCGCGGCTTGCCGCTCCAGCAACTCTGGCGAGCATCGGGAGTGGCCCGCGCCGATTCGCAGTCGGCGCGGGCCGCGCAACCCCAACCACCGTCACTGATTGAGGATCACGCATGAAAAGCTTCGGAGAGGCGCCGCTGACGCGCGCCGAACTGGAAGAGCACTGCCTGAGCGCCCTTGCTGCCGCCCGGCACGCCTGCGCCGAATTGGCCCAGGACCTGAACGAGGCGACCGATGCCGAACTGGTCGAGCGGGCCATGCTGGCGCGGCGCTTCCTGCTGCCGGCGGTGGCGATGCTCATTCCGCGGCAGCCACACCGGCAGAGCCGGGCGCTGGCGTTCTGGAACAGCGTGCCGGAGGCGCAATGGCCGTCGCAGGGGCGAGGATACGGCGCCCTGATGTCCTGGCTGTTCGGGTACCGGACAGTGACGCGCGCTGACATCACGCCGGCCTCGCGCGGCGATTGAGTTCGCGATACTCCGGCACCATGCGGCCGAGCTCGGCCCAGCCGCCAAGGCCACCCGAACGGATGGCGCGGGCGGCTCGCTTCCGGTCGCCGCCCAGCTCCTGATGCATGGCGGCAAGCACCTCGGCGCCGGCCACGGCGCGGGCGCGCTGGTCCTCGGGGAGTTCACCGAACGCGATCCGGGCTTCGGCCCGTTCCGCCTCGTCGCGCATCGGCCAGACGCGGCAGAATTCGTCGAAGGTGGGAACGGCCGCGCTCACCTGCCCGCTCCATAGGCGGCCCAGCTGAGCACGGCGGCGACGAAGAGCGTCAGCGCGAAGAGGTCGACCAGCGTCGACAGCCAGCGGCGCAGGATCAGCCGGCGGGCGACCTCATGCGGCGTTTGCGGGACATAGGGCAGAGACACGGGCGTGCTCCATCGGGTTGCGATGGAGCACTATTGCCATATGGCAAAATCACCGTCAATTGATTTTGCCAATCGGCAAAAATCGTTCAGCCGTTTGGCAATCCTGTCTTACAACGCGGCGCGGACCTGCCTTTGAATGCTTCTCCTGGCGTGATCCTTGATTCGCTTCACTTGGCTAGCCCGAACAACGGTAATCACCTCGCTGACCCAGGTCACCTTCACGTCCCGCATCGCCGGAGCATTGTGGCTTTCGAGATTGAACAGGCCCCGCCGCGAGCCCTCGATAACGCGCTTCAGATAGCGTTTGCCATCCTCGGTCGCGACCGCGGCCTCGAAGCCAATGATGGATTTGATATCGCTGCCGTGCATCGAGACGATGATCACGTCGCCGTGGTCATAGCGGGGCCACATGCTTTCACCGTGAATCTCAAGCGCCAGCGCGTCCGCGGGCAGAGCAAAAGGTGGCTCGATCACGTAAAGCGGGTTGGCGACGTCAAACTGCTCGGTCGATGTGTCGATTGATCCGCCGGCGCCGATGCGTCCAACCACCGGCACCGGATCGGGCTCTTCCTCCTCCCCGATCAGGATTGCTACCGCCACGCCTAGCCGATGCGAGATCTTCATGATCTCGTCCAGTCGCGGCTCGCGCTCGTCGCGCTCGATCCGAGAGATTTGCGAAACCGAGATCCCGACAGCGTCAGCCAGTTGCTCCTGACTCACTTCGGCTTGCTCTCGGAATTCTCTGATGCGGGTTCTTGCCATATGGCGAGGATCGCGACCCGGCGTGGTGCTATCCAGAGCCAATTGGCAAAATCGTTTGACGTCAGATTTGCCATATGGCAAGTCAACGAACATGAACCTCGCGTCCTACCTCGCACAGAACAAGCTCAAGCCGACGCAGTTTGCGGCTCGTGCCGGCGTTCCTGCGTCGACGATCACCCGCATTCTCAGCGGCGCTCGCCGGCCCTTGTTCGACACGGTCGTGAAGATTTCCGAGGCGACGGGCGGCGAAGTTGCCCTCAGCGATTTTGTCCAACCTGCCGATGCCGCGCCGGAATCCACATCCGAGCCGACTGAAGCCGACTGCCCCGCTTCCTAACCCAACGTCGCCCGCCGGCGCGATTGATATCGCGCGCCCCGTCATCACCGAGGCCACCGATGTCCCAGCACGATGCTGAGTTCTTCCGGATCAAGGCGTCCCATGGCGATCTGATCGACCGCTGCGGCGGCCAGAAGCGCGCCGCCGGCATCGTCGGGCTCGGCCAGACGATGATGAGCTACGTCAAGAACCGCGAGCATGGCGCGCTCCTGACGGTGCGCGGCAAGCTGCTGCTGGAGCGCGAATGCGGCGAGCCGCTGGCGACCCGCGTCGAGGCCGACCTGCTCGGCTACCAGCTGGAACGCAAGGCCGGGCCGGATGGCCCGCTGCCGGCCAACCCTTTCGCCGCCGTCGCCGCGATCAGCCAGGAGTATTCCGACCTGGTCGCCGGCTTCGCGCAGGGCACGCTCGACGGCGATTTCTCCCGCGCCGATGCCGCCCGGGCCGACCGCGATCTCAGCGACCTGATCGCCCGGGCCGAAGCCTTCCGCAAGTTCATCGCGGCGCAGCTGGCCGGAGGCGCGGCATGACGTCCTGCCCCGGCTGCCGCGGCCGCGGCTTCCGCATCATCACGCAGGACGGCACGCGCCCGGCCTGCATCAGCTGCGCCGGCTCCGGCCGGCTTGCGCCCCTTGCCGTTCCCCCTCCGGCTGCCGCGGCGGCGGCCGGACACCTGCCGCCGGCCCGCGCCCCCTCCCTGACGGGCCGGCGGCCTTTCTCTCAGCTGGAGCCGACCCGATGAGCGACCGCCGTGGCGACTGGATGCAGACCTTCACCGGGCGCCAGTTCTGGCCGCTCGACCCGCGCCCCGAGGATGTCTTCATCCACGACATCGCCCATGCGCTGGCCAACCAGTGCCGCTATGCCGGCCACTGCCGGCGCTTCTACTGCGTGGCCGAGCACAGCGTGCTGCTGGCGCGGGCGGTGGCGCCGGAGCATAGGCTCTGGGCCCTGCTGCACGACGCCTCCGAGGCCTATCTCGTCGACCTGCCGCGCCCGGTGAAGCGCCATGTGCCCGCCTATGTCGCGGCCGAGCGCGTGGTGATGGACGCGGTCTGCCGGCGTTTCGGCCTCGCGCCCGACATTCCCGAGGCAGTCCACGCCGCCGATTACCGCATCCTGCGCGACGAGCTGGAACAGAACATGGCGGCCCCGCCTTCGCGCTGGCCGGTGCAGGACGAAGAGCCGCTCGGTGTCAGCCTGCGCTTCTGGACGCCGGACGAAGCCGAGTTCTGGTTCCTGACCGAGTTCGACGCGCTGACCGGCGGGCGCTTCGCCTCGCAGATGCCCTTCCACAATCACGGCGCCCAGCTCGGCGGCGCAGCACGACGCGCCCAGCAGGAGGCGCGCCGCGATGGCTGAACAGATCCGCATCGCCCTGATCCGGCGCGACGGCGGCACGCAGCCGCGCGCCGCGCTCGACCCGGCCACGGTCGAGACCTATGCCGAGGCGTCGCGCGAGGGCGTGCGCTTCCCGGCGATCGGCCTCGTCTATGACGGTACCGATTACTGGCTCTGGGACGGCTTCCACCGCACCGCCGGCTTCGAGGCGGCGGGCATCGACGAGATCGAAGCCGAGGTCATCGCCGGGACGCGGCGCGACGCCGTGCTGCTGGCGGCCGGCGCCAACGCCACCCATGGCCTGCGCCGCACCAGCGACGACAAGCGCCGGGCCGTGCTGCTGCTGCTCGGCGACGAGGAATGGGGCAAATGGAGCGACCGCGAGATCGCCGAACGCGCACGCGTTTCGCATACCTTCGTCGCCAAGCTGCGCGATCTCACTGGCAACGTTGCCAGTGAGCGCCGGTTCACGACCAAGCACGGCACCGTCTCGACCATGGAAACGGCTGCGATGGGCAAGCGCGCCGCAGATGTCGCGACCATCCGTTCGCTGCCGGTGCAGGCCTTCTACGATGTGCTCGCCGATGTGAAGGCGAAGCGGCAGGCCGGCAAGGCGGAGCGCCGCGAGACGCGCGAGCGCGAACTCGGCGAGAAGATCGCCGCCGCCAATGCCGCCCTGCCGGCGATGGCCGCCGCCGGGCGCATCTTCCCCGTCATCCTCGCCGATCCCGAATGGCGCTTCGAGCCGTGGTCGCGCATCACCGGCATGGATCGCGCGCCGGAGAACCACTATCCGACCAGCGCGACCGATGTGATCGCCTCGCGCCCCGTCCACCTGATCGCAGCGCCGGACTGCACGCTGTTCCTCTGGGCGACGGCGCCGATGCTGCGCCAGGCGCTGGAGGTGATGGCGGCCTGGGGCTTTGCCTACAAGACGCATTGCATCTGGGCCAAGCGCCGCAAGGGCAGGGCGCGCGGGCCGGGCTACTGGTTCACCGGCGAGCACGAGATCCTGCTGCTCGGCACCAAGGGCAGCCCGCCGGCGCCGGCGCCGGGCGCGCAGTTCACGAGCTTCTTCATCGCCGATGTCGGAGAGCACAGCGAGAAGCCCGAACGCGCCTATGAGCTGATCGAAAGCTACTTCCCGACCCTGCCCAAGATCGAGCTCAACGCCCGCGCCCCGCGCGCGGGCTGGGAAAGCTGGGGCGCGGAAGCGCCGGAGGCTGCGTGATGCTGAACATCATCAGTAGACCATCGCGCCTTTCGCCTATCGACAGCAGCGTCCGCATCCTACGCGATGCGATCGAGCGATTTCAGCCGACGCATATCGTGTCGATGGTATCGGGCGGCAAAGACAGCGCCGCTTCCGACCAGGTCGCGCGAGAGCTCAATGCGAAGATCGATCTCGTCATCCATGGGAATACGCGCTGCGGCATTCCCGAGACGACGCAGTTTGTTCGCGACACATATGGCAAATTGGGTGATCTCGCTGAAGCCGATGCTGGCACCGCCTATGAAGCCTATGTCATGCGCAAAGGCTTCTTCGGGCAGGGGCATGGCGCGCATGGCTTCGCCTATCGCGTGCTCAAAGCGACGCCATTTCGGGCTGTCGTAGCAAAACACTTGCGACGCCGCCAGCGAGGCGTCCGCGTCCTGTTGCTGAACGGGGCGCGCAAGGACGAATCCGAGAATCGGCAAAGGCGGCTGCAGGTGTGGCGGCAAGACCCGGCCCAGAAGGGCAACATCTGGGTCAACTTGATCCATGATTGGTCGCAGGACGACCGAGATAGCTATCTCGCAGCCCGCCAAACTCCGATCAATCCCGTGGCCAAAGCGCTCTGCCGATCAGGCGAGTGCATGTGCGGCACCATGCAGACAGCTGCGGAGCGCGTCGAGGCTGCGGTGCTCTATCCGCATTGGGGCTCGTGGCTTTCCGAACTGGAGGCCGAGGTCCGGCGCAAGCACGGCTTCGGTTGGGGTGAGCCGTTTCCTCGCCCGCGTGTCGAGGGGCAGTACGACCTGTTCCAACCGATGTGTTCCGACTGTCTGCTCAGGGGAGGCGCTCATGCATGAGCCAGCAGCCTCCCACGGTTTAGGTAGGTCGAAGCCAATCGTCGTCCGCGGCCGATTGGCCAGCAAAAATCCAATCGATAACGGCTTCGAACGTTACCGCCTGGTCGAACGGTCTTGCCTTCTCGGTCAGGTCGACTGCGGTGAACTCGTCGAATGTCGGAGTATACAGGCCCAATTGGCTTGCGACTTCTTGGCACAACGCGTCGGCATCCAAGATCCGGCGGGCGATCGCCGCAATCGCATATCGTTCGATAGACACCGCTCCCATCGTTCTCAAGCTTTCGCGATTGCTTTCAATCCCGACTGTCTTCGTCCGAAACTGAAAGACGTCGCGGGCAAGGTCACGCGGCAAGTGGCCTACTATGCTGAAGTTTTCGCCCAAATCGAAGCTTGGAAGCGGGACATTTCGCGTTTTGCTCGGCGCGACCAATTCGGCATCGAGCCGAAGGGTTGCCTGTGCGAGAAAATCTTTGAGCCGGCCGTAAACGTATGCGCGAGCCACGCGCTCGCTGGCCCTTTCTGCGGCCAGAGATTGCCACCGCATGATCCCGATCGTGCCCAAGGCGCCACCGAGCGCCAGAAGCCCGCCTGCAAGACTTTGATAGCGTTCCAGCCAGAATTCGAGGCAACCGATGTAAGGCTTCTGCGCCTCCTTGCTGGCGCTGCGCGCGACCTCGCAAAGCGGCGCCGCAATGTCGCTGGCGATCGCGAGCGCCACGGCGCCCCCCATGATCAGCGCGAAGAGCGCTATTGCCAGGCCGTTGTCAGTCTTCATGCCTATCCCCCCGCGCGCATTCTAGCGGCGCGCTCGCATTTGGCGAGGGCGGCATGAGCTGGCGCACCGAACAGCTCAGCGACAGCGTGACGCTCCATTGCGGCGACTGCCGCGAGATCCTGCCGACGCTAGGCAAGATCGATGCTGTCGTCAGCGATCCGCCTTATGGCATGGCTTGGGATACGGATTCGACGCGCTTCACGGGCGGCAATCGAAAGCGCCCCGACGAAGGCCGAGCCGACTTCGGGGCGATCACGGCGGACGCCGAACCATTCGATCCTAAACGCTGGCTGGCCTTTCCCGAAGTGATCCTCTGGGGCGCCAACCATTTCGGCGCGCGTCTGCCTGTCGGGTCGACGCTGGTCTGGATCAAGAAGAGCGTGCGCGCCTTTGGCACATTCCTGTCCGATGCCGAGATCGGCTGGCAGAAAGGAGGGCACGGCGTCTACTGCAAGTATGTCGAGTTTCAGGGCGGGCTGGCGCGGAAGGCCGAGAACGACGGCGTACAGGCTGCGCACCCTACGCAGAAGCCGATCGACCTGATGCTGTGGTGCGTACAGCGCACCAAGGGCCGCACCATCCTCGACCCCTATATGGGCTCCGGCACGACCGGTATCGCCTGCGCGCGGTTGGGCCGGCGCTTCATCGGCATCGTGATCGAGCCGAAGTACTTCGACACCGCCTGCCGCCGACTGGAGATCGAAGCCAAACAAGAGCGTCTGTTCGCCCAAGCCCCGGCCGCGCCCGAACCGGCGCAGCAGATGCCGCTCGGGCTGGGAGGTGAGGCGTGAGTCGGTTAGCTCCCAAGATCTTTGATCATGTCGGTGATCGCGACGTCGATCGCAGCCGTCACCATGTCGGCCTGCTGATGGAAGCTAGTAAGCGCGAAGCCGTTGTCGCCGGTCGCGGCCATGTAGTCCACCGCATTGAGATCCTGGACGTAGCCGAAAAGCATTGCTCGAACGCTGTCGGGCAGGATGGGCGGGAAGTCCTCAAGGGCGCCGGCGATCTGACGGATTGGGCGGATCGCTTGATGGATTGCCTTGCTGCCCGACGCGTCGAGCGCCGCACGATGCGCGACCGACAAGATGTCCTTCGATTCGATGACGGCGCGGCGAACCTTCAGGGTTGTGCCTATCCGATCGAATACCACGCTCGAGCGCATGAGATCGACTTGCCGCTCGGCAGCGCGGGCCTGCGCCCTGGCTGCATCTGCCTGTGTTACCGCTGCCTCGGCCTGTGTCTCGGCATGTTTTGCTTGCTTCTCAGCGGCATGGGCCGATCGCTTTGCGGCGAACGCGGACATGATGCCGTAAAGGGCCGTGATCATCGCGATCGTCGAAAAGACAACCGAAGCAGTCTCGAAGGTCGTCATCTGCATGCTCCCCAGCTCGCGCAACTATGGCGCGAGCCCAGTGCCTTGGCGAGGGCGGCATGAGCGCCGCCCTTCTTGGTCTCGCGCTCAAGGCCAAGCTGCATTCGCAGACGCGCAAGATGGTGCTGATCAAGCTGGTGGATTGCTGCCAGGAGGACGGCACGCGGATCTACCCCTCGCTCGCCACCATCGCCGAAGACGCGGAATGCTCGGTGCCGACGGCGCGGCGGGTGATGCAGACCTTCTGCCGCGTCGGCCTGCTGCGCAAAGTCAGGGACGGCGGCGCGGGCGCCAAGTCGACCAACCATTACGAGATGGATGTCGAGATGCTGGCACGCCTGCGCCGGCCGGAGCTGTGGCCGGCGCTGGAGGCGGCGGCGCTGCACGATCCCGCTCCGGATTCCGACGAGGACGACGCTGCCGGCCATGCGCCGGACGCAGGGTCAGACCAGCAGGACAAGGCCAGCCCCGGCGCAAATAAGGGTATCACAGTGGAAGGGTATCACGGTGATAGCCTTCCAAATCCGGCGGAAGGGTATCACCCAGATGATACCCAACCCCTTAGTAGAAACCTTAGTTATGAGAGAGAGGGCGCAGGCGCGAGCGCAGCCGGGCCAGCGAGCGAGCGCGAGCCCGACGGCAAGCCGGTGCCGAGCTTCGACGACTTCCTCGAGGCCTACCCCTTCGCCAGGGGCGACAACCGGGTGAAGCAACGCGCCGCCTGGGAAGCGATCGCCTTCGACCAGCGGGCTGCTGCCATCGACGGGATCGGCGCCTTCATCGCCGAACGGAAGGCGGGCGGCATCAAGGGCAGGCTGTCCAGCGAGGTCTACCTGCAGGGACGGAACTGGATCGGCCTCGAAGCCAAGGCGGCGCAGCGCAAGGCCAGCGAGGCCACCGGCGCGCCGGTCGTGGTGAATGGCTGGACGCGCGACTGGTGGCTGCTGCTGTTCGACCGGATCAAGGCCGGCAAGCCCCCGGGCTTCTGGGTGTCGCAGGCCGATGCCGGCAAACCGCTCGGCTCCAATGGCGGCGAGCTCGCCGCCGCAGCCAAGCGCATCGGCGATCTCGGAGCCTATCGCTGCGACGGGCCGGAGATCGACGCATGGCGGCCCTGGCTCGCCGCGAAGGGCGCCCGCATCCCTCCGTTCAAGGGCGAATTCCGCGTGTTCCTGCCATCCCCGATGCCGCCCGGCGGCAAGCGGGACGATGGCGACGACGAAGTGAAGTTCTGAGGGCTGACGATGGGACGCCGTAACGAGAAGAAGCCCTTCGTCCACGAGAAGAAGGTCAGCATGGCCAAGAATCCTGCGCCTGCCGATCTCGACACCTCGCTGTCGTGGTACCTGGTCTACACCACGCCCAGGATGGAGGCGAAGGCGGCGAAGGGTCTGGCGGACGCGGGCTGCGCCGTCTTCATGCCGAGCTGGCACAAGGTGGTGCGATATCAGCGCCGCGAGATGGAATTTACGCTGGCGACTTTCCCGCGCTACCTCTTCGCGGCTGGCGTGCCGACCTTGCGGCGAGACCGCTTTCTCGTCGCCGATGATGGCGTCACCGTCGTCACGATCAACGGGAGGCCGCTCTCTGACATTCGTGAGATCGAGGGCGTTCAGGACATTGTCCGCACGCAAGATCAATGGGCGCGGGTGCCCGGCGCTTTCATCAAGGCTGTCGCCGACTATCAGAACGACCCGCGCGCTTCGCGGTGCGCCGATCCACGGAAGCCGGAGATGGTGGTTAAGCCGGGGCAGACCGTCAGGATCATCGACGGGCCGTTCATGCGCTTCCTGGCCGTAGTGGTGGATCAGGTCGGCCTGCATGAGGCCGACGTCATGATCAGCCTCCTCGGCTCCGCTTCCCGCATGCGGGTCAGTACCAGCCAGCTCGACGCAGCCTGATTGATGAACAGCATTCCGATATCAATTGACGCGCCGCCATTGACTCCCGCGGCCCGAATCGGAATCCATAGCTGCACGGTGAACTTGGTCAGTGTGATCGTCGCTTCGGCGGCTCGTATCTCGCAAGCCCGTGTCGCTTAGATCCTCGGATCGGCGGCCTTGTGCGAAGCTATGTAGACCCGCTGCCCGATGGTGGCGGGTTTCGTGTTTCGGCCCCTATGACTATGAGCAGGCTCAAGACCATCAGCAGTCGCGTGGCTTCGGTGGCCGCTCGCATTGCGCCACCCCAGAAGGTGGCCGATCCGTTCTACCTCTCGACTGAATGGCGCGAGTTCGCTCGCGGCGTGAAGCAGGCTCGCGGCTACGTCTGCGAGAACCCTGATTGTAAGCGCGATTGCAGCCATGCACCGCGCGGGTTGATTGCCGACCACGTCGAAGAGCGCAGCGATGGCGGCGCCGACTTCGACATCGCCAACGTGATGCTGCTCTGCATCGCCTGCCACAACAGCAAGACCGCCATCGAGCGGACGAAGCGGCATCGGCGTCTCGCCTGACCCTAGGGGGGGGCGGGTCAAAAGTCTACGGCGGCCGTACCTCGTTCACCGGCTCTGGACTCATTCGGAGTTTTTTTTCTTGGACGACGCAAATCCCAGCGGCGGAAAGAAAGAAAAGCGTCCGGGGCGCGCGGCCTTCGTGCCGTCGGACGAGCAGCGCGCGACCGTGCGCCGGATGGCTTCGGAGCGCCTGGCCCATCCGGTAATCGCCGAAGAGGTCGGGGTCAGCGTGCCGACGCTGCGCAAGGCCTTCGTCGCAGAGCTGCGCGATCGCGTCAGCGGCGGCGGCCTGTTCGGCACCGAGGATCTCGCGCCGGCGACGCCGGCTGCGCCTCGGCCTAAGCGCTCCGGCTCTGGCGGGCGCAAGCGCTATCAGCCGGGCGACCGAGACCGCGAGAAGGTGGCGGTGCTTGTATCGTCGGGCATGACGGTCGATGAGATCAGCCGCGCGATGGCGATATCCGAGCCGACCTTGCGACGCTACTACGCGAGCGAGATTGAGACCGGCGCGCTCCGCAAGCGCGCCGAGGTTCTGGTCGCACTCCATCGCACCGCCCTGAAGGGCAATGTCGCCGCCCAGAAGGAGGCGATCGCCATCATGGATCGCGCCCGCCTCGAGCAGCTGCAGGATCAGGTGCGCGGCAAGGCCGCGGCAAAGACAGAGGCACCTGCGCCTGACCCTGTCGGGAAGAAGGAACAGGCGCAGCTCGACGCGCACGGTGTCGTCACGCGCGGTCCCTGGTCCGAACTGGTCGGCAGGAAGCGCGGCTGATGTCGTATCACTTCGCGCAGCCGGGCTGGGAGAGCACGCTCCTCGCCGGGCAGTCTCTCGTTCCGCTCTTGCCGCTCGACGAGCTCGAGGCGGATCGCGCCGCGGCGATCTTCGACCGCTTGCACCTTCCCGACGTGCCGGGCCAGCCGACCTTGGGCGAGGCAGCCGGCGACTGGTTTCGTGATGTCGTCCGCGCCGTGTTCGGCTCGATCGACGAGGCGACCGGCATTCGCCAAGTGCCAGGCGTCTTCCTGCTCGTCCCGAAGAAGAATTCGAAGACGACGAACGGGGCGGCGCTGATGCTGACGGCGCTGCTCATGAATGAGCGGCCGAATGCGGCCTTCGCCCTGTTCGGTCCGACGCAGGAGATCGCAGACCTCGCCTTCGCCGCCGTGTCCGGCATGGTTGCGGCCGACAAAGATCTCGACACGCTCCTGCATGTCCGGGATCACCTCAAGACGGTGGTCAACCGGGTGACGGGCGCCACATTGAAGGTGATGACCTTCGACATGAAGGTCGCCACCGGCGGCAAATATGCCGGCTGGCTGCTCGACGAGCTGCACCTGCTCGGTAAGGTCGCCTACACCTCGCGCGTCATCGGGCAGCTGCGCGGCGCCCGCGTCGCGATTCCGGAGGCGTTCGGGATCATCATCACGACGCAGTCGGACGAGCCGCCGGCCGGCGCCTTCAAGGCCGAACTGGACTATGCGCGCAGCGTGCGTGACGGCCGGATCGAGAATGCGACAATCCTGCCGGTGCTCTACGAGTTCCCGGAGGCGATGCAGACCGACCCTGCCAAGCCGTGGCGGCAAGTCGAGAACTGGGCGCGGGTCCTGCCCAATCTCGGCCGCTCCGTCTCTCTGCCGGTCCTGACCCAGGATTACGCAACAGCGCGCGAGATGGGAGATGAGGAGGAGCGGCGCTGGGCGTCGCAGCACCTCAATATCCAGATCGGCCTTGCCCTGCATTCGAACCGCTGGGAGGGCGCCGATCACTGGGAACGCGCCGGCAGTGAAAAGGTGACGCTCGAGTTCATCCTGGCAGAGTGCGATGTGTGCACGGTCGGGATCGACGGTGGCGGCCTCGACGACCTTCTCGGCCTCGCCGTGCTGGGTCGCCACCGGGTCACCAAGCGCTGGTATCATTGGGGCCACGCTTGGGCTGATCGCGGCGTTCTGCTGCTGCGCAAGGAAATCGCTTCTCGCCTGCTCGATTTTGAGCGCGAGGGCGATCTGACCTTCGTCGATATTGCCGAGACGGAAGACGGCGCGAACGCCGACGTCGCCGGCGTCGCCAACATTGTCGAGCGCATCTTCAAGGCCGGGCTGCTGCCTGAGAAGGCCGGGATCGGCGTCGATGCGGTCGGCATCGCTGCGATTCTCGACGAGCTTTCGCTGCGCGAGATCCCGGACGACTGCATCGCCGCTGTTCCGCAGGGATATCGCCTCTCCGGCGTGATTAAGGGCGCGGCCCGCAAGCTGAAGGACGGAACCTTGAAGCATGGTGCGCGCCCGATGATGGCCTGGGCGGTTAGCAATGCGCGTTCGGAGCTGCGCGGCTCGGCCGTGCTGGTGACCAAACAGGCCTCCGGCACGGCAAAGATCGACCCGCTGATCGGACTCTTCAACGCCTTCGATCTGATGAGCCGCAACCCCGAAGCAGCGGGGAGCCGTGATCTTTCCGATTTCCTCAAGAATGCGGTGAGCGCCTGATGGGCTTCTGGTCGCGCTGGATCGGACGGCCGCTTCGTGCGACCGATTCCGGCCTCTACGATCTGCTGGGCCGTGGCGAGACCTGGGCGGGCGAACCCGTCTCGGTTCAGGGCGCGCTCAATCTCTCGGCCTATTGGGCTTGCGTCCGCATCACGGCGCAGACGGTGGCCAGCCTGTCCTTCGACATCATGGAGAAGGGCAAGGATGGCGTGAAGGTCAAGGCCAGCGGCCATTGGCTGCAGGGCTTGCTCGACGAGAGCCCGAACGCCGATCAGACCGCGATCGAGTTCTGGGAAGGTCGCGTCCTCGGGCTCTGCACCACCGGAAACGGCTTTGGCGAGAAGTCCTATGTCGGGCGCCGCATCGTCGCGATCAACCGCATGCCGAACGACACGGTCGTGATCCGCAAGGAGGACGGCTCGCTGGAATATCGGTTCGTCGATCGCGGCAAGGAAGAGAAGCTACCGGAAGAAAAGGTTTTCCATATCAAGGGCTTCGGCGATGGCGATGTCGGCATGTCGCCGGTCGAGTATGCCCGGCAGACGCTCAGCCTGACGATCGCGACCGAGCGGGCCGTCGGACAGGGATTCTCCCGCGGCCAGAGGGCGAAGGGCTTCTTCGTCATGCCGCCCGGCGCCAAGCCGCTGACCGCTGAGCAGCGTGCCGATGCCAAGAAAAGCCTCGTCGACGCCAATGCGGGGCCGGCGGCACCTTGGGCGGGTATCCTCGAGGGAGGTGTCGACTGGAAGTCGATCAGCCTGTCGAACCGGGATGCCGAGCTGATCCTCAATCGCCGGTTTAATGTCGAGGAAGTCTGTCGCTGGCTGGGCACGCCGCCGATCATCATCGGCCATGCCGGCGAGGGCCAGACGATGTGGGGCACCGGCGTCGGTGTCGTCATGCAGGCCTGGTACACGCTTGGTCTGCGACCTCTCTTCAAACGGATCGAGCAGGCGGTTGCCAAGCGCCTGTTGACGCCGGAGGAGCGCCAGCGCTTCTCGCTGCGCATCAACTACGAGGATCTGCTCCGTACCGACAGTGCGGCGCGCGCCGCCTTCTATGTCGCGATGCTCGCAGCCGGCGTGATGACGATCAACGAGGTCCGCCGCCTTGAAGGTCTCTCGCCGGTGGCGGGGGGCGATGTGCCTCGCATGCAGGCTCAGAACATTCCGATCACGGCGACGACCTCCGTCTCGGCGCTGATGAACCACCTGCAGTCCCTCATCGGCCACAATGGCGGGCCACCGCTCGGAGTTGACGCATGACCATTCGTGCCCTGCCGGCGCTCACTGGTGCGCTCGCCGCCCGCGCAGAAGCCAAGCCCAGCGACAAGGCTCTGGCCCACTGGAACCAGAACGTTCGCGCCGCTGCTGGTGATGGCGACGCGTCGATCTCCATCCTCGGTGTGATCGGCGAGGATTTCTGGGGTGAGGGTGTTTCAGCCAAGCGGGTCGCCGCGGCGCTGCGCTACATCGGCAGCAAGCCGGTGACGGTCAACATCAACTCGCCGGGCGGCAACTTCATGGAAGGTGTGGCGATCTACAACATGCTGCGCCAGCATCCCGAAGCCGTAACGGTGAAGATCCTCGGCATCGCGGCGTCCGCCGCGGCGATCGTGGCCATGGCCGGCGACGAGATCGAGATCGCCAAGGCCGGCTTCCTGATGATCCACAACACCCATCTGCTCGCCTACGGCGACCGGAATGGCTTTTCCGACATCAGCGAAACGCTGGCCATCTTCGACAATTCCCTCGCCGGCCTCTTTGCCGATCGCAGCGGCAACCGGCAGGATGAGGTGGCGGCATGGATGGACGCCGAGACGTTCTTCGACGGCCCTGGTGCGATCGACGCCGGCTTCGCCACTGCCCTGCTGCCGGGCGACGCCGTCAAGGAGGAGAAGCCCTCGCAACCGACGGCGCTTCGCCGTGTCGACAATGCCCTGAACAAGGCCGGGTGGACACGGACCGAGATCCGCGCCGCCTTCAAGGAGATCACCGGCACGCCGCGCGCTGCCGTGAACGACATGCCGAGCGCTGTCGACGATGAGGAGGCCGGTGACGGTCTCGACACCCTCCGCCTTGCGGCTGCTCGCCTGAGCCTGCTGCGGGCCTGATCCACCTCACATAGGAGGCCTTCATGGCCAACGAAGATCTGCGGGACCTGCTCAAGCAGGTCACGAACGACCTCGCGCGCGTGAACGACGACTTCTCAAAGAAGTCGGAGGAGGCGCTGAAGGAGGTCAAGAACCTCGGCAAGCTCTCGGAAGAGACCAAGGCCGAGGTCGACAAGATGGCGCTCAGCCAGACCGAACTCGGCGGCAAGGTGTCCGAACTCACCGCGCGCCTCGGCGAAATCGAGCAGAAGGGCGCCCGCCGCCGCGGTGACGAGGATGCTCCGCAGTCCGTCGGCGCGCAGGCGGTCGCTCATGACAAGATCAAGGCGCTGAATTCCAGTGTCATCCAGGGCGGCCAGCGCATCAGCGTTCCGGTCAAGAATGCCCTGCTCAGCGCCGACGTCCCTGCGGGTATCGTCGAGCCGCAGCGCCTGCCCGGCATCGATGCCATGCCGAAGCAGCGGCTCTTCATCCGTGATTTGATCGCGCCCGGCCGGACCACGTCGCCGGCGATCTTCTGGGTGCAGCAGACCGGGTTCACCAACGCCGCTGCAGTCGTTCCGGAAGGCACTGCCAAGCCCTATTCGAGCATCACCTTCAGCTCGAAGATCACGCCGGTGGTCACCATCGCGCACATGTTCAAGGCGTCGAAGCAGATCCTCGACGACTTCGCGCAGCTGCAGTCCACCATCGACGCCGAAATGCGCTACGGGCTGAAGTATGTCGAAGAGCAGGAGTTTCTCTTCGGCGCCGGCGGGGCCGGCAATATCGAGGGCATCGTGCCGCAGGCACAGGAGTTTGCCCCTGCTTTCGAGCCCGACATGCGCACTCCGATCGACGATCTGCGTCTCGCTATCCTGCAGGCGCAGGTGGCGCGCATGCCGGTGACCGGGTTCGTCGTGCATTTCGAGGACTGGGCTCGGATCGAGCTGACCAAGACTTCGGTCGGCGACTACATTCTCGCCAACCCGCTGCGCATCGCCGGCCCGACTCTCTGGGGCCGTCCGATCGCCGAGACGGAAGTGCCGGAATTCGAGGGCGAGTTCCTGGCCGGCGCCTTCCAGACGGCGGCTCAGGTCTTCGATCGGGAAGACGCCAACGTCGTCATCTCGACCGAGAATGCCGACGACTTCGAGAAGAACATGATCTCGATCCGCTGTGAGGAGCGCACCGCGCTCGCGGTCAAGCGGCCGGAGGCTTTCGTCACCGGCCAGTTCGGCACGGCCGCCGCCGGCGGCTGATCCCCCCTCGTAACGCGGCGCCGTCGCGGTTCGACGCGGCGGTGTCAACCCAGGAGGCAGCGATGCCGAAGGCCCTGAAGTCGTTCCGGCATGGAACGGAGATGATCCGTCGCGGCGCTTCGCTGGATCATCTGCCGGCCCCCGTCGTCCGAGACCTTGCCTCGCGCGGGCTTGGCGAGAGGCCGGAGCAGAAAGCCGCCGCCAAGGCGGGCAAACCGGCCGCGAAAGCGGCCAAGCCCAGGCGAGACCAGCCGGACGAGTAGTCCGGCTCTTCGCCGCAAACCGGCCCTAGGGCCATCGTCAAAAAGGACCCTGCTCATGCGTCGTCAGAAGATCACTGTCACCACGGCCGCCGACGGTTCGGCGACGGTTTATTCGCCCCGGCTGTCCGGCAAGATCCACAGCATCCATTACGTGAAGGGCGACTATGTCGACGGTGTCGACTTCGCGATCACGGCGGAGGCGACGGGCGAGAACCTCTGGACTGAGGCCAACGTCAATGCCTCGGCAGTGCGCTATCCGCGTGTTCCGACGCATTCCCCAGCGGGCGCCGCTGCGCTCTATGCTGCCGGCGGTACCGGCGTGCTCGCAAGCCCCGGTCTCGCCAACGATCGCGTCAAGATCGTGCTGGCCCAAGGCGGCGCCAGCAAGACCGGCACGTTCCACGTCCTGGTCGACTGACCGCCATGCACTCCCGCGTCGTCGTGATCGCTCCGCCGCAGCCGGTGCTGACGGCCACCGCCGTCAAGGCTGCCATCCCAGCCCTTGCCGGCGTGGCCGATGGGTTGCTCGACGGGCTGATCGCGGCGGCGACGGAAGAGATCGATGGCCCGACCGGCTGGCTTGGCCGGGCCATCGGCCGGCAGACACTGGAGTTGCGGTGCTCCGCCTTCCCCTGCCGCGGCGAATGGCTGTCGCTGCCTTTCCCGCCCTTCGTCGACGTCACTGAGATCGCGTTCACCGCGCCGGACGGAACTGATGGCGTCGTGGCGAGCGAGGTCTATCGCTCCCGCGATGGCAATGTCGGGCTTGCCCCGGGCAAGTCATGGCCAGCCGTGGCCTGCGAACCGGGTAGCGTCCGGATCCGGTATCGGGCTGGTTACGAGCCCGACGCCGTTCCCGCCAAGGTCAAATCAGCCCTGGCGTTGCGTGTCAGCGAGCTCAGCCATGTCGGCGCCGGCGACCCCTCGTTGAAAAAGGAAGTCGTCGAAGGCGTCGGCTCGCAGGAGTGGGAGCGCGGCAATGCCCGTCCCGCCATCAGCCAGGCCGTCGAAAGCCTGCTCTCCGGACTCAAGGTCTATTCGCTGTGATCCCTTCGGCCGCGATCGCGATGCTCGATCGCCAGCTTGCAGCCCATGGCAGCATGGTGACGCTCACGCGCGCCGGCGGCGCTCTGGCGGACCTGACGTGCCGCGCCTTCGTGCGCGACTTCAAGCCCGACGAGCTGGTCGGCTCGATCCAGCAGGGCGACCGGCTGGCAGTCCTGTCGCCGACGCCGCTGACGCCGGCCGGGTGGATCGCTCCGAAGGAGGGGGATCGCGTCCGCAGCAACGGACAGTGGTTCCGCGTCCAGGCGCCCGACCCGATTGCGATCAACGACGTCGTCGTGCGCGTCGAACTTCACTTGCGGGGGATGTGATGGCGCCGTCGATCGCCCTGCAGTTCAAGGCCGCGCAGCTCGCGGCGGTCGCCGCGTGCCAGCAGGACCTGGCCGCCTTCGCCAAGCGTGAGCATGGCAAGGTGATGAAGGCGACGCCGCGGCCGACCGCATTCCGCCGCACGGTCGATGGCCGCCTCGGCGCGGCTGAGGAAACGGTCAAGCCCTTCGGCGTGATCGAGTACCGCTATCAGCGCCTCGGCGAGGTTGTGCAATTCGCGATGGAAACGCTGTTCGCGCTCTCGCCAGTGCTCTCCGGCGACTACCGTAATTCGCACACCCTCTTCGTCGGCGGCGCCGCGGTGCGCAGTCTGAAGGGCTGGGAGGCGCGCGACGGCGAAGAGGTCTTCATCGCCAATCCGCTGCCCTATGCCCGCAAGATCGAGCTCGGCAAGATGACGATGCGCGTGCCCGGGACCGAGCGCGTCTATCAGCAGGCCGAGCTGATGCTGCGCCGACGCTTCGGCAATGTCGCGGCGATCAAGTTCACCTACATGCCTGTATTCGGCCTGGCGCAGACAGGCCGAGCGCGTGGTCGCACTGCCGCGAAGCAGGCACAGGATCTGCGCCGCCCGGCGCTGGTGATCAGGCCGCTCTGATGGCTGACTTTGCCGGGGCCGCGGCTGCGGTCGAGAGCCGACTGGAAGCCCAAAAGCCTGCGGGTCTGCCGATCGCCTGGCCGAACCGGACACGGCCGGACGTGGTCGATGGCGGCGGCAAGCCGGTGCCCTGGGCCTATGCCGAGGTCATTGGGACCGGCGCCGAGATCCGCGGCGTCGGCATCCCTGGCGATCATGTCGTCGTCGAAGACGGGCTGATCATGGTCACCGTCTATGTGCCCGATGGCGAAGGCGCTGCCCCTGGCTTCGCCCTGGCCGGCCAGATCGGCGAGATCTTCCGCGCCAAGGAATTCTTCCAGGACGGCCCGGGCGTCTGTGTCCGGTCCTGGACGCCACGCATCTCCGGCGGCGGCGCCGGCGATGACAACGGCATGTGGTTCGCCGTCGTCGTGACCATCCCCTTCGAGTTCTGGCACCGAGCCTGACCTCGCCAACGCCTCAGCATCAGGAGCAGAGCCATGGCCTATCAGTCCGGCCGGAACATCCTTGTCGCCTACAAGCCTGAAGCCAGCTTCGGCGTCCTGCCGGACGGCGCGACCGGGTCGAAGGTCTTCCGACCCAATAGCGGCGGCCTTAACCTGACGAAGGAGCCGATCCGCTCCAATGAGGTCCGGCGCGACGGCCAGATCTCGCGCGGTCGCCACGGCTCGCGCTCGGTCTCCGGCTCCTATGTCGGCGATCTCTCGCTCGGCAGCTATGACGACTTCATCGAGGCGGCGTTCCGCGGCAGCTTCGACGCCCCGCTCGCGCTGTCCGGCCTGGCGGTGGCGGCCGATGCGACTGGCAAGACCTTCACGCGGGCGTCGGGCTCCTGGATCACTGATGGCGTCCGCGTCGGCGACGTCGTGCGCTTCGGTGCCTTCACCGCCGGCGGCGCCGCCAACAATGGCCGGAACCTGCGCGTCGCAGGGCTGACCGCCCTGGTGATGACGGTGGCCGATCCGGTGACGACGATCGCAGAGCAGTCGAACATCACCCTGGCGCGGGCGAAGAAGCTGCTGATGGGGACGATCCCGCGATCCTTTGCGGTCGAGGAACGCGAGATCGATATCGACGGCTCCGAGCTGTTCACGGGTGTCCGGATCGGCTCGCTGCAGCTGCAGCTACAGCCGAATGGCATGGCGACTGTGACCTTCGGCCTCGTCGGTCAGGACATGGACACGAAGACCGGCGTGGATTCGCCCTACTTCGCCTCGCCGGTCGCGACCACCTCAATCGGCATGACCGCCGTCGAGGCGATGATCCGGCTGGGAGCTGAGGATGTCCTCGACATCACCGCGCTCAACCTCAACATCAACCTCAATGCCGCCGGCGTGCCCGTCGTCGGCTCGGTGTTGACGCCCGACGTCTTCACCAACCAGGCGACGGTCGAGGGCTCGATCACCGCCCTGAAGAAGGACATCAGCCGCGTGCAGCAGTTCCTCGACGAGGAAGTCCTGTCGTTGCACCTGCTCTTCACCGAGAACGAAAGCGAGCCGAAGGACTTCTGTTCCTTCTTCGTCGGCAACCTGACGCTGGCGAGCATGCAGAAGTCGGAGCTCGGCGCCGACAATGCCCGCACCCAGACGATCAACCTGCTGATCGGGAAGGACGAGCGCGGCGGCGCCTATTCCGATTCCACCGTCGTCTACCAGACCTCGGCGGCCTGATCGCTGGGGGGACCAGCAGGAGCACCACCATGAGCAAAGCACAAGATGCCGAGCGGGCGATCCGCTCGGCCGCGCAGGCGCTCGCCGACGCGATCGACGAGGGTCGCAAGGCCGGCCTCGCCGTCGCCTGGCCGAGCCGTCACGAGGACCTGCCGGCGATCGCGATCAGCGCGACCGGCAAGGCCGACGAGCCTGAGCCGGCCAAGCCTGCGCCCGCCCGGCCGGTGAAGGCCGGCTGATCCAACCCGCCCGACAGCGGACGAGCTCGCTCCGGCGAGTGTCGCGACAGGTGGGGCGGTGTGTCGGCGCCGCCCCGCCACCTTCCGACAGAGGTTAATCATGAAAACCCAGGACACGGCCGCGGTTGCGGTCGATCTCTCAGCCTTCCAACCCGCCGATGTCGACGTGCTCATGGTGCTGCAGCCTGGCAGCGGCCAGCCGACCGGCTGGGCCATCACCTTCGCCGGGCCGAGCCATGACAAGACGCTGGCCTGGGCCAACGCCAATGCCCGCGAGGAGCTGCGCAAGCAATCGCTGCTCGAGGCACAGATGCGCAACGGTCGCAAGATTAAGCCGGAAGAGACCGACGTCGAGCAGGTCCGCCGCGAGAACGTCGCCCGCGTCGTCGCGCGCATTGTCGACTGGACGCCCGTCCGGCTCGATCCGGCGAGCCCGCCGCTCATCTTCAGCGAGAAGGCGGCGACCGAGCTGTTCCTCGACCCGCGCTTCGGCTGGGTCTATCTGCAGGCTCTCGAATTCCTCAATGACGAGCGGTCTTTTACGAAGGCCTCGGCGAAGAGCTGATTGCCTACGCCGAGGCTGAGTTCCGGCTGTCGGCGCGCGACAAAGATGGCTTCAGCCATCGCGAGACGCTGCAGACCCTGCTCGATCGTGTCAGGGATGGCGAGCGCCGGGCCGAGATCGAGGCCGAGCTCGCCGTCCCGCCGTTCCCGTCGGCACTGGCGTATCTCTGGCAGGCCTTCAATCGGCTGGCGTCGCGCCGCGGCTCGACCGGCTGGGGGCCGGCAGCGTTGAGCTGGCAGGACCTCGATGCCTTCTGCCGGATGACCGGATTTCGGTTCGCGCCGTGGGAAGTCGAGGTAATCGAGGCGTTGGACGTCGCGGCTTTGAATAGCTTCGTCGCCAGACAAGAAGCTTAGCCGCTGCGCCCGCAGCTCTCGATCTTCGACCACATCTGCTCGGGCCAGCTGCCTGCTCTTGTCCTGATGTCGACCCTTGATCGGTTTTCACCGACCTTGCGGACGTAAGCTTCCATTTGGCGGATTGGGATGACGCCGAGTGCGCCATAAGTAATTCCCTCCCACGCGATCCGGATCGCATTCTCGCCCCGCAGATCAACAAGCTTGACCTCGCTAGGCCAGACCTCGTCCAGTTTGCGAAATGCGCAAGCGGCAAAGCGGGAATATTCGACCTCAACCTCACGCGTGAACTGAACGCCGCCCTCTGGGACGGTCGAACACGCTGCGACCGTCGCCGCCAAGCCAAATAGACCGATCCAACGCATCTTGCCCTCCTGCAGCTCGGGACCATAAGCGCATGTCTCAGGTTGTAACAACCTTGACGGTCGATGCTCGCGGAGCGGAGGCCGGTACCGCCCTCTATATCCGCCAGATGGAAGCGGCGCAGTCAGCGTCCGACCGGGTTCTGCAGGCCGAGCGCAAGGCGGCCGAGGCGCGCGAGCGCGGCACGCTGATCGCGATGAAGCAGGGCGATTCGATCAGCGCAATCAGCCGGCGGTGGACGTCGCTGGCGGCTTCGATCGACCCGGCGGCGCGCGCAACGCTGGCGATCGAGCGTGCTCAGCTTCGAGCCGACGCCGCTTTCCGGGCTGGTATCGCGACCGAGGCCGAGGCCGCGCGCGTCGTTGACCTGGTCCGCCAGAAACATGATCTCGCGGCGCGGGCGGTGAACGACAACTCGGCGGCGCAGGGCAACCTGGTCCGCAGTTCGGGGCTGGCCCGGCATGAGCTGATCAATCTCAGCCGGCAGGCGCAGGACGTCGTCGTCTCGCTCAGTTCCGGCCAGGACGCGATGACCGTGCTGATGCAGCAGGGCTCGCAGGTTGCGGACGTCTTCGCCAGTTCCGAGGGGACCGTAGGCGGCTTCTTCCGCCAACTCGGCGGCTGGCTGGTGCGGATCGCGCCCTGGGCTCTGGCGGCGACGGCGGCGATGACGGCGCTCTATTCCGCGATCAGCGTTGCCGGCGAGCGCCGGCAGCTCGACACGTCGCTGCTGGGTTCGGGTCGTGGAGTCGGATTGACCGGCGGCCAGTTCGATCAGCTGGCCAAGGCGAGTGCCGATACGGCCCAGATCACGGTGTCTAATGCCCGCCAGATCGCGGCCGAGTACGCCAAGCTCGGCCAGCTTGCCGCAACGCAGCTGCCGCAGCTGACCAGGTTGACGAAGGATTATGCACTGATCACCGGCCAGGGCATGACCGATGCTGCGCGCGAGCTTGCGACCGCCTTCGCCGACCCCAGCCGGGGGGCCGAGCAGCTCGCGGGCAAGGTCGGCGCTCTCGACAGCGTGACCGTGCGTTCGATCCGCACGGCCGAGATGTATGGCGATCGGTTGCGGGCGCAGAAACTGCTCATCGACGGCCTGGCGCAGTCGATGGACGGGGCCGCGAACGCGCAGAGCAAATGGGATCGGTTTATCGAGCAGTATTGGAGCCGGCCGATCGACCGCGCCAAGAACTTCATCGGCGATGCGGTGATCGGCCCCGACACTGCAGAGAAGGTTGCCGCGCTCGATCGACAGATCAGGGATTTGCGGGCTTCGGCGGCTAACGCGTTGCCCGGTCCTGAAGCGCTCGGCATCAACCGTGCTCTCGGGGATCTGGAGCAGCGCAAGGCCGCCCTGGAGGGCGAGCTCAAGGTCACACAGGACCTGGCAAAGGCGCGGGCCGAAGCCGCGGAGGCAAACCGCAAGGTTGCTGGCGCCGAGGCCACAAGCCGCGAGGTGCGGCCGTTCGTTGCGGAGATGGAGAAGCTTCAGGCCGATTCCAGCCGCCTGAAGCAGGGCTATGAGCAGGCCGCCGCTGCTGCCGAAAAGCTGCTCCTGACCAAGCCGGCGGACAGCCCGGAATGGTGGACCGCTACGAAGCAGGCCGCAGACCTGAAGGCGAGCTATGAGGCGGTGACGCGCCAGCTTCAGGAGTACAAGGAAGCGCAAGCTGCAGGCTCGATCGAGGCGGACAAGGCGGCCCGAGCGCAGGAGATCCAGAAGCGCTATCTCGGCCAGGTGTCGGCGGAATCGAAGGCGGCGCTTGCGGCTGAGCTGGCGCTCAATGATGCCCGCGGCTCGACCATGACGGCGACCGAGCGTCAGGCCTCAGCCGAGCGGGCCCGCGTTGACGCCATCATTCAGACGACGCGGGCGCAGGAAGATGCGAAGCGCGCCAGCAATGACAACGTCTCCTCGCTGGAGGCACAGGCCAGGGCAGCGAAGTCGACGGGCTCTGAGTTTGCCGAGGCTGCGCGTCTGCGGAAGGAGGCCGAGCAGTTCGCGGAACGCAATGGCGGCAATGCCGAGGAGGTCTATCAGCGCCGCCTGGCCGAGCGGCTGGCCGAGGTCAACAAGGAACTGGCGGTCAAGACGGCCCAGACGCGGGAATCGGCCGCGATCGAGAATGCGGTCAATGGCCGCTCCGGCAATCTCAGCGAGACCGAGCGTGCCCAGCTGCTGCAGCGCCAGAACGCACTGATGCAGGAGCGTCAGCGCCTGCTCGCCGCCGGCGCGACGGATCAGGCCGCGGTCAACGCTCAGCTGAACGAATATGGCCGGGCGCTCGATAGCGCGGTCTCGGCCCAGACGCGAGCCCGCGCGCAGGGCATGCTCTTTGGCCAGCGCGAGCAGATCGCAGCGCTGGAGCAGGAAGTCGCGCTGATCTGGCAGTCGGCCGATGTGCGCGAGCGCCTGATCGCGGTGATGCGGGCCGAGCAGGAGCTGAAGCGCCAGGGCATCCCGCTGACCAGCGCCGAAGGCCAGGCCTATGTCGCCAACGCGGCGACGATCGCCGGGCTCAACACGGTCAAGGACTCGCTGGTCGATATCCAGTCGCTGGGCCGCGATGCGCTCAAGGGCCTCATCGGCGACCTGCGCGCGGGCAAGTCCGGTGCCGAGGCGCTACAGAACGCGTTGAGCCGCGTGCTCGACAAGATGCTCGACATGGCGCTCAACAGCCTGTTCGGCGCCAAGGGCGGCTTCAACTTCTCGTCGCTGTTCGCCGGCTGGGGATCGAGCGGCGGCTCCTCGCAATACACCACCGACAGCGCGGCCGCAGTGAAGTTTGCAACCGGCGGCTATACCGGCGCCGGTGGGAAGTACGAGCCGGCCGGCGTCGTCCATCGCGGCGAGTATGTGTTCTCGAAGGCGGCGACTGACTATCTCGGTGTCGGCAACCTCGAAAGCCTGCACCGGCGCGGCATGCGCGGCTATGCTGATGGCGGCCATGTCGGCATGCCGGCCAACAGCAATGCGCCTGCGGCGGCCAACAGCAACCGCTCGACGCGCGTCAACGTCCAGATCATCAACGAAACCGGCGGCCAGGTCGAAGGCGAGGCCGAGCAGACGCAGAATCCCGACGGCTCGATCGACACTGTCGTGCGTCTGGTCGAGAGCCGCATGGGTCAGCGCGCTGGCCGCGGTCAGGGCGGCCTCAGCGGCGCCCTCCGCGCTCGCCAGGCCAACAAGCATCTGCAGGGCTGACAATGGCTGTCCCCGTCTGGCCAAGCACGGTCCCGCATCAAAGCGAGGCCGAGGGCTCAACCGCGTCCGCATCGTTCACGCCGCCAGCGGTCTTCAAGACCAATGCCGGCCCCTCAATCAAGCGTCCGCGCCCGGGTCCGCGGGTCACCACCATGAGCTGGCGCAGCATCCCGCTGACCGGCGTGCAGTGGGCGGCGCTCGATGAGTTTCTGCGGGTGACGCTGCACGACGGTACGCTCGTCTTCGATATGCCGGTCTATCGGCCGGATCTCGGCTACGTGCTCCGCAAATGCGAGATTGCCGAAGGCACACTGTCGAGCGACTTCAGTGCGCCGCCCTGGACGCGCGTCGCCTTTACCCGGCTCGTCTACAACTGGTGATGCGATGACGCTGTCTGCTGCCTTGGCGAGGTCCTGGGCCTCTGCCGATGTCGATGGCGACGTCTGGGAAACGATCCAGTTCGACAACGCCGTGCTTATCGAGCCGTTGCGCTTCCTGAACGCCGTCCCGGTGAAGGACGTCTTCGAAAGCAAGAGCTTCCCGGTCGAGCCCGGCGGGCCGCTCGTGCCGTTCCAGGTCATCCCTTTCAGCTGGACGCGGCCAAGCCATGAGGAAGATGGACCCGGGCAGGCTCGCCTGCGGGTCAGCAACATATCCGGTCATCTGCGCGAGCCGCTGGAGCTGGCGGTCACCTCGGATCAGCCCTTTCTGGTGACCTACCGGGAGTACCATTCAAAGGACCTCAGCAACCCCGACGTCTGGACCGGCCTGCGGTTGAAGCGGGTTTCGGTCAACCCCTTCTCGGCCAGCGGCGAGCTCACCTATTTCGAGATCGCCCTCAAGGCCTTTCCTCGCAAGACCTACGACCTGCAGACCTACAAGGCGCTCCATGTCCTGTGATGCCGTCGATTTCGTCAACCGGATGATCGGCCGCCCCTACGAGCCGACCAGGCTGCATTGCTGGGAGCTGACGCGGCAATGTCAGCACGAGGTCTTCGGCCGCGAGCTGCCGATCGTGCTGGCAGCACCGCAGAGCAAGCGCGAGCTGATCGGCATGATGGCGGAGCGCGATCGGCATGACGACTGGTGCGAGGTCGCCGGCCCCGCGCATGGCGCGGTCGTTTTCATTGGCCGCGAGAGCCTCGGCCGGGTGCGCGCCGCGATTCATGCCGGCGTCTTTCTCGCCCTCGACGGCGGCGGTGTTTTGCACACCGACGATCCGCACGGCGTCGCCTTCGAATCTCTCGCCGTCCTGGCCGCTCGCGGCTGGGCGGCCCCCAGCTACTACCTGCCCGCCCGATGACGACAATTCTCTTCGAACGCCTCGACGGCAAAACCGACAACACTCCGATCACGCTCGATCGCCGCCGTCGGCGGCTTTCGACGATCGTGAAGCGGCACGCCAATCGGACGCGTCCGCATATCGTCTGCGTCTATCGGGCTGGCCAGCCTTGGGCCCCGACGGATTTCAACGTTCGGATGCCGGAGCGTTGGCGGTTCGAACGCATCGAGCCGGACGACACTGTTGCGATTATCTATGCCCCGCGCGGCGGTGCCGGCGCCGGTGGCAACCGGGCGGGCAAAGCGGCCGGCATCGGCATGCTCGTCGCGACGATCGCACTCGCGGCGCTCGGGCAGTTCTGGGCTATCGGCGCAATCGCTGGCGCACTCGATGTCAGCATGAAGGTCGCTGGCTTCCTGTACACGGCAGGTTCGGCCGCGCTGCTGGCCGGCGGCGGCTATCTCGCCTCGCGTGCGACGCAGTCCAAGGCCAACAAGGAAGAGGGCAACCGCCCGCTCTATGGCGTCTCCGGCGGCGGCAACCTCGCGCGAGCGGGCGATCGTATCCCCGCTATCTTTGGCCGGTGCTGGACGACACCGGACCTGTCGCAGCCCGACTTCATTATCTTCGAGGGCGACGATCAGCTCCTGTACAAGCGGATGACGGTCGGCCTCGGCAAGCATTCGATCAAGAAAATCCGCATAGGCGGGGCGGTGATCTGGACCCCCGGGGGCGTGCAGCCGCCCTTTACAGGCGCACAGGTCGAGATCATCGACCCAGGCGGGTTCTCCAACCTGGTGCCCGGCCAAGTCGCACAGGCCCAGGCCGTGGCAAGCATAGAGCTGCCGCGCCCCGGCGACAGCCCGGATTGGGCCGGCCCCTTCACCTTCGGCAGCAATGCGGCGCCGCAATCGCGGGTTCAGCTCAACTGGACCCTGCCGGCCGGCATCTATGCGATCGGCAGCGGCAAGTACGAGGGCAAGCAGTTCCCGACCGACTGGGGCGTGCTCTTCCAGTACGCCCACGTCAACGAGGATGGCGATGTCATCAGCGGCTGGTCGGATCTCTATCGCGAGGAGGGCAATACCCAGACGACGCAGCCGCGCCGGGTGACGACCTTTATCGACATCCCGGCCGGGCTCTATGCCTATCGCGCCTGCAATCTCGGCCAGCAGCCGCAGAACGGCAAAATCGTCAACACGGTGACGTGGGAGGGGCTGTTCTCGCACATCCCCGAGGGCATCTACCGCCCGCATGTGACCGAGATCGCGATGCGCGTGCGCTCTGGCCCGGGCGTCGGCGTCACCGCGTTTGCCAATATCGAGGTCGAGGCCGCGCGCATCCTGCCGGTCTGGAACGGCAGCGCCTGGATCGACACCGAGACGCGCAAGGCGGTGTGGGCTGCGGTCCATATCCTGCGCGACGAGGTCGCCGGCGCCGGCCAGCCCGACAGTCAGATCGATATCGCGACCTTCGCCAGCTATGCCGCGAGCGTCAATCAGTACGATACCTATGACGGCGTGATCCGGGGGCCGATCTCGGTCTATGAGGCACTACAGACGGTGCTCGGGGTGATGCGCGCCTCGCCGCTGCGCCTCGGCAATCTCTGGACGATGGTGCGCGACGACCAGAAGCTCGTGCGCAAGCACGTCATCACGCGCCGCCAGATCCTGGAAGACACCGACAGCGAAGACT
This sequence comes from Allobosea lupini, assembly GCF_900109525.1. Lineage (GTDB taxonomy): Bacteria > Pseudomonadota > Alphaproteobacteria > Rhizobiales > Beijerinckiaceae > Allobosea > Allobosea lupini. Next base: position 9,810 of record NZ_FOAN01000019.1, on the reverse strand, counting down.
TCAATCTCGACCTGTCGGACGGCGCCGCCGACGTCATCGTCGAATGGGACGATGACGGCGACCCGCGCAAGCATCGGGACTATCCGGTCCGGTTCGGCGTCGACACCGGCAACCCGCGTCGGATCAAGCTAGAAGGGGTCACCGAGGGCGCCCATGCGATCCATCTCGGGACCTGGGCAGCCTCGACCGCCTATCGGCGCCGGCGCACGCGCACCTTCACTTTGGAACTCGCCGGCCGAACGATCCTGCCGAACGACAAGTGCCTCGTCGACAGCTGGTATTTCGACGAGCAGGACACGGTCGGCGTCTACGGCGGCAGCGGTCTCAAACTGCAGATCGACAAGGCTTTCACCCTGCCGAGCGCGACCTGCTACGGCTACCTGCGTGCCCAGGACGGCCGGTCCTGGGGGCCGGTGCAGCTTTCGCAGGTCGATGATTTCACGCTGGCGATGAACCCTGACGACGTCGCCGCGGCGCAGGCCCAGACGGGGCTGGCGATCGGCCAGGTGCTCAGCACGGCGACGCAAGCGCCGACCTCGATGGTGATCGGCGAGCTCGACGTGATCAGCAATTCCTGGCTGGTCCGCGCGATCCGCTTCCTCGATCCCGAGCGGGTCGAGATCGAGGCGACCTTCGATGCGCCCGGCGTCTGGAGTGATCTCGGCGAGGCGATCGTCGCTCCGCCGCCGCCGCCGTCCTCGGGCCTGGTCAATCAGGCGGCGATCGACATCGCCTATATCTTCGCCGATGCGCGCCAAAGCGGCACGCAGATGTACATGGACTGGTCGGCCGGCCGGCCGCGCGTGCCGGTCAACTATGTTGTGCGGATCTCCTACGACAATTGGGAGACCTATGAGGACGCCTATCACGGGCCGGCCTCATCGGGCCGCTATCCGGTGCGCGACACCAACGACTTCATCCTGGTCCGCGCGTTCGCCTATGCCGAGGATGGCCAGCGCAGCGCGATCCGCTCGACGCAGTTCAGCGCGCCGCAGGCTGTCATTTCCGGCAAGACCAGCATCATGCGGGTCGACTATGACGAGCTTGTCGCCGGCATCCGCTACCGCACGCAGCAGATCCCGAGCATCGATCCGCTGTTCTCGACGGTGCTCGAAGGCCTGGTCGACGGCTTCAACGCCAATCGCCTCGCCGAGACGGGCCTGCGGCGAACGGAGGAAGTCCGGACCGAGCTGACGCAGGCGCTGGTCACCACCAGCTATGAGCTCAGGACCGAGTATCAGCAGGGCTTCGCCACGGTCTATGAGCAGACGGCAGCCCTGGCGCAGCAGGACCTGGTGATCGCCGGCCAGCTGACGCAGTTCAACACGCGGCTGGGCGACAACGAGGCCAAGCTCGACACCGAGATCTTCGTCCGGACCAACCAGACCTCGGCTCTGTCGCAGCAGATCACCAGTCTGACGGCCACCTTCACCGGGCACGCTGCTGCAACAAACCAGTCCCTGCAGGCGCTGGCGACCGCCGACCAGGCGATCGCGCAGCAGGTCAGCCAAGTCTCGGCGCGGCTCGGAAACCTGATGGCCGAGGGACTGGTCCAGTTCGCCGCCGTCGCCAAGCCGTCGGGCGTGTTTGCCCGCTTCGCCGTGCTCCTGCGGGCCGAAGCGGGCGGCGCCGCTTATGAGACTGGTCTCTATCTGGAGCTGATCCAGCAGGGCTCCACCTTCTACAGCCAGCTCTTCATCGACGTTAACCGGTTCATCCTCGGCAATCCGCTGACGCGCACCGTGCCGTTCTCGGTCGTCGACGGCGTCACCTATATCGACGACGTCGTGATCCGCACCGGCACGATTTCCCGCCATGCAAGCGCTGACAGCGCCGGGCGCAATGCGGTGATCGGCCTGCCGGTGCGTGTCGGTTCGCGCGTCAACATCACCGGCGTCTACCAGGGCGGCCAGACCGGCGTGAACGGCACAGGCGCGGCCATGCGCATCAGGCGCAACGGCGTCGACATCAAGGTCGTGCCGGTCAGCTTCGTCACCTACATCGTCAACAACGGCGCCTCGCTCGCGCACTACAACTGCACGATCGCTATGGCCTCCTATGACGTCGGCTACACCGGTGAAGACATCATCGAGGTCGTGACTGACCAGGCTGGCGTTCTGGGCGGCGTCCAGGACCTGGTTGGCGTCAGCGTCCAAGCCGTCTGCTTCAACAAGTGAGATCGGAATGAGCTTCGGGAACGTCATCTTCGCCGAGAACCTGTTCTTCCAGGGCGGACTGGTCACGGTCGTCAATGGCAGTGTCACCGTCACCGGATCTCTGAACGTGGTCGATGGCTCCCTGACCGTCTTCACCTCGGCGGCGCTCGAAGGCGACACAATCGCGGTCGGCTCGACGCGGCACTACATCAAGCACATCATCTCGGATGCCGAGGTCGAGCTCACCGAGCCTTGGAGCGGGCCGAGTGCAAGCAACGTCGCCTACACCGGTGCGCGCCAGCCCTGGCACCTCGCCGACCGCGCGCTCGCCTACAAGTTCGCGAAGTTCCTCGAGCAGGACGCCACCGCTTCGGCCACGGCCCGACAGGCCGCGGATGACGCTCTGGCTTATCGCGATCTCGCGGCGGCCTGGGCAGCACGTCCATTCAACACCGATGTCACGACGACGCCGGGCACGCGCTCGGCGCTGCACTATTCGACCGCGGCCAGCACCTCAGCCAGCGCGGCCGCCGTATCGGTGACCGCTGCCGGCGGCTGGGCGCAGCGCGCGGCGGATTGGGCGGAGAAGCCGAACGGCGAGGACGTCTTCGGGGCAGGCACCCGATCGGCCAAACACTGGGCGTCCATCGCCGGCGGCCATGCCCAGACCGTGGCCAATGACAAAGCGATCGTTGCCGACGACAAGGCGACGATCGCCGGCTACCGGTCGCAGACGTTTGACGCGCGCGATATCGCCGTCGACAAGTCAGCGCTTGCCCAGGAATGGGCCGAAAAGCCGAGGAACCAGGCCATCACCGGCACGGTCGGCGGGCGTTCGGCCAAGCATTATGCCGCGGAGGCGTCCGATTCCGCCGCCGCCGCTGCCGCCATCGTCTTCGCCGCCGGCAACCTGATCGACTACGGCATGATCACGGATCTGCCGACCGACTATGCCGATTACGGTACGGTCCCATGAGCGACGAGATGACTGGGCTCGTCGTCGATGTCGACGGCGCAGCGGATTCGATCGCTGCCGAACTCTGCGTCGCGGAGGACGACCCTGGCGTCGTCCTGCTCGTGATCCACTCCGGACGCGACCAGATCAGGATCTCGGGCCTGCAGCCAGCGCATGCGCGGTTGGTTGAGCTCGCCTTCAACGCCATCCACGAGGATTAAACAATGGCCATTCAGGTCCAGCATCGCCGTGGCACGGCCGCGGCGCACTCGGGTTTTGTCGGCGCGCCCGGTGAACTCACCTGGATTACCGATGAGAAGCGCTGGGTTGGCCACGACGGGGCGACGACTGGCGGCATCAAGGTGGCGCGCCTCGATGAGGTTTCGAGCGAGGTGCTGCGCGCCGTCGGCAATACCAACTTCAGCTTCCAGATCACCGACCGGATGGTCGTGTCCAATACGGCGTTCACCGCGCCGCGCACCGGCACACTGCCGGCCGCCAACGCCGTCTCCGCCGGCCGGACGATCACGTTCTTCGACACCTTGCCTGCCATCAACGGCGCAAACACCCTGACCATTGCGCGCGCGGGGTCCGATACGATCAACGGCGCGACGTCGCTGGTCTGCTCCACGCCGGGCGGGCGCTGGGACCTGGTGTCGGATGGCGTCTCGCGCTGGAGCGTGACGTCGTTCATTCTCGACGGGGACAGGGGCGACATCGTCGCTTCCGGCTCCGGCGCGACCCTGACGATCGACCCCGCGGTCCTGTCGGCCTTTGGGAGGACTCTCGTCGACGACGCCGACGCGGCCGCAGCACGCGCGACCCTGTCTGCCCTCGGCTTGGCGCAATCCGGCCTGCGCAATCTGATCATCAACGGCGATTTCAGGTTCAACCAGCGGGCCTATGGAGGCTCCGCAGTCGGCGCCGGCGTCTACACCTTCGACCGCTGGAAAGCTGGCGCCTCGGGCGTGACCTTCACCGCATCAGGCGGAAATGCGACGATCTCGGCTGGCTCTCTCGTGCAGATCATCGAGGGCGCCAGCATCGCCTACGGCGGCACCTACGTGATCAATTGGGTTGGCAATGCCACTTGCACGGTCGACGGGGTCGCCAAGACGAAGGGCGAGACGTTCACGCTGACCCAAGGCACCAACTGTACCGTGGCATTCTCTGGGGGATCGGTCGGATCCGTTCAGGTTGAATTCGGCGTCATTCCGACAGCGTTCGAGATCCGTCCCTATGGTCTCGAGCTGATGCTGTGCCAGCGCTATTACGTGCGCTTCGGCGAGACGGGAAGGTTTACCGTTGGCTCTGGGATGTCGACCTCTTCCCTGACTTGTCTCGCTTTTGTACCGCTTCCCGTTCCCATGCGCGCTATCCCTGTTCTCTCTTTATCGTCTGTCGCGCAGATCGCTGCTGACTCGGCAGGCGGCACGGGGGCCACAACTGCCGTTGCGATCACAGGGACTTCGCCCGCTGGACGTTCCGGTATCGACCTTATCATTACCACCTCGGGTTCGTATGCGGTGCCGACGGGAGTTATCGTTCGCATTTCCGCGAACCATTGGATCGCTTTCGACGCGGAGCTTTGACATGGAACTGCGCTATATTTCCGAGACTTCGATCGCCGCGGTTTTGGCTGACGGGGACGCTCTTCACGGCACCGCCGGGCCTTGCGAGGTCTCTTTCCCGGCAGAGCCGGGCGAGCCTTATTTCGACGCCGCGCTCGCAACCGGATTGACGATCGCGCTCTATGTGCCGCCGTCGGCGCCGACCTTCACCCGCATCCCCAAGGCGGAGGTCTGGCGCCGGCTGACCGACGAAGAGGCCGAGGCGGTGGATGCTGCGCTGCAGGCCGCACCGCTGCGCCTGCGCCGGGTCTTCGAGGCCGCGCAGTTCCTCGATACCGCGGATGCGGATTATCCCGCCCTGCGCGCCGGCGTCGAAGCCGCGCTTGGCGCGACCCGCGCCAATGAGGTCCTGGCGCCGACTTACTAGGCCGCAAGGCCTGCCAGCGCCGCAATGTCCGCCGCCTTCGGGCGGCTTTTTCGTATCCGGAGCATACACCATGGACACGACCGCTCTCCAGCGGGCGCTGCTCGCGCTCGGCTTCTATAGGGGCTCGATCGACGGCATCATTGGGCCGGCCACGAAGGCTGCCGTTGCCGCGTTCCAGCGGGGCGCAGGGCTTTATCCTGACGGCATCGCTGGGCCGAAGACTGCCACAGCGTTGGGAGCAGCGCAGGAACCCAGCCAGGCTGCGCCCGCGCCACCGCGCCAGTCCACCTCCGCGATCGGCCTCGATGCGCTGATCGCGCGCGAGGCGCGGCGCCTGACCGCCTATATCGACAGCGTCGGGGTCTGGACGATCGGCATCGGCCACACCGCGGCCGCCGGCGCTCCGGTGCCATATCGGGGCCTGACGATCACACGAGCGGAGTGTGATGCCATCTTCGCCCGCGACATCGTCCAGTACGAAGATGCCGTCCGGCGCGCTGTCACCGTGCCGCTTGCCGATCACCAGTTCGATGCACTCACCTCGATCTGCTACAACATCGGCACCGGCGGGCTGATGAAGTCGAGTTTCGTCAAGCTGATCAACGCTGGCGCTCCTGCATCGCAAATCCGCGCTGCCATCCTGGCCTGGCGCAAGCCGCCAGAGATTTTGTCGCGGCGTACGGCCGAGGCCGACCAATTCATGACGCCATATGCGACCCGGCTGCCAAAGGCGCGCTCGACCGACGCCGCGCCGATCAAGGTCGCCGCCTGAGCTGATCCCGCCGGCGGCCATCAGTCATCCACTGACGTCTCTCGCTTTCCGCGAACCGACTTCACCACCAGCAGCAGCATGGAGAGCAGCATGATCAACAACGTTCAGTTCTGGAGCTTCCTGCGCCAGATCCTCCTTGCCGTCGGCGGCGGCCTCGTGACGAAAGGCTATCTGGATAGCGGCACGCTCGAGGCGATTGTCGGGGCGGTGATCACGATCCTGACGGCGGCGTATGGCCTGTACGTGCGCCGTAAGGCCGGCCTGGTCGCGACTGCCGCAGCACTGCCCGAAGTGGCCAAGATCGTCACCACGGCGGAGATCGCGGCCAAGGTCGACGACCCCGCCACCGTCGTCGCGCGCTGACCGCTGGCCTCGCCGATGATCATCGTCCGCGTCGCGCGCGGCATCACCGACCATTTCCCGGCGCGAGCCAGCGAGTGGGGCTTCGCAGCGCTGCTGATCTGGCTCGGTTCGCTCTTCTTGCAGTACCCGGCGCTCTTCGACGCTTCGCTGAGCTATGGCGGGCTGGCGAAGATTGCCGACGAGCTCGTCTGGGGCTGGGCCTGCATCCTGATCGGCGCGCTCCGGCTCGTCGCACTTGTCGTCAACGGCACGTTTGCCGGCACCTGGTACGGGCGATGGTCGCCGCATGTGCGCGGCGCCTGCGCCTTCCTGTCATGTGGCGTCTGGTTCCCGGTCTTCGCCGGCTTCCTCGCAACCGATCGCCCGCTGCTGATCGTCTGCTATGCCGGCGTGGTTCTCGGGCTCGACGCCTACAATATCCGGCGCGTCTGGACCGACGCCGGCCGGGCCGAGAAAGCACATGCCGATGCCGCCGGGCTTTGAATGGATCGCCGCCCTTCCGCCCGGCCTGCAGATGCTGGTCATGCTCGGCGTCGGCATCGGCTTCGTCTTCCTCGGCCGGAGCGGCTACATCGCCGGCAAGCGCGAGCCGCCGGTCACCGGGAAAGATGTCGTGCTGCAGGCGGCCAGCATCGCCGACATGACGGCCGTCAAGGAATTGGCGACCGGCGTCCTTCGCCTCGCACTGGCGCAGGAGAAGGAGGCCGAAGAGACCGGCCGGTGCGCCGACGAGTTGGGGACGATACGCCAGATCCTCGCGGAGGATGCCGAGGATCGGCAGGACTACCGCCAGTGGCGCAAGGGCTACGAAGCCGGCCAGAAGCGCGAACCCGCGCCGCGCCGACGGACGTGATGGAATTGCCGGGCATCCGCCCTGCGATCGCCTGGCCGGCGTAACCGGCTGCCCTCCTTGGGCGTTTCCTCCCTAGACTGGCCCGGTCTCGCTCGCGCGGGGCCGGGCCTTTTTTTTCCTGCTGACCGTGCGGTAATGGAGCGAGATGTCTGACGGTTACGCTTTACTGCGATATGGGATCGTCGACACCGCAACCTTGTCTTTCAGGTGCCCAAGACCATATCGCTCAAGCATTCTCCTAAAACTGATCAGATTTAGATTGCTAGAGCGTGTAGGTCCAAGGATAAAATTACAAACTATATCGCCGAACTTAGTGTCTCCATCCGACATTTTTTCAAGTTTATCAAAATTCAACTTCAATCTAGGCTCGATGCCATTTGGTCCGTTATAATACGATTTCATTTCGTCAAATCGTTCATCCTTAATATCAGGAGTAAACATTACGCGCCACTCTTGCTCTTCAGCAAATCCTATATGTTTAGTTACTAGAGCAGCCAGCTTGAGGCGCTCGAATGATTGATACGCAATCGCAAAGATGTCGCGAGCGTCAACTGGATTAGATTGAATTATCTTAGCGATTTCTAGCGCTTTGGCCGTCAACCATTTGTCTCGTTCGATATTTGATTTATATTCAACCTTAACAATTCTTAGCGGCGTCGCATCCGGTGACGGGCTAATTTTACTTGTGTCGAATACGATCGCTGCCCCGTTTCCATCAAATCCATAGGCGCGCCACATTGAAAGCCGCCCATCTACTTCGTCCTCGCCGATTTGCGAGAGGCAGAATATATACGTATCTGGGAAGTGTTCATCTCGGAAATATTTGTATTTGAATTCAAGATATGAAATAAATTTTCGATGGAACTCCGCGTTATTAAATGCTGCCGCGATATCTTTGCTTTCAATCATCACGTCCATGGCCTTGTCTAAGCCATACTCTAGCTCTTCCCGGTCGTTCATAAGGGTCGGATTGGCAAGCCAAACTTCTCTCGAATTCAAGATGGACTCGATATTTGCCAACGAAGAATAGTGCGCGAGCAACGGCTTGCTTTGGTAAAACTCCTGGTCAAGAGGGATGTCCGAATATATTGAGTCCATTAATTCGTAGAATGGACTGTTGTACTCTTCTCTTTCCTGCATCATCTTTGTCTACTGTAAGGAATTAAACAGATGCGGTGATTGGAAGCGATACTAATCGATAAAGTCAAGTGCGGACTTGAAGCGCTCGTGGCGGCCTGGGCTTGTGCAGGTGCTTTGCCTATAACGCTCGATCTCGCTGACGAGCTGCGCGACTGCCGCATCGAGGGTGCTGATGCGGGGAGAAGGCGGACGAAGCTGCTGTCTACAGGCTGGCCTGAGCCTCAATACCTACCCTTGCCCGCTCGCGCATCCACAAGCTCCATGTGCCTAATCCATTGCAGCCAGCGCTCATCGCCAAGCCAAGTGCGATAGGTGTCCCAGGCTGAGCGGAACTGTTTCATCGCATCATCGCGCGTCTGAGCGACGCCTTGCTTCCCGAGGTCTGAGCAAGGGTCATGGACCTGTATTGTCCAATGCCATACGGCGCTGTGCTGCCATGCCTGGTAGACGATCGACCCGACGTAGACGCCTTCGCTGGTCACGCGCCAGAAGTGCTCTCGGTTCGCCTGGATCGGATCGTCGGGGTAGCTGCGGGACAGGACCAGGCTCATGCCGTCAATCCACCGAGATTGGACTGCTGGCGGGGCCGGCCTCGATAACGGTCACAGCGCCCTGATCTGCTCTTCGAACTCCTCCGGAATCGCACCATGTCGGGCGAGCACGTCGAGCGCGCTAACCTCGCCGGTCTCATCATCCGCGGTGACGTGGATGACTGCCACGCCTTCCGCGGTGCGGCCCAGGCGCTCGCCCTCGTTCAGAGCTTGATGCTTCGTCTTGGCCGGCAGGCGCTGGCCGGGCACCAGGCGCTTGCGATGCGTCTTGAAGGGCTGGAGGAAGAACGTGTCGACAGTGGCCATAACTTGACTCCCTGATACGGTATGTTCTCATAATGTTCTCATATCGAGGATGCAAGCCATGCCTGCCGTTCCGTTGCCGGACACGTCTCTTATGACGACGATCGAGGCCAAGGCCGCTATCGGGCGATGACGAAGCATGAGCGCCGGCCGGTCACGCTGGCGACGATGATCGGGCACTATCCCTGGGTGGCCCTGCACCTGCGCTGTCACCACTGCGCGCGCGAGGCGAAGGTCCGCCTGGCAGTTCTCGCGATCGAGTACGGATTGAACGCGCCGCTTGGCCGGGTGCTGCGCACCTTCGTGTCAGAATGCCCCTACGACCCGCTCAATCCCAGCTGGAAGCCGCAGAAGTACGGCCGCAAATGCGGGGCGTATTGTCCGGACGTGATGAGCCCGCGGCCGCCCGACCTGCCGCCCAGCCTGTCGGGGCTAACCTTGATCGAAGGCGGCAAGGCGGACGTGCTGCCCGCCGAGCCGAGCGAGCCAGTTCGCCGCCGGCGTGTCGGCGAAGGCGATGAGTGAAAAGTGGGAAAGAGGCACGCCGAAACCCCTGAAAAGAGGTGGGCGAAAACTCTTTCCCACTGGGCGCCAACTATCTGATTACGGCCACTTCAGGCACTTCGGCCCGGCCCACCACTTTCCTAGTCTCCTATTGATTTCATTGCGCTTTTTCGCCTGATTTTTCCCACTGCCTTCAACCCGGCTCGAAAGTGGGA
>NZ_FOAN01000016.1 GCF_900109525.1 Allobosea lupini | reverse complement strand
ACAAACTCCTTAGTCATCGTATTCCCGGCGCTGGCCGGCGGGTGATTTCAGTAGCCTCGTTATAAGGCAGGTGACGGGCCGTGTCTGTTGCGGCGAGAACACATGTGCTGGTCAGACCGAGGCGAAATTGCGGCGCGATCCGGAACAGGCAAGGCATATTGATCAATTTCGGTTAGTCTTTGTTAAGGCAGTGTGAATTGGCTAACCGAATACTAACGCAACGGCAGCGACTACGGGCCACGATCACATAATCGCCTGGATCGGCTTTTGGTTCCCTCGCAAGTGCAGCCCCGTCATGCGCCGACTGCTTGCAGGCCGCTCCGACCCATGCTTTAGCCGACTGGCCCCGCCTTTCCCGCCGAGACCTGCGTGCCACCGCTTTCGATCTTCATCATCGCGCGCGACGAAGCCGACCGCATCGGGCGCACGATCGCTGCCGTCCGCGGCCTCAGCGACGACATCGTCGTGATCGATTCCGGCTCGACCGACGGCACCCAGGATATCGCCATGAATCTGGGCGCGCGCGTGATCGAGCGTGGCTGGCCGGGCTATGGACCGCAGAAGCGCTTCGCCGAGGAGCAATGCCGCCATCCCTGGCTGCTCAACCTCGACGCCGATGAGGTGACGCCGCCGGAGCTCGTCGCCGAGATGGCCGCGCTGTTCGCCGGGGGCCAGCCGGCCTGCGACGCCTATCGCCTGCGCATCGCCGAGATCTTCCCGGGAGAGGGTGCGCCGCACCGCTTCGCCTATGCGCTCTCGCCGGTCCGTCTCTACCGGGCCGACAAGGGGCGCTATTCGCCGTCGCCGGTGCATGACCGTGTCGACCTTGCGCCAGGCGCGCGCGTCGGCAAGCTCAAGGGCACGATCCAGCATTATTCGGTGCGTTCGCTCGGCGAGCAGATGCAGAAGCTCAATGCCTACAGCGATGCGCAGGCCGATGATCTCGACGCGCGCGGCGAGACGCTGTCCGTCTTCCGCCTGGTCGCGGAGTTTCCAGCGAACTTCATCAAGGCCTATATCGGGCGGCGTCACATGCTGCGCGGGGTCTATGGCTTCATGACCGCGATGAACTACGCCTTCTACCGCTATCTGCGCGTCGCCAAGCATTGGGAGCGCCGGCTCCAGCGTCGCAGCGTCCGCGGCAACGGCAATGGAGGCCCCGGTGGCTGAGGTCGCCCTCGTCACCGGCGGGGCAAGGCGCATCGGCCGCGCCATTGTCCTGCGCCTGGCCGAGGCCGGCTATGCGGTCGCCGTCCACTGCAACAGCTCGCGCACCGAGGCGCTGGCACTGGTGGACGAGATCGGCGCGGCAGGCGGCCGGGCCCATGTCGTCGTCGCCGACCTCGTCGATCCCGCGGCGGTCGAGCGGATCGTGCCGGAGGCGGAAGCCGCGCTCGGTCCAGTCAGCCTGCTCGTCAACAGCGCCTCGAGTTTCCTGGTCGACGATCTGACGGCACTGGATGTGCCCACCTGGAATCGCCAGTTCTCGATCAATCTGCGGGCGCCCTCGATTCTTGCCGGGGCAATGGCGAATCGCCTGCCGGCGGAGTGCCTGGGCGCGATCGTCAACATCGTCGACCAGCGCGTCTGGAAGCTGACGCCGCAATATTATTCCTACACGCTGACCAAGGCTGCGCTGCTCACGGCGACGACAACGATGGCGCAGGCGCTGGCGCCGCGCATCCGGGTCAACGCGGTCGGCCCGGGCCCGACCTTCGCGAATCCGCATGACGGCGAAGCGCGGCTGGCGGCGGAGGTCGGCGGCACGCCGCTCGGGCGCAAGGTCGAGGGGGACGACGTCGCCGAGGCCGTGCTCTATCTGGCGCGCGCGAAAGCGATCACCGGCCAGATGATCGCGGTCGATGCCGGCCAGCACATTGCCTGGCGCACGCCCGACATCGTCGACTGATCCTGTCGCAAGGGGAGCCGCCGCCGGGGCGGCAGCTCCGAGGCGGAAGGATCAGGCCGCGGCCTTGTTCTTGATCGCGCCGATGATCGCGGTGAGGATGGCACCACCGGCGCCGCCGCTGATCAGGTTGGTAATGACGCCGCCGACGCTGAGATTGCCGCCCATCGCCGCAGCCGAAATCGCAGGCAACACGATGGGAATGAGCTGCCCGAGTACACCGCCGCCAACCAGGCCGGCGATGGTGTTGCCGATGGTACCGATATCAAAGGTAGGAGAGGCCTTGCCGGCCGCATTGCCACCGATCGCGCCTGCGACCAGGTTCATCAGGATCTGTTCCATGTTCAATCCCTCAGCCAAGGTGGATGGCAAAGGGAGGATGCGCCTGCGCCAGAGTGCATGCAACTCGACCTCGCCGGAAAGCCAATCCTGCAACGCGACGTTGCGGGGGCTTGGCCACCGGGATCGTCATCGGCTCTCTTTGACAGACCGGTTCGAGCGGGATTCAGCCGAGCGCGATCGCCGAGATCAGTCGACCGTAATCGGCCTCCTGCCGGTGAGTCGTGCGGCGGTAGCTGTAGAAGCGCGCCTCGTCGCCATAGGTGCACATGGCCATGTCGTAGAAGCGGCCGATGCCCGCCTCCTGCGCGCGATGGGCGATGAAGGCCGGCAGGTCGAACATTGCATGTGCCGGCCGCTCGGAAGCGTGGAAGAAGCGGGAGAAGGTCGCGTTCTCGCCCTTGAAGCGCTCGATGAACTCCGGGCCGACTTCGTAAGCCGCGGCGCTGATCGTCGGGCCGAGCACGGCGATGATCCGCTCGCGCCTGGCGCCGAGCTTCTCCATCTCGGTCACGGTGGCGCCGATCACGCCGGTGAAGGCGCCCTTCCAGCCGGAATGGGCGGCGCCGATCACGCCGGCCTCCGAGTCGGCGAACAGGATCGGGCCGCAATCGGCGGTGGAGATGCCAAGCGCGACGCCATGCGCGATCGTGACCATCGCATCGGCCTTGGGCCGCTCCCCTGGCCAGGGGCCGGTGACCACGGCCACATCCGGCGAATGCACCTGGTGGACGCTGACCAGCCGGTCGCGCTCGACGCCCATCTGCCTAGCCATGCGGGCGCGATTTTCGGCGATATGGGCCTGGTCGTCATTCGAGCCGAGCCCGCCATTCAGCGAAGCGTAGATCCCGCCGGAGACGCCGCCCTCCCGGGTGAAGAAGGCGTGGCGAATGCCGGGTTGTTGGGCGAGTTCGGGCGAGGTGATGAACATGGCGGTGCATCCATTCTCAGGGGCGGCCCTGCTCTGGCAGGCTATGAAGGTCAAATCCGGGCAGCAGCGGCAGTTTCGGGTCGGCCACCGCCAGCACCTTGAAGAGCTCGCCCATCGCCGCCGGCCCGGTCTCGATCAGACGTTCGATTCCGCTGGCGAGGGTCTCGACCTGTGCCGGCGTCGCGCGGCGGGACAGCGCCTCGAAGCGCTGCTGCAGCCCGAGCGCCAACAGGAAGTCGCGCTGCGTGACCGGGCCATGCGCCGCCGCTCCGGCCGCGAGCCCCGTCTGCGCCATCCGGGCGAAGTCGACATGGACTGTGAGGTCGGCATCGCCCGGCTCGGCCAGCACGTCGACGAAGGCATGGCGCTTCAGCGCCTGCAGCGTATCGCCGAAGCCGGAGCGGGCCGGGCCGTAATCGATGAACAACCCGGCACCGCCTGCGGTTGCGACATGGCGGGCGATGGCCGCGACCGCTTCCAATGCGGCGGTGGGCTGTTCCAGCACCGAGCCGATCGGAGCACCGCCCGAAAGCGAGTTGTCGGTCTCTCCCGCCAAGCCGAATGCGAGCCCGCCTTCGTCATCCAACCCGACCAGCCGCTCGCGCCAGCCCTCCGGCGTGCGCACGAACTGGTCGAGCGGCAATGCGTCGAGGAACTCGTTGGCGACGACGATCGCTGGGCCGTCCAGCGCCTGGTCGATCCGATCATGCCAGTGCGGCTGCGCTACGCTCGCAACCAGCGCCTCTCTTTGCCGCTCGCGCAGCACCGGGCTGGTCTCGACCAGATGAACCGAGAGCGCTTCGCGAAAGGCCGGCAGCGCCCCCGCCGCCCGCAGCATGTCCTGCATCAGCGTGCCGCGCCCCGGCCCGAGCTCGACAAAGCGGATCGAGGCCGGCGCACCCATCGCCTGCCAGACGCTCGCGGCCCAGAGACCGATCAGTTCGCCGAAGATCTGGCTGATCTCGGGTGCGGTGGTGAAGTCCCCGTCGGCGCCGAACGGGTCCTGCTTCATATAGTAGCCATGGCGGGGATGGCCGAGGCAGAGCGCCATATAGCGGGACACGCCTAGCGGTCCCTCCTGGCGGATCAGCTCCGCGAGTTCCTGCGCCAGGAGGCTCACGCTTCAGCCGGCTCCTTGCGCCGCAGGACGAGGACAAGACCGGCGAGGAACAGCGGCGCCGACAGCACCATGCCCATTGTCAGCCAGCTCGTCCCGAACAGGAAGCCAAGCTGCGGATCGGGCTCGCGGAAGAACTCGCAGGTCGTGCGGGCGATGCCATAGCCGATGCCGAACAGCCCGGCGACAAGACCGGGGCGCTTCAGGCCCCCCACGCGGACGACGATCATCAACAGCACCAGCAGGAGCAGCCCTTCGCTGAAGGCCTCGTAGAGCTGGCTCGGATGGCGCGGCACCGGGCCGCCATGCGGAAACACGATCGCCCAGGGCACGTCCGGCGCCGGGCGGCCCCAGAGCTCGCCATTGACGAAGTTGGCGATGCGGCCGAGGAACAGGCCGATCGGCGCCACCGCAGCACCCAGATCGAGCGCCGAGAGCGGCGGGTAGCCGCGCCTGATGGCGAAGACCCACAGGCCGGCCGCAGCGCCGACGAGCCCGCCATGGAAGGACATGCCACCCTTCCAGACCGCGAAGATCTCCAGCGGATTGGCGAGGTACTCGCCGAGATTATAGAACAGCACGAAGCCGAGCCGGCCACCGATCACGACGCCGAGCGCAGCGAACAGCAGGAAATCGTCGAGCGAATCGACCTCGGGCCGCCTGCGTCCTCCCCAGAGCGCCTCGGCCGCGGCGAGCTTGCGCGCATACCACCAGCCGCCGAGCAGGCCGACGACATAGGCGAGCCCATACCATTTGATCGAGAGCGGGCCGAGCTGCAGCGCGACCGGGTCGATCACCGGAAAAGGGAGGGCGAAGACGGGCATGGGCGAGGGGTCCGGGTTGCGCGGTGCGGTGATGCAGGCGGCACGGCATCCCGGTCAAGTGGTCAGAGAGCCGCGCTTAGCCCCCTCCGCGCACTTGTGCTTCCGCCAGCAACGGCTCGCCGTCCAGCTCCGGCGAGGCTGGCGGGAGGTCCGTCGGCAGATGGTGATTGATCGTCATCACCAGTTCGTCGAAGCCATTATCGTAGGGCGAGAAGCGCAGGCGCGGCCCCTCGAAAGAAGAAATCCAGATATAGCCGGTCCATTCCACGCCGACGCGGGCGAGCTCATGCCAGCTCATCGACACGGTCCGCCCCGAGACGGTCCGGCGCTCGACGCGCTCTCCGTTCCAGCGCACCTGCTCGATCAGGGCGCTGGCGGCGAGGAAGAGGGTGAGGCCGGCGGAGGCACTGGTGAAGAGCAGGCCGGAGGTCCGATCGACACGCTCGCCCCAGACCACCAGCGTCGCGACGGCGGTGACAAGGAGGCCGGAGAACAGGCCGAACCAGAGATATGGGCCGGGCGTCAGATAGCGCCATTCGCCATGCCGCCGCGCCCGCCGCCGCTGCAGACAGACGCAAAGCGCGGTGATCGCCATGAAGGCCGGGACGAACAATGCAGCCTTTACGAGCCAATCGACAGCCATGGTGTGATCTCGAAGCGAGCGAAGGCCTGCTTCTACCGCACCTTGCAGGTCACCCGAAGCGCAACCCTTCGGAATGGCGAATGAGACGTTGCCGAATTCCGCCGCGCTCCTGACATGACGAAGCGGCTGCGGCATCCTACATGCAGGTCATGAATCGCGAACGCCAAGAGCCACCGGAGCAAGAGCTGCCGGACGACGACTTCAAGGACGAGGAGGATATCCTTCCCCCGCCCGAAGCGGGGCTTGACCTCGGCGAAGCCGCCCCCAGCGCGCTGAAGGCCGGCATTGAGGTGATCGCCGACTTCGCCAAGCACCTGCCGAACCGGCCCGGCGTCTACCGGATGTTCGATCGCGCCGGCGAGGTGCTCTATGTCGGCAAGGCCAAGAGCCTGAAGAACCGGGTCACGGCTTATGCCCGCGGCATGGCGCACACCAATGCCGTGGCGCGCATGATCGCCGAGACCGCGAACATGGAGTTCGTCACCACCGGCACCGAGACCGAGGCGCTGCTGCTCGAATCGAACCTGATCAAGCAGCTGCGGCCGCGCTACAACGTGCTGCTGCGCGACGACAAATCCTTCCCCTACATCTTCCTGTCCGGCGACCATCCGGCGCCGCAGATCGCCAAGCATCGCGGCTCGCGCCAGCGCAAGGGCGACTATTTCGGCCCCTTCGCCTCGGTCTGGGCGGTCGAGCGCACGATCGACGCCCTGCAGAAGGCGTTTCTGCTGCGCTCCTGCTCGGACAGCTATTACGAGAACCGCACGCGGCCCTGCCTGCTCTTCCAGATCAAGCGCTGCTCCGGTCCCTGCACCGGCGAGATCTCGCACGGCGACTATCAGGGCCTCGCCGACCAGGCGCGCGCCTTCCTCTCCGGCCGCTCCTCGGCGGTGAAGGAACTGCTCTCCAGGCGCATGCAGGCGGCGGCCGAGGAGCTCGAATTCGAGAAGGCGGCGCGCTACCGCGACCGGCTGGCGGCGCTCTCCGCCGTGCAGGCCGGGCAGGACATCAACACGCAAGGAGTCGAGGAGGCCGACGTCTTCGCCATTGACGAGCAGGCGGGGCAGTTCTGCGTCGAGATCTTCTTCTTCCGCAACAAGCAGAACTGGGGCAATCGCGCGCTCTTCCCGCGCGCCGACAAGAGCCTGACCCCGGCCGAGGTGCTCGCTTCCGTCGTCACCCAGTTCTACGACGACAAGCCGCCGCCGAAGCTGGTGCTGCTCTCGCATGATTTGGCTGAGGCCGACCTGATCGCGCAGGCCCTGTGTGAGCGCGCCGGCCGCAAGGTCGAGCTGGCGACGCCCAAGCGCGGCGAGCGGCGCGATCTCGTCGCCCATGCCCAGAAGAACGCGCATGAGGCGCTCGCCCGCAAGCTCGCCGACAGCGCCGGCCAGCAGAGCCTGCTCAATGCGCTCGGCACCGCCTTCGGCCTCGAGAGAGCACCACGCCGCGTCGAGGTCTACGACAACTCGCACATCATGGGCACCAACGCGGTCGGCGGCATGGTCGTCGCCGGGCGGGACGGCTTCATGAAGAGCCATTACCGCACCTTCAATATCTCGTCCGACACCATCGCCGGCGACGATTTCGGCATGATGCGCGAGGTGCTGAAGCGGCGGTTCACACGGCTGGCGAAGGAGAGCGGGACGGCTTCGACCTTGCCGGACGAGGCGCGGGGGCCTTCTTCCCTTGTGGCAGAGGGGGGGATCGCACCCGCGAACGCTCCTGAGCCCAGCCCACCAGATGTCGAGGGTGGCATACCTCCCTCTCTGGCTTTTCCCCACAAGCAGGGAGAGGAAGCCCCTCTTTCGGCAGTATCAGGGCCCGACGACTCAACCTTCCCGTCGCGCCCCGACCTCGTCATCGTCGACGGCGGCAAGGGGCAGTTCGAGGCTGCCAGGAAGATCATGGCCGAATGCGGGGTTACTGACATCGCGCTCGTCGCCATCGCCAAGGGCGAAGACCGCAACGCCATGCGCGAGACCTTCTTCATGGCCGGCAAGGAGCCGTTCAAGCTGCCGCCGCGCGATCCGGCCCTGTTCTTCATCCAGCGCCTGCGCGACGAGGCCCACCGCTTCGCCATCGGGACGCATCGCGCCAAGCGCAAGCGCGACATCAAGACCAACCCGCTCGACGAGATTCCGGGCATCGGCCCGTCGCGCAAACGGGCACTGCTGCTGCATTTCGGCACGGTGAAGGCGATCCAGCGCGCCAAGCTCGACGACCTGATGCGGACCCCCGGCGTCAACGCCGCGACGGCGAAGGCGGTGCATGCCCACTTCCATGAGCATTGAGCGGAATGGCGGGGTCACACTCTTGCGTGTTGACGCTGTCATGAAGGGGCTGCTTTGGTGAGCGTCGTGACGAGTCTCAACGAAGCCATCCGCCGCCGGGGACCATGGTCCCTGCCGAACCTTCTCACCTACGGCCGGATCGTCGCGATTCCGGCGCTGGTTGCGCTGCTGTTCTGGCCCTGGGACGACTGGGCCCGCTGGACGGCGCTGGGAATCTATGTCGTCGCCGCCGTCACCGACTATCTCGACGGCTGGCTCGCCCGAAGCTGGGGCCAGCAATCGGCGATCGGGCGCATGCTCGATCCGATCGCCGACAAGCTTCTGGTCTGCGCCCTGCTGCTGATGCTGGTCCACACCGAGACGATCAAGGGCTGGGCGATCTGGGCGGCGATCGTCATCCTTTGCCGTGAAATCCTGGTTTCGGGCCTGCGCGAGTTCCTGGCCGAGCTGAAGGTCAGCGTTCCCGTCAGCAAGGTCGCCAAATACAAGACCACGGCGCAGTTGTTCGCGCTCGGCTTTCTCGTCGCCGGCCCGGCCGGGGACAAGGTCCTGCCGTACAACACCCAGATCGGGATCGTGATGCTGTGGGTCGCGGCGCTGCTGACGATCTATACCGGCTGGGACTACCTGAATTCCGGCATCCGCCATCTCGTCGAGGAGGACGAGCGCGCGTCATGACCATGGCAACCACCGAACCCGCCAGCCTGAAGCTGGTCTATTTCGCCTGGGTGCGCGAGCGCGTCGGGCTCACCGATGAAACCGTGACGCCGCCCGCCGGCACGGCGACCATCGCCGACCTTGTGCGCTGGCTGAAGAGCCGCGGCGAGGGCTATGAGCTCGCCTTCGAGAACGAATCGATCGTGCGTGCAGCGATCGACCAGACTCATGCCAAGCCGGCCACGACCATCGCCGGCGCCCGCGAGATCGCCTTCTTCCCGCCGATGACCGGCGGCTGACCTTGCAGGGCCGGACATGACGCCGCTCGTCCGCATCCAGCGCGAGGATTTCGACATCGGCGCCGAGATGGCCGCGCTGACCTCAGACAATACGAATATCGGCGCTGTCGTCAGCTTCGCCGGCCTCTGCCGCGACGAGAGCGGCCGGCTCGCGGCGCTCGAGCTGGAACACTATCCGGGGATGGCCGAGGCCGAGATCGCCCGGGTCGCCGCCGAGGCGGCCGAGCGCTGGCCGCTCTCGGGTCTCGTCGCCATCCATCGCTATGGGCTGATCAGGCCGGGCGAGCAGATCGTGCTGGTCATCGCGGCCTCCAGCCATCGCCGCGAGGCCTTCGAGGCGGCCGATTTCCTGATGGATTATCTCAAGACCCGCGCCCCGTTCTGGAAGCGCGAGCATCTCGCCGACGGCACGCTCGGCGGCTGGGTCGAAGCCAAGGCGGATGACGACGATGCGGCACAGCGCTGGGAACAGGTTTCCTGATCGGGTGAGGGCGCTCGCTTCGGGGAGCGCGCTCGCCATGCTGCCGGCGCTGGCCTTGGCGGCTGTGCCTCAGCCGAAGGGCTTCCGCGACTGGATGGCCGGCTGCGACAATCTCAAGAGCTGCACGGCGCTGTCCGTGCCCTCCGACGGCACCGACACGATCGCCTATCTGCGTCTGGAGCGCCCGGCTGGGCCGGAAGGGGCTGCCAAATTGGTGCTGCGGCTGCGCGGCGAATGGCAGAAGCCGCCGCTCACCGTCGAGCTCAAGCTCGATGGCGCGGCTTTCCCGGCCGGCGGCAAATCCATGCCGGTCGCGGCCGATGCCGACCTGGCGACGGTGACCTTCCAGCCGGCGGAGATGACAGCATTCATCGATGCGGCGCGCAAGGCGACGAAACTGTCGGTCGCCGTTCCCGGCGCTACGGCCGAGGTTTCGCTCTCCGGCGCCGTCGCGGCGCTGCTCTGGATCGACGAGCAGCAGGGCAGGCTCAGCACGCCCACGGCCCTGATCCGGAAGGGCAGCGTCGGAACTGCCCCGGCCGCTCCGGCGATGCCGGTGATCACGGCCAGGCCCGCCAGCGGTGCCCTCTCGGAGAAGGATGCCAAGGCGCTCGCGGCGGCCTTGCGCAGGCAGATCAAGCAGCGCGATCCCGACCAGTGCGAAGATGGCGAGATGACCACGAAGCAGGACATGGCCTGGCGGCTCGATGCCAGGCGCAGCCTGGTCTCGCTGACCTGCTCGCTCGGCGCCTACAATGCCTCCAACGCCTTCTGGATCGTCGAGAACGGTGCCGTGGCGAGCGCCCGGCCCGTCGAGTTCCCCTGGACCGACGACAGCGAGAAGAACACGCTGGTCAATGGCGCGTTCGAGCCGAAGACCGGCCGCATCGAGTATTTCGCCAAGGGGCGCGGCATCGGCGATTGCGGCGCCCTGGGCGGCTATGCCTGGACCGGCACCGGCTTCGCCCTGACCGGGTTCAGCATGATGGGCGAATGCCGCGGCATCGGCTCGGACGACTGGATCACGCTGTTTCGCAGCGAGGTCAGGACCGCGAAATAGGCGCTCGGACCTATTCCTTCGCCCTCGTCATTCCGGCGCTCCGCTTCGCTGCGACCGAGATGACGGAGCTCTTTTTTGAACAGGTAGCGCATAGGGGCTCGGCGCTGCAGGCCGCCCCGAATGACGGCGCGGTTCATCACCATGGGACGGCGCGTGGACTAGTCTGAAAAGATGGCGCCGAAGAGGGCAAGAAAAAAGGCCGGCGTCCCGAAGGAGCCGGCCTGAAAGTTTGAAACATCCAGCGCAAAAGCGCCAAACATCTCAGAGGGGAACGGCTGGAACGAACTCAACGCCGGGAGGAGATGCGGAGCCCGTTCCGAACAACCGTGGGCTGAATATCGGGCACTCCCTGCCTTCTCGCAATGCAGCATTGGGCGGGTCGGTTATGCGCTGGCGACATGACTCATTGCTATAATTCGTCACAATTCCCAGGAGACCGCGCGTGGTACGCATGCGCAGCCGGCATAGGGCAGGGCGCTGCCGCGATTTGCGGCAGCGCCCGCCTGTTTTTCAATAGGTCCAGCGCTGGGCCTTCTGGATCAGGAAATCGCGGAAGACCTGCACGCGGGCGACCGATTTCATCTCCTCGGGATAGACCAGATAGCTTTCGAGCTGCGGCATCTCGGTCTCGCGCATCAACTGCACGAGCGGGGAGCCGGCCTCGATCAGGTAGTCGGGCAGGATCGCGATGCCGGCACCCGAATCGACCGCGCGCTTCATCGCCGTGATGTTGTTGACGGTGAGATGGATCGGACGCGGATTGCGCTGGTCGCGGCCAAGCGTGCCGAGCCAGTGCACTGCCGTCAGATAGGACGGCGAGGAGGCGCCGAAGGAGAGCAGCCGGTGGTTGTCGAGCTCTTCATAGGTCTTCGGCTCGCCGAAGCGCTTGATATAGGCCGGCGAGCCGTAGACATGGAAGTGCACGGTGAAGAGCCGGCGCTGAATCAGGTCGGGCTGCTGCGGCTGGCGCAGGCGAATCGCGATGTCGGCCTCGCGCATCGAGAGGTCGAGCTCCTCGTCGGTGAGGATCAGCTCGACCTTGATGTCGGGATAGAGGTCGAGGAACTCGGCCAAACGTGGTGTCAGCCAATGCCCACCGAGGCCGCGCGTCGCGGTGACCTTGAGCTCGCCGGAGGGATGCTCGCGCGTCTCCGAGAGCTGGGCGCGTGTCCGCTCCAGGCGTTGCGTCATCTCGCGCGCGGCGCGCCAGAGGAGTTCGCCCTGCTCGGTGAGAATGAGGCCGCGCGTATGCCGATGGAACAAAGGCGCGCGCAATTCGCGCTCCAGCGCACCGATCTGGCGGCTCACAGCCGATTGGCTGAGGCCGAGCCCGTCTCCGGCCTTGGTGAAGCTTCCCGATTCAGCAACCGTGTAGAAGATTCGGATGCGGTCCCAATCCACCGCGTTCCCCCCGTGTTATGCGTTCAACGCATGATGGGGGGATAGCAGTGTCCGGTCAACGACTCCTTTGCCGGGACCGTTGATTTTCGCCCTTAATATCGTGCTGGAACTGATCAATTCCAGTGATGGGTTGTGGTTCCCGCTATTCCGCCGCTTCGCGCACACCCAACTCCTGGGCCATCAGCCAGCGCTCGGCGTCGAGAGCCGCCATGCAACCGAGGCCGGCCGCGGTCACGGCCTGTCGGTAATGCTCGTCGGTGACGTCGCCGGCGGCGAAGACGCCGGGCACATTGGTCTGGGTCGTGCCGGGCGTGACCTCGAGATAGCCGGAATCACGCATGGCGAGCTGGCCGACGAAGAGCTCCGTCGCCGGCTTGTGGCCGATGGCGACGAAGACGCCGTCGGTCGGCAGGTCCTGCACCGCGCCGCTCTTCAGGTTGCGCAGGCGCACATGGGTCACGGAGGGCGGCTGCGTCCCACCGAGGATTTCCGCGACCTCCGAATCCCAGATCACCTCGATCTTCGGGTGCTTGAACAGGCGCTCCTGCATCACCTTCTCGGCGCGCAGCGAATCGCGCCGGTGCACAAGCGTGACCTTGGACGCGAGATTGGCGAGATAGAGCGCTTCCTCGACTGCGGTGTTGCCGCCGCCGATCACCACGACCTGCTTGTTGCGGAAGAAAAAGCCGTCGCAGGTGGCGCAGGCCGAGACGCCGAAGCCCTGGAAGGCCTGTTCCGAGGGCAGGCCGAGCCATTTGGCCTGGGCGCCGGTCGAGACGATCAGCGAATCGCAGGAATAGGTATCGCCGCCATCGCCCCAGAGCCGAAACGGGCGCTGCGAGAGGTCGACGCGGGCGATGTGGTCGGAGACCATCTTCGTGCCCATGTGCTGAGCCTGGGCCTGCATCTGCTCCATCAGCCAGGGGCCCTGGATCACGTCGGCGAAGCCTGGATAGTTCTCGACATCGGTGGTGATCATCAGCTGGCCACCGGCCTGCAGGCCGGAAATCAGCACCGGCTCAAGCATGGCGCGGGCGGCATAGATCGCGGCGGTGTAGCCGGCCGGGCCGGAACCGATGATCATCACCTTGGCGTGGATATGAGCCATGTCTTTGCTTCCTGAGCCGGAACGAGCCGGTGATATCGGTATCGGGGCGGCCTTACGCCAGCCCCATCGCTGCCTTGTGACGCCGCCAGCCGTCGAGCACCGCTGCGGCGATCGTTCCGGTCGAATCTAGCGGTTCGTAGCGGGAGCCATCAAGCTTGCCCTGGAAGTGATGCACAGCGCCGTAGCGCTTCAGTGCCTCCAGGAACCTGGCGAGCTTGCCATGCCCGCCATGCGGCTCGAAGACGAGGATCGGCGCGCCGGTCGCAGCCGCCTCGCCGATCATGTTGGTGGAATCGGCGGTGACGACGATGGCGTCGGCATTGGCGAGCAGCGGCACATAGGGGTTGGCGCCCGAGCCGTCCCACCACCAGCCGCCATGACGACGGAAGACCTCGCCGATCGCGACGTCGAGCGCCGGCGACGTCCGGCGCGAGCGCGAGCCCATCAGTGCAACACCCGAGCTGGCGAGCGCATCGAGCTCGCGGGCGAAGCGTTCGATATCTTCCGGCCGGAAGCTATGGTGGCGGCTGTCGCCGCCGACCAGCACCGCGGCGCGTGGCGAGCGTAGCGCGGCGATCGCCGGCGGCGGGGCAGCCCGAGCGGCGGCAAGGGCATCCGGCGCCAGCCGATGCGGCGAAGTGATCGTCACCAGGACGTTGTCGCCACGCAAGCGGTCATGCTCGGAAACCCAGATCAGGTCGGCGGCACTCGTCCCGATGCGGGGATCCTTGAGGAAGACGGTGAAGCTCGCTCCGTTCGAGGCCTTCCTGACGGCGCGCAGATAGGCGACGGCGCGGCGGCCCGAGGCGATTGCAATGTCGGGGAAGGGTGGCCGGATCGGGCTGCCTGGCCGGTCGGGCGCCTCGCGCGGATCGATCGGCCCGCGCGGCATCAGCCAGCTCCAGGGCTTGCCGGGATTGATGCGGCGGATTTCCGGGACGACGCCCATGCGTTCGGCGACGCCGAGGCATTGCACCTCGTCGCCGGCCTTGCCGTCGGTCAAAACCCAGAGGGATGGCATCTTTTCTGTCGGCACGGCGGTTTGGCCCGGGATTGGCGTGGGTCGATGCCTTGTAACGCTTCGATGGCCCGTCTACACCTGCGCGGCTCTTTTTCAGGAGGATTTGTGCGCGCCAAACTCGACGAGATCGATCTCCGCATCCTTACGGAACTGCAGAGTGACGGGCGCATGACCAATGTCGAGCTCGCGAGCCGGGTCGGCATATCGCCGCCGCCTTGCCTCAGGCGCGTCCGCGCGCTCGAAGAAGCCGGGGTGATTACCGGCTATCGGGCACTGCTCGACGAGCGCAAGCTCGGCATCGAGGTCGTCTGCTTCGCCTTCGTCCATCTCGCCAGCCAGGCCGAAGCCGATCTCGCCATCTTCCAGGAGCGCATCCGCAGCTGGTCGCTGGTGCGCGAGTGCTGGACGCTGTCGGGTGACATCGATTTCATCCTGAAATGCGTCGCGACCGACCTCAAGGCCTTCCAGGACTTCGTCGCCGACCTGACGGCATTGCCGAATGTCCGCAATGTCCGCACGGCGCTGGCGCTAGACCGGGTCAAGGACGCGCCGATCGCGCCGCTTTAGCGCGGTCGCTCAACGCCCGAGCGCCTGCCTGATCCATTGCGCGTTGTTCGCGACCAGGGCGTCGATCCGCCGCTGGTTGATGTCCGGCAGATACCAGGCGCCGCTGAAGCTCGGCGCCATGATGGACATCACGGGATAGCGGGCAAGCTCGCGGCCGCCGGTGCCGACCAGCACCGCTTCGCTTTCGAGCGTGTCGTTGCCGAGGGTGGCGGACTGCCCTCCGGCATAGCTCGTCAGGTAAAGCCCGGTGACGGTGACGTGCAGGGTCGCGCTGTGCCTTGCTGCGCTGCGCAGGCTGGCGAGCTCGCGCTCCAGCATCGGCCTGATTGCGGCCGCGGTGGCGCTCTTTCCCTTTGCCGCAAGTGGCCCGGTATCGACACGGATCGCGCCGATCGCGACGGGGGAGGCGGTCTGCACGGCCGTCTGGCAGCCAGCCAGCAGGGCTGCGGCAAGACCAGTCAGGATGGTGCGGCGTGCGAGCATAGCCTCAGGCGCCGAGATATCGGCGAATCCATTGGGCGTTGTTTTCGAGCAGCGCGGCGATGCGGCGCTGGTCAACATCGGGGCGATACCAGGCGCCGCCGGAGCTGGATGGCAGCATCGAACGGATTTCGCGGCTGACGAGCGGGCGGCCGCGATCGGCGACCTCGATGATGCTCACCATGTTGTCGTCGCTGCCGCCGCCGCCGTCGCCGGGCATACCACCGCCGACACCCGCGCCGAGCCAGAGCCAGCGCACGGTCACGTGCAAGGTCGGGCCACCACGGCGACGCAACGGCAGAAGTTCGCTGGCGAGCCGGCTTTCGAAGGCTCGGCCGATCCGCGGGGCGTTCTCGCCCCAGCCGAGCGGGCCGAGGCTGCGGGCATCGACCTTGATCGCGCCGATCGAGACGGGCTGAGCGGAAGCCGAAAACGAAACGAGCCCGCTAGCGGCGAGCGTGGCGGACCCGGTGAGAAATGCGCGACGCGTGGTCATGGCGTGGTCTCCGGCAGGCAGTTCCCTAATCTAGGAGCTGCCGCCGGGCTGGCCAAGTCACAAGCGCCGCTCAGAGCCCGTTCCGATCAACTTGCACCGCAAGTCGATCGGTAACCCGGTCTCCAATTCAAAGTGAGAGACGGATTCACCGATCCGATTGAGTCGATCTGATCGGATCCGGCTCTAGCGGAAGGCGACGCTGACGACCTCATAGGACTTGCCGCCGCCCGGCGTGTTGACATGGACGGAATCGCCGACCTTCTTGCCGATCAAAGCGCGCGCGATCGGCGAGCCGATCGAGACCTTGCCGGACTTCACGTCCGATTCCGGCTCGCCGACGATCTGATAGAGCTTCTTCTCTTCGGTATCGTCATCGATCAGCGTGACGGTGGCGCCGAACTTGATCGTGTCGCCGCCGAGCTTGCTGATATCGATGATATCGGCGCGGCCGATCAGCGATTCCAGCTCCATGATCCGGCCCTCGTTGAGCGACTGGGCCTCCTTGGCAGCATGGTATTCGGCATTCTCCGACAGGTCGCCCAGCGCGCGCGCCTCGGCGATCGCCTGGATGATGCGCGGGCGCTCGACCTGCTGGCGCTGCTTCAACTCGACTTCGAGGGCGGCGAAACCGCCGGCCGTCATGGGAACCTTGTCCATCGTTCCGTCCCAGTTATGAAAAGCGATGACGACCGCGCCAGCTTTTGCCAACGCGCCCGCACCGCTCCCGATCGTCGAAAAACTACTTCGCCGCGCGGCCGGTCAGGCGGCGCGGGCGAAATAGGATTGCAGCGACCTCACTTCGAGATCGCCGCTGCAATAGGCCTTGATGCCCTCCGCCGCGGCGATCGCTCCGGCCAAGGTGGTATAATAGGGCACCTTGTGCAAGAGGGCCGCGCGGCGCAGCGAGCGCGAGTCCGCCAGTGCCTGTGGACCGTCGGTGGTGTTGAAGACGAGCTGGATCTCGCCGTTCTTGATCGCGTCGACGACGTGCGGGCGGCCTTCCAGCACCTTGTTGATCTTGCTGGCGCGGATGCCGTTCTCCTGGAGCAGGCGCAGCGTGCCGCCGGTCGCGACGATATGGAAGCCGAGCTCGGCCAGGACCGCGATGGAGGTCAGGATGCGCGGCTTGTCCTCGTCACGGACCGAGACGAAGACCGTGCCCTTGACCGGGACCTTCGAGCCGGCGCCGAGCTGGCTCTTGGCGAAGGCGACGTCGAAGGAGCGGTCGAGGCCGATGACCTCGCCGGTCGAGCGCATCTCCGGTCCGAGCAGGACGTCGACGCCAGGGAAGCGGGCGAAGGGGAACACCGCCTCCTTCACGCCGACATGATCGAGCTTCTCCTGCTTTAGGCCGAAGCTCGCGAGCTTCTCGCCGGCCATCAGCCGCGCCGCGATCTTGGCGATCGGCTGGCCGATCACCTTGGCGACGAAGGGCACGGTGCGCGAGGCCCGCGGATTGACCTCGAGCACATAGATCTCGCCGTCCTTGATGGCGTACTGCACGTTCATCAGGCCGCCGACGTCGAGAGCAAGCGCCATCGCCTTGCTCTGGCGCTCCAGTTCGGCGATCAGCTCCGGTGAAAGCGAGCGCGGCGGCAGCGAACAGGCCGAATCGCCGGAATGGATGCCGGCCTCCTCGATATGCTCCATGATGCCGGCGATGAAGGCGTCCTTGCCGTCGCAAAGGCAGTCGACGTCGACCTCGATCGCATCCGAGAGATAGCGGTCGAACAGCAGCGGGTTCTTGCCGAGAACGGTGTTGATCTGGCCGGTCTTGTCGTTCGGGTACTTGGCCTTGACCTCGGAGGGGATCAGCGAGGGCAGGGTGCCGAGCAGGTAATCCTCGAACATCACCTCGTCGCGGATGATCGCCATGGCGCGGCCGCCGAGCACATAGGACGGGCGCACCACGAAGGGCAGGCCAAGCTCGGCTGCGATCAGGCGCGACTGCTCGACCGAGTAGGCGATGCCGTTCTTGGGCTGCTTGAGATGCAGCTTGTCGAGCAGGCGCTTGAAGCGGTCGCGGTCCTCGGCGAGATCGATCGCGTCGGGCGTGGTGCCCAGGATCGGGATGCCGGCCTGCTCCAGCGCATGGGCGAGCTTCAGCGGGGTCTGGCCGCCGAACTGGACGATGACGCCGTGCAGCGTGCCGGCCTGCTTCTCGGTTTCGAGGATCTCGAGCACGTCCTCGGCCGTCAGCGGCTCGAAATAGAGCCGGTCCGAGGTGTCGTAGTCGGTCGAGACCGTCTCGGGATTGCAGTTGACCATGATGGTCTCGTAGCCGGCGTCGCGCAGCGCGTAGCAGGCATGGCAGCAGCAATAGTCGAACTCGATGCCCTGGCCGATGCGGTTCGGCCCACCGCCGAGGATGACGACCTTCCTGGCGTCCGACGGCTTGGCCTCGTCGGCCGGCGCGCCGGCGAAAGGCATGGCGTAGGTCGAGTACATATAGGCGGTCGGCGAGGCGAACTCGGCGGCGCAGGTGTCGATGCGCTTGAACACCGGGCGCACCTTGAGCGAACGGCGCAGGGCCTTGACCTCGGTCTCGCTCTTGCCGGCGACGGCCGCCAGGCGCTTGTCGGAGAAACCCATCGCCTTGAGCTGGCGGAAGGCGATCGGCGTCTGCGGCAGGCCGTATTTGCGGACCTTCTCCTCGGCGTCGACGATGCCGCGCATCTGCTCCAGGAACCAGGGGTCGATCTTGCAGCTCTCATGGATCTGCGCGTCGGTGAAGCCGGCGCGCATCGCCTGGGCGACCTGCAGGATGCGGTCCGGCGTCGGCGTCGAGAGTGCTGCCTTGATCGCGTTCCTGTCGTCGCCCTGGCCGATACCCTCGATCTCGATCTCGTCGAGGCCGTCGAGCCCGGTCTCCAGCGAGCGCAGCGCCTTCTGCAGCGACTCCTGGAAGGTCCGGCCGATCGCCATGGCTTCGCCGACCGACTTCATCGCGGTGGTCAGCGTCGGTTCGGCGCCCGGGAACTTCTCGAAGGCGAAGCGCGGGATCTTGGTGACGACATAGTCGATCGTCGGCTCGAACGAGGCCGGTGTCGCACCGCCGGTGATGTCGTTCTCGATCTCGTCGAGCGTGTAGCCGACGGCAAGCCGCGCCGCGACCTTCGCGATCGGGAAGCCGGTGGCCTTGGACGCCAGGGCGGACGACCTCGACACGCGCGGGTTCATCTCGATGACGATCATCCGGCCCGTCTCGGGATCGACGGCAAACTGAACATTGCTGCCGCCGGTCTCGACGCCGATCTCGCGCAGCACCGCCAGCGAGGCGTCGCGCATGATCTGGTATTCCTTGTCGGTCAGCGTCAGCGCCGGGGCGACGGTGATCGAATCGCCGGTGTGGACGCCCATCGGATCGATGTTCTCGATCGAGCAGACGATGATGCAGTTGTCCGCCTTGTCGCGGACGACCTCCATCTCGTACTCCTTCCAGCCGAGCACGCTCTCCTCGATCAGCACCTCGCTGGTCGGCGAGGCGTCCATGCCGCGCTCGACGATGTCGATGAACTCGCCCTTGTTGTAGGCGATGCCGCCGCCCGTGCCGCCCATGGTGAAGGACGGCCGGATGATCGCCGGCAGGCCGATATCTTCCAGCGCGTCGAGTGCGGCGCCGAGCGTTTTGACGTGGTGCGAGCGCGGCGTCGACAGGCCGATCTTGGTCATCGCCTCGCGGAAGCGCTCGCGGTCCTCGGCCTTGTCGATGGCATCGGCGGTGGCGCCGATCATCTCGACGTCGAACTTCTCCAGCACACCCAGCTTCTGCAGCGAGAGCGCGCAGTTGAGCGCGGTCTGGCCGCCCATCGTGGGCAGCAGGGCGAAGCCGCCGGGCAGGACGTTGCGCTCCTTCTCGATGATCTTGGCAACGATCTCCGGCGTGATCGGCTCGACATAGGTCGCATCGGCCAGCTCCGGATCGGTCATGATCGTCGCCGGGTTCGAGTTGACCAGGACGATGCGGTAGCCCTCGGCCTTCAGCGTCTTGCAGGCCTGGGTGCCCGAATAGTCGAACTCGCAGGCCTGGCCGATGATGATGGGGCCCGCGCCGATGATCAGGATCGTCTTGATGTCTGTGCGCTTGGGCATGGTCTCGACCGGTTCCGTGCGGGCGCGCATGACCCGTCCGATCGAAAGGAGCGGGGGCCAGCGAGCGCCTGAAGATGAATGCTAGGCGCTCGCTATAGACGGGGGAGGCGGCGGGGGGAAGCGGAAAGCGCTACTTCCTGTCATGCGCACACAGGTCATGCGCGCAGATGTGGCGCGTTTCTCCCTCTGCGCAGTTGAGTGGTGACCGGCGGGGTATAGCATCGGCTTCCGCGATGGCGTCGAGCCGGTTCGCGTGAGGCCCGGCCACGCCCTCCCCAACCAGAGGAGCTTGGCCATGCGTGAATCCGACCCGCAAAAGCTGGATGCCTTGGTGGGACGTCTCGTCGGGGACGTCGGAGCCTGCGTCACCGGCTCGCTCATCGTCCTCGGCGACCAGCTCGGGCTCTACAAGGCGATGGCCGACGGCAAAGCGGTGACGGCGGCGGAACTCGCCAGCCGGACTGGGCTGAAGGAACGCTATGTCCGCGAATGGCTCTCGGCCCAGGCGGCGGCCGAGTACATCGACTATGACGAGGGCAGCGACAGCTTCAGCCTGTCGCCGGAGCAGGCCATGGCCTTTGCCGAGGAGAGCAGCCCGGCCTTCTTCGCCGGGGCCTTCGAGGTGGTCCAGTCGATGTGGGTCGACGAGCCCAAGGTCGAAGAGGCTTTCCGGTCCGGCGCCGGACTGGGCTGGCACGAGCACAGCAACTGCCTGTTCCGCGGCACCGAGCGCTTCTTCCGGCCGGGCTACAACACCAATCTGGTCAGCAGCTGGATTCCGGCGCTGGACGGCGTCAAGGCCAAGCTCGAGGCGGGCGCCGTCGTCGCCGATGTCGGCTGCGGCCATGGCGCCTCGACCATCCTGATGGCGCAGGCCTATCCGAAATCGCGCTTTTACGCCTTCGACTATCACGGCCCCTCGATCGAGACGGGCAGGGAAGCGGCTGACAAGGCCGGCGTCGGCGACCGCATCGTTTTCGAGCGGGCCAGCGCCAAGGACTTCCCGGCGGCGAGCTACGACCTCGTCGCGATGTTCGACTGCCTGCACGACATGGGCGATCCGGTCGGGGCCGGCCGCCATGTCAGGGAGACGCTGGCGCAGGGTGGTACCTGGATGATCGTCGAGCCCTTTGCCCACGACAATCTCAAGCAGAACCTCAATCCCGTGGGCCGGATCTTCTACGGGGCCTCGACGATGATCTGCACGCCGGCTTCACTGTCGCAGGAGGTCGGGCTCGGGCTCGGCGCGCAGGCCGGCGAGATGCGCTTGCGCAAGGTGGCGCTCGACGCCGGCTTCACCCGGTTCCGCCGCGCCACCGAGACGCCGTTCAACATGGTGTTCGAGGTCAGGGCCTGAGACTGGCTCCGACGGATGAGCAGAACCCGCCCGCCGTGACGGCGAGCGGGCTGAGTGGTCGGTCAGCCAGTGCTCATCAGCGCACGGAGGGCGCGACCGCGACCTCGCTGACGCGGGCGGCCTCGCGCGCCGCCGCCTTGCGCCGCTGCGTCGCGATCAGCAGCAGGCCGAGTGCGCCGAGCTCGCAGGCCGCCCCGACGAAGCCGAGCTCCCAGGAGGCGCCGTGGCGCAGCACCTGCTGGCCGAGCGCCGCGCCGGCGGCGATGCCGATATAGAGCGCCGAGGCGTTGAGCGAGAGCGCGACGACGACCGCATCGGGCGCCATCGAGGCGAGCCGCGACATCTGCGAGGGATGCCCGGCCCAGCCGGCGCCGCTCCAGATCATCAGGATCACCGGCAGGACAAAGATCGCCATCGCCGGCGGCAGCGTCACTGCGACGAGCGAGGCGGCCGCGAGCGAGGCTGCGAGCAGGGTCAGGACCAAGGTCAGCGTCGGCACCGGGCCGAAGCGGTCGCTGGCCTGGCCGCCGAGCTGGTTGCCCAGTGCCGAGCCGATGCCGGTCAGCACCAGGGTCGCGCTCAGCCAATGGCCGGAGATGCCGGCATGGGCCGAGAGGAAGGGCGCGACATAGGTGTAGAGCGTGAAGGCGCCGGTGGTCCAAAGCGCGGTGGTGCCGAGTGCGAGCAGCACGTCGCCGCGGCGCGCGACCTGCAGCCGCTCGGCGAGCGTGTTGGCACCGCGCGGCAGGCCGGCCGGCATCTTGACCACGAGGCCGGCGAGGGCGAGCGCGCCGAACAGCGCCACGACCAGGAAGGCGAAGTGCCAGCCGAGCGTGGCGACGGCGGTGCCGAGCGGCACGCCGAGGATCAGCGAGACGGTCATGCCGCCGGTGACGAGCGCGATGGCGCGCGCCCGGCGCTCCGGCGGGACGAGCGCCACCGCGACGGCGTTCGCCGCCGGCATGAACACGCCCGAACCGAGCGCCATGACGATGCGCGCCAGCATCAGCCAGGCGAAGTCGCTGGTGAAGGCGGCGAGGAGATTGGCGAGGGTGAAGACCGTCAGCGAGCCGACCAGCACGAGCTTGCGGTCGAGATTGCCGAACAGGGTCGAGAGCACCGGCGAGCCGATGGCGTAGGCGATGGCGAAGATCGAGATCAGCAGGCCGGCGGTGTCGACGCTGACGCCGAAGGCGGCGGCGAGGTTCGGCAGGATGCCGGTGATGACGAGGCTGCCCGTGCCGATGGCGAAGGCGCCGCCGGCCAGCAGAAGGAGACGGATGTCCATGGCAGAGCGCTCCGTGGGGAGTTGCCGACTATTTCAATGATCGTTGAATCATGGGCGTCAGCCGACCATGAGTCAATCCTAAATTCAAGGATCATTGAAACTTGTCAGGAGCGGCCGATGCAATTAAGCCGGAGGTGATGAAGCAGCTCTTCCACCCAGAGATCGAGGACGTCGTGCCGGCCGACGTGTTCGCAGCGCTCGGCGACCCGATCCGGCTCGGCATCCTGGTCTCGCTCGCCGATTGCGACGAGGTCGACAAGGCGCGCTGCGGCGCCTTCACCGAGCTCGCCTCGCCCTCGCTGCTCTCCTACCATTTCGCCAAATTGCGCGAGGCGGGGATCACCCGCTCGCGGGCGGAGGGGACGGTGCGCTTCCTCAGCATCCGCCGCGAGGAGTTCAACCGGCGCTTCCCCGGCCTGCTCGACAGCGTGATCGAGACGGCGCGGCGCGACCCGTCGGTGCCGCGGATCAAGATCGACGTCTGATCCGCGGCCCGCCCGAGGGGCGGCGTTATGGGATGAGGATCGTCGAGCCGGAGGTTCTGCGGGCCTCGAGGTCGCGATGCGCCTGCGCAGCATCGGCGAGTGGATAGGATTGCAGCGCCGCGATCTTGACCGTGCCATCGGCGACGACGGCGAACAATGCGTTGGCAGCGGCTTCGAGGTCCTCGCGCCTGGCCATATAGGTCGCGAGCGTCGGCCGCGTCACGAACAGCGAGCCCTTGCTGGCAAGCTGGCCGACGGCGAAGGGCGGCACGGCTCCCGAGGCGTTGCCATAGCTGACCATCAGGCCGAGCGGGCTCAGGCTGTCGAGCGATGCCGCCCAGGTGTCCTTGCCGACCGAATCGAACACGACCGGAACGCCGGCACCATTCGTGATGTCGCGGACCCGCTCGGCGATGTTCTCGTCGCGATAAAGGATCGTATGGGCGCAGCCATGGGCGCGCGCCAGCGCCGCCTTCTCCTCGCTGCCGACGGTGCCGATCACGGTGACGCCGAGCGCGCTGAGCCATTGGCAGGCGATCAGCCCGACGCCCCCCGCTGCGGCGTGCAGGAGCACGGTGTCGCCGAGCTTGGCGCGACAGGTCCGATGGATCAGGTAATGGGCGGTGAGGCCCTGCAGCATCATCGCCGCGGCCTGCTCGTCCTTGATCGCGTCCGGCAGCTTGACCAGCGGGCCGGCCGGCATGACGCGCGCGTCTGCATAGGCGCCGAGCGGGCCGCCGGCATAGGCGATGCGGTCGCCCGGCCGCAGATCGGCGACACCGTCGCCGACCGCCTCGACGATGCCCGCCGCCTCCAGCCCGATGCCGCTGGGCAGCGGCAGCGGATAGAGCCCGCTGCGCTGGTAGACGTCGATAAAGTTGAGGCCGACGGCCGTCTGGCGCAGGCGGACCTGGCCTGGGCCGGGGGCGCCGAGCGTGGCGTCCTCATAGCGCAGCACGTCGGGGCCGCCAGTCTCGTGGATGCGGATCTGCTTGGTCATTGCGATGTCTCGTGATGGAGGCGGCTGACATGCCGCTGGTTTGCTGAAGTGGGCGGTGGCGCGGTCAGACCTCGCCGGCGGCCTCGATGTCCTTGAGATGCTGGCGGAAGCCGTAGGCCGGGTTCTGCGCCCGCGTCGCCAGGTACTGGTCGAAACGGGTCTGGCTGCGATAGCTGCGGCCATTGCGCATCGCCGCGAGCTGGCGCGCCTCGGTCTCGCGATAGCCGATCGCTGCCGCGACGATGTCCTCGATCCGGCTTTCGGGCAGGAACAGCACGCCATTGCTGTCGGCGGCGACGTAGTCGGTCTCGGCGATGCCGTGCTGGCCGACCAGCGCCTGACGGAAGAGGTCGTGTGGACGCGGATGCAGGCGCTGCGGCCCGGTCGGCAGCGCGCCGAGGCTGAAGACGGGCAGACCGAGCTCGGCAAGCTCGCGGTTGTCGCGATGCAGGCCCCAGATCACGAAGCCGGCGATGCCGGCGGCTTTGGCCTCGATCGCGACGATGTCGCCGATGCAGGCCTCGTCGAGGCGGCCGCCATTGTCGATGACGATCACCTCGCCCGGCGCGGCATGCTCGAGCAGCTCGAAGAAGACGTCGATGCTGCCGACATGGCGCACGGGGCGGGCGCGGCCGCGTACCTCCATGTCCGGCGCGAGCGGTCGCAAACCGGCGGGCGCGAAACGGATCGGCACGCCGCAGCGCAGGCAGCCATCCGCCAGATGCGGGGTCGTGAGCGTCTTCAGTTGCGCGATCAGATCGGGATTCATGCGCTGTCCTCCATGGTCTGGTCCGGCCGCAAGGCCGCTGGACAGGACGCTAGCAATGCTAGATCATTCCGAATAACGAAATGATCGTAAGTCTGACTTCAGGAATTCGGGTCGATGTCGGCGAATTTCGATATGGACGCACTGCGGGCGATGGTGGTCGGGGTCGAACTCGGCAGCTTCGCCCGCGCCGCCACGCAACTCGGCCGATCGCAATCGGCGATCAGCATGCAGCTCAAGAAGCTGGAGGAGCAGGCGCGGCGTCCGCTGTTCCGGCGGGACGGGCGCGGTCTGGTGCCGACCGAGGCCGGCGAGGCGCTGCTGAGCTACGCCCGCCAGATCATCGCGCTGAACGACGAGGCCGCCGCGGCTGTCGGCAACAGCGCAGGGGCTGCGACCGTGCGTCTCGGCCTGCCGCAGGACTTCTTCGAGGATGTGATGCCGGAGGTGCTGGGGCTGTTCTCGCAGCAACGTCCGAACTCCCATCTCGAAGTGAGAGCCGGCCGCAACTACGCGCTGGAGGAGGAGGTCCAGGCCGGCCGGCTCGACGTCGCGCTTGCCTTCTTCAAGGCGGGGTCATCGACGGCCGGCACGCATGTCGCGACGCTGCCACTGGTCTGGCTTGCCGCCGAGACCATGCGGCGGCCAGGCGCTGCCGAACTGCCGCTCGTGCTGTTCGACCATCCCTGCCTGTTCCGGCAGACCGCGCTCCAGACCCTCGACCGGCAGCGCCTGCGCTGGCGGCTGGCGCTGACGACGCCGAGCCTGCCGGGTCTGTGGGCGGCTCTGGGGGCGGGACATGGCGTCTCGGTCCGGAGCCGCCACCGCCTGCCGGACACTGTTCGCGATGTCGGGGTCGAGCATGATCTGCCGGACCTGCCGCCGATCGAGGTGCGCCTGCTGGCATCGGGAGCGCGGACGCCGGCGGCCGGGGCTCTGCTCGACATCGCGACGGACGTTGTTCGCAGGCTGATCGCCGAACCGGCGGCTGCCGCCGGCTAGATCAGCCGCAGCAGGGGCATCCCGGCCCGAACACCGCCCGGCTGCCGAGCGCCGCCAGCTTGCCGCGCCAGCCGGGTACTTTCTCCCTGATCCGCGCCATCGTCTGTTCGCGGTCGAGGCGGGTCGGGCGGCCATTCTCGACCACGACAGCCCCGTCGACGATGCTGGTCACCACGTCGCTCGCCCTCGCATAGTAGACCAGTGCGGCATAGTCGCCGTAATAGGGCTGTAGGTGCGGCCGGTCGATGTCGACCATGATCAGGTCGGCCTTCTTGCCCTGTTCCAGCGAGCCGATCTCGTCCTGAAGTCCCATGACGCGCGCGGCGCCGATCGTGTGTAGTTCCAGCGCCTTCGCGCAGGAGAGGGCGGTCGGGCTTCCCAGGCGCAAGCGCATGGCGTTGAGGGCGTTGCGCATGCCCTCGAACGGGTCGTTCAGCATCCAGTCGGTGGCGAAGCCGGTCGGGATGCCCCGCGCCATGATGTCTTCGAGTGGCGGATAGCGGCCGCGGCGCGGATAGATCGTCGGGCAATGCGCGTAGGCCGCACCGCTCTCCTCCACCGCGTCGAGATCGCCGGTGCCGGCGAAGACGAGATGGGCGAGCACGACATCCGGACCGAGCATGCCGACATCCCTGAGGAACTCGAGCGGGCCGCAGCCATGGGCCGCCCTGATCTGCTCGACTTCGGCGACACTCTGGGCGGCGTGGATATGCATGCCGATGCCGAGCCGGTCCGCCTCGGCGCGGGCCGTCCGCAGCAACTCGGCCGAGCAGGTGTCGGTGGCGTGCGTGCCGATGCGCGCCGTAATGCGGCCGTCGGCGGCGCCGTGCCAGCGTTCGGCGAAGGCGATGCCATCGCTTAGGCGTTCCTCGCCGATGTCGGGATGGTGAGTGTAGTCGCCGCGCCAGAGCTCGTGCAGGCGGACATCGAACACTTTGTGGGCGATCTGGGCGCGCAGGCCGCAGGCCTCGACGGTGTCGGCGAGCCGGTGCGGCGCGTACCAGATGTCGTTGATCGTGGTGATCCCGGACTGGAGCATGTCGGCGCAGCCAGCCTCCGCCAGCAGCGCCCACTCATCTTCCGTGATGTCCTTTTCCATCCGGAAGGCGACTTCGAGCAGCGCCGCCTTGGCGGCGTGGTCGTCGGTCTGGCTGCGGAACACCAATGATGCCGCATGCGAATGGCAGTTGACGAAGCCGGGTAGCACCGCGCGGCCGGAGCCATTGATCGTGCGAGCCGGTGCCCAATGTCCCTCGGGTTGACGCGGGCCGGCATGGAGGATGCGCCCGCCGGCGATCGCGACCTCGCCGTTGGGGATGACCGGCAGGCCGGGGCTGACCGGATAGAGGAATTCGGCGCGCACCAGGAGGTCGATCTCGATCATGGCGCGGGCTCCTCCAACAGCGCGGGAGGGTGAGCTTAGGGCGCGTGCTGTGGAAGGCCAGCGACGCGCCTGCACGGCAGCCTTGCGTCAGCAATTCTCCCTCGCTATGAAATGTTACAACGTAACAAAACATGAGCTTCGCGATGGATGGCCGCCTTCCCGTCACCGTGCTGTCCGGCTTTCTCGGCGCCGGCAAGACGACGGTGCTCAATCACGTCCTCAACAACCGCGAAGGCCGCAAGGTCGCGGTCATCGTCAACGACATGAGCGAGGTGAACATCGACGCCGACCTGGTCCGAGCCGGCGGCGGCGATCTCTCGCGCACCGACGAGAAACTGGTCGAGATGAGCAATGGCTGCATCTGCTGCACCTTGCGCGACGACCTCCTCGCTGAGGTCGGCCGCCTCGCCCGCGACGGGCGCTTCGACTACCTCCTGATCGAGGGCACTGGCATCGCCGAGCCGCTGCCGATCGCTGCGACCTTCGAGTTCCGCGACGAGGAGGGCTTCTCGCTCTCCGACCTCGCCCGGCTCGACACCATGGTCACGGTGGTCGATGCGGTGAACCTGCTTAGGGATTACGGCTCGCGCGATTTCCTGCGCGAGCGCGGCGAGACGGCCGGCGAGGGCGACGAGCGCACGCTGGTCGATCTCCTGGTCGAGCAGATCGAGTTCGCCGATGTCGTCGTGCTCAACAAGGTCGGCGATGCCGGGCCGGAGGCGGTGGCGCAGGCGAAATTGGTGATCCGGGCGCTTAATCCGGATGCGCGATTGATCGAGGCCGATTTCGGCCGCGCGCCGTTGGACGCGATCCTCGATACCGGCCTGTTCGACCATGAGAAGGCGCAGGAGCACCCGCTCTGGCACAAGGAACTCTACGGCTTCAAGGACCATGTGCCGGAGACCGAGGAATACGGCATTTCCTCCTTCGTCTACCGGGCGCGCCGGCCCTTCCACCCCGAGAAATTCAACGCCTTCCTGGAGCAGAGCTGGCCGGGGCTGATCCGGGCCAAGGGCCATTTCTGGCTGGCGACGCGGCCCGAATGGGTCGGCGAGATGTCGCTTGCCGGCGCGATCTGCCGGACCGAGGCGATGGGCTTCTGGTGGGCTGCGGTGCCGCGCCCGCGCTGGCCTGACCATCCGGAATGGAAGGCGATCCTGAACCGGCACTGGCACTCGGTCTGGGGCGATCGCCGGCAGGAGCTGGTCTTCATCGGCGCGGGGATGGACGAACAGGCCATCCGCACCGGGCTCGACGCCTGCCTGCTCGGCGAGACCCCGACTATCGCCTTCAAGCCCGAGCGCTATCGCGACCTGCCCGATCCGTTCCCGGCCTGGCGCCGGGCCGATGCCGCTTGAGACCTCGCCCTTTTCCGTCGTTCGCTTTGGAGCCCAGAATGCGTCCGCTTTCCCTGTTGTCCACGCTCGCCATGTCGGCCTTGCTGTCGAGCCTGCCGGCGCTCGCCCATGACCATGCCGTGCTGCGCGGCCGTCTGGTCTTCGCCGACTACGAGAAACCTGTCGTGCGCGTGCTCGATCTCGACAGCGGCGAAGTCACCCACAGCTTCGACGTGCCCAAGGCCAATCCCGGCTTCGCCACCGCGCAGGGCGGCCGCTTCGTGGTGATCAAGACCGGCGACGATGCCGGCACGCTCCGCTTCCTCGACACCGGCCTGACGATCGAATCGCATGGCGACCACAACGACATCGAGAAGGGGCCGGTGAAGCTCATCGACCTCGTGCTGACCGGCCAGAAGCCGGCCCATGTCATCTCGGGCCATGGCCAGCTCGCGCTGTTCTATGACGGCATCCGCCCCTGGGACGGGCAAAGCACGGCCAAAGCGGTGCTGGTCGCGATCAA
The DNA here is from genome assembly GCF_900109525.1 of Allobosea lupini. Classification (GTDB taxonomy): domain Bacteria; phylum Pseudomonadota; class Alphaproteobacteria; order Rhizobiales; family Beijerinckiaceae; genus Allobosea; species Allobosea lupini. The sequence continues at coordinate 37,923 of NZ_FOAN01000016.1, read as the reverse complement.
CGACCTTTCCAAGGACAAGCCGGCGCTGACGGAATGGCCGAGCCCGGGGCCGCAGCACGGCATCGTCGTGCCGCTCGGCGAGGGACGCTGGCTGATGTCGGTGCCGAACCCGGTCTATGTGAAGGGCGAGGATCGCAGCGCTTCGTCACGGCCCGACGGGTTCGAGATTCTCGATCGGACGAAGGGTGGCTGGACCAGGCTCGCCAGCTTCAACGATCCGGCCAAGCCCGACGCCTCCTGCAAGCTCTATCACGGCCATGCCGCCGCCGATGGCCGCCATGTCTTCGGCTGTGCCGAGGGCGAGGGCGGCGGCATGCTGGTGCTGTCGCAGGCCGGGGCGAAATTCAGCGCGCACAAGCTCGCCTACCCCGATGAGCGCCGGATCAGCGCGATCAAGGCGAAGGCGGGCGCCAGGTTCATGGTCGCCAATTACGGCAAGACCTCGCCCTATGACGGCCTGCTCAGGGTCGACCCGACCGCCAAGTCGCTGACGACAGCGGATGTCCTGCCGGTGCCAGGCGGCCAGTCGGCCTGCCAGTTCGAGCTCTCCGCCAATGGCCGGCGGCTCGCCAATCTGACGCCGGATGGCAAGCTCAGGGTCTATGATGTCGCCGCCTGGAAGGAACTCGCCAGCTTCGACGCGGTGCCGGCCTTCGACTGCCAGTACGGCGCCAAGACGCCGACGCCCTCGCTCGCGGTGGTCGGCGGCAGCGCCTATGTCAGCGACCCCACCAACGGCCGCATTCGCGAATACAATCTCGAGACGCTGAAGCAGGCGCTCGACCTGCCGGTCGAAGGCATGCCGGCCACTCTCGCCGGCAGCGATGCGGGCTGATTGGCCGTAGGCTTCCGTTCAGCATCCGGGGTATAGGCATTTCCGGATGCTGCACCGTCTTCCCCGCCAAACGCGCCAGGTCATCGCCTATGCCTTTTCGGGCGTGATGGCGGCGGTCGCGCATTACGGATTGCTGATCGGCCTGGTCGAGCTCGGCCGGGCCGATCCGGTTGCCGCCTCACTCGCCGGCTTCGTGCTCGGCGGCGTCGTCTCCTACGCGCTGAACCGCTGGCTGACCTTCGAGGCGACCCGCAGCCATGGCGAGGCGAGCTGGCGCTTCGGCCTGATCGCCTTCGGCGGCTTCCTGCTCACCGGCGTGCTGATGCACTTCTTCGTCAAGGTTGCCGGTCTGCCCTATCTGCCGATGCAGGTGGTCACCACGCTGATCGTGATGGTCTTCACCTTCGCCGGGCACAAGTTCTTCTCCTTCGCCGATCGGGCGCAGTGAACGGCGGCTCCAGGGTCTAGAGATCACTCAGTGTCTTGCGCCCCGCCGCCAGATCGGCGAGCAGCGCGACATGGACATCCAGTGCGTCGACGACCCGATATCCCGGATCCTGCCCGTCAAAAGCCAGGTTGAGATCGGTTCCGGCAAGGACGATGGCGTCGGCTCCGGCCGCGATCATGCGACGCCCGGCATCGAGGAACAGATCCTGCTGCGAGGCCGAGCAGGTGCCGGCCACGGCAACCTCCTGGTAGGTTTGGCCGAGGGTCTCGATCTCGTCGTCCAGCGCCAAGGCCTCGGTATGGGCGAGCTGGCCGTAAAGGCGGGTACGCATCACCACCCGCGTGCCGAGCAGCCCGACGCGCTTGATGCCCTGCTCGACGAAATAGGCGTCGAGCGGCGTGACGGCGGAGACCAATGGCAAGGGCGACAGCGCCGCGAGCTCCTCGAAGCAGAAATGCGCGCCGAGTGAGGATAGGGCGGCGCAATCGCAACCTGCATCCTTCAGGCGCGTGACCAGCGGAAGAAAGGCCTGCGCCTGCTCGGCCTTGCGGTCGGCCAGGTTGTTGCGGATCAGCTCGTGAATCTCGCCATGGACGATCGTCAGGTCGAGCCTGGGCACGCCGCGTGCCGCCGCGGCCGCGGTCAGGCGCTGGTAATAGACCATCGTCGCCGCGACGCCGATGCCGCCGATGAGGCCGATATGCATTGATCTCGTTCTCCGTGATCAGGCCTGGCCGGCGGCGTAGAGCGCCCAGCCGACCAGCAGCAGGCTCGCAAAGCTCGCGACGGTGCGGACATGGTTCCACAGCGTCCAAGGAGGGGAATAGTCCTGCCACAGCGTCCGCGCCTGCTCGGGATCGGCCGGGATCGTGGCGATGGCGAGCACCTCGTTCATCGGCACGTTGGCGACGATGGTGACGAGGAAGGTACCGGCCAGATAGACGATGGCGGCGAGCGCGAGCAGCAGTGCGACCTGTCCGGCGCCCTGCTTCCACCATAGGCCAGCCGCGACCAGCGCCACCACCGGCGTGCCGAAGAAGGCCGGGAAGAAGATGGCGTTGCGGACGACGATGTTGATGCTCTGCATCGCGGCGATCGCGGCTTTCGGATCGACCGCATCCAGAGCCCACATCACCGACATCGAATAGGCGTAGAAGAAGCCGGCCATGGCACCGGCCAGAGCCAAGGTGACGATGGTGAGTGCGAGCGCGAGCGAGGTCATCGCGTCGGAACTTCCGCCGCCAGCGGCTTCCTGGCCGCGAACGCCATGCGGTGCGGGTTATGGCCGAAATTCGTAATGCGCGTGACGCCGGTGAAGCCCGCGGCCTCGATGAGCGCGGTGATGCCGACGGCGCCGTAGGTCGAGAGCCCGTATTGCGCTCGCAGCTTGCGGTAGTCCGAGAAGACGGTGCGGACGAGGCCGCCGAGCGCCGCGACGAGAAAGCCGCCGCGCCAGGCGAAGCCGAGCAGCTCGGTCGCATCGGTCAAGGCCGAGAGGTCGGGCGGGATCACGTCGGCGAGGATGAGCTCGCCGCCGGGCTTCAGCTTGGCGAGCCAGGTCGACAGTGCCCGCTTCAGTTCGTCTTCGCTTAGATACTGGATGAGCGAATTGGCGACGACGAGGTCGAGCGAATCATCCGGCAGGGCCTCGACCTCTTCCGGCGAGACCACCGAGAGATTGGCGAGCCTGCCGAAGCGGGCTCTCAGTTTCTCGCGGACGGTCGGAGCAGCTTCGCACAGGATCAGCCTGCCGCTCGCCGCGGCGACGAGATCGGCCGAGAGCGCCTCGCCGCAGCCGACATCGAGCACGCTTGCGTCCTTTGAGGGCACTGCGGCGGCGATATCCTGCGCGATGCGGCGGTAATGCAGGGCCTTGTGACGATCCGAAACGTAGATCGCATGCTCGCCATTCCAGAAATCACGCCAGGACATCGGGTCTCCGTTTCGAGGGTCGCCTTCGCTGCTAGCCCTTAGCATGGCTGCGCCGCGCGTGCAGAGCAGGTTGATTGCCTGCTGGGTTTACGGCACGGCTGCTGAGCCAATAGCTTGCGCGCGACCGACCGGAGCCTGCCCGACCATGCTGCTGTTGCCGAAACTCTTGAAGCGCTCGATCCGCAAGGGCCGGTTGACCGTGATCGCGCCGGACGGCCAGCGGCACGTCTTCGGGCCGGGGCGGACTGAGTTCACCTTCGCCGGCAAGCCGGTCGTCGCCGGCGAGGTGACGGTGCGCTTCAAGGATACCAAGATCGAGCGCGAGCTCTTCCTGAACCCGGAGCTGGCGCTGGCCGAAGGCTATATGGACCAGCGGATCGAGTTCGAGGACGGCTCGACCATCCACGACCTGCTGACGCTGTTCTGGATCCAGCGCAGCGAATTGCGCAAGCATCCGGTGCAGGCGGCGATCCGCAAGGTCCGCTTCAAGATCCGGCGCTGGCGGATGCACAATCCGCTCGGCGTCGCCGGCAAGAAAGTGAAGCACCACTACGACATCCCGACCGAGTTCTACCGGCTCTGGCTCGACGAGACGATGACCTATTCCTGCGCTTACTGGCATTCTCCGGACGTCGGCCTGGAGAACGCGCAGAAGGCCAAGCTCCGCCACATCGCCGCCAAGCTGAAGATCGAACCGGGCATGCGCGTGCTCGATATCGGCTCGGGCTGGGGCGAGCTCTCGATCTATCTCGCCAAGGCCTGCGGCGCGAAGGTGACCGGCCTCAACGTCTCGCCCGACCAGATGGCGGCGGCACAGAAGCGGGCGGAAGCCGCCGGCGTCGGCGATGCCGTGAGCTTCATCAACAAGGATTATCGCGAGCTGACCGGCACTTTCGACCGCGTCGTCTCGGTCGGCATGATGGAGCATGTCGGCGTCGCGCATTACCTCGAATATTTCGAGAAGATCCGCGACCTGCTCACCCCGGATGGGATCGCGCTGGTCCATTGCATCGGCCGCGTCGGTCCGCCCGGTTTCACCGGCCCGTTCTTCGACAAGTACATCTTCCCCGGCGGCTATGCCCCGGCGCTGTCGGAGGTGTTTGCCGCCGTCGAGCAGACCGGCCTCTGGCATTCCGACTGCGAGTTCTGGCGCCGCCATTACCACTGGACGCTGGAAGCCTGGCGCGAGCGCTTCATCGCGCACCGGCCCGAGGTGGTGACTATGCTGGGCGAGCGCTTCGCGCGGATGTGGGAGTTCTACCTCTCCGCCTGCTCGATCTCCTTCGACATCGGCGGCGACATGGTGTTCCAGCTGCTGCTCGGCCCGCACAAGAGCGCCGTGCCGGTGATCCGGGACTACATCACCGAGGCAGAAGCCGAGCTGGAACAGCGGGGCTTCTGACGATGGCGAGGCAGGAGCTGATCCAGCCGGTCTGCGACCTGCTGCACGAGGTCGCGGCCGAGGTGGTGATGCCGCGCTTCCGCAAGCTGGCGGAGGCCGAGGTCCGGGTGAAATCGCCGGGCGAGGAGGTCACGATCGCCGACGAGGAGGCCGAGCGTCTGCTCACTCTCCGGCTGCCGGCGCTGCTGCCCGGCTCCCGGGTGATCGGGGAAGAGGCGGTCTCGGCACAGCCGGAGCTGTTGCAGGAGCTGGGCGAGGGCACTGTCTTCGTCGTCGATCCGGTCGATGGGACCTCGAACTTCGTCAAGGGCAGCCCGTGCTTCTCGATGATGGTGGCGCTGCTGCGCGAGGGCGAGCCGGTCGCCTCGTGGATGCTCAGCCCGGCGACCGGTACCATCCATGTCGCCGAGCGCGGCGGCGGCGCCTGGGTCGATGGGAAACGCGTCCGGGTGGGACAGCCGCCGCAATGGACCGGGCTGCGCGGCGGCGTGCTCACCCGCTTCCTGCCGGCGGAGATGACGGCGCGGGTGCAGGCCAATGGCCGGGACCTTGCCGCCATCCTGCCGGGCATGCATTGCGCCGGCGAGGACTATCCGGCGATCGTGCGCGGCGAGCAGCATTTCGTGATGTTCTGGCGCGGCCTGCCCTGGGACCATGCGCCGGGCACGCTTTTCCTCGAAGAGGCCGGCGGCCGGGCGGCGCGCTTCGACGGGCGCCCCTACAGGCCGGCCGAGCCGGGCTTCGGCATCCTGGCGGCGCAGACGCCGGCCCTCTGGGACGAATTGCAGCGGCGGCTGTTGGCTGATTGAGGCGAGCCGGCTCTCGGCAAGCACAATCGTTCCGGCGGCTTGTCACCGCAGACCTTTGAAACCGTCATTCGAGAAGGGGAACGGGGCCGGGCTGTATTGCATCCTACAGCTACCTAGCCATGCCAAGGCAGCGCGATGGGCCACTGCCCATCCAGGGCAGGAATGCCCGCCGCCGATAGGCGATCAGGCCGGGACGATCTTGCGGCGTGTCTTGGACTTGGCCGGGGAGAGAGCCTGGGACTCGCGGTCGAGCGCTTCCTTATGCAACCGCAGCTGCCTCAGCTTCGCAGTATTCGCGTCTCGGGCCTGAGCGATGCTGTCTGCCTCGGAGATGATCCGATTGCGGGCCAGCGCCTGTGTCTGCACCTTCAGGAAATTGTTGTCGGCATCGGTGCGTTGCCTTGAATGTTCAGCCAAATTGCCCTCCGTTTGGTTTTGATTGCCCGGTCAGGCCATAAAAAAGGCCAAGCATTCGCTTGGCCTTTCCTCGGAAATCATTCCAGTCAGTGGTGCCGGTACATCCATGGTCACCGCGACGAATGATGAGCGGATCACGCAGCCTGAAGCTGCTCGGCAGCCATCTTGCCAGACCGATTGTCGCGAGCGACCTCAAAACCGATCTTCTGGCCTTCCTGAAGATCGCGCATGCCAGCGCGCTCGACGGCGGAGATATGCACGAAGACGTCCTGGCTGCCATCGTCAGGCTGAATAAAGCCGAAGCCTTTGGTGGAATTGAACCATTTCACTGTGCCGGTGGTCATTGAAGAACCCTCCTGTTGGCAAGACCTGTCGTCCGCCATGCGAATGCTCGGCGGATTCAGAACGATTTTGAAAGGGGAGTTCGTCAGAAACGCGCCGAAGCGCGAAAATAAAACTAACCGTCCGAGCAAATATCGACGAAAATACTTCTAGGATTTTATGAGGTGCATGTCAATTCATTTGTTCGTTTATTTTTATTTCGAATGTAAAAGTTTCGAGCGTTTTTTTGGATTTTGTTGAAGAGAAACCTGCTTTACGGATCAGTTTCGGTGAAAATCTACTGCTTTTTCTGTCGGCTTTTTCGTGTGGAACGCCGTGAGGTGCAGCCGTTGGCGCGTGTCGAGGCGCGTCGATTTGGCGGCCGCCTCGCCCAGCGGTGACTTCCATCAGGCTGATGCGTGATCACCACCCGACCAAGCCCGAGATGCGTCGTCATCGGTCAGCTGACCGGGCAAACTCGAGTGGCTGCAGATGACGCTCCGCGGCTGCAGCCACTCGCCCGTTCAGTCCAGCCGCAAAGAGCAAGAACTTCCCCGGAATTGTCCTTGGGCGCGCGCTATGCTCTTCACCGTCGCACGGTCGCTGTTTGCGACAGGCTGTCTGCCGGCTTGTCCAGGCCGGGCGTGACGGACGGGGCAGGGCGCTTTCGACGCCCGCGACATCGCTCGGGCCAACTCGGCCCATGCAGTGCTCGGCGGCGCGGCTAAACCGCTGGCATCGCCGTCATGTCGGCGAAGACGGCTTCGAAGGTGTGGCCGTCGGCGTCCTCGAAGGCGCGGTTGTAGAGCCAGCCCAAATCGGTCGCCGGCCGCGGATCGGCCTTGCCGCCGGCTGCCGCTGCCGCCGCGACCGTGGCGTCGACCTCGGCGCGGCTCGCCAGCGTGAGCGCCAGCAGCACCTGCGCCCCGGCTTGGGCGTCGGCGACGGGCTTGCTGACGAACGTCGCGAAATAGTCGCGGGTCAGCAGCTGGAAGGTGATCGTCTCGGACCAGACCATGCTCGACGACTGATGATCGCTGAAATCCGGGTTCTGCCTGCAGCCGATCGCCTCGTAGACGCGCGTCGCGGCGCCGATGTCGGCGACGGGCAGGTTGACGAAGATCATCTTGGACATGGTCAGTCTCCTTGCTGAGCGATTTCACAGGTTCTGCTGCAGGATTCGCCCGTTCGGGTGGACGCAGATCAGCTCGAGCCGGCCGTCGCCGACATTCTCGAAGCGATGCGGGATGTCGGCCGCAGCGACGACGACGTCGCCGGGATAGCCACGCGTCGTTTCGCCGCCGACAGTGAACTCGGCCTCGCCCTTGCGGACGATCCAGGTCTCTGAATAGGGGTGGACGTGCAGCATCGAGCCCTGGCCCGGCTCGGCGTCGACGATGAAGAACGAGACCGGGCCGCCGAGCTTCTCACCCTCGAAGCGCACGGTGCGGTTGGCGCCGCGCTGCTGATCTTCGGACCGAAGGACGTTGAACATAGCTGCCTCCCAGGGCTGACTGCGGATTGAATTATCTTGACGAAAAGATATCTAACCGAGAGATATCTTCCTGTCAAGATAATTATCTTGGCGTCAAGATATCTTGGCGCAGGGGCGCTGGGAGGGGGGCGACCGCCTGCGCCGGCAATGATCCTGGGATCGACGCGAGTCGAGCGATAGCGCAGGCGATCATTGAAGGCAGGTCGTGCCCGAGCTTGACCTACGGCTGTCCGGTCGAGCGCTGGACGAGCCGCGTATCCTTCTCCCCTTGCAGGAGAAGGTGGCCCGCAAGGTCGGATGAGAGGTCGCGCAGGTCCTGACAGCCAACGAAATACGACGCCGGACTTGCGATCAGCGTCGCGCGACCGCTCACGCTAACCCTCTCCCGCAAGGGGAGAGGGTTAGCGTGAGCGCTGTGCGCCGCCCGAGAATGACGATGAGGTTCAGCGCTTCAGGTTGACGAGGACCACTCCAGCCAGCGCCATGGCGCCGCCGATCAGGCCGAGCGCGGTCGGGACCTCGCCTAGCCAGAGGAAGCTGATCAGCATCGCCGCCGGCGGCACGCAGTACTGGAAGTTGGCGGCGCGGGCGGCCGGCAGGCGCGACAGGGTGATCGCCCAGGTGCCGTAGGCGACGACGCTGGAGACCAGAGCGAGCCAGATTACCGACCAGATCGCCTGCGCCGGGGCCGCCGGCAACTGCTCCAGGGCGCCGGGCAGGAACGGCGTCAGCGCAAGGCCGCCGATCGCCATGTTCCACGCTGCGACGGTGAGCGGCTTATGGCGGGCAAAGAGCGGCTTCTGCACCACGGTCGAGACCGAGTTGCACAAAGCGGCGCCGAGGATCAGCAGGACGCTGACGCCGATATTGAGGTCGAGCCCGTTGCCAATCGCGATGACGCCGATACCGGCGAACGCCAGCGCGGTGCCGGTCCAGGCGAGAGCGCTGAAGCGCTCGTTCAGGACGAGCATGGCGAGCGCCGCCGTCATGATCGGGTTGGTGTTGATGATGAAGCTCGCCGCGCCCGCCGGAACGACGCGCTGGCCGAGATTGAGGAAGATCGCATAGAGCGCGATGAAGACGATGCCGCCGGTGAGGAAGCGCCAGATATCGGCGCGCTCGGGCAGCTTCGGCCGCGTCACGATCAGGAAGAGCGCGGCGAACACGCCGGCGATGGCGAAGCGCAGCGCCGCCAGCTCGAGTGCGCCGAAGCCGGAAAGGCCGGCCCGGATCGCGGGGAAGGAGGAGGCCCAGGCGATCACGGTGAAGGGGATGGTGAAGAGCAGCATGGCGTCGAGGGTGGAGCCGGGCCGGGAAGACGCGGCGGAGGGGACGGTTGTCATGGCAGGCCTCAAAGGCTGGTGACGGTTCGCCTTCGGATAAGCGCCTCGGCGAGCTGATTGACAAACGAGTAATTCGATGGCGAGCTGTGAACATGGATCACAGCTCGCCACTCCCGCCGCTGGACACGCTACGCGCCTTCGAAGCCGCCGCCCGCTCGGGCAGCTTCTCGGCTGCGGCCGAGGCGCTGAACCTCACCCATGGCGCGATCTCCCGGCAGGTCGCCAAGCTCGAGCATTGGCTCGGCCTGCGCGTGTTCGAGCGCCAGGCGCGCGGCGTCGCGCTGACGCCGGAGGGGCAGCGGCTGTTCCAGCGCACGCAGGAGGCATTCTCGGTCTTCGCCGACTCATCCGACCGTTGGAGCGAACCGCGCGGGACGGCGGTGGTGCGCTTCAGCGCGACGCCTTCCGTCTGCTCGCTCTGGCTGATGCCGCGCTGGCAGCTTCTGGAGAGCGGCGATCCCGCCGTGCGGATCATGCTGCAGGTCGATCATCGCAAGGTCGACCTCGAGGAGGAGGGCATCGACCTCGCCATTCGCTGCGGCCGCGGCGGCACGCCAGGACGGGTCTCGGTGCAGCTCTTCGAGGAGTGGTGCTACCCCGTCGCCTCGCCGGAGCTGGCCAGGGCGATCGGCGAGGGGAGGCCGGAGCGCTTCCTCGACCAGCCGCTGATCCACGATTCGGATGCTGCCGGCTGGCGCGCCTGGTTCAATGCCCATGGGCTCGATTTCCGGCCGCGCCAGCAGGACCGGCGCTTCGAGGACTACAATCTCGTGCTCGACGCCGCTGCCAGCGGGCTCGGCGTCGCCTTGTCGCGCCCGCCTCTGGCGCAGGCGCAGGTCGATGCCGGGCGGATCGCCAGGGTCGATCAGCGCACGGCGCTCAACCCGGTCTCCTACTGGCTCGACCGGCCCATGGGGCAGCCACGGCCGGCGGCGGTCGCGCTGGCGACAAGGATCGCGCATCAGGCCGGGCTGTCGGCAGGCAAGCTCGCGGGCTTCCTGAGGACCGAGGCGAAAGCGGCCTAGCCATCGTCGGCAGGAAAGAGCGCGGGGAACCCTCTCCTGGAAGGAGAGGGCAGGGTGAAGTGCAGGCTGTTGGACCAGTGACACGAGCGCTCAACGCGCGGTCAGGTTCAAGCCAACGTTTTCAGTCCGAACACCTCACCCAACCCTCTCCTTCCAAGAGAGGGCTCCCGCGTCCCGCTGGTCGAAGGACGAAGCGGCATCCCGATCGAGATGCGCCCGCATCTCCTCGGCGAGCGCGAAGAAGCGGTCGCGCACCGGCCGTGCATGCGGGTTGGCCTGCTCGATGGCGAGGAATACGGCCGGGCTGTCATGGCGGACCATCTCGGTCGCGCGCATCAAAAGGTCGAAGCTCGCGGTTGTCATGCGCCGCGGCAGCGGCTCCATCGCGACCAGGATTTTGGCGATGAGATGGGTCAGGCCCTGGGCCATGGCGGCCTCGCGGTCATGCGCCTCCGGCGTCGTCATGATCACCTTGAGACCAAGCACACGGCGCAGGAAGGCGGCGATGCGCCAGGCACTGCGGCCGCGGATCGGGCAGATCGCGATCTTGAGGCCGGCAATGCCGCTGCGGCCGCTCTGCGGGCCGAAGAGCGGATGGGTACCGACGATCCCGACGTGCTCGGGCAGCTCGGCGAGCATGGTCATGGCCGGGCCGATCTTGACCGAGCCGACATCGACGACGATCGCGCCGGCGCGCAGATGCGGCCGCAAGGTCGCGATCGCCTGCGAGAGGGCCGAGACTGGCACGGCGAGGATGACGATGTCGCAGGCGGCGATCTCGGCGGGATCTGCGGCGATGATGCCACCGGCGGCCGCATCGGCCGGCAGCGCTGGATCGAATGCGATCAGATGGCAATGCGGGCGGAGATGGCGGGCGATCAGGCGGCCGAAGGCGCCAAAGCCCATCAGGCCGACGGAGGGAGTGGTGATATTCGGGAAAAGCATCGCGTGGTCCTCTGGAGGGGCCGCGATGCCGGGTGACTGCCTGATTTCAACCGCCAGCGCGGCGGTTGAGACATGAAAATGCCACCGCCTCTATGAGGACGGGGCGTAATAGTTGCGGGCGAGCAGGCAGGCAAAGGTCATGACGCGCTTAGAGCGCGCGCCATGCTTGCTGTCAATGGCCGGGTTCAGGCGGCCTTCTTCGCCTTCTCCGTCTCCATCAGCTCGACGAAGCGGGTGAAGAGATAGTGGCTGTCCTGCGGGCCGGGTGAGGCTTCCGGATGGTGCTGGACGCTGAAGGCCGGGCGGTCGGTCAGGGCGAGGCCGCAGTTCGAACCGTCGAAGAGCGAGACATGGGTCTCGGTCGCGTTGGCCGGCAGCGTCGCCGGATCGACGGCGAAACCGTGGTTCATCGAGACGATCTCGACCTTGCCAGTGGTCTTGTCCTGGACCGGATGATTGGCGCCGTGATGGCCCTGCTTCATCTTCATGGTCTGGCCGCCGATGGCGAGCGCCAGCATCTGGTGGCCGAGGCAGATGCCGAAGGTCGGGATCTTGCGGTCGAGCAGTTCCCTGATCACCGGCACGGCATATTCGCCGGTCGCGGCCGGATCGCCGGGGCCGTTCGACAGGAAGACGCCGTCGGGGTTGAGCGCGAGGATGTCCTTGGCCGATGCGGTCGAGGGCACGACCTCGACCTCGCAGCCGGCCTTGGCCAGCAGGCGCAGGATGTTGCGCTTGACGCCGTAGTCGATGGCGACGACGCGATGCGCCGCGCTCTCGCGCTTGCCGTAGCCGCGCGGCCAGAGCCAGGGCGTCTCGTCCCAGTCATAGCGCTGGGTCGCGGCGACGAGCGGCACGAGGTCGAGCCCGGCCATGTCGGGGAGAGCGGCGGCCTCCTTCTTCAGGGCCTCGATGTCGAAATCGCCGGCCGGGTCATGGGCGATGACGGCGTTGGGCATACCGTTCTCGCGGATCAGCGCGGTCAGGGCGCGGGTGTCGACGCCGCTGATGCCGACGATGTTGCGGGCCTTGAGCCAGGCGTCGAGATGCTTGGCCGCGCGCCAGTTCGAGGGCTGGGTGACCTCGGCATGCAGCACGATGCCGCGCACGCCGGAGGAGGCGGCGGCGTTGACCGTCTCGGTGTCCTCCTCGTTGACGCCGACATTGCCGATATGCGGGAAGGTGAAGGTGATGATCTGCCCGGCATAGGACGGGTCGGTCAGGATTTCCTGATAGCCGGTCATCGCCGTGTTGAAGCAGACCTCGCCGGGCGCCTGCGCGATCGCGCCGAGGCCGAAGCCTTCGAGCACCGTGCCGTCGGCCAGCACCAGCACGGCAGTCGCGCGCGGCTCCACCCAGCCCTCTTGCCCGCCTTGCGCGGCGGGGTTTCCTTCGTGAGCGGTCATGTCTATGTCTCGTCCAGGCCGCTGGAAGCTGCGGCAAGCGTGAAGGCTGCGCGAAATGGCGCTGCCGGTCTGGAGCGCGAGCCTTAATCAGGCGGCCGCGCCCCGTCAATGAATGAAGAAGGTTCGTACCATCATGTCCACTCTGCGCGAGCAGTTCACTGCCGACCTCAAGACCGCGATGAAGGCCGGCGAGAAGGGCAAGGTCGCCGCCATCCGCCTGATCCAGTCGGCGCTGAAGGACAAGGACATCGAGGCGCGCGGCGCCGGCAAGGGCGAGGCGACGCCGGACGAAATCCTCGCCTTGCTGCAGAAGATGATCAAGCAGCGCCAGGAGTCGATCGCGATCTACGACGCCAATGGCCGGCCCGAGCTCGCCGAGGGCGAGCGCGCCGAGGTCGCGGTGATCTCGTCCTACCTGCCCAAGCAGATGAGCGACGAGGAGATCAAGGCGGCGATCGAGGAGGTCATCGCCGAGACCGGCGCATCCGCCGTCAAGGACATGGGCAAGGTCATCGGTGCGCTGCGCGCGGCTTACGCCGGCCAGATGGACTTCGCCAAGGTCTCGCCTATGGTGAAGCAGTTGCTGGGCGGCTGATCCGCGGGCGGCATTTTCGCCAGATCGACGGACAGCGTTTCGGCAAAGGAGGCTTCCGATGTCGAAACGATCGATCGCTATCCTGACGCTCGGTCTGACCCTGCATGGCTCGGCTGCTCTGGCTCAATCCGAAGGCTGGGGTACCGGCTACCAGATGGGCACCTCCTATGCCGGGGTGAACGGTGCCGACGGGACGCGGCTCACCTTCTATTGCGGCGCTGCGGCGGCGGCCCGCGCCAATCCGGCGATTGCGGGCGGCCCCTATCTGATCGCCGTCCTGCCCAAGACGCAGCTCAAGGACGCCCTGCCGTCGGCGATCGAGATCGTGGCCGACGGCAAGGCGACGCGGGTGCCGGTCACGGCGCAGGCGGGCATCGACGAGGTCGAACTGACCTGGAAACCCGACGGCAGTTTCGGCGCTGCGCAGATGAAGCCGGTCGTGGCAGCCTTGCGCGATGCGACGCGCATCGAATTGCGGGCCGGCGACGCCGCCGTCCTGCTGCCGATCGAGGGCGTGGCGAAAGCCCTGGCGGACGACCCGCTGCAGTGTCCTTAGAGAGGCGTCTGCTCAGGGCGAATAGCTCGTGCGCTGCATCACGCGCTCCTCGATTCCGCCGACCAGGCGGCCGTGCTCGGCCGAGGTGCGCTCCTTGATCGCAGACCATTCCGCGTCCTGCATGAAGCTGGCCCAGCTCTGGCGCATGGTCGCCTCGTCGGGCCAGCGCAGGACGTAGATGAATTCCGTGCGATCCTTGGTCCTGGCCTCCCACATCGCGGCGATGTCAAAACCATAGGTCTTCATGATGCGGGCGGCGTGGTCGCGGAAGCGGGCGTGAAACGCCTCCTTGTTGCTCTCGAATATCTCGTAGATGCGCAATTGCTCGATCATGGTCACTCGTTCGGTTGCCGAGGTCGGGGTGGTGAAAAGGGCGGCCGCGGCCAGGGCCGCGCCGATCAGGCCCCATCGTCGCAAGCGGTTTGGCATAGCGAATGCTCCCTCGTTGTTGCTGTCGAGGAAAGGCTGCCAGCAGACGCTTCTGCGGTAAAATATATTGTTTGTTCTAGTTTGATATGAACTGCATATCGCGGGCCACGTGCCTGAGCACGGCCAGGAAGTTGTCGCGGGCCAGAGAATGGCGCGTCGCATCCCACGCCGCGATCAACTCGATATTGGTCATCTCCGGCGGCGCCTCGACGGCGATCGGCCGGAAGGCGACACCGGCGCGCGGCATCAGCGCCAGTGACGCCGGGATCAGCGAGACGCCGAGGCCGCTCGCGACCAGGCTGGCGATGGTCTGCATCTGGCGTGCTTCCTGGACGATGCGCGGCGAGAAGCCGGCGAGGCGGCAGAGCCCGATGATCTGGTCGTGGAAGCCGATGCCGAGCTGGCGCGGCGTGCCGATGAACTCGGTGCCGGCGAGGGCGGCGAGAGGGATGCTCTCCTCTCCGGCGAGGGGGTGGTCATCCGGCAGTGCGGCGAGAATCGGCTCGCGCAGCAGGGTTTCGCTGGCGAGCTGAGCCACCATGATGCCGGGCTGGCGCATCAGGCCGATATCGGCCTCGCCCGCGGTGATCGCTGCGAGCTGCTCGCCCGTGGTCGCCTCGCGCAGGACGAGCTCGATGCCGGGGAATTGCGCGCGGAAGCGGCGCAGCGCCAGAGGCAGCAGGTCATGGGCCGTGCCGACGAAGCTGATCGCGAGCCGGCCGGCCTGGCCGGCGGCGACGGCCTGCGCTTCGCGGACGCCCTCATCGAGCTGGGCGAGGATGCGCCGGGCGCTGATGAGGAAGGCCGCGCCGGCGGGCGTCAGCGCGACGCTGCGATTGCTGCGCTCGAACAGAGATAAGCCGAGCGCATCCTCAAGCTTGCGGATGGCCTGGCTCAGCGGCGGCTGCGCCATGTGCAGCCGTTCGGCCGCCCGGTGGAAGTTCAATTCCTCGGCGACGGCGATGAACTGGCGCAGCAGCCGTGTCTCGACCGCTGGCGGCATTAGGCCCGCTCGATGTCGGTCTGCGTGAAATCCTCGCCCTTGTAGAGCAGCGGCCAGCCGCGCGACCTGGCCAAAGCGTAGGCCGCGCAGTCACCCATGTTCAGCTTGGCGGGATGGCGGCCCTTGCCGTAGCGGCGATAGGCGTCGAAGGCGAATTCGATGTCTTCCTTATCGAACGGCACGATCTCGATCTGCCACCGGGACAGGAGATTGTTCAACAGAATCGATTCGAGACCACGGCCGAGTTCGAGGACGAGCCGTGCTTCCAACAAGTTGGTGGCCGAAATGCAGCGATGTGGTGCGAGGGCGATGCGTTCGAGCAGGGCCTGAGCGTCGTGCTCACCGGTTATGATCGCGACGACTGCCGAGGCGTCGATGACGATCATCCCCACATTCCGTTCTCGTCATAGCCGACGATATCGTCCATCTCCTCCTTGGTCATGGAACGCTCGGCCGGCTTGATGCCGTACTTCTTGTAGAACTCGTTCATCCAGGCATGCGCCGCCGCCACCCGCCGCGCCTTCTCCTCCTCGGACAATTCGTCCTTGTCGAGCTCGCTCCTGACGGCCATGCGCACGGCCTCTGTCAGGCTGAGGCCGCGCCGGCGCGCCAGCTGGCGCACCGCTTTCTCCGTCTCCGGGTCCTTGATGTTGAGCGCCACGGCTTTCTTCCTTTTTCGCGATTTTCTTTATCATATGGGGCTTGCTGTGGATATGGACCATAAGCCCGACAAGGGCGCCTTCAGGAGTTGGCAAGCGGGCTCGCAGCGGCCAGATAGGGAGCCATGAAGTTCCCGCCCTCCGTGCTCGAGGAGATCAAGGCGCGGCTGCCTGTTTCGGCGGTCGTGGGCAAGCGCGTGCGCCTCGCCAAGGCCGGCCGCGAATGGAAGGGGCTCTCGCCCTTCAATGCCGAGAAGACGCCGTCCTTCTTCGTCAACGACCAGAAGGGCTCCTTCTTCGATTTCTCCTCCGGCAAGAACGGCGACATCTTCAAGTTCGTGATGGAGACCGAAGGGCTGTCCTTCCCGGAGGCGGTCGAAAAGCTCGCCTCGGAAGCCGGCGTCACCCTGCCGAAGGTCTCCTTCGAGGCGCAGGTCCAGGAGGAGAAGCGCAAGGGGCTGCACGAGGTCGTCGAGCTGGCGGCGCGCTTCTTCGAGGCCGAGCTGCAATCGGAGCGCGGCGGGCTGGCGCGGCGCTATCTCTCGGGGCGCGGGCTGGAAGGACAGGCGCGCCAGCTCTTCCGCATCGGCTATGCCCCGCCGGACCGCTTCGCGCTGCGCGACCATCTCGCGGCTAAGGGCGTCGGCGCCGATGCGATGATGGAGACGGGGCTGCTGGTGCATGGCGAGGAGATCGCCGTGCCCTATGACCGCTTCCGCGACCGGATCATGTTCCCGATCCACGATGCGCGCGGTCGCGTCGTCGCCTTCGGCGGCCGGGCGATGAGCGCCGATGTCCCGGCCAAGTATCTGAACTCGCCTGAGACGCCGCTCTTCCACAAGGGCGCGCTGCTGTTCAACCACCACAATGCCCGCAAAGCCGCGCACGACACCGGCCAGGTCATCGTGGTCGAGGGCTATGTCGACGTCATCGCCATGACGATGGCCGGCTTCCCGCAGGTGGTGGCACCGCTCGGCACGGCGCTGACCGAGGACCAGCTTTCGCTGCTCTGGCGCATGGCGGGCGAACCGGTGATCTGCCTCGATGGCGACAAGGCCGGCCGCAAGGCGGCGGGCCGGGCGATCGACCTTGCGCTGCCGCTGCTGGAGCCGGGGCGCTCGCTCTCCTTCGCGCTTTTGCCGGAAGGGCAGGATCCCGATGATCTCGCCCGTTCCGGTGGCAAGCCTGCCGTCGCCGAGGTGATCGGTTCGGCCAAGCCGCTCGTCGACATGCTCTGGGCCCGTGAATTCGAGGCGAGCCAGCTCGACACGCCCGAGCGGCGCGCCGCCTTCGAGCGCCGGCTGAAGGAGCCGCTCGGCCTGATTCGCGACGAGGTCACCCGCCGGCACTACCGCCGCGAGATCGACGAGCGGCTTGGCCAGCTCTTCGCGCCGGCGCGGCAGGAGCGGTTCGAGGGCCGGCGCCAGAGCGGGTTCGGCGGCGGCACTGCGCGCGGCGGCGGGCGCGGCTTTCCGCGTGGCTCCGAACGGCCGCCGCTGTCGCTGGTGCGGCCGAGCCCGCAACTTGCCGGTTCGCAGATGATGCAGCGCCGGCACGGCGAGAACACGCGCGAGGCGTTCATCCTGCTGGCCCTTGCGAGCCATCCGGACCTCGTCATGCGCTGCGTCGACGAGATCGCCGAGCTTGCGCTCGACGGGACCGCGGCCGAGCGCTTCCGCCAGGCGCTCGTCGAAGCGGCCTTCGATGGGAGCTTCGACCAGGAGGCGTTCGGGCGCAGGCTGGAGCAGACCCGCGTGGCGGAGGCGAGGGCGGCGCTGCTCGCCGTCACCCAGCCGGCCGAACGGCTGAAACTCGCGCAAACGGCTGATCCTGAATCTGTTTTTGATTCGATTCGTCAGGCTCTCGTCTTGCATCATCGCGCACGCACGCTACATAGCGAGCTGAAGGCAGCCGAACGCGCATTGGCTGACGAACCAACGGAAGCCAATTTCGCCTGGATGAAGGACGTCAAGGCTCGCCTCGAGACGATCGAGGGGACCGAGGCGAACCCCGAGAAATGACCAGGCCGGCCCGTTGCTTTCGTCGGCAGAATCGAGGACGGCTTTGAGGATGGTGCACGATTCATCAACGATGGTCGGTGCTATCTATGGCGGATGAGTTGGGTGGGTGCGCGGCAGTGACGTCTGCCGCGGCGCCCTTTTATGCGTCGGGGCCAGAGCACCGGCGCGCAAGATGGTGGAGCGCTGATTGATGGCGACCAAAGTGAGCGAGCGGGACAAGTCCGAAGCGGGTTCCCCGGAGGCGCCCCCGAGCACGGACAGCCCGCTTCTCGATCTCACCGATCAGGCCGTCAAGCGGATGATCAAGCTCGCCAAGAAGCGCGGCTATGTCACCTATGACGAATTGAACGAGGTCCTGCCGTCGGAAGAGTTCTCCTCCGAGCAGATCGAGGACGTGCTCGGCCAGCTCAGCGAGCAGGGCATCAACGTCGTCGACAACGAGGATCCGGAAGCGGCAGGCGAAGAGCGTGCGGCCCGCGGCAAGGACGGTGAAGAGGACGAGGCCGAGGGCGGCGACATGGTCGAGGCGCAGCGCTCGGCGTTGCCGGTCGAGACCAAGCGCAATCTCGAGCCGACCGAGCGCACCGACGATCCGGTCCGCATGTATCTGCGCGAGATGGGCTCGGTCGAACTGCTCTCGCGCGAAGGCGAGATCGCGATCGCCAAGCGCATCGAGGCCGGCCGCGAGGCGATGATCGCGGGACTCTGCGAGAGCCCGCTGACCTTCCAGGCGATCATCATCTGGCGCGACGAGCTGATGGAGGGCAAGGTTCTCCTGCGCGACATCATCGACCTCGAAGCGACCTATGCCGGTCCCGATGGCAAGAACCCGGACCAGCTGCCGGGCGAGGGCGAGGAGGCGGCTGAGGCCGAGGAGGCTGCACCCGAGGGCGAGACTCCGCCCGAAGGCATGGACGATGACGACATGGAGAACAACGTGTCGCTCTCGGCCATGGAAGCCGAGCTGAAGCCGCGCGTGCTCGAAACCTTCGACTCGATCGCCAGCAACTACACCAAGCTGCGCCGCCTGCAGGACCAGGACATTGCCGGCCGGCTGGAGAACGCCAAGCTCTCGCCGTCGCAGGACCGCAAGTACAAGAAGCTGAAGGACGACATCATCGTTTCGGTGAAGTCGCTCTCGCTCAACAACAACCGCATCGAGGCGCTGGTCGAGCAGCTCTACGACATCAACAAGCGGCTTATTTCTCACGAGACGAGACTTCTGCGTCTCGCCGAGAGCTATGGCGTCGGCCGCGAGGATTTCCTGAAGCAGCATATCGGCGGCGAGCTCGACCCGAAGTGGCTGCTGCGCGTCTCCAAGCTTGGCTCGCGCGGCTGGAAGGAGTTCGTCGCGCAGGAGAAGGACCGGATCAAGGACCTGCGCGAGGACATCCATACGATGGCCTCGGAGACCGGCCTGGAGATCCAGGAGTTCCGCAAGATCGTGCTGATGGTTCAGAAGGGCGAGCGCGAGGCCCGGCAGGCGAAGAAGGAGATGATCGAGGCGAACCTGCGTCTCGTGATCTCGATCGCCAAGAAGTACACCAACCGCGGCCTGCAGTTCCTCGACCTGATCCAGGAGGGGAACATCGGCCTGATGAAGGCGGTCGACAAGTTCGAGTACCGCCGGGGCTACAAGTTCTCGACCTACGCGACCTGGTGGATTCGCCAGGCGATCACCCGTTCGATCGCCGACCAGGCCCGCACGATCCGCATCCCGGTGCACATGATCGAGACGATCAACAAGATCGTTCGGACCTCGCGCCAGATGCTGCACGAGATCGGCCGCGAGCCGACCCCGGAGGAATTGGCCGAGAAGCTGGCCATGCCGCTTGAGAAGGTGCGCAAGGTCCTGAAGATCGCCAAGGAGCCGATCTCGCTGGAGACCCCGATCGGCGACGAGGAGGATTCGCATCTCGGCGACTTCATCGAGGACAAGAACGCGATCCTGCCGATCGACGCGGCGATCCAGAGCAATCTGCGCGAGACCACAACGCGCGTGCTCGCCTCGCTCACCCCGCGCGAGGAGCGCGTGCTGCGCATGCGCTTCGGCATCGGCATGAACACCGACCACACCCTCGAAGAGGTCGGCCAGCAGTTCAGCGTGACCCGCGAGCGCATCCGCCAGATCGAGGCGAAGGCGCTGCGCAAGCTCAAGCACCCGAGCCGCAGCCGCAAGCTCCGGAGCTTCCTCGACAATTGACGCGAAGTTCGAACGGGGCGCTTCAGCGCCCCGTTTCATTTTGGCGGGCCATTCCCGCGGATCCGGCCTCGGCGATTTCGCGCCTGAGCCAGGTCACGAACATCGCCGCGGCCGGCTTGCCTGCGCCGCTGCCCGGCAGGACCGCCCAGTAGCCAAGCCCCGGCGCGGTCGCGAAATCCGACAATGGCGCGAGCAATGCGCCACGGCGGAGATGATCCGCGACGAGAAGGCTGCGGCCTATGGCGACACCCTGACCATTGAGCGCGGCCTGCAGGACGATGTTGTAGTCCGTCAACTGCAGCCGGCTGGCTGAGGTCAGGTCGAGGGCGGTATGCCGCGACCAGGCCTCCCATTCGGTGGGACGATGGCTGGTCAGCAGGGTGTGCGAGAGGATGTCGTCAGGTTTCGCCAGTGGCTGACGTGCCGCCAGCTCCGGGCTCAGGACCGGAAGCAGGCGTTCGGCAGCAAGCAGCTCGCAGCGCAGGCCCGGCCATTCGCCGACGCCGTACCGAATCGCGATATCCGCCTCCCCGGCGGCGAGGTTGGCCTGGTTCAGCGTCGGGTCGAGGACGAGTTCGATCTGCGGATAGGCGGCCCGGAAACCGGCGAGACGCGACACCAGCCAGTTGGCAGCGAAGGATGGCAGCAGGCTCACCGTCAGGACCTGGTGCGTAGCGTAAGAGCGGATTTCGCGGGTTCCGTCGGCGACGAGAGCGAAGGCCTGCGAGATACTGTCGAGATAGCGTGCGCCTGCCGCGGTCAAGGCGATGCTGCGCCCCTTGCGCTCGAACAGCATGGTTCCCAGCGCCTCTTCCAGCGTCCGGACATGATGGCTGACGGCGCTCTGCGTGATCAGCAATTCCTCGCCAGCGCGACGGAAGCTGAGGAGGCGGCCGACGGCTTCGAACGCGCGCAGTGCATGCAGCGGTGGCAGGACGGGCGAGGAGCGCATGCGATGGAGTCCCGATCATCGATATCGAGCTATAGGCCGGGTTCCACCCATGAGCCAGATCGATCGCAGCGCCGGACGTTTCGAATTGGTCAGCCGCGGACGGCGCTGCCATCGTCGGGATCGAAGGGATTTCGACGATGATGATGACTGACCCCTCGCTGATGCTCGCCCGGGCTACGGACGCAGCCCGCCTTGTGCAGGTTCGGCAATGAGCCGCCTCGATATCAAAGCGCTCCGCGCCGAAACGCCGGGCTGCGCGACCAGCATCCACTTCAATCACGCCGGCGCTTCGCTGATGTCCGCCGGCACGCTCGCTGCGGTGACCGAGCAGCTCCAACGCGAGGCGCTTTACGGCCCGCATGAGGCCAGTGTCGCGGTCCAGGGCCGGCTGGATCAGGCACGGGCGGATGCCGCCCGCCTTCTCAACGCCACGCCCGCGGAGATCGCCTTCACCCCAAGCGGCTCCGCCGGCTGGGGGCTCGCCTTCGCCGCCCTGCCGCCGCTGCGCGCTGGCGACCGCATTCTGGTCGGGCGCCAGGAATGGGGCGGCAATCTCGCGACGATGCAGCGCGCGGCAGCGCGCTCTGGAGCGCGGATCGAGATGATCCCCTGCCGCGAGGACGGCTCGGTCGATCCGGAGGCGCTCGCAGGCATGATCGACGAGCGCGTCCGTCTCGTCGCCCTGACCTGGCTGCCGGCCAATGGCGGCCTGATCAACGACGCCGCGGCAGTCGGCCGGGTGACGCGTGCGGCCGGCATCCCCTATTTCGTCGATGCCGGGCAGGCGCTCGGGCAGATTCCCGTCGATGTCGAGGCGATCGGCTGCGACGTGCTCAAGGGTGCCGGACGCAAGCATTTGCGCGGCCCGCGCGGAACCGCGATCCTCTACGCCCGGGCTTCACTCCGGCAGCGGCTCGACCCGGTGTTCTCGGATGTCCTGTCCGCGCCTTGGACGGCGCAAGGGCCAGTGCCGCGCGGCGATGCGCGGATCTTCGAGACGAGCGAGCACGCGGTCGCGCTGCTGCTGGGACTCGGCGTCGCGCTGCATGAGGCGCTGGCGCTCGGCGTGCCTGCGATCCGGGACCAGATCGACCTGACGGCCAGGCGGTTGCGGGCCGAGCTTGCGACCATCGACGGCGTCACGATCCATGATCTCGGGCAGCAACGGTCCGGGCTGGTGTCCTTCACCGTCGGCGATCTCGACGTCAACGCGGTCAAGAACCGGCTTGCGAGTGCCGGGATTTCGGTGGGAGCGAACGGGCCCGCCTATACACCGTTCGACATGGAGGCACGCGGGCTCGCCGGCATCGTGCGTGCCTCCGTCAGCTATCTCACGAGCGAGCAGGACATCGAGCGCCTGCTCGCCGCGGTCCACGACATCGCGCGGACGTGTTGAGCGCGTCGCCCGGGCTCACCCCGCCGGCGCGACCAGCATCGCCGTGAGCCGGCGCGCCACAGGCAGCGCCAGCAGCAGCACCGGGAAGGCGATCAGCCAGGACAGGCCCCAGGCGCCGGGCCAGCCCTGCCGGAAGGCCGGCGTCGGGCCGAGCACGCGCAGGGTCGAAATCCCTGAGACGATCAGGGTCATCAGGCCGGACAGGATCAAGGGGGTGACGAACGCACCATAGCGCGCCGGCAATTTGCGGACGGAGTTCATGGGAGACATCCTGCAAGGACAGGCCGCGCCGTCATGGCCTTGTTGCATCCCGGCGGCGCTGAGCCTTCGTGGATGCGTTGCCTGACGTGAGACGCTTACGGCTGTCCCTGGGGACGCGGCGCTGCCTTTACGATCGACAGGCACAGGGGGCAAGCAGAATCGGTCCAGTCCGCCACAGTTCTGCTAAGGTCGCCTCGACAATCGAGGTGACCTTGCGGGGCTTCCCCTGGAGGAGCGCAGATGACCGGAATTCCGAGCGCCGACGAGATCGAGGCCGCCAAGGCGGCGCTGCAGGCAAATCTTCCGCCCCAGGCGAAGAAGCAGGAAGAGGAAGGCTCGACGGCCGGGGACGTCGTCAGCGGCGTGCTCGATGTCGCCAGCAACGTCACCATCGATGCGGTCGGCGTCGCGGTCGAGGTGGTCGGGACCGTCGTCGAGGGCGCCGGGGCCGCTGTGGTTGCTACCGGTGAGGCGGTGGTCAGCGTCATCGGCGGCATCTTCGAGGGGCTGGGCTAGCAAGGCGCCCGCGACCGGGATATCGATGCGCCACCGACCTCGTCGCAGGAAGTGGAGCAACGCATGTCCCTCGAATTCCTGCTGACCTCGCTGATCATCGTCGCTTCGCCCGGGACGGGCGCGATCTACACCATCGCCGCCGGGCTGACGCGCGGGGCCAAGGCCAGCCTGCTCGCCTCCTTCGCATGCACGCTCGGCATCGTGCCGCACCTGATCGCCGCGATGATGGGTCTTGCGGCACTGCTGCATGCCAGCGCGCTCGCCTTCTCGATCGTCAAATATGCCGGCGTCGCCTATCTGCTCTGGATGGCCTGGCAGACGCTGAAGGAGCAGGGCGCCCTCAGCGTCGAGGCTGCGGCCGACGAGCGCTCGGCCTGGCGCGTGCTGGTCGACGGCCTTGCGCTCAACGTGCTCAATCCGAAGCTCTCGATCTTCTTCGTCGCCTTCCTGCCGCAGTTCATCGCCGCGAACGAGGCCAGCCCGATGGCGCGCATGCTCGAGCTCTCGGGCGTGTTCATGGCGATGACCTTCGTCGTCTTCGCGCTCTACGGCCTGTTCGCGGCGGCGATGCGCGACAAGGTGGTGAGCCGGCCGGCGGTGATGGCCTGGCTGCGGCGCACCTTCGCGGCGGCCTTCGTCGCGCTCGGCGCCAAGCTCGCGCTGACCGAGCGGTGATGTCTGGCAAGCAGACCCGTCTCGCGATCGAGACACGCGGGGCGGGGCTCTACGAGTTCACCGACGCGGTCGCCCGCTTCGTACGCGAGGCGGCGGTCGATGTCGGCCTGCTGACGCTGTTCGTGCGCCATACCTCCTGCTCGCTCCTGATCCAGGAGAATGCCGATCCGGATGTGCAGCGTGATTTGTCCGCCTTCTTCGCCCGGCTCGTGCCACCGGCGGACGATGCGGCCATGGCCTATCTTACCCATCGCGCGGAGGGGCCGGACGACATGCCGGCTCATATCAAGGCGGCGGTGCTGCCGGTTTCGCTGTCGATCCCGGTCAGCAGTGGCCGGCTCGTGCTCGGCACCTGGCAAGGCATCTACCTGTTCGAGCACCGGACCAGCCCGCACCGGCGCGCGGTCGTGCTGCATCTCGCCTGAGCCGTCAGCCGCTGGCGGGGCGGTGCAAAAGCCGCATCAGGATGCCGTAGCAGTCATGCAGCTCCTGCGGCGAAAGGCCGAGGTCGAGCTGCTGGAAGCCGATATAGGCGGCATATTCGATGCGGGCGAGCGCGAGAGCCTCTTCCGGCGCTAAGCGCCCGCTCTCGCCATGAAGAGTCTCCAGATAGGCGATACGCTCGCGATCGACCTCGGCACAGGTCGCGGCAACGCCGGGATCGAGCTGGGCGAGTCGGCGCATGCCCTGCTCGACGCGCACGTCGAGGGCGAGCGCCATGCGGTCGAGCGCGATCAGCCGCTCCTGCGCCGGCCCGCCCGTGTCGACCTCCTGCATCAGGCGAAGGGTATGGGTCTCGCGCCAATGCCCGGCGAGGGCGGCGAGGTAGGCTTCGATTGCCGGAAAATGAGCGTAGAACGAGCCCTTGGTCTTGCCGGCCCGGCGGCAGAGCGCCTCGATGGTCAGCCCGGAAGGCCCTTGTTCGGCGAGGGCAGTGAGCCCGAGCGCGAGCCAGTCGCCCAGGCGGAAGCGGCGCGGGGGAAGACCAGTCACTGCCACAAGCCGATCGCGCCGCTCGCCGTGATCGCCGCGAACAGTGCCCATTGCGGGAAATGCACAATGCGCAGGCGGAACAGCCCGACCATACCGAGGCCCCAGAGGCAGAACAGCGCAGCGCCGGCGGTGGCGAAGAGCGCGAGGTCGCGGCTGCCCTGGCCGGTCGCGACGAGGCCGAAGGCCAGGGCGAGTGCGGCGAGCACGATCGTCACCAGATGCCAGCAGTAGTACAAGGTGAATTTCGGCACCGCATGCAGCCGCTCGGCAGCCAGCAGCGGCGCTGCGATCTCCCGGCCGCCGAGAATGGCGTGAACCAGGGTGGTGATGGCCGCAAGCGCGGCGGCAAGGGCGAGCCAGAAATTCATGTCAGTCTCCATAATAATACAATACCGTATGGTATTATTATGGGAGAAGACAAGCCCACAAGGCGAGCTTGGCCAATCAGGCCGCATCTGCGCTATACAGCGCCGGTCACACGGAGCGCGTCATGTCCTTTCTCAAATCCCTGTTCGGCCGCAAGGATGCCAAGCCGGCTACGCCTGCCGGGCCGCTGAAGACCATCGAGTACAAGGGCTTCACCATCCACGCCACGCCGTTCCCGGAGGGGGGGCAGCAGCAATTGTCCGGGTTGATCGAGAAGGAGATCGACGGCGAGGTGAAGAGCCATCGCTTCATCCGGGCTGACCGCTTCCCGGGCGCCGATGAGGCGGCCGATTTCGCGATCGTCAAGGCCCGGCAGCTGATCGACGAACAGGGCGAACGCCTGTTCAAATAGGATTTCACGTAATCCCTGTTTTAGTTATCGAAAGTGTTTCACAATTCATTGGATCAGTATCGGTTTAAAATTTTAAAACTGCGCATCCATTGTGTTGTCCTTGGGGCATTGCGCAAATTTGAGTCAATTTATACGAAGATTTCCGCTGCTTTCCGACGCCGGCGGGAGTGGCTATTGCGCAGCGGCATTGGATTCGCCTTCGCCATTTAAAACTTTATTCGGTTTTTCCGGCTTTGATGCCACCACGTTGTTCGCGTCGAGATCACCAGCATGCCTCCCAATCCCCCCGGCGGTCAGAAGCCGGACGAGCCTCCGGGTGCGCAGGCCGACGCGGCCGACGACAGCTGGTTCCGGGAGGTCGTGGCGCAATTGCCGCTCGCGCTCTACGCGACGGATGCCGACGGGAACGTGACCTATTTCAATCAGGCGGCTGCCCGGCTCGTCGGGCGGCAACCTGAGATCGGGCAGGATCGCTGGTGCATCGCCCATCGTCTTTTTCAGGTCGACGGTTCGCCTCTGGCGCATGAGGATTGCCCGCTGGCCGTGGCGCTGCGCGAGAAGCGCGCGGTCCGCGGCATCGAGGCGCTGGCCGAGCGGCCCGATGGCAGCCGCGTGCGCTTCATGCCGCTGCCGACGCCGCTCTACGATGCGCAAGGCAAGCTCACCGGCGCAGTCAACGTGATGGTCGACGTCAGCAGCGGCCCGCAAACCGGGAGCGATGCGGCGGCGGCCGCTCATCACCTTGCCGACGACCTTGCAGCCGCGATCGCGCAGAAGCAGCTGCATCTGCACTATCAGCCGGTCTTCTCGGCCGCCGGCAATCTGTCGGGCTTCGAGGCGCTGGCGCGCTGGGTCCACCCCGAGCGTGGCGTGATTCCGCCATCCGAGTTCATCCCGGCGGCGGAGGAGAGCGGGCTGATCCTGCCTCTGGCGCGCGAGCTGCTGCTCCAGGCCTGCGCCGAGGCGGCAAGCTGGGCAAGGCCGCTGCGCATCGCCGTCAACGTCTCGCCCCTGCAGTTCCGCCATGGTGACCTCCCGACGCTGATCGATGAGGTGTTGGTCGAGACCGGGCTGGAGCCGGAGCGGCTCGAGCTCGAGATCACCGAAGGGGTGATGATCACCGATTTCGACCGCACCATGCTGGTGCTGCACCGGATCAAGGCGCTCGGCGTGCGCATCGCGCTCGACGATTTCGGCACGGGCTATTCCTCGCTCTCCTATCTGCACATGTTCCCGCTCTCGACGCTGAAGATCGACCGCAGCTTCGTTGCCAATCTCGGCGTCGCCTCGGAGGCCGCGGCGATCACGCGCGCGGTCATCGCGCTTGGCCATGCGCTCGACATCGAGGTGGTGGCCGAGGGTGTCGAGACGCGCGAGCAACTCGACTTCCTGATCGACGAAGGCTGCAACTACATGCAGGGCTATATGCTCGGCCGCCCGCTGCCGGCCGAGCAATATGCCGACCTGACCGGCCGCAAGAGCTGAGCTGGAGCACTCCTCCAGATCGCGGCATGTCTCTGGGCCGTTGTCGCCCCCACCGCGTCGTTCCGACGCGGAAACGGATCGCCCTCCCGAAGGTTGCCTTGATTGAAGCAGCAACCAGGGAGAAGGCCATGGCCTCGCTGAACGGAAAATCGATCCTCATCCTCGCCACGCACGGCTTTGAGCAGTCCGAGCTCGAGGTACCGCTCGCAAAGCTCAAGGAAGCCGGCGCCACCGTGCATGTCGCATCGCCTGAGAGCGGCGAGATCAAGGGCTGGGACAAGAAGGATTGGGGAAAGGCGGTCAAGGTCGACAAGAGCCTCGATGAGACACGGGCCGACGCCTACGACGCGATCGTGCTGCCCGGCGGCCAGATGAACCCCGATACACTGCGCGGCAACGACAAGGCGATCGCGCTGATCAAGGACTTCTTCGCGCAAGGCAAGGTCGTCGCGGCCGTCTGTCACGCGCCCTGGCTGCTGGTCGACAGCGGCATCGCCAAGGGGCGGCGGCTGACCTCGTACAAGACGATCAAGCAGGACCTGGTCAACGCCGGGGCGCAATGGGAGGACAGCGAGGTCGTCACCGACAAGGGTGTCGTCACCTCGCGCAATCCCGGCGACCTGCCGGCTTTCGTCGCCAAGATCATCGAGGAGGTCAATGAGGGCCGGCACGATCGTCGCGCCGCCTGATCCCCCGGAGAGAGGAGTTCGCGTCGCCGAGTTCCGCGAACAAGGCGTCGCCGCTCCAGCGCCGCGGCGAGTGCTCGGCCTGGTGGACGAGAGCCGTAAGGCGCTCGTTCACCGCCGCGCTCCCATCGAGCCGCTGCGCCAGCCTGACCACTTCGCCATTGATCCAGTCGACCTCTGTCCTGCGCCCGGCGGCGAGATCGTCCGCCATGGACGAACGCGCCGACGGATCGATCGCCAGCATCTTGCGGGCGAGCCGGGCAAAGAGCGCATCGGGCAGGCGTAGCAGCGCCGGGATCCAGGCCGCCGGCAGTGGTGTCAGCCGCGCCGGCTGTATGCCTGCCTGCTTGAGCAAGGCGAGCGCTTCGGCCTGCGCCAGCGCCAGGCAGCGGCGATAGGCGCGCTGCGCCAGTTCCTGATGCAAGGGAAGGGCGGAGAGCGCGTTGACGGCGTTGTTGAGGTTGAGGAGCAGCTTGGCCCATTGCACCGGCAGCATGTCGCGATGCCGGCGCAGCGCGAAGCCGGCGCTGGTGAAATCGGCGAGGAAAGGTGCGAGTGCGGCTGCGTCCTCGACTTCGGGCTCGCCTTCCGAGGCCTGATGGAAGCCGCCGGGATCGCGCCTGATGACATTGAACGGCACCATGCCGGCGAGCACGCTGCGGCCGGGCAGTGCAGAGCGCAGCACATCCGCATTGCTGATACCATTCTGGAAACTGATCACGACGGCGTTCGGTGCAGCCATGGCGGCAAGCTCGGCTGCGGCCTGCGCGGTCGAGCCCGACTTCACGGTGACCAGGATGAGCTCGGCCGCCGCGGCGGCATCCGGCTCGGTCGAGAAGGCGACCGTCTCCGGCGGAACGTGCCACTTGCGGCCGTCATAATGCGTCAGCGTCAGGCCGTGCTGCCGGAGTTGCTCGCCAACGCCCCGGCGGCCGATGAAAGCGACGTTCGCGCCGCCGGCGGCGAGCCGCCCGCCGAGATAGCAGCCGATCGCGCCGGCGCCGTAGATTGAGATCCTGGCCATCGCTCCTCCGCCTCGGGCCGAGCATGCCGCTGTCGGCCCACGATGCAAGCGGTCGAAAAGAACGCAGGCCGCCCCCACATCCGCGCCGCATCGGCCCGCCGCCGATGCGCTTGTGGCGAACGATCGTGCTGCCTAATGCTCGGGCAGAGAGAAAATCGTTCTCCGCTGATCCGGCGAGGAAACATGAACGCCCAGGATGCGCGCTACGCGCCGGATTCGTCTTATGCCTGGATGAGGCTCGCGCTCGCCCTGCTGGTCGGGACGATCGCCTGCGTCGGTTCCTGGTCGGCGGTCGTGGTGGTGACGGCAGTTCAGCAGGAATTCGGCGTCATGCGCGCCGATGCCTCGCTGCCCTATACCTTTGCGATGATCGGCTTCGGCGTCGGCAATATCGCCATGGGCCGGCTGGCCGATCGTTTCGGGATCGTCTGGCCGATCGTGCTGGGCGCACTGTTGCTGTGCAGCGGCTATGCGCTCGCCTCGGTCGCCGGCTCGCTCTGGCAGTTCGCGCTGGCGCACGGCTTCCTGATCGGGCTCGGCGCCGCGACCGGGTTCTCGCCGCTCATCGCCGATCTCTCGCACTGGTTCCGGCGCTATCGCGGCCTTGCCGTCGTCTTCGGCGCGTCGGGCAGCTATCTCGCCGGCATGTTCTGGCCGCAGCTGATCAACTGGGGCGTCCAGACCCATGGCCTGCGCACGACGCATCTTTGGCTGGGCATCGCCTGCCTGGTGGTGATGCTGCCGCTGGCGCCGTTGTTCCGGCGCCGGCCGAACGCTGCAAGCATCGCGGCGGCAGAGGCGACGAGCGCCGGCGCGCGCGGCAGCCTCGGGCTGTCGCCCAACCAGCTGCAGCTGCTGCTGGTCGTGGCCGGCTTCTGCTGCTGCGTCGCGATGTCGATGCCGCAGGTCCATATCGTCGCCTATTGCAGCGATCTCGGCTACGGCGTCGCTCGCGGCGCCGAGATGCTGAGCGTGATGATGGCGCTCGGCATCGTCAGCCGGATCTCATCCGGCTTCGTCGCCGACAAGATCGGCGGCACGGCGACGCTCGCTCTGTCCTCCCTGATGCAGGGCATGGCGCTCTTCCTCTATCTCTGGTTCGACGGGCTGAGCTCGCTCTTCATCGTCACCGGCATCTTCGGCCTGTTCCAGGGCGGGATCGTGCCGATGTATGCGGTGATCATCCGCGACTACATGCCGCCGCGCGAGGCGGGCGTGCGCATCGGCGTGGTGATGTCGGCTACGATCTTCGGCATGGCCTTCGGCGGCTGGGTTTCCGGCCTCATCTTCGACGCGACCTCGTCCTACCGGCTCGCCTTCCTCAACGGCCTCGCCTGGAATCTGATCAACCTTTCGATCGTCTGCTGGCTGATGCTGAAGGCGCGCCCGAAGCTGGCGGCGGCGTGATCAAGCCAAGACAGCACCCGGACGGTAGGTTCCGAAGCACCAGACATGGCCCTCCGGGTCCTTGCAGATGAAGTCGCGGCTGCTATAGGGCTGGTCGGTCGGCTCCATGCAGATCTCGGCGCCGGCCTTGCGGGCTCGCTCGCAGAGCGCGTCGATATCCGTCGTCGCGACATAGGGCGAGGCGGTGGTGCCGCCGAGCTCGGCCGGACGCGAGACCAGCTTGCCGAATTCGTTGTTCTCGGCTGAACCGAGCATGACGAAGCTGTCGCCCATACGCAGCTCGCCGTGCAGCAACGTCTTGCCGTCCTGCGAATAGTAGGCGGCGTGCTTCTCGAAGCCGAAGGCCGCGATCAGCCAGTCATAGATGCGCGGCGCGTCGGCATAGCGCAGCGAGATGCAGATCATCGGCGGCGGACTGGCCATCGCCTTCTCCTTCGACGAGCCCGACTTGACGCAGCATGCGCGCGCGGCAATCTCAGCTCAATGATGAAAGGGGAACGCCATGCTCCAGACCACCCTTGCCGGCAGCCTGCCGAAGCCGCGCTGGCTCGCGGAAGAGGAGCGACTTTGGGCACCCTGGATGCTTTCGGGGGAGGCGCTGGAGGCGGGCAAGCGCGACGCCACCATTCTCTCGGTCAAGCTGCAGGAGGATGCCGGGCTCGACATCGTCGGTGACGGCGAGCAGGCGCGCGTCCATTTCGTCCACGGCTTCCTGGCCAATCTCGACGGCATCGACTTCGACAAGAAGACGATCATGGGCATCCGCAACAACCGTTACGACGCGGAGGTG
This sequence comes from Allobosea lupini, assembly GCF_900109525.1. Taxonomy (GTDB): domain Bacteria; phylum Pseudomonadota; class Alphaproteobacteria; order Rhizobiales; family Beijerinckiaceae; genus Allobosea; species Allobosea lupini. The sequence continues at coordinate 7,116 of NZ_FOAN01000016.1, read as the reverse complement.
CCGACCGTGACCGGCCCGATCCGGCGCAGGGGCGCTGTGCACAGGATGGAGGCGGAAGCGGCGCGGGCGCATACGAAGCGCAAGCTGAAATTCACCCTGCCGGGTCCGATGACGATCGTCGACACCATCGCCGACGAACATTACGGTCGGCGCGAGGACCTCGCCATGGCCTTCGCCGCCGTGCTGAACGAGGAGGCGAAGGAACTGCAGGCCATCGGGGTCGATGTGATCCAGTTCGATGAGCCGGCCTTCAACGTCTATATGGGCGCCGTTGCCGACTGGGGCATCGCCTGCCTCGAGCGCGCGGCGCAGGGGCTCGCGGTCACCACCGCCGTTCACATCTGCTATGGCTACGGCATCAAGGCCAATATCGACTGGAAGGCGACGCTCGGCGAACAGTGGCGCCATTACGAGGAAACCTTCCCCGTGATCGCCAGGAGCGCGATCGACCAGGTCTCGCTCGAGTGCCGCAATTCGAAGGTGCCGCTCGAGCTGATCAGGCTGCTCGACGGCAAGGACGTCATGGCCGGCTGCATCGATGTCGCCACCAACGCCGTCGAAACGCCGGAGGAGGTGGCCGCGACGATCCGGGCGGTGCTCGACTATGTCGCGCCGGAAAAGCTCTACCCCTGCACCAATTGCGGCCTGGCGCCGATGCCGTTCGCGGTCGCCTACGGCAAGCTCGCGGCGCTTTCAGCCGGAGCCGCGCTGGTGCGCAAGGAACTCGGCAAAGCCTAGCGCCGATGCGCCACCTGACCCGCTTCGAGCACCGCCGCGAGGCACTCCTGCCGCCAAGACAGTTCGCCCTGCGCATGGGGCGGGCGATGCTGCTTTGGCTGGGGCTCACCATCGTCGGGCTCGCGATCGGCATGATCGGCTACGCCGCCAGCGAGGGCATGAGCGCGGTCGACGCCTTCGTCAACGCGGCGATGATCCTCTCCGGCATGGGGCCGGTGGCCGAGCTCAAGACCACGGGCGGCAAGCTCTTCGCCGGCTTCTATGCGATCTTCTCGGGCCTGTTCGTGGTGGTCGCCACGGGCTTCGTGCTGGCGCCGATCCTGCATCGTGTGCTCCACTCCTTCCATATCGAAGAGGGGACGGCCAACGATGACTGAGCCTGGTGTGAAACCCGCCGAGGAACCCTGCGGCACCTTGACCGTGCGCACCATCGCCATGCCGGCGGACACCAACGCCAACGGTGACATCTTCGGTGGCTGGGTGATGTCGCGCATGGACCAGGCCGGCGGCATCGCCGGGGTCGACCGGGCACAAGGTCGCGTGGTCACGGTCGCAGTCGAGGCGATGACCTTCATCCGCCCGGTCAAGGTCGGCGACGTGCTCAGCGTTTACACCTCGGTGAAGTCGATTGGTCGGACCTCGATGAAGATCCAGGTGGAGGCCTGGGCCCGGCGCTTCCGCACCACCCTGCACGAGAAGGTCACCGATGCGACCTTCACCTTCGTCGCGATCGACGACGATGGCAGGCCGCGCCCGGTGCCGCCGCTGCCGTCCGCGTGAAGCCGGCGAAAAATCCTAACGAGACGTGAACCCGCCCCAACGCCGAGTGATTCAGAAGAATCCGGCAACTTAAGCGTTCTTTAAGCGGACCTCCGCAATTCTGCCATAGATCGGTCCATCGGGATCGCTCTGCCAGGGGCTGGGAGGTCCTGCATGATCGGCCGCCGTCATCCGCCGGCGCATGAAGCTTGGCTCGCGCCGTCGCCGCAGCATGGCGCCGCGCCGACGAGCCGCCGTCGCCCGTCAACAAGCTCATTTCCGTTCCGCGGCTGACCGTCGTCGGCTGCCTGCCCCCATGTCCGCGTCCGACCCCGGCCAGCGCCGCGCTGCCGGGAATGCCTTCAGGAGTACCGCGTCAATGTCGAAGACTGGAAAGCCTGCGCGCCAGAAGGGCTCGCGCATCGGGATCGCGGCGCGGATCTATGCCGCGCTCGGCGTCCTGACGGTGTTGACGATCGCGGCCTCGCTGGTCGCCTGGTTCTCCTATGGCAGGGTCGGCAGCACGGTCGCCGACATGGTCGAGCGCAAGATGCCGGTGGTCGAGCTGGCGCTCGAACTGTCGCAGGCCGCGACCGCCTCGACCGCGCTGGCTCCGCGCTTCATGGAAGTGCAGACCGTGCGCGAGCGCGCGGCTCTGACCGGCGAGTTCGACAAGGTCGAGGCCCGGCAGTTCGATCTCGTCCGCAAGATCGGCGAGGGCAATGTCGACAACAAGAAGGCGCAGGCCGCGCTCGACAACCTGTCGCGCCAGATCAACGACATCAACGACCTGACCGGCGAGCGCCTGCGCAACGCCTCCGAAAGCGCTGCTGCGCTGGAGAAGCTCGGCACGGCCTATGAGGCCTTCGTCAAGGCTGCCAGCGGCGAGGCCGAGCAGGCCAAGTTCGCGGTGACCTTCGGCCTCGACGATCTCGCCGCGCTCTCGGGAGACGCGCTGACCGGCGCGGTCAAGACGCTGATGGACCGCGATTTCGCGATCTTCGACCTGGCCCGTACCCTGCAGGCCAATGTCAACGAGATGGTCGGCGTTCTCCGCGAGATCGCGCAGATCAACGACAAGGAGAAGCTGAGCCTCGCCCGCGAGCGCTTCAACGGCATTGCCTATCGGCTGCGGACGCTGCTCGCCGACGCCGAGAAGATCACCGCCAACAAGGCCCGGGCCAAGACGGTCGAGGACCTGATCGCGATCGGCGAAGGCAGCGACGGGCTGGTCGACATCCGCAACCGCGACATCACCACCCGCGATGGTATCAACCGCGGCCTCAAGGAGGTCGACCAGGCTGCGGCGCAGCTGCGCCGCGAGGTCGATGCCCTCGTGCAGGGCGCGCGTGGAGAGGCGCAGGCCGCCGTCGGCTCGACGAAAGAGCTGATCGAGACCAGCAAGCTCTGGCTCGGCATGATCGGCCTCGGTTCGCTTCTCGTCGCGCTGGCGCTGTCGCTGTTCTATGTCCGGCGCCAGATCGTCGGTCGCCTCAACAAGCTCTGGGCCGCGACCAAGGCGATCGCCGACGGCCAGCTCGAGACGGTCGTCGACACGAAAGGCAATGACGAGATCGCCGACATCTCGAAGAGCGTGCTGCTCTTCCGCGACAATGCGGTGGCGCTGCGCGCCGCCGAACTCGCCAAGGTCGAGGATGAGGAGCGCGCCCAGGAGCAGCGCCGCCAGATGATGGCCGAGCTCGGCGAAGCCTTCGGCGTCGTCGTCGCAGCCGCGGCGCAGGGCGATTTCAGCCGCCGGGTCGACGCCACCTTCGCCGATGCCGAGCTCAATGCGCTGGCAGCTTCAGTCAACGAACTGCTCGAGACAGTCCAGACCGGCCTGTCCGAGACCTGCGAGGTCCTCGGCCACCTCTCGGACGGTCATCTGGTCGCCCGCGTCGAGGGCCGCTACCAGGGCGCCTTCGCCGAACTCAAGAACGGCACCAACAGTCTTGCCGGCGAGTTCGAGAGCACGCTGGCACGCCTCTCGGAGACCGTCTCTGCGGTTCGCAGCGCGACAAGCGAGATCCTCGACGGCGTCACCGACCTCGCCGAGCGCACCAGCGAGGAGAGCAACGCCGTCTCGGTAGCGACCAACCAGCTCGGTGCCTTCGCCAGCAACGTCCAGAAAACCGCCAAGGATGCGGCCGCCGCCGTGGGCATGGCCCAGAGCGCCGAGGAACGCGCCCAGCAGGGCGAGCAGGTCGTCGCCTCGGCCTTGGAGGCGATGCAGCGCATCCGCACCTCCTCCAGCAAGATCTCGGAGGTGATCTCGATGATCGACGAGATCGCCTTCCAGACCAACCTCCTGGCGCTGAATGCGGCGGTGGAAGCGGCTCGCGCCGGCGATGCCGGCAAGGGCTTCGCGGTAGTCGCCAGCGAGGTGCGCAGCCTTGCCAAGCGCTCGGCCGACGCCTCGAACGACGTCAAGAAGCTGGTCGAGGCCGCCCATGGCGACGTCAAGGTCGGCGTCGGCCTGGTCGAGCAGAGCTCGGCGGTGTTCGGCAGCATCCTGACTTCGGTCAACGATCTCTCGGCGCTGATGAACGGGATCTCACAGACGGCCCGTGGCCAGGCCACCGATGTCTCGACGATCAACAAGGAGATCGACGGCATCGGCACCATGGCGCACCAGAACGCGGCGCTGGTCGAGGAGACCAATGCCGCGCTCGCCCTGACCGACGAGCAGACCCGCTCGCTCACCGAGCACATCTCGCGCTTCAGCTTCCGCGAAAGCGGGGCAGCCGAGCACGACCAGGAGCAGGCACAGGCAGCCTGACCGCGCGAAACGCGCACGATATCGCCGGACATCACGACGCCCTCCGCCGCAAGGCGGGGGGCGTTGCGTTTGAAGCGGCTTGCGGGGCCATAGCGCGTTCTCTATTTTAGAATTATTCTAAAGGAGACTGCGATGCTATCCCGGTTCCTGCCCGCCGGCCTGAGTGGCCGGCGCCGCTTCGACAGCCTGAGCGAGCGCGAGATCCTGGCACTGGCGATCGCCTCGGAAGAGGAGGATGGCCGCATCTACGCCGTCTATGCCGAGAAGCTGCGCAAGGACTATCCGGCCTCGGCGGCGGTGTTCGACGGCATGGCGGCGGAGGAGGACGAGCATCGCCGCCGCCTGCTCGACGATTATCGGCGCCGTTTCGGCGAGGTGGTGGTGCCGATCCGGCGTGAGCACGTCGCCGATTTCTACCAGCGCCGCCCGGTCTGGCTGGTCGAGACGCTCGGGCTCGAGCGTATCCGCGAGGAGGCGGCGGCGATGGAGCGCCAGGCGCGCGACTTCTATGTCGCCGCCGCCGGGCGCAGCACGGATGCGCAGACGCGCAGCCTGCTCGGCGACCTCGCGCGAGCCGAGGCCGGCCACGAGAGCAAGGCGGAGGAACTCGCCGAGGATCATCTCAAGGGCGAGGCCGGCTCGACGGAGGACGCCGCGGCGCACCGGCAGTTCCTGCTGACCTGGGTGCAGCCCGGGCTTGCCGGGCTAATGGACGGCTCGGTCTCGACGCTGGCACCGATCTTCGCCACCGCCTTCGCCACCCAGAATCCGTGGACGACCTTCCTGGTCGGCCTGTCCGCCTCGATCGGTGCGGGCATCTCGATGGGCTTCACCGAGGCGGCGCATGACGACGGCAAGCTGTCCGGCCGTGGCTCGCCCTGGAAGCGTGGGCTGGCGTCGGGCGTCATGACCGCGCTCGGCGGCCTCGGCCATGCCTTGCCCTATCTGATCCCGTCCTTCTGGACGGCAACGGCGATCGCGCTGGTGGTCGTCTTCATCGAGCTCTGGGCGATCGTCTGGATCCAGAATCGCTATATGGAAACGCCCTTCGCCCGCGCGACCTTCCAGGTCGTGCTCGGCGGGGCGCTGGTGCTGGCGGCTGGCATCCTGATCGGGGGAGCGTGAGGGCGAATCCGTGCCCACGGAGCCGGACGGGCGCAGGGCTGCGGCGGGCCGGTCCCTCGACTATCAGAGCTCGGTGCCGATAACAGCCCCGCTCTGATCGAGCGGCGGCGTTCCATGTGCTGTCGGCCATCGCCTCACGCCGGCATGACGGGAAGGTGATGGCCCGCCCGATGGACTTCGCCGGCCGTCGCTCCTTAGATGGGGAAGACAAGGCGATGCGTCGAGCGGGCCTGCGGCTGCCTCCGGGCGATGCCGCCCAAAATCTTTCCCGACGTCAGATGTAATGGTGAGGATCAGATCATGACCGTGACGATCATCCAGCCCAACCGCAGGATTCTTCTGCTCGGTGTAGCGGCTGCCGGCGTCGTCGGCCTGCTGCCGCGCTATCTTTTGCCCGCGAACGCGCAGAGCGGCGCTCTTGCCGCGACGGAGACGATGCGCGGCGGCGCCAACAACTACATCCCGGGCGCGCCCATGGTCGACAATCTCGGGACCGGCTTCACCGCCTCCGGCATCGTGCGCGAGGCCGGCAGCGGCAAGCCTCTGCGCAATCTGCGCATCCAGATCTGGGCGGCGACCGAGCGCGGCGGCGAGCGCGAGCCGAGCAATCGCGGCAGCGTCGTCACCGACGCCAATGGCCGCTATAGGCTCGACATCTCGCCGATCGTGCCGCAATTCGGCCAGCCGCACATCCATATCGCCTATGACGATCCGGGCTTCGCGACGCTGTTCCTGCGCCCGGTGCTGAACAGCCGCCATGACAAGAGCATGGTCACCGATTTCGTCCTCGCTCCCGCCGCCGCGAATGGCGCGCGGCAGGGCTGAGGGAAGCGGCCGGCTCGGCGTCTGGCTGATCGTCGCCGCCATCGCCGCGGTGCCAGTCATCGCCGCGGCGCTCAGCCCATTGCAGCGCGGCCGAGAAACCTTGTGGATCATCGGCGGCATGGCCGGCGTCGTTGCGCTCAGCCTGCTCTTCGTCCAGCCGCTCTTCACCGCGACGGCGCCGGTACTGACGGCAGCGCGCGAGGGCATACGCTGGCACCGCTGGGGCGGCGTCGCGATCATCGCCATGGTCGCCCTGCATGTCGGGGCGCTCTACGCCTATAGCCCCGAGGACGTGATGGATGCGCTGCTCCTGGTCGCGCCGACGCCGTTCTCGCTCTACGGCGTGATCGGCCTCTGGTGCGTGATTCTGACCGGCGTGCTCGCCGCGGCCCGGCGCCGGCTGCGCCTCGGCCATCGCCGCTGGCGGATCTCGCACAGCGTGCTGGCGGTGGCGATCGTGAGCGCGACCGCGGTCCATGCCGTGCTGATCGAGGGCGCGATGGAGGAGATCTCGAAGCTCGCCATCTGCCTTGCGGCATTGGCGACTACGAGCTTCGGGGCCGTCGAGATCAATATCCTCGGCCCGCTGCGTCGTCGGCGGGCCCTGCAAGGTGCGTGAGCTGGGACGGGTCCCTGCGCCTGCCGGACACAGAGCTTCGAAATCAGCGTGCGGACCGATCCGGTGCCCGGCAAAGCCGTTGCACGTCTCGCTACCCGGATGCTAGGCGTGCTGCGGGCCGGTAGCTCAATGGTTAGAGCTCGCTGCTCATAACAGCGCCGGTGCCGGTTCGAGTCCGGCCCGGCCCACCACTTTCCTAGTCTCCTATTGATTTCATTGCGCTTTTTCGCCTGATTTTTCCCACTGCCTTCAACCCGGCTCGAAAGTGGGA
>NZ_FOAN01000018.1 GCF_900109525.1 Allobosea lupini | reverse complement strand
CATCCATGTGGTCCTGGCGACGCAGCGGCCTTCGGTCGACGTGATCACCGGCACGATCAAGGCGAACTTCCCGACGCGGATCTCCTTCCAGGTCACCAGCAAGATCGACTCGCGCACCATTCTGGGCGAGATGGGCGCCGAGCAGCTGCTGGGCCAGGGCGACATGCTCTACATGGCCGGCGGCGGCCGGATCACCCGCGTGCACGGCCCGTTCGTCTCGGACGCCGAGGTCGAGAAGGTCGTCGCGCATCTGAAGACGCAGGGGCGGCCGGACTATCTCGACGCGGTCACGGCCGAGGACGAGGCCGGCGGCGCCGAGGACGAGGACGGGGCGGTCTTCGACAAGAGCGCCATGGGCGCCGAGAGCGACGACCCCTATGAGCAGGCGGTGGCGGTGGTGCTGCGCGACAAGAAGGCCTCGACCTCCTACATCCAGCGCCGCCTGCAGATCGGCTACAACCGCGCCGCCTCGATCATGGAGCGGATGGAGAACGAGGGCATCGTCGGCCCCGCCAACCACGCCGGAAAACGCGAAATCCTCGTCGAGACAGGACGCGCCAGGGAAGACGAGGACTAAGAGGGCCGGTGCGACCTCCTCAGCCCTCATCCTGAGGAGCAGCGCAGCGGCGTCTCGAAGGATGCTCCAGGAGGTTCCGGAGACATCTGAAGCATCCTTCGAGACGCGATCTGCGATCGCTCCTCAGGATGAGGGCTTTCATTGGTCAGCGATGTTGGCCCCTGCCGTACGTGCTTTGGCTCAGTCCGACCAGGACAGCAGGATCTCGTAGGCCGTCGGCTTGACGAGGCGCATGTCCGGATCGGCCGAGGAGAATTCCTTGTCGCCGGAGAGCCGGTCGAGCGCCTTGGCGTCGGCGCCCTTCGGATAGCCGAAACGGATCGTCAGCCTGCAGCCGCCGAAGGCCTTGGCGAGCTTGCCGCCCTGCCAGTCGGCGGCGGTGCCGGAATAATCCCAGTCGAAGCCGAGGATGCTGAAGGGCTTGCCATTGGCGGCCTCGACCGCTGCGAGGGCACTGCCGATGGCGAGGCGCTCGCCCGCCGGCCCGGCCACGGCCCAGGCCGAGCCGTCGCGGACATAAATCGTGGCGGGGCCGCGGCGCTTCTTGCCGTCGCGCCAGATCAGCTCGAGCCGGCGCTTCCTGTCTTTGGGAAAGAGGATGGCGCCGGCCACCTTCTCGCCTTCGCCGATCTCGATGCGGGCGCGCTGGACGTTTCCGGCGCCGAACGCCCCGACCAAGGTCGCCTCGTCGGCATCGCGAGCGAAGGGGCCAGTGCAGACGAGCAGGTCAGGCGTCTGCGCCGAAGCCGTTCCGATCAGGGCGACAAGCGTGATCGCCGCCAGTTGCGATGCCAGAGCCAGTGTCTTCATGCGGCGCCCCCTTGCCGATGATGGCGGGCCGCCGATGGCGCCGCCCGCGTCAGACCTTGGGAGGCTTTGAAGCACGATCGAAGACGGGCGTCGCCTCGGTCTTGCCGGCCGGGTCCTGGCCCGTCGGGATGTCCTCGGCGGCGTGGCGGACAGCCTCTTCCTGCTCGGTCAATCCGTCCAGCGTGTCGTTGGCGTCGCTGCCTGCGTCGTGGACATTGGTCGTGTCGCTGGCGCGGCGCCGGTCGCTGATCGGCGCATCCTGGTCAGGGCGGACCGAGGCGTCCTCGGGCCGGACCGGATCGGTCTCGATGCGCTCGTCGAGCAGAGCGGGATTTTCGCGTGGCTTTCCATCCGGCATGGCAGTGCTCCTTGGCTGAGTGATTGCCGAACCAAGCTGCGAGCCACTGCATTGTTCCGTGCCGCCTGCCGCGAACCTTCGCGGGGCAAGAGCGTTTATCGGGCATGCAAGGAGTGCCCGCATGACGACGATCCATCAAGCCGGCGGACCGCCGGGTGGCGTGCCGACCAGCCCGACGCCACCACCGGAGCTACCGCCGATGAACCCCGGCGAGGTCGCGCCGGCACCGCCGATCGAGAATCCGCCGGACAACGAGCCGAACGGTATTCCGAACGATCCTCCGCCGGAACTGCCGCCGAATGCGCCGCCCGAAGGCCCCCCGGCATCGCCGATCGACCTGCCGCCGGCCCGCGATCCGCGCGAGCCGCAGGAGCGGGGACGCTAGCCTAGCTCAGAGTGCCGGGCGGTCGCTCTCGCCGAGGTCCCAATAGAGCCCAGCCATCAGGCCGAGCGCTTCGCGCGGGATGGCGACAGGCACATGCTCGTTGGGGGCATGCTGCGAGCAGCCGGGATAGGAATGCGGCACCCAGATCGTGCGCATGCCAACGATATCCGCGAAGATGTCGTTGGGCAGGCCGCCGCCGAGATTGGGCAGCAAAGCCGGCTTCTTGTTGGTGCTCTTCTGCAGCGAGGCCAGAGCCCATTCCACCCACGGATCATCGGGATCGAGCCGCGTCGCGTTGAAGACCGCGTCGCGCGCCTTGGTGACTTCGACCATGTCGAAGCCATGGCGCTTGAGGTGGCGCTGCAGCGCCGGGATGACGTCGTCCGGATCGATGCCTACGACGAAGCGCAGTGCGCAGCGGGCCCAGGCACTCGGCGGCACGGCGTTGACCGGGGTCTCCGGTACGCCCGACTTCATCGCCAGCACGTCGAAGGAGCACCAGCCGAAGACCTGCTCGGCCGGCGACAGGCCGGGCTCGCCCCATTCGGGATCGATGGTCGGGCCATCGGGCCCGCCGTCGATCTCGCAATCGGCGAGGGCCTTGCGCACCGCCGCCGGCAATTCCTTCGGCACCCATTCATGGATGCGGATCTGCCCGGTCGGCGAGGTGATCGAGGCGATGGCGTGGGCGAGCTGGATCGCCGGGTCGGAAAGGATGCCGCCCCAGTTGCCGGAGTGGTGGCCGCCCTCGCGGGCGTTGATGGTGAGGTCGAAGGTGACGCCGCCGCGGGCGCCCAAAAAGATGGTCGGGCGCTCGGCATTGAGGCGCGGCCCGTCGGAGGCGATCAGCACGTCCGACTTGAACAGCTCCTTCTGCTCGGTGCAGAGCTCGCGCAGGCCGGGCGAGCCGCATTCCTCGCCCATCTCGATCAGGTATTTGACATTGAAGCCGAGCGTGCCGCCGCGCGTCTCGAGCACGGATTTCAGCGCGCTGATGTTGATCAGGTGCTGGCCCTTGTTGTCGACGACGCCGCGTCCGTACCAGCGGTCGCCGCGCTCGGTGAGCGTCCAGGGCGAGAGCCCTTCCGCCCACTGTGCGTCGAGGCCGCGGATGACGTCGCCGTGGCCGTAGCCGAAGATGGTCGGCAGGCCCTCGGCCTCGATACGCTCGGCGAAGAGGAAGGGGCCCTTGGCCTTGGGGTGGTTCAGCGTCCGGCAGGAGAAGCCGAGGCTTTCCAGCAGCGGCTGCATCTCCTGTTCCAGATACTCGGTGAGTACCGGGGCGCGCTCGGGGTTCTGGCTCTCGGTCGGCATTGCGACGAGCCGGGTAAGGTCGCTCTTGAAGCTGCCGGAGTCGAAATAGTCGAGCGCATGGGCGATCGCCTTGGCGCGGGTCATGGTGGTCACTCCGTCAGAAAGGATCAGTTGCGCTTTTCGGGCGAGATCACGTCGCGCAGGCCGTCGCCCGCGAGGTTGATCGCGAAGATCAGCAGGGCGAGCGCCGTGCCGGGCAGGGCGATCAGCCAGAACGAGAAGAACATGTAGGCCTTGGCCTCGGAGACCATCAGGCCCCACGACGGCAGCGGCGGCTGCACGCCGAGGCCGAGGAAGGAGAGCGCCGCTTCGAGCAGGATGGCGCTCGCCGCCTCCAAGGTCGCGACCACGATCAGATGCGGGGCGATGTTGGGCAGGACCTCGCGCAGGATGATGCGGGTCGTGCTGGCGCCCGAGGCCTGTGCCGCCGTGATGTAGTCGAGCGAGCGGACCTGCTGCGTCGCGCTGCGCATCACCACGGCGAAGCGGTCCCATTTCAGGAGGCCGAGCACCAGGATGACGATCCAGAGCGAGGAGCCGATGATGGCGACGACGGCGAGTGCCACCAGGATCACCGGCATGGCGAGGCGGGTGGTGACCATGAAGGTCACGGCCATGTCGATGCGGCCGCCGAAATAGCCGGCGAGCAGGCCCATGGTCGTGCCGATCAGCCCGGCGATGGCGACGACGCTGATGCCGATGATCAGCGAGATGCGGGCGCCGTAGAGCAGGCGCGAGAGATAGTCGCGCCCGAGCGGGTCGGTGCCGAGCGGGTGGAGCCAGTTGCCCTTGTCGTACCAGAACGGTGGGACGTTCCGCGCCGTCAGGTTCTGCAGATAGGGATCATGCGGCGCCAGCAGCGGGGCGAGCAGCGCCAGCACGATGAAGAGCACCAGCAGGCCGAAGCCGAACAGGAAGGATTTCTGGGCCAGCGCGCGGCGCAACAGGCGACGGCCGCCGGTGATATCGCTGGAGGCAAGGGGGAGGGAGGTCGCATCGCTCATTTCAGGATACCCGGATTCGCGGATCGAGCCAGGCATTGGCGATGTCGGCCAGCAGCGTCAGCAGGACGTAGACGACCGAGAGCAGCAGGACGATGACCTGCATGACCGGGAAATCCTTGTAGGTGATGCTCTGATAGGCGAGGTAGCCGAGGCCATCGAGCGCGAAGATCGTTTCGATCACCACCGAGCCGCCGAGCAGGAAGCCGAGCTGCACCGCCGTCAGCGCGACCACCGGCACTGCGGCGTTGCGCAAGGCATGGGTGATGACGACGGCATGGGACGACAGCCCCTTGGCGCGGGCGGTGCGGATATAGTCGGCCGAGAGCACTTCGATCATGCCGGCGCGGATCAGGCGCATGAAGGCCGGGGCGGTGTAGTAGCCGAGCGCGATCGTCGGCATGACGTAATGCAGCCAGGTCCCGGAGCCGGAGACCGGCAGCCAGCGCAGCGTGATCGAGAACAGCATCACCAGGATCAGCGCGAAGAAGAAGTTCGGCATCGCCTGGCCGAAGACGGCGATGGCCAGCGCCAGCCGATCGATCCAGCTATTGGCGTAGATCGCCGCGAGCACGCCGAGCGGGATCGAGATCAGAAGCGCGAAGGCGAGCGAGGAGACACCGAGGATCAGCGTCACCGGCAGCTTGGCGAAGACCAGCGAGGAGACGTCGGTCTTGAAATAGATCGAGGTGCCGAAATCGCCTGACAGCGTCTTCAGCAGCCAGTCGAAATACTGGACGACGAGTGGCCGATCGAGCCCGTAGGTCTTGCGGATGACGTCGAGATCCGCCTGCTGCGCGCCCTCGCCGGCGATCGCGACCGCGATGTCGCCGGACAGGCGCAGCAGGAAGAAGGCGATGGCCGAGACCGCGAGGGCGACGAGCAGCGCCAGGCCGAGCCGTTTGACGATGAAGCCGAGCATGGCTTGCTTCCAATTGTGAAGGTGATGTCCGCGCCGGGTTATCAGCCCGGCGCGTCATGGTCGGCCTTGAGCCGACCATCTCTTTCAGGAGATTCTCGGGTCTGCGCTTCGCTTCGCCCGAGAATGACGCTTGCGCGTCACTTCCAGCCCATCTCCCAGAAGCGGACGAGCTCGTCCGGATAGGCCTTGAAGTTCAGGTCCTTGTTGGCGACGTAGTAGACCGGCAGCGAATAGAGCGGCACGGCATAGGCCTTGTCGGCGATGATCTTCAGGCCGGCCTTGTAGGCCTCCTTGCGGACCGCCGGATCGACCGAGTTGTTGCCCTTCTCCAAGAGGTCGCGGACCTGCGGATCGCGGGTGATGTCCTCGCTGCGGAAGGCGAAGTAGTTCGGCGTCGCGGCCGAGACGTCGTTGACCGAGAACGAGCCCCAGGTCTGGTGCGTCAGCATCGCCTTGTTGGTGGCGATCTGCTCGCGCATCGCGGCGTATTGCAGGAAGCGCAGATTGGTCTTGATGCCGACGGCCTGGAGATAGCCGATCAGCGCCTCGGTCTGGTTGCGCTCGCGATAGGCGACGATGTCCATGGTCAGGCTGGGATGGCCGGCTTCCGCCAGCAGCGCCTTGGCCTTGGCGGGATCATAGGGATAGCGCGCCGCGCCCTCGTCGGTGCAGCCGAACTGCGAGGGGAAGCAGATCGTGTTGATGACGCGCGAGCCCGTGCCGACGATGTTCTTGACCATCGCCTCGCGGTCGATGGCGTGGATGATCGCCTTGCGCACGCGCTCGTCCTTGAGGGCGGGGGCCGGCGTGCCGTCGAGGATGTTCATCTGCATGAAGACGATACGCATCGTCTCACCGGAGACGACCTGCAGCGTCGGGACGCTCTGGAGCTGGTCGGCCTGGTCCTTCGGCACGTGCATGATCAGGTCGGCGCCGCCCGATAGCATCTCGGCCATCTGAGTCTGGCGATCCGGGATGAAGCGGATCTCGAACTTGCCGACCTTGGGCTGCGGCTTCGGCGAATCCTTGAAGTAGTCCTTGTTGAGCTCGAGCGTGATCGACTTGCCCGGCACATAGTTCGAGACCTTGTAGGGGCCCGAGCCGACCGGCTTCTCGTTCTGGCCCTTGGGCCCGACCTTCTCGTAATACTCGTTCGGATGGATCACGACCGGGCCGGCGAGGTACTCGATCGCGGCCGGGAAGATCTCCTTGGTGGTCAGCCGGACCTTGTACTTGTCGAGCTTCTCGGCCTTGGCGATCCAGTTGACGTTGCCCTGGGTGACGACCTTGTTCTCGGGCTTGGAGATGAAGTTCAGCGTGTAGACGACGTCGTCGGCGTCGAACTCCTCGCCATTGTGGAACTTCACGCCCTCGCGCAGCTCGAACTCGATGGTCTTGTCGTCAACCTGCTTCCAGCTCTTGGCGAGCTGGCCCTTGTACTCGTTGGTGGCGGGGTCGCGGTAGATCAGCGTGTCCCAGACATTGGCGCCGATGATCACGCCGATGCGGACATTGTTGAAGAACGGATCGACGCTTTCGGGCGCCTGGTCATAGGCGAAGCGGACGGTGTTGGCGGCCTTCTGGGCCAGGGCGGGCGTGGTAAAGGCGGTCGCAGCCAGAATGGTTGCGGCCAGGGCCGTTGAGGCCTTGTCGAAGAAGCGCATGTTTTCCCCTCGCAGCGTTGTCGCTTGTCTCGTTCGGCGGGCAGCCTCGGGCCACCGTCACGCCGGCGACACAAACTCTGCACAGCTTCGTGCTTGCCGCCATAAGAATGAATCGAAAGGATCGTTGCCGAAGCGGCAATGCCTTGCTACGGCAGCCATCTTCTCAGCCCTCATCCTGAGGAGCCGCATCAGCGGCGTCTCGAAGGATGCTCCAGGACGCTCCGGAACCAGCTGGAGCATCCTTCGAGACGCGATCTGCGATCGCTCCTCAGGATGAGGGCTGAGCATGTCGGAAGTGGTAGCCGAGGTTCATGACGTGCAGACTCCGGCCTTGCGGTATTTCCTGGCGGTGGTGCGGACCGGCTCGATCAGCGCCGCGGCGCAGCGCCTGCGCGTCGCCGGCTCGGCCGTCAGCCGCCAGATCGTCAATCTCGAAAAGGAGCTGGACGCCGCGCTGTTCGAGCGGCGCTCGCACGGCATGATCCTGACCCAGGCCGGCCAGACGCTGGCGGCCTACGCGCAGCGGCTCGAACTGGACAGCGAGCAGGTCGTCAGCGAGATCCGCGAACTGCGCGGTGCCAGCAAGGGCCTGATCCGGCTCGGCGTCACCGAGGGCTTTGCGGTCAGCTTCATTCCCGAGGTGATCTACGCCTTCCGCCAGCAGCACCCGGACGTCGCCTTCGACGTCAAGGTGATGTCGCCGCAGGTCGTCACCGAGCATGTCCGCACCGGGGCGATCGACCTCGGGCTGACCTTCGTGCTGCAGCAGGAGCGCGGCGTCACCATCAACTGGCAATGCGCGGCGCGGACCTATGCCTTCGTCGCACCGCACCACCCGCTGGCGGGCAAGGAATCGATCCGGATCGAGGACATCTTCGTCCACCCGGTGGCGGTGCTCGACAGCGAGGCGACGGTACGCAAGATCGTCGACATCTATTTCTCGGCGCGGGGCCTTACCGTCGAGCCGGTGCTGGTCTCGACCAACGTCGCGGGGCTCGGGCATTTCTGCAAGCTCGGCGGCGCGGTGATGTTCGCGAGCTCGATCGCCTTCGGCGCCTCGATCCGCGACGGCTCGGTGGTGGCGCTGCCGCTCCGGGATGGCGACCTGCCGCCGCGCAGCCTGCAGATCCAGAGCATGTCGGGCCGGGCGCTGCCCAAGGTGGTGACCAATTTCTTGAGCGTGCTGATCGAGGAGCTGCAGCACGCCGATGTGCTGGCAGCGATGGCGACTGAGCGGGCTCCGGCTTCCGAGGTCCGGCAGGCATGAGCGTTCCCGTGAAGGCCGATGCGCCCGAGATCATGGTGCCGCATCCTCACCAGCTCGTCGCGCGCGAGGCGATCCTGGCGGCGCGGGCGGCGGGCAAGCCCGGCTTCCTGCTCGGTGACCTCACCGGGCTCGGCAAGACGCTCTCGGCCTGGCTCGCCATCTCGGCCATGCCCGAGCAGGAGGTGCTGGTGATCTGCCCGAAGGGCGCGATTCCGCAATGGCGGCGCACTATCGCCCATGCCGGGCTCCCGGCGAAGAAGCTCACCCTGATGAATTTCGAGCGGACGAAGTCGCTGCTCGCGCCACCGCCGGCCTCGAACAAGCGTTCGATCCGCGCGAAGAACAACGAGCTCGCCAAGCACGGCACGCCGAAGCGGGTTTGGCCGCTGGTCGTGATCGACGAGGCCCATCGCATCCGCAATCCGAATTCGCAGCAGGGGCTGGTCTGCCGGCAGATGGCGGCCGCCGCGCAGTTCACGATCTATATGAGCGCGACGGCCGGGCAGGCGCCGCACGAGCTCTCTTATCTCGCGCGTTTGCTGTCGGTGGCGACGGGCGCGCCGGGCGGCGATCTCGACGGTTTCCGGGCGCTGATGAAGCGGCTGAAGATCGGCAAGGCCAAGGGGCGCTGGAAGAACTGGAGCTGGGAGCCGAACGCGAGCGACCGAAAGGTGATGGCGGACCTGCTCTATCGCGGCGCCAACGCCATCGGCCTGCGTCGCCGGCCGGAGGAGATCGCCGGCTGGCCGGAGGTGCAGCGCGAGCTCGCCCCCGTTGCGCTCGATACGAGCGAGCGCAAGCTCTATGACGCGACCTGGCGCGAATTCCGGCGCGAACTCGGCCTCGCTGGCGGTTCGACCCGGAAGCCCGCTGGCTGGGCCGCCGATCTGCGCTTTCGCCAGAAGGCGAGCCTGCTGCGCACGGCCGGCACGGCCGAATTCTGCCAGGACCTGCTGGAGAATGACGAGCAGGTCGCGATCTCCGTCGCCTTCCTCGAAACCGGGGCGATGCTGGCCGAGAAGCTTACGGGCAGGGGCTGGCGCGTCGGCTCGATCACCGGCGAGCATTCCGGCGAAGTCAATGAAGCCACCCGCATCGCCTTCCAGACCGGCAATCTCGATGCCGTCGTCTTCACCGTGACCGAGTCGATTTCGCTGCACCGGGCCGAGATGCCTGGCGGCGAACGCGAGCGGGCACTGGTCGTCCATGACCTCCGGCACAGCGCGATCCAGCTGCAGCAGATCGAAGGGCGCTGCCATCGCGACGGCCAGCACGCGACGATCTTCTATGCCTATGCCGAGGATACGGTGGAAGAGAAAGTCGCCGCGACCGTGCTCGCCCGCATGGCGGCGATGGAGGGCCTGGCCGGCGACGAGACGGCACTCCTCGATGCCATCGCCGGGGAGGTCGAGCGAGCCGCGTTGGCGAGGGAGGCGGCGTAGGCGCTGCCCTTTCCCGTCATGGTCGGGCTCGTCCCGACCATCCACGTCTTTGAAGGTCGAAGGCCTCGTTCAAGACGTGAATGCTCGCCACAAGGGCGAGCATGACGGCGTGGGAGCGCTGACGCTCAATTCATCTGCGAGCGCGGCGGCTCGTCCGGAGCCCGCTCGCCGACGCGCTTGGCCTCGTCGACGACGCGCTCGGTTGCGCCGACGGCCTTGTACCAGAGGTCGCGCGTGTAGGCGCCCTGGTGGACTATGGCGTCGTAGCCGATCGCGATGACCGCGATCACCAGCAGAATGCGAAACATGGGTATCCCCCGTCCGAAACGTTACTCGGCAGGAAACGCCTCGGCCGCGGCCGGGTTCCGGTGCGGCGAGGTTGACCATCGCCGCGCGGCATTGTCCCTTCCGTCGGCAGGGAGACACGCGGAATGTTCGAGGATCTCAAGGGCAAGCGGCTTCTGGTGACGGGCGCTTCCTCAGGGTTAGGGGCGCATTTCGCCCGGCTGCTCGCGGGCAAGGGAGCGCATGTGGTGGCTGCGGCGCGCCGGACCGAGCGGCTTCAGGAACTGGCGCGTGAGTGCGAGAGCTTGCCGGGCAAGGTCTTGCCGCTCGCGCTCGATGTGAGTTCGGCCAAGGTGATCGAGGCAGGCATCGCCGAGGCTGCCAGGCTGCTCGGCGGGCTCGACGTGCTGGTCAACAATGCCGGCGTCGGCGAGACGGAAGCTGCGCTCTCGGTCAGCGAGGCGCAGTGGGACAGCCAGATCGACGTCAACCTGAAGGGCTGCTTCTTTGCGGCGCAGGCGGCGGCGAAGCTTATGGTGGAACAGGACGGCGGCGGGGCGATCGTCAACATCGCCTCGATCCTGGGCGAGCGCGTCGCCGGCAAGGTCGCGCCCTATGCGATCTCCAAGGCCGGGCTGATCCAGATGACCAAGGCGCTGGCGCTGGAATGGGCCCGGTACAAGATCAGGGTCAACGCGCTGGCGCCGGGCTACATCGTCACCGACATCAATCGCGCGTTCTTCGCAGGGGAGGCCGGCGAGGCGCTGAAGAAGCGCATCCCGATGCGCCGGCCCGGCGAGCTCGATGATCTCGACGGGCCGCTCCTGCTGCTCTGCTCGGAGGCCGGGCGCTACATGACCGGCGCGGTCGTCGCGGTCGATGGCGGGCATCTGGTCAGCGGGTTGTAGGCGGCCGGAACAGCCGGCGGCTGGGCAAGTTGCCTGTGTGGAAACAGGAGGAACCCATGCATAAGCCGGAAGGGCACAACGCGGTCTCGCCCTATCTCATGGTCACCGATGCCGAGCAGGCGCTCGCTTTCGCCAAGGCCGTCTTCGGAGCTGATCCCAGCTTCATCGCCCGGCGCGAGGATGGCGGGATCATGCATGCCGAGTTCAGGATCGACGATTCGATCGTGATGCTCGGGCAGGCGCCGGGCGGGCCGGAATCCCATGTCCACGTCTATGTCGCCGACCCCGACGCTTTGATCGCGAAGGCTGTGGCGGCTGGCGGCACGCTGGTCCAAGCGCCGGAAGAGAAGGGCGATGGCGATCGCCGCGGCGGGGTCAAGGACCCCGCCGGTACGACGTGGTGGCTGGCGCGGATGGTCGATCCGGCGGGGCGAAAGAAGACGAACGCGCTCTAGCTGTAGGGTAGCAAATCGCGCATCCGCAGCAAGGTTATCTTCTCGACCTGCGCGAGGGCGGTCTCGAATTCGCGCTGTGGCGTGCTCGCCATCCGTTCCTCGAAATTCGCGAGGATGTCGGCCTTCGTCAGTCCCTTGACGGCCAGGATGAAGGGGATGCCGAACCTCGCCTTGTACGCTTCGTTCAGAGCGGTGAAACGGGCGCGCTCGTCGGATGTCAGGCGGTCGAGACCCGCCGAGCCCTGTTCGTCCGCCGATTCCGCGGTCAACTCGCCGGCGGCGGCGATCTTGCCGGCAAGGTCGGGATGCTGTTTCAGGAAGGCGATCTGCGTCTCGCGCGGGCTTTCCTGCACGATCCTGAACATCGCGGAGTGGAGCGCATCGGCGGAGTCGTGCTCCGCATTGATGCCAGCCGCGTAGGCCTTCTCGGCAATCCAGGAAGAATGCTCGAAGACCCGCCCATAGACCTCGACGAAAAGCGCCCGAGGCAGCCGCGAGGGCTTGTAGCCCCCTTCCGGCGGATGTGTCCTGACCCAATGGCGGGCGATGTCGAGCCGCGTCGCGACCCAGACGCGATCATGGCTCTGGACGTAGTCGAGGAAGCGGGCGAGCGCGGCGGCCCGGCCGGGCCGGCCGACGAGCCGGCAATGCAGGCCGACCGACATCATCTTCGGCGCGGTCTCGCCCTCGGCATAGAGCGTGTCGAACGAGTCCTTGAGATAGGCGAAGAACTGGTCGCCGCTGTTGAAGCCCTGTGGCGTCGCAAAGCGCATGTCGTTGGCGTCGAGCGTATAGGGGACGGCGAGCTGCGGGCCGCGCGGCCCCTGCAGCCAATAGGGCAATTCGTCGGCATAGACGTCGGCGGTGTAGAGGAAGCCGCCTTCCTCCATGGTCAGAGGAATGGTGTTGACCGAGGTGCGGCCCTGATAGCACCCGAGCGGACGGGTCCCGGCGAGCTCGGTCTGGATGCGGATGGCCTCGAGGATGTGCTCGCGCTCGAGCTCTGCGGGCGCGTCGCGATAGTCGATCCATTTCAGGCCGTGGGTCGCGATCTCCCAGCCGGCCTCCTGCATCGAGGCAACGATCTGCGGATAGCGCTGCAGGGCCGACGCGACGGCGAAGACCGTGACGGGCAGATTGCGCTCAGTGAACATCCGCCACAGCCGCCAATAGCCGGCGCGCGAGCCGTATTCGTAGATCGACTCCATGTTCATATGGCGCTGGCCGGGCCAGGGCGCGGCACCGACGATCTCGGAGAGGAAGGCCTCCGAGGCGGCATCGCCATGCAGGATGTTGTTCTCGCCGCCCTCCTCGTAATTGACCACGAACTGGACGGCGATGCGGGCCTGCCCCGGCCAGTGCGGATGCGGAGGGGTGCGGCCATAGCCGACGAGGTCGCGCGGGTAGGAAGTGCTCATGAGATGATTCAAGTCCATGCGAGCGAGAGTCAAGAACGGCCGGCAAGCCGTTGTCGATGAGTCGTTTTCAGCTGCCGCGATAGGTCGAATAGCTCCAGGGCGAAGCGAGCAGTGGTACGTGATAATGGCCCTGCGGCTCGGCGATGGCGAAGCGGATCGGCACGAGATCGAGGAAGGCCGGCTCAGGGAGCTTCGTGCCGAGATGGCGGAAATAGTCGCCGATCGCGAAGGTCAATTCATAGCTGCCGACCGGTAGCCTGCCGGTGAGCAGAGGCGCATCGGTGCGGCCGTCGGCATTGGTGACGGTGTCGGCGATCCGTTCGCGGCTACCGTCCGGCAGCAGCGCGTCGAGCGCGATCGCGACGCCCGCGGCCGGCCTGCCGTTGACCGTATCGAGCACATGCGTCGACAGACGCCCCATAGCCCTGAACCTCTCGTTGATGCTGCGTTGAGCAGCTGGAATGACGCTTGCCTTCCAAGGCTGCGAACCTAGTCTGGACTGCGATGCAAGTTCCCTTCCGGATTCCGCCCTGTCAAATCGCACACATACCGCTCCACCCGGAGTCCGTCCGTGCTTGAGGCCTATCTGATGGAGTGGGGCAGCCAGCTCCTGCGCTGGCTGCATGTGATCGCGGCGATCGCCTGGATCGGCTCGTCCTTCTTCTTCATCCACTTGGACGCCTCGCTGAGGGCCGCGCCGGATGCGCCCAGGACCGAGGCCGGCCAGCCGACGCAGTTCCTCGCCTGGCAGGTCCATGGCGGCGGCTTCTATGCGATGCGCAAATACCTGGTCGCGCCAGAGGTGCTGCCGAAGGAGCTGACCTGGCACAAATGGCAGGCCTACTGGACCTGGATCTCCGGCTTCTTCCTGCTGGTCTGGGTCTACTACGCCCAGTCGGAGCTCTATCTGATCGACCCGGCGGTGATGGCGCTCTCGCCCTTCGCAGCGGGCGCGATCGGCATCGCG
This sequence comes from Allobosea lupini, assembly GCF_900109525.1. Lineage (GTDB taxonomy): Bacteria > Pseudomonadota > Alphaproteobacteria > Rhizobiales > Beijerinckiaceae > Allobosea > Allobosea lupini. The sequence goes on along the minus strand of NZ_FOAN01000018.1, from coordinate 39,333 downwards.
GCATTGGCCGGCGGCTGGCTGTTCTACGATCTGCTCTGCAAATCGCCGCTCGGCAAGAACGACGTCGTGCTCGGTCTGCTCGGCTTCGGCTATGTCGTCGCAGCAAGCTTCGCTTTCGCCTCGGTCTTCTCCGGGCGCGGCGCGCTGATTCATACCGGGGCGCTGATGGCGACGATCATGTCGGCCAATGTGTTCTTCGTGATCATGCCGGGCCAGCGCAAGACCATCGCTGCGATGGTCGCCGGCGAGGTGCCCGATCCGAAATACGGCAAGCAGGCCAAGCAGCGCTCGCTGCACAACAACTACATCACCCTGCCGGTGCTGTTCCTGATGCTGGCGAACCACTACCCGGTGACCTACGCCAATTCGGCGGTGATCCCGGTTCTGGTCGCGCTGATCATCGTCGCGGGTGCACTGATCCGGCATTTCTACAATGTCCGCCATGCCGACCATGCCAAGTCGCCGTGGTGGACCTGGGCGGTGGCGGCGCTTGCGCTCTGGCTCGCCTTCTGGGTGGCGATGGCGTCCTCGCCCGGAGGTCGCGAGCGTCTCGGGCTGAAGCCGCTGGAACCGGCCAAGCCGATGATGCTCGCCGGCCTGGTGCCGCCCTCGCCGGAGGTCGCCAACATCGTCACCGGACGCTGCGCCATGTGCCATGCGCCAGAGCCGTCCTGGCCTGGCCTGCAGATCGCGCCCAAGGGCGTCTTCCTGCACGAACCCGAGCTGATCGCCCGCCAGCGCCGCGCCATCGGCGTGCAGGCGGTGCTGACCCACGCCATGCCGCCGAACAACCTCTCGGGCATGACCGCGGACGAGCGGCGCGTCCTCGCCGCCTGGGTGGCGCAGAAGCGCTGACCCGGCTTCGCACGGCGCGGCAAGTTGACGCTGCCGGGCCACAGTCGGGCGCTCGATCCGCGCTGTTCAGTTTCATTCAGTTTCGGTTCATCGCGGAACCATCATCGTCGAACGTGATCACATCGGCGTGATCGGCGCGTGATCATGCGCGCCGGGCGCGCCGGGGGCCTTGGGGGTCCAGTTGAAAGCCGTGTGGAGATCGGGCTCCAGCTACTGGCTGGCGGCCGCGCTGTTCTGTTGCGCCTGGGTGGCGCTGTGCTGGCCCTGGCTGTCGGGAGCGGTGACGATTCCGTTCGACGCCAAGGCGCATTTCCAGGCGCAGATCCAGTTCCTGGCGCAGGCGCTGCACTCGGGCCAGTCGCCGTTCTGGACCCACAACGTCTTCGCCGGCTCGCCCCAGGTCGCCGATCCGCAATCGCTGATCTTCTCGCCCGCGATCCTGCTGGCGCTGTTCAACCCCTCGCCGAGCTTCCGCGCGGTCGATGCCTATGTGCTGGCGCATCTGCTGGTCGGCGGGCTCGCCATGCTGATGTTCTTCCGCGACCGCAACTGGCATCCGGCCGGGGCGCTGCTCGCGGCGCTGGTCTTCGCCTTCGGCGCCTCCGCCGCCTGGCGGGTTCAGCATGTCGGCCAGATCGCCAGCTTTGCCTTCTTCGGATTGTCGTTCTGGCTGACGGCGCGGATGCTGCAGCGCGCCTCGCTGCGCTATGGCCTGCTCGCCGGCTTTTCCGCCGGGATGATGGTGCTCGAGCCCGATCAGGTCGCGTTGCTCGGCGCCTATATCCTGATCGGCATGGTTGTGGCCTACTGGCTCTCCGAGGGCTGGACGGGGTTGCGCGAAAGTCTCGCGCCGATCGCGGCCGCCTGCTTCGCCGGGATCGTCACCATCGCGGTGCCGCTGCTCTGGACCTGGCTCTTCGCCGAGGCGACGACGCGCCCCGCCATCGATCTCGTCGAAGCCGGCAGGGGCTCGCTGCACCCGGCCTCCCTGCTGACCGCCTTCGTCGGCGACCTGTTCGGCGTGCGTGACCCGTCCGTCGAATTCTGGGGGCCTTACGCTCCGGACTGGAACGCCAAGGAACTCTTCCTGTCGAAGAATATGGGGCAGGTCTATCTGGGGGCGTTGCCTTTCATGCTGCTGATCGTGCCGGGCCTGACGCGCGGCTGGCTCTGGGACAGGGCGATCCGGCCCTTCACCATCCTGTTCGTGCTGATGGTGCTGTTCGCGCTCGGCCGCTACACGCCGCTGTTCCACCTCGCCTATGACTATCTGCCGGGCGTCAAGGTGTTCCGGCGGCCGGCCGATGCGACCTTCCTGATCGGCGGACTCGGGGCCGTGCTCTCGGGCTATCTGCTGCATCGCATGCTCAGCGAGGAGAAGCAGGGCGCGATCTGGCGCGATCTCGGCATCGGCGCCGGTGCGATCGCGCTGCTGATCGGCGTTGCCTTGCTGGTGGCGCGTCAGGCCGGCCATCTCGGTCAGGCCTGGCTGCCGAGCGCGACCGCTGCCGCCTGGTTCGCCAGCGCGCTCCTGCTCCTCGTGGTGCTGACGCGCTGGCGCGGCGCTGCGACCCCGCTTGCCGCAAGCCTGTTCATCACGGGCGTCGTCGCTGCCGACCTTGCTGCCAATAACGGTCCGAACGAGGCTACGGCGCTGGCGCCCGAGGTCTACGACGTGCTCCGGCCGGAGACCAAGAACGAGACCGTCGCCGTGCTGAAGAAGCTGACGGCGCAGCCGTCGGATTCAGCCCGGCGCGACCGGGTCGAACTGCTCGGGATGGGCTTCGAGTGGCCCAATGCCGGCATGATCCACGGCTTCGATCATACGCTCGGCTACAACCCGCTGCGTCTGGCCGACTTTTCGGATGCGGTCGGCACGCGCGATTCGATCGCGGCGCCGGGCGAGCGCGTGTTCACGCCCCTGTTCCCGTCCTATCGCTGCCGCCTCGCCGATTTCCTCGGCCTGCGCTACATCGCGACCCGGGTGCCGATCGGTGAGGTCGACCGCTCGCTGCGCGAGGGCGACCTCAAGCTCGTCGCCTATACCAAGGACGGCTACATCTACGAGAACCCGCGGGCGCTGCCGCGCGTGATGTTCGTCGGCGGCTGGGAACTCGCCGATTTCGAGGGGATGAAGTCGGCCGGGAAATGGCCGGAGGCCGACCCGCAGCGCGTCGTCCTGCTCGACCAGGAGCCGGAGCCCGGCGTGCCGGAAGGGCCGGTCGCGAGCAATGCCGAGGTCAAGCTCAAGCGCTACCGCAACACGGTGGTCGAGATCGAGGTCACGACCGCCCAGCCCGGCTTCGTCGTGCTGAACGACATCTGGCACCCCTGGTGGAAGGCCGAGCTCGACGGCCAGGAGGTCGAGATCCTCAAGGCGAACGTCTTGTTCCGCGCCGTGCAGGTTCCGGCCGGCACGCACAAGATCCGCTTCAGTTTCCATCCGCTCGAGGGGGCGATCGCCGAACTGCGCGACCGCGTGACGCCGCCGGAAGAGGAGGGCGTGGTCGCGGAAGCGCCGACGCATAGCGGCCCCTCGGGCTCGCCGGCGACGCGCATCCAGCCGGTGCCGCCGGAGCCGGTCTCGCGCCCGGCGCACGACATGGCCGCACATGAGATGCTGCCGTCCGCGTCGGCGATATCGGTGGTGCGGTAGGGGCAAGCAACGTCATGCTCGGCCTTGAGCCGAGCATCTCAGGCCGGAAGAGACTCCAATAGCGCCTTCTCGTCATGAGATTCTCGGGTCTGCGCTTCGCTTCGCCCGAGAATGACGCTTAGGGCTCAAGCCACGCCGAGCTTCTTCTGCAGGGCGCTCGACGAGGTCGTGTACTGGAAGGTCAGCCGCTTCTCCGGATAGACGTAGCGGTGGACCTTCTGGGCGGCGAGCGCCGCCTCGTGGAAGCCCGAGAGGATCAGCTTCAGCTTGCCGGGATAGGTGTTGATGTCACCGATCGCGAAGATGCCAGGCACATTGGTCTCGAACTTCTCGGTGTCCGCCGGGATCAGGTTCTCGTGGAGGTTCAGACCCCAGTCGGCGATCGGGCCGAGCTTCATCGTCAACCCGAAGAAGGGCAGCATCGTGTTGCAGGCGATCTCGAACTCGACGCCGGCATTGTCACGGCAGATCGCGCCGTGCAGCTCGTTGCCCTCGCCCTTGAGGCCCATGACCTGGCCGAGCCGCAGATCCATCGCACCGGAGGCGACGAGGGCGCGCATCTGCTCGACCGAATGCGGCGCGGCGCGAAAATCGTCGCGCCGATGCATCAGCGTAACGCGCTTTGCGATCGGCTGCAGGTTCAGCGTCCAGTCGAGCGCCGAATCGCCGCCGCCGACGATCAGGATCTCGCGGCCGCGGAAGGCCTCCATCTTGCGCACGGCATAGTGCACGCCGCCGCCGTCGCTGCGGCCCTCATAGGCCTCGATGCCGGGAATCGGGGGCTTCTTGGGCAGGAAGGAGCCGCCACCGGCGGCGATCAGCACCGTCTTGGCCTCGAACACCGTGCCGCCATCGGTGCGCAGGCGGAAACGCGGGGCCTCGGCTGAGCCGAGCACCTCGACCGCCTCGATCATCTGGTTGAGATGGAAGGTCGCGCCGAAGGGCTTGATCTGCTCCATCAGATTGTCGACCAGCCCCTGGCCGGTGACGAGCGGGAAGCCGGGAATGTCGTAGATCGGCTTCTCCGGATAGAGCTCGGCGCATTGGCCGCCGACCTTTGGGAGGATGTCGACGAGATGGGCCTTGATGTCGAGCAGGCCGAGCTCGAACACGGCGAACAGGCCGCAGGGGCCGGCGCCGATGATCAGCGCGTCGGTCTCGACGGTCTCACCCTCGATGGTGGCGGCGATGTTCATGGGTCTTCGTTCCTCAGGACGGCTTCAAGGGCCGCCGGTCGCCCCCCGTTGCCGGAAATCCGCGGGCCTTGCAATGCGACATCGCGCAAGGCCGGGCGGGCCCGATCGCATGCGGGATGGGGCTTTCAGCCGCCGGTTTCGGCGGTGAGCCCAGCGGCGGCGATGCCGGCGAGCGCCGCCGCCTCGTCATTGTCCGAGGTGTCGCCGGAGATGCCGACGACGCCGATGAGGTTGCCGCCGGGATCGCGGATCAGCGCGCCGCCGGGCACGGGGACGACCGGGCCGCCGACCGAGAGGGCGACGCCGTTGATGAAGTGCGGGCGCTCCAGCGCCATCTTGTTGAGGGTGCGCGGGCCGACGCCGAGCGCGATCGCGCCATTGGCCTTGCCGAGCGCGATCTCGCCGCGCTTCAGGCTGGTGCCGTCCTGCGCCAGGAAGAACTTCTGCGCGCCGCGGGCGTCGAGCACCGCGATGGCGAGCGGCTTCAGCCCGTTCTCGCGGGCGTATTTCAGGGCGCCGTCGACGATCACGCTGGCCTGGTCGAGGGAGAGGGCGGTCATGGGTGGCCTTTCCTGGATATCGATGACGGAGCCTGCCGGCTTGGCACCGTTCTGCCAGTGCCGGCGACGCGAGGGAAGGGCAGTCGTCAGGCTTCGTCTCGTGACGGTTTCGTCTTGCAGTTGTCGTTCCGAGTCGGCTTCATGTGTTGCCCGCCTCGGGATATGTTCCGCAAGGTGATTGCCATTTTTGCGACCAGAACATGCTCCAAGGCTGTCGCGTTGCGCGAAGCCCGATCGTTCGGCCAATCCTGGCGGGGCGGCCAGCGCATGAGGAGAATACGCCATGGGTCTGTTCAGTTTCATCAAGGAAGCCGGCGCCAAGATCTTCGGGTCGAGCTCGGCCAATGCGGCAACGGCTGATCAGTTGCAGAAGGAACTGGCGGGCCATGGCCTGCCGTCCGACGTCAAGATCGACGTCTCGGGCGACAAGGTGAAGGTCTCCGGCAAGGCGATGACCACGGAGGAGGCCGAGAAGATCATCTTGGCGATCGGCAACACCGCCGGCGTCGGCTCGGTCGAATCGGAGCTGATCGTCAACAAGGAGGCGGCAGCCGCGGTGTTCTACACGGTCAAGAAGGGCGATACGCTCTGGAAGATCGCCGAGGAGCATTACGGCAAGGGCAAGGGCGCCAAGTACACCGAGATCGTCAAGGCCAACACCCCGCCGGTGAAGGATCCCGACCTGATCCAGCCGGGCTGGGTGCTGCGCATCCCGCCGCTCGCCTGAGCCGGCGCGGCGTCTCCGCCGCTTGCCAATTGGTTGCAGATGAAACTATTATGACCGGGAGGCCGTCAGCGACGGCCTCCCGGCTTGCGTTCAGGCCGGTTTCCACCTCAATAGTGCAAGACGCGAGACGGGACGGGCGGCGAGGCCGCCGAAAGCCCGCGGCAGGGGCGACCGCAACCACCGATTTTTCCCAGGGGAGGGATGTAATGACTTTTGACCGCCGCAAATTCCTGACGCTCGCCGGCTCGGCCGTTGCTGCGCCCGCCGTGCTGCGCGCCACGCGCGCCAATGCCCAGGAAGTGACGCTGCGCATGCACCACTTCCTGCCGCCGGTGGCGAACGGGCATTCCAAGTTCCTGAAGCCCTGGGCCGACAAGGTCGGCGCCGAATCGAACGGCCGGATCAAGATCGACATCTTCCCGTCGATGCAGCTCGGCGGCACGCCGCCGCAGCTCTACGACCAGGCTCGCGACGGCGTCGTCGACATCGTCTGGACGCTGCCCGGCAACACGCCCGGCCGCTTCACCGGCATCGAGGCGTTCGAACTGCCCTTCGTGCCGAACAAGCGGGCGCTGGTGAACTCGCTGGCGCTGACCGACTATGCCGCGGAGCACCTCAAGGACGAGTTCAAGGACGTCCATCCGATCTGCTTCTGGGCGCATGATCACGGGCTGATTCATGCCAACAAGCCGGTGAAGACGATGGAGGACCTGAAGGGCCTCAAGCTGCGCTTCCCGACCCGGCTCGCCGGCGAGGCGCTGCGCGCGCTCGGCGCCAACGCCATCGGCATGCCGATCCCGCAGGTGCCGGAATCGCTGGCGCAGCGCGTCATCGACGGCTGCGTCGTGCCCTGGGAGGTCGTGCCGTCGATCAAGGTCCAGGAGCTGGTCAAGAACCATACCGAGATCCCGGGCTCGCCGACCTTCTATGTCGCGACTTTCGTGCTCGCCATGAACAAGGCCAAGTACGAAGGCCTGGCGCCCGACCTCAAGGCGATCATCGACAAGAACTCCGGCGCTGCGGCAGCGGCGATGGCCGGCAAGGTCTGGGACGAGCAGGCTGTCGTCGTGTCCGAGATGGTCAAGAAGCGCGGCAACAGCATCGTCACGCTGGAGCAGGCCGAGGCCGAGCGCTGGCAGAAGGCGACCGCGCCGGTGATCGAGGGCTGGCTCAAGACCGCCAAGGACAAGGGCCTCGACGGCGAGAAGCTGCTCGCCTCTGCTCGCGCCGCCCTGACCAAGCACCAGAACGCCGCCTGACGCGATGACCGACAGGGCAGGGGAAGAGCGGCCGCCATCGCGCATCGACGCGGTGGCGGAGACGGTTGCGCTCGTCGGCGGTGCGCTGCTGATCGCGGTCGCGACCATGGTCGTGGTCAGCGTGACCTTGCGCAGCGATCTGGTCGGCGCCGCCGGCGTGCCCGGCGATTTCGAGCTGGTGCAGATGGCGACCGCGGTCGCCGCCTTCTGCTTCCTGCCGCTCTGCCAATTGAAGCGCGGCAACATCTTCGTCGACACTTTCACCCTGAAGCTGCCGCAGCGCTGGCGCGACGGCATCGATGCGCTCTGGGACGTGGTCTACGGCCTCGCCATGGCGCTGATCGCCTGGCGGCTCGGCGTCGGCGCGCGCTCGGCGCTCGCCAGCGGCGAGAACACCATGGTGCTGCAGCTGCCGGCCTATCTGCCGATCGCGCTCTGCGCGGTGCTCGCCGGCTTCGTGGCGCTCGCCGCCTTCGTCAGCGCCAGCCGCCTCATGAGGCAGCCCCGATGAGCGGCGCATCTCTTGCGATCACTGGCTTTGCCGTCATGCTGGCGCTGATGGCGCTGCGCCTGCCGATCGGCCTCGCCATGCTGGTCGTCGGCAGCGCCGGCTATATCCAGCTCAACGGGCTCGAGCCCTTCCTCAACTACATCCGCACCACGCCGTATCAGATCTTCGCCAATTACACGCTCTCGGTGATCCCGCTCTTCGTGTTGATGGGCGCCTTCGCCGAGCGTTCCGGGCTGGCGGGCGACCTCTTCAAGGCGGCTTCCGCCTTCGTCGGCCATCGCCGCGGCGGCCTCGGCATGGCGATGATCGGGGCCTGCACCGGCTTCGGCGCGATCTGCGGCTCCTCGGTCGCGACCACCGCGACCTTCGCCCGCGCTGCGCTGCCGCAATTGCGCAGCTATCGCTACGATCCCGGCTTCGCCTGCGGCGTCACCGCGGTCGGCGGCACCCTCGGCATCCTGATCCCGCCCTCTGTCATCCTCGTCGTCTATGCGATCTCGACCGAGCAGAACATCGCCAAGCTGTTCCAGGCGGCGCTGATCCCCGGGCTGATGGCGGCGACGTTCTATTGCATCACCATCTGGATCATGTCGCGCGTCGACGGCACGCTCGCACCCGCCCATGAGCGCACGCCCTGGCGCGAGCGCTGGCCGCTGCTGCTCGGCGTCATCCCGGCGCTGGCGGTCGCGGTGATCGTGGTCGGCGGCATCTATGGCGGCGTCTTCACGCCGACGGAGGGAGCGTCGGTCGGCGCCTTCATCATGCTGGCGATAGGCCTGTTCCGGCGCACGCTCGGCTTCGACGGCGTCAAGCAGGCGATCCTGCAGACGGCCGAGACCTCGGCGATGATCTTCGCCATCCTCCTCGGCGCCGAGGTGTTCAACGCCTTCCTGGCGCTGACGCAGGTGCCGACGGCGGCGGCCGAGATGATCGTGGCGTCGGGCTGGGCGCCCTATACCGTGCTGGTCGGCCTCCTGCTGTTCTACATCGTGCTCGGCGGCGTGATGGACGAGCTCGCCATGATCCTGCTGACGCTGCCGGTGTTCTTCCCGATCGTGACGGCGCTCGATTTCGGCATGCCGACCGACGACATCGCGATCTGGTTCGGCATCCTCGTGCTGATCGTGGTCGGCATCGGCATGACCTGCCCGCCGATCGGTCTCAACGTCTTCGTCGTCGCCTCGCTGGCGCGCGACGTGCCGGTGACGCGGATCTATCGCGGCGTGCTGCCCTTCGTCGCAGCCGACGTGATCAGGCTCGGCATCTGCGTGGCATTTCCGGCGCTCAGCCTCTATCTGGTGAAGCTCCTGAACTGAGCGACCGCGAGCAGCAGCATGATCGTACACGACCTCGACATCGATGCCGTCAAGGCGGGCCTGGCCGATGGCTCGATCCTCATCGTCGACGTGCGCGAGCCGCATGAGTTCGCCGCCGGCCGCATTCCGGGCTCGGTGTCGCGGCCGCTGTCGCAATTCGATCCTGCCGACCTGCCGAACGAGCCGGGCAAGCGCGTCGTGCTCTCCTGCGCCGCCGGGGTGCGCTCGCTGCGGGCGCTGGAATTCGCGCAGGCGGCCGGACTCGACATCGACAGCCACTATATCGGCGGCTTCAAGGATTGGGCGATGCGGGGAGAACCCGTAGAGCGCTGACATCCCCTGAGCCCTCATCCTGAGGAGCGCTCGGCAGGATGAAGGCTTTGAAGGTATCGACGAGGTGCATCGCCTTCCGGTTGCGGTCAGCGGCACCAGCGTCGATAACGTGGCGCGGCCTCAAATCCGGCCGTGGTCGACCAAAGGTGCCCTATGAAGGCCTCCCGCCTGCTGAGCCTCTCCCTGGCAGCCCTGCTTTGCTCCGTGTCCGCAGCGCCGCCCGCCTTTTCGCAGGCCGCCCCGCAGACAGCAGCGAAGAAGCCGGCGCAGGATCCGGAGCTGCAGGCGGCGATCGCCAAGTCGAATGCCTATACCTCGCTTTCCAACCGGACGATCCGGGCGATCGAATCCTGGGATCGCTACAAGAGCTGGGTCGACTTGAAGAAGGGCCCGACCGGCAAGGAGCGCTACATCGATTACGGGCTCTACAGCCTCTATGACGTCAAGGACGAGATCGCCAAGGCCGAGGCGGCCGCCGGCCAGCCGCCGGCGCAGCCGGAGCTAGACGCCGCCGTGAAGCGCTATATCGCCGCCTATCAGGAGCTGGCGCCGCTGATCACCCGGGCCGAGCGCTATTACGAGCGCAAGGACTATCGCGGCGACAATGTCGCCGAGGGCCGCGAGCTGCATGCCAAGATGGTGCCGGCGGCGGAGGCTTTCCTGCGCGAGCGGACCGTGTTCGGCAATCAGCTCAACGGCTACAAGAAGGGCATCGACGCGCGCGAACTCGCCGCGATCGAGGCGAGCGAGGGCCGGCAGGCCCGCTGGCAGCTGCGCAACATCATGATCAATGCCCGTGCCGTCATGGACGTGATGCCGAGCAACGAGAAGCCGATCGTCGACCTGGCGGCCTTCGATACGGCGCTCGCCGGCTATTCCGGCGCGATCAAGGAGATGGACGCGTTCAAGGACAAGAATGCGTCCGGCGTGCCGATGATCGATTCCTCGGCCAGCTCCTGGCTCGGCAACCTGCGCGATTTCCGCGAGAAGCTCGGCAAGTCGAAGGGCGACGTCCGCAAGGGCGCGGCGGGCGACGCCAACCGGATCGTCTCCAGCTACAACATGATGGTGAGCATGGCAGACAGCGCCGCGCGCATGATCCGCTGAGTTTCAAGTCCCGCCTGCTTGCGCCCGGCGCATCCCGGCCCCCCTATATGGACTGGGGTGACGGCGCGGCTATCCTGCGCCAGTCTTTCTCATTCGAGTGATCCGAAGGAAGTTTGCCGATGCGTCCGATGAAGTTCGGGATGGGCCAGCCGGTGCGGCGGGTCGAGGATCAGCGCCTGACAACCGGCACCGGCCGCTATACCGACGACACCGCGGTCGAGGGCGCTCTGCACGCCTATGTGCTGCGCTCGCCGCACGCGCATGCCAAGTTCAAGATCGTCGACAAGCAGGCGGCGCTGAAGCGCAAGGGCGTCAAGCTGATCCTGACCGGCGAGGACGTCGCGCATCTCGGTGACATCCCCTGCAAGGGGCTCATCAAGGACATCTCCGGCAAGAACGTGAAGCCGAATTCGGTGCCGGTGCTGCCGACCGACACGGTGCGCCATGTCGGCGAGGCCATCGCCTTCATCGTCGCCGAGACGCTCGACCAGGCGCGCGACGCCGCCGAGGCGATCGAGATCGAGTTCGAGACGCTGCCGTCGATCACGGGCATCGCCGAGGCGCTCGAGAGCGGAGCGCCGCAGGTCTGGTCAGATCGCGACGGCAATGTCGCCTTCGAGGCGGAGCAGGGCAATCGCGAGCGGACGGAGAAGGCCTTCGCCAAGGCCGACCGGACGATCTCGATCACCATCGTCAACAACCGCCTCGCCTCCAACTACATGGAGACGCGCGCCTGCATCGCCGAATACGACAAGGCGACCAAGCGCTGGACCCTGACGCATGGCAGCCAGGGCAGCCACGGCACGCGCGACATCCTCGCCAACTACATCCTCAAGGTCGATCCCTCCCGCATCCGGGTGATCACCCCCGATGTCGGCGGCGGCTTCGGCACCAAGATCTTCATGTACCGCGAATACCCGCTGACCATGGTCGCGGCCGAGAAGCTGAAGCGGCCGGTGCGCTGGGTCGCGGACCGTACCGAGCACTTCCTCGCAGACACCCACGGCCGCGCCAATCTCACCACCGCGACGATGGCGCTCGACAAGCGCGGCAAGTTCATCGGCCTCAAGGTCGATCTCGCCGCCGACATGGGCGCCTATCTCTCGCAGTATGGGCCCTTCATCCCCTGGGTCGGCACGACGATGACGCCGGGCTGCTACAATATCCCGGCGGTGCATGTCCGCTTCCGCGGCGTCTTCACCCATACGACGCCGGTCGACGCCTATCGCGGTGCCGGGCGGCCCGAGGCGGCCTATCTGATCGAGCGCCTGGTCGATGCGATCGCGCGCGAGACCGGCAAGAGCCCCGATGCGGTGCGGGCGCTCAACTTCGTCAAGCCGGCCGAGATGCCGCACAAGACGCAGACCGGGCCGGTCTACGATTCCGGCGAGTTCGAGGGCCATATGCGCCGCGCCATGGAGGTGGCGGACTGGAAGGGCTTCAAGAGCCGCCTGAAGAGCTCGCAGAAGGCCGGCAAGCTCCGCGGCATCGGCCTAGCCTGCTATATCGAGGCCTGCGGCGGCGGCGGGCCGGAGAGCTCGACCGTGATCCTGGAGAAGGACGGCACCGTCACCGTGCTGATCGGCACCCAGTCGAACGGGCAGGGCCACGAGACCGCCTATTCGCAGCTCGTCGCCCAGCATCTCGACATCCCGCTCGACCGCATCAAGGTCGTGCAGGGCGACACCGACCGGATCGCGACCGGCTCGGGCACCGGCGGCTCGCGCTCGATCCCGGTGGGCGGCGCGGCGCTGAATGCGGCGACCGGCATCCTCGCGGACAATCTCAAGAGCCTCGCCTCGGAGGCGCTCGAGGCCGCCCCGGGCGATCTCGAGATCGTCGACGGGGCCGTGCGAATCGTCGGCACCGACAAGGCGCTCGATCTCAAGGCGATCGCCAACCTGCCCGGCGCCAAGGCCGAGCAGCTCAGCGTGCATCAGAGCTGGACGCCGCCGGAGGCGACCTATCCGAACGGCACGCATGTCGTCGAGCTGGAGGTCGACCCGGCGACCGGCGGCACCGAAATCCAGAACTATGTCGTGGTCGACGATTTCGGCGTGACGCTGAACCCGATCATGCTGCAGGGGCAGGTCCATGGCGGTGCGGCCCAGGGCATCGGCCAGGCGCTGATGGAGGAGATCCGCTTCGATTCGTCCGGCCAGATGCTGACCGCGACCTTCATGGACTACGCCCTGCCGCGCGCGATCGACATCCCGAACTTCCATTTCGAGACGCGCAATGTGCCCTGTGTCACCAACGCCCTCGGCGTGAAGGGCGCAGGCGAGGCCGGGGCGATCGGTGCCTGCCCGGCGGTGATGAACGCCATGGTCGATGCGCTGAACCGCGCTGCCGGCATCAAGGCGATCGACATGCCGGCGACCCCACCAAAGGTGTTCTCGACGTTGAAGGCGGCGGGCTATCTCTCTTGATGCAAGGAGGCGTTTGCTTCCTTGCAAGGAGATTCACGACAATGCGACTTGGCGCTGTCGTGCACGTCAGGTGATCTGGAAGAGTTCAAAACAGCGCCGGGTCCGGCGCTGCCTTCCGGAGGATTCCCACGCATGCTTCGCTCTGCTTTCGTCGCCCTCGGTCTCGCCGTCGGCATTTCCGCCGTACTGGCCCAGGCCAACCCGATCTCCGAGCGGCGCGACGCGATGAAGGCGGTCGGCGCCGCGACGCGCGAGGGCGCGGCGATGGCCAAGGGCGAGGCGCCGTTCGATGCCGCCAAGGCGCAGGCGGTATTCAAGGTCTATGGCGACGCCGCCAAGAAGATGCCGGGCCTCTATCCGGACAGCGCCAAGACCGGCGGCGAGACCACGGCGGCGCCGAAGATCTGGGAGGACCAGGCCGGTTTCAAGGCCGCTTTCGCCAAGTTCGAGGCGGATGCCGCCAAGGGCGCTGCGGTGACCGATCTCGCCGGCTTCCGCACCGCTTTTGGTGACGCCACCAAGAATTGCGGCACCTGCCACGAGACCTACCGCATCAAGAAGTAACGGGCGGCTTCAAGCCGCCAGATTTGACCTGATCGAAGGAGCGGGCTTCCTTGAGGGAAGGCCCGCTCCATTCGTGTCTGCGAGGTTCGGCTCGAACCCTGTCGCGATACGAGCGTTGTTTGCCCGGGACAACCGAATGAGGAACCGATGCGCCGCCTGCTGATCACGCTTCTGGTCTTCATCGCGTTCGGCGTTGCCGGCTTCTTCGTCCTCACCGATCCGCGTGTGGTCTCGCCTGGGCCCGAGGTCGGCACGCTGCCGGCGCCGGATCTCGAGAACGGCAAGCTGCTGTTCGCGGCCGGCGGCTGCGCCTCCTGCCACGCGACGCCGGGGCAGGACGACAAGAGCAGGCTGGGCGGCGGGCTGGTGCTGGAATCGCCCTTCGGCAAGTTCCATGTGCCCAATATCTCGCCGCATACGCGTGACGGCATCGGCAACTGGGGCACGGCCGACTTCATCCAGGCGATGACTGCGGGCGTCTCGCCCTCGGGCCAGCACTATTACCCGGCCTTTCCCTATACCTCCTACCGGCAGATGCCGGCCAAGGCGGTGGCCGATCTCCTCGCCTATATCCGCACGCTGCCATCGGTCGAGGGCAAGGCGCCGGCCCATGAGCTCGGCTTCCCCTTCAACATCCGCCGCCTGGTCGGCGGCTGGAAGCTGCTGTTCTTCGACGGCGCGCCGTTCAAGGCAGATCCCTCCAAGAGCGAGGAATGGAATCGCGGCGCCTATCTGGTGAACGGTCCCGGCCACTGCGCCGAATGCCATTCCAGCCGCAACCGGCTCGGCGCGATCGTCCAGGCAACGCGCTTTGCCGGCGGTCCCGATCCCGAGGGCAAGGGCTGGGTGCAGAACATCACCCAGGCCGAGGACGGGCTCGGCAAATGGTCCAAGGCCGAGATTGCCGAGCTGCTCGAGACCGGCTTCACGCCGAGCTTCGACAATGTCGGCGGCTCGATGGCTGCAGTGGTGCGCAACATGGCGCAACTTTCGGATGCCGACCGGCTGGCGATGGCTGAGTACCTGAAGTCGCTGCCGGCGGTGCAGGGGCCGGCGAGGCCGCCGAAACCCGCGGGCTAGCCGGACCCCATACTCAGACGGTCGCTGCGCCTGCCGCGATCCGGTCCAGCATGCTCAACGCATCAGCCGGAAGCTGGAGTTCCACTGCCGCCAGATTTTCGCGCAGATGGCCGGTCGACGACGTGCCGGGGATCAGCAATATGTTGGGCGCGCGCTGCAGGAGCCAAGCCAGCGCCACTTGCATCGGGGTCGCATCGAGCGCCTTGGCGACATCGGACAGTGCGGTCGATTGCAGCGGCGTGAAGCCGCCGAGTGGGAAGAACGGCACATAGGCTATCCCGGCAGCGGCGAGGTCATCGATCAGGGCGTCGTCATGCCGATGCGCGAGATTGTATTGGTTCTGCACGCAGACGATCTCGGCGATGCCGCGCCCCTGCGCCAGCTGCTTCGGAGTTACGTTGCTGAGCCCGATATGGCGGACTAGGCCCTGGCGCTGCAATTCGGCGAGCGCGGTAAGCGGTGCCTCGATCGAGCCTTCGGCAGGCCCGTGCACATCGAACATGACGCGCAGATTGACAACGTCGAGAGCATCCAGACCGAGATTGCGCAGGTTGTCATGAACTGCGCTGGTCAGCTCCTCGGCGGAGAAAGCCGGATTCCAGGAGCCGCCGGCGCCGCGCTTTGCGCCGATCTTCGTGACGATTACGAGATCGTCCGGATAGGGGTGGAGCGCCTCGCGGATGATCTGGTTAGTGACGTGCGGGCCATAAAAATCGCTGGTGTCGATGTGGTCGACGCCACTGGCGACGGCTTCGCGCAGGACTGAAAGAGCTGCCTGCCGATCTTTGGGCGGGCCGAACACGCCCGGCCCCGCCAGTTGCATGGCGCCATAGCCCATGCGCTTCACCCGACGCGTGCCGAGCATGAATGTTCCGACTTTGCCGATGTCCGTCATTGACCTGTCTCCTTTGGCTTGACCGAGCATGTACGCGGTCGGCATATAATGGATAAGACAGCTCAATCGGCACGGGCTGTTCGGGAAAGCGAACAATGGCGGCTGATCTTGGCGACCTCACGGCCTTCGTCGCGGTTGCGCGCGCCGGCGGCTTCCGCGATGCGGCGCGGGCCAGCAATGGCAGCGCCTCAAGTTTCAGCGAGGCCGTGCGGCGGCTCGAAGCGCGGCTCGGTGTGCGCCTCCTCAACCGCACCACGCGCAGCGTCGCGCCGACCGAAGCGGGAGCCCGCCTGCTCGACAGGCTGGGACCGGCGCTCGGAGAGGTCGAGGCGGCGCTCGACGTCGTCAACGGCTTCCGCGATCGGCCTGCCGGGACGCTGAGGCTGAACGTGCCGGTCAGCGCGGCGCGGCTCGTGCTGCCCAGGATCGTGCCGGCCTTTCTCGCCGCCTATCCCGACATCACTCTGGAGGTGATCGCCGAGGACAGCTTCGTCGACATGCTCGCTTCGGGCTGCGATGCCGGGATCAGATATGGCGAGCGTCTGGAGCAGGACATGATCGCGGTGCCGATCGGCCCGGCCGAACAGCGCTTTGCGACGGCGGCGTCGCCCGCCTATCTCGATCGCTGCGGGCGGCCTGAACATCCGCGCGACCTGCTGGGCCATGCCTGCCTGCGCGGCCGCTTCTCGAGCGGCGCGATGACATCCTGGGAATTCGAGCGCGACGGCGAGATCGTCCGCGTGGAGCCGAGCGGCCCGCTCATCGTTCGTGCCGGCGCTGCGATCGACCTTGCCGTCGAGGCAGCGATTGCGGGCAGCGGCGTCATCCAGCTCTTCGAGGACTGGCTGCGGCCTCATCTCGACAACGGCGCGCTGGAGCCCGTTCTCGAATCCTGGTGGGAGCGCTTCCCCGGGCCGTTCCTGTACTATCCGGGCAGGCGTCATCTGCCGGCGCCGCTTCGCGCCTTCGTCGACTTCGTCAAGGCGCAGGGGCGATGGCCGTGACTGCGTCTAGTCCATCACCGCGGCCTTGAGGATGCAGACCATCAGGGCGGTGCCGGGCTGGTCGCCGATGCAGCGGACGATGTGCTGGCGGTCGCAGCGATAGCGCAGGGTCTCGCCGGCCTTGGCGCGCTGGGTGATGCCGCCGACATCGACCTCGAACTCGCCCGCGCTGACCGAGAGCGATTCGATCGAGCCGCGCTGATGCCCTTCCGAATCGAGCTCGCCGCCCGGCTCGGCGCTGACCTCGTACCATTGCAGCCATTCGACCGTCTTGATCCAGCCGATGATGGCGAGGCGCAGCTTGCCGTCCTCCGAGACCAGGATCGGCGTGTCGGGCCGGGCGATCTTCTCGATGAAGGCCTCTTCCTCGTTGTTCGAGAGCACGCGCTCGATCGAGACATCGAGCGCCTGCGACAGCCGCCAGATCGTCGCCAGCGTCGGATTGGTCTCGTTGCGCTCGATCTGGCTGATGATCGACTTGGCGACACCGGACTGTTCGGCCAGTTCCGAGAGCGACAGGTTGTAGGCCTTGCGCAGCCGCTGGATGGTCTTGCCGAGCTGGCCCGAAATCACCTGCGCGCCGGATGCGAGCTCCCGGCCGCCACGTTCCCTGGTTTCGATGCCCATTGTGCTCATGCCTGCCGTCGCTCCTCTTGCCCGTCCAGAATGTGCCGTTTGGGAAAGAGAACGATTGGTTTGTCTTAGCGGACAATGCCTTGGATCGCTCCAGGCGGCAAGTCGAGTGGCTTCAGACCGAGCGGGACGGGCCGGCCTCGCGCGTCTCCTTCTTGAGCAGGCCGAGCTGCTTCTCGCGCAGGATGACGTAGATGCCCGACGCGATCACGATCAGCGAGCCGATGAGCACCGCCTGGACCGGCCATTCGCCGAAGACGAACCAGCCCAGCGCGGTCGCCCAGATCATCGTCGAATACTCGAACGGCGCGATCAGCGAGGCGTCGCCATAGCGATAGGCCTGGACCAGCAGCATCTGGCCGAGACCGCCTAGCACGCCGATGGTGACGAGCAGGATGAAGTCCTTCAGGTCAGGCACGGTCCAGCCGAGCGCGAGCGTCAGCAGACCGAGCAGCGAGGTCAGCGACATGAAATAGAAGACGATGGCGCCGGTCTTCTCGGTATGGGTCAGCAGCCGGACCTCGATCGAGGCGAAGGCCGAGCAGAAGGCGCCGGCAAGCGCGAGCAGGGCGCCGATGGCCGGGCCGCCCGAGAGCCCGTGGCCGAAGGCCTGCGCGCCCATATGCGGGGAGAGCATCAGGAGCACGCCGAGGAAGCCGACGGCGACCGCGGTCCAGCGATAGATGCGCACGCGCTCCTTCAGGATCAGCGCCGCCAGCACGACGACGATCAACGGCGCGGCATAGCCGATCGCGACCGCGTCCGAGAGCGGCAGCAGATGCAGCGCGGCGAAGCCGAGGAACATGCCGGTCGAGCCGATGACGCCGCGCTTGAGATGGCCGCGCAGATTGCTCGTCTTGAGCGCCTCGGGGAATTCATGCCGCCAGGCCAGCCAGATGATCAGCGGGATCAGCGCGAAGAACGAGCGGAAGAAGACGAGCTCGCCGGTCGGATAGCGCGAGGCCAGCGTCTTGATGCCGGCTGACATCAGCGTGAACGACAGGGCCGAGAGCAGCTTGAGGCTGATGCCGAGGAGCGGTGACAAGGGAACAGGTCGGGCGCGAGGAATGGAAGTCTTGTGCAAGACCTCCAGTCCTTAGACCACGAGCGCCGAGCCGTTCCAAGCGCCGATCTTGCAAACCGGACCGGCGCGCTGCGGGACGCGATGGCGATGCGGTTCAGGCGAGGCGGTATTCGAGGATCTCGTCGTCCCTGTGGTCGAACGTGCCGGTCGAGGTCCAGCCCAGATGCCGATAGAAGCCATAGGAGCGCACCGCCGGATCGGGCGAGCAACTGAGGAACAATCTAGCGAAGCCAAGCTCCCTGAAGTCGGCGACGACCAGGTTCAGCAAGGTCCGTCCGACACCTTTGTTCTCATGGTCGGGCAGCAGCGCCAGCACGGCGATCTCGCCGGTCTCGCGCTCGCCGAAGCAGTAGCCGATAATCTCATCGGCCTCGGTCGCGACATGGCCCGGCAGGCTGCCATCGGCGATGCCGGCCTGCCAGCTTTCGAGCGTGACACCGGCTTCCGCGAGGCGCTCGACCGAGAAGGCGTTCTCCCGTGTCCTGCCGCGTAGAACGACGCAGGCAGGCGTATCCTCCGGGACGGCGCGGCGATAGGCGATGGTCATTGGTCTCGGTTTGGTACTGGAGGGTGAGAGCCGGAGCGCATACTGACGCGCCCCGGCTGGCCCGGTTCAGAAATTGGCGCGGAACGAGCCGCCGTCGATCAGGAAGTTCTGGCCGGTGATGTAGCCGGCATGGGCGCTGGCGATGAAGGCGCAGAGCTTGCCGAACTCGTCGGGCGTGCCGAGGCGGCCGGCCGGTACGGCCGCGAGCCTGCGCTTCGTCGCCTCCTCGATGCTGATTCCCTGCATCTCGGCGACCTTGTTGGTCGCGGTCTTGATCCGGTCGGTATCGAACACGCCGGGCAGGATGTTGTTGATGGTGACGTTGGCATGGGCGATCTCGCGGGCGACGCCGGCGAGGAAGGCGGTGAGGCCGGCGCGGGCGGCGGAGGAGACGTCGAGCCCGGTCAGCGGAGTCAGAACACTGGCAGACGTGATGTTGACGATGCGGCCGAAGCGTCGCTCGATCATGCCGTCGACCACACGCTGCACCAGCTCCAGCGGGGTCGCCATGTTCTGCGCGACGCCTTCGAGCAGTCCCTCGCGCGTCACCTCGCGGAACGGCTTGGGCGGCGGGCCGCCATTGTTGTTGACGAGGATGTCAGGATTGGGCGCGGCGGCGAGCAGCGCATCCTGACCGGCCTTGGTTCCGACGTCGGCGACGACGGCGATCACGGTCGCGCCGGTGCTGGCACGAATCGCGGCCGCGGTGTCCTCAAGCGTCGTGGCGTCACGGCCGTTGACGACGACGGTGCAGCCCGCTTCGGCCAGTGCCTGCGCGCAGCCGCGGCCCAGCCCCTTGCTTGAGGCGCAAACGATGGCCGTGCGGCCGGCGATACCCAGATCCATGGTCGTCTCCCGGAAAGGTCCGTTCCTGTGCGGGCAGGCAAAGCATGCTTTTGCCGCCGCGTCATCAAAGCGTAGTGCAAATCAGACACACGCCGCAGGCAAGGCAACAGCATGGGCCGGCGGCCATGAGCGACGACAGCGACGCCAAGCAGGTTCGCAGCATCTTCATCTCGGACCTGCATCTGGGCACGCGCGGGGCCCAGGCGGATCTCGTGCTGGAGTTCCTGCGCGACTATGACGCGCCGACGATCTACCTGGTCGGCGACATCATCGATGGCTGGCGGCTGAAGAGCGGCTGGTACTTTCCGCAGTCGCACAACGACGTGGTGCAGAAGCTACTGCGCAAGGTGCGCAAAGGTTCGAAGCTGATCTACGTTACCGGCAACCACGACGACTTCCTGCGCGACTACACCGGCCTGCAGTTCGGCGGCATCACGCTGGTCGATGACATCGTCCACGAGACGGCCGACGGCAAGCGCATGCTCGTCATTCACGGCGACCTGTTCGACCTCGTGGTGCGCAATGCCAAATGGCTCGCACTCCTCGGCGACTGGGCCTACACGATCGCGCTCGTGCTCAACCACGGCATCAACAAGGTCCGCCGCGTCCTTCGCCTGCCGCACTGGTCGCTCTCGGCCTGGGCCAAGCACAAGGTCAAGAACGCCGTGAACTATATCGGCGAGTTCGAGCAGTGCCTCGCCGACGAGGCACGCCGTCACAAGGCCGACGGCGTGATCTGCGGCCACATCCACCATGCCGCGCAGCGCGAGATCGGCGGGCTGACCTACATCAACACCGGCGACTGGGTCGAAAGCTGCACGGCCGTGGTCGAGCACGACGATGGCCGCTTCGAGATCGTCCGCTGGCCGCAGCATCGGCAGAAGGGCGAGAAGCTTGCGCCCGTCATGGCACGCCCGACGCCAGCGCCGAGCCTCGTCGAGGCCGCGTGATGCGCGTCCTGATCGCGACGGACGCCTGGCGCCCGCAGATCAACGGCGTGGTGCGCTCGCTGGAGCGAATGGTCGAGGCGGCGCCGGAGTTCGGCGTCACACCGCATATGCTGACGCCGGAAGGCTTCTGGCAGGTCGGCCTGCCGTCCTATCCCGACATCCGCATCGCACTGGCGACGCGCCGGCATGTCGCGAGGCGGATCGCAGAGTTCGCCCCGGACCATATCCATATCGCGACGGAAGGGCCGATCGGCTGGCTGACGCGCGCCGTCTGCCTGGCCCAGAAGCGCACCTTCACCACGAGCTACCACACCCGCTTTCCGCAATATGTCGCGGCGCGCTGGCCGATCCCCGAAAGCTGGAGCTACCGCTTCCTGCGTCGTTTTCACGGGCCGGCGGCGGGCGTGATGGTCTCGACGGCCACCGTCGAGGCGGAGCTCAGCGCCCATGGCTTCGAGCGCATCCTGCGCTGGGGCCGGGGCGTCGATCTCTCGCTGTTTCATCCGCGCCCTGAGAGCGTGCTCGACCTGCCGCGGCCGATCTTCCTCAGCGTCGGCCGGGTCGCGGTCGAGAAGAACCTCGAGGCCTTCCTGTCGCTGCGCCTGCCCGGCAGCAAGGTCGTGGTCGGCGACGGCCCCGCCCGTGCCGACCTCATGCGCGCCTTCCCGGAGGCGCATTTCCTCGGGGCGCGCGAGGGCGAGGATCTCGCGGCGATCTATGCCTCCTCCGACGTCTTCGTCTTTCCGAGCCTGACCGACACCTTCGGCATCGTGCTGCTGGAGGCGGCGGCGAGCGGGCTGCCGGTCGCAGCCTTCCCGGTGCAGGGACCGAGCGACGTCTTCGCCGGCAGCGAAGCGGCGGTGCTGCACGAGGATCTGCGCAGTGCTGCGCTCTCGGCCCTGCGTCTGCCACGCGAGGCCGGGCTGGAACTGGCCAAGCGCCACAGCTGGAACAGCAGCGCGGAGCAGTTCTACGGCCATATGCGCCGGGCGATGCAGGCGGCCGCCGCCGGCAAAATGGTGCGTATCGAGCCGGCGCCGGCCGCGACGACAGCGCTGTCCGTGCGGCTTGAGCCGGCGGAGCGGAAGGAATTCGCGTAAGTCTGGATCAGGCGCCCGGCGTCACAGCCGCCGCGAGCGGGCATGGCGCGGCAGGGCGGGCTGCGGCGCGCTCGCCGGCTTGAGCTCGCTGCGGAAATCGTCTCGGCGCTGGTGCACCGAGGCGATGACGAGGCCCATCGGCACGCCGAGTCCGACCAGCGCCGCTTCCGACAATTGCAGGCTGGCTTCGATCGTTTCAGGTACGGCGTCGTTCACCCCAAGCTCGTACAGATGCCGCGCATGCTTGGCGTCGCGGGCGCGGGCGACGATGATGAGGTCCTGCCGCACGCCGCGCGCTGCCGCGACGATCTCGTCGACGGCGCGGGGATTGTCGATGGTGACGATCAGCGCGGTCGCCTCCTCGAGGCCGCAGAGTCGCAGGAAATCCGGCTGGGTGGCGTTGCCGTAGAAGGCGGGGCGGCCGGCGCGGCGTTGCGTCGCGACCACGGCCGGGTCTGCGTCGAGGCTGATATAGGGCACCTTGTGCTGCGAGAGCATCTCGCCGACCAGCCGGCCGACGCGGCCGAGGCCGACGACAATGGCGCGGGGGGCATGATCGTCCGGCGGCAGGATATTCGCTTCGTCCGGAATTTTCACGGCCGGCGCCAGGCGTGCCGAGAGCTTTCGCGCCATGCGGGCAGCGAGCGGCAGGAAGATCATGGTCAGCGAGACGCCCGCGAGCACGAGCGCGGCCGCGTTCTGGTCGACCAGCTTGGCCGCGACGGACGCGGTCAGCAGCACGAAGGCGAACTCGCCGCCGGGCCCGACCATGATCGCGGTTTCGAGCGCGGTCGGCACCGACAGTTTGAAGTAGCGGGCGAACAGGAAGGTGATCGCGACCTTGGCGAGGAAGAGCCCGGCGGCGATGCTCAGGATCGCAACGGGCTGGGCCGCGAGGGCTGCAGGGTTCACGCTCATGCCGACGGTGAGGAAGAAGACGCCGATCAGCAGCGACTTGAACGGCTCGATCGTTACCTCGATGGCGCGGCGATACTCGGTCTCCGCCAGCAGCAGCCCGGCGATGAAGGCTCCGAGCCCCATGGAGAGGCCGGCTCCGGCGG
Organism: Allobosea lupini; assembly: GCF_900109525.1. Lineage (GTDB taxonomy): Bacteria > Pseudomonadota > Alphaproteobacteria > Rhizobiales > Beijerinckiaceae > Allobosea > Allobosea lupini. The sequence continues at coordinate 16,620 of NZ_FOAN01000018.1, read as the reverse complement.
CGATCAGTCCTGTGCCGAGCGCGACCAGCAGGGTTGCCGCCATGAAACTCTCTGAAGAATCCGTCGATGCGACCAGGCGAAAGAGCGGGCGCATGGCGAGGCGGCCGATCACGACGATCGCGGCAATGGCTGCAATCGCCTGCAGCAGCGCCTGGGTCAGGCCGGCGATCAGCGAACCGCCATTCTGCGCACCGAGCACGCTGACCAGGAAGAGCAGCGGAATCACCGCAAGGTCCTGGCAGAGCAGGATGGCGAAGCTGGCGCGTCCGGCCGAGGAGGTCATGCGGCGATGGGCCGAGAGCAGCTCGACCACCATCGCGGTCGAGGACAGGGCGAGCGCCGTGCCGATCAGCAGCGCCGCGGCAGCCGGCTGTCCGAAGCTGTAGGCGATGGCGCTGATCGCCGCGGCCGAGAACGCAACCTGCCCGAGGCCTAGTCCGAAGACCAGCCGGCGCATGGTCTTAAGGCGCTCATAGGACAGTTCCAGCCCGATGACGAAGAGCAGGAAGGCGACGCCGAGTTCGGCCGGGCCGGCGAGCGCCTCTGCGCTCGAGACGGTGATGGTGCTGAGGATCGGGATCTTGGCGACTAGCCCGCCGAGACCATAAGGGCCGAGCACGGCACCGCAGGCCATGAAGGCGACGACGGAATTGACCCGGAAACGCTTGGCGAAGGGCACGATCACGCCGGCCGTGGCGAGCACGACCACGGCGTCACGATAGGCGGAAGGATCGATCGTCCCGGCCACGTCACCCTCGAAGAATCAAGCGAAGCTGCTGATCGCGAAGCTTTGCTTGGCAAAGCCTTGCAACACAAACCAAAACTCGCGTGGGGCCGACGAAAACTTGCCCTGTTGCCGGTCGACCTCTAAGCACGATGCTGTTCGCGGCAGCAGCATGGCCGCAAGCCAGCGATATGAAGGTCCCGCATGCGCTTTACCGGCACCGCTTCCTACGTCGCCACCGAGGACCTGACCGTCGCGGTCAATGCCGCGATCCGGCTGGAGCGGCCGCTGCTGGTCAAGGGCGAGCCCGGCACCGGCAAGACCGTGCTGGCCGAGGAGATCGCCGCCGCGCTCGGCGCGCCGCTGCTGACCTGGCACGTCAAGTCGACGACCAAGGCGCAGCAGGGCCTTTACGAGTACGACGCGGTCAGCCGCCTGCGCGACAGCCAGCTCGGCGACGCCCGCGTCTCCGACATCGCCAACTACATCAAGCGCGGCAAGCTCTGGGAGGCCTTCGTCTCGCCGGTGCGGCCCGTGCTGCTCATCGACGAGATCGACAAGGCCGATATCGAGTTCCCGAACGACCTGCTGCTCGAGCTCGACCGCATGGAGTTCCATGTCTACGAGACCGGCGAGACGATCCGCGCGGCGCAGCGGCCGGTAATGATCATCACCTCGAACAACGAGAAGGAGCTGCCGGACGCCTTCCTGCGCCGCTGCTTCTTCCACTACATCCGCTTCCCGGACGCCGAGACGATGCAGAAAATCGTCGAGGTGCATTTCCCTGGCATCAAGAAGCGACTGATGGAGGAGGCGCTGCGCCTGTTCTTCGAGGTGCGCGAGGTGCCGGGCATCAAGAAGAAGCCCTCGACCTCCGAATTGCTCGACTGGCTGAAGCTGCTCGTCGCCGACGATATCGGCCCCGAGGTGCTGCGCGAGCGCGACCCGCGCAAGCTGATCCCGCCGCTGCACGGCGCGCTGCTCAAGAACGAGCAGGATGTCTCGCTGTTCGAGAAGCTCGCCTTCATGGCGCGGCGGGAGAGCCGCTGAGCTTGGCCTCCGCCACCGTGTCGCAAGGCGGGATCGCGGTGGCGAGGTCGACCTTGGGATCGATCTCGCGGACGGCGTCCCTGAGATCGAAATCACGCATCAGCAGGACATAGTCCTGTGTTTCCGACGTCCTGAGATAGCCTGACATCGCGATCGGCTTGCCTGACAGCTCGCCCAGGCGGCAAGCCTTGTCGGCTCCCAGCGCCAGGCTGCCGCGATTGCCGCTGTTCTGCGGGCCGGCGAACATCTCTTCGCGGAAGGCGCCAAGGCGGGCGGTGTCGGCCCGGCTCAGCCTGAACAGGGTGAAGCGGCGTCCCGGCGAAGCCACCGCCGGCAGCTTCGCCAGCTCGGCGGCTTCGCGGACTTCTTCCAGCACGACCTTGCGTTCATGGCGCCCGCCATCCTTGGGCAAGGCGATGAGCGTCATGGTGACGCCGCCGGGCAGGGTGCGGATGTCGGCCGGCAGGCTGATGCCGGCGCGCAGCTCGGCGAGGTCGGTCGTCCTGATGTCGACCTTGGCCAGCTTCGGCAAAGAGGCCAGCGGGACGTGGCCGCAGCCGGCGAGCAGGCCGCAAAGCAGCAGTGTGGCGGGCAGAACAGGGCGCATCGCGTTTTCCGATGAATGGTTTTGACATTCAGAAATTCATCTCTTAGTTTAATTTTATCAATCACGGAGTGAAGAGACATGGTATCCCTTGTGAGCACGGCGCAGGAGCGGTCCCCCATGGCGAGGCTGCGGCGCATGAGTACGATTGCGCGCGTCCTGTGCATTGCGGCGGCGGCCTTGATGGCGTTCGGCGCCGTCTGGCTCTGGCGCGATCCCGAGCAGCTCGCCGCCTATGCCCGCGGCACGATCGGCGTCAGCGCCCCGGTCGGCCCGTTCTCGGAGCGCGGCTATTGGGCGGCGCTGACGATCGGCCTCGTACCTGCGGGCCTCTTCGTTGCCGCGATGTTGCGGCTATCGAGCCTGTTCGGCCGCTTCGGTCGCGGCCAGGTGCTGGAGGAGGAGAACGCGCAGCGCCTCACGCGGATCGGCTGGCTACTGACGGCAATGGGTGTGGCGACGCCGCTGGCGCGGGCGCTGCAGAGTGTCGCGCTGACCTTCGACAACCCGTCAGGCCAGAAGCAATTGGCGATCACGCTCGATCCGGGGACGTTCGGCGTGCTGGCCGCAGGGGCGGCGCTGGTCGCCTTCGGGCTGGTCCTCAGGGAGGCGGTCCGGCTCGCGGACGAGAATCAGAGTTTCGTGTAGGAGTTCGACGATGCCGATCATCGTCGAACTCGATGTCATGCTGGCGCGCCGCAAGATGCGCTCGAAGGAACTGGCCCAGCGCATCGGGCTGACCGAGCAGCAGGTCTCGCAGCTGAAGTCCGGCAAGGTCCGCGGCATGCGCTTCGATACGCTGACGCGGATCTGTGCCGTGCTCGATTGCCAGCCGGGCGACCTGCTGCGCTACGAGCCGGGCGACGATGATCTTGTGCCCGGCTCCGATGGCGATGATGCGTAGTGCCTGTCAGCCCAGCCCGAGCAGCGGGCGCGCCTGCAGCGCCGCGACGAGCGCCGTCGCGGTGATGGCGGCATAGGCGGCCGAGACCGTCCCGAGCGCAACGAGCCCGGCCTTGCGCTGCCGGCTCGCCAACCAGAGAGCCACGCCGATCGCCGGGATGATCTGCAAGGCGTGCAAGCCAAGGAAATGCGCGATGCGCAGATCCCCGATCGTCAGCGACCAGCCGAAGAAGGGCATCGTCCGATGCGCTTCCGGCACGATGCCGACATAGTGGCCGCTCGCGCTCGAACTGAGGATCGCGCCGCTGGCAAGCCCGAAGACGCAGGTGAGGGCGAGCCCGACGATCAGAGACCAGCGCACCACCTCCGGCAGCGGGGCGGCATCGCGGCGGGAAAGCCCATAGGCGAGGAAGCCGGGCGCGATCGTGAACATCACCGCGCCGATGCCCATCAGCGCGTAGAGCGCGATGCCGATCCAGTCGTCGCGGTTGTAGTGCGAGGCTTCGACCCGCGAGGCGCGCCAGGCGATGTAGAGCACTTCGAGGACGATCGGCACGATCACCGGCCAGACCATGTAGCGCCCGAGCCAGGAGGCGCGGAAGCGGTCGCTCGCGAGCGGCAGGAACAGCGCCAGAGTCAGCAGGTAGAACGCGACCGAGATCTCGAATTTCAGCGGCTTGATCCAGGTATCGACGCCATGGAACTGCCGGGTGTCGATCAGCCAGGCGAGGCTGGTCGGCGCGGCCAGGGCGAGCATGGCGAAGGCGGCGGCGGTGAGGCGCGGCTCGAGCTCGAGATCGGGCAGCCAGGTGGGAAGGCGGGCCTGCAGGCGGGCGATGCGGTCTTCGCGTGCCAGGCGAAAACAGGTTTCCAGCAGCAGGTAGGTGATGAAACCGAACGGGCCGAACAGGAAGACCATCGGCAGCACCGGCAACATCAGCCAATGCGGGATCGCCTGTTCCTGCGAGCGGCGCAGCATCCAATTGCCGAGGAAGAGATCGAAGGCGAGGTAGTGCACCCAGCCGGCGAGCAGCAGCGGCTTCGAGGCGAACAGGGCCGCAACCGAATCGAGCGAGGAGAAGCCGCCCTTGGCGTCGTGCCAATGGACGGCGATCAGCACGGCATAGCCGAGCGAGAGCAGGGCCGGGATGATCCAACCGGCAAGCGCTGCGGAAAGGCCGCGCCAGCGTGGCAGCAGGATCAAGGCGGCCCAACCGATCATCGCGAGCTGGCCTGCCCGAGTGAAGGCATCGTCGAAGCTGAGAGGCATCCTGCGCTCCAATCTTGACGCTGTTTAGTTGCGGGCTTGTCCTATTGCGTTATCTTAACGGCGTCAAGTTTAATGGCGGCGGCGTGCGGGCGGGGCGTGCGATGGATACCAAGGTCGGCAAGCGCGGCGGCTATCATCATGGCGACCTGCGCCAGGCGATGATCGACGCGGCGGAGGCGGTGCTGGCCGAGAAGGGCGTCGGCGGCTTCACCCTGCGCGAATGCGCCCGCCGGGCCGGGGTTTCGCCCGCGGCGCCGGCGCATCATTTCGGCAATCTCGTTGGCCTTCTGACCGCGATCGCGACGCTCGGCTTCGACGATCTGTCGCAGACGATGGAGGCGGCCATCGCCAAGGCCGAGGCGTCCGGCGGCGATCGGCTGGCGGCGATCTGCGAGGGCTATCTCGCGGTCGCGCTGACGCGGCCCGGCCGCTTCCGCGTCGTCTTCGGGCGGCTCGGCCTGAAGAGCGGGGACGACGATCTGCGTCGCGCCGCCGTCCGGGCCTTCGGCATCCTGGTCCGGGAGACCAAGCTGGCGCTGGGGCGAGAGGTCGATGCCGATGTGCTGATGCGGCTGCCGTCGAGCTATGGCGATGACGCCGATCTCGCCGAGATCCTGTTCGTCTGGTCGATCACCCATGGCTTCTCGACCATGCTGATCGACGGCCAGCTCGCGCCGCTGGAGATGCAGCCGGGCGGGCGCGAGCGGCTGATCGCGCTGTACTCGGGTCGTCTCATGGAGATGCTTCTCGCCGCAGTACGGGCTTCCACGCCCAAGCCACTCGCAAATCCCGCCAGCCATGGTTAGATGGCGGCCATGCGCCGCCTCATGCTTCTGCGCCATGCCAAATCGGCCTGGCCCGCCAACACCGCCGATCGCGACCGGCCGCTCGCCACGCGTGGACGCGAAGCCGCCCCGGTCATGGGGCGTTATCTCGCCGAGGAGCTGCTGCTGCCGGATCTCGTCCTGATCTCGCCGGCCAAGCGCACGGCCGAGACCTGGGAGCTGGTCAAGCCGATGCTGCCGGAGAAGCCGCCGACGCATTACGAGCCGCGCATCTACGAGGCCAAGCCCGAGCGCCTGCTCAACGTGGTGCAGGAGACGGATCCTGGCGTCCGCACGCTCCTCATGATCGGCCATAATCCCGGCTTCGAGGAGCTGGCCGCCAGGCTCGCCGGCCATGGCGACCGCTATGCCGCCGCGCGGATGGCGCAGAAATACCCGACCTGCGGCCTCGCCGTGATCGATTTTGCCATCGAGGACTGGCGCGATCTGGCCGCGCAAGGCGGCCGGCTCGACCGCTTCGTCACGCCGGGCTCGCTCGGCGAGGGGCCCGACGAATGAGACGGATCGCCTGATGGCGTCCGGTTCCTATCTCGAAGAGGCGCGCAATGCCGCGCTCGCTTTCGGCGACAGCCTGCTCGGGCTGGCGCGGCCGCGCCTGCGCATCGGCGTCACCGGCCTGTCGCGCTCGGGCAAGACGGTCTTCACCACCGCGCTGATCCAGAACCTGGTCGAAGGCGCAAAGCTGCCGGTGCTGAAGGCTTCGGCTGAAGGGCGGATTGCCCGTGTGCGACTGGTGCCGCAGCCCGACCCCGACATCCCGCGCTTTCCCTATGAGGCGCATCGCGCCGCACTTTCGGGGCCGGATCGGCGCTGGCCGGAGTCGACGCGGCGGATCTCGGAGCTGCGGATCGAGATCGATTACGAGCGCGCCGAGGGCTGGTTCAAGGGACCGGCGACGCTGACGCTCGACATCGTCGACTATCCCGGCGAATGGCTGCTCGACCTCGCGCTGATCGGACAGGATTACGCCAGCTGGTCGGCGCAGGCGGTCGCGGATGCGCGCAAGGCGCACCGGCTCGCCATCGCTGCACCCTGGCTCGACGATTTGAAACAGCGCGACCCGGCCGGGCCAGCGGACGAGCTGGTGGCCGAAGCCGCCAGCGACGTGTTCAAGGCCTATCTCGCCGCCCTGCGCGCTGATCCGGAGGCCGTGGCGGTGACCCCGCCCGGCCGCTTCCTGATGCCGGGCGATCTCGAGGGCTCGCCGGCCCTGACCTTCGCGCCGCTTGATCTGCCACCGGGCGTGCAGCCGCAGCCCGGCACGCTCGCCGGACTGATGGCCGAGCGCTTCGAAGCCTATAAGCGCGTCGTGGTCGGCCCCTTCTTCCGCGAGCATTTCGCCAGGCTCGACCGGCAGATCGTACTGGTCGACGCGCTGGCGGCGCTCGATGCGGGGCCGGCTGCGCTCGCCGATCTCGAAACCGCGCTCGGCCAGGCGCTCTCGGCCTTCGCCGTCGGCCGCAACAGCCTGCTGTCGAGCCTGTTTGCGCCGCGGATCGAGAAGGTGTTGTTCGCCGCGACAAAGGCCGATCATCTGCACCATACCAGCCATGACCGCCTCGCCGGGGTGATGTCGCATCTGGTCGCGCGGGCCGCTGCGCAGGCGCAAGGAGCCGGGGCCAAGGTCGAGGCGATGGCTTTCGCCGCGATCCGCGCCACGCGCGAGGTCCGCATCCGCGAGGGCCGCGAGGAGTTGCCGGCGATCGCCGGGGTGCCGGAGGCAAGCGAAGTCGTCGACGGCGAGGTCTTCGATGGTCAGACGGAAGCGGCGATTTTTCCGGGCGACCTGCCGGAGCGGCCCGAGGCGATCTTCGATCCCGACGCGCCGCGCTGGCATGTCAGGGCGCCGCGCTTCCGGCCGCCTCTGGTCAAGCCGGATGCCGGCGGGCGATTGGTGCCGCCGCCGCAGATCCGCCTCGACCGTGCGCTCGAATTCCTGATCGGTGACAGGCTGGCGTGAGGAGGCGAGCATGAGCAAGGCGCCGCGTGCCATCCGTCTCGATCCGCAGGACGGCCCTTCCGACGACGCGGTCTTCGGCGGGCGCGGCGATGTCGCCGTCGTGCCGGAGGTCGAGCCGATCGAGCCGGAAGCCGCTCCGATTCCGCAGCCGAGGCGTCGCCGCTTCAGCTGGGGCAGCCTGTTCGTCACGGCGCTTTCGGGCCTGCTGGCGCTCTCCGTCACGGTCTGGGCCGAGCAGACGATCCGCTGGCTGCTCGCCCTCAACCCGGCCGTCGGCATCGCGGCGCTGGTCTGCGCGGGCGTTGCGGCGCTGGCGCTCCTGGTCATGCTTCTGCGCGTGCTGCGCGACATCCTGCGCGAGCGGCGGGTCGAGGCACTGCGCGAGCGCGCCGTGGCGGCGCTCTCCGAGAGCGATCTCGCCAAGGCGCGCAGCGTCGCTGGCGATCTCGACAAGCTCTATGCCGGCCGGCCCGAGACGGCGAAGGGCAGGGCGGAGCTGACCCTGCATACGCCGCAGCTGCTCGCTGCCCGCGACCTGCTCACCGTTGCCGAGCGCAGCCTGCTCGCGCCGCTCGATGCGCTCGCGCAGGCGCAGGTTGCGCAGGCGGCGCGGCGCGTCTCGCTGGTCACGGCGGTCAGCCCGCGGGCGCTGGTCGACGTCGTCTTCGTGCTCGTCGCCTGCGCTCGGCTGCTGCGGACGATCGCGACGATCTATGCCGGTCGCCCCGGCGCGCTCGGGCTGTTCAGATTGGCGCGACAGGTGCTCGGCCATCTCGTCGTCACCGGCGGCATGGCGGCGGGCGATGCGGTGATTCAGCAGGTGCTCGGCCAGGGGCTGGCGGCGCGGCTTTCGGCCAAGCTCGGCGAGGGCGTGCTCAACGGCTTGCTGACTGCCCGGATCGGGCTCGCAGCCATCGCGGTCTGCAGGCCGCTGCCCTTCGTCGAGGAGACGCCCCCGGGATTGTCCGATGTCGCCGGCGATCTCTCCGGCTGGGGCGGCAAGGACAGTTGAGCCCGGCAGAATTTGCCGGTAGCGGACGAATCTGCCCGGTCGGAATCGTCCGGAAACCTTTCGAAAACCATCCAAGCCCTTGAAATATCTCACGCATGGCCCTGGCACAGGCCGTGCAAAACCAGCCTCGGTTCGACATGCCGCCCATGGGGGGCGCTGTCCAGGTCAGGTGACCAGGTGAGGTTGCGATGGGTGTTTTCAGTGCGCTGACGACGGCGGTGACGGGCATGCAGGCCCAGTCCTACGCCCTCGAGAATATCTCCGGCAACATCGCGAACTCGCGCACCGCCGGCTTCAAGCGGGTCGATACCAGCTTTTCCGACCTGGTGCCGGATTCGGCGCTGAACCGGCAGATCGCCGGCTCGGTCGCCTCCTATAGCCGCGCCACCAACACGATCCAGGGCGACCTCAACGCGACGCGCATCGACACCAACGCCGCGATCAACGGCGACGGCTTCTTCGTCGTCGACCAGCGCCAGAGCGGCGTCGGCGCTTCGACACAGTTCGCCAACAGCAATCTCTACACCCGCCGCGGCGATTTCGACTTCGACGCCGACGGCTACCTCGTCAACGGCGCCGGCTATTACCTCAAGGGCCAGAAGATCGACCCTGTCACCGGCCAGATCATCGGCAGCCAGCCCGACGTGCTGCGCATCACCAAGGACCAGTTCCCGGCCAAGGCGACGACCCAGATCGAATACAGCGCCAACATCCCGGCCTATCCGAAGACCAACAACGCCAATACCTCGACCCCGGGCTCCGAGCTGCTCAATGCCGGCACCGGCTTCGGTACGAATCCCGGAACGACCGCCTCGGGCGGTACCGGCACCGTGGTGGGCAGCGACCTGACCACCTTCCTCAACCGCTCGATCCCCGGTGGCTCGGTCACGGTCTACGATACGCTCGGCAAGGCGACCAGCGTCGAGCTGCGCTGGGCCAAGGTCTCCAATGCCGCGGCTGGCCCGCCGGCGGTGGCCGATACCTGGAACCTGTTCATCGCCGAGAACACCGGCGCGACCGGTACGACCGTCGCCTATCGAAATGTCGATACCGACATCACCTTCGACAACACCGGCAAGATGACTTCGCCGGCCAGCGGCAACATCACGATCCCGCCAATGACGATCGGTGGAAACGCCATCTCGCCTGCCTCCGCGCCGATCAGCATCGTCACCAACGGCACCAGCCTGACCCAGAACGGTGATACCAGCGGCCAGATCGACGCCCGCAGCATCCGCCAGAACGGTTACACCGCCGGTACGCTCGACCGGGTCTCGATCTCGAACGAAGGCCAGGTGATCGGCACGTTCAGCAACGGCCAAGTCGTGCCGCTGGCGCAGATCGCGGTCGCCCGCTTCAACGCCGGGAATGCGCTGAAGCGTCTCGATGGCGGCGCCTTCGAGGAGACGATCGAGTCGGGCGCGCCGATCGTTGGCCTCGGCACTGCGGCGCTGATCGGCGGCAATGTCGAGCAGTCCAACACCGACATCGCCGACGAGTTCTCGAAGATGATCGTCACCCAGCAGGCCTATTCGGCCAACACCAAGGTGATCTCGACGGCGCAGGAGATGCTGCGCGACGTCTTCAACATCATCCGCTGAGCGCTGAGAGCAGCCTGGCCTGACGGCCCAGAAGGGCCGGGCCATAGAACAAGAGCCAAAGACGACAGGAGTTGACGATGGGTCTCAATACCGCACTCGGCACGTCGATTTCCGGGCTGAACAGCGCCCAGATCGGCATCGGCGTCGTCTCGCAGAACGTCGCCAATGCCAGCACGCCGGGCTATGTCCGGCGCAATGTCTCCAGCGTCGACTCGATCAGCGGCGGCACCGTCGGGGTCAGCAACCCCAACGTCCAGCGGCTGCTCGACCGCATCGTCCAGCACCAGCTGCTGCAGGAGAGCTCGGGCGCGTCCTATACCTCGACCCGCGCCCAGGTCTTCGCCAATCTCGACCAGCTCTTTGGTGCTCCCGGCAGCAAGACGGCGCTGGACTCGATGTACAGCACCTTCACCAATTCGCTGCAGGCGCTGCAGAACGACCCGTCCTCCTACACCAACCGCACGGCGGTGCTCGATGCGGCGAGCCAGCTCGCCAACCGGCTGCGGGGGCTGTCGGACGGCGTCCAGCAGCAGCGCTCGCAGGCCGAGGCCGGCATCGGCGCGGGGGTCACACGCGTCAACGAGCTGCTCGACCAGCTGACCAACGTCAATGCACGGATCGTCAACGCCCAGCAGACCTCCGGCACGGCGGATCTGCGCGACCAGCGTGACCGCATCGTTTCCGAGCTCTCGCAATATGTCGAGATCCGCACCGACGAACGCCCGAACGGCGCGCTCAGCATCACCACCGCCTCGGGCACGCAGCTCTTCGACGGCCGCCCGACGGTCAAGTTCGAGTTCGACGCGCGCGCCAATATCGGCCCGCAATCGCAATGGAGCAGCGACCCGACCAAGCGGACGGTCGGCACGATCGTCGCGCGCGACCTGAACGGCAACACGTTCGACGCGATCGCCAACAACACCTTCCGCTCCGGCGAGATCGGCGCGCTGGTCGAACTGCGCGACAAGACGCTGGTTCAGGCACAGGCGCAGCTCGACGAGATCGCCGCCCAGCTCTCGAGCGCGCTCTCCGATCGCGAGATCGCCGGCACGGCGGTCACGGCCGGCGGCTTCAACGGCTTCGACGTCGACCTCAGCGGGTTGGCCGCCGGCAACTCGGTGACGCTGGACTACAAAGTCCCGCCGAGCGGGCAGACCCAGCGCTTCACCTTCGTGCGCGTCGACTCGGCGACGTCGCTGCCCTTGCCGGCCTCGGCCCAGGGCGACGCCAACAACCGCGTCGTCGGCATCGACTTCTCCGGTGGCCCCGCATCCGTCGCGACGCAGATCCAGGCGGCCGTCGGCGCCGGCTTCACCGTGTCCAACACCGGCTCGACGCTGCGGGTCGTCGGCAGCGCGACGCGCGACGTCGCCGGCCTGACCGCGCGCCCGACCCAGACCTCGCTGACCGGCGGCACCGCCGAAATGCCGTTCTTCGTCGACGCGGGGCGCAACAATGCCGCCTATACCGGTTCCTATGAGGGTGGGGCGCAGTCGGTCGGTTTCGCCTCGCGCATCGCCGTCAATCCGGATCTGGTCGCAGACCGCTCGCGGCTCGTCGTCTACAACACCAGCCCGGCGACGCCGCAGGGCGACGTCACCCGGCCGAAATTCCTCTACGACCGTCTGACCTCGAGCCAGCGCAGCTTCACCAACGCGACCGGCTTCGACGGCTCGACCGCGACCTCGACCGGCACGGTGTCCAGCCTGGTCCAGCGCGTCGTCGCCGGCCAGGGCCAGGCGAGCGAGCAGGCCAAGCGCCTCGACGAGGGGCAGCAGGTCGCCTTCTCCTCGGTGCAGAGCCGTTTCCTCGAGGACACCAAGGTCAATGTCGATCAGGAAATGTCGACGCTGATCGAGTTGCAGAGCGCCTACGCCGCCAACGCACGCGTCATCTCCACCGTCAAGGAGTTGCTCGACGTGCTGATGAGACTGTGAGGAGGTAGGTCATGACCATCACACCGACCGGTACCGGCGCCTACCGCCTCGCCAATCCCAACCAGTTCGTCTCGATGCGCGGCCAGCTCGAGGATCTGCAGCGGCAGCTCGCGACGCAGAAGAAGTCGCAGACTTATGCCGGCCTCGGCATGGATCGCGGCACCAGCCTCGACCTCAACGACAAGCTCTCGACGTTGGACGGCTTTCTCACCAGCATCCAGCGCTCGGACGTCAACCTCAAGCTGATGACCACGGCGGTCGAGAACTTCACCAAGCTCGCCGGCGAGACACGGGCCGATGCCCGGCCGGACAGCTATGTCGAGACATCGACCGGGCGTACCTCGCCGCAGGTGCTGGCCGAGGAAAAGTTCAAGCAGACGCTCGATCTGCTGAATTCGCAGGTGAATGGCCGCTATTTGTTCTCGGGCCGCACCTCCGATGTCGAGCCCGTGGTGGACTATTCGCTGATCATGGATGGCGATGCCACTCATGCCGGCCTGAAGCAGCTGATCTCCGAACGCAAGCAGGCCGATATCGGCGCCGGCGGCATGGGCCGTCTCGTCACCGGCGGCGCCGGCACCAATGCGACGATCGCCGAGGAGGCGGCCGGGCTGCCCTATGGCTTCAAGCTGACCGGCGCCTCCAGCAGCACGGCGGCGATGACCACGGCCTACAATGCCGGGCCGCCCGCCGACATTGCCGTCAACGTCGCCGCGCAGCCGCAGCCGGGCGATACGCTGAAGTTCGCGCTGACGCTTCCCGACGGCACGACGGAGGAGATCACCCTGACGGCGCGTGCGTCGGGCACCACCGGTGACCCGGCCGAAGGCTTCGTCATTGGCGTGGACGCGAACGCGACCGCCGCGAACCTGCGGACCGCGATCGGCGCGGCGCTGTCGCGCGAGGCGAAGACCTCGCTGTCGGCGTCGTCGGCCCAGGTCGCGGCCAAGGATTTCTTCGCGGGCAGCAAGAGCAATCCGCCGCTTCGGGTGCCCGGACCGCCTTTCGACACCGCAACCGCTGCGCCGGCGCCGGGCACAGCCGCCAATACGGTGATCTGGTACCAGGGTGACGATGCCGCCGGCTCCGCCAGGGCGACAGCGAGCGTCCAGGTCGACCAGGGCCAGCAGGTGGCGGCGGGCGCCCGCGCCAACGAGGAAGCTTTCCGCACCGGCCTGGCGCAGTTCGCGATCATGGCGGCCGAGACCTTCCCGGCGAGCGATCCGAATTCGAAACTGGCCTACGGTGCGATGACCGAGCGCGTGCGCAGCACGATCGGCTTCCCGACCGGGACGCAGGCGCCGTCCGAGATCATCGTCGAGCTCGGCTCGGCCCAGACCGCTATGGCGCAGGCCAAGGAGCGGCACACCGCAACCAAGGACTATCTGAGCACGACGCTCGCGGGCGTCGAGGACATCACCAAGGAGGAGGTGGCGATGCAGATCCTGGCGCTGCAGACCACTCTGCAGGCGAGCTACCAGACCACCTCCATGCTGCAGCAGCTGCGCCTGACGAATTATCTCTGAGGCCTCTGCCAAGGCTCCGAAACAGGAAACGGCCCGGATCGCTCCGGGCCGTTTTCGTTCGTATTCCGACTTGCCGCCCGAGGGCGTTCAGCGGCCGCGCAGGCCGGCGGCGATGTCGCGGTTGATGTTGACGAGGATGCCGATGGCGGCCGGCTCCGGCGCCGCGGCGATCTGGAACGTCCGGTTGAAGATGAAATTCGCGAGGCCGAGGATGTTGCGCTTGATCTCGACCGGCAGCGGATTGTCCTCGGCGATCACCGCCGAGACCAGAAGGGTCCAGAGCTTGCGGTTATAGGCCAGGGCGCCGTCGAGCTCGCCGGAACGGGTGGCCCAATCATCGACGATCATCTGGAGACGGGCGCCCGCCTTGAGCAGCAGGCCGGCTTCGAGTTCACGCGGTGACTGGACGTTCTGTGCCGTCTTCGACGCCGCGGCGTAGGCATTAAACCCGCTTTGCATGCTCGAGCAGTTCCGCCTCGTATGAGATCAGCTTCTTGGCAGCCTTGAGAGCTTTGTAGAGCTCACCGCTTAAGATGCAGTTATTGATTTCGGACATATGCGGCAAAGCGCTGGGCGCCGCCTGCATGAAGTCGCGCACGAGCTGGAAGTAGACCTCGTGCTGCTCGGTCGGATCGCCAGCCAGATACATCAGCTGTAGCGAGAGGTAGATCTTCTTGGCCGGCGTGTCGGCGCTGGCCGCGGTGAGGATATCCTTCTCGCGCAGGATCGGCGCCTCGCCCTCGATGAAGAAGCGCGTGCGCTGCTCGTCGTTGCGGATGACGACCGAGCCGATGATGATGCGCTCGTTGGGCTTGAGCTCGACCTTGAGGGCCATGTCTGTTCCGCCTTCTGGCTATGAGGGGAGGGGGCTCAGCCGAACAGGCGCAGCACGCCCTGGTCGGCCTGGTTGGCGAGCGAGAGGGCGGTCTGCGAGAGCTGCTGGCGCGTGTTGAGCGCGAGCAGGCTGGCGCCTTCCTCGTTCGGATCGGCCAGGACGAGATTGCCCGCGCCGGTGGTCAGCACGTTGGCGAGTTCCTTGGTGAAATCCTGCCGTGTCTGGGCGACCGAGAGGTTCGAGCCGAGCGTCGAGGCCAGCGACTTCAAAGAGCTCAGCGAGCCGGTCAGGGCGGCGGTCGCCTTCTCGAGATCCATGTCGTTCTGGAAGTTGATGAAACCCGCCAGCTGCGTGTTGATCGCGCGCGGGATGCCGAGGTTGTCGGCCGTGATGGTCGAGCCCTGGATGTCGAGCCTGGTCTGGTTGCGGCCGGTCTTCTCGTTGAAGACGATCGAGAGGCGGTCGCCAGAGAGCAAGTTGATGCCGTTGTAGCTCGAATCCTTGGCGAGATCGTCGATCTTGTCGCGCAGGTCGTTGAACTGGTCGATCAGGTTCGAGCGCACCGCCGAGGTGATGTTCGACGAGGTGATGGTCGAAGTGCCGACATCGGCGTCGGCTGCGGCGAAGTTGATCGCAGTGTTGCTGTTGGTGCCGGCGACCTGCGCCGCAGTGATGGCGGCCGGGCCGGCGTTGCCGACGCCGAAACCGAACTCGACGGTCTGGGAGCCCTTGCCCTTGACGTTGAGCTGGCCCTTCTCGTCGACGAATGCCGTCACGAGGCCGGATTTATTGATCTCGTTGACGATGTCGCGAACCGTGGTCGTCGCCGTCAGTGCGAAGCTCGCCTCATAGGTGTCCGAGCCGACGGTGATCGAGAAGGCGGCGTTGGTGTTCGTCGTCGTATTGATGCCGAGATGACCGGGCGAAGTCGCGGTCGCCGCAGCGGGAGCAGCCGCGCCGGGCGCCCCGATCAGCTTGTCGAGCGCCACATCCTTCAGGCTCTTGCTGGTCACCGCGGTTTCGGCGGCGTTCGCCAAGGCGCCACCGGCCTTGGTCGGGCGGTTCTGGGCTGCGTCGGCCTGTGCCTGCTTGATCGTCGACTGCAGCGACTGAACCAGCTTGGTGATGCCGTCGATGCCCTTGGAGGCGGCCTGGATGGTCTGGATACCGTTCGAGATGCCGTCGAGCAGGTTGGTCAGCTGACTCGAACGATCATTCAGCGACACGGAGGTGAAGTAGTTCACCGGATTGTCGATCGCCGAATTGACCTTGCGACCGGTCGCCAGGCGATTCTGGATCACGCCCTGCTGGGCGGTGGTCTGCTGGAGGGTCAGCAGGTTGTTGCGGACGCCGTTCGACAGGATGGTGTTGGCCATTTCAGGTCCCTCAGACAGCGCGATTCGGCGCTCAACGAGCTTGCTCTGAGCCAATAATCCTTTGTTAAGGCTAACAAACGGTTAATCACGTCGCTGCGCGCAAACGAAAAGCGGCGGAGCCGAGGCTCCGCCGCTCTTTTGCTTCGTCCCGCGTTCTGCGGGGTGATCCGCTCCTGCGGACCGAAGATCAGCCGAGGAGACGCAGGACGCCCTGGTCGGCCTGGTTGGCGAGCGAGAGCGCCTGCTGCGAAAGCTGCTGACGGGTCTGCAGCGCGAGCAGGGAGGCGGCCTCGTGGTTGAGGTCGGCGTTGACGAGGTTGTCGGCGCCGGTGGTCAGGGTGTTCGCCATGTCCTTGGTGAAGTCCTGGCGAGTCTGGACGACCGAGAGGTTGGCGCCGAACGTCGAGGAGAGGGACTTCAGCGAGGTCAGCGCGCCGGTGAGCGACTTGGTCGCGGCTTCCAGATCGGAGTCGTTCTGGAAGTTGGTGGTGCCGGCGAGCTGGGTGTTGCCAGCCTTGACGATGCCGAGGTTGTCGGAGGTCAGCTGCGTGCCCTGAACGTCGAGCTTGGTCTGGTTCTTGCCGGTCTTCTCGTTGAAGACGACCGACAGGCGGTCGCCGGCGAGCAGGTTGATGCCGTTGAAGCCGGCATCCTTGGCGAGATCGTCGATCTTGCTGCGCAGGTCGTTGTACTGGTCGATCAGGTTCGAGCGCACCGCCGAGGTGATGCCGGAAGAAGCAATGCCAGCGCCTGTGCGATCAGCGGCCGCAAAGCCGATGCTGGTGTTGGCGCCGCCAGTGTCGGCGTTCGTGATCGCGGCTGCGCCGTCGACCGCCGAGGCGCCGATACCGACCTGCAATGCATCCGAGCCGGTGCCCTTGACGTTGAGCTGACCCTTCTCGTCGACGAAGGCGGTGGCGATGCCCGACTTGTTGATCTCGTTGACGAGGTCGCGCACCGTCGCATTGGCGGCGGAG
>NZ_FOAN01000015.1 GCF_900109525.1 Allobosea lupini | reverse complement strand
GGTCTTGCCCCGCTTCACGTATGGCTTGACGTAAGCCGGCGGCATCAATCGCACAGTATGCCCCAGAGCGGTCAGTTCGCGCGCCCAATGATGGCTCGTGCCGCAGGCCTCCATGCCGACCAGGCAGGGAGCAAGCTTGCGGAAGAAGGGCATGACCTGAGCTCGCCTCAGCGCTCGTCGGGCGAGGACCTCTCCTGTTCCGTTGATGGCGTGCACCTGGAAGACATTCTTGGCCAGGTCGATGCCGACAGTCGTGATCTCCATCGTGGTCGCTCCAAGCTCGTGCTGCGTGACAGCACCACTGTGGCGCTGCAGCGCCGGGAGCGGGAGCCATCCACCCCATCTGCTTTTGGGCGTCAGTCCAATGTCAGCAATTGGCGCACTTCGCCTGGACCTCTGACCGGCGCTGCTGGCGTTCGCTGCTTCTCGATCAGGCCTTCACCGCGTCGATGAACGCGCGAAGCCCTGCCGACATGTTCCTGCGGCTGGGATAGTAGAGGTACAGCCAGTCCTCGGGCGGGCACCATTCGTCGAGGCAGCGGATCAGGCGGCCGTCGAGGATCTCTCGCTCGGCCCGATTCTCCCAGACATAGGCCAGCGCCGCGCCCGACAGGGCGACCTGGACCATCAGCTCGTGATCGTCGAGCGCGACTGGCCCCGTCGGGTGGTAGGCGATTGCGTCTCCCTTCAACTCGAATTCCCACGGGTAGCGCACGCCGCTCGGATACATGTTCTGGACGCACACATGCTGAGAGAGCTCCCGCGGTGTCATCGGCATCGGCCGGTCGGCGAAATAGGCAGGTGAGCCGACGACGGCCATGCGCAGCCGAGGCCGGATCTTCACCGCCACCATACCTTCGCGCAGGCTTTCGCCGAGCCGGATGCCGGCGTCGAAACCTTCATCGACGATATCGACCAACCTGTCGGTCGCGACGATCTCGACCTGTAGCTGCGGGTTGGCCTTGACCAACGGGCCGATGACGCGACCGAGCACGAAGGGCGCAATCGAACTCGGCACGTTCAGCCTGACCTTGCCGAAGGGCGTATCGCGGAAGCTGTTCAACGCATCGAGCGCCGCGCCGATATCGGCGAAGGCAGGCGAGAGCTGCGCGTGCAGCATCGCGCCGGCGTCGGTCAGCGAGACGCTGCGGGTCGTCCGGTTAAGCAGCCGGATGCCGACGCGTTCCTCCAGGTTGCTGACGGCATGGCTGATGGCAGACGCCGTGACACCGCGCTCCTCCCCGGCTCGGCGAAAGCTCAGGTTGCGCGCGACAGCGTCGAAGGCGGAAAGCTCTGAGAGTTCTGTCGCACGCATTGATGATTCTCACTCAGCATCATGCGAAGAATTACCGATCTAATCGCGAAAGTCGAGTTGCGCCATCTTCACGTCATCGCAGCCGGCATCCCGCCGGCCGATCACCGGACGGAGGTTTCCATGGCCGACTTCGCCTTGCCCGATCGCAACACCGCTTCGCCTTTCGCCGACCTTCGCGGCCACCATGTCGCCTTGCGCGTGCCGTCCTTCGACGACGCGATCGCCTTCTATGTCGGGAAGCTCGATTTCCGCATTGTCCACCAATGGCCCTACGCCGATCAGAAGCTCGCCTATCTCGCACTTCCCAACGACGATCACTTCATGATCGAGCTGCTGGCTGGCGGCGATCCGCTGCCGAACCCGGCTCCCACTTATGCCGATCTCGGCGACAGCCTGCGCCAGGCGGGCCTGCATCACTTCTGCATCAACGTCGCCGACATGCAGGCGACCGTCGCCGCACTCAAAGCTCGGGGCGTCACGGTCGTGACCGAGCCGTTCAAGCTCGACGAAATCAGCCGCAAGCTCGCCTTCATCGCAGACCCGTTCGGCAACCTCATCGAGCTGGCCGAAGTCGTCTGACCCCGCATGAGCGCGCCGAGCCTTCGGCTCGCGCGCAACCCTTTCATTGATCTGGAGAACGTCCATGCCACAGACATGGCTCATCACCGGCTGCTCGACCGGCTTCGGGCGCGCGCTGGCACAACATGTCGTCGCGCTAGGCCATAACGTCGTCGTCACTGCCCGCAATCCGGCGCAGATTGCGGATATCGCGGCCGGCCACGCAGAGCGCACCCTCGTCCTGAAGCTCGATGTTACGCGGGAAGCAGACATCACCGAGGCCGTCCAGGCCGCGGAGGCACGCTTCGGTCGCATCGACGTGCTCGTGAACAATGCCGGCGTCGGCTATTTCGGCGCCTTCGAGGAAAGCGACATGGGTGCGGTGCGCGCCATGTTCGAAACCAATGTCTGGGGACTGGCGCAGATGTCGCGCGCCGTGTTGCCGGGTATGCGTCGCCGGCGCACCGGCACGATCGTCAACATCTCTTCGATCGGCGGATTGCGTGCCCTGCCTTCGCTCAGCTTCTACGCGGCCTCGAAATTCGCCGTCGAGGCGCTGTCGGAGAGCCTGTCACGGGAGGTCGCGCCCCTCGGCATCAAGGTTCTGATCGTCGAGCCGGGTCCGTTCCGGACGGACTGGGCGGGCCGCTCACCGGGGCACGCCGGCACGGTGATCGACGACTATGCGGATACCGCTGGCGCCTTCCGCCGCACCATCACCGGCTATGACGGTCAGCAGCCGGGCGATCCAGAGCGGGCGGCGCGGGCCATCGTCATGGCGGTCAACGCGACCGAACCGCCGCTGCGGCTGCTGCTGGGCAAGGCCGCGCTCGCCGGTGCGCGCGAAAAGCTCGCCGAGCTCCGGACCGATTTCGACGCCTGGGCCGCAGTCACCGAGGGCGCCGACTTTCCGGCTGCCTGAGGTGGCTGGCGGGTCCCGATCTTGTTCACGCCAAATTCAAGGATAATCACCATGTCAAAGACCATTCTGATCGTCGGAGCGGGGCCGGGTATCGGCCTCGCCACAGCCAAGCGCTTCGCCCGCGAGGATTTTCGCGTCGTGCTGGCCGCTCGAAACGCCGACAAACTGAAGGGCATGTCGGATGCGCTGTCGGGACAGGGTGCCGAAGTCGTCGAGGAGATCGTCGATCTCCGCGACGCAGCCGCAGTCGATGCGCTGGTCTCCCGTTACGCGCCCGACATCGACGTGCTGCACTATAATGCCGGCGTTCTGCGCTACAGCGAAGGGCAGTTGCGCACCGACCCTCTGGGCGACCTGGCCGTCGACACGATCGAGGACGACGTCGCCGTCAACGTCACCGGCGCTCTCGCTGTGCTTCGCGCCGCGTTGCCCGCCTTTTACAACCGTGGTTCGGGATCGATCCTGCTCACGGGCGGGGGGCTCGCCACCACGCCCCATCCCGACCTGCTGACGCTCAGCGTCGGCAAGGCCGGCATCCGCGCCATGGCGCAAGGCCTGTTCGAGGTCAGCCGAGGCCACGGCGTCCATGTCGGGGTCGTCACCGTGGCGAAGCTGGTCAGCCCGGCTAGTGCGGAAGCGGATGAGGTCGCCGATCTGTTCTGGGGCCTTCACGCACAGCCCAAAGCCGAGTGGGCCTGGGAAGAACTCTATTCGTGAGTCATCGACGCTGCGCTTCGATGTCGTCGCGGCATTCGACATCCAAACTGAGCTGAGGGCGCGCTCGTCGCGCCCTCAGCTCATGCAACTCCTGCCTTGCATTCTCGATATCGACGGTTCCCTGGCCCTCGTCGAATGCCTCATAGACCGCTCGGAGCGTCGCCTCTGCCTCATCGTAGCGTTTGGATCGTGACCGTAGACGAGCCAGGCGTGTCGCTGAGCGAAGTTCCCAGCCACGCGCCGAGACATCGCGCGCCACGGCGATCGCACGGTCGAGGAGCGCCTCGGGGTTCGCGCTACCGGCTTCCGACGCCAGCAGGATATCGGCCTTCACGCGAAAGATCTCGGGGAGATGCAACGCGCTTCCGCTATCGATCGCGAGCTGCTCGCAGGATTCGATGACGTCTCGAGCCCGCCCGGCGTGGCCGCAATCGAGCAAGCCTTGCGACTTGGCGATCATCAGCGGCGCCGAAAACAGGCGATAATGGGCGTCCTTGAGCCCACGCATGGCGGACTCGATCATGGCGACCCCACCTTCAGGATCTCCTGTCGCGATCGCGACCTCGCCCTTGAACGCGACAGCGAGCGCGGCATACGGGCGAAGCGTACTCTGCTCGGCCGCATCCTCCAGCCGCTTGATGTAGATCAGCGCCTCCGCCCAGTCGCCACGCCACATGAAGATCGGCGGGATGCCACTCAGCGCGACGGCCCGGTGGAGCTTGAACTCTGACGATTCAACCTCGCGCATCGAAGCGCGTGCCATCGCCGCAGCTCGATCCGGGTAGCCCCTGAGCCACAGCCCATGCGCCCGAATAATATGGGCACGATTTGGGTGGGTCGAATAGGACGCGTAGCCGGAATGTGAGGTATCCGCCTCGACCAGCCCTATGGCCTCGTCGAGATGCGCCGCGACGGAGTCGAGCTGTCCGACCTGATGCAGCGAAACGCCCAGCGACAGATGAGAGGCGGCCAAGGCCAGCGGATCGGACATCGTCCGGGCGATCGCGAAGCTGTTCTGCGCGACGACGAGACCTTGGATGAAGTCCGCTCGCCTGCAGTACAGCACATGAAGATCCGCAAGTATCTCTAGCTGTTGTCGATGTTCCCCGAATTCACGCGCCAGTGCGAGGCCCCTTTCGAAGGCAATTTTGGTGTGCTCGCTGTTCCCGCTGCAGTACATCAGCGCCCGTGCCAAAGCGGCCTGCAGACTCATTTCCGCCCTTGACCCGATCTCCTCAGCATCGAGCCGAGCGAGCGTGGCTTCGCAGACAGAGCGGCATTCCACGAGCAGCGAAAGCGTCAGGAAGAGGCGGGCGCTGCCGACCGCGAGAGCGGTCAAGACGCGAGGGATGCCATGCGGACCGAAGCACCAATCGAGAGCCGCCCGCACATTTGGGACATCGTCCTCGTCGGCGAACCGACGTAGCGGATCGTGCGCGACCCGCATATCGGACCCGCCCAGAAATTCGGCAAAATAGGTCGCGTGCTGCAGCGCCGCGGCCAGGAGTTCGTCCCCCGGCGCTTCCGCCAGCAGATAAGCTCGCGTCGTGTCGAGCAGGCGGAATCGCCTGGCTCCGTCGTGTCCGCTGACCGAAACGAGCGACTGGGCGACGAGGCCGTCCAAGACACGCTCGACTTCGCATTTGCCGACCTCGTCATCCGCAGCGACGGCGCACGCGGCAGCCAAGCCGAAGGGGCCGACAAGGACGGCCAGCCGGCGCAGCACGGCCTGTCCGGTGCCATCAAGCAGATCGTAGCTCCAGGCGATCGTGTCCGTGAGTGTTCGATGGCGGCGCGCCGCCGTCCTCCTGCCGCCCCGTAGCGGCGCGAGCTGCCCTCTGAGCAACCCGGCGAGCGCCTCCAGTCCGTAGGTAGGCACCCGTCCAGCGGCGAGTTCGATCGCCAGCGCGATGCCATCGAGCTGGCGGCAGATGCCGGCTATCAGCGCAGCGTCCTTATCGACCAATCCGCGCTTGCTGCCCGCGGCGCCCGCTCTTTCGACGAAGAGGCGCGCTGCCGGATTCGACAATACGCCGTCGAGCGTCGCCTCTTGCTCCGGGGTCGGCAGTTCGAAGGGAGAAAGCGGATGGATGCACTCTTCTTCGAGCCGAATGGCTTCCCGGCTGGTCGCAAGTATTCGGAGCGTCGGCACGTCATCGACGAGGCGCTCGACGATCTCCGCCGCGGCGCCGATCAGGTGCTCGACGCTGTCGAGGATGAGGAACGTCTCCCGACGGCGAAGCCGCGCGATGATGTCCGGCATCGGATCGGTCCGTTCCACGGCAAGCCCGATCGCCGACGCGATCGCGCTTTTGATAAGCGCGCCGTCCTGGATCGCGCCCAGATCGATGAAGTGGATGTCGCCGGCGAATTCGGACGCGAACGCGTGCGCTGCCGCAACACCAAGGGTTGTTTTCCCGATGCCGCCCGTTCCGACGATCGTTACCAATCGTCGCGAACGCAGGCGATCGAGCAGCTTTGGAAGCTCGGCTTCATGGCCGATGGCGCGCGCCAATCGCGACGGCAATCGGATCGATCGATCATCCGTTGGCGCGGGGCCTTGATAGGCTGCCTCTCGGTCGATCGTCGTGACGGGCGCCACGAAGCAGTAGCCCTGTCCCGGCACCGTCGCGATGAAGGCGTTGTCGCTCGTCTCGCAGAGATGGCGGCGGAGCTCGACCAGCTGAAATCGCAGGCTGCCCTCGCCGACAGGAATGCCCGACCAGACCTGCGCCCAAATCTCCTGTTTTAAGACGGTGCGGCCGGCGTTCTCGACGAGAAGGCGCAGCAGGTCGAAGGCGCGCGCACCGAGCTTGACGGAGACGCCGTTCCGCTCGACCCGGCGCTCCGCCGAGAACAGACGATGATCGCCGAACCCGTAATCATATTGGGATGCGCCGCGATCGGGCCTCATCTCACATGCTCCTGACCGCGCTGCCTCACCGGCCCGTGTGAACGACGGGCCTGAGACTAGCAGAGCCAGAAGATGCCAGGCTCGCACAATATCGTTTGAACGCTTTTTCCCGCCGCCTCGGGTGGGAAGCCGCGGGAGTAGGCGGGCGGACCGGGTCGATCAATGGCGGCGCGGGCAACCTCAGCCGGACGGGCAGTTCGCACCGGTGGCGATCCAGGCGTCGATCAGCTTGCCAAATTGCACCTGCGTACCCGGTGCCGGCTCGCGCCCGTCGCCTGGATGCCAGGCCCAGCCGACGAGGTGATCCTCGGCCAGATGGGATTTGATCTGAGCAAGAGAGCGGCCACCGTTTCGGGCGGGGTCCTTGATCTGCGCGCAGATCTGACCGAGCGTCCGGCCTTGCCAGGCCATCGACGCCGGCGCGAGCCCCCAATGCGGCGCTCCTGGCACGGTCTTGATCCCGGCGCCGAGCGTGGCCGTGTTCTCCTGGCGATGACAGGTGGCACACGGCAGTCCCGGCGCCCCCGTGCCCAAATCGCCCGCAAACATCGGCGGAACGTGGGGATGCATCGTCTCGGCCTGCGTGGGTCGGCGGGTCGCTGGGTGGCAGTTCATGCAGCGTGGATGCTGAAGCACCTTCCCCGCCTCCGTGAACAAGGCAACCGAGCGCTGGTTCGCGTCCGCGATTGACGCAAACATGGCAGCGTCCTGGAGTGCCTTCGGACTTGGCTGGGCGCTGGCGTTGTCGGACTGCAGCAGTTCGATGCCGAACAACGCTGCCGCTGCCGCCACAAGACCGATCAACGAAGTGCGGGCCAAATTAGAGCGGAGCCTTACTGTTCGGGCGGTCATGACGTCTGAACCATGGCGGGATCTAGCGGGAGAGCGAGGAGACGTTTGCCGGTGATGCTGCGGATCGCATTGAGCACGGCCGGAGCAACGACCGCCGTACCGGGCTCGCCGACGCCTCCGGGTTCCTCCAGGCTATCCATGACCACAACCTCGATGGCCGGCGCCTCGTTCATGCGCACCACCGGATAGTCGTGGAAATTGGACTGCTCGACCTGGCCGTTTCGTACCGTGATCTTGCCGTAGAGCGCGGCACTCAGGCCGAAGATGATGCCGCCCTCGATCTGCTGTCTGACAATGCCAGGATTGACCGCGCGGCCGCAGTCGACCACGCAGGTCATGCGCGGTACGCGGATGCGCCCCTGCTCATTCATGTCGACCTGCGCAACGAGCGCGATGTGGCTTCCGAACGCCGAGAGGATAGCGACGCCGCGAGCGCTGTTGCGCGGCAGGGCGCCATCCCGGCCGCTTTCCTTGGCCGCCCGATCGAGAACGGCCAGCATGCGCGAACCCGGCTCAAGCAAGGCCCGTCGGTAATCCACCGGGTCGCGGCCGGCACGATGGGCCAGCTCGTCGATGACCGATTCAACGATGAAGCCGTTGCGGGTGTCGCCCACACCGCGCCAGTTCCCGACCATAAGGCCGCTCGGCGGGTCGTTGCGAACGAAATCCACGGACAGGTTCGGCAGGGCGTAGGGACCGTACGCGCCGCCCGTGACGTCGAGATCGATGCCGTTCCGAAAATAGCCCGGCAGGAACCATGCCATCACCGCCGGCCCCACGATGCGGTGGTCCCAGCTCACCGGCATGCCGCGCTCGTCCAACCCGACTTTGATCCGGCTGTGGTTGTGGAAGCGGTAGGAGCCCTGCCGCATGTCTTCCTCTCGGCTCCAGGTCACCTTGACCGGCGCGTCGACCTGACGTGCGATGAGCGCGGCTTGCGTGATCCATTCCGACTGGAGCCGGCGCCCGAAGCCACCACCGATGAGGTGGTTGTTGACCTGCACAGCCTCCGCCGGAAGACCCAAGGCCTGGGCAACCTCGTTGCGGGCTCGGCCCGGTGCCTGGCTGCCGACCCAGATCTCGCATGAACCAGGCCGGACATGCGCCGTGCAGCACAGCGGCTCGAGGGCGGCATGGGCAAGCATCGGCAGGCGGAAGTCCGCCTCGTAAGTTGTCTTGGCTGCGCTCATCGCGCGCGCCGGCTCGCCCTTTGTCTCTGCGATCAGCCCCTGTGTCCCTAGTGCCGCGTCACACGTCGCGACCAGTCCGGCGGTGTCGAGCGACGCGTTGGCGCCGTCCGACCATTCCGGCTTCAGAGCCGCGAGTCCCTTCCGTGCGGCCCCGGTGTGGTCGGCTACGACCGCGATCGCATTGGGCAATTCCACTACTTGGCGAACGCCGCAGATGGCCAGCGCCGGTGCTTGATCGACGCGCCGCAGCGTTCCACCGAGCACCGGGCAGGCCATGACGCTCGCATAGCGCATTCCCGGCAGCCGGACGTCGATGCCGAAAATCGCCGATCCGTTGACCTTCGCCGGAGAGTCGATGCGCTGCAGGGTCTTGCCGATCAGGCGAAGCGTTCCGGTCTTGAGCGGCGGATCCTGAGGCACCGGCACTGTGCTTGCCACTTGGACGAGGGTTCCATAGGCGACGCGGCGGCCGCTGGCGGGATGCAGGACATGACCCGCCTCGGCATGGCAGGACGAAATCGGCACGGACCAGCCGCGCGCGGCAGCTTCCACCAGCATCATTCTTGCCGCCGCCCCCGCCTGCCGCATCGGCTTCCAGGCGCCGCGCAGGCTGAGCGACCCACCCGTGATCTGTTCACCCAGCAAAGGGCTGGCATAGAGCACGTTGTCGCCGATGGCGTGTTCGGTTTTCACGGCCGATGGCTCGATCTCCAGCTCCTCGGCCACCAGCATGGCGACCGACATCAGCGAGCCTTGCCCCATCTCGGCATAGGGGACGACGAGGGTGACGGTGCCATCGCGATCGATGCGGACGACGCTGTTGGGCCGAAACGACGACGCCTCCGCGGATTGCGCCATGGCGGTATTGCCTGAGAGGCGAAAGCTCAGCGCGAGTTCGCCCGCAACGCCGGCGGCGATGGCAAGGACGGCTCGGCGTGTCGGTGCAAATGCAGGATTGGGCGCGTTCATGTTAGGGAGCCCTGGCCGGTAGCGGAAGGTCGGCGGCGGCCTGCTTGATGGCGGTGCGTATCCGGCCGTAGGTCCCGCAACGGCAGATGTTGCCCGACATGGCTGCGTCTATATCGGCGTCGTCAGGATTGGGCTTGGCTTCAAGCAGCGCCGCGGCCTGCATGAGCTGACCTGACTGGCAGTAGCCGCACTGGACCACATCGACAGCCAGCCATGCCTTCTGCAGGGCCTGGCCAGTCACGCTGCCGTCGAGGGCCTCGATCGTCAGGATCGGCTGCTCGCCGATATCGCCGACCGGCGTGACGCAGGCGCGCCTGGGTTGACCGCCCACATGCACGGTACACGCGCCGCACATCGCCACACCGCAGCCGAACTTCGTGCCGGTCAATCCGAAAACGTCTCGCAGCACCCATAGCAGCGGCGTGTCAGGGTCGACATCCGCCTCACGCTTGCTGCCGTTCACCTGGATCAACATCGGCCGTCATTCCTTTAGTGCGCGAAGGCGCCGATTGTCAGCATGCAGGCTGCCGTCGCGGTCGTCAGGTTAGGAGTTGCTAGATTACGTTAGCCGGGTCGCCAGAACGCCCGCGCTCAGTGGCGGGTAGCGCCGGCCGGCTCGCCGGAGCTGTTGAGGTTGTCCCGAAACCGGCGAAGGATCGTATCTCCCAGCCAGTGCCCGACGGCCTCCCGGTCCAACCCATTCGGGACGACGGCCTTATCGAGGGCGATCAAGACCTCGATCCCGATATCCCAGAAGGCCGGCATAGCCCCTGCGGGCGCAGCCTGCGGAATATGGCCCGTGAGATAGGCCTGCAGCGCCCGCTCGTCGTCTCCCAGGACGATGTCGCGGGGCTTGCCGTCGCTGATCACGATCAGGGCCGGACCATGCACCGTCGGTGCAATCGCGTAGAGAGGCCTTCTGAAAAAACCATGAGCAGCAGCCGTGAAGAGGCCAGACAAGCGTTCGAGGCTTGTGAACCGGTGCAAGTCTGCGAGGGTCGAGCACATGTCGGATCTCCTGTGCGGCGACGGATGCGCCGCCGGCCCCGTCGATGAAGGAGTGAAAGAGGGTGCCTCGGAGAGACTACGTCCTCCGAGGTGGACAGTGAGGCTCAGGCTCCGACTGCGAAGTCGGTACTGACGGAGACCTCGCGCCATTGTGCGAGCTCGCCGGCCACGAAGGCGTTCTTCGCCTCGATTGCCGCGACCGTGTCGCTGCCATACGGCATGCGAAGGGGCGGATTGGTCGATCCGGCGAGCGTCACGATCGCCTTGGCGAGCTTGGCAGGATCGCCTGGCTGGCGATGACTCAGACCGGCGGCGTGCTCCCTGACCAGTCCGGCAGTGCCGTCATAGTCCGCGATCCGGGATGTGCTGACGCTCAGCGAGCGCGCGTCGAGAAAGTCGGTCCGGAAATAGCCGGGCTCGATGATCGTGACCTTGATGCCCATAGGCTCCAACTCGGCTGCGAGCGCCTCGGAAAGTCCTTCGACGGCGAACTTCGTCGAGCAATACACGCCGAAACCAGCCCCGCTACGATAGCCGCCGATGGAGGAGATGTTGAGGATCCGGCCACTTCGGGCGGCGCGCATATGCGGCAGCACGGCGCGGGTGACGTTCAGCAGGCCGAAGACGTTCGTCCGATAGAGCGCCTCGATCTCGGCGCTTGTCGCTTCCTCGACTGCTCCCAGAAGGCCGAACCCGGCATTGTTGAGGAGGACATCGATCCTGCCGAACCGCTTGATAGCCAGATCGACGGCCACCAAAGCCTGGCTCTCGTCGGTCACGTCGAGCGCCACCGCCAGAAGATTGGGATGCTCGCCGAGCGCAGCCGTGACCGATTGCGGCTCGCGGGCGGTGGCGACGACCGCGTCGCCCTCTTCCAACGCCAGCTTGGCGACGAGGGCCCCGAAGCCCCGGGATGCGCCGGTGATGAACCAAGTTTTCATGGTCGTCGTCCTTCCGTTCCGGCCAAGTGCCGATGAACGAAAATTAGCGGACCGATTTTCGATCGATAATCAGCTTAATCGTCATCGCAATAATGAAAATAGCTCAGCAATTTAGCACGCACGAAATTTTTGCTCGCTCCTCTAGCGCTTACTGTCACCCGGCGCTGGAACGTCCGCTTAATGGCGAAGCACCAATGTCAGGAATTGGCGCTGACCGACTAGACGACGCCACCTGGGATCCGACTATTTGGCATGCCCGCAGGCTGCTTTCGTCAATCCTCGCGCTCAATCCGCACGGCAACCGACCCTGCGCGATCGAAGATTGACGCACCCCCCTTCACCTCACCGAGGATGATGATGCCGGGTTCAGGGACCTGACCATCGCGATAGTAGACGACGAAGTGGTCGGGGCCCCATAGCCCGATCGTACCGTTCTTGAAAGCCCGCTTGCGTGCGGCCGGTGGCAAGCCTGCAGGCAGGCTTCCCGTCTTCTCTTGTCGCAGATGATCCGTCATGGGGATGGTCAGCGGCAGCATGTCGAGCAACGCCTTGGTGGCGGCGTTATCGACGACTTCCGCTGTAACCGAGCCCCATTCCGACGAGATCTTGATGCGTTCCTGAGCCATGGCTGCTCCGATCGTTCCTAGGAATATCGCGCCGGCGATCCGAATGGTCTGCAGCGGCATTATCCGGTCCTCCTGATTGATTGTGGCACGAAAGCCCCGCCGCTGGATCGGCGGGGCCTGGTTCCGCGCGCTTCGAGATCAGGCGACGAGATGGCGGTCGAAGAAGCTCGCCAGCTTGTCGAACGGTATCACATCGGTCTTGTCGTAGAGATCGACATGGCTGGCGCCGGGGATGATCATCAATTCCTTCGGTTCGGCCGCCGCCGCATAGGCGGTCTCGGCGAAGTAGCGCGAATGCGCCTTCTCGCCGTGGACGAACAGGACCGGCCGAGGCGCGATCTCCTTGATGTAGGTGAGGATCGGCATGTTCATGAAGGAGAGCGGCGTGGTCTGGGTCCATGAGTTGCCGGAGTTCACCGCTCGCGGGTGATAGCCGCGCTTCGTGCGGTAATAGTCGTGGTAATCGACCATGAACTGCGCCTCGCCGCCCTTGAGATCGTTATAGGGCGGCTGGTAGGCCGGCGTGCCCTTGGCCGCGTCCTCCCAGCGCTGTCGGCTGAGCTGTTCCAGCGTCTTCGTCCGTTGTTCGAGGGGCACGCTGTCGTTGTAGCCCTTCGCCATGACGCGGGTCATGTCGTACATCGTGCTCGCGACCACGGCCTTGACCCGTTTGTCGACCGCGACGGCATTCAGCGCCATTCCACCCCAGCCGCAAATGCCGATCACGCCGATGCGCTCGCGGTCGACCATGGGCTGCAGGCCGAGGAAGTCCACGGCGGCGCTGAAGTCCTCGGTGTTGATGTCAGGCGATGCGATGTTGCGGGGCTCGCCCGAGCTCTCGCCGGTGAACGACCCGTCGAAGGCCAGGGTCGCGAAGCCGCGCTCGGCCATGGTCTGGGCATAGAGACCCGACGACTGCTCCTTCACTGCGCCGAACGGACCGCCGACCGCGATCGCCGCAAGCCGGCCATCGCCGCGCGTCTTCGGCAGGTACAGGTCGCCCGAGAGCATGAGACCGTAGCGGTTCTTGAAGGTCACCTTCCGATGGTCGACCTTCTCGCTGCGCGGGAAGACCTTGTCCCAGCCGGCGGCAGGGGTCTGTGTCTGCGCCTCGGCATTCCTGCCGAGCGAGGTCGCTGCGGCGATGGCCACGCCGCCGGCCGTCAGCTTCATGAGGCCGCGACGGTCAAGGCGAGCGGCTCGGTCGGTGTCGGTGTGTTCGAAAGTCATGGCGTGATCCTTTGAGAGTGGGGTCAGTTCGGCTTGAGGAGAGAGCGGCCGCCGCCGATCAGCATCGCGGCCAAGGCAGCGAGGGCGACGCTTCCAGCGAAGGTCGCGGTGATCGAGAAACCATCGAGTAGGAGGCCGCCCAGGACTGCGCCCAGCAGGATCGACGCCTGGATCGCAGCCACCATCAGGCTGCCGGCGGCCTCGGGTGCATCGTCCACGGTCCGCGACATCCAGGTCATCCAGATCACCGACATCGCGGTGTTCATCACGCCCCAGATCGCTAGGAAAAGCCCCGCTGCCACGACCGACCCGCCAATCAGCAGGAGGCCAAGCGTGCAGCCGCCCATGACGATGGCAGGAAGCTTCAGGAGAGGCGCGACGTTGTCGGTGACGAAACGCCCCGCCGCCCAGGTGCCGAGGAAGCCGGCACAGCCCAGCAGGAGCAGCAGCGTCGAGAGCACGGCGACGTCGGCCCCGGTGACCTGCTCCAAGAAGGGGCGCAGGTAGGTGAACATTGTGAAGGCCGAGCCCCACGACAGCATGGCGGCAAGAAGGCCGCGCCGGAAATACGGGCGGGCGAGCAAGCCGATCATACCGCGGACATCCTGCTCGCCACGTGCCGGCAGCGACGGCAGCGAGATCAGGTGCCAGGCGAGATTGACGGCGACGATCGGGACCAGCGCCCAGAAGACTGCGCGCCAACCCATCAGATCGCCGAGATAGCTACCGATCGGTGCGGCGAAGGCGGCGGCTATCGCCTGGCCGCCGTACATCAGGGCCAGTGCACGCGGGACGTCGGCCGCAGGAACTAGCCGCATGATGACGGCCGTTGCCAGCGCCCAGAAGCCACCGATGCAGACACCGAGCAGCGCGCGACCCAGCATAAGCACGGCGAAGTTGGGTGCCGACGCGACCAGGACCAGCGACGCCAGCATGAGCGCGGTCAAGCCCACAAGTACCCATTTCCGATTGAGTCGGCCGGCGGCGGTCGTAACGAGCACGCTCGCAGCGATGGCGAAGAGCCCGCTTACGGAGATGGCCTGCCCGGTCTGGCCCTCGGTTGCGTTCAAGCCGGCTGCCATCGGCGTTAGCAAGCTAACCGGCATGAACTCCGAGGCGATGAGCATCGAGACGCAGAGCGCCATCGACAGGACGGCGCCCCACGCGGCGGCAGGCCTTCTATCGTTCGCGGTCGTCACAGCTGCCATTTCGAGCGCTTCCGTTGTCATAAGGCGGATCTAGCGCTTCCGGCATCCTTCGATTAGAGGCCTAGGATGGATTGAAATGATCGACTGAAACGAATAATCGTCTTTCGAGCGAGGGACTGCGGATGTCGATCGGCGACCTGAACAGGCTGCGATGGTTCCAGCTCGTGGCAGAAGAGTGCAGCTTCACGCGCGCCGCTGCCCGACTCGGCGTGGCCCAATCGACGCTCAGCCATTCGATCAAGCAGCTCGAATCGCAGATGGGCATCAGGCTGCTGACGCGGACGACGCGTAACGTCGCCCCCACTGCGGCGGGCGTGCGGCTGCTGCAGACCCTTTCGCCGCGCCTGACCGAAATCGACGAGGAGATCGCCGCGCTGTCCGCGTTCCGTGACAAGCCGTCAGGCTCAATCAGGCTGACGCTATCCGACCACGCGCTCGACCGTGTAGTCTGGCCGAAGCTGAAGGCCGTGCTGCGAGATTATCCCGACATCAATGTCGAACTGATCCTCGACAGTACGTTCCGCAACATCGTCGAGGAAGGCTTCGACGCAGGCGTTCGTCTGGGCGAGAGCGTCGAGAAGGACATGATCGCGGTCCGTATCGGACCTGATTGGCGCCTGATCGCGGTCGCCGCTCCCGCCTATCTCGCTGTCCGCGGCACGCCGATGCATCCGAAAGAACTGGTCGGGCACGCCTGCATCAACATGCGCCATGAGAGCGCCGGCGGCCTCTATGCCTGGGAGTTCGAGAAGGACGGACAGGAGCTGCGGGTCCGCGTTGCCGGTCAGCTCGCGTTCAATAATTCCTACGCGATGATCGATGCAGCCGTGAGCGGCTATGGCATCGCCTACGTCCCGCACGACATTGTTGAGCGGGAAATGGCGTCCGGCGCCCTGGTTCAGATGCTAGACGACTGGTCGCCCTTCTTCGACGGCTACTTCCTCTATTACCCCAGCCGCCGGCAGAACCTCCCCGCCTTCAAGGTGATCGTCGACGCACTGAGGCTCCGCGACGGGCAGAAGTCCTGAGCGCTCGCGCGAGAACCACGCCGGCCGCAGCGCTTTCGACATCATCGGTCGATGCAGAAAGCCGGAGAGTCGGGTCTTCGCCGCAGCCATCGCGATGGAGGGCGACGTGAACACGGTGCTTCACAATTGATGGGCCGGATCGATTGATGCAATCGATCCACGGCCGATTGTGTTCGAGCTGCGTTCGGATGATCGCTGACGCCAAGGCCGGCGCCTTTGCCGCGTCGACGCATTGCAAAAGGGTCCGGACGATGACCGAAAGCGATCATGACGGCGTGCGTGGTGCCGGGGCAGCCAGGCCGGACCGGCGAAGGCTGATACTCGGCGCGTTCGGGCTGACAGCGGCGCCCTGGGTGTCGATCCTCGACAGCAAGCCGGCCGCTGCCCATCATGGCTGGCCGGGCTTCGACACCAGCAGACTGATTTACCTCGCTGGTGCTGTGTCGTCCGAAGGGACTTGGGGCAACCCGCACTCGCTTTTCGACGTGGCCCTGGCGGCACCGCTTCCGTCCAGCACGCCAAAATTGACCGTGCCACCGCAACTCCATGATGCCGACGATATCCGTCGCGTCACGAATGCCCTCTCGTATAGCGGGCCTCACAAGCAGCTGCAGATCGTCATCGCGCCTCCAGCGTGGTCGGGTCGATGGGGACTTGGCCGGGCCCTGAAGATCGGTGAACAATTCCAGGCGGTAGGCTACATCAACCGCACCGACGACAGGCTCTTTCGCCCGGTGGTTTTCTGGTACGGGGACGATGCTGTGCCTGTGAACCAGCTCCTCGGGAATTCATTGCCGGCGTGAACCCCGAAAGTCGGTCATGCCGGAACTGCTGGTTTATCTCTTGGCCGGACTGCAAGGCTCGTTCCTCGGCCAAGCGGTCCGGAATGCCGAGTTTCTCTATCCGTTTCTCGAGGCGACGCACATCCTCGGTATCGCGCTCCTGGTCGGACCGGCTTTCGCGTTCGACCTTCGTTTACTGGGAGCCGGACGCCGCCTGATATCAGTGGTCACAGCCGCCCGCACTCTGCTGCCGCTGTCCCACATCGGTATGGCGATCGCGGTCGTTACAGGCATCGCTTTGCTGAGCGCGCAGGCGACCGTCGTCGCTAACTCGGGAGCCGCGCCCTGGAAATTCGGGCTTCTGCTGTTCTCATGCCTCAACGTGCCGATATTCCACTACGGCGTGTATCGTCGGGTCGACGAGTGGAACGATGCAGCGTCGACCCCGCTGGCCGCCCGCATCGCCGCCGTCATCTCGCTGATCTCGTGGACCGGCGTCGTCTTCGCCGGCCGCCTGCTCGCCTACACCTGATGCCTTCCCTTCGACGGAGCGTCTGGGAGCTGGCCAACAGGATTGCGGCTTCCACACGCATTGATGCGTCATATCGATAAGTGCTTGCGATCGGCCGCCGCTAATGTCTTGCGGGCATCGTTCCCATTCTCACCCGTACTGACCCACACCGGTCTTGCCACGAAGCGGCGGGCGGTGGGCGCGGTCGCAAACTTTCGAGTGAGGATAGTCATGAGCACCAAAATGTCTGCGCCGGCCGGCGCTCTCGTGGCGGCCTTGGCCGGCCCGGTCGCCGCCGACGAGAGCCGCATCTTTCCGAACGGCTCGCGGCCTTCGATGAAGGGCCCGGAGGCGACCTTCACCGGCCCAGTCCGCGTCGACATGCAGTTCGCTGATAAGGCCAGCCGCGTTACCGTTGGCCATGTCACCTTCGAGCCCGGATCTCGCTCGGCCTGGCATACGCATCCGGCCGGCCAGGTTCTGATCGTCACCTCCGGCCTGGGTTGGACGCAGCACTTGGGCGGCGAGAAGCGCGAGATCAGGCCGGGCGACGTCGTCTGGTGTCCGCCCGGCGTCAAGCATTGGCACGGTGCCACAGCGACCACCGCGATGAGCCATACGGCCATCACGGAAGTTGCCGAGGGCAAAAACGTGGAGTGGCTCGAGAAGGTTACCGACGAGCAGTACGGCAAGTGAGCCACGCTTTGGCGATCACGCGTGGTGCCGATGATGATCATTCCCTCGGCCGTGCCGTGGCTTCGCAGCGACGCGTCGAGTTTAGCGCCGGGCACGCGCTCGCGACCGACGTCGGATGCTCCGCGCGTTGATCCCCAGTCCTCGATCATTCGATCAAAGGAGACCAATCATGAAGTTCATCGCTGCGACGCTCCTGGCGCTCGGAATGTCGACTCCCGCACTCGCACAAGGGCAGGCCTCCGCCCCGACGCTCGCCGATCTCGAATCGGTATCGCCGGCGCTGTCGCGCTACACGCAGCAGGGCCTGCTCGGCTCGGTCTGGAAGCGCTCAGGTCTGACCCCGCGCGAGCGCAGCATCGTCACGCTGTCGATCATGATCGGCCGTGGCCAGACGTCGGAACTGCCATTCCATCTCGACCTGGCGCTGGAGAATGGGGTGAAGCCCGCCGAGATCTCGGAGATAGTCACTCATCTGGCGTTCTATTCCGGCTGGGCGAACGCGACTACAGCCGTCCCCTTCGTCAAGCAGGCCTTCGCCGGCCGCAAGATCGGCACCGATCAACTGCCGTCGGCGACGCCCAAGCAGCTGCCTTTGAACGAGACCGCAGAGGCCGCGCGGGTCAAATTCGTCGATGAGAATTTTGGCACGATTTCACCGGGACTGGTGAAGGACACGACCGACTTCCTGTTTCGCGATCTCTGGCTGAGGCCCGATCTTGCGCCACGCGATCGGAGCCTGGTCACGATCAGCTCGCTTCTCGCCAACGGGCAGTCGGCCCAACTCGGCGCGCATATGAACATCGGAACGAATAATGGCCTGACCCGAGAGGAAATCGGCGAGATCATCTCACACAGCGGCTTCTATGCTGGCTGGCCTCATGCATTCGGGGCGATGAGCGTGGCGAAGAGCGTCTTCGAAGCGCGGAAGTAGGATTGCGGGCACGTGACTGGCTGAAGACGCCCGCGCTGAAGCCGGTTGATCCAGATCGAACGAAGGAGAAGCACAATGAACTCTTATCGTTATGAGCCGCGCTTGAGGAAGCGGGGCATATTGGCCGGCTTTGTGGTCATATGGCTCGTAGGAAGCTTGATCACCTGCGTCTCGTCGATCGCCCGCGATCAGCAGTCCGGCTGGGCGCGCGGGTTAGGTCAACGAGATTTGCCGGCCAAAAGCGCTGGCGCCCCGCGCGAGCGAACTGGAGGTGGTCAGACCGAAGGGCTTTGACTGGCCGGTAGCCGAACAGTCAACGTCAGCTTGTGGGTGACCTGTCAACGTCAGGTTATGGCGCATCTAGACTAAAAGCGGCAGGCGCCCGGCACGAGCGCTTTGACGGCCATCCGTGGGCATCGCGCGATTTTCGTGACGCACGTCGAACGCTCTTTGGCGCCACTCAGTTCACGACGTGAACGCGTTCGCTGGCCCAAGATGCGAGCATCAGCTTGCCCAAAGATATACCCTGCTCTTCGCCGCTCGGACGACAGGCGGTAAGCTTCTCGCCGTTTGCCAGATCGAGCTGATATTCGGTCATCGAGCCGCGATGTACGATCCGCGAAACCGTTCCAATTGCCGCGTTGTAGCCGGGTGCGTCGCCATCTGCTGCTGCCGAAATCCGAACGGCTTCGGGCCTTAGGCAAAGCGTCGCCTGACTTGTCCCAGCCTTGCCTACCGCGCTCAGCAGGATGCCGCCTGGCGTTCTGGCCACCGTACCTTGCGATCCCGGCTCGGTGACGCAGCCTTCGAAGAGATTCGACGAGCCGATGAATTGTGCGACGAAGCGCGTTGCGGGACGATCGTAGATCTCGCCGGGCGTCGCGTATTGCTCGATGTGGCCGTTGTTCATCACCGCGATCCGATCAGACATGGTCAGGGCTTCCTCCTGATCATGCGTCACCATCACGGTGGTGATGCCGATGCGCTGCTGGAGGTCCTTGATCTGGATCTGCATCTCTTCGCGCAGCTTGCGGTCGAGCGCTGCGAAGGGCTCATCCAGCAGCAGGATTTGCGGTTCGATCGCCAGCGCGCGGGCGAGCGCGACACGCTGCTGCTGGCCGCCGGAGAGTTCGTGCGGATAGCGCCCGGCGAAGCGTGTCAACTGGACCATGTCCAGCGCCTCGTCTACGAGAGCGCGATTGCGGCGCCGGTCCTTGCTGCGCATTTCGAGGCCGAAGGACACGTTACCGGCGACGGTCATGTGCGGAAACAGCGCATAGTTCTGGAACAGCACGCCGACATTGCGGTGATGCACGGGGACGGCGGTCACATCCCTCTCGCCGAAGTGGATCGTGCCTTCGCTCGGCGTGATCAACCCCGCGATCATGCGCAGTGTGGTCGTCTTGCCGCAGCCGGAGGGGCCGAGCAGCGAGATCAGCTGCCCGGGCGCGACGGCCAGATCGACGCCGTCGACGACCGTGCTCTCGCCATAGGCCTTGCTTAGGCCGGATAGACCGAGCGCGACGGCAGCCATGCGCTGGCTGCCGGGAACGAGCATCGTCATGCCGAGAAGATGCGGTTGGCGCTTTCGGTCCAAGCGGCGCGCTGCTTGTTGATATGGGTCCAGTCCGGCATGAACAGGCTGAGTTCGTCCATGCGCGTATCTGGATAGGCGACGTATTTCAGGGCCTGTGCCGAAAGCTCGACGCCCGAGACCGGCGGCGAGACCAGCGCGAACTCGGCGAGCTCCTTCTGCACGCGCGCGGACAGCATGTGGTTCATGAAGGCGACGCCAAGATCCTGGTTCGGGCCGCCCTTGACCAGCACCTGGCAGTTGACGCCGGCGAAGCAACCTTCCTTGAGGAAGACCATGTCAATCGGCGCGCCCTTCGCCGTGTAGGGGTAGATGAACTTCGAGTAGTCTATGCCGCCGATCATGGCCTGGCCTTGGGCGATCTCGTTGGCCGCCTCGACGCCGGAGGTGTAGACGTTCTGGATGTTGGGCTTCAGTTCGGCGAGCTTGCCCCAGATCTTGTCGACCTCGTACTGCGCCTGTGCGAAGGGCTTGCCGGTGACGATTGCCGCCGTCGCGATCAGGAAGAACAGTCCCGAGGTGTTCTGCCAGCTGTTGAGCTTGATGCCGTTCTTGTAGCGCGGATCCCAGAGGTCGGCGAAGCTCGCTGGGGCCTTCTCCGTAGTGTTGCGATACATGGTGCCGATCGAAATGCCGAGCCCCGTGCCGTAGCCGTCCTCGTAATTGAAGCGCGGGAAGAGCTTGGCGATGTTCGGCATCTTGTCGACCGGTAGCGGAGCGATCAGGTCCTCGCCCTTGCAGATCGGCACGGCGAGATCGTCGACGAACATCACGGTGTATTTCGGGTTCGACTTGGTCGCCCGCATCTTCGAGATGTTCGGCAGGGTGAAGCCTTCCTCGGCCAGCACCTTGTAGCCGAACTCCTTCTCGAAGGCCGGGATCACCTGCTTGCGGATGAACTCGCCCTGGGCGCCGCCCCAGATGCCGATGACGATCTCCTTGCCCTGCGCCCAAGCGTTGCGGGTGAGCATCGGCGCGGCGAGCGAGCTCGCCACCGCCGATGCGATGAAGCGCCGCCGTGTAGGCGTTGCCAGAATGCCAGTCATGGTCGATCCCCTTTGTGTTTCGCGTTGATGTTCGAGAAGGCCTAGCCGGCGACGATGCGCTGCATCTTCAGGCCGAGCGCGCGCTCGACGACCAGCAGCAGGGCGAGCGAGAAGGCGACCATCAGCGCCGAGATCGCGGCGACGCTCGGGTCGAAGGAGCGCTCGATGAAGACATGGATCTGGAGCGGCAGCGTGAAATGCCGTGCATCGGCCAGCCACATCGCCATGGCGTAATCGTCGAAGGAGGTGATGAAGGCGAAGACGCAGCCCGCCAGGATGCCACCGCGGATCTGCGGCAGCGTGATCCGGCGGAAGGTGGTGAACTGCCCGGCGCCGAGCGTGCGGGCCGCGTCCTCGGTCGAGGGAACGACGAGCAGCAGCGCGCCCGAGACGGTTCGTACCAGATAGGGCAGGCAGATCACCGTATGCCCGGCCAGCAACTGCAGGAACGAATCGTTCGATCCCATCCGCGAGGCGAATTGCAGCAACGCCACGCCGGTCACGAGCACCGGAAACACGATCGGCGAGAGGATCAACGCGAAGACGAGGCCGCGGCCAGGAAAGCGGAAGCGCGTCAGCCCGATGGCGCAGGGAACGCCGAGCAGCACGGTCAGCGTCGTGACCATCAAGGCGAGCTTGAAGCTGAACAGGAATGTCGTCTGGAATTCCGGATCGACCAAGACCTGCCCGTACCATTTCAGCGTGAAGCCGCGCGGCGGGAAGGACACGAACATGCTGTCGGAGACCGAAACCGCGATCGGGATCAGCATCGGCGCCAGGATCGCGGCCGAGAGCAGCGCGCAGCACAGCGCCAGCGCGAAGGGGATACGCTTTGCTTCGGCGTTCATCGCGCGGCTCCCGCGCTAGCCCAGCCTGCGAAGCGCCGCTCGAACAGGCGCAGCAGCACGAGATTGGCCAAGAGCGTGACCACGAGCAGCACGGTGGCAAGCGCGGCGCCGAAGGGCCAGTCGTTCACGGAGAGCACCTGCTGCTGCACCAGCGTGCCGAGCATCGCGGCGAAGTTGCCGCCGAGGATCTGCGGCGTGACATAGGACGCCGCCGTTAGCGAGAAGACGAGCGTGACGCCGACGGCCAGGCCCGGCAGGCTCATCGGGACGGTGACGCGCCAGAACACCGCCCGCCAGTCGGCCCCGAGCGTGCGCGCCGCGTCCTCGACCGCGACGTCGATCTTGCCGATCGCACTGGCGACCGGGAGCACGAGAAACGGCAGGAAGACATGGGCCGAGGCGATGATGACCGCCCATTCGGTATAGAGCAGCGCCGGCGGCGACTGGGCGATTCCCAGATTCTGCAGCAGCCAATTCAGGAAGCCCTGCTTCGCCAGGATCAGCTTCCAGCCGTAAGCGCGCACGACGACGAGCACCAGCAGCGGCGAGATCACGGTGAACATGACGAGCCGCGACCAGAAAGCCGAGCCGCGCGCCATGACATAAGCCAGCGGATAGGCGATGGGCAGGCATATCAGGCTGGTGATCACGGCGATGCGCAGGGTGCGGACCAGCACGACCCAGTAGAGATTGGACCGGAATAGCCGCGCGTAATTTTCAGTGGTGAGACCGGGCACGGCGACGCCCTGGTCCATATGGGCGGTGACGCTGTAGCCAATCATCTGGCCGATCGGCACGACGAAGCAGGCGAGCAGGAAGATGGCCGCGGGCGCGACGAGAATTGCGCCCTTCGAGAGCACGAACGGGCGGCGCGACTCGGTCGTTGCGCCGCGCAGCCGCGCGGAGGAAGCCGCCGCTGGCTGCGCCGTCGCGCTCATTCGGCGAGGCCGAGCAGGCGCGCGGGATTGCGCTTGGTCAGCAACGCGATCTCTTCGATGCTGAAGTTGAGGTCCAGCAGCGTGCTGATCAGGAGGCGCATGCCCTCGACTGGCGTCGGTCCGGAGCCGATGCCGTAGTCGGTGCCGAGCACGATCTGATCGAGGCCGATTTCGCGCAGCTGGCGCGCCCAGGGCACGACGCCGGCGAATTGCGGCGCATTGGCGATACCGGCGATCTCGTCGGCATATTCGCGCTCGACATAGTAATTCGTGCGAGGCAGGCCGCGATGGAACATCCAGTCCGAGCAGCAGCCCTCGAGGAAGACGCCGCGCGCGGCGAGGTTCTTCTGCTGGTCGAGGCTCAGAAGAGCCCGCGCCGGATGGGCCACGACTAGGCGACGAATGCCGAAGTGCTCGGCGAGGTCGGCCAGCCGCATCACCTCGTCCGGCGAGACATGGCCGGTGTTCATGTAGACGTGGGGGTGGTCCGCAATCAGCGCGAGGATCTCCTCGAGCTCGGCCGGAATCGGATCGACCAACGGAATGCGGATGGCGCGCGACAGTTCTTCTTCCGCGAAGCGGGGATAGAGGTCCTTGAACGGCACCGGCCTGCCGTCGACCATCGCGCCTTCGCGGCTCGCCATGTGATGGGTGCAATGTGCGCCGAAATGCACGAACTTGGCCCCTGCCCCGTAATGCAGCGCGGTCTTGACCGCGCGCGGGTTCAACCCGCCCTGCACCGACGTCAGGATGATACCGCCGAAGATGTCGATGTCGGGCACGGCGCGCGCGGCGAGCCAGGCGGTGCCGCAGCTATTGCCGAGCGTGTGGTCGTAGAAGACGACGCCGGCCATCCCTGCAGCCTTGGCCTGCTCCGCGATCTGGAACGGGTCGACGCGCGCCGGGCAGGAGGTCAGCCAGGGGCCGCTATGGATATGCGTGTCGATCGTGCCGACGAGAAGCTCGTCAGGCAGCTCGATGGTACGCCGGATCGGTCGGCCGGAGACGGCCGGAACGGGTTCGTAGCGGTTCATGACAAGAAGTGATCTCTTCTTATTCTGAGAATCACGGAAACATCGTTTCATATCGCACGCAAGCGCAGCCCACGGCGCTGCAAATAATTTGCGCGCCGACCCCATCGAAAGCACAAACAATGATCGGCCCACCGGCCAGAACAGCCTTATTTTTTAGCAGACTTAGGCGTCGTCGAGCGCCTCGTTAATGGCTTCGAAAGCTCTCAGCCGCGCGGCCGCATCCGGCCCTGCCTTCTCGATCACGCCTTCGGCGATGGCATGGCAGGCGGCCAGCACCCCGACATGGCTGAACAGCGGACCGGGCGACGTGGTGGAGCAGCGGACATGCCAGGTCGCGTCCTGATGAAAAGCGACGCCCTCATCGGTGATGTAGAGGATGCGGCAACCGCGCTTGCGGATGGAAGCCAGGATAGCATCCGTCGCGACGACGCGGCGGCGCAGGCCGAAGACGATCGCGACATCGTCCGGCGTGAAGCCCACGACATGCTCGCCCAGCGTCTGGCCGGCAGCCGGGAGAAGTGCGACCTGCTCGACGACCTGCAGGAGCTGCCAGTGCATGTAGGCAGCGAAAGCCTGGCCGGCGCGCAGGCCGATCGTCCAGACGCGCCGCGCCGACAGAAGCGCGCTCGTGACCGAATCCAGCAGCGCCGGGTCGAGCCATTGCAGCGTGCCGTCGAGATTGGCGCGATAGTGGTCGAAGCGATCGTTGAGCGAGGGACCGGCGCCGCTGCGCGTCCGGCTGCCGAGATAGAGACGTGAGCCGCTCTCGCGCTCGAGCCGGACCTGAACCCGCGCCTCTTCATAGGATGCGTAGCCCAATCGCCTGATGAAGCGGGAAACCGTCGGCGTCGAGACATTGGCGAGTTTCGCCAGCTCTACGGTCGAATAGCTGGCGAGGTCGCCCGGGAAATCGCAGAGCATCAGCCCGAGCTTGCGCTCGGCTGGGTGAAGCGTCGGGAGCGCCTCCTGTACCCGGGCAAGAAAGGACGCTTCGCGCGGACTCATGCTGATCCATGGGGGCCTGACTGGGCACGGTCTTACTAGATAGCAGGAGCCCAGCCGATGTCAGCCTGTTGCGGCGGCGGCATTCCAGGTCCGGTTCCTGACAGCAGCCCAATGTCCGGAGCTGGCGCATTTCGCGAACTGCTAGCGAGTTTGGCCCATAGCGAACCTGCAGAACGTCCGCTTTCCGGCCTCCTATTCAGGCGGATTGCTCGCCCGAGGTTCCTCATCAGCGAATTGAATCACCCTCCCGGTCCACAGCCACAAAGGAGTGGATGTTCGCAGGGAGGTAACGCCCATCCTTCGGAGAGTAGCCGAGCCGTGCGAGCAGGTCTTTGGTTAGCCGCGCGCGCGTCCTTCAACTCGCTCAGGCTCACAGGCCTGACAGTCATACCCTCGAACTCCTTGGCAAAGGTGTCGTCGATCTCCGAAATGGACGGCTTGATCAGCTCGTGCGGCGGCCGGCCGGAACTTGCAACATAGATCAGGAAGGTCCGAAACAGAGCGTCGGTCAGCCCCTCGTTCTCATAGCGAAGCTTGACATCGAACAGATCGCGCGGGTGCTGGCGATCGACTGTCGCATGGAGCTTGCCGCCGAACAGATCCTCGAAGGCGACGACCTGCATCTTGGCGAAGCCGAATGTGTCGGCGACGGCGTCGGTGACCGGCCGAAGTTCTATAGGATCCACTGTCCCGCGCGAGACTGGCGAAGTCTCAATCTTGACCTCGGTGCTTCCCTGGCGGACTAGCACGCGTGTGTCGTTGTTGCCGCCGCCGGCGATGCGCTGGACCGTCACGCCTCGGAGGTTTCGCAGAAGGTCCTCGCGGATGCGATCGAGCGCCGCGTCGATACCGGCAAGTGTCGCATCACGATCTCGACCGGGAGATAGGTGAAGTCGATGTCGACCGAGAGGCGAGGCATGTCGCGATAGAACAGACTGATGGCGGTGCCGTCCCTGAGCACAAACACGTCCAGGCGCGCTATAAAGGCAGTGTCGGGACCAGGAGTTCGACCTACCGCATGTATTGCTCACGCGCCATTGGCAGCCTCCTGCGGCAACAGGTCGGCCGGCACGGTGATCCGATAGGTTGGGTGCAGCCGCCCGTTCGCGGCGAGAGCGCGATCGCCTCGCCCCATGTCGATTCGCGACATGTCTATATGCTTGCGCCAGGCGTGAGCGTGTTTGTCGGCATAGACGAAGAACAGGCGTTTGACCTTCACGCTCTGGCATTGGGCGAGCAGCGCCGTTAGCAATTTCGGGCGCATATTGACCAAGCTCTCAAACGTCACGTCGAGGGTGTGAAAGCTCTCTTTGTTTGGCAGTTCATCAAGGGCCTCGAGGATCGCGCGCTCCGCCGACGACATCCGAATCGGCCAACGCCAGGGGCTGAGGGGGAGCTCCGCATCCGGGCCGTCGGACAGGCTGAATTCGCTATCTTCAACACCGGTCAGCTGCTCACCGAACAGCGCGTCGCTTCGCCGGACGAGCCGTGCATCGGTTTGCAGCTCGACCAGCCATGTCGGTATGTCTGAGCCATAGAGATAGATCGCCACGTTGCCGCGCAACTGCAGATAGTGCGAATGACCGTGAAGGCTGAGGGCGCTTGTCCCTCCGACATGGAAGCTATGTCCCATGATCCATTGCGCGGAGAGCAATGGGATTTTCCATCCCGTCGCGGCTTCTCGACTGGCGCCGGTGGAAAAGGGGCGGCGGTAGACGCCTTGTCTCACCCGCTCCAGCCAGCGCTGCTTTACATAGGCTGAAACCGATTGTCGCGAGATGGCGTGGCGCCTCATCCAGGCCATATCCACCAGAAAGCCTGGCGGGATGGCTTGGAGGAGTTGCTTCAGCTTTGATGCACCTTGTCTATTCATATTTGACAATATGATACGCATTCAAAGTGATTGCGAGAGCCGCTTTTGGACTCCAGGCTGATGTCAAATTAAAGTTGACAAATGGATCTATTTTCGAAGCAGGCTGGGATTGCTATCTCAAGGGCCCAGACGGCGTCGCCCTGCGGGCCGGGCTGCCGGCAAAGCTGAAGCCCCTTAGGGTCTTCACCCATGGGGGCTTCCATCCCTGACGCTGGGCCGGCTCCGCCGGAGAGGAAAGCGGGATGATTGGTATGCTCAAATCCTGGCTGGAGCGCCGCCGCGCCATTCGCCGACGTTGGCAGGCCGAAGCGCGTCGCCTCGTGCGAGAGGATGAGCGGTGCGCCTATGATCAGGCGCAGCGCCTGGCGGCTCGGGCGCGAGCCGAAGACAGCGGCAGCAAGTTCGCCCATTGGGCCAAGGCCGCGGCGGAGGTGGCGCGGATCTCGCCGCGGGCGGAGATGGATCTCGCGACCGTGCAGGCGATCGTCGACGCGGAGCTGCGGCGAGGCGGCAGATCGTAGCGGCGTCACGCCGGGCGGCGCGACAGGACCATCAGGGTCGATGCCGCGGCAGCGCCGGGCGAGAATGGTTCGTTCGGGAGAGGCAGGGGACCAACGGAAGCAGCCCAATCCCGCTCTTCTGCGATGTCTCCTGGTCCGGTCCCGGCTCTTCCACGAT
Source organism: Allobosea lupini (assembly GCF_900109525.1). GTDB lineage: Bacteria > Pseudomonadota > Alphaproteobacteria > Rhizobiales > Beijerinckiaceae > Allobosea > Allobosea lupini. Next base: position 51,683 of record NZ_FOAN01000015.1, on the reverse strand, counting down.
CAACCCGCTGCGGGGTCGGCTACGCGGAGCGTGCCGCCGCTTTCGTCTTGACTTCGCGGTGATCGCGACCGTGACCGGCCCTTCTGGGGAGCCATCGAGCGGGATTGGCCCGCTCCCGATGGAGCCTCACCCATGTCGAACGACCTTGATCTCGCTCAGAACGCCGCCTTCCAGCTCGCCCGCACGCTGATGGTCCCGGTCTCCCTGTTCGAGGTCGACGGCTCCTATGGTGTCTTGCCGGCCGACGAGCTCGACGGCGACGATGTCACCGTGCTGTTCGAATACGATCCCTTCTCGTGTGGCCGGCCGGTTCATTGAACCGGCCTTTGCCATGCGGGGCGCCGCTTGCGAGCTGGCGCCCGCAAGGGAAGCTGACGCCGCGGGCCGGATCACCCGCAACGACGCTGATGATTTCTCCGGTTACCGGCCCGCGCCCTTGCGGGCTTGGCTCTTCGCAGCCGTTGGGAGCGATCCCGCGAGATGCGGGGATAAGGAAGACGAAGAAAGGGCCGGACGAGAGCGTCCTGGGAGAACGAGATGGTGACGAGCGAGGTCGAATATCTGAAGGAACGCGTATCCTGCGCGGCCGTGCTGGAGAAGGCCGGCTTCGCGATCGACGTGAAGGAGAGCACGCGCCGCGCGGTGAAGCACCGGCGCGGCGATGAGATCGTCATCGTGATCCATGACGGCAAGGGCTGGTTCGACCCGCAGTCGGACGCGAAGGGCGACGTATTCTTGCTGATCCGCCATCTCGACGGCGGCGGCTTCGCTGATGCGCTGGCGTCGGCTGCCGAATTGGTCGGGTTCACGCCGGCAGAACCGGTCTGGACGCGCGCCCCGCGTCAGCAGGCGCCTGTGGCTTCTCTTTCCGAACGCTGGGCCGCCCGCCGCAAGCCGTGGCCGGGTTCCGCGACCTGGCGCTATCTGCGCGACGAACGCTGCCTGCCCGACATCATCATCCGCGCCGCTATCCGGCAAGAACGGCTGCGGGAAGGCCCGTATGGCAGCATGTGGGCCGCTCATGCCGACGACACGGGCGACATCACCGGCTGGGAGGAGCGCGGTCCCGACTGGCGCGGCTTTTCGACGGGAGGTGCGAAGATGCTGTTCCGGCTAGGTGCGCCCGAGTCCTCACGCCTCTGCGTCACCGAGGCGGCGATCGACGCCATGAGCCTAGCCGCCTTCGAGGGGCTGCGCGAGGGCAGCCTCTATCTCAGCACCGGCGGCGGCTGGTCGCCGGCAACGCAAGCGGCGGTGCGGGTGCTCGCCGCGCGTCCCGGAGCGCAACTGGCCGCCGCGACCGATGCCAATGCTCAGGGACAAGCCTTCGCAGCGCGGCTTCGCGATATCGCCGAGGAGACCGGCTGCGACTGGTTCCGGCTGACTCCTCCGGCCGACGACTGGAACGACGCGCTGCGCGCAAAGGGTGCGGAGAAAATGGAGAATGGAAAGGGGAGGCGGGGTCTGCCGCATGCCCGCCGGCCGCGTCAAGGGTGAAGCTTCGCCCGGCTGCGCCGGCCCTTGACCCGTCCGGACGGAGAGGCGGCGGCGGGGAGGGGTCTGAAGGGCTGAAGAGAAGATGGCGACCCGGTGGGTTAGCCGCGCTCCGGCCCGGACGAGGCCAAAGGAGCCCATCATGCGCCTCTCCGCCAATCCCGTCCGCAAGGTCTATCAGGGCGTCGCCGATCGCCGGCAGATGTTCCGCCTGTTCGATCGACATGCCCAGCGCCCCAACCGCTTTGAGGACGGCGACGGCGCGCTCTTCCGCGGTGAATGGTTCGAGATCAGCAAGGCCGAGCATGATTATATGTTCGAGATCCTGCCGCCGCTGTGGATGCGGGCCGGACTGTTCGCCATGCGCGAATACCTTACCGGCTCGATCACCTCGATCTTCTTCGAACTGTCGCTCCACGGGCGCATCCGCCATTTCCACGGCTATTGCGACCTGGGCGACAGGGGCTCGCCCAAGCGCATGCGCGCCGCGATCGTCGAACGGGAATCCCGCGCCGTTCGGGCGATGACACGGGAGGAGCGTCTCGATCATATCTGGAGCGCAACCGAGGACGCCTATCGCGGCTATGCCGACGGGCGCTTCCCCTCGTCCCATCGCGGCAAGCGCATCGTGATGATGTGCGTGTTCTGGCAGGCGCGGGCCTTCGGGCTGCTCGACCAGCTTTCGGATGCGGAAATCTCGGCGAAGCTGCCGGTGCATCTGCGCTACCTGCCCGATGCGGTGGCAGCGTGAGGACGGCGGCGATGTTCACCTTCTCCGTGACGCATGTCCACGCCGTCATCACGCGCGGGCGGATCGACGCCTTCCTCAATGGCGGCTTCTGCAATCCCTATTACGGCATCCGTCCGGGCGAGGGCGAACAGCCCGGCGCCTGGCTGGTCGGTGACGAGGGCGTATCCCTGATGGCCAACGGCAAGCTCGCCGATGGGCAGCGTCCCTTCGTGATTTACGCCGAGGAGTGCGATCTGAAGACCAATCCGGCTCATTGGCACTACAAGCGCCGGCACTTTGGGGCCGATGACGGGATCGAGTTCCTTGATGCCGCGATGCTGGTCCGGCTGATCAAGACCGCTCCAGCGGCCACGCACATTACCATCGCAACGACCGACCACAGCATGTCGATCACGCCGTTCCGCCGCTGACTCTCGCGGTCATCCCTTCCACCACATAGCGCCCTTCCGACCGCCTGGCTCGCCCAGCGGGCCGATGGCGCGCGCCTTCAGCACAGGAGCACGTCGCAGTGGCGCATGACGACCCCTTCACAGTCGACCTGTTTGGCAATACCGCGCTCTCGTCCGGCCTCGGGCTTGGCGTGACCGCTTTCGCCGGCGATTTCGATGCCGGTCCCGGGAATGATGACGATCCCGATCCGACCACGCCGGCGCCAGCCCAGGCGCCGGCGCCCCGCGCGGCCCGGCCCATCGCTCGCGCGAAGCCGCCGCGTGAGCCTCAACGCGATTTCCATCTCGATGGCGACCGTGACCTCGCCCGCGGCTGGAAGGAGCGCGCCCGCGACAATATCGCGGCAATCCGCCTGGCGGCGGCGATCGAGGCCGAGGAGCGCCCGGCCACGCGGGCGGAGCAGCACACGCTGATCCGCTTCACCGGCTTCGGCGCGTCAGGTCTGGCGAACGGCGTCTTCCGCCATCCGGGCGAGGCGACCTTCCGCGCTGGCTGGGAGGAGATCGGCGCTGACTTGCAGGATGCCGTCGACGAGGCCGCTTACGCCTCGCTGGCGCGATGCACACAGTATGCCCATTTCACGCCGGAGTTCATCATCCGGGCGATCTGGTCAGGGCTGCAACGCCTCGGCTGGCGCGGCGGCCGGGTGCTGGAACCGGGCATCGGCACGGGGCTGTTTCCGGCACTGATGCCAGGATGTTTGCGCGACGTCGCCCACGTCACCGGGGTCGAGCTCGATCCGGTGACGGCACGCATCGCCCGCCTGCTGCAGCCGCAGGGGCGGATCGTCACCGGGGACTTCGCCCGCACCGAGCTGCCGGCGAGTTTCGACCTCGCGATCGGCAATCCGCCCTTTTCCGACCGCACGGTCCGCTCGGACCGGGCCTATCGTGCGCTGGGCCTGTGCCTGCACGACTATTTTCTGGCGCGGTCGATCGATCTGCTGAAGCCCGGGGCGCTCGCGGCCTTCGTGACCTCGCACGGCACGATGGACAAGGCTGACAGTTCTGCCCGCGAGTATATCGCGAAGTCGGCCGACCTGATTGCAGCGATCCGCCTGCCCGAGGGCAGCTTCCGCACTGACGCCGGCACGGATGCGGTCGTTGACATCCTGTTCTTCCGGAAGCGCAAGGTCGGCGAGCCCGAAGGCGGCCAGAGCTGGCTCGACCTCGACGATATCCGCCCTGCCGATGGCGAAAGCGTCGCCATTCGCGTAAACCGCTGGTTCGCACGCCATCCGGCGTTCGTGCTGGGCGAGCACGCCACGACCTCGGGTCCGTTCGGCGAGACCTATACCTGCCTGCCGCGCGTGGGCGCGGATCTCGCCCCCGCGCTCGACGCCGCCATCTCCCTTCTTCCGGAAGCCCTCTATGATGGCGAGCCTACCGTCATCGACTCCGACATGGCGGATGAGGCGGGCGGCCCGGTAGTCGATCTCCCATCGCATCGCCATGTTCGCGAGGGCAGCTTCATCTTCGACGCTTCGCATGGCTTGATGCAGGTCATCGACGGTGTGCCCGTTGCAGTGAAGGTCCGACAGGGTCGCAGCGCGGAAGGCATGCCGGAGAAGCATGTCCGGATCATCCGCAAGCTGATCCCGGTCCGCGACGCCCTGCGCGAGGTGTTGAAGAGCCAAGAGCAGGACCGCCCTTGGAAGGACGCGCAGGTGAAGCTGCGCATCGCCTGGTCGAGCTTCATCCGCGACTTCGGGCCCATCAACCACACGACGGTCTCGATCAGCGAGGACGAGGAAAGCGGCGAGGTGCGCGAGACGCATCGCCGGCCGAATCTGCTTCCCTTCCTCGACGATCCCGACTGCTGGCTCGTCGCCTCTATCGAGGATTACGACCTCGAGACCGATACGGCGAAGCCTGGTCCAATCTTTTCCGAGCGCGTGATCGCACCGCCGTCGGCGCCGGTGATTGCTAGCGGCCCGGATGCGCTAGCCGTGGTGCTGAACGAGCGCGGCCATGTCGATCTCGACCACATCGCCGAGCTGCTGCACGCAAATACCGACGCCGTCATCGCTGAGCTTGGCGACGCAATCTTCCGTGATCCCGAGACCGGCGCCTGGCAGATGGCGGACGCTTATCTCTCCGGTCATGTTCGCGACAAGTTGAAGGCGGCGGAAGCCGCCGCCGCTCTCGATCCCGCGTTCGAACGCAATGTCCGCGCCCTGGTCGAGGTCCAGCCCGCCGACCTGCGCCCCCCCGACATCACGGCTCGTCTGGGCGCACCATGGATCCCGGCATCGGATGTGGTCGCGTTCGTCACGGAAACGATGGGCGCGGAGATCCGCATCCACCATATGCCGGAACTGGCCTCCTGGACGGTCGAGGCCCGTCAACTCGGCTGGATTGCCGCCGGCACGTCGGAATGGGGCACAGAACGCCGGGATGCCGGCGAGCTGCTCGCCGATGCCTTGAACAGCCGCGTGCCGCAGATATTCGACACCTTCGAGGAGGACGGCAGGGAACGCCGCGTGCTCAACGTTGTCGACACCGAAGCTGCGAAGGAGAAGCTCCAGAAGATCAAGACCGCCTTCCAGGCCTGGGTCTGGTCCGACCCCGACCGGACCGACCGGCTGGCGCGCTTCTATAACGACCGCTTCAACAACATCGCCCCGCGAGGCTTCAACGGCGATCATCTCCAGCTTCCGGGCGCCTCAGGCGCCTTTTCGCTTTATAGCCACCAAAAGCGCGGCATTTGGCGCATCGTCTCGGCCGGCTCGACCTATCTCGCCCACGCCGTCGGCGCGGGAAAGACCATGACCATGGCCGCCGCCGTCATGGAACAACGCCGGCTCGGCCTGATCGCCAAGGCGATGATGGTCGTCCCCGGCCATTGCCTGGCACAGGCGGCGCGCGAGTTCCTGGCGCTCTACCCGAACGCCCGCATCCTCGTCGCCGACGAGACCAATTTCGTGAAAGAGAAGCGGGCTCGCTTTCTGTCGCGCGCGGCGACAGCGACCTGGGATGCGATCATCATCACGCATTCGGCCTTCCGGTTCATCGGCATCCCCTCGGCCTTCGAGCAGCAGATGATCCAGGACGAGCTCGAGCTCTACGAGACCCTGCTGACCAAGGTGGAGAGCGACGACCGCGTCTCGCGCAAGCGGCTCAAGCGGTTGAAAGAGGGGCTCAAGGAACGGCTGGAAGCGTTGTCGACGCGCAAGGACGATCTGCTGACCATCGCCGAGATCGGTGTCGACCAGATCATCGTCGATGAGGCGCAGGAGTTCAGGAAGCTCTCCTTCGCCACTAACATGTCGACGCTGAAGGGCGTCGATCCGAACGGGTCGCAGCGGGCATGGGACCTCTATGTCAAATCCCGCTTCGTCGAGACGAGGAATCCCGGCAGGGCGCTCGTGCTTGCGTCGGGTACGCCGATCACCAACACGCTCGGCGAGATGTTCTCGGTGCAGCGGCTCATGGGCCATGCCGCGCTGACGGAGCGAGGCCTGCACGAGTTCGACGCTTGGGCCTCGACCTTCGGCGACACCACGAGCGAGCTCGAGCTTCAGCCGTCTGGAAAATACAAGCCGGTCAGCCGGTTTGCGTCCTTCGTCAATGTGCCGGAGCTGATCGCGATGTTCCGCTCGTTCGCGGACGTCGTGATGCCGGAGGATCTGCGGCGCTATGCGAAGGTGCCGGCGATCGCGACGGGGCGTCGCCAGATCGTTACGGCGAAGCCGACAGCGGCCTTCAAGCGCTACCAGATGGTGCTGGACGCCCGCATCAAGGCAATCGAGGAGCGTGAACGGCCGGTGGAGCCGGGTGACGACATCCTGCTCTCGATCATCACCGATGGCCGCCATGCGGCGATCGACTTGCGCCTGGTCGATGCGGACAACGACAACGAGCCCGACAACAAGCTGAACCTGCTCGTTCGCAACGCCTTCCGTATCTGGGAGGCGACGGCCGGCAACAGCTACATCCGCCCGGACGGCAAGCCGTTCGAGTTGGAGGGCGCCGCGCAGATGATCTTTTCCGACCTTGGCACGATCAATGTCGAGAAGAGCCGCGGCTTCTCGGCTTATCGCTGGATCCGTGATGAGTTGATCCGCATGGGCGTGCCGGCCTCCGAGATCACCTTCATGCAAGACTTCAAGAAATCCGAGGCGAAGCAGCGCCTGTTCGGCGATGTCCGCGCGGGCAAGGTACGGTTTCTGATCGGCTCGTCCGAGACGATGGGCACCGGCGTCAACGCGCAGCTCCGGCTGAAAGCGCTGCATCATCTCGATGTGCCCTGGCTGCCCTCGCACATCGAGCAGCGGGAAGGCCGGATCGTCCGGCAGGGGAACCAGCATGATGAGGTCGACATCTACGCCTACGCTACCGAAGGCAGTCTCGACGCCACGATGTGGCAGAACAACGAGCGCAAGGCCCGCTTCATTGCGGCGGCGCTCTCCGGCGACACCTCGATCCGCAGGCTGGAAGATCTCGGCGAGGGGCAGGCCAATCAGTTCGCTATGGCCAAGGCGATCGCGTCCGGCGACCAGCGCCTGGTGCAAAAGGCGGGACTGGAGGCCGATGTCGCCCGGTTGGAGCGCCTGCGCGCCGCGCATGAGGACGACCAGTTCGCCATCCGTCGGCAGATTCGCGATGCCGAGCGCGACATCGCGCATGTGACCCGTCGCATCGAGGAAATCGGACAGGACCTCGCTCGCCTCGTGCCGACCGCAGGCGAGGCCTTCGCATTGACCATAGGCGGCATGTCCCATTCCGAACGAAAGGCCGCCGGCCGAGCGCTTATGAAGGAGATCCTGACCCTGGTTCAGCTACAGCACGAGGGCGAGGCCGTGATCGCCTCGATCGGCGGCTTTGATCTGGAGTATTCCGGAGAGCGGTTTGGCAAGGACGGCTATCGCTACGACACCGGCCTGCGACGCACCGGCACCGATCATGAAATCGAGCTGTCGGTCACGGTGACGCCACTCGGCGCGGTTGCACGCCTCGAGCATGCGCTGGCGGATTTCGAGGGCGAGCGGGAGCGCTATCGCCAGCACCTGGCCGATGCCCGGTGCCGCCTTGCCTCCTATCTGTTGCGCGATGGCGGCGAGTTCGTCTTCGCCGGTGATTTGGCCGACAAGCGCAGGCAACTCGCCGAGGTGGAGAAGGCGCTCGCGGCCGATGTCGAGGGTCTCCATGGGGATGGAGAGCGGCAGGCCGTATAGAAGGGACGGAGGGATGGGGAAAAAGAGGAGGGGGAAAAGCCACTTCGCGGATCGGCCATGCCGGTGGCGCTGTCGCTCAACCTCCGTTTGCGCGATCCCGGCCCGTCGGCCTGCGCAGGGCTGTCGGCCCCGCTCGTCCCGCCGGGCAAGGATGCTCGCCGGCGGTTGCACCGGCCTGTCCGCTCCGCCGGCCGGAGGGGGTCTTCGGCAAGAAGACCGGACAGGAGCGGGGAAGCCCCCGCGTCCGCAACCCTCTGGAAGGAGCATTCCCATGCACATCGTGAAGGTCGACCCGCGCGCGCTGAAGGACAATCCCGACCGCACGCGCCAGACGAAGTCGACGCCGCAGGCCGACGCGCTGCTGCTCGCCACCATCAAGGCGGTCGGCATCGTGCAGCCGCCGGTGATCGCGCCAGAGAGCGGCGGCGGCAATGGCTACATCATCGATGCCGGCCATCGACGGGTGAAGCAGGCGATCAAGGCCGGGCTCGAGGAGATCGAGGTGCTGGTCGTGGACGCGGCCAACGACAATGGCGCCATGCGCTCCATGGTCGAGAACATCGCCCGCGAGCCGCTGAACCCGGTCGACCAGTGGCGCGCCATCGAGCGTCTGGTCGCGCTTGGCTGGACCGAGGAGGCGATCGCGGTCGCGCTGTCGCTGCCCGTACGCCAGATCCGCAAGCTCCGGCTTCTCGCAAATGTGTTTCCGGCGATGCTGGACCAAATGGCAAAGGGCGACATGCCGAATGAGCAGCAGCTGCGCACCATCGCGGCCGCCTCGCTCGACGAGCAGAAGGAGGTGTGGAAGGCGCACAAGCCGAAAAAGGGCGACCCGCAGGTGTCCTGGTGGAGCGTCGCCAACGCCCTGACCAGGAAGCGCATGTATGCGCGCGATGCTTCCTTCGGCGACGAACTGGCGCAGGCCTATGGCATCGAATGGGTCGAGGACCTGTTCGCGCCGGCCGACGAGGACTCGCGCTACACCACCCAGGTAGAGGCCTTTCTCGGCGCTCAGCAGGAGTGGATGACGCAGAACCTGCCGAAGAAGGGCATCATCACCGAGTCCAACAACTGGGGCCAAGTCGAGCTACCGAAGAGGGCGGAGCGCGTCTACGGCAAGCCCGGCAAGGGCGATTGCACGGCGATGTATCTCGACCGCGAGGGCAAGGTGCAGACTGTGCACTACCGCATGCCGGAGGAGAAGAAGGCGAAGGACAAGGATGTGGTTGGGTCCGATGATGTCGGCACGCTTGCGAAGCCGCGTCCCGACGTGACCCGCAAGGGTATCGAGATGGTCGGCGACCTGCGCACCGACGCCCTGCACGAGGCGCTGTCGCGCGCGCCGGTCGAGAACGACACGCTGATGGCGCTGCTTGTGCTCGCCTTCGCCGGACAGAATGTCCGGGTCGACTCCGGCGCGAGCGGCGACTTCCGTTGGGGCCGGCGCTTCGGGCGTCATGCGGCGGCGCTGTTCGACCAGCAGGGCAAGCTCGCCTTCGACAGCGACACGCTGCGCATAACGGTCCGCAGCGTGCTGATCGACGTGCTGTCGTGCCGGGAGAACGCCACGAAGTCGGGGATCCTCGCTCTCGTCGCCGGCGATGTCATCGGCGCGGACGGCTTCCTCCCCAACATGGGCACCGACGACTTCCTGTCGTGCCTGTCGCGTCCGGCTTTGGAGGCTGCCTGCAAGGATACGCCGGTCCTGCCGCGCCAGCGCGTCAAGGACACCCGTGCCGCCCTGGTCGAGCATTTCAAGGAAGGCCGGTTAGTCCACGCCTCGGCGCTGTTCGCACCGGACGCTGCCGCGCTCGGCGCCTGGCTGACGGAGAACAGCGCCGTCGAGGCGGAGGGTGACGGTACGCCGGCTGATCAGGACGAGCTCGACGGCGACGGTCCCGTCGAGCCGGCCCACGACTTCGACGCTGATGAGGAGAGCTTCGAAGAGGGCGATATCCCCGACAGCTTCCGCGAGGCCGCCGAGTAGGCCGCTCATCCCCTTCCTGCAAATGCACTTCCCCGCCGCCGGTCATCCCGGCGGCGGCTTCGTTTCCACGACCACGAACAGGAGGATACTATGTCCGCAATTCTTGCTTTCCATGCACCCATCGGCTCGACCATCGCCTGGTCCGACGGCACACCGCGGCCGCTTGAGCGCTTCACCAAGAAACTTGCGGCCTGGCTGACCAACAACGGCACGGGCCGCCTGATCCGAAAGCAGCCTGGCAGGTGCATGGGCAATCTCAGCCTGTCCGCCAGCTTCACCCTGCATGAGACCGATTTCGGCGCTCGCGGCGTGGTCGCCATCCGGGTCCATCGCACCTTCTCGCTGGAATCGAGCCTGCACTTCAGCGTGATCGAGCGCCCGGCGATTGGGTCCGTGCGTGTCTTCGATCGGGCCGGCGAGGATGCCGAGCTCGTGTGTCTCGCGCCGCATCGGCAGGCGGCGGAGGAATGGCTCTCCCGCCATGGCTATCCGCGCGCGGTGCTGGAAGAGGTCACAGCCGACGAGGTTGGCGCCGCCGTCGTCGAGGGGAGGGCGGCATGAAAAGCGCCTTCGATTGCGACACCGCGACCGATGCGGCTGCTACAAATCCACAGATCGAGTTCGGGCGGTCGGCTGACGGTTTCCCGGTCGCCCGGGTCGGCGACAGCGCCTTCGCCATGCTGTCGGCGCGCGACGGGCGGCACTATCTCGCGGCTGGCTGGCGGATCGCGCGGCCACTCGCGGAATGGCGTCAGTCCGATTTTTACGTCCATTCCAGCGGACTGACGGATGGGGCAGCGTTTCGCGCCAGGGTCCTGGAGCAAGCAGAGCATCAGCGCGAAAAGAGGGCGCTCGGTCGCCGCGAGGTCCATAGCCGGGCGCAGACGCCATGGGGCGTCTCGCAGTGCGCGACAGTCTACACCGAGGGCGTCGAATCTCATTCGACCGCCGGCCATGGCGGCTTCAAGCTCTCTGCCGAGCGGAACGAACATGTCCACCCACTCCTGCGAGCGATGGACGGCTGGTACGAGGAGGATTGCGCCTGGGCGGTCGTCGCCATCACCTTTCCCGACCTCTTCACCGGTTTCGAGCGGCGCTGCGCCGAGCGCTCGGTCAAGGATAGTTGGCCTGATGCGTGGGAGACGATCTTCGGCGTCGTGCTGGGACCAGGCGAATCCTATGAGAAGGACCGGCGGGCCTTTCATGAGGCACATGCCGGCGACTGGATCGTGGTCTCCGCGATCTCATCCGGTCATCAGCAAGGGTTCGTCGAGTGCGTCGCGACGCCCGGTGGCCGGCGCGGCGTGGACACCGAAGAGCGCCGCTTTCTCGTTGCTGCGGACGAGTACGCAGTCGGTCGGTTCGGCTTCGTCATCGATCCGAGCCGTCATGTTGTCTATGGCGGTCCTTCCAGCTTTATCGACTGGCAGCGCGGAGCGTCATGATGACGATCCTTCCCGAGACGTTGGCGCAGCTCTCGCGCATGGAGGGGGCGCGCCGGCAGGTCCAGCGCCAGCTTGAGCTGATCGACCGGCAGATCGCGCGCCGGGCGGCCGCGCTGGTCCCGCAGCAGCGCAGACGCCATGGCGATCGCCGAGGGACATCGTCCGACATGTGCATGGTGCTGGAACGCTACCGCTCGACACTTGCCGCGCTGACAGCCGAGCGTCAGCCGGAGATCGACGCGCTGTCGCGCAAACTTTCGCGGCAAGACCAGGCCATCGCCGCCCATCACGCGCGTCAGCAGATTGCGCTTTCGCCCGCGGCGTGACCGAGCGATGCGGGCGGGCGTTGCAGGTCCGTCAGATCCGAGGCATTCGGCGGCGCATGGCTGCGAGGCCCCGAATGTCCGTATCGGTCGCGTCACTGACGCAAGACGGGCTGGCCCTCGTCCTCTCGGTTTTGCTGCGGTCTAAACCGTCGGCCAGGCGCTTCAAGGCCGCGTGCCGCGCCGCGTGGCGGCCGGCCTTCGCCGATCTTGCGGACGAGGCCCGGCGCCCTTCGCAAGGGCTTGTGCCCTGCTTGGCCGCAAGCCTCGTCCGCTCGCCTGGCAAAGGCCGGACCTGTGAAGCGCCAGGGCTTTCGACGGTTCGGGTCGACCGCACCCGAGGGGACGACGGCCAAGCGCCGATCCGGCTCCGAGGGCGCAACCGAAGAAAGGACTTTTTCCATGGCCAAGACCGCACATTCACCCCGCCAGACCGCCCGCGTCGTGCCGCTCCGCAAAAGCACGACCATCGAAGTGACACGGCTCGCCTGCCCCGACACGCAGCAGGCGATCCTGATCTCCGAGAGTTTTGGGCTCCCGGTCCTCGACGGCGAGGGCATCCGCGACCTGCACCAGCGGCTGATCGTGGAGACGGCAGCCAGCCTGCAGGAAGGGCTCGGTGAGAGGGCGATGCAGATTCACCTGCAGCGCATCGTCGGGGCTTATGTCGGTTCGGCCCATGGCGCCGGACAGTTCTACTCCCGCGCTGTCACCGAGGCCCGCGACGCCACTGCCAAATCGGCCTGCGATGCTCGCGACGAGGATGTCGATGGCCCGGTCGGCTTCGACGGCCCTGCCCAGCGCAAGCGAGAATTCGCGGCCGACATGGGCGTCCAGGCCCACGCGCTGCTGATGGCGGCCGAGGGCGCTGTCGCGGCTTACGAGCAGGTCATCGGCGAACGGTGGAAGCCCTTCGAGCGAGCGGCTGAGACGACAGGTCCATCCGTCGATCGCAAGGCGGCAGCAGCTCAAATGGCGGCGTTCGGTTGAGCTTCAGGTGAGCGGGGCGCGCAGCCCCGCTCGCCATTCTCATTCGGTCGCGACCTCTGCGCTCAGATGCTGATGGCCATTTGCAGACACCCCAGATAGAGTTCAGCATGTCCATTACGATTGATGATCCCGAAACCGAGGCACTGACGACCCAGCTCGCGAAGATGACGGGCTTGAGCGTCAACGATGCCGTGGCGTTAGCCGTGGGGGAAGCCATTGCGCGGCGGCGCACAGCGGAATCGCCTCGCCAAGCTGCCGAGCGGCTACGGGAACAGCACGGCATCGCGATGAGCGATACGGCGAGAACGCCGCTTGCACGCGAGGCTTTTGACGAGATGTGGAGACCGGGCTGAACCCGATCCTTCGCCGGTCGCGTATCGCTGCTTGAGCGCAGCCGCTGAATTAACGCACCGACCTTTGTCCGCGAGGTGTAAGCGGAAACCGTTCCGGGTCATCGTTCCACGGATCGAACACCACCGCGCCGGTTGCGCCGAAATCCTTGGCATTGCGTGTCACGAGATAGAGATCGTGCTCAATTGCGGTCGCGGCCAGCATCGTGTCGATGACCGGCGGCGGATGACCGCTCGTCCGCCTGATCTCTCCCGAGATCCGCCCCCAGGCCAGCACAACAGGGTTGCTGACCGGAAGCATCCGATCATTGAATCGTTGCGCGAGGGCGTCGCGAGCGGCCTTGTATCTCGGCCGGTCGCGATGATCGTGGCCCAAATTGAAAATCCCCTTGTCGTATTCGGCCAAAGTCAGGACGCTGATAAAGAAGCTTTCCTCTTGCTGGTTGCGCGCCCACTTCTTGACTGACGGCGCGCCGTTGGGATTGATCAGCGCAGCGACGACGTTGGTGTCGAGAAGCCAGCCCTTCAAAGTTCGACGTCCCGCCCGAAATCCGCTTCGCGGCGCAGGTCGAGCCCATCGAGATGCAGGCTCTCCATGAATTCGACGAAGGGCGCCTGCGGTTTCTGCGGAACCAGACGGTCGAACTCCTCGACGCTCACGACCACAACCGCGTCATGTCCGCGTACGCTGACGCGCTGGGGACCATCCGTGCGGGCGTGACGCACGACTTCGCTGAAGCGCGCCTTGGCGTCTTCGAGCTTCCATCGTCCCTTGGGCAATGCCTTGACCATTCGCGCAGCTCTTCTCGCGACGATATTCGACCTAGTCAGATAGTCAGAATATAGCGGCTATCGCCCGTCGGCGCCAGTCCTCTTAAGCGAAATATGATGCCGGTTGCGATTGGCCGACCGCGACCCGTCTCGGCCGACGGTCTTGGCCGGTATGGCGTCGGCTGCAACGGCTTTGCCGTCTTCCACTTCGTTCCAGCCCTTCGGGTGCAGCCATCGCCTGTTCCCCGGCTTTTCGACCTCCGTGACGGGGTCGCGATCGGCGCGACCTCCACGATGGAGGTTGGATCATGAGCAGGTCAGCAGAAAAGCCGCGCGCGGACATCTATGCGCGGATCACCGACAGGATCGTCGCCGATCTGGAGAAAGGCGTGCGTCCCTGGATGCAACCATGGCGCTCAGGCAACGGCAGCGGAAGCGTGACGCGGCCGCTGCGGCATAACGGCCTGCCTTATAGCGGGATGAATATGCTTTTGCTCTGGTCGGAAGCCGCGGCGCGTGGATACGCCTCGCCAGTCTGGATGACGTTCAAGCAGGCGCTCGAACTCGGCGGCGCAGTCCGCAAGGGCGAGACCGGCGCGACGGTTGTCTTCGCCAGCCGCTTCAAGAAGACCGAAACCGATGCATCGGGCGATGCGGTCAATCGTGAGATCCCGTTCCTCAAATCCTACACGGTCTTCAACGCCGAGCAGATCGACTGCTTGCCGGCCCAGGAACGCGGGCAATCAGAACCGTCGCGCGATCCGATCGAGCGGATCGACCAGGCCGATCGTTTCTTCGCCGCGACCGGCGCCGTCATCCGACATGGAGGCGACCGCGCCTACTACTCCCCAGCGACCGACCATATTCAGATGCCGCACGTCTTTACGTTTCGCGATGGGGGTTCCTATATCGCGACGCTCAGCCATGAGGCGACGCATTGGACGGCCGCAGGGCATCGCGCGAACCGTGATCTCAGCCGCTACGGCAAGGATCGGAGCGCGCGGGCGCGTGAGGAGCTGATCGCGGAACTCGGAAGCTGCTTCCTCTGCGCCGATCTTGGCATTACGCCGGAGCTGGAGCCGCGTCCAGATCACGCCAGCTATCTCGCTTCCTGGCTCGCGGTTCTGTCCAGCGACAAGCGCTTCATCTTTGCGGCTGCGGCGCATGCGCAGCGAGCCGTCGCCTATCTACACGGGCTTCAGCCGCAGACCAGCTCGATCGCGGAGGCTGCGTGAGTGGTCGAGCTCGATGTGCCGGATGCAGTTCGGGATCAATGCAGGGCGCTACCACCATGCGTTCCATGGCTGCTTACAAGCGCCTTGCGTCCACTGCGTCCTCGTTGGGCATGTCTGACCGGAGGCCGTCGTCGCTGGCGCGCCGTCTCGCTCTTACACCAGCAACGGCCATCCGCGACTTTCTTCCCCTGGGCCCTGCGGTCCCATTCCTCGCGGGACAAGAAAGCCGCTCCTGGCCGTCCTCCACAGCGTTACGGTCCTTTCAGGATGCAGGTCGAGCGCCTCCGGTCTTTCGACTGCCATCGAGGCCGCGATGGGCGATAGCCTCGAGCAACCAGAAGGAACTACGACATGGCGATCATCGGCAGCTTCACCTCGAACGGCGACGGCTTCAACGGCACGATCAAGACCCTCAACCTCAACGTCAAAGCCAAGATGGTGCGCCCGGAGCGGTCATCGGAGAAGGGCCCGGCCTTCCGCATCCTCGCAGGCGCTGTCGAGTTTGGCGCGGCCTGGCAGAAGACCTCGGATGAGGGGCGCGACTATCTCTCGGTCAAGCTCGACGATCCGAGCTTTCCCGCTCCCATCTACGCAAACCTGATCGAGGTCGAAGGCACGGAAGGCCTCCAGCTCATCTGGTCTCGCCCGAACCGCAACTGACCCCAGTGCAAGATGGCCCCGCCGTGAGGCGGGGCCAATCCACCCGCTCCGCGACCGTTTGGCGAAAACCACCTCGCCCTTCCACTACGTCAGTCCCCTTGTTGGTTCGAACCACAGCCGATCCTTAGGTGCCGTCAGCGCACGGATTGTGATTCAAACAACCGCCGCCTCGCTGAACGTGCGGGCAGCGGCTCGTGGTTCAACCACATCCGGGAGCTGTTGGTTCAAACCACACTTCGGCCTTCGCGCGATCTGAACGGTGCAGCCGCCCTGGTGCTTCCCGCGTGAACTGGAGGGGCTCTCTGGTTGTGCCATGGTACGGCCGGCGGAGCCCGCCTCAAGGACGCGCGGTACCCCCAAAATGCTTCGCATTTCGGCTCCCCCACGCGCCGCCTCTGGCGGTCGGCTTACGCCGATCCTTGACCTGGTCTCCACCGACGCGTGGCGCGCCTTTGTCCATTCGAGACGAAGGAGGTTCTCATGACCATGCCGATCGATCAGCAGATTGCCGAGCTCAAGGCCGAGCTGGCCAATGCCTGCCTGACAACGCGCGAGCGCCGCGAGGCGAAGCGCGAGCTTGAATTCCTGATCGAGCAAGACCGCAGCGATGCGGAGACGGGGTACTTCGCGGATGTCGAGGGTTGCGCCGCAGTCCACGCCGCGGAGCTCGCCGCTCTGCCATTCTGAAAATCACGATCCGAGACGGTCGGTCTGACGCCATGCGCGTCGGGCCGGCCTTTTTATGTGTCGCCTGGCCTGCGCTTGCTGCGCTGCGCGCCGGCCCGGGCGTCTTTGACCTCTCGCCGATTTGGTTTGAACCACACCGTCACGTCATCGCCGCGATCTCCGCCCACAACACGCTCTGATTGAATTTGTCGGGACACTATCGCGTTCGCATGAAGACCATCGTGATCAATAACCAGAAGGGCGGCGTCGGCAAGACCACGCTGGCCGTGCATCTCGCCTGGCACCTGTCCGAAGCTGGCGGCCGCGTGCTGCTAATTGACGCCGATGCTCAGGGCAACGCCACCGATACGATGAAGCGTCATCGTGGTGAGGTAACTGCTGCCGCGTTGTTTCGACAGGGCAGGGCGCCAGTCACTGGCGGCGTCGACGGGATCACGCTCGCGGCTTCTGACAGCTCCCTCACCGATGTCGATCGCGGCGATGCCGCGGGCATCCAGCAGTTCCGCGACAACCTACAGGCTGGCAGCGCGGCGTTCGATGTCTGCGTCATCGATACGCCGCCATCTCTGGGCTTGCGCAGCGTGGCCGCGCTGGTTGCAGCGAGCCATGTGCTGTCGCCTATCTATCTCGAGGATTATTCCGTGAAGGGCGTGAAGGGCCTGCTCCAGACCGTGATCGGCGTGCAGAAGCGCTATGGCCGATCCGACTTGAAGTTTCTCGGACTGCTGCCGTCGAACTTCAACACGAAGTCGCCGCGTCAGCGAGCGCATCTCGACCAGCTCTTGCGCGAGGCCGGCAGATACGTTTTTCCAGGCCACATCGTTGCACGTGACGGCTATGCGGAAGCGGTCGCCGAGGGCGTGCCCGTCTGGAAGCTGAAGAAGCGCTCGGCGCAGGACGCCGGTCGCGAAATCCGTCTCGTGCTGTCGCGCATCGTCGAGCAGATGGGTTGATGGCATGGCGCTGGATCTGAGCTTCAAGGACCTGGCGGATGTCGCCGCGGATGGGATGTCAGATGGCCGGCCGCTCAAGGTGGCTCTGGGCCTGATCGACGAGGATCCCGATCAACCGCGTCGGGAGTTTCCAGAAGACGAATTGCAGCAGCTTGCTGCGTCGATCAGAATCGACGGCATCCTTCAGCCGATCGTGGTCAGGCACTCGGATCAGGCCGGCCGGTTCATCATCGTTATGGGCGCGCGGCGTTACCGGGCGGCGAAGATTGCTGACCTGCCCGAGGCGCCCGTCTTCGTTCAGGACGGCGCTGACGCGAGCCCTTACGCCCAGATGGTGGAGAACATTCAGCGCGATGATCTCAAGCCCAGCGAGATCGCGCGCTTCATCACGGCGCGGCTCGAAGCCGGCGAAAAGCAGACCGAGATTGCACGGCGACTGGGCAAACCGCGTGACTGGGTGTCGCGCTATGCGGCCGTACCGAAGATGCCGAGCTTCTTGCAGGACAAGCTCGCCGCCAGTTCGATCCGTGCGGTCTACGAGCTGTATCAGGCGTGGCGAAAGGAGCCATCCGACGTAGAGCAAGCCGTCAACGAGCGCGGCGCCTTCACCGACGCACAAGCGCGAGAGTTGGCATCCGCTGTCCGGTCGCACGTCGCGCCAGCTGCAGCGCCCGACAGAGCAGTAGGGGATGGGGCCAAAGATGCCCGGGCGCCGGAGAAAGATCGCGCATCGGCTCGCGAGAAGCCATCCTCAAGTTCAGCCACAGCGCCGACCCTCCCAGGCACAGGAGGCACTGCCATCGTGCGGGTCCGCGCTGGCAAGCGCGTCGGCCAGTTGGTCCTCGATGCAATTGCGGATGCCGAACAAGGGAGCGCCCGCGTCGCCTTCGATGATGGCAGCAGCGAAGACGTGTCGGTTCGTGAGCTTCGGATCGACGCCGTGCTGATTGGCTGAGCAGCGCGGGTCTGCCCACTGCCAGTGTGTGGTTTGAACCACGCTTCTTCCCCAACCCGGTCGATCCTCGAGACCGCTACGTGACGGTTCGCTGAGAGCAGTTCCCATCCGGCAGCGGTGACGTCTTCTCGAAGCGTTAACCGAGGCGGGTAGTTGAGAGCTATTTTGGGTTTCCTAGTGCGGGTAGTAGAGAGCTATTTTGGGTTTCCTAGTGCAGGATAGGCTTGCCGCCAGCGATTTATTACATCACTTTGGCCCATCGACGTGCTTCGCCGCGTCCATGGTTCTCGTCACTGCCGAGAGGAAGGCTAGATGCCGACGCTGACGTTGCGGGTTTCGGACGAGCTGGCGCTGCAGTTCGCGGCTTTAGCGGCGACTGAGGGCGGCAAGTCGGCGCTGATACGCCGGTTACTAGAGAGCGCCGTCGGCGCGCCGGAAACGAAGCGCGGACCGGTCGCCGTCGGCACGCCTCAGAAGGTAACCGTGCGCTTCCGTGAGAGCGAACTTCGTCAACTCGGCGAGCTCGCAGCGGCGCGAGGGATGACGCGGACGCAGTGGATCACGTCACTGGTGCGATCGCGCTTGGGCGCGCCATTGCAGCAGTCGGATGGCGAGCGCGAGGAACTGCGCACGATCGCCCGTGAGCTGAATCGGATCGGCGGCAACATCAACCAGATCGCGCGGGCTGCGAACACCGGGGAGAGCGGAAATGCGGGGGACTCCATGCCTGGGCTGGACGAAGCTCGCCTAGCGCTCGAAGCGCTGCAAGGTGAACTGAAAGGCGTGGTGGATCGGACGAGCACCTATTGGGAGGGCCGGTGATGAGCGGGAAGCATGCACAAGAGCTGCTCGATGATTTGCCGCCGATCTCCTATGTCTGGCAGACGCCGGTTCGGCGGCCGCGCGTGTCGGAGGCGGATATTCCTGATCCGGTCGCGCCGCAGCGCGTCACGCCTGCGATGCGGGCGCGGCTCGAACGGATCGTCGGGCGCGCGCCGGAGGTCATGGTCAAGATCACCGGGCGCACCAAGGACGCCGGGCACCTCAAGTCGCATCTGGAATACATCATGCGCAATGGCGAGCTGACAGCGGAGACCGAGCAGGGATCGCTCATGCAGGGCAGGGTAGGTCTGAAGGACCTGCAGTCGCGCTGGACCGAGGACGCGGTGCTGGACGACAAGCGGCGTCGCGACGGCTCAGTCTCGGTCAATATCATCCTGTCGATGCCGCCGGGAACTGATCCTATCGCGGTGAAGGACGCCGTGCGGGCGTTTGCGATCGAGACCTTTGGAGCGAACCACGACTACGTTTTCGTCCAGCATCTCGACGACAAGCATCCTCATGTGCATCTGACAGTCCGGTCACAGGGCTACAATGGTAAACGGCTAAACCCGCGAAAGCCCGATTTGGCGACCTGGCGCGAGCGGTTCGCTGCTGAGCTTCGATTGCGGGGCGTAGCGGCCGAGGCGACGCCGCGGCGGACGAGAGGCAAGGTGCGCAAGCACGACAAGGGGACGGTGGTGGCGCTTCGGCGTCGCGGTGTGGTGCCGGAAGCCGACAAGGGAGCGCGGGACGATGTTGTTCAAGCTGCCAAAGTCGGTGCCTCGGGCCCGCGACCTTGGGAACTCAAAGTGCGCGAGCGGCAGGCGAAGATCAGGGCCAGATATCTCGCTCACGCGAAGGAACTTGACCAGAGCGGAAAGGGCAGCGATCGGGCGCTGGCGACGAAGGTGCGGGAGTTCGTTGCCAAGATGCCCGACCCGGAAACGCGGCGGGAACAGCTGAAGCGTGAGTTAGCTGCCACTGCCGTAAGAGGGCGGTTGAGCCGGGATCAGGCAGCGGATCGCCAAGGCCAAGGTGAACCCGTGAAGCGGCGATAAGCCAAGCGACATCTATCTTAATGCGGAGGCGTAGCGCGACACGGCATCGGCAACGATGATCTTGTCGGTGCCGACAACGAACATCGTTGCCCCGCGCGCGAGCCAGTCGTTGCGTTGGCGGCCGGCTTCGACTGGGTCGGGATTGAACACCGGGTCCATCACCGGCACGCGGTTGGCCCGAGCGGCGGCGAGCATTCGGTCAATCGCCGCGCGCGCCGCGGCGTGGAGATAGTCACCCGAAAGGACGTCTGCGCGCAAAGGGCAGCTCTGGCTCGTAGAGCGAGACCGCCTCTTCGCGGGCGAGATAGCTGCGGCCGTAGTTAAACAGGAAGCTTCTGCCCTCGCGGGCGAGGCGACCCGCGACCACAGGCTGCGTCTGTCCCGGCAACAAGGCCCAGACATAGGCCTCCGCATAGCGCTGTTCAGAAGTCATCCTTCACCTTCCCCGAGGGGCGCACTGATTTGGGTAGCAAGGTGAGCGTGGCAGCGTTCGCGGTCAGATGAGCGGCCATCGTCGGTTGATCGGCATCGAACAGGCGAACTCCAACAATGGCGGCGGTCTCAAATACGGCGCCGATTGCGCAGCCTGGGTCGCCGCGCTCGATTCTCTGTACGAGACCGCGTGAGATTCCCGCGCGGTCAGCGAGATCCTGAGTGGTCAGCTTCCGCTCGATCCGCGCGCGCCGGATCATCTGGCCCAGCAGCTTCAGCGCGTCGTGGCTGTAGGAGGAATATATCCGTGTCCCTGGCTTTGCCATTGATTTGGTCCATAAACAGATCGCGAATTAGCTCCGCGGCCCGTTAATGGATCATGACGCGCGCGGTAGAGTGAAACCCAATAGGCCCTTTTTAAAGGCCGAGACATCGACGTGTTGTATGGATGGCTCCCGCCTTGCAGGGGGTCTGCGACGGTTTGGCGTGCTGGTCGGGGCAGTCTTGTGTCCCGCCTGTTGCGACGGCCTGTTCCACACCTGTACTGACGCAATCTGACAGGGCACGCGATGAATGATCCTCGGCTGGAACCACGTGCATCCGGCCGGGGCTAACGATGGGCTGGTTAGAATATTAAACTACCTCGCAAGTAGTCACGAATCTTGCCGAGGGGTGCTATTGTTTTGGGGGATGAACAAGAATTAGAGTCGATTTGCTTCGATTTGTTTCAATCAGTCAGGTTTGACGGCTTTTGGGAGGTCATGGTGAATAGCCTTGTTCGTCGCCAAACTTTGCACGAAGAATTGTCCGCCGAAATACGCCAAATGATTTTGTCGTCCGAACTCATCCCCGGTGACAAGGTCTTCGAGCCCGAGTTGTGCGAACGCTTCCAGGTGTCCCGCACGCCTTTGCGCGAGGCACTCAAGGTCCTTGCGGCCGAAGGGCTTGTCCAGCTGTTGCCGAACCGTGGCGCGCGTATAGCCCTGATCACGCGCGAGGAGGCGATGCAGATCTTCCCGATCATCGGGGGGCTGGAGGCTCTCGCGGGCGAACTGGCCTGCCAGGCATTGGAAGATCGGGAGATCGCACGAATCCAGGAACTCCACGACGTGATGGTCAGCCACTACCATCGCCAGGAGGACGAGGCGTACATTACCCTCAACCGCACGATCCACGAATTCTTTATCGACGGCGCCCGCAATCCGCGGCTCTCCGATGTCTATCGGCGCGAACATGGCCGGCTTTCGACTCTGCGCTACTTCGCCCCGAAATCGCCGAGCCAATGGGACGAGGCGGTGGAGGAGCACGCGCAGATGATGTCGGCCCTGCATCGACGCGACGGGCAGCGCTTCGCCCGGATCGCGCGCGACCATATGCGTCACAAGGCTGACGTGGTCCTGCAGACGATCGATGCCTTGCAATCGCGCAGTCGCGCCGCCTAGCCGGGATCGCGCTTTCAGGAACCGTCCTGCGGACCGCCGCGAAAGACGCGCACCTTTGCCGCCGCTTCGGCAGGCGTGGCCGCCGGGCGACTGGCGGCGGCCATGTCGGACCCACCTTTGAGCTTGTTCAACGCCTCCCGCACCAAGTTGCGGTAAGCCGGGGGCCCGGACACCGAGATGATGCCGCGTGCACCGCCGGAGCGCAGCGGAAAGCGGGAATCGGCGACACCGAGGCGCCGCAGCATCTGGTCGAGCTGCGTGGGGCTGGTGCCGTCGAGGGCCACAAGTTCGGTTTGGATTGCCGACTGCCCGTCGACATGCAGGGTCGTGCCGTCGAAATACCAAATCAGGCCATGCGCCTGGGCCATGCGCTCAAGGAACGCCTTAGCGTCACCGTTGGCCGGCATGGCGCGCAGCCGTCCCTTCACCTCCTCGCCTAACTTGACCGGGATGCGCAGATTCCGCCCGAACTCAAGCAGGGCGTTCCGTACATCCTGATCGATCGCGACATAGTGGTAGGGCTTCTGCTGCCAGTCGCCGTCCGCTGCCTGCAACGGCATGTCGCTCAGCGCGAGGCACGCTAGCCCCGAGCTGATCAGCCGCACGATCCATGGGGCGCTTCTTCGATGGACGATAGACGATCGCGCGGCCACCTGAGGGGCTCCTGATCTTGTTGTCGGACGATGATAATTATTGGCCTGACAGCATCGCTGTCAAAGCATTACCGGCTATCCGCGCCAGTATAAAATCAATCTGTAATAATGCATTATGAATTCATAATGTTTGAAATGCATATCAATGTCTAACTAAATAGGTATGCCGCTGTTTCTAAGCCTCGAATTGCCAACAAGACTTGCATGAAAGCGCATATTGGCCTTGTATCGTCTCGAATCTGCTGACTCGAAATCGAGCCGCTGCGCGGCAGGCCACGCAGCGGCTTCGGGAGCAAATCATGACTACGGCATCATTGGCGTCGCAGCCGGGACGAGAGCTGGCGTCGATACCGGCCCGGGAGATAGGGCTGTTCATCGAAGGAGGGCTTCACCAAGGCGCGCGCCTCACGCTCGATTCCGGCAGCTATCGGGTCGGGTCGGCTGCGGACTGCGACATCATCCTCCATGATGACGGCGTCGCCCCCCAGCATGCGACCCTGCGCATCGTCGATGGCGAGATGCGGCTGGAGGCGGTCGGAGCTGCGATTGCGCTCGATCTCCAACGTCGGCGCATCCTGCCCGCCGGCAGCGGCGTCAAGCCGATCTTGCCGGCGACGATCTGGATCGGCCAGGCACGGTTGAAACTGACCTCTGGCGCCAAGACGAAGGGCCAGGGCGGCCCGATGATGGCCCTCGCCATTGCGGGCGTCGTCGCCGCGACCGGTCTCATGGCCGCCTACGCGATGGCGTCGCGCCAGTCTCCAGCTGCGTTTGTATCCGAGGATCGCGGGGCCACGTCGACCACGGCTGCCCGGATCGCCGTGGATCAGGCGCCGATGGCTGCCGAGGGACTGCGCCGCATGCTTGCCGCCTCTGGCCTGTCCGGCATCGTCGTCACCGCGTCGGGCGAGCGCGTGCTGGCGAGCGGTGCGGTCGAGGCGGCGCAGGCACAAGGTTGGGCCGCCGCGCAGCAGGCGTTTGACGCTGCCCATGGCGGCAGGATCCAGCTGGGGTCAGAGGTCAGGGTGACGCAGCGGGAGGATGGACCAAAGGTCGCTTTGCAGGCGGTCTGGCTCGGCGAGAATCCTTATGTGCTAACCGCCGACGGTAGCAGGCATCATCAGGGCGCCTTCCTCGACAATGGCTGGACGATCCGTTCGATCAGCAAGGACGGTGTCACTTTCGCCCGCGGCGAGCGCAATTTCACGCTGACCTTCTAGGAACGGCGAGAGACGACCATGGATGTCAAGAAGGCAGGATGGCAGCGGCTCGACGACGTGTTAGCGAGCCTGCGTGGCGCAAGCCCGGAGGCAGCGACCCGCGCCCAGCTCAAGGAGTTCGAGGCGCTGCTGAGGGCTCGCCAGCGGCGCCAGCAACGCGCCAGTGGTCCGACGCTGACCGAGGATCTCGCCGAGCTGGTTATGCCGCAGATCGCTGATCCGGCGATCTTCCAGAGCGCGCAATACACTGCGATCCTCGATGAGCTCGTCAGCGATGTTCTGCCCGAGATCGAGGAGGACGTCGAAGTTCGCGGACTCGTCGCCGTCCTGCTGATGGAAGAGCTCGACCGGCATCGGTCCCTGCAGCGACGCTTGCGGGAGCGCGACCTTTGACAACCAAGATCGAGGCCAAGGTCCAGCTTCTGCATGCGCTCGGCTATCTCTATTGCCGGCATGGCCAGGTGAAAAGAGCCCTGGTGCTGCTGCTGCTCGCCGGCCGTCTCGCCCCGCGCGACGCAGGCCTGCTCCGGACGCTGGCTTACGCCTTCATCTGCGATGGGGCCGGGCTGAGCGCGCTGCGCGTGCTCGATCATCTTAGCACCTTGAGCGGCGGCGATCGGAGGATCGAGTTGCTGCGTAGCCGGGCCCTCTGGCTCGCCGGCAAGGAGGCGGAGGCGCGCGAATCGTTACGCGCCTTCACGACGGATCGGGCGGCCCATGTCGATGCGGGCTGAGCTGCTGCGGGTGCTGCTGGCGCTGTCGCGCCGGAGCGATCTCGTCCTGGCGCTGATCGTCATCGTGGCGGTGCTGATGATGATCATCCCGCTGCCGCCGCTGGCGATCGACATGCTGATCGCGATGAACATCGCTGCCAGCGTTCTGATCACGCTCGTCGCTTTCTACGTGACGCGGCCGGTCGAGCTCTCTGCCTTGCCGGCGATCATCCTGCTCGCGACCCTGTTCCGCCTGACGCTGACGATCAGCACGACGAGGCTGATCCTGCTCGACGGCGACGCCGGCGAAGTGGTCGCAACCTTCGGCAGCTTCGTGATCGGCGGCAATGTCGCGGTCGGCCTGGTGATTTTCCTGGTGATCACGATCTCTCAGTTCGTGGTCATCACCAAAGGCGCCGAACGCGTTGCCGAGGTCGCAGCGCGCTTCAGCCTCGATGCGCTGCCCGGCAAGCAGATGGCGATCGACAACGACCTGCGCAACGGCGACATCGAGCAGGACGAGGCCCGACGGCGGCGGCGGGACCTGGAGCGGGAGAGCCAGCTCTACGGCGCGATGGACGGCGCCATGAAGTTTGTGAAGGGCGATGCGATCGCCGGGCTCGTCATCGTGCTCGTCGCCCTCATTGGTGGTCTCACCATCGGCACGTTCCAGCGCGGCATGTCGTTCGGCGACGCCGCCTCGCTCTATTCCGTGCTCACGGTCGGCGACGGCCTCGTCGCCCAGATCCCGGCGCTGCTGATTTCGGTCGCGGCCGGCATGGTGGTAACGCGCGTCGCGTCCGAGACGCAGCGCGACATCGGCTCCGAGATCGGCCTGCAGTTGATGCGCGAGCCGCGCGCGCTCGCACTCGCTGCGCTGGTCGTCGCCAGCCTCGGCTTCGTGCCGGGCTTCCCGACATTGGTCTTCCTCGTCCTAGCGCTGGGCCTAGCCGGCGGCGCCGTGCTGCGATCGGGTCGGCCCTCTGCCGGGAGCCAGGTCACAGGCTTCGAGGAGAGGCAGCATATCGACCCGGCCGGGCCCGCGGAGCCGGCAATGGCTGCGGCACCGGCACGTGCGCGTTACCGGGTCACAGTCTTGCTGGGCCCCGAGCTGGAACGGGCGATCCCTACCGACCTGTTTCGCGAGCAGGCCGAGCGCATTCGTGGCGAGATGCAGGCCGAACTCGGCGTTGTTGCACCTGTGCTGGAGCGCCGCAGCGACAAGAAGCTCGCCGACAGCCAGTTTCGCCTGGATTTCGAGGGAGTTCCGATCGCCCAGGGCGAGATTCCGGCGAATAGCCTGCTACTGCAGGACGAGCGGACCCATCTTTCCATGCTCGCCATCCCGTTCCGTGAGGGACCGCCATTGCTCGGCCGTGGTCCCTCGTCCTGGATCGAGGCCAGTCATGCCAGGGCGCTTACCCAAGCCGGCATTGGCTTCCTCGAGCCGGCCGGAGCGCTATCTGCTCGCATCGCCGCGGCGCTGCACAGGCATGCGCACTATTTCGTCGGTATCCAGGAGACGCGCGATCTGCTCCAGCAGGTCGAGGCCGACTATCCCGATCTCGTCGCCGAGGCGGGGGCCGGCGTCAGCCTGCAGCGGACGGCGGATATTCTGCGTCGCCTGGTCGAGGAGGGCGTGGTTATCGCTAATCTGCGGCTGATCCTGGAGGCGCTGGTCGAGTGGGGTGGGCGTGAATCCGATCCGGCCCGGCTCGCCGACTATGCCCGCATCGCACTGCGTCGCCAGCTCTGTCACCGTCATGCCGACGCCAACCGCGTCATTCCGGGGTATATGCTCGATCCCGAGGCGGAAGCGGTGCTGCGCGCGGGCCTACGCGATATCGGCGGCAATCGCATCCTCCACCTCTCGGAGGAGACCGCGACAGCTCTGGTCGGTCAGCTGCACCAAGCCATGGCCGGGCTAGAGGACGTTCATCCCGTGATCTTCACGACGATCGAGCTGCGCCGCCATCTGCGCGAGCTTTTGATCCGTCACGATCTCGATCTGCCGGTGATGGCCTTCCCGGAGCTGGCGCCCGAATTCTTCATCCAGCCGCTGGCTTCGCTCACGCTGGGTGCGGGGCAGTCCGCAGCTCCGCAAGCGCCGGAGACAACACGCCTGGCCGGGCCGGTCGCCGATCCACTTTCCTGACGCACAGACCGCAGACGAGGACAGGTAGAGTGCCATCACGCATGATCCGCAACGGCGACCTTGCAAAGCGATTACGCAGGTTCTTCGGCTTGGCAGCACTTGCGAGCGCGCTCTGGCCGGGAGCGCTCTCGTCGAACCTGGCGGCGGCGAACGAAGTCTCGCCGCTATCGAATGCCCGCCCGATCGAACTGCCGACGGGTCAGGGGCGCATCATCCGGTTCGACCAGCCGGTCGAATCCGTAATGCTCGCCGACCCGACCGTCGCCAATATTCAGGTGGTCGCGCCGGACGTCGTCTATGTCTACGGGTTGAAGAGCGGCTCGACCAATCTGCTGGCGCTCGACGAGCAGAAGCGGATGAAGGGCGCGATCAGGCTCGAGGTTCTCACGCCGTCCCGTTCCGCCAATCAGGCGAAGCGCACCCTGCAGCCGACTTCGACGGTCGATCTGCAGTTCTTCGGCGAGCGCCTCGTCGTCAGGGGAGCAACCCGCTCGGTCGACGAGGCGATCGACGTCGCCAATGTCGCGCGGACCTATTCACCGCCGGACCAGCCGCCGCTCAACAATGCGACGATCCCATCCTCGCATCAGATCAATATCCGCGTGCGGTTCGCCGAAATGTCGCGCAAGGACCTGACCGCCTTCGGCATCAATTGGAAGGTGATGGTCGACACCGGCAATTTCTCCTTCGGGGTCGGCAGCTCGGGTGGCAACCTCGCCAGCGGCGGGCGGGGTCTCGGCCTGAATTTCAGCAACAACCGGGTCAATGTCGACGCTCTGGTCGAGGCGATGCAGCAGAATGGGCTGTTGACGATCCTCGCCGAGCCGAATCTGACCGCCACCACCGGACAGACCGCAAGTTTCCTCGCCGGTGGCGAAGTCCCGGTGCCGGTGCCGCAGGATCGCGACCGCATCACTGCCGACTATAAACCTTTCGGCGTCTCGCTGTCGTTCACGCCGACCCTGCTGCAGAACAACCGCATCGGACTCAGGGTCCGGCCCGAGGTCAGCGCCATCTCGATGGCAGGCGCAGTCCGGGTCAGCGGCTTCGAGCTTCCAGCCTTCACTGTTCGGCGGGCCGATACCAATGTCGAGCTGGCCAGCGGGCAGACCTTCGCGATCGCCGGCCTGTTCCAGCGCAATCTCTCCCAGGAGGTCGACAAATTTCCATTTCTCGGTGACGTGCCGATCCTGGGAACGCTCTTCACCTCGACGCGCTATCGCCGCGATGAGACTGAGCTAGTGATCCTGATCACGGCCCATCTGGTGAAGCCTTCGAGTGATCGGTTGTCGGCGACGCCGCTGGACCGCCCTGTGCGGGTGGCGCGCCGGCAACCGGTGGCGACGGCCGTGCCGGTGGAAAAAGGCCCGAAGGCCCCGTCCGGCGCCGGCCTGATCTTCAAGTGAGATGCGAGAAGCGGTCATGACAACGGTTCGAGCCGGTCGATTTCTCGCTCTCGCACTTGCCGCGCTCGTCGCGGGCTGCGCAAACCCGCCGCCCGACGTGTCGGCGAACTATCAGGTCCTCTATCTGCCTGCCGAGGCCCCTGGAGCTCGCCCAACCGCCATCGTCGCGCCCGAAGCCTGCCTGCAGCCCGATCCGACGCGATATCCCTTCGATATGGATCCGCATTTGCCGCCAGGCTGCGCCAATGCCTACAATCTGGAGCGCATGGTCGAGCGCAAAGCCGATCTGTTTCAGGGGCGCAGGCCGGGCCCGGCTGCGGCAGCTCCCGTCGCGCGAGCGGCACGGCGCTATCTCGACGGTGACGAAAATCCACTCGGCGGTGCGTTCGACCGCGACGGGCGCCGCAACACGAATCGTGCGCCGGCGCAGGTGCGGACGGAGCAGAAGTGAAATGCGCGAGCCAGCGGGGCTCAGCCGGCGAGGATCGTGCCGACGATCCTCGCCCGGGCTCGCGCATCACCTGCTGCCTCCAGCGTGCGCAGGCGACGCAGGAAGGCTGGCCGCTCGGTAACGGGCACATTGGTTTGGACGAGGCTCTGGGCCTCGGCGCTGGCGCCCGACAGCGCCAGCACCAGTGCGAGGGTACGCCGATGCGTGGCTTTGGCGCTTTCGGAGCGCACCACGCCGCGAATCCGATCGATCGCCTGTTCCTTGCGACCGGCGAGCGCTTCGGCCAAAGCGAGGTTGGCGGCGATGTCGAGATCGTCCGAGGCGCGGCTATGCGACTTCTCGAAGGCGGTGACAGCCTCGGGTGCCTGGCCGGCGAGCGTCAGGGCGATTCCGAGCCGATTAAAGCTGGCGGCGCTGTCGACGATTGGCGCGACCTTCGCGAGCGTTGCGAGCGCAGCATCGACCTCGCCGCGCCGCAGCGCCGCCGAACCAAGCCCGAGCTGCGCCGGGCCATTGTTCGGCTCGCGCTCCAGCGCCAGGCGGAACGCGCGCTCGGCACCGATGCCATCGCCGCTTCGCAGATAGGCTTCGCCGAGCTGCACCGCCGCGGCGGCGTCGCCGGTCGCCGCTGCACTTTCGTACACGGCGAGCGCGGTCGCCATCTCGCCGCTGTCCTCCAGTGTCGATGCGAGGACCTGTGCGCCGCGCTGCTGCACCTGCGGCCTATCCGCTTCGCTCGCCGCCTGCTGCGTCAGCGTGCACGCCGGCAGCCAGGCGACGAGAAGCAGCGAGGCCAAGCGGTTGGATCTGGTCATCATCGCGAAGCGCTCCGTGTCACGAGGGTGCGGATGGATGGCGAGGAGCTCGGGCGGTGAGCGAGCCCTCCGAAGAGAAAGCGCTTCCGGCGAGCGAGAAGAAGCTGCGCGAGGCGCGGCGTAAGGGGCAGGTACCCCAGAGCCGCGATCTGATCATCGGCTTCACGTTCATCGCCGCATTCATCTATCTGGTTCTGATCAAGGACCGGGTGCTGCTGCAGTTCGACGAGCTCGTCGGTCTGGTGATCAATCGCGAGAATGAGGCATTCCCGATCGTCCTGGAGCGCGCCTTGCGACATGCGGGCAGCATGCTGCTGCAGCTGACAGCGCCGCTTGTCGCCGCCACGGTCGCGACCGCTGCGCTGACGGCGATGGTCGGAAGCTTCGGACCGGTCTTCTCCTTCGAGATCATCAAGCCGAAATTCGAGCATGTGAATCCGGCAAAGGGTCTCAAGCGGCTGGTCTCGCTGAAGAGCGTCAGCGAGTTCCTCAAGAGCCTGGTCAAGATCGCGGTGCTCGGGGCTGCTTTCATCCTGATCCTCGGCAGTCAGTTGCAACCGCTTCTCGAGACACCTGTCTGCGGCGAGCGCTGTGCCGGCAGCGCGATCACTGTCCTGCTGCTGCCGCTCTTCCTGATCGTCGTGCTGGCCTATGTCGTGGTCGGCCTTGCCGATCTGCTGCTGCAGCGCTTCATCTTCCTGCGCGAGATGCGAATGACGCGCTCCGAGATGAAACGCGAGACCAAGGACACCGAAGGCGACCCGCAAATCCGCAGCGCCAGGCGCCAGCATTACCGGCTGATCGGGCGCTCGAGCGGCCTCGGCATCGCACGCGCGACATTGGTGATTGCCTATCGCGGCGACGTCGTCGGCTTGCGCTACCAGCGCGGTGAGACCCCGGTGCCGCTCATCGTTTGCAAGGCCAATGGAGCCTCCGGTGCCGCGATGCTGCTGGACGCACGCGAACGCGACGTCCCGGTAGTTCTCGACGAAATCGCGCAGGCGCTTCACAAGCGCCACGCTCAGGGCGATCCGGTCCGGCAGGACCTGTTCCAGCCGGTCGCCGACGCGCTCGTCAAAGCAGGGGTGCTCTAGCGCGAGGCTGGTCATGGCTGGCGCGGCGCCAGCTGGCGCAGGAACGGCTCGGCGTCGAACAAGCGGCTGATATCCTGACGCATGTATTCGAGCATGAACGCCGAATAGATCAGCAGCAGCACCGAGAAGACCAGGCTCTTGGCCGAGAGCGAGAGCTCGAAGATGTTGAGCTGCGGCGCGGTGCGGGCGAGCAGCGCCATGGCGAGGTCCGTGAAGAGCAGCGCGATCACGATCGGAGCGGCGAGGCGGAGCGCAAAGCGCATGATCTCGTCGAGCAGCTTCAACAGCAGCTGGGCCGCGCCGGAATCGAACACGGGCCCCAGGCTCGCCACCGGCCAGAGCCGGTAGCTGGTGTAAAGGCCCTTCACCAGAAGATCGAATCCCCCCGCCGCGAAGAACAGCATCAGCAGGCTGATCGCAAAAAAGGTCGCGGTGATGCTGGATTCGGCGATGGCGGAGGGGTCGAGCAGGGCAGCCGCGGTCGAACCGCGCTGGAGGTCGAGCAGGTCGCCCGCGAGCTCGGCCGCCCAGATCGGCACGCCGAACAGCAGGCCGATAGCGATGCCGAGCACCAGTTCCTTGAGCAGGATGGCGGTGACGAGCGCTGGCGAGAGCGGCGGGCCGTTCTGCAGCGCCTCGGTCAGTACCGGGGTGAGCGGGAGGGTCAATGCCAGCGCCACGCCACCGCGGATGATGCCGGCGAGGCCGAGGCGGGTGAAGGCTGGCGTGACGAGGATGGCGCCGGTGATACGGGTCACGGCGAGCGCCGTCGCCACCATGAACGGCAGGACAAGCTGAAGCAGGAGATCGCCCGACATTGCCTTCGCTCAACGGGTCAAGGCCGGGAAATCCTCGAACAGGGAGACCGCCTGCTCGTAGACCTGCAGCGACAGCAGCGGGCCGATCAGCAGGAGCAGTAGCAGCAGGACGACGATGAGCTTGATCGCCTGCGGCAGCGACTGGTCCTGGATCTGGGTCAATGCCTGGAGCAGGCCGACGCCGAAGCCGATCAGCACGGCGGCGAGCAGCGCCGGCCCCGAGACGGTCAGCACGGTCATCAGCGCCGCGTTGATCTTGGTCAGGATCACCTCGTTGGTCACGGGCGCTTACCCTGATCGCGAGTCCGATCCATCGCGGCTCAGCCATAGCTCAGGATCAGGCCGTGCATCAGCTTGGTCCAGCCGTCGATGCTGACGAAGAGCAGCAGCTTCAGCGGGATCGAGATCAGCGTTGGCGAGACCATCATCATGCCCATCGCCATCAGCACGTTGGCGACGATGAAATCGATGACCAGGAACGGCAGGTAGAGCAGGAAGCCGATCTGGAAGGCGCGGGTCAGCTCCGAGCTGACGAAAGCCGGCACGAGGACGATGAGGTCGTCCGATTTCAGTGCCGCGGCGGCGTTCTCCGGCCAGACGCGGACGGCCGCGGTGCGGAAGAATTCGCGTTCGCGCTCATGCGTGAAGCGAGAGAGATGGTCGCGCAGCGGCTGGCGGGCCGTATCCGCCGCCTCGGTCAGGCCCTGGACCGAGTTGAGATCAAGCTGGCGCGCCGAGACCCGCTCATAGAGATCGGCCATAAGCGGCGCCGTGACATAGACGGTCAGCACCAGAGCGATCGCATGCAGCACCAAGTTCGGCGGCGACTGCTGGATGCCGAGTGCGTTGCGGATCAGGAAGAGGACCACCGAGATCTTGAGGAAGGCGGTCATGGTCACCACGCCGAGCGGGATCAGCCCGATCAGCGAGACGAAGGCAATGATCCCGACGAGATTGGGACTGAGATCAGGCATCGAACAGCCGGGTGATGCGTACGCCCAGCGCGTCGCCGATCCGCACCGGCTCGCCCTGGCCGATCCGGCGGCCGTTGACGAGCAGGGAGAGTGGCTGGCCCGGCGGGCTAGCAAGCGCGACGACGCTTCCGGCGCCAAGACCGGCCAGTTCCTTGAGCGACATCTCGCTGCGGCCGAACTCGAAAACAACGCGCATCGGCAGATCGTCGAGAACCTCCGCCTCGTCGGCGCCGGCGGCGTCCTGCAAGTCGTCCATGAGCCACTCCCATTGTGATGATCGCGCCCGAACCAGCGGCGCGCGCAAATGCGCCATGTCGCTCTCCATTGCGACCGGAGCGATCAACCGCCCGCCGGCAAGGAGGCAGGCCTGCCCCGCCGGCAGATAGCGATCGAACAACAATGCGTCTCCCGGCCGGGCGCGCCGCAGATCGCGCAGCTCGATCCTGGTTTCGGCATGGCGCAGGCTGAGCGGAACGGGGATCGGATCAATCCACCCGGGCGGCTCGCCATCTGCCGGCAGCAGGGCGACGAGGCGCGCCAGAAGGTGGGCGGGCCCGGCGATCGCGCCGATCTCCAGCGCGGCATCCGCCAGCGCGACGCTCACGGCCAAACGCAGACCATCGCTGCCGGCCGTGCTGGATGGCGCGCGCAACTCGGCTGCCTCGCCCAGATGCGCCTCCAGCCCGGCGAAGGCATCGGCAAAGACCGCCTCGATCAACAGTGCGGCCCGGTCCGGCCCGAGCTTTGCCGTGACTGCCTGCGGTCCAAAGCTCGTCAGCGCGGCCTCGACTAGCCGGGGCGGCACAAGCAACTGCGCCTCCTCACTGCCGATCGCCAGTGAAAGCCGGAGGCAATCGCGCTCCGTGGTCCGGGGCAGGCGCGTGGCCGCCGCAAGCAAGAGTTCACGGCCCGCGAGCTGGAGTGAGAGCCGCCAGCGCGAACCATGAAAGCGATTGATCGGCCCAACGTCCCGCAAGGCCACGGCTGGGTAAGCGAGCGCATGCGCGTCGTCGCGTGCCATTGCGGATCGGCCCGCCAGGGGGACATCCGCCTTCATGCCCGGCGTCCGCTGATGTCGTCGAGTGCGATATCGAGGCGCGACTCGCGTCGTAGCCGCACCTGCCTCGCCCGCTCCTCGCAGGCCTGTTCGAGCCGGATCCGGCTGTGCCGGCGCTCGCGATGCAGCGCCTGCGCCTCGTGAAATTCGCGCCGCCGCGAAGAAAGGGCTTCTCCCGCGGCTTGGGTCGCCGCTTCGAGATCGAGCCGCGCGGCGGCTGCGACCATGACCTCACGCCGAAGCCATTCGAGTGCCGCAAGCGAGAATGGCTGATCGACCAGGCCGAGATGATGCGAACGCTGCAGCGCAAGCGTCGCATCGTCATGCCTTGCAAGAGCTGCCGTAGTCTGCTCCACCGCGATTGCGGCGCTGGCCGCGGCGGCGCGCCGCCGGCCCGCGACTTCACCGGCGCGCTGTTCGCGTCGGCGCCGAAGCTCGAGCAGTGTTCGCAGGGCGTCGAGGTCGCTCACGTCAGGACCTCCCGCATCCGCTGCCGTGTCCGCTCCAGCGTGTCCTGCTCGCCGGATGGTTGACGAAGGAAGGCGCGAATCCCGTCGACCCGCGCGAGCGCCTCGTCTGCCAGGCTGTCCGACCCTGGCTCGTACTCGCCGACACGCACCAGGAGTTCGACCTCCGCATGGCGCGTCAGCAGCTCGCGCATGCGCTGCGCATCAGCGAGCTGCTGCTGCGGCGCAACCGTGCTCATCAGGCGCGAGCGGCTCTTGAGGACATCGATGGCAGGGAAATGGTTCTGCTGGGCGAGTTCGCTCGACAGGACGATATGGCCATCGAGCAGCGCCATGACTTCTTCTGCAATCGGGTCGATCTCCGCCTCGCCCTCGGTCAGCACGGTATAGATGCCAGTGATCGAGCCGCCTTGTCCTGGGCCTGCCCGCTCCAGCAATCTCGGAAGCGCTGCGAACAGGGAGGGTGGGAAGCCGCGCCGCGTCGGAGGCTCTCCGGCGGCCAGGCCGAGCTCGCGCTGGGCCCGAGCAAAGCGGGTGACGCTGTCCATCAGCAGCAGGACGTGCTGGCCGGTATCGCGAAAATATTCGGCGATGGTCGTCGCCACATGGGCCGCCTTGACCCGTTCGAGCGCCGGGCGATCGGAGGTGGCGACGATCGCGACAGTACGCGCCCGCGCCGCAGGCGACAGGCGCCGCTGCAGGGTTTCCCGGACCTCGCGGCCGCGCTCGCCGACCAGTGCCAGCACGATTACATCCGCTTCTGTCCCGGCCACGATGTCGGCCAGCAGCGAAGATTTGCCGGCGCCGGCGGGACCGAAGATGCCGAGGCGCTGGCCGCGCGCGCATCCGAGCAATCCGTCGATGGCGCGCAGTCCAAGCTGAAGCGGGGCTTCGATCAGGTCGCGCGCAAGCGGCGGCGGGGGCGGGGCATGGACCGGGCGAAAGCCCGCAAGCGCGCCGCGGGGCCAGCCGGCGCCGTCCAAAGGCGTCCCGGTCGCATCGATGACGCGGCCGAGCAGGCCCTGCCCGACGGGGGCAAGCAGGACCTCGCCGGTCGACACGACTTCGGTCTCGGTCGAAAGACCATCGAGGTCGCCTATCGGCGTCAGTATCGCGCAGCCATCCTGCAGGCCGACGACTTCGGCAAGGACGACAAAGCCACTCGCTGGATCGCGCAGCTCGCAGATCTCGCCGAGCCGGACATCGCGCAGACTGGCGTGGATGGTGACGCCCAAGGCCCGCTGGACCTTACCCTTGGGCGGCCGCGGCTGCACCTGCCCCAGCCGATCGCGCAGCGACAGCAAAGCGCCGTCCAGGCGCTCCAGTCCAGTTGTCGGCACCGTTGTCATGGCGTCGACCGGCGTAGCAGCCCGCGGCGGAGCGCCTCGATCTGGCTGTCGATACCAGCGTCTATGGTGGTGATGTCGCTCGTCAGCAGGCAACCGTCGCGAGCGAGACCCGGATCGCCGCTGACCTCCAGCGCAAGCTCGAGGCCGCCGGTCCTGATCGCGTCCTGCAGCGTTTCGGTCACCGCCTCGACATGTTCGGGATGGACGCGAACGGTCAGCGTTCGACTGCGGCGGAAAGCCGAAAGCGCCTTCAGCGCAGCCATGGCCACGATGTCGCGGCGGTCGAACTGGTCGATAACGTCGCGCACGATCTCGAAGGCGATATCGGCAAGGGAACCGGACAGGCCGGCAAAATAGGCGTCGATGTCCGCGATGGCCCGGCCGGTTCGCTCCGCGGCCTCAGCCTCGCCACGCTCGCGCCCTGCAGCCGCGGCCTGAGACAGCATCCGCGCGGCCTCTTCACGGGCCGCGGCCTCGATCGCACGCGCAGTCTGCCGCGCGGCGTCGAGAAAGATGAAGCCGTCCCCCCAGGCGGCCGCCTGCTCCGCCGGGACGAGCCCGCGCGGCGGCCGGCTCGGCAGGTCGGCCGCTGCAGTCATGCCGCCTCGGCGCGATGCGCCGCCTCGATGATCGATCTTCCAAGATCGGGCGTGATCGCGTCCAGCGGCAGGACCTGTCCGGGCATCCGCAGGCGCAATCGCGCACCGATCTCTGTCGGCAATTGAGCCGCCCAGGCCAGCAGGCAGCTCCAGCCTGCACGGTCGATCTGCTCGACCAGTTCCGAAACGGCCGATGGCGTAGGCGCATTGGCCGGATCGCCGAGATCTCGCCTCGCCATGGCGCGAGCAAAGACACCTGGCCCGAGCGCCTTGTCGAGCGCACGCACATCGTTTGCGAGCACGATCTGTGACAGCGCGCCGGACAAGTAAATCGCGCCGGCCCGGCGAACCAGCCCGTGCAGCAGGGCCGGGGTCAGCAGCAGGACGCTGCGGTCGGAATCGGACACGACCTCCGGTGCGAGCCCCGCCGAGAGCCCGTTCCGGGCGCAGAGCAATTCGGAAAGCCGGGCCTCCAGGCGCGGCAAGGCGAGGAGCCTGCAGCAAGCTTCTGGCGTGATCGCATCGTCGAATGCGGCCGCCAGTCGCTCGGGTGCCACGTAACCAGCTGGGCTGGCGGCGAAGCGTGGCCAAGCGACAGATGCGTCTTTGGATCGTGCCAGCGCGCCGGTCATCGCTCACCCGTTCCCTCCGAGAGCCGATAGTAGCGACGGCGGCGCAACAGCAACGCCCCGCCGACGATCACGGCGCAGCCGGCGACCGCTCCGGTGATGGCCGGCCAGGGCAAGTTGGTGTGCGACGAGACGGTCTCTCCGCCCGGCGCGGCCTGCAGCACTGCGGCATTGCGCTCGGCCGGCACCACCACGACGGAGACTCGGTCATAGCTCAGCCCCGCGACGCCGTTGGCGATCAGCATCTTGATCGAAGCCAGCTTGCCGTCGATCGCGATCTTGGGATCGTGCCGAATGAAGACCGCGGCTGAGGACGGCAAGAGATTCTGCCGCAGCGCGTCGTTCTCTGGAAGCACGAGATGGACACGGGCGGTCAGCACGCCGTCGATCGCGGCGACGGTGCGTGACAATTCCTGGCTCAGGGCAAATATCATCCGCGCCCGGTCCTGGACCGGCGAGGAAACAAGGCCGTCCTTCTTGAAGACGTCGCCGAGCGTTTGGAACTCTTGCCGCGGGAGGCCGCTGCGGCTGAGGATCGTGACGGCATCAGCGAAGCGTGCCTCCTCGACCGTCACGGTCAACCTTCCGCCCTTCTGCACGCTGCGGCCGGCCGGAATGCCACTCTGCAGCAAAATCGCCACCATCTCATTGGCCTGCGGCTCGTCGAGATTCGTGTAGAGATCGACCTTGCAGCCGGTCAGCAGCGCGGCGCAGCAAAGCAGAGCCAGGATACGGCTGCGACGAGCCTTCGACATGATGGGCACCGACCCGTTTACTGCCCCTTGAGCACGGTATTGGCTGAACCGGTCGTCTGCGTTGCGCCACGGACGACGAGCTGCGTCTGCACGGCGAACTCGAAGGAGCGATTCATCGATTCGATCACGCGATCGAGCTGCCGGCTGTCCAATGCGGTGCGCTCCGTTGCCTCTGGTAGAGAGGTGGTCGACAAGGCCTGCTCACGCGCGCTCTCACCAGCCCGGCGCAGGAAGCCGTCCATCCGGTTCGTCAGCTCAGAGGCGAGCTGGCCGGGATCGGCCAAGGCTCCGGCCCGCGCCGGCCAGCTCTGCTGGCGCGCTGCCGCTTCCGCAGCATGGTCAAAGGCAGGCTGCTGCTCGGCGCCGGCCTGAATGATCAGCGTGGAGCTAGACAACGAGGTTGTCGGCAGCCCGTTTGCGATCGTCATCTGTGCCTCCGGAAAATGGATTTGTGCGAACTGGTTACGGTCAACCCTCCTCGTCGGCCATGACCTCGCCCAGCATGTCGGTCATGCGAGGCATCAGCAGCATGGACATGATCTGGGACCCGTATTGGCCGACCATCCGGGCGAGCTCGTCCTGGCTGATCTCATCCTGCTGATCGGCGCCTTCGGCGCCGGTGTTGCGCTGCTGTGCTGCTGCGATCGCATCATCGAAGCCGGCGCTGCTGCCGTTGTTGTCGACCGACCCGCTCGCCAGAGCGGTATTGACCGGTTGCACGCTCATCGCTGCTCTCCTCGGGATTCACGGAACGGCACAGTCGCGTCGCCGGGTTGACGCTGCCGGCAAGGTTAGGGGTGGGGTTTTCCCGATGTCAACGCCTATTGCAGTCTAAATTCCAGTGGCGATCAGTTAATGCCTTTCTGAATTATGAATTCATAAGGCAATACCTAGTTGGTTCGAATTTCGTAGAATTATAGTTGCCAATTTAGTTCCATTCGGATCTAATGGGAACTTTATATTTGCATTCATAATCTGGAATAATGTCAGGTTCTTTGATTTGAGTGCTTGACGAATCCTTTATCGATATTAACGTTTCCCTGCCTTGAGCGACTTTCTGGTCGCTCGGGTGCCGGAGCCGGGGCATCGAAGATCCCGCACCGGTCCGATCCAGAGCACGTCAAAAACGGAGTCTGCGATGTCCGGAACCTCGTCCGTCCAGAATACAACCACGCCGGAGAATGCGATCCAGCAGATGGAAGCCGCCTTCAACCGCGCCATCGTGAAGTCGGCGGAAATCACCACCAAGACGACTGAGAAGAAGGTCAGTCTCGACGCAGCCAAGCAGCGTCCGAACGCCTGATCGCGCTCTTGCAGCGCCCTGGCGTGGCCGACCGGCCACCGCCCTCCAAGCCATCAACGCTCGCCGCCGCATGGTGGCGCGCGTCATCTCCGGCTGCGCTCCGGCTTTCTCCGCCATCGACCTGGCGCGCGAGATAGCCAGGGTGCAGCCGGCGGCAGCGTCGGGAGGCCTTCATGAACATGCGCGTGAACAAGCCGGACGGCGGCCTCGTTGGCCAGACCACGAGCGCGCAGTCGACGAGCCCGCTCGGGTCGCTGCTCAAGGCTCTCGCCGACGCCGTTCGCAAGGTTCTCCAGAGGCTGGCGCCCGTCCTGTCGCGCGTGAACTACTCCGCCTCCATGACCAATGCGGCAGGCCGCAATCCCAAGATCATCTGGGCCGGAGACCTGAAGCCGGGCCAGGCGAACACGCCCCAGGGGCAGGCGCTCATCGCCAAGCAAGAGCGTGTTTTGATATTGCTGGCGCAGCTGCTGGCGAACTCGCTGGCCAACAGCGATCCGGCGAAGGCGAAGGAAAACCAGGTCCTCGTCGCCCAGATCAATGCGATTATCCTCAATGACGAGTCGACGGTCGCAGGCCAGGAGGCGCATGACCGCGGCGTCGAGACGGCGGCTGCCGAGCAGAAATATGGCCCTGGCACCGCGCAGAAGCCGCAGATGATGCCGTCAGGCGGCGGCGACTGGATTCAGTCGAATGGCCAGTGGGTCCATCCGGAAGTCGCCCGCGCCCGTGCCGCGCAAGGCTCTGCCGAAGGCCGCGCTGTCGAGGCCCGCGCCAAATCCGACGAAGCGACCGCCCAGCTCGCGGTCTACGCCGCCGACCCGGAGTACCGCTCGGCGGTCGCCGGCGCCAACCGCACACTGGCCAAGACGCTCGCGCCGGAAGGCATCACCTTCGAGATCAAGGCAACCAAGCCGCTCGCCCAGGCGCAGTCCGACCTCAAGGATTCGCAGGAAGTTGCCGGCAAGGCGACGCAGAGCCGCCAGAAACGCGAGCAGGCGGAAACCGTTCTTGTCGATGCGTTGGAGGACAAGATCAAAGTGCGCGGGCCGCAAGGGCCCAACCCCCAGCAGGTCAGGGCGGCGAATAGCCCCGAGAGCAGCAAGGTCTCGGATCGCAGATCCGACCATGGGGACAAGAGTGTCAGGGCCGGGTTCGCCGAATATGGCCAGCTCTCTGCTGAGGCCGACCTGCTCGATGTCGAGATCAGCGAGCTGGTCGCAAAGCAGCTGGTACGGACGACCCAGCCCAATACGCCCGAGCGCGCCGAGGCCGACCGGATGCTCGAAACGGCCGGCAACCAGCGCAAG
This sequence comes from Allobosea lupini, assembly GCF_900109525.1. Lineage (GTDB taxonomy): Bacteria > Pseudomonadota > Alphaproteobacteria > Rhizobiales > Beijerinckiaceae > Allobosea > Allobosea lupini. Next base: position 11,934 of record NZ_FOAN01000015.1, on the reverse strand, counting down.
GTGGCGCAAGCCAACCGCGACGTCGCGGTCAAGGCCAGCGATCTCGCAGATGCCGAACGAGACCTTGCTGGCGCGCAGCTCGAGGCTGCGCCGGTCGAGGACGCGGCGCTGAACAACCTACGGAGCAAGAGCCCGCATCTCTTCGAGCAGGACGGTTTCACCGACGGTAAGCGCAAGTATTCCGGCACGCTGCAGAGCGTCTCGGTCGACGACGATCCAAAGGACGGGCAGCTCTACGCAACCTTCGTCTACGAGCACAAGACGCTGGTCATCCCGCTGACCTTTCAGCCCGGCGCCAAGAATGTCCGGCGCAGCGATCACGAGCGCGACATCGATATTGTTTGGAGCAATGTCGCCGGATGCGGTCCCAACGGCCTGCTCGGTGCGCAGCAGCGCAAGCAGGCAGCGGAAAAGGCGTACACTTCGAGTACAATTACGCAGATCGACGTCAATATCGCGATCGCAGGCAAGACCATCCCGACGCTCGAGAAAGCGCTCGACACCGCGCTCACAACGACAAGGCCGGCGATCCCGGTTGGCGGTCCCGGCGAGGTCGCGCCTTTCGCCGGCGCGGTCAAGTCGACCATGAACGGCGTGGAGGTCTGGGTTCATCCAGAGGTCGCGCTGATCCTGTCGGCGCTCGACGCGACGCGGGAGCTCGACAAGGATCTTCGGGTGCAACGCGAGCATGCGGTTGCCTGGCACGATTATGCGGTGTTCACCGCGGCCCAGCCGACCAAGCTGCTCAACGACGATTCGAGTCAGCACCAGAGCAACATGCAGGCGGCTTATTATCGCGGCAGGCAAACCGAGGCGACGCGTCAGATCGAGCTGACCTTCGGTGCGATGGCGCAGCAGAGCCTACCGGACGGCAAGGCCCTTTTTGGGGCCGAGCACCTGCTGGGAGGCAGAAATCTCAAATCGGCGTTGCAGTCGGCCGGCGCCGGTGCCGACGAGGCCGATAGGATGGTCGGCAAGATTCAGGTCGTCGGTGGCGACCAGGCACAGGTCACCTTCGTGCCGTTCCAGTACATCGATGCCAGCGTCGGCTCGCAGCAGATGCTGTTCGCGATCGTGCGCGGAACCGACGGGAAGGACCATGTCGTCGATGGTCGTGGTTCCGACTACGCCCTCGATGGACGCAAGCCGGAAAACATCAAGTCCTTCATCGAGACTTACCAGAACGACAACGACCTGTTGGACAGCGGCACCATCGTCGTTCCGCAGAACCTCGCCTTCACGGCTAAGGGTGACAAGGTCGAGACCGAGGCCTACCAGGCCCACGTCAAGACCTTCGTCGAGAAATACGTCGACCCGATCGCGACCGGCGTGGCCGCGGGTGCACCGCTGTTGATGCTGATCCCCGGCGTCAATGTCGTCGCGGCTCCACTTGCTATCGTCGCCGGTACCTATGTCGGCGGCAGGCAGCTGCAGGAATTCGGAGAAGACATCTACTACGGGCGCGAGATCACGCCGGGACGCCTGATCATGGAGACGCTCTCGGCGGGAGCGACGATCTTCCCGGCCACCGCTTCAGTCTCACGTGCGATCGGGCTCAGAAACGCAGGTATGACCACCGTCGCGTCGCTGCGCACCTCGATCGGGGCGACCTACAGCCGAACCCCCTATTGCCGCCATGCCGGCGAGATCATGCAGAGCGCCACCGGCGGAACGATCGGATTTGCCCGCACGCTCGATCTTGCCTCGATCGCGGCCGGCTCGCCGCTCCTCGCCGTCTCGGCCTTCAACTTGATGGCTCATGGCGATGATCCCGGCATGAACCCGCTGATGGAGCTGATGAGCTTCGCCTCGGGCGTCTACGGCACGGTGTCGGGCCTGCATGCCGGGATCGAGCAAGGACGGGCGGCACCGCAACCCGCAACGTACAGGACACGACATGTAGCGAACGCAACGACATTCGCTCATCACGCGCCAGGGACGGCCGCCTTGCCAGGCGGCCTTGGGGGGTTGGGAACAGCGCGTGGCGGCGGCTCGCATGGCGGAACAATCGTTGTGCAGACGCAGCCGACATCAGGGCCACAGGCCGGTCGGAACGGAGGCAGCGGGCCGGCCGGATCTGCCAAGCCGAACAAGAGCGGCGTCGATCCGGTGATCGGCGCCGAGGGGTCGCCAGCGCCTCTGGCCGCAGCCGCCGCTCTGCCGAATGTCGCCGACGCCGTGGCGGCAAGTCAGATCGCTAATGTCAGCAGTACCGGGCACGGCGACACTGGCAACGGCAACGCGGATCAGCAGGCACGCCCAGGGCGCTCAGCAGAAGAAGGGGCCGTAAACGGTCCGCGGCAAGGCGAAGCCGACGACCGGCCGTTCATGCCCCTGTGGCAGCAGACCCGGCAATCGCCGGATGGCTTGGCGCTTCCGGCGGATCGTCGTGCCGAGATGGAGGCTGCCGGCAAGGATATTCCGCCAAGCGGTTGGCAGGCGGCAAAGCCCTGGAAATGGCAGGAGAATGCGCCCGACATCCGGTTCTCGTTGCTGGGCCGGGTCAGGATCAATCCCGGCCCGGCTGGCGACGCAGTCAAGGCGGCGCTCGGTGCCCAGGTCGATTCGACGCCGGTCGGCTCGCCGACCTGGCGCTCGTACATGGCCGGTGTCGGCGTGCGCAGCAATATCAGGGCGATCGGCGCCGCCATGGGCCAAGGCCCGGGGGCGGTGCGCGACGCCTTGCAGTCAGAGGCAGGTCTCTCGATCCGGCCGAACGAACACCGCAACGTCACGGGCGCGCAACTCGGGCTTCCGATTTCGCACCAGACGGCCTTCCAGTTCAAGGGAGCGGATTTGATAGCAGCTGGAGAACAGCTGATCTACGGCGACCCCTCGCAATCCGCATTCGACCTGATGCCGAAAGCCGGGCGCGTCATGCCCGCCGCCAAGGGATCGGATCAGCCGCAAGGCCATGTGGTCGAGATCGTCTACGGCCTGTCATTGCGTTCGGAAGCGGTCACGCTGAAACCCGGCGAGACCGATGTGTTCGGTGCACCAGCGAGCAACGCTGCCGGTTTCGTGCGTTTCCAGGACGGTGTGCCCTACAAGAAGGTGATGCTAGAGGACAAGCTCTACCTGCACCCCGCCTGGGTCACCGAACTGCCCACCTCGATCTCCAAATTCGTCCCGCGCGTGGCGCTGGAGCGCCGCTACGAAGTCGCGATGGACGCGACGTTCCATCAGGACTTCACGGTTTCGCGCGAATTCCTGGATCTCAACCAGGTCGTGCTCGGCAAGCTGCGGCTGCGCACGCAGGTCGTCGTCAACAATGCCGACGATGCCGCCGCGCTGGCTGCGGCGCCATCGACTGATAAGCTCCAGGAGCTGCTGGCGAAGGGCGCAGTCGATCAGGACCAGCGCCTGACCTATGTGCGCGGATCCGGCAGTGGCTTGCGTCAGTCGGCGGTCCCCGGTCTGCCGCTCAAGGAGACGATCGTCGACCTCGCCGGCAATAAGCGGCGCGTCTGGTCGCCGGGTTCGAGCCGGCTGGAAGTGATCGTCAACGAAAAGTTCGAGCCTCGCGGGCTGATCAATCCCGACCGCCCGCTGCTTGCCAAGGCGCCCACGACATTCAGCCACTACATTCCGTCCGACGGGCCGATCTTCTGGGGGCTGTTCGGCGATACGCAGAATGTCGCGCTGACGGTGGACCGAACCGTTGCATGGTCGGTGCCGGCACTGCCGGTTGGAGTTCCAGGCGTTCGCTGGCTGCAATTGCCGCTGTCGGCGAGCATTGAGGGCCGGTTGTTCTACCGGACCAAGCTGCCGGAGACAGCTCCGGCTGTCGCTGCCGAGCGGACGACGAGCTGGGAGTTCCCCCAAGGCGATGGCTTGACCCTCGCGGTCGAGGGGCCCCGTTGGCTGAAGCGGCTCGACGCGCGAGCCGAGACGGGACGCGTTGCGGTCTTCCCGCGCGGCGGCAACGAGGCGGTCGGCAAATGGCTGAGCCAGCTCGAATCGGTTGCGAGCCCGAGCCAGAAGCAGGCCGTCGCCGATTTCAGGCGCGACGTTCTACCTGGCCTCAAAGACGAATCCTTCCTGACGCCAGCGCAGGTGTCAGCCGTGCACGATTTCATCGCCGGGCAGGCGCGGCCGAAAACCGGCAGGCCGGAAGACGGCGTCGTCGTGCTTCGTCCCGGCGCGCTCGAGCTGCCGCTCAAGGCTTGGTACGAGACGCATGGGTTCACGGTCGAGATTTCCCGGCGCGATCCGATGCCGCTCTGGGACACGGCGCGACAGAATCCCGAGACGCTGAGGGTAAGCAGCGAGCAAGATGGCGAGAGCACCGGCCGGCCGGCGAAGCCTGCCACTGAAATCCCCGATGCTTTGAAGCCATATCTCTGGTCAGTCGGATCGTCGCACGCACTCGATGCAGCCTCCGGGCCCGGAGACCTTCGCCATCTGACCGACGGCACAGGCGCCACGCCCGAAGACATCATGGCGCGCATTCGCGACAGGCTGGAGCAGGAGGCGAACAAGCCGGAGCCACGCGATCTGAGCGCCGCGGCCCAGCCGTCGGGCGGGCCCACCCACCAGCTGATCGCCAAGGGCCGCGGGCTGGTCGGCCAGTCGCCGGACAAGAAGGTCGACGGTTCGCTGAATCGCGTGCTCGACTATCTGGCCGGCGCGCGCGAGAGCACACCGGGCTATCGCCAGGCCATCGTCGACCTCGGACATATCGTCCGTCACATCGAGAACCCCGGCCAGGGGGCCTTCGATGCACGGCTGCAGGCTGCGTTGGACCGCGCCGATTCCTTTGCGCTCAGTCGGGCGCTGGGTTCCGGGGCCGAGTGGCCGGTGACCGTATCGCTGCAACCGGCGGCCCCGAAACCAGCTGCTGGGCAACAGACCGCCAGTGTCCCACCGAGCGCTTCCGCCATGCCGGTGCGGACGGCGGGCTCGGACGCGTTGCTCGCGCCCGACGCCGTATCGGTGATCGGCCAGCATGGCGTCTCGCTGATGCCGAACCTGTCTGCCACGGTGAGATCGGCCAAAGCCTTCAAGCCGACTCCGGATGACGTTCTTGCGGTCGGGCAGTTTCCACTGCCTTCCACCGATCCCGCCATCCAAACCAGATTCGCGCTAACGATGCAGCTGCCGGTCGACGTCTACGGACAGCAGGTTGGCGCTCCCGGCCCAGGACTGCGTACGGCCGACACCCAGTTCTTCGACACCTATGCCGCCGCCGCCGTCGCGGTCGCCACTCTGCCGCCGCCGAAAGGAAGCTTGCGCGGCGGTTTCGTCTATAAAGTCCAAGCCGATGCGAAGGACATTGCCGGCATCGGAACGCTGGCCGAGATTCCTGTCGACTGGCTACCAGCGGCTCAGTTCATTTATCGAAGCGGAGACGTCTTTCCGGCGATCGCCCTTCGGCCGGTGGCGGGCGCTAGCGCCACAAACCAGCCGGCAATCGTTACGCAGACGCCGGCTATACCGACGGCCCAGCCGCATGTCGGCCAAGCTGGAATCGCCAACAAGGCTTCAACCGACCCGATCGCCGAAGCCCGGCAATCGCCCGACATCACGGCGCGGCCGGCTTATGCCGGGCCGGACAGCGGCTTGCGGAAGAGCTTCGTCGACCCTGCAAACGCGTATTGGCGCAAGAAGACTGCGAACGGGAAGCTGCCCGAACCCGACGATCAGATGAAGGCGCAGACGGCGTATCTGGCTATCGCTCAATCGCCGGACGACCACGCCCTCAAGGGCCGTCCCCTGCACAAGAAGGTAACGGACTATGCGACGAGGCGAGTGCCGCACCTGTTAGGCTCGCACGACTACACGGCAATCCGTTACATCGAGGGGCCGGTGCCGCCGCAGCAGATCATGGGCGGGGGAGGGCCTCACCCGGCGCTTAACCTGTCGGAGTTCACGCTACATTCGACGTTCGAAGGCGCGCGCGAGGCAGTGCAGCAGCGCCCTGCTTCGGCGAATAGGAAAGGGCGCAAGCAGGCGGCGCCGGGCGGTTATGTCTACCGGCTCGTCGGCCCCAAAGACAAGCTGACCGAGGCGATCGCCTCGGGCGTCATCGATCCGAAACTCGTCGAAGGCGGATTGCGCATCTTCGATGACGGCAGCGTCTACCCCTACAGCGTCGCCAATCGCGATGCCACCTATGCGCCCAAGCCCGGCGAAACCTTCGTCAAGGCGGACCGTCCGCTCGAAGGCAAGGACAAGCGGCGTATCATGCTGACCAGTGTCGGCTATGTCGGCGGAGCCGCCTTTGGCGCCTATACGACCGCCAGGATCGGTACCGGAAGCCATATCGGCGCGCGCGACCTTCTGTCATCGCTCGCGATCTATGCCTGGCTCTTCCGCGGCGGCGTCGCCGGCATCAGGCAGGGCGCCAAGATTCGGCTGCAGAAGCGGCAGGACAGTGCCGCCCTCGTTTCGAACGTCGCGCATGACAATTTCAAGCCCGGAGAGGCCGTCCTCGACCAGCTCAATCGCCAGGTCACCGGTGGCCGCGGGCGGCGGCTCGGAATCGCCAAGCCCGATCGCGAACGATATGCCGACGCGATCGAGACGGCCCAGCAGGCGATCGCGAAGGGCAAGGCGCCGGAACCCGACACGATGAAGGTCGTGCGCGAAGCGGTCGTCGACGTCGCGACGCAGCCGCTGCTCGGCAGGCGCGGTTACATTCATCGCGTGGGGAACAAGTCCGAGATCGAGACTGCGGCTGCCGAACTGCATCAGGATCCGACACAGTCGACCCCTTGGCTCACGATCGCCGACGCCCATCTCGATATCCTGGCGCGGCGGACCACCGGCTGGCGCGGCGCCGTCTGGGGTCATAGCCGTGCCGACCGGATGAATTATCTCCTCGCCTTCGAGACGCTGCGCGCGAACCGTCTGGATGCGGAGGCGATGAAGGTGCTGGAAACCGCGCCGGGCCGGCTGATCTCGCCGAATACGCCGACCGGGCGCATTCTGGAATTTGCGCGCTATGCTAGCTTCGGCATCAGCAACGCGAACACCACGCGTCTGGTGACCAACCCGTTCCTCGATCCCGCTGCCTATCGCTATCTTGGCGTGCTCGACACCTTTGGCGGCGCGGCCGACCTTGCCAGCAATTCCGCAAGTGCGGCATTCCTTTTCGGCAACATGCCCGGCGTCATCGGAACGGCTTCCAAGCGTGGCGTCGGCGATGCCGACTTCAACGCTTCCAAGAAGGCAGCTGATGAACTCCACGCGGCGTCGACCGGCGGCAATGTGCCGGCGACCGCTGCTCAGCCAAAATCAGCACCGCCGACACAGGGCACCGGGAGCGGCTCTGCCGGAAAGAACAAGAAGCCGCATCCAACCTATCCAGCGACAAGTGGTGGAGGCAAGATCATCGGCCCGATCCGCCGCTTCTTCGTCGGCGGCGGCGATCCGAGAGCCGTGTACCATGACGGCCGGCTGCCCGACGGCCCGCCGGAGGCGGACGGTACGCAAAAGTACAAGCCGATGCACAAGCCGTCGTTGATCCAGCGCTGGCCGCAATACGCCTCCGCCGGCGATACTTATGGCATGGTGCCGTTCTTCGTCGCCGATAGCATCCATGCGGCGAATGCGTTTGCAGCGGGGCAGCCGGTGCTTGGTGGTATCGAGCTCCTCAAGGTCGCCGCCGACTGGTACGTCTTCCGCGGCGCGCAGAAGGACTACATCGACGAATATCGCTCCAATCGCGGCATGGGACCGATCGTCTGGCACAGCCGCGTTACGGATATGTTCAATGCACCGTTGAACGGTGCCGAGCGGAATCCATCGAGCATCGACAAGCCATGGCTACGTTACGGCCTGCCGCCGCTGGTGCTGCTCGGCGCGGCGGTCGCCGTTCGCGTCGGCCTCAGCCTGGTGTTCCCCTGGGAGCCGATCGAGGAGCCGCCTCAGCCCGTGCCTACTCCAGACCCAGCACCGGCGCCAGATCCCATGCAGACGCCACCATTGTACGGGCCGGGCGGACCCAATCGACCGATTGCGAACCTGCATGGCGACGCAGGAGAAGAACCGATTGATTCAAACGTGCCGGTGGTGAAGTCATTGATGCGGTTCGTCACGACCGAGGAGAAGAGCGGATCGACCCTGGCTGCCTGAGCGGGGTCTGGCAGGCGGCTTCTGGAGCTGGTCTGCGACTTCATCGGCCTGGACGAATTTGGCTACCTGCACTTTGCCCAGTCCCGTGATCAGCTGCTCGTCCACCTGGTCAGCAGGCTCCAAGAATGACTATAGCCCGTAGCGCCTGTCTCACTCTGAAGCTAACCCGAATTTGGTTCGCGCTCACTGGGGCGCGGCTCGCGCGGACAGCCGATACGATTAGCAGCCGGCAGGCATCCGGGAGAGTAGGGACGCCTGCAATCGGGACCTGCGCCGGATCCGGCTCGGCGCCAGCGCGCCACCGGCGGCCGCGGCCATCAAAGCCAACGCGAAACGAAGGTTGACAGGGGACATGCTGGGCTCTCGAAGCGCGGTGCGGCGGCGCTGGCTATTTGTTGGGAATCTTGCATCGACTACCTCGCAGGTAGCTGCTTTACGGCGGCGCGAAGACAATAAGGTCCGCCGCAATTAGTGGTATCCATACGCGGTGTATGGTTCTGACGATCGCAGCCGAAGCGGAACGAGGCCATGTCGAAGGCGCAGATCGGTGGTCTTCTCGCGCAGAGGCGACGCGCGCGGGGCATCTCGCAGCTAGATCTGGCGCTGCGTCTGGGCATTTCGCAGCGCCATCTCGGCTTCGTCGAGACCGGGCGGGCGGGCGTCAGTAAGTCCCTGATGATCGGCTGGATGGAAGCGCTCGAGTTCGAGCCGTCCGAGGCGAACGGTCTCCTGATACGATCGGGCTTCACCGCGATCGAGCTCGACATCGACGGTGATCGCGATCCGATGCACGACCTGGCGCGCGTGCTCGAGGCGCACGAGCCCTTTCCGGCCTTCTTGTTCGACGCCTCCTGGAGAATGCGGCGCATCAATCACGGCGGACAGAGACTTTGTGCACTCCTGATGCCGCAATTCTGGCGGGGAACCGTGGAGCCTGAGGCGGGCGTCGACATGATCGCGGCGATGATCGACCCGGGAGGCTTGTTCTCGCAGATGATCAATGCCGCCAGTGTTGGCGACGCATTGCTGCACCAGCTGCGGATTGAGCAGGTTTTGCATCCCGAAATCGGTGAGCGGGTAGACCGGCTAGAAAAGCGGCTCCGGCATGAGTTCAACCTCGATGGAAGGAGGGAGAGGCGCCAAACGCTGCGCTCGCTGGAGATGGTCTTCGTGAGCGCAGCCGGAAGGCTCAGCTTCGTCACAGCTCAGTTTATGGCCGGGCTACCGCAGGATGCCCGGCCATCCTCACTTCGGATGGAAGTCTGGTTTCCGACCGACGAACTGACTAGGCGCGTCATGTCCCGGCTCGCCGGCGCAGGTGCATGGCCATGCGCGACATAGGCGCGCTGTTGCATAGCTCATCGGCAGCTTGAACGAGCTCGAAGGTGCGTTCAATTTCATCCACTGCGCCTCGACCAAAGGTGGCGATCCAGCAAACGAATTCTGCCTAATCGTCGATGGGAGCGGAACAGGCGGATTGGGTGCCATATCCGGCTCAGGCGGAATAAGGGTCTGCGAGGCAGGAAAGCATCATATTTGGTTCGACGACGAAATCTCGTGACGCGATCGTTCACTCGCAGCCGTCGAGGGGCGAAGATCACGTAAACAGAACGATATGGTGCTCGGCAAGTCGAGGGCAGAGGCTTGCCTTCCTGACGGCTGGGAGGACGGCTGCTCGCGATCCTGCCCCAACGTCGACAACTGCAGGCACCGAGCAGAAAGCCGTGGCTCGGGGCACTGCAGTCAAAATCCATTTAGAGGTGAGTTGCAGGGGATGCCTGTCAAGCCTAGTGAAAGATTCAAATATTCCTTAAATGAGGTTATTGTTATGATGCTAATCTCAAGAAGATACACGCTTCGGGATTTCACAGAAGAAGATCGTTCGGCCTTTGTCTCGTATCAGGACGACCCGCGGTATCGCGAATTGTATGACATCGCAACAGGTGATGACGAGAAGGCTCAGTCGCTTTTTTCGATGTTTCTCGATTGGCAGCTTGACCGGCCTAGACTGAATTTCCAGCTTGGTATCTTCGATAAGTCCAGCGGCAAGTTGTGCGGATGCGGCGGTGTCAGGGTCAAAGCCGAAGATCGGAAAGTTGCGGTGTTGGGCCTGGAACTGGCTCCCGAATTATGGGGCCGCCACAAAGTTGCGATCGAGGTTGGAGAATGTCTCGTCCGCTTCGGTTTTGAAACGATCGGTTTGGACGCTTTTGTGAGTGACACGTCGAGTGGCAATAGCCGTGTCATCAAAATTGCAAAGCGGTATGGCGCGGTTCAGGTGGCGGAAAGGCCTGGGCCCGCCTGGATGGAAGCTCGGGGATGGAAAGAGGTCGATTGGTTGCTTACGCGGCAACAATGGAATCAACGAACCTTCGGCGCCACCGCAAAAAAATGACACGCAGGGCTGAGGCCTTATCCCTTGTCGGGCATGTTCAACAAGGATTTCATCATCTGGTCTGCGAGGAATGGGCAGAATCGCATGAAGCGCGGAGATGAAGTGCTCATTTTGACGGGCGCTCCGGGGTCCGGGAAAAGCGCGGCCGCGAAGACACTTGCGCGAGAATCCGGATCATCGAAGGTCCACCTTCATTGAGATGACTTCTGGCATTTCATCAAGACTGGAGCGATCCCACCGCACCAGCCGGAAGCACATGATCAGAACACGGTCGTTTAGAGGTTGTCGCGCAGGCTGCCGGAGGTTACGCGGAATGTGGTTACTTCGTCATTGTGGACGGCATCGTCGCGGCACGCCGCCCTCGACGTGACGATTCTTCGCTGCCAGGAGCGCGGGGGGAGCACATTGACCGATCCCGGTCCAATCACGGAAATCCACGACCAGTTCTCATCGCTTGGGCACCTTGAGCGGCACGCCCTGCCGGTCGAAGCTCATTCAAGGCAAGACACTCTGGCGGCGGTCATCGAGCCCGTACGAAGCGGAACCTATCTCCTGTTGGATTGACAAGGACACCGGCAAGCGGCCCAGTCGGACAAGCAGAGTCGGTATTTATGCGCGTGGGCTATCACTGAGCTTCGCCGGCGCGGCGGCCGCAAAAGGGCATTGGACACGCGCAGACCCATGCTCGTACCTGATCGGGCCATTGCGCGTTGGAGCCTCGATTTCCTCTCCGCCACGATCACGGACGGCGGAGCGTCCGGTTCGTCGCCATCATGGACTACACGAGCGAGTGCCTGACGCTCGTTGCCGACACCTCGCTCTCGGGCCTGCGCGTGGCTCGAGAACTCGATGGCGTCATTCTGCTGCTCGGCCGGCCGGACACCGTCGTGTCCGACGGCACGGAGTTCACCTCGATGGCGATCTTGCGCTGGTGCCAGGAGACCGGCGTCGCGTGGCACTATATCGCCCCCGGAAAGCCGATGCAGAACGCTTTAGTCGAAGCTGCCTGACCAGGCGATTGAGCTCGGCGAGGTGGCCGGGCGTCTCTCCGGAGGCCAGGAGCAGTTTTTCGTTCAGGCAGCCCGTACGGAAGCGAAGGCTGTCGCCGTCCGGGGTGAGCGCGATGATCACCTGGCGCTCGTTCTCGGGATTGCGGGTGCGATGCAGCAGGCCGGCTGCTTCCATCCGCTTGAGCAGCGGCGTCAGCGTGCTGGACTCCAGGGCCAGCTGCTGCGCGATGCCGCCGACGGTCTGGGCATCCTCGCGCCAGAGCACGTTGAGCACGAGATACTGCGGGTAGGTCAGGCCGAGGTCATCCAGCAGAGGCTTATAGGCCCGCTGGATCGCGATCTCCGCGGAGTAGATCGAGAAGCAGAGCTGATCCTCCAGCGGTACTGGCGGAGCGGTGGTGGCTTCGGTCATCGGCGGGCCTCCCGTTGCGGTTCACGGAACCGTGATCT
>NZ_FOAN01000014.1 GCF_900109525.1 Allobosea lupini | reverse complement strand
GCGCGATCGTGCTCTCCGGACCGGATCAGGCTCTCGGCATAGGCCTGCTCGAACAGGTCGCGCTGGGCGTGGCTGCCGCCGACGGTAAGCAAGCCGTCACGGGCGGCGCCGAGCAGGCGAGCCGCCTCGCGGTAGTCGCGCTCGTGGAAGGCGATCAGCCCGAAGGCGGCGAGCGCACCGTTGCGGGCCGCGTCGCGCCGCTCGCCACTGGGATGGGCCTGCGCATCCGCGATCAGGCCACGGGCAATCGCATCGGCCTCCGCGGCATGGCCGGCGCCGAGCAGCGACAGGGCGTAGTGCAGGTCGGCGAAGACGAGGCAGCCATCGTGGACGCGGCCTTCCGCCCTGGCGGCGAGTTCGTCCCAACGGGAGCCGACATCGACGCCGGCGAATTCGAGCCGCGCCAGCAGCGAGGCGCCATTGGCGATGTCCCGATAATCGTCGGTCGACTCGGCCCGGATCTCCTCGTCATAGAGCCGCAGCACCTCGCCGGTCTCGCCACGCTCGAGCCGGAACAGGGCGAGATGCCAGACAATGTGGAAGCGCAGATTGTTGGCGTGGGCGATGTCGCGGCCGTCGCCGAGCCAGGCGATGCCCTCATCGGCCCGGCCGGTCATCTCCAGGACGTGGGCGACGGCGTGGCGACCCCAGGCGTCGCGCGGGCTCAAGGCGACGGCGCGACGCCCGGCCCGCTCGGCCTCGGCATAGAAGCCGCGCTCCTCGAGCGCGAAGGCATGACAGCCATGGACATAGCCGGCGAGCGGATGGCTCTCGCCGAAGCCGGGCGCGACGCGGCGCAGGGTCGAGAGCATCTCGACCTGGTCGCCGAGCATGAAGCGGATGCCGTGCGAGAGCTTGAGGGCCAGCACGTCGAAGGGATGAGCCAGGAGGATCGCCTCCAGCCGTTCCGCCGCGCGACGCGGGGCGCCGTCGAGCCAGAGCGCCAGCGCCTCGACCACCATCGCCTCGCGCCGTGTCACCAGCCGCAAGCGCGCTGCCGCACGCGCCTTCGCCAGGCAATCGCGGGCCGGAGCGGCCAATTCGGCCCGCGCCAGCGAGAGCAGCATCAGCCCCTTGGCGGCATGGGCCAGGGCGAAGTCGGGATCGGCGGCGAGCGTGCGGGCGAGATGATCGGGCGTGGCGGCGGCATGGGCGAGCAGCGCTTCGAGCGTATCGTTCCAGGCGAGGCGCGCGGCATCGTTCGCGACGGTGACGCGGTCGCCCGAGAGATCGTGATGCAAGGCGTAGGACATGGGCTGCTCCATTGCCGCGCCGCAAAGGGGCGCTCTTCAGGGAGTTCGCAGCGGCTCGATCAAGCGCCGTTCAATTCGCTTCACGGACCCGTGTCGATGCGGCGCTCTGAACAATGCTGACGGCAGTGGCGGAATGCGCGGCAGTCCAGCCTGCTCTGCGACGACGATCATGGCCCGCGATCGATGAGCAGGTGAAATAGCTTTCGGCTATCGAAACCAGAGAAAGCAGATATTTCAGCCGGCTCGATCTCTCCGGGATGCTGCCTTCCGGTCGCGGCATTGCGCGACATTCAGGAAGGAGACGGTCATGTCGAGACGATACGCACCTGCAATCCGCGGCCTGCTGGCGGGGGCCGCCTGCACCGCTGCGCTCATCCAGGGCATCAGTGCAGCGCAGGCCGGCACCTGCCCGGCCGACAAGCAATTGAAGCAGCCGCGCACGGTCGAGAACGCGCCCGACGTCGGCATCCGGCGCGAAACGCTGTCCGTCGTGAACGTCACCGGCTGGCGCAATCTCGGCGATCTGCGCCTGCGCACGCGCCGCCTGACCGTCGCGGTCAACGGGATCGTGCCCTTCCATCGCCATGACGACCGCCCCTCGATCGTCTACGTCGCCTCCGGCGAGATCATCGAGCACAGCGCCTTCTGCTCGGTCCCAATCACCCACCGGACCGGCGAGTGGACGCCCGAATTCGGGCCCGGCCACGCCCATTGGTGGGAGAACAAGTCGGGCAAGGAAGTGGTCCTGCTCTCCTCCGACATCGTCCCGCCGGACATGCTCGACGATCCCGACATGTAACGCCCGATCATGCCGATGCGGGCCGGCCTTCGCCGCCCGCCATCCGGTGCCCCGATCCAACCCGCATCCTGTCGGAGGTCGTCATGCTGACGAAGGTCTTCATCGCCCTGGTTGCCTTGTCCTTCGCCGCGCCCGCCGCGGCCGAGACCGAGACTGAACGTGCTGTCACATCGCTCTACGAGCGGTTCGTCGCCGCCCAGAACGCGCGCGACACCAAGGCGGTGCGGGCGTTGATGTGGGATTCGCCGAGTTTCGTCTGGATCAGCGATGGCAAGGCGTTCTGGGGCGCCGACCGGATGATCGAACGCATGAGCGCCTTCCAACGCTCCGATGTCTGGGAGGTGAAGCCGGATCGGGAGCGTGCGCGGGTCGTCGAGGTCAGCCCGGTCAGTGCAGTGCTCTACCAGCCGCTGAAGCTGACATTGGGTTCCAGAGCCGACCCGCAACGGATCGCGTTCCTCGTCAACGTGCTGTGCGTGCGCACGCCCGACGGCTGGCGGGTCGGCGCGCTCTACACCACCGAGGAAAACCCGAACTGAGCCGGGCCCGGGCACGGCTGCATCCCGAGGATGGGAATGATGCGAAGCGAGAGCGCTCCGGCCGCCATGGCGATGCCGGTCACGAACCCGCGTTCCTGGCTGCGAACCTTCGTGATCGCGCTGACGGCCTTCCTGACGCTGGTCGATCTGTTCGCCATGCAGGCAATCCTGCCGGCGCTGATCCGGCACTATGGCACGAGCCCCGGCGTGATGGGCGTTGCGGTCAATGCGAGCACCATCGGCATGGCGCTGTCGAGCCTCGCCACATCCTATCTGAGCGCCTCGATCGACCGGCGCCGCGGCATCATGATCAGCCTCGCCCTGCTCGCGATACCGACCGCGCTGCTGGCCGGCGCGCCGAATCTTGCGACCTTCACCGGCCTGCGCGTGCTGCAGGGTGTGTTCATGGCCGCGGCCTTCACCTTGATGCTGGCCTATCTCGGCGAGCATTATTCGGCCAGTGACGGCGCGGCGGCCTTCGCGGCCTATATCGCTGGAAACGTCGCCAGCAACTTCTTCGGGCGGCTGCTGTCGGCCTCGGTCGCCGACAGGTTCGGGCTGCCCACCACCTTCTATGCTTTCGCCGTTCTCAATCTGGCGGGCGCCGTCCTGGTGCATGCCACCGTGCGGCGGGCCCCTCCGATGGCGACAGCGACGGCCCCCGTCACCGGTGCGTTGCGGCTGCATCTCGCCGATCCGCAGCTTCGCGCGAGCTTCGCGCTCGGCTTTCTGATCCTCTTCGCCTTCATCGGACTGTTCACCTATGTGAACCTCGTCCTGACCGCGCCGCCTTTGGCGCTCGGGATGATGGAGATCGGCTTCGTCTACTTCGGCTTCGCGCCCTCGGTCGCGACCACGCTCTTGGCGGGCTGGCTGGTGCTGCGCCTCGGCACACGGCGGAGTCTCCTGGCGAGCCTGGGCCTTGCGCTCGCCGGCTTGCCGCTGCTGCTGCTGCCGTCCCTGGCGGCCGTGCTCGGCGGGCTGGTCCTCTTCGCTATCGGCACCTTCGCCGCACAGGCGATCGCGACAGGCCACGTCGGCCGGACGGCGCAACGCGAACGCGGCGCGGCGAGTGGACTCTATCTCGCGAGCTATTTCCTCGGCGGCCTCGTGGGCAGCGTCATCTTGGGCCAGGTCTTCCAACGCTTCGGCTGGAGTGCGACCGTGCTCGCCATCGGCGTGACGCTGTCTGCAGCCGCTGGGCTTGCCATGACGCTCGACCGCGATGCGGGCGCAGCGGAGCGCGGATAGGCGGCGCGTTTCCGGCAGCTGCCTGTAACCAAACCGCCCGCGCCCGCGAATATCCACCCGATGGCGCCAGATCACCATCGAGCAGCGCGGCCAAGTCTGCCATCCGGGGGATTGGCATGGAAATGCATCAGATCCGCTACTTCCTGGCGGTCGCGCGCAGCCTGAACTTCACGCGCGCCGCGGAGCAGTGTCATGTCGCACAACCGTCGCTGACGCGCGCCATCCAGAAGCTAGAGGATGAGCTCGGCGGATTGCTCCTGCATCGCGAGCGGCAGAACACGCATCTCACCGAGCTCGGCCGGCTGATGCTGCCGCATCTGGAGCGCACCTATGTCGCGGCTCAGGCGGCGAAGGAACTGGCGCGCGGCGTCAGCAAGGGCGACATGGCGCATTTGCGCCTCGGCATCCTCGAAACGGTTTCCGCGGCGGTGCTGGCGGGCCTGCTCGAAAGCCTCAACACCTGCCTCAACGGTTTCGATCTCACGCTCGTAAGACTGCCGCACAGGGATCTCGTCGCCCGCGCTCTGGAGGGCGATTTCGATCTGGTCTTCCTGAGCGATGCGGTGGAGTTGCCCGAGCGCATGCGCAGCTGGTCGCTCTTCCGGGAAGGCAGCCGGCTTGTCGCGCCGCAGAGCCATCCTCTGACTCGCAAGACCAGCATCGCGCTCGACGATCTCGTCGGCGCTGAGATGATCGATCAGATCAGCTGCGTCGATCACGAGCGCTTTAAGTTCGTCTGCGCCTGCAAGGATGTCGCGGTGCGCTTCCGCCATCATGTGCAGGGCACCGACGAATTGCAGCGTCTGGTCCGGTCCGGCTTCGGCCTCGGCGTGCTGCCGGCGAGCGTCCCGCTGATCGAAGGCCTGGCGATGATCCCCTTCGAGGAGACCATCCCGGCGCGCAGCGTTGCCGTTGCGGTGGTCGCCGGCCGCCCCTTCCAGACCGCAACGGAGGCCTGCCTGCGCCTCGCGCGGTCCCGCGACTGGGACGATGCGGTCAGGCTGGCGCCGCTTTGAGCTGGGTCAGTGTCGCCAGGATCTCGGCCGGATCCATGCGATAGCGGAAATCCGGCTCGACGAAGGCTGAGGCGATCTGACCGTCGGGCGCCACCACATAGGTCGCCGGGATCGGCAAGAACCAGGACGGGTTACCGTTGATGCGCGCCAGATCGTAGCCGAGATGCTCATAGATCTCGCGAACCTCGCCAGGCACAGAGATGACGAGCCCGAACGCCAGGGCGAGGCCGAGATCGACGTCGCTGAGCACGTTGAACGGCAAATCGTGCTGGCGTGCGACCGCCAGGCCGCGACCGCCGATCTCGCAGGAGACCACGGCGACGCGCCCACCCAGCGCGGCGATCTCATCATGGGCATCGCGCAGCGCCGTCAGCTCGGTCTGGCAATAGGAACACCAGGCACCGCGATAGAAACTGAGCACGAGCGGCCCGGTCGAGAGAAGCTCGGCCGAGGTGACGAAGCGGCCATCGGCCGCGGTCAGACCGAAGGCCGGCATCGCGTCGCCGGCCCGCAAGGCCCCGGCCCCAGCACCGCTTCGTGCAAGATGCTCGACCATACGGTCATAGGCCTGCGCGATCTGCGGGCGCTCGCGCGCGAGCCATTGGCGCAGCTCGGCAAGGCGTTCGGCAAGGGACGTGTCGCTCATGAGGCGAGGCTGCTCGCGCCGCCCGGCCGCGGCAACAAAAATCGCCATAGCCGGCGGCTATGGTCACGACAGCGCATCGGCATTTCCCGGAGCCGGCCGCCATCCGCATCCTCTTCCGCAGCAAGGAGAGATGCGATGAACGTCCACGCCACAGCCGCTTCCGCGATCACCAGCCACCCACGCCCTCTCGCAGGCCGGACCGCCGTCGTCACTGGCTCCACCAGCGGCATCGGCCTGGGCATTGCCAAGGCGTTGGCGGGCGCTGGAGCCAATCTCGTCATCAACGGCTTCGGCGATCCGCGCAGCATCGAGCAGACGCGTCTGAGCCTGGAGGCAGCCGGCGACGTCACCGTGCGCTTCGACGGCAGCAATCTCGCCGAACCGGCCGGCGTAGCCACGCTGATCGAGGGCGCGGTGGCGGCTTTCGGCCAGGTCGACATCCTCGTCAACAATGCCGGCATCCAGCATGTCGCGCCGGTCGAGGCCTTTCCGGTCGAGCTTTGGGACGCGATCATCGCGCTCAACCTCTCGGCAGCCTTCCACGCCACGCGGGCCGTCTTCGCCGGAATGAAGGAGCGCAGCTTCGGCCGGATCGTGAACGTCGCCTCTGCGCATGGCCTCGTCGGTTCGCCGTTCAAGTCGGCTTATGTCGCCGCCAAGCACGGCATCGTCGGTTTCACCAAGGCAGTTGCGCTGGAGGGCGCCGAATACGGCGTCACCGTCAATGCAATCTGCCCCGGCTATGTCTGGACGCCGCTCGTCGAGAAGCAGATCGAGGAACAGGCCAAGGCGCACGGCATCGCGCGCGACCGCGTCGTCAAGGAGATCCTGCTCGCGGCCCAGCCCAACAAGCGCTTCGCGACCGTCGAGGAGATCGGTGCCCTGGCCGTCTTCCTCGCCTCCGAGGCTGGCGCCTCGATGACCGGCACGGCGATCCCGGTCGACGGTGCCTGGACGGCTCACTGATCAGCAAAGCGAGGAATTCGCCATGGCCGCCATAGCGACGACAACGACCATTCCGCGGGTTGTGATCATCGGCGCAGGCTTCGGCGGCCTCGCTGCGGCGCACGCCCTTAAGCATGCGCCGGTCGACCTGACGATCGTCGACCGGCGCAATTTCCACCTGTTCCAGCCGCTGCTCTATCAGGTCGCGACCGCCAGCCTCTCGCCGGCCGACATCGCCGCGCCGATCCGCTCGGTGCTGCGTGGCCAGGCCAATGCCCGCGTCGTGCTCGACAAGGTCGTCGATGTCGATCGCCGCGCCCGCCGCGTGGTAACCGAGAACGGCCGCAGCATCCCCTTCGACTATCTCGTCGTCGCGACAGGCGCCCGGCACAGCTATTTCGGCCGTGACGACTGGGCCGTGGCTGCGCCGGGGATCAAGACGGTCGACGATGCGACCCGCGTCCGCGCCAAGATCCTCAAGGCGCTGGAGGAAGCGGAGCTCGAAGACGACGAGGCGATCCGCAAGGCGCTGCTGACCTTCGTCATCGTCGGCGGCGGCCCGACCGGCGTCGAGATGGCGGGCGCCATCGCCGAGCTCGTCCGCCATGCGGCCGGCCGCGACTTCCGCCGCATCAGTTCCGACAACATCAGTATCGTGCTGGTCGAGGCCGGGCCACGCATCCTCCCGGGCTTCCGCGAGGAGCTGAGCAGCTCGGCTCATCATGCGCTCGAAGCCATGGGCGTCAGCGTCGCAATCAGGACCATGGTGACCGATGTCTCGGACGAGGGAGTGATGCTGGGCGCGATGCGCCTTCCGGCCCGGACCGTGATCTGGGCCGCGGGCGTCAAGGCCTCGCCTGCCGGGCGCTGGCTCGATGCTCCGGTCGATCGCGCCGGCCGAGTGAAGGTCGAGGCGGATTTCTCGCTGCCGGACGATCCCGCGATCTTGGTCATCGGCGACACGGCCGCCTATGCCGGAACGGACGGCGCCATGCTGCCGGGTGTCGCCCCGGCGGCGAAGCAGGCCGGGCATTGGGTGGGCAGTCTGATCGCGACGCGCGTTCTCTCGGCGCCCGAGCCCGTGCCGTTCCGCTATCGCGATGCCGGTTCGATGGCCACCATCGGCAGAAAATTCGCGATCGTCGACCTGGGCTGGCTCCGGCTCACGGGCTTCCCGGCCTGGCTGCTCTGGTCGGCCGCACATGTCTGGTTCCTGATCGGCTTCCGTAGCCGGCTCTCCGTCGCGACGAGCTGGCTCTGGTCCTACCTGACCTATGAGCGCGGCGCCCGCCTGATTACCGGCCGCGAGATCGCGCTGGCCAGGCCCGCGACAGAAACCCTCCAGCAGAAGGACGCCGCCTGATGTCCCCGTCGACCGTTCTCGATCACGAAGCCCGCCCGCAGCCGGAAGGCATGGCGGATGTCCCGGGCGCCAATGCGCCGACCATCAATCTCGCCCTCCAGGGCGGCGGCGCCCATGGCGCCTTCGGCTGGGGTGTGCTCGACATGCTGCTGGAGGACGGGCGCATCGAGATCGACGGCCTGTCCGCGACCAGCGCCGGTGCGATGAACGCCGTCGTCTACGCCTATGGCAAAATGGCCGGCGGCAAGGCGCATGCCCGCGAATTGCTGGAGCTCTTCTGGCATCGGATCAGTCGCGCCGGCCGGACCGCCAGCCCCTACCAGCAGACCCCCTTCGATCTCTGGCTGGAGGGTTTCGGCGTCAAGGAGCCGGTCAGCTACCGCTTCTTCGAGGCCCTGACCCGGACCTTCTCGCCGCACCAGCTCAATCCGCTCGGCTTCAACCCCTTGCGCGACGTGCTGACCAGCGTCGTCGACTTCGACGCCCTGCGGGCGTGCCGCTGCACCCGCCTGCGGCTCTGCGCGACCAATGTGAAGACCGGCAAGCCGCAGATCTTCACCAATGAGATGATGTCGCCGGAGGTCGTCCAGGCCTCCGCTTGCCTGCCGATGCTGTTCCAGGCCGTGGAGGTCGACGGCCATCACTACTGGGATGGCGGCTATGTCGGCAATCCCGCGATCTACCCGCTGATCTACGATGCGCAGGCGCGCGACATTCTCGTCGTCCACATCAATCCGATCGTGCGGCCGGACGTGCCGAACGACCCCTCCGAGATCTTCAACAGGATCAACGAGATCAGCTTCAATTCCTCGCTGATCCGCGAAATGCGGGCGATCGCCTTCGCCACCAAGCTGATCGATGAGGATTGGATCCGCCCCGAGCATCGCGACAAGCTGCGGCGCGTCTTCATCCACGCGATCCGCTCAGACGATGCGATGGCCGAATTCTCGATCGCGTCGAAGTTCAACACGAGCTGGTCTTTCCTGACGCGCCTGCGCGATCTCGGCCGCGCCGCGGCGGCGCAGTGGATCGCCGCGCATCTCGACGACATTGGCCAGCGCTCCACCGTCGACCTTCACCAGGAATACCTCTGAACCGCCAGTTCCGCGGCAACCGACTTCCAAGGAGGATCTCATGAGCATGACGACCGCCACCAACACACCGGGGGTTATCGCCCGCCTGGTCCCCACCGCCCGCCAGAGCTGGCATCTCGTGCTCGGAGGCTTCGCCGCCACCGGCTTCTACGAGATCTGGGCCAATTGGCCGACGCAGCTCTTCGCGGGCTTTCCACTCGAACCGCCGGCGCTGGTCAAGCTGCTGTTCCAGCGCCAGTTCGGCCTTTCCGTTCCGGATGTCTGGGCCAAGGCGCTGCACTACGTCACCGGCTTCATCGTCTACCCTCTCGGCTACTGGCTGACGACACGGCTGGTGCGGCTCGGCCATCCCGCCGATGGCTGGCTCTGGGGGGTGGTCACCTACTTCATCGCGCTCGGCCTGCTGGCGCCGCTAGCCGGCCTGCCTTTCCTGCTGATCGGCGACAACCTGCAGCTCTCCCTGATGAGCCTGATCGGCCATGCCATCTTCGGCTATGTGCTGGCGGTGGTGTTCCAGGCCCTCGAAACCACCCATCCCTCCGGCTGACGGCCGGCCGTTGCGGGAGGCCACGATGCGCACGGGCCTGCAGACCATCCTGACGACGCTCGCGCTCGGTTGCGTGCTGATCGTGGCTGGCAGCGTGCATATCGCCTGGTGGCGAACCGCGACGCGCAACAGCACGGCGCTTGCCATCGAGATCGAGCGACAGGTCACGACCTCGGTCCGCCACGAGTGGTGGGCGCAGGTCACCGGCGCAGAAGCTGCCTGGGGCGCCGCCGCCAGGCTGATCGAACGGGACAGCTCGCTCGCCGCACGCGACGCGGCCCTGACGCAGCCGCTTGGAAGCATGTCGCTCGTCACCGCGCTGGCCCATGAGGGGACGAAGGGCACCGTCGCGGCGATCGAGCCCGGCAAGCGCGGCGGCGAGCCCCGGCTGCAGACCGTGGCCGGGATCTGGCCGGCGGCCGATGCCTCCACACCGGGCTGGGTTTCCGCCATCGACCCAGCCGAGGCAGAGCCGGCGGTTGCCTATGTCGGCCGGCTGTCCGATGGCAGTCGCCTCGGCGCCTTCGTGGCACTCTCGCAATTCTCCAGGCTCCTCGGGCAGATCGCGGTCGGCCGGACCGGCGGCGCGGCGGTCATCGACCCCGCCGGCCGCCTTGTCGTCGAGCCGGCCGGCCATGACCGGGATCGCACGAAGCTGATCAAGGTCAGCCGCCGCATCGGCGCAGCGCTGGCGCAGCGGGCGGAGCAAAGCGAGCCGGTGCCCGAACGCATCGCCGTCGAGCTGGCCGGGGAGCGCTTCGCCGTCGGGCTGTCACCACTGCATTTCCAAGGCTGGCAATTCGCGGTCATCGTGCCGGAAAGCGACTTCCTGGGGGAGATCGATGCGACCACCCGCCGCGTGGGCATTGGCCTTGCCCTCGCCATCGCCCTGGCGGGACTGGTCGCCGCTGCCCTGGCGAAACTGCTGCTGGTCCAGCCGATCCGTGCGGTGGTCGCCGACCTGGCCCATCTCGAACGCTTCGAGCTCGACGCATTGGTCCATCGTCGTTCGCGCCTGATCGAGATCGACCAACTTTCCGCAGCCCTCGCGCGCATGGCGGCAGGGCTGGCGAATTTCGGCCGCTTCATCCCCGTCGATCTGGTGCGGGAACTGGTCGCGCATGGCGGCCGGGCCGAGCCGGGCGGCACGTCAGCCCGCATCACCATCCTGTTCGCCGACCTCGCCGGCTTCACACGTCTAGCCGAGCGCCTCGGGCCGGCCGTGCTGCCGGTCGCCAGCCGGTTTCTAGAACTCGCCTCGGAAGCGGTGGAGCGGCGTGCAGGCACGGTCGACAAGTTCATCGGCGACGCGGTCATGGCCTTCTGGGGTGCGCCACGGCCGCAGCCGCATACGGCCCTGGAAGCCTGCCGTGCCGCGCTCGCCATCGTCGCGGAGACGGCAGCGGCCGGGTTGATGGATGCCGAAGGGCAGCCGCTCAAGGTGCGCGTCGGCCTGCATTCGGGCGAGGCCATCATCGGCAATATCGGATCGCGGACCCGGCTGAACTACACCGCGATCGGCGACAGCGTGAACCTCGCGAGCCGGCTTGAAGGTGCCAACAAAGCCTATGGCACCGCTATCCTGATCAGCGAGGAGACACGGCGCGAAGCGGGCGAGGCCATCCTCGTGCGCGAGGTCGACTGCATCGCAGTCTACGGGCGCGACCTTGGCGTCACCGTCTATGAGCTCCTCGGACTGTCCGCGACGACGATCTGCCCGGCCTGGGTCGAGTGCTACGAGCGGGCACTCGCCGCCTATCGGCAGCGCCGCTTCCGCGATGCGCTGCACCTCATCGAGACCTGCCTGGCGCAGAAGCCGGGCGACGGCCCGGCCGTGGCGCTGGCGGAGCGCTGCCGAAATCTGCTCACGGCCCCGCCGCCGCCGGACTGGCAGCCCGTTCACGCTTTGCAGACGAAGTGAGGTTTGCGATGAGCGATTTCAGCGTCCGGTTCTGGGGCACACGCGGCTCGATGCCGGTGTCGGGCGAGCACTTCCGCACGTTCGGCGGCAACACGATCTGCATCGAGGTCGCGATCGGCGAGCAAACCTTCATCGTCGACTGCGGATCGGGTGCGGTCGAGCTGGGACGCGCCCTGCTCGCCGGCGGACGGCGCTCGGCCTGGCTGCTCCTGACCCATGTCCATCTCGACCATGTCATCGGGCTGACCGGATTCGCCCCGCTCTTCAGCCCGGATTTCACCCTCGGCATTCGCGCGCCGCGCCGAACCGACATCAGCGTTCATCAGAGCTTGCGACTGTTGTTCCAGGAGCCACTGAGCCCGATCGGATTCGCCTCGCTGCCGGTGCGTCTGGACGCCGTGAGCTTCGAAGCAGGCCTGAACATCACCCTGGACGACACCGTCATCCGTACCGTCACCCTGCGCCACGGCGTCGCCACTTGCGGCTATCGTTTCGACCATGGCGACCGTGCCTTCGTGATCCTGACAGATCACGAGCACATGGGCGACGCGCCCGATCCCGATCTGGTCCGCTTCTGCCGCGATGCCGACCTGATCGCCTATGACGCGATGTGGTGCGCCGACAGCGACTACCCGGCGCATCGCGATTGGGGGCATTCGACTTGGCAGGCCGGGCTCGCATTGATGCGGGCGGCGGGCGCCCGACGGCTCGCCTGCCTCCATCACGCGCCGACTGCGGACGACGCTGTGCTGCGTGACCGCGAGGCGCGCCTGCAGTTGCTGGCGCCCGAGAGCTTCTTCGCCCGCGACGGCGATGTCAGCTCGCTCTGAAGCGCCGGCTGACATGAGCCGCCTGCACCACGAGACGTCTTGACCGCGCGGAGGGAGCCATGTCCGAGCGACCGCCGATACGCGAACGCATGCCAGTAAACCTCACGCGGCATTGTTCCGCGATGTTCCCCCTTGCCGCTTGCGCTGCGATCGGATGGATGAGTGCGGCGTGGGCGAGTGCCGAGGCCTCCTCCGCCGGCATCACAACGCAACGAAGCCTCGTCAGCTATCTGGCGCAGGGCCTCACCGCCATCCGGGACCTGTTCTGGCCGATCCTGACCGCGATTCCGCGGATTCCCGGCGAAACCAGCGATGCGGCCGCTCGTATACTGACCAGCGGCCATCCCGGACTTCTCTGGCGCGCTGCCTGGATCGTGGCGCTGTTGTTGTTGCTTCCGCATGCCATGCGCCGGGGAACCTCGCGCCCAAGGGCGCGCATGAGCGCCTCGAGGACGACGCGGCTCATGTCCGCTTTCGCGTGTGATGTCGGCGACCTGATCGTAATGTTGCTGGCAGCGGCCATCCTGGTTGAGATTGCATTGGGCGACAGTACGCTCATGGCCCGGCTGGGGATCGCCGTGGTCGATACCGTGCTCCGGTTCAGAATCATCATGACGGCCGTCAGGATATTGCTGCGCCCGAGCGAGCCGCCGCTGCGCCTCATCTCGGCCAGCGATGCCCAAGTCCGGCGTGCCATGCCGTTCCTGACGGCCTCACTGTTCCTGGCCGTCGCCTTTGTGACGGTCATACCGCTGCTGCTTGAAGCCGGAATGAGCTGGCCCGCCGGGCAGGCTTCGGGCGTAGCGGCGGGCATCATCGCCACCGCGTTGATGTGGACCGCGGCACGCCGCTTCCACGCCGAGGCTCCGACGCGCCTGCCGATGTGCGAAACCGGCTCCGGTATCGCCATCGGTGCCGCCGGGATCGCCTGGATCTATGGCGTCATGTCCCTCGACTTTCCATTCTACGTCGCGACGATCTCGATCGGCGGGATCGTCGTCGGAGCGTTCATCGTCGATCGGCTCCTGCAGGCCTACTGCAACGCCCATGGGGACGAGCGAGCGAATGCGTCCCTGCCATGGCACCTGGCGCGAGCGCTCGTTACGATCGTGCGCCTGGCCGCGACGCTGGGCGTGGTTCTGATCGTTGCCCGGTTTCTCGCGATGGACTTTCCAGCCTGGCTCGGGGAGCCGCGCTGGATCGAGGTCAATGAGAGCATCGCGCGGGCGGCTGTGGTCATCATCGTCGCCTATGCCCTGTCGGCCTTGGTCAGCACCTGGATCCGCGCCAGATTCGTGACCGTCACCCGCTATGTCCCGGGTGGGGACAACGAATTCCAGCCCGGTTCGCGCCTCCTGACCGTCATTCCTCTGCTCCAGTGGGGGATCACCTTCCTCCTGCTGGGAACGGGGATTCTGGTCGCTCTCGGAGAGCTGGGGGTCAACATCGCTCCGCTGCTCGCAGGCGCCGGCATTTTTGGGCTCGCTCTCAGTTTCGGCGCCCAATCACTCGTGCGCGATATCATTTCCGGCCTGTTCTATATGGCGGACGACGCCTTTCGCATCGGCGAATACATTCAGGCCGGGCAACTCAAGGGGACGGTGGAGAGCATCTCGCTTCGCTCCGTCCGACTTCGCCACCACCATGGCCAGGTGCATACCGTTCCGTTCGGCCAACTCGGCTCCGTGACAAACAGCAGTCGCGACTGGCTGATCGTCAAGTTCAACCTGCGGCTGGCGCGCGACGTCGATCTCGAGTTGGTGCGCAAGACCGTCAAGAAGGTCGGCGAAGAGCTGCTGGCCGATCCGGAGTTCGCACCCGAATTCCTCGAGCAGCTCAAGCTGCAGGGCGTTGCCGATATTCAGGAGGCGGCGCTCGTCGTGCGTCTCAAATTCACGGTTCGGCCAGGAAAGCCAACAGAGATCCGCCGAGAGGCACTGAAGAGGATCATGACAGTGTTCGCCGAGCGCGGCATCGCTTTCGCGTCCCACTCGGTGGTGGTGCACGGTGCGATGGATCACCCGGATGTCGCTGCCGGAGTCATGACAGCCACGACGAGAGGCCTCCTCACGGCGCAGCAATCCGAGCCTCGCGCAAACGTGGCCGACGGGGGCCGACCCTAATGCCGATGGTGCATGTGAAGCGCGGGATCCTCGAACAAGACATGACAGTCAGCGTATACCGAGAGCTGAATTCCAGCCGGTACGCCCGCAACACCGAATGCAGCAGCTTGGTTTCTCGATTGCAGGCGGAAACGGGAAATGAGAGCTCAGAGGGCCCAATCGTCGCTTGGGATGTATCGGCTGTAGGGCAATTTCGCTCCTCGAACGTCCGGCTTCCGGCAGCGCAGCAGAGCCAGCTATTGGCGCATCACCGGCAGCAAGGCCGCGCCCAGGATACCGAGTTGTGGCGGAATTTTCGCTAATCGGCGCTTGGGAGGGTCAGTTTGACAAGCAGACCCGGCTGCAGCTGGTTCAAGCTGACGTCACCTCCGTAAAGGGCCGCGATCTCTCGCGTGATCGGGAGACCAAATCCTGTTCCTGGCGTGACCTCATCGAGCCGCCCGCCGCGGCTTAGGGCAATCTCCGCCGCGTTCGCGCTGATGCCTACGCCGTCGTCCCGAACACTTATGACGACGCTGTGTTGAAGGCGCTCGGCGCTGATCGCGACTTCCGACGCCGCCCATTTGCAGGCGTTGTCGAGGAGGTTGCCGCACATCTCGTTGACGTCGTTGACGTCGCAGGCCAGCTCGATGTCGCCCGGTATCGAGACGCTGAAGCGCAGGCTGCGATCGACGTGGATCTTGGACAGCGCCAGAACGAGATCGTCGATCTGGGGGGCGAGCCGGGTCCGGAAATGTCGCCCGCCGAGCAGCGCAGCGGAGCGGGCACGACGCAGATGATGGGCGATGCGCCTGTCCATACCCTCGACCAGCGCGCGCAAAGCTTCGCGATCGACATCGTGTCCGGGCCTGAGCTCCGCCGCGAGCGTCGCCAAGGGCGTCTTCAGGCCATGGGCGAGATTGCCGATATGACTTCGTGCACGCTCGGCCTGGTCGGCATTTTGAGCAAGCAACGCATTGAGTTCGACGACCAGGTCGGCCACTTCGGCCGGCTGGCTCTCCGGGACACTGCGCGTGCGGCCGGCGCGCACGTCCGCCAGCGCGCGCGATAGGCGCCGCAGCGGCAGCAGGACGAGGAAGACCTGAGCCGTGACCGCGCCCATCAGCGCGAGCGCGAGGGCGCCCAGCGTGATGGCCAGCGTCCTCCGTGCGGTACGGATCGGCGCGCTGAGCGCTTCGCGCGGCGCTGCCGCGACGAGTTCGAAGGGCTCGGAGCCGCTCGCGAGCCGAACGGTCCGGTGGCGCAAATGCAGCGGCTCTTGGCGCGGCCCCTTGACCGGCTCCGTCAGAGCCAGTGTCGCGTCACCGAGCGAGCGCGAGCGCAGCAGTGCATCGCCTCCCGTCACCTGCCAGTACCAGCCCGACAAGGCCCGGTCGTAGGGCGGCAGATCGAGATCGCGCCGCAGCCGGACCGCGCCGTCCGAGCCGACGGTGAGCGCCGAGGCGAGTGCCAGCAACTGCGCATCGAGGCGTTGGTCGATCTGCAGGGCCGTGAACCGGTCGAGAGTGCGGTCGATCACCACGCCAGCGATCAGGAGAGCGATCAGGACGAAGATGACCGCAGCCAGCCAGAGCCGACGCGCAAGCGAAGGACGGCGCCGATCAGCCATCGCAGACCAGCCGGTAGCCGAGACCTCGGGCCGTCTCGATCCGCCCGGCGCCGATCTTCTTGCGCAGCCGCGCGACGATGACCTCGAGGGAGTTGGAATCGGTTTGGGCGTCGCCCTCATAAACCCGCTCGAACAGCTCCCCGCGCTGCACCGTCAAGCCTTTACGCAGGATCAACGTCGAGAGGACGCGCCATTCCAGAGCTGTCAGCTTGAGCGGCAGCCCCTCGAAGGTGAAGGTCGCGATCTGCGCGTTGAAGCGCAGGGGCCCGCAAACGATCTCGGGATTGGCGTGCCCCGCGGCGCGCCGCACCAGGGCACGCAGCCGCATGATCACCTCTTCGACCCGCACCGGCTTGACGAGGTAATCATCGGCGCCGGCCTTGAAACCCTCGACCTTGCTGGTCCAGTCGTCGCGGGCCGTCAGCACGAGGATCGGCAGCTGCCGCTGGCTGCGGCGCCATTCGGCGATGATCCGCAGGCCATCCACCTTGGGCAGGCCGAGATCCACGAGCGCGGCATCATAGGTTTCGGTCGAGCCCAGATGCAGCCCGTCTTCGCCGTCCCTGGCAAGATCGACGGCGCAGCCCTCCGCCCGCAAAGCGTCGCACAGCGAGCGCGACAGGGCCGGATCGTCCTCGATCACCAGAAGCTTCATGGCGCCGGCCGCTTTGTCGCAGAGCCACGCAGCGCACGGGCAAGATCGGGCCCCTCGGCGCTGAGATATCGACCGTCGATCGCAGCGATCCGCACGCTGATCACATCCCCAGCAGGAGTGAGCAGCCTGACCTCGTAGACTTCATCTCCGGGTTCATCGTCTTCGGCGTCGTCGAGCTCGACATCGATGACCTCGCCCATGACGCGCTCCTGCGCCACTGCGGCCGCCCGGGCTTCACCGATCCGCGCCTGGTCGATCTTGCCGGACGGTGCCGCGCCGGCCGCGCCGATACCGCATAGGCAGGCTAGAAGCGCGAGGGCGATCAGCGTTCTCATCGTGGTGGCCTATCGGAGCCGCCTGAACCGAAACTGAACGGAAAGGTTCAGGCTGGTGATGGCGATGTCGGTTCAGGATACGCTTCATCGCAACAGGAGTTTCGCTGATGTCCCTGAAATCATATCTTCCTCTCGCCATCCTGGCGCCGGCCGCCGTTGTAGCGAGCCTGTCGGGCATCGTTTCCGCCGTCGGCCGGCCGGCCCCGCCGTCTTCGACCCAGAGTTTCGGCATGGTGCGTCTGGAGGGTGAGGTTCGCGAGGTCTTCGGCAACAAGGTCATCGTCGAGGGGCCTGCCGGACGAACGCTCGTCGAGACCGGCCCCGAGGGGCGCGTGCGCGCACCGCTCGCGCCGGGCGACAAGGTCGTCGTCGACGGCATGCAACGCGACGGTTTCGTCCATGCCTCGGCAATCGCGAAAGCGGGCGGTCCGCGCATCGAACTCGGCCGCGGGCCCGATGCCGGACCGGGCGAGCGCCCCGGCGGCCGCCGCGGAGCCGACGCGGCCTATCGAGCGGACACCGTCATACAGGCCGTGACCACGGCCGGCTTCCGCGATGCCCGCGTGATCGACGTCAAGAAGCATCACGCCGAGGTCGCGGCTGTTGCAGCGGACGGTCGCAGCTATGAGCTCCATGTCGAGTTCGACGGCCGCATCAGGAAGCAGGAAGACACGACGTTGGTGCGCGACGAGGGCGCGATCAAGACACTGATCGAGAAGGCAGGCTTCACCTATGCCGGTCAGATGCGCCCCGAGAAGAAGCACATGGTCGTCTCGGCGACCAACTCGCGCGGCGAGAAGGTCGAGCTTGACGTTCATCGCGACGGCTCGATCCGCAAGGAACGCCGGGTCTTTTGACAGTCGGGGGCAAGCGGGCAGCTTTGGAGACGACGATGCAGCCCGCCGCTGCAGCCAGACGGGTAGTTGACCATCTGGTTTCCGGCCAAGGCTCACTGCACGCAAGTGGCGCCAGTACGAACTGTGCGTCCCACCGACCGCTTGCAGCCTTGCCCCAAATCACCGAAGCAGCCCGTCGGCGTCGAATTCGTCCCAGCCTGCGAGGCTTGGCGACGCCTCCTCGGCGGCCTCCCGCTCGGTTCCGCCAGGACCGGATGCGGCCTTCCGCTTCCGGGCGAGGGCTGCCTTCGCCGCAGCCCGCCGACGATTCTCGGCGCTCCGGATCGCATCCTCCTCCCGCCAGATTGTGGGCAGGTCGCCGTCGAGGATTGTCTCGATGTGTCGTGGGTCGAAGACGTGAAAGGTCACAGTGCGGGCGCGTCCGCGGAGCTTCACGGTACGCGTCCCAACACTTCGCAGGCGACCGTCCTCCAGCCACTTGTGACGCTCGCGCGAGGAGATCCCGAGGACATCCTCGATCTCGCTCGGAAGCATGGGCAATTCGCTGATGCTTTCGAGCGCATCGCCGATACGGCTGGCGAGCGCAGCGAAGTGCTCCGCGTCAGGCACCGAAAGGATGACGAGCCCAGCATCGACAGTGAGGTGCTTCCGCATGGTCCAAGGAAGACGACGGCGCAGCTCGCGTTCGATCCCCTTCATCCTGACCGAGGAGCCAAGCGTCGTCGATGAAGGAAGCGGCCATTCCGCGACCGATGGGGATGAAGCCGATGTCATGCCCGAGAATCCGTACCCGAAGTCTGCCTTCGTGGCTGGCCTGTCAACCGCTGGAGCACAACGACGTTCCAGTTGGCCTCCTCGCACGCATTCCCTCCGGACGTGCGATCACAGCAGGCTCGGCTGGACGGGTGTCAATGGCTCCGGGCCCAGCAGCTCTCCTCGCCGCCTCAACTCCGTCTCGGCGCTAAAACGGATATCAATGTCGCGATCCAGCGCCAAGTTGCGCAATGCCGCCTCGGGGGCCTGATCCCAGCTCTTGCCGCGGGCCGGGCCGGAAGGCACGCGCGGCAGAAGCCCGGGTTCGCTACTCCAGAGCAGCAGTTGGTCGAGCGATACCTCATTGAGCATGTCGCGCAGGTGATGGGCGGTGACATAGGCGTCAGGCATCGCCCGATGGGCCGGAAGACCGAGTTCGTGGATCAGCCCCTCCGGCATGCGCTGATAGCGCAGCATCTGGTTCGAGAAGCGCGGAAGATGTGGCCACAGCCGCAGCGCGCATTTCCAGGTACAAATCCAGCGTGCGCCTCCGGTCAGCGAGGCGGAGCAGTAGCGCATCTCGAAGCCGGCCCGATGGGCCGCGAGCGCGACCACGCCGCCTTCAGGGCGCAGCACGGACGGCGCGATCTGCTTCCAGAATGGCGCGCCCACCACGTCGATATCGCGGATGTGATGGACGGCCATGGTGTCAGCCGAGATCGCACGCCCGGGATCGACGAAGAGCGAACCACGCTCCTCGTTGATGAGCCAACGGCCACCGGCGTCACGCACGACATCCTGCCATCCGATCTCGCAGACGTCTTGCGGGCCGCCTCCCGCAGTCTCCAGGTCGATCACCCTGATGCGTTCGTGAATCATCGCCAGGAGATCGGCATTCATTCAGGACGGGACAAGTCAGCAGCGTCGAGCCGACTTCATTTTGCTCGGGTCGGCCGCCCACATCGCCATGGGTCAGAAACGCTCAGCGGACCCGAGCCGGTGACGTCCGCTTCCCGGGCCGGAAATCAACGACGATTAAGCCGCCACGGCCGACGAATTGCCACATCGAGACGGTCGTGGTCGGAAATCGCCAGAATAGGGCGTCCAAAATGCCGCTATGGGCAGGCTTTCCGAATCGCTCGATCAGCACTGCTTGACCGAGGAAACGTCTCGGGTAGAGCCCGTCCCAGTTCAGCCGGGAGTATTCCCGCACCTTCGGCGTCGCGCCGAAACGGGACGCGATGAATGCAGAGGCCTGAATCGACAAAGGAGCCGGAAGGCGGCGGCACGGTGCTATGCTCAATCGAGGTAGCATAGTGGCAGCAGCGCTTGCTCAACAGCGAAGGGCCGCTTTCGCGGCCCTGGCAAGTAACTGGCGCTATTGAGATTGTCTGGAGCGGGCGAAGGGATTCGAATCCTCGACACCAACCTCGGCAGGTGAATTACTTTAGTGTTCTGATGTTCCACTGGCGTTTGTGGCTGTCAATTGGAATTCACGCGCATCGCTCCCTTCCAGATTACATTGGATGAACTGGCGCGAGCCCGCCGGACGCTGGTGGAATAGCGTGGACCAACGAGACGGCAACCGCGAGGTAACCGCGGATTTTGGCGGTGACGAGGACCCAACGGCCTCGCGTCGAGTATGTCGCAATGCTCAATAAAATGGAGCTGCCGGAAAGACAGTCATCTGGCCTGCGGCGACCAAGGCCCCAGGACGTCAATCAAAAAGCGTCCATCCACGATCCGAGCCATATCGCATGATGTCTCCTCGTGAAGACAAACCTAGTTTCCTACAGGCGCGGAAGCGATAGGTTTCGACTGACCTGACGCTCAAGCCGGTCTGGTGTGCGATGCTCTTGTTCGAATTGTTTGAGACGACGAGTCGGAGAATCTGTATTTCGCGTTCGCTCAGTGCGTCATCCGGGTTGTCGAGGCGACTTTCCAGGCTGCCTATGGGGCGTCTTAATTCTCGCATCGACACCGCCAGGCCTCCATCGAGGTACAGCCCGCCGGCCCGAACAGCCTTTAGGGCTTGCAGCAGTCTGTCGTTGGAAGCGCCATTCAGCAGATAACCTGCGATGCCGAGCTGAAATGCTGCCTTGATCGCGCTCGCATCGCGATCGTCGCAGACAAGCAAGATCAGAATGAGCGGTGACACGCCCAGAATGCGCCTTACGGAGGCAAGACCGGCCGGCCTCAGCGTACCGATAGAGATGATGGCTACTTCGGGGTTCTGCGAGCGAATGAATTCGACCGCATCAAACATCGTCGATGGCACGCCAATTATGGTCGCACCGGGGACTGCTCCGACAAGTGCGTTAAGGCCAGCAAGCATGATGGGCTGATCGCCGAAAAGCGCAATCCGCTGCGGAGATGACGCCGGCATTATCGCGAGCCCTTCCATGGGCAGCATTTTCCGAGGTTTCAGATGGAGTCAGAAACAGCTCGCTGAAAGAGAAGCTTCTGCATCGCCCGGAATGGGAGCACGGCCTTCAAGAAATTTGCGTGTCTATTTCTTTTCGGTGCCCGAAGGACCGAACATCTCGGTTAGTGGCTTGTTTGGGTGGCGTGACCGGGCAGGCCGATCCGCATTGCGTTGTCGGGCTGAACCATTGATCTGCGCTTCACCGATCACGCGTTCCCGATCATCGAGACCCCTCACGCGATACTGAGGCTCGCCGTCGACAAGAGAGGGCAAGCGGCGCGTGACCGTATAGAGCCCGACGGCATTCTGGTCGTGAAAGCCGAAAGCCAGGCTGACCTGGTCGCCGACGTCATAGTGATGCGCCATTTCCGTCTCCTGCTTTCGTCAGCCGGAGGAGCTGAGACTAACAGTAGCACATCACATTGAGATCAAATCAAAAATCGGAGCTTTCGCGGCGATCGTGACACACGCATGCCGCTCCGTGAAAGGCCCTAAGCGCCGTCAGCTCGATGGAGCGATCGCATAGGCCTGAAACACGGCCCCGTAGAAACAGCCGGAGGCGACGAGCACGAAAGCGTGCCAGATGGCGTTCTGGAAGGGAAGCGTCTGCCAGACGTGAAAGACCACGCCCAACGTGTAAAGAAGACCGCCCGTCACGATCAGCCATAAGGCGAGGCTCGGAAGCTGCACGATGCTCTCCCAGGCGAAGATGCCGCTCCAGCCCATGAGGAGATAGAGCGCAATCGACAGCCGATCATATCGGCCGGGTAAGGCGACCTTGAGCACGACGCAGACAGCCGATGCGATCCAGACGACGGCCAGGAGGACATGCGCCGCCGCACTCTCGCCCATTCGCGCCAGGAAAGGCGTATAGGTTCCCGCGATCAGGAGGTAGATGGCCGAATGGTCGAAACGCCGCATCAGCCACTTCACCGGCGAAACCGGCAGCATGTTGTAGATGGCGGAGATGATGAGAACGGCGATCAGCGCGCAGCTGTAGATCGCAACGGGAATCACATCAGGGATAGGAGCTGCTGCGACGACGCGCACGATCAGGTACGCGACCGCGCCGACCCCCAGCACGATTCCAAGCCCATGGATCAGACCATCGGCCCAAAGCTCGGCACGATCGAAGTGGAAGCGCCCCTGCGTCGGCTGGTGCAATTCAGGCCCTTTCCCAGTCGCGCCATGTGGCTCGAATCCATAACGGAACGACGTCGATAGCAAGGGCGCCTGCAGACAATGTGACAACGCCAAGGAAAGGCTCGCCGAACACTGCTCGGCGAGCCCTTCCTGATACCTCTGCGGATCAGGCCGCTTTGGCGACGGCCGCCGAGTTGGCCGGCTCGCCGAGCTGCGTCAGCAGCTTGTCCGTCTTGGTCTCCTCGGCGAGGGTCGCATCCAGCAATGCAACCGCCTCCTTGTGGCCAAGCTGCTTGGCCCAGGATTTGAGCGTGCCGTAGCGGGTCATCTCGTAGTGCTCGACCGCCTGTGCGGAGGCGACGAGACCGGCATCCAGGGCCGGGCTGTCGGCGTAGTCCTCCATCACGGCCTTGCCTTCCTCGAGGATGCCGAGGATCGCGTCGCAGGTCTTGCCACGGGGCGCCTTGCCGATCGCTTCGAACACGTCGCTCAGGCGCTCGACATGGTTCTCGGTCTCGGTGCGATGGGTCTCGAAGGCCTTTTTCAGGTCCGGGGACTTGGCTGCCTTCGCCATCTTGGGCAGCGCCTTCAGGATCTGCTTCTCGGCGTAATAAACGTCCTTGAGCATGTCATGGAACATGTCGTCGAGGGCTTTGGGTGCAGTCGTGGCCATGTTTGTCTCTCCAGGTTTTAAGGGTGCAGGCTTGGGGATCAGGCCTCGACCTTGTCGCGGGCACGGCCTCCGACAGTTGCGCCATAGCTTGAAGCCAGCGCTCCGATCAGCATCGCGATGAAGGTTGCCAGGGCGAAGGAAGCAGCGCCTTTTCGGGCAATGTCGGCCGTCTCGCGAGCCGTCTGCTCGGCCTTGGCGGCGACTTCCTTCGTCTTGGCTATGGCGTCGTTGATGCGCTTTTCGGCATCAGGCTGGCTGATGCCGGTCTGAGCCGCGATCACGCTCGCGACATAGGTCTTGTCGGCAGGCGCCATGTCGCCATTGCGGATGCTCATCGCGACGATCCGGCCGACCTCGGCGCGGGCCGGGGCAGCGTCGGTCGACGACGGAGCCGGACGGTCGGTACGAAACAGGGAATCCGTCAAGTACGCGGAGGGGTCCAGATTTGTCAGATCGACGCGACCGGCCGCCTGGCCCGCCATGCCGGAGACGGACGATGCGACCCCTGACGCTGCGCTGGCGCCAAGCCGTGCTGTGCCGCCAATGATCGCAGACGCGGTCGAGGCCAGCAGCAGTGCGGTGACAATCGCGCTGACGGCCCAAGTCATGAAGCCGTGCGCCGTGTCGCGGAACGCGACCTCGTCAGTGTGGAGACCGACGCGCTTGGTGCGCAGCCGGCCGGCGAGATAGCCGCCGGCACCGGCCGCCAGAAGGTGAACAATTGCCAGCCAGGCCAGGGCAGCGATGCCGAACGTCGTGGCGGTGACGCCAGCGCTCGACCAGGGCGAAACGGAGGTGAAGCCAAGCCCGGCGCCGGCGGCGAGGAGCATAAGGGAGATCGACGCGCTGACGACGGCACCTCCCAGTACAGCGCTCCAGGACACAGCGGAGGACGCGCGTGCAGCAGTGCCGTCGGCGACGCCACGGGCGGTATAATCTGTCATGTGGATAGTACTTTCAGGGCGCCGCCTGCGGCGCATTGTGGATGGCCCGATGGCCGCTCGATCTCAGCCCAACTTGTGAAGGGCAGCTCTGTTCCACGCCAGGCAGATCGCTATAGCCGCATCAGCGCCAGGCCATTGCCAGATGCACGCCGCAGAGACCCGTATGCCGGATCGACACGTCGCGATCATCGAAGAAAATGGGGCTCGTCGAATATTCCGATGCTTCATCTAAATATGTCGTTGAAGAAATAATTGAATCGAATCAAATGATGATCAGTCACTCTCAAACCGTGATATGCTTTTCTACGGGAGATTTTCTTCCGGTTCGGAAAGTCCGACATCATGAAAATTCCAGCAGAACTGAAGCCGGCCGCCTGGGGCGCCGTCGGCGGGGCTATTGCCCTTGCGATCATCGGTTTCACCTGGGGCGGGTGGGTGACGCACAGCACGGCGGAGCGAGAAGCCAGGGCACGTTCGAGCACCGCTCTTGTGGCTGCGCTCTCGCCGATCTGCGTGGCGAAGTTCCAGCAGCAGGCCAACGCGACCGAGCAACTCGTAGAACTCAAGAAGATCAGTTCCTGGCAGCAGGGGGATTTCATCGCGAAAGGTGGATGGGCGACAATGCCCGGGAGTCCTTCGCCAGATTCGGACGTGGCCAAGGCCTGCGCGGCAGCCCTGGGCGTTCCGAAAACCTGAGCCGGCTCCATTCGTCGCGCGGGATTGCGACCGGCCTGCACCTTGTCGCGCGACGCAGCCTCTCGGCGTCGCGTGACAACGATCCCAGCGCACCGGCGGCGCGCCTGAACCTGGTCAACCCTGGAGGATGATCCGATGAGCCTCCACTTTCCCAATCCGATCCGGCGATATGACGCCGCACGGGACTGTGTGTGCTTCTGGGGCTCCGATTCGGCCCTGGAGATTGCATTCGAGGTCGAGCTCGGAGCGTTGCGCAGCATCGACTCGTCAGCCGGGCCGGGCGAAGCGTCGATGCTGCGGGCGTATGATGGCCATCTCGCGACCATCCAGAAGGCTGCTGGGGCAGCCTATTCCCGCAAGCGCCAGAGCTACCATCGATTGACTGCTGCCGACTTTTAATCGTGCTCGCGTTTCTCCCCCGGCGACTGGCCCCCGGGCTTCCCGGGGACGTCGGTTTGCCGCGGCGTGACCTTGCCGGCAGCCGGCGCGGGTTCGGCCGGCGCGGCTGTCGGGATGTTCGTCGGCTTATTGGTGTTTGCGGCCGGCTTCGGCTCGATCGTGCTGAAACGGATCATCATTGTCCCTGTCGGTTCGCTGACACTCGCAGCATGAACTCGGTCCATCAGACCGCTGCCCGAGAGCACTGGACGCTACTTCCTCTTTGGCGCTGCGGCCTTCACGACCACAGCGGAAAGACTGTTGGGGGCGGGAGCTGCAAGTTTAGGCTTGTCCTGCTTCGGCTTCTTGGCCTCTCGGTTTCCGCGTCGTTCGCCTTTAGACATGCCGTTCTCGTCCTCGTTCGGAGATCGCGGGGCGCGATCTCTCGGGTCGTGCCGGCCGAAGCTGGGCGCCTCGCAGGCAGCCGCCCATTGAAATGCGCATGCGAAACAGCGGGCGCGGATGTCACTCAGGAGGGGCGAGCAAGGGCTCGGTGCAGTGCGGCCGGCTAGCAGCTGCCGCGGCTACCTGGGGGCGAACCCAGGCGAGTCCTGTCGAAGCAGAGTTGCAGCCTAGGCCAGGGCTGAGGAAAGCGCACGTTATTTCTCCGTGGCGATCCCTTGGGAGCCGCGCGCCTCCGCCCGGCGGGAGCGCATGTGGTTTATCCGAGGATGGACCGATATAGCTGGAGATAGCGATCGGCCATTCGCTCGACGGTGAAGCGCGCCGCGACGGCTGCCCGGCAGGCAGCGCGGTCGATCTCGGAGAGGCGTGCGATCGCAGCCACGGCCTCCTCAATGCTATCGACCAGGAACCCGGTCACGCCGTGCTCGATCAATTCCGGCATCGAGCCGCGGCGGGAGGCGATGACGGGCGTGCCGCAGGCAAGCGCCTCGATGACCGACAATCCGAACGGCTCCTCGAAGTTGATCAGGTGCAGCAACGCCTTGGCGGAGCCGAGCGTTTGCGTGCGGGCGCTGCCGCCCACTGGTCCGAGATAGACCACGCTCTCGCTTTCGAGCGCGGGCGCGACCTGCGCGTCGTGGTAGCCGCGATCCTGGATGATGCCGGCCATGACCAGCCGCCGGCCGGCTGTGCGCGCGGCGGCGATCGCCTCGGCCGCTCCCTTGTCGGGGTGGATGCGGCCGAAGAAGAGCAGGTCCTCGCTCCCTACCGGATCGAACGGAAAATCCTCGATCCTGATGCCGTGATGGATCGTCGCGGCATAACGCAGATCGGGGTGCCGGTCCGCGGCGCTGATCGCGACATAATGGGCCCGGTCCTCATAGGCCTTGAAGGCCGGCAGGATGCGCTCCGAGGAGAAGCCGTGGATCGTCGTCACCACCGGCGTGTTGGCCAGGCGCGAGAAGGCGAGCGGCACAAAATCGGCCTGGTTGTGGATGATATCGAACTCGCCGGCGCGTTCGAAGACATGGGCGACGTGCAGCAGCTCCCAGACCTTGGCGTCGATCGTCGGGTCTTCGGAGTACGGCGCCGGGCAGATGCCGGCCAAGGTGCCCGCCGTATGACTGTCCCGGGTGGCGAACAGGGTGACGTCGACGCCGCGCGCCAACAGGGCCTCGGTCAACAGGCTTGTCACCAGCTCCCAGGGGCCGTAGTGGCGCGGCGGCGTGCGCCAGGAGATCGGCGCCAGCATCGCGATACGCATCGGTTTCCCCTTCTCTCTGCTCAGTCGGCGAGCGTCAGGATCACGCCCTCGTTCGGCCGCAGGAGCAGAGCTCCGTCCTGCACCGGCGCTGCATCGGCGAGCGTCGACAGGAGGGGGCGGCAACCATGCGCCCAGGTCGGCAAGGCCAGGCGCTGCAGCTTCGCCGCGAGATTGAGCGCCACGATCAGCCGCTCCGCACCATGCCGGCGCTCATAGGCGAGTATATCGCCCTCGGCATCCAGCAGCGCGACATCACCGATAGCCAGTGCAGGATGGTAGCGTCGGACCGCGAGCAATTGGCGATGCAGCGCCAGCAGCGAGCCCGGCTCGGCCGATTGACGCTCCACGTTCCGGGCGGGCCAATCGGCGTTGAGCGGCAGCCAGGGCGCAGCGGTGCTGAAGCCGGCATGCGCACTGGCGTCCCACGGCATCGGCGTGCGGACCGGATCGCGCCCGAGGCCCTTGCCGGGCTGGCGTAGCTCGCGTGGATCCTGGACCTGGTCGGGTGGGATAGGCACATCTCTCAGCCCGACCTCATCGCCATAATAGAGGGTGGGCGTGCCACGCAGGGTCAATAGCAGCATCGCTGCGACCCGAGCCTGGCCTCCTCCCAATCTGGTCGCGACGCGCGGTCGGTCATGATTGCCAAGGACCCAGTTGGGCCACGCGCCAGGCGGCAGCGCCGCCTCGTAGGCGATGATGAGCGCCGCCAGCGCCCGCGCCTGCCAAGGCGCCTCGATCAGCTGGAAATTGCCGGGCAGATGCACGCCAGGCCGACCCTCGCCATAATAGTGCATCAGCCGCTCGACCGGCAGATAGATCTCCCCGATCAACAGGCGCTCGCCCTGTCCCGCGGCCTGATCGTCATCCGCGAGGGCACGCATGCCGGCTGCGATGTCGTGGACCTCGGGCTGGTCGGTCGAATGCAGCTGGAGCAGGCGATCCATCTCGCCGAGCGCTGGTGCGTAGGCCGGGTTCGGCGGATTGTCGGGGAAGTCGGCCGCCTTGATCAGGTGCCAAAGCACGTCGATGCGGAAGCCGTCGACGCCGCGGTCGAGCCAGAAGCGCAGCACGTCGTGCATCGCTGCCTGTACGGCCGGGTTGCGCCAGTTGAGGTCCGGCTGCTGCTTCAGGAAGGCATGATAGTAGTACTGGCCGCTGGCCTCGTCCCATTCCCAGGCAGGGCCGCCGAAATCGCTGATCCAGTTGTTGGGCGGCCCGCCCCCGGGGGCAGGATCGCGCCAGAGATACCAGTCCCGTTTCGGATTGCTGCGCGAGGAGCGGCTTTCGGCGAACCAGGGATGCCGGTCGGAGGTATGGTTTGGCACGAAATCCAGCAGGAGCTTAAGCCCGCGCGCATGGGCCTGCGCCAGCAGGTCGTCGAAATCGGCGAGCGTGCCGAAGCGAGGATCGACGTCGCAGTAATCGGAGACATCGTAGCCGAAATCGGCCATCGGCGAGGGGTAGATCGGCGAAATCCAGATCGCATCGACGCCGAGTTCGGCAATATAGTTCAGCCGCCGCGTGATACCCGGGACGTCGCCGATCCCATCGCCGTTGCTGTCCTGGAACGAGCGCGGATAGATCTGGTAGATCACGCCGCTCTGCCACCATGGCGTGGGCGTCATCGCCTCACCGCGCGCGGCCGGGAGACAACGGCCTGATTGCCCAGCAATCTCGCTGCAAACCGGAACAATAACCCCGCGGCGACAGTTCGCTCTTCATGACCAATCTCCGCAAGGTTCCATCGATCCGTCCCGATTCGGCCCCCGAGCAAGGGAGGCCGCCGGCCGGAGACCACGACATGGAGCTGTCGCTCCCGGCGGATGCTCCGCGCAATGTCGTCAGAAAGCGGCAGCAGCGGGCTGCGCGTTCGCTGGCCGGCCGGCATATCGATGAGGCGCTGTCGGAACTGCCGATCTCCGACCAGGCCAGGGCGTCGCGCAAGGCGAAGCTGATCGAGCTGCCGGACGACACCCCGATCAAAAGACTTGCGAAGCGATCCAAGCCCGTTTCGGCCTAGCCAGCGTCTGCGCGCCGCTGGACGGCCTTGCTCAGTCATCGGAATCGGGCCGCTCATCGTCGACAACGCGCCGGCAGGTTCCCCGGGTAAAGCGCTCGATCTCGGCCAGCGCGGCATCGAGCGACCCGAATGGGCCTCGCCGCATGGCCTGCATCGTTTCGATCGCCTGGCCGGCAGGGTAGATCATGAATTCGCCCTCCGCCCTGTCCTCGACATATCCCATCGCTCGACCCAGCAGGTCGGTCAGCAGCCAGGCCGTTCCGTCCGGCTTACGTGTCACGTCGATGTCCAAGCGATCTCCGTTCGTTGGCCCCCGATCCTAGGAACTCAAGGGGCGGGCTTTAACCAATCCGGAGCGTGGTCTAGTGGTCGGTCCCCGGAGACCGTCATCAAGCGCGTCAGACGGGCCGTTTGCGCTTGGGCGCCGACGCTGCAGCGGCTCGGTCGACGGCCTCCTTCTGCAGCCGCAATGCCCTCAAGCGCGCCGTGTTGGCGTCGCGCGCCTGATTGATGGTGTCCGTTTCGGACAGCACGCGATTGCGCGACAACGACTGGGTTTGCGTTCTCAGGAACGCAGCATCTGCGGTCACGCGGGATTTCGAGTTCTCTGCCAAGTGTCTTCTCCGGAGTGGGTCGGCGTGGGGTAGGAGACGCGCCTTGAGCAAGCGTCACACGACGCGGCTGCGCACCGATCCTGGGCTGTCCGAAACAATCTGGTCATGGCCGATCGCCCGCTCATGGCCGTCGGCGCCGCGAACGCGGTATTCGCGCTCGCCGCTCGCCCGCGTCGGCATGATCCGCACGATCTCGTAGTCACCGGCACCAGACTGATCAGCGAAGCCGAAGGACAGCCGGACCATGTCTCCCGGCGCGATCGAGCGGTGGGTCGTGGGCTTATCTTGGGTCATGTTCGTGCTCTTTCTCAGGGAAGGCGCCCTGCCGCAGATCATGCGTTTCGTCGGCGCTGACCGGGCTCAGGGCCTGCAGCAGCGCCTCGATCCTGATCGTCGCGAAATTGCAGTAGGTGTCGGAAACCGCATAG
Organism: Allobosea lupini; assembly: GCF_900109525.1. Taxonomy (GTDB): domain Bacteria; phylum Pseudomonadota; class Alphaproteobacteria; order Rhizobiales; family Beijerinckiaceae; genus Allobosea; species Allobosea lupini. The sequence continues at coordinate 71,544 of NZ_FOAN01000014.1, read as the reverse complement.
GGCAGGACGATCTGGTCCCGGTGGCGCATCGCGCCGCAGGTGTAGACGACGTTGGGAACATAGCCCTCGCGCTCGGACGGCTCCGGCCGGACCAGGGGCTCGCGCGAACGCGCCAGCACCTTCGATGGATCTTGTTTGTCGAGCAGGACGGCACCGATCGCATAGCGCCGCACCGGCCCGACGCCATGGGTGAACAAGAGCCAGCCTTCGTCGAGCTCGATCGGGGAGCCGCAAGTTCCGATCTGGATGAACTCCCAGGGGTATTGCGGCTTCAGGATCGCGACGCCGCCGTCCCAGTTCATCAGGTCGTCCGAATAGACGAGATAGAGGTTCTCATTGTCCTGCCGCGCGATCATGGCGTAGCGGCCGGCGATCTTGCGCGGGAACAGCGCCATGCCCTTGTTCACGGCGGCGCTGCCCCGCAGCGGCGACATCCGGAACGACAGGAAGTCGTTCGTCTCGATCAGCTCGGAGCGTATCCCCCTGCCGTTATAGGCCGTGTAGGTCGCGCGAAACACGCTGCGCCCGCCCTCATCGAACTCGACGAAGCGCGCATCCTCGATCCCGTTCGACTGCGAGGCCGTGATCGGAAAGATCACCCGCTCGCTGATGTCGCCGTCCGAGGCGAACGCCACTTCGACATCGTCGCCGTCGAGGCGCACCATGCGATTGCGGAAGGTCGCGATCGTCGCGAGGCGCGAGGTCGGATCGACGCTCAGGCTGCCGTCGGCGGCGATCGTGCCGGAGCGGAAGGTCAGGGACGAGATATGGCCCTCGCCGACAGCGCGCAGGCTGAGGATGAAGCGTCGCCCGCCAGGCGGAGCACCGGACTGGTCGGGGTGCGAGACAATGCTTGGATTGAAGAGGGCTGCCGCCTCGAACGAGTACTCGTGCAGGAAATAGGATCCGACCAGCTGGCGTTGCGTCCTGCTGAACTTGCAATGCGTGGTGAACACCTCCTCCATCTCGTCGGCGCGCGCCTCGAAGCGCTCCAGCAAGTTCCGGTGCCGGCCATTGAAGTTCTCCAGCACCTCGGCGAGCTGGCCTGCCGCCGCCTCCTGGTCCAGCCCCATCACGCGCGCGACGATGTGGTTCGCGCGCAGCTTGTCGGTCGGGTTCATGTCGCGCGGATCGGGCGAGGGCCCGAAGCGACGCACCACGACCCGAGCGGGATCGGGATGCAGATGCAAAGCCTGCAGGTTCAGGAAGGTGGCTTGCGGCAAGGCGGCCCCAGTTCGGTTTGTGCGGATCGCCGAAGGCTCAGGCGTGCAAGACCCGAAGCGGCGCCAGTTTCGGGCGGTCCCCACTCATGCGGGAGAGCTGGCGAATCTCGGCGAGGCTGAGAAGGTAGGATACCACGGATTCACCGCCGCGGTTCTCATTCGGCCGATCGCGGTGGAGACCATCGCGGCAGGCGCCGGTTTCAAGATCGACGAGCGGTGTCGACAGGTCGTTCTCGCCCATGAACCAGGCGAAGGCGCGCAATGCTTCCGTCCGCCATTGCGCGTCACCATCGGCGCGCCAGGCGGCGAGGCAGGCCGAAATGGTCGCCGTGGCCTCCAGAGGCTGCTGGTCGAACGCCTTCGGTGGGCTGAGCCTGTCGCCGAAGCTCTCCGAACCCACCGGTCGGAACAGGCCGGCAGGTGTGCTCTGCACCCCAACCAGCCAACGCAGCGAGCGCAAGCCGGCATCGACATAGGCGGGAACCTGCATCGAAAGCCCGGTGGCGATCAAGGCCTGTGGCAACCGCGCGTTGTCATAGGAGAGCCCTTCCTCGAACCAGACCCAGTCCGGCGTCTGGACCGTCGACAGCAGGGCGAGCAGACGGTCCGCCAGCAGGGTGCGCAGCTGGATGGTGGAGGATGGCGCGGCGACCACGGCGCAGTAAGCGTCGAGGCCGAGCAGGGCGAATCCCCAGGCCCGAGGCGAACTGAAGCTCTCGGCCGCGGGCAGCGCTTCGGCGAACAGCGCCGCGGCCCAGCGCCGCCGTGACGGGCTGGTGTCGCTGCGCGCGCATTCGCCGAGAGCCCAGAGCGTCCGGCCATGGCTGTCTTCCGAGCCGACCTCCTCGAGCCAGCGCCGATCGAAGCTCATGAAGTTGCGGAAGCGCCGCGCCTGCGGATTCCAGGCATGCTGAACGAAGGAGGCGAACCGCGCCGTCAGAGGCTCGGCTAGGTGCCGCTCGCCGGCGCTGCCGAGAAGGCAGGACAGCAGCAGCGCCCGGGCATTGTCGTCGACGCAGTAGCCGTGTGCGCGGTCCGGCACGGAATGAACGGCGTGCTGGAAGAGTCCAGTGTCGTCGCACATGCAGTGCAGGTGATCCGTCCGCAACTCCGGCGGCGCGGAAGGCAGAAGGGGTGGTCTTGCCTGCGCCGTCCCCGCAACCACGTTCAGCAAACGGCTGCGCCGCGCCGTCTCGAATGTGCTGAGATAGCGCTTTGCGGTCTGCTCCCATGTCATGGAGCGGCTGCTGGCATAGGCGCGCCGGCGCATGGCCTGCCGCCTGGTCGAGTCGGTCAGCAATCCTGCGATCTCGTTGCCGGTCGCGACGACGTCGCTGAACGGCACCAGCACGCCGCGGCCATCGGCGAGCAATTCCTGGGCATGCCAATACGGCGTCGAGACGACCGCTTTTCCGAGCCCGAAGCTGTAGGCCAGCGTGCCCGAGGTCATCTGCGCCTCGTTGAGATAGGGCGTGACGTAGACGTCGCACATTGCGATGAAGCCGAGCAGCGTCTTGCGGTCGACGAATTGATCGAGGAAGACGACGTGGTCCTCGATGCCGAGTTCATGGACGCGCTTCTGCAGGCCGATGCGATAGGTTTCGCCCTGCTCGCGGACGAGATGGGGGTGGGTGGCTCCCAGGACGACATAGACGGCATCGGGCCGGCGTCTCAGGATCGACGGCATCGCATCGATCATCACCTCGATGCCTTTGTTGGGCGACAGCAGACCGAAAGTCAGGATCACCGAGCGGCCGGCGAAACCGAGCCTGGCCTTGGCCTCGTCAGGCTCGACAAAGGCGAAATCGGGGATGCCATGCGCGATCACCTCGATCTTGTCGGCGGGAAGCCGGTAGATGTTGCGCAGCATGTCGCGGCCTTTCTCCGCCATGACGACGACGCGCGACGAGGCATCGACGATCCGCTCCATGACGCCGCGCTGCGCGGGGCTCGGCTTCGACAGGACGGTATGAAGCGTGGTGACAACCGGCATCGTCAGCCGTGCCAGCAATCCGGCGATATGCGCGCCCGCTTCGCCACCGAAGATGCCGAATTCATGCTGCAGCGAGACGATGTCGAACCGGCCCTCATTCAGGAAGTCGGCAGCGCTCGCATAGTCCTCTATCCGCTCGTCGCGGATCTGGAACCCGACAGAGCCTGGATAGTCGTAACCGTCGCCATCGTTCATCGCCACGATCGAGGTCGCCAGATCGGGGGCCGATGCGGCGACCGCCTGCTGCAGATCCGTGGTGAAGGTCGCGATGCCGCAGCGGCGTGGCAGCGAATTGCCGATGAAGGCGATCCTGTCGAGTGCGGTCATGATCGTGCCTCTACGGTTGGACTCTGCACTTTCGCCAGGGCGGCGAGTAGCAGGGGCCGGTGACTCGTGCTGTGGGCCGGGATGGTGGGGTTTCGAGCTGCGATCGGCCGCAAAAGGTCGCGCTTGGGCAGGGCGGCGTCATAGGCGATCAGGCAGGTCAGGCCCGTTCGTCCGGCGGCGAGATGCGTTGTCTCGTCCTGCACGAAGCAGCCTTCGCCCATGTGCGCCCGCCACGGCCCGATCCGGCCCTCTCCGGCGATCACCAGCAGCCAGGTCTCGGCCTGCGCGCGCAATTCCCATAGGGATTCCGGCGGAAGCTCGAAGCGCTCGAGGGTGAAAAACGAGGTCGCCAGAAGCAGCGTCCTGGCGTCGCTCAGCCGGCGCGCCGGCATCTGTTTTGCAGCTGGTCCGGCATAGGCGGCGGCAACACCGAGCTCGATATGGAGCTCGCGCTGGCGCCCTTGATCGAACAGGCGGAAGGTCGTGTCACTGCGCTGCTGAATCTCGGCGAGCACGAGGCCCGGACCGATCGCGTGGATCGTCCCCGCCGGCACGAAGATCACATCTCCCGCCACCGCGGTTCGCCACGACATGCGCTCGGCAATCGAGCCGTCCTTGATAGCGTCTCGCAATTGCGCCTGCGAGAGCGATGACTGCAAGCCGAGCGCCACCATGGCACCGGGCTCGGCAGCGAGCACATACCAGGCTTCGGTCTTGCCGCGGGCAAGCCCCATCGCGTGGGCTGCCTCGTCATCCGGATGCACCTGGATCGACAGCGCCTCGCGTGTGAACAGCAACTTGAGCAGCAGAGCGGGGTCAAGAGCCGAATCGTCGCGCTGTAACCAGATTTCGCCGATGGCGACGTCATGATGATCGATACCGCTCCATGGCTGGAGGTAGTGTGACCCCCAGGGTTTCGGCACGGCCTGCAAGCGAGCCAGTTCGAGGGCCATGGCGAACTCCAATATCGCCGGGCTTCGACGGTTCGACGGGATTGTCGAATGAGGCTGCGGCGGGGCCGGCAAGGCATGGATTTCGGCGAAGGGACCGTTCTTTGCGGGCCTTGTCTTTACATGGGCGACCGACCTTCGGCCCGGACCGTTCAACTCCTGCCGATCAAGGCAGCCGCTGGTCCTTTTCAAGGGCTGCAGCGAGATAAGCCGGCTCGATCGGAATCATCTGGTGTAAGGACCCGGGCATTCCGATCGCCGGCAAATGGATGAAGCCGCCCACACGCCGCCAGGCCAGCCTTGAAGCGCTCTCGATCGATTCCTCGTCATAGTCGACCCGGTATTCCCCGGCCGGCAGCGGTGCCTCGAAGTCGGGCAGCAAGAATGGGCGCGAAAAGTGGACGGAGACCTGCGTGGTGCGATTGGTCACTGAGGTCTCCTTCCTAAACAACGATCCAGTCGGAGGTTTCCGACGAACGGGGAAAGGCGTGCCAGGCGACTGCCCGACCGCTCCTGGCCAGCATTTCAATACCGACCGATCACGCTCGGATATGGGATAAAGTTCATCTGTTACAAGGTCAAAAAATAATTATCTCTCAAAAATTCTCTTAAATGCAGTTATGTTCTCATATTTTTCTAATGATCACTTTCCTTATAACGTTGATCTCGTGCGACAATATCTCCATTCCTAAGGATTTGGTCGCATATTATTTTTTGCCTCTACCGATTCAAGCGATGATTTCCCATATCGAAGGCTCGCTACGCTTGCAGACAGGGACATGATTGGCAGGCTGTCATCCCGAGCGTGTGCGGTGTGCCCGCCCTCGCGCAGAAGGAACCGACCCATGGCTCGTTTGATTACGAAGACAGGACAGCGCGCCGAGATGGTCTGCGATATGTCGACTGAGAGATCGGGCAAGCTCATCTGCGACCCGAGCATATTGATTCTCGCCGACCTTCAAGGCGACCTGATGCTCGAGACCGACGACGGTGGGCGGTGCCATATCAGGATCACGTCGATCGGCGCGGACCATCTGACGTTTGCAGGGCGTGTGATTGAACGCGTCTGAGGTGAGGTTTCGGCGATAGCCGGTGTCTCAGCTCTGCTGACGATCGGACTGTGGAAGTCACTTAGCGAACGGAACCAGGCAGTGCGCCGTCGTGTGAGCTTGGCAGGCATGATTTCGGAGCCCGGTTCAAGATCGCGCCGCGAATGCAAGGGCTGGGCATATTCGCCAGAGCAGCATTTCGGAACCAGCAATGACCAACGTCATGTCGCAAGCGATTTATCATTGAGTTCCAATATGTTGAAAGCATTCAACGTTGGCGTCTCTGACAGCCCTGCTGCGCCCGGGTTCAAATTGAACGGTCACGCCAAACTTGTAGGCGCCCGCCGATCTCGAAGGCCCGCGAACCGCTTAATCTGCAACCGCCGTGTAACCCTGCCGATTTCACCCGATTTCTCATCCTAATTGTGGCGAGGCGCCCCGCATGTTTCCTTCCTCGGAGAGGTCAATACTCTTGAAGGAAACGCTTCGTGGAACTCCGAGAAGGCGAGAAGCTGATTACCCTGAAGCAGGCATCCGAGGCGCTCGGACTGCCGCTCTTCAAATTTTATCGGGCAGCCAAGGCGGGATAAATTTCGACCTACACGCTCTTCAACTCTCGAAAGTACGTCAAACTTCGTGAGATTAGCGAAATTATCGAGAAGAGTAGGACTTCGGCAGACATCTCAGCGAGCTTATGAAATCCTCCGGATCTGTGGCCTGCTGCCGGTTCTGTGGACGGTCAGTTAAGCTAATCCAACAACGAATGAGGGGAACGGCATTCAACCGATTGTCAGTTCCCGCTGTCTCGGCAAGACTGTCAATGAAAACAACAATTCCGTCATACGCACTTATTCGACTGTTACGGCAAAATTAAATCTCGCGCAGCCCGAACCCCATAATTCTTTTCCGCAAATGTATAAGACATAATTGTCTTTCCCGAGAAAATTCATTTTCGGAATATAATAGTATGTCGTTTCTCCAATTTGCTTGAGCGTGCCATTCGACGGCTGCTTCATGACAACGATGCGATGTAATTCACGCCCATTGAGCATTCGAGAAAACGAGTGCCCGCACCCCTCCTGATCTGTAGTAACAACCATTTCGATCTTGTCGTTCGAATGCATGTACCATTGTATTGGTCCGCTGGCATGGCATTTCGCCGTTGCTGATTTGGACAGACTTGTTAGCACCAAAATCAATAATAGGGCAATCAATGTCTGATGGGTAGTTGCAGCAAAGCGCCGTGAAGACTGGATATTTCTATAGAATATCATGTAATCATCCGGCGAAAAATCGATATTCGACGACCGTGTAACTTTACCGGATTTCAATTACGCTCCAGTAAATTTACAATTGGAAGATTTAATTATCTTGCGTTAGATTCGTAGATTAAACAAGCGAATTCGAGCCCTCTTCTATGGCGCGCCACCTCGATCGCCCGGTGCTCTAGGATCCGGACTCACAACCAGTAGCTGACAGTGGCCGCGATGCAGACGGCTGCGAGGAAGTTGACGGCTTTTCGGTCGTATCGCGTGGCGACGCGTCGGAAGTCCTTGATACGGCAGAACATGCGCTCGATGGCGTTTCGGTCGCGGTAGAGCACGGGCGAGAAGCAGTTCTTCCAGCGGCGGTTCGCCTTGGGCGGGATGTTCGGCATGGTGCCGTTTTCCTCGATCTGTCGGCGGATGGCGTTGCTGTCGTAGCCCTTGTCACCATGCAGAATGCGAGCAGCCGGCATCTGCTCCAACAGGGCCGAACCTGCCGTGCAATCGGCAACCTGGCCGCCGGTGAGCAGGAACGCGATGGGCCGGCAGTCGCAGTCGGTCAGCGCGTGGATCTTGGTCGTGCGGCCGCCACGCGAGCGCCCGATGGCTTGGTTCCGCTCCCCCCTTTTCCGCCCGAGGCCGAGCGGTGCGCCTTCACAGCGGAGGAGTCGATGAGCACCTGGGCGGGAGGACCACCGGCGCTGGCCAGCGCATGGAAGAGATCGACCCAGATGCCCTTGGCGGCCCAGCGCACATAGCGATTGTAGAGCGTTTTGCTTGGCCCGTAATCCGGCGGCGCATCGATCCAGCGCCCGCCGGACTTCAGGACATGGACGATGCCGCTGATCACCCGGCGGTCATCAATGCGCGGCTTGCCCCGTGTGTCGATTGGCAAATGCGGCTCGATCCGCGCGAATTCCGCATCCGTCAGCCAGAAGCGATCGGGGTTCATCATGACTTCCTTTCGGAAGTCGTGAATCACGCCATGACGGCGGCGCCAACAATTTTATGGGTCCGGACCCTAGCGGGGCGCATTTGAGGAGCCCGGCACGACTTCGAGCCTAACTTGTAACCGCGAGGTAACCACGGGCTTTCGCGGCACTTCGGAAATCGCCCCGAACCACTCAGACCCAAAAAGCAAAAAGCGCCGGGAAACCCGACGCTTACGTGCCTCTCAAACCTTGAGATTGTCTGGAGCGGGCGAAGGGATTCGAACCCTCGACCCCAACCTTGGCAAGGTTGTGCTCTACCCCTGAGCTACACCCGCATCCGAGACAGTCGCGCCGTGTTGGCGGCGCGGCCGGTTTATTGCCCAACGGGACGAGAAGCGCAAGCGCCTTGTTGCAATTTTCTGATGGTCGCGTGACAGGCCCGCAAAACCGCCGAAGAAACAATGCCATAACGCGGACAAGCGCTGGATGCGCCTTCAGCTTTGTCGATCCGCTAGCGATATGATGGAAAAACAGCTGTTATCCTGGGCGAGTCGGGCGCCATCTCGACGCGAGCGATGTCGCGTCGCTCTATGCCGCGCGGAGTGATGCGAAGGGGCATCTGACCTGCTTCACGCCTCGCATCGCTTGCCTGCGCCGGCCGGCGGCCTTAGGCATCGCGCAGCTTCCCTGTCCTGACCGGCCGAGCATGCCCACGCCTCTCACTCCCGACGCTCTCATCGCCAAGCTCGATGAGCTCGGCATCAAGACCGAGCGCATCGACCATGTCGCGGTCTTCACCGTCGCCGAATCGAAGGAACTGCGCGGCAAGGTTCCCGGCCATCACACCAAGAACCTGTTCCTGAAGGACAAGAAGGGCAGGCTCTTCCTGGTCTCGGCGCTGGAGAGTACGCGGATCGACCTGAAGCGGCTGCACGAGCGGCTCGGCGCCAGCGGGCGGCTGTCCTTCGGCTCTGCCGAGCTGCTGATGGCGACGCTCGGGGTGACGCCCGGCTCTGTCACCGGCTTCGCCGTCGTCAACGATCGCGCCGGAGACGTCACCATGGTGCTCGATGCCGCGCTGATGGATGGCGAGCGCCTGAATTTCCATCCTCTGGTCAACACTGCGACGCTCGGCATCTCCAGAGACGATATGCTCGCCTTCCTGCGTGCGGTCGGGCACGAGCCGATGATCATTGACCTTCCGACACCGCCGGATGATGGACAGAACGGCTGAAGCCACCCATCTATGGGGTGGCCCGCCATGCGGGCATCAGGTTTTTTCGATTTCCACGTCGACAGAGTGCTAGGTGAAGGACGAGCCATGCTGGTCAATGGCGATGCGGCCCCGGCCAAGGGGCTGATCAAGGACACGACGACGCAAGGCTTCCGCCAGGACGTCATCGCCGAATCGATGAACCAGCCGGTGCTGGTCGATTTCTGGGCGCCATGGTGCGGCCCGTGCAAGCAATTGACCCCGGTGATCGAGAAGGTGGTCAACGAGGCCGGCGGCAAGGTCAAGCTGGTCAAGATGAACATCGACGAGCACCCGGCGATCGCAGGCCAGCTCGGCATCCAGTCGATTCCGGCGGTGATCGCCTTCCAGCGCGGCCAGCCGATCGACGGCTTCATGGGCGCGCAGCCGGAGAGCCAGGTCAAAGCCTTCATCGAGAAGCTCGTGGGGCCGATGGGGCCCGGGCCGATCGAGGAGGTTCTGGCGGCTGCGGCGGAGGCTTTGGAGGCGGGCGACGCGGCAGGCGCAAGCGAGCTCTATGCCGAGGTGCTGGCGGCCGAGCCCGAGAACATCACGGCGATCGCCGGCATGGCGCGCCTGCATCTCGACGCCGGCGATATCGAGGGGGCCAAGGGCTTCCTCGCCATGGTGCCGGAGGCGAAGGGGCAGGATCCGGCGGTGGCGGCGGTCCGGGCCGCGGTCGAGCTCGCCGAGCAGGCCGCCTCGCTCGGCGATACCGCCGAGCTCGAGGCCAAGGTCGCGGCCAACCCCAAGGACCATCAGGCCCGCTTCGATCTCGCCTTGGCGCTGAATGCGCGCGACAAGCGCGAGGAGGCGGTCGATCATCTGATCGCGATCATCAAGGCCGACCGCACATGGAACGATGACGGCGCGCGCAAGCAACTGCTGCAATTGTTCGAGGCCTGGGGGCCGATGGACGAGCACAGCGTTGCCGGCCGTCGCAAGCTATCGGTCCTGCTGTTTTCGTGAGGAGAGAGGAGCGCGCGCTGATGGGCATGAACGCGGTCTATTCCGGGCCTGAGGACTGCCCGGCGGTGATCCCGCTGTTTCCGCTCGCCGGCGCGCTTCTGCTGCCGCGCGGGCAGATGCCGCTCAACATCTTCGAGCCGCGCTATCTTGCCATGATCGACGATGCGCTGCGCACGCACCGCGTCATCGGCATGATCCAGCCGGAGCCGGACAACGGACGCCAGGCGCAGGTTCCGCCGCTGCTGCAAGTCGGCTGCATCGGCCGGATCACGCAGTTCGCCGAGACGGGCGACGACCGCTACGTCATCACGCTGACCGGCATCTCGCGCTTCCGGCTGGAGGAGGAACTCTCCGTCACCACGCCCTATCGCCAGGGCCGGGTGTCCTATGGCGATTTCGCCGTCGATTTCGAGGCGCGTGCCGGCGAGGACGAGGTCGACCGCACCGGCCTCATCAAGGCACTGCGCAGTTTCGCCAAGGCGAACGAGCTCAAGATCGACTGGAAGGGCGTCAACGAGGCGCCGAACGAGGCGCTGGTCAACGCGCTCTCGATGATGTGCCCGTTCGGGCCGCGCGAGAAGCAGGCGCTGCTGGAGGCCCCGAGCCTGAAGACCCGGGCCGAGGTGCTGGTCGCGATCACCGAGATCGAGCTGGCGCGCGGCGGCTCCGACCCGGACACGACATTGCAGTGAGCGCCGCTTCCCTGCCTGCCGCCAGCGACCAGCCCGCGACCTATCCGCCGCGGCGCTCGGTCGTCGCCTGGATCTTCTTCGACTGGTCGGCGCAGCCCTTCTTCACCCTGGTCACCACCTTTGTCTTTGCGCCCTTCTTCGCCTCGACCCTGGCGAGCGACCCGGCAGAAGGGCAGGCGCTCTGGGGCTATGCGACGGGCCTTGCCGGGCTCGCCATCGCGCTGCTCTCGCCGCTGCTGGGTGGCATCGCCGACAGGACCGGGCCACGCAAGCCATGGATCGCGGTGTTCGGCGCCATGCTGGTCCTGGGCTCAGGCATGCTCTGGTACGCCAAGCCGGGTTCGCCCTGGGCGGTGACGATCGCGCTCTGCGGCTTCGTCATCGGCACGATCGGCGCGGAATTCGCGACGATCTTCAACAATGCGATGATGACGCGCCTCGTCCCGCCGGAGCGGCTCGGGCGCCTCTCCGGCACCGGCTGGGCCGTCGGCTATCTCGGCGGGCTGATCTCGCTGGCGCTGACGCTCGGCTTCCTCGCGGCCGATCCGCAGACCGGCAAGACATTGGCCGGCCTGTCGCCGCTGTTCGGGCTCGATGCCGCCGCTCGCGAGGGCGACCGCTTCTCCGGGCCGCTCACCGCACTCTGGTTCGTGATCTTCGTCACCCCGATGTTCCTGCTCACGCCGGACTCGCCGCGGACCGGCATCCCGCTGAAGGAGGCGGCGGCCGGTGGATTCTCCCATCTCAAGGCGACGATCACCGAACTGCCCTCTCTGCCCGGGCTCGGCCGCTTCCTGCTCGCGAACATGATCTACCAGGACGGGCTGGTCGCGCTCTTCGCCTTCGGCGGCATCTATGGCGCCGGCGTCTTCGGCTGGCAGACGATCGAGCTCGGTGTCTTCGGCATCCTGCTCACGGTCACCGGCACGCTCGGTGCCTGGGCCGGCGGCAAGCTCGACGATGCGATCGGCGGCAAGACTGTGATCCTCGGCGCCATCGCCTGCCTGCTCTTCGCCTGCATCGGCATTCTCTCGCTCGGGCCGGGGCAGGTCGCCTTCGTCATCGAGGCGGCGCCGGCTGTGCCGGGCGACGGGCTCTTCGCCTCGCTGCCGGAGAAGGTCTATCTCGGCCTAGGGCTGCTGATCGGCTTGGTCGCCGGCCCCTTGCAGGCCTCTTCGCGCAGCCTGCTCGCGCGCATCGCGCCACCCGCCCGGATCGGCGAGTTCTTCGGACTGTTCGCACTCGCCGGGAAGGTGACCTCGTTCATGGGGCCGACGCTGGTCGCGCTGGCGACGACCGTTTTTGCGAGCCAACGCGCGGGCCTGGCGGTGCTGATCGGCCTCTTCCTGACGGGTGCGTGGCTGATCGCGGGCGTGAAGGTGAAGCGGGGCGGCTGATCCGAGGCGCAAGGAACCCTCTACTGGAAGGAGAGGGCAGGGTGAGGTGTGGGCGGTTTGACCAGTTCCGCGAGCGCTCACCGCGGCTATGTTGCAGCTAACGATTTCACTCCGAACACCTCACCCCTGCCCTCTCCTTTCAGGAGAGGGGTTCCGTGTTGCGCCTTACGGCAGCGCTTTCAGATACCTGACCGGCCGGCCCGGGGCGGCGGCGTTCGCCGCGTGCACGATCGCGTTCGCGTCGATGCCGAAATGGCGGTAGAGGTCGGCGACGGTGCCGGTCTGGCCGAAATGCTCGACGCCGAGCGCCTTCTGCCGATGGCCGTGGACGCTGCCGAGCCAGGCCAAAGTCGCCGGATGCCCGTCCAGCACCGAGACGATGCCGCAATCGCGCTGGAGATCGCCGAGCAGGCGCTCGACATGGCTGGTCGCCTCATGGTTGCCGCGCTGGCGCGCCCGCTCGGCCGCCTGCCAGCCGGCATTCAGCCGGTCGGCCGAGGTGATCGCGAGCAGGCCGACATCGCGCCGGTCCTCGGCAAGCAGGCCGACAGCCTCGATCGCCTCGGGCGCGACGGCGCCGGTATAGGCGATGACGACGGAGGCATTCGGGCCGGGCTTCCTCAGCCAATAGGCGCCGTCGATGATGTCGCGCTCCAGCTCCGGCGTCATCGCGCGCTTGGGCTGCTCGACCTGGCGGGTGGAGAGGCGCAGATAGACCGAGCCGCCGGTCTCGTCGCGCAGCCAGGTGCGCTCGTCCGGATCGCCCTCGCCATCCTTCTGCAGGTATTCGAACGACCAGCGCATCATCACGGCGAGTTCGTCGACGAAGGCCGGCTCGAAGGCGCAGAGCCCATCCTGGCTCATGCCGATCAATGGCGTCGCGATCGACTGGTGGGCGCCGCCCTCGGGCGCCAGCGTGACGCCGGCCGGAGTCGCCACGACCATGAAGCGGGCGTCCTGGTAGCAGGCATAGTTCAGCGCATCGAGACCGCGCGAGATGAAGGGATCGTAGAGCGTGCCGATCGGGATCAGCCGCTCGCCGAAGATCGAGTGCGACAGGCCGAGCGCGGAGAGGTTTATGAACAGGTTCATCTCCGCAATGCCAAGCTCGATATGCTGGCCCTTGGGCGAGAACTCCCATTTCTGCATCGAGGGGATGCGCTCGTCCTTGAAGGTGTCGGCCATCGAGGCCCGCGCGAACAGGCCACGCCGGTTGACCCAGGGGCCGAGATTGGTCGAGACGGTGACGTCCGGCGCCGTCGTCACGATGCGGTCGGCGAGCGGGCCGCCGAGCTTCGCCAACTCGTCCAGCACCTTGCCGAAGCCAGCTTGCGTCGACATCGTCGCCTGGATGCCTGCCCCGAGCCTGGCCGGGACCGGCAGGGCCGGAGCCGAATGGCGCCGGCGGCCTTTGGCGAAGAACGGCACCTTGTCGAGGAAGGCGCGGATTTCCTTCTCGGGCAGCGCCAGCCCCTCGAACAGGTCCCATTCATGGCCGGGCCGGACCTTGTTGGCGGCCTTGAAGCCTTCCATCTGCTCCTTGGTCATCAGGCCGGCATGGTTGTCCTTGTGCCCGGCCAGCGGCAGGCCGAAGCCCTTGACCGTATAAGCGAGGAAGCAGACCGGCCGGTCATGCGTGATGCCCTCGAACGCCTCGAGCAGCGAGGGCAGATCGTGGCCGCCGAGATTGCACATCAGCGCCGAAAGCTCGGCGTCGGAGCGCTTCTCGATCAGCCTGGTGACCGGGCCCTGGTCACCGAGATCGTCCATCAGGCGCTTGCGCCAGGCGGCGCCACCCTGGAAGGTCAGGGCCGAATAGAGCTGGTTCGGGCAGGAATCGATCCAGGCCTTCAGCCGCTCGCCGCCCTTTTCCTTGAAGGCAGCCTGCTGCAGCGAGCCGTATTTCAGCGTGACGACGTCCCAGCCGAAGGCGCGGAACATCTGCTCGATCCGGTCATAGAGGCCCTCGCGGACGACGGCGTCGAGCGACTGACGGTTATAGTCGATCACCCACCAGGTGTTGCGCACACCGTGCTTCCAGCCCTCCATCAGGGCCTCGAAGATGTTGCCCTCGTCGAGCTCGGCATCGCCGATCAGCGCGACCATGCGCCCCTCCGGCGTGTCGCCGCCCCAGCCATGCGCCTTCACATAGTCCTGGACCAGCGAGGAGAAGAGCGTCTGCGCGACGCCGAGGCCGACCGAGCCGGTCGAGAAGTCGACGTCGTCGATGTCCTTGGTGCGCGAGGGATAGCTCTGCGCGCCCTTGTAGCCGCGGAAGTTCTCGAGCTTCTCCCGCGTCTGCAGGCCCATCAGATAGTTGATGGCGTGGAAAATGGGCGAGGCGTGCGGCTTCACCGCGACCCGGTCCTGCGGCTTCAGCGCGGCCATGTAGAGCGCCGTCATGATCGTCGCCAGCGAGGCCGAGGAGGCCTGGTGGCCGCCGACCTTCATCCCGTCATCGTTCGGGCGGATGTGGTTGGCGTTGTGGATCGTCCACGAGGCCAGCCAGAGAATCTTCTTCTCCAGCTCGGCGAGGATGGGCAGACGGGGATCGGACATCGCGGTGCTCCTTGGGCCGGGACATCATGCACAATTGCCTTGGGGAAGGCAGCTAAAGACCGCCTCGCCGGCTGACGGATTTGGCGGTTTCCGCTAACCTGTCGCGGCGAGGCGAGGGAAAATGCCAGAGTTCAAGCTCGACGAGATCGATCGCCGCATCGTCCAGGCCTTGCAGGTTGACGGTCGCATCAGCGTGCAGGAGCTGGCCGGCAAGGTTGGCCTCTCGCCCAGCCCCTGTGCCAGGCGGGTGCGCCTGCTGGAGGAGGCCGGGATCATCGAGGGCTATGTCGCCATCGTGAACCAGGAGAAGCTCGGCCTGCCCGTCTCGGTCTTCGCCTCGATCAAGCTGGAGCGCCAGCGCGAGGAGGAGCTCGACCGCTTCGCCGCCGCGGTGTCGCGCTGGCCCGAGGTCGCCGACTGCTATCTGATGACCGGGCAGCGCGACTATCTCCTGCGCATCATCGTCAGCGACCTCGCCGCCTATGAGCGCTTCCTCAAGGACAAGCTGACGCGGCTCGACAATGTCGCCTCGATCGAATCGAGCTTCGCGCTCGGGCGGGTGAAGCGCTCCTATTCGGTGCCGGTGGAGCTGGGGCGCAGCTAGCCGGTGCGCGCGTGGCCAAAGCGCGTCCGATACTCGCCCGGCGCGACCCCATAGCGGCGCAGGAAGGCGCGGCGCAGACGCTCGTCGTCGCCGAAGCCGGCGCGCACCGCGACCTGCTGGATGCCGATATCCGTTTCTTCAAGCAGATCGCGGGCAAGATCGAGCCGGACCGCCTCGACCGCCTTGGCGGGGCTGATGCCGGTCTCCTGCGCATAGACCCGGGCGAAATGGCGTGGGCTCATTGCCATCACGCGGGCGAGCTCCGGCACCGAGAGGTCGCGGGCCGCATGCTCGCGCATATGGGCGTGCAAGCGCTCGAAGCGCCCGGCGGCATCTCGCGACTGGCGCTGCAATTCGCCGCTGAACTGTGCCTGGCCCCCAGGGCGCTTGAGGTAGAGCACGAGGTCGCGGGCCAGATCGAGCGCGGTCTTGCGGCCGAGATCCTCCTCGACCATTGCGAGCGCCATGTCGATCCCGGTGGAGACGCCGGCCGAGGTCCAGATCCGGCCATTGCTGACGAAGATCGCGTCCGGCATGACCGTCGTCGCCGGATGGGCCGTGCTCAGGCGCTCGGTGTATTCCCAATGCGTCGTCGCCTCGCAGCCGTCGAGCAGGCCGGCGGCGGCGAGGATGAAGGCGCCGAGACAGATCGAGCCGAGGCGGCGGACCTTGCCGCTCTGATCGCGCAGGAAGGCGAGCAGCGCCGCCGAGCCGGCAGCGTCCAGCGCCGAGCGCCCGCCTGAGACCAGCAACGTATCGATTGGCCGGGCCGCAGCCTCGGCGAGGCGGATGCTCGGCAGCGGCACGCCGGCATCGGTCTCGACCGGGCCGCCGTCCTCGGAGGTCAGGATAATCTCATAGACTGCGCTGCCGTCGGCGCGTTTCGCGTCGTTGAAGACCTGCAGAGGGCCGGTGACGTCGAGCAGCTTGGTGCGCGGGAAGAGCATGATGACGACGCGGATCCGCGCCGTGACAGGGATGGCAGGAAACGAGGTCATCTTGTCATTTATGACATCGTCCCCTCATGGCATCCAGTCCCTGCGACGAGAGGGAAAGATGCCATGCTGGAGCTGCGGCCGAACTGCGAACTCTGCGATTGCGACCTGCCGCCAAACTCGCTGGAGGCGCGGATCTGCAGCTATGAATGCACCTACTGTGCGGAGTGCGCCGAGAAGACGCTGGAAAACGTCTGCCCGAGCTGCGGCGGCGGCTTCGTGCAGCGGCCGATCCGGCCGGTTGGCGACTGGGGCGGGCTTGGCCTTGGCCTGGCGAACCGCCCCGCTGGCACGAAGCGCCACCATTCGCAATGGACGCAAGAACAGCGGCGCGAGCGGACCGAGCTGCTTCGCTCCACGCCGCCGCAGGAGCGCTGACGCTCAGCGCCGCTCGAAATCGCGATGGACGTCGTGGGTGACGATCCCCGCGCCATCCGGCGGGATCGTCAGCCAGTCCTTGCGGGTCAGCGTCTGCTTGGTGTCCTCGTAGCCGGAGTGCCAGTGGTCGCTCATTGAGGTGCGCGAGAACTCGTGGTCCTTGGCATGGCTCTCATAGCTCTTCTGCTGGTAGATCAATTGCAGGATGGTGTGCTCGGGGATCAAGGCGAGCTCGTCGCGGAGCTTGCGATCCTCTTCGTTCAGGGCGTCCTCGGGGATGTGGCTGAGAGCCTCATGGGTCTTCTTCTTCCAGCCCTGCAGGGTCTGGAACAGGTCGGTGACCATGCGGGTGCGCGAGGAGTACATGATGTCCTTGTGGCGCCCCATCACGTCCTGCATTGTCCGCGGGATCGGGCCGCGTGAGGAGAACAGGTCGACCTGGAAGATCAGCGAGTTCAGCGTGTCCTCCTGGGCGAGCAGATGCGACAGCGGCGTGTTCGAGACGATGCCGCCATCCCAGTAATGCTCGGTGCCGATCTGGACGGTCGGAAATGCCGGCGGCAGGGCGCCCGAGGCCATGACGTGCTCGGGCGCGATCTCCTCCTGGGTGTTGTCGAAATAGACGAAATTTCCCGAGAGCGCGTTGACGGCGCCGACCGAGAAATGGACCTTCTTGCTGTTGATCAGGTCGAAATCGACCAGCTCGAGCAGGGTCTCGCGGAGCGGTGAGGTGTCATAGAAGCTGGTCGCGTCGGTGGCTCCGGCCGGCGCCAGCCAGGCATTGGTGCGCCGCGGCTCGAAGAAGCCGGGCTGGCCGAGCATGGTGGTCAGGAAGGACGAGGTCGCATTGCGCGCCTGACGGAAGATGTCGCCCTCGGGCGTGAACCACCAGACCTTGCGGTCGGTGATGCGGTCCCAGAACTCCTGCAGCCGTTCGATGCGCCGCTCGCGCGGATTGCCGGCGATGATCGCCGCGTTGATCGCGCCGATCGAGACGCCGGAGACCCAGTCCGGGGCTATATCGGCCTCGTGCAGCGCCTGATAGACCCCGGCCTGGTAGGCGCCGAGCGCGCCGCCGCCCTGGAGCACCAGCGCGACGCGGTCGCAGCGCTCCGGGCGCCAGCCGAGATAGCGGTCGGTGGAGGACGGCGCAAAAGGGGCGTTCATGGCGCGGATTCCGTTCGCTCGATCGTCAGGAAGAGCTGGAGTTGCCCATGTCTGGGGGGCGGGCGGTGACAGGCATGTGACGCGGATGGCACCAGATATCGGTGTCATTGTCCCGTCAGGCAAGCTTCATCGCCCCGTCAGCTTGCTCTTCCACCTCAGCGGCATGGACCTTGCGACGCAGCTTCGCGTCGCAGCCTCGTGGCTGGGGAGATCACGCATGCTCAAAGGCAAGACGGCCGTCGTCACCGGCTCGACCTCCGGCATCGGCCTCGCCATCGCCCGCGCCTATGCGGCGGAGGACGCCAACATCGTCATCAACGGCTTTGGCGCGCCGGAGGCGATCGAGCAGGAGCGCGTTGGCATAGAGGCCGATTTCGGCGTGAAGGCACGCTATTCGCCGGCCGACATGGCCCATGGCGGGGCGATCGCTGCGATGATCGCCGAGGCGGAAGCCGAGTTCGGCGGCGTCGACATCCTCGTCAACAATGCCGGCATCCAGTTCGTCGCAGCCATAGAGGAATTCCCGGTCGAGAAATGGGACGCGATCATCGCGATCAACCTCTCGGCTGCCTTCCATGCCATCCGTGCGGCGCTGCCGGGCATGAAGCAACGCAAATGGGGCCGGATCATCAACACGGCCTCGGCCCATGCGCTGGTCGCCTCGCCGTTCAAATCGGCCTATGTCGCGGCCAAGCATGGCATCGCCGGGCTGACCAAGACGGTCGCGCTGGAAGCGGCGACCTTCGGTATTACCGCCAACGCGATCTGTCCCGGCTATGTCTGGACGCCGCTGGTCGAGAAGCAGATCCCCGAGACCATGGCGGCGCGCAATCTCACCAAGGAGCAGGTCGTCAACGACGTGCTGCTGCACGCGCAGCCGACCAAGCAGTTCGTCACCAGCGAGGAGGTGGCGGCGCTCGCTGTCTTCCTGGCTTCCGATGCGGCAAAGTCGATCACCGGCGTCATCCTGCCGGTCGATGGCGGCTGGACCGCGCAGTGAGGGCATCGCCATGAACCGCCAGCAGATCCTCGACCTGCCCTCGATGCCGCTCGCCGGGCCGAGCTATCCGGCCGGGCCCTATCGCTTCATCGACCGCGAATACATGGTGATCAGCTACGAGACCGATCCGGAGCTGATCCGCCACCACCTGCCCGAGCCGCTGATGCCGACAGCGCAGCCGATCGTGCATTACGAGTGGATCAAAATGCCGGATTCCTCCGGCTTCGGCACCTATACCGAGACCGGCATCGTCATCCCCTGCCTGTTCGGCGAGGAGGAGGTCAGCTTCGTCTCGCAGATGTATCTCGACATCGAGCCGCCGATCTCGGCCGGCCGCGAAATCTGGGGCTTCCCGAAGAAGTACGCCCATCCCAAGCTCGAAGTGGTCAAGGACACCCTGACCGGCACGCTCGAATATGCCGGCCAGCAGGTCGCCATGGGCACGATGGGCTACAAGCACGAAAGCCTCGCCGGCAACGGCGTGAAGACCACCGCGATGCTGACCAAGACGCAGGTCAACCTGAAGATCATCCCCGGCGTCGACGGCGAGCCGGAGATCTGCCAGCTCGTCGCGCTCAACCTCACCGACATCACGGTGAAGGGTTCCTGGATCGGCCCGGGCCGGCTCCACCTGATCCCGCACGTCAACGCGCCGGTCGCCGATCTGCCGGTGCGCAAGGTGCTGGGTGCGCATCACTTCATCGCCGACCTGACGCTGCCCTTCGGCCGCAAGATCCACGACTACATGAAAGGCTGATACTGCGGGTTGCACTCGCGGCCGCGCCGACTATCTTGCCGCGCCGGGGGGCGCGAAGGATCTCAGTGCGCGCATGATTGTCTCCTGGCTGGCGGGCTTGCGCCAGGCCATCAGCTCGAAGCTCACGATCGGCATCGGCGGATTGCTGGCGCTCGCCATCACCTCCGGCCAAAGCCTGCTCGAAGCGCTGGAGCCGCCGGTGCTGCCGGCGCTCGCCGCCGGCACGCCGCTCGATGCCGGCCGGTGGCGCATCGCGCTGCATGAGGCCAGGCTGACGACGCAGTCGCGGCCGGACGGACCGCCTGCGCCCGACGGCGCGCAGTTCCTGGCGCTCGATCTTGACGTCGGCAATCGCAGCTCTGAAACCGACAATACCTTCGCGCGCATCCTCATCGTCGATCCACCGGTCGAGGGGCTGCAGCCCAGTCCGACCTTCTGGCTGATGCGCGACAAGGCCATGCTGAGCGCCTTGCAGCCGGGCTTGCCCGAGCGCGTGCAGGTGATCTGGCGGCTGGCGCCCGGCGCGAAGCCGCCGGAGCGATTGCGCCTCGTCGTCAATGGCGAGACCTTCAAGCCGCGCGACAATCTGCTCGCCGCGCCGGGCTGGTTCAACCGCAAGCCGATCGCGGCTGCCACCCTGCCGGTCGCCCGCGTCGAGGTGAAGCCGTGAGCGGTGCTTTCGCCAAGCTCGGCGCGCTGGTGCTGGCGGCCGTGCTGCTTGTCGGCATGCAGCGCTATACGCCGGGCTATGCCGAGATCACCGGGCCGATCCCGCTTACGGGTAAAATTGGCGAGACGCTGACCGGCCGGACTTTCTCGGTGCGGGCCGATAAGGTGCTGCTCGCCGAGAGACTGCGCTTCAAGGCCTATGGCCGCGAGGTCGAGCGCGATACGGGCGGGGTGTTCGCGCTGGTGATCGCCGCTCTCGAAGCCCAGCCCGCATCAGTCAATGTCGGCAGCGCGATCTGGCGCAGCGCGCAGGGTGCGCGTTTCGTCGCCAGCCCGCGGTTTCAGGGCGCGCCGCGCCTGCTCGGAACGGACCGGCTCGAGCCCGGCCTGCCGCAGCGGGGTCTCGTCATCTTCGAGATCCCGCGCGAATCGGTCGCGGGCGCGACGCTGCTGGTGGCCGCCTCGCGCTGGCCGCGGCTGGATACGCAGGCGGAGATCGCCTTGCCCGCGACGCTGGACACGCCTGCGCCGCTGATCGACCTGAGCGAGCTCGCCTATGAGTGAGGCTGTGGTCTCGCCGAGTGTCTTGCGGATGCGGCGTATCAGTCTTTGGGCGCTGCCGATGGCGCTGGCGCTCGGCATTGTCCTGCAATCCCATGAGAATGCGTGGGAGTGGTGGCGCTCGCGAGAGCTCTTCGCGCGGGAGGTCCCGGCCAGCACCGCAGCGAGCCTTGGCGGCGCCGACTGGAAGCTGATGGGTCTGCGCCGTGTCGCCGAGCGAGCGGATGGCCGGGCCGTCATGCTGCTCGACATGGAAGCGGTGGTGCGCGATCCCGAGGCTTTCGCCGTGCTGCCGTGCCGGCTGGTGCTGGAAGCGCCGGACGGACGGCGCTGGTCGCCGCAATTCCTGACGCCGAGCGAGGTCAATCGCCTGCCGGAGCGGCGTGGTCGGACCATTCCGACCTGCACGCAGGCGCTGGCGAGCAAGCCGACCGCCGGCGTGACACTCAGAGTCAGCGAGGGCTTCGTGCTGCCGGCCGGGATGGACCGGCAAGTCAGGCCGGTGCTCAGCCTGCCGGCCGGGCGGCCGCACTATCTGCGCTTCGAGATTCCGGGCTAGCGCCGCTACGGCTCTGCGCGGCGACGGCGGTCTCCATGACTGCCGCCAGCAGGCAGATGCGCAGGCTCTCGACCAGGATGCCGCCGCGGATTTCGCTGGGGCCGCCGAGCAGGAAGGCGATGGCGTTGGCGATCACCTGCCAACTGTCGAGATCGAGCGGGCCGATCAGGAGAGTAAGGCCGATCCAGAGCCAGGCTGCGGCGAAGCCGATGAAGCGATAGCCGACGACGAGCGCGATCAGCACCGAAAGGCTGGCGCCGAAGGCGAGACGGACGCTGTTGACGACCGGCAGATAGCGCGAGCGATAGCCGCCGATGAAATGCTCGGCGAAGTCGCGAATAGCCTTCGGCGCCGCTTGCCAGCGCGCCAGAGCGGCGGCGGCGCGCCGGTCGCGGGCGAGCGCGGACGGGTCCTTGGCGTCATAGCCATAGACCGTCGCGGCCATCAGCAGCCAGACCAGCGGTAGCAATGCATAGAGGAAGAGGCTCTGCAGGCTGGTGCTGAAAGGCGGTGCAGCGAGGTCGATCGCCTCCGGCGTCGCCGCCTGGGCCTTGCCGATCAGCGACAGCGTCCAGTCCTGGATGTGCCGGAGATAGGGCAGGGCGACGGTCTTGAGCCAGGTCCAGGCCGTGTCCTTCCAGCGGGACAGGGCGTAGAGGCCGACGAAGATCCAATTGGCATCGCAAGCGATCACCAGGAACTGCCAGAAGGGCGAGGGCCGACGGCTCTGGGCGGCTTTGGCGAGCTTGCGCACCAGCCAGGCAAGGCCGATGGCGAGCGCGAGCCAGAGTGAAAGCGGCACGGCGAGGACATCGAGCTTCTCGCCGAAGCCGGCTTCCGACAGCGCCCTGACCGAATAGTCGCGGACGGTGTCGCCGAGAAAGCCCCAGGCGGCGTAGTAGGCGAAGAACGGGACGAGGGCGAGAGCCACGAGCCCGATCACGGCGCGCGCACCGGCCGGCTGCGGTGTGTCGGGCTGCTGGCTCGCGCCGGCGATCTGTAGGGCCGAGACCGCCGGCAGATAGGGCCGCAAGGCGATGAACATCAGCACGGTGACGACGAGCTTGGCGAGGACCAGCAGCGCGAGCATGGCGAAGCCCGCGAGGCTGTTGAGATAGCCGAGCCTCACTGCCAGCGGCAGCAACAGCTCATTGGCAATGGAGCCGAGCGTCGCGAGCAGCAGCAGGACGGGCCAGGCCTGGCGCCAGAGCCGGAGGAAGAGGCGGGCGAGGCCGACGGTCTCTTGCATGGGCTGGGTTGTACAGGCTCATCGCTTCCGAATGAACCCGTCATTCTCGGGCGGAGCGAAGCGCAGACCCGAGAATCTCATGACGAGAAGGCGCTAGCTGGAGGTCCTCCGGCCTGAGATGCTCGGGTCGAGCCCGAGCATGACGCGCTGTGGACCCGCTACCGCCCCCGCTTGGTCTCCAGGCTCTTGCTCCAGCGCGAGAGCGCAAAGCAGATCAGCCAGTAGATGGCGCCGGAGAAGACATAGGCCTCCATGTTCATGCCGACCCAGGCGGGATCGGCGAGCGAGGCCTGGGCGATGCCGAGCAGGTCGAGGATCGAGACCACCAGCACCAGTGTGGTGTTCTTGACCAGCGCGATGAACTCGTTGGTGATCGCCGGCAGCGAGATGCGCAGCGCCTGCGGCAGGATGATGAACCAGGTCGCCTTCCAGTAGGACAGGCCGAGCGCGGTCGCCGCCTCGCGCTGGCCCCTCGGCAGCGCCTGCAGGCCGCCGCGCACGGCTTCGGCCATATAGGCGGCGATGCAGAAGCCGAGGCCGATGACGGCGCGGGCCAGCCGGTCGACGCCGATGCCGGCCGGCATGATCAGCGGCAGCAGCAGCGAGGCCAGGAAGATCACCGCGATGATCGGAACGCCGCGCCAGAACTCGATGAACAGCACCGAGATCAGCTTGACCACCTTGAGCTCGGACTGGCGGCCGAGCGCGAGCAGGATGCCGAGCGGGATCGCGATCAGGCTGGCATAGATCGAGATGAAGACGGTCAGCATCAGCCCGCCCCATTCGCGCGTCTCGATCGGCCTGAGGCCGAAGCCGCCGGCGAGCAGCCAGATTCCGAGCGGTGGCAGGATGACGAGCGCAGCGAGGCCGAGGCCCAGCTTCAGCCGCTTCGGCGCGAAGACGATCGCGGCGCCGGAGAGCGCGAAGAGGATGCCGGCAAGGTTCGGCCGCCAGCGCTCCTCGATGGGATAGAAGCCGTACATGAACTGGCCGAAGCGGGCCTTGATGAAGACCCAGCAGGCGCCGGTGCCGGCGCAGTCGGCGCGGGTCTGGCCGCTCCAGGTCGCGTCGATCAGGGCCCAGCGGATGATCGGCACGGCGATCCAGGCGATCAACGCGGCGAGCAGCAGCGTCACCACGGTGATGGTCGGCGATCCGAACAGGCGCTCGCGCCAGTTGGTCGGGAGGGATGCGGCGGCGCTCATCTGGTCACCAGCGCGATGCGAGCATTGTACCAGTTCATGAAGGCCGAGACCGCGAGGCCGATGACGAGATAGACTGCAAGCGTCATGGCGATGATCTCGATCGCCTGGCCGGTGTTGTTGAGCGCCGAGCCCATGAACAGGCTGACCACGTCGGGATAGGCGATGGCGGCGCCGAAGGACGAGTTCTTGAGAACGTTGAGGTACTGGTTGGTCATCGGCGGCGTCATCACTCGCAGTGCCTGCGGGATGGTGACGAGCCGCAGCGTCGGGCCGGGGCGCAGGCCCAGCGCGCTCGACGCCTCGATCTGGCCGTGCGGCACCGACTGGATGCCGCCGCGCACGATCTCGGCGATGAAGCCGGCGGTGTAGGTGACCAGCGCCGCGAGCAGCGCGACGAATTCGGGGATGACGACGAAGCCGCCGCGATAATTGAAGCCGCGCAGCACGGGAATGTCCCAGCGCGTCGCCAGCGTCGCCCAGGCGAGCGCGAGGGCGGGGATGAGCAGCAGCAGGACGAGACCGACGCGCAGGATCGGCGCGTCCTGTCCGGTCTCCTCCTTGCGTCGCCTGGCCCAGCGCAGGAAGAGCCAGTGCAGCAGGCAGGAGATCGCGATCGCGATGAAGGCGTATTTGAAGTTCGCGCCGGCATCGGGCAGCGGAATGGTCAGGCCGCGATTGTTGAGGAAGGCGACGCCGAAGACCGAGAGGCTCTCACGCGGGGCGGGCAGAGCGGCGATGACGCCGAAATACCAGAACAGCACGAAGAACAAGAGCGGGATATTGCGGACGAACTCGACATAGGCGCCCGCGATCGCCTGGACGAGCCAGATCGAGGAGAGCCTGGCGATGCCGATCAGGAAGCCGAGCGCGGTCGACAGCACCAGCGCGATCACCGTCACCAGCATCGTATTGGCGACGCCGGCCCAGAACAGCGCGAGGATGTTGTCGGACTGGGTGTAGTTGGTCAGGACGAAGGGCACCTCGATGCCCGAGGTGCGCCAGAGGAAGTCGAAGCCCGAGGCGATGCCGGCCTGGACCATGTTCTGCGAGGCGTTGCGGATGAAATAGACCAGCAGCGCCACGAGGCCGATCAACAGCGCCGCCTGGTAGAAGACGTCGCGGACGCGCTTGTCGTTGATGAAGGCGAAGGCTTTGCTCAAGGGGCGGCCGTCCGGCTTGGGGCGTCATTCTCGGGCGCAGCTAAGCTGCGACCCGAGAATCTCCTGACACGAAGGCTGGTTTCCGAGATGGTCGGGTCAAGCCCGACCATCTCGGGAGCATCTCACTGGAACGGCGGGGTGAAGAGCAGGCCGCCCTTGGTCCAGAGCTGGTTCTGGCCGCGCTCGAGCTTCAGCGGCGACTCCATGCCAACGGTACGCTCGAAGCTTTCGCCATAGTTGCCGACCTGCTTGATCGCCTTGTACATCCAGTCGTCAGGCAGGCCCATCATCGCGCCGAAGCCGCCCTCGGCGCCGAGCAGGCGGCGGACCTCGGTGTTCTTCGAGTTGGCCTTCATCTCGTCGACGTTCTTGGAGGTGACGCCGAGCATCTCGGCGGCAATGGTGCCGTTCAGCACCCAGCGCACGATCAGCTGCCAGCGCTCGTCGCCATAGCGGGTGACCGGGCCCTGCGGATCGTTCGAGATCGGCTTGGTCAGGATGACGTGGTCGTCCGGAACCTTGAGCTTGGCGCGCTGGCCTGCGAGGGCGCCGACGCCGGCGGTGTAGGCGTCGCAGCGGCCGCTGTCATAGGCCGTGATCGCGTCGTCGTTCTTCTGGAAGTTGGTGATGGTGACCTTGAGGTTGCGCTCGCGGAACCAGTCGGCGGCGTTCTTCTCCTCGGTCGAGCCGGCGGCGACGCAGACCGAGGCGCCGTCGAGCTCCTCGGCCGACTTCACGTTCGCCTTCTTGCGGACGATGAAGGTCTGGCCCTCGTAGAAGTTGATGCCCTGGAAGTTCAGGCCCAGCGTGGCGTTGCGCGAGAAGGTGATGGTCGAGTTGCGCGAGAGCAGGTCGACCTGGCCCGATTGCAAGATCGGCCAGCGCTGCTGCACCGAGGTCGGCGTGAACTTGACCTTGGTGGCGTCGCCGAGCACGGCGGCGGCGAGCGCCTTGCAGTAATCGACGTCGAGACCGGTCCATTCGCCCTTGTCATTGGCGAAGGAGAAGCCGGGCAGGCCGAGATGCACGCCGCATTCGAGATGGCCACGCGCCTTGATGGCGTCGAGCGTCGGGCTGGGCGCGAGCTGCTGCGCGGAAGCGGCGAGGGTGCCGCCGGCGAGCAGCGCCGCGGCGAGAGCTAAGGTCTTCATGTCCATTCCCCATCCTGTGGCGTCATGACGCCACGTCCGGGCGACTATGCAACAGCCCGATGGGGAAAGGTAAGGGGGGTGGGACGGTTTCCTGCCAATCCCTGACGTAGCCGCCGCAACGCCGGCAATCTACCAGCCGCGCTGGGCCTTGATCGCCCGCTTCTGCGCGTCCTTCTGCTGGCGCCAGTAATCCTTCTGGGCGTCGAGCTGCATGCGCTGCCAGTCGCGGATGCGGTCCTTTCGCGAGGTCGCGTCGCGATAGTCGTTCCAGTCGTAGTGATCATCGTTGACGTCGTCGTCGCCGAGCGCGTCGAAGAACTTGCGCAGGGCCGAGCGGGCAGGCTCGACCGGCAGTGCGGAGGCGACCCCGGAGAGAGGCGCGAAGGCAGGCGCGGCCGAGACACTGGAGCCGACGGCAAGAGCGGCGGCGAACGACAGGAGGGCGATACGGATCGTCATGGTGATGCTCCCCCTCGTCACTGGGCCGAGCGCGCGAAGCTATGCGGCAGCTCGGGGCTGAGCCAGCGCATCTGGCTGATCTTGCCGGCGGCGTCGGTCTCGAAGCGCAGGCGGACAAAGGGCTCGCCGCCGGACATCTCGGCCGGTGCGACGAAGGCGCCGACCGGGGCCAGCCGCGCCTGGAACAGGTAGGGATCGTCCCTGTTCGGCTCGAGCAGGAGCTGCGCCTCGGTCTTCTCCAGCGTCAGGCCGAGCTTCCCGCCAGTGAGCGCGACGGTGGCTTCGCCCAGGATCGGCGAGGCGTAGCTGCCGGAAAAGCCGGCGGCGAGTGGCGAGATCGGGCCGGGTACGAAACCGGCAGCTTCCGCCTGCGCCGCTTCGCGACGGGTCTTCGCGGCGGCGGCTGCGAGGCCGACATTGTCGACGGCGGGATTGCCGAGCACGCGGTCGTAGAACCACATCGCCAGCGCGTCCGGCAGGCCGAGATTTTCGAGATTGGTCAGGATGACGATGCCGGTCTTGCCGTCGGGCAGGAAGCCGGCATGGGCGCCGAAGCCGGCCGTGCCGCCATTGTGCCAGATGATTCGGCCGCGCGGCGTCGCGGTCGCGACCCAGCCGACGGCATAGGAGCTGCGCTCGCTCATGGCGACGCGCGGCGTCCAGGTGACGTCGAGATTGTCCTCGGACACCAGGATCTTGCCCTCGAAATGGCCGCGGCCGAGTTGCAGGCGCAGCCATTTCGCCATGTCGGGGATGTTCGAGTTGAGCGCTCCGGCCGGCCCGAGCGCATAGGGGAACGAGGGATGAAAGGGCACGGCGATGGGCGGCTCGGCGAAACGATGGCCCTGCGCATGGTTGGGCACCGCGGTGATCGCCTCGGCCGTGGCGGTCGTCTCGCCCATGCCGAGCGGGGTCAGCAGGCTGGTCTTCAGCGAGTCGAACCAGGAGGGCGTGCCGTTGACCTTGGCGACGATCTCGCCGCCGACGACATGCGGGATGTTGAGATAGCGGAAATCGGAGCGGAACAGCCCGAGTTGCGGCGCGACCCGCAGCGAGCGGATCAGCGTCTGTCTGTCGTAGCCCAGCATGGTGAGAGCGTCGTTGACGTAAGCCGTCAGGCCCGAGCGCTGGGCGGCGATATCGAGCACGCGGAAATCGCGGGTGACCCAGGGGTCGGCGAGCTGGAATTCGGGGACATGGTCGATGACCGGATCATTCCAGCCGAGCCGGCCGGCATCGACCGCCTGCGCAAGCGTGGTGGTGAAGAAGGCCTTGGTGGTCGAACCGATCTGGAAGATCGTCTCCGGCGTGACCTGCTCCGGCTTGCCCACCGCGCGGACGCCGAAGCCCTTGGCGAAGATCAGCTTGTCCTCGTGG
This sequence comes from Allobosea lupini, assembly GCF_900109525.1. Classification (GTDB taxonomy): domain Bacteria; phylum Pseudomonadota; class Alphaproteobacteria; order Rhizobiales; family Beijerinckiaceae; genus Allobosea; species Allobosea lupini. The sequence goes on along the minus strand of NZ_FOAN01000014.1, from coordinate 43,645 downwards.
ATCACGCCGACGGCGACGCCCGGCACCGAAAAGGCCTTCATGCCCTCGGCGACCTGCTTCTCGAATTCCGGCAGTAGCGCTTCGATCGAGGCTTGCGAGGGCTGCTGCGCTTGCAGCGAGGCATCGGACATGACGGCCAGGCCGACGACGAGCGCGGCCGCGATGATGCGCTTCATGCGGATGTCCCCCGTATCCAAAAGGCCGGCAGATCGAGCCGCCGAAAGCGGGGTCGACCGCCGGCGCGCCAAACTCCCACGCCATGTCCTGCCTTAAGGTAAACTTCATCAGGACATTGTGACGGGATTGGGCCGTTCAGCCCGGCAGGAAGGCGAGCTTCCCGTCCTCGCCCCTGACGGTCTCGATCGCAACGCCATAGAGCGCGGCGAGCCGCTCCGGCGTCATGAGTTCGCGTGCCTTGCCGCTGGCGAGGGCCCGGCCGTCGCGCAGCAGCATCGCCCGGTCGGCATAGCGCAGCGCTTGGTTTGGGTCGTGGGTGGTGAAGAGCACGCCGAGGCCCTCGCCGGCGAGGCGGCGGATCTGGTTCATCACCTTGCCCTGATTGCCGAAATCGAGGCTCGCCGTCGGTTCGTCCAAGATGACGTAGCGCGGCTCCTGCGCCAGCGCGCGGGCAATCATCACAAGCTGACGCTCCCCGCCTGAGATCTCGGTATAGGGGCGCTGCGCCAGATGCGCGATGCCGAGCCGGTCCAGCATCGCCCGTACCACGTCCCGGTCATGGCCCGACGGTGCCGCGAACAGGCTGGAGCGGGCGGTCCGCCCCATCAGAACGACCTCGCTCACGGCGAAGGCGAAGGTGCCGGCATGGACCTGCGGCACATAGGCGAGGGCACGGGCGCGCTCGCCCACAGACATTGCGGCGAGCGGCCTGCCGTCAAGTGTGAGCGTGCCGCCCTTGGCCGGCAGCAGGCCGAGCAGGGTCTTCAGCAGCGTCGTCTTGCCATGGCCGTTGGGGCCGAGCAGGGCCAAGACCTCGCCGCCGGCAAGGTCGAGCGCGATGTCGCGGCCGATCTCGCGCTCGCGATAGCCATAGGCCAGGGCGGAGGCTTCGAGTCTCACGACCAGCCTCCGCGCGCCGAGGCCAGCAGCCAGATGAAGAAGGGCGTGCCGATCACGGCGGTGAGGATGCCGAGCGGCGTTTCGACCGGGGCGGCGATCCGCGCCAGCGTGTCGATGGCGAGCAGGTAGCCGCCGCCGAGCAGCGCTGCCGTCGGCATGAGACGGCCGAAATCGGGACCGACGAGGAAGCGCGCGAGATGCGGCACGACGAGGCCGACCCAGCCGATGATGCCGGCAGCCGCGACGCTCGCCGCCGTCACCAGCGTCGCGGCGGCGACGATGGCGATCCGTAGCGGGCCGGTCGCGAGGCCGAGCGCGCGCGCCTCCTCCTCCGGCAGCGACATCACGTTCATGCGCCAGCGCAGCGCCAGCAGGATGACGGCGCCGATCAGGACCGGGCCGAGCAGAGGGACGAGATCGGGCTTGGCCGTTCCCGCGAGGCTGCCGAGCAGCCAGAAGGTCATGGCCGGGAGCTGGTTGTACGGATCGGCCCAGTACTTCACCAGGCCGATGCCGGCGCCGAGCAGCGAGCCGACGACGACGCCGGTCAGCACCAGCACGAGAACCGGATCGCCGCGCCGGATCGTCGATCCCACTGCGTAGACGGCGCCGACCGCGACCAGCCCGCCTGCGAAGGCGGCTAGCTGGATGCCGAACAGGCCGAGCGAGAGATAGATGCCGATGACCGCGCCGAGCGCCGCGCCCGAGGAAGCCCCGAGAATATCAGGCGAGACCAGCGGATTGCGGAACAGGCCCTGGAAGGCGCAGCCGGCAATGGCGAGCGCCGATCCGCACAGGATCGCCGCGACGATGCGCGGGCCGCGGATGTTCCAGACCACGGTCTCGACCTGGGCCGGAAGGCCGGAGGGCTCGCCGGTGAGAACCGACCAGGCGAGGCGGCCGAGATCGCCGGGAGCGACCGGAAAGCGCCCGAGCGCGAAGGCGGCGAGCACGGCGAGCGCCAGCAGGAGAAGGGCGATCAGATTGCCGCGCAGGGAGGAGGTCATCGGATCAACGGCGTTTCGCCGGCCAAGTGACCACGACATGGTCATCCCGGACAAGCGGCGAAGCCGCGCCGATCCGGGGTCCATTCCGGAACGGTTCAGGCATGGATCCCGGGTCTCCCTCCGGCCGCCCGGGATGACTGAGATGGTGAACCATCACCCCCGCCCGGCCAGCACGCGGTCGAGCTGCGCCTCGCTCGGCGTCACCTGGTAGAACAGCGTGTGGAAGTCGCGGGCGAGCTTGCGGATGTCCTCGGGGAATTGCGCGGGATAGAGCAGCTTTGCCAGCCACCACAGGCCGATCGCCCGGTTGACCGAGGGCGGGAAGTCGACCCAGCCGAAGGGCAGCTTCGGCGAGAGATGGACGCGGCCCTCGCGCACCGCCTTCACGCCGGCCCAGTTCGGATCGCTGCGCACGCTTTCGGAGAAGGCGAGGTCGATGGTGACGATGACGTCGGGGTTCCAGGCCAGCACCTGTTCGAGCGAGACCTGGGCGAGACCGCTGCCCTGCTGTTCGGCGGCAGCGTTGCGCGCTCCGAGGAAGCTCAGGGTCTCGACATTGATCGAGCCGCCGAGCCCGGTCTCCAGCCCACGTGGGCCGCGCGCATAATAGACGCTCGGGCGCTTCTCGGCCGGGATTGCGGCTATGCGGCCGCGGATTGTCGCGAAACTGTCCTCGCACCAGCGCGCCAGCGTCTCGGCGCGTTCGCTGCGGCCGGTAAGCTGGCCGAGAATGCGATAGCTCGCCGGGGTCTCCCCGAAGCGGCCGTCAAGCAGGGCATAGGGGATGCCGGCCTGCTGCTGCACGCGCTCGGCGAGCTCGACATAGGTGCGACCGGTCGAGCCGGAGTCGACGATGAGGTCCGGCCTGGCCTGCAGCACGGCTTCGAGATTGGCGCTGTTGCCACGGCCAGTGATGCGGCCGATTTCGGGCCGGTCGCCGATGCCGGGCAGCAGGAATTCGCGCTCCTCGGGCCGGTTGGCGCGCGGCCAGCCGATCAGCAGGTCGGGCGCGAGCGTGTAGACCAGGATTGCCGCCGGCGGCCCGGCGGGGAAGATGCGCTCAACCTTGCCGGGAATCGTGATCTCGCGACCGGCGCCATCGCGAATGGTCGCGGCGCGGGCGAGGCGCGGGGCCGCGATCGTCGCGCCGAGGCCAGCGAGGACGGCGCGGCGATCAGGGTGCGGCATGGGAGGTTTCCGTCGTGCCGTGCGAATGGCTGCAGCGATGCGGCTTGATGTCGATGAGCGGCGTGCCGTCGAGGCAGTCGAGTCCGCGCACCAGCAGTGTACCTCCTTCGACGCCTTCGAGCTTCACCCGCGACAATGCGATCGGGTTCGGTCGCACCGGCGAGCGCAGCGCGAAAGTTCCGAGCGTATCGCCGCCACGCGGCGTCTGCGTCAGCAGATCGCGCCTGGCTTCGTGCATCCAGTAGAGCAGATCGAGCTCGGCGAAGGTCTCGATGCCCTTGAGCGCCGCCTGCCAATGCGGATCGATCTCGACGCGGCAGAGCGGCCCGTCCTGCCGGCCCTGCCGCGGGCAGTCGTCACGCGTCGCGAAGGGCGTGCGGATGCGGCCGATGAAGACGAGGCGGGCATCGCTCCGCTCGGGCAAGGGTGCTTCGGTTTCGCCGGGCCGGGTCGCGTGCCAGTCCATGATCTCGCTCTTCCCGCTATCCCTCGCGCGGCAGGCCCGGCGCCGTGAAGCCATGCCTTGCCAAAATCGCCTGGCCCTGCGGCGAGAGAATGAACATGGCGAGCCGGTAGCCGCTCTGCGAGGCCCTGTTCAGCACCGTCAGTCCGTAATCGGCGCCGACAGCGAGCTGGTCCGGCAGGCGCAGCATCGCGATCCCCGGCTGCTCCTTCGCAAGCGGCCGGGCATTGGTGCAATAGGCCAGGAAGATGTCGGCCTCGCCGCTCGCCAGCTTGTGACCGTAGACGTTGAGGCCTTCGGGCGCCGGTAGGCAGTCCGGTGCACCGGTGAGCTTCAGGGCCTTGGCTTCGAGCGCGGCCCTGGCGCCGGGCTTCATCGCTTCGGCCCTGGCGAATACGGCGAAGGCATAGTCGCCCGACGGATCGGCCTTTGGCGTCGACGTACCGAGCTTCACCTTCGGATCGAGCATCAGATCGAGCAGAGTGGCGCGCGTCGCCACCAGTCCCGGCCGCAGGAAGGCGCAGAGCTCGTTGCGGGCGAAGAGCACGGCCGGGCCGGCGAGGCCGGCCCGTGCCAGCGCCTGCGGATGCTCCAGATTGGCCGAGGCGAAGACCTCGCCGGCCTCGCCCCCGATGAGCCGGTCCTTGAGCAGGCCGGAGGCGCCGAATTTCCCGGAGATGGGGATCCCCGTCTCGGCCTCGAAGGCGTCGGCGATGTCGAGCAGGGCCCCGCGCAGGCTGCCGGCGGCGTACAGGCTAACCGGGGACGCCGCGACCAAGATCTCACTTCCCTTCGCGCGGCAGGCCGGGCGCGACGAAGCCGTGCCGCGCCAGGATGCGCTGCCCATCCGGCGAGAGAATGAACATCGCCAGCTTGTAGGCGTTCGGCGAAGCGCCGTTCATCACCGTCAGCCCGTAATCCGCCCCGACCAGCAGCTTCTCCGGCAGCCTGACCATGCGGATGCCGGGCTGCTCGCGCGCGATCGGATCGGCATTGGTGCAGTAGCCGAGGAAGAGATCGGCGGCGCCCGTCGCCAGCAGATGGCCGGTGCTGTTGCGATCCGGCGGGGTCGGGGCGCTGTTCGGGCCGCCGACGAGCTGCAGCGCCTTGGCTTCCAGCGTTGCCTTGGCCCCGGGCTTCAGCGCCTCGGCCCTGGCGAAGACCTGCCAGGCATAGTCGCCGGACGGATCGGCCTTTGGCGTCGAGGTGCCGAGCTTGAGCTTGGGATCGAGCATCTGCGTGAGCAGGGTGTTGCTGGTCACGTCGAGCCCGGGACGGGCGAAGGCGCAGGTCTCGTTGCGGACGAAGAGCACGACCGGGCCGGCCTTGCCGTCCTTCGCCAGCGCAAGTGGGTGTTCCATGTTGGCGGAGGCGAAAACCTCGGCCGGTTCGCCCTTGGCGAGAGCCTCGCGCAGCAGGCCGGAGGGGCGGAAGCTGGTCGTGACCGGAATCCGTGCGGAGGCTTCGAAGGCCTTGGAGACCTCGGTCAGAGCATTCTTCAGGCTGCCGGCGGCGTGGAGGAGCACCGGCTTCTGCGCCTGCTGCGCCGGTGCGAGTGCCGGCCACAGGCTGACGAGGGCGGCGAGCGCGAGCCTCCGCATCAGGTTACGCCCCCGCCTGGCCGGCATTGGGGAAGAACAGCTGCTGGCCGTCGATCTTGTAGTCGGCGATCGCTTTCTGGCCTTCCGGGCTGGTCAGCCAGTCGGCGAAGCGCTTGCCGTCGGCGACCTTCACATGCGGGTGCTTGGCCGGGTTCACCGACATCACGCCGTACTGGTTGAACAGGCGCTGGTCACCCTCGACCGAGATGACGAGATCGCCGCGGTTCTTGAACGAGATCCAGGTGGCGCGGTCGGAGAGGACATAGGCGCCCATCGCACCGGAGGTGTTGAGCGCCGCACCCATGCCCTGGCCGATCTCGCGATACCAGGAGCCCTTCTGTGCGGCGATGTCGATGCCCGCGACCTTCCAGAGATTGAGCTCGGCGGCATGGGTGCCGGACTTGTCGCCGCGCGAGACGAAGGGCGCGGCCTTCTCCTGGATCTTCTTCAGCGCGGCGACGATGTCCTTGCTGCCGGCGACGCCGGCGGGATCGCTCTTGGGGCCAATCAGGACGAAGTCGTTGTACATCACCGGGCGGCGCTCGGTCGAAAAGCCCTCCTCGACGAATTTCAGCTCCTGCGCCCTGGCATGGACGAAGACGACGTCGGCATCGCCGCGCCGGCCGGTGTCGAGCGCCTGGCCTGTGCCCTGCGAGATGACGCGGACCTCGATGCCGGTCTTGGCCTTGAAAAGCGGCAGTATGTGGTTGAACAGGCCAGAATCCTGGGTCGAGGTGGTCGAGGCGACCGTGATGAAGCGCTCGCCGGCCGGCGCCGCGGGAGCCTGAGCGAGCGCGATGCCGGTCAGGCCGAGGAAGAGGCCGGCGGCGAGGAGAGAGCGGCGGGGCAAGGCGGTCATCGGGCGTTTCTCCTGTTGTCGTCTTTGTAGGTCACCAGAGCAGTTCGCCGGCAAGGAATGCACGCGCCTCGGCCGAATGGGGGCCGGCGAAGAAATCCTTGGCCAGTGCGTCCTCGACCAGGCGGCCGCGATGCAGAAAGAGCACGCGGTCGGCCAGGCGGCGGGCCTGGCCAAGATCATGGGTCGACATCATCACGGTGATGCCCTCGGCGACGAGGCCAGAGAGCAATTCCTCGATCTGGCGCGTCGCGGCGGGGTCGAGCTGCGAGGTCGGCTCGTCCAGGAAGAGCAGTTCGGGCCGCAGCGCCCAGGCGCGGGCGATGGCGAGCCGCTGCTGCTCGCCGCCGGAGAGCAGGCGGGCCGGCTGGCCGGCGCGTTCCCCAAGGCCGAAACGCTGAAGCGCCTGCGTCACACGTGTCTTGCGCTCGGCGCCATTGCTGCCAGCAGCGGCGAGGGCATGGGTGATGTTGGCCTCGACCGAGCGGCGCAGCATGATCGGTTTCTGGAAGACCATCGCATGGCCTTTCCTCTGTCCCTTGGCGCGGGCTTCGGCTCCGGCGGCCCAGCGCACAGTGCCGCGGCTCGGCGTCAGCAGGCCGTGGCAGAGGCGCAAGGTCAGCGACTTGCCGGCGCCGTTCGGCCCGAGCAGCACGGTCAGCCCGCCGGCCGGAATGACGAAGCTGTTGGGCGCGACCAGCAGCTTGCCGTCGCCGAAGAAGGCGGCGGCCTCGACGGTGAGCGGCAGGATCGAGGATACGCTCAGCATCGCGGCTCAACCCGCATAGCGCGCTCCGATACGGCTGGCGCCGAAGGCTATGGCGTTGATCATGAGCGTCAGCGAGAGCAGGACGAGACCGAGGCCGAGGGCCAGCGGCAGGTCGCCTTTCGAGGTCTCCAGCGTGATTGCCGTCGTCATGGTGCGGGTGTAGCCGGCGATGTTGCCGCCGACGATCAGGACGGCGCCGACCTCGGCGCTGGCCCGGCCGAAACCGGCGAGCAGAGCCGTCGCCAGCGCGAAACGCCCGTCGAAGAGCAGGGTGGGGATGGCGCGCAGGCCGTCCAGGCCGACCGAGCGCAAATGGTCGCGATATTCGCTCCAGAGATCCTCGATCACCTGCCGGGTCAGCGCGATCACGATCGGCAGCACCAGGATCACCTGTGCGATGATCATCGCTGTCGGCGTGAACAGCAGGCCCAGTGGTCCGAGCGGGCCGGAGCGCGAGAGCAGGAGGAAGACGGCGAGGCCGGCGACGACTGGCGGCAGCCCCATCAGCGCATTGAGGCAGACGATGATGGCAGCGCGGCCAGGAAAGCGTGCCAGCGCCAGGGCGGCACCGAGCGGCAGGCCGATCAGCGCCGCGATCAGCACGGCGGTCAGGGTGACGCGCAGCGACAGGAAGACGATGCCGAGAAAGCCCGGATCGAGCCCGACCACCAAGGCAAAAGCCGCCTGAAAGATCGCGCCGACGTCCAAAGCCTGCTCCCCGCGCTCGCCTTGAGATTGCAAGCATTTGCAATTGGTAGAGTTCAATGCGACCAAATGCCAATGTCGTAATCAGCGCAGGCATGTGCAGGTTGATGCAGGATCAGATCTGGCTCACTACCGAGGAAGCGGCCTCATATCTGCGCCTCAAGGAGCGCAAGCTCTACGAGCTGGTCGGGCAGGGTGCTGTGCCTTGCACCAAGGTCTCCGGTAAATGGCTGTTCCCGCGTGGCGGCCTCGATCGCTGGCTCGAGGCCGGGTTGTCGCGGCCGGCCGGGTTCGACACGGTCCCGCCACCGCCGATCGTCGGTGGCAGCCAGGATTCGCTGCTGGAGCTCGCGATCCGCGAATCCGGCTGCGGGCTGGCGCTGCTGGCGGAGGGGTCGCAGGCCGGGCTCGACCGGCTGGTGCGCAGCGAGGTCGCCATCGCGGCGCTGCATCTCCACGCGACGCCGGATGACGACGCCGCCAATCTCGCCGCGATCCGCGCCGAGCCTTCCCTGCACGATGCGGTGGTGATCAATTTCGCCCGGCGTGAGCAGGGGCTGCTCCTTGCACCCGACAATCCGCTCGGGATCGACGGGCTCGGCGCCGCGATCGCCAAGGGCGCCCGCTTCGCCCAGCGCCAGCGCGGCGCCGGCGCGCAATTGCTGCTGCTGAGCTTGCTCGAACGCGCCGGGGTTCCCTCCGGTCGGATGATCGTCGCCGACGGCATCTGCGCCACCGGCCAGGATCTGGCGCTGGCGATCCGTTCCGGACGGGCCGATTGCGGCATCGCGGCGCGCGCAATCGCCATGGCCTTCGGCCTTGCCTTCCTCCCCCTGGTCTGGGAGCACGTCGATCTGGTGATGCGCCGGCGGAGCTATTTCGAGCCGGCGACGCAGAAGCTGCTCGCCTGGATGCGTAGCCCGGACATGGCGGCGCGGGCGAAGGAGTTCGGTGGCTACGACCTCTCGATCAGTGGGAGCGTGCGGCTGAACCGCTGAGCGGACGCTTGCGAAACAAGCTTGCAAATGGGGCGGGCAATTGCAGCGCCTGTTGCACTGGCGCCGGCATAGTCTTCCGGCTGAGTGAAGCAGGCGAGGACAGCCCGTGACGATCGATCTCGACAAGCTCGTGCAGGAGATGACCGGCTGGCGGCGCGATCTGCACGCCCATCCGGAGTTCGGCTTCGAGGAGACGCGCACCAGCGCCTTCGTCGCGGCCAAGCTGCGCGAGTTCGGCCTCGACGATGTCGCGGAGGGTGTCGGCGGCACCGGCGTGGTCGGCACGCTGACGCGCGGCAGCGGCAACCGGGCGATCGCGCTGCGGGCCGATATGGATGCGCTGCGCATAGCCGAGCAAAGCGAGTTTTCCCACCGCTCCGGCAATCCCGGCGTCATGCATGCCTGCGGCCACGATGGCCATACCGCCATGCTGCTGGGCGCCGCGAAGCTGCTGGCGGAGGAAGGTGGCTTCGACGGCACCGTGCGCTTCGTCTTCCAGCCGGCCGAGGAATGGGGGCGCGGCGCGCTCGCCATGCTCGCTGACGGGCTGATGGAGCGCTTTCCGTTCGAGGAGATCTACGGGCTGCACAATGCGCCGAAGCTGCAGGTCGGCAAGTTCCAGACCCGGACCGGCCCGATCATGTCGGCGGAGGACAATTTCGAGATCGTCCTCACCGGCGTCGGCGGCCATGCCGCCCGCCCGCATGTCGGCAACGAGACCTTGGTCGCCGCCTGTGCCCTGGTCACCAGCCTGCAGACGATCGTCTCGCGCCGCCTGAGCCCGGCTGAGATCGCCGTCGTCTCGGTGACGGAGCTGATCACCGACGGCACCCGCAACGCCCTGCCGGGGCAGGCGCGCATCCTCGGCGATGCCCGCAGCTTTCACCCAGAGGTCAGCGCCGATATCGAGGCGCAGATGCGCGTGATCAGCGAAGGCATCGCCCGCGCCTACAATGTCGAGCAGTCGGTGAGCTATACGCGCGAATTCGTGCCGCTGCTCAACCAGCCGGCCCAGACCGAGGCGGCACTGGAGGCGGCGCGGAACGCGCTCGGGCCTGAGAACGTCTCGGTGGTGTCCGAGCCTTTCACCGGCTCGGAAGACTTCGCTCGCTTCCTGGCGCATGTGCCGGGCTGCTTCTCCTTCGTCGGCAATGGCGATAGCGCGCCGTTGCATAACCCGCGCTACGACTTCAACGACGAAGGCCTGATCCACGGTGCGCGTTTCCACGCCGAGATCGTCAGGCGGCGGTTGACGTTGGGGTGAGGCAAACATGAAAGCTCTGGTCATCATCGACATGCAGATGGAGATGCAGCACCGGATCGATGCCGGCAGGGATTGCGTCAATTCCGACGCGCCGGACCGGATCGCCATGCTGTCTGAAGCGTTCCGCAAACGCGGGCAGCCTGTCATCCACATCCGTCATAGCGCGGATGACCCGGCTTCGCCGTTCCATGCCGACGCCGCGGGCCATCAACCCATGCCATGTGCCAAAGCGGTTGAGGGCGAGCCGATCTTCCTGAAGCGGACATCATCCGGGTTCGCCTCGACTGACCTCGAAGCCTATCTGCGTGAGAATGGCATCACGGATCTGCTGGTCACCGGCGGGGTGGCCGGGTACTGCGTCAACTCCACGGTTCGGGCTGGAGCCGATCTCGGCTTCAACATGACCGTGGTAGGCGATGCGGTGATCACCTTCGATCTACCCGGGCTGTCGGCACGCACGATTTTCGACGTGACGATGGCGCATCTCGAATCGGATTTCGCGAAGATCGTCGACTCCGCAGCTGTGCTGGCCGCATGGAATCGCGCCAGCTGATGCCGTTCGCAGCGAGCCTCAGCACGGGCAGCATCAGCCCCGCTCAAACCTCTGCCAGACGCAGACCTTGTGCACGTATTCCCGGTCGCGCTCGGCCTCGCCGAAGGGCGCGACCGGCCAGAGCCAGCTCTCGTCCTCCTTCGGCAGGCCGACGCCGTACATCAGGTCGAGCCGATCATGGATCGCTCCGCCGCGGTCGCGCTCGACCATCTCGACATCGCTGATCAGGCAGACATGGCCCTTGAAGCGGGCGAGGTCGTCGAGATGCCAGGCGATGCAGCGGGCCGGCAGGTTCGCGGGCAGGGTGGCGGCCCGGGCGGGATTGTCCTCGAGCCAGTCGGCAACCGGCCAGGCGAGCTGCGAAAGCAGGTTGGCGGATATGATAAGATCGACGCGGTCATCGGCGACGAGGTCCGCGAGCGGGTCCTGCCGGCCCTCCGCCTCGGCGGCGAGCCAGGCCATGGCGCCGGTGAGGTCCCGGCTGAGCAGGCTGACTTTCAGCTGCCGCCAGAGCCTCAGACGCAGCAGCGGCAGATGAACGATATCGACAAGCACGACCTCGTCGAAGCTGGCGCAGAGCATGCCCAGCGGGATGTCGCGGGCGGGGCCGGAGCCGAGCACCACAACCTTGCGGCGGCGTGGCAGGGAGGCTGCGACCTCGGCGATGATGGCGCGGCAGCGGGCCCGGTGCGGCTCCCAGGCCTTGCGTTGGCGCCGGCCGCGCGACCAGAGCCCGACACTCTCCCGCAGCAGGCCGAATCGGCGCGCAAGCGGCGCGGCCGGCGTCAGAGCTCGCAGCGCCAGCTCGGCGAGCACGATTAGCTGAGTGCCCCGCGCGCCGCCACCGGCCAGACCGCCTCGACATGAGCGTCCGGGCCGCCCAGGCCGCGCACGCAGACATACCAGTCGTGCAGGTTGACGGTCGGGTCGCAATGGCCGGGCACGAGCAGCACCCGGTTCCCGCGATGCGGCACGGCGACGGGATCGCCGGTCAGGATGCCGTGCTCGTCGGAGGGCTTGGTGTAGATCACGCCGTCGCGCTGCCAGGGCACCGGCATCCCTGAATCGACCGCGGCGGCCTTGTGACCGGCGTCGACGATGGCACGATCCGGCACCGGCTTGCTCATCACCCCCGCGAGCACGAACAGCGCGTGCTGGAAGGTGTTGAAGGTCGAGCCGTCAGCCATGCGGTTGCGGGCATAGTCGGCGTCCATGAAGATGTAGGAGCCGCATTGCAATTCGTTCCAGATGCCGGAGCGGCTCTCCAGCTCGTAGGTGCCGGTGCCGGCGCCGCCGACGGTCTCGCAGGCGAGACCGGCCTGGGCGAGGCGCTCGATCGCATTGCGGGTGAGAAGCCCTGCGCGCTCGATCGCCTCACTGCGCTCGTCGACCGAGCGCATGTGCTGGGCCGAGCCGTGATAGGCCTGCACGCCGCGGAAGCGCAGCGTGTTGCTGCGCGCCACCGCTTCGGCGAGCCGGACCGCCGCCTCGCCGGGGGCGACGCCGCAGCGGCGCCCGCCGATGTCGAGCTCGACCAGCACGTCGAGGACGACGTCGTTGCGCGCCGCTGCTTCGGCGGCCTCGCGCACGCCCTCGATATGATCGACGCAGAGCCCGATTCGGGCCTCGCGCGCGAGCTTTGCCAGCCGGTCGAGCTTGGCGGCGCCGGCGATCTCATTGGTGACGAGCACATCGGTGACGCCGCCGGCGACCAGGATCTCCGCCTCGCCGACCTTCTGGCAGCATTGCCCGACCGCACCATGGGCGATCTGGCGCAGGGCGATCTCCGGGCTCTTATGCGTCTTGGCATGGGGGCGCAGGCGTATGCCCGTCGCCTCGGCGAAAGCCGCCATGGTGACGAGGTTCCGCTCGAAAGCGTCGAGATCGATGATCAAAGCGGGCGTATCGATCTCGGCGAAGGACTGTCCGGGCCGGGCCGGCGGGGGAAGGGGCATGGGTTCTCGAATCTGGTGAATCAACTCAAGGCCATGGGACGTCAGGTTCTTGTCCGGAGCAAGACCGGCAGTGGCGCTCGCATGGCGGCCATGTTAGGCCGCGCGCCATGAAGATCGGCCGCGTCACCGACGACACCTTTGCACTCTTCGCCCGAGTCTGGCGCGAGCGCGGGCGGCAATACACGCCGCAACTCATCGCCATCCTCGGTCTCGTCGTGGTCATCGCGGCGACGACGAGCTTCTATCCACTGCTGATCAAGGCGGCCTTCGACGCCTTCGCCGATCCCGTAGGGGCCGAGGCGACCGGCTTCGTACGCCGCATGGAGCGGCTGGTCTCGAAGTCGATCGATTTCGAGATCGGCGTCGTCAACGCCGTCGCCGTCGTCGTGGTGATCGTCACTGCGATCAAGGGCTTCTCGCTGCTGACCCAGACGGTGATGACCAACAGCGTCGTCAGCCGGATCGAGGCCGACATGCAGAGCGCGCTCTACAACCATCTGATCGACGCCGACCTGGCGCAGCTCCAGAGGGAAAACCCGGCCTCGCTCACCCAGCGCTTCACCACCGACTTCACTTTCGTCAAGGAGGCGCTGACCCGGCTGGTCAACATCGCGGTTCGCGACGTGATGACGGCGATCGCGCTGGTCGGCGCCATGCTCTGGATCGACTGGAAGATGACGGCGGTGGTGCTGCTGATCGCGCCTGTCGTCGCCAGGCCGATCGGCCGGATCGGCAAGAAGCTGCGCCGCATGGCGGCCTCGCAGCAGGAGCAGACCGGCCTAATGGCGAGCCTGGTCACCGAGAGCCTGCAGGGTGCGCGCGTCGCCAAGACCGATTCGCTCGAGCCTTATCTGAAGGAGCGCGCGGCCGGTGCCTTCGAGACGATCCGGGCGCTGAAGATGAAGGCGGCCAACGCCCGCGGGCGGCTTGATCCGTTGCTGGAGGTCGCCGGCGGGCTTGCGGTCGCCGGCGTGCTCGCGGCGATCGGCGTGCGCATCACCTCGGGCAGTTCCACCGTCGGCGATTTCACAGGTTATGTCTCGGCGTTGCTGCTGGCGGCCCAGCCGATGCGCTCGCTCGGCAATCTCAACGCCATCGTCCAGGAGGCGGGCGCCTCGCTGAAGCGTTATTACGCGCTGATCGACGAGAAGTCGCTGATCACCGAGCGCCCCGACGCCAAGCCGCTCGCGGTAGGCGGGGGCGCGGTTGCCTTCCGAGACCTGCGCTTCCGCTATCGCGACGACCAGCGCGGGCTCGAAGGCATCGACCTCGTCGCCGAGGCCGGCAAGACCACTGCGCTTGTCGGCCGTTCCGGCTCGGGCAAGTCGACCATGCTGGCGCTGGTGCCGCGGCTCTATGATCCCACCGAGGGCCGGGTCGAAATCGACGGGCAGGACATCCGCGACGTGACCCTGCGCAGCCTGCGCGGCCAGATCGGCGTGGTCAGCCAGGATGTCGTGCTGTTCGACGACACGGTGCGCGCCAATATCGGCTTCGGCCGCCCCGGCGCGAGCGAGGGGGACATCGTCGCCGCGGCCAGGGCGGCGGCGGCGCACGACTTCATCATGGCGATGCCCGACGGCTACGACACGAAGGTCGGCGAGCGCGGTTCGCGGCTTTCCGGCGGCGAACGCCAGCGCCTCGCCATCGCCCGCGCCATCCTCAAGGATGCGCCGATCCTGCTGCTCGACGAGGCGACCAGCGCGCTCGACACCCAGTCGGAGCGATTGGTGCAGGAGGCGCTGGCGGAGCTGATGAAGGGCCGGACGACGCTGGTCATCGCGCATCGGCTGTCGACCGTGCGCGAGGCCGACCAGATTGTCGTGCTCGACGAGGGAAAGGTGGTCGAGACCGGCGACCATGACGGGCTGATCGCGCGCGATGGTGCCTATGCGCGGCTCTACCGGCTGCAGTTTGCCGAGGGCTGAGCGATGCGCCTGGAGACCGAGCGCCTTGTCCTCGACCTGCACGGCGTCGAGCATTTCGAACCGCTCAGGCTGATGTGGGGCGATGCGGCGGTGGTGCACCATATCGGCCAGCCCTCGAGCGCGCAGGAGGCCTGGATGCGGCTGCTGCGTTATCGCGGGCTCTGGCCGCTGCTCGGCTACGGCTATTGGGCGTTGACCGAGAAGGCGAGCGGCCGCTTCGTCGGGGATCTCGGCTTCGCCGATTTCCACCGGGCGATCGAGCCATCGATCCGCGGCATTCCCGAGGCGGGGTGGGTGCTGGCGGGCTGGGCGCATGGACGCGGGTTCGCGAGCGAGGCGCTCACCGCCGCGCTCGGCTGGCTCGACGTGCAAGGCGCATATGACAGCTCGGTCTGCCTGATCGCGCCGGAGAACGAGCCCTCCCTGCGGCTGGCGCGACGCTTCGGCTTCCGGGACGAGCGCCTCGTCAGCTTCTTGGGGCATGACACATTGCTGCTGCGGCGGGCGCGGCCAGCATAGTCCAAAGGGAAGGTGCCGGCTTCCCCACAATCATGCCGGGCATGCGGCTTGAGCCGCCGTTGCTGACAGGAGCCGCCACATTCTGCTGGCAGTGTCGCTGCTCAAAAAACTGACGAGATCTGATTGTGACGACCATGACGACCGCCGCCGTTCCGGCGCGCAAGGCCACCCGCCGCGAATGGCTGGGCCTGATCGCGATCGCCTTCCCCTGCATGATCTATTCGATGGACCTGACGGTGCTGAACCTGGCGGTTCCGACGCTGACGCGCGAACTCAAGCCGACAGCGGGCGAACTGCTCTGGATCATCGACATCTACGGCTTCATGGTCGCCGGCTTCCTGATGACCATGGGCACGCTCGGTGACCGCATCGGCCGACGCAAGCTCCTGCTGATCGGCGCGGCCGCCTTCGGCTTGGCTTCAACGGTCGCCGCCTTCTCGAGCAGCACCGAGATGCTGATCGTGATGCGGGCGCTGCTCGGCATCGCCGGGGCGACGCTGGCGCCCTCGACGCTGTCGCTGATCGCTGTGATGTTCGAGGACGAGACCGAGCGCACCTTCGCGATCTCGATGTGGATCGCCAGCTTCTCGGCCGGCGCCGTGATCGGCCCGCTGATCGGCGGTGCGCT
Organism: Allobosea lupini; assembly: GCF_900109525.1. Classification (GTDB taxonomy): domain Bacteria; phylum Pseudomonadota; class Alphaproteobacteria; order Rhizobiales; family Beijerinckiaceae; genus Allobosea; species Allobosea lupini. The sequence goes on along the minus strand of NZ_FOAN01000014.1, from coordinate 28,134 downwards.
GATCGAGTATTTCTGGTGGGGATCGGTCTTCCTGATCGCGGTGCCGCCGATGCTGATCCTGCTGGTGATCGGGCCGATCCTGCTGCCGGAGTACAAGGCGCCGCAGGCAGGGCGGCTCGACCTCGTCAGCGCGCTGCTCTCGCTGGCGGCGATCCTGCCGGTGATCTACGGGATCAAGCATTTGGCCGAGTTCGGGCTGTCGGGGTCTGCTGTCGCCAGCATCGTCGCAGGGCTGGTGTTCGGCGTGGTGTTCGCCCGCCGGCAGACGCGCCTCGCCGATCCGATGGTCGATCTCGCCTTGTTCGGGATCCCGGCCTTCCGCGCGGCGCTGGCGATCAACCTCGCCGGCATCATGGTGATGTTCGGCAGCTTCATCTTCATGGCGCAGTATCTGCAGTTGGTCGCCGGGCTGACGCCGCTGGAAGCCGGCATCTGGTCGCTGCCTTCGGCAGTCGCCTTCACGCTCGCTTCCTTCGCGGTGACACCGCTGTCGGTGCGCTTCAAGCCCGCGACGCTGATGGCCGGCGGCATGGTGCTCTCCGGCCTCGGTTTCGCCTGGCTCGCCCTCGCGCCTAACCTCGTCCAGATCGTCGCCTCATCGATCCTGTTCTCGATCGGCTTCACGCCGGTGATCGCGCTGACGACCGGTATCGTGGTCGGTTCGGCGCCGCAGGAGCGGGCAGGGGCGGCCTCGGCCATGTCCGAGACCAGCATCGAATTGGGCGGCGCGCTCGGCGTCGCCGTGTTCGGCAGCCTGGGGGCTGCACTTTATCGCCAGAGCATGGCGGGGGTTTCTGTCGCGGGCGTCGACAGCGCCACGCTGGCGCCGGCGCGCTCGACGCTCGGCGGGGCTCTGGCGGCGGCCGAGCAGCTGGCGCCGGACCAGTCGGCGCACCTGCTCCAGGCGGCGCGCGAGGCCTTCATGACAGGCTTCCACGCGGTCGCGCTGATCGCGATCGCCGGCATGGTCTTCTGCATCGCGGTGGCGCTGACGACCTTGCGTGACGCAAAGCCGTCGGCGGCGCATTGAGCGAGGCGACAGCTTGGGGCAATCCCGAGCCTGACGGCTGGATCAGGGCTCGCGCAGCAGCGCCTCGGCCGCGGCGGGGAAGCCGCGGAAGGAGAGCGGCAGCGTGACCTCGCGCTTGCCGGCGTCGAGATAGCGCATCTGGCCGGCCTCGCTGAGGCCGCGCCAGCGCTTGAAGGCGTCGTCGCTCAGTGTCGCCTCGGCGAAGCAGCCGCCGGGCAGGCAGCGCTGGAAGACGGCGAGCGCCTCGTCCTTCTCGGCGACGACCACGCGCAAGCTGACCTTGTCGCCGAGTGCAAGGTTCGGAGGCACCTGGATCACCAGCTTGATCGGCTCGCTCTTGACCGGCCGGCCGATGGCGACCAGAGCGATCGGGCCGCGCTGACCCTGCTGTTCCAGGGTCTGGACGATCTCGCAGACGCGGGCTGCAACACTCTGCTGGCAGCGCAGGATCCAGTCGCCATAGGTCGCGGTGGTGTTGTCGGGCTGGGAGATCGCGCCGGGTGTCGCAGTCGCCTGCGCCTGGACCGGGCGCTGCTGGGCGGGGCGTTGCGCCGGCGCCTGCTGTGCGAAAGCCGCGCCGGAGAGGAGAGCGGCGGAGAAGGCGAGGGCAGTCTGTCGTCTCGGCATGGCTGGAATGGTCCAAAGCGGGCAATCGCCGACTTCAAGACCAGGAGTGACGGCCGCGCAAGTCGCGGTTGTGAACGGCTGTCAAGGATGCCAGCCGCTCTCCTGCGCCGGAGCGTCGTCCTTAACCTCCTGGGCGCGCGCTTCCTCGACCACCGCGAAGACCGCGCGCAGCGCCGCCTCGACACCTTCGCCCGAGGCGGCCGACAGGGCGATCGGCGTGCGCCCGCTGGCGCGCTTCAGGCGGGCGAGCTGTTCCTTGCGCGCCTCCGGCGTCAGCGCGTCGACCTTGGAGAGCGCGACGATCTCCGGCTTCTCGTCGAGGTCGGCGCCATAGGCGGCAAGCTCCTTGCGCACCGTCTTGTAGGCCTTGCCTGCATGCTCGGTCGTGCCCTCGACGAGGTGCAGGAGCACGCGGCAGCGCTCGATATGGCCGAGGAAGCGGTCGCCGAGACCATGGCCCTCATGCGCGCCCTCGATCAGCCCGGGAATGTCGGCGAGCACCATCTCGCGCGCATCGACGCGGACGACGCCAAGGCCGGGGTGCAACGTCGTGAAGGGGTAGTCGGCGATCTTGGGCTTGGCCGCCGTCACCGTGGCGAGGAAGGTCGACTTGCCGGCATTGGGCAGGCCGACGAGGCCGGCATCGGCGATCAGCTTGAGCCGCAGCCAGACCCAGCGTTCCTCGCCTGGCAGGCCGGGGTTGGCGTGGCGCGGCGCCTGGTTGGTCGAGGTCTTGAAATAGGCGTTACCGAAGCCGCCATTGCCGCCCTTGCACAGCACGAAGCGCTGGCCCGGCTCGGTCAGGTCGGCGATCAGCGTCTCGCCGTCCTCGTCGAGGATCTCGGTGCCCGGCGGCACCTTGAGCACGATCGGGGGACCATTGGCGCCGTGCCGGTCCTTGCCCATGCCGTGCTCGCCGATCCTGGCTTTGAAATGCTGCTGGAAGCGGAAGTCGATCAGCGTGTTGAGGCCCTGGACGCATTCGACCACGACGTCGCCGCCGCGCCCGCCATCGCCGCCATTGGGCCCGCCGAACTCGATGAACTTCTCGCGCCGGAACGAGACGCAACCGGCGCCGCCGTCGCCGGCCTTCACATAGATCTTGGCTTGGTCGAGGAATTTCATGAGGGAGTAGGTAGTCGCATGAGCGCGCGAGAGCAATGCGTCGCCCGCCTCTCCGGGCGTCCCGAATCGCACTTCATGCAGAATTATGTTGCAGTGCAGCAACGAATGCCCATCTCGGGGGTTGTCATCCGCCAGCCCCACTCCGCGGCTGACGAAGCAAGGGCCATGACGATGCGAAAGCTCTCCGACACGATCGCCCGCCTATCGGCCTACCGCACCCAGCTTGGGACGGGGGCGGGCCCCGATATGTCCGGCCGCCTCGGCACCTTGCCGGAGTTCGGCAGCAATCCCGGCGCGCTGCTTGCCCGGACCCATCTTCCGCCCGAGCTTCCCGCCGGCGCGCCGCTCGTCGTGGTGCTGCATGGCTGCACCCAGACCGCTTCCGGCTACGATCATGGCTCCGGCTGGTCGACGCTGGCCGATCGCGACGGCTTTGCGCTGCTGTTTCCCGAGCAGCAGCGCGCCAACAATGCCAATCTCTGCTTCAACTGGTTCGAGCCGGGCGATACGCAGCGCGGCAGGGGCGAGGCGCTGTCGATCAGCCAGATGATCGAAACGATGATCACGCGCTACGGCCTCGATCGCGGCCGCGTCTTCATCACCGGCCTGTCGGCGGGCGGGGCCATGGCCGGCGTCATGCTGGCGACCTATCCCGAGCTCTTCGCCGGTGGTGCGATCATTGCAGGTCTGCCCTATGGCGTCGCGGGCACCATTCCCGAAGCCTTCGACCGCATGCGAGCCCATGGGCTCCCGGGAGAGAAAAGGCTGCAGGATCTGGTGCGCTCCGCCTCGCGGCATGATGGGCCCTGGCCGACGATCTCGATCTGGCAGGGCAGCGCCGACCGCACCGTCGCCCCTGCCAATGCCGCAGCGCTGGTCGCGCAATGGCGCGGTGTCCACGACCTGCCTGCCGAGCCGTCCGCGAGCGAATCGGCGGATGGCCAGAGGCGCCGGGTCTGGCGGGACGCCGACGGCCGCGACCTGATCGAGGAGTATAGCATTGCCGGAATGGGCCATGGCACGCCGATCGCCGGCGACGGCATCGGCCGACCGGGGCCGTATATGCTGGCCGCCGGCATTTCCTCGACACAGCGGATCGCCGGGTTCTGGGGGCTGCGGGCCGGTAAGGCAGAGAAAGCCAAGCCGTACGCGAAAACACCGGCCGCTCCGCTCCCGGCGCGCGAGCATGTCATGGCCGCCGGTCCGGCGCGGCCGGAGCCAGAACCGCCGCGCGTGACCGATCAGCCGGCTACGCCGCCTGCAGCCGCTGGCGTGCGCAAGATCATCGAGGATGCGCTGCGCTCAGCCGGCCTGATGCGGTGAAGACGGATTTCGGCCCCGCCCGGGAGGGCGGGACCGATGGGTTCAAGCGAGGCAGGGCTCCTCGCTGAAGCTGTCAGCCTGCTGCTGCTGTTCGGCCGCCGGCAGCGGCGCCCAGCCGGACGCGCTCCAGCTCTTCAGCGCCGCCCAGGTCGAGCGGTCGAGCCGGAACTGCTCGCAGGGGAACAGGCCGCCACGCGCCGGCAGCGACTTCAGGAAGGAACCCTCCTGCCGGAAGCCGCTCTTCTCCAGCACCCGGCGCGAGGCCGGGTTGATGACACGGGTGTCGGCCTCGACCGCATCGATCTCGACCAGCGAGAACATCGTGTCGATCAGCGCCTGCACCGCCTCGGTGGCATAGCCCTTGTTCCAGTGCGGGGTGCCGAGCCAGTAGCCGATGAACGGCCGCCCGGTCGCCTGCTTGTGCGCGCCGATCATGCCGATCAGGTCGTTCGGCTTCTCGCGCGGGGTGATCGCCAGCACGAGATGATCGCCGAGCGCATTGCCCTTGCGCGTCGCGAAGATGAAGGGATCGACTGCCTGGGTCGGATATGGATGGGGAATCGAGGCGGTCATCTCGGCCACGGCCTTCTCGCCGGCGAGGCGCAGGATGGCGGTGGCATCGGCGATCCGCGGCCAACGCAGCCACAGCCGCCGGGTCTCGAGCCGGAAGACGTCGTCTCTCGTCAATTCGGGGAACATCTTGGTCTCTCCGTCGGCGCAAACGAAAGGGGGAGCTGGGCTTTGGTCCCATCTCCCCCTCGCTTGACCTTCGGGAAACCCGCTTGGGGCTCTTATTCCCTTGATCCGTCCGGTTCGATGGAACCGGCGGATCGAGAACATTCCCTATCCGCCGTTTATTCTGCGGCCTCTTGGGCCGGGACTACGTTCACGAAAGCTCGGCCGAGCTTCGTCGTGAATCGGACGCGACCGTTCGACGTGGCAAAGAGCGTATGGTCTTTGCCCATGCCGACGTTCACGCCGGCGTGCCATTTGGTGCCGCGCTGACGAATGATGATGTTGCCGGCCACGACCGCCTGGTCGCCGAAGCGCTTCACGCCGAGGCGCTTGCTTTCGGAGTCGCGACCGTTGCGGGACGAGCCGCCTGCCTTTTTGTGAGCCATAACGCCCTACCTCAAAAACTCTTCAGTCCATGTAACCCGAATCGGCGGCAAAAGCCACCCCGACCGGGCGTGAAGCTGCGCGGTGCCTGTCAGCGCCGGTCAGTAGTCCTCGCCGGAAGCGAGCTCGGCCTGGTCAGCCTTGGCCCGCGGCGGCTTGCCGGCGAGCAGCTCCTTGGCCTGCTCGACCCACTCCTCGCGGGTGGCGCGGCCACGCAGCTTGAGCTCCTCGTCCCATTTGGCGATATCGGCCTCGGTCCAGGCGGCGATGTCGTTCCAGGAGGTGATGCCGGCGGCGCGCAGCTTCTTCTCGATGGTCGGGCCGACGCCCGAGATCAGCGAGAGGTTGGAGGCGTCGAGGCCCTCGGCCTTGGCTTCAGCCTTGGCCTTCGCCGGCTTGGCCGAAGCCTTGCCCTTGACGGTTTCGCTGCCGGCCTTGAGCGCGACCGGAGCGGCTTCGCCCTTCTTCATCTCCGGCTTCTTGCCGCCGGTGAGGATGTCGGTGATGCGCACCACGGTCAGCTCGGCGCGGAAGCCGCGCTTGCGCTTGGAATTCTGGCGGCGGCGCTTCTTGAAAGCGATGACCTTCTCGCCGCGGGCCTGCTCGACGATCTCGCCGGCGACGGTGATATCACCGAGGAAGGGAGCGCCGATCGTCGACTTCTCGCCATCGGTCAGCATCAGGACGGAGCCGAAAGCGACGGTGTCGCCCGGGTTGCCCTCGATCTTGGCGACGGTGATGCGGTCATTGGCGGCGACGCGGAACTGCTTGCCGCCGGTCTTGATGACTGCGAACATCTTAGTGTTCTCCATGTTGAGCCCCGCCCTGTCATGTGCCCCTGCAGGGCGCACGCGGGACGGCTTTTTGGCAGTCGGTTGCGTGGTCGGGTTGCTCTTTAAGGCCCGCTGCGCCTGCCGCACGGAAGCGGCATGGTGGGCGGCAGCCAAAAGAGATCAGGCGCGGGTTTCCCCACGCCGGACGCGGCTTCCTAGTCGCGCACGGGCGAGCCGTCAAGGAAAAGCAGCATGGCAGCGATTGATTTCAAGGCGATGACGGCGTTGTGGACGCATCGCTCCGGAAAGGCTTGTGCAGCGGGGATGCAATGTGTAGTAAGCACCCCGCCTCGACCAGAGCGACCGCGGACAGGTGGCAGAGTGGTTGAATGCACCGCACTCGAAATGCGGCATACCCGCAAGGGTATCGGGGGTTCAAATCCCTCCCTGTCCGCCATTATATCCCGCAAGATGCTGATTTTTCTGGCAAATATGTTGGACTTCAGTCGGCGAGTCACGAAATCCCCTACGAAAGCCCAATCGCTGAGAAATACCTGCGCTTAACGGCGTAGGTTCTATTGATTTTACCGTTTGAGCGGGGATTTACGCGAGCAGTCCTTGAGCGGGCTACGACGAGGGGGCGGGCGGCTCGCATTGAGAGCCCTAGGCTGAAAGAACAAAAGCTCCGAACATTCTCGAAAAGCCTCTTTATTTCAAAAGGTTGACTGACTTTCCTGGCGCCAAATCCAGCGTGGGAATCGACTGAGCGCTGGGATATGAGGATGTGTCGAAGGCGCATCGCGGCAGCGAATTTCCGATTCGGTGAGACTTTCGGAGCGCAGCCGAGGATGCGTACGAGGGTGGCATTGCAGTCGGTGCGGTGAGAACAGACTTCAACGCCGGAGCGATCGCCAAGCCGCATGCGGCCAACCCAAGTGAAAGTTCCCTGTCCGTGACAGGGGCCAACGATATCTTTTTTCTCTCCGAAGCAGACGCAAAGAAGTCCGGCAAACATGGCCTTCAGGACGCGTTTGGAGAAGTTATCAAAGAATCGCAACTTGAAGTTGTTTTGCGAGCCCTGACTAGCCATCACACTGCGATGGCCCGAAATCTATTTCTCTCTGAAGGCCCGGCGCATCTGATCGGCCATCGGCTTGACCAAATAGCTTGCCAGCGAGCGGGGATCGGTGCGGATGAAAACCTCGACGGGCATACCTGGCAGTAGTACCGTGTCACTGAGCATTCCGCTGCGATCGAAACGCAGGCGCACGACGAAATAGGGCTCGTCGACGCGTTCATCCTTCACAGCATCGGCACTGATCCGGATCACGCGCCCCTCGATCTCCGGCGTGGTGCGCTGGTTCAGAGTCGAGAAGCGTAGGCTCGCCGGCTGGTCCAGGCGGATTTGGTTGACATCGACCGGCCTCACACGGGCTTCAGCGATCAAAGCATCGTTCTCCGGCACGATCTGCATCAGCTGTTCGCCTGCCGTGATGACGCCGCCGAGGGTATGGACGGAAAGGCTGAGCACCACGCCAGCCTGAGGGGCTCGAATCTCGACTCGCTCGCTCTGGTCGAGCGCGGTGGCTCGCTTCTCGGTCAGTTCGGACGTCTTGGCTCGGATGTCGGCGAGCTGCTTGGCGACATCGGTCCGGGCGGTCTGGTCGATCTCGATGATCTGAAGCTCCGTCTCCGAGATCTTGCCCCTGGTCTGGGCAAGCATCGCCGCGAGCTTTCCCGCTTCGCCGCCGAGCCGCGCGCGCTCACGCTCAAGTGCCATCAGGCGCGTGGAGGGGATGAGCTTCTTCTCCCAAAGCTCGCGGATGCCAGTGAGTTCCTTCTCGACCAGGTCGAGCTCGAGCCGCTTGGCCTCCTGCTGACCTTGCAGGCCTGCACCCTCGTCGTGAAGCTGCCTGATCCGCTCGCGCAGCTGCGCCTTCTGGCCAGCGAGCGCCTCAGTACGGTAGCGGAAAAGCGTCTTTTCTCCAGAGACGAGACTTGCGAGCGACGGGTCCGATGCGGCAGCCAACAATGCAGGAGTAAAGCCGGGTTCGCTTGCCCCGTCCCGCTCCGCCTCAAGCCTGGCACGGCGCGCCGAAAGCTCCCACAAATCATTGGTCACGGCATTGAGCGTCGCCTTGGCAACTGTCGGATCGAGCCGCAGCAGGACCTCGTCTTTGGCGACGCGGCTGCCTTCGCTCACCAATATCTCGCTTACTACGCCGCCGCTCGGGTGCTGGATCCTCTTGAGCTCGCTCTCGACCACCAGATTGCCGCTCGCAATGACTGCTCCGGAGACATCGATGGCAGCGCTGAGCGTGGTGAATCCACCGATCAGCGCGACGAGCACTCCGGCAAGCGCAACGCTATGCAGCGCAAGCGAGCGTTCAAGCGTGCGTCCGGGCCTGGGCATCGGCTGCGCTCCTTCTCGATGCGGCTATCGCCCGCCCCTTCGAAGCGGTGCGCCTGGTCTTGCCTTGGGCAGCGCGAGCCTGGGGCGGCGCCGATGCGGCGAGGGCCTTCAGCACCTCGTCGCGAGGCCCCAGGCGCTGGACATGCCCTTCATTCAACACCATCAGCTGGTCGACGGCGGCGAGAGCGCTCCCATGATGAGCGATGACAATGGCAATGCCGCCACGTTGCCGTATGCCGACGATGGCCCGCAGCAGCGCCTGCTCGCCTGCCGAGTCGAGGCTCGCATTGGGCTCGTCGAGCACGACAAGGAAGGGGCGGCCGAACAGTGCACGCGCCAGACCAATGCGCTGGCGCTGGCCACCGGAGAGCATGGTGCCTCCTTCGCCGACCTGCGTGTCATAGCCGTCGGGAAGGCGCAGGATCATCTCATGCACGTCTGCTTCAGCTGCTGCGACCTGAACCGCCTCGGCCGACCGATCCATCGCGAAACGTGCAATATTCTCGGCGACGGTCCCCGCGAGCAGCTCCACATCCTGCGGGAGGTAGCCGATCGCCCCGCCGATGACGTCCCGATCCCATTGGTCGAAGGTGGCACCGTCGAGGCGGATGACTCCACGCGCGGTAGGCCAGACACCGACAACGGCGCGAGCCAAGGACGATTTGCCGGACCCGCTCGGGCCGACGATGCCGAGGGCGCTGCCGGCCCGCAACACGAAGCTGGCATTGGCGACCACAGCTCGTTCGGAAGCGGGAATGGCCACGCTGACAGCCACGACAGATAGTTCCCGCTTCGGCAATGCGATCGATGTCGGGCCCTGGCGGCTCGGCGTAGACGTCAGCGCCGCATCGAGCCGGGACCACGACTGACGCGCGGCAACGAACCCGCGCCAGTTCGCGATCGCCAACTCCACGGGTGACAGAGCGCGGATGGTCAGGATCGTTGCCGCCAGCATGATGCCGCCGGAAGCTTCCTGATGGATGACGAGCCAGGCGCCCAGCGCAAGGACTGCCGACTGCAGTACCGTGCGCAGCAACCGCGTCGCGGCATTCAGATAGCTCGCGAGACCCTGGGCCGCATCCTGACGATCGAGATAAGTATGCGTCCGCTCGAGCCACCGCCCCTGCATCCGGGTACGCATGCCAAGCGCATCGATCATCAGCGCATTGCGGCGCATTTCCTCGGTCCGCCGACCACGCGCTGTCGACAGGGTGGCTAGCTCCTCACTGGAGCGGGTGGTGAGGCGGTCGCCTGCCCAGGTCAATAAGCTCAGCAGGACGGCACCGGCAAGGACCGCGACCCCGAGGCCAGGGTGAAATGCGAAGCACAACGCGACATAGAGCGGGGTCCAGGGCAAATCAAAGAAGGCGGCACTGCCGCCGCCCGCGAAGCTGCGGATCGTATCGAGATCACGGATCGCCTGGAGCCCCTCGGCGCCCTGCGCTTCCGCTAGGACATGCAAGGCTTTCGGGCTGACGCGGTCCGCGAAAAGACGACCGATCCTGATCAGCATGCGGCTGCGAAGCACCTCGAACAGGCTCTGAAACAGGAACATGGCGAGGGCGAACAGGCTTAGGCCGATCAGGGTTGCCTCGCTACGGCTCGGTAGAACGCGGTCATAAACCTGGAGCATGAAGAGCGGGCCAGTCAGCATCAGCAGATTGATCACGCCACTGGCGATCGCGACACTCGCGATCGCTCCGCCCACCGGGCGTAATGCGGCCTTGAGTTCGGACGCGGCCTTCGTCTTAGCGGCAGGCGACGACATGGGCGAACTTCACCTAGCGTTTTCCGGGAAGGGCGGCGCGATGATGCGCCGCCCGAACTCAGTGTCAGATCAGGCCGAGCGCGTGGCCGAGCCCGCCGCCCGACTGACCGTGATTGTCGAGGTCCAGCAACGAAGTCACAGTGCCGATGACGCCACCGTCGGATCCATCTGCCTCGATCACGTTCGTCACCGTGGCTAGCAGCCCGCCGCCCCCGTCCGCCGTCGGCGTGAGCAAGCCGGCGAGGCCATCGGTCCCCGCGCCGTCAAGCGAGGGAATGGCGATAGCGCTGCCGAGGCCAGCTGAGGCGGCGTCGTTGGCGAGATCGGCCAGCGCGCCTTCCACGGTCTGGGTGATGCCGGCCAAAAGCCCGCCGGCGTCCGCAGTTCCGCCGCCGAGGCCGAGCGCCTGCGTCGTCGAAACAAGCCCGTCGATGGCGAGCGGAATGCCGATGGCAGTTCCACCGGTGTCACCGAAAGTGTCGAGGGCCTGGCTGACCGAGCCTGTCAGACCATTCGGGGAATTGCTGAGACCATTCTCCGTTGTGCCAAGGATGTCCGCGACGAGATCCCCGGTTGCAGTCAAGGTCACGTCGAGCTGATGACCTGCGTCGGTCAGTCTTGGCGTACCGTTCCCCGAGAGAAGCTCGCCGGGGAGCTTCAGGACGTCAGTGACGAGATTGCCGCTGCCGTCAGAGTTCGAGCCGACCAAGTCGAGGGTCGTCGTCAGATTGTCCACGAGGCCCCCCACGACACCGAGAGCCCCACCGCCACCCGGGCTGAGCAGGTCCCCGACCTGGTCGAGGTCGAGGCCGCTACCGCCGATGATGCCGTCCGATCCGAGCAGGCCGAGACCCGACGGATCCGAGCCAAGATCCTGCGGGATCGCGGTGATCAGCCCGGCCACGCCATTGGCAAGATCGCCGACATGGTCAGCGACATGCGTCACTGCGCCGAGGACATCGCCACCAGCGAACAGGGTGCCCGGCAAGTTGACGACGTCGGTAACGAGATTGTCGGTCGTGCCGATTTTGCCGAGGCCGATCGTCTCGCCGAGGTTCGTCACAGCGTGAGTGACGTAGGTCAAGCCGATCTCGTGGCTCGCACCTTCGAGGAGTTGGTGGAAATCGAGGACCAGCTCGTTCGCGGTGTCGATCAGCGGCCTTTCGCCCGCGCCCGTCACCGTCTCAGTCACGTCATCGACGAACTGGCCAGCATAAATTGTAGCAGAACCCAGATTGTTGATGGCGTCAGCAACATTGCCGGTCGTCTCGTTGAGGCCGCTCACCTCGCCCGGTAGCTTGGTGACATCTGCAACCAGCGTCTGGTTGGTGTCATGGCCAAGGTCGGTGAGGCTATGGCCGAGCGCCTCGACGAGAGCGCCGGGTGAGGCCACAGTCTGGCTGCTGCCTTCGCTAGCCGTGAGCAACGCTGCTGAGCTGACAGAATTGATCAGGTCTGCGACTTGCGAAGAGGCGCTGATGGCGGGCTGTGCCTCATCCGGGCTGCCCTGGGCGCTCAGAAGATCCAGCGGGATCAGCGAGGCGAGCTGAGCGGTGAGCGCATCAGCCGAAAGTCCACCTGGTTGTGTAAAAAGTGATTCGGAGCCGGCTATGGCTTCGATGCTACGCATTCCCAGTAGATCGTTCGAAACCATCATCATGATTACCTCCTGCGGTCGGTCCTTGATCCTCCTCCAGCCAGTTCGATCGGTACGCATAGGCACAATTTCAGTTCCGATCCGCACTATTTATGGGTAAACAATCGATTGAGAACTCATGTAGGCTGCTAGATATCGAAGATGATAAGCCAAGTGGTTCGGCAGCAAACTGATTGCCGAACTGGGTAATAGCAGCACTGCGACGCTCCCTATCAGGAGGTCACCGCATGCCTTGGCGCTCTTCGCCTACGGGTCGAAGGGTAGCCGCAGCGGTACGACGGTCGACCGCGAGCCGCATGGCAAGCCTGCCAGAGCCGGGGCGTGCAACAAGAAGACCTGCAGCATTGGTCAGGCTCCAATGTCCTGATGTGGCACACTTCGGCGGTGAGAAAGCACTACTGATGCGCAGCCTCGTCGGCCACGGAGCCGAACCGGAGCTGCCCTGTTGCTCTTCCGGTCTCATAAAGGCCTCGCAATTCGTCAGGCCTGAAGTCGAGTGGGTCTACGGCTTCCGGCACGCTCGTCGGCAGCGCGACGAGGTGGAAGCGGGCGCCGGCTCGCCTGGCTTTCGCTTCGGCGTCCTGAACGGAGGTGTACAGCAGCTGCCGGATGAGCTGGGTGATGCCGCGTCGCGCCAGACCGAGCACGTGCCGCGCTTCGCTCCGCAGCGCGGCGTCGCGACTGACATGGCCGTTGGCGATGACCCAGACATGCGTCGCGACAGCCCTGCGTGCCTTGAGCATGAAGGCCTCGAGCGGAACCGGCGTCTTGACGCCGCCGTCGCTATGAACGGCGAGCTTGCCTTCCTGGTCGCGCACATACACCGGTTCGACCAGCCCCGGAACGGCGGCCGAAGCGACGAGGACGCCGAGAAACGCGCTTTTGCGATCGCCCTGACCCGAGGCGATCGCACCCATGTCCCAAAGAACCGAGCGGCCGGCCGTCATATCGGTGGTCGTGACATAGAGGCGCCGACCCGCCGCATGCGCCGCCGCGACGGCGTCGAGTGTGGTTTCGTCGATCACCTCGTCCAACAGGCGGCGCAAGGGCGCGGGATCGTAGAGACCCGTTCCCAGCAACGTTTTGACCCCGTTGGAGCGGAAAATGTCGCGGGTCCGCGTGGAGGTGTATATGCGTTCCAGCAGTGCGTCATAATCCGGGCCCAGGAACGCTGCCGTGGCCTGCAAAGCGCCGGTCGACGTGCCGGAGACGATATCGAATTGCGGGCGCCGGCCGCTGGCCGTCCAGGCCGTTATGACCCCGGCCCCAAACGCCCCGTCCGCCCCGCCGCTCGTCAGAACGAGAATGTGGCGGGGGGAACCGGCGCGTCGCGGCAAATTTGGAGCAACCGCGGAGGAGCCGTCTACTCGGCCAGTGGTCAGCATGGCTCCGCTGGCATCGACGACGAGGCCAGCGTCGGCGCAGCCCGACAGCAGCAACGCCAAGCCCAGGGCGGCGAGCTTTGCCCGGCGGCGGGGCGTGGGTGCTGCGCTTCGCGTCACGCGAATGCCATTCCCACCATTTCTTCAGACAGCGCCCAGAGCCGCGCAGCGGCGGCGCTGTCGGTCGCCTGCTGGGGCGGCTCCTCCTCCGTCGGAAAGCCGCGCGTCCCGCCGAGCCTGTCGGGACCGTAATAGCCGCCGTCTCTCGCCGACGGCGCCGTCGCCGCGTAGAGCGTTGGCAGCGCTCCCTGCCACGCCGGCTGGAACAGGAAGGAAAGGTGGCGGCGCGCCAGTCCAGCGATGCTCCACCGGCCGGCCTGGTTGGGGATCAGATCCGTGCGCGTGATCCCCGGATGCGCCGCCAGGCTCTGGACGCCCCAAGCAGCGGCCCGGCTGCGGCGGCTGAACTCCAGGGCGAAGATGATGCAGGCGAGTTTCGACTGCGCGTAGACTGGCATCGACCGGTAGGCGCGCGCGGCCTGCAGGTCGTCGAAGTCGATGGCGCCGCGGCGCGCGGCGACACTGCCGAGCGTGACGACCCGTGGCTGTTGCCCCCGCCTGAGCAGGGGAAGCAGGTGCGCGGAGAGCGCGAAGTGCCCGAGATAATTGGTGGCGAACTGCAGCTCGAAGCCATCCGCCGAAACGCGCCGCTGCGGCGGCTGCATGATTCCGGCATTGTTGATCAGAAGGTCGAGGCCGTCGTGCTCGTCGGCCAGGCGCGCCGCAAAAGCGGCGACCGAGCCGAGACTAGCAAGATCGAGCTCCGCAAATCGGACTTTCGCATCGGGCACGGCAGCCCTGATCGCCGTGACCGCATCCGCGCCCTTGGCGGGATTGCGGCCAGCGATGATCACGTCCGCGCCGGCACCAGCAAGCGCGAGCGCGTCTTCATAACCCAGTCCACCGGTGCCGGTGACGACGGCCGTCCGGCCGCGCTGCGATGGAATGTCGGCGGTGGTCCACTGGCTCATAAGCAATACCGATCCTTGAGGTTGGGCCGAACCCGCGGGCTCTCGTCCGGTCCTGCCGGCGAGCGAGGTCGCCTTTTGCTGACGAACCCTACGCGCAGGCGAAGAGACGGATTGCGCTGGCTCTTGCGCCTATCGACGATGATCGCCCCTAGCTTTGAAGCCGGGATAATGCCTGGGAGGCGGCTCGAGCGGCTATGCCTCAACTCCCAAAAAATATGCCTGATCCTGCAATCGAAGCCCGAATTGGCAGGCTCGATCCTGTCAGGTCGATCCTGCGGTTCGGCTTCGTCCATGGGGAAGGAGGGCGATCGTCGCTGTCCCTTGCTCGCGGAGGCTCGCCTCCATCCCGCCCAACGGATGAGCATGGTGCACCATGTCGATATCGGCACGGCGACGAGGCTCGCTCTCTCCGGCGCGCTCGACGACCGCATCGTCAATATCGGTGACGACGCGCCGACATCGCTTCACGAGCTGGTGGAACTGGCCGGGGCCTCTATGGCGCCCGTCTCGGAGCCGTTGGCGTCCCCCTGGCGCCTTCATATGGACGTCTCGCTCGCCAGGCGGCTCGGTTTCCAGCCCGTCGTCAGAACTGTCCGTCAGGCCGCCGAGCTGGATGTGATGTGAAGCCGGGCGCAGCGATCCGCTAAGCCGCTGGCATCTTGCGGCTGGCATAGGTGGCATAGAGGCGGGCGTGATTCATCGCGTCCCGTTTCGGCGCGACGCCGAAGGTGCGGGAATACTCCCGGCTGAACTGGGACGGGCTCTCATAGCCGACCTGGTAGGCCGCCTGTGCGACGCTCGCGGCATCCGCCACCATCAGGCGCCGCGCCTCGAGAAGCCGCAGCTGCTTCTGGAACTGGAGCGGGGTCATCGCGGTCAGCGACTTGAAGTGCTGATGGAAGGAGGACTGGCTCATGCGCGCCGCCTCCGCGAGCGTCTCGATCCGCACCGTCTTGGCGAAATCCTCGCGCAGAATCCGGATCGCCCTCGCAATGCGCTCGCTGCTCGATTCCGGCAGAGTGAGGTTGCACAGCTCGCCGCCATGCGGCCCGCTCAGCAGCAGGTAGCAGATCTCTCGCATCACCGATGGGTAGAGGACGGGGATCGCACCGGGCTTCTGCGAGACACGGATCAGTCGCTGCACGCAGTCCGCGAGCGCCTCGTCGACCTGGCCCACGAAGACGCAAGGTCCCGAGCCGGAAGCGGGGCGGGGCAGAGGGTCGAGCTGGGCCAGCACGTCTCGCAGCATCGCCACATCGAGATCGATGGTGACGCCGACGAAAGGTCTGTCCGGTCCAGCCTCGATGATCCGGCCGGTGCCCGGCAACTCGATGCTGACCACCAGATACTCCATGGCGCGATAGTCGAGCATGGCGTCGCCGAAGAGGATCTGCTTCGCGCCCGCCAGGACGAGGCAGAGCGAGGGCCTGTAGATCCGGCGCATCGGCATCATCTGTTGAAACGAGCGGACGATGCTCACGCTTTCGATACCCGTCGGAAACAGACCCTGGCCGCCGCCCTGCGCCTCGATAAAGGCGTTGACCATGGCGAGCAGCGGCGCGGTCGCCGGCGCCTCCGGCAGAGGAGCCAGCGATTCCACGAACTCGCTGGTCACCCGCCGCCCATCTGTAGGAACAGGCAGATTTATTGCGATTTCAGACATTCTGGTCGCCCGATCCCCATTCTAGCTTGCCTCGTCTCATGCAGGCGAAAGGCGCAAAAATCATGGCGGAATCGGCGACCACGTCGAGGGACAGTTTGGAACTCTTGCCGGATGCGGCCCAGAGATACGGTGCCGGCGATGTAGAAGGCTGGCGCGCCGGAGCGTTGTTGTTGACGTTCTTCCTTGTCAGCGCACTGTCTCAGGTCGACAGGATTTTGCCCTATATCATGGCGGAGTCGATCAAGGCGGAATTGTCGCTCAACGATACTCAGATCGGGCTGCTGACCGGTGTCGCCTTCGCTGTCTGCTACACGCTTCTCTCGCTTCCGCTCGCGCGCGCCGCCGACCGCGGCTCGCCGCGCTTCGTGCTGGTTTCGTGCATTTTTTTGTGGAGCGCGATGACGGCGCTCGGTGGGCTGGCCTCGAGCTTCCTGCTCCTGGCTCTGACGCGGTTCGGGGTCGCCTTCGGCGAAGCGGGCGCGATGCCTGCCGCCCATGCGATCATCGCCCGCCGGATCCGGCCCGAGCGGCGGGGGCTGGCGATCGGCCTGTTCGCCATGGGCATTCCGCTCGGCACCATGGTGGGTTTCGCGGCGGGCGGCGCGCTCGGCGATGCGCTGGGCTGGCGCATGGTGCTCATCGGCGCGGGCACCATCGGCCTAGCGATCGGAGCGATGGCGCTAGCCGTGCCCGGGCCGACGCCGCCGCGTAAGACCGAGGCGATCTCGAAGGAGCCTTTCCTGCGGACAAGCTTCGCCCTGTTGTCTTCTCCCGGGTTTCGCTGGCTCTTCGCCGGCGCCGTCGTCGCCAGCTTCGCAGCGGCACCGTTCTATGTCTTCGTGGCGCCATTCCTGATCCGCACTCACGGCTTCACCGCCAGCGAAGCCGGGTTGGCTTTCGGCCTGCTGCAGGGCCTGATGGGCATTGCCGGGACCTTGCTCGGCGGCCGCTTCTTCGACCGCGCCGTCCGCACCGGGACCGGCCGCGTTCTCGGCCCGCCCGCGATCATCTTCCTGCTCGCGAGCATCCCGATGACGGCGGCGTTGTTCGTTCCGGTCGGATGGGTGTCGATTCTGCTGCTGGTGCCGAGCATGTTCTCCTTCGCCTTCATGCTGCCATGGGGCTTCGGAGCCGCGCATCTGGTCGCCGGAGAGGGTAGGGAGGCCATGGCGACGAGCCTGGTCATGATCGGCTCCGGCCTGCTCGGTCCGGCTATCGGTCCGCTGCTGGTCGGTGTCGTCAGCGACGCAGCAACGGCAGCCGGGCTTGCGAACGGCCTGGGCATCGGCCTGCTGCTCATTCCTGCGGCGAGCCTGCTGACCTGCCTCGCGCTGCTGACCGCGAACCGGCGCGTCGCCGCCCGGCTGCGCGGGGCTGTGACCGGCGACGCGTCCCACTTCTGATCCGGCTCCGGGAAAAAGCGAATGCGCACCTATCTCGTTTACGGCACCTTCGGCTGGCTCGTGGTCACTGGCCTGCTGCACTTCATCGTCGACGTTGTCGCGCAACATCTGCGCGGCGCGCGGGCGCCCGGCCTCGCGACATCGCTTTACTATGGTCTCAACACATCCTTCGCGTTCGGGCAGGTGGTGTTCGGGCTGCTTTGCCTGTGGCTGGCCTGGCGGCAGCCGGGTTTCATGGGAGAGCGCATGGCCGTGGTGCTGTGCCTGACGGCCGCCGCGGGATGGTTGGCGATTACCTTCGTTTTCATGGAGTACTGGGAGCCGAAGCTCAACGCCGCGGTCTTCGCGGCGCTCGTGGTCGCGTCGGTGCTGATGTCCTGAGGCTCAGGCGGAGGCTCGGCGCATTGATTGCGAAGCGTGCGCCTACTCTCTCAGTCGCTCGCGCGCCCGTGTCTGGGCGGTGCGGATCAGGCCTTGATACTGTCTCTCCTTGCCCGGATACCAAGGCATGTTGGCGATCGTCCCGAAGCCGGGAATCGTCTCCATATGCGCGACCATGCGGCGGCGCATCGTGGCGTCCGGCAGGGGGCCGCGCATCGCCATGAGATTGTCGATGATGTGGTCGGGGTTTGAGGTTCCGCAGAGCACGCTGGTGACGGCCGGATGGGCCATGGCCCATTTGAGGAAGAATTGCGCCCAGCTCGTTGCGCCGAACTCGCTCGCGAAACCGGGCAGACGATGGCCTTCCACCACCTTCAGCAGTCGTGCCTTTTCGAGCGGAAGGTTCACCAGCACGCCGACCCCGCGGTCGGCCGCTGACGGAAGCAGACGCTTCTCGGCATTGCGGTCGAAGATCGAATAATTCGTCTGGACAAAGTCCACATCGCCCTTCTCGACGATCTGGATCAATTGCTCATGGGCGGCGGTCTCGTGGTGTGTGACCCCCACATGCCGGATCTGGCCCTCCTTCTTCCACGCCTGCATCAGCGGGACGATCACCGGCGCGTTGACGATGCTGTGGCATTGCATGAGGTCGATCGGCGAGCGCCACGTGCGCAGCTTGGACTGCTCGAGGCTGGCGGTGGCTGCACCGACATCGCCGAGATATTCGCCCGTCGCCCAGATCTTGTTGGCAAGGAAAACCTCCGTTTCAGCTGGCGTTTCGGCGAGGAAGGCGCCGACGCTGGCCTCGGCCGAGCCGTAGAGGGGCGAGGTATCGACCACCCGACCGCCACCGGCGGCATAGAGCCGGAACACCTCCCGGATGCGCTCGCGCGGCGCGCCCGGCATGAGATCGAAGGTCAGGAATGTACCGAGCCCGAGCGCGGTCAGGTTCTGTCCTGTCCGCGCGATCCGACGCGTGATGGCTTGTCCGCTCATCGCTCCGGTCATGGCGCCGGAAAGCGGCGGACTGTTCGTCTGGGCTTGTGCGAGGCGCGGGCCCCCCAGCGCGGCGGTCGCGCCGCTGACGGCCCCGAGAAAGCTGCGGCGGTCGAGATCTGTCGGCCTGCGGGTCATGTCTCGTCTCCCTTCTGTTCAGAATTGCCAGCCTGCGGGCACCCAGGCGTAGCCGCTGTCCGTCCGCAGCAGATGGCCGAGGCCCGGGAACGGATAGTGGAAGCCGAGAACCGGTATCCGGTCGGCCGCAGCGCGGTCGAAGATGCGCCGGCGCGCGCCGAGCGCGGCGTCCTTGTCGCGGTCGGGGCCCGGCCGCCACGGCCTGTCGATGTTGACGATGGGGTGGTAGGCGAGATCGGCCGTCAGCAGCAGCTGGTCACGTCCCGAGTGGACGAGGAACGAGACCATGCCAGGGGTGTGTCCCGCAGCCGCGATCGTTGTCAGCCCGGGCACAATCTCAGCCCCCGGCTGGTAGAGTTCGACCCCGTTGGCGATCGGCTCGACACTACGCTTGATCGCCGCGGCGAAGCGCCGGCGGAAATCCTCCGGGACCGGCATGTAGGACAAGTCGGGCTCCCCGCGGACAAAGAAGTCCCAATCCGGCTTCGGCGCGAAGATCGTGGCGCGCGGGAATGATGGCAGCCCATCGGCGGCCCTGAGATTGCCGACATGATCGGGATGCGTGTGCGAGACGATGACGACATCGATATCGCGCGCGCTCAAACCGATCTCGGCCAGGCGGGCGAAGATGCGTCCGCCATTGGGGCCCATCGTCTGGCCCGCACCCGCCTCCAGGAGCACGCGCCGGCCGCCGACCTCGATTAGCAGCGTGTTGAGATTCAGCATCAAATGGTCTGTCGGCAGGAAGGCGCGCTTCAGCACCTCCTGCAGCTCCTGCTCGGGCGCATCGCTGGCATAGATGCGCGGTGGACCCCCGATCAGGCCGTCGCTAAGCACTGTCGCGCCGATCTCGCCGATCCGGAAGCGATAGTGTCCGGCGTTGCCGCTCGGTGGTTGCGGCGCCTGAGCACGGGCCTCTCCGGCACCTCCTCCGGGAACCAGCCCGGTAGCGCCGAGGACTGCGGACAAGACGATCTTGCGGCGGTTCAAGGTGATGCTCGTCATGGTTCCCTCGCAGTCGGATCGGTCGATCCAGCTCAAGATGACGGTGCACGATTGATCAGATAAGACGTCTTCTCCCGATCAGCTTGATAAGCAGAATGTCGCAATGAGACCGCTCCGCCTCGACAGTCTCGACGCCTTCGCATCGATCGTCAGATGCGGGGGCTTTCGCGCGGCGGCGGCGGAGCGAGGCGTCTCGTCGGCGGCGCTGAGCCAGAGCATCGGTGCGCTGGAAGGGACGCTGGGCCTGCGCCTGCTGAATCGAACCACGCGCAGCGTCGCGCCCACGGAAGCCGGAGCGCGGCTTTACGAACGGCTCGTTCCGACTTTGCGCGACATCAGGCTGGCGATCGAGGATCTCGACCGACTGCGCGAGACCCCGACGGGCACGCTGCGGATCAATGCACCCGGCCCGGCAGTCGACCACGTGCTGTGTCCGCTGGTCTTTGACTTCATGCGACGCTTTCCGGAGGTGAAGGTCGAGCTGATCAGCGACGCGGCGATCATCGATATCGTCCAGCAGGGCTTCGATGCCGGAGTGCGGTTCGGCAGGCAGCTGGAGCAGGACATGATCGCGGTGCCGCTCGGGCCTGCCTTGCGCTACACGATCGTCGCCTCGCCGAACTATCTTCGGGGTCGCGCCGCGCCAGTGACACCGCCTGATCTGATGGGATTCGACTGCATCCGTCGTCGCTTTCCCGGAGGAGCGATCGTCAGTTGGCAGTTCGAGAAGAACGGCGAGCGCTTGGAGATCGCCCCCGAGGGCCGTCTGACGCTGAGCTCGGCGCATCAGGAGCTGCAGGCGGCGCTGACGGGACAAGGCATCGCGCATGTCTTCGAGGACTACGCGAAGCGGCATCTCGATGAGGGCCGCCTGGTCGAACTGTTACCCGATTGGTCGCCCGAGCTGCCGAGCTGGTTTCTCTACTATCCAAACCGGCGCCACCAGAGCGCGGCCATGTCTGTGTTCCTACAGCATATCCGCGACTTCAAGTGGAACGCCGAGCCGTAGTCGCGTTTGCAGAACGTCCGCTTGCGCGCGAACAGTCAATGGCGGCTGCTGGCGCAGCGCGGGCAATCTCAGCAGGACGTCAGAACGGAATGCGAGATCCGTCCCAGGCGAGACGATGTCCGGATTGTTCAGGAACGGCAGCGTCGACGACAGCAAGACGATGGGCTGCCGCTTCGCGAGTCCGGGGGTCCCGGGCTTGCCTGCTTCGCCGCGATAGGGCTCCGATGGAGCTGTGTCGACAGTGCCGGGATGCAGGGCCAGCCGATGCCACCCCTCGCCCCCAGGATCACTCTCCTCGTTTCGTCAAAGCCGGAGCGTCGGACACGGCCACGTGAAGCGAGGGCGTGATGGGCCACCCGCCAGCATGTCCGGATGGCTTCACCGGCATGACCTCATATCGTGTCGGTGTCGGAATTGCTCAGCGAACTCGGCTGGCTCGCAGGCGCTTTCACGCCGAGAACCTCCAGCAAGCTGTGTTCCCCGTAAGGCTTGACGAGGATCGACGCGCGCTCGTCCTTCGCGACGGTGGACGCGTCGCCGGTCGCGAACACGACCACGACCTGCGGCCGAAGTTCGCGTGCACGAGCGGCAAGCTCGGTCCCCGATGCTCCCGGGAGATTGATGTCGGTCACCAGGATGTCGACGGGAGCCGTCTGCAGCGCGGCCATCGCCTCTTCGGCGCTTCCGGCATCCACAACGACGAAGCCCGCCTCCTCGATGATTTCGGCCGTGTTCATGCGGATCAGCGCATCATCTTCGACAAGGAGTACGGTGCGTCGCGCATTCGCGGCGGCCGGCGGCGCCGGCACGGCGGCTATCTCCGTCTCCCTGCGTTGGGCCGCTGCGGCATTCCGCTGCTGCTGGTTTGCCAGGACGTGCCTGACCTTTCGCGCCAGCGCTTCGCGCGTATAGGGCTTCGAGAGCAGCTCGACGCCCGCATCCAGCTTGCCCCCATGCACGATGGAGTTCTCGGTATACCCCGAGGTGAACAGCACGGCGATGTTCGGGAGGCGCTCACGCGCCTTGCGGGCCAGCTCCGGGCTCTTCAGCGTGCCGGGCATCACGACGTCCGTGAAGAGCATGTCGATCGGAACGCCGCTCTCGATCACGTTCAGCGCACTTGCGGCATCGACGGCCTTGAGCACGCGGTAGCCGAGATCGGCCAAGAGCTCGACGACCGTCGCGCGAACCTCCTCGTCGTCCTCGACCACGAGCACCGTCTCGGTCCCGCCCGCGACGGGGCCGGTATCGACCGCGACCTCGACATCCTCGCTCTCGAGTGCGCGGGGCAGATAAAGCTTGATCGTCGTGCCATGCCCGACCTCGGAATAGATCTTCACATGGCCCCCCGATTGCTTGACGAAGCCATAGACCATGGAGAGACCGAGCCCTGAGCCCTTGCCCTCGCCCTTCGTCGAGAAGAACGGCTCGAACACCTTGTCGATGATCTCGGGCGCCATGCCGCTGCCGGTATCGGTGACCGCAAGCATGACGTACTGCCCCGCTGTCACGTCGTCATGGGCGCGGACATAGGCATCGTCCAACATAGTGTTCGAGAGTTCGATGGTGAGCTTGCCCTGGCCCTCCATCGCATCGCGGGCATTGATCGCGAGATTGAGCAAGGCGTTCTCGATCTGGGCTGGGTCGATGAACGTGTTCCACAAGCCGCCGCCGACCACGGTCTCGATCTCGATCGCTTCGCCGAGCGCGCGGCGCAGCATGTCGTCCATGCCGCGCACGAAGCGGCTGACATTGACGACCTTGGGTTCGAGTGCCTGACGGCGTCCGAAGGCGAGAAGCTGCGAGGCGAGCTTGGCCCCGCGGGAGACGCCGGCCATCGCGTTGGTCACGCGTCGCTCGGCGCGTTCATTGCCGGCGATGTCCTTTGCCAGAAGCTGGAGGTTGCCTGCCACGACCTGAAGCAAATTGTTGAAGTCGTGCGCGACGCCTCCCGTGAGCTTGCCGACCGTCTCCATCTTCTGAGCCTGCGCAAGCTTGGCTTCGGCCTGCCGCCGCTCGTCGATCTCGGCGATCACGCGAGCCTCCAGGTTATCGTTGAGCTGTCGCAACTGCGCCTCGGCCCGCTCGCGATGCCGTACCTGCCGGGCGAGGTCCTCGGCCTGCGCACGAAGAGCGGCTTCCGCCGCTCGCTGATGGGTGATGTCGGTATGGACGCCGACCCATTCGACGATCTCCCCGACCGGGTCGAACACCGGCAAGGCCCGGATCGCGAAGGTGCGCCAGCTGCCGCTGCTGTCGCGCACGCGGTGCTCGTGGACGTACATGCTCCGCGCATCGACGGCCGCGTTCCAGCTTTCGACGGATGCGGACTGGTCATCGGGGTGCACAGCGTCAGCCCAGCCGAAACCCTGGTATTCCTCATAGGTCTGACCGGTGAGCGCAGCCCAGCCAGGCTGCTCGCCATCCATCCGGCCGTCGGGACTGTTGGTCCACAACACCCCGTGAACGGCATCCATCGCCCGACGAAACCGGCTGTTGCTGCGCGCCAGTGCCGCCTCGCGCAGAGCACGCTCCTGCACGTCGATTCCCAGAACGTATACGCCAGGGATCGAACCGTCCGGCTCAATGCGCGGCACATAGCGAACCTCGAGCCGGCGAGCCACGCCATCACGGTGGGGCATCGTCGTTTCTGCGGTGAATCGCTCACCCGCAAGCCCGCGGTCGAGATCGGCTCGGCGATCCTGATAAGGCGCATCGCCGATGACGTCCCTGACGTGTCGCCCGATCATGCTGGCGGGCGACATCCCGAACCAGCTTTCGTAGGCGATGTTGGCGAAGCGATAGACGTGCTCCCGGTCGACATAAGAGACCAGCATCGGCAGGGCGTCGGTGACCCGCAGCAATTCGGTTTCGCTGACGGCGACGCGCCGTTCCGCCTCGACCCGTGCGCTGTTGTCGACGATGGTGCACATGACGCCGCCGACGCCGCCATCGGCTTCGTAGACCGGCGTATAGAACAGGTCGAGATAGAGCGTCGTCCTGCCGTCTGGCCTGTCGAATTCGATGGGCTGGTCGCGATAGGAGATGGTTTCGCCGCGCAGGCCGGCTTCCAGAATGGGGCGGTTCCAGTCCCATACCTCGGGAAACGCCGTCGCAACCGGGCTGCCGAGAGCCGAAGGATGACGCTCCCCGGCAATCGTCCTGTAGGCATCGTTGTAGAGCATGATGTGGTCGGGCCCCCACATCAGCACCTTGGCGACCGGAGAGTTCACGATATTGGCGATCGTGGCTCGCATTTCGACCGGCCAGGTATCGACGTCGCCGAGGCTGGTCGCTGCCCAGTCCCGCTCGCGGATCAACGCACCACATTCTCCCCCGGCCACTGGCCACGCCGTGCGTTCCTTCGGCGTCGAAGGGCGAGGCTTATCCCGGAGGACTTTCAAGGCGGCGCGGACCACTTCGCTCGAATCCGCATAATGACCAGAGGCCAGTTGCTCGGATACGAAATCCTCAAGATCGGGCGTGAGGGTGATGTTCTGCATTGGACCGGTCATCATATGCGCTGGAATCGACTGCTGATTTATTCGTGTCAATACACTCTGCTGCGGCAGCCGCGCGGCTTGAACAGCATGGTGAGATGGGGAGATCCGATCAGTCCGTAAACACCTGCTCAGCAATCACCTGGAAGCGGTTCAGCAGGTAAGGGCCGAAGTATGGACTATCTGGGCGTTGGCTGCGCCGCATGCCCGCGCCACTAGGCTACGTCCGACCTACGGTACTTTATGTCAGGGGTCGCAGGTCCACCGTCCCCGGCCGGGGCTGCATATGAATCGGGCGTCGCGTTCGGCAGCTGTCATTCTGCCCTATAATCTGAGGTAAGCCGCGCATCCATAAGGAGCTTCGGTAGGTTCGACGAATCCACGATTGAACTCACCGCAGTCGAGAGAGTTGCATTCTCGCTACAGCCATATGCCGTCGCGTCGTCCAGCAAATGACACGACTATCGGGAATGTCTCGGGTTACGAAGCACACCAGGAGATCCAGAACGCATGAATGCCGAAACCGAGCACGATCGTATCGAGAGCGAGATCGACAAGGTCGGCAAGTCATCGGACCCGTTCGCATCCGCCGTCCGCGCGACGCGGATGCCGATGTTGATCACCGATCCCAACCAGCCCGACAATCCGATCGTCTTCGTCAACGACGCTTTCCTGCGCCTGACCGGCTACGAGCGCGAGGAGTGTCTCGGGCACAACTGCCGATTTCTTCAAGGACCGGATACCGATTCCGCCGATGTGGCTAAGCTGCGCGACGCGATCGAGCGCCGCTCGCAGATCGAGATGGAGATCGTCAATCACCGCAAGGACGGCAGTCGGTTCTTCAACCGCGTGCTGATCTCGCCAGTTTTCGACGAGGACGGCCACCTGACCTATTTCTTCGCGTCCCAGTTCGACGTCACGCTGGAGCGCGACCGTCTGGTGCGTCTCCAGCGCGAGCATGACAAGCTGGAGAAGGAGGTCGAGCGCCGCACCCGCGAGCTCCGGCAGTCCGAGGAGCGCCTCAAGTTCACCATCCAGGCGGCCCGCCTCGGCTCATGGACGCTCGACCTCACCGACATGCGGCTGACCTGCTCGGACATCTGCAAGCGCAATTTCGGGCGACAGCCGGCCGAACCCTTCACCTATCAGGACCTCATCGCGACAGTCGTGCCGGAAGAGCGGCAGCGAATGCAGCAATCCGTCGAGGACGCCATCGAGGAACATCACGACTACGAGCAGGAATACCGGATCGAGATACCGAGCGGCGAAACGCGCTGGATCATGGCGCGCGCGCGGCCCTACTACTCCGCGGAAGGCAAGCCGCTCAGCATGGCCGGCGTCACGCTCGATGTTACCGAAAGCCGCCGTAATGAAGAGCAGCGGCTGCTGCTCACCGCCGAGTTGAAGCATCGCGTCAAGAACTCGATGGCGACCATCCAGTCGATCGCGACGCAGACGCTGCGGAATGCGGGTTCGCTCCAGGAAGCGACCGAGGTTCTCACCGCACGCATGCAGTCGCTGGCATCGGCTCATGACCTGCTGACGCGGGAGGAATGGCAGAGTGCGACCATCGCGGAGGTGGTCGCGAGTGCCACAGAGTCTTTCGAAGCCCCGGGGGCAAGGCGCTTCCGCGTTGGCGGTCCGCCAATCAGCTTGCCGCCTCGGGCGGCCATGGCGATGGTGCTTGCTCTGCACGAGTTGTCGACCAACGCCGCGAAGTACGGCGCTTTGTCGGTGCCCGACGGCCATGTCGTGATCGATTGGCAAATTGCCGATCACGCAGGCTCGAAGATGATCGAGTTCCGCTGGCAGGAGGTCGGGGGGCCGAAGGTCACAGGCCAGCCCAGCCGCCGCGGTTTCGGCACTCGGCTCATCGAAAAGGTGCTGACGGCCGAACTCAATGGCAAGGGCTCGCTGAGTTACCTGCCATCCGGTGTCTTGTTTACAGTCGAGGCGCCGCTCCCGGACCAGGACAAAATCAGTGGCACGCCGGACGACGAAGAACTGTTCCGGCGCAATATCACCTCGTCCTTCGACTAACCCATCCGCGAAAGTGCCTGATGCATCTGGCGCGCGGAATAAGGCTTGCTCAAGAATGTCACATCGTCCGGCAATTCGCCTGATTGTAGCTTGTGGTGACCCGAGACCACGATGATCAGGATCGGCGGCCAGCGATCGCGCACCGCCTTGGCCAACTTGACCCCGTCCATGCTGCCCGGCATCTGGACATCGGTGACAACGACGCGAATATCGTCGCGGGTCTCCAGGATGGCGACGGCGGCGTCCGCATTGGCCGCCTCCAGAACATCGAACCCCGCATCCTCGACGATATCGACCGCGTGCATCATCAGCAGTGGCTCGTCTTCGACGATCAACGCGATTGGCTTGCTCACTCACATGGTCCGTTCTGTGGCGGTCGGGTTCCATCAGGGTCCATCTCCGGCTCTTCGCCGTCGTAACCGCTGAATTCCAGTTTCGCGCGATAGATCGCTGCACCATGCTCGTCGTCTATTTCGACGGCCATATGGGCTTCGCGCTTGCCAGGAATATGATCCCGGGCGATCTCGGCTATCGCGATCTGTGCGTCCCGGCGGGCTGCCGAGGCGTCGGGGAATTCCATTGGTTCTCCCCGATCGGGTCCTTCGCCGACATCCATGCGCACAACGTAGGTTGGCATCGCAGCCATCTCCGATCCCCCTAGGGCCGAACGGCAGGAGAGGTCAGCATGTTCCGCGATGCTCCGTTTTCTTTTTCGTGACGACAGCTCTGCGGCGTGATGGAAAACGGATCGATCCTTCAACTGGGCTGGAAATTGCCGGCGACTGAGTGTCGATCACGTCATCGACGTCTGCTCGGCTAGAGAGAGAATGTCTGCAGGTGGCGCATCGCGGCGATATGGCGTCGTCGCGATGTGCGTCATAGAGGCGATCAGCGCTGGTGAACCGACCCCCGGAAATCGGCCGAAGACCGAGTGGATGGAGCTGACCCTATGATCGAACGAATTGGCATGACGGAACGCTGGAGCGACGCAGTCATCGTCGGAGATCTGATCTTCCTTGCAGGCCATGTCGCGGAGCAGACGCGCGGACAATCCGTCAAGGTGCAGACCGAGGAAGTTCTGCGCAGCCTCGATGAGACGCTGGCCCAGGCCGGCGTCTCCAAGAACAACCTGGCCAGCGTTACCATCTATCTCGCCGACATGGCGGGGTTCGCCGCCATGAACGAAGCTTGGGACGCCTGGGTCGCAAAAGACCACGCGCCGGCCCGCGCGACCGTCGAGGCGCGCCTTGCCTATCCCGACCTCCTGGTCGAGATGACGGCGATCGCCTCTCGATAGTCCAGCGCCGATCCCATCGCCAAATGCGAGGACGATCCGTCGGGCTTGATCGCTCGACGATCGGCGCTTCGGAAACAATTGATTCTGCAGTGCGCCAATCACTGCAGATCCCGAGGTCTTGTGTGGATGGCTCCCGCGTTGCAAGGGGTCTGTGACAGTTTGGCGTGCTGGTCGGGTGCAGTCTTGTGTCCGGCCTGTTCGCGCGGTCATCGACCGCTGGCCCTGATGGTTTCCGCGGATAAGGTCCCATTCTGCTTTGCGGGCTTCGACGCCCTCGACATTCGGCGGGTTGTCCTCATCCCCAGTCTGACCGGTGCGCCATCATCTCACATGGTCCTCGCAACCTCCTTCGCGCGGATAGCGCGCTGATTGAACGACTGGTTCTCAGGCTGCTGCCGAGCCGGGCACCGGCATCCGGTAAATCTCGCCTCGAACCATGATGGCCCAGATC
>NZ_FOAN01000013.1 GCF_900109525.1 Allobosea lupini | reverse complement strand
CTGATCGTCCCGATCGCGATGGAAGAGAAGCTGCGCTTCGCCATCCGCGAAGGCGGACGCACCGTCGGCGCAGGCGTCGTCGCTTCGATCATTGCGTAACGGCTGATCTGAGGGCGGAAGCCCTTCGGGGCTTTCGTCTTTTCACGTCACGGAGATAACACGACCATGAACGGTCAGAATATCCGGATCCGCCTCAAGGC
Source organism: Allobosea lupini (assembly GCF_900109525.1). Classification (GTDB taxonomy): domain Bacteria; phylum Pseudomonadota; class Alphaproteobacteria; order Rhizobiales; family Beijerinckiaceae; genus Allobosea; species Allobosea lupini. The sequence continues at coordinate 104,693 of NZ_FOAN01000013.1, read as the reverse complement.
GTTCGACCATCGTATCCTCGATGCGTCGACGCGCGAGATCGTCTCGACCGCCAAGCGCACCGGCGCTCAGGTCCGCGGCCCGATTCCGCTGCCGACCCTGATCGAGAAGTTCACCGTCAACCGCTCGCCCCACATCGACAAGAAGTCGCGCGAGCAGTTCGAGATGCGGACCCACAAGCGGGTTCTCGATATCGTCGATCCGACTCCGCAGACGGTCGACGCCCTCATGAAGCTCGATCTCGCCGCCGGCGTCGACGTCGAAATCAAGCTCTGATCCGATTAAACGGGTCCTCTGTTTCCGGTGCCCCCGGATGGACATGACCCCAAAGGAAGGTATGCACCGATGCGTTCCGGTGTGATTGCACAGAAAGTCGGGATGACCCGCATCTTCACCGATGCCGGCGAGCACATCCCGGTCACCGTGCTGAAGCTCGACAACTGCCAGGTTGTCGCGCACCGCACGAAGGACAAGAACGGCTATGTCGCCGTGCAGCTCGGGACGGGCCGTGCCAAGGTCAAGAACGTCTCGAAGGCGCAGCGCGGCCATTTCGCCGTTGCCAAGGTCGAGCCGAAGCAGAAGCTGGTCGAGTTCCGCGTCAGCGACGACGCGTTGATTCCGGTCGGCGCCGAGCTGACCGCCGACCACTTCGTCGTCGGCCAGTTCGTCGACGTGTCGGGCACGACCACCGGCAAGGGCTTCGCCGGCGGCATGAAGCGCTGGAACTTCGGCGGTCTGCGCGCCACGCACGGCGTCTCGGTCTCGCATCGTTCGATCGGTTCGACCGGTGGCCGTCAGGATCCGGGCAAGACCTTCAAGAACAAGAAGATGCCGGGCCATCTGGGTGCCGAGCGCGTCACCACGCAGAACCTGCGCGTCGTCCAGACGGACGCCGAGCGCGGGCTGATCCTGGTCGAGGGCGCCGTCCCCGGCGTTGCCGGCGGCTGGATCCATGTCCGCGACGCGGTCAAGCGCTCGCTGCCGAAGGACGCGCCCCTGCCGGGCAAGTTCAAGGTCTCCGGCGAGGGCAAGGCCGAGAGTGTCGAGGCTCCTGCGGCCCAGGCTGAGGAGAACGTGTGATGAAACTCGATATCGTCACTCTTGAAGGCGGCAATGCCGGCTCGCTCGAGCTGTCCGACGCGATCTTCGGCCTTGAGCCGCGCGCCGACCTGCTCGCCCGCATGGTGCGCTACCAGCTCGCCAAGCGCCGCGCCGGCACGCACAAGTCGAAGGGGCGTTCGGAAGTCGACCGCACCCGCAAGAAGATCTACAAGCAGAAGGGCACCGGCGGCGCACGTCACGGTGCGGCTTCGGCTCCGCAGTTCCGCGGCGGCGGCAAGGCCTTCGGCCCGGTCGTGCGCGACCACGCCCATGACCTGCCCAAGAAGGTCAAGGCGCTCGCTCTGCGCCATGCGCTCTCGGCCAAGGCCAAGGACGCCGGCCTGATCATCATCGACGACGTCAAGCTCGCCGAGCCGAAGACCAAGATCCTGCTCGGCCATTTCGGCAAGCTGGACCTGTCGAGCGCACTGGTGATCGGCGGCGCCGAGATCGATGTGAATTTCGGCCTGGCGGCGCGTTCGATCCCGAATGTCGACGTCCTGCCGGTTCAGGGCATCAACGTCTATGACATCCTGCGTCGCGACAAGCTCGTGCTGACGCGCTCGGCTGTCGATGCGCTGGAGGCGCGCTTCAAATGAGCCAGTCCAAGAACCTGGATCCGCGCCACTACGACGTCATCCGTGGCCCGGTCATCACCGAAAAGGCGACCATGCTCTCCGAGCACAACAAGGTCGTCTTCAAGGTCGCGAAGACCGCGACCAAGCCGCAGATCAAGGCGGCGATCGAGAAGCTGTTCGACGTCAAGGTGATCAGCGTCAACACGATGGTCACCGAGGGCAAGATGAAGGTCTTCCGGGGCCGTCTCGGCCAGCGCTCGGACGTCAAGAAGGCGGTCGTGACCCTCGAGGAAGGTCACTCCATCGACGTGACCACTGGGCTTTGAGGGAAGGATCGTCATCATGGCTTTGAAGAGTTTCAAGCCGATCACGCCGAGCCTTCGCCAGCTCGTGATCGTCGACCGCAGCGAGCTCTACAAGGGCAAGCCGGTCAAGGTGCTGACCGAGGGCAAGTCGTCCTCGGGCGGCCGCAACAATCTCGGCCGCATCACCGTCCGCTTCCGCGGCGGTGGTCACAAGCGCACGCTGCGCCTGATCGATTTCAAGCGTCGCGGCAAGGCCGGCATCCCGGCTGCCGTGGAGCGGATCGAGTATGATCCGAACCGCTCGGCGTTCATCGCGCTGATCAAGTATCAGGACGGCGAGCTCGCCTACATCCTGGCGCCGCAGCGCCTGGCGGTCGGCGACAGCGTCATCGCCGGCGACAGCGTCGACGTGAAGCCCGGCAACGCGGCCCCGATGGGCACGCTGCCGATCGGCACGATCGTCCACAATGTCGAGCTCAAGATCGGCAAGGGCGGTGCGCTGGCGCGTTCGGCGGGCAACTACGCCCAGATCGTCGGTCGCGACCAGGGCTACGTCATCGTCCGCCTGAACTCGGGCGAGCAGCGCCTGATCAGCGGCCTGTGCTATGCGACGGTGGGCGCGGTCTCGAACCCCGACCACATGAACCGGAATGACGGCAAGGCCGGGCGCTCGCGCTGGCTGGGTCGTCGTCCGCACAACCGTGGTGTCTCGATGAACCCGGTCGACCATCCGCACGGCGGCGGCGAAGGCCGCACCTCGGGCGGCCGTCATCCGGTCACGCCCTGGGGTCTGCCGACCAAGGGCAAGAAGACCCGCTCGAACAAGCGGACCGATACGTTCATCGTGTCGAGCCGTCACGCCCGCAAGAAGAAGAACTGAGGTCCGTCATGGCGCGTTCGCTTTGGAAAGGTCCGTTCGTCGACGGATACCTCCTGAAGAAGGCCGAGGTCGCCCGTTCGGCGAGCCGGTCGGAAGTCATCAAGATCTGGAGCCGCCGCTCCACGATCCTCCCGCAGTTCGTCGGTCTGACGTTCGGCGTCTACAACGGCCACAAGCATGTGCCGGTGAACGTCTCCGAGGAGATGGTGGGCCACAAGTTCGGCGAGTTCTCGCCGACGCGCACCTTCCCCGGCCACGCTGCCGACAAGAAGGCGAAGAGGAAGTAAGCCATGGGTAAGCCCTCCGCCCCCCGTGCGCTGCCCGAGAACGAGGCCAAGGCGGTGGCGCGCAACCTGCGCGTCTCCCCGCAGAAGCTGAACCTTCTCGCCCAGCTCATCCGCGGCAAGAAGGTCTCGACCGCGCTCGCCGACCTCGAGTTCTCGCGCAAGCGGATCTCGACCGATGTGCGCAAGTGCCTGCAGAGCGCGATCGCCAATGCCGAGAACAACCATGATCTCGACGTCGACGATCTGGTCGTGTCCCAGGCTTTCGTCGGCAAGGCGCTGGTCATGAAGCGCTTCCATGCCCGCGCTCGCGGCCGTGGCGCCCGCATCATGAAGCCCTTCGCCAACATCACGATCGTGGTGCGCGAAGTTCAGGCTGCGAAGGCCTGAGGAGAGAACGATGGGTCAGAAAATCAATCCGATCGGCCTTCGTCTCGGCATCAACCGGACCTGGGATTCGCGCTGGTTCGCCGCCAAGGGCGAGTACGGCAAGCTGCTTCATGAGGACATGGCCATCCGCGCCGCCCTGATGAAGCTGCTGAAGCAGGCCGCCGTCTCGAAGATCATCATCGAGCGTCCGCACAAGAAGTGCCGCGTCACCATCCACTCGGCTCGTCCGGGCGTGGTGATTGGCAAGAAGGGTGCCGACATCGAGAAGCTGCGCAAGACGGTCGCGAAGCTGACGAACGCCGACGTGACGATCAACATCGTCGAGGTGCGCAAGCCCGAGATCGACGCGACCCTGGTCGCCGACTCGATCGCGCAGCAGCTCGAGCGCCGCGTCGCCTTCCGTCGCGCCATGAAGCGCGCCGTGCAGTCGGCGATGCGTCTCGGTGCCGAGGGCATCCGCATCAACTGCTCGGGCCGTCTCGGCGGCGCGGAAATCGCGCGCCTCGAATGGTATCGCGAGGGCCGCGTGCCGCTGCATACGCTGCGCGCCGACGTCGACTACGGCGTCGCCACTGCCTTCACGACCTATGGCACGTGCGGGATCAAGGTCTGGATCTTCAAGGGCGAGATCCTCGAACACGACCCGATGGCCCAGGACAAGCGCCTCTCGGACGAGGGCGGCCGCTCCGGTGGTGAGCGCCGCGAACGTCGCGAGCAGGCTGCGTAAGGCTGATCGAGAAGAGCCATGCTGCAACCAAAGCGCACTAAGTTCCGTAAGCAGTTCAAGGGACGCATTTCAGGCGTCGCCAAGGGCGGTACGGACCTCAACTTCGGCCAGTTCGGCCTGAAGGCCCAGGAGCCGGAGCGCGTCACGGCCCGCCAGATCGAGGCGGCCCGTCGTGCCATCACCCGCGCCATGAAGCGCGCGGGTCGAGTCTGGATCCGGATCTTCCCGGACGTGCCGGTCTCGAAGAAGCCGACCGAAGTCCGCATGGGTAAGGGCAAGGGTTCGCCCGAGTTCTGGGCGGCCAAGGTCAAGCCGGGCCGGATCATGTTCGAGCTCGACGGCGTGCCGGAGGATATCGCCCGCGAGGCGCTCCGTCTGGGCGCCGCCAAGCTGCCGATCAAGACCCGCTTCATCCAGCGCATCGCCGAGTAAGGAGGGCGAGATGAAATCGACTCAACGCCTGTCCGATCTCAAAGTGATGAGCGCGGACCAGCTCCAGGACGAGCTTCTCAAGCTCAAGAAGGAGCAGTTCAACCTGCGTTTCCAGCGCGCCACCGGCCAGCTCGAGAATACCGCTCGGGTCACCCTGGTGCGCAAGGAGATCGCCCGCATCAAGACACTGCAGCGGTCGAAGACCGCAGCAGTGAGCGCCTGAGGAGTAGGGGACCATGCCGAAGCGCGTGCTGCAGGGCGTCGTCGTTAGCGACAAGCAAAACAAAACTGTTGTGGTCAAGGTCGAGCGGCGTTATACGCACCCGCTCCTCAAGAAGACGGTGCGCCGTTCGAAGAACTATCACGCCCATGACGAGGCGGGATCGTTCAAGGTCGGTGACTCGGTCTGGATCGAGGAGTCGAAGCCGATTTCCAAGCTGAAAAGCTGGGTTGTGCTCGACAACGCTCCCAAGGCGTAAGTCGAATCATTGAGGCCAGGGGGCGATCGACCCCCGTCAGTCGTAGTCCGGGCTTAGGCAATCCGCCTTTGTCCGGAAACCGCGCTGATATGGAATGGAAGGATCAAGGCCATGATCCAGGTGCAGACGAATCTCGAGGTCGCCGACAATTCCGGTGCCCGCCGCGTGATGTGCATCAAGGTTCTCGGCGGCTCGAAGCGGCGCTATGCCCGCATCGGCGACATCATTGTGGTTTCGATCAAGGAAGCCATCCCGCGCGGCCGCGTGAAGAAGGGCGACGTCATGAAGGCGATCGTCGTGCGCACCGCCAAGGACATCAAGCGCGCCGATGGTTCGGTGATCCGCTTCGACCGCAACGCGGCCGTGCTGATCAACAACCAGAAGGAGCCGGTGGGCACCCGCATCTTCGGACCGGTTCCGCGCGAGCTGCGCGCCAAGAACCACATGAAGATCATTTCGCTCGCTCCCGAGGTGCTGTGATGGCTGCGAAAATCAAGAAGGGCGACAAGGTCGTCGTGCTCGCCGGCCGCGACAAGGGCAAGAACGGCGAAGTGCTCCAGGTCCTGCCGAAGGACGCCCGCGCCGTCGTGCGCGGCGTGAACCTGGTGAAGAAGCACACCAAGGCGACCGCCCAGTCCGAGGGCGGCATCATCAGCAAGGAAGCCACGATCGACCTGTCGAACCTGGCCGTCGCCGATCCGAAGGACGGCAAGCCGACCCGCGTCGGTTTCAAGGTGCTCGATGACGGCCGCAAGGTTCGTTTCGCCAAGCGTTCGGGGGATCTGATCGATGGCTGACAATCAGCAGGCGGCTCTCTCGCCGCGTTTGAAGAAGCATTACGAGGACGTCGTCCGTCCCGCGATGATCGCCGAGTTCGGCTACAAGAACGTCATGGAAGTGCCGACCCTCGAGAAGGTCGTCATCAACATGGGCGTGGGCGAAGCCACGGCCGACCGCAAGAAGGTCGACAACGCCGCCGGCGACCTCGCCATGATCGCCGGCCAGAAGCCGGTCATCACCAAGTCCCGCCTCGCCATCGCCGGCTTCAAGCTGCGCGAGAACATGGCGGTGGGTGCCAAGGTCACGCTGCGCAAGACCAAGATGTTCGAGTTCGTCGATCGGCTCGTCACCATTGCTCTGCCGCGCGTGCGCGACTTCCGTGGCCTCAACCCGAAGTCTTTCGACGGGCGCGGCAATTTCGCGCTCGGGATCAAGGAGCACATCGTGTTCCCCGAGATCAACTACGACAAGGTCGACCAGGTCTGGGGCATGGACGTGATCGTCTGCACGACTGCGAAGTCGGACGACGAGGCACGCGCTCTGCTCAAGCACTTCAACTTCCCGTTCCGGCAGTGAGCCTTCGGGCTCATACGCGGAAACCAGGAGATATCGATGGCTAAGAAAAGCTCCGTCGAGAACAACAACCGCCGCAAGGCGCTCGTGAAGAAATTCGCGGGCCGTCGTGCGCGTCTTCTCGCGATCGCTAATGACGAGAACCAGTCGATGGACGAGCGCTTCCTCGCTCGCCTGAAGCTGGCCGAACTGCCGCGCAATTCCGCCGGCATCCGCGTGCGCAACCGTTGCGAAGTCACCGGCCGCCCGCGCGCTTTCTATCGCAAGTTGAAGATGTCGCGCGTTGCTTTGCGCGAGCTCGGCAACAAGGGGCTGGTTCCCGGCCTCGTCAAGTCGAGCTGGTGAGGAGGTAGCATCATGGCGATCATCGATCCGCTTGGCGATATGCTGACCCGCATCCGCAATGCGCAGATGCGGCGCAAGTCGCGCGTTTCCACCCCGGGCTCGAAGCTGCGCGCCCGCGTTCTGGACGTGCTGCAGTCGGAAGGCTACATCCGCGGCTATTCGACCACCGAGTTCGGCAACGGCCGCACCGAGTTCGACATCGAGCTGAAGTACCACGAGGGACAGCCGGTCATCCGGTCGATCTCGCGCGTGTCGAAGCCCGGTCGTCGCGTCTACTCCTCGGTCGAGACCATGCCTCGCGTGGCCGACGGCCTCGGCGTCACCATCGTCTCCACGCCCCGTGGCGTGATGTCCGATCACCTTGCCCGCGAGCAGAACGTGGGCGGCGAAGTGCTCTGCAAGGTCTTCTGACCTTTCGCGCACAGCTGCTCATCAGGAGAGATCCAATGTCTCGTATCGGTAAGAAGCCCGTTCCGGTCCCCGCTGGCGTCACCGCCAACGTCTCGGGCCAGCTGGTCAAGATCAAGGGCTCGAAGGGCGAACTGTCCTTCGAGGTTCCCGAGGAGGTTTCGGTCGCACTGGAGAACGGCGCCATCGCCGTCCAGCCGCGCTCGCAGACCAAGCGCGCCCGCGCCCTCTGGGGCACCTCGCGCGCCCGCATCAACAACCTGGTCGTCGGTACGACGGCCGGATTCGAGAAGAAGCTCGAGATCAACGGCGTCGGCTACAAGGCCGCGGTCGCCGGCAAGGTGCTCAAGCTCTCGCTCGGCTACAGCCACGACATCGACTATCCGATCCCGGCCGGGGTCGCGATCGTCACGCCGAAGCCGACCGAGATCGTGATCTCCGGCATCGACAAGCAGGTCGTCGGCCAGACCGCCGCCGAGATCCGCGATTATCGCGGTCCCGAGCCCTACAAGGGGAAGGGCGTCAAGTACGCCGGCGAGTTCATCTTCCGCAAGGAAGGCAAGAAGAAGTAAGGACGGCAGCCATGAGCAAGCAGACAGTTGCGACTGCGCGCCGCAAGGCCCGCGTCCGCCGCGCGATCAAGAAAGTGGCCAATGGCCGCGCCCGCCTGTCGGTGCACCGCACCGGCAAGCAGATCTATGCGCAGGTCATCGACGACACCAAGGGGCTGACGCTCGCTTCGGCTTCGTCGCTCGACAAGGACATCCGCGCCGACATCAAGTCGGGCGCGAATGTCGAGGCCGCGGCGCAGATCGGCAAGATCCTTGCCGAGCGCGCCATCAAGGCCGGCGTCAAGGAGGTCGTGTTCGACCGTGGCGCCTATATGTACCATGGCCGCGTCAAGGCGCTGGCCGAGGCCGCTCGCGAAGGCGGGCTGAGCTTCTGATCGGTTGACTATCGCGGGATGCGGGAGGCCTCACGGGCTTCCCGCATATCGCATTTGGAAAGTCGCTCCATTCCGGAGCGCTCGAGCGAGCGGCGGGCCACGATCGGTACCGTCCGCGCAAGTAAGAGGAAGATATGGCGAGAGAACCTCGTGACCGTCAGAACCGCGAAGAGCGTGATTCTGAATTCGTGGACCGCCTGGTCCACATCAACCGCGTCGCCAAGGTGGTGAAGGGCGGCCGTCGCTTCGGCTTCGCTGCCCTCGTCGTCGTCGGCGACCAGAAGGGCCGCGTCGGCTTCGGCCACGGCAAGGCCCGTGAAGTGCCCGAGGCGATCCGCAAGGCGACGGAAGCCGCCAAGCGTGGCCTCGTCCGCGTCCCGCTGCGCGATGGCCGCACGCTGCACCATGACGTCCACGGCCGTCACGGCGCCGGCAAGGTCATCCTGCGCGCTGCGCCGGCCGGTACCGGCATCATCGCCGGCGGCCCGATGCGCGCCGTCTTCGAGGCGGTCGGCATGCAGGACGTGGTTTCGAAGTCGCTCGGCTCTTCGAACCCCTACAACCTCGTGCGCGCCACCTTCGATGCGCTGAAGAACGAGGATTCGCCGCGCAGCGTCGCCGCGCGTCGCTCGCTCAAGGTTTCGGCCCTGCAGACCCGCCGCCGCGATGCCGGCGCGGATGCCGGCGCGGACGCGTGAGGAGGGTTCGATGGCAAAGGCTGAGAAGACCTTCACCGTCGAGCAGATCGGTTCGCCGATCCGCCGCGACGCCTCGCAGCGCCAGACCCTGATCGGTCTCGGCCTGAACAAGATCCGCCGCCAATCGACCCTGCAGGACACGCCGGCTGCGCGTGGCATGGTCGAGAAGGTCAAGCACCTCGTCCGCGTCGTCGACGCGAAGTGAGGAGGGCGAACCCATGAAACTCACAGACATTCGTGACAACGAAGGCGCGACCAAGTCGCGCATCCGCGTCGGCCGTGGCATCGGCTCCGGCAAGGGCAAGACCGGCGGACGTGGCGTCAAGGGCCAGAAGGCTCGCGCCGGCGTGGCGGTCAAGGGCTTCGAAGGCGGCCAGATGCCGCTCTATCGGCGCCTGCCGAAGCGCGGCTTCCACAACCTGTTCTCCAAGGATCTGAACGAGGTCAACCTCGGGCGCATCCAGCAGGCGGTCGAAGCCGGGAAGCTCGATGCCAAGGGTGCGGTGACGGTCGAGGCGCTGGTCGCCGCCGGCGTCATCACCCGGCAGGCCAAGGACGGCGTCAAGATCCTCGGCGTCGGCGAACTCAAGGCGAAGCTCGCCTTCGAGGTGGCCGGTGCGTCGAAGTCGGCCGTCGAGGCGATCGAGAAGGCCGGCGGCACGGTCAAGATCCTGGCGGCTGCCGCTTCACAGGCGTGACTTCCACGCTTACATGACTAACGCGAGCGGCGGCCGGGCCCGAAGCCTTGGCCGCCGTTCGACTGTCTAGACCAGAGAATCACCCAAGGACCGGACGCATGGCATCGGCGGCTGAACAGCTTGCGGCAAACCTGAACTTCGGCGCGCTGGCCAAGGCCGACGAGCTGAAGAAGCGGATCTGGTTCACGCTGGGGGCGCTGATCGTCTACCGGCTCGGCACCTATATCCCGCTGCCCGGCATGAACCCGGATGCGGTCGCCGACCTGTTCAAGCAGACCCAGTCGGGCGTGCTCGGCCTGTTCAACATGTTCTCCGGCGGCGCGGTCGGCCGGCTCGCGATCTTCGCGCTGGCGATCATGCCGTACATCTCGGCCTCGATCATCATCCAGCTGCTCTCCAGCGTCGTCCCGACTTTCGAGGCGCTGAAGAAGGAGGGCGAGGCGGGCCGCAAGATCCTCAACCAGTACACGCGCTATCTGACGCTGGTGCTGGCGCTGTTCCAGGCCTGGGGCATCGGCGTTGGTCTTCAGGGCTCGGGTAATCTCGTGCTCGAACCCGGGCCGTTCTTCCTGATCTCGACCACCATCACGCTGGTCGGCGGCACCATGTTCCTGCTCTGGCTCGGCGAGCAGATCACCAGCCGCGGCATCGGCAACGGCACGTCGATGATCATCTTCGCCGGCATCATCGCCGAATTCCCGGCCCAGCTGGCGCAGACGCTCGAGCTCGGCCGCCAGGGCGCCATCTCGACCGGCCTGCTGCTGCTCGTCATGGTGATGGCGGTCTGCGTCATCGCCTTCGTGGTCTTCGTCGAGCGCGCCCAGCGCCGCCTGCTGATCAACTATCCCAAGCGCCAGGTCGGCAACCGGATGTATGAGGGCCAGACCTCGTTCCTGCCGCTGAAGCTCAACACCGCCGGCGTGATCCCGCCTATCTTCGCCTCGTCGCTGCTGCTGCTGCCGACCACGATCGCCAGCTTCTCGCAGGCTTCGGGCGGCACCGGCATCCTGGCGACGATGGCGACCTATCTCGCGCATGGCCGGCCGCTGTTCATGTTCCTCTATGCGGCGCTGATCATCTTCTTCTGCTTCTTCTACACCGCGATCGTGTTCAATCCGGTCGAGACGGCGGACAATCTCAAGAAGCATGGCGGGTTCATGCCCGGCATCCGCCCGGGCGAGCGCACCGCCGAACATATCGACCGGGTGCTAACGCGCATCACCGTGCTCGGCGCCGCCTATTTGACTATCGTCTGCTTGATCCCGGAGTTCATGATCACCTATGCCCAGATTCCGATCATCCTGCTCGGCGGCACCTCGCTGCTGATCGTGGTGACGACGACCATGGACACGGTGGCTCAGGTCCATGGTCATCTCCTGGCCCATCAATATGAGGGGCTGGTCAAAAAAGCGAAGTTGAGGGGGGCAAGGCGCTGATGAGGCTGATTTTCCTGGGGCCGCCGGGGGCGGGCAAAGGCACTCAGGCGACACGGATCGTCGCAAAGCACGGCATTCCGCAGCTCTCCACCGGCGACATGCTCCGCGCGGCAGTCGCCGCCGGCACGCCGGTCGGCCTCAAGGCCAAGGCGGTGATGGATGCCGGCGGGCTGGTCTCGGACGAGATCGTCATCGGCATCGTCGCCGACCGCATCGAGGAAGCCGACGCCAGGAAGGGCTTCATCCTCGACGGCTTCCCGCGCACGCTGGCGCAGGCCGAGGCACTCGACTCGATGCTGGCCGGCAAGGGACTGAAACTCGACAAGGTGCTGGAGCTGCGCGTCGACCAGAGCAAGCTGGTCGACCGGATCGTGCGCCGGGCCGAGGAGGCCAAGGCCGCCGGCCAGCCGGTGCGCAAGGACGACGACCCGGAGGTCTTCAAGACCCGGCTCGAAGCCTATAACCGCGATACCGCGATCGTCGCGCCCTATTACGACAAGCGCGGCCAGCTGACGCCGATCGACGGCATGCAGCCGATCGAGCAGGTCGCGAGTGCGATCGACGAGGCGCTGGCAGGCTGATATCCAGCCTGATCGGTCATTCAGACGCCGCGCGGCCTTCGCCGCGCGGTTTTTTCTTGGCGAAGGAGCCGGGCCAATGGCCGATGGCGATGACGACTATGTCTATGACGAGGCGACCGGCGAGTGGCGCCCGGCTTCGGAACTGGCGGCGGCTGCGGCGCAGCAGCGCGAGGTCCGCGACGCCTCCGGCAACATCCTGGTCGACGGCGATGCGGTGACGCTGATCAAGGACCTCAAGGTCAAGGGCGCTAACCAGACCCTGAAGCAGGGCACGGTGATCCGCTCGATCCGGCTGACGGACAATCCCGAAGAGATCGACTGTCGGCACGAGACCATTAAGGGACTGGTGCTGCGCACGGAGTTCGTGCGCAAGCGGTGAGGGGGCTCAGGTCAGGCTAGCCAGTTCTCGACTTCGAGCCCGTCGACGTGGGCGAATTCATCGATGTTCGCCGTGACCACGATGCAGCCGAGCGCGAGAGCCTGTGCAGCGATGAGCATGTCGTTACCGCCGATCGGTTTCCCCCTTGCCTCAAGGGCCGTGCGCAGATCGGCATAGGTACGCGAGGCAGCTTCGTCGAAAGGAATGGTCTCGATCTCGGAGAGTAACGCCTCGACTGTTGCCGACAGGCGCGCCGAGCCGGCTTTCCTGCAGCCATAGCGCAATTCGGCCGCGACGATCACGCTCGTCAGGATCTGGCGATCACCGATCTCGGCGATCCGTTTTGCGGCACGGCCCTGCGGTTGCCGCACCAGATCAGAGATGATGTTGGTGTCGAGCAGATAACGCGTCAAATGTCGCGCTCCGGCGCCGGAACGGGATCGCTGATCTCCGGGAAGACACCGTCGAGCGGCTCGAGGCTTTCGAGCAGGGCGGACAGGCCTCGTTTAGCCAGCGGCTCGATGACGAGGCGGTCGCCGTCTCGGCGCATCAGAGCCTCGTCGCCGGGAAGCTCGAATTCGACAGGGATGCGAACAGCCTGATTGCGGCCATTGCGAAACAGCCTGACATGCCGGATTTCGTTCATGTGCGCCGCTCCGGATAGTTGGCATATGCCACAGCATATGCTCAGCCCCTGCTTACGGCAAGGCTCACGCCAAGCTCTCGTTACAGCTGGCACACTGGTGCGCATTTGCGCCGGCGCAGGCGCGATTTCGCGCGCCGCGGTTGCAATTGACACATCTCCTCCCGCCGACTGAACTCCGCCCCAGGCCGATGACGGCCAAGACACGGGACGACGGCAGCCTATGCCGGTGGCACGCGCCATCGCCGGTGATCCGATCGGCCGGCAAACGGGAGGACGACATGAAACGGGTTGCTTGCCTTGTGGCGGCTGCGCTGCTGGCGACGGCTTCGACGGTGCTGGCGCAGGACGCGGTCAAGATTGGCGTCCTCAACGACCAGTCGGGCAATTACGCCGAATTCGGCGGGCTCGGCTCGGTCGAGGCGGCCAAGCTCGCGATCGAGGATTTCGGCGGCTCGGTGCTGGGCAAGCCGATCGAGATCGTCTCGGGCGACCACCAGAACAAGCCGGATGTCGCCGCGGGCCTGGCGCGGCGCTGGTACGATGTCGACGGCGTCACCGCCATCGCCGACCTGACCAATTCGGCCGTGGCGCTCGCCGTAGCCGGCATCGCCAAGGAGAAGCAGAAGGTCGCGCTCTACAACGGCCCGGCGACGACGCGCCTCTTCAACGAGGACTGCATGGCGACCGGCTTCATGTGGACCTTCGACACGGCGACCTCGGCCAAGGGCACGGCGCTGTCGATCCTGCGCGAGGGCGGCGACAGCTGGTACATCATCGCTGCCGACTACGCCTTCGGCCATCAGCTCACCGCCGACATCGAGAAGGTTGTTGCCGCCAATGGCGGCAAGACACTCGGTACCGTGCGGGCGCCGCTCTCGACGCCCGACTTCTCCTCCTTCCTGCTGCAGGCGCAGGCCTCCAAGGCCAAGATCGTCGCCTTCGCCAATGCCGGCAGCGACACGATCAATTCGATCAAGCAGGCCGGCGAGTTCGGCCTCGTCGATGGTGGCCAGAAGCTCGCCGCCATGGTCGTGGTCCTGAGCGACGTGCATGGGCTCGGCCTCGACAAGGCCAAGGGGCTGATCACCACCGCTGCCTACTACCATGACGCCGACAAGCCGAGCCGCGCCTTCGCCGACCGCTACATGGCGCGGACGAAGAAGATGCCGGGGATGATCCAGGCGAGCGTCTACTCGTCGGTGCTCCACTATCTCAAGGCGGTCAAGGCGGCCGGCACGGCGGCGGGTCCTGCTGTCGCGGCCAAGATGAAGGAACTGCCTGTCGACGACTTCTACGCACCCGGCGCCAGGATTCGCGAGGACGGTCGCCTGATGAACGACATGCTGCTGGTCGAGGCCAAGGGCCCCGCCGAATCGAAGGCGCCCTGGGACTATTTCAAGGTGGTCCGCAAGATCCCGGCGGCCGAGATCATCGCGCCGCTGTCGGAGAGCAAGTGCCCGCTGGTGAAGAAGTAAAGGCAGCCGGGGCGAGCGCGCCCGGGTTGACAGGGCGCGCTTAACCGACTACCAGCGCGCCATCCGGTTTCAGCTGAGCGATGCCGATGCCTTCGCAAGAAGGATCGACGTCGCTTTCTCGCGTGGACTGGATTCAACGCTCCGCAAGGGCCGGCCTCCACCGGACGCGGAGTTCTTGTCATTGTCATGGCGCCCGGCGTCATGGCCGCAATGGAGAGGTGAAGAACATGGCTCGTATCGCGGGCGTCAACATTCCGACCGGCAAGCGCGTCGTCATCGGTCTGCAGTACATTCACGGCATCGGCGCCCACAAGGCCAAGGAGATCTGCGATAAGGTCGGCATTGCCGCCGAGCGCCGGGTCAACCAGCTGACCGACGCCGAGGTCCTGCAGATCCGCGAGACGATCGACCGCGACTATCTCGTCGAGGGCGATCTGCGTCGCGAAGTCTCGATGAACATCAAGCGCCTGATGGACCTCGGCTGCTATCGCGGCCTGCGTCATCGCCGCTCGCTGCCGGTGCGCGGCCAGCGCACCCACACCAACGCCCGCACCCGCAAGGGCAAGGCGAAGCCGATCGCCGGCAAGAAGAAGTGAGTTTCGGCGGGCCGGGCGACCGGCTCGCTGCAGTATTTTGCGTCGCCTGACCCGCTCGCGGGCAGGCGATATCCCCAGCGCCTGGCATCACGGGCGCGCCTGAAGGATGGAAGAAAGAGACTATGGCCAAGGAAGCCCAGCGCGTCCGTCGTCGCGAACGCAAGAACATCGTCTCCGGCGTCGCGCATGTGAACGCCTCGTTCAACAACACCATGATCACCATCACCGACGCGCAGGGCAACACGATCTCGTGGTCGTCCGCCGGCACGATGGGTTTCAAGGGCTCGCGCAAGTCGACCCCCTATGCAGCCCAGGTCGCCGCCGAGGACGCTGCCCGCAAGGCTGCCGAGCACGGTATGCGCACCCTCGAGGTCGAGGTCACCGGTCCGGGTTCGGGCCGCGAGTCGGCGCTGCGCGCGCTGCAGGCCGCCGGCTTCACCGTCACCTCGATCCGCGACGTGACGCCGATCCCGCACAATGGCTGCCGGCCGCGCAAGCGTCGCCGCGTCTGAGCCTTAGCCGGATCGAAGCGGCGTCCGCAGGGGCGGACGCCGGTACGGGGCGGCCCGCCGCCGCCATTATTGAATCACCAGGAGTGCGGTCGTGATCAGCAAGAATTGGCAGGATCTGTCCAAGCCTAACAAGCTCGAAGTCAAGGTCGGCGACGACCCGAAGCGTCTGGCCACCGTGATCGCGCGTCCGCTCGAGCGCGGCTTTGGCATGACGCTCGGCAATGCGCTGCGTCGCGTGCTGCTCTCCTCGCTCCAGGGTGCCGCCGTCACCGCCGTCCAGATCGACGGCGTGCTGCATGAGTTCTCCTCGATCCCGGGCGTGCGCGAGGACGTCACCGACATTGTCCTGAACATCAAGGCGATCGCCATCAAGATGCAGGGCGAGGGTCCCAAGCGCATGACCCTGCGCAAGACCGGCCCGGGCGCTGTCACCGCCGGCGACATCAACACCATCGGCGACGTGTCGATCCTCAACCCCGAGCTCGTGCTCTGCACGCTGGACGACGGGGCTGAGATCCGCATGGAGTTCACGGTCAACACCGGCAAGGGCTATGTCCCCTCCGAGCAGAACCGTCCCGAGGACGCGCCGATCGGCCTGATCCCCGTCGACAGCCTCTACTCGCCGGTCAAGAAGGTCTCCTATCGCGTCGAAAACACCCGCGAGGGCCAGAACCTCGACCGCGACATGCTGACCATGCAGATCGAGACCAACGGCTCGGTTTCGCCCGAGGACGCGCTGGCGCTTGCCGCCCGCATCCTGCAGGACCAGCTCGCCGTCTTCATCACCTTCGAAGAGCCGCGCAAGGAAGAGGCCGTCTCGACCGCGCCGCAGCTGCCGTTCAACCCGGCCCTGCTCAAGAAGGTCGACGAGCTCGAACTGTCGGTCCGCTCGGCGAACTGCCTGAAGAACGACAACATCGTCTATATCGGCGACCTCATCCAGAAGTCGGAGGGCGAGATGCTGCGCACCCCGAACTTCGGCCGCAAGTCGCTGAACGAGATCAAGGAAGTGCTCGCCACCATGGGCCTCCATCTCGGCATGGACGTGCAGGGCTGGCCGCCGGAGAACATCGAAGAGCTGGCCAAGCGCTTCGAAGAGCACTACTGAGACCCCGGCGCGGGACTGCGTCCCGCGCCACTTCCCGCCCGGCGCATGAGCACCGGAGCATAAAGGACGGCCGTTCCGTGGCACGGCGGCCGTAAGCAACGAAGGAGCCAATCATGCGTCACGGTTTCCGCGGTCGTCGTTTCAACCGCACTGCCGAGCATCGCCAGGCGATGTTCGCCAACATGGCCCAGGCCCTGATCAAGCACGAGCAGATCACCACCACGCTGCCGAAGGCCAAGGACCTGCGTCCGGTCGTCGAGAAGCTGGTCACGCTCGGCAAGCGCGGCGACCTGCACGCCCGCCGCCAGGCGATCGCGCAGATCAAGGACGTCGCTTTGGTCGGCAAGCTCTTCGCGATCCTCGGCCCGCGCTACAAGGAGCGCAATGGCGGCTATCTGCGCATCATGAAGGCGGGCTTCCGCTTCGGCGACAACGCCCCGCTCGCCGTCATCGAGTTCGTCGATCGCGACGTCGACGCCAAGGGCAAGGATTCCGGCCCGGTCTTCACGGCGGATGACGAGCAGGCGGCCTGAGCCGCGCCGACATCAAGCATTTCGGAAGGGCGGTCTTCGGGCCGCCCTTTTTGTTTTGCCTGTGCAGGTCAGAGGCGAGAGGGGATTGCTGCGCGAGATTGTTGCGCCCGCTTGCGCTTCTCCCCGCGTCAGGTGGGTGCTAGCGTCTGCCCGAACCGGGCAGGGCGGTTCTGAAGACCGCTTTGGAAAAAGCCCGGCGTCGAGGGAGATATTCGCATGAAGCGCGCTGCTCTGGCTATTTTAGCCGCTATCGCCATCCTGCCGGCGCAGGCCCAGGACAAATATCCCTCCAAGCCGATCAACATGCTGGTGCCCTTCGCGGCCGGCGGCTCCTCCGACGTGATCGCCCGCCTCGTCGGCGAGGAAATGGCGCAGGTTCTCGGCCAGCGCATCGTGATGGAGAACATGGGCGGAGCGGGCGGCGCGACCGCCTTGACGCGGGCGGCCCGGGCCGAGCCCGACGGCTACACCATCGTGATCGGCAACAGCGGCACCAATGCCGCCTCCTATACGATCTACAACGACCTGAAATACACGCCCGCCGATTTCGTGCCGGTCGGCCTGGTCGCCAAGACCTCGCCGATGATCGCGCTGAAGCTCGACTTCCCGGCCAAGGACCTCAAGGAGTTCCTCGCCTACGCCAAGGCCAATCCCGGCAAGCTCAGCCTCGGCCATGCCGGTGTCGGCTCGTCGAACTATCTGATCTGCCGCAACTTCCTGAAGGCGTCCGGCCTCGACGTGGCGCTGGTGAGCTATCGCGGCGCGGGCCCGGCGCTGAACGACCTGATGGGCGGACAGATCGACGGCGTCTGCGATGCAGCGACCTCGCTCTCCGGCGCGGTCCAGGGCAACAAGGTCAAGGCGCTGGTGGTGGCGACGCCGCAGCGCCTGCCGAGCCTGCCCGATGTGCCGACCTCGGTCGAAGCCGGGCTGCCGGCGTTCCAGGCGCAGGGCTGGAACGCGATCTTCGCGCCGAAGGGCACGCCGCAGCCGGTGATCGACAAGCTCAATCAGGCGCTGCGCACAGCGCTTTCCAGCGAAAAGCTGCATGCGCGCTTCAAGGAGCTCTCTTCGGTGCTGCCTGAAAAGGACGAGATGTCGCCCGAGTTCGTCGCCAAGATGGTTCCGGCCGAGATCGAGAAGTACAAGGTGCTGCTCAGCGACGCCAAATAGGCTTTCAGGCCCGGGCGCTGGCGAGTTCTGTGGCGAGGTCGAGCAGAACGTCCAGCGGCTGCTCGAAGATCTCGGCGTCGGGAGAGACGCCATAGAGCCCGAAGATGAACGCAGTCGTCTCGTTACGCTCGGCAAGGGCCATCGCCCAGCCGGCGAACTGCCTGTGAGCGATCGCATCCTGCGCCAGCAGGCGCAGATCGCCATGGCGCGGATCGACCATGATCCGGCCATAGGTTTCCGCGATAGACCCGGCCTCGCCTTCGAGGACCTGGGCGAATCCACCCGGTGTCGCCATCAGGAAACCTGTGAGATGCCTTTGCGCATTGTGTCGCCGCGCCGTCTCGAGAATGCGCGCGAGCTCGACACGTCGATCCGCCTCGACGAGTCGGCTCCGGCTGGCATAAACAAGGCGCACGAGGCTCACGTCGACATTCCTTCCGGGGGTGAGATGAGGGGTTTCGCGACCCGGAACGGAAGCACGCAGCGCGTGTTTCGCAGACTATCCGGGCTGCTGCCGTGGAGGGATAGTTCGGGAAACGAACGCCCGGGGCAGTCGTTTTGTTTCAAGAAGGAGATCGGCATGCGCCGTTCCATCGTGCCGAACCGCAGTCAGCTCGTCGCTCTGACCCTCGGCCTTGCACTGTCCGCGGGCGCCTCAACGCTGGCCCTCGCCCAGGCCCGGCAAGTGCCGGAGGCGCGGCAGCAGATCACGCTGTCCTTCGCGCCGGTCGTGCAGAAGACCGCGCCTTCGGTCGTCAACGTCTATGGCGCGCGTGTCGAGCGGCGGCCGCAGAACCCGTTCATGGACGACCCGTTCTTCCGCCGCTTCTTCGGTGATGGCGGTTTCGGCCTGCCGCGCGAGCAGGTGCAGCGCTCGCTCGGCTCGGGCGTCATCGTCGATGCCGGAGCGGGGCTCGTCGTCACCAACAACCACGTCATCGAGGGGATGACCGAGGTCAAGGTGGCGCTGGCCGACAAGCGCGAATACGAGGCGACGATCCTGCTGCGCGATCCGCGCACCGATCTCGCCGTGCTCAAACTCAAGGGCGCCAAGGAGCTTGCGGCGATCGAGGTCGGCGATTCCGATGCGCTGCAGATCGGCGATCTCGTGCTGGCGATCGGTAATCCCTTCGGTGTCGGCCAGACGGTGACGCAGGGCATCATCTCGGCGCTGGCGCGCACCCAGGTCGGCGTCGGCGACGCCCAGTCCTTCATCCAGACCGACGCCGCGATCAACCCCGGCAATTCCGGCGGCGCGCTCGTTGACATGCAGGGCCGGCTCACCGGCATCAATACCGCGATCTTCTCGAAATCGGGCGGCAGCGTCGGTATCGGCTTCGCCATTCCCTCGGCCATGGTCCGCGTCGTCGTCGACAGCGCCAAGACGGGGGCGACGACGGTTCGCCGGGCCTGGTTCGGGGCGCGGTTGCAGGCGCTGACCCAGGACGTCGCCGACGGGCTCGGGCTCGACCGGCCGGCCGGCTCCGTGGTCGCCAGCGTGGTCGATTCCGGGCCCGCGGCCGAAGGCGGCCTCAAGCGCTCGGACGTGATCCTCGCCGTCGACGGCGTCGGCGTCGACGATCCCGAGAGCTTCGGCTATCGCTTCGCGACCCGTCCGATCGGCGGCACGACGCAGCTCACCGTGCTCCGCGGCGGCAAGCGCATCACCATTCCCGTCAAGCTGACGCCGGCGCCGGAGACGCGCCCGCGCGAGCCGGTCAAGGTCGGCGGCCGCTCGCCCTTCACGGGGCTCACCGTGCTGAACCTGTCGCCGGCGGTCGCCGAAGAGCTCTCGATCGACCTCTCGACCGAGGGCGTCGTCGTCGGCAATATCGAGGAAGGCAGCCCGGCCGCGCGCGTCGGCTTCCAGAAGGGCGATCTCATCCTCGCCATCAATGGCGAGCGCATCAATGCCTCGCGCGAGATCGAGCTGGCGACGCGCGAGCGCAAGCGCTCCTGGGAGGTGACGATCTCGCGCGGCGGTCAGACCGTGACGTCCGTGTTCGGCGGGTGAGGTGACCGACCTCTTCTCCGCCTCCGGCCTCGACAAATCCGGTCCGCGCCCGCTCGCGGACCGGGTGCGGCCGACGACGCTCGGGGAGGTCTCCGGCCAGGATCACCTGACCGGCGAGGACGGCGTGCTGACCCGGCTGATCGCCTCGGGCTCGCTCGGTAGCCTGATCTTCTGGGGGCCGCCCGGCACCGGCAAGACCACCGTGGCGCGCCTGCTCGCGGGGCAGACCGATCTCGGCTTCGAGCAGATCAGCGCGATCTTCTCAGGCGTAGCCGATCTGAAGAAAGCCTTCGACGCCGCCCGCGGCCGCCGGCTCGGCGGCAAGGGCACCTTGCTGTTCGTCGACGAGATCCACCGCTTCAACCGGGCCCAGCAGG
Source organism: Allobosea lupini (assembly GCF_900109525.1). GTDB lineage: Bacteria > Pseudomonadota > Alphaproteobacteria > Rhizobiales > Beijerinckiaceae > Allobosea > Allobosea lupini. Next base: position 84,241 of record NZ_FOAN01000013.1, on the reverse strand, counting down.
ACGCCTTCCTGCCGGTGATGGAGGACGGCACGATCACGCTGGTCGGCGCCACCACCGAGAACCCGTCCTTCGCCTTGAACGCCGCGCTGCTGTCGCGCGCCCGCGTCCTGACCTTCAAGGCGCTCGACGAGGGCCCACTGCTCTTCCTGCTCGGCCGGGCCGAGGCGCTGGAGAATCGCGAATTGCCGCTGACGCCGGAGGCGCGGCTCGCGCTGGCGCGCTTCGCCGATGGCGACGGGCGGGCGGTGCTGACGCTGGCGGAAGAGACCTGGCGCGCCGCCAAGCCGGGCGAGATCTTCGACGAGGCCGGCCTTTCCGAGGTTATCCAGCGCCGCGCGCCGATCTACGACAAGGCGCAGGATGGCCACTACAATCTGATCTCGGCCCTGCACAAGACGATCCGCGGCTCCGATCCGGACGCCGCGCTCTATTACTTCGCCCGCATGCTCGATGCCGGCGAGGACCCGCGCTTCCTGGCGCGGCGGCTTGTGCGCATGGCGGTCGAGGATATCGGCCTCGCCGACCCGCAGGCGCTGGTGCATGCCCGCGCCGCCGCCGAGACCTACGAGCAGCTCGGCTCGCCCGAGGGCGAGCTCGCTTTGGCCAATACGGTGATCTATCTCGCCACCGCGCCGAAATCGAACGCGGCCTATGTCGCCTACAAGGCGGCGATGCGCACCGCCAAGCAGGCGGGCTCGCTGACGCCGCCCAAGACGATCCTGAACGCCCCGACCAAGCTGATGAAGGAAGAGGGCTACGGAGCGGACTACGCCTATGACCACGACGCCCCCGACGCCTTCTCCGGCCAGAACTACTGGCCGGACGCACTCGGCCGGCAGCGCTTCTACGATCCGCCCGAGCGCGGCTTCGAGCGCGAGATCAGGAAGCGGCTGGAATACTGGGAGAAGCTCCGGCAGGAGCGGGGGGAGTAGGGCGCTCTTCTGCCGAAGAATGCCAGCTATTCTCCGCCATGGTCGAGCTTGTCCCGACCATCCACGTCTTCCTTCGGACGGCGCGGTGTCCAGGACGTCGATGCTCGCCACAAGGGGGAGCACGACGGCGTGGGCAGCTCTGTAAAAGCAACTGCTTCTAAAAACTCCGCTCGATGAACACCTGCGTGGAGATTTGTCGCCCGGCCAGTCCAACCGGGATCTCGCGGCCTGTCAGTGCGATCTTCGCCCAGGCGACCGAGCTCTCGATGCCGGCCTTGAAACCCTCGACCGGCGTCCACACCAGATTGGCGGCGAAGCGGTCGATCCTGACCTCGCCGCGGATCTGGCCGGCGAGCGGCACTTCCAGCCAGTAGCGGCTGAGATAGGCGTTGCTGGCGAGCTCGTCGGTCCATTCGAAGCGGCCGGAGACGACGCCGGAAAAGCCGCGCGTGGCATCGCTCGCCACCAGCACGCGGTTGACGGTGCGGGCGTCGAGCACCGAGCCGAGATAGGGCGCCCCGTCTATCGCGCCGGCGAGCTGGGCGGTCAGGCTCCAGCCATGGCCCAGCGCCTCGCCTTCATAGGTCGCGCCGACGATGCCGGCCCGGCCGAAGCGCGCGGGCGTGCCGGGGATCTCGCGCAAGGCGAGCGCGCCATGAACGGTCCAGCCGTCCTGCTCGTAAACGAGGCGGCCGATTGTGTCCGGTATGCGCCGCCCGGTCGGGACCGGTGCGCTCGAGGCGGTGTTGCCGAGCGCGGGATCTTCGAGGGCCAGCGTGGCCGTCCAGCTCTCGGTCAGCGGCAGTTCCAGCGCGATGATGCCGACGGTGCGCGAGGGTACGCGCGCCGAGAAGATGAACTCGTCGCCGGTCCAGAACGAGAAACGCGAGGCATCGAGGCCGAAGGTCCAGGGGCCGACCAGAATGGTCGCCTCGTCGATCGAAGGATCGCTGGCGCCGTCGACCGGGCTGTACAGAGTGAAGCTGAAGGCCGTGCCGACGCGCAGGCCCGATGCGAGCTCATGCGAGGTCGCGATGCGGAAAGCGGCGCTCAGGGGGAAGGAGGTCGCGGCCGGTGGGGCCGGTGGGCCGTTGCGCGAGGCGCGGAAGGAATCGCGCTGCATGCCGGCGCTGACAGTGCCGGAGATGGCAAGGCAAGTGGCCGACCCCGGCAGGACGAGGCCGCGCTCCGGCGGGTCTTCGTCCTCCTCATCGTTATCATCGTCGTCGCTGTCGTCGTCCGCCTCCTCGCTCGAATCCGCGGGCTTGGCCGGCCCGCCGGTGAAAAGCGGCTGGATTTCGGGAGGCGCGATCGTGCAGGCGCGAGCGAAGCTTGGCGCCTGCGCCGGGCGGGACGGCAGGCGCAGCGGCGCGGCGAGGGCGGTCTGCGAGAGGAGGGCGAGGCCGAGGCCGGCAGGCAAGATCGCGCGCCAAGCCGCGCCGATACGCTCGCCTCCCGGTTCGGAACCGCATGCCATCGGCGCGACGACCACCCCTTGCGTCTCGACTTTTCTGCCGGGCGGGGAGGCGGCAAGTCAATCGTTCCGAGGAGGTAGCGTACGGCATCCTCGATGAAAGCGGCCTGCTGGCGATCGCAGACCACCGGATTGCAGCGGATTTCGTTTGTGCGCGATGACGCGGCGCTCTATGCCTCGGGAATGCTTTCCACCGCTCTCGTCTTCCTCGGCGCCGGCATCGGCGGCGTGCTCCGGCACGGCGTCAACATCGTCTCGCTGAAATGGCTCGGCATGTCGTTCCCGTATGGGACGATGGCCATCAACATCATCGGCTCCGGGGTGATGGGCCTGGTCGCCGGTTTCCTCGCCTTCAAGGCGGGCGAGGGCTGGACGCAGAATGCCCGGCTCTTCCTCGCCACCGGCATTTTGGGCGGCTTCACGACCTTCTCGGCCTTTTCGCTCGACGCGGTGCTGCTCTGGGAGCGCGGCGAGATGATGCTGGCCGCATTCTACGTGCTGTGCTCGGTCGTCCTCTCGCTCATGGCGCTGGTCGCGGGGCTCGCTCTGGTCAGGGGGCTATCATGAGAACCGGGGGCAAGGGACCGAGCGGTCCTCCACGCGGCAACGGTCCCAAGCGTGGCGGCAGGCCGCCTGCCTCAGGCGCGCCGAAAGGCAAGCGCCCGAGCCATGACGCGCGCCGTTCGGCCCGAGCCAGGCCGCGGCCGGCGGAGGACGAGGTCGTGCGTACCGAACCGACGCGCAACCCGAAGCCACATCATCCCGCGCCGAGGGCCGCAGCTCCGCGCACGCCAGCACCGCGCACGCCCGCGATGCGCAAGCCGCCGATCACGGATGCGCCGACGCGCGCCGAGGTCAAGGCCGTGACTGCTGAGGTGCTCGCGACCGGCGTGCAGCAGCTCGTAGTGACGCCGGACGAGAACGAGATGCGGATCGACCGCTTCCTCGAAGCGCGTTTTCCGCAGCTCTCCTTCAGCCATATCCAGCGCATCGTCCGGAAGGGCGAACTGCGCGTCAACGGCAAGCGCGCCGACAGCAAGGACCGGCTCGAAGCCGGCCAGACCGTGCGCATCCCACCGCTCAAGCTCGAGCAGGCGGCGGAGCGGCCGCGCTCGGCCAAGGCCGATGGCGACACGATCGGCTTCCTGCGCTCGATCACGCTCTACGAGGACGACGACGTCATCGTCCTCAACAAGCCGGCGGGCCTGGCTGTGCAAGGCGGCTCCGGCACGACGAGGCATGTCGACGGCATGCTCGATGCCCTGACCGGCAAGGACGGGCAGAAGCCGCGCCTCGTCCATCGCCTCGACAAGGATACGGCCGGCTGCCTCGTCATCGCCAAGTCGCGCTTCGCCGCGGCGACTTTGGCCAAGACCTTCCGCTCGCGCTCGGCCCGCAAGGTCTACTGGGCGCTGGTCGCCGGCGTGCCGCGTGTGCGCCAGGGCCGGATCTCGACCTATCTCGCCCGCGAAGAGGCTTATGACGGCGACCAGCGCATGGCCGTCGCCCAGCATGGCGACGACGGCGCGATGCATGCGGTGACCTATTACGCCGTGGTCGAGACCGCGGCGCAGAAGCTCGCCTGGCTCTCGCTCAAGCCGGTGACCGGACGCACCCACCAATTGCGCGCCCACGCCGCCCATATCGGCCATCCGATCGTCGGTGATCCCAAATACTTCAACATCCAGAACTGGGAGCTGCCCGGCGGCATCCAGAACAAGCTGCATCTGCTCGCCCGGCGCATTGTGCTGCCGCATCCGCGCGGCAAGGGCACGATCGACGTCAGCGCGCCGCTGCCGCCGCATATGCGCCAGAGCTGGAACCTGCTCGGCTTCGAGGATGCGCCCTACGACCCGATCGTCGATGCGCCGGACGAGTGAGGTCTGCACGAAAAAGTTGCGTAACCTTGCGTGAGAACACTTGTCGAACAAAACGCGATATGTTCTAAGTTTGTTCCTGTGAACCCTTTGTCACGGGAGGCTTTCCATGTTGCGCATCGCCTTGCTTGCCGCCGGCTTCGTTCTGTCGTTCTCCTCCGCCGGCTTCGCCCAGTCACAGCCGGCCCCAGTCGCCCCGAAACCGGCTGCTGCGGCGCCTGACGAGCCGGTGCCGCGTGCCGCCCGGGCCGAGGCGCGACGCGACTGCTATGCCGAGAACGTCGCGCTGTCAGGCGACGACCTGCGCCGCGCCATGCGCGAGTGCATGCAGGAGCGTTTTCCCGGCGTGAAGCTCTATGCCAGCGATGGCCTGACGCGCGACGGCAAGCCGACAGCCGTGACGGCGCGGGCCGTCTGCAAGCAGGAGGCCGATGCGACCGGGCTCAAAGGGGCCGAACGGACGGCGGCGCTGGTCGCCTGCTTCAACGGCAAGCGGCCGGACCTCGCCCAGCGGGCCGAATGCCGCAAGGAGGCACGCGGCAAGGGGCTCGACGGCGAGGCCCTGAAGGCTGCCATCGCCGAATGCGGCCGCAACCCGCAAGGGTGAGGCCATGACGGCATGAGGGCCTTGCGCCGGCGGAGATGGCGGGCTGCCGCCAACTCCTGTAGAGCGCGGCACATGGACCTCATCATCTTCGATCTCGACGGCACGCTGGTCAATTCCGAGGCGATCATCCTCGGCGCGCAATACGAGACCTTTGCGCGCTGTGGCCGACCGCACCCGGGCCGCGAGGCCGGGCTCGGCGTCATCGGATTGACCCTCGACATCGCGCTGATGCGAGTCGCCGGGCTCACCGAGCCGGACGATGTGCTGACGCAGACCTACCGCGAGGTCTTCAACGGCATGCGGCAGCGGGCGGAGACCGACCCAGCCCTGGCCGAGCCGCTCTTCCCCGGTGTGGTCGAGCTGCTGGCGGGGCTGTCTCGGCGGCCTGCCACCGTGCTCGGCATCGCCACCGGCAAATCACGCCGCGGCGCCGACTACATCGTCGAGCGCCATGCCTGGGGCGACCTGTTCAAGACGATCCAGACTGCTGATGATGCGATCTCGAAGCCGCATCCGGAGATGATCCTGCGGGCGATGGCCGAAACCGGAGCCAGGCCAGAGCGGACGCTCATGGTCGGCGACAGCACCTTCGACATGCAGATGGCGGTGGCGGCTGGTGTGACCCCGGTCGCGGTCTCCTGGGGCTTCCAGCCGGTCGCGGCGCTGCGGGCGGCCGGCGCGCGGCATGTGATCGAAGCTTGCGCCGAGCTGACGGGGATCGTCGACGGGCTGACGGTGACCGAGCCGGCCTGAGGGCGAGTGGCCCTGGCAGGCGTTCAGGGCGCTTCGAGCTGGCCGAGTTCGTACAGCAGCGCCGCGCCGGTGCGCAGCCCGCTATAGAAGCAGTCAAGCGTCAGATTCTCGTTCGGCGCGTGGTTCGCCTCGTCCGGATTGGCATAGGGCGTGACGAAGGCGGGAATGCCGAGGATCTTGGTGAAGACGTAGCCGGGCAGGCTGCCGAAGCCGGCCGGGATCAGCAGCGGCTCGACGCCCTGCGCCGCGACGAAGGCTCGGCGCAAAGGCGCGGTGAAGGGCGAGGCGATCGGTGTCTTCGAGGGCTGCATGCCGGCATCGGCGGCGATGAACTCGACCTCCGGCGCATGCTGCGTCACATGCGCGGCGACCTTGCGCAGGATGTCCTCAGGGTCCTGCGCCTCGACCAGGCGGATGTCGCATTTCACCATGGCTTCGTTGGGCAGCACCGTCTTGGAGCCGGGGCCGCCATAGCCGCCATGGAAGCCGTTGATGGTCAGGGTCGGCCGGAAGCAGAGGCGCTCGTAGAAGGGCCGATCGGCCGGCGCGTCGAGCCTGGTCAGGCCCAGGCTGTGCTTCACCGCCTCGATGTCGAGCGGCAGGGCGTCTATCGCGGCGAGTTCCTCGGTTGTCGGCGCTTCGATGTCGTCGTGCAGCCCGGGAATCGTGATCTCGCCTTCGGCATTCTTCATGGTGCCGAGCAGATGCACCAGCGTCCAGATCGGGTTCGGCACGACGCCGCCGAAATTGCCGGAATGCACGTCGCGGACGGCATGCCGGCAGCGCAATTCGAAAGAGATGACGCCGCGCGAGCCGAACTTGATCGCGGCCGCGCCGCTGGCATGGCGCGGCCCGTCGGCGGTGACGGCGAGATCGGCCCTGAGCATCGCCCTGTTGGCCTCGACGAAGCCGGCGATGTTCGGGCTGCCGATCTCCTCCTCGCCCTCCAGCAGCAGGATGACGTTGCAGGGCAGGGTGCCGTGCACCGCAAGATGGGATTCGATCGCGAGGATCTGGGCGAAGTGCTGGCCCTTGTTGTCGCCGACGCCGCGCGCATAGATCCGGCCGTCGCGGATCGTCGGCTCGAAGGGCGGCGAGAGCCATTTGTCGAGCGGGTCCGGCGGCTGCACGTCGTAATGGCCGTAGAGCAGCACCGTCGGCTTGCCAGGCGCCTTCTGCCAGCGGGCGACCACCATCGGGTGCCCGTCGGTCGGTACCAGGCTGGTCTCCAGCCCGATCTTCGCCAGGATCTCGACCAGCAGTGCGCCGACCTCGGCGATGCCGATATTCTGCGCGCTGATGCTGGAGTGACGCAGATAGGCGAGCAGGCGATCGAGGAAGGTGCTGCCGTTCGCCTCGATATGCGCGAAGACCACAGCCAGCGTGTCGGAAGAAGCCATGGTCGCGCCGCCTGCCCGAGTTCTGATCCTGCGGCACGGTAGAGTGCCATGCTTCGCCGCGTCCAATGCGCCAAACGCAGTCCGGAAAACCGCTTGCCGGCACGCGGTCCAGGTGGGGCAGTAATATCCTCGCAACCACGCTGACTCAGGACCGTTTAACCTGAACAGGCGTTCAGATTTGCGTGTTAACCACCTGCTGACTGGCCTGGTCGCATCGTCTTCACACGACAGGGACAAACCGACACGAAACAACGTCGGACAGGGGTTGAACGATGATTGGCCACGAACTTCGCGAATTCGTCGATCACGTGATGGACAGGCGCGTGATCGACGATGAAGACGTCCGAATTCTTCAGCGTGAAATCTTGCACGAGGTCGTCCTGACCCGTGACATCATCGATGTGCTGGTGGCGCTCGACCGTGCCGTCGCCGACAAGTCGCCGCTCTTCGCCGATGTATTGCTGGCCTTCTGCGTCGACTTCTCGGTCTGGGAGAGCCGCCCGACCGGCCGGATCGACCGCGACAAGGCGCATTGGCTGGTAACGACGCTCTCGGCCGGCGACGGTCCGACGCCTCTGGCGCAGAAGATCGCCTTCGAGGTCGTCCGCGAAGCCGAGTCCTGCGACGAGGCCCTGGTCAGCTTTGCCCTGCGCAAGGCCGATGCCCGGATTTCCACCGCCCCGATCGCCCAGCGCGTGATCCTGGCGAGCTGAGATCGATTGACTGATTGAGCACAAGAGCCGGATCCGACCAGATTGGATCAATCTGGTCGGTGAATCCGTCTCTCACTTTAAAATGGAGAACGCTTTTCCGATCAGCTTGCGGTGCAAGCTGATCGGAGCGTGCTCTAGCGCCCGGCCGCCGCCGGGCGTTTGCGCACGTTGCAAAACTTTCGCATCAGTGGACGGATGCGCTTGCCTCCCGTAAAGCCCGCACTGCACAATCAAAGCTCCGGGCCGGGGGGACGCCACGCATGTTCTCGAAGATCCTGATCGCGAACCGTGGCGAGATCGCCTGCCGCGTCATCAAGACGGCAAAGCGGATGGGGATCGCGACGGTTGCGGTCTATTCTGACGCCGACCGCGATGCCTTGCATGTCGAGATGGCCGACGAGGCCGTGCATATCGGCGCAGCTCCCGCTGCCGAATCCTATCTCCAGATCGACAAGATCATCGCCGCCTGCAAGCAGACGGGGGCGCAGGCCGTGCATCCTGGCTACGGCTTCCTCTCCGAGCGCGAGGCCTTCGCGAAAGCGCTGAAGGAGAACGGCATCGTCTTCATCGGCCCCAATCCGGGCGCCATCGCTGCGATGGGCGACAAGATCGAATCGAAGAAGGCGGCAGCTGCCGCCGAGGTCTCGACGGTTCCAGGCTATCTCGGCGTGATCGAGAACCCCGAGCACGCCGTGAAGATCGCCGACGAGATCGGCTATCCCGTGATGATCAAGGCCTCGGCCGGCGGCGGCGGCAAGGGCATGCGCATCGCCCATTCGGCCGGCGAGGTGGCGGAAGGCTTCGCCCGCGCCAAATCGGAGGCGGCGTCCTCCTTCGGCGACGACCGCGTCTTCGTCGAGAAGTTCATCGTCGATCCCCGCCATATCGAGATCCAGGTGCTGGGCGACAAGCACGGCAACGTCATCTATCTCGGCGAGCGCGAATGCTCGATCCAGCGCCGTAACCAGAAGGTGCTCGAGGAGGCGCCGTCGCCGCTGCTCGACGAAGCCACCCGCCGCAAGATGGGCGAACAGGCGGTCGCGCTGGCCAAGGCCGTGAACTACGACAGCGCCGGCACGGTCGAGTTCGTCGCCGGCCAAGACAGGTCCTTCTACTTCCTTGAGATGAACACGCGCCTCCAGGTCGAGCATCCGGTGACCGAGATGATCACCGGCATCGACCTGGTCGAGCAAATGATCCGCGTCGCCTATGGCGAGAAGCTCGGCATCGGCCAGGCCGATGTGAAGCTGAACGGCTGGGCGGTCGAATCCAGAGTCTATGCCGAGGATCCGACCCGCAACTTCCTGCCCTCGACCGGCCGGCTCGTCACCTATCGCCCACCGAGCGAGGGGCCGGATGGCGACGCCACCGTGCGCAACGACACCGGCGTGTTCGAGGGCGGCGAGATCTCGATCTATTACGACCCGATGATCGCCAAGCTGGTGACGCACGCCCCAACGCGCGAGGCGGCGATCAAGGCGCAGTCGCGGGCGCTCGATGCCTTCGCCATCGACGGCATCCGGCACAACATCCCCTTCGTCGCAGCGGTGATGCAGCATCCGCGCTGGATCTCGGGCAACCTCTCGACCGGCTTCATCGCCGAGGAGTTCCCGGAAGGCTTCTCGCTGCCGCAGCCGGAAGGCGAGATCGCCTTGCGCATGGCGGCGATCGCGATCGCCTGCGACCATCGCCTGAACAGCCGCAAGCGCCACGTCTCGGCGCAGATGGAGGGCTGGCGCAAGGTCGAGTTCGAACGCACCCGCATCGTCTCGCTCGGCGGCGAGCGCTTCGAGGGTGAAGCCACGGAGCAAGGCGGGGCGGTGACGATCGCCTTTCCCGAGCGCAGCCTGACGGTCGCCAGCGACTGGCGGCCGGGCGAGCCGGTCTGGCGCGGCACGATCGACGGCGTTTCGATCGCCGCGCAGGTCCGGCCGATCCTGAACGGCGTCGCGCTCGGCCATGCCGGCGCCTATGCCAACGCCCATGTCTACACGCCGCGCGAGGCGGAACTCGCCGCGCTGATGCCCGAGAAGGTTGCTGCCGACACCGGCAAGTTCCTGCTTTGCCCGATGCCCGGCCTGGTCAAGGCACTGCTCGTTGCGGTCGGGCAGGAGGTCAAGGCGGGCGAGCCGCTCGCCATGGTCGAGGCGATGAAGATGGAGAACGTGCTGCGCGCCGAGAAGGACGTCACCATCGCCAAGATCCTGGCGAAGGAGGGCGATTCGCTGGCGGTGGACGCCGTCATCATGGAATTCGCCTGAGGCGCTTGCCTTCGCGGGGCGGCCGGATGATTGTCGCCGCCCTATCATGCGAAGGTGGCGACCATGCTGACGATCTGGGGGCGGATCAGCTCCATCAATGTGCAGAAAGTGGTCTGGGCCGCCGGCGAAGTCGGCCAGCCCTTCGAGCGGATCGATGTCGGCGGCCAGTTCGGCGGCAATCACGAGCCGGCCTATCTCGCCAAGAATCCGAACGGCCAGGTGCCGACGCTCGAGGATGGCGAGATCATCATCTGGGAATCGAGCAGCATCGTGCGCTATCTCGCGGCCCGCTACGGCGCCGGCTGGATCTGGGAGGAGGACCCGGCGAAGCGGGCCGAGGCCGATCGCTGGATGGACTGGATGCTGTCCGAATTGCAGCCGTCGATGACACCGGCCTTCTGGGGGCTGATCCGCAAGACGCGGGGCTATACCGACGAGGCGACCATCGCGGCCTCGGTCGCCAAGGCCGAAGCCAAGCTCGATATCCTGGAGGCGCATCTGGCGGGGCGGTCCTACGTCGCCAACGAGCGCTTCGGCATGGGCGACATTGCTGTGGCGCTCGGCGCGCATCGCTGGCTCCATATGCCGGTGGCGCAGAAGGACTGGCCCAATATCCGCCGCTGGTATGCGCAGGTTTCGGCACGGCCGGCGGCGGGACCCGCCATGCCGTTGCCGATCACGTGAGGACGGCAGCCCGCGCTTGACCCGCCCGATTTGGCGGTCATGATCGCCGCCATGCGCGGTTTCCTCGTCATTCCCGTCCTGATGGCGCAATTTTCCTGTGCGGCAGCGCTCGCGCAGGTGCCGACGAATCCGGTGCAATCCGCCGATCGCATGCAGGTGGCGAATTGCGTCAGACAGGGCCTTGCCGCCAGTCCCGCCTGCATCGGCCTCGTCGCGGTGCCCTGCGTCAGCGCCGCGTCGGTCAATGATCGCGCCCAGGCCGAGATCTCCTGCGCGAGGCGTGAGAAGGCGGTCTGGCGCGAGCGGCTGACATTGGCGGGCACGGCCTTGGAGCGCTCGCTCGATGCCGGGGCGCGCAGCCAGTTCGCGGCGCTGCAACTCGCCTGGCAGAGCTACGCCGTCCAGAAGTGCGCCTTCTATGGCGCCTCGCAGCCGCCGGCGCGCTCGGCCGGGCTGCAGGCGGGCTGCGAACTGCGCGAGGTGGCGGAGCGGGCGCTGGAGATCGAGCGCCTGGCGGCACGGCAGACCCGCCGCCCGCCGGCGCAGCCGCCGCAGATCATCCGGTAATATCGCGTCATGGTCTGCCTTGAGCCGACCGTCTCAGGCCGGATAGGGCGCTGGGCAGCGTCGTCTTGCCCTGAGATTCTCGGGCCTGCGCTTCGCTCCGCCCGAGAATGACGGCTGGAGCCGCACGGCCTTCACCGCAACGTGAATGCGATCCCTTGTCGAACTCCCGCCGCCCTCAGCCGTTTCCTAACGGCCTGTCAGCTTTCTGCGCGTAAGGGGAGGCGGGTCTGTTCAAGAAAGCCATGTTCTTCACCCTCTCAAAGATCCTCTGGTTCCTGGCCTCGCCGGTGAATCTCGCCATTCTCGGGCTGGTGCTGGCGAGCCTGCTCGCCTTCACGCGCTTTTCCGGGCCGGGGCGCTGGCTCGGGCTGATCTGCGTCGTCGTGCTCGGTCTGCTCGCCTTCAGCCCATTGCCGCGTATCGTCGTCAGGCCGTTGGAGGATCGTTTCCCGCAGCAGGCGATCAACTCCGGCAAGGTCGACGGCATCATCGTGCTCGGCGGCGCAATCGGCGTGGCGCGCGAGGACATCGTGCTCAACTATGCCGCGGCGCGGATGACCAAGGCGGTGGAGCTCGCCCGCGCCCATCCCGAGGCGAAGCTGGTCTTCGCCGGAGGGGGCGGCAACCTGCTCTCGCCGATCGTGCGCACCGAAGCCGACGGGGCACGCCTGCTGTTCCTCGGGCTCGGCCTGCCGGAAAGCCGCCTCGTCCTCGAGGACAAGTCGCGCAACACGCTGGAGAATGCGGTGTTCACCCGCCGCCTGGTCGATCCCAAGCCGGACGAGCGCTGGTTGCTGGTGACCTCGGCCTGGCACATGCCGCGCGCCATGGGCGTGTTCCGCAAGGCAGGATTCCAGGTCGAGGCCTTCCCGGTCGACTTCCTCTCGGCCGGCACGTCGGCAGACTATGTTCAGCCTTACCGGAAGGCGTCGCGCGGTCTCGATATCGCCGACGACGCCTTCAAGGAATGGGTCGGGCTCGTCGCCTATTATCTCGCCGGCTACAGCGATGCGCTGTTTCCGGGTCCGAGGCCAGCAGGTGCCGCCCGATAAGGAACGGCGCCTGCCGACCGGATCGTCCGGTGCAGTGACTACCGGCCCGTCGCTTTGATCAGCAGCTTCGCGGCAACTTGCGCTCCATCGGTGCGGATCGTGCGCGCCACTGCGGACGCCCGTGCTCCAGTCTCGGATGCAAGGGCGATGGCCAGCGCTGCGGACAAGGACTCGCGGGTCGGCGTCGAGCCGTCATTGGCCGCGCCGATGCCCAGTTCCACCACGCGGGCCGCCCAACAGGGCTGATCTACGACCTGGGGGACGATGACCTGCGGCGCGCCGGCGCGGGCGGCCGCGACCGTCGTGCCCGCGCCGCCATGGTGCACGACGGCCGCCATGCGCGGAAACAGCGCCTGCTGATTGACGTCGCCGGCGATGGAGAAGCAGTCGTCCCGATCTTCGCCGGGCGCGAGCCCTGCCCAGCCTCCAAGCATCACGATGCGGCGCCCTTGCGCCCGGATGACGTCGGTCGCGACCTGTGCAGCCTCCTTGACGGATGGTAGCGACATGCTGCCGAAACCCACATAGATCGGACGTTCGCCCTCCTCGAGGAATGCCATCAGTTCTGCGGAGAGCGGCCGCTGATCAGGCAGGATCCAGGCGCCGGTCTGAACAGCGTCGCAAAGATCGGTCGGCTGCCATGGCCATAGCACCGGGTCGGAGGCCAGCAGCGGCCGCTCGCCGAGAACAAGATCGCGAGCGCTGTCCACGGGCGGCAGGCCCACCGATACGCGATGGGTCGTAAGCGCCTCGCCGAACAGCGCATTCACTGTCCCGGCATTGAAGTCCCACAACGCCCGGTTGTCGGTCACGCCCGCGGGCAGAGGATGGCCCGGATAGAAGAACGGCCGATGGTGATGCGACGGCAGGAAGAACGGGCAGAAGGTGACGTGCCGATAGGCAAGGCCCCTGAGCTCGGCGACAGACCGTGCAGCGCCTACGGACGGAAACAGGCCGGTCGCGACGATCGCATCGCATCCTTCGGCCGCTTCGGAGATGGCGGCGAACTGCGCAGCCATCATGTCGGATGCCAGGCTATGGAAATCCGCGGCCGCCCGAGGCTTTGCCCGATCGGCTACCCATTGGCGGATCGGCATGAAGGCCGGTGCGAGGGGCACGCCGGCGCGCGCCAGCAGGTCGATGAATTCCTGGTCCGGAGGGGCCGAAACGATGGCCTCTACGCCGAGCGTCTGCAATTCAACGGCCAGCGCAACCATGGGTTCGACGTCGCCCCGCGAGCCGTAAGTCGATAGCAGTACACGCATTTTTCTACTCCCTTCGGCCTGGGGATCAGGCCGAGGGCAGCGTTGCTAGTCCATGGAGGGGGGCTTGCCGCAAGTCCCGGGGTGCGTTAGACGATGATAGTGGCAAAGGGCGGAGGCATTCCTCGGCCCTTTTTTGTTGCCTCACCGCGGCACGATGCAAGCAGGCCGCCGTGGCACGCTCTAGTCCTGCTCCGCCCCTTCTTGTCCCGGCAGGCGCAGGCGATAGACGCCGCGGAAATCGTCGGGATCGACCGGGCGGCCTTTTCGGGTGATGACCAGCCTGCCGTCCTTCATCAGCTGCACCGCGACGCGGCGGATCGGCTGCATCAGCGGGCCCCAGCCATCGGGATGGTCGCCGCCGAGGGCGCGGGCGACGTCCATCGGCCCGAGCGTACGCTCGTCGCCGCGTTCGGCCGCGAGGCGCAGGATGGTCTCGGCGAGGTCTTCATCTGTCGGTCTGGTCATGCCGCTTGCTGGGCCGGCGGGAGAGCTTCGTCAAGCGGCCTTGCTTCCCGCGCCGACCGCTGCGGCCGAATCCGAGGCGAATTGCCGGCGCCACATCACCGTCAGCACCGCTGCCGTCGCGATCAGGAAGAGCCAGGGCGAGATGAACCAGCCGAGATAGGCGAGCGCAAAGAAGAAGGCGCGTTGGCCGCGGTTGAAGTGCAGCCCGGCTGCGACGTTCATCGCCACCGCCTCGCGCGCCGCCGCGATCGTTTCGGGTCTGTCGGCCTCGGTATGCGACGGGATCGCACCGATCAGGATGGCGCAGTAGTTGAACAAACGGTAGGCCCAGCCGAACTTGAAGAAGGCATAGGCGAAGATCACCGCGAGTCCGATGACCTTGATCTCCCAGGCAGTGCGCGTTGTCTGCGTGGCGAAGGGCAGGTCGGCGAAGATCTGGACGACGCGATCGGCCGATTGCAGCAGCGTCAGCGAGCCGCCGATGGCGATCAGCGAGGTCGATGCGAAGAAGGCGGTGCCGTTCTGCAGGCCGTTCATCACCTGCGTGTCGATGATCCGGTTCTCACGCCTGACTGATTCCATGATCCAGCGCTCGCGGCGCTCGTTCATCAGCGCGTTGAGGCTGCGCCGCGCATGCGGGCCGACTTCGACGGCCAGGAGATAGCCGACCCAGGCGGCGGCGAAGAAGGCGATCGCGATCAGGTCGAGCGGTCCGAATCCGGCCATGAGCCCCTCCGACCGGCAGATTGGCGAGGCCAGCGCGTACCTGCAAGCCTGTCGATTGACGCCGGCCGTCGCAGCCGCCACTTTGCCGGCCTCGCAAGGGAGGGCCGGCCGTGCCGCAGACGATAACCAAGGGCTACAAGGCGCTGCTGGCCGAAGCGGAAGCTGCTGTGAAGACGCTCTCGGTCGACGAGGCGAAGGGCCTGGTCGGGCGGGGCGATGTCGTCTTCGTCGATCTGCGCGATCCGCGCGAGCTCGAGCGGGAAGGGCGCATGCCCGGTGCCTTCCATTGCCCGCGCGGCATGCTGGAATTCTGGATCGATCCGGACAGCCCCTATGCCAAGCCGGTCTTCCAGGAGGACAAGCAGTTCGTCTTCTTCTGCGCCGGCGGCTGGCGCTCGGCGCTGGCGGCCAAGACGGCACAGGATATGGGCCTGAAACCGGTCGCGCACATCGAGGGCGGCTTCGGCGCCTGGAAGAAGGCCGGCGCTCCGTTCGATGCGCCTGAGCCGAAGCAAGGCTGAGCGCGCCGCTTGTCCCATTACGTCGTCGTTTTTCTTGTCATCTGCTTTCTCTTCCGCAAGCCGCTCGGACGCCTGCTGGCGAAGCAATTCCCCGACCGGGGCAAGCGCCAGCGCGTGCTCGGCACGATCATCGCGGCGTTCCTGCTGGTGATCGGGATGAGGCTGCTGGCGCTGTTCTGGTGACGCGCGCGCGGCCCGCGCGTCATTCAAGATCATGACCGCAATGCGAAGACCGATCGGTCCTCATTGCAACCGTCCCATGCATCGGACGCAGCTTGCACACTAAGCGGGCATCAGGCATCTTGCCGGCCTTGGCTCCAACTCAGGAAAGGGAGGGCTGAATGGAATTCGCAACCATCGTCGCTCCCGCCATGCGATCCCGCCTCCACTAGGTCGGATCAGCACGAGGCCCGCCTCTTCGGCGGCCCGAGCCATCATTTCCAGACACGTTTTCTGAAGCCGCGGCCTTTGCTGCGCTTCGCCTGAATTTGGAGCCGGTCTCTCGGGACCGGATGCTTTCATGTCTCTTTCTCCCAAGACGGAGCGGCAGGAGCCGTTCCGTGCCGTTCTCGGCTTCACATTTTCGCATTGGGGCCGCCAGCGCTGGCGCGTCGCCGGCGTGGTCTTCACCGTGATGGCGGCGACGGCCGCCGACCTGTTCATGCCGCTCTACGCCGGGCGGCTGGTCGATGCGGTAGCCGGCGAGAAGGCGAGCGGGCTCCAGGCCGCGCTCGTCGCGCTCGCGATGATGATCGCGCTCGGCGCGGGCACGGTGTTCTTCCGGCACCTGTCCTTCATCGGCATCACCGCGATGACGCTGCGCACCATGAGCGACGTGGCACGCGAGGCTTTCGCGCGCCTGCAGCGCTTCTCGACCGACTGGCACGCCAACAACTTTGCCGGCTCGACAGTGCGCAAGATCACGCGCGGCATGTGGGCGCTCGACCTGCTGACCGACACGATCGTGATCGCGCTGCTGCCGTCCTTGATCGTGCTGCTCGGCACGACGGTGCTGCTGGCCTGGCACTGGCCGGCGATGGGCGCGGTCGTCCTGGCCGGCGCGCTGATCTACTGCGCCGTGACGATCCTGCTGTCGCTGCGCTTCGTCGCGCCGGCGGCGACGCTCGCCAACAGCTGGGACACCAGGCTCGGCGGCGCGCTGGCCGACTCGATCTCGTGCAACCCGGTGGTCAAGGCGTTCGGCGCCGAGGCCCGCGAGGACAGCCGCCTGACCGGCGTGCTGGCGAAGTGGGCCGGGCGGACGCGGCGGACCTGGGTGCGTGGAACTTGGTCGGGAACCGCGCAGCAGATCGTCCTGCTGGCGCTGCGGGCCGCGGTGATCGGCCTGGTGATCTGGCTCTGGGCCAATGGCCAGGCCTCGCCCGGCGACGTCGCCTTCGTGCTGACCAGCTATGCCGTTGTGCATGGCTATCTGCGCGATGTCGGCCAGCACGTGCATAACCTCCAGCGTTCGGTGAACGACATGGAGGAGCTGGTCGCGATGCATTCGCTGCCCTTCGGCGTGCCGGATCGTCCCGGCGCGACGGCGATGGACGTGACCGCCGGCGAGATCGCCTTCGAGCGGGTGACCTTCCACTATGGAGGCCACATCGAGCCGCTCTATCGCGATTTCTCGCTGACGATCAAAGCGGGCGAGAAGGTCGGTCTGGTCGGGCGCTCCGGCTCCGGCAAGACCACCTTCGTCAAGCTGGTGCAGCGTCTCTACGACGTGACCGGCGGTCGCATCGCCATCGACGGGCGCGACATCGCGTCGGCGACGCAGGCTAGCCTGCGAGCGCAGATCGCGATCGTGCAGCAGGAGCCGGTGCTGTTCCACCGCTCGCTGGCGGAGAACATCGCCTATGGCCGGCCGGGCGCCAGCATGGCGCAGATCGAGCAGGCGGCGAAGCTCGCCAACGCGCATGAGTTCATCATGCGCCTGCCGAAGGGCTACGGCACGCTCGTCGGCGAGCGCGGCGTCAAGCTCTCGGGCGGCGAGCGGCAGAGGGTGGCGCTGGCACGCGCCTTCCTGGCCGACGCGCCGATCCTGATCCTGGACGAGGCGACCTCGAGCCTCGATTCGGAATCGGAGGCGCTGATCCAGGAGGCGATGGAGCGGCTGATGGAAGGCCGCACCACCATCGTCATCGCCCACCGGCTCTCGACGGTGCGCGCCATGGACCGCATCCTGGTCTTCGACCGCGGCAAGGTCGTGGAAGAGGGCCGGCATGAGGCGCTGCTGAGCCATGACGGCGGCATCTACCGGGCGCTGTTCGAGAAGCAGGTCAGCGAGCTGGCCAAGGGGCTGGTGGTGTAGAGCCACTGCCTTCGCAACAAGGGAAAGGGCCGTGTGAGCGGCCCTTTTTCATGTCGGTGTCGCTGCGATCAGGCGGCCTGCTCCTCACCCTCCGAGCGCCGCCGCCCGAGCAGGAAGAACAACCCCGAGCCGAGGATGCCGATCGCGCCGGCTCCGGCGCCGACATAGATCATCTCGCTGTCCTGGTCGGCCTGCCTGGCGGCATCGTCGGCGATGATCACGGCGTCCTTGCCGGGCTCGTCCGGCAGGTACTTGATCGTCAGCGTGTCGACCGTGAGCTTGTCGTTCCTGACGATGCGATTGGCGAACTCGTTCGAGACCGAGACCTTCTCGGCGCTGCGGTCCTTGCCCGCAGCATCCTTCCAGGCGAGGTCGACTGAATAGCTGGTGCCGCCGCGGCGGCGCTTGGTCCGGGTGGCGCCCTCGACCGAAGCCTGCGCCTCGATGCCCTTGGCCGCGATCGTCCTGACGCGCTCGCCATCCTGCCAGCTGAAGAAGGCGAGAACCGGCCCTCCGATCGCTGCGATCAGCAGCAGCCATTTGATCTTGCCGGTGATCCAGCCGACGATTCCGCTCATTGGGGCCTCCATCGAGACAGTTCGGGAAAGGAGCCCGGAACTTGCGTCCGGACGCCTGCCGCCTGTCGCGGCCAGCGCGATTTTCGCGGTCCGGAGGGCCTCGCGCATGGCGTGCATGCGCCTGCGTCAATCTTTCGAAAGTCGAACTATTTCGACGCCTTGGCGGCGCGGATCGCCGAGCTCGGCGCGGCCGCGCGCGGCCTCACCCCGGCGACCGGGCCGGCCGGCAGCGGCTCATCCAGATCGCGAGGCAGCGGCTTATCATCCTGCATCGGCTTGCTCAGAAAGCGATTCATGCCGGTCAGGTAAGTCTCTGGCAAAGCCCAGTTTCTGGCACTGGCGATGACGCTCTCGAGATAGCCGGGGCGGGGCTTTCCGATGTGCGCGCTGCGCCCGACATAGATCAGAGCGCGCTTGGCGCCGCCCTCGACCACGACCGGCTGATTGATCTTGATGTAGAGACCGCTCGCCAGCTCCTCGAACTTGTCGAGCGTGCGGATGTCGCCGAGCGCGCAATCCCAGAGCACGCCATGGACGCTCTCGCGCGGATCGCGGAGCACCGAAGCGTAGCCGTCCGTGGTGATGATGAAGCGATGGCGCGGCAGGCGGGCGAGGCCGAGCGGCTTCGACCGCGGGCAGCGCTCGCGCATCGCGGCGACATCCATATTGGCGCCATAGGCAAAGTAGAGGGGCATTGGTGCGGGTCACCGAAGTGGCCTCCTTCTCCCCTCGGGGGAGAAGGTCCGGCAGGGGATGAGGGCGGTTCGACCGGGTGAGGCGGGACAGGTCTATGCCTTGCTTCCCTCATCCGTCAGCGCTTCGCGCTGCCACCTTCTCCCCCGAGGGGAGAAGGAAGAGGCCTCCTCACTTCGTCTTGTTGAACAATTCCCGCCCGATCAGCATGCGCCGGATCTCGCTGGTGCCGGCGCCGATCTCGTAGAGCTTGGCGTCGCGCAGCAGGCGGCCGGTCGGGTAGTCGTTGATGTAGCCGTTGCCGCCGAGCAGCTGGATCGCGTCGAGGGCGAGCTGCGTCGCCTTCTCGGCGGCGATCAGGATGGCGCCGGCGGCGTCCTCGCGGGTGGTCTCGGCGCGGTCGCAGGCCTTAGCGACGGCGTAGACATAGGCCTTGCACGAGTTCATCGCGACATACATGTCGGCGACCTTGCCCTGAACCAGCTGGAACTCGCCGATCGGCTGGCCGAACTGCCTGCGCTCGTGGATATAGGGCAGGACGATGTCCATCGCCGCCTGCATGATGCCGAGCGGGCCGGCCGAGAGCACGACGCGCTCATAGTCGAGCCCGCTCATCAGCACATTGACGCCGCGGCCGACCGAGCCGAGCACGTTCTCCTCGGGAACCTCGCACTCCTCGAAGACGAGCTCGCAGGTGTCGGAGCCGCGCATGCCGAGCTTGTCGAGCTTCTGATGGGTCGAGAAACCCTTCATTCCCTTCTCGATCAGGAAGGCGGTGATGCCCTTCGGGCCGGCTTCCGGATCGGTCTTGGCGTAGACCACCAAGGTCTCCGCGATCGGGCCGTTGGTGATCCACATCTTGTTGCCGGTCAGGACATAGCGGTCGCCCTTCCTGACCGCCCTGGTCTTCATCGAGACTACGTCGGAGCCCGAGCCCGGCTCGGACATGGCGAGCGCGCCGACATGCTCGCCCGAAATCAGCTTGGGCAGGTACTTCTTCTTCTGCGCGTCGTTGCCGTTGCGGGCGATTTGGTTGACGCAGAGATTGGAATGGGCGCCGTAGCTGAGGCCGACCGAGGCCGAGGCTCTGGAGACCTCCTCGATCGCGACGCAATGCTCGAGATAGCCGAGGCCGGCACCGCCATATTCCTCGGCAACGGTGATGCCGTGCAGGCCGAGCGCGCCCATTTCCGGCCAGAGATCGCGCGGGAACTGGTTGGTCCGGTCTATCTCCTCGGCGCGCGGCGCGATCTTTTCCTGCGCGAAGGCATGGACGGTGTCGCGGATCGCGTCGGCGGTCTCGCCGAGGTCGAAATTGAAGGGGCGGGGCGCGTTGGCGAGCATGATGTCCTCCCGGCTCGGCTGAGACCTTTGCCCGGTTATAGCGCGGTTGGGCCTCAAGTCAGCGGGCATGCGCCGATAGTTGGTTCTGCGCCGATGCGCAGAAGGCGGTAGAACGGAGTTGCAAAAGAAACGTCGGGACGCATCGAGATCTATTTCACAGCTGCCTGTATCAGGCCCTTGAGCGCGGCCGCCCGATCTCGCGCTGCCGTAGCGTCGGCCGGATTCGACAAGCGTCGCGTTATCATTCATCAAGTAGAGTTGATCCCATGCAACAGCTTCTACTGTCGAGTTTGCTGGATGAGGTCGGCATTGGGGACCGGGGCAGGGTCTAGGCGCGCTCATGTCGTTCGCTCGCATTTTTTTTCTGTGAATGTCCTTGACAATCCTGGCAGGTTCGCCGGTGGCCGGAGCCGAAGCGGTGGGAGTTTCACGGTTGATCGACGTATCGGATGGCGAGGCTGCGGCAAGCGATTTCGCTTGGCGTGGAGATGGGCGGCAGGTTGTTGTCCTGTCGCGGCTTCTGCGCAGGGTCAGCGTATTCGATGTCGCGACTGGGCGACTGTCGGCGCGTCTCGAGAACCTGGCTGGCGGAGCAGCGTCGGTAGCGTTCGATGCGCACGGCGATGTGGTATGCGGGCCGGTCGATGACCCGGCTGCCGCCGCGACGATCTGGGACCATCGGACAGGCAGCAGGCAAAGCCTCGCGGGCCCTCACGGATCGACGACCGACTCATCCGGCAACAAGCTGCTCGAATTTGCACTGGATGGCGAGAGCGGTCGTCTGATCGGCGTCTATCAGTTGCCCGCCGGTTCGACCGAACGCGTCGCGCTCGCGCTCTACGAACTGCCGAGCAGGCGGTTGCTGCGGGTCAAGGGCCCCGCAGCAATGTGGGTGGCGATCAGTCCAGGCGGGGACCGTGTCGCGTATCGGGGGCGCGGCGGTGCCTTGCAAATCCTGAACCTGAACGAAGGCGGAGCGCCGACCTCGATCAGCGCCCATGCCGGGGGCGTCGACGTCACGGCGTGGAGTCCGGACGGGCGGCTAGTTGCGACTGGTGGCAAGGCGCGAGCGATGATCCGCGATCCCCAATCGAAAGTCGTCAACACGGTGCCCGACCCATGGACTTTGAAGCTGTGGGATTCAAAGACCGGCGAGCCTCGTGGCGGGGCTGAACTTCCGGAGCTCACAAAGACGATTTCGTTCAGTCCGGACGGGCGGCTGATAGCCGCGAGCGATGGCGCCGGGACGGTCCATCTCATCGACGCAGCCGATCCTGTCCGCGCTGTAGCGGCCATTGCCGCTCCTGCGCCGCAAACCGTGATAGCTCGCTTCAGCCCCGACGGTCGATGGCTCGGCCGGCTCCTGACCGCAACATCGCATCTTTCGATTGACGACGTGAAACCGGTGGAGCGCTGATGGCATCTCCATCCGAGAGCGCGGCGCTAAGCAAGGCCGCCTATGCGGGACCAGACGGCGCCGTTGACGCCGTACCGCCGCCGCCGGGCTGGGCATGGATCGGCCAGAGTACCCCGGCCGGCGGGTCTCAAGGTTCCGCGAACGGATACTTTGGCGCGGCTTATAAGAATACTGCCACCGGTGAGGTCATGGTCACCAACCGGGGCAGCCGGGGGAATCTGGAAGGTCTCAAGCAGGACTGGGCAGGCAGCGACGCC
Organism: Allobosea lupini; assembly: GCF_900109525.1. Classification (GTDB taxonomy): domain Bacteria; phylum Pseudomonadota; class Alphaproteobacteria; order Rhizobiales; family Beijerinckiaceae; genus Allobosea; species Allobosea lupini. The sequence continues at coordinate 62,338 of NZ_FOAN01000013.1, read as the reverse complement.
CAGATCCTCCGGCAGTCGCCTGAGCATGTTCCCAAGGCGTTCGACGATGCGGAGGACTTCGCGCGCCAAGTTCAGATGGAGAATCCGGAAAGCCAAGTCAATTTCACGGGTCACTCCCTAGGAGGCGCCGAGGCGCAGGTACAGGCCGCGCGCCTGGATATGGGCTCCAAGGCGATCACTTTCGCCGCTCCAGGCGTTCAGTTCGCCGTGACAAATGATGAAGCAGCCGCCGCGCAGGCCCATGTCGTCAATTTCGTCGTTCCCGGCGATCCCGTTCCGCTGCGCGGTGATCACATCGGCAAAGTCGTCACCCTCACCCCAAGCAGGGAGACGCGGCTGAGAAACATAGCAGCGATAGCGGTCGGGAACCTCATCGGTGGGCCGCTCGGCTTGCTCTTGGCTGCTCTGAGCATCGCAGCGACTCACAGGCTGGGCGACTATGTGTCGGCGCTCGAAGCCGCTGGTCTTGGCGCACCTGCAGGGTCAACCCGTGCGGGTGCGGGTGGCGGGAGCAGAGGTGGCGGTGGCGGCCGGCCAGCCGCGAGACTCCTGGATCCGACGATGCACGGGCCGCCGCTCACACCGGGCAGCGGCAGCCCGAATGTCCTGATCGGAGGGAAGCCGGCTTGGCGCGGTCTACCGGCGGCTGCCGCCGCAGCGCTGCAATCCGCCCAGGCCGCGAGCGATGCGACGATCAAGACGGCCGAGCAGACGACACGGGTCGCTCAAGCAGCCGCAGCTGCGCAGGCGGGATCGCCGACCGGACCTGCCGCCGCTGCGGCCGCAACTGCGGCCTATGCCGCCGAGCAGGCTGCCAAGACTGCCGCTGCCGCGGCGCTCGGCAGCATGATGTCCGCCATGAAGGGGGCGGCCATGACACCGAATGGCGGCGTGCCGGACACGCATATCTGCCCGATTCCGACTCCGCTGCCCCCGCATGGCCCTGGCATGGTGATCGACGGATCGCAGACTGTGCTGGTCAACGGCCTACCGCTCTGCCGGCAGTTCGACACCGTTCTCGAGGCGCTTGGAGGGCCCGACAAGATCGCGGTCGGAGAGTTTACGGTCCTGATCGGGGGCTGACGTGAAACCGCGGGTGACCGCCATCGCGGCAACAGCCCCTACCGCCCGATCACGCCGCGCCGGCGCAGCAGGAACAGGGTCAGCAGCGACGCGCCGAGGCAGGCGAGGGTGACCAAGCCGGCGCCAAGGTCCCATTCCACCCAGGGCAGGCCCTTCACATTGATGCCGAACAGGCCGGTGATGAAGGTTGCCGGCAGGAAGAGCGCGGTCAGGATCGAGAGCGTGTAGAGCTGCCGGTTGGTCTGATTGGCCGAGCGCACGGCGATCTCGTCCTGGAGCAGCCGGGCGCGGTCCTGCACCGACTGGATGTCCTGGCGCAAGGTATCGACCCGCAGCAGGAGCCGGAGTGCTGCCGCCCGCACCGTTTCCGGGGCCGAGCGTCCTGACGGGGTCTCGGCGAAGCGCCGGAACAGCAAGTGCAGGCCGGCGAGTTGGCGGTGCAGCTGCACGGCCGAGCGGCGCACGGAGCCGACGCGCTGCGGACCGTCCTCCAGCCTGTCGAGCAGGATCTGGTCCTCGATGCTGTCGGTCTCGTCGGAGAGGCGCACGACTGCGTCGGTGACGTCATCGATCAGATATTCGATGAGATGCTCGAACAGCTCGGCCGGAGAGCCGATCTGTTCGCCGGCATTGAGCGCCTCGACCGCCTTGCGGACCGATTGCAGCGCCTCACGCCGCCCGGTCAGCAGGAAGCGTTCGCCGACAGCCCAGGCGAGGGTGCCGACAGTGTCGGTGCGGTCGACGATGTCGCGGGTCAGGTCGTGGGCGATGCCCCAGACCAGGCTGGCGGAATGGTCGAGCCGCTGATGCGTCTCGCGCGAGAGCAGGAGCTCGCGCGCCGCCGGTGGCAATTCCTTGCGCTCGTCGATCCAGGCCTGGGCCCTGGTGTGGACGAGGTCGAGATGCAGCCAGACGAAGCCGTCTTCCGGCGCCAGCGTCGGCGCTTCGTCGCGGGGTATGAGCGTCGGCGTGCCGTCCGCAGTGAAGCGATAGGCCCAGACGATGCCGGTCTGCGAGTGGAGGTCAGGCAACATCGGAGTGTCGACCAATGCGATGACGATGCGCTCGCATCAGCACCGCCAGATGACGGTTTCACGACGCTCGCCGTCAGTCGCGGGCGATTGACCCCGTCGCGGCGATCTCGCGCGCCTGCGCCGATTTCGGAATCTTGCCGGGCGGCAGGAATTTCAGCGGCGTGCCGCCGGCCGCTTTCGGCGTCCTCAGGCCGGCCGGCGTGGCCGGTGGCTTGGGTGTGGTCGCGACCCTGGGCTCGCCGCCGCGCCATTTGCGGGCACCGATGTCGTAGCGCCCATCGCGCCAGGCGGCGAATTCGTGCTCGGAGCCGAAGAAGGCGTTGCGGTCGACGTCGCCGGTGATCCCCGGCACGCGGCCGGTCGTGGTGAATTGCCAGAACTCCCACTGCTTGCGCTCATAGCGATGGTGCAGCGGGGCGGCGGTCGAGCGCAGCCAGTAGGGATGGTCGTTGAACTCGCCTTCCAGCACATCCTCGTGGAAGGTGATGTCGGTATAGATGATCGGCTTCTTGCCGGTATGCTCCTGCAGCCCTCTCAACATCTCGCGGATCTTGGCGAGCGCCTTCTCGCGCGGGATCTTCTTGCCGCATTTGGCGGATTCGCCGTTCCACTCGACATCGAGCACCGGCGGCAGCGCGTCGGGATCGCGCGGGATATGGCGCTTGAACCAGCGAACCTGGTCCTTGGCCGGCCGGCACCAGTAGACGAAATGATAGGCGCCGCGCGGCACGCCGGCCGCCTTCGCCCCGGCCCAGTTCTTCCTGAACATCGGGTCGAGATGGTCGCCGCCCTCGGTCGCCTTGATGAAGGCGAAGCGGGTGCCGGCGTCCTTGACCTTCTGCCAATCGATATCGTCCTGCCAGCGCGAGACATCGATGCCTTGGATCACGCGGCGGCGCGCATCGCGCACGCCGCCATGGGGGTCTGAATCACCCTTCTTGGGATAAAGCGCCAAAGCTGGCTCGGCACCGAACAGGCCGAGCAGGGCGCAGATCGCCAGCTGGCCGGCAGATTTCGCCCTGCGCCGCGCTTCTGGTCTGGTCTCAGCGCGGGGCGCCATGCTTGTCTCCTCTTCGCAGAAAAGGATAGGCGATGGGCGGGTTAAGAGGTGGTTAGCATTCGAGCGGCCGGCTTCAGGCTTGGTTAACCGGCGGGAGGCTGGCGATGGACGATTCCGGCGGCGAGGATCCCGGCAAGGGCAGTCGGGCCTTGGCCTATGGCGTTCATGTCCTGACGGCGTTCGGTGCCGCGCTCGGCTTCCTGGCGCTCCAGGCCGTGTTCACCGGCGACCTGACCCAGGCTTTCGTCTGGCTCGGCGTGGCGCTGGTGGTGGATGCGGTTGACGGGCCGCTGGCGCGACGCTTCGCGGTCAAGGAACGGGCGAAGCGTTATGACGGGGCGTTGCTCGATCTCGTCGTCGATTTCGTCACCTATGTCTTCGTGCCGGCGGCGATGCTGTTGCGGCCGGAGGTGATGGCGGCGCCCTATGGGGTGATCGCGGGCCTTGCCGTGACGCTGGCGAGCGCGCTCTATTTCGCCGACACTGGCATGAAGACCGACGACTGGTGGTTCCGCGGCTTCCCGGCGGTCTGGAACATCGTCGTATTCTACATCGTCGCCTTCGCGCCGGCGGCCTGGCTGGCGCTGGCGATCATCCTGATCGCCGCTGCGCTGATGTTCCTGCCGGTCGTGTTCGTTCACCCGGTGCGCGTGCGGCGCTGGCGCGGACTGACGCTGGCCGTGCTGGCGCTGTGGGGCATCGCCGCGGTCGCGACGCTGTGGCAGGGGATGGTGCCGGATATCTGGAGCAAGGCCGGGCTTGCGCTGGCGACCTGCTACTTCGTCGGGCTCGGTGTGGCGCGGGCCAGGATGCCGCGCGGATAGCCCTTATTCGGAATCCGGTCCGGGTCCTTCGCTCTCTACGACCTCGCCGAGCGGCGCCGGCTGGAAGGAGGCGGCCGCGACCGGCCTGCTCGCGCCCGGCATCATCGCTACTGGAGTATGCTCCGGCCCCGGGGTCGGCTGCGGCGGCACCTTGCGCTCGCGCGTCCAAGTCCTGGTGCCGATGTCGAAGCGGCCCTCGCGCCAGCCGGCGAATTCGCCCTCGTTGCCATAGAAGGCGTTGCGGTCGACATCGCCCTTGATGCCGGGGACGCGGCCGGTGGTGGTGAACTGCCAGAAGGCCCAGGGCCGATTGTTGTAGCGGACCTCGGGCTTGGCCGCGGTCGAGCGGATCCAGTAGGGATAGTCGTTGAACTCGCCTTCCAGGATGTCCTTGTGGAAGGTGATGTCGGTGTAGATCACCGGCTTCTTGCCGGTGAGCTGCTCGAGCTCGGTCAGCATCAGCCGGATCTTCTCCAGCGCCAGCGAGCGCTCGACCTTCTTCGGGCAGGTCTTGGAGTGGCCGTTCCATTCGAGGTCGAGCACCGGCGGCAGCGCGTCGGGATCGTTCGGGATCTGCTGCTTGAACCAGACCGCCTGCTCATGCGCCGGGCGGCACCAGTAGACGAAATGATAGGCACCGCGCGGCACGCCGGCGCGGCGGGCGCCTTCCCAGTTTCGCTGGAAGGCCGGGTCGACATGGTCGCCGCCCTCGGTCGCCTTGATGTAGACGAAGCGGGTGCCGGCGGCCTTGACCGAGGCCCAATCGATCTCGCCCTGCCAGCGCGAGATATCGATGCCCTGGATCGGATATTGCCTGGCGGCATCGACGCCGGGATGGGGGCGGGCATCGCCCTTGGACGGGTAATTGTCCAAAGCGACGCAGCCACCCAGAGCCGTCAGGGCGGCGAGCAGCGCGAAGGGGGCCAGGGACAAGGATTTCATGCGGCGGGCGATCATTTCTCGGACAATTGCGGAGAAAACTTGACGCCCGGTTTACGTTACCGGTTTTTTCGGGCCTGTCAGGTCCGATCAGGACAGGCGCAGCAGCAGCGTCGCGATGCCGAGGAACGAGAAGAAGCCGACCACGTCGGTGATGGTGGTGACGAAGGTGCCGGACGAAATCGCGGGATCGATGCCGGCCTTGTCGAGAACCAGAGGCACGGCGACACCGGCGAGGGCGGCGATGATCAAGGTTGCGACCATCGCAAGACCGATGACGACGCCGAGCGTGGGATTGCCGAACCAGAAGCCGGCGACCAGCGCGGTGATCAGCGCGAAGGCGACGCCGTTGAGCACGCCGACGATCATCTCACGCCGGAAGAAACGGGCCATGTTCCAGCCGCCGAGCTCGCCGGTGCCCAGCGCACGGACCGCGACCGTCATCGTCTGGGTCGCGGCATTGCCGCCCTGGCTGGCGACGATCGGTGCGAGCACTGCGAGCGCGACCAGCTTGCCGAGCTGCTCCTCGAACAGCGCCATGACGGAGGCGCTGATAAAGGCTGCGACCAGGCTGATGAAGCGCCAGCGAAAGCGGCCGAGCGCAACCTGGCGCACCGAATCGGAAATCTCTTCTTCCGCGTCGACGCCGGCGAGCTGCTTGACGTCGTCGTCGCCGGCTTCCTCGATCACGTCGACGATGTCGTCGATCGTCATGACGCCGACGAGCCGGCCGGCTGCATCGATGACAGGCGCCGCGACCAGATTGTAACGCTGGAACATCCGCGCCACGTCCTCGACATCGTCGGTGGCTTGGACAACGCGGCGGTCGTCCTCGACGAGATCGACGACGCTGACCGGGCGCTTGCTGCGCAGCAGGCGGTCGAGCGGGACGGTACCGACGAAATGGTGGCTGGGGTCGGTCACGAAGATCTCGAAGAAGCGCTCGGGCAGGTCTTCGGTCTCGCGCAGGAAGTCGATGGTGTGGCCGACCGTCCAGAACGGCGGCACTGCGATCACCTCGGGCTGCATGCGCCGGCCGGCCGAGCCTTCAGGATAGTCGAGGCCCTGTTGCAGCACCGTACGCTCGGCCGGCGTCAGCTTGTCGAGGATCTCGCGCTTGTCGGCCTCGTCGAGGTCCTCGAGGATGTAGACGGCATCGTCGGTGTCGAGATCGCGCACGCCCTCGGCGACGGTCTCGGGCGAGAGCTCGTCGAGAATCTCCTCGCGGACGGCGTCGTCGACCTCGGTCAAGGCGGCGAAGTCGAAATCGTTGCCGAGCAGCGAGATCAGCTTGGGCCGCTCATCCTGGTCGAGCGCCTCGATCAGGTCGCCGAGATCGGCTTCATGGAGTTCGGCGACGAGCTTCCGCAAGGCGGTGACGTCGGATAGCAGCACGGCCTGCGAGACCTGCTCGAGGAAGCGGGCGTCGATCGCGCCATCCTCGTCGCGGACCTTGCGCTCCGGCGTCTCGCCAGGAGCGGGCTCGGCTTCCACCATGGGTCGCTCCGCGATTCGAGGGCTGGAGAATTCAGGGGCAGGGGATTCGCGCCCGAATGCGTCAGCGCCCTTGTGTCAGCGCCTCCGCCTGATGGCAACGCGCCACGGCGGGATTCGATGCATCCGCAACGAAAAACGGCGACCCTTGCGGATCGCCGTTTCGCGGACCTTCGTCCTAAACTGGTGCGGTCAAGAGGACTCGAACCTCCACGGGTCTCCCCGCTACCACCTCAAGGTAGTGCGTCTACCAATTCCGCCATGACCGCAGCGGCTCGGAGGTCACCGCGTGGTGGCCGTGAACTCCGGAGCGGCGCGGGTCTAGCAAAAGCCGTGAGCCGGGACAAGCCCTGTTCGGACAGTCTTGTTGACGAAGTTCGCCCGGCCGGAGATCGTCAAGGCACAACGCTGCCGCAAGCGCGCTCCATGCGCAGCCAGCTCAGCGATAATCCCCGCCAGTCTGCGCTCCCGCGCCGGCCATGAGCGGATACGGGAGGACGTCGATGCGCGCATGTTCCATTGCTCTGGCCCTGCACACCTGCCTCATGGCGAGCGCAGCGCAGGCCGCCTGTCCCGACGCGGCCGCGATCAGCGGCTTCGTTGCCGATTGGGAGGGAAAGCGCCCGGCCAAGGCCTTGCCCGTGACGAATCCCGAGGATGCGGCCTGTGCGCGCGGCAAGCTCGTCGCCGAGCTTCAGGGCAAGCTCGGCAAGGTCGTCGGCTACAAGGCCGGGCTCACAGCCAAGGCGGTGCAGGAGCGCTTCAATGCCGATGGGCCGGTCAGCGGCGTGCTGTTCGAGAAGATGATTCTGAACGACGGGGCGAAGCTGCCGGCAGCCTATGGCGCCCGCCCGGTCTGGGAGGCCGACATGCTGCTCGTCGTCAAGGACGAGGGCATCAACACCGCCAGGACGCCCGAGGAAGCGCTGCGCCACATCTCCGGCATGCGCCCCTTCATCGAATTGCCGGATCTGGCGCTGGCGCCGAGCGAGACGCTCGACGGCACGCAGTTGCTGGCGATCAATGTCGCTGCCCGCTTTGGTGTCGCCGGCCCCGAGGTGCCGCTGAACGCCGATGCGGCGACCGTGGCGCTGCTCGCCGAGACCAGGATCGTCGCGACCGACGCGAGCGGGACAACGCTGGCCGAAGGGACCGGCGCCGCGACGCTCGGCAACCCGCTGAATTCGGTGATCTGGCTCGTGCAGGACCTGGCGAAGAGCGGCCGCAAGCTGGCGGCAGGCGACCTGATCAGCGTCGGCTCGTTCTCGCCGCTGACGCCGCCGAAGCCGGGCCAGCAGATCACCGTCCGTTATGAAGGATTCGCGGGGACGCCGAAGGTCAGCGTCCAGTTCGAGTGAGTATCGCTCAGGCCGCGTCGGCGACGGTTTCGAGCGTATAGACGGTCGGGCGCATCAGCATCTCGGTGATCTCGACCGAGATGCGGCTGCCGGCGACGACGACATGGCCCTTGGCGAAGGGATGGTTGTTGGCGAGGATCTGGACCTCGTCGTTCTCGGTCGCGTTGAGCTCGATGATCGCGCCGCGGCCCATGCGCAGCAGCTTGTAGATCGGCATCTGGGCCGAGCCGAGCACGACAGTGAGCTCTACCGCGACGTTGTCGAGATCGGCCTTCAAAAGCTGCCTCCGCAGACTTACCTGAAAACAATTCCACGAACTTGCCAGCGACGCGGAAACCGGCGCATGAGCAGCGGCGAAGCGACAAGGGCGCCTGACCGGTTTCCAAGAGTTGAACAAACTAGGTTAAGCCAAAGTGAAGACCCGCGAGGCATTGTCGGTTTCGTTCCTGCCTGAGGCGGGTTCCGAGCCGGTGGAATGGGTGATCGCCGACGAGCCGGTCGGCTATGAGGCAGCCGTCACCGAGATGGAGGCCCGTGCCGCGTTGATCGCGGATGGCGCCGCGCGCGAGCGCGTCTGGCTGGTCGAGCATCCCGCGCTCTACACTGCCGGCACCTCGGCCAGGGACGAGGACCTGCTGACGCCGGAGCGCTTTCCCGTGCATCGGACCGGCCGCGGCGGGCAATTCACCTATCATGGCCCCGGCCAGCGCGTGGCTTACGTGATGCTCGACCTGAAGCGGCGCGAGCCCGACCTGCGCCGCTTCGTCTCGGCGCTGGAAGCCTGGCTGATCGGGACGCTCGGAGCCTTCAACATCCGCGGCGAGCGGCGCGAGGAGCGCGTCGGCGTCTGGGTGCGCCGGCCCGAGAAGGGGCAGGGCGCCGAGGACAAGATCGCGGCGCTCGGCATCCGCGTCCGGCGCTGGGTCTCGTTCCATGGCATCTCGCTCAATGTCGAGCCGGAACTGGCGCATTTCGACGGCATCGTGCCCTGCGGCGTCTCCGATCAGGGCGTGACCTCGCTGGTCGATCTGGGCCTGCCGGTGACGATGCCGGAGGTCGACAGCGCGCTCAGGGCCGAATTCGAGCGGATTTTCGGGCCTACGGTCGCCGTTCCCTGACGTTTACCTCGCATTGACCATCCGCCGGGATGCTTGCCCCGTGACGAAACCATGGGGACGATGACGATGAGGATCATCTTCGCGGGCTGCCTGGCGGCCCTGCTTTCAGCCTGCACCACCACCGAGGAACGCATCGCCGGCGCTGCTGCCGGCGCGGGAACCGGCGCGATCATCGGCGGACCGATCGGCGCCGTCGCGGGCGGGGCGGTCGGCGCCTTCGCCGCTCCGACCGTGACCGGCTCGGTCAAGCGGATGCGGGAATAGCGTTCCGGTCAAATCGCGCACGGCGCGTCTGCGCGCCGCCGCCTGTTTGCGTTTCGCGCGCGGCGGGCCATAACCCGCGAGCAAGATTGTCGTGAGGGAGCGCGCCGTGGCGGTCATCGAGAGCAAGGTCGATCTCAATTCGGCCGAGGCGCGCACCAATGTCGCGGCCTGGAGCGCGCTGCGCGACCAATTGCTGGAACGGCGCGCGACCGCCGCGCTCGGCGGCAATGCCCGCTCGCGCGAGCGCCATACCTCGCGCGGGAAATTGCTGCCCAGGGAACGCGTGCTGCGCCTGCTCGATCCCGGCTCGGCCTTCCTCGAAATCGGCTCGCTCGCCGCCTACGACATGTACGACAAGGACGTGCACGGCGCCGGCATGATCGCCGGCATCGGCCGGGTCGCCGGGCGCGAGGTGATGGTCGTCTGCAACGATGCCACCATCAAGGGCGGCACCTATTACCCGATGACGGTGAAGAAGCACCTGCGCGCGCAGGAGATCGCGCGCGAGAACAGGCTGCCCTGCATCTACCTGGTCGATTCGGGCGGTGCGAACCTGCCGCACCAGACCGAGGTCTTCCCGGATCGCGAGCATTTCGGCCGGATCTTCTACAATCAGGCGACGCTGTCGGGGCTCGGCATCCCGCAAATCGCCGTGGTGATGGGCTCCTGCACCGCCGGCGGCGCCTATGTGCCGGCAATGTCGGACGAGACCGTCATCGTCAGGAATCAGGGCACGATCTTCCTGGGAGGCCCGCCGCTGGTGAAGGCCGCGACCGGCGAGGTCGTCTCGGCCGAGGACCTCGGCGGCGCCGATGTCCATGCCCGGCTCTCGGGCGTCGCCGATCATTATGCCGGCGACGACACCCATGCGCTCGCGATCGCGCGCCGCATCGCCAGCAATTTCAACAGCGTCAAGCGGCCGGACATCGACCTCGCCGAGACGGTCGAACCGCTCTATGGCGCGGACGAGCTCGACGCCGTCGTGCCGACCGATCTGAAGAAGCAGTACGATGCCCGCGAGATCATCGCCCGGCTGGTCGACGGCTCGCAGCTCGACGAGTTCAAGCCGCTCTACGGCTCGACGTTGGTCACGGGCTTTGCCCGCATCCACGGCATTCCGGTCGGCATCATCGCCAATAACGGCATCCTGTTCTCGGAGAGCGCGCTCAAGGGCGCGCATTTCATCGAGCTCTGCTGCCAGCGCCGTATCCCGCTGCTGTTCCTGCAGAACATCACCGGCTTCATGGTCGGGCGCGAGGCCGAGACGCGCGGCATCGCCAAGGACGGCGCCAAGCTGGTGACGGCGGTCGCCTCGGCCCGCGTGCCGAAGATCACCGTGCTGGTCGGCGGCTCGTTCGGTGCCGGCAATTACGGCATGTGCGGGCGCGCCTACTCGCCACGCTTCCTGTTCGCCTGGCCGAACTCGAAGGTCTCGGTGATGGGTGCCGAGCAGGCGGCGAGCGTGCTCGCGACCGTACGCGGCGACAATCTCGAAGCCGAGGGCAAGCCCTGGAGCGCCGAGGACGCAGAAGCCTTCAAGGCGCCGATCCGCGACAAGATCGAATCGGAAGGCTCGCCTTATTACGCCACCGCCCGGCTCTGGGACGACGGCATCATCCTGCCTTCCGAGACGCGCCGCGTGCTGGCGCTCGCCTTCTCCGCCTGCCTCAACGCCGAGGTGGCGGAGACGCGCTTCGGCGTCTTCCGGATGTGATGAAGCGCGTCATGCCCGGGCTGGACCCGGGCATGTCAGGCAAGGTGAGGCTCCAACGAGTACCTGATCGTCCAGAGATTCTCGGGTCTGCGCTTCGCTTCGCCCGAGAATGACGACAGGAGCGCCGCTTATCCGAACGACGCCTCCAGCATCGCCAGATAATCCGCCGCGCTGGCCTGCCGCGGATTGGTCGCGCTCGAATGGTCCTGCGTCGCTGCCTCGGCGATGGCCGGCAGCACATCGCGCGGCACGCCCATCTGCGACAGGGAGCCCGGCAGGCCAAGGCGCTGCGTCAGCCCGGCGACCCAGGCGGCGAGGTCGGCGTCGGCGGAGAGGCCGAGCACGCGGCGGATCTCGGCATATTTCGCGCCGGAGGCCTGCTCGTTGAAGCGCAGGACCGCCGGCAGCAGCACGGCGTTGAGCGTGCCGTGATGCAACGAGACCTGCTTCAGGCCGCCGAGCGGGTGGGAGAGGGCATGGACGGCGCCGAGCCCCTTCTGGAAGGTGAGGCCGCCCTGCAGGGCCGCCATCAGCATCTCCTTGCGGGCCTCGCGGTCGGAGCCGTCTTTGGTCGCCCGCTCGATATTGAGCGCGGCGCGCTTCAGCCCGTCGAGCGCGATCGCCTCGGCTGGCGGGTTCTCTCGCGGGCTCAGATAGGTCTCGATGCAATGGGTCAGCGCATCCATGCCGGTGGCGGCGGTCAGCATGGCCGGCAGGCCGAGAGTCAGCTCGGGATCGCAGATGGCCAGCTTCGGGATCAGGTGCGGCGAGATGAAGCCGAGCTTGCGGCCGTCCTTCAGCGTGATCAGCGCGGCGCGGCCGACCTCGCTGCCGGTGCCGGCGGTGGTCGGCACCGCGATCACCGGCGCGACCTTGCCCGTCACCTTCGGGATGCCGCCGAGGATCGCCGCATAGGTCTCGAGCGGGCCGTCATGGCCGGCGAGCAAGGCGACGCCCTTGGCGAGGTCGATCGGCGAGCCGCCGCCGATGGCGACGAGGCCGTCGCAGTCGTGCTCGCGATAAAGCGCCAGCGCGGCCTCGACCGCTTCCTCGGTCGGGTTGGTGGGAGTGTCGACGAAGAGCGGGGCATTGCCGAGCAGCGGCGAGGCGGAGCGCAGGCGCTGGATCAGGTCGGTCGCTGCCAGGCCGCGATCGGCGACGATCAGCGGGCGCGCGATCTTCAAGTCGGTCAGGCCGGGGGCGATGGTCTTGAGCTCGCCGAAGCCGAACTGGACGGTGGTCAGATAGGTGATCGTCGCCATGAATTCCTCCCGCCCGCTCAGCTTTTCGGGCGGGCCTGCTTTTTGTCGCGCGCCTGGCGCAGCGGCGCCAGCCCCAGAGCCCCGACGCAGACGCAGAACACCCCGGCACCCAGCGCGATAAAGGCATGGCTGCGCTGCCGGCCGGCCGAGCCCGCATAGGATTGGACGATGCGGCCGTCGATGGCGGCTTCGTAGATCCTCAGCCTGGACGGATCGACGAGGAAGCGGACTTGGCCACGCCTGAGGCTCTCGATCTCGGGTATGAGGACCTTGGCGACCGGCCTGATCACGACCTTGCCGCGATCGGGCAGGGACGCGTCGACATACTGGGTGTAGTAACTGTCGGGGTTGCGCCCGCTCAATTGGATCAGCACCTGCCGCACCGGCAGTGGCGCTTCCAGCTCGACCGCGACGAGCCGGTCGCGTGCGACGGGCAGGATGCCGTAGCCATAGGCGAGGAAGACGAGGCCAAGGGTTGCGACCCCCGCCCACCAGAGCGGCCCTGTTTCCGCTTGCTCAGCCGCCATTGGCTTCGCCGGCGCCTTGCCGTTCGCGCCAGTAGCGCGAGGCCAGCGGCCACAGGTGCCAGATTGCGCCGGCAAGCAGGCCGAAGCCGAATAGGAACGAGCGCCGTGCGCCGCCGGTCAGCGTCTCGGCGGTGTCGTCATAGGCGAGGAAGGTCTTGCCGCGCGAGGTCGCCTCGTAAACCAGCTGGCGATCGGGATCGACCAGGAAGCGGACCTGCTGGTCTCGGTCGAGCCGGTCGATGTCGTCGACCCAGAGGCCACGGGCGGGCCGGTAGAGCCGCCGGTAGTTGTATCGCCCGTCGTCGCGGATAGCGGCGAGCCAGAGGTCCTGCGTGCGATAGGTCGTGGTCCCGCGGCGCCCCGAACTGACGCGGATCAGCGGCGTGCTGTAGCTCATCGGGCCGACATGGTCGGCGACGAAGAGGTCGCCGCGCGCCAGCGGCAGGGTGCGCCAGCCGGCAACGAGCAGCCAGAGGCCGAGGACGAGGGAGATCGCGGCGCCGAGCCAGTTCCAGTAATCCGGCGGTTTCGCAGCCTCTGCCATCGCGTCTCCGGATCAGTTCTGCTCGATCGTAACACGCTCCTTGGCGGTGTCAGAGGCCGTGCTGCTCGCCCGCCGCTCGAGCACGAGCAGGGCAAGACCGGCGGCGATGATCAGCGCGGCGCCGAACAGCATGGCCGGTGTCGGCCAGTCGCCGAAGACGAACCAGCCGAAGACCAGCGCCCAGACGATCAGCGTGTACTGATAGGGTACGACAACCGAAGCCTCGGCCAGCTTGAGCGAGCGCGTCACGCAGATATGCGCGACCATGGCGACGATGCCCAGCAGGCCGAGCAGGCCGAGATCGGCGAGACTCGGCGTCACCCAGCCGAAGGGCAGGAGCAGAAGACCCATCACCAGCGCGCCGAGCGTCTGCCAGAACACCAGCGTGACGTCGGGCGTGCCGCGCAATTGCCGGCCCGTGATCATCATCGCCGCGAAGGAGAGGCTGCCGACCAGCGCGATGATCGCCGGCAGTGAAAGGCTCTGGCCGGACGGGTTGAGCGCGATCGCGACGCCGACGAAACCGGCGACGACCGCGAGCCAGCGCCCGGCATCGACGCGCTCGCCGAGCAGCAGCGCCGCCAGAACCACCGCCCAGACCGGCGCCGCCAGCCAGAGCGTCATCGTGTCGGCGAGCGGCAGATAGGACACTGCCCAGTAGAACAGCGCGACCTCGCAAGAGCCGAGCGTGACGCGCAGCAGCTGCAAACCGGGCCGCTCCGGCCGCAGCGTGCGCTGAACGCCCTGTTTGACGACGAAAGGCACGATCACCAGCAGCGCCGCAGCCGAGCGCAGCAGCAGGACCTGGCCGACCGTATAGGTCGCGACCAGCCATTTCCCCATCACGTCGTTGATCGAGAACAGGAGGATGCCGAGCAGCATCATCAGGATGCCGGCGAGGGTGGCGTTTCGGCTGGGCATGGTCTCGTGGGAGGCGGCGGACGGGGCGCCCTTCATGACCTGCAACCGCCGCAACCACAAGCGACGTGCATGCAAGGGGAGGGCGCGCCATCGGTGTGTGTATATTTTTGCATTGACTTAATTAAGTGAGACATTAAATAAAAGCCATGGATCGCTTTACGGCCCTGGCTGACCCGACCCGCCGCCGCATCGTCGAGATGCTCGGCCGGCGCGCCATGGCGGCCGGCGAGATCACTGCGCAGTTCGCCATGAGCGCGCCGGCGATCTCGCAGCATCTCAAGGTGCTGAAGGAGGCGGGGCTGGTCAGCGTCGAAGTCAGCGGCCAGCGCCGGATCTACCGGCTCGATCCCGACGGGCTCGATGCCTTCGACGCCTGGGTCCGGCAGGTGCGCGGCTTCTGGAATGCCGGGCTGGACCGCCTGGAACGAGAACTCGCAAAGCCAGACGACGACTGAGGAGAGGCGTGATGAACGAACATGGCGTGGTCCTGGAGAGCGGCGCGGTCCGCTTCGAGCGGCTCCTGCCCGGCCCGCTCGAACGGGTCTGGTCCTATCTCACCGAGTCCGACAAGCGCGGCACCTGGCTGGCCTCGGGCGAGATCGAGCCACGCGTCGGCGGCAAGGCCGATCTTCTGTTCAAGCATTCGCAAATCACCAGCGAGCCACCGCCCGAGCGCTATCGCGAGATGAACGACAAGGGCTGGCCTTCGAAGGGAACCGTCACGCGCTACGAGCCGATGACGGTGCTGGCGATGACCTGGCCGGGCGAGGGCGACGCAACCTCGGAGGCGACCTTCGAGCTCATCCCCGAGGGCGACAAGGTCAGGCTGGTGCTGACGCATCGCAAGCTCGCCGGCAAGGCCGAGATGATCGACGTCTCCGGCGGCTGGCACGCCCATCTCGGCATCCTGGAAGACAGGCTCGCCGGCAATCCGCCACGCGGCTTCTGGTCGAAGATCGAAGGGCTTGAGGCGGACTACGCCGAGCGGTACGCCGATCAGCCGGACTGACAACGGTCGATTTGCGCTGGTTCTGACCGAGCGGGTGAACTGCTCTCCCGCTCGTGACTTGGTCCTAGGGTGTCGGATCGACTAAACTTGCTCCGTTGCAACGGAGTATGTCCGTCATGTTGATCAAGCGTCGCGCCGGCTGGGAGATGCCCGAAAGCCAGGCGACACCGGAATCTGTCTTCCTCAATCGCCGGCAATGGCTCGCCGGCAGTGCCGGCGCTATCGCCGGTGCCGCCTTGCCGCAGGCCGCCGGTGCGCAGGGTGCCGATCCGACGCTCGACCTCTACCCTGCCAAGCGCAACGCGGCCTATACGCTCGACCGGCCGGTGACCGACGAGGAGCTGGCGGCGAACTACAACAACTTCTACGAGTTCGGCACCTCCAAAGAGGTGGCCGCTGCGTCGAAGCGGCTGGTCACGCGCCCCTGGACGATCACGATCGATGGGCTGGTCGAGAAGCCGTTCGAAATCGGCTTCGACGACCTGATCAGGAAGGTCACGCTGGAGGAGCGGCTCTACCGCTTCCGCTGCGTCGAAGCCTGGTCGATGGCGGTGCCGTGGACCGGCTTCCCGCTGAAGGAGCTGGTCGCGCTGGCAAAGCCGCTCTCGGGCGCGAAATACGTCCAGATGCAGACGTTCATGAATCCCAAGATGGCTCCCGGCCAGTCGCAGCGCTGGTATCCCTGGCCCTACACCGAGGGGCTGACCATGGCCGAGGCGACGCATGACATGACGCTGATGGTGACCGGCATCTACGGCAAGCCGATCCCGACCCAGCACGGCGCGCCGCTGCGGCTGATCACGCCGTGGAAATACGGCTTCAAGTCGGTCAAATCGATCAGCAAGATCAGCTTCGTCGCCGAGCGGCCGAAGACCTTCTGGGAGGGTCTTCAGGCCTCGGAATACGGCTTCTGGGCGAATGTGAACCCGGAGGTATCGCATCCGCGCTGGAGCCAGGCCAGCGAGCAGGTGCTGGGCACGCGCGATCGCAAGCCGACGCTGCTGTTCAACGGCTATGCCGAGCAGGTGGCCGATCTCTACAAGGGACTGGAGAAGGAACGGCTCTGGGCGTGAGCCGGGCTTTCTCGCTTCCCAACCAAGTCATCCCGGGTCTGCGCTTCGCTCCACCCGAGACGACAAATGATGGAGACGGCAGGAATCGGGTGCCCTGGAGCCCGCAGCCGCGCTATCGTCCGTTCATGCAGAACTTCTGTCTCTTCACCACCGCGATCGGCGCGTGCGCCCTGGTCTGGCAGGGCGAGCGCATCGTCGCGGCGCAATTGCCCGAGCGCGACGAAGATGCCGCCCGGCGGCGGCTGGGGCGGCGCTTTCCAGACAGCGTCGAGGCCGAGCCGCCCGCTTTCGTGCGGCAGGCGATCGCCGAGGTCGTCGCCCTGCTGGCCGGCGAGCAGCGCGACCTCTCGCATCTGCCGATCGATCTCTCGGCCACGCCCGAATTCAACCGGCGCGTCTACGCCGTGGCATTGGCAATCCCGCCCGGCGAGACCCTGACCTATGGCGAGGTGGCGGCGCGGATCGGCGAGCCCGGGGCGGCGCGGGCCGTCGGTGTCGCGCTCGGCCAGAACCCGATCCCGATCATCGTGCCCTGCCATCGCGTGCTCGCTGCGGGTGGCAAGACCGGCGGCTTTTCGGCCGATGGTGGCGTCGAGACCAAGCTCAGGATCCTGACGATCGAGAAGGCGCGCACCAGCGCCGAGCCGGCACTGTTCGGCGATCTGCCGCTGCAGGCGCGGCTGCGGTAAAGCAGGGCCCGCTGCTGTGCAGCGAGCCCGTTCGGTGTCGGCCGTCAGTTCTTCGCCAGGCCCAGATCTTTCAGCACGCCGTTGCCGCGCTCGCTGAAGGTCTTCACATAGTCCTGCAACTGCGCCGGCGTGTCCCAGACTGGGGTGATGCCACGATCGGCCATGCCCTTGCGGACATCCTCGCGCTTCATCGTGCGTTCTGCCGCCTCGTAGAGGATCTTGCGGCGATCGGCCGGCACCCCCTTGGGGGCGGCGATGGCGAACCAGTTCTGATAGGTCCAGTCGAGGCCGGCTTCCTTGGCGCTGGGCACGTCGGGGAAGTTCGGATGGCGCTCCTCGGTCATCGTCAGGATGGTGCGCACGCGCCCGCCGTCGAGCATCGCCTTGGCTTCGATCGGCGAGCCGGTGAAGGCGGTGATGCCGCCGGCGGCGAGATCCTGGAGCGCCGGAGCGCCGCCATTGCTCGGCACCCAGCGGATCTGGTCGGCCGGCAGGCCGGCCGCCTTCATCAGCCCGCCCGAGGCGATGTGCCAGGAGCCGCCGGTGCCGGTGCCGGACGAGGTGAAGGTGCCCTTCGGGCTCTCCTTCACCGCCTTGAGGAAGTCGGCGACGGTCTTGTAGGGCGCGTCCGCCTTGACCGTGACGCCCGCGGGAATCAGCGAGACGCGCGAGAACATGTCGACGCTGTCGACCGTCAGGTCACCGAGGCCGAGCGTCTTGAAGAACGAGAGCTCCGGGCTGACGCCGCCGATGGTGTAGCCGTCCGCCGCGCCGGTCGCGATCGCGGTATGGCCCGTGACGCCGCCGCCGCCGGTGCGGTTGATGACGTTGACCGGTTGCTTCAGCTCGGCCTCGAGCCCGTTGGCGAAGATGCGCATCACCGCGTCCATGCCGCCACCGGCCGCCCAGGGCACGATCAACTGCACCGGCCGATCCGGGAAGGCGAAGGCTGGCGCCGCGCCGATCGCGAGCGTGGCTACAGCCAGAGCGAGCCTGCGGAAACCCTTCATCGTACTCCTCCCATGCTTTGTCATTGCCAGGCTTGTCCCGGCTTCTTGCATGCAAGGAGTAGAGCGCTCTTGTTTCAGCGGCAAGAGTGTATGCGGAATTTTGTATGCAGGACATGGAGCCCCCGCTGCCGTGAGCGGACAACGGCTACGAAAGCGCTTCGGTCTTCAAGGTACTCGACGCAGGGAGCCGAGAAGGCCCGCTGTGACCAGCGTCACGCCCAGCGCAACGAAGAGGCTGGGCGCCTCGCCAAGGAAGACATAGCCCGCAATCGCGGTCAGACCGGGGACGGCGGCGGTGAATAGCGCAACCCTGGCGGCGCCGAGCAGGGAAACGGCCCGGGTGTAGACGAAGATCGAGACCGCCCCGATCAGGACACCCTGAAACAGACCTTGGACCAGGAGATCCTGCAGCGAGGCGCGAAACAGCATCTTGCCGCGCAAGACGGCGTAGATAGGCAAAAAGGCGAGCGCCGAGACGACTGCGACGATCGATGCGGCACGCGTCGCGGGGAGGTCGAGCTGCTTCACGTAGAGTCCGTAGCCCGACCAGCAGAGCGAGGCTGCCAGCAGGCAGGCATCTCCCAGAAGCAGCCGCCAGGACGCATGCCCGAAGCCATCCCAGGCCATTGCGACGATGCCGAGGCCGATGACCACCAGCCCGGTGGTCTGTCGGCCTTGCGGCAGTCTGTTCGTAACGACCCACAGCAATATGGCGGTGGTCAACGACAATGTCCCGTGCAACAGGACGGCACCGTGCACCGCGGGCGCGAGCGCAAAGCCGGCATAGGCGAACAACGCGAAGCCGAGCCCGCCCAAGATCGACAATGCCAGGGCTTGCGCCGGCCGCAAGCCGCTCAACCCATGCTTCAGCGCGATCGGCAGCAACAGCAGCCCGCCGATGCCGAAGCGCAGCGCCGCCATATCCGGCAGGGTCAAGGCGGTCGAAAGCCCGGCTCTCGACACGAGGACGAAGCCCGAGAACAGGAGCACGACAAGGCAGGCGTAGGCGATGGCTTGCACGTGGCCGGCTCCTCGCCGGGCTCTGTGCCCGGATCTGGCCAACCTGCAGCACCGAAAGCGATGGCGATATTCACTAGCGGGTATACTTGCGCCGAGTGCCACACGAGCCGGTCAGAAGGCCTGCGCAAGGCCGGCCCCTCGGCAAAGCACTTGCTATTCGAGACGCATGGCGACCTCATCTGCCGCGGCTGGACGATTGCGAGATGGGCGAGGACGATGGTTTCGGTGAGACGGCTCGTTCCGGCGGAGTGGCGCGAGGCCTTTCCGATCGTCGTGCAATTGCGCTCAGCGCTCGACGAGGCGGAGTTCCTGCACCGCGTGCGGCGCCAATCCTTCTCGGGCTACGAGCTGGTCGGCGCCTTCCGTGACGGCGCACTGGTCGGCGTGCTCGGCATGCGCCCCGTCCATACGTTGTCGCGCGGGGCGCATCTGCATGTCGACGACCTCGTGGTGGACGAGCGGGTCCGCAGCGGCGGCATCGGCCGGGCGCTGCTCGCCTTCGCCGAGGCGGATGCAAGGGCGCGCGGCCTCAACGCGGTCTTCCTCGACGCCAGGCGCGAGGCGATCCCGTTCTACGAGCGCGAGCGCTATGCCCTCCATCCGGCGCCGTCGATGAAGAAGCTGCTCGGCGGTTGAGGCGTCCGCTCACAGCGGGATCGCGGTCGTCTCCTTGGCGGTCTTGTTGACCACCATGGTGTAGTAGCGCGTGACGTTGCTGCCTTCGCCGAACAGCAGCTCGCAGAGCGCCGTCACCTCGTCCATGTCGGCGACGCGCAGCATCAGGATCACATCGGTCTGACCGGTGACGCCATAGGCCTGGACGACGGCCGGCTGGCGGGCCGCCAGTTCGAGGAACTGCCGTCGGCTCGGCTCGTCATGCCGGGCGAGCTCGACGGCGATGATCACCTTGAGGCCCTTGCCGCTCTTGGCGGGATCGAGGATCGCGACCGTTCGCAGGATCAGTCCAGCCGCTTCCAGCCGCCTGATCCGGCGCAGGCAGCTCGATGAGGCGAGCCCGACCTCATCGGCCAGCTGCGCATTGGTGCGCGAGGCGTCGGCCTGGAGCAGGTTCAGCAGCGTCCTGTCGATTCGATCCATCGCGGGCATCTCCGGCGAGCCTCGTGCAATAAAATTGCATATAGCTGGCGATTTTGACCACCACCAAGCATGCATCGGCGCTAGCGTCCCGGCACCAATCGAGGATTGCCGCCGATGCCGCTCCAGACCCAATTCCAGCGCAAGACGATCGAGACCTTTGCCGTCTACCGCGAGCTCGTCGTGGTCATGGTGCCGATCGCGATCGCGACTCAGGCTCTGGCCGAGTTCGGGGTTATCAAGGCCGTCTCGCCGTGGCTGGCGCCGGCGATGCAGCTTTTCGGCCTGCCGCCGGAGCTGGCTCTAGCCTGGCTGACAGGTTTGCTGGTCGGGATGTGGGGCGGGGTGGTGGTCCTGTTCACTCTGGTGCCGACACTGGCGCTCAGCAGCGCCGACATGACGGTGTTCTCGGCCCTGCTGCTGCTGGCGCATGCCATCCCGGTCGAGCAGCGCATCGTCGCCAGGGCTGGGCCGAATTTTTGGGCGACCTCGATCATCCGCATCGCCGGGGCGATGGCCTTCGCCGCGCTGCTGCACCAGCTCTTTGCCGCGACCGGCTGGCTGTCGCAGCCGATGGCCCCGGTCTGGACGCCCGCGGCGGGCGAGGGCGGCTGGCTCGGCTTCTCCTACGGGCTGGCCAAGACACTGGTCGTGATGCTCGCAGTTCTGCTCGTTCTGACCTGGGTGATGGAACTACTCAGAGCGGCAGGCATCCTCGATGTGCTCTACAGGGCACTCGCTCCGCTGTTCCGTCTGGTCGGCCTTAAGCCCGAGGCGCTGCCGTTCACCACTGTCGGCCTGCTGCTCGGCATCTCCTATGGCAGCGGGCTGATGCTGGCGGAGGTGCGCCGGCAGCCGATCGAGCCGCGGCAAATCTTCATCGCCAGTGTCTTCATGGGCTTCGCCCACAGCCTGATCGAGGACACGCTGATCATGGTGGCGCTGGGGGCCGACCTGACCAGCGTGCTGTTCGGACGGCTGGTGTTCGCGATCGTGGCGACGGCGGCGGTGGCGTTTGTGCTTGAGCGGGCTTCGAGGGCACCGGTCGCGCAGGCCGATTCTGTGAGCCGGCCTTAGCGGCCCGGTCGGGCGCTCATGTCTGCCCGCAGTTTCGCCGCGGTCCGCGTTACGGCGCGCACCTCTTCCTCGGAGTTCATATGATTACGCGCGTGCAAAAGTGCCGGGCGTACTGCCTCGATGGATTTCCCGAATTGAGCCATCCACTGATAGCGAGGCACCATCCAGAAATTAAAGTGGTGCTTCGTATCCTCGTTGTAAAAATAATAGACGAACTGGATTCCGATCTGCTCCTGAGCACGCCTTAGGCGCTGAACAACCGGTACGAATTCTAAAACTTCTGCTTCATTCATTTCCAGCAGCGACCTGAAATGCCGCTTTGATGCGACGATGACAAGGCCAGGTACCGGGTATGCTACATCCTGATGAGCGTGGAAATGCTCTGTCTCGTAAATTGCTCCGCCTTCGATTGCCCTTCGTCCAGAGGAAATCTCACAGCTCAGGCAAGTGCTCATGGCTTTTCAACTATCGCAAATGCGCCCCTGGCGCTTCTTCCGTGCAGCGGTCAAGTCGATCATCAACGCAGGGAGGGCGGTTCCCGTGGTCGGAACTCTACCCCAGACTGAACGCCTCGTGCACCGCGCTCTGGACGCCGCCGCCCATGACCGGGCCGCCGCCGGCGACGTGGATGGCGTCGCCGACCAGCGCGGCCCCGAGCCCGTGGCGCGGCGTCAGCATCGGGGCGTATTGCTCCCAGCCGTCGCTGGCGGGGTCATAGGCCTCCATCTGGCCGAAGACGCGATTGGTGCCTTCGCCGCCCATGATGAAGACCTTGCCGCGATAGAGCACGGCGCCATGGCCTGAGCGGGCGGTCGGCAGCGGGTTGCGCGGCGCCCATTTGTCGGTCGCCGGGTCATAGGCGTGGTGCAGGTTCGAATTGGTGTGGAACGAGTCGACGCGCCCGCCGATGACGTGGATCAACTGTCCGATCGCCAACGTGCCGGTGTGGTCGCGCCCCGTCGGCAACGGCGTGCGCTCGCTCCAGGCATCGGCCTTGGGATCGTAGACGCGGTGCCAATTGATCGAGGTCTTGCTCTCGGTGGTGTCGCCGATGGCGCCGCCGATCGAATGTAATACGCCGTTCAGGCCGACGATCGCGGCCGAGCCGACGGGGCGAGGCAGGGGCGCGATCTTCGCCCATTTGTCCGCCTTGGGATCATAGACGAAGCAGCGCGGATGCGGCTTGCGGTTCTGCTCGAGGAAGCCGCCAATGGCGTAGAGTTTTCCATCGAGGAAGGCGACGCCGACATGGTTGGCGCCTTGCGGCAGCGGCGCGCCGTCGCTCCATGTGTCGGCCTTGGGATCGTAGACATGGTGGTAGGCCCGGTCGGTGCGCTGCTCGCCGTACCCGCCGACGATATGCATGCGGTCGTCATGCGCCGCCGCCCAGGCCATTTCCGAGCGCGGCAGCGGCAGCAGCGCCTTCGTGCTCCAGCGGCCGGGACTGACTGCCTTCGGGGCCGGTGAATCGAAGACGTTCTGGGAGGCGGCGAGCTCGGGCTTGCCGATCCGGCCGGGCTGGTTCAGCCGCTCGTAATGGCCGCCATGCTGCTCGTGCCCGGGCTGCTGGGCGAGAGCGGGGGAAGTCAATGCCGCCACTCCGGTTGCGAGCAAGCTTCGGCGGTTCAGGCTGGTCATGGCGCGTCCTCCCTCGCTAGAACAGTAGGGCAGGCGCCAATGCTGACAAGCGGTTGGCCTGCGCGAAAAGCGGTTCCGTATACTGCATACGCTGATATGGTGCGGCACCTGAAACGGTTGAAAACACGGTAAGGCGAGGAAGCGCATGTCTGGGCATAACAAGGTCGCGATCATCACCGGTGCCGGCTCGGGCGTCGGCCGGGCCGTCGCCATCGCCTTCCTCAAGGACGGCTACCGCACCGTGCTGGCCGGGCGCCGCACCGATGCCCTCGAAGAGACGATCACGCTCTCGGGCGCGCCGGCGGCGCAGGCGCTCGCGGTCTCGACCGACGTGACCGACAAGACGTCGGTCGAGGCGCTGTTCGCTGCCACCAAGGCGAAGTTCGGCCGCGTCGACGTGCTGTTCAACAATGCCGGCGTCAATGCGCCGGGCGGCGTGCTGCTGGAGGACCTCTCGCTGGAGGACTGGCAGAGGGTGGTCGACACCAACCTGACCGGCCCGTTCCTGTGCACGCAGGAGGCCTTCAAGGCGATGAAGTCGCAGGAGCCGCGCGGCGGGCGCATCATCAACAACGGCTCGATCTCGGCGCAGGTGCCGCGGCCCAACTCGGCCGCCTACACCGCGACCAAGCACGCCATCTCCGGCCTGACCAAGACCGCCTCGCTCGACGGGCGCAAATACGACATCGCCGTCGGCCAGGTCGATATCGGCAATGCGCTGACCGAGATGGCCAAGAAGATGACCACTGGCGTGCCGCAGCCGGACGGCTCGATCAAGGTCGAGCCGGTGATGGATGTCGACCACGTCGCGACCACCGTCCTGCATATGGCCGGCCTGCCGCTCGAGGCCAACATCCTCTTCGTCACGGTGATGGCGACCAAGGCCCCGCTCGTCGGGCGCGGCTGAGGGGCACGCTCCCACAAGCGCCGGCGCCGTGAGCGGCGATCCGCTGTCGTCCTGGTCGGGCCAGTCCCGGCCGTCCACGGCTTGCGACGAGCGGTTTTTGCGCGACACTGTCCGGGGCGACTCTGGAGTGCCGCGCTTGTCAGCCTTCGATGCCTCGGAACTGCGCGAAAACGCGGATGGTCGGCCAAAGGCCGACCATGACGGGCACGGCGTTCGCATCGAGAGCGAACCCGGCCACGCCACGCCGGTCGATCCGAAAGTCGGGCGCGCCTATCGCCTGACGATCTGGGGCATCGCGCTCGGCATCCTGATCTTCGCCGGCAATGTCGTGCTCTGGGCGATTGCCGTCGGCAACAACCAGCTGTTCAAGGACGGAGTCGACTGGGTCTACGACGTCGCGCTCTACGGCATCGCGGCGCTGGTCTTCGGCCGCGACGAGCGGGCCGAGAAGCTGGCGGCGCTCGCCATCGGCGCGGTGATGGCGGTCGCGGGCCTGCACACCCTCTACGACCTCTGGGACAAGATCCTGCGGCCGCGGCCGATCGAGCTCTTCACGCTTGGCTTCTCGGCGGCGAGCGCGATCCTGATCGCCTATCTGATCATCGGCGTGCTCTGGCGCTTCCGGGCCGAGACCAACCCGGTGATCAAGGCGACCTGGCTGTCCTCGCGCAACGATGCGATCTCGACCACGGGCTTTGCGCTGCTCGGCCTCGCCGCTCGGCTGCTCCCGGTGCGCTGGCCGGAATATCTGTTCGACCTCTTCGTCGCCTTCCTCTGCTTCCAGGCGAGCTGGGCGATCTGGCGGGCGACGAAGCAGCCGCAGGATCGAACCAAAGTCGAAGCAAAAGGAGAATATTCTCCCTAGACCAAGGTCGTACGACCCAGTTCTTCCGCCTTGATGGCAAACAAAAAAATCCTGTCCGGCTTCTCCGGCGAGCCGCGTGGCGAAATCATGGCAGCCCCTGCAATTCATGCCGAAACGCGCCGATAGCCCGGCTCTTTCGGCGCCAAGGAGCGCCAGAATGTCCGTCCTGTCTTTCATCCGCCACGGCGTGGCTGCACTGGCCGCGAGCCTCGTGCTCGGCGGCGCGGCGCTGGCACAGTCCGGCCCGCTGGTCTCGACCGAGTGGCTGGAGAAGAATCTCAGCGATCCCAAGGTCAGGATCGTCGAGGTCAGCGTCGAGCCCGGCATCTACGAGCGCGGCCATATCCCCGGCGCGCAGAACATCGCCTGGCATACCGATCTGGTCGAGACCGTTTCGCGCGACATCGCCGGTCCCGAGAAGTTCCAGGCGCTGGCCCGCAAGCTCGGCGTCGACAAGGACGTCACCGTCGTCCTCTACGGCGACAACAACAACTGGTTTGCTGCCTGGGGCGCCTGGGTGTTCGACATCTACGGCCTGCGCGACAACGTGAAGCTGCTCGATGGCGGCCGCAAGAAATGGGAGCTGGAGAAGCGCCCGGTCGCGACCAATCCGGTACCGGTCAAGGCGTCTACCTTTACAGTCGGCGAGCCGAACAAGGCGCTGCGCGCCCGCCTCACCGACGTCGTCGCCAGCGTCGAGAAGAAGTCGGACGCCCGCATTCTCGATATCCGCTCGCCCGACGAATTCTCCGGCAAGATCATCGCCCCGGCCGGCTTCCAGGAACTGGCGCTGCGCGCCGGCCATATCCCCGGCTCGGTCAACGTGCCGTGGGCGCGGGCGGTCAACCAGGCCGACGGCACGCTGAAGTCGCCGGAAGAGCTGAAGAAGCTCTATGCCGAGGTCGGCATCGACGGCTCCAAGCCGGTGATCACCTCCTGCCGCATCGGCGAGCGCTCAAGCCACACCTGGTTCATCCTGACGCGCGTGCTCGGCTACCAGGCCGCCAATTATGACGGCTCCTGGACCGAATACGGCAACGTCGTCGGGCTGCCGATCAGCAATCCGGCCGGCACAGTCTGGGGCGGCAAGTAAGCTCCCTGATGAGTATCTCCGACGATAGCGGCGCGCTGGACTATGAGCTGGCGCGCCGGCAGGCGGGGGCGGAGCCGATCAGGCTGCCGCCCCTGCGCTACATCGCTGCAGCGGTCGTCGCCGTAGCAATCGCAATTTCCATCTATCTGGTCGGGCGCCACGGCGATCCGGCGCCGCAGCTCCAGCTCTCGCTGATCCTGGGCGCTGCCTTCGGCTTCGTCCTGCAGCGGGCGCGCTTCTGCTTCTTCTGCATCTGGAAAGACTGGCTCGACCGGCGCGATCCGCGCGGGCTACTCGGCATCCTCGCCGCACTGGCTGTTGGGCTTGCCGGCTACACCCTGATCTTTGGCGCCTGGCTGCCCGATCCTACAGGCACGCGCCTGC
The DNA here is from genome assembly GCF_900109525.1 of Allobosea lupini. Classification (GTDB taxonomy): domain Bacteria; phylum Pseudomonadota; class Alphaproteobacteria; order Rhizobiales; family Beijerinckiaceae; genus Allobosea; species Allobosea lupini. Next base: position 36,336 of record NZ_FOAN01000013.1, on the reverse strand, counting down.
CGCCGACGGCACATATCGGGCCGGTCGGCCCGGCGCTGCTGCTGGCGGGACTCGCCTTCGGCGCCGGCATGGCGATCTCAGGCTCCTGCATCAGTGCTCATCTCTACCGGCTGGGCGAGGGCTCGCCGACCTCTCCTTTCGCGCTGATCGGCGCAGGCCTTGGCTTCATCCTCGGATTCCTGAGCTGGAACGAGCTCTATCTGCTGACGATCTCGGAGTCGCCGGTGCTCTGGCTGCCGCGCCAGCTCGGCTATGGCGGGGCGCTGCTGGCCGGGCTTGCCGTGTTCGGGGCCGCGGCCTGGTGGCTGCTGCGCGCTGGCGGGCCGAGCGGGCAGGGTGCATCGGAGAACGCGCCAGCCGACCCAATCGCCGCGATTGTCCTGCGACGCTGGCCGGCCTGGCTCGGCGGGCTCTTCGTCGGGCTGATTGGCGCCGCAGCTTATCTTCGCCTGTCGCCGCTCGGCGTCACCGCCGAGCTCGGCTCGCGCTCGCGGCAATTGGCGACCGGGTTCGACTGGTTGCCGGCGCGCCTGGAAGGGCTCGACAGCTTCCGCGGCTGCGCCACCCTGATCCGCGATGCACTGCTGACGCCAAACGGGCTCTTCGTCGCCGGGCTGGTCGCGGCCGCCTTCGCCGCGGCGCTGGCGGCGGGCGAGTTCAAGCCAAGGTGGCCGACCGGCGGGCATGTGCTACGCGGTCTGCTGGGCGGCGTGCTGCTCGGCTGGGGCACGGTGTTCGGGCTTGGCTGCACGGTCGGCACGCTCCTCTCGGGCATCTCGGCCGGGGCGGTCTCGGGCTGGGTGTTCGCGCTCGGGCTGGTCGTCGGGACGACGGTGACACTGAAGGCGGGGCGGCGGCTGCGGCTGTTGGATTGAGGCGCTGTACCCATCTGCCACTTGCGCAACAAGGCGCAGACATGGGGGCAGGCTGGGCTATAACGGTGGCATCGGTTCGAGGATGTCCCCGAGGAAGCTTGTATGTCGATTGCCGCCAAACTGCCCTCCATCCTGATTGCCAATCGCGGCGAGATCGCCTGCCGGGTGATCCGCACCGCCAGGCGGCTCGGCCTGCGCACCATCGCGGTCTATTCCGACGCCGATGCGCAGGCGCTGTTCGTCGAGATGGCGGACGAGGCTTATCGGATCGGCCCGGCGCCGGCGCGCGAGAGCTATCTCGATGCGCAGAAGATCCTCGCGGCCGCCAAGCAAGCCGGCGCGGCCTGCATCCATCCAGGCTATGGCTTCCTGTCCGAGAATGTCGAATTTGCCGAGGCCTGCGCCGCGGCCGGCATCGTCTTCGTCGGCCCGCCCGCCTCCGCCATCAGCGCCATGGGCCTGAAGGATGCGGCGAAGGCACTGGTCGAGAAGGCGGGTGTCCCGGTCGTGCCGGGCTATCACGGCGCCGAGCAGGGCGTCGATTTCCTAAGGCAGGAGGCCGAGCGCATCGGCTATCCCGTGCTGATCAAGGCGGTCGCCGGCGGCGGCGGCAAGGGCATGAAGAAGGTCGATCGGCCCGAGGACTTCGCCGATGCGCTTTCCAGCGCCCAGCGCGAGGGCAAGAACGCCTTCGGCGATGCGCGGGTGCTGGTCGAGAAATACGTGCTCTCGCCGCGCCATGTCGAAATCCAGGTGTTCGGCGACAGCCATGGCAATGTCGTCCATCTCTACGAGCGCGACTGCTCGTTGCAGCGCCGCCACCAGAAGGTTATCGAGGAGGCGCCGGCGCCGGGCATGACGCCCGAGGTGCGCGCCGCCATGGGCAAGGCGGCGACGGAGGCGGCCAAGGCGGTCGGCTATGTCGGCGCCGGCACGGTCGAGTTCATCGCCGACGGGCGCGACGGCCTCAGGGCCGACCGCTTCTACTTCATGGAGATGAATACCCGCCTCCAGGTCGAGCATCCCGTCACCGAGGCGATCACCGGGCTCGATCTGGTCGAGCTGCAGCTCAAGGTCGCGGCCGGCGAGCCGCTCGGCTTCACCCAGGATGACGTTCGCGCCGAAGGGCACGCCGTCGAGGCGCGGCTCTATGCCGAGGATCCGGAGAAGGGCTTCCTGCCGTCTACCGGCAAGCTCTGGGCGCTGCAATTCCCGCAGAGCGAGGACATCCGCATCGATAGCGGCGTCGAGGCCGGCGATTCGGTGACGCCGTTCTACGATCCGATGATCGCCAAGGTGATCGCCCATGGCCGCACCCGCGACGAGGCGCTCGACCATCTCGCCTTCGCGCTCGGCGAGACCATCGTCGCCGGGCCCCGCACCAATCTCGCCTTCCTGAAAAAGCTGGCCGAGGCCGAGGGGTTCCGGAAGGGTCCGTTCGATACCGGTTTCATCGAGCGCAATATCGAGGCGCTCGGGGCCGAGCCGCAGCCGCTCGATGCGGCCGCGGTCGCGGCGGCGGCGCTGCAACTGGAAGAGGAGCGGCAGGTGGCGCTGCTCGACCTCGCGATCGAGCGGACCGGCGATGAGGCCAAGTCGCCCTGGCTCGACGCCGATGCCTTCTCGATCATGCCACGCCCGGCGCTTGGCCTGCCGCTTTTGGTCGATGGCGAGCGGATCGAGGCCAGGATCGAGTGGAACGGCGACGCAGCGCGCGTCTCGTTGCCGGGCCATCCGCTTGATGAGGGCGAGCACGAGGTGACGCTGGCCCGCGCCGAGGCAGGCACCTATCTCGCGCTGCATCGCGGCCGCCAGACCTCCGTCGCGCTGTTCGATCCGTTCAGCGTCGATCTCGATGCCGTCGCCGGCGCTGGCGGCGTGATCAAGGCGCCGATGCACGGCAAGCTGATCGCACTTTTCGTCGCGGCTGGTGAAGCGGTGGTGAAGGGCCAGCGGCTCGCCATCGTCGAAGCCATGAAGATGGAGCATGTGCTGACCGCTCCGCGCGACGGCACCGTCACCGAGCTCGGCGCCGAGCCGGGCGCGCAGGTGGCCGAGGGCGCGAAGGTGGTCGTGCTCGGGGAGTGAACCTAGAGCCCCTTCCTTCCCAGTGACGGCTTCAAGCCTTCGGGCTTGGTGCGTAGCGGTAGTGGATGATGTCCATGACCACGGCCTCTTCGCGCGTCCGATTGCGATAGCCGTGCCGGCGGTCGGCCGGGAAGCGCAGCGACTGGCCCTGCCTCAGCGGCCGCCACTCCTCCTCGACCAGCAGCTCGACCTCGCCGTGCTGGACGGTGATGTGCTCGACGACGCCGACGTCGTGCGGCTCCGAGATGCTCTCGAAGCCGGGTGCGAAGGTGAGTTCGTAGAGCTCGAAGCCGAACCGCGCCTCGTAGGGAAAAACAAGAGCCCGCTGCATGCCTTCCTGCGACGGGCGCACGCGCAAGTCGGCGGCGTCGCGCAGAAGCAGCACGTCGCCGCTCCCGCCATCGGCCTCCAGCAGCGCGGTCATGGGAACCCCCAGGCCCGTGGCGAGCTTCCAGAGCGTCGCGATCGTCGGTGCGGATTCGCCCCGTTCGATCTGGCCCAGCATCGCCTTGCTGACACCGGTGCGCGCCGCCGTCTGGTCGAGACTCCATCCGCGGTCGCTCCGGATCGACTTGAGCAGCTTCGGGGTATCGACCGGGCCGACGGGCTTCATGGCAGGCGCTCTCCAGTCTGTGCGTTATTGCGCACGGGATGTTTGTGCGCTAAAGCGCACGCGTCGTTCCTACCATCTCGCCGAAGGCTTGTCCCATGCAGCCAAACACCAGGCTCGACCTCGACCGCATCCGGCAAGCGCAGCAAGAAATTTCGCCGCTGTTTCGCGATACGCCGCAGTTCCAATCTCCGACGCTCGGCGAATTGCTCGGCTGCGAGCTCGTCATCAAACTCGAGACTGCCAATCCTATCGGCTGCTTCAAGGGACGCGGAACCGAGGTCGCGATGGCGCGGCTCGCCAGGAGTTTAGGCCCAAAGGCTGCGGTTTGCGCCAGCGCCGGCAATCTTGGCCAAGCGCTGGCCTATAGCGGCCGGTCGCGCGGCATCGACGTCGTAGTGATCGCGGGGAGGGGCGCCAATCCCGGCAAGATCGAGCGCATCCGCCGCTTGGGCGGTCTGGTCGAACTGGTCGAGGGCGATATCGAGACTGCTCGCGAGCGGGCGCGGGAGATCGCGGGTGGTGGCAACGCCTTCCTGATCGAGGACAGCGAAAACCTCGACACCTGCGAGGGCGCGGCGACGATCGGGCTCGAACTCGTCGAGGGGGCAGGGCGTATCGATACCGTGCTGCTCGCGCTCGGCGGCGGTGCGCTCGCAACCGGCGTCGGCCATGTCATGAAAACCCTGTCGCCAGCGACCGAGATCGTCTGCATCCAGCCGAAAGGCGCGCCGGCCCTGGCGCTGTCGTGGCGAGCCCGATCGGTCGTGACGACCGAGAGCACCGACACGATCGCCGACGGCGTCGCCGGGCGGTTTCCGATACCGGAGGTGCTCGACGACCTCATCGCCCTCGCCGACCATGTTCCGCTGGTCGAGGAAGCCAGCATCGTCGAGGGCATGCGGCTGCTCTACCGGCATGCCGCGCTCGTCACCGAGCCCTCGGCGGCGCTCGGCATCGCCGCAATGCTGGAAGAGCCCGAACGTTATCGCGGCAAGCGCGTCGCCACGGTGATCTGCGGGTCGAATGTCCTGCCGGAGCGGTTCAGCGCCTGGATGCGGGATTAGAGCGCGTCCAGCGCGACGATCGCCCGCTCGGCTACGGAGAGATTGATCTGCGCCAGAGGGTCCTCGTCTTCGTCGAACCAGGCGGTCGAGAGTCCGCACCAGGCCAGGATCCACATCAGGAGTCGGCGGCGCTCCAGCCCGGATTTCGCCAGCACGATCTCCAGCCGGCGCTCGAAGCGGCCGGGCAAGACCGCGACCGGCGGTTCGGGGTCGGCGAGATCGGGATCGCAGAACAGGATCGTGTATTCGAAGGCGCGATCACCGATCACCGATTTCGGATCGATGGCGAGCCAGCCCTTGGCCTCGAAATCGAGGACGTTGTCATGGTGGAGGTCGGCGTGGAGCGGCACGATCTCGCGCTGCGCCGGAAGCAATTCGTTGGCGACTGTGGCCGAGCGGGCGAGGATGCCACCGTGCTGCCGAGCCATCGGGAAGAGGTCCTTGAACCAGGTTTCCAGCGGGATCAGGCCTGAGGGCGCCGGGCCGCGCGGCTTCTGCAAAGCGGCGATGGCGTCGCAGAGGATGGCCGTCGCCTCGTCATCGCCAGTTGCACCGCTGCGGGCCATGGCGGCGAGCGAGCGCTTACCGGTGGCGCGCTCGATCAGCATGGCCTCGCCATTGTCGCTGCGGGCAAAGAGGCGGGCGGCGCCGTCGCCCGCCCAGTAGTCGAGCGGCAGGTAGCCGCGCCGTTCGTCCTCGACTTCGGGCAGCTTCAGCATGGCCGGCTGACTCTGGTGCAGGACGGGCAAAAGCTGGCTGGCATGCGTCCTGATCGGCTCGCCGGCGGGGTCGAGGTTCCAGCGGATCAGCCAGGGCGAAAAGGCGTCGGTCGGCATCGTCGGTCGTCAGTTCTGTCATTGCGAGGGCGAGCGAAGCAATCCAGGGGGATTGCGCGAGCCGCTCTGGATTGCTTCGTCGCTGCGCTCCTCGCAATGGCGCTGGAGGCTAGTCCGCCGCTCGGCCGCGACCGATCAGCGGAAACTGCTCGACCTCGTAGATCTGGCCGGAGACGTGCCCGCTCTCCTCCGACAGCCAGAATGCGGTGTGGGCGGCGATCTCGGCCGGCTGCATGATCTGGCCGAAGGGCGCGAATTCGAGCGGCACTTCCTTCTCCCAGCCCGGCTTCTTGCCCTCGCGCTGCTGCGTCGCATCCTCGTTGGCGGTGAAGGTCCAGCCGACATTGAGCTGGTTGACCCGGATGTGCTCGCGCCCGAGCGTGTTGGCCAGGTTGCGCGTCATCGTCATCAGCGCGCCCTTCGACATCGAATAGACGGTGAGGTTGGAATTGCCGCAATATGCGTTGATCGAGCCGACGGTGAGGATCGAGCCGCCGGACTTCTGCAGGCGGAAGGCGCGGATCGCCGCCTCGGCGCAGAGCAGGGGCGCACGGGTGTTGATCGCGAAGATATGGTCGAAGAAGGCAGCGGTGGTCTCAGCCAGCACGCCGCGCGGATAGATGCCGGCATTGTTGACCAGGCCGTCGATGCGGCCGAAGGCCTTGCGCGTCGCGTCGACCAGTGCCTGGGCCGTCGCCGGTTCGGCGAGATCGCCGATCGCGCCCGAGGTCGCGGGGCCGAGCTTGCGGCAGGCGGTGTCGACCTCGTTCTGCTCGCGGCCATGGATCAGCACCTTGGCGCCCTCGGCGATCAGGCGTTCGGCCATGGCGTAGCCGATACCGGTCGAGGAGCCGGTGACGAGAATGGCCTTGCCTTGCAGTCCGCGCATGTCGTGTCTCCGTTCGGGTCGGTGGCCTTAGTAGCCTGCGAGCGCGGCGCCGTCATGGCTGCATCCACGCCGGCCAGCCCGGCACCTCTGCCGTCAGGCTCGCCCTTGTGGCGAGCATCCACATCTTGAACACCGCTCTCAAAAAACGAAGACGTGGATGCTCGGGACAAGTCCGACCATGACGGGAAAGGGGACGCCGGCTTGTGGAGAAAGGCCGTGGGCTCTGGCGAGCGGCTTCGGCGAGGACTAGGTTGCCCGCCATGCCGCTCCATATCCTCAAGCTCTGCGTCGGCGCCGACTCGATCAGCGATCTCGAAGAGTGGATCGCCGAGCGGCAGGCGCAGCGCCGCGCCCGGGGCGAGCCGGCGGAGCAACTGCACACCACCCGCATGGTGCCGAAGCGGATCGAGGAGATCGTCAATGGCGGCTCGCTCTACTGGGTGATCAAGGGCCAGGTCTCGGCGCGCCAGCGCCTGATCGATATCCGCCCCTTCACCGATGGCGAGGGCATCGGCCGCTGCCATCTGGTGATGGAGCCGGTGGTGGTGCCGGTCGAGCCGCGCCCATTCCGGCCGTTCCAGGGCTGGCGCTACCTGCAGGACAAGGACGCGCCGCGCGACATCGACGGCCGCAGCGGCGATCTCGGCGTCATGCCCGAGCAGATGCGGCGGGAATTGGCGGAGCTCGGGTTGCTGTAGGCTTTACGCAGCGCTTAGGCCGGCGGCTGCGATACGCTTCGAAGCCTTATGCGAGGCCGCCTACATCATGGTGGAAGCGCCGCCCATCGCGGTCAGGCGCATATGATGCGAACCACCATGCTCAGGATTTTTGCTCGCATTGCCGCTTTCGCCAAACATCTCGATGCGCACCTGACGCGCGGCGTCGAGATGCGTGGCCGGCGGCTGGCCGGGCTGAAGCCTCTCGCAGGCACCCGGCCTGTCAACGCCAGACCCCTCAAGACGCTGCCCCCGCGCCGGGCTGCTATCGCCGCACACTAAGCCTGAAAATAGTCTTTTGGGCGGCGGTTCGCCTTACACCCCGATATTGTCGATCAGGCGCGTCGCTCCCAGCCGCGCCGCGATCAGTAGCCGGATCGGGCCGTCGGCGCGCGAGGTCACCGGCGCCAGCGTGTCGGCATGGCGGGCTTCGAGATAGTCGAGCTCGAAGCCGGCGGTGATGATCTCGGTCTGCGCATCGGCCACCGCCTGGAAGAGCGGATCGTCATTGCGGATGCGGGCGGCGAGGGCCTGCATCACCCGGTGGAGCGTCGGCGCCAAGGCGCGCTCATCGGCCGAGAGGTAGCGGTTGCGCGAGGACATTGCGAGGCCGTCGGTCTCGCGGAAGGTCGCCAGCGGTACGATCTCGATGCCGAGATCGAGGTCGTGGGCCATGCGCGTCACCACCTTGAGCTGCTGGTAGTCCTTCTCGCCGAAGACGGCGAAATCGGCCTTGCTCTGTGTGAACAGCTTGCAGCAAACCGTTGCGACGCCTTCAAAATGCGTCGGGCGAAAGCGGTCCTCCAGGCCGACCGCGGCCGGGCCGAGCAGCAGCACGCGGCTGGCGAAGCCCGGCGGGTACATCTCCTCGACCGCGGGGAAATAGATCGCATCGGCGTTGGCGGCTTCGAGCTGGGCGCGGTCGCTGTCGAAGGTGCGCGGATACTTCTTGAAGTCCTCATGCGGCGCGAACTGCGTCGGGTTGACGAAGATCGAGACGATGACGCGGCGGGCGTGCTTCTGCGCCTCGGTCACCAGCGCGATATGGCCTTCGTGCAGCGCGCCCATGGTCGGCACCAGCGCGACCTTCTCGCCGGCGGCATGCCAGGCCGCGACGGCCTCGCGCATCGCCTTGACCGTCTCGAACACCGCCACCTGCGACATAGCGCTTCTCCGAGGCATGTCCCGCAAAAGTGGGGACCATTTTTGCGGGACATGCCCAACTATTGAGTTGCGCGAATTCTGATCGTTCGACCGATACCGGTCGAACGGAAAGCGCGCGGCTCGGGGGACGGGTAGCAAATGCCGGCGACGCGGCCAATATCTCTGGCATGAACGAATCCCGGCGAAGAGCATGACACGCGAAGACGGCAAGGCAGTGGGCAAGGCGGGCGAAACGCGCCCGGCCGAGAATGCTGCGCGCTCCAAGCCTGGCGAGATCGACCGTTTCGTCGCGGCGGCGAAGCAGCTCGCGCCGCTCGCGACCGGGCAGGCGGGGCGGCTCGTCTTTGCGCTCGACGCGACGATGAGCCGGCAGCCGAGTTGGGATCTGGCCTGCTCGCTGCAGGGGCAGATGTTCGAGGTCGCGGCCAGGACGGGTGGGCTAGCGGTCCAGCTCGTCTATTTCCGCGGCTTCGACGAGTGCCGCGCCTCGGGCTGGCTCGGCGAGCCGCAGCGGCTGACCGGGCTGATGAACAAGATCGACTGTCGCGGCGGCCAGACGCAGATCGGGCGCGTGCTCAAGCATATCCGCGACGAGGAGCGGCAGGTGCCGATTCGCGCCTTCGTCTATGTCGGCGACGCGATGGAGGAAGATGTCGATCGGCTCTGCGCGCTCGCCGGCGAGCTCGGCCTGCGCGGCGTCAAGGGCTTCCTGTTTCAGGAGGGGGCCGATCCGGACGCCAGCGCGGCCTTCGCCGAGATCGCACGCCTGACCGGCGGAGCCCATGCCCGCTTCGACGTCAACGCGCCCAATTCCCTGCTCGACCTGCTGCGCGGCGCAGCCGCCTATGCCAGCGGTGGACGCGAGGCGCTGCTGAAGCTCGCGGGGCAGAATGCTGCGGCGCAGAGACTGCTGACGGCGATGGAGGGCCGGACATCGTGAGCCTCCTCTACGGTATCGCCACGCTGATCCTGATCTGGTGGTTGGCCAAGCTTTTCGCCGGCTCCGATCCGAAGAAGCTGGTGCGGCTCGGCAAGGTGGTCGGCGGCACGCTTTCGCTCGGTGTCGCGGCGTTGCTGATGCTGCGCGGCCGCCCGGATATGGCGATCTTCCTCGGCGGGCTCGGCGCCTGGCTGCTCGGCTGGAGCGCCTATGGCCCGGGCGGCCTCAAGATGCCGGAATGGGCGAAGGACTGGGGCGGGACCGGCTCGGCCGGGCGCTCGAAGGTCGCATCGAGCCTGCTCGAGATGGAGCTCGACCATGACAGCGGCGGCATCAGGGGCAAGGTCCTGGCCGGCGCTTATGCGGGGCGCGATCTCGACGATCTCAACCCCACCGAACTCAGTGCGCTGCTGCGCGAATGCCTCGCGGGAGATCCAGACGGGGCGCGCCTCCTAGAGGCATATCTCGACCGCCGGGCGCCCGGATGGCGTGAAGACGCTGATCGTCACCGCGACGCGGGGCAGCGCAGCCCGGCGCGCACGGGCGCGATGTCGGACGAGGAGGCCTACGAGATCCTGGGGCTTCACCCGGGGGCGGGCCCGGAGGCGATCCGCGATGCCCATCGGAGCCTGATGAAGCGGATCCATCCGGATGCCGGAGGTACCAGCGGGCTTGCCGCTCGCGTCAACCAGGCCAAGGATACCTTGCTGAAAAAGCATGGCTGATCTCCTTTCCGGACCGGTCAGCCGCGGGTGGCGAAGCAGGAGAAGCCGCCGCGCTTGAGCTGGGCGCAGGCCTTCTCGGCGTCCTTGGACTCCTCGAAGCCGGCGAAGCGGGCGCGGAACAGGGTGGCACCACCCTTCTCGACCTTTTCGGTGAAGGGCGAAGCGTCGGCGAGCGAACCGGAGGCCTTGGCGCGGGCACGGCTGAGGATGTCCTTGGCCTTGGCCTCGTCGTCGGTGGCGCCGAGCTGGATCACCCATTTCGAGGCGATCGCGGTCTTCTCGGCGGGCTTGGGCTCGGGCTTGGCCTCGGGCGCCTTGGCGACATGCGCCACCTTGACCGGAGCCGGAGCCGGAGCCGGTTCGGGGAGGCGAGCCTCGACCTTCTTCGGCATGGGCTGGACCTCGTCCCTGAGCGCGACTTCAGCGACCTTGGCGATCGAGGAGGTGGTGTCGACATTCGCCGGCGGGCGCAGGACCTTGCCTTCAGCCGGGGCGGCGCCGATCGACCAGCGCATCGCCGACGGCGTCGTCGTCGCGGCGACCGGGCGCATGTTGGAGAGAGCGAGCGCCTGAGCGCTGCCGCTCAGGGCGCGCGGCGGCGGCATCTGGGCGGTCGTCGTCGTCGCGGCATAGGCGCGGGCGGCGGCGGGCACTTCAGGCTCGGCGCGCGGACGCGGCACCGGGATCGGCGCAGGGGCCGGGGCGGGCTCGGGCGCCTGGGCGACGAGCGCCGGGCGAGCCGGCGGCTCGGGAGCCGGGGCGGGGGCCGGCGCACGATAACGCTCCTGCTGCGGCTCGGAGGCCTCGGCGATCATCGGGGCGCTGCGGCCGCCGGCGCTGGCGCGCGGCAGGCTGGCGAGGACGAGATCGGACATGATCTTGTCGCGCGAGGCGCCGGAGCGCCCGCCGAGCACGATCGAGACGATCTGGCGGCCTTCCGACTTGGCCGAGGTCATCAGGTTGAAGCCGGAGGCGCGGGTGTAGCCGGTCTTGATGCCGTCGACGCCCTCGATCTTGCCGAGCAGGCGGTTGTGCCCGCGAATCGTGCGCGAGCCGTACTGGAAGGAGCGCATCTGGAAGAGCGGGAAGTAGCGCGGGAAACGCTCCTGGATCGCCCGGGCCAGGATGGTCAGGTCGCGCGCCGTGGTGATGTTCGGCGGCGAGTTCGGCAGGCCGTGCGGGTTGTAGAAGCGGGTCGAGTCCATGCCGAGCGAGCGCGCCTTGCGCGTCATCTGCTCGGCGAAGGCCTCTTCGGAGCCGGCGATGGCCTCGGCGACCACGACCGAGGAATCGTTGGCCGAGAGGGTGATCATGCTCTTGATCGCGTCCTCGACCTCGATGGTCGAGCCGGCGCGCAGGCCGAGCTTGGTCGGCGGCTGCGAGGCGGCGTAGGACGAGACCTTGAGCTCGGAGTTCATGGTGAAGCGGCCGCGCTCCATCTGCTCGAAGAGCATGTAGAGCGTCATCACCTTGGTAAGGGAGGCCGGGATGCGCGGCGCATCCTCGTTGACGGCGTGCAGGGTGCGCCCGCTCTTCACGTCGACGACCATCGCCGCATAGGGCGGGGCATAGCCGCCCGAGACATGGCGGCGCTTCTTGCGCGCCGCCTCGGCGGGGGAGACCGTCGCTGTCAGCACGACGGCAGCAGCACTCACCACCCCGATGAACGCAAGCCAGCGCCCGCGTCGGGACCCAACGCAACCAGAAGCCATGCAACTCGCCTCAACTAAACCCACCCGTCCGTCGCAGGCTTTGCAGCGTGGCGCGAAGGACACAGATAAGGAGGTTAGGCGGATGCGGTTACGGAGCGGTTAAGCACCGGACGGCTTTCGCATGACCATTTCGCACGGCCGTCACATGGAACGGTCAGGTTGCAAACCGTCGCCGATGCACGCTGGGGGGCTCTGCGTTTGATGCATTGCAGCGCAAGCTTGACTTTTATGTTGCGGTGCACAATATCAGTAAGCGCCCCGGTGATGGACCTTTTCATCTGACCTAGGGGGCACGGAACCCGGGCCACTCCGGCTCGTCAGCAGAGGCGGCGCATCAGCGCTGAAAGGGACACCATGATCCAGCAGTTCGAGACCATCCAGAAGGCTTCCAAAGAGAACGTCGACGCCGCCCTGAAGGCTTTCGGCGCCACCTCGAAGGGCGTGCAGGCTCTGGCCGTCGAGGCCACCGACTACGCCAAGAAGTCGTTCGAGGCCGGCACGGCCACGATCGAGAAGCTTGCCGGCGTGAAGACGCTCGACAAGGCCATCGAGATCCAGTCGGATTACGTCAAGACCGCTTTCGAGGGCTATGTCGCCCAGGTCACTAAGGTCGGCGAGCTCTATGCCGCGATCGCCAAGGACGCCTACAAGCCGTTCGAGGGCATCGTCGCCAAGGCCGTCCCGACCCCGGCCAAGTGATTGCAGTCGAGTGATTCTGGCGCGGCCGGCTTCGCCCGGCTGCAGCTGATCACGACTTGAATTCAAGAAGCCCGGCCTCGGCCGGGCTTCTTTGCGTTTGGGCTCCGTCCGGATGCGCCTTCGCGGCAATGCTCTGGCAACTGGCGGGCGGCTCTCTGCCTGCGTCGCGTTCAGCCTGACGGCAGCGACCCGAGCCAGGAGCCGCAATGAGCCGTTCGACGATTGCCATGGACGCATCGACCACCACCGAGGCGCCACCGGCGAACGAGTTCCGTGAGCCGCCCCGGGAGGCCTGGTACTGCGTCAAGAGTGCCGGCAGCCTGGCGACCGGCGCGATGGCGAGCGTGACCGTTCTCGGCGAGCAGGTCGTGATCGGCCGCACCAAGCTCGGCGAGCTGTTCGCCCTGCGCGATCGCTGCCCGCATCGCGGCGCGCCCCTGTCCGAGGGGCGGTTCGACGGGGTCGCGATCACCTGCCCCTTCCATGGCTGGCGCTTCGGGGCCGATGGCCGCTGCCGGGCGATGCCGACGCTGGTCGATGGCGACGTCACCGATCCCGGCCAGGTCAAGGTCGGCGAATTCCCGATTCGCGAGAGCGACGGCATCATCTGGCTCTATCTCGGTCAGCGGCCGGAGCTTGCGCCGCCGGTGCCTGTCTTGGCCCTTGCGGGCAAGACGCGCTGCCGCGTCGCCGTCTCGGTTCTGGTCGAGGCCTCCTATGATCTCAGCGTGCTCAGTCTGATCGACCCCGGCCATGTCGGCTATGTCCATAACTCCTGGTGGTGGCGGCCGACCGCGACGGCACAGGAGAAGGTCAAGGACTTCGAGCCGCTGCCCTTCGGCTTCCGGATGAAGGCGCACAAGGCGGCGGCGAACTCGCGCGGCTATCGCCTGCTCGGGCGCCCGCAGACGGAGGTCGACTTCCTGCTGCCGGGCCAGCGGATCGAACGGATTCGGCTCGGCGAGCGCGCGATCGTCAACGCGACCTTCGCCACGCCGATCGATACGCGCCGGACGCTGCTGACCAATGTGCTGCTGTCGGACCTGCCGCAGCTCATGCCGCTCGCGCCGGTGATCAGATGGGCGGGGCACGCCTTCCTGCGCCAGGACCAGCGGATTCTCGAACTCGCCCAGCAGGGGCTGGAGCGTAAGCCGACCATGCTGCTGCTGGGGCAGGCCGACCGGCTGGCGCAATGGTATTTCTGCCTGAAGCGCGACTATGCCGCAGCTCGCCGGGAGGGCACGGTTTTCTCCAATCGGCTTGGCCCGGAGCGCCTACGCTGGCGAACCTGACGGTCGGGTGCGGCTGCCAAGCCTCTGAGAAATTTGGCTATTCCGGCCGCGCTCCAGTCTTCTCCGCTGCAAAAAGGGCGCTTTGCTGTGGCATGCGCTCGGAACGGGCTGGCGAAGCGGGGGAGACGACTGTAAATTCGTGAGCGAAGCACTATCTTGATGTCAGCCTTCGGGACGGACACCTTGAGCCAAGCAGCCACGACGCCCATCGATGAGGACCTGCCAGCCGGCAACACGCCGTGCGGGGACGCGTCCTTTTTTGCGCCGCGTCTGGCATCGAAGCCGCGGGCGCCATCCGGCCCGACCGACAATGACCGCAGCGGAACCGGCACTGCGGTCCTGACCCGCACGAGGACGCGCAAGCCCAATCTCTACCGCGTGCTGATCCTCAACGACGACTACACGCCGATGGAATTCGTGGTGCATGTGCTGGAGCGGTTCTTCAACAAGGACCGGGCCGAGGCGACGCGCATCATGATGCACGTCCACCAGAATGGCGTCGGCGAATGCGGCGTCTTCACCTACGAGGTCGCGGAGACCAAGGTCACCCTGGTGATGGACCTCGCCCGCAAGCACATGCATCCGCTGCAATGCGTGATGGAGAAGAAGTAGCTTTGAACATCATCCTTTCGAAACTGGACTGGGAGCGCTGACCTTGCCGAGCTTCTCGCGCAGCCTCGAACAGGCGCTTCACCGGGCCCTCGCGCTCGCCAATGAGCGCCACCATGAATATGCGACGCTGGAACACCTGCTGCTGGCGCTGGTCGACGACCAGGACGCAGCCGCGGTGATGCGCGCCTGCAGCGTCGATCTCGACACGCTGCGCCGCAACCTCGTCGACTACATCGATGCGGAATTGACCAACCTCGTCACCGACGGGCGCGACGATTCCAAGCCGACCGCCGGCTTCCAGCGCGTGATCCAGCGCGCGGTGATCCATGTCCAGTCGTCCGGCCGCGAGGAGGTGACCGGGGCGAACGTGCTCGTGGCGATGTTCGCCGAGCGTGAGAGCCACGCCGCCTACTTCCTGCAGGAGCAGGACATGACCCGTTACGACGCGGTCAACTACATCAGCCACGGCATCGCCAAGCGCCCCGGCGCCAGCGAGAGCCGGCCCGTGCGCGGCGCCGAAGAGGAGCCGGAGCAGCGCGAGCAGCGCAGCGAGCAGGCCCAGGACGGCGACAAGGACAAGAAGAAAAAGGAAAGCGCCCTCGAGGCTTACTGCGTCAACCTCAACCGCAAGGCGCGCGATGGGCGCATCGACCCGCTGATCGGCCGCGAGGCCGAGGTGCAGCGCACCATCCAGATCCTCTGCCGCCGGCAGAAGAACAATCCGCTGCTGGTCGGCGATCCCGGCGTCGGCAAGACCGCGATCGCCGAGGGCCTGGCGCTCAAGATCGTGCGCGGCGAGGTGCCCGAGGTGCTGGAGGATGCGACCGTCTTCTCGCTCGACATGGGCACGCTGCTCGCCGGCACGCGCTATCGCGGCGACTTCGAGGAACGCCTCAAGCAGGTGATGAAGGAGATCGAGCAGCACCCGAAGGCGGTCATGTTCATCGACGAGATCCATACGGTGATCGGCGCCGGTGCGACCTCGGGCGGCGCTATGGACGCCTCGAACCTGCTGAAGCCGGCGCTGGCCTCGGGCGGGCTGCGCTGCATCGGCTCGACCACCTACAAGGAATACCGCCAGTATTTCGAGAAGGACCGGGCACTGGTTCGGCGCTTCCAGAAGATCGACGTCAACGAGCCGTCGGTGCCGGACACGATCGAGATCCTCAAGGGGCTGAAGCCCTATTTCGAGGAGTTCCACAAGCTGCGCTACACCAACGACGCCATCAAGGCGGCGGTGGAATTGTCGGCGCGCTACATCCATGACCGCAAGCTGCCGGACAAGGCGATCGACGTGATCGACGAGACCGGCGCCTCGCAGATGCTGGTGGCCGAGACCAAGCGCAAGAAGACGATCGGCGTCAAGGAGATCGAGGCGGCGATCGCGACGATGGCGCGCATCCCGGCCAAGACCGTCTCCAAGGACGATGCCGAGGTGCTGCGCAACCTCGAGACCACGCTGAAGCGTACAGTCTACGGTCAGGAGAAGGCGATCGAGGCGCTTTCCTCGTCGATCAAGCTCGCCCGCGCCGGCCTGCGCGACGGCGAGAAGCCGATCGGCTGCTATCTCTTCGCCGGCCCGACCGGCGTCGGCAAGACCGAGGTGGCGCGCCAGCTCTCGCTGTCGCTCGGCGTCGAGCTCGTGCGCTTCGACATGTCGGAATACATGGAGCGCCACACCGTCTCGCGGCTGATCGGCGCGCCTCCGGGCTATGTCGGCTTCGATCAGGGCGGCCTGCTGACCGACCAGATCGACCAGCATCCGCATTGCGTGCTGCTGCTCGACGAGATCGAGAAGGCGCATCCCGACCTGTTCAACATCCTCCTGCAGGTGATGGACCACGGCAAGCTGACCGACAACAACGGCAAGCAGGTCGATTTCAGGAACGTCATCCTGATCATGACCACCAATGCCGGTGCCGCGGACATGGCCAGGAACGCCTATGGCTTCACCCGCCAGAAGCGCGAGGGCGACGATACCGAGGCGATCAACAAGCTGTTCGCGCCGGAATTCCGCAACCGGCTCGACGCGACGGTCTCCTTCGGCCATCTGCCGAAGAACGTCGTGGCCCGCGTCGTCGACAAGTTCGTGCTGCAACTCGAGGCGCAGCTCGCCGACCGCAACGTTACCATCGAGCTCTCTGACGAGGCGCGCGAATGGCTGGTCGAGAACGGCTATGACGAGGCGATGGGCGCCCGGCCGATGGCCCGCCTGATCCAGCAGACGATCAAGACGCCGCTTGCTGACGAGGTGCTGTTCGGCCGCCTGAAGAATGGCGGCGCGGTCAAGGTCGTGGTGATCCAGTCCGAGACCGGCATCAAGGTGCTCGGCCTCGAATTCCCCGACGGGCCGGTCAAGCCCAAACCGGAGAAGGACGTCGCCGCCGCAGCCGAGAAGCGCACGCGCAAGCCGCGGGCGAAGACGCCGGGCAAGGCCAAGGCGGCCGGCTCCGGCAGCGCCAAGCGCGGTCCGAAGCCGGATGCTCCGGTCGAGCCGCCGAAGGCGCGCAGCGTCCGTACCGTCCCGAAGGTTCCTTTGACCAAGGCCTGATCGGTGTTCTTCAAGCGCAAATCGGACAGTGTGTGGGCTCAGGAGGGAGAGGTCGCCGCGCAGGCGGCCGCTCCCGCGCCCAAGGAAAAGCTCGGCTGGTTCGAGAAGCGGGCCCGCCGGCGCCGCCGGCGGATCATCTTCGAGGAAGTGCTGGGCTGGATCATGGTCCCGGCCTTCCTCTATCTGCTCTATCTCGGCTATCGCGCCGTCGGCGGCATCCCGAAGGAAGGTATGGATTTCTTCCAGGAGATCATCGGCCTCGCGATGAAGAGCTTCTGAGCCGACTTGCACTGGGCGCAAGGCCGGCGCGCGGTCTGGTGGCTGTCATGCGACCAGCGTCATGCGCTTTAAGCAAAAGGGCTCGCAGCTGCTGCGGGCCCTTTTGCGTACCTTTCGGTCCGATGATCCGATCCCCGAGCTCATGGCCTTTCGATCGCAGCAGAGCGCTCCCGCCAGGGACCGCATGCAGAGCGATGGCGAGATGACCGAGGCTGCTCCCGATCAATGGCTCAGACCATGGGCGCGCGGCTTTCGCGATGCTGCGATGCTGCCTGCCTGGGTGGTCGGGCTCTCGCTGATGGGCGTGGGCACATTGGCGCGCGATGTCGGCTATCCCGTCGAGGCCGCGGTACTCTCGACGATCCTGGTCTGGGCCGGCCCGTCGCAGGTGCTGTTCTTCGCTTCGATCGCCGCTGGCGCCGCCTGGAGCGCCATCGCGCTCGCCATCGGCTTCGCCTCGCTGCGCTTCCTGCCGATGACAGTGGCGCTGCTGCCGCTGCTGCGCCGGCCGGGGCAGAGCGTGGCGCAGCAGATGCTGATCGCGCATTTCGTCGCCGTCACCGCCTGGGTCGAGGCGCTCAGGCGGCTGCCGAACATCCCGCCCGAACAGCGCGTCGGCTATTTCCTCGGCTTCGCCAATGCGCTGATCGTCGTCAGCGCGTTCTGTACCTATGCGGGCTTTCATCTTGCCGGCGTGGTGCCGGCGCCGGTCGCGGCCGGATTGCTCTGCCTGACGCCGATCTTCTTCCTGTCCTCGATGGTCGCCGGCATTCGCGGCCTGGGCGACACCTTCGCGATCGGGCTCGGTCTGGCGCTTGCGCCAGCGGCCGGCTGGGCGATCGGCGGCGGTTTTGACCTGATCGCCAGCGGCATCGTCGGCGGGAGCGTCGCCTTTTTGATCCAGCGCTGGCGCAAGGCGCGAAAGGCGGGCGCATGACCCAGCCGATCGCCTTGCTCGACGGGCCGTGGTGGCCCTATCTCGCGCTCGTCCTGTTCGCGGTGCTGCCGACCGAGATCTGGCGCTGGCTCGCCGTCGCCTTCGCGCGGAAGCTCGACGAGCGATCGCCCTGGCTCGAATGGGTCAGGCTGGTCGCGACCTCGCTGCTGGCCGGCGTCGTGGCCAAGCTGGTCCTGGCGGCGCCGGGTGCGCTCGCCGGCGTGCCGCTCGCGGTAAGACTGGCAGCGCTCGCCGTCGCCGTCACGGTGGTGCTCGCCTTTCGCCGCCGGGTGATGCTGGCGGTGCTTGCGGGCGAGGCGGTGCTGATCGGCGGCGCTGTCTGGCTGGTGTGATCACTCAGGCTGCCGCCAGCGAGATGTGCCGGAGCTTGTCGGGATTGCGCACGACATAGATCGCATGGACGCGCCCGTCGCGGATGTCGAGGGCGGTCGCCTGCAGGGTCTCGCCGCGTTCGAGGCTGAGATAGCCGGGCATGCCGTTGATCAGCACCGGCTTGTACAGCGTGGTCGATTTCTGCTGGCTGATCACCTTTTTGGCGATGCCGGCGAAGAAGCGCAGGACGCGCTCGATGCCGTGGAGCGGATTGAGGATCGCCAGCACCTTGCCGCCGCCGTCGCTGTGGAAGGCCACATCCTGTGCCAGCAGCGTCTGAAGGTCGCTGGTGTCGGCCTTGTGCGCGGCCTTGAAGAAGGCCTCGACGAAGCGCTTCGCCTCGACCGGATCGATCTTGTTGCGCGGCGGCATGTCGATGCGGACATGCTCGCGGGCGCGCTTGGCGAGCTGGCGGCAGGCGCTCTCGCTGCGATCGATGGTGCGGGCGATCTCGGCGAAATCCAGCTCGAAGACGTCGTGCAGCAGGAAAGCGGCGCGCTCGAGCGGCGAAAGCCGTTCGAGCGCCAGCATCAGCGCGATCGGGGCGTCGAGCTGGGTGTCGATATCGGCTTCGGCGGTGCCGATCTCCTCGACCAGCGGCTCGGGCAGCCAGGCGCCGACATAGAACTCGCGCTTGCTGCGGGCCGATTTCATCTGGTCGAGGCAGAGGCGCGTGACGGTGCGGGCGAGATAGGCGCGCGGCGCCTCGACCTCGCCCTGGGTTACGTCGCGCCAGCGCAGCCAGGCCTCCTGGACGATGTCCTCGGCATCGCTGACCGAGCCGAGCATGCGATAGGCGAGGCGGGTCAGGAAACGGCGATGGGTCTCGAAGAGATCGTCCGGGGCGTTCATGGCAGCGTCTCAGGCGGCGGCCTTGGCCGGGCGGTCGTTTGGGTGGCTCGTGCGGAAGCCGATGGCGATGCGGTTCCAGGTGTTGATCGTGCCGATCAGCAGGGTGAGCTTCACGGTTTCCTCCGGACTGAAATGGCGGAGCACGTCCTCGTAAGCCTCGTCCGGCGCATGGGTCTGCGCGATCAGGGTCAGCGCGTCGGTCCAGGCGAGGGCGGCGCGCTCGCGCGGGGTATAGAGCGCCGACTCGTGCCAGGCGTCGAGCAGGAAGAGGCGGGCCGGGTTCTCGCCCTCCTTGATCGCGTCTGAGGAATGCACGTGCAGGCAATAGGCGCAGCCATTGATCTGCGACGCCCGCATCTTCACGAGGTGGATCAGGCTGTGCTCGAGGCCGCTCTCCTTGATCGAGGCTTCGAGCGCGATCATCGGCTTCATGGTGTCGGGAGCGGTGGAGTAGGGGTTGAGGCGCTTGCTCATGACGGGGCTTTCGGATCGAGGCGATTCCGGCCCGGCGACGACCGGGCCAGCAGGTTACATCGGTGCAGCGTCAGGCCGCGGCCTTCTCGCGGCGACGATCGTTCGGATGCAGCGTGCGGAAGCCGCAATTGATCCGGTTCCAGAGATTGATCATGCCGATGGCGACCGAGAGGTCGACGCAATCCTTCTCGTCGAAATGCTCGCGCAATTCGGCGAAGGCCTCGTCGCTCGGGCTGCGGTCGACGAGCCGCGTCAGCTCTTCCGTCCAGCGCAGGACGGCACGCTCGCGCGGCGTGAAGAGCTCGGACTCCTCCCAGGCGCTGAGCAGAGCGATGCGGATCTCGCTCTCGCCGGCCTTGCGCGCATCGGCGATGTGCATGTGCAGGCAGTAGGCGCAGCGGTTGATCTGCGACGCCCGGATCTTCACCAGCTCGAGCAGGCTGTGCTCCAGCTTCGACTGGTTGATGTAGTCCTGCAGGCCGAGCATGGCCTTGTAGGCGTCGGGGGCGGTCTGGAAGCCGTTGAGGCGCTGGGTCATCGTAGTCTCCATCGGGGTTCGATGAAGACAGGACGAGGCAGCCAGCGCCCGCGTGACATGCTCCTCAAAGATTTTTCAGCGCAGCCCGAATTTTTTCTGCGGCCGCCGCCAGATCCTCGGGCTTCGCCATCTCGCTGGCCGGCGGCTTCATCGCAACGCCGTCATGGCGGGGAATGACGTGGACGTGCAGATGAAAGACGACCTGGCCGCCGGCGCTCTCGTTGAACTGCTGCACGGTGATGCCGTCGGCCCCGAAGGCCTGCATCTGCGCGCGGGCGATACGCTGGGCGATGGTCGCGACATAACCGAGGTCGTCGGCGTCGATGTCGAGGATGTTGCGGGCCGGGTTCTTCGGGATCACCAGCGTGTGGCCGGGCGCGCGCGGCATGATGTCGAGAAAGGCGAGCGCCCGGTCGTCCTCGTAGACGCGATGGGCCGGCAATTCGCCGCGCAGGATCTTGGCGAAGATGTTGTTCGGATCATAGGCGGTCATCAGCTGAATCCTGATGGTTCGAAGGAGGTCAGAGGGGGTCACCCTTGCGGAAGGGGCTCTCCTCCGCAAGCGCAGCCACTGCAGAGCCGATCTCCCGCCGTTCGCCGGGCAGATATGCGGCGACGGCGCGGGCGAGGCCGGAATCGGCGAGGAGATGGGCCGAGCGGGTGATCACCGGGCGATAGCCGCGGGCCAGCTTGTGCTCGCCCTGGGCGCCGGCCTCGACGCGGACGAGCTTGTGCGCGATCGCGTAGTCGATGGCCTGATGGTAGCAGAGCTCGAAATGCAGGAAGGGGTGGTCCTCGATGCAGCCCCAGTTGCGGCCGTAGAGCGTGTTGCCGCCGCGGAAATTGATGGCGCCGGCGATGTTGCGGCCGGCGCGGCGGGCCAGCACCAGCACGATGCGCTCGCCCATGCGCTGGCCGATCTCGGAGAAGAAGCGGCGGTTGAGATAGGGCCGGCCCCATTTTCGCGAGCCAGTGTCCTCGTAGAACGCGTGGAAATCATCCCAGACGCTTTCGGTGAGATCCGAGCCGGAGAGAACAGCGACCTCGATGCCGGCCGAGAGCGCCTCGCGCCGCTCGCGCT
This sequence comes from Allobosea lupini, assembly GCF_900109525.1. Taxonomy (GTDB): domain Bacteria; phylum Pseudomonadota; class Alphaproteobacteria; order Rhizobiales; family Beijerinckiaceae; genus Allobosea; species Allobosea lupini. The sequence continues at coordinate 15,006 of NZ_FOAN01000013.1, read as the reverse complement.
TCAGAGCCTTGCGCTTGCGCGAAGCCAATGTTGCGAGAAAGTCGTCATAGCTGGCGAAGCCTTCGTTGCGCCAATGGAACTGGATGTCGTGGCGTTCGAGGAAGCCCGCTTCCAGCAGCGCCGCCATGTCCGGCTCCTGCGCGAAGGTGACGTGGATCGACGAGCCGCGCACCTGCTCGCGCAGTGCGTCGAGCCCGGCGATCACGGCCTCGCGCGCCTCAGCGGCATGCGGCCCTTCGGCGACGAGCAGGCGCGGGCCCGTCGCGGGGGTGAACGGGGCGGCGACCTGGATCTTCGGGTAGTAGCGGCCGCCGGCGCGCATATAGGCCTCGGCCCAGCTATGGTCGAAGACGTATTCTCCCTGGCTATGGCCCTTCACGAAAGAGGGCGCCGCGGCGATCAGGCGATCATCCGCATCCTCGACCAGGAGATAGGCCGGCGACCAGCCGGTGCGACCGCCGACGCAGCCGCTCTCTTCCAGCGCACGAAGAAAAGCGTGCGAAACGAAGGGGTTGTCCGGGTCTGCTTGAGATGTTGAATCCGCTTGCTCGCAGGCTGATTCAAGCGGTCGGCCGGCGCCGGGATTGGCGCAAGCGTCCCAGCCCGCGGCCGGGACGCCTTTCAGCGAGGTGGCAACGCGGACCCTGAGAGTGTCGCGGATGCCGGTTTCGCTCAAGGCAGGAAGCCCTCGAAGACCATCTGGTCGGCATGCGCGGCGGCGCGGGCGCGATCCTCCGGCGTGCGCACCGTCCAGCTCATCAGCGGCAGGCCCAGCGCCTTGCGGCAGAAGAAGGGCGCGGCGCTGGGCAGGTCGGTCACCTTCCAGGAGATGAAGTCGGGCCGGGTCTGCTCGAAATGCAGAAGATTGGCGAGGGCATGCTTCTCACCGGCCGAGAGGCGGTCGTAGTCGCCATAATTGTATTCGTTCATGGCGACGATGCCGCGGGCGAGGCCTGGCGCGAGATCGCGCAGGGCCGCGACGATCACCGGATCGAAGGATTTCAGCACGATCGGCTGGCCCTTGTAGGCTTCGAGGATCTGCGCCGTGCGCTTCGCCAGCCGCAGGTCGCCGTCGAAGCGGCTCTTGATCTCGATCACCAGCGGCGTCCGGCCGCCGATGGCATCAAGGAACCCGATCAGCGTCGGAATGCGGTCGCTGGCGCCCTTCAGGCCGATCTGCGCCAGCTCGGCCGCCTTTCGAGCATCGACGCGGCCGGTTTCGGCGGTCAGGCGGTCGAGAACGTAGTCGTGGAAGACGACCGCGTCCTCGTCGGCGCTGAGCTGGACGTCGCATTCGATGGCGAAATTGCCGGCAATCGCGGCGGCAGCAGCCGAGAGCGAGTTCTCGATCACGCCGCCGGCGGCATCATGCAGGCCGCGATGTGCGATCGGGCGGGCGGTCAGCCAGGCTTCGGCTGCCATTAGGCGATCTCGAACATGGCTTCGACCTCGACGGCGGCGTCGGCCGGGAGGTTGGCGACGCCGACGGTCGAGCGGGCATGGCGCCCGGCATCGCCGAGCACCTCGACCATGAAGTCGGAGGCGCCGTTCATGATCGCCGGCAAAGCGGCGAAATGCGGGGCGGCGTTGATGAAGCCGCCGAGACGTACGCAGCGCTTGATCCGGCCGAGATCGCCGCCGAGCGCCGCCTTGGCCTGGGCGAGCACGTTGATGGCGCAGAGCCTGGCCGCTTCGAGCCCGGCCTCGTTGAAGATCTCGCCGCCGAGCTTGCCCTTGTGCGCGTCGGAGAGCTTGCCATCGAGGCCGAAGCAGATCTGGCCGGAGATGATCAGGAGGTTGCCGGTGATAACATAGGGAACGTAGTTCGCAACCGGCGCGGCTGGAGCGGGCAGGGTGATGCCGAGGGCGGCGAGCTTGGTGTCGATGGCGTTCATGATGAGAGGCTCCCGGCCTGCGCTTGACAGGAGCCTTTCATCGCCGATGGCAGGCCGGCCCGCAAGCGCGGTTCGGCGTGGCCGATCCGCCTGCCGGGCAGGGTGGATCAGGCGGCGGAACGCTTCGCCAGGTAGCGCTCGGCGGGCACATTGCGCGAAAGATTGGGGCCGAGCGCCAGCCGTGCCGCGGTATAACGCTCGAAATCGGCCTGGTCAGGCAGCGACGGAATGGTGACGAGCTCGCCCTGATCGAAGCCGGCCAGCGCGGCGTCGACCATGTCGTCGACCTCCATCACCATTTCCGGCGGGAAACCGCCGACATCGACGCCGGCCCGCGCCCAGATCTCGGTACGAGTCGCGCCGGGCAACACGGCCTGGACGCGGACGCCGGCGGCTTCGAGCTCCTTCTGCAGGGAGATGCTGAGGTTCAGCACATAGGCCTTGGTGCCGCTGTAGCTGCCGTTGAACAGCTCCGGCGCCAGAGCCAGCACCGAGGCGATGTTGACGATCGCTCCGGTCTTGCGGGTCACGAAGTTGCGAGCTGCAGCCGCGGCGAGGCGGGTCGGGGCGATGACGTTGAGCTCCAGCATGGTCTGGAAGCGGTCGATGTCGCCTTCGACCAGCGTGCCGGAGACGGACATCCCGGCATTGTTGACCAGCAGGGTCAGGCTTTTGTCGTCGCGCAGGCGCTGCTCGACCTGAGCGAGATCCGCCTTCACCGTCAGATCGGCCTTGAGCCATTCGACCTTGCGGCCGGTCTCTGAATGAAGGCGCTCGGCCAGCGCGGAGAGACGCGCCTCGTCGCGGGCGACGAGGACGAGATCATAGCCGCGACGGGCCAATCTGTCGGCGTAGACGGCGCCGATCCCGGTCGAGGCGCCGGTGATGAGGGCCGTGCCGAGCTGCTGCGTTGCCATGTCCAATTCCTGTTCGATGTTAGTGCCGTTTTCATGATGTTCATCATGATTGAATTTACATGATCGGCGTCATATAAAGAGTCAAGAGGCTGGATCACCGATTTTTGGAAGGAGCGGATCGATGCGCGTGAGCCGCGAGCAGATGGCGGAGAATCGCGAGCGCATTCTCGACACGGCGGCGACGCTGTTACGCGAACGCGGCTTCGACGGGGTTGGCGTCGCCGATGTGATGAAGGCGGTCGGCCTGACCCATGGCGGCTTCTACGGGCATTTTTCGTCGAAGGACGATCTCGCCGCCCAGGCGCTCGGGCGCGCCTTCGTCCACTCCGGCCAATGGGCTGCGGAGGCGAAAGCCGCGAAACCACAGGAGCCACTGCAGGCGATCGTCGATCGCTATCTGTCACCGTCGCATCGCGACGATCCCGGTCATGGCTGCCCGGTCGCAGCGCTCGGCAGCGACACTGCACGCCAAAGCGAGGCGTCGCGCCTTGCCGCAACGGAGGGGGTGCGGGCGGCGATCGAGGGCCTCTGCGCCATCACGCCTGGGGCGACTCCGGACGAGCGCAGAAGCAGCGCGATTGCGGGCTACGCCACATTGGTCGGTGCGCTCGTCCTTGCCCGCATGGTCGACGATGCAGCGCTGTCGGATGAGATTCTGGCAGCGGCCAGGGCAGGGCTTCGATCTCCGCAGAGCTGACGGTCGCAACCTCTGTTGCCCGCCTTGTTTGCGCCATTGCCGCAATGCACCTAGATTTGACGGGCTGCAGTTCGCCCCGGCTAAGAGCGCGAATCGAGGATCGGCATGAAGACGTATCGCGGCGGGATCGCAGGCCTGGCAGTGATCGCGGCGACGGGCGCCTGGGCGCAAGCGCCGGCTCCGACTTCGGCGGAGCGCGTCGTGCTGGTGCCGCACCGGGCGGTCTATGATCTCGTGCTCGACGACGGCAAGCCCTCGCGCGACATCACCACGGCGCGCGGCCGCATCGCCTTCGACTTCTCCGGCGATGCCTGCGACGGCTATGCGCTCTCCTTCCGGCAGGTCACCGAACTCACCAGCGAGGGCGGGCCGCGGGTGATCGATGCGCGCACGACGAGCTTCGAGGAAGGCGATGCCAAGAGCTATCGCTTCAAGACCGAGAGCTCGGCCGCCGGCGCACCGGCCGACATCGTCGACGGCACGGCCAAGAAGGGCGATGCCGGCTACGAGGTACAGCTGCGTGCGCCCAAGGCCGAGACGCATCGCGAGCCGAGCGCCGCGATGTTCCCGAACGAGCAGATGAAGGCGGTGATCCAAGCGGCGCGCGAGGGCAAGAACACCCTCAATGTGCGCCTCTATGACGGCGCCAACAGCGGCAAGGACGTCTACGACACGCTCTCGGTGATCGGCCGCAAGATCACGACGCCGGCCGCCGAGGCGCCGCTGCGCAAGCCGGAGTTCGAAAAGCTCGCGCGCTGGCCGGTGACGGTCTCCTATTTCAAGGTCGGTTCCGGCGAGAGCACACCGGCTTACACCGTGTCCTTCGAGCTCTATGAGAACGGCGTCACCGGCGCGATCCGGCTCGATTACGGCTCGTTCGCGCTGCGCGGCACGCTCACGCGTCTGGATCTGCTTCCGGCGAGCGAGTGCTCGAAGTAGTCGCGCTCGAAGTCGTCCTGCGGCGCGTATCGCGCAGCGACAGGCCCTTCCCGATCGCGGCGTCGCCGAACTTGGCGCGGACCTTGTCGAGGGCGCTTTCCATCGCTTTCAGCTTCGGTGTCTCCTGATCGGCGAGATCGCCGCGATCGGCCTCGGCCGGGTTGAAAAAATCGCTCATGCCGATGCCGATAAGCCGGTAGCGCGGCCCGGTGCATTCGCGCCTGAGCAAATCGCGCCCGGCGGAAAAGAGGCGCGCCGCGAGCTGGCTCGGCTCGGGCAGGCGCGCGGCGCGGGTGATGATCTGGAAGTCGTGGGTCTTGAGCTTGAGGGTGACGGTGCGCCCAGCGAGTTCCTGCGCCTTCAATCGCTGCGAGGTCCGCTCGCAGAGCCGCCAGAGGATCGGCTCCAGCTCCTCGAAGCCGGCGAGGTCGACATCGAGCGTCGTCTCGGATGAGACGGTCTTGGCCTCGTGCTCGACCGTGACCTTGCGCGGGTCGATGCCCAGCGCGAGGTTGCGCAGGCGCGGCCCGTCCTTGCCGACCAGGCGGTAGAGCGTCGCGATCTCGGCCTTGGCGAGGTCGCCGATGACGCGGAAGCCCGATTGCGCCAGCTTCGCCGCGCCCGCCTTGCCGATGCCGGGGATCATTCCCACGGGCTTGTTGGCGAGGAAGGCGACGGCCTCGGCCTGGCCGATGATCGAGAAGCCGCGCGGCTTGTCGAGATCGGAGGCGACCTTGGCGAGGAACTTGGCGTAGGAGAGCCCGACCGAAATGGTGATGCCGATCTCGTCCTCGATCCGGCGCTGGAAGCGGGCGAGGGTGAGCGCCGGGCTGGCATGATGGAGGCGCTGCGTGCCACCGAGATCGAGGAAGGCCTCGTCGATCGAGAGCGGCTCGACCAGCGGCGTCAATTCCTGCATCAGCTTCCGCACCTGGCGGCCGACTGCGACGTATTTCGTCATGTTCGGCTTGATAACGATTGCTTCCGGGCAAGCTTTCAAAGCTTTGAACATCGGCATGGCCGAGCGCACGCCGGACATGCGGGCGATGTAGCAACAGGTCGAGACCACGCCGCGCTTGCCGCCGCCGATGATCACCGGCTTGTCGAGCAGGGAGGGATCGTCGCGCTTCTCGATGGCGGCATAGAAGGCGTCGCAATCGATATGGGCGAGATGCAGGCTGTCGCGTTCGGCATGGCGCAGCAGGCGCGGCGAGCCGCAGGATGGGCAGCGGCGCACCGGCGCGCGCGTCTCGTCATGATCGCGCAGGCAGTCGCGGCAGAGCGCCCGGGCTGAGACGGCGATGCCGACCTCGTCGCTCACGGCTCGTAGGCTTCGGGCGGGCCGGCGAGAGTTTCGCGCGCCTGCGCCACCATTTCGGGCTTCAGGTGCAGATTTCCGGCAAACTCGAGCAGCAGCGAATCGCTGGCGCAGAGATGGTCGAGGACGCCGAGGAGGAAGCCTGGTTCCTGAGCGGCGCTGCGCAGGGTTGCAGGGCCGAGGCCGGTGACGGCCAGGAACGGTTCCAGGCGTTCCGGCTCGGAAGCCAGGAAGGCGAGGGCCTTGAGCGCGAGGGTCTGGGCTTCCTCGCTGGTGATCGGGTGCGGCATGGCCATCTATCTATGATCGACGAGTCGGGTTTCGGGTTTGCGTTTCGTCAACTGCTCGCATGTTAAACCTAACACTGAACGCGGCCGACAGCCTGGGGAATCCGACATCGGATGATCAGGACTGTGCGGACTGGGGGACAGATGAAGAAGACGGTTCTGATCGTCGAGGACAACGAGCTCAACATGAAGCTCTTCAACGACCTGTTGGAGGCCCATGGCTATGCGACGCTCAAGACGGCCGATGGCATCGAGGCGATCGAGCTGGCGCGCACGCATCATCCCGATCTGATCCTGATGGACATCCAGCTGCCGGAAGTCTCGGGGCTGGAGGTGACGAAGTGGATCAAGGAGGACGACGCGCTGAAGTCGATCCCCGTGATCGCGGTGACCGCCTTCGCGATGAAGGGTGACGAGGAACGCATCCGGGAGGGCGGCTGCGAGGCCTATATCTCGAAGCCGATCTCGGTAGGCAAGTTCCTCGAGACGGTGCGCGCCTATGTCGGCACGGCCTGAAGGGAACCGCTGAGCCATGTCAGCCCGGGTCCTGGTCGTCGACGACATTCCCGCGAATGTGAAGCTGCTCGAAGCCAAGCTAGGCGCCGAGTATTTTGACGTCATCACCGCGACGAACGGCATCGATGCGCTGGCGATCTGCGAGCGCGGCGAGGCGGATATCGTCCTGCTCGACGTGATGATGCCCGGCATGAACGGCTTCGAGGTCTGCCGTCGGTTGAAGCACAGTGCGACCACCGCCCATATCCCGGTGGTGATCGTGACAGCGCTCGACCAGCCGAGCGACCGGCTGAAGGGGCTCGATGCCGGCGCCGACGACTTCCTGACCAAGCCGATCGACGACACGGCTCTGTTTGCACGGGTGCGCAGCCTGGTCCGGCTGAAATCGGTCACTGACGAGTTGCGCCAGCGCGCGCTCGCCTCGCGCCAGCTCGGCATCGCCGATCCGCTGGCCGCGGCCGCGGCAGAAACCGGGCTCAACGGCCGCGTCCTCCTGATCGAGGACCGGCCGCTGATCGCCGAGCGCCTGACACAGGCGCTGTCTGCCTTTCACTCGATCGAGACGGAAACCGATGCGCAGGCCGCGCTCGCGCGCGCCGCCGAGGGCGATTTCGAGATCGTCCTGGTGAGCCTCGATCTGCAGAACTATGACGGCTTGAGGCTGTGCAGCCAGCTGCGCTCGCTGGAGCGCACGCGCAATCTCTCCGTGCTGCTGCTCGGCGAGGCCGAAGACAAGTCCCGCGTGCTTCGCGGCCTGGAGATCGGCGCGCACGACTTCCTGGTCCGGCCGATCGATCGCAACGAATTGCTCGCGCGCGCCCGGACACTGGTCCGCCGCAAGCGCTTCGCCGAGCGGCTGCGCGACAGCGTGCAGTCCTCAATGGAAATGGCGGTGATGGACCAGCTCACGGGCCTCCATAACCGCCGCTATCTCGACAGCCGGCTTTCGGCCCTCTTCGACGAGTCGGCCCTCAGGGCGCGGGCACTGTCGCTGCTGGTGCTCGACGTCGATCGCTTCAAGGTCGTCAACGACAGCTGGGGCCACGATGCCGGCGACGAGGTCCTGCGCGAATTCGCTGACCGGATCCGCGCCTGCACGCGCGGCATCGACCTGGTGGCCCGCATGGGCGGCGAGGAGATCGTCGTCGTGCTGCCAGACACCGCGCTCGAGGCTGCGCGGGCCGTTGCCGAACGCATCCGGGAACGGGTCGAGGGCGAGGCCTTTCAGATCCAGCGCGGGCAGCGCGCGATCACGGTGACGGTGTCGATCGGCGTCGCCAGCCGGCGGGCGGGCGATGCCGGGCCGGTCGAGATGATGAAGCGGGCCGACGAGGCGGTCTACCGGGCTAAGGCTGCCGGCCGCAACCGCGTCATCGTCGCCAGCGCCGCCTGAATGGCCTCAGCGGGCGAGGTAAGGTTTCCAAGTAGGGTTAAGTTTCGATGAATAATGGTGAATCAATCGTCTCCGATTGATTCGGAGGGGCTTCCGCGTAGGGTGATTTCCAAGAGAACGGCTGCCGAGCAGCCGTCCGGAACGCCCTTCGGAAGCCCAGGTTCCGCCGCATCTCCTGGGTCACCGCTGGGCTCGGCCGGTCGATGACGGGATCCTGGCCTCCTCAGCCCCGTCGTCGGCCGGCCACCTCGTTTTCGGGGTCGTCGCCTCAGCGCAGATAGCGCTCGATGATCTCCGGTATCCAGTAGCCGAGTGCGCCGAAGCCGACGAGCAGCAGGACCAGGAGCAGCGCGGCCCGCACGCGATGTGTCCAGCGGCGCGACTCGTCGACCTCGACAATCAGGCGCAGGAAGCCCCGTACCAGTCCGCCTGGGCGCGGCGGCGGTTCGACTGAAGCGGGGCCGTTGCTCAAGCGATGCTCCTGCGGATGGGCGGGCTGCGCCGCCCGGGCAAGTTAGAAGATCGCTACGGCCGGCGCCAGCGGGTTCGCGCAGGACCGGAGCGAACTGCCCGCGTCGAAGGCGCCTGGCAAATGCATCGGCGAATACTGGTCAAGAACTAGGCGCCGGGCGGCCTGCAAGACTGCATTAACGATCGTCGTCTCATGCTAATCTAATAACGATTCGCACGCCCTGCTATTCGGCTGCGAAGCTGCTGGCCTGACATCTTTGCAAAAGCCGACGCCGATCCGGCCGGCATGGCCTCATCGGCAAGCGGACTCCAAGGAGCGATCCATGCGTCTCATCGCATTGGCGCTCTGCCTCGCATTGCTGCCGTGGGGCGGAGGGCCTGTTCACGCGCATAGCTGGTACCCCTACGATTGTTGTAGCGACCGCGATTGCTGGCCGATGGGGCTCGACGCCGATGCGCGCGAGCCCGAGCCGCGCATCGTTCCGGGCGGATACCTGACCCATGACGGGCACTTCGTCGCCGAGCAGAGCACGCGCGTCTCCAAGGACGGGCGCTTCCACATCTGCCGAAGCGGCGGGATGTTGACCGGCTCGGTGATCGCGCCGTCGCAGCGGCCGATCTGCCTGTTCGTGCCGAAGCCGGCCTTCTGACGAGGAGCGGCCGGGCGATGTTGGGGGGGCTGGTGGGATTTGGCGCGCTGACGCTCGCAGCCATGAGCTTGGGGCGGGGCGCAGGTAGCACCGGTGACCGATTTGCTACGCCCGCCTGATCTCGCGCTCGGTCGACGCCCGCAGTGGGGCCTCTCCCCCCCCACGCCCTCGATACCGCGCTCGTCGCTCATTCTGCCGGGCACGCCGTCGAGGAAATTGTTGCGCTTGTCCGGTCCATGAGGCTGCCTCGCTTAGGTTGTACGGCAGCGTGCGATGCGGAACGGCTTCGCGGCGATGGGGGTGGGATGCGCAAGCTGGGGCGGCGGATTGCGTGCATCGCTTTCGCTCTCGATGCGGGTCTGATGGCCTGCCTGTCAGTGTCCGGATCGGCGCGGGCCGCGGGCACCGATGCGACCTGGCTTTTTAACCCTCCGGGCGCCAATACCAACGAAGGTCAGAACTGGTCCACTGGAACCGTCCCGTCCGGAACGGGCTATTTCGGTACGAGCGCTCGCACCGAATACTATATGTTCTCGACCCATGGCGGCTTCACCTTCAACGCGGATGCGCCAGCCTATCGTTTCAGCGGAAGTATTACCTTCGACGGAGCTGGGATCGTCAACAATTCGAGCAATACGCAGACGTTTGAAGTTTTTAGATTCAATGCGATGCAGTTCCTCAATTCCGCGAGCGCCGGAAACGCCTCCATCGTAAGCGATGGGAGTATTATATTTTCCGGCACCAGTACCGCCGCCAATTCGAACATCACCTCGCGGTATTTCAGATTTCAGGATGACAGCACGGCAGGGAACGCAACCGTCCGACCTTATGCGTTAGGCGTATTCGAGGGACGTTCGACGGCCGGGGATGCAACGATCATCGTTGGCTCCGGCACTGCTGTATCCTTTTCGGATTACAGCACGGGAGGCAATGCCCGGTTCGTCGTGTCCGGCGAACTCTCCATACTCAGTTTAACCGCGGCAGGCATGACTGCAGGTTCGATCGAGGGGACCGGCACAGTCCTCCTCGGCTCCAAGCAGCTGACGGTCGGCAGCAATAATCTTTCGACGACGTTCAGCGGTACGATCATCGACAGTGAGGGGAGTTTTTATACAGGCGGCTCGCTCGTAAAAGTCGGGAGCGGGACGCTGACCCTGACGGGGGCGAACAGCTACACCGGGGGGACGACCGTCTCCGGCGGCACGCTGGCCGGGACCACGACGAGCCTGCAGGGCGCGATCCAGGTCGATGCAGCCCTGGTGTTCGACCAGAGCAATACGGGCACTTACGCCGGTGCCCTGTCTGGCGCCGGCTCCGTCACCAAGCGCGGCAGCGGCGCAGTTACCTTCACGGGTTCGAGCAGCTTCACCGGTCAGACCTCGGTCGAAGCGGGCACGCTGTCCGTCAACGGGTCGCTGGCGGGCTCGACCGTAGTCGTCAATGGCGGCACGCTGGGCGGCACCGGAACGGTCGGCGGCATCACCGCCGTGTCCGGCACGGTCGCCCCGGGCAACTCGATCGGCACGCTGACGGTCGCCGGCAATGTCTCCTTCGCCTCGGGCTCGACCTATCAGGTCGAGGTCAACGCCGCCGGCCAGAGCGACAGGATCGTCGCTTCGGGCTCGGCGACGCTCTCGGGCGGCACGGTCCAGGTGCTGGCCGAGAGCGGCAACTACGCCGCGAGCACGAGCTATACTATCCTCACCGCCTCGGGCGGGGTCAGCGGCAGCTTCACCAGCGTCACCTCGAACCTCGCCTTCCTGACGCCGTCGCTGAGCTATGGCGGCGCGAATGTCACGCTGACGATGACGCGCAACGACGCCGCGTTCGGGCCGGACGGTTCCGGTCGCAATCCCATCGCGCAGACCCGCAACCAGGGCTTCATCGCGATCGCGGCGGAGCGGCTTGGCGTCGGCAATGCGGTCTATGACGCGCTGATCTCGGCGACGGCCGATCAGGCGCGGGCCGGCTTCGACCTGCTCTCGGGCGAGGCGCATGCGCAAGCCGTCAGCGTGATGATCGACGAGAGCCGATTGGTGCGCGATACGATCCTCGGCCATCTGCGCGGCCCGCTGCTGACCGCGCCGGGGCAGCAGGTCGCGGCGAGCTTCAGCGCCGATCTGCCCGGCCGCAAGGGCGCGATCGTGATGCCGGCCCCGCTGCCGCAGCCGCGCTACGCCCTCTGGGGCACGGCCTTCGGCGGCACCGGCAACAGCGACGGCGACGGCAACGCCGCCAGCCTGAGCCGCCGCAGCGGCGGGGCACTGCTCGGCGCAGATCTCATGGTCTACGACGCGCCGGGCTCGTCGCTGAAGCTCGGCGTCGCCGGCGGCTACAGCCAGTCGCGCTTCGATCTCGACGCTAGGCTTTCCAGCGGCAAGCTCGAAAGCGGCCATGCCGCGCTCTATGCCGGCGCCCGCTTCGGCAACCTTCGCTTCGATGCCGGCGCGGCCTACACCTGGTCGGAGAGCGACATCCGCCGCCAGGTCCAGATCCGCGGGCTCAGTGACCTCTTGCGCCTGCAGCGTCCGGGGCAGGTCGCGCAAGGCTTCGCCGAGCTTGGCTATGCCTTCGCCTTCAGCGGCGTTGCGCTGGAGCCCTTCGCACAGCTGGCACTGATCCGGGTCTCGACCGATGCCGGTACGGAGCGCGGCGGCGCGGCCGCCTTGCGGGTGCTCTCCTCCGACCAGACGCTGGGCTTCACCACGCTCGGCGTCCGCGCCGAGGCGCAGCTCGGGGCGATGCCGCTGTTCGCGCGGGCGATGCTCGGCTGGCGCCATGGCTTCGGCGATCTCACCCCGCAGGCCCGCACCGCCTTCGTCGCCGGCACCACGCCGACCACGGTCTTCGCCGCACCGATCGATCGCGAGGCCCTCGTCGCCGAGGCCGGGCTCGACTGGCGCATCTCGCAGGCCACCGCGCTGGGCCTGACCTACTCCGCCGCCATCGGGGAGCGCTCCAGAGACCACGCCCTCAAGGGACGCGTCGAATTGCGGTTCTGAAGAGGGAGCCGCCGGCGCGAATGCGCCGATTGAATTTGCGTCGCTATGGAGCAAATCTGTGAGCTGCCGAGTTATCGGATGGCAGCCACGGTCCCACCTCGTGATCGTCGCCTGCAGGTCATCATGGCCCGTCGTTAAGAATGGAGACAGCAGCCATGGCGGAAAACGGCAATCACGAAGCGCTGGACGATCTGATTGCGCTCCTGCGCCGACAAATTTCCGACCTGACGGAACAGGCTGCCGCCGCATCCGGCTCCGGGAGCGAAGAGAGATTGTCGGATCTGCTCAACGAGAAGCAGGATCGTCTCAACGAGCTGCTGAAAGAGCGCTCGGCCGGGGAAAGATGACGTCGCAGGCAGTCGCTGGGCCCGCCGCGCTACAGCGAACGGTCAGGCTCAGTTCTGCCCGCCATTCGCGACGCACTGGTCGATGGCCTTGCGCGAGACCTTAGCATCCTTGCCGAGCCCCTGGCTCTTCTGGATGGCCTCGCGGCACTTGCGGCGCGGGTCATCAGCCGGGCGCTTGGCTGCCATTGCATCGGCTATCAGGAGGGGTGTGCAGAACAGGCTCAAGGCGATGGCCAAACGCAGCGGCTTCATGCGGATACTCCCCACTGGTAACCGAAGGCGTCTCGGCTCAGGAAAGCAGGCGGGTAAAACCGACACAATCCCCCAAACAGGTTAGGGGTATGCCCTGCCCAAAACGAAAAAACCGCCCTGAGAAGGGCGGTTTTTCTAAACCAGTCAAGCAGTTAGGCGAAACGCCTCACTTGATCTTGGTAACTTTCCCTGCGCAATATCTAGAAAACGGCTGAAACCGTGTGAGACGCTCAACGTTCTGATATAGCGGCGAAATTTCTTTTCTACTTGTTTCAGCCAATTTCGTGCAGTACCGATTTTTTGTGACCCTGGTGTGATCCGGGGAGATGGTCGGAGTTCAAACTTGGCTGGAAAACCGTTGACCGACGTGGAAGTCCGAGCTCTGAAGGCGGAAGCCGGTCAGCGCCTCGTCGTGCGAGACGGCAAGGTGCCAGGTCTTACCTTGCGAGTCAGCCCGACCAGCAAGGCTTGGTCCTTCGTTTATCGCGTCCGCGGGGAAGCCCGACAGCGGCGATATTCGATTGGCACGTACCCCGCTTGGAGCGTTGCCGCCGCACGCGACAAGGCGCTGGCTCTCAAAAAGCGTGTGCAAGACGGCGGCGATCCAGTCATCGAGGAGAAAATCCGCCGGGAGGCTCTGACGTTCTCCAAACTGGTCGAGCGCTTTATGGCGAGTCACGGAAAGAAGATTCGATCCGCTGCCGAATATCAGCAACTGCTCGACAAGGACGTTATCCCGCGCATGGGCGAGCGTCGCGTTGACGAGATCACAAGGCCGGAAGTCGGGGTGTTGTTGGACGATGTCGCGAAGCGTGCTCCCGTCGTCGCCAACCGAGTGATGTCCGTCATCTCGTCGGTGTTCTCTTGGGCGGTGTCCGAAGGGCTGGCAAAGGAAAACCCCGTTCGTGGCCTCAAGAAGCGCGGCACCGAAGCGCCGAAGGAGCGGCACCTCGATGCCGAAGAGATACGCGCTCTTTGGAGCGGGTTGAATGAGACAGCTCCCCGCTACGCCGACCTAGTAAGGCTGGTGCTCCTTCTTGGCGCTCGGCCGGGTGAAGTAGCGGGGATGTCGCGGGAGGAGATCGACCTCGACGCAGCTGTGTGGCGGATCCCCGGCGAGAGGGTGAAGACGAAAACGGCACACGTGCTGCCGCTGGTCGGCGAGGCATTGGCGATCGTGAGGCGGCTCTCCGAGGGCAAGAAGCGCGGGCCGTTGTTCCTGACGACAAAGGGAAAGGCACCGACATCGCAGGATCTCGCGAAAGCATTCGAGCGGACACGAACTGTGCTCAAGTCGCCAGCAACGCCCCATGATTTAAGGCGGACAGCAGCGACAATCATGTCCCAGCTCGAAATCGACCGTCTCACTATCGCGTACGTCCTCAATCACCAATCGACAGTCAGGGCGACAGTCACCGGCTCGACCTACGACCGGCACGACTTCCTTGTACAAAAGAAGCGGGCACTCGAGGCGCTGGACGCGCAGATCGCGGCGATCCTGAATAATCAGCGGCTGCCCACCAACGTCGTTCAAATGCACGGCGGTACTCATGGATAGCGGCGGCTTCAAATACACCGCTGAGCAATGGGCCTGCATCGTCGAAGCGGCAGGCAGCAATGCTGCGCGACTTGATCGAGAGGGGCTAGAGCAACTCGCGGACATCTACCGCTTCCACCAAAAGCGGATTCGCGATCCCAAAATGCGCAAACGCCGCCTAGCTGAAATAGCAGCCTTCGAGCATGTTCGCGATCTCGCGACGAGCAGCGAGACACGAGAGCAGCTGTCCCGCGAGATTGCCGTTCGCCGCCGCTACAACGCGCCGATCAAAGCCATCCGGCCAGCCGCGCAGCCGACGATCAGCCGAGAGCTTATGATGCGTCGCGCGTTGATCGAGTGGGTGCGCGTGCGACGGGAGCGACCTTCGTTCTCCGGGAAAGACGGTCGAATCTACGGCCCGTGTCCTCGCTTTGTGATGGCTGTCAAATCGCATTGAAGCGCAGCCCTCTTATCGCGTTGAAGGCTAGCCCCCCTTGGGCTTGCGCCGCCGTGCCGGGATCGGCCCGGCTGAGCTGGTCGGGGTTGCTCGGCCGGGGCGATTTCGGCGTCCAGCTCGCGATGGTCTTGGGCGCGCTCAGGCCCGGTTCTTGAAGCGCCAGCTCTCGTTGCCGGTCTCGATGATGTCGCAGTGATGCGTGAGCCGATCGAGCATTGCGGTGGTCATCTTGGCGTCGGTGAAGATCTGGGGCCAGTCCGCGAAGGCGAGATTGGTGGTGATGATGACCGAGGTGTTCTCGTAGAGCTTGCTGATCAGGTGGAAGAGC
>NZ_FOAN01000012.1 GCF_900109525.1 Allobosea lupini | reverse complement strand
ACGTAAGCCGGCGGCATCAATCGCACAGTATGCCCCAGAGCGGTCAGTTCGCGCGCCCAATGATGGCTCGTGCCGCAGGCCTCCATGCCGACCAGGCAGGGAGCAAGCTTGCGGAAGAAGGGCATGACCTGAGCTCGCCTCAGCGCTCGTCGGGCGAGGACCTCTCCTGTTCCGTTGATGGCGTGCACCTGGAAGACATTCTTGGCCAGGTCGATGCCGACAGTCGTGATCTCCATCGTGGTCGCTCCAAGCTCGTGCTGCGTGACAGCACCACTGTGGCGCTGCAGCGCCGGGAGCGGGAGCCATCCACCCCATCTGGTTTAAGGGGAGGACCCAATGTCGGGTTATGGCGCTTTTACCCTCTCTGGCGCACCGCGGCGGCAGCCCCCGACACCCCGATTATGTTCAGTTGCTGTTCTGTGCCGTGGACGCTGCGGAACTGGTGGAACAAGCGCTTGCTCAAAAGGGACGCTCGCCCCGCGGGTTCCTGCCCTCCGGACTCAATGCGATGGCCAGCCTCGTGGGAGGGCAGGTGCTGGCAACTCTGCTACCGTTGCAATCCACCGACCCATGCGGTGTTGCCGAGCTCAACGTAAATGTCTCGCGGCCAATAGTCTGAGGGACGTTCAGGGCTAAACGGCGTCGGACAATCCGGACACTGGACAGCGCGTCCAGCGTAGGCTTGGCATGGGCCGATCTTCTGTTCCATCGGCGACGCGAGACCAGGAGGCGCGGCTTTTCAAAACGCTGGATCATCGAGAATGACATCCGCGGTGTGCCGGTAATGCTTCTCCAGCAGCTTGACCGCGCGGTCGACTTCCCGGTCCAGCACTGCCGTCAGAATAGCCTGGTGCTCGTCGCCGATCTTGCGCGTGGAAAAGACGCGGCGGATCGAGACGCGGCGATAGCGGTAGAGCTGGTCGGCGAGATGATCGCAGAAGCCGATGAGCGAGGCCGATCCGCACTGGCTGATCAGGGTGCGGTGGAAGATCCGGTGCAGGCGCTCCCAGTCGGGATTGTCCTCGAACTGCTCGGGATTGAGCGAGCGCGGCGTCCGGGCGAGGCGATGATGCGCCACCACCAGCGCCTCCTCCCATTCGGGCGTCGCAGCCTCCATGGATTTCTGCAGCGCCAGCCCCTCGAGCCAGCAGCGCGTCATCGTCAGTTCCTGCAGCTCCAACTTGCTGACGGGCGAGACGACGAAGCCACGCTGCTCGCGCGACTGCACCAGCCCTTCGGAGGTCAGCCGGTTCAATGCCTCGCGCAGCGGCGTCTGGCCGGCCTGATAGGCCTCCATCAGGAATCGCATTTGGAGCTTTTGGCCAGGCTTGAGCCGTCCGTTGAGAAGGTCCTCGCGCAGCTTGTCATAGAGATCTAGCGTACGGGTCGATGGGGTCGGCGCTGTCATGCGAAGGGGTTCGATCTCCTGCGAGGCGGGCCAGCGGGCGCTGCCGCCTGGCATGCTGCCGCTCTGCGATCTGTACACGCTGCCTCGCTCGCGCAGAATTTATAAATTTCGCTTTACGGCATCGGATTATCGAATATTCTCTGCGCCAACAACAAAAATCGAGTCCTCGGGAGGGTTCGTGACGAGCGCGGAATCGGAGCGGAGCTGGAAGAAGCTCGGGGGCTGTCGCTGCGGCGTGGACATCCACGCCCATGTGGTCCCCGCGAGATTCCCGGCCTATCTCAAAGGTCCGGCGCCGAAGGGCTGGCCCGCCATGGCGGAAGCGCAGCCCTGCCATCGTCACGTCGTCATCGACGGGCGCACTTATCGCACCGTCTCCGACCGCTGCTGGGACGTCCCCAAGCGCCTGGCCGACATGGAGGAAATGGGACTCTCACTCCAGGCGATCTCGGCGATGCCCGAGCTGATGTCCTACTGGATGAACGCCGCCGATGCGGACGAGCTGCTGCGCTATGTGAACGATCAGATCGCGGTGATGGTGGCCGAATCCGGCGGGCGCCTGGTCGGACTCGGCGCCCTGCCGCTGCAGGACATGGACCGGGCGCTGGCCGCGCTGGAAAGGCTGATGTGCGACCCTGGCTTTGTCGGCGTGCAGGTCGGCAGCAACGTCAATGGCCGCCCGATCGGCGCCCCCGATTTCGACCCCTTCTTCGCGGTGGCCGAAGAGCTCGGTGCGGCCGTGTTCGTCCATGCGGTGCGTCCCTGCGGGCAGGAGCGGCTGGTGGGACCGGGGCAGCTCCAGCAAGTCCTCGCCTATCCCGGGGATGTCGGCCTCGCCGCGGCTTCTGTCATCTGTTCCAATCTGGTGCTGAGGCGTCCGCGCCTGCGGATCGCGTTCAGCCATGGCGGGGGAACGCTCGGGCTGCTGCTGCCGCGGCTGGAGGAAGGCCGCCGGGTCTTCCCGGCTCTACAGGAGAGCATCGAAGCCTCGCCGACCGAGCAGGCCCGGCATCTGTTCTACGATGCGCTCGTCTATGACGAGCCGACGCTTCAGCATCTGGTCCGGCTCTTCGGCGAGACGCAGGTTATGATCGGCACGGACTACCCCTTCAATTTCCACGAGCGCCGCCCCGTCGCGCGCATCGAGGCCGCCTTCGCCGACGAGGCGCTGCGCGTGCGGCTGCTGCGCGACAATGCGGCGACCTTCCTCGGCCGCCTGAGCGAGGTCTCGCCGTGAGCCGTTTTCCCGTCGCCGCCCTGCGCTCCGTCGAGATCGGCACGCCCGACATCGCCGTCTCCGAACGTTTCTATACCGAGGTCTGGATGCTGGAGATCGCGGCGCGGCAGGGCGAGACCGTCTATTTGCGGGCGACTGGCGCGGATCACCACATTCTGTCGCTGCAGCCTAGCGCGGCGGCGGAGATTCTGTCGGTGACGTTCCGGGTCGATGTGGCGACCGATCTGGCAGTCCTCGCGAAGCGTGCCGGGCGCCACGGCGCCCGGGTACTGACGGGGCCCGCGCTCACGATCGAGCCCGGCGGCGGCATCCTACTCGAACTGGCCGAGCCGCAGGGCGGCGTCTACCGCTTCGTCCAGGGCGATGCGTCCCATGACAATGCAGACGATAGGCCCGACCGGGCGTCGCGGCTCGCGCATGTCAACCTGAACAGCAACGATGTCGACGCCCAGGCGCGCTTCTTCGAAGAGGGGCTCGGCTTCGCGCTGACCGACCGCTCGAAGCTGATGGCCTTCCTGCGCTGCAACAGCGATCATCACGCAGTGGTCCTGGCCGAAGCGAAAGTCAGCGGCCTCAACCACATCGCCTTTCTCGTGCCGGACTGGGAATCGGTGATGCGGGCGTCGGGCCGCCTCATCGACGCCGGCTATCCGATCGGCTGGGGCGTCGGCCGCCACGGCCCCGGTGACAACGTCTTCGCCTATTTCGTCGATCCCGTCGGCTTCGTCGTCGAGTTCACGGCGGAAGTGCTGCAGGTCGACGATAGCTACCGCGTTCGCGGGCCGCATGAGTGGGTGTGGCCGCCGGGGCGTACGGACCAGTGGGGCATCGCCCCGCCCAAACCCGATCATGTGAAGGCGGCCCAGACGGCGATCACCTATCGCCCGATGGCCTCGCCTGCGGGGTCCCGATGAACGCCCAGCACAGGACCTTCGATCAGGTGAGCAAAGCAGTCCATCCCGATCCCGAGCATTTCCAAGTCGTCGTGGTCGGATTCGGTCCCAGCGGCGCCTTCGCCGCCAATCTGCTGGGGCAGCATGGCATCCGCAGCCTCGTCATCGACAAGCAGCGCGAGGTCTACGACAAGCCGCGCGCCATCGCGATCGACCACGAAATCCTGCGCATCCTCGACAATCTCGGCCTGGCGGAGGCGGTGCTGCCGCATGTCGCACCGTTCCATGCGTCGGACCATTTCGGCGCGGACGGGCAGCTGATCCGCCGGATCGACACCGTGCCGGAGCCCTATCCGCAGGGCTATGTGCCGACGATGGTCTTCACACAGCCGCCCGTCGAGGCGGCGCTGCGGGCTCATGCACAGGCCCTCGCCCGCGTGGAGGTTTCGCTGGGATCCGAGCTCGTCGATCTCGACGCGGCGCCCGACAGGGTGACGCTGACATTGCGGGGGGATGACAGCACGCGCCGTACCATGACCGCCGACTACGTCATCGCCTGCGACGGCGCCTCCAGCGGCGTCCGCGAGCGGCTCGGGATCCGTCTAACCGATCTCGTCTTTGACGAGCCATGGCTGGTGGTCGACATGCTGGTGCACGAGGCCGCGCTGGCGAAGTTGCCGCAGAACTCGGCGCAGTTCTGCGACCCGCAGCGGCCGACGAGCTTCATCATCGGCCCGGGCAACCATCGCCGCTGGGAGATCATGCTGCTGCCGGGCGAGGACCCGCGCGTGGCGCAGACGCAGGAGCGCGTCTGGGAGCTTCTGGCGCACTGGCTGACGCCAGCCGATGCGACGCTGTGGCGGGCGGCGAGCTACCGCTTCCACGCGCTCGTCGCCGAGCGCTGGCGCGCCGGCCGCGTCTTCATCGCCGGCGACGCCGCGCATCAGCAACCGCCCTTCATCGGCCAGGGTATGTGCCAGGGCGTGCGCGACGTCGCCAATCTCGTCTGGAAGCTCGCTCGCGTGCTCGACGGATCGTCGGGCGAGGCCCTTCTCGACAGCTACGAAGCGGAGCGCAGTGCGCATGTCCGCGAGCTGACGACGCGGATCAAGGCGATCGGCCAGGTGATCTGCGAGCGCGATCCGGTAGCTGCGCGCGCCCGTGACGCGCGTATCCTCGCCGAGGGGGGTGGCAAGCCACGCACCCTCACCCGCCAGGAGATCGTGCCGCCGCTGACGTCCGGTGTTCTCGCCGACGAAGCCGATCCGGCGCGGGGGAAGCTCTTCCCTCAACCCTGGGTCGAGACGGCCAAGGGGCGCGCCCGCCTCGATGCCGTCGCGGGAGCGGGAAGCCGCCTCGTGATCGAGACCGCATGGGCCCGCACCCTGACGGAAGGCGTTCTCGCGGCGGCTCGGGCCGCGGGCCTCACCGTCATCGCTCTGGCGCAGTCGGGAACCGCGCCCCTCGCGCAGGCCGATGTCACGGTCGTCGAATGCGACGGCGTCGTGCGCGACTGGTTTTCCGCCTGCGGTCGCGCTGCCGCGATCGTGCGGCCGGACCATTACGTCTTCGGCACGGCCGCCGAAGGCTTGGCACTTGCCGCTTTGATCGAGGCCTTCAGCCTCGGCCTCGCCGCCCCCGCTCCTGTGGCACCAGCCGCTCCCATTGCACACGCTTAGTCCTGAGAGGATTCATTCCGATGCGTTTTGCCACCTTCCGCCTTCAGGGCGGCCCGAGCTGGGGTCTGATCAAGGGCGACGAAGCCGTCGATCTCGGCGCCGTCCTGTCGGCCCGCTATCCCGATCTAAAGAGCGTCATCGCCGCCTCGGCGCTCGCTGAGGTCGCTGCGGCGACCGCGAGCGCCCCATGCCATCCGCTCTCGGCGGTGACCTGGCTCCCGGTCGTGCCGAATCCCGACAAGATCCTCTGCGTCGGGCTGAATTACGAGATGCACCGCAAGGAGACCGGCCGGGCCGAGGTCGAGAACCCGACGATCTTCGCTCGCTTCGCCAATTCCCAGATCGGCCATGGCGCCGACATCGTCCGGCCGCGCATCTCGCACGAGCTCGATTTCGAGGGCGAGCTCGCCATCGTCATCGGCAAGCCGGGCCGCTACATCGCCCGCGAGGACGCCTTCGCCCATGTCGCCGGCTATGCCTGCTACAATGACGGCAGCGTCCGGGACTTCCAGCGCCATACCCACCAGTTCACGCCGGGCAAGAACTTCCCCGATACGGGCGCCTTCGGCCCCTGGATGATGACGCCCGACGAACTCGGCCCGCTGCCCGATCTGCGCCTGCAGACACGCGTCAATGGACAGGTCGTGCAGGACGCGACCTTCGAGCAGATGATCTTCGATATCCCCATGATCATCGCTTACTGCTCCTCCTTCACGCGGCTCGAGCCCGGCGACGTGATCGCCACCGGCACGCCCGGCGGCGTCGGCGCCAAGCGCAATCCCCCGCTCTGGCTGAAGCCCGGCGACGTCGTCGAGGTCGAGATCGACCGCCTCGGCATCCTGCGCAACGGCATCGCCGACGAAGCCTGACCCTCGACGCCGCCGGAAGCGCGCCTTCGAGGCTCGCGGAGCACGCCCGACGGCACTTCCCCCAATCCTAGAAGAGCCCGGAGGACACGATGTCCAAATTCAGATCACTGGCGCTCGGCGCCGCATTCGCGCTGGTCGCGATCGGGGGCGCGCAGGCTCAGGCCTGGCCGCAGCGGCCGATCGCGCTCGTCGTACCGCAGGCCGCCGGCAACAGCCCCGACATTCTGGCGCGCGTGCTGGCCGACAAACTGTCCCGCAGTCTCGGCCAGCAGCTCTATGTCGAAAACCGCACCGGCGCCGCCAATATCGTCGGGACGCAGGCGGTCGCCCGCGCGACGCCGGACGGATACACCTTCCTCTTCGCCACCTCGGCCTCGCTCTCGACGAACCCACACACTTTCAAGAAGTTGCCCTATGATCCGCTTAAGGACTTCGTGCCGGTTGCGATGGCGGCCCGCAGTCATCATGTGCTGCTGGTCAACCCCGCCCTGCCCTTCAAGACGCTTGAGGACCTGGTCGCGCAGGAAAAGGCCAAGCCCGGCGAGATTAGCCTGGCCGTCGACAGCGAGCGCAACATCTCCGGCCTGATCGGCCAGACGATCAACCGGCGCGCCGGCATCAAGATGGTGCTCGTGCCCTATGCCTCGGCCGCCAATTCGATCCAGGACACCATCGCCGGCCGCGTCCAGGCGACGATCCAGTCCGCCTCAGTCGCGGAGCCCTTCATCAAGGAAGGGACGTTGCGTCCACTGGCGGTCGCCGGCACCAGGAGGCTGGCCTCGCTCCCGGGGACGCCCGCCATCGCCGAAACCCTCGCCAGCGCCGATATCGGCGGCTGGTTCATGGTGATGGCACCGGCCGGGACGCCCCTCGAGATCGTCCAGGCGATGAGCCAGAAGATCGCCGAGGTCCTTCAGCTCCCTGATGTCCGCGAGCGCGCGCCGACGCTCGGCTTCGATGTCGACGTCGGTCCTCTCGCGACGCCCGCCGGCGCCAGCGCGTTCCTGGCGAAGGAGATCGCGACCATGGGGGCGCTGATCAAGGAGTTCGGCATCGAGCCGCAATGAGCGCGGGCGTGGGCCTTGGGTTGAGGGAAGCCTGATTTCCGACGTGTCAACTCTGGTCTCCGTCCCATACCTGACGCTGTGGACGTCCGATCCCGGGTGGACGAATGCACGAGAAGGGATGAACGCGAGCAGGCCGCGACCGCTAGGCTACATCGCTCAATCGCTCTCGATAATTTCAGCGATTATACCGTTCTTGTCCGACACATTTTTGAAATAATCGAACAGATAGTTTCGCGCCTGCTTGTACATTGCGCGCGAACCTACTGCATAGGCCCAAGCCAGCCAGTCGGAATGTCCCTCGCGTAGATAAGTCTCGCGTATTTCTGGAAGCGCATAGCGATGGTCGGTAATCTCTAAAACCTTGGCGCGGATGATGTCTGTGGCGTTCGGATGACGGTCGAGAGCGACGATGATGTCGGCCGCCAGACCCGTATTCATCAGATGGTCGTCCGCGAAAGGTTGCTGCGACCGACGGCGGGGCGCTTGGCTCTCGACCGATTGAAGATGCTGAGACCTTCCCCTCAAGGCTTGGGCGGTGTCAGGCCATTGAGCTCGATCGTGCCGAAGGAGGGCATCGAATTGAGCTGCTTCTCCAGCGCCGCCGGATCGAGCGTCACCGGCTTGTCCAGCCAGTAGGTCACCATCTCCGGGAAGGCGATCATCAGCGCCACGAGCACAAGCTGCAGCACGATCCACGGGATCGAGCCGAGATAGATGTCGCGGCTCTTCACCGTCGGCGGCGCGATGCCGCGCAGATAGAACAGCGCGAAGCCGAAGGGCGGATGCATGAACGAGGTCTGGATATTGGCGCAGATCAGGAGGCCGAACCAGATCAGGTTGATGTCGAGCTTGGTCGCCGCCGGGGTCAGCAGCGGGATGATGATGAACGCGATCTCGAAGAAGTCGAGGAAGAAGGCGATGAAGAAGACGAACACCATGCTGAAGACAAGGAATCCGACCTGACCACCGGGCAGCCCGGTCAGCATGTGTTCGATCCAGAGTCCGCCGCCGACGCCCTGGAAGACGAGGCTGAAGACGCGCGCACCGATCAGGATCATCGTCACCATGGCGGTGATGCGCATGGTCGAGGACATCGCCTGATAGGTCAGCTTCCAGCTCAGCGTGCGATAGAGCGCTGCCAGCGCCAGCGCACCGACCGCGCCCATCGCGCCCGCTTCCGTCGGCGTCGCCAGGCCCATGAAGATCGTGCCGAGCACCAGGAAGATCAACGCCGCCGAAGGCACGATGCCGCGGACGCACTTGATCGCCAGCGCCCAGCCCTTGAGCGTGCGCGCCTCGGGCGGCAGCGCCGGCACATGGTGCGGCCTGACGATGCTGAGAATCACCACCCAGATGCAGAACAGCGCGACCTGGACGATGCTGGGGCCGATCGCGCCGGCATACATGTCGCCGACGGACTTGCCCATCACGTCGGCGAGGACGACGAGGACGAGAGAGGGCGGGATCAGCTGGGTGATGGTGCCGGACGCGGCGATGACGCCGGTCGCATGCTGCATGTTGTAGCCGTAGCGCATCATCACCGGCAGCGAGATCACGCCCATGGCGATGACCGAGGCGGCGACCGTGCCGGTGATGGCGCCGAGGATCGCGCCGACGAAGATGACGGCATAGGACAGGCCGCCGCGGACGCTGCCGAAGAGCTGGCCGATCGAATCGAGCAGATCCTCGGCAAGGCCGCAGCGTTCCAGCACCGCCCCCATGAAGGTGAAGAACGGGATCGAGAGCAGAAGGTCGTTCGAGATGATCGAATAGAGCTGGAAGGTGAGGTTGCCCATGTACTGGGGCGCGATCACTCCCATCTCGATCGCGATGAAGCTGAAGAACAGCCCGACCGCCGCCAGCGAGAACGCTGCAGGGTAGCCGATCAACAGGAAGACGATCAGGCCCCCGAACATCATGGGGCCGAGATTGGCGCGGACGGCGTCGATCATTGCAGCGGCTTCTCGTAGGCGTATTCGTGCTGGTGGAAGCCGCGCAGCGCTGCGGCGCGCTTGATCATCTCCGAGACGCCCTGGAGCAGGATCAGGGCGAAGCCGACCGGCAGGAGCAGGATAACCGGCCAGCGGATCAGGCCGCCGGCATTGCTGGAGGATTCATTCAGCGTCCAGGACTGCACGAACCAGGGCCAGGTGAACCAGATCATCACCAGGCACATCGGCATCAGGAACACCGCGCCGCCGACGAGGTCGATCCAGTGCCGGGTCCGGTCGGAGACGACGCCGTAGAACAGGTCGACGCGGACGTGCTCGTTGACCCGCAGCGTATAGGCCGAGCCGAGCAGCACCATGCCGGCGAACATGTACCATTGCAGCTCAAGCCAGGCATTGGAGCTGTAGGAGAACAGATAACGGATCGTGGCGTTGCCGGCGCTGATCAGGCAGGCGAGCAGGACGAGCCAGCTCGCGATCACGCCAAGCGAGCTGCCGAGCCTGTCGATCGCCCGGGCCACGGGCATCAGCTGGCGACAGAAGATCCAGGCCAACCAGACGGCCGCGGCCATGCCGCCCACCGTGGCGAGCGCCAACCAGAGTTTGAACATGAAAGGCGTTCCCAGCTCCGGACGCGTCCCCACGCGCTTCTCGGAGTCCGTCGCTAGCAGCTACGCGCTTAGCCGTTCCATGTCGGCAGCTTGCCTAGCGCATAACCTGCGCATAGCCGACCGCATCGAGCTGCTCCTGCGTCCGCAGCCGATAGCCGATGGCGAGCTCGGTCACCGCATAGATCGGCCGGGCCGGATTCGGCTCGATGCGATTGCGCAGCTTTTTCATCAGGATACGCAGGTATTGCACATCCTCGTCCGGCTCCTGCGGCCAAAGCTCCCGCATCAGTTGCCGATGCGTCATGACGCTGCCGTGGTGAACGGCCAGAATACGCAGCAGCGCGAATTGCTTGGGCGAAAGTATGATCGCGCTGCCGTCGCGGCTGACGAGCCGGCGCGCGAGATCGACTGAAAGCCCGCCAACGCGGATGACCGGCTCGGGCGTGTCCTGCCGCACGGCACGCCGCAGCACGACGCGGGCGCGGGCCAGAAGCTCGGCCATGCCGAAGGGCTTGACGATGTAGTCGTCGGCCCCCCCTTCGAGCAGCTTGACCTTCTCGGCTTCCGACTTGCGCACGGAGAGCACGATGATCGGGGCATGCGACCAGCCGCGCAGCGCCTCGACGACGGTGGCGCCGTCGGCATCGGGCAGACCGAGATCGAGCACGACGAGGTCCGGCTGACGCATCACGGCGAGCTCCTTCGCCTGCCGCGCGGTTTCGGCCTCGACGACGCGGAAGCCGTGCATCTCCAGGCCCGTGCGCAGAAAGCGGCGGATAGCGGGATCGTCGTCGACGGCGAGAACGAGAGGTCCATGGGTCGTCGCGGCGGAAGCGGCCTCAGTCGTCATCATGGTCACCCTCCCTCGTTTCTGTGGCGGGCAGGATCAGGCGCAGGGTCGTGCCCCGGTCCGGTCCCGCGCTGAGCGCGACGATGCGCCCGCCGCTGGCCTCAACGAATACCCGTGCGATCGTCAAGCCCAGGCCACTGCCGCCGGCGATATCGGCATGGCGCTCGCCGCGGTGGAAGCGCTCGAAGATCAAGCCGGTCTCGCCGGCTTCGAGGCCTGCTCCCTCATCCCGCACGGCGATGGCAACGCTTCCCGGCAAGGCCTGCGCCGAGATATGGATGGAGCCGCCGGAGGGTGTGTATTTGGCGGCGTTCTCCAGCACGTTGACCAGGGCCTGGGCCGTCAGCGCCGGGTCGACCTGCACGAGCGGCAACGGCCCGGCGGGGTCCAGCCGCACGTCATGGGCTCGCAGCCGGTCCTGGGCGGTGGCGAGCGCATCATTGACGATGTCCCAGGGATCGAGTGTGTCGAGATGGGGTTGAAGCGCGCCGGCGCGAATGCGGCCGAGATCGAGCACATCCTGGATCAGCCGGTCGAGCCGGCCGGCCTCCTGCTCGATGCCGGCCGCCAGCGCGTGCAGCGACTCGCGCCCGGCGAGCTCGGGAGCAGCTGTCAGCACACTCGCTGCGCCCATGATGCCGGCGAGTGGCGTGCGTAGCTCATGCGACACTGACTCCACCAGGATGTCGCGCAACTCGTCGGTGCGCTCGCGAAGTCGATGCTGCTCGAGGATACGGGATTGCGCCCGCTGACGATCGACCAGCGGGCCGACCGTCAGCGCGACGGCGAGCGAGGTGACGAGGTCGATCATCTGCGCCGGTTTGAAGACGAGCGGGCTGAACAGCGGCGGGTAGAACAGCGACGTCATCAGGGCACCGAGCAGCGCCGCCAAAATGGCTGGGCCGGTGCCGTAGCGCACGCCGGTGATCAGGACGGGCGCCATGTAGATGGCGGAGACGCTGTCGAGCGGCGTCGACCAGACGACAAAGCCGGCGAGCGCTGTAGCGAGAGCGACGAGCGCGACCGTCTTCAGATAGGGCGACAGGCGCCGCGGAGCGATCATGCTCCTCGATAGCGTCCTGTACCGGTGCTTGCCAGCAATGCTCGTTCAACTCCCAGTCTACGTCGCCGACGTCTGCGCCACTTGACGGCTGAAATGCTTCCCGGTCGGCCGGCGCGCCGCCGCGCGCAGCGCTCACCACAAGAACCACCCTGTTCGCCGCGGCTTCGGCTACCCACCGGCGGCAAGTCCTCTGAGCAACGACAGTCGAAATCCGGCCCAGTTGGATCCCCGGAGTCGACACTCAAAGTCCGCTAACCAGCATTGAGCCAGAGTCCCGTTGTGGCGCCTCGCCGACTTCGCGCGCGTCAGCTGGTCCACACTCGAGCGCTGATCCGGTCAGTATCGAAAGCCTCCTCCGGAACCGTCCAGCCACGCTTCGAAATCCTGGCGCAACAGCATGCACGGTATGCGGTCATGATACTCCGCTGTCCAGGCGTTGGACTCGCGGACTATCATCGTGCAGGTAGTGATATCGTCGCCCGTGTCAGGGTTTTGCCAGTTTTCCCAAAGCTCCGCGAACGCCAGCAATTCGCCATCGGCGGCAGAGAAGAAATGCGGCACGCGGTCTTTCTTCTCGCCAATCCATTCGAAGAACCCGCTGGCCGGAATGATGCAGCGCCGGCTTCGATAGGAGTGCTTGAATGTCCCGCTTGTATCGACCGTCTCTATCCCGACGCCGTCAGAAGCCGCGCCAGCCATAGCCCTTCACGTTTCGCCTGGGTTGCTCCAGGGATGCCCGGGCCGGCAGATGGAGCAGCTTTAGAAGCGCCGTAGCACTCGCCAACACTGCTGAGCAGTTGGAACGCGATGCCTGTGGCAGCATTGCACTCCCGTTCGAACCGGAAACATGCCAGCATGCCGCAAGGTCAAGGGCATGGATCATGCGGGCGATTTTGAGTTGGGTGGTTCTGGCGCTGGCTTGCTTCTGGCTGGCGGGCGCTACTGCTCAAACAACCACCCTCTCCGACAACGCCGAGTCGATCGCGGTGGTGATCGGCAACAAGGCCTACAAGCAGACGAGCACGGTGGATTTCGCGCATAACGACGCCGATGCGATCAAGGCGTATCTGATTGGCACGCTCGGCTTCCGTGAGCAGAACGTCCATCTAATCAAGGACGCGACGCTCAGCGAGCTTCAACAAAGCTTCGGCACTGAGTCGAATCCCCAAATTGGGCGTATCTGGCGCAGCGTCGTCGCCGACCGCTCAAACGTCTTCGTCTATTATTCCGGCCACGGCGTGCCGGACCTCATAAGCGGCCAACCATTCCTTCTACCACAGGACGGCAATCCCAATATCAGCGAGAGTGGCTACGGGCTGCAGACGCTCTACCGGAACCTGGAACTGGTCCGCCAGAAGATCGGCGCGCAGCGGCAGCTCATCGTGATGATCGACGCCTGCTTCACCGGCGAGACCGGGCGCAAGGGCGAGAGCCTGCTCGCCGTCTCGGCGCCGGGCTTCACCCCGGCCAGGCCACGCAGCGGCGGCGGCATTGTCAAGCTGGTCGCGACCTCCGGCACGGCCCCGGCGAACTGGGACCAGGAGGCGAAGCTCGGTCTCTTCACGAGCCGATTCCTGATGGGCGCCGCCGGGCTGGCGCGGGCCCAGGGCGCGCCCGAGAGCGGTTTGCTCGCCTGGCCGGATCTGCAGCGCTACCTGAAGGTGAGCGTTGCGGCGGCGGCACGGCGCGACAGCGGGCGCGAGCAGGCGCCGGAAATCGACGAGGCCTCGTTCGCCCTGCCACCAGGCCAGCCTGTGCCGGCGGTGGCGAGCGCCGTCGCGGCGGCACAGGACGATAGTAATTGGCAGCGTGCCAAGGCCGCCAGCGACCGCAGCGCGCTTGAGGATTATATCGCCAACTGCGGGTCCGTCTGCCGTTATCGCGAAGAGGCGCTGAGGCATTTGCGTCAGTTTCAGCGCGACACGCAGGTAGCGGCTGACCGACAGAACTGGCAGCGCCTCAGCCGTGAAGGCAAGTACGCTGATTACCTAAAAAACTGCGGTGCAATCTGCGCATATCGGACGCTTGCCGAGAACTATCTACCGGATTTGCTTGCCGCACGAGATGGAGCCGTCCGCAAGTGCGACGAACTCGCTGGCAGTCCCGGTGACCTCGATCGAAATCGTGATGTGCCGGGTGTAGCGTTCGCTAACCTGGCCGCTGAGCAAGCCATCACCGCGTGCCAACTTGCTTCGGAGCAGCACCCGGAATTACGTCGACTGAATTTTCAGCTCGGTCGTGCCTATGACAAGGCTAAGCGCTATCTCGACGCATCGTCGGCTTATCGCAAGGCTTCAGACAGCGGCAGTGCATCAGCTGCGCATAACCTCGCGCTCTTTTTTCGGGACGGGGAGGGTCTTCCGAAGGACGAAGCCGAAGCGCGGAAACTCTACGAGAAGGCGGCGCTGGCTGGACATATCGAAGCAATGAATAGCCTTGGTGCTTTGCTTGGAAATGGAGTGGGAGGTGCAAAGGATCTCGCGGGAGCGAAACGCTGGTACGAGAAAGCAGCGCAGAACGGTCATGTCTTGGGAATGCGTAATTTTGCACTTGCGCTGCAAAATGGGTGGGTGCCACCTGCAAATCTTCCAGAAGCTCGGTCCTGGTACGAAAAAGCGGCGAAGGCCGGCGATGCCCTAGCGATGAGTTGGACTGGGTACATGATGGAGAACGGGCAAGGCGGTCCGGTAGATCTGCCAGCGGCAAAACGTTGGTACGAGCAGGGAGCCAAAGCAGGCGATGCGTTTGCAATGTATCGTCTAGGGTACATGTTCGATACGGCACTTGGTGGCCTCAAGGATCCAGTCGAAGCTCGACGCTGGTTCAAAGCATCCGCCGAACACGGCAATATCGAAGGGATGTGCCACTACGCCCTGGCTCTAACTACCGAAGATGGTGGTCCTCAGAATATGATTGAGGCTCGTCAGTGGTTTGAAAAAGCTGCTCGGGCTGGCGTAGCGCATTGCATGTACGGTTATGGAAAAGCTAACGAACATGGTCATGGAGGGCCTGCCAATTTAGCAGAAGCACGGACCTGGTATGGCAAAGCAGCACAGGCTGGCAATTCGGCTGGAATGCTTGAGTACGCTTTCATGCTTCGCTATGGTAAGGGCGGCCCAGAAGATCAGAGTGGGGCCCGTGACTGGCTTCGCAAGGCAGCAGACCTTGGCGACAAAAACGCGATGTATAGCTTGGCCGTGATGCTCGAAAAGGGCCAAGGTGGTCCTGTGGATCGGGCCGAAGCGCGCCGGTGGTATCAGAAATCCAAGCCGTGACCGCTGCCAGGTTTGGTCGTCCTTAGGCAACGCCGGAGAGCATCCGCTGCTTTGACCCACCACGGCGACATCGTCGAGACCGGAAACGAGAGCTGGCGCTTCAAGATCGGGCTCTGAACCAGGCGCGCCGCCCTGCGACCCGGAGCCGGCGCGGCTGCGCAACCCAAACCAGCCCGCCGTTTCCTAACCGCCTCAGCAGATCAAGCGGCAAGATCCGCACGCTGATCGGGGGGCAACATTGCGGGCCGTTTGACACTCCAAGCGCCCGGCCTAACGGGTGGGGGCTGTGATTGCGTTTGGCCGCCCTTGAATGTCCGCATGCTGGCAGTGGCCAAATGTCCGGAATTGGCGCAATGCTGTCTCGTCGGGTGCAGCCCGCATTGTCGATCCAATCGTACCGCTGTGGATCGCGGGTTGAGCCGGACAGGTTTGCCTATGGTCGGGATACCACAGCAACGTTGGCGCTGTGCGGAAATCTGAGGGACGAGCCGTCAAAGCAGGCGCCGAACTCGTCTATGATAGTGCTCCTGAGTTGTTGCCGCGTTGCGCTTTCGAGCGTTCCGATTTTGTCGGCAACCGGGGTTGCCATCATCATGCCATCCACAAAGCCAACGGCGTCCTCGACGAAAAGATCTAGAACGACTTTGTCTACCCGGACTGGTGAGAAACCGGCATCAGCAAACAAAGATTGCGTCTCATCAGCATCCGCAAACGCACAGACAGCACGAATCGGAGCCGCGGCTCCATCTCCAAAGTATTGGCTGAATGCGGCTGCCTGCGCCTGCATCAACGGATTTTCTGACAGTCCTCGTGCAGTGCAAAAAATAGCGCGACCGCCGGGCTTCAGGACCCGTAGGCATTCCACTGCAGACGCTCGCCGGTCAGGGAAAAACTGCAATCCCTGCTGACAGATTACCGCATCAAAGCTTTGATCAGCGAACGGAAGTGCCTGCGCGTCGGCGTGGCGAAACGATAGCTTGGCGCCAGCGGCATGCTTTTCCGCCACGGCAACCAGAAACTCCTCGTATCGCTCCGCGATGTTGCCGCTGAGCTGCCATTCAGTGTTGAGCATTAGAGTTCCCTCCTCGGTGAGCCTCGGCATACCGCCAGTGCCAAGCTTAGGTTGCGTCGTCGCGCCGCATCGCGTCGCGAAGCGGATCGGAAAAAGTTGCGAAATCGCATCGCCCGGGTGAAATTCTGGGAATGTCGCCGGTCCAATTCCTCGGCCCCGCTGCATTGGCTGCAGGCGGCGTTGAACCTGCCGCTCGCATCGGGAAGCCGGGTCCTCGTGGTATCGAGCGGTGCGGCCGTGGGCGGCTCGCCCATGTCCGGCGGCTATGGCGGCGCCAAGCGCAGGCCGTTGCGGTCGGTGACCTTGCCCGCAACTGTCAGAATGATGGCTTCCTTCGGGCGGGGCAATTCCGCCGCAAATGACGGCGCAGCGAACTTTGCTCAGAACCGCATTTCGACGCGTCCCTTGAGGGCGTGGTCGCGGGAGCGTTCGCCGATGGCAGCGGAGTAAGTCAGGCCGAGCGCGGTGGCGGAGGAGATGCGCCAATCGAGGCCGGCCTCGGCGACGAGGGCCTCGCGGTCGATCGGGGTGGCGAAGACCGTGGCCAGCGTGGTGCCGGCGACGAAGGCGGTGCGGGCCTGCGGCGTGAGATCGCCGAAGCCATGGCGCCAGCCGAGCATGCCGCGGGCGAACAGCGGCATCGCCCCGATCTGCGCCTCGGCGCGCAGGCCGAGCGTGGTGAAGCCAAGCGTTTGGTCGCTGGAGAGCACCCGCAAGGCCGCCGCGCCGCCACGCTCGGTGCCGGCATCGGTCGAGACCCGGATCAAGGCGAGCTGGGCGAAGGGCTCCAGCGCAATGCCCTGGAAGGCGAAGCCATAGCCGAGCTCGGCAAAGCCCTGCGTCACCGAGCCCGGACGCTGCAGGCGCAAGAGATCGCCGAAGCCACGGATCTGGACCTGGCGGCGGATGTCGCTATCCGACCAGCTATAGGCCGCGCCGGCATCGAGGCGAAGGTTGCCGAAGCGGGCGCCGGCATAGAGCGCGGCATGGCCGCTCTCGAGCTTGCCGCTGGAAAGCCTAGCATCGATATCGAAGCGCGACTGGCTGTAGCCGCCAGCGACGCCGAGCTTCAGCGATGAGCCCGGCGCGTCGTAGACCATGAGATCTGCGCCGAGCAGCGCCCCGCCGCTGCGGCGGCTCAGGCTGGCGGCATTGCCGTCGTCGTCGGTGTTGCCGGCTCTGCCGAAGGCCGTGCCCCAGAGGCCATAGCGCGGCTGCGGCACCGGGGCGGGCATCATGACCGCGCCCTTGCGGCCGGGAAGGTCGGCGCTGAAGGCACCAGCGACCTGCTGCCCCGGCGCGGTCAGCAGTGGGCCGCGCAGATGGCCGAGTATGGTGTCGCGCACAAGCCGGCTCGCGTCGATCATCACGCTGACCGCCTGGGCATGCGCCTCGCCCGAGAGCAGATCGAAGCCGGCCCGCGCCTGATCGGCCGTGGCCGAGATCAGCTCGTCGTAGACCGCATTGCCGACCCCGAGCCGCTCGGCCGCGATCGCGATGAAGCTCTGGTTGCGGGTCTGCGCGACAGAGGTGCCGCCGGAGCTGCCGCCACCCTCGGGGCCGAAGGAGTTGTCGTTGCGCGTCATCGTCAGCGTGACGTTCTGGCTGTCGTAAGTCAGCGACGGCGTCAGGAAGGCGAGGTTCGAGGTGACGCTGCTAAAGGTGCCGCTGACGCCACCTGAGGCGGTCAGGATTGTGTAGCTGGTCGCCGCCGCGTAATTGCCGCTCTCGGCCAGCACCTGCACATTGCCGCCACTGATGCTGGCGCTGCCGGACGCCACGATCCTGTCGCCCTGACCCGCGGCGTTGACCTCGACCTGATAGGTCGAGCCGCTTGCGAAGGAAACGTTGCCCGACACCGTCAGCGTCCCGATCGAGTTGCCCGGCGCGACCGTCGCGCCGGCATTGACCACCGTCGTGCCGACCGTGCCCGAGCCGCCGAGCGTCGCCCCGCTCATCACGGTGACCGCCGAGGAGGCGAGCGATCCGTTGACCGAGAGCTTGCCGGCCTCGACCGTAGTCGAGCCGACCAGAGCGCTCGTGCCTGTCAGGTCGAGATTGCCCGCACCGCGCTTGGTGAAGGAGCCGGTTCCGTTGATCGCGTTGGCGAAGCTTGCATCCGTCAGCTGGTCGATGACGAGCACGCCGCTATTTATGATTTGGCCGACGCCGAAGCTACTGGCCGAGCCGATCAGCGTGCCCTGCGCGATCAATGTTCCGCCGGAATAGGTGTTGGCGCCGGTCATGGTCAGCGATCCGGCCCCGCGCTTCTGCACGTCGCCCGAGCCCGAGATCGCGCCGGCGAAGGCGATGTCGTCCGAGCGGTTGAAGGCGAGCGTGCGGTTGTTGACGACAGCGCCCGTGATCGAGCCCGAGGTGCCGCCATCGCCGATCTGCAGGACGCCGTCGGTGATCGTGGTCCCGCCGGCATAGGTGTTTGTTCCGGTTAGCACCAGCGTACCGTTCCCGGTCTTCGCGAGGGCGCCGCTGCCGCTGATGCCACCCGACCAGGCCAAGTCGGCATCGGCCTGGAAGATGCCGCCTGCGGCATTGAGTACGACATTGCGGGTAGAGGAGAAGCTTGCCGTCGTCCTCAGCGTGCCACCGTTCAGACTCAGGCCGCCAGAGATCGCGCCGAGATTGGCATCGGCCGAAACCTGCAGCGTGCCGCCATCGATCGCCGTTCCGCCGGTGTAGCTGTTGTTGCCCGAGAGAATGAGCCTGCCGCCGCCGACCTTGACGATGGCCGTGCCGGTGCCATCGACAATGGTCGAGGCAATACTGGCGACGACGCCGTTGTCGACATTGAAGGTACCGTCCCCTCCACTCGCGGGCGCGATCCAGAGCGTGCCGCCGCTTAGCACATAGCCGCTGGTCGAGAATTGCAGAGTGTCGAAGCTCACCGTGCCTGACACGCTCACCGCACCGCCCGCGGCACCGGCGAAGATGCCAACCGAACCGCCCCAGCCCCCATTGGTGCTGCCGGCGCTGTCGGTCCAATTGGTGCCGAACGCCGACCAGGTACCGGCGCCACCGTTGACGGTGCCATTGGCCGTGGTGTTCGCGCCGTCCCAGAATTGCATGGTCTGGCCGGTGCCGAGCACGACGAGATTGACCTGTCCCGCCACGGCCGTATCGACTTGCGCGCTGGCGATGGCGAAGTCGCCGCGGGTCGAGGTCACGCTCTGGCTGTCGAAGCTGCCGGTGAGCGTGCCGCCATAGTCGAACAGGCGATAATAGCCGGCCGCCGCAGCGCGCGCGTCGAGCGCGCCGCCGAGCGTGAGGTTGCCCGTAACTTCAACGAGGTCGTTGCCGGTGACGGGATCGCTACCGCCGACCACTCCCGGCGTGTTCAGCTCGAAGACCGAGGTCGAGCCGCTGTTGAGCGTCAGCGATCCGACCGTGAGCGTGCCTGGGCTGTGGCCCGCCGACAGAGTGCCGTCCACGGTCACAGCCCCGGCGATGCTGCCGGTCCCGGACAGGGTCGCGCCGGCTGCGACCGTCACCGCGCCGAGCCCGATCAGCGCGCCGTCGACGCGCAGCTCTCCGGCGGAAACCGTCGTTGTGCCGGCATAGCTGCTGGTCCCGCTCAGCGTCTGCCTGCCGGAGCCCTGCTTGACGACACCGCCGGTACCACCGATCGAGCCGGCGAAGCTTTTGCTAGTCGCATCGCCGAAGGTCAGCGTCCTGGCGCCCAATGTGACGACGCTGCCGGCCGCGCCGGATAGCCCTCCAATGGTCTGATCGGTGACGGATGTGCTGATGTCGAACGCAGCGCCTGCGCCGGCAAGGTTCAGCGCGCCGGCCGCGCCCAGGCTGCCGGCGCCGCTCAGCGCGAGTGTGCCGGCATTGATCGTTGTGCCGCCGGCGTAGATATTGCTGGCGGTCAGCGTCTGCGTGCCAGCGCCCTGCTTGATGATGCCGCCCGTGCCACTGATGACCCCGCCGAACGTCTGGTTCGTCGCGTCGCCAAAGGTCAACGTATTGGCGCCGAGGGCGACGGTGCTGCCACTGACTCCGGACAGCCCACCGACGGTCCGTCCGCCGGTCGCGCCGCTGATGTCGAAAGCCGACCCCGCTGCAGCGAGGGTCAAGCTGCCGCCTGCGGCGAGGCTGCCGGCGCCGCTCAGCGCGAGCATGCCGGCATTGATCGTCGTGCCGCCGGTAAACGTGTTGGCGCCGGAGAGCGTCTGCGCGCCCGCGCCATCCTTGGTGAAGCCACCGTAGCCCGAGATCGTGCCGCTGAAAGCGGAAGTGGCATTCTGCGAGCCTGCACTCAGATTCACTCCGGGACCGAGGACGATCAGCCCGCTGCCGCTGAGCCCATTGACCGACAGCGAAGCGTTCAGCTGGTGCGTACCATCGATCTGGAGATCGGTAGAAGCTTCCACAGCGTCGGAACTGGTGGTCGTCAATGTCACACCGGGCCGAACCTCGAGCGTCCCGATGCTGGCACCAACACCCGTCCAGGTGCTATCCCCGGAGAAGGTGAGCCGCGACGCTCCCGTTATACTGGTCGAAAATGTTCCTCCACCAATCGTCAGCGGCGCGGCAATGCCGATCTGGCCATTGCCCTCAAGACGGGAGATCGTGGTCGCGTCACTCGAGAGATAGACTGTCGCATTGTTGTTGATCGTGAGGGATTTAGCCTGGCTCAACACGGCGCTGAGCGAATGAACGACGACGCCACCGGGCCGTACGAGCATAGACGTCAAGGTACCGCCGTCCACGACAATATTGAGACCGATTCCTCCTGCCCCTTCCCAGCCATTGAAGTTGATATTGCCCGTATCCGAGGCCGACCCGAAATAGACAGTCGCTCCTGTTAGGAAACCGTGGAAGTAGACATTCATGGAATGTCCGGCAACCGCAGATATCCGACCGACTGACCCTGTATCCGCGATTATTCTGCTACCAAGGCTGATATCGTCGAGAGCGCGGATATGGCCCGCCGTTCCCACGAACATAACCCTGTCGTAGGGGAATGGGTTATCAGTCGAAACTTCTGCTAAGCCTCCAATGTTGCCAACAGTTTGGGAGATCGCAAATTTACAGTGGGCGCTCTGAATAAGTAGAACTAAGAACGTGAGAAGAATTCGTCCTTTGTACGTTGAGCGTTTTGATTTCGCTGATTGAGCGGTACCACCAGCCTGTTGTCGGATGCCTGCTGGATCCCCCGGGCGAGTAGCGGTCTTTCGCATGGCAGGCTATGAATCGGCTCAGTCGATTGTCGTCGGGGCAGACGCATCAAGCCATGCCGACCTTGCGTTGCAAAGTCCAAAATCTGCACGCATCCGGCCATGCATGATGCTCCGGAACCGGCTGCGCGCGCCGATTTGCTCCACCGCTCAATCGCGCTCCATGCCGACAGAGGTCCATGGCCCTATGCCGCCAGCCTGATCCACCACCGCGGGTTCCGCGATGCGCTACGCTTATATTGCGCTGCAGTGATCCAGCGACCGGAGATGCCCTGGCCGGCGGATAAATTCTTCGGCCAGAGGCTGCGCTATCTTGTGTCTTTTTCTCTGATCGGTCTCGATGCGCGCTGGCGCCGGGGGGGCGGCGAGGCGCCGACGCTCGCTACACTCCAGCGTGTCGCGCCAGCCAGCGCTCGGCAGATCGCAGAGCTGGTCGTCACGCTCAGGCTGGGCGGTTACGTCACCGCGCAGCGACTGCCCGCAGACCGTCGAGCTTTGCGGTTGAGCCCCTCGATGACACTGCTTCAGGAAATCGGCCGCTCTCCCCTCGCTTTTCTGGAGGCCTCCGAACGCTTGGTTCCGGCTGCGTCGCCGATGGTTGCGAAGCTTCGGTTGGATGCTGCTGCGTTAGCGGATTGGCTCGGAGCCTCCTATGAGATGTTCCTGCAGGAGGACGTCTACTTCGGTCCCTTTTGCAACGTAGTCGAATTCACCGGTCAGGATTGTGGGTACTCCGTGCTGTCGGCCGTGCTGGCCACACACTATGCCGCGCTGTCGGGCGTCGCCGCCCCGGCGCCCCTATCCTACAGCGGATTGGCCGAGCGATTTCGAGTCTCCCGTCAGCACATCGGCAATATCCTCTCGAGCGCGGAACGACGCGGATGCTTCAGCGTCGCCCGCGGCGGTCGCAGCGTTGCCATTTCGGCAGACTTCCTGTCGGAGTTTGAGACTTGGGCAGCAGGGCAGATGGCACATTACCGCGTACTCGCCGAGCGTGTATGACGGGTGCGGGCAATGTATTCGGTGTAGTCGCCGCCACAAACAGTGAGCTAGGTGGGCTTCGACGATATCGTAGACATCACGACGTTTCATACTGATCCCGAAAACCAGTTCGGCACGGTGATGAACGTCAAGAGCAAGATATTTCCGCAGGCACCCTACCCGATCTAGACGGCGATCGGCGTGAACTAGCTGGCGAGCTTAGCCTTCGAGATCAAGGTCATCGCCCCTATTCCTGAAGCTTGAAGAGCGTGTTTCCGAAATGACCGGCGCTGTATCGCCGAAGGGGCTTCCCTTGCGGGCGTGATGTTTCAGCTTGGCATCGCGCAAGACTGCTGAGGCGCGGAAAGCTGCTTTAGCCCTATCCGATGACGTCCGCTTCCGGGCGAAGTCCCAATGTCGGGAGTTGGCGCGCAGTTCGCGTTCCAGCAGTTCGCATTTGCCGATCGCACCTATCGATCGCTGGCGATCATGATGCACCCATCAATATGCGTCAGGTGCACGCGATAGTCGAAGAGGCCAACGCGGCACCGATGGAGATTTCACGCGCTATCTGCCAGAGCCGCCCTTCGATTGCGCAGGATTGTCGGCGACAGCATCGCCAGCAGGAGCACCGCGACCACCGCCAGCAGCACCGCGCTGATCGGACGCGACAGGAAGACCGAGAAATTGCCGTCCGAGAGCAGCATGGCGCGGCGGAAGTTCTCTTCCAGTTGTGGCCCGAGCACGAGGCCGAGCAGCAGCGGGGCCGGCTCGACGCCGATCTTGATGAAGAAGTAGCCGATGCCCGCGCAGCCCAGCATCAGCCAGACATTGAACAGGCTGTTGGCGATGCCATAGGTGCCGATGCAGCAGAACAGCACAATCGCCGGGAAGAGCAGGCGGTAGGGAATCTTCAACATCGAGACCCAGAGCCCAATCAGCGGCAGGTTAATCACCAGCAGCATCAGGTTGCCGACCCACATCGAGGCAATCACGCCCCAGACCAGCTTTGGCTGCTCGGTCATGATCTGCGGCCCAGGCTGGATGCCCTGCATCATCAACGCGCCGATCATCAGCGCCATTAGCGCGTTCGCCGGAATGCCGAGCGTCAGAAGCGGGATGAAGCTCGTCTGCGCGCCGGCATTGTTGGCGGCTTCCGGACCGGCAACCCCTTCGATCGCGCCCTTGCCGAAGCGGGACGGGTCCTTCGCCAGCTTTTTTTCAAGTGCATAGGAGGAGAAGGGCGGCAGCGCCGCGCCGCCGCCGGGCAGCACGCCGAGCACCGAGCCCAGGGCGGTGCCGCGCAGCATGGCGGGAAAGGCGGCGCGCAGATCGGCCCGGCTTGGGATCAGGTCACGGACCTTCTGGCTGACGACGCGGCGCTCCGTCGGTCGCTCCAGATTGGCGATGATCTCGCCGAGGCCAAACAGGCCCATAGCGATCGGCACGAAATCGAGGCCGTCCGAAAGCTCAGCGATGCCAAATGTCATCCGCGCCGCGCCGGACGAGACATCGATACCGACGAGGCCGAGCAGCAGTCCCAGCAGCACCATTGCCAGCGATTTGGCCACCGAGCCATGCGCCAGCACGACAGCCGCGATCAGGCCGAGCACGAGCAGGCTGAAATACTCGACCGCGGTGAATTTGAGCGCCAGCACCGAGAGCGGCACGCTTAACAGCGCGATCACGACCGTCGCCAGCGTGCCGGCGAAGAAGGAGGCGATGGCGGCGATGGCGAGCGCCGTGCCGGCCTTGCCTTGCTTGGCCATTTCGTGACCGTCGATGCAGGTCACGACGGAAGAGGTCTCGCCGGGCACGTTGACAAGGATGGCCGTGGTCGAGCCGCCATATTGCGCGCCGTAGAAAATGCCGGCGAGCATGATCATGGCGCCGGCCGGGTTCAGCCCGAAGGTGAAGGGCAGGAGCAGCGCCACCGTCGGGATCGGCCCGATGCCCGGCAGCACGCCGATCGCCGTTCCGATCAGCACGCCGATCAGGCACAGGCCGAGATTGTTGAGTTCGAGCGCGGTCGAGAGGCCGAGCAGCAGATTGTCGAACAGTTCCATGGTAAGGCAACCTTCAGCGCGGCCAGACGGGCACCGGCAGCGCCAGGACCTTGATGAAGAGCAATACGGCTGCGCCCGAGAGAACGAGCGCGAACGGGACCGTTTCGAGTACTCGCCCTTCGCGCGTGGCGAAGCTGGCGAGTACGACCGTGACGACGGAGGCGATGGCGAGGCCGAGTTTCTCAGCCGTCAGCGCGAAGATGCCGACGGCGCCGAGCACCGCGAGCAACGGCCGCGCCAGCACAGGCTCGATCGCCTGCGCCGCCCCGGCGCGCCAGGCGCCGCGCGCGCAGAAAAATAGGCCGAAGCCGAGCAGCGCCAGCGCGATGACGCGGGGCATGTAGCCCGGCCCCATATCGGCGGCATGACCGACGGCGAGGTTGCGGGTGGCGAAGAGCGTGCCTGTCGCGACCCCGACTAGGAACAGGCCGAGCAGGAGATCGCGCCAGTCGATCCGCGAAGGGGCCATCGGAGCGCTCATCTAGCTACCCTTGATACCCGCCTCGCGGATGATGCCACCCCAGCGTGTGGTGGCGTCCTGCAGCCAGGTCGAGAATTCGGCCGGGGAACCGGATTTCACCACGCCGCCCTGCTCGGCGATCTTGGCCTTGATGTCGGGCTCCAGCAGGATCTTGCCGATCTCGGCATTGAGACGCGCGATCACTGCGGGCGGCGTGCCGGCCCGCGTGAGGACGCCTTGCCAGGTACCGGCATCGCCGCCCGGCAAGCCGGCCTCCTTGAAGGTCGGCAGGCCGGCGACGCGATCCTCGCCGGTAACGGCGAGACCGACGAGCTGCTTGTTCGAGACGAAAGGCAATGTCGCGGTCGAGCCGTTGATAATGACGCCGCTCTCGCCGGAGACGACGGCGCGCGAAGCCGCAGCGCCGCCTTTATAGGGCACGTTCTTCCAGGTGATGCCGAGTTCCTTGGCCATCTGAACGGCGGTGATGTGATTGGCGGCGCCGACGCCGGAATTTGCGACCGCGAGCTTGTTCGGGTTCGCTTTGGCATAGGCGACCAGTTCCTGCGCCGTCTTGGCCGGGACCGATTCGTTCACGGCGAGCACATAAGGGCCGAACATCACCATCGAGACCGGCGCCAGGTCCTTGGCCGGATCATATGTCAGGTCCGAGAACAGGCTGGGCGCGGTCGCCAGCGAGCCGACATCCATCAGCAGCAGCGTATGACCGTCGGCTGGCGCCTTGGCGACGGCGTCCGCCCCGAGATTGCCGGCCGCGCCCGGCTTGTTCTCGATCACGACGGGCTGGCCGATCGCAGTCGAGAGCTTGGGACCGATCAGGCGGGCGAGGATATCGGAGGTGCCGCCGGGCGCAAACGGCACCACGAGACGCACCGGGCGCTCGAAATTCTGGGCGCCGGCGGGCTGCGCGGCGAACGCGAGCCCGGCCATCATCGTAACGGCAAGGCTCTTCATCGAGCCTGCGAACAAACGGAACGGAAGTAGGAATCGGCTCATCTGTCGTGTCCTCCTGTGGGGTGCGGACCGGCCGTTCGGCCAAGGTCGCAGACAGTCTTGCAAGCTGCCTCGTCTTACGCAGGATAGGATGGGCACGATGCGCCGGTGAGTTAGATTGGCAATGAAACCATACCTTTTTTGGATCGTACGATAGCGCCAAGGGGGTTGCCCGGAACTGGGTCCCGCCTACTCTCCAGCTGAGACGGCAAAGCCGCAACATCTCATGGGAGGGAAAAATGAACCTGTCGATCACGCGCCGTGCGGCGCTGAAGTTGGCAGGCGGCGCGCTCGCCGCTCCGCTGTCTTCGCGCAGTGGCTTCGCCCAGGCCTATCCGGCGAAGCCTGTGACGGTGATCGTGCCCTTCGGCGCTGGCGGCACCACGGATCTTGTCGGGCGCATTATCTGCGAGAAGTTGACGCTGCGGATGGGCAAGGGCTTCATCATCGAGAATCGCGCCGGTGCCGGCGGCAATACGGGGGTGGCCGCGCTCTCGCATGCAGCAAACGACGGCTACACCATCGGCATGACCACACCGTCGACGCACGGGATCAACCCCAACCTTTACAAGGAGAAGCTGCCCTTCAAGCCGTTCGAGGATTTTGAGTTTCTCTCGCTGGCCTCGTCGCAGCCGAATTTCCTCTGCATCCATCCGTCGATCCCGGCGCAGAACGTCGCCGAGCTCATCGCCTATCTGAAGGCCAATCCGGGCAAGGAGAATTTTGGGTCCTCTGGCATCGGCACATCGATCCACCTCTCCGGCGAACTCTTCATGCAGCTCGCCGGCGTGAAGATGCAGCACGTCACTTATCGTTCCTCGGGTGCGCTGGTACAGGATCTGATCGCTGGCAACGTCAAGATCTCCTTCGACAATTTCACCTCGCCCTATCCGCACTATAAGGCAGGCACGCTGCGCGGCCTCGCCGTCACGACGACGGAGCGCGCCAAGATCGCACCGGAAGTTCCCGCTTTGGCAGAAACCCTCCCTGGCTTCGACATCAGCTCCTGGAACGGCTTTCTGGCGCCCAGGGGCACGCCGAAGGAGATCTGCGACAAGCTGATCGCCGAGATGCAGGCCGTGCTCAAGGATCCCGCCGTCGTCGCACGCTTCGAGGAGCTGGGCGCGGCCGCGACGCCTTCGACCGGGGAGGAGGCGAAGGCGAAGGCGCAGAGCGAGATCGCCAAGTTCAAGGGGATCATCGACAAGGCCGGGATCACCATCCAAAACTGAGCCTCGCCGCGAAAGCAGGGCCTTCGGGCGGCGCAAAGGAAGGCTGGGGATGTTCGAGCTGAGCCAGCTACGCTGCTTCGTCGCCGTCGCGGAAGAGCTGCATTTCGGCCGGGCGGCGCTGCGTCTGAACATGACGCAGCCTCCCCTCAGCCGGCAAATCCAAATCCTCGAACGGGTGCTCGACGTCGTGTTGCTCGAGCGCAGCAACCGGACGGTGAAGCTGACGCCCGCCGGCCAGAGCTTCCTCGCCGAGGCGCGACGCCTGCTCAAGCTCGCGGAGAGCGCGGCGTTGTTGGCCAAGCGCGTCGCCAAGGGCAAGGCCGGCTCGATCAATGTCGGCTTTACCGCGACCTCGGCCTATTCCTATGTGCCGGAGTTGGTCGCGGCGTGCCGGCGCGAGATGCCCGATGTCGAGATCTCGCTGAAGGAGATGGTTAGCGGCGACCAGCTCAAACGGCTCGATTCCGGCGAGATCGATATCGGCCTGCTACGACCGCCGATCCCGCGCACCGGCTTGAGCGCTTTTCGTGTCATGGCCGAGCCGCTGATCGCGGCGGTCAACGCCAGCCACAGCCTGGCACGTTCCAGGACGATCGCGATCGAGGATCTCGCGAGCGAGCCCTTCATCATGTACGCGCCCTATGAAGCCCGCTATTTCCACGACCTGTTGGTGGAGCTGTTCTCGCGCGCAGGCCTCGTGCCGAACTATGTCCAGCACCTCGCCCAGATCCATTCGATCCTCGCAATGGTCCATTCCGGCGTCGGCGTCGCGCTTGTGCCGGAAGCCGCTATGAACCTGCATTTCAGCGGAGTCGCCCTGCGCCCGGTCGACCTGCCGCGACAGCGTCCCGCGGAACTCTTCTTCGTCAGCCGCGAGGACAACGACAACCCGCTCCTCCCGATCGTCGCTGCTCTGGCGAAACGTATCGCGCATGATCCGGTGAAAGTGCGACGGAGCGATCCAATGATTGGATCGACCGATACAGTGTTTGGTCACTTTCGGCATCGCTCTTGATCTACTCCTGCGCTGCATTCAGTCAGGGAGCCGAGTATGAGCAAGATGACCCCGCAGGAAATGGCCCGCCATATCGGCAATGGATTGCTCTCCTTTCCCGTCACGCCCTTCACCGAAGGCAACGTCTTCGACGAGGCGCGTTACCGCTCCAATCTCGACTGGCTCTGTGGCTATGAGGTCGCCGGTCTCTTCGCAGCCGGCGGCACGGGCGAGTTCTTCTCGCTCTCCCCGACCGAGGTGTTGAAGGTGGTAGCAACCGCCGTGCAGGAGACCCGCGGCCGTGTGCCGGTCCTCGCCGGTGTTGGGCACGGCACGCAGATCGCGACCGAGCTCGCGGCCGGCGTCGAGCAGGCCGGCGCCGACGGCATCCTGCTGCTGCCGCCCTATCTCGTCTTCTCCGAGCAGGATGGTCTAGCCGCTCATATCGAGGCGGTCTGCAAGGCGACGAAGCTCGGCGTCATCGTCTATAACCGCGACAACGCGATCGTCACCGAAGAGACCCTGGCGAAGCTTTGCGAGCGCAATCCCAACCTCGTCGGCTACAAGGACGGCATCGGCGACATCGAGCTGATGACACGCATCCATCTGCGCATAGGCGACCGCCTAACCTATATCGGCGGCCTGCCGACGGCCGAGACCTTCGCCCTCCCCTATCTTGAAATGGGCGTGACCACCTATTCCTCGGCCGTGTTCAACTTCGTTCCGCAGTTCTCGACGATGTTCTATGCAGCGGTGCGCCGCCGCGACCGCGAGATGGTGCAGGCTGGCCTGCGTGACTTCATCCTGCCGCTGATCGCGATCCGCAACCGCAAGCGCGGTTACGCCGTCTCGATCATCAAGGCCGGCATGAAGGTGATCGGCCGCAATTCCGGCCCGGT
Source organism: Allobosea lupini (assembly GCF_900109525.1). Lineage (GTDB taxonomy): Bacteria > Pseudomonadota > Alphaproteobacteria > Rhizobiales > Beijerinckiaceae > Allobosea > Allobosea lupini. The sequence goes on along the minus strand of NZ_FOAN01000012.1, from coordinate 80,439 downwards.
GCGGACCCCGCTGACCGATCTCACCGAAAGTGAGACGGCGGAACTCGCCGCCCTCGTCGCAAAACTCGACAAGAGCGAATACGCGACGCGCGAACGCGCCGCGGCCTGAGCCTCTTTCGAGAGAATGATCGACGCCGTCGCTCCGATCGGGGCGACGGCGTTTTCCCCTTAGCGGAGCGATCTTGCTCTTTCGATGCGCCGATTGGATGGATCGATACGGCCTTTGAGCTGTCCGTGACCGATTCTGACCCGAATAATCGCCCCTCGAGGTCGCGCCGCCAGCCATGGCCAACGAAAGACCGACAGGGGGAAGACAATGACGAGGACAAAGACTGGCGCGGCAGCGCTGCTTGCGCTCATCCTGGGCGCCATGCCCGCCGCTGCGAAGACCATCGTCTACGTCTCGAATGCCGACAGCCGCGAGATCAGCGTGCTGGAGCTCGACGCATCCTCACGCCAATTGAAGCCTGTCCAGACGGTCGCCGTCGGCGGCACGGCAATGCCGATGGCGATCTCGCCCGACAAGCGCCATCTCTATGTCTCGCTGCGCTCGCAGCCCTTTTCCGTCAGCTCCTTTGCCATCGACCAGCAGAGCGGCAAGCTCGATTTGCTCTCGACAGCGCCGCTGCCCGACAACATGGCCTATGTCGCGACCGACCGGACCGGCCGCTTTCTGCTCAGCGCCTCCTATACCGGCCACAAGATCGCGATCAATCCGATCAGCCCGCAGGGCTTCGCACAGGGCGAGCCGGTGCAGGTCGTCGAGACGCGCAAGCACGCTCATGCGATCCTGACGGATCCCTCGAATCGCCATCTCTTCGCCACCAATCTCGGCGGGGACGTCGTGCTGCAGTTCCGCTTCGACGCAGTGACGGGGAAGATCGTGCCCAATGAGCCGGCCGTCGTCGAAACCAAGCAGGGCGCCGGGCCGCGCCACATCGTCTTCCATCCCAACGAGCGCTTCCTCTATCTCGTGAACGAGCTCGACGGCACGGTGGACAGTCAACGTTTCGATCCGGCGAGGGGCACGCTGTCAAAGCTCGGCAGCATCAGCATCGTGCCGCCGGGCTTCAGCGGCGGGGCACCGGCCGCCGCCGAGATCCGCATCGCGCCGGACGGGCGCTTCCTTTACGCTTCTGAGCGCACCTCGAACACGATCGCCGCGTTCAAGGTCGACGCCGAGACGGGCGCCCTGACGCCGGCGGGGAACTTTGCGACGGAAACGCAGCCGCGCGGTTTCAACGTAGACCCGAGGGGGAGCTTTCTGGTCGCGGCCGGCCAGAAATCGAATTCCGCGACGCTCTATGCCATCGATCCGGCCACCGGGGCGCTGAAAGAGCTTCAGAAGATCGCGCTCGGCAAGAATCCGAACTGGGTCGAGATCATCGAGCTGCCGTAACTAGCTGGCCCTGAAAGAAGCGATCTCGTGGCCGGCCGCTTCCAACGTCGCCTTCTCGGCGTCGAGCCAGCTTCAGCTTCTGGCGCCGGGAAGACGCGAAGGCGTCGCCGGCCGCCCTTGGTCGAGCCCAACCGAAAGTTACAGCCCGATCTGCCCATTGCAAACAATGCAGCGCGGGCGGCGGATCGGGCGGTTGCGCGGCGACTTTCGAGGCCTCGCGTCCATCAATCGATCTACTGCTGCCGAGCAGACGACCCCAAAAAGGTGTGCGTGCCGCATTTGCACAATGCTGCGGCGCGTCAGGCATACTCCCCATTCGGTGGGATCGGTTCGGGCTGCATCGCAGCGACCCGTGCCTTCAAGGCAGCCAATTCATCTTCAACGCGGCGCAGTCTGGCGTCGTCGATTGCAGCACGGCCTTCATCGAGTGCGGCTAGCGCTTCACCATAGGCCTTCATTTCCGCGGCGAGGCGCGACCAGATCGTGCCCGTCATCGGCTGCCTCCGTCGAGTTGAGCGCCGGTCAGCCCGAGCTCGGTCCCCATCCGCGGGAAGGCCGGCAGGATGATGTTCGTGGCAAGCGTCTCAATCGCGGCAAGACCCGCTAGCAGAATGACGATATCGCTGGTGACCTTACGAGCCGCGCTGGCAGCGAGGCGGTCGCCCACGCGTGGAAAAGGGCCCGGACGACTCAAATCCGCAGGGGGAGCCTTCATTGCATCCGCTCCGGCTCGACAACGGCCGCGTGGCCCTGGCGCCCGACATCCTCGCTGGTCACGCTGGCGGCAGCCGTCTCCAGAAAGCGCCGTGCCAGAGTTTCGTCATTCACGGCCCTCGACAGGAGCAGCGCGCCGACCATCGTCGAAAGCACGACCATCGCCTCGTCTTCGTGTCCCTCGCCGAGCCATCCAGTGACCATGTCGAGATAGCCGAGCATCCCAGCCTCAAAGACGGCTTTGACTTGGGGACCCTGCCGCGCCGCGTCGGACCCCAGCGCAACGATCGGGCAGCCATCGGCGCGCTCGGCGGAGTGGCCTTGGCTCAGATAGAACTCGCTCACCGCCCGCAAGCTATCGTCCGGCCGCGTCGCCGCCGCCTTCGACCAGCGCTCGGAAACGCTCTCCAGCGCGCGACGCGTCGCCAGAGCGACCAACTCGTCCTTCGACGCAAACTGCTTGTAGAAGCCGCCTTGTGTCAGGCCTGCTCCCGCCATCAGGTCCTTCAGGCCGATGCCGTCGAAGCCGTTCTCGCGAAACAGCCGGCTGGCCGTCTCGATCACCCGCTTCCTGTTCTCCGCCGCCTGTTGCCGTGACACGCGCATCCCAAACCTCAAAATTAGATTGCGTTCGAACTCTATATACAGCATAGATTTCGAACACAATCTATTTTGGTGTGGTTCATGTCTCGAAGATTCAAACTTGCTTTGGCGGCGGGTGCCGTGACCCTCGCAGCCGCAGGCATCGCCGGCGCCATCATGTTGGTGGGGCCGAGATCCGCAGCCTCCGTAAAGGTCGATCCGCGCCAGGATGCACCGACAGTGCTTGTCTCGATCGCCAACCCTGTCGTCCGCGCGGAGAGGCGCTTCACCGGTGTCATCGCGGCTCGGGTTCAGAGCAATCTCGGGTTCCGTGTTCCCGGGAAGATCGTCGAGCGGCTGGTCAACGTAGGGCAGCCAGTGAAAGCCGGGCAGCCGCTCCTGCGGATCGACGAGACCGATCTGCGCTGGGCCCTGACCGCAAAGCGCAATGCCGCTGCGGCCGCCCGCGCTGTGCTGACCCAGGCCAAGGCAGATGAGGCGCGCTACGCGGTCCTGGTCAAACACGGCTTCGCCGCCAGCCCCCAGCGTTACGAACAGGCCAAGGCGGCATTGGACACCGCGACCGCGCAGGCTGCCGCGACCGATGCGGAGGCGAGAGTCGCCGAGAACGAACTCGGCTACGCCATCCTCGTTGCCGATGCGGACGGCGTGGTCGTGGATACGTCGGGCGAGCCCGGCCAGGTCGTGGCGGCTGGGCAGGTCGTGATCCGGCTCGCTCAGGCCGGGCCACGGGAGGCGGTGGTGGCGTTGCCCGAAACGATGCGGCCAACGATCGGGTCAGTCGCGCAAGCAGCGCTCTACGGTTCCTCCGGTCGGAGCATAAGGGCCATGTTGCGGCAATTGTCGGATTCCGCCGATCCGCAAACCCGAACCTACGAAGCCCGCTACATCCTCGACGGCGATGCCGCCGCAGCGCCGCTCGGCGCGACCATCACGATCGGCATCACGGCAAGTGGGGCGGCAGCCGATCTGGAGGTGCCTCTTGGGGCGGTCCTCGACGATGGACACAAGACCGGCGTCTGGCGCCTGGACGACCCGGGGTCGCTCGTCACCTTCCAGCCGGTGCGTGTGGTCCGCGTGACCGGAGAGACGGCCATCGTCTCCGGGCTCGAGGCCGGCCGTCGGATCGTCTCGCTGGGAGCGCATCTCCTGCGCGAAGGCCAGCAGGTCAAGCCGTCATCCAACATCGAGGCGGCCTCGCGATGAGCCTCAATCTCTCAGCCATCGCCGTCCGCGAGCGGGCGGTGACCCTGTTTACGATCATGCTGCTCATTGCCGCCGGCGCATATGCGTTCGTCAAGCTCGGGCGCGCGGAGGACCCGAGCTTCACGATCAAGACCCTGACGGTCACCTCCGTCTGGCCGGGCGCGACGGCCCGCGAGATGCAGGATCTGGTTGCCGACCCCCTTGAGAAGCGGCTCCAGGAACTGGCCTGGTACGACCGTGTCGAGACGACGACACGACCGGGCTTCGCGTCCCTCACCGTCAACCTGAAGGATTCCACCCCGCCCGGACGCGTGCAGGACGAGTTTTACCAAGCCCGAAAGAAGCTCTCCGACGAGGCCAGGAACCTGCCGCAGGGCGTGCTCGGCCCCTTCGTCAACGATGAATACGCCGATGTCAGCTTTGCCCTCTACGCTCTCAAGGCGAAAGGCCTGCCGATGCGGGAGCTGGCCCGGCAGGCGGAGGTCATCCGGCAGGATCTCCTCCACGTTCCTGGCGTCAAGAAGGTCAATATTCTGGGTGAGCGTCCCGAGCAGATCTTCGTCGAATTCTCCCATGAGCGGCTGGCAACGCTCGGCATCTCTGTCCAGGACGTCGTTTCGGCTCTGCAGCGTCAGAACACGGTGACGCCGGCGGGCACCGTCGAGACAAAAGGACCGCGCGTCTTTATCCGCGTCGATGGCGCCTATGACAGCATTCGCGCGATCGCCGACACGCCCATCGTCGCCGGCGGCCGCACGTTCAAGCTGTCCGACATCGCCGATGTCCGGCGCGGCTATGAAGATCCGCCCGGTTTCATCATACGGCACCACGGGGAAGCCAGCCTGATACTCGCCGCCGTCATGCAGGACGGCTGGGACGGGCTGGCTCTCGGCAAGGCGCTCGACGCCAGGACGGCGGCCATCGGCCGGGCGCTGCCGCTCGGCATCTCGCTGGAGAAGGTGACCGACCAGGCCGTCAACATCGCCTCGGCCGTGGACGAGTTCATGACGAAGTTCGCGATGGCGCTCGGCGTCGTGCTTCTCGTCAGCCTGCTCAGCCTCGGCTGGCGCGTCGGCATCGTGGTGGCGGCTGCGATCCCGCTGACGCTGGCCGTTGTGTTTTTCATCATGCTGGAAACCGGCCGCTTCTTCGACCGGATCACGCTGGGTGCGCTCATCCTCGCGCTCGGGCTTCTCGTCGACGACGCCATCATCGCCATCGAGGTGATGGTGGTAAAGATGGAGGAGGGCATGGATCGCATCAAAGCCGCGGCCTATGCCTGGAGCCATACCGCGGCGCCGATGCTCTCGGGCACGCTTGTCACAATCGCCGGCTTCCTGCCGGTCGGTTTCGCCCCTTCGACGGCCGGCGAGTATGCCGGCAACATCTTCTGGGTCGTCGGCTTCGCCCTGATCGTCTCATGGATCGTCGCGGTGGTTTTCACGCCCTATCTCGGCGTCAAGATGCTGCCAGAGATCAAGCCGGTTCCCGGCGGCCACGCGGCGATCTACGACACGCCAAACTACCGCCGCCTACGCACACTCATCACCTACGCGGTCGATCATAAGGTTCTGACCTGCGCGGTCGTCGCCGTCGCCTTCGTGGTGTCCGGCGTCGGGATGGGCGGCCTGAAGCAGCAGTTCTTTCCGACCTCGGACCGACCCGAGGTGCTCGTCGAGGTGCGTCTGCCTGAGGGCAGCAGCATCGAGACGACGACGGCCGCGGTCGCGAAGATCGAGCGCTGGCTCGACAGGCAGCCCGAAGCCAAGATTGTGACGAGCTATGTCGGCCAGGGCGCGCCGCGCTTCTTCCTGGCACTGTCGCCCGAGCTCCCCGACCCGGCCTTCGCCAAGATCGTCGTTCTGACGCCGGATGCAGGCACCCGCGAGGCGCTGAAGCAACGCCTCCGGCAAGCCATCTCGCAGGGGCTGGCGCCCGAAGCATATGTCCGCGCGACGCAGTTCGTGTTTGGCCCGCCCTCAGTGTTCCCGGTCGAATTCCGCGTGACCGGCCCTGATCCGGCGCAGCTCTATGCGATCTCCGAGCGTGCTCTAGAGATCATGCGCGGAGTGCCCGACGTCCGGGAAGCCAACCGCGACTGGGGGAACCGCACGCCCGTACTGCGCTTCGTGCCGGACCAGGACCGGCTCAATCTCATCGGACTCTCTCCGGCGCAGGTCAGCCAGCAGCTTCAGTTCCTGCTCAGCGGTGTCGCCGTCACGCAGGTTCGCGAGGGCATCCGTCATGTGTCCGTCGTGGCGCGCAGCGCCGGCCCCGAGCGCCTCGATCCGACGCGGCTCGCGGATTTCTCCCTGATCAGCCGCGATGGTCGACAGATTCCGCTCGATCAGGTCGGGCATTCAGAAATCCGCTTTGAGGAACCGATGCTGAAGCGCCGCGATCGCGTGCCCACGATCACGGTGCGCTCGGAGATCAACGAAGCGACCCAGCCTCCGGAAGTCTCCAAGCAGGTCCTGACCGCGCTCCAGCCGCTGATCGCGTCGCTTCCAGCGGGCTACCGCATCGACATGGGCGGCTCGATCGAAGAAGCGGCCAAGGCCAACGACGCGCTGGCGAAAATCTTCCCGCTGATGATCGCCATCACACTGATCGTGGTCATGCTCCAGGTGCGGTCGTTCTCCATGATGACGATGGTGCTGTTCACCGCGCCGCTCGGTCTAATCGGCGTCGTTCCGACGCTGCTCGCCTTCAACCAGCCATTCGGATTCAACGCGATCCTGGGCCTCATCGGCCTGGCCGGCATCCTCATGCGTAACACGCTGATCCTGACGGACCAGATCGAGGAGAACAGGGCCGCAGGGCTAGACGACTACCGTGCGGTCATCGAGGCGACGGTGCAGCGGACGCGGCCCGTCATTCTTACCGCTCTTGCGGCAGTCCTCGCCTTCATTCCACTGACCCACTCGGTCTTCTGGGGCTCGATGGCCTACACCCTGATCGGCGGGACGGCCATCGGCACCGTGCTGATCCTGCTGTTCCTGCCGGCTCTCTACGCTGCCTGGTTCAGAATCTCTCCGACGCCGGCCAACCGGAGCCATGAGGCACACTCGGGCCGCAGACCGTTGCCCGCAGCGGTGCATGGCACGTCGAGTGAACGCTCCGCCGACCTTGAGGCGCTGCAGGAGCAACGCGAAATGGTATGATGCGGCTGGCAATCGCGGGACAGAACTTGATCATGATCATGTCCGACTTCGCGCTGCAGGAATTCTGGGTCGAGCACGGTCGCGAACGCTGTCTGGCGGCAGGCGAAACGCTGTTCCGCAAAGGCGACGCCATTGAGCAGCTTCGTCGCGTCGAACACGGATTGATTGCGCTGGTGCGACCGCTGCCACAGGGCGCAGATTTGAACAATAGCGTCAGGTAGCATGTTGCCCAACCGATGCCTGGTTCGGGCGCACTGGCCTTAATGGCCGCAGTTGGTGCTACCAATACTTCGAGCTCGGCGTCCTATCAGTCCGCAAGGGTTAGGCTTGTGGGGCGCCAAATGCTTCGGATCGGCGAATTGTGACACGGACTAAGAAGGGCGAAATCGCTAGTTACGTACCTATCGTCCGCACTGCACCGACAAATCGGCGTCTGACGCACGCCTTGGGCGGTGTAATGTTTAGCGCCCATTTAGAGCAAGGGTTTTGGACAAACCTGATCTGACCAAGTTTTCTGAAGGCCCGCCGAGGTGACATTTGATCGCGACAGCAAGCGCCTTCGTGGCCCACGTGCCTCCGCTCAGACTGTACATTGTATGAGGAGCAACAATGCCGTGAAACACTATGTTCTCTTCCTTGCATTCTCAGACAGCTACGAGGCCCGCCGGCCGGAGTTTCGGGATGAACATCTGAAGAAGGCCTGGGCCGCCGCTGCGCGCGGAGAGCTGGTTTTGGCAGGAGCACTGACCGATCCCCTGGATACGGGTGTCATTCTCTTCAAGGGAGATAGCCCGGAGATCGTCGAGCGGTTCGTGAAGGACGATCCCTATATCAACAATGGTCTCGTTCGGGAGTGGCGCATTCGTGAGTGGGCCACCGTCGTGGGCGAGGATGCCTCCTCGAAGATGCGGCCGAACTGAGGACGCGTTTGCAGGTCCAGGCGCCAGATGCCGTCCGGCCTAAGCCAACTCGGGCAGGCGAAGGTCGCGATTGCGTTGCATCACCTCAACGCAGAGGAAATCCGCCAGCGCTCGGATACGTGCGGACGCGGCAAGGTCGGCGTGGGTGACCAGCCAGACCTCTGCGCTGAACATCCGCTCTGGCGGAATCACGCGGACGAAGTCCTCGTTCACAGTGAGAAAATCTGGAATGACGGCAAGGCCGAGGCCAGCCCGTACGGCGGCGATCTGCGTGGCGAGGCTGGTGGTGATCATGGCGATCCGGCAGCCGGGATGCTCCCGAGCCAGCCATGTTGCAGCCGGCAGATGTGCGTGGGACGCGTCCCAGGCGATCGCATAGCGGCCTCCGAGCGGTTCGCCAGACTGGGCCGGATGGCGCTCGACATAATCCCTGCTGCCGTAGACCGAATAGGTCATATGCCCGACCCGCCGGATTTTCAGGTTCCCGCGCAACGGTCTCACGACGCGAAGCGCGATGTCCGCTTCTCGTCGTTCAAGTTCTGCCGTCGCTGTACTGGTCAAGATTTCAAGGCAGATTCCGGGATATCGCTCCCTGAAGGCCGGAAGAGCCGGGATGACGAGGTCGGTGGCCAGGTTGTCGGATGTGGCCAGCCGCACCGTCCCCACCGGGCTTCGATCGAGCCCCGCAGCGGCTCTTTCCAGCGCCATGACGCTGTCCTCGACCAGCTCGGCATGGCGCAGGACCTCCTGCCCCGTATCGGTCAGGAAATAGCCGGTCTGATGCCTTCGAAAAAGGCTGGCGCCGATGCTCTTCTCAAGCTCCGCAATCCGCCGGCTGACCGTCGACTGGCTCGCACCGAGATTGGACGAAGCCAGCGTAAGGCTGCCCGTCCGTGCCACGGCGAGGAAATATCGCAGATCGTTCCAGTCCATGCATTTTCCAGAATCGGCGGACCATCTTCCATGATCGCCCATTGTTTTCCAAGCGGGACGGGACGAGCTTTTCGCAGTGGCGGCGCGTGCGCATCGCCTGCAACCCCGTCACCACATCGTCGACACTGGGAATTGGAAAGCAGAAATGCTGACACGGCGTAAGCTCGGCCGGCAGGGCCTGGAGGTTTCGGCGCTCGGTCTGGGATGCATGGGGATGAGCCATGCCTATGGCCAACCGGATGATGCGGAGTCGATCGCAACCATTCATCGCGCAATCGAACTCGGCTGTACCTTCTTCGATACGGCCGAGGTCTACGGCCCATTCACCAATGAGGAGCTGCTCGGGCGGGCGCTCAAGGGGCGGCGCGAGCAGGTGCAGATCGCGACGAAATTCGGGTTCGTGATCGGCAAGGGCCTGTTCGCGGGAGCCGACAGCAGGCCACAGCATATCCGCGAGGTCGTCGACGCTTCTTTGAAGCGCCTCCAGACTGACCGTATCGATCTGCTCTATCAGCATCGTGTCGACCCGGCTACGCCGATCGAAGACGTTGCCGGAACGGTCAAGGACCTGATTGCCGAGGGGAAGGTCCTTTATTTCGGCTTGTCCGAGGCGGGCGCCGACACCATTCGTCGGGCGCATGCGGTGCAGCCGGTCTCGGCCCTGCAAAGCGAATACTCGATCTGGGAACGGAATCTCGATGACGAGATCGTCCCGCTTCTTCTGGAGCTTGGGATCGGCCTCGTTCCTTTCAGCCCCCTTGGCCGGGGCTTTCTCACAGGCACAGCTAAGCGGGCCGAAGACTATCCGGCCGAGGATTTTCGGGCGAAGGGCGATCCGCGCCTTCAGGGCGAGAACTTCGACGCCAATATGCGGATCGCCAATCTGGTGCGAGAGATCGCCGAGCCTCATGGAGCCACTGCGGGCCAGGTGGCGCTAGCTTGGCTGCTTCAGCGGAAGAATGACATCGTTCCGATCCCGGGAACGAAGCGGCGAAGCTACCTCGAAGAAAACCTCCGTGCCGACAGTCTCAAGCTCTACCCAGATGATGTGAAGCGGCTTGATGGGGCACTCACCGCCTTCGCGGTCTCCGGAGAGCGCTATGGCACGGCCGCACTCGCCATGGTGAACCGCTGAGCTAATCTGCCGGCCTCAGCAGCGCTGCTAAAAAATGCGATCATCGGTCGGCAAGTCGGCCGATCGTCGACTTCCATACTGCGGCACGCGTCAATGAGGAGCGGCATTGGGGGACCAGGCCATGTTGTTTGACGGAAGGATCATCGCAGGCATCACCGTCTTCGTCGCGGTGGCCAACACCGGAAGCTATGCCCGAGCGGCGGACCAGGTCGGGCTGTCACGCTCCGGGGTAGGCAAGTCCATCGCACGGCTGGAAGACCGAACCGGCATGCGGCTTTTCGATCGGACCAGCCGGGCGCTCAAGCTGACCGACCAGGGTCGCGGGTTTCTCGAAGAGGTCACGCCTTTGCTGGAGCGGCTCGGCGTCATCGCGGCACCGACCTCTCCGGCTGAGATTCGCGGCCGGCTCCGCGTTTCTACCGACGCCGCGTTTGGCCCGGCCCTGCTGATGCCGGTCTTGCCAACTCTGCTCGCCGCGCATCCCCGGCTGCGGATCGACCTTCTGGTTCGGGATCGGATCGACAAACTTCTCGTCGAAGGCGTCGACGTGGCCATTCGCTTCGGGGAACCGGATTCAGATGGGCTGGAGAAGCGGGCCGTCCTGCAGAGCCGCATCATCACCTGTGCCTCGCCCGCCTATCTCGCCGAGCACGGCATGCCAGAGACGCCCGGCGACGTCGAGGAAGGCCACAATTGCGTTCGTCTGCTGAACGACGTCACGGGCAAGCCCTATCGCTGGCTATTCCTGAATGAAGCCGGCGAGCGCCGGCTGGTCGAGCCTGCATGCGGGCTCGTCGTCAACGATGCCCCGCTGCTGGTGGGGGCTGCGCTGACCCATGTCGGGATCGTCCGGCTGCTGGATTTTTTGGTCATCGACCATCTGCGCACCGGCCGGCTCGTCGAGGTCCTGCCGGACTGGAACCATCATCTCTGGCCAGCCTTTCTTTATTCGCCGAGGACGGCCCGGCCGACACCTGCTGTCCAGGCCTTCAAGCGCTTCATCTTCGAGCAGGATTTCGGGCGCCTCACCGGCTGAGATGTTGACCTCGCGTCCTCGCTGACACGACGTTTCGGAGACGAACCTGACCCGCCGCTCAGGCATTATCGCCCGTATCCGCAGCAAACACGGAGACGGCAACGATGGCATTCCGCATGGCAATGGTTCTTGCTGGCACACTGCTTCTTGCGGCGCCTGAGCAGCCAAGAGCCCAGGGTATCGGCAGCACGGCGTCACCGGTCGAGGAGAGAAATCGTAAGGTGATCTCAACTGCCTTCGAGCGCTGGGCAAGCGGGAACGGCGATGTCTTCAGCCTCCTGACGGACGACGCTCGTTGGCAGATCATCGGCTCGGATCCGGAGATCGCGCGGACCTATCATAGCCGCGAGGAGCTGCTGGCCGGCGCGGCCCGTCCGCTCGCCGCCAGGCTGACGACGCCGCTGAAGCCAGTCGTCCGCAGGATTTGGGCGGATGGCGAGGATGTGCTGGTCCATTGGGACGGCAGCGCCGAGCTCTTCGACGGTACGACTTACAGAAACAGCTATCTCTGGATCATGACCGTCAAGGACGACCGGGTCGTCGCTGTCACGGCCTTTCTCGACATTCCCAGCTTCAAGGCAGCCCTCGCGCTGCCCGCACCCGCGCGCTGACCGGCACCCAGTACCCTTTCCCAATCGCCTGCAGAGGAGGCACGACTTGTCCTGGATCGAAGCGGATTCCGGCGCTGCCGTGACGCTCAGCGTCAATGGTACGCGGCACGACCTCAAACTGGATGCGCGCGTGACGTTGCTCGACGCGCTGCGCGAACATCTTCAACTGACCGGCACCAAGAAGGGCTGCGACCACGGCCAGTGCGGGGCCTGTACAGTTTTGGTCGATGGCCGGCGCATCAACAGCTGCCTCTCGTTGGCAGTCATGCACCAGGCCGACGAGATCACGACCATCGAAGGGCTGGGCACGGCACACAAGCTTCATCCTCTCCAGGCCGCCTTCGTGGCAAAAGACGGCTTCCAGTGCGGTTATTGCACCTCGGGGCAGATCTGCTCCGCCATCGGCATGCTGGGCGAATGGCGCAAAGGGTGGCCGAGCCATCTTGGAGACCATGCCGGCGCAGCATCGGCGATCGACGCCGCCGAGATCCGTGAACGGATGAGTGGCAATCTCTGCCGTTGTGCCGCCTACCCGCGCATCGTCGAAGCGATCGAGCATTACGCCATTCACGAAGGAGCGGACACGTGATCGCCTTCGACTATATCCGTCCCGCCGACGAGACGGCGGCGCTGCAGGCGGCGACCGAGCGCCCCGGAGCGCGCTTCATCGCCGGCGGCACTAACCTGCTCGATCTGATGAAACTCGGCATCGAGCGGCCCCGGCACCTTGTCGATATCGGAGCTCTGGATCTGCGAGAGGTGACGGAGACACCTGGGGGCGGGCTGCGGATCGGCGCGCTGGTGACGAATGCAGCGCTCGCGGCGCATCCGCTGGTTCGGCAGCGCTATCCCGTTCTCTCCCAGGCGATCCTCGCGGGAGCATCGGGGCAGTTGCGCAACAAGGCGACGACCGCGGGCAATCTGCTGCAACGGACGCGCTGCTACTTTTTCTACGACCCGGCCTCCCCTTGCAACAAACGCGAGCCCGGTGCGGGATGCAGCGCGATCGGCGGTTTCAACCGCATCATGGCGATACTGGGAACCTCGGCGCATTGCATCGCCTCCCATCCTTCCGACATGGCCGTCGCAATGAGGGTCCTCGATGCCCGCGTCGAGACAAGGCTGCCGGATGGCCAAACGGGATCGCACACGCTCGAAGCGCTCTACCGCCTGCCCGGCGAGACGCCGCATGTCGACCATCGTCTTGCGCCGGGCGAGTTGATCACCGCAGTGGTGCTGCCGCCTCCCCCTGCCAGACAGCAAAGCTATCGCAAGGTGCGAGACCGCGCCTCCTATGCCTTTGCGCTCGTTTCGGTGGCCGCTGTCGTCTCCGTGGAGGAAGAGCGGATCACCGAGGCTGCGCTCGCCTTCGGCGGCGTCGGCCCCATGCCGTGGCGCAATCGCGAGGCGGAGGCACTGCTGGTCGGCCAGGCACCATCAGCCGCGCTCTTCGAACGCTGCGCCGACGTGGTACTCGCCGAGGCGAACGGCCATGGCGGCAACGACTTTAAGGTCCCCTTGCTGCGGCGAACGCTGGTTTCCTGCCTCACCAAGCTGACCGGAGCCGAGCCATGATGGACGCAAGCGTGAAGATGGACGCGCCCTTCGAGCACAGCCTGCTCGACGAAAGCCCCATGCCCACGATCGGCAGGGAGATCGCGAGGATCGACGGGCCGCGGAAGGTCTCGGGGGCTGCACGCTATGCTGCCGAACATTTCCCGGAGGAAGTCTTGCATGGCGTGCTTCTGCGCGCGCCGGTCGGGTGTGGCCGCATCAGCTTGGTCGATGCGACCGCTGCGCTGGCGATGCCGGGCGTTCTTGCGGTGATCCGCGATGAGCGGATGATCCGCAATGCCGGCGACTTCGGAGGAGATGCCGCGCCCGTGCAGGGCGTCGAGGAGGTTGCCTATTTCGGGCAACCGATTGGGCTCGTCGTGGCGGACAGTCTGGAGCGCGCGCGTGCTGCGTCACTATGCGTGCGCGTCTCGTTCGAGTCACAGCCGGGCGTCTTCGACATGATGGCAGCCCGCGATAGCGCCCTGCCCCCAACCGATGATATCTTCGGCCTGTTCCTGATCCATACCGAGCAGGGCGATGTGGAGCGGGCGGCCGGCGAAGCCCAGGCTCTTGTCGACACGGTGTGGGAAACGCCGAGCCAGAACCATGCGGCGATGGAGCCCCATGCTTCGGTTGCGATCTGGAAGGAGGGGCGACTCACGCTCCATGGCTCCTACCAGTCACCGGTCGTCACGCGCGATCAGCTTGCGACGGTGATGGGCCTTCCGCCCTCGCAGATCAGGGTGCTGTCGCCGTTCGTCGGCGGCGGCTTCGGCGGCAAACTGGGAGTCATGCCCGAAGCGGTGGCCGCGGCCATCGCCGCGCAGCAGCTCGGCCGGCCGGTGAAGGTTGTCATGACCCGCCAGCAGGTTTTCGAGACCACCGGACGGCGCCCGATGACCCGTCAGCGCATACGACTTGGCGCGAACAGCGACGGGCGGCTCACCCTCGTGCAGCATGAGACCATCACCGACCAACTTGAAGGCGAGGTCTTCTTCGAGCCGGCGGGACTGGCCACGCATCTGCTTTATGCAGGCGAGAACCGGGTGGTCGATCACAAGGTCGTCCGCACCAACAAGCAGCTCGCCGTGTCAATGCGGGCGCCCGGCGAGGCCGTCGGGCTGCTGACGCTCGAATGCGCGATGGACGAACTTGCCGAAGCGCTGAGCCTTGACCCGATCGAGCTGCGGCTGCGCAACGAGCCCAAAAGCCACCCCGAGATGGATATGCCGTTTTCGAGCCGTGCGCTCGTTGACTGCCTCCGCCAGGGTGCGGCGCGGTTCGGCTGGGAGAGGCGCAACACCAGCCCGGGCCAGATGCGCGATGGAGATTGGCTTGTCGGGCACGGCGTTGCGGCAGCGGCGCGCGGCAATCTCTTCGGCCCCAGCAGGGTTCGCGCGACGATCCAAGGCGACGGCCGGGTCGTGGTCGAAACCGAGATGACCGATATCGGCACCGGCACCTACACCATCCTGGCGCAGATCGCGGCGGATCTGCTCGGCGTGCCGTTGAAGCAGGTCGAGGTCCGCCTCGGTGATACCGACGATCCGCGTAGTGCAGGCTCGGGTGGCAGCTGGGGCGCGACGACCAGCGGCTCAGCACTGTATGCGGCCTGCGCCGAACTGCGCGCCCGCCTAGCCGCCGCCGCCGGCGCATGTGTCGATGCGGTGACTCTGACGGATGGCATCCTCACGGCTCCCGGTATCAGCCGGCCCATCACCGAGCTCGTCGGCAACGGGCTTTCGGTGGAGGGAGCGACCGAGCCCGGAGAAAGCAACCGGCGCTTCAACCAAACCTCTTATGGCGCGCATTTCTGTGAGGTCAGAGTGAATGCGGTTACGGGCGAAGTGCGAGTTTCGCGCTGGACCAGCGTCTTCGCCGCAGGTCGTATCCTCAATCTCCAAACCGCAATATCGCAGGCGATCGGCGGCGTGGTGTTCGGCATCGGCGGCGCGCTGACTGAGGAACTGGTCCACGATCCAAGAACCGGTAAGATCGTCAATCGCGATCTCGGCGAGTATCATGTGCCGGCTCACGCCGACATTCCTGCCATCGACATCCAGTTCCTGGAAGAACGCGACCTTGTCGCCAATCCGCTGCATGCCAAGGGCGTCGGGGAGCTGGGTGTGTGCGGGGCCGGCGCTGCAATCGCCAACGCCGTCTACAACGCTACAGGCGTGCGAGTGCGGCAGTTCCCGATCACGCTGGACAAACTTCTGCCCGGCCTTCCGGCCATCGCTGAGTGACGGGCGCACCGAGCATTGCTGCCCTGTCGGATGCGGGTCGCATGTGACAGGGTGGGTAACCCGCGAGGCGACATCACCAAGCCCAATGTGACGACGACAATTCCATCCCAATCGCGCACGATCGGGATCGTGCTGCTCGAGCAGTTCGAGACGCTCGACGTCTTTGGCCCTGTATGTATGCTCGGGCGTCTGCCGGATCGCGAACTCGTGGCGTCTCGGAGAGCGGTGCCGGCGTCATGTCATCCCAAGGCTTGCATGCCGGCGTTCACTCCACCTTCGCTGCGGCACCGCAGATGGATGGTCTGCCCGTGCCGGGCGGGCAAGGCACGCGTCGAGAGGTCGACAATCTGGCCACGCTCGCTCTCTCGCGCCGGCAATCCAAACGAGCCGCTTGGGTGGCATCTGTCTGTACGGGCGCCGCCCTGATTGCCAAAGCCGGCTCCGCTCGGTCGATGAAATGGATTGCAAGATGGTGGTCACTGTCCACAGCCTCGCGCTAATCGGCTAAGAGCGTTGCCGTGCAGTACTCTTTCGTAACCGGCTAGCGGCTCGAGGCCGCCTTGGACCGACCAACGCCGTTTTCCGAACGATCGGTAACCCTGCTTAGTGCTCGCGTCAGTTGCATGCCTTTGAGCATGTCAAACGACACAGGGCGGCTGAAGAAAAATCCCTGCGCGATATCCGCACCGGCTGCGATCACAAAATCGCGTTCTTCGGCGGCTTCCACGCCCTCCACTATAGAAGCAAAACCCATTGACTGCGACAGCGCCAGGATGGTTCTGACGATCGCCTGCTGTTCTACGCTATGATGTATGCCGGCGACCAATGATCGGTCGATCTTGAGCGTATCGACCGGTAACCGCGCCAGCATGGAAAGGTTCGAATACCCCGTGCCGAAATCGTCCAGCGAGAAATGAACCCCCGCTCGTCTCAGATCGACGATCTGCCGCTGGACTACGTCGGAGTCGCGCATCGCGACCGATTCCGTAATCTCGATTTCGAGCCGGTCGAGTGGGAAGTCGGCCCTGGCCAAGCAAGCCTCGATCCGGTTGGCGAAGGTCGGATCTTCTAATTGAAGGACCGACACGTTCACTGCGATTCTGAGGTCGCTGCTGTCGCGCACGAGCGCAGCCGTCTCGGTGACCGCACGCTCCAGCACGAACTGCCCAAGCTCGGATATCAGACCCGCATCCTCGGCGATCCCGATGAACTTTCCTGGTGGAATGTCCCCCATCGTCGGATGGCGCCAGCGCACTAGCGCCTCGGCGCCCACGATGGTGCCATCCCGCAAGGAGAAAAGCGGCTGGTACAGCAGGTTCAGGGTCTGCTCGCTCAAGGCAACGCGCAGCTCCTTCTCGATTGCAAGCCGCTCCTGCATCAGCGCAGCCGCCTTCGCAGTGAAAAACGCGTATGAATCTCGGCCGGAGCGCTTGGCCTCATACATGGCTACATCGGAACTGATCAGCAGATCGTCGTATGTAGCGCCGTCGCGACCAGCGATGGCGATACCTACGCTTGCTCCGACCGTCATGTGCGACGAGCCGATGACGAAGTTTTCGCCAAGACGCCGGATGAGGTCCTCTACAAGGCGTTGTAGCCGCGCCTCGGTCGCGGTGAGATCGAGGATCGCGAGGAATTCGTCGCCGCCGAGCCTGCCGACGCGGAAGGCGTTAATCTCATTCGATCGGACCCGACTATCGAAGAAGTTGGCGAGCCTCTGAGCCAGCGCTCCCAATAGCATGTCGCCGGACTTGTGGCCGAAAGTGTCGTTGATCGATTTGAAGCGATCGAGATCGATGAATAGGAATACGACGTCAGACCTCCGTGACGTCAGCGCCTCCGTCCCATCGATCCGCAAGCTGGCACGGTTGGGCAGACCAGTTACCGGATCGAAGAATGCCAGCGTTCGCGTCCGGCCGAGGCTCTCGCGCAGGTTCGCGAGCATGACCTCGAAGGCTTGCCCCAGGCTGCGCACCTCACCGACCCCGATTGCGCGGAAAGGCACGTCGAGGTCTCCTCGCGCCACGGACGCAGCAGCCGATGCGAGCTGCGGCAAGCCTCGTGTGACCTGCCTAACGGCTACCAGCACCACGGACACGAGGATGCCAAGCGAGCCCGCCGCGAGCACGAGGAACCACGTAAAAAGGGCGCCGGCTTGTCGCTCGCTCACGCGAAGCATCTGTTGCTGAGCTTCCTGGACTTCCGAAGCCTCGACGTGGGTACAGACAAGGAGGCCGAGCTCGTGGGCCGCGCAGCGGCCAACGCGGTTGCCACCGGAGGCGGATATCAGTTCGTCGTCAGCTAATGCCGTCGTTGCATGGAAATTGAAGGTGGGGAGACCGCCCGAGGAAAGGGTGAGGTCTCCATCCTTCACGAGTACACCGGCATTCACGATGCTGGAAAATTTCTCGAACGTGGCCTCTGAAGGCGCCAGCGAACGGATACCGATCAACACCCCTGCCACGTCGCCGAAATCGTCGAAAACCGGCTCCATGGCGAAATGTGCAATCGTCCTTCCCAGTGGCATGCCGATGGCGCGATCGTCGTCGGGCATCACGCGCAAAGTCGTCCGATCTGACCTCCTTTCGCTTCGGCGATTATCGGTCAGAACCGAAACGATACGATCGTCGAGTCCCAATCGCGCGATCGCCTCCCGAGCGACAAGGAGGTCGGTCGTTCGGCTCGATCCTATGATGTTTCCGGCCGGATCGCTGACAAGAAACGCATCGAGCTCGCCCGTGACGCTCGCAGGGTGCAGCAGAAGCTGCATGGCGACCGAGTTTGCCGAGACGATGGCCTTTACGACGTCTTGTCGCTGCGAGAGATATCGCGTCTGGCGGTGCGCTTCGTCGAACAAGACCCGCAACCTGGCTTCGGCCAGACGCGCCTCCCCATCGAGCTTCCGAGCAAGCTGCTGACGCGATAGCTGGGCCAGTGCGGTCGCCTGTTCCTCCGCGTCGGCCCTCAGACGAATGAGAGAGACGACGCCAATAGCCGCAAACGCCAACGCGCCGGTCAAAAGCACGACCCACGCAAGGTGCGCCCCGACATGGGTGTCCGACATTCGCGCGCGTAACCACAGGGATCCTCGTGATGCCGCATGCGATATCAGACGGTAGCCTGTCGCCCACAGTCCTCCGGCGATCTCCACCCTCTTCGGCGAGACCTCCATCGGTTTACTATGGGATTTCTCCGGCACCAGGCCGCCCTCTTTGATCCTCGTACCGCGGGATGTTAGGGACAAAGCATGAAGTCAAGGTAAAATCTTATGCTCCAAAGGAACGCGACCATGTTTCGCGGCTACGGTTAGCAATCGTTTACGGGGCAGCTGGTAGGCTCACGTTTCCAACCGCAGAGAACGAGCCATGCGATATCTACCGCTAGTAGTGCTTATGCTGACGAGCTCGGCTGCGTTACCTGCAGAAGAGCTATCCGTCGTAGGAACCGGCGACGGCATCGAGATGCTGCAAGCTGTCGCAGCTCGCTTTCGCCAAATGGAGCCGTCGATCGAGGTGCGGATCCCGCCTAGCATCGGTTCAGGCGGCGGAATCGCCGCGGTCGGATCGGGAGCGGCCCGCCTAGCGCGCGTAGCCCGGCCGCTCAGTGATGCCGAGCGCGCGAGAGGGTTGGCCTACGTGCCTGTCGCGAAGATCCCGAGCGCCTTCTTCGTGCATCCGAGTGCAGGGATATCGCGCCTCGATACGGTGCAGCTTGCGGCGATCTACTCCGGCCAAATCTCGAACTGGAAGGAGGTCGGAGGTATGGATATCCGCATTCGGGTCGTCCGCCGGGAGGATGCCGACAGCACGCTGACGACGCTGCGTGCCAACATGCCCGGTTGGAAGAACCTTGAGATCACGGAACGGTCGAAGACTGCGGTTTCAACGCAGGAGGCCGTCGAAAGCGTGCGCTTGACCGATGGGGCCATCGGCTTTGGTCCGTACAGCAAGATACTCGACATCGGCACCACAGTCCTGGAAATCGACGGCCATCATCCGTCGCAGCCCGGCTATCCGAGCACCGGCGAACTCGCCTATGTCTACCGCCCGGAAGGTCTGCCAAACGATGTGTCCAAGTTCATCGCCTTCTCCAGGGCGGGAGAGGCAGCAGAGATCATCCGAAGCTACGGCGCCCTGCCGGCGGCAAACTGAACTGTTGCTTCACCCCTGTTGGCCCGCCGCCGTGGTGGGGCCCGCTTCGGCAATGCCGGGTCGCTTCAGGAACGAGAGCAACCGCCGTCCGATCGATTGCTGCACCGGCGATGCGGTGAACGGATCGCAGTGGCATGTCGCGCCGGCCTCATGGGAGAGCGCCTGCACCGCTGCAACCATCGATGGATTACCGGCTGCATAGACCGTGTCCTCAGCGGCGAAGATCGGGAGATGGTCGGTTACGCGACCAGATAAGACGCCGTCTCCATCTCGGGTCACCGGCGCGCTGGCGGTTGCGATGACCGTCCGAACCCCTGTCGCGGCCAACCATTCCAGCGACTCCCTCATATAGATGTCCTCGACAGCGCGAGCGCCGACGACGACCACCATCTCGCGATCGGGCTGCCGAAACCGCGACGCTCGCGCAATGGCCCAGACCGGCGCCCATCCCGTGCCGGTGGCGACCAGGACGATCCGACCCTCGCCCAGGCGATGGAACGCGCTGCCGAAGGGTCCGTGGACCGTCACCTTGTGGCCGATGCCGATACTGGTGCCTAGCCGGGATGACACCACCCCATCGCGCAGTCGCCTGACGTGGACGATCAATTCATCGATCGCGCCGGTTCCGTCGACGCGTTGGGTGGGGCTGTAGTCCCGCCCCGGAAAGCCGCCGAAGGCGCATTTCACGTACTGTCCGGGCAAAAAGGGCAAGCTTTTTTGAAGCCCGATCGCAAGTTCCAGGATAGCCGGCGAAAGAGGTGTGATGCCCGTCAGGATCGCCGGAACCTTGATCGGCTCCGGCACGGCGTCGAACTCGAGGACGGCGTCGCCCGTGACCCGCGTTTGGCAAGCAAGCACGGTAGCGCCACGACGCGTGCCTCGATCATCCACGACGCCGTCGTAGACCCGAACGCGGCAGGTGTCGCATTGGCCCGACGAACAATCATGTGGAATGAAGATGCCCGCGCCCATCGCGGCGTCCAGCACGGTCTGGCCCGTGGTGGCTGAGATCTTCTTGGCATTGATAACGAGCGACGCCGTCCGTTTCATCGGGACCTTTGGGACAAGACTTTCACCATGCGCAGTCTAGCGCAGCCTGACCTCAACCGGCCTGACATGGCGCGTGTGCCGAGTCTGGTTATGGTCGAAGACGGACACCCACATGTACAGGGGGCTCTTTCCAGTGAAGTCGGCATCGTAGCGGCTCGCCGTGCTCAGGTTCCGAGACGCTTCTACAGTCCAGTATCCGTCCTTCCACCGAGCGCCGGCGCGGATATCACCACGATCACCCTCGTAGTCGCCCTGGATTAGAACGCCGGGCATGATGCTACCGACGGGGAATCGGGCATCCGCCTCAATCGTGTAGGGCACACTCTCCGCCTCGGTCAGCCACCAGATGCTGCCCTCGTCCTGGCTCAGATCGGCATTGGTCGGGTCGAATGTCCCGATCGCGCGTGCCGCGGCCTCCGCGTTTTTCGGCAAGCGCTTTGGGGAGACGGGACCCTTGTAGCCGCCGGGGCCTTCGAACCCGAAATTATAGCTGTAGAAGGTCCGGCCCGGGTCGTTCCAGTACCCGCCCTGATAGCGTGCGCGCTTGGCCGCCTCGTCGGCGGTCGCTTCCCTGGGGGGACCGATATATTGGTCGTCCATGTAGCCGATCAGACCTCCGCGCGAAGCCTTCCACTGCCACATGTCGATATACGAGCCGTCGGTGGTGTAATGCAGGCCGCGCTCGTTCAGGGACGATGGCCGGTCGGGAAGCGGCTTCGGGCCGAGATGCGTCGCGCCGCCGCCGGCGAATGCGTCGCTCGCCGAGAAGATGACAGCGAGCTTGTCCTCGTAGAAATCCACGACGTCGGCACGATCGCCATCGTGACCGACCAATCGCCATCCGTCCTCTCGCTTGATCATCGGCAGACGTGCGAGGGAGCGGGTCGGGTCCTGCCACTTGAACGCGAAATAGATCTTGTTCGCGTCCCGGACCGCCCGGATCTCGACGGTGGACTCGCCGGTCCCGCCGAGATTCGCGCCCTGGGACGTCCTGACCCGGACGGGGCGCGCGGATCGCCATGCGACATCGTCAGTGGTGCCGTCGAGGGTCGGTATGTCCGTCGTCGTCTGCACGAGAAGTTCGTCGCGACTCTCATAGTCTAGCGCGGCGATGGCGACGGCGGTCGGAACGGCAACGAACGAGGCGATGAGCAACGGGTAGCGGCTGCGCTGGCCTACGGAGGGCGCGAGCCGGGCCGGCCGGAAGATGCGCAGCCACTGGCGCCAGCCGCCATATCCGAAATGCGCGATTATATGGGCCAAGGTGTAAGCCAACGTGCCGAAGGCTGCCGCAAGATGTACGGTGACGACCCACCCGCCGAAACCAAGATAGAGCAGCACCCCGGTGATCGTCAGGGCCACCACCAGACCGTAGAGCAGCCAATGGAGCAAGACGTTGACGCTCAGCCAACGCAGTTTGGCAGGGGCTCGCATCCTCAACGGCGATAGCCTCCGGGCCGAAATGCGCGCGGACAGCCCGCTTGTCGCCATGAAGATCAAATAGGCGGTCGACGTCGCAAACAGCGCCAGACCGGCCCAAATATGGACGCTCCAAATCTCTCCTTGAGGCAAGATTGGTTCCATCCATTTCGAGACGACGGCATCCAGCGCGTCGGCCGAAATTCTGATGCCTGTGACTAGGCTCGTCACCACCGCGATCACGGAGATCCAGTGCAGTACCAACGTACCAACATCGCTGCTCGGTAAGCTGGAAGACACATTTTCTTGTCTCGGCACTGGCGGCCGTACAGGATCCGTGACAACGACCGGTGTCGACCCGAAAGTTGCGTTCCCTCCGATAGGCTCATTCATCCCGGCGTAGCCTCTTTTTGGAAGGACAGTATTCTACGTTGTCAACATCGGTGCAAAGAGCATACCGCAAGTGTCGGCGGTTCGGTAGGGTCCACGCGCGGGCCTCTCGGTCAGACTGCGCCCAAGCAGTTGACATCTGATAGCAAATCTGGGGCTGCAACTATGAAGCAGCCTAGGGTTCAGACTCAATCGGGCGGCGTAGTCGCCATGGTGACCAGGGCGGCGACCGTGTTCATGTTCCGCGCCGTTCCTGCCGCGGCGTGAGGAATGCTGAGCTTGGAGCGACCCATTTTGTCGCCGTAGTGGACGTAGATCTCGCGAACCCCGACGCTCACCTCTTCACCGTCCTGCCCTGTGATGCCCGCCAACGTGCCAGGATGCGGAGGCTGGTCGAGGAAGATCACCACCGTGCGGTTGGGCGAGGCCGTCGGGAAGGGATTACCGGCCGATACGGCGGCCAACTCCTTCGCTGTCCGAACGAGCACGCCGATCGGCTTTCCGGCGTAAGCGCGAAGCTGCTCTTCAAGTAGCGCCTTGACCTCAGCTTCCGTAGCGTCGCTCGCAAAGACGACGTTGCCGGAGGCGATGTAGGTCCGGACCAATCCGAGGCCTGCCTTTTGGCAAAGGTCCCTCAGGTCGCTCATGGGCAGCTTGCCGGTCCCGCCGACGTTGACGGCGCGCAGCAGGGCGATGAAGTCTGTCATGGCTGTCCTTCCGGTCGATCAACACCAGAAAGCCAAGACGGCGGCGAGCGCAACGGCTGAGGCGAAGTTGGGAGCCAGCTTGTCGTAGCGGGTCGCCACGCGGCGGAAGTCCTTAAGGCGGCAGAACATCGCCTCGATCAGCCAGCGACCCTTGTAGCGTTGTTCGTCTTGGCGGATGCGCCGCTTGCGGTAAATGCGGCCAGGGATGACGGGATCGTGCCGGCTTGCTTCAGGAAGCCCCGGTACTGATTGGCGTCATACCCGCGATCCGCCACGAGGCGGCGGAAGCCGGTGACGTGCTCCTTGAGAAGCTCCGCCGCCTTGATATCGGAGGTGTTGCCCGGCGTGAGCGTCAGCGCGACGGGACGGCCGAGAAGATCGCAGACGGCGTGGATTTTGGTGGTCTGGCCGCCGCGCGAGACGCCGATCGCCTGCGCCTTCGCCCCCCTTTTCCACCATGCGCCGAGCGATGCGCCTTCACATAGGTTGAGTCGAGCATGCCAACTCGTCGAGTTGTCCTTGCGCTGACAGCGACGCGAACAGCCGATGCCACAGCCCGCGCCGGCTCCAGCGATTCCAGCGGTCTTAGAGGTGGTCGCCGGCCCGTACTCCGGCGGGCAATCCTGCCAACGTCCGCCGCATCTGAGCATGTGGATGATGCCCGAGATCACCCGTCGATCATCGACACGACGCGCGCCGGGCTGGTTCGTCGGAAGGCGTGGCTCGATCCGCGCCCATGCCTCGTCCGACAGTCAAAACAGCGATCTCGCCATGCCGCGCCTTCATCGATAAAGGCTACGGAATCAACCAAATGCAGCGATCTCAAGACGCTGATTGAGTTTATAACCTAGGGATTGGAAATGACCGAGCTACGTCGTGCCGTCGCCGTGCCGCAACAAACCCGTCGCCCGAAGGCACGACTCGACGATGTTAACGATCATCCGCGGTCAGGGCCATCTGGCTGGAGGGCCTTTTTAGCAGGCCAGCCTCGACAGCGAGATGAAGATCGATTTGCGTAATATCCTCCTGCGATAGACCTAAAATCCTACGCAGCACCCGATGTGTCGCAATATCAATAACGATTGAGGGACTATCAGCAGATTTATCTGAGCGATATTTATTTCTTGAGCATTTCGGCATTGTCATCGCTAACTGCATAAAAATGTATCTTTGAATGCATTCCCTACAGCAAGCAGAGGTCGTCTGTCCATCCCGCGCAGTCTCATAATAGGAACGCGTCATGCCTGCGTTCACAACTTGCGTTAATATGCAGCGCTCTAAGAATAGGAAGCCGTTTCCTTTACTGGAATTACCCCGGCGGTGCGCCACATTTGCCTTGCCCGCGATACCCCCGTTACCGCGGCCCGGCGCAGGGCGACCAGCAGGGCATCGTAACGAGTGCAGTTCGGTTCGATCGAGATTGGACTGGCACAAGCGTTGCCGCGCGCGTTAAGCATGAGTCGGTCATCAAAATAGCGGATTGCGGACGCTAAGGAATTCCCTATATCGGGCGAACGGTCCGCTGACCGCTCCGGGCTCTCCCGCTGGTAGCTGGTGACTTCCGTTCCCCGTGAGGCTTTGGCATATCGCCTTGGCTTCCCCTTGGCCGGCTCCCTTTGGGACGCCCGGCCTTTTTTCTAAATCGACGCGGCCCGCTTTGATTTGAGCGTGATCGCTTCCGACATCATGGCCGAGGCCGAGGGGGAGCCCGATCCGGCGGTTGTGGCGCGCCTGACCGAGCAGATCGGGCCGGTGCTGGAATGGCTCGTCGATGCCCACGGCCTGCCCTTCGACGTGGCGCCGCCGGGCGCAATGATGTGGAGATTGGGATGGTCGCCGTCGATCCCCATCTGTGCGGCCCCGAAGCGAAGCCGATCCGAGCCCCGAGATGCCGAGGATCCCGGAGACGTCCAGATTGACGGGGAGCCAGAACCCGGACGTGCGGCTGGCGGATCGAGGCTATCAAAGAAAAGTCCGAGTCATAGCGCCAGCGCCCGCGTGAGATCGTCGTGCTCGAAGGCGCTGGCCATGCGAGTAATCTCGACCGACCGAGCGCCGACGGCCTTCGCGGTCTTGCGCCATGTCGCGGTCACGGTCGCGACCTCTTTGATGATCGCTCGGGCCTGCGCCAGCGTCAGTGCGAAGTATTCCGATGCCTGTTCGAGCAGATCGAGCGAGCAGGTGCCCTCATCGAGGTTGATATTCGTCGTCAGCACGCGCGCCTTGAGATCGGTGGGCACCGGATTGAGGTCATAGGCGGGCGCGAGGGACCACCCCGCCTTGCCGAGCCAGAGAAAACCGTGGTTGCGCAGGTGATCGTCGACGTTGGAGATCAGCACATTGAAGGCGACACGCCGATAGAGTGCGTGGGCGTCCGTCTTTCCCTGCGCGCCATGCCTGGCCAGGGTGTCGACGATCTCGGGGTAGCTGCCACGCTCGCCGTCCCTGGCGCCCATCATCGCCATTGCCGACAGGAACGGGATGCGGATCGTGCCATTGCGATCGAAGCGTCGCGACAGCATCACTGACTTGCCGGCCACTTCGACAAGTTCGTGTTTTGGGGTGACGATGCCGGCTTGACCGGCCAACCGCAGCGCGATCTCCTCCCAGGTTTCCACGCTGTAGTCGTCGGTCTCCTTAGGAAACTTGGCGATGGAGAGATGGCCATGTGGGTCGATGAGCGAAGCCTTCGGCCGCGCACCGCCCAGGGAGGAGCCGGGCGCGAAGATCAATTGAAGGTCTTCGTCCGTTTCCTCGTCCCGGAGAATCCGCTCGGTGATCTGAAGCAGACGGCCCAGCTCGATCAGGGCCGGTACGCCGGCGCTGATCGGCGCCTGGAAGGCCTCTTCGCCGACCCACCGAAACCGTAATGCACCTAGCCTCGTCTCGTCTGCGACCCCGAGCAGATAGTTGCTTTCTGCGAGCATGCGGACTGCGCGGCCCTCGCGGTCGGCGAAGCGGCGCTCGGCGCGCTGCATAAGGCGGCGGCCCCACGAATCTGGTGCGGAGTCGCCGATTGAGCCGAAGGTTGCAAGTCCAGAAGGAGGAGCGAACGCGCCGCGCGTCAATGCAAGCGCCGGCTCCAGCGAGAAGCGATCCGGATCCGAAAGCCAGGCATCGTCATACTCGAAGAGAATAGTCTCTGCGCCGCGGACGCGATTGCTCCGCGCCAATCCGATCGGACGGGTGCGACCTTGCAGCTCGACGTGCACCTCGAAGTTAGCCATCGCGGGACGATCCGGTTGGCCGCTTGAGATGAACGTGTTTGGGCAGATCGGCACTAGCCAGCGCCTGTCCGACGCTGTCATTGCTGATATCGGCGATTTGGCCCAGCGCTTCGAGTAAACTGAGGGCCTGGAGGACGCCGGCATAGATGCCGATGCTCACATTGGCATCGCCGGCCTCGACCCTCTGGAGGGTCGAGCGCGATGTGAAAGCACGCTCCGCCACGACCGCCATAGGCAGCTTGCGGCGGCGGCGGGCGTCGTGGATATCCGCGCCGAGCTTCCGCAGGGTGCGGCGCACGGCCGCTGGAGGGATATGTGGAGTAGGCATTTGCTACCTTCGCACTGCAGATTGGCCAGATATGTAGCACGAAGATTACAATCCGCCACCAGCCTGATCGAAAGCATGGAGCTGCTGCTGTCACCGCGAGGCCAAGCATGAAGCCAACAAGGCTTCCCGAGCCTATCGAGATAGGGATCTGCGCCGTCACGGCGTCGTTCCGATGCGTGGCGCGAAGGCTCGGCCTGCGATAGATCGGTCATGAACCGTCATGCCACGAGCATCGCAATGTCGAAGATCGCGACCGGGGCGAGCCCCAGCGAGAGCGAGGCCAGGGCCGGGCCGGGGCAAAGACCTGCCATGCCCCAGCCGATCCCGAAGATAGCAGAGCCCAGAACCAGGCGGGTGTCGATGGGCGTGATTGCCGGCAGGTGGAAGGCGTCGTCGAACGCCGGCCGCCGGAGCCGCCGGCGCACGACCATCCCGGCAGAGGCAATGAGGACGGCCCCGCCGAGCACGAAAGCCAGGCTCGGGTCCCACGTGCCGGTGACATCAAGGAAGCCGCGCACGAGCATGGGATCAAGCATGCCAGACAGCGACAGGCCGAGGCCGAAGATGGCGCCCAAGGCAAGCGCGGTCAGGATTTGCATCCATCGCTTCATGGCGAGACGAGCCTCATTAGCGTGACGGTTATGATCCCTGCGCTAAGGAAGGTGACCACAGCCGCGATCGAGCGCGGCGACAGCCGGGCAAGACCGACGATGCCGTGGCCGCTGGTGCATCCTGACGCCATGCGTGTGCCAAAGCCCACGAGCAGCCCGGCCCGTGTGATGACCGGGAGCGACGTCGTGATGGTCACGGCCGGCCAGCGGGCCGAGGATCAACCCGATGACGAAGGCGGCGTTGGCAGGCAGTTGCGTGCCGTGCGCCAGCCTGCCGAGAATACCCCTGATGCCGGCGACGCGGCCGTTGAGGAGCAGGAGCAGGGACGCCGAGAGGCCAATCAGCATTGCCTCCGAGGAGCGAAGGCCAAAATGGGGCATGGCGTGGGGTACTCTGCGCAGAATATGGCGTGCAGTGCCGCCACGTGATGGGGAACCTTCTGCTCTATCAGGCGATAGAAGATCTGCTTGGCTTCGCGTCGGGTCTCGACGATACCGGCCTCGCGCAGCACGGTGAGTTGCTGCGAGAGCGTCGGCTGGTGGATGCCGAGCTCGTTCTCAATCTGGCCGACCGATCGCGCTAGCTCATGCCAAAAACGAGACGACGACGGCTCTCGCCGCGCAGATCATCAAGGATCGGAAGCGCGAGATCGCAGAGATTTGCAACGGACTCAGCAAGAACGCGACGAATTGACCGGTCGTGGTCGGGCGGCTTTGTCACCCGCCCTGGATGGGCAAACCCCGACACCGCCGCTATTAACGTCGACTATTGGGTCAGAGCTCAAGGTGAGCTTATGGCGCAAAGGGCAATATTGCCTAGGTGCTTTGAAATTGAGCTAAATTAGCTTTCGAACGAGAGCGCAAGGTGCTGATCTGCTCTGGCTGTAACTGTACAGAGCCGGGATGTGACGTCAGTATCGATCAAGAGGACGAGCCTGTCGGGAATCTTCGCCGTACTAAGAACATGGATGACCGCACTTTCAGGTGAAAGCTGACGGACCGTGCAACTGATCGTCGTCCGGCTGTTGTTGAAAACGACGCGACCCGCCTTCAGAACGCTGCGACCGCGAATGAAGTCCTCAGCAGGAGAAGGGAAGGAGACATTACCGGCGTCAAACGCGGTCTCGTTCGTTAAAGCTCGTTTCCTGAGTTCGAGCAAATCCATTGCCAGCGAGCCCAAAAGGGACAGCATCTCGTCGTCTTGCTGGCTGAACCGCCTCGGCTGCGGATCGATTGCACATAATGTGCCGATCGCATGGCCATCCGGTGAGCGCAGTGGGAAACCGGCATAGAACCGCACATGGGGCGGGCCAATGACGAACGGGTTATCTGCGAAGCGCTCGTCCGATGCGGCATCCTGGATGATCAGGCTTGCCGGGTGCTGGATTGTGAGGTTGCAGAACGCCGGTTCCCGACCGGTTTCACAGACTGTCATGCCCTGCTTAGATTTGAACCACTGCCGGTGCCCATCAAGGAAGGTGACAGTCGAGATCGAGACGCTGAAGATGGTCTTCACTAGCCGGGTCAGCCGATCTAACGATTCCTCTGCGGCGGTGTCGAGCACCTTATAACGAGCAAGCGCGTCGAGACGCGCTTGCTCACGCGCGGCGGCGGATCCGGAGTTCGGAAGAGGGAATATTATCTGCACGGCACTAGCTCAGCATCAAATGGTTATGATTAGGCAAAAGCTGACCCGACATTGCTGCCGCTGCGGTTAATCATGCCGACGGTGCGGCGACCACATTATTGGTGAGGCATTTTGCGAGCGGCGGCTTGGGCCAGACGGTTCTTCCCGATGAAAGGAAGCCCCAGCGGGGCTGAAAGCTGCTCTCGCAGCAGCGTGTGAAGCCACCTCAGCAGCAGTTTGAGCCCGCCGGGGCAACATGCTGGCGCACATTTCCAATTGGAGTCTGGCGCCAACGATGATGTCGCCGCACATTGCAGAAAACATCGCTCGGATACTGCGCGAGATAACGTTGAAATTTCATATAAATTTTGCGTTCATCTCAGAATTGCTTAGGTCGAACCGCATCTTGCAAACTGTCGACTGCGCTCATCGCAACGCGCGCCTCAAGACTGGCGACATTAATCCAGGCAGACGGACCTGTAACGGCAGCAGCGCGGCCGACCGCCGTCGCGCTGATTGCCCGCGAGCAGCGATGGGATGTGAGCATTGAGCGCGGATGTTGGATATCGGGTCAAGCTATGAGAATCCCCGCGGGAAGCGCGATTGCTGGTACCGTCAGCCTTTCATGGCGAGAGCGTCGGTCGCCAATCGCCTGATATCAGTGATAGCTTGACCTTCCCACTTGGGAAGGTTCATCTCAGGTGCCATCACAACGAAATGGCTGAACGACGTGAGGTTGTTCGATGCATTGACCCGGACTCTGCAGGCGGCCGCGCTGGCCGCTTTGCTGGCGTTCGTGTGGGCAATGCCGGCCTCTGCGCATCCCGGGCATGGGGCATCCTCCAAGCTTGCTTTCCCAACAACATCGAACTCAAACCGAGCTGTGGCTGAACTGCCTGTAGTCGCCTCGCTGGCGATCGATGAGGTAAGCGTCTGCCGGAAGGTCCAGCCGGATGTGTCCACTCCGGTGGACAGCTCGCAGCACAGTGGAGTTAGGGGGCGAGTCTGCTGCGGCACGATGTGCGCGGTCGCGGCCATCGAGCTGAGCGCGACCTCACTGCCCGTGCGAAGCTCTCATCGGTTCCGGCGCTACTTGCCGCCAGAGACGCATCCACATTCGGGCACTCCTAATCTGCCTGCCAGGCCGCCACGAACCTCCGACATCGCCTGATCGACGGCCGGCTTTCCGCCGCGCCGCCGGGACATTCATGCCGGTGTTGATGGGTTCGTTTCATGTCTTCGTTCGTCCGCAGCCTCGCACACTGCCTCGTCGCGCCTTTGTCGCTGGCTTTCATCCTGTCCGCAGCCCCGCTCGCGGCCCATGAGGACCACGACCATGGCGCCCCGCCCGCGACTGTTGCGACGGCAGACTCGCCGCGGGTGGCGCTGCATTCCGACGCCTATGAGCTCGTTGGCATCCTGCGCGGGGGCCGGCTGACGCTGTTCCTGGACCGCTATGCCGGCAACGCCCCCGTCACCGACGCCGGCGTCGTCGTCACGATCGGCACCGGGGCGGAGGTCGCGGCGACACCGACCCCGGACATGACCTACCTCGTATCGTCGGATCAGTTGGTCGGGACGGGTCCGCTGGAACTGGTCTTTGCGATCACCCATCCGCAAGGCGACGACCTACTGATCGGAACGCTGGAGCGTCCCGCAACGCCAGCGGCATCGGCTTCGGATGCGGCTAGTGCCGCACGGCCAAAGCTGCAGGCGGCTACCCTTCCCGTAGCAGGAAAGCAGCTACCGGTGCTGTATCTCGCCAGTGGCGGGGCCCTGGCGTTCGGCTTGCTGCTTGGGGTTGGGCTGCGCAGCGCCCGGCCGGCCGTCCCGACGATCGGGCTCGTGGTCTTGCTGCTGATCGCCGGGATCGGCATAGCCAGCGCCCATGAGGGCCACGACCATGGCGAGGCGGCGAAGGCCGCGCCGCCGGCCGGCGACACCCCCCGCCGTCTCCCGGACGGCTCGGTCTTCGCGCCGAAGCCGACGCAAAGGTTGCTCGACGTGCGCACCCAAGTCACGACGACCGAGGAGGCGCGCAAGACCGTGGCGTTGATCGGCCGCGTCATCGCCGATCCTAACCGCTCGGGACAGGTCCAGAGCATCACCGGCGGCCGCATCGTCGCGCCCGAGAGCGGCCTGCCGAGGCTTGGGCAGCTCGTCCGGCGCGGCGATGTCCTTGCTTCCGTCGAGCAGGCGGTGCCGCAGGCCGACCGCACAACCATTGCCGAGCGCGTCGGCGAGATCGAGCAGCAGATCGCCATGGTGGAGGCGAAACTGAAGCGCTCGCGCAGCCTTGCGGAGCGCGCCATCGCGCCGCAAAGCCAGGTCGTGGACGCCGAGATCGAACTCGCTGGGCTCATGCGGCGGCGCGAGATCGTCGGGCGCATCCGGATCGAGCCCGAAGTGCTGCGCGCGCCGCTCGATGGCGTGGTCTCGGCGGTTCGGGTCGTAGCGGGCCAGGTCGTCGGCTCGCAGGACATTTTGTTCCAGATCGTCGATCCCGCAGGCCTGTGGGTCGAGGCCCTGTCCTATGGCGATGTCGATCTCTCGCAGCTCGACGGCGCCTCGGCCCTGCTGCCCGGTGGCAAGCCGCTCAAACTGTTCTTCCGGGGCGTCGGCCGGGCGCTGCAGCAGCAGGCGACGCTGGTGCACTTCGCCGTCGAGGATGCGCCCGCCACCGTCGCGATCGGCCAGCCCGTGCGGGTGACGGCCCACAACGGCGCCAGCGTCAGCGGCATCATCCTGCCACGCGACGCCGTCGTGCGCGGCGGCAATGGCGAGGCCCTGGTCTGGCGCCATACCGATCCCGAGCGCTTCGAGCCCCGGCCCGTCCGCACGGAACCGTTCGATGCGACGAGGCTGGTGATCCGGGCCGGCGTCGCGCCGGGCGAACGGATCGTCGTGCGCGGCGCCGAGCACCTCAACCAGATTCGCTAAGGCGAGCGCGCGATGTTCAACCTTCTCGTCTCGGCCAGCCTGCGCAACCGGCTCTTCGTCATCGCTGCCGCGCTCGTCCTTGTAGCCTATGGCAGCTACGTCCTGCCGCGCGTCCCCGTCGATGTCTTCCCTGACCTGAACCGCCCGACCGTCACCTTGATGACGGAGGCCGAGGGGCTCGCCCCGCAGGAGGTCGAGCAGCTCGTCACCTATCCGCTCGAGACGGCGATGAACGGCATGCCCGGCGTGCTGCGCGTGCGCTCGGTCTCAGGTGTCGGCCTTTCGATCACCTATTTCGAGTTCGACTGGGGGACCGACATCTACCGGTCGCGCCAGCTCGTCGCGGAGCGGCTGTCGCTGGTGCGCGAGCAGCTGCCGCGCGGCGTCAACCCGCAGATGGGGCCGGTCTCCTCGATCATGGGCGAGATTATGCTGGTCGCGGTGACAGCCGAGCGGGCCTCGCCGATGGAGGTCCGCGAGATCGCCGACTTTGTCGTCCGGCCGCAGATTCTGAACATCGCCGGCGTCTCGCAGGTCATCCCGATGGGAGGCGAGGTGCGCCAGTACCGGATCACGCCAGATATAGCAGCGATGCAGGCGCTGGACGTCACGCATGAGCAGATCCAGGCGGCGATCACCCGCTTCGGCACTAACACCGGTGGCGGCTTCATCGATCAGCAGGGGCGCGAATACCTGATCCGCAACGTCGGGCTAACGCAGCGGCTGGAGGATCTGCGCAACACCGCCGTGATCAAGCGCAACGGCCAGCCGATCCTGCTGCACCAGCTCGCGCGAGTCGAGTTCGCCGCGCGCGTCAAGCG
Organism: Allobosea lupini; assembly: GCF_900109525.1. Lineage (GTDB taxonomy): Bacteria > Pseudomonadota > Alphaproteobacteria > Rhizobiales > Beijerinckiaceae > Allobosea > Allobosea lupini. The sequence goes on along the minus strand of NZ_FOAN01000012.1, from coordinate 47,644 downwards.
CGGCGACGCCGGCTATCAGGGCAAGCCGGCCGTGATCATCGGCATCCAGAAGCAGCCGGAAGCCGACACCGTCGCGCTGACGCGAAGGGTCGAGGCGGCGCTGGCTGAACTGCAGAAGACGTTGCCCGCCGGCATCTCGGCCACCAACGTCCAGTTCCGGCAGGCGAGCTTCATCGAGACCTCGATCGCCAATGTCGAGCGCGTGCTGCTGGAGGCGGCAGGCGTCGTCGCCTTCATCCTGCTGCTCTTCCTGATGAATGTCCGCGCAACCCTGATCTCGCTGACGGCGATCCCGGTCTCGATCCTGACGACGGTGCTGGTCTTCCAGGCCTTCGGAATGACCATCAACACGATGACTCTGGGCGGGCTCGCCATCGCGATCGGCGAACTGGTCGACGATGCCGTCGTGGATGTGGAGAACATCCTGCGGCGGCTGAAGCAGAACCGGGAAAGCGCCGCGCCCAGGCCCGTGCTCCCGGTCATCGCGGCGGCCTCACAGGAGGTCCGTTCCGGCATCGTCTATGCTACCGCGATCATCATCCTCGTTTTCATCCCGCTCTTTACTCTGTCGGGCATCGAGGGGAGGCTCTTCGCGCCGCTCGGCATCGCCTACATCGTCTCGATCCTGGCCTCGCTGATCGTCTCGATCACGCTGACGCCAGTGATGGCGTATTATCTCCTGTCTGGCGCGAAGAGCGGTCACGAGCGCGACTCATTCGTCGTCCGCCATCTAAAGCGAGGCAATGCCGCACTGCTGCGCTGGGCTTTCGAAACCCGCGCTCTGATCGTCACATGCGTCGGCATCGGCGTGGCGCTGGCCGTCTATGGCGCGACGCTGCTGCCGCGGACGTTCCTGCCGCCATTCAACGAGGGCACGCTGGTGGTCTCGCTGCAATACAACCCGGGCATCTCGTTGGCCGAGAGCCATCGCCTAGGCCTCATCGCCGAACAGATCGCGCTCAAGGTGCCGGAGGTGAAGTCGATCGGCCGCCGCACGGGGCGCGCCGAGCTCGACGAGCACGCCGAGGGCGTCCATTCCTCGGAGGTCGACATTGATCTGCATCGCTCGGAGCGGTCGAAGGAAGCGGTATATGCCGATATCCGCGCAGCGCTGAGCATCCTGCCGGTTTCGGTCAATATCGGCCAGCCGATCAGCCACCGGCTCGACCACATGCTCTCAGGCGTGCGCGCCCAGATCGCGCTCAAGGTCTATGGCGACGATCTCGACACGATCCGCAGCCTTGCGGAGACGCTGCGTGAGCGCCTTGCCTCCGTCCCCGGGCTCGTCGACCTCCAGATCGAGCGGCAGGTCCGCATTCCGCAATTGCGCATCGATGTCGACCACGAGAAGGCAGCGCTCTACGGGCTGACGCCAGCCAGCATCACGCAGGCGCTGGAGACGCTCTCTAACGGCCGCACCGTCTCCCAGATCGTCGACGGCAACCGCCGCTACGACGTCGTGCTGCGGCTGTCGGACCAGGACCGCTCGACGACCGGGCTCGAGGACCTGCTGATTGCGACGCCTGGCGGTCACATACCCTTGCGCCTGATCGCCTCGGTCATCGAAACCGACGGCCCCAACCAGATCCAGCGCGAGAACGGGCAGCGCCGTATCGCGGTCTACGGCAATGGCGACGGAAGGCGCGACATGGCGGCGATCGTCGCCGACATCCGCCGGATCGTCGCCGAAACGCCGCTGCCGCAGGGCTATGTCACCCGCATGGAGGGCACGTTTCAGGCGCAGGAGGAGGCAACGCTGCGGATCGGGCTGCTCAGCCTGGTGTCGCTGGCGCTGATCTTCGTGGTGCTGTTCACGCGCTACCAGTCGGCGGTGCTGGCGCTGATCATCATGGGCAACATACCGCTCGCGCTGATTGGCAGCGTTGTTGCCCTGCATATCGCCGGGCAACCGCTTTCGGTGGCGTCGATGGTCGGTTTCATTACGCTCGCCGGCATCTCGGCCCGAAACGGCATCCTCAAGGTCTCGCACTACATCAACCTCGTGCTCTACGAGGGCGAGCGCTTCGGGCGCAACCTCGTCATCCGCGGCAGCCTCGAGCGCCTGACGCCGGTGTTGATGACGGCGCTGTCGGCGGGGCTTGCACTGATCCCGCTGCTCTACGGCGCCGACGAGCCCGGCCGCGAGATCCTGCACCCGGTCGCCGTGACCATCTTCGGCGGCCTGATCTCGGCGACCCTGATCGACACGGTGCTGACACCACTTCTCTTCCTCGCCTTCGGGCGCAAGCCGCTGGAGCGCATCGCGGCCAGCCATGCGCCGGCGGCCGGCGGTGTGGCGCCGGCTGAGGCCTTTTGAAGCAGCAAAGGAGACATTCAACATGCTCAGATTGATGATTGCCGGGGCCATCGCCTCGTTTGTCTCGACGGCCTCGGCTCACGAGGTCTCGACGGGCCCCAATGGCGGGCCCGTGGTCGACGTTGCCGGACACCATGTCGAGATGGTGTCGAAGGGGACCGAGTTCGTCCTCTACCTCACCGACGCGGCCGATAAGCCGCTCGCCTCGGCGGGAACCAAGGCGGCGCGTGCAATCGTCCAGGACGCAGGCAAGACCGCGACGGTGGCGCTGTCGGCCGTCGATCCCAACAAGCTCGTCGGCACGCTCGCACAACCGCTGGGAGCGGGCGCCCGTATCGTGATCTCGGCCACACTGGCCGATGGCCATGCGCTACAGGCGCGCTTCACCAACAACTGACTCGGAAGAAGGAACCGACACATGACACGTTCGATCTCGATTGCTCTGGGGCTCCTCGCCCTCGCCGGACCCGCTCTCGCGCAATCCTCCCATCAGGGGCATGGCGCAGCCCCTGCTCCCGACACCGCGCCGATGGGCCAGATGGGCATGGGTATGGGCATGATGAACATGGAATCCATGCAGACCATGATGAAGACGATGATGCCTTCGCCCGGCGACGCGGCATCGACCAAGGACTTCAAAAGCGCCGACATGAAGATGATGCAGGACATGGCCGTGCCCTATACCGGTAATGCGGACATCGACTTCCGCGCCAAGATGATCCCGCACCATCAAGGCGCGATCGACATGGCCAAGGTCGCCCTTGCCCATGCCAAGGACGAAACGACGAAGGCGCTCGCTGTGCAAATCATTAAGGATCAGGAGCGCGAGATCGCCGAGATGCGCGAGTGGCTGAGCAAGAACCCACCGAAGTGATTGCAAGGCGAGGGGCTGCCGGTCGTCCTCGCACAGCCAGCGCCTCGCGAAAATGCGTTCACACCGGAAACAGACCGGGCTGATAAGGCCAGGCTCGGCCAAGGCGCCCCGTCCAGAGAGCTGGAGACCGTTAAATGCCGCATCACAAGCACCAGCACCATCATGAGTAATGGCTCACGATCATGGCCCTTCGCCGGTCCTCGGCGTGAAGGATCTGGTCTGAGGCATGATGATCGCCCCCGAAGCCACACGGTATCGGGAAGCCTATGGCGGTCAAGAGCACGTCTTCTGCTTGGACCGTTGTCGAAGCAAGGTCGTGGCCGAGTCCACGACCTGTGGCGTTAACCAGCGGCTCATTCAAAACTGTCGGGCACGATGCCTCACCAGGAGCGGCTGCCGGGCACCCCTTTGAACGGCCCGGCAACATGAGACGTGATCCAGCCGCCATAGAAACCTCCGGCTTGCGGCGTCACCTGCTCCCCGTCGAGCAGGCATTCGTCGAACGGCTCGACATAGAACGCGATGAAGCCCGCCAGCATTGCGAAGGCCGGCGTAGGTGACGGATAGCGCCAGCCAACCTGTCTGAGGGTATCGTCCGCGAGCACGAGGTCGACATAGCTCGCCTGTCCTTTCCACTCGCAGATCGACCGATGCGGCGACGCCAGCAGGCTCGCCTTTACGCAATTCGGCGACAGATAATAGGTCGGCGGATGGCTGGTCTCTATGACCCTGACTGAAGCTTTGGTGTCGGCAATCGTCTCGCCGCGATGCCTGATCACGATGTGACGCGCACATGGCTCTGCGATGGCGGGGCGTGGATAGGACCAGACGCTCTCCTGGTTTGGTTCGGCAGGCTCGGGGGTGACATTCATGGCTCCGCCTCGTGAGGTTTCGCTTCTTCAAGTCCCGCGTTCGGCGATCGGCGGGCGCGGCTGGAGCAGATTCTCATCGCCGCGCCAGATAGGTATGGATCCGCGCGATGACGGCCGCGCCCTCCCCGATCGCACCGCCGACGCGTTTGACCGAACCGGCGCGCACGTCCCCGATCGCAAAGATGCCGGGATGGTCGGTCTCGAGCGAGCCGTCGGTCGCGACGAAGCCCTTGTCGTCGAGTGCTACGCCGCAACTCGCGAGCCAGTCCGAGGCCGGATCCGCGCCGATGAAGAGAAACAGGTTGCGGATCGGCGCGCTCGTCTCTTCGCCCGTCACCCGATCGCGCCAGGTCAGGCCGCGCAGGCCGGTCTGGTCGCCATCGATGCTCACGATCTCGGTGTGCGGCATGAGCTCGATCCGCGGGTCAGCAGCGATACGGTCAATCAGATAGCGCGACATCGTTTCGGCGAGGCCGGGCCCGCGCACCATCATCCTGACCTTGGCGGCATGCTGCGCCAGGAACACGGCCGCCTGGCCAGCCGAATTGCCGCCACCGACGAGCACGATCTCCTGCCGACTGCAGAACTGCGCCTCGATCGGCGAGGCCCAGTACCAGACGCCACGGCCGTCGAATTCTGCGAGCCGGCCGATCGGCGGGCGGCGATAGCGTGCCCGCGACGCGACGATGACGGCCCGCGCGCAATAGCGGCGACCATCCTCGGCATCGAGCCGGTGAACGCCGCCCGCGCCGCCGCATGTGAGCGCGGTGACAGTGGTCGGAATTGCGATCTCGACGCCAAATTTCTGCGCCTGTACGAAACCGCGCGCCGTCAGGGCCTGCCCGGTGATCCCGGTCGGGAAGCCGAAATAGTTCTCGATCCGCGCGCTCGCGCCGGCCTGGCCGCCGAAGCTGCGCCGGTCCAGCACCACGACCGACAGACCCTCCGACGCCGCATAGACGGAGGCCGCGAGCCCGGCGGGTCCCGCGCCGACGATCGCGACGTCGTAGATCCGGGAGGGGTCGGCCTGTCCGATCATGCCGAGCGCCTGCGCGAGCGCGGTCTCGGATGGCGCCCTGAGCACCGTGCCGTCGGCAAGCAGCGCGAGGGGAAAGTCCACCGCTGTGGGGTGGATCGTTGTCAGCAGATCCTCAGCATCCTGATCTATGTTGGGATCAAGCGCGCGGAACGGCAGGCCGTTGCGGCTGAGGAAGTTGGCCAGCGCAACCCGGCCCGGATGATCCGCCGGAGCGATCAGGAGCGGCCCGCCCGCGCCACTGGCGATCAGCTCGACACGGCGCAGGATCAACGCCCTCGTGATCCTCTCGCCCAGCATCGCGTCGGCGACGAGCAGCGCGCGTAGATCGGACGGGGCGAGCACGATCGCCTCGCTGTCCTCGACCGCGACGCCGTCGACCAGCGCCGGCTTGCCGGACAACCCGGCCGTCTCGCCAATGATCGAGCCAGGTTCGTGGTCCGCCACGGGCACGGCGCGGCGACGCGAGTCGATCACTGCCCATCTGCCCCCCCCCTGTTGAGACTCTTTCGTCACCAGCGGCTTCGGCCGCTCGCCTTTAGTGCCCGCTGAGGACGAGGGTCTTGATCGGCAGCACCTGCGCCTGGATGCGCAGAAGCAAGGCATGCACCAGCCCGACCGCGTCCACCGCATGCAGGATGATGCGCCGGAAGGTGCCGGTGTCCTTCGCCACGATCACGTCGTGGTTGCTGGTATAGGCATTGGCGATACAGCTCGAGCCCGGCGTGACGCCGTCCATCCCGCCCGGGTGGAGCGGCTCGAGATAGGCCAGGATCGTCCCCGGGCGCACCACCTGCTGCGCGTCGATCAGCTGCTCGCCGCTGCGGAGTTGGCCGGCGGCGATGAAGTCCTGCACACCCGTCACCACCATCGGGATCACCGTCCACGGCTTCGAGATGCAGGTAGCTTCGGCGACCATGCCGACCTTGATGACCTGCGCCTCGATCTGGCCGAAGCCGGCCTGCAATCCGACCCGGCCCGCCTCTGCCGGAATGATGGTCCCGGCCGGGCGCATGAAGGGATTGACGATATCGCCGGCCCGCAGAGTGAACTGCTCGACATGCCCGGTGAAGCCGGCCCGTACCACGGTCTTGCCCAATTCCACCTCGGCCTGCGCCAATGCCGCCTCGGCGCTGGCGCGCTCGGCCGGCAGCAGCGTCGCGATCTTGGTCTGGGCTGCCGCCTGCGAAGCCGTCGCAGACGCAGCAGCGGCCTCGCGCCCCGCCACGATGTTCTCGAGCCGCTCGATTTCGCGGGTGGCGACGACATTTTCGTTGCGCTGCCTGAGCTCGCGCTTGGTCTGCAGTTCGTCGAGTGCCTGCTGCAGCGCGCTCCTCGCCTCCTGGATCTTGCCGTCGAAAGCGAGGATATCGGCCTTCGCGACAACCAGCGTCGCCTCGACCTCGGCGATCTTGCGCCGAGCGGCCTCGACGGCCGCCTCCTGGCTCTTGCTGTCGAGCGTGAAGATCGGCGCGCCCTTTTCGACCTTCGCGCTGTAACCGACATGGACCTGCGCGACGCGGCCATTGATCTCCGGCACGATCGGCACGCTCCGGAAGAACACCGTGGCGCTGTTCGTCGACGGATGGTTGTAGAAGATCACCGTGATCAGGCCGACGGTCAGCATCACGCAGGTGACGATGCCCCAGCGCAATTCGAACCAGACCGAATAGAACGTGATCTCCTTGCCCAACCGCTTGCCCTGGCCGTATCGGCGGTAGAGGTAATCCGGAACGATGGTGAAGAGCGCGCAGACGAGAAGCTCAAGCATGGTTCTTCTCCTCGATGCCGGCGCTCGCGTCCCGCGCGTTCCCCCCCGGCCCGCGCAGGGCGGCCTCCGCGTCCGATGCCGCGTCGCCACCCCGGCCCGGCGCGATATCGGCGATTTTCTCAAGGGAGCCGGCCATCCGTCCGAACATCCCTGGAATGTCGGGCAGGTCGATCAGAGCGAGCAGCAGGCCGGCGACCCAGAAGGCATGGACATGTGTGAAGAGCGCGAGCAGCCCGAGAACGGCGACGATCTCGAACTGGATCTTGTGCGTCTTATGCGCCATCCGCTCGGGCAAGGTGTGCAGGCGTAGGAAGAGCAGGCCGATGCCCAGCACAGCTCCGAGAAGGACGATCCCCGCGACCACCATAAGGTAGTCCGTTCCCCCCGGTGCGGTAATGAAGCTCGGCAGGTGGTGAGGGGCGGCGGGGTTCACGGCGGCGTTCATGGGGACATCCCTGGCTTTGGGAATCTACTGGCAGACCTACTGCTTAAATCCGATCAGGACCCCGTCGGCGCCCAACGAAAGCTGCAGGCCTCTCCTTTGCGTCGCGAGGCGCATCATCACGCCCTTGGCATTGCGCAGCCAGAGCGTGCCGCGGCCCTGGCCGCCGATCGCCCATCCCTCGCGGATCTGGACATAGGCGCCCGCGATATCCTCGACCTGGTTCAGGCCATAAACCGAACCGGTCGCCGTCAGCCGCGACGCGCCGATGCCGCCGATGCCGAGTCCGCCGACGGTGATGTCATAGCTGCGGTTGCGGAAGCGGAGCGTGCCGCCGCCGATCGCCCCGGAGCCGATAAAGGCGACCTGGAGCTGCTTGATGCGAACAGTGGCGCTTGGCGGGCCGCTGGGGCGGGCCTGTGCGTAGGCGCCTCCGCCAACCAGCAGAAAGCTCAGAACGAGGGCGGCGATCCTGACAATCATGGTGTTCTCCGGGCGGTTGTTCTTTGCGCGTGTCGGGCCTGCTGAGCCCGAGCTTGGTTCGGTAGTTCGGACAAACGGCTTTTCGGATCCGCCACCGGTTCAGGTTTGAAGGCGGCGCGTCCAAGTCGTGGAAGGCATAGAGGACCGAACTTTCGCTGGCAGGCCCTATCGATAGCGATCCAGCGTCGCCTCGACCTCGGCCGCGAGTTCGTTCATCAGGCTGCGGTATTCGAGGATGCGATCGTCCTTGACGGGAGAGGACGATTGCTCCCAATGCAGAAGTGCTGCTTTGGCCTCGGCGAGATCGGTACAAAGCGTACAGAATTCCTCGTTCGTCCTAGCAAGTTGCTCGATGGCATGTCCTCGATCCGGAAAATGGGCGACGGCGACCAGCAGGTTTCGATACATGATAAAACCGGACAGCTGCTCGAGACGATGCGGATGCGCCGCCTCTCGATCGGGAGCATTGCGCTGTAGCCGGCAACTCGGGAGTAGTTTACGGTAGGATACGCTGGCGCAATGTTGCAACGGATCGGGGGGGGGTCCCATGCTCGACCGCCGCAGCATTGCCGAGGACGCGGGACAGGCGCGCGCGTTGCCTTCGGCAAGCGAAGTGCGGGCCGAGCTCGATCGGCTTACCGCGAGTCCCGAATTCAACATCCCGGGCCGGGCCAAGAAGTTCCTGCGCTATATTGTCGAGGAAACGCTGGCGGGACGCGCGGCACGCATCAAGGCCTATACCGTGGGAACGGAGGTCTTCGACCGCGATTCCGCTTTCGATGCCCAGAACGACCCGGTTGTACGGATCGAGGCCGGGCGACTGCGGCGCGCGCTGGAGCGCTACTATTTGACTGCCGGGTCGGCGGATTCCGTCACCATCTCCATTCCAAAGGGCGGTTATGTGCCGCTTTTCGAGTTGCGTGCGGCCCGGCAGGCCGCGCCGTTAGCCCCAGTGTCGCCTGCGCCAGACACGGCTTCCTTGCCGCCGCCGCAGCGACGTATAGCTTGGCTCGGAGCCGGCGTCGTCCTGTCTGCCATTTTGTTCATCGGTATCGCCCTGTTGAGCGGCTCACGCGACGGTCCCAAGCCGACGATCGAAGCCCCGGCGGTATCGACTCTTGCCATCACGCCGTTCGTCAATCTCGGCGATATCCCGGAGGCGAAGATCTATGCCGAAGGGCTGACTGAGGAGGTGATGAGCCAGGTCGCGCGCTTCAAGGAACTGTTGGTCCTCGGGCGCGAAACCTCTCGGAACATCCCGCCCGGCGCCGATGCCGCGCAGATCTATCGCACGCTTGGTGCCAGATATGTTCTGGAGGGAAGCGTTCGCGCCGCGACCAGTCAGCTGCGCGTCACTGGCCGGCTGCTCGATGCCAGGACTGGGGCAGTGCTGTGGTCCCAGAGTTATGACAACGACCTGCGCGTGCGCGATCTCCTCACGATCCAGAACGATGTGGCGCAGAAAGTCGCCACCGCCATTGCGCAACCCTACGGCATTATCTTCCAGGCCGACGAACTACGGACCGGCGCGAAGGCGCCAGACAATCTCGAGGCCTATGCCTGCTCCCTGAGGTTCTACTCCTATCGAACTACACTCTCCGCCGAGAGCCATGGTGCCGTCCGCGGCTGCCTCGAAAAGGCCGCTGCCGCCAATCCCGGCTACGCAATCGGCTGGGCGATGCTATCGATCTTGTATCTCGACGAAGACCGCTTCGGCTTCAACCCGAGGCCAGGCTCGCCAGCGGCCATTCAGCGCTCGACAGACGCGGCGCGCCGCGCAATCCGTCTCGATCCCGCAAATGTGCGGGCGCTACAGGCACTCATGATGGCGCTGTTCTTCACCCAGCAACCGGCGGAAGCGCTCGAAATCGGCGAGCGGGCCGTGGCCTTGAATCCGAATGACACCGAGCTGCTCGCCGAGCTCGGTACGCGCATGGGGCAAGTCGGCGCCTGGGCCCGCGGCACGGCGCTGCTGGAGCAGGCCCTCGCCCGCAATCCCGCGCATTCGGACTATTATCATGGGGTCCTAGCCCATCACGCTTATATGCAGCGCGAGTATCGGCGCGCCGAAGCGCTAATCCGGCAAGCAAGCCTGAACAAGTTCCCGCTCTACCATTTCGTTGCCGCCATCATCTACGCCCAGCTCGACATGAAGCCACAGGCGGCGGCGGCGAAAGGCGAGTTCCTCCGCTTGCTCCCAAAATTCTTCGAGAACTGGGAGCATGAGGTGACCAAGCGCAACTACCGGCCGGAAGATGCCATCCATCTGGCCGAGGGCGCGCGGAAGGCCGGCTTTCCATTGCCGGCCAAGACGGCGGCGGAAACCTCTTTTGGGGGCGTTCCCCCGCAGCACTGAGCGCCACGACCACCCCGAACATACAGGATGCTACAGGCTAGGTAATTCCGCCTCTGCTAAACGGGGACAAGCTGATCCCGTGTTTCGAGGCGGCCAGAGCAAACTTCCGACAGGCCAGCTGCCCGGCGCGGTGGCGGCCTTTTCGGCTAGAGCGGGGGAGATGGCAGTGCGCATGGCCACAGCGGCGTACGTCAGAATTCGAACCTGGCTCATCGCAGCGCTTGTCGTGGCGGTACTCGGCGCCGGTTGCGGCACCCGGCCGGAAACCGGCTTCCTCGTCCCGGTCGCAGCGATTAACGCAGAGGGGACGGCCCACACGATCCTGGTTGCGACGACCCGCAAGCGGGATGAGCGGCCGGGCACCTTCTTCGGCGGCGAGCGCGCAACTCCCCTCGATTTCGCCAGAATCGAGGTATCGGTGCCCCGCGGGCACAAGTCGGGCGAAATCGAATGGGCCTCGACGGCGCCGGGCAACGCCCAGACCGATTTCGTCGTTCGCCGGGCCGGTTATCTCGACGGGGAGAGGGCGTTCGTCCGATCGCTCAATGCGCAACTCGCGGCGCATCCCCGCGGCAACCGCAAGGTGATGCTGTTCATCCACGGCTACAACACGATGTTCGCCGAGGGCCTCTATCGCTTTGCCCAGGTCGTTCACGATGCCAAGTCGCCCGCCGTGCCGGTTCTGTTTACCTGGGCGTCGCGCGGTGAGCTGACGCAGTACGTCTATGACAACAACAGCGCGACGACGGCACGCGACGACCTTGAACGGACCATCCGCCTGATCTTCGCGAGCGATGCCGACGAGGTGAATATCCTGGCCCATTCGATGGGCAACTGGGTCACCGTTGAGGCCCTTCGGCAGATCAAGATCTCCGGCGGGCTGGCGCAGATCAGCAAGCTCGGTAACCTCGTGCTCGCGGCGCCGGATATCGACCTCGATGTCTTCAAGTCGCAGATGCGGCGCTTCGGCAAGCCCAGGAAGCCTTTCTTCATCGTCCTGTCGAAAGACGATAAGGCGCTTAGCGCCTCGCGCTTCATCGCCGGAGGCCAGGAGCGTCTCGGTGCCGGGAGCAACGCGGCGGAGCTTGCCGAACTCGGCGCGGTCGTCATCGATCTGTCGGACGTTGCGGCAACGGACTCGTCTAATCACGGCAAGTTCGCTCAGCTCGCAGCAATCGCACCGCAATTGGAGCGCGCATTGGCACAGGGCGTCGATAGGAAGCCCGGCGCCGCTCAGGAGGCAGTAGGAGACTCCCTGAGCGCGGTCGTTTCGCTACCGATCAAAATCCTCGGTCTCCCACTGAGGATCATCGCGCAATAGCCGCGCGAGCCGACGCGGAGCGAATGGAGACCTATTCGATACCCTCACTCAAAACCAGCGGAGGCGACACTCATGACGACGAAATTTTCTGTCCTTTCGGCCTTGGCACTGCTGAGCGGGTTCATGATCCAAGCCTCGATCCAACCCGCCGAGGCTGTTGTCTACTGCAAGACGGTCGGCATTCCGAAAGGCTGCGTCGCGCGGGTCGGAGCCCCCGTCGCTCGCCGCGCCGTCGCAACGCCAGGTTTAGGCGCTGCCGGCGTCGGAATACGTCCCGGCACGCCGATGAACCGTGGCGGACCGGTAAACCGAGCTGGCAGGCGCTAACCACCGGCTTTCGATCTCGCCTCTTCTGGGGCGATCGACAATTCTTCCTAGAAGCCACAAATGGAGACGTCGATGTTGAAGAACATGAGCGTGATCGTCGCAGTTTCGCTTGCGCTGGGCGTGGCGGGTTGTGCTACCAACCCGACGGTCACCAGCCGAACGGTCATCGTTGCCGGTATCGGGCCGGTGGAAGTCGAGCGGCTTGATGTCGAGGTCGCCGCCGTAGACCCCGCTGAGCGCATCGTGGTCATCCGTCAGGGCCGCCAAACATGGCCGGTCGCGGTGCCGGAAGTATTCGGCAACCTGCAGAACATCGGCCCCGGTGATAGGGTCGAGGTTCAACGCGTCGAAGGCGTGATCCTTGGTGCTCGACGCGCTCGCAAGGGTGCCAAGCCCGCGATCATCTATACGGAGGCGGCCAGCGACCCGTCCTTCCAGAACCTGCCTGAAAAGTTCGTCGTGCGCTCGCTGACGGTGACGGCGAGGTTCGAGAGCTTCGATCCGGCCACGAGTGTCGTGAACTATGTCGGACCAGCCGGAGCGCGAACCCACATAGTGTCGGATCCCGTCATCCAGAACGATCTCAGGCGCCTGAGACGCGGCGACATGGTTGAACTGACCTTCGCACAAGCGTTTCACTTCCAAAAATACTGAACCCGCAGAATCGCCGCGCGGTGTGGATAGATGCGGTAGGCGCGAGCTCTAATCCGGAAGGAGACGAGCATCGCGCCTAGTTGTAGCAAGAACGCCGACACCAACAGCTCAGCATGTCCGCTTTCCGGCAATGTGCCAGTGTCAGCTCCTGGCGCACAACTCCCATCTCGTGGGTTTCCATAGATTGCTGACGGAAATTCGTCGCTCTTGCAGGCATTGCGGCTAAATTTCCGCTGCGCTATCGATGTGTGGACGGCTGACCCATCGCATCCCATTTGGGATTGCCGCGCTAGGAACGAAGGCGCGCTGGAATGCCGATTTCACGACGATACCTCATCACCTCCACCTTAATCTTCCTGATGATCGGCGCCGTGGCCTTGCTGGGCCTCGTCGGCGCGACCGTGTGGTTGAGCCAGAGAGCGCAGGTCGACGCAGGAATGGTCGACGCGCAACGCTTGCTGCGCAACCGCGCCGTCAGCATCCGCGAAGCGCTTCTCGCAGCTGAATCGAGTCAGAGGGGCTACATCCTCACCAGCAACCAGATCTATCTGGCGCCCTATGAGAACGCCAAGCTAGTCGCACAGGACGAAACCGCGCAGCTGACGCTGGACCTCGCCTCGAGCGCCCGCTTCCAGGCGATGCTGCCGCGGCTGAAACTGCTGGTCGAACAGCGGATCACCGAACTGGACAAGTCCGTGAGCGAAAGCGATGCGGGCGGTATCGCAAGCGCGGCTGCCACGATCAGCAACAATCAGGGCAAGGCCCTGATGGACGAAATCCAGGTTTTCCTCTCGGCGATCGTGATCGAGGCGGAAGACAATCTGACCGACCGGCTTCGCACCCAGACGGCCAACATCTTCGCGCTGCGCGTCGGGACCGTTCTGGCGAGCCTCATGATCCTAGGCGTCATGGTCGGAGTCCTGATCACCTACACGCGCTACACGCGCGAGATTGTTCAGGCCCGCGACGACCTTTCCAAAGCCAATGCCAGCCTGGAAATCAGGGTTGCCGAGCGGACCGACGATCTCGTCCGCGCTCGCGACCGGGCAGAAGTGCTGCTGACCGAAGTCAACCACCGGGTCGCCAACAATCTGTCGTTCGTAAGCGCACTGATCCGCCTGCAGCGGCAGGCCATTCCGGACAAGGTGGCTAAGGAGGCTCTCGACGAGACGAGCGCCCGCATCCAGGCCGTCGCCGAAATCCACAAGCATCTCTACACGTCTGGAGACGTGACTTCGGTTGCGATGGACACTTATATGACCGCCTTGCTGGACCAGTTGGAGCAGACGCTGACGTCGGGCGGGTTCGGCGCAACGATAAAGCATGATATCGAGCCGGTCCGCGTTCCGACCAACGCCATCATCAGCCTGGGCATCGTTGTCACCGAATGGGTGACCAATGCGGTCAAGTACGCGTATGAGGGCAAGCCGGGCGAGGTTCGTGTGCTTGCTCGCAGGCAGGACGATAAGCTCCTCGTGGCAGTCCAGGACGATGGCATCGGCATGTCGGTGGGCACGCCGGCGCGCGGTACCGGTGTCGGCTCCAAGATCGTGACGACGATTGCGCGCTCGCTCAAGGCGGAAGTCGATTATTCGAACCGAAACCCCGGTACGGAAGCCCGCCTGGTGATGTCACTCGAGCCTGCCTGATGAAACCGAAGCTGCGGATGAAGGAACGAGAAGCCTCCATGAATGTGTCGCGCCGGACGGTGCTTGGAGCGATCGGGCTGGGTATGGCCCTCCCCTCCCGCAGCTGGGCGCAGGAGGCGCCGCGCGGGATCACAGCGCCGCGCGTCTTCGGAAGCTTCGATCGTAATGCAGCGCGCTGCGCGGCGCCTCCTGGATTGAGGAAGATTCTGGTCTTCGCTCAGGACAACAACCGAGAGTTCGTCCAGGGCGCGGCGCGGGGGATGACCTTGGCAGCTCAGCAGCGCGGGCTCGCTTTCGAAATCGCGCTTGCCGACAACAACCCTGCGACGATGGTCGAGCATGTCCAGCGCGCAATCTCGGATCGCACCGGCGCACTCATCACCGCTCCCATCGACGTCGCGACGTTGGCGCCGGTCGTCCGGCGATTCATCGCCCAAGGCGGCTATGTCGGATCGATCGTACCCCCCCCGGCAACGACGATCCTGAATGCGCCCCAACTGGCGACAGGCAAGGCGCTGGGCGACGCCGCTGCGGCCTACATTAAAACCAAGTTGGGCGGCGAGGCTCGCGTCGTGCTGCTGACGCACGATACCAACCAGTTTCTGGCGCAGCGCTTCGTGGCCATCCGCGCTTCGCTGAAAGCAGTCCCCGGCGTGCGGATCATCGCCGATATCTCGCCCCGGACGGTCGACAAGGCCGGCGGCGAGGCAACGATGCGGACCATTCTGCTGGCGCATTCACGCATCGACGTCGTCCTCGGTGCGGACACCGTCGTTCTCGGTGCGCTCGCGGCTCTGCGCGAGGCCAGGCTTGCCCGTGACGAACAGTTCATTGGCGGGATCGATGGCGAACCGGAGGCACTGGCCGAGATGCGCAAGGGTGGGCCTTACAAGGCCAGCATAAGCCTGGCGTCACCGATCTTCGGCTATGCGCTCGCGCAGCACGCGGCCGACTGGCTGGAGGGCAAATCCGTACCGCAGGGCCTCGACATTCTGCCGACAGCCTTGACGCGGGAAAGTCTCTTAGGTTTCGAAGCCGATCTCGCAGATCCCGCTGCAGTCTATCAGGATCCCAGCCGGCGCGACGCTTATCTGCGGTCCTATGGTAATATCTGCTACGATTCCCGCAGCGAGTTCGTCGATTTCGGCTGGTCGTCGGAAATGAAGTAAGCTGCGGCGACGCCTGTGAAACCTCCGTGGCCAGCGGCTGCGTTTATTATATCGCCCATTTCGGCGGCGATCTGAGCACACGCGAAGGCTTGGGAACGATAACGCTGTTCGGCATGCCTTGCACCGCCCATTCGCTCGCGCTGTCACCAGTGACGTCAACGATCGGCAATGTCTGGATGTTCAGGCGCACATGCAGGCCAGTTCCGCCGAAAACCTGGGTTGTACTCGCGCGACAGCCTCCAAGGCCAAAGCTGACGTCCGCTGTTGGGCGATGAGGTAAAGGCTGGTATTGGCGCTGCGCGTCTGCCGCGCGCGGAGCGCCACCAGCGTGCTGGCGAAAGGCTCGGGCTATTGCTGCTTTCGGGCTTCGCAGCGCCGCGGCCGCATTAGCGACTCCTGCCTCGGGCGACGTCGCTCCAGTCAGTAAGGGGTTTGTTCATGGGAAACCTAACGAGGCCGCCGCGGTCTGAGGCCGAGTGAACCAGAGAGGCGATCGGCGATTCGATTGATTACTCGACGATCGCAAAAACTGCGTGCATCGGTCGGTCGTTGTATGGCTCGACGATGAGGGGGACGTTCTCCGTCAGGTCGCCGGCTCTCGGCTTGAGGCGCCCCGAGGCGAAGATGACGACGGGGGGCCAACGATTAGAGACCGCCGCATGCCGGCTATGGATCCCGGCATGTTTACGTTGGTAGAGATGGCTCAGATGTCGTCGCGGTTCTCAAGCATCCCGACCGCCCGGCGGCGTTCCGCGCCTCCAATACCTCAAACCGCGTAGACGGCGTTGAAGATAAGGATCGGTTCTTCCTCGACGACCAAGGCTATGGGCTTGCTCATTCACTCGCGGGGTCCGATCGGCGACTGTGCGGCAGCTTCATCGATCGGGTCCGCAACGCACCCTTTTCGACCCGTGAAGTCCATCTCGCCCCGAAAGACCGTGGCGCCATCCATGTCATCGATCTCGACTGCCAAATGAGCCTTATCGGTTCCAGGCACCGTCTCCTTAGCTGCCTCTGCCATAGCCACTTGCGCGTCGTGGCAGGCAGCATCTGCATCGGCAAAGTCTATCAGCTCACCCTGGTCCGGCCCCTCGCCGACGTCCATGCGCACGTTGTAGGTAGGCATCTCGCTGCGTCCCCGATCCCGCTTCCATTCTATCGAACGGCAAGAGGCAAAAGCAGTTCCTCGCCCGCTTGATTCTCTTTTCTAGCGAGAGGCCCTCCGCGAACCCACGATGGGTCTTTCGCGTCAGATCAGCCGGGCTTGAGGGCGACTTGCCTTCGATCATCCCGTAGGAACACCCTAGAGAGAACGGCGATCCCGGCAGCATGGAGGGAGCATTAGATCACGCCCTCGACGAGCCCCATCGAGACGGCGTCGTTCGCCTCGATGTACCAGTTCTCGGTTGCCTTCGGCAGCAACTCTTCCATCGTCACCGAAGAGCCAGAAATCAGGTTCTGGAAGCCTTCGTTCTGGATCTTCACCGAATGCTCGATTTCGTGAAGCTTCGCCTTCAGGCTGGCGACCACGGTGGTGAGCGGCCCGTCCAAGGTGACCTGTGCCGCGAGCTTGCGCTCATGGATCATCAGACGAGTGCCGCGGGTGAGGTAACGGTTCTGGCGAGCGAAGAAGCTCATGAAGGTTGCCCCTGCCGAATAGATCGCCGCCTTCCCGAGGAAGACGAGTCTGCGCTCCGGTGACATCTCGCTGTTGAAACGGATGTCCTCGCCCATCATGCGTGCGACCTCGGGATCGCCGCCGAGAGTGCTGAGCTCGATCACGACTAGACCGGAAGAAGGGGCGGCCATCAGCCTGTCCCTGAAGAATGCGTACATCGAATAGTCCACCTCCCCGGCGAGGAGGACGGCGGGGTTGGCGAAATCCGCGCTGACGAGCGGACGAAGCATGGTTTGGTCTTGGTCGGTGGTCATAGAAGCCCCTGCTGCAGAATGCTGCGCTGCAACGGGCGAGCATCGAGCGAGTTCCGCATGGGAAACAATTTGAGCAGTTGACCAAGTTCTAGGCGGGCGTCGAATGGAAGTACGCCTGCGATCGCCCGCCATTTCTCTGCATCGCTCTGCGTGTCGTCCGAGAGCTGGCAGCGGGTGCGCCCACAGAAAGCAAGATGAGCAAGCAGCTCGCCTACCAACGGACTGCAATTGAAGCGCGGATCCCTCGTAGCCTCTCGCTCAATGATGGAAATTGGCGTCCAGCATGACCTTGGCGAAGAAGTGAAGGCAACTCGGCTGGCAAGCGCGATAGGATTTACAAAGCCGGGCGGCCAGATCCGCGATCTCGTTGAGATCTCGCTCCGGCGGGTCTCGCTATCGCATGATTTCTTGTTCCGGTCGCAATACGCAGCTTCATTGATCGCCTTATAGGGATAACGATCGCGAAACCGGAACATCCGGTCTACGTCCGTAAGCAGGGTGGCTTTTCGTTGGACCAGTCCGTACACCAAGCGGTGGGCTTCATACTGGTTTGCCTGGCGCAACCGCGGAGCGTTAGCTACACGCTGTTCGGGTCAGCCTGGAGCAGATGCGAAGGCTGAATCATCCGAGCCAGTCAGTCACGCAGGAGCTTGCAGTGAAGTCGATGCCGAATGTCTTTGGTCCTGGAAGCAGGTTAGGCATCGTGGGTGGCGGTCAATTGGCGCGCATGATCGCGCTTTCAGCCGCCGAGCTTGCAATCTCCAGCCACATTTTCACGCCGGAACCGCACTGCCCCGCGGGCGACGTTGCAGCTCAGGTTACGCAGGCCGAGTACGATGACGAGGTCGCTCTCGCGGCGTTCGCAGACAGCGTCGACATCATCACCTATGAATTCGAAAATGTTCCTGCCAAGACAGCCGCATTACTGGCAAGTCGACGTCCGCTCCATCCAAATTCCGATGCGTTGGAAACCACCCAGGATCGCCTGCTGGAGAAAGAATTCATTGCTGGCCTGAATTTGCCGGTTGCCTCCTTCCACGCCATTGACACCATAGAAGATCTCTCGCACGGCGTTCAAATTTTAGGTTCGCCTTGCATTTTGAAGACCAGACGTTTTGGCTACGACGGCAAGGGCCAAATCAAGATCGAGGCCAACGACGGCCTTAATCGAGCCTTTGACGAAATGTCTGGGGCTCCCGCGATTCTGGAAGCCTATATTCCATTTACTCGCGAAATCTCGGTTGTGGCCGCGCGCAACGCTGTAGGAGAGTTCTGCGCATTCGATATCTGCGAGAATGTACATCGCGACCACATCCTACAGTTCACGTATGTACCTGCGAATATTCAGAATAAAACAGCAGAGATCGCGATTTCTGCTGCGAGAAAAATTGCCGACGCCTTGCAATATGTTGGTGTCATTGCAGTCGAAATGTTCGTTACCAGCGACGGTTCCGGTGAACGTATCATCATCAACGAGATCGCGCCGCGCGTCCACAATTCGGCTCATTGGACGATCGACGGAGCGAACACATCTCAATTCCAGCAGCATGTGCGGGCCATTTGCGGTCTGCCGCTAGGATCCGTCGCGCGGCGAGGAACCATCGAAATGGAGAACATTGTCGGCGATGCGACCCAGCGCTGGCTCGATTTTCTTGGAGAACCGAACACGCATTTGCACCTCTATGGCAAACGCGAAACCCGCCCTGGGCGAAAGATGGGTCATGTCACGCGGGTGCGATAATCGCTTACTGTCGCGGCGCGGCCGATGCGCAGCGTCGACACAATCACGGAGATCGCCCCTCGGGCATTCCGGCGCACGTCAGTACAAATGCCCTAGCTGGGCCACACGCACCCTTGGCGATCGCATCCTCATCTCCTAGACTCACGCCCGGCAACCAGCGCCATTGGCCGACACCTTCTCAAAGGCAGAGGAACATCGCGGTTGAACGATCTATCCGACAAGCGGACCGCAGCCGTCCATTTCGAGCCGGACGATCAAGTCGATCGTTTGAAATCCGAGATCCTGCGCAAACTCACCTATTCGCTAGGCAAGGCTCCTGCCGCCGCACAAGCGCATGACTGGCTGACCGCGGGAATCCTCGCGACCCGCGACCATGCGATCGATGTCTGGCAGGCAAGCACGAGGGAGAGCTACGCCACAGGCCGCAAGCGGGTCTACTACCTCTCGCTCGAGTTCTTAATCGGCCGCTCGCTCGCCGACACGCTCAACAATCTTGGGATGACCGAGCCGATGACGCGGGCTATGCGTGAGCTCGGCGTCGACCTGCCGGACATCGAGACCATTGAACCCGATGCTGCTCTCGGCAATGGTGGCCTCGGCCGTCTGGCCGCCTGCTATATGGAGGCTATGGCCTCCACCGGCGTCCCGGCGCTCGGCTACGGCATCCGTTACGATCATGGCCTGTTCAAGCAGGGCATCGAGAACGGCCGGCAGATAGAGCGGCCGGAGGACTGGCTGTCATTCCGCAATCCCTGGGAGTTCGAGCGGCGCGAGGCGTCCTATCGCATCGGCTTCGGCGGTTCGGTCCCGGCAAGCGGGCCAGATCAGGTTATCTGGACACCTGAGGAAACGGTGTTTGCGGTCGCTTACGACACCCCGGTGGTAGGTTGGCGCGGCCGCGATTCGACAACTTTGCGGCTCTGGCGCGCCCGCGCCATGCATCCGCTCTCCCTCGACGCGTTCAACAAGGGCGATCTTGTCGGCGCCGTCGCAGAGCGCAATCGCGCCGAAGCGATCTCGAACGTCCTCTATCCCAACGACTCGACGCCGGCCGGGCAGGAATTGCGCCTCCGGCAGGAGTTCTTCTTCACCTCGGCCTCGCTGCAGGACCTGGTCCATCGTCACCATCGGCAGTTCGGCAGCCTCGAAAATCTGCCCGAGAAAGCGGCGATCCAGCTCAACGATACGCACCCCTCGCTCGCTGTCGCGGAGCTCATGCGGCTCCTTCTCGACGAGCATAAGTTCAATTGGGAGAAGGCCTGGGAGATCACCAATGCGACGATCTCCTACACCAACCACACCCTACTGCCGGAAGCGCTGGAGACCTGGCCGGTCGCGTTGGTCGAACGCCTGCTGCCGCGGCATATGCAGATCATCTTCGGCATCAATGCGCGCTTCCTCGACGCGGTGCGCCGCCGTTCGCCCGACGCCGACCTGGCAAGCCTGTCGCTGATCGACGAGCATCACGGCCGGCGCGTGCGCATGGCGCATCTCGCCTTCGTCGGCTCCCACACGGTCAATGGCGTCTCGGCCCTTCACTCCAACCTGATGAAGGAGACGGTGTTCGCCCAATTGCACCGCACCTTCCCGGAGCGGATCACGAACGTCACCAATGGCATCACGCCGCGGCGCTGGCTGCTCAACGCCAATCCCGGCCTGTCGCGATTGTTGCAGGACATCTGCGGCGACAGGCTTGCGGATGACATCGGCCTGATCCGGCAGTTCGGCGCTCATGCCGACGATGGCGCGATGCACGAGCGGCTCGCCGCCATCCGCCGCGACAACAAGCTCAGGCTCGCGAAGATCATCAAGCAGGACTGCGGCGTCGTCGTCGATCCGCAGGCGCTCTTCGATGTGCAGATCAAGCGCATCCACGAGTACAAGCGCCAGCTGCTCAACATCCTCGAGACGATCGCGCTCTATAACGCCATCCGGGCCGAGCCCTATCGCGACTGGCCCCCGCGTGTGAAGGTCTTCGCCGGCAAGGCCGCCTCGAACTACACCACCGCCAAATCGATCATCAACCTCATCAACGACGTCGCCGCCGTGGTGAACAATGACATCACCACGCGTGACCGGCTCAAGGTCGTGTTCCTGCCGAACTACAATGTCAGCCTCGCCGAGCTGATCATCCCGGCAGCCGATCTCTCCGAACAGATCTCCACCGCCGGCATGGAGGCTTCCGGTACCGGCAACATGAAGTTCGCACTGAACGGCGCGGTCACGATCGGAACCCTCGACGGTGCCAACATCGAGATCGGCGAGCGCGTCGGCGCCGATAATATCGTGATCTTCGGCATGACCGCGGACGAGGTCGAGATAGCCAAGCGCAATCCGCGACCGAGCGCCGAAATCATTCGCGCGACACCACATCTTGAAGGTGTCCTCGACGCTGTCGCCGGCGGCGCCTATTCGCCGGGCGAGCGTGACCGCTATGCCGATCTTGTCGAAGGTCTGCGCCTGAACGACTGGTTCATGGTGCTGCGCGATTTTGAGAGCTATCACCAGGCGCAGCGACGGGTCGATGCGCTCTGGGCCGATCCCGCGCGATGGTGGCATATGTCGGTCGCCAATACGGCCCATTGCGCCTGGTTCAGCGCGGACCGGGCAATCGGCGAATACGCCGAGCGCATCTGGCACGTGCCGTTCGGCCAGCCGACGCAGGCCTGACCCTTGCGCCCGCGCGATCTGGCGATGCAGCGGTGACGGCAGAGCTGATCCACTGCCGGCTACCGCCGCAGCTCGGGGCGACTGCGACGGCAGATGGGGTCGCCTTTGCCGTGTTCTCGCAAAATGGCGAGCGCGTGCTGGTTTCGCTCTTCGACGACAGCGGCGAGGTCGAGACCGCGCGATTGCCGCTGCCCTGCCGCAGCGGTGACCTCCATCACGGTCTGCTTCCTGGCGCCGGCCCCGGCCTACGCTATGGCTTGCGGGCCGAAGGGCCCTGGCAGCCGCATCGCGGCCATCGCTTCGATCCGGCGAAGCTGCTGGTCGATCCCTACGCCAGGGCAATCGACCGACCATTCCACTGGGACTCGCGGCTCGCGCAGCATGGCGAGGAGACGGCCGATTTCGTGCCGCGCTGCATCGTTGTTGCGCAGAACGCACCGCTCTTCGTCGAGTCGGCACAGCCGAGCTTCATCTACGAGATCGCTGCGAAGGCGTTCAGCATGCGCCACCCGGCGGTACCGGAGACGCTACGCGGAACGCTCGCCGCGCTGAGCGAACCTCGCATCATCGATCATCTGCGCCGTCTCGGCGTCAGCCATGTCGAGCTCATGCCGATCGCGGCATGGATGGACGAGCGCCATCTGCCGCCAATGGGGCTGCGCAATGGCTGGGGCTACAACCCCGTCAACTTCTTTGCGCTCGATCCGCGGCTCGCTCCGGGCGGGGTTGATGACCTGCGCAAGCTCTGCACCGCCTATGCGCAGGCTGGCATCGGCGTCCTCCTTGACATCGTCCTGAACCACACTGCCGAGAGTGACGAACTGGGCGCGACGATCTCGCTGCGCGGCCTCGACAATGCCGTCTACTATCGCCATGCGCAGGACGATCCCGGACGTCTCGTCAACGACACTGGCTGCGGCCATACGCTGGCGCTCGATCGTGCGCCGGTGGTGCGGCTGGCGATGGATGCCCTTCGGTGCTGGCTGAGCCTGGGCGTCGCCGGGTTCCGGTTCGATCTGGCGACGGTGATGGGCAGGACGGCGGCCGGCTTTACGCCTGACGCGCCGCTCCTTGCGGCGATCCTGCAGGATCCGGCGCTCTCGCAAGCCGTTTTGATCGCGGAACCCTGGGATATTGGTCCGGGCGGCTACCGGCTCGGCGAATTCCCTTTTCCTTTCGCCGAATGGAACGGGCGTTTCCGCGACGACGTCCGCCGCTTCTGGCGCGGCGATGCCGGCATGGCCGGCGCGCTCGCGACGCGGCTTTCCGGCTCGTCCGACCTGTTCGCTGCGCAGCACCGGGGGCCTCATGCCAGCATCAACTTCGTCGCGGCCCATGACGGCTTCACGCTCGGCGACCTCGTCAGCTACGCCGCCAAGCACAACGAGGCCAATGGCGAGAGCAATCGCGACGGCGACAACGACAGCCACAGCTGGAACAACGGCCTGGAAGGCCGGACGGACGAGCCGGAGGTCACAGCGCATCGCGCCCGCGATGTCCGAGCCCTGCTCGCAACGCTGTTCGCGTCACGCGGAATCCCGATGCTGACTGCCGGAGATGAACTCGGTCGCACGCAGCACGGCAACAATAATGCCTATGCCCAGGACAACGAGACCACCTGGCTCGACTGGGCCAATGCCGACGACAGCCTGATCGCCTTCACCGCTGATCTCTCGCGACTTCGCCGAGAATTGCCCTTGCTGTCCCGTAACGGATTCCTCAGCGGCACCGGCGATCCGCCCAATGCGCGATGGCTCAAGCCGGACGGTTCGCCCATAGCGGACGAGGACTGGCAGAGTCTGGACCTGGTTTGCCTGCTGCTGCGCGATCGGGCGGACAACGTGCTCGTCGCGATCAACCGGACCCGGGTCGGCGCGCGGCTCGCGCAGGCCGAGCAAGGCTGGGTTCGACTGCTCAGCTCGGCGGACGCGGCCGATGATCTGCCGGCGCGCAGCGTAAGCTTGTGGCTGCCCGGCTCACACCGGGCCATATCGGCGACTACATCAGGACGATCAGCGAGCGCGGTGAAAGCGTGATCTCCTGATCGGCCTTGAGGCCCTTGCGCCCTTCGTCCGAATTCGGGCCGGTCTCGGTGTCCAGCACCACCGACCAGGACCCGCTTTTTACGCGCGGCGGGATCTTGAAGACGACCTCGCCATCGAATGCGTTGAACAGCATGAGCGCCTCGTCGCCGCCCGACTCGACATCCGGCATATGCATTAACAGCCCGATTGCGAGGACACCGGGGTCGTCCCAATGCTCCTCCTGCTGCTCGCCGCCGGCCGGGTTAATCCAGCGCAGCAGGCAGCCGTCGCGAAACGAGGCGCGGCGGAAGATCGGATGCTCGGCCCGCAATTGCAGGACACGCCGCACGAAGTCGCTGAGCTTCTGGTCCCTGGCACCGATCTCTTCCCAGCGCATCCAGGCCGTCTCGTTGTCCTGGGCGTAGACATTGTTGTTGCCATGGTTGGAATGCCCATGTTCGTCGCCGGCGAGCAGCATCGGCGTCCCATGCGACAGGAGTAGTGTCGCAAGCATGTTGCGCTTCTGGCGCTGGCGGACGCTGAGGATGCCGGGATCATCGGTTGGTCCCTCGGCGCCGTGGTTGAAGGACAGGTTATGGCCGTGGCCATCCTTGTTGTCCTCGCCATTCGCCTC
Organism: Allobosea lupini; assembly: GCF_900109525.1. Taxonomy (GTDB): domain Bacteria; phylum Pseudomonadota; class Alphaproteobacteria; order Rhizobiales; family Beijerinckiaceae; genus Allobosea; species Allobosea lupini. Next base: position 23,372 of record NZ_FOAN01000012.1, on the reverse strand, counting down.
GTTGTGCTTGTCGTTGTACGAAACCAGATCGTTCAGCGTGAAGCCGTCGTGGGCGGTGATGAAGTTCACGGTCGCCCAGGGCCGCCGTCCGCGTTGGTCGTAAACGTCGCCCGACCCGGTGATCCGCGCCGCGAGGTCGCGGATGATACCTTCCTCGCCCTTCCAATAGGCGCGGATCGTGTCCCGGTACTTGTCGTTCCATTCGGCCCAGCCCGGCGGGAAACCCCCGACCTGATACCCGCCCGGACCAATGTCCCAGGGTTCGCCGATGAGTTTGACCTTACGAAGCACCGGATCCTGGCCGATCGCGTCGAAGAAGCCGCCGCGCGGATCGAACCCATGCGGCTCGCGGCCGAGAATGGTGCCGAGGTCGAAGCGGAAGCCGTCGACCTCCATAACCTCGACCCAGTAGCGCAGGGAATCCATCACCAGTTGCAGCACGCGCGGATGGCTGGTGTTGACGGTGTTCCCGGTACCGGTGTCGTTGATGTAGTAGCGCGGTTCCTCTGGCATCGTCCGATAGTAGGAGAAGTTGTCGATGCCCTTGAACGAGAGCGTCGGCCCGAGCTCGTTGCCTTCCGCGGTATGGTTGTAAACCACGTCGAGGATCACCTCGAGACCGGCATCGTGGAAGGCCCTCACCATCTCGCGGAAGGAGGCCAGGCCCGTCCTGCCCTCATAGCGAGGCATCGGCGCGAAGAAGCCGATGCTGTTGTAGCCCCAATAATTCGAGAGGCCCTTCGAGATCAGGTGATGGTCGTCGAGATAGGCGTGAATCGGCAGCAGCTCGACCGAGGTGACGCCGAGGCTGCGGATGTAGTCGATCACCTGGTCATGACGCAGCCCGTCGAAGGTGCCGCGTTCGGCTTCCGGCACGGCCGGATGGAGCTGGGTGAAGCCGCGGACATGCGTTTCATAGAAGACGGTTCGGTCCCAGGGAACGAGCGGCTTGACCGGAGGCTTCGGATCGGCCTTCCAGTCGCAGACGACGCATTTGGGCATGAAAGGCGCGCTGTCGAGTTCGCTGAAGCTGAGATCGCGATCGTCGCCGGCGTTTAGATCATAGCCGTAATGGGCCTCATTCCAGTCGATGCTGCCTGCGAATTCGCGAGCGTATGGGTCGAGCAGGAGCTTGTGAGAATTGAAGCGGTGCCCCTCTTCCGGTGCAAACCGGCCATGCACGCGGTAGCCATAGCGCTGCCCGGGCCGAATTCCCGGCAAATAGCCATGAAAGATTTCGTCCGTATACTCCGGAAGCGTTATGCGCGCCGTCTCTGTCTTGCCGCTGTCATCAAACAGGCATAGCTCGACACGATCGGCATAGGCCGAGAACAGCGCAAAATTGGTACCCTCGCCATCGAAGTTCGCCCCGAGCTCGACTGGGGAGCCGGGCCTGACCTCGATCTGATCTTGCGACATGTCGTGATTGTCCTTGGATGCTGGCGCAAACGGCCAATTCTCGACAATCCGCCTTACGCGATGTCGCGCCAAGGGGAACGTGGCAGGAGGCCGGCAGTTCCAGATCGGCCCCAAGATTGCATGAGAATTTTGCACTGCATCATGGAACCAGCGACCGGCGTGCCGGTTGCGGGTTGGCAGTCTGGGAACCCTGTAATGGCCGATAGTCTGAAGCTTGCTGAAACGAGGACCGCGTCCTCGACATCGGCGCATGCACTTCACTACGCCCAGGCGGTCAAGGACGACCCGCAGGACATCCCATCTCCGCTTCCAGGCACAACCAAGCTGCTTTTCGTGACGTCCGAGATGAGCGACTTTATCAAGGCCGGAGGCCTGGGTGAGGTCTCTGCCGCTCTGCCGCGGCAGATGCGCTCCCATTGCGACGTCCGCGTCCTGATTCCAGGCTTCCGCCAGGTCCGCAGCGCAAGGCCGGTGATGGAGGTCGTGCGCCAGATGCCGGGCACTGCGGAACTGCCGCCCTGGTCGCTTGGCCGCTTTGCGACGTCCGATGGTCTGACGATCTACACCGTGCTCTGTGACGAGCTTTATGATCGCTCCGGTTCTCCTTACGGGCCGTTCGGCGGCAGCGAATTCGCCGATAACGACATCCGGTTCGCCCGCCTCTCACTTGCTGCAGCGGAGATTGCGGCTGGCGAGGCCGATCCCAACTGGAAACCCGACATCCTGCACATCAACGACTGGCCGTCCGGGCTCACCGCCGGCTATCTGCGCTGGAAAGACGTGTCGACGCCGACGATCCTGACGATCCACAATCTCGCCTATCAAGGTCTGTTCGAGCCTCGACGGATGGCCGCTCTTGCCATCCCTGACCAGGCATTCAGCGTCGACGGCGCCGAGTTCCACGGCATGCTTTCATTCCTCAAGGCCGGCATATTCTACGGCTCTCACGTCACCACCGTGAGCCAGACCTATGCGAGAGAGATCACCACCCCCGAGCATGGCTGCGGTCTCGACGGGCTGCTCAGAAGCCGGATGGAGGCAGGTCATCTGACCGGCATTGTCAACGGCATCGACGCCAGCTGGGATACGCTGATCGGAGGCGGGGCGACGACCGAGCAGATGGTCCGGCAGTGGAAGCGCCGGAATGCGACTGCGATCCGCAAAGCATTCGCACTGCCGGAATCGAAAGGCCCGCTCTTTTCGATCATCTCTCGCCTCGTCCATCAAAAGGGCATCGATCTGTCGATCGAGGCGGCCGCGACGATCGTTGCCGCAGGCGGCCAGCTCGTCGTCACGGGTCAGGGTGAATCGCGTCTGGAAGAGGCTGTCGCGCATCTGGCAAAGCGCCATCCCCATGCAGTCGCAGCGCGGATCGGCTTTGACGATGCCGAGGCACGGCGGCTGTTCGCTGCCAGCGATTTTCTGCTGATGCCGTCCCGGTTCGAACCTTGCGGCCTGAGCCAGATGTATGCGCAGCGGGCTGGTGCGCTTCCGATCGCCTATCGCACGGGTGGCCTCGTCGACACGATCGAGGACGGCGTTTCGGGCTTCCTGTTCTCATCGTTGAGCGGGGCGGGTCTATCGGCAGCGGTGCGCCGCGCTCTCGATGCCTTCCGCTCGAAACGAGCCTTCAGGATGATGCGCGACCAGGCGATGTCCAAGCGTTTCGACTGGCGGCGTCCGAGCTTCAACTACGCTTCGGTGTATGCCCGGGCGCTCGGAGGCTAAAGCACTTTTCGCAGGCGGCGCGCCGGGGCGAAACCAAAACAGAATTGCGGGCTCGGAGGCCCGCCTAGTCTCAACTACACAGCCTTCTTCGACCGTTCTTTCGTCGCGGCAGGCTTGTTAACCGACACCTTCTTGCTCCGTCCCTTCGCAGCAGCCCCAGTCTTGGACTTGCCCTGCTCCGCCTCGCCGCGCGAGACACGTTCTTCTGCCAGGCGCCAATGCTCGAAGTCGCGGCCATCGGGACGACCCTCAGCCTCCCAGATGGCATAGGCTGTATCCCTCACGAGTTTGTCCCGACTCATAAGCTATCTCCCGGCTGCATCAGACGCTTCGAACAACCGCCACAGACCTCCCAAGTTCCGCAAAGGTGCGTTGAGGCTCGATCGCGTCAGCGGGGAACGGCGGGTACCTTTGCTGCGTTGCGACAGGCATGGTCCGGTGCGGCGATTTGGCGTTGCTCACAGGCTTTTCATCATATCTCACTCGAGGCGGCTTAGCGACCGATGACAGACGAAAGCCTTCGTGAACTCGCGATCCGAGCAGGGGTAGCTTCCGATTGGACGGATCAGGCCGGCGCCATCCACCAAGTTTCACCAGCAAGTCTGCGCGCCATTCTCCTGGCGATCGGGCTTCCGGCGGACACAGGTGCGGCCATCGCCGATTCGCTCCAGATCGTCTCGATGCGAGAGGCCGGATCCGGGTCGCGTTTCATCGTCTCGCGCGTCGGGCTGCCGATCACGCTGCCGTTTGCGCGAAAGGGAACCGGCGAGATTGAAGTGACACTCGAAAAGGGCGGGCGGCGCACGGTGTCGCCTCAGGCAGGCGGTGGTGAGGAAACGATTCTGCCGCCGTTCGAGGAGCCAGGCTACCATATCGTTCATCTGGCGGACGGTGATGTGACCGTGGCGGTTGCCCCGGGCCGTTGTGTGACGTACGGGGACCTGGCTGGCGGCCACGCCGGCTGGGGTCTCGCTGCCCAGATCTATTCCCTTCGCAGTGGGCTCGATGGTGGCATCGGCAATTTTGCCGGGGTCGCCGCGCTCGCTCGGGCGGCGGCTGGCAAGGGTGCCGATGCCCTTGCGATCAGCCCGGTGCACGCGCTCTATGGCGCGCTGCCCGAGCAGTTCAGCCCCTATTCTCCCTCGACGCGGCTGTTCTACAACCCGCTCCATGCCGATCCGGCGGCAGCACTGCCCGAGGCCTACATCCGCGACGTCGTTGCGCGCAGCGGATTGGGCGAGGAGATGGCGCGTCTGTCGGGCCTGTCGGAAATCGATTGGCTGCAGGCGACGCCCCTGCGTCAGCGTCTGTTGAAGGCGCTGTTCCTGAGCCTGAGGAACTCGTCCGACACGATCGAGGCACGCCAGGATTTCGAGCGCTTCCTGGCCGATGCGTCGCCCCTGCTGCGGGACCATGCGGTTTTCGAACTGCTCCATGCCGCTCAGCGCGAACGCGACCCGACGGCCCTGCACTGGCGCGACTGGCCGGCGCATTATCGCGACGCAGCGAGCGCCGAGGTCGCCGCTTTCGCTGCCGGCCATGCCGAAGAGATCGATCACCAGATTTTCCTGCAATGGCTGTCCGCCCGCTCCTATGCGAGCGCGCAGCAAGCCTGCCGCGAGGCCGGCATGAAGGTCGGCCTCATCGCCGATCTCGCCATCGGCATGGATGGCGCCGGCAGCCATGCCTGGAGCCGGCCAAGCGATGTGCTGATCGGCCTTACGATCGGCGCGCCGCCTGACTACTACGCGATCGATGGCCAGAACTGGGGGCTGACCACCTTCTCCCCGCTTGGGCTGGCGGCGAGCGGCTATGCACCCTTCATCGAGACGTTGCGGGCGAGCCTGCGCCATGTTGGCGGCATCCGCATCGACCATGTGATGGGCATGAGCCGGCTCTGGCTCATCCCGGAAGGCGCCGGCGCGCTCGAGGGCGCCTATGTCAGCTTCCCGTCCGAGACGCTGTTCCGTCTGATCGCGCTCGAGTCCTGGCGGCACCGGGCCATCGTGATCGGCGAGGACCTGGGCACCTTGCCTTACGGCTTCCGCGAGCAGCTGAGCGATCAGGGCATCGGCGGGATGCGGGTTCTCCGCTTCGAGCGGACGCAGAATGGCTATGTGCCGCCGAAGGACTGGGACGCACAGGCGGTCGCGATGACCAGCACGCACGACTTGGTGCCGACCGCGGGTTGGTGGGCGGGCTCGGATATCGATCCGTCAGACGGCGAGATCGATCATCAGGCGGTTCGCGACTGGGATCGCGGCATCCTCTGGGGCGCCTTCCGTGATGCCGGCATCGCGGAAGGCGATCGGCCGGCGCCTGACGATACAGGCCCCGTCGTGGATGCGGCGGTGCGCTATGTCGCAGCGACACCCTGTGCGTTGAAGATCCTGCCGGTCGAAGACGCGCTCGGAATTCGGACGCAGCCGAATGTTCCCGGAACGACGGTTGAGAAGCCGAACTGGCGACATCGGCTGGCCGGGAATGCAACCGACCTGCTCGAGGATCCGGTGGTTGCGCGCAGGCTTGGTCAGCTTGGTAAAGGCGGTTGACGATGCGATTAGACTTCGATGGCAGCCCGTCCGCTCCACTCTGCCTTTACCTGTGCGGAAGGCCAGTCTGTGATGCAGCGATAGTGCTCGATGGCGTCCTGCAAAGCGTCATATTCGAGCTCTTCGACAACACCTCTCTCGACTGCGGCCAGGGCTGCGATCCGCATCTCAACCCGCTGCATGTCGAGGGGCGACCTGATCGGCGCAATATCCATCGGAGCACCTCCGATGCGCGAACGCGGCCATGCGCATGCGGTTCCGCCCGCCGCCGCTGATTTTTTGACCGCTGCGGAAGCGGCCGAACCGCCGCTGATCTCGAACGTTGACGAGGCGCGGGCATCGACGCCGCTCGAGCCGGGAGAATCACCTTGCACCAACTCAACGCGGTGGTCTCGACCTACCGCCTCCAGTTTCACCGCGACTTTCCGTTTTCGAAGGCTTGCGATCTTGCCGGCTATCTGCGGCAGCTCGGCATCAGCCATGTCTATTCGTCGCCCATTCTTGCGGCGCGTTCCGGTTCGCTGCACGGCTACGACGTCATTAGCTACGACGAGATCAATCCCGAGCTTGGCGGCGCCAAGGGTTTTCGCGCGATGGCCGAGGCGTTCCGCTGCGAAGGCATCGGCATAATCCTCGATATCGTGCCGAACCATGTGGCGGTGGGCGGCGATGATAATGCCATGTGGCTGGACCTGCTCAAGCGGGGGCGAGGCAGCGTCTTTGCGACCTGGTTTGACGTCGATTTCGATGAGGGCGATCCGGTCCTCGCCGGGCGGATCCATCTGCCGTTCCTTGGCGAGCCCTTTGGCGATGCACTCGATCAGGGCAAGATCGCGCTGGTCGACGACCCGTCCCGGCAGGGCTTTGCCTTGCGTTATAGCGAGCATCTGTTTCCGGTACGCGAGGAAGACGATGCCGAAATCCGGGCGGCCGGAGGCGCCGAAGCCGAGTGGGACGGTGAAAGTCTCCGTGCCCTGATCGAGCGCCAGCATTACCATCTCGACTACTGGCGCAACGCCTCCGACCGACTGAACTGGCGTCGCTTCTTCGAGGTCACACAGCTTGCTGGTATCCGCATCGAAGAACCGGACGCGTTCGAGGCGGCTCATCGCCTCGCTTTCGCATTCTACGAAGAAGGGTTGATCGACGGCCTTCGGATCGACCATGTCGACGGGCTGTCCGATCCTGCGGGCTATTGCGCGAAACTGCGCGCGCGGCTGGAAACCTTGTCGCCACGGCGTCCGAGCTGGGCGACGCCAGGCCCTGCCTGGCTAATCGTCGAGAAGATCCTGGCGCCCGGCGAGCATCTCCCCGCCGATTGGGGCGTTGACGGCACCACCGGCTATGATTTCATGGACCAGGTCGCGGCCCTGCTCCATGACGGCCGCGCCGAACCGGCCCTGGCTTCGCTCTGGTCCGAGGTCAGCGGCCGGCCGGCCGCCTTCTCCGACGAGGAGCAGAGTGCCCGGCGCGAGGTCCTCGAACACGGCTTCGAGGGGCAGCTTGAATATGTCGTCGACAGGCTCATGGCGCTGGCGGCGGCCGCGGGCCGCGACGTCGACATTCCGCGCGGCGCCATGCGGCGGGCGACGGCGGCGCTGGTCTGCAACATGCACAGTTACCGCACCTATCTGATCGGCGCGGATGGGATCGAAGATCCCGGGCCGTTCTTCCAGGACGCGCTCGAAACGACGCGGGCGCAGCCGCAGGCGGAACATCTCGCCCTCGACTTCATCGGCGCGGCGATGACCGGCCGCGAGTCCGAGCTTCCGGCCGACCTTCGCGCTGCGGCCGTGCAACGTTTCAACCAGTTGACCTCGCCATTGGCTGCACGCAGCGTCGAGGATACCGCCTTCTATCGGTATGGGCGCCTGCTCTCGCGCAACGACGTCGGCTTCGACGCGGCGCGGCTGGCGCTGTCTGTCACGGAATTCCACGACCTGATGCGGGAGCGGGTCACGGCCCAGCCGCGCTCAATGCTTGCCCTCGCCACCCACGACCACAAGCGCGGCGCCGATGTCCGCGCGCGCCTCGCCGTGATCAGCGAGGATGCGCAGCGCTGGCGAGAAACGGTGGAGGGCTGGTTCGCCCTCAACGATGCCATCCGCCCGGCTGAGCTCGATCGGGGCGATGAATACCAGCTCTACCAGATGCTCGTTGGCAGCTGGCCACTTGATGGATCCGCCGTGGCCGGCGAATTCGCGGATCGGCTCAGCGCTTGGTGGCGCAAGGCCTTGCGCGAAGCAAAGCTGAAGACCGGATGGCTCTCTCCCAACGAGAGTTATGAGCAGGTTGCGGAGCTATTCCTGCGTGGGGCGCTCGATCCCTCGCGCAGCGCGACGTTCCTTCGTTCGATCGAGGATCATGTCGGCACTATCGCGCCGGCCGCTGCGCTCAACGGCATCGTGCAGTTGATCCTGCAATGCACGGCGCCGGGCGTGCCCGATACCTATCAGGGCACCGAGTTCTGGGATCTGAGCATGGTCGACCCGGACAATCGCCGGCCGGTCGACTTTGCGGCGCGCATACAGGCGCTGGCATCCGAAGCTGACGAGAGCATGCTCCGCCATCGCTGGCGCGACGGCCGGCTCAAGCAGCAGGTGCTGCATCGGCTCCTCCAGGCGAGGCGTGCGAAGCCGGATCTCTTTATCGGGGCGCCTTATCGTCCGCTCTCGGTCACGGGCACGCGACAGAATGATGTCGTCGCCTTCGTGCGCGAGACGCAGTCTGCCGCTCTTCTCGTCGTTATCCCGCTCCGATGCGCCTCGATGATCTCGCCCGCGCTGACGCTTCCGTCTGCGTGGTGGCAGGACACGATGATCGAACTGCCGGCGGTCGGCGGCGAATGGACGCCGCTCATCGGCGGCTCAGTATCCGGTCATGCCTTGGCGCCAGGGGAGGCCGGCGGTGATTTGCCCTGCCGCGTCGCGATCGCCGAACGATAGCGTCGTCAGTCGGACAGAAGAGCCAGGAACGACGGACCCTCGAGTTGCACCGCATCGGCTTCGAGGACGGCAGTGCCAAGCGAGAAGATCGCTCGGCCGGCGGACGATGGTGCTTTGACAGCCTCCTCGCCGAAATTCGCGAACAGAACGAGCGAGCACCTGCCCAGGCGCCAGATCGCCTTAAGCGCCTGCGCGCCCAGCGGCTCGGCGCCCGTGCTGCGGCAATTGTCGAGATCGGGTACAATCAGGCGGCGCCGGACTCCGATCAGTTCGCGATAAAGTGCGAGCCAATCATACGCATCGTCGCCCGGCTGCGGTCGCGAGGCTTCAAAGGTGTCGGCTGCGTTCGGATCGAGCGCAAGCGGGTCGCCGCCATGGTCCTCATGCGCGAATTCGCGCTTGCGCCCTTCGCGGACCGCCTGGGCCAACTCTTCGTTGTGGTCGGTGAAGTAATAGAAAGGCGTGCGGCTGCCGTGCTCCTCGCCCATGAACAGCATCGGTATCTGCGGATTGAGCAGCAGCAGCGCTGCTGCGACCTTGACCTTGGCAGGCTCCGCCAGAGCGAGCAGTCGCTCGCCGAAAAGTCGGTTCCCGATCTGGTCGTGGTTCTGCAGGCAATTGACGAAGCGGCTCGGCGCGAGATGGCCGCTCGGCTTCCCGCGCGGCCGCCCCCGGCTCGGCGTCACCTCGCCCTGGAAGGCAAAGCCGCTCTCGAGGATCCGGGCGAGATGGCGCAAAGGCGCCGGCGCGAAGCTCGCATAATAGGTTCGCGTCTCGCCGGTCAGCAGGACATGGACGGCGTGATGAAAATCGTCGTTCCATTGCGCGTCATAGGCGCCGAGTAGATCGGCGTCATTGTCCTCGTTCTCGACGACGAGATGAATATGCCGCTCGCGCGGCAGTGCCGCGCGAATGTCCTGCTCGAGCTCGAGCAGGAACTCGGCGGAGGGAATGGCGTGGACCGCATCAAACCTCAGCCCGTCGAAGCGGAACTCGTCGAGCCATTGAACCGCGCAAGCCCGATAGAAGGCGCGAACCTCGGGCCGATCGAAGTCGATGCCAGCCCCCCAGGGCGTCTGGCTTCCGGCTTTGAAGAACTCCGGCGAATGGGTGTGCAGATAGCAGCCATCAGGACCGAAATGGTTGAACACAACATCGAGAAAAACGCTGAGGCCGAGCTCATGAGCCCGGTCGATCAGGCTTTTGAGCTCTGCCGCGCTGCCGTAGGCCGCAGCGGGCGCGAATTGCAGCACGCCGTCATAGCCCCAGTTCCGGCTGCCGGGAAAATCGGCGATCGGCATCAGTTCGATCGCCGTGATGCCCAATTCCGCCAGCCGCGGCAGTTCGCGCTCGACCCCGACGAAGCCGCCGAGCAGGCCGACATGCAGCTCGTAGAGGATCGTCTCCCGCCAGGGCCGGCCGCGCCAGTCGGGGCAGCGCCAGACATGATCGTCCGGCGAGACCAACACGCTTTCGCCATGGACGCCGCCCTCCTGCCGGCGCGAGGCCGGATCAGGTATGGCGGTGCCGTCAGGCAGCAGATAGCGATAGCGCGTTCCGAAGGGGAGATCTGCGCGGTATTCATGCCAGCCATTGGCGAGCGGAGCCATTGCCACCCCGGCAGATCCATCGATCTCGATTGAGAGTTTTGCGATGGCCGGCGCCCAGATCCGGAAAACGGTTTCGTTCTTCTCTCGCCACGCCCCGAAGCGAGGTATCGCGCTTGGGGATGCGGCAGCGATGTCACGACTGGCATCGAGCATGGCTAGCCTCTCGTTTCATGGGCGCACCGGCTCAGGTCTCGGCGACGAAGACCAGCGTCGCGAGCGGCGGCAATACGAGATCGACGCTGGCTGGATAGCCGTGACTGGCTGCATCGATCGCCCGGACACCGCCGCCATTCCCCACTCCGGAGCCGCCGTAGAAGGCCGAGTCGCTGTTGAGCGCCTCGCGCCATGTGCCCGCCCCCGGCACGCCCAGTCGGTAGCCCGATCGCGGCACAGGTGTCAGGTTCGCCACCACGAGCACCGTCGGAGAGCCAGGCTTCTGGCGGACAAAAGCGAAGACACTGTTGTCGCGATCGTCCTGCACCACCCATCGGAAGCCATTCGGGTCGGAGTCGGTGGCGTGCAGCGCCGCATGCTCGCGGTAAATGCGGTTGAGATCCCTGATCAGGCGCTGCATGCCCGCATGGCCGGGATCCTGGAGCAGGTCCCAATCGATTTCGCCGTCGTGGTCCCACTCGCGCTCCTGGGCGATCTCGCCACCCATGAACAGCAGCTTCTTGCCCGGGTGTGTCCACATGAACGAGAAGTAGGCGCGCAGCCCGGCCAGCTTGGTCCAGCGGTCGCCTGGCATCTTGCCGAGCAGCGAGCCTTTGCCGTGCACCACCTCGTCGTGCGAAAGCGGCAGGACGAAGTGCTCGGCGAAGGCATACACCAGGCCGAAGGTCATCTCATGATGATGGTGCCTGCGATGGATCGGATCGCGTGCCTGATAGTGCAGCGTATCGTGCATCCAGCCCATGTTCCACTTGTAGTGGAAGCCGAGGCCGCCCTCGCCGGTCGGACGCGTGACACCGGGCCAGGCCGTCGATTCCTCAGCGATCATGATGGCGCCGGGATGCCGCTCCACCACCACCTCATTGAGATGGCGCAGGAAGTCGATGGCCTCGAGATTTTCGCGTCCGCCGTGGATGTTCGGCCGCCATTCGCCGGGATTGCGGCTGTAGTCGCGGTAGAGCATCGAGGCCACGGCATCGACCCGCAGGCCGTCGACATGAAAATGCTCGAGCCAGTGCAGCGCGCTGCCGATCAGGAAGCCTGCGACCTCGCGGCGACCGAAATTGTAGATCAGCGTGTTCCAGTCCTTGTGGAACCCCTCGCTGGGATCCTCGTGCTCGTAGAGCGCGGTTCCGTCGAAGCGCGCCAGGCCATGCGCGTCGGAAGGGAAATGCGCCGGCACCCAGTCGACGATCACGCCGATGCCCTCTTGGTGGCAGGCGTCGACGAAGATCGCGAAGTCCTCCGGATCGCCGAAACGCCGGGTCGGAGCGTAGAGGCCGAGCGGCTGATAGCCCCAAGACCCTGTGAACGGATGCTCTGCCACGGGCAAGAGCTCGATATGAGTGAAGCCCATCTCCTTGGCATAGGGAACCAGTCGAGCCGCCAGACCGCGCCAGTCTAGCGTCGTTCCGTCCGAAGCATGCGCCCATGAGCTAGCGTGTAACTCGTAGATCGAGATCGGGGACGTCGCCTTATGGCGGGCGGCGCGCGATCTCATCCATGCGTCATCGCGCCAGACATGGGAGGGTGGCCGCGGCACGACGGAAGCCGTGCCCGGCTGGCGCTCGGCCGTTCGCGCTACCGGGTCTGCCTTATGCGGCAAGACTTGGCCGTGTCGGTCGACGATCTCGTATTTGTAGAGTTCGCCGCTGCCGAGCCGCGGTATGAAAAGCTCCCAGATGCCGCTGCCGCCGCGCCGCCGCATGACATGGCGTCGCCCGTCCCAGCTGTTGAAACCGCCGATGACCGACACTCGGCTGGCATTGGGAGCCCAGACAGCGAAGCGCACGCCGGGCACGGCGTCCACCATCGCAAGATTGGAGCCGAGCACATCCGCGAGCCGCTGATGCCGGCCCTCGCCGATCAGATGGAGATCTAAATCTCCTAGCACAGGGGCGAAGGCATAAGGGTCCTCAGTGATTTGCTCGCCGCCCGGCCAGGAGATTGCGAGCAGGTAGGCGCCTTCCCCGATCGGACCCTCGAAGAGCCCGGGCGCATCGCGCCTGGCCAGTTCGATCCGCTCGCGCTGTTCGCCTTGCATCACCGCGACGGACTGGGCGCCGGGCGCGAACACGCGCACGAACCTTCCGTCAGGGCCCGGGTGCGGGCCGAGCACAGCGAAGGGATCACCAAATTGCCCGCGCGCCAGGGCTGCCGCGATCTCCGGATCCAGCGGCGGCATCCGCTCTAGTTTCCGATCACTCATTCGCAGCTTTCCCGCTCAGCAATCGATCGATGAGGTCGGTCAACCCCCGCAAGGGGACGCCGAGCCAGTCGGGCCGGTTGCTAACCTCGTAATTGATCTCGTAGGCGGCCTTCTCGACCATGAACAGATCGAGCAATGCTCTATCATCCTTGGACCCATCGCCGCGCCGTTCGGCGGTCGCCTCTGAATAGGCTTGCAACAGCGCCTGAGGCATTCTCTCCCTGAACGCGGCCGCAAGGGTGGCATATGCGCCGTCGTGGCTTGCCGCGGCAGGGCTGCGGCGTGCTGCCTCGAGCGCATAATCGAACGAGCGCAGAATGCCGGCGACATCGCGCCAGCCGCTGTCCTTGGCCCGGCGCTCCGCCAGCGGCTGCGAAGGCTCGCCCTCGAAATCGATGATCATGACGTCGCCGCTCGAAACCAGGGTCTGGCCGAGATGAAAGTCGCCGTGGATACGATGAAGCAGGCTTCCTCGCCCGGCCTTGCACAGCCGCTTCACCAGAGCGACCAAGGCATTCTGGCGCGACAGGACGCTGTCGGCCAGGACCCGTTCGTCCTCGCCGAACTGATGACGCTGCCGGCCGAGATTTTCGCAAGCCGTCAGGACGCGACCCTCGATCCGCTTCACCCAGCGCTCGACCTGTGCGTCGTCGGCCGAAACCGGTGCGAAAGCGTCGTCGTCGGTCGGCTGCGACAGAGCGACATGCATCTCGCCGAGGCGGCGCCCGAGGATAGCGGCAAAGCTCTCAAAGGTCGAAAGCAGGTCGGCGAGATCGGCCCCCTCGCGCGAGAGTTCGTCGAGAACCCGGCCCAAATAGGACGCCGCCCAATCCCAGGCATCACCCTCGCCCGGGATGAACGCCTGGACGACGCCTAGCACCTCCTCCTCGCCCTCCTCCGGCACGTGGACAATCTCGCCCAGCTGAGCCGGCGCGTTGGCAAAGCCGCGCTCGGTCAGCGCGCGCATCATCTCCGCCTCTGGATGGCGGCCAGGCGCGAGCCTCCGGAACAGTTTCAGCATCACCTTGTGATCGACGACGACGGAGGAGTTCGACTGTTCGGCCGAAAGCCACCGCACTGGATCCTCCGGCACGATCTCGATGGCGCCAAACGCCGCTGTCGGCTTGAATGACACCACTCCCGACGCACTCCTGACTTCCGCGCCCGCCTTGAGGAGGCGAAGCAGTTCGTGGATGAAGCCCGGCAATGCGAAGGCATCAGTGAGAAATCCGGTACGCCGACCGCGGCGCACGCGCGCAAGAGCGAGTTGCTGCTGCAGCGCTGTGGTGACCTCCTCATCCCAGCTGATGCCGAGCGGCAGAAGATAGCGCTCGCCGCCGCCGCCATGCGTCGCCTCGACCGCAACGAGCGCCATCTCCCGATTGGGGCCAATGCGCGCCGTCAGCGCCACGCGCGCGCTGTCGAGCTTCTGGTCCTTGGCCGCGAACCAGCGTCGCTTGGCGAGGTAGGGCGGCAGGATATTGGTCTCGAATTCGCGCCGGTGCTGCGGCGTGATCATCTCGTCAGGGCCGCCGCGCAGCACGAAGGTCGTGTAGTCGGGCATCGGCTCCGGCGCCTGCGCATGCCAAGACGGAGCCTGCGCACCTTCCACCAGGAGAAACCAGTAGAAGCTGTAGGGCGGCAGTGTCAGCAGATAGGTGAGCTGACCGATGGCAGGAAAGACCGAATTGCCGAGCATCTCGACGGGATGGCGGCCGGCAAACTCCGACAGGTCGAGCTCGAAAGCCTGCGCCGAGCGCGAGAGGTTCGAGACGCAAAGTATCGTTTCGCCGTCATGCTCTCGCAGATACGCGAAAGCCTTGCGATTCTTCGGATAGAGGAAGCGCAGCGTCCCGCGGCCGAAAGCCTTGTGTTCCTTGCGGACGGCCAGGATGCGCCTGGTCCAGTTCAGCAGGGAATGGCGATCGCGGGTCTGCGCCTCGACATTCACGGCGCTGAAGCCATAGAGCGGGTCCATGATCGGCGGCAGCACGAGGCTGGCGGGATCGGCCACCGAAAAGCCGCCATTGCGGTCCGGCGACCACTGCATCGGCGTGCGCACGCCGTCGCGATCGCCAAGGAAGATGTTGTCGCCCATGCCGAGCTCGTCGCCGTAATAGATCACTGGCGTACCCGGCATCGACAACAGTAGATTGGTCATCAGCTCGACCCGGCGCCTGTCGCGTTCGAGCAGCGGCGCCAGCCTTCGCCGGATTCCGAGATTGATGCGTGCGCGCCTGTCCGACGCGTAGAAGTTCCAGAGATAGTCGCGCTCCTTGTCCGTGACCATTTCGAGCGTCAACTCGTCATGGTTGCGCAGGAAGATCGCCCATTGGCAATTCTCCGGAATATCCGGTGTCTGCCGCATGATGTCGGTTATCGGAAAGCGATCATCCTGCGCGATCGCCATGTACATCCGCGGCATCAGCGGGAAATGGAACGCCATGTGGCATTCGTCGCCGGCGCCAAAATAGGCCTGGGTGTCTTCCGGCCACATATTGGCCTCGGCCAGCAGCATGCGGTTGGGAAAGGTGGCGTCGAGCTCGGCCCTGATCTTCCGCAAGATGTCGTGCGTCTCCGGCAGATTCTCGTTCGAAGTCCCGTCGCGCTCGATCAGGTAGGGGACTGCATCGAGACGAAGGCCGTCGACGCCGAGTTCGAGCCAGAACTTCATCACCCCCAGGACCGCTTTGAGAACGGCAGGGTTGTCGAAGTTGAGGTCTGGCTGATGCGAATAGAAGCGGTGCCAGAAATAGGCCTTCGCCACCGGATCCCAGGTCCAGTTCGAGCGCTCGGTGTCGAGGAAGATGATGCGCGTGCCGGAGTAGAGCTTGTCGTCGTCGGACCAGACATAAAAGTTCCGGTGCGCCGAGCCCGGCCTGGCCCGCCGCGCCCGCTGAAACCAGGGGTGCTGGTCCGAGGTGTGGTTGATGACGAGTTCGGTGATGACGCGCAGCCCCCGCTCATGGGCCGCGCGAATGAAACGCCTGACATCTGCGGCCGTGCCATAGTCGGGGTGGACGGCCTTGTACTCGGAGATGTCGTAACCGTCGTCGAGGCGGGGCGAAGGGTAGAACGGTAGCAGCCAGATGGCGGTTGCGCCGAGCTCGACGATGTAGTCCAGCTTGGCCATCAGCCCCGGAAAATCGCCGATACCGTCGCCGTTCGCGTCGAAGAACGACTTCACATGGAGCTGGTAGACCACCGCATCCTTGTACCATTGCGGATCGGCCGCGTCCGCCGCGACGGTCTGAATAAGGCTCGCATCCATCATTGAAACCTGCTCCCGGGCGTGATGCGCCAGATCGCAAAGGGCGTGTCCTGCGGATCGAGCCGGATCGTCTGCCATTTGCCATGCCAGTCGAAGCGGGCGCCGCGCATCAGGTTGTCAACGGCGACGGTGCCGTGATCCGGCAGTCCGAATTCCCAGAGCGGAACCTCGATCGAGGCGCCATGCACGCCGAACGGGTCGAGATTGATCGCGACTAGGATGATCTCGGATGCGCTGCCCACGCGCTTGCCGAAGTACAGAATGTTGTCGTCCGCCGCATTGTAGAAGGTCAGGCCGAGATGGCTTTGCAGCGCCGGATGGCTGCGCCGCAACTGGTTGAGCCGGGTAATCTCCGCGATGATGTTGCCCGGCGCCTGCCAATCCCGCGGCTTGATCTCGTATTTTTCACTGTCGAGATATTCCTCCTTGCCAGGGATCGCCGCGGCCTCGCAAAGCTCGAAGCCGGAATAGACCCCCCACAGGCCGGACAATGTCGCAGCCAGCGCCGCGCGGATCAGAAAGCCCGGCCGCCCTGAGCTCTGCAAAAAAGCCGGATTGATGTCGGGGGTGTTGACGAAGAAGTGCGGCCGAAACAGGTCCCGCACCGGCGCTTCGTTGAGCTGCGTCAGATATTCCGTCAGCTCAGCTTTGCTGTTGCGCCAGGTGAAGTAAGTATAAGACTGGGTGAAGCCGACTTTGCCGAGGCGATACATCACCTTGGGTCGTGTAAACGCTTCCGACAGGAAAATGACGCCCGGATCGCGTGAACGGATATCGGAGATCAGCCATTCCCAGAACGGGAATGGCTTGGTGTGCGGATTATCGACCCGGAAGATGCGAACGCCCTGATCGACCCAATGCTGGACAACGTCGCGCAGGGCCAGCCAGAGGCCGGGAATCGCGCCAGGCCCATAGAAGTCGACATTGACGATATCCTGATACTTCTTCGGCGGGTTCTCGGCATAACGCATCGAGCCATCCGGCCGCCATTGGAACCAGTCAGGATGCTCGCGGAGCCAGGGGTGGTCGGGCGAACATTGGATCGCGAAGTCAAGCGCTAGCTCGAGCCCGTGCTTTGCCGCCGCCTCGACCAGAGCGCGGAAATCCTCTGGCGTGCCGAGTTCCGGATGGATGGCGTCGTGGCCGCCTTCCGGCGAGCCGATGGCATAGGGGCTGCCGGGATCATCAGGCGCTGGTGTCAGCGTATTGTTTCGGCCCTTGCGATTGGTCGTGCCTATCGGGTGGATCGGCGGGAAATAGAGCACGTCGAAGCCCATCGCCTTGATCGCCGGGAGGCGGCCGATGACATTTCGAAACGTGCCATGGTGCGCGGGATCGTCGGTGATCGAGCGCGGAAAGAGTTCGTACCAGCTTGAAAACGAGGCGGCCTCGCGATCGGCATCGACCGGGTATATCTCGGAGCTGATGGTATGTTGCCGTGGATCGGCGCGCTCCATTGCGAGCCCGAGCTCGTCCGAGAGCAGGTTGGCGACCTGATCGCTGTCTGCTCCGACGAGCTGCTGCAGGTGCCGCTCGATGACCGGCCTGTCGGCAGCTGGTGCGGTTGCGGCAAATTTTTCGAGGATCAGCCGCCCTTCCCGGAGCTCCAGCGCGATCGGCACGCCGGCCGCGTGCTTCTTGCCAAGATCGCGCCGGAATGTGCCAAATTCGCTCCACCAGGCCATGATCGCAAAGACATGGCGGCCCGTCCGCAGCAGCGGAAATTCGCCGCGCCAGCGATCGTTGACCAGCAAGCGCATCGGCGCGCGCGACCATTCGCTCTCATCGACGGCGCGCCAGCGCAGCTCGGCCGCAAGCACGTCATGACCATCGCTGAAGATGTCGGCCTCGACCGCGACGACGTCACCAACCGTACGCTTGGCCGCAAAGCGGCCATTGTCGACCGCTGGTGTCACGGCCTCGATAGCCAACCTGTCGGCATGGAGACCCATCCACTCCTGCGGTGGCAGGACGGTCTCGTTCTGTACCGGCCGGGTCTTTGAGAGCGCGATTTGACTGCCCGTAGCCGAAGGCAAACGACGGTCGACATTCGTCCCCTGTGGCCTCGCCTCGACCTTTGCCGCCAGCCGATCCATATCGGGCTCGCACGCGTTGATCGGATCTCGATTGAGTAAAACGAGCCGAGCCGGGCGCTCATCCTCGACACGCACAATCGCAGCGAAATCGCTGCGGAGTTCCAGCCCTCGCATAGACCGGATGGCAGCGGCCGAATTTGTCGCGACAGCCCGGTTGAGCGCCCTGATCTGCTCTTGCAGTTCGTCCGTCCTGTGCGAGGAGGCTTCCTCAAAATCCTCTCGACGGGCTTCGATGAAGGGCGCTTCCATTTCGAATTCGAACCCCATCGGCATGAGCCACCCGTCGGCCAGCAGTGCAGCCGCACTCACCGCAAGGCTGTGCCGACGATCGAGATTGATGGCGGCCGGCTCGGTGATGCGTCCGCCGAACGGGTCCTCCGGAAAGCCGATCAATGGCGCGCTTCCCGCAAGATCGTTGTACTCTTGCATCAGCCAGTGTTCACCGCCCGTCCACCACGCCACAGACGAGGGCAGGTATTGGAAAGCCTTGCTAGCCTCGACCAGGTCTGGCCGCGGCCGCCCTGGCATCCACCCAAAGGCAGCAAAGGACCCCTGCGCGTCCTGCGCCGGCTGGAGGATGTCCTGCCAGAACTCGAGATCGAGCTCGGCCGCGTTATGGCAGCGGATACCGCTGATCCCTGCCCGCTGCCATCGCAGCAAGCGATCCTGCCAAAACAAAGTCAGTTCCCGGCGCACAGCTTCATCGACAAATCGGACGGTTTGCTCATGCTGGCGATGGATCGTGCGAGGATCGAGATTGGCCGCGGCGGCCTCGTGCCACCAGTCCTCGTGCTGTGCGACGAAGGGGCCCGTACCGTCAGCCCGATCAATGGCAACATCGATCCAGAGCTGCAGGCCGTGTGCCCGACATTGGCTGTTCAGCCTGTCAAGCACGCCGGACGCCGGCTGCCCGGCGATTGAATCAATGTCATGGGTCAGAAAAAGATCGTCCGATGCAGAGAAGGGCCACGCCAAAAGGATATGAGAAAACCCCAATCGCTGAGCGCGTAGGAGATGGCCATCCCAGGTCTCAGGTCCGCCACCGAGCGTCGGATGCAGATAATATATCCGCGGAGTTCCAGCTGAGCCGCTTTGCACATCATCCTCGATCATGCCACCTCAGAAGAACCGGCAGGTCCGAAGGGAGTTCCAAACGAAGACGTCTTGTTTCTGGCCTCGCATCGTCAGCTTGGGGCGCGGAACTACGCTGGCCGTGTTCCTTATCCCCGGTCGGGCAGCTGGCAGCCGCTCTAATCGCGAGCAGCAGCTTGCCATTGCCTTTGGCCGTCAGTTTCAAGGCCTGCTCGCGGATGAGGTCGTAGGCGTCGGCCGGCATCATCGTCGCCAAGGCCGAGATGTGCTCGACAACTCCTGCGGGCAAGGCAATCAGCCCATAGAGGCGAACGAAGGCGGTAACGCCGCTCCCACTCCGACGAAGTAGGATTGCAGAAGCTGACTTCCGGCGAAGCCTCCAGAGCGTGATGGCTGCGCGTGCTTGGGAATTTGGATCGGCACCGCTTTAGCGCCAGCATCTGTGGCGCGTTCTGCGCTCTGTAGTCCGAGTGGGAACCCATCCCATGATCGCGCGTATAAAGCGTCGCGAGGGAGGTCTGCATGAGCGTGCACCGAGATTTTGAATGTCAGTTCTGTGGCTCGCCTGCCGTCTCGCTGCCCAGCTCGTTGTACGCTTCGGCGACCGTGTGTTGCGGAGCGTGCCAAGCGCCGATCGGGACATGGGAAGAATACAAAACACACGTTTCGAATCGGGTCCTTCGGGCTGGCGCGATCGTGTGCGCCGATCCGATTGCCATTGGCGATACAACCAGGGAGCCGGGAACCAAACCGGTCGCGGGCTCCGGCCAGTAGGCGAACGGCTCAAGCCGCGTGCTCGCGTTCATCTTCCGAACGTTGAAACTGCGGGCCACCGGCGAGCAGTCGATGCAACGACGGCCCGTGGGCCCGATCTCAGACATCACCGCGGGGGTCACTCGTACCGGCGATTTGTGCTGAGTCCAGCGCCGCAGCCGCCTATCTTGAGATCGATCAATCGGCGGCGCCGCCCGCTTTCTTGATAGCCTGGGCGCAAACAGTTCGACCGGCATCTGTTAGCGAGAACAGCTTGTAATCGGTTGTACGCGCCCAGCCCTGACGCACCGCTGAGAGTAAATGAGGCATCGCAGCGATGCCCCAAGCCGAAGTTGCATCTACAAGGACGCGATCAAAACGGCTTCGACCCATACGTTCGGCCAGTTCAACAAGAACAATCAGATCGCGCTTGCGTGCGCTATCCTCTTCATCTTTCACCCTCTCCAGAGAGTGCTTGGAGGCATAAAGGAGATCTGGTTGAACGTCATGCAGCCCAGCACGTTCAAGCAGTCGGCTAAGCTGTTCAGAGTTATGATAGGGCCACTCCACTGGTAGGTACGCTCGGCCTGTATTGTGATCAAATCTAACCAACAGCTTAACCGCGCGGCCGTAAATATAGTCGACGCTGGCACAATTAGTGTGATATTGGACTGATTGTAATGCTTCTTCCTCCGAAAGCGCTCGCATGAATGGGGCTTCATAGCCTCGGCCAACGGGCAACGAGAGCCGGAACGCTTCGACCACCAGGCGCGCCAGCGGGATATCCGTTACGTCGATATAGCCGCGCCAATCATACTCGCTCATCTGCCTCCCCTCTTCGGCAGCAGGATAGATGATTGGACGTTGATGAAGCAATCCGCCGAGGATGCCGAGTGGCGATCGATCCGACAGCTCATTAGCAACCACAGAGCCCGCTTCTCGAATTAATCCGGCAGGTCTCAGCAGTCCAACTTATCAAAGGCAATATTCTTCAAGTCAGTTGCTCCCCGGCCAAGTTGAAAAGTCGATCGACGCAAAAGCCTCTTAGCATTACCCGGAACTTGGGGCACGGCAGGGTCTCCGAATGCATACACGCGCGACGGGCGAGGATGTTAAGCGAGGCCGTGTCGTCCTGGCGCAGGCGCATGCGGCCAGGGATGAGGCACACCCAGCGCTCGGGGAAAGTGGTTCTTCAATTCTTCGGGAAAAGCCCTCTACGACGGACCTGGCTGTCAGCGCAGACACGAATTTTACGCTTCGGCCGGACGATTTCACACGAAGTATTGCCACGGATCCTTTTTGACACAATCGGCGCATCGCGGCCGGTCCATCGAACGGAACTGCCCAGAGATGTGCCTCCCAAGCGCCATGCGGTGATGGCTGAAGCGCGGCCAGCGCGCTTCAGCATGGTTTGGTTAGGAAGTCCGGCCTACAGCTCGTACTGCCGCCGCAAGATGTCGGAAGCCCGCTCGCCGATAACGGCACAAGGGGCCATGGTGTTACCAGTCGTGACGCGCGGCAGCACTGAACCATCGGCGATCCGAAGGCCTGTTAACCCGTGAACCGCCAGCTTGGCGTCCACCACCGACATGTCATCTGACCCCATCTTAGCAGTGCCGCATTGATGCCAATACGTCACCGCTGCGTCCCGAATGAACGGGTCGTCGACTGCCTTGTCGTTTCCGGGGATGCGCTCGCCAATCACGAAAGGTTGGAAGGCATGGCTGCGACCGATTTCCCGGCTGAGCTTCACACATGCACGAGCCGCCTCCAGGTCCCGCGGATCCGACAGCATGTTGGCATCGACGATGGGCGTGACCCTGGGATCGGCAGACTTCAGTTGTATCTTTCCTCGGCTGAAAGGCCGAGCAAGTCCGGCGAACATCGTCCAGCCATGGGCCGGCACCCCCAGCGTTGCCGTGCGCTCACTTGGGACGGGAAATTCCACCTGGCAGAATAGGAGATCTGGTTCGGCGAGGTCGGGACGGCTTTTCCAATAGAGTTTCGCCTCACTGCCACTGTTGCGCGGAGCAATCGGCTCACGGTATTCCCAAGTGCATCCGAACGAGACGTGGTCCTGCAGATTGCGGCCGACACCGGGAAGATGTTGGACGACCGGTATGCCCAGCCGTTGCAGTTCGTCACGATCGCCCACGCCGGACAACATCAGCAGCTTGGGCGTGTTGATCGCGCCAGTCGAGATTACGACCTCTATGTTCGCCTTGATAGTCGAGATCGTGCCGGCCCGCTCGATCTCCACGCCGGAGGCACGACGCCCGTCGAACAGGACGCGGCGTACGATGGTTTCGGTGAGGATTGTCAGGTTCGGGCGATCGGCAATCGGCCGGACATATGCCCGGTAGAGGGAGTGCCGCTTGCCCTCGCGAACCAGCATGTCCGAGTAGGCGACGCCTCCCTCGCCCTCCATCATCGCGCCATTGGGGTGCTCGAAGCGAGGAATACCGAGGCCCTCCGCCGCATCGAGCAAGGCGCTGGCAATGGGGCTTGGATCCTTCGCGGGCTGAACCCAGACCGGCCCGGTGGTGCCCCGGTATTTCGGATCCGGCTTGCCCTGCCAGTTCTCAATCCGACGATAGATGTCGAGCACCGAGCGGTAGCTCCAGCCGGCGTCACCCGTCTCTGCCGCAAAGTGCTCCCAATCACTGCGGTGGCCGCGGGCCCAGACCATGACGTTCACGCTGGAGCCGCCGCCGAGGCCCTTGCCCATCGAAATCGAGAGAGCTCGGCCGTCGAGATGCGGGTTTGGCTCAGCCTGGAATCCCCAGTCACGCTTTGAGCCGAGATTGGTGGGCCACAGCGCGGGATTGAGGACAGAATCTGCCTCGTCATCCGGTCCGGCCTCGACTAGCAGAACGCTGCAGGCTGGGTTGTCGGCCAGGCGACGCGCGATTACCGATCCTGCCGAGCCGGCTCCGCAGATGACGAAGTCGTAGGTCGACTGGAGACGGGCGCGGCGTTCAGCCTGATTTTCGCGCGCGCGTCGTTCGGAGCCCGCAGCATCGCCGGGAGCGTCATTGTCAGTCATCGTTCGGTCCTTTTTGATTTCTTGGGGCTGCCCTGAGAGCAGCTGAAGGCGGCTGGCCGGTTACTTTGCGGCAGACGCCGCCTGCCGAGCGGCCTGGTCGATCACATCGGCCACGACCTTCGGCTGGGTCATGAAGAGTGCATGACTGGCCGAGACCTTCGTGACCTTGGCGCCGATGCGCTTGGCCATGTGGTCGAGCATCGCCTGGTCGAAGGCCTTGTCCTCGCTGGCGATCACAGCCCAGCTCGGCTTGGTCCGCCAGGCGGCGTTCTTCAGCTTGGTGCCGAAGGCGGACAGGTTGATGGGCACCTGCGAGTCCCGCATGAAGGCGACATCCGCATCGGAGACATCGTGAGCGAAGCCGGCCTTGAACTTGGCGCGGTCGACGAAGGCGAAGCCGTCCTGCGTCTTGTCGAGCACGAACTCGGTCGCCGGGGCGAAGCCTTCGTATTGCTGGGCCGTCGTCTCGCCGGCATCCGG
>NZ_FOAN01000011.1 GCF_900109525.1 Allobosea lupini | reverse complement strand
CCTCGAGGATGCCGGTCAGCGCCTCCACCCAGGCCCCGAGCTTCCGCTGCGGCTGGACCTCGCGCTTGTAGGTGAACTCGGTCGCGCCCGAGCGGAGCACCTTGCGAACCGTGTCGCGCGCAATGCCGAGCTCGCGGGCGATCCGCTTGATCCCCTTGCCGTTCTGGAAATGCTCGAACCGGATCCGCGCGATCGTCTCCACACCCGTCATCCCCGGACCCTTCCGAAAAACCGGAAGGATCAGCCAGAGCCGATAACAGGGGGGCTAACCTTCAACGCGATAAACGCCCCTCACGGGGGGCAACATTGCAGGCGATCTCACACCGCTGCGAGGCGTAGGGCAGGAGAGGCCGGGTGAAGGGCGCGCATGCGGCCGTTGGCGTCGGTTACCCGGAAGCAGGAATCGATGGTCAGCCACCCGGAACCCGGCGACCAGATGTGGGCCGGACACAAGTCGATGGTCCGGGCCTCGGTCAGGACCCTCAGCAGCGCTGTATCGGCTTCAGCCACGCTGCGCAGTAGGGCGATGGCGTCGTCCTTGCGCAATCTGCGCATGTGCTCCACAGGCTGAGGCTCGCCAGCGATCCGGACGAAGTATGTAAGCCTGATGCTTCCGGGCGTCCGAGCCGGCGTCACGATCGTCCTCGACGGATCGACCGTTAGGTTCTCCTCATCGCTCTTAAGATCGCGCAGATCGCTGAGCCCAAGAAGGACGTGGCAATAAGCGTTCTGCGCCCGCGCCACCGCATCCGGATAGGAGCAGGCCTGGAGGGTGAGCTGGAAGAGACAGGTGCCGCGGCTGTTGAATAGCGTTACGGCAAAGACGGGATGTTTCGCGGTTTTTTTCCGCCCGCTTGTTGCAGCGGATTGCACGGAAGTGCTTAGACTGGACACCATTGTATAGCCCCTGAGCTGGAGTGGATTACCTCCTTTCAATCCGGCAAAGGGCTACGGCCGGAGAGCTCAGGCTATGAATTCAGCGTCGCTCAGCATCGACCCAACCATCACGGTCGCGGTAGCGATACGAGCACTTCCGACGTCCAGCGAACACTACGATAGCTGGACCGGTAAGCAATAACATGCCTTATTGGACAGTGCCAAGACATCGATTTGGAGATTGGTTAACCGACCAGCTGCAATATCGTTGCCCGTCACACCGATTGACTGCTCAAAGCCACTGCTTGCAGCGCATGGCTCACCGTACGAGCTCTTAACCTGCGCTGAGCCGCAACGAAATTGGTTTCTGCGAGGCCGCAGAGAAGAACATCGCATGGTATGGTTGGAGAGCCTTCAGGCGGTCGGTCGTCCGCTGTTGTTCGAGGGTCGGTCCTGTATTGCGCGCGAGGTTCCGGGCGTCGGCTTCGGTGACGCGCAGGACAAGATAGTTCGCAATCGCCTCAAAGACTCCACTATCGAAGTCA
The DNA here is from genome assembly GCF_900109525.1 of Allobosea lupini. GTDB lineage: Bacteria > Pseudomonadota > Alphaproteobacteria > Rhizobiales > Beijerinckiaceae > Allobosea > Allobosea lupini. The sequence continues at coordinate 190,733 of NZ_FOAN01000011.1, read as the reverse complement.
CGTACGCCCTGTGATGCCAAAGCAAGCGCCAAACCATACTTGCGACATTCTTTTGCCAACCGTGGGATCAGCTTCAGCCTCGCCGCTCTATGCGCTTCGTCGAAGATAACAACGTGTGTTAGCCGCTGCTGAACACCGCGGCGGAACATGTCTTTATAGATGCTGTATAGAACGAAAGACGAAAAGGCGCGCTGCACAATCTCGTTGGTGCTGAGATGAACCCGGATGAGCGTCGGCTTCCCATCGACCAAAATTCCAGGCGCACCATCGTCACCGTCGAAAAATCCGTAGTCGTCCAGTTCCTGCAGGCGGGCCAGCAGGTTCTGGTTTGGCTTCGGACGTGATTTAAGAATGTCCAGAAACGTTCGAAAACGCGGGGGCGCGGGTCGTTCAGAGCTGCGGTCGTTCCAGCCCAGGTCGTCATAGCTTTGCTTGATGGCGCCCCTCAGCTCCTCAAGCTGGATCTCGCCGAGATCGGGAAAGATGGAGGCGAAGATGTCACGGAGCGTCCCCGCGACGTCGATGTAGGCCATCGGCCCGGGCGTATCCACGCGAAGTGGATTAAACCCCAGCCCGTCGAAGTCGATGGTGCGCATAGGTCCGATAGCGTCCGCGAGCTTCTCGTCGATGTCGTCATGATACGAGAAGATGACCGGCGCGATCTCAGCGGCGGTCATCTGCTTCGAAATGTTGATCAGCGCGGTTGTCTTTCCCATACCGGGAAGACCAACCATCATCATATGCGGATTGCTGCGGATCGATACCGACCAATTGACCGGCAAATTCGTCAAAGACTCGCCGAGACGAATGTCAACTGGATCGGGCGCTGCTTCGACGGCGCCGATCCCTGTATCGGCGGCCTGTAATGTGCTGCCGTTCGTCAAAAAACCACTGACTTGCGCTTCAGCGGGCTCGTCTAGCACATTTCGGCGCCCGCCTAGCCCTAGGGCGACGCTAGCCTCTGCCGCCTGATGCTTCTCACCTTCTTGTGACGCCAGATCGTCTACTACCGGCTTCTCACCTGATGAGCGCTCTTCCAATCCTAGTGGGTCGATCTCCGAGGTCATCGCATCAGATGGCGTGACGATCATGGCAGCCGCGCCACCGATCTCATCGGGCAGCATCATCGGACCGAACAGCCACAGCGCGGTGTCGCTGAGCTCGGAATAGATCCGCTCCACCTGCCCCGAGCGATGCTCAGGACAGAACACGTAGCCCACATCTGGGCTGTCGACCGTACCGGGCAGATAGTTCTCCTTGAGCAACAGCTGATCGATTTCGGCGTTCAATCGCGTTAAAGCCTGCGCGGACAGCCTGTGTCGCCCTGCGCGATCGACGTAGAAGCGCAGGAGCCTGGCGAGCTGTGCGCGTCGCACCACGCGATCGAGCGGCTCAAGCCCATCACCGAAGAACCAGTCGATCCATCGTTCGCGCAACTCGCCCGTCTGGGCCGCCATATGGGCGAGCATCTCTGGCTGCCGAGCAGTCCTCAGGTGGCGTCGGTGCTTCACTTCGACAAAGCGGAACTCCAGCGGACCTCTAGCGGGTGCGCTAACATGGATGAAATCCGCTCGGCGCGCGCTCTCGCCTTCGCCTGCCGGCATCTGGACGATGGGTGCGTGGTCCGCGATCTCGTCGACAGGAATAAGTACGCCGTGCGCGACATTGAGCCAAGGCCCTTTGTGCTCGCCGCCAGCCGCACAGTGCGCATACATCAGCGCCAGAGCTATCAGCTCACCTGTCCGAGTCCCACCGTCGGCGAGTCGGATAGCCAGCCTACCGCTAAGCGCCTTGAGATTGGCTACGAGGAAGCGGCTGTTTCGCTCGCTGCTGCTGAGGCCCATGTCGCCGAGCGCCTCGTCGACGAGATCGCGCACCGCGTCAAGCTTCGTCGTCGAGGTGACGAGCTGCACCGCCGTGAGGTCCGCCCGCTCGGGCACGGTGTCTATGACGAACCGATCATAGGCGTCTGGGCTGTCCTGCGGCGAGTCGAAGTAGTCGAGAGCCGCGTTCCGGTCGAGGGTGATCACCCAGTCGCTCTGAGCGTGCATTCGCTCGATCTTTATCTGGTGCTCGACCGAAAGACGGGTCTTGAGAACTGGCCAGTCCTCGCTCGAGCCGCCGAGCGCCCGGGCGGTTGCCCTGGCCACCGCACGATCAATGCGGCGAAGCCTATCGCTCGCCGTCCGACCCTCCGGCGCGGGTTCGCCATTCTGTTCCGGCGCAGAGTAGGTCATCCACTCGAAGCTCAGATCCTGCACCGCACGCCGTTCCAGGGTCCGCAACAGCCCCCAGGCTTGAAGCGGACGCACCTCAGAAATCGACGAAAGCGGTACAGTTCCGAGGCTGGTTTCGAACAAATCAAAACTTAGGCAGACATGCGACGCCCTCACGCTGCTCCAGGCACGTTCGTCGTCGATGGAAGGCTCTTGATGCTTAGCCCACCGCAAACGGGGAAAAAGCACCTCGCCTGGCCGTGAAGCGGTCTCCGCCAGCCAACGGTCGCGCGGATCGAGCACCTGACCACCTGCGCGGCGGCGCTGACCAACTGCCGACAGAAATTGGCCGGCACCGTCGGCCTGAGGCGCATGGAACAAGTCGAGAGTGAAGCACAGTGGCGCCTCCACCTCATCGTCATCGTTAACACCCCGGGCCGCTAGCGCTTGGCCAAGCGCGCGAGCGACCGTTAGGCCGTCACCCGCCCTCCACGCCTGGACCGCCAGTAGGTCCGGCCTCTCGCCGCTCGCTCCTCCGTAGCAATCGAGATAGTGGCCGATCTCGCGCGCAATCGCGGCGGCACTCGCCTGGCCAATGGAAAGCGCCGAAGCGGTGCCCCCTTCCAGACAAACGGCGAGAAGCGCGGTCGCTGCCTTCGGCTCGCGTTCGCCGTCGACCGTCATCGCGACCGTGTGGAAGCCGATGACGTCAGCGAAGATGAACCCTGGGCCGTTTCCAAGGCCCGGGAGGGCGAACGGGAAGAAAGATGAATCGATCGGCGCGACGGATGACTGGATGTGGCCCGGCAGCAGCCCCTGCTCGAACCGCGCATGGGTGACTACCTGATCGTAGTGGGCGTGCCACGCGAACCGAAGCGGATGCAGGGGCGTCACCAGTAGTCCTATCAGAACGCCGGATTGGGTACGCACCTCGACTGTGCCATGTCTCGCTAAGACGGGGGCGCCGGCGTCGAGCGCCTTCTCCCACGCGTTCACGTAGTTGTCGGCAGCCGTCCAGCCGGGAGGTATCACGATACCCAGTAGCCCTGCAGTCCCGAGCTCGCCGGCGAGCCTTCTGCTCGCGTCCCGAGCACGCTCGGTCGTCGCGCTAACATCCGTGGCTTCGATTTCCACGAACTTTACGTCGCCGATGGGAGACCCGTCGGCCCGAACTACCTGGGTCCAGTAGCCGATTTTGCCGCCCTGCTGGGCCCAGTCCCGCTCGACAGCTCGCAGCAGCGCAGGACGGAATACCTTCGCTGCCCTTGTCGCGGCGTCGCCCCTCCAGGTCAGATACCCTTTCTTGTCCTCTACTGCCCGCCCGGCCGCGCCGGGACCGCTGACGAGTTGGTCGAATGTCACACGGTCCCCGATCGCGATTGCACCCTCAACGAGCGTCCGCACGGCTTGGGCCGACGAACTTGTCAGCTGCTTGATTGTCTCACCGAACTCCAGAATGAACGCCTCGCTCTGCACCGGTGCCACGGTCTCCTGGCCAACTGCGGCGACCTCGACGACGGCGTCGAATTTCTCTGTGCCCTCTAGTTCCTCAAAGTCGTCTACCCCGATTGCGACCTGCTGCACGCGATGGTCGCGGTGATGCACAACGCGCTCAGCGAGCACGTCCTCACCTGCAATAATGGAAACGCGGTATTCCACGCCGCCAACCACGATTTGTTCGGGATCCGTCGTCCATCGCACCGTCAGCTTCGGGCGGTCCTTCGTCGAAGCCGTGCGGTCGAGAACTAGCCGCGGCGCGGCGTCCTCGTCGTCCGATCGAGTGAGACCGGACCACTTGAGGACGTTACCCTTCGCATCGCGCCATGAAGTAAGCTGCAGCCGCCGGAGCTCCTCGGTGGCGAAGCCTGGCTTGATTGACCCAAGCCAAAGATCTGGCTGGTCCTCAATGTGGCGGGCAGCCTCCTCGGGGCTCATTCCTGCCGCTGATCGGAGCCCCTGCTCAAGCGCGGGGTTCCGGTCTTCAGCATTTTCGAGCTGAAGTGCCCGCACACGTTCCGCGATGGCCCTCGTGTCGCTTACGTAGAGAAGCCGATCTGCGAGTTCAGCCGAGAGATCCAGCTCGCTCGTCGACGGGTCATCGTTGCTCGCGATCGGCCAGAGCCCGAGCCGCGCTAGGGAACGGCCGATGTCCTGTGCCGCGCTCACGTAAAAATCGAACTTCGACCAGGGTGTGAGCCGGCGACGTCTACCGAGGCGCTCAGCACGCCAGACGGCGTTGTCAAGGACGGCTGTTCGTCCATACATCGGCTTCCGGGCCAGCTTGAGCGCTTCTTGAAAGAGTTCAGCTTCGCCGATCTCGCGACCAGCACTGTAGATGCCATCAAGACCTGCGCCGGCGCGCAATGGATCGATCAACAGCAGGGCCGCGTCACCCTTATCCTCTCGATGTTCCACGGCTTGGTCGGCTGTAATTCGTCGCAGGCCAGTCACGTCGACCACGGCGTTCACGGTCCAGCCCGGCACATTGAACGCGCCGCTGTCTACAAGGGCGTCCACTTGCTCTGACGGCAGACAACGCAGGAAGGCCACCGCGCCGGCTGTGGGAGCGCCGAGACGGTTCGTGATCGCCTGCGCCAAATGCGAGACATGCTGCGGTGTCATCACGCCGCTCGGTCCTTTGCCTGCGCGTCCTGCTGGGCAGAATATCGCCATTTGATTTTCTTCATCCGTTCGGCATCGTTCACGCCAACAAGGAGGCCCAGGTCTCTCAAGCGGCGCTCGAGCATTCTTCGATTTCGCTGAAGCACCTCGCTCGGAACCGCGAAGTTGGGGGGTGCGCGATCCACATAGAAGCCATAGCGTTCGCGCAGGATAGTCAGGAACTCCGGGTAGGACAGCGGGCGCTCCTTCCGACCCTTTCCTGTCTTCCGTATGTGTCGATGGACGAGATACTCGATCACGGGGTTGGTCATTACGAAAGACAGCGCATCGCCCTTGCGGCCCTGACCTTGCCGACGCGTCTGATGGAGCATCACCTTCCGGCGCTTTCCGAGCCCGTTCACCTCGTCAATCATCAAGGCCGACGACAGAAAGTTGTTCAGCCGCTCGGTGCCGCTGCTCGATGAACCGGTAAAAGCCGCGCTCAACGCCTCCGCGAGCCCGCGGCCTGGATCGCCGTCGGCTCCTTCCTCACCGAGCAGCATACGAAGCTCAAGGTCCCCCACCTCGTCGGCGGCATCGCGCAACCTGCGAGCAGTCTTTGCGAAATGGCGACGGGCGTCCCGAGCCTCCTCGTGACTCCCATTTAGCAGGCTTCCCGTGAGGTTGAGCCAGGCGGTGGCGTCCGGCGATGTCGCCGGGAGCTTTCGCCGATCGATGTCGGATTCGCTGCGCACGTAGTGGTCGAGCAACCGGGCGTGCATCAAAATCGCAGGCAGTCGGTTGAGCGCCTGCCTTAGTAGGAAGCCAGACTCCTCGGAGGTCGCGCGAAGGACCGGGTCCGATCCGCTCGAGCAATCGAAGAACAATGGAAACTGTGGGGCCTCGTCAACCTCAGGGAGCACTCCGGATGTGGCCCAGCGGTTCATGATATCGATCGATCCGGTCAGGATGCTCGTCAGGCCGATCGCGATAGCGGATTCGAGCATCTGCAAAAGGGCTGATCGCGGCATCGATCCGCCGCCGGCGTAGCAGTCGAGGAAAACTAGCAGGTCGTCGCGGAAATTCTCTCCCGCGCGCACCGCTATCGGACGTTGATTGGGAATGGGCCCGGGGTTGTTTCGTCCTACTGCCTTCGCAGGCGCCTCGCCGCAGCCCTGAGCCAAGCGCACTGTCAGCAACTGATCCAATGGAAGCGGAACGGTCTCGTCGAGCTCATCGGAACGCAAGTCACTCTTCATCCCTGTCGTCGACGTGGCAGGCGCGAGCGCCCGAAGCAAGTCGTTGTCTTGAATGCGCGCGCCGACGCGATAGCGTCCGCGTTCGGCGAACGGCTCTATCGTCTCGCCTTCGGCCTGGTCGCTGAGCAGCGCCGTCACCATCTCTGGAACGCCGCGAAGGTTCGCGGCGCTTACGGGAAGGTCGATCCAAGACGCATAGTAGTGGTTCGCGAAGCATCGCTGGATCTGCTCGTCGTGTGACTCCGAGCGCCGCCTGTTCTCAAGGATTGAGGTAAGGAGGAAGTCGCCGAGTATCGCCCTGCCCGATGCGGAGTCGAAGCCTTCGATCGCCCCATCTGCGATCAGACGGTCCACGGTCGAGGATATGGTGGGTGCGCCATCACCCCCGTACACAGCCGCAAACTGCCCCTTTCCGCGCCGATTACCCCACCGGAACAGGTAGAGCATCATGGGCAAGACGGCACCGATCGAGAAGTCCTGAGGGGTAAACGGAAACGCCGGGGGGTAGGTGCTAGTCCATATCAGCGACGTCATCTGGCTGCCCAGCACAGACTCGACCACTTGGCGTGTCTCGTTAGCCATTAGGCTTCCTCTATCGAAAGAGTGATCGTCTGTCGGTTTCGAACATCGACGACACTAAGTTGGCGCACAACGTTCCCTTCAACCGGGTTCCACGCGTTAAGCTTCCGCTCATCCTCTTGCGCGAGCCGGTTTGTGAACACGCCGAGATTGGCGAAAACGTCGTCGGAGAAGGCGTCAAGGATCTGCACCCCGTCAGCTAGATCCATCAGAAGGCTGTAGAGTTCGAGCGGCACGATGAGTTCCTCGCTCCCACCGTGATCTGGCTCGTAACGCAGCACCAGAAAGCGATGGAGAGTTTCGAGCCCCGCGACCGACTGAAATCGCTCTGCGTCAAGTCTGAAGCGGGAGGCCGACTTCTCAATCCAAAACGCCGTTTCCGTCGGGGTCCGTGGCAGGACGCGGATCGGGACACGATCCGGGTCGCGATAGGCAAGATCGGGTAGCGCCTCAAGACGAGACAGTCCCCTGCAGAGTCGCTGCTTGATCCTAAGCTGCTCATCTTCAGGCAGTAACGGGAAGGTCCTGAACTCGCTCGCCCGGCGACCATCGCGCAGCGTCAGCGCATGGTCGTCGCCCCCGACAGCCCTAACTTGGTCGCTCGACCAGCTTAGATAGGCGCGCCGTCTAGCATCTCGCAGTGGCAAAGCGCGACCGACGGCATCTCGAAATCTGCGGGCGCCATGTGCGGGATCAGGCGCGCCCTTCCCAACGAGATACCGATCTACACGGGCATGACCTTCGAGGGCTGGGTCTAGCCGCGCAAGCTCACGCAGAAGCTCTCCCTGTCGTCCCCGGGATTCCGGATTGAACGCATGATCCGCTGGATCATGCGGATTTAGTTCGGCGTTGCGATGGAGATCCTCACAGTCGTCGAGACCGAACAACACGTAGCTGATCGCCGCCTTTAGCTCCCGGGCGGTAATGTGGATCTCGTTGCGCTGATGAACCGTCTGGAGCGCTTCGGTCAGCCGTTCGCGAAGTCGGGAGCCTTCTGCCAGAATCGCCGGATCCGTGCTTGCGCCCATCATGTCTGCCGATCGCTTCATCGAACAGCGGGTCTGAGCGCTGCAGGTGCGGCAGGGTGTCCAGATCTGCGCCGCCTGCTCACCACCAATCAAAAGGCGGATTAGTTCGTCCACGAAGTGCGTCGAGATGGAGCCGCGCTGGAGATCGAGGCCACCTACAAGAGATCGGTCGTTTAACTCGACGAGTCGTATATGCGAGGTCAACTCCTGGGTCTGTTGGGTGAACGCAGCCGTCAACGCGCGGGTCAACGGACGCTCCCCGTGGCGCATCTCCTGATGCTCAATCCACTCCATGAGTCGTCCGTCGTTCACCGCAACGAGATGTATGCTCCCGTCTTTGGGCGGTTGATCCAGGAACGGTCCAAAGAGTTCATCTAGTAGGTCGTCCGCCGACCGTCCCCTCCAGCTTGCAGCTCCGTCGAGATTGATCAACGCCTTGCGGTCGGCGAGCCGCCCGGACCATACGCGCTCGCTGGATTGCGGTGCCTCCCCGCCGAGCGTCTGGACAAGACGCTGCAGGAATGCGGTCTTTCCGTCCCCGGCGTTCCCGCAGAGGATTACAAGAGAGACGTCGCTTGCCCTGATCTCGGCAGGAAGCAACGTGTCTAGGTCGGTGGGAACATACGTATCAAATGAGAAGTCCGTATCGAGCCCTCGGGTTTCGGCGTTGCCGAAGCGGGAACCCGGATAGCTACTCAGGATGTCTTTTACTCTAGGCACGACATTGGGCCTCAGCACCGGCTGAACCACCCTTGAACTCGGGCTGGCCGCTTCCGCTAAGGGGAGCGCCGAGCCGGCGGAGCGCAACGCGGAAAGCGCATCGCCAGCGTGTGCAAAGCTCATGTTGATCGGACCGGTCGCCCGATCGAGGATCGGGATTAGGGTAGGAAATGCCGCCCTTTCTTGGTCTGTCCAGTCGAGCCCTGACCCATTCTCGACAAACGCCGGAGGGCGATCCGTGATGGCGTGGAAGAGCGAAGCGGCCAAGCTGTAGACGTCGTCCCGGGCCTGGACCACTGCACCATCGCGACGTTCCGGCGATGCGTAGATGAGGGTACCGGAGCTGAGCGGCTTGTGTCCGATCTGACCTGAGAGATCATAGTCGATAAGCATGACATGGGAGTCATCGACAAGGATGTTCGATAGGCTGACGTCCCCGTGGACCCACCCTTGACCATGCAGGGCGACTAGCGCCTCGCATAGCTTCTCGAGCCATTCAAGAAGAAGCTGCTCGGTTGAATCCCGCCCTGTCTCTTCGGCGATGAAGTCGAGATCACCTCTCCACGCGTCCAAAGGCGAGCCTTGGCTCCAGCGCAGCAGCGCCATGAGTTCGTCTGCGCTCCATTCACTCGCGCATTCAAGGATGTTCGACAGTCCCGGATGCAGCGAGAACGTGCGCATCCGCTGATAGGCCGCAAGCGAGGTCGGACCGAATTCGGGATTGAGTACCGCCTTCCCGACGAAGGTACCGATCGGCTCCCCCGCAGCATCAATCTGCTCCAGCTTGAAAGTCCGGGCAACGGATCCCTGTCCCAGGACCGAAACCACGCGATAAGAGCCTTTCTTCCACTGGAAGAGGTGCCCCTCATCCCACCGAGACGGAGATACGGTAGCCACTGGCTCAAGCACTTCCGCAATGGATGACGGGGCACTGGGGCGGTCGTCTAGAAGGTCGCGGAGCTCGGCCAAAGATGGCCGGTGCGTAGGGTCAGGATCGCATCCGAGCTGCACCACAGTGCGCGCATCCTCGTCGTCCCCCCCGTCGAAGATTTCGGCTAGTACCGCGCAGAGACTGTAGATGTCAGACCGCGGGGTAGCCGCCGCAAGGCCCCCAGCAATGACTTCCGGAGCGGCAAAACCTCCCGCCTGATTGTCGAGCTGGTTGGCGCTCAACGTCTGCGCCGGAATTAACCGTGCCCAGCGCCATCCGGCGAACAACGGCGTATTATCTGCACGGACCCGAAGACTGTCTCCATCGAGAGCGCGGTGAAGCAGCGGACCTCCATCAGCCTCCAGGAAGTCCTCCAGCGCCGCTAAGGCGCGAATGGCAAAGTCGCGTCGCTGAGCCGATGTCCATTTCTTATCGTTGCGGAGATCGGATATAGGCGTCGCCGCACTGTCGCCAACGCTGAAGAAATACATTTCGCCCGCGTAGTTCGGGACCGCCTGCCAAGTGTCGACGATGCTCGGAAGATGCGGCGACTTCTGGAAGCGCTGAACGACGTCGAATTCTCGTCGCGCGCGACGATCGGTTAGGGTCGCAGCCTCTCCTGAGGGAGCGGCCGATAAATCATAAGTATGAAGTAGAACGCGATCGCCTGTGCGGGGATCCCGCGCCGCGAAAATGCGCTGGAAACGGTCCTGGTCGTCGGTGAGCAGGCGAAGTTCGTCAAATCGCGCGAGGCGTTTAAGCTTTCCAGCATCAGAAATATTGTATCGTCCCGCCAGTGTGTTCGCGAGGCGTGTCGAATCCATCGGTCCGGGAGAGACCGCGCCGGAGACGAGGTCCAACACGTCTTTGAGCCCGTAGGCGACCACTCCCATCGGGTGACGAGGCAGATGACCGTTCTTCTTGATTGAACCGAGTTCGCGAGTGAGCAAAAACGCGGGGGCGACGAAGCCTATCCTGTGATCGGCGGAGCGCAGGCTTCCTGCGATCCGCTTGGACTTAGCGACAATAAGCTCGGCGGCTGGGTCGGAGAGGTCGGATTTCCGCAGCGCCGAGGCATCCCAGTGCTTGACCTCGACCACGATAGCGCCTCCGGGTCCAATCACTACGATGTCAATTTCATCGGCTTGACCGCGCAGATTCGGATGCGTCAGATTCGTGAGGACGTAAGCAACTCCGTCGCCGATCCTGCTTCTGATCTCCTGATCGACCGCCTTAAACGCCTTGAGCTCGCTCGCGTTGGCGAACGGTCCGCACGGCACATGAGTTGCGCGCAAGTTACCACTCCCCTTTGCCGAAAAAATCGGCGCCGTTCGCTCTTATCGCCGGGGCAAACGTCATCCCCATAAAGTCCTCTGTCTGAGCGCTCACGCCAAAGGCGAAGCACTTGCGCCAATATCCAGCGGAATTGAATACAAAGAAATCGCTACTTAATGGCAAGCTCAGCATTTCTCGGTTCTAGTCAACCTAGTCGAGGGGCAGTATCGAAGGGTTCTGCCGCGACCTTTGATGACTGAGAGGCTGCGAGCCAGACGAGGATCGTCGATCAGCGCCGAGCGCAATATCGGCAGCGCTTCGATCTCCATCGCTGTCTCCGGTAATGTCGCGATACCATACTCTGCACGCACCGCGCGGACCGCGGTCGACATATAGGAGGCCCCGGCCGTCAGCCCCGCGGCCTTAATCGCGCTATCATCACGGCGCGCACGCTGGTCGCGCGCTTCATCAACACGAGGTGGTGACCAGTCACCGCGGCGAGCGTCAACACCTCAGCACCGCTGGCGATGGCGCCCAAGTCGGTGTCGCTGCGCCTCTCGCGAGACAAATGACGAATGGGCGCACCCCTTGCACTTGATCGAAAAACGATATCTCGTCGTCGTCTTTCGTGTCGATTAAACTTGCCGCGGGAACAAAACATAACAACTGTGTCGCCGCGAGCTACGGGAAGCAACCATTCGTTGACTCTGGCTTGGGATGGGCCAGCTGCGTGGTAATGCTGTCAAATGTGAAAGTAAAAGAGACTATGGCGAAAACCGCGTTTCGATTTCTATTGCGGGAAAATGACCAACCTTTCCATTCGTCACGTTGCTACATTGTCGCTGATCCCGCAATTGACGATCGGCACCAGTGGACGCTCCAGCTGGAACCTCCAGAAGGAGAGACGTGGGTCTATCAGATCGATGACATAAAGGACTGGATGCTTCATGGCGTATCCAAGCGGCAAATCCTTCATGACAAAAACAACCTCAGCACTAGGTTTCGTGACCTTGAACGCGAAGAGGTATTTCGCGAGTATCTACGGAAGATCGTCGAGAAGATCCCTCTCCATTATCAAAATCGGCGTAAGTACGCGCTTATGCCGTCGTTATCGGATGAGGATGCTCGGGGGAGGTACAAGGAAGCCCTGGAAGCTGCCATCCCTGGGGTGACCGTCGTTCCCGAACCGGAAATGGTTGGCGAGTACTTCCGGCTCCTCAAGCAAAACCTAGAGCTGGAGGCTGGCAAGAACAACGTCATCCTCGTCGTAGACGTGGGTGCTTCGACCGCCAACATGACGATAATCCTAAGTAGGCGCGACCGCACGATAGTTGACCTGGATGCGACGGGAGCCCAGCGAGATCTTCGGCTGCGCGCGCTACGAGGAGATAGCGCCGGTCATGCCGGCCGATGGGTCGATTTGCGCCTGGCTGAGATACTGGGTCTGGGCGGATCGGACGCGGCTTTGCGCGCCATCGAGACAGCGAAGGTGAAAGCGAGCCTAGGTGAGGACGCTGTATACGTCGAAACGTCCTCGACTGCGACAGTGACGTCGCTCTCGATCGATCGAGCGACCCTGGCCTCGGTCTCCAAGGAGCTCTGGGGCGAACTGCGCCCTCTGTTCGCGAAGCTGTGCGAGCGCCTCTACGAGAATCAGAGGTCTTCGAAAGACGCTCGGCAAAAGAGTAATGAGCGCCTCAGCGAGCTCGGCGTAAGCTCGGTAAGCGATGCGCATCGTTTAATCGACACAATTCTGTTGGCGGGCGGAACCAGCCTTTTGCCGGGCTTTGAGGAGGCGATGTTGGCGTCGCTGTTTCCCAGCGGCCATCGGCCTGCCGTGCTGCGGGTTGGAAGCGCATTCGCGATCGCCGCCGCAGCTGGTGGGCTCGCGCATATTCTTCACAACTACGTTCCACCGAGACTTCGCAAGCCAAACGGATCGGGCCAAGAGGTCTTCACCACCCCCCTCGACGGTACGCTTCCTTACTCTCTTTTGTTGGGTGTCAAGCAGCCTCCCGGCCGGGAGTATCATGTGACCTTGCTCGATCCGAACGATCCGTTCGTGGACGATGGCGGAAAGCGGCAGATCGAAGGAATTCCACTCCTGGCTAAGGGGATGGCACCAAAGATGCGGGTTGTGCCGGGACTTGAGGCCGGCGTTCTCGCGCGTCAGGGCCGAACGTTCCTGAACATGCGAGTCAAGCAATCGCCAGTCAAAATGGAGCTTGATTGGGACCCCGGCAGGCAGCGGGCGACGATTCACTCGGACCAGCTCGAAGCGACGGGCCATCTCTGGATCGATGTCAACTCGCTTCGAAAACGGCAAGAGGCTGCACTCGATCCCTTCGACGAAGACATTCCGGCGGACGGTCTGGCAGTGGACGCAGCCGAAGACATCGTTCTCGATCTCGGGATGTCCAAGATCGTCGTCGTGACTGCCGATCGTGGCTGGATATCCGCTGACGAACTGGAGCGCGTGGTCCGGGAAGGCTGCCCAGTCGGCTCGCTTTCGGACGAAGTCGAGATCGAGCAGCACCTTGAGCCTGAAGGTACCGAGGGTCGCGATGTTCGTTCTGCCGGAAGAGGTGGCGACGGCGATATCGTCGTCATTTCAGACGGGGAGGTCGTCGAGGCAATGCCGATTGACGAAATCGGCGCACGGGAAACCGAACCCGCCGGACCCAGTGGGCCCGAGGTGCTCGTCTCTTCGCTCGTGCAGCGGCCCGCTTCGACGACGCTGCCTAGAGCCCAGGCTATCAGTCAGGTTGATTGGGGAGCGCGCGTTGCAGACGCCGAGTTTTCTCACGCGCTGGTCTCGTTGAGGGATGACGTTGCGGCGAAGGAACCAAAGCTACAATTCAACGATATCGTGGTTGCGCTCCTGGCGCTTGCGGTGCGCCCCGTCGTTCTTCTCGCTGGCCCTCCAGGGTGCGGGAAGTCAACGCTTGTTCGACTTATAGCGCGCATACTAGGCAAGGAGCGCGGCAAGAGCTTCCACGAGGTGGCCGTCCAAGCTCACTGGGGGGACGACGAGGCCCTTTTTGGCAAGAGTGGCTTGCTCGACGTTCTCTTCAGGGAAGGCGAGTCCGCTCACCTCGTGATGTTCGACGAGTTCAATCTCACCCGTCCCGAGTATTATCTGTCGCGGCTTTTCCACGCGTTGGAAAGCGGTTCGGGCGCCATATCCCATGATCGGAGGATCGCGCCGTGCCGCGTCTTCGGGACACTCAACATCGACGATTCGTCGCGTCCTCCGTCGCCGAAAGTCATCGATCGCTGCTTCCTGATGGAGCTTTCGCAGGTTTCACACACCTCGGACGATCCGCCGGAGCTGTCGACCTTTGAATCAATGCCGATCCTTCCGGGCCTTCCGGCGGTTACGCTCAACGCAGCAAGTGCCGACAAGACCATAGATTCGGTCTTGGACGCGCTTCATATGGCGGTTCACACCCACGAGCTCCGCCATGACCTACTGCCTTCCCGCCGGGTCCTCTCCGACATAAAGGCGTCGCTGAGCCTGCACAGCAGCTTGGACCTGCAGGGCAAAAATCTCCTGGACCGTAACGACCTGATCGACCGACTGATCGCCAGTCGAATTCTCGTCAAGCTGGCGGGTGCATTCGATCAGGTCGGACCGGCGCTGGACGCTTTGGAGAAGGTGGTAGAGGGCGTCGAGGAGCTGCCTAGGACGCGTCGTAGGCTGAAACTCGCACGGCATCAGGCTCGTCTAGGGTTCGTCTCGCCGTGGCAGTGAAATCCGCGATTATCGAGACGGTGCGAGTATGGGGCGCCGATGGTGTCGGCATGAAATATCCATGGAAGGCGGGCGTCTGGTACCTGATCAGGGACGATTACCCCTACCTCGATATATTGACGCGTGGCAGCCAGGCCTATTCCAAAGGTGATATCAAGCTGGAGCCTCGGGATGAGGCATCGGAGGAGGGGACACAATGGCAGCGGTGGAACCTTGAGCCGGAGCTGGCGAGGAAACGTCGTCTCGGCGAGATTAGTCTTGCGCTGAACCTGCCGAAGGACTGCACGCTGCGCTGCTACGTCGTTCCGAGCTCTCTCCTTTCATATCGCGACGTGGTCACGATGGTGGAGGACATCGAAGAGGAGCTTGGTTTTGCGGCCGCTTGGGACATGCTGGCGGAGCGACCCGAGCGCTCTTGGAGCCGACATGGCGGGCATCTGCGCTCAAACATGCCGGCGGAAGCCATTCGTGTCGTCGAGGAGGAATTTCTCGCCGCGCTTGCGATACGCCGCGACCCGTTCACCGAGCCGGGGCCACGATCAAGGATTCACTCTCCGCTGGCGGAGAATGCAATCGTTTCACATTGGGCAGCGCGACGGTCGGGCCAATTGCGCGATGTGATCGAAACCACCTCAAGTAAGCTGAAGCAGCAGCTAGCGAAAAGCGACCGGAACAGCCCGCTGAAACGGCAGGAGAGAATCGACGCCGCCGTTGCGCGATTGACGACGATCATGCAACGCCTAGTGGAATTGCGGAGTGTCTTGGCACGCCTCGTCGTCGATATCGAACTAGGCACGTCGGTATATCCAAGCCCGCTCTTTCAACGTGATCACCGACTTCGATTGTTGCTTCGCGTCTTCGCTCCCCCAACCTCACAGGCGCTTTCCGAGATTGAGTCTCCGAGATCCCACTATCCTCCCGTTTTCTTGAACGACCTCTGGGAGATCTGGGGGGCGGTATGGATCGTTAAGGAACTACGACGTCTGGGCTTTTCCGGTTTCTGCTCGACCGCGTCGGCGGGATTGGCGAGAGGGTGTTCCTGGCGTCTTTCGAGAGGCGATATCGTCCTTGAGCTCGATTTCGAGCCGGAACCCGTTCTCGTCGACTTTGCCAATATCCCACCCGTCCACGAGCGGAATGTCCCGGCACTGGAATGGGCAGCCCGCCATCAAGAAATCGACTCTCAGTTTCCCTTTCTTGGGACCGAGGAGAAATGTTCACCCGATTATCTGCTGCGGATAACGACACCAGCCCGAAATACGCTCCTGGTCGGAGACGCATGTCTGGCGAGCGCAAAACATCACGGAAAAAAGACCGCAGACGCGAAACCATATGCTGTTGAACGCTACAGGCGCACGATAGGTTGGTCCGTTGAGGATCGGGTGGTCAGGTGCCATCCGCTCGGCGGGTTTGTCGTGTTCCCGTCTCCGGCGAGCGCCTGGGCAGCTTTCGAGCGATTGCCGGGTGCGAGCGATTGTACCCTGCTTTGTCCCAGTCCTAATGGCGATCCAGAAGCGAGCCGGCGGTTGGAGGCGATCCTCATAGCTGTCGCGCCGGAAATTCAAGACGGCGACTGCGCGGGCCGCCCGGCGGATGATATCTAGAGCCGGCCGGGCCTACGAAGATTCTGGCCTCACGTAACCGGCGATCGATGCAGTGCCCCGATGCGAAGTGCGAGGTAGGATGAGGGGCAGCCTGGGTCCTTTGCAGAACTACATTCTCGGCCAGTCGTACTCTCGCCCAACAATCTCGCAAACATTGGTTAGGCAAGGCAAAGGCAGGTTTTTCAGTCCCTCGCTGCCTGGCATGTCGATAAACCAGCGAACGAAGGCTCTATCCGACGAAGCGCACGGTTTCTGAGCCTGAACGCTGCTGTCAAATCGCCAGCCAGATTGCCTTAAACCGGACGTTGTCAATGCCGTCTAAGGGCCAAATCCCGCGGCCAAACCGCCAGACTTTTGGGCTGCCCCGGAAGAAGACGTTTCAGACGTCGCCTTGGGGCCACTAGCGGGGCGTCGCCGTTAGAGAAAACTGGTTTGCAGTCGAGCTATTAACCCATTGAAACTAAAGCTTGGAAATATGGTGCGGTTTGTAAAATTTCCTATTGATAGCAACGAACTACCTTAGACTACGAATCTGAGGGTCAGAGGTTCGAATCCTTTCGGGCGCGCCATCACTTAGTTCATTTTCGAGCGTCAGTTTTACAGTCTTTTTACAGCGATTTTACAGTTTGGGGTTCACACCCCGTTCTGATCGCTTTTGCGCATCCTGATCGCGATCACCGAGTCGACCCGGTCTTGGCCTGAATCGGCCAGCCGTCGGCGCTCGGCCTGTCTGCGGTAGATCCGGGCCGCACGATCCGTGGCGTGTTCGAGCTGCGACATGATCTCGGCATCGCTCGCACCGGCCTTTGCCAGTTCCACTCCGCGAGAATGGCGCAGGCCGTGGAGGCTGAGCCCGCGGCGAGCCTTGCCTGACTTGGCGAGCCTCTCGTTGTGCCGCTCCACTGCCTGTAAGAGCTCGCGCTCTTTCCAGACAGAGCCATCAGCGTTGTAGCTGATCGTCATGGCCCGCTTGGGTGTCTCGTTCAGAAGCGCGGTCAGACGCGCGTCCTCGCGCTTGTCGCAGAGGACCATGCGCGTCTCGGTGATCCAGAACAGGCGCCGTTGCGAGAGACCGGCGAGATCGGGGCGAACGACACGTGCATTGAGCGGGATCTTGCAGATTGTGCCCCGCCGAAAGCCACCCCACCGTGCGAGGGCGTAGGCGCGTGCCAGACCCGGAAGGTCGCGACCGAGGGCATCTGCGACGGCGGCATTGAATTCTTCATCTTCCCAAGCCGGATGAGCCTCCCCGGCATCATGGGGCCGTGCGAGCTTTCCTATCTTGGCGAACGGATCAGCGATAATCCGACCGTCTTCGATGGCGGGCGCAAGCGCGTTCTTCAGCACTTGCCGTCGGTCGTTGGCAGCCTTGTAGCCTTGCGACGCCCAAGCGTCTCTCAGGTCACGTAGCCACGGCGCGGTGACATCGCTGAACTGCACCTCTCCGCAATCCTCCCGAATTTAGGTCGCCATCCGGCGGTACTCCGCTTGCGTACTCGGCGCCAGCCCCAGGAACTCGGCACCGGGCCGCTGCCTGCCGCCATCGCCGGCATAACGCAGCAGCATGCCGCCGACCGTGCCCTCGATGACGCTTGGCCGCTTAGCCCGGACCGCCAGCCTCTTGACGATAGCCTCGACCTCTTCGAGCAACTCCATGCTACCATCCGGCGAAGACAGCGGCCCTTCGCGGTGATTGCCCTTGCGGAAATACAGGCGAACTTTGCCATCAGGTGATCGGACGCGTTGCACATAGGGAATTTTAGCGTTCGTGCCGGGCATTCTGGCGATCTCGGATTTTCTGCACGGCCGCCGTACGACGCGCTTCTGCCGCCTCCGTCGCGACGTCGTATGGACGCGCGGGGACGGCTTCGCCACGACGAGCAGCCTGCTTCTCGGGGGGTAAGGTATTCACCCATTCGTCGATCTGGTTTCGATTCCACCGCGCGACGGCGACGCCGAGCGCAACCGCCGGCACGGGGCAGACCTTACGGAAAGTTGCCGGGGAAAGGTCGAGGTAGGCGCAGACCTGCGCAAGGCTAAGCAGCAGAGGCCAGGCGTTCAGCACCTGGACCTTCCGCTGGACAGAAGCGTCTGAGGGCTGTGCACCCAGAAGGGTATCGTCGCCAAGCATCGAGCAATGCCCACGGAAAGCCATGCCTTTCGGCTTGGCTTGATCCGTGCCTCACTCGAATTTCGCAAGGCATGCTCGACATGACGCTGGCAGGGCTGGGATGGTCGATGGCGCCGGTCACGCTCGCAGCCCCCTTGATCGCCGATGGGCGCCTGATCGAGCTCGCGCCGCAAAAGCGGATCGCTGTGACGCTATACTGGCAGCGCACCAGGCTCGCGGCGCAGCTGCTCGACAGGCTCACTCAGGCGGTGCGAGGGGCTGCGGTCGCGGCGTTGAAGCCAAACGCTACGGGAATAGGCCGTTCCAACACCGACTGACAGCGTCGATGCAGCGAGGCCGCTCCAATTCCGAGCGTCCGCTTCATGGCAGAGCTTCAATGTCAGGAAGTGGCGCGTTCTGCGCTGATATAGAAGAGGCGCCCCATCGAAGCGCGGTTTGGGCGCTGGTGAAAACTAAAATTATGTAATTATTAGAGTACCTTGGATCATTCATATCCAACGTTCTGATATAGATCACATCTGTCGTTGCTCCGGTTTTTGGCGCGCCATAAGCTTCCGGTCATGAAGGGCGGAAAACGCCCCGTCTTAATGGGAGGTGACGATGAGGCGTCTGCGCGCCGTGCTGCTTGCTGCGTCGCTGCTGGGTTCATTGACGGCTCTTTCGGCCGCGCCCGTGGCCGCACAGGGCATCCCACAGAATATCCCCCGCAAGGAGCTCCTGATCCTGGAGAACCCGGAAGGGACGATCAAGAACGCCGGCTGGTTCAACATCTGGGCGATCAATGCCGGCAGCCAGTCCAACGGCCTGCAGCAGGCGGCGCTCGACACGCTCTGGTACATCGACCCGGAGAAGGGCCTCGACGGCGCCTGGGACAACTCGCTCGCTGCCGACAAGCCGGTCTACAATGCCGACTTCACCGAGATGCAGGTCAAGCTCCGGCGCGGCCTGTTCTGGAGCGACGGCGTCGAGTTCACCTCCGCCGACGTCAAGGCGACGGTCGACATCCAGATCAAGAACCCCGGCATGCGCTTCTCGGCGGTGCTGGCCAATAATGTCGCCTCGGTCGAGACGCCCGATGCGGAGACGGTGATCTTCAAGCTGAAGAAGCCCAATTCGCGCTTCCACACCAATTTCACCGTGCGCTGGGGCGCCATCTGGATCCTGCCGAAGCATGTCTTCGAGAAGGTCGAGGATCCCGCCAAGTTCGACTTCAACAAGCCGGTCTCGCTCGGCGCCTATACGCTGCAATCCTTCGATCCCGACGGGAAATGGTACATCTGGCAGTTGCGTGAGGATTGGCAGCGCACCTCGCTCGGCCGCCATGGCAAGCCGGGCCCGAAATACCTCGCCTATATCGACCCCGGCCCGCCGGACAAGCGCGTCATCGCCCAGCTCAACCATGAGCTCGACGTGATCCACGACATCGCGCCGGAGGGCATGTTCACGCTGGCGAAGCAGGACAAGGGCACGCGTGCCTGGTTCAAGGGCTTCCCCTACGGCCATCCCGATCCGACCCTGCCGGCGGTGATCTTCAACACCCAGAACGAGACCCTGAAGAACCGCGACGTACGCTGGGCGCTGGCGCTGATGATCGACGTCAAGGCGGTGACGATGGCCGCCTACCGCGGCGCCGCCACCATCTCGGCGATCGCCGTGCCGCCGACCGGCATCCATCCCGAGGCCTACCACAAGCCGATGGAGGCCTGGCTCAAGGATTTCGAGATCGACACCGGCACGAGCAAGATCAAGCCCTACGATCCGACGGTCGGCAAGCAGATCGCCGACATGCTGCGGCCGTCGATGGGCGACCAGATTCCGTCCGATCCGGCGGTGATCGCCAATTCCTTCGGCCTAGGCTGGTGGAAACCCAATGTCGCGGCGGCGGGCGAATTGCTGACCCGCGCCGGCTTCCGAAAGCAGGGCAACCAGTGGCTGACGCCGGACGGCAAGCCGTTCACCGTCAGGCTGATGGTCGAGGGCGACCTGCGCCCGGTGATGACGCGGGCCGGCACGATGATCGTGCAGCAATGGAAGCAGGCCGGCATCGATGCGCGCATCGACGTGGCGCAGGGCACGCTGCTGACCCGGCGCGCCGCCGGCGATTTCGACGCCTTCATCGGCTGGAGCGTCGAGACCTGGGGCGGACACCAGGACCTGTCCTACTTCATGGACAGCTGGCACTCGCAATTCGTCGCCCAGCCCGGCCAGCCCCAGCCCCTGCGCAACTGGCAGCGCTGGTCGCATCCCGAGCTCGACAAGATCATCGAGGACATCCGCAAGATCGGGTTCGACGACCCCAAGGGCGTCGAGCTCGGCCGCGACTACGTCAAGCTGATGACGCGCGAAATGCCGATCATCCCGCTGATGGCCTACAATGTCTTCACCGCGATGGATCAGACCTATTGGACGGGTTACCCGACCGCCGACGACCCCTACGCCAATCCGGTCACGAACTGGGGCAATTCCCGCTACATGTTCGTGCGGCTGAAGCCGGCTAAGTGACCCGGCAAGGGCTGCGCCCCGAGGCGCGGCCCACCTTCCTCCCAGGACAATCGCCAGCCGGCGCGCGGCACCTCGCCGCCGGCCAGGTGGAGCTTTCGGGATCGCATGAACGCCTACATCGCCTATCTCGCGAAACGCCTGGTCCAGTTCGTCGTGGTCGTCTTCATCGGCGTCAACCTGGCCTTCGTGATCACGCATGCCTCGCCGATCGACCCGGTCGAGCAGTCGATCTCTGCGGTGACCTCCTTCGGCAGCACGGCCCCGGAAGCGATCGCGGCGATGCGCACCTCGCTGCAGGAGCTCTACGGGCTCAAGGGAACGCTGGGCGAGCAGTACCTCACCTTCTGGAGCCGGGTGCTGCGCGGTGATTTCGGGCCCTCGCTCTCCGCCTTCCCGACACCTGTCTCCGCGCTGATCGGCCGGGCGCTGCCCTGGACCGCCGGGCTGCTGATCGTTTCGACGGTGATCACCTGGGTGCTGGGCAACCTGCTCGGCGGGCTCGCCGGCTACTACCAGCGCAATCGCACGCTGAAACTGATGGGCGTGGTCGCCATGGGCGTCCACCCGATCCCCTACTACATCGTCGCCCTGCTGCTGCTCATCGTCTTCGGCTTCCTCTGGCCGGTGCTGCCGATCACCGGCGGCTCGGCGATGAACCTGCAGCAGGGCTGGAACTGGTCCTTCGTCTCGAGCGTCCTGCTGCACTCGATCCTGCCGGCCCTGTCGCTCATCCTGATCGGGCTCGGCAGCTGGTTCCTCGGCATGCGCTCGCTGGTGTCGAACATCGTGACCGAGGACTACGTCGTCTATGCCGAGATCGCCGGGCTCGACAGCCGCCGCGTGCTCGGCTCCTACGTCATGCGCAATGCGCTGGCGCCGCAGGTCACCGGGCTCGCCATGTCGCTCGGCGGCATCTTCAACGGGGCGGTGATCACCGAGAAGGTCTTCGGCTATCCCGGCGTCGGCACGCTCCTGGTCGATGCGGTCTATGCCGGTGACTACGGCCTCGTGCTCGGCGTCACCACCGTCTCGATCATCGCGGTCTCGGTCGGCGTCCTCGTCATCGACCTGCTCTATCCGCTGATCGACCCGCGCGTGGAGCTGCGCTGATGCTGGCGATCCTGCGCGACCTCATCCGCTACAATCTCGAATTCAGGATCGGGCTCGTCCTCGTCTCGATCGTGGTGGTGATGGCTGGACTCTCCTTCGTCTCGCCCTATCCGCCGGGCGAGGTCTATGTCGTGCCGCCGGACGTGCCGCCCTCGGCCGCCCACTGGCTGGGCACGACCTCGCGCGGGCAGGACGTCTTCTGGCAGCTCACCTTCGCCATCCGCAACACGCTGAGCTTCGGCATCATGGTGGCGGTGCTGTCGCGGATCATTGCGCTCGTGGTCGGCCTGCTCGCCGGCTACAGCGGCGGCTGGATCGACCGCGTGCTGATGTCGATCAACGACACCTTCATCATCATCCCGCTCTTCCCGATCCTGATCCTGTTCTACTTCGTGCTGCGCGACTCGATGTCGACGCCGCTGCTCGCAACCATCATGGCCTGCCTCGGCTGGGCCTATGACGCCCGCCTGATCCGCTCGGTCGCGCTGTCGCTGAAGACGCGCGAGTTCACCCAGACCAGCATCTTCTCGGGGATGAAGACGCACGAGATCCTGGCGCGCGAGCATCTGCCCTATGTGATGCCGATCGTGTTCTCGACCACGATGAACAACATGAACTGGTCGATCGGCATCGAGGTCACCCTCGCCGTCCTCGGCTTCACCGACATCAACGCGCCGACCATCGGCGGGATGATCTATTGGGCGAACCAGCACACGGCGCTGGTCGCCGGCATCTGGTGGTGGATCGCCTTTCCGATCGCGCTGGTGGTGATGACCTTCGTCGGGCTCTTCCTGCTCGCGGTTTCGATGAACGAGTACATCGACCCGCGCAGCCGCCTGGCGCGGATGGGGGGCGGCCGATGAGCGCGGCGCCCGACCAGACGCCGGTGCTGCAGGTCCACGATCTGCAAGCCCATTTCCGCACCCGCTATTTCGGCGTCAATCGCGAGGTGAGGGCCGTGGACGGCGTGACCTTCGACGTCCGCCGCAACGAGATCTACGGGCTCGCCGGCGAATCCAGCTCTGGCAAGACGACGCTGGTCAAGACCATTGCGGGGCTGCTGAAGCCGCCGCTGGAGATGGTCGGCGGCTCGGCCCGCTTCTCCTTCCTCCCCGAGTGGGATGCGATCGGGCGCGCGCCGCCCGAGGTGGTCCGCCGCATCCGCTGGCGGCACCTGTCCTACATCATGCAGGGCTCGATGAACGTGCTGAACCCGCTCCGGCGGATCAGGCACAGCTTCCGCGACTTCGCCTGGCGCCATCTCGGCGGCAGCAAAGCTGAGTTCGACGCCCGGGCGGCCGCGCATCTGGAGCGCGTCAAGCTCGACCCGTCGGTACTCGCAGCCTATCCGCACGAGCTTTCCGGCGGCATGCGCCAGCGCGTCACCATCGCGCTGGCGACGATCTGCAAGCCGGAATTCGTCATTGCCGACGAGCCGACGACCGCGCTCGACGTGATCGTGCAGAAGGACGTGCTCGGCATGATCCGCTCGATCCAGCAGGAGATGGGCTCGAGCGTCCTGTTCATCACCCACGACATGGGCGTCCAGGCGGCGCTGACCGACAGGCTTGGCATCATGTATGCGGGCCGCCTGGTCGAGGACGGCGAGACGCCGGAGATCTTCGAGCGGCCGCTACACCCCTATACCCGGCATCTGATCGCGAGCCTGCCGCGCATCGGCGACGTGAAGCAGCGCGAGGGGCTGGACGGCACCCCGCCCAGTCTCGCCGCGCCGCCGCCGGGCTGCCGTTTCCACCCGCGCTGCCCGCTCGCCATGCCGGTGTGCGCGACGACGGTGCCCGCGATGGTCGAGACGCTGCCCGGCCACCGCGCCGCCTGCCATGCGGTCAATCCGGGGGCGGCGGCATGAGCGCGCTCCTCGGACTCGACAAGGTCGGCAAGACCTTCGCGCGCGGCGGGCTGTTCTCGTCGCGGCGCGTCGAGGCGGTCAAGGAGGTCAGCTTCGCGCTGCGGGACGAGACGCCGGAGATCTTCACGGTGATCGGCGAGTCCGGCTCGGGCAAGTCGACGCTGGCGCGCATGATCCTCGGTATCCATGCGCCGAGCTCCGGCTCGATCAGGCTCGCCGGGCAGGATGTCGCAACCTACGAGCGGCGCGCCTTCATGGCCAAGGTGCAGCCGATCTTCCAGAATCCGTTCGAGGCCTTCAACCCGCTCAAGCAGCTCGATCGCTACCTGTTCATGACGGCTGAACGCTTCGGCGAGGCCACCGACCGCAAGGCGGCGGAGGGCCGGGCCGACGAGGCGCTGAAGCAGGTCGGACTCTCGCTGGCCGAGATCGCCGGGCGGTTTCCGCATGAGCTGTCAGGCGGCCAGCTCCAGCGGGTCGCGATCGCCCGCGCGCTCGTCGCCAGGCCCAGGCTGATCGTCGCCGACGAGCCGGTCTCGATGGTCGACGCTTCGCTCCGCATGTCGATCGTCAACCTGTTCGGACGACTGCGCGACGATCTCGGCCTGTCGATCATCTACATCACCCACGACCTCGCCACCGCATACTACATCAGCGACCGGCTGATCATCATGCAGAAGGGCGTCGTGGTCGAAGAAGGGCCGGCCCGCGCCGTGCTCTCGGCCCCCTCGCATCCTTATTCCCGCCAGCTCCGCGACGCCGTGCTCACGCCCGACAGCGCCGGAGCCTTCCGCGGCGGATATCCGCCCAAAGCCGTTCCAGCCTCCGGAGCCAAGCCATGAGACAAGCCAGCATCACCTTCGACCGTGCCTTCGCCATCGGCGACACCGATCCGCGGCTCTTTGGAGCCTTCGTCGAGCATCTCGGCCGCTGCGTCTATGGCGGCATCTACGAGCCCGGCCATCCGACCGCCGACAAGCGCGGATTCCGCAAGGACGTGCTCGACCTCGTCAAGGAGCTCGGCCCGACGATCATGCGCTATCCCGGCGGCAATTTCGTCTCGGGTTACAACTGGGAAGATGGCGTCGGTCCGGTCAAGGACCGCCCGGCAAGGCTCGACCTCGCCTGGTTCACCACGGAGCCGAACACCTTCGGGACCAACGAGTTCGTCGACTGGTGCCGCGCCGCGAAGATCGAGCCGATGCTCGCCGTCAACCTCGGCACGCGCGACGGCGACGCGGCGCGCAACCTCGTCGAATACTGCAACCATCCCGGCGGCACCGCCTGGTCGGACCTGCGCATCAAGCACGGCTGGAAGAAGCCGCACGACATCAAGTTCTGGTGCCTCGGCAACGAGGTCGACGGTCCCTGGCAGATGGAGCACAAGACCGCGACCGAATACGGCCGCGTCGCCCATGAAGCCGCGAAGATGATGCGCTGGATCGACCCGTCGATCGAGCTGGCCGCCTGCGGCTCATCCGGACGCAACATGCCGACCTATGGCCGCTGGGAGGACGAGGTTCTCGAGCACACCTTCGACCAGGTCGAGTTCATCTCGCTGCACACCTATTTCAACAATTATGCCGCCGACACCAAGGCCTTCCTGGCCAGCCCCGACCTGATGGATCAATTCATCGAGGAGGTCGTCGCGATCTCGGATGCGGTCGCGGCGCGCCGGCGCTCCGACAAGCGGATCATGCTGAGCTTCGACGAATGGAATGTCTGGTACCGGACGCGGCGCGTGCGGGCGGACCGCGTCAAGGAGGGCTGGCCGGTGGCGCCGCCGATCCTGGAGGAGATCTACTCGATGGAGGACGCGCTCGTCTTCGGCGGCGCCTGCATCTCGCTGCTAAACCATGCCGACCGGGTCAAAGCGGCCTGCCTCGCCCAGCTTGTCAACGTCATCGCGCCGATCATGACCGAGACCGGCGGGCCGGCCTGGCGACAGACGATCTTCTGGCCCTTTGCCCAGATGAGCCGGCTCGGCCGCGGCAGCGTGCTGAAGGCGATCGTTAAGTCCGAGAGCTACCAGGCCGACTATTACGACCCGCGCGGCAAGCAGGACCTCTACTACCCGATCGACGCGCCCTATCTGAAAGCCTCGGTCGTCGCCGACGACAAGGGCGTCTCGCTTTTCCTGCTCAACCGCGATCTGGAGCAGCCCGTCACGGTGACGCTCGATGCCCGAGGCTTCGGCAAGCTCAAGGTCGCGGAGGCGACCGAGCTGCGCCATGCCGACCTGAAGGCCGTCAACAGCAAGAAGGAGCCACTCAAGGTCAAGCCCGCGACCTTGAAGGGTGTCTCGGCGAAGGCGAACGCGATCTCGCTGGAGTTGCAGCCGGCTTCGTGGAATGTGATCAGGCTGGAAGGCTAGGAGCACGCGTCTTCACCACGATGGACGAGAGCCCACCAAGATCGCAGCGCGGTCGCCGGGATCCCGGCGGAGGTGGTCCCGTGCCGGGCGCGGAGGCCCGGCGTGACCGCAGCTTCCTCGTCGTCAATGCCGATCGCCAGTATCAGGTGCTGCGCGGCCTGGCCTCCCCGGTTAGGCTGCGCATCCTGCGGCTGCTCAACCGCCACGGCCCCAAGAACATAAACCAGATCGCCGAGGTGCTCGGCCTGCCGCAATCGACGATCGTGACCAATGTCCAGGTGCTCGAGGAAGCCGAGCTGATCTCGACCTCGCTCGGCAAGGCCGCCAAGGGCCAGCAGAAGGTCTGCGCGGCGCGCTATGCCGAGATCGTCGTCAATCTAGACCCGGAGGATCCGAGCCGGGAGCGCAACGTCGTCGAAGTCGAGATGCCGCTCGGGCTCTACACCAGCTCGAACGTCTCGGCGCCCTGCGGGCTCTGCTCGACCGAGCGCATCCTCGGCGTGCTCGACGTCCCCGAGCTCTTCCTCGATCCGCGCCGGGTCCAGGCAGGGCTGATCTGGTTCGGTCGCGGCTATGTCGAGTACAAATTCCCGAACAATGCCAAGGTCCTGAACCAGGCGATCACCGCGCTCGAATTCGAGATGGAGATGTCGTCCGAGGTGCCGGGGACCAATGCCGATTGGCCGTCCGACATCAGCCTCTGGGTCAATGGCCGCAAGATCGGCACCTGGACCTGCCCTGGCGACTACGGCGACCGCCGAGGGATCTACACGCCGCATTGGTGGAAGCTCGAAGGCTCGCAATACGGCATCCTGACGACCTGGCGCATCACGGCGGACGGCACCTATCTCGGCGAGCGTCGGCTTAGCGATGTCGCCACCACGGATCTCGATCTCGACCTCCACCACTCGATCAAGGTGCGCATCGGCATCGACGAAAAGGAGGGCCGCCCGGGGGGAGTCAACATTTTCGGCCGCGGCTTCGGCAACCACAACCAGGACATCAAGATGCGGCTGCATCTGGAAGGGATGAAGGCCTTGCCGCACGTTCCGATCTGAGATGTGCCTTATGCCGGACATCGTCGAGGCCAACCGCTGTGGCCGGATCATGGGCCGATGCATGAAACCGGGTACCGGCCCTACGCGCGTCAACCGATATGGCGGTCGAGCGTCACGAGCGTCACGACCTCGGCAATTTGGGACAGGCCGGCGAGCGCCTTGCGGACAGCCTCGATCGAATCGATCGAATCTCCATCGGCACGAACGATCATGTCGTACTGGCCGGCAATGGAATGCAGGCAGACGATGCCGGGAACGCGCCGCAGCACGGGAAGTAGCTGGCTGCATGTAAGGCCCGGTCGCAGCTTGGCGAGGAAGTGGGCGCTCTGGCGCTGGCTTGGCTCCCCCTCGACAATGGTGAAGCTCTTGATTGCGCCGGACGCGCGCAGGCGCTCGATCCGTTCCTGGACTGTGCTGCGCGACAGCTGCACTTCGCGCGCCAACGCCACCGCCGAGCGACGAGCGTCGCGCCGCAGTGCGGACAGCAGCATGCGGTCCTTGTCGTCCATGTCGTCCCTCGCTCCCAGGCCCGGCAGATCGCTTGTCCGCCCGACATCATGCCGACTGCATCCGGCGCGGTGTCGCGGCATCTCTGCCATGAGGAGGATGCGCGATGACACTCGATCTGGACAATGCCGTATTGCTGCCGGTGGACATGCAGCAGGCTTTCGACTCCGCGCCATGGCCGCGGCGGTGGAATCAGGACCTCGACCGCAATGGCCTGCGTCTTCTGGATATCTTCCGCCAGGCCGGCCGCCCTATCATTCACGTCCGGCATGCCTCGGTCGAGCCGAACTCGACCTTGCGACCCGAAGCACCGGGGCATGCCTATCGCGACGGGTTCGGCCCGCGAGAGGGCGAGGCGGAAATCGTCAAGAGCGTCAACTCCGCTTTCATTGGCACGGACCTGGACCTGCAGCTGCGGCGTCTCGGCGCCCGGAGCGTCGTGACGTTCGGCGTTTCCACCGACATGTGCGTCTCGACCACGATCCGCACAGGCGCCAATATGGGTTGGCGCATGGTCCTGGTCGCCGACGCCTGCGACTGCTTCGATCTTCCCGACGGAAGCGGCGGAACACTGCCGGCCGAAACGGTGCATGCCGTCCATCTGGCGACGCTACGCGCCGAGTTCTGCGAGGAGGTGAGCGTGCAAGACATGGCCGTCTGACCCCAGTCAGCCCGCAGCACCCGAAGCCGGGCCGGCGCGATCATTCGACAGGACGGCCGGCGGGTGGCACGGGCCGCATTGCGGCGATGCGCGCAAGGCGCCGGCGGCTTGTCGAGGTATGCAAGCCCTTGACGGTGGACGACATCGCCGGCCTCATCGCCCATCTGCCGGACCGCGCCGGCGCGCGGAACCTCGGCCGGATCGAGGAGATCGCGATGCGGCAGGGCTTACCTCCGTCGCCATCGCGCGGATGACGAAACAGGCGAATGGAGACCAGATGTCCGAAGGCGCGATAGGCGAACGTGTGCGTGTCAGTGAACTCTGGATCTATCCGGTCAAGGGTCTGCGTGGGATCAGGCTAGAGACGGCCGATCTGGAGCCGTGGGGCCTGCGGGACGACCGCCGTTTCATGATCGTCGATGCGAATGACCGCTTCCTGACCCAGCGCGAGGAGCCGCGGCTCGCCACGATTTCGGCGACGCTCTCCGATGGCAAGCTGCTCCTGCAGTCGGCGGCATCGCAGCAACCGGCCATCGAGGTCGCGAGGCCAACAGCAGGGGCGACACACCGCGTCAGCGTCGTGATCTGGCGTGACATGGTCAGCGCCGTTCATGTCTCTCCGGCGGCCGACCGTTGGCTGAGCGCGGTCGTGGGGCGCGCCTGTCGCCTCGTCTACATGGATCGGCCGGAGCAGGCGCGGCCGGTCGATCTGGCATTCGGACGAGCCGAAGACCGCGTCAGCTTCGCCGACGGCTTTCCGCTGCTCGTGACCAACCGGGCCTCACAACTGGCGCTGGCGGCCATGCCCGGCTGTGCCGATGTGACGATGCAGCGCTTCCGGCCGAACGTCGTCGTCGAGGGGCCGGCGGCCTGGTCGGAAGATCATTGGCGGATGCTGACCGGGGACGGCATCGGTCTGCGCATCGTCAAGCCTTGCGCGCGTTGCGTGGTGACCACCATCGATCAGGAGACCGCTGTCAAATCGCCTGAGGCCGAGCCGTTGCGCAGCATGGCGACCTTTCGCAGGGACGGCAGCGGGAAGGTGATCTTCGGTCAGAATGCAATTCCGGATGGGACCGGGCGCCTCTCCGTCGGCGATGTGTTCGTCGTCGGATCTTGACCGGACCCGCGATCAGCCGCGCTTCAGGTCGGCGAGGACGCGCGCGAAGGCTGCTTGAGCGCGCGCCTTGGCGCGCGGATCGCCAAGCAGCTTGGTTGCATGCTGATAGGCCAGCGCGGCGCCCAGGATCTCGAAGACGGCATGCTGCGGATCGACATCCTCCCGGAAGACACCGGATGCGACACCTTCGCTGATGATGGAGCCCAGGAATTCGCGCCAGTCGAGCTGGGACGCCACCAGCCTGTCGCGGACGAGACCTGGCCGGTCGTCGAACTCCTGCGCCGCCGTCATGAAGAGGCAGCCGCCATCGTCCTGCTCTCCTCTGATCCAGACCAGATAGCGTTCGAACAGCGACCGCAGGCGCCTGTCTGGCGCCTCGCGCCGCGTGCCGGCGGCGATCACCTCGCGCTTGAAGCGCCCGATCGCTTCCTCGAGAATGTTGAGCTGCAGCGCCTCCTTGGATTTGAAGTGCGCGAAAAGCCCGCTTTTCGTCAGCTCGAGCTTTGTCGCCAGGGGGCCGAGCGACAGCCCTTCGAGACCGATCCGCGACGCCTGCCGCAGCCCCTCGTCGACAATCGCCGCGCGCGTCGTTTCACCCTTGCTCATGCCCAAAATTTAGCACGAACGATCATAAAAGAAAATGTTGCCGGAGCGTGCCGTCGATATAATGTGTATCTACACTATAAGCTCCTGCTGTGATCACAGCCTTGGAGCGGCGCCGACCGTATCGGCGGAACACGATGCCGAAGGTACTCCATGATGCTAGACGCCGTATGGACTGTGCTTCTTGTCGCATGCTGGCCGGTCGCCGTCGTACTGATCGTGTCGGGGCTGCCGGAGAGACGTCATAGGGGCATAGCGGTCGCCGGCCTGCTCGCCATCTGGTTCGCGATGACCGCCGCGACGCGCGTACCAGGCATCGCCGCACTACCCGACGGCGCCTTGGGAATATTGCTGCCGGTCCTGATCGGCAGCGTCATGCTGGCGGCGACCCGCGCAGGGCGCGCCATCGTCGCCGAACTGTCGCTGGCGCCGCTGGTAGCGCTTCATGTCGCCCGGTTCGCGGGCGGAGGCTTCCTGCTCCTTCATGAAGCGGGCCGCCTGTCGAACCCGTTCGCGGCCTATGCCGGCTGGGGCGACATCCTGGCGGCAGGCCTGGCCATCCCGACCGCGGTCTTCGCCGCAAGACGCCTACGCGGCTGGCTTCCCCTCACCCTGATCTGGAACATCGTCGGCTTCGCCGACTTCTGCTCTGCGATCTTCCTCGCCACCACCTCGCAGCCGGGCTCGCCCCTGCGCCTCTTCCATGAGCCGCCGGGCACCGCAGTCATCATGGACCTGCCATGGCGTTTCATTCCGGGCTTCTACGTGCCTGTCCTCCTCCTGATCCATGTCGCGATTTTCCTTCATCTGCGGCATGTCTTGCGCAGTCGTCGATCCGCTGAATCATCCCAGTAAAGGCATGGTCGACCAGGCCTCGCGATCAGCCTCGGCTGCACGCACTGGCGCCGGCGATCCATGCCGTCGCGTGGAATGAGGCGGCCCGGTCTGAGATCTCGGCGGCTCCTCGACCAGCGGTGGAAAGCCGTGCTTCGTGCTGCGACACCCTATCGGCCGGCCTGCGGCGACATCGCCTGCCCGCGGCAAACGACATTGGCGGTTTTGAAACGCCTTTTGACGGCCCGCCGGCATCGCGGTGGCTTATGGATTGACGCCCGATCGTGGCGTCTGCAGCGGAGCATCCATGTCGACCGGCAATGGCAGAATATTTGAGTACTTCCACGGCGGTGAACTCTTTGAGGGGTATGTCGTCGAGCCTGACGTGAGCCTGGGCGGCCAAAGACCTTGCGTCCTCGTTCTTCACGACTGGAGCGGCGTCAACAGCGGCATGCACGAGGTCGCCGAGCGCGTGGCCGGCCTCGGCTATGTCGCCTTTGCTGCGGACGTGTACGGCAAGGGCCGGCGCGGCGGTGAAACGGACGACAACAGCAGCCTGATGAACCCGCTTGTCGGCGATCGCGCGTTGCTGCGCCAGCGCCTCCTCGCCAGCCTTCGCGCTGCCTGCCAGCACCCCCGCGTCGATGGCGACCGCATCGCCGCCGTCGGGTACTGTTTCGGCGGACTATGTGCGCTGGATCTCGCCAGGGCTGTTCCGGCTGGCCTTCGTGGCGTCGTGAGCGTCCACGGCGTGCTGGCCCCGCCTCAGCTTGGGCCGCAGGCCGACATCCAGGCGAGCATCCTGCTGCTGCACGGGTGGGAAGATCCGTTTGCTCCCCCGGCTCACATCGAGACGTTCGCCCGTGAATTCACCGATGCCAAGGCTGACTGGCAGGTGCATGCCTATGGGCACGCCATGCACGCATTCTCGTTTGAGCGCGCCGCAAAGCCGGAGCAAGGCATCGCCTATGACGCAGCCGCGGCGCGGCGTTCCTGGCAGGCGATGCAGGACTTCTTCGGGGAAATCTTCGCCGGCTCCTAGGGCGGGGGTTGCTCTCGATAGCGTCAAGGATCGGGCCGAACTGCGAGTTCTGCGGCAAGGACCTGGCGTTCGACGCGACGCATGCCTTCCAAAGCACCTGTCGAATGCGCTGTCTGCGCGGACTGCGGTGTTCGATCGTCCACGCCTGCTCGCGCGCCCATCGCCGCGCAGTCGTGGCGCATCGGGCATATCCCGCCGGAGGCGCAGTGCCTCGCGCCTGCACGCTAGCAATCGAGATGCTGGACCGAGCTGACATAGTGCATACAGTCGGGTATTGCCGACCGGATCACCAGTTCGGCAGGCGGATGCGAGGCGGTTTGCCTGGATGGCGGGCGTGGCTCCTCGGCAATCCAGCCCTTCTCCAGCCAATCGCCATAGGGAACGAACGTCCCTGGCCCGCGCGCCGCAGCCCGCCTCATCGCCGAACCGGTGTTGAATGCGGTGACGAAGGCATCGGCACGATAGGATTGCGCCAGAGCTTCGCCATCAAGCTCGATCAGAACCTGCGGACCTTTCAGGGCCCGCAGATGTCGACGCAGGCGCGCTGGATCGAGCCAGAAATAAACTCCGCGATTGATGAGCGCGTACCAGTCGGAGCTGCTCAGCCCCCCGACCAGGCAGCGATCGAGAGCGGCCGGCGGCATCGGTTCCTGATCGCGCAATCTCACGCCGTAAGGCAGGAGCGTCTCGCCTCGCCTGCGCTGGCTGCGAAGGAGCGCTTCACTGTTGCTGCCATGAGCCCGCCTGACGAGCATATCCGCCGGTAGCAGCCCTTCGGCCTGGACCGCGGCCCAATTGGCGCGATCGACGATGTGGTAGATGCACGCAAGCCGTCGCCTCGTCACCGTAAAAGTCTCCCGGATCTCTCCGTCTCGATATTAGCACGATCGTTCGATTTATAAAATCCAGGCCAGCGACGCTGTATGATTGAAAATACGGGCTTTCAAGACAATTTACAATATGACCGATCGTGCTATTAACGAGTTCAATCATGGTACAGGAGAGGCCGGCATGTGCGAAGTCATCATCATTCTCGCGGGTTTCGCGCTGGAGCCGATCGCCGCGATCATCCCTCCGTCCGAGCCGCCATCACGATCATCGCAGTCGACTGCGGCGCCAGGCAGCAGCCTTTCGGCATACGCGCCGCCGCGCCGCGTACGTGCGTCTCGCCCCTGACCAAGCGGACGGAGGAGGTAGCCAAGATGCTTCCGAGCGGCCGGATGCGCGAGGCGGCAGAGCTGCATCATACCTGCGACGATCACCCCTCTCCATGTTGAAGAACATGACGCAGGCGCGAACGATTTGGGCCCGCCGCCACGCCCTTCAAGGCCGGAAACTCAGCCTTCACCCGCTGTTCGAGAAAGAGAGCTCACGCATCATGACAACCGCAATGGGCATACCAAAAGAACGGACGGTCGGTCCTGTCGGTGGTAGCGAGCACGTCGTCATCGATACCATGACGGGCCAGACCGGGAGCTATGCCGACTGGGTCGCCGCGTTCGCGGAACGATGGGCTGATGGCAAGGCCAATCTGGACCGGTTCATGCAAATCCTCGGTCCGGACATCGTCCTGAAGGCGCCCGGCCTGCGAACCACGCGCGGCCGTGCGGCCGGCTACCGAGCCTTCGCCGGCACCTTCGCGGCGCTGCCCGATCTGACAGGGAAAGTCCTGCGCTGGAGCGCCAGCGAGGATGTCCTGTTCATCGAGATGACCTTCTCGGCGACGATCGGACGCCAGCTCATCTCCTGGAACGACGTCGACCGGATCCGCTTCGAAAACGGAGTCGCCGTCGAGCGCGTCGCCTATTTCGACCCGTCGCGCATCCGGCGCGCTTATCTCGGAAGCTTTGCCGGCTGGCGTCAGCTCTGGCGCATTCGGCGTATCCGGTAAGGCCGCGAGGGCAGTGGTTGCCCGCCGCGATCGCGCAGCGCATACGACCAGCGACCGCGCGATCCCTCGATCCGGCGTTCGCGCGAGACAGGCGCTCCCGACCGAGGCGCCGGAGCGCCGGAAGGCCTCGCATGCACCGTCAGGGGCGGCTTGCCCGATCGGGCGCACGCCTTCGCTCAATGGAAATAGGAGGCGCCATTGATGTCGATCGTCGCACCTGTGGCGTGTCGCGCGAGCCCGGATGCCAGAAATGCGATGACATTCGCGACGGCGTCCGGCGTGCACATCTCTCCGAGAGGCACGTCACGAAGCATGTCTGCCTCGCCGCGCGTCGCGATGACGGCCTCCTGCCGCTCCGTCCGAACGAACCCCGGCGCGACGATATAGGCCGTTATTCCGTCGGCCGCGAAATTCTTGGCGATGCTTCTCGTCAGGGCGACCAGTGCGCCTTTCGACGCGGCGTAGTGCATCAGGTGGGTTTCGTCACCGCGAAACGCCGCGCGGCTGGCGACAGCGACGATCGAGCCGCCCCCGATCAGGAAATGCGGCAGGGCGGCACGGTAGAGATCAGCGATCGCACGCACGTTGACCTGCATCGTATCCGCCCAGACCCGGTCCCATTGCTCGTCGGCCGCGTCCAGCATCAGCGGAGCAACGAGGGCCGCATTGCAGACCAGGAGGTCGATCCTGCCGAATGCCTCGACCGACGCCCTCCACAGCTCGGCTGCGGCACCGCGGCGCCGCAGATCCGCGCGAACCAGGGCGCACGAATCCGAACCGATGTCGGCTGCGAGCCTCTCCGCCTCGGCCTGTCCGCTCGAATAGTGCAAGACGACCTTGGCGCCCGAACGCGCGAGCAGGCGTATGCTGGCGGCGCCTATGCCCTTGGAGCCGCCGGTAACGAGCGCAATCTTGCCGGAGAGGTCGACGAGCATGCTGTCGAAAATCCCTTCGCAAACGAGGGAATGAACCGAGGGCGCCCTCCCAGTTCCTGGCGATGCGCCGACGGGAAGATGCCCGGCCGGGTGATGTCGGCCAGGGCTCGAGGCGGGTCAGCCTGTCTGCGAGCCGGGCCTCGGCCTGTCGGCACCGTGGGATTGCAGCTGTTCGGGCTCGCCACTCTCGTCGCCACCGCCGGAGGCCAGGATCACGCCGGCTTGGCGCGGAGCGCCGCGGTTGAGGCGAAGATCGAAGATATCGGGGCGGGCGTAATGCCCGGCGATGTCGTTGACCGCCTTCGCCGCCCGCACGTTGCGCAGATCGATGCGCGCGGTCAGGACCGTCTCCTCGCCGTTGGGCGCAAGCGCGATGATCTCGCCGCGCGGGTCGATGATCGCGCTGTCGCCGGTATAGGTGAAGTTGACGAGTTCCTTGTAGCGCTCCGGCATATCCGAGGGTTTCAGCAATCCGCCGGCGCAGATCACATAGCAGGCCGCCTGGGCCGCGAAGGCCCGGGAGAGCAGATGCTGCCGCGGCCATTGCGGGTTCGGCGCATCCGGCGCCGCCGCGAGCTCGCGGCCGGGCCAGGCTCCGACGTGAATCTGCGTCCCGCCCGCGACAAGCGCGAAGCCGGGCAGCATCATGTTGTGCTCCCAGCAGTTCAGCCCGCTGATGCGACCGTAGGGGCGCTGATGCACCACCAGGCCTTGGGCGTCGCCCTGCCCCCAGGCGACGCGCTCATAGGCCGTCGGCCGCAGCTTGCGGTGGCGCCCGAGAATGACGCCTTCGCGACCGATGAACAGCAGCGTGGCGTAGACGGTGCCCTGGGTCTGCGTATCCAGTTCGACGACGCCGATCACGACATCGGTGCCAGCCTCCCGTGCTGCCTTGCACAGCCGGTCGGTCTCCGGTCCCGGGATCGCGATCGCCTGATCGAGATACGCCTCGGCGGCATCCCACCAGCCTGGTGTCGATTGCGGCCGCCAGGCGAAGCCTGGATAGCCGGGCAGCCAGGTCTCTCCGAAGCCGGCCAGAACCGCGCCCTGGGCGCCAGCCTCCGCGATCAGCCGGCAGGCCTTGGCAGTCGAGGCCTCGCGATCGAAATAGACGGGGGTGGCCTGGATTGCGGCGACAATGATGGAGCTGGCGCTGGGCATGGGCGTGTCATCCCGATTGAAGGTCATGCGCGCGGGGCGGCGAACTGCGGAACTGCTCTAGCGCGGCAGGAAGCTGCGGATGCGGTCGAGATACCAGCCGGGGAACCCGAGCGCGGTCGCGGGCTCGAGGAGGTTGGTCACGTATTGCGCCTCGGCTTGCCCAGGCTCGAGCTTGGGCAGGAGGTAACAGAGTGCGGCCCGCTCGCGACCCTCGCGATCGCGCGCCAGCACGGGATACGGATAATACTTCGCCTTCAGCTGGCCATAGACGTGCGCGATCTCGTCATGCGTCAGCAAGAGAAGGAGCCCGTACGCCGCCTGCCGGTCGTTGCGGACGAGGTTCATCAGCGGCGAGATCTGCAATTCATAGCCAGGCAGCATGGCAACGTCCTGCGCCGCAGGCGCCATCCCGAGCTGCTGCATAACCTTCGGATTGATGAGGCCGCCATAGTAGAAGCCCCAGACGCGTTCCGGCTTGTCGCCGGCGGATCCGCTCGTCACGTCATCTCTCCTTTCGACGCTCTCGTCCGCAACCGATATGCGCGGCGGGCCTCGATCGGAAAGTGGCAGTACTGACAATGACCGCATGAATCCTGCCACACGCTGGAAGCAGGCGATCAGGGCTCGCGGGAACCGCCGCTACATGATCGATTGCCGGGCGGATGGGAGGCCTGCGAGGTTGCGTCCGGTGCCGAACCGACGCCTGTACTCGGTCGGCCCGATCCCGACCGACTTGCGGAAATGCATCCGCATCGTCGCGGCACTGCCGAATCCGGCTGTCGCTGCAATCTCCTCGACCGGCAGAGACGGCCCTTCCAGCATCTGCTTTGCGGCCGCCAGCCGCTCCTCGAGCAGCCAGGCGGCCGGTGTCAGGCCTGTCATCTCCTTGAAGCGCCGCAGGAAGGTGCGCTCGCTCATCGCGGCTTGCTCGGCCAGATCCGCAACGGTCATGGTCTGGTTCAGCCGCGCCCGCATGGCGTCGAGCAGGAAGGTCAGCTTTCCGTTGGGCCGCCTGGGAACGGGTCGCTCGATGAACTGGGCTTGCCCGCCGTCGCGATGAGCCGGCATGACCAGTCGCCGGGCGACGCTGTTGGCGGCGTCCGCACCGAAATCGCGTCGAACGATGTGCAGGAGAAGGTCGATGCCGGCCGCGCTGCCTGCCGATGTCAGGACGTTGCCTTCGTCGACATAGAGTACTTCCGGGATCAGCGTCACCTTGGGAAATGCCGCCTTGAAAGCATCGGCGTAGCGCCAATGGGTCGTGGCGCTGCGCCCGTCGAGCAGGCCTGCCCCCGCCAGGGCGAAGGCGCCCGAGCAGATCGACACGATCCGCGCGCCCCGTGCGTTCGCCCGCTGCAAGGCCGAGATCAACGCCGGAGGGGGTGCCAGGTGGGTCTTCCAGCCCGGCACGATGATGGTCCCGGCCTCGTCGAGAGCATCGAGCCTGGCAGTGGCGGAAATGAAGATGCCGCCCCCCGCCCGCAGCGGACCATCCTCGATCGCGCATGTCACCATGCGATACCAGTCCTCGCCCATTTCGGGGCGCGCCAGGCCGAAGATCTCGGTCGCTATGCCGTACTCGAAGGTCGCCAGCCCGTCATAGATCAGGACGGCGACGAGGCGATTGGGCTTTTGGTCCGGGTCAGATGCGTTTGGCATGATCGTTACGCTAGTTGGCGATCATGCCAATTGCCACAAGACGACCGCGACTGCAAAACCGGGTTCGCAACAGGGAGAATTCGATGACGACAAACGGTGTGACCCAGATCCCCGCGGCGGCGCCCGAAGATGCCGTCGCACACTTTTCGGCCGAGTTCACGTTCGAGGCCGATTGCTGGGATGTTCATGATGCGCTGAAATCTGCCGAGCCCGGCTTCGTGCTCCTCGACGTCCGGAGCCCCGACCTTTTCAAGCAGGGGCATGTCGCAGGTGCGATCAACCTTCCGCATGGCAAGCTCATTCCGTCGAAGCTTGAACAATGGCCGAAGGACACCCTGTTCGTGACCTATTGCGCCGGCCCGCACTGCAACGGTGCCGCGCGGGGCGCCCTTCGGCTGGCCAAGCTCGGCCGCCCGGTCAAGATCATGGCAGGCGGTGTCACCGGGTGGATCGACGAGGGATTCACACTTGCCCCTGGCGAGTGAGAAACACCCTAAGACAGCATCGTTCGACACGACCTCAAAATTCGATCTTGCCGTCCGGGCGAACGATCGGGCGGCAAGGTTTCTGGTGTGCCGCCCGCTTCCGCGGCGCCAGTGTGCCCTGTCGATCGAAACCGGCTGCACCATTGGGGCAGCCGGTGGCCGTTGCCGCGAGCCGGCCGATCACTCGGCTGGGGTGAGGAGCGGCTCGTCGAGCAGGTCCGGCAGCTTGCCGCTGAGGGCGGCCTGGAGCTGATCCTGGTCGAGCTCACCCTCCCAGCGGGCCACCACGATCGTCGCGACAGCGTTGCCGATGAAGTTGGTGACGGCGCGGCATTCCGACATGAAGCGGTCGATGCCGAGGATCAGCGCCATGCCGGCGACCGGCACAGCGGGGACGACGGAGAGGGTGGCAGCAAGCGTGATGAAGCCCGCACCGGTGATGCCGGCCGCGCCCTTCGAGCTCAGCATGGCGACGAGCAGCAAGAGGATCTGGTCGCCGAGCGGCAGGTGGATGTCCATCGCCTGGGCGATGAACAGCGCCGCCAGCGTCATGTAGATGTTGGTGCCATCGAGATTGAACGAGTAGCCGGTGGGCACCACCAGGCCGACGACCGAGCGCTTGCAGCCTGCGGCCTCCATCTTCTCCATCAGGGTCGGCAGCGCCGCTTCCGACGAGGAGGTGCCGATCACCAGCAGGATCTCCTCCTTGATGTAGCGGATCAGCGCCAGGATCGAGAAGCCGTTATAGCGAGCGACGGCCCCGAGCACGACGAAGACAAAGATCGCCGAGGTCAGGTAGAAGGTGCCGATCAGCATCGCGAGGTTGGCGACGGAGCCGATGCCGTAGCGGCCGATGGTGAAGGCCATGGCGCCGAACGCGCCGAGCGGGGCGGCCTTCATCAAGATCGCGACCAGCTTGAAGATCGGGATCGACAGCGTCTGCAGGAAGTCGGTCACCGGCTTGGCGCGCTCGCCGACCAGCGAGAGCGACAGGCCGAACAGCACCGAGAAGAACAGCACCTGCAGGATGTCGCCGGAGGCGAAGGCGCCGACGATCGTGTTCGGAATGATGTTCTGCAGGAAGCCGACGATGCTGGAGTCATGCGCCTGGGTGGCGTAGCCCTGCACCGACTTGGCATCGAGGCTGGCCGGGTTGATGTGCAGGCCACTACCCGGCTGGACCAGGTTGCCGACCACGAGCCCTACAATGAGCGCCAGCGTCGAGAAGGTCAGGAAATAGATCATCGCCTTGCCGGCGACGCGCCCGACCTTCTGCATGTCGCTCATCCCGGCGATGCCGGTCGAGACGGTCAGGAAGATCACCGGCGCTATGATCATCTTCACCAGCTTGATGAAGGCGTCGCCGAGCGGCTTGAGTGCCGCGCCCTGGTCAGGCCAGAAATGTCCGAGCAGGATGCCGGCCGCGATAGCCGCGAGCACCTGCACATAGAGATGCTGGTAGAATTTCCGGGGACGAGCCGGCTGGGCCGGCGCCTTGTCAAGCGTGATCGCCATGGTTTCCTCCTTGGGGCCTAGCTCGCGGGTTCTTGCTGTTCTCGACGCCGCTGCTGCCAGGTTGGCAATCGCCGTGCCAGCTTCGGAGTTTAGGATTTATCTAGTAATTTCAATAATTTGCGAGGTATTCATGTGGACCGGGCTTGGACGTAGTGGCGATCGTCCGCACGGGGATGGGTTGATTGGTGCGAAAATCCGCACATGATGGCGCATGAGTAACATCCCGTCGGATGAGCGTGATCGCTGGGGCGCCAAGCGCCGCGTCTGGATCGTCTTCGTGCTCATGGTCGTGGCGATTGCCACCGGCGGCTTGCTGGGCGCGGGAGATGCTGGCCGCGCCCGCGCCATCGCGGCGATGCGCAACCGCGCTGCGGATGCCGGCACGCTGGCGCTCGCCATCCTGCGCGGCGAGCTGGAGAAGCAGCGCGCGCTGCCGGTGATCCTGGCGCGGGACCCGGATGTGCGCTCGGCGCTGAGAGGCGGCGACACCCACGCGCTAGACCTCAAGCTGGAGGCGATCGCCCGCGAGACCCGCGCGGCGGTCATCTATGTGCTGGGGAAGGATGGCGTCGCGATCGCGGCCAGCAATTGGCGGGAGCCGACGAGCTTCGTCGGCAACGACTATGCGTTCCGGGACTATTTCAGCGGCGCGGTTTCAGGCGGGACCGCGGAGCAGTTCGCGCTCGGCACGGTCAGCAAGCGTCCCGGCCTCTACATCACCAGCCGCGTCGACGATGGCGGGGACCAGCTCGGCGTCGTCGTGGTCAAAATCGAGTTCGATCAGGTCGAGGCCGACTGGCGAGCGCTGGGTGGCCAGACCTATGCCGTCGACCGACGTGGCGTCGTGCTCATCTCTACCGTGACCGATTGGCGCTTCCAGACGGAGGTCGCGCTCGCACCGCAGACGGCAGCGGAAATCCGACAATCGCTGCAATTCGGCGCAGCGCCGCTGGCGCTGCTGCCGTTGCGGCGGGATGGCGAGATCGTGCGCGGCACGGGCGCTGCGGCGGGCACGCATGTCGCCTCGCGCAGCCCGGTCCCAACCACGAACTGGCAGCTCGAGGTGCTGATGCCGGTCGGCGCAGCGATCCGTGACGAGCAGGTCCGCCTGCAGACACTGGTCGCGCTCGTGCTCATGCCCGGCGCCGCCCTCGGTGCATTTGCGCTGCGGCGGCGCCAGGTCAATCTCGCCCGCCGCAATGCCGAGGCAAAGGTCAAGGCCGAGTTGGAACGGCGCGTCGCGGAGCGTACGCTTGCGCTGGCGGGCGCGAACGACCGGCTCGTCGAGGAGATCGCGGAACGCGCGAGGACGCAGGAACGGCTGTCCGATGCGCGCGAAGAGCTGGCGAAGGCCAATCGCCTGGCGACGCTCGGCCAGGTCACGGCCGGTGTCGCCCATGAGATCAACCAGCCGCTTGCCGCGATGCGCACCTATGCCGAGAACGCCCGCGCCTTCATCGGCAGAGCCGATGCGGCTGGCGCGGATGGCGCGCTGGTCAAGGTCGTGGGGCTGACCGAGCGGATCGGCGCCATCACCGAGACGCTGCGTGGCTTCGCCCGGCGCGGCGGCGGGCCGCATGGGCCGGTCGATCTTGGCGAGGCGATCGACGGCGCGCTGATGATCCTCGACGCCGCGCTGCGCCATGCCGGCGTCGCTCCGAAGCTGCCCGCGCCGGCAGAACCGGTCTTCGTGCTCGCCCGGCTGGTCGAGCTGGAGCAGGTTCTCGTCAACCTGATGCGCAATGCGATCGAGGCCATGGCGGAGGCGCAGCACGGGCGCGCGCCGAAGCTCACCATCGATGTCGCGATCCGGGGAGAGCAGGTCGACATCGCCATCAGCGACAACGGGCCGGGCCTCGACGAGGCCGCGCTCGCCGCGCTCTTCGCGCCGTTCCGTACCACCAAGCCGCGCGGTCTCGGCCTGGGGCTGGTGATCTCGCAGGACATCGTCACCTCCTTCGGCGGCACGCTCTCCGCGACCAGCCGCCCCGGCGAGGGCAGCACCTTCACGATCAGCCTGAAGAGAGCCGCATGAGTGCTCCTGCCAGCGACCAGAGCGCCATCGAGGTCGCCTTCGTCGACGACGATCCGGACCTGCGCGATGCTAACGCCCAGGCGCTGCGCCTTGCCGGCTTCGCCGCGATCCCGCTCGCCTCGGCCCAGGCGGCGCTCGACCGCATCGGCCCGGACTATGCCGGCGTCGTCGTCACCGATGTGCGCATGCCCGGCATGGACGGCATCGCGCTCTTCCGGCGGCTGCGGGCGCTGGATGCCGATATCCCGGTGGTGGTGATCTCCGGCCATGCCGATGTCGCCATGGCGGTCGAGGCGATGAGCGAGGGGGCCTACGACTTTATCGCCAAGCCCTATTCGACCGGCCGCCTGGTCGAGACCCTGAGGCGGGCGGTCGAGAAGCGTGCGCTCGTCCTCGAGAACCGGCGGCTGCGCTCGCTCGCGTCGGCGCCGGAGGAGGAGACCGCCCTGCTCGGCGAGGCGCCGGCGATCGTCCGCCTGCGCCAGACCATTCGCGACCTCGCCGATGTCGATGTCGACGTGCTCGTCCTGGGCGAGACCGGCACCGGCAAGGAGGTCGTCGCCAACCTGCTGCACCAGCAGGGCCGTCGCCGCGGCAGGCCCTTCGTCGCGCTAAATTGCGGGGCGCTGCCGGAAAGCGTGATCGAAAGCGAACTGTTCGGCTACGAGGCCGGCGCCTTCACCGGTGCCCAGAAGAAGCGCGTCGGCCGCATCGAGCATTCCAGCGGCGGCACGCTCTTCCTCGACGAGCTGGAAAGCATGCCGCCGGCGGCGCAGGTCAAGCTGCTGCGGGTGCTCGAGGGGCGTGAGATCTCGCCGCTCGGCTCGAACGAGCGCCGCCGGGTCGATCTGCGCGTCGTCGCCGCAAGCAAGCTCGATCTCGGCGATCCCGCCCAGCGCGGCGATTTCCGCGAAGATCTGTTCTATCGCCTCAACGTCGTCACCTTGCGGATCCCGCCGCTGCGCGAGCGCCGTCGCGACGTGCCCTTGCTCTTCGCCCAGTTCCTCGCCCGTGCGGCGCGCAAATACGGGCGCGGCGTGCCGGCTCTGGATCGCAGCGTCGAGCGCCATCTCGTCGAGAACGCCTGGACCGGCAATGTCCGCGAGCTCGTCCATTTCGCCGAGCGGGTGGCGCTCGGTCTTGTCGCCGACCTGCCGGCGGCTCCCGTCCAGGGCGAGGTGGCGGCGGCGAGCCTGCCCGAGCGCCTGAACATGATCGAGGC
Organism: Allobosea lupini; assembly: GCF_900109525.1. Classification (GTDB taxonomy): domain Bacteria; phylum Pseudomonadota; class Alphaproteobacteria; order Rhizobiales; family Beijerinckiaceae; genus Allobosea; species Allobosea lupini. The sequence goes on along the minus strand of NZ_FOAN01000011.1, from coordinate 148,051 downwards.
CAACCTGATCCGGGAAGCTCTGGAGGCCAATCGCGGCAATGTCCGTGCGACCCTCGAGATGCTCGGCATCCCGCGCAAGACATTCTACGACAAGCTCGCCCGCCACGGCATCGACCGCGCCTCGTATGCCGCCACGGAGTAGAGATTCACGGTAGCTTCGTTTTTGAAGTCCGCTTTCCGGCAATGCGTCGATGTCTGGTTATGGCGCCTGCCACTGCTCGCTCCGGCAACCGTTGCATGCAATGGTTGGCTTGGGAACGGCTGGGAATGACCGAGGTCACTCAGGCAGCATCCGGCATCCGCGCCAGCAGCTTGTCGAGCGTTATAGGATAGTCGCGCACACGTACTCCGGTCGCGTTATAGATGGCATTGGCCACTGCCGCACCAACCCCGCAGATGCCGAGTTCGCCGACGCCTTTTGCCTTCATCGGCGAGGACATCGGGTCGGTCTCGTCCAGGAACACCACGTCCTGATGGGGGATGTCGGCATGCACCGGAACCTCGTAGCCGGCGAGGTCGTGGTTGACGAAGAAGCCGCGGCGCTTGTCGACCGCCAGTTCCTCTATCAGCGCCGCGCCCACCCCCATGGTCATCGCGCCGATGACTTGGCTGCGCGCCGTCTTCGGGTTGAGGATGCGCCCGGCCGCGCAAACCGCCAGCATGCACCGGACCCGCGTCTCAGCCGTGGCCACATCGACGCCGACCTCGACGAAATGCGCGCCAAAGGTGGACTGCTGATGCGTTTCGTCGAGATCGCCATATTCGATCGTGTCCTCGCCGCTCAGCGGCCCGGCCTCCGCGGCGCTCGCCACGGGCAGGCTTCGATTGCCGGCCTTCACTTCACCGCCCGAGAACACCGCCTCGGTAGAGTTGATGCCGAGCTTCTGCGCGATGGCCTCGCGTAGCTTGACACAGGCGGCATAGACGCCGGCGGTCGAGCTGTTGCCACCCCATTGGCCGCCGGACCCCGCCGAGACGGGAAAGTCGGAATCACCAAGCTTGACCACGACCTTGTCGAGCCCGACGCCAAGCATCTCGGCCGCGGTCTGGCCGATGATGGTGTAGCTGCCGGTGCCGATATCGGTCATGTCGGTCTCGACCGTGACGATGCCGTTGGCATCGAGCCTGACGCGTGCGCCGGACTTCATCACCAGATTATTGCGGAAGGCCGCCGCGACGCCGATGCCGATCAGCCAGTTGCCATCGCGAATCCCGCCTGGCCGCGCCGAGCGGCGCGACCAGCCGAAGCGCTCGGCCCCGACTTTGAAGCACTCGTCGAGGCGCCGCATCGAGAACGGCCGCTCCGGCTTTTCAGGATCGACCTGCGTGTCGTTGAGCAGGCGGAAGGCGATCGGGTCCAGCCCGAGCTTCTCCGCCATCTCGTCCATCGCCATTTCGAGCGCCATCAGGCCGGGGGCCTCGCCGGGTGCACGCATGGCGTTGCCTTCCGGAAGGTCGAGCTCGGCCAGGCGCATCGCCGTCATCCGGTTGGCGCCGGCGTAGAGCAGCCGGGTCTGCTGCACCGCGACCTCGGGCCCGCCGCCTTTCAGATCGCCCGACCAGCTCTCGTGGCCGATCGCGGTGATCTTGCCCTCCTTCGTCGCGCCGAGGCGTATACGCTGGATCGTCGCAGGTCGATGGGTGGTATTGTTCATCATCAGCGGGCGCGTCAGAGCGACCTTGACCGGCCGCCTGGCCGCCCGCGCACCCAGCGCCGCCAGCAGCACATCAGCCCGCAGGAACAGCTTGCCGCCGAAGCCCCCGCCGATGAAAGGCGAGACGATGCGGATGTTCTGCTTGGGGATACCGAGGGTCGTCGCCATGTCGGTGACGCCCCAGGCGACCATCTGATTGGCGGTCCAGAGCGTCAGCTTATCGCCCTTCCAGGCGGCAAGCGTCGCATGCGGCTCCATCATCGCATGGCTCTCGTCGGGGGTCGTATAGATCTCGTCGAGCTTCACCGGCGCAGTCGCGAAGGCGCCTGCGAAATCACCGACATGGGTATCGTCGAGGCTGGGATCGTCGCCCTCGGGCTTGACGGCCTTATCCTTTGCCGCCTTGAGGTCGAAAGCACCCTTGGCGGCCGCATACTCCACCCTGATCAGGCTGGCCGCAGCGCGTGCCTGCTCGAAGCTCTCTGCCACCACTAGCGCCACCGCCTGATGGTAATGCTCCACTTCGGGCCCCGCCAGCAGGCGGGCAGTGTTGCGCTTGCCCTTCTTCAGAGCGCCGGCTTCCTTCGCCGTCACTACGGCGAGCACGCCCGGAGCCTTGCGCGCAGCGTCGAGATCGATCGAAGCGATCCGGCCCTTGGCGATGCCGGCGCCCAGCACATAGCCATAGGCCTGGTTCGGCACGACATCGTGCTGCTCATAGGCATAGCGCGCGGTGCCGGTGACCTTGCGGGCGCCGTCGATGCGGTCATGCGGCTGACCGACCACCTGCAGGCGGTCAATCGGATTGTCGGTAGCGGGCTTGTCGAATTTCATGGCCTAGCCCTTTGCTTGCGCCAGCACCGCGTCGAGCGTGCGCTCAACCAGCGGCAGCTTGAATGCGTTCTCATCGGTCGGTTTGGCCCCCGCGAGCATGGCCGCCGCAGCCGCCTTCGCCCCGCGAGGCAATTCGGCTTCCGCCTTCTCGACGCGCCAGGGCTTGGGTGCGACGCCGCCGAGCGCGATCCTGCCGGTGCCATCGCGCTGCACGATGGCAGCGACAGAAATCAGGGCGAAGGCATAGGAAGCCCGGTCGCGCACTTTGCGGTAGATTTGCGTGCCGCCGACAGGCTTGGGCAGCGTCACAGCCGTGATCAGCTCGCCCTTCTCCAGCACCGTCTCGAGATGCGGGGTGTTGCCGGGCAGGCGGTGCAAATCCGCTACGGGGATCGAGCGGGATGAGCGATCCGGCTTCACCGTTTCGACCGTGGCGTCGAGCGCGCGCATCGCAACGGCCATGTCGGAGGGATGCGTCGCGATGCAGGCATCACTGACGCCGATCACTCCCAGCTGTCGCGAGAACCCGCCGATCGCCGAGCAGCCGCTGCCCGGCTGGCGTTTGTTGCAGGGCTGCGCCGTGTCGTAGAAATAGGGGCAGCGTGTCCGCTGCAGCAGGTTACCGGCCGTGGTGGCCCGATTGCGCAATTGCCCGGACGCACCAGCCAGCAGAGCGCGCGGCAGGACAGCATAGTCGCGCCGCACCCGCTCATCTGCCGCAAGAGCGGTGTTGCGCACGAGCGCGCCGATGCGCAGGCCGCCATCCGAGGTTGGCTCGATCTTGTCGAGGCCGAGCCCGTTGACGTCGATCAGATGAGTCGGAACCTCGATCTGGAGCTTCATGAGGTCCAGCAGATTCGTGCCACCCGCGATAAACTTGGCGCCGGGGCTCTCCGCCGCAGCCGCTGCGGCCTCGGCCGGCGAGCCTGCCTTTTCGTAGGAGAATGCCCTCATCCTAGCCTCCCGCCACTTCGATCATCGCTTCGACGATGTTCGAATACGCGCCGCAGCGGCAGATATTGCCGCTCATCCGCTCACGGATTTCGGCCTCGGTCGCCGTCATGGCGCCGGTCAGATCGGCGCTGACATGGCTGGGAATGCCTGCCTTGATCTCTTCCAGGACAGCGACGCCGGAGCAGATCTGGCCGGGCGTGCAGTAACCGCACTGGAAGCCGTCATGCTTCACGAAAGCCGCCTGCATCGGGTGCAAGTTATCGACGCCGCCCAGCCCTTCGATGGTGGTGACCTCAGCGCCCTGGTTCATGATCGCCAGCGTCAAACAGGAATTGACCCGCTGTCCGTCGACCAGCACCGTACAAGCGCCGCATTGACCGTGATCGCAGCCCTTCTTGGTGCCCGTCAGGTGAAGATGCTCGCGCAGCGCATCCAGCAGCGTCGTGCGCGTATCGAGTTCGAGCTGGTGGCGTCGGCCATTCACGCTGAACGAGACCTCGCTCAGCACCGGCTTTCCGACTGGTGCCGGCTGCGCCCGGGTGCCTGTAGCAGCGGCCGAAATGGCGGCGCAGGCGCCGGCGACGACCATCAGATCACGCCGGTTCATTTCCAATTCTCTGGGAGTTGGCATATCCGCCTCCGATTTCGACAAGTCGCAGTTGGTACCCGCTCCCGAGCCAGCTGCATCTGCAAAGGAGAACGGCCGAAGCGGCGGGTAGTTCATTCTCATTCTAAAATGCCGCAAACACGAGATCGTCAGCGCTTGTGAATCGTTCGATCAAAGGATTGGTGTGCGAGACTCACCCCATTGAGAACGTCTGCTGTCCTGCACGGGTTGAATGTCAGCTTGGGCGCTTCGCAACAGCGCGACTGTCCCGCGTCAAGGACGATTGGGTTGATCAGCTTCGCAATTGGGCGCAGGACGAAACTCACCAACCCTGGCCGGATTCCTTCCGCTCGCCCTCCTGGCCGTGATCAGGCTCGGAACGGCAGTGTTGCCTCCCTGACGGCGTCTCAAACATCGGCAATGGGCGCATTTGCACCCCAGCTGAGATGGTTCCTCGGCAATCTAGGTTTGCTGAGGTCGTTGCTTGTTGCGCTGCGGCCGGAACAGCGAAGCGCCCTTCACGACAAGAAGCAGCGCGAAGGTCAGGACGATGATGACGAACGCGGCGGCCGCGATGGCGGGGCTGATGTTCTCGCGCAGCGAGGCGAACATCTGGCGCGCCATGGTCGTCTGGTTTGGCCCGGCGACGAAAAGCGTGATCACGACCTCGTCGAGCGAGGTCGCGAAGGCGAAGACCGCGCCGGTGAGAATGCCGGGCATCGCCAGCGGAAGAGTGACATTGCGGAAGACCGCCGTTGGCGGCGCACCCAGGCTCGAGGCCGCCTTCTCCAGAGCCGGGTCGATACTCGCAAGCGAGCCTGAGACGTTGACCAGCACGAACGGCACGCAGAGCACCGCATGGGCGACGATCACGCCGAGATAGCTGCTCGCCAGGCCCATGCGGGCGTAGAGGATCTGCATGCCGACGCCGAGCACGACGGCCGGCACCACCATCGGCAGCAGGAAGATCGAACGCAGCACGCCGGAAAACGGCACGAGCTCGCGCCGCAGGCCGAGCGCCGCGAGCGTTCCAACCACCGTGGAGAGAACCGTCGCGCCGGAGCCGATGATCAGCGAATTGACGATCGAGCGCTTCCAGGCATCGCTCGTCGCCAGCGTCTCGAACCAGCGCAGTGAGGGACCACTCATCGGATAGGTCAGAAAGACGCTGTCGGTGAAGGCGAGCGGCAGGATCGCGACCAGAGGCAGCAGCAGGAACGCCACCACCAGCGCCCCGAAAGCCAGCCGCACCGCGCCGAAGGCGAGCGCGCCGGGCGTACCCGGAAGGTTTGGCGAAGCTGCGCTCATGCCTGCCCCAGGGGCGTGCGCGAGAGCCGGCCATAGACGATGTAGAGCAGGGTCGTCGGCACCAGCAGGAAGAGGCCGAGCGCGCCGGCCATGCCCCAATTGGCGGTGCCGGTCGCGTAGAAGGCGATGACGGAGGAGATCATCTGGTCGCCGGCGCCGCCGGTCAGCGCCGGCGTGATGTAGTAGCCGAGCGCCACCATGAAGACGAGCAGCGAGCCCGAGAGCAGGCCGGGCATCGCCAGCGGCAGCAGGACATGGCGGAAAGCCTGCCAGGGGCGGGCTCCGAGCGCGGCCGCCGCCGGCATCAGGTTGCGCGGGATCGCGATCAGGCTGGCATAGATCGGCAGCACCATGAAGGGCAGCAGCACATGCGTCATGGCGATCAGCACGCCGGTGCGGTTGTAGATCAGCGGCAGCGAGGCATCGATCAGGCCGAGCGCCTTCAGGATCTGGTTGATCAGCCCCTGGTCCTGCAGGAGGATCATCCAGGCGGCGGTGCGGACCAGCAACGAGGTCCAGAGCGGCAGCAGAACCGCCAGCAGCAGAAAGTTGCGCTTCCAGCCGCCAAGGCTCGCCGCCAGCATGGCGAAGGGCAGCCCGATCGCGGCGCAGGCCAAAGTCACCTGGGCGGCGATGATGAAGGTCCGCAGCATGATCGCACGGTTGACCGCCATGTCCGGCGCGACATGCGCGATCGTGCCGTCATCGCCGCGCTTCAGATCGACGGCCGCGAGCAGGTTGGCGTCCGTATAGGCCGGCATGCCGCGCTTCAGCGCGAGCCAGAAGGACGGCTGGCTCCAGCGCGGATCGATGCGCTCGAGCTTCGGGGTGGCGTCGGCACCGGCATTGCGCAGTGCCGTCATGGTGCGAGGCAGCAAGGTGCGGAAGCCGGCCTGCTGGCTGTTCAGGCTGCGCACGGCGTCGCCGAACACCTCCTGCACGACCTCGGCGCGCAGATCCTGGATCAGCGCCGCCTGAACGTCCGGAGACGGCAGGCCGTCGCCGTTCCACTGCGCGATCGCGACGGCCGTGGCCGGGAAGGCCAGGCGCACCGTGCCGCCCTGCACAGACGTCGCGATCATCATCCAGAGCGGCCAGATGAAGAACAGGCCGAGGAAGACGATCAGCGGCAGGACGAGGAGCGACGCCTTCAGGCGCGCAATGGTCATGGCGCCACCAGCGTGCAATCGTCGCGGTTGAAGCTGGCGAAAGCCTGTGAGCCGACCGGCAGCACGACATCGCGGCGCCCGGCCTTGGCGACGAGCCGCTGGCCCTGGCAGGAGAGATGCACGCGGACATGGTCGCCATGGTAGACGTCATCCTCGACCGTGACCGGCAGCGCGTTCAGGACTGCCGGGTCGTTGCCGAGATGCAGCATTTCCGGCCGGATCGAGACGAGGGCCGGGCTGCCGATGGCAAAGCCGTCCGGCGCCGCACAGGAGATCGAGCCACCATTGGCAAGGACGACCGTGGCAACGCCGTCCGTCCGGGCTGAGACGGTGCCTGCGAGCAGGTTGGTCTCGCCGATGAATTCGGCGACGAAGCGCGTGCGTGGACGGTCATAGAGGCCCGACGGCGTATCGAGCTGCTCGATCTTGCCGCGATTCAGCACCGCGACGCGATCGGACATGGTGAGCGCCTCCCCCTGGTCATGGGTCACGAAGATGACGGTCAGGCCGAGCTTGCGGTGCAGCTCGCGGATCTCGAGCTGCATGTGCTCGCGCAGCTGCTTGTCGAGCGCGCTCAGCGGCTCGTCCATCAGCACGACTTTCGGCTCGTAGACGATCGAGCGCGAGAGAGCGATGCGCTGCTGCTGGCCGCCTGATAGCTGCGCGGGCTTGCGATCCTGGAGATGGCCGAGCTGGACGAGATCGAGCGCGCGTGTCACCCGCGCCTCGCGCTCAGCCTTGCCGACACCGCGCATCTTCAGCGGGAAAGCGATGTTCTCCGCCACGGTCATATGCGGGAAGAGCGCGTAATTCTGGAACACCACGCCCATGTCGCGCTTGTAGGGCGGCAGCCGTTCGACGCGCTTGCCATCGACATGGATCGCGCCGCCCGTCGGCGCCTCGAACCCGGCCAGCATCATCAGCAGCGTGGTCTTGCCCGAGCCGGACGGGCCGAGCAGGCTGACGAATTCGCCCTGGCCGACATGAAGGTCGAGCGCGTCGACGACCTTGGCTGTTCCGAACGCCTTGCTGACGTTCTCGAACTGGATGAACGCTGCCGAACCGGGCAAATGGAAGTCCTTCACCTGAATGGCTGGCGCGCAGCGCCAGCCATTGTGACCACAGGTCTCGGTTGCGCCAAGCCTTAGGGCCCGGACTACTTGCCGAGCCAAGCGTTGAAGCGCTTGGTCAGGTCCTCGATGTTGTCGTTCCAGAAGTCGATGTCGATCGAGATCGCGCCCGAGAGATTGGCGGGTGAGGTCGGCAGATCAGCGGCAAGATCGGCCGGCACTGCTGCGGCAGCAGCCTTGTTGGGCAGGCCATAGGCGATGTCCTGCGGCAGCTTCGACTGGTTTTCCGGCAGGCTGGCGAAGGCGATGAAATCCATCGCCGCATCCTTGTTCGGGCTGCCCTTCAGGATGACCCAGCTGTCGACGGCATAGATGCTGCCGGGCCAGACGGTCTTGAACTTGGTGCCCTCGGTCTTGTTGATGCCGGTGATGCGGCCGTTATAGGCCGAAGTCATCACGACCTGGCCGGATTTCAGGAGCTGCAGCGGCTGGGCGCCGGACTCCCACCAGATCATGTCGCCCTTGATCTCGTCGAGCTTCTTGAAGGCGCGATCGATGCCGCCGGCGGCCCGCAGGGTCGCGTAGACGTCCTTGGCAGCGACGCCATCGGCCATCAGGGCGAATTCCAGGGCGTATTTGGGGCCGCGGCGCAGGGCGCGCTTGCCCGGAAACTTCTTGGTGTCCCAGAAATCGGCCCAGGAGGTCGGCGCGGTCTTCAGCTTGTCGGAATCATAGGACAGCATCGTCGACCAGACGATGGCGCCGACGCCGCAATCACTGACCGCACTGTCAAGGAACTTGTCCTTGCCGCCGAGCTTGGCCCAGTCGATCTTCTCGTAGATGCCGTCGGCGCAGCCGATCGCGAGCTCGTCGGCCTCGACCTGCACGGCATCCCAGTTCGGCACGCCAGCCTTGACCTTGGCCTGCACGACGCCGACGCCGCCATCCCAGGATTCGTCGAGCACGGGCTTGCCGGTCTTCTCGGCAAAAGGCTTGAAGTAGATCTTGCGCTGGGCGTCCTGATAGTTGCCGCCCCAGGACACGACGGTGAGGTCACGCGCGGAGGCTGCCCCCAAAGCCGACAGCACCAACCCCGCCGCAAGACCGGCGGAGCCTATCACCTGTTTGAAACTGGCCATGTTGGTCTCCCTTGTGTTTGCCGCCCCGGAATTCGCCCCTCGCGAACGCCGAACCAGTCCTTGCCGATCATTGGAACCTCGATCGCATTGTCGCGCCAGAGGCCCTGCAGACCTGTCGGTCGAATTCAGGCACCGATCTCCTGCAGCAATTGCGCGGGAGCCAGCCGCAGGGCGGCGGCGCGACGATGGCCCTCCAGCCCCTCGCTGGCGCTCTGGCGCATGGCAGGCGGCGCGACGGCCGCGACACCGCGCTCGTCCAGCCATTGATGCGTGCAGGTCTTGAGATAGGAGCCCACCCAGAGGCCGCCGGTATAGCGCCCCGCAGCCATCGTCGGCAGCGTGTGATTGGTGCCGCAGCACTTGTCGGAATAGACCACGCTGGCGGCGACACCGATGAAGATCGAGCCGTAATTGCGCAGTTTCCCGGCAGTGGCCCGGGCGTCGCTTGTGTGGACCTCGAGATGCTCGGCAGCGATGTGGTCGGAATAGGCCAGCATCGCGGCCTCGTCTGCGCAGAGGACGATCTCGCCATAGTCGCGCCAGGCCTCGGCCGCCACGCCGGCGGTCGAAAGGTTGCCGAGTTGGCGCTCGACCTCGGCCAGCGTCGCCTCCGCGAGCGCCCGGTCGGTCGTGATCAGGCCGACGCGGGTGCGCACATCATGCTCCGCTTGGGCCAGAAGGTCGACCGCGATGGTGATGGCGTCGCCTGTCTCGTCTGCGACGACGAAGATCTCGCTGGGGCCGGCGAGCTGGTCGATGCCGACGAGCCCGAAGACCTGGCGCTTGGCCTCGTTCACATAGGCGTTGCCGGGCCCGACGATCTTGTCGACCGCCGGGATGCTCTCGGTGCCGAAGGCCATGGCAGCGATCGCCTGCGCACCGCCGACGCGGAAGATGCGGTCGGCGCCGGAAAGATGGCAGCCGGCGATCATCGCCTGGTGCGCTCCCGGCGGCAGGCAGGCGATGACCTCGTCGCATCCGGCGACCTTGGCCGGAACGATCGTCATGATCGGCGCCGACAGCAGCGGGTAGCGTCCGCCGGGCACATAGGCGCCGACGCGGGCGATCGGAATGATGCGATGCCCGAGATGCAGGCCGGGCAGCGGCTCGACATCGAGCGGCAGGATCGTATCGCGCTGCGCCTGGGCGAACGATCGCACGCGTTCGATCGCGAATTCAGTGTCGGCGCGGGTCTGTGGGTCCAGCGCCGCGACGGCCTCTTCGCGCTCCCGGGTACTAACCTCGAACGTCTCGATCTCGACCTTGTCGAACTGGCGGGAATAGTCGCGCAGCGCCGCGTCCCCGGATTGGCGGACTGCGTCGAGGATCTGCTTCACCGTCGCCTCGACCGGGGCATTGTCGCTCCATGCGCTGCGGCCGGGCTGCTTGATGTATGTCAGCCGGCTTGCAAGCTGTGGGTCGAGTTTCGTCATGAAGGTCCGCCTGGGTCTTGGGGAAGCGCTGACATTGACGGCGCTTCCGGTACAGCACGCAAGACGGCGCGGCACTCGTGTTGAGGATATTCACCGTTCGCTCTAGATGTGCGGGCTGACAAAGGGGCATTCGGAGGCGAAGGGCGATCATGAAAATCGGCGACAGGCTGCGCGAATTGCGCTCGCGCCGCAAATTGAGCGTGCGTGCGGTCGCGCTGCGGTCCGGGATCTCGCATTCCTCGATTTCGCTGATCGAGCGCGATCTGATCAGCCCGTCGCTCGACACGCTGCACGCCGTCCTCGACGCGCTCGGCACGACTCTGTCGGGCTTTTTTCTGGATTTTCAGACTGTGTCGCCGCCGAATCCCTTCTGCCGCGCAGCAGACATGACAGAGATCGGCCGGGTCGACGCCATATCCTATCGCGTCATCGGATCGGGCTTTCCCAACCGATCAATGCTGATGCTGCACGAAACCTATGCTCCGGGGGCCGACACAGGCGAGGCCTTCTCCCATTCGGCCCAGGAAGGCGGCATGGTCATCCGCGGAGCGGTCGAGGTGACCGTTGCCGGCCGGACATCGATCCTGGAGCCCGGAGATGGTTATTATTTCGACAGCCGGGAACCACACCGTTTCCGCAATGCCTCGAAGGAGCAGAGCGAAATCGTAAGCGCGATCACGCCCCCCACCTACTAGGGAGGCTGGCTCCAACCCGCTGATGCAGCGGGGGCCTACGGCATCGCTGCTTTCCCACATCCAGGCGCAAGCCTTCTCAAAACCCAGCTCAGCGCGTTCGTGCACCGATGGCCTATCGCGTCGTCTGCCGGGGGGCCCTTCGCTAACGGTCCGCCTGGCCAACGCGTCCGTCTGCTGACCGAAACGGAGGCAGCACGGGCCGCTCTATGACCTGACGGAGTGCGAAGCTTGATTGGATCCGCGCGACGTGCGGCAGTCGGGACAATTGCGTCTTGTGAACATGCTCGAAGTCCTCGACGTCTCGGGCGACGACAGTGAGCAGATAATCGTCCTCTCCCGACATCAGGAAGCACCTCAGAACCGAGGGGCATTTTGCAACGGCCTTTTCGAACGCAGACAGGGCGTCTTCACTCTGGCTGTTCAGAGCCAATCTGACGATGACGGTTACCCCTAGACCGAGCACCTTCTGGCTCAATCGTGCGTGATAGCCGACGATCACGCCTTCCTCCTCCAGGGCGCGTTGTCGTCGGGCGACTGCTGTGGCGGACAAGCCGATGCACTCGGCGAGCTTGATATGGCTTGCACGGCCATCTTCCACGAGTTCGGACAAAAGGATGCGCGACAGATTATCGAGAGTCATGTTGCTGCGTTCCTGCGGCCACGGTCGATCTTACGCACGATACTAGCGTCATATCCATAATTGTCGCTTGAATCCGATGAACTTGGTGGGAATTACACCGCAATTCGTCGAAATCCGATCAAGCTCCTGCGCTACTATCGCCTCTCCAAACGCGGGAGGATCGGATGCGCGTCGGCGTTCCCAAGGAAATCAAGGTTCATGAATACCGGGTCGGCCTAACCCCGGAAGCCGTGCGAGAATATGTGTCGGCGGGGCACGAGGTGCTTGTCGAGACGAATGCCGGCGCTGGCATCTCCGCCTCAGATCAGGCTTACGAAACGGCCGGCGCACGCATCGTGGCGACCGCGGCCGAGATTTTCGCCAAGGCCGAGATGATCGTGAAGGTCAAGGAGCCCCAGCCGTCGGAATGGACCCAGCTCCGCGAAGGACAAATTCTGTTCACGTACCTGCACTTGGCTCCGGATCCGGAGCAGACGGCAGGCCTGCTGAAGTCCGGCGTCACCGCGGTCGCCTATGAAACGGTGACGGATCGCTTTGGCGGCCTCCCGCTGCTCGCTCCCATGAGCGAAGTTGCCGGTCGACTTTCGATCGAAGCGGCGGGATTGTGCCTGCAGCGGCATTCGGGTGGCCGGGGCATGCTGATCGGAGGCGTGCCGGGCGTAGCGCCTGCGCGCGTTGCCATCATTGGCGGTGGCGTGGTTGGGACGCACGCCGCCCGGATGGCGGCTGGGCTTGGAGCTGACCTTGTCATTCTCGATCGGTCTCTCCCCCGCCTCAGGCAGCTGGACGAGCATTTCGGCGGTCGCGTGAAGACGCGCTTTTCCACCCAGCAGGCCATCGAAGAAGAGGTGCTCGCGGCCGATGTGGTGATCGGGGCCGTCCTCATTCCGGGGGCCGCGGCCCCCCGTCTGGTGTCCCGCGAACAGCTTTCCGGGATGAAGCGCGGAGCGGTGCTCGTCGATGTTGCGATCGATCAGGGCGGCTGTTTCGAAACATCTCGCCCGACGACGCACGCTTCGCCCACCTTCGAGATCGAAGGGGTCATTCATTATTGCGTCGCCAACATGCCCGGAGCTGTCCCGCTTACATCGAGTTACGCCTTGAACAACGCCACGCTGCCGTTCGGCCTGGCATTGGCGGCACGTGGCCTGAAGGCGATTGAAGAAGACCCGCACCTCGCCGCCGGCCTGAATGTGCATCGAGGGCGGATCACAAATCCGCAGGTCGCCGAGAGCCTCGGCAAGCCATACGAGCCGGCTCAAAAGGCGATTGCCGCCTGATGATGGGGCTCCAGCTTCAAAGGACGGCAGGGGGCGGAAGCGCACTGTGACCCTGCCCATCCCGTGTCCCCGCAAGGTCTGAAACGCCTCTTTCGGACCGCACTGGGGCATGCGAACACAGGCAGACAGTCCGGATCGGCCCATTTCGGAGACGAAGGCATGTTCACTCACGTCATGATCGGCAGCAACGACTTGGAGCGGGCCAGAGCTTTTTACGACGCCACGTTCGCTGCGTTGGGAGGCGAGCCGGGCGAGATGGATGCCAGGGGCAGGCTGATCTATGCGCACAACGACGGCCGGTTGATGATCACGAAGCCGATCGACGGCAATCCAGCGACCGCAGCCAACGGTGGGACTATCGGTATCGCCGCTGCGAGCCGCGACCATGTCCTCGCATGGCACAAAGCGGGCACGACGCATGGCGGAACGGCGATCGAGAGCCCACCCAGCGAGCGCCCGAATGGAGCGTTCGTCGCCTACCTTCGTGATCCCGACGGAAACAAGCTGACCGCGCGCTCTCGGCCGACGAAGTAACGTAATCGGCAGCAGCCGCGCCGGAGATCATCCCGGATTTCTGGAAATCCGCCGGCAAGCTGCCGGCCCCGATCTCGGCCTCTCCTTTCGAATCTTTTTCGCGGCCCTGGCGAGCAGTCTGTAGATCGCCTGGCGCAGCTGACCCTGACTTGGCGAGGCGACGAGGCCGGCTCTGCTCCAGACTCAAACCCGCTGGAGAGTTCCCTTCAGTGCCCGCGCCGGGCGCGCAGCTCACTCGCCGGCGAGTTTCTCCGTTCGGCTGGACGCTCGTATCGAGGCGATGATCGTCCAGCCGATGATGCCGATCGTGATCGCGGCGAGGACGGCGGCGATCGGCCGGTCGACCAGCCCGATCAGCCGGCCGTCGGACTTGATCATCGAGTTGATGAAGTACTCCTCCAGCAATGGCCCGAGCACGACGCCGAGGATCACCGGCGCCACCGGAAAATCGTTCTCCTCGAGCACGAAGGCCAGGACGCCGAAGGCGAGCATGACGCCGACATCGAACAGCGAATTGTTGATCGCGTAGGAGCCGACGATGGCGAAGAGCAGGATGATCGGCATCAGCACGCGCCGCGGCACGGAGAGCACGCGCGTCGCGATCTTGATGATCGCCCAGCCGAGCGGCAGCATCAGAAGGTTGGCGATGACGAAGACCAGGAAGAGCGCATAAACATTCTCGGGATTGTTGACGAAGATCGTCGGCCCCGGCGCCATGTTCTTCATCATCAACACGCCGATGGCGATCGCGGTGATCGAGTCGCCGGGGATACCGAAGACCAGGGCCGGGATCCAGGCGCCCGCCAGCGAGGAGTTGTTGGAGGCGCCGGCCTCGATCAGCCCTTCCGGATGGCCGGTGCCGAACTTCTCCGGCTCCTTCGAGAAGCGCTTGCTCATCGCATAGGACATCCAGGCCGCCATGTCGGCGCCGCTGCCGGGCTGGATGCCGATGATCGTGCCGAGCGCGCTGCCGCGGATGAGCTGCCAGGGATACTGCTTGGTCAGTCGCCACATATTGGCGAAGATCGGCCCGATCTTCTGGACCACGGCGTGCGGGGCGCTGCCGTCGGAGACCATGTGCCGCATCACCTCCGAGCAGGCGAACATGCCGACCATCATCGGGATCAGCGAGACGCCGCCGAGCATCTCGGTCGACTCGAAGGTGAAGCGCGGCTGGCCGGCCGGGTTGTTCATGCCGACCATCGCGATCAGCAGGCCGATCAGCAGCGAGATGCAGGCTTTCAGCGGCGTCGAGGAGCCGATGAAGACGGCGCCGCCCAGGCCGAGCATGACGATCCAGAAGAACTCGACCGAGCCGAAACCGAGTGCGAAATCGGCGATGGCCGGCGAGGCCACCATCATCACCGCCGTACCGAACAGCCCGCCGAGCACCGAGAACCACAGGCCGATGCCGAGCGCCAGCTCAGGCCTGCCCTTCAGCGTCATCTGGTAGGAATCGTCGACATAGGCCGCCGAGGCCGGCGTGCCGGGGATGCGCAGGAGGCAGCCGGGAATGTCGCCGGAGAAGATCGCCATGGTCGAGGTCGTGACGATCGCGGCGATCGCCGGCACCGGCGGCATGAAGAAAGTCAGCGGCACCAGCAGCGCCGTCGCCATGGTTGCCGAGAGGCCGGGGATGCAGCCGACGACGAGGCCGTAGATCGCCGAAGCGGTGATGACGAAGAGCACATAGGGATCGAGCACCATCCCCAGCGCGGTGACATAGGCGTCGAGCATGGCGGCTTACCAGCGCAAGGGTTCGAGCGGACCCCAGGGCAATTGCACCCCGAGGGCCAGATAGAAGATCGAGTGGATGACGAGCGCGGCCGCGAGCGAGAGCCCGACCGCGTGCAGCGGCTTCGTGTGGCCGGCGAGGAACAGGACGACGAGGATCGCCGTCGCGCAGATCAGGAAGCCGAGGGTCTCGGCGAAGAGCATGTAGAAGATCACCGCTGCCGGGACGAGCAACAGGCGCAGCAGCGCGCCGCCGCTGCGGGCCCAGTCCGAGAGGCCGATCAATGGGCCGGCCTGCGTGGCCCGGGCGCCGCTGATGGCGAGAAGCGCGGCGCAGAGCGCCAGCAGGCCGGACAGGATCAGCGGGAAGGCCGACGGACCGAGCGGCTGCTGCGACGGGTTCGGCAGGTTCCACGAGGCGAACGCGACCAGGCCCGCGAGGGCGAGGAAGGCGAAGCCTCCGAAGAGATCGTTGAACTTCATGACGGGCTCGGTGTGCGCGATGGAAACGGGCGCGGCGTAGGCCGCCGCGCCCCGGTCATTGCGAAGAGCGACCGACTACTGGCGCAGGCGCAGGCCGAGCGCGCCCATGATCTCGCCGTTGTTCTTGTGCTGGGTGGCGAGGAAGGTGCCGAAGGCCGGCCCCTTGGCAAAGGCATAGCCGAAGCCGCGCTCGGCCAGGAAGGACCTGTAGGCCTCGGAGTTGGCGACCTTTTCAGTCGCCTCGACCAGGCGGGCCGTCACATCCGCCGGCAGGCCGGCCGGGGCGGCAAGGCCGCGCCAGGTGCCGCCCTCATACTCCTTGCCGATCGCGTCCTTGACGGTCGGCACGCTCGGGAAGGCGCCGATCTTCTCCTTCGACATCACCGCCAGAGACTTGACGCGGCCGGCATCGAACATCGCCTTGCCTTCCGGCAGGGAGGACGGGACGATCTGGACGCCGCCGGACGCCAATTCCTGGAAGCCGGGGGCCGCGCCTTGGCTCGGCACCACCGTGACGCTCTTGGGATTGATGCCCTCGAGCTGAAGCAGGCCGGCGAAGGCGAGATGATAGGCGGCGCCGGCCGCCATGCCGGAGAGCTTGTAGTGGCCGACGGGCTGCTTCTTGATGTCGTCGAGCGCGGCGCGCAGGTCCGCCCAGGGCGAGTTCGTGGCGACGTTGAAGGCGGCCGAGTCGAAGTTCACCAGCGCGACCGGCGTGAGCTTCTCATAGGTGAAGGGAGCGGTGTTCGACCAGTAGTAGGTCGTGACCTCCGCCGTCGCGAGGCCGATCGTGTAGCCGTCGGGCTTGGCGTTGACCATCTCGGTATGGCCGACCACGCCGCCGCCGCCGGTGCGGTTGACGACGTTGACCGGCTTGCCGAGTTCCTTCTCCAGCCCGGCCGCGAGGATGCGGGCGACCGCATCGGTGCCGCCGCCGGCGGCCCAGGGCACGACCAGCGTGATCGGGCGCTCGGGCCAGGCGGCGAAGGCGGGCAGCGACACAGCCGCCACGGCGGCAGAGAGCAGCAATTTCGTGAGTTTCATGGCGTTTCTCCCGGAACGGTTTTCTTGTTTGGGCTGGCTCCATCCGCCAGCGCGGCGCTGGAGAGCATGTGGCCGCGCGTGTAGCCGAGCACCTGTCGCATCGCCTGGCGGGCCTGTTCGGGCTCGCCGGCGGCGATCGCCTCGACGACTGCGGCGTGGTTGGCGAGGTTGCCGGCGAAGACATCGACGGTGAAGTCGAACATCGCGCTCAGAATCGTATCGATCGCGCCGCGGAAGCTGCGCAGGATCGGGTTGTTGGTGGCGTCGAGGATCGCAAGATGGAAACGCTTGTCGGCGGCGATGGCGGCCTGCGGATCGTCCTGACCGATTTCCATCTCGGACAGTGCCGCGCGGATGCGCGCGAGATCCTCCGGGGTGGCGCGGGTCGCGGCCAATGCCGCTGCCTCCGGCTCGATGATCTCGCGCGTCTCTTCAAGAGCGAGCAGCAGGCCGCGGTCGAGCCCATCCTCGCTGCGCATCCAGCCGAGCACTTCGCGGTCGAGCAGCGTCCAGTCGTGCTGCGGGCGGACCTGCGTGCCGTGCCGAGGCCGCACCGTGAGCAGGCCCTTGGCGACGAGGGTCTTCACGGCTTCGCGGACGACACTGCGGCCGACGCCATAGCGTTCGGCGAGATCAGGCTCGGCCGGCAGCACGGTACCCGAAGCGATCTCGCCGCGCACGATCGCGGCGCCGAGCGCTGCGACCATCATGCCGATCTTTCCTGGCTTGCTGCCTCGCGCCATGACCCGTTTTCTCTCCCGCGGCGGGAAACTGTCACGTCCGGGGCTTGCGCGCAAGCATTCATCTGATGTTTAACATCTGATCATTGAAGCGAGGCACGCCATGACCACTGAGACCGCGTTCACCGGCATCCATGCGATCCTCTACGCGCTGTTCGACACGCAGGAGCGGCTCGATCGGCAAGCGATGCGACGGCAGGTCGAGATCTGCCTGGAGCACGGCGCCCATGGCATCGCCGCGCTCGGTCTTGCGACGGAAGTCTCCAAGCTGACCGTGCCGGAGCGGCGCACGGTGATGGAGTGGACCTCGGAGGATGTCGGGGGCGTTAAGCCGCTCGGCTTCACCATCTATGGCACCTCGGTGGCCGAGCAGGTCGAGCTGGTTCGAGCGGCGGAGGAAGCCAAGGCCGATTGGGTGATCCTGCAGCCGCCCATGGTCGGCAGTTTCGCTGCAACCGAATACATCCGCTTCTTCGGCCGCATCGCGGATGCCACACACCTGCCGGTCGCGATCCAGAACGCCCCCGCCTATATGGGCCGCGGCCTGTCGGCGGAGGATATCCGCAGCCTCGTCGCGCAGCATCCGAACATCCGGCTGGTCAAGGGCGAGGGGCCGGCGACGGAGATTCGGCAGCTGATCGACACGACCGAGGGCCGCCTGCCTGTGATGAACGGCCGCGGTGGGCTCGAGCTGATCGAGAACCTGCGCGCCGGCTGCGTCGGCATGATCCTCGCGCCCGAACTGATCGACCTCACCGTGGCGATCTATGAGTGCTTCGTCTCGGGCGACGAGGTCACGGCCGAGGCCAGCTATCGCGAGGTACTGCCGACGATCGTCTTCATCATGCAATCGTTGGAAAGCCTGATCTGCTACGGCAAGCGCCTCTTCGGCGTGCGTGCAGGCATCGAGATCCATGATCGCGCGCCGGCCATGCGGCCGACGGCCTTCGGACTGGAGCTCGTTCGCGGCCATGCCCGGCGGGCTGGATTGTTCGAAGCCAGCCGTCGCTAGGAGAGGCCCTCGTCGACCATGCGGGCGGCAACGAGGAGACGAGCCCCCGCAGTGGCTGGAGCCTCAACGCCAGCTGCGGCGCCAGAGCACGAAGATGCCGCAGGCGGCCAATTGCGCGGCGACCAGCAGATAAGGCCAGTCGAAGCTCGCCGTCCGGCTGGCGATGAAGGCGAAGATCAGGGGCCCGCAGAACGAGCCGGTGAAGCCGAAAAGATTTGCGGCGGAGGTGACGTCGCCGATCTGCGTCGGCGGCGCCAACCGCGCCAGCTCGGCCATGTAGACCCCGTTCCAGCCCAGCGACGTCGCACCGATAAATGCGACCGAGCAGTACAGGGCCCATGACGGACCCGCTGCCGACCAGACGAGCAGGACGACCGCAGCGCTCGCGGCGAACAGAAGCAGGCCGAGCAGGAGCAGGCCCCGGCGCCAGCGATCCGCCAGCCAGCCCAGGGCGATCCGCGAGACCGTGCTGGCGGCGAGCAGGACGGCCATGAAGTAGCCGGCCTCCGCCAGGCTCTTGCCGTGCTGCGTCACCAGATAGGTCGCCGTGAAGGCCTGGACGCTGGTCTGGGCGACCGAAAACGAGATGCCCATGCCGGTGAGCAGCGGCAATGTCGGGTGCGTGCGGATGACTTCCGCCGCGCGGCGCAGGGCCGAGGGCGACAGGAACGTCCGGGCCCATTGCCGATTGGTAGGCCCCCTCTCCACATCGAGCCGCTTCTGGAACGGCTGCACAGCCAGCAGGCTGAGCAGGACGATGGCCGCGATCAGCCAGATCGTATGGGTAAAGCCCAGCCCGATGACGGCCGGAGCCACCGAAAGACCGGCGATCGTTCCGCCAAGCGGGACGCCGGCCTGTCGGATCGAGAAGATCAGGTTGCGATGCGTGGGCGGCGCCGTCCGCATCAGCATCGTGCTGCCCGCCGGATTGTTGGGCGCGGTACCAAGGCCGAGCACGAGCGCGCCGGCGAAGCCGAGGATGGCGATCGGTTGCGACAGCAGGATCAGGCCGAGGCACATTGCTGCGAGGCCGATCTGCAAGGTCCGGATCGGGCCGTGATGGTCGAGCATCGGGCCGCCGCAGGCCAGGCACCAGCAGATGCCAATCGAGACAGCGGAGGACACATAGCCAATGCTCTCCGGCGGCAGGTTCCAGCGCTGTGTCAGGATCGGACCGAGAAGGGGAACTGCTGCGGCAGCGAAGGAGCTTACGATCTGCACGAGGAGCGTGGCGCTCAAGGCGCTCCCCCACAAAGGCAGCTTCAACGCGATCTCCTCCCGACGCCGTCACCACATTTCCCGGCCAGCAAACCGCCTTTCGGCGGCGCTGTGCACGATGTCGGCTTGCGTTGGTCTTCCGTGAATCCGCCGTTGCGGTCGAGGGCCAGGCACGCCTTGCCTGACCTGCAGGATTTGCATGCAACCGCCTCACCACGGCCGAGATGGCTAGCGCCAGGCGTCAGACCGCCAGAGCCGTCAGCAGGCGCGCGCGGTCCGTTTCGTCCTCGGCGTCGCCGCTGAGGACGATCCGTCCGCGCTCGATGACGACGAAGCGATCTGTCACCGACAGCGCCTCGTGCACGTTCTGCTCGACCAGAAGCACGATGCAGCCGCGCTCGCGCAGTTCGCGCACGATGGCGAAGACCTCGGCGACGATCATCGGCGCCAGCCCTTCGCTGGGTTCGTCGACCAGCACGAGCCTGGGCTCGCCGACCAGCACGCGCGCCATGGCGAGCATCTGCTGCTCGCCGCCCGACAGCGTCGTGCCGAGCTGGCGGCGGCGCTCGCCGAGGCGGGGAAAGCGGTCGTAGATCTGGTCGATGGCGGCGCGCTCGGCTTTGGCTGCCCGGCCCCGTACCTGCAGCAGGCCGAGCTGCAGGTTCTCCTCGACCGTCAGGCCGGGGAAGATGCGCCTGTCTTCCGGCACCAGCCCAACGCCGGAGAGGCAGATCCGGTCGGGCGCGAGCCCGTTCAGGGATTGCCCGCCGAGCGTGATCGCGCCCTCGCTCGGTTTCACCCAGCCGGCGATCGTCTTGAGCAGCGTCGTCTTGCCGACGCCGTTGCGGCCGAATATGCCGATCACCTCGCCGGGCGCCGCCGAGAGGTCGATGCCCTGGATGACGTGGCTCAAGCCGTAATGGCTGTGTAGTCCGTTGATCGCGAGCATGTCAGTGATGTCCGAAATAGGCGGCCTGCACGGCCGGATCGGCCCGCACCATGGCGGGCGGCCCCTCGGCGAGCTTGCGGCCCTGATGCATGACGACGACATGGTCCGAGAGGTCCATGACGAGCCCGATATCGTGCTCGATCAGCAGCACGCTGACATCGCGGCTGAGCTCGCGCACCAGCTTGGCGGTGTCGGCCGTGTCGGCATGGCTCATGCCCTGCGTCGGCTCGTCGAGCAGCAGGATCTTCGGCTCCGACGCCAGGCAGACCGCGATCTCGAGCCGGCGCTGGTCACCGTGCGAGAGATTGCCGGCGAGCTCATCGCGCTTGTGACCGAGCTGGAAGCGCTCGAGCATCTCGTCGGTCTTGGCGAGCGCCCGGGTCGAGCGGGCGAGCGGCAGGAAGGCGCGGGCCTTGGGCTCCAGCACCTGCGCCGCCATGCGCAGATTCTCCGCCACCGTCAGCTCGAAAAACAGGTTGGTGATCTGGAACGAGCGCGACAGCCCGGCCGCCTTGGTGCGCGACGGCGAGGCGCCGGTCATGTCGACGCCGTCGATCAGGAGCTGGCCGGATTTCGGCTTGAGCGCGCCGCTGATCAGGTTGAACAGCGTCGACTTGCCGGCGCCGTTCGGCCCGATCACCGTGGTGATCCGGTTGCGCTCTGCGCTGACGCTGACCTTGTCGACCGCCTTCAGGCCGCCGAAGGCGATGCCGAGCTCGCGGGTTTCGAGGACGGGACCGGTCATGGCTTGGCACTCCCCGCTTCGAGCCGGGCCGGGGCAAAGGACGGCGCGACCGGCTTTCGCGCACCGGCGAGCAGGCGCGCCTCGATGCGCGGCCGGATGAACCCGACCAGCCCCTTGGGCAGGAACATCACGCAGACCATGAAGATCAGGCCGATCACGATGAGATGGTGCTCGGTCCAGCTGCCGATGATCGACTTCAGCAGGACGAGCAGGACCGAACCGTAGATCGCGCCGATCAGCGTGCCGACGCCGCCGAGGATGACCGAGATCACCGCATTGCCGGAGGTCGCGAAGAACATAAGCTCGGGCGAGACGAAGCCGCGCAGCATCGGGTAGAGCGCGCCCGAGAGCCCGGCGATCAGCCCGGCCAGCACATAGGAGAACATCCGCGCCCGCCAGACCGAATAGCCGAGGAAGGGCACGCGCTTCTCATTGGCCTTGAGCGCGGTCAGCACCCGGCCGAACGGCGTGTCGAGCAGATAGGCGGTGAGCCCGTACAGCCCCATGATGATCGCGAGCACGATCAGGAAGAAGCCGACCGGGTTGCCGGCCGAGACCGAAACCGGGCCGAAGCCGATCTCGATGACGGGAATGCCGATCATGCCGTCGGAAGCGCCGAGCTCGCGGGTGTTGTAGACGACCTTGGCGACGACCTGCGCGAGGCCGAAGGTGATCAGCGCGAAATAGACGCCGCGCACCCGGTTGGCGATCAGGCCGCCGATGATCGAGGCGACGAGCGTCGCCCCGCCTGCCGCCGCCATGGCGAGCCAGAAGGACGGCACCTTCAGCAGGGTCAGCGCCGAGACATAGGCGCCGATGCCGAAATAGAGCGCCTGCCCCAGCGAGAGCGCGCCGGAATAGCCGAGCAGCAGGTCGACCGAGAGGGCGAGCCCCGCAAAGATCAGCGCCTCCGTGCCGAGGCGAAGATAGAAGGTGTCGCCGCTGGCGGCGCCGATCGCGGCGAGCGCGAGCGCGGCAGCGACGAAGACCAGGGCGAGCAGATGGCTCGCGCGCATCGACAAAGTCAGCCGGTCACGCATGGCCGAGCCTCCCGAACAGGCCCTGCGGGCGGAAAACGAGGAAGGCGACCATGGTCCCGAACACGATCGGATCGGTCCAGACCGGCGAGATCACCAGGCTGGCCAACGCCTGCACCTGCGTCAGGAGCAGGCCGGCGACGACGGCGCCCCAGATCGAGCCCATGCCGCCGACGATGACGACGGTGAAGGCGAGCAGGATGAAATCGCGCCCCATGGTGGGGAACACCGAATAGATCGGCGCGAGCAGGACGCCGGCGAGGCCGGCGAGCGCGACGCCGAAGGCGAAGGTGCCGGCATAGACCAGCGCTACCGGCACGCCGAGCGAAGCCGCCATGTTGCGGTCGAAGGCGGCTGCCCGGACCATCGCGCCGAGACGGGTGCGATAAACGACATAGGCGACGGCGCTGACGATCGCCGCGCCGACCACGATCAGGAAGAGCCGGTAGTTCGGCACGATGATGCCGGCGAGCTCGGTCGCGCCGGGGATCGGCGTCGGCGGCCGCTGGGTGTTGGGCCCGAAGGCGACCTTGAGCAGATCCTCGACCACGAGCGCGAGGCCGAAGGTGACGAGCAGCGTGGTGACGTGCCGATCCCGGCTGTCGAAGACCGGCCGGATCAGCAGGCGCTCTGCCGCCATGCCGAGCGGCACCATCAGGACCGGCACCAGCACGAGCAGGAACCAGAAACTGATCCCGGCTGCGCCCAGAGCGAGAGCGGCATAGGCGCCGATGGCGTAGAACTCGCCATGGCTCATGTTGATGACGTCGAGCATGCCGAAGATGATCGTCAGCCCGAGGGCGACCAGCACCACGGCGACCCCGAGCGCGAGCCCGTTGACGACCTGCGGCGCCAGCACGAATTGGAGGTAGTCGAGGGCATTCATGTCATGTGCTTTCGCGAGGGCGGTGTGACCCCTCCCCTGTGAAGGGAGGGGTCGGCGCCTGTCCTCAGAACCTTGTGCAGGCGTCGGGGCCGATCGCCTTGTCGGCGTCGACCTTGTCGATGATGTCGAACTTGCCCTTGGCGACGCGCACCACATACATCGGCTGCATCGCCTGATGATCGCCGGCGCGGATGGTCTTGGCGCCCTGCGGCGTCTGCCAGCTCAGCCCGCGCAGCGCCTCCCGCACCTTGTCGGTCTCGGTCGAGCCCGCCTTCTCGACAGCGGCCTTATAGGCGAAGAGCAGGCCGTAGCTGTCGGCGCCGTAAAGATCGGGATCGGCCTTGTTGGCCGCGCGGAAGGCTGCGACGAACGCCTTGTTCTCCGGTGTGTCGATCTGCGGGGAATAGCCGACGCCGGTGGCGAAGCCCTCGGCCGCCTGGCCGATCGCGCCGATGTTCTGCGAAGTCACGGTGCCGGAAGCGCCGACGACCTGCAGATTGGTGAGCAGGCCGAAATCCTGCAGCTGGGTCAGCAGCCTGACCGTGTCGTTGCCGGCGACGGAGGTGTAGAGCACCTGCGGCCGCGAAGCGCGAATCTGGCCGAAATACTGGGTGTAGTCCTTGGAATCGAGCGGCGCGAACACCTCGCCGCCGGTCGGCGCACCGGATTTCTCGGCGCTGCTCTTGAAAGCGGCGACGGTCGAGCGGCCCATCTCATAGTCGGGGCCAAGATAATAGACCTTGGCCTTCGGCTTCTCCTTGGCGAGCCAGGCGGCGAGCGCGACCGATTGCTGCTCGGCGCGCGCGTTCACGCGGAACATGTTCGGCGAGCATTTGTCGGTGGTGATCGAGTCGGCGAAGGAGACCGTCGTCGCCGCGAGCTTGGCGTTGCGCTCGGCCAGCTGGGCGACGGCGAGCGTCGAGCCGGAATTGACCGTGCCGGTGAGGAAGTCGACCTTCTCGACCTGGAACAGCTTCTCGGCCTTCTGCACGGCGACGGCCGGGTTAGCCTCCTCGTCCTCGAAGACCAGGCTGACCTGCCTGCCGGCGATGCCGCCCCCTGCGTTGATCTCCTTGGTGGCGAGCTCCAGGCCCCAGCGCACCTGCTGGCCGATCGGGGTATAGGTGCCCGAGAGCGGCGTGACGACGCCGATCTTGATCGGGCCGCTCTGAGCGAGCGCACCGTCGGTGAGCGCCGTCGCAGCGAGCAGCCCGGCGGCGACAGTGAGATATCCGGTCGTCTTCATGATCGTTCCCTCGGTTCTGGTTGTTGTTCTGCGGTGTCGATCGGGCGAACCCGCGCGGGCATGCCCGTGCAGGTCATTTGCCGGCTCAGCGGCCAGTGAACTGCGGCGCGCGCTTAGCGTGGAAGGCCTCGACGCCTTCGCGGAAATCGTCGGACTGGCGCAGGCGGCTATAGCAGTGCCCTTCCAGCTCGATCGCGATCGCCAGCGTCGAATCCTCGGTGTCGTTGAGCAGCTTCTTGGCCGTGCGCTGGGCGATCGGCGAGAACGAGCGCAGCTCGTCGACCAGGCGGTCGGTCGCGGCCTCGAGCTCCCCGTCCGGAACGCATTCGGTGGCGATGCCCCAGTCGAGCGCCTGCTGGCCCGAGATGCGCTTGGAGCGCATCACGATGTCCTTGGTCCGGGTGATGCCGACGATCTTCTGCAGGCGGGCCGAGCCGCCCGAGCCGGGAATCTGTCCGAGCTTCTGCTCCGGCAGCGCGTATTGGCAGGTTTCCGAGACGATGCGGAAGTCGCAGGCGAGCGAGATCTCGAAGCCGACGCCGAAGGTGTAGCCGCGGTTGGCGACGATCACCGGCTTGGCGCAGCGCGCCGGGGCGGCGATGTTCCAGGCGAGCTTGGAGACGTGCTCGGGCGAAGCCTCCAGGAAGCCCTTGATATAGCCGCCGGAGGAGAAGTGCTCGCCGACGGCGCGCAGCACGATGATGCGCACGCGATCGTCCTCGTCGAGCGCCTCGAACACCTTGCGCAGCTGGTCGCGCTGGGCCATCGCCACCGTGTTCATCGGCGGCCGGTCGAGGATGACGTCGGCGCGTTCGCGGGCGGAATCGATCTCGACGCGGAAACCGTCGAGACCGGTGAGGCTGGCGTGGATCGGGGTGACTGCGTTCATGGCTTTGGCTCTCGGTTTCAGAGTTGGGATCATTCGGCGGCGAGATCGGGTCGCTCGGGCTCGTACTCGCCGGCGACGAGCTGGCGGCGCAGCAGCTTGCCGACCGGCGATTTCGGGATCGCCTTGACGAACTCGTAGCAGCGCGGACGCTTGAAATTGGCGAGGCCGGAGACCTTGCAGTGCCGGTCGAGCTCCTCGGCTGATACGGCCGAGGCGCGCTGCACGAAGGCGACGACGATCTTGCCCCAGCGCTCGTCGGGGAGGCCGACCACGGCCACCTCCGACACGGCCGGATGCAGCGACAGGCAGCTCTCGATGTCGACCGGCGAGACGTTCTCGCCGCCGGTGATGATCATGTCGTCGACGCGGCCGGTGACGAAGAGGTCGCCGTCCTCGTCGAAATAGCCGGTGTCGCCGGTGAAGTACCAACCGTCGCGCAGCGACTTGGCGTCGGCCTCGGGCCGGCGCCAGTAGCCTTCGAAGGCCTCGTCGCTGGCGGCAAGCGCGATGATCTCGCCTTCCTCGCCGGGCCGGGCCAGCTCCGCGGCCGAGGCCGCTCCGAGACGGACCACGCGGATGAGCTGGTTGAGCCCCGCCTTGCCGGCGCAGCCCGGCTTCGCCGCGGCATTCTGGTCGATGGTGAAGGTGTAGATTTCCGACGAGCCGTAGTGGTTGACGAAGAGCTCGGGCCTGAACGCCTCGGTCAGCTTGCCGAGCAGACCGTCGGTCATCGGCGCGCCGGCGAAGCCAAGCTTGCGGACCGAGGAGACGTCGCTCACGGCAAAGCGCGGGTGATGGACGACGTCGTGATAGAGCGTCGGCACGAGATAGAGATTGCTGACGCGCTCGGCCTCGATGAGCTCCAGCGCCCGCGCCGCATCGAAGCGCGGCAGGCAGACGAAGCTGCCGCCGATCAGCGACATCGCCAGCAGCGAGCGCACCCCCATCGTGTGATAGAGCGGCATGACGCCGAGCGTGCATTCGCCGCTGCCGTAGAGGTTCTGCGCGACATGGGCGAGCGCGGCCATGCGCTCGGCGCGGTGCCGCCGCGGCACGCCCTTGGGCTTGGCCGTGGTGCCGGAGGTGTAGAGCATCAGCGACCAGTCTCCGGCGCCGGCGCGGGGCGTCGCGGTCGGCGCCTCCACGGCGATCATCTCACCGAAGCTGAAGTCTGCAGGCCCGGCATCGCTGCCGACCGCGATCAGCGGCAAGCCGGCGGCAAGCGCGCTCTCGGCCATGGCGTCGGCGGAGACGGCTTCGAAGGCGATCGCTTTGGCGCCGGCATTCTCCAGCACGAAGTCGATCTCATCCGGCTTCGCCCGCCAGTTGATCGGCGTCATGATCAGACCGGCGAACTGGCAGGCCCAATGCAGGCTCGCCGCCTCCCAGCGGTTCTGCATGATGGTGACGAAATGGTCGCCGGGCTTGAGCCCGATGCCGTCGAAGGCGGCGACGAGCGAGGAGATCCGCGCCAGCCATTGTGAATAGCTCAGGCGGACCTCGCCATCGACGATGGCGAGTGCGTCGGGGGTACGCGCCACGCTGGCGGTGAAGCTGGTCCCGAGGTCAAACATCGAGGGGCTCCGCGGCAGTGGACTGAGATGCCTGGCGCAGCAGGGCAGCGGCCTCGCGCCCGGCGGCGATGATCGGGGTGTAGCCGGTGCAGCGGCAGAGATGCCCGCCGACGACCTCGCGCAGCGCGTGCTCGCTCGGCTCCGGCTGCTCGCGCAGGAAGGCCTCGAGCGAGATCAGGATGCCGGCGGTGCAGAAGCCGCACTGCAATGCGTGGTGGCGCCGGAAGGCGGCCTGCAGCACCGAGAGGCGGTCCTGTGCGGGCGCCAGCCCCTCGATCGTGGTGACCTCCCGGCCTTCGAGCTGGACGGCGAGCGTCAGGCAGGCGCGCGCCGGCGCCCCGTCGATCAGGACGGTGCAGGCGCCGCAGGCGCCGTGCTCGCAGCCGACATGGGTGCCGGTCGCGCCGAGGCCGTGGCGCAGCGCGTCGGTCGCGAGCAGGCGTGGCTCGGCCTCGACCACGACGGGCTTGCCGTTCAGCGTGAAGCCGACGCGGTGGCGGTTGGCGGCGCTCAGGCGAGGCATCGGCCGGCCTCCTCGATCGTGCGGCGGCCGAGCGTGCGGACGAGGTCGCGGCGCAGCCTGGCGCTGGCGTGCAGGTCCTCGCGGGCGTCGAGCTCCCAGGCGAAGGCGTTGAGCGCGTCGTCGAGCGCCGAACCGTCCAGGCGCGGCCAGCTCCGGCGCTCAGGCTTGTCGGCGACACCGGCGACCGCGAGATGAATCTGCGCGGCCTCGACCATCGCCGCACAGCCGACGATGGCGAAGTCGCCATGCCGGCGCGCCACCTCCTCGAAGGCATAGCCGGTGCCGGGCCGGGCAGCCGGAAAGGCGACGGCCTCAATCAGCTCGTCATCGGCCCTCTGCGTCACCATCATGCCGGAGAAGAAGTCGGCCGCCTTGAGCACCCGGCGCTTGCGGCGCGAGCGCAGGCGGATCTCACCATCGAGCGCGACCAGGCAGAGCGGGATTTCGGCGCTGGGATCGGCATGGGCGGCCGAGCCGCAGACCGTTCCGCGCGCCCGGGTCTGGTAGTGACCGAGCCAGGGCAAGGCGGCGGCCAGCAGCGGCTGTTCGCTCGCCAGGCCCGGCCGCTGCAACAGCGCCGCCTGCCGAACGCCACCCGGCACCACGATCATCCCGCCCTCACGCCGGACCTCACCGAGCCCGGCGACGCCCATGATGTCGACGAGCAGAGCGGGCTTGGCGAGGCGCATGTTCAGCATCGGCAATAGCGACTGGCCGCCGGCGATGATGCGCGCCTCGGAGCCATGCTCGGCGAGCGCCGCCAGCGCCTCGTCGAGGCTGCCAGCGCGCAGATAGTCGAAGGGCGCGGGCTTCATGCGCGCCTCCCGAACAGGCGGGCGAGCAGGCCGGGTTTGCCGGGCGACGCCTTGCGCGCCAGCGCCGCGAAGAACTGGCCGATGATCGCCTTCGCCGCGCCGTCGAGCAGGCGCCCGCCGATCGCCGCGACCTTGCCGCCGACCGCTGCCTCATAGGCATAGGCGATCACGGTGCCACCTTTGCCGTCCGGCGTCAGCGTCACGCGGCCGAAGCCGCCACCGGTGCCGAGCGCTCCCGAGATCGAGCCGGTCAATGTCGCGGCCTGGGGCTCATCGAGGTCTTCGAGCCTGATCTCGGCCTTGTAGCGTCCCTTCACCGGGCCGACACCGAGCGTGACATCGGCCTTGAAATGCGTCTCGGAGAGCTTCTGCACGCCATGGCAGCCGGGAGTGATCGAGGCCAGCGTGTCGACGTCGAGCAGCATCGCCCAGATCGCCTCGGGCGCGGCACCAACCCTGGCCTCGCCTTCGCCGCGCAGGCTGCGGTCGCCCGGCCTGGCGGCAGGCGCTGCGGCGCGGCTCGTCGCCGGCCGGGTCGGTTCGGGTTCGGCGGCGAGTGCCGCAAGCCTGGCGGGTGTCAGCGGCAGGGCGATGTCGGAGACCCCGAGCGCATCAGCGACCGCATTTGCCAGGCAGACCGGCGTCGACATGCAGTTGCCCTCGCCGACACCCTTGGTTCCGAGCGGCGTGAAGGGCGACGGCGTCTCGATGTGCAGGATCTCGATATCCGGCGTCTCGGTCGCGGTCGGCAGCAGGTAGTCGGCGAAGGTGCCGGTCAGGAAGGCGCCGTCCTCGGCATAGGCGAGCTCCTCGTAGAAGGTCGCGCCGAGAGCCTGGGCGAAGCCTCCGCGGATCTGGCCCTCGACCATGCCGGGATGCAGCACCCGCCCGCAATCATGCATGGTGACGTAGCGGTCGATCCGGACCTTGCCGCTGCTCGGATCGACCTCGACGCCGGCCATGTCGAAGATGAAGCCATGGCAGAGCGAGGAATTGATCTCGTCGCCCTCGCTCGGCGCAGTGAGCTGCGGCGGCGTCCAGAAGGCGGTGTCGCGGATCGTCTGGTCGACGCCATCGGGCAACAGCGCCGGCGACCAATGGCAGAGCGCCGCGATCCGGCCGAACGGGATGGTCTTGTCCGGGTTGCCCTTGGCGAAGACCGCGCCGCCAGCAAAGCCGATCTGCCCGGGCTCGGCCTTGAGCTGGTCCGCAGCGATCAAGGCGAGCTTGTCGCGCAGGCGGGTCGCAGCGAGATGGGCGGCGCCGGCCACCGCCGCGGCAAAGCGGCTGGAATAGTTGCCGGAGGCGATCGACCAGGCGTCCTTGCCGGTGTCGAGATCGGCGACGACCCTGATGTCGCGATGCGGCAGGCCGAAGATGTCGGCGACGACCTGCGCCAGCACGGTGCGATGGCCCTGGCCCTGCGGCGTCGAGGCGACATGGACGCTGACCGAGCCGACCGGGTCGATCGAGACCGTCGCCGTCGCCTGCGCGCCGTTCTTCGGCCCGGCCTTGCGCCGCTCCTCGGCGGTCAGCACGGTGGTGATGTAGCCCATGTTCGAGACGCTGGGCTCGACAACAGCGGCTAAGCCGATGCCGTAGCGCCTGCCGGCGGCCCGCGCTGCGTTGCGGCGCTGCTCGAGCTCGGCGAGACGGCCGGCGACGGCCTGCTCGATAGCCGCCTGATAGTCGCCGGAATCGTAGAGCGCGCCGGTCGCGGTGCGATACGGGAAGGCGCCGGCCGGGATCAGGTTCCGACGGATGACGTCGAGCGGATCGAGCTGCAGTTCGACGGCGATGCGCTGCATCAGCCGCTCCAGCGCGAAATAGACCTGCGGGCCGCCGAAACCGCGCACCAGCCCGGTCGGTGCCTTGTTGGTCAGCACCACGCGGTTGCGCATCGCGACATGCCGGATGTCGTAGGCGCCGGTCATGTTGCCGTGCATCCGGTAGAGCGTGGCCGGCTCCGGCGCACGAGGATAGGCGCCGCAATCCTCGATCTGGTCCCAGTCGAGCGCGCTGATCCGCCCCTGCGCCGACACGGCCGCCTTGAGCGTGGTGACACGGTTGGTCGCCGCCACCGCCGCGCCGAGATGCTCGAGCCGGTCCTCGATCCATTTCACCGGTCGCCCGGCGATCCGCGCGGCGACGCCGATCAGGACGGCATAGGGCGCGACGCCCTGCTTGACGCCGAAGCTGCCGCCGGAGTCCGGCGGCATGCGCAAACGCAGGCGGTTGCCGGGAACCTTCAGCGCGCGCGCCAGCACGGTGTGGATGCTGAACGGGCCCTGGAAATTGGCGAGGATGTCGTAGACGCCCTCATGCGGATCGTACTCGGCGACGACGCCGAAGGTCTCCATCGGCGCGCCGGTATTGCGCGGATAGGCGATGCTGACCGAGATCGTGTGCGCGGCTGCGGCGAAGGCGGGCTCGGGCTCGCCATAGCGGAAGCGGCGATCGCTGACGAGGTTGGCGCCGGCCTTCTCGTGGAGGATGGGCGCCTCCTCCGCCATGCTGGCGACGGGATCGACGACCGCTTGCAGCGGCTGGTACGTCACCTCGATCGCGTCCAGCGCATCCTCGGCGAGATAGCGGTTCTCGGCGACCGCGATCGCGACGGGCTCGCCGACATAGCGCACGCGCTCGACCGCCATCGGCCAGTTCTCCGCGGCGATCTTCAGTCCGGCGACCATCGGCGTGGTCAGCCTGGCAAGATCGCGTCCCGTGACGATCGCCACCACGCCCGGCAGCGCGGCGGCGGCCCCGGTCCCGATCGAGAGGATGTCCGCATGGGCGTGCGGCGAGCGCAGGATCGCGGCGTGCAGCGTGCCTGGCCTGATGCCGAGGTCATCGATGAAACGTCCGCGACCGGTCAGCAGGGCGGCGTCCTCGACGCGCTCCACGGACTGGCCCGTCCAGGAAATGGTTTCAGCCTTCACCGGCGTTCGGCTCCCGTGAGGCGCTCTTACGGAGGCGCCTCACGGGAAGGTTCGGTCATCGGCCGGCCAGGTTCGATCCCGCTCAGTCTCGGGACTTACCGAATAGTCTCAAATTCGAAGAAAATGCCTCAGCGACCGAGGCGCGCCACGCTGCGGAACTCGCTCGGCGCCACCGAGCAATGGTCGCGGAAGAAGCGCGTGAAGTGCGCCGGCGCGCTGAAGCCGAGCCGGTCGCCGATCGCGCTGAAGCTCTCCTCGCCGTCGACGACGGCGCCGACCGCGAGCTCGACCTTCAGTACGTTGAGGAAGACATGCGGCGTCACGCCGGTCGAGGTCTCGAACATCCGAAAGAAATGCGCCCGCGACAGGCCGGCCTCGCTCGCCAGCCGCTCGATCGAGAGCGGCGCGGCCGGATTGGAGCGCATCAGCAGAATCGCCCGACGCACCCGGAAATCGACCGCACTGGAACGCGCGATCTCGCGCAGCGAGGCGCCGATCGAGCGCCAGGGCGTGAAGCGCTCGATCACGGCGATCATCAGTTCCGACAGCAACTCCTCCTGACGGCGGCTGGCGCCGGGCTCGTGCACCATCTCGGCGGCAAGATCGAGCGCGGTCTGGCGGATATGGGCGCTGACTTCGCCCGCCGAGTGCTCGAAGAAGCCGGGCGAACCGCTCGCCGCCCAGTTCGGCCGAAAGCTGCGCAGCCACTCCGGCTCGATATAGAGCGCCAGGATCAGGGCGTTCCTGCGCGAGGGGTCATGGACATAGGCATGCGTCTCCCAGGCATTGACCAGCACGGCGAGATCGTCGGTCAGCGGGGCGACATGATCCCCGACCAGGAACTGCGTATCGTCGCCGTCGACCTTGAGCAGCACATGGCAATGCGGATGCGCGTGCCGGACGAGGCTGCGATCCATGTCGAGCAGCGCCACCCGGCCGAAAGCTCCGTGCGCGATGCGCAGGGCATCCGACATGCCGTTTCCTCACCCGGTATCGTGTCGTAGGGCGGCCAGCCGCCAGAGGCCGGGATATTGGACGGCAGCCGGCCGTCTTTCAAGGCGGACCCGACCAACCGCATTGTCGCGGGTGGCGTAGCCTCACACCCAGCCGCCGTCGACGACATAATGCTGGTTGGTGCAGGCGCCCGCTTCTTCCGAAGCGAAGAACAGCGTCGCGCGCGCAATGTCCTCCGGCACCAGCCGGCGCTTCAGGCACTGGCGCCGCATCAGCTCGGCCTCGCTCTCCGGCGTCAGCCACAGGTCGATCTGGCGCTGCGTCATGATCCAGCCCGGCGCGATCGCGTTGACGCGGATATTGTGCTCGCCGAAATCGCGCGCCAGCGAGCGCGTCAGCCCGAGCACGGCCGATTTCGCCGCCGTATAGGCCGGCATGCCGCCCTGGCCTATCATCCAGGAGGTCGAGCCGAAATTGACGATCGCGCCGCCCTTCTTCGCGATCATGTCGGGCAGGACCGCCTGCGCCGCGAAGAACTGGTGCTTCAGGTTCACCGCCATGCGCTCGTCCCAGTATTCGGGCGTCACGTCCAGCGCATCATGGCGCTCGTCATGGGCGGCATTGTTGATGAGGATGTCGACCGGACCGAGCGTCTCCCGGATCGCGCCGATCGCCTGGCGCAGCGCGGCGATATCGGTCAGGTCCGCACGCTCGAAATGGACGCTCGCACCAGCGGCAGCGAGTTCCGCCGCAATGGCGCGGGACTCAGCCTCCTTCAGGTCGATGAAGCCGACCTTCGCGCCCTGCCGGACGAAGGCGCGAACGATTGCCTCGCCGATGCCGGAGCCACCGCCCGTGACCAGCACCACCTTGCCCTCGAGATCGGGATAAATCGCACCCGCCAAGACCGCCTCCTTCGTCATCGCCGCATCAAGGTCGCAGCGTCCGGCTCCGAATAACATCAAAATTTGAGTTGCGCACCTCAAATCCTGAGCTTACGGTTCGAACCATCAACGGCCCGTCAGCGGCCGACACACGGGAGGACCCTCATGGCTCGTTTCAAAGCCCTGCTCGTCGGCGCCGTCGCCCTCGCCGTCAGCGCAGGCTCTGTCTTCGCCCAGACTACGGTCAAATGGCTGCACATCGAGGCCAATCCCGTCGTCGTGAAGCTCTGGGAAGAGGTGGCGCGCGATTTCGAGGCGAAGAACCCCGGCGTGAAGGTCGAGATGCAATATCTCGAAAACGAGGCCTACAAGGCCAAGGCGCCGACGCTGCTGCAGTCCAGGGACCGGCCCCACATCATCTACAGCTGGGCCGGCGGCGTGCTGAAGTCGCAGGCCGAGGCCGGGGTCCTTGAGGATATCACCCCGGCGATGCAGGGCTACAAGGACAATCTCTCCGCGAGTGCGGTCGACGCCTTCACGGTCGACGGCAAGATCTACGGCGTCCCCTACGGCGTCTCGCAGGTCGGCTTCATGGCCAACAAGGACCTGCTGGCCAAGGCCGGCGTCGATGCCGGCAAGATCGTGACCTATGACGACCTCCTCGACGCGGTGAAGAAGCTCAAGGCCGCCGGCATCACGCCGCTCGCGGTCGGCGGCGCCGACAAATGGCCTGTGCATTTCTACTGGACCAACCTGGCCATGCGCCTCGGCGGCAAGGCTGCGATCCAGGCGGCGCTGAAGGGGCAGGACGGCGGCTTCGAGGGCGAAACCTTCCAGAAGTCGGGCGAGCTCTTCAAGCAGCTCGTCGATCTCCAGCCTTTCCAGAACGGTTTCCTCGGCTTCAAGAGCCAGCAGGCGATCGGCCATTTCGGCGATGGCAAGGCGGCGATGCTGCTCGCCATCTCCAGCTTCTACCACACTCAGAAGGTCTTCGCGGTCGACAAGGCCGGCATCCCCGACGACAAGCTCGCCTGGATCAACTTCCCCACCGTCCCGGGCGGCAAAGGACAGCCGAGCGACACGCTGGGCGGCATCAATGGCTGGCTCGTCACCAAGGGCGCCCCGAAGGAGGCCGTCGCCTTCCTGAAGCACTTCGTCAGCGCCGAGCCGCAGAAGCGCCTCGCGGCCGGCAACTTTATCGTGCCTGTCTACAAGGGCGCCGAAGCGGGACTGGGCAGCGCCTTCATGCGCAACATCGCCCAGAACATCGCCAGTTCGAGCTATCACCAGAACTTCTACGACCAGGATCTCGGCCCCTCCGTCGGCCGCGTCGTCAACGACGCGACCACCGAGATCGCCGCCGGCACGATGACGCCGAAGCAGGCGGCCAAGGCGATCCAGGACGCCTTCCGCCAGGGCAACTGACGACCAGCCAGTCGGGGGACATCGCTCGTCCCCCATCGATCGAAGCGCGAGACGGCGGGTCGATCCCGCCGGCCGACCTCTCCTGCCCGTTCACATCGCGAGGTGATCATGGCTGCGCTCGCCGGACGCAGAGTCGCCGATATCGGCAAGCTCTCGACGATCCTGCTGTTCCTGCCGCCGGCGCTCCTGCTGTTCACGCTGTTCGTGGTGCTGCCGGTCGGCGAGGCCGCCTGGTATTCGGGCTTCAACTGGAACGGCTTCGGCAGGCCCACCAACTGGATCGGCCTCGACAATTACCGCTTCGTCTTCGACAACCGCGCTTTCGGCACCGCCTTCAAGAACAACCTGCTGATCATCGTCGTCTCGCTGGTGATCCAGCTGCCGCTGGCGCTCTCGCTCGCGATCATCCTGGCCGACCGCTTCCGCGGCTCGGTGGCGCTCAGGATGGTGTTCTTCCTGCCCTATATCCTGGCGGAGATCGCCACCGGCCTGATCTTCAGCTTCGTCTATGACGGCGATTACGGCCTGCTGGCGGCGATCTACAAGAGCTTCGGGGCAGAAGCGCCGCATCTGCTGGCGAGCCCGCAGACCGCCTTCGCCGCCATCCTCGTCGTCGTCGTATGGAAATATTTCGGCTTCCACATGATGCTGTTCATCGCGGCATTGCAGACCATCGACCGCTCCATGCTGGAGGCGGCGCGGATCGACGGCGCCAGCCGCTGGCAGAGCCTGCGCTATGTCGTCATCCCCGCCCTGGCGCCGACCATTCGCCTCTCGGTCTTCTTCGCCATCGTCGGCTCGCTGCAGCTCTTCGACCTGGTGATGCCGCTGACGCGCGGCGGCCCCTCCGACTCCTCCCACACCATGGTGAGCTTCCTCTACACCTTCGGCATCACCCGCATGCGCGTCGGCTTCGGCAGCGCCGTCGGCGTGATCCTGTTCCTGATCTGCGTGGTGTTCGCCTTCACCTACAAGCGCTGGATCATGCGCGATGAGTGAGCCCGCCTCCTCCGCCCCCTTCAGCGACGACGGTTTCAGCCCGGCGGCGGTCGGCAAGGCGCTCTATCTGGCGGCCATCGTCCTGTTCGTGATGACGCCGCTCATCGCCACGGTCCTCGGCGGCTTCAAGTCGCTCGGCGAATTGCGCACCAACCCGTTTGGCCTGCCGAGCGTCTGGGAATGGAGCAACTACGCCGACATCCTGCTCTCGCGGCGCTACTGGCAGCTCCTCGGCAACTCCTTCGTCATCGCGACATTGACGGTGGTGCTGACGCTGATCTGCGCGTCGATGGCCGCCTTCGTCTTCGCCCATCTGCACTTCTTCGGCCGCGACATGCTGCTGAACTACCTGACGATGGGCCTGCTCTTCCCGGCCGCCACCGCGATCCTGCCGATGTTCATCAAGGTGCGCGATCTCGGCCTGCTCGACAGCCATATGGGCGTCGTCCTGCCCCAGGTCGCCTTCGCGCTGGCAATGAGCATCCTCTTGCTGCGGCGCTTCTTCAAGGACCTGCCGACCGAGCTGCTGGAGGCCGCGCTGGTCGACGGCTGCTCCTATCCGAAGTTCTTCCGCTACGTGACGCTGCCGCTGTCGCGCCCGATCCTGGCGACGGTCGGCACCATCACCTTCGTGCACAGCTGGAACGCCTATCTGATCCCGCTGGTCATGCTGAACAGCGACCGCCTCTACCCATGGCCGCTCGGCATCATGGTCTACCAGGGCGAATACTCGACCGAGTGGCACCTGATCCTCGCCTTCATCACCCTCACCATCCTGCCCACCATCATCCTTTTCCTCTTCGCCCAGAAGCACATCGTCGCCGGCCTGACCGCCGGCGCGGTGAAGGGCTGAGCATCCGGCTATCAAGGAGCGTCACATGCGAAAGATCGGCGTCGGCATCATCGGATGCGGCAACATCTCGACGAAATACATGACGGCGATGCAGCAGTTCTCGACCATCGAATTGCGCGCCGTCGCCGACATGCGCACCGCCCCGGCCGAAGCGCGCGGCGCCGAGTTCGGCGTGCCGGCGATGCGGGTCGACCAGCTCCTGAAGCGCGACGATGTCGAGATCGTCGTCAACCTGACCGTGCCGCTGGCGCATACCGATGTCAGCCTCGCGGCCCTGCGGGCCGGCAAGCACGTCCACTCCGAGAAGCCGCTCGGCGTCAACGTGGCCGAGGCCCGCAAGGTGATGGATCTTGCGGAGGAGAAGGGCGTGCGCGTCGGCTCGGCCCCCGACACCTTCCTCGGCGGTGGCCACCAGACCGCCCGCAAGCTGATCGACGACGGCGCCATCGGCAAGGTCGTCGCCGGCAACGCCTTCTTCGGCTGCCCTGGCCATGAGCGCTGGCACCCGGCGCCCGGCTTCTACTATCTGCGCGGCGGCGGCCCGATGCTCGACATGGGCCCTTATTACATCACCGACCTCGTCAACCTGCTCGGGCCGATCGCCTCCGTCGTCGGCTTCGCGACGCGGCCCAAGGCCGAGCGCCTCGTCACCAGCCAGCCGATGAACGGCACGCTGATCCCGGTCGAGGTCGCGACCCATGTCACCGGCGTGCTCGAATTCGTCTCGGGCGCAGTGGTCTCGATCACCATGAGCTTCGACGTGCCCAAGCACCGCCACAGCCCGATCGAAATCTACGGCTCGGAGGGCAGCCTGTCCGTGCCCGACCCCAACCGCTTCGGCGGCGAAGTCCTGGTCGCCAAGGCCGGCGGCGACTGGCAGGCGCAGGCCCTCAGCCATGGCAACAGCGAGGGCGAGTTCCGCTCGATCGGCGTCGCCGACATGGCAGCGGCCCTGATCTCGGGCCGGCCGCACCGTGCCAGCGGCGCGCTGGCACTGCATGTGCTCGAAGCCATGGAAGCCTTCCAGACCGCCTCCGACGAAGGGCGGCGCGTCACGCTTGCAACCACGGTCGAGCGGCCGGCGATGCTGCCGCCCGGCCTGCCCACCGGCACTCTGGATTGAACGGGGATCGACATGACAAGGACTGCGCTCATCGTCTGGGGCGGCTGGAGCGGCCATGACCCCGACCTCTGCAGCTCGATGATCCGGGGCTGGCTGAAGGCGGAAGGCTTCGACGTGCGGGTCGAGACCGCGACCTCCGTCTTCCTCGATCCCGCGATCCGGGACTACTCGCTGATCGTGCCGATCTACACCATGTCGAAGATCGAGAAGCCGGAGGCGGCCGCCCTGTGCGAGGCGGTCGCCGGCGGCGTCGGGCTCGCCGGCCATCACGGCGGCATGGGCGACGCCTTCCGCGACGCGGTCGACTACCAGTTCATGTGCGGCGGCCAATGGGTCGCCCATCCCGGCGGCATCATCGACTACACCGTCGACATCACCCGGCCCGACGATCCGCTGATGCAGGGCATCGCCAGCTTCGAGCACCGCTCGGAGCAGTATTACATGCATGTCGACCCCGCCAACGAGGTGCTGGCGACCACGACCTTCACCGGCGAGCACGCGCCCTGGATCGACGGGGTGGTGATGCCGGTGGTCTGGCGCAAACGCTATGGCAAGGGGCGAGTGTTCTACTCCTCGCTCGGCCACCGCGCCTATGAGCTCGACGTGCCGGAGATCCGCACGATCATGACGCGGGGGCTGCTTTGGGCGGCGCGCTGATGGCTGAGGCATCGGGCTGGCCGAACGGCTGGACTTGAGGCCCCCGCCAATGCCAAAGGCCTGCGTCGCGGGCGAAGCTTGACGCCGATCCCATGGCGCAGATGCGAGGAGAGGTCGTGGAGGACGCGGTGGATCGAAGCCGGATCCCGGTCAGGCGAGCGACGCTGGAGGATGTGGCGCGCGAGGCCGGGGTCTCGCTCGCCACGGCCGACCGGGTCGTCAACCAGCGCGAGGGGGTCCGCGCCAAGACCGTCGAAAGCGTCAGGCGCGCCATCGCCAAGCTCGACTACCGGGCCAACCCGGCGGCGGCGCGGCTGGCGCGCGGCCAGTCCTTCCGCTTCGCCTTCATCCTCCCGTCCAGCACCAACGCGTTCATGGCCGGGCTGATGCAGCAGGTGCGCCGGATCAGCGACTGGCTGGAGCCGCAGAACGCCTTCGTCGACATCCTGCAGCTCGACGTCTTCGATCCCGAGGCACTGGCGAGCGGGCTTGCCGGCCTCGCCGACCATTTCCACGGCGTCGCCACGGTGGCACTCGACCATCCCAAGGTCCGCGCCGCGATCGACGATCTCGTCGCGCGCGGCGTGGCCGTGGTGACCTTGGTCTCGGACGCCCCGACCTCCCGCCGCGCCCATTATGTCGGCATCGACAATCCGGCGGCGGGGCGCACCAGTGCCTCGCTGATGGGCCGCTTCCTCGGCGGCCGCAGCGGCAAGGTCGGCGTCATCCTCGGCTCGATGTCGCTGCGCGACCATGTCGAGCGGCTCTATGGCTTCCAGCAGGTGCTCTCCGGCGACTATCCCGGGCTGACTCTCCTCCCGGTGCTGGAGGGACGCGACGAGAGCGAGCGCAACGAGGCGGCGGTCGCCGGGCTCCTCGCGGATCATCCCGACCTGATCGGGCTCTACAATATCGGCGCCGGCAACGAGGGTATCGTCACCGCCCTGGAAACCGCCGGCCGGCCGCTCGTCTTCATCGCGCATGAGCTGACCGAGGCGACACGGCGCGGGCTGCTGTCGGGCACCGTCGCGGCCGTGATCAACCAGGATCCCGGCCACGAGGCGCGCTCGGCGGCGCGCCTGCTGATGGCGGAGGTCACCGGCGAGCCGATCCTGCTCGACCAGGAACGCATCCGCATCGAGATCTTCCTGCGCGACAACATGAGCTAAGGCGACGCAGCCTCAGTCGCGGGCGTGGATGCTCTTCCAGATCGCCAGCGGCGTCGCCGGCATGTCGAGATGGCGCACGCCATGCGGCGCGAGCGCATCGACCACCGCATTCATCACCGAAGGCAGCGAGCCCGCGCAACCGGCCTCGCCGCAGCCCTTGGCGCCGACGCGGTTGGTCGCGGTCGGGACGCCCCGGCTGGCGAAGGAGAAGAACGGCACGTCCGCCGCGCGCGGCAATGCATAGTCCATGAACGAACCGGTCATCAGCTGGCCGGCCTCGTCATAGACGGTCATCTCGTAGAGCGCCTGGCCGATCCCCTGGACGACGCCGCCATGCAGCTGGCCCTCGACGATCAGCGGGTTCACCACCACCCCAAAATCGTTGACCATGACATAGCTGGCGATCTCGACCTGGCCGGTCTCAGGGTCGATCTCGACCTCGGCGATGTGACAGCCATTCGGGTAGGCCGAGGGCGCCGCCTTGAAGACATGGTCGACATCGAGGCTCTGCGGCAGGTCGGCAGGGAAGGGCGTGCCCGTCCGCAGCCGCTCGGCGAGCGCCATGATGCCGATGCTGCGGTCGGTGCCTGCGATCCTGAACTCGCCGCCGGCGAACTCGATGTCGACCGGGGCGGCCTCGAGGACATGGGCGGCGAGCAGCTTGCCCTTCTCGATCACGAGTTCGCTCGCCTCGATGATCGCCGAGCCGCTCGCCATCACCGATTTGGA
Source organism: Allobosea lupini (assembly GCF_900109525.1). Taxonomy (GTDB): domain Bacteria; phylum Pseudomonadota; class Alphaproteobacteria; order Rhizobiales; family Beijerinckiaceae; genus Allobosea; species Allobosea lupini. The sequence goes on along the minus strand of NZ_FOAN01000011.1, from coordinate 108,106 downwards.
GCCGCCGGTGCCGCCGCCGGCAATCAGGCGGTCGCTATCGCCCTGGACCAGGCGGATCTTGTCGAAGGGTACGCCGAGCTGGCTCGACAGGATCTGGGCGAAGGGCGTCCAGTGACCCTGCCCGTAGTCGAGCGTCCCGGTGACGATGGTGACGCTGCCATCGGCCTCGAAATGCAGGCCGCCCATCTCGTTGGTCGGCGGCGCCGTCACCTCGAGATAGCAGCCGATGCCGCGGCCGCGCAGCTTGCCGGCCTTGCGGCTCTGGCGCTGCCGCGCAGCGTAGCCCTTCCAGTCGGCGGCTTCGAGCGCCTGCGCGAAGAGGGCCGGGAAATCGCCGCTGTCATAGACGGTGCCGATCGGCGTCGTCCAAGGCAGCTGCGCCGGCTTGACCAGGTTGCGGCGCCGGAGTTCGGCGCTGTCGATCCCCATCTCCCGGGCGGCGGTATCGATCAGCCGCTCCATGAAATAATTGCCTTCGGGCCGTCCGGCACCGCGATAGGCGCCGATCGGCGGGGTGTTGGTCACGGCGCATTTCGCGAGAACCTCGACCAGCGGCGTGCGGTACATCCCGACGCTGTTCTTGCCGATGTTCAGGCTCGCCATCATCGGCCCGACCGGCGAGAGATAGCCGCCCATATTGCCGATGCCGGTGAAGCGCGTCGCCAGGAAGCGCCCGCGCGCGTCGAGCGCGAGCTCGGCCTCGAACACCATGTCGCGGCCGTGATGATCGGCGACGAAGCTCTCGGAGCGATGGTCGGTCCATTTCACCGGCTTCTTCAGCAGGCGGGCCGCGTGCAGCAGCGCGATATGCTCGGGGAAGACCGAGGCCTTCATGCCGAAGGAGCCGCCGACATGGCCGGTGACCAGCCGCATCTTCGCCGCCGGCACGCCCATCGCCGCGGCGAGATTGTTGCGCAGGCCGAAAACACCCTGGCTCGGCGCATGCAGCGTGTAGCGGCCGGCCTTGCGGTCATAGCTCGCGATCGCCGAGCGCGGCTCGATCGGGTTGACCACGACGCGGTTGTTGACGATCCGCAGCCGGGCGACATGGGCCGCCCCGGCAAAGGCAGCGGCGACCTTCCCGGCATCGCCGGACTGGTAGTCGAGGACGAGATTGCCCGGCACCTCGTCATAGAGAAGCGGCGCGCCGGGGGCGAGCGCCTCCTCGCCGGAGGTGACCGCCGGCAGGACCTCGATATCGAGCAGGACGGCCTCGGCGGCGTCCCGCGCCTGCACCGCGGTGCGGGCGACGACGATGGCCACGGGGTCGCCGGCGAAGCGGACCTTGCCGGTCGCAAGCGCCATGCGGACCGGCTTGCGCATCGGCGAGCCGTCGCGGTTGGGCAGGTCGATCTGGCAGCGCAGCGGGCCATAGCCCTGCCCTTCAAGGTCGGCGCCCGTATAGATCGCGACCACGCCCTTCATCGCCGTCGCCGCCGACGTATCGATGCCGTTGAGCAGGCCATGCGCATGCGGGCTGCGCACGAAGGCGGCGTAGAGCTGCCTGTCCAGCGACAGATCGTCGGTGTAGCGCCCCTCGCCGCGCACCAGGACAGGGTCCTCCTTGCGCGGCACCGGCTGGCCGATTCCGAACGGCGTCGAGGAAAGCTCGGCGGGAGCTGCGCGCATATTCATGACGAGGCACCACGATGGGAGGTTGGGCCGATCGACGAGCGATCCCCGCTGCAGAGCGCAGACCGGTTTGCCTGCCTGATTGTCACATGGAAGGCGGCGTGTTTGTCAAATGCGCCCGCGTAGGGGCCGACCCGCGCCATCGGCGCGCCGATCCCTGGCGAAGGCGAGACGCAGAGCCGCTGCGCTGTGCCGGAAACACGTCTCTCTCGAACTATTGTCGCCGAGGTGGCAGGGGCAGCGAACTGTTCAGTAATGGAAGGTCCAGAGCAGGCTCTCGCTCAGGCCCTTCAGCGCCTCGACCGCATCTGGGCGCTCGCGCGCCAGCGTGGTGATCAGCGCATCGGCAACGGCGAAGGCGGCAGTCGGCGAGTTCGGCAGGAAACTGTTGCGGGCGGGGGCGAAGAAGGTCATGTCCGCCAGCGGCACCAGCGGCGATGACGGGCTGTCGGTCAGGGCGACCAGGACGGCGCCGCGTTTCTTGGCGAATCTGGCGAGCTCAAGCGTGGCGCGCGAATAGCGCGGCAGCGAGATCGCGATGACGACGTCCTGGGGCCCGGCCGACAGCATGTGGCGGACGGCGCGCTCGGGCCCGCCACGCGAGGACGCAAAGACGACCTCGGCGTCGAGATAAAGCGCCAGCCCATCCTCGAGGAAGGCTCCGACATAGTGACTCGCGCCGGAGCCGGCGATGAAGATGCGGCGTGCCTTCAGCATCAGGCCGATGGCGCGGTTGACCGTCGCCTCATCGAGCGTCGCGATCGCCTCGTCGAGATTGGCGGCCTCGCCTTTCAGCGTCGTCGCCATGGTGGCGAAGACCGATCCGGCCGTGGCACGTGCGTCGGCGAGCCCCTCGACCGGACCGAGCGCAACCTTGAGCGCCGTCGACAGCGCCGTGCGGAAGTCGCCGTAGTTGCGGTAGCCGAGCGCCCGGACGAAGCGGGTCACGGTCGCGGTCGAGGTGCCGCTCTTCTCGGCCAGGCCCTCGATCGTCACCGTCGCCGAGTCGAGCGGGCTCTGCAGCACGAAGTCGGCCGCCTTGCGATGGCCCTCGCTCAAAGAGGGATAGATCCGGGCGATGCGGTTGGCGAGATCCGTCGTCGGCTTCAGGGCGCGTGACATGGCTCTTCCGGTGATTGACGTCGGATCATTTTCATGTTTGCTACCGCGTGAAAATAAAGCTGTCAAAACCATCAGCTACGGGAACGGAGACCGACCGATGCGTCAGCGCGCATTCATCACCCTTGTGCTCGGCGCCAGCATGCTAAGCGCCAGTCTGCTAAGCACTTCTGCCACGGCGCAGACGCTGCGCATCGCGCTCGCCTCCGAGCCGACCGCTGTCGATCCGCATTATCACGAGCTGACGCCCAACAATGCGCTCGCGGCCCACATCTTCGACAATCTCGTCTTGCAGGACGAAAACCAGGCGCTGAAGCCGGGCCTCGCCACCTCCTGGGAGAACGACGGCAAGAACCGCTGGACCTTCAAGCTGCGCCAGGGCGTCAAGTTCACCAACGGCCAGTCCTTCGGCGCGCAGGACGTGGTTTTCACCTTCTGCCGCACGCTGAAGAACGAGACCAAGGTCTCCGACTCCTTCGCCGACGTCACCAGCAATTTCGCCAAGGTCGAGACACCCGACGCCAGCACGCTGGTGATCGAGACCAAGGTGCCGGAACCGCTGCTGCCCAATCTGCTCTCCAGCCTGCCGATCCTCTCGGCTTCGATCGTCCAGCACGGCGAGATCAGCTACGATGTCGCCAAGAACTGCGGCGTCACCGGTCCCTGGCCGGCAGTCAGCAATTTCAACGACGGCACGATGGCGATCGGCACCGGGCCGTACAAGCTGAAGTCCTATGTCCGGGGCTCGGCGATCGAGCTCGAGCGCAACCCCGACTACTGGGGCGGCGCCCAGCCCTGGGCCACCGTGCGCTTCCTGCCGGTGACCAATGCCGGCCCGCGCCTCGCCGGCCTGCTCGCGGGCGACTATGACGTGATCGAGAACCCGGCGGCGCGCGACCTTGCCCGCATCAAGAGCGACAAGCGCTTCGGCTCGGTCATCACGCCCTCGACCCGCATCGTCTACTTCCAGCTCGACGTCGCCCGCGACGAGAGCCCCTTCGTCAAGGCCCCGGACGGCAAGAACCCGCTGAAGGATGCGCGCGTGCGCAAGGCGATGTCGCTCGCCATCGACCGCGAGGCGATCGTCAAGCGCATCATGGACGGCGCGGCCGAGCCGGCCTACCAGTACCTGCCGACCGGCATGTTCGGCACGCTGCCGAACCCGCCCAAGCTCGCCTATGACCCGGCCGCCGCCAAGAAGCTGCTGGCCGAGGCCGGCTATCCCAACGGCTTCCAGCTGACGCTGTCCTCGACCAATGACCGCTACATCAACGACAGCCAGATCACCCAGGCGGTCGCGCAGTACCTGACCCAGATCGGCATCAAGGCCGAGGTCGACGCGATGACCCGCGCGATCTACTTCCCGCGCCGCGCCAAGAAGGAATTCAGCGTCGCGATCGGCGGCTGGGGCTCGGCGACCGGCGAGGCCGCCTCCTTCCTGCGCCAGTGGCCGCCGACCCCGAACGAGGCCAAGACCCTCGGCGGCTCGAACTATGGCGGCTACAAGAACGACGAGTTCGACAAGGTGATCCGCGCCGCGGTCTCGGAGCTCGACGACAAGAAGCGCGCGGAACTGCTGCAGCAGGGGATGAAGCTGGTCCTCGACGACGGCGCCTTCATCCCGCTCCATTTCGAAAGCGGCATCTGGGCCTTCAAGTCGGAGCTTTCGGTCGCGGGCCGCGCCGACCAGTACATGCTCGCCATGTCGGTGAAGCCGGCGAAGTAAGCCGGCAAGCGCTCGCCCGAGGCTCGGTGCCATGACCGCCTATGTCCTGCAGCGGCTGATCCAGAGCGTGCTCGTGCTGCTCGCGGTCTCGGTCGTGGTCTTCTTCGCCGTCTACGGCATCGGCGATCCCGTCGAGCTCCTGGTCTCGCCCTCGGCCAGCGCGGCCGAGCGCGAGGCGCTGATCCGCCGGCTCGGGCTCGACCTGCCGGTCTGGCAGCAATACCTGACCTTCATGGCCAATGCGCTGAAGGGCGATCTCGGCCGCTCCTTCGTGCATGGGGTGCCGGCGCTGCAGCTGATCCTGCAGCGGCTGCCGGCGACCTTCGAGCTCGTGCTGCTCTCGATGATCCTGGCGCTCGCCGCCGGCATCCCGCTGGGGCTGATGGCGGGCCTGAATCCCGACAGCCGGCGCGCCCGCATCGTCATGGCCGGCACCGTGCTCGGCTTCTCGCTGCCGAGCTTCTGGAAGGGCATGATGCTGATCCTGCTCTTCGCCGTCTGGCTCGGCTGGCTGCCGACCGCCGGGCGCGGCGAGACGGTCTCGCTCCTTGGCGTCCAGACCAGTCTGTTGACACTGGACGGGCTGCAGCACATCGCCCTGCCCGCGCTCAACCTCGCCATCCCGAACCTTGCGCTGATCATCCGGCTCGTCGCTGCCGGCACCACCGAGACGATGACGCAGGACTACGTCAAATACGCCCGTGCCAAGGGCGTCCGCCCGAGGCGCATCGTCAACCGGCACATCCTGCGCAACATCCTGATCCCGGTCGTCACCGTGGTCGGCGTCGAGTTCGGCAGCCTCGTCGCCTTCTCGACCATCACCGAGACGGTCTTCGCCTGGCCGGGCATGGGCAAGCTCCTGATCGACTCGGTCTACCAGCTCGATCGCCCGGTGGTGGTCGCCTATGTCCTCCTGGCGACGCTGCTCTTCGTCACCGTCAACTTCCTGGTCGACGTGCTCTATGCCGCGCTCGACCCGCGGGTGAAGCTCGCCGGAGAGCAGGCATGAGCCCAGGCGCCTCCCGCCTCGCCGGCCCCATCCAGGCCGACACGCCCCTGCGCGAAAAAGTGCTGCGCCATCTGCGCAACCGCCCGACCACGCGCGGTGCCGCGATCCTGCTGGGGATCATGGTAGCGCTCGCTCTGCTGGCTCCGTTCATCACGCCGCAGAATCCGCATGATCTCGGCTCGCTCAGCGTGATGGACAACCGGCTGGCTCCGGGCGAGCGCGGCATGGGCGGCTTCACCTACTGGCTCGGCAGCGACGCGCAAGGCCGCGACATGCTGAGCGCCATCCTCTACGGACTGCGCACCAGCCTGCTCGTCGGGCTCGCCTCGACCGTCGGGGCGCTCTCGATCGGCATCCTCGCCGGCCTCGCCGCGGCGCAATTCGGCGGCGTGGTCGACGCCATCATCATGCGCATCGTCGACTTCATGCTCGGCTTCCCTTCGATCCTGGTCGCGCTCGTGCTGCTCGCCTCGATCGGGCGCGGCGTCGACAAGGTCATCCTTGCCATCGTGCTGGTGCAATGGGCGCAGTACGCCAGGCTGATGCGGGCGGCGGCGCTGGTCGAGCGGCGCAAGGAATACATCGAGGCGGCCGTGAATTTCGGCCTGCCGACCCGCCACATCATGCTGGCGCATCTCCTGCCGAACTCGGTCGGCGCGGTGCTCGTCGTCGCATCGATCAGCATCGCCTCGGCGATCACGCTGGAGGCGACGCTGTCCTTCCTCGGCGTCGGCGTGCCTGTGACGCAGCCATCGCTCGGCCTGCTGATCGCCAACGGCTTCGAGTTCCTGCTCTCCGGCGAATACTGGATCGCCGTCTTCCCGGGTATCGCGCTCGTGCTCCTGATCATGTCGCTCAATCTCGTCGGCGATCGCCTGCGCCGCAGCTTCAACGTGCGCGCATGAGCGAGACTCCTCTCCTCTCCGTGCGCGGCCTCAAGACCGTGTTCCATGCGCAGGACGGCGCCTGGCCGGCCGTCGACGGCGTCGATTTCAGTGTCGCCAAGGGCGAGGTCCTCGGCCTCGTCGGCGAATCCGGTTCCGGCAAGTCGGTCACTGGCTTCTCACTGGTGCAGCTGATCGACCCGCCGGGCGAGGTCGTCGCCGGCGAGGTGCTGTTCGACGGCGATGATCTGCGCGCCGCCTCGCCGGAGCGCCTGCGCCAGCTGCGCGGCGACCGGATCGCAATGATCTTCCAGGATCCGCTGATGACGCTGAACCCGGTGCTCAGCATCGGCGAGCAGATGAGCGAGGCGATCCTCGAGCATCGCGACTGCAGCCGGCAGGAGGCGTTGGACAAGGCGGCGAAGGCGCTTGCGCGCGTTGGCATCTCCTCGCCGGAGACCCGGCTGAAGCAGTACCCGCACGAATTCTCCGGCGGTATGCGCCAGCGCGTCGCGATCGCGACCGCCCTCCTGAACGATCCCGACCTGATCATCGCCGACGAGCCGACCACCGCGCTCGATGTCACCATCCAGGCGCAGATCCTCTACGAGGTGCAGAAGCTTTCGCGCGAGACCGGCGCGGCGGTCATCTGGATCACCCACGACCTCGCCGTGGTCGCCGAGCTAGCCGACCGGGTGGCGGTGATGTATGCCGGCCGCATCGTCGAGATCGGCGACGTGATGACCGTGCTCGACCGGCCGCGCCATCCCTATACGCTCGGCCTGCTCAATTCCTCGGCGACGATGGTCGAGCCGGGCCAGCGCCTGCACCAGATCGACGGCATGGCGCCGCGCATCGACTCGCGCCCCTCCGGCTGCCCGTTCCGGCCGCGCTGCGAGCGGACGTTGCCCGTCTGCGCCGACGCCGATCCGCAGCCGCAGGCCCATGACGGGCGCACCCTGCGTTGCCACAACCCCGTGCCCGACCAGGTGGCGGCATGAGCGAAACCCTGTTCGAGCTGCGCGGCGTCCGCAAATATTTCCGCGGCAAGGCCAATATCGCCGAGCGCATCCTGACCGCAATCGGCCGGCATGCGCCGCCTGCGACACTGAAGGCGGTCGACGGCGTCGATCTCAGCGTCCGGAAGGGCGAGGTGCTCGGCCTCGTCGGCGAATCCGGCTGCGGCAAGTCGACCCTGGCGCGCATCGCGACCGGCATCCTGCCGCCGACGGAAGGGCAGGTGTTCTACAAAGGGCGCTCGGCCGCGGCGCTGAAGGGCAAGGACCGGCTGGATTATCTGCTCAAGGTGCAGATGATCTTCCAGGACCCTTACGCCTCGCTCGATCCGCGCATGCGGGTGAGCCGCATCGTCGGCGAGGCGCTTGCGGTCCACAAGCTCGTGCCGAAGGCCGAGCTCGACGGCGCGGTCGACCGGGCGCTCAGCGAGGTCGGACTCGATCTCGCCTATCGCGAGCGCTACCCGCACCAGTTCTCCGGCGGCCAGCGCCAGCGCATCGGCATCGCCCGGGCGCTCGCGGTGAAGCCCGATTTCCTGGTCTGCGACGAGCCGGTCTCGGCCCTCGACGTCTCGATCCAGGCGCAGGTGATCAACCTGTTCATGGATGTGCGCGAGCGGCACGGGCTGACCTATCTCTTCGTCAGCCACGATCTCGGCCTCGTCCGCCATATCAGCGACCGCGTCGCGATCATGTATCTCGGCCGCATCGTCGAGATCGGCAGCGCCACCGCGATCTTCGCCGAGCCGGCGCACCCCTATAGCGCTGCCCTGATCAAGGCGATCCCCTCTGCGGCGCGGCGCAAGAGCAGCTTCCAGCCGCTCAAGGGCGAACTGCCCTCGCCATTGGCGCCGCCACCTGGCTGCCCCTTCCACCCGCGCTGCGAGCACGCCATGGCGGTTTGCCGCGAGGTCCGCCCGGACCTTGCGGAGATCGCGCCCGGCCGCAGCGCCGCCTGCCACCTGCATACGACTGCGAAGGCCGCATGAGCACGCTCACACTCGATCCGCCGCAGGGCCGCAGCACCCTGCACTTCCTCGATGCGCGCCATCCGCAACGGCCGCTGGAGGTCAATTTCTACCGGCCGGCGCGTCATCGCCCGGACGACGAAGTCGTCGTCGTCCAGCACGGCATGCTGCGCAATGGCGACGACTATCGCGATTTCTGGATCGAGGCGGCCGAGACGCACAACCTGCTGATCGTCGCGCCGACTTTCGGCAACGCGCACTTCCCCAAGGCAGAGGGCTACAATAACGGCCTCGTTGTCGGCGAGGACGGCACGCCCGCCGCGCAGGACGATTGGCTCTACGCCGTGCCGGCCCGCGTGCTGGCGGCTTTGCGCCAGGCCGGCGTTACCACGCGCGACAAGGTCAGGCTGTTCGGCCATTCCGCTGGCGGCCAGTTCGTCCACCGCCTGCTGGCGACGCAAAGCGAGACGCCCTTCGAGACCGCTTTCGCCGCCAATTCCGGCTGGTACACGCTTCCGACGCTGGAGCGTCGCTTCCCGGAAGGGCTCGGCGGGCTCGGCCTCGGCGAGGCGGACCTCGCGCGCTGGCTCGCCTGGCCGATGGTGATCTTCGCCGGCGACCGGGATATCGTCACGGATGATCCCAACCTGCCGGCTCAGGCGGAGGCGCTCGCGCAGGGGCCGATGCGCTATGCCCGCGCCCATTTCGTGCTCGATTTCGCCAAGGCGGAAGCCGCCAGGCGCGGCCTGCCCTGCAACTGGTCGCTGATCACCGTGCCCGGCATTGGCCATGACGGAGCGGCGATGTCGCGCGCTGCGGCGGCGTGCTGGTTCGAGGGCCGTATCCCCTCGATCGAGGAGCTGAAGCCGGAGGCGACCGCAGTCGCCTGAGGCTCGACCGGGCGAGCCCGATCTGCGACATCTGGCGTCAGGTTCTGGTTGGAGGCCGATCGCGATGAAGCTGCTGCTGGCGGGTGCGACGGGACTGGTCGGCGGCCATGTGCTGGCGCAGGCGCTCGCCGACCCACGCATCGATGCGGTGATCGCCCCGACGCGCCGCGCCTTGGCGGCCCATCCGAAGCTGCTCGCACCGGCCGTCGATTTCGAGGCTCTGCCCGAGGATGCGCCCTGGTGGGCGGCGGATGCGGCGATCTCGGCGCTCGGCACGACCATCGGCAAGGCGGGCTCGCAGGACGCCTTCCGGCGGGTCGATCACGGTTACCAGCTCGCTGTCGCTCGGCTCGCTCACCAGCATGGCACCCCGGCCTTCCTCCTGAACTCGGCGCTCGGTGCCGATCCAGCCTCGCGCATCTTCTACAACCGGGTGAAGGGCGAGCTGGAGCGTGACCTCGCCGGCCTCGACTTCGCCTCGCTCACCTTTGTCAGGCCGGGCCTGATTGGCGGGGAGCGGAGCGAAGTTCGAACCGCCGAACGCGCGGCCCTCATCCTGCTCGGCATTCTCGGTCCGGTGCTGCCGCGCGCCTGGCGCATCAATCCGGCTGGGCGCATCGCCGCCGCGATGATCGAGGCCGCCATAGCGGCGAAACCCGGCAGGCATGTCGTCAGCTCCGCGGCGCTCGTCTGAGCGAACGCGAGCGATGACGACGACGGCGCGACAGACCGATGCGATCGTGCTCGGGGCCGGCATCGTCGGCGTCAGCATCGCGCTGCATCTGCAGGAGCGCGGCCGCACCGTCCTGCTGGTCGACCGCGGCGAGCCCGGCGCCGAGACCAGCCATGGTAATGCCGGGCTGATCGAGCGCGCCTCGGTCATTCCCTATGCCTTCCCGCGCAGCCTCGCGACGCTTTTCGCCTTCGCCTCGAACCGCTCGATCGCGGTGCGCTATCGGCCCGCGACACTGCTGCGGATGGCGCCCTGGCTGGCGCGCTATTGGTGGAACTCGGCGCCCGGCCGGCTCGATCGGTCGGGGCAGGCCATCCTGCCGCTGATCGAGCGCTGCCTCGACGAGCACCGGCACTGGACCAAGGCCGCCGGGACCGAGGCGCTGATGCGCGACGAGGGCTGGATCGAGCTCTATCGCAGCCGGCACGGGTTGCAGCAGGCCGTCAAGGCGGCAGAGGACCTCGCAGCCTACCGTCTCGCCTACGATGTCCTCGACGAGGCGGCGCTGCAGGCGCGGGAGCCCGGCTTGCTGCCGGGTATCGTCGCGGGCGCCGTGCACTGGCGCGATCCGGCGACCGTCAGCGATCCCGGCGCGGTGACGCGCGCCTATGCCGCCCTCTTCGCCGCGCGCGGCGGCGAGTTGCGACGCGCCGACGCGGCCGGCCTGCACCAGGAGGGCACGGGCTGGCGCCTATCGGCCGGCGCCGAGGATTGGCGTGCGCCCGAAGCCGTCCTTGCTCTGGGCCCCTGGTCGAACGACCTCTGCGATCGGCTCGGCTATCGCTTTCCGCTCGGCTTCAAGCGCGGCTACCACATGCATTACGCAGCCGCGGACGATACCGCCCCGCGACATCCGCTCTGCGATGTCGAGGCCGGCTTCGTAATCACTCCGATGGCGCGCGGCATCCGCCTGACCACCGGCATCGAACTCGCCGCCCGCGACGCACCCTCCGATCCCTGGCAGCTCGACCGGGCCGAGGCCATCGCCCGCCGGATCATGCCGCTGGGCCAGCGCCTCGAGGCAGAGCCCTGGCGCGGTGCCCGCCCCTGCCTGCCCGACATGCTGCCGATCATCGGCCCGGCGCCGCGGCATAACGGCCTCTGGCTCGCCTTCGGCCATGCCCATCACGGCTTCACGCTTGGCCCCGCGACCGGGCGGCTCCTGGCCGAGATGATGACCGGGCAGGCGCCGTTCTGCGATCCCGCGCCCTTCGCGGCCGCCCGCTTCGCTTAGGCCGCCTTGCGCTTCTCCGCCGCATGCTGCTCCTCCGAGACGCTAGCGCGCCAGTAGCTGACGACGAGGTGCGTGCGAGCGACAGGCGAGGATGACAAGATCGGGCGCCAGCGCCCCCCAAATGAGCGCGATAGCCGTAAAAGCTGGCCGGCTTTCCCCGTCGCGTCACACCACGGTCATCGAAGCGCGTCTATCCCGCTGCGATGACGCTCCCGACCCCAGGCGACGGCCCCGGCATGGCCGCATTGCTGCCCGGCATGCAAGCCCCCACCACACCGCTGCTGGCGCTGGATCGCTTTTCCGTCGCTTTCCCAGGCGCCAACGGGCCGGTCCCGGTCGTATGCGGCATCGAGCTCTCGCTCGCGCCCGGCGAGGCGCTCGGCATCGTCGGGGAATCCGGCTGCGGCAAGAGCGTGACCTGGCTCGCGGCGCTGCGCCTGCTCGGCCGCGGGGTCGTGACCTCCGGCGAGGTCCGGCTTGGCGGCGAGGACATCACTCGCCTGCCGGAACGCACGCTCGCAAGGGTTCGCGGCGGGTGGATCGGACTGATCTTCCAGGATCCGACCAGCTCGCTCAATCCGGTCCAGCGCATCGGCACCCAGCTCATCGAAGTGCTGCGCTTGCATCGCGGCCTGCGCGGCGATGCCGCCCGGCGCGAGGCGTTGCGCCTGCTCGATCGCGTCGGCATCGCCGATGCGCCGCGGCGGCTGCGGCAATATCCGCATGAATTCTCCGGCGGCATGAACCAGCGCGTGATGATCGCGCTGGCGCTGGCCGGGGAGCCCGAGGTCCTGATCGCCGACGAGCCGACTACGGCGCTCGACGCGACGATCCAGGCGCAGATCCTCGACTTGATCCGCGACATCCGTCGCGACAGCGGCATGGGGCTGGTGCTGATCTCGCATGATATCGGCGTCGTCGCGGATCTCTGCGACCGCGTTGCGGTGATGTATGCCGGCCGTGTCGTCGAGACTGCAGCGACGCAGGATCTGCTCGGCCGCCCGCGCCATCCCTATACGCGCGGCCTGCTCGCTGCCATGCCGACGCTCGGCGGCCCTCGTCAACGGCTGACGCCGATCGCCGGCACCGTTCCCGCGCCTGACAGGATGCCGCCGGGATGCGCTTTCGCGCCACGCTGTTCGCTGGCGATCGACGCATGCCGGACACAGACGCCCGCGCTAGTACTGGCGGCACAGGACCAGCGCGCCGCCTGCCTGCGCCTCTCGGAGACGGCGATAGCCCCGGCTGCCGCTGCCACGGCTCCGGTCGGAGCCTTCGCATGAACCCGCTGCTTCGCGTCGACGATCTCGCCCGCCACTATCCGGTCGCGACTGCGACCGGGCAGAAGCGCATGCTCCATGCCGTCGACGGCGTCAGCTTTTCCCTCGCCGCCGGCAAAACCCTCGGCCTCGTCGGCGAATCCGGTTGCGGCAAGTCGACTACCGCGCGCCTCGTGCTCGGCGTGCTACCGGCGACGTGCGGGCGGATCACGTTCGCGGGCGCGGAGGTCAGCGCGACGCGCGATCGTCATTGGCGAGCCCTGCGCCGGCGGATGCAGCTGGTGCATCAGGACCCGCTCGCGGCGCTCGACCGGCGCCTGCCCGTCGGCGAGCAGATCGTCGAGCCGCTCGTCATCCACGGGCTCGAAGCCGGCGCCGAGGCTCGCCGGCAGAAGGCGCTCCAGCTGTTCGAGGCGGTCGGCCTGCGGCCGGACCTGTTCGAGCGCTATCCGCACGAGCTCTCCGGCGGGCAGCGCCAACGCGTCGTGCTCGCCCGGGCGCTGATCCTCGGCCCTGAGTTGCTCGTCTGCGACGAGCCGATCTCGGCGCTCGACGTCTCGGTCGCGGCCCAGGTCATCAACCTGCTGCAGGACCTGCAGGGGCGCCTCGGCATGGCCTATCTCTTCATCAGTCACGATCTGAAGGTCGTCCGGCAGATCGCCGACGAGGTCGCAGTGATGTATCTCGGCAGGATCGTCGAGCAGGGCCCGCCGGAGGCGCTGTTCCATGCGCCGGCCCATCCCTACACCGAGGCGCTGGTCTCGGCCGTGCCGACGCTCCAGCGCGGCACGCGCGAACGCATCATCCTGCGCGGCGACCCGCCCAATCCGGTCGACCGGCCGGCGGGTTGTGCCTTCCATCCGCGCTGCCCGCGCGCCGTCGCCCGCTGCCGCGAGGAGGAACCTGTTCTGCGTCCCGCCAGCGACGGGCGACTCGCCGCCTGCCATCTGGTACCGCTGGCGACCGATGCCCAGGCGGCAGCCGCCTGACCCTATCGACCGACCGGATACCGACATGGCCCAAAACTTGGCTGACCACGATCGCTCCCCAGCCACGCGCGTCATCGTCGCGGTCTTCGACGGGCTGCGGCCCGACTTCGTCACGCCCGAGCTGACCCCCAACATCCTGCGCCTCGCGGCGCGCGGCACATGGTTCCGCCGGGCGCGCAGCGTCTTCCCCTCGGTGACCCGCGTCGCGACCAGCGCCATTGCCACCGGCGCGCCGCCCGCCGTACACGGCATCGTCGGCAACGCCTTCTACCTCGAAGGCGCCATTCCCGAGCGCATCTTCGACACCAGCGACATCGGCATGCTGCGCCGGGCGGAAGCCCATCATGGCGGCCGGCTGATCGCGGTCGATACCTTCGGCGACGTGCTGGCGCGGGCGGGCAAGCGACTCGCCGTGGTCCATACCGGCTCGGCCGGCTCGGCGCATTTCATCAATCCGCGCGCCCGCGCCAACGGGCATTGGACCTTCACGATGCTCGGGACCGAGGCGACGCAGACGCCGGAGGCAGTCGAGGACGTCATCGCCAGGCTTGGCCCGCTGCCGGAGCGCCAGCTGCCGCGCCTCGACGAGCTCGCCTATGGCGGCCGGGTGATGGTCGAGCACGTCCTGCCGGTGCTGAAGCCCGATGTCGCGCTGATCTGGTTCAACGAGCCCGACACCACCTTCCATTATCGCGGTCTCGGCTCGCAGGAGGCCAAGGCCGGCCTGCAGCAGGCCGACCGCGCCTTCGGCACCATCCTCGACTGGGTCGAGGCCCAGCCCGACGGCGAGCGCATCGCGGTGATCGCCGCCTCCGACCATGGCCAGATCTCGACCGGCTCGGTCGAGCCGCTGTTCGAAGCGGCGCGCCAGGCCGGCTTCGACGTCAGCAACGCCAAGGCCGTCGACGGCGCCGCCTTCCTGGCGACCGGCGGCATCAGCGGCGAGATCCGGCTGCGCGGCAACGACCGCAGCCAGATCGAGCGCATCGCCGCCTGGCTGATGGAGCAGCCGACGATCGGTCATGTCTTCTCGCGCGGCAGCGGCGAAGAAGGCGACATCGCCGGCACCCTGTCGCTCGACCTGATCGGCGCCGGCTATGCCGGTCGCCAGCCCGACCTGATGTTCATCCTGAAATCGTCGCTGCAGGCCGACCGGTACGGCCTCCCCGGCCTCGGCGCGATGACGCCGGGCGATGTCCCGCTCGGTGGCGGCATGCATGGGGGCATCAACCCGCATGAGCTCAACACCGTGCTGATCGTCGGTACGGGCACCGGCGAAGTCGGCAGCGTCTCGCAGGAGCCGGCCGGGATCATCGACATCGGCCCGACCGTGCTCGGCCTCTCCGGCCTGGCCAAGGCGCCGAGCATGGTCGGCCGCGACCTCTCCCGTCCGGCGAGGGAGGAAGCGCGCATCCGGCGCGTCGCGACCGGGCGCGGCGCCTTCACGCAGCAGGTCGAGTTCGCCGAGCAGGACGGCCGCCGCTTCATTCTCGGCGGGCACTGATCCGAGGGAACGAATGCAAAAAAGGGGTGGCCGAGCCGCCCCTTTTTCAGTCCGACCTCTGCTCTTTCAGCTGCGGCCGAAGGACAGGTTGCCCGGCCGCAGGTCCATGAAATAGAAGGTCGTCGGCCGCCAGGCGATCGCCTTCTTGATCGCGTAGGCCTCGCTCGGCTGGTAGAGGATCGTCGCCGGCGCCTCGTCCTCCCAGATGTCGAGCATCTCGGTGAACAGCGCCTTGCGCTTCACCGGATCGACCTCCGCCTCCAGCGCCGTGCCGGCCTTGTTGAAGCCGTCGGCCGAGGTCCAGAACTTCGAGACCTGGTGCTCGCCGGCCGGCCCCCAGGCGACCCAGATCGCGCCGAGCGGATCGGGCAGGCGCGTCGAGTTCGACCAGTTGAAGATCTGCGCACCGGCGCCGCGCATCTGGGTCGAGTTCTCGACCACCTGCAGCGAGGCGTTGATGCCGACGGCCTTCCACTGCTCGACCAGGATCTGCGCCGCCTCGAGCGCATTGGTGTAGTAGTTCGCCATGGTGCGGTAGACGATCGGCTCGCCCTTGTAGCCGGCCTGCTGCAGCAGCGCCTTGGCCCTGGCGGGGTCGTAAGGCAGCTTGCGGCCCTCGACGAACATCTGGCCGTATTCGGGGAAGTTGTGGCTCGGCGGCACCTGCGCCGTGCCCTGCCAGAGCGCATCGACCAGCTTCTGCCGGTCGATCGCAAGGTTCAGCGCCTGCCGCACCCGCTTGTCGGCCAAGACTTTGTCCTGCTCGTTATAGGCGAGGACATGGACGTTCGCGAGCACGACCGAGCGGACATCGATGTCCTTGTAGGCGCCGACCACGCTCATCTGGTCGGGCGGGATATTGGTGATCAGGTCGTAATCGCCAGCGACGAGCCCGGCGACGCGGGCCGCCAGTTCCGGCACGCGCCGGAAGGTGACGCGCCTCGCGGTCGGCTTGCCCATGAAATAGTCGTCGAAGGCTTCCAGCACGGTGGCTTCGGCCGCCGAATGCGAGACGACGCGATAGGGGCCGGTCGCCACCGGCTTGCGCGAATAGGCCTCGAAGCCCATCGCCTCATAAGCGCGCTTGTTGACGATCCAGGCGCACCAGGAGGCGAGCCGCTGCTCGAGCAGCACGTCGGCGACCTTGGTGCGGAAACGGACGGTGTAGCGGTCGATCGGCTCGACGCTGGCGAGGATGCCGAAATAGGGCTTGCCGCCGGGGATCTGGGCCTTGTCGCCCCAGAGGCGGCCGTCGCGGAAGGTGTAGGCGACGTCCTCCGAGGTCAGCTCGTCGCCATTGTGGAATTTGACGCCCTGGCGCAGCGTGACGACCAGTTCCTGCGGCGACACCCGCTCCCACTTGGTCGCCAGATGCGGCTTCAGCTCCGAGCCGCCGCCATCGGCGGCGCCGAGGAAATCGCGGCGGATCAGCGTGTCGAAGATCGAATAGGTGACGCGCGTGCCGACATTGGAAAGCTCGCGCGCCGGCTCCAGCGTTGCCGGCAGGTCGGCGACCGCGACGGTGAAAGTCGGGCGCGTTTCGCCGGCGGCGAAGGCTTGCGGGGCGGCGAGCAGCGCCGAGGTGGCGGAGGCGCCTTCGAGAAAGCGCCGGCGGGAAAGGGTGATCATGGCATGTCTCGCATCTGTCGGCGGCGAGGCCGAACCGGTCCGCGCGCAATCGCGCTGCCATGCCTCAGCTTGACGACAGGGCCGTGACGGAGCGCGCGGACAGCAGCTGGCGGGGGTCGTCGAGCATCACCGCATCGGGCCCGAGGGAAAGGACGCGGTCGATCCCCTGCGCATCGATCCGCCCGACCGGGAAAGGCGGATAGCCGGGCTCGGCAACCGAGCGCGGCTGGCCGACCATGATCACCGTCCGCAGGCCAAGGCTGCGTGCGGCGGCGATGCGCTCCACTGTGGTCTCGCCTTGCCAGAAGCGGAACCAGTTCGCACCAAGGGCCTTCGCCTGCCGGAAGGAGTCCGGATCGGGGACCAAAGCGAGGATCGCGATCGCCTCGGACACAGCCCGAGCGGCGGCGATGAGGTCGAGCGACCGCACACCGAGCAGCACGCGCTCGGTCGCCCCGGCCACCGCAACGGCGTCGAGAATGCGTGGCAGCACCAGGGGGTGGCTGAGCTTCACATCGAGCAGCAGGCCGAGCGGCGCGGAGGCGGCGACCGCCTCGTCCAGCGTCAGCAGGCGGGGCAGGATCGCCCGCAGTTCGGAGAGCCCGATCTCCGCGACGAGGCGCGGATCACCGGCGATGCGCTGGAGATCCGCATCGTGCAGGCAGACCAGCGCATCGTCAGCGCTCAAGCGCACGTCGGTTTCGACCATCTCGGCGCCGACAGCCTTCGCCTGCGCGAAGGCCTCAGCGGTGTTTTCGGGACCGAGCAGAGCCCCGCCACGATGGGCGATGGCAAGCGGGAGAGGCCCTGCAATGCTGCGGACGGCGAAGCCCATCGTCTCAATGCCGCTCGCTGGTGGGGTCGAAGCGATCACGCAGCCAGTCGCCGAACAGGCTCATCGACAGCGTCGTCAGGAAGATGACGAGCCCGGGAAAAACCGCAATCCACCAGGCATTGAGGAGATAGCGCCGACCCTCGCCGAGCATCAGGCCGAGCGAGGTGCCGGGCGGCTGCACGCCGAGTCCGAGAAAGGAGAGCGAGGTCTCGAGCAGGATCGTGCCCGGGAAGTTGAGCGTCGCCTGCACCACCAGCGCCGCGACGATGTTGGGCAGGAGATGGCGCAGGATCACGCGTGGCGTGCTGGCGCCGAGCGCCTCGACCGCGTTGATATAGTCGCTCTCCTGCTCGGAAGCGACGAGGCCGCGGGCGAGGCGGGTATAGCGGTCCCAGCCGTCGATGCTGACCAGTATGACGAACAGCACGATGGTGTTGCCGAAGAAGGCGAGCATGGTCAGCGCCAGGAACAGCGCCGGGATCGCCGCCTGTGCGTCGACCAGCATCATGATCGCCTGGTCGACGACGCCGCGCATCCGCGCCGCGATGAAGCCGAGCAGCGTGCCGAACACAGCCCCGATCAGCGTGCCCATCACCGCGATCAGGATCGAGGTGCGGACCGCGTAGATCATGCGGCTGAGGATATCGCGGCCGAGCTGGTCGGTGCCCAGCCAATAGGTCGTGCCGCCGCTCTGCGTCAGCGGTGGCTTCAGCCGGGCCAGCAGATTCTGGGTGGTGTAGTGGATCGGCGCCAGCCAGTCGGCGGCGATAGCGACGAGCACGACTAGGATCAGGAAGCCGGCCGAGAGTTTTACGACTGGCGACATGGACCGGCGACGCGGCCGAGCGACCGGAACCGCGCCGATTTCGAGGCTCGCGCTCATGCCGGCTTGCCCAGGCTGCGCGAGAAGCCGCCGAGGCGCGGATCGAGCAGGATGTGCAGGATGTCGACCAGCAGATTGGCGGCGACCATGACCACGGTGACCGTCAGGATCACCGCCTGAACCACGGCAAGATCGCGCGTCGAGACGGAATCGACCAATAGGCGGCCGATGCCGGGCCAGGCGAAGATCGTCTCGACCACGGCGCTGCCGGCGAGGATATGGCCGATCTCGATGCCGATGAACATCAGCAATGGCACGGCGGCATTGGGCAGCGCGTGGCGCAGGATGACGGAAAGCGGCATCACCCCGCGGGCGCGGGCGGCGCGGATGAACGGCTTGCCGAGCACTTCCAGCGTCGCGGTGCGCGCGAAGCGCGCGAGGCGCCCAGCGAGCGGCAAAGCCAGCGTCACCACAGGCAGGATCAAATGCCAGGGCGTCTCGGACCCTGCCGAGGGCAGGACGCGTAGCTTCAGCGCGAAGAGCAGGATCAGCAGGATGCCGAGGAAGAAGATCGGGATGGCATAGCCGAGCACGGCGACTGCCATGGCGAAGCGGTCGATTGCACTGTTGTGGCGCAGCGCCGCCAGGACGCCGAGCGGCATGCCGATCAGCAGCGCCAGCATGAGCGCGCAGGCGCCGAGCAGGACGGTCTTCGGCAGGGCGTCGACCACCGCGGCGAAGGCGGGCCGGTCATCGGCGAAGGAGAGGCCGAAATCGCCCCGGACGACGCTGGCGAGATAGCGCAGATACTGCTCGGGCAGCGGCCGATCGAGCCCCCAGAGCTCGCGGTAGTGCGCGCGCACATCCGGCGGGGTCTCGATCGAGAGCATGATGTCGGCGGGGTCGCCGGCCAGCCGCAGCGCCAGGAACACCGCCGAGACGCAGATCGCGACCGTCAGCAGCGCACGCAGGATGCGGAAGGCCAGGAAACGCAGCATCGCCAAGGGCTCGTGAATCGAAGGCCGTGCTTGTGCCGATGCTTACGCGACAAAGGAATGACAGTTTGCCATCAGCCCGCGCGACGGAAACCGGCTGGCGCGGCACGGTTGATCTTCCTCTCCCGGGGTGGTTATGTCCGGCCATGCGATTTCGGTCCGCCATCCGGGGCCTGACCCTGCGACTTAGCCGCCCGGCGCTGTGAGCGCGCCGGGGTTCGAAGGCCTGTCCATCGCATGACGGCGTAGCAGAGCCCCGAGCAGGGCTGACGCCGCATCCTTCGCAAGGGTTGTCCCATGACCACGATGCCGATTTCCAAATACCGCGCCTATGCGCCGGTCAACCTGCCGGACCGCAAATGGCCGTCGCAGGTCCTGACCAAGGCGCCGATCTGGTGCTCGGTCGACCTGCGCGACGGCAACCAGGCGCTGATCGAGCCGATGGGCGTCGATCGCAAGAACCGCATGTTCAACCTTCTGGTGAAGCTGGGGTTCAAAGAGATCGAGGTCGCCTTCCCTGCGGCGTCGCAGACCGATTTCGATTTCGTTCGTTCGATCATCGAGAGCGGCGCGATCCCGGATGACGTCGCGATCCAGGTGCTGACCCAGTGCCGCTCCGAACTGATCGAGCGCACCTTCGAGGCGGTGAAGGGCGCCAAGAACGTCATCCTGCACTTCTACAACTCGACCTCGACGCTGCAGCGCGAGGTGGTCTTCCGCTCCGACAAGGCCGGAATCATCAGGATCGCGACCGATGCGGCCGCCCAGATCAAGGCGCTGGCCGCCAAGGCGCCCGAGACCAATTTCACCTTCGAATACTCGCCGGAGAGCTTCACCGGCACCGAGCTCGACTACGCCCTGGAGATCTGCGAGGCGGTCAAGGCGGTGATCCAGCCCACGCCGCAGAAGAAGCTGATCCTCAACCTGCCGGCGACCGTCGAGATGGCGACGCCGAACGTCCATGCCGACCAGTTCGAATGGTTCGGCCGCAACATCTCCGACCGCGACAGCGTGCTGCTCTCGATCCACCCGCACAATGACCGCGGCACGGCGGTCGCCGCCGCCGAGCTCGCGCTGATGGCCGGCGCCGACCGCGTCGAGGGCACGCTGTTCGGCAATGGCGAGCGCACCGGCAATGTCGACATCGTCACCATGGCGCTGAACCTGTTCACGCAAGGGGTCGATCCCGAGCTCGACCTGCGCGATGTCAACGAAATCCGCAGCGTCGCCGAATACTGCACGCAGCTGCCGGTGCACGAACGCCACCCTTATGTCGGCGAGCTCGTCTACACCGCCTTCTCCGGCTCGCATCAGGACGCGATCAAGAAGGGCTTCGACGCGCAGGAGAAGCGCAACGATCCGCTCTTCCAGGTGCCCTACCTCCCGATCGATCCCAAGGATGTCGGCCGCGACTACGAGGCGGTGATCCGGATCAACTCGCAGTCGGGCAAGGGCGGCATCGCCTATATCCTGCAGGCCGATCACGGCCTCGACCTGCCGCGCCCGCTGCAGATAGCCTTCTCCAAGATCGCCCAGGAGCAGATGGATGAGGAAGGCAAGGAGCTGACCAGCGCGGTGCTCTGGTCCCTGTTCAGCAGGACTTACCTCCTGAGCGACGCCCCGCTGGAACTGCTGTCCCACAAGACCTTCCCGGGCGCGGAGGGCTCGCGCACGCTGACGGCGGAGCTGAAGCAGGACGGCAGGGTCCGCACGATCGAGGGCGTCGGCAATGGCCCGATCGACGCCTTCGTCGATGCGCTGAAGACGACCTATGGCATCGAATTCTCCTTCCTCGACTATCACGAGCACGCGGTCGGACGCGGCGCCAACGCGACCGCCGCCTGTTATGTTCAGCTCCAGGACGAGAAGGGCCGCATCGTCCACGGCGTCGGCATCGACCCGAACATCGTCATGGCCTCGCTGAAAGCCGTGCTCAGCGGCATGCAGCGGGTCATGGCCGGCCAGCAGGGCTGAGCCATTGCAGAAAAGGCGGCGGGCTTGCCCGCCGCTTTCGTGCTTATTCCCCGACGGCCCTGCGGCGCTGAACTGGCTTCGCTTCCTGCCAGCCGAGCGCCGGCGCGATCAGCGCGGCGAAGTCGGCAATGATCTGGCGGTAGTCCGCGATCGAGAAGTTGTAAGGCAACTCCAGCCGCAGCGTATCGACCAGCGGCAGGACCGAGTCGGCCTGAAGCAGCTCGACGATCTCGTTCGCCGTGCCGACGAGATCGGGCGTGAACAGCGTCCGGCGCTCGCCTTGCGGCGTGAGCGTGCGGGCATGGCGGCTTTGCGCATAGTCGCGATAGCGCTGGCGCGTCGCGGCGTCGGCGCTGTCGAGCGGCACGATCACGCGGCCGACCGCGATCTTCGGCTCGCCCTCGCCACGCCAGTGAGCACGGAAGGTCTCGATATGGCGGCTTTGCGCGACGAAGAAATCGTCGGTCTCCTCGCCGGTATTGAGATTGCCGACGAGCAGATGGAAGCCGTTCTCGGCCGCCCAGCGGGCCGAGCGCAACGAGCCACCGCCATACCAGAGCCGTTGCCGCAAGCCCGGCGCATGCGGGCGCAGGCGCGGACGATGCTCGCCGGCAGCCGAGCTGATGCGCCCGTCGGCGGCGCCGAGCCAGTCGCCGGCGAGGTTGCTGGCGAGCCGGGCGACGCGGGCATGCGAGAAATCGTATGTTGCCGGGTCGGCGTCGAAGAAGCGCTCGCCGAGGAGCTTGCCGAAGGGCGGCGGGCCGGCGCTCAGCCCGACATTGAGCCGCCCGCCGGAGAGCACGTCGACCAGCGAGAGGTCCTCGGCGAGCCGGAACGGGTTCTCGTAGCCGATCTGGATCACCGCGGTGCCGAGCCCGATCCGGCTGGTGCGCTGGCTCGCCGCGGCGAGGAAGGTCGCGGCGGAGGAGACACCGGGCTCGAGATGCCGCTGACGCACCCAGGCGCTGTCGAAGCCGAGCGCCTCGCCATGCTCGAAGAGCGCCAGCGTCTCCTCCAGCCCGGCGCGCGGATCGGCATCGTCGTAATTGCCTGGCGTCAGGAAGGCGATGTGCCGGATGGCGAGCTTGGACATGGCGCGTCTTCAGTATTTCGGCAGGCCGGGCGGGTTGGTCTCGGAGCGGTCGAGCGCTTCCTCCTCCAGGTTCCAGCGCGCCAGCGAGGCCCGGAACTTGCCGTTGGCGATCAGGCCGTTGGTGGCGTTTGTCAGCGCATCGACCAGGCCGCTGCCCTTGCGCGTGGTGATCGCGACATCGGATTTCAGCGGCCAGCCGGCGCTGAGCGTGCCGACGCGCCTGATGTCCTTGTCGCGCGCCGCGATGAAGACGAGCTGCGCATGCGGCTGGACGATGACGTCGACCCGGCCCGAGCGCAGGGCGACGAGCCGCCCGGCCTCGTCGTCGAAGAGCTGCAGCTCGATCGGCTTCAGGCCGGCGGCGACGTTCTGCTTGCTCCACTCGACCAGGATGCGCTCCTGGTTGGTGCCTCCGCCGACGCTGATCTTGAGCCCGGCGGCGTCCTTCGGCTCGCTGATCGCGGTGACCTTGCTGTCGGCCCTGACGAAGAAGCCGTGCAGGCCCTTGCGATAGGTCGAGAAGTCGAACTTCTCCTTGCGCTGCTCGGTGACGCCGACATTGGAGATGACCGCGTCATACTTTCCCGAAGCGAGCCCGAGCGGCCAGTCGGCCCAGGCGATCGGCTGCAGGTCGAGCCTGAGGCCGAGGCTGTCGGCGATCAGCTGGGCGAAATCGGCATCGGCGCCGACCACGGTCTTGGCGTCGGTGGCGTAGGTGGCGAGCGGCGGCCCGCCCGGGCTGACCGCCACGGTGAACACGCCGGGCTCGACGAACTTGAAGCCCTTCGGCAGGGCGGCGATGGCCTCCGGCTGCTTGTCCGCCCTCACGCGCCCGGGCTGCTCCGGGCCGAGATCGAAGGGTGCCTGCGCCACGGCTGGGCCCTGAGTTGGGCCGAAGATGGCCCAGCTGCCTAGGATAAGCGCCAACATGGCACGCGCTCGCAACATCATCGTCTTCCGTCTTTGCTGATGGATCAGGTCGCAGCGACGCCCGCTACGCTCACTTCGCCGGCAGGCCGGGCGGGTTGGTGTGCGACTGCTCGATCGCCTCGGAGGCGAGGTTCCAGCGCCCGAGTGCCTTCGCGTAGTTGCCGTTGCCGATCTGGGTATTGATGGCGTGGGTGATCGCCTCGGCGAGACCCGCGCCCTTGCGGGTCGTCACGGCGATCTCGGCCAGCACCGGCCAGCCGCCGGAGAAATTACCGGCGAGGCGGGTCTTGTTCTCCTGTGCCGCCTTGAAGCTGAGCAGTGCGTTCGGGCCGAGATAGGCGTCGGCGCGCCCGGTCTCCAGCGCGAGATAGAGCACGACGTCGTCGTCATAATACTGGACCTCGGCCGGCTTCAGCCCGTCCTTCACGTTTTGCTCGTTCCAGCGCAGCAGGATCTGCTCCTGATTGGTGCCGGACCCGACGATGACCTTGAGCCCGGCGATGTCGCGCGGCTCGCGGATCTGGATCTCGTTGTCCTTCTTCACATAGAAGCCGAGCAGGTCCTTGCGATAGGTCGAGAAGTCGAACTTCTCCTTGCGCTGCTCGGTGACGGTGATGTTCGAAATCGCCGCATCGTATTTGCCGGAGGCGACGCCGAGCGGCCAGTCGGCCCAAGAGACCGGGACGATCTCGAGCTTGCGGCCGAGCGCATCCGCCACGAGCTGGGCGATGTCAGGCTCGGAACCGACAATGGTCTTGGCATCGGCGGTGTAGCCGGCGAAGGGCAGGCGGCCAGTGGCGTTGGCGACGGTGAAGACACCCTCCTTCACGAACTTCGTGTCCTTGCCGATCAGCTTGACCGCAGCTTCGTCGCGCTGCGCCCGCGGCCGGCCCGGCTGCTCGGGCGAGAGGTCGATCGCCTGCTGGGCGAGGCCGAGGGAAGGCAGCAGCGCGCCGGCCGAGGCGGCGCCGAGCAGAGCGAGCGTGTTGCGTCTGGTGATCATGACTTAGCTCCTTGAGAAATGGCGGTCAGAGGACCTTGGCTAGGAATTCGCGGGTGCGGGGATGGTCGGGCTCGGCGAAGACGCGGGCCGGCGGGCCGACTTCGAGGATACGGCCGGCTTCCATGAAGACGACCTCGTCGGCGACCTCGCGGGCAAAGCCGATCTCATGGGTGACGATGACCAGCGTCGTGCCGGAGCGGGCGAGCTCCTTGATGACGTCGAGCACCTCGTTGACGAGCTCGGGGTCGAGCGCCGAGGTCGGCTCGTCGAAGAGCAGGACCTTGGGCTTCAGCGCCAGAGCCCGGGCGATGGCGACGCGCTGCTGCTGGCCGCCGGAGAGCTGGCGCGGATAGGCATCGACCTTGTCGGCGAGGCCGACGCGGGCGAGCAGCTCGCGCGCCTCAGCCAGGGCCTGCTCGCGGGAGACCCCGCGCACCGACAGCGGCGCCTCGATGACGTTCTCGATCGCGGTCAGGTGCGGGAACAGGTTGAAGCTCTGGAAGACCATGCCGACATCGACGCGGCGCTTCAGGATCTCGCGCTCCTTGAGTTCGTAGAGCGTGTCGCCGTCCTGACGGTAGCCGATCAGCTCGCCGTCGATGGCGATGAAGCCTTCGTCGACGCGCTCGAGATGATTGATCGAGCGCAGCAGCGTCGACTTGCCGGATCCGGACTGGCCGATGATCGCGGTGACGCTGCCGGGCCGCAGCACCAGGCTGACATCGTCGAGCACCTTGAGCGGGCCGAAGCTCTTCGAGACGTTGCTGATCCGGATCTCGCCACCGCTGCGCTGCAGGCTCGCCAGCGACGGAGCCGCCACGGCGGACGAACCGGCCTGGTATGAACCGGCCTGGGCGAGTGCGGCCTCGGTCCGACGCGCCGCGGCGGCATCGCGCGAGCGGCCTAAGCGCGCCAACGCCAGGCCTATCAGCGAGGGCGGCGGATTGCGCAGCGCGCCCCGCGAGTAATAGCGCTCGATATGGTGCTGGACGAAGGACAGCACGCTCAGGATGACGAGGTACCAGACCGTCGCCACCATCAGGAGCGGGATCACCTCGAGATTGCGCCGATAGATGATCTGGATTGTGTAGAACAGCTCGGGCAGCGCCAGGATGTAGACCTGAGAGGTGCCCTTCGCCAGCAGGATGATCTCGTTGAAGCCGTTGGGCAGGATCGTGCGCATCGCCTGCGGCAGCACGATCCGCGAGAACTGGCGTCGCCGCGGCAGGCCGAGCGCGGCCGCAGCCTCGTGCTGCCCCTGGTCGACCGAGAGGATGCCGCCGCGCACGATCTCGGAGGAGAAGGCGCCGGCGTGCAGGGTGAGCCCGAGCACCGCCGCGAAGAAAGGCGTGATGAACTGCGTCGTCGACCAGGAGGCGAAGGTGATCTCGGTGAAGGGGATGCCGAGCCATACGGTCGAATAGAGATAGCCGAGATTGTTGAGGATCAGCAGCAGCACGATCAGGGGAATCGATCGGAACAGCCAGACATAGGCCCAGGACAGCGAGGCCAGCAGCGGCGAGCCGGAAACGCGCGCCAGAGCAAGGCCGGTCCCGAGCAGGAAGCCGAGAACGGTGCCGAACAAGGTCAGCAGCAAGGTTCGGCCGAGCCCTGCCAGCACCGGCTCGGAGAAGAACCATTCGGCGAAGACGTCCCAGCCCCAGCGCGGGTTGGAGAGGACCGAGTTTGCGATCGCGAAGATCACGACGACCGCGAACACGGTGCCGATGGTGCGGGCCGGATAGCGCGCCGGCACGATGCGGTAGCGGCTGAAATCGCGGGTCGGCGGAGTGCTATGGGCGCGCGTCGGCAGGCCCGCGAAATCGCTGGCGAGACTCATGGCTGGAATTCGTCCCCTTGAAACTCAGGAAGCGGCGCGCTCAGGCCGCGCTGGCAGGCAATTGCTCGGCCGGTGGCCGCAGCTTGTAGGCCGCGACGGCGAGGTCCTTTTCGAAGGCGAGCTTCTTGTAGACCTCGGGATCGACGGCGGGATCGAACAGTGGCGTGTAGCCGGTGCTGAGGTAGAGGTCCCGCGCCTCGGGCTGCCGAAAGCCGGTGGTCAGAAAGATCTTGCCATAGCCCTGGCGCACGGCCTGCGCCTCCAGCTCCTCGACGACGCGGCGGGCCAGGCCCTGGCGGCGAAAGGCGCTGTCCGTCCACATCCGCTTCAGCTCCGCCGTCTGTTCGTCATAGCGCTTGAAGGCACCGCCGGCGATGGCGCGGCCGTCGCGCAAGAGCAGGACGAAATTGCCCTCGGGCGGCGCGAACAGCGATGCCGGATAGCGGCTCATCTCGGCGCCCGGCGGCTCGCCAAAATAGCTCCCATAGCGGCTGGCGTATTCCCAGGTGAGCTGCTCGACCAGGGGTTGGGCGAGCGGATCGAGCGGGGTGGTGTAGACGAATTCGTCGGCCATGGGACAGCCTCTCGGAGCGTGAGGTTCTGGAAACGGGTTCTGTGGAGCGCTCAGCCGGCCTTGCGCGGCGCCGATGCCGGAGCAGAGCGCGCATAGCGGCTCTCGCGGCGCGGCAGGCCGAGATGGTCGCGCAGCGTTTCGCCCGGCAGGGTGCGGTCGTAGACACCGCGCGCCTCGAGCTCCGGGATGACCAGCTCGACGAAATCATCGAGCCCCTGGCCGATCACCGGGAAGCCGAGGATGAAGCCATCCGCCGCCTGCTTCTCGACGCGCTCCACCAGGATGTCGGCGATCTCCTGCACCGAGCCGATCAGGTCGGCGCGCGGGGTCGCAGCTTCCAGCGCCGCCTCGCGCAAGGTCTGGCGCTTCAGTGCGGCAGTGCGCTTGATCCGGTCGGTGGTCGAGCGGAAGCTGTTCTTGCCGATCTCGCCGAGCTCCGGGAACGGGGCGTCAAGCGGATAGGCGCTGAAATCGTGATGGTCGAAGAAGCGGCCGAGATAGGCGAGCGCGTCATCGATCGAGACGAGATCGCGGATCGCCTGGTACTTGTCCTCGGCCTCCTGCCGGGTGCGCCCGACGATCGGCCCGGCGCTCGGGAAGATCTTGACGTCGTCCGCCAGCCGCCCCTGCGCGATCGCGCTGGTCTTGATGCTGCGATAGAAGGCCTGGCCCTCTTCCAGCGAGACATGGTTGGCGAAGACCGCATCGGCATGGCGACCGGCGAGGCCGATGCCGGCATCCGAGGCGCCGGCCTGGAACAGCACCGGCTGGCCCTGCGGCGAGCGCTGGATGTTGAGCGGGCCCTCGACCTGGAAGAAGCGGCCCTTGTAGCCGAGCGTATGCAGCTTCTCGCGGTCGAAGAAGCGGCCGGTCTCGCGGTCGCGGACGAAGGCGTCGTCGTCCCAGGAATCCCAGAGCCCCTTGGCGATGTCGAGGTATTCATGCGCGATCTCGTAGCGCAGGGAATGCTCGGGATGCGGGCGGCCATAATTGCGGCCGGAACCCTCCAGCGGCGAGGTCACCGCATTCCAGCCCGCGCGCCCGCCGGAGATCAGGTCGAGCGAGGCGAATTGCCGGGCGATGGTGAAAGGGTCGCTATAGGAGGTCGAGACCGTGCCGACGAGGCCGAGCTTCTTCGTCACGGTCGCCAGCGCCGAGAGGATGGTCAGCGGCTCGAACCGGTTGAGGAAATGCGGGATCGACTTTTCGTTGATGTAGAGGCCATCGGCGACGAAGGCGAAGGCGATGCCGTTCTCTTCGGCCTTGCGGGCGTTGCGGATGAAGAAATCGAGATTGACGCTGGCATCGGGCGGATTGCTCGGGTGGCGCCAGGCGTTCATGTGGCTGCCGGGGCCCTGCAGCATCAGGCCGAAGGTGAGACGGGTCTTGCTCATCGGTGTCTCCTGTCGGCTCAGGCGGCGAGCGCCGGCGCGTCGCCGGCCAGCAGCGTGACCGAGGCGAGGCGCTGGGCGGTCGCGGCAGCCGGTGTGTCGATGACGAATTCGGCGATGCCGAAGCGGGCCGAGAGCACATCAAGCTCGCGCCGGACGTCCTCGGCGGTGCCGGAGAGAATGCTCGGGCGTCGGATCTCGGTCGTGTACGAGGCGGCTCCCGCCTGGCGGGCGAACTCGGCCGCCTGCTCCTCGCTGCCGAGATTGACGCTCTGGCCATTGTCGAGCGTCAACCGGACCACGCGCAAAGGCTCGGTCAGCGCGCGCGCCTCCTCCGCCGTCGCGGCGGCGAGGGCAGCGAGGCCGAACAGCGGCGGTTGCTTCGCGCCGGCCTTGGCATATGCGTTGAGGCTGGCCTCGATCGCCTTCGGGTCGCCATTGAGCTGGCCGGCGAAAACGAAGCGCCAGCCGCGCTCCGCCGCGAGCCTTGCGCTATCCGGGCTGGCACCGAGCAGGAAACGCTCAGCTGGCGCAGGCGGCTTCGGCAGGGCCTGCGCGCCGGCGAGCGGCTCATCCGCATCGAGCGAACCCGAAAGGAAACCATCGAGTTCCGCCAGCAGCGCTTCGAAGGAGCGGGCGCCCTTGGAAGCATGCTGGACGCGCAGCGCCTTGGTCGAGAGCGGCAGGCCGCCCGGCGCCTTGCCGATGCCGAGATCGATGCGATCGGGCGCCAGCGCGGCGAGCAGGTTGAAGGTCTCGGCGACCTTGTAGGGGCTGTAGTGCTGCAGCAGCACCCCGCCGGAACCGATCCGGATCCGGCGCGTGCGCGCGATCAGATGCGCCACCAGGATTTCCGGTGCCGAGCTGGCGAGTCCGGCAAAGCCATGATGCTCGGCAAGCCAGAAGCGGCGATAGCCCAGTCGCTCGGCAGCCTGCGCCAGAGCGATCGTGCGCTGCAGGGCATCGACCGCGCTCTCGCCGTCGAGGATCGGGCTCTTGTCGAGCAGGCTGAGGGAATAGGCCATGGGATGTCTCGCCTGGATCAGATGCCGCGCAGGCCGAGCGCCGTACGGGCTTCCTCGGCCATCCAGCCGAGGCGCTCGTAATCGCCGCGCCAGTAGAGCAGCGCCGCATCGTCGCCACCGAGCCGGACCTCACGGACGCGGCCGATGACGATGGCGTGCGAATGCCGCTCGATCAGCTCCTCGACCTCGCAGTCGAGCGCAGCCAGCGCGCCTTCGAGCAGCGGGGCGCCGGTGACACCTTGCGTCCAGCTCGCGCCGGCATAGCGCGCCTCGCCCTTCTCGCCATTGCGGCCGGCGAAGCGGTCGGCGATCTGCTTTTGCGTGGCGTTGAGGAAATTGACGCCGAAGCTGCCATGGCGGGCGAGCACCGGAAAGCTCGACGAGCCCAGGTTGAGCCCGAACATCACCGTCGGCGGCTCGGCCGAGAGCGACGCGAGCGAGGTCACGGTCAACCCGGTACGATCCTCGCCCTGCCCGGTCGTGATCACGCTGACACCGCCGGCGAGATGGCGCAGCGCCGCACGGAAGTTGGGCGCCTCGGCTGGTGCCGGCGCAGCCCGACCGACGTGGCGGGGTGCCGCAGATGTTGAAGTGACGAGCGAGACGACAGTCATGAAGGCCTCGGCTGGCGGGAGGACGCAGCGAGGCCAAGCGTCGCCAGGGAACGACGCTCCGGCCGGGCAAGCCGGCACGCGGACGCTGCTAGGGAATGGCGAGCCCGGCGATCAGGCCGCAGGGCGAGGGATCAGGAACATCGCGGCTGGCCGTCCGATCGCTCAGGATCCAAAGTATTACGCGGCTTCATCGACGTGTCTCCGGACTCGGAGCCCACGATTTCATCGTGGTGCTTTTAGCATTGTTGACGCGGTGCAAGCTGCTCCAGCAAATCCCGCGATCGAGCGCAGTTATCGGCGCTCGATACTGACATTCTTCATGCGAACACAGGCACGGTCAATGGAATGTCTTTTCAAAGATGTCCCGGGCAGGAGGCGGAAGCGCCTGCGGCCGGCACCTGCCATGGGAGAATTCCGTTCCGCCAGCGAGCCTGTCACAGGCAGGTGCCATCGACCGGCTATCAATAGGGGCTCCGTGGCGGCAACCACCTTAGCCGGTGGTTCAAACCCACCCGTATCGCCGCAACCGCGCAGTCCGCTGACGAAGCAGTGCGCCCCGGTCGGATCGCCGCCTTTGATGTGACGGAGCGCCGCAAAGGAGCCGGTTGACAGTTTTGCAATCGATTACATAATCCGATCCGAAGCGGTTCCGCAGAATGAACCGCCCCAGGGAGGAATGCCGGTCATGCATGCCAGCATCGTCGTTTCATCGGCTTTCTGCAGCCGCGCGACCGCACCGCGGCTGCGCTGAACGCGGCTCGAAAGCCAAGGCAATGGTCCAGATCGGCTTCAACCTGCTGACGGTCGGCGGCTTCATCGACGAAGCGCACCTGCCCTTGTGCGAGCGCATCCGCGATATCGGCTATGACGGCGTCGAGATCCCGGTCTTCGAGGGCGATGTCGGCCATTACGAGCGGCTCGGCCACCGGCTCGATGCGGTCGGCCTGAAGCGCACCATCGTCACCATCGTCGCCGAGGACAGCAACCCGCTCTCGCCCGATGCTGCCATCCGCCGGAAGGCGCGCGAGCGCCATCGCTGGGCGGTCGACTGCGCCGCGGCGCTCGGTGCCTCCGTCATCGCCGGCCCCTATCATTCGCCGGTCGGCGTCTTCACCGGCGAAGGCCCGCGCGAGGACGAACTCGCTCATCTCGCCGAAGCGCTGCATGCGATGGCGGACGAGGCCGGCAAGGCCGGAATCGCGCTCTCGCTCGAGGCGATCAACCGCTTCGAATGCTACGCGCTGAACACGATGGAAGCCGCGAGCGCGCTGAAGGCCGAGGTCGCGCATCCGAACTTTGGCTACATGTACGACACCTTCCACGCCAATATCGAGGAGCGCGATCCCGTAGGCGCCTACAGCCGCTACGCTCCCGAGATCAATCACATCCATCTCTCAGAGAACGATCGCGGCATCGTCGGACGCGGCCATGTGCCGTGGGCGCAGACGTTCCGCGCCATCCGCGCTACCGGCTATGACGGCTGGCTGACGGTCGAGGCTTTCGGCCGGGCGCTGCCCTCGCTCGCGGCGGCGACACGGGTCTGGCGCGACCTCTTCCCCGATCTCGACACGCTCCTCGTCGAGAGCCACGATTTCATCCGGCGCGGCTGGGCCGAAGCCGCTGAACCCAACAAGACAGGTGCGGCATGAGCGCCGATACGCCGGTCCTTTCGATGCGCGGCATCGGCAAGAGCTTCACCGGCGTGCGGGCGCTCGACGATGTCAGCCTCGATTGCCATTCCGGCGAGGTCCACGCCATCTGCGGCGAGAACGGCGCCGGCAAGTCGACGCTGATGAAAGTGCTGGGCGGCGTCTATCGCCCCGACGAAGGCGAAATCCTCCTGAACGGGGAGCCGATCGCCTTCCGGCATCCGGTCCAGGCGCGCCGGGCCGGGATCAGCATCATCCACCAGGAGCTGAGCCTGCTGCCCGAGCGCAGTGTCGCCGACAACATCTTCCTTGGCCTTGAGCCGACCCGTGGCGGGCTGCTCGACCGCGCCGCGATGCAGGAGGGCGCGCGCAAGCTGCTGGAGCGTGTCGGCGCCAGGGTCCAGCCCGATGCGCTGGTGAAATCTCTGTCGATCGCCGAGCAGCAGCTGGTCGAGATCGCCAAGGCGCTGGCGCTCGATGCCCAGATCATCGTCATGGACGAGCCGACCGCAGCGCTCGATGAGCGCGATGCCGGCCGACTTCTGGGACTGGTCGGGACGCTCCGGCGCGAGGGCGCGGCGATCCTCTACATCTCCCACCGCATGGCCGAATTGAAGGCGATCGCCGACCGCATCACCGTGCTGAAGGACGGCAAGTTGGTCGCGACACACCGGGCCGCCGCGCTGACGCCGGCGACGATCGTCAGGCTGATGGTCGGGCGCGACCTCGCCGATTTCTTTCCGCCGCCGGGTGATCCGGCCAGGCTCGGCCCGGTCGTGCTGTCGGTGCAGGGTGCCGGCAACGCCATCCTCTCCGATATCGCGCTCGACCTGCGCGCCGGCGAGATCGTCGGCGTCGCCGGGCTCGAAGGCTCCGGCAAGGGCGCGCTGGGGCGAGCTCTCTTCGGCGACGAGCCGTTCACCCGCGGCCGGATGACCGTCGATGGGCTGGACGGCCTGATCCAATCGCCGCGAGCGGCCATAATCGCCGGCATCGGCTTCCTCTCCGACGATCGCAAGAAGGAGGGCATCGCCCCGCAGCAATCGCTGCGCGACAATGTCCTGATGACGCTGCGCGCCTTTGCGCGTCGCCTGCGTCCACCGGCTTCTGGCGCGATGGCGCGCGCCGCCGCCGACCGGCAACTCGCCGAGGTCGATGTCCGGGCCGCCGGCTTCACCCAGGAGATCCGCGAGCTCTCCGGCGGCAACCAGCAGAAGGTCGTGATCGGCCGCTGGCTGGCGCGCGATCCCAGGGTGCTGATCTTCCTCGAGCCGACCCGCGGCATCGACGTCGCCGCCAAGGCGGCGATCTACCAGCTGATGCGAGGTCTCGCCGATCGCGGCCGCGCCATCCTGATGATCTCCTCCGACCTGCCGGAGATCATCGGCGTCAGCGACCGCATCCTGGTCATGCATGAAGGCCGCATCGCCGGAGAACTCAAGCGCGGCGCCAGCGAGGAAGACGTGATGCACCTTGCCCTCGGCACCGGGACGGCGGAGGTCGCGGCATGAGCGTCGCTGATATCGCCGCCCCTCGCCCGGCGCGCGACGTGCCGGTGGCGCCGCTGCTCTTCGCCGGCTCGCTCGTGCTCTATGTCGCAACCGCGCTCGCGACCGGCCAGCACGCCTATCTCAGCGGCGAGGGGCTCATTGGCCTGACCCAGCGCATGGTCGGCCTCGGCATCGTCGCGCTCGGGCAGACGCTGACCATCCTGGTCGGTTCGATCGACCTGTCCGTCGCCAATCTGATCAGCGTCTCGGCCGTGCTCGCCTCCTTCATCATGAAAGGCGAGCCGGCAATGATCGCGCCGGCCGTACTGGCGGTGCTGGCGCTCTCGGCAGCGGTCGGCCTCGTCAACGGGCTGATCATCGCGCGGCTCGACGTCAACCCGCTGATCGCGACGCTCGGCGTCGGTTTGATCCTGCAGGGGCTGCTCTCGGCCAGCTTTTCCAATTTCGCCGGCTCGGTTCCGGCAGCCTTCCAGGCCTTCGCCTATGGCCGGATCGGGCCGCTGCCCTGGTCGGTGCTGCTGCTGTTCGTGCTCGCGCTCGCGATCTGGCTGCTGCTGAGCCGCACGCGCTTCGGCGCCCATCTCTACGCCACCGGCGGCAATCGCGACGGCGCCCGCCTTGCCGGCATCCGCACTGAGCGCGTCATCATCGGCGCGCATGTTTTGTGCTCGCTGATGGCCGGCCTCACCGGGCTCTATCTCGCCAGCCGCCTGCGCGCCGGGGCGCCCTGGGTCGGCCGCGACGGCGTCTACGATCTTGAATCGATCGCGGTCGTGGTGATCGGCGGCACCTTGCTCGCCGGCGGGCGCGGTGGCGTCTGGGGCACGCTCGCGGGCGTCTTCCTCTTCGCCACGCTCGACGCCGTCTTCAACATGACCGGCATCGACGCCTTCCCGAAGCAGGTATTGCGCGGCGCCATCGTCATCCTCGCGGTCGCCGTCTACGCCGTGCGCAGCAAGGGGCATGTCGCATGAGCGCCGTGGCCAGCCATACCGCCCCCTCGGCGGCGCTGCGCTTCGCCCGCGGCATCAATGTCGGCCTCGCCATCTTCCTCGTGCTCTACGGCACTATCGCCGTGATGCAGCCGAGCTATTTCGAGGTCGAGGGCTTCCTCAACTTCCTGCGCCGGGCCGCGCCGCTGATCATCCTCGCCTGCGGCCAGCTCTTCGTCATCGCCGGCGGCGGCTTCGATCTCTCGATGGGATCGCTGGTGACGCTGACCGTGCTCGGCGGCTCGATGCTGGCCGGCGGCAACCCCGAGAACACCTGGTGGACGATCGGCGTGCTCTATCTGATCGGGCTCGGCGTCGGCCTCGTCAACGGGCTCGTCGTCACCCTGCTCAAGGTGCCCTCGATCATCGCGACGCTCGGCATGCTGCTCTCACTGAATGGCGCGGCGCTGATGTGGTCGGGCGGGGCGCCGCGCGGCTATCTGCCGGAGAATTTCCGGGCGCTAGGCCGCCTCGTCTATCGCGACGTTCCCGTAACCGGGATCATGCCGCTCTCGGTGCTCATCCTCATCGGCTCCGTCGGGATCGCCGCCTGGCTGTTGCACGCGACAGTCTTCGGCCGGCAGGTGCTGGCGGTCGGCGACAATCCGCGCGCGGCGGAGCTTTCCGGCGTGCCGGTCGGCGCGACGCGGGTTCTGGTCTTCGTGATCTCGGCGCTGTCGGCGGTGACCGCGGGCATCCTGCTCGGCGGCTTCGCCGGCGTCTCGACCGCGGTCGGACAGGGGCTCGAACTACAGGCGATCGCCGCCTGCGTCATCGGCGGGGCGCAATTGCTCGGCGGGCGCGCCAGCGTGACCGGCGCGGTCGCCGGCGCGCTCAGCCTGTTCGCCCTGTTCACCTTGCTCAACCTGATGGGCCTGCCGCAGCCGCTGCGTGAGACCGTTCAGGGCCTGATCCTGATCGCAGCTGTGGCATCGAGCGCCTGGCGCATGCGACGCGCCTGAAAACGAGTTTTCGGAGGCGCGTGATCCCACGCGCTCCGCCAGAGGCCGCCGGCAAGGCGGCGCGACAGAGGGAGGTGAACATGAAGACGCAGATCGGTTTGACGGCGCTGCTGGCGGCACTGTCGACGGGCGCCATCGCCCAGAACTTCAACGATCCCGCCGAATTCGAGCGCCAGAAGGCGCTGCTGACGGTCGCCCCGCAGGGTCCCGACGGCAAGCCATGGGAGCAGAACCTCGGCGGCGAGAAGGTCGACACCGCCAAGTACAAGAAGCCCGGCCCCTATAAGCTCTGCTTCTCCAATGCGGGCGTGAACAACCCCTGGCGCGTCGTCGGCTTCACCAACATGCAGGCCGAGGTCGACGCCAACAAGGCCGATATCGCCTCGTTCACCCATGCCGACGCCGAGGGCAAGGACGACAAGCAGATTTCGGACATCAACGCCTTCGTCAACAGCGGCCAGTGCGATGCGCTGATCGTCTCGCCGAACACCACGGCAGCGCTGACGCCGGCGGTCGAGGCGGCCGCTAAGAAGCTGCCCGTCGTGGTCTTCGATCGCGGCGTCGACAGCAAGGCGCCGGTCACCTTCATCAACCCGATCGGCGGCTACGGCTTCGGCATCCAGGGCGCGAGCTTCATCGCCGAGAAGATCCCGGCCGGCGGCGCTGTACTGGCGCTGCGCATCCTGCCGGGCGTCGACGTGCTGGAGAACCGCTGGGCCGCGGCCGAGCGCATCTTCAAGGAGAAAGGCATCAAAGTCGTCGGCGCCGAGTTCACCAATGGCGACAACGCCAAGACCAAGGCGATCGTCGAGGACTACATCAACCGCTTCGGCAAGATCGACGGCGTCTGGATGGATGCCGGCGCGACCGCGGTCGCGGCGCTCGAGGCCTTCGAGGACGCCGGCAAGCCCTATCCGGTGATCAACGGCGAGGACCAGCAGGACTTCCTGCAGAAGTGGAAGAAGAACAAGCTCACCGCGATCGCGCCGACCTATCCGACCTATCAGTGGCGCACCCCGGTAATCGCGGCGATCCGCATCCTCAAGGGCGAGCCAGTGGTGGGCCCGACCTGGAAGCTGCCGCAGCCGGCGATCACGGCCGAGACCCTCGACAAGTTCGTCAACGACAAGATGCCGCCGCTGCACTATGCGCTCTGCGGCTGCGAGCAGATGACGAACTATCCGGCCCGTTGGGGCGGGAAGTAATACGGCGCGTGAACCCCCACACCGGGCGCCCGCACCATATGGGCGCCCGGCCCTGCCTTATCGGCAACGATTGCGGCATGATGGGGCTCCTGCCTCCGTCGCGCCGATTCGCCGCCGCCGTTCCAGATCATCGACCTTGCAAGACGCCCCCATAGCCGCCCCGACCATCGCCGAAGTCGCGCGCCTCGCCGGCGTCTCGACGGCGACGGTGTCGCGCGCTTTGGCTCAGCCGGAGAGGGTCAAGGCGCGGACCCGCGAGCGCGTCATCGCGGCGGTCGCGGCGACCGGCTTCATTCCCAACGCCCAGGCGCGCAATCTCCGCCTCCAGGCGACGCGCACCGTGATCCTGCTGGTGCGCGACATCAGCAACCCGTTCTATCTCGAGATCTACAAGGGCGTCGAAGAAGCCGCAGTCGACGCCGGCTACAAGGTGCTGATGGGCGATGCCCGCGACGATGACGAGCGCATCCTGCGCTATGTCGACATGGTCAGGGAGCGCCATGCCGACGGACTGATCCTGATGGTCGGCCGCTTCCCCGAGGCCCTCGCCAAACGCAGCCGCCTGCCGCCCATCGTCGTTGCGCTCGAGATGCTGCCTGGGCTCAATCTGCCGACAGTCAAGGTCGACAACCATGCTGCGGCACGCGCAGCAGTTGCCCACCTCGCCAGGCTCGGCCATCGCCGGATCGCCCATATCGCCGGCCCGATGCCGGATCCGATGAGCCTCGACCGTCGCGACGGCTATCTCGCCGGCCTCGCCGATGCCGGCATTCCGGCCGACCCGGACCTCGTCGTCGAGGGCGATTTCGGCCTCGCCGCCGGGCGCGCCGCGATCCGCATGCTCGCTGCGAGAGGCGTCGATTACAGCGCCATATTCGCCGCCAGCGACCAGATGGCGGTCGGCGCCATGGGCGAGCTGCGCGCCCGCGGCCGCAACGTCCCTGACGATGTCTCGGTGGTCGGCTTCGACGACATCGTGCTGGCGGAGGCCGTCGAGCCGCAGCTCACCACCATCCACCAGCCACGCCGCGAGATCGGCCAGGCGGCGATGAAACTGCTGATCGAACAGCTCTCGGGAGGCGGTGCCCCTCCCGATCTCGTGCTGCCGACCCGACTGGTCGAACGCGGCTCGGCGGCCGCGCCGACCCGGCGAACCGATCAAGGCTGGTGACAGCCCTCAGGCCGCGGCTGCAGCCGTCGTGCGCCGCGCCATCGCCGCATTGACCGCCTTTTCCAGATCGGCCTGCCAGAACGGCTTGTTCAGCCGCAACACGCCCGCTCCGGCGCCCGCCGGCAGATCGGCATAGCCTGTAGCGAGGATGACCGGCACATTGGGCCAGCGCTGTCCGACTTCCGTGATCAATTGCGCACCGGTCATCTGCGGCATGGCATGATCGGTGATCAGCAGATCGATCTCGTTGTTCTCCAGCACGGACAGCGCCTCCCGCCCCGAGCTCGCCTCGATGACCTTGTGGCCGAGGTCCTCCAGCAGTGCGGTTGTGTTCATCAGCACGAGCGCATCGTCATCGACCGCGAGCACAGTCAGCGGGCGCGGCTCCATGGCGGTCTCCATTTTCGTCTCGACAGGCAACTGGACAGGCTCGGCCGTTATGATTGCGGAAGCCACGGGCAGCCAGATTTCCACGGTCGTGCCTCGTCCCACATGGCTGGTCAGCTGCAGACGGCCACCGAGCTGCTCGGCCATGCCGTGCACCATCGAGAGGCCGAGCCCGGTGCCCTTGCCGACACCCTTGGTGGTGAAGAAGGGCTCGGTCGCCTGGGCCAGTGTCTTTGCATCCATTCCGCTACCGGTATCGGCCACCGAGAGGCGGATATAGTCGCCGTCGGGCAGGCCACTGCGATGGCCTCGGCCGACGGATTCGTTCTTGGCCCCGACGCGCAATACGCCGCCTTCCGGCATCGCGTCCCGCGCATTGACGGCAAGGTTGAGGACCGCGGCTTCGAGCTGGTTCGAATCGGCCGCTGCGGTCGCGAGATCGGCGGGAAAATCCGTCTCGATCCGGATCAGCGGCCCCAGCGAACGCTGCAGCAGGTCGCCCATCTCCGCGACGAGCACGTCGACCGCCACCGGCTGCAGCGCCAGTTCCTGCTTGCGGGCGAAGGAGAGCATGCGCTGGGTCAGGGAGATGCCCCGGCTCGCCCCCTTGATCGCATTGTCGATCAGGTTGAGCTGGCGCTCATCGCCGATCTGGCGACGCACGAGCTCGAGGCTGCCCAGCACGGCGGTCAGCAGATTGTTGAAGTCATGCGCAACGCCGCCGGTGAGTTGGCCGAGGGCCTCGATCTTCTGCGCCTGGAACAAGGCCTCGCGCGCCGCATCGAGCTCGGCTTGGACCTTACGCTGCTCGGTCAGGTCTCGCGTAACCTTGGCAAAGCCGATGACCTCGCCAGCATCGTCGCGGATCGGGTCGATGACGACACTCGCCCAGAAGGTCTCGCCGTTCTTGCGGATGCGCCAGCCTTCCTTTTCGGCGCTGCCATTGTCGATCGCAGCCTGGAGCGTCCTTTGCGGCTCGCCCTTCTCGCGATCCTCCGGCGTGTAGAACAGCGAGAAATGCCGGCCGATGATCTCGTCCGGCGCATAGCCTTTGATCCGCTGCGCACCGGCGTTCCAGTTGGTCACGATGCCGTCGGCATCGAGCATGTAGATCGCGTAGTCGGTGACGCCCTGCACCAGCAGGCGGAACTTCTCCTCCGACCGCCGCAGCGCCTCATCCGCCTGGCGCCGCTCGGTCAGGTCGCGCGTGACCTTGGCATAGCCGAGCACCCGGCCGGTCGCCGGGTTTATGATCGCATCGATGACAGCATTGGCCCAGAAGCGGGTGCCGTCCTTGCGGACGCGCCAGCCCTCGCTCTCGAAGCGCCCTGTTTCGGCGGCCTGGCCCAGAGCTCGCTCCGGCAAGCCGGCAGCGCGATCCTCCTCGGTGTAGAAGCGCGAGAACGGCTGGCCGATGATCTCGTGGTCCTCATAGCCCTTGAAACGCCGGGCGCCGGGGTTCCAGCTGATCACGGTCCCCTGCGGATCGAGCATGTAGATCGCGTAGTCCGTGACGGATTCCACCAGCAAGCGGTAGCGCTCGGCGGTCACCGGACCTTCCGCGATCTGAAGCACGTTTGGAACCTTGATATTTGACATGTCCAACGCGCTAAACGCGGCATTGCGCAAAAGGTTCCGGACGGGACGAAGAAAAAATGACCTAGGGTCAAGGACCCGGTTTTGGCGAGACAAGGATCGCACCCGAAGCGGCAACCACGAGGACGAGGCCGAGCCAGTCGCTCGCCGCCGGCCGCTCGCCGAGCAGGAGGACCGAGCCGAGCGCCCCGACCGCCGGAACCATCAAGGTGCCGAGGCTGGCGATCCCCGCAGGAAGCCGGGCGATCACGGTGAACCAGAGGAAATAGGCGAGCGCCTGCGCGCCGAGGATATGGAAGGTCAGTGCCGCCGCAACCGGCGGCGACAGGGTCCTCGGGACCGGAATGCCCTCGAAAATCAGCATGCCGATACCGGCCGCCGCGCCGCCGATCAGCAATTGCCAGGCGGCGATCGACAGCGTCGGCGCCGCGACCGGCCAGCGCTTGGTGACGATGGTGCCGAGCGCCCAGCTGATGCTCGCAAGCAAAGCGAGAGCAAGCCCCGGCGAGAGCTGGCCCGCGCGGATCAGCGGCAGACCGAGGCAGAGCAATCCGGCGATGCCGAGCCCCAGGCCGATCAGCCGCGGGCGGTCGACGTGCTCGCCCAATACCGGCCAGGCCATCAGCGTTGCCCAGACCGGCATGGTGAAGGTCAGGATCGCGGCCCGAGAGGTCGGCGCCATCAACTGCGCGAAGGCGAGCAGGATATTGAAGGCGGCGATCGACAGGATGCCGGCGACGATCAGCCTGGGCCAATGCGCGGCCGGCACCTTGAGACTGATGTCCCGCGCCAGCGCGACCGCGACGAGAGCAAGCCCGGCGAAGGTCATGCCGCCGGCTCGCAAGGTCCATGGCGCGATCTCGGTCAGTGAGATCCGGACCGCCGGCCAGTTGAAGCCCCAGAGCAGCCCGAGCAGCGGGACGAGCAGGAGCGAGCGGGCGGACACGGTCGGCATGATCGGACTATGCGTGAGGAGGAGCCTGCACCGTCATGTCATTTCGCTGCAGGCTCGATGCACGGCAGGCGCGCGTCATCACTCCGCGATCGCCTCCACCCCGCACCATTCGGCGACGAAGAGCGCCATGGTGCCGGTGATCCGCTTCAGGGAGGCCAGGCTGACGCGCTCGTCGAAGGCATGGATGTTCTCCGAGATCGGGCCGTAGCAGAGTGCCGGCACCTTGTCGTAGAGGGCGTAGACCCGGGTATCGAGATAGC
Organism: Allobosea lupini; assembly: GCF_900109525.1. Taxonomy (GTDB): domain Bacteria; phylum Pseudomonadota; class Alphaproteobacteria; order Rhizobiales; family Beijerinckiaceae; genus Allobosea; species Allobosea lupini. The sequence continues at coordinate 67,708 of NZ_FOAN01000011.1, read as the reverse complement.
CGGGGGTCATGAAGCTCTTCAGCGCCTTGCCGGTCGAGCCCTGATGGGCACGGCCGAGCACGGCCTCGGCCTCGCTGCCGGGCTCGAGCACATACCCTTCCGACCAGAAGCCGTTGAAGACGACCTGGGGCGGGTTGTTCGAGAGGAACGCATCGGCGCGCGCGAAGGCGAGCACCTTCGCCTCGATGCGCTTGCCGAGCTCTTCGGCCGACATGCCGGGATAGAGGCCGATGCGACAGTCGACCTTGCACCAGCACGGCACCGACGAAGCCCAGTCGCCGCCCTCGATCTTGCCGATGTTGAGGTTGATCGGATGGGCGACATCCTCGAAATGCGGCCGGCCGATCTTCTCGCGGTTGAGCGCCGCCTCGAGTTCGCGCAGCGCGCCGATGACGCGATAGGCCGCGTCGATCGCATTCGCCCCCGCCGCCATCTCGCGCACATGCATCGGCACGCCGCGGACCTCGAACTGGAACCAGAGCACACCGGTATTGGCGCGCACCAACATCTCTTCCTCGGGCTCGGGGATCAGCACCGCATCGGCCGCGTAGCCGCGCAAATGAGTCATCAACGCGCCGTTGCCGGTCGATTCCTCCTCGACCACCGACTGGACATAGACGGTTCCCGCCGGCTGCAGGCCGATGCGCCGGAGCGCATCGAGGCAATAGAGATTCGCAGCGCCGCCCGCCTTCATGTCGGCACCGCCACGGCCATAGAGCCAGTCGCCCTCGATCACGGGATCGAAGGGCGGATGCGTCCAGAGCTCGGCCGGGCCGGTCGGCACCACGTCGACATGGGACTGCAGGATCAGCGAGCGACCCGTCTCCTCGCGCGGGTGGTGGATGCCGACCACAATCGGCGCGTCCGAATGCGTGTCAGAGAACGGCGCCCCGCCCGGATGGCGACCGATCGCCTCGCGATCCATGGCAAAGCGGTCCATGGTGAAGCCGCGCTGCCTCAAGGCCCGGAAGATGAAGTCCTGGACGGTGTGCTCGTCGCCGCGTGTCGACGGAAAGCGGATCATCTCCCGGGTGAAGGCGATCTGCTCGGCAAAGCCCGCTTCGACGGAGCTGAGGATACGGTCGCGCAGGGCGGGGTCGAGCGGCATGGCTGGGGTCTCCGGTAGATAGGCAGGCATTCGGCCGGCTCGTCATGGTCGGGCTTGACCCGACCATCTCGGAAACCAGCCATCTGGTCCTGAGATTCTCGGGTCTGCGCTTCGCTACGCCCGAGAATGACGAATGGAACTCACCGCCCGAACCGCTCGCCGCCGGGCACGGCGGCGAGCAGCTGGCGGGTGTAGGCGTGCTGGGGGGCGGAAAAGAGCGCGGCGGTCGGGCCGGCCTCGACGATCCTGCCGCGCTGCATCACCGCGATCTTGTCGCAGATCTGCGCGGCGACGCGCAGATCGTGGGTGACGAACAGGATGGCGAGGCCGAGCCGCTGCTGGATGTCCTTGATCAGCTTGAGGATCTGCGCCTGCACGGAGACGTCGAGCGCCGAAACCGCCTCGTCGGCGACGAGGACGTCCGGCTCGAGCGCGAGGGCCCGGGCGATGCCGATGCGCTGGCGCTGGCCGCCGGAGAATTCATGCGGGTAGCGGTCGATCGCATTGGCGGAGAGCCCGACCAGTTCGAGCAGCTCCTTCGCCCGCGCCAGCGCGTTCTTGCGTGACGTGCCGTGCGCGACCGGCCCGTCCGAGATGATCCGCCCGACGGTCTGGCGCGGATTGAGCGAGGCGAACGGATCCTGGAACACCATCTGGATCCGCTTGCGATGCGGGCGGAGCGCCGCGACGCTGAGGTCGGTGATGGTGAGGTCGCCGAGGGTGATGCGCCCTGAATCCGGCTCGATCAGGCGCAGGCAGCAGCGCCCGACCGTCGACTTGCCCGAGCCGGACTCGCCGACGAGCCCCAGCGTCTCGCCGCGCGCCAGCGTGAAGCTGACATCGTCGGCTGCCCTGACTTCGCGGCCCGGGCGGAAGAAGGCGCGCTTGCGATAGACCTTGCCGAGCTTCTCGACGGTGAGCACCGGCTTGCTTTCCGGCAGCGCCGGCCGCTCCGGCGGCGTCAGCGAGGGCACGGCGGCGAGCAGCTTCTGCGTATAGGGGTGGCGGGGAGAGCCGAGCACCTGGTCGACCGTACCTTCCTCGACCAGTACGCCCTTCTCCAGCACGGCGATGCGGTCGGCGATCTCGGCGACGACGCCCATGTCGTGGGTGATGAACAAGACCGCGGTGCCGTGCTTGTGGCGGAGATTGTCGATCAGCTTGAGGATTTGCGCCTGCGTGGTCACGTCGAGCGCGGTGGTCGGCTCGTCGGCGATCAGCAGCTTCGGTTCGAGAGCCAGCGCCATCGCGATCATCACGCGCTGGCGCTGGCCGCCCGAGAGCTCATGCGGATAGGCCCGCGCCAGCCGCTCCGGCTCGGGTAGGCCGACCTCTGTCAGCAGCGCGACGGCACGGGCGTAGCGCTCCGGCTTGGTCAGCAGCTTATGCGCCTCGAAGGTCTCGACGATCTGGTCGGCGACGCGCATGACCGGGTTGAGCGAGGTCATCGGCTCCTGGAAGATCATGCCGACCTCGCGGCCGCGCACGTCCTGCATCGCCTCTTCCGACAGCGCCAGGAGGTCGCGGCCGGCGAGCCTGATCGCGCCGGCGACCGGCTTCACCGCCTTGGGCAGGAGCCCCATCACCGCATGGGCGATCATCGACTTGCCGGAGCCGGATTCGCCGACGACGCAGAGCGTCTCGCCCGCGGCGATGCGAAGCGTCGCATCCTCGACCGCATAGGGGCGGTCGGCCATCACGGGCAGTGCGAGCTTCAGGCCTTCGATCGAGAGGACGGGCTCGGCCATCATTCTCTCTCCCGGGCGAGGCGCGGGTTCATCGCATCGTTCAGCCCTTCGCCGGCAAGGTTGAGGGCCAGCACGGTCAGGAAGATCGCAACGCCCGGGAAGAAGCTGATCCACCAGGCGTCGAGCAGGCGCGTGCGGCCGGCGCCAACCATGTAGCCCCAGCTCATCAGGTTGGGATCGCCGAGGCCGAGGAAGGAGAGCGAGGATTCGAGCAGGATCGCCGAGCCGATCATCAGCGAGCCCATTACGATGATCGGCGCGATCGTGTTGGGCAGCACCTGGCTCCAGATGATCCGCGCCGTCGGCTGGCCGATGGTGATCGCCGCCTGGACATATTCGCGGGTCTTTAGCGAGAGCACCTCGCCGCGCACCAGCCGCGCCACCGGCGGCCAACTGACCACGCCGATGGCGAGCACGATCGAGCCGAGCTTGGGCTGCAGGATCGCGACCAGCACAATGGCGAGCGCGAAGGAGGGGATGGTCTGGAAGAACTCGGTGAAGCGCATCAGCGCATCGTCGATGAAGCCGCCGGCATAGCCGGCGATGGCGCCCAGCGGCACGCCGATCAGCAGCGCGACAATCGTCGAGACCAGCCCGATCGTCAGCGAGACACGGGCGCCGTGCGCCAGGCCCGAGGCGATGTCGCGCCCGAGCGTATCGGTGCCGAGCGGGAAGCGCTCCATCACGAAGGGCGCAAGGAAGGGCCGCGCCACCGTCCGCCAAGGCGATTGCGGATAAAGCGAGGGCGCGAGGATGGCAAAGAGCACCACCGCGATCAGGATAGCAAGGCCGATCAGGGCGCCGCGATTGCGGGAAAAACGCTTGAGGAAGCTCATGACACCGCCTCGATGCGCGGATCGGCGAGCCGGTAGACGATATCGGTCAGGATGTTGAAGCCGACGACCATGGCCGAGGAGATGAAGAAGACGCCGAGCAGCACCGAATAGTCGCGCTGCACCAGGGCATCGAACATCAGGCGCCCGATGCCCGGCCAGGCGAAGACGGTCTCGGTGAGCACGGCGCCGCCGACCAGTTGGCCTGCCTGCAGGCCCGCCAGCGTCACCACCGGCAGGATCGCGTTGCGGGCGACATGCCGACGCGAGATCACGCCGGGGCTGAGCCCCTTGGCGCGGGCTGTCTTGACGAAATCGGCGCCCGCGACCTCAAGCATCGAGGCCCGCATCATCCGGGCATAGAGGGCGGTGAAGAACAGGCCGAGCGTCAGGGCCGGCAGGACGAGATGGCTGGCGATGTCGAGCGCACGGGCGAGCCCGGTATAGTTCGCGCCGATGCTCTCGTAGCCGACATTGGGGACGAGGCCGAGTTTCAGCGCGAAGACGATCTGGCTCATCAGCGCGACCCAGAACAGCGGCGTCGCATAGAAGACCAGCGCCAGCGTTGTGATGACGCTGTCCTGCCAGCGGCCGGCGCGGCGGGCGGCGAGCGCGCCCATCAGCGTGCCCAGCCCAAGCGAGACGATGAAGGCGGCGCCGGTCAGCAGCAGCGTCGCAGGCAGGCGGTCGAGGATCAGGCTGAGCACGCTCTGCTGCTGGCGGTAGCTGAAGCCGAGATCGAAGCTGAGATAGCCCTTGAGATAGACCCAGAGCTGGGTCAGCAGCGGCTGGTCGAGGCCGAAGCGCTCGCGCAACTGGATCAGCAATTGCTCGTCGGCAGCGCCGGCTTCGCCAGCCAGCACCTGCGCCGGATCGCCCGGCGCGGCCCGGATCAGGAAGAAGTTCAGCACCGCGATGGCGAAGAGGACGACGATCCCCTTTGCGAGCCGGCCGGCGAGGAATTGCGCGAGGTTCATTCAGACCCGTCTTTGCTTGCCGTCATCCCGGGCGACCGGAGGGAGACCCGGGACCCATGCCGGAACGGTTCAGGCATGGGTCCCGGATCGGCACCGCTGACGCGGCTTGTCCGAGACGACATTGCCCAAGCGATCAGCTCCGAACTCACTCCTTCCAGGCGTCGCGGAAGCCGTCGTTCACGCCAACGCCGGTGGTGACGAGGTTCTTGACGTTGCAGCGATAGATCGTCGGGAAATCCATCTCGAGCAGCCACAGCACCGGCAGTTCGTCGGCCAGGAGCTTCTGCACCTTGGTGTAGAGCTCCTGCCGCGCGCTGTCCGTCGGCGCGATCGCCGCCTCGGCGAAGAGCTTGTCGACCTCGGGATTGGAGTAGCCGCCGACATTGGCGAAGGGATTGCCCTTGGCGATGTTGGAGGTGATGTAGCTGCGCGCAACGCCCATGGCGGGGTCGCCGAGCTGGTAGAGGAAGTTGAAGTTGAGGTCGAAGTCCCAGTTGCTGGCCTTCTGGGTCCAGCCGGGCACGTCGGTGTTTTCGACCTGCACCTTGACGCCGACATCTTCGAGATTCTGCTTGATCGCCTCGGTCCAGCGCGTCCAGGTCTCGCCATAGGGCAGGTTGAGCAGGCGGATCGTCTCGCCCTTGTAGCCGGAAGCCTTGATCAGCTCCTTCGCCTTGGCGGGATCGAAGGCGTATTTCGGCACGTCGGCCGAATAGAACTTGGTCTTCGACGAGATCGGGCCGGTCGGCAGCTTGCCGAGCCCGCCCCAGACCACCTCGCGGCCGAACTCGCGGTCGATCGCGTAGATCAGCCCCTGGCGGAACTGCTTGTTGCCCAAAATGCCGGTGCGGACGTTCGGCGTCAGCCAGGCATGGGGGGCGAACATCTCCCAGCCCTTGGTGGTGACGCAGGTGTTGGGCAGCTTGGAAAGCCGCGCCACGTCGTAGACGTCGACCGAGCCGCCGGTCAGCACGTCGACTTTGCCGGTCTCGTAGGCGACGGCGCGGGCCGCCGCATCGGGGATGATCTGCCAGTAGATCTCGTCGAGGTTCGGCTTGCCCTTGAGCCAGTAGTTCTCGTTCTTGACGAGGTGGATGTAGGAGCCCTTCTTCCACTCCTTCAGCTTGAATGGGCCGGTGCCGATCGGCGTATTGTTGGCCGGGTTGGCGCGATAATCGGTACCGTCATAGATGTGCTTGGGGATCATCGGCGCGGAGGCGACTTCCTGCGTCATGATCAGCGGGCCGAAGGGCTGCTTCAGCGTGATCTTGACGGTGAGGTCGTCGACCTTCTCGATCTTGTCGACCTGGGCGTTGACGATCGGGCGCCAGCGCGGATGGACCTCGCGCAGGAACTTGTCGAGGGTGAAGACGACGTCATCGGCCGTGAACGGCTTGCCGTCATGCCAGGTCACGCCCTCCTGCAGCTTGAAGGTGTAGACCTTCGCGTCAGGCGAGATCTCCCAGCTCTTGGCCAACGAGGGCTGCGGCTCCAGCTTCTCGTTATAGCGCAGCAGCGACTCGTAGATGTTGCCGGCGACCATGTTGGTCGGGCCGTTCTGGTTGAGCCCCTGCATCAGCATCGGCGGCTCGGGCTGGACGACGACGTGGACCGTGCCGCCCTTCTTCGGTTCCTGCGCCTGCGCCACGCCGAGCGCCAGGACGGAGGCGGCGAGCGCCAGGCCAAATCTCAATCCGGTCATCGTCGTTCTCCCCCGTTCTTTCATTGGCAGCCGGTTCAGGCCGATCGCACCCGATCACGCGTCTGTTGGCAAGCTCGGCAGCCATGAAAGCGAGAGACAAAATCCGTGTCAATGGTTGACATGGCGTGTTATTAGGCGACACGCTCAGCAAACGAACATGGCGTATCCACATTTGCGATGAACGACAAAGACGAGGACAGGGCCGCGCAACTGCCGCCGGGCGTGCCGATCGTCCGGGCCGTCGACCGCGCGATAGCGCTGCTGCGGGCTTTCCGGCCGGAGCAGCCGCGGCTCGGCCTGAGCGAGCTCGCCCGGCAGGTCGGCCTCGACAAGGGCACGACGCGGCGTCTGCTGCTGACGTTGCAGCTCAATGAGCTCGTCGAATATGACGAGCATTCCCAGAGCTATGCGCTGGCCGTCGGGCTGATCGAGCTCGGCAGCGCAGTGACGACCGGCCGCGAATTGCGCGACATCGCCGGCCCCTATCTGACCGAGATAGCCGAGAAGACCGGCGCGACTGCCTTCCTCTGGGTCCATATCGCCGGGCGCGGGCTCTGCGTCGATCGCGTGCGCGCCTCGCTGCCGCATGTCGATGCGACCTGGTTCGCGGTCGGCGCACAGGCACCGTTGAACTGCGGCGGCGGCCCGCGCGTACTGCTGGCCTATCTCGACGACGAGCAGCGCCGGCTGGCTCTTTCGCTCGATCTGCCCAAACGCGCCCCTGCGAGCCAGACCGATCCAGACCTGCTCTGGCGCGAGGCCGACCGCATCCGGGCGCAGGGCTGGGAGCTGGCCGCCGACGATTTCTTCATCGGCCTGACCGGTGTCGGTGTGCCGATCTTCGACCGCTCCGGCGCGCTCGCCGGGGCGCTCAGCATCTCCTCGCTGACCTCGATCGTCGCGCCACAGGGGCGCCCGGTGCATCTCGACGCGCTGCGCGACGCTGCGGCGCGGATCGGAGGACGCGTCCTGCCGGATTGAGGCTAACGCTCGATCCTTGTCGAGAGGATGATGGAGGACATCGTGCGCTCAACGCCTTCGAGCGCGCCGATCCGGTCGATCAAACCGTCGAGCTCGCCGATCGAGGGCGCGACCACCACGGCGATCATGTCGAACTGGCCGCTGATCGAATGCAGCGTCCTGATTTCGGGGATGCGCCGCAGCTCCGTCTCGACGCGCACCGCAAGCTTCGGCAACGCCGTGATCAGCACATGCGCCTTGACCTGGCCCTTCTCGTAATCCTCCGAAAGCCGTGCCGTGTAACCGGCGATGACGCCACGGCGCTCCAGCCGCTCGATCCGGCTCTGCACCGTCGTGCGTGACAGGCCGAGCTTGCGGCCGAGCTCGGCCACCGGAGCGCGGGCGTTCTCGGTGAGCAGGGTCAGGAGATGGCGATCGGTCGGGTCTATCGGCATAGCGCCGAAAGCTTACGGCGTTTCGCTGAAAAATCCCATATGAATCGTCGCGTCGCCGGCTTCTATCCGACGAAGCCAGGAGCGAATCTCTCTGACAGAAACAGATTCATCGGGGGAACCATGAAAAACGTGGTCGTCATCGGCGCCGGCAAGATCGGCGCGACCATCGCCGACCTGCTCGGCGCTACCGGGGATTACCGCGTGGTGATCGCCGACCGCTCCAACGAACAGCTCGCCGCGATCAGGACCAGTTCGACGATCTCCACCCGCCGGGTCGACATCACCGACGCCAACGAGCTCGCCGACGTCCTGAACGGCGCCTTCGCCGTGCTCTCGGCGGCGCCCTACGATCTGACGACGCGCATCGCCGAGGCCGCCGACACCCAAGGCGTGCACTATCTCGATTTGACCGAGGACGTCGCCTCGACCCGCCGGGTGAAGGAGCTGGCGCTGACCGCCAAGGCGGCGCTGATCCCGCAATGCGGGCTGGCGCCGGGCTTCATCTCGATCGTCGCCGCCGATCTCGCCCGCGACTTCGACCAGCTGGACAGCCTCAAGCTTCGCGTCGGCGCGCTGCCGCAGTACCCGTCGAACGCGCTGAACTACAACCTGACCTGGAGCACGGACGGCGTCATCAACGAGTATTGCGAGCCCTGCGAGGCCGTCGTCAACGGCGAGCGCACTCTGGTGCCGGCGATGGAAGAGCGCGAGGAGTTCTCGCTCGACGGCATCACCTACGAGGCCTTCAACACCTCGGGCGGGCTCGGCACGCTCTGCGACACGCTCGCCGGCAAGGTGCGCACGCTGAACTATCGCACCATCCGCTATCCCGGCCATTGCGCGATCATGAAGGCGCTGCTGCAGGACCTGCGCCTGTCCGAGCGCCGCGACGTGCTGAAGGACATCTTCGAGAACGCCCTGCCGAGCACGCTGCAGGATGTAGTCGTGATCTTCGTCACCGCCAGCGGCCGGCTGAACGGCCGGCTGACCCAGCAGACCTATGCCAACAAGGTCTACAGCGCCGTGGTCGGCGGCGTGATGCGCAGCGCCATCCAGATCACCACGGCGTCGGGCATCTGCGCCGTGCTCGACCTGCTGGCAGAGGGCAAGCTGCCGCAGAAGGGCTTCGTCAAGCAGGAGGATATCGGCCTCGATGCTTTCCTCGCCAACCGCTTCGGCCGCGCCTATGCGCGGCCCGAGGATCTCGGCCACGCCCCCGGCGAGACCCATGCGGCCCGCGCCGCCTGAGCATTCGGCGGCGCCAAGCATATTCGCCCCTGTCCCGCAAGCGGGCCGATGTCAGGGGACGCATGACCGGGTCCGGGCTGGCAAACGCCCGCACCCACGCTACAAAACAAAAAATAGTTCCATAGGGAACGTTTTCGGGGAAACGACCGCACGATGGCCAGACGCGTCCTGATCGCGGAATTCATGCACGAGACGAACACGTTCAGTGTTCAGCTCACCGATGAGGCGGTGTTCCGCCATCACGGCGTCTTCCGCGACAATGAGGTGCCCGCCGCCTTCCAGGGCACGCGGACATCGATGGGCGCCGCCTTCGAGGCGGCCGAAAAGTTCGGCTGGAGCCTCGTCCACCCGCTTGTCACCGGAGCCAACCCCTCGGGCCGCGTCACCGACGCGGCCTTCGATGTCTTCGCCGGCTTGATCCTTTCCGCCTGCGAGCGGCTCGACGGCGTGCTGCTGCATCTGCACGGCGCGATGGCCACCGAAAGCTCCGACGATGGCGAAGGCGAGCTGCTGCAGCGCATCCGCGCCAAGGTCGGGCCGGATGTTCCGGTCGTCGCGATCCTCGATTTGCACGCGACGCTGACGCAAGCCATGGCCGACAACGCGAATGCGCTGATCTCGTATCGGACCTATCCGCATATCGACCAGTATGAGCGGACCTGGCAGGGCGCCGAACTGCTTGAGCGGGCGATGAAAGGCGAGATCAGGCCGCGCGTCGCGGTCGCCCGCCGGCCGATCCTCTACGCGCTCGATGGCGGACGCACGACTTCGCCGCCCTTCATGGAGCTGCTGCGCCGCGGCGATGCGCTGGAAGCGTCGTGCGATGCGCTCGTGGTCAGCGTCCAGGCCGGCTTTTCCTCGGCCGACGTCCACGATATCGGCCCCTCCATCGCCGTCACCCATGACGATCGCGACAAGGCGCAGGCCATCGCCGAGGAGCTGATGGACTATGCCTGGGAGCAGCGGCACTACTCCTCGATCCACTTCACCCCGCTGAAGGAGGCGATGGCCAGGGCCAAGGCGGGCGAAGGCACGCTCGGGCCGGAGGCCGGCGGCAAGCCGCTGGTGATCTCCGACTATTCCGACAATCCGGGCTCGGGCGCCTATGGCGATGCGACTAACCTCTTGCGCGCGGTGCTTGAAGCCGGCCTGAGGAATGTCGGCTTCCATGCGATCCGCGATCCCGAGGCTGCGCTCGCGGCGCAGGCGGCCGGCGTCGGCAACCGCGTCAGGCTCAAGCTCGGCGGCAAGGTGGATCCCAACACCGGCGGCGGCCCGCTCGAGCTCGACGCCCATGTCGTGGCACTCACCGACGGGCATTTCATCTGCTACGGGCCGATGGGCGGCGGCGTCTGGCGCAATTACGGCCTCTCGGCCCTGCTGCGGGTCGCCGATGTCGAGATCATCGTCATCACCCATAACGGCCAGGCGACCGACCTTGCCCAGTTCACCTCGCTCGGCGTCGACCCGACGCGGAAATCGACCGTGATCGTCAAGTCGATGCAGCATTTCCGCGCCGCATTCGAGCCGATCGCCCGCGAAGTGATCGAGGTCGACACCGGCGCGCTCTCGACCAGGAACTTCAAGGAGCGGCCTTACCAGAAGGTACGCCGCCCGATCTTCCCGCTCGACGATATCTGAGCGGTGACGTGCACACCCACAGCCCTCATACTGAGGAGCCGCAAAGCGGCGTCTCGAAGGATGTTTCAGGAGGCTCCGGAACCAACTGGAGCATCCTTCGAGACGCAAGCTGCGCTTGCTCCTCAGGATGAGGGCTGAAGGTGTTCCACCGAATTCTGAGCCCTTAGGACAACAGGAAGCGACGATGACGACGGAGCAAGCGGCATGAGCGTCAAGGCCGATATCGTGCTGCGCGGCGGGCCGATCTGGTGCGGCCGGCAGGAGGGCGTGGTCGAGGCGCTGGCGCTCTGGGGCGACAAGGTGCTCGCGGCCGGCAAGGACGCCGAGATCGCCAGCCTGATCGGGCCCTCGACCAGGGTCATCGACCTCGCCGGCCGACTGGCGACGCCGGGGCTGAACGATTCCCATCTCCATTTGATTTCGGTCGGCCTGACCATGGACTGGGTCGATGCCCGTCCTGCAGCGGCACCGACGCTGGACGCGCTGCTCGGCCAGATCGCCGCGCGCGCCGCGAAGTCGAAGCCGGGCGAGTGGGTGCTGGCGCGCGGCTACGACCAGACCAAGCTCGACACCGGCCGGCACCCGTTCCGCGAGGAGCTCGACCGCGCCGCGCCGAACAACCCGGTGATGCTGGTCAGGACCTGTGGTCACATCTCGATCGTCAATTCCCTGGCGCTCGCGCTCGGGGGCATCGACGAGACCTCGCCGACCCCGCCGGGTGGATTGATCGAGCAGCAGAACGGCCGGCTCACCGGCCTGCTCGCGGAGAACGCCCGCGCCCCGGTCAAGGCCGCGATCCCGGCACCGAACGAAGAGCAGCTCATCGCCGCGATCGAGCGCGGCGGCCAGTACCTGCTCTCGCTCGGGATCACCAGCTGCATGGATGCGGCGGTCGGCATGGTCACCGGTTTCAACGAGATCGCGGCCTATCACAAGGCCAAGCGCGATGGCCGCCTGCCGGTGCGGACCTGGCTCGCTCTGCTCGGCGACGAGGGCCGCTCGATCGTGCCGCAATGCCATGACGCCGGGCTGCTCTCCGGCACCGGCGACGAGATGCTGATGATCGGCGCGGTCAAGATCTTCCTCGACGGCTCGGCCGGCGGCCGCACTGCCTGGATGAGCGAGCCCTATCTCGGCGAGGACAAGACCACCGGGGTGCAGATGCTCTCGGACGAGGATCTGGAGCGGCAGGTGCTGGACGCTCATGCCAAGGGCTACCAGCTCGCCTGCCACGCCATCGGCGATGCCGCGATCGAGCAGTTGATCACCGCCTATGAGAAGGCGCTCGCCGCTCACCCCGATCCCAACCGGCGCCACCGCATCGAGCATTGCGGCTTCTCGACGCCGCAGCAGCACGAGCGGATGGTCAAGGCCGGGATCTATCCCTGCCCGCAGCAGGTCTTCATCCATGATTTCGGCGACGCCTATATCAAGGTGCTCGGCGAGGAGCGGGCGCTGCCGAGCTATCCATTCCGGACCTGGTTCGATCTTGGCCTGAAGCCGGCGACCGGCAGCGACGCGCCGGTCTGCGATCCCGATCCGTTCCCGAACTTCCACACCATGCTGACGCGCCAGACCTGGCGCGGCACGGTGATGGATGAACGCCAGCGCGTCTCGATCGAGGAGGCGCTGCAGGCCTATACCGAATACGGCGCCTTCTCGCAGAAGCAGGAAGCGGTGAAGGGCAAGCTTGTGCCTGGCTTCCTCGCCGATGTCGCCGTGTTCTCGCGCGACCTGCTTTCGGCCTCGCCGGAGGAGATCCTCAGGGATACCCGCTGCGACATCACCATTCGCGGCGGCCAGGTCGTCTACGAGCGTTCAGGGACGGCCTGAACGCGCTGCACAATGGAAACAAGAAGACAGGGCGTGAAAGCCCGCTATGGTTTCAAATGGAACGAATATCGGCGCCGGCCAACGGCGCCGACCTGGAGCCGGATCCGATCAGGCCGAAAGCCTGATCGGTGAATCCGTCTCCAAACATGAGAACAGAGGCCGTTTTCCCGGTCGGCTTGCTGCGCAAGCTGACCGGAACGGGCTCTGGGAGTTTACCGGCATAATGGGAGGTTTCGACGTGTTGAAAAAGCTTGCCTTCACGACCGCGCTGACAGTCGCGGCCGCCTTTACCCTGCAGGCGCAGGCCCAGGAGCCGCGCCGCGGCGGCACGATCCGCTTCACCGCGCCCTATGGCGCCTCCTTCGTCAGCAATGACAGCCATGTCTCGAACCAGATCCAGGACGAGATCTACGGCTACGCGCTGCACGGCATGCTCTACAAATGGGACGCCAAGAACGGCAAGCCGGTGCTCGACATCGCCGAGAGCGTCCAGGTCTCGGCCGACGGCAAGACTTATACCTACAAGCTGCGCGACAACGCGCTCTTCCATAACGGCCGCAAGCTGACCTCCGACGACGTCATCTGGTCCTATACCCGCATCATGGATGGTTCGAAGAACTATCCGGGCGCGCGCTATGTCGCCCGCATCGTCGGCGCGACCGACGTCCAGAAGGGCCAGGCCAAGGAGATCTCAGGCCTGAAGAAGATCGACGAGTCCAGCTTCTCGATGACGCTGACCGACAAGGCCGATCCCGGCTACTTCCTGTTCCAGGCGCAGACCGCGATCCTGCCGGCCAAGGAAGCACAGGCCGCCGGCTTCTTCGACAAGCCGATCGGCCTCGGCCCCTTCAAGTTCGTTGAGCATGTGCCGGGCTCGCGCATGGCCTTCGAGCGCTGGGACAAGTACTACCTCGCCGGCAAGCCCTATGCCGACAAGCTCGTGATCTCGCCGATGGGCGAGGCGGCGGCGCGCGACGTCGCCTTCCGCAACAAGGAGGTCGACGTCTCGATCCTGGGTTCGACCCAGTACGTCGCCTACAAGGCGGACCCGAACCTGTCGAAGGGCATCCTGGAGGTCGCCGAGGTCTTCACCCGCAATATGGGCATGAACCCGACCTTCAAGCCCTTCTCCGACAAGCGCGTCCGCCAGGCGATCAACTATGCCATCGACAGCGAGCTGATCATCAAGCGCCTCGTCCGCGACAAGGCCTACCGCGCCGTGAGCTGGCTGCCGCTGTCCTCGCCCGCCTTCGACAAGGACGCCAAGCCCTACGCCTTCGACCCTGAGAAGGCCAAGAAGCTTCTGGTCGAGGCCGGCTATCCCGACGGCTTCGAGTTCGAATGGACCGCGACGCCGAACGAGAGCTGGGGCGTGCCGATCGTCGAAGCGACGATCCCGATGCTCGCCAAGGTCGGCATCAAGGTGAAGGTCAAGCCGGTCGAGACCTCGGCGCTCGGTGGCGTCGTCGTCGGCGGCGACTTCCAGGCCTATATCTGGTCGAACACCTCGGGCCCGGACTCCCTGACGGCGCTGAAGTGCTTCCACTCCTCGACGCCGCGCTCGTCCTGCAACTACACCACTTTCAAGAACCCGGCCTATGACAAGCTGATCGACGACGCCTCGAACGAGGCCGATGCGGCCAAGCAGCTCGACCTGCTGAAGAAGGCCAACGCCATGCTGCAGGACGAGGCGCCCGTCTGGTTCTTCAACTACAACAAGGCGGTGCTGGCCTATCAGCCCTGGCTGCACGGCCTCCAGCCGAATGCGACCGAGCTGGCGCTGCAGCGCTACGAGGAGCTCTGGGTCGACAGCACCTCGCCTGCGGCGAAGTAAGCCTCGTCCCATCGGATGTAACGAGAAACGCGCGGTCATCCCGGACAAGCCGCGCGAGCGGCGCCGATCCGGGATCCATTCCTGAACTGCTCCGGAATGGATCCCGGGTCTCCCGGAGCCTGTCTTCGGGCCGACCTAAGGTCGGACCCGATGGGTCGCCCGGGATGACCGCGAACTTCATGTTTCCGATCGCGACACGCAGCCAAGTCGCAATCAGGAGCCCTCCATCATGTTGCCTTACGTCTTTCGCCGGCTGCTGCAGGCCATCCCGATCCTGCTTGCGGTCGCCGCGCTGATCTTCGTACTGTTCAGCGTCATTCCCGGTAATTTCGCCACCAGCCAGATGGCCGACGGACGCAGCAATATCGACGCTGCGACGATCGAGCGGATGAACCAGCAGTTTGGCCTCAACGACCCGCTGCCGCTGCGCTTCGCCAAATATGTCGGCGGGCTCGCGACCTTCGATCTCGGCGATTCCTTCCGCACCCGCCAGCCCGTCACCGCGCTCATCGGCGAGCGGCTCTGGCCGAGCCTGCAGCTCGCGCTCGCGGCGATGTTCTTCGCCATCGTCATCGGCGTGCCGCTCGGCTTCTTCGCCGCGCTCAGGCCGGGAAGCTGGGTCGACATGCTCTCCATGGTCTTCGCCGTCTCCGGACTGTCGCTGCCGATGTTCTGGCTCGGCCTGCTCCTGATGTATTTCTTCGCGCTGACGCTGAACTGGTTCCCGAGCTTCGGCTATGGCGACGGCGATCCCCGCTACATCGTGCTGCCGGCGATCGCGCTCGGCGTCTCGCCGCTCGCCCTGCTCGCGCGCACGACCCGCGCTGCGGTGCTCGAGATCATGCATGCCGACTTCGTCCGCACCGCCCGGGCCAAGGGCGCGAACGCCTATCGCGTCATGCGCTGGCATGTCGCCCGCAACGCGCTCGTCATCGTCCTGACCACGCTCGGCCTGCAGTTCGGCTCGGTGCTCGGCCAGGCCGTCGTCGTCGAGAAGCTCTTCGCCTGGCCGGGGCTCGGCTCGCTGCTGGTCGACAGCGTAACCTGGCGCGATATCCCGGCCGTACAGGGCTGCATCCTGACGATCGTGCTCTTCTTCCTCGTCGTGAACATCGCCGTCGACGTGCTCTGCGCCGTCGTCGATCCGCGCATCAAGTACAGCTAGGCTTCCCGATGAAGTTCCGTGCCAACCTCTGGATCGGCGCCACCTGCTTCGCGCTCGTTGTGGCAGGCGGCGTCTTCGCGCCCTGGCTCGCCCATACCGACCCGGTGATGGACGCCAATCTGATGAACGCCGAGGTGCCGCCCGGCTCCGAATTCTGGTTCGGCACCGACGCGCAGGGCCGCGACATCTACAGCCGCGTGCTGCATGGCGCCCGCATCTCGCTGACGGTCGGCATCGTCTCGCAACTGATCAACACCTGCATCGGCGTCGCGCTCGGCCTTTCCGCCGCCTATTGGGGCGGCTGGTGGGACGATTTCGTCAACGGCCTCACCAACATGATGCTGGCGATCCCCTCGCTGGTCTTCGCGCTGGCGATCATGGCGATCCTGCAGCCCGGCTTGACCAGCCTGCTGATCGCGCTCGGCCTGACCAACTGGTCCTTCACCTGCCGATTGACCAGGGCGGCGACGCTCTCGGTCAAGCAGCTCGGCTATATCGAGGCGGCGAGATCGCTGGGCTACGGCACCTTCCGGATCATGTTCACGCAGATCCTGCCGAACATCGCCGGCCCGATCATCGTGATCGGGACGCTCGGTATGGGCGGCGCCGTGCTGGCCGAAGCATCTCTCTCCTTCCTCGGCCTCGGCATCCGCCCGCCCTTCCCGAGCTGGGGCTCGATGCTGTCGGATGCGCGCGACCAGATCTCGACCGCACCCTGGATCTCGATCTTTCCCGGCCTTGCCATCTTCCTGACCGTGCTCGGCCTCAACCTGCTCGGCGACGGCCTGCGCGATATCCTCGATCCGCACTCGCAGACCCGCAAGGCCTGAACCTTCCTCTCGACGAAAGAGACCTGTACCTGTGACTGCCTCCGACCTCGACGACGGCCCGCTCGAAACCGTCAGCTTCATCGGCCTGAAGCCCGGCCCCAAGCTGATCGTGACCGGCGCCGTCCACGGCAACGAGCCCTGCGGACCGACCGCGATCCGCCGCGTCATCGAGGAGTGCCGGGCAGGCCAGATCAGGATCCTGCGCGGCGAGGTGACCTTCCTGCCCGTCACCAATCCCAAGGCTTTCCGCCTGAAGACCCGCGAGGGCGACCGCAACTTCAACCGCGACCTGCGCGAGCGGCCACTGGCCGGCGATTACGAGGACCGGATCGGCAATCCGGTCTGCGCCCTGCTGCGCCGGCACAACGCGCTGCTCGATATCCATTCCTTCCGGCAGGAGGGCGAGCCGTTCGTCTTCTTCGGCCCTGCGAACAATCGCGGCGCGCTCGAACCCTTCGCCCGCGCGGAAGAAGAGCTGGCGCTCGCCTCCTGCCTCGGCGTCCCGACCGCGATCCATGGCTGGCTCGACAACTACGCCCGCCTCCTCGACATCCGTGCCCGCCTGCCGGTGCCCAGGCTCAACGTCACCGAGGGCTATGGCACGACCGAGTTCATGCGCTTCGCGGGCGGCTATGCGGTGACGCTGGAATGCGGCACGCATGACGACCCTAAGGCAGCCGATATCGGCTACGCAGCAATCCGCAATACACTGGCGCAGTTGCAATTGGTCGAGGCGCCCCTGCCGAAGCCGGCGTTGCGCGATGTGATCGAGATGGTCGAGGTCCTGCTCTGCGAGACGGAGGGCGACCGTGCCGAGGCGGGCTGGCGCACCGGCGATGCCGTCGAGGCCGGCGCAATCCTCGCCCATCGCGCCGACGGCTCCAAGGTCACGGCGCCGCGCGACGGCTACATCATCTTCCCGAACACCGCGCCCAAGCTCGGCGAGGCGATCTGCCATTTCGGCATCGCCAGCCATCGCGCGATTGGACGCGCCTGACATAAGGCGAGAGTCAACGCCGGCCGGCGGCGACGAACCTGTCTCCATTCCAGACGAGCCGGCGCTGGCAGCCCATGTGGCCGGAGCGGCCGCAGGCGCTGCCGTGCAGGGACAGCACCAGCACGGACTTGCCGCCGGCTTGAGCGAGCGACCAGCCCTGGACATTGCTGCCATAGGCCTGGCGGTAGCCGCCCCCGCTCGACATCAGGATATCGAGCGTGCAGCCGGCCGAGCCGCAGAACGGATTGGTCGACATCCCGCCGACGCATGCGGACTCGCTATAGTCGAGCAGATAGTCGGGTTGGCCGTCGCCGTTGAAATCGGCCGTTCGCTGGAAGCCCGGCTTGAACGTCGCGCGCCCGCCGCAGGTCTCCCGGATTTCGGCGCGGACCTTGGCGATCTCGGCGGGAACCGATTGTTGCGCCAAGGCGCCGGCACCGAACTGAGCAGCAAAGGACAAACCCAAAGCAAGACTGCGCCACAAGTCCATCACCTCCCCCTCGGCAACACCGGCATGACGCTACGGCAAGGCACATCATGTTGCGTCCGGTCCGGATAAAAGCAACATGCCACGCGCATCGCTTCCGGAGTACCCATGCCCCGTCTCGTCTACGTTCTCAACGGCCCGAACCTGAACCTGCTCGGCAAGCGCCAGCCTCACATCTACGGCTCCGAGACCCTCGCCGATGTCGAGGATGCCTGCCGGGCGCTGGGCAAGGAACTCGACCTCGAGATCCGCTTCCACCAGTCGAACCGCGAATACGAGATCATCGACTGGATCCACGCGGCGCGCGAGCAGGCGACCGGCATCGTCATCAATCCCGGCGCCTTCACCCATACCTCGGTCGCGATCCTCGACGCGCTCAACACCTTCAATGGCACCGTGATCGAGTGCCATATCTCGAACGTGCACAAACGCGAGAGCTTCCGGCACCATTCCTACATGTCGCTGCGCGCCGACGGTGTCATCGCCGGCTTCGGCACGCAGGGCTATCTGCTGTCGCTGCGCAGGGTGGCGAAGCTCGCGGACGAGAAGACGGGCTGAGCCGACTGCGGCTCTCGCTCATCAATACGGCGCCGGCCGCACCGGCCGGCGCCAAGACCCGGGTTGGTCACATCAAGCGGGTGATCATGGCCGATCGGATCAAGCGATATCTGGCATTACCAGCGTAATCGATGCGGCATGCAAACCTCTTTTTAAAGTAAATAAAAACAAGACCAGAGCAACAACCCAGTTGCCCTGCCACGACAACTTGCGCATATCAGGCGAATGCTCTAATCGCACCTCGGCTGCAGCCGCTTGGCGCTGCAACGAGAACCCTGACGTGACCAAAGCAAATCTTCTTTTCGGTACCGCCTTGCTTGCCGGCTTGGTCAACCTCTCGGCAATCTCCGCCCTCGCGCAGACAGAGCCGCCGGCGACCGAGGAGCCGGCGCTGCGCGCGCCAGCCGTCCGCCCGGCTCCCGCGGCACGTCCTGCCCCTGCGGCGCGTCCGGCGACGGCGAATCCGCCCGCCCGTCCCGCGACCGCGCAGGCTCCGGCGACGCCGAGCGTGAGCCAGCCAGCCGCTGCGACGGCGCGACTGCCGAACGGCGCCTCGGCCGTCAACGAGGTCTATGGCGACTGGACCGTCGATTGCCGCATCAATGACGGCCAGAAGCTCTGCCTGCTGTCGCAATCGCAGGGCGACAGCCGCACCAACCAGCGTGTCTTCGCAATCGAGTTGCGCGCGCCGAAGGATGGCCGCGCCGAAGGCACGATCCTCATGCCCTTCGGGGTCAAGCTCGAAAACGGCGCCGTGCTCAAGCTCGACGAGAAGGATCTCGGCCAGGGCCTGCGCTTCTCGACCTGCGTCCCGGCCGGCTGCCTGCTGCCGATTTCCTTCCCGACCGTGGCGACCGACGCGATCAAGGGCGGCAAGACGCTGACCGCGGCGGCGCTCAACCTGTCCAGTAACGACGTGGTCTCGTTCAACATCGCGCTGAACGGCTTCGGCCCGGCCCTCGACCGGCTGGTGCAGTTGGCGAACTGAGGCTGCTATCTCGCCGAGCAGTTCATGAAGGCCATGTGTGCGCCCGTGCCGCGCTTCGCCGATTGCCAACGCTTGCGTCCCGGGCGCTGGGGATCGTCATAGACGTAGCCGCCATTATCGAGGGCGCAGGTGCAAGCGCGAGCGTCGCTCATGCTCCGGCATTCCGGCCGGATGCCACCGCCTTGCGCCGACGCAGGCCCCCACGAACCAAAAGCGATCAGCGCGGCACTGCCCAGCAGAACAACAAGACGCATAGAAAATCCCCCAAGCCGCAGCTCAGAGTTGCAGGGCCGGGGAGTGCACGTCCAGAGCCTGCGAGAGCCGCGCGCTGAGCGCGCGGCCTCGAAACCCGATCGATCCGCCGTGACCGCTCAGATCTTCGCCCGCGGATCGTGCTTGGCGAGGCGGCCGAGCAGATAGTCGACCTCGGCCTTGGCCGCGGCGGTCAGGCCGGGCCCCGGCTTGCGCTGCGCGTCATGGCTGAGGATGCCGCGCTTCATCATCACATATTTGCGCACGGCGAGGCCGACGCCCTGCTGCTGCTCATAGCGCAGCAGCGGCAGATGCGCGTCGAAGATGTCATGGGCCTCGTCGCGGCGGCCGGCCTTGCTGGCCTTGACGACGTCGATCAGCAGTTCCGGGAAGGCGTAGCCTGTATTGGCGCCGTCGGCGCCGCGCTCCATCTCGAAATCGAGGAAGAGCCCGCCATTGCCGGTGAGGATCGCGACGCGGCGCAGCGAGCCGTCGGCCTCGAACTTGCGCAGCGTCGAAATCTTCTCGAGGCCCGGCCAGTCCTCATGCTTCAGCATCACGCAGGACGGGTTGTCCTGGATGATCTTGCGGATCACCGCCGGCGTCATCACGACCGAGAGCGTCAGCGGATAGTCCTGGATGACGAAGGGGATGTCGGTGCCGATCGCCTCGACCGCCTGCGCGTAATAGCCGGTGATCTGGTCGTCGGTCCGCAGATTGGTCGGCGGAGCGATCATCACGCCGCCGGCGCCGAGATCCATGACCTGCCGCGCTAGGGAGCGCATCGCAGCGAAGCCTGGAGCGGAGACGCCGACGATGATCGGCTTGGCCCCCATCTTGGCGACGGCGCGCTTGACCAGCCCGATCGATTCCTCCGGCTCGAGCTTGGGCGCCTCGCCCATGATGCCGAGCACGGTGACGCCATCCGAGCCGATGCCGTGATAGAACTCGAACAGCCGGTCGGCCGAGGTCCAGTCGACGCTGCCGTCCGGATTGAACGGCGTCGGCGCGATCGGGAAGACGCCGGAGGCTTCGGGGGTCAGAGGCATGGCTCGATCCTAGCTATTGAAGACATTCAAGAAGCGGTCGTCCCGGGCGACCGAAGGGAGACCAGGGACCCATTCCGGAACCTTGATGGGTGAGGTTCAGGCATGGGTCCCGGCTCTGCGCGGCTTCGCCGCTTCGGCCGGGACGACCTGTCTCCTCTGGTATTCAAACAATCCGCGTCCGGACGGTGCCGACGCCGGCGATGACGCCTTCGAGCAGATCGCCCTTGACGACGGCCGCGACGCCTTCGGGCGTTCCGGTCATGATCAGGTCACCCGGCGCCAGCGTGACGAAGCCGGACAGATACGAGATCGTCTCCGGCACGTTCCAGATCATCTTGGCGAGATCGGAGCTCTGGCGCACCGTGCCGTTGACCTTGAGCTCGATCAGCCCCTTGTCGGGGTGACCGGCCTTGGCCGCCGGGACGAGTTCGCCGATCGGCGCCGAGAAATCGAAGCCCTTGCCCATGTCCCAGGGCTTGCCGGCCTTCTTGGCCGCGCCCTGCAGGTCGCGGCGGGTCATGTCGAAGCCGGCGGCATAGCCGAAGACGTGGGAGAGCGCATCGGCTTCGGCGATATCCTTGCCGCCCTTACCGATCGCGACGACGAGCTCCATCTCATGGTGCAGGTCGGCGGTCTTGGGCGGGTAGGGCATGTCGGCGCCGCCGGTCAGCACGGCATCGGACGGCTTGGTGAAGAAGAACGGCTCCTCGCGATCGGGATCGCCGCCCATCTCGCGGGTGTGCTCGGCATAATTGCGGCCGACGCAGAAGATGCGGCGCACCGGGAAGAGCCCGCCGCCGGCCACCGGGATGACGGCGACCTTCGGCTGATCGATGACATAGCTGGACATGGGCACGCCCCGTTCGAGAAATACGGCAGCGTTCATGCGGGAGCGCGCCCGCCGGGGCAAGTGCCGGGCATGCGATGGCGGGCCTGCGCTCCTCGCAATGACGCCTACGACGCCTTCGGCAGGTCGGGCACCTTGTAGGCTGTCGTCGCCTTGATCCGCTCCATGGCGAAGCGCGAGGTGACGTTCTTGAGCGGGATCGTTTCGATCAGCTTCTTGTAGAAGGTGTCGTAGGCGGCCATGTCGGCGACAACGACGCGCAGCATGTAATCGACGTCGCCGGCCATCCGGTAGAACTCGATCACCTCCGGCATCGCAGCGACGCTCTGGGCGAATTTCTCGAGCCAGGGGCCGGAATGGTCGGCCGTCTCGATCTGCACGAAGACGGTGAGCCCGAGCCCGATCTTTTCGGGCGCGACCAGCGCCACGCGCTTGATGATCACACCGGTCTGCTCAAGGCGCTGGATGCGCTTCCAGCAGGGGGTTTGCGACAGCCCGACCCGATCGGCGAGCTCCGCGATCGAGATATTGGAGTCGGCCTGCAGCACAGTCAGAATCTTGCGGTCGATGGCGTCCATCTCTCGATCCATGGTGGGAGAGAAAAAACTCATTGCCAGATTGTGACAATGGAGAATTTTCTTCTTTTTGAGGGGCGATACTTGTCTTTAGATAGAAAATCCTTTTATCAGACGTCAATAGGCTAGATATCACACACCGTCTGGGGAATTAAATCATGGACCGCCGCCAGTTCCTGCTCGTCGGCTCGTCACTCGCCGCAACGCTGCCCTTCGGCGGCGCTTTCGCCCAGGAAACGGTTCCAGCCCGCATCGGCTACATCCCGATCATCGGCACCGCGCCGATCTTCGTCGCCAATGGCGAGGGCTGGCTGAAGCAGGCCGGCATCACGCCGACGTTCACCGTATTCGAATCCGGCCCGAACATGATCCAGGCGCTCGCCTCGGGCACGATCGATTTCTACGTCGCTGGTGTCGCCCCGCTCGCCGTCGCCCGCTCGCGCGGCGTCGACATCCGCGTCGTCGCCTCGACTGCGACCGGCGAGAACGTCTTCGTCGCCGCCCCGGCCCTGGCGAAGTTCTTCACGACCGGCACGAGCGCAGCCGCCGCCTTCAAGGCGCACAAGGCCACGACCGGCAAGCCGGCACGCCTCGCCACCCAGCCCGCCGGCTCGGTGCCCAACACCGTGCTGCAATACTGGCTCTGGGAGGTCGCCAAGGCCGACAAGGGCGATGTCGAGATCGTGCCGATGGGCATCGACGCGACGCAGCAGGCCGTGCTCGCCGGCGCCGTCGAGGGCGCAATCGTGCGCGAGCCGGCCCTGACCATCGTCCAGACCCGCAACCCCGGCATCAAGCTGATCGCCGGCGGCGAAGACGTGTTCCCCGGCCAGCCCGGCACGGTCGTCGCCGTCTCCGGCGCCTTCGCCGCCAAGAACGGCGCCGCCGTGCAGGGGCTGGTCTCCGGCCTGGTCAAGGCGGCCGACATCCTGATCAAGACCCCGGCCAAGGCCGCGCCCCATGTCGGCGCCGCGCTCGGAAAGGGCATCGTCGACCCCGCTTTGATCGAGAAGGCACTGGTCTCGCCAGCGACCCGCTTCGAGATCG
This sequence comes from Allobosea lupini, assembly GCF_900109525.1. Classification (GTDB taxonomy): domain Bacteria; phylum Pseudomonadota; class Alphaproteobacteria; order Rhizobiales; family Beijerinckiaceae; genus Allobosea; species Allobosea lupini. Next base: position 44,574 of record NZ_FOAN01000011.1, on the reverse strand, counting down.
ACCCGCGCAAGATCATCGAGCCCGCCCGCGCGATGCAGGCCTATCAGGTCAAGCTCGGCTCGCTCGAGAAGGAACTTCCGTTCGACGGCCTGTTCGAGACGCAGTATTACGAGCGCGCCATCAAGGGCTGACGGGGCTATCGATTTGCGTTCACTGCGGGCTCCGGCCCTTGCCCTGACGGGCCTCGTCGCCTTCCTGCTGCTCTGGGAGGCGATCCCTTATTTCGGCATCGTCAATCCGGCCTTCCTGCCGGGCCCGAGCGCCCTGCCGAGCGCCTTCCTGCGCGAGGTCAAGTCCGGCGCCTGGCTCTCGGCGATCATGGGCTCGCTCGGCCATTACTTCATCGGCCTGTTCACCGGCGCAGGGCTTGGCATCGCGCTCGGCGTCTTCACCGGCATGTCCAAGATCGCCGAGGAGACGACCGCCTGGGTGGTTCGCGTGCTGCGGCCGATCCCCGGCCTTGCCTGGGTGCCGTTCGCGATCATCTGGTTCGGCGTCAACCCGCAGGCGGCGGTATTCATCATCGCGATCGGCGTGTTCTGGATCGTCTTCTTCGCGGCGCAGGGCGCGATCCGCGGCGTCGACCGCGACCTGATCGAGGTCGCCGACGCTTTCGGCTTCCGCTCGCCGCTTCAGCGCCTCAGCAAGATCCTGCTGCCGGCGGCATTGCCCGGCATCCTGATCGGCGTGCGCACCGCGCTCGGCCAGGCCTGGATGGCGGTGGTCGCCGCGGAGATCTTCGGCGTCGCCGGCGTCGGCCAGCGCATGATGCAGGCCTCCAGCCTGCTCGCGACCGATATCGTGGTGATCTACATGCTGACCATGGCAGCGCTTTACGGCCTGCTCGACACATTGTTCGTCGCCTTCCAGGGATGGGTGCTGCGTTGGAAAGCGTGATCGACATCAAGGAGCTGTCGCTCACCTTCACCCGCGACGGCGAGGCGACGCAGGTGCTGCGCAAGCTCAACCTCTCTGTGGCCCCAGGCGAGTTCCTCGCCATCGTCGGCCCCTCCGGCGTCGGCAAGTCGACGTTGCTGCGCGTCATCGCCGGCCTCGCCAGGCCGAGCGGCGGCGAGGTCGTGATCAATGCGAAGGACAATACCCGCCGCCCGGTGGCGCTGGTCTTCCAGGATTCGCGGCTGCTGCCCTGGCGTAAGGTGATCGCCAATGTCGGCTTCGGCTTGGAAGGGCAGGCGCCCCGGGCAGAACGTCTCGCCAAGGCGCAGCAGACGCTCGACCTCGTCGGCCTCGGCCATCTCGCCCAGCGCTGGCCGCACCAGCTCTCCGGCGGCCAGCGCCAGCGCGTCTCGCTGGCGCGCGCGCTCGCGGTCGAACCCGAGATCCTACTGATGGACGAACCCTTCTCGGCACTCGACGCGCTGACGCGCGAGACCCTGCAGGACGAGCTGATCGAGGTCCGCCGCCGCACCGGCAAGACGGTGCTGTTCGTCACCCACGACATCGACGAAGCCGCCTATCTCGCCGACCGGGTCGTAGTGCTCTCCGGCGCGCCCGGCCAGATCATTGCCGAGCACAAGATCGTGGCCGCCCATCCGCGCCGGCGCGGGGCGGAAGCGGAAGCGCAGATCGTGCGGGCGGTGCGCGTCGATCTCGGCGCGGATATCGTGAGTGACGGGGCTGCGATCTGAACTGCCGGACGCGGCGCTCGCGCGAATTCACGCCGGACTTGTTACTCACAACCGCCCGAGGCATCCGGCTACCGTTCTCCCATCGCACCAGACGAGAGGAGAACGTCATGACCAACCGCGATTACACCCTCAGCTTCACCGTCGCCCAGTCACCGGACACCGTCTTCGCCGCCATCGCCAATGTGCGCGGCTGGTGGTCGCAGGAAATCAGCGGCGGCACCGAGCATGTCGGCGACATCTTCGCCTACCGCTACCAGGACCTGCATCGCTGCAGGATCGCGATCACGGAGGCGGCGCCCGGCAAGAGAATCGTCTGGCATGTGCTCGACAACTATTTCAGCTTCACCCGGGACGAGACCGAGTGGAAGGGCACGGACATCGTCTTCGACATCAGCGACAAGGACGGCGTCACCGAAGTCACCTTCACCCATCGCGGGCTGGTGCCGAGCTATGAATGCTTCGAGGCCTGCTCGCAGGGCTGGCGCATGTATGTCGAAGGCAGCCTGCGCGACCTGATCATGACCGGCAAGGGCCGCCCCAATGTCGGCGAGGCGATGACCGAGAGCGAGCGCATTCTCGCCGCCTGAGCGCATCCGCCATGGGATGGAGGGGCGCCGAACTCGCGCTTTGGCGCTCCCTACGCAGAAAGTTCGTTCGCCTTTACGAACGCGGGCGACGGTGATATTCCCTTCGTCCGTTATATCGAACAATACGGACGAGATATCATGGCGAACGACGCGACCGGCGCGCCTCCACTGCACCCCGAAACCCAGCTCGTCCATGCCGGCACGCTGCGTTCGCAGTTCGGCGAGACCTCGGAAGCGCTGTTCCTGACGCAGGGCCATGTCTACGACAGCGCCGAGCAGGCCGAAGGCCGCTTCCTCAACACCGACCCCGGCTTCCAGTACGGGCGCCTCTCCAACCCGACCGTCGCCATGCTGGAGCAGCGCATGGCTGCCTTCGAGGGCGCCGAGGCCTGCCGCGCTACCGCGACCGGGATGGCGGCCGTCACCGCGGCGGTGATGGCCCCGGTGCGGGCCGGTGACCACGTCGTCGCGGCACGCGCGCTGTTCGGCTCCTGTCGCTACGTCATCGAGGACCACCTGCCGCGCTATGGTGTCGAATCGACGCTGGTCGACGGCACCGACATTGCCGCCTGGCGCGCTGCGATCAGGCCGAACACCAAGCTGCTCTTCCTGGAGAGCCCGGCCAATCCGACGCTGGAGGTGATCGACATCGCCGCCGTCGCCGCGATCGCCAAGGAGGCCGGCGTCATCCTCGTGGTCGACAATGTCTTTGCAACGCCACTCTTCCAGCGCCCGCTCGAACTCGGCGCCGATCTCGTCGTCTATTCCGCCACCAAGCACATCGACGGCCAAGGCCGCTGCCTCGGCGGCCTTATCCTCGGCTCGAAGGCGCTGATCGAGGCCGATATTCAGACCTATCTACGCCAGACCGGCCCGGCCATGTCGCCCTTCAACGGTTGGGTGATGCTGAAATCGCTGGAGACGCTGCCCCTGCGCATTCGCCAGCAGGCACAGAACGCGACTGCGGTCGCGACCTGGCTCAAGGGCCGCAAGGACCTGCCGCATGTCGCCTTCATCGGCGATCCCGACCATCCCCAGGCCGACATCATCGCCAGGCAGATGACCGGCCCCTCGACGCTGATCGCCTTCGAGGTTACGGGCGGCAAGGACGCGGCCTACCGCTTCCTCAACCGGCTCAGGCTGATCCGCATCTCCAACAATCTCGGTGACGCCAAGAGCCTGATCGTCCATCCGGCGACGACGACGCATCAGCGTTTCACGGCGGAGGTGCGCGCCAGCATGGGCGTCGGCGACGGTCTGGTCCGCCTTTCGATCGGGCTGGAACATGCAGACGACCTCATCGCCGATCTCAAGCAGGCGCTCGACGGCTGATTCGAACCAGTGTCGCGGCCGCGCGTTGGACCTTCGGCAACAACCGAGGTTCAACCCATGATCCGCAAGCCCGCCTGCACGAAGACCGCCTGCACGACCGCGCTTCTCGCCCTGCTCGCCGCGCCGGCGTTCGCTCAGAACGCTGCGCCGGCCTCGCCGGCACCCGTCGAAAAGCCGTCCTCGCCGGAGCTCGTCGCCTGCAAGGCGACTGCGATGGCGGCACTGACGGCGCGCGAGCCCGAGATCAAGGACATCTATATCGACGAGGATGGGCTGACGATCGCGGTGTCCGAGACCAAGGTCGAGGATACGCCGATCAAGCGCATCATCATGGGCGAGGCCTATCTGAAGACCGACAAATCCGACAAGCCGCGCCGCTTCCTCTGCCTGGTCGGCGAGAAGGGCAAGGTGCTGCTGACCTTCTTCACGCAGCGATAGGCAACGCCTCAGCCGCCATCGACGATCTGCGTGGTCGGCCGGTCGCGGCCGTCGGCCAGCTCTTCGTGCCATTCGCCCTTGGCATCCTGGTAGACGATGCCGTCAGTGACACCAGGCCTCTTCTGGCGGGCAGCGGCTTTGTTCGCCGCCTTCAGCGCGGCGTCATGCGAGCGGAAGGTTTCCGAAAGAGCGTCGCCGACCTTGTAGGCCCAGCCGCCATCGTGCTGGACGATCTCGTACTTCACCATGACCATGAGCGTCCTCCATGGCTCACTGATCGAACCAATGGCGTGCGCCCCCGGTTCCACCGACGGCGAGGATAGCCCTGCCTCGCCCGCGGCGAAAGAGTGTCTCGACGTTCAGTCGCCGTTGCCGGTATCGGCGGCGCGCAGCCCGTCCAGCACCGGCATCGAGGTGATGTGGTAGCCGGCATCGATATGGTGGATGTCGCCGGTGACGCCCGCTGACAGGTCAGAGAGATAATACAGAGCCGAGCCGCCGATCTCGTCCAGCGTCACCGATTTGCGCAGGGGCGAGTTGGCGCGCTGCCAGGAATACATGGCGCGCGCGTCCGAAATACCGGCGCCGGCCAGCGTGCGCACCGGCCCGGGCGAGAGCGCATTCACGCGGATGCCTTTCGGCCCGTAATCGGCAGCGAGGTAGCGCATGCTGGCTTCGAGCGCCGCCTTGGCGACGCCCATGACATTGTAGTTCGGCATCACGCGGGTCGAGCCGCCATAGGTCAGCGTGATCATGCTGCCGCCTTGCGGCATGCGCTCGGCCGCGCGCTTCGCCGCTTCAGTGAACGAGAAACAGGAGATCACCATGGTGCGCGAGAAATTCTCGCGGGTGGTGTCGGCATAGAGCCCCTTGAGCTCGTTCTTGTCGGAGAAGCCGATGGCGTGGATCAGGAAATCGAGCGTGTTGCGCTCGGGATCGCCACCCCAGGCCTCGTCGATTGCGGCGAAGGCGGCATCGACCGTCGTGACGTCCTCGACATCGCAGGGAATCACCAGTGTCGAGCCGATGCTCTCGGCCAGCGGCTTGACGCGCTTGCCGAGCGCCTCGCCCTGATAGGTGAAGGCCATTTCGGCGCCATGCGCATGCAAGGTCCGGGCGATGCCCCAGGCGATCGAATTCTGGTTGGCGACGCCCATGACGAGGCCGCGCTTGTTGTGCATCAGGGGGAGCATGGGGGTCACTATTCGTGTTTACGGGCCGGAGCGGGCGGAGGGCAGATCTGTTTGGCTGAAATCCTGCCCCTTGAACAGGATGCGAGCATCATGAACGGCCGCGCAGGCATAGGCAAAACAATCGCCCATGTTGAGCGCCGCCGGATGACGCCCTTTGCCGAAACGGTCGAAAACGGATACCGCGACGTGACCCTGCCCCTCATCGATCGGTGCGACGGCAATCGACATCCGGCTCAAGGTGAGATGAACCTCGTCCCTGGCGATAGCCGCAGGAATGGCATTGACTCGCGCGATCGCGAGCGATGCCTCATAGATCGCCAAGGGCGAGGTTATGGCGGACTCGCCCTCATCGAGGGTACTTGCGAGATCGGCCGCGTCCGGCTCACCCAGGATCATGGCAACGATCGCCGAGGCGTCGACATAGATCATTCGTCGCCCGACAGCCAATCGTAGAACGCCTTGTCGGCCTTCAAACCTGTCTTCGGATAGGCGGCGACGCGCTCTTGGATGTCCCGGATACGCTCGATCATCGGCCGTTTGTCTTCTTCGAGCTTGGCAAGCTCGCTTTCGACGGCGCCTCGCACGGCCTCGGTCATGCTCACGCCCTTGCGGGCCGCGAGCTGCCGCACGGCCTTGTCCGTTCTCGGATCGCGGATGTGGAAAGCCATCGGATGCTCCGTCTAGACGAGGCATATAGTCGTCTAGACGACCGCTGTCACCTCAGAGGTGCTTCTTCACGGCCGCCGCCGTGTCCTTCGAGCTCGCCAGCGGCACGATCTCGAAGCGGGCGAGATCGCCCCAGGCCAGCACCCATTCCTGCAGCTTGGTGACGTCGTCGCACTGCATCACCTGGAAACACCGGGCAAAATCCGCCGAGATCCAGCTGTCGATATAGGTCAGGCCTTCGGGCATCATCCGGCCATGCTCATGGAAGCGGGCGTAGATCTCCTTCACGCGCGCCTGGTCGAAATGCTCGATCACCATGAAGAGCATGGCCCGCTCCTCAGGCTTCCAGACGCTTCATCACGATCGTCGCGTTGGTGCCGCCGAAGCCGAAGGAGTTGGAGAGCACGCAGCCGAGGCCGGCATTGTCGATGCGCTTGCGCACGATCGGCATGTCGGCAAAGGCCGGGTCGAGCTCCTCGATATGGGCGCTCTCGCAGATGAAGTCGTTGTTGAGCATCAGCAGCGAATAGATCGCCTCCTGCACGCCGGTGGCGCCCAGCGAATGGCCGGTCAGCGACTTCGTCGCCGAGATCGGCGGGCTCTTCTCGCCGGCGCCGAAGACCTCGCGGATCGCCTCGATCTCCTTGGCGTCGCCGACCGGGGTCGAGGTTCCGTGCGGGTTGATGTAGTCGATCTTGGCCTTCACGCCGTCGAGCGCCATGCGCATGCAGCGCACCGCGCCCTCGCCGGACGGAGCGACCATGTCGTAGCCATCCGAGGACGCGCCGTAGCCGACGATCTCGCCATAGATGCGGGCGCCACGGGCCTTGGCGTGCTCGAGCTCCTCCAGCACGACGACGCCGGCGCCGCCGGCGATGACGAAACCGTCGCGGCGGGCGTCATAGGCGCGCGAGGCGACCGCGGGCGTCTCGTTGAAGTCGGACGACATCGCGCCCATGCCGTCGAACAGCACGGAGAGCGTCCAGTCTAGCTCCTCGCAGCCGCCGGCGAAGATCACGTCCTGCTTGCCCCACTGGATCAGCTCATAGGCGTTGCCGATGCAGTGGTTCGAGGTCGCGCAGGCCGAGGAGATCGAATAGTTGACGCCCTTGATCTTGAACCACGTCGCCAGCGTCGCCGAGGCTGTCGAAGACATGCCCTTGGGCACGGCGAAGGGACCGACCTTCTTGGACGAGCCGCTCTCGCGCGCCTTGTCGTAGGCGTCGATCAGCGCGCGGGTCGAGGGGCCGCCCGAGCCCATGATGATGCCGGTGCGCTCATGGCTGATTTCTTTGTCTTCCAGGCCGGCATCGCGGATGGCCTGCTCCATCGCGACCTGGTTCCAGGCCGAGCCGCCGCCATGGAAACGCATGGCGCGGCGGTCGAGCACGGTCGCAGGATCGAGCGTGGGCGCGCCGGCGACGCGGCTGCGGAAGCCGTGCTCGGCGAAATCCTGAGCATAGGAGATGCCGGACTTGGCCTCGCGCAGCGAGGCCAGCACTTCCTGCGTATTGTTGCCGATGGACGAGACGATGCCCATCCCGGTGACCACAACGCGTCTCATGCTGCTTCTCCGGCTCTTTGGTGACGGGCCGGGAGGCCAACCCCGGACCTATGATAGATCGACACCCGCGCAAATGGACCGCGCGGACAGCGAAGGCAAGGCGCGACGATCGCCTTTATGATTCCGAGCGGGATTTCAGCGAAAACCGGTGCCCACTTTTCGCATCCCGCTCGGGTTTATTTTGCTTAGGCTGCTTCCGGCTTGAACAGGCCGACGCGCATATCGGTCGTCGTATAGATGCGCTTCCCGTCGGCCTCGAGCCAGCCATCGGCGATGCCGAGGACGAGCTTGGACTTGAAGACGCGCTTGAAATCGACGCCGTAGACGACGTGCTTGACCGAGGGCAGAACCTGGTCGGCGAACTTGACCTCGCCGACGCCGAGCGCGCGGCCGCGGCCCGGCAGGCCGAGCCAGCCGAGGAAGAAGCCGGTGAGCTGCCAGAGCGCATCGAGGCCGAGGCAGCCCGGCATCACCGGATCGCCCTTGAAATGGCAGTCGAAGAACCAGAGGTCCGGCCGGACGTCGAGCTCGGCGCGCACCATGCCCTTGCCATGCGGGCCGCCGGTCTCGCTGATCTCTGCGATACGGTCGAACATCAGCATCGGCGGCAGCGGCAGCTGCGCATTGCCCGGCCCGAAGAGTTCGCCGCGCCCGCAAGCGAGGATCTCCTCGTAGCTGAATGACGATTGCCGCTCCATATCCGACTTCACTCCATTCAGGCCGCCCGCTATCCGGTGGCCAACTCCCGATGCAACGTGCCTAACACGGTGGCGCTGCGGAACGAAAGGGTCGGGGCGGCCTACCGTGGAAGATCGCAGCCCGTTTCCTGCCAAGGCACCGAGCCAAAGCCGGCCGGCGGCACCGCGATGCTTGCAGCTGGACAACCAAGGCCTTACATCGAATCTAAACGATGGCGTCCCGATCATGGGGACGGGTTTCACGGAGACGACGCGCGGCATGGACGGCCTGACGCAGGACCAGGGCTACGGAACGGACGCGCGGCAGGGCTGCCCCTTCCACGATGTGCGCCAGAAGCTGCGCCGGGTGGGCCTGCGGCCGACGCGACAGCGGGTCTCGCTGGGCTGGCTGCTCTTCGCCAAGGGCGACCGGCACATCAGCGCCGAGATGCTCTACGAGGAGGCGATGAAGGCGCGCGTGCCGGTCTCGCTTGCGACGGTCTACAATACGCTGCATCAATTCACGCAGGCTGGCCTGCTGCGCGAGCTCGCGATCGACGGCGCCAAGACCTTCTTCGACACCGACAACAGCGACCATCACCATTTCGTCGTCGATGGTGAGGACAAGGTCATCGACATCCCGGCCTCGGCGGTCGACGTCGCCGAATTGCCGCCTCCTCCCGATGGCTACGAGATCAGCCGGGTCGACGTCGTCGTCAGGCTGCGCAAGGTCGCCGGCTGAGGCTTCCGCGCGGCGACTGGACTACTGCACGGTCTCGTTGGGATAGACGCCCCAGAGCCGGTCCTGCTTCATATAGCCGGACATCTTGCTCACCGTGACGCGGCACCAGCCATTCTGGCAGGACTGGACATTGGCGATGACGCCGGGCTCGAGAGTCGCCACCACCGGCGCGCTGTCGCTGGTCGTCTCGCGCAGCGAGAAGGTTTCGCCCTTGTTCTTCGACCAGGGTGAGACCAGCACGGTGCGCCGTCCCGAGAGCAGGCTGTGCAGCACCCAGCCCTCGGTGCCGTCGGCATCGCGCACGCGGCGCCATGTCTCGAATTCGGCGGTGATCTCGACCGGCAAGCCGGCGCGCTGGAACACCCAGCTGGTGCGGTGCTCCTTCGAGGGCCCCTCGCGCAGATTGACGCGGTCCGACTTCAGGCTGACATAGCGCGGCAGCGGCAGGCCGGAGACCGGGCCGTTGGCGACCTCCTGAGCCAAGCTTGGCATCGCCGGCAGGGCCAGGCCCGCCGCAACCACAAGGCCGAGCGCTACGCGCATCGTCTGAACCGTCATCCCACCCACTCCTCGCCTGTCCCGCTTCCGGCGCATTAGCGCCAAAGGGTCAGGTTGTGTTCCGCCGCAACGCTGCTAGAGAACGAAACGGCCGCCGACCGTCGAAACGGCCCGACTCAATTCCTGATGCGCCTCGGTTAATGGGGGGTTGAGGCGGAATGGCGACGCTGCGGCCACTGGTCGCGCCCGGCCGGGCGCAGCGCCGGCAGTATCGGAGCCTGAGGGGCATCAAGGAGCCGCCATGACGAAGAAAAAGCCCCTGGTCGTGGTTACGCGCAAGCTTCCGGCCGTGGTCGAGACGCGCATGCGTGAGCTCTTCGACGCCAGGCTCAATCTCGACGACACGCCAATGAGCCAGGCAGCGTTGGTCGAGGCGATGAAGACCGCCGACGTGCTGGTCCCGACCGTGACCGACAAGATCGACGCCGGGCTGATCGCCCAGGCCGGCGAGCAATTGCGCCTGATCGCCAATTTCGGCAACGGCGTCGACAATATCGACGTCGCCAGCGCGGTGCAGCGTGGCATCACCGTGACCAACACGCCGGGCGTGCTGACCGACGACACTGCCGACATGACGATGGCGCTGATCCTCGCCGTCGCCCGGCGCATCGCCGAGGGCGCCCGCATCATCACCGACGACGAATGGGCCGGCTGGTCGCCGAACTGGATGCTGGGCCGCCGCATCACCGGCAAGCGCCTCGGCATCGTCGGCATGGGCCGGATCGGCCAGGCGCTGGCCAGGCGCGCCGCTGCCTTCGGCCTGTCGATCCATTACCACAACCGCCGCCGGCTCGACTCGCGCATCGAGGAAGCGCTCGACGCGACCTATTGGGATTCTCTCGACCAGATGCTGGCGCGCATGGACGTCGTCTCGGTCAACTGCCCGCACACGCCGGCGACCTATCACCTGCTCTCGGCCCGCCGGCTCAAGCTGATGAAGCCCGACGCCATCCTGGTGAATACGGCTCGCGGCGAGATCGTCGACGAATCCGCCCTGTCACGCATGCTGGAAGCCGGCGAACTCGCCGGCGCCGGGCTCGACGTGTTCGAGCACGAGCCGGCGGTCAATCCGCGCCTGCTCAAGCTCGCCCGCCAGCACCGCGTCGTGGTTTTGCCCCATATGGGCTCGGCCACACATGAGGGCCGCGCCGACATGGGCGAGAAGGTCATCGTCAACATCAAGACCTTCATGGACGGGCACAAGCCGCCGGATCGCGTCCTGCCCAGCATGCTCTGAGCCCTGGCAGCGCCTCTCGTCATGTGAGGCGCTCCGAGCCGCATCGGCACGCGCCTAAACGCGTGGCCGGCAAGCTGGTGCTGCTGCCCTGACGGGGCTCAGCTGGCGCGGGCGGTGGCGAACTGGCCGGCCTTGCGGAAGCGCCAGAGATAGCCGGGCACCTCGGCCTCGGCCGAGACCGGCGTGATGCCGAGCCCCTGCAACGTCCGGCCTTCCTTCTCGGCCGTCGCGGAGACGACATTGTCGCTCTCGAGCAACTTGACCTGGTCGCGCGTCAGGATGAGCTCGTTCGGCAAGATGCCGAGCGTCAGCATGTCGGCGAGCTCGAGGATCTGGCCCTGCAGACGGGCGAGGCCGAAGGGGACCGGCACGATCAGGCGCTTGCGGCCGGTGACCTCGCAGACATAGTCGACCAGCTCGCGCAAAGTCTTCACCTCGGGACCGCCGAGCTCGTAGGCCTTGCCGGCCTCGGCCTTGCCGTCGATGGCGCGCGCGATCGCTTCGGCCACGTCGCCGACGAAGACCGGCTGGAACTTCGTCTGCGCACCGGCGAGCGGCAGCACCGGCAGCATGCGCACCAGCGAGGCGAAGCGGTTGAAGAAGGTGTCCTCCGGCCCGAACATCACCGAGGGACGCAGCACGATCGCCTGCTTGACCAGGGCCTGGACCGCAGCCTCGCCTTCGGCCTTGCTGCGGGCATAGACGGACGTCGACTCTGCGTCGGCTCCGAGCGCGGAGACCTGGACCAGGCGCTCGACGCCGAAATGTGCGCATGCCTGCGCCACGCCGCGCGCGCCTTGCGCCTGTACCGAGGCGAAGTTCTGCCGGCCCTTCTCGCGCAGGATGCCGACGAGGTTGATCACTGCATCGGCGCCGTTGACGGCGGCCGCGACCGAATCGGGATAGCGCAGATTGGCCTGGACCGCGGTGACCTGGCCGACGCTGCCGAGCGGCTGCAGGAAGCCGGCGAGGTCCGGGCGGCGCACGGCGGCGCGCACACGATAGCCGCGCCGCGCCAGCGCCCGCACGACATGCCGCCCGAGGAAGCCCGAGCCGCCGAAGACCGTGACGAGTTGCGAAGCGGGAGGCAGGACCGTCATGATGACGCGAAGCTCCGTTTGGAAGCGCTGAAAACTGGCTCTATTGTGCCTGTCCTAGTGCATAGCAGCGCGGCTGTGAAGGCGGTGAGACGCCGCCCGCAGCGCGACCGATACACTATTGTCAAAAAGCCGGCTTGGGCCGTTGACAGGCGCGTTCGGCCCCCGTAAACGAACCGCCGTTGCCCAGGTGGCGGAATTGGTAGACGCACCAGCTTCAGGTGCTGGCGCTCGCAAGGGCGTGGAGGTTCGAGTCCTCTCCTGGGCACCATTTTTTCAAGGGTTCTACCAAGCCCTTGAGGCCGAAGGTTTTTCCTTCCGCATTGGAAATGACCTGTCGCCCGGCCTGTGTAGACGGGCGGGATAGAACCGTCGTGAGAATGCCGCGCCCTGCGAGGCGGGCAGGCAGCACCTTCTCAGCTTTGCGTGCGCGCTCCCTGTGAGCTCCAAAGGCGTCTGGAAAAGAGCACCCGAAAGGCCGCAACACGGCTCCTGGTCTCGCCGCGCACGCCTTCCACGATGATTCGGATCCTCTCCGGCCCCCAGGATCCGCAGCGCGCTTTCGCCCAGACGGAACGTTGCGCGATGCGCGCTACCGGCTCGATATCGATCTTGCTACGACGATCGCAGCGCAATGGCAGCATTGTCGATCGGAGGTCGCTTGAGCATCCGTCGCCATCTCGGGTCCTGGGACTATGTCATCGTCGGCGCGGGTTCGGCGGGCTGCGTGCTCGCCAACCGCCTCAGCACCGATCCCCGCAAGCGCGTGCTGCTGCTCGAGGCCGGCGGTTCCGACAATTACCACTGGATCCATATCCCGGTCGGCTATCTCTACTGCATGGGCAATCCCAGAACCGACTGGGGTTACAGCACGGCACAGGAGAAGGGTCTCAACGGGCGTGTCCTCGCCTATCCGCGCGGCAAGGTCCTCGGCGGCTGCTCGTCGATCAACGGCATGATCTACATGCGCGGCCAGGCGGCCGACTATGACGGCTGGCGCCAGCTCGGCAATCCCGGCTGGGGTTGGGACGAGGTTCTGCCGCTGTTCCGCAAATCCGAGCGGCATCACAATCTGACCGGACCGTTCCATGGCCAGGAGGGCGAGCTGCGGGTCGAGCGCCAACGCCTGTCCTGGCCGATCCTCGATGCCGTCCGCGAGGCCGCCGAGGAGATCGGCGTGCCGAAGATCGACGATTTCAATGCCGGCGACAATTTCGGCTCGGCCTATTTCGAGGTGAACCAGAAGGCCGGGTTCCGCTTCAACGCGGTGCGCGCCTTCCTGAGTCCGGTGCGCAATCGCAGCAATCTGACGGTGCTGACGCAGGCGCAGGCCGAGCGCATCGTCTTCTCCGGCAAACGCGCGAGCGGTCTCGAGCTGCGCCTGAAGGGGGAGCCCGTCCAGATCGACGCCGCCGGCGAGCTGATCCTCTCGGCCGGCGCGATCGGCACGCCGCAATTGCTGCAGCTCTCCGGCGTCGGGCCGGGAGCGCTGCTGTCGCAGCACGGCATCGCCGTCCAGCACGAGCTGCCCGGCGTCGGCGAGAACCTGCAGGACCATCTCCAGATCCGTACGGTCTTCAGGATCACCGGCGCGAGGACGCTGAACGAGCGGCAGGCGAGCCTGTTCGGCAAGGCCGGCATCGCGCTCGAATATGCACTGCGTCGCTCCGGGCCGATGGCGATGGCGCCGAGCCAGCTCGGCATCTTCATGCGTTCGGACGAGCGTTTCGCCACGCCCAACATCGAATTCCATGTCCAGCCGCTCTCATTGGAGCGCTTCGGCCAGCCGCTCGATGCCTTTCCGGCGATCACGGTCTCGGTCTGCAATCTCAGGCCGGATTCGCGCGGCCATGTCCGGATCGTCTCGGCAGATCCCTTCGCGCATCCGACCATTGCGCCGAATTATCTCTCGGCCGACAGTGATCGTGAGGTCGCCGCCGCTTCGATCACCGCGGCGCGGCGCCTGATGGCGACCAGGCGAATGCAGGCATTCAAGCCGGAAGAGCTCAAGCCCGGCATCGCCGTTCAGGAGCCCGCCGAACTGGCGCAGGCAGCAGGCGACATCGCCACCACCATCTTCCACCCGGTTGGAACCGCGAAAATGGGCGTCGACGCGATGGCGGTGGTCGATCCTGAGCTGCGCGTGCACGGTCTCGAAGGCCTGCGCGTCGTCGACGCCTCGATCATGCCGACGATCGTCTCGGGCAACACCCACGCACCGGCCGTAATGATCGCCGAGAAGGCGGCGCAGCTCATGACAGCGAGCCAGCCCGGCAAAAGTGCGTAGCCGTTTTGCGTGGATACGAAAGACAGAGCCTTGAGGGCGAACCTGCATTCGCCGGAAATGCTCTAGACCCCTGCCTTATCGCAATGCCTGCGAACGCGCGATCGCCTCCATCGCCGGCAAAGGCAAGCCTGGTCGCAGCCGCTACCGCCCGGCGCCAATTCCGTCGAGCAGGGTCGTGACGGCCAGTGCCGCGACCTGGTCGCTGCTGGCGCCGCTGGCGCGCATCCATTCCGGCACGCGGTTCAGCCCACCGAGGAAATACGGCACCAGCAGGTGCAGGTCGATGCCGGCATCGACCTCGCCACTGGCGACGCCGCCGGCGAAGAGATCGAGCCAGAGCCGGGTATAGGTTTCGCGCATCTTGCGGCTGCGCCGTTTGATGACCGGCGGCAGATGCTCGTAGACGTGCATGTGCTGCTGGTCCTTGCCGACCAGGCTTGCCACATGCACCCCGACCGCTGCCGAGAGCCGGCCCGCGAACGGCGCATCGGCCGGCAGGCTGCGGAGCGCCTCCGCGACCCGGGCATGGAGCGTTTCGATGCCCTGGTTGAGGATCTCCTCGACGATCTCGTCCTTCGACTTGAAGTGGTAGTAGAGGCTCCCGGCCTTCATATCGACCAGCGCCGCCACCGCCCGCATCGTGCAGGCAGCGTAGCCCTTGCGGACGATGATCTCGGCAGCGGCGGCGACGATCTCGCCGCGCATCGGGCTTGGCTTCGTCACCTGCGCTGTCGCGGTCCCTGCCGGCCTTCTTGCGCTGCGTACTCTCATGCCCTGCCTCGCGCGCCCTCGGCTCTCGCGCGGCCGCATTCCGGCCGAATGCCCGTTCCGCGACGGGACGCAGGCTTTCGTCACTATCGCCCCTCGGGGCACCGATCAAGGCGACCCGTCAAACGTTCGTTTCGGGCTCACGCGCGCCACCGGCGCCGATCTTCTTTCCGTTGTTCGCCGGGATCACCCCGGCACGGCGCATCCCCGTCCCAGGCCGATCAGGCTTCTCGCTACGGCGGAGTTCAGTGCCGGCTGCCTCCCCTCAGAACAGGAAGTAGCGCTGCGTCATCGGGAGGGAGGTCGCGGGCTCGCAGGTGATCAGCTCACCATCGACGCGCACCTGGTAGTTCTGCGGATCGACCTCGATCTTGGGCGTCAGCGCATTGTGGATCATGTCCTTCTTGCGGACGCCGCGCGTGCCCTTCACCGCCACCAGCTGCTTCTTCAGGC
Organism: Allobosea lupini; assembly: GCF_900109525.1. Taxonomy (GTDB): domain Bacteria; phylum Pseudomonadota; class Alphaproteobacteria; order Rhizobiales; family Beijerinckiaceae; genus Allobosea; species Allobosea lupini. The sequence goes on along the minus strand of NZ_FOAN01000011.1, from coordinate 29,326 downwards.
CGAGCTTGTCGCCGATCCCGTCGTCGAGCGCCGCCTGCGAGACGAAGGTGACCCCGGTCTTGCCGCGGGCGCGCCCGAGCACGCCGTACATCGGCCGGTAATGGACCGGCTGCGGCGTCGAGATCGAGGCGTTCGGATCGCCCATCGGCGCGGTGGCGATCATGCCGCCGACCAGCACCAGCGACGGCTTGATGCCGAAGAAGGCCGGCTTCCACAGCACGAGGTCGGCGCGCTTGCCGGTCTCGACCGAGCCGATCTCATGGGCGAAGCCATGGGTGATCGCCGGGTTGATCGTATATTTGGCGACATAGCGCTTGCAGCGGAAATTGTCGTTGCGCGCGCTGTCCTCCGGCAGCGGCCCGCGCTGGACCTTCATCTTGTGCGCAGTCTGCCAGCAGCGCAGCGTCGTCTCGCCGATGCGTCCCATCGCTTGCGAATCCGAGGACATCATCGAGAAGGCGCCGAGATCGTGCAGGATGTCCTCCGCCGCGATCGTCTCCTTGCGGATGCGCGATTCGGCGAAGGCGACGTCCTCGGGGATCTCAGGGCTGAGGTGGTGGCACACCATAAGCATGTCGAGATGCTCGTCGATGGTGTTGATCGTGTAGGGCCGGGTCGGGTTGGTCGAAGAGGGCAGGATGTTCTCCTGACCGGCCGCCGTGATGATGTCCGGCGCATGGCCGCCCCCCGCCCCTTCCGTATGGAAGGAATGGATCGCGCGGCCTTTCGTCGCCGCGAAGGTGTCACCGACGAAGCCGCTCTCGTTCAACGTATCGGAATGCAGCCCGACCTGAACGTCCATCTCGTCGGCGACGGAAAGACAATTGTCGATCGCCGCCGGAGTCGTGCCCCAGTCCTCGTGCAGCTTGAGGCCGATGACGCCCGCCCGGACCTGCTCGCGCAACGGCTCGGGCAGGCTTGCATTGCCCTTGCCGAGCAGGCCGACATTGAGCGGCAGGTCGTCGATCGCCTCGAGCATCCGGTGGATGTACCAGGGTCCCGGCGTCACCGTGGTGGCGAGCGTGCCGACAGAGGGTCCCGTGCCACCGCCGACGAGTGTGGTCGTGCCGCTGGTAAGCGCCATCTCCGCCTGCTGCGGACAGATGAAATGGATATGGGCGTCGACGCCGCCAGCGGTCAGGATCTTGCCCTCGCCGGCGATGACGTCGGTGCCGGGGCCGATGACGATGTCGACGCCGGGCTGGATGTCGGGATTGCCGGCCTTGCCGATCGCGGCGATGCGCCCATCCTTGATGCCGACATCGGCCTTCACGATGCCCCAATGGTCGAGGATCACCGCATTGGTGATGACGAGGTCGGGCACCTCGGCGGCATTGCGCTGGCTCTGGCCCATGCCGTCGCGGATGACCTTGCCGCCGCCGAAAGTGACTTCCTCGCCATAGATCGTGTGATCAGTCTCGATCTCGATCACGAGCTCGGTGTCGGCGAGGCGGATCCGGTCGCCCTTGGTCGGGCCGTAGAGCGAGGCGTAATTCTCGCGGGTGATGCGCACCATCTCAGGCCTCCAGTCTGCCCATGATCCTGGCGTTGAAGCCGTAGACCACCCTGTCGCCGTCCAGCGCCACCAGCGTGACCGTGCGCGATTGTCCCGGCTCGAAACGGACCGCTGTCCCCGCCGGAATGTCGAGCCGGAAGCCCCTGGCCGTCTCGCGCTCGAACTGCAGCGCCGCGTTGGTCTCGTAGAAATGATAGTGCGAACCGACCTGGATCGGCCGGTCGCCGGAATTGGCGACCTCGATCGATCGCCGCTCGCGGCCGGCATTGAGTTCGATCGTGCCGTCCTCGATGAAGAACTCGCCCGGGATCATCGCGCCGCCTCACGGAATCGGGTTGTGGACGGTGACCAGCTTGGTCCCGTCCGGGAAGGTCGCTTCGACCTGCACGTCGTGGATCATCTCCGGAACGCCGTCCATGACGTCCTCGCGCGTCAGCAGCGTCGCGCCATAGGACATCAGCTCCGCCACGGTACGCCCGTCGCGCGCGCCTTCCAGGATCGCCGCCGAGATATAGGCGACGGCCTCCGGATAGTTCAGCTTGACGCCGCGTGCCTTGCGCCGTTCCGCCAGCAGCGCCGCGGTAAAGAGCAGAAGCTTGTCCTTCTCGCGCGGAAGCAGCTCCATCGCCTTCCCCCATCCTCGCAGTCGATCGTTTCAGGTGGCCCAGATGCGCGGCGCCTCGGCCATCTTGCCCTGCCCCAGGCTCCGAAGCACGTTCCATGCCCGCACGAACAAGGCCTTGCCCTCAGCGACCCGTGGCCCGAGATAGCGGCAAACCACGGCCTCTTCGAGCTGGCTGACGCAGAAGACGCCGTCTCCCGCCGCGCCAATCGCGGCCCGCACCTGCTCCGCCGCATTCTCGGCGACCGTGCCGGCATAGACCATCGTTCCCCAGCTCGGCTGGCGGGCCAGGGAAAAGGCAGCCTCCAGCAAAGGCGAGCCGCCCTGCAGCTCCAGGCGCTCGAACCAGATCGGCCGGCCATCTCGCACGATCTCGATGCGCTGGCTAAGGCGCCCCGTCTCGAAACGCTCGCCGGCCGCCGGGCGCCCAACGCACAGGAAGTCCCAGCCGACATAGGTGGCGTCGGCGGCAAGCGACACCTTCGTCTCGATCCGCGCATCGGCCCCGTCGAAGACGATGGTTTCCTGCGGCAGGTATTCGCAGACCCCGCCGGCCCCGATCGCGACATCGACCGATTGCATGCTGGCGCTGTGTTCGCTGCGATAGAATTTCGTCGCGCCCGGGGTCGTCAGCAGCGCGCGCGCTCCGGCGTCGAGATGGAAGCGCAGATCGAGGCGGTCGCCGCCCGCGACCCCGCCCGGCGGGTGCAGCAGGTAGACATGGCAGGTCCCGTCCTTCTCCGGGTGGAACGGCCGCTGCACGACGAGCGGGCCGAAATGCCGGCGGCGGACGAGGCGGGTCTTGCCGGCATTCAGCGCGAACCACAGCTCGAGCTCGGCAGGCCACGCGCTCGGTTGCGCCGCATACTGGGCGCGAGCCGGCGAAGCCACGGTCGAATGGGCCGGTTCGGAGGATCGAGTAGGCACGATTGCGTTCATGGACCGCGCTTCAGCCGGCGTAAGCCGCCTCATGCTTCAACCGAGAGCAATTTAGAGCCTGTATTATCATCGTTCGCTCATTATTTGAGCAATTTCGGCAATTGATCCTCGATCGAGCGTTGACGAATGTCCGGATCGAAGCTGTTCTGCAACCGGATACTGACGCCTCGCCTCGCTTTGGGATAGTTTTCGGACTTTGATCCCTGCTCGGGCAGGACCGCGTCGAAAACGGGGTTCAGCATGTTGAAAGCCATAGCCATCCGGCGCGCGGTTGATGCGGCCGCGCAAGGTGAGCCCGTGCTTGGTCGCGCGGTCCTCGAGCACGACGCCCGGCATCTGCGCCGGCGCATGATCGAAACCATCGATGGCGACAAGGTTCTGGTCGATCTGCCCGAAACCGTCGTGCTGTCCGCCGGAGACGCCCTGGCGATCGAGGGCGGCGGCCTGGTCGAGATCGCCGCCGCCGACGAGCCGCTCTATGCGATCAAGGCCCGCGATCCGCTGCATCTTGCCGAACTCGCCTGGCACATCGGCAACCGCCATCTCGCCGCGGCGATCGCGGCGGACCGCATCCTGATCCTGCGCGACCACGTCATCAAGGCCATGCTCCAGGGGCTCGGCGCTGAGGTCGAGGACATCGTCGCGCCCTTCGATCCGGTGCGCGGCGCCTATTCCGGCCACGGCCACAGTCACGCACATGACCATGGACACGATCACGGCCACAGCCATGACCACGCCCACTCGCATGATCACGGGCACCACCATCACGATCACGGGCATTCCCATCGTCATGGGCATTCCCATGGCGACGGGAAGCACGATCACCGTCATGGCTGAATCCCGCGCGGGAAGCCTGTAGGCTGTCGGCCATATCCATTGCTCGAGGCTCTGCGCTCATGATCTCGAAGAACGGCCCCCTCCGCATCGGCATCGGCGGCCCCGTCGGCTCGGGCAAAACGATGCTCACGGAGAAACTGTGCAAGGCGATGCGGGAGGACTACTCGATCGCCGTCGTCACCAACGACATCTACACCAAGGAAGACGCCATGGTGCTGGTGCGCCGGCAGGCGCTGCCCGAGGAGCGCATCGTCGGCGTCGAGACCGGCGGCTGCCCGCATACGGCGATCCGTGAGGATGCTTCGATCAACCTGCAGGCCATCGCCGAGATCAACCGGCGGATCCCGGACCTCGACATCGTCTTCATCGAATCCGGCGGCGACAACCTGGCGGCGACCTTCTCGCCCGACCTCGCCGACCTCACGCTCTATGTGATCTCGGTGTGTCAGGGCGAAGACATCCCCCGCAAGGGCGGGCCTGGCATCACCCGATCCGACTTCCTCGTGATCAACAAGAGCGACCTCGCGCCTTATGTGAACGCCGATCTCGACGTGATGCAGACGGATGCGGCCCGGATGCGCGGCAAGCGCCCCTTCGGCTTCACCGATCTCTCGCGCGGCAAGGGCCTCGACACGATCGTCGATTTCATCGTGGCGCATGGCGGCTTGCGGACGCCGCACGCCAGCGAGGCCAGCACGGCCGGGGCCTGAGAGATGGACGGCGCCCCAACCTCCGGCGGCGACCGGGATGCGCTCCCGCTGCATCTGCTGCGCCTGGTGAGCCAGGGCCTGCCGGTCGGCGGCTTCTCCTATTCGCGCGGGCTCGAAGCGGCCGTCCACGCCTGCTGGGTCTCAGACGAGGCGAGCGCGCGCGACTGGATCCTCGGCACGCTCAGGGCCAATGTCGCGCAGCTCGACGGCGCGCTGTTCTGGCGCATGGCGACGGCGCTGGAGAATGGCGACCAGGAGCGCTTCCTGATGGCCAATGCCTGGCTCGGAGCCGGGCGCGAAAGCCGGGAATTCCAGCGCGAGGACAAGCGGCAGGGCGAGGCGCTGCTGCGGCTGCTCGCCGATCTCGACGTCCCCGCCGCCCGGCATCATGCCGGCGACGCGCTGACCTACGCCGCCGCCTTCGCCCTGGCCGGCCAGCATTGGCGTATCGCCCCGGAAGCGGCCCTGAAGGGATTTCTCTGGGTCTATGTCGAGGGGCAAGTGACTGCTGCGATCAAGCTGGTACCGCTCGGGCATACCGCCGGCCAGCGCCTGCTCATCGAGGCCGCCACCGCCATCGGCGAAGCCGCGGCCCGGGCCCGCGCGCTTCGCGACGACGAGGTCGGCAACCTCGCCCCCGCGCTGGCGATGGCGAGCGCCTGGCACGAGACGCAGTACAGCCGCCTGTTTCAGTCCTGAAGGCGGAGGGCCGGCGCCTATCGCAGCGGCGGGGCGTAGAGCACGCCGCCCATGTTCCAGAGCTGATTGAGCCCGCGCGGGATGCCGAGCTTCGAGCCGGTGCCAAGATTGCGTTCGTAGATCTCGGCATAGTTCCCGCCCGCCTTGACGGCGCGGACCGCCCAGTCGGCCTCGACGCCGAGCGCCTTGCCGAAGCCGCCCTCCGCCCCGGTGAAGCGACGCACGTCGGGCTTCTGCGACTTGAGGGCATCGTCGAGATTGGCAGCGGAGACGCCGAGTTCCTCGGCATTGACCAGCGCGAAGTTCACCCATTTCACCACCGTGAACCAGGGGAAGTCGTCGCTGCGCACCACCGGCCCGAGCGGTTCCTTCGAGATCACGTCCGGCAGCACGATCGCCTCTGCCGGCTTGGCCAGCCTGAGCCGCTCGCCATGCAGCGCCGACTGGTCGCGGGTCAGGACGTCGCACTGCCCGCCCTCGAAGGCGGCGAAGGCCTCGGCAGCACTCGGATGGACCTTCTCCTCATAGGTCATCGAGTTGGCCTTGAAGAAATCGGCGAGGTTGAGCTGCGTCGTGGTGCCGGCCTCGACGCAGATCTTCGCCTTGTCGAGCGACAGGGCTGAATCGACCTTGAGCGCGCGCTTCGCCAGGAATCCCTGGCCGTCGTGATAGGTGATGCCGGCGAATGCCAGCCCGAGCTCGGCCTCGCGCCCGAGCGTCCAGGTCGAGTTGCGCGCCAGGAGGTCGACCGTGCCGGCCTTCAGCGCATCGAAGCGCTGGCTCGCCGACAGCGGGGTGAAGGCGACCTTGCCGGCATCGCCGAGCACGACCGCCGCGACGGCGCGACAGAAATCGACGTCGAAGCCACGCCAGGAACCCTGGGCATCCTTCTCCGAAAAGCCGACCACCCCTTCGCTGACGCCGCATTGCAGCGTGCCGCGCTGCTTCACGGTGTCGAGCGTGCCGGCAACAGCAGGAAGTGCGAAGCCGACAAGGGCGGCGAGGCAAAGACCGCTGCGGGCAAGCCAGGAGGCGTTCGACCAGGAGACCTTCGACATGTCTGTCCGTTCCTTCTGCAGGTCGGCGGAAGCGGCGGGGTCGGTCATAGCGTTGCCTTGTGGCGGATGACGACCTTGGTACCGAGCGGCACGCGCTCGTAGAGGTCGGCGATGTCGCCATTGGCGAGCCGGAAGCAGCCAGACGAGATCGCCTGGCCGATCGTCTCCGGCTGGTTGGTGCCGTGGATGCGGAAGACGGTCGAGCCGAGATAGAGCGCGCGCGATCCCATCGGATTGCCTGGACCGCCGGCCATGAAGCGCGGCAGATAGGGCTGGCGCTGCAGCATCTCCGGCGGCGGGCGCCAGTCCGGCCATTCCGCCTTGCGGCTGACCTGGACCTGGCCTGACCAGGTGAAGCCCTCGCGGCCGACGCCGATGCCGTAGCGCAGGGCCCGGCCATTGCCCTGCACCACATAGAGGAAGCGCTCGGCCGAATGGATCACCACGGTGCCGGGCGCCTCGTTCGAGCGGAACAGCACCATCTGGCGGGCATAGGGGCCCTCGGTGATGCTGACCTCCTCGGTCGAGACGCGGCCGGGCTCGTCGCCGATGTCCATCGTCTCCTGCAGCGCCGCCGGCGGGCGTGGCTGCGCCGCCGCGACGCCCGGCAGGGTAAGAACCGGCGCCAGCCCCAGTCCGGAGACGATCAGGCCATGCAGGGCGGCGCGAATGATCTCTCTCATCTTATCGCCTCCGTTCAGCCGCAGCGGCTGTAGATGAAGGTGCCGTAGCGGGCATGCACATCGGGATCGACGAAGCGCGCCACGAATTCCTTCGGCTTCACCGACAGCAGCTCGCGGTCCTGCGGATCGCCGGCCGGCGCCTCGAAGCCGAGATAGGTCTTGCCGCCCGCTCCGGCCTTCAGCCTGAGCTCATAGAGCTTGGGATCGTCGGCAGCGTGCATCATCACGCCGTCGCCCGGGCCCTGCGCAATGACATAGGGCTGCTTGCACTGTGCCCGCGCCTCGGCTTCCGTGCGCTTGCGGTCCTTTTCCGTATGAAAGGAGGCGACACCCCAGCGCCCGACCAGGGCATCGCGCGAGATCCCGGCCGGAGCCGGCGCGCTCGCCGCACTGCCCGAGGACGGCGACGACAATCCCTCGCCGCCACCGCAGCCAGCCAAAAGGAGCGGCAACGCGATGCCGCATGCCACGGCGCCCGCGGATCGCCGCATCGTATCTCGAGCATGTCCGAGTTCGATCGTCATCGTTCCTCCCCCTCCTTGCAGCACGATGGGCCATGCCGCGCTGCCGTCTCGGCCCCCTTATGCTCGTCCGGTCCCGGACGACCGCGGAGCCTGGACTATCGGGACGCCCGGCAAGCACTGCATCGATCATCCAGCCGTCCCGAAAGCGACCCGGGAAACGCATGAGAACCGCAAAGGCTGCCGCGATCAACCCATCCGCCAGCAACCGAATGAACCGCGACGATCGGCTGCCGGGCGCCAGCTCCAGCGAAGCGATAGGGCAACGCATGAAGACGGTCTGGCGACATCACGCAGACATCGTCAACTGGCCCAACTTGATAGTGCCTAACTGGACGTTCTGTCCGGGCCAGCTCCATGCTTCCATCACAACTGGACCAGCCGCATGTGTAGCCGATGACGCTCTACCTATGCCGATTTGAGACCGCCCCCAGCGGCCCCGACAGGACTTGGAATCGTTGACGGCCGCAGACATCGACCAGCCCGACCGGAACGACGAGCGCGCTGACGACGCGTCTCTCTCCGCCGCGGATATCGAGCGCTTCGGCAGCGATCCTGCCGGCACGTTCCGAGCGAATCTCGCCGGCGTCGAGGAGCGCATCGCCCGAGCCTGCGCGCGCGCCGGGCGGGACCGCGCCTCGGTTCGATTGCTGCCGATCACCAAGACCGTGCCGGCGCAGGTCCTGCGCTGCGCCTTCGCGGCGGGGATCACCGCCTTCGGCGAAAACAAGATCCAGGAGGCGATGGGCAAGCGCGAGGCGCTGGGTGATCTTGCCATCGACTGGAGCATCGTCGGCCATCTCCAGAGCAACAAGGTCAAGTACCTCACCCGCTTCGCCCGGGAGTTCCATGCGCTCGACAGCCTGAAGCTCGCCGAACTGCTCGACCGGCAGCTCGGGCGCGAGGGTCGCAGCCTCGACGTCTACGTGCAGGTCAACACCTCCGACGAGGACAGCAAATTCGGCCTGCATCCGGATGCGCTGCTGCCCTTCGTCGACCGGCTCGGGCAATTCCCGCGGCTGAAGCCACGCGGCCTGATGACGCTCGCGCTGTTCAGCTCCGACATGGCGCGGGTCCGCCCCTGCTTTGCCTTGCTACGCCGCCTGCGAAACGACGCGCTCTCGCGCCATCCCGGCCTGACCGGCCTGTCCATGGGCATGACCGGCGATTTCGAGGAAGCGATCGAAGAAGGGGCGACCGTGGTCCGGGTCGGCCAGGCAATCTTCGGCAAGCGCCCCACGCCGGACGGGCATTACTGGCCGGGCTTCGCGAAGCCCGGCTGACCTGTCGCATGAATCCCGGCCGCTAAGTACGGCGGGCTTCCCGCCAGGACGACCAGGCAGAGCCGCTTATTTCAACACGGCCCGCCCCTCGACCTTGGCCTCGACCGTGCCGAGGCGGCGGATATAGACCATCACCTCATTGGCCATCAGTTTGCCGTCGGTCAGGCCGATCAGCGTCTTGCCACGGCCGAGCGCGGTGTAGCCGTCACCGCCCGTCAGCATGAAGTTGTTGGTGGCGACGGTGTATTTGCCGGCCGGATCGATCTCCTTGCCGTCGACCTTCACCGAGGTGACGCGCGAGCCCTGCGGCTGCTTGAGATCGGCCTCGAAGGTGAGACCGGACACCACCGGGAAGCGGCCGGAGCCCTGCGGCGCATCGCGCAGGCCGTTCTCGATCGCGTCCTTCACATCCTTGCCGGTGATCTCGACCATCGACGTCGCGTTGCCGAAGGGCAGTTCGCTCAGGACGTCGCGCCGCGTCAGCTTGTGGCCGGCAGGATACTGCTTGTTGGCCCGGATGCCGCCGGCATTGGTGATGGCAAGCTGCGCGCCGGTCGCGGCCCTGATCGCGTCGGCGATCAGATTGCCGATCGCGGTCTCCTGCGTGCGGATCACGCCGGTGCGCGAATCGAGCGGGACGCCCAGCGTCGCGATCTCGATGTCGAGCTCCTTCGACAGCTCGGTCTCATAGCCCTTGACGATGGCGGCGACCTCGGGATCGGGCGTCGCGGCGCGGCTGTCGTTGACGCGGAAGGTCGGCGTCCACTCGACCTTGCGATTGGCGCCCTCGCCACTTGCCTTGGCGGCGATGTCGATCGCGGTGACGTAATTGCCCTCCTCATTCGACTCGACCATCACCACCTTGCCGTCATAGGCGATGGCGAGGTCGTGGTCGTGGCCGGTCAGCAGGATGTCGACCACGCGCGAGCGCACGATCTCGTAGTCCATCGCCCGGTCGGCATGCACCACCGCGACGAGGATGTCGGCGCCCTCTCCCTTGAGCTTGCGCGCCTCGCGCCGCAGCGCCTCCATGGTCGAGGAGAATTTCAGGTCGCCGGGATTGGAGAGCTGCGGCGTCGGGTCGAAGGTCGTGCCGATGACGCCGACCTTGATGCCGCCGAGCTCGAAGATCTGGGAATCCTTGTGGCCCGGCAGCGGGTTGCCGGCCGCGTCGCGCAGATTGGCCGCGAAGGTCGGATAGGTCTGGGCGGCAGCGAGCTTGAGATAGTTCTCCTTGCCGAAATCGAATTCGTGATTGCCGGGCACGAAGACGTCGATGCCCATCTTGTTCTGCATCGCGACGATATGGGCGCCCTGGTCGAAACCCGACATCAGCGAGGGCGAGTAGCAGTCGCCGGCATGGCAGAACAGCACGGGCACGCCGCGCGCACGCTCGGCCTTGGCGATGCCTGCAGCGCGGGCGAAGCCGCCTTTGCCCTTGTCGTCGCTCATCTTGTAGATGTCGTTGACGAGCAGCAGCGTGAAGCTCGCCGGTGGCGTCTGCGCCTTCGCCACGGGCGCGGTCGCGGCAAGGGCTGCTGGAGCGCCGAGGACGCGGAAGGCGTGGCGGCGGGTCATCTTGGTCATCGGCGCGAACCCCTGCGGTTTTGATTTGGTCGAAGACTAGCAAGAGCCCAGCCGCCTTGCGAGACCCCTGCTCACGCAGTGTCGCACCCCGTAAGGCCCGACTGGACGAAAACCGTAACTCGTCTAAATCACAGCCGAACGAAAGCGGATGCGATGAACCTCGAGCCGAGCTTGCCTCCCGACCACGTCAGCATCAGAAGCGGCCGCATCGGCGTGCTTCTGATGAACCTCGGCACGCCCGAGGGCACCACCTACAAGCCGATGCGAGCCTATCTCAAGGAGTTCCTCTCCGACCGCCGCGTCATCGAGGAACCGCGCTGGAAATGGTGGCCGATCCTCAACCTGATCATCCTGTCGACGCGGCCCAGCCGCAAGGGCAAGGACTACGCGACGATCTGGAACAATGAGCGCGACGAGGGGCCGCTCAAGACGATCACCCGCTCGCAGACGGAGAAGCTCGCCGAGCGGCTGGCGGGCGCTGCCGATGGCCGCATCACCGTCGACTGGGCGATGCGCTACGGCCTGCCGGATGTGAAGAGCCGCCTGAAGGCGCTGCTCGCGCAGGGCTGCGACCGCATCCTGCTGGTGCCGCTCTATCCGCAATATGCCGCGCCGACCTCGGCGACAGCCTGCGACCAGGCCTTCCGCGCGCTGATGGAGATGCGCTGGCAGCCGACGGTGCGGGTCGCCCATCCCTACTACGCCGACCCGGTCTATATCGACGCGCTCGCCACCTCGATCCGCGCCTCGCTCGGCAAGCTTTCCTTCGAGCCGGAGGTGATCCTCTGCTCGCTGCACGGCATGCCCAAGGAGTACCTGCTCAAGGGCGACCCCTATTATTGCCAGTGCGCCGTCACCGCCCGGCTGCTGCGCGACAAGCTCGGCCTCAGCGCGGAGCGCTTCCGCCTGACCTTCCAGTCGCGCTTCGGACCGGACGAATGGCTGCAGCCCTATACCGACGAGACCGTGAAGGCGCTGGCGCAGGGCGGCACCAAGTCGCTCGCCATCGTCGCGCCCGGCTTCTCGGCCGATTGTCTGGAGACGCTGGAAGAGCTCGACGGCGAGAACCGCGAGATCTTCCTGCACAATGGCGGCAAGGAGTTCGCCTATCTGCCCTGCCTAAACGATTCCGAGGAGGGCATGCAGGTGATCGAGGCGGTGGTGCGCCGGGAGCTGATGGGCTGGGTGTGAGCTAGGACGCTACCCCACCACGAAGCGCGTCACGCTCTCCACCACCTGCCTGGCCTGCAGGATGCGCCGGTGTCCCAGCCCGCTCGTCTCCTGCAAGGTGACGAACGGCCCGGCCGCCGCCAGCGCCTGCGCATGATGGAAGTCCAGTTCCCGGTCCTGCCGGTCATGGATCACCAGGGTCGGCAGGCCGATCGCCTCCAGCTGCCCGCAGCCCTCGAAAGCCTCGACCGGATTGCCGGCGACGCTGTGGATGCGGCGCTCCAGCGCCGCCTGGCCGCGGCGGCCAAGCCCGATCGTCGCGCCGAAATTGCGGGTGATCGTGGTGACGGAGGATGGCGCCGCGACCAGCGCGAGCCGATTCGACTTGACCCGCGGCTGGCCCGGCACGCTGCGGGCCAACCCCGCCAGGGCGATCGCCCCGCCGAAGGAATGCGCCACGATCGCATGCACTGGCGCAAAGACACGCGCCACCGCGGCGAGCGCGCCGACCCCGAGCGGGATGTTGAGCTCGGCCCCGGTCGAGGTGCCATGCGCCGGCATGTCGAAGGCGACGACGCGGAAGCCCTGCGCCAGCAAGGGCTGAACGAAAGCGGTCATGAACGCCGCCTCGCTGTTCCAGCCATGCAGCAGGATCACTGTCGGCGCCGGACCATCGCCATCTTGCAAGCGGGGCTCAGGTTCGAACAGATAGGTGCTGACCGTCCCGCACGGGTAGGATACCGCCTGCCGGATCGCCAGCGCGAGCCTACCGCGGGCGGCGATGATTGCCTTGCCGGTCCGGCTCTGTGGGCCGGGCGGGCGCGGCGGGGTACAGAAGAGCTTGAAGGCGGCGCGCCCGGCCGTATGCGGAGCAATGAAACTGCCGATGCGGACGAGAGGACGAATGACGCGGAGCGCTGTGCCGGGCATGATCGGAAACCTTGTTCGTTCAGCCTTGAACTATTATGTTCAGCGATGAACAAAATGCAAGAGCCAATTTCCGCACCGGCAACTGAGCCGAGTAGCACCGTGAAGTCGGGGCTTCCCTGGGACCTGCCGCGTTTCAAGAACTGGCTCGCGGTCGCGCGCATGCACCAGCTCTGGAAAAAGGTCTTCTCCGAGGCGCTGGCGCCGCTCGGCATCCAGCTGGCGCATTACGATGTGCTCGCCAACGTCTTCCGTACCCCCGGTCTGACCCAGCAGCAGCTTGCCGAGAAGCTTCTGGTCGGCCGCAGCGCCATGAGCATGCTCCTGCCCGAGCTCGAGCGGCGCGGCCTGATCGAGCGCCGCAATGACGAGGCCGACCGGCGCGTGCGCCGGCTCTGGCTGACCGGGGATGGCGAGGTCCTGACGCGCAAGGCGCTGGCGATCCACGCCGCCCGGATCGAGGCGATGATGGGCGTGCTCAGCGACGAGGAATGCAATGCCGTCGGCACGATGATGTGGCGGGTCGTCGGCTACCTCGAAGGCAAGCCGCCGCGCGAGCCGTCATCAGATGCTCGCAAAGGCACGCTTGAACCGAAGTCCCCGATTGCGCCGGAGAGCTGAGATGAATCCCACTGGCTTCGACATCGTCGTCGTCGCACTGGTCGCGCTGGTCATCCTGACCATCGCGCTCGGGGTCCGCACCATCCCGCAGGGCTTCAATTATACGGTCGAGCGCTTCGGCCGCTATTCGCGCACGCTGGGGGCCGGCCTCGGGCTGATCATCCCCTATATCGAGCGCATCGGCCACAAGGTGAATGTGATGGAGCAGGTGCTCGACATTCCCTCGCAGGAAGCCATCACCAAGGACAATGCCGGCGTGCGCATCGACGCCGCCGCCTTCTACCAGGTGCTCGATGCCGCCAAGGCCTGCTACGAGGTCTCCCATCTCGGCCAGGCGCTGATGGTCTTGACGATGACCAATATCCGCACCGTGGTCGGCTCGATGGACCTCGACCAGCTGCTCTCGCATCGCGACGAGATCAATGAGCGGCTGCTGCGGGTGATGGACGCCGCCGCCTCGCCCTGGGGCGTCAAGGTCACCCGCATCGAGATCAGGGACATCCTGCCGCCAGCCGATATCGCCGGCGCGATGAACCGTCAGATGAAGGCCGAGCGCGAGAAGCGCGCCGCCGTGCTCGAGGCCGAGGGGCTGCGCCAGGCCGAGATCCTCAAGGCGGAAGGGCAGAAGCAATCGCAGATCCTCGCGGCCGAGGGCCGCAAGGAAGCGGCCTTCCGCGACGCCGAGGCGCGCGAGCGCTCGGCCCAGGCCGAGGCAGCCGCGACCGCCATGGTCAGCGAGGCGATCAGCAGGGGCGACATCCAGGCCGCCAACTTCCTGATCGCCGAGCGCTATACCGAGGCGCTGAAGGCGATCGCGAGCGCTCATAACAGCAAGGTGGTGATCGTCCCGATCGAGGCCGCAGCGCTTGCGGGCACCGTCGGCGGCATTGCCCAGCTGACCAGGGCCGTGTTCGGCGAGGATGCGGCGGCGAAGCGGCGCGCCGGCTCCGTCCCGGCGGCGGGCCGCACGGAGGGCTGACATGCTCGACTGGTTTGCCTCCTTCGGCGGCTGGGGCTGGATCGTGCTCGGGCTCGTCCTGGTCGGTGGCGAGATGCTGGCGCCCGGCGTCTTCCTGCTCTGGCTCGGGCTCGCCGCACTGTTGACCGGCGCCGTCGTCGGGCTGACCGGGCTCGCCTGGCAGGGCGCCTGGCTGGTCTTCGCAGGCCTCGCCGTCGCCTCCGTCGTCATCGGTCGCGTCGTCACGCGCCACCGCAGCGACGAGCCCGACACCGCGAGCGGCCTGAACGATCGCGGCCGCCAGCTGATCGGCAAGGTCTTCAGGCTGGAGGCTACGATGACCGGCGGCGAAGGCCGCATCCGCATCGGCGATTCCTCCTGGCGCGTCACCGGCCCCGAGCTTCTCGCCGGCACCGAGATCCGCGTCGTGCGGGTCGATGGCGCGACGCTCGTCGTCGAGAAGGCCTGAGCGCCGACCTGCAGCGGCCATTCGCCTGACACGGGATTAAGCCCGGATTCATGCTGAATCGAGGGTTCACCATGCTGCTGAACCCTCGATTCACCGGGAGCCCGTCCAAATCCGCCTCCAAAGCGTCAGGACACGCAAGGAGGAGGCCATGGCGGGCCGGCACGGACCAATCGATTTCATCATCGCGGCGGCGCTTTCGCTGCTGATGCTGCTCATGGTGCGTCCCGCCCAGGCGCGCGAGGTCGTCGACTTCCCCGATTATCGCTACCAGCCCGGCACGATCCTGATCCGCACCGCCGAGCGCAAGCTCTACTACATCGCCGCGCCCGGCCAGGCGCTGCGCTACACCATCGCCGTCGGCAAGGCCGGCAAGCAGTGGCGCGGCGTCAAATATGTCGAGGAGCTCCAGGTCGATCCGGCCTGGAGCCCGCCGGCCGAGGTCAAGCGCGACAATCCGCGCCTGCCCGACGTGATCCCTGGCGGCGCCTCCAACAATCCGATGGGCGCACGCGTCATCGGCCTCGGCCCCGGAGGCCAATACGCCATCCACGGCACCAACAACCCGCGCTCGGTCGGCACTGCCGCCTCCTATGGCTGCTTCCGCATGCACAACAGCGACGTCATCGATCTCTACGCCCGGGTCCGCATGGGGACGCCCGTCATCGTGATGCCCTGACAGCCGATACGCGGCAAAGTCCCTCGCACCTAGAGCAATTCCGCAATTCTTCGAATCGCAGAATTGCTCTAAGTCTTTCTCTTGTCGCATTTTCTTCACGCGAACCGGCGTCCACTTCGCTCGAAAATGCTCTAGAGTGCGACTGGCGACAGCAACGGTCGGCCGGCGAAGAATGCCTCCAGATTGGCGAGCAGCAGCTCCTGCTGCGCGACCTGGGCCGATTCCGCGTTCGCGGCGATATGCGGCGTCAGCACGACGTTCTCGAGCGCTTTGAGCCGATCCGGAATCGCGGGCTCGTGCTCGTAGACGTCGAGCGCGGCTCCCGCGATCGTTCCGCTTTCCAGCGCCTCGATCAGTGCGGCTTCGTCGACCGCGATGCCTCGCGATATGTTCACGAGATGACCGTCCGGACCGAGAGCACGCAGGATCCGCGCATCGATCGCGTGCCGGGTCTCGCCGCTCGCGCGGACCGAGACCATCAGGATATCGGCCCACTCCGCCAGCTCGAGCAGGCTGGCGTGGTACTGATAGGGCAGTTCCGGCCGCGGCGAACGGTTATGATAGCCGATCGTCATGTCGAAGGCGGCAGCGCGCACCGCAATGCGCTGGCCGATGGCACCCAGCCCGAAAATGCCCAGCTTGCGACCGGCCAGGCCCGGCACCGTCGCCATGCGCTCGATCGCGTTGCCCTGCCAGCGGCCAGCCCGCGCGAAGCGTTCGGCGGCTCCGATCTGCCGGGCGCTCGCCAGCATCAGTCCCATCGCAAATTCGGCAACGCTCGTCGCATTGGCGTCGGCGGCATTGCTGACCATTATGCCGCGCGCCCTCGCAGCGGCCCGCTCTACGCCTTCATTGCCCGTGCCATAACAAGCGATGAGGCCGAGATTGGGCAGGGCCTCGATCAGGGCCGCGTCGGTTTTCCAGGTTCCGACTGTCAGGAGCGCGCGCGCTGCCTCCGCTCCGGCTGGCAATGCCGCCGGCCGGGGATGGCTCATCGGCCCGAGCACCTCGTACCGTTCCTGCAAGCGCGCCACCAGGCGAGCCGGCATGCGCGGGGCCATCAGGATCGTCGGCTTCATGGCTGAAAGGTCCTCGGGGCGATTGCTGCATCGCAGCACTTGCCGCCCCCTGCTTCAACAACCCCTGGCGCCGGTCGGCCATCTCGCAGATGCAATACGAAAACACCGGGCAATCGACGGGATTTTCCTGAACCCCTGCTCTCGCCTGCGACAAAAAAGCCGGATATCGTTTTCCGTGGCGGTTAACGCTGCGTGCAGCGCGCCTACGAACCGATATGTCTAGAGAGGGGTACCCGATGGATCATCTCGCCGACGTCAAGAAGTTCGCCAAGAAGCCTGTCAACGAGGCCGCCTTCGCCGGCATGAGCAAGGCCTATGCATTGGTGATGAGCAAGCCCGACACCCGCTATGTCGCCTGCTCCGACCCCGCCGAACTCGAACGCGTCCGCGAGAATTTCCTGAAGAAGAAGCTTGGCTTGAAGAGTGCCGACCTCGACGCCACCGTCAAGGCGACCTGCGATCACATGAAGGCCGACAAGACCAAGTCGCGCCTGACCTTCTACTATCTGCTGGCCGAACATTACGGCAAGCTCGACGCCTTCGTGAAGAAATAGGTCTGACAGCCTGGCCTGACCTGATGGCGCCCCTTCGGGCGCCATTCGCATTTTCAGAGCCCCCCGCGAAAACGGCGCAGAGCACCGCAAGGCCGGAACATCAACGCTCCGCCCTTGGGGGTTTCGATGTTCACGCTGTCCCGCTCCGTCCTCTCCGGCCACGCCCAGACGCTCTTCACCGTCGCCGAAGCCGCCTTCGCCTCGATGATCGTCTTCGGTGCAGGCCTCGCCTTCGGCGCCACGATCGGTTTCTTTTGAGGCGGCCATGCCGACCGCCGCCGCCTCAGCCACCCGCCCGCATTTCAAGATCGGGCGCGACCGCGAGGGTCACTGGATCGCGGTCGAGACCCATGGCCGCGGCGGCGGCTATTTCCGCAGCCGGGACGACGCCCTCCACTATGCCCGCGCCGAAGCGGGCGCCGATGCCGTGAGCTTCAGCGCTCGGCCCCTCGCCCTGCGCCTGTCGTAAGCGCGCTCAGCGATAGAGATCGACCCGCGTCAGCGGCAGCCCGGACGGGCCCTTGCGCCGCTTCGAGACCAGCGTCTGGTTGATCAGCGCCCCGCCACGCTCGAAGGCGAGCGAGCAGCCGGCGAGATAGATCAGCCACATCCGCGTCCGCTCCGGCCCGATTTCCGCTTCGGCTGCCGCCTTGTTCGCATTCAGCCGCTCGAACCAGAGCCGCGTCGTGCGCTGGTAATGCTCGCGCCAGCCCTCGACATCATGGACCTCGAAGCCATAACGCTCGAGATTGGCGATCGACATGCCCAGATGATCGAGCTCGCCGCCCGGGAAGATATAGCGGACCAGGGCCCGGTATTCGGCCGGCATCTTGTTGAAGGCCTTCTCCGTCTTCTTGGCCCGCCGTGAGATCGTATGGTGCAGATACAGGCCGCGGGGCTTGAGCAGCCGGTTCACCGCCTGGAAATAGGTCGGGTGGTTGCGGATGCCGACATGCTCGAACATGCCGATCGATGAGATCTTGTCGAACTCCCCCTCCATCTGGGTGAAGTCCTTGAGATGGAGCGTGACTTTGTCCTCCAGGCCAAGCGCCTCGACCTTTTCGCGCGCCAGCTTGAGCTGCTCCTCGGCCAGCGT
The DNA here is from genome assembly GCF_900109525.1 of Allobosea lupini. Classification (GTDB taxonomy): domain Bacteria; phylum Pseudomonadota; class Alphaproteobacteria; order Rhizobiales; family Beijerinckiaceae; genus Allobosea; species Allobosea lupini. Next base: position 11,321 of record NZ_FOAN01000011.1, on the reverse strand, counting down.
CACGCCATGCGCCTCGACGCCATAGTGCTGGGCGGCATAACAGACCAGCGCACCCCAGCCGCAGCCGATGTCGAGCAGCTTGTCGCCCGGCTTCAGGCGCAGCTTGCGGCAGATCATCTCGAGCTTGTCGGTCTGCGCCCGCTCGAGATCGTCATGATCCTCGGTGAAATAGGCGCAGGTGTAGACCATGCGCTCGTCGAGAAAGAGCCGGTAGAATGCGTTCGAGACGTCGTAATGATGAGCGATATTGGCCTTGTTGGTCGCCGGCTTGCCGTCACGGGCGATCTCGTCGCCCTTGATGTGCTGAACCGCCTGCGGCGCCTGGCCCGGCGCGAACAGGAAGTGCCTGACGACGTCGAACGCCGCCATCTTGGAGATGCCGCGTGCCAGCCGGCCGACCTTGCCGTCGGGCCTTGCCGCGGCGAGATCGAAGATCGTGCCGTTCTCGATCGCGATCCGGTCGGAGACGTGCAGATGCAGCAAAGTATCGAGCTTCGGCTTGCGCAGCAGCGCCGCGACGACGCCGGCATCGCGGATCGCGATCATCAGCCCATCCGCAGGCCAGTCAGCCGGCACGCGAGAGCCATCCCAGAGCGAGAAACCGAGCTTCAGCCCCAGCTTCTGGTACGCCTCGGTCAGGAGCCGCCGCAGCGCCTCGATTCTCTTGCCGTCGCCGCTCATGCCTTGCCTGTTCCGACAGATATGCGCCGCCCTCTTAGCGCGGTTTTTGCCCGACCGGAATTCGCGCCGTCAGAACAGCTTTGCCCTTCTGCAATCAGCGGCGGCTTGTCGAAACGGCACAACACGCAAAAGGTGCAAGGAACCAGCTAAGCAACTATTCTTCATTTCTTAACCATACTTTGCTCTGATTCCAGAGTGGCCAAAGGGCGCCGCGCATCGTGGTTGGGGGATCACATCATGTCGTCAGGGGATCAGCTCGACAGGCGGCTGGACTTCATGCAGCTTGACCGCGAGGCGCGCGGGCGCATCGCCGGGATGGAAAAGAGCATCCTCGGCGCCCTGCCCGGCGCGCTCGATGCCTTCTACACCCAGGTTTCCGCGTTCCCCGAGACCAAGGCCTTCTTCAGCAATGCCGCCCATATGGAGGGCGCGAAGAACCGCCAGATCTCGCACTGGAACCGCATAGCCAAGGGCCAGTTCGACCAGGACTATGTCCGCGCGGTCACGACTGTCGGCGAGATCCACGCCAAGATCGGGCTGGAGCCGCGCTGGTATATCGGCGGTTACGCCCTGCTGCTCGAGAACCTGCTCGCCAAGGTGCTGGATGAGCGCTGGCCGAAGAGCCGTTTCGGCGGCCAGCTCCCCGGCGCGGCCGAGCGCGGCGCCGAGATCGGCGCCATCGTCAAGGCGGCCCTGCTCGACATGGACTATGCCATCTCGGTGTATCTCGAAGCCTCCGAGGCCGCCCGGCTGAAGATCGAGGCCGAGGCCCGTGCCGTCGAGGAAGCCAAGGCGAAGGAGCGCGACAAGGCGATCGGCTATGTCGGCAACGGCATGGCGGCGCTCGCTCGCGGCGACCTGACTCATCGCATGGCCGACGACATGCCGGCCGAATACGCCAGCATCCGCGACCATTTCAACGACGCCATGGCCAAGCTCGGCGAGATGGTCGCGAGCATCAAGACGAGTTCCTCTGCCATCGCCGCCTCCTCGCAGGAGATCAACAGCGGTGCCAACGACCTGTCCTCGCGCACCGAGCAGCAGGCCTCCGCCTTGCAGCAGACCGCGGCGACCACCGAAGAGCTCACCGCCTCGGTCAAGAGCTCGGCGCAGTCGTCGCGGCAATCGGTGACGCTCGCCGACAACGCTTCGGCCGTGGCCCGCACCGGCGGCGAGATCGTCAAGGACGCGATCGAGGCGATGGCGCGGATCGAGGGCGCCTCCAAGAAGATCTCCGAGATCACCAGCGTGATCGACGGCATCGCCTTCCAGACCAATCTGCTCGCGCTCAACGCCGCGGTCGAGGCTGCGCGCGCCGGCGATGCCGGACGTGGCTTTGCCGTCGTCGCCGCCGAGGTGCGTGCCCTCGCCCAACGCTCGGCCGAGGCCGCCAAGGACATCACCGGCCTGATCGGCTCCTCCGACACCGAGGTCGTCGAGGGCGTGCGCCTGGTCCGGCAGGCCGGCGAGACTCTGGAGAAGATCGTGGAGGCCTCGATGCAGGTCTCGGCCACGGTCAACGAGATCGCCGCCGCCGCCGGAGAACAGGCCAACGGCATCGACGAGATGGCGCGCACCGTCAGCCATATGGACGAGATGACCCAGAGCAACGCCGCTTTGGCCGAGGAGAGCGCGGCGTCGGCGCGTGCCTTGCTCGATCAGATCGAACGCCTGAACCGCCTCGTCAGCACCTTCCGCACCACGGAAGGTCAGGACACGACCGCGCCAGCGCGGCGAGCGCGGGCAGCCTGATCCGCCTTCACGCGGAAGGTTCGGCGTTCAACGCTACCTGGTCATCCTGGACTGAGCGAAGCGAAGATCCGGGATGACTCACGAAATATGTCTCTCCCGAGCACGTCAGAAATCGCTGGCGATGCCCTTCACTTCCCAGTCGTCATAGCGGACCGGCTCGAGCCCGCCGCGGCCGTCGACTTCCTTCTGCTGGCCGAGCTCGGCCGCCCTCGCATCGATCGCGGCACGGCGCGCCTGCGCCTCCGAGAGAGCCCGCTGCGCCGCCGGCGACAATACCTTCGCGGGAGCGTTGGTCTCGACCTCATCCGTTTTCGTCTGCGCGCTCATCATCGGTCATTCTCTTGCAGGATCGGCATCGCGCCCACCACATAGGGACGAAACCGCATTCCGGCGAGCCTGTCCAATGCCGGACGACGACGCAAGAAGGGGCTTCTGCATGAACTATGTCCGCACCGGCATGCTGATGGCGGCGCTCACCGCGCTGTTCGGCGTGGTCGGCTATCTGCTCGCCGGCGCCGGCGGCATGCTGATCGCGCTCGGCATCGCGGTCGCGACCAACCTGTTCAGCTATTGGAACTCGGACAAGCTGGCGCTGTCCGCCTACAACGCCCAGCAGGTCGATGAGCGTAGCGCGCCCGAACTTTACGGCATGGTCCGCGACCTCGCCCAGCGCGCCAACATGCCGATGCCGCGCGTCTACATCATCCAGGAAGACCAGCCGAACGCCTTCGCCACCGGCCGCAATCCGCAGAACGCCGCAGTCGCCGCGACCACCGGTATCATCCGCACGCTGAGCTATGACGAGCTCGCGGGCGTGATGGCGCACGAGCTTGCCCACATCAAGAACCACGACACGCTGACCATGACGATCAGCGCCACGATGGCCGGCGCGATCTCGTCCCTTGCCTCCTTCGGCATGTTCTTCGGCTCGCGCGACAATCGCCCCAACGCCATCGTCCAGATCGCGCTGATGATCCTCGCCCCGCTGGCGGCGACCATCGTCCAGATGGCGATCTCGCGCTCGCGCGAATACGAAGCCGACCGGATCGGCGGCGAGATCTGCGGCAATCCCGTGGCGCTCGCCGACGCGCTGGCCAAGATCGCCGGCGGCGTTGCCCACATCCCGAACGAGACGGCCGAGGCGAAGCCTGCTACGGCGCACATGTTCATCATCAACCCGCTCTCAGGCCGCGGCATGGATTCATTGTTCTCGACCCACCCCGACACCGGCAACCGTATCGCCGCACTGATGGAGCAGGCGCGCGCCATGGGTGTCGGCGCGAGCCGTGGCGGCTTCACGAGTGGCGCGAGCCGGAACCCCTTCGCCGGCGGCCGCGAGCCCGGGCCCTGGGGCTGAGATGGCAGCTCCTCACGAAAACCGCGCGCCGGCTGACGACGCCCCCGGCCTCGCTGCGCGCCGCCTTGCCACAACGCTGATCGACGAGGTGCTGCGCGCCGGCACCGCGCTCGATGAAACCTTCGAGCGGATGGCGCAGGCGGCAGGGCTGGAGCCCGCCGATGCCGGGTTGGCGCGCGCGATCGCGACAGTCGCCTTCCGCCGTCTCGGCACGATCCGCCAGGTGGTCGGCGCCCGCCTCGAACGCGGCAGCCCGCGCAAATCCGGCCCGTTCGAGCCGATCATGGTCGCCGCTGCCGCGCAGTTGCTTTTCCTCGACGTGCCCGACCATGCGGCGGTCGACCTCGCCATCCGTCAACTGCACGAGGACGCCCGCTCCTCTCGCTACGCCTCGCTCGGCAATGCCGTGCTGCGGCGGCTGGCGCGCGAGCGCGAAGCAATCCTCGCCGAGCTCGATCCGCTGACCGATACGCCCGACTGGCTGCGCGAGAGCTGGACGCAGACCTACGGCCCCGACATCGCCAAGGCGATCGCCGCGGCCCATGCCGAGGAGCCGCCGCTCGATCTGACCGTCAAATCCGATCCGGCCGGCTGGGCCGCCAGGCTCGACGGCATCGTCCTGCCGACCGGCTCGGTGCGCCTGCGCGGGCGCGAGACGGTCACCGGCCTGCCAGGCTTCACTGAGGGCGAATGGTGGGTGCAGGATGCCGCCGCCGCTCTTCCCGCCCGGCTCCTTAATGTCCAGCCAGGCGAGCGCATCGCCGATCTCTGCGCCGCGCCCGGCGGCAAGACCGTGCAGCTCGCACAATCGGGCGCAGAAGTCGTTGCCGTCGATCGCTCCGGCCCGCGCCTGCGCCGGCTCAAGGCCAATCTCGACCGCCTTGGGCTCAGCGCCGAGGTCGTCACCGCCGATGTCGCGACCTTCGAGGCCGAGCCCTTCGACGGCGTCCTGCTCGACGCACCCTGCAGCGCGACCGGCACGATCCGCCGTCATCCCGACGTCGCCTGGGCCAAGCAGCCCGAGGATGTCGCCAAGCTCGCCGCCTTGCAGGCGCGCCTGCTCGACCAGGCAGCGCGGCTCACCAAGCCGGGCGGGCGCCTGATCTACTGCACCTGCTCATTGGAACGCACGGAAGGCGAGGCGCAGATCGAGACATTCCTGGCGCGAAACGACGGCTTTGCCCGCGATCCGATCAAGCCCGAGGAAATCGGCGGCCAGGCCGAAGCGCTGACGGCGCTGGGCGAATTGCGCACGCTGCCGCACCAGCTTGCCGGCGAAACGCCACGCCTTTCAGGATGGGCGGGATTTTACGCGTGTCGCCTGATAAGATCATGACTCGATCGGGGATTCGCCTTCGCAGGGAGGCGGCGGGACGGCGAGGCAGCAGATTTCATTGAACGGCTGGTCGGAGCGCGGAGGCCTGGCACGGGCAGCCATCGGCAGGGCGGCGCGGCGCACGCGCGGCCAGGTCGTCGGCGCCAAGCGCGCGCTCTGGCCGTTCGGCCGCCTGCGCGCCAGCCGCCTGCTCTTCGCCCCGCACGACCTGCGCACCGCCGACCCGACCACGGCGAGCGAGATCTATGCCGGCTACTTCGCGCTCGCCGGCCGCACCGTGAACTGCCATGGCGAATCGCCTTTCCTGGTCGCAGCCCCAAGCGAAGCCTGGTCCGAGGCGCTGAGCGGCTTCGTCTGGCTGCGTCACTTACGGGCCGCCGACACCGCGATCGCCCGCGCCAACGCCCGTGCCCTCGTCGACGAGTTCATCGCCCGCCGGCATGATCGCGACGAGGTCGCCCGCCGCCCGGCTGTGATCGCCCGCCGGCTGATGTCCTTCCTGTCGCATTCGCCGCTCCTGCTCGAAGGCGCCGACCACGCCTTCTACGAGCGCTTCATCCGCCATGTCGCGCAAACGGCAGAGCGCCTCCAGCTGGCGCTCGCCGGCGCCGTCGAAGGCGCGCCGCGGCTGCAATGCCTGATCGCGATCTGCTTCGCCGCTATCTGCCTCGACGGCCAGGAGCGGCGCCTGCGTCGCTACGAGATCGCGCTCTCCGACGAACTGGAACAGCAGATCCTGCCGGATGGCGGCCATCTCAGCCGCAATCCCCGCATCCTCATCGACCTCCTGCTCGATCTCCTGCCGCTGCGCGAGACCTTCACCGCGCGCGGGCTCGAACCGCCCCGCGCCGTCATCATGGGGATCGACCGGATGATGCCGCATCTCAAGCTGTTCCGGCATGGCGATGGCGCGCTTGCTCTGTTCAATGGCATGAACGCGACGCCGCCTGATCTGATGGCGACGCTCGCCGCCTATGACGACGTCCGCGCCCGGCCGATCGAGCACGCCGCCTATTCCGGCTATGACCGGCTCAGCGCCGGCACCAGCATCGTCGTGGTCGAGGCCGGGCCGCCCCCACGCGGTGCCAACTCGATCGAGGCCCATGCCGGCTGCCTCTCCTTCGAATTGTCGACGGGCTCGCAGCGCATCGTGGTGAATTGCGGCGGCAGCCGCTTCGGCACGCCCGAGCTCAAACTCGCCGCCCGCGCCACCGCCGCCCATTCGACCGTGACGCTGAACGACCGCTCCAGCGCCGTCTTCGGCCTGGTGCTTGGCGAGCGGCGGATTATCGCCGGCCCGGCCGATGTCCGCGTCGCCCGCCAGGACGGCGAGGATGGGCATGAATGGGTCGGCAGCCATGATGGCTATCGGCGCGCCTTCGGCACCGTCCACACCCGCCGCCTGCTGCTGTCCCGCAATGGCAGCGAACTCGTCGGCGAGGACGGCTTGAGCCCGCCCACCGCGCTGGCGAGCCTGCCGGCTGCCGCGCGCTTCCATCTGCACCCCAACGTCAAGCCTAGCCTGATCCGCGACGGCGAGGGCGCGTTGCTCGCGCTGCCTTCCGGCGAAATCTGGGCCTTCGAGGCCTCCGGCCTCAGGGTCGCGCTGGAAGAAAGCATCTTCTTCGCTGCCGCCGATGGCCGCCACAAGACCACGCAGCTCGTCGTCGAGTTCGACGCCGTGGCGACGCCGCAGCTCATCTGGCGCTTCGCCCGTCTCGGCACGCCGGCGCAGCGCAGGACCAAAGCCGAAGAGGCACGGCAGGAACAGGCCGAAGCCGAGCCTGACCTGCCGCTCTGACCTCGCCGCAAGGCAAGGCTGCGGCGTCTTGTGCTTTGCAGCAAAGCCCGGGCGTGATAGGGCGCGCGCGAGTATTCCGCGCCTCGCGCTCATCAACCCGGACCTGATCTTCCCATGCCGAACGAACTCCGCCGCGTCGAACGCGCGCTGCTTTCCGTTTCCGACAAGACCGGGCTGATCGATTTCGCCCGCGCCCTCTCGCGCCTGGGCATTGCCCTGGTTTCGACCGGCGGCACTGCCAAGGCGATCGCCGAGGCCGGCCTTGCCGTCACCGACGTCTCGGATCTGACCGGTTTCCCCGAGATGATGGACGGGCGCGTCAAGACGCTGCATCCCAAGGTCCATGGCGGCCTGCTGGCCATCCGCTCGCATCCGGAGCATCAGGCCTCGATGATCGGTCACGGCATCGCGCCGATCGACCTGCTCGTCGTCAATCTCTATCCGTTCGAGGCGACGGTTGCCGCGGGCAAGCCGTATGACGACTGCATCGAGAACATCGATATCGGCGGCCCCGCCATGATCCGCGCAGCCGCCAAGAACCACAACGACGTCGCCGTAGTGGTCGAGGCCTCCGATTATGCGGCCGTGCTGGCCGACCTCGAGACGCACAAGGGCGCGACCACGCTGACCTTGCGCCGCAAGCTGGCGCAGAAGGCCTATTCGCGCACCGCCGCGTATGACGCCGCGATCTCGAACTGGTTCGCCAATGAGCTCGGCGACACCTCGCCGGCCTTCCGGGCGCTGGGCGGCAGCCTCGCCGAGACGATGCGCTATGGCGAGAACCCGCATCAATGGGCCGCGTTCTATCGTACGCCCGAGCAGCGTCCGGGCGTCGCCACCGCCCGTCAGGTCCAGGGCAAGCAGCTCTCCTACAACAACATCAACGACACCGACGCCGCCTTCGAATGTGTCGCCGAGTTCGACCCCGACCGCACCGCCGCCTGCGTCATCGTCAAGCACGCCAATCCCTGCGGCGTCGCCGAGGGCGGCTCGCTGCTCGAAGCCTATGAGCGGGCCCTCGCCTGCGATCCCGTCTCGGCCTTTGGCGGCATCGTCGCGCTGAACCGCAAGCTCGACGTTGAAGCTGCGAAGAAGATCGTCGAGATCTTCACCGAGGTCATCATCGCCCCCGACGCCGACGAGGAGGCGATCGCGCTCGTCGCCGCCAAGAAGAACCTGCGCCTGCTCCTGACCGGCGGCCTGCCGGATGTCCGCAAGGCGGGTCTTTCCCTGCGGACCGTCGCCGGCGGCTTCCTCGCCCAGGCACGCGACAATGCCGTGGTCGACGACATGGAGCTGAAGGTCATGACCAAGCGCCAGCCGAGCGAGGCCGAGCTCGCCGATCTGCGCTTCGCCTTCCGCGTCGCCAAGCACGTCAAGTCGAATGCGATCGTCTATGCCAAGGGCCTGGCCACGGTCGGCGTCGGCGCCGGCCAGATGAGCCGCGTCGATTCCTCGCGCATCGCCGCCTGGAAGGCCGGCGAAGCCGCCAAGGCGGCGGGCGCGCCCGAGAGCCTGGCCAAGGGCGCCGTCGTCGCCTCCGACGCCTTCTTCCCCTTCGCCGACGGCCTGCTGGCCGCGGCGGAGGCCGGCGCCACCGCGGTGATCCAGCCCGGCGGCTCGATGCGCGACGACGAGGTGATCAAGGCGGCCGACGAGGCCGGCCTCGCCATGGTCTTCACCGGCCATCGCCATTTCCGGCACTGAAGACCGCGAGGGGAAGTCGGCATGCACACCGTCAAGGTCATCGCCGCCGGCTTCGCTTTGCTCGGCGTCCTGCTCCTGATCGCGCCGCGGCTGAACACGGGCGGGCGGCATCCGATCGTCTTCGCGATGAAGCTGTTCATCCCGCTCTGGTTCGCCGTCTCGGTGATCAATCTGATCGTCGGCATCACCCGGGCCGGCTACAGCTTCCTGCAGGAAGCGCCGATCCTGCTCGTCGTCTTCGGCGTGCCGGCCTTGGTAGCTTCCCTGATCTGGTGGCGATTTGGAAGGAAAGTCGCGTGAGCCTTGAATCCGTCCGCGCCTTTTTTGCGCAGCATGCTCCCGATATCGAAGTCGAGCTCACCGAGGGCAGCAGCGCGACCGTTCAGCTCGCTGCCGAAGCCTTCGGCGTCGAGCCGGCCCGTATCGCCAAGACGCTGTCACTGCGCTTGGGTGAGCGCGTCGTCCTGCTCGTCGCTCGCGGCGACGCCCGGCTCGACAACCGGAAAGCCAAGACCGCGTTCGGCTTCAAGCCGCGCATGCTCGCGGCAGAGGAAGTCTCCGACATCACCGGTCATCCGGTCGGCGGCGTCTGCCCGTTCGGCCTGGCGGAGCCACTACCGATCTATTGCGACGTCTCGCTTAAGGCGTTTGACATCGTCTTGCCGGCCGCCGGCTCGACTCGCAGCATGGTCCGCATCGCTCCCGAGCGGATGGCAGCGCTCACCGGCGCAGAATGGGTCGATGTCTGCCAGGAGCCGGCGGCCCAGCACGCCGCGGAGTAGGCCTCAGCCGCGCACGCGCTCGATCAGCGCCATCGCCGCGGCGGGATTGCGGACCTTGTCGCCGCTGATGACATAGAGAAACACGTCGCGTGGCGCCGTCTCCGCCGCCGGCGCGACCAGTTCCAGATCATCCGGCGCGCCACCCTTGGCCCAGTCCGTGGCCCGGCCGGCCCAGGCGTCGAGCTCTTTCGCCGGATAGCCCTGCGCCTCCGCCTCGCTGGTCCCCATGATCCGCGCATAGACGAAAGGCGCCGTCACATCGGCAATCTGGGGGAAATCGGAATCGCCCGAAATGATCGCCGCGACGCCGTGTTCCCGTAGTAGCGCGACGAAATCGGGCGAGCGGAAACTGGGATGGCGCACCTCGACGGCATGGCGCAGCCTGATGCCATCGACCTCCTTCGGCAGCAGCTTCAGAAAGGCCTCGAAATCGACGGGGTCGAAGGCCTTGGTCGCCATGAACTGCCAGTTGATCGGGCCGAGCTTCTCCTTGAGCTCGCTGAGTCCGGAGGTCACGAACTTCTCGACGGACGGCCCGGCTTCGGCCAGAACCCGGCGATTGGTGCAGAAGCGCGAGCCCTTCAGCGCGAAGACGAAGCCATCGGGCGTCTCCGCCCGCCATTTGGCGAAGCTCTCCGGCTTCTGCGAACCGTAATAGGTGCCGTTGACCTCGATCGAGGTCAGCTTGCTCGCGGCATATTCGAGCTCGCGCTTCTGCGAGAGATTCTCCGGATAGAAGGTCCCACGCCAGGGTTCGAACACCCAGCCGCCAATGCCGATATGGATCTGTCCGGCTGTTTTGGGGGCCATGGTTCGCATCCTCGACCGTGTCGTTCGCTCTGAAGCGAAGAGTAGTACGCAGCTGCCCCTGTCGATAGGCGGCAGCATGATGATGCTCGCCCTGCAGCGAGCGTAAACCCAATGGCGACCCTGCCCGTTCGATTCGTGGCAGGACCTCTCTGATTGCAGCTATTGACTGCATCATGGGCATAGATGCACGCTGAAGGAGCAAGATCGAGGGACGCCGATGGATCGCGACTGGCGGGCGGAATTCAAGCGTATCGTTGGCGATCGAATGCGGCGTCTTCGGCTTGCCTCGCGATTGAAGCGGGCCGAGGTCGCAAAGGCCCTACATATCAGCGAGGAGCAGTATGTCGGCTACGAGCGCGGCCTGAGCCATGCCAGTTCGCAACTCCTGATGCAGTTCTCGAGCCTTCTTGGCACATCGCCGCGAGAGCTTGGCAGAGGGATGGCTGCATTGGTCGCGTCGGTGGGCCTCTCGGATGTCGAGCAGAGGCGCTATCGAACTGAACCGGCGGCTGCGTCGCGTTTGAGAGTGAACAAGGCGACGGAGAAGATCACGGATCAGGGCACACTGAGCACTCTGGTCTGTCTCACCGAATTTTTCGCCGAACTCGATGGCCAGGAAACCTAGATTGCCGCGAGAATCGCGGTCTCCTCGCACGGCAAAAGAGCCGCGAGCGACCGCCTTCCGTGTCTCCGTTGCTTCCCCAGAACGACGAAAACCCCGTCGGATTTGCGACGGGGTTTTTGGTAGATTTGGTTGCGGGGGCCAGATTTGAACTGACGACCTTCAGGTTATGAGCCTGACGAGCTACCGGGCTGCTCCACCCCGCGGTAAGGTTTTTTTAAACGGCAACGCGGCGCTGGGTGCTTTTGGGCACCTGGCGCCGCGCGCTGTCACGTCATGTGATGAGGGATATCCTTGACAGGCCCGGCAACGACCTACTCTCCCGGGTCTTGAGACACAGTACCATCAGCGCTGAGGAGTTTAACGGCCGAGTTCGGGATGGGATCGGGTTCTGGCTCCTCGCTCAAGCCACCGGGCCGGCGAAGGATATGGCAAGCATATGGTCTTTTGTGTTGTCGCGTTTTGTGTTGGTG
>NZ_FOAN01000021.1 GCF_900109525.1 Allobosea lupini | reverse complement strand
CTGATCGTCCCGATCGCGATGGAAGAGAAGCTGCGCTTCGCCATCCGCGAAGGCGGACGCACCGTCGGCGCAGGCGTCGTCGCTTCGATCATTGCTTGATCGAAGCGGCAACGACGTCCGCGGAAACCGCAGACTTTGCGGCGCAGGCGTCGTCGCTTCGATCATCGCGTAAGCTTCGGCTCCGCGACAATTATGGAAAGGGCGGCGGCAACGCCGCCCTTTTTCGTTTCCGGTGACGATCGCGACGGCGGCACTGGCTTCACGATGAGGATCGTGCCAGCTTCCTGTATCTTGCATACGGACTGGAGAACGCGATGAGTCCCCGCCATTCGCTCGCCGACAGGCTGCGCCAGCCCGGCCTCGTCGTCGCGCCCGGCTGCCATGACGCCATCGGCGCAAGAGCGATCGAGCAGGCCGGGTTCGAAGCGGTCTACATGACCGGCAACGGCCTCTCCGCCAGCCTGATCGGCGCGCCCGATATCGGCCTCTTGACCATGACCGAGATGGTGGCGCGCGGCCGGGCCCTGGCCGCGGCGATCAAGGTGCCGCTGATCGCCGACGCCGATACCGGCTATGGCAACCTCAACAACGTCGCCCGCACCGTCGCCGAATACGAGGCGGCCGGCGTCGCCGCGATCCATCTGGAGGACCAGGTCACGCCCAAGCGCTGCGGCGCGATGAAGGGGCTGGCGCTGGTGACGCCCGAGGAGCATGCCGAGAAGATCCGCATCGCTGTCGCGGCCCGGCGCGATCCCGACTTCCTGATCATCGGCCGCTCGGATGCCAGGCTGCCGCTCGGCCTCGACGAGGCGATCGCGCGCGGCAAGGCCTATGCGCAGGCCGGGGCCGATCTCGTGCTGCTGGAGATGCTGCAGTCGGAAGAGGAGATGAAGCGGGCGCTGGGCGAGATCGCGGCACCGCTGATGTTCAACTATGTCGAGGGCAGGGTGCCGCCATTGACGGCGGCGGATTTCGAGCGGCTCGGCTTCAAGCTGCTGAGCTATCCGGTGGCCTCGACGCTGGCCTACGCCCATATGATGGCGGCCTTCGCGCGCGAGCTCAAGCGCACGGGCACGACGCGCGGGCTGGAGCCTGCCATGCTCGATCTGCCGAGCTACGAGGCCTTCCTGGGTCGTGACACCTATGCCTGATCTCAAGGTCGAGCAGCCGAAATCGCTGGTCGCCATCGTCGAGGAGCGCCTGCGCGATGCGATCGTGGACGCCGAGATGCGCCTTGGCGAGACCTTGTCGGAGGAAGCGCTGAGCGAGGCGCTGGGCGTGAGCCGCACGCCGGTGCGCGAGGCGCTGGCGCGGCTGCAATTGCAGGGGCTGGTGACGATCGTGCCGAAGAAGGGCACCTTCGTCTTCGCGCCGACCGAGGAGGACGTCTCCGAGCTCTGCGTCTTCCGCTACATGCTGGAGACGCAGGCGCTGCGTGAATGCATGAGCAAGGCGCGCGAGGCGGCTCTCGCCGCGATGAAGGGCGCCCTCCTGGCGATGGAGACGGCGCAGGCGAACGGCAGCCGCCGCGACTATGCCCGGGCCGACACCGTCTTCCACGAGGTCTTCTTCCAGCATTGCGGCAACCGCTATCTCGGCAACGCCTATCGCGGGGTCTCCGGCCGCGTCGCGGCGCTGCGCACGCATCTCTCGGTCCCGCTGGAAGGCGAGCAGGAGCGCTCGATGGCAGAGCACCACCAGATGGTCGAGGCCTTCGCGGCCGGGCGCCTGGCCGATCTCGACTCGATCCTGCACCGGCACATCATGCGGGCCTGGCACGCCTATGCCGATGTGCTGCGCACCGGCGCGGTACGTGGTTGAGTTGACAGACCGATTTGAGGTGTCGGTTTCAAGCGGCAAGCGGCCTGCACTAGCCGCCTCGTCATCCCCGACAAGCCGCGAAGCGGCGCCGATCCGGGATCCATTCCTGAGCCTTTCCGGTAGAGGTTCCGGAATGGGTCCCGGGTCTTCGCTTCGCTACGCCCGGGACGACCTCCGCTTATCATGGCGGCGTGAGGGTGACTGTCAGTAGCCACTAAATCATCTTGCATACAGTGTCCTAGAGCCTATGCTCTTGGGCGAGAGCCTGTAACGGCCGTCGAAGCTCGGGAGGAGCCCCATGACCATCGCAGTGAAAGCCGCCGTCCTTGCGCTTGCCCTGGCGGCAACGCCAGCCCTGGCGCAGGACAAGGTGAAGCTCGTCACCATCGCCGAACTGTCCGGACCGGGTGCGACCGCCGGCACCAATTGGAAGAGCGGCATCGAGCTTGCGGTCGAGGAGATCAACGCCAAGGGCGGCATTCTCGGGCGCAAGATCGACATGGTCGCCTATGACACGCAGACCAACCCGGCCAATGCCCGCGCCGCCGTGCAGCGCGCGATCGACGAGGGCACTCATGCGGTGCTCGGGCCGGTCTATACCGGCTCGATCATGGCCTCGATGCAGATCGCCCAGCGCGCCGAGATCGCGCAGTTGGCGGCCGGCGACGGCACGGCCTACACCGCCCAGGGCAATCCCTTCATCTTCCGGACCTCGCTCAGCCAGTCGGCGGCGATGCCGAAGATCGCCGCCTACCTGAAGGACCAGGTCAAGGCCAAGTCGGTCGCCGTGGTCTGGGTCAATAACGATTTCGGCAAGGGCGGGCACGAGGCCATCGTGAAGGAATTGAAGAGCCGCGGCATCGAGGTGCCGGTCGATCTCTCGACCGAGCAGGGCCAGGCCGATTTCGCCGGCGAGGCGATCAAGGTGAAGAACGCTGCGGTCGATGCCGTCTTCGTCTACCTCAACGAGGAGGAGAGCGCCCGGCTGCTGGTGGCGATGCGCGACCAGAATGTCGGCAAGCCGGTGATCGGCGAGACCACGATCCTGAGCCAGAAGGTGATTGAGCTCGCCGGCAAGGCCGCCGATGGCGTGCGCGGCCATGTCGGCCAGACCGTCGATGCGCCGATCCCCGCTCTGCAGGAGTTCGGCAAGCGCTTCGAGGCACGTTTCAAGTTCGTGCCCGACCACAACGGCATCAAGGGCTACATGGCCGTGCATGCGGTGAAATGGGCGACGGAGAAGCTCGGCAAGTTCGAGCCGACCAAGGTCGCAGCGACCCTGCACGGTGCGACGATCAAGCCGGAGGAGGAGCCCGGCATCCTGATGGAGACGAGCTTCGACGCGAAGGGCGACGTCCAGCGCGAGAGCTTCCTGGCCGAGGTGGTCGACGGCAAGCAGAAGATCATCGGCCGCCTACCGAAATGAACGATAGGCCGCTCCCGCGGCGGAGCTTGAAAGGGCGGTGGCGACGCCGCCCTTTTCGTTGCGCCAAGGCGCATCCGCCGGCGCGCAGCGCAATGTCCCGCTACGCCAAGGCCTTGGCGCGACTGGCTGACGATTTGAGTCAACTTTGAACAGGGCGGTTGCGATTTCGACTTGAAAAGCGGATAGGGTTCGGGCTAAGCAACCGGCGCTACAGGGGTGTAGCTCAGTTGGTAGAGTACCGGTCTCCAAAACCGGTTGTCGTAGGTTCGAGCCCTACCGCCCCTGCCAGCCGCAAATCGCGGCGATGCCGCCTGTCTCTGCGCCAGCGATCGGCTGGCGATCGAGCCGGTCTCCCCCAGCGGCGCAGCCCCTTATTCCGTACCCTCCCGTCTCGCGAGAACGTGACCTCGGCTTCGCCGATGCCAGCTTTGCACGCGAGCGGTGGGCTTTACGCTCCGGCGCCGTCCCGCATGCCTTGGCGCATGCCGCCGGAGATTGTCGATGAAGCTGTTTTCAAGCATCCGGGTCGCAGCGCTCGCGCTTTCCAGCATTCTCACCTCGGGGTTTGCCGGGGCAGCTGACATCAAGGTCTTGACGGCCGGCGCCTTCAAGCCGGTCGTGCTGGCCGTTGCCGCCGAGTTCGAAAGGTCGAGCGGACACAAGCTGATCATCGACAACGACACGGCCGGCGGATTGCAGCGCCGGATCAGCGCGGGTGAGACCTTCGACGTCGCCGTGCTGACACCGGCCGCAGTCAAGGATCTCATCGACAAGGGCAAGATCGCCGCGGGCACCGCGTCCGATCTGGCGCGCACCGCCGTTGGCGTCGCGGTCAAGGACGGTGAGGCACGTCCCGACATCGCGACGATGGCGGGTTTCAAGGCGGCGCTGCTCGCCGCCCGCAAGGTCGCCTATATCGACCCGGCTGCCGGCGGCTCCAGCGGCATCTATTTCGCGAAGCTGCTCGAAACCATGGGCATCGCCGAGGAGATCAAGGCCAAGGCGATGCTGGTGCCCGGCGGCCTGGTTGCGCAGCGGCTCGTCACCGGCGAGGCCGATCTGGCAATTCACCAGATCAGCGAGATCCTGGCCGTCCCCGGGGCGAGGCTGGTGGGGCCGCTGCCGGCCGAAATCCAGAACTACACGACCTATACCGGCGGCCTCGGCGCGGCGAGCCCGCAGCCGGAGGGCGCCCGGGCCTTGCTTGCTTTCCTGCGGAGCGAGGCGGCCATGCGCGTCCTGACGGCAAAGGGTATGGAAGCCGCGGGGCAGTGAGGCCGGCGCCGAGCGCGCGCATCGCCGCGGCGCGCAAGAAGCCGCTTGGCGAGCGGGCAAGAGCGTTGTAAGAAGCCCCTAACGACGGCGCGCGGCTCCCTGAGCCCCGCGCCGCGAATCTTTCAGGACCGCCGAATCGCTGCCCGAAAGCGGCGATCCGGAACCGAGGTGACGAGCCCGATGGCGAAGACGAATCCCTTCCAGTTCCTGCAGGAGGTGCGCAGCGAGGCCTCCAAGGTGACCTGGCCCTCGCGCCGCGAGACGCTGATCACCACCGGCCTGGTGTTGCTGATGGTGCTCATGTCGAGCCTGTTCTTCCTCTTCACCGACACGGTCATCCGTTGGGGCCTCGGCCTCATCCTCGCGCGCTGAACGGAAGCAAGAACGTGAGCACACGCTGGTATATCGTCCACGCCTATTCCAACTTCGAGAACAAGGTCGCGCAGTCGATCAAGGATCAGGCCGCGCAGCGCAACCTCTCCGACAAGTTCGATGAAGTGCTGGTCCCGACCGAGAAGGTCGTCGAGGTCCGCCGCGGCCGCAAGGTCGACACCGAGCGCAAGTTCTTCCCGGGCTATGTCCTGGTGAAGTGCGAGATGACCGACGAGGTCTATCACCTCATCAAGAACACACCCAAGGTCACCGGCTTCCTCGGCGCCGACAAGGCCAAGCCGATGCCGATTCCCGAGCACGAGGCTATGCGGATCAAGGGCCAGGTCGCCGAGGGCATCGAGCGGCCGAAGCCGACCGTGGTGTTCGAGGTCGGCGAGCAGGTGAAGGTCGCCGACGGCCCGTTCGCCTCGTTCAACGGCGTCGTCGAGGATGTCGACCACGCCCGCGCCCGCCTGAAGGTCGCGGTCTCGATCTTCGGCCGCGCCACGCCGGTCGAGCTGGAATACAGCCAGGTCGAGAAGCTCTGAGGCTCGTCGCTTATCGAGATTGCCAAGGGCGCCGGAAACGGCGCCCTTTTTGCGTGCTTTCGTAGTTAACGCCTCCTTCAGGCGTGTATGAGATTGTCCGCTCCGGCTTTCGGGCGGGCGGGCATGTTTCCCAGGACTTTCAAGGCGACGGTCGGACAGCGCCTGGCGCTGTGGGGTGTGCTGCTCGGCGCGCTGTCCTGCCTGTATGTCGCGACCGAGCTGATCGGTTCGCGCAAGCTCGAAGCCTTCACTCGCAGCCTGACGGCCCAGAGCGATCTCGCCAGCCGCCTCGAAGCGACGACCATGCTGTTCGAGCGGATCAGCGTCGCGATCTTCTCAGGTGTCCGCCCCGAATCCTCCGATCTCGAGGTGCTCGCGATCGCGGCCGAGGACATCGCCACCCGGCTCGACGGCAAGCTGCAGGCCGATACGCAGGTGATCGCGGTGCGCGCCAGGGCGATGCGCGAGGCCGCGGACATTGCCACGGCGCGAGCCGAGCTCAGGGTGATCGCCGACAGGCGCTCGGCCCTGCGGCGCGGGCTCGGCGAGGAGATCGGCCGGCTGAGTGCCGACCTGTCGCAGCATGTCGAGAGCGCCCACCAGAACAAGGTGCTGCTCTCGCTGCTCGGGTTGTTCAGCCTCGTCTTCATCGTCAGGCTGGAGCACCGCTGGCTGGTCCGCCCGATCAGCGAGATGGCGCGGGCCCTGGCGGAGAACCGCAAGGAGCGCGGGCTCGAGATGCTCGCGATGCGCAGCGACGAGATCGGCATGCTCGGCCGCGCCCTGCTGGCGCATCAGCGCGGGCTGCAGGCCGAGCAGGAGGCTGTCGAGGCGCGCGTGAGCGCATTGTCGGGCGAGGTCGCGCGCCAGGAAGCGGCCCAGGCGCGCAACGGCGCCTTCCAGGAGCGGATCGCGGCGATCGCGCAGGCGCTGGAGCAGCATGCGGCCCGGCTGTCGCAGGCCGCCGGCGAATTCGCGCAGCTCTCCGGCGTCGTCGATGAGCGGGCCGGGGCGGCGACGCGATCGACGCAGCGCGTCTCCGGCCATGTCGATCATGTCGCCGGAGCGATCACCGAAGTGTCCTCGCTGCTGGCCACAGCCGCGAGCGAGGCACAGCGCACCTCGGATGTTGCCGATGCGGCGAAGGCGCTGGTCGAGGAGGCGACCGCCGACACGGTCGTGCTCAGCGATGCCGTCGGCAAGATCGTCCAGGTCATCGACATCATCGGCACCGTCGCCAGCCAGACCAACCTGCTCGCGCTCAACGCCACGATCGAGGCGGCACGGGCCGGCGAGGCGGGCAGGGGCTTCGCGGTCGTCGCCGGCGAGGTGAAGCAGCTCGCGCACCGCACCGCCGAGGCGACCGACGACGTTCGCAGGGGGCTGAGCCAGATCACCATCGCGGCCCAGCGCATCACCCTGCGGGTCGGTGCGCTGGTGACCTCGGTCGAGAAGGTCGACAAGGCGGCTCTCTCGATCGCCGAGCTGACCGCCCGCCAGGATGTCGGCTCGCGCTCGATCAGCGAGACCACGACGCGGACGGCGGGCGATGTCCGGCTCGTCGCCGAACAGGTCGAGCAGCTTGCAGGCACGCTGGCGAGCTGGCGCCAGACCGCCGGCGCGGTCACCACGGCTTCGGCCGATCTCGACCGGCAGGCAGCGGAACTCCGGCAGGCAGTCGACGGGTTCATCCGGCGCAGGGAGGTTGCGGGCGCATGAGCATCGCGTTTCCGAAGCCCGGGACGGACATGGCAGACGGGCCGTCGCTGCCACTCGCCGCAAAGGTGCTGCACTGGCTGACGGCGGCTCTGGTGCTCGGCCTGTTCGCCACCGGCGTCACGATGAAGCAGCTCGGCCAGGGACCGGCTGCCGATCTTCTCTATCTTGGCCACAAGACCGCCGGTGCCCTGCTGCTTTGCCTCGTCTTGGTGCGCATAGGCTATCGGCTGTTCGCGCAGATCACGGCGCGCTGGCAGAAGGGTGCCGCCAGCCGGCCGGTCCATGCGCTGCTTTATCTCGGCCTGCTGGTAGTGCCGCTGCTGGGCTGGGCCGGTGCCTCCAGCTATGGGGCACGGCAGCTGCTGTTCGGTCTCTCGCTGCCGGAGATCCGGTCGCCGGAGGCGGGCCATGCCGAGCTGCTGCTGCTCAGCCATGCCTGGCTCGCCTTCGGCCTGATCGCGCTCGTCGTCGTCCATATCGGCCTGGCGCTCGGCGACTATCTGGTGCGCGATCCCAAGACCGATTGAGTCGCCCCTCAATTTCCGAGCATGTAATCCGCCAGGCTGTAGCAATGGCTCGCCTGATAGGCGTTCCGACCGCGGTTCATATGCGTCAGATTGAAGGTTCTGATGGCGCCAAGGGCGCGGCGATCCGCGAGGAAGCGGCGGATCGAGGCGGAGCTGCGCACATTGATGCCGAACATGTCAGCACCACCGGGGAAGAAACAGCTGACATCTTCCGGCGTCGTCACGCAGCGCTCCAGAAAAGCTTCGTCCACATGGCCCTGCTCGAGCGAACGGTCCGTCGTGACATCCGAAAGATGCACCAGGAACCTCGCCCGGACGTCGTCGCCGTCCGCATAGAGCGTGAAAAGCTCCATCCAGCTGGCATTGACGCGTGCGAGGGGCTTGTCGGAGGTCGACGGCAGGCAGGACACGGACCAGTAGTGGCGCTCGCTCCTGCGCGGGATGGGGATGCAAGTTGCGCCGTAGAGCCCCAGGATCTCCAGGATTTCTCGCGCCTGTGGGCGACGAAGCAGCTTCTGGAGCCGCGGGATGTATTTGAAGCGCAGCTCGAGCGATTCAGACCGCTCCTCGGTGTCGGGCAGGTCCGCCTTGCCTTCGATCCAGTCGCGCTGCTGCTCGGGATCCAGGAACTGGCGCAAGCCGGTGGCGGGCCGGCGGGCCGTCGTGCTCTTATCGGGGGCCATGACACTCCATCTGCGCGACGCATTGTGGTGAGCAGATCATGGACCGGTCTCCGGACAAGCCACGACCGGAGCCCGTTCTTGACCAGGGCGAAAGGCTGGCTGATCCCGCGCCTGGTCGGCAGGGCCTCGGCTCGCGCCTGCGACACGACGCCCGCTTCGCCAGGACCCATCAGGGGCTTCCCTTTCGCAGCGGCCTGTGCCATAGGGCGGCCCTCACATGCGTGGGAGGCGCGCCGGTCAGCCAGCCGGAGCTTCGCGCCGCACCACGCCCTGCAACACCCCGATCCGGAGCGATAGCAGCTCGCGGGCGGGGCGTCGTCGCTCCGGTCGGCACCGGGGCGGACGACAGGAGCAGCCATCATGGCAAAGAAGATCACGGGCTACGTGAAGCTTCAGGTTCCGGCGGGCGCGGCCAATCCGTCGCCGCCGATCGGTCCCGCGCTCGGTCAGCGCGGCCTCAACATCATGGAATTCTGCAAGGCCTTCAACGCGAAGACCGCGCAGATGGAAAAGGGCATGCCGATCCCGGTGATCATCACCGCGTATCAGGATCGCTCTTTCACCTTCGAGATGAAGCAGCCGCCGGTCTCGTACTGGCTGAAGAAGGCTGCCGGCCTGACCGCGGGTTCGAAGACCCCGGGCAAGGGTGGCAATGTCGGCAAGGTCACGTCGGCTCAGCTCAAGGAGATCGCCGAGAAGAAGATGGCGGATCTCAACTGCGACAACGTCGATTCGGCGGTGGCGATGATCCGTGGCTCGGCCCGTTCCATGGGCCTGGAAGTCGTGGGCTGAGGGGGAACTGACAATGGCACATGTCGGAAAGCGCGTCGTCAAAGGCCGTGAAGGCATTGACCGCATCAAGCTCTACCCGCTCGCCGAGGCCGTCGCGATGGTCAAGGCCCGCGCCAACGCCAAGTTCGACGAGACCGTCGAGATCGCGATGAATCTCGGTGTCGATCCGCGTCACGCCGACCAGATGGTCCGCGGCGTCTGCAATCTGCCGAACGGCTCTGGCCGTACGCTGCGCGTCGCGGTCTTCGCCCGCGGCGCCAAGGCCGAGGAGGCCAAGAAGGCCGGTGCCGACATCGTCGGCGCCGAGGATCTGGTCGAGACCGTGCAGAAGGGCGAAATCAACTTCGACCGCTGCATCGCGACCCCGGACATGATGGGCCTCGTCGGCCGCCTCGGTAAGGTGCTGGGCCCGCGCGGCCTGATGCCGAACCCGCGCGTCGGCACGGTCACCATGGACCTGACCGCCGCCGTCGCCGCCTCGAAGGGCGGCTCGGTCGAGTTCCGCGTCGAGAAGGCGGGCATCGTCCACGCCGCCGTCGGCAAGGCCTCGTTCGATGCCGACAAGCTCGGCGAGAACATCAAGGCGTTCGTCGATTCGGTCTCGAAGGCGAAGCCGGCCGGCGCCAAGGGCACCTATATCCAGCGCGTCGCGATCTCCTCGACCATGGGTCCGGGCGTCAAGATCGAGCCGAACACGGTCCTCGGCGGCTGATCTCGCGCCGCGGCCGCCTTCGGGCGGCCGCAGCCCCACCTTGCGCTTCGGCGCAGGGATTACCACTTGGCAGAAGCCGGGGGAGGGTCTATAGCCTCCTGCGTGTTTCCATAAGTGACGGGGCTTCCGCGTGCTTGGCACGAGGAGGTCCATTTCGCGTTTTTCGGTGGTTCGCCACCGGAAAAATGGGTGTCGGGTCCGAGGGGAGCGATCTCCGAGGGCCAGGCATCCAGTCCTGTCTGAGACTGCAGGTGCGCCTTTGGCTCCGGCCAGGGGGCATAATTTCGCCAAGAGGCCTGCATAGACGGTGCAAGAGCTTTTCCGGCGCCGAAAGGTGCCGAACGAGGTTCGAACCATCTCGCCCGATCACGGCTTCGGCCATGGCTGGGGACAGGGCACTGAGCGTCGCTCCGGTGAGGGGTCGGTGTCAACCGGTCACTTTTCGCGAGCGGCACGTGCAACTGGCGGTGGGTCTCACAGCCTGTCGCCTACCGGAGAGAGCCCAGTGGATAAAGCGGCAAAATCTGATGCCGTCGCGACGCTGAACGACGTCTTCTCGAAGACGTCGGTCGTTGTCGTGGCCCACTATGCGGGCTTGACGGTGGCCCAGTTCCAGAAGCTTCGTCGCGAGATGAAGGCCAATGGCGCCACCGTGAAGGTCGCAAAGAACCGGCTGGCCAAGATCGCTCTTGAAGGCACCGACGTCGCGTCCATCAGCCCCTTGCTGACGGGTCCCACCCTGATCGCCTATTCCAGCGATCCGGTCGCGGCGCCGAAGGTCGCCGTCGCATTCGCCAAGGAGAACGACAAGCTCGTCATCCTCGGCGGCGCGATGGGCACGACCGCCCTGAACCCCGATGGTGTCAAGGCTCTGGCCACGATGCCCTCGCTCGACGAACTGCGCGCCAAGTTGCTCGGCCTCCTGCAGGCCCCTGCGACCAAGATCGCCCAGCTCTCGACCGCGCCTGCTGCGAAGCTCGCGCGCGTGTTCCAGGCATATGCCGACAAGGACGCTGCCTGAGCAGCCGACAACCCTTAATCGTTCGAACCTCTTACATCAGGAACCTGAACCATGGCCGATCTCGCCAAGCTCGTCGACGAACTCTCGTCGCTCACCGTTCTCGAGGCCGCTGACCTCGCCAAGCTGCTCGAAGAGAAGTGGGGCGTCTCCGCCGCCGCCGCCGTCGCCGTGTCCGCCGGCCCGGCCGCCGGTGGCGCTGCCGCCGCCGCCGTCGAGGAGCAGACCGAGTTCACCGTCGTTCTTGCCGCCGCCGGCGACAAGAAGATCGAGGTGATCAAGGAAGTCCGCGCCATCACCGGCCTCGGCCTCAAGGAAGCCAAGGACCTGGTCGAGGCCGCTCCGAAGCCGGTCAAGGAAGCCGTCGCCAAGGACGAGGCCGAGAAGCTCAAGAAGCAGCTCGAGGCCGTCGGCGCCAAGGTCGAGCTCAAGTGAGCTCGGGCCGGCTGATGCCGGTCCGTCTCTAGTCGACAAGGACAGTCCCGGGGCGGCTCGCCGCCTCCGGGGCTGTTGCGTCGTTTCCGGTAACCGGAACGACGCTTTGCAGGGCCTGCCACGGTGCAGGTCGATCCAGTTCGAATGTCGGCGCGCATGAAGCGCCGAGCGGCTCACCCGGCGGCCCGTTCCGCCCGCGGCCCGGACCACCGGGTGAGCCGTCCGAGATTGCGAGGAACATGATGGTAACTTCCCTCCAGGGTCGCAGGCGCGTCCGCAAGTTCTTCGGCAAGCTCAAGGAAGTGGCGGAGATGCCGAACCTCATCGAGGTTCAGAAGGCGTCCTACGACCAGTTTCTGATGGTCGAGGAACCCAAGGGCGGCCGCAGCGACGAGGGCCTGCAATCGGTCTTCAAGTCGGTGTTCCCGATCGGCGACTTCTCGGGCGCCTCGCTCCTGGAGTTCGTCAAGTACACCTTCGAGCCGCCGAAATACGATGTCGACGAGTGCCGCCAGCGCGGCATGACCTTCTCGGCGCCGCTCAAGGTGACGCTGCGCCTGATCGTGTTCGATATCGACCCGGACACCCAGGCGAAGTCGGTCAAGGACATCAAGGAGCAGGACGTCTACATGGGCGAGATGCCGCTCATGACGGACAACGGCACCTTCATCGTCAATGGAACAGAGCGCGTCATCGTCTCGCAGATGCACCGCTCGCCGGGCGTGTTCTTCGATCACGACAAGGGCAAGACCCATTCCTCGGGCAAGCTGCTGTTCGCCGCCCGCATCATCCCCTATCGCGGCTCCTGGCTCGACATCGAGTTCGACGCCAAGGACATCGTCTACGCCCGTATCGACCGCAAGCGTAAGATTCCGGTCACCTCGCTGCTGTTCGCCCTCGGCATGGACGGCGAGGAGATTCTCCAGCGCTTCTACAACCGCGTCGTGTATGTCCGCGACAAGGACGGCTGGCGCGTCCCGTACGACGCCGAGCGCATGAAGGGCTTCAAGGCGAGCGTCGACATGATCGACGCCGACACCGGCGAAGTCGTGATCGAGGCCGGCAAGAAGCTGGTCGCGCGCACCGCCCGCCAGCTCGCCGACAAGGGCCTCAAGTTCCTGCGCGCGACGAACGAGGATCTCATCGGCCAGTACGTGGCCGAGGATCTCGTCGACCCCACCACCGGTGAAGTTCACGCCGAGGCCGGCGAAGAGCTGAGCATGGCGGCCGACCCGAAGACCGGCGAGGTCAAGGGCAACCTGATCGACCTGATCAACAAGGGCTACACCGAGATTCCGGTGCTGGACATCGACCACATCACGGTCGGTCCCTACATCCGCAACACGCTCCAGGTCGACAAGAACTCGCGTCGCGAGGAAGCGCTGTTCGACATCTACCGCGTGATGCGCCCGGGCGAGCCGCCGACGCTCGAGACGGCCGAGAACATGTTCCAGTCGCTGTTCTTCGACTCGGAGCGCTACGACCTCTCGGCCGTCGGCCGCGTCAAGATGAACATGCGGCTCGACCTCGACGCCGCCGACACCGTGCGCATCCTGCGCAAGGAGGACATCTTCGCGGTCGTCAAGGCGCTGGTCGACCTGCGCGACGGCAAGGGCGAGATCGACGACATCGACCATCTCGGCAACCGGCGCGTGCGCTCGGTCGGCGAGCTGATGGAGAACCAGTATCGCCTGGGCCTCCTGCGCATGGAGCGCGCCATCAAGGAGCGCATGTCCTCGGTCGACATCGACACCGTGATGCCGCAGGACCTGATCAACGCGAAGCCCGCGGCCGCCGCGGTGCGCGAGTTTTTCGGCTCGTCGCAGCTCTCGCAGTTCATGGACCAGACCAACCCGCTCTCGGAAGTCACCCACAAGCGCCGTCTCTCGGCGCTTGGCCCGGGCGGCCTGACCCGCGAGCGCGCCGGCTTCGAGGTGCGCGACGTCCACACCACGCATTACGGCCGCATCTGCCCGATCGAGACGCCGGAAGGCCCGAACATCGGCCTGATCAACTCGCTCGCCACCTTCGCGCGCGTCAACAAGTACGGCTTCATCGAGAGCCCGTACCGGCGCATCCGCGACGGCAAGCAGACCGACGAGATCATCTATCTCTCGGCCATGGAAGAGGCGAAGTACAACGTCGCCCAGGCGAACGCCGCCGTCGACGAGGAAGGCCGTCTCACCGACGACCTGATCGTCTGCCGCCGCGCCGGCGAAGTCATCGTCGTGCCGGTCGACAAGGTCGACTTCATGGACGTCTCGCCCAAGCAGGTCGTCTCGGTCGCCGCGGCGCTGATCCCGTTCCTCGAGAACGACGACGCCAACCGCGCGCTGATGGGCTCGAACATGCAGCGCCAGGCGGTGCCGCTGGTTCGCGCCGACGCGCCGTTCGTCGGCACCGGCATGGAGGCCGCGGTCGCTCGCGACTCCGGTGCCGCCATCGCGGCCCGCCGCGCCGGCATCGTCGACCAGGTCGATGCGACCCGTATCGTCATCCGCGCTTCGGACGAGATGGACCCGACCAAGCCGGGCGTCGACATCTACCGCCTGCAGAAGTTCCAGCGCTCGAACCAGTCGACCTGCATCACGCAGCGTCCGCTGGTCCGCGTCGGCGACGTCATCAAGAAGGGTGACATCGTCGCCGACGGCCCCTCGACGGAGTTCGGCGAGCTCGCCCTCGGCCGCAACGTGCTCGTCGCGTTCATGCCGTGGAACGGCTACAACTTCGAGGACTCGATCCTGCTCTCGGAGAAGATCGTCTCGGACGACATCTTCACCTCGATCCATATCGAGGAATTCGAGGTCATGGCCCGCGACACCAAGCTGGGTCCCGAGGAAATCACGCGCGACATTCCGAACGTGTCGGAAGAGGCGCTGAAGAACCTCGACGAAGCCGGCATCGTCTACATCGGCGCGGAAGTGGCGGCGGGCGACATCCTCGTCGGCAAGATCACGCCGAAGGGCGAGAGCCCGATGACCCCGGAAGAGAAGCTGCTGCGCGCCATCTTCGGCGAGAAGGCTTCGGACGTGCGCGATACCTCGCTGCGCGTGCCGCCGGGCGTCCAGGGCACGATCGTCGAGGTCCGCGTGTTCAACCGCCACGGCGTCGACAAGGACGAGCGCGCTCAGGCGATCGAGCGCGAGGAGATCGAGCGTCTCGCCAAGGACCGCGACGACGAGCAGGCGATCCTGGACCGCAACACCTTCGCGCGTCTGGCCGAGATACTGACCGGCAAGACCGGCCTCGCCGGTCCGAAGGGCTTCAAGAAGGACACGGTCATCACCCGTGAGGTGATGAGCGAGTTCCCGCGCTCGCAGTGGTGGCTGTTCGCCACGGCGGACGACGCCCTGATGACCGAAATCGAGGCGATGCGGAAGCAGTACGACGAATCGAAGAAGCGCCTCGAGCAGCGCTTCCTCGACAAGGTCGAGAAGCTGCAGCGCGGCGACGAGCTGCCCCCGGGCGTGATGAAGATGGTCAAGGTCTTCGTCGCGGTGAAGCGCAAGATCCAGCCCGGCGACAAGATGGCGGGCCGCCACGGCAACAAGGGCGTGGTCTCGCGCATCGTGCCGGCGGAGGACATGCCGTTCCTCGAGGACGGCACCCATGCCGACATCGTGCTGAACCCGCTCGGCGTGCCCTCGCGCATGAACGTCGGCCAGATCCTGGAGACGCATCTGGGCTGGGCGGCCGCCGGTCTCGGCAAGCAGATCGGCAAGGCGATCGACGCCTATCGCAAGGCACACGACTCCAAGGCCCTGCGCGCCTCCTTCGACGCCGTCTACGAGGACAACGAGATCATCGCCTCGATGGACGACGCCGAGCTGATCGAGATGGGCCAGAACCTGCGCCGCGGTGTTCCGATCGCGACCCCGGTGTTCAACGGCGCCAAGGAGTCCGACATCGAGCGGCTGCTGGAGCAGGCGGGCCTGCACTCGTCCGGTCAGTCGACGCTCTATGACGGCCGTACCGGCGAGCCCTTCGACCGCAAGGTCACGATGGGCTACATCTACATGCTGAAGCTGCACCACCTGGTGGACGACAAGATCCACGCCCGCTCGATCGGCCCGTACTCGCTGGTCACCCAGCAGCCGCTCGGCGGCAAGGCCCAGTTCGGCGGCCAGCGCTTCGGCGAGATGGAGGTCTGGGCCCTGGAAGCGTACGGCGCCGCCTACACGCTGCAGGAGATGCTGACGGTGAAGTCGGACGACGTCGCCGGCCGTACCAAGGTCTACGAGTCGATCGTGCGCGGCGAGGACAACTTCGAAGCGGGCATCCCCGAGAGCTTCAACGTGCTCGTCAAGGAAATGCGCTCGCTCGGCCTCAACGTCGAGTTGATCAACACCAAGCCGAAGCAGGGCGACGTGCCCGCCGAGGCAGCCGAGTAAGGCGTCACGCCCGCAAGGGCGCGACGGCGTTCGTTACTCATGCCGGCGGCAGTGGCGCCGCCGGCCGATGGACAAAGGCCGGGCAGGGCGGTTTTCCCTAAAACCCCACCGGCCAGAGGAGACAGGCTATGAAGCAAGAGGTCATGAACCTTTTCGGCCAGCAGCCGGTGCAGCAGGCGTTCGACGCGATCAAGATCTCGATCGCGAGCCCTGAGAAGATCGCATCCTGGTCGTTCGGCGAGATCAAGAAGCCCGAGACGATCAACTACCGCACGTTCAAGCCGGAGCGCGACGGCCTGTTCTGCGCCCGCATCTTCGGGCCGATCAAGGACTACGAGTGCCTGTGCGGCAAGTACAAGCGCATGAAGTTCAAGGGCGTGATCTGCGAGAAGTGCGGCGTCGAGGTGACGCTGGCACGGGTCCGGCGCGAGCGCATGGGCCATATCGAGCTCGCCGCCCCGGTCGCGCATATCTGGTTCCTGAAGTCGCTGCCCTCGCGCATCGGCCTGCTGATGGATATGCCGCTCAAGGACCTCGAGCGCATCCTCTACTTCGAATCCTACGTCGTCCTGGAGCCGGGCCTGACCCCGCTCAAGGACCGTCAGCTGCTGACCGAAGAAGAGTATGTCCGCGCTCAGGAAGAGTACGGCGCCGACACCTTCACGGCGATGATCGGCGCGGAAGCGATCCGCGAGATGCTGCGCGCGCTCGATCTCGACCAGATCAACGCCGACCTGAAGCATGAGATCGCGACGACGACGTCGGAGCTCAAGCCGAAGAAGCTGATGAAGCGCCTCAAGATCATCGAGGCCTTCCAGGAGTCGGGCAACAAGCCGGAATGGATGGTGATGACCGTGATCCCGGTCATCCCGCCCGATCTGCGTCCGCTCGTGCCGCTCGACGGCGGTCGCTTCGCGACCTCGGACCTGAACGACCTCTATCGCCGCGTCATCAACCGCAACAACCGCCTGAAGCGGCTGATCGAGCTGCGCGCGCCCGACATCATCATCCGCAACGAGAAGCGGATGCTGCAGGAGTCGGTCGACGCCCTGTTCGACAACGGCCGTCGCGGCCGCGTCATCACCGGCGCCAACAAGCGCCCGCTGAAGTCGCTCGCCGACATGCTGAAGGGCAAGCAGGGCCGGTTCCGGCAGAACCTGCTCGGCAAGCGCGTCGACTATTCCGGCCGCTCGGTCATCGTCGTCGGCCCGGAGATGAAGCTGCACCAGTGCGGCCTGCCGAAGAAGATGGCGCTCGAGCTGTTCAAGCCGTTCATCTATGCGCGCCTCGACGCCAAGGGCTACTCGACCACGGTCAAGCAGGCCAAGAAGCTGGTCGAGAAGGAGAAGCCCGAGGTCTGGGACATCCTGGACGAGGTCATCCGCGAGCATCCGGTGCTGCTGAACCGCGCACCGACGCTCCACCGCCTCGGCATCCAGGCCTTCGAGCCGGTTCTGATCGAGGGCAAGGCGATCCAGCTGCACCCGCTGGTCTGCGCCGCGTTCAACGCCGACTTCGACGGCGACCAGATGGCCGTGCACGTCCCGCTGTCGCTGGAAGCGCAGCTGGAAGCGCGCGTCCTGATGATGTCGACCAACAACATCCTGCACCCGGCGAACGGCATGCCGATCATCGTGCCGTCGCAGGACATCGTGCTCGGGCTGTACTACCTCTCGATCATCTCGGATGGCGAGCCGGGCCAGGGCAAGATCTTCGGCGATTTCGGCGAGCTCGAATACGCGCTGCACGAGAAGGTCGTCACGCTGCATTCGAAGATCAAGTATCGCTGGACCGGCGTCGGCCGTGACGGCCAGTCCTACACCAAGATCTACGACACCACGCCGGGCCGCGTCATTCTCTCGACCGCGCTGCCCGAGCATCCGGCCATGACCTTCGACGTCGTCAACAAGCTGATGACCAAGAAGGAGATCTCCAACATGATCGACGCCGTCTATCGCGGCTGCGGTCAGAAGGAGTCGGTGATCTTCTGCGATCGCGTCATGGGCCTCGGCTTCAAGCACGCGTTCAAGGCCGGCATCTCGTTCGGCAAGGACGACATGGTGATCCCCGAGAACAAGTGGGAGATCGTCGATGCGACCCGCGTGCTCGCCAAGGACTACGAGCAGCAGTACCAGGACGGCCTGATCACCCAGGGCGAGAAGTACAACAAGGTCGTCGACGCCTGGGCGAAGTGCTCCGACAAGCTCGCCCAGGAGATGATGGCCCGCATCTCGACCGTGAAGAAGGACGATGCCGGTCGCGACAAGCCGATCAACTCGATCTACATGATGAGCCACTCGGGCGCCCGCGGTTCGCCGGCGCAGATGCGCCAGCTCGCCGCCATGCGCGGCCTGATGGCCAAGCCGTCGGGCGAGATCATCGAGTCGCCGATCATCTCGAACTTCAAGGAAGGCCTCGACGTTCTCGAGTACTTCAACTCGACGCACGGCGCCCGCAAGGGCCTCGCCGACACGGCGCTCAAGACGGCGAACTCGGGTTACCTGACCCGTCGTCTCGTCGACGTGGCGCAGGACGCGATCATCTCCGAGGTGGATTGCGGCTCGGACAACGGCATCAAGATGCGCGCCATCGTCGATGCCGGCCAGGTCGTGGCCTCGCTCGGCATGCGCATCCTGGGCCGTTCGGCGGCCGAGGACGTGGTCGATCTCGACGGCAACGTCCTGGTCGCCAAGGGCGCGGTGATCGAGGAAAGCCACATCGCCAAGATCAACGCCGCCGGCGTCCAGGAGGTGAAGATCCGCTCGGTCTTGACCTGCGAGACCAAGAACGGCGTCTGCGCGACCTGCTATGGGCGCGATCTTGCCCGCGGCACGCCCGTCAACATGGGTGAGGCCGTCGGCGTCATCGCGGCGCAGTCGATCGGCGAGCCGGGAACGCAGCTCACCATGCGTACCTTCCACATCGGCGGCGCGGCCACGATCGCCGACCAGTCCTTCGTCGAGTCGAACTTCGAGGGCACGGTCAAGATCCGCAACCGCAACGTCGCGCGGAACTCGGATGGCGATCTGATCGCGATGGCGCGTAACCTCGCCATCGTCATCACCGGCCCGGACGGCGCCGAGCGCGCGGTGCACCGCGTCCAGTTCGGCTCGAAGCTGCGCGTCGACGAGGGCGACAAGGTCAAGCGCGGCCAGCGCCTGATCGAGTGGGACCCCTATTCCCGCCCGATCCTGGCGGAAGTCGACGGGAAGGTCGGCTACGAGGACCTGGTCGACGGCATGTCGATGACGGAGACGACCGACGAGGCGACCGGCATCAGCAAGCGTCTCGTGATCGACTGGCGCGGTTCTGCCCGGACGTCGGACCTGCGTCCGGCGATGACGCTGAACGGACCGGACGGCAAGATCGCCAAGCTGCCCCGCGGCGGCGAGGCGCGCTACATCCTGCCCGTCGATGGCATCATCTCGGTGGAGCCGGGCTCGTCGGTGAAGGCCGGCGACGTGCTGGCGCGTGTCTCGACCGACTCGGCCAAGACCCGCGACATCACCGGCGGTCTGCCGCGCGTCGCCGAGCTCTTCGAGGCCCGGCGTCCGAAGGATGCCGCGATCATCGCCGAGAAGGCCGGCGTCATCGGCTTCGGGCGCGACTACAAGAACAAGCGTCGCGTCACGCTGACTCCGCATGACGGCACCGATGGCGTCGAGTACCTGATCCCGAAGGGCAAGCACATCCACCTGCAGGATGGCGACGTCGTCGAGATCGGGGACTACATCCTCGACGGCAACCCGGCGCCGCACGACATCCTGGCGATCAAGGGCGTCGAGGAACTTGCCGCTTACCTGGTCAACGAGATCCAGGAGGTCTATCGCCTCCAGGGCGTGACCATCAACGACAAGCACATCGAGGTCATCGTCCGGCAGATGCTGCAGAAGGTCGAGATCACCGAATCCGGCGATAGCGACATTCTCACCGGCGACCAGGTCGACCGGATCGAGCTGGAAGAGGTCAACGCCAAGCTACGCGAAGAGGGCAAGAAGCCGGCCTCGGGCGTGCCGGTTCTGCTCGGCATCACCAAGGCCTCGCTGCAGACCCGCTCGTTCATCTCGGCCGCCTCCTTCCAGGAGACGACCCGCGTCCTCACCGAGGCGGCGGTCAACGGCAAGATGGACATGCTGGAAGGCCTCAAGGAGAACGTCATCGTCGGCTCGCTGATCCCGGCCGGCACCGGCGCGCAGGTTGCCCGCATCAAGCAGGTGGCGACGCGTCGCGACGATCTCATCGTCGGCCAGAAGGCGGATGCTGCGGCCAAGGCCGCGGCTGCCGCTGCGGCGGTGCTGCCTGCAGCCGAGTAATACCGGCGAACTTGCTGACTTTGTGGAACGGCCGCCTTCGGGCGGCCGTTCTCGTTTCAGCACTCTTGACCTTTTCTAGTACAATCGGGCTAAGCTTACGTTGCGAAACCTGTCGGGGGGCAGCGATGCGCCAGGGTGTCTTTCTTTGTGCGGCTGGAAGCGGCCGAGCGACGAAGGCCATGCTGTCACGCCATGCGGAGGCATGGTCGGCGAATGGAAGCCCCGTTCTGCGGACCATGCCTGGGTGCGACCGGGGCTATGGACGAAAAGTTTCTCGACAGTCTCTACGAAGCGGCGGTGGTGCCGGAACTGTGGCCGCAGGTTCTGCGGCGTTTCCAGGAGATCGCGCGTGGCGCCGGCGCAGTGCTGGTCGCGGTGACGCCGAGCTCCAGTCGCTGGATTTCCTCGTCGGCCGAGTTCGATCAGGTCGTCGCGACGCATTTCAATAATTTTCCCGGCAATGAGCGGACGCGGCGCCTGCTCGAGCGCCGCCATGCCGGCTTCCTGCGCGACATCGACATCTTCTCGGAAGGCGAGATGGCGAACGAGCCGGTCTATCGCGATTTCCTGCTGCCGCAGGGCCTGGGGATCGGGGTCGCGACCTCGATCGCTTCGCCGACCGGCGAGGCCTTTATCCTGCATGCCGAGCGCCAGTTGGAGCAGGGCCATGTCGAGGACAAGCTGATCGCGCGTTTCGACCTGATGCGGCCGCACCTGGCACGGGCCATGCTGCTCTCGGCCCGGCTCGAATTCGAGCGGGCGCAGGGCGCGGCCCGGGCGCTGGAGGCGATCGGATTGCCGGCTGCGGTCCTTGATCGAGACGGGCGGGCGCTCGCGCTCAATCCCCGCTTCGAGGCGCTGATCCCGTCGGTCGCCGCCGACCGCCCGTCGCGCCTGGGGCTCGTCGATACCGGAGCGGACGGCCTGCTCGCGGCGGCCCTGCAGGCGAGGGGACAGATCGCCAGCGCGACAGTGCGGTCGATCCCGGTCGCGCGCCGCGAGAGCCAGCCGCCCCTGATCCTGCACCTGACGCCGATCCGCGGCGCCGCCCACGACATCTTCTCGCGTGCCGCGAGCATCCTCGTCGTGACGCCGGTGGTGGTGAAGGACGTGCCGACCGCCGATGTCGTACAGGGATTGTTCGACCTGACGCCGGCCGAGGCCAGGCTCGCCGCGCTGATCGCCGCCGGGCATCGCCCGCGAGAGGCGGCAGCGGCCCTCGGCGTGATGGAGGAGACCGCGCGCTCGACTTTGAAGCGCGTCATGGCCAAGACCGGCCTGCATCGCCAGGCCGACCTGATCGGCCTGCTGCGCGGCGCCGGCGTGACGAGCGACCTGCCGGGCTCTGGTGAGCGGACGCCATGAGCGGGGATATCATTCCGCGCGACGCAGTGCCTCCGCCGCGCGATGGTTTCGTCGCCGCGGTCGAGGCGATCTACGATGCAGCCGCCGTCCCCGAGCGCTGGCCGCAGGCTCTGCAGGAGATCGCCGACAGCTTCGGAGATGTCGGCGCCATCATGATCTATCAGCGGGAGGATGGCGGTTTCGGCTCGATCTGCTCGCCTCGCCTCGAGGCGGCACAGCGAGACTACGAAGTTGGCGAATGGTGGCGGCAGGACGTCCGGTTCTCGCGCTCGATCGAGCGCGGCGCCATCGCGCGTCATGACGCTGTGACCGATCGCGACATCGCATCGCCGGAAGAGATGCGGACCCTGCCGTTTTACACGCAGTTCCTGCGCGGCCATGGCCTCGGTTGGTTCGGCGGCGTCGGCATCTCGCCCGATCCGCGCGTCTCCGTCGCCCTGTCGATCCAGCGCTCGGACCAGAAGCAGGCCTGGACGGAGGAGGAACTCGACAGGCTGAGCCGGATCGGCCGCCATGTCGAGAATGCCTTGCGGCTCGGCATCCGCCTGATCAATGCCGAAGCCTCGCAATTGGCGCTGTCGGATGCGCTGGCGCGGGTCGGCGTCGGCGTTTTCCTGCTCGCCGGCGATGCCCGCGTGCTGTTCGCCAATCCCGCCGGGCAGGCGCTGCTCGGGGACGGGCTGGTCGTCGCTCATGGCCGGCTGACGGCACGGAGCGAGACGGCGCGCGAGGCCTTGCAGGCACGGATCGCGGAGGCGGCGTTCGGCGACGCGGTGGCGCGCAGCGGTCCGCCGCAGCCCGTGCTCGTGCCGCACCCCCAGCGCGACGGCTTCCTCGCTGTCCACATCCTGCCGGTGCGGCCTGCCGGTGGCGGCCCCGTCGAAACCCTGCTGGCTGAGACCGTCGCCATCGCGGTGGTGACCAGTTCCGAGGCCGATGCGCCGGCCGACCCTGCCCTGGTGCGCGATCTGTTCGGCCTGACTTTGGCCGAGGCGCGGCTCGCGGCGCTGGTCGGCGCCGGCCGCCCGCCGCGCGAGGCCGGGGAGCAGCTCGGCATCACCGAGGCCACCGCGCGGACCACGCTGAAGCGCGTCTTCCAGAAAACCGGCACCACCCGGCAGAGCGAGCTCACGGCGCTGCTGGCGCGGATGGTGGTGCGTTAAAGCCTTCAGGCCACCTGCCAGCGGGCGCGGGGCTCTTCTGCACGGGTGCTCAGCCGGCACGCGCACCCATTACTTTTCGGAAAGATGTGGCGAGATCGGCTCACAGCGAAACAGAGGCATGGTCGCGGCAGTAAAATTATGGCAACTCCGTGGCGCTATAGGTCTCACAATACGGCGCGAAGCGCGAGACGCTGGGGCAGGGCTGGCAGATGCTGGAAGTTGCGATTGTCGGGGGTGGTCCCGGCGGGCTGATGACGGCCTGGCAGGTCCGCAAGAAGATGCAGGGCTTGTGCCGGGTGACACTGTTCGAGGCGTCCGAGCGGCTCGGCGGCAAGATCGTCACGCGCCGCTTCGACAACGCGCCGGCCCTCTACGAGGCCGGGGTCGCCGAGATCTACGGCTATTCCCAGCTCGGCCACGACCCGTTGCGCGAGCTTATCGAAGGCTTCGGCTTTCAGACCATCCCGATGGATTCGCAGGCTCTCCACCTCGACGGCAAGCTGGTCGACGGCGTCGAGGGCATGCGCCGGCGCTATGGCGATGCGACCGCTGACGCCATCCTGGCGTTCCGGGCGCGCTGCGCCGATTTGATGTCGCAACAGGCCTATTACGAGGGCGCCGGCAAGCACGACAACAACCATCCCTGGATGTTCATGAGCGCCGACGAGGTGCTCGAGCAGGAGGTGGCCGATCCCGTGGCGCGGCGCTTCTTCCGGGCGATGGCACGCTCCGACATCGCCTCCGAAGGGCACATCAGCAATGGCCTCAACGCGCTGAAGAACTATCTGATGGATGTAGACGGCTATATCGACGTCTATTCGATCCAGAACGGCAATGAGCAACTGGTCGAGGGCTTGAGCGCCAATCTCGACGCCGAGGTCTTCCTGAACCATCGCGTCCTTCGTGTCGGCAAGGCGGATGGTGGCCGCTACCGGCTCGACATGATGAACGGGAAGGGGCCGGAGACGCGCGAATTTGACTTCGTGCTGATGTGCCTGCCGCACAACTGGCTCGGTACCATCGATTTCGGCGAAGGCCGGTTGCGCCAGGGCATGAGCCGCCATCTCGCCCATTTCGACCGGCCGGCGCATTACCTGCGCGTCGCCGCGCTGTTCGACAAGCCGTTCTGGGAGGGCCAGATCGAGGGTGCCTGGTTCATGTCGGAGAGCTTCGGCGGCTGCTGCGTCTATATCGAGGGCGCCCGGCACGATGTCGGCCGCCACGGCGTGCTCAACTGGCTGATCGCCGGCATCGACGCGCTGTCCTATGCCAATCTCGACGACGAGGCGCTGATCACGGCGGCGCTGAAATCGCTGCCGGCCTCGCTGGGCGATCCCTTCCCGCATCTGATCGAGGCGAAGGTGCATCGCTGGATGGCCTCGGTGAACGCCATTCCGGGCGGCGTCCCAGTGCGGGACGTGGTGACGAACCACATGCCGGAGCCGAAGGAGCATGACGGGCTGATCGTCGTCGGCGACTACCTGTTCGACTCGACGCTGAACGGCGTGCTCGATTCCGCCGACATCGCCAGCGACCTGATGCTGGGCAAGGTGATGCGCCAGCGCTACGCGACCGGGCTCGCCAAGAGCGTTGGCGAGGTGAGCGGCATCGTCGTGCCCGAGCCGTCGCTGCGCATCGACCGCGGCTATTTCGACGCCTATCGCGGCGCGGGCCCCTATGGCGAGGTGTGGCGGCGCTTCAGCGATCCCGGCTATATCCGCGACCTGATCGACATGGTCTGGCAGCCGAAGCCCGGCTTCAAGCTGCTGGTCGCCGGTTCTGCCTCGGGCGAACTCGTCGGCGCGCTGCGCGAGCTCGGCATCGACGCCTGGGGTATCGAGAACAACCGCTACATCCATGGCCGCACGCCGGCACACCTTGCGCAGTACAATCTGTTCGGCACGGTCGCGGACCTGCCCTTCGAGGACGGTTCCTTCGACATCGTCTATGAGAGCTGCCTTGCCCATCTCGGCACGCGCGGCGTCAAGGATGCGCTCGGCGAGCTGCATCGGGTGGCCAGGCGCGGTGTCTATTTCGGCTCGGTGACGGCCGACCTCACGTCCGAGGTCTGCGACATGTACGACCTGCTGCGCGGCGTGAAGAAGCTCGCGACCTGGTGGGAGTGGTCGGAGCTGTTCTTCGACGAGGATTTCGACATGGCGGTCCAGAGCCAGGAAATGCTCGACGCGCTCTGGGAGCGCACGCTCGCCGCCGGCAAGGGCCCCGGCCGCTGGTACGAGGATGCGGAAAGCCTGCGCTACTGCTTCTTCAACCGAATCGCGCCCGATAGCGCCTGAGCCAATCCGATCCGAGAGGGAGCGGCGGGCGCTGATCCAGCCCCGCCGGCGATCAGTGAGCGACGACGAGGTCAAGCCTGGCAAGGGCGAGAATTTTGCCGTGCCCGATCCGGCGACGAAGGCCACCGGCGCGGCGAAGCGGCCGGCGGCGCGCCCGCCCGAGGAGCCGAAGCGGCGCGCGCTGTCCGGCGCGGCAGCGGCGGATGACGATGAGGACGAAGACGGCGAGGACGATGAGGAGGAGGACGACGAGGACCATGACGGCCCGGTCGTCTACACCGCCGGCGAAGCCGCGGGGGCGCTGAGCGGCGTCCTCTCCTTCACCTGGCCGCATCTCGGCCCGCACCGGCTCGGCATCGCCCTGGTCGGGCTCGGCCTCCTGGTCGAGATGGCCTTCAACGTGCTGATGCCGCTCTCGCTCAAATACCTCCTGGACGAGGTGTTCGAGGACAAGGATCGCAGCGAGCTGATCTTCATCCTCAGCGTGCTCGGCATCGCCGGCATCGTCACCTCGGTGGTGGCGATCTGGTACGAATGGATCGACGCGAAGGTGACGGCGGCGATCACCACCGATGTGCGCCGCTCGCTGTTCGAACATATCCAGAAGCTGCCGCTGAGCTTCTACGAGCGGCATCGCCGCGGCGAGATCCTGTCGCGCTTCTCCAATGACATGACCACCTATGAAGAGTCGGTCATCCATTTCGCCAATTGGGGCGCGCTGCCGCTGCTGGAGCTGCTGGCCGGCATCGCCCTGCTGATCTATCTCAACACCGAGCTCGGCCTGCTGGCGCTGCTGATCATCCCGATCGCGCTGATCGGGCCGCGGCTCCTCACGCCGAAGGCGGTCGCCGCCAGCTACGAGGTCAAGCGGGCGCAGGCGGGCGAGCTCGGCGTCGTCCAGGAGAATATCGGCGCCCAGCCGGTGGTGAAGGCCTTCGGCCTCATCGGCATCTCGCAGCGCTGGTTCGGCCAGCGCAACAGCGTGCTGCGGGCGGCTCAAAGCCGCTCGACCTTCCTCAACACCATGGTCGAACGCTCGATCACCATCGTGGTGCTCTGGCTGCACCTGATCGTGCTGGCGATCGGCGCCTATCTCACCTTCAACGACGTGATCACGGTGGGAACCTTCGTCGCCTTCGAGGCGGTGTTCTGGGAGATCACCTACAATCTCAACCACCTGACTCAGTACATCCCGGTGGTGATCGACGCGTCCGGCGCCGTCAGGCACATGCGCGACATCCTCGACGAGCCGATCCGGGTCTCCGACCGGCCCAACGCGGTCGAGTGCCCGCGCATCGCGCACGAGATCGGTTTCCAGGGGGTGCGATTCTCCTATGGCGGGGAGGGCGCCCAGATCGACGGCCTCGACCTTGCGATCCCTGCCGGCTCGCGCGTCGCCATCGTCGGGCCGAGCGGGGCGGGCAAGAGCACGCTGCTCAGCCTGCTGCTGCGCTTCCATGATCCGCAGCGCGGCAAGGTGACGATCGACGGCGTCGATATCGCCAGCGTCACCCGCGACTCGCTGCGGGCCCAGATGGCGGTGGTGTTCCAGGACAATGTCCTGTTCAACACCTCGCTGCGCGAGAACATCCGGCTCGGTTCATTGGACGCGTCCGACGCCGAGGTCGAGGCCGCCGCCAAGAAGGCCGAGATCCATAAGTTCATCATCAGCCTGCCGGATGGCTACGACACCATCGTCGGCGAGCGCGGCGAGACCCTGTCAGGCGGACAGCGTCAGCGTATCGCCATCGCCCGCGCCTTGCTGCGCGACCCGGCGATCCTGCTCCTCGACGAGGCGACCTCGGCGCTCGACCAGACCACCGAGGCCGCGATCAACCGCACGCTGAAGAAGATCGGCCGCGGCCGCAGCCTGCTGTTCGTGACGCACCGGCTGACCTCTGTCGCGGATATGGACGAGATCATCGTGATGGACGCCGGCCGAGTCGTGCAGCGCGGCGACCACGCGACGCTGATGCGTAAGCGCTCCGGCCTCTATCGCAAGCTCTGGAACGACCAGATGCGGGCGAGTGCCGAAGATGACGACGATTGAGGCTGAATCCGTCTGTCACTTTTAGTCTAGAGACTGCTTCGCCGGTCAGCCTGCCGAATAAGCTGAACGCAACGGGCCCAAAGAGGCAAATCCGGGGTTGACGCGAATCCTTACCTGAGTCATAAGCGCGCCACTGTCGATGGCTGTCGGACACGTTTGTCGCTTGCCTTTGTTGCAAGCGAGGTTCGCGACCGAAACTCCATCGGAATTCCAGCGTCTAACGACGACATGGCAGGACGCATGAATGCGGGCTCGTTCCGTGTTCCTCTGCATGGCGAACGCGCCTGAGGCCCCGTAAATGGGCGCCGATGGCGCGGCTTCGTTTGGTCATGGCCTTTTGCGGCGCCGGAATGGACACGAAATTCATCTAGCGCTCAAGGGAGCGAGAGGCCTTAAATGCCGACAATCAGCCAGCTGATCCGCAAGCCGCGTTCGCCGGTCAAGGCGCGTAACACTGCTCCGGCGCTCGAGAATTGCCCGCAGAAGCGCGGCGTCTGCACGCGTGTCTATACGACGACCCCGAAGAAGCCGAACTCGGCGCTCCGCAAGGTCGCCAAGGTGCGCCTGACCAACGGCTTCGAGGTCATCGGCTACATTCCGGGTGAAGGCCACAACCTTCAGGAGCACTCGGTCGTCATGATCCGTGGCGGCCGCGTCAAGGACCTTCCCGGCGTGCGCTACCACATCCTGCGCGGCGTGCTCGACACGCAGGGCGTCAAGAACCGCAAGCAGCGCCGTTCGAAGTACGGCGCCAAGCGTCCGAAGTAATTTTCCTGCCCGACCGGCGGGGCAAGATGCCTCAGCCGGTTCGCAGCTTTTGAGATTTGACCGGAGACTAGACGATGTCCCGCCGCCACAGTGCCGAAAAGCGCGAGATCATCCCGGACGCCAAGTTCGGCGACGTGATCGTGACCAAGTTCATGAACTCGGTCATGTACGAGGGCAAGAAGTCGACTGCCGAAGGCATCGTCTACGGCGCCTTCGAGATCATCGAAGGCAAGCTGAAGAGCGATCCGCTCGCCGTCTTCAAGACCGCGCTCGAGAACGTCGCCCCGGCGATCGAGGTCCGTTCCCGCCGCGTCGGCGGCGCGACCTATCAGGTCCCGGTCGAGGTTCGCACCGAGCGCCGCCAGGCTCTCGCCATCCGCTGGCTCATCGCCGCCGCCCGCGGCCGCAACGACCGCACCATGGTCGAGCGCCTTTCGGCCGAGCTGATGGATGCTGCCAACAACCGTGGCAACGCCGTCAAGAAGCGCGAAGACACGCACCGGATGGCGGAAGCCAACCGCGCCTTCTCGCACTACCGCTGGTAATTCGTCCGTTCGGACCCGGAAAGACAGAGCATCTCCATGCCCCGTTCTCATCCCATCGATCGCTATCGTAACTTCGGCATCATGGCCCACATTGATGCCGGCAAGACGACGACGACCGAGCGCATCCTGTTCTACACCGGCAAGAGCCACAAGATCGGCGAAGTCCATGACGGCGCCGCCACCATGGACTGGATGACGCAGGAGCAGGAGCGTGGCATCACGATCACCTCCGCCGCGACGACCTGCCTGTGGCGGGATCACCGCCTGAACATCATCGACACCCCCGGCCACGTCGACTTCACCATCGAGGTCGAGCGTTCGCTGCGCGTGCTCGACGGCGCCGTCTGCGTGCTCGACGGCAACCAGGGCGTCGAGCCCCAGACCGAGACGGTCTGGCGCCAGGCCGACAAGTACGACGTCCCGCGCGTCGTCTTCGTCAACAAGATGGACAAGATCGGCGCCGATTTCTATCGCTGCGTCCAGGACATCATCGACCGCGTCGCCGGCAAGCCCGTCTGCCTGCAGCTTCCGATCGGTTCGGAGTCGAATTTCGCCGGCGTCATCGACCTCATCAAGATGAAGGCGATCGTCTGGAACGGCGAGGCGCTCGGCGCTTCGTTCGAAGAGCAGGAGATCCCCGCTGATCTCGCCGACAAGGCTGTCGAGTATCGCTCGAAGCTGGTCGAAGCCGCCGTCGAGATGGACGATGCGGCGATGGAAGCCTATCTCGACGGGACCGAGCCCGATGCTGCCACGCTGCGCCGCCTGGTGCGGACCGCCGTGCAGCGCCGCGCCTTCCACCCGGTTCTTTGCGGCTCGGCCTTCAAGAACAAGGGCGTTCAGCCGCTGCTCGACGCCGTCGTCGACTTCCTGCCGTCGCCGGTCGATCGCGGCGACATCAAGGGCATCGACTTCAAGACCGAAGAAGAGACCGTTCGTCACCCGACGGACGAGGATCCCTTCGCCATGCTCGCCTTCAAGATCATGGACGACCCCTTCGTCGGCACCATCACCTTCTGCCGCGTCTATTCCGGCAAGGTCGAGGCCGGCCAGGGCGTCATCAACTCGACGCGCGACAAGAAAGAGCGTGTCGGCCGCATGCTGCTGATGCACGCGAACAACCGCGAGGACATCAAGGAGGCTTTCGCCGGCGACATCGTCGCCCTGGCCGGCCTCAAGGACGTCCGCACCGGCGACACGCTGTGCGATCCGGCCCACGCCGTGATCCTCGAGCGC
Organism: Allobosea lupini; assembly: GCF_900109525.1. Lineage (GTDB taxonomy): Bacteria > Pseudomonadota > Alphaproteobacteria > Rhizobiales > Beijerinckiaceae > Allobosea > Allobosea lupini. The sequence continues at coordinate 1,020 of NZ_FOAN01000021.1, read as the reverse complement.
ATGGAGTTCCCCGAGCCGGTCATCACGATCGCGATCGAGCCGAAGTCCAAGGCCGACCAGGAGAAGCTGGGCCTCGCCCTGTCGAAGCTCGCGAACGAGGATCCGTCCTTCCGCGTCTCGACCGACCAGGAGAGCGGCCAGACCATTCTCAAAGGCATGGGCGAGCTGCATCTCGACATCAAGGTCGACATCCTGCGCCGGACCTACAAGGTCGACGCCAATATCGGCGCGCCGCAGGTTGCGTATCGCGAGACGCTGACCAAGAAGGCCGAGATCGACTACACCCACAAGAAGCAGACCGGCGGCACGGGCCAGTTCGCCCGCGTCAAGCTCGTCATCGAGCCGAACGAGACCGGCAAGGGCTTCGAGTTCGAGTCGAAGGTCGTCGGCGGCGCGGTGCCGAAGGAGTACATCCCCGGCGTCGAGAAGGGCCTCAACTCGGTCATCGGCTCCGGCGTGCTCGCCGGCTTCCCGGTCGTCGACGTCAAGGTCACGCTGATCGACGGCGCCTTCCACGAAGTCGACTCCTCGGCCCTGGCCTTCGAAATCGCCTCTCGCGCTGCTCTGCGCGAAGGCCTGCAGAAGGGCGGCTCGGTCCTGCTCGAGCCGATCATGAAGGTCGAGGTGGTGACGCCTGAAGACTACACCGGCTCGGTCATCGGTGACCTGAACTCCCGGCGCGGCCAGATCCAGGGCCAGGACATGCGCGGCAACGCGGTCGTCATCAACGCGATGGTGCCGCTGGCGAACATGTTCGGCTATGTGAACCAGCTGCGCTCGTTCAGCCAGGGCCGCGCCAACTACACGATGCAGTTCGACCATTACGAGCAGGTGCCGTCCGCGGTGGCTGCCGAGGTTCAGGCCAAATACGCCTGATCGAACAACGCATTACACGGAACACTTGAGAAGATCTGACGGAGGCTGACATGGCCAAAGAGAAGTTTGCTCGGACGAAGCCGCACTGCAACATTGGAACGATTGGTCACGTTGACCATGGCAAGACGTCGTTGACGGCTGCGA
>NZ_FOAN01000001.1 GCF_900109525.1 Allobosea lupini | reverse complement strand
CCGCCGCCCTGGCCACCGCCGCCCTGGCCGCCGCCGCCGCCCTGACCGCCGCCGCCACCCTGACCGCCGCCGCCATTATTGCTTGCGGAGCCGCCGCCCGAGCCGTCATTGGACGAGCCTCCAGCGCCGCCGCCAAAGCCGTCGCTGCCGTTACGGCCGTTGCCTCCCGCATCGCCAGAGCCGCTTGGCCCTCCCGAGGACAAGGCTCCCGTCGTCAGCGGCGGGCAGGCCCAGTATTGGTTGCCGCCCTGCTGGACCACGGTGCAGCCGGGACCGGGTGCGCGCGTGCGCCTCCCGTTGGCGGCGAGGAGATTGTAGTATTGGACATTGCCGGCCGCGGTGCCCTGGGGGGCTGTGGCGGTGGCGCCGATCGACGCGGTGGCAAGCGGCGGGCAGGCCCACAGCAGGTCGCGTTCGGACTGCACGACGACGCAGTCCCGGCTCGGTGCCCGGGTCCTGCGGCCGTTTGGGGAGACGGCGTTGTAATATCGCACTCCGCCGGCATCCGACGCGCTTGGGCCGGATGCGGATGCGGTCGGGCGGAACGGGTTGCCACGCGCCGCCGGATCGCATTCCCAAAGCCAATTGTCTCTGATGAGCTTGCGTTCGCAGCCGCTATGGGGCTGCGGCGTCGGGTTGCCGTTGACGGCAAAGCCCTCGTGGTATTCAGGCCATGGGCTCGTCCCTTGGGCATAAGCAAAGGTCGACGTGGTCGCGAGAAGTCCCGCAATAAAGATCTTGCTCGGCAGGTATCGCATGACGTGCCTCCCGCCCGGGCAGTCCAATGGCTGTCCAGTGCAAAAAAGAGATGTATTCGGGATGGCTTGTTCTAGACGCTCGAACACGGCCAAGCCGGCATGTTGAGCAATAGCATGTGGTATTGACTTGATTTTATTCTATTCGAGTGAAAGCTTTAGGTCGCTCGAACTAATCCGAAGGGATTACTGTCGGGCGAGCTGCCGGAAGGAAGGCGAGAGATGATGACGTATTGGAAATGGTTGGTGCCGGCGCTGGCGGCATTGCTGCTCTTCCATCCAGCACACGCCCAGATCGGCACGCCGGGCAATGCGCCGCTGACGCCGGACGGCCCGCGCCAGGGCTTGGGTCCGCCCTCGATCTTCGACAGCACACCCGACATCAGGCTGCACGCGCCAGGTGCCGGCGGCATCCCCGGCGCCGGCCCGCCGGTCGACTATGGCGGCACGCCGCGTGGCGCGCCGCGCTCGCAGAATCCGATCACCATGCCGCGCTACGGGTCGGCGAGTGATCCCGCGCTGCGCAGTGTGGTCACGGCCTATTGCAGGACGTCGCGCCGGGCCTGCGCGGCGCCAAGTCGACTTCGGGTCGGTGCGGCCTGCTCTTGCCGCCTGCCGAACGGAACGCGACAGCGCGGGCGCGTCGTCCGCTGACCGGACTCAGCGCCGGGCCACCGCCCTGACCACGCCGTTCTTCCCGCCGCCGCCGCAATAGAAGCGATCGCCGCCCGCTTCCATGCCGGCGACGAAGGTGCCCTCCGGCATGCGCATGGCGTCGAGCACCGCGCCGCTCTCGGGGTCGACCCGCCGGATCTCGCTTTCCTCGTTCTCCCAGGTCGCATGCCAGAGCTCGCCGTCGCTCCAGGTCACGCCGGTGACGAAGCGGTTGGATTGCAGCGTACGCAGCACCTTGCCGGTTTCCGGATCGATCTGGTGGATCTGGCGCTCGCGGTAGTGCCCGACCCAGAGCGTGCCCTCCGCCCAGGCGAGGCCGGAATCGCCGCCACCGGCGGGTGCCGGAATGGTCGAGAGCACACGCCCGCTCTCCGGGTCGATCTTCTGGATGCGGTCCTCGGCGATCTGGTAGAGGTGCTCGCCGTCGAAGGCGGTGCCGGCATGGGCGGGGACGTCGAGGCTGCGGGTCGTCTCGCCGCTGTCGGGATCGAGCGCATTGAGCTTGTCGCCCGAGGCGAACCAGACTTGGCTGCCGTCATAGCTGACGCCGTGCACGGCCTCGATGCCGGGGAAGGGGCCGTATTCGCGGACGATCCTGGCTGTCCTGGTCATGGGAATATCTCCTCTGTTCGGTTGGACCGGGACGAGATCTAGCGATCCGGCAGCGGGGCAGGGAGTAACAAGGCTGTCGGGAAACCCGGCACCGGCGGGGTCAGCCAGCGCCGCGCCCGCGCCTTGCCGAAGGACTGGATCTTGCCGGCCCCAGCCAGCGTCTCGAGCGCGCGCTGCATGTTGCGCTGGCTCGTGCCGAGCGCCAGCGCCAAGGCCGAGCTCGACCAGGCCTCGCCATCGGCGAGAAGGGCGAGCACGTCGGCATGCGCCTCTTCCAGCGGCTGCGCCAGCACCGCGACCTCGCCCGCCCGGCGCGGCTTCAGGGCAAAGCCGCGCTGGGTCGCGCTGATCTCGGCGATCCCGTGCAGTTCGGCGCGCAGCCGCCCGATCTCGACCCGCAGGCGGGCACGATGCGATTCGTCCGCCTCCTTCGCCCGGAAGGCCCGTTTCAGCAGATCTTCGCGCGAGACATCCGCCGGCCAGGCCTCGGCGAGGGCGCGAGCGAGCGCGAACAGCACGGGGCGAGTGGCGAGCGGCACGGCCGTACCTGCCTCGCGTACCACGTTGCGGCAGGCATCGACGACGAAGCTGCCCGAGGCGAGCAGCGCCGCGACCTCGCCCAGCAGCAGCGGGCGTTCCGTGCCACGCAGGATCAATCGCGCCGCCGGGGCTGCCAGTACGCGCGCGGCGGCCTCGACTTCGGCCATCAGTGCCGGGATGCGGGCGCGTTCGGCTGCCTCTGCCGCCTGTGCGAACGCGGCGCGGGCTGCCTCCGCCTGCAGCCGTCTGAGCGCGATGCCGCCGATGGCGAGCGCCCGCGCCGCCTCCAGCGCCGGCGGCAGCGGGCTCTCGTCGAAGCCGCCGAGCAGGCGCTCGGCCTCGCCGAGCCGGCCGATCAGCAGCAGCCGGCGCACCTCGATCGTGCGGGCATGGGCGGCGTTGAGCCGGTCGCCATGGGCTTCCAGCACCGCGCGCGCCGCATCGAGCGCCTTGGCCGGCCAGCCGAGATCGCGCGAGACCAGGGCGATCTCGGCTTCTGCCAGGATGCAGCGGGCCCGCGCCACCGGCTCCTTGGCGCCAAAGCCCTGGCCGGCGCGCTTCAGCAATGCCTTCGCCCTGGCGAGGTCGCCGAGCTGCGCCATGGCGATGCCGCGCAGCGCCAGCGCCGGCGCATCTTCGCGCAGCGCGACATGGTTGAGCGCCCCGAACGGATCGCCCGCCGCCAGGGCCCGCCCGGCCGCGGTGATCAGCGAGTCCATGCCCAGCTTTCGAATCCCGCCAAACTTGTCACTCCCGCTCCCTGTCGGCCCGAGCCTACCCCTGCTTCCGACGCCGCATCGCGAAACGGCGGGCGGCGAATGTCAACCGAAGGCAGGAGCAAGCATCATGACGGCTCATCTCACCGGAACCCGCGAGGACTGGCTCAAGGCGAGACTCGACCTGCTCGCAGCCGAGAAGGCGCTGACGCGGCAGAGCGATGCCGTGGCGCTGCAGCGCCAGGCTCTGCCCTGGGTCAGGGTCGACAAGGACTATCGCTTTACCACGGAGGCGGGGCAGGTCGGCCTCGCCGATCTCTTCGCCGGGCGCTCCCAGCTCCTGATCTACCACTTCATGTTCGGGCCGGATTTTTCCGCCGGCTGCCCGTCCTGCTCGCTGATCGCCGATGGCTTCAACGGCATTCACGTCCACCTCGCCAACCATGACGTGACGCTGACCGCCGTGTCGCTGGCCTCGCTCGACAAGCTCATCGCCTTCAAGCGGCGCATGGGCTGGAGCTTCCCCTGGGCCTCCTCGGCGACGGGCGATTTCAACTTCGACTTCAGCGCCTCCTTCACGGAGGACCAGCAGCGTCAGGGCGAGATCACCTACAACTTCCAGAAGGAGCCGGAGCGGGACTGGCGTGAGGGCGAGCCCGGTGCGGAAGGGGCCGAAGCTTTGCTCGCCCGGATATCCGGCACCGATACCGGCGCTTACATGCGCGAGCGGCCAGGTGTGAGTGCTTTCATTTGCGAAGGCGGCACGATCTATCACACCTATTCCAGCTATGCCCGCGGCATGGACGCGATCTGGAGCATGTATCCTTGGCTCGACCGCGCGCCGAAGGGACGCAACGAGGCCGGCGGTATCTGGTGGCGCCATCGCGACGCCTATGCCGCCTCGTCGGCCGCGACGGCTCAATCATGCTGCGCCTGAGCGCCATAGATCACGACGATTTTGGATCGACCCGATCCAAAATCGTGAACGGGATCGATTCTGAGAGTTCAGAGCGGGATCACAGCGAAAAACCGGTTCCCACTTTTTCGCATCCCGCTCTGGCGCAAAGCGATCGAGGAGAGCCGGACATCTCGTCCGGCGGCTCCGTCATCGATCAAGGCCGCAGCTTCCTCGCCATCTGCATCCTCCTCTTCATCGCCAGCACGATCGCGACAGTCACGATCTGTCTCACCATGGCGCAGATGGGCGAGGTGCCGATGGCCGGCGGCTGGTCGATGTCGACGGCCTGGACGCCGCTCTGCGGCGGCTCCTGGTTTGCTGCGGCCGCAGCCTTCCTCGGCATGTGGGCGCTGATGACGACGGCGATGATGCTGCCTTCGCTCACGCCGGTGCTCTGGCGGCTCCGTGAGCACGCCGCTGCAGCCGGCGCCGCTCGTCCAGGCCTGTTCGCCGTGCTCGCCGGCTTCGCCTATATCCTTGTCTGGAGCGCGCTCGGCCTGGCGATCTTCGCCGGCGGCGCGCTCCTGCTGGAGGCCGCGCTGCGCTGGCCGCTTCTGGCTCGTGCCGTGCCGTTGGCTGCGGGGGTTGTCGTGATCGCCGCCGGTCTCTTCCAGATGTCGCAATGGAAGCTGGCCATGCTCGCGCATTGCTCGCATGTCGCCGGGCAAGGCGCCGGCGCGGCGGCCGCGATAAGGCGGGGTCTGCGGCTCGGCCTGAGCTGCTGCGCCTCCTGCGCCGGGTTGACCACGCTGCTCCTCGTCGGTGGCGTTATGGATCTGCGCGCCATGGCCATTCTCGCGCTTGCGATCACCGCTGAGCGGCTCGCGCCGGCCGGCGGGCGCGTCGCTCGCGCGACCGGCGGCCTGATGCTCGGAGCGGGCGCTGTCCGGCTCGCGCGGGCGCTCTGGCTGCTCTGAGAGGCCTCGCCATCTCTGCCATGCATTTTTGCATCTGCTCAGAAACGCGCCACGCAGTGCCGCGATGCCTTTCGCTGGCCTATACAGGTGGCAGGCGATCCATGGGTCGGGTCGCACGCAAAGATTGTACGGTTCACGAGGAGACGCACATGACGCTCAAAGCCCAGTTCCTGATCGGGGCGGCCTTCGCCGCCGCGGTTTTCGCTGGCGCCCCGGCGCGCGCCGACATCACCATCGGCCTGCTGGCGCCGCTGACCGGTGCGGTCGCTGCTTATGGCGATCAGGTCAAGAACGGTGCCCAGGCTGCCGTCGACGCGATCAACAAGAAGGGCGGCATCGGCGGCGAGAAGGTCGTCCTGAAGCTCGCCGACGATGCCGGCGATCCGAAGCAGGGCGTCTCTGCCGCCAACCTTCTGGTCGGCGACAAGGTCCGCTTCGTCGTCGGCCCGGTGACCTCCGGCGTCGCCATGGCCGCCTCGGATGTCTTCGCCGAGAGCGGCGTGCTGATGGTGACCCCCACCGCGACCTCGCCGGCCCTGACCAATCGCGGCCTTTCCAACGTCTTCCGGACCTGCGGCCGCGACGACCAGCAGGCCGAAGTCGCGGCCGCTTACGTGCTGAAGAACCTGAAGGGCAAGAAGGTCGCCATCGTCCACGACAAGGGCACCTATGGCAAAGGCCTCGCCGATTCCTTCAAGAAGGGCATCAATGCCGGCGGCATCACCGAGGTCGCCTATCTCACCCTGAACCCGGGCGACAAGGACCTCGCTGCGGTGATCACCCGGCTGAAGTCGGGCGGTGCCGAATTGATCTATTTCGGCGGCTACCATCCCGAGGGCGGCCTGCTCGCCCGCCAGCTGCACGATGCCGGCGTCAAGGCGACGATCATCGGCGGCGAGGGGCTCTCCAACACCGAGCTCTGGGCGATCGGCGGCGACACCGCCGCCGGCACGCTCTTCACCAACGCGACCGACGCGCTGAAGAACCCGGCCTCGGCCGAGGCCGTGGCGGTGCTGAAGGAAAAGGGCATCCCGCCGGAGGCCTTCACGCTCAACGCCTACGCCGCTGTCGAAGTGCTCAAGGCCGGCATCGAGAAGGTCGGCAAAGACGCCAAGGCGGATGCGGTGGCCAAGGCCCTGAAGGCTGGGCTCGAGGTCAAGACCGCGATCGGTACGCTGACCTATGGCAAGACCGGCGATCTGAGCTCGCCGAGCTTCGCCATGTACAAGTGGGAAGCCGGCAAGATCGTCGCGGCCGACTGACGAACGCGCCTCCAAGAGGCGAGGGAAGGGGCCTGCGGCGTGCCGCGGGCCCTTTTCATTTGGAAGTGAGCGAAGCGCTGTGCGTCCCTGAACGCGCCGTTCGGGAACCGTTCAGGCGCTGGGCCGTTTTCTCCGGCGACCGAACGGGAATTGCCCATGACAGCCGCCGACACCATTGCCGCCATGCAGCCTCTCGCCAGGCCGTCGCTGATCGCGATCCGGCGCGAGGCCGACGGCTACGGCATCCGCTTCGGCCTGAGCGAGGCCGAGGATGCCCGGATGCCGGGGCCCGTGTTCCCGACGCTCGACGAGGCTATGGCCTGGATCGAGGGCATCGACCGCGCCCGTGGGCATTGAAATGGCCCGGATCGCGGCAATCTGCGGGATGACTGTCGATCGCGTATCCTGACGGCTTGTCAAAGCGGGTCGCGATCGGGCATAGAGCCTTCCAACGGAGACGTGGCCGAGAGGCTGAAGGCACTCGTTTGCTAAATGAGCATACCCCACAAGGGTATCGAGGGTTCGAATCCCTCCGTCTCCGCCACTACCCCCTATCTGTCTGAACTATAGTAGTTTTCCCGGCTGCGACTCGCGGGTTTGGGGATATGTTTGGGGGCGGACACTGCTGCGGCGATGCCGCAGGTCCTGCTGGCGACACCCGGGGCAATCAGGCCGATGCAGGGCTCGTTGTTGGCTGATGCACACCCTGACTCTTGGTCAGACTGTGGCGCCGCAGGCACAGCGATCCTGGCCTCGACATGCAATACAGCTGAAAAATCTGGAAATCTGCGGTCAGGCTCCGAAAAACGTGCGCGCAATCTTCCCGGCGAGAGATAGAAGATTCGGCAGATGACCTTGATGGATGTCCCGCCTCGGCTCTTGCGGCAAGTGGGCGAAGCTATTTGGAGGCTGGAGACGAAACATGCCGAGTGATCTCAAATCTGCGGCAATCAACAATTTGCGTCGTGCCTTCGGATACAACCACACCATGGCGCGGCTGAACGCCATGGACGACAAGCTCGGCCAGATCGCCAATCTGATCCGGCAGTTGCCGCAACGGCCGGGAGGCTCGTCCGCGGGCGCGGGGCTCGTGCAGAACGCGCTGGACATCCCCCCGAGCTCCATCGAATCCAATTCATCCGGAACGACGCCCATGCATGAAGCCGCCAACAGCTTTCCCATACCTCAGTTCTGGGAGCCGAACTTCTGGGAGGCGATGGTGCAGATCGCCTTGCGGGACTACTGCAAGCCTGGCGACATCGCCTTTGACGTCGGCGCCAACGCGGGCGCGCTGGCCGCGATCATGTCGCGGCATGTCGGTCCGCGCGGCATTGTCTGCGCCTTCGAGGCCTCGCCGCGCATCATCAACAAGACGCACTACAATCTCGTCCAGGGCGGCTACACCAACGTCTCGCTCTACTACCGGGCGGTCTACCACACCTCGAACGAGGTCGTGACGCTCTATCCCGGCGACCACCTCAACGACTCCATCTACAACGATCTCGGAGCCGAGGGCGGTGCGAGCTATCGGGTCGAGACGCTGGCACTCGACGATTTCGTCGCGGCGACGGGTCTGATGCCCCGCATCATCAAGATGGATATCGAAGGCGCCGAACTCGACGCTCTCAAGGGGGCCACCAGGATTTTGGCCGAGGGCAAGCCGCTCCTCATCCTGGAGCAGAGCCCCAGCGACATGAGCTGCCACGAGCTGCTCGCCAAGGCCGGCTATGTCGCAGTCGATCTGTCGAATTACCGGCGCATCCGCTCGGCCGCCGATTTCGACGCGGGCATCAGCATCGCCAACATCCTGTTCATCCATGAGAGCCAGGCTGCCGACGATCGCTACTACAACGCTGGCGAACCGGTCGAGATCGCGCGTCTGACGCCGGACATGTTCGGGATTGCGCCCGGCGGCAATCTGTCGCTCAAGAAGCCGCTCGACCTGCCGGCCGGGCGCTATGTCTGCCGGACGGAGTTCACGGCCAGCGGCCGCGACAACGAGATATTCGCCGGCATCGACACGGACCGCGGCCGCGTCCAGCGCTATCACACCTATACGGCGCTGATGGCGGAGACCTATCGCGAATGGGCCTTCAACCTGCGGGTCGCGGGGCAGGTGACACCCTATATCGAGTTCATCCGGGGCAGCGATCCAAGCTTCCGCTGGAACGGCGCGACCATCTATCGTTATGCCGGCTTCGACGGAATGCAGCCGCCGGTCGTGTTCTAGGGACCGGCTGTATAGCTGCCTTGGGCAGGATCGTCGCCAGTCGGGGCTAGGAGCTTCGAGGGCGAGGTCCTGCCGGGCGCCCGCGGGATGCTGAAGCGTTGCAGGCCGATCCCGCCCTTCGACATTCATGCCCATTCGGGCTCGACCAAGCTGACGGCCGGATTTGCGACGCAAACTTGGAATGGCCGGGCGCAGCGTGAATAGGCTTACATGATGCTGGCGCTGGCCCGCTGACAGAATGATGTTTGCAGGCGCAGCGCGCCGGGAGGGGTGGGATATGCTGCGGCGTCTCAAACGCTGGTTCGTACTTAAGATCCAGCAGATTGCGAGGAACGAGGCGCAACAGGTCGCGAGGAACGAGGCGCAACAGGTCGCGAGGAGCGAGGCACAACAGGTCGCCAAAAGCGAGGCGCGGCAGGTCGCCTCTTCGGTCGTTAGGCAAATCTCGGCGGAGTTCGGGCAATCGATTCCGGATGCAGCTCCGACGGACGACCCGATTTCATTGGTCGATATCCGCGCGGCTCTAGCCGCTCACGAAGTCGCCCGCGAGCATGCAATCATCAATCGAACGCTGACCATGACCCGTTCCGAATACACGGTCATGCCGCGCTTCGCTTTTCATCAGCCGCTCGATTATCTCTGGGACACACTCCCGCCGGATTTCGGCGGCCCTGCGGTGCTCGTCGCGGGCGAGGAGTTGCCTCTGCCGCCGCCTGGCATGCGTGGAGGGTATTCGGCCGACAATGGCGAGTACCTCGCGACGGGTCGGAATCATCAGGCGATCTATCTGGAGCAGATCGAGAAACATCTCGGGCTGAGCGAAAACGCCACCATCATGGAATTCGGCTGTGCGACCGGCCGTGTGCTCAGGCACTTCAACAAGCAAAGGAACGAACTCGGCTGGTCGATGATCGGCTGCGACGTTCAAGCCGACCACGTCGAATGGCTGCGTCAGAACTGGCCCGACGACATCTGCGTCTATGTCGGATCGGTGTTTCCCAAGCTACCGTTCGAGGACAATTCGATTGACGTCATCTACGGGATGAGCGTCTTCACCCATATCAAATATCACTGGGACTTCTGGTTGCTGGAGCTTCGGAGAGTTCTAAAGCCCGGAGGCCTTCTCTTGCAGACTATTCATGCCGAGAGAGCCTGGAGCTTCTATCACGCCAACCAGGAACTCGACTGGGTCAAAGCGGCCATCTCCCCGCGGATATTCCAGGCGAAGGAGATGGACGTCGACTTCCTGCTCTCCGGCGACATAGCCGTGAGCCAGGTGTTCTTCAAGCAGGAGGTCGCCCGCAAGTACTGGGGGCGATATTTCAATGTACTGGACATTGTCTCCCCGGATGACCGCTATTGGTTCCAGGATCTTATGGTGTGCAGAAAATAATGTAGTCGGACCGGTTCGACGCAGCCCGACTACAAAAGCGGTGTAGGCTTTCCCAGGCGCAGGATCACGCCTTGTGGGTGAACCACATGGCGCCGCCGCCGCGCCAGCCATCATTGTATTTGCCGAGGTCGATGAAGGGATTAGCCAGTTCGCTCTCGAAGGCGCCGTCGCGGCAGATATAGCCGGTCGGCATCAGCGGCGTGATGCGGTGCTGGTTGCCCATCATGTAGACCGCCAGCATATAGGCCTCGTTCCAGTACCAGTTCTTGAAGTAGGTGTCGTAGTCCCAGGGCAGGGCGATGTCGTGGATGTGCACGATCACGCCCGGCTTTATGCGCGGCAGTATGTCGATGAAGAACACCGTCACGTCCGAGTTCATGAAGGTGCGGTGCGAGCCGTCGAAGAACAGGATGTCGCCGGCCTCGAGCACGTCGAACACCGACAGGTCGCAGGTCTCGAGCCCGTAGCGGACGATCTCGTCGCAGATCGCGTCGATCTTGGCTCGCGGTTCCGGGTCGATCGAGGTGATCTTGGTGGAAAGCGCTCCGTCCTGCACGGCCAGCTTCGCGAAGCAGGTCGTGATCCCCGAGCCGATCTCCAGATAGCGCTTTGGCTTGTGGGTCCGGATCATGGTGTAGAGCGTCAAGGCGTCGAAGGCGCAATAAGGCACGCCGCCCCAGGCCGGAAGCGGCAGCTTCGCCTCGTCGAACTCCAGGGGAACACGCGCGAGCTGTGGCGCAAGCTCGCGCATCGATCCGAGGAAGGCGTTGAAATCGCTGGCATGGGCGCGGAACCAGCTGTCGAGCGAGGGAATACGCGGCTGGCTGTAACCCCAGCGCGGTGCGAAGTCGCGCGAGGGAAGGTATTCGATCGGCACACCGTAGCGAGAATAGGGTGTTCCCTCGAGGATCTGGAGGCCGGACGTCGATTGGCCCGGTTGCGCCGTCGCGCCGCTCCGCAGGAGCGCCAGCTCGGAGCGAGCGCTCTCCAGCTCGGCTCGGGCCTGGTCACGTTCGCTGTAGAGGCGGCGGACTTCAGGAATGGCGAGGGCCGCAGCCTTCAGGAACTGACGCATGGAGGAAGCCTTTTCAAGCGATAGCGGATCATCGCCGACGCCAGTTGACGATAGGGCCGGGACGCTTCTGTCGCGGCGAGTTAACCCGCGATGCAGCCGAAGGCAAGTCCACCCCTTTCGGCCGCTTCCTTCGCCTGTCGGACGGGCCGCAGCCTGACCGGGTTCAATCGAATATCACCGTACCTGTCTCGGCGCGGCGGATTGAGCCATCGGCAATCCCGCGGCGAAGTCGGTCTATGAAATCCTGTACGCGCGAATAGTCGCGTACCGGTCCCAATGCACCCAGATCCCACTCCCACCATGCCAGCTCCAGCAGAGCCTCGCATTGGTCCTGGGGCAGCCTGTAGCGCAGGTGACGTGCAGGCACCCCCGCCACGATCGCATAGGGTTCGACATTCCCGGTGACCACGGCACCAGCGGCGATCACTGCGCCATGGCCGATGGTGACGCCGCCAAGGATGATCGCCCGCGTCCCGATCCAAACGTCATGACCGATGACGACCCGCTCGTCGCGCACATCGCGTTCGCCGACCAGTTCGGTGACCGCAATGGCCTGATAGGGCGGGAAATCGGCCATGCCGGCCGCGATGCCGCTCGGATCGCTGGCGAAGGGATGGGTCGATACGAAGTTGACCGGGTGGTTGCCGGGATTGATGACCACGTCTTCGCCTATCGAGCAGAAGCGGCCGATGCGTGCGCGCGCGAGCTTGAGCGAGCCGTTGACATAGCTGAACATGCCGATTTCGCAGTCGCCTTCGACGTCGATATCGTATGCCCTCAAGCGCGAAGGCGTTTCCAGGACGAGGCGCCCCGAGGCCGTCAGGATGACGGGAAGGCCGGCTAGCCGGCGCAACCTCCGCGCAATGGACGTCAAGATGCTCACGAAGGCCCTTCCAAGTGTGCCTTGCGACCCTGTCCGGGGCGGCTCACCGGAACAGGCAGGAAACCTCGCGACCCGAATAAGAGGGATCAGATGGCGATAGCGTCCGGACGATCGACTTCCTGCCGGTAGAGGGCGCACATCTCTCCGACGTCGCCATAGCCGATCAGTTCACCGCCCTTCATGAACATCGCCTTGTTGCACCATTGCCGGATGATCTCTTCCGAATGTGATGCGAGGACCAGGATCTTGGAACGCTCCACGAAGCGCTCCATGCGATTGCGCGCCTTGGTCACGAACGTCGCGTCGCCCGCCATCATCCATTCGTCGAGGAGCAGGATGTCGGGCTCGATGGCGGTGGCGATGGCGAAGGCCAGCCGCAGCAGCATGCCGGAGGAATAGGTCCGCGTCGGCATGTCGAGATAGTCGCCGAGTTCGGTAAATTCGGCGATCTCCGGGGCGAGCGCATCGATCTCCTGGGCGGTCATGCCGAGATAGCGGCCGCGCAGACGGATGTTTTCGCGCCCGCTGATGTCGTGGTTCATGCCGAGGCTGAGGTCGAGCAGGGCCATGACCCGGCCTTCCGTATAGACCGAACCGCGCGTCGGCTCGTAGATCTCCGCGATCGCGCGCAACAGCGTGGTCTTGCCGGCCCCGTTCGGGCCGATCAGCGCGACGCGATCACCCGCCGCCATGTCGACGGTGATGTCCGACAGGGCGCGTACGACCGGCGCGGCGCGTGCGCCCGTCAGGATCTTGCCCCCGGTCGCGCGCGCGAGCACCGTTTTCTTGAAGGACCGATGGCCGGCATGCATGATCGGGAATTCGATCGACAACTGCTCGAGCTGCACAAGGGACATTGGTCAGATCCAGTAGACAATCTGCTTACGCGCACGCACGAACAGCCAGGTAGTCGCCGCCCCTCCCACGACCAGGCACAGCAGCGCCATCGCGGCGACCTTCCAGCTGATCAGCTCGGACAGCAACGGCGCCCGCAGCAGCTGGATCAATGCGTAGAACGGGTTCAGGTCGACCACCCAGGACGGCGCATGCTGGGTCGCAGGATTCCAGATGATCGGCGTCACGAAGAAGCTGAGCTGGATGATGCTCCCGACAATCTGCGTGACGTCGCGAAACCGCGCGCAAACGATCGACAGGAAAAGCGCTATCCAGAACATGTTGAGGAGCAACAGGATCGCGCCGGGGAAGACCAGCAGCATATTGGCGCTTAGGTGCAGATCGCAATACCAGAATACAATAATGTAAACAGGTAGCGTATGCAGGAAAATAATGAAATTTCGCGCAACGATCTGGAAAATGAACAAGGTTCGAGGCAGCTTGACCTGCTTCATCACCGAAGCGTTGTCGAGCATCGCGCGGCAGGATTCGTTGATGACGCCCGTCAGGAAGCCCCAGATCAGCAAGCCTACCGCCATGAAAGGCAGGTATTTCTTTATTTCGAGGTTGAACAGTGACGCGTAGAGCGGACCGAGCCCGAAGATGAACACGCCGGAGCTGATCGTCAGCCAGAACGGCCCGATCAGCGAACCGCGATAGCGCTGGAGGATGTCGCTCCACGCCAGGGTCATCCAGAAGGATGTCGAGCGCAGGGACGCCGCGAGATCCGCGAGAGCCAAAGCGTTGAGCGTCGGGTAGCTGCGCCGTTCCATCACATCATGAGCCAGTGTTCGTCTCGGCCGTCCGTCGGCCGCTTAAGGCGAGCCCTCCATGTCCCGGAGCCCGAAGCCTCGTCCAGTTCGCTCGATATGCCGGCCTTCAAGCATGGAACGGCCGAGTCTGTCCAGAGCGGGCAGCTGCGGTACGCGGGCGTGTCTCTAGCCGAGCCCGTAGTCGCTGGCGAGCACCTTGCGCACGCCTTCGACGAGCGAGGTCTTGGGCTTCCAGCCGGTCTTGCCGAGGAACAGGCCGGCATCCAGCGTCTTGTAGGACGCGCCCTTGAAGGTTCCTGGCGGATAGGTGATCTCAGCCTGCCAGCCAAGCGCCTCGACCACCGCCCGGGCCGACTGGTCGATCGTCACGGGGGCGTTCGACGAGCAGTTCAGCATCTGATTGTCGAACGTCGCATCGGCGGCGAAGATCGCCTCGATCTGGTCGTCGACATAAAGCAGGTCGCGTACCGTGTCGGGCTCGCCCCAGACCGTGAACGCCGTCGCGCCGCCGCGCATCTCCTTCACGGCCCGGTCGATCATGCCCGTCATGAAATGCGTCCGTTCGGGCGCCTTGTGATCCTGCGGGCCATAGACCGTGGCCAGGAACAGATGGAGATAGCGAAGGCCGTATTGCGAGGCGTAGGTTTCGCTGCCGACGGCCAGAAGCTGCTTGGCCAGGCCATAGCCGCGCACGCTGGGATGCATCGGCCCCGACTGGAACTCGCCTTCGACGATCGGCTTGTCGCTTTCCGGAAACGCGCAGGAGCTGCCGGTCGAGATCAGCTTGGCCTGGGGCTGGTGCAGCCGCCAGGCCTCGAGGACGTTCAGATGGATGCGGGCGTTGATCGCGATCAGCTCGCCCTGGATGCCGTATTGAATCTGCCCGGTGCGCTGGCGCGTGACCAGATGGAGAATCCGGGCGGCCTTCGGCGCTTCGGCGAAAACACGCTGCGAAACGGCTGGGTCGCTCAAATCGCCGGCATCTCGGCCGATCGCGTGAAAGGGCAGGCCACGCTCGCCCATGTAGCGCGCGAAATTGCGACCGAGGAAGCCGTCGCTGCCGAGAATGATGGTGAGATCATCCCTAGGACTTGAAGCCATGGCGCAGCCACTCCTCGCGATACCATTCCACGGTCGGCTTCATGCCCGCCTCGAGGGTGGTGAATTCCAGCCCGAGGGCTTCCCGGACACGCTGGGATGTCGAGATCCGCTTGGCAGGACCGAAGGCGCCCGGTGCGCCGGCCTCGATCGGCTTCGTGGAGCCCGCGACCCTCAGCACTGTCTCGGCCAGCGTCTGCAGCGTCGTCGTGGCGCCGGTGCAGAGATTGTAGGTTTCGTTGCGCCCGCGCCAGGCCAGGGACCGCACGAACGCCTCGGCGACGTCGCCGACATAGGTGAAGTCCCGCTCGACCATGGGATCGCCCTTGATCGCGAAGACCGGATCGTCGTTCAGCGCCTTCATCACGAAGGCCGGCGCGACATGGGCCTTGGTCAGCGTCACGCTGTCATAGGCGCCATAGGGATTCGAGAGACGGAAGACGACGCTGTTGACGCCGAAGCGCTGCGCATAGAGGCCCGCGAGAATCTCGGCCCAGCGTTTCGACCAGGCGTAGAACGCCTCGTTGGCATTGGGCGCGGCATTCAGGTCGACGGGAACCGCATCGTCCATGACCGGCAAGCCGGCCTCGTAGACGGCGACCGAGCTGGCGAGGCGAACTTCACGGATCTTCCGCTCTGCGCAGAAATGGTAGACGCGCGTATTCAGGTCGACATTGTTCAGGACGATGTCGCTCTGAGCCAGGTCGAAACGGCTCGAATCGTAGCGAAACGCGCCGACATGGATCACCGCCGTGTCGGCTGGCAGTTCCGGCAGCGAGGACAGCTCCGCAAGCGGGACGACGCGGCTGCAGCCGGGAACCGAGCGCGATTGCCCGGTCACTCCGATCAGCGTCTCGACGCGGCCAGCGAGCGCCTGAGCGATATGGCGGCCGACGAAGCCGCTCGCGCCGAACAGCACGACGGCGGCGGGCAGGGTGCTCATGACGCCGCTTGGTCTTTCAGAGCGTCTTTGCCGATCACCTGCAGCTTCGGCACGGGGACGATGAACTCGCCGCCATCTGCGAAATAGGCCTGCTCCTTGGCGATGAACTCCGACAGGAAGTTCCAGGCGAGCACCAGATAGGCATCCGGCCGCTTCTCGCCCTCGGCGATGATCGGGATGCGCGATCCCGGCATCATGTAGCCGACCTTCATCGGGTTCTTCTCGGTCGCCTGCTGCACGAGCTCGGGGCCGATACCGAAGCTGTTGACCAGGGTCGCGCCTTTGGCCGGCGCACCATAGGCGTAGACGCTCTTGCCTTCGCCCTTGTAGCGCTTGAGCAGGGCGACGAGTTCGTCGCGCAGCTTCCAGACATTGTTCGCGAAGGCCTCGTAGGTCTCGAACTCGCCGAACTTCTTGGCCGCCTCGTCTTCGCGCATGGCGATGACCGACTTGCCGACCGGGCGCTTGCCCTTCGGCGCGACATGGATCTCCAGCGAGCCGCCATGGATGTCGACGACGCCCGCCTCGAAGACTTCGAGCCCGTGCTGGGCGAAGAGCGCCTCGATGGATCGCAGCGTGTAATAGACGAGATGCTCGTGATAGACCTGATCGAAGGCAAGGTTCTCGAGCATGCCGCCGAGATAGATCGCCTGCACGACGAAGACGCCATCGTCGGTGAGAAGCTTCTTCACGCCCTTGATGACGCTGTGCAGCTCCTCGAGATGGAAGAACACGCCGGCGGCGGTGACGAGCGACGCCTTGCCTTCCTTCGCCACGATCTCCTCGGCCGTGGTCTCGTTGAAGAACCGGGCCCAGGTCGGCACGCCGCGCTTCAGCGCCAGCTCGACGACATTGGCCGCCGGGTCGATGCCGAGCACGCGCAGCCCCAGCGGCTGGTATTGGGCCAGCCAGGAACCATCATTGGAGCCGATGTCGACGACCAGTTCGCCGGGCTTCAGCCCATAGGTCGCGGTCAGCCGCTCAGCCGTCTCCTTGAAATGCGCCACCAGCGTCTTGGTCGTGCCGGAGACATAAGGATAGTCGGTGAACATGCTCTCCTTGGGGATCGTATGGTCGATCTGAACAAGGGTGCAGGCCCGGCAGAAGCCGACCCGAAGCGGATAATAGGGCTCGCGCTGGCCGGCGAGCGCCGGCGGAATCAGGCGATTGCAATGCGGCTGGTCACCAAGATCCAGAAACATCTCGACATCGGTCGACCCACAGCTGCGGCAGGCGATTCCTAGTTTCGTCATCGGTCTAGCTTCATCCATTCATGCGATTCATAACTTTCCGCTCCGTCTTCGGGCGGAATCAAGTGCTCCAGGACCACCAATGCTGCTCGTGGCGGTTGTCATTGAAGATGTCGTAGTGCGGGGTCTGAGCGAGGCCAAGCGCGGCACGGTCTTCGCTTTGCCAGCCCTTAGCGTCGAGCAGAGTACGTAGCGTGCCCCACTGGCGAACGCGCCGGCGCAGTTGCAGGTCGAGAGCATCCATTCTCTCCACGGCGGAGAGCAGGCGGCCGCTGGCATGCTGCGCCGCGCGGGCGAAATCCGGGGTCTCGCCGCGCCGCTGCAGATAGGCGGCCGTCGCGGAGGCGAGATCGAAATCGGTGCTGTAATGCCCGCAGAACGATTTGCGATAGCTCAGGGACTGGCGAAAAAGCTCCACGGCTTCCGCCACCGGATGGGCGTCGTAGCTATAGGCGACGCCCGCCTCCGTGCGGTGCAGGTACCAGGCGCGGAGATCCTCGATCTCGGCGCGCGGGTTCTGCGTGGTCCGCTCCTCCGGATAGTTGTTGAAGACCCCGAGACGCTTCGGCACGTGCAGCGTCTTGATATGGGTCAGCAGCCGGCCCTTGAACTCGGTGTCGCCGGCAGCCCGGAAATTCTCGTCGTAATAGCCGAAGCGGTCGTGGATGCTCTTGCGATAGAGCCCCGCGACCCAGCTGAGATAGCAGGTCTCGAGCCTGACCAGGCCGGGATTGTAGCCCGTCCGATCATAGACCATCACGTCATGGTCGAAGACGCCGGCCTTGTCGACTTCGGTCACGATCGAATCCGCCATGGCCCAGTCGACTTGCGGATTGGCATCCAGCGCCTTGGCCAATTCGGCAAGGCAATCCGGATGCATGCCCTCGTCGGCACCGAGGAAGGTGAGATAGGGAGCACGCGCAAGCTTGATGCCGCGGTTCCAGGCGGCCTGGATGGTCTCGCGCGCGGCCGAGCGGGCGAAGACGATCGGGAGCGCGCTCTGAGCCGCATAGGCCTTGAAGACGTCGTATTCCCGCGTCGGCGAGTTGCTGTCGACCAGCACGACCTCGACGCGGCCCTCCCGGGCGTAGGACTGGGCCGCGATATTGTCCAGCAGCGTCCGTAGCTTGGTCTCCGCATTATAGAGCGAGACGATGACCGAAACGCGCGGGGCGCCGTCAGCCGGCCGGAGGTCGTCGAGAATGGCCAGCGGCAGATCCGGCTTGGAGAGATTGCGGCGGTATTGCTCGTCCAGCAGCGCGCGCGAACGCTCGAAGACGTCGTCTCCGGGCGCGAACATCGCCTCGGCAGCTTCGGCCTCGCGCAGATAGCCGGCGCTGCGCAGCGCTCCGGTCACGAAGTCCAGATCACCGAACTTGTCGCCCCCCATCCAGCGCATGGCGCGCAAACAGTAGGTCGCGGCGATGACGTCGTTGTCGCGCTTGCGCTCCAGACGGGCCATGTCGCGGAAGACCTGGACGCGCGCGACACGGATATGGCCGAGCTCGGCCGAGACCCGTTCGAGCTTGTGCGTGACTTCCTTCCGGGATCGCTCGGGAAGCGTCAGCAACTGGGCGCGTGTCGCTTCGACGGCCGCCGCCGACCGGATCTGCGCGACGCTCGACTGCTCGAGACCACGATGCTTGACCAGGTTGTTGCTCAAGACCTTGTACACGGGCCGCAATGATGGCCGCCACTGCCGGGCCTCCCGCAGCGCACCCTTGACGGTCCGCAACTGGGCCTTGACCTGGCGCAAGCTCGCCTTGGCACCGGGCGACAGATTTCGGCCCACTGCGCGCTTCGTCCGATAGACGACCCCGTTCTCGTTGGGCCGGCGCGGTTTGTTGAAGCTGTCGAAGCGATGACGGATTTCGGCGACACTCTGGATCGCGGACTGATCGCGTGGGCCGAACGGCTCATACATTGCGGCAAGATCGGCGGTGTCGACTTTCGACGGAGCCTTGCTGAGAGAGGCGACGACCCGCTCGCGCAAGCCGTCGTAGTCGTCCAGGCCCGCGCGAATGCGCGCCGCCGCGGAACGGCTGCAATCGATGTCGATCACCAGTTCGGAGAGGGCCGGATGGTGCTTGCCGAGCCACTGGGCAGCACCCGCGCGACCTGAAACGAATGTCGGGCAGCCGAGACGCAGGGCTTCCAGCGCGACCAGGTTGAATTGGTCGTAGCGGGACGGCAGCACCACGACACTTCGATCGAGGAACAACTGCGTCAAATCGGCCGGAGTTCTGTGCTGTTCGTAGTCGAGATCGATCTGGCGCAGCCGCTTCATCATGTCGAGCGTCGGCTGCGAGCCGATGCCGCTGCCGCCGGTCGACTCCGATCCGATCACCATCGCCTTGTTGAACGATGCCGGATCCAGGCACCAGACGATGTCAGCGAAGAGATCCGGCCCCTTGCGGCGCTCGCGGCGGCCGATGAATGCGACGTCCGGCCGCCTACCATTGCGCGGAGCCATGACCGGCGCCAGCCCGCCCGTGATATGAAGCGGATCGATCAGGCGCGATGCGATGCCGGACCGGGCGTGCCATTCCTCTGCGTAAGCCTCGCTCAGCGCGTAGCGGACATCGGCACTGCGGAACTGGAGATGCTCCCTCGCCCGCAACTCGGCCTGCTTGCGGCTCGGAATGGAGCCGTGCGGCCAGATGTCGGACAAAGCGCTCGAGATCGTTCCGTGCAAAGCCAGGGCATGGACCCCGACGCGAATGCCCTGCGCCTCCAGCGCCCCGCTGATGAACAGACCGACCGTGTCGTAGTCAGGCGTGTCGACGACATCGAAGGCTGTGTTGCCCAGGCTGCGCTGGACCGAGGACGCGTAATGCCACGCGTTGAGATAGCTCCAGTAGAAGTGCTGAACTTCCGACGGCAGCAGTTTCATATCACCCGTATGGAACTGCTCGTAGCGTATCCCGATGGCATTGGCCGGGCGTGGCGCATCGGCGGGCTCACGTCTGAGAAAATAGAAGTATGTGTTGTCCGGACGCTGCTGGATCAGCTTGCGGTAGGCCGACTGACCACCGCCGACGGTGTCGTACAGGTCGCTTTCGACGATGAGCACGCGCTGACCACGCCCTGGCAGCGTCTGGAACGCTGGCGTGATCGCCTGACCAACCTCGACTGTCTCGCGCCTTGTCATTCCGCTCGCTTCACTTTTACAGCATTGGGCAGATATGCCCGGACAGGCTGAGTGACATCGGACGGCGCCGGCAGCCCCATTCCGGACGCCGGGCCTTGTGACGCGCCTCTCGCGACAATGCAAGCCCGGCGGCCGAAGGATGAGTGCCGGCCAAACTCGCCGCGGCCGCCATACACGGCGTGGCCCGGCGGGGGGCGGTCAGTTTTGCAGGATCGCCGAACCCTGCCTGTCCATGTCGATCGGGATCAGGAACGCCTTCTGCATTCTCTCGTTGAACGCGGCCCTGCGCTCGGGCGGAATGACCATCAGCAGGAAGCCACCCCCGCCCGCTCCGCAGAGCTTGCCGCCATAGGCTCCGGCCTCGATCGCGGCATCATAGAGTTCGTTGATCTCGGGCGTCGAAACCTTGGTCGAAAGGCTGCGCTTGATCATCCAGCCCTCGTGCATCATGGCGCCGAACGTCGCGAGCATCCGCTCCGGATCGGAGCCTTCGAGCACCTCGACCGCCTGCGTTGTCAACGCCAGAAGCTCACCGAGCTCGCGGTCGACCTTGCGCTCGCGCGTCGCCTCGATCTGCTCCTTCACCGTGGCCGAGGCCGAACGCTGGATGCCCGTATAGATCAGGACGAGGGAGGACAGCAGCATGTTCTGACTGTCGGAATGCATCTGGACGGGCGATATGCGAATCCGGCCATCGACGAAATCGAAGCGGTTGAGCCCGCCGAAGGCCGCATGCAGCTGGTCCTGGACACCGACGCTGTCGCTGAGCAGCTCGCGCTCGGCGTGGATGGCGGCAAGCCCCAGATCGAGCCGGGTCATCTGCTCGGCCTTCAGTGCCTTGACCAGATTGATCAAGCCGACCGTGAAGGCCGACGAGCTTCCGAGGCCGCTGCTGGCCGGAAGATCGGCAATCACACTCATATCGAGTGCCTCGTCGACCTTATAGTACTTCAACACCTCGCGAATGACCGGATGCTGAATATCCTCGATCCGGGTTGTATTTTCCAGGCGGCTGTAGCTCAGTCGATACTTGTAATCGATAAAGGTCGCGAGACGCAGCGCGCTGATATAGATATACTTATTGATCGCCATACCGACGACCGCGCCCGGAAAACGGGAAAAGTACTCGGGATAGTCGGTGCCGCCGCCGAAGAAACTGACGCGCAATGGGGTTCGCGAGGTGATGAGCATTGTGCGTTCCTGGCACGGCGGCGCGCCTCCATGCGGGAGGCGCCTTGTCCCGAGGCCCCGAGATCAGACGTTCGAGAATTTGCTGTTCCGGATCATGCGATAGCCGCGGATCAGCTCCTGGATGCCGGCGTCCAGCGAATGGTCCGGGCTCCAGCCCGAAGCTTCGATCTTGGCGTTCGAGACAATGTAGTCGCGCTTGTCCGGATCCTCACCGATCGGCGATTCCAGATAGGAGAACTCGGGGATGAAGCGCTTGATGCGCTCGCAGAGCTCCAGCTTCGACAGGTTCGCATCGGACAGGCCGACGTTGAAAGCGTTGTTGTTGAGCTTGTCGTAATTCGCCAGCATGTGACGAAACGCCTTCGAGACGTCGCGCACATGAATGTAGTTGCGCTTGAAATTACCCTCGAAGATCACGACGGCACGGTCGGTGACCGCACGATAGGTGAAATCGTTAACGAGCAGATCGACGCGCATGCGCGGCGCCATGCCGAACACCGTGGCGAGGCGCAAGGTGATGCCGTTGCCGTTGTCGAGAACGGCCTTCTCCGCATCGCACTTCGTCGTCCCGTAGAGCGAGATCGGGTTGAGCGGCGTCTCCTCGGTGCACATCTCGCCCTTGGTGCCGACCCCATAACCCGAGTTCGTCGTCGGATAGACGATCCGCTGGCTTGGGCTGAGGAGCTTCACGGCCAAGCGCACGGCATCGAGATTGGTCGTCACCGCGCCGATCGGATCCTGCTTGCACAGCGGTGCACCAACTAATGCAGCGAGCGGAATCACCACGTCGGCGCGCGCGACCAGCGACTTCATCACGGACTCGTCGCGGGCGTCGCCCCGCACCGGCTCGAAATTGGGATCGGCACAAAGCTGGGCCAGCACGGTGTCGTTGCGGTTATAGGTATCGAGCGCAATGACCTGGTGCCCCTCGCGAAGCAGATCGGGTATCAGGATGCAGCCAATGTAGCCGGCTGCACCGGTCACCAGAATACGCTGTGCCATCTTGAAAAAAGCCCCGCTCGGAATCGTTTCGGGCCGCCATTGTTTCTGGAAGCGTATGGCGAGCAGTGGCTCTTTAGACAAACTGGGAAAGCACCACAACCCCTTCCGCCGCCGTCGCCGCGCTCCCCTTGACGCTGCGGTCGAAGGCCGATTAAACCACGCCTGCCCGGCGGACCGGCCGTATTCGGGGCCCACGCGAAAGCTCAAATCTTGAGTATATTGTCCTATCTGGAAGAGTCGCGCCGTGTCATAGCGGCCAGCGAAACCCACCCCGGCATCGCCCGCGCCGACGCGGCCGTCGCGATCATCAGCGAAGCGCTCTCCGCTGGCAAGCCGCTGCTCGTCTGCGGCAATGGCGGCTCGGCTTCGGACGCGATGCACATCACCGGCGAACTGGTCGGCCGCTTCTTGAAAGAGCGCAAGGCCCTGAACTGCATCTGCCTGTCGAGCAACCCGAGCGTCCTGACCGCTTGGTCGAACGATTATTCCTTCGAGACCGTGTTCTCCCGCCAGGTCGAGGCGTACGGGCAAGAGGGAGGCGTTGTCCTCGGCATCAGCACGTCCGGTAATTCCGCCAACATCGTCAAAGCGTTCGAGACTGCCCGCGCTCTCGGCATGAAGACGGTCGCCCTGACCGGACAAGGGGGCGGCGCCATGGCCGCCCATAGCGACGTCCTGATCGACGTGCCGTCGCGTTCAACGCCGCTGATCCAGCAGGTCCACATCGTCCTGTACCACTATATCTGCGAGCACGTTGAAACCGCCACGATGGGACGCTGACGCTGCCCTCCCTTCCGCAACAGAGCGCCGCCCAGAACGCGCCGATCGACGATGTGACCGCCGTCGTCCTGGCCGGCGGGCAAGGCACCCGTATCCGCTCGCTCTTTCCGGATGTTCCGAAACCTCTGATCCCGGTGGCCGGCCGGCCCTTCCTGGATTGGCTGACCCTCTATCTGGCAGCTGCGGGACTGCGTTCCTTCGTCTATTCCACCGGATACAAGGGCAGTCAGATCGACGACTGGTGCCGCGGCGACGCGTTTCCCGGCTGCCGGCGCATCAGCGTCCAGGAGCGTGAGGCGCTGGGCACCGGCGGTGGGCTGCTGAACTGTCTCGACGAAGCCAGCGACTGGATTCTCGTCGCCAACGGCGACGGGGTCTGCATGACCGGCATCGACCGGTTGCTGGCCTTGCGGCTCGTGCCAGGGGTCGATGGCGGACTGATCGGCGTCCATGTGCCGGACACGTCGGCCTATGGCAGCCTCGACAGCGACGACGACGGCAAGCTGGTGCGGTTTCGCGAGAAGCAGCCTGGTACCGGCTACGTCAACAGCGGCATCTATCTGTTTCGCAAAGCCGCGCTGATGCCGCTGCGACGGCAGGGAGCCTCGAGTCTCGAGCGGGACCTGATTCCGGAGATGCTCGCGGCCGGCCGCAATCTCCAGGTCGTGCATTGCGCGCAAGCGCCCTTCATCGACATCGGCACTCCCGAAGCGATGATGCGTGCCAATGACTTCGTCACGACCCATCTCGCCCATTTGGCACCCTGTTGAGAAGGGCACAGCCGGACGCGTGGCCGGCGACGCCCCCGAAAAGGCCGGGATGAAGAGCGCTATCTGGTATTGGGGTACAGGCGGGGCGGGATCGCGCGTGATGATGCGGATCGCGGACCGCCTCTCCGACGCCTACGGCGCCGGAGCGGTCGCGCTGTTGATGCATGCGCAAAGCGATTTCGTCGATGCGGCGCGCCAGCGCGGCCACCGTGTCTTCACCGTTGGCGGGGCGGCGGGACATCGCGCCAAATTGGGGCTTTTGCTGGCGGCGCCCCGGCGTGCAGGCCAATTGCTCGCCGCGCTGCTGCGTCACCGCCCCAAGGTGGTCATCATCCCGATGAACTTCGCCCTGGCGTGCCCGCTGGCCTTGCTTGTCAGAGCCCTGGGGGGCCGGCTGGTCTATGTCGTCCACGACGCGGAGCCCCACTCCGGCGATTTCGCGCCGGCCTATCAGCGCGCGACGCAGCGCTGGCTGGTCGGCCAGGCGCATGCGGTCGTGGCGATGTCGCAAGGCGTCGCAGCGCGCATGCGTGAGCTTCACCCGGAACTGCCCGCTGACGCGATCGATGTCGTGCCGCTCCACATGTTGGCGCGGGAGCCGCGACGCGGCGGACGTCCGAACCCGGAAGGACCGCTGCGTCTCCTGTTCATGGGGCGGCTGCTGCCCTACAAGGGCCTCGACCTGTTGGCGCAGGCGCTTTCACAGCTTTCACAGCGAACAGACTGGCGGCTGACCATTGCCGGCGACGGTCCCGAGCGAGAGCAGGTGCAACGCTGGTTCGGCGGTATGCCGCAGGTCGATCTCACGCGCCTGAGACCTTTCGAGGAAGCCGAGGTCGAAGAGTTGATCGACAGCCATGACATCATGCTCTGCCCCTATCGCGACGCCAGCCAGTCCGGCTCCGTGGCGGAGGCGCTCTATGGCGCGATGCCGAGCCTGGTGACGCCGTCGGGCGCTCTCGCCGAGCAGATCGGTTACGGTGCGGCGGGCTGGATCGCAGCGGCTGCGACTCCCGAGGCGATCGCAGCAACGGTCGCCGATTGTCTCGACAACCGCGACACCTACGCTGCGCGCTCGGCATCGACGGCCGCTTTTGCCCGGGCCGAGCTGGCCTTCAACGCGTGGCCAGCCATTCTCGCCAAAGCGACCGCTTGATTCAGACGCATGACGCGGCGCTTTCCACAGACTATGTACGAAAATCCGGCAGCAGGAATCGCATAGTGAGTTTCGAGGGATTGATCGACGGCGTCGGGCTTTGGGCCGAAAGCCCGACGCGGCGTGAACTCGCGGGACGACCGGCGCTGTTTCTCGATCGCGACGGCGTCATCGTCGAGGAAACCCACTATCTTTCGCGCGCCGAGGACATGGTCATGATTCCCGGCGTCGCGGAGGCTATCGCCAAGGCCAATGCCCGCGAGATTCCCGTGATCGTCGTGACGAATCAGGCCGGGATTGCGCGCGGATATTACGGCTGGGAGGATTTCGCCAAGGTCCAATCAGCCATCGTCGCCGCGCTGGCTGCGGCCGGGGCGAGCTTGGACGTCGTTCTGGCCTGCGGCTATCACGGGGTCGGAGCGGGCCCCCTTGCCGTAGCGGACCATGCCTGGCGGAAGCCGAATTGCGGCATGCTCGACTATGCTTCCGAGCGCCACGGCATTGATCTGGGCCGGTCCTGGATCGTCGGCGACAAGGTTTCGGATCTTGAGGCCGGGTTGAAAGCTGGTTTGGCCGGCGGTTTCCTGGTCAAGACTGGGCATGGCGAAGCCGAAGCCCGATCGATGCCCTTGTTGCGGGCGCCGTTTCTGGACGGCACGTTTGCTGCCGCCGTGCGCGACAACGCCGGCATCGCTATTGGCGAACTTCTGCACGATCATCGACTTGGATAGAAATTCCGAGTTCCGCGACATGCCATGCTCCAATGTGAATTTGCGAATGGGGAACAATCTGGAGTTGTTTCCAGTTGCGCGCCCGAAGTGCGCTCCGGTTCAATAGGCCTTCGCCGATGTCCCTGAAGGGCAAAGCCCGCCTCCTGATCGTCGACCAGTCGCTTCGCGACATGGTCGGCCATCACTTCGAATATGATCTCGCGGTCGGTGACAGCGCGGCTGAGCATGGCCTGTCGGCCTCCGTGCTGGCCCATGCGAGCTTCAAGGACCAGGCGCTTTTCGGCGACATGCCGGCAACGCCCTGGTTCACGCAGACCTATTACAGCGTCGATCGGTCCAGGAGCGTCCAGCTTGCGCGCGGCCTGTTGCAGAAGCTCCCGATATCGCTGCGCGCGCCGCTCATCCGGGTGGGCGTCTCGGTGCTCGGTCGCCTGAGGGCCAGGCAAGGAGCAACCTTGCCAGCAAAGACGATGCCCCTGCCGGCTTTCGGCGCTGAACTTGGGCGATATCTCGATGCCCAAGGCTTCGGATCGCAGGACCATGTCCTGATTCACACGATCAACATGTCCGAGCTGCATTCGGCCATGGCAGCATTCGCGACTGTCGAAGGCGGACCGATGCTGCATGTCGTGCTACGGCGCGACGCCGATGAGCCCGGCATCCGCTCGGGCCCGTGGGGCGGGGCGCCGGGCGCGTTCGAGCGCCTCGCCGCCGCACCCGCGCTGGCCCGGCGCATCGCGTTCTATACGGACAGCGCGGGGCTGGCCCGGCAGTATGGCGAGATGGCACCCGATCTGCTCTTCCGGGTGCTGCCCGTTCCCTATCCCGCTCCCGCAGGTCACCCGGTCGGCCGGTCGCGCCAAGCCGGCCCGCTCCGGCTGACCTATGTCGGCGATGCCCGCGTCGAAAAGGGATACGATCATCTGCCGCAGCTCATGAGCGAGCTCGGCGAGACGCTGATCGACGGGCGGACGGCCAGGCTAGTCGCTCAATCCAATGCCGCCATGAGTCTGGAGGACGATGTCATCGCCCGAGCGCGCGCTGCCTTAAAGCGATATCCGACCACTCAGGTCGAGCTGCTGACACAGGTGCTCGCCGTCGACGAGTTCAATACGCTGCTGTCGGATGCCGATATCGTCATCCTGCCTTATGACGCCCAGAACTATCGCAACCGCAGCTCGGGCATCCTTGTGCAGGCGATCGCAGCCGGAAAGCCGGTCGTGATCCCATCCCGCACCTGGCTGTCGGACACTGCGCCCGCCGGAACCAATGTCCAGTTCGATACCCCGAAGCACTTGGGCCAGGCCGTTGCGACCGCGATCCGGTCCTTCGACGCCCTTTCGGAGGCTGCGGTGCGAAACGCTCCGGCATGGCGCGCCTTCCACAATGGCTCGAATCTCGTCGGCATCCTGAAGAACGCGCTCGAAACGGCTGGCCGGGATACGTGACGGAGATCGGTCTCAGCGAATCGCCCGCGCCAGGAAAGCCCCGCGCCAGGGTCGCCATCATATTTCCCGCGCAGCATCTGCGCGATGCGGCGGGAGCCGCAGAAGTCCTCCGCCAGCAACATGAATGGCTGGCCGAGCAAGGCTATGCCAGCCATCTCGTGCTGACCGCGCCGAGCCTGTCGCCTTTGCGAAGCTGGCGCTCCGAGCAAGCCGAACAGGCGCTTTCGCAGGCGCGGGCACTTGGCTTCGACAAGATCACCGTGGTTGGGCTGGGCTGGCGACGCCCCCGCCGGTGGAGCGCGATCCTGCGGCTCGCGATCGCTGTCCTGCGGCAAGACTGGTCCCTGGATACCGATCTTGCGACCTCGGACGTGCTCGATACGCAAGCTATCCGGCTCGGGTTGCGAAACGAGACCGATTTCGTCATCTGCAATTATTTGTCGGGCATATCGGTGGCCAACGATCTGGCGCCCCCGGAACGGCAGCTGCTCATCCTCCATGACTGGATCGACACGGCACCATCGCCCGCCATCGCGCAGATCCTGCGGGAGGATCGCGGCAGAATCGCGCTGAACGCCGAGGAAGCAGAGCGGATCACGCTCGCGGCGCCGGAGCACCCGTGTCTTGTCGGCATCCCCGTGAGGCTCTCCAGGGATGTCGCGGCCGCGCTTCAGCTTCGACCGTTGCACCTCGCGGATGCGCTTGCCGCATCCGGCCCGGAGGCGCGGGCTGCGGCACAAACTCCAGCGACAGCCTCCCTAGAGGGCAGCCAGGCTGTCGACCTTCTGTTCGTCGGCGGCGCGCATGGTCCCAACCGGGAAGGCATCACCGCGTTCGTGCGCGATTGCTTCGGTCCTTTCCTGTCCGCTCGCGGCATCAATCTCGTCATTGCCGGCGCCGTCGGGCAGCATCTCGACCTCGCCCCGCTTCCCGGTCTCCACATCGTCGGACGAGTCCGGGATCTGAGGCCACTTTACGATGCGGCCCGTCTCGTGATCGTGCCGCTACTCACCGGCACCGGAATCTCGATCAAGACGCTGGAAGCCATTGGCATGGACAAGCCGGTTCTCGCCACGCCCGTTGGCCTGCGCGGGTTGGGAGACGCCGCGGATCTCGCCCATCCGCCCCCGTTCGACCAAAGCTGGGCCAACCAGATACTCGAACTCCTCGAAAGCCCCGAACATCTCGAACGGAACCGGGCGAAGCTGAAACGTCTGGCGCGCGGACAGTCGCTCGGCGAGGCCCTGGCGAAGGCCTTTGCCTCGGTTTCTCGCTGAACGGGCGATGCCAAGGCGCTCGCCAGGAGCGACTATGGCGGGTACCTACTCACCCCGACCCGGACAACAGACCATCGTCGAAGCGATCGACATCCTGAGCCGAGATCAGCGTGGCATTCGGCGCCCACAGGATGATCGCGTTCGAGGATCCAGGATGGTCGCCGAAAGACAGTCCAGTCTGACAGTCATCGATGCGTGGAACGGATCAGATGATTTTCCTTGGCATGAGCGCGATCGATGCCACGAATGCCGCTTCGCCGATGATGAGCTTGCGCCTTTGTCGCACACTGGAGGGGGAATGCGATGAGACGCAAGCTGGTCGTTTTCGGTACTGGCCAGATCGCGGAGGTCGTCGCCTTCTATTTCGATCGTGATAGCGAATACGAGATCGTTGCCTTCACAGTCGATAGCGCGCTCTTTGCCGGAAGCTGGAATCGTCGAAACACCAGGCCAGAAAGAAGATGAAATCGGCCAGATCACAGATCAGCCTGATCTGGGGCGCAGGCAGGGTGCCCCAGCGCTCAATCGCCTGGCGCTGACGGCGTCGCCGCCCAGGCTGGTCAACGTTGAAATCGCTTCTTCAATCGTTCTAGACATGCGTGGGCCCGTCAGTGGTGGCTCAGCCAATCAGCAGGGTTTCTATCGGCAGGGTTTCCGCGCGACATAGCCGGACGTTATGCTATCTGCCTGTCAAAGCGGCAAAAAGTACCGAGAGAGCAGCAAGATGAATAACAAGTCCGCTTTTGCCGAGCCATATCGCGCCCGCGCTGCCACATCCAAGATCCCATTCGGGCGCCCCGCTATCGTCGGCAATGAGCTGGGCTATATAGCCGAGGCAATCGCAAATGGAACGATTGCGGGCGGGGGCCCCTTCATGCAGCGTTGCGAGAAGTGGCTCGAGCAGCATCTGCCCGCGCGCCGCGCCTTGATGACGCATTCCTGCACGGCGGCGCTCGAGATGGCGGCCATGTTGTCAGGTGTCGGACCGGGCGACGAAGTGATCATGCCGTCCTTCACGTTTTCGGCAACGGCGACGGCCTTCGTGCTGCGCGGCGCCACGCCTGTCTTCGTCGACATCAGGCGGGACACGCTGAACATCAACGAAAACCTGATCGAAGCCGCCATCACGCCCAGGACACGTGCCGTCGTGCCGGTGCATTATGCCGGCCTCGCTTGTGAGATGGACACGATTCTCGCCATCGCCGCGCGCCACAAGCTGCTCGTCGTTGAGGATGCCGCGCAGGCGCACCTGTCTTTCTACAAGGGGCGGGCATTGGGAACCATTGGCGATCTGGGCTGCCTGTCGTTCCACGAAACCAAGAACGTCATCTCCGGTGAGGGCGGCGCGCTGATCGTCAACAATGAGCGCTTTCTGGAGCGCGCCGAGATCATTCGCGAGAAAGGCACCGATCGCAGCCGGTTTTTCCGCGGCCAGGTCGACAAGTACACATGGCAGGATATCGGATCGTCCTACTGCCCGGGCGAGATCGTCAGTGCGTTTCTTTTCGCGCAGCTCGAGCATGTCGAGGCCATCTGTGCCCGCCGCCGCGCCCTGTACGATCTCTATCGTGAGCACCTGCAGTTGCTGGCCAAGCGCGGCGATATCGTGATTCCCGAGGCGACAGGGACCGATGCCAATGGCCACATCTTCTGGCTCTTGCTCAAGGACGAGCCTACGCGGGCCGCACTCATCAAGCATCTGGCGGCCCATGATATCAACGCCGTGTTTCACTATATCCCGCTGCATTCGGCACCGGCTGGCCGCAAGTTCGGCCGGACCGATGGTGATCTGGCCGTGACCGATTCCGTCAGCAATTCGCTGCTGCGGCTGCCGCTCTATCTTGAGCTCACCGCTGACGACGTAAACCGCATCGTCGACACGATCAGTGGCTTCTTCGGGCAAAAATCCTGATCATGCCGAGCTCCGCCATGGCTGCACCATCGAAAGGCTGTCGCGTCGGCATCATCCAGTCGAGCTATATTCCCTGGCGGGGATATTTTGACATGATCGGTCGCTGCGACGTGTTCGTATTTCTCGACAGCGTCCAGTTTACGCGCCGCGACTGGCGAACGCGCAACGCCATCAAGACGCCGAACGGCTCGTCCTGGCTGTCGATCCCGGTGAAGCAGAAGGGCAATTTTCACGCCTCGATCGATTCCGTCATCATCAATGACCCGAACTGGGCGGCCACGCACCTGCGCAGCATTCAAGGTGCCTACCGTCGGGCCGAGGCTTATGATGCGGTCTACCCCATCTTGGCCGATGCCTTTGCCGCGATTGCGCACCAGAACTCTCTGTCGGCGGTCAATCAGCATCTGACCCGTGCCCTGTGCGAAGCACTCGAGATCAAGACGCCGCTTCTGGTGGATGTCGACCTCATCGCGCGCGCAAGCCTCGACGCTGCCGATCCGACCCAGCGACTGATCGACCTGGCCAAGGCGGCGGGGGGGACATCCTACCTATCCGGGCCGTCCGCGCGCAGCTATCTCGACGAAGCGCGATTTCAGGATGCCGGTCTTGAGGTCGAATGGATGGACTATGCCAACAGTCTGATCCCATACCGGCAGCTCTGGGGGGATTTCGTGCCGGCAGTGTCGATTATCGATCCATTGCTGAATCTGGGCTTTGAAGCGACGCGTGCCACATTCCAGGATCGAAGCCACGCCGCGTGATCCGGTGAGGCCCAACGAAACGTCAGGCGGGGATGACTGAGGCTGATCGAGCATGATCCCGATGCTTCTTCCTTGATCTGGGCTGCGGCTACGGCGATTTCCTCTCACCGTCTTGCGACAAGCTCGCCATCATGGGCGCAATGTTGGGTGTGATATCGCGCCCGGCATGATCGTAGCCGCCCGTCAGATGCATGGCGAAGGGGACGACCGATGCTGGCACCTCGGTGCCGCCGCGCCGGAGGCATGCGATTGCGGCCTCGCCAGCGGCATCCTGAATGTGCGGCGCGGCACTGACCCGGCCGGCTGGGTCGGCTACGTCGACGAGACGATCGATCAAAGTGCGAGCGGCAGCACGAAGGGATTCGATTTCAACGTGCTGACGCTATCATCCGATCCCGACAAACGTCAGCCGCATCTGTTCTATGCCGATCCCCTCACCATGCCGGCCAATTGCCTGAGCCGCTATGGGCGGCAGGTCGCATTGCTCCAGGATTACAGGTTGTGGGAGTTTGCGGTGCTGGTACGGCTCGCGTCGAAGAGTGAGAGCATTGTCTTCGCGCGAGCCGGTGCCTACTTCGCTCGAATATGCTCTAACTGCCCTTTTGGGCGAAGATGACGTGCCCATGCGTCTCGATTTTATAGCCGATGTTCGATAGAAACGATACGACATCCGGGCCTGTTAATTCCGCTGAGCCGGGCTTATTGTGAATATCCGTGGAAATGAATACGTTGGGATGATCCGTAAGAAGCTTGGTTGCTCCTTTGAGGACCTCGACTTCGTAACCTTCGACGTCGATCTTGATAACAATTCTGGAGCGGTCGGCGAAATTGAGATTTCCGGCTAGTCCGTCGAGTGTGATGACATCGACCGAATACGCTTCTGCTTTGCTTAGGAACGCATCGTCGCGCTGTCCAAGTCGTGATGATTCCGGCAGGAAGGGCACTTCTCCCGTCGGATCTTCAGGTTGTTCAAAAAACTCCGCCTCGCCTTGCATATCCGAGACTGCAGCAGCGACCAAATTCACGCGTGAAGAGCCGCCATTTCGAACGAGGGTTTCTCGCAGGTGCCGCATAGCTCGTCGGGAGGGCTCGAAGGCGACTAGTGTTGCGCCTTCGGGAACAGTGATCGAATAGGGGACGGTCATGGCGCCCGTTGCCGCTCCGACATCCAGAAACAGGGTGCCAGGCTCGATCAGTGCGCGCATGCGTTGCCAGTGATCGGTCTCTACCAGGAGACGTATATGACCAGCGTGATCGAGATGCACGCAGTGCCTCATCGTCATGAGCGTATAGCGCGGCAGCACTACAGGCACGCCGTTCAATTCGACACGGAACCATGCCTCATCGGACGCTTCGATTGCCGACACCGCACCGAAGGCTATCGCACGCCACCCTAATTCCTGAGCGACTGCCGTCCGCTGCTCGCTTGTTGCGGCGTCGCCAGGTTGAAGCGTCGGTTTCAAAAAGCGGAAAACTGAAATGAACGCACTGCCACTCTCGTCACGAAGCCGATTCTCCAACTCAACGCGTTCGGCCAGCCGTTCACGCTTTTCCCCCAGCAGCTGATCGCGCTGCAGTTCCATCTCGCGGTGCTCGGCCACCAACTGGTCGCGCCGCAGTTCCATCTCGCGGCGCTCGGCTAACAGCTGATCGCGCTGCAGTTTGACTCGGCGCAGCGGCGGGAGAGCCAAAACGACCATGTGCTTCAGTTTTCCGAGCATTTCTTGACGCGGGCCCCTAATCCACTGCGACGAGTCTTTCGAGGACACTCACCATGAACATTTGCGACGTGCAAGCGGTACTGCTTTCGCTAGGTCATCCGCTAGCGTAATTTAGCGCCGATGGCGAGACGCGCGCCGCCATCCTGACGTTCAAGCGCAAGCACAGTCCGGCGGTCACCGACAAAGCTCGCGGCCAAGAGGACAGCCGCGCCCGGTTGGGCCAGGATCCAGCCACCGCCAATGTCCGCTTCTTGAGCCACGCGGCGAAAGCGCGATGCAGCGCTGCCTGCTGCGCGATGCCGATCGCTCGTCCCGCGAATTTCCTCCAATCCGGCGGCTGGGAAACGGCCTAGCTCAGCACCATCATGCTGGATGGACCGTTCATGCCGACCTTTCCGATTGTTTTCGCCGCTCATGCCTCCGCCTCCGGCGCCGGGCCATTGTCCAAAGACGATCCGTTCGGCGCCGGCCGGGAGACCGTCTGGAGCGGGCCGCAGGACCTGGCGGTGGGGCGCGTCACGTTTTCCGGCATCCTCGACAGCGCGGCCTTCCGGCACACGGAGGTGATCGTCGTCCGGTCGGGGCGTCTCGATCTGACGCTCGCTGACGGCGGCAGGCACACGCTCCAGGTCGGCGAGAGCATCGTGATCGCGCGCGGCACGGCTTTGCGCATCGAGGCGACACCCGGCACGAGCTGGGTCTCCTGCGCCGGCACCGGAGCAGCTTCCGCAGCGCCCGGCGTGACGGAGCTGCCGGCCGATGCGCCGCTAGCGCCCTCGTCGCCGCCGCCAGCCAACCTTCTCGAAGGGCCGGTGCCGCAGTGCCGCAGCTTCAACGCCTTCACCGACGAGACGGCGCGCCTGCGGGCCGGCATCTGGGATTCGACGCCGTATCGGCGCGTCCTGCGTCCGCAGCCGGTCAACGAGCTGATGCATATCCTCGTCGGCAGCGTCACCCTGACTGGGGAGGACGGGCGCCCGGTCCGGATCGCGGCGGGCGAGAGCGTGTTTGTCGCGCAGGGCACGCCATGCGCCTGGGACAGCGAAGAGCACATCGCCAAGGTCTATGTCGTCCAGGAGGTCGGCGCGTGAGCTCCCTGGCGTCCGCCGCCGGCACGGGCATGACCGGGATCGCGGCTTCGGACGCGCTGACGCTGCGGGCAATCCGTATCGACGATGCGGCGTCCTGCGCAGAGCTGTCGCGCTACGTCGGCTGGCCGCATCGCCGTGAGGACTGGGAGTTCGTGATCGGCCTCGGCCACGGTCTGGTCGCGGAGCGCAACGGAGAGCTCGTCGCTACCGGCCAGTGGTGGCCCTATGGCGAGAGCCATGCGACGGTCGGGATGATCATCGTCGCGCCCGAGCAGCAGGGGGCCGGGATCGGCAAGCGCCTGATGCAGGAGCTGCTCGCACAGGCCGGGCAGCGTTCGCTGATGCTCAACGCCACCGTCGCCGGTGCGCCGCTCTATGTCCGCCTCGGCTTCCGGAGCTGGGGCGGCGGCGTGCGACAGTACCATGGGCATGCGCTGGTCGTTGCTGAGCCCGCGCCCACGCTTGGCAAGCGGCTACGCCTAGGCAGCCCGGGCGACCTGGCGATGCTCGAACGGCTCGATCGAGAGGCGACCGGCCTGGAACGCGGGCCGGTCCTGGCGGCGCTGCTGAAATGCGGCGAATGCCTGTTGCTGGAGCAGGCCGGGCAGCCCGTCGGGTTCAGCATCCTGCGCGACTTCGGTCGCGGCAAGGTGGTTGGCCCGGTCGTGGCTGCAGACGAGATGGATGCGCGCACTTTGATCGCCTGCTGGCTGCACGGCCGGGCAGGGCAGTTCATCCGGGTCGATCTGCCGCTCGGCTCCGGGCTGGGCGACTGGCTGGTCCAGCATGGTCTTGCGCCCGCTGGCGATGTCACCGCAATGGTGCGCGGCGATCTGCCGGTCGCATCCGGACCGGCGCGCCTCCACGCCCTGGTCACCCAGGCGCTCGGTTGATATCCGCGAGGTCGATGCGATGACGCTGCTGCTCAAATCGGATGCCGCCCGCGCCGAGGAATGGACGCGGCTGCTGGCAGAGAAGGCGCCGGAGCTGCCGTTCCGGATCTGGCCGGATGTCGGCGATCCCGCCGAGATCCGCTATCTCGCCGCCTGGCTCCCGCCGGACGATCTGCTCGGCCAGTTTCCCAATCTCGAATTGCTCGTCTCGGTCGGCGCCGGCGTCGACCAGTTGAATCTGGCCGACATCCCCCCGCATTTGCCGATCGTGCGGATGATCGAGCCCGGCCTCGTCGACAGCATGGTCGAATACGTCACCATGTCGGTGCTGGCCCTGCATCGCGACCTCATTCCCTACATCGCCGCCCAGCGGGAAGAGGCCTGGCGGCCGCTGCGGATCAGGCCGGCCACCGAGCGTCGCGTCGGTGTCCTCGGCCTCGGCATGCTCGGCAAGGCCTGCGCGCTGAAGCTTGCCGAATTCGGCTTCGGCGTCGCCGGCTGGAGCCGCTCGCGGCATGAGGTCGAAGGCATCGAGACCTTCGCTGGCGATGCCGAGTTGCCCGCCTTCCTCGCCCGCACCGACATCCTGGTCTGCCTGCTGCCATTGACCGATGCGACGCGCGGCCTGCTCGGCGCCGAGCTCTTCGCGCAGTTGCCGCAGGGCGCGATGATCGTCAATGCCGGCCGCGGCGGCCATCTCGACCAGGACGCGCTGCTGGCTGCTTTGGACAGCGACCATCTCGCGGCAGCGGTCCTGGATGTCTGCGAGCCGGAGCCGCTGCCGGAATGTCATCCGCTCTGGAACCATCCCAAGGTGCTGCTCACCCCGCATATCGCCAGCCGCTCGCGCTCCGAGGCCTCGCTCGACATCGTCCTCGACAACCTGCGGCGCCACCAGGCGGGCGAACCCCTGATCGGCCTGATCGACCGCGATCGCGGCTACTGAACGAGGCTTGCCATGTCGACTGTCGCTCTCGAAGATCCCAGCCTTCTCGTCGGCCGTGCCCTGATCGGCGGCGAGTGGGTCGGCGCTGCCTCCGGTGAGGAACTGGCGGTGCGCGATCCGGCGACAGGCGTCGAGATCGGCTCGATTCCGGCCTGCGGCGAGGCCGAGGCCAACGCAGCGATCGCCGCCGCCGAAGCTGCGTTCCCGGCCTGGAAGGCACGGCCTGCGGCCGAGCGGGCCGCCCTGCTCGAGCGCTGGCACGATCTCGTGCTGGAGCACCGCAAGGACCTCGCCCGCATCATGACGGCCGAGCAGGGCAAGCCCCTGGCGGAGGCCGAGGGCGAAGTCCTGTACGGTGCCGGCTTCATCAAGTGGTTCGCCGAGGAGGCGCGCCGCGTCTATGGGGGCACCGTGCCGGCGCCGACCGCCGATCGGCGCATTCTCATCCTGAAAGAGCCGGTCGGCGTCTCCGCCGCGATCACGCCCTGGAACTTCCCCAATGCGATGATCACCCGCAAATGCGCGCCGGCGCTCGCGGCCGGTTGCCCGATCGTGGTGAAACCCTCGGAGCTGACGCCCTTTTCGGCGCTGGCGCTCGGTGTGCTGGCTGAGCGCGCCGGTTTCCCGCCCGGCGTGATCAACATCGTCACCGGGCTGCCGCAGGGCGTCGGCGCGGCGCTGACGCAGAACCCTGTCGTTCGCAAGCTCTCCTTCACCGGATCGACCCGCGTCGGCGCGCTCTTGATGCGGCAATGCTCGGACACGCTGAAGCGCTTGAGCCTGGAACTCGGCGGCAACGCGCCCTTCATCGTCTTCGATGACGCCGATCTCGACGCCGCCGTCGCCGGCGCCATCGCCAGCAAGTTCCGCAATGCCGGCCAGACCTGCGTCTGTGCCAACCGCATCCTGGTGCAGGACGGCATCCACGACGCCTTCGCCGATCGCCTCGCCAAGGCGGTGGCGGCGATGCGGGTCGGCGACGGGCGGCAGGAGGGCGTCACCATCGGTCCGCTGATCAACGCGGCGGCGGTCGAGAAGGTCCATGCCCATCTCGACGATGCGCTCTCGCTCGGTGCAACGCGCTTCGCCGCAGCTCAGGGCGAGGTCGACGGCTCCCGCTTCGTGGTGCCGACGGTGCTGACCGGCGCATCCACGCGCATGCGCCTCGCCAATGAGGAGACCTTCGGCCCGGTCGCGCCGCTGTTCCGCTTCAGGCACGAGGACGAGGCGATCGAGATCGCCAACGGCACGCCATATGGGCTCGCGGCTTATTTCTATACCGAGAACCTCAACCGCTCCTGGCGTGTCGGCGAGCGGCTCGAATTCGGCATGGTCGGCCTCAACACCGGCTCGGTCTCGATGGAGGTGGCGCCCTTCGGCGGCATCAAGCAGTCCGGCATCGGCCGCGAGGGCGGCGCGACCGGAATCGAGGAGTATCTGGAGCTGAAGAGCTTCCATATCGGCGGGCTGAAATCCGCCTGATCCGCAGGGCAAAGCACGATCTGCCGATCCTGCCACCGAATAGGGCAGGGGATACCAAAGCGGCGCATCAAACCCGCCGCACAGTCCAGCCGGCCGCTCCTAGCCTTCCAGACAGGCGCTATCGCCGTCAGCGGAGGACGAAGCGGTCCATGCTCCAGTCTGTTTCAAGCCCTGCCGCCCGCGCGGCGGAGCCGGCGAGCCCCGGCATCCGGCGGGCGCTGAGCCATATCGAACGGCATTTCACCGAGGCTCTCTATCTCGACGACCTCGCGGCGCTGGCCGGCCTCAGCGTCTGCCGTTTCGTCACCGTCTTCCGGCGCCAGGTCGGGTTGACGCCGCATCGCTTCGTCTGCCGTGAGCGCGTGCGCTATGCGCGGGGTCTTCTCGTTGACGGCGTCCCGGCCGCGCAGGCGGCGCTGGAGGCCGGCTTCTTCGACCAGAGTCATCTCTCGCGCCATTTCAAGAGCGTCTACGGCGTGACGCCCGGCCGCTATCTGCGCGAGCTGGTGCAATCGCCGCCGATGCGGGCCGGCCGGATCGGCTATCCGGCGCGCTCCACCTTTTCTCCCGTTTCGTCTTCACGCCCTGCCTGAGGTTCCGCCATGACCGTCAACTCCCTCGAAGCCCTCGACCGCCGCCATTGGGTCCATCCGGTCGCCAACTGGGCCGGCCATGAGAAGCGCGGCGTCACCGTGATGAAGTCTGCCAAGGGCGCCTTCATCACCGATGCCGACGGCCATGAGCTGATCGACGGCTTCGCCGGACTGTGGTGCGTCAATGTCGGCTATGGTCACGAGAGCATCGTCGAGGCGGCGGCCCGCCAGATGCGCGAACTGCCCTATGCCACCGGCTATTTCAGCTTCGGCAGCGAGCCGACGATCCGCCTCGCCGCAAAGCTCGCCGAGCTGACCCCGGGCGATCTCGATCACATCTATTTCTCGTTGGGCGGCTCGGATGCGGTCGACAGCGCGCTGCGGCTGATCCAGTTCTACTACAACGTCACCGGCCGGCCGACGAAGAAGGCGATCCTCTCGCTCGAGCGCGGTTACCACGGCTCGAGTTCGACCGGCGCCGGCGTCACGGCGCTGCCGGCCTTCCATGCGGGCTTCGATTTTCCGGCGCATGTGCATCACTACGTCACCCCACCCTATGCCTATCGCAACCCGACCGGCTCGGGCGACGCGGCGGTGATCGCGGCCAGCGTCGCTTCGCTGCGCGCCAAGGTCGCGGAGCTCGGCGCCGAGAACGTCGCCGCCTTCTTCTGCGAGCCGGTGATCGGTTCGGGCGGCGTCATCGTGCCGCCGAAGGGCTGGCTCAGGGCGATGCGCGAGACGGCGGCCGAGCTCGACATCCTCTTCGTCGCCGACGAGGTCATCACCGGCTTCGGCCGTACCGGCCCGATGTTCGCCTGCGAGGCGGAAGGCGTCGTGCCTGACATGATGACGATGGCGAAGGGCCTGACCTCGGGCTATGCGCCGCTCGGCGCGCTCGCCATCGGCGAGACGGTCTATCGCGCCATCGCCGACAACGCCCCGGCCGGCGGGCCGGTCGGCCATGGCTACACCTATTCCGGCCATCCGGTCAGCGCCGCCGTCGCGCTCGAAGTGCTGCGCCTCTACGAAGAGGGCGGTATCCTCGCCAACGGCCAGCGGGTCGGCGCTTATTTCGAGGAGCGCCTGGCGACGCTTGCCGATCACCCGCTCGTCGGCGAGGTCAGGGCGCGCGGCCTGCTCGCCGGTATCGAGCTCGTCGCCGACAAGGTGACGAAAGAGAAGCTGCCGCGCGAGGCGAAGCTGCCCGACCATCTCTTCGCGCGCGGCTATGCCAATGGCGTCATCTTCCGCGCTTTCGCCGACGACATCATCGGACTGGCGCCGCCGCTGTGCTGCAGCGAGGCCGAGATCGACCTGATCATCTCCCGGCTGCGCAAGACGCTCGACGATGTCATGGCGCTGCCCGAGGTCGCGGCGGCGTTGAAAACCGCAAAGGCGGCATGATCCCTGCTTGGCCCGGACCGTATCAAACGATTAGTCTGATGCCGGTCCGGGCTCGCTCCGCAGGCCCGGTTCCGCAAGAGGCATCCAGGACAAGAGGCCTTCGTCGTGACACCGGGCGTGCGGCTCGACCGCATCGACATGAAGATCCTGATCGAGCTGCAGAACAACGGCAGGATCACGAACGTCAATCTGGCCGATGCGGTGGGCCTGTCGCCGAGCCCCTGCCTGCTGCGGGTCAAGCGGCTGGAGCAGGCCGGCTTCATCTCCGGCTACGGCGCGACCATCAATCTGCAGAAGCTCGGCGAGACGATCACCGTCTTCACCGAGATCACCCTGACCGACCACACCAAGGAATACTTCATCCGCTTCGAGATGGCGCTTCGGCGCGTCGACGAGGTCGTCGAATGCCATCTCGTCAGCGGCGGCTACGATTACCTCGTCAAGTTCGTCACGCGCGGTCTCACGCACTACCAATCGCTGATCGAGACGCTGCTCGACCGCAATATCGGCATCTCCAAATATTTCAGCTACATCGTGATCAAGTCGCCGATCCAGAAGCCCGGCTATCCGCTGCCGGTGCTGTTCGACATCTGACCGGCGTCAGCCGAGCGCCTGGGTGACGAGCCCGAAGGTCCGCGCCGCGCCGCGCGGCCCGTGATTGTGACCCCTGACCATCGTGGTCACGGTGTCGTAGACGGTCATGCCGCATTCTTCGAGGAAGCCGCCGAACCTGCCCTGTTCCTGGGCGGTGTCGACGCGCAGGAACTGCCCGTCATGGGCGATGACATACGGCCGCAGCAGCGCGATGGCCGCCTCGTCGCTCTCGGCGACGATCGGGCCGACGACATGGCCACGGCCGAAGCGGCGGCAGAGCGCAAAGCCGACGACAGTGCCGTCGCGCTCGATCACCGTCCCGGTCGCCAGCTTCATCAGCGCGGCGATGACGCGCGAGCGATCGGCTCCATAGGCGTCGGCGTCGAGTTGGGCGATCGCGTCGCCATCGGCGGCTGTCGCGGGCCGGACGGTGACTTCGTCGGGCGCAGCGCCGGCCGGTGCCTGCGCGCGGCCCTGATGCTGGAAGATGCGGCCGATCGGCTGGAAATCAAGCGAGCGGTAGAGCCGGTAGCCGGCCCGCGTCGCATTGAGTCTGAGATCGCGCTCGCCGGCCTGTTCGAAGATCGTATCCATCAGCCGCCGGCCGGCGCCCTGCATCTGCAGGCGCGGCGAGGTGATGACCATGCCGATCGTGGCGAAATGCGGCCCATAGGGCCACCACATCGCCGATGCGAGCGCCCGGTCGATCGCGTCGCAGGCGACGAAGCCGTGCCCGACCTCCAGCACGAAGCGCCAGTCCTCCGGCCGATGCGGCCAGCTGACACCGACGGAGAGCTGGTGCGCCTGGGAGATATCCGCTTCTGTCATCGGCCTGATGGCGAGCTCGTAGTCGAGCCGGCGCCGAGCCGTTCCGTGAGCCACCGTTGCAGGCCTCGTTCGTCGCAATGCCGGGCGACTATAGGCAGGCGCCGGGCTACGGAGAACTGCAAAATTGTCCAAGAACCTGTGCAGCAAGGCGGTATTCTCGACGGTCGGAGCCGACCTGTCCGGCGGAATACCATCCCTGTCTTCCTGTCCGAAGCATTGAGGCCCTGTCTTCCATGAAGCTCGAACCTTATTGGCTCGCGACGGCGCCGGGATTCACCGGCGGCTCCACGGCCCCGATCGCCGGCAAGGTCGATGTCGCCATCGTCGGCGGCGGCTTCACCGGCCTGTCGGCTGCGCTCGCCTTGGCGAAGTCGGGGGCGAGTGTCGCGGTGCTGGAGGCCGGGCGCGTGATCGGCGAGGCCTCCGGACGCAATGGCGGGCATTGCAATAACGGCCTCGCACATGATCTCGGCAGCCTTGCCGCCAGCCTCGGCGAGGAGAGGGCGGTCGCGCTCTATCGCGCCTTCGACAACGCCGTCGACACCGTCGAGGCGCTGGTGGCGCGCGAGGCGATCGATTGCGATTTCATCCGCACCGGCAAGATCAAGCTCGCGGCCAAGCCGGAGCACTTCGCCAAGCTGGAGAAGAGCGCGGCCCTGCTGCGACGCACGGTCGAGCCGGACCTGGCCGTGGTGTCGCCGTCCGAGATTCGGCGCGAGATCGGCACCGACGGCTTCTTCGGTGGCCTCGTCTATCCACGCAGCGCCCATATGCATATGGGCCGCTTCGGCGTCGGCCTCGCCGAGGCGGCGGCGCGAAATGGCGCGGCAATCCATGAGAACGCGGCAGTGACCGGGCTCGAGCGGCTGAACGGCCAGGCCCATCGCGTCGTCACCAGCCGCGGCATGCTGGAGGCGGGGCAGGTGCTGCTCGCGACCGGCACCTCGCGCCGGGGGCCCTTCGCCTGGCTCCGGCGGCGCATCGTGCCGGTCGGCAGCTTCATCATCGCGACCGAGCCACTCTCGCCGGAGCGGGCCGCGGCGATCATGCCGACACGGCGGACGGCGACGACGACCAAGAACATCGGCAACTATTTCCGGCTCACCCCGGACAACCGGCTGATCTTCGGCGGGCGGGCGCGCTTTGCGCTGTCGAGCCCGGCTTCGGACGCCAAGAGCGGTGCGATCCTGCGGGCGCGCATGCTGGAGCTCTTTCCGGAGCTCGCCGATACGCGCATCGACTATTGCTGGGGCGGTCTCGTCGATATGACCGCCGACCGGCTGCCGCGCGCCGGCGAGCGCGACGGCGTCTTCCACGCGCTCGGCTATAGCGGCCACGGCACCCAGATGTCGGTGCATATGGGGCAGGCGATGGCGAAGGTAATGGGCGGGGACGTCAAGGCGAACCCCTTCGCCGGGCTGGGTTGGCCGGCGGTGCCCGGCCATTTCGGCCCGCCCTGGTTCCTGCCTTTTGTCGGGATGTATTACCGCTACCAGGATTGGCGCCACTGAGTCTGGCCAGGGCCGTCATTCTCGGGCGGAGCGGAGCAAGACCCGAGAATCTCATGACGGGAAGGCGTTGGTCGGCGCCTCTTCCGGGCTGCAATGCTCGGGTCAAGCCCGAGCATGACGGGTGCGTCCCTACGCCTCCTTCTTCTGCCCGCTCATGGCCAGCAGGACGAGCAGGAAGGAGGCCGCCGTCAGCAGGGTCGAGATCGAGGCGATGGTCGGGTCGATCTCGTCGCGCAGGGCGGTGAACATGCGCTTGGTCAGGGTCTGGTACTGACCGCCGGAGACGAACAGCGCGATGATCGTCTCGTCGATCGCCGAGATGAAGGCGAAGACGGCGCCGGCGAAGACGCTGGCCTTGATCTGCGGCAGGGTCACGGTCAGGAACGCCCGCAGGCGGTTCATGCCGAGGCTGCGCGCCACCATTTCCTGCGTCTTGTCGAAGCTCTGCAGCCCGGCGACGACAGAGGTGATCACATAGGGCAGGCCGAGCATGACATTGGCGAGCACCAGCCCGGTCAGCGTCTGGATCAGGCCGAGCTTGGCGTAGACGAAGAAGATGCCGATCGCGACGATGATGATCGGTACGATCAGCGGCAGCATCAGCACCATGTGCAACGAGCGCATCAGCCGGTTCTGGGCATTGCTGATCGCATAGGCCGCGGCGGTGCCCAGAGGCGTCGCGATCAGCACGGTCAGCACGCCGAGCATCAGGCTCATCCGCGTGCCCTGCATCCAGTTCGGATTGCCGAAATACTCGGCATACCAGCGCAGCGAGAGCGCCGGCGGCGGGAAGGTCAGGAAGCGCGTGCTCGAGAACGACATCGGCACGATGATCAGTACCGGCAGCATCAGGTAGATCAGGACGAGCCCGATGATGAGGCCGAAGGCGAGGCGCGGCAGCAGCGAGGTTTTCATTTCTGCCCCAGCATCTTGTCGAGCGGGATGATGCGGCCGACCGCAGCGAAGATCGCGAGCACGCAGGCGAGGAGCACGACGCCGACGGCGCTTGCCGCACCCCATTGCGCGTAGAGCTCGACATTGCGGCTCACCACCATCGAGATCA
Source organism: Allobosea lupini (assembly GCF_900109525.1). GTDB lineage: Bacteria > Pseudomonadota > Alphaproteobacteria > Rhizobiales > Beijerinckiaceae > Allobosea > Allobosea lupini. The sequence continues at coordinate 1,078,702 of NZ_FOAN01000001.1, read as the reverse complement.
TCACGGTGCGCCCCCCGCCGAGCAGCTCGGGCGTGATGTAGAAGCCGAGCGTCAGCACGAAGACGAGGGTGAGCCCGGCGACGACGCCCGGCAGCGACAGCGGCAGGAAGATGCGCAGGAAGCTGTAGAGCGGGCCGCCGCCGAGGCTGGCGCCGGCGAGCATCAGCTCGCGCGGGATCTTCTGCATGGTCGAATAGAGCGGCAGGACCATGAAGGGCAGCAGGATGTGCACGGTCGCGATCACCGTGCCGAGCTCGTTGTGGACCATCGCCAGCGGCTCGGTGATCAGGCCGAAACGTTCGAGCAACTGGTTGGCGACGCCGGTGCGCTGCAGCAGCACGAGCCAGGCATAGGCGCGCACCAGGACGCTGGTCCAGAACGGCAGCATCACGCAGGCCAGGATCAAGACGTTCCAGGGCCGCCTCGCATGGGCTGCCGCATAGGCGACCGGGTAGCCAAGCAGCAAGGTGAGGAGCGTCACCATCAGGGCGATGCGGAAGGTCAGGGCGAAGCTGCGCCAGTAGACCTCCTCCGTGAAGATGCGCCGGTAGTGCTCCAGCGTGAAGCCGTTGTCGTAGATCGATTGGGCCGCCAGCCAGCCGACCGGGATCACCACCAGCGCGACGATCACCAGCACGGCCGGAGCCGCGAGCAGAGTCATCAGCGCCTGCTCGCGGCGCTGATGACGGAGGGATGGATCGATCGCGCTGGTGGTCACGTTGCGGTCCCTTCTAGACGTCATTCTCGGGCGAAGCGCAGCGCAGACCCGAGAATCTCCTGCAAGAGATGCTCGGGACAAGCCCGAGCATGACGGCGAGGCTGCTCACTTCTGCATGAACTGCAGCCAGCGCTTCTCGGCGGCTTCGCCGGCCGGCGAGGTCCACCAGGCATAGGACATCAGCGCCTGGACCTTGGCGTTCTCCGGCGCGCTCGGCAGTTCCTTGACCCGCGCCTCGGAGATGACCTTGGTGTCGTAGGCCTTCGGGTTGGCCGGGCCGTAGTCGATATGCAGCGGCAGGTTGGCCTGATGCACGGGATCGACCGCCTCGTTCAGGAACTTGATCGCGGTCGGCAGGTTCGGCGCGCCCTTGAGCACGCAGAGCGAGGTGCTCTGCAGGATGCCCTGGTTGTAGGTGTAGGCGACCTTGGCGCCCTCCTTGGTCAGCGCGCTGATGCGGCCGTTCCAGGCCATCACCATGTCGACCTCGCCGTCATTGAGGAGTTGCGCCGACTGGGCGCCGGAGGTCCACCATACCGTGATGTTCGGCTTGATCTCTTCGAGCTTCTTGAAGGCGCGCTCGAAGTCGAGCGGGTAGAGCTTGTCGGGAGCGACGCCGTCTGCCATCAGCGCCGCTTCCAGCGTGGCGAGCGGGTGGTTGCGCAGCGAGCGGCGGCCCGGGAACTTCTTCACGTCCCAGAAGTCGGCCCATGTCTTGGGCGCCGAGGCCGCGTCCGGGAATTTCTTCTGGTTGTAGCCGAGCACGCTCGAATAGAACTCGTAGGCCACCGACCAGTCACTGCGATACTCGGCCGGCATCGCCGCGGCGTTCGGGATCTTGCTGAAGTCGAGCTTCTCGACGATGCCCTGCTCGCCGCCGCGCAGGCAGAAATTGGTGGCGACGTCGACGACGTCCCAGGTCGGCTTACCGGTGGCGACCTGCGAGCGCATGATCGGCCAGGCGTCGGGCACGCTGTCCTGGTTGATGGTGATGCCGAGCTTCTTGGCGGCGGGATCGAGGATCGCGATGGTCTGCGCCTTCTGGTAGGCGCCGCCCTGCGAGACGAACATGATCTGCTCGGCCGCGCTGGCGGAGCCGAGCAGCGCGAGGGAGAAGCCTGCGACGGCGCAGGTCGTCCGGAAGTTCAAGCTCTTGGCCATGTCCTGTTCCCCTGTTGTTTTGGATCGGAGCTTCGAGGCCTACCGTCCGATCGCGTCCAGAAACTGGTACCAGCCGGCGACCGCACGGACCGCCGGTTCTCGAAGCGCGTAGAAGGGCACGGGCCGCATGCGGCCGACGTCCAGCAGCCCGACATCGGGGCGTTCGCCGCGCGCAAAGGCGGCGAGATAGCGCCCCATCAGGCTGGACATGGCGACACCGGCGCCGTTGTAGCCCATGGCGACCATGACCCGGTCATCGACGCGGCCGACATGCGGCACGGAATCGAGCGTCATCGCGACGAGGCCGGACCAGGAATAGGCCAGCGGCACATCGGCGACCTGAGGGAAGATGCCGACCATCGCCTTGTGCAGGGCGGCGAAGGCCGAGGCGGAATCGGTCTTGCCGAAGGCGCCACGGCCGCCGAAGACGATCCGGCCGTCGACCATGCGGAACCAGCGCATCATCCGCTTGGTCTCGCTATAGGTCCGGCCCGTCGGCATCACGCTGGCGGCGAGGTTCGGCGAGAGTTTTTCGGTCGCGATGATCGCGCTGCGGAACGGGATCAGCGTGCGCTGGTAGTCGCGGGTTGCGGGCGTCAGGTCGGAATAGCCGTTGGTGGCGATGATCGCCTGCTTCGCCCGCACCGTGCCGCGGGGTGTCTCGACCAGCACGCCGTCCGCTTCGCGCCTGAGGCCGAGCGCCGGCGTCCGGCTATGGACGGGGATGCCCTGCGCGGTCACGCCGCGGGCAAGCCCGCGCAGATAGTTGAGCGGATGGATTCCGCCCGAGCCGGCATTGAGCACGCCGCCGACGAAGCCGGCCGAACCGGTCTCCTCGCGCACCTGCCCGGCATCGAGCACGGTCATCGTGGTGTCGCCGAGTTCGGCGCGGAGCCAATCAGCTTCCTTCACCGCGTAGGCCAGCGTCTCGTGGTTGTGGGCTGCCTTGACCTGGCCGGCGCGGGTCAAGCCGGCGTCCGTGATGCCATGGGCGTCGACCAGTTCGGCGACGATATCGGTCGCCTCATGGGCGATGTCGTACATGCGCTTGGCCATGCCCCGGCCGTGGGAGGCGGCGATGGCTGGGAAGGACAGGCGGAACTTGGCGGTGATGACGCCGCCATTGCGCCCGCTCGCACCCCAGCCGGGCTCGTTCGCTTCGAGTACGACAGGCGCAAGGCCGCTGGCGGCAAGATGATGGGCGGCCGAGAGCCCGGTATAGCCGGCACCGATGATCACGACATCCGCCAGCGCGTCGCCGGCGAGCGGCGGCAACGCCTGCAGAGGCGACGCCGTCGCCCGCCAGAGCGATGGCGCGGCGTCGAGGGCCTGCCAGGATGTCGGCGCGGCCGTCATGCGCGTCAGGCCCGGTCGGCCTCGACCGCGTCGGCAAGCGCCTTCAGCGTCGGGAAGTGATAATCGGGTTTGGTGATCTCGGGCACCGCCGGTGTGCCGCCGAAGCCCTTCTGGCCCTGTCGCCGCTCGATCCAGCAGGTGGCATAGCCGAGCGATTTGGCGACGCGGATGTCGTGGTACTGGCTCTGCGCGACGTGGAGGATCTCCTCCTGCTTGTAGCCGAAGGCCGATTGCCGACCGCGATTATAGGCGAAGTACCGGGGATCAGGCTTGGGGTCGAGCGCCTCGTCGGCGGTGACGCTGTCATGGAACGGGTTGCCAAGCGTCTGCGAATAGAACGCGAAACTCGGCCGGTCGGCATTGGTCATCGCGACCAGGCGGAAATGCTTGCGCAGCCTCGCCAGCGCCTCGACCGAGTCCGGGAAGGCCGGATGCTGCAGGATCGCGTATTGGAAGGCATCAGCCGAGCCCTCGTCGGCGGGCAGGCCCAGCTCCTTGGCGAGGTGGATGTAGACCAGCTTCATCACCTCGCTGGAGCGCTCATGGTGCAGCTCGCGGCCCTTGAGGTAGGGCGCGAAGATCTCGTCGTCGCCAAGCTTGGCCGCTGCCGGCCCGCCGATGCGGCGCACCGCGCCGAGGACGCCGGTCTCGAAGTCGATCAGCGTGCCGACGACATCGAATGTGAGAACCTTGAAATCGCTGAGGGCCATGGTCTTGCGTCTCTGCTGGAGGAAGGGCTCAGGCGCCGGTCTTCGGCACGATGATCGTGTCCTGCGGGTGGAGGCTGACGGCGAGGCGTTCGCCGACCGGCGGGATCCGACGGGCGGCCTCGTAATGGCTGGGCTGGCGCAGGCTTAAGGCCGTGCCGTCGTCGAGCGCGAGGAAGACGCGCAGGCTCTCGCCCTGGAAGACGACATCGGTGACGCGGCCTTCGAGCCGGTTGCGCTCGGGACTGCCGGAACCGTCCTCGACCAGCAGCTTCTCGGTCTGGATCGCCAGCACGAGCTCGCCATTCGCAGCGATCGGGCGGGCGCTCTTCAGCACCGTGCCGGCGAGCGAGACGCTGTCCGCGCCGGCGCGCTCGACCGGCAGCAGCGTCGCCTCACCAATGAAGCTGGCGACGAAGGCGTTGGCCGGGTGGTCGTGAAGGCGCTCGGGCCTGTCGATCTGGACCAGCTTGCCGTCCTTCAGGATGGCGACGCGGTCGCTCATCGTCAGCGCCTCGCGCTGGTCGTGGGTGACGTAGATGATCGTCGCGCCCAGCCGCCTGTGCAGCTGGCGCAATTCGATCTGCATGTTTTCGCGCAGTTGCTTGTCGAGCGCCGAGAGCGGCTCGTCCATCAGGATCAGGCGCGGCTCGAAGATCATGGCGCGGGCGAGCGCGACGCGCTGGCGCTGGCCGCCGGAGAGCTGGGCGATGCCGCGCTCCTCGTAGCCGGCGAGGTCGACCATGGCGAGCGCGCCGCGGACCTTCTCGGCATAGGTCGACTTGGGCAGGCGCCGCGCTCGCAAGGGGAAGGCGACGTTCTCGCCGACACTCATATGCGGAAACAGCGCGTAGTTCTGGAAGACGATGCCGATGTCGCGCTTGTGCGGCGGCGTATAGGTGACGTCGCGGCCGCCGAGATGGACCGAGCCGCCGGACGGCTGGATGAAGCCGCCGAGGATGCCGAGCAGGGTGGTCTTGCCCGAGCCGGACGGGCCGAGCAGCGAGACAAATTCCTGCGGTGCGATGTCGAGCGAGACGTCGTCGAGCGCGCGCACCGCGCCGTAATGCTTGCTCGCTGATCTGATCTCGACGCGCTCGCCGCCTATGTTGGCCATGGCACTCTCCCGTCCGGATACAGCGACATCGCGGCACTGCGCAGGCAAAGACCGTTTTTGGGACGGGCCATAAGCTGGTCTTATGGCGATCCGTTCCGGCGCTGGTGCTGCTCGGCGGTGCGGACCTCTGCCGGGCCGTCACCGCAAGCCGTATTCGATCGGTTCATGAAACGGGATTTCGGTCCCCTGTCGCAATTGCCAAATAATCAGGCGAAGCATAACCTGGTGTAATGTCAGAGCTGCGCCGCATGGTCTCGTCGAGCAATGCGCTCTTCGTCTTCGAGGCGGCGGCGCGCAGCGGCAGCTTCACCCGCGCCGCCGAGGAGCTGAACGTCACCCAGCCGGCGGTCAGCCGCATGTTGTCGCGTTTCGAGAGCTATCTCGGCCTGCGCCTGTTCGAGAGAGGTGGGAAGGGGGCGATCCTGACGGCGGAGGGCGAAGTGCTCTATCGCCGCGTCGCCGATGGCTTCCGCAGCATCGAAGCGGGCCTGCGCGAGGTCGAGCAGCTGCGCGGCGGCAAGGAGACGGTGACGATCTCGGTCTCCTCCGCCTTCACCACGCATTGGCTGATGCCCCGCATGGATCACTTCCAGCGTCGGTTTCCCTCGGTCGATCTGCGTTTCCAGATGATCGCCGGCTCGCTGCGCGGCCAGGTCGACAATGTCGATCTCGGCATGCGCTTCCTCGATGGCGACGAGGCGGTGCCGGCCGAGGCGATGGTGATGCGCGAGACGATGCTGCCGATCTGCAGCCCCGGCTACCGACAGGCCAAGCCCGAAGACGGGGCGGCGGGCGAGGGCAACACGATCATCAACCTGACCGATTCCGCGCTCGACTGGGCCGAGCGCTATCCGCCCTTCGCCACCGGCCGGCCGGGGCCGGTCAAGACGCTGAGCTTCTCGGACTATGCCGTGGTGGTGCAGGCGGCGCTGCTCGGCCAGGGCGTCGCCTTCGGCTGGATCACCGTCGTCTCACATGCGCTGAGATCGGGCGCACTGGTACCGGCGAGCGATCGGCTGACGCGCGGTGAGCGCAACTGCGTGCTGCTGACGCCGCGCAACCGCCCGCCGAGCCCGGTCGTCCGCGAGATCCGGGACTGGATCGGGGCGGAGCTCAGGGCCGAGATCGAGGCGATCGACGCGCTTCATCCCGGCCTCGGTCTGAAGCAGGCCTGCTATGGCTGACGAAGCCGCGCGGCGCCGTCAGCTCGCGATGTCGATCAGCACCGTCTTGTGGCGCAGGTTCTGCTCGACCGCCTGGCGGCCGAGGTCCTTGCCGATGCCCGAGCTCTTGTAGCCGCCGGTCGGCAGGATGAAGTCGAGCGTGCGGCTGTAGCGGTTGACCCAGACAGTGCCGGCCTGCAGCTGGCGCACTGCGCGCAGGCCGCGGCCGAGATCGCGTGTGTAGACGCCGGCGGCGAGCCCGTATTCGGGATGGTCGGCGAGGGCGAAGCCTTCTTCCTCCGTGTCGAATAGCTGAAGGGTCAGGACAGGGCCGAAGATCTCCTCGCGCACCGCCGCGTTGTCGGCGGTCACGTTCGCGATGATCGTCGGCTGGTAGTAGGCGCCGCCATAGCCGGCCATCAGGCCGCCGCCGAGCAGGACTTCGCCGCCTTGCTCGCGGCTGGCGGTGACGATGCGATCGATCCGGCGAGCCTGGGCGTCCGAGATGATCGGGCCGAAATCGGTCGCGGCTTTCCAGGTGTGGCCCGGCCTGATCTGGGGAAGCTTCATCGTCAACAGCTCGATCAGGGCGTCGGCGATCGGGCGTTGCACGATCACCCGCGAGCCGGCGACACAGCCCTGGCCGGAATTCGCCAGGATCGAGCCGGCGATGCAGGTCGCCGCCTTCTCCAGATCGGCATCGGCGAAGACGAGCTGCGGGCTCTTGCCGCCGAGCTCGAGCGTCACCGGCTTGATGCCGCTCTCGGCTGCGGCCCTCATGATCGCCGCGCCGGTCCGGGTCGATCCGGTGAACGAGATCTTGCCGATGCCCGGATGGCGCGTCAGCGCATCGCCTGTAACGCCAGTGCCCTGGACGACGTTGAAGATGCCGGCCGGCATGCCTGCCTCGATCGCGAGCTGCGCCAGCCTCACGGCGGAAAACGGCGTCAGTTCCGACGGTTTCAGCACGATGGCATTGCCCGCCGCCAGCGCCGGACCGAGCTTCCATGAGGCGGTGCTGAGAGGCACGTTCCAGGGCGCGATCGCACCGACGACGCCATAGGGCTCGGAGACGATCAGGCCGAGATTGTCGCTGCGCGTCGCCGCGACCTCGCCGCCGAGCTTGTCGGCCCATTCGGCGAAGAAGCGGATGCCGTCGGCCGTGGCTGCGACGTCGCCGGTGACGGCCTGCGAGATCGGCCGCGTCGACCCGACGGCTTCGATCCGACCGAGTTCCTCGGCGTTCGCTTCGATGAGCTCGGCCCAGCGCCTCAGGATGCGGGCCCGCTCGCGCGGCGGCCTCGTCGCCCAGCCGCTGGCAGCGACCGCTGCATGCGCGCTGCCGACGGCCCGGTCGACCATGCCGCCGTCGGCGATCGGGATCTCGGCATAGTCGACGAGATCGGACGGACGAGCGACGGGAATCGTCTCGCCGCCGCCGATCGCCGCGCCGGCGATGAAATGCCCGGCCGTGACCTGGATCGCGGCCGGGTCGAAATCACCGGACATGTCAGAGCCCGACCAGAGCCGGCAGGCCGCCGATGTCCTTGATCTCATGCGTGCTGTAATAGGGATTCGACGGCTCGTGGCCGCGATTGACGAAGACGCGGCGGGCGATCTTCATGTCATAGGCGGTCATCTGGTCGTAGCGGAAGCTCGACGAGCAATGCATCACGTCCTCCGGGCCGCAGCCGAGCATGTCGAACATGTATTCGAAGGCGGGCATACGAGGCTTGTAGGCCTGCGCTTCCTGCGCGGTATAGGCGGCGTGGAAGGGCGCGCCCAGCTTGGCGACCGAATGCGGGATCAGGTCGGTCATCGAGTTGGAGAGGATGACGAGCGGGATCTCCTTGGCGACCTTGGCGAGGCCGGCCGGCACATCGGGATGCGGGCCCCAGCTCGGGATCTCGTCGATGATGCGCTGGGCGTCGGCCGGATCGTAGGGGATGCCGAGGAGCTTGCAGGTCCGCGCCACCGCATTGCGGACGACGTCCTGATAGGGCTTCCAGGCGCCGAGCACCTCATCCAGACGATAGTTCGAGAAGGCGTCGCAGAACGCGTCCAGCTGCTCGGGCGACAGGCGGTCGGCATAGGCGCGACGGGCGGCCGGAGCCATCTCGAAATAGATCAGCGTGCCATAGCAGTCGAAGGTGATGAATTTCGGCCGGAAACTGCTCATCGTCTCGCCCTTGCTCGTTGCGACGGCTCTCTGCCGTTAGGAAGAGGCTAGAGCGCGACCGCGGGGAGGGAGGCGGAAATCGAACGCCATGACCGAATATTCTGCCGATGAATCGGGTTGCTTCGGCATGGATTGCTGCGGCTGTCGGGGCAGGATGGACAGGCCCGCTCGCCTCTCCGAAGGTCGGCTGAATCAACCCTCCAGCGAATCCCATGACCGTCGAAACCGTTCTCGCCGATCTCGTCGGCTTTCCCTCCGTCTGCCGCACCCCGAACGGGGCGATCATCGAGCATGTCCGCGCCTATCTCGCCGGCCATGGCGTCGACAGCGTGATCGTGCCGGGACCGGAGGGGGACCGCGCCAACCTGTTCGCGACGATCGGGCCCAAGGTCGAAGGCGGTATCATCCTCTCGGCCCATCTCGACGTGGTACCGGCGGCGCCGGAGGGCTGGGTCGGCGACCCCTTCAAGCTGCGGCGCGACGGCGAGCGGCTGATCGGGCGCGGCGCTGTCGACATGAAGGGCTTCGCAGCCTGCGTGCTGGCGAGCGTTCCCGCCCTCGTCGCCAAGAGGCTGGCGCGGCCGGTGCACATCGCGCTGTCCTATGACGAGGAGGTCGGTTGCGTCGGCGTGCGCCATCTGATCGCGCGACTGCCGGAGCTGTGCCCGCCGGTGCTCGGCTGCATCGTCGGCGAGCCAAGCGGCTTGCGGCCTGTGCTGGCTCATAAGGGCAAGATCGCAAAGCGCGTCACGGTCGATGGCAAGGCCGGGCATTCCTCGCGCACCGATCTCGGCGACAACGCGATCCACTACGCCGCTGGTCTCATCACCGCGATCCATGACGAGGCCCTGCGCCATGCGTCGCAGGGACCTTTTGCCGAGGCTTTCGCACCGCCCTATTCGACGATCCAGGTCGGCGTGATCAGGGGCGGCACCGGCATCAACATCGTTCCGGCGCAATGCGTATTCGAGGTCGAGGCCCGTGCCATCGCCGGGCAGGAGCCTGCCGCGCTGCTCGGCTTCCTGCCTGGTGTCGCCGAGCGGATCGCGCGCGAGGCTGCTGTGACCGGGCACAAGGTCGCGTTCAGCTTCGAGACTATGAGCGACTACCCGCCGCTCGCCCTCGACGAGAACGATCCGCTGGTCGCCTTCACCGAGGCGGTATCGGGCCAGGCGCGCCAGGCAGCGGTCAGCTATGGCACCGAGGCCGGGATGTTCCAGCGCGCCGGCATCGCCGCGATCGTCTGCGGGCCAGGCGATGTCGACCGCGCCCACAAGCCGGAAGAGTACATCACCGAGGCCGAACTCGCCGGAGCGATGGCGATGATCGCTGGTGTCGCCGAGCGGCTCGGCTGAAAATATCCTCAGCCCTCATCCTGAGGAGCCGCGTAGCGGCGTCTCGAAGGATGGTCCAGATGGTTCTGGAGCCTCCTGAAACATCCTTCGAGACGCGCTCTATGAGCGCTCCTCAGGATGAGGGCTGTGTGTCTGAATGAGGCTCAGAACTCGCCGATCGCACCGCGCGAGCCGTCGACGAGGCGCGAATGCCTGAACGGACGCGGATCGACGATCGGCGTGTCGCCGGTTGCGAGGTCGGCCGCGAGATGACCGGCCGCAGGACCGAGGCCGAAGCCGTGGCCGCTGAAGCCGGCGGCCAGCACGAAGCCCGAGAGGCCGGCGACCGGCGAGATCACCGGCACGGCGTCCGGCGTGGAATCGATATAGGCGCCCCAGCTTTCGCGTACGGCGACGCTCTTCAGGGCCGGAAACATGGCGTGGGCACGCTCCAGCAGGGTCGCCATCGCACGTCGGCTCGGCGCCGGATCGAGCACGCGGATCGTCTCGAAGGGCGTGACCTCGTCGAGCTTCCAGCTGCCTAAGGCCTCCGGCCCCTTGAAGAAGGAGGAGCTGATGCCGAGCTCGACCGCCTTCAGCCGCTTGATGAACATCGGCAGGAAGTCCCGGGCATAGCGCAGGCCCTGTGGCGTGATCTCGAGCGTGCCCTTGCCGCTGATCGCGATCGTGTAGCTGCCGTCGAGGCGCCGCGTCAGCGCGATCTCGGGGGTATAGAATGCGTCGAGGAACTCCGGCGCGGCCTCGGTCCGCAGGCTGGTCGCGCGAATGCTCGCCTGCGGGAAGGCGATGCCCTGATGGCGGCAGAAGGCCGAGGCCCAGGCGCCGCCGGCGAGGATGACCGCGTTCGTGCGGATCGTACCCTTCTCGGTGACGACGCCGGTGACCGCGTCATTGCTGACGTCGAGCCCACGCGCGGCGCAACCCTGATGCACGCTGGCGCCAGCACGGCGGGCGCCGTCAGCCATCAGCGGCGCTGCGAGCGCCGGCTCGGCCTTGCCGTCGGTGACGGAATGCAGGCCGCCGAGCCAGCTCCGACCACTGGCGGCAGTCATCGCCGCGGTCTCTGCTCCGGTAAGCATCGTCGTCTCGACGCCGAAAGCCTTCGCCGTCTCGCGCCAGCGCTCCCATTGCGCCAGCTGCGCAGGGTCGTTGGTGGCATAGACCAGGCCGCAGCGGCGAAAACCGCTGTCGCGGCCGAGCTCTTCGCTGAGCGTCTCCCAGAGTTCCATGGCGCGGATGGCGAGCGGCAATTCGCGGGCGTCGCGGTTCTGCTTGCGGCACCAGCCCCAGTTGCGGCTCGACTGCTCGCCGCCGACCACGCCCTTCTCGACCAGAGCCACCGAGCGGCCACGCCGTGCCAAATAATAGGCCGCCGCCGCGCCGACGATGCCGCCGCCGATGACGACGACATCCGCGGCGGCGGGCAGCGCCTCGCTGCTGGCGATGCGTTCGATGGTCACTGGCATGAATGGCTCCGGAGGCGGCCTTGCCACGAAGCGGCACGGCGCGGGATGTCCCGCTGAGGCGGGACTATGTGGTTGGGGCAGAGGCTTGCGTCACATCAGGCCGGGCTCGCCGAGATCGGTGCCATCGACGAGGCGGCTGTAGCGGTAGGGGGTGGGGTCGACGATCGGGGCATCGCCGGCGACGATATCGGCCGCGAGCCGCCCCGCCGCCGGGCCGATGCCGAAGCCATGGCCGCTGAAGCCGGCCGAGACATGCAGGCCCGGCAGCTTGTCGACCGCGGAGATCACCGGCACCCAATCGGGCGTGAAGTCGATCAGCCCGCCATATTTGTGCTTGATCTCGACCGTCGCGAGCTGCGGAAAGACCTCGCCCAGCCGCTTCTTGGCGAAGGTGATCAGTTCCTCCTGCGGCGGCGGGTCATAGGTCCGCATCTTCTCGAAGGGCGAGATCGTATCGTTGCTCCAGCGCATCAGCGCTTCCGGCCCGAAGAAGAAGGACTTGCCGGCCCGGATCGTCAGCAGCTTGTGGCGCTTCTTGAAGGTGCGCCAGAACGGCTGGGCGTTGAGCATGCCGTGCGGTGAGAGCTCGAGCAGGCCGCGCCCGCTGATGCCGACGGTGAAGCCGCCATCGACCCGGCGGCGAATGGTGAGATCGGGGGTCGAGATGCCTCCCGTGGTGATTTCCGGCGCAGGTCCTGTGAAGAACGAGGTCGACTTGATGCCGGCGAGCGGCATGCGGATGCCGTGATGGCGGGCGAACATCGCCGTCCAGACGCCGCCGGAGAGTAGCACCGTCGAGGTCTTGATCGTGCCCTTCTCGGTGACGACGCCGGAGACGCGGCCTGCCGCGGTTTCGAGGCCGCGCGCCGCGCAATCCTGATGGATGGTGACGCCAAGCCTGCGTGCGGCCTCGGCGATGGCGGGAACGGCCATGGCCGGCTCGGCGCGACCGTCGGTGGGTGAATGCACGCCGCCGATCCACTCACCCTTGGCATGCGGCGCCATCGCCCTGGCTTCCTCGGCGCTCAGCATGCGTGTCTGCATCTGGTATTGCCGGGCCTTCTCGCCCCAGCCCTCCCAGGCATCGAGATCGGACTGGCGCGTCGTCAGATAGGTCAGGCCGCTGCGGCGGAAGCCGACATCGGCACCGACCTCTTCGGAGAGCCCGTTCCACATCTCGACGGCACGCATTGCCAATGGCAGTTCGCGCAGATCGCGGTTCTGCTGGCGGCACCAGCCCCAGTTGCGGCTCGACTGCTCGCCGGCGACATAGCCTTTCTCGACCAGCGCGACCGAATGGCCTTTCTTCGCCAGGTGATAGGCCGCGGTTACGCCGGCGATGCCGCCGCCGATGACCACGATGTCGGCTGCGGCGGGCAGGGCTTCGTCGCTGTGGACGCGGTTGACCGGTGGCGACATGCGGCATGGTCCTTGGCGGAGGGCGGTCGTGCCGGCGGCGCGGACCGGGATCGGGAGGCCGATATTCAAGCCCGAACCGTCTGGAACCCTATGCCAAAGGACGGGTGCGATTCGGCAGATTGTTTTGGTTGTCCCGGCAAAGGACGGGGACCATCGCGGGTCGCCTGCTGCCTATCATGAGGCGGGCCGACAACGGGCGGCCGATGCGGCCGACCGTCAGCCAAAAGGCGGCACCGCGTAACGGCCATGCAAGGCCGCCGACAACGAGGGGATCAACGATGAACAAGCCGTCCACGAAGGCGTCCGGCCTTGCTCTGCCTGCCCTGCATCGCCGCGAGGTCCTGGCGCTCGGCGCCGGCGGCATCCTCGCCGCTTCCGGCCTGGGCGCCCGCGCCCAGGGCAAGGCGCCTCCGCCGCCACCCGCCAAGCCGAGCGGCCAGGTCGTGGTTGGCCTGTCGCAGGAGCCGACCGCTTTCAACCCGCTGATGCCCGGCATCGAGGTTGACGAGACCGTCTGGATGCAGGTCTTCAATACGATGTGGCTGGCCCAGCCCGACGGTTCGCTGGTCCCAGACCTCGCCGTCGAAGTACCGAGCGAGGCCAATGGCGGCATTTCCGAAGGCGGTCTCGCCTGGAAGGTCAAGCTGCGCGAGGGCATCACCTGGCATGACGGGGCGCCGTTCACCGCCGAGGACGTCAAGTATACGCTCGAGCTGATCAACGCGCCGGGCTTCAAGGCGCGCACCCGCGTCGGCCATTCGCTGGTCAAGGACATCAAGGTCACCGGCCCGCTGGAGATCTCCTGGCGCATGGAGAAGGCGTATGCGCCCTATCTCGCGTTGCTCTCCAACACCTTCATCGTGCCCAAGCACCTGCTGGAGAAGGCGGCCGATCCGAACACGGCGCCGTTCAACGGCGCGCCGGTCGGCACCGGCCCGTTCAAATGGGGCACGCGCACGCCGGGCGACAACATCCAGCTCGTCGCCAACGAGAAATACCACGGCAAGGGGCCGTATCTCGAGAAGGCGGTGCTGAAATACGTGCCGGACCAGACCGCGCTCTATGCCCAGTTCCGCACTGGCCAGGTCGACCTGATCATCGGCACCGGCATCCCCGCCAATTTTTACGCCGAGGCGGTCAAGCTGCCCGGACGCAAGGTGGTGAAGATTCCGAGCGCCTCGCTCGAGGTGCTGATGCCGAACCTCGAGCATCCCGCTCTGTCCGACAAGGCGGTGCGCAAGGCGCTCTATGCCTCGATCAACAAGCAGGCGATCATCGACATCGTCTTCTACGGCCTGCACATCCCGACCGAATCCTTCATGCCGCAGGAATCCTGGGCTTACGACCCGAACCTGCCCAAGCAGGTCTATGATCCCGCACTCGCCGGCAAGATCCTCGACGATGCCGGCTGGAAGCGCTCCGGCTCCGGCGTGCGAATGAAGAACGGCGTGCCGCTGGAGTTCGCGGTCTCGACCACGACGGGCGCGGCCCTGCGCGAGCAGTGCCAGCAGTTGATGCAGCAGGACTGGCAGCAGATCGGCATCAAGATGGCGATCAACAACATGCCCGCCGCCGTGATCTGGGGCGAATTCTATACCCGCTCCAAGTTCCAGTCGCTGCTGGTCGGCACCGCCTTCCGCACGGTGATCGATCCCGATCCGGCGCATCGCTTCGGCTCGGACGCGATCCCGGCCAAGAGCGGCAACGGCGCTAACCAGATGCAGTGGCAGAACGCCGAGGCCGACGCGCTGATGAAGGCCGGCCAGGAAACCTTCGACACGGCCAAGCGCAAGGAGATCTACCAGAAGCTGCAGGTGCTGGTGCGCGAGGAGCTGCCGATCCTGCCGATCTACCAGTACGCGCCGGTCGAGGGCTACAAGGAGGGGCTGATCGGCTACCAGCCCAACATCAACGCCAGGCAGAACACCTGGAACATGGGCCAGTGGTACTGGGCCAAGTGACGTGGTGCGTGACGTGATGAGCGATGTCAAACGCGCCGGCATGATGCCGGCGCCGGCCGGGAGGAGCGCGCCATGATCGCCTTCCTCCTGCGCCGGCTCGGGCAGTCGCTGCTCCTGCTGCTGATCGTCTCAATGATCGGCTTCGCCATCCTGCATCTGGCGCCGGGCGGGCCGATGTCGCAGTTCGCCGCCGGCGGCGACATGACCCAGGCCGATCTCGACCGCATCGCCGAGCAGCTCGGCCTCAACCGGCCGCTGCCGGTGCAATATGTCGAATGGCTCTGGCGCATGCTCTCGGGCGATTGGGGCGTATCCTATCGCGACCAGCAGCCGGTGCTGCACATCATCGCCTCGCATCTGGGGGCAACGCTGGAGCTGATGCTGACCTCGACGCTGCTCGCCATGGTGATCGGCGCCTGGGTCGGCATCCTCGGCGCGATCCGGCGCTATTCGCTGTTCGACTCGCTCGCCACCATCGGCGCGATGATCGCGCTCTCGATCCCGACCTTCTGGTTCGGCCTCGTCGTGATCTACGTCTTCTCCGTCGGGCTCGGCTGGCTGCCGGCGGGCAACCGCTACACCATGGGCGACGGCTCCTTCCTCAACCAGGTGCATCACCTGATCGGGCCCTGCATCGTGCTGGCGCTGGTCTCGACCGCAGTCTGGAGCCGCTACATGCGCTCTTCCATGCTTGAGGTGGTCAACCAGGATTATATCCGCACCGCCCGCGCCAAGGGCGTGCCGGAGCGCCAGATCCTGATGCGCCATGCCCTGCGCAATGCGCTGCTGCCGATGATCACTATCACCGGCCTGCATGTGCCGACGCTGCTCTCGGGCGCTTTGGTGACCGAGACGGTCTTCACCTGGCCGGGCATGGGCCGGCTCTTCCTCGATTCGATCAGCTATCGCGACTACCCGGTCGTCATGGGCATCCTGATGTTCACCGCCGTGCTGGTGCTGCTGGGATCCCTGCTCGCCGACCTGCTCTACGGCATCGCCGATCCGCGCATTTCGAGGAGCGGGCGATGAGCAACCTCAACGCGATGGCGGAACCGCTCGCCCTGCCTCCGCCTGGACTGTGGCACCGCCCCGGCTTCAAGCGCTTCAGGCGTCACAAGCTCGCAGTTTTCGGCGCGGCGACGATCATCTTCCTGACGCTCGCCTGCATCGTCGGCCCCTGGCTGCTGCCCTATACCGACACCTTCATCGACATCCGCAACCGCTTCGCAGCGCCCTTCTCCGGCCCGCATGTGCTCGGCACCGACCCGCTCGGGCGCGACATCCTCGCGCGCCTACTGATGGCCGGGCGGATCTCGCTGGCGGTCGGCTTCTCGGCCATGGCGATCGCGATGGCGATCGGCATCGTCGTCGGCATGGTCGCGGGCTTCTACGAGGGAGCGCTCGGCGCCGCGCTGATGCGCTTCGTCGATGCGATGCTGTGCTTCCCCTCGATCTTCCTGCTGCTGGCGATCTCGGCGCTGATCTCGCCTTCGGTGCCGTCGATCATCCTCCTGATCGCGATGACCTCCTGGATGGAGGTCGCCCGCGTGGTCGAGGCGCAGATCCGCTCGCTGAAGACGCGCGAATTCGCGCAGGCCGCCGTCTCCTTCGGCGCGAGCAACCGGCGCATCATGATCCGCGAGCTCCTGCCGAACGCGATCGCGCCGATCGTCGTCGCGGCGACGCTCAACGTCGCCCATGCGATCCTGGCGGAGAGCTACATCTCCTTCCTCGGCTTCGGCATCCAGCCGCCGACGCCGAGCTGGGGCAACATGCTCGAAAGCGCCCAGAGCTATCTCACCAGCGCGCCCTGGCTCGCCATCATCCCCGGCGCCGCGATCACGCTTGCCGTCACCAGCTTCAACTTCATCGGCGACGGCCTACGCGACGCGCTCGATCCGCGGATGGATGGTCAGTGACGGGAAAGGTTGCCGAACTCTGGCGCTATCCCGTCAGCTCGATGGCCGGCGAGCGGCTGGACCAGCTCCACATACACGCCGCGGGTGTTGTGGGTGACCGGATCTGGGGACTGCTCGACGCAGCCACCGGCCGCATCGCCTCGCCGGGGCGCGAGAAGCACTTCATCGGCGTGCCGCGCGCTCATGCCAAAGCCGTGCAGGAGGGCGTCGCCCTGTCGCTCGATGGCGAGCGCTGGGTGGGGCCGCGGGATGCGGAGCTGCTGGAAGGCCTGTCGCAGGCCTTCGGCTTCATGCCGGTGCTCAAGCCGTTCGACGCTTTCGGTTCAGGCGGATTCAGGCCGCGCTACGAGCATGCGCCGATCCATCTCGTCACCAGCGCTGCGATCCGCAGCCTCGAACGGGAACTGCCCGGCAGCGTCATCGATGCCCGCCGCTTCCGGCCGAACATCCTCGTTGATTGGCCCGATGACCTCGAAGCCATCCCGGAGCATGGCTGGATCGGGCGCGAGATCAGGATCGGGGACGTCGTGCTGCGCGGACGCGAGCCTTGCGGGCGCTGCGGCTTCATCACGATCGCGCAGGAGGGCCTGCCCCAGGACGTCGAAATCCTTCGGACGGTGGTCAAGCGCCACGAGCGCAATTTCGGCATCTATTGCGACGTGGTGACGCCCGGCGAGATCGCGACCGGCGCGACCGTCACCGTCGGCTGAGGCCGGCGGCTATTCGGCCGCCTGCGCGATCGCGGGCGCGTCCTGCCCGACCTCCGGGATCTGCGGATAGTCCCACCGGACGATGGCGAAGGCCGCCGCAAGATCGAGCTTGCCGGCAGCGTTGCGCATCACAGCGAAGAGCTTGGTCTTGGTGAAGAAGCGCCAGTGGACCGGTAAAGCGGCCAGCAGCCGCGTCAGCGCGGCATAGTTCTCTGCCGTCCAGACCTGCTCGAACGCGTCCCGCTCGGGGCCGAAATGGAAATGCGTGCTGTGGGCGCGCGTCTTCAGCTCTGCCCGCAGGGCCGCCGTCGCCTCGTGATCGACGGCGTCCCCCTCGATCACCACGCCATAGAGCTCCCGCGCCGCGCCTGGGCTGACATAGCCGCGCTCGACATCGAGCAGCACCCGTTCCGGCTCGCGCTCCAAGGGCGAGCCGCGCCCGCCGCCGCCTGGCGAATGGATGTGGATCACGTCGCCTGGCTCGGCGATGGCGATGTCGGTATTGCCGAGGATGCGCTCGTTTGGGCGGCCGGGATTGATGATGAAGTTCGAGGTTTCGGCGGAGAGCCCGCCGAGCGTGCCCCACGGCCGGAAATGCGAGCGGTCGCGGTTGCGCACGGTGATGCGCGAGTTCGGCGAGAAGACCTTGAACTCCATCACCGTGGCGAGGCCGCCGCGCCAGCGCCCGGCGCCGCCTGAATCCGGCTGCAGCCCGTAGCGCATGAAGCGGATCGGCACCTCGGTCTCGGTGATCTCGATCGGCGTGTTCTTGAGATAGGCGGCGTCGGCGCCAGAGCCGTTCGGCCCGTCGCGATGCGGCATGCCGCCACCGCCACCGACCACCGGATTGATCGCCGCGATGACGCTGCGATGCGTGGTCTCGTCCGTCGTCATCACGTTGACGATCGAGCTGGAGCCGGCCGGCGCTGCCGGCAGGCGCTCCGGCGCGGCGAGGCTGAACGCCCCGAAGATCAGGCTGCGCAGCCTAGCGCAGGTCAGGCTGCGCATGCCGACCGCCGCCGGAAAGGACGGGTTCAGCACCGTCCCTTCCGGCGCGATGCAGGTGAATGGCCGGGTCAGGCCGGAAT
This sequence comes from Allobosea lupini, assembly GCF_900109525.1. Taxonomy (GTDB): domain Bacteria; phylum Pseudomonadota; class Alphaproteobacteria; order Rhizobiales; family Beijerinckiaceae; genus Allobosea; species Allobosea lupini. Next base: position 1,060,383 of record NZ_FOAN01000001.1, on the reverse strand, counting down.
TGAGCAGCAGCTGCGGGTTCAGCGTGTAGAGCACGTAGTAGACGCCGACGAGCAGCAGCGTATGGCGCGGGTCGGAGCCGGTCGGGACGTTGAGCGAGGAGCCGAGCTGCGGGTCCGATCCGGTGAAGTCGAGGATCGCCTCGTCGCCCTTGATCGTCAGCGTCAGCGCCAGCCGGCAGGGATTGCCGTCGACGCTGTCCTCGTCGGCATAGTCTGAGAAGGCGTACTCGCCGTCGGGGATCGAGCGAAGGATCTCGCGGGCCTGATGCTCGGCATAGTCCATCAGCCCGTCGAGGCCGTCCATGAAGCCCTTCGCACCGAACTTGGCGACCATCGCCTGGATCTTGCGCTCGCCGGTGTTGAGCGCGCCGGCCAGCGCCTTGAGGTCGCCCATGTTGAGCGCCGGCTTGCGCACATTCATCATCATGATGCGCAGCACCGTCTCGTCGAAGGCGCCGTCGCGCATCAGCGTCATCGGCGGAAAGCGGATGCCCTCCTGATGGATCTCGGTGAGCGAGCGCGACAGGCTCGCCGGCACCGCCCCGCCCATGTCGGTGTTGTGGACATGGCCCCCGACGAAGCAGACGATCTCGCCTTCGTGGAAGATCGGCTTCCACAGATGCGTGTCGGGCGCGTGGGTGGCGAGATAGCCGCTATAGGGGTCGTTGGTGAAGGCGATGTCGCCCGGGCGATACTCCGGTACCATCTCGATGGCGCGGTTGTAGTTCATGCCCGGATACCAGGTCGCGCCGAGGTCCATCGGCACGGCGACGACGCGCCCGGTGCGGTCCATCACCATCACCGTGAAGTCCTCCGTCTCCTTGACGAAGGTGGAATGGGCCGTGCGGTAGAGCGTGTAGGCCATGTTCTCGGCCGCGGCCCGGCAATGATTGGCCAGGACCTGCAGGGTGACCTTGTCGACCATGATCAGGCTCCCTCGCGCAGGATGAGATGCAGGTTGAGGAAGGCATCGACCTTCGCCTCGAAACCGGCGGGTATGCAGATCGTGGTGTCCTCCTGCGCCACCACGGCCGGGCCGGAGAAATGCTGGCCGCAGCGCAGCGCCTCGCGGTGGAAGAGCGCGATCTCGCGCTCGGCGCCGTCGAGCCAGACCGTGATGGAGCGCGCCGGGACCGCCACCTCGTCGACCGCCTCGCTAGCGGGGGCGAGTTCCGGCCGCGGCGTCGCGCCGGTGACGACGAGGCGCAGATTGACGATCTGGACCTCGGCCGCCTCGTCGTTGAAGTCGTAGATGGCAAGGTGCTGGCGATGGAAAGCCGCGCATATGGCCGCGAGATCGCCCTCGGCGAGCCAGCCCTCGGCGAGTTGCACCTCGATCTCGAAGGACTGACCATGATAGCGCATGTCGGCGCTCAAGGCTTCGACGACGGGGCCGGTAAAGCGCTGGTCCTCGCGGATCCAGGCGAGCCCGTCGCGCTTGAGCTGTGCCAGCGCCGCGCGCAGCTGCGGCAGTGAGGCCGGCTCCGCCGCGGCGAAGACGCTCTGGATGAAATCGCCCTTCAGATCGGCGATCAGCCCGCCGAGCGCGCTGACGACGCCGGGGCGGCGCGGCACGAGCACGCGCGGAATGCCGAGCTCGCGCGCCAGGAAGCAGCCGAGCATCGGCCCCGCGCCGCCGAAGGGCATCAGCGCGAAGTCGCGCAGGTCGACGCCGTAGCGGGCGACGAGCTTGTTGACCTCGACGAACATCTCGGAGACGGCGATGGCGATGATCGCCTCGGCCGTGGCCTCGGCGCTGCGGCCGAGCATCGCTGCGACCTCGCCGACGACTTTCTGCGCCAGATCGCGGCGCATGCCGATCTGGTCGTAGGCGAGGGCGGTGTGGCCGAGGAAGCCGCAGGTCGCCATGGCGTCGGTGACGGTGGCGCGGGCGCCGCCGCGGCCATAGCAGGCGGGGCCGGGCGTCGATCCGGCGCTTTCGGGGCCGACCTTGAGCACGCCGAAAGCGTCGGCCCAGGCGATCGAGCCGCCGCCGGCGCCGATCGAGGTCACCGAGACGCTGGGGACATAGAGCGGGAAGTCGCCGACGACCTCGCCGGTGCCGAATTGCGGCTGGCCCTCGATGATCAGGGCGAGGTCGGCGCTGGTGCCGCCGATGTCGAGGGTGAGGATGTTCCTGGCGCCGGCCTGCTCGGCGAGATAGGCCGCGCCGATCACGCCCGAGGCCGTGCCTGAGAGCAGCATATTGACGCAGGCGCGCTTGCCGGTGGCGGCGTTCATCACCCCGCCATTCGACTTGGTCAGCATCGGGCCAGCGGGCACGGCGCGCGAAGAAAGCGCCTCCTCCAGGGCTTCGAGATAGCCGCAGACACGCGGATGGACATAGCCGTTCAGGATCGCGGTCGTGGTGCGCTCATATTCACGGATCACCGGCCAGACTTCGCTGGTGCTGAAGACAAAAAGCTCCGGCGCGAGCTCGGCGATCAGCGCCCTGGCTTCGGCTTCATGGGCGTGATTGCGATAGGCGTGCAGGAAGGAGACGATCACGCCATCGACGCCGCGCGCCCTGAGCTTCGCGACGGCTTCCGCAAGGGCATCGCGGTCGAGCGGTTCGGCGATGCTGCCATCGGAGAGGATGCGTCCACCGACGCCGAAGACGCGGTCGCGGGGGATCAGTTGCTCCGGGCGGGCACAGAACAGCGAGTACATGTCGGGCATGCGCAGGCGCGCGAGCTCGATCACATCCTCGAAGCCGGCGGTGGTGATCAGCCCGAGCCGGCTGCCCTTGCGCTGGATGATGGTGTTGATGCCGACCGTGGTGCCGTGGACGAAGGAGACGATCTCCTGCGGCGGCACGGCATGTCGCTCATTCAGCAGGTCGAGCCCGGCGAGGAGCTCACGGCCCGGGGCGTCTGGTGTCGTCAAAACCTTGATGGTTTCGACGCGGCCGCTGCCGGTCTCCAGCGCGCAGAAATCGATGAAGGTGCCGCCGATGTCGACGCCGATACGCCAGCTCATGATGCGCCTGTTGGTAAAAGGACAGGCCAGTCTTGGCGGCGGTGCGCCCGAGGGTCCAACACCAAAACCGCGCTGCCGGATAAGCCGGCCTTATGCCTCGGTTGCTGTGGGCGCAGGCTGGTCGAGATCGAGCTGCCGGCAGGCGGTACGGATATGGTTGCGCAGCAGCTCATGGCTGCGCGAGAGCGGCCGGCGCGTGCTGGTGAGCAGGCAGAGCGGCAGGGCGACATGCGGCCGGAACGGGCGCGTCACCAGGCCGGGGAAATTGTGCCAGGGCAGGAGGCCGTCGACCACGGCGACGCCGAGCCCCTGCTGCACGAAGGCGAGAGCGATGATCGAGACGTCGATCTCCATCTCGGGCCGGAAGGGCAGGCCTTCCTTGGCCAGCGCGTCGCGCAGCAGCTGTCCCGGCAACGACTCGGCGCGATAGGAGATCAGCGTCTCGCCATCGAGGTCCTCGGGGCCGACGGCATCGCGCTCGGCCAAAGGATGCCCGGCTGGCAGCACGCAGACCACGCGGGTGTAGCCGACCACCTCGGTCTCGATGAAGGGCGTCGGCTGGTCCATCATGGCGATGCCGAGCCCGGCCTGGTCGCGGTCGAGCATGGTCAGGATGACCTCGGCCGGCACGACATAGGAGCGCACGCGCGTGTTCGGATGCGCGGCGCGGAAATGGCGGAGCGCCTCCGGCACGAAGGAGAGGGAGGGCGGGGCCGAGGCGGCAAGGCGCACGAGCCCGGCCTTGCCGTGGCGCAAATCGCGCGTGCGCCGCCTGAGCATTTCAAGGTCGCCGAACAGGCGCTCGACCTCGGGGTAGATCTCCTCGGCTTCCGGCGTCGGGATCAGCCGGCCCTTGACGCGCAGGAACAGCTTGAAGCCGAGCTCGTCCTCGGTGTGCAGCAGGATCTGGCTGAGCGCCGGCTGCGATACCGCGAGCGCCTCGGCGGCGCCGGTTAGCGTGCCGCAGCGCATGACCATGCGAAAGACTTCGATCTGGCGGGCACGCATGGCGTGATCCTAGCGCGCTTTCCGTTCAGCCGGAATCGGCTGAACGGCAAGAATTCGCGCAAAATCAGAAAGTTGCGCCGCCGCGGCGACTGTCAGCTGTCGCCACGGCGCTCCGGCGCGGCGCGATCTTTGCCGGAGTGACCGCTCAGCGGATCGGCGGGGCGTATTGCAGGCCGCCCTTGCTCCAGAGGTCGTTCTTGCCGCGGGCGATCTTGAGCACCGAGCCGGCACCGACGCTGCGCTCGAAGGCTTCGCCGTAATTGCCGACCTGCTTGACGATCCGGTAGGCCCAGTCGGGCGTGAGACCGATCGCCTCGCCGAACTTGCCGTCCTTGCCGAGCAGCCGCCTGATCTCGGGGTTGGTCGAATTCAGCTGCTGATCGGCATTAGCCTGGGTCACGCCGAGCTCTTCGGCGTTCACCATGGCGAAATGCACCCATTTCACCAGGTTGAACCAGTCGTGGTCGGCGCTGCGCACCACCGGCCCGAGCGGCTCCTTCGAGATCAGCTCGGGCAGGACGATCGCATCGTCCGGCTTCACCAGCTTGAGCTTGAGCGCGTAGAGCGCCGAGGAATCGTCGGTGAGGGCGTCGCAGCGTCCGGATTCGAAGGCCTTGATCGCCTCGTCGCCCTTGTCGAAGGTGACCGGCTCGTACTTGATGTTGTTCTGGCGGAAATAGTCGGCGACGTTGAGCTCGGTCGTCGTGCCCTGCTGCAGGCAGATCGACGCGCCGTTGAGCTTGAGCGCGGAATCGACGCCGAGCTTCTTCTGAACCAGGAAGGCCTGGCCGTCATAGTAGTTGACGCCGGCGAAGGCCAGGCCGAGCGAGGTGTCGCGCGCCATCGTCCAGGTGCTGGTGCGCGACAGGAGGTCGACCTCGCCTGACTGGAGCGCGGTGAAGCGGTCCTTGGACGAGAGCGGCGTGAACTTCACCTTCTTCGGATCGTTGAAGACGGCAGCCGAGATGGCGCGGCAGAGGTCGACGTCGAGGCCATGCCATTCGCCCTTCTCGTCCGGCAGGCCGAAGCCGGCGAGTCCTGGACTGACGCCGCAGATCAGTTCGCCGCGGCTCTTGACGATGGACAGGGTGGATTTCTGAGCCTGGGCCTGCGCGAGTGTCGCTGAGGCGCAGAGAAGGGCAGCGGCGAGTAGGCGCTTCATGGCGGTCCCCTTGTTTGCGGCGAAGATGTCTGCCGCCGCCAACATGCCGCCTCGCTGCAAGAACGATCTGCCGTTCTCTATCTTCGCACACGCACAAATCGCCGTGATGCAGTGCCCGCTCGGCAGGGTATCGGGCGTGGGTTTGCGCGAACGCTTCGATGAGCCGCGGGTCCTCGCGCCGCTGCCGGCTTTCGACAGCGGCTGGGCCGGAGCTTGGCGCACAGCGAAGCTCCGGCCGCACCGAGGCTCCAAATCAATCGGTGAAGACGACGGATTTCTTTCCGTTGAGCAGCACGCGATCTTCCAGGTGGTAGCGCACCGCCCGGGCCAGCACGCGCCGCTCGATGTCGCGGCCCTTGCGCACGAGGTCGTCCGGCGTGTCGCGATGGCTGATGCGCTCGACGTCCTGCTCGATGATCGGCCCTTCGTCGAGATCGGAGGTGACGTAATGCGCGGTCGCGCCGATCAGCTTCACCCCGCGCTCGTGCGCCTGATGATAGGGCTTGGCGCCCTTGAAACCGGGCAGGAACGAATGGTGGATGTTGATGCAGCGCCCCGAGAGCTTGGCCGAGAGCCCGTCCGACAGGACCTGCATGTAGCGGGCGAGCACGACGAGATCGCTTTGCGTCTCCTGGATCAGGTGCCAGAGCTCGGCCTCCTGCTCCATCTTGGTCTGCCGATTGACCGGCATGTGATGGAAGGGCAGGTCGCCGAGATCGGTCGAGGCGATGTGCTCGCGGGCATGGTTCGAGACGATCGCGGTGATCTCCATCGGCAGTTCGCCGATGCGCCAGCGGTAGATCAGGTCGGCCAGGCAATGGTCGAATTTCGAGACCAGCAGCATGACCCGCTTGCGGGCAGCCGCATCGCGCAGCGAGACGGTCATCTTGAAGCGTGCTGCCAGTTCGTCGACGAGACCCTGAATCTCGGCGGCGCTGCGCGCGCCTTCGAGCCGGTCGAACACCACCCGCATGAAGAAGCGGCCGATTTCGAGGTCGTCGAACTGCTGCGCGTCGCGGATGTTGCAGCCGGCCTCGGCGAGCAGCGTCGAGACGGCGGCGACGATGCCCGGCCGATCAGGGCAGGACAGAGCGAGGATCATCGGAGAATCGGACATATGACGGATCGGCCCGCTCGCGCGGGTCCCTGAACAATGAGAATGGGGAAAGGTCGGCGGAAGGGACGGCGCGCGGCGCGCTGCCGTCAACCTCGGCCGGTGGAGCGATCGATGGAAATCTGGCAGCCGAATTCGGCCGCGGAGGCGGCGAACCAGGACCAGAAGCTTCCCACCATGCTGCGTGCGACCATGATCTCGAACGCGGATCCATCCGGCCCGTCAGCGAGCCGCCAGAGATGCACACCGATATGGGCGATGCTTGTCAAGGCGGCATCGCCGACCGCGAAGGCGGCGGGATGCAGATCGAGCATCACGCCCTTGGCCAGTACGTCGCGCACATCTGGACCCGATAGCCGCAGGGCAGCGCGCGCATCGCTCTGGTCGCTGACCGCCGCCTGAGCCGAAAGCGACTCCAGGAGGCTGCCCGAACCCTCGCGCGTACTGGCGCGCAGAAGCCATTGATCGGGGCCGGACCAGATCGCGTCATGCGAGGCGCCCGGGACGATCTTCGGCGTCGTCGGCAGGGCGATGCCCAGCCGCGCTTCCACGGTTTGCGACAAGGCCGCGGCCCCGCCCGGCGCGGCGATCAGCGTCGCCAGCCCGAAGCCGTCGAGCAGGGTCGCGGTGACGCCGGCCGCTCCGGCAGCACCGATCTGCCCGGCCTGCGCGATGCCGGCCCAGGCGCTGCGCGGCGCCCATGAACGCGCTGTCTCAGCCATGGAGGCGGGCTCCTTCGGGATCGACGAAGACGGGCGAGCAGATCTCGACGACGACGTCGCCATTGCGCACCGGGTCATAGGCGCGCACGCGCTCGCCGACGCGGGCAGCTCCGCCCTTGATCAGTCCGAGCCCCATCCAGTGGTCGAGATGCGGGGAGTAGGCGACCGAGGTCATGTAGCCCTCATCGTTCTCCATCACGCCCGGCTTGCCGATATCGATGAAATGCGCGCCGGCGCGCAGGCGCTGGGAGGGATCGACCGGCTTGAAGCCGACGAAGGCAGGCCGGTCCGGCTCGACCAGGGCCTGCCGACCCGCCATCAGCCGGCCGACGAAATCCTTCTTCGACGACATCATCTTGCCGAGCCCGAGATCGCGCGCCGTGGTCTGGCCGTTGAGCTCGTTGCCGGCGACATGGCCCTTCTCGATGCGCATCACGCCGAGCGCCTCGGTGCCATAGGGCGTGATGCCGAAGGGGGCGCCCGCCTGCATCAGCGCCCGCACCGTCGCATCGCCATAGTCGGCGGGAACGGCGAGCTCATAGGCGAGCTCGCCCGAGAAGGAGATGCGAAAGAGCCGCGCCGGGATGCCGCCGCCGACGGTGACGGCCCGCGCCGCGAGATAGGGGAAGGCCTCGTTCGAGAGATCGTGCTCGCGGTCGACGACACCACGCAGGGTCTCGCGCGCCTTCGGCCCCGCAATGGCGACCTGCGCCCATTGCTCGGAGACCGAGACCATGCGCACGTCCAGCTCCGGCCACAGCACCTGATGGCAGAATTCGAGATGCTGCATCACCTTGCCGGCATTGGCGGTGGTGGTGGTCATCAGGAAATGCGTCTCGCCGAGGCGCGAGGTGGTGCCGTCGTCCATGACGAAGCCGTCCTCGCGCAGCATCAGCCCGTAGCGCGCCTTGCCGACCGGCAGCGCCTTCCAGCCATTGATGTAGACGCGTTCCAGAAACTCGGCGGCGTCGGCGCCCTGGATGTCGATCTTGCCGAGCGTCGAGACGTCGCAGAGGCCGACGCCGGCGCGCACCGCTTTGACCTCGCGGTTGACCGTCGTCAGCCAGTCGGTCTCGCCGGAGCGCGGATAGTATTGCGCCCGCAGCCAAGGCCCGCTCTCGACGAAGATGGCACCTTGCTCCTTCGACCAGTCATGCGTCGGCGCGAGCCGGATCGGCCTGAAGTCCTTGCCGCGGTGATGGCCGGCGAGCGCCCCGATCGCGACCGGCGTATAGGGCGGGCGGAAGGTGGTGGTGCCGGTCTGCGGGATCGTCCGGCCGGTCTGCTCGGCCATGATGGCGAGGCCAGAAAGGTTCGAGGTCTTGCCCTGGTCGGTCGCCATGCCAAGCGTGATGTAGCGCTTGAGATGCTCGACCGGCCGGAAGCCCTCGCGGGCGGCGAGCTCGACATCCTTGTCGGTGACGTCGTTCTGGTAGTCGACGAAGGCTTTTCCCTTGCCGCCGGACACCCGCCAGACCGGCGAAAGCCCGTTTGTCTCGGGGTCGGTCGTCGGGGTCGGCTCGGCCGGCAGCGTGGTCAGGCCCACCTCGGTCGCCGCATCGCGTCCGAGCCTCGCGCCGTCTTCCAGCGCCTGCGCCAGCGTGAAGCGTCCGGCGGCGCTCCCGGCGACCGTGAGCCCCGCCGGCACGGTTCCCGGCACGAAACATTGTAGGCTCTCGTCCCAGGCCGGCTTGCCGTTCTGGTGCGAGGTCAGGTGCAGCGTCGGGTTCCAGCCATTGGAGACGGCGAGCAGGTCGCAGGACAATTCGCTCACCGCGCCCGAGGCATCGCGGATGGTGACGCCGCTGAGCTGCCGCCCGCCACGCGCGCCCGTCACGGCGCCGCCGGCGAACAGCCGCGCGCCGAGCTTGTCGGCGAGCGCCTTGCGGACGGGATCGGCGGGGCGGGAATCGACGATCGCCGCGACCTTGCCGCCAGCCGCGGCGATATCGCGCGCCGTCGTCCAGCCATCGTCGCCGGCCGTGAACAGCACGGTTTCGCGGCCGGGCAGGACGCCATGGCGATTGACGTAAGACCGCACCGCACCGGCCAGCATCACGCCGGGCCGGTCATTGCCTGCGAAGACGATCGGCCGCTCCAGCGCGCCGGCGGCGAGGATCGCCCGCCTGGCATGGATGCGCCAGCCGCGCTGGCGTGGCTGATGCGCCGGCGGCTGCGGCAGGTGATCGGCGACGCGCTCGACCGCGCCGTAGATGCCGTGATCGTAGAGCCCGAACACGGTGGTGCGCGGCATGATCCGCACCTCCGGCAGGCTTGTAAGCTCGGCCAGCGTCGCGGCGAGCCATTCGGAGGCTGGCTTGCCGTCGATCTCGCGCTGCTCGGCCAGCAGCCGTCCACCGAGCCGGAAATCCTCGTCGCAGAGGATCACGCGGGCGCCGCTGCGCCCGGCTGCCAGCGCAGCGGAGAGACCGGCCGGCCCGCCGCCGATCACCAGCAGGTCGCAGAAGGCGAAGGCCTTCTCGTAATGGTCCGGATCTTCCGCTCCGGCGGCGCGTCCGAGGCCGGCGGCGCGCCGGATCAGCGGCTCGTAGAGCTTTTCCCAGAAGGAGGCCGGCCACATGAAGGTCTTGTAGTAGAAGCCGGCGACGAGGGCCGGCGAGATCAGCCCGTTGATCGAGAGCAGGTCGAAGGCGAGCGAAGGCCAGCGGTTCTGGCTCGCCGCCTCCAGCCCGCCGAACAGTTCGACGACGGTCGCACGGGTGTTGGGCTCGCGGCGCGCACCGGAGCGCAGTTCGACCAGCGCGTTCGGCTCCTCTGGCCCGGCCGAGAGGATGCCGCGCGGGCGATGATATTTGAAGGAGCGGCCAACCAGGCGCACGCCGTTGGCGAGCAGCGCCGAGGCCAGCGTGTCGCCGGCATAGCCGCGATAGGAGGCGCCGTCGAAGCTGAAATCCAGCGGATGACCGCGATCGATCAGGCCGCCGGAGGCGAGGCGGAAAGGCTGGGTGCTCATGCCGCCGCTCCCGCCTTGCGCGCCTTCGCCGGCTCGACCGCGGTGATCGCATGGTTGCGGGTGTCGCGGGTCACCACCAGCCAGGCATGACAGCCGGCGCCGTGATACCAGAGCTCGCGATGGACGCCGGCCGGGTTGTCGCGCTGGTAGACGTAATCGGCCATCGCGGCCTCGCTCGCCGCCATGCCTTCGGGGCGCTGCAGATCGGCGGCGCCGAGATAGCTGAATTCCTGGGCGTCGCGCGCGCCGCAATGGGGACAGGTGATGCGCATGGGATCCTCGGCAGCGCGCGGTCAGTGCAGGTTCGGCTGGGCGCCGGCGCCCTTTTCGTCGATCACCCGCCCGGTGGCGAAGCGATCGAGCCGGTAGGCGGTGGCGACCTCGTGCGGCTGTCCCGTCGCGATCAGATGGGCGAAGCAGAAGCCCGAGGCGGGCGTCGCCTTGAAGCCGCCATAGCACCAGCCCGCATTGAGATAGAGCCCGTCGACCGGCGTCGTATCGATGATCGGCGAGCCGTCCATCGACATGTCCATGACGCCGCCCCAATGGCGCAGCATCCGCACCCGGCCGAGGCCGGGCCACAGCGCCATCGCCGACTCCATCACGTCCTCGATCACCGGCAGGTTGCCGCGCTGGGCGTATGAGTTGTACCCGTCGATGTCGCCGCCGAAGACGAGGCCGCCCTTGTCGGACTGGCTGATGTAGAAATGCCCGGCGCCGTAGGTGACGACGCAGTCGATCAGCGGCTTAAGCCCTTCCGAGACGAAGGCCTGCAGGACATGGGTCTCGATCGGCAGGCGCATTCCCGCCATCGCCGCGACACGCGATGAGTTCCCGGCGACCGCCATGGCGATCTTCTTCGCTCGGATCGGCCCGCGCGAGGTCTCGACGCCGATCGCGCGCCCGCCCGACATGGTGATGCCGGTGACCTCGCAGTTCTGGATCATGTCGACGCCGCGGCTGTCGGCGGCGCGGGCGAAGCCCCAGGCGACGGCATCGTGCCGGGCCGAGCCGCCACGGCGCTGCAGCAGGCCGCCCTGGATCGGGAAGCGCGCATTGTCGAAATCGAGATAGGGCAGCATCGCCCGGACCTGCTCGGTGCCGAGCAGTTCGGCATCGACCCCGGCGAGCCGCATCGCGTTGCCGCGCCTGGCGAAGGCGTCGCGCTGGGCATCGGAATGGTAGAGGTTCAAGACGCCACGCTGGCTGACCATGGCGTTGTAGTTGAGGTCCTGCTCCAGCCCTTCCCAGAGCTTCATCGAGAGCTCGTAGAACGGGGTGTTGCCCGGCAGCAGGTAGTTCGAGCGGATGATCGTGGTGTTGCGGCCGACATTGCCGGAACCGAGATAGCCCTTCTCCAGCACCGCGACATTGGTGATGCCGTGCCGGCTGGCGAGGTAATGCGCCGTCGCCAGGCCATGGCCGCCGCCGCCGATGATGATCACGTCGTATTCGGGCTTCGGCGCGGGATCGCGCCAGGCCGGAGTCCAGCCCTTGTGGCCCCGGAGCGTCTGGGACAGCAGCGAGAAGATGGAATAGCGCATCATTGGGTCCGGGCGGTCTTGTCATCAGGAGATTGACCGACATAGGCTCGCCGACATGCTCGATAGCGACATCAGATTGCCTGATAGCGACGACAGCGCGCCGACCCATGTCGGCTTCCTGCTGATCCCTGACTTCGCGTTGCTGCCTTACGCCTCGGCGATCGAGCCCCTGCGCGCCGCCAACCGCCTCTCGGGCCGGCCGCTCTATCGCTGGAGCCATGTCTCGATCGACGGCGCCGCGGCGACGGCCTCGAACGGCGTCGCCATCGCCGCCGATGCCAGCGTCGGCGCCGATCTCAGGCTTGACTATCTCTTCGTCTGCGCCGGCGGCAATCCGGCCTTGTTCCATCACCAGCCGACCTTCGCCTGGCTGCGTCAGCTCGCGCGGCGCGGCGTGAAGATCGGCGGCGTCTCGGGCGGCCCCTATCTGCTGGCGCGCGCCAATCTGCTCTCCGGCTATCGCTTCACCATCCACTGGGAGCACGCGCCGGCTTTCCTTGAGGAATATCCCGATCTCGACCTGCGGCGCTCGCTCTACGAGATCGACCGCGACCGCCTGACCTGCAGCGGTGGCACCGCGCCGCTCGACATGCTGCACGCCGTGATCGCGCGCGAGCACGGCAGCGAGCTCGCGCTCGCGGTCAGCGAATGGTTCCTCCAGACCCATGTCAGGGAAGGGGCGGGGCCGCAGCGCATGCCGCTGCGCGAGCGGCTCGGCATCGCCCATGCGCCGCTCCTGCGCGTGATCGCCCGCATGGAGCAGACCATCGAGACCCCCGAGTCGCGCGAGGGACTCGCTCGGCTCGCGAACGTCTCGCTACGCCAGCTCGAGCGTCTGTTCCGCCAGCATCTCGGCCGCTCGCTCGGCGAGCACTATCTCGCCTTGCGCCTCGACCGCGCCCGCGACCTGCTGCGCCAGACCAGCCTCTCGATCCTGGAGACCGCGCTTGCCTGTGGTTTTGCCAGCGCCAGCCATTTCTCGCGCAGCTATCGCGAGCGCTTCGGCCATCCGCCACGGGCCGAGCGTGTGCAGGAGGTCCGCCCGGCTCGCCGCTGAGAGTCAAGAAAGCGTCGCATCCAGTCAAATCTATGCGCCGATCCACCCGAAGCTAGGGCTTCATAAGAAAACAAGGGGATCGCGACCGATGAAACGATTGACCGCCCTGGCATTCGCACTCGCCGCCACGCTTGCCGCCGTGCCGGCCTTCGCGCAGGACACGCTCGCCAAGATCAAGGAAAAGGGCGTCCTCACCGTCGGCGTCAAGAACGACTACAAGCCCTGGGGCTTCCTCGATCCGTCAGGCAAGATCGTCGGCCTCGAGATCGATCTCGCCCAGGAGGTCGCGAGCAAGATCGGCGTCAAGCTCGAGATGGTGCCGGTGATCGCCGCCAACCGCATCGAGTTCCTGCGCCAGGGCCGCATCGACATGATCCTGGCGACGCTCGGCGACACGCAGGACCGGCGCAAGCAGATCGGCATGATCGAGCCGAACTACTATGCGGGGGCCACCAATGTGCTCGCGCCCAAGAGCGCCGGCCTGAAGAAGTGGGAAGACCTCAAGGGCCGCAAGGTCTGCGCCGTGCAGGGCGCCTACTACAACCGCCGCGTCTCGCAGATGTATTCGCCGGAGATGGTGGTGTTCCCCTCGGTGCCGGACGGGCTGAATGCGCTGCTCGGCAACAACTGCGTCGCCTTCCTGTTCGACGACACGCTGATCGTCTCGACGCTCTCGGGCGGCGATCCGAAATGGGCGAATTACGAGATGCCGCTGGTCTCGGAGGATCCGCAGCTCTGGGCGATCGGCGTGCGCCTCGACGATCTCGACGGTGCCTTCGGCAAGCTGATCAAGGACATGTCGGTCGACTGGCACAAGAGCGGCAAGCTACTGGCGCTCGAGACCAAATGGGGCATCAAGCAGAGCCCCTATCTGATCGAGACCAACAAAAAGCTGAAGGCCGGCTCGTAGCCACGGCGCGTCATTCTCGGGCTTGGCCCGAGAATCTCATGACCAGAGTGCTCTGGTTTCCGAGATGGTCGGGTCAGGCTCGACCATGGCGCTGCTAGTCATCCCGAGATGTCGGACATGATCGCCGCTTTCTTCGAGCGCCTGAACGAGGTCCACGGCCTCAACTTCTCGATCTTCTACGACGCCTTCGACCGCTCGCGCTTCCTGACCGGGCTGTGGACGACGACCTATATCTGCGTCGTCTCGATCCTGGCCTCGCTCGCGATCGGACTGCTCGGCGTCTGGGTCGCCGGCAGCAATTCGCGGCCCGGCCGGCTCGTGGTGCGGGGTTACGTCCAGTTTTTCCGCAATACGCCGCCCTTGGTGCAGCTCTCCTTCTTCTATTTCGCCGTCGGCGGCCTGCTGCCGACGGTGTCGGACGGTTTCGGCGGGCAGTCGCCGCTGGTCAGCGGCACCGGCTGGGCGATCATCGCCTTTTCGCTCTTCGCTGGCGCCTTCAACGTCGAGATCTTCCGCGCCGGCATCGAGGCTGTGCCGGAGACGATGGTCGAGGCGGCGGAATCGCTCGGCTACACCCGCTTCCAGCTCTGGCGCCAGATAGTGCTGCCGCTCGCCTTCCGCATCTGCCTGCCGGCGCTCAACAACAACCTCGTCAACCTCGTGAAGACCACGACGCTAGCCTACGCCATCGGCGTGCCCGAGCTGCTCTATGCGGCGTCGCAGATATGGTCCGAGGTCTTCAATGTCCGCGAAATGATGAACGTGCTGCTGGTGGTCTACGTGCTGTTCGTCGCGGTGCTGGTCTGGGTGATGCATCGCTGGGAGCGGGCCATGCGCATTCCCGGATACATGCCATGAAGACCGCCACGACCGATCTCCCCGTCCTGAAACCCTTCCGCGCGGCGCCGATCGCGCCGAGCGGGCTCGCTGCACCGATGATGCTCAGCGCCGGGCTCGTAGCCGGCGTCGCCATCGTCTTCGCCGCCTCGCTCGCGGTAGCGCAGACGACGGGGCCGACTGCCCGCGATAGCGCCGTCATCATCCTGCTGCGCTGGGCGCCGCTGATCTTCCAGGGCTTCCTGTTCAACCTGCTGATCAGCGTCCTCTCCATGGCGCTCGGCACCGCGGTCGGCGTGCTGTTCGGCATCGGCCAGGTCTCGCCCTCGGCCATCATGCGCCAGCCGTCATGGGCGGCGACGCAGTTCTTCCGCAACGCGCCCTGGCTCGTGCTCTTGTTCTACGCGATGTTCCTACTGCCCTTCGAGATCAGGCTCGGGCCGGTCACCATCGCCTTCCCGGCCTGGGTCAAGGCGATCATCGGTCTGGCGCTTCCCGTCGCGGCGAATGTCTCGGAGATCGTGCGCGGCGGCATCCGCTCGATCCCCTCGGGCCAATGGGAATCGGCCGAGGCGCTCGCCTTCACCCGCCGCCAGACGATGTGGATGATCATCCTGCCGCAGGCGGTCAAGCGCATGCTGCCGCCGTGGATGAACCTCTACGCCATCCTGACCATGGCGACGACGCTGATCTCGGTGGTCGGCATCCAGGACGGGCTCACCATCACCCGTGCGGCCCTCGTCGCCGAGAGCCGGCCCGAGCTGATGCTGCCGATGTACCTGATGCTGCTGATGATGTTCTTCTCCTACTGCTACCCGATCGCGCGCCTGACCATGGCGCTCGAACGCCGCTTCAACGTGAAGGGATGACCATGGCTGCCAGGCATGAACTCGGCGAGCCGGTCGTCGTCGTCGAGGGCGTCGAGAAGGCCTTCGGCGCCTTCATGGTGCTCAAGGATGTCAGCCTCACCATCCGCCGCGGCGAGACCGTCTGCATCATCGGCCCGTCCGGCTCCGGCAAGTCGACGCTGCTGCGCTGCATCAACGCGCTGGTGCCGATCAGCAAGGGCTCGATCACAGTCGCCGGACGGCAGGTCAACGATCCCGCTTTGGACAAGCTGGCGCTGCGCCGCGATGTCGGCATCGTCTTCCAGCAATACAATCTCTTCCCGCACAAGACGGCCCTTCAGAACGTCATGATGGCGCCGATCCATGTGCTGAAGCAGGACCCTGCCGAGGTCGGGGAGCGGGCCAGGCGCCTACTCGCCAAGGTCGGGCTCTCGCACAAGCACGATGCCTATCCGGGCGAACTCTCCGGCGGCCAGCAGCAGCGCGTCGCCATCGCCCGCTCGCTGGCGATGAACCCGAAGGTGATGTTGTTCGACGAGGTCACTGCCGCGCTCGATCCCGAGACCAAGAAGGAGGTGCTCGTCACCATCCGCGACCTCGCGGCGGAGGGCATGACCTGCATCCTCGTCACCCATGAGATGGGCTTCGCCCGCGAGGTCGCCGATCACGTCTACTTCACCGATGGCGGCGTCATCGTCGAGCATGCGGCGCCGGCCGAGTTCTTCGGCGCACCGCGCGAGACGCGCACCCGCGCCTTCCTCGAACAGGTGCTCTGAGCTGGCAGGTCCCTCGGCCCGGATGTCGTGTCCCGGCCGGTCGATGTCGCAAACCGGCCGGCTCCGCCAGGTGCCGGCGCCAAGAATGAGCCCAGTCATTCGAAAGCGCAGACCATGACCGTTCCGGCCCCCGATCCCAAATCCGTCACCGGCAAGCCGCTCGCCATTGCCGAGAGTGTCGATGTCCTCGTCGTCGGCGCCGGCGCTGCCGGCCTCGAAGCTGCCATCGGCGCGGCGGCGCGGGGCTTTGGCGTCTTGCTGGTCGACGAGAACCCGGTGCCGTTCAAGACGATGGGCGACGACGTCCCCTTGCATTTCGGTCAGGGCATGGCCGCCAGCGCCCGCAACCGCAACGCCATGATGGAGGCCTTCGTCGCCTCCGAGCCGCGGATCGCCGAGGCCTTCGAGGCTGGTGTCGATCTGCGTCTCGGCACAGCCTGCTGGGGGCTCTACGCCAACGGTCCGGCGCTCGGCTGGATGCCGGGCCTCGTCGCCGGCCTGGCCGACGAGGAGAGCAGCATCCTCGTCCAGGCCCGGCACGTCATCCTTGCCTGCGGCCGCCGCGACATGGGCCTCGGCTTTCCCGGCTGGGAGAAGCCTGGCGTGATGGGCGCCACCGCCGCGCTCAATCTCGCGACGCGCTACGACGCCTTCGGTCCCCGAACCGTCGTCGTCCTCGGTTCGAACACGGAGGCCCTGACCACCGCGCTCGCCTTGCGTGAGGCGGGCGTCACCATCGCCGCCATCGTCGAGCAGGCGCCCGAACCGATCGGCGACGCGGATTTTCTGGCGAAGCTCCGCGCCGGCGGGACCGAAATCCTGGCCGGCCATGTCGTGCGCGAGGCGATCGGCCGCGATGGCGTCGAAGCGGCTGTCGTCGCGAGGCTGGACGGGGAGGGCCGCCCGGTTGGCGAAGAGCGCGCCATCGCCTGCGACGGCATCGTATTGGCGGTCGGAGCCACGCCCGTCATCGACCTGATCGACGCAGCCGGCTGCAAGGTCGCGTTCCAGGCCGAGCGCGGCGGCTATGCGCCTGTGCTCGACGCGAGCCAGCGCTCCAGCCTCGCCAATGTCTACGCCGTCGGCGACTGCGCCGGCCTCTGGGCCGCCAAGACGCGCGACCGCGCCATCGCAGAGGCGGAGGCGGCCCGCGCTGTCGTGGCGCTTGGGGAGGACATCGCCAGTACGGCAGCCGCAGCGCCGCCTGTGCCGGACTATGACATCTCCGCCTATCGTCTCGCCTGGGTCAGGGCGAGCGTGATCGAGGCCCGGGCCGAGTTCCATGTCTGCCAATGCGAGGAGGTGACGGCGCGCGAGATCCTGGAAGTCCGCCCGCCGCGCTATCTCGACTGGCAGAACGAGCGCCGCAATGACCGCTCGCTCTCGGCGCTGCTCGGCGAGGGCCCGCCCAATCCCGATCAGGTCAAGCGCCTGACCCGCGCCGGCATGGGGCCGTGCCAGGGCCGACGCTGCCGCGAGCAGGTCGCAGCCCTGCTGGCGCTCGGCGCGGCGCAGCCGCTCTCGGCGATCCCGCTCGCCGGCTATCGCGCGCCGGTCCGGCCGATGCCGCTGGCGATGACCGCCCTTGTTCCCGAGGCGCCCGAGCAGGCCGAGCACTGGGACACCTGGTTCGGCATGCATGCGCAATGGGTGCCGTTCTGGGAGGTGCCGGCGCGCTATACCGTCGCTGGCAATGACGCGACCGGCCCCGTCGCGAGCGAGTGAGAGTCATGAGCGAGATCAAGGGAGCTTCGGTCGTCATCGTCGGCGGCGGCGTCACCGGCCTCTCCGCAGGCTGGTGGCTGGCGCGGGATGGCGTCGACGTGCTGGTGCTGGAGAAGGGGCTGATCGGCTGGGAGGCCTCCGGCCGCAATGGCGGCGGCTGCTCGCACCATCATTCGCCGCTCTTCGCCGAGGAGCAGCGGCTCTGGCCGATCATGGACGAACTGCTCGGCTACCCCACGGAGTTCCGGGGCGAGCGTGTTCGCCTTGCCGCGAGCGAGCACCAGATGGCGCTCTATGGCCGCGCCTTGCGCAATGCCGCGCGGCAGGGCTTCGAGTCCGAGGTGCTCGACGTCAAGCAGGCCAAGGAACTGGTGCCGCTGGCAGGCGATACCGTCGTCGGCGGCTATCACTACAAGTTCGGCGGTCATGCCAATCCGCACCGCACGCTGCAGGGCTACGCCTGGGCGATGCAGGACCATGGCGGGCGCATCCTGCAGCACACCACCGTCACCGGCTTCCGGACCGAGGGCGGCCGGGTTGTCGCGGTCGAGACCGATCGTGGTGAGATCGGCTGTGACAGCCTCGTGCTCGCCGCCGGTCCGCAGACCGGGCGTCTTTCCGTCATGCTCGGGCAGGAGGTGCCGGTGCAGTCGGCCCGCTGCGAGATGATCGTGACCGAGCCGCTGCCGCTGATGCCGCTCGGCGGCGTCGACGGCTGCGGGCTCTATGGCCGACAGACCCTGCGCGGCAATCTTGCCTACGGTGGCGGGCCGCATGAATGGCTGGCCATGGCGGAGGAGGGCACGCTGCCTAAGCCAACCACGCCGCTGATGCTGCATATGGGCCGGAGGCTTGCCGAACTACTGCCGAAGGCGTCGCATGCCCGCATCATCCGCTCCTGGGCCGGGGTGATCGAGAACACGCCGGATGGCCGGCCGGTGATCGACCGGCTCGCCTCGCAGGCCAATGTCGTGGTCGCGACGCTGTCGAGCGTCGGCTTCGGCCTCTCGCCCGCGAGCGGGCGGGCGATCCGCGACCTCGTCATCGACGGGGCCTGCGGCTTCGCCGACATCTCCAGCTTCGCACTGGCGCGCTTCGCCGAGCTGGAGCCGAACTGGCGTGAATTGCAGGGCTGGCAGGTGACCGCTGCGACCGAGGCGGTGGCGGCTTAGGACGGGCTCCGGCGTCCGCGTTCGGCACTTCGAAACGTCTTGCTACCATCATGGTGCGAGTCGTCCGGAGAGCCCCGCGTGGAAACCACCCTCTACCCGCCCGTCAAGCGCTTCCTCGAGGAACTCGGCTATGCCGTGAAGGGTGAGATCGGCCGCTGCGACCTCGTCGGCCTCAGGGAAGGCGATCCAACGGTGGTGGTGATCGGGGAACTGAAGCTGGCCTTCAATCTGGAGCTGATCCTGCAGGGCGTCGACCGACTGCGCCTCGGCGACGAGATCTGGCTGGCGGCGCAGCTCTCGGCCCGGGGCAAGGGCCGGGAGAGCGATCCGCGCTATCGCAATCTCTGCCGCCGGCTGGGCTTCGGCCTGCTCGGCGTCAGCAGCACGGGGCGCGTCGAGGTTCTGGTCTCGCCGGTCGCGCCGACGCCGCGCAAGAACGCCAAGGCCCGCTCGCGGCTGGTCGACGAGCACCGGCGGCGCAAGGGCGACCCCGCTGCCGGCGGCAGCACGCGCCGGCCGATCATGACCGCCTATCGCCAGCAGGCACTCGCTTGCGCCGCGGCGATGAGCACGGCGCCCCAGCGCCCGCGCGACCTCAAGCCGGCATGCCCCGACGCCCAGAAGATCCTGCACCGCAACGTCTATGGCTGGTTCGAGCGTGCCGAGCGCGGCGTCTACGGGTTGACCGAGGCCGGCCGCAGCGCGCTCGCGCTATGGGGCACGAACGTTCCGCCGGTCGAGACCGAGCGCAGTAGGCTATCGGCTTAAGCAGCGCGCAACGGCCTCCATCAACCGTCCAGCCCCGCGAGCATCCGCGTCAGCGCCGCCGCCGACATCGGCCTGGCGAGCGGGAAGGATTGGCCGGCCCAGAGCAGGGTGAAGTCGTCGCGGCCGGCAGCTTCCGCAGCACTGCGCAGCGGTCCCAGCGCCGTGCCGGCGGTCGGGAAGGCCGGCGCGAGCTCTGAGATCGGGCCGAGCTCCGTCATGGCGCGGTTGACGATGCCGCGCGCCGGCCGGCCGGTGAACAGGTTGGTGAGCGCGGTCGGCCGCTCGGTCATGCGGAGCGCCTTGCGGTAGATCGGCGAGATCTTGGCCTCGGCCTCGGGCGTGAACAGATAGGCGGTGCCGACCTGGACGGCCGCCGCTCCGAGCGCAAAAGCAGCCTCCACCCCGCGCCGGTCGGTGACGCCGCCGGCGGCGATGACCGGGACCGGCACGGCATCGACGACCTGCGGCACCAGTGCGAAGGTCCCGAGCTGTTCGGATATCCGGTCGTTCAGGAAGATGCCGCGATGGCCGCCGGCCTCGGCGCCCATGGCGATGACCGCGTCGACGCCGTGGTCCGCGAGCCAGCGCGCCTCGGGCACGGTCGTGGCGGAGGCGATGATCCTGGCGCCGGTTCGCTTCACCCGCTCGAACAGGTCGGGCGCTGGCAGGCCGAAATGGAAGCTGACGATCTCGGGGCGGTACTCTTCCACCACGCTCGCCAGGCCTGCGTCGAAAGGCGTGCGCCCGCTCGGCGTCTTCGGCATGTTCGGGTCGAGCCCGGCCTCGGCATAGTGGCCGGCGAGGCGGTCGAGCCAGGCAGCCTGACGGGCCGGGTCATCGGCCGGGGGCGTGTGGCAGAAGAAGTTGACGTTGAACGGCCGTCGCGTGCCGGCCCGCACCGTGTCGAATGCGGCCCGCAGGCCCGCCGCATCGTACTGCGCGCCGGCCAGCGAGCCGAGCCCGCCGGCTTCGCTGACGGCGATGACCATTTCGGGCGTGCTCGCGAGGGCCATCGGTCCCTGGATGATCGGCAGGTCGATGCCGAACAGGTCGAGCAGGCGCGCTTGTGCGGTGCTGGTCATGGTTGTTCCTCGCGGAGGCAGAGCCGGTCGGCGCTAGAGTCCGGCCCTGCTCGCCGATTGCAAGGTGAAGCTCAGCGCATCCGGGGTGCAGGATTGGGCCGGAGGGGGTTCGAGATCGCTGGCGGCGAGATCAGCGCGCCGCGCGCCGCTTGCGGTAGTCCGCAACGGGCAGGCCGCCCCAGCCCCAATTGTCGAGCTCGACCTCCTCGATCACGACGAAGGTCGCCTCGAGCGGCTTGTTCAGTACATCGAGCAGGAGCTGGCTGGCACCGGCGATGAGCCTGGCCTTCTCCTCAGGCGTGACTGAGGTGCGGCCCGGGCCGGAGCCCTCGCGGGTGACCTGGATGGTGACGATCGGCATGGAAAACTCCTATCGGGTTGCGCGTTGCGTCAGTGGCCGGCGCTCTGGCCGCCGTCGACATGCAGGATCTCGCCGGTGACGAAAGGGGCGCTCTCCAGGAACAGCACGGCATCGACGATGTCCTTGACCTCGCCCAAGCGCTTGACTGGATGCAGATTGGCCAGGAATTCATGCGTCTGCGGCGCGTGCATCGGCGTCTTGATGATGCCCGGCGAGACTGCGTTCACGCGAATGCCTTGGGTGGCGTATTCGATCGCCAGCGCCTTGGTCGCCGAGTTGATGCCGCCCTTGGTCAGGTTGGCGAGCACGGTCGGGACGCCCGCGACGGCCTGGTCTGTCAGGCTGGTGGTGATGCTGACGATGTGGCCGGAGCCCTGCGCCAGCATGGCGCGGGCCGCCTGCTGGGTGATGTGGAAGAAGCCGGCGAGATTGGTCGCGATCTTGGCCTGGAAGTCCTCGGCCGTGTAGTCGATGAAGGGCTTGGCGATGAAGATGCCGGCATTGTTGACCAGCGTGTCGACGCGTCCGAAGCGGGCCATCGCCTCCCTGACGACTGTCTCGGCGGTCGCCGGATCGGCGATGTCGCCGGGGACCGCAAGGATGTCCGGGTCGCTGCCCTGCGTGATCGAGCGCGACGTCGCGACGACGCGATAATTGCGGTCGCGGAAACCCTTGACCAGCGCGGCGCCGATGCCCTGTGAGGCACCGGTGACGATGGCGACCTTCCGTTCGTTGCTCATGATATATCCTCGTTGCTTCGGCAGCGAGCGGATGTGCCGCTGCCCGGCCATTGGCCTGATGACGAGGAATCTGGAGTGTTTCGCGTTGCAGCTGAATGCCCGTTGGTCGGCAGGCATTCAACCGCCGCGCGGAAGAATAGGCGGTTCAGGACCGCTTCACACCCAATTCGCCCGAGAGCCGCGCGAAGTCGGCGCGCAAGCGCGGCACGGCGAAGTCGAGAAAGGCGCGGACCTTGGGGACGTTCGAGCGGCCCTGCGGCATGACCAGGTTGACGGGGCGGGGCGGCGGCTCGGCATCCCGCAGCAGGAGCTCGAGCGAGCCGTCCTGCACGCGTTCGGCGACATGGTAGGTGAACAGCCGCGTGACGCCGAGCCCGCCGACCGCAGCGCCCAAAGCCGCCCTGACGCTGTTGACGGTGAGCCGCGGCCTGAACTGGACGGAGCGGGATACGGAGCCCCCCTTCGCCGGCGGGAAGACCCAGGACTCGCGCCCGAAATCGGTGCAGGCGATGATGCTGTGACTTGCCAGGTCTCCCGGCTCGTCGATGCGCGGGTGCTGGCTGAGATAGCGGGGCGAGGCTGCGACGACCGTCCGGACTTCGCCGCCGACACGGATGGCGGTCATCGCGGAATCCGGCAGGTCGAGGATACGCAAGGCGATATCGATGCCTTCCTCGACCAGATTCGCGCCACGCGAGAGCAGGACGAGGTTGACCGAGACGGCCGGAAAGGCCGCGATGAAGGCGTCGACGATCGGGCGCAGGATCTCCTCGCCGCTGATCGGCGGCGCGGTGATGGTCAAGGTGCCGCGAGGAGCGGCCTGCTCGCCGGCGCCGACCGCTTCCAGTTCCTGCAGGTCCGCAAGCAAGCGGCGGCAGATATTGGCATAACGCTCGCCGGTCTCGCTCAGCCGGATCGAGCGGGTCGTCCGGTGCAACAGCTGCGCGCCGGCCTGCTGTTCGAGAAAAGCGACGGCCCGGCTGACGGCGGCCGGTGAGCGCCCGAGCAGGCGTCCCGCTCCGGCGAGGCTGCCCTCGTCCAGAGCGGCGATGAACACTTTCATCGCGTCGATGCGATCCATGGTGCCCCCGAGCCTCGGGCCTTAAGCTCGGTCAAACCGGCAGGCTGTCAAGCGCAGGCGGCGCCAGCCCAAGGCCGTGCCGGTCTCAGGCCGGCTTCTGCGGCAACGCGAGGCCGTAGCCGTCAGCCACGCCGGGCTGCTCCTTGGCCGGTTGCTCGCCAGCCCTGCGCAGCCTGGTGTCCCTGAGCTCGTCGGCGGCCTCCAGGATCGGGTAGGCGATCGAGGTGATGTGGCCGTGGATGCGCTTCAGGTCGCGCAGCACGTCGAGATGGATCGAGGATGTCTCGAGCGATTGCGTCACCCCGCTGCGCAGGCGTTCGTAATGCTTCTCGGTCGCCATGCGCTCGGCGACGCGCATCGCGCTCTTCTCGTCGAAGAGCTGGCGGGCGAGGCCGATATCGCGCGTGGCCAGCACGTTCAGCGAAAGCTGCAGGCTGTGGCTGACCTGCCTGTGGAAATCGCGGATCTCGGCTAGGCCTTCCTCGGAGAAGCGGTAGCGCTTGCGGATCTTCTTCTCGGCGAGCTCGCGCAGGTTCTTGTCGATGATGTCGCCGATATGCTCGAGATTGGTGGTTGCCGTAATGATCTCGAACAGGCGTCGGCTGTCCTCCTCGCCGAGCGGATGGCGAGAGAGCTTGACGAGATAGAGCTTGATCGCCTCGTGGATCGCGTCGACGCCGTCATCGGCGGCCGCGATCTCGCGCGAGAGGGCGAGCTTGTCTTGCTCCAGCAGGACCTGCAGGTCCTTCAGCATGGCGCCGACACGGTCGCCCAGATGCAGCGTCTCTCTCATCGCGCTGGCGAGGGCTTCGGGCGGGCTGTCGAGCAGGCCGGCGTCGAGATAGAGCGGCCGATTGCGCTGCTCGGCTTCGGGCTTGGCCGGGGTCAGGCGCGTCACCAGTGCCGCGATCGGCTGGACGAAGGGCAGGAAGGCGATGGCGCCGATGATGTTCAGCGCCAGATGGATTTCGACCGCCAGGCGCGACGGGTCATGCGACAGCGCCGAGAACCAGACGGAGAGCGGCTTGGCGAAAGGGATGACGACCAGCGCGATGATCATGCGCGTCAGCAGGTTGGCGAGCGCGACGCGGCGCTGCACCACGGGCGCGCCGAGCTGGTCGAGCACCGGCACCAGCGCATTGCCGAGATTGGCACCCACGATCAGGATCAGCGCGGTCGGTGCCGGGAACAGCCCGCCGGCCCAGAACGACGCGATCAGGAGGACGATCGCGAGACTGGAATGGGTCAGCCAGGTCGCCGCGACGGTGATCCCGACGGCGAGCAGCGGCTCGCTCGCCAGCGCCTCGAACACCGAGCGGAACACGGGCGATTGCGCCAGCGGCGCCGAGGCGGTCTTGAGCTCGGCAAGCGAGAGCAGGATCAGGCCGATACCGACGATCAGGCGCCCGATATTGCGGGCGCGGTTCATCGCTTCATTGGCGAGGTAGAGCGCGACGCCGACGGAAAGGCAGGCGCCCCAGAGCCAGCCGAGATCGAAGGAGATCACAAAGGCGGCCATCGCCGTGCCGACATTGGCGCCGAGCAGCACGGCGAAGGCCATCGGCAGGCCGATCAGCGCCTGGCCGGCGAAGGAGGAGAGCAAAAGCGTCGTCGCCGTCGAGCTTTGCAGGATCAGCGTCACCACCGCGCCGCTCGCCATCGCCGAGACGCGGTTGCCGGCGAAGCGGGCGAGGCCTTGCCGCAGCGAGGGGCCGAAAGCCCGCGTCGCGCCCGTCCGCACCAGCCTGACCGCCCAGATCAGCAGCGCCACCGAGCCGGCGAGGTGGATCAGGATGGACGTGGTGCTGTCTGCGGCGTTCATCGTGGGGTGGGCGCTCCTGCAGGCGGGAATCAGCGAGGGTCAAGCGGCTGATTATGCCGCCAAGTTCGTTAGCCGTCTTATAAAGTCGACGGCGGAAATGGTCTACTTCTTACGCATATCAAGCGCGACGGAGCAGGAGGCGGTCGATGCGCGATCACAAGCGCGCTGGCCGGTTATGATCCACCGAGCCTGCAATTGGCGTGCGTGGTCGTCCACGACACGCGCTGACGAAGCGGTCTGGCTACCTGGTCAGTGTGGAAGAATTGCGGTCACTGGTCGGGCCCGCTGGCCGGGACGCGATGGTCACGCGTCCGGGGCGTGTTCAGGATGAGCCTTGCCCGCAAGGGCGGCGCGCTCCGCCGCCATCGCCGTGATCAGGTGCGGATAGGCGTCCTGCATCGCCTCGCGAAAGGCTTCGAACGGCATCTCGTCATGATCGCCGCGGTCGAGCACATAGTCCATGTGCTGCCGGCCGGCCGCATCGAAGGGCTGGAAGATCGAGTCCAAGCTGCCGTCGAAATCGAGCGGCTCGACGCCGAAGCGGGCGCTGAAGGCAAGGTCGAAGGCCGGCGTCGCCTTGACCCAGCGGCCTTCGAGATGGATCAGCGTATAGGCGTGCCAGCGGAAGACGTCGCTGCCCATGAGGTCGAGGATGCGCGGCGAGGCCAGGTGGTTGCGCACATCGGCGAAGCCGACGCGCGCCGGAATGCAGGCGGCGCGGCAAACCGCAGCGAGCGTCACCGCCTTGGGCACGCAGAACGAGCCCTTCGCCTCCAGGCAGCGCGAGGCGACGAAGATATCGCGCTCAATCCCGAAATAGCGCAGGTCGTATGGGATCGCGTCGCGGACGGCGTAATAGAGCCGCACGGCGCGGTAGCGATCGGGGCCGCTGCCGGCATGGCGGTCGACAAAGGCGCGGACCGTCGGCGCATTCGCATCGATGAAGGGCGTCGCCTTCAGCGCCCCGGCGAGCCTGTCGTCGCTCATCGCACTCTCCCGTCTACGCGGTGCGCGGATGCTGCAGCCGCCAGGCGATCTGCGGCAGGCGGTCGGCGCCGAAGAAGCTTTCGCCGTCCAGCGTCATGAACGGCACGCCGATGATATTGGCCGCGCACGCTTCATCCACTGCCTCGCCAAGGCGCTGGCGGCCTTCGCTGCCGTCGATCATGGCGCGGACCGTCTCCGGAGTCTCGTCCGCAAGACAGGGCAGGGCGGCGAGCACGGCCGGGTCGGTGATTTCCTCGCCTTTAGCGAAGAACGCTTCGAAGATCTCGCTCGCCAGGCGCAAACCGTCCTGCGGCCTTGTCGCGGTCCAGGCGTGGTAGAGCCGACCGGCGAGATGCGCCGAGATCTGCAGTGGCTCGGGAATGCGGAAGGGCAGGCCGAAGAACTCGGCCGAGCGGATCACGTCCTCGAGAAAATAGCGCCGCCGCGCCGGCTTCTCCAGCGGATTGACGACGCCCTGCTGCTTGAACACCGCCCAGAGCAGGATCGGCCTCAGCTCCAGTGCCCGGCCATGCTCTTCCGCCAGTCGCGCCAGCGGGCGAAGCGCGAAATAGGAATAGGGCGAGGCGAAATCGAGATAGAGGCGTAGCGCTCCCGGCATCGCGATCAGAACCGGAAGACGCCGTAGCCGGGCGGGCCGAGCGGGGCGTTCAGCGAGGCCGAGATCGCCACGCCGAGCGCATTGCGGGTGTCGAGCGGGTCGATGATGCCATCGTCCCAGAGTTCCGAGGTCGAATGATAGGCCGAGAGCTGCTCCTGATAGGCTCTCCGCGTCTCCTCCCAGAGCCGATCGATCTCGCTCTGGTCGACCGCGCCGCCATTGCGCTTCATCTGGTTGGCCTTGACCTCGGCGAGCGTGTTTGCCGCCTGGTCGCCGCCCATCACGCCGATCTGGTGGTTCGGCCAGGAGAACAGGAAGCGCCCGTCGAAGGCACGCCCGCACATGCCGTAATTGCCGGCGCCGAACGAGCCGTTGCACATCACCGTGAATTTCGGCACCCGCGAGCAGCTCTGCGCCATGATCATCTTGGCCCCGTCCTTGGTGATGCCCCGCCGCTCGTATTCGCGCCCGACCATGTAGCCGGTGATGTTCTGCAAGAAGACCAGCGGCGTACTGTTCTGGTTGCAGAGCTCGATGAAATGGGCGCCCTTGATCGAAGAATCGTTGAAGAGCACGCCGTTATTGGCGAGAATCCCAACCTTGAAGCCCCAGATATTGGCAAAGCCGCAGACCAAGGTCGTCCCGTAGTTCGGCTTGTATTCGTGGAAGCGGCTGCCATCGACGATGCGGGCGATGATCTCGCGCATGTCGAAGGCCTTCTTGATGTCGTCGGGCACGATCCCGTAGATCTCGGCCGGATCGTAGAACGGCTCCTCCGGCGCCTCGCGCTGAGCTTCCCAGCGCGGCAGCCGGTCCCATTGCGCGACGATGTCGCGGCCGATCTCGATGGCGTGCTCCTCGCTGTCGGCGGGGTAGTCGCAGGTGCCGGAGACGCTGGTATGCATCTCGGCGCCGCCGAGCTCCTCGACCGTGACGTCCTCGCCCGTCGCCGCCTTCACCAGAGGCGGGCCACCGAGGAAGACCGCGCCGGTGCCGCGCACGATGACACTGTAGTCGGACAGCCCGGGGATATAGGCGCCTCCGGCGGTGCAATGGCCGAAGACGAGGGCGAGCTGCTTCACGCCCATCTTCGACAGCAGCGACTGATTGCGGAAGATCCGTCCGCCCATATAGCGATCCGGAAACAGCTCCGACTGGAGCTGGAGGAAGCCGCCGGCGGAATCGCAGAGATGGACGACCGGCAGCCGGTTCTCCATGGCGATGTCGAGGGCGCGGACGATCTTCTTGACCGTCAGCGGATACCAGGCGCCGCCCTTCACCGTCGGGTCATCGGCGCGGATCATCACCTCGCGGCCGGAGACCATGCCGATGCCGACGATCGAGCTCGCCGACGGCGATTCCCCGCCATAGGCCATGTTGGCCGCGAGCGAGGACAGCTCCAGGAAGGGTGTGCCGGGGTCGAGCAGCATCTCGATGCGCTTGCGCTGCGGCATCTTCTGCTGGCGGGCGAGCCGATCGAGATCGCGCTGCGGCCGGCTATGACGCGCCGCCTCCTGCTTCGCCTTGAACTCGGCGACGAGGCGGCGGTTATGCGCCTCGTTGCGGCGGAAATCGGCGGAAGCGGTGTTGATCGACGATTGCAGTCTGGACATCGGGTCAGCCTTCCGCCGGAGCCGCGAGACGGGCGAGGACGGCATCCTTGTCGAAGCCTTCGCCCTCGCGCGCCGCGATCTCGGCGATCTCGCCGTCGCGCGGCGCATCGAGCTTCATCTGCAGCTTCATGCTTTCGATCGTGACGATGGTCTCGCCGCGCTGGACGTGATCGCCGACGCGCTTGTGGATCACGATGACCGTGCCCGGCATCGGCGCGCGCACGACATTGGCACCGCCGCCGGCTGCCGAGGCTTCGGCCGCCGCATCAAGCCGGCGCAGCGCGAAGCTGCGCCCATCGAGCCGGACGATGACGCCGTCGGCGCTACCGGCGCGGACGAAGGCGATCGGCTCGCCGTCGATCGTCAATTGCCGGCTGCCGTCGCCGGCCTCGTCGAGGCGCTCCACGACATGCCGGCGACCGTCGATCGAGAGCACGAGATGCGGCCGGCGCGCGAGGATGGTGACGTGATGCACGCTGCCAGCGAGATCGAGCTTGAGGACCATGCTCAGTTCCTCCAGCGCCCGATCGAGGCGTGCGGCTCGGGCACGCCGAGGATGAGGTCGCGGAAATCGCGCAGGCCGAGCGCGGCGGCGATCAGGACCCTGTCGCGCGTCGCGTCATCCGGCTCGGCGGCGGCGAGCACCGCCCTGTGCTGGGTGACGAAGCCGGTATGCAGCTCCCCGGCGGCGAAAGCGGGATGGCCGAGCACGCGGGCGAGATAGTCGATATTGGTCTTGACCCCGAGCAGAGCGAGATCATGTAGCGCCGCGATGCTGCGGCGGGTCGCGCTGGCCCGGTCGGGCCCATGGGCGACGAGCTTGGCCAGCATCGGGTCGAAATCGGCGGTGACGCGCTGGCCGCGATCGAGCGCGTTCTCGAATCGCAGATAGGCCGCCTGCGGCGCGTCGAGATGCAGGATCGTGCCGGTCTCCGGCAGGAAGTCGCGCTCGGGATCCTCGGCGCAGATCCGGCATTCGATGGCATGGCCGCTGGCAGTGACTTGATCTTGCGCGAAAGACAGGTCGTGCCCGGCGGCGATCTCGATCTGCAGGCGTACGAGATCGAGCCCGGTGATCATCTCGGTGACGGGATGCTCGACCTGCAGGCGCGTATTCATCTCCAAGAAGAAGAAGCGGCCGTCTGCGCCGAGGATGTATTCGACGGTGCCGGCATTGCGATAGTGTGCCGCCGCCGCGAGCCTGACCGCCGAGGCGCAGATCTCGTCCCGCAGTCCGGCCGGCAAGTTCGCCGCCGGCGCCTCCTCGATGATCTTCTGGAAGCGGCGCTGCACCGAGCATTCGCGCTCGAACAGGTGGATGGCACCGCCCTTGCCGTCGCCGAAGACCTGCACCTCGATATGACGGGGCTGCTCGACGAAGAGCTCGGCATAGACGCGCCCGTCGCCAAAATAGCGCTGGGCCTCGCTTGCGGCGTGGCGGGCTGCACCTTCCAGCTCCTCGGCCGAGCGCACGATGCTCATGCCCTTGCCGCCGCCGCCGGCCGCCGCCTTGATCAACAGCGGGAAGCCGATTTCTGTCGCCTGGCGGGTGAATTCGGCGAGATCCTGCGTCGGCATCACCGACGGCGCGACAGGCACGCCATGATCGGCCGCGAACTGGCGCGCCGAGATCTTGTCGCCCATCAGAGCGATCGTATCGGCATCCGGGCCGATGAAGGTGAGGCCGGCCTCGGCGACGGCGCTGGCAAAGCGCGCATTCTCGGAGAGGAAGCCATAGCCGGGATGGATCGCATCGGCCCCGACGGCGCGGGCAGCGTCAACGATCTGGGCGATGTCGAGATGGGCGGCGACCGGCGTCTCGCCCGAAATCTCGATCGCCTGATCCGCCTCGCGCGCATGCCGGGCGCGGGCCTCGACCGGGTGGTGGATCGCGACCGAGGCGATGCCCATCTCGCGCAAGGTCCGGATCACCCGGCAGGCGATCTCGCCGCGATTGGCGATCAGCACCTTGCGGAACGGCGGGTTGTCGTCCGGAGCCATCATGCGTCGTCCGTGGTCGTGAAGCCGGGGAGGGGGCCATCTGGCGCGAGCCAGGCGGCAGGGACGGGCACCGGCAGGCTCATCAGCACCTGGGCCATCGCCTTGCCCTGCGGGTCATGGCGCAGCGAGGCGATGCCGCCGCCGCCAAGCGCCCGGTGCATCACGAGGTTGAATCCGCGCAGGCCCGGCCAGTCGAAGCGCTCGACCTTGCCCTGGACGTAGTGCGCGAAATGCTGGCCGACCGCCTCCGGCGTCAGCGCGCGCCGGAGCCAGGGCAGGAAAGCGGCATCGCGCGCGATCACGCCGATATTGGCGATGTCGCCCTTGTCGCCGCTGCGGCCGAAGGCGAGGGCGACGAGCGGGACGGAGACGGTCTCGCCGGTTGGTGCCTCCGGGGCGTCCGAGTTCGCGCTGGCAGGAGAGGGCGCGCTCGTGGCCGCCGCGGGGATATGCGCCGGCACCGGCAGGCGCGTCTCGCCGAGACTCACCGTCGGCTGCAGCTCGGCCTTGTCGATCGGGAAGGAGAACAGCCTGATCACCGGCTGCGGCTCGGGCCGGCCTCCGGCGAAGCCGGTCAGGCTCTGCGCCATCGCGGTCGCGGCCGGGTAGATTTCGCGGGCGAAGATCTGCAGCGCCTCCTTTGACGGGTGGCGCACGCCGATCTTGAGTACGACCTCGCGCGTCGCTCGCGCCCGGCTCTGCGCCCCATAGCTCGCCTCGGCGCCGAGCGTCTCGACGGAAGCTTCGGCGAAATCCGGGAAGCCGGCCTCGCGGATCAGGCGGCCGCAGCGGGCGAGAATGGCCTTGGCGACGGCTTGCGCCCGCTCGGGCGCATCGTCGCCGACGATCATCATCGTCGCCGCGCAGCGATAGCCGTCGGCATAGGTGGCGCTGACCTTGTAGCTGCTGGACGGTGCCCGCCCGCGCGCACCGGACACCCGGACGCGATCGAGGCCGGCGGCTTCGAGCCGCACCTGCGACCAGTCGCAAGTGACATCCGGCAGCATATAGGCGGCGGGGTCGCCGACCTCATAGACGACCTGCTCGGCGATCGTCGAAGGGGCGACGCGCCCGCCGGTTCCCTCGGGCTTGCCGATCTCGAAGCTGCCATCGGCCCGGCAATCGGCGAAGGGAAAGCCCATATCGGCCCAGTCGCCGGCGACCTCGCGCCAGTCGGTGACGATGCCGCCGGTCGCCTGCGCGCCGCATTCGAGGATGTGGCCAGCCAGACTCCCGGCCGAGAGTTTGTCGTAGTCCTCGGGCGCCCAGCCGAATTCATGGATCAGCGGGCCGAGAACCACGGCCGAGTCGACGCAGCGCCCCGTCACCACGATATCGGCGCCGGCTGCCAGCGCCGCCGCGATCGGGAAGGCGCCGAGATAGGCGTTGATGCTGGCGGTCCGCTCGGGGAAGGGCGCGCCTGAGAACATCTCGGTGATGCCTTGGGTGCGCAGCCGCTCGGCTTCGCCCGAGAGATCGTCGCCGGTGACGATCGCGACCTTGAGCTCGACGCCGACCTCCCTGAAGGCGGCGAGTAGCGCGTCCCGGCAGGCTTCCGGGTTGACGCCGCCGGCGTTGGTGACGACGCGGATGCGCTTTTCCGCGATCTCACGGGCGAGCGGCTTCATCACCAGAGAGACGAAGTCGGTGGCATAGCCGAACGCCGGGTTCTTCGCCTTCATCCGGGCGAGGAGCGACATGGTGATCTCGGCGAGATAGTCGAGCACGAGATAGTCGATGTCGCCCTGCCGGACGAGCTGTCGCGGCCCTTCCGGGCTGTCGCCCCAGAAGCCGGCGCCGCAGCCGATGCGGATGCTCTCGCGCAGTGTCGCCGCCATGGCGCTCACCGCCCGGTCCAGGCCGGCGGGCGCTTTTCGGCGAAGGCGGCAAAGCCCTCGCGCGCATCCTCGGTGCGGGCCATGTTCGCCAGCATGAACTGGGCGTATTCGAGCGCCGCGTCGGTCGACATCTCCCTGATCTTGGCGAGGCTCTGCTTGCCCAGGCGAATGCCGGTCGGCGACTTGTCGACGAGGCGACCGACCAGCCACGCGGTCTTGGCGTCGAGCTGATCGGCCGGCACGGCGTAGTTGACGATCGCGCCGGCCTCGGGATCGCCCGCCCGAATGGTCTCGCCGGTCAGGCAGAACTCCATCAGCCGGCGATAGGGCAGGACCCGCATCAGATAGGGCAGGATCATCATCGGGAAGAGCCCGACCTTGACCTCGGTCACCCCGAGCAAGGCGTCGTCGCGCGCCACCACCAGATCGCAGGCGCAGATCAGGCCGAAGCCGCCGGCCAGCGCATGGCCGTTGACCCGCGCCACCAGCGGCAGCCGGCAGGCATCCATCCGGCGCAGCAGGCGGGCGACGTAATGGCGGGGGTCGGCGGCCTCGATGGTGAACGGGGTTCCGTCGGCATTCGGCTTGAGATCGCCGCCAGCGCAGAAGGCCTTGCCG
This sequence comes from Allobosea lupini, assembly GCF_900109525.1. Lineage (GTDB taxonomy): Bacteria > Pseudomonadota > Alphaproteobacteria > Rhizobiales > Beijerinckiaceae > Allobosea > Allobosea lupini. The sequence goes on along the minus strand of NZ_FOAN01000001.1, from coordinate 1,028,025 downwards.
CCAGCGCCGGTCAGGATGACCGCGCGCACCTCGGAATCGGCCTCGGCCCGGTCGAGCGCGGCAACGATCCCCTCGGCGACCGCCTCGTTCAGGGCGTTGCGGCGGCTCTCGCGATTGATCGTGACGACCAGCGCCGCGCCCTCGCGTCGGGTGATGACCTCTTCGCTCACGGGTTCCGTCCCTGCGCGGCTCGCTGAAGGAGCCTTCGCTGAATAAATGATTTGAATTCATTTGCTGTGTCAATAGGCGTTCCATACCTGAATCGTGCCAGCAATTGCGCAAACGGATTATTCGATTTCGCCGTATCCGGCCTGCATTGACAGCTGGGTTTGGCGCTGATGAAATGCGCTCAATAAGATCGACGGCCGAATGGCGCGATGCCCGCACCGCTGCGTGACGAGGCAAGGGAGGAGATCGACGTGAATGCCGTGACCGGTAGCAACCGCGCCAACGCCTTCGGCCTCGACGAGGAGCAGAACGCCATCCTCGACGGCGCCGACCGCTATGCACGCGCCGAGCTCTATCCGCTGTCGCGGCGCATGGACGACGAGGAGTGGTGGCCGGACGAAGCTTTCCGCCAGATCGGCGCCAACGGCTTCTTGGGCGCGACGATCCCCGAGCAATATGGCGGGGCCGGGCTCGACCTGCTTCAGGCTGGCTTGGTCCTGCAGGGCTTCAGCCGCTGGAACCATGCCATGGCGCTCTCGGTCGTCGCCCACGACAACCTCTGCGCCAATAACATCTATCGCAACGGCAATGAGGAACAGCGCCGCCGCTATCTGCCCGATCTCTGCTCGGGGAAGACGATCGGCGCGCTCGGCCTGACCGAGCCGGGGGCAGGGTCGGACGCGCTCGGCTCGATGCGCACCACGGCGCGCCGTGAGGGCGACCATTACATCCTCGACGGCAGCAAGATCTACATCACCAACGGCCCGGTCGCCGACGTGCTGCTGGTCTATGCCAAGACCGACAAGGAGCGCGGCGCCCACGGCATCTCCGCCTTCATCGTCGAGAAGGGTTTTCCCGGCTTCAAGGTGGCGCAGAAGCTGGTGAAGATGGGCTATCGCGGCAGTCAGACGGCGGAACTGCTGTTCGAGGATTGCCGTGTGCCGGCCGCCAACCTCGTCGGCGCCGAGAACCAGGGCGTCGCGATCGTGATGAGCGGGCTCGATCTCGAACGGGCGATGATCTCGCCGCTCTGCCTCGGCGTCGCCGAGCGGGCGCTGGACCTCTCGATCGACTACGCCAGGACGCGCAAGCAGTTCGGCAAGCCGATCGGCGCCTTCCAGATGGTCCAGTCCATGCTGGCCGAGATGTATGTGCTGGTCGAGACCATGCGCAGCTTCACCTATCGCACCTTGGCCGAGGCGGCGCCGCTCGAAGTCGGCGGCGGCGGGCGCGGCGACATCCATCGCCTGACCGCGGCCTCGGTGATGTATGCGGCGCAGGCCTGCCACGATGTCCTCGACAAGGCGGTGCAGGTCCATGGCGGGGCCGGCTATATCTGGGAATCGGAGATCAACCGTCTCTTCCGCAGCACCAAGCTGCTGGAGATCGGCGCCGGCACCACCGAAGTCCGCAAGATGATCATCGCCGGCGAATTGCTGAAGGGGATGGACCGTCATGGCTGAGGCCGAGCCCCGCGAACTCGGGCTGGACGACGCCGACCTCGCTGTGCTGCCGACGGTCTACGGACCCGACGCTTTCGCCGGCAAAACCGTCCTCATCTCCGGCGGCGCCGGCGGCATCGGCCGCGCCACCGCCTGGCTGCTCGGCCGGCTCGGTGCGCAGGTCATCATCGCCGGGCGTGACGAGGGCAGGCTGGAGGCGGCGGTGCAGGCGATGCGCGCCGCCGGGCTGAAAGCGGCAGGCAGGACGGTGAATGTCCGCGATCCCGCCACGATCACCGCGCTGCACGACTGGATCGCGGCCGAGTTCGGGGGCATCGACATCCTCGTCAACAGCGCCGGCGGCCAGTTCCCACAGGCGGCGATCGACTTCTCGACCAAGGGCTGGAACGCCGTCGTCGACACCAATCTGAACGGTACCTGGTACATGATGCAGGAGGCGGCGCGGCGCTGGCGCGATGCCAAGCGGCCGGGCAGCATCGTCTCGATCGTGGTGGTAACGCGCCAGGGTCTGCATGGCGTTGCCCATACGATCGCGGCGCGCGCCGGCGTCGTCGGCCTGACCCAGGCGCTGGCGGTGGAATGGGCGCCGCTTGATATCCGGGTGAACTGCATCGCGCCGGGCGCGATCGAGACGCCGGGCTGGCGCGTCTACGATCCCGCGCAGGTCGCGGCCTATCCGCGTTCCAACCCGATGATGCGCACCGCGACGACCTGGGAGGTGGCGGAGGCCTGTGCATATCTCTGCGGCCCGGCGGCGGCCTATGTCACCGGCGAGGTGCTCAATGTCGCCGGCGGCGCGCAGCTCTGGGGCGAGACCTGGACGATCCCGCGCCCGGCCTTCTTCGATGGTCCAGGCAGCAGCGGCAGCTAGGTGATGGCCTCAGCGCGGCAAGGCGGAGGAGGGCTTCGTCGGAGCGATACCGGCGGCAGCCTCGAGCCGCGCCGTTGCAGTCTCCAGCCGGGCGACCACGCTCTCTATCGGCGAGGCCGGCTCGTCGTCGAGCGCGAGGCCGTGATGGACCAGATTGGTGATGGCGTCAGCCAGCTCGGCCGGGTCGAAATCGCCTTCGCCACGCAGGAAGGCCCAGGTGCGATGCTCGATGCAGCCGAAGACAAGGTCGCGCACCAGGCTCGGCGAGGTCTCGGGCCGCAGATCGCCGGCGGCGATGCCGACCTTGACCACGTCGACCAGGCGATTGGTGTAGGCGCGGTTCAGCTCGAACAGATGCGAGCCGCGATAATCGGGTGCCGGCCGGATCTCCTGGAACATCAGGCGCGACAGCGCGGGGTCGCGGTGAATCGAGGTGAGGTGGGTGTAGACGATGAAACGGATCTGGTTCCAGCTGCCGCACACCGCGGCGAACTGCTCGGCATCGTCGCGCAGCATCTCCTCGAACCAGTGCTCGACGACCTTGACCAGCAATTCGCGCTTGTTGGCGAAGAAGCGGTAGATGCTGCCCTCGACCACGCCGGCGCGCAGCGCGATGTCGGTGATCAGCGCGTCGTTATAGCCTTTCTCGACGAAGACCTCCTTGGCCGCGGCCATGATGTCGGAGATGCGCCGCTCGGGCGGGAGCCGGTTGACCTGGCGCTTCAGGGCATTGCGGGGCGGCATCGATGATCCTTGCTGAGGCGAAGAGGCAGCGCGCTGGCGGGCCTCGTAGAGCCTGTCGAGGGGTTTGCGCAACGCCGGTTCGTCGCGGCGCTTCGGTCGCGTCCCGATACTGTCCTAATAAATACCATTCATCACCATCGCGCCGCAAGCAGGAACGTGAGGTAAGCCGGAAGGTCGGCCGAGGCGTAGTTGCTGCCTGTCCGGACTGGATGGTCATGCCGGGCTTCGCCGCTGATGACGCCCGCGGAAGGGCTGCTAAGTCGCGTTCATTGCATTGGCGACCGGGCGCGGGCCGGGAAGGGTCGCCTTGTTAGGGGAGGGATCCTTGCCTTTGCCTGCAGCTTTCGCCGGACGCCTGCGCGTTCCCGTCATCGCCGCGCCGATGTTCCTGATCTCGGGGCCGGATCTTGTCGTCTCGTGCTGCCGCAACGGCGTCATCGGCAGCTTTCCGGCGCTCAACCAGCGCACGACACACGGTTTCGCCGACTGGCTTGACGAGATCGCGCGCCGGCTCGACGGCATAGATGATGCCGCACCTTTCGGCGTCAACCTGGTGGTCCACCGCAGCAATCCGCGGCTGGAAGCCGATCTTGCCGTCGTCATCGAGCGCAAGGTGCCGCTGGTCATCACCTCGCTCGGTCTCAACCGCGACCTGATCAAGGCTGTGCATGGCTATGGCGGATTGGTCTTCCATGACGTGATCAACCTCGCCTTTGCCGCCAAGGCGGCTGATGCCGGCGTCGACGGGCTGATCGCCGTCTCGGCCGGGGCCGGCGGGCATGCAGGGCCGCTCAATCCCTTCGCGGCGCTGGCCGATATCCGCCGCATCTTTGACGGCACGCTGGTGCTGGGCGGGGCGCTGAGCACGGGCGCCCAGGTCGCGGCGGCCCGGATGGCGGGGGCGGACATGGCCTATCTCGGCACGCGTTTCATGGCGACGCAGGAAAGCATGGCGCCGCCGGCGCTGCGGTCCATGCTGCTCGACGCGTCCGCGGCCGACATCGTCTACACTCCGGCGATCAGCGGCGTGCACGGCAATTTCCTGCGCCCCAGCATCGTGGCGGCCGGGCGCGATCCCGACGATCTGAGCAAGCCCGCGAGCTATGATTTCGGCACGACGGAAGCCAAGGCCTGGCGCGACATCTGGGCGGCGGGCCAGGGTGTCGGGACGATCCGCGATGTGCCCGCTGCGGCCGACCTCTGTCGGCGACTGGCGGATGAATACGAGGAGGCGCTGGACGGCGCTGCTCGCCTGTCGTGCCGGGCGGTCGAACGGCCGGCGGGCTGAGCCGGGTTCATTGAGCTGCGGATCGGGGACAGGTGTCGAATGGTGTGGTCGGTCGGCGCGAAAGGGGTACTTCGGGCGGACTTGTGCGAAAATTCGCAGCTGCCGACAGAGCGGACACCGGTCGGCGAAAGAGTTGACAGCACAAGATGAATTCTATTCATTAGCTGTATCGAGCTGACGCATATCGAGCCAACAAGCCAGCGCAGCCGGGGAGGATGCCGTGGGAGTCAACGCCGTTCGCGTGGCGGCGCCTTGTGTGCGCCGGGTGCCCGCAGATGTCGCGCTTGGGGTCGTCGCGCGCGGCCTTCCGGCCGGCCGGTCCGGGCGCCTCGGATGAATGAGGTTCAGTACCGCCACGCCGCGAGCGCCGCAGGCGCGCCGGTCGCGCTGTCCTGCACCGGGATCGAGCGCGTCTTCGGCGGCCTGCGGGCGCTGAAGGGTGTCTCGCTCGACGTTCGCCAGGGCGAGATTCTCGGGCTCGTCGGTCCGAACGGCTCGGGCAAGACCACCATGGTCAACGTGATCACCGGCTTCTACCCGCCCAATGCCGGCAAGGTGACCCTGTTCGGCGAGGACATCACGGCGCTGAAGCCGCACCGCGTCGCCGCCCGTGGCGTCGCCCGCACCTTCCAGAATCTGGCCCTGTTCAAGGGCATGAGCGTCCTCGACAACATCCTGATCGGCCGCCACACCCATATGAAGCCGAGCGCGCTAGGGGCGCTGTTCTACTGGTGGTGGGCGGAGCGCGAGGAACTGGCGCACCGGCGCGTCGTCGAAGAGATGATCGAGTTCATGCAACTCCAGGACATCCGCGACGAGCCGGTCGAGGTCATTCCGCTCGGCCTGCAGAAGCGCGTCGAACTGGCGCGCGCCCTCGTCGCCGAACCGCGCCTCCTGATCCTGGACGAGCCCATGGCCGGCATGAACCAGGAGGAGAAGGAATACATCGCCCGCTTCATTCTCGATGCGAGCGAGGCCCGCGGCGTCACCACCCTGATCATCGAGCACCACATGGATGTGGTGACCTCGATCTGCGACCGAGTCGTCGTGCTGAGCTATGGCGAGGTGATCTCGGAGGGCGAGCCGCAGGCGGCGATCTCGCATCCGAGCGTGGTCAGCGCCTATCTCGGCGAGCGCGCCGCCAAGCGCCACCAGGCCGGGAGCACGGCATGACGGCGGTATCGGGCAGGATCGGTGAAGTGGCCCACTGGCCGGTCGCCGCCAATGGCGAGCCGGCGACGCTGATCGCGGCGCTCGCCCGTAACGCTGCTGAGTTCGGCGACCGGGTCGCCTTCCGCGAGCGGCGTTATGGCATCTGGCAGGAACAGGACTGGCGCGCGGTCTTCGACGAGATCGCCGCCATGGCGGCCGGGCTCGAAGAGGCTGGGCTGGTCGCCGGTGCCGCGATGACCGTGATCGGCGACAACCGCCCGCGGCTCTACTACGCCATGCTTGCCGCCAACATGCTGCGCGCCTTTCCGTCGCCGGTGTTTCCCGACGTGCCGCTCGAGGAACTGATCGTCGCGACCCGGCATGGCGCGCCGCCGGTCGGTATCGCCGAGGATCAGGAGCAGGTCGACAAGCTGCTGCAGCTTCGCGATGCGACCGGGCGCGTCGCCACCATTCTCTACGACGACGAGCGCGGCCTCGACGGCTACGATCAGCCCGGGCTGATGTCGCTCGATGAGCTCGTGAAAAAGGGTCGAGAGCGGCTGGCACGCGAGCCCGGTCTCGTCCGGCGCTTCGTCGACGAGCCACAGGCCGACGACATCTCGGTGCTGCTGCATTCCTCCGGCACGACCGGCCTGCCCAAGGGCATCCCGCTGCGCCACCGCAACGTCACCGGCGGCCTGCTCAATGCCGGCGCGAGCGGCTATTTCCACAAGCACGAGGAGCTCTACGCCTATCTGCCCACCGCCTGGGTCGGCGATTTCGTCTTCACGCTTGGCGCCGGCATGATGATGGCGGCCACGATCAACATCCCCGAGCGGCAAGAGACGGTGATGCGCGACCTGCGCGAGGTCTCGCCGACCTTCTATCTCGCCGCGCCGCGCGCCTGGGACCAGATGCTGACCCGCGTCCAGGTCGGCATGAAGAACTCGACGCCGTTCAAGCGCTGGCTGTTCGAAACGGTAATGGAGCGCGCCGTCGCCTACGAGCGCAAGCGCCTGTCCGGCGGTTCGCTGACGCCGTCGGAAAAGCTGCTCGATGCGGTCGGCAACCTATTGGTCTATGCGCCGCTGCGCGATCATCTCGGATTAGGACGCGCCGAGCGGGCCTTCACCGGCGGCGAGGCGCTGGGCGAGGACACCTTCCTGTTCTTCCGGGCGCTCGGCATCAAGCTCAAGCAGTTCTACGGCCAGACCGAGACCTGCGCGCTGACGGCGGCGCAGACGGAAGGGCAGGTCAAGCTCCACACGGTCGGCAGGCCGATGCAGGGCAGCGAGATCCGCATCGACGACAGCGGCGAGATCCTGGTGCGCTCCTCGTCGGTGGTCGACGGCTACTATGACGACCCGGAAAGCAGCGCCAAGGCGCTGGCCGACGGCTGGCTGCACACCGGCGATGCCGGGCGCATCGACGAGGATGGCCAGCTCGTCGTGCTCGGCCGCGTCAGCGAAGTCGTGCGCACCGCCTCGGGCGAGCGCTACATCCCGAACTTCATCGAGAACCGGCTGAAGTTCAGCCCCTATATTCGCAATGTCGCGGTGATCGGCGCCGGGCGTGACGAGCTCACAGCCATCGTCTGCATCGATTTCGACGCGGTCGGCCACTGGGCCGAGGAGCGCGGCATCTCCTACACCTCCTATGCGGAGCTCTCGCAGAAGCCCGAGGTGCAGGCGCTGATCGGCCAGGTGGTCCGGCACGTCAACGGCACGCAGCCGGATGGCCTGCGCGTGCGGCGCTTCTCCAATCTGCACAAGGATTTCGACGCCGACGACGGCGAGATCACCCGCACCCGCAAGCTCCGCCGCAACACGATCGAGACCACCTACGCCTCGCTGATCGAGGCGCTCTATAGCGGGGCAACCGAGACCGTGTTCGACGCCACCATCGCCTATGAGAACGGGGAGCGCGGCGTGATCCGACGGACGCTCAAGATCAGCGAGGTCCTCGCCTGATGGACTGGATCCTGCTCGCGGAACTCTCGACCAATGGCGTTTTCGTCGGCCTGATGTACGCGCTGGTCTCGCTCGGCATAGTACTGATCTACAAGACCTCCGGCACCGCCAATCTCGCCCAGGGCGCGATCGCCATGACCGGCGGCTACGTCACCTGGGCGCTCGCGAGCCTGGTCGGCCTGCCGATGTGGCTGGCGATCCCGGCCGCGCTTATCGGCATGTTCGGCTTCGGCCTCTTGATGGAGCGCGTCGCGCTGCGCCGGATGATCGGCCAGCCGGTGATCATGACGATCATGCTGACGCTCGGCGTCGAGATCATGCTGCGTGGCCTATTGCCGGGCATCTTCGGCGCGGCTGTGAAGCGTCTCGACATCGGCCTGCCGCAGCAGCCGCTCTTCGTCGGCGAGCTCCTGCTCAATCGCTCAACGATGATCGGCGGCTCGATCTCGCTGCTGCTGATCCTGCTCTCGCTCTTCTTCTTCAACTCGCGCTTCGGCGTGGTGATGCGCGCCGTCGCCGATGACCAGACCGCGTCCTGGTCGGTGGGCATCAGGGTCGAGCGGGCGATCGCCGTTGCCTGGGGGCTCGCCGCGGTATCCGCGACCGCCGCCGGCGTACTCTGGGGCAGCACCCAGGGCATCGACTGGTCGCTCTCGCTGCTGCTGATCAAGGCGCTCGCCATCGCCATCCTCGGCGGGCTCGACTCGATCCCGGGTGTGCTCGTCGCCGGCGTCATCGTCGGCGTCGCCGAGAGCCTCGCGACCGGCGTGCTCGATCCGCTCGTCGGCGGCGGCTCGCGCGACGTGGTCGCGGCCGTGATCATCCTGGTGACGCTGCTGCTCAAGCCGCACGGCCTGTTCGGCCGCCACCATATCGAGAGGGTCTGACGCCGTGTTCTATCGTCGCGCCGGCATCCGCCATACGCGCTATCAGGACGAGCGCCAGCTCTTTCCGCTTGGCTTCGACCGTGGGCTGATCATTGCGGTCATCGTAATCCTGCTGGCGGCGCCCTTCATCTTCGACCGGCTCTATGTCTCCGGCTACCTGCTGCCCTGGCTGATCTGGACCTCGGCCGCGCTCGGCCTCAACCTGCTGATGGGCTGGTCCGGCCAGATCCATCTCGGCTATGGCGCGGTGATGGGCATCGGCGCCTATGGCTCGGTTCACCTGGTGCGTCTCGGCGTGCCGCTCGAGATCGCGATGATCGCCGGCGGCCTGCTCAGCGCCACGATCGGCACGATGTTCGGCGGCGCGGCCCTGCGCATGAAGGGCATCTACCTGGCCATGGCGACGCTCGCCATGCAGTACGTCGTCGACTTCGTCATCTCGCATTCCTCTGTGATCAGTGGCGGCTCGCTCGCGACCTTGCAGGTGCCGCCGGTCAGCTTCCTCGGCATACCCCTGCAGGGCGACCTGCCGACCTATTACCTCGCTTTCGGCGTCTGCTTCGTCATCACGCTGTTCATGCTGAATGTCCGGCGCACCAGCTTCGGCCGGGCGCTGGCGGCGCTGCGCGAGAAGGATTACGCCGCGCAGATCCTCGGCATCTCGACCTTCCGCTACAAGCTGCTCGCCTTCTGGGTCTCGTCCTTCATCGGCGGCGTCGTCGGCTCGGTGCTGGCGGTGACCTATCTGCGCGCGATCTCGCCCGATCAGTTCCATATCGAACTCTCGATCCAGATCCTGGCGATGATCATCGTCGGCGGGCTCGGCAGCGTGCTCGGCCCGTTCTTCGGCACCGCGCTGATCCTGTTCGCGCCAATCCTGCTCAACAACCTGCTCGGCGCCGCCGCCGGCACCTTCGGCTGGTCCTTGCCGATCGACCTGCGCGCCCATCTGCCGCTGATGGCCTATGGCGCGCTGGTGATCGGCTTCCTGCTCTACGAGCCGCTCGGGCTCGCCAAGATCTACGCCAATTTCCGCAACTACTTGCTCGTCTGGCCGTTCCGCCATGCCCAGCGGTGACGGTGCCTCAATCAACGACAGGGCTGGAGGAAACAGGATGTCGCTCGATCGCCGTTCGTTCATCGCCGGCTCGGCCGCGCTGGCCGCGCCGCTCGCCCTGCCGGTGCAGGTCTTCGCCCAGGAGAAGATCGTTCGCTTCTCGCTGCCGCAGGACTTCACCCGCATCTACACCTTCGTGACCTCGGAATATAACCAGGGCCAGCGCGACTACTTCACCCTGGTCAATGATCGCGGCGGCGTCAGTGGCTACAAGATCGTCGCTGACATCACCGACCATGCCAACGACCTGCCGCGCGCCATCGAGGCCTATGAGCGCGGCAAGCGCGAGGGCGCCGTGCTGATCGACCCGCTCTCGACCCCGGTGGCGCGCGCGCTGGTGCCGCGCGCGCTCGAGGACAAGATCAACATGATCACCGCCTATTCCGGCCGCAGCGACGCGGCCGACGGCAGTGCCTTCCCCTATGTGCTGCCGCTCTCGATCAACTACTGGACCCAGGCCGGCCTGATCATCGAGCAGTTCAAGAAGACCGAGAAGGGCAGCCTGAAGGGCAAGAAGATCGTCTTCGTCCACATCGACACCCCCTTCGGCAAGGAGCCGCTGCCAATCCTCAACGTGCTCGCCAAGAAGGAAGGCTATGAGCTCGCGGCCTTCCCCTATACGCCGCCGGGCAACGACCAGTCGGCGATCTGGCCGCAGGTGCGCCGGGCCAGGCCCGATTTCGTGATCTTCTGGGGCGCCGGCGTCGGCCAGACCGTGGCGCTGACCGAGGCTATCCGCAACGGCCTGCCGATGGACCGGGTCTCCGGCAGCGTCTGGCTGTCCGAATCCGACATGGACGTGGTCGGGCGCGAGGCGGCCAAGGGCGTGATGAAGGTCGAGCCCTGCGTCGGCGGCCGCGAGCCCAAGGTGATCAAGGACATCCTCGCGGACGTCGTCGGCAAGGGCAAAGGCGCCGGCCCCGAGAACAAGGTCGGCACGGCCTATTACAACTACGGCGTCCAGATGGCGACGCTGATGGTCGAGGGCGTGCGCAAGGCGGCCGAGAAGGCGCCGAACGGGCCGGTCACCGGCCCCTGGCTCAACGAGGGGCTGCGCTCGATCACCAACTTCACCGCCGACGGCCTGCTGCCGCCGACCACGATCACCAGGGATGACCACCAGGGCGGCGGCATGGGCCGGATCGCGCGATGGGACGGTGCCAAGTTCGTGCCGATCACCGACTGGTATTCGGCCAACCAGGACGTGGTCTGGGAGGAGATCCGCAAGAACTCGGACGAGTTCAAGAAGTCCGGGAAATGATGAGGTCCGGGCGGCGCGGGCGCTCCGCGTCGCCCCTTTTCGGATCGGGCCGATGACGCTGCTGGCGCTGAACAATATCGAGATCGTCTACGATCAGGTCTTCCTCGCTGTGCGCGGCGTCTCGATCGAGGTGCCCGAGAAGGGGCTTGTCGCCGTGCTCGGCGCCAACGGCGCCGGCAAGAGCACGGTGCTGAAGTCGATCTCCGGCCTGCTCAAGCCCGAGCGCGGCGCGGTCACGCGCGGCGAGATCAGTTTCGACGGGCGCTCGATCCTGTCGGTCGACCCGCCCGATCGCGTGCGCCTCGGCATCGTCCATGTGCTGGAGGGGCGACGCGTCTTCGGCCATCTGACGCCGAAAGAGAACCTGATCGCGGCGGCGACCATGCATCGCGAGCGCGGCCATGTCACGGCGCTCATCGACCGGATGTTCGAGACCTTCCCGCGCCTTGCCCAGCGGGCCAAGGCCGAGGCCGGCTACCTTTCCGGTGGTGAACAGCAGATGCTGGCGATCGCCCGGGCCCTGATGACCGAGCCGCGCCTGCTGATGCTCGACGAGCCGAGCCTTGGTCTCGCACCCTTCCTCGTCGACGAGATCTTCGACATCGTCCGCAACGTCAACGCGCGCGACGGCGTCGCCGTGCTGCTGGTCGAGCAGAACGCCACGGCAGCGCTGGAGATTGCCCATTACGGCTACCTGATCGAGAACGGCCGCATCCTGATGAGCGGCGAGGCTGCCGTGCTGAGCGCCAATCCAGACGTCGCCGACGCCTATCTCGGCGGCCATCAGAAGGTCGACTACCACGCAGTCAAGCACTACCGGCGCCGCAAGCGCTGGCTCGCCTGAGACCGTCATGGGCAAGCATTACGATCGCCTGGAGACCCGCCCGCACGCACGCCGCGAGGCCGATCTGTTCGGGCGGCTGCCGCAGGTGATCGCGGCTGCGCAGCGGCTCCCCGCCTGGCGCAAGCATCTTCGCGGCATCGATCCCAAGGCCGTCACCGATCGGGCGGCGCTCTCCCGCCTGCCGGTGCTGCGCAAGTCGGACCTGCCGACAGCCCAGCGCGCAAAGCCGCCCTTCGGCGGTTTTCTGCCTGGCCGCCCGAGCGATTATCGCCGGTTGATGATGTCGCCGGGACCGATCTTCGAGCCCGAGAGCCACGACGACGATCCCTGGCGCGTCGCCCGTGCGCTCGCCGCGACCGGTGCCGGCTGGCGCGACATTGTGCTCAATACCTTTTCCTATCACCTGACGCCCGGTGCCTGGTGCTTCGATGCCGGGGCGCGCGTGCTCGGCTGCGCCGTGATCCCGGCCGGGCCGGGCAACAGCGACGCGCAGCTCGACCTGATCGAGGCCTATCGGCCGACGCTCTATGCCGGCGTGCCGGACTTCCTGAAAATCCTGCTCGATCTCGGCGCGGCGCGCGGGCGCGACCTTTCCAGCCTGAAACGGGCGGTGGTGTCCGGTGCGGCCTTCCCGCCCTCGCTGCAGGCCGAGGTCCGCGCGCGCGGCATCGATGCCTACCAGTGCTATGCCACTGCCGAATGCGGCATCATCGCCTATGAGACGCCGGCCCGCGAAGGCCTCGTCCTCAACGAGGACATCATCGTCGAGATCCTGCGGCCGGGCACCGGGCAGCCGGTGGCGGAAGGCGAGGTCGGCGAGATCGCCGTCACCATCCTCGATCCGAAGAAACCACTGATCCGCTTCGCCGTCGGCGATCTCACTGCGGCGCTGCCGGGACCATCGCCCTGCGGGCGCACCAACCAGCGCATCCGCGGCTGGCTCGGCCGCGCCGACCAGTCGGCCAAGGTCAAGGGCATGTTCGTCCGGCCCGAGCAGGTCGCGGCTGTCGCGGCGCGGCATCCCGAGCTCGACCGCTGCCGGCTGGTGGTGTCGCGCGCCGGCGAGACGGATGCGATGAGCTTCAGGGCCGAGGCTGCCGCACCGAGTGGCGGTTTGGCCGAGGCGGTGAAGGCCTCCGTCCGTGACGTGTTCAAGCTGAGCGGCACGGTCGAGCTGGTGGCACGAGGGACATTGCCCAATGACGGCAAGGTCATCGACGATACGAGGGCGCCGGGCTGAGGCTGGTGGCGCAGAGGGATGAGGATGAGACGATGAGCGATCCGGCAGGCGAAGTTGTGATCACGCAGCGGCAGGGCCCGATCCTGACCGTGACCATGAACCGTCCCAAGGTGCTCAACGTCCTCGACGAGGCGATGGCCGATGCGCTGGTCGCGGCCTTCTCGGGGCTCGCGGCGGACCGCACCATCCGCGCCGTCATCCTGGCCGGGGCAGGGCGCTCCTTCATGGCAGGCGGTGATCTCGCCCGCTTCCAGGCCGATCTGCCTGGCGCGCCGCAGACAGCAACGAAGCTGATCGACCGCTTCCACACCCTGATGCGCCTGATCAAGGCGATGCCGCAGCCGGTGATCGCCGCGGTACAGGGGCCGGTCGCGGGCGGTGGTGTCGGCCTGGCGCTCGCCTGCGACCTCGTGGTGGCGGCAGAGGATGCAAGCTTCCTCTCGGCCTACACCAAGCTCGGCACCAGCCCCGATGGCGGCACCACCTGGACGCTGACGCAGTTGCTCGGCCCGCGCCGGGCGCTGGAATTCGTGCTGCTCAACGAGGCGATCAATGCGCAAACCGCGCTCCAGCTCGGCCTCGTCAACCGTATCGTGCCGCATGACGAGCTGATGGAGACCGCGTACGTCCTGGCTGAAAAGCTCGCCCGCGGCAGCGTCGGTGCGCAAGGCGCGAGCAAGGCGCTGGTCCAGGCCGCGACGCATGGCTCCTTCGAGGCGCAGCTCGATTTGGAGAAACAGAATTTCGTCGCCAATGCCGGCACGCCGGACTTTCGCGAGGGCATCGCCGCCTTCTTCGAGCGTCGGCCGGCGAAATTCTGAAATCAGGCGACAGGGCTGCGTTTGCGCTACTGACGCCCACGGGCGCGATCCCGGCATAGTGCGGCCTAAACCTTGGCCGGAGACACCGCCGCATGACCATGCCTATCCGGATCGGTGCCCTGGCGCCGCTGTCGCCGCCCGGCTGGGTCGAGGCCGGCCGGCATCTGCTCGCCGGGCTCGAGCTCGCCGTCGCCGACGTCAATGCAACCGGCGGGATCGGCGGACGGCCGCTCGAGCTGCTGGTCCGCGACACCGCGGCCGATCCGCAGAAGGCGGTGGCCGTCGTCGATGAACTGGCTGGCCTGGGGATTTCTGCCCTTGTCGGGGAGTACCACAGCGTCGTCGCCCGCGCTGCTGCCGCCAGGGCCGATGCGCTGTGTCTGCCGTTCATTTGCTCCTCGGCGGTCCTCGATGCGCTCACCGAGCAGCCGACGGACTGGGTTGCCCGGATCGCCCCGGCGCAGTCGCGCGGCTGGCGGCTCTATGCCGACTTTCTGCTTGATGCCGGCCACCGGCACGTCGCCGTCGCAACCGTGCCGAGCGTCTACTGGGCCTCCGGAACACGTATCCTGCAGGACTGCATCACGCCACGCGGGGGGAGCGTCATCGAGCTCGAGATGAGCTCGATGACGCCTGCCGCGCTTTGCGACCACCTCGCCGACCAGGGCGCCACGTGCCTGCTGCTGCTGGTCGGCCATCCGGAGCCGGCGGTGTCGCTCGTCAAAGCGATCCGCAGCGATCCGCGCCTCGGCAACGTTCTGATCGGTGCGCCGGCAGGGCCGCCCGAGCTGCCCGAATGGCTGGCCCTGCTCGGCACGGACGGAGCCGCGATCCCGTTCCTACGCTATCTGCCGGAGCAGCTTCCACCGCTCGGTGTGCGAGTCGAAGCCGCCCTGCGCCAGCGGCTGGCGCAGGCGCCGTCCTTCGTCGCCTTCGAGGGCTACGACACGGTTGCCGTTCTTGCCGCGATGATGCGGTCCCACGGCACTGAGCCGGGACGTCTGGCGCAGGCCTGGTCGGAGGTATCGGTCGAGGGCACGCGCGGGCAGATCGGCTTCTCGCGCGTGCCGGGCATCAGCGTCTGGCAATGGGCCTGGCCGCCGATCCAGGTCGTCGATCGGGACCCGGCGGCGCCCGATCGTTTTCGCGTCCTGAGCGCCGGCTGAGGGCGCGTACAGGCAGCTCAATTGCCGTGCATCAGCCGGTCTTGGCCTGGTTGAAGTCCGAGATGCCGCCATGCGCGGCCGACCACTTGGCCGGCTCGTTCAGGAAGCTCTCGACCTCGGCCAGCACCTTGGGCTCGAAATGCCCGCTCGCCTTGGCGACCTTGAGCACGTCCCACCAAGTGGTGAGATAGTGCAGGCCGACGCCGATCTCCTTCATCATCTCGCGCCCCTGCGGGAAGATGTCGTAGTAGAACAGCACGAAGCAGTGATCGACCTTGGCGCCGGCGTCGCGCAGCGCCTTGCAGAAATTGACCTTGCTGCCGCCGTCGGTGGCGAGATCCTCGACCAGCAGCGTGCGCGCGCCCTCGACAACCTCGCCCTCGATCTGGGCATTGCGGCCGAAACCCTTGGGCTTCTTGCGGACATACTGCATCGGCAGCGAGAGCCGGTCGGAGATCCAGGCGGCGAAGGGAATGCCGGCGGTCTCGCCACCCGCGACGATGTCGATCGATTCATAACCGATGTCACGCACGATCGTCGTCGCGGCGAAGTCGATCAGCGAGGAGCGCAGCCGCGGGAAGGAAATGATCTTGCGGCAATCGATATAGACCGGGCTCGCCCAGCCGGAGGTGAAGATGAAGGGCTTGTCCTGGTAGAAGTGGACTGCCTTGATCTCCAGCAGCATCTTGGCCGCTTCGAGCGCGATGGTATCCCGGTCGACCGGCATGTAGAGATTGGGCATGGTCTTGGTCTCCAGGGCCAGCGCGCGCCAGCCTTCGCCGTTTGCAGGCGTTGGCGCGGCTCGTGTCGAATTCGCAAACGGCCTCTTCTCGACAGGTTGCCGGTGAAGGTCAATCCCTGCCGTGCGCTGTCCCCGGAAGATCGTTGGGCTTGACCTTATCCCACCTTCGCGAGTCATCCAGGACGGAGCGAAGCGGAGATCCGGGATCCATTCCGGAACCTCTATCGGAAAGGCTCCGGAATGGGTCCCGGGTCTCCCTTCGGTCGCCCGGGACGACCCGCGTTTTGGTGCGGGAAGATTCCCGCGCTTCGCAGTTGGCATGGCGTCGGCTATGGCAGTCCTTAACGAGAGTAAGGCCTGCCTGCGGATTCGTTTGGGGGCAGGTCAGCACAGGGGCAGGGCATGAGCGTCACGGAACTCTTCGGCAGCAGCGAGGCCAAGGCTGCCACCCCGGCGCAGACACTGACAATCCGCCGCCCGGACGATTGGCATGTCCACCTGCGCGACGGCGCCATGCTGAAGGCAGTGCTGCCCTTCACCGCCGCGCAGTTCAAACGCGGCATCATCATGCCGAACCTGGTCCCGCCGGTCACCTCGGTCGACGCGGCATCGGCCTATCGCGAGCGCATCCTGGCGGCGCGCCCGGACGGCAACGATTTCACGCCCCTTATGACCTGCTATCTGACCGACTCGACCCATCCGGATGAGATCGAACGCGGCTTCCGCGACGGCGTCTGGGCCGCGGCCAAGCTCTATCCCTCGGGCGCGACGACCAATTCCCATCACGGGGTCACCAGCATTCCCAAGCTCGCCCCGGTGCTGGAGCGAATGGAAAAGATCGGCATGCCGGTCCTCGTCCATGGCGAGGCGACCGACCCGGCCGTCGACATCTTCGACCGCGAGGCGGTGTTCATGGAGACAGAGATGCTGCCGCTGCTGAAGCGGCATCAGGGCCTGAAGGTCGTGGTCGAGCATGTCACCACTGCCGAGACCGTCGAACTGGTGCGCGCCCATGCCGGCCGGGCAGCGGCGACGGTGACGCCGCATCACCTGATCATCAACCGCACCTCGATCTTCCAGGGCGGCCTCAGGCCCCATCTCTATTGCCTGCCGGTCGCCAAGCGTGAACGCCACCGTCTCGCTCTGCGCAAGGCGGTCACCGCCGGCGACGGCAATTTCTTCATCGGCACCGACACGGCCCCGCATCTGCGCAGCGCCAAGCAGGCGGAGTGCTGCTCGGCCGGCGTCTTCGGCGGCGCCACCGCCCTGCAGACCTATGTCCAGGTCTTCGACGAGGAGGGCGCGCTCGATCATTTCGAGGCTTTTGCCTCCGAGAACGGCGCGCGCTTCTACGGCCTGCCGCTGAACGAAGGCACGATCACGCTGGAGAAGCGGCCCTGCCGGGTCTCGCCGACGGTAGCGGTCGGCGAGGAGGACGTCGTCATTTTCAGAGGCGGCGAGGAGCTGCCCTGGTCGCTGGGCGAGGTGAGGGGCTGATCCGCCCGCTCAGCCTGCTGCGGCCGGCTCGATCAGCTTGGCGATGTTGAGCAGCTGCTGGTCCCGGCCTGCGACGGCGCTCAGCATCAGCCCGCCCGAGAGCTTGTCGCCGAGCGGCATCGGCAGCGAGATCGAGCACAGGTCGAACAGGTTGCCGAAGGCCGGGTTGCGCAGGATCAGGCGATTGGCCGCGAAGAAGGCCTCGTCATCCGCCTCCATCGCGGCGATCGTCGGCGCCTCGATCGGCACGGTCGGCGCCAGGAAGCCGTCGAGCCCGTCGAGCTGGGCGGCGAGTCTTCCGATCAGCGCCCGGCGCCTCTCCATGGCGATGATGTAGTCGGTCGCCTTGCAGGGCACTCCGATGGCGATGCGGGCGGCGACGCGCCGGTCGTAAGTCTCGGCCTTGCTCTCCAGGAGGTCGCGATGCACCGCCGCTGCCTCGACCGTGACCAGCGGCACCGGGCATATTGCCAGCATCTCCTGCCAAAGCCCGTCGAGATCGACCGGCTCGACCGCGATGCCGAGCCGCGTCACGCGCTCGATCGCCGCCTCATAGGCCTTGGCGACGGACGGGGCTGCTTCGGCCAGGAAGCCGCCGCGCGCCACGCCGAGGCGGATGCGGGCCGGCGACAGGCCTTCCGCGAGATCGAAGGGTCGATCCGCCAGCACTGAGAGCAGGCGCGCGCAGCCGGCCACATCCTTGGCCAGCGGGCCTATCGAATCGAGGCTCGGCGCCAGCGGGAAGCAGCCCTCATCGGGAACCGTCTTGTGCGTCGGCTTCATCCCGGTGATGCCGTTGAAGGCGGCAGGGATGCGGCAGGAGCCGCCGGTATCGGTGCCGACCGTCAGCTCCGACGAGCCTTCCGCCACCGAGACCGCCGCGCCGGACGAGGAGCCGCCCGGGATGCGCGCCTTGTCGACGGCACTGCCAGGCGTGCCGAAGGTGGTGTTGAGGCCGATGCCGGAGAAGGCGAACTCGGTCATGTTGGTCTTGCCGATGATCACCGCGCCGGCCCGGCGCAGCCGCGCCACCGAAGGCGCATCCTGAGCCGCTGCGGTTGCGCCCTTCAGCACGCTGGAGCCGGCCCAGGTCGTCACGCCCTTCACGTCGAGCAGGTCCTTGACCGAGACGATCGTGCCGTCGATCGCGCTCAACTGCAGCCCGGCTTCGCGGCGGCGATCGGCGGCGTCGGCCTCGGCGCGCGCGGTGTCGAGCAAAAGCTTTGTGAAGACCGGGGCGCCGTCGCCGATGCGGGCGAGATTGGCTTCGAGCTTGTCGCGGACGCTGCGGGACATCGGGCGGACCTGGCTGCTTGAGGAACGCGGCGGAAAGCCGGCGCCTCTGGTTAGGCCAGTTCGCGATGCGATGGAACCGCCGGCCCGTCATCTCGGACCTGCGCGGCTAGGCGGCCTGCTCGGACTGATGAGCGAGCGCCTCCGCGGCGACGCCGCCAGGGCAGGGCAGCAGCGGCTTGCCCTGAAGCAACGCGTTCCGCGCGAACAATTCGGCCAGCCAGTCGACAAAGACGCGGACCTTGTTCGAGAGGTGGCGGTTCGGCGGATAGATGATGTGCAGCGGCTTCGGCTTCGTGCACCAGTCGGTCAGGATCGGGACGAGCCGGCCAGAGGCGATGTGCGCCATCGCCATGAACGTCGGCACCTGCATGACGCCGAGCCCCGCCAGCCCGGCGGCGACATAGCCGGTCCCGTCGTTCAGGGAGACGACATAGTCGCCCTGGATCTCGATCGTCTCCTTCGGGCTGGCGAAGGTGAAGGGCATGATGCGGCTGGTGCCGGCCCGGCGATAGCCGATCGCGAGATGGCCGTCCTCCAGATCGCGCGGGTGCTGCGGCGTGCCATGCTTGGCGAGATAGCCCGGCGTCGCACAGGTGATCAGCATCATCTCGCCGATGCGGCGGGCGATCAGGCTCTGATCCTCGATCGCGCCGGCACGGATGGCGAGGTCGAGATTCTCGCCGATCAGGTCGGCTGGCCGGTCGGACAGGCCCATGTCGACCTGGATTTCGGGATAGCGGGCCAGGAAACCGGGCAGGGCCGGCAGGATGATGTCGGTGGCGAACGACGCGCTGACATCGATGCGCAGGCGCCCGCTCGGCCGGGCCTGCGAGGAGGCCATGCTCTGGTCGAGCTCGTCGATCTCGCCGAGCACGCGCAGCGCCCGTTCGTAATAGGCGGCGCCGTCCATCGTCACGGTGACGCGCCGCGTCGTGCGGTTGAGCAATTGCGCGTGCAGATGCCCTTCGAGCTGCTGGATCAGCTTGGTCACGGTCGGTTTGGGCAAGTCGAGCAGCTCGGCGGCGCGGGTGAAGGTGCCGACTTCGACGACGCGCACGAAGGCGCGCATGGCGTTGAGCTGGTCCATATCGAGGCTCCGGATAGTCCGTCGATTGTTTCCATATGGAAATAATGTAGGAGCAGAACGGCGGTTTATTAAGCTGAGAGCATCACCTAAATCGTGATGCACCGCAACATTCGTCAGGCGCCGTCGCCATGCTCGTCCCGTCCGTCCCGGAAAGCCGCTATCGCCGCGCCGTCTTCTGGCGCGAGCAGAGCGTTGCGGTCGGGCGCGACAAGCTCGCCGGCCGGCTCTATGCGCCGGCTGCCGTGCCGGACGAGGCTGGCCTTGTCGTCCATCTGCATGGCGGTACCTTCGACAGCGGCACGCTTGCGTCCGGCGAAGCTGTCGCGACCACGCTGGCCGAGGCGGGCGCGATCGTGATCTCGCTGCCTTATCCGCTCGCACCCGCCAATCCCTTCCCGCAGGCGCTCGAAGCCTCCTATGCGGCGCTCGAGAAGATCGCCCGCGACAAGGCGCGCTGGGTCGGGAAGACCGCGCCGCTCTATGTGGCGGGCGAGGAGGCCGGCGGCAACCTGGCCGCAGCCCTCGCCATGATGGCGCGCGACCGGCACGGCCCGCCGCTCGCCGGCCAGATCCTGTTTTCGCCGATGCTCGATTCCTGCCTCGGCACCTATTCCTTCCGCAATGCCGAGGCCGGCCCGGTCGGCTGCCGCTGGGCCGATGGCTGGCATGCCTATCTCGGCTCGCCCGAAAAGGCGGCGCATCCTTACGCTGCCCCCGTCAATGCCGTCAGGCTGACCGGGCTCGCACCGGCCCTGATCGTCACCGCCCAAGACGACCTCTTGCGCGACGAGAGCGTCAACTATGCCCACCGGCTGAAGGCGGCCGGCGTCGACACCACCATCCGCATCGTCGGCGGCCCGAGCCGCTGGCCGGATGCCTTCGCCGAAGGGCCCCGCGACGGCTCCTGCCTGTGCGCGGCCTGTCATCACGTCAGCGAGTTCTTCACCGCGACCGCACCGTCCTAGAACCGCCGGTCGTCCGCTCTTTCAACCTCTCTCCACGAAGGAATGAACCCATGATTCTGGGAACGGTCCGTCATGCCCTGTTGGGCGTTGCCATCACCGCCGGCGTCTCGCTTGCGGCGCTCACTGCCGCCGTCCATGGCTCGAACACCGCGCAAGGCGACACCGCTCCCGCCGCACCGCCGGCGACGCCGGTTTCGGTCGCGGTCGTCGAGCAGCGCGCGCTGGTCAGCTGGGCCGAGTTCTCCGGCCGACTCGAAGCGATCGAGCGCGTCGAGATTCGCTCGCGCGTCTCCGGCGTCGTCGAGCAGGTGCACTTCTCGCAAGGCGCGCTGGTCAAGCAGGGCGATCTGCTGGTCAGCATCGACCAGGCGCCCTACCAGGCCGAATTCGAGCGGGCCCAGGCCCAGTTGCTTGCGGCCGAGGCCCGCGTCGCGCTTGCCGCGGGCGAGCATGAGCGCGGTCAGAAGTTGATGTCGACGCAGAACGTCTCGCAGCGCGACCTCGACACCAGGCTGAATGCGCTGCGCGAGGCGCAGGCCAACGAGCGCGCCGCCCGCGCCGCCCTGCAGTCGGCCAGGCTCAACCTCGACTACACCCAGATCCGCGCCCCCATCGGCGGCCGCATCGGCCGACTGGAAGTCACCGTCGGCAACTTGGTCGCCGCCGGCGCCAATGCGCCGCTGCTGACGACTTTGGTCTCGGTCGATCCGGTCTATGCCGGCTTCAACGCCGATGAGGGCTCGCTGCTGAAGGCGCTGGCGACGCTGCCGGCCGAGCCCGGCAAGCCGCGCGACCTCAAGCGCATCCCGGTGCAGATGACGACTGCGGCGAACGAGGCCGCGCCGGTCTCCGGCCATCTCAACTTCGTCGACAACGGCATCGACGCCGCGACCGGTACGGTCCGCGTCCGGGCGATCTTCGACAACAAGGACGGCGCGCTGATGCCCGGCCAGTTCGTGCGCCTGCGCATGGGCCAGGCCAAGTCCGAACCAGCACTGGTCATCAACGAGCGGGCTGTCGGCACCGACCAGAACAAGAAGTTCGTCTTCGTCGTCGGCAAGGACCACAAGGCCCAGTGGCGCGAGGTCACGCTCGGCACGGCCGCCGAGGGCCTGCGCATCGTCACCAGCGGGCTGGAAGCGGGCGAGCAGATCGTCGTCAACGGCCTGCAGCGTATCCGCCCTGGCGCCTCCGTCGCCCCCGAGCAGGTGCCGATGGCCGAGCGCTCCGAACTGAAGAAGCCCACGACCGAGCTCGCGCAGCGCTAAGGCGCGCGATCCCATCCCAGTTCTATCGCCCCGCCGGCCGCTTCGGGACCGGCGGGGCCGCCGCCTTGAAGGGGCACCCCCATGAACCTCTCGAAGTTCTTTATCGACCGGCCTATCTTCGCCGGTGTCCTCTCCGTCCTGATCTTCCTCGCCGGCCTGCTGGCGCTGCGGGCGCTGCCGATCTCGGAATATCCCGAGGTCGTGCCGCCCACTGTGGTGGTGCGCGCGCAATATCCCGGCGCCAATCCGCGCGTCATCGCCGAGACCGTGGCGACGCCGATCGAGGAGCAGATCAACGGCGTCGAGGGCATGCTCTATATGTCGAGCCAGGCGACGACCGACGGCGTGATGACGCTGAACGTCACCTTCAAGCTCGGCACCGATCCGGACAAGGCCCAGCAGCTGGTCCAGAACCGGGTTTCCCAGGCGGAACCCCGCCTGCCTGAGGAGGTGCGCCGTCTCGGCGTCACCACCATCAAGAGCTCGCCGGACCTGACGATGGTGGTGCACATCACCTCGCCGAATGGCCGCTACGACATGACCTATCTGCGCAATTACGCCGTCCTCAATGTCAAGGACCGGCTGGCACGCATCGACGGCGTCGGCCAGGTCCAGCTCTTCGGCTCGGGCGACTATTCGATGCGCGTCTGGCTCGACCCGCAAAAGGTTGCCGAGCACGGCCTCTCGCCCTCCGACATCGTCCGCGAGATCCGGGCCCAGAACGTTCAGGCCGCTGCCGGCGTCATCGGCGCTTCGCCGAGCGGGCCGGGGCTCGATTTGCAGCTCTCGGTCAATGCGCAGGGCCGCCTCGCCAGCGAGGAGGAGTTCGGCGAGATCATCGTCAAGACTGCCGCGAGCGGCGCGGTGGTGCGCCTGAAGGACGTCTCCCGCATCGAACTGGGCGCCGCCGAATACGCGCTGCGCTCGCTGCTCAACGGCAAGTCGGCCGTCGCCGTGCCGGTCTTCCAGGCGCCGAATTCCAACGCCATCGCCATCGCCGACCGCGTCCAGGAGACGATGCGCGAGATCAAGCAGAACATGCCCGAGGGCGTGGACTACTCGATCGTCTACGACACCACCCAGTTCGTCCGCGCCTCGATCAAGGCGGTGATCTCGACGCTGCTCGAGGCGATCGCGCTGGTCGTGCTCGTCGTCATCGTCTTCCTGCAGACCTGGCGCGCCTCGATCATCCCGCTCGTCGCCGTGCCGATCTCGGTCGTCGGCACCTTCGCGGTGATGTACCTCTTCGGCTTCTCGATCAACGCGCTCTCGCTGTTCGGCCTCGTGCTGGCGATCGGCATCGTCGTCGACGACGCCATCGTCGTGGTCGAGAATGTCGAGCGCAACATCGAGAACGGCCTGTCGCCGCGCGAAGCCACCTACAAGGCGATGCGCGAGGTCTCCGGCCCGATCATCGCGATCGCGCTCGTCCTCGTCGCGGTCTTCGTCCCGCTCGCCTTTATCAGCGGCCTGACCGGCCAGTTCTACCGCCAGTTCGCGCTCACCATCGCGATCTCGACGGTGATCTCGGCGATCAACTCGCTGACCCTGTCGCCGGCGCTCGCGGCGCTGCTGCTGCGCGGCCATGACGCCCCCAAGGATGCGCTGACCCGCGGCATGGACTTCCTGTTCGGCTGGTTCTTCCGCGGCTTCAACCGCTTCTTCAACCGCAGCTCCGAAGCCTATGGCGGCGGCGTCACCCGCATCCTCGGCCGCAAGACCGTGATGCTCGTGGTCTACGCCGGCCTCGTCGGCCTGACCGTCATGCTCTTCCAGAAGGTGCCGTCGGGCTTCGTGCCGGGCCAGGACAAGCAGTACCTCGTCGGCTTCGCCCAGCTGCCCGACGCGGCGACGCTCGACCGCACCGAGGACGTCATCCGCAGGATGGACGCGATCGCGCTGAAGCATCCCGGCGTCGAGAACGCGATCTCCTTCCCCGGCCTGTCGATCAACGGCTTCACCAACTCCTCGAACGCCGGCATCGTCTTCGTCGGCCTGAAGCCCTTCGACCAGCGCAAGGACCCTTCGCTCTCGGGCAACGCCGTCGCCATGCAGCTCAACAAGGAGTTCGCCGGCATCAAGGAGGCGTTCATCGCGATGTTTCCGCCGCCGCCCGTCCAGGGCCTCGGCACCATCGGTGGCTTCAAGCTGCAGATCGAGGACCGCGCCGGCCTCGGCTACAAGGCGCTCGACGAGGCGACCAAGGCCTTCATGGCCAAGGCCGCGACGGCGCCCGAGCTCGCCGGCATGTTCTCGAGCTTCCAGGTCAACGTGCCGCAGCTCTATGCCGACATCGACCGCACCAAGGCGCGCCAGCTCGGCGTTCCCGTCACCGATGTCTTCGAGACGCTGCAGATCTATCTGGGCTCGTCCTATGTGAACGACTTCAACAAGTTCGGCCGCACCTACACGGTGCGCGTCCAGGCCGACGCCCCTTACCGCGCCTATCAGGAGGACATCGGCAAGCTCAAGGTCCGCTCGAATTCGGGCGAGATGGTCCCGCTCTCGGCCGTGCTCAACGTGCGCACCGATGCCGGCCCCGAACGCGCCATGCGCTATAACGGCTTCCTCAGCGCCGACATCAATGCCGGCCCGGCTCCCGGATTCTCCTCGGGCCAGGCGCAGGACGCCGTCACCCGGATCGCCGCCGAGACCCTGCCCAAGGGCTTCGCCTTCGAATGGACCGAGCTGACCTATCAGGAGATCCTGGCCGGCAATTCCGCCATCCTGGTCTTCCCGGTCGCGATCCTGCTCGTCTTCCTGGTGCTGGCGGCGCAATATGAGAGCCTGACCCTGCCGGTCGCGATCCTGCTGATCATCCCGATGGGCCTGCTCGCGGCGATGGCCGGCGTCTGGTGGAGCGGTGGCGACAACAACGTCTTCACCCAGATCGGCCTCGTCGTCCTGGTCGGACTATCCGCCAAGAACGCCATCCTGATCGTCGAATTCGCGCGCGAGCTCGAATTCGAGGGGCGCACGCCGGTCGAGGCCGCGATCGAGGCCAGCCGCCTGCGCCTGCGGCCGATCCTGATGACCTCGCTCGCCTTCGTCATGGGTGTGGTGCCGTTGGTGCTCTCGACCGGGGCGGGCGCCGAGATGCGCCAGGCCATGGGCATCGCGGTCTTCGCCGGCATGATCGGCGTCACCGCCTTCGGCATCTTCCTGACGCCGGTGTTCTACGTGCTGATGCGCAAGCTCTCGGGGAACAAGCCACTCAGGCAGCATGGGGTGGAGGAGAAGGGGGAGATGGCTGAGGCGGCTTAACGGCGCCGGGCGGGGTTGCGGGGTGCGCGATGTTGTTGCCCCGGACGTGACCCGCCCGGACATTGAGACGATATATCATTTGGTAGAGGCTTTGGGACTGCGATTGATGCAGTGCGGCGAACATCGTTCGCGGGTCCTCAATTGCATCCCGGCTAATTTAAATCTCCGGCGAGGGCGCGCAGTTTCGCGAGGTCGATGATCTTCATGGTCTTACCGGTGACCTCGACGCCATGCTCGCGCAGCACATTGAAGAGCCGCGACAAGTTAGCAGGTGACATGCCGAGCTCCAATGCCAGAGATCGCTTCGAGAAGTCGATCTGGACCGTGAAACTATCGTTCGGTTTCATGGCGGACAGGATCCATTGCCCCAGACGCTCCTCCGCTGTGCGAAGCTTGTGGTCCAATAGACGATCGATCATCAACATGCTGACACGCGAGGCGTGGACGAGTGCGGCATGGCAGACTGCCTGATCGTCTTGGAGCGCTTGCAGGAAGGCGCTCGTTTCGATGGCGATCGTCTCGCAATGCTCTCTCGTCACGATGGCCACCACTGTCGGGTGATTATGGATCGCGGTCGCCACCTCAAAAACCATGGGAGCGCTTGCTGTAGCGACCACGGTTTCAGCTGCATTGAGCCTAGCCCAACCCTCGACCGATCCGGAGCGCAGGCAATAAATGTAGCTCGGTGGCTGGCCGACTTTGTTGATCGCTATTCCTGCCGAGAAAGATTGGAAGATGCAGTGGGGCACCAATGCACGTAAAGTGCTTTCTTTAGCGTCCGCGAACATCGGAAACGTTCGCAAGACTGGGATGATTGCTTCAGGCATAGAGTGCAGGACCACATCTTAGTCGATGTTGCCGGGCGATACCGTGCCCGGCAATGCGAGTCTCACGACGATAGAGGGTCCATGCCAGAATGAACAGTCAGTTTGATATTGGTGAAGGAGGCGGCGTGATCCCATCAATGCGCTACGCTTGCATGGCGCTTGTGTTAGGGGAGTCACACCACTCGTTGCAGTTGGCGGACTGGCATGGTCGTCACCGATTGCGCTTGTTTGGGGGAGGCAGGTGCCTGGGCGATACGAAACCCAGCCACGAGTTGGCGCAATTGGGCCGTTTGTCCTGATAGTTCCGTCGCGGCAGCCAGGCTTTCTTCGGCGAGCGCCGCGTTCCGTTGTGTCGTACTGTCGATGTGCTCCATCGTCTGGCTTACTTCATGGATTCCGGTTGCCTGCTCGGCGCTTGCGTCCGCAATGGATGCAACCAAATCCGCGAGTGTGCTGGACGCCTTCATGATATCGTCGAGTGCGCCTCCTGCGGCCTTGACGAGTTGCACTCCTTCACTGACTTCGCGGCCCGATGCATTGAGAAGTGCGCCTATGTCCTTTGCGGCGGCGCTGGAACGCTGGGCCAAACTACGTACTTCCGACGCCACGACGGCGAACCCGCGGCCGGCATCCCCAGCTCGAGCGGCCTCGACCGCTGCATTCAAGGCTAGCAGATTGGTCTGGAAGGCGATTTGGTCTATCACCGCGGTGATGTCGGTAATCCGCCCAGACGTGGCTTCGATCTGACCGATCGCGTTGACTGCATCCTCCGCAATCGACCATCCGTTCCGCGCCAGATCCATCGCTTCCCTAGCGCGTGCAGCAGCATGGTGGGCAGCGGTAGAACTGGTCTTGACCGAGGCCGTCAGTTCCTCCGTCGTCGCAGCCGTTTCCACCAGGGCGGCCGCCTGCTCTTCGGTTCGTGCAGCCAATTCGTTGGCGCCGTTACGGATCTCGTCGGCAGCCTGGGCGACTCCGTTCGCATTGACCTGGATGGCTGCGATAATGGTAGCTAGTCGCTGCACCGTGTCGTTGATCGCGCATTTCAACGTGCCGAAGACACCCGCGTATTCCCCCGCGACCGGCTGTGTCAGTTCGCCCCTTGCCATTGCGGAAAGCGCGCTTGCGAAGTCGGCTGTTGCGGAATTGATCATGGCTGCGATCGAGTTGAGACCCTGGGCGATCTCGAGGGCGGCCCCGCTCTTGCCATCGAGACTCAATGTCAGGCCGAAATGACCGGTTGCGGCGGCTGCGACGAGCTCCGCTATCTCCCGCTCGGCCTCAAGGTTCGCAGTGATGTCATACCAGATGAGTGTATGCCCGATGACCTGCCCGACATTGTCGCGGATATATGTCATGTCGACATGGATGGAGCGGCCGCCCACCGAATAGCTGACCTTCCGCACTTCTTGCGTCTCCGTGAGCAATCGGCGCGTCAAGTTGCCGTTCGCACGGAAGCTATCGATGTGGCGACCGATGAGCCCATCGATCGCAAAAGTGGGGTCCGCCGCTCGGAATTCGGGTTCCAACTCGCTCAGCAGGGTTCGCAAACCACGACTCATGAATGCCACATGCTCGTCGACATCCGTGATCATCACGTTGATTCCCGATGTCTCGATGGCCGCCTTGGTCAGCGCACTGTGCGCTCCCATCTCCTTGAAGCGATAAAGCGCGCGCGCGATCTCGCCGAGTTCGTTCCGACGCTCAGTATGCGGCACCTGAAGCTGGAAGTCGCCGATCTCGAAGCGTCCGATCGTGAGGATCAAGTCTTTTACAGGCTGGTTGATCGAACGAATAATGACGACCACGCTGAGTAGAGTTAGCAATAGAAAGCCAGCCTCGATGCCGAGTTTCTTCGCCCGGTCCGACTGTAGGCCGTCAAGACGCTTTTGTAGCAAGCGATTAAGTTCAGAAGCCGTGCCATCGGCAAAGAAACGACTTGTTGCGATAAGGCGCTCGGCGCCCGCGGCTGTCTCTGCTGCTTTTGCCTGTCGAGTCGACGCCACGGGCGCGCTGATCACGCCGTCGGCTGCGGAGGTTATTATGCGGGCAATTTCCTCCAACGATCGCAGCGAGGGAGTCAGGTTCGTGCGCAGCTCTCCGTCAGCGTTTCCCTCGAAACCGTTCGACAACGAGGTCCGCACGGCCTCTGCGGCCCGCTCGAAGCGAGAGATGGAACTGACGAACTCTGCAAATGGCAATAGCCCTACGTCGCCCGTCTTGGCGAAGCTCGCGGTTCTCTCGCGAACGGCGGCTGCAGCCGCGATAAGCTCCGGCCAACGTGTGACAAGAGTATCCATCGCATAGTAGCTGTCCAAATCTGGGTCCAGCGTCAGATTCGAGCCGTCAGCGATTTTCGTGAACACTGCCGCGCCAGCGTCGATTGCGGTCAGTTTGTCGCTGCTACGCATCGCAGCGAAGAAGACTGCGCTGGCGGCGCCCGACTTGAGCTCTGCGTCAAGTTCGGCTGCGGCGCGCTGCGCTTCGGCCAAGCTTTCCGGACCGTAAGGCGACGAATAGACTGAATCGCTCAAGTTTAACAGGGGTATCAGGGTCTTGATATAGCGAAGACCCTGCATCTCCTTCTGAACGAACGTGATGTCCTTGTTGGCGTTAGTGACGTAGAGATATGTCATCAGTCCAAACGGCCCGAGGACGGTACACAGCATCAAGATGATCTGATGGCTGAGTCGCAGATGGGAAAACTGCCAACGGGTGCGTGTCGTCATGGGTGCCCACTCAGGCGCTGATCCGCGCTCATGGTTGAATGCGAAGGGGCATTCTCATTCAGTCTCGCAATAAAATATTTCAAAAAAGTCAATTTCAAATTCAATTTATGAAATTCAAAATTCAACTAGATATATTTATTGATAGTGTATTGTATATTGTTGGTTGCGATATTGCGCGCTGGCCCGCTTCTCGACTGGGCAGTCAGGATTCGCTCGTGCAGGCCGATTCCTTGATTGTTGGCAGTCCGCCAGCTCGTGGACTATCTGCTCGAACGAGTGACAAGCGCGGTATCTATAGCGCTCCTTCACCCGAGGCCTGACTACGCCCTGGTCGCCAAACGCGCTCCGTCTGTTCTTATTGCGCTGCTAGATTCCAGTTGGCGCGAGGGCGCGCAAGTTCACCTCGTCCGGCGTGTCTCTGGAGCAGTGCTGGCTTGAAGAACAGATGACGCCCAGCGGCGTGTCGTTGAAGAATCCGTCAGCACCGAGCCGCACACCACCCGACCCGCAACACGTCGCGCCTTCGTCCATGGCGGGGCTCTTATCGTCCGCGCTACAACGGCTCATCGCCTCGGCGCTGTAACGCCGGGCGGTCACGCGGAGGGAAGGGGACCAGCCGGTCCTGTGCGGGATGATGCGGATGCTCGGGCGCGACTTCGACAGCGACGACGCGTAGCGGCTGCGAGGCTGTGCAGTTGCTCCGGCGACGGCGACCTTGCGCGGGGAGGGGGCAGCCGGCATCGCATCGAGACAGGGCCGTTTTCAGCCGAAGGCCGCGCTATCGCCATGTCGCGAAACTGCCTCAGCCAAGGCGTGGTCAGCGTCCTGAGCGCAAGCGACGCCAAGATGCGCGCACCGTATCGCGCGCGGCCTTCAGCCATTCTCGCCCGCGGCGATACGCGAGTTCGACGATCATGAAGAGCGTGCCCGGCACCGAGCCGCCGCGGCGGGCGTCGATGACGATGTCGACCAGGTCGAGCCGCTCTGGCCAGATCGTGGCGTGAAAGGACGTCTCCGAGCCGTTGCAGCTGTCGAAATCGGCCAGTGCGGGATCGGACGTGAACGTCGCCGTCACCCGTTCCGAGAGCTGGCGCCCGGGGCCGAGGCTGGCGAAGGCCTCGTCATAGGCCATCTTCCAGCCGAAGGCGCGCGAGCCGGAGCGGAGCCAGATCGAGAAGGCGATCCAGCGCTCGCCCTGCCGCAAGCCTTCGATGCTCGCGCATCCGGCGCGCACCAGGCCCTCGATCATCTCGGCCGCGAACGGCTCCAGCGCCGGATCGAGCCGGATCGCCCAGCCCTTGCACTCCCGCTTGCCCTTCCAGCCGTCGGCCTCGATCTGGAGGAAGGCCCGGAGCGCGTCCCTGATCTCCGGCCCGCGCGTCAGGGTGACAGGCAGGATGCCGGACTCCGCCATTCGCCGGCTTCTCCGGCGGAAGCTCTGCTTCTGCTTCGCGGAGGCCTCCGGATGCCTCGGGAACTCCGCCTCGGTTCCGCGCGTCAGGACGGCTCGCCGTCGCCGCCCCACGACCACGGCGCGGGACCGGCGCCGGGCGAGAACCTCGCGCAGGCACGGCAGCAAGCGCTCGTCCGCATTCAGATCGGATGCGACGATGATCCCGGGAAGGTTCGGCTGGTCGGCGATGGCGTCCAGCAGCTTGTCGAGCACGTCCGGCACCAGGCCGGCGTCGACGACCGGCGTGCCCGAGAAGACGAGCCGGTTCAACGCCGTATCGAGAACCCTGAAGAAGCCGCGCCGCTCTGTGAACTCGCCCAGAAGCCAGGCGCCGACGAGAATCCGACCGAGCCCGGATACCCGCCAGGCCAGCGCGACGACGACAGGCCGTCCAGCCTGCCGTTCGGCGGCGAGCGCAACCGCCGGGTGCATGTAGACGTTCGGAATCAGGGCGCGACGGACAAGATCGTCCCAGTCATCCTGATAGCGCGCGAAATCCGAGGCAGTGACGATCTCCGATTCAAGCCTCTCGGCCTGGCCGAGTGGCTGCGCGGGATACGCTCGGACGGCCCCGGAGGAGCGCGGCAGGCGAGAGGGCAGGTCGCCGCGCCACGCCGTGCCCGACTGCCTGTTCATTGCGTTGATAGGATCGGCCTCGTCCACCTGCGACCCCAAGGACCGAATGCGCTGCCTCATGATCTACGAAGGCCTCGCGCCTTCCAGAGATCAATCGGCTTAACACCATTGGTTCGTGGGCAGATCGGTTGCGGGAGGGGAGCAGGCAGGCGAATATGAGGAAATCCGATAATCGGAAAAAGAAATTTCAGATGTGCCTCATCCTCATTTGGCGCCCGCAGCGGGAAGTCGAGCAATGAGCGGTCGCGCAATCCTTCTGGCAGACAGATTTCGGATGGAATACAGGATACTGAAAGCAGTATCCTCGTATTTCGACGATATTCATATCATCGGGACTGGCGATGGGTCCTGGCTCAGGCATTCTCGTCACTGTCGGGCCTTCCATGATCTAGGAAAACCGTTCGCGCTTGCTGGTCCTGGTGAGGCGTCTACGATAGACAGCTACGCAAAAGATCATCAGATTTCCTGTATCCTTCCGACCTGTGGGCACACGACCCGCTTTCTGGCAGCCTATCCGGACAGCTTCGAGACGCCTTGCTTCCCTGTTCCTGCTGGGCAGGCGTTCGATCTGCTGAACAACAAGCTCACCTTTTATCAGCTCTGCCGTGATCTCGACCTGCCCGTGCCCGGCACGAGAATCTTCGAGACCTGGTCCGAGCTGCGCGCCGCCGCCGCCACGGGCGCACTGATCTACCCCTTCATCGTCAAGCCGACGAACCTCGATGGCGGATGGGGCGTGCGCCGGATCAACGGCCCGGAGGATCTGCTCGGGCGGATCGACTACAGTCCGATCCTGGCACAGGATTTCATTCCAGGCCGTGATCTCTGCGTCTTCTATCTGTGCGAGCGCGGCGAGATCACGGGTCAAGTCGCCTACACCTTTGCGCGCCATGGCATCCGTTTCGTTCGACGCCCCAATGTCAATGCTTTCAGCCGGGTCGTCGCCGCCCATCTCAAGCTCGATGGGGTGATCGGGTTCGACCTGCGAGAACGAGCCGATGGTCAGGTCTTCTTCATCGAGAGCAATCCGCGCTTCTGGTTCCGAATGGATGTCATGACGCTCGCGGGCCTGGATTTCATCCGGGCGGCCTTGACGAAGGAAGCCCTGGGAAAGGGGCCGCCGGACGGGCTGGAGCTGAGAAATCGTGGCCGCCTCTTCAAGGCGGCCGTGCTGCCCTGGCGGCTGAACTGGCTGGAGCGGCGCGTTATCCGTGAACTTGCGCGCGATCCGGTGCTGCCGCTTCTCGAAATGCTGGGCAGAACGAAACCCGCCGGCCCGCCTTTGCCGCGGGATCAGACCATCGTCACGATCCCGGCGAACGTCACGCCCTACTGACCGGAAGCCGCGGCTGGAACGGTGCTCACGACTTAGCCCTGGAAGGGGTTGAATTGGCCGCGCCGGGCTGTCGGTGAAGGCCAGCGCGCATCCCTGCAGAACCCGTCGGCCCTGAGGCCCTGCATCGCCTGAGCCGAAACCGTGGGCCGTCGCGCCTTTGTGCATGGCTGGTCTCTCGTCCCTCACGCTACAACGGCACATCGCCTCGGCTCTGTCATGCTGGGCGGCCACGCGGAGGGAAGGGGACCTGCCGGTCCTGTGCGGGATGAGGCGGATGCTCGGGTGCGGCTTCGACAGTGACGACGCGCAGCGGCTGCGAGGCTGCTCAGCCTCTTTGGCGAGGGCGATGAAGTCCGAGCGCGGCGGGAGGGCAGCCGGCGTTACATCGAGACAGGCCAGGGCCCTCGTGGCAGGGGCCCTGATCGCCGGGGCGCTCGGCTGCGCTGCTCCCTCGGCCGCCTCGGCGCGCGAGCTGCGCCTTCGCTACGATGTGACGGTGCTGGGCGGGGTCACGCTGGGCGAGATCGAGGTCACCTCGCTGCTCGACCGCGCCGGCTATCGTATCGAGATCCGCACGCGCCCCTACCGGGCGGCCCAGCTCGTCGGGGCGGCCGAGCAATCCGGCAAGGTCGAAGGCCGCTGGGGCCGCGGCGGTCCCGAGCCGCGGCTCTACCAGGCGAACGGCTCATGGCGCGGCCGGGCCTATGTCAGCGAGATGCACTATCCGCGCAGCGTGCCGACGATCCGGCGGCTGGAGCCGTCGAACGAGGATCGCGAGGCTGTCCCGCCCGAGCTGATCCGCGGCACAGTCGACTCGCTCTCCGGCCTCGCCGGGATGCTCAAGAAGGTGGCGGAGAGCGAAAGCTGCGACGGCTCGACGGCGATCTATGACGGCCGCCGCCGCTCGCTCGCGGTCATGACCTCCTCGGC
This sequence comes from Allobosea lupini, assembly GCF_900109525.1. Taxonomy (GTDB): domain Bacteria; phylum Pseudomonadota; class Alphaproteobacteria; order Rhizobiales; family Beijerinckiaceae; genus Allobosea; species Allobosea lupini. The sequence goes on along the minus strand of NZ_FOAN01000001.1, from coordinate 995,003 downwards.
CAGGGTGCAGGTCAGCAACCATGGGCCACTGGACGGCCGCGGGCTGCGCTGCGACTTCACCGTCCGGACCATCGCCGGCTTCCGGCATGACGATGATCGCGAGGCGGCGATGCGGCCTCTGAAGGGCTCGGTCCTGCTCGCGCTGCGCGAGGGCGGCGAGTTCCCCGTGCCGGTGCGCTTCGAGGTCGAGACGCGCTGGTTCGGCACGGTCGCGGTCCAGCTCGCCGCGCCTCCTGCCGAATTCTAGAGCACTTTCGAGCGAAGTCGTACCGGTTCGCGTGAAGAAAATGCGATAAAACAATAGCTTATGGAAATTCCACGAGTCGAGGAATTGCGGAATTGCTCTAGCCCTGGATCTTGCCCGGGTTGATGATGGCGTGCGGGTCCGGCGCTTGCTTGATCGTTTGCATCAGCTCGAGCTGTGCGGGCTGCTTGTACGTCATGGTCATGCCGATGAGATCGACGGAACGGATCGCGTTCATCCGCGACAGATTGAGCACGATCTGCGCCCGCCCGGCGATCGGCACGGCACCGCCCGCCAGGCTGGTGTTGCCGCATTGCGGCAAGATGGCGATGCTCCGTTGGGCGCAGAGCCGGACCATGGCCGCGACCTGATCGGCGGTCTTCGGGCGCGCCACGGCGAGCGCGGGGGCGCCGAACTCGCTACGCCGGTCGACACAATAGGACGCCATGGCCTGATTCGAGGCGAGCCCGGCATCGCCCAGAAGCCGATGCAGGGCCGTCTGCACCTCCTCAGTGGCGCGCGAATCGCCGGTCATGAGGGCTGCCGTCCCGGTTCCGTCGCCGCAGGGGGCGAAGAGGCCGTCGTCAGGCCCGCGGGCGCAAAGCCGTAGAGGCGGTGCGCATTGTCAGTGAGCACCCGAGCGCGAGCTACCGGATCGGGCACCCAGTCGGCGAGCAGATCGAGCAGGTCGCCGACATTCATCATGTGCTGCCAATGCGCGACATGCGGCCAGTCGGAGCCCCAGACGCAGCGCTCCGGCGCCGCCTCGTGAAGCAGGCGGGCGAAGGGCACGGTGTCGGCATAGGGCGGGCCCCCGACCGAGTTGCGATAGGCGCCCGAGAGCTTGACCCAGGCACCATCGCGAACGAGCGAGACGAGGGCCTGAAAGCCCGGGTCGGCGATCCCGCGGGAGGTCGGGAAATGCCCCCAATGATCGACGACGAAGGGCACGGGCAGCTTGCCCAATCTCGGGCTCAGGTCCGGAAGGTCCTTCGCGTCGACGAGGAATTGCAGGTGCCAGCCCATCTCCCGGGCGAGCGCCGCGTACTGATCCAGCTGATCGAAGCCGACGCCGCCGCCATAAAGGACGTTCAGGCGCAAGCCGACGACGCCGGCCGCCTTGAGCGCAGCGAGCTCCCTGTCGGGCAGGCCGAGAGGGATGACGGCGATGCCGCGCAGCCGATCGCGGTTCGCCGTCAGGGTCTCGACCATCAGGCTGTTGTCCGTGCCGTGCACGCTGACCTGAACCAGGACGCCATGGCTCATGCCGGTCGCGTCCAGCATCGCCAGATAGCTCTCCGGAGTCGCCGGGGGAGGGGTGTAGCTGCGTCCACTCACCAAGGGATGGGCCGGCGGCGCCGCGATGACGTGCGCGTGGGTATCGACCGCGCCTTGCGGCACGACGAAGCGCGTCGGCCGGTGCGGATGAGGATCGGGCCCAGGGCAAGCCGGGGCCCGATCCGTCGAGGGAGGCTGTTCACGCATCGGCTTGCAACACCTTGCCGCGCGTCTCCGGCAGCGCATAGGCGGCCAGGAAGAACAGGACGTAGGCGATGAGCGCGAACAGGCAGATGGCGTTGGCGAGCGAGGTCATCTGCGAGAGATAGCCCACCAGGAAGGGAAAGAGAGCCCCGACGCCTCGGCCGAAATTATAGCAGAAGCCTTGGCCGGAGCCTCGCAGCCTGGTCGGATAGAGCTCCGTCAGGAAGGCGCCCATGCCCGAGAAATAGCCAGAGGCGAAGAAGCCGAGCGGGAAACCGAGAACCCAGAGCAGCTCGTTCGACAGCTGAAGCTGCGTATAGGCCAGGACCACCACCATCGCTCCGAGCGAAAAGGTCAGGAACAGGTTGCGGCGGCCGTATTTGTCGGCGAACCAGGCGCCGACCAGGTAGCCCACGAACGAACCGATGATCAGCGCCGCGAGATAGCCGGTGGAGCTCACGATCGAGAGCTTGCGCTCGGTCGTCAGGAAGCGCGGGACCCAGAAGGTGATCGCGTAATATCCGCCCTGGCAGCCGGTCGCGACCAGCGAGGCGAGGATGGTCGTCTTGAGAATCGGGCCTTTGAAGATCTCGAGGATCGAAGGCCTGTCGCCGGAGGCTGCCCCCTTGGCGCGCGTCTCGACCGAGACCTCCGGCTCCTTCACATAGGCGCGCAGATACAGGACCAGCAGCGCCGGTAGTGCGCCGATCGCGAACATCCAGCGCCAGGCCTGCTCCGCCGGCAGCAGCGAGAACAGTGCCGCCTGCGCCAGCACGGCGAGCCCCCAGCCGACAGCCCAGCCGGACTGGACCGAGCCGACCGCACGTCCCCGGTACTGCGCCCGGATTGTTTCGCCCATCAGCACGGCGCCGGCGGCCCATTCGCCACCGAAGCCGAGCCCTAGCAGGGCACGGAAGACGAGCAACTGGTCGAAGTTTTGGGCGAAGGCGCACAGCAGCGAGAAGAAGGAAAACCAGACGATGGTGAGTTGCAGCGTGCGCACGCGGCCGATCCGGTCGGCGAGATAGCCGGCGCCCCATCCACCGACCGCCGAGGCGAGCAATGTCACGGTGCCTGCGAGACCGGCGGTCCCCGCATCGACCTTCCACAGCGTGATGATCGTCCCGATCACCAGCGGGTAGATCATGAAATCCATGCCGTCGAGCGCCCACCCCGTCGCGCAGGCCCAGAAGGTGCGCTTTTCGGGGACGGTCATGTCCTTGTAGAAGCCGGTCAGACTCGTGTCTTCGATCGGCGTGACTGTACTTGAGGATGTCACTGGTCGTTACCTCCCACGCTTCGCCTTCGATGGGCGATAGGTTCGTCAGGAGAGGTCTCTCAAAACCTTCGGGTCGGTCTGCCGGAAAATTCTCCGGCGCCGGCTCGAATGCCGGAATTTTGTCGAAAAATGCTCAACGCCCGCCTATCTGGCGCCGATAGAGTGCCGGGCTCGCGCCGGTCACCGCCCGAAAGGCGACACCGAAATGCGATTGTGACGAGAAGCCGACCGCCAGGGCGATGTCGACGATCGGCAGGTCGGAGGTCGCCAGTAATTGTTTCGCCGCGCCGACGCGCTCCTCGATCACGAAACGATGGGGCGTGAGACCCGTCGAGCGCTTGAAACTCCGGATAAAGCTGGAGGGACTCATGCCGGCGACCTTCGCCATGGCCGCCAAGGTGACGGGAGCGCCGATATCGGCGCGCACGAACTCGGCGATGCGCCGGCGCATCGTTCCGTCCAGGGGCGGCATAGGCTCGGATTTCGGTGGGCCGGATATCGCGTAGCGATCCGACAGGTGCAGCGCGAGCGTGTAGGCGACCTGTTCGGCCAGCAGCGGATTGGGGCGATGACCGCTTGCGCTCGCCTCGACCAGGCGCTTCGCGGAAAACTCCAGCATCGGGTCTTCGGTGTCCCAGGCCCTGTCCATCAGGGCGATCGGCTCCGTCGATCCGCGCGCGGCGGCCACGTCCCGGAGCACGGTTTCGCCGAGATAGAGCAGCAGCAGCTTGCCCGAGCCGACATCGGGCACGGCATCCACAACCACGCTGCATCCCGGCTGGCCGATCCGAAATCGGCCAGCGCGCACCGGCGCGTCGCGCCGAACCCTGCCGTTCTCGATCAGCACGTGACGCCGTACATCATACAGCGTGATCGCGACCGTCGGGACCGGCAGTTGCCCGAATTCGTAGAGATGCGGACCGGTGACCTCGCTGACGGCCGCGGCAAAGCCCGTCGTCGCCCAGAGGTCGATGAGAGCCGACTGTCTGCGGCCCGTGACGAGTTCGGCGTGACGAAGCGGATTCAGCTGCATGAACGTAGGTCAGGCTGGATAACCAAAAGTCCTAGCACCGATCATAGAACGTCGCCACCGGCTGCGGGATTTCAGTCCAAAGCCGCGTTGGACGGGGCCAAGGTGCCGATTCTTCGCTCCGATCTACGGCGGACGTAGAGGCGGGCGACATGATCGCGTGCGATCCGCTCTCCATCGCGGGGCTCGAGATAGTCGTCGACGCTCTATCCGCGCCATCTCATGCGGCAGAGTGATGCTGAGAGATCGGGTCCTGCTCATGAGACCTCCGATCGGTTCTGATCCTGGTACGATTTAATCCTTCTCGGGATCTTTCTCGCTCGCCCCGCCTTTCACCCGCACCACCGAGACCGAGCAAAGCGCTTCCGCCACCACCTTGGTCGAGACGCTGCCGAGATGGCGGCGCACGGCCGAGGAGGAGCGCGCGCCCAGCACGATATGGTCGATGTCGTTGTGCCCGGCATAGCGCAGGATCGCATCGGCGGCGCTGACAGCCTCGATCACGTGATAGCTGACGCGGTCCTCCGGCAGGTGCAGCGGCCGGGCCCAGTCCTTCAGCGCTACCAGCCGGCCAATGTAGAGCGAGCGACCTTCCGCATCGACGGTCTTGGTCTCCCCGATGATCTCGGTCTTGAGCACCGTCAGGCAGGCGAGGGCGGAGTCTGGCCGGGCGGCCAAGAGCCGGCTCGTCTCGGCGAGGATCGCGGCGGCCAGCGCATCCAGCCCCTCCGAGAGATCGACGGCGGTCAGCACGATCGAGGGGCCGGCCTTGCGTCGCGCCACCGTCGGCGTGCCGGTGACCTCGGCTTCGTGGCGCTTCTGGAAGAGGTCGACCAGCCGCTTGGCGAGGCTGCGTTCCCCGGCGGTCGGGCGCCTGCGCGAGACGGTGACCTGCTCGGGGTGGCGCAGGTCGAAGGCGAGCCTGGTCGCATCGGCATAGCGCCTGCCGCGATCGACCTCGAGACAGCGTGCGATGATTGCCTCGAGCCAGGCCGGCGCCTGCGGATTGACCGCGCGCAAGGATTTGGGCGCATGATAGAGCCGCCGCTTCATGCCGGGCACGGTCTTGGGCCGGCCGAACGGCTCTTCGCCCGATGCCATCTGATAGAGCAGGCAGCCGAGCGCAAAGAGATCGCTCGCAGGGTCGGAGCGTTCGCCCAGCACCTGCTCCGGCGCGATATAGGCTGATGTCCCGATCGGCTCGGTGCTCTCCTCGCCGAGCAGGTCGGGCAATTCGGCATGGCGGGCGAGGCCGAAATCGAGGAGCACCGCGCCCTTGTCGGTCAGGATCACGTTCTCGGGCTTGAGATCGAGATGGACGACGTGCTGCCGGTGCAGATCGGCCAGCGCCGTCGCGATCGCGATGCCGATGCGCTGGATCTCCGGAAAGGGTAGGGGTGCCTGCCTGATGCGATCGGCCAGGGCTGTGCCGGCAACGAGACCCATGGCGATGAAGGGGATGCGGGAAAGATCGCCCGACGCGACGAAGCGCGGCACATGCGGGCCCGACAGGCGCTTGTGGATCAGCACCTCGGTCTCGTAGCCGACGATGGCAGAGACGTCGGCGCCGGGGTCGAGCACCGGAATCTTCACGACCAGCGGTCCGGGATGATCCGGATGGCTGGCGTGCCAGAGGCTTGCCATCCCGCCGGCCTTCAGCCGCTCGCCCAAGGTGAAGCCATCGATGACCGAGCCGGTGTGAGGCCGTTCCATCTTGCCCCCTATCTGCCGATCTGCAGGCGCAGGCCGAGCCAGTCGGGCAGGCCTGCCGCCCTGATCTTTCGCACGGTATCCTGCGTGTCGTAGGGCACGCGGACCATGGTGACCTCGCGCGCCTGCGTATCGAGCAGGGCAAAGCATGCCGTCGGGTCGCCGTCGCGCGGCTGGCCGACGGCGCCGACCACGACGACATGCCGGTGTACGGCCGAAAGCGGCGCCGGGACGTCGCGCAGGGGGATGAACGCCACCGGCTCGCGCCCGGCCCTCGCATAGAAGATCGTCGGCAGATGGGTGTGGCCGCAGACCACTGTTGCCGCGTCTGTCGCCGCCAGGCACGCTTCCGCGCTGCGGAGGTCGCGGACATAGTGCCAGGCGTCGGGGTCGCGGGCGCTGGCATGGACGAAGAGCACGCCGTCGAGCTTTGCCGTCAGCGGCAGGCTGTCGAGAAAGGCGCTTTGCCCTGCTGAGAGTTGCGCCCTGGTCCACAGCGCCGCCTCATGCGCATTCGGCGTCATGCCGGCGGGGCCGCGCACGGCGGCCTGGTCATGGTTGCCGCGGATGCAGATCGCGCCGGCGGTGACGAGTTCGCGTGCGATATCGACACAGAACCCCGGATCGGGGCCGTATCCGACGATATCGCCGAGCAGCACCAGCGTGTCCGGCGCGAGCCGGCGCACCGCTTGCAGCACCGCCTCGAACGCCTCGCGGTTGGCGTGGATGTCGGAGAGGATGGCGATCCGCATTCAGTATCCGGGCCCGAATCCGGGGATGCCATATCGTGGCAGGGCAGCTGCCGGCTTGGCCAGCGCGCCTTTCGGCTCAGACCGAGGCCCGCAGGGTTGATCGCCCCGGCGGCCGCTGCGATACTGCACGCATCATGATGATGTTTGCCGTCTTCGATCTCGTCTGACCTTCCTGCGGACCTGCAGCGCGTCTCGCGCTCGGCACCGCAAACGGATGCTGCGCATCCGAAGGTCCTTTGCCAGCCTGCCCGCGCGGCGGGCGTCTCGGCTGGCCGATATCGAAAGACATCCGTCAATGGTTCATCCTGAAACCGGCGCCCGCGTCCTCGACGCCGCGCAGATCGCCCATTTCGTCGAGCGCGGCTTCGTCCGGCTCGATCATGCCTTCCCGCCTGCGCTTGCCGATGAGGCTCGCGCCATCCTCTGGCGCGATCTCGCCTGCGATCCGCATGATCCGTCGAGCTGGACCGAGCCGGTGATCCGGCTCGGCATGTACAGCGCTGCGCCCTTCGTCGCGGCGGCGAACACGCCGTTGCTGCATGGCGCCTTCGACCAACTTGTCGGCGCAGGGCGCTGGCTGCCTTGTCGCGCCATGGGTACCTTTCCGGTGCGCTTTCCCTCAGCGGAGGACCCGGGCGATGCCGGCTGGCATGTCGATGTCAGCTTCGGCTTCGACGATCCCGATTTCATGAACTGGCGCGTCAATCTCGCCTCGAAGGGCAGGGCGCTGTTGATGCTTTTCCTGTTCTCCGATGTCGGCGAGCAGGATGCGCCGACGCGTATCAGGGCGGGCTCGCATCATCACATCGCCCGCCAGCTCGCGCCGGCGGGCGAGGCCGGCCTGTCGTTGCGCGAACTGGCCGCCGACGGCTTCACCGGCAGCGCCGGGTGCGAGGAGCTGCTGGCGACGGGGCAGGCCGGCACGGTCTATCTCTGCCATCCTTTCCTGGTGCATTCCGCTCAGCCGCATCGCGGCGAGACGCCGCGCTTCATGGCGCAGCCGCCGCTGTTGCCGCGTGAGCCGCTCCGTTTGGATCGGGAAGATGGCGCCTCTTCGCCCGTCGAGGCCGCGATCCGGCAAGGACTCTGACGCCTGCGCCACTTCGCCCGGGGCTCGGTCCTCGGGCGAAGTGGTGACAAGCTGCCGCCTGCGCAGCTAGTGTCGCGGCTCACGCACTGCCCGGTGGAGAGAAGCCTTGGACGCCGTGCCGAGAGACGATGCCGCCCAGCCCGAGGGTGTCGCAGCCTCCGAGCCGCAGACGCAGCCGCCGCGCGAGATCGAGCTGAAACTGGCCGCGTCGCCCGAGGCGCTGGAGGCGCTGCGCGGCGCCGATCTGATTGCGCGCCATGCCCGAAATCAGGGCGTCACCCGCCGGCTCGACGCGGTCTATTACGACACGCCAGACCGTCTGCTCGACCGCAACGGCCTGGCGCTGCGGGTGCGCCGCAGCGGCAAGCGCCATGTCCAGACGCTGAAGCGCTCGGGCTCGGGCGGCCCGCTGGCGCGTGACGAGTGGGAGGTCGCGCTGCCCGATGGCACGCTCGATCTTGCTCTGCTGCCGCTCGCCGAGATCGGCGAGCCGCTCGCCAGCCTGTCGGCCGGGCAGCTCGCGCCGGTCTTCGCCACGCGCGTCAGGCGACGCTTGCGCCGCCTCGACTATGCCGGCGCGCTGATCGAGATCGCCTTCGACGACGGCACGATCGAAGCCGGCGAGAAGACCCTGCAGGTCAGCGAGGTCGAACTCGAACTGAAGGAAGGCGAGGCGGCGGCGCTCTACGACCTCGGGCTCGCCATGCTGGACGTCGCCCCGTTGCAGCTCGCGACGCAAAGCAAGTCAGCGCGCGGTTACGGGCTCGCATTCGCGCGCCTGCCGCAGGCGGTGAAGGCCAGGCCGGTCGAGATCGGCGCGCACGACAATGCTGATGCGGCGATCGCCGCGATCCTCGCCAACACCTACAGGCAGCTTCTCGGCAATCTTGCGGCGGTGGCGACGCGCTCGGGGCCTGAGGGTGTCCACCAGATGCGGGTGTCGCTGCGCCGCCTGCGCTCGGCGCTGTCGGTGCTGAAGCGCGAGGTCGCTTCGCCTGCATTCGAGCCGGTCGGGCGGGAAGCGAAGCGCCTCGGCCATGTGCTGGGGCCGGCCCGCAACTGGGATGTCTTCATCACCCAGACCGTGCCGGATATCGAGGCCGACGGGCTCGACGATGCCGGGTTGTCGGCGCTGCGCAAGGCTGCGGAGCCATTCCAGACGAAAAGCTATGCCGATATCGCCAAGCGGATGGAGAACCCGCAGACCAGCCGGTTCCTGCTGTCCTTCGGCGCCCTGATCGAGCGCCGCGGCTGGCGCAGCGGCCTTCCCAGCGAGGCCATGGCGGTGCTCGCCGAGCCGGCCGATGATTTCGCCGGGCGGGTGCTGGCGCGCACGCATCGCCAGGCGCTGAAGCGTGGCCGCGGCTTCGGCAGCCTCCGGCCCGAGGGGCGTCACGAATTGCGGCTGGCCTTGAAGAAGCTCCGCTACACCGCGGAATTCTTCCCGCCGCTGCATGAAGGCCCGGCGGCGCGACGATACCTGGCTCGGTTGTCGCGCTTGCAGGAGGCGCTCGGCCTCGCCAACGACGCGGCGACGACGCAGCACCTCCTGGCCGAATTGCGCGATGGCAAGGCGCCGGGGCCGGAGCTGCATTTCGCCGCCGGCGCCATCCATGGCTGGCAATCCCGCCATACCATCGAAGCCGGCCGCAAGCTCAAGAAGCGCTGGCGGAGATTCGAGGCGGCGAACCCGTTCTGGACATAGTCCGTACCGGGCTCGCTACACGGTTCGCATCCAGCCGATCGGCTTCGGCCCGATCAGCTCGTCTTCCTGGTGACGATGGTCAGCTCGCCCTCGTTGCTCACCTGGGCCAGGACGACGTCGCGGGTCGAGAAGCCCTTGGCTTCGACGGCCGATTTGGCAGCCGGCGCCTTCTCGACGGCCTGACGCAGCGTCTCGAGCTCGGCCGCGGTGCGGGTCGCCACCAGCTGGTTGACCTGTGCCTTGCTCGCTTCGGGAAGCTCGTCGATCTCGACGACCTTGACCGAGGTGATCGTCGGGGCGCCTGCAGGAGCTTCCTGCGAGGAGGCGGGCGGTTTGGCCGAGGGGCGCTCCGTCGACGGCGCCTGGGCATAGGCGGCGCCGGCCAGGATCGTGGCGGCGCTCGCGGCAGCGATCGTGATCATACGCATGACATGTCCTTCCATCGGTTGCGGAAGGGCGATTGAACACCAGCGATGGGACGAGAGGCTGGAGGTGATCAGGTCATTTCGTGACCATCCGGCGGCGCGAACAGGGCGGCGCCGCCGGGAATTCGACCTGTGCTCAGGCGGCGTCGAGCCCGTAGAGCGAGTGCAGCGTGCGCACCGCCAGCTCGGTATAGGCGGCGTCGATCAGCACCGAGAACTTGATCTCGGAGGTGGTGATTGCGCGGATGTTGATGCCCTTCTCGGCCAGCGCCCGGAAGGCACGGGCCGCAACGCCGGCATGGCTGCGCATGCCGACGCCGATGGCCGAGATCTTCACCACGTCGGTCGCGCCCTGCAGCGCCTGATAGGCGATGTCGTTATGCCGATCTTCGAGCAGCTTGCGGGCGCGCTCGTAATCGGCGGTCGGTACGGTGAAGGTGATGTCGGTGGTCGCCTGGTCGTCGGAGACGACCTGGATGATCATGTCGACATTGATGTTGGCGTCGGCCAGCGGCCCGAAGATCGCCGCGGCGACGCCGGGCTTGTCGGCCACGCGCCGGAGCGTGATCTGGGCTTCGTCGCGCGAGAAGGCGATGCCGGTGACGATCTGCTGTTCCACGATGTCGTCCTCGTCGCAGATGAGGGTGCCTGGATTGGGGTTTTCGGGGTCGTCGAAGGAGGAGCGCACATAGGTCGGCACGCGTTGCACCATGGCGATCTCGACCGAGCGCACTTGCAGCACCTTCGAGCCGAGAGAGGCCATCTCCAACATCTCTTCGAACGAGACCTTGTCCATCCGTCTCGCCTTCGGGACGATGCGTGGATCGGTGGTATAGACGCCGTCGACATCGGTGTAGATGTCGCAGCGATCGGCCTTCAGGCCCGCGGCGAGCGCGACGGCGCTGGTGTCCGAGCCGCCGCGTCCGAGCGTGACGATGCGGTGGCTGCGCGGGTTGACGCCCTGGAAGCCGGAGCAGACCGCGATCTCGCGGTTCCGGTCGAAGCCGGCGAGGATGCCGGCGCCGTCGACGCCCTCGATGCGGGCCGAGCCATGCGCGTCCGAGCCGTAGAGCGGGATCTGCCAGCCCTGCCAGGAGCGGGCGGGCAGGCCCATCTCCTGCAGCACGATCGCCATAAGTCCGGAGGTGACCTGCTCGCCGGAGGCGACGACGGTGTCGTATTCGGCCTGGTCGTAGACGGAGGACGCTTCCTTGCACCAGGCGACGAGCTCATTGGTCTTGCCCGACATGGCCGAGACCACGACCGCGACCTGGTTGCCGGCGTCGAATTCGCGTTTGACGTGGCGGGCCGCGTTCTTGATGCGCTCGACAGTGGCGACCGATGTGCCGCCGAACTTCATCACCAGACGGGCCATGACGTCTAAAGGCTCTCTAATCTGCGCCCGGCCGGGCCGGGACGAAACGTCCCCTCGCACCTAGCGAAGGGCGGGTGTAGATGACGGGCAGCGCGGAAAGTGTCAATGCAGCCACGGCCCGCACGCGCATAAACGGGATATCAAAGGCGATGACCGCAACGGCACGCGAAGGCTCCACCATCGACCCGGCCGAGGTCGCGCGCTTCGACGCGCTGGCGAAGAGCTGGTGGGATCCGAAAGGGCCGATGGCGGTCCTGCACAAATTCAATCCCGTCAGGCTCGCCTTCATCCGCGACCTCGCCAGCGAGCGCTTCGATCGCGATCCCAAGTCGCTGCGCGCACTTGAAGGGCTGAGCGTCGTCGACATCGGCTGCGGCGGCGGCGTGCTGTCCGAGCCGATGGCGCGGCTCGGTGCGCAGGTGACCGGGCTCGATCCGGCCACGACCAACATCGCCGTAGCGCGGGCGCATGCGCAGAAGGCCGGCGTCGGCGTCGATTATCGCGAGGAGACGATCGAGGCGATCGTCGCCTCCGGCGCGCGCTTCGATATCGTGCTCGCCATGGAGGTCGTCGAGCACGTCGCCGATGTCGAGGCCTTCGTCGCCTCCTGCTGCGCGGCGGTGAAGCCGGGCGGACTGCTCGTCATGGCGACGCTCAACCGCACGCTGAAATCCTATGCGCTCGCCATCGTCGGCGCCGAGTACATCCTGCGCTGGCTGCCGCGCGGCACCCATGACTGGGAGAAGTTCGTGACGCCGGACGAGCTGGAAGCGGCGATCGAGACCGGGGGGCTCTCGGTCTTCGCCCGCGAGGGCGTCGCCTACAACCCGCTCGCCGATCGCTGGTCGCGCTCGCGCGATCTCGACGTCAACTACATGCTGGCGGCGAGCCGCCAGGCCTGATCGCCTTCAGGCTGCCAGCCTGGCGTCGAGCGCTGCGAGGTCCTCGACGAACCAGAGCGCCTGGCCCTGATTGCTCTCGTAGACGAGGTCGCGCAGCGCCTTGCTTTGTGAGCACTGAGCGCTGATGTCGCCGACGATCGCCAGGCGCATCCGGTAGTTGACGAATTTCTGCGCGACCTCGCCGGCGAGCCGCGTCGCGAGCTGGAAGAAAGCGGGATCGAGCCGCGCGACCGGGATCGCCACCATCGCCGCGTCAGCCGCCCAGGCGGCGCCGAGGAAGTCGTTGATGTCGCGCTCGGCGGCAAGTGGCGAGCCGTTTTCGGCGCAGATGAGCACGGTCGTGCCGTGAAGCTCTCGAATCATGTCCATACAGGTGGTATCGCCGTGGCCTCGCCAGAAGGCAAACGGCGGGGAACTTTCCGCATTTCCTCTTGTTTTTTGCGCTGCGGCATAATTCGATAGGCGTATGGCGCAGTGCAGCATTGACCTGCATGATGCCGGCAACGCCACCGGATCAGCGGCGTGGCGACAAGGGAGAGGTGAGATGGCACAGCTGCAACCCGTTGCGAAGCCCGCTTTGAAGGATCTCTACGAGCTTGGCGAATTGCCGCCGCTCGGCCATGTCCCAGCCAACATGTACGCCTGGACGATCCGCCGCGAGCGCCATGGTCCGCCGCAGGACAGCTTCAAGGTCGAGGTCGTGCCGACCTGGTCGATCGGCGAGGAAGAGGTGCTGCTCCTCGTGATGGCCGGCGGCGTTAACTATAACGGTATCTGGGCAGGCCTCGGCCAGCCGATCTCGCCCTTCGACGTCCACAAGGGCCAGCTGCACATCGCCGGTTCGGATGCGTCGGGCATCGTCTGGGCCGTCGGCTCCAAGGTGAAGCGCTGGAAGGTCGGCGACGAGGTCATCGTCCACTGCAACCAGGACGACGGCGACGACGAGGAGTGCAATGGCGGCGACCCGATGTTCTCCTCCTCCCAGCGCATCTGGGGCTACGAGACGCCGGACGGCTCCTTCGCCCAGTTCTGCCGGGTGCAGTCGCGCCAGCTGATGCTGAAGCCGAAGCACCTCTCCTGGGAGGAAGCGGCCTGCTACACGCTGACGCTCGCGACCGCCTATCGCATGCTCTTCGGCCACGCCCCGCACACGATCAAGCCAGGCGACAACGTCCTGATCTGGGGCGCCTCGGGCGGGCTCGGCGTCTTCGGCGTGCAGCTCTGCGCTGCGTCCGGCGCCAATGCGATCGGCGTCATCTCCGACGAGACCAAGCGCGACTATGTGCTGGGCCTCGGCGCCAAGGGCGTGATCAACCGCAAAGACTTCAACTGCTGGGGCCAGATGCCCACGGTCAACTCGCCCGAATACGACGCCTGGGTGAAGGAGGCCCGCAAGTTCGGCAAGGCGATCTGGGACATCACCGGCAAGAAGGACGTCGACATCGTCTTCGAGCATCCGGGCGAGGCGACCTTCCCGGTCTCCTGCCTCGTCGCCAAGCGCGGCGGCATGGTGGTGTTCTGCGCCGGCACCTCCGGCTTCAACATCACCTTCGACGCCCGCTATGTCTGGATGCGGCAGAAGCGCGTGCAGGGCTCGCATTTCGCCCATCTGAAGCAGGCTTCCGCCGCGAACCAGTTCGTCATCGACCGCCGCGTCGACCCCTGCATGTCCGAGGTCTTCCCCTGGGACAAGATTCCGCTCGCCCATCACAAGATGTGGAAGAACGAGCACGCGCCGGGCAATATGGCCGTGCTGGTCTATGCGCCGCGCACGGGCCTGCGCACCTATGAGGACGTCGCCGAGGCATTGGAGGGCTGAAGGCTAGAAGCGGGCAGGCGCCCGCGCTGGTCCGCTGCGATCCCGAACAGCGGCCGCAACCAGCCGACGCGCCGCGCAATCTCGTAGGTCGCGGCGCAACTCAGCGCCGTGATGGCGATGACCAGTGCCGCTTCCTGCCCGGCCGGCAGCGCGAGCGGCTTGAGCCAGTGCGCGGCGAGGATGATCGCGGTCTGGTGGACGATGTACCAGCAGAACACGGCCTCGACGAGGTAGCGCCGCACCGGCCCGTCGCGCCGCGAGAGGTGTCGGCGCGCGAAGCCGAGGATCGCGACGATCCAGCACCATTGATCGAGCCCATAGACGAACGGCCTGACCAGGCGTTGGAACTCGCCCTGCGGCTGCGCGCGCAGCCAGAGCGTGGCGAGGAAGGCCATGGCGGCGAGGGCGAGCGCCAGCCAGCGCAGCCGCTCGGTCCGCTCGGCCAGCGCTTGCGAGCGCGCGGCGAGGAAGCCGAACAGGAAGCAGAAGCCGTACAGGGCGTGCTGGTACCTGTCGCCGACGACGATGTAGGTGGGTGGCGCGGCCGGGAAGATCAGGAAGCGGTTGAGCCCGAGTAGCAGCGCCGGCGCTGTCAGCAGGAGCAGGCCGGGCAAGGCGCGCTCCAGAAGCGGCTCGGCGCGTGCAGCCAGAGTTGGGGCCAGCGCAAGCAGGCCGGCGAGCACCATCGTGTAAAGCCAGAGATAGGCGACAAACCAGAGGTGGTTCCACGTCGGCAGGATGATGCAGACCTGCCGGCCGTTCTCGATCCGGCAGAAGCTCTGGTCGAAGGCGAGATAGTGTCCGAACCAGAAGTCGAGATAGCCGCCGGAAAAGCCGAGCTTTTCGACGATCTCCGCCCAGGATTGCGGGGGCACCACCACCAGCATTCCGAAGGCGAGGGGGATCAGCAGCCGCGCCGAGCGGCGCCGCGCAAAGGCTCCGACCTCGTATTTGCCCAGCATGAACCGCGTCGCGGCGCCCGAGACCAGGAAGAGCAGCGCCATCCGCCACGGGTTGAGCAGCAGCATCAGCGGCTCGAGCTCGCGCAGACGGTCGGCGCTCTTCACATGGAAGTCCCATGACACATAGAGCATGCCGGTATGGTAGAGGATCAGCAGGCCGAAGGCGCCGATCCTGATCCAGTCGAGATCGAGTCGGCGCCCGGCGCTCTGTGGGGGCGAATGATCGGTTTGTGTCCGCATGGCGGCTGTTCCCTGCTCGCCCCGAGCAGGCCGGCATGCCAGCGCGCAGGTCGAGACGGTGCGGGACGAGCAGTCGATGCTGCGGGATGAAAGCCAGCGCGCTGGGACGAGCGGCGACGCGGTCGTGACGAATGGCAGCTCGGGTCGTCTCCGGTGCTGGCCGCCCTATCTGGCGATCGCGTTGGGCACCGCCCTGACCTGTCTGGTCAACGCGTTCTCGACCGCGCACGATCTCAGCCGCCTCGGCCGCGCCGTTCCGCTGTGGCAACCCCTGCTCTGGGAAATTTCGAGTGGCATCCTGGTCGTCGCGCTGGCGCCGCTCGTCCATCGGCTGGTGCTGGTCTCGCTCGCCTGGCCGCATCGGCCATGGCTCCTCGGGCCGCTGCACGCTACCGCGATCCTCGCGTTCTCGGCCGTGCATGTCTGCGGGATGGTTCTGCTGCGCAAGCTCGGCTATTGGGCCGCCGGCGCCGGCGACTACAATTTCGGCTTCTCCGGCGGCAACCTGTTCTACGAGCTGCGCAAGGATATTCTCGTCTACCTCTTGCTCGCGTCCCTCTTCTGGCTGAGCGAGCTCTGGGGGCGGCGCCCGCAGCCGCAAGCCGCGACCGTATTGGCCGGCGCCCCCTCTGGGTTCTGGCTGCGCGACGGCACGGTCGATCTGCGGCTCGAACCGGCGGAGATCATCGCCGTGGTCTCCGCCGGAAATTACGTCGAGTACTGCCTGGCGAGCGGCAAGCGCCACCTGATCCGCGCGACCCTGCAGGGTGAGGACCAGCGGCTGCGTCCGTTCGGTTTTTCCCGCATCCACCGAACAAGGCTGGTGAATACAGCCCGCATTCGGCGCATCGCCGGTAAGCCCTCCGGCGATTTCGACGTCGAGATGGATACAGGAGAGAGTTTCTCCGGCAGCCGCCGCTACCGTGAAGGCCTGGTCGCGCTGACGTCTTGATCCTTCCGCGGGTGGGAGGGGCTCATAGCCCGCTCAAGACGTCTCCGCTCGACTTCTCCGGTGCCCGGCGCAGTGCGATCGCGGCGTTGAGCTCGGCGCCATAAAGGAAGATCGCCGCCAGCCAATAGAGGAAGACCAGCGCGATCATCGCGGTGGCGAGGCCGGCATAGGTTGTGACGTAAGCGCCGGCGAACGAGTCGAGATACCAGCCGAAGCCGACACCGCCGATCAGCCAGACCACCAGCGTCATCAATATGCCCGGCCACATCGCCCGGATATGCGGAGCGCGGGCCGGCAGCAGCTTGTGAGCGACACTGAGCGCCAGCACGACGAGCACGGTCGCCCCGGCGATTCGCAAGAAGGCGAGCAGGAAGCCGAGCGGGGCAAGCGCCGGCGCGAAGCCGACGATGCCGCGCCAGATCAGCGGGCCGAGCACGACCAGCAGCGAGAAGGCGAGCATGAAGACCGCGCCGCCGACGACATAGACGATCGATTCCAGCCGGGTGCGCCACCAGCTGCGCCATTCATAGGCCTCGTAGGCGCGGTTGAGCCCGATCCTGACCGCCTCGACCCCGGACGAGGAGAAGTAGAGCGCCAGGATCGCGCCGAGCGTCAGCGCATCCTTGCGCACCGCTGTCAGCACGGAGCGGACCTCTCGCGTGATCGGCTCTGCCACCTCGCGCGGCCAGGCTTCCAGCAGCAATTGCGCGGCTTCGTCGGCGGCAGCCTGCGAGCCGAAGAAGCCGCCGAGTGCGGTGACGAGGATCAGGAACGGAAACAGCGACATCAGCACCGAGAGCGCGATGTGGCTGGCGATCGCCCAGCCGTCATGGGCGATGAAGCGCTCGAAGGCGAGGGCGGGGACTGAGCGCAGCGACATGCGGGTCTCGGGCGGGGCAGCGCGGTGATTGTCGCTGGTTCGGGGCTGCTGGCAAGACGGGAGCATGCGCAAGACGAAGAGCGCGAGAGACATGGCCTCACCGCGTCCGCATACGGCGACAACTGCCGCTATCGGGCCTATCAGGCGCCTAGAAGGCTGCCGCCATGTTCGATTCCTCGCTCTTCCTGCGCCTGTCGCCGGCTCTGTTCGTCTTCCTCTGGTCGAGCGGCTGGATCGTCGCGGGCTATTCGGCCCGCTATTCCGATGCGCTGACCTTCCTCTCGGTCCGCTTCGGCTGTGCCGGCCTGGCGCTCGCCGTGTTCGCCGTCGCCCTCGGCGCGCCCTGGCCGAAGACGCGACGCGCCCTTTTCGATTGCGTCGTCGCCGGCATCCTGCTGCACGCCGTTTATCTGGGCGGCGTCTGGTGGGCAGTGCGCCATGGCTTGCCGGCCGGCGTCTCCGGCCTGATCGCCGGCTTGCAACCGGTCCTGACCGCATTGTTCGCGCCCTTGATCATGCGCGAGAGCATCTCGCCGATCCGTTGGCTCGGCATCGTCTTCGGCTTCGTCGGCGTCGCGCTGGTGCTGGAGCCGAAGCTTGTCGGCGTCGCGCCGGAGGCGCTTTCAGCCATTGCGCTGCCGGTGATCGTCAACATCGTCGGCATGTTCGCCGTCACCTTCGGCTCGTTCTGGCAGAAGGCCCGCATCGTCGAGGGCGACCTGCGCACGGTGACCGCGGTGCAGTACATCTCCGCCTTCCTGTTCACGCTGCCCTTCGCCTTCCTGCTCGAGCCGATGCGGATCGAGTGGAACCTGACCATGGGGCTGGTGCTGGCCTGGTCGGTGCTGGCGCTCTCGCTCGGCGGGATCGGGCTCTATCTCGTGATGATCCGCCGTGGCCAGGTCTCGCGCATCGCGACCTTCCTCTACCTCGTGCCGCCCGCGGTGGCGGTGGAGGCCTGGATCCTCTTCGGCGAGACGCTGAGCCTGGTCCAGCTCGTCGGCATGGCGGTCGCGGTGCTCGGCGTCGTGCTCGCCAGCCGCAAATAGCTGTTGAGCGATCTCCGGGTTCCCGCAAGCCGGTCGATGCTGTAGCCAGAGAGCATGAGCCGGCAGGAACCTGCTTGCTGGCGACAGGGACGAGACGACCATGGCTGTGACGACCGATAATCTTGCTGGCGCCTTCATCGCCGCCCGTCGCGGCCACAAGCTGGTCGACATCGCGACCTTGCCGGTCCCCGCCGATGTCGATGCCGGCTTCGCCGCTCAGGCCGAGGTCAACAAGGGCATGGGCTATCCGCTCGCCGGCTGGAAGGTCTCGCTCGGCGAGGGCGGCCGGCCGATGGCCGGACTGATGCAGGGCCCCTATCTCAAATCCGGCGACACCTATCGCGGCGTGCACGGCGCCGAATTGCGCGTCGAGATCGAGCTCGCCATCCGTCTCGGCCGCGACATGCCGCTGCGCCCCGGACAGCCCTATACCCGCGAGGAGCTGATCGACCATTGCGACGCCGCGCTCGTCGGCATCGAGATCGTCGAGAGCCGCATCGCCGACTGGACCAATGTGCCGTTCCCGCTCTGGCTGGCCGACGCGATGGGCCATGGCGGCTATCTGCTCGGCCCCGAGGTTCCCTTCAGCATCTTCGACGACGTCCCGGCGCTGACCTGCACGGTCGAGCTCGACGGCGACGTGCTCTATGACCGCCAGGCCCTGCATGCCAATGGCGATCCGCTGGTCACCGCGCTCGCCTGGGCGAATCGTTCGGTCGAGGGGCCGCTCGGCCCGCTCAAGGCCGGCCAGATCATCACCACCGGCAGCCTGTGCGGCGGCGTCCTCGCGCCGACGGTCGGCCCGGTCGTGGCCCGGCTCGACCCGGTCACCGCGATCTCCTTTGCGCTGGCCGAGCAGGGCGACTGAAAGGGCCGCGATTCCGGCCATTCGACAATGTCCGGATGGCCAACGATTCGTTCAGGTTTTCGGTTGACGGTAGCCTGATCCCGAGCGTCGAATTGTGATCAATCGGAGGCGCGATCACAAAATCAACGCATTCGCTGCGTTTGAGTTGGGTTGAGTTGGAGGTTTGATGCGGTCATGGCGAAGGGGCAGGATCGGTATTGCCGGCGGAGGCTTGGTTGCTTTCGCGGCGATGCTTGCCGGTGAGGTTTCGCCGGCCCGCGCCTTCGACCTGTCGTCGCTCGACGTCTTCAACCTCTTCGGCAGCAAGGACAAGCCGCCGCCGGTCAGCGAAACGACGCTTCCCTATGAATTGAAGTTCGAGCTCGGCGACGTGCCCGATGCCGGCGCGCTGAAGCGCAGCCTGCAGGACGCCTCGCTGCTCTATCGCCTGCGCGAGGATGCGCCTCCGGACGGCGAGACCCTGGCCCGCCGCGCCGCCGCCGACATCAATCCGCTGATCGATGCGCTCTGGGCGCAGGGTTATTTCAACGCGCAGGTCGCGATTGCGGTCGACGGCGTCGCGGTGACGCAGGCTGGCGAACCGCCGCCGGGGCTCGCACCCACCGCCGAGCGCTACCGCAACCGTGCCCCGGCGCCGATCGTGGTCACAGTCGATCCCGGCCCGCAATTCTCGCTGCGCAATGTCGATATCGTGCCGAGCGGGCGCCGCGATCCCGAGGCGGTGATTCCCGATCCCGGCAAGGTGTCCGGCCTCGTGCCCGGTGCCCCGGCGACGTCGTCCTCGATCCGGGCGGCACAGGCGGCGCTGGTCGATTACTGGCGGGGCAAGTCCCGCCCGCTCGCGCGCGTCGTCGAGGTTCGCCCGGTCGTCGACCACGCCGCGAAGATCATGGACGTCTCGGTCCTCGTCGATCCCGGCCCGGTCGCCGGTTTCGGCGACGTTTCGATCACCGAGACCGGCGACATCCCGCCCGAGGTGATCCGGTCCTTCATCTATCTCGAGCCCGGTGAACCCTATTCGCCCAAGGCGCTCGCCGACACGCGCAAGTCGATCGCGACGATCCCCGCCGTCGGCTCGGTTCGCATCCGCGAGGACAAGGGGCTGGACCAGGCCGGCAACCTGCCGATCTTCGTCGAGGTCAACGAGCGGCCCAAGCGCCTGCTCGGCTTCTCCGCCCGCTATTCGACGATCGACGGCCCGGCGGTGAAGACCTACTGGGAGCACCGCAATCTGTTCGGCGGCGCCGAGCGCCTGCGGCTCGAAGCCTCCGTCTTCTTCGCGCCACGCATCGACGGCACCAAGATCCAGCGCTTCGGCGATTTCGAGCCGAGCGATCTCGGCGCCCGCTTCTCGGCGAGCTTCCTGAAGCCGGCGCTCGGCGGCAGCCGCAACGATCTGCTGATCGACGCGACCGGGGTGCGCGAGCGCGTCGGCACCAACCGCTATGGCGGCTACACCGCGCGCTACGCCAACGTCACCGCCGCGATTCGCCATCGTTTCAGCGACGTCTTCTCGATCCAGGCCGGCATCGAGGCCGAGCGCGGCCAGACCAGCGACGTGCTCGGGCAGGTCGACTACATGCTGGTCGGCGTGCCGCTCTCCCTGCGCTACGATTCGACCGACAGCCAGCTCGACCCGACCCGCGGCATCAGGGTCGCTGCCTCGGTCACGCCCTATGCCGCCTTCGGCGACAACGCTGCGCCGTTCATCCAGAGCAAGGCCTCGATCTCCGGCTATTACGCGCTCGACGAAGACGCCCGCTACGTCCTCGCCGGCCGGATCGGGCTCGGCTCGATCGCCGGCGCCGACCTCGATGAAGTGCCGGCGACGCGGCGCTTCTATGCCGGCGGCGGTGGCTCGGTGCGCGGCTACGCCTATCGCACGCTTTCGCCGCTCGGCCCGCTCAACCGCCTGACCGGCGGGCGCAGCCTGTTCGAAGCTTCGGTCGAGGCCCGGATCAAGATCACCAACACGATCGGCATCGTGCCCTTCTTCGACGCGGGCATGGCCTTCGCGTCGCAGTTCCCGAGCTTCAAGGAAAAGATGCAGTACGCGGCCGGACTTGGCCTGCGCTACTACACGCCGATCGGGCCGATCCGTCTCGATGTCGCCGCGCCGCTCAACCCGCGCAAGGGCGACAAGCCGGTCGCGCTCTATATCAGCATCGGGCAGGCCTTCTGATGGGCAAGCTCCGCATCTCGCGACTGCTCGCTGGCCTGGGGGCCCTGCTCATCGCCGCAACGCTGGTCGTCTTCACCGGCCTTGGCGGCTTTGCCCAGAACGCCGGCGACCGCGGCGTCCTCGCCGATCTGATCTCGAAGGCGCTTTCCACCGATGGCAGTCAGGTCTCGATCGGCGCTGTCGACGGCGCGCTCTCCTCCGACGCGACCATCCGCGACATCGTCATCTCCGACCGCGACGGCCCCTGGCTCAGGCTCGATCGCGCCCGGCTGATCTGGACCCGCTCGGCGCTGCTGCTGCGCCGGCTCGAGGTCAACCGGCTGGAGATCGGCAAGCTCGAGATCCTGCGCAAGCCCGTGCCGGAACCGGGCGCCCCCCCGCCGGCCGACAACGCGCCGATCCTGCCGGAGTTGCCGCTCAAGGTGATCGTCGAGGCCTTCCATCTCGGCGAGCTCGCGCTCGGCCCGACCGTGATCGGCGCGCCCGCCAGATTGTCGGCGACCGGGGCGGCCCGTCTCGGCCCGCCCAATGAAGGCCTCGACTTCCGGCTCGCCGGGCGCCGGCTCGACATGGGCGGCAGCCTGGATGTCAATCTGCGCTTCGTGCCGCAATCGACGCAGCTCCAGCTCGCGGTCAAGCTCGACGAGCCGGCCGGCGGGCTGATCTCGACCATTGCCGACCTGCCGGACCGCCCGCCGGTCAAGCTCGACCTGACCGGCGACGGCCCGCTCGACCGCTTCCGCGCGACACTCGCCTTTGCTGCCGGCCCGACCATCGGCGCCAATGGCACGGCTGATCTCAGCCGCCAGGGGGCGGCACGCCGGCTCCTGCTCGCGCTCGATTCCCGCATAGCCGGCCTGATGCCGCCGCCGGTCGCGCCGGTCTTCGAGGGCTCGACCCGCCTCGACGGCACGCTCGCATTCGCCGATAGCGGTGCCGTCTCCGTCGACCAGATGGCTCTGGTCTCGGCGCTGGCCCGGCTCGACGTGAACGGCCTCTATGGCGCCGACAAGAACCTCGACTTCAAGATCACCGCCGCCGCCCGTCCCAATGCCGAAGGGCGCACCGTCGCCTCCGGCGCCGAGATCGCCAAGCTCGCCTTCGATGCGACGATCCGCGGGCCGGCCGCCGGGCCGCGCATCAACGCCAGCCTGCAGGCGGAGGGCGCGAGCGTTCCCATGGGCAAGCTCGGCAAGCTCGATTTCACCTTCACCGCGACGCCGACCGGCGCGCTGAATGATCCGGCGACACGCACCGTGCTCGTCTCCGACGGCGAAGCCTCCGGCGTCGCGCTGACCGATCCCGGCCTGGCGCGCTTCATCGGCGATCGCCTGCGCTTCACCTTGCGCGGCACGGCTTCTGAGGGCGGTGGCGGCGAGTTCGAGACGCTGAAGCTTGCCTTCGGCGGGGCGGAGCTCGGCTATGCCGGCCGCCTCGATCCGGCCCGCATCCTCGGCAAGGTGCAGGCGCGCCTGCCGGACCTGTCGCGCCTCAGCATGCTCGCTGGCCGCACGCTCAAGGGCTCCGCCGCCATCAGCGCCGATGTCGATGCCGAGCCGAAGAAGCGCCTCTATGCGGTCAAGCTCGATGGCGGCGCCGAATCGCTGACGCTCGGCCAGGAGGCGCTCGACCGGCTGCTCGCCGGCAAGCTTACCCTCGGTGGCGAGATCCGGGTGCCCGCCAGCAGCGGGCTCGTCGTCAACGGACTGCGCATCGCCGGCATCCATGTCGCGGCGACGGCCGACGGCGCACTCGGCGCGCAAGGCTCGAGCCTGAAGGCCAACATCGCCATTCCCGATCTGCGCCGCGCCGATCCGAAACTCTCGGGGCAGGGCGCTTTCGATGCGACGCTGACCGGCCCCCTCGACAAGCTCGATGCGACGCTGAAAGCCGGCATCAGCAACGCGACCGCGCTCGGCCGGCCGGTGCCCCGCCTGGCGCTCGACGCCACGCTGCGCGATCTGCAGGGCGCGCTCTCCGGCGATGCCAGGCTCTCCGGCGAGGTCGATGGCAGGCCGGCGACAGGTGTGTTGCGCTTCGCCAAGCGCGATCCGGGTGGCTGGGCGCTGCCGCAGCTCGATATCGCCATAGGCTCGGTCACCTTGAACGGAGCGCTCGATCTCGACGCCTCCAATCTGGCCGAGGGCAACCTCAAGCTCGCGGCGCGCAATCTCGACGATCTCTCGGCTCTGGCGCTCGCCAAGCTGGGCGGCCGGATCGAGGCCGATGTGAAGCTGGCGCGCCCGACCGGCGGCCAGAATCTGGATCTCAAGGCCAGCGCGCAGAAGCTTGTTGCACCTAGCGTTTCGCTCGATCGGCTCGACGCCGACATCGCCATTGTCGACGCGCTGCGTAAGCCCTTGATCAACGGCGCCGTCCAGATCGACCGCGCCGTCATCGCCGGCGAGCCGGTGAGCGCGATCCGCCTGGTCTCGAAGGGCGGCGCCGACGCCAGCGACATCAGACTCGATGCCACCGCACGTGGCTTCTCGCTCGCCTCGAAGGGACGGCTTTCGGTCGCCGATCCCCTGCGCTTCGATCTCGCCAGTTTCACCGCGACCCGCGACGGCCGCAGGATCGCGCTGGCCAGGCCGGCGAGCTTCACCGCGATCGACGGCGGTGTTTCCATCCGCGATCTTTCCATCGCGCTCGACGGCGGCCGGATCGCCCTCGACGGCGAGGTGGGCAAGGCGCTCGACCTGCGCTTTGCCGCGCAGAACGTGCCGCTCTCGGCCGCGCGCCTGGCGTCGCCGACGCTCGATCTCTCCGGCACGCTCGATGCGGAAGCGACGATCAAGGGCACGCCCGAGGCGCCGACCGGCCCCTGGCGGGTCCGCATCGCCCGCCTCGTCGCGCCGCAGACGCGCTCCGCCGGCTTGCCGCCGATAGAGATTTCGGGGCAGGGCGCGCTCGATGGCCGCCACACCAGCCTCGACGCCAGCCTGAATGCCGGCCGCTTCGTCAGCCTGACCGCCAAGGGCAGGGCGCCGCTCGGCGGCGACGGCGCGCTCGACCTCTCCATACAGGGAAAAGCCGACGCTCAGCTCGCCAACGCCCAGCTCGCAGCCGACGGCCGACGCTTGACCGGCCAGCTCGCGCTCGACCTGCGTGCCGGCGGCACACTCGCCGCACCGCGTTTGTCCGGCGGCGCGACACTCTCCGGCGGCAGCTTCAGCGATGCGCTCCAGGGCGTGAAGCTGACCGGGCTCGAGGCGCGCGTCGCGGCCAACGGGCCCGATCTGGTCATCGAGCGTTTCGCGGCGCAGACGCCCGGCGGCGGCACGCTCTCGGCCCGCGGCAATGTCAAGCTCGATCCCGCGGCCGGTTTCCCCGGCACGATCCGCATCGAGGGCCGGCGCGCCCAGCTCGTCGACAGCGGGCTGGTCCGGGCGGTCGCCGATCTCAATCTCGACCTTGCCGGCCCGCTGGCGCAGCGGCCACGCATCGGCGGACGCATCGATGTCGTCACCATCGAGGTCGCGGTGCCCGATCGCCTGCCGTCGAGCTCGCGGCCGGTCGACGGCATCCGCCATGTCAATGCCAAGGGCCAGGCAGCGGCCCGCCTCGCCGCCGAGCGCAAGGCCCGCGCTGTGGCGAATCGCAAGGGCGCGCGCGCGCCGGCCTTCGACGCCGTGCTCGACATCACCGTCTCGGCTCCGGGGCGCGTCTTCATCCGCGGCCGCGGCATCGATGCCGAGCTCGGCGGCGACCTGCGCGTCGGCGGCACCTCCGGCGCGCCGGCCCTGATCGGCGGCTTCGATCTCCGGCGCGGACGGCTCAACCTCGCCAGCCAGCGCCTCGACTTCAGCAAGGGCCGCGTCACCTTCTCCGGCGACGTCATGCCCACGCTCGACTTCGTCGCCGAGACCAGAGCCGCCGATGTCACCGCGCGGATCATTGTCTCCGGCGAGGCTTCGGCGCCGGAGTTCACCTTCACCTCCTCGCCCGAGCTGCCGCCTGACGAGGTGTTGTCGCGCCTGCTCTTCGCTCGCGCCTCCGGCTCGCTCTCGCCTTTCCAGGCGCTTCAGCTCGCGCAGACTGCCGCGCAATTCTCCGGCGCCGGAGGCGACGATGTCTTCGAACGCATCCGTCGCTCGCTCGGCGTCGACAATCTCGATGTGCAGGTGGGGCCGGGCGGCCCGACGGTCGGCGTCTCCCGCGCGATCTCCGACAACATCACCCTCGGGGTGAAGGCTGGCGCCAAGCCCGAGGACAGCGGCGTCTCGGTCGGCATCGACGTGACCCGGCGCCTGAAGCTCCAGGCCGAGACCAATGCCGACGGCAGCGCTGCTGTCGGCGTCGGGGCCGAGTGGGAATACTGAGCCCCGCATTCGCTCCGCCGCCCGCCGAAGCCTCCTCCGTCATTCGGGGGCAGCGCGCAGCGCTTGAGCCCGGAACCCATGAACACGATGGTGGCATGAAAAGGTGCCGTGGCCCGAGCTCGCGCCTTTGGCCCGCTTCGGAAGGACGGCGAGATTCGTCTGCTGCGTGGCGCCGTCGGGCGACTCAGGCGCAGGCCATGACCCATGAGATTCGCCGCCAGGCGGGCCAGGAAGCTCGCAAACGGCCCGGTTCGGTTAACGCCCTCTTAAGTTTGCCGGTCAAAGCGTGGCCCGGCTGCAACACCGGGGGGTAAAGCGGGTCCTCGGCGGGGACTGTGGCGTGATCGTGGTTGATTGGCGGCCGGGCATTCGTAATGGTGACTGTGCGGCGGGACGTTCCCGGTCGCTGTTTTTCGTCTTCGCCTCCGAACGGTTCGGGGACGCGGGCGAAAGACCGGGATAGGCGGGTTCGCCGGACAGGTCTCCTGGGGCCACCGGATAGGAACACGCCGACGCCCGAGGGTCTCGAAACTCTTTTGGAGGTTATCAAATGAAGCTCGTAAAGAGCCTCCTCCTCGGTTCCGCCGCCGGCATCGCCGCGGTTGCCGGGGCTCAGGCCGCCGACCTTCCTTCGCGGAAGGCCGCTCCGGTCGAATACGTTCGCGTTTGCTCCGCCTACGGCGCGGGCTTCTTCTACATCCCGGGCACCGACACCTGCCTGCGCGTCGGTGGTCGTGTCCGTGCTGAATACACGGTCGGCACCCGCTACGGCGACGGCCAGGACGCTTACGGCACCCGCTCGCGCGGTCGCCTGAACGTCGACGCCCGCACCGCGACCGCCTACGGCACGCTGCGTACGTTCTTCCGCTACGAGCTGACGGTCAGCTCGGGCTTCTATGCCGGCACCATCGGTGGCAACCAGGGCATCATCGCCCCCGGTCAGGCTCGTAACGGCGCCGCCGGCCCGGGCACTGCCTCGAACCTCGATCTGGCCTTCATCCAGTTCGGTCCGATCACCGCCGGTCGCGCTCAGTCGTTCTTCGACTTCTATGCGAACGACTTCGGCTTCTCGACGATCCGCACGGCTGACTCGCGCCTCAACCTGTTGGCTTACACCGCCACCTTCGGTTCGGGCTTCTCGGCCACGGTCTCGCTGGAAGATCGCAACACCGGCACCGGCCAGCGTGAGAACGGCGCTTTCGGTCGCTTCACCGGCGCTGGTCTGACCCTCGGCGGTCAGGACTTCCCGGACATCGTTGCCTCGCTCCGCGTCGATCAGGGCTGGGGTTCGGCTCAGCTGTCGGGTGCGTTCACCCAGCGTAAGGTCCTTTCGACCTTCACCGCTGCTGGCGTTCTTACCCAGGCCAGCTCGGACGAGTACGGCTGGGCCATCCAGGGCGGCGTGAAGATCAACCTGCCGATGCTTGCGGCTGGCGATCACCTGTTCCTGCAGGCCGCTTACGCCGACGGCGCTCTCGGCTACCTCGGCTGGGGTGGTCAGTACGGCTCGGGCCGCCAGACCTCCTCGATCGCTGGCAACCAGCTCGTGATCGGCGATCTTGGCGTCTCGGTGCTCGGCAGCGCCAAGACCTCGACCGGCTGGTCGGTTGTGGCCGGTCTGCGTCACTTCTGGACCCCGCAGCTGCGTTCGGAGCTCTACGGCTCGTACTCGGAAGTCAAGCTCGGCTACGTCCAGGCCGCCGGCCTCTACGCCGCTGGCGCTCCGGTCCGCTCGCTTGATCCGAAGGAGCTCATCGTTGCTGGTAACCTGATCTGGTCGCCGGTTTCGGGCCTGGATATCGGTGTCGAGGTTCTCTACACCCGTACCGAGCTGGCCTCGCGCGTTCTGCAGGTCGACAACAACGGCGCTCGCGTCGGTGGCTTGGCGGGCGTCAAGAGCGACGACGCCTGGGCTGGTCGTCTCCGCATCCAGCGCGACTTCTGATCGATCATCCGATCGTTCAATGGAGGCCCCGGGGAAACCCGGGGCTTCTTTCGTTTTGGGCCGATATTCGCAGCGCAAAAACCCATCTGATCGTCACAAGGGCTGGGGCGGTCCCTTGCTTGACTCAGGGATACGATAGGGCGTGATTGGAACAGGTTGCGAGCGTCGGGATTCGACGCGTGCGGCCCGAGGACGAGGCGGGGATTTCGGCATGGCGCGGCAGGCCGGGTGGCTCTGGGGGCTCGTTCCGCTGTCCTTGGTCTGGGCGGCCGCCAATGCGCTGAACACCGAGCCCGTCCGCCGTGATATCGAGGCGAGGGCGCTTGCGGCGAGCGCGGTCGCCGGGTCAGCCGCGGGCGCGCGCGGCGTCTCGGTCCGCGTCAGCGGGCGCGACGTCTATCTGGATGGCGAGGCTGTCACGGCCGATGGCGCGAGCAAGGCGCTGGCCCAGCTTCAATCGGAATTCGGCGTCCGGCGCGTGCTGGGCGGGCTGACTCAGGTCATCGCTCAGAAACCCTATAGCTGGTCAGCGACGCGGCAGGGCAATCTCGTGACGTTGTCCGGATTCGTGCCCGACGAGGCGACGGCCATGGCGACGCTGGCGGCGGCGCGGGCGCTGGGCCCGGGGTTCAAGGTCGACGACCAGCAGAAGGTCGCGTTCGGAGCCCCCGTCGGTTTCGCCGAGCTCGCAGCCCAGCTGATGCGCGACCTCGGCCAGCTCTCCACCGGCAAGGTCGCGCTAGACGACACTCGCTATTGCGTCGAAGGCACGGCTGCGACGCCGCAGAGCTTCCAATCCTTGCGCGAGGGCGCTGCCAGCGCGTCGCCGAAAGGCTTCACGCGCGTCGACTGCATGCTCAGCCCGGCGACGGTGAGTCCCTATCGCTGGAGCGCGGAAAAGACCGCGTCCGGCGCCGTCACGGTCACCGGCTACTACCCCTCCGATGCGGCGCGTCGCGAGATCGGAGCGTTGCTCGGCCGCACTTTCTCCTCCGCCGGAGCCGTGACCGATCGCATGCTGCAGGCTGCTGGCGAGCCGCCTGCTTTTGCGAGCAGGGTGGCGCGTGCCGTCGCCGATCTCGCTCGTCTGCGCAGCGGCAAGGTCGAGCTCGATGGCGCCGCCTATCGCATCTCCGGACAGGGACCGGACGGTTACGAGGCCTGCGAGGCACTGAAGCTGAACATCGCGCAAGGCGACGGTCCCGATTCTGTCGCGCTCGCCAGCGTCACTTGCCCGCCACCTCCGCCGCCGGCGCCTAAGAGCGAGCCTGCGCCGGTTCCATCGGTCGACGTGCCGCCGACCGGGCCGGCAACACCGAGCGTGCCTGCTCCGGCCAGCCAGCCATCGGCTCCGGCCAGCCAGCCATCGGCTCCGGTCAATCCGATCCCTGCCGCGCCTGGTCCCGCTGCAACCGCCGAGCCGCGGCCAGCGCCGCCTATCGCCCCGCGGCCGCTGCAATGGCGGGCCGAGAAGTCCGAAAGCGGTATCGTCCTGTCCGGTGCCGCGCCCGACGCTGCGGCCAAGGCGGCTGCACTGGAGGCGGCGCGCGCGGCGTTGTCCGGCGGCGAGGTCATCGATCGGACTGTGATCGAAGCTGGTCAGCGCGGCGGTCCCGATTATGGCGAGGCGACCCGCTTCGCCCTCGGACTCCTCGGCAGGATGGCGCAGGGCAGTGTCTCGCTGGCGGGTTCTGCACTCAGCCTCACTGGCGCGGCTGCGGACAAGGCCGGCTGGCAGGTCTTGGACGACGCTCTGAAAGGCAAGGCCTTGCCGGCCGGGCTCTCGCTCTCGGGCCGGCCCGCGCTCACCCTGCGCAGCTATGGCTTCAGCGCCTCGATCGACAGATCCGGCGGCTATCTCAGCGGCTATCTGCCCGACGCCGCGGCGAAGGACGCCATCGCGGCTCTGATCGAGGCCTCGCCCTTGCGCGGTCGCATCAGCGACGAGACCGAGATTCTGCCGGCGGCTCCGACCGGATTCGGGGTTGCGGCGCGCGGCGCGGTCCAGGACCTGCTGCGGCTCGATCTGGGCTCGGCCAGCGTAGTCGATCGCGAGGTCAATGTCCGCGGTTTGACCTGCCGCGCGCTGATCCGCGACGAGGTGCAGACCAATCTGGCGAGCGGCTTGCCGGACAGCTTCTCCGGCAAGGCCGAGATCGGCATGCGCCAGACCGGCTGCGTCATCGATCCGCCGAGCAACTGCCAGAACGAGCTCGATGCGCTGACCCAGCGCTACTACGTGATGTTCGGCCAAGGCACGGCGGTCGTGACGCTCGATCCGGTGACCGAGCGGGCGATGACGGAGGCTGCCGCCATCCTCAAGCAGTGCCCGGCCTCGCGTGTCACCATCGAGGGCCATGCCAATCTCGACGGCGAGCGCAGCGGCTTCAACAATCTCGATCTGTCGAGCCGGCGGGCGCTGCGGGTCCGCGAGGAGCTGATCCGTCGCGGCATCGGGCCGGCCCAACTCGAGGTCAAGGGCTACGGCACAGACCGTCCGCTGGTAGCCCATGGCGATCCGGAGGCGCGGGTGAAGAACCGCCGCGTCCAGTTCACCGTGGCGAAGTAAGGAGGGAGCGATGCTCTATCTCGCGACCCAGTTCGCCTGGTTTCTCCTCGCCGCCTTCGCGATGGGCCTCGTCTTTGGCTGGCTGACCGGCCGCGGCGGCCCGCGTGGTTTCGCTGGCGGCCCGGTCCTCGGCCTCGCCATGCTCTGGGCCGCGCTGGCGGCGCTGGTCTGGCTTCGGCTCGTCAACGATCAGGCGGCGTTCTGGATCGAGACGGCGCTGCTCTATCTGCTCGCCTATGCCGCCGGCTGCCTGATCGGCAGCCTGTTCGCCGGTGAAGGCGAGGCGCTCCCGGTGCTTGCCGCCCCGGCACCCCGCCTTGCCTTGCCGCAGCCTGCTCCGGCTCTTCGCCCACCGGTCGCGAAGGTCAAGGCCAGCGAGGCAGCGACGGGCGAGCCGGCTCCCATGCCGAAGGTGGAGGGCGAGGATGCGATCGCCGGCAAGCGCCCGGCCGGCTTCATCGCCGCCCACGGCGGGCAGGCCGACGATCTCAAGCTGATCAAGGGAATCGGCCCGCAGAACGAGGCGCGCCTGCACGCGCTCGGAATCTGGCATTTCAGCCAGATCGCCGCCTGGACCCCTGAAAACGTCGAGTGGGTCGGCACTTATCTCGCTTTCCCGGGGCGGATCGAGCGCGAGGGCTGGGTGGCACAGGCGGCTGCGCTGGCACGAACCGCGACGACGGTCGAGCCGGTGACGGCGATCCCGCTCTCCGGAGCGGCGCTCGAAGGCAAGCGCCCGAGCAACCTCCTGCCGGGCGCTCGCGGCGGCAAGCCGGACGATCTCGGCCTGATCGATGGCATCGGTCCGGCGATCGCCGAGACCCTGAACACGCTCGGCATCTGGCATTTCGACCAGATCGTCGCGCTGGGACCGGACGAACTGCGTTTCCTCGCCCATCACACCGGCTTCCCGGGCCGCGATGTCGCGGAGCAGTGGCAGGCCGAGGCGAAGATCCTCGCCGGCGGCGGCGAGACCGAGCATTCGCGGGCGGTCAAGGCGAAGCGCCGCAAGAGGAAGCGCTGAGCGGCTCAGGCCGCCTGCTTCTCCGCCTTCGCGATCAGCCGGCCGATGCGGCGGACCATGTCCTTGCTGCCGAGCAAAGGTGCATGACCCTGGCCCGGCGCGGTGAAGGTCTCGCAGCGCGGATGGCGCCGGCCCATCTCGTCCAGCGTCTTTTCCGCCAGCAGGTCGGAATTCTCGCCGCGGATCGCCAGCACCGGGACATGGTTCAGCGCCGCGAAATAAGGCCAGAGCTCGGGTAGGGGCGCTTCGAGGTCGAGCTCCTCCAGCGTCTTGAGCAGGCGCGGATCATAGTCCGGGACCAGCGCGCCGTTGCGCTCGGTCCAGGTCCGGCGCGCCATGATCTCCCATTCGGCCTCGCCGAAGAGCGGGAACTGCTGGTCCGAGAGCCGCTTCAGGATCTCGGCGCCTTCGGCGAAGCTGCGCGGCGTCGGCAGCTTGCCGACATAGCCGCGGATGCGCAGCAGGCCACGCGCGTCGATCACCGGCCCGACATCGTTGAGAACGGCGCCGCGGATCGCTGCAGGCCGTGCCGCGCCGAGAGCCATGGTCAGGAGCCCGCCGCGCGACGTGCCGACAAAAACGGCCTCTTCGACGCCGGTCGCTGCCAGGACCTGCATGAGATCGTCGAGTTCGACGCGGATGTCGTAGTCGTGCCAGTCCTTGGCGTAGTCGGAGCGGCCGCGGCCGCGATAGTCGAGCGCCAAGACACGCCTCGGCCCGTCTTCCGCCAGCGCCAGCGCGAGCTCGTGGAAATCGGCGGAGGTGCGCGCCAACCCCGCGAGGCAGACGATCGGGAGGTTTGGCGCCGCCTGTGGCCCATACTCGCGGATGTGCAGCTTCAGCCCGTCGCGGGCGCTGATGAAGAGGGAGCGGAAGCCGGTATAGGCGGTCATCATAATCTCGAACGCGTCGTCGCCAGCCCGCACCTTAATCACGGCCGCAAGCGACAGGAAAGCAGGCCTGGCCGGCTCGCGGCTATGCCTGTCTGCATAATGAGCCTTGCAGGGGTCCGCATGGACAATGCGGGAGCGTCATGCGCTCGTTCGAGCGCGCGGCATCGCCAGCAGCGAGGGGGCCATGGTCGACAAGCGGGTCTGTTTCGATTTCGAGGTGGCCTTCTCCAATGGCGGAGGCATTCAGGGGCAGGATTTTCGTCTCGACATTGCCGGTGACGATATCTCGGACGACGAGCTTGCGGCCTACATCATCAAGGACCTGCGCCTGCTGATGGTTGGCGAGGTCCGCATTCTCAACAAGGTGATCATAGAAGAGCGTCACAAGCGGGCGCCGCAGTCGCCGGACGCGGTGGTGCAACGGCTCGACGACCTTTTCGTCGATCTCAGCCATACGATCGAGTCGGGGATGATCACTTACAAGGAGATGCCTGCCCCGCTGATCTGCGACCATCTTTCCCGGGGCAAGTCGCGCGAGTTCTATGCCGAAGGCACCGAGTTTCAGATCGGCCGCATCGACATGGTTGCCAATACCGGCACCTATATCGATATGCCGTTCCACCGCTATGCCACTGGCCACGACCTGGCGGGGCTGCAGCTGCGGCGTGTGTCGGATGTGCCGGCCGTCGTGGTTCGGGTCGAAGGCGCGGCCGGGCGGGCGATCGACTGGCACCATTTCGTCCCTGTCGCGTGCACCGGACATGCGGTGCTCGTCCATACCGGCTGGGACCGGCACTGGCGCACGGACGCCTATTTCGAAGGGCATCCGTTCCTGACCGAGAAGGCGGCTCTCTATCTGCGCGACCAGGGCGCCGTGCTCGTCGGGATCGATTCACTGAATATCGACGACACCGCCGGTGGGGCCCGGCCGGTGCACTCCGTCCTGCTCGGCGCCGATATCCCGATCGTGGAGCATCTCACCGGGCTGGG
This sequence comes from Allobosea lupini, assembly GCF_900109525.1. GTDB lineage: Bacteria > Pseudomonadota > Alphaproteobacteria > Rhizobiales > Beijerinckiaceae > Allobosea > Allobosea lupini. Next base: position 962,314 of record NZ_FOAN01000001.1, on the reverse strand, counting down.
CGGGCTGCCGGCCTCCGGTTTCCGCTTTTCCGCCGTTCCGCCCAAGATCAGCGGCATGGGCACCTTCCCGGTGCGGGCGCATGCACGACTGGTCGCGGAATAGCGCGGCGCAGCGGTCAGGCGCTCAATCCCGCTTGCTGCCGCGCTTCAGATCGTAGTCGATCATATAGGCCGTGCGCTGGTTGAGGCGCTGGCGATAGACCTGCAGGTTTTCCATCACCCGCTGCACATAGTTGCGGGTCTCGGTGAAGGAGATGCGCTCGACCCAGTCGACGGCATCGACCTCGGGCGTGCGTGGATCGCCATAGGCGGCGATCCACTTCTTCACATTGCCGGAGCCGGCATTATAGGCGGCGAAGGTCAGGATATAGGAGCCGCGCCAGTCGCCGAGCAGGTCGTTGAGATGGGCCGCGCCCATCTTGGCCGAATAGAGCGGGTCCTTGGTCAGCTTGTCGAGCTCGAAGGGCATCTGCGCCCGTCGCGCCGTCTCGCGCGCCGTTGCCGGCATCATCTGCATCAGCCCGAGCGCGCCGGCATGCGAGACCGCGCCCGGATCGAAGGCGCTTTCCTGGCGGGCGATCGCGTGGACGATGGCGCGCTCCATCGGATCGCCAACCGACGGGAATTCCGGTACGCCGAAGGTCGGGAAGGCGGCCTCGTCGAGCGGGAAGCCGCGCTGCAGCGAAATCTTGCCGATGGTCAGCAGGGTCCTGGCGTCGGCGCGCTGGCGCGCGATATCGGCGATCGCCTCGAGCGCGGCGGCATCGTGCAGGCGCTGCGACAGGTCGATCAGCAATTGGCCGGCGAGATCGGGTGCCTCGATCGCATAGAGCAGCTTGGCCGCTTTGAAGCCAGGCAGATGCGCCAGCGGCGCCGCGATGGTGCGCCGGACCGGCAGGTCGGTGAGGCCGAGGCGGGCGCGGGCGAGCTGGCCGTAATAGGCGACGGGGTGCTCGGCGGCGCGGGCGTAGAAGGTCCTGGCCTCATCGCTCTTGTTCAGCGCATCGGCGGCACGGCCTTGCCAATAGGTGGCGCGGGCTACAGAGATCGGCGTCTCCGCGATCTTGGCGGCTTCGGCGAAATGCTTGGCTGCCCGCTCAGCATCCTTCTCGAAGCGCAGCGCGATCCAGCCCGCATGCCATTCGGCGTCGATGCGCTCGGCTGCATCCTCGGCGCCATGGCCGGACGCGACCGCATAGGCGCCCTTGGCGTCGCCGTCGTCGAGCAGCTTGCGGGCAATCAGCCGGCGCTCCTCCCACCAGCCATCGCCGTCGCCGAGCACGCCTGGGTCGCGCGGCACCTCGGCGATCGCCTTGGCCGCATCGGCCGGCTTGCCGGAGCGGCGCGCCTGCTGCGCCTGCAGAAAAGCGAAGGAGATGTCCTTCTTCAGGGCGGCCGGCACCGCGTCGATCTGCTTTTGCGCGATCGGGCCCTTGGCCTTGGCGCTGGCGAGCCGGACCTTGGCCAGTGCGACATAGTCCTGCGAGACGCGTGCCGCGTTGCGCAGCGCCTCTTCGCTCTTGCCGGCGAAGAGATAGCGCTCGGTGCGCAGGCGATGGTCGGCGACGGTGAGCTTCTCGCCGAAATTGTCGAGCACGATCTTCTCGAGCCCGGCGCCGAGATGGTCCTTGAGCCAGATCCGGCGCGCCAGCGCCAGTGCCTCGTTCGCCTTGCCCTCGGCGGCGAGGGCTCGCGCCAGCGCGACGCGTCCGGCGGGGCTGATCGGCTCGCGGCCGTGGAAGAAGGCACGCACGGTCTCGGGCGAGCGCCGGTCGGTGAGCAGCGCTGCTTCGGCGCGCCGGCGGAACGGCGTCGTACCGGGATAGTTCGGGAAGGCGTCGAGGAATTCGGCGATGCGCTCGAAGCTGACGACATTGGCGAGGCTGCGCAGCGCCACCCATTCGAGCATGCCGCGCACCGCCTTGTCGTCGATGCCGCGGGCGATGGCGTCGCCATCCTCCAGCTTTCCGGCGCGATAGGCCGCCACGGCCTTCTTCAGCGGCTCGAGATCGATGCGCTCCTCCGGCCGAAGGATCGTGGCTGGCGGCACGGGCGACGCAGGCGGCTCGGTCTGCGGCGCGAGCGAGGCCGTCACGCCGACATCGACGCTCGCAGGTCCGGGATCGTCGCTCGTATTGACGCGCGCCAGGCGCTCGATCTGCAATGGGTGCGAGCCGTCAGGGCCCGCGGAGCAGGGTCCAACAGCAACGAGGATAAGCGTCAGGCCAGCTCCGAAGAACCGTCGGCCCGGCGATAGCGCCATCAAGGGGTCCCCCCAAGCAAGCCGGATCGTAGCAGTAGGCCATGCTCCCGCAGGGAGCTTTATGAAGTCCTAACCATGCCGCCACGATTTTTGATGGGTTGCCGGCTTTGCGGACTGCGGCTGAAAGGCTATGTCTGTCGCCCGTTTCACGCCGAACTTTGTCGTTTTCAGGACCGTCCATGACCAAGCATGCGCCACTCACCGGTTCGATGCCCGCGCTGGTGACGCCGTTCAAGGGCGGCAAGATCGACGAGGCGACGTTGCGCGCTTTGGTCGACTGGCAGATCGAGAGCGGCTCGACCGCGCTCGTTCCGGTCGGCACCACCGGCGAAAGCCCGACGCTCAGCCATGACGAGCACGGCCAAGTCACCGAGATCGTCATCGACCAGGCCAGGGGCAGGGTGCCGGTCATCGCCGGCGCCGGCTCGAACAACACCACCGAGGCGATCTCGCTGGCAAAGCACGCCGAGAAGGCGGGCGCCCAGGCCGTGCTCGTGGTCACGCCCTATTACAACAAGCCGACCCAGGAAGGCATGTACCAGCACTTCAAGGCGGTGAACGACGCGATCGGCATCCCGATCATCATCTACAACATCCCGCCGCGCTCGGTGGTCGACATGTCGGTCGAGACCATGGCGCGCCTCTACGAGCTCAAGAACATCGCGGGCGTGAAGGATGCGACGGCCAATCTCGCGCGTGTCTCGCTTCAGCGCCATGTGCTCGGCCCCGATTTCATCCAGCTCTCGGGCGAGGATATGACCGCGCTGGCCTATATGGCTGCCGGCGGCCATGGCTGCATCTCGGTCGTCGCCAATGTCGCGCCCAAGCTCTGCGCCGACCTGATGGCTTGCGCGCTCAAGGGCGACTATGCCGGTGCCCTGAAGATCCAGGACCGGCTGGTGCCGCTGCACGACGCCATCTTCAAGGAGCCCGGCCTCGCCGGCGCCAAACACGGTCTGAAGCGTCTTGGCCGGATCGAGGAGGAAGTCCGTCTGCCGCTGATGCCGGTGACGCCGGCGACCGGCGAGGTCATTCGCAGCGCCATGGTTCACGCCGGCCTGCTGAATGCTTAAGTAAGGTGATCGGTCCCGCTATTTGCGGCCGCCGGTTGCCGGAGTGTTTCGATGAGTAAGCCCGATCCCGAGCGCTACAAGCTTGCGGCCGACAACCGCAAGGCGCGCTACAACTATGCCATCACCGAGACGCTGGAAGCCGGCATCGCCCTCCAGGGCACCGAGATCAAGTCGCTGCGCGGCGGCAAGGCGACGATCGGCGAGAGCTATGCCGGGCCGATGGGCACCGAGCTCTTCCTGTTCAACGCCCATATCCCGGAATATCTCGAAGCCAACCGCTTCAACCACGATGTCCGCCGGCCGCGTAAGCTGCTGCTGCACCGCCGCCAGATCGACAAGCTGATGGGCGCGATCCAGCGCGAGGGCTACACCGTCATCCCGCTCAAGGTCTATTTCAACGACAAGGGCCGGGCGAAGGTCGAGCTCGGCCTCGGCAAGGGTAAGAAGCTGCACGACAAGCGCGAGACCGAGAAGGCCCGCGACTGGAACCGCGACAAGGCGCGCATCCTGAAGACGGGCGGATAGGCGCCCAATTCATGCCTATCCGGCGGTCAGCCCGTCAGGCTCGACAAAACCTCCCTCTGGCGCCGAGTGAGGCAGCGACCAGCCGAAATAGACCTCGACCTCGACGATCCTGTCGTTCCGGATTGTCAGGATCTCGGTGTTGCGAAAGCCCTTGCCGTCGCGGCCTTCGCCCTCATAGGTCACGAAGACCGTCTCGCCGCTCGCGATCAGGTGCTTGAACGTGCAGGCGCGGATGCGCTCGCTGTTCGGCCAGCAGCGCTCGAAATAGGTCGCGCGATCGAGGCGATTGTCGAGCGGGCTGGTGAAATGGAAGTCCTCGTCGAGCAGGGCTTCGATCGCTGCCCGATCCTTGTCGACATAAGCTTCGTAGCAGGCGCGCGCGATCGCGCTGACATCCGACATGGAACTGCCCCCCTTTTTCCGTTGCAACCGTGACGGGAGAGGTCTGGGCAAGTTCCCTCTGTCAGCCCATCGCCTTCTTGAAGTTCTCGTTCGCCTTGTCCCAGTTCACCGTCTTCCACCAGGCGGCGAGGTATTCGGGTCGGCGATTCTGGTACTTCAGGTAGTAGGCGTGCTCCCAGACGTCGATGCCGAGCACGGCCTTGGCGCCTAGCTCCAGCGGCGTATCTTGGTTGGCCGTCGAGATGATGGCGAGCTTCTTGTCCTTGTCGACGACGAGCCAGGCCCAGCCCGAACCGAAGCGCGTCGCGCCGGCCTGATTGACCTTCTGCACCAGCTCGAGCATCGAACCGAAGGCGCCGTCGATCGCGCTCTTCAGCTCCGCGCCGGGCTGCTGCGCGCCGCCCGGCGTCATCAGCTCCCAGAAGAAGCTGTGGTTCCAGTGCCCGCCGACATTGTTGCGCACGGCGGTGCGGACATTATCCGGGGCAACGCTGAGATCGGCGAGCACCGTCTCGATCGGCGTGGTGCGCAGCGCTTCCCACTGGCCCGCGGCCGCGTTGGCGCCGTTCACATAAGCCTGATGGTGCAGCGAATGGTGGATGCGCATGGTCTGCGCGTCGATGGTCGGCTCCAGCGCCTCGTAGGCGTAAGAGAGCTTCGGCAGTGTGAAGACCGGCGGCGGAGCGGCGGGTGCCGGCGCAGGGGCCGCCTGCGCCAGGACCAGCGCCGGACGGGCAATCACGAAGGCTGAACCGGCGGCGAGGCCGGTGAGAAAGCTGCGGCGTTCCAAGGCGTGCCCTCCGGGTGTCGTTGCGGAAACAGAGGTTGCGCGAGCCGCAGCTGCGGTCAAGTGCCCGCGGCTCAAGGTCGCTGCTCCCTGCATCGACAACGCGACAGGGCAGGGCAGGTTCAACCTTCCGGCAGCTCGTCCCCCTGGCGGATGCCGTAGCGCCGCTCCAGCCCCGGATTACCGGCGCCGGGCGCGCGCGCCGCACGCTCGGCCGGGTCGCGGCCGACCTTCTGCATCAGGCTGGCGAGTTCGACGAACTCGTCGCATTGCCGGCGCAGATCGTCGGCGACCATCGGCGGATTGGTGTTGATGGTCGAGACCACCGAGACCTTGACGCCCTTGCGCTGGACCGCCTCGACCAGCGGGCGGAAATCGCCATCGCCGGAGAACAGGTAGATTTGGTCGAGATGGGGGGCGAGCTCGAGCATCTCGATGGCGAGCTCGATGTCCATGTTGCCCTTGACGCGCCGGCGGCCGGTCGCGTCGGTAAACTCCTTGGCAGCCTTGGTGACGACGCGGTAGCCGTTGTAGTCGAGCCAGTCGACCAGCGGTCTGATCGAGGTGTACTCTTCGCTTTCCACAAGTGTTGTGAAGTAGAAGGCACGTATCAGATTGCCGCGTCCCTGGAATTCCTTGAGCAGGCGTCGATAGTCCATGTCGAAGCCGAGCTGCTTCGACGTCGCGTAGAGGTTAGCTCCGTCGATGAAGAGCGCGATACGCGGTTCACCTGCCATGCAATGGCTCCTGGCTTAAATACGGTCGATCAATAAGAATCGGCACGGATCTGGGTCGAATAATGTCAGGCTGACGCTCCAAATCGAGCGATCCTTCGGCGCTTATGTGGTGAATGTGGCGTACCGCGCAAGATTGGGAGCAGATTTTACCATTTTCACGTGCGAGCGCTGCAATATTCAGCTTTTTGGAAAGTCCAATCCCATCTCGCGATAGCGCTCCGGATCGTCGCTCCAATTCTCGCGGACCTTGACGAAAAGGAAGAGGTGCACCTTCGCCTCGGCCGCTTCGGCGATCTCGACGCGCGCCTTCTGGCCGATCGCCTTGATCGTCTGGCCGCCTTCGCCGAGCACGATCTTCCGCTGGCCTTCGCGCTCGACATAGATCGTCTGCTCGATCCTGACCGAGCCGTCCGGGCGCTGCTGCCAGCTCTCGGTCTCGACGGTCGAGCGATAGGGAAGCTCGTCGTGCAGCCGCTCGAAGATCTTCTCGCGGGTGATCTCGGCGGCAAGGAAGCGCAGCGGCGCATCCGAGATCTGATCCTCAGGATAGAGCCAGGGACCGGGCTTCAGCCGGCTCTCCAGCCAGGCGAGGATGTCCTTGACGCCATAGCCGGTCAGCGCCGCGACCATGAAGGTCGTCTCGAACTTGGACTGCTCGTTTACTGCTACGGTGATGGCGAGCAGCTTCTCCTTCGGGATCGTGTCGATCTTGTTGAGGATCAGGAACTTCGGCTGCTTCAGCTGGGCGAGCCTTTCCAGCAGCGCGGTGTTCTCCTCATGGTCGAAGCGGCCGACATCGATCAGCACGCCGATCAGGTCGGCATCGGTTGCACCGCCCCAGGCGCTCGTCACCATGGCGCGGTCGAGCCGGCGCTTGGGCGCGAAGATGCCGGGCGTGTCGACGAAGATGATCTGTGTCGGGCCGGAGAGGGCGATGCCGCGGACCTGCGTGCGCGTCGTCTGCACCTTGCGCGAAACGATCGAGATCTTGGCGCCGACGAGCTGGTTCAGCAGCGTCGACTTGCCGGCATTGGGCGCGCCGATCAGCGCGACGAAGCCGCAGCGGGTTTGCTGGTCGCCCTCAGCCATGGTCGGCCTCCGCCCCTTCGTTCCACAATCCCTGCCGCCGCAGGAAGGCTTCGGCCGCCGCCTGCTCGGCCAGTCGCTTCGAGCGGCCTTCGGCCTCTGCTTCCACCAGCGAGCCGATTCTTACCGCGATCCGGAAGATCGGCGCATGGTCGGGGCCGGAGCGGCCGCGCTCGGCATAGGTCGGCGTCGGATGGCCCTGGCCCTGCGCCCATTCCTGCAACGCGGTCTTGGCGTCGCGCAAGGGCGTGACCGGCGTCAGCAGCCGCTCGCCGAAGCCGGCTTCTACCAGCTTGCGCGCGGCATCATAGCCACCGTCGATGAAGACGGCACCGATGATCGCCTCGCAGGCATCGGCCAGGATCGCCTTGTTCTTGCGCGCGCCGGAAAGGATCTCGCCCTCGCCGAGGCGAAGATGCGGGCCGACGTCCCAGGCGCCCGCCACCGCCGCGCAGGTCTCTTTGCGGACCAGGTCGGCGAGGCGGCGCGACATGTCGCCTTCCTCAGCCTGCGGGTAGGTGGTGAACAGCATGTCGGCGATCGAGAGACCGAGCACGCGGTCGCCGAGGAATTCGAGCCGCTGATAGCTCGCGAGCCGGCGCGGATCGGCGCTCATATGGGTGAGCGCCGTCTCTAGCAAGGTCCGGTCGCGGAAGCGGTAGCCGAGCCTGTCCTCGAGCCGCGAGAGTTCGGGCAGCTTGCGGCCGCTATCGCTGGGCTTGCTCACTTGATCGTCGAGAACATGCGGTTCCAGCGCACCGTCCAGGGCCACTCCCAGATGCGCCAGGCCGACGCGCCCTCGTCGATCGAGAAGAAGATGATCTCGGCGCGGCCGACGAAGTTCTCGAACGGCACATAGCCGACGCTGCGGTCGCGCGAATCGAGCGAGTTGTCGCGATTGTCGCCCATCATGAAGAAATGGCCGGCGGGCACCGTGAACACTGGGGTGTTGTCGAAGGTGCCAGTGTCGCCCTCGCGCTCGATGATGTTGTGGCTGACCCCGTTCGGCAGGGTCTCGCGATACTGGATCACGGGCGCCGAGCGGCCCCAGGCGTCGGTGGTGACGAAATCGGCGATGCGCTCTCGCTTCACCGGCGCGTTGTTGATGTGCAGGATGCCGTCGATCATCTGGATGCGGTCGCCCGGCAGGCCGATGACGCGCTTGATGTAGTCGGTCGATCCGTCGCTCGGCAGCTTGAACACCGCGATGTCGCCGCGTTTGGGCTCCGCGGCCCAGACCCGGCCCTGGAACAGCGGCGGGCTGAACGGCATCGAGTGCTTCGAATAGCCGTAGGTGTATTTCGAGACGAACAGGTAGTCGCCGATCAGCAGCGTCGGGATCAGCGAGCCCGAGGGGATGTTGAAGGGCTGGAACAGCAGGGTGCGGATCACCAGGGCGATCAGCAGCGCCTGGACGACGACCTTGACCGTCTCGAGGATGCCGCCTTCGTCCTTGGTCTTGCTTTTGATCTCGGCGTCGTTCGCCACGCGGGGGCTCCTGCTGGATGCGTTTCGATTGCGCGGTCTAGCCGACTATCGGGCGGCGGACAACGAACGCGTGATATGACAAGGCGATATGGAAGAAGAGACGGCCCTTGCACGGGCCGAAGGCATGCTGTGCCGATACTCCTATCGGCCGTCGCCGAAAAGCCCCGAGGTGGTGTCCTCAGTGCAGGGTGCCTCTGCAAGCGCTGCCGAAGGCATGCCCGGCCTTAGGCCGGGGCCTTGGCGAAACGCTGCCCTCCGCGACCCCCTGCGTCTGCGCCAGATTGACGCTGGGTCCGCCTGCGATCACAGTCCCGTGATTGCAACCAAGGGGGGGAATCGGCATGAGCACGAGAAATTATGTCGCAGAGGCGATCGGAACCTTCTGGCTGACTTTCGCGGGCTGCGGCAGCGCCGTGATCGCGGCGGGCTTTCCGCAAGTCGGCATCGGGTTGCTTGGCGTCTCGCTAGCGTTCGGTCTGACCGTCGTCACCATGGCCTACTCGATCGGCCATATCTCCGGCTGCCATCTCAACCCGGCCGTCACGATCGGCCTCGCCGCCGGCGGGCGCTTCCCGACCGGTCAGGTGGTGCCCTACATCGTCGCCCAGGTCGTCGGCGCCATCCTCGCCGCCACCGTGCTCTACTTCATCGCAGTCGGTGCGCCCGGCTTCGATCTCGCCAAGGGCTTCGCCTCGAACGGCTATGGCGAGCACTCCCCCGGCAAATACGGCCTGGCCTCGTCCTTCCTGACCGAGGTGGTGATGACCATGATGTTCCTGTTCATCATCATGGGCGCGACCCATGGCAAGGCGCCGGCCGGCTTCGCCCCGCTCGCCATCGGCCTCGGCCTCGCCCTGATCCACCTGGTCAGCATCCCGGTCACCAACACCTCGGTGAACCCGGCGCGCTCTACCGGCCCGGCGCTTTTCGTCGGCGGCTGGGCTTTGCAGCAGCTCTGGCTGTTCTGGGTTGCCCCGATCATCGGCGGCGTGCTCGGCGGCGCTCTCTACCGCTGGCTGAGCGACGAGCCGAAGGGCCAGATCACCGGCGTCAACCCGGCTCCCGCCGAATAGCGCTATGCGAAACGAGGTCAGGCCCGGATCGGCCTGGCCTCGATCACCACGAAGGCCTGGGCCAGAGGCGGATCGTCGGTCAGCGAGACATGCACGACCGCCTCATGGCCCGGCGGTACCATCTGCGCGAGACGCGCTGCGGCGCCCCCGGTCAGCCGCATGGTCGGCCGCCCGCTCGGCAGGTTCACCACCTCCATGTCGCGCCAGAACACGCCGGAGCGAATGCCGGTGCCGAGCGCCTTCGAGCAGGCCTCCTTGGCGGCGAAGCGACGGGCATAGGACGCCGCGCGAGTGGCGCGGCGATCGGATTTCGCCTGCTCGCCCGGCGTGAAGATGCGCTGCGTGAAACGCTCGCCGAAGCGGGCGAGCGAATTCTCGATACGACGGATGTCGCAGAGATCGGAGCCGATGCCGAGGATCATGCCAGCGGTCTAGCTGGCCGCACGTCCTTCGTCCATCGCTCGCCGCATCACGGCGATGGCCGTTTCAAGCCCGACGAAGATCGCTTCGCCGATCAGGAAATGGCCGATGTTGAACTCGACGAAATCGGCGACCCCGGCGAGCTTTCGGGCGGTGTCGTAGTCGAGCCCATGGCCGGCATGGACTTCGAGGCCCAGCGAGGCGGCAAAGGCTGCGCCATTGGCGAGCCGCTGGAACTCGGCTTGCGCCTTGGCGGCATGGCCGTCCGCCACGGCGTGGCACCAGGTGCCGGTATGCAGCTCGACCACGGGGGCACCGAGTTTCGCCGCCATCGCGATCGGCGCCTCGTCAGCCTCGATGAACAGCGATACGCGGCAACCCGCAGCCTTTAGGCGGGCGATCGGGGCAGCGAGCACCTGCGCCTGGCCGACGACATCGAGCCCGCCCTCGGTGGTGCGTTCCTCGCGCTTCTCGGGGACCAGGCATGCGGCATGCGGTTTGAATCTCTCGGCGAGGCCGATCATCTCCTCCGTCGCGGCCAGCTCGAAATTGAGCGGCTTGGACAATTCGGTTGCCAACCTTGCCATGTCGGCGTCGCGGATATGGCGTCTGTCTTCGCGCAGATGGGCGGTGATGCCGTCGGCGCCGGCGGCCACTGCGAGAAGGGCGGCACGCACCGGATCGGGCAGGGCGCCGCCGCGGGCATTTCGCACGGTCGCGACATGGTCGATGTTCACGCCAAGGCGCAAGCGGTTCTCGGTCATGGTCGCCCCTCCGTCCTCTGCCGTCTACGCCGCACTCGGCAGCGGTTCAAGGCAAGCAATGTGATCGACACCGTCAGCGTTCTTGATCAATTGATGCACGCAATGCGTGTGTTATCGGAGGATGCGCGAAATCTGCGGCGTGATTGTTGTTAAGTCCTGGAAACTAGCCTCCGAAAATTCCCTTGGGCGTTTTCAGACCTTTCATGCAGCTTCCCGCGAACCATCGGCAGTTCGAGAGCGAGGTTACCCCCGATCGGCGCGATGCGAACCGGTCGTCCGACCGAGCGCTCGGCCGCGTGATTGCCTGTTCGGGGGCGCGCGCCACGATAGCGGCAAGCGCGTCCGGGGCAGGGCCAGGCACGCTGGACGGCTGTGCGATCGGCCGCCTGCTCTCGATCAATCTCGGCACCAGCCGAATCGTTGGCCTGGTCTACGAGATGCGTGCGTTGGAATCGGCCTGGAACGAGGCCGGGTGCAATTCCATAGCAGTCGAGGTCGAGCTGCTCGGCGAGGTCGTCGATGGCGAGAACGGCACTGCGCGCTTCGACAGCGGCATCACCAGCTATCCGCCGATCGGGGCGCCGGCGCACCGCATCCGCTCGCGCGACCTCGAGCGCATCCACGATCTCGGTCAGCGCAAGGGCATCGTCCTCGGTAGTCTGACGCAGGATGCGGGCGTCGCGGCAAGCGTCGACATCGAGCGCCTGCTGTCGCGGCATTTTGCCGTGCTCGGCACCACCGGCGTCGGCAAGTCGAGCGCTGTCGCGCTGATGCTGCGCAAGGCGGTCGCGGCCAAGCCGAATCTGCGCGTGCTGATCCTCGATCCCCACAACGAGTACGCCCACGCCTTCCCCGAAAACTCCGCGCGGATCGATGCGAGCACGCTCGACCTGCCGTTCTGGCTGTTCCGCTTCGAGGAATTCGCCGACATCGTCTTCCGCGGCCGCTCTCCGCTGGAGGACGAGGCCGAGATCCTGCGCGAAGTCATCGCCGTTGCGCGCAGCCGCTACCGCACCGTGTCGCCGCAGGACATGGCGCGCGATCTTGGCAGCAGCGTGCTGAAGCGACCGCTGGAGTTCGGCGCCGCCCGTCGTCCGGCCGACGCCAGCGGATCTGCCGAGCTCGCCGCGCCGTATCGCCTCGCCGATCTCTTCGCGGCAATCGACGAGCTGATCGGTCTCCACGAACTGCGTTATCCGCGTACGACCCTGCGGGCGCTCAGGGTGCGGCTGGAGACGTTGCACGGCGACCCGCGCTACGGCTTCCTCTTCGCCCATGCCAACAGCATGGAGACGATCGCCCCGGTGATCAGCCAGGTCTTCCGCGTTCCGCATCGGGGCCGGCCGATCACCGTCTTCCAGCTCGCCGGGCTGCCCTCGGAGGTCGTCAACGCCGTTGCGTCCAGCCTGGCGCGGCTCGCCTTCGATCTCGCCATGGCGAGCCGCGGCAGCTACGAGATCCTGCTGCTCTGCGAGGAGGCGCATCGCTATGTGCCGCAGGATCAGGCGCTCGGCTTCGCGCCGACGCGCCAGGCCATCGCCCGCATCGCCAAGGAGGGGCGCAAATACGGCGCTTATCTCGGCCTCGTGACGCAGCGTCCCGGCGAGCTCGACCCGACCATCCTGTCGCAATGCTCGACCGTCTTCGCCATGCGTCTCGGCAATGATCGCGATCAGGAGATCATCCGGGCCGCGATCGCCGATGCCTCGGCCAGCACCATCGCCTTCCTCTCCTCGATCGGCAATCGCGAGGCGATCGCCTTCGGCGAGGCGGTCGCGACGACGATGCGTATGCGCTTCCTGGAGCAGCGACCCGAGGAACTGCCGGCGATGGCTGGTCGTATGCCGGCACAGCCGGAGCATCGCGAGCCGCTGGTCGAGGAGCTCGTCGCCCGCATGCGCGGACTCTGACGCCATCGTCAACCGGATGCGATGAGCGGGCCGCCGGGGAACTCGGCATATTGCGGCAGGGCATCGGTGATTTCGAACCACGGTGCCTTGGAAGCGACGAAGATGTGCGCCGTCGGCCTGATGCTGGGTGCGTCGGTCAACGTGCCCAGGGTGACATGGACGAAAGCACCCTTGCGGACCACGGAATACAGCAGCGAGCCACACCGCCCGCAGTGAACGTCATGGGCTTCGTCGCTGCCATAGCGCAGCAGGGCGTCGACGCCCTGCGTGACGTCGAGCCCCCGCCTCGCAATGCCGGCGAATGGTTTGAAGGCGGCTCCGGTGGTCCGGCGGCACTGCGAACAATGGCAGTTCATGGCGTAGTCGAAGGCGTCTGTAACGCTGTAGGACACCGCGCCGCAAAAGCACCGACCGGACAGGCTGCGGGGGCGGGAGGAACTGGTCAAACCGAAACCTCCGGCGAAGACAGTTGGAGAGCCCCATTCAAGCAATGACCGACGCGCTCGCATGGCAGCAGCGAAATTCTTGCATCCCTCCGCTTCAACCTGTATGAGCGCCGTTCAACCTTTCCATCGCATCGCGCACGATCAGAAGGAGCCGCGAATGGCTCGCGTCACCGTTGAGGACTGCATCGACAAGGTCGAGAACCGCTTCGAGCTGGTTCTCCTCGCGAGCCACCGCGCCCGCATGATCGCCTCGGGCTCCTCGATCCTCGTCCAGCGCGACAACGACAAGAACCCGGTCGTCGCCCTGCGCGAGATCGCCGACGAGAAGCTCACCCCCGAGGATCTCAAGGAAGACCTGATCCACTCGCTGCAGAAGCATGTCGAGGTCGACGAGCCTGAGGCCGACACCGTGCCGCTGCTGACCTCGCAGTCGCATGTCGCCACCCCCGATTCAGAAGTCCAGTTCGATCGGATGAGCGAAGACGATCTGCTGCGCGGTCTCGACGGGCTCGTCCCGCCGACCGAGAGCGCCGACGACGAAGATTGAACTGTCGGAAAGCGTTTATGACGTTTGCTAAAGCCCGGCCCTGCCGGGCTTTTTCATGCCTGTACCGGACGGATTGATCTTGCCGCGACCTGCCGCGATCGTCGATATTGAAGCGAATCCAATCGAGTTGAGCGGTGGAGTTGCGCCCGCATGGGCATGATGCGGCAATATGAGCTTGTCGACCGGGTCAAGCGCTACAACCCGAACACCGACGAGGAGCTGCTCAACCGCGCCTATGTCTACGCCATGCGTGCGCATGGGACGCAGAAGCGCGCCTCTGGCGACCCGTTCTTCGCCCATCCGCTCGAAGTCGCGGCGATCCTCACCGAGCTCAAGCTCGACGACGCCACAATCGTCGCCGCCGTCCTGCACGATACCGTCGAGGACACCGAGGCGACGCTGGAGGAAATCGAGACCCTGTTCGGGCCCGATATCCGCCGCCTCGTCGACGGTCTCACCAAGATCAAGAAGCTCGACCTCGTCTCCAAGAAGGCGGCGCAGGGCGAGAACTTCCGCAAGCTGCTTCTCGCCATCGTCGACGATATCCGGGTGCTGCTGGTCAAGCTCGCCGACCGGCTGCACAACATGCGCACGCTGCATTACGTGCCGCCGGAGAAGCGCCTGCGCGTCGCCGAGGAGACGATCGAGATCTATGCGCCGCTCGCCGGCCGCATGGGCATGCAGGAATTGCGCGAGGAGCTGGAGGAGCTCGCTTTCCGCCATATCAAGCCGGAAGCGCACGCCACCATCACCAAGCGGCTGGAAGAGGTGACCCAGCGCGAGGGCAAGGTCATCGGCGAGATCGAGAGCGATCTCAAGGCCAAGCTCGCCGAACGCGGCATCGAGGCGCAGGTCTATGGCCGGCGCAAGCGGCCCTATTCGATCTGGAAGAAGATGGAGCGCAAATCCGTCTCCTTCGAGCAGCTCTCCGATATTTTCGGCTTCCGCGTCATCGTCGACAAGCCGGAGGACTGCTATCGCGTGCTCGGCATCGTCCACATGACCTGGCCGATGGTGCCAGGCCGCTACAAGGACTACATCTCGACGCCGAAGCAGAACGACTACCGCTCGCTGCACACCACCGTCGTCGGTCCCGGCCGCCAGCGCGTCGAATTGCAGATCCGCACCGACGGCATGGACCGCGTCGCCGAATTCGGCATCGCCGCCCATGCCCGCTACAAGGACGGGCGCACCGCCGGGGTCGTCGCCGCCGCCGACGAGAGCCGCGCCTATCAGTGGCTGCGCCGCACCGTCGATCTCCTGGCCGAGGGCGACAATCCCGAGGAGTTCCTCGAGCACACCAAGCTCGAGCTCTTCCACGACCAGGTCTTCTGCTTCACGCCCAAGGGGCGCCTGATCGCACTGCCGCGCGGGGCGACGCCGATCGACTTCGCCTATGCCGTCCATACCGATGTCGGCAACACGGCTGTCGGCGCCAAGATCAATGGGCGGATCGCGCCGCTGCTGACCGAACTCCAGAACGGCGACGAGGTCGAGATCACCCGCGCCGAGGGGCAGGCGCCTCCCGCCGCCTGGGAATCGCTGGTGGTCACCGGCAAGGCCCGGGCCGCCATCCGCCGCGCCACCCGTGTCGCCGTGCGCCGGCAATATGCCGGCCTCGGCCGCCAGATTCTGGAGCGCGCCTTCATGCGGGCCGAGCGCCCGTTCTCCGACGACAAGCTCAAGGCGGCGTTGAAGCGGCTCGCCCGCACGGCGGTCGACGACGTGCTGGCGGCGGTCGGGCGCGGCGAGATGTTCTCCGGCGACGTGGTGCGGGCGGTCTACCCCGATCTCGAACCGGAGAAGCGCGGCGCTACCGGCGACGCCAAGGCCAAGCCCTCCGGCAAGGGCTGGTTCGAACTGCGCCAGGGCGAGAACCTCAAGTTCAAGCTGCCGAACGAGACGCCCGGCAGCGACGCGATCCCGATCCGCGGCCTCGGCGGCGACCTGCCGGTCCGTTTCGCGCCGGGCGGCGGCGCCGTGCCGGGCGATCGCATCGTCGGCATCCTGACGCCGGGCGAGGCGGTGACGATCTATCCGATCCAGTCGCCTTCGCTCGCCGCCTTCGACAACGAGCCGGAGCGCTGGCTCGACGTGCGCTGGGACCTCGACGACAAGCGCCCGCAGCGCTTTCCGGCGCGCATCCAGCTCAACTCGATCAACGAGCCGGGATCGCTCGCCCAGATCACCACCACCATCGCCGAGCATGACGGCAATATCGACGCGGTCTCGATGGTGCGCCCGACGCCGGATTTCACCGACGTCACCATCGACCTGACGGTCTGGGACCTGAAGCACCTCAGCGCGATCATCAGCGAACTGCGCGAGAAGCGCGTGATCAGCAGGGTCGAGAGGGTCGTGGCGTAGAGAAAGGCGTCATGCTCTGCGTCGAGCCGCGGTTGCTTGACGCGAGGGTGGGATCACGGGCGCGGGGAACCCTTCTCCCGTGTGGGAGAAGGGTAGGGATGAGGGCCCGCCCTATCCGCAGAAGGCGCAGCGGCGCCGCTGAGTTTCAATAATTCGCGGCGGTCCCTCACCCCTACCCCTCTCCCATCCGGGAGAGGGGATCCCGCGCATACCCTATTTGCTTGCGCACGCGGCCTGAATCACCCCGCCCGGAACGCCGCCGCGAGCTCCCTGACGAAGGCGTTGGCGCGGGGCGTGGCGACATTGCTGCGCAGCACCACCTCGAAGGTGTCTAGCGCCGGCAACCCCCAGTCCGGCCCCAGATCGATCGCCCCGCGCGGGGCGATCCTGGCCGCCAGCGGCGAGACGCCGAGGCCGCCTTCGACCGCCGCCAGCACCGCCGCCATGCCGCCGCCGATGAAGGCTTCGCGCCAGGGCAGGCCGGCGCTGTCGAGCGCCTCCATGGCATGGCGGCGCAGGCGACATTCCGGCATCAGGCTGACCAGCGGCACGGGCCCGTTGGGCTTCGTCAGCGAGGGCGCGCCGAACCAGCCGAAGGCGTCACGGCGCAGCACCTCGCCGGTGCGGCCCGAGCCCAGCCGGCGGATCACCGCGACATCGAGCTCGCCGCGCTCGAACGCCGTATCGAGCGCCGCCGAGGGCTCGATGCGCAGCCCGATCACCAGAGAAGGGTCGTGGCGGGCCAGCCGCGCCAGCAGGGCAGGGGCGTCGGCTCCCACCGCCTGCTCGCTGATGCCGATGGTGATGCGCTCCTGGACCTGCCGGAACGAGGTCAGCGCCCGCTCATGCGCCGCCATCAAGTCACGCGCCGCCGGCAGGAAGCGCTCACCTTCGGCGGTCAGCCGGACGAGGCGCGGATGCCGCTGCAGCAGCAATTGGCCAAGCGCCTCCTCCAGCTTCTTGATGCGCGTCGAGACCAGCGATTGCGCCGTGCCGAGCGCCTCGGCGGCGCGGGTGAAGCTGCTGAACTCCGCTGCGCGCAGGAAGGCGGCGACGCCGTCGAGGTCGAGTGTGTTGCTCATGATAAATCTGAAATCGCGATTATTGATATCGCCAAAAATACGATTTTCAGATTAAGATTTCAAGCCTAGTTTCCAAGTGTCGGCGGCAAAGACCGCCCCTGCCACATGGAGCCTGTCATGCCTCTGATCCGGATTTCGATGCGCCGCGGCCGCCCGGCCTCGCACCCCGCCGCCATCGTCGACGGCGTCTATCGCGCCCTGCGCGCCACCTTCGAGGTGCCGGAGAACGACCTTTTTGCCGTGGTGCACCAGCACGAGGCCGAGGAGTTCATCTTCGACAACAATTTTTTTGGCTTCAACCGCAGCGACGCCCTGGTGATCATCCAGCTTAATGTCGCCAACACCCGTGGCGTCACCCAGAAGAAGGCGCTCTATGCCGCTATCGCCGAGAACCTGCAGAAGGAGCCGGGCCTGAAGGCCGACGACATCTTCATCAACCTCGTCGAGGTCAAGCGCGAGGACTGGTCCTTCGGCGGCGGCATCGCGCAGTACGTGGCGTAGCGCCTTACAATATTAGTCATCCCGGACAAGCCGCGGAGCGGCGCCGATCCGGGATCCATTCCTGAGCTTTTCCGAAAGGGGTTCCGGAATGGGTCCCGGGTCTCCGCTTCGCTCCGCCCGGGACGAGTCGCATCATTTGACCTATGCACGAGTGGGACCATAACACCGCTGCATGGAATGGAGCGACGAGGGCACGATCATCGGCGTCAGGCGTCATGGCGAGAGCGCCGTGATCCTGGAGGTGATGACGCGTGACCATGGCCGCCATCTCGGCCTCGTCCGCGGTGGCCGCTCCAGCAAGCAGCAACCGGTGCTCCAGCCCGGCAATCTCGTCTCGCTGAATTGGCGGGCGCGGCTCGACGAGCATCTCGGCGAATACAAGGTCGAACTCCTGACCTCCCATGCGGCGAGGCTGATGGCCCAGCCGGTCGCGCTCTACGGCCTCGCCAATGTCGCGGGCCTGCTGCGGCTGCTGCCGGAGCGCGATCCGCATCCGGGTCTCTATGAGGGGCTGGCAGTGCTGCTGGCCCATCTCGACGAGATCGCGATCGCGCCGGCGCTGATGGTGCGCTTCGAACTCGCCATGCTGTCCGAGCTCGGCTATGGGCTCTCGCTCGAACGCTGCGCCGTCACCGGCCTGCGTGAGGACTTGAGCCATGTCTCGCCGAAATCCGGCAAGGCGGTCAGCCGCAAGGCGGCCGAGCCTTATCTCGACCGGCTCCTCGCCTTGCCGCCCTTCCTGAGCGAGGGACAGGGGGCGCGCCGGCCGGCGCCGGCCGAGATCGCTGCCGGCTTCGCCCTGACCGGCTTTTTCCTGCGCCGCGACCTCTATGAGCCGCGCGGCCTGCAGGAGCCGCCCGAGCGGGCGCGCCTGCTGGAGCTGGCAGCGAAAATCCACTGATTTCCGCTGGTTTTCGGGCTGCGGCGCTTTGCGTCGCTTGCATCCCGGCTGCATCGTTGCATCAAGTGATTCGGGCCCTTATTCCCTCGCCTCGCGAGGTATGGACCGGTGTTGGCCCCTTCTCTGGGCTGCGTGTCGAACTAGGTTGATAGAAGCATGGGCAAACCCGTCGAGCCGCCTCCGGAGGAGGAAGCCGAACGCGTCGATCTGAAGAGCGCGCTCGAGGAGCGCTACCTCGCCTATGCGCTCTCCACGATCATGCATCGCGCCCTGCCGGATGCGCGCGACGGGCTGAAGCCGGTCCATCGCCGCATTCTCTATGCGATGCGCCTGCTGCGCCTGAACCCCGACGTCGTCCACCGCAAATGCGCCAAGATCGTCGGCGACGTCATCGGCGGCTTTCACCCGCATGGCGACCAGTCGGTCTATGACGCGCTGGTCCGCCTCGCCCAGGATTTCGCCCAGCGCTACCCGCTGATCGACGGGCAAGGCAATTTCGGCAATATCGACGGCGATAACGCCGCTGCCTACCGCTATACCGAAGCACGCATGACCGAGGTCGCGCGCCTCCTGCTCGACGGCATCGAGGAGGACGCGGTCGATTTCCGTCCGACTTACAATGCCGAGGACGAGGAGCCGATGGTGCTCCCGGCCGCCTTCCCGAACCTGCTCGCCAACGGCTCGCAGGGCATCGCGGTCGGCATGGCGACCTCGATCCCGCCGCACAACGCCGCCGAGCTCTGCGACGCGGCGCTCTATCTGATCCAGCATCCGGACACGACGTCCGAGCAGTTGATGACCTTCGTGCCCGGGCCGGACTTCCCGACCGGCGGCATCATCGTCGAGACGCGCTCGTCGATGGCCGAGACCTATCGCACCGGCCGTGGCGGCTTCCGCACGCGGGCGCGCTGGCATGTCGAGGACCAGGGGCGCGGCACCTGGTTCGTCGTCGTCACCGAAATCCCCTATGGAGTCCAGAAGGGCCGGCTGATCGAGAAGATCGCCGAATTGCTGGGCGACCGGAAGCTGCCGCTGGTCGCGGACCTGCGCGACGAGTCGGCCGAGGACATCCGCGTCGTCATCGAGCCGCGCGCCCGCAATGTCGACGCCAACCTGATGATGGAATCGCTGTTCAGGCTCTCCGAGCTGGAATCGCGCATTCCGATGAACATGAACGTGCTGACCGGCGGCGTCGTGCCGCGCGTGCTCAGCCTGGCTGAAGCGTTGCGGGCCTGGCTCGACCACCGCCGCGAGGTCTTGCAGCGGCGCTCGCGCTTCCGTCTCGGCCAGATCGACAAGCGGCTTGAAATCCTCGCGGGCCTCCTGATCGTCTATCTCGATCTCGACCGGGTGATCAAAATCATCCGCGAGGAGGACGAGCCCAAGATCGAGCTGATGAAGGTCTTCGCGCTCAACGAGGTCCAGGCCAACGCCATCCTCGACACCCGCCTGCGCGCCTTGCGCAAGCTGGAGGAGATGCAGCTCAAGACCGAGTTCGACGAGCTGACCCAGGAGAAGGGCCAGATCGAAGGGCTGCTCGCCTCCGAAGCCCAGCAGTGGAAGACCATCTCCTGGGACATCCGCGAGGTGAAGAAGCTGTTCGGCCCGGAGACGGCGATCGGCAAGCGCCGCACCACTTTCGCCGACATGCCGGACACCACCGATATCGACCTGACCCAGGCCATGGTGGAACGCGAGCCGGTGACGGTGGTGATCTCGAAGAAGGGCTGGATCCGGGCGCTGAAGGGCCATGTCCAGGACCTCTCGACCCTGTCCTTCAAGGGGGACGACGGTCTGCGCACCGCCTTCTTCAGCGAGACGACGTCCAAGATCCTGGTGATGGCGACCAACGGCAAGGTCTTCACGCTGGAAGCCTCGAAGCTGCCCGGCGGGCGTGGCTTCGGCGATCCGATCCGGCTGATGATCGAGCTGGAGGAGAGCGCCGAGATCGTCGCCGCGTTCCCCTACCGGGCGGGCCTGAAACTGCTGGTTGCGACGACCGAGGGGCGCGGCTTCGTCGTTCCGACCGACGACGTCGTCGCCAACACCCGCAAGGGCAAGCAGGTGCTGAACGTCGAGGCGCCGATGGAGGCGATGCTGGCGGTGCCGGCCGAAGGCGACCATGTCGCGATCATCGGCCAGAACCGCAAGCTGCTCTGCTTCCCGCTCTCCGAGGTTGCGGAGATGGGGCGCGGCAAGGGTGTCAGGCTGCAGCGCTACAAGGATGGCGGCCTGTCGGACGCCAAGGTCTTCAAGCTGGAGGATGGGCTGACCTGGCTCGACACCTCCGGTCGGACCTGGACGGTGGCGCAGGCCGAATTGCTCGAATGGCTCGGCCACCGCGCCGAGGCAGGCCGCCTGCCGCCCAAGGGCTTCCCGAAGAACAACAAGTTCGGGGGCTGACGCAGGACGTCATGCTCGGGCTTGACCCGAGCATCTCAGGCCTGAAGCGGCTGCCTTGGCCGTACCGTCACGAGATTCTCGCGGCTGCGCTTCGCTTCGTCCGAGAATGACCGTACTTCAAAGGCTTGGGGCGACAGCTTGAATCAACTCGCCAGCGTCTTGAATCGCATCCTCAGCGCATCGCCGGTCCGACGACGCCGACTTCGAGTCCGAGCGTTATCTTGTCGGTGACCGCCCATTCGACGCCGGCGCGCGCCTCCGGCCTGACGGCGATGTCGGAGCGCGAGAACGGCGCCGAGAACGAGGTCGCGCCATAGCGGAAGGTCTCGTTGGCTGCCGCCAGGCCGACCTTGGTGTAGAGCAGCACGTCCGGTGTCGCGAACACGCCGGCCTTGACCTGGAACGCGCCGGCGATGTCGCGGGTATAAGTTGCGCGGTTGAAGCCGGGATTGGCGTAGCCGCCGAAAGCGGGGGAGAATTCGAGCGCTCCGGCGATGCCGTAGACGAAGTCGCCGTCGCGCCACATCTTGCCGGCTTCCAGCCCGATCACCGGTCCGGCGGACGTCCCGTAATGCTTCGAGCTGGTGACCTGGAAGCCGCTGGAGATGCGGGCATAGGAGCCTTCCCATTTGACGCCGCCGGGCGACAGGGTCGGCTGCGACCAGGCGAAGGAGGGCAGGACGCCGAAGCCGGAGAGCGGCAGGAAGGCTTGCGCCTGCGCCGTGGCGCCGGTCGCGAGCAGCGCGGCCAAGGCTGCGCCGGCTGAAAGTAGCTTCATGCGTGCGGTGCCGATGACCGGGATCATGCTCATGGCATAGCAGGTGAAGGTGGGATTGTCGCGCTTTTGTGGCGCGACACCAGGTCGTCAGCTCAGCTTGGTCTTCAGGCGCAGGAACCGCATCGTCCGTTCGGCGGTAGCCATGTCGAGCTGCTCATAGTCCTTGAGATCGTCCTCGATGTCCTTGGCCTTGAAATAGAGGCGTCGTGCGCGCAGCTCCAGAATGGCGTGAAAGCTGTGCTTGCCGAGTTCCAGTATGCGCGCCAGCACGGCGATGCCGCTGACGTCGCGCTGCATCAGCACGCGCAGCGCCTGCTCGTTGGTGACCTCGGCGCTGGTCGCGATCACCTGGGCGAGGTGGAATGCGCGATCCTCCTCCGCCAGCATCGTGACGACGTCGTCGAGCGTGCGGGTCTTCGCGCGCAGGTCCGAGAGCAGCAGCTTGACCTCGAGCCTTTGCTGGCGCGCCTGCTTCGCGAGGGTCTCGGTTTCCTCGTTGCGCTCGGACTGGTCGGAGATCTGCTCCACGATGCGCAGCACGCGCTGGGCCCGCTGCGGCGACAGGTCGGAGCGGCGTGAGAGTGCTTCGCCTACGCCCGCATCGTCGCCGCCGCGTTGCAGCAGCCGGTCGAAGCCGTGGTCGGAGAATTGCGCCCCTTCATTGCCGGAGACCGTGCGCAGCACCGTCGTGTCGCCGCGCTCGACCAGGATATCGGTCACGCCTTCGGACAGGCGGGCGCGTTCTGCGATCGCCGCGAGATGGGTTTGCGTCTGGCTGACGGCGATGGCTGCCAGGTCGGTGTCGGTCAGGACCGGGGAGAGCTTGAGCACCAGCCGCGCCACGTCGGCATCCGCATCGTTAGCCAGCGTCACCGCCACCTGCCGCGGCAGCGTTCCGGTCGCGGCAACCGAGTCAGCGTATTCGCGGCGGCCGTCGGCATCGAGATGCGGCAACGAACGCAGCGCGATGTCGCCGTAGTGATCCTTCGATTCCTCGCTTGGGTCGGCATCGAGCAGGAACAAATCCGTCACCGCATTGAGCAGCTTGCGTCGGGAGTCCGACGACATGTCCGCGGGCATGCGGGTCAGAGTGTTGAGCATCGGCGTGGCTTCCGGCGAAGTATCACGTTTGCGGGACCTGGCAGACTTTACCCAGCGCCATTTGATTTAGTCTTAAGCCGGCCGAAGAATCGCCAGTATTTAAGGGTCAAGAGGGCAATCTTTAGATTGCAGTTTTATATTTATACAACCAAAGATATATGGCTTTGGTCGTCGCGGGCGGAACATCCTCGCCCGGCTCACGTTGGCAGGTTGCCGTCCTTCTGCGGCCATCGACACAGCCCATGATGCGGAGCATGATGACAAGCCGATCTGACGCGCACAGGCGTTTACTCGTCGATGGCTCGGGCGATGCAGTAACTGGGTTGTCGCGCCGGACGTTGCTGGCTGCCTTGGGCTCGATCGGGCTCGCCACGCCCCTCCGCTCCCAGGATGGCCGCCCGCCGGCCGCCGCGCCGACTGTCGAGCCACGGCGTGGCAATTTCGGCTATGAGGATGTCGTCCGCCAGGCCCGCGAGCTCGCGGCCCGTCCGTTCGACACCAGCGCCCCCGCCGTTCCCGATGCGCTGACATCGCTGACTTATGACAGCTATCGCGAGATCAGGTTCCGGCGCGAGAAGGCGCTCTGGCAGGATGGCGGCTCTGACTACCGCCTTCACCTATTCCACCTCGGCTTCCTGCACGACAAGCCTGTACCGATCCATGTGATCAGCGACGGCAATGCGATTCCGCTGCCGTTCAACATGGCGCTGTTCGAGTATGGCAAGGCCCAGGTTCCGCAGAAGCTGCCGGTCTCGCTCGGCTTCGCCGGCTTCGCCGTCACCACGACGCTGAATGATCTGAAAGTGCAGGACGAGGTTATCTCGTTCCTTGGCGCCAGCTATTTCCGCTTTCTGGGACGCGGCCACCGCTATGGTCTCTCGGCTCGCTCGCTCGCCCTCGATGTCGGTGGCGAGCAGGCCGAGGAGTTTCCGTTCTTCCGCGCGCTCTGGCTGGATAAGCCGCAGCCCGACAGCGTCGATCTCGTCATCTACGCTTTGCTGGATTCGCCGTCCGTCAGCGGTGCCTTCCGCTATGTCGTCACCCCCGGTCAGCAGACCAGCGTCGCCGTCACGGCGACGATCGTGCCGCGCCGGACGATCGAGCGCATCGGTATCGCGCCGCTGACCTCGATGTTCCTCGCCGGCGAGGGCGACCGGGAGCAACGCACCGATTTCCGGCCCGAGGTCCACGATTCCGACGGGCTGATGCTGAAGACCGGTGCGGGAGAATGGATCTGGCGGCCGATCCGCAATCCGCAGGCGCTGACGATCTCATCCTTCCACGATCGCAACCCGCGCGGCTTCGGCCTGATCCAGCGCGACCGCGAATTCGGCCACTACCAAGATCTGGAGGCGCATTACCACGCCCGCCCCGGCTACTGGGTCGAGCCGTCGGGCGACTGGGGCGAGGGCCGCGTCGACCTGATCGAGATCCCGACCCAGGGCGAGGAGTTCGACAACATCGTCTGCTGCTGGACGCCGAAGACGCCGTTGCCGAGCGGCCAGCCGACCGAGCTGAGCTATCGCATCACCACGGTGTCGACGACCGAGACCCTGCACGCAATGGCGCAAGTCCAGAGCAGCATCGCCGCTCGCGAGGAGCTCGACGCAGCCGCAGGGCTGGCGAAGCGGCGCTTCATTGTCGACTTCAACGCCGGCGATCTCGAATACTATCTGTCCGACCCCAAGCGCGTCTCCGTGGTCGCGACGGTGTCCACCGGCACGGTCGCCCGGGCGACCATCGATCCGAACTTCGCGGCGAAAGGCTTCCGCGTCATCGTCGATGTCACGCTCCGGCCCGGCGAGAGCACCGATCTGCGCATCTTCCTGCGCACGCCAAGGGCGACGCTCAGCGAGACCTGGACGACGAGCTGGACTGCGCCGGCCGCGTGACGATCTACGGCGCCGGGAAGAAGACGCTCGGCAGGTTGCCGGTGCGCGCGGTCGATTCAACCCTCACCGGCTCGCGCGCGCCCGACCCATAGCCCCAGTCGAAGGCGGTGCCGTCCTGCTCGTTGCAGGTCGGCCGCTGCGGGTTCTTGGCGATCGCGGCTGATTTCGGGAAAGCGGTGTTGTCTACCGCGTCGGTGGTCGGCTGGCCGATATCGATGCGCGACGTCACCATGGCGACTGTCCGCTTGGCGGTCGGTGTGGCCCAGCCCAGCATGCCATGCCAGATGATGTGCCAGCCGATCTGTGCCAGATGATTCACCGTCGTGCCGCGTTCCCTGGCGACGAAATGGGCGAGGAAGCCCTCGTCCCGCCGCGCCATGAGCAGGACGTTCGGTGAATGCGTCACGGCATTGGTCTGACGCGGGGGAAACGGATTGTTGCGGTGGTCGCCGAGCTTGTAGGTCACCAGGAAGCCCTTGTTGGCGGTGATCGTGGCGGTGCCGGGAGCGATTGCGACAACCATGGCTACTCCTGCTGATATCGGGCGTCCCGGTGATCCCGGGCCGATGAGGCCAGGAGCGTCGATCTAGCGAACGGCGGCACCGTGCCTGCGTGCCTTGTTGGCGTCGGCGCGCCGGTTGAGGGCGCTTTGCGCGATGATGGCGCGCTCCAGCGCCGCCATGGTCAACGGGCCGATGATGGCGTTGGGCAGGGTGCGGCCCTGGCTGGTCGAGTTCGGCATCGCCAGCCCGAGATCGATCAGCGCATTGTGCGAGAAGCGCGGTGACGCGAGCGCCGTGATCTCGATCCTGCCCGTCCCCGGTGACTCAAGGTTAGTTCCGGGCTCGGGGAGGGGGCAAGGATGGCTGCAAGGCAACTTGGCTTATGCGGCCGGCAGGCAGGCCGGGCCGAGCGGCTCGAAGCTCTTGTAGGTCAGGATGAACTCCTGATGGCCGAGCTCCTCAGACTTCGTCCGCCCGCCCTGAGCCAGCGAGACGACGAGATCGCGGATTTCGGTTCCGACCTCGTCGAGGCTGGCTCGGCCCTCGAGGATACGGCCCGCATCGACGTCCATATCGTCGCTCATCCGGCGATAGGTCTCCGGATTGGCGCAGATCTTCACCACCGGCGAGATCGCCGAGCCTACCACCGAGCCGCGCCCGGTGACGAACAGCACGCAATGCGCGCCGCAGGCGATCAGCTCTGCGATCTCGGCGTTGTCGTTGATATTGGGGAAGCCGAAGCGGACCTCGCCGTCCGGCACCACGTCGAGTAGATAGAGCCCGCCGCGCGGCGGCACGTCGCCTGGCTTCAGAAGCCCGGAGATCGGCGACGCCCCCGATTTGGCATAGGCGCCCATCGACTTCTCCTCGATGGTCGAGAGCCCGCCCTCGGCATTGCCGGCGGCGAAGGAGCCGTAGCCGAGCGTCGCATAGTAGCGCGCCGCCTTGGCCACAGATTTCTCCAGCTCGACACCGAGCTCGGGCGTGATCGCGCGCTCCGCCATGATGTGCTCGCAGCCGATCAGCTCGCCGGTCTCCTCGAAGATGCAGGCGGCGCCCTCGGCGATGAGTTGGTCGAAGGCGCGACCCGCCGCCGGGTTGCCGGTGATGCCGGAAGTGCCGTCGGAGCCGCCGCAGACGGTGCCGATCACCAGTTCGCTGACCTGCATCGGCACGGTCTCGGCAGCGTCGAGCGCGATGCGCTGCTCCTCGACCCAGCCGCGGCCCTCCTTGATCGAGGCGCGGGTGCCGCCGGTGCCCTGGATCACGATGGTCTTCACCGGCCGGCCGGTGGCGCGCACCGCCCGCTCCAGCGCATATTTATTGAAGCTTTCGCAGCCGAGCGAGACCAGCAGCACCGCCCCGACATTGGGATGGGTGCAGAGCTGCTCCATCATCTTCTCGGCGTAGGGGTTGGGATAGCAGCCCGGGAAGCCGATGGCGTGCACCTCATGCTCGCGCCAGGGCAGGGCGATCTCGCGCGCGACATGGTGGGCGCATTCGACCAGATAGGCGACGGCGACGACGTTGCGGATGCCCTTGCGGCCGTCGCTGCGGAGATAGCCTTGCAGTCCGCTCATTCCGCCGCTCCCGCCTTGCGCTCGTCCTCGAGATGATAGGTCGGCGTGTAGTCGCTCTTCATGTTCTGGACATGGACATGGTGACCCGCAGCGATCGCCTTTGTCGCCACCCCGATCGGCGCGCCGTACTTCAGGATCTTCTCGCCGGGCGCGATGGCGCGCCGGGCGATCTTGTGGGCGAGCGCGATGTCGCGGTCGATCACCGCCGGGCCCATGCCGGTCTCGATCGGCTCGCCTGCCGGCAGGCGGGTGCGCGCGACGAAGACGTTGTCGCGCGGGTCTAGCAGGATCAGGCGGGGATCGTGCTGGGACATCAGAACTTGCCGAACTGCAGATAGGCCTGCTGCGGGTCGGTGCCGGCGAGGATCGCGGTGCGCACCTTGTTCTCGGCCGAGATCGCGGTCTCGGACTTCTCCAGCACTTCCTCGATGATCTCCAGGGGGATGCGGACGACGCCGTCGCGGTCGGCGAGGATGTAGTCGCCGGGCCGGATCCAGACGTCGCCGATCTTGATCGGCTCGTCGACCGCCTTGGGCAGCCAGACGCCGACGATATCGCGCGGGGTATAGGCCTTGAAATAGGCCTGGAAGCCCATCTCGACCATGAATTCGGTGTCACGCGACAGGCCGTCGATGACGCAGCCGCGCACGCCCTTGTTCTTCAGCGTCTCGGCCGAGAGCTCGCCCATCAGCGCGACCTCTTCGGTGTTGGGCTGGCAGACCCAGACATGGCCGGGCTTGGCGGCGGAGAGCAGTCCGGTCCAGCCGAGCAGGGTCTCGTGCGCATCGAACTCGCCGGTCTTGCCCTCGACGGTGAAGGCCGGGCCTGCGAGCTTCACGCCGGGCAGCAGCGGGCGCAGCGCCGGCGGCAAGGTGAAGTCCTTCAGCCCCATGGCGCGCATCGTATCGTGGATGATGCCGGTGTAGCAGCGTTCGAGGCGCTCGGTCAGCGTGTCCGTCATGGTTCCTCCGGTGCGGCCGTTTCGGCGGCCTTGCAGGCACCTTGCGCAGCGGCGGGCTAGCAGGCAAGTGCGGATTTTGCAGCGCAGTCGCGCGCATTAAACGATTTAAATCGTGACTTTCGTCATGCTCGGGCTTGACCCGAGCATCTCATGCCAGAAGGGCTCCTGTCAGCGCCTTCTCGTCCTGAGATTCTCGGGTCTGCGCTTCGCTTCGCCCGAGAATGACGCGCCGACCTGTCAGCCCACGCGCTCCCAGCCCTGCGGCATCAGCCGCTCCTGCGGCAGGAAGCGGGCCTTGTAGGCCATTTTCGGCGAGCCCTCGACCCAGTAGCCGAGATAGACGTAAGGCAGGCCGAGCTTGCGGGCGCGCTCGACATGCTCCAGCACCATGAAGGTGCCGAGCGATCGCGCTTCGAGGGCGGGGTCATAGACCGAATAGACCATGGAGAGCCCGTCGCTCAGCCGGTCGGTCAAAGCGAAGGCGAAGAGGTCGCCCTGGCCTCGTCCGGTGAAGCCGCTGTCAGGGCTGCGCCGGCGGTATTCGATCAGGCTGGTCTCGACATGGGTATCCTCGACCATCATGGCGAAGTCGAGCGCCGACATCGTCGCCATCCCGCCATCGGGATGGCGGTCGTCGAGATAGCCGCGGAACAGCGAATAATGCTCCGAGCGCGGCTGCGGCGGCAGCGCCTCGCCGATCAGGTCGCTGTTATGAGAGAGGATCTTGCGGAAGGTGCGCGAAGGCCGGAAGTCGGCGACGACGATCCTGACAGAGATGCAGGCCCGGCAGGTCTCGCAGGCCGGCCGATAGGCGATGCTCTGCGAGCGCCGGAAGCCGCCTTGCGAGAGTACGTCGTTGAGGTCGCGCGCCCGCGCCCCGACGAGATGGGTGAACACCTTGCGCTCCTCGCGGCCCGGTAAGTAGGGGCAGGGCGTCGGCGAGGTCAGGTAGAATTGCGGGGCATCCCGCAAGGGACGTGTCACGTCAGGCAGGCTCCGGAACCGCCGAATTGAACCTGAGTTTAGCAGCCGGTGCGGCGGCAACAAGCGGGAAGCCGGGAGCGGCCACTCCGCATGGGATAACCCCTGAATCAGTGCTAGCTTGCGCTCGCAGGGATTCCCTTGAGACCCCAGAGGCGGGGGTGATGCGATGCAGGCCGAGACGGTCGCGTTGACCCGCGAGAAGGAAACCCTGCTGATCACGCTCTGGGCCAAGGCCGGCGAGAGCCTGCTGCCCGATTCCCTGCTCAAGGATCGTTTCGCCGCCGAGGCTGCAACTCGCATCGACTATGATTTCGCCAGGCTCAAGGTCAACCGCGACCTGATGGTCGGCCTCGCCATGCGTGCTCACGCGCTCGATGGCTGGACACGCGATTTTCTCGGCAGGCACCCCGAGGCTCTGGTGCTGCATCTCGGCTGCGGGCTCGACAGCCGCGTCTTCCGGATCGATCCGCCGGCCGGTGTCGATTGGTACGACATCGACTATCCGGATGTCATCGCGCTCAGGCAAAAGCTCTACCCGGCGCGCGACGGCTATCATCTGATCGGCTCGTCGGTGACGGAGCCAGGCTGGATCGCCGGGCTGCCGCGGGATCGCCCGACGATGATCGTGGCCGAGGGGCTTTTGCTCTATCTGCCCGAAGAAGAGGTGCCATTGCTGCTGGAGCGGCTGGTTCAGCGCTCCCCGAGCGCGGAGATCGTCTTCGACGCCTATAGTCCGTTCGGCCTCAGGCTGATCGCGATGCAGCCCTCGATCAAGGCGACCGGCGCGGCGCTGCACTGGTCGCTCGACGATCCCTGCGAACTCGAGCGGCAGGTGCCGGGACTGGAACTGGTGACCGAAATGACGGCCTACGACCCTGATGGTTACGATCCCGCCCAGATCGCTCGCATGTCATGGCCGGCACGCTTTACGATGCAGTTCTTCTCGTTGATCCCGCCGCTGGCCCGCATCGGCCTGCTGCTGCGCTATCGCTTTTGAGATCGGCTCAGGCGCGGACCACCACGAGCCCGGTCAGGATGTCGTGGCCGAGGCGCCGGTCCTCGCGCACCAGCCCGCAGGCGACATCGAGGAACCAGAGGCCGACCGTGCCAGCCGCGACATAGAAGAAAAGCGCGTGCACGGCGGCAGCCAGCGCATCGGGTCGGCCGCCAGAGGCGGTCTCGACCCGCAGGCCGGCCATGCGCATGCCGAGCGTCGCCTGCTTGCGCCCGCCGATGGTGATGGCGGCATAGCCGAGCGCGACCGCGATCGTCGCGCCGCCCATCAGCAGCCAGGTCAGGCCGAAGGTGACGATGCCGAGGATGGCGAGCAGAAACCAGACCATGCTGCCCAGGATGAACAGCACGACGACGTCGCCGATCCAGGCGAACAGGCGCGACCCGAGCACGCCGCGCGTATCCTGCAGCGGCCGGTCCTCCAGCGCGACGATCGGCGGCTGGCGATAGGACGGGTTCGACATCGACGTTGAATTCCTCATTGCTCAGGGGCCAGGATGGCCCACCGGACAATAATGTTTGATCAGCCGGCCGGTTCCGCAAGGCCGCGGGGGTAAATCCGCCGCGGCGCGAAGCCTTCCTGGCGCAGCGCCTCTTCGATCGCGGCGGTGTGCGCCTCGTCGCGAGTCTCGATGGTGACGTCGAGCATCACGCCCTTGGCGGGAACGTCGAGGAAGAGCCGGCCATGGCTGACCTCCAGGATGTTGGCGCCGAGCGTGCCGAACAGGCTCGCGACCTTGCCGAGCAGCCCTGGCCGGTCGCTGGCGGTGAGGCGGAATGCGGCGATGCGCTGCTCGCGCTCGAGCTCGCGTACCATGATCGCCGCGAGCAGGCGCGCATCGATATTGCCGCCCGAGAGCACGAGGCCGACCTTGCGGCCGCGATAGCGCTCCGGTTCCTTCAGCATAGCCGCGAGGCCGGCGGCGCCCGCGCCTTCGGCCAGCGTGTGCTGCAGCGTCGCGCAGGCATTGACGGCGCGCTCGATCAGGTCCTCGCTCACCAGCACGATGTCGGAGACCAACGCCTTCACCACCGGCAGGGTCTGCGCGCCGACGGTCTTGACCGCGATGCCCTCGGCCAGCGTCGCGCCGCCGATCGGCAGGTCGGCGCCATCGACGGCATTGTGGAAGGAGGGATAGAGCGCCGCCTCGACGCCGATCATCTCGATCGACGGCTTCAGCGCCTTGGCGGCGATGGCGTTGCCGGCCATCAGCCCGCCACCACCGAGCGGGATCAGCAGCGTGTCGAGTTCGGGGACCTCGCGCAGCATTTCCAGCGCGACGGTGCCCTGGCCGGCCATCACAGCCGCGTCGTCATAGGGGTGGACGAAAACGAGGCTTTTCTGCTCGGCGATCTCGCGCGCCCTCTGCGTGGACTCGTAGAGCGTCTCGCCGAACAGCACGACCTCGGCGCCATGGGCACGCGTATTCTCCACCTTCACCAGCGGCGTCGTCTCCGGCATGACGATCGTCGCCGGGATGCCGAAGCGCCGCGCATGGTAGGCTACGGCCTGGGCATGGTTGCCGGCCGACATGGCGATGACGCCGCGACGCCTCTCGTCCTCGCTCAGACTCAGCAGCTTGTTGACCGCGCCGCGCTCCTTGAAGGAGGCGGTCGCCTGCATGTTCTCGTGCTTGACGAAAACCTCGGCACCGGTCAGGGCCGACAGGCGCGGCGCCGGCATCAGCGGCGTCTTCAGCACATGGCCTGCGATGGTCTGCGCAGCCGCCTCGATATCGGCGAAGCTGATCGCGAAGCCGCTGCCCATCCGTTACCCCGTCGTGTCGTTTTCAGACCTGGCGCGGCGTCAGCGCGCCGTCGCCGAAGAAGCCGCCGGGGCGCAGGATCAGCGTCACGGCGAGCAAGCTATAGACTGCGATGTCGCGCTGTTCGAGCGGCATCGTCGCCGACCACAGCACCTCGAAGGCGGCGATGGCGAGGCCGCCCAGGCAGGCGCCGGGCACCGAGCCGATGCCGCCCAGGACCGCGGCGACGAGTGCCTTGAGGCCGAGCGTGAAGCCGCCTGAAAACCCCATGCCGCCATAGATCACCGTGACGATGACGCCGGCCGCGCCGCAGATGGCGCAGGCGATGATCAGCGCCCGGTCGTGCACTGCGCGCGGATCGATCCCGAACAGCGAGGCGGTCCTGGCGTCGTCGGAGACTGCGCGCCAGGCCCGGCCATAGGACGAGCGGGCGAGATAGAGGATGAGGCAGGTCGCGGCGCAGAAGCCGAGCCCGGCCATGGCGAGCGAGACCGGCGTTGCGGTGACGATGAACTGCTCGGCCCGCACCAGCGGCATGGGCTCGTTGAACACCGGCGGCAGCCAGCGCAATTCGGCGCCCTGGGCGAGGCGCAGGTATTCCGACAGCGCGATGGCGAGCCCGATCGTCGCGATCAGCACCTGCTGGCCGTTGCTCTTGTCGAGATGGCGCAGCACGAAACGGCCCATGGCGAAGCCGTGCAGCGCACTGACGACGATCGCGACGGCAAAGGCGATGAACAGGCCGGAGACCGGCGTCGAGACCGAAAGCGACAGGGTCAGCGCCACACCGACCACCGCGGCGAGTGCGCCAAGCGCCGAGAATTCGCCGAAGGTCAGCAGGATGCGGCCGTTGAGCCCGTAGATCAGCGCATAGGCGCTGGCGAGCAGCGCGTAGATCGCGGCCGAGGGCAGGGCGGCCAGACCCTGCTGGAGGCCATAGGCGAGGCCGGGCGGTACGGTGACGAGATCGGCTCCGGGCGACATGCCGGGATCGACGGGCGGCTCCGCCTTGTATTCGAGATAGAAGCGCCGCAGCAGCAGGAAGCTGGCATCGGTCATCGGCACGCCGTCGGAGGCGAGGCCCGCCAGCGCGCCGCGCTGCAGCGCGGTCCCTTCGCCGGCGAAGATGCAGTCGATGGTGCGCTGCCGCGGGGGCTCGTCCGGCGCCTGCGCCCGGTAGACGATCCGCAGGATGTCGGCACGCGGGCCGCTGCCGGTGCCCTCGATGGTGATGACGGTGTCGGTCGGGTTCAGCGCCGGGATCGCGAGCCGGCAGGCGCGAATCTGATCGGTATCGAAGCGCCCGCAGGCGGCGAGCGCGAGACAGAGCAGAATCGACGTGAACAGGGCGCGCATCGTGGCGCACGCTAGCGCGAGAACCAGGAGGTTGGAACTCGCGGCACGCGCGCCGGGCGAGCAATCGCAGGGCTTGATAAATCGACAGGACGATGCACATCCGATCCGCGCTGGAGCACAGCCAGCACGGGCACGCAGCGGGACATCCGGCATGCAGCAGGACGAGATCTGGGACGCCGACGCGGCCAGGACCTATGACACGCCGGGAACCGGGATGTTCTCGCCGGAGGTGCTGGATCCGGCGGTCGAGCGACTGGCGCAACTGGCGGAGGGCGGCAGGGTACTCGAATTCGCGATCGGGACCGGCCGCGTCGCCGTGCCGCTCGCCCAGCGGAACGTGCCGGTGGCGGGCATCGAGCTCTCGCCTGCGATGATCGCCGAGCTGCGGGCCAAGGTCGATGAAGCCACGATTCCCGTCGTCCGCGGCGACATGGCGACGGCGACTTGTCCGGGCAGCTTTTCGCTCGTCTACCTCGTCTACAACACGATCTCGAACCTGCTCACGCAGGCGCAGCAGGTGGCCTGCTTCCGCAATGCGGCGCGCCATCTCTCGCCCGGAGGCCGTTTCGTGATCGAGCTGTGGGTGCCGGAGCTGCGCAAGCTGCCGCCCGGGCAACAGGCCGTCGTCTGGCAGTCCGAGGCCGGCTATATCGGCCTCGATACCTATGACGTACTGAATCAGCAGCTGGTTTCGCACCATGTCCGCTTTGGCAAAGGCCAGAAGGCGGAGCTGTTCCGCTCGCCGCACCGCTACATCTGGCCGGCGGAGCTCGACCTGATGGCTGAGCTTGCCGGCTTTGCGCTTGAAAGCCGGCATGCCGATTGGAACGGGGCGCCCTTCACGGCGGAGTCACGCTCGCACGTCTCGGTCTATCGCCTGCCGGGCTAGCTCAGCCGCGCTCCTTCAGCATCTTCGCGACCTTCGGCGCGAAATAGGTCAGCACGCCGTCGGCGCCGGCGCGCTTGAAGGCGAGCAGGCTCTCCAGCATTGCCTTGTCGCCGTCGAGCCAGCCATTATTGGCCGCCGCCATGATCATCGCGTACTCGCCGGAGACCTGGTAGGCGAAGGTCGGCACCGAGAACGTGTCCTTCACCCGCGCGATGATGTCGAGATAGGGCAGGCCGGGCTTGACCATCACCATGTCGGCGCCCTCCTCGAGATCGAGCGCGACCTCGGCGATGGCCTCGTCGCTATTGGCCGGGTCCATCTGGTAGGTGCGCTTGTCGCCGATCAGCGTGGCGTTGGTGCCGATCGCGTCGCGAAACGGGCCGTAGAACGCCGAGGCGTATTTGGCCGAATAGGCCATGATCTGCACGTCCTCGTGGCCGCCGGCGTCGAGCGCGGCCCGGATCGCGCCGACGCGCCCGTCCATCATGTCGGAGGGCGCGATCAAATCGGCGCCGGCGTCGGCGAGAGCGAGCGCCTGCCGGACGAGGATGCCGACGCTGGGGTCGTTCAGGATGCGCTCGCCATCCATCACGCCGTCATGGCCATGCGAGGTATACGGATCGAGCGCCGCGTCGCAGATGATGCCGATCTGCGGCACCGCCGCCTTGATCGCGCGGACTGCCCGGCACATCAGGTTGCGGCTGTTCAGCGCTTCCGAGCCGGTCGCGTCGCGCAAGGTCCGGTCGACATAAGGAAAAGGTGCGATGGCGGGAACGCCGAGCGTGGCCGCCGCCTCGGCCTGGCGCACGGCTTCGTCGATGTTGAGACGATCGACGCCCGGCATCCAGGCGACAGGCGAGACGGCTTCCGCGGAATCGATCAGGAAGATCGGCCAGATCAGGTCGTCGCTGGTCAGGCGGTTCTCGCGCACCAGCCGGCGCGACCACTCGGCCTTGCGGTTGCGGCGCATGCGGCGGGTGAGGCCGAGCGAATCGGCTGCGGAGCTTGCGGCCCGCGGCGCGGAGAGGGGCTGTGCCCGGGAAGTCATCGACGCCTCCGCCGTGAATGCGATAGTGGCTTGCCGGCGATCCCTTAGCATATCGGAAGGCGTCCAAAACAGGCGCGATGGTCGCATGGCCAACCCGGCTCCGGCCGCGCTTTACCAAGGCGCATCGTGCGGCGCTCCGCGTTGACAGCCACCCGGCCAGCGCCCAAACACGCCCTCAAGCCGAACGAGACGAAAGAACGCCATGTCGGACGCGCCCGAGATCATCTGTGACATCCGCGGCAGCGCCGGCTTCGTCGTGCTCAATCGGCCGAAGGCGCTGAACGCGCTCAATCTTCCCATGGTGCGCGAGCTGGCCAAGGCGCTCGATGCTTGGGAGCACGATCCTGCCGTGACGCGCATCGTCGTCACCGGAGCGGGCGAGAAGGCTTTCTGCGCCGGCGGCGATATCCGCTCGCTGCACGATCTCGGCAAGGCCGGTCAGCATGACGAGATGCTGACCTTCTGGCGCGAGGAATACATCCTCAACGCCCGGATCCAGAGCTATCCCAAGCCCTACATCGCGCTGGTCGACGGTATCGTCATGGGCGGTGGCGTCGGCCTCTCCCTGCATGGCAGCCACCGTGTTGCCGGCGAGCGCTGGCTCTTCGCCATGCCCGAGGTCGGCATCGGCTTCTTTCCCGATGTCGGTGCGACTTATGCCTTGCCGCGCCTGCCTGATCACGCCGGCACCTATCTCGCTTTGACCGGAGACCGCGTCGGCCAGGCCGATGCGCTGGCGCTCGCGCTGGCGACGCAGGCGGTTCCCTCGGCCCGCATGGCCGAGCTCGCCGAGGCCCTGACCGGCTCCGAGCCTGTCGATGCGACGATCGCCGGTTTCGCGGTCGATCCCGGGCCGGGCAAGCTCGCACCGGAGCGCGCGACGATCGCGCATTGCTTCGGCGCCGCGACACTGCCGGATATCCTCGGCCGGCTCGACGCGAAGGCAGCGGCTGGCGATGCCTTCGCCGCCAAGACGCTCGCCACGATCCGGGCGAAGTCGCCGACCAGCGTCGCCATTGCCTTCGAGCAGATGCGCCGCGGCGCCTCGCTCGGCTTCGCCGAGGCGATGCAGCTCGAATTCCGTATCGTCTCGCGGATCCCGCATGGCCATGACTTCTACGAGGGCGTGCGCGCCGTGGTGATCGACAAGGACCAGGCCCCGTCCTGGCGGCCGCGGACGCTGGAGGAACTCGATCCGGCTGATGTGGCGGCCTATTTCGCTCCGCTCGGCGCGGCCGAGTTGGCGCTGGGCGGCTGAAATGACGATACGCGACGGCGAGGTTCTGCGCGGCCCGGGGCAGGCGGGTGAGGTGAAGCGCCGGGTTCGCTGGCGCCTGCTGCTGGTCTGGCTGCTGCGCCTGCTCTCGGTGGTCTGGATCGGCAAGGGCCTGATGCATTGGATGACGATCCTTGGGCTCGGACTGGTGTTCGAGCCCGGCCCCGCTTTCGAGACGCGCCCGCTGACCTTCCAGGCGATCACCGTCTATTTCGCGGTCTTCGATCTCGTCGCCGGCGTCGGCCTCTGGCTGACCGCGACCTGGGGCGGCGTGCTCTGGCTGCTCGCTGCCGTCAGCCAGTTGCTGCTCGGCTTCTTCTTTCCGCGCTGGCTGACATTGTCGCCGGCGCTGATCGGCACCTATGTCGCGTTGATGCTGGCCTATTTCCTCGCCACCTGGGCCGCCGAGAACCAGGAACCCTGAGACGCGCGCCTGCCTCGAATACGCTGGGCGATAGTAAGAATCGCTTTAGCTTAAGGGATTTGCGGTTCATTTCGGATTCACCCAAATGGGTAAATCCCTGATTCATCCTGATATTTAAACTCGTTTTCATCGGCTCCGCCTATGGTGTCTCTCAGAAGCGGACCGGGAGACAATCCTGGCCGGTCATCAACAGGCGGGATATTACCATGAAGAGCAATGTAAAGACTGTGGAGCCGGCCGCATCTGACGAGGTTCAGCTCAAGGTGAAGCCGCTTTACCTTGAGTCCCTCACCTTGGTCGAGCGGCTGCATCGCCGGCTGCTCGACGTGATCAAGGACGAGTTCGAGCGTCGCAACCGCGACGACGTCAACAGCGTGCAGGCGCTGCTGCTCTACAATATCGGTGACGCCGAGCTCTCGGCCAGCGAGCTGCGCACCCGCGGCTACTATCTCGGCTCGAACGTCTCCTACAATGTCAAGAAGCTGGTCGAGCTCGGCTTCCTCCATCATGCCCGTTCGCGGATCGACCGCCGCTCGGTGCGCATCAGCCTGACCGACAAGGGCCGCGAGGTGCATCACATCGTCAAGGGCGTCTACGACAAGCATGTCCGCACGGTCGAGCAGATCGGCGGCATCGCGGCCGACGATTTCGAGCGGATGAACAACGCCCTGCTGCGCCTCGAGCGCTTCTGGACCGACCAGATCCGCTACAAGCTCTGAGCGCCGGGCCAAGGGCCCGGTCTCGACAGTATCCCCCGCAGCGCGCTTCGGCCTCCCGGCCGGGGCGCGCGCCTGTTTCTTTACGGCAACAGCGATTTCCCTTCGGCCACAGCGATCAAACCCGCGTGAGCGCGACGCATCGCCGCCCCAAAAATGCCGCGCTCATCATACCGTGTTAACTGTGGTAAGGGATCGTCCCCAGCGACCGGCCGTGGCAAATGCCCGGCCGAAGGGGCGGATCGCGTCCCGCTCCGATGATATTGCGAAGTCCAAGGGGTAACGATCGATGCCGAATATCCGCCTGACCCGCCGCGAGACGGTTCTGGCCCTGCTCTCGACTGCTGCCGCCGGCGCGAGCCTGCCGGCCTTCGCCCAGCAGGCCGAGTGGCGCCAGAGCTACGATGCCGGCTCGCGCAATGCCGTCCACCGCTCTTCGACCCCGATGCTCTCCCCGGCCGCGTTGGCGGCGACCGAGCAGGCCGTCGAGACCTATCGCGAGATCGCCGCGCGCGGCGGCTGGCCGACGCTGCAGGTCAGCGAGCGGCTTTCCGTCGGTTCGCGCGGTCCGAGCGTGGTCGCCCTGCGCCAGCGGCTGATCATCACCGGCGATCTCGACGCCTCGGCCGGTGACAGCAATATCTATGACTCCTACGTCGAGGGCGGCGTGCGCCGCTTCCAGTCGCGCATGGGCCTGTCGACCACCGGCAGCATCAACCGCGCGACGCTGGCGGCGCTCAACGTGCCGGTCGACCGGCGCATCCGCCAGCTCGAGACCAATATCGTGCGCCTGCGCACCTGGTCGGGCAATCTCGGCAACCGCTATGTCGTCGCCAACATCCCGGCCGCTGCGGTCGAGACGGTCGAGAACGGCCATGTCGCGACCCGCCATGCCGCCGGCGTCGGCAAGATCGACCGCCAGTCGCCGCTGCTGCAGACCAAGATTCCCGAGGTCAACTTCAACCCGACCTGGACGGTTCCGGCTTCGATCATCCGCAAGGATCTGATCCCGAAGATGCAGAAGGAGCCGACCTACCTCACCGAGAACAAGATCCGCATCATCGGTCCCAATGGCGAGATCCCGCCCGAGCGCGTCAACTGGCGCTCGGACGAGGCGACCCGATACACCTTCCGCCAGGATCCGGGCGGCGAGTTCAACTCGCTCGGCTTCGTGCGCATCAACATTCCGAGCCCGCACGGCGTCTACATGCACGACACGCCGTCGAAGGGCATCTTCGGCGACGATTACCGCTTCGTGTCCTCGGGCTGCATCCGCGTCCAGAACGTGCGCGACTACATCGCCTTCCTGCTCAAGGAGACGCCCGGCTGGGATCGCGCCAAGATCGACGAGACCATTGCGTCTGGCGAGCGCGTCAATGCCCGCATCGCCAATCCGGTGCCGTGCTACTGGGTCTACATCACCGCCTGGGCCACGCCCGACGGCGGCGTGCAGTTCCGCGATGACATCTACAACAAGGATGGCCTCGGCCCGGCGGCCGTCGCCGCCCTGCAGGGCGACCAGGACATCTGATCCTGGCTTCGGCCGGTCGACATCACGAGCCCCCGGCGAAAGCCGGGGGCTTTTCTGTTGATCTGGCAGATTATTGCAGCCGGCTCTTTGTCTGCCGTCTGACCTTGGCGACCGTGTCGAGGATCGCCACCGCCTGCCGCAGTTCGGCATAGGTCGGATCGGGCCTGCCGCCCGGTTTCAGCAGATCGGTGGCCGCCAGATGAATTCGTTCGAAATAGGGGGCGAGCTCGTCCGCGCAGCTGCCGGCCCGTTTCGCCGTACGGGCGAGCGCCTTGGCAGTCAGGGAGGAGGGCCATTTCTGGAGGTCGCAGGCAAGGCGCTTGATCGCGGTTACGGAATGATCGGCAGTCTGCATCGTTAGGCTCCGGCCGCGCCCCGGCCCTGGCAGCGCCTCCTCTCAATCCGCGAGCAGGCGGGACGTTCCCGCCTTGCCATGACCTCCGTGGGACCGCCGATTGCGCCAGAGTCAGGCCGCCTCTGCGGCCTCTGCCAGCATGCCGAGAACCTGTTCCGCGAAGGCTCGCGTACCGAGCGGGCCGCCAAGATCGCGCGTGCGCAGCTCCGGCGCCTTGATCGTCAGGTCGATCGCCCGCTCGATAGCCTCTCCGGCCTGCAGCAGGGCAGGGGCCTGCCGCCGCTCGCCGAGCCAGGCGAGCAGCATCGCGGCCGAGCCGATCAGTGAGGCCGGGTTGGCGAGGTCGCGACCCGCGATATCAGGCGCCGAGCCGTGCTGGGCCTGCGCCACCGCGTGATCTTCGCCGGCATTGAGCGAAGCGGCGAGGCCGAGGCTGCCGGAGATTTCCGAGGCCTGGTCGGAGAGGATGTCGCCGAACATGTTGGTGGTGACGATGACGTCGAAGACGCTGGCGTCGCGCACCAGCAGCGCAGCCATGGCGTCGATGATCTTCTCCTCGTATGCGACATCGGGATAACGCTCGGCCACCGAGCGCACGCATTCGAGGAAGAGCCCGTCGGAGATGCGCAGCACATTGGCCTTGTGCACGGCCGTGACCTTGCGCCGACGCTGGCGGGCCAGTGCAAAGGCGCTCTCGGCGATGCGTACGGAAGCCTGCCGCGTCACCTTGCGGAACGACATGGCGAGGTCCGGCGTCGGCATGATCTCGCCGGGGCCGAGATGCATAGAGCGGTCGGAATAGAAGCCTTCCGTGTTCTCGCGCACCATGACGAGGTCGAGCGGCTTGCCGCAGCGCGGCGCGAAACCTTCGCGGGAGCGGGCCGGGCGGATATTGGCGTAGAGGTCGAGCCGCTTGCGCAGCTGCCCGGATGGATTGAGCCCGCCCTTCTCGGCCGGCGGATACTCGTTGTGCGAGACCGGGCCGAGGATGACGCCGTCCGTCCGTTTTGCCGCCGCGAGCACGGTCTC
The DNA here is from genome assembly GCF_900109525.1 of Allobosea lupini. Lineage (GTDB taxonomy): Bacteria > Pseudomonadota > Alphaproteobacteria > Rhizobiales > Beijerinckiaceae > Allobosea > Allobosea lupini. Next base: position 922,336 of record NZ_FOAN01000001.1, on the reverse strand, counting down.
GGGGAAGGTCGTGCCCTGATTGGCGAGCGCCGCGAAGCCGATCTCGGCACGCTCAAAAGCGAGCCCGAAGCCGAAGAGCTTGCTTGCCGCGTCGAGCACCTTGCAGGTCGCCGCCGCGATCTCGGGACCGATGCCATCCCCTTCGAGGACGAGCAGGCGCAGGGCAGGTGAGGTTGCGTCGGTCATGTCGGCGTCAGTCCGGAAGTGATGAAAGGGAAAGGGGACGAGGAGGCGTCACTCGATCTTGATGTCGGCCTCGGCGACGACCTTCGACCACTTCTCGCGCTCGGCCTTGACGAAGGCGGCGAACTCGGCGGGCGTATTGCCGATCGGCTGGGCGCCTTCCAGCTCCAGGTTCCTGCGCACCTCCGGCAGGTTGATGATGGTCGCGACCTCGCTGCGCAGCTTGTCGACGATCGCCTGCGCTGTGCCCTTGCGCACGAAGACGCCGTACCAGCCGCTCGCCTCGTACCCGGGCACGCCGGCTTCCGCGAGCGTCGGCACCTGCGGCAGCGCCGGAGCCCGCTCGGCCGTGGTGACGGCGAGCGCCTTGAGGCCGCCGCCGTTCACATGGCCGATCGCCGAGGGCAGCGTCGCGAACATCATCGGGATATGGCCGCCCAGCAGGTCGTTGAGCGCCGGGCCGGCGCCGCGATAGGGAGCGTGCTTCAGCTTGACGCCTGCCATCAGCTCGAACAGCGCAGTGGCGATGTGGTTGGCCGAGCCGTGCCCGGCGGTGCCATAGGTCAGCCCCTCCGGCTGCGCCTTGGCGAGCGCGACCAATTCCGCGACCGAGTTGGCCTTGACCGAAGGGTGGACCAGCAGAAGCAGCGGCGCCTTGGCGATCAGCGTCACCGGCTCCAGCACTTCGGCCGGGTCGTGCTTCAGGTTCTTGAACAGGCTCGGATTGACGGCCATCGGGCCGATATTGCTGATCAGCACTGTGTAGCCGTCGGCCGGGGCCTGCGCCGCGGCCGTGGTGCCGAGATTGCCGCCGGCTCCGGCACGGTTCTCGACGACGACGCCGACCCCGAGCCGATCCTGCAGCTTCTGCGCCACCGCCCGGGCGATCACGTCGGTGCCGCCACCGGCGGCATAAGGCACGACCATGGTGATTGCCTTGCTCGGCCAGTCCTGCGCTTTCGCGGCGATGGCCGGCAGCGCGGCGAATGCGGCAGCGAGCAGGAACCTTGGAAACCGGCGTGACATGATGCCTCCCACATTGTTTTGATTTGTCAGTATACCGAAGTATGCTGAATTGAGCCGCAGAGGCAAGCGTTGATTTCGGCGCAGGGCCGGGCGATCAGGGCATCGGGCCTGAAGGAATGGGAGAGGGCGCAGTTTGACGGTGTTCGCCGATGTCCAGCCGGTACGCTCGCTCGCGGGCCAGGCCTATGCGCGCCTGCGCGAGGCGATCGACGCCGGCGAGCTCAGGCCGGGCATGCGCCTGCGCGAGGAGGATCTCGCCACCCGTCTGGAGATGAGCCGTACGCCCTTGCGCGAGGCGGTCCGCCGGCTCGAGGCCGAAGGCTTCTTCACCCGCGATTCGCGCACGCTCGTCGTGATGACGCTCGACCATCAGGCGGTGTCCGAGCTTTATGCGATGCGCGAGGTGTTGGAGGGAACTGTCGCCGCCTTCGCCGCGCGCCACGCCTCCGAGGGCGATGTCGCGCTGATGCGGGATCTGCACGCGATCGAGGCTGGGCTGCTCACCCGCCCGCAGGAGCTGGCGCGCCACAATGAGCGCTTCCATTCAGCACTCAATGGCGCCGCGCATAACCGATATCTGCTGAAGGCCCTGAACGCGCTGCGCGATGCGCGTGCGCTGCTCGGCTCCTCGACATTGCTCGATGCAGATCGGGCGGGACAGGCCCATGCCGAGCATGACGCGATCGTCTCGGCGATCGAAGCTCGCGATCCGATCAGGGCGGAGGCTGCCGCCCGCGATCACATCAGAGCCGCTGGCCGCGAACGGCTGCGGCGGCTGATGCAGGCGAGCTGACCCGCCTGCGGTTGGATCGAATCAGGCCAGATTATCGGCGATCAGGAAGCCGAGCAGCGATATGCACCCCATCACGATCGAGATTTCCAGAAGACTGAAGCCCATTGCCACCTCCGCCACTGCGCAGACAACGTCGAGGCGCCGCCTTGGTTCCGCCGCAGCTGCGGTGATTGTGTGATCGTCAGATCGCCTCAGCGGGCTCGCTTTTGTGGAGCGATCGCCGCCACGGGCACATCCTCCTTGACCAGATGCCGGCCGGCGAGATGGAGCACGACATAGCCGATCACCGCCGACAGCGCCGAGCCGGCGAGCACGCCGATCTTGGTGGCGTCGTTGAGCGCGGCGCTGTTCGCGAAGGCCAGCGCCCCGATGAACAGGCTCATCGTGAAGCCGATGCCGCAGAGCAGCGAGACGCCGTAGAGCTGCGCCCATGTCGCCTTGGCTGGCATGGTGCCGAGGCCGAGCCGCACCGCAAGCCAGGCGAAGCCGAAGACGCCGATCTGCTTGCCGAGGAAAAGTCCGAGCACGATGCCGAGCGGCACTGGCGTCAGCAGGAGCGAGGGCGACATGCCGGCGATCGAGACGCCGGCATTGGCGAAGCCGAAGACCGGCACGATGAAATAGGATGACCAGGGGTGGAGCCGGTGCTCCAGCGTGTGCAGCGGCGAATGCTCGGGCTCGTCGCTCTCCTTGCCACGGCCGCCGAGCGGGATGGTCAGCGCCAGCGCGACACCGGCGAGCGTGGCGTGGATGCCGGATTTCAGCACGAAGAACCAGAGCACGGCGCCGATGGCGAGATAGAGCGGCAGCAGGCGGACGCCGCGCAGGTTCAGCGCGATCAGGATGGCGAGGCAGGCGGCGGCGCCGGCCAGCATCGGCAGCGAGAGATCGCCGGAATAGAACAGGGCGATGATCAGGATCGCGCCGAGATCGTCGAGAATGGCGAGCGCGGTCAGGAAGATCTTGAGCGAGACCGGCACGCGCGAGCCCAGGATGGCGAGCACGCCGAGCGCAAATGCGATGTCGGTGGCAGCGGGGATCGCCCAGCCACGCAAGGCTTCAGGGTCGCTGCGGGCGAGCGTGGCATAGATCAAGGCGGGCGCGATCATGCCGCCCAGCGCAGCCAGAGCCGGCAGGGCGCGGCGGCTCCAGGTTGCGAGCTGGCCTTCGATGAACTCGCGCTTGATCTCCAGCCCGACGAGCAGGAAGAACAGCGCCATGAGCGCGTCGTTAATCCAGTGCAGGATCGAAAGGCCGGCGACCTTCGCCTCCAGCAGCTTGAAATAGACCGGGCCGAGCGCCGAATTGGCGATGATCAACGCCAGAGCGGCGGAGAAGACCAATAGGACACCGGCCGCCGCACCGCTTTCAAGGAAGGCGTGCAAGGGCGAGCGGCGTTTCGGCGGCCACTCGGGCTGGTGAGCTTCGATCTCGTCGGTCTGCTGCACCACGCCGTTCTCCTTCCGCCGGTTTCCGTTTCACCCGGCTGCTGCGACACCCCGATGTCGTTTCGATTGCAGCCGAGGATTGCGCCAAAGGAGCGAGTCAGCTGCTCCGGGTTGTGAATAAAGCAGACCGCGCACGAGGCAGCACTCCATATCGCCGCACTATCGCCGGCGCAGCCTGTCAGCGGCACCGGTCAGCGCGGCCGTGACGGTCATGATCGTCAGCAGGGCGGACGTGATGCCGAACAGGTTCGCGTAACCGAACCCGGCGATCACTGGCGTGCTGAGCAGGGGCGAGCAGAACTGGCCGATGAAGATCGAGGCGGTCAGGATGCCGCCGGCGAGCCCGCGCTTCCGCGTCGGTGCGAGATTGAGGGCGAGGGCGACGAAGCTCGGCGAGACCAGCGCATAGCCCGCGCCGATCGCTGCCACGGCCGCAAAGATCGCCGGATTGGTCGCGGCGAGCAGCAGCATGAGGAAACCCAGCGCCATCGCGCCATAGCCGAGAGCGAAAATGCCGGCGTAGCCGACAGCGCGCTGGATGCGGGAGTAGAGCAGGGCGAAGCCGCCGCCCGACAGCATCAGCACGCCTAGCGCCGAGCCGGTCATGATCGCGCTGTCATGGCCTCGCGCATCCAGGAAGAAGGACAGCTGCGTCGGCATGATGAAGAAGATCATGTTCGTTGTGCCCTGCAGCAGCACCAGCAACGCGAGGGGCAGTCGCCAGCTGCGGTTGTCGTCGCTCAGGGCGCCTGGTTTCGCGCCGCTGGTCGGCGACAAGCGCGACGGATCGACGATCACCAGCCACATCAGCGGCAGGAAGGCAGCCGCCAGACCGTAGATCGCGAAGGGCAGGCGCGGCGACAGCGTCGCGGCCCAGCCGGCGGTGAGAATGAAGACGAGCCCGCCGAGATTGCGCGCCGAGATCTGCAGGCCGGTCAGCGCATTGCGGTCGTCGCCGGTGAAATAGTCGCCGATCAGCGCTGTCTGCGCCGTCATGATCAGGGCGACCGCCACCCCCAATACGAGCCGGCTGGCGAAGATCGTCGGCAGGTCGGGCAGGACGAGCCCGGCGCAGCCTGACAGCACGAACAGGATCACGCCGACGAGCAGCAACCGGCGCCGTCCGTAGCGGTCGGCCGCGAGCCCGGCGAGTGGTGCAAGAATCGCGACGCTGAGCGAGGGCGCCGGCACCAGGAGCCGCGTAAGCAGCGCGGCGTTGGGATCGTCCGCGAACAGCCGTTCCAGCCCGGGCAGGGCCGGGGCGATCGTCGCGTTCGCCATGGTGGTGAGCGATGCCGCCATCAGCAGGGCGATGGCGCGCCGATCCTGCCAGATCGGAATTTGCCTTGAAACGAGAACAGCTTCCATGATGAACCTCTTGCCGAAATGATACGTTCGGCAGAGCGTACAAATTCAAGTCGACTTGAGGTCAAGCATGACTGTTCTGGATATCGGCGAGGTCGCCGAACGCGCGGGCGTCGCGCCCTCGACCCTTCGCTATTACGAGGAGATCGGCCTGATCGCCTCGCTCCGGCGGCGGGGCCTGCGGCGGCAATTCGATGCCGATGTGCTGCTGAAGCTGTCGCTGATCGCCATGGGCAAGGCGGCCGGCTTCTCGCTGGAAGAGATCGCCGGCATGTTCGGCCGCGACGGCAGGCCCGATATTCCGCGCGACCAGCTGCGCCTTAAGGCCGACGAGCTGCAGCGCCAGATGGCTGAATTGCGCACGCTGCGTGACATGCTGCGCCACATCGCGGACTGCCCCGCACCCTCGCATCTGGAGTGCCCGACCTTCCGCAAGCTGATGCAGGCTGCCTCGCGCCGGAAGCTCGTCTACCGCCCGTCCGTCCGGCGTTCGGGCGCGCGCCGGGCAGCTCCTTAGCCGCGTCCATCTAGCGCTTGGACAGCCTCACTCTGCGTGATAGGGACCGCGCGGGGATCGGCCGGGATCGGCCGCCGCATTCTTAGGAGCCGGATATGACCGAAGCCGCGCGCGACAAGCACCTCTCCAACTCCTTCTTCGGCGCCGGCCTTGCCGATGTCGATCCCGAGATCGCCCGCGCCATCGAGCTCGAGCTTGGTCGCCAGCGCGAAGAGATCGAGCTCATCGCCTCGGAGAACATCGTCTCGCAGGCGGTGCTCGAGGCTCAAGGCTCGGTGATGACCAACAAATACGCCGAGGGGTATCCGGGCCGGCGCTATTACGGCGGCTGCCAGTTCGTCGACATCGCCGAGAAGCTTGCGATCGAGCGCGCCTGCCGCCTGTTCGACTGCCAGTTCGCCAATGTCCAGCCGAACTCCGGCAGCCAGGCCAACCAGTCCGTGTTCATGGCGCTGATGCAGCCGGGCGACACCTTCATGGGCCTCGATCTCGCTGCCGGCGGCCATCTTACCCATGGCGCCCCGGTCAACCAGTCCGGCAAGTGGTTCAAGGTCGTGCCCTATGGCGTCTGCGTCGTCGACCAGCTGATCGACTATGACGCGATGGAGCGTCTCGCCGTCGAGAACAAGCCGAAGATCATCGTTGCCGGCGGCTCCGCCTATGCCCGTCACTGGGACTTCGCGCGCTTCCGCGAGATCGCCGACAAGGTCGGTGCCTATTTCATGGTCGATATCGCCCATTTCGCCGGGCTGGTCGCCGGCGGCGCCCATCCCTCGCCGTTCCCGCACGCCCATGTCGTCACCACCACCACGCACAAGACGCTGCGCGGCCCGCGCGGTGGCATGGTGCTGACGAATGACGAGGCGATCGCCAAGAAGATCAACTCGGCGGTGTTCCCGGGCCTGCAGGGCGGCCCGCTGATGCACGTCATCGCCGCCAAGGCGGTCTCGTTCCACGAGGCGCTGCAGCCGGAGTTCAAGAGCTACGCCCATGCCGTCGTCGCCAATGCCAAGGCGCTGGCCGAGACGCTGAAGAGCAAGGGCTTCGACCTTGTCACCGGCGGCACCGACAACCACCTGATGCTGGTTGACCTGCGCTCCAAGAAGGTCACCGGCAAGGCGGCCGAGGCTGCGCTCGGGCGCGCTCACATCACCTGCAACAAGAACGGCATCCCCTTCGATCCGGAGAAGCCGATGGTCACCTCCGGCATCCGCCTGGGTACGCCCGCTGCGACCTCGCGCGGCTTCGGCGTCGCCGAGTTCAAGAAGGTCGGCGAATTGATCGCCGAGGTGCTGGACGGCCTCGCCGCCAATGGCGAAGAGGGCAACGCCGCCGTCGAGCAGGCGGTCAAGGCCAAGGCCCACGAGCTGACGGCGCGCTTCCCGATCTACTGAGCGGGAGGCGTCCGGACCGCTTTCTACGGGAAGGTCCCGGTCAGCTTGATCATGAACAGGTTCTCCGGGCCTCCGGGCGCATCGCTCCGGTTGGTCCGGCTGAGTTCGGCGTTGAGGTCGAGCCCTTTAGTGATCTTGTAGCCGGCAGAGGCGCTGCCGCCGAACTGGCCGTCCTTGACCTGCGCCGCGACGGAAACGTTGAAGCGGTCATCCGTCGCGCTCAGCTTGAGGTTGAGGTCGACGGTCGGCTTGGTCACGTCCTTCTTGACGATGCCGCTGAGCTCGAACGAGCCGTACTGGACCATGACCTCGCCCTCGACCTTCTCGATCGCGGCCGACTTGGTCACCACCTGCATCGAGAGATCGAGCTTTAGCCGGTCCCATTTCAGCTTGCCGGTCAGTTTGGCGCCGACCAGCTCGGCGGTCGGATCGAAGACGATGCCGCCGACGCCGAGTTTCAGCGCGCCGAGCTTGACGACCTCGAATTTGAGCTTTTCCAGCTGCTGCAGGCCGAGCGTCACCGCCCCGTTGTTCGGCTTGGTGACGAAGAGGGCGGCGCCCGCTCCGAGCGCCAGCGCCGCGCCGACGACGTAGACGATGCCCTTGTGCTGATCGACCCAGACGCCGAGCGCCGAGGAGCTTGCTGCCGCTTTGAACGCATCGACCTGCTTTTCCAGAGCCTTGTAGTTCGACGACTTCTTGATCTGCTTGAAATACTCGTCGGCCGCCTTGGACAGCACGTCGTCGCCGATCGAGCGCAGCTTCTGGATGTCCTCGGACGAGAGCTGGGTCGTCTGGCTCTTGAGTTTCGCGTTCGCGAAGCTCAGCAGACCCTTCTGCGCTGTCGACAGGACGACAGGGCTCTTGAGGATCTCGGCGAGGCGTTCGGGAGACCTCTGGATTTCGCTGTCGAGAAGGTCGAAGGCCAGGACGACCAGGCCGCCGAAGGCGTCGCCGACAGTATCATTGGACATCTGCGTAACTCCGATTGGCGAGCTTTGTGGATCGGGAGGCAGGCGCAGGCGGGTCGCAGAACGACATCCTGCCATGGGGAAGGCGCATCGTCCGGCGTCATGTTCTGGCGAGGGCCGCGATCCGGTGCCGGAGCGTCATGCAATCTCGTGCTTGCTCCCTTGCCGCCGGCTGGTCGTTTTTCGCTGGCCTGCGACGGCATGGCTGAGGCAAGGAAGGGCCGCGGGCGCTATCGTCCCTCAAGCTAACCTGAAGGCCCCATTCATGCGCTGTCCCTATTGCGGCTCGCTCGATACCCAGGTGAAGGATTCGCGGCCGACCGACGACCACGCTTCGATCCGGCGCCGGCGCGTCTGCCCAGATTGCGGCGGCCGCTTCACGACCTTCGAGCGCGTGCAGCTGCGCGAGCTCACCGTGGTCAAGCGCTCGGGCCGGCGCACCGCCTTCGATCGCGACAAGCTGCAGACCTCGATCGAGGTGGCGCTGCGCAAGCGCCCGGTCGCGCCCGAGCGGATCGAGCGCATGGTCAACGGCATCGTCCGCCAGCTCGAAAGCTCGGGCGAGGGTGAGATCCAGAGCTCGGCCGTCGGCGAGCTGGTGATGGAGGGGTTGAAATCGCTCGACGACGTCGCCTATGTCCGCTTCGCCTCGGTCTACCGGAATTTCCGTGAAGCCCGCGATTTCGAGGAGCTGCTCGGCCAGCTCGGTAGCGATGAGATCGAGCCCGTGACCAAGCCGGCGCCCGCCCGCGACGATGCCTGATCAGGACGCGATCGACCGCGCCTTCATGGCGCGGGCGCTGGAGCTCGGCGCGCGTGGGCTCGGCCAGACCTGGCCCAATCCCAGCGTCGGCGCCGTCGTCGTGCGCGATGGTCCGGACGGCCCGGTAGTCGTCGGCGAGGGTCGCACGCAACCCGGCGGTCGCCCGCACGCCGAGGCGATGGCTTTCGAGAACGCCGGCGCAGCGGCGAGCGGCGGCACGCTCTATGTCACGCTGGAGCCCTGCTCGCACCGCACGATCCGTGGCGGCACGCCTTGTGTCGAGCGCACCTTGCTCGCCGGCGTCCGGCGCGTCGTCTCTGCGATGTCGGATCCCAATCCGCAGATTGCCGGTCTCAGCCATGCCTTGCTTCGTATGGCAGGTGTGGAGGTCAAGCTCGGCGTGCTCGAGGACCAGGCGCAGCGCAGCCATCGCGGCCATGTGCTGCGGGTGACCGAGGGACGGCCGATGGTGACCTTCAAGGTTGCGCGCACGGCAGATGGCTTCGCCGGCGGGTTAGGGGGCGCTAGGCTCGCCATCTCATGTCCGGAATCCGGCGAATGGGTACACCGCCTGCGCGCTAGCCATGATGCGATCATGCTCGGCATCGGCAGCGTCCTTGCCGACGACCCGCTGCTGACCGTGCGCCTGCCCGGACTCGAAATCCGCTCGCCCATCCGGGTCGTGCTCGATTCCTCGCTCCGCCTGCCGCTCGACGCCAAGCTGGTTCAGGGCGCAGCGACTGTGCCGCTCTGGGTGATCGCGGCCGAGGATGCCCCGGTCGCGGCCGAGGAGAAGCTGGTCGCCGCCGGCGTCGAGGTCATGCGCGTCTCGCGCGGCGCCGACGGCCATCTCGACCTATCGGAGGCGCTGCGACTGTTGGCGGCCCGCGGCATCACCCGCGTCTTCTCGGAAGGTGGCCCGACGATTGGCGAGCAACTGGCGCTGCGGGGCCTTGCCGACGAGGTCATCGTCTCGACCTCGCCGAAGCCGCTCGGGGCCGAGGGCGTCGTCGCCGTCAGGCCGGGACTTGCGGCGCTGCTCGCCGATCCCGAAATCTACGCCGTCACCGAAGCCGGGCAGATCGGCTGCGACCGTTTTGAAGTCTTCACGAGGATCGCCTGATGTTCACCGGCATCGTCACCGCCATCGGCACCGTCACCCGCTCGCAGACCAAGGGCCCGAGCCTGAAGCAGTTCGATATCTCGTGCCCGTGGGAGGCATCCGGCATCGAGCTCGGCGCCTCGATCGCCTGTGCCGGCGTCTGCCTGACTGTCACGGCCCTCAAGCCGCGCGAGGATGGCGAGCCCGGCTGCCTGTTCCAGGTGGAGGCGGCCGCCGAGACCCTGGCGAAGACGTCCGTCGGCGCGTGGATGTCAGGCACGAAGATCAACCTGGAGCGCTCGCTCAAGATGGGCGACGAACTCGGCGGTCATCTCGTCACCGGCCATGTCGACGGCGTCGGCACCATCCTGACGATCGACGAGATCGCGCCCGACCCGAGCGAGCCCTGGGGCGCGACGGCCCGCTTCCATATCCGGGCGCCGCAGGGGCTCGCTCGCTTCATCGCCGCCAAGGGCTCGATCTGCCTCGACGGGACATCGCTGACCGTCAACACGGTCGAGGACGACGTCTTCACCGTGCTGCTGATCCCGCATTCCTTCAGCGTCACAACCTGGGGTGAGCGCAGGAAGGGAGACGGCGTCCATGTCGAGGTCGATCTGATGGCGCGGTATGCCGCGCGGCTTGCGGAGGCGCGTCCGGGGGGCTAAAGCCGGCCCAACGCTCAGCCCTCATCCTGAGGAGCAGTTTCTGTCGAAACAGCTCCTCAGGATGAGGGCTTTGGTGCTTGGATATTCACGGGCACCATCTCTTGCATAAGGAAGACGCCATGGCCGGATCCCGGCAATCTTCGGCTGCCTCAGCCGCTCCGCTCGACGACGCCCGTGTGCTGGTGGTCGAGGCCCGTTTCTATGATGGCCTCGCCGACGAACTGCTCGCCGGCGCGACCGCCGTGCTGGAGAAGGCCGGCTGCCGCGTCGATGTCGTCACCGTCCCCGGCGCGCTCGAAATCCCCTCCGCCATCGTCATCGGCCTGCGCGCCGCCGACGAGGCGGTCGACCCTTATGAGGCCGTCGTCGCGCTCGGCACCGTCATCCGCGGCGAGACCGGCCATTACGACATCGTCGCCGGCGAGAGCTCGCGCGCGCTGATGGACCTGTCGGTCGCCTTTGCCCTGCCGCTCGGCAACGGCATCCTCACTGTCGAGAACGACGCGCAGGCCTGGGCCCGCGCCAACCGCAGCGAGATGGACAAGGGTGGCGGCGCGGCGGAAGCTGCGCTCGCGGTGCTGCGTTACAAGCGCTCGCTGGCGGAGGAGTCGAAATGAGCCGATCCGAGATGCGCCGCGGCGCCCGGCTGTCGGCCGTCCAGGCGCTCTACGAGATGGAGGTCGGTGGGCGCGGCGTGGTCGAGGCCATGGCCGAGTTCGAAGCCTTCTGGATCGGCAAGGAAGTCGAGGACATCGAGCTCCCCAAGGCCGAGATCGCCTTCTTCCGCGACCTGCTCGGCGGCGTCGTCCGTGAGCAGCGTCTGGTCGACCGTTCCGTCGACGATCTCCTCGCCTCCGGCTGGCCGTTGAAGCGCGTCGAGGCGGTGGTGCGCGCCATCCTGCGCGCCGGCGCCTATGAGCTCGCCTTCCGCAAGGACGTGCCGGGCCGTGCCGTGATCTCGGAATATGTCGCGGTCGCCCGCTCCTTCTACGAGGGCGACGAGGTCGGCATGGTCAACGCGGTGCTCGACAGGATGGCCCGCGACGTCCGCGCCGAGGAATTCGACGCTCCGGCAGCGTGAGCGGCGCCGTGGCCGGACCCCGGAGCCCCGGCGAATTCGAGCTGATCGCCCGCTATTTCGCGCCGATCGCCGGCCGCGCCGGGCTCGGCCTGATCGACGACGCCGCCTTGCTGCGCCCGGCGCGCGGCTATGAGCTCGTGGTCACCGCCGATGCGCTCGTCGCCGGCGTGCACTTCTTCGCCGACGACCCGCCGGCCTCGATCGGGCGCAAGGCGCTCGGCGTCAATCTCTCCGATCTCGCCGCCAAGGGCGCTAGGCCCGACGGCTTCGTCCTGACGCTCGCTCTGCCCACGGGCTGGACGGAAGACTGGCTCGCCGGCTTCGCACAGGGGCTCGGTGTCATGGCGGGCGAGGCCGATTGTCCGCTGATCGGTGGCGACACGGTCTCGACCAACGGCCCGCTGACCCTCTCGATCACCGCCTTCGGCAGCGTTCCCGCCGGCCGCATGGTGCTGCGTTCGGGAGCCAAGCCGTGCGATGTCGTCGCCGTCACCGGCACGATCGGCGACGGCGCGCTCGGCCTGAAGGCGCACGGGCCGGATCGGCCCGCCTGGGTCGGCCAACTCCCGGAAGCCGATCGCGCCTTCCTCACCGATCGCTATCTGCACCCGCAGCCGCGGGTTGCGCTCGCCGCCGCCCTGCAGGCGCATGCCTCGGCTGCGATGGATGTCTCCGACGGGCTGGTCGGCGACCTTGCCAAGCTGCTGGCGGCCTCGAAGGCGGGGGCGGAGATAGACCTCGATGCCGTGCCGCTCTCGCCCGCGGCCCGCTCTGCCGTCATGGCCGATCCCGCACTGGCGGAACTGGCCTGGACCGGCGGCGACGACTACGAAATTCTCTGTACGATCCCGGAAGGAGAATTTCCTTCTATGGTTGCTGCCGCGGAGGCGGCGGGGCTCAGCCTCGCGCGCATCGGGCGCGTCACCGCCGAGGCGGGGAACGTGCGCTATACCGAAGCGGGCCGGCCGCGAAGCTTCGCGCGCGGCTCCTTCGCTCATTTCTGACGGCGGCTGGGCGGCCGCGAAGGGCGGCGGCTGCGATGAACCAGCATGTTCCGGTGATGGACGGCGATACGCTCGCCAAGCGCAATGCGCTCGTGCTCGCCGGCGCCCAGGCGCTCGGCGGCGCGAGCCCGGCGATCGTGATCTCGCTCGGCGGCATCGTCGGCTCGCAACTGGTCGCGAACCAGGCCTTCGCCACCGTGCCGGTCAGCCTGATGCAGCTCGGTCTGGCCACTGGCGTCATCCCGGCGGCGTTCCTGATGCGCCGGCTTGGCCGCCGCCGCGGCTATATCGTCGGCGCGCTGATCGGTGCCGTCGGCGCCAGCGTCGCCGCGACCGGTGTGGCCGAACGGCTGTTCTGGCTGTTCTGCCTTGGCACCTTCCTGTGCGGGCTCTACGGCTCCTATGTGCAGAGCTATCGCTTCGCCGCCGCCGACACGGCGAGCGAGGGCTTCCGGCCGCGTGCGATCTCCTGGGTGATGATCGGCGGGCTGGCTGCCGGCGTGATCGGGCCGCAATCGGTTTACTGGACGCGTGACCTGACGCCGGCCGCGCCCTTTGCCGCAAGCTTTCTGGCGCAGGGTGCGCTTGCTCTGATCGCCATTGGTGTCGTGCTGGCGCTGCGCGCTCCACCAGTGAAGGAGGCGAAGTCCGGTGGCGGCCGGCCGCTTCCCGAGATCATGCGCCAACCCAAGTTCATCGCCTCGGTGATCGCGGCGCTCGTCGCCTACGGGCTGATGAGCTTCGTGATGACAGCGGCCCCGCTCGCCATGGTCGGTTGCGGCCACAGTGTCGGCGATGCCGCGCTCGGTATCCAGTGGCATGTGCTCGCCATGTTCGCGCCGAGCTTCTTCACCGGTCGCCTGATCGCCCGCTTCGGCAAGGAGACGATCACGGCTGCCGGCCTCTTGCTGACGGCGCTCGCGGCGATCGTCGGCCTCAGCGGCCTCAGTGTCGCGCATTTCTGGATCGCGCTCGTCCTCCTCGGGATCGGCTGGAATTTCGGCTTCATCGGTGCGACCGCGCTGGTGACCGACTGCTACCGGCCGGAGGAGCGGGTCAAGGTCCAGGCGGCCAACGACTTCCTTGTCTTCGGCTCGGTCGCGATCGCCTCCTTCTCCTCCGGCGGACTGCTCAGCGCCGGCGGCTGGACCAGCGTCAACTGGCTGGTCTTCCCGCCGGTCGCAGTCGCGCTGGCTCTGGTCGCCTGGCAAGGCCTGCAGCGACGTGTGGTGGCGTGATCCTTGCTGGATAGTCCGGCCTGAAGCGGAGACCTCGCATGCGCCCTCATCAGCTTCCCCAGTGCGCCGGTCGCCCCGTCGCGGGCGCGATCGGTCACAACCGCGGCGTGGTGCAGAGAAACTACGCCTTCATGCCGCCCGAGGGCGTGCTGGTCAGCCGGTTGCCGCATGTCGAGAAGACCATTGCGCGCATTCTCGCAGCCCCGGTGCTGGGGGCTCGGTTTGCGCAGTACGTGCTCGAGATCGAGCCCGGCGGCGGCACGCTTGCGCCTTTCGCCGAGGACGGCGTGCAGCACTTCTATTATGGACTGTCCGGCGAAGCGGCGTTCGCCATTGACGGTGCCGGCGGCAACGCCTTCGGTCCCGGCAGCTTTGCCTATGTTCCGGGTGGAACGCGGTTCTCGCTGCGCAATGACAGCGATGGGCCGGTGCGCGTCCTTGGCCTGCGCAAGCGCTACGAGCCGGCGCCCGGCCTTGCCGTGCCCGAGCCGATCCTGTCGCATCGCGATGCGGTCCCGCTGACCAATCATACCGGCATGGAGGGGCGCGGCTTCCAGTTCCTGCTGCCCTATGGCGACATGCGCTTCGATTTCGAGATGAACCTGATGTGGTTCAAGCCAGGCGCCTTTTTCCCGGATGTCGAGACCCATGTGATGGAGCACGGGCTCTACATGCTGGAAGGGCAGGGGCTCTACTTCCTCGGGCAGGATTGGCACGAGATCTGGGCCGAGGACTTCATCTGGATGGGCGGCTACTGCCCGCAGCAGTTCTATCCGACCGGTTTCGGCGATGCCTGCTACCTGCTCTACAAGAACGTCAATCGGGACGTGGCACTTTAGAGTGACCCTCAAATGGTCACGGCCGATCGGCAGATCGGTGCACGATGACCTGACATTCTCCCGGAATTGTCAGCCGACCCGTTTGCGATTCTGGCGGAAACTGGGCAACAATCCGATCCGACACTGGTGATCGGCGCTGTGGCCTGATTCGTCGTGAGGCCGACAGAGCCGTTTCCTGCGTTCAAAGAACCGGAAAACCGGCTCCGTCGGGGTGTCCTACCCCGGATGACGAAATCTCAGGGATAGGAAATTCGATGTCGGCCTTGCTCATCATCATTGTCTTGAGTGCGTTATCGATCGTCTACGGCTTATGGGCCTATGGCGACGTGATGAAACGCGATGCCGGCAACCAGCGCATGCAGGAGATTTCCGGTGCGGTGGCCGAGGGCGCGCAGGCCTATCTCAAGCGCCAATACGTCACAATCGCCATGGTCGGAGTGGTACTCTTCGTCGGCCTCACCTATCTGCTCGGCGCCTATGTCGGCATCGGCTTCTTGATCGGCGCCGTGCTCTCGGGCGCCGCCGGCTTCATCGGCATGAACGTCTCGGTCCGCGCCAATGTCCGCACCGCCCAGGCGGCGATGCAGTCGCTCGGCGACGGCCTCGACGTCGCCTTCAAGGCGGGCGCGGTCACCGGCATGCTGGTCGCCGGCCTCGCTCTGCTTGGCGTCGCCTGCTATTACGGCTTCCTCACCGGGATGAAGGGCTTCGCGCCTTCGAGCCGTGTCGTCATCGACTCGCTCGTCGCGCTCGGCTTCGGCGCCTCGCTGATCTCGATCTTTGCCCGCCTCGGCGGCGGCATCTTCACCAAGGGCGCGGATGTCGGTGCCGACCTCGTCGGCAAGGTCGAGGCCGGCATTCCCGAGGATGACCCGCGCAACCCGGCGACGATCGCCGACAATGTCGGCGACAATGTCGGTGACTGCGCCGGCATGGCGGCCGACCTGTTCGAGACCTATGCGGTGACGCTGGTCGCGACCATGGTGCTGTCCGCCATCTTCTTCGCCGGTCAGCCCGTGCTCGGCGCGATGATGCTCTATCCGATGGCGATCGGCGCGGCCTGCGTCGTCACCTCGATCATCGGCACCTTCTTCGTCAAGCTCGGCGCCAACCAGTCGATCATGGGCGCGCTCTACAAGGGCTTCATCGCCGCCGGCGTGCTCTCCGTCGGCGCGATCGCCGCGGTCAATTACCTGATGTTCGGCGGCTTCGCCACCTCGTTCACCACGGTGCAGGGCGTGACCTTCACCTCGGGTGGCCTGTTCGGCTGCGCACTTGTCGGCCTCGCGGTGACGCTGCTGATCGTCGTCATCACCGAGTACTACACCGGCACCGGCAAGCGCCCTGTCGTCTCGATCGCCCAGGCCTCGGTCACCGGCCACGGCACCAATGTCATCCAGGGTCTCGCGGTATCCTTGGAATCGACCGCACTGCCGACCATCGTGATCATCGCCGGCATCATCGTCTCCTACGGTCTCGCCGGCCTGTTCGGCATCGCCATCGCCACCACCGCCATGCTGGCGCTGGCCGGCGTGGTCGTCGCGCTCGACGCCTTCGGTCCGGTCACCGACAATGCCGGCGGCATCGCCGAGATGGCCGGCCTCCCCAAGGAGGTCCGCCACTCCACCGACGCGCTCGATGCCGTCGGCAACACCACCAAGGCGATCACCAAGGGCTACGCCATCGGCTCGGCCGGCCTTGGCGCGCTGGTACTCTTTGCTGCCTACACCTCGGACCTCAACTTCTTCGTGGCCGAGGCCAACAAGGCGGGTTCGACGACCTTCCAGTACTTCAAGGGCGTCACCGTCGACTTCTCGCTGTCCAATCCCTACGTCGTCGTCGGCCTGCTGCTCGGCGGCCTGATCCCCTTCCTGTTCGGCGGCATGGGCATGACCGCCGTCGGCAAGGCGGCGGGCTCGGTGGTCGAGGAGGTGCGCCGTCAGTTCAGGGAGAAACCCGGCATCATGCAGGGCACGGATCGGCCGGACTATGCCCGCGCCGTCGACCTGCTGACCAGGGCGGCGATCAAGGAAATGGTGCTGCCGTCGCTGCTGCCGGTGCTCGCTCCGGTCGTGACCTTCTTCGTCATCAATGCCATCGCCGGCAAGAACCAGGCCTTCGCCGCGGTTGGCGCCATGCTGATGGGCGTGATCGTCACCGGCATCTTCGTCGCCATCTCGATGACCTCGGGCGGCGGCGCCTGGGATAACGCCAAGAAGAGCTTCGAGGACGGCTTCGTCGACAAGGACGGCGTCCGCCATCTCAAGGGCTCCGAGGCGCATAAGGCTTCGGTCACCGGCGACACCGTCGGCGACCCCTACAAGGACACGGCTGGCCCCGCCGTGAATCCCGCGATCAAGATCACCAACATCATCGCGCTGCTGCTGCTCGCCATCCTGGCGCATAGCTGAGCGGCAGATCTCCTGACAGATGCCTGGCCCCGCGGAGCGATCCGCGGGGTTTTTCGTTGCGCTGCAAAGATTGGCGCCCGGCTGCGGAATCAGATTGCCAAGCGGCTGAATCGATCTGCGAGGCTACGGCCGGGGCCGTAGCGTTCCGGCGCGACGGGCCTGGCTTCGCCTGTCATGGTCCCGGCCATCCGAGGAGGACCCGATGACCACCCCAGCCGCTCCCGCCGCCGCACGATCCGGCCACCTGATCGATCTGGCCTCTCTGCTTCTTCTGGCGACGCTCTGGGGCGCCTCCTACAGCTTCATCAAGCTCGGTGTCGAGACGATCCCGCCGCTGACCTTGATCGCGGCGCGCACACTGGTCGCCGGCGCGCTCCTGCTCGTCGTCATCCGCGGGCGCGGCCTCAGCCTGCCGCGAGATCCCGTCATCTGGCGGCGCTTCCTGATCCAGGCCTGCCTCAACAGCGCCGTGCCGTTCACCCTGATCGCCTGGGCCGAGACCAGCGTCGATGCCGGCCTTGCTGCGATCCTCAATGCCGGGTCGCCGATCTTCGCTTTCCTGCTCAGCCTGCTGCTCTTCCGTACCGAGGCCGCAGCGGGCAGGAAGCTGTTTGGCGTCGCCGCCGGCATGCTCGGTGTCTGCCTGATCATCGGCATGGAGGCGCTCTCGGGCTTCGGCCGCGAACTCTGGGCCCAGCTCGCCCTCGTCGCGGCGGCGGCCTGCTATGGCGGAGCGGCGCTGTTCGGGCGCAATTTCAAGGGGCTCGACCCGATCATGCCGGCCGCCGGCTCCTTGATCTGCGGCGCCGTGATCCTGATCCCCTTCAGCCTGATCATAGACCGGCCCTGGACGATCAGGCCCTCGGCCGCATCGATCCAGGCGCTGCTGGCACTGTCGGTGTTCTCGACCGCGCTGGCGTTCATCCTCTATTTCCGGTTGATCGACCGGCTCGGTACGGTCGGGACGACCTCGGTCGCCTATCTGCGCGTGCCCACCGGAGTTGCCCTGGGCGTTCTCTTCCTCGGCGAGCGCCTGAGCCCGACCGCCTGGGCCGGGCTCGCGCTGGTCATCGTCGGAGTGTTCGCGATGACGCTGCCGGCACGGAAGCCGAAGGGCGGCTAGATCGCCGCGCATCCGATAGGTCGCGAATCTATCTTGTTGCTTTAGCGCCCGACTCGGAAGCACGAAGCATCCGTCACGACGCGGAACGCGGGGGCCCGCCAATGAAAAAGCCCTGCGGTGTCGCCGCAGGGCTCTTGCGTCATGAATGGCGAGACGGGTTCAGGCGCCGAACGGCGTGAACTTGGTGACGCCGCGGAACAGGTTGCGCAGGAAGCTCTGCTCCTCGCCGCCGGTCGGGGTGGTGCGGCTGATGAAGTCGAAGATCACGCCGTCCTGCAGGCCGTAATTGGCGATGCGCTCGACCTTGAAGCCCTTGTTGAAATAGATCACCAGCACATTCTGGTCGATGACGGCGAAGTCCTGGAACTGGAAGCGCCGGCGAACCCTCTGGCTGATGTAGTAGAAGGTGCGGTTGCCGACGGTCGAGGTGGTCGAGGGCGTGCCGAGCGTGGTCAGCACGGTCTGCACGTCCATGCCGACCTTCACCTTGGCGATCAGCTCGTCATCCATGACGAAGCCGCGGGTGAACTCCTCGTTGAGGCCGGCCGAGGTCGGGGTGCGGAAGCCGAGATTGGTGGCCGTGCCGCAGCCGGCCAGCGGCAGGGCGGCGGCCAGCGAGCCGATCAGGACGGTACGGCGGGTCGGAGCAGTCATGCGTGGCGGATCCGAAGGGGAGGCGCGCGGAGCAGCCGCGCTTGTCAGGGTGGGTGCGCTTGGCGTAACGCCCGAGGATGGCTTTGGCAAGGCAAGTCACTTTTAGCCAAGCTGGTTGGGAAAGGCGGGTAGGGGCTGTGATCTTCGGCCTGTTCGGCAGGAAGCGTGCGCGCATGGCGCCGGTCAACACGTTGCTTGAGCGCATCGTCGGCGCCTCGCGCGAGCCGGCCCTGTATCTGCAGGGCCGCGTGCCCGATGATTTCGAGGGGCGGTTCGAGGCGCTGACGCTGCATCTCTTCCTGGTGCTGCGGCGGCTGCGCGACTTGCCAGCCCCGGCGGCCGACGTGGCGCAGGACCTGATCGACGCCAGCTTTGCCTATCTCGAGCTCGGTTTCCGCCAGGGCGGCATCAGCGACGTCGCCGTGCCGAAGCGGATGAAGAAGATCGGCCGCAGTTTCTATGGCCGGCTCAGTGGCTATGAGGAGGCGCTTGCCGCCGGGGAGCCTGGAGCCTTCGAAGCCGCGCTCGCCCGCAACATCGCCCCGCAGATCGATGCAGCGGCGCTGGCCCGCCATGCCAGGGCGGGGGGCGCCGTCTTGGCCATGCGCTTGCTCGACGATATCCTTGCCGCCGATCCGTTGTTCCCGCCTTTCTCAGGCAGTATCGAAGCATGACCGTTTCCCCTCAGGACAAATTGCCCCTTCACCGTCCGATTCGCGTCGAGAGCATCACCTTGCGCCCGGTACCGGTCGTGGTCACGCCTGAGCAGGCAGATCTTGCTGCAATCGCGACCTATCTCGGCGTCGCCTCGGTCGAGGCGCTGAAGGCGAGCTACACGCTGTCGCGCAATGGCGAGCGGCTCAAGCTCGAGGGCATGATCAAGGCGGGGCTGCACCAGAACTGCGTCGTCACGCTCGAGCCCTTCCCGGTCGAGCTCAACGTGCCGGTCAAGCTCGATTTCGCGCCGGAGGCCGAGATCGCCGCCATGGCGAAGCCGTCCGAGGACGACGAAATCGACATCGAGGTGCTGCTCAACGAAGAGGAGCCGCCGGAGCCGATAATCGACGGCACGATCGATCTGGGTGTGGTCACGCTCGAATTCCTGGCGCTGTCGCTCGATCCCTATCCGCGCAAGCCCGGCGTGGCGTTCAGCGAGCCCGCCCCGGAGACGCCGGCCGAATCGCCTTTTGCTGCCCTGTTGCAGCTGAAGCGCGAGCCATGACCGGCGGAAACCTCCGCGCTTTCCCTTGCGGCGAGCGGCCAACCCGCTATTGTCCGCCGCCGCCCGGCCGCCCCCGGCAGGGGGCGCAGGCCCTGGAATCGATCACCCCCGCATGACACGCCCGGTTACAATCGCGCTTGACGCCATGGGCGGGGACCACGGTCCGTCCGTGGTCATCCCGGGCGCCGCCCTCACGCTCGAACGTCGCCCGGACGCGAAATTCGTGATCTTCGGCAACGAGGGCGAGGTCATGCCGCTGCTCGACGCGCATCCGAAGCTGAAGGCCGTCACCACCTTCCACCACACCGAGGTCTCGGTGAAGATGGACGACAAGCCGAGCCAGGCCTTGCGCTATGGCCGCTACAAGTCGTCGATGTGGCGCGCCATCGACGCCACCAAGACCGGCGAGGCCGACGTCACGATCTCGGCCGGCAACACCGGCGCGCTGATGGCGATGTCGAAGTTCTGCCTGAAATCGATGCCGCAGGTCGATCGCCCGGCGATCGCCTGCCTGTGGCCGACGGTCCGCGGCGAGAGCGTGGTGCTCGATGTCGGCGCCACCATCGGAGCCGATGCTCAGCATCTGGTCGATCTTGCCGTGATGGGCGCGGCCATGGCGCGCGTGGTGCTCGATATCGACCGGCCGAGCGTCGGCCTGCTCAATGTCGGCGTCGAGGAGATCAAGGGCGTCGAGGCGGTCAAGGAAGCCGGTCGGATCCTGCGCGAGAGCGCGCTGCCGCATCTCGATTATCACGGCTTCGTCGAGGGCGACGATCTCGGAAAGGGCACTGTCGACGTCGTCGTCACCGAGGGCTTCACGGGCAACATCGCCCTCAAGACCGCCGAAGGCACCGCCAAGCAGATCGGCGAATACTTGCGCGCGGCGATGGGCCGTTCACTGATGTCGAAGATCGGCTATCTTTTCGCCCGCGGCGCCTTCGCGGCGCTGAGGGACAAGATGGACCCGCGCAAGGTCAATGGCGGCGTGTTCCTCGGGCTCGAAGGCATCGTGATCAAGAGCCATGGCGGCACGGATGCCGTCGGGTTCGCCAGCGCGACCGAACTCGGCTACGAGATGGCGCGCGAGAATCTGATGGCGAAGGTACGCGAGATGATGGCCGCGACGGCGCGGCCCAGCTCAGCACCGGCAAGCCCACAAGTCGCCGCCGGCGAGTAGGGAAGAGAAACGTCCTTGTCCAGAATGCGATCCGTCCTGCGCGGCTGCGGCTCCTATCTGCCGGCGCGCATCATGACCAACGCCGAATTGGCTGAGAAGGTCGACACCAGCGACGAGTGGATCGTCCAGCGAACCGGCATCCATGCCCGCCACATCGCGGCTGACGACGAGACCACCAGCACGCTCGGCCTGAAGGCTGCGCAGGCCGCGCTTGCCGACGCCGCCATCCCGGCGAGTGAGGTCGACCTCATCATCGTCGCGACGGCGACGCCCGACCACACCTTCCCGGCGACCGCGACCCAGATCCAGGCCGCGCTCGGCATCACGCAAGGCGCCGCCTTCGACCTGCAGGCGGTCTGCTCCGGCTTCGTCTTCGCGCTCGCCACCGCCGACAAGTTCCTGACCAGCGGTGCGGCCAGGACCGCCATCGTCATCGGCGCCGAGACCTTCTCGCGCATTCTCGACTGGGAAGACCGCGCCACCTGCGTGCTGTTCGGCGACGGTGCCGGCGCCGTCGTGCTGCGGGCGGAGGAGGGCGCCGGCACGCTCGCCGATCGCGGCGTGCTGACCACCCATGTCCGCTCCGACGGCCGCTATATGAACAAGCTTTATGTCGATGGCGGGCCTGGCTCGACCAAAACCGTGGGCTTCCTGCGCATGGAGGGCCGCGAGGTCTTCAAGCATGCCGTGGTCAATCTCGCCGACACGGTGCGCCATACTTTCGAGGAGACGGGGCTCAGCGGCGCCGACATCGATTGGTTCGTGCCGCATCAGGCCAACCGCCGCAT
Organism: Allobosea lupini; assembly: GCF_900109525.1. Classification (GTDB taxonomy): domain Bacteria; phylum Pseudomonadota; class Alphaproteobacteria; order Rhizobiales; family Beijerinckiaceae; genus Allobosea; species Allobosea lupini. Next base: position 900,569 of record NZ_FOAN01000001.1, on the reverse strand, counting down.
CATCGACGCCACCGCCCACAAGCTCGGCATCAGCGAGGACCGGGTCGTGGTCACCGTCGGGCAGCACGGCAACACGTCGGCGGCCTCGATTCCGCTCGCTTTGGCGCAGGCCCATATGGACGGCCGCATCAAGCCCGGCCAGCTCGTCCTGATCGAGGCGATGGGCGGCGGCTTCACCTGGGGGTCGGCGCTGATCCGCTGGTAGCGGCCCGGTTGGGCCGCCCAGGCTAAGCACTTTGGATTTATGACATTTTCTTAGCGGTCGTCAGCGCGGATTTCCGCGTTTTTCAACCTGTGCGGGTGTGTCGAGGATTGACCGTAGTCGCCTCGCCGCCTAGCGTCCGCCTCCAATGGGGCGATGGTTGATTAGGGACGCCGCTGTTTGAAGAAACGCCTTGGAGGAGCTGATGGCGGGGCAAACGATTACGCGGGCTGATCTGTGCGAGGCCGTCTATCAGAAGATCGGCCTGTCGCGGACGGAGTCGTCCAAGCTGGTCGAAGCGGTGCTGGACGAGATCTGCGATGCGGTGGCACGTGGGGAAAACGTCAAATTGTCCTCGTTCGGTTCGTTCGTCGTGCGCGACAAGGGCGAGCGAATCGGGCGTAATCCGAAAACCGGCGTCGAAGTCCCGATCGAGCCGCGCCGCGTGATGGTGTTCAAGCCGTCCAATGTGATGAAGGCGCGGATCAACGGATTGAACGGCGTGGGTGAGGAAGAGTGACTCTGGCGCATCGGCCCGAAAAGTGGGGTGCGGTTTCGGATTAGGCCGATGCAGGATCAAAAATTCCACGGCAGCGGATTCGAGGCCGAATTGGATAACAAGAGCCCAGACGCATTCAGAACCATCAGCGAGGTCGCCGAAGACCTCGACATTCCCCAACATGTCCTGCGTTTCTGGGAGACGCGCTTCTCCCAGATCAAGCCGCTGAAGCGCGGCGGCGGCCGGCGCTATTACCGGCCCGACGATGTCGCCCTGCTCAAGGGTATCCGCCGCCTGCTCTATGGCGAGGGCTACACGATCAAGGGCCTGCAGCGCATCCTGAAGGAGCAGGGGCCCCGTTACGTCCAGGCGATCGGCCGCGGCGGCGAGATCGTCGGTGGCAACGCGCCTGCCCAGCCACCCGCAGCCGCCCACATGGCGCCGCCGCGGGGCGAAGCGATGCCGGCGGCCCAGCCGACGCAGCATCATCAGCATGCCCCTGCCATGGAGCCGGGTTTCGCGGCGAAGGCGCTTCTGTCCTCCTTGCCGCGCGCGGCCCAGCCGCTGGTCGACGCCGACGACCTCGCGTTCCTGAAGGCGACACTCTCCGAGCTGGTCGAATGCCGCCGTCTGCTGCATGGCGCCCTGGCCGGCGCGACCGTTGGCGAGGACGGTTGAGCGCGCCTGTGCTTGAACTTTGCTCCCGGCTCGCTAGATCAGCGGGCGAGGACGACCTCCGCAGGCTTGCGGCCTGCGTTTGCCACTAGGCGTGGACGACCCCGCCCTTCCAAAAGGAGGGCCGCCATGGCCTGGACTTATCTCTTCTTCGCCGGCCTGTTCGAAGTCGGCTGGGCCTTCGGGCTGAAATACACGCACGGCTTCACGCGCCTCGTCCCGACCGTGCTGACGGTCACCAGCATGGCGGTGAGCCTCGGGTTGCTCGGTCTCGCCTTGAAGAGCCTGCCGCTCGGCACGGCCTATGCGATCTGGACCGGCATCGGCACGATCGGCACCGCCATCCTCGGCATCATCCTGTTCGGCGAACCGGCGACGGCCCTGCGCCTCGTTTGCGTCGGCCTGATCGTCGCCGGCATCGTGGGGTTGAAGCTCGTCTCCTGAGCCCGCCGTACCCGCCTTCCGGCGTCTCAGCGCCGCCGGAAGGCCTCGGGCCAGAGGCCGTTGCGCTCGAGCAGGACGACCGCGACGATGACGGCCAGCGTGACGACGATCGTCACCAGCTTGGCGTCCCAGGGCACGCCGCGGCCGATCAGCCAGATCAGCGCCAGGCCCGCGATGAGGGGGATGAGGAGCTCCATGGCGTTATCCTAGAGCATCGGCCCGAAAAGTGGCATCCGGTTTTCGGAAGAGCCGACGCAAGTCAAAGATCTCGATCGGACCCGGCTTCAACGACCGGCTCACTCGCTGCCGAACTGCCCTCCATAAGCGGCCGCAGCTTCGCCAGTTCCTGCGCCATGAAATCGAGGAAGAGCCGCACCCGCGGCGAGTGGCGCAGGTCGGGATGGGTCAGAAGCCAGAGATCGGCGGCATAGCCCGCCTGCGGCGGCCCGAGCCGGTGCAGCGCCGGCCGCTTGTCGGCGATGAAGCAGGGCAGGTAACCAATCCCGATGCCGGCCTCGACGGCTTCCGTCAGCCCGAGCACGGTGTTGATCTTGTAGATCACCCGCTCGGCCGGGACGATCTTCTGCACGTGCTGGACCACCTTGAACGCGCCGAACTGGTCGCCGAGCGAGATCCAGGGGCGATCGCGCAAGCTCTCCTCGGCCTGCGGTGTTGAATCGGGGAAATCGACGCTTCGGCCATAAAGCGCCCAGCCGATCTTGGCGGCGCGCCGGCCGATGAGGTTTTCGGGCGGATTGTCGGTGGCACGGATCGCGACATCGGCGTCGCGCTTGCTGAGGTTGAGCGCCTGGTTGCCGAGCAGGACGTCAAGCTTGATGTCCGGGCATTGCCGCATGAAGGCGGCAAAGAGCGGCGTCAGCAGCTCGACCAGCAGTGTGTCGTTGGTGGTGACGCGCAATTCACCCGCCGGCAGGATCTCGCGGCCGGCAAGGCGCCGGGTGAAGCCGGCGATGTCGGTCTCCAGCCGCTCGGCCAGGACCGCCATCTCCTCGCCGGCCGGCGTCGGCACGTAGCCGGAGCGATGCCGCTCGAACAGGCGCGTGCCCAGGCTCTCCTCGATCTGGCCGAGGCGGCGGAAGACGGTCGAATGGTTGAGCCCGATCAGCTCGGCGGCTGCCGGCAGGCTGCGCGCCTCGGCGATGGCCTTGATCAGCCGGAAATCGTCCCAGGCGACAGAGGAGGCGGCGGTCGGCAAGCGGTGGCTCCGGGCGAGTCAGCTACCCCTGATACATGGTACGGGCGACAGGTTGGAGCAACCTGTCGCCCGTTCTGTCGTGACGGTTGCCGAGGCTCAGGCCAAGGCGGGCTTGGCCGGGACCGGCAGCCCGGCCGAGCGCAGCGCCAGCGCGCCATCGCCGATCAGGGCGTGGGCGACAGCGGCCAGAGCAAGGAAGGCAGGATATTCCCAGCCGCCGTTCGGCGCATTGAAGACCCAGCCATTGGGAGCGTGGATGGACAGTGCGCCGAGCAGGATCGGCAGCAGCAGGACCGAGACATAGCGGCCATAGAAACCGATCAGGATGGCAAGGCCGCCGAGAACTTCAGCCAGGATGATCGGCCAGGCGAGGAAGCTGGGCAGGCCGACCTGGCCGAGGAAGCCGGTGAAGCCGGGAACGGTGAAGACGGCGAACTTCAGATAGGCGTGGGCGATGAACATGACGCCGAGCGCAACGCGCAATGTGAGGGCGCCATAGGGGGCGAAACGGGTATCGATCATGGTCTTTCTCCGAAGGACCGGTTGGGTCTGCGGCGGAGAATGTCGATTTCGACATCGCAATTCAAATTGGCATTTCAGGATTATGACATTGCTCAGGTGCAATGATTGAGGTCTGGCAATTTGGCGAGCCGCAATCATCTTGGCGTCAACGAGGGCCGCTTCTCGCAGCCCGGAGGACTATCGTCATGCAGATCAACGGCATCCACCACGTCACCGCAATCGCCGGGCCGGCGCGCCGCAACCTCGACTTCTACAGCCGGGTGCTCGGCCTGCGCCTGGTCAAGAAGACGGTGAACTTCGACGACCCGACCACCTGGCACCTCTATTTCGGCGATGCCGGCGGCAATCCGGGCACGATCCTGACTTTCTTCCCCTGGGAGCATGTCGCGCCCGGCCGGCTCGGCGTCGGCGAGACGGAAGTGACCGCCTTCCGCATCCCGGCGGCGGCGGTCGGCTACTGGACGCATCGGCTAATCGCCAACGGCGTTGCCCATGACGCCCCGCAGAAGCGCTTCGGCGAGACGGTGCTCAGCTTCCGCGATCCCGACGGCATGCGGCTTGCGCTGGTCGGCGTGCCCGGCAGCGAGAGCGAGCCGGCCTGGGACAACGGCGAGGTGCCGCCTGAATCCGCCATCCGCGGCTTCCACGGCGTCACGCTGCTGCTCGACAAGACGGAGACGACCGTCGCGATCCTGCGCGACGTGTTCGGCTTCGTCGAGGCCGGGCTCGAGGGCAACACCGTCCGCATGCGGGCGGAGGGCACCGACCATGGCGGGGTTGTCGACCTGCGCGCGGCCGGTGGCTTCCTGCCCGCAAGGATGGGCGCGGGCTCGGTTCATCACGTCGCCTTCCGCGCCGGCGACGACGCGGAGCAGGCCCGCATGGTGAAGACGCTGACCGAAACCTTCGGCCTGCGCCCCACCGAGCAGAGGGACCGGAACTATTTCCGCTCCGTCTACTTCCGCGAGCCCGGCGGCGTGCTGTTCGAGATCGCGACCGACGCGCCCGGTTTCGCCATCGACGAGCCGGCAGAAGACCTCGGCGGCGCGCTCAAGCTGCCGGCGCGGTACGAGATGCGTCGCGCCGAGATCGAGGCCGTCCTGCCGGCTCTGGTCTGATCAATGAATGCGCTCCGCCTTCGGGCGGGGCGCCCCTCGCTGGATGTTCACTGTGAAAGGAGGGATGCCATGAGTGCGTCCGAAACCTTCATCCACCGCTTCGAGCCGGCGACTGCGCCTGGCCCGGCGCCGCTCCTCCTGCTGCACGGCACCGGCGGTGACGAGAACGACCTCTTGCCGCTCGGGCGCACCGTCGCGCCGGGCGCGGCGCTGCTCTCGCCGCGCGGACGGACGCTGGAGGCCGGCATGCCGCGCTTCTTCCGCCGTCTGGCCGAGGGCGTCTTCGACGAGGACGATCTCATCCGGCGGACGCATGAGCTCGCCGATTTCGTCGAGCAGGCGCGCGCGGAATACGGGCTGCCGGCGCCGATCGCGCTCGGCTTCTCGAACGGCGCCAACATCGCAGCCGCGATGCTGCTGCTGCGGCCGCAGGTGCTGTCGGGAGCGGTGCTGCTGCGGGCGATGTCGCCTTTCGCCAAGCCGCCTGTGGTGACGCTGGCGGCCAAGCCGGTGCTGATCGTTTCCGGCAGCTTCGATCCGATTATCCCGGAGGAGAATGCGGCGCGATTGGCGGCGGCGCTCTCCGGGGCGGGGGCTTCGGTGGAGCATCGCAGCCTGCCGACCGGTCACGGCCTGTCACAGGCCGATCTGGGGCTGGTGCGGGATTGGTTGGCTCAGCGCCTCGCGCTCGCGGCGTGAGACGGGCTCAGGCTCCGGGCCTGGCTTGCTTGGTGAGATAGCACGTCAGGCCGAGCCCGCCGAGCATAACCGAGATCATATAGGGGCCGAACAGGCAGGTGACGAACACGGCCGCGATGAAGCCGAGCATCAGGCTGTTGCGCCAGTCCAAGGTCATGACGGGGCCTCCATGAATTGGTGCCAGTATCATGAAGATAACCTTCACTCTGTGAACCTCATTTGAACGGACTACGTTAACAGAATCTTGCCGTTGCGGGCTTTTGCTCATGCGGCAGGCGGCCGCACTCGGCCGCGGCCCGGCCCCGCCGCTCAGCCGCAATCCCTGAGGAAACGGCGCGCGACATGGCCCTCGCTGAAGCCCTCATAGCCCTTCGCCAGTCTGGTATCGCCGGGCCAATGCCTGACCTTGCTCCAGCCGCCGCGGCCGCCTTCGATGATCTGGACCTCGTCGCCGGCCCTCATGCGCAGGATCAGCCGGCTTTGCGCGCCCGGCGCGGCGCGCAGGGCGACGAACCCGTCGGCCGTTTCCGGGACGAGGCAGAACAGCGAGGCGCTGGCGTCGCCTGGATGGAGCAGAAGGCCGGACAGGACGAGCAGGGCCGGGCGGATCATGGCGTTTCCCCTGGTTCGAGGCGCCTCAGCATGCGGCAAGACGCCGGGCAAGGCACCGAGATTATCGCGGTACGGTGGCACCTGTGCCGCTTTCGCGCGTTGTCCCTGCGACGCCGCGCTGCGGCACGGAGGCAAAAGCGATGATGTTCCAGTTGTTCGAGGCGATCGCTGGCCGGGTCAGCGATCAGGCTGCCGACTATGCCAGCGCGCAGGCGCGGATCGTCGCGAGGACGCTGACGCAGGCCGCAAATCCATGGGGGTTCGCTCTGGTCGGAATCGCGGCATCGCCACCGCCGGTAGCGCTTGACGAGCCGGACGCGTGTTCGGCGAAGGCACGAAACGATCAGCGCGTCCGGCGCAACTGATGGGCCAGGGGCCGGTGCCCACCTGCCGGTGCCCACCTGCCGGTGTCCAGCGCCGAAGGTGGCTTGACGCTCGTGCGTGCACCCGAAAAGCCCTTGTCATATTTAGCTGGCTGAAGCGTGGCCTGGCCGCGGTGCGAAGCCCATCGAGGAGCAGTCGAGCAGGCCGCAGCGGCGGTCCTGGGCCGGATTGGACACGGCATGACCAGCACTCTCCTCGTCGTCGCGACGATTGCGACGCTGCCCGCCTCGCTCTGGCTTGCGCTGGAGGGGAACGCAGCGCTGGCCCTGCCGCTGGCGACCGTCTTTGTCGGGCTCGTGCGCACCATCGTCCGCCATGCCGGACGCAGGGGCATCACGCCGGCCGAGGTCGCACCCCTGCGCATGTCGACAGGTAGCTGTGAATCCAGCGGCCCGATCCGGCAATTGCCGCGTTGCATCGCGGCGTCGTGCGCTCTATAAGCCGACCCGTCGGAGCGTAGCGCAGCCCGGTTAGCGCACTTGTCTGGGGGACAAGGGGTCGGAGGTTCGAATCCTCTCGCTCCGACCATTTTTTCTCTTGTAGTTGAGATATTTAGCCTAGTCGCATCAACGGCTTGGCTTGCTCGATTTGGAACAAAACGGGAACAAATCGCGCCGCTCGGCACGAAAAGTCCCATCAAAAGTCCCATCAGTGTTCGCAAGGCGCTCTTGCCGATTGGCCGATTCGAGCGGGCAGGGGGCTACTCGCATCGCTTCATCAACTGCCCGATCGGGATGCCGCCCAGCGCGGCGATGATCACCAGCAAACCGCACGCCTTTCGATAGACCGCCGGAGATTCGTCACAGCGGTGCTAACTGGATTATTTCGCCGATACTTGGAGCCGCCGAAAGCCTGAACGCAACGTCTATCTTCGCGTCCATGAGTTCCAGTGTGGCGATTTACATCTGGATGACGCGGAAGTATTATCGGAAGATGGCGACGACCATGCCGAGCGAGCAGCAGGCCGAGGCTCGGATTGGGTGATCCGATTCGTCACGTTTCCGCGCGAACCGCACATGCTGGCCTGTAGGTAGATTGGTTGTCGTGTCTCCTACGGCATGTCATAGAGACGCCCCCATCAGGAAGCTGCGATGTCATCGACGACAGGCCTGCCGGTTGCCCCGCGCAAAAAGATCGCCGACCTGCAGATCTTGCGCGCTCTCGCTATCCTTTGGGTGCTGTGCGCTCACCTCAGCCTGCCTGCCGCGCTGCTGGCGATGGTGCCGAACAATCCGCTGCCGCCCTTCTGGATCGGAATTTTCGGGGTCGAACTGTTTTTTGTGATTTCCGGCTTCATTGTGACGAAGACGATTATCGAAGGCCCATCGATGTCCCCGGGCCGCTTCCTGTCGCGGCGCGCGTTCCGACTGCTCCCGGCCATTCTCGCATTTATAGTACTCAGCGCAGTGACGGCGCTCGTTGCCTATAGATTTGCTAGTGAAGACGCATGGGCGATAGCGAATCTGTCCGTCACGCGCAAGGAGTTCTTGGCGCAGGCCTTGTCGATACTGGGTGGATACCACGTCAATAGGGTGAATCAGCCGCTTTATTTCAATAGTGCGATGTGGTCGCTCTCGGTCGAGTTCCAGTTCTACGCAGCCTTCGCGGCGGTGCTAGCGGTGATAGCGGCACTGCGCCTCTCGCATCGGCTTGCCTGCGTGCTGATCTTCTCCCTGACGGCAGCGCTCTATGCGCTGATCATCTGGGAGCGACTGTCGATAGCGACGGCCGGCGTCGTAAGGTCAGTGAATACAGACACTTTGATATACCTAACCGCTTGGCGCTTCGACTTCTTGGCCCTGGGCGCGCTGACCTATTTCGTGTCTCTCACCAGCGTCGCGAACTGGCGAATTGGGAAGGTGCTTGCCGCAGCGGCGCTCTGCGCGCCGTTTGCGGTTGCGATCGCATGCGGAGATCTGCTCAACGCGGACGCGCGCAGACTGCTGGAGGGTGTCGGGCAGCCGGTCATCGGCATCTGCTTTGCGCTCGCCGCGTTGCTGGCGTCGCGGGAGAACGCCTTCCAAGGCAAAGACGGACTTCTTTATCGGGGCCTGCTTTGGATCGGGAACAGAAGCTATTCGCTGTATCTGGTCCACTACCCCGTAATGGCGCTCGTCTGGGTCGGTATCCTCAAGCTTTATCCGCAAGCCTTCTCAAATCCCATTTTCTACGGAGCCCTCCAGGCCGCGCTCGTTCTGCCGATTTCGGCAATCCTTGCCGATCGGTCCTTCGTCCTGATTGAGCAGAAGGACAAGGCGATGCTGGCATGGGTAAGAGGTATCGCCACCTCCTTTCCACGCGGCCGGCCGGCTGACGCGGATTCAGATCGGCTCTCGGCTGAAACGCCGAAGTGAGCGTTGCCGCAACCCGGCCAGCTGCGGCTACTATTGCGTCGTCGGGCGGCAGAATGTGGCTATCTCTGGTTCAGAGACGGCAGGATCCCGGAGCGGCCGGAAGAGCCGCTACAGCCTATTCGGGTCGGACGGCTCATCGTCGCCATCGGGAACTGAGTCGCTGCGTGCGATAATCTCGGTAGCGCTGCGGCTTCGCACGCCAGTTTCAATAGTCTCTTGCCATGAGGTTCCGCGCGCGCGTGTCGGCAGCTGACCGGGTTCGGGATGCCGCAGTTGTCCCTTTTCGGGGCGGCTGGCTCTGTGGCTCGTTAACCCTTCCTTAAGGCTTCGATTGCGCGGCCCGTGCAGCGGGCGCAGGGTCGGGGCCTCACAGCAGGAAACGGGACATATCGTCATGTCGATGGCGCTGACCGAACGTCGGCCGCTGCGGTCGCAGGATGCCGCGGCGGTGGACAGGGGCTCGATCGAGAGCTTCTTCGCCGGACTCCAGCCCGATTGGCATTCCAACTGGGCCTGGGATCATTACGAGGCGACGATCCTGGCGCTGATGCACCAGTTCGGCCTGAGGCGGCTCTGCGAGATCGGTGGCGGCCGCGATCCGCTTTTCACCGTCGAGGACGCGCGCCGTCATGGGCTCGACCTCATCGTCAACGACATCGATGCGGGGGAACTCGCGCTGACGCCGAAAGGGCTGCGCACCGCGCGTTTCGACATCGCCGGCGATCTGTCCGAGCCGGACGTCGCCCGCGGCGGCTACGACATGATGATCTCGCGCATGGTGTTCGAGCATGTCCATGACGTTGAGCGTGCCTGGGCCAACATCCATGCCTTGCTGGCGCCGGGCGGTATCGGGCTCGCCTTCATGCCGACGCTCTGGGCGCCGGTCTTCGCGCTCAATCACATCCTGCCGAAGGCGGCGTCGCGCGCCATCATGCATGCGCTCTTCCCAGCGCGGCGGCAGGACGGCGACGACCCGGTCTTCCCGGCCTTCTACGATCAGTGCCGTGGCAGCCGCGCGGCATTGGAGCCGATGCTCCAGCGGGCCGGCTTCCGCGACGTCCACGTCCAGCCCTTCTGGGGCAGCGGCTACTTCGAGCGGATGCCGGGCCTGCGCGGCCTCGATGCGGCCTTCAACAAGCTCGCCGCCAAGGCCGATTGGCGCCTGGTGACGACCTATGCCTATGTGGTCGTTCGCAAGGAACGCTGAGCTGGCAGGGGCGAGCGCGCTTCGCGCTCGCCGGCTCCCTCCGGCCGCCGGCTCCGCATCGCCCGCAGCAAAGGCTGCTCTGCATAGCGGTAGAGCAGCAGGGCAGTGACGCAGGAGGCTGCCGTCGCGACCACGACATAGGCCGTCAGCGGAAGCGCATCGCCAATGGCTTGCGTCCAGAGATTGCGCAGCGGGCGCAGTACGAAGGGGTGTACCAGGTAAAGGCTGTAGGAGGCGTTGCCGAGCAGCACCGCGACGCCGAGCAGCCGTGACGGCCTCCCGCGCGCCGCGCTGGCGCCTCGGTGCAGAGCCGCGGCGCTGACGATCATCAGGGCAGGCACGCCCCAGCGCAGCGCGTCCGGCCATTGCTGATCGGCCAGAGCGGGCCATTGCACCAGGCCGGCCATGCCGGCGCAGGCCAATACGAGCGCCGTCGGCGCGCCCAGCCGCAGGCCGCCGAGATAGGCGAGCGCCAGCAGGCAGCCGAAGGCGAATTCGAGGATGATCGACTGGGTCCAGAAGGCGAGCTGGACCTGCGTCGGCTCGAAGGCGAGACCGACCCCGGCGAGCACGGCGAGGATCGCCGTCAGCACCGGCACCGCCAGGCGCATCGGCAAGGCGAGCGTGCAGGCGAACAGCACGTAGAAGAACATTTCGAGGTTCAGCGTCCAGCCCAGCGCCATGACCGGGCGGATCTCTCCGGGCGCCCGCAGGGACGGGATGAAGAGATAGGAGGCCAGCACATGCCGCCAATCGTCGATCGGCACGTTCAGCAGCCTTGGTGCGACGAGGGCGCCGAGCAGCAACAGTGTCGTCAGCAGCCAGTAGAGCGGAACGATGCGCACGAAGCGGCGCCAGAGGAAGCTGCGCCATCCGCCGGGGCGCTCGAACAGTTGCGTCGAGCTGTAGACCATGATGAAGCCGGAGATGACGAAGAAGATGTCGACGCCCGTGCTCCATCGCAGCAGGGAGCCGTCGAGCGGTGCGCGCCCGAGCGCGCTGCCCATCGCCTGCGTCTCATGGATCGCATGGCCGATCACGACGAGCAGCGCCGCAACGCCGCGCAGCACCTGGATCGCCTGGTTCTGCCGGGCTTCCCCCGTCTTCCCGGTCATGGCGCGGTCTCAGCGCCCGGGCGACGCGCAATGGCTGCAAGGCCCCAGATCAGCCCGAGCAGCAGGTAGAAGTGGCGCCAATGGTCGGTGTCGATCTGGAAGCCCTGCAGGATCGTGACGAAGAGGACCGACCAAACCGCGATCGCCTGGCCCTGCAACGGGCCGCGCCGGAACACCAGCCACCAGCCGGCCCAGCAGGTCGCCACGGTCAGCGCCAGCCAGGAAAAGCCGCCGAGCCAGCCATAGGAGGCGAAGGCGTTGATGTAGACATTGTGCGGATCCTGCTGGAGGAACAGCCAGCGGAAGCGCAGCGGCCCGAAGCCGTTGGGCTCGGAGAGCAGCATCGGGATCGAGCGCAGCTGCGCGCCGAAGCGGCCGGTGACGCCGAGGTCGTAGCTCTGGTCGAGGCTGGCCCGGACCTCGAACATCTCGCGGATGACGTCGAAGGAGAGGGCGATCGCCAGGGTGGCGGCGGCGAGCACGAGGCTGGTCAGGGCCAGCGCGACGATCCGTGCCCGCATCCTGGCCGTGCCCGCGGTCAGGAAGGTCAGGCCCGCCATCAGCAGCACCGCAGCCGCGAGATTGCCCCAGGCGCCGCGCGAGAAGGTCAGGAACAGAGCAGCGAGCGGCACGCTGATCAGGGTGAGGCCGCCGACGAGCCCGCGCCGTCCCACCAGGATATCCTGCAGCACGAAGACGATCGGCAGCACCAGGAACGGGCCGAGCACGTTCGGATCCTTGAACGTGCCGGTCGCGCGGCCCCACAGCGTGAAATGGTCGCCAAGGCCGGCAATGTCGAAATAGCCGACGATCGCGAGCAGGCCGGTGCACCAGGTCGCGAACAGGTAGCCGCGCTTCAGCGCCTCGAGCCGGGCCTGCGTGTCGTCGGCCATGACGGCCGCCAGCACGATCGCCGTGACCATCAGGTAGAAGGAGACGGCGATGAAGCGCACCGCATCCGGATCGTTCATCCAGGGGATCAGCGAGATGGCGCCGCCGAGATTGAAGCCGAGCAGCAGCAGCGCCAGCGGCAGCAGCGCCCGCGACAGGCGCAGACCGGTGAGCACGAACACCGCCAGGACCAGCAGGAAGGCGATCTCATAGGGCGAGGGCTCGATGATCGCGACCCAGCTGGAGGCGGTCAGCAGCCAGAGCGCGCCGCGCTGCAGCGCGGCGTGGGAAATCCGGAGGCGCCGGCCGAGCCCCGGGTCGTGCGCCAGCGTGCTCAATAGGCGTTCTCGTTCTTGGTCATCAGCGAGAACGGCGTCTTGATCAGGATGTAGAGGTCGAGCAGCACCGACCAGTTCTCGATGTAATAGAGATCATGCTCGACGCGGCGCTGGATCTTGTCCTCGGTGTCGGTCTCGCCGCGCCAGCCATGGACCTGCGCCCAGCCGGTGATGCCGGGCTTGACCTTGTGGCGGGCGAAGTAACCGTCGACGACCTGCTCATAGGCGCGGTTCGATGCGGTCGCGTGGATCGCGTGGGGGCGCGGGCCGACCAGCGAGAGATTGCCCTTGAACACGACGTTGAGCAGCTGCGGCAACTCGTCGATCGAGGTCTTGCGAATGAAGCGACCGACGCGGGTGACGCGCGGATCGTCCTTGGTGACCTGCTTGGCGGCGGCAAAATCGCTCATATCGTGATAGAGCGAGCGGAACTTCAGCACCTCGATCATCTCGTTGTTGAAGCCGTAGCGCTTCTGCCGGAACAGGATCGGACCCTTCGAGTCGAGCCTGACGGCGATCGCGGTCGCGATCATCAGCGGCGACAGCGCGATCAGCGCCAGCGTGCCGACGACCTTGTCGAACACCCATTTGACGACGATGTCCCAGTCGGCGATCGGTCGGTCGAACACGTCGAGCACGGGGACCGCGCCGATATAGGAATAAGAGCGCGGCCGGAAGCGCAGCTTCGACATATGGGCCGAGAGCCGGATATCGATCGGCAGCACCCAGAGCTTGCGCAGCATGGCGAGCAGCCGCGCCTCGGCCGAGATCGGCAGGGTGAAGATCACGAGGTCGAGCTTGGTGCGGCGCGCGAACTCGACGAGATCGTCGATCGTGCCGAGCTTGGGGTAGCCGGCGACGAGATCGGGCGAGCGATCGTCATTGCGGTCGTCGAAGACGCCGCAGACGCGCAGCCCCGTGTCGCGCTGGGCCTCCAGCGCCTTGATCAGCTCCTCGCCGGCGGGGCCGCCGCCGACGATCGCTGTGCGACGTTCGAGCCGGCCCATCCGGGTGAGCCGAAGGACGATCAGCGAGGCTGTCAGCCGCTCGGCCAGCAGCAGTACGAGGCCGACGGCATAGAAGGCGGCGAGCCAGACGCGCGAGACCTGGTCACCGACCTTGAGGAAGAAGAAGCCGGCCAGCGCCAGCAGGAACAGGATCGTCCAGCCGGCTGCGACCCGTACCGCGATGCCGATGAAATTGCGCAACGCGCTGACATGGTAGAGGTGGAGCGCCTGGAAGACGGCGAGTGCGCCGACCGCCACCAGCGGCACCGTGACCTGGTAGGGCAGGGCGTAGTCGACCTTGCCGGCGACGTAGAAGGCGAAGACCAGCCCGCCGACGCCGAGGATCACCAGCATGTCGGCGAGGCGCACCAGCCCCTCGATCAGCACCGGCGACAGCGTCTGCTTGACCGGCATCGCGGCGATGCGTTCGGCCAGCGGATGGAAGGTCCGCGTGCCCTCCGATGCTCCGCCTGCAGATGCGGGGCCGGTTGAATCCGCCTTGATCAGGTCGCGAACGTCGAAAGCGCCCATCTCGTCCAGTCCTCGCGCAGGGAATGCGGGCTCGCCCGCCGCGCTGAAAGCTCTCGTCACCTAGCGCAAATTGCTCTCGGAAGACTTAATCGGACTCTGCGGAAGCGATCGGGATTTGAGGCGATTTGAGCCCATCGAAGACGGCTGAAACCGCATCGTCGGGGCATCTTTTTTCGGACCTATCGAAAGGTCGATTTTCACTCGGGCCTTCAAGGTATTAGCCGAGTGTTTCGCGGCCACGAAAATAGTGTCGAAGGCACAGAAAGTCGCGGTCGAGTTGACAAAAAGCTTAGATTCAGGCACTTAACGCCGCGATGAGTGTCTGAGAAGCACATATTTCATTGACCTTGCCCACGGGTATTTCCGGTGATTTGGGCTTGGGCGATGTGCTGGCCTTCGGCGAAAGCCTGAGCGCTCCCTTCATCTCGAACATCGTCTTTTGAACGCTAACGATGCGCACCCCGCAGACGCCGCACCCGCGGCGCCTGCGCCCCGGGCCAGCGCCCCTGTGTGACTTATGTCTTTTCATTGGTTGATCCTGCTCGCGGCCATCGCCGTGGAGCTGCTTGCGACGTCGGCTCTCAAGGCCTTCGTCGCGGGCCCGGTCCTCGTCGCGGTGCTGCCGCTCGTGCTGATCGGACTGTCCTTCGCCCTGCTCAGCGTCGCCCTGCGGGTCATTCCCATGGCCGTCGCCTATGCGGTCTGGGAAGGCCTCGGCATCGTCGGCATCGCCCTGATCGGCCATGCCTTCTTCGCCGAGCATCTGACGCTCCCGCGCATCCTGGCGCTGGCCCTGATCATCGGCGGCATCGTGCTGCTGGAACGCGGCGTCGGTCATGACGCCGACCCTGCGGCCCCCAGGGAGGATGAGCGGAGGCTGGTGTGACCTTCGCTGCCTCCGCGCAAGCCTTCGCGCTCGCCTGGCTCGGACTTGCCGTCATCCTCGAAGTGATCGGCACCAGCCTGCTCAAGATCTCCGACGGGCTGAAGCGCCGGCTCGTCGGCGCCCTCGGCGTGCTCTGCGTCGTCGGCGCCTTCGCCGCCCTGGCGCAGGCGATCCGCGGCATGGACCTCTCGGTGGCCTACGCCGTCTGGGGTGGCGTCGGCCTTGTGCTGACCGCCGTCGTCGGCGCGCTCGCCTTCGGCCAGCGCATCCGCCCGGCCGGCTGGCTCGGCATCGCGCTGGTCGTCGCCGGAGTGGTCGCGCTCAAGCTCTTCTGACCGGAAGGCGTCGCCTCAGTTCAGGAACGGGTTCTTCCATCCGCCCTGCTGGGCCGGCGCCTTGGTCGGAAAGACCTCGGCGAGATAGTCGAGCACCTTGCCGCGCTCCTCCGCAGGGAGGGCCGGCATGTTGTGCTTGGTCACCATCCAGTCGAGCGTCTCGCCCCATTTCTCGCGGCTCATCGCCTGTGCCGCGACCAGCTTGAAATTGTGGCAGGCGACGCAGGCATAGAAGGCCTCGTCGCGGTTCGGCCCGGCCGGAAACATCTCCGGCGTCTCCTCCGACGGAGCAGGGGCCTGCGCCAGCGCCATCGACGTGGCGAGCAGCAGGCCCGCGCCGAGCATGAGCCCGGCGCGGCCGATGCGTGCGATCACGGCGTTCAACCGACCAGTACCGCGACCCGGTGCATCGGGTTGGCGCCGTAGCCCTGCGGGTTCCAGCCGCCGGCGACATGCGGCTGCGCCCGGCCCTTGCTGTCGGTGGCGCGGACCCAAAGCTCGTAATAGCCGTCGGACGGCAGCTCGACCTCGGCGGTCCAGCGCCGCCAATCATAGCGGTTGCGCGGTTCGGCCGCCTTGGCCGGCTGCCAGGTCGCGCCGAAATCGATCGAGACATCGACGCGCGAGACGCCCTCATGCCCGTCCCAGGCGGCGCCGCGCAGCGCGAGCCTGCGTGTGCCGGCTGCCAGGCGCGTGCCGTTGGCCGGATTGGTGATGATGCCGCGCACCGGCATGTCGGTCATGGTGCGCATGTTGGAGTCGTCGGTCTTGCCGCCGGGGATCATCGGCTTGATCGCGACGGAGTACGAGGTGCCACCCATGCCCTGGCCGTCATGCACCTTGTCGCGGATCGCGATCCGCTTCAGCCATTTATGCGAGACCGAGGCCGGGAAGCCGGGAATGATCACCCGCAGCGGCCCGCCATGGATGGCAGGCAGCGGCTGGCCGTTCATCGCCCAGACCAGCAGCGCATGCGGCTCCAGCGCCGCCGCGATCGGCACGCCGCGCGAGATCGCATCCTTGCTCGCATCACCGGATAGGTGCTGATCGGCGCCGTAATTGGCGGTGTGGACGGCGGTCGACTTCAGGCCGGCGCTCTGCAGCACGTCGGCGAGCGGTACGCCGGTCCATTCGGCGCAGCCGGCGCCGCCATTGGTCCACTGGTTGCCGCGTGCCTGCGGCTGGAAGAACGAGCGGCCATTGCCGCCGCATTCCAGCACCGTGCGGAAGGTCTTGTGCGTGAACGTCTGCTTGAGCTCGCCGAGCTTGATCGTCAGCGGCGTGTTGACCTCGCCATCGATGGTCAATTCCCAGGCGTCGCCCTCGGTGAAAGGCTCGGGCGTCTGGCCGTTGTTGCGGACGAAGAACTTCTCGATCGGCGTGGTATCGTCGTCGAGCATGTGCTCGGGCGTTTCGGCGACGAGCGGCCGGTCGCCGAGCAGGACAAGGCCCTTGGCCTTGCCGGGGAAATTGAGAAATTCCGGGCCCTTCGGCGTGGCGGTCGCCGGGGCCGCGGACGGGACGGCGGAGGCGGGCGGTATGCCCTGCGCCAGTGCGACGGGAATCAGCCCGGCCGGCATCTGGTCCGAGAACGGGATCGCGCCGCCGACAGCTGCACCCATCGCCGCGAGCCCGGCGCCGCCGAGGAAGCCGCGGCGCGAGGCGCCGGTCCGGCGGCCGAAGGCCAGCGCGTCGCCGCGCTCGGGATCGTCGCCATAGAGTTCGCCCAGGGACCGTTCCTGCTTGCCCATCATGTCCTCCCTCGCGGCGGCGTCGTCTCGCGCGCTGCGGAGGCAGGATGCGCCAATGGAGAAGGATATTCTACCCTCGATCGATGCCGGCCCCGGGGCTCTGCTCGGCTGCAAAATCTTGGGGCAGCCGATCAGCCGCCGCGCTTGGCGAGCGCGGCCCGATAGGCGTCGAGGACGCCGTCGATCATCGCATTCAGGCAGAAATTGGCCCTGACGTGCAGTGCGAGGTCGGCGGCCTCGGCCAGCCGTTCCGCCTCCGGTGTCGCCAGGGCCTTGCGGATCGCATCGGCCAGGATGGTCGGCTCGTTGGCGGAGATCAGACGGTCGGCATGCCTGGGGCCGTAGATCTCTTTGATGCCGCCGACATCGGTCGCGATCAGCGGCTGCGCCGCCGCGGCCGCTTCCAGGATCACATAGGGCAGCGATTCCGCCCGGGACGGGATCACCATGACATGCGCCTTGGCGAGCGCGGCGCGGATCGGCCCCGGCGGCTCGAACACGCATTGGCTCGCGACGCCTTGCTCGACGGTCATCTGCCGTAGCAGCGCCTCGTCCGGGCCGGAGCCGACGATCAGGATGCGCGGCGTCAACCTGTCGTAGCGCTTCAACAGCGCGAGCGCCTCGATCAGCGTGTCGACGCCCTTGGCCGAGCGCAGTTCGCCGAGATAGACGAGGTCGAACGCGGCGTCGGCATGGTCGATCGGCTCGAATTCGGCTTCCGAGATGCCGTTCAGCACGACGCGATGGTCGGTGCGCGGCTTGTGCCCGACATGGGCCTCGAAGCGGCCTGCGATGAAGGCGCTCTCGAACAGGAACATGTCGGTCGCCCGCTCGAGCAGGCGCTCGATCGTCATATAGACGCGGTGCTCGGCGCTGCCGGGCTTGTAGTTGAAGCTGCCGCCATGCGGCGTATAGGCGGTGATGTAGCGTCGGCGGGGCGAGACCAGCGCCGGCAGGCGAGCGTAGACGCCGCCCTTGGAGCCGTGCGCGTGCACGATCTGCGGCGCGATCCGATCGCGGATCGAGACCTGCGAGATCTGCGCACGCAGATCGGTGAGGCTCGGATAGCGCGACATCGGCACGCGAGTGACGCCGAGCGAAAGCTGCGGTGCGAGCTCGGCGAAGACCTGATCGGCGCGGGCGCCGCCCGTGGTCGAATCGCAGAAGATGCCGACGGCATGGCCGCGCGCGATCTGGCCACGGGCGAGGTCGAGCACATGCCGGAAGAGCCCGCCGAGCGGTGCGCGGAAGACATGCAGGATCTTGAGCGGAGCAGAGCCGGCCGCAGCGGGCATGATGGCGGTATCCCGGGGAGAGCCGGTCAGAACCAGCGTTCCTTGATCACGATCGTGTCGCCGGGCCGGACCGGATAGGTGATCGGCACCGTGCCGGTGACGAGTTGGCCGTCCATCAGGCGGGTGACCTCGGCATAGTTGCGCTGGCCGCGCGGCGTGAAGCCGCCGGCAATCGCCACCGCGGTCTGCATCGTCATGCCGTTGACGAACGGGAACTGGCCGGAATTGGTGACCTCTCCGAGCACGAAGAACGGCCGGTAGGCGTCGACCTCGACCGAGACCTTTGGCTCGCGCAGATAGCCGGCGCGCAGGCGTGCTTCGATCGCGCGCTCGAGCTGCTGCGTCGAGCGCCCCTGCGCCTCGACCGCGCCGATCAGCGGCATGGAGATGCGGCCGGAGCCGTCGACGGCATAGATGTTGGAGAGGTTGTCCTGCCCGAACACGATGACGCGCAGCTTGTCGCCGCTGGCGAGCTGGTAGGGCGCAGTCCGCTCGACGGCGAATTCAGGCGCTTCGATGCGCGGCGCGCAGCCGGCCACTGCGAGCGCAGCGGCAAGCGCCAGACAGACGGGATGTCTACTCATCATCACCGGCGAACCCTTCAGAATCTGTCTCTAGGATTAGGCCGACATGGTTAACAAAGGCTGAGCGCCGGGGCGCGGGATGTATTCCGGCGCCGCGCCGCTTTAACCCGCCAATAACCTTAATGCGCTCAGATGAGGTGACGTGCTCCCCCAGGGGCACAAGAGTTCTGCGTGAATGGAAGCCTCATGACCGCTCGCTACGATACCGTTGCGGCCGCCGGCGAGAGCCGCTCCGACCTGCTCGACTTGCCGGCTCTCTGGGCCGCGATCAAGGCGAAGAAGCTTTGGATCATCGGGCCGACATTGGCGGCGTTGGGCTTGTCCTTCGCCGCGGTCAACGTCATCCCGCCGCGCTATACCGGCCAGGCCCAGCTTCTGCTGCAGAGCCGCGACAGCTACTACACGCGGCCGGGCCAGTCCTCCGACAATTCCGGCCAGCAATTCGATGCCGAGGGCGTGCAGAGCCAGGTCCAGGTCATCATGTCGCGGGATCTGGCGCGCGAGGCGATCAAGCGCATCGGCCTTGTCGGCAATCCCGAATTCGACTCCGGAGCCGGCGCGCTCGGCGCGCTGAAGAAGGTCGGCGTGCTGCTCGGCATCGGCGCCCATCCGGCCGATCGCTCGCCGGAGGAGCGGGTGCTGGAGAAGTACTACGACCGGCTCCTGGTCTTCCCGGTCGGGCGCTCGCGCATCGTCGCGGTCGAGTTCACCTCGCAGGACCCGGCGCTCGCCGCCAAGGGCGCCAATGAGATCGCCGCCGCTTATCTCGACATGGAGGAGGCGGCCAAGCAGGACACCGCGCGCAGCGCCTCGTCCTGGCTTTCGACCACGATCGAGCCGCTGCGCAGGAAACTGGCTGAATCCGAGGCCAAGGTCGAGGAATTCCGCTCCCGCCACGGCCTGCTCGTCGGCGCCAACAACACCACGATCACCGCCCAGCAGCTCGCCGATCTGTCGACGCAGCTCTCCGCTGCGCGCAACCAGCAGGCCGAGTCGCAAGCCAAGGCCTCGATCATCCGCGACGCCATCAAGGCCGGCCGCACTTTCGAGATTCCGGATGTCGCCAACAATGAGCTCGTCCGCCGGCTGGTCGAGCAGCGCGTCAACCTGCGCGCCCAGATCGCGCTCGAATCGCGCAACCTCCTGTCGGAGCACCCGCGCATCAAGGAGTTGAACGCTCAGCTCGCCGATCTCGAAGGCCAGATCCGCGCTGCCGCCGAGCGCGCCGTGCGCACGCTTGAGAACGAGGCCAAGATCGCCGGCCAGCGCGTCGAGAGCGTCACCGCCGCCCTCGACGGCCAGAAGAAGACCGCCTCCGGCGCCAATGACGACGAGGTCCAGCTGCGCGCGCTCGAGCGCGAGGCCCGTACCCAGCGCGAGCAGCTCGAACAGTACATGCTGCGCTATCGCGAGGCGCTCGCCCGCGACGCGCAGAACGCGACCCCGGCCGATGCCCGCGTCATCTCCCGCGCCGTCGAGCCGACCGCTCCTTCCTTCCCGAAGAAGCTGCCGACCATGGTCGTCGCGACGCTTGCGACCTTCCTGGTCACGCTGGCGGCGGTCGTCTCGCGCGAGCTTCTGAATGGCGGAACCCCGGCGCCCGCCGAGGACGCGCCGCGCCGCAAGATGCGGGCACGTGCCGAGCCGCAGATGGAGGCGTCGGAAGAGGATGAGCAGGGCGCCGCGAAGGCGGCGCCGGCGCGCCGCGAGCGTATTGCCGGCCTTCTGACCCATGGCGGGCGTGTCGGCCAGCTTCATCTCGATGTCGCCGACCCTGAGTCGGCGGCCGCCGATCTCGCGGCCTGCATCAACAAGCCGAGCGAAGGCCATGCGCCGCTCGTCGTGGTGCTGGACGGGGCAGAGCCCGGCGAGGCTTTGCCGCGGGCGCTGGCGCTGCTTCTCTCCGAGCGCAGCCGCTGCATCCTGGTCGACCTCGCCAGCGATTCCCGCGATCGGGCTGGCTTCTCCGAGCTGCTCGCCGGCGAGGCGATGTTCTCCGACATCATCACGCGCGAGCCGGATTCGCGTCTGCACGAGATCGCGCCGGGCCGGGCCGGGCGGGCGGCCGTGCTGGCGGCATCCGACATCGTCGACGTCGCGCTCGATGCGCTCTGCGAGACCTATGACTGGGTGCTGGTCGCCGCCACCTCGACCGATGAGGCGGAGGCGCTGGCGCCGCTGCTCGGCCGTGCTCAGGGCGCGCTGGTCATGGCCGGCCATGTCGGCAACGGCCATGCGGTCGAGGCTGCCTATCGCCTCACCGACCTGACCGGAGCCGCGATCGCACTCGTCATGGTCGATGCGCCGGAGACGATCGAGGTGGCCATGCCCGACAAGGAGCCGGCGCCGGCCTGAAGGCGGACAACGCCGTCGGCAAAAACATTGTCTGAAGGGTTGCCTGTCGCGCCCTCGGTGCATTCGCAGAGAGGGGCCTGTCACCTGGCTGCCGACCGCTCGAGGAACGGCCGGTCTTCCGTTCCCGTCGTGACGACGGCATGCGCCACCCGCGCCAGCTTTGGGATGAGCGCGGTCATTGCCTTGCGACGGAGATCGGCATCGTTCGCGTGACTGGCGACATGGCGGTCGAGCTTGTTGCGTGAGCTATTGTCGCATTAGGGCTCGGCGACCTGAGAAGCGCTCCATACCAGCGCGACCGAAACCGTTGTGCTGGAAACTCTGGACCGGCGCCACTCTGACGAGGGGCTCGGATATTGGGCTGCTGGTCCGATACCGCAACTGAGCCTTGCGTCGATCCCGATATATCGATAAGTCTCGACATATGGAAAACGAGCAAGTCATCCTCGCTCTCGCCGCGATGGCGCAGGGTACCCGCCTCGACGTGTTTCGCCTGCTGGTAACGGCGGAGCCGGAGGGTCTGCCCGCCGGTGAAGTCGCGCGGCGCCTGGATGTCCCGCACAATACGATGTCCTCGCATCTTGCGATCCTCAGTCGCGCCGGGCTCGTTCGTTCCGAGCGCTTCAGCCGCTCGATCGTCTACCGGGCGGATCTCGACGCCCTACGTTCGGTCGTCGCCTTCCTCCTCAAGGATTGCTGCGGCGGTCGCCCGGAAATCTGCGCTCCTCTGCTCGCCGAGCTCACCCCCTGCTGCCAACCTGCCAAGGTCACGACCGATGCCTGATCGCGTCCACAACGTGCTGTTTCTATGCACCCATAATTCAGCGCGCTCGATCATGGCCGAGGCGCTGCTGAACCATCTCGGAGAGGGGCGCTTCCGCGCTTTTTCCGCCGGCAGCGAAGGCGGCCCTGGTCCGAAGCCCATGGCTATCAAAGTCCTGGAGGCGGAGGGCATTCCGACCACTGGACTGTCTTCGAAAACATGGGACGTGTTCGCCGCCCCCGGCGCTCCCGTGATGGACATGGTCGTCACCGTCTGCGACCAGGCGGCCGGCGAAGCTTGCCCGCTTTGGCCGGGCCGGCCGATCACCGCGCATTGGGGAATCGAAGATCCCTCGCACGTTGAGGGCAGCGAGATCGAGCGTGAGCGCGCCTTCGTGACGGCGCTGCGCTATCTGCGCAACCGCATCAATGTGCTGCTGTCGCTGCCGGTCGCCAGCCTTGACGAGATGGCGCTGGCGCAGCGGATCAGGCAAATCGGTGCGCTCGAAGGCACGACTGGCCGTCGCCCGGAGATGGCGTGATGGACGTCATCATCTATCACAATCCGGCGTGTGGGACGTCGCGGAACACGCTCGGCCTGATCCGCAATGCAGGTGTCGAGCCGCATGTGATCGAGTACCTGAGAACACCTCCGTCAAGGGCGCTGCTGCTCCAGCTCCTGGCCCGTGCGGAGCTGACGGTGCGAGACATCCTGCGGGAGAAGGGCACGCCCTTTGCCGAGCTCGGCCTGGATGCCCCCGATCTTTCCGACGATGCCTTGCTCGCTGCCGTCGAGGCCAACCCAATTCTCATCAACCGGCCGCTCGTCGTCTCGCCAAAAGGTGTGAGGCTCTGTCGCCCCTCCGAGGCCGTGCTGCCCCTGTTGCCGCCGCAGCTCGGCGCATTCCGCAAGGAAGACGGCGAACTTGTCGTCGACGCCGCCGGTCAACCCATCACTCCCGCCTGAGGCGCCAATGTCCACCTTCGAACGCTACCTGACCCTGTGGGTCGCCATGTGCATCGTCGTCGGCATCGGGCTCGGCCACGTCATGCCCGGTGTCTTTCAGGCCATCGGCGCGGCGGAGATCGCCAAGGTTAACCTGCCGGTCGCGGTGCTGATCTGGCTGATGGTCATTCCCATGCTGCTGAAGATCGACTTCGCGGCTCTCGGACAGGTCGGCCGGCACTGGCGCGGCATCGGCGTCACGCTCTTCATCAACTGGGCGGTCAAGCCCTTCTCGATGGCGGCTTTGGGCTGGTTCTTCATCGCCTGGCTGTTCCGTCCGTGGCTGCCCGCCGAGCAGATCAGCAGCTACATCGCCGGGCTCATCATCCTCGCCGCGGCGCCCTGCACCGCAATGGTCTTCGTCTGGTCGAACCTGACGAAGGGCGAGCCGCATTTCACGCTGAGCCAGGTCGCGCTCAACGACGCGATCATGGTCGTCGCCTTCGCTCCGATCGTCGGCCTGTTGCTCGGCCTGTCGGCGATCACGGTGCCATGGGGAACGCTGGTTCTCTCGGTCGTCCTCTACATCGTCATTCCTGTGATCGTCGCTCAGCTCGTTCGCAGCCGCGTTCTGGCGAATGGCGGGCAGGCAGCGCTGGACCGCCTGCTCGGCAGGCTTGGTCCCGCCTCGCTCGTTGCGCTCCTTGCGACGCTCGTGCTGCTGTTCGGCTTCCAGGGCGAGCAGATCCTGGCGCAGCCGATGGTGATCGCGCTCCTGGCCGTGCCGATCCTCATCCAGGTCTATTTCAATGCCGGCCTCGCCTATCTGCTGAACCGGATTGCCGGCGAGCAGCACTGCGTCGCTGGACCATCCGCCCTCATTGGCGCCTCCAACTTCTTCGAGCTCGCCGTGGCGGCCGCGATCAGCCTGTTCGGCTTCAACTCTGGAGCAGCGCTTGCCACGGTCGTTGGCGTGCTGATCGAGGTTCCCGTGATGCTGACCGTGGTGTGGATCGTGAACGGCTCGAAGGGCTGGTATGAGCGCGGCGATAGCGTCAGGAAGGTCCAGGCTGCCGAGTAATTCGAGAATTTTGGAAATATCGATTGACAGCTTGCGTCGAGCGGCGCAATCTATTTCCATGAAAGTCGAAGAAGTGGCAAATCAGCTTGAGGCGCTCGGCAATCCGACCCGCCTCAAGCTCTACCGGGTACTGGTCCGCGCTGGCCACAGCGGTCTCCCGGTCAATCAGGTGCAGGAGCGTCTGGGCATTCCCGCCTCGACCCTCTCGCACCACATGCAGCGTCTCGTGCAGAACGGTCTGGTCTCGCAGGAGCGGCAGGCCACGACCTTGATCTGCCGGGCCGAATATCCCGCGATGGCCGCTCTCGTGGGCTTCCTCGCGGACGAGTGCTGTGTTGACGAAGCCTGCTCTACCTCCAATCAGGCCGCATAAGCCGCCTTTTCATTTGCCCAATAATTCCATCCTTCTAGAATAACAGGAGATGCAATCATGTTGGAGCTACCGATCGCCGTCATTGGCGCTGGTCCGGTGGGCCTCGCCGCCGCTGCCAACCTCGTTGCGCGCGGTCTTCCCGTAAAGGTCTACGAGGCCGGCGCGGCAGCCGGTGCGAGCGTCAGCGATTGGGGCCATGTTCGGCTGTTCTCGCCATGGGCGTACAATGTCGATCCGGCAGGTCGCGCGTTGCTGGAGAAGGCGGGATGGCAGGCGCCGGATGAGGCGGCCTATCCGACCGGCAGCGACCTCGTCAGCGCCTATCTTGCTCCGCTATCGCAAACGCCCGAGCTGGCGCCGGTTATCGAGTATGGCGCACGGATAAAGGCGATCGGGCGGCGAGGCGTCGACAAGGTCGTCAGCCGTGACCGCGAGTTGCGCCCGTTCCAGCTCACTGTCGTCGACAGCGACGGCCGCGTCCGCCGTGAGCTCGCGCGGGCGGTGATCGACGCCTCGGGAACGTGGACGTCGCCGAACCCGCTCGGCGCGGGTGGCGTGGCGGCGGAAGGCGAGGAGGGCCTTGCCGATCGGATCGCCTACAGCATTCCCGATGTGCTCGGCCGAGACCGCGCAACCTATGCCGGGCGTACCACTGTCGTTGTCGGCGCCGGCCATTCTGCGGCCAACGTGCTGCTCGACCTGGCTGAGCTCGCCACCACCGGACCCGCTGCCAGGGCGATCTGGCTGACGCGCAGCAACAACCTGTCCCGCGTCTATGGCGGCGGCGCCAACGACCAGCTCGCCGCCCGCGGCGACCTCGGCCGGAGGCTGCGGCAGCTCGTCGAAGCGGGCAGCATCGAGCTCGTGACCAGTTTTGCGGCCACTGCCGTGCGGGAGGTGAATGGTCAGCTCGCACTCGACGGCGAGACGCCTGACGGTCTTCGCACGGTCTCAGCCGTCGATCGGATCGTCGTCTGCACGGGCCAGCGTCCTGACTTCTCCTTGACCCGCGAGCTGCGCATCGAGCTGGATCCTTGGCTGGAGAGCGCCAGGGCACTCGGGCCGATGATCGATCCCAACCTGCATTCCTGCGGCTCGGTGCCCCCGCATGGTCACCGCGAATTGGCCCATCCCGAACCCGGCTTCTATACGGTCGGCATCAAAAGCTATGGCCGCGCGCCGACCTTCCTGATGCTGACCGGCTATGAACAGGTCCGTTCGGTCGTCGCCGCAATCGCCGGCGACGTGGCCGCGGCTGACGCTGTCCAACTCGTCCTGCCCGAAACCGGCGTGTGCACGACCGCGCCCGAAAGCGCAGGCGGGTGTTGTGGCGGTCCGGCTCCGAGCAGCATAGACGCCTGCTGTGCCGACGACGCCTCGGCCAAGGCGCAGGGCAAGACCGGTTGCGGCTGCGGCAGCTCATCGAAGATCGGCGAGACCGCTCAAGCGCAATGACGACTCCTGTCCATTCGCAAGCGAGCCCGGACCCCATCGCGGGGATCGGGCTCATCCTGGCTCTCGGCGTAACCCAGGTCGCCGGCTACGGCGCGCTTTATTACGCATTCGCGGTCCTTGCGCCTGAGATCACGAAGAGCTTTGGTTGGGCGCCCGAATGGACCTATGGCGGCTTTGCGCTCGGACTGCTCGCTGGTGGCTTTGCCGCCCCTTTGGCCGGGCGCCTGATCGACATATACGGCACGCGCCGGATGATGAGCATCGGCTGCGTGCTGGCGAGCCTGTCGCTCTTTGCCCTGTCCAAGGCGGAAGGGCTGATCAGCTATTACGCGGCGATGATCGCCCTTGAGGTCGTCTCGACGCTGGTTCTCTATGACGCCGCCTTTACGGCTCTCACGCAGGCTCATGGCGCGAATGCCCGGCGCGCGATCAGCAAGCTGACGCTGATCGGCGGCTTCGCCTCGACGTTGTTCTGGCCGCTCACGACCGCGTTGCTGGCAGAGGCGGACTGGCGCGCGATCTATCAGATCTATGCCATGGGCTACCTGCTCCTGGCCCTGCCTTTGCACGCCTTGCTGCTGCCTCGCGGCCTGTCGATGCACGCCGCAAAGCCCTCTCGACCGACCGATGCGACGGCTGCCGGCGGCTATCTCGCCGGGGCCTCTCGCCGACGCGCCTTCGTCCTGTTGGCTGTCGCCTTCTCGCTGCAGGGCTTCGTCGTCTCGGCCATGTCGGTTCACATGCTGGCGCTGCTGCAGGGCTTCGGCTTCAGCGCGGCGCTCGCGGTCACATTCGGAGCCATGGTCGGCCCATCTCAGGTGACCGGGCGGCTCATCGAGATGCTCTTCGGTACCAATGTGCCTCCGGTGACCACGGCTTGGGTCTCCGGCGCCCTCATGCCGCTCGGGTTCGTTCTGCTGGTTTTTGGTGGTGGCACCGCTGCGTTCGCCGGCCTGTTCGCCATCGCGTACGGCGTCAGCATGGGCTTGAGCTCGATCGTACGCGGCACCGTACCGCTCCAGCTTTTCGGCCCCGCCGGCTATGGCGCCATGCTCGGCAAATTGTCCGCGCCAGGCCTCGCTATCCGCGCCGCGGCGCCGCTTGCATTCGCCGTCATGATGGAACGTGCCGGGCTTTCGGCGAGTGCGGCCGTGCTGGTCGCACTCTCCGGTGTCGCTGCTCTGGCTTTGCTCCTGCTCGCCCGGGCGGCTACCACAGAGGGCTAGGCGGCGGCGCCGGCCATTGCGAGCACCGCGGCAGTCTGGAGCTTGGAGCCAATTCCAATCAGCGGAGCTCCGGTCTCCGCTTCCGGGCAGCAAAGCCCCAAGCTCCGCCTAGCCCAGAGCCCCTGCATGTCGAAAGGCAGCGCGCAACCTCAGTCGTGCTGCTGCTCCGCCTTCCACGCCAGGTATTCGGCTTCGGCATCCTGAGCGAGCGGATAATAGCGCCGAAGATCCCCGCCCTTCGACAGCATGATACGGGAGAAATCCTCCCATTCGGCATGATGGCTGCCGGCCTCGAGCAGCCTCTCCGCATAGGCGATGGGGACGCAGATCGCCCCGTCATCGTCGGCGACGATGATGTCGCCCGGCCTGACATAAGTCCCGCCACAGGCGATCGGCACGTTGACCGCATGCGGCATCAGCGTCGTCTGGGTGTGGAAGTTCGGCGAAGTGCCGCGCATCCAGTAGCCGATGTCGAGCGCGAACGCCTTCGCCGCATCGCGGATCACCCCGTCGATGACCATGCCAGCGCCGCCCTTGCCGGCGAAATAGGTCAGCATCATCTCGCCGAAGATCCCGCTCTGCATGTCGCCGCGGGCATCGACGACGACGACGTCGCCGGCCTCGACATGATACAGCGCGTGCCTGTGAAGCTGCTTCTCGCGATCGGCGTATTCGTCGTCGCCGTAGAGATCTTCGCGTTTCGGCATGAATTGCAGCGTGAGGGCGGGGCCGGCGATGGCCTTGCCGCGCGAGTGCGGCACGGCTCCCGCGATGAACGGGTTCCGGATGCCCATCTTGTAGAGTTCGCTCGACGCGGTGGCCGTGCCGATGCCGGCGAGTCCGTCGAGAAGCGTCTTGGCGGGACGGTTGATCGTGGGGATGTCGAACATGCGTCGTTCCTGATGGTTGCCGGCGTGATCGGGGCGTGATGAGCGCTTCTGCGGATCGACGAGATCGCGAGGCGACCTCTCAAAGTCCGCCGACGACCGGATGCCAGTCGGGGCGGTACGGGTCCTGGTGGAAGCGGGCGTAGTAGTCGCCCTTCTCCTCGTAGAGCGCGCCGTAGTGGCGCATCTTGTCCTCGTCGAGCGCGACCCCGAGACCCGGCCCCGTCGGCACGCGGATGGCGCCCCCTTCGTATTTCATCAGCCCGCCCTCGATGATGTCGTCGGTCAGGTAGTGGTAGTGCGCGTCGCCGGAGAAGCTCATCTCGGGGATGGTCGCGGCGGTATGCAGCATGGCGGCGAGCTCGATGCCGAATTCGGCGCCCGAATGCATGGCGACGCCGAGCGCGAAGGTGCGGCAGATCGCGGCGAGGTCCTTCACGCCGCGCGGGCCTTCCCAGTAGTGGATGTCGGTCAGCACGATATCGACCGCTCCCAAACGGATCGCCGGGCCGAGATCGTCAAACTTGGCGGGGTACATGTTGGTGGCGATCGGGATGCGCACCGCCTTGCGCACCGCGGCATTCCCTTCGAGCCCCCAGGCGGGGTCCTCGAAATATTCCATGCCGACGGCCTCCAGCCGCTGGCCGATGCGGATTGCCGTCGGCACCGACCAGACGCCGTTAGGGTCGATGCGCAGGCCGAAATCCGGTCCCATGCGCTCACGGCAGGCTTCGACCGCCGCGGCCTCGATCTCGGGCGAGAGCACGCCGGCTTTCAGCTTCATCGCCTTGACGCCGAGCGTCTCGTGCAATTCCTGGCAGAGATCGGCCATGTCCTGCGGATGCTCGTCATGGCCGCCGCCCGGCCGGTCATAGCGCCAGAACAGATAGGCGATCATCGGGATGCGGTCGCGAACCGGCCCGCCGAGGAGGTCGCAGAGCGGACGGCCGAGCGCCTTGCCCTGGATGTCGAGGCAGGCCATCTCGATCGCGGCATAGAGCCGGGCGTTGGAGAGGTAATAGATCGCCCTGAGTGTCTTCAGCTTGATCAGCTCGAGATGGAACGGGTCCATGCCGATGATGCGCGGCTTCAGCTTCATCAGCGCACCGCGCTGGTCGCCGCCGCCGACCTCGCCCAGGCCGACGAGACCCTCGTCGGTGACCAGTTCGAGGATGGTGCGCAGGAAATAGCCGGGATGGACCCCGGTGTTGTGGCGAAGCTGCGCGTTGAGCGGGATCGCCACGCAGCGCACCCTCATGTCGACGATCTTCATCGGCCTGTTCACTCCCTCAAAGATGCATGCCGCCATCGACGAAGAGCGTCGTGCCGGTGATGTAGCGGGCGGCGTCGGAGGCCAGGAACAGCGCGACTTCGGCACAATCCTCCGGTGTGCCCAGGCGGTTCGCCGGGATGCGGGCGAGCACCGCCTCGCGATAGACGGGGTCGGCCAGCGCCTCGCGATTGCGCGCGGTCGCGATCGCGCCCGGCGCCAGCACGTTGCAGGTGACGCCGTTGGCGGCGACCTGGCGGGCGATGCTGCGGACCATGCTCTCCAGCGCCGCCTTGCTCGCGGCGTAGGCGAGCATCTGCGGGTGCTCCTTGACCTGCTGGATCGAGCCGATCGCGATCAGCCGGCCGAAGCCGCGCTCCGCCATGGCAGGGACGAAGGCCTGCATCAGCCGGTAGTTGGCAGCGAGGTTGAGCTCCCATTGCCGGTCGAGAGCGGCACGCTCGAAACCATGCCAGGGGGCCCGTTCCTGCAGGGCGGCGTTGAGCACGAGGATGTCGATCCCGCCGAGCCGCTCGGTCGTTTCGGCGATCAGGCGCTCGACCTGCGCAGGCCGGCTCAGGTCGGCGGCGATGCCGAGCGCCGCCGACGCCGCGAGGCAGGCGCCGTCGAGCTCATTGCCTGCCGCGGGGCCGTTGAGGCAGATGATGGCGCCGGAGTGCGCGAGCGAGGTCGCGATGGCGAGCCCAATGCCCTGCGTCGCACCCGTGACGAGCACCCGGCGCCCCGTCAGGTCGACCTGGAGGCGTGCGGGCTCAGCCATGGCTGTCGCCGAGCCTTGCGTCGAAGGCGTCGCGCACCGCGTCACCGAGGAAATTCAGCGCGAGCACGGTCAGGAAGATGGCGAGCCCGGGAAAGAAGCTCATCCACCAGGACTGGTAGAACTGGATGCCGGTCGCGACCATGTAGCCCCAGCTCGGCGTCGGCGGCTGCACGCCGAGGCCGAGGAAGGAGAGGGCGCTTTCGGTGATCAGCGCCTGCGAGGCGGAGAGCGAGCCGTAGACGATGACGTTGCCGGAGACGTTCGGCCAGATGTGCTTGAACAGGATGCGCAAAGGCCGCGCGCCGGCTGCCTGCGCCGCCACGACATAATCGGCCTCGCGCAGGGACAGCACTTCGGCCCGCACCAATCGGGCGAAGCCGGGCATCTTGGTGATGGCGATGGCGAGCATCGCATTGACGAGGTCGGGGCCGAGCACGGCGACGATCGAGAGCGCCAGCACCAGCAGCGGGAAGGCGAGAAAGGCGTCCATGATCCGCATGATCAGCGCGTCCCAGCGCCCGCCGAGCCAGCCGGAGACCAGCCCGAGCAGCGAGCCTGCGATCAGCGCGAGCCCGATTGCGAAGATCACGACCTGGAGAGAGACGGTGGCGCCATGCAGCACGCGCGAAAGGACGTCGCGGCCGATCTCGTCGGTGCCGAACCAGTGCGCCGCGCTCGGCGGCATCGAGAAGGCCTCCGGGTCGATGTCGACCGGCGAATAGGGCGAGAGCCAGGGCGCGAGCAGCCCGAGCGCGACGATGATGGCGAGCACGATCGTGCCGAAGCGACCCTGCCAGGAGCCGAGGATGCGGCGCAGGATGATGGCGCCGGGCGAGCGCGGAGCGCGCTGCGTCGCTGTGGCGGCGGGGGGCATCGATCCGGTCACGGCCGCCATCGCCTCACGCCTTCACGCGCGGGTCGAAGGCCCGGTAGAGCAGGTCGGTCAGGAGGTTCACCGCGAAGACCGCGATGACGATGAACAGGATCGCGCCCTGGATGACCGGGAAGTCGCGTTGGAAGATGCCATCGACCAGCATGCGGCCGAGGCCGGGCAGGGCGAAGACCGTCTCGGTCACGACCGCGCCGCCGAGCAGGGCGCCGATCTGCAGGCCGATGACGGTGACGATCGGGATCAGCGCATTGCGCAGCGCATGCCGGACCAGGACGAGGCGTTCGCTCAAGCCCTTGGCCCTTGCGGTGCGGATGTAGTCCATCGACAGCACCTGCAGCATCGAGGCGCGGGTCTGGCGCATGACGAGCGCGGCGAAGGCGGTGCCGATCGTCAGCGCCGGCATCACCATCAGCGTGAGGTTGCCGCCGGGATCGTCGAGTAAGCGGATATGGCCGGAGGGCGGCAGCCAGCCGAGCTTGAGCGAGAACAGCATGATCAGCAGCACGCCCATCCAGAAATAGGGCACCGCGACGGAGGACATGGCGATCAGGCTCGCCGCCACATCGATCAGGCTGCCGCGGAAGCGCGCGGCGAGGATGCCGGCGGGCATGCCGATGGCGACCGCGATCAGGATCGAGAGGAAGCCGAGCTCGAGCGTCACCGGGATGCGCGCAGCCAGCATCGCGCCGACATCCTCGCGGGTGCGCAAGGAGCGGCCAAAATCGCCCTGCGCGACGCGGGCGAGCCAGGTGACGTAGCGGACCGGGGCCGGCTGATCGAGACCATACTCGATGCGCACGGCGGCGCGCTGCTCGGGGCTCGCCTGCTCGCCGAGGATGGTGACGGTCGGGTCGCCCGGCAGCAGGTTGGTGAGCGCGAAGACGATGATGGTGACGAAGAACGCCACCGGCAGCATCTGCGCGAGCTTCTTGGCCAGATAGGGCAGCACGGACGCGATCCCTCAGTAGCGATCGAGCCGACGGTGGTCGCGGGCGATCTCGGCGATGACGGCGTCGGACACCGCGAAATGGGTGGTCATGGCGATGCGCGCCGCCGCGGGGTCGCGGGCCTTGATCGCATCGACGATGGCTTGATGACGGGCGACCGTTGCGGCCGGGTCGCGCAGGTCGCGCTGCATGCCGAGCGCGCGTTGGGTGAACTTGATGGTGTCGACGAGCGCGCTCACCAGATGCTCGAGCAGCGCGTTGCCGGAGCAGCGCGCCAGGGCGACATGGAAGGCAAGGTCGCCCTGCAGCCAGCGCTCGAAATCGCCGTCGATATTGGCGCGCATCTTCTCGAGCGCGACCTCGACCGGCTCGACCTGGAGCGGTGTCGCCCGCTCGGCAGCCAGCGCCGCGACTTCGACCTCGATGGCGCGCCTGAGTTCGACCGCCTCGCGCAGGCCATTGTCGGTGACGCGAACGGCGAGGCGCAGGAACTGGTCGAGCGGGGCAACCGAAAGCCCCCTCACCGTGGTCGCCTTGCCCTGCTGGATCTGGACGATGCCCAGCGCCGAGAGGCGCCCGAGCGCCTCGCGCACCACCGGCTTCGAGACATTGAGCCGTTTGGCGAGCTCGGATTCCGACGGCAGCTGATCGCCTGCGCGATAGACGCGCTCGGCGACCCGGTCGATGACGAACTGCGTCACCGCTTCGGTCAGGCGCTGCTTGTCATGTTGAAGGGCGGTGATCTCACTCATAACATATCAGATAAGCTTGCTCGAGGGCGACGTCAACAAGGATGCGACGCTGCCGAGATTGCTGGGGTAGACATCGCGTATCTAATGTAGGCTGCGATAGAGGCATCCTCGCTTGCTGTCAAAGCAGGCGCTGCGTTGGTCGCGCAAAAAAGCAATTGCCTATCTCATAACATATCTGATAGGTGCCTTCTCCGTCGGCGCCGACGAAGAGCGCCTTGGAGGAGATCACGCCAATGGCCCTGATTTCACGTCGCGATCTTTTGCTGGGCGCGTCCGGTGCAGGTCTCATCGCCGGGCTGCCCGGCCTTGCCTTCGCGCAAGGGGCGCCGGTGCGCGGCGGCACCATCGTCGCATCGATGGACCTGCAGCCGAAGAGCCTCGACCCGATCATGGGCGATGCGCCGACCTCGGATCGCTACGCCCTGATCCAGATGTTCGAAGGGCTGCTGAAGTTCGACGTACAGGGCAATCTCCAGCCCTCGCTGGCAACGAGCTGGCAATGGTCGGAAGACAAGAAATCCGTCGTCTTCAAGCTGCGCGAGGGCGTCGTCTTCCACGACGGCGAGCCCTTCGACGCCGAGGCGGTGGTGTTCAACATCGCTCGCGTCGTGGCGCCGAACTCGACCGCGCCGCGCACCCCGGACCTGGCGGATATCGCCGGTGCCGAGGTGGCCGGGCCGATGGTCGTCAGGATCAACCTGAAGCAGCCCTCCGGCGCGGCGCTGGCCTCGCTCGCGGTGGAAGCCGGGATGATGTGTTCGCCGGCGGCGCTGAAGAAGCTCGGGCAGGATTTCGGGCGCCAGCCGGTGGGAACCGGACCCTACAAGTTCGCGGAATGGGTCGGCGGCAGCCAGATCCGCTTTACCCGCAACGAGCGCTATTGGCGCGATGGCGCCGACGGCAAGAGGCTGCCCTATGCCGATGCCGTGACGCTGCGGATCATCCCGACCACGGCGGTCAAGATGGTCGAGGTCAAGTCGGGCGGGGTGCATCTCGTCGACGGCGTCACGCCGCGCGATTTTGAGGAGGTCGAGAAAAATCCGGCGCTGACGCTGGTCGCGGTGCCTCCGGGCATCGCGCAATGGCTGACCTTCAACGTCTCGAAGGGCATCTTCGCCAATCCCCACCTGCGCGCCGCCGTCAACCACGGCATCGACCGCAACGTGCTGATGAAGGGCATCACCCGCGGCTTCGGCGCGGTGACGCCGACCTGGGTGCCGCCGAGCGACTGGTCCTATGACGCGAGCGTGCCGCAGCCGAAGCTCGATCCGGCCAAGGTCCAGGCCCTGCTCAAGGAGGGCGGCCAGCCCAACGGCTTTACCTGCAAGCTCTCGATCATTCAGCGCGATCCCGACACGCAGGTCGCGCAGATCGTCCAGGCCCAGCTCAAGCCGTTCAAGATCAACATGGAGATCGAGATCCTGGAGCGGCAGGCCTGGGTGCCGAAGGTGCTCGGCCTGCAGCACGAACTGGCGATGGGCCGCGTCAATGTCCCGCGCGCCGACCCCGACCATGTTTTCGGCCCGTTCTTCGGACGCACGGCGGCGCAGAATTGGTCCGGGATCAAGGACGAGGAGGTCTTCCGCCTGGTCGACCAGGGCCGCGAGGAGACCGAGCAGGCCAAACGCAAGGCGATCTACAAGGAGCTCCAGACCGCGCTGAACAGGAACGACTACTATTCCTGGCTGTTCTTCCGCGAGGCGCGTCATGTCGCGCGCAAGGAACTCCGGAACATCGTGCTCGATTCCGGTGGCGCCTGGCAGCTCGCCGAAGCCTGGCTCGCCAAGGCCTGATGCGGCCCGTCACCATCCTCGTTCTTTCGTCCGGGGTACCCGCGGCGACGATCGCGGCGCTGGCGGAGCGCTTCGACGTGCTCGGACCAGGTGACGCCCCGGAGATCGAGGCACTCGTCTCTTCTCATGGTGCCCGCATCCGCGGCATCGCCACGACGGGCAAGGCGCGGCTGGATCGTGCGTTGCTCGCCAGGCTGCCGGCGCTCGAGCTTGTCGCCTGCTACAGCGCCGGGCTGGACAAGATCGATACGGAGGCTCTTGCCGAGCGCGGTATCCCTCTCACCAACAGCTCGACCGCACTCGCCGACGAAGTCGGAGACCTTGCCATTGCGTTGATGGTGATGGCCCGGCGGCGCCTCGTCGCTGCCGATGCCCATGTCCGCAGCGGCGCCTGGGCCAAGGACGCGTTTCCGCTCGGTCGCTCGGTGACGGGCCGGCCAATCGCGGCCTGGTCGACCGCAACGTCATCGCAGCGCTTGGCCCGGGCGCGACGCTGGTCAACATCGCGCGCGGCGAGATCGTCGACGAGCCGGCCCTCGTCGAAGCGCTGGCATCGGGACGGCTCGGCAGCGCCGGGCTCGACGTCTTCGCCGACGAGCCTGACGTGCCGCTGGCCCTGCGGCGGCTGGACAATGTCGTGCTCGCCCCGCATCTCGGCAGCGCGACCATCGAGACCCGAACGGCTATGGGCGAGAGCGTCGTCCGATCCCTGGAGCGGCTGTTGAACCCGGTGTGAAAACGGATGGTCTTGGCCGGCTACCCCGGCCGATTATCGCGCTCTGCGGCCGTGTCCGCTTGCAGGCGATATGCCGATGTCCAGACATGGCGCTCTGTTGCTGGCCCGGCAGGCCTGCATCACCGCATCTTGCCGCCGCCACGGTCGCCAGCGATTGTCCCGCTCCGCCAGCGCCCCGGCGATCTTGTCGATCAGGATGGTGCCGGCGATGCTGAGCCGCCGTTACTTCGGCGCGGTGGATTTGAGACGTTGAGAGACGGTGTGAGAGATTGAAGAGGCGGCCTACTCATCCGCCTCTGCCGGCTTGCGGCGCCTCAGCAGCCCGAGGACGCGTTGCGCCGTCTTCAGGGCAAACGGCGAAGCCTTGATCCGCCTCTTCAGCGCGCGCTTCGCCTGGCTGTAGCCTGCATAGGCCCGCCCTTTGGCCGTCAGCGGGACGAAGGTGTCGACGAGTTCGTCGCTATCGTCGCAGATCGTCGTCTTGTAGCGGGCCTCGCCGACGCCGAGGTCGAACATGGTGACGCCGGCCCGGCATTTGCGCTTGATCAGTTCGATCAGGAGAATCTCGCCGGGACTGGTCCGCGCCGCCTCCGAGCCGAGATCGAAGGAGGTCGCCATGCCGGAGAAGCGTTTGCCTTGGACGGCGCCGACATAGGTCGCGACCGAACGGCCCGAGAGATCGAGCGAATAGAGCTCGATTGCCGGTGAGCGGCCTGCCTGCGCCAGCGCTCCGTCACGCAGGAACGCGCGGATCGCCGGGGTGGCGAACGGGTCGGCCAGGCCCAGCTGCGCGAAGCGGGCCGCCTTCTGCGCCAGAAAGGCGTCGAGCACCCGCTCGATCTCGGCGTCGCTGCGGGCCTGGACCAGTTCCGATGGCCCGAACTCGGCGAAACGATTGCGCTTCGTCGTCATCTTCTTACGGGCATGCTTGCTCATCGAGCGCCGGAGCGTGCCGTCGCAATCGCCCGGTTCGAGCGCCAGCTTGTAGGCGCGGCTCGGGCTTTGCCCGGCGGCGAGCCTTGCCGGCGGATTGGCGATGCCCTGCCAGGCGGTCGGCTGGTTGATCAGGAACAGCGCGTCGATCCCGCCGATCGCCGCGCCGATCTCCCGGAGCAGCTGCTGGGCTGCCGTCGCATCGAGCGCTTCGGCGAAATCAGGCCGATAGAGCGCCATGTGATAGTTGGCGTGCTTGCCGCCGATGAACTCGGCGAAGCGCGTGCCGAGGCGCCTGGCGACCACCAGCGGGAACAGAGCGAGCAACGCGCCCTGGCTGTCCTCGATCCGGACGAAGCGGAAGTCCATCTCCTCGGCCCGGCCGATCGTCGTGACGAAGGGGCGAACCCAGTCATAGGCTTGATAGGGCGTCACCAGCGCATCAGCTTCGAGCGCGCGCCAATCGGCTTCGAGAGCGGCAAGGTCGCCGCTCACAACGATCCTGGCCCAAGGGCGCGCCTCATTCTCCCGCCGCAGGGCAGGAGGGGCGGACGGGCTGGGCGCGCGGTCGGCGACGACGGACATGCCGCCTTCCTTAACCCCGCATTGTGAACGGACCTGCCACTGTCGCGGACGTTGCAAGACAGCTTCGCCGAACAGCGTTAGCGAAGGGTTGAATCGATCTCTCGGAGATGCGGGGCATGAGCCTGCGCCACAAGGCTTTTTCAGCCGCCTTCACGGCCATAGCGGCGACCGGTGCCGACCGCTGGGGCAGGGGGCTCGCGCAGGGCAAAGGCGCGATCCTGACGCTGCATCATGTCCGCCCGGCAACCGCCGGCGGTTTCCGTCCGAACGGGCTGCTGGAGATCACGCCCGATTTCCTCGATCGGGCGCTGACCTTGATCCGGGCCGAGGGCTACGAGATCGTCTCGCTCGACGAGGCGCTGGTCCGGTTGGTCGATCCGCAGCCCGGCCGCTTCTTCGTCGCGCTCACCTTCGACGACGGCTATCGCGACAATCTCGACCATGCCTGGCCGGTACTGGCGAAGCACGGTGTGCCCTGGACGCTCTATGCCGTGCGCGGCTTTGCCGAGCGCACGGCCCGGCTCTGGTGGCTGGAGCTGGAGGAGGCGATCCGGGCCCTGCCGCGCGTCTCGGTCGAGCTTCCAGACGGCCGCTTCGACGCTCCGTCTGGAACTGACGCCGAGAAGCAGAAGGCGTTCGACCAACTCTACTGGCGTCTGCGCAAAGGCCCGGAAGCGATTCTGCTCTCAGTGATTTCCGATCTCGCGCGGCAAGGTGGCATCGACGCCATCGCATTGGTAGAACGCGAATGCTTGCCCACCGAGACGCTGCGATCGCTCGCCGGCGCGCCTGGCGTCACCATCGGCGCGCATACGCTCAGCCATCCGATGCTGGCCAAGCATCCCGAAGCGGAAGCACGCCGCGAGGTCGCCGAGAGCAAGGCCTGGCTGGAGGAAGCGCTCGGTGCGCCCGTGCGCCACTTCGCCTACCCGGTCGGCGATCCCACCTCCGCCGGCCCGCGCGAGTTCGCTCTGGCCAGGGAAGCGGGCTTCG
This sequence comes from Allobosea lupini, assembly GCF_900109525.1. Taxonomy (GTDB): domain Bacteria; phylum Pseudomonadota; class Alphaproteobacteria; order Rhizobiales; family Beijerinckiaceae; genus Allobosea; species Allobosea lupini. Next base: position 863,137 of record NZ_FOAN01000001.1, on the reverse strand, counting down.
CGAGCGCCGTGGCGACCCGGCCGGGCCATCTCTTCCCCGGGCATGCCGCCCACCTGCACGCGCTGCCGCGCGTCTCGCTCAACGGCCTGCACCAGAGCGAGGCGGCGCTGAAGGCGCTACTGTCGGGGCTGCCTTTCCTGCTGTGGAACAAGGGGCAGAGGATGAGCGTCGACTGACGCCGGGAGCCTCAGATCTCGTCCTTCCGCTCCATCCATTTGATCAGCGGCAGCAGCGGCAGCACCCAGATCAGCCCCAGCACGATATAGGCGATGGTCTGCACCGGCTTCGAGGCCTCGGTGATCCGCCCCTGCGCCAGCGCCATGGCGACGAGCGCGTAGACGCAGACGAAGACGATCATTACGACCGTGCCGACGAGCTTGCGATGGGTCTGCCTCATGGCGATTGTCAGTCCGGGCTGCGGCATTGCGGGCGTTGTTCAGGTCTCAACGGCGGACTATCTGTCACCCGCCGCCGCGCTTGTGAAGCGTATTCAAGCCTTCCCCCTGCGACCCGAGGTCCCGCCGCCGTGACGATCGCGCTCGATCAGCCTGCCGCTCCGGCCGCCACCGGCCATGCCGGCATCCGCCGCTGGCTCTGGGCCGTCGCCTTCCTCGTCTTCGTCATGGTGGTTGTCGGCGGCGCGACGCGGTTGACCGGCTCTGGCCTCTCGATCACCGAATGGCGCCCCGTAACCGGCGCGATCCCGCCGCTCTCCGATGCCGCATGGGCGCTCGAATTCGAGAAGTATCGCCTCAGCCCGCAATTCCAGCTCCTCAACTCCGGCATGGAGCTCGCCGACTTCAAATTCATCTACTGGTGGGAATGGGGCCATCGCCAGCTCGGCCGTCTCATCGGGTTGGTCTACCTCGCCGGTTTCCTCGTAATCCTGCTGCGGCGCCAGATGCCGTGGCGTGAGACCGCGATCCTGTTCGCTATGGGCCTGCTACTTGGCCTGCAGGGCACGATCGGCTGGATCATGGTCGCCTCGGGCTTGCAGCCCGGCATGGTCGCGGTCGCGCCGGTCAAGCTCACGCTGCATTTGACCTTCGCCGGCTTCTTCTTCGCCAGCGTGATCGCCTTCGCCACCTGGCTGACGCCGCTGCGTCGCATCGAGCCGGCCTGGGGCAGGGCGGGCGCCTGGCTCCTGCTCTTTTTGCTTTTCGTTCAGATCGCACTCGGTGGACTCGTCGCCGGCTCCAAGGCCGGCTTCACCTTCAACACCTGGCCGCTGATGGACGGGGCGCTGGTGCCCGCCGCTTCGACGCTCTTCGCCGGCACGCCGGTCTGGGAGAACTTTGTCGACAATGTCGCGCTGGTGCAGTTCAACCACCGCATCGGCGCCTACATCCTGTTCGCCTTCGCGCTCTGGCAGATGCTGAGTTTGCGCCGCGCCGCGGCGGGCTCCGGCGCGGCCAAGCGCGCGACCGCCATCGCCGGGCTCGTGCTGGCGCAGTCCGCGCTCGGCATCGTGACGCTGCTTCTGGTGGTGCCGCTCTGGGCCGGTCTCGCCCATCAGGCGCTGGGCTTCACCGTGCTGGCGATGGGCGTGGTGCACGTGACGCGCCTCTCGACAGGCACGCCGCTTGCTTGACGTCCCGGGCCGTCCGCAGACGGTTTCGGGCGAGGCCTATCGATGAGCAGGATCGTGGTGTTCTCGGGCGGCGACGTCGGGCCATGGCGTGTGCGTGATATCCGCGCGATCTGCGGCGAGCCGTTGCCGGAGGTCGGGCGGCTGCTCATGACCGAGGGCGAGCCTGCGGGGGCTGCGAGTTGGCGTTTGCGGGGCGCGATCAGCAACGCCCGCTATGCGACGCGCTCCGAGGTGACGACGCTCGCGCAACTCCAACCGGCTCTGGCGCGGCCGTTGGCCAGTCAGGCGGTACTGATCCCGATCCGCAAATCGCCGGCCTGGTGGGCCCTCGCGCAGGATGAGCGGCGCGCCATCTTCGAGGAAACCTCGCATCACACCCGGATCGGCCTCACGACGCTGCCGGCGGTGGCCCGCCGCCTGCACCATTCGCGCGATCTCGACGAGCGCTTCGACTTCCTGACATGGTTCGAGTTCGCGCCGGAGCACGAGGCCGACTTCTGGGCGATGACCTCGCGGCTGCGGGCCACGCGTGAATGGGACTATGTCGAGGCTGAGGTCGAACTGCGTCTGGCGCTGGAGGCCTGACGCATTCGCCCGTTACGCCAGCGCTTGATCGAGATCGGCGATCAGGTCCTCGACATCCTCGATGCCGATCGACAGGCGCACCACTTCCGGGCCGGCGCCCGACGCCGTCTTCTGCGCGTCCGAGAGCTGGCGGTGGGTGGTCGAGGCCGGATGGATCACCAGCGAGCGCGTATCACCGATATTGGCGAGGTGCGAGAACAGCGAGAGCTTCGAGACCAGCTGGACGCCGGCGTCATAGCCGCCCTTCAGGCCGAAGGTGAAGACCGCGCCGGCGCCCTTGGGGCAGTAGCGCTGGGCGAGGGCGTGGTACTTGTTGTCCGGCAGGCCGGCATAGTTCACCCACTCGACCGCCGGGTGCTTGGCAAGATGCGTCGCCACCTTGAGCGTGTTCTCGCAATGGCGCTGCATGCGCAGCGGCAGGGTCTCGATGCCGGTCAGGATCATGAAGGCATTGAAGGGCGAGAGCGCCGGGCCCATGTCGCGCAGGCCGAGCACGCGGGTTGCGATCGCGAAGGCGAAATTGCCGAAGGTCTCGCCCAGCACCATGCCGTTATATTCCGGCCGCGGCTTGGACAGCATCGGGTAGCGCTCGTCGCCGGTCCAGTTGAACGAGCCGCCATCGACGATCAGGCCGCCGATCGAATTGCCATGGCCGCCCAGGAACTTCGTCGCCGAATGCACGACGATGTCGGCGCCATGCTCGAACGGGCGGATCAGATAGGGGCTCGCCATCGTGTTGTCGACGATCAGCGGGATGTTGTGCTTCTTCGCGATCTTCGAGATGCCCTCGATGTCGACGATGACGCCGCCGGGATTGGCGATGGATTCGATGAAGATCGCCTTGGTCTTCGGCGTCACAGCGGCGGCGAAGGCGTCGAGATCATCGGAATCGGCCCAGATCACGTTCCAGCCGAAGTTCTTGTAGGAATGGTTGAACTGGTTGATCGAGCCGCCATAGAGCTTCTTCGCGGCGACGAATTCGTCGCCCGGCTGCAGCAGCGCGTGGAAGCAGAGGAACTCGGCGGCATGGCCCGAAGCCACCGCGAGCGCCGCCGTGCCGCCCTCCAGCGCAGCGACGCGCTCTTCCAGCACCGCGTTGGTCGGGTTGCCGATGCGGGTGTAGATGTTGCCGAAGGCCTGCAGGCCGAACAGCGAGGCGGCGTGGTCGACATCGTCGAACACGAAGCTCGTCGTCTGGTAGATCGGCGTGGCGCGCGCGCCGGTGGCTGCGTCGGGAGCAGCGCCAGCATGGACGGCGAGCGTATGGAAACCCGGTGCGCGATCGGTCATGGCGTGCTCCCTCGTAAACTCTGATTTCGGACGACTCGTTCGATTTAACGAACGCCTTGCGAGGCGTCAATTCAGCGCCGTGGCCTCAGCTCGGGCCCGACATGCTCCGGGCGGACACCCATGCCGACCATGCGCGCGGGCAGGCGTCGCAGCAGCGAAAAACGTTGCAGCAGCCTGAGCGGCCAGGGCGGTGCAATCGGCTTCTCCGCCGCCAGCAGCGGCGTGATCACCCGGTTCTGAATCGCAATCTGGGCGGCCTGCGTGACCTTGGCCGGCCATTCGCGCCGTTTCTGCACGGCGGCGAGATCGGCATCCGCCAGCGTTTTCTCGCGCAGCGGCCGCGCTAGCAGGTTGGCGGTCGCGACGGCGTCCTGGATCGCCAGGTTGATGCCGACGCCGCCGATCGGCGACATCGCGTGGGCGGCGTCTCCAATGCAGATCAGCCCCGGCCGCCACCAGCGCTCCAGCCGGTCGACCGCGACCGAGAGCAGCTTGATGTCGTCCCAAGAGGCCAGTTCACCGGTCCGATCGGCCAGCTCCGGCGCGAGCGCGAGGAGCCCTGCCTTGAAGGCATCGAGCCCGGCGGCCTGCAACTGCTCCAGCGAGCCCTTCGGGATGACGAAGGCGCATTGCCAATAGTCGCCGCGGTTGAGCCGGATGAAGAAGCGCCCGGCCGCGACCTGGCCGAAGGCCTGTGCGGGTTCATCCGGCCGGCGGCTGAAGCGAAACCAGAGCACATCCATCGGCGCGCCCAGTTCCGTGACGGTGAAGCCTGCTGCGGCGCGGACATCGGAACGCCGCCCATCCGCCGCCACGACGAGGTCGGCCTGGATCTCCAGCGGGCCATCGGGTCCTTCCGCCTTCACCCCCGCAACGCGCCCGTTCTCCTCGATGAGCCCGGCGGCTTTCGTCTGCATCAGCAAACGGAACTCTGGATACTCCCGGCCGTGATCGGCGAGGAAATCGAGAAAGTCCCATTGCGGCATGAAGGCGATGAACGGCGCCTTGACCGGCAAATGGCTGAAATCGGCGACGGTGATGTCCTCAGCTCCGAAGCGGGCGACGAGATCGTCCTCCCGGACATGTGGCAGCTTGAGGAAGTCCTCGAGCAGGCCGAGCTCGTGCATCACCTGCATGGTCGAGGGATGGATGGTGTCGCCGCGGAAGTCGCGCAGGAAATCGGCGTGCTTCTCCAGCACGGTCACCTCGACCCCGGCGCGCGCCAGCAGGAAGCCGAGCATCATCCCGGCCGGGCCGCCTCCGGCGATGCAGCAGGTCGTGCTTTCCCGACGCATGCTTTTTCTCCGCCTATTCGGTCAGCCTGATCCCGGTCTTCGCGACCAGCTCGGTCAGGATGGCGCGGTCGCGTGCCATGAAGGCGCCGGTCTCCTGCGGGCTCCAGGCAACCGGCTCTATCACCAGCTCGCGATAGCGCGCGACGAGCTCGGCATCGGCCATCGCCGCGTTGATTGCGGTGTTGAGGATGTGCAGCGTACCCGGCTCGATGCCGGCCGGCGCGACGATCGAAGCCCAGCCGGGATAGATCAGGTCGACGCCCTGTTCCCTGAGCGTCGGCAACTCTGGCAGTTGCGGCTGACGTGCATCGGTGGTGACGGCGAGTGCCTTCAGCTTGCCGGCCTGTATGTTCCCCAGGCTGGCGGCGAGGCTGTCGATCATCACCTGGACCTGGCCCGACATCAGGTCGGCCGCGGCGAGTCCGGCGCCGCGATAGGGCACATGAGCCAGCTTGAGGCCGGCCGCCTGCATGATCATTTCGAAGACGAGGTGGTTGGTGCCGCCGACTCCCGCCGAGGCGAAGTTGAGCTGGCCCGGCCGCTGCTTCGCATAAGCGACGAACTCGGCGAGCGAATTGACCGGCAGGGTCGGCGAGACGTTCAGCACCAGCGGAAACAGACCGAGCATGCCGACCGGCGCGAAATCGTAGGCGACGTCATAGGGCAGTTTTTGGCCGAGCGCCGGGGCGGCGGCGAAGCTGGCCGCGGTCGCGACGAGGAGCGTATGGCCGTCTGCCGGTGCCTTGACCACGGCCTGCCCGGCGACGATGCCGTTGGCGCCCGGCCGGTTGTCGATGATCACCGACTGGCCGAGCTGTCTCGCCAGGGTCTCGCCGAGCCGGCGCGCCGCGATATCGGTACCCCCAGCCGGCGCGAAGGGCACGACGAGCTGGATCGGCCGTTGAGGGAAGGCAGCGCGGGCGCCGCCGGTGCCGAGCGCGCTGGCGAGCCCGGCGAGCAGGACGGTGCGGCGATCGAGAGGTGGCATCGGCCTTCTCCGTAGACGGCTCACCCTATCGCGGTCATCCCGGACAAGCGGCGCAGCCGCGCCGATCCGGGATCCATTCCTGAGCCTATCCGAGAGAGGTTCCGGAATGGGTCCCGGGTCTCCCTTCGGTCGCCCGGGACGACCCGAAGAGTGAAGGCCGAGATGCTTGCGATCAAGCGGCTCTGTGGAGCAGGTGTTACGTCCCCGGCCGGTTGATCGTCAGCTTCTGGAAACCCTTGCCGGCGAGCACCGGCTTCTTCGCCGAGAGGATGCGCGAATTGATGCCCTGCCAGCCGATCTCGCCGGAGAGCCGGCCATATTCGATCTTCGGGCAGCGGTTCATGATCACGGTGACGCCCCTGGCCTCGGCCTTGGCCGCGGCCTCGTCATTGCGCACCGAGAGCTGCATCCAGATCACCTTGGGCAGCGGGTCGAGACCGAGCGCCTCGTCGGTGAGTGGTCCGGCCGCCTCCGAGTTGCGGAAGATCTCGACCATGTCGACCGGCCGGGGGATGTCCTTCAGCGAGCCGTAGACCGTCTTGCCCAGCAGCGTCTGCCCGGCGAGGCCGGGATTGACCGGGATCACGTCATAGTCGCGATCGAGCAGGTATTTGGTGACGATCCAGCTCGGCCGCGCCTCGTTGGCGGAGGCGCCGACCAGCGCGATCGTCTTCACGCTTTTCAGGATCTCGCGGATTAGGCTGTCGGGATAGGCGTCGTGGTTCATGTCTGCTCTGGTCTCGATGCACTGGTCGGAAAGCTCGTCATTCCGGAAGACCAAAGGTCACTCCGGAATCCATCGAAGGACACGCTGCTCTACGATGGATTCCGGGCCGCCGCTACGCTTCGGCCGGAATGACGGGATGGATCGCTTGGAGCCTCAGCTCTCCCACACCGGCTGACGCTTCTCCATGAAAGCGCCGATGCCTTCTTCCGCACCGCGCGCCAGCATGTTCTCGACCATCACCGCAGAAGCGTTGTCATAGGCCGCCTTCAGCCCCATCTCGCGCTGCTCGTAGAAGGCGCGCTTGCCGACCTTGACCGTCGCCGCCGATTTCGAGGCGATGACCGCGGCCAGCCGCCTGGCTTCGTCAAGCGCCTCGCCCGCCGGCACGACGCGGTTGACGAGGCCCATGCGGGCAGCTTCCTGCGCCGGCACCATCTCGCCGAGCAGCAGCATTTCCATCGCGTGCTTGGCGGAAAGATTGCGCGAGAGCGCGACCATCGGCGTCGAGCAGAACAGGCCGATATGGACGCCCGGCGTGCAGAAGCGCGCAGCTTCGCCGGCGACGGCAAGATCGCAGCTCGCGACGAGCTGGCAGCCGGCGGCGGTCGCCGTGCCTTCGACGGCGGCGATCACCGGCTGGGGCAGGGCGGTGATCTGCTGCATCGCGCCCGAGCAGCGCCCGAGGATGTCGGCGAAGTAGGCGCGGCCACGATCGGGGTCGGCCCGGCGCGCGCTCATCTCCTTGAGGTCGTGCCCAGCCGAGAACACCGGGCCGGCAGCGGCCAGCACCACGGCGCGGATGCTGCGGTCGTTCGCGATCGCGGCGAGCGTCTCTGCCAGCGCCGCCAGCATCGCCTCGCTCAGCGGATTGCGTGCCTCGGGCCGGTTGAGGGTCAGCGTCGCGATGCCGTCGGCATCCTCGCGCAACAGGATCTGCGCTTTGGCATGGGCGTTCATGGCGACAGGCCTTTCGCTGTTTGTCCTATTGTCGGAAGGCTGGGCCCGTGCTGCAAGGGGATCAACGCCCGATCAGACCCCGGTTTTCCGCACGATGACGACCCGCATGAGCGCCGCCGAGATCGAGGCCTATCTCGATCAGGTCTTCCCGCAGCTTCACTATGGCGGGCGCACCTATTTCGTCGAGGAGGTCGGGCCGCTCGCCGCGCGCATGCGCTGCGACTACCATGAGAAGCATTTGCGGCCCGGCGGCACCATCTCCGGCCCGACCATGATGGCGCTGGCTGATCTTGCGCTCTATGTCGCGATCCTCGCCCAGATCGGCCCGGTCGCGCTCGCGGTGACGACCAGCCTCAACTACAACTTCCTGCGCAAGCCCGGCCAGTCGGCGCTGATCGGCGAGGCGAAGCTGCTCAAGCTCGGCAAGCGCCTCGCCGTCGGCGAAGTCTGTCTCTATTCGCAAGGCGAGGCCGAGATGGTCTGCCACGCGACCGGGACCTATTCGATCCCGGCCGAGCGCTAGCCCGGCTATTTTGCCGGGATCGGGTCGAGCCCGGTCTTGCGGATCGCCGGTGCCGCTTCCGCCGAGCCGAGGCAGGCGATCAGCTTCTTTGCCGCCTCCGGCTGCTTGGCGCCGGCCGCGAGGCCGGCCGAGAAGACCGTCACGCGCTGGACCTCCTCCGGCAGCGTGCCGACGAAATCGAGCCCTTCGATCGGCAGCAATTCGCTGACCTGCTGGAATCCGAGCTCGGCCTCGCCGCGGGCGACGATCGTGCCGACGCGTTCGGAGAAGATCTTCTTCGCCTTGGCCATCACCTGGCCGCTGGGGTCGAGCTTCGGAAAGAGCTCTTCGGACAGATAGGTGCCGCTGGCGCTTGCCGAATAGGCGATCGACTTCGCTTCCATCAACGTCTTCTTCAGTGCCTCGACCGTTGAGATATCCGGCTTGGGCGCCCCGGCTTTGACCGATAGGCCGATCGCCGAGCGGGCGAGGTCGACGCGGGTTCCAGCCGCGCCCTTGCCGTCCTCGACCAGCTTCTCGAAGGCGTCGGCCGCCAGGATCACCACATCGGCCGGCTCGCCGCGCGCCAGCCGGTTCGGGATCGCGTCGGGGGCGGCTCCCATCGAGGCGCCATAGGCGCTGACGACCTTCTCGCCGAGCTTCACCTCGCAGCCGGCGACGAGGTCCTTGTAGGCAGCGGTGAAGCCGCCGGAACTGAGCACATGGACTTCGGCGGTGGCCGGCTGCGCGAAGGCGAGCGGAAGCGCGAACAAACGCGGCGCCGGCAAGATGACGGATTGCTGGAGCTGGCATGGCGTTCCTCCGGGTTGCGGGAATTCATGCTGGCGCGCCGTAACGGGTTGCGCAAGTTTTCATCCGATTGCGGTATCCAGATACCGTTTCTTCCATTGCACTGAAAACAATGCGTTTTTGGCCAAGGCGCCGTATTATCTTCGCTTGACATTGCTGGGGTAGCCGCCTATCCAGCCCCCACACCGCCGCCGGCCTGCCGGCGGCTTGTCCTTTTTTCAAGCAGCCGAAGGGTGCCGCGATGAAGACCATCTCGCTCAAGCCCGCCGATGTCGAGAAGAAGTGGGTTGTGATCGACGCCTCCGGGCTCGTCGTCGGCCGTCTCGCCTCCCTGGTGGCGATGCGTCTGCGCGGCAAGCACAAGGCCGCCTACACCCCGCATGTCGACTGCGGCGACAACATCATCGTCATCAACGCCGACAAGGTGGTGCTGACCGGTCGCAAGCGCGACCAGAAGATCTATTACCATCACACCGGCTATGCCGGCGGCATCAAGGAGCGCTCCGCCAAGTTCATTCTCGAAGGTCGCTTCCCGGAGCGCATCGTCGAGAAGGCTGTCGAGCGCATGCTGCCGCGCGGCCCGCTCTTCCGCCAGATCCTCGGCAATCTGCGCGTCTACAAGGGCTCTGAGCATCCCCATGCCGCCCAGTCGCCCGAGGCGCTCGACGTCGCGGCGCTCAACCGCAAGAACGCGAGGGTCTGACGATGGCCGAGGTTCTCCAGTCTCTCGAGCAGCTCGGTCAGGTCGCCAAGGGCGTCCAGCCCGAGGCTCCCGTCCACGTCAAGAAGGTCGATGCGCAGGGCCGCGCCTATGCCACCGGCAAGCGCAAGAACGCCATCGCCCGCGTCTGGATCAAGCCGGGTTCCGGCAAGATCACGGTCAACACCCGTGACCAGGAAGTCTACTTCGCCCGTCCGGTGCTGCGCCTGATCCTGCAGCAGCCGCTCATGCTGGTCGATCGCATGACCCAGTACGACGTGATCGTCACGGTCAAGGGCGGCGGCCTCTCCGGCCAGGCCGGCGCGGTCCGCCACGGCATCTCCAAGGCTCTGACCTTCTACGAGCCCGAGCTGCGCGGCCCGCTCAAGAAGGAAGGCTTCCTGACCCGCGACTCGCGCGTGGTCGAGCGCAAGAAGTTCGGCAAGGCCAAGGCCCGCCGCAGCTTCCAGTTCTCGAAGCGCTGATTTCTGTATCGGCCCCTGCCGATATCGATCCGAAGGGCGGCTCTCACGAGCCGCCCTTTTTCGTTGAGCCGCTGGCCTCCAGCCAGGCAACGATTTCGGCCCGCCGCGGATGCGGCTTGCCGGCCGGTGGGAACAGCATGGTAAGCCGGTCACCGCTGGGAAGCTCATCGGTGAAGGGCGCAACCAGCCGCCCGTCGGCGAGATTGGGCGCAATGAGGCTCCCGCGGCCGATGAGGACACCGGCGCCACCGAGCGCCGCGTCGAGCGCCAGCGCATAGAGCGAATAGGATGGGCCGCGGCCGGGATCGATGTCGCCGGCGCCGGCATGACGCAGCCAGCGCGCCCAATCGTCGCGCCAGACAGCGTCGTGCAGCAGAGTCTGGCCGGCGAGATCGGCCGGTGTCCGCAGCTTGTGGGCGAGCGCTGGAGCGCAGACCGGGAACAGGCGGTCCTCGCCAAGCGCGAGCGCGTCGGCCGGCGGCCTGGCGAGATAGAACAGCGCCAGGTCGAAATTGTCGTACCGGCCCGTCGGCGGGTCTTCCATCGCGCTGATCGAGATGGCCAGGCCCGGAAAGGCCTGTTGCAGCGCCGGCAGGCGCGGCGACAGCCAGAGTTGGGCGATGCAGGGCAGGGCGGCGATGGCGAGCGCCCGGCCGGCATGGCTCGCCTTGAGGTCCTGCACCGTCAGCGCGAGCGCATCGAAGGCGGCGCTGAGCCGCGGCCTGGCTTCCTGCGCCGCTTCCGTCAGCGCGACGCCCTGCGGTAGCCGCCGGAACAATGTCAGGCCCAGAAAGGCTTCGAGATGACGCACCTGCTGGGCGATGGCGCCTTGCGTCACCCCGATCTCGTCGGCCGCCCGCGAGAAGCTGCCGAGCCGCGCCGCGGCCTCGAAGGCGCGCAGCGCGTTGAGCGGCGGCAGGTGTGGACGCGGTGGTCTGACGGGCATGGGCGAAACGACGTTGCAGGCCTAGATTTTCTAGGCCTTCCGGCGACGATAACTGGTTTGCATCGGCGCCGGCAAATCGCTGCAATGGCCGCACGAAACAACACTCTGCGGGGACGGCGATGACGGTGAAACTGGCGCGGCGCGATTGGGTACCGGTGGCGAGCGAGGACTATGTGCTGCGGATCGCCGGAGAGGTTGCCGGTGAGGACCGCGGAGCTCGCGAGATGCGGCTCGCCAACCTCGTCGCCGAGAACCGCACCATCCACGAGCGTGACTGCGTCAACCTCAACCCGGCGACCAATGTGATGAACCCGCGGGCCGAGGCGGTGCTGGGGCAGGGGCTCGGCACGCGGCCCTCGCTAGGCTATCCCGGCGACAAATACGAGATGGGCCTCGAGGCGATCGAGCAGATCGAGGTGATGGCGGCCGAGCTTGCAGCGCAGGTCTTCGGCGCATCCTATGCCGAGATCCGCGTACCTTCCGGTGCGATCGCCAATCTCTACGTCTTCATGGCGGCGGCTAAGCCCGGCGATGTCGTGATCGCGCCGCCGCCCGCGATCGGCGGCCATGTCACCCATCACGGCGCCGGCGCCGCCGGGCTCTACGGCGTCGTCACCTATCCCGCACCCATCGATGCCGACGGCTACACGGTCGATGTCGAGAAGCTGCACGCGGATGCGCGGCGGCTTCGGCCCAAGGTGATCAGCATCGGCGGCAGCCTCAACCTGTTTCCACACCCGATCCGCGAGATCCGCGCCATCGCCGACGAGGTCGGCGCGATCGTGCTGTTCGACGCGGCCCATCTCTCCGGCATGATCGCGGGCCATGGCTGGCAGCAGCCGCTGGAAGAGGGCGCTCATGTGATGACGATGAGCACCTATAAGAGCCTGGGCGGGCCGCCCTCCGGCCTGATCGTCACCAACGATGCCGATCTTGCCGAGAGGCTCGACGCCATCGCCTATCCAGGCCTGACCGCCAATTTCGACGCGGCGAAATCGGCGGCGCTGGCGATCACCATGATGGACTGGCAGGAGTTCGGCCGCGACTACGCCGCGATGATGGCGGCGACGGCGAAGGCGCTGGCAGAGGCTCTTGTCGAGCGGCAGGTGCCGGTGTTCGCCCGCGATCGCGGCACGACGACCTCGCACCAGTTCGCGATCGAGGCGGCGTCCTATGGCGGTGGGCAGGCCGCGGCGAAGCGGCTGCGCGCCGTCAACATCCTGAGCTGCGGCATCGGCCTGCCGATCGCGGAGGTCGAAGGCGACGTCAACGGCCTCAGGCTCGGCACGCCCGAGATCGTCCGCTTCGGCATGAAGCCCGAGCACATGCCGGAGCTTGCCGGCTACATCGCCGACGGATTGTCGGGCGCGCGCCCGGACGATGCGATCGCCCGCGACGTCACCGCCTTCCGCCGGCGGTTTGAAAAGCTGCACTATGTGAGGTGAGGCTCATAGCCGGCTGAAGGGCGCGGCAGATTCCGTCTCCCCCACGTGAGAGGCTTAGGGAGAGGGGGCTCGCGCTTCATCGTCATGGTCGGGTTTATCCCGACCATCCACGTCTTCTCGTCTGCAAGGCGGTGGTCAAGACGTGGATGCTCGCCACAAGGGCGAGCATGACGGAAAGCCCTGAGCGACCCCTCATCCGGCCCTTCTGGCCACCTTCTGCCGGAAGCGGAGAAGGGAAGCAGGTGCTTCAACTCCCATACCGCTCCAGCATCTCGGCCTTCAGCGCCTCTTCGCCGATCGCCTGCGCGGCGCCGAGCCAGGCTTCCTCGATCTCGCCTGCAGCATTGCGGACAAGGCGGGCCGGCTCGCCCGGGCTGGCGAAGGCCGAGGCCTTGACGATCCGGCCCTGGTCCTCGCTCTCCAGCACGATCTCGCAGACGTCGAAAAAGGGATTGAACAGCGCAGGATTGGCCATCAGCACCTTGCCGTCGACCGGGACGAGGTCGCCGGCGCCCCAGATCGTCCAGAGGCGCTTGCGCCAACGCTCGGTCGCCGGCGTCGGCGCGCCGTGCTCGGCGAAGGTCCGGAAGATCTGGATCACGCCGTCGAGCCAGGGATGGGCGAGGCCGTCGATGGCGTTGGTCAGGACGGATATGGTGAGACCCTGTTCCGGCAAGGTGGCGGTGCGGGTGATGAAGCCCTGGAAACCGCCGGAATGGCCGACCCAGTCCCAGCCATCGCCGCCGCCGGAGATCGTGCCGAGTCCGTAATGCCGGCCGAGGCTGCTTTCGGCATCGGGCCAGAGCCGGCGCGTCATCTCGCGGCGGCTGAGCCCTGACAGCACGCTGCGCTCGGCCGTCGGCGAGAGCTGGGCGATATAGCGAGCGATGTCGGCCGCGGTCGCGACGAAGCCGGCGGCCGACACCATCGCGTTACCGGGATTGTCGGCCGGGATCACCACGCGCCGGCCGAGCGGCAGCTTGCCGCTGTGGCCCTTCGCCATCGGCCCGTTCCACAGCGTGATGTCCGGCCGGGTCTCCTTCAGTCCCGCGGGTGCAACGATCTCGCGGGCGATCCAGTCGGCGTAAGCCTCTCCCGTCACCGCCTCGATGACGAGGCCGAGCAGGCCGAAGCCGTGATTGGAGTATTTCAGGCGCTGCGAGGCCGGAAAGACCGGCGGCCGGGCGAGATCGGCGAGCAGCTCGTCCTTGCGCAGATAGGGCTTGCGATCGAAGAACTGGCCAGAGTCGACGCCGTCCCGCAGGAGGCCGGCGCTGTTGGAGAGAAGCTGGGTCAGCGTCACCGCCGCGACGTCGGGGTGCAGGTTCTCGACATAGGCACCGGCCTTGTCGTCGAGGCGCAGGCGCCCCTGTTCGACGAGGCGCAGGATGCCCGCGGCGGTGAAGCTCTTGGAGTGCGAGGCGATGCGGAAGCCATGGCGCGGCGTCAGCACCTCGCCGGTCGAGAGGTCGGCGCTGCCGAAGGCGGCTTCCAGCACGATCTCGCCGCCATCCGCGATCGCGACGGCGCAACCGGGCTGGTCATGGAAGCGGCGCTGGAATTCAAGCCAGCTTGCGACATAGTCGAGCGCGGCGGGCAACCAGGGCTTCATCGGGGAATCCATCCTCGGGCGGGGGAAGCGAAGCTTGGCACAGGCAATGATGTCGCGTCAGCGCCGCGAAGCGCAGGAGCCATGCGTTGTTGGCGGAAACGCCTTCGTCCTTGCCCTTAGCGCTCACGCGTGGCATCCGTCCGCGCCACACATAAGGATCGTCATCGTGGACAAGACCGAACTCGCCAAGCTCGAAGCCTATCTCCGTCGCACCTTCGCCAACCACAATATCAGCGTGCGCGCGCGGCTGAAGAAGACCGATTCGGCCGAGGTCTACCTGGCCGACGAGTTCATCGGCATCATCCATGTCGACGACGAGGACGGCGACCGCTCGTTCAACTTCACCATGGCGATCCTCGACGTCGATCTCGAGGATTGAGGGTTCAGGCGCTCAGCGCATCAGCCCGTCGATCGTGCGGCGCACGCCGCCGAGCATGATCTGCCAGTCGGCCACGATCGCGCGCGGGAAGCGGATGTTCACATCGACGCCGCGATGGCGGAAGGTCACGCGGCAAGGCTCGTCGAGGCCGCTCTGGGCGGTCTCGACCGGGCAACGCGCCGCAAAGCCGCGCGCATCCGGCACAGAGACATAGAGCTCGTCGCCCTCGTAGGGCGAGCCCTTGCGGAAGCCGCGCACGACCAGCCCGCCCGGATTGGACCAGACCGTCGGCGTCAGGAAGCGGGCATAGGTCGAGAGCTGCGTCGCCGGCTCGTTGACCTTGTCCGGCGGGCTCAATGTCACCAGCAGGCGGTGCCTGGTGTCGGGCATCACCGGCCCGAGGCTTGGCCAGTCCAGTCGCAGGCGCGCCATGCCGACGAGGCGTCCATCCTCGCCATCGGCGCCGGTCAGGTTCTCCGGGATCGCCAGCACGACCTCGCCGACCCGCGACGCCTGCAACTCGGTGCCGGCGTCGGGATCGGGGCGGGTGGCAAACAGGGCAAGCCCGGTGCCGGCCAGGCCGAGCACGACGATCGCGCCAGCAAGCCGCAGCAGAGCCCGGTCGCCGCGCGGTTGGGCCGGCGCGGGGCGGCGCCTGAGATGATTGCGGATCAGCGCTGCGACATCGGTGGCGTTGGCGAGCGGCTGGGTCTGGTCGGGCGCGTAGAGGCTCATCGGATCCGTCTCCGGGGCCGACGCGCGGCCCTGTCTGGAAACTGAAACAGAGCGGCCTTAACACCCCGTAAACCATGTCGGAGTCGGCGTGGTTAACCAAAGGTTAAAGCTTCGCTTTCGCAGCGATCGTCCTTGCGTCATGGTTCGCCGGCATCCGCTGGAAGCCACGTCTGTGACGCTTGAACCCTCTGCCGTCGAAGCCTTGAAATCACTGGTTCTTGGCTTCGCCTTCGCCGGCCTGCTGGCCAGTGCCTTCGAATTGTTCACGCACAAGCGCGCCGGCTTCGAACTGCTGCAGGGCGGCGGTGTCCGTGCCGTGGCGAGCGTGCCGGTCGTCGTCTTCAGCGCGCCCTTCCTGATCCTGCGCAACACCGTGCGCGGACGGAAGATCGAGGGACGGCCCTTCTTCTTCGTGATGGCGGCGAGCATGATCGCCTCGCTCTGGAGCCTGATCAGCGGCCGGGTCGTGCTCGACCTGCTGATGATGATCGGCGCTGCTTGACGGCCAGGGTGCTCGCCCTGCAATCCTCGGGCTGAAAAGCCCTGGAGGATACGCCATGCCGCTCTATTCGCTCGACGGAACCGCGCCCGAGACGCCGCCGGAAGGGCAGTGGTGGCTGGCGCCAGACGCCCATGTCATCGGCCGTGTCCGGCTCGCCCGCGATGTCGGGATCTGGTTCGGCGCCGTGCTGCGCGGCGACAATGAGTGGATCGAGATCGGCGAAGCCTCCAATATCCAGGAAGGCTGCGTGCTCCATACCGACATGGGCGCGCCGCTCAGGATCGGTGCCGGCTGCACCATCGGCCACCGCGCCATCCTGCACGGCTGCATCATCGGCGAGAACAGCCTGATCGGCATGGGTGCCACCGTGCTCAACCATGTGAAGATCGGCCGCAACTGTCTGGTCGGCGCCAACGCGCTGGTGACCGAGGGCAAGGAATTCGCGGACAATTCGCTGATCGTCGGCTCGCCGGCGCGCGCGGTCCGCACCCTCGACGAAGCCGCAGCTGCGGGGCTGCGCGCCTCCGCCGCCGGCTATTCCGAGCGCTGGAAGCAGTTCGCCAAAGGCATGAAGCGGATCGATTGACCGTCCGTTCTGCGCCGCGGTTCCGCTAACCTCGAAAAAGAAGCGGGCCGGCTCCCGGGGAAGGAGCCGGCCCTGGACGATGCCCGGTCGGGGACGGGTGGGTGGGGACGTGACCGGACTCGTCGTCTGGTGGCGAAGCCCGTCTCGACTTCGCCGATCTGGTATTCGCGCCGGGTTTCGTCCCCGCCCGACGCGTTGCCTGGTTCAGCGCAGCGACGCAACCGTCGAGGTCGAGAGGCCGCCGAGCGAGGCCCAGCCGGTACGGGCCTGGGATTCGCGCTTGACGTAGGTGTAGCCGGTCTGGCTCCACGGCAGGATCGCGTTGCGCTTGTTGTCGAGGATGAAGTCGCCGCGATCGGTGCGGATCATTAGCACGGCATGGCCGGCATTCTCCTCGTCGATCACGACGGTGACGCGCATGGCACGGCGCGGCAGGCCGGCCTCGGCGAGGCGCTGGCGCTTCAGGAGGACGTAATCCTCGCAATCGCCCTTGCCGTCGGTCGGGATGTCCCAGCGGTCGACCACGCCCCAATGTTCCTGATCGGTGATAGCCTCGATATCGCGGTTGGCCTTGACGTTGGCGGCGACGATCAGCTTCCAGGTCTTGGCCGTCAGCTCGATCTGCTCGGCTTCGCGGGTATCGACTGCGCATTCGCTCGGCATGCGCTTGCAGAAGTCGACCCAGGCATATGGCGCCCGTGCGTCGCCGCCGGCGACGATTGGCGCGCTGGCGACCGGCAGGCCGCCATTCTGCTGCGCCTCAGCGCCGGTCACGCCGGCGAGGGCGATGATGGTAGCAGCGGCCAGGCCGCGAAATCCCCGAGAACCCGAAAACATGACGTCCCCTTTCCTGTCCCGGGGCCGACAATGCTCTTGGGCTGTAGAGATCGCTTGAAATGAAAGCGCACAATTTTACTGAAATCGAGCCTATTGAAGATCAAAGTACTTACAGAAAATCATGTATAAAACCGGAAGTGAGAATTCACAGCGCATATGTCGGAGAATATTAACTATGGGGTTTCTTAACCATCCAGTCTGTTAACCCTGCAGGCAAGCCCGGTAACACATGATCAAGGATTGCCGCGCCCGGCCGCGAAGAGAGGCCAGGCCGGCCTCTTTCCCGGCTTGAGCGCGGGCAGGTGCGAGAGATTCCATCTGCGCCAGGGAGAGGCGGCTGGCGTCGCGCCTTCTGCAGCGAGGCGGACCTTCATCCGCACCGTTCTCCCACATGCGAGGAGGCGATTCGCGGATACTTCTTCTATCGTGAATCTGTCGAGCAGCGAGCCATGGCGAGCCGCTGCGCGGCCCGCGTGAACGCGAGAGGCGCTGCCTGGATTGTCTTAAAGGTTCGGCTGAAAGGAAAGAAGCGCTGGTCCGCGCTCAGAGCTCGAGATTCTCGTCGAGCACGTCGGCCGAGAGGGGCATGCGGAACTGGGCGGCGTAGCCGCCGTCGAAGCGGCGCACGATCATCCCCGCGGTGCTGCCGAGCCGGATCGCCGTGCCCATCTCGAACTGGTGGTCGCTGGCGAAGGCCGCGCCCGAGAGCGAGATGTCGATCAGCCGGACCGCATGCTCGCTACCGTCTTCCTGGGTGATGATGCAGCGCGGGTTGCGCGGGATGATGCGCTCGTGGCGCCGATCCTCGGGCAGGCCGAGTTCGTCGCGATTGGCGAGCCAGGTCAGCTGTGCGGTGAACTTCTCGCGCTTGCGGCTTGTCGCGGTGATGGTCATCGCGAAGCCGGCGGGGGTGGTGCGTACTGCCGTGCCCTCGATTCGCCCGAGATGCTCCAGATAGACGATGACGCGGTCACCGATCATCGGCTTGGCCGGCGCGACCATGTGCAGGCCGCCCGGCGAGATGTCGGTGGTCTGGCAGGGATATTCCATGCGGTTGGGCAGCATGTAGCGTCCAAGCAGGACGACTTTCATGCGCTGATGGCGCCGGCGCTCGACCGGGACCGAGCCCGTCTTTGGATTTTGGGGCGCCGTGAGCATTGCAAACTCTGTTTCTACCAGAGCGATGCTACCGGCTCGCGGGTTAAGAGCACGTTAGAGCGTTCTCACACACGTCCACCGGGCAGGAGCATCAGCTTCGGCCGCTTGTCCTGGGCCGCGGCTTCGGTCGGGCGCTGCGTGCGCGCATCGGGCCAGATCATCCTGAGGGAGATCATCCGCATCGATTCGAGTGTGTCGAGGCCGAGCCATTCCGGCGACAACGCCGGTGAGAACGCGCCGAGGATGCGGGCATGGGTCCGCCCGCGATAGCGCAGGGGCAGCAGCAGCAGCTCGAGATGGACGCTCGCGCCGCTCTGCGTCTGGGCCGAAAGCCCGGCGACGGCGCCCGCAGTCTCGTCCATCACGGTCTGGACCAGGCGGCGCATGTCGCCTTGAGCCTCGACATCGGGCCAGAGCGCCGTGAAGGCTCGCCCGCGCAGTTCGCGCCCGAACAAGGCGCAGAGCCGCGTTCCGGCCAGGCGGAAGACCGGCCCGATCGGCTCGTTCTCCAGCACGAAGGTGTCTGCCAGCGCATGGCGCAGCGCGCCCGGCTCGATCTCGCCCCGTTCGGGGGCGCTCCGTTCGCCGCGCAGCATGTCCCAGTAGTCGAAAACCAGGCGGGTGCTCGGATTCTTCATGTCGTGTCCAGTCCGGTCTGCGCTGTCCCTGATCGTGCGAATGCGTGTCAAATCGGATCGCTTTCGTTCGAGCTGGGGACGGTCGGGCCCTTGCGAATCGGCAGGACGCAGCCCGCATGCCGTCTTGCCACGCGACCCGGACAGGGGGAGGCGGCAGGGGTCGTTAAGGTTAAGCAACGGTTAAGCTTGTGGAAGATCCCTAAAATGCCGCATAAATCCCCTGTCGAATTCGAGCCCGCACGATGCGTCCGGGCTCACTGGAAAAGGCGGGGGCGCGGGGGCGTGACCGGCCGGGGAGGAGAGGGGAGAGCGCGCGCTCTCCCCTTTTCTGTTGCCTGCCGAGGGCCCATGCTCCAGTGAGGGCGCGATGTCGGCGAACCCAGACGATCCATATGGCTCGCCAGCGCGCGAGCCGGTCTTCAACCTGCCCGGCGTCGTCGTCTGGCTGATCGCGGCCCTGGCGCTGATCCAGGGGGCGCGCGAGCTGCTCAGCGAGCGCGACGATTTCCTGCTCGTCTCGTGGCTCTCCTTCGTGCCGGCGCGCTTGACGCTCTGGTTCGCGCCGGAGCGCCTGGAGGAGATCGCCCGCTCGCTCGGCACCTCCGGTACGCCCGATTTCGTCCAGCGCCTGCAATTGGTCCGCCTGCTGCTGGCCGATGGCGGCGGCCAGCTCTGGACGCTGCTCAGCTATGGGCTGCTGCACGGTTCATGGCTGCATCTGGTCTCGAACGTCGTCTGGCTGGCCGCCTTCGGCAGTCCGGTCGCACGCCGGCTCGGGGCCGGGCGTTTCCTGTTGCTGATGGCCGTGTCCACGATCGCCGGCGCCCTGCTGCACTGGTGGTCGCGCGAACTCGACGTCCTGCCGCTGGTCGGCGCTTCGGCCGGTGTCTCGGGCGCGACGGCGGCGGCGATCCGCTTCGTGTTCTCCCCGGGCGTGCATTTCGGCGGGCTTGGCCACGACGAGGTGGTGCGTGCGATTCCGGCCGAGCCGCTGGGCGGCCTCTGGCGCAATTCGCGGGCCATGCTGTTCGTGGTGATCTGGTTCGTCACCAACATCCTGTTCGGTGCCGGGCTGGTGCCGATTCTCGGCGAGGAAACCAGCATCGCCTGGGAGGCGCATATCGGCGGCTTCCTCGCCGGGCTTCTGCTGTTCCCGCTGCTCGATCGCGGGCCGGTGCGGCGCTGATTGCAACCGGAGCGGGCAGTTTTCCTGCCGGGAACGCCTTGCCGTCGCCTCAGACTTCGCTCACAGTCGAACGAGTCCAAGCTGGCGTCGTATCGCGGACGCAACGATCCGCGTTCCGGCGCTGCTGCCGTCGAACCCATCAAATGAGCGCCGGTCAACGGTGCCGCTATCGCTGGAGGAGGAGTCGATGAACGTCGTTCATATTCTCGGCAACAAGGGCGCAGAGGTGATCTCGGTGCAGCCCCACCGGACGCTTGGCGAGGCAGCGCGGACCCTGGCGGAGAAGCGGATCGGCGCGGTGGTCGTGACCGGCGCCGATGGCAGCCTGCTCGGCATCCTGTCGGAGCGCGACATCATCAAGGCCTTGGGCACCGATGGCGCCGCGGCGCTGGAGACGCCGGTGTCGCGCGCCATGACCGCCAAGGTCGTGACCTGCCGGCCTGATACCAGCGTCGACGATCTGATGGAGATCATGACGTCAGGCCGCTTCCGGCATGTGCCGGTGGTCGACAACGGTCGGGTCGCCGGCATCGTCTCGATCGGCGACGTGGTCAAGCATCGGGTCGCCGAGATCGAGGCCGAGAGCCGGGCGATGCGCGACTATATCGCGATGGCGTGAGGCTTCACCCCCGTCATGCTCGCCCTTGTGGCGAGCATCCACGCCTTGAATTCCGCCTTGGATCACTAAGGCGAAGACGTGGATGGTCGGGACAAGCCCGACCATGACGGAAACGGGCGTTAAATCGGCCCTTCGCGTCTAGTTCAGCGGCAGGTGATTGGCCGCGACGATCGCGGCGATCTCGTCCAGCGCGCGTTCCGCCGCCTGCCGGCCGAGCGCGATCGCTTCGTCGGCGCGGTGGAAGTCGAACAGGCCGACGCGGCCGAGCTTGGGGCCGATCATCACATCCGGTGGATCGCCTGCGAGACGCGAGCGCGAGATTCGGTCCTGGGTGATGTTGAAGGCGTCGATCATCACGCCGGCGAGGCCCGGCTGCTGCTCGTGATTGGCCTTGCCGACGATGCCGCGCATGCGCTCGCGCACGCCGCCGAACCAGCCGGTCGCCGGGCGCTGCTCGACCACGGGCTCCGGGTCCGGATCGGCGCCGTAGGACTGGATCACCGTGCCGCGGCCGGTCATGTCGCTGTTCAGGTTGACGCAGAGCACGACGTCGGCACCGAGCGCGCGCGCCACCGTGACCGGCACCGGATTGACCAGCGCGCCATCCATCAGCCAGCGGCCGCCAAGCTTCACCGGGTCGAATACGCCGGGCAGCGCGTAGGAGGCGCGCAGCGCGTCGACCAGCGAGCCGCGGGTCAGCCAGATCTCATGGCCGGTGCCGAGTTCGGTTGCGACGGCGGCGTAAGTCTGCCTGAGATCGCTGATCTGCAGGCCGGCGAGATCTCGTTCCAGCAGGCGCTTCAGCCGGCCGCCGGCGATCAGCCCGGCGCCGCCGAGATGGAAATCCATCAACCCGACGACGCGGCGCTTGGTCAGGCCAAGTGCAAATTCGCGCAATTGCTCGAGCTTGTCGGCGGCGTAGCAGCCGCCGACGACCGCGCCGATCGAGGTGCCGGCGATCACTTCGGGCGCGTAGCCCGCCTCGGTGAGAACATCGAGGACGCCGATATGCGCCCAGCCGCGCGCAGCGCCGCCGCCGAGGGCAAGGCCGATCCGCGGCCGGCTGAGGCGCGCGGCGGGTCGGGAAACGAGATCGTTCATCGCAGCTCCGCCGCCGCCCAATCCAAAGGCCCGTCTGGCGATGTTCTCCAGTCTCATCGGCGCGATCCCTCCGCGGGAGGACTTCAGGATCGCGCCAGCCGATGAGCGAAAGATGAACGGCGCCGGGACCCTAGGCGGCTATCAGTCGCTTTTGAAGGAAACATGAAAGCTTGGTGAAAGGATTGCCAACGAAGCAGGCAGTCCGGGTTCAGATGGTCAGTGGTCCGTCGGCCGCGGTGCCGACCGGCTTAACCCGATAGAAGCAGCTGTGGCGACCGGTGTGGCAGCAGCCGCCGTCGCCGCCGACATTGACCTTGATCCAGATCGCGTCCTGATCGCAGTCGATCCGCATTTCGACGATGCTCTGCAACTGCCCGGAGGTCTCGCCCTTGCGCCAGAGCGCCTGACGCGAGCGCGACCAGTACCAGGCTTCGCCCGTTTCGATGCTGAGGCGCAGCGATTCGGCGTTCATATGCGCGACCATCAGCACCTCGCCGGTCACAGCGTCGGTGGTAACGCAGGTGACGAGGCCGTCGCGGTCGAACTTGGGAGCAAGGACCGTGCCCTCTTCGATCTCGGCTTTGGCTGAAAGGGTGGGGAAGGCAGTCATGTTGGAATCCTGACGGTGACGTCTCGCATATACGGCAGGTAACGTGAGCCGTCATTGTCGGGCGGCGTGAAGCGCCGGCCCGGGAATCTCAAGGCCAGAAGATACTGGTTTCCGAGATGCGCGAGGCAAGCCCGAGCATGACGCGTCGGAGCGCAGGTCGTGGGCTCACAGCCCCGGCGACTTCACCATGGTAAAGAAGCGCACCTGCTCGGCCGGATCGCGGAAGCGGCCGGTGTACTGCGTCGTCATCGTCGACGAGCCCTGCTTCTGTACGCCGCGCATCGACATGCACATGTGCTCGGCCTCGACGAGGACGGCGACGCCGCCTGGTTTGAGCGTCCGCTCGATCGCCTGGGCGATCTGCGCCGTCATCGTCTCCTGCGTCTGCAGGCGGCGTGCATAGACCTCGACGACGCGGGCCAGTTTCGACAGGCCGACCACGCCGCCGTTCGGATAGTAGCCGATATGGACCTTACCGACGAAGGGCACCATGTGGTGCTCGCAATGCGAGTAGAACGGGATGTCGCGGACGAGGACCATGTCCCTGTAGCCGTCGACCTCCTCGAAAACCCGTTCGAGAATCTCCTCGGGGTCCTCGTCGTAGCCCTTGTAGAGTTCGCGATAGGCCTTGGCGACGCGGCCGGGTGTCTCGAGCAGGCCTTCGCGCGAAGGATCGTCGCCGGCCCAGAGAATCAGGGTGCGCACCGCTTCCTCGGCTTCTTCCCGCGTCGGCTTTCTGACGAGAAAGGTGTCTGCGGCCGGGCGCAGGGCCTGGTCCGCGGATAAGGACTTAACCACGGCGTCCATGTGGTGCCTTCCGTTCTGTTGTCTCGCCCTCCTACGTGCGGAAGGCGGGGATGGATCAATTCGTCGACTGCTGCGGCGAGACGGCCCTCCCCATCTGGGAGGGTCCTTTCTATATTGGGGTGGAAGGCGGGTCGATCCACCCCCGCATGGGCTCGCACATGCTGAACGATGTCTACAACAAGCGAATCCTGGAATTGGCAGGAAACATCCCGCTGCTCGAGCGCCTGCCGGTGCCCGATGCGACGGCGACCGCCCATTCGCGCCTCTGCGGCTCGACGGTCACGATCGACCTGACGATGGACGAGGATGTCGTCACCGGCTTCGGCCACGATGTCCGCGCCTGCGCTCTCGGCCAGGCTTCGTCCTCGATCATGGCGCGCCATGTCGTCGGCTCGACTGCCGCCGAATTGCGCGAGGTCCGCGAGCAGGCCCGCGCGATCCTGAAGGACGGCGCTGAACCACCCAGCGGTAAATGGGCGGACCTGTCCGTGCTCGTGCCGGTGCGCGACTTCAAGGCGCGCCACGCCTCGACCATGCTGACCTTCGACGCGGTGGTCGACGCGATCGGCCAGATCGAGGCGAAGCGGCGCGAGACTGTGGCAGGCTGAAGGTTATTTCAGCCCGAACGCCTGGCGGATTTCCGGTTTCGTCTCGTCATAGCGGACCTTGAAAGCCTTCTCGGCCAACAGTGCCTTGGCGACGACGCGGCCGATCTTGTCGCCGGCTTCCAGGTCGGTGGGGTAGTGGAAGCCGCAGATGAGACGGCTTTCGTCATAGCTTTTCACCCGCTCCTCGAACTTGTCGGCGAGTTCGGGGACGGCGTCCGAGAGCAGCGTGGCATAGAGCGCTGCGGTCGCGGCATGGGCCGAGGGGAAGGAGGTTCCTTCCGGCCGTCCGCCGGGGCAGGGCTTGACCCTGACCTTGTTCCACATCTGGAACGGCCGGATGCGGCTGGTCAGGCGGTTGACGCTCTTCAGCAGGATGGCGAGCTCGACCTGCGCCTCGCGCATCAAGAGCCGTGTCTCGCGATGGGTGCCGTCGATATAGTTGTGGTCCATGCCTTTCAGGAAGGCATTGAACGTCTGGTACTGGTCGGCGATCGCCTGCTTCTCGCGCTCCGGTGTGCGGGCGGAGGAGAGGGCGAGCACCTTCTCGAACTCGGCGCGATGCTCCGGCGAGTTCTGTGCCGGAGGCAGGCCCATCACCTTGGCGACGTCGATTTTGGCGGCGTCGAGCCAGATCAGATAGGCTCGCTGCTGTGCCGCCGCGGGCGTAGTCAGGGCGAGCGCGAGCAGCGGCCCGCAGAGGGCGGTGGCGGAGGCAAGGAAGCGTGCGCGCATCATGACCAGAATCTGGGAAGGCGGGATCGAAGAGGGGCGATATAAGTTTGGCTGGAGGGAGCCGGCAGCGTTTGCCTGAGTCATACTTGCCTAAACATGCTGAAAAAAGCCTTTCATGGCGACAGGCGTTTTTGCGCCTGCCGCGCCGAGGCGCCCATCTGCTGATCCGCGGCTACCAACTCAGCTTCTCACTGCTGATCGGCCGGCAGTGCCGGCACTGGCCGTCCTGCTCGGAATATACCGACGAGGCGATCCAGCGGCACGGGCTCTGGGCCGGCGGCTGGGTCGGCTTCGCCCGCATCTGCCGCTGCACGCCGCTCGGCACCTCGGGGATCGACATCGTCTGCGAGGAGCTGCCGCCGGAGGGAGCCTGGTACAAGCCCTGGGCCTATGGCCGCTGGCGCGGGGTCAACGCGCCGCCGGTGGCAGCGGCGGACGAAGGTGATCAGTTCGAGCGACGCTGAGACCTGGCGATCTGCAGCGTCGCCACGCAATCGGCGGAGAAGGCCGCCTGTTTCTCCTTGAAGCAGGCGGCGAGGCGGCCGCCGCCGGGCTGGATGCCTGGACAATGCTTCTGGAAATCGGCAGCGCAGGCGTTGCGGATCGCCGTACGACCGGGTGTCTGCGCCAGGGCCGCCGCGGGTATGAGCGCAACGAGGGCGATAGTCAGAACGAGGTGGCGAGGCATGGCTGTCGGCTCCGATTGGGCGAGGCCGCGATGCTGGGTGAGCCTGGCTTGCTGCGACCTGACCGGAACATGACGAAACCGACAGCTTCCGAGGGAAGAGCCATTCGCCGATTGCCTGCACCTTCCCGCTCGTATAGGCCTCCCCGGCGCGCGTGCCGAACCGGCTGCAGGCCGCGTCGCCCCGCTCATTCATGCAGCCGGCCTTGGCTTACGGGGCTTGTATCCCCGAGTGAGCAGGAGCCGATCGATGACGATCTCCCTGACATTTCCCGATGGCGCGCAGCGCGAATTCCCGTCCGGCATCACCGGCAGGGAACTCGCCGGCGGCATTTCGCCCTCTCTCCTGAAGCGCACGGTCGCGATGGCGCTCGACGGCGTGGTCGTCGACCTCGCCGATCCGATCACCGCCGACGCGAAGATCGAGTTCCTCAACCGCGAGGATCCGCGCGCGCTGGAATTGATCCGGCACGACTGCGCCCATGTCCTCGCCGAAGCTGTGCAGGAGCTCTATCCCGGCACGCAGGTGACGATCGGCCCGGTGATCGAGAACGGCTTCTTCTATGATTTCTTCCGCAACGAGCCGTTCTCGCCGGAGGATTTCGCGCCGATCGAGAAGAAGATGCGCGAGATCATCGCGCGCGACAAACCCTTCACCAAGGAGATCTGGAGCCGCGACAAGGCCAAGGCCTTCTTCCGCGACAAGGGCGAGGCCTTCAAGGTCGAGCTGGTCGATGCGATTCCGGAAGACCAGACGCTGAAGATGTATGCGCAGGGCGATTGGATCGACCTCTGCCGCGGCCCGCACATGACCTCGGTCGGCAAGGTCGGCAACGCCTTCAAGCTGATGAAGGTGGCCGGCGCCTATTGGCGCGGCGATAGCAAGAACCCGATGCTGACGCGCATCTACGGCACCGCCTTCGCCCGGCAGGAGGAGCTCGACGCCCATCTCAAGCAGATCGAGGAGGCCGAGAAGCGCGACCATCGCCGGATCGGCCGCGAGATGGACCTGTTCCATTTCCAGGAGGAGGGGCCGGGTGTCGTCTTCTGGCACTCTAAGGGCTGGCGGCTGTTCCAGGAGGTGCTGACCTATATGCGCCGGCGGCTCGCCGCCGACTACGAGGAGGTCAACGCCCCGCAGGTGCTCGACAAGTCGCTCTGGGAGACCTCGGGCCATTGGGGCTGGTACCAGGACAACATGTTCGCGGTGAAGTCGGCTTCGGCCTTCGAGAACCCGAACGATCCGACGCGCGACCAGAAGGTCTTCGCGCTTAAGCCGATGAACTGCCCGGGCCATGTCCAGATCTTCAAGCACGGCCTCAAGAGCTATCGCGACCTGCCGATCCGGCTGGCCGAGTTCGGCAATGTCCACCGCTACGAGCCGTCCGGCGCGCTGCATGGGCTGATGCGCGTGCGCGGCTTCACGCAGGACGACGCGCACATCTTCTGCACCGAGGAGCAGCTCGCCGCCGAGTGCCTGGCGATCAATGATCTGATCCTGTCGGTCTACGAGGATTTCGGCTTTACCGACGATCTCGTCATCAAGCTCTCGACGCGCCCCGAGAAACGGGTCGGCTCCGATGCGGTCTGGGACCATGCCGAAGACGTCATGACCAGGGTGCTGGAGAGGATCGCGAAGCAGTCCGGCAACCGGATCACGACGGAGATCAACCCGGGTGAGGGTGCCTTCTACGGGCCGAAGTTCGAGTATGTCCTGCGCGACGCCATCGGCCGCGACTGGCAATGCGGCACGACGCAGGTCGACTTCAATCTGCCGGAGCGCTTCGGCGCCTTCTATATCGGCTCGGACGGCGAGAAGAAGCAGCCGGTCATGGTCCATCGCGCCATCTGCGGCTCGCTGGAGCGCTTCGTCGGCATCCTGATCGAGCACCATGCCGGGCATTTCCCGCTCTGGCTGGCGCCCGAGCAGATCGTGGTCGCACCGATCACCTCGGAGGCGGACGCCTATGGCGAGGAGGTCACCATGGCGCTGCTCTCGGCCGGCCTGCGCGCCCGCGCCGACCTGCGCAACGAGAAGATCAGCTACAAGGTGCGCGAGCACTCGCTGGCCAAGGTCCCGGTCATCCTCGCCGTCGGCAAGCGCGAGGCCGAGGAGAAGACCGTGACCGTGCGCCGCCTCGGCAGCCAGGCCCAGACGGTGATGAGCCTCGACGCCGTGGTCGCGGCGCTGGTCGAGGAGGCGACGCCGCCCGATCTTGCGCGGAAGCGCAAGGTCAAGGCGGCCTAAGACAGGCTATCTCGCCAAAACCCGTCAGCCCGTGCCAAATAAGCGCGCATGCTGACGGGTTCCTATCGCAAACGGCTCGAAGCCGATCTGGGTCGCTGGGTGGGAGAGGGGCTGGTCAGTCCCGAAAGCGCCGCGACCATCCGCCGTTCGCTGGCGCAGGAGGGCGGCGGCTTCAAGCTGCCGGCCCTGATCGGCCTGTTCGGCGGCCTGCTGATCGCCTCCAGCGTTTCCGCCTTCGTCGCGGCGAACTGGGACGAGATCCCCCGCATCGCCAAGCTCGTCATGATCCTGCTCGGCCTCGCCGGCGCGCTCGGCATCTCGGCCCGGCTGGAAAGTCGCGGTTCGACAGGCGGCGCGGACGCCGCCGCGACCTGCGGCACGCTGATCTTCGCTGCCGGCGTCGCGCTCGTCGGCCAGATGTATCATCTGCCGACCGACTGGCCGGGCGGGGCGCTGCTGGTCGCGCTCGGCGCGCTGATCGTCGCCTTTTTGCTGCGCTCGAACGGGGCGCTCGTCATTGCCATCGTCGGGATCGGCTGCTGGGCCGGCGGTCGCTGGGACGAGGGCGAGAGCAGGGCGCACCTGCTGTTCTGGCTGCCCTTCCTGCCGGCGCTCTGGCTGGCCGCGACCCGCCACAACCGCCTCGTCCATCATGTCGCGGCGCTGGCGCTGCTCGGCTGGTTCGCGACACTGCCGGGCCAGCCGGCCTTCCTGCGCTTCGACTACGGCCTGCTCGCCTATGGGCTCGCCGTCTCCGCGTTGTTCGTCGCGCTCGGCGCGCTGGCGCTCGACCGGGGCGGGCCGGGCCTGCTCACCGCCTTCCTGCCCTGGGGGCTGATCGGGCTGATCCTGTCGCTCAATGTCGAGCTGATCCGCATCCTCGATCCGAGCGAGGCGAAGGCGGGAACGGCGCATTCGCTGAACTATGTCGCCTATGCGCTGGCGCTGCCGGCGGTGATCGGCCTCGGCCTGCTGGCGCGCGAGCGCCGCTTCGCCTGGCCGCTGGCAGCGGCGCTCGTGATGTCGCTGCTGGTACCGGTGCTGTTCTGGAGCGGCGGCGCGGTCAGCATGGCTGGCAAGATCGTCGTGGCGGCATTGATTCTCTCGATCGCGATAGGCCTCGTCGTCGCCGGTGCGGGTGGCGGCGTGCGCCGGCTCAGCATCGCCGGCTCGCTGCTGTTCGCCATCGCGATCGTGACTCTGCTCTGGCAGACCATCGGCACCTTGCTCGACCAGTCGCTGTTCTTCCTGGTCGGCGGCGCGGCCCTCATCGCGATCGCCAGCGGGATGCGCCGGCTCCTCGCCAAATTCAGCAAGCCGGTGGAGGCCACGCCGTGATCCGCCTGCCGTCCGCCGATGCCTTTACCGGCCGCGTCTCGCCGCTCTGGCGCGGGCTCGCCGCCATTGTCCTGCTTTGTGCGCTGATCCTTGCCATGGTCGAGTCGCGCGCCGGCATCCTGCGCTCCGGCACCGAGATCAGGCTCGCGACGGCGCCCGTCGACCCGCGCGACCTGTTTCGCGGCGACTATGTCATCCTCGGCTACAAGATCAGCACGCTCGATCTCTCCAGGCTCGACGGCGACAAGAGCTTCGAGCGCAACCAGACGGTCTTCGTCCGCGTCGCGCCCGGGGCCGATGGGCTCGCCGAGGCGAAAGGCGTCTATCTCGCCCGTCCGGCTGCTGGGGCCGGCGAGACCGTGATCGTGGGCAAGGTCGCCTCGGCCGGCGCCTGCGTCGCCAATGCCGACGGCGATCCCGATTGCAATGCCGGCCGCCGTGCCATCCGCGTCAGCTATGGCCTCGAAAGCTATTTCGTGCCCGAAGGCACCGGCCGCCCCATCGAGACGACCGAGCGCAAGCGGCTCGAAATCGTCGCGGCCGTGTCGAGCTCCGGACAGGCGGCGATCAAGCGCCTGCTGATCGACGGCAAGCTCGTCCATCAGGAGCCGCCTTACTGAAGGCCCGGTAACAGGTAAGGCGCGGGGAACCCTTCTCCCGTGTGGGAGAAGGGCAGGGATGAGGGCCTGCCCTATCCTCAGACGGCGTAACGGCGGCCGCCTCGCCCCAGCAACAGGCGGCGGTCCCTCACCCCTACCCCTCTCCCATCCGGGAGAGGGGATCCCGCGCAAACCTGTCTCTGTCTCGCCCGCACCCGCCCACGGCGACGCAGCGCTTCCGTGCCGGCGCGGCATGCTCTAGAGCATCAGCCGATTCCACAACGGATCGGCTTGAGCGATGTACGACATCAGATGGATTCGCGAGAACGCTGAGGCGTTCGATCGGGGCTTGCAGCGGCGCGGGCTTGAGAAACTGTCGTCGTCGCTGCTGGCGCTCGACGACCAGCGCCGGGCCGCGATCAGCAAGGCACAGGCCGCGCAGGAGCGTCGCAACGCCCTCTCCAAGGAGATCGGCAAGGCGATGGGCCAGAAGGACCTCGCTTTGGCCGAACAGCTCAAGGCCGAGGTCGCCGCGCTGAAGGAGCAGGTGCCGGCGCTGGAAGCCGAGGAGAAGGCCGCAGTCGAGGCGCTGAACGCCCAGCTCGCCGCGATTCCGAACACGCCGCTCGACGAGGTGCCGGAAGGGGCCGACGAGCACGGCAATGTCCTGCTGCATGCCCATGGCACGAAGCCGGAAGAGACTGGCAAGCGCCTCGTTGGCGTCAACCAGCCGAAGGAGCATTACGAGCTCGGCGAGGCGCTCGGCCAGATGGACTTCGAGACCGCGGCGAAGCTCTCCGGCTCGCGGTTCGTCGTGCTGGAACGCCAGATCGCCAGGCTGTCGCGCGCCATCGGGCAGTTCATGCTCGACACGCACACGGAGGAACACGGCTATACTGAGGTCAATCCGCCTCTGCTGGTGCGAGACTCGGCGGTCTACGGGGTTGGTCAACTGCCGAAGTTCGAAGAAGACCTGTTCCGGACCACTACGGGGCATTGGCTGATCTCGACGTCCGAGGTGACGTTGACGAATTTCGTTGCGGACATGATCGTCTCCGAAGAGGAGCTGCCGCGCCGCTATACCGCGCTGACCCCTTGTTTCCGCTCCGAGGCCGGCTCGGCCGGGCGCGATACGCGCGGCATGCTGCGCCAGCACCAGTTCGAGAAGGTCGAGCTCGTCTCGATCACCGCGCCGGATAAGTCGCGCGAGGAGCATGAGCGCATGCTGTCTTGCGCCGAGAACGTGCTGAAGAAGCTCGACCTGCATTATCGCGTCATGACTTTGTGCACCGGCGACATGGGCTTCGCCTCGCAGAAGACCTACGACATCGAGGTCTGGCTGCCCGGCCAGAAGACCTATCGCGAGATCTCGTCCTGCTCGGTCTGCGGCGATTTCCAGGCGCGTCGCATGAATGCCCGCTACAAGACCAAGGACGGCAAGGGCCCGTTCTTCGTCCATACCCTCAACGGCTCGGGCACGGCGGTCGGCCGCGCCTTGATCGCGGTGATGGAAAACTACCAGAACGCCGACGGCTCGATCACCGTGCCGGACGTGCTGGTTCCCTATATGCGCGGGGTCACCCGCATCAAGAAGGCGGCCTGAGCCCATGCGCATCCTGGTGACCAATGACGACGGCATCCATGCCGAGGGCCTCGCCGTCCTCGAGCAGATCGCGGCCCAGCTCTCCGACGATGTCTGGGTAGTCGCGCCCGAGACCGACCAGTCGGGCGTGGCGCATTCGCTCTCGCTGTCGAACCCGCTGCGCCTGCGCCAGATCGAGGAGAAGCGCTTCGCCGTCCAGGGCACGCCGACCGATTGCGTGATCATGGCGGTGCGCTCGGTCATGGCCGAGATGAAGCCCGATCTCGTGCTCTCCGGCGTCAACCGCGGCCAGAACGTCGCCGAGGACGTGACCTATTCCGGCACCATCGCCGCCGCCATGGAAGGCACGCTGCTCGGCATTCCCTCGATCGCGGTGAGCCAGGCCTATATGGCGGGCGACCGCACCCAAATCATCTGGGACTGCGCCCTGCAGCATGCGCCCGGCATCATCCGCCGGCTGCTGGAGGAGGGGATTCCCGAGGGGATCCTGTTCAACCTCAACTTCCCGAACGTGCCCCCGGCCGAGGTCGTTGGCGTGGCGGTGACGGCGCAGGGCCGGCGAGACCAGGAGCTGATGCGGCTGGAGCCGCGGCGCGACGGGCGCGGCAATCCCTATTACTGGATCGCCTTCCAGCGCGGGAAGCACGAGCCGGCCAACGGCACCGACCTGCGCGCCCTCGCCGAGAAGAAGATCTCGGTGACGCCGCTCGAGCTCGACCTGACGCATGAGCCGACGATGACGCGCTTTGCACAACTCTTCGCCTGAGGGCGGGAGGGATGACCGACGAGGGCGCCAGCAGCGAGAGCGAACGTACCGTCGCTTTCCTGTTGTCGTTGCGCGCGCGCGGCGTGCGCGACCTCGCCTTGCTCCGGGCGATGGAGCGCGTGCCGCGCGAGCATTTCGCGCCCTCGCGCTTCGCCGATCTCGCCCGCCAGGACGTCTCGGTGCCGCTCCCCTGCGGCCAGACCATGACTGCGCCGCACACGGTCGCCGCGCTGGTCGGCGCGCTCGAGATGAAGCCCGATTGCCGGGTGCTCGAGGTCGGATCCGGATCGGGCTATGTCGCGGCGCTGCTCGCGGCGATGGGGGGCAAGGTCGTCTCGCTGGAGCGCTATCGCACGCTCGCACTCGCCGCGCATGAGCGCCTCACCGGTGGTGGCTTCGCGCAGCTGGTCGAGCTGCGCCATGCCGACGGCTTGCAGCCCGATCGTACGCTCGGTCGCTTCGAGCGCATCCTGGTCAACGGCGTGATGCAGACGGTACCGGAGGCGCTGCTTGCCCGGCTGGAGATCGGCGGGCGCCTCGTCGGGGCGCTGCGCGTCGAGGGGGCAGGGCGGCTCGTCGTGGTCACCCGCAGCGAGGACGGCTTCGATCACGCGCTCGGCGCGATCATGCGCATCCCGCCGCTGGCGCCGGGGCTGTCGCAGGCGCTGTAGATTCCTTGCAGGCGTCACTCTGATCCAGTCCGTCATGCTCGCCCTTGTGGCGAGCATCCACGTCTTGAACACGGCATTCGATCCATCAGGCGAAGGCGTGGATGGTCGGGACAAGCCCGACCATGACGGGCGCGCCACCGTCAGGGAGATTGCGGCTGCCTTCGAAAATTCACCTGACCTGTCAGTAGCGAAACGCCTTCTTAACCTAACCGGCTCTTTAATGCGGACCGTAGAGTTGCGTCGTTCGCGAGTGCAGAGTCCATGCGTAAGCAAGTCGAGCTGGCCGTGTCGAAATCCGTGGTTCGCGCCGTGTCGGTCTGCGCCCTTGCGGCCGGCCTGGGCGCCTGCTCCTCGGAGGCCATGCGCTTCACCGAGGCGCCTTTCGGCAATCCCTTCAAGACCGCTCAGGCCCCGGCCCCCCAGCGCGATCCGGCCACGACAGGCTCGATCGGCCGCAACGGTCCGAGCCAGTCCTATGAGACGGCCTCCGCCGCCGGCAATCCGAGCGTGCGCAGCCAGCCTCTGGCGCCACCGACCGCTTCGGTCGCTGCCCGTCCCGCGCCGCAATCCGCCCCCGCTCCGAGCGCGCCGGGTTCGGCCGCCGGCTGGAGCCCCCAGGGCGGCACCCCGATCGTCGTCGCCCATGGCGAAACGCTCGACGTGATCGCGGGTCGCTACGGCGTGCCGCGTTCGGCGCTGATGCAGGCTAATGGCCTCCGCGGCGAAGTCACGCCGGGTTCGCGCATCGTCGTCCCCGTCTACAATGGCGGCGGCTCGCAGACCGCCGCGCGCCAGCCGGCGCCGAGCGATAACCGTTTCGAGCAACCGCGCTCTGCTCCGCCGCCGGTGTCGCGTCCGATAGCCTCCGCGCCGGCCGTGTCCGCGGCTGCCCCGAAGGTCGCGGCCGTCGATACCCGGGCACAGGCTGCCCAGGCGAAAGCGCAGGCTGCCGCCGAGGCCAAGGAAAAAGCCGCCGCCGATGCCAAGCGCATGGGCGAGGCCCGTGCCCGCTTCGCCGCCGAGGCCAAGGCCAAGGCCGCCGCAAAGGCCGGCAACGAGACCAAGGCCGCGGCGCTGCCGGCGCCGGCCCCGGCTCCTGTCGCTCAGCCGGCCAAGCCGAAGACTGCCGCTCCGGTTGTCGCCAGCGCGCCGGCCGACAAGGTCACCGTGCAGCCGAAGGTGGTTGCTCCTGAGCCGAAGGCCGCCGAGCCGCAGACCACTGCGAGCCTGCCCAAGGCCGAGGAACCCGCTTCGTCCGGCGCCGAGTTCCGCTGGCCGGCCCGTGGCCGCGTCATCACCGGCTATGCCGGCAAGGGCGGCAATGAGGGCATCAACATCGCGGTTCCCGAAGGCACGCCGGTCAAGGCGGCTGAGGGCGGCGTCGTCGCCTATGCCGGCAGCGAGCTCAAGGGCTATGGCAATCTCGTGCTGATCCGCCACCCGAACGGCTATGTCTCGGCCTACGCCCACAACGGCGAGCTCAACGTCAAGCGTGGCGAGACGGTCAAGCGCGGCCAGGTCGTCGCCAAGTCCGGTCAGTCCGGCAACGTCAACTCGCCGCAGCTGCACTTCGAGCTGCGCAAGGGTTCGACCCCGGTCGATCCGATGCCCTATCTCAGCAGCAACTAGTCCCGGTCAGACTTCGACCGGCAATTGCGAGACCCCACCGGTCGAAACCAGGCGGGGCGGTCCCAGGAAAGGCCGCCCCGCTTTTCTTTTTTCGATGCGTCATGCTCGGGCTTGACCCGATTATCTCAGGCAGGACGGGCTCTGGTTGGCGCCTTTCTCGTCATGAGGTTCTCGGATCTACACTTCGCTCCGTCCGAGAATGACGCCCTGTCACCCCTCCAGCTTCGTTTCCAGCCGCCCCGCCAGGTCCTGGATGTACTGCCAGGCCGTACGCCCGGAGCGCGAGCCGCGCGTCGTCGCCCATTCCAGCGCCTCGCGCCGCAACTGCTCCGGCTCGATCGTCAGGCCGAAATGGCCGACATAGCCTTCGATCATCGAAAGGTACTCGTCCTGGCTGCACTTGTGGAAGCCGAGCCAGAGGCCGAACCGGTCCGACAGCGAGACCTTTTCTTCCACCGCCTCACCAGGATTGATCGAGGTCGAGCGCTCGTTCTCGACCATCTCGCGCGCCAGCAGATGCCGGCGATTCGAGGTCGCGTAGAACACGACGTTCTCCGGGCGCCCCTCTACGCCGCCGTCCAGGGCCGCCTTCAGCGACTTGTAGGAGGTGTCCTGCCCGTCGAAGGAGAGGTCGTCGCAGAAGACGATGGCGGGATGCGGATCGGCCTTGAGCAGCCCCATCAGCACCGGCAGGCTCTCGATGTCCTCGCGGTGGATCTCGATCAGCTTGAGGGGGAGGGCGCCAGGCGGCAGTCGCTTGTTGGTGTCGGCATGCACCGCCTTGACCAGCGACGATTTGCCCATGCCGCGCGCCCCCCAGAGCAGGACGTTGTTGGCCGGCAGGCCGCGGGCGAAGCGCTCGGTGTTCTCGGCCAGCGTATCGCGCACCCGGTCGACGCCGCGCAGCAGCCCCAGCGCGACGCGGTTCACCTTGGCGACCGGAGCAAGTTCATGGCCGGCGGCATGCCAGACGAAGGCGTCGGCAGCGGAGAGATCGGGCGTGCGCTTGGCGGGCGGCGCGAGGCGCTCCAGCGCGTCGGCGATGCGCAGCAGGGTGGCGAGCGTCTGGTCGGGGGCGGTGTCGGTCATCGCAGCGGGTCCGCTAACATGGCGTACCGAACGGTACGGTACGCTCATAACTCCGCTCTGCTCGTGAAGGCAAGGCCATTGCGCGCAGAGCAGGGAGCGCTTAGCTGGGAGAACGGTCGCAGGACCGGTCGCTTTCGATTGATTTCATGACATCGCTGGCTATAGTCCGCGCGATTTTGCAACCCCCGCGCCGGCCGGCCGTCAATCGGCGGCGACGTGAAGGAGCCTTCCCGTGATCACCCCCGCTTTTGCCCAGGGCCTTGGAGGCGGCGGCACCAACGACGTGCTGATGTCGCTGGTTCCGTTCGTCCTGATCTTCATCATCATGTGGTTCCTGATCATCAGGCCGCAGCAGAAGCGGGTGAAGTCGCATCAGGAGATGATCAAGAACGTGCGCCGCGGCGACACGATCGTCACCTCGGGCGGCATCATCGCCAAGGTCTCGAAGGTGATCGACGACGCCGAGCTCGAGGCCGAGATCGCCGACGGCGTGCGCGTGCGCATCCTCAAGGGCATGGTTTCGGACGTGCGCGCCAAGGGCGAGCCGGTCAAGAGCTGAAGGCCGTGAGGCGCGGCTAGACGCCGCGCCCGCCAACAAGGCTGTTCATACAGATGCTTCGTCTCCAGGCCCGCAAGGTCATTCTCGTTCTGCTCGTGCTGGTCTTCGGCTGCGGGCTCGCCGTGCCGAACCTGTTCTCGCCCGAGACCCGCAAGGCGATCGAGCAAGGCGCTCCGGCCTGGATCCCGCGCTTCCTGCTGCCGATCCATGCGATGACGCTCGGCCTCGATCTGCAGGGCGGCTCGCACGTCCTGCTCGAGATCGACCGCGCCGACCTGATCCGCAGCCAGGTCACTCAGCTGCGCGACGACGTCCGCCGCATCCTGCGCGAGGAGCGCGTCGGCCTGCAGGGCGGCATCGGCCTGACCCCGCGCGGCGTGCAACTGCGGGTTCCCGACGCGGCCGACCGCGCCAAGCTGATGCCGAAGCTGCGCGAGCTCGCCCAGCCGATCGGCACCTTCGGCGCCTTCGGACCCTCCGGCAACCAGTCGATCGAGGTCAACGAGAACCCCGACGGCCTGATCCAGCTTAGCGTCACCGAGGCCGGCGCGAACGAGCGTATCCGCCGCGCCGTCGAGCAGGCGATGGAAGTGCTGCGCCGCCGCGTCGACGCGCTCGGCACCACCGAGCCGAACATCCAGCGCCAGGGCCTCGACCGCATCCTGGTCCAGGTACCGGGTCTGCAGGACCCGCAGCGCCTGAAGCAGATCCTCGGCGAGACCGCCAAGCTGCAGTTCCGCATGGTCGCGGATGCGAATGCCGGCGATGTCGACATGCTGCCCTCGCAGGACCAGGGTGGCCAGCCGATCCCGATCAGCCGTCAGGTCATCGTCGAGGGCGAAGATCTGATCGACGCCCAGCCGGCTTTCGATCAGCGCACCAGCCAGCCGATCGTCAATTTCCGCTTCAACATCCGCGGGGCCCAGCGCTTCGGCCAGGCGACCACCGAGAATCTCGGCCGCCAGCTCGCCATCGTGCTCGACAACAAGGTGATTTCGGCCCCGGTCATCCAGTCGCCGATCACCGGCGGCTCCGGCCAGATCTCCGGCAACTTCACGGTCGAGGCCGTCAACAACCTCGCCATTCTGCTGCGCGCCGGCGCCCTGCCGGCGAAGATGACGATCGTCGAGGAGCGCACCGTCGGCCCCGGCCTCGGCCAGGACTCGATCCAGGCCGGCAAGATGGCGACGATCATCGCGACCGTGCTGGTCATCCTCTACATGATCGGCAATTAC
Organism: Allobosea lupini; assembly: GCF_900109525.1. Classification (GTDB taxonomy): domain Bacteria; phylum Pseudomonadota; class Alphaproteobacteria; order Rhizobiales; family Beijerinckiaceae; genus Allobosea; species Allobosea lupini. The sequence continues at coordinate 826,284 of NZ_FOAN01000001.1, read as the reverse complement.
GGGCTGTTCGGCATCATCGCCAGCATCGCGCTGCTCGTGCACGTCTGCCTGATCCTCGGCCTGATGTCGCTGCTGGGCGCCACCATGACCCTGCCTGGCATCGCCGGAATCGTGCTCACCATCGGCACGGCGGTCGATTCGAACGTGCTGATCTACGAACGCATGCGCGAGGAATCGCATCTCGGCAGATCGCTGGTCTCGGCGCTGGAAGCGGGCTTCACGCGTGCCTTCGCGACGATCATCGACTCCAACGTCACCATGCTGATCGCCGCGGTCGCGCTGTTCGCGCTCGGCTCCGGCCCGGTGCGCGGCTTTGCCGTCGTCTTCATCCTGGGCATCCTGACCACGGTCATCACCGCGGTGACGCTGACGCGCATGCTGATTGCGCTCTGGTATCGCTGGGCGCGGCCGAAGGCCCTTCCGTTCTGATCCCGCAGGCCAGGAGATAACAGACCATGCGCCTGCTTCGCATCGTTCCCGACAACACCAAGTTCCGCATCGTCCACTGGCGCCGTCTCGCCTATCCGTTCTCGGCTGCCTATTCGGTGCTGGTGCTGGTGCTGTTCCTGACGGTCGGCCTCAATTTCGGCATCGATTTCCGCGGCGGCACGCTGATGGAGATGCAGGCCAAGAGCGGCAAGCCCGACATCGCGCAGGTCCGCCAGACCGCCAACAGCTTCGGCTTCGGCGAGGTCGAGGTCCAGGAATTCGGCAATGCCGGTGACCTCTCCATGCGCTTTGCGCTCCAGCCCGGCGGCGAGGTCGCGCAGCAGGCGGTGGTGACCAAGGCGCGGGCCGCCTTCGCCGACGCCTACGAGTTCCGCCGCGTCGAGACCGTCGGTCCGCGCGTCTCGGGCGAACTGGTCCAGGCCGGCACGCTCGGCGTCGTGCTCGCGATCATCGGCGTCCTGGTCTATCTCTGGTTCCGCTTCGAGATGCAGCTCGCCATCGGCGCGATCGTCGGCACCATGCACGACATCGTGCTGACCATGGGCTTCTTCCTGATCACGCAGCTCGAATTCAACCTGACCTCGATCGCGGCGATCCTGACCATCGTCGGCTACTCGCTCAACGAGACCGTCGTGGTGTTCGATCGGACGCGCGAATTGCTGCGCCGCTACAAGACCATGCCGATCCCGGAGCTGCTCGACCTGTCCGTCAACTCGACGCTGTCGCGCACCGCCATCACCTCGACCACCACGATCCTGGCGCTGATCGCGCTGGTCTTCTTCGGTGGTACGGCGATCGAGGGCTTCGCATTGGTCATGCTGTTCGGCGTGATGGTCTGCACCTATTCGGCGATGTTCGTCTCGACACCGGTGCTGCTCTATCTCGACGTGCGCGCCGGCCGCCTCGACCAGAGCGAGGAACTGGCCGAGGCCAAGGCGCGGGTCTGAGGGCCTGTCGTTTATTCGCATATGGCGCAAGTCATCCCGGCCGGGGCGGCGTAGCCGCGCAGAGCCGGGATCCATTCCTGAGCCTCACCGATCAAGGTTCCGGAATGGGTTTCGGGTCTCCCTCCGGTCGCCCGGGACGACGCGCTTTGTCGGCAACCGCGAGAGGTAGTCATGGAGCGTCGCTTCGACGGCTTCGTACCCGGCCGCTACCAGCTCGACGCCTTCGGCGCCGGCGGCTTCCGCTTCGCCGGGATGAGCCACCGCGGCTCGATCCTGGCGACGCCGTCCGGCATCCGAATCTGGCCGGTCACATCCTTCGCGCAGGTCACGCTGGAGAGCCTGCAGCCGGTTCTCGACGAGGCCGAAACGATCGATTTCCTGATCCTCGGCATCGGCCATGACATCGCCTTCCTGCCGCCCGCGCTGCGTGATCCGTTCAAGGCCGCCGGCATCACCGTCGAGGCGATGGCGACGCCGGCCGCGGCACGCACCTACAACGTCCTCGTCGGCGAGGAGCGGCGCGTTGCCGCAGCGCTGATCGCGGTCGACTAGTCGGCGATCAAATCCAACCAGCCATGTCGCTCCCGCGTAGCCAAGGCCGCTGCCTGAGCCTAGACTGCCGCCGCTTCGACCCGCGTGACGGCGGGAGCGGGGAGGGCGCATGACCACGAGAACCGAGGACCGTGCCGGCACTGCGCCGGCCCCGCTCTCCCAGGCCTATGGCCATTGCCTGGCGCTGGTCCGGGAGCACGATCCCGACCGCTATATCGCCTCGCTTTATGCGCCCGAGGCGCTGCGGCCCGGCCTGTTCGCGCTCTATGCCTTCAGTCATGAGATCGCCCGCGTGCGCGAGCAGGTCAGCGAGCCGTTGCCGGGCGAGGTCCGCCTGCAATGGTGGCGCGATGTGCTCGAGGCCGGTTCGGACGCGCCCGTGTCGGGGCACCCGGTCGCGCAGGCTTTGCTTGACACCGTCAGGCGCTTTCGCCTGCCGATCGCCCCGCTTTCAGGCCTGGTCGAGGCGCGCGTCTTCGATCTCTATGACGACCCTATGCCCGCGCTCTCCGACCTCGAAGGCTATGCTGGCGAAACCTCGAGTGCGCTGATCCGGCTTGCGTCCCTCGTGCTGGGCCAAGGCCGCGATCCCGGCGGCGCGACAGCCGCCGGCCATGCCGGCGTCGCCTATGCGCTCTGCGGGCTGATGCGCGCCTTCCCCTGGCATGCGGCGCGCGGACAGGTTTATCTCCCGGCCGATCTGCTCGGCCGCAACGGCGTCACCCGCGAGGACATCGTGCGTGGCCGCGGCGGGCCGGGCCTGACCTATTCGCTGAAGGAGATGCGGGCGCTGGCGCGCATCCATCTGCGCAAGCTCAACGACCTCTCCGCCACCGTGCCGGCCGCGATCAGGCCAGCCTTCCTCCCCGTTGCGTTGGTCGAGCCCTATCTCCGGCAAATGGAGCGGCGCAGCTACGATCCCTACCGCACCATCATCGGCCTTTCGCCGCTCCGGCGGCAATGGACGCTGTGGCGTGCGGCACGGGCGTAGCAGAGCAGCGCGTCATGCTCGGGCTTGACCCGAGCATCTCAGGCAGAAGGAGGCTCTGATCGGTGCCTTCTTGTCATGAGATTCTCGGGTCTGCGCTTCGCTCCGCCCGAGAATGACGGCAGTTATTCCGCCGCCTCGACGCTCTTAGCCCCAACCCACCCATCCATCTCGATCTTCGCCCGCGCCGTCAGCGCCTGCTTGCGGGCGAGGCTCTTGGCCGGGCCCTTCAGGCGCTTGCCGTCCGGACCCGTGGTCGCGACGCCCTCGATATGCGGGAACAGGCCGAAATTGATGTTCATCGGCTGGAAGGAGCGCGGGCCTTCGTCGATGGTGACGATATGACCCCCGGTGATGTGGTTGACCAGCGCGCCCAGCGCCGTCGTCGCTGGTGGCAGCTCCAGCGGCAGGCCGAGCCGCTCGGCCGCGGCGAGCCTGCCCGTCAGCAGCCCGATCGCGGCGCTCTCGACATAGCCCTCGCAGCCGGTGATCTGCCCGGCGAAGCGCAGACGCGGATCGGCCTTCAGCCGCAATTGCGGATCGAGCAGTTCCGGCGAGTTGAGATAGGTGTTGCGGTGGATGCCGCCGAGCCGGGCGAACTCGGCATTCTCCAGCCCGGGGATCATCCGGAAGATCGCCGCCTGCTCTCCGTATTTCAGCTTGGTCTGGAAGCCCGTCATGTTGAACAGCGTGCCCAGCGCATTGTCCTGGCGGAGCTGGACGACGGCATAGGCCTTCACCGTCGGATTGTGCTTGTTGGTCAGGCCGACCGGCTTCATCGGCCCCCAGCGCAGCGTCTCGCGGCCGCGCTCGGCCATCACCTCGATCGGCAGGCAGCCGTCGAAATAGGGCGTGCCCTCCCACTCCTTGAACTCGGTCTTCTCCGCCGCGAGCAGCGCGTCGATGAAGGCCTCGTACCGGTCGCGGTCGAGCGGGCAGTTGATGTAGTCGGCGCCGGTGCCGCCCGGGCCCGCCTTGTCATAGCGCGACTGGAACCAGGCGACGTCCATGTCGATCGAGTCGAAATGGACGATCGGTGCGATCGCGTCGAAGAAGGCGAGCTCCCCCGTGCCGGTGAGTGAGCGGATGCCCTCCGCCAGCGCCGGCGAGGTCAACGGGCCGGTCGCGACAATGACCTTGTCCCAATCGGCCGGTGGCAGGCCGGCGATCTCGCCACGTTCAATCGTGACATTCGGATGGGCTTCCAGTGCCGCGGTGACGGCCTGCGAGAAACCGTCGCGGTCGACCGCGAGCGCCCCGCCGGCCGGAACCTGGTGGGTGTCACCCTTCGCCATGATCAGCGAGCCGAGCCGGCGCATCTCCCAATGCAGTTGGCCGACGGCGTTGGAGGACGAATCGTCCGAGCGGAAGGAGTTGGAGCAGACCAGTTCGGCGAGCCCTTCCGTCTTGTGGGCGTCGGTGCCGCGCACCGGACGCATTTCGTGCAGGACGACCGGAACGCCGGCCTCAGCGATCTGCCAGGTGGCTTCCGAACCGGCGAGGCCGCCGCCGACGACGTGGATGGGTGCGATTGTCATGGTCGCGATGTGTCCGCGGCAGCGCGGAAGGTCAAGGGCGCTGGGCTGAATCCAGACCCAGAAACGCAAAATGCCCGCTCGGAAGCGGGCATTCGCTCTTCGACCAGACCCCGAGGGGAGGAACGCGGAGTCTAGGAGAAACTACTCGTCTAACCCAGGCGGTCAGAAATCAGGCCGCGTGGGTGCGGGCGACGTACTGGATGTCCGAGCGCGACAGGCCGAGATCGTCGAGCTCACGGTCGGTGAGGCGGGACAGCTCGCGGACGGTCTCGCGATAGCGAAGATAGGCGCGAATCTTGGCAGCGATCATGGTCAGGAACATGGTGATAACCTTTTGGTTTTGCGGGGCTTAGCCCCGACAGCGATGAATTCGTTGTGCACTGCATATAGAGCGATCAGGGTGCCTCTCACAGGTGCGCGGCGTCAGCTCTGTTATGCTTTAGACGCATGGCGAATTAAGAGATCGTTTGGAAACGGCGCCAGACCCGCGCAGAGCGCTTAACGATTTTGTCAGAACAGTGAAAATTTGGCCTAAATTTTAGGCGTTCACTGGCGCGCGCTGGCGTCCGCTCGGGATATGGCGCTGATCTATGCAGAATCGGTGCGATGGGCCATGCAGTTTGCGCTGCAATATCGGTTGCCAAGCCCGGGGGCTGCGTAACGCGCTATTCACCATGGCTGGATTCGAAGAAAATTCCGCCCGGTTCGGCCGGCTCGTGTCATGCGTCGGCATGAGGTCGGTGGCATGATTCGACGATTCGAGCGGGCGCGGGACAGGGCATGCAGGGCGTGGGCTATTGCGAACGGCTGAGCGGAGCCTTCTGGGCCGAGCCGCTCAATGCGATCAGCAATGCCGCCTTCCTGCTTGCCGCGCTGGCTGCATTCCTCATGCTGCGCCGGCAGGGTCGTCGCGACCGGCCGGTCGAAGCGCTGACGATACTGGTCGGGATCATCGGCGTCGGCTCCTTCCTGTTCCACACCATGCCGCAGCGCTGGACGCTGCTGGCCGATGTCGTGCCGATCCAGCTTTTCGCGCTCTGCTATTTCGGGCTGGCGCTCAACCGGTTCCTCGGACTGTCGCCATTGCTGGCGGCGATCGGCGCGCTGCTCTTCCTCGGCGCCTGCTTCGGCCTTGCCTCCGGCGTTGCGCCATTGCTGCCGGCCGGCATGCGCGGTTCGGCCGGTTATGCCGGCTTTCTCATCGGCCTCTTTGGTGTGGCGCTTGCGGCGAGGGGCCGCGGAGATGCTGCCACGGGGGGGCGTATGGCCGTCGCCGGCCTCGTCTTCGCTCTATCGCTGACCTTCCGCTCGCTCGACTCCGTCCTGTGCGGCGCGCTGCCGCTCGGGCTGCACTGGGGCTGGCACCTGCTCAACGGGCTGTTGCTCTATCTGCTGTTGCGTGCGGCGCTCCTCTCGCCCCGCTCCTGAATCGCAGCGCTGTACCGCGCTCCACGCAGCGGCGACGGCTTGACCCGCCGCCGCCGCGCCCGGAAGCTTCCCCCATAATGAGGAGAGGGGAAGCGCGCATGCCGGATCTGGCCAGGGAACTCGATCTCGCCGAGCTGAAGGGCCGGCTCTATGCAGCGGTGCTCTCCGATGTGCTCGATGAACTCGGCCATCCCGACCAGGCGGTGAAGCCCTTCGTGCGCCCGCTCGACGAGGCCAGCGTGCTCTGCGGCTTTGCCCGTACCGGGCTTTACATGAAACGCTACCATCTCCCCGAGGGCCATAACCCTTACGCCCTCGAGATGGACCTGATCGACAGCCTCGAGCCCGGCGAGATCCCGGTGCTCGCCTGCGACGGGCCGACCGACCGGATCGCGCCCTGGGGCGAACTGCTCACCACCGCCTCGATGGTGAGAGGCGCCGCCGGCTGCCTCACCGATGGGCTGGTGCGCGATGTCCGCCGCATCCGCGAGCTCGGCTTCCCGGTCTTCCATGGCGGCATCGGCCCTCTCGACACCAAGGGCCGGGCCGAGATGATGGCCGCCGACGAGCCTGTCGAGCTCGGCGGCGCCCGCGTCGCGCCGGGCGATTTCATCTTCGGCGACGTCGACGGCGTCGTCATCGTGCCCCGCGCGATCGCGCCCGAGGCGATCCGGCGGGCGCTGGCCAAGATCGAGGCCGAGGACACGACCCGCGAGGAGCTGCTCGCCGGCAACAGCCTGCGCTCGGTCTTCGAGCGCCACGGCGTCCTGTAGCCGCGCGTCAGCCGCAGCGCTCCAGCAGCCGCGACGCCGCGGTCACGCCGTCGAGCGAGAAGGTGTAGCTGGTCTCGTTGCCGCGGGCCGAGCGCGCCGCCAGCACCATCTCGTCGCCGGCCTTCATCGCCGCGAGCAGCTCGCCCTCGCGCTCCAGCCGCTGCAGCCAGGCATTGTTGCCCGAGGTCAGCATGCGGAACGTCTCGTCGCCGATCGTCACGGTGACGGTCGAATCCTTGGCGAAATCATAGCCGGTCTGGAAGCTCGACTCGGTGCGGGCTTGCGCGTTCGGCGCGGTCTGAACGAAGAAGAACACGTCACCATGACGCAACGTCGCAGGTGTCTCGGCGCTCGGCGAGGAGACGATATAGCAACGCTTGCCATTCGCATTGTCATAGGCAGCCGCATTCCACTGCTTGAACTGGCCGAGCGGCTGTGCCGGGGCGGCGAAAGCCGAAGCCGTTGCCGAAAGAAGGCTGAGTGCCGCCAGAGGGGCCAGTCTGATCATTGGGTCATCTCCTGTTTGCATCGCAGGGATGAAAGTGCCGGGTTTAACAAGGCGTAAACAAGACCCTCACAAAGCCGTGCGACGCAAGGGCGCGGCTGGCTCCTCCTGCGGCCCCGCGCCCGCCGCCCCGGCCCTCCTTGCCGGCGCCGACGCGTTCGGCCAGTGTGGCGGGGCTGCTCCGCCGGCATGGGGCGGCTCGCGCTCATTGTCGCAGCCGGGGGCAGCCGTGGACGACGAGGGTCAGGATCTCCGCAGGACGCTGGAATACCGCATGACGACCAGCGTCGCCCGGCTGCTGCCGACCGGCCTGCTGCTGATCGTCATCGGGCTCGCCCTGCTCGTCCTCGCCGATGCCGACGACAAGCCTGCGTCGCGAGGCCACTTTGCCTTCATCGCCCTGGCCCTGGCGCTGGGCCTCGGCGTCATCGTGGTGGCGCTGCGGGCGCGCTACCGCCCCGGCAAGCCGGTCTTCACCCTCTCGCCGGCCGGCATTCAGCACCGCTGGGTCAGGCAGGTCCTGATCCCCTGGCACGAGGTGCAGGCCGTCGAGAGGGCCGATATCGTCACCAGGCTGTTCAATCCCGTCTGGCTGTTCTCCAGCGGCTCGACGCTGATGTACCGGCGCGCGCTCCATGCCGACGTCACCGTGATCGTGGTCTCCCGGCGGTTCTACGACGCCATGCTCCACGTAAAATCGTTCTGGCTGCGCGGCCCCGGCTGGAACGGCAACTTCATTCCCCATGGCGACACCGTGCAGGTCGCGCTCCACCACGAGCTGGTCGCGGCCGATCGCCAGCAGCTGCGCCAGGCGGTGACGCGCCGGTGGCTCGCCTTCCGCGACCGGCCGGCGGGGAAGGCGATCGGCATCGTCCCCAACGGCTCGCCCCGCCGCCCCGCGCAGGTCATGGCCATGGGCGACGATCCGCGGACGCTCCCGCTCTTCCAGCGGCTCCAGATCGCCGTCCTGCTGGCCGGCATCGCCGCTGCCGGCGCCAATCTCGCCGGGCTCTGGCAGCTGGACGGGCAGGGTCAAGCAAGACTGGCCCGGGCCAAGGCCCTCGAAGACCGCCGCGCGCGGGAGGTCGCCCAGAAGCGGGCGCTGGAGGAGGAGACCCGGCGGGCCGACGAGGACAGGAAGCGGCAGGAAGAGAACGAAGCGGTCCTGCGCCGGGCCTTCGGCCGCTGACGCAAGGCCTCTGCCTTCTCCCTTCGGGGGAGAAGGTCCCGGCAGGGGGATGAGGGCGGTACGACCGGGTGAGATGCTTGCCGCTCGCCCTGCATGGAGGCCCTCATCCGTCAGCGCTTCGCGCCGCCACCTTCTCCCCCGAGGGGAGAAGGAAGGCGCGCGCCAAATCCCGCCCGCAGGCCTGCCTGCGGGCGCGTCAAAATACGGGGCTGGCGGAGCGCCGCGAGGCGCGTTGAGTAGCATCCGCTTCCGTTAAGCCAGGAAGCGGCGCGGATGGTCCCCATCCGCACGCCCCGTGGCGCTCCGCCTTCGGCTCTTTCAGTCTTCGGGCCGCGCTTCTGCGGTTGGCCTGCCGGTCGTCCCGCTCCTGCCGGCGCCAGTGCCCCTCAACGGGTGGTCGCGCCGGCATGTGAACAGGGCGGCGCCTGGCGGGCCGTCCATCTAGCGAGCTCCTCGCACAGGGGTCGTATTGCCCCCAGGGCGGTGCCCCGAAGCCTCCCGGGAGCGGGGCGTAACCCCCGCCCGCAGGCGCCGACCCTCACCCAGCCTCTGGCATACCTCCGGACGGCCGCCCCGTATGGGTGATGGGCGAAGGGATTATACGGGAGGTTTTGGGGGCGGGGATAAGTTCGCTCCCGTCATGGTCGGGCTTGTCCCGACCATCCACGTCTTCGCGCCGGAACGACCGGGCGAGCGGCGTTTCGCGGGCCGGCGCCGGCCATGCGCGTCGCAAGGCGTGGGTGCTCGCGACAAGCCCGAGCATGACGGGAAGGCGAGGGAGCCGCGACGCCTCTTGCCTTCTCCCGGATGGGAGAAGGTGGCGCGGAGCGCCGGATGAGGGCCTGCCGTATCCGCAGAAGGTGCAGCGGCAACCGTTTTGCCCCAACTACCGGCGGCAGGCCCTCACCCCTGCCCCTCTCCCATTCGGGAGAGGGGTTTCCCGCGCTCATCCACGTAAGTCTTGACATCACTTTCGCCGCTCACAGATCGTCCTGCCGTGACAAAGCACGTGGATCCGATCGCTGGGCCTGATCGCTACCGGACGGTATCGCGCGGCTGGTATCGTAAGTCTGGCTCAATCGGCGTGCTCGCATCCCGCACTGACGCGCTGAAGCGGGAAGAGAAGCTTATGACCGCTTCGTTGATCTTGCAGCGCAAGTTGTTTGGCTTGGTCTACTGCTCGCTCCAGCCGGATTATTTCAACGTTATGCCGCGTGACAGCGGGGTCTATGCTGCAATCGCCGTTCCGACAAATCGGGTTCTCCCTGAGGTCAATAATCCGGGCGATATCGATCTTCTGATTATCCCTTACGAAGGCGACGAGTTGCTTTTGAGCAGGGTGATCGCGGCGGAAATCAAAGTCATTCGCGCCAGCTTTCAACGGCAAGGGAAGTCGCCGAATGAGATGGGGTTTTCCCAAGCGGGGCAGCTTTTGAAAGCTGGGTTTCCTTATGTGGCGGTGCTTCACCTGATCGTTTCAGATCAGAGCCCCAAACATGCGTGGGAGCCGATGGGTATGACCACCGTGCTCAACGAGGAAGGGCTGTGCGGACCTTTGACGACCGAGTTAGTCGATACCTTGCCAAAGCGACTGTTGGATCGCGGCATAGGCCGGTTGCTATCGGCAAGGACGCGATCGGAGGTGGGGCTGGCAGCCGCATTCCTTGGAGCGACCGACGATGAGGTGACGCATGTCAAGCGCGGTGCAGGGATGTGGTTTCCAGAGGGAAGCGCGGCAAAACCGAACCCCGATCACAACGCGGAGATCGGACTAGCGATAGCCACCTATTTCGAAGCTCACAGTCGTTGGTTTGCTGACATTCCTCGTTTTGATCCGGAGCCAACGCGGCCGTTGCCTTAGTCTGCGAGTGCCCCAAGAAATTCAGCTCATTCGCGCTGTCCACAAAAATCCTGAGGCTTTAGCTAGATGGAGGAACAGAAAGGAAACATTGCCCCTTGTGGTTGAGCTGGGTACAGATAAAGTCGTTCAAGTATGCCGGATGGGCGGTTTCAACAGCCTGGGGGTGTAATGGCAAAGGCTCCGGTTAAACAGGGCGGTACGTCACGCATCCGCTTCGTTATGGTCGATGCTGAGATTGCTGATGGCAACATTGAGCAAATCACGCAGGCAATTACGAACGCGCTTCGTCCTGCGACACATACCATCGTCAAGCGCATTCCGATGGCAGCTCCGGCATTAAATGGCGGTGATCCAGTCGACGAAGAACAGGTCGATGACGAAGATGACCGGTCCGAAATCATCGATGCGGCTCCTGCCGCGCCGAAGGTATCGCGCCCGCGTAAAGCCCCCAAGGCGCCGGATATCGTCGAGATTGATATGAACTCACCTGTTTCGTTGCAGACTTTCGCGGCGGGGAAGGATGCCGGAAGCCAAGCTAAAAAGTATCTAATCGCTGCTGCTTGGTTGAAGGAGAATCGAGGCACGGATGGTGTGACTGCCGGTCATATCTATACGTGTTTCCGTTCAATGGGGTGGTCGATCAATATTCCAGATTTTTGGCAGCCGTTGCGCGACCTTAAGTCGAAGAAATTCTTCGCGAAGAACGATGCCGGCGAGTACGAAATCAACCATATCGGATTGGACTACGTACAGAAGTTGGGTAAAAATGGAGCTGTCTGAACTCGTAAGCCAAGTTTCAGATTTTCAGCAGCTGTCTCCACGAGGTAGGATCAAGATTTTTGCTTGGCATTTGCACGTCAATGCCAAGCGCGAAATTTTTGACAATTCTGCCATACGGCGTTGCTTCGAAGAGTTGCATTTGGCCGATCCGGGAGTCTCAAAATACTTGCCTCGGATGGTGAGCTACAAGGAGCTCATGAAGGCCAAAGGTGGCTATAAATTGGAAAGAGGGGTGCGCGTCGACTTAGACAAACGATACGGGGTTCATCATAGTGTAGTCGCAGTCAGCAAAATTCTTACTGACCTTCCGGCAAAAATCCCGAACATAAACGAACGGGCGTTCCTTTTTGAGGCGCTTAAATGTTACCGCGCCGAGGCTTTTCGCGCGTGCATCGTTATGGTTTGGAATCTGACGTATGCTCATTTACTGGACTGGATCTTAAAAGATCCGTCTCGGCTTGCAGCTTTTAATGCCGCCATAATCAAGCGGTACCCAAAAAAGGTTGGCATCATTGTTGGTAGCTACGATAATTTTTTGGATGATCTGAAAGAGTCAGAGGTCATAGCGATTTGTAGTAGTGCGGGATTGTTCAATTCCAATATATTTAAAATTTTGAAAGATAAATTAGACCGCCGGAATATCGCCGCGCATCCATCAAGCGTTGTCGTAGTACAATCTCAAGCGGATGACACGGTAACTGACTTGGTAAACAATGTTGTTTTAGCGTTGACCTGAATTTCTATTTTACATAAGGCGTTGGCAGCGAATTCCTCGTATCTGCTCAAAGCTTTATTCCGCCGCCTGCCTTGCCCCCTTGCCCTTCAACGGCCGCCGCTCCAGCACCTCCTTGAGGAAGCGCGCGGTGTGGCCTTTGCCGATCCGCACCACATCTTCCGGCGTGCCTTGCGCCACGACTTCGCCGCCGCCGTCGCCGCCTTCGGGGCCCATGTCGATGATCCAGTCGGCGGTCTTGATCACTTCGAGATTGTGCTCGATCACCACCACGGAATTGCCCTGCTCGACCAGTTCGTGCAGCACCTCCATCAGCTTGGCGACGTCGTGGAAGTGCAGGCCGGTGGTCGGTTCGTCGAGGATGTAGAGGGTGCGGCCGGTGGCGCGCTTTGAGAGCTCCTTGGAGAGCTTGACGCGCTGCGCCTCGCCGCCCGAGAGCGTCGTCGCCTGCTGGCCGACCTTGACATAGTCGAGCCCGACGCGCGCGAGCGTCACCATCTTGTCGCGGATCGAGGGCACGGCCTTGAACAGGTCCTTGGCCTCCTCGACCGTCATGTCGAGCACGTCGGCGATCGAGCGGTCGCGGTATTTCACCTCGAGCGTTTCGCGGTCATAGCGCTTGCCCTTGCAGACATCGCAGGTGACGTAGACGTCGGGCAGGAAGTGCATCTCGATCTTGATGACGCCGTCGCCCTGGCAGGCCTCGCAGCGGCCGCCCTTGACGTTGAACGAGAAGCGGCCGGCCTGGTAGCCGCGCGCCTTGGCCTCGGGCAGGCCGGCGAACCATTCGCGGGTCGGCGTGAAGGCGCCGGTATAGGTCGCCGGGTTCGAGCGCGGGGTGCGGCCGATCGGCGACTGGTCGATGTCAATGACCTTGTCGAGATGCTCCATGCCCTCGATGCGGTCATGCGGGGCAGGGTGCTCGATCGAGCCGTTGAGCTTGCGCGCGATCGCCTTGTAGAGCGTGTCGATGACCAGCGTCGACTTGCCGCCGCCCGACACGCCGGTGATGCAGGTGAACAGGCCGAGCGGGATGTCGACCGTGACGTCCTTGAGGTTGTTGCCGCGGGCGCCGACGATCTTCAGGCTCCGGCCCTTCTGCGGCTTGCGGCGCTTGGCAGGGACAGGGACGCTCATCTCGCCGGTGAGGTATTTGCCGGTGAGCGAGTTCGGGTCGGCGAGGATGTCCTGCGGGGTGCCCTTCGAGACGATCTCGCCGCCATGGATGCCGGCGCCGGGGCCGACATCGACGACATAGTCGGCGGTGAGGATCGCGTCCTCGTCATGCTCGACCACGATCACGGTGTTGCCGAGGTCGCGCAGGCGGCGCAGCGTGCCGAGCAGGCGCTCATTGTCGCGCTGGTGCAGGCCGATCGAGGGCTCGTCCAGCACATAGAGCACGCCGGTGAGGCCCGAACCGATCTGGCTGGCGAGGCGGATGCGCTGGCTCTCGCCGCCTGACAGCGTGCGCGAGCCGCGCGCCAGCGTCAGGTATTCCAGGCCGACATCGAGCAGGAAGGTCAGCCGGTCGCGGATCTCCTTGAGGATGCGCGGGGCGATCTCGTTCTGCTTCGCCGACAGGCGCGAGGGCAGGGCGCTGACCCAGGCGAGCGCGTCCTTGACCGAGAGCTGCGAGATCTCGCCGATATGGCGCATGTCGATCTTGACCGCCAGCGCCTCGGGCTTGAGCCTAAAGCCGTTGCACGCCGCGCACGGCGTCTCCGACATGAAGCGGCCGATCTCCTCGCGGGCCCAGTCGCTCTCGGTCTCCTTCCAGCGCCGCTCCATATTGGTGATCACGCCCTCGAAGGGCTTCTTCACCTCATAGGCGCGCAGGCCGTCGTTGTAGGCCATGCGCACGGCCTCGGTGCCGGTGCCGAACAGGATGGCGTCGCGGGCGCTCTGCGGCAGCTCGCTCCAGGGCTTGGTGGTCGAGAAGCCGAAATGCCTGGCGAGCGCGTCGAGCGTCTGGCCGTAATAGGGCGAGGTCGACTTGGCCCAGGGCGCGATCGCGCCCTTCTTCAGGCTGAGCGAATGATCCGGGACGATCATCTCGGGATCGATCCGCATCTCGTGGCCGAGGCCGTCGCAGGCCGGGCAGGCGCCGAACGGGTTGTTGAACGAGAACAGGCGCGGCTCGATCTCGGGGATGGTGAAGCCGGAGACCGGGCAGGCGAATTTCGAGGAGAAGGTGACGCGCTTGGCCTCGCCGTTCTCCTCCTTCTCGTCGGCATATTCGAAGACCGCGATACCGTCGGCGAGGTCGAGCGCCTGCTCCAGCGAGTCGGCGAGGCGGGCGCCGAGATCGGGCCGGATGACGATGCGGTCGACCACCACGTCGATGTCGTGCTTGAACTTCTTGTCGAGCGCCGGCGCGTCCGGGATCTCGTAGAACTCGCCATTGACCTTGACGCGCTGGAAGCCGCGCTTCAGCCAGTCGGCCATCTCCTTGCGGAACTCGCCCTTGCGGCCGCGCACCACCGGCGCCAGCAGGTAGCCGCGGGTCTTCTCCGGCAGCTCGACCAGGCGGTCGACCATCTGCTGCACGGTCTGGCTCTCGATCGGCAGGCCGGTCGCCGGCGAATAGGGGATGCCGGCGCGCGCCCAGAGCAGGCGCATATAGTCGTGGATCTCGGTGACGGTGCCGACGGTCGAGCGCGGATTCTTCGAGGTCGTCTTCTGCTCGATCGAGATCGCCGGCGAGAGCCCGTCGATCTGGTCGACATCGGGCTTCTGCATCATCTCGAGGAACTGGCGGGCATAGGCCGAGAGCGACTCGACATAGCGGCGCTGGCCCTCCGCATAGATCGTGTCGAAGGCGAGCGAGGACTTGCCCGAGCCGGAGAGGCCGGTGAACACCACCAGCTTGTCGCGCGGAATCGCGAGATCGACATTCTTGAGATTGTGCTCGCGCGCGCCGCGCACCGAGATGACGCGGGCGTTCCGATCGGCCGCCGAGTCCTGTGCGGACTTGCGGTCGAACATGTCTTCCAGCGTCGCGGCCTGTTCGGCGAGCGTGGTCTTGCGGGCCATGGTGGTGTCCGGTTCGGGCTAAGCCGTAGAGATAGGGCAATCGCCGGCTCGTGCCAGTGCAGCCGGGCGGGAGGCGGGCATGAGTAGCACGCAGCCGCCGATGTTGCCGCATTGTTCCTGCGAGGTGTGCTGACAGAGATTGTCAGGAGCGTGGCAGGCTGTGGAAGCGCGCTCTGAGCAGGATGGCCGAGACCAGCATGGCCAGCGCCAGCGTTCCCGACAGGATCAGCGCTGCCGCAGCGCCATAGCGCTCGATTAGCAGGGCATAGGCGAGCGGCGAGGCGGCCGAGAGGAAAAAGCCCGGCGCCAGCAAACGCCCGACATAGGCGCCATAGCTCTTCGGATCGAACAGCATCAGGGGCAGCGTGCCGCGCGTGATCGTCAGCACACCGTTGCCGGCGCCGTAGCAGAAGGCGAAGGCGAGTGCCGCGATGGCGCTCGCCCCGCCGGCGAGCCCGACAACGAAGCACAGCGGCAGGACCAGGCAGGCGACGAGGTTGAGGTCGAACGGGCTGGTCTTCGCCCCGAACAGCACCTCGCCGAGCCGCGCCAGCGACTGGCCGATGCCGCGGGTCGCGCCGATCCAGACCGCGGCCGCGGCGGGCAGTCCGAGCCCGGCGAGGATGCCGATCATATGGGCGGACATGCCGGCGTTGAGCACGCCGGCGAAGGTGACGATCAACGCGTAGAGCAGGCCGGCGAAGCGCGTGTCGGCCGGGCTGAGCGTGACGACGGGCTTCGCGGCAGCCGCGTCAGACGAAGGCCGCGCGGAGACAGTGGGCAAGGTCA
Organism: Allobosea lupini; assembly: GCF_900109525.1. GTDB lineage: Bacteria > Pseudomonadota > Alphaproteobacteria > Rhizobiales > Beijerinckiaceae > Allobosea > Allobosea lupini. Next base: position 810,718 of record NZ_FOAN01000001.1, on the reverse strand, counting down.
GGTGCAGCGACAAGGTGAGCAGCGCGAAGCCGGCATAGGCGATGAGGGCGCCGCGCCAGCCGAATTGCTCGGCGAGCACATGGCCGAGCGGCCAGAACACGGTCGAGGCCAGGCCCCCGAGCAGGGTGATCTGGGCGATCGGCCGGCGCGCTGCGCTGCCGCCGATCCGAGCCAGCGCCGCAAAGGCGGCGTCATAGAGGCTGAGCCGCATGGCGAGGCCGAGGCAGAGCCAGGCGGCGTAATAGGCCGCGATAGTATGGGCGAAGGCGAGGCCGAGGCAGCCGGCGGCTGTCAGGAGCGATCCCAGGCACATCACCGTGCGGCCGCCATGGCGGTCGATCAGGCGGCCGACCGCGCCCGAGGTCAAACCCATCACCAGCAGGCCGGCCGAGAGCCCGCCATGGATGATCGCCTGCGACCAGCCGAGCTCGCCTGCGATCCGCTCGCCGAAGGCGCCGACGAGATAATAGGACACGCCCCAGGAAATGAGCTGCGCCAGCCCGAGGCAGAAGACGGTGCTGCGGGAGATCACCCGGCCGATCCGGCCGTCCATGGCTGTGGCAACGTCTGGTCTCCCGGCCCGAGGCTGCGCTGCATCAGGACAGTGTCGACCCAGCGGCCGAACTTGAAGCCGGCCGAGCGCAAGGTGCCGACTGGCTCGAAGCCGAAACGGCGATGCAGGGCGATCGAGGCGGCATTGCCGCTGTCGCCGATCACCGCCAGCATCTGCCGCCACGGGCCGGCCTCGCAGCGGGCGATCAGTGCCGCGAGCAGAGCGCCGCCGATGCCGCGCCCGGCCTGTCCCTCGGCGACATAGACCGAATCCTCGATCGTGTGGCGGTAGGCCGGGCGGGGCCGGTAGCTGCTGGCATAACTGTATCCGACGATCCGGCCGCCCTGCTCGGCAGCGAGATAGGGCAGGCTGAGTGCCAGCACCGCCCGCCGACGCGCTAGCATCTCCGCGACGCTCGGCGGCGTCTCCTCGAAGCTGGCGAGGCCGGTTAGGACATGATGGCTGTAGATCGCCTGGATCGCAGCCATGTCGGCTTCTTCCGTGTCGCGGACGACGACGGGTGGCGTGGAGGGGGAGGAGTCGATTCTTGTCATCACGGCGATCTTGCGCTTTGCCGTGCCATAAATGAAGCTTCTCGAAGTTATGCAGAGCATGAGAAATTCTTTGAGATGCGCGATCTTCGCCTCGACCAGCTCGACAGCTTCCGCCAGGTGATCGCGCTCGGCAGTTTCTCGGCGGCGGCCGAGCGACTGGGCCTGAGCCAGCCGGCGGTCAGCCTGCAGATCCGTGAACTGGAGCGCCGCCTCGGCACGGTGCTGATCGAGCGGGTCGGGCGCCGGGCACAGCCGACCGCGGCGGGGACGGAACTGCTCGACCATGCCGGAAGGATCGAGGCGGCGGTGGCGGCCGCGCAAGAGGCGATGGCGCGCCATGCGACCGGGGCGATGGGCCGCGTGCGGATCGGCACCGGCGCCACCGCCTGCATCTTCCTGCTGCCGCCGGTACTGCGCGAATTGCGCCAGCAACACCCGACACTGGAAATCACGGTCAGCACCGGCAACACCTCCGACATCGTCAAGGCGATCGAGGACAATCAGATCGATATCGGCCTGGTCTCGCTGCCGGCCGCAGGTCGCGCTCTGGACGTCACGCCGCTGCTGGAGGACGAATTCGCCGTGATCGCGCCGCCCGGCATGGAGTTGCCGGCGCGATTGACGCCCGAGGCGATGGCGCGCCTGCCGGTGCTGCTGTTCGAGCCGGGCGGCATCACCCGCCGCATCGCCGACGAATGGTTCGCCCGAGCCGGCGTGACGCTGAAACCGGTGATGTCGCTCGGCAGCGTCGAGGCGATCAAGCGGCTGGTCGGCGCCGGCCTCGGCTGCGCCATCCTCCCGGGCATGGCAGTGTATGGCGAGAACGACGGGCTGGTGGTGCGCGCCCTGACGCCGCGGGTGCATCGCACGCTCGGCCTCGTCCTGCGCAAGGACAAGCCGTTGCATCGCGGCCTGCGCGAGACGCTGAAGGCCTTGCGGGCGCTAGGCACGCTTGGTTGAGCCTGCACTGCTGACAGGTCCAGTCAGGACGGCTGATTGCGCCGTATCAGGCCGGAGGGCAGGCTGCGGCCGGACTCGAGGAGGTGCCTGCCATGTACGGATTGATCGGGAAGATGCGGGCCACGCCCGGCGAGCGCGAGGCGCTGATCGGCTACATCCTCGAGAGCAGCGGCACCATGCCTGGCTGCCTGAGCTACATCGTCGCTCGCGATCCCGGCGATGCCGATGCGATTTGGGTGACCGAAGTCTGGGACAAGGAAGAAAGCCACAAGGCTTCGCTCGCTCTGCCGGCGGTGCAGGCGGCGATCGCCAAGGCCAGGCCGATCATCGCCGGTTTCGACAGCCATGTCGTCACGCAGCCGGTCGGCGGGTTCGGGCTGGCGAAGGGCTGAAGGCCCGCGGACGCGGCTTCCGCTAGGCGGCGGCACGGTCTAAGACCCTCGCGACCGAGCCGCGAGCCTGCCATGACCCAACCCGCCCTGAGCAAACTCACCATCCTGCCGACGACGGCCGCCCTGACCGGCCGCGTGATGCCGCCCGGCTCGAAATCGATCACCAATCGGGCGCTGCTGGTCGCGGCTCTGGCGAAGGGCACCAGCCGGCTCAGCGGCGCGCTGAAGAGCGACGACACCCGCTATATGGCGCAGGCGCTGCGCGACATGGGCGTCGCGATCGACGAGCCCGACGCGACCAGCTTCATCGTCACCAGCGACGGGCGGCTCAAGGCGCCGGCCGGACCGCTCTTCCTCGGCAATGCCGGCACCGCGACCCGCTTCCTGACGGCGGCAGCGGCTTTGGTCGACGGCACGGTCGTCGTCGATGGCGACGAGCATATGCGCAAGCGGCCGATCCTGCCTTTGGTCGAGGCGTTGACCCGGCTCGGCGTTGCGATCAGCGCGCCGAGCGGCTGCCCGCCAGTCACCATCCAGGGGCAGGGCGGATTCGAAGGCGGGCTGGTCGAGGTCGATGGCGGGCTCTCCAGCCAATATGTCTCGGCGCTGCTGATGGCAGGCGCCTGCGCGCGCAACCCCGTCGATGTCGTCCTGACCGGGCAGGAGATCGGCGCGCGCGGCTATGTCGACCTGACGCTGGCGACGATGCGCGCCTTCGGCGCCGAAGTCTCCGAGCCGGCGAGCGGCGGCTGGCGGATCGCCCCGACCGGCTACGCTGCGACCGACTACCTGATCGAGCCGGACGCTTCGGCCGCGACCTATCTCTGGGCGGCGGAGGTGCTGACCGGCGGCGCGATCGACCTCGGCGTGCCGGCTTCCGCCTTCACCCAGCCCGACGCCAGGGCGCATGAGCTGATCGCCGCGTTCCCCAACCTGCCGGCTGAGATCGACGGCTCACAGATGCAGGATGCGGTGCCGACGCTCGCCGTGCTCGCCGCCTTCAACCGGACGCCGGTGCGCTTCACCGGCATCGCCAATCTGCGCGTCAAGGAATGCGACCGGGTCGCCGCGCTGGCGCAGGGCCTGTCGCGGATTCGCACCGGACTCGGTGTCGAGGAGGGCGACGACCTGCTGGTGGCCTCCGATCCGGCGCTGGCCGGCCAGACGCTGCCGGCCGAGATCGACACCTTCGCCGACCACCGCATCGCCATGAGCTTCGCGCTGGCCGGGTTGAAGATCGGCGGCGTGACCATCCTCGATCCCGGCTGCGTGGCGAAGACCTATCCGGATTACTGGCGCGCGCTCGGCTCGCTCGGCGTGCGCTTCGAAGGCGATGTGCCGTAGGGTTTGCCGCATGGCGCTCAGGCGGCTTCCTTCGCTGCTGCCGCCGAAAGCTCGTTCAGCCGCTGCTCCGCCGCGGCCTTGACCCGTTCCACGGCGGCATCCTTGACCGGGCCATAGCCGCGAATATCCATCGGCAAGGCGGCGATCGTTGCCAGGGCGTCCGGCCCCCGGGCCGGGAGCCGTGCCAGCAGCTCGTCGATCAGCCCCTCGTACCAGCCGATCAGCGCGCGCTCCATCTTGCGCTCCGCCGTGTAGCCGAACGGGTCGAAAGCGGTGCCGCGCAGGGTCTTGAGCCGGGCCAGCAGCCGCAGCGGCGTCTGGATCCACTGGCCGAAGCGGCGCTTCAGCGGGCGTCCGCGCGCATCCTTCTCGCCGCCGAGGAAGGGCGGGGCGAGATGGTAGTTCACCGTGAAGTCGCCCTCGAAGCGCTGTTTCAGCTCGTCGAGGAAGCCGGTTTGCATGTGCAGCCGCGCGACCTCGTATTCGTCCTTGTAGGACATCAGCTTGAACAGCGAGCGGGCGACGGCCAGCGTCAGCGCTTCGCTGCCGAACGGCCGCTCGGCGGCGCGGACCTTGTCGACAGCAGCCCGGTAGCGCCGCGCCCAGGCCTCGTCCTGGTAGTCGGCGAGGAAGCGCTCGCGGCGGGTGATCACCGCATCGAGGCCTTCCGTCTCGACGGCGACAGGTGCCGGCGCGAAGGCTGCCGGGTCGGCGGCTGCGAGCCGGCCGGCGGCAAAGGCCTGCCGGTTGCGCTCGACCGCGACCCCGTTGAGCGTGATGGCGCGGTGAAGCGCCTCCAGCCCGACCGGAACCAGCCCCTGCTGCCAGGCATGGCCGAGCATGACGATGTTGGCGAAGACGGCATCGCCGAACAGCGTCTCGGCGAGGGCATTGGCATCGATGGCGCGGACGTTGTCGGCGCCCATCGCCGCCTCGATCGCCTTCAGCCGGCGGCGCGTCGCGAGGTCGGCGTCGCGCTGGCGCACGATGTCGCCGGTTGGCATCTCCGCCAGGTTGACGACAGCGCGCATGCCGGCGCGATACGTCGCCGAGGCCTTGGGCGAGGACGACACCACGATATCGCAGCCGATCAGCGCGTCGGCCGCGCCGGCGTCGATGCGGACCTGGTTTATCGCCTCGGGCGTAGCGGCGATCCGCATGAAGGAGAGCACCGGCCCGAATTTCTGGGCGAAGCCGGTGAAATCGAGCACCGAGCTGCCTTTGCCTTCGAGATGCGCAGCCATCGCGATCAGCGCGCCGACCGTGACGACGCCGGTACCGCCGACGCCGGTGACGAGCAGGTCATAGGGCCTGTCGAGCGCCGGCAGAGCCGGTTCAGGCAACGCCGCCGCCCGCCCGGCGAAGTCGTCCGCGCTCGCCTGCCGCTTGCGGCGAGTGGCGCCTTCGACCGTAACGAAGCTCGGGCAGAAGCCGTCGAGGCAGGAAAAGTCCTTGTTGCAGTTGGAGAGGTTGATCTGCCGCTTGCGGCCGAAGGGCGTCTCCTTCGGCTCGACGCTCAGGCAGTTCGACGCCACCGAACAGTCGCCGCAGCCCTCGCAGACGAGGTCGTTGATGACCGCGAAGCGCTGGGGATCGACCATCGTGCCGCGCTTGCGCCGGCGGCGCTTTTCGGTGGCGCAGGTCTGCTCGTAGATCAGGACCGAGACGCCCTTGATCTCGCGCAATTCGCGCTGGACCGCATCGAGTTCGCGGCGGTGATGGATCGTCACGCCATGGGGGAGGCTGCTCGGCGCGAACTTCTCCGGCGCGTCCGAAACCAGCGCGATCCGCTCGACACCCTCGGCGCGGACCTCCTGCGCGATGGCGTGTACGCTGATTGGCCCGTCCACGGGCTGGCCGCCGGTCATGGCGACGGCGTCGTTGAACAGGATCTTGTAGGTGATGTTGGCTTTCGCCGCGATCGCCTGGCGGATCGCCATCGAGCCGGAATGGTAATAGGTGCCTTCGCCGAGGTTCTGGAAGATGTGGCCCTTGCCGGTGAACAGCGACGACGCCGCCCAGTTGACGCCTTCGCCGCCCATCTGGATCAGCGAGCTGGTCTCGCGGTCCATCCAGCTCGCCATGAAATGGCAACCGATCCCGGCCAGCGCCTTCGAGCCCTCCGGCACCTTGGTCGACGAGTTGTGCGGGCAGCCGGAGCAGAAATACGGCGTCCGCGTCGCGCCCGGCACCTGGATCAGCCGGCTGGCTTCGGGCGCGAGCGCCGCGGCCCGCTCGGCAAGGCGCAGATCCGGGAACAGCGCGTCCAGGCGTTTCGCCACGATCGGCGCGAGCAGGCGCGGCGACAGCTCGCCGATCCAGGAGATCAGGCGATGGCCGTCCTCGTCGCGCTTGCCGACCATCGAATGCGGCTTGTGGCCGGGATAGTCGTAGAAATACTCCTTGAGCTGGCTCTCGATGATGCCGCGCTTTTCCTCGACGACGAGGATCTCCGCCTTGCCGCGCACGAATTCCAGCGCCGCCCGGCGCGCCAGCGGCCAGACCATGCCGACCTTGTAGATGTCGATGCCGTGGCTGCGGCAGGCCGCTTCGTCGAGGCCGAGCAGGCGCAGCGCCTCCATCAGGTCGAGATGCGCCTTGCCGGTGGTGACGATGCCGAAGGAGGCGTCGGGGATGTCGTAGATGCGCCGGTCGATCGGGTTCGCCTCGGCGAAGGCGAAGACCGCCATCTTCTTGGCCTCCATGCGCTCCTCGATCTGGGGACCCGGCAGATCCGGCCAGCGATAGTGCAGCCCGGTGGCCGGCGGCGTGTAGTCGGGATCGTTGAACCGGCGCGGCGCCGGCAATTCGACCGACTGGCCGCTCTCGACCGTCTCCGAGATCGCCTTGAAGCCGACCCACATGCCGGAATAGCGCGACAGCGCGTAGCCGTACTCGCCGAAGGCGAGGTATTCGGCGATCGAAGCCGGGTTCAGCGTCGGCATGAACCAGGCCATGAAGGCGACGTCGGATTGATGCGGCATCGATGAGGAGACGCAGCCATGATCGTCGCCGGCGACGACCAGCACGCCGCCATGCGGCGAGGAGCCATAGGCGTTGCCGTGCTTGAGCGCATCGCCGGCACGATCGACGCCGGGCCCTTTGCCGTACCAGAGGCCGAAGACGCCCTGCACCGTCCGGTCCGGATTGGTCTCGACCTGCTGCGAGCCGAGAACGGCAGTGGCGGCGAGGTCCTCGTTGACCGCCGGCAGGAACTCGATGCCGTGCTGCTTCAGGAGATCGCTGGAGCGCCAGAGTTCGAGGTCGACGCCGCCGAGCGGGGAGCCGCGATAGCCTGAGATGAAGCCCGCCGTATCGAGCCCGGCGGCGCGGTCGCGCCGGGCCTGATCGAGCGCGATCCGCACCAGCGCCTGCGTGCCGGTCAGGAAGACACGGCCGCTGCTGCGGGTGTAGCGATCGCCCAGCGCGTAGTCGAAGAGCGGGCCGATCGGCGTGATGGCATTCATGGCGCGGACCTCCCGGCAATTCTCGCGGCGAGTCTAGGCCGCCTGCTCTGGAAAGATCTGTCTTGTTTGCCGGAATTGGTTGCTCGATCGGTCGATTTCACCGAGAATGGCCGCCTGACAGGATGATCCTTCCGGAGCCCCGCCAGATGCAACTCACCGATCAGGATCGCAAGCTCGTCGCTCTGCTGCAGGGCGACGCCCGCATCTCGAACCAGGATCTGGCCGAGCGCGCCGGCATGTCGGCGTCCGCCTGCTGGCGGCGCGTGCGGGCGCTGGAGGAGGCGGGCGTGATCGCGAGCTACCGCGCGATCGTCGATCCGGGCAAAGCGGGGCTCGCCTTCAGCGCGATCGTGCATGTCGGGCTGGTGCGGCACGAGGCCGACCACGTCGCGACCTTCATCTCACGCGTGGCCGAGCGGCCGGAGGTGCTGGAGTGCTTCGCGACCACGGGCGAGGCGGATTACCACCTGCATATCGTTTGCCGCGACAAGGACGCCTACAACGAGTTCCTGGACAATTTCCTGTTCAGGCTGCCAGGCATCGCGCATGTCCGCACCAACCTCGTCCTGAAGGAGATCAAGGTGCACGGCGCGGTGCCGGTGTGAGGATCGACCGCGGGTCGGCTCTCAGGCGTGCGCCGCCGCGCCGAGCCGAAGCTCCCGCGCCTTCTGCGCGACGCCGCGGTTCTCGATCGACAGGCGCTGCTCGAGCTTGCGCAGCAGCCAGCTCAGCGTCGTCGTGATGCAGAAATAGATCGCGCCGGCGGTGAGGAAGACCTCATAGGGCGCGAAGGTGTTCGACACCTCCAGCCGGGCCGCGCCGGTGAGGTCCAGCAGGGTGATGGTGCTCGCCAGCGAGGTCGCCTTCACCGTCAGGATGATCTCGTTCTCATAGGCGGGCAGGGCGAGGCGGGCCGCGAGCGGGATAATGATCTTGCGCTGCGTCTGGAACCAGGACAGGCCGAGCGCCCGCGCCGCTTCGTTGAGCCCCTTCGGCACGAGCCTGAGCGCGCCGGCGATGATCTCGGCGGTATAGGCGGCTGAGTTCAGCCCGAGCGCGATGATCACGCACCAGAACGGGTCGCGGAAGATCGGCCAGAGCGCCGAACTCCGGATGAATTCGAACTGCCCGAGCCCGTAATAGACCAGGAAGACCTGCAGCAGCGACGGGACGCCGCGAATGACGAAGATGTAGGCGCTCGCCGGCCCATGCAGCCAGGCCGAGTGCGCATTGCGCGCATAGGCCAGCGGTATCGCGATCACCATGCCGAAGATCAGGATGAGGATGGCAAGCCTGCCCGTCAGCCCGACGCCCTGGAGCAGGTTCGGGAAAGCCTCGGCCATGATCTGGAGGTCAAGCATGGGATCGCTCAGGCAAAGCCACGATTGGAGCGGATACGGGCGCGGTGCAGGCCCCAGGACGCGGTGCTGGTGATGGCGAGATAGAGCAGCGCGGCGACGGCGTAGACGAAGAACGGTTCTCGCGTCGCGCCGGAAACGACGGCGGAGGCCCTGAGCAGTTCCTCCAGCCCGATCACCGAGATGAGCGAGGTCTGCTTGATCAGGATGATCGAAAGATTGCCGAAGCCCGGCAGCGCGATCCGCCAGGCCAGCGGCAGCACCACCTTGAAGAAGGTGACGCTCCGCGGCAGGCCGAGCGCATGCGCCGCCTCCGACTGTCCGCGCGGGACCTGCCTGATCGCGCTGCGGAAGATGTCGCTGGCATAGGCCGCGAAGATGAAGGCCAGCGCCGCCACGCCGGCGGCGAAGCCGTTGATGTCGACATAGTGCCCGGTCAGCCGGGTGAGGGCGATCGTGCCGCCGAAATAGATGAGGTAGATGACGATCAGGTCGGGCACGCCCCTGACGATCGCGGTATAGGCTTCCGCGACATAGCGAAACGGCCTGCTGCCATAGGTCTTGAGCGCGCCGAGCGACAGGCCGAAGGCCGTTCCGAACAGCAGCGCCACCGCGGCGACCGACAATGTCACCCCCGCTCCGTAAAGCAGTTGCAGCCCATAGCCGGAGAGCCAGGCCAGCGTCATGGCAGCGCGGCTCCCGCATCCTCGGCGGCGCGGCTCGCGACCTTCTGGCGGATCAGCTCGCGGACAGGCCCGTCCCGCCAGGCCTGGAGCTTGCCGCCGGAGGTCCGCTCGTCCGCATAGACGATCCAGACATCGTCGGGCGAGCCGAGGATCTCGTCGACGCGGACGCGGTCAGGATACTGCTCGGCATATTCGAGATAGACCAGCGCCGAGTCGTACTTCCCCGCGAGCAGGTTCTGGAAGATGATCGGCAGCGAAGGATCCGAGACGCGCGTCTCCCAGCGGCCGATGTCGATATAGCTCTCGGTCGCCGGCGCCAGCAGGCCGATCGATTTCGGCTGCTCGACCTCCGAGCGAGTCAGCACCGCCAACTCCTTGCTGCGGGAGATGAAGCTGTCGACCGCGAAGACCTTGTGGAAATGCGTGCCGAGCGTCGGCGGCGTGTCGGGGTGGACGGCGCATTGGACGACGAAATCATAGTCGCCCCGCATCAGCCCGCTTGTCGCCATGTCGAAATCGGGCACCAGCACGATCTCGCTGTCGGGAATCTCGTGGAACTTGATGTATTCCCTGGTCACGAGCTCATGGTTGGTGCCGCTCGGGCCGAGTGTCGCAAAGGTGATCATCGAGTCGGTCTCGTTCTTCCCAGCCGAAGGCAGCCCGGGCCCGCCTTCGGCACAGCGTGTCGATTCACATCAGCTTGAAGTCGAAATACTTCCTGGTGATGCTGTCATAGGTGCCGTTGGCGATCAGCGTATCGATGGCGGCATTGACCTCCTCGAGCAGCTTGGCGTCGTCCTTGCGCAGGGCGATGGCGTTGCCTTCGCCCAGCAGGCCGCCGGTGTATTCCGGGCCGACGAGCGCGAAGCTCGCCGCTTCCGGCCGCTTCAGGAAGCCGAGCATCGAGGTCACCTTGTTGGCGAGCAGCAGGTCGACGCGGCCGGCGATGAGGTCGAGCTCGACATCGGTGGTCTTGTCGTAGCGCACGATCTCCGATTTCGGATAGGTCGCGGTCAGATAGGCATCCTGGATGCTGCCGCGCTGGACGCCGATGCGCTTGCCCTTGAGCGCGTCGGGGCTGGTGTCGGCGGGCGCATCCTTCTTCCCGACGAACTGGCTCGCCGTGTTCTTGTATTTCTTGGAGAAGGCGACCTGCTGCTTGCGCTTTTCGGTGACGCCCATGCTGGCGACGATCAGGTCGTATTTCCTGGCGTTGAGGCCGGGTATGATGCCGTCCCATTCCTGCGCCATGATCGTGCACTTGGCCTTCATCGCCTCGCACAGGGCGTTGGCGATATCGACGTCCCAACCCGTCAGCTTGCCGCCGGCGTCGACGAAGCTCCACGGCGCATAGGTTCCCTCGGTGGCGATGCGCAGGTCTTTTGCTTGTGATGCTCCGGCGAACACGCTCGAAAAAGCGGCGCAGACAAGAATAGTCGTGAATTTGTGCTTATTGATCATGATCCCCTCACGATGTTTATTATCGCTCGTTGCAGGGATTGTTCTGTCGCGCCCGCGGCTTGTCAACGCGCTGGCAAATATTTTCATCTCATGAAAATGTGGCGACCCGGACAGGTGCGGACACGCCGCCCGATGGCGGCAATGCGGGCTCGAAACCGATGCGCGAAGGCTGGGAGGTTCTACTTTGGTCGATCGCAAGCGCGACGGCAAACCGCCGGACGGAAAGCGTGTCAGGCGTGGCGCGCTCTCGATGATGACGCGAGCCGGCCTAGCGGCGACCGGCGGGGGTCCATCAACCAACCAGGAGCCAGAAGGCGGGCAGGGTGGCCAGGCCCTGGCAGCGGCGGTCGGCCAGGAAATCAGGAGCCTGCGATTGAGTCTCAGCATGGCCGCCAACCAGCTGGCCGAGGCGGCCAGGCTGTCGAACGGCATGCTCTCCAAGATCGAGCGCGGTTCGGCCACGCCGTCCTTCACGACGCTGGTCTCGATCGCGGCAGCGCTCAAGGTGCCGGTCGCGCGGCTGTTCGCTTCCTATAACCAGCAGGCCGACTATTCGCTCGTGCGTGCAGGGCAGGGTATCGCCGTGCAGCGACGCGGCCAGCGCGCCGGCCTGAGCTACGAACTGCTCGGCCACCTGCTCTCGGGCGAGAAATACATCGAGCCCTATCTGGTGACGCTGACCAGCGAGGCGGCGGACCACCCGGGCTTCCAGCACACCGGGATCGAGTTCATGCATATGCTCGAAGGCGCGATGGTCTACCGCTATGCCGACGCCTCGATGGAGCTGCGCCCCGGCGATACGCTCGTCTTCGATGCCAATTTCGTCCATGGCCACGAGCGGCTGCTGACGCCGACCGTCCGCTTCCTGTCGGTCGTGTTCAACCTGCGCACATAAACCATCATCGCGCCCGGCAGAACGCGATGATGATCTATGTGATTGTGATCGCATCGGATCAGGCTTGCGCCTGTCCCGGACGAGTACGGCACAGCACAGGCCGGATCGCCCGGCTGCCCGCGGGGGCTTAATCTTACAGTTAGAGCGGATCCGACCAGATTGCTTCAATCTGGTCGGATCCGCTCTAGAACGGGATGTCGTCGTCGAGATGGCTCGACGAGCGCGAACCGCCGCTGCTGCCACCGCCGCTTGCCATCGCCGGCTGGCGCGAACCGCCACCGACCGGGCTCGACCGGCCGAAGGAGCTGCCACCCGACGATCCCTCGTCGCCATAGCCACCGCTGCCGCCGCCGAACTCGTCGCCGCCCTGGCCGCGGCTGTCGAGGATGGTGAGCTCACCGCGGAAACGCTGCAGCACGATCTCGGTCGTGTACTTCTCGACGCCCTGCTGGTCCTGCCATTTGCGGGTCTGCAGCTGGCCCTCGATGTAGATCTTCGAGCCCTTCTTCAGATACTGCTCGGCGACCTTGGCGAGGTTCTCGTTGAAGATCACCACGGAGTGCCACTCGGTGCGCTCCTTGCGCTCGCCCGACTGCTTGTCGCGCCAGGTTTCCGAGGTGGCTATCCGCAGATTGACCACCGGCTCGCCGCTGCCGAGGCGCCGCACCTCGGGGTCGCGCCCGAGATTGCCGACCAGAATGACCTTGTTGACGCTACCAGCCATGACAGGCTCCGTTTCCTGCGCACTTCATCACGAACCCGGCCGAATGACCGGATGCGGACCCTAGCGGTCCGTGCCGGCACTATCAATGATGTTCCTGTTTTGTTCAAGAGGCCTTTCGTAGCTTGTCCCCGTTAAAATTCGCGAATGTCGCGAAGGCGCAGAGCCCTGACGGGTGCCGGCGGGGACAGGTATTGCCGCTACGAGCGGCCTCCGCTGCGCCTCAATACCCGAACTGCTCGCGCAGGATGCGCTCGTCCAGGCTGTGGCCGGGGTCGTGCATCATGACGAGATCGAGCGAGCGGTCGATCGCGATCTGCACCGAGATGACGTTGTCGATCTGGGTATGGTCGGCGACGGCGCTGACCGGCCGCTTTTCGGCCTCCAGAACCGCGATCGTCACCCGGGCATGGTCGGGCAGCAATGCGCCACGCCAGCGCCTGGGCCGGAACGGCGAGAGCGGGGTTAGCGCCAGGAGCGGCGCGTCGAGCGGCAGGATCGGGCCATTGGCGGAGAGATTGTAGGCGGTCGAGCCGGCCGGGGTCGCGAGCAGCACGCCGTCGGCGACGAGCTCGGACAGGCGCACCTGCCCGTCGACGGAAATGCGCAGCTTGGCCGCCTGGTATGAGCGGCGGAACAGCGAGACCTCGTTGATCGCGCGCGCCTCGATGCGCTTGCCGTTGCAGTCGACCGCCGTCATCACCAGCGGATGGACGACGCTGCGATGCGCCGCCTCGAGCTTCTGGCGCAGCCCGCGCTCGCGGAACTCGTTCATCAGGAAGCCGACCGAGCCGCGATTCATGCCGTAGATCGGCTTGGCCGTGCCCATGAAGCGATGGAGCGTCTGCAGCATCAGGCCGTCGCCGCCGAGAGCGACGACGACCTCGGCCTCGGCCGGATCGGCATCGCCATAGCGCTCGACCAGCTTGGCGCGCGCGGCCTCGGCCTCGGGCGTCTCGCTGGCGACGAAGGAGATGGCGGTAAAGCGCTCGGTCATCGCTGGTATCCGGCAGGCATGGCTGCGACCGGTCTAGCATGGCCGCGGACAGGATCGCGAGCCGCCCGGCGAGCACGCCGCAAAAAGAAAGGCCGGGGCGCATGCCCCGGCCTTTCCCAGCGGAAGCGCGAGGGTCTCAGATCGCGCTGCTCCACTGCACCGGTACGAGCTCGAAGCCGTTGCCCGCCTTGGCGATATGGCCGGTGGCGGGGAAGGGGGCGTGGTAGAAGCAGACCTGCATCTTGTCGGCGACGGCCATGTCGAGCAGCTTGCGGCGGGTGGCGGCGGCCTGCGGCCCGTCCATGTCGAACACCGCCGACCAGTCGGGATTGCGCACGAACAGGGCCGGGTGGTTGGTGGTGTCGGACAGCACCATCAGCTTGCCGCTGCCGGAGGAGACGGCGAAGACGGTATGGCCGGGGGTATGGCCGGGGGCGGCGATCGCGGTCACGCCCGGGACGATCTCCTTGCCCGCCTCGTATTGCTTCACATCCTTGGCGACCGGGCCGAAAACGCGGCGCACGCCGGCGAAGGCACCCTTCATCGCCTCGGGCGCGGCATTCATCTTGGCGTCGTCCATCCAGAAGGCCCATTCGGCCGCCGGCACCATCACTTCGGCGTTCGGGAACACGGCGGTGCCGTCTTTCAGCCGGAAGCCGTTGATGTGGTCGCCGTGGAAATGGCTGAAGACCACGGTCGAGACATTCTTCGGGTCGAGCCCGGCAGCCTGGAAGTTCTTCATCCAGGCGCCCGAGGTCGGCGCGCCGGAATCGCCGTTACCAGTGTCGATCAGGGTGATCTTGTCGCCGATCTGCAGCGCCAGCGTGGTGAAGGTGATCGAGAGGGCGTCGCTCGGCAGATACGCCTGCTCCATCGCCTTCTTGACGTCCGCGAGCTCGGCATTGCGCACGAAGCCTTCGAGCGGGCGCTTGGCGAAGCCGTCGTTCAGGGCGGTGACGGTGATGTCGCCGACCTTGTAGCGGTAGAAACCCGGGTTCTGGTTCACGGACGCTCCTTGCGCGTGGGCCGGCGCGATGCCGGCGGGCAGGTCGAGCGCGGCAGCTGCAGCGAGCGCGCCGGCGCCCGCCATGACAGTGCGGCGCGAGGCTTCGAAACGGGCCATCGATCAGGCTCCAACAACGAGAAGGGCACGACCTCTCCCGGATGGCGCCCCGCCAGCCGGATTCGTGCCCTGGGCATTGCTCGCCCGAGCGTCAAACTAACTGGGCAAACAACGCCTTCAACCGGCGTTTGGTTGCCTCGGGTCAATTGTCCGTGAGTTTGTCGTCTCTGTGCGGCTTTGCCGGGGCGGGTTGATTCGATCTCTTCGCCAGATCGGCCTTGCCCTTGAAATCGGGATGGTTTCAGCGCTCGCCCTGGGTCGGGGGCTGATCGGAGCGGCCGCGCGCGAACGCCTTGAGCAGGGCGGCGCAGAGCGCGAGCGAGGCGAGCGCGCCCTGGCCGGAACAGCCGGCGACCAGCGCTTCATAGGTCTGCTCCTCGGTCGCAACCGATTGCAGGCTCCAGTTCCAGTCCGGGGCCTTCTGCCGGATGACGCCGACCGCGACGTCGATCTCGGCGCTGATCCGGCCGATCGCCTTCCAGAGCGAGCCCTGCTGGTAGATGCCGCCGGGCGGCGTGCGCGGGGCGAGCAGGGTGGTCGGCTTGCGCCGCACGGTGAAGCCAAGCGCCTCGTAGATGTCGGCGTCGAGATTGCGGTCGGGGCGGCCGGTGCGCTCGCAGCGTTGCGCGAGAGCGAGCAAGTGGTCGCGCTGGTCGGCAGAGGTCATCGCTCGGTGGGCTCCGGTCGTCCTCGTCGTCGCGGCGGCATGGCAAGCAAGCGACAGGCCACCGAAGTCGGATGGTGCCGGCGGAGAGGATCGAACTCCCGACCTTCGGTTTACAAAACCGCTGCACTACCGCTGTGCTACGCCGGCCCTGTGCGCTGCGGTATCAGGCCGGGGAGGCGAGGGCAAGGCCGGCGGTGAGCTGGCCGGCTCCGCCACGATCGCCGGCGCATCCCCCAAGGCCATGTTCGCGGTGGCACCGCTCTCGGCCCGACGTACGCCCCCGCCATCGGCGACCGCTCCAGAGACCACGCCCTCAAGGGACGCCGAGAGGCGATTCTCAAGCGCGGCGGAAACTCACGCCCCGGCATTCACCGGCTCGTAACCATCTAAGTCGATGCTTTTGCAAAAGCCTTGTCTGAGATGTGCCCATGCTGAGCCGCCGATCCTTTACCATGTCGTCCCTGTCGCTCCTTGCCCCCGGTCTCGCCGGCTGCGGCGGAGGGGGCAGCATCGTGGCGCTGCCGGAGATCGCCGCTCCGAGAGGACCCAGCCTGACGCGCACGCTGGCACGCCCGAATTATGCGCAAGTCTATGTGGAATATCCGGGCGAGCGCTTTGCGGTACCGGCGATCGACTACCAGAGCATCGAGCCGCGTTATCTGCGCCAGACGGTCGAGTTCCGCCGGCCGGAGCCGCCGGGCTCGATCGTCGTCGATCCCGGCTCCTACCATCTCTATTTCGTCGAATCGCAGGGCGTCGCGACGCGCTATGGCGTCGGCGTCGGCCGTGAGGGCTTCGGCTGGACGGGCCAGGCGAAGATCAACATGAAGCGCGACTGGCCCGACTGGGTGCCGCCGCAGGAGATGATCGATCGCGACCCGCAGATCAGGGCCCAGCTCGAACCGACGTCGCGCGGCCCCGGCGTCCGCGGCGGGCCGAAGAGCCCGCTCGGAGCCCGCACCCTCTATCTCTTCGGCGAGGGGCGCGATCTCGGCTACCGCATCCACGGCACGACCGAGCCCTATACCGTCGGTACCAATGTCTCCTCGGGCTGCATCCGGATGATCAACCAGGACATCATCCACCTTTACGCCCGCGTCGCGCTGGGAACGCCGGTCACGGTGCTGCCGGTGTGATGGCAGCGTGACGTCCGAGGGGCTCGCGGAGCGTTTCTGAGGCTCACGCGGCGGCTGCGATCCTCACGGGTTCCGCAAGCTCGATGCGGTTGCGCCCGAGCAGCTTGGCCTTGTAGAGGGCGCGGTCAGCGGCGGCCAGCAGCTCGGAGAGGTCGACCCGATCGGCGATCGTCTCCACCAGCCCGACGCTGACAGTGGCGGCCATGGCGAGACCGTCGCTGCGCGCCGCCGCCTCCGTGAAGCGCCAGGTGATGGCCTCTGCGATCTTTCGGGCTTCGTCGACGCTTGCGCCTGGCAGCAGCAGCGCGAACTCCTCGCCGCCGAGTCGGGCACAAACGGCCTTGTGGCCCGCCGCGTCTCGTGCGATTCCGGCGAACAGCTTCAGCACCTGATCGCCGACATCGTGCCCATGGGTGTCGTTGATCGCCTTGAAGTGGTCGAGATCGAAGGCGAGCAGTGCATGCGACGCCTTCTCGCCATCGCGGCGCAAACACTCGGGACCGAGCTCGAAGAAGCCTTGCCGGTTGTTGAGGCCGGTCAGAAAGTCGGTGCGCACATTCTTCAGGAGCCGGGCCCGGTCCTCCTCGCGCACGAGGGCGATCAGGGACATGGGCATCGTCATCGTGAACAGCACGGCCTCGTACATCGTCAGCTTGGCAACGATGGGCAGAACGCTGTCGCCGTGAGCCGAGACGAGGACCGGCACGACGAAGCTGCGGACCGCATAGGTCAGCCCGTGACAGGCGAAGACGACGACCGCAAGCGGACGGGAGCGCAATCCCTGCGCCATCGGACTGCGGAACAAGGCGAGGGCGGTCAGGGCAGACAGAACAGCGATGGGGAATGCGCTTGCATGGTTCCAGAGCAGGCTCGCCCAGCCGGCGCCGGCGGTGAACCATGCCGCGCCGATCGCGACGAGGAAGCCCGCGGCGAGAGCGGGCCGCAGGGATCGGCCATCGAGCAGCAGAACCCCGTGCAGGACCAGAAGGTAGCCGAGGAGCATGACAACATTGGTTAGCGCGGGGCCGGACACACCGGGCAGCAGGGTCCGGGACATGGCGAGGAGGCAGCCCAGGGCGAAGACGACATAGGCAGCCGTCCAGATGCCGAGTTCCCGCGATCGCCGGGCGTGCGCCTGCCGCTCCCACAGGGTCATGGCCGCTGCGACGAGCAGCGTTCCGATCGTCAGGTACCAGAGGGTCGCAAGGTCCATCGCGATCGTCGTCAACGATGCCCGGATTCGGTTTCAGGCATGATCAAGCGCTCCCACCCTGCCTCGCGACAGCAGAAGCTAGCCCAAGCGAGTTAATATCAGATTGTGACGGTCTGCCGTGGCAAGCTCATCTTGCGTTGAGCAATGAGCCGCCGATATTCAGGTGCTCGACAACAGTCGCTTTGCTCTATGTTGATTCACGACGGGCTCGAAGAATTCGATTCGACTTGATGCGGCGGGTTTTCGATATCGGGATCCTCCAGTTAGGGCAGCTGGAAGTATCCGGTTCCAGATCGATCGATGCAGCGCTTGCCGCCCATCCAGGATGATCACTCGGCTCGCGCTGTCCAACGAAAAACCCCGCCCTCGCGGGCGGGGTTCAAAGGTCGGGTGGCCGATCCCGGCTTGGGGGATCAGTCGTTGTCGTGTGTCAGGATGTCGCGATCCTTGGTCTCGGGCACGAAGAGCATGCCGATGACGAAGGTCATCATCGCGATCACGATCGGGTACCAGAGGCCGTAGTAGATGTCGCCGGTGCCGGCCACCATGGCGAACGAGGTCGCCGGGAGGAGGCCGCCGAACCAGCCATTGCCGATATGGTAGGGCAGCGACATGCCGGTGTAGCGGATGCGGGTCGGGAAGAGCTCGACCAGCGCCGCCGCGATCGGGCCGTAGACCATCGTCACATAGATGACGAGCACGGTCAGGATCGCGATGACCGTCAGCGACTGCGCGCCGAACAGGGCACTCAGGAAGCCGGTCTTGACGATGCGGGCGTCGCCTGCAGCCGGGTAGCCGGCCGCGACCGCCTCCTTGGCGAGGTTCGCTGCGAAGGTCGCATCGATCGCCAGGTCCTTGCCGTTGACCGTAACCTTGGCAGGCGTGCCGGCCGGGGCCGGGGCCTGGGTGTAGACGATCGCCTGCGTGGCCAGCGTGCGGCGAGCGATGTCGCAAGGCTGGGTGAAGGTGCGCACGCCGACCGGATCGAAGACCGAGCCGCAGGTGGCGGGATCGGCGACGACCTGGACCTTGACGTTCTCATGCGCTGCGGCGAGGCCCGGGTTCGCCGCCTTGGTCAGCGCGCCGAACAGCGGGAAATAGGTCAGCGCCGCGATCAGGCAGCCGGCCAGGATGATCGGCTTGCGGCCGATCCTGTCGGACAGCGAGCCGAAGATGACGAAGCCGGCGGTGCCGATGATCAGCGACCAGGCGATCAGCACGTTGGCCGTGTAGAGATCGACCTTGAGGATGCTCTGGATGAAGAACAGGGCGTAGAACTGGCCGGTGTACCAGACGACAGCCTGGCCGGCGGTGAGGCCGAACAGCGCGAGCAGCGCGATCTTGGCGTTCTTCCACTGGCCGAAGGCCTCAGACAGCGGCGCCTTCGACCCCGTGCCTTCTTCCTTCATCTTCTGGAAGGCCGGCGATTCCTGCATCTGGAGCCGGATGTAGACCGAGATCGCGAGCAGCAGGATCGAGGCGAGGAACGGAATGCGCCAGCCCCAGGCGGCGAACTCGGCCTCGCCCATGGTGGTGCGGATGCCCAGGATGACGATCAGCGACAGCAGCAGGCCGAGCGTCGCCGTGGTCTGGATGAAGGAGGTATAGAAGCCGCGCCGCCCCGGGGGAGCGTGCTCGGCGACATAGACCGCCGCGCCGCCATATTCGCCGCCCAGCGCCAGGCCCTGCAGCATGCGCAGCGCGATCAGGATCACCGGCGCGATCCAGCCGATGCTGTTGTAGCTCGGAAGCAGGCCGACCAGGAAGGTCGAGGCGCCCATGATCAGGATGGTGACGAGGAAGGTGTATTTGCGGCCGATCAGGTCACCGAGCCGGCCGAAGAACAGCGCGCCGAACGGGCGCACGAGGAAGCCGGCGGCGAAGGCGAGCAGAGCGAAGATGGCGCGCGTGTTGGCATCGAAGGCCGAGAAGAAATGCGCGCCGATCATCACGGCGAGCGAACCGTAGAGGTAGAAATCGTACCATTCGAAGACCGTGCCCAGCGAGGAGGCCAGAATGACCTTCTTCTCCTCCCTGCTCATCGGCCGTGGCCCTGCGGCCGCCGATGCGTGTGCCATGCTCATGAAGCGCTCCCGTTTTTCGTTCCCCCAGGCGCTACAGACCATCTGCTGCGCCCTCGTGCCGCCTTTCAGGCGGTTCTTCGCTTGGAGTCGGCGCCAACGCCGACTCAGGACAAAAGGCCTTTGAAAAGCCAAGTTTGATCGGCTAGGAATGCGTCCACCCCTGGCAATCTTCAACCGAGCACTTGGTCTTGCACCGAAAGGCGTAAGACGAAGGATTGAGCATTCGGCACGGGCGGCTCGGCTCCCACCCGATCATGACTCGCCTTGCCGGGCGCAAGCCGCTAACCTTTCGCTAACCATGTCGCCCCGTGTCGGCGGTGAACGCAGGAAGGGGAGGTGGCGATGAAAGTTCGCTCCGGAATTCCTCTGGGTATCGTGCTCGCGGGACTATGCGTCGCCGCGTCTTCGGCCGTGGCTGCTCCAGGTTTCGGCGCAGTGCCGGTCAGTGGCGGATTTTCCGCTCCGGCGCCGCGCCTTTCACCGATGCGGCCGGTCGCGAAGTCCAGCTACGGCCGTCGCGGCCGCGTGGGCGTCTACGGCGCCGGCTATCCCGGCTTCTACGGCGGATCCGGCGATCAGCGGGTCGTGGTCGTACTGCCGGAGGCAAGCGAGCCGCCCCCGGACAAGGAGCGCTCGATTCCCGTCGCGATCGGCATCGCACGTCCCCCGGCGGCCGATCCGTTGCTGTATCGGATCGAGACGCGGCAGGGGCAGCCGGTGGTCCGGGTCATGCGCTTCAGCAGCGACGGCCGCGTGGCGCGGCGCTGAGGGGCGGATCAACGGCGTCGCAGCCGATTGGTCCGAAAAGTGGTTTCAACGTTTCGGTCCAATGCTCTAATTCAAATTGAGAGACGAATCCGGCTCTAGCGCCGTGTCGCGGCGTAGAGTGCGATCGCGGTCGCGTTCGAGACGTTGAGGCTCTTGATCGCGCCGGGCATGTCGAGCCGGGCGAGATGGTCGCAAAGCTCGCGCGAGCGCTGGCGCAGGCCTTTGCCCTCGGCGCCCATCACCAGTACCAGGGGACGGCGCAGCGGGACCTCGTCGAGCGAGATCTCCCCTTCCGAATCGAAGCCGAGCCGCAGGAAACCGCGCTCGCCCAGCTTGTCGAGCGCATCCCCCAGATTCTTCACCGCGACCAGCGGCACATGCTCCAGGGCGCCGGAGGCCGATTTCGCCAGCACGCCCGTCGCCGCCGGCGAATGGCGGATCGTGACGATCACTGCGGCGACCGCGAAGGCAGCGGCCGAGCGCAGGATCGCCCCGACATTATGCGGGTCGGTGATCTGGTCGAGCGCCAGGACGATCGCATCGTCCGGCAGGCTACCCAGATCGGGCGAGGGCAGGGGATCGCAGACGAGATAGAGCCCCTGATGCACCGCGTCGGGCGTCAACAGCCGGTCGATCTGCGACGGCCGGACCATTTCCGGCTGGATCGGCAATTCGCCGATCTCCTCGCTCAGGCGCTTCAGTGCATTCTCGGTGGCGAGCAGCTTGCGGAAGCGTCGGCGCGGGTTGCGCAGCGCCTCGATCACGGGATGGGCGCCATAGAGGATCGCCTCGTCGATCTCGCCGGGCCGGTGCGGCGGCGGGCCGTCCCGGTCCGGACGGCCGCGGCGATTCTGGAAACGGGGGCGGGGCGGGGCGGACATCATGGCTCCGGAAAGGTGACGCCATGCCCTGCCATGGCGCGGCCGGCTTGGCCAGCCCGAAGGCGGGGAGGCGGGATTTTCAACGCATTCATGTACGGGGAACAATGCCGATGACGAAGACGGATCGACGCCTGTTTGTCCTGACCGGCGGGCCGGGGGCCGGCAAGACCACTCTGCTGACGGCGCTGGCTGCGGCAGGCCACATGATCGCCCCTGAAGCCGGGCGGGCGATCATCCGCGACCAGCTTGCCATCGATGGGCCGGCCTTGCCCTGGCGCGACCGGGCCTTGTTCGCCGAGCTGATGCTGAATTTCGACCTGCGCTCCCATGCCGAAGCGCAGGCGGGGATGGCTCCGGTCTTCTTCGATCGCGGCGTGCCCGACAGCATTGGCTATCTGCGGCTGTGCGGGCTGCCGGTGCCGGAGCATGTCGAGCGCGCGGCCCGTGCCTTCCGCTACGCCCGCATTGTCTTCGTCGCACCGCCCTGGCGCGAGATCTACGCGCAGGATGCCGAGCGCAAGCAGGACTTTGCCGAGGCCGAGCGCACCCATGAGGCGGTCACGGCGGCCTATCGCGACCATGGCTATGAGCTGGTCGAACTGCCGCGCGCCGATGTCGAGACGCGCGCCGCCTTCGTGCTGGAGCGGGCCCGAGGTCTCGCTTCCGACAGGTCATGATCCGCGCTAGATTCGGCCGTTCGTCGCTGCCCGGGAGGCGCGCCATCGCGGAGAGTTCGCAGGCCGGCACGATGCGCTCCGGCCGGACGCTCAACCATCTCGTGCCTGGACGCGATTGCGGCGACTGCGTCGCCTGCTGCGAGGTGCTGCACATCGTCGATCCCGAGGTCGGCAAGCCGGCTGGCATCATGTGCCGCCACAACACAGGCAACGGCTGCGGCATCCATGCGACGCGGCCGGAGATCTGCCGGTGCTGGTTCTGCCTGTGGCGGCGCATCGACGCCATGCCGGACGAGGCGCGGCCGGATCGTTGCGGCGTCATCTTCTGCCTGGAGGGCGAGGGGGACCATCCAAATCCATTCGCGCGCTTCTGCGTGGTGGCGCGGCCCGTCGGCAGTTCGCGGGCGCTGCGTAGCGAGCTGGTCAGGCAGGTCATCGCCATGTTCGCCCGGCAGGGGGAATTGCCGGTCTGGGTGCATCGCCATGGCGTGCGCAGCCTGATTCATCCCCCGCCCGAGCTCGCCGACGCGATCGAGCGGCCGGAAAAACGCCGTTCCAGGCCTTCGTGCCTGCTGCGCTGGACTGGCGCAGGCGCCATCGTGCTGCTTGGCCGCAGGATTGAGTGGGCGCCGCGACGATTGCTGTCGGCGAATGCTTTTTGGCGTTGACAGGCGGCGGCCCTCTCCTCATAAGTCCGCCCGCGCCTGCCGCCCTTCACAAAAGTGAAACAGGCGGTTGCGGCCAGCTCTCGGGTTGGCCTGCGGCAAGGCGGGGGAATGTCCCGAGCGGCAAAGGGGGCGGACTGTAAATCCGCTGGCTATGCCTTCGCAGGTTCGAGTCCTGCTTCCCCCACCACCTTGCCTTTGGGCATTGATTTACCTCATTTTTTTTGGCGAATTCCCCGCACCTGATGACAAGGTGCGGGAATAGGCGTTCGTTTTCGGTCCTGGAATCAGCAGTTCCGCAGCCTCTCGTGGCAGTTACATTGAGCAAAGCTTTGCTCAAGCGATGACGTAGCTTCCTCGATGTACTCCATTTCTTCGATTGCGTTTAGATTGCAGGTGTGCTGCAATTAGGCGCTAAGGTTGTGCTGTGGGGGCGCAATATGTTTCCGAAGATCGTCGTTTTGGGCGGCCTAGCGCTGCCATTGGCAGGTTGCGGGCACTCGCCAGCACAGGTCGCTGACCCGAATTCGATCACGCTTGAAGATGCTGTGTTCGATGTGGCCCGAAGCCTTCACCGGGTAAGAGACCACTACAGAAATCGGGAAAAGATCGGTCTCGGCGTTTCAGAAGCGACTGTTACCTTCAACATATCAGCTTCGTCAGAGAACAAGTCGACTCTGAAGATCGAGGCTGCGGCCGGGGAGTCTGCAGGGTTTCCGCTTTCCGGACTTTTCCAGAACGAGCGGACAACCAACGGGACGCGGGGAAACCAGATCACGATCAAGTTTGCGCCGGCGTCGGGCAAGACCGTCTTGCTTGCGAAGAAGAAGGACGCCGCAAGCGGCGCATCGGTTACTCCGCCGTTCGTAATTTTCGGCGAGAAGCTTTCACCGGAGGATGCAAAGCGGCTCCAGGAACTGCTGCGAGGGGCGAACCCGCAGAAGTAGCCTTGCGTGCCGACTGCTGATGTACCAGCGCCGAGGCGGCAGAAGCCCGGCCCTGATAGGGCAGGGCTACCATTACTCCGAACTTGGCAAGATCAGCAGACGCCGCCGCGCGTGCAGCCGCCATTCCTTTGTATCCCGGCCGTGCAGTACCTGGATGGGTTCGACGGAGTGGTCAAACGGCCGTTCCACTGGTGACTGTATGCTGGCCTTGCGCTGCGTCGCAGGTTGGGGTCACTTGAATTGTAAGTACGACGAGACGCGGCCTGGGCGGATGCGGGGCATAAGCAGGAATGCATTGCAATCGTTGACAAAAGTGGTCTTATTGACGCCCCTCCGTCCATAGCTGCTTTCAATGAATAACCTAACGTAACTCACGTTAAGGTTGGTGTTGGTTGCTGCTTGAACTTCAATTGAGGTAATCAAGATGGCCACTCATGGTGGCAAGCGGGCCGGCGCTGGGCGCAAGCCCAGCAAGGTCAGCGCCGCCGCCCCAGGCAAGACCCGCCGCATCTGCCTCTTCCGCCCTTCAAAGAGCGCGCGCACCATCGGCGCAGACAACGTAATCGGCCTCTCCATGGTGGCTTTCTCCTGCGACCTGGGGCGAGACGGGATCAGTGCCCGAGGGAAATGAGGGGAGGGTGCGAGCGCGGCGCGAAAAAGCCCTTTCACGCCAAAAGCCAACGTGTCGTCCACACCTTTCGCTAAGAGCTTGGTCTAAGCTGTTTTGGAAAACTGCTTCCCCCACCACCTTGCTCTTTGAGAGCTGTCTTCCTTCCATTCTTCATCTTTCTGCCGCATCCGCCGCCGCAGCTCGCCTACGCGGCGAGAGTGGCGGATACTCTGCCTTCCCCGAATCCGGGCGAGCTGATAGCCTCGGCGGATCGGCTATTCGGGTATGACGGTGCAGTGACAGCAAAGACCCAAGGGGGCGGTTCTGTCGCCGCGCTCGGCGCCATCGTTGCAGGCGCATTGATCCTGCAGGTCGCCGGGACGATCGTGAACACGGTCGTGCCGCTGCAGATGGCGATCGCGAAACAGCCGCCGCTGCTGATCGGCCTCGTCGCCTCGGCCTATTCGCTTGGGTTCCTGATCGGCTGCTTCGTCAATCCCTCGCTCGTCCGCCGCGTCGGCCACATCCGTGGCTTTGCCGTGTTTGCCGCGCTCCAGGCGGTCTCGACGCTGAGCTTTCCCTTGCTGCCGGAAGCCTGGTGGGGGATTTCGCGCCTGGTCATGGGGCTGGCGGCGGCCGGCCACGGCATCTGCATCGAGAGCTGGATCAGCGGGCAGGCCAACCGGTCGCAGCGCGGCCGCGTCTTCGGCATCTACCAGATCCTCAACCGCGTCGCGCTGATCGGCTCGCAGATCGGCATCGGCTATGTCGCGATCCAGTCTCAGGACGTCTTCCTGTTCGCCAGCATGGCCTTCTCGATCGCATTGATCCCAGTGGCGCTGACGCGGGCGAGGGGCCCCGAATCGAGCGAAATCGTCTCGGTCGGCCTGCGGACGCTGTGGCAGCAGGCGCCGGCCGCGGTGGTCGGCTGCCTCTATGTCGGCATGGTCGGCGGCCCGTTGACCAGCGTCGCCCCCGCCTACGGCATTCTCTCCGGCCTCGACCTGCGGGCCACCATCCTGCTCACCGCCGGCATCCAGATCGGCGCGCTGCTTCTGCAATGGCCGATGAGCCTGCTGGCGGACCGGGTCGCCAGCCGCCTGATCATGCTGGTCGCCACCAGCATCGTCGCGGTGGCCGCGGCCGGGCTCGCGACACTGCTGGAGGTCGACGCCGCCCATGGCCGCATCTGGCTCTTCGGTCTGTTCGCCCTGATCGGCGGCTGCAGCATCCCGCTCTATACGGTCGCGGTCACGCACGCCTATTTCCGCATGGGACGCGACCAGGCCGTCGGGCTTTCGGCCCAGCTCCTCTTCCTCTGGGGCACCGGCTCGGCGATCGGGCCGCTGGCCGCGACCTTGCTGATGCAGCTCAGGGGGCCGCAGGGCATGCTGATCTATCTCGTCACGCTCTCTGTCGCGGTCGCGATCTATATCGCGCTGCGGATCTCGCGGAATCCATCGCCGCCCATCGTGGAAGGCGAGCGTGGCGCCAGCGGACCGACGATCCCCGATATCGAGATGGCCAAACGCTGAAGTGGCGGCAGGGCGGCGCCGGGCATCATGTCGCGGCGGCGGCGAACGCGCGGCGGCGGATCAGAACTCGAGAAATAGCAGGGCCAACATGCCCATGCCGTGGATCAGCATGACCAACGGTCGCGGCATCGCCGAAATAATCTCGGCCCTGAACGGGCAGCAGAACTCGTCGAGGTTGGACATGAGGTTCCCCTGCGGCTGATGGGTATCAGGCTCGAGGGGCTCCTTCGCCCCCCATTTGGGGGGAATCGCCGCTCACTTTTCGTTCAACGGGACTCGAAATCGGCTCTTCCTCCCCCAAATGGGGGCTGCCGTGGGGCGCGGCCTGGCTAATTTTCCGTTGGGGAGAATGACGATGGGAATTGCGCTTTTCAGCACGGCCGTGGCTGCGGCCGGCGCGCTGGCCTTCGGCACGCTCGTCGGCGGGGCGGCGCTTGGCCTGTTCACCGGCGCGGCAATCTGGCTCGGCCAGCGTGCCTTGAGCGATACGTGAGCTTGCGCGCGCACGCCTCAGGTGGATGAGACCATCTTCTTCGCCGGAATGGGTTGACACTGACCGGCCTGATGCGGAATTTGGCGGCCGACGCGGGTGTAGCTCAATGGTAGAGCAGCAGCCTTCCAAGCTGAATACCCGGGTTCGATTCCCGGTACCCGCTCCAATCCCTTCACGTCCAGCTTAGGCCATGGCCGGCGCCGCGCTGCGGGGAAGGCATCGACGTCTCGCGAAACCATGGGTCCTGGCTCGTGGCCTAATCGTGGCCAGATTGCGGCGTGTTGCGGGTAGCAAAGCCGCAAGCTCATCTGCTATGCGTTCATGGGGGAAGAACGGTGATCTGCCTGCCGATCCGGCTGCTCACCATGGATAAACATGCGGGGCGCGCGCGAAAACCGCACTGACCGACGCAAGCCTCGCCGGCGGTGCTGGACATATTTCCGCCGCAAGACAGGAGAAATGCCATGCTCAAGATCGCCATCGCCGCAGCAGGGTTCGCTGCTCTCAGCCTCGCGGCCGCTCCGGCCTTCGCCCAGGGCAAGAAGGGCAAGGACGAATTCCTTGGCGTCGACCTGGATACCGGCCGGACCTATTACGACGGCCGCAACGACGGCAAGTACTGCCTCTACAAGACGGTGCGGGTGTTCAACCGCTACACCGGCTACTACGAGAACCGGCGCGTGCGCCGCTGCGGCCGCGGCCTCTATATGTGAGCGGCTGCCATGACCCGTACCGCGAAGTTCATCGTCGCCCTCGGCCTCGCGTCCGCAGCAGCGGCCTGCGGCCCGACCGTCGTCGCCGATCCCAACGGCCGGCTCATCAACACCGGGCTGGTGCAGGATGGCGACTGCCTGACGCGCACCGTCATGGTCTATGACCGCGAGCTCGGCTACGAGCGTGCGGTCGAGCAGCAGTTCTGCGGCGGACGCCCCCGCATCGCGCGCTGATACTGCAGGCCCCGCTTCCGCCGAGGGGGCGGGGCCTCCGTTTTTTGCTAGGCTCCGGTGAATCGTTCGGTCGTCCCGGAGAGACCCCGTGCCAAAACTCTGCAAGTTCACCTCGCCCAGCGACGGCAAGCCGGTCTACGTCAATCCCGACCAGGTCAGCGTCGTCTACACCTTCAAGGGCCAGCCCCCAGACACGATCATCGCCTTCCGCAAGGACTTCCAGCTCGGCGTGAAGGAAAGACTGGAAGAGACTGTCAGGATTCTCGAAAGCGCTGCCGAGAAGACTGACCGCTGACTCCTCGAGACAGCGCAGCTCTCCCACTTTCGCGGCCGGATTGTCGCCCCAAAGCAGCCATGCCGCACTTCCATCCTCGCCAGAATCTCGGCCGGGCTGTCCTGTTGGGCGTATGATCCATCGATCCCAGCTCGTGACGGCGCGTCTCGTCGTGCGCCCCTTCGTCGCCGCAGATGCGCCCTTGCTCGTCGACCTCTTTGCCGACCCGGAGGTTCATCGCTTCGTCGACGATCGCCAGCCGCTTGCGCCTGATGTCGCTGCGCTCTGGATCGAGCGCTCGGCCGCTAATCTCGAACGCTTCGGCTATGGCACCGGCGCGGTGGTCGAGCGCGCTGGTGGCGATTTGATCGGCTGGGCCGGGTTCGCCCGTCCGGGCGATGGTACACAGGAGGTGATATACGGGCTGAGACGCGCCAGCTGGCGCCGGGGTCTAGGCTCGGAGCTGCTCGCTGGCCTCGTCGCCTTCGCCGCGGAGCGCGGCATCACGCCAGTGAGGGCCACTGTCGACCCGGACAACGGCGCCTCGGTGCACCTGCTGCGACAAGCCGGGTTCGTGCTGGCCGAAGCGCGCTATCGCGGCGATGTGGCGACCGATCTTTATCTGCATGGCGGCTGAGCGCCCGGGTTGCCCAAAAAAGCAAGATATTGCTCTTGGTGGCCGGCTTGCAGTTCATTCTTCTCCGAGACGCGGGCGCCGTGCGAAGCCCCTTCGTTGCCGGGCGCGCCGCGCCGCCGTCATGCGCCGATCGCAGGCTGCGCCGAAGTCGCGCCGGTTGGGCTTTGCCATGAAGACGGCTACTGATCGCTCGCCGCTATGCGGTTCTTGCCGTTTGCCATGAGGGATTGGGATGATCCTCGACGAGCGCACCTACGCCATCAAGCCCGCCCATGTGCGCGACTATCTCGACCTTTATGTCGCCGAGGGGATGGAGCTGCAGATCTCGCATCTCGGCCATCTGATCGGCTGGTTCACCACCGACACGGGCGTCGTCAACGAGGTCGTGCACATGTGGCGCTTCGAGGATGCCGGCGATCGCGAGCGCCGACGCGCCGCGATGGAGGCCGATCCGCGCTGGCAGGTCTTCCGCGCCAAGACAGCCCCTTACGTTCTCGAGATGCGCAGCCGGATCCTGCGGCCGACGCATTTCTCGCCCTTGCGCTGATCAAGGTGCCGGGCGCTGCCATGGCCGCTGCGCTGCCCCGATCCTCCGCTCGTCTGATGAGTGAGCGTGGGCTGGCCGTACTCGTCACCCTGCTGGAATGGCTGGGCGCGGCGATCCTCGCCGTGCTTTTCCTTGTGGTGATGGCCGCGGTTGCGCGCCGTTATCTGCTCGGAGACGGCCTCGTCTGGTCGGACGAGCTCGCGATCTGGCTCAATGTCGCCCTGGTCGCGGTCGGCGCGCCGCTCGCGGCGACCAGCGCGCTCGCCATGCGGCTCGACGTCGTCGTCAGCCTGTTGCCCGCGGCGGGGCGACGCGTCGCCGCCATTCTGGCGGAAGCGATCGCCGTCCATGGCGCGCTGGTGCTGGCGCTGGGCGGCGCCAGCGTCGCGGCGCTCGTCGGCGGCACCTCGACCGTGCTCGGACTGCCCGAAAGCCTGCGCTTTGCGACCTTTGCGGTGGGTGGGGGGCTGACGCTCGTCGTCGTGCTCTGGCGGGCGGCACTGACGCAGTCCTGGCCGGCGGCGCTCGGTGCGCTCGTGATCGGTGCAGGTCTCTATGGGCTGGCGAACAGCGCGACCGGCCTTTTCATAGCAACGCCGAGCCTGGTTGCCGGGCTTGCCGCAGCAGCAGGCCTCCTGCTCGGTGCGCCACTGCCCTTTGCGCTCCTCGCTGGCGTCTCACTCTCGGGCGCCTTCGGCGGCCTGCTGCCGGAACCGGCCATCGTCCAGAACACGGTGGCGGGCGTCTCGAAGTTTCTGCTGCTGGCGATCCCGTTCTTCCTGCTCGCGGGCGAATTGCTAACCGCGGGCGGTCTCGCAGAGCGGCTGGTGCGCTTTGCCGCCGCGCTGGTCGGGCACCTTCGGGCCGGATTGGCCCAGACTGCGCTGGTTGCAAGCGTGTTGTTTTCGGGCGCCTCCGGTTCTTCGGTCGCCAATGCCGCCTTCGGCGCCAAGGTGATGGCGCCGGCTCTGGTCGCGCGCGGCTATCCGCCGGCCAATGCGGCGGCGATCGTCGCGGGCGTCTCGATGCTGGACAACATCATCCCGCCCTCGATCGCGTTCCTGATCCTGGCGGCGGCGACCAATCTCTCGGTCGGCTCCTTGCTGGTCGGCGGCTTCGTCGCTGGCGCGGTCCTGACTGCGGCGCTCGCCATCGGCATCCATCTCAGCGTGCGCGGCGTCGTCGATTCCGCTCCCCGCGCTAGCGGCGCGGAGCGCGCACGGTCCTTTGTCGGGGCGCTGCCGGCGATCGGGCTAGGCATCGTCGTCGTGGTCGGCATCCGCTTCGGCGTGGTCACGGTGACCGAGGCTTCGGCGCTCGCCGTCGCCTATGCGTTCGTCGCCTGCCTGCTGCTGCGCAGCCTGAACGGCGCGACCGTGCTGGCCTCCTTGCGGAAGGCGGCGGGGGAGGCGGCGGCTGTCGGCTTGCTGATCGGTGCCTCCGCGCCCTTCGCCTTCCTTCTCGCGGTCGATCGCGTCTCCGAGCAGATGGCCGGACTGGTGACCGCGCTGGGCGGTGGGCCGCTCGCGGTGATGCTGCTTTCCAATCTCGTCCTGCTGATCGCCGGCCTGTTCCTCGATATCGGCGCCGCGATCCTGCTGCTGGCACCCCTGCTGCTGCCGGCGGCCATCGCCGCCGGGCTCGATCCGATCCAGTTCGGCGTCGTGCTGGTGGTCAATCTGATGATCCACGGGCTGACGCCGCCGCTCGGCATCCTCGTCTTTGTCGTCAGCGGCATCATGCGCTTGTCGCCGGCCGCGGTGTTCCGCGCAGTGCTGCCCTTGCTGGCGAGCCTGCTCGTCGCGCTCTTCGTCCTCTGTCTTGCGGTGGCGGCCTGGCCGTCGCTACCTCTGCCCTACAAGGAGTTGTTCCGATGGCTTTGACCCGCCGCGCTTTCACTGCCGCCTCGATCGCGGCACCAGCCATCCTCGCGGGCCGCGCCGTCGCCGCCGGCCGGCCGGTCACGGTCGCCTCGCTGCTCGGCGAGGACAAGCCGGAGACGAAGATCTGGCGCCGTGTCACCGAGAAGCTCGCGCAGAGCGCTGCCGGCCGCTTCGACCTGCGCGTCGTCCCCAATGCCGCGCTCGGCGGCGAGAAGGAGGTCGCCGAGGGCTTGCGTCTCGGCTCGGTCCAGGCCTCGCTGTTCACGATCTCGGCGCTGTCATCCTGGGTGCCGGACGGCCAGCTACTCGATCTGCCTTTCCTCTTCCGTGACCGCGCCCATCTAAAGCGCGTGCTGGCCGGGCCGCTCGGCGAGGAGCTCAAGCGCAAATACGAGGCGCAAGGCTTCGTCGTGCTCGGCTTCATCAATTATGGCGCCCGCCATCTCCTCGCCAAGGAGCCGCTGACCACCCCCGCCAGCGTCAAGGGCAAGCGCATCCGCGTCATCCAGAGCCCGCTGCACACCGAGCTCTGGTCGGGCTTGGGCGCCCATCCGACGCCGATCCCGATCCCGGAGACCTACAACGCCTTGAAGACGGGCGTCGTCGATTGCATGGACCTGACCAAATCGGCCTATGTCGGCTTCAAGCTGCACGAGGTCGTGCCCTATCTGATCGAGACCGGTCACATCTGGGCGACCGGCGTGGTGGCGGTCTCGGCCAGCTTCTGGAAGGGCCTCTCGGCTGAGGACAAGACGGCCTTCGCTGCGGCGGCTGGGGAAGCGGCGGGCTATTTCGACGAGCTCATCGTCGCCGACGAGGACGCTTCGATGGCCAAGGCCAAGGCCGAGGGCGGCAGGGTCGTGCAGCCGGAGGACCGCCCCGGCTGGGAGGCCGGCGCACGCAAGGTCTGGGCTTCCTTCGCGCCGAAGCTCGGCGGGATCGAGAAGATCGAGGCGATCGCCAGCAGCGCCTGAGGCTCGGCCTCCATCCAAATCTCGCACTGACTTCACAGGAGCGCCGTCAGCATGTCCGACCGTCCCGTCCTTCTCGTCACCGGCGGCAGCCGCGGCATCGGCGCCGCGGTCTGCCGCTTTGCCGCCGGGCGCGGCTATGACGTTGCCGTCAACTATCAGGGCAATGCGCAGGCAGCGGCCGATGTCGTCGCAGCCTGCGGCCGGGCGGGGGCGAGGGCGGTCGCGATCCAGGGCGACATGGGAAACCTCGCCGACATTGCCCGCGTCTTCGCGGAGGCCAAGGCGGCGCTCGGCCCGCTGACTGCGGTCGTCAACAACGCTGCCATCACCGGCAAGAGCAGTCCGCTTGCCAAGTCGGATCCGCAGGTCATCCGCGCCTGCATCGACCTCAACGTCACCGGCGCGATCCTTGTGGCGCGCGAGGCGGCACAGGCCCTGCTCGCCAACGATGGCGCGAAGAACCGCGCCATCGTCAACATCTCCTCGATCGCCGCCGGGCTCGGCTCGCCCAACGAATACGTCTGGTACGCCGCCTCGAAGGCGGCGGTCGACTCCATGACCATCGGCCTCGCGATCGAGCTCGCTCCGGCCGGCATCCGTGTCAACGCGGTGGCACCTGGCATGACGCAGACGGATATCCACGCGCTTTCGACCGGCGATGCCGGCCGCGTCGACCGCATCGCCCCGACGATCCCGCTGAAGCGGGTCGCCGAGCCGGAGGAGATCGCCGAAGCCGTGCTGTTCGCGCTCTCCGAGGCTGCGTCCTACATGGTCGGCTCGATCATCCGGGTCGGCGGCGGTCGCTAAGTCAGTTGCAGACTTCGACCTGCCGCATCCGCCCTTCGACGAAGGCCTCGGTGAAATGGCAGGGCATCCGGTTCATCGGCGGCGAGTACCAGGTTGCCGTCGGCGAGTCGTGGTAGACCGGGTAGGCCTGCGTCTGCGGGTCCGCCGGGGGCTGGGTCATGTGCTGGTTCTGCATCGTCCGGTTGCTCGCGGCGGTGGTGATCAGGCCGTGAGTGCCTGAGCCGCCGACGGCAGCCGATGCCGGCGATTGGAGCGCGAAACTCCCGAAGGAGCCGGCCAAAGCGAGTGCTGCGATCAGGGTCTTTGTCATGACAGCCTCCAAAGTCGCGATAGCAAGTGATCAAGGCCATAGGCCGCACCTGGTGGGCGGCAATCGACTCTGCCGCCTCCAAATCGACCAAGCTGTGGCCTTGTCGTGAGGCCCTAATCACGAAGCCGTGCCGCGGCACTCACGAGGCGGTGAGGCAAGGTCGGGCGGCCCAACGACAGAATCGGCTGCGACAGCAGCCGCAGACGGCTGGAGCTGCAAGCTGGCCGTGCTAAATCGGCTGCCGTCCTGTTCAACCGGAAGCCGCCAACGGAAGCCCCCAATGCGCGCCCTGTTCGTCCTGATCGCCTTCGGCATGGTCGCGGTGCCGGCGTTGCTCGCGCTGGCGCGCAGCGACCTGCCGCGCGGCCGTCGCATCGTCAATGCACTGATCGTCTTCCTGGCGCCGGCCTTCGCGCTCGGCCTGATCCATGGCGTGCCGGAGCTCGACGGCAGGGCGCTGCAATATCCGGTCGCCTGGACGACGCTGCGGCTCGTCCTGACCGGGCTCGCCCTGATCCTGCCCTGGTGCCTCTATGTCTGGCTGAACGGCCGGCGCTGACTTCCCGACGGATTTTTCGAGATGACCGAACCTGCCGAAACCCCGACGATCGACCACGCCTTCACCGGCGACCGCAAGGGGCCGGCCCACGACCCGACCTATGCCGGCGCGCTCTCCTTCATGCGGCGCCGCTACAGCAAGGACGTCGCCGGCTGCGATGCCGTGGTCTGGGGCGTGCCCTTCGATCTTGCGGTCTCGAACCGGCCCGGCACCCGCTTCGGACCGCAGGCTATGCGCCGGGTCAGCGCGATCTTCGACGGCGATGCGCAATACCCCTCGCGGATTGACCCGTTCGAGACGCTCGCCGTGGTCGACTATGGCGACTGCCTGCTGCCGCGCAGCGACCTGCAGGGGTGCGCCCGCGCCATCGAAAACGAAGCGGCGGCGATCATTGCCAGCGGTGCCCAGCTCGTCACCCTCGGCGGCGACCATTTCATCACCTTGCCGCTGCTGCGCGCCCATGTCGCCCGCCATGGCAAGCTCGCCATCGTCCAGTTCGATGCCCATCAGGACACCTGGGACGACGGCGTCGGCGCGATCAGCCACGGTACCTTCGTGCTCGAGGCGGTGCGCGAGGGGCTGATCGACACCGAGCGCTCGATCCAGGTCGGCATCCGCACAGTCGCGCCGCGCGATTGCGGGATCACGGTGATCGATGCCTATCAGGCGCATGCGCTCGGCGTCGACGGCATCGCCGCGCGGATCAGGGAGCGCGTGGGGCAGGGGCCGGCCTATCTCACCTTCGACATCGACGCGCTCGATCCGGCCTTCGCGCCGGGTACCGGCACGCCGGTCGCCGGCGGCTTCTCTTCGGCGGAAGCGCTGCGCCTGGTCTGGGCGATCCGCGATCTCGACTTCCGCGGCATGGACATCGTCGAGGTCTCGCCGCCCTACGACCATGCCGATGCGACCGCGATCGCGGGCGCGGCGGTGGCGCAGCACTATCTCCAGGCGCTGGCGCTGAAGAAGGCGGGTTGAATCGAGTTGCGAGGCGCTTGAATCATCCCGACAAGGATAAGCATCAAGCGCTTTCTACGACTGGAAAAATCAGCCTCGAACGAGCGGGGACATCCGTGCTGATCGTCTTCAGTGGACTTCCCGGCACGGGCAAGACGACTCTTGCCCGCGAGCTCGCGACGAGGCGGTCGGGGCTTATCTGCGCATCGACAGCATCGAGCACGTGATGCGCAAGGCACTGCCGGGCAACGACATCGGCGCAGCGGGCTACACTATGGCCTTCGCTATCGCCGGCGAGAACCTTTCGCTCGGCGTCGCCGTCGTGGCCGATTGCGTGAACCCGGTCGCCGAGAGCAGGGCGGCATGGCGCCAGCTTGGTCGCGCCTCGGCCGTGCCGCATCTCGACATCGAGGTCGTCTGTTCCGACAAGGCGGAGCATCGCCGCAGGGTCGAGCAGCGGCAGCCCGATATTCCGGGATTTGTCCTCCCGGACTGGGCTTCGGTGGAGACACGTGATTATCAGCCCTGGACGGGCGACCGGCTGATCGTCGACACGGCTGTCCTTTCGGTCGAGGACGCCCTGCGCCTGATCGAGGACCGACTGGCGTCCTTGGTGTACAGCGCCGATTGACAGGCCGCCAGGCAGGGAACATATAGCCCCGGCATGACCACGAACCCGACCCGACGTCGCAGTGAACAGGCCGCTCCGGCGCGCACGCGATGACGCTCGGCTTCCAGCCCGAACGCCCGCGACCGCGCCCCGAGCGCGGTTTTTTTATGCCCGTCGCAAAACTGATGTCCGCTCTTGCGACAAGGCCAAGTTCCAGAGCCAGCCAACCAGTTCCGTCCGCTTCCACCAGACGCCTTGCGAGGGTCCGATGAGCCAGAACCTGAAATCCATCTTCATCGACGGCGAAGCCGGCACGACCGGGCTCGGAATCCGCGAGCGTCTCGCCGATGTGGCGGAAGTCGTGGTCAAGAGCATCGATCCCGACAAGCGCAAGGACCCTGCCGCCCGCAAGGCGATGATGGCCGATGTCGATCTCGTCGTGCTCTGCCTGCCCGACGATGCGGCCAAAGAATCCGTCGCGCTCGCTGACGAGCTCGGCAGCAGCGCGCCGAAGATCGTCGACGCCTCGACCGCCCATCGGGTCGCAGCCGGCTGGACCTATGGCTTCGCCGAGCTCGAGCCGGGTTTCGCCCAGAAGGTCGCCAACGCCAACCGGGTTGCCAATCCCGGCTGCTACCCCACCGGCGGCATCGCGCTGCTGCGCCCGCTCGTCGATGCCGGGCTGCTGCCGGCCGACTATCCCGTTACCGTCAATGCGGTCTCCGGCTATTCCGGCGGCGGCAAGAGCATGATCGAGGCCTATGAGGCCGGCACGGCGCCCGATTTCGAGCTCTACGGCCTCGGTCTCAAGCACAAGCACCTGCCCGAGCTGCAGGTCTATTCGCGGCTGGAGCGGCGGCCGATCTTCGTGCCTTCGGTCGGCAATTTCCGGCAGGGCATGCTGGTTTCAGTGCCGCTGCATCTCGACACGCTGCCCGCCAAGCCGACGCCTGCCGATCTCGAAGCGGCCTTGGCCGAGCGCTATGCCGGCTCGACCTATGTCGGCGTCCTGCCGGCGGAAGCTGGCGGCAAGCTCGAGCCGGAGGCCCTCAACGACACCAACAAGCTCGAGCTGCGCGTTTACGGCAATGCCGATCTCGGCCAGGCCGTGCTCGTCGCCCGCCTCGATAATCTCGGCAAGGGCGCGTCCGGCGCCGCTGTCCAGAACATCCGCCTGATGCTCGGCCTGCCGGAGGGCTGACGCCAGCCTCCAGGTCCGCTCGAATCCTGCCCTCGCTCATGGCGAAACAATGGCTGCACCCCCCAAATGGGGGATGCGGCCATGTCTGCTTGCGATCATAGCTGAGTCAGGCGGCAGGAGAGCGGGGGCGATTCGATGCCGGGATTCGATACGTTGGGGGCGCGCCTCGCGCGCAGCCGGCGCAGGTTTGAGCGCAAGCGCGCCGGGGTGAACATCGAGCGGCCGGCTCAGGACGGGCTCGATCTCGCCGTCCGGCGAGACGGTGCGTCTGACACCCCGGCCGGCGTGCCGATGACGGCATCGGCGAAAGTGCTCAAGTTTCCAAGCCCGGATGGGCGTCTCAGAGACTGAAGCAGCCGTGCCAGGGTACGGCTGCCAGCGCTGCCGGGGTGAGGTCGAACAGCCCCGGCAGCGCTTTTTCTTGCGACCTGTCCAGGCCAGATCCGGTCCAGGATCCTCCGTCGGGCGGTCTTGCCCCCATAGTCGGAAAGCTATCGTCGGAAAATGAGGAGAAGGCTTGTCGTGCAAGGGCTCTCTTAGACATTGCGAGCAATGCGGCGCCGCGCGCTCGTACCATTGCTCTCGGCTGCGGTCGCGCTCGGCGCGATGGCGCCCGCCTCGGCGTTCGACCTGCGCAGCGCGGGCGTGGTGCTCATCCACGGCAAGGCAGGTGGGCAAGGTCCGCTCCAGCCCTTGGCCCAGGCGCTGAAGGCGCGCGGCGCGACCGTCCTGCTGCCGAGGATGCCCTGGACGTCCGGCTACAGGACCTATGACCAGACGCTCGGGGAGGTGCAGGCTGCCGTCTCGCGGCTGAAGGCCGGTGGAGCGTCCCGGATCGTGCTCGCCGGGCATAGCCTCGGCGCCAACATCTCCATGGGCTATGCCGCTCGCGTCGGCGGCGTCGACGCGGTGGTGGCGCTGGCGCCGGGGCATCGCCCGGACTTCATCGCCAGCCAGACCGGCGAGAGTCTTGCGCAGGCCAGGGCGATGGTCGCGGCCGGGCAGGGGGCGCAGAAGGCGAAGTTCCTCGACTTCAACCAGGGCCGGACCTTCCCCATCACCACCACGGCCGAGGCCTATCTCAACTTCTTCGATCCCTCGGGGCCGGCAGCCCAGGCTGCCCAGGCGAGCGGTGTCCGCGCTCCGACGCTCTGGGTGATCGGCACGGGCGATCGCCCAGCGATGAACGATCGCGCCGCTTATTCCGGCACGCGCCTCGTCGTCGAGGCCGACCATCAGACGACACCACGCGTCGCGGTGGCCGAAGTGATCGACTGGCTGCAGAAGCAGTAGGCGCGCGGCCTGCCGGGATTGAAAAGGGCGCTGCCGGAGGCCCGGCAGCGCCCTTCACGTCTGCGCAGGATAGCGTCAGCCTGCGTAGGGCTTGAAGAGCTGCTTCTGCGTGCCTAGGCCCTCGATGCCGAGGGCGACGGTCTCGCCACCCTTGAGGAAACGCGGCGGCTTGAAGCCGAGGCCGACGCCGGGCGGGGTGCCGGTGGTGATGACGTCGCCTGGATCGAGCTGCATGAACTGGCTGATGTAGTGGACGAGATAGGCGGCGCCGAAGATCATCGTCTTGGTCGAGCCGTTCTGGACGCGCTCGCCGTCGACTTCGAGCCACATGGCGAGATTCTGCACGTCGGCGATCTCGTCCGGGGTGACCAGCCAGGGGCCGAGCGGGCCGAAGGTCGGACAGCCCTTGCCCTTGGCCCATTGTCCGCCGCGCTCGGTCTGGAATTCGCGCTCGGAGACGTCGTTGCAGACGCAGAATCCGGCGATCGCCGCCATCGCGTCCTTCTCGTCGATGTAGGAGCCGCCATCGCCGATCACGATGGCGAGCTCGACCTCCCAGTCGGTCTTCTTCGAGTTCTTCGGGATGATCACGTCGTCATTGGGGCCGACGATGCAGTTCGGCGCCTTGTTGAACAGGATCGGTTCGGCAGGGATCGGCGCGCCGGTCTCGGCGGCGTGGTCGGCGAAGTTGAGGCCGACTGCGATGAAATTGCGGACATCGCCGACGCAGGCGCCGATCCGCGGCGAGCCCTCGACCAGCGGCAATGATTCGGGGGAGAGGGCCTTCAGCTTGGCGAGCGAAGCGGATTTGAGCGCTGCGCCGGCGAGGTCGGAGACATGCGCCGAGAGATCGCGCAGCTTGCCGGCAGAGTCGACAAGGCCGGGCTTCTCCTGACCAAATGCACCGTAACGAACCAGTTTCACGTCGTTTCCCCCTTTTCAATCGTTTCAAACAGGGTTTGTAAGGTTAGACCCAAGGTCGCGCCGATCCTGTGCGGACTGCCCCTGCGATGCAAGCCCGGCGCGACGCATGCCATACTTGCGGGCGGACCGGGAGTTGTGGCGCTTATGCAACGCTCGTCACGAAAGCGCGCCCGAACTCGGCGCTGGCGGGTAAGGCTATGCTGCGGCGCACAATGGCGAAACCCGCGATAGTTCGCATCTAAACTATCTTTTCGGGCGCTGGCTTTGCCGCAGGAGGCGCGAAACGCGGTCATTTTGCACGTTTTTGGCCCTGCCGATGCGGAAAGCCGATCGAGCATGGCGATTTGAAGGCGGTCAAGGCGGGATTGCGGCGTAATCCGGCAGGCGGCATGGTGATGACAGATTCCGCGGCCTGCTTCGCCGCAACCACCACAACAAGAACCTCAGCCTGGGGAAGACGCCGCGATGAAGAGCCTTCTGAAACTCACCGCCGCCGCCACTGTCTCGCTTTCGGCGCTGCTGGCGGCCGGCGCGGCTTCGGCGAGCTCCTTCGCGATCCGCTCGGGCCAGAGCGCCGAAGGTCTCGGCATGGCCTATGCCGGCGCGGCGGCGGGCGGCATCGGCATGGGCTCGATGGCCTGGAACCCGGCGACGATCACCATGTTCCCGGGCCGCAACAGCCAATGGAACTTCACCTATCTCTATGCCAACGGCGACTATCAGCCGACTTCGACGACCACGGTGCGCACCCCTGCGGGCGCCACGGTT
Organism: Allobosea lupini; assembly: GCF_900109525.1. GTDB lineage: Bacteria > Pseudomonadota > Alphaproteobacteria > Rhizobiales > Beijerinckiaceae > Allobosea > Allobosea lupini. Next base: position 771,840 of record NZ_FOAN01000001.1, on the reverse strand, counting down.
CCGATCCAGGCCGCCGGCGGCAGCACCCTCGGCACCGGCAATATCGGCGGCGACGGCTCCTTCATCCCGGCCTCCTATTCCTCCTGGCAGCTGACCGACCGGTTCTGGATCGGTCTTACCACCGGCGCGCCGTTCGGCCTGCGCTCGAAGCCCGACAACCAGGTCAACGCGGCGCAGGTCTTCGGCCGCTCGGCCAAGGTGCAGACGATCAACGTCTCCCCGACCATCGGCTACAAGGTCAACGACTGGCTCTCGATCGGCGCGGCGCTGCAGGTCCAGTATTTCAAGGCCAGCCTGAAGCAGGCCAACGGCGTCACTGCGGCCGCGACGCCGATCATCATCCAAGGCGACACGATCGATTTCGGCTATCGCTTCGGCGCCACGCTGACCCCGCTCGACGGCACGACGATCGGCCTGGCCTACCGCTCCTCGGTCAAGCAGACGCTGGAAGGCAGCCTGCGGAGCGCGGCGACCGGCTACATTCCGGTCAAGGCCAACCTGAACCTGCCCGACTCGGTCGTGCTGGGTGTTTCGCAGGTCATCAACGACCAGTGGCAGGCCCATCTCGGCGTGGAGTGGACTAATTGGAGCCGCTTCCGCAACATTCCGGTCGTGACCCGCGCCGGTGGCGTCCCGCTCACCAGCCTGAACTTCCAGTATGACGACAGCTGGTTCTTCTCGGGCGGTGTCGAGTACAAGTACAGCCGCGACCTGACGCTCCGCGCCGGTGTGGCCTACGAGCTCTCGGCCGTGAACGACGACAACCGCCAGATCTTCATCTCGGACAACGACCGGCTCTGGCTCAGCGCCGGTCTGAGCTACCAGCTCACCGAGAAGTTCAAGCTCGACGTCGGCTACACCTATATCCACGTCAACAAGGCCAAGGTGAACTACACCGGGAACAATCCGCAGCAAGTCTTCAATCCGTCGCTGCGGGCGGTGTCCTATACCGGCCAGGCCGAGCCTTACATCCACATCGTCTCCGCCGCTCTGACCTATCGCTGGGACAACCCGGCCGAGACGATCCCAGTCCGCCCGGTCGTTCGCAAGAACTGATCGGCGCTTCCACGACGCTGAAAAGCCGGCCTTCGGGCCGGCTTTTTTTGTCGAGGTGAAAGGGAGGGCCGGCAGAGGGCAGGAACTGCGGCCGGATGCCGGCTTCATCCGGAGCCATCCTCGTCATCCCGGATCTGCGCGGCTTCGCCGCTTGTCTAGGATGACGGAGCGGTTCCGAGTAGAATCCGTAAGCTCTAAGCCTTGATCTTCACATAGCTCCCCGGCGCGTCCTCGAGCGCGGGCAGGGGCCCCTCGCCGGGGATACGCGGCTTGACGCGCTTGGGCGCCTGCTTCTCAAGCCAGCCGAGCCAATGCGGCCACCAGGAGCCGGGGTGCTCTTCGGTTTTCTTCATCCAGTCCTCGAAGGCGCCCTCCGGTTTCGGGCCGGTCCAGTACTGGTACTTCACCTTGTTCGGCGGATTGACCACGCCGGCGATGTGTCCGGACCCGGCCATGACATAGTCGACCGGGCCGCCAAAGGTCTGCGAGCCCAGGAAGACCGATTTCGCCGGAGCGATATGGTCCTCGCGCGTCGCCAGATTGTAGACGGGTATCTTCACCTTCTTGAGGTCGAGCCGCTTGCCGCCGAGGCGCATCTCGCCCTTGCTCAGCTTGTTCTCGAGATAGCAGTTGCGCAGGTAAAAGGAGTGGTTCGCCGCCGGCATCCGGGTCGAATCCGAATTCCAGTAGAGCAGGTCGAACGGGGTCGGCGCCTTGCCTTTCAGGTAGTTGTTGACGGCATAGGACCAGATCAGGTCGTTGGGCCGGAGCATGTTGAAGGCGCCCGACATGCGCGAGCCGTCGAGATAGCCGCGCTCGGCCATCTGCTCCTCGACGGCGCGGATCTGCTCCTCGTCGACGAAGACCGAGAGCTCGCCGGCGTGGCTGAAATCGACCTGCGTGGTGAAGAAGGTCGCGCTGGCGATGCGCTTGTCCCGGGTTGCCGCCATATAGGCCAGGGTCACGCCGAGCAGCGTGCCGCCGACGCAGTAGCCGATCGTCGAGACCTGTTTCTCGCCGGTGACCTGTTCGATCGCCTCCAGTGCAGCGAAGATGCCCTCGCGCATATAGCTCTCGAAATCCTTGAGCGCGTGGCGGTGGTCCGGGTTGACCCAGGAGATGCAGAAGACCGTCAGCCCCTGCGAGACGCACCAGCGGATGAAGCTCTTCTCGGCATTGAGATCGAGGATGTAGAACTTGTTGATCCAGGGCGGCACGATCAGCAGCGGCCGTTTCAGCACGGTCTCGGTCGCCGGCGCGTACTGGATCAGCTCGATGATGTCGTTGCGGTAGATGACCTTGCCGGGCGTCGTCGCGATGTTGACGCCGACCTGGAAGGCGCCGGCATCGGATTGCCGGATCTTTAGTTCGCCGCCGCCGGCCTCGACGTCCTCGGCCAGCATCTTCATGCCGCGCACCAGGTTCTCGCCGTTCTGCGCCATGGTCTCGCGCAGCAGCTCGGGATTGGTCGCGACGAAGTTGGAGGGCGAGAGGGCGCCGGCGATCTGCTTGACGTAGAAGCGGGCCTTGTCACGCGTATGCGGGTCGAGCTCGTCCGCCTGCTCGACCATGCCTTCGGCCCAGCGCGTCGTCAGCAGATAGGCCTGCTTGACGAAGTCGAAGACGGGATGGCTGTCCCACTCCGGATCGGCGAAGCGTGCATCTCTTTTCTCGGGGGCGATCACCGGCTCGACCTGCTCGCCGCCAAGGCGCTTCAGGGTCGAGCTCCACAGGGAGAGGAAGTCGCTGGTGATCGCGCCCTGCGCCTCGATGATCTTCTGCGGGTCGCTGACCCATCGCTCGGCGACGCGGCCGAGCACCTTGACCATTTCGCTGGCTTCGTCGGCCTGGCCGGTCTTGGCCTCGCCGCGCTCGATCGGCTTCAGATAGGCGGCGGTCACCTTGCCGGCCTGCTCGACCAGCTTGCCCATGTTCTGCGCCATCGCTTCGAAATCGGGAACGGCCGGGAGCTCGGCGAATGGCGCTTCAGCAGGCTTTGGCCCGGCTTTGCCCTTCTCGTCAGCTGGCGGACACATGATGGCGCTCCCCTTGGTAGCCTTACGCAGGAGTTGCACTCCCCATTTTGGACCCATTAAGGACCTAACCGGTATGAGTGACAAAGAAATTTTGCGGAAGCAGGGCGATGGCTGACAGGCGGACTCAAATCTCGCTCAGGGCGGCTGGACTGGTTCTCATGGTCGGAGCCGGCCTCGGAGGCTGCGAAGCCACGCGCGGCGTGGCTGAAATGGCCGATCTCGCCACCAAACCTGGCGAGCCCAAGCCTTTCGTCACCGAGACCCGGCCGCAGGATCCGAAATATATCCCGATCGGCACCACCGTCTCGCGGCCGGCCAAGCGCAAGACCGTCGACGAGTTCAAGAAGCTCGAGGCCGAGTTGGAAGCCAAGCGAATCTCCAACGACGCTGCCGGCGCGCAGGCGCAGAGCCTCGGCAAGGTCCTGCCGCCGCCGGCGCCACCGCCGCAGCCTAAGGAGTGAAGGCGGCGGGCACGGAACGCTTGCCTAGCGTCACCCGGATCAATCCAATGACGGCTCCTCGGTGGAGCGCCCGCGATGATCCTGATCGGCCAGTATGATTCGCCTTTCGTGCGCCGCGTCGGCATCGCCCTGACGCTCTATGAGTTGCCCTTCGAGCACCGGCCCTGGTCGGTTTTCGGCGACGGCGACAGGATCGCGCCGCTCAATCCGCTGGTTCGCGTGCCGACATTCGAGCTCGATGACGGGCTCGTGCTGGTCGAGAGCCATGCCATCCTCGATTATCTCGACGGCTTCGTTCCGCCCGAGCTTGCCCTGTTCCCGCGTACGGAGCCGGGCCGTCACAGGGCCTTGCGCGTCGCGGCACTGGCGATCGGGCTCGCCGAGAAGGCGGTGAGCCTGTTCTACGAGCTGCGATTGCACGACCAGGTTTCCGAGGTCTGGGCCGGGCGCTGCCGCTCCCAGATTCTGGGTGTCCTTGCCGCTCTCGAGCGCGAGCGTGCCGAGCGTAACGGCGACTGGTGGTTCGACGATCGGATCGGCCATGCCGATGCCTGCGCGCTGCGCTTTGCCGGCGAGGCGCATCCCGATCTCGTGGTCCTCCGTGACCATCCGGCATTGGAGGCTCATTCCGCGCGCTGCGAAGCGCTCGACGTGTTCAAGACGATCAGTCAGCCCTTCATTCCGCCGGCTTGAAGCGTTGCAGCAATGCGGCATGCGCTGCTGTTCGCTGAATCTTGCGTTTTTTCTGCTGTTGGGGCGGAAGCTGCGGTGGTAAGGCATCGCAACGCAAGAATGTGATTTGCCGCGCGCGAGGGTGCGGCGATCCGCAAGGACCTGTTGTCGAGATGACCGATTTCCACCGCATCAAGCGCCTGCCGCCCTATGTTTTCGAACAGGTCAACAAGATCAAGGCTGCCGAGCGCGCCAAGGGCGTCGACATCATCGACCTCGGCATGGGCAATCCCGATCTGCCGGCGCCCAGGCATGTCATCGAGAAGCTGGTCGAGACCGCCGGCAAGCCGCGCACCGATCGCTATTCCGCCTCGAAGGGCATCTCCGGCCTGCGCCGCGCCCAGGCGCATTACTACCAGCGCCGCTTCGGCGTGACTCTCAATCCCGACACGCAGGTCGTCGCCACGCTCGGCTCGAAGGAAGGCTTCGCCAATATGGCGCAGGCCATTACCGGTCCCGGCGACGTCGTGCTCGTGCCCAATCCGAGCTACCCGATCCATGCCTTTGGCTTCCTGATGGCGGGCGGCGTGATCCGCTCCGTCCCGGCCGAGCCGACGCCGGCCTTCTTCCCGGCGCTCGAGAGGGCGATGGCGCATTCGGTGCCGAAGCCGATCGCGCTGGTCACCTGCTATCCGGCGAACCCGACCGCCTATACCGCCTCGCTCGATTTCTACCGCGACCTCGTCGCCTTCGCGAAGCGGCATGAGCTGATCCTGCTCTCCGACCTCGCTTATGCCGAGGTCTATTTCGACGAGAATGATCCGCCGCCCTCGATGCTTCAGGTGCCGGGCGCCATCGACGTCGCCGTCGAGTTCACCTCGATGTCGAAGACCTTCTCCATGGCCGGCTGGCGCATGGGCTTTGCCGTCGGCAACGAGAAGCTGCTGGCGGCGCTGGCGCGGGTGAAGTCCTATCTCGACTACGGCGCCTATACGCCGATCCAGGTCGCGGCCGCGGCGGCGCTGAACGGTCCCGACGACTGCATCCGCGAGATGCGCGAGATCTATCGCAAGCGCCGCGACGCGCTGGTCGAGAGCTTCGGCAAGGCCGGCTGGGAGTTCCCGGCGCCGCAGGCCTCGATGTTCGCCTGGGTGCCGATTCCCGAGAAGTTCCGCCATCTCGGCTCGCTGGAGTTCTCCAAGCTGCTGATCGAGAAGGCCGAAGTCGCTGTCGCGCCTGGCATCGGCTTCGGCGAGCATGGCGACGACTATGTCCGCATCGCCATCGTCGAGAACGAGCAGCGCATCCGCCAGGCGGCGCGCAATATCGGCCGTTTCCTGAAGAGCGCCGACCAGACCCTGCACAACGTCATCCAGATGCCGAAGGCGGGGTAGGGCGGAAGCGTCCCGCCATCGTCATTGCGAGCGTAGCAAAGCAATCCAGAAGGTCGCGCTCTGCGGCTCCTGGGTTGCTTCGTCGCTGTGCTGCTCGCAATGACGCTTGGGCGGTGTTGCGCGCCGGCACTGGACCGGGCCGCCGAAACATGGGAACCCAGCACCGAGGGCGGATAGCAGGGATAAAGAGCGCATCATGGTCTCGAAGGGCCGGTTGATCGGGATCATGTTCGGCCTGTTCGCGCTGGTCTGCCTGTTCGCGACCTATGATTTCTCGCGTGGCCGCACCACCGACACCGACTCACCCCTCATCGCCGACGTCCTGACCGCCTCGCGCGCCAAGGAATGCGGCCGCGACGCGACTGAGATCGCCGGCAAGTATTTTCCGGTGGGCATGGGCCGGGCCGAGGCCGAGCAATTGCTGGCGCAGACCGTGATCCGGGCACCGAAGCCCTGGTTCTGGAAGCCGATCGACGAGAATTCGACCCAGGCGGACGGCGACAGCGTCGAGGCGTTGCGCACCATCAAGATCACCGCTTTCGGCAACCAGCTGCTGCGGCTCTATCTCGGCTTCGAGAACGGCAAGGTCCACAAGCTCGCCGCCGAAGTCGTCTGCCGCTTCGAATAGGCGGCTTTTAGGCCGTCGCAACCACCTCGCCACGCGCCGGATAGTCGTTCTTGATGACGAAATCGAGTGCTGCGACCATCTCGGCAAAGTTCGGTCGCACGAACGGCATCGACTGGACGGAGAGGTAATAGAGCGTCCGGTCCGGGCGCACGAGGAATATGCCGGGCTCGGAGAACAGCGCCGGCTCCTCGATGCCGATCGAGGTCTTGCCGCGCGAGGCGGAGATGTAGAGCCCCCATTCGCGGGCCGTCTCCAGCGCCAGCCCGTAACCGATCCGCAGCCGGTCCGCGCCGATCTTCCGTGCCATCTCGCCGGCGCGCTCCGCGCCGTCGCTGCTGACCGCGATCGTCTCGACACCCCGGCTGGCGAAGTCCGGCGTCAGCCGCTCGAGTTCCTTCAGGTAGTTGGCGCAGATCGGGCAGTGCAAGCCCCGGTAGAAGCAGACGAGCGTAAAGCGTTCCGGCTCCGCCTCCCATAGGTCGAAACGACCTTGCCCGAGGGTCTCGACGGAAAGGGTTGGTACGAGCTGACGTGGAATAAGCATTGAGAGAGCCTCTAGGGTTGCGAGTTCTCCCAGATTGCATATTATCAGGCATGAAAAGTTCCAATCGCATGATCGAAAGTCCCGATGCTCGGCGCGATCGCCTGTCGAGCTTCTTCGCTGCGTTCGATGTCATGGCGGAACAGGCTGCGCCAGAAGCCGCCAATCTGCTACTGACTGGGCGAGAAGGGGACCTGCGCTCGCTGGTGTTCCTGCCGCATGCAAAGGTGACGGCGACGCTTGGCGAAGAGGTGCTGGCCGCGGTGAGGATCGACTTTGGCGGGCCGGCCAACCCGCTGATTGCAGCGCTGCCGGAACGGGTCGAGCTTGCACTCGACGCGGCGCCGGCGATGCGAACGGTCGCCGATCTGCTGGCGGCAGAGGCGGCAGCCCGGCGATGTGGGCGGCAGATCGCCCTCGACAACATTTGCAGGCTGCTCCTGCTCCTGCTTCTGCGCCATCTGATCGACGAGGGCTCGACCCGGCCGGGGCTGCTGGCAGGGCTGTCGCACCCGCAGCTGTTTCCAGCGCTGGTAGCGATGCAGGAGGCGCCGGCCCATGGCTGGAGCGTCGACGAGCTCGCCGCGATCGCCGGCATGTCGCGGACGCGGTTCATGGCCTTGTTCCCGCGTGTGCTGGGCACCACGCCGATGGCGCATCTGGCGCATTGGCGGATGGTGCTGGCACGGCGCGAACTCGAACGTGGCGGCCGCGTCAAGCTGGTCGCGCGGCGCATCGGCTATGGCAGCGCCGCCGCTTTCTCCCGCGCCTATCAGCGAACGTTCGGCGAGCCCCCTATCGTTCTGAGGCCGCCAACGCGTCGCGCTGCCGCATCCGGCTCGCTTTGAGGTGCAGCATCAATGCCGCCGCAACAGCCGCTTCAGTGGGCTGTCGGCATGCGGATCGAGATAGTGCAGGATCGCGGTGGAGCGGATCGTATCGGGGTCGCACGCTTCGTTGGTATGGATCGAGCGGTAGCCATTGAACAGGTAGAGGCCGCCCGGCTTCAGCTTGAGATGTCTGATGCTGCGATGGCCCCGGCGATAGAGATGCCGCAGCGCCGCTTGCGAGAGCGGATTGTCCAGCAGGATCTTGTCGAGGAAGTTCGTCGCGTAGCTGGCACGCAGCTTGCGGGTGTTGGGGATGATCAGCAGGTCCCCGCTCTGGCCGCGCTCGGGCATCAGGATCGGGATCAATGCTGTGAGCAGGTAGGAATCATAGTGGAAATTCAGCGAGTTGGCCGCAGCTCTCTCGCCGGAGAGGCAACGCAGGATCTGGTAGAAGGACGGCTGCGGCGCGGGCTTGCCCATGCTGCTCTGATAGATGCCGCGGCACAGCGTCAGGAAGTCGGAATCTTCCGGCCAGCGTTTCAGGAAGGTTCCGTCCAGACGTTCGGGCCCGGCGATCGCCAAGTAGTTTCCGCCATTGCCGCTGACCGCGCGCCTGACGAAATCCTGGGCTTCCTGCAAATCGCCAGGCGGAACATAGTCGTCGATCACCGCGAAGCCCTCGCGATCGATCTGTGCTGCGATGAGCGCGGGGTCGGGCAGGGGCGCTACAGGCGCGCTATCGGCAACTTCAATGGCGTCTGTCGGAAGGGCAGGCATCGGCATCGCAATCCTCCACCCGGGAAAGCGCTCGCTGCGGCTCGCGTTTCTCAATGGAAGCAAAATCCGTGCCCGGAGGTTGAACTGTCGCTCACAGTGCTTTGCCGCCGTTGACTCCCCGCGCGCCTCATGCGACCCCCGCGCCATGACCATGCACGCTGCTTCTTCCGAGATCAGGCCCCTGCGCGTCGGCATCGCCGGCCTGGGAACAGTCGGCGCGGCGGTCGCCGGCATTCTGAAGCGCCAGGAGAATGCGCTCGCCGCGCGCTGTGGCCGGCCGATCCGCGTGACGGCGGTCTCGGCCCGTAATCGCAATCGCGACCGCGGCATCGATCTTTCCGGCTTTGCCTGGTTCGACGATCCGGTCGCGCTCGCCGCGTCCCCCGAGATCGATTGCCTGGTCGAGCTGATCGGCGGCTCTGACGGCCCAGCGAAGACGGCGGTCGAGACCGCGCTTTCCGCCGGCAAGCATGTCGTCACCGCCAACAAGGCGCTGCTAGCCGCCCATGGCGTCGCGCTCGCCGAACTCGCGGAGGCCAATGGCGCGGCGCTCGCCTTCGAGGCCTCCTCGGCCGGCGGCATCCCGGTGGTGAAGACGCTGCGCGAGGCACTCTCGGGCAACAATGTCAGCCGGCTCTACGGCATCCTCAACGGCACCTGCAATTACATCCTCTCGCGCATGGAGCTTGAGGGCCTGACCTTCGAGGCCTGCCTGAAGGACGCGCAGCGCCTCGGCTATGCCGAAGCCGACCCGACCTTCGACGTCGAGGGCTTCGACACCGCCCACAAGCTCGCCATCCTGACCAGCCTCGCCTTCGGTACGAAGATCGACGCCGAAGCGATTCATGTCGAAGGCATTTCCTCGATCACGCCGCTCGACCTGAAGATGGCCGACGAACTCGGCTACCGGATCAAGCTGCTCGGCGTCGCCGAGCGGACCAAGACCGGCATCGAGCAGCGCGTGCACCCGACCATGGTGCCGAAGTCGTCGGCGATCGCGCAGGTGATGGGCGTCACCAACGCGGTGACCATCGACGCCGATGCCGTGCGCGAGATCACTTTGGTCGGTCCTGGCGCCGGCGGCGGCCCGACCGCCTCGGCGGTGATCGCCGATATCGCCGACGTCGCGCGCGGCACCGCCGGCCAGCCCTTCGGCATGCCTGTCGCCCGCCTGGAACAGCCGACACGCGCCCCGATGCAGCGTCACGAGGGCGGCTACTATATCCGTCTCGCCGTCGCCGACCGCCCCGGCGCGGCCGCCGCGATCGCGACCCGGATGGCGCAGGCCGATATCTCGCTTGAAAGCATCGTCCAGCGCCGCTCCGAGATTGCTGCCCAGCGCGACCCCGGCGGGCGCTCCGGCGCACCGGTTCCGGTCGTGCTGATCACCTACGCCACCAGCGAACAGGCCATCCGCGGCGCCCTGGAGAAGGTCAGCGCCGACGGTCACATCGCAGAAGCGCCGCAAGTCATCCGCATCGAGCGGGAATGAGTGTGAAAGGCTGGGTCGCCCACGGCTTAGCCTTATCATCGCCAATCCGTTCGCTATTCACCTCGGCCATCCGCTAACGCGCTCAGGGAGTCCCCATGTCCGTCGATCTCCGCATCTCGCCCGACCAGATCATCGAGCGCTATCTCTCGATGGAGCTGGTTCGCGTCACCGAGCGCGCCGCCGTCGCCGCCGCCCGCCTGCGTGGTCATGGCGACGAGAAGGCGGCCGACCAGGCCGCGGTCGACGCGATGCGGCGCGAGCTCAACCGCCTGCCGATCGACGGCGAGATCGTCATCGGCGAGGGCGAGCGCGACGAGGCGCCGATGCTCTTCATCGGCGAGAAGGTCGGCAACAAGCAGGGCCCGAAGGTCCACATCGCCGTCGACCCGCTCGAGGGCACCACGCTCTGCGCCAAGGACATGCCAGGCTCGATCGCGGTGATGGCGATGGCCGGCGCCGGCCAGTTGCTCTACGCCCCCGACGTCTACATGAACAAGATCGCGATCGGCCCGGGCTATCCGCAGGGGATCGTCGATCTCGACGCCTCGGCCGCGGACAACATCAACGCGCTCGCCCGCGCCAAGGGCGTCAAGCCGCACGAGATCAACACGCTGATCATGGACCGGCCGCGCCACGAGAAGCTCATTGCTGAAGTTCGCAAGACCGGCGCCTCGATCCGCCTGATCACCGATGGCGACGTTGCCGGCGTGATCTTCTGCACCGAGCCGGAGAAGACCGGCATCGACCTTTATCTCGGCATCGGCGGCGCGCCGGAAGGTGTGCTCGCTGCGGCGGCGCTGCGCTGCGTCGGTGGCCAGATGCAGGGCCGCCTGATCCTCGACACCGAGGAGAAGCGGGCACGCGCCGCGACCATGGGCGTCAAGGACCCGAACAAGAAGTACGACATGTCGGAGATGGCCTCGGGCGACGTCATCGTCTGCGCCACCGGCGTCACCGATGGCGGCATGCTCTCGGGTGTGCGCTTCGGGCCCGAGGTGATAGAGACCGAGACGATCGTCTATCGCTCGATCACCGGCACGGTCCGCCGCATCTATGGCGAGCATCGCGAGCTGTCGAAGTTCCAGCTCGACTGAGCTCTGGAGCTGTTACAACTGCAAAGCCCGTTCCGCAAAAGCCGCGGCGCGGGCTTTGTTATTGAGCCGACCTGCGCCGCTTCAGCCTTGCAGGGTGCCGCCGGCGAGGGTGTGCTCGACGCAGGCGTTGATATGCGTTGCCAGGACAGCGGTGGCACGCGCGATGTCGCGCCGCATCGCGCAGTCGAGCAGGATCTGGTGCTCCTGCGCCGCCGCCTCGCCGCGGAAGATCACCGCGACCATCTGATAGCGCAGATAGCGGTCATAGACCGAGGCGTGCGTCTCCATCAGCACCTGCGAGCCGCAGGCCGAGATCAGCGCGTGATGGAATTCCCAGTCATAGCGCTTCCAGAGTTCCGGATCGGCGCGATCATTGTCGAGCATCCGCTTTTCCATCAGGGCGAGCTTGTGATGGGCGGCGACGACGCGGCCCTCCCATTCCATGTCACCGGCCGTGAAGGATTGCGCCAGCGCGTGTCCCTCCAGCAGTAGCCGCAGCGCCGCGATCTCGCTCAGATTACTGGCGGAGACCGGCGCGACCATGAAGCCCTTCTGGCCCTCGGCCTCGACCAGCCCTTCCGAAGAGAGCCGGTTCAGGATCTCGCGCAGCGTGCTGACGCTGGTGCCGTAGGTCTCGCGCAGGTCGTCGAGCTTGAGCCGCTGCGCCGGTACCAGCCGCCCGAAGACGATGTCGGCGCGGATCCGGCGATAGGCCAGCTCTCCGATCGAGGCGGTCGGCGGGGCGTAATTCAGCATGCGTGATCCGTGGCAAGTGCGGCAGAGGGAGCATCCTAGCTGCCGAGCGGAGGAGGCACAATTATTATGGCAAAATTGAAATCATCGGAGGAAATCGAAAATACCTGTTGATTGCTGATATGCGCTTGGGCATGGTCTGCTTCGAAGCGGGCCAACCCGCACGGGAGGAACGGCATGAAACACGGTATCGACAGGCGTGCGCTTCTGGTGGCCGGCGGCGCTCTTGCGCTGACGGGTGGTGCCGCGCTCGCACAGGGCAAGCCGAATCTGCGATTTTCAGCGGTTTTCTCGGAGCAGGACATCCGCGCCGAGATGATGAAGCGCTTCGCCGAGGCCATCAAAGACGACTTCGCGCTGCAGCCCTATTACGGCGGCAACCTGTTCAAGCAGGGCACCGAGCTCGTCGCCATGCAGCGCAACAACCTCGAAATGGGGAACATCGCGCCGCAGGACGTCTCGAACCAGATTCCGGCCTGGTCGATCGTGACGTCTGCCTATCTCTTCCGCGATGCCGACCACCTCAAAAAGGTCTTCGCCAGCGATGTCGGCCGCGATCTCAAGAAGATCGCCGAGGACAAGCTCAACATCAAAATTCTCGGCCCGACCTACTTCGGCGCCCGCCAGGTCGGCCTCAAGCCGAAGAAGAAGATCAGCACCCCGGCAGATCTCGCTGGCGTCAAATTGCGCATGCCCGGCGGCGACGCCTGGCAATTCCTCGGCCAGTCGCTTGGCGCCAACCCGACGCCGATGGCCTATGCCGAGGTCTATACCGGCCTGCAGAGCGGCGCGATCGACGGGCAGGACAATCCGCTGCCAAACGTCCAGAACATGAAATTCTACGAGGTCTCCTCGCAGATCGTGCTGACCTCGCATCTCGTCGGCTTCGACCTGCTCTGCGTCACCAAGCGCGTCTGGGACGGGATGGATGCGAAGAAGCAGGCCGCCTTCCAGGCCGCGGCTGACGCCGCGATCGACTGGAGCACCAAGGAGCACCTGGCCAAGGAGGCCGAGCTGGTCGACTTCTTCAAGAAGCAGGGGCTTGAGGTCTATACGCCCGATCTCAAGGCCTTCCGCGACTTTGCCCAGAAGAAGTACCTGGAATCAGAGCTCGCCAAGGGCTGGGTGCCCGGCATGCTCGACAAGATCAACGCGCTCTAGCGTTTCGCTAAGCTTGAGCGACCGAGGTCTAGCGCCGGTCCTTCGGGGGCGGCGTGGCCCGCCGACGGAGGGGCCGGCGGGCCGAATTTCACCGGAGGGGCGATGCTGAACTCGCTGAAAGCACTCGGCGCCTTCATGGCGCGCCGGGCCGAGAACCTGCTCGCGCTGATGCTGGGGGCGATGTTCCTCGTCTTCCTGGTGCAGATCGTCTTCCGCTATCTGCTCAACTTCCCGATTGGCTGGACCCATGAGATCAGCGTGATCCTCTGGCTCTGGCTGGTGCTGTTCGGCGCAGGCTTCGTGCTACGCGAGAGCGAGGAGATCCGCTTCGACATCATCTATGGCGCGGTCGGGCCAGGTCCGCGCCGGCTGATGGCGCTGATCACGTCGGTCGCGCTTGTCGTGCTCTACGTGATCTCGCTGCCGGCGATGGCCGATTACGTCGCCTTCATGAAGGTCGAGCGCACCGCCTATCTGAAGATCCCGTTCAACTGGGTCTATGCGATCTACATCGCCTTCGCGGTCGGCGCGATCATCCGCTATCTCTGGCTCGGCTTCAGCGCCTTGCGCGGCAAGGCGCCCGAGGCCTTCGATCCCACCAAGGCGGGCTCGGGCGTATGAGCACGCCGTTCTCCCTCGCCATCCTCGCCATCGTCACGCTGTCGCTGCTCGGCCTGCCGATCGGCCATGCCATGATCGCAGGCTCGATCCTCTACCTGCTCGTCGCCGGACAGGATCTCTCGATCGCCGCCGAGCAATTGCTCAACGGCATGTACACCAACTACGTCATTCTCGCCGTGCCGCTCTTCATCCTGGCGGCGGAACTGATGAACATCGGCTCGATGACGGAACGGCTGCTGCGCTTCTGCGACGCGCTGGTCGGTCGCTTCAGGGGCGGGCTCGCCCATGTCAACATCGTCCAGAGCGTGATCTTCGCCGGCATGTCGGGCTCGGCCATCGCCGACGCCGCCGGCACCGGCCGGATGATGCAGGCGATGATGACCAAGGACGGCAAATACCCGCCCGCCTTTGCTGCGGCGCTGACCGCTGCCTCCTCTGTGATCGGACCAATCATCCCGCCCTCGATCCCGATGGTGCTCTATGCGCTGGTCTCGGACGCCTCGATCGGCTTCCTTTTCCTCGGCGGGGTCATTCCCGGCCTGCTGATGGCGCTGGCGCAGATGACGATCGTCGCCTCGGCGGCAAAACGGCGCGATTTCCCGGTCGAGCCGCCTATCCCCTTGCGGCAACTGCCCGGGATCACCTGGCGCGCCTTTCCGGCGCTGATGATGCCGGTCGTGCTGCTGGGCGGGATCTATGGCGGCGCGACGACGCCGACCGAGGCTGCCGCGGTCGCCGCCGCCTATGCGCTCGCCGTCTCGGTGCTGCTCTATCGCAGCGTCAGCTTTCGCGCCTTCTACGGTTCGCTCGCCTACAGCGCCCGCACCACCGCCTCGATCGGCATGCTGATCGCCGGAGCGCTGGTCTTCAACTACGTCGTCACCATCGAGAACATTCCCGACAGCCTACGCGTGCTGCTGGCCGGCTGGAACCTGTCGCCGCTCGGCTTCCTGATCCTGGTCAACGTGCTGCTGCTGATCCTCGGCTGCCTGCTCGAAGGCACCGCGATCCTGCTCATCGTGGTTCCGGTGCTGATCCCGACCGCCAAGGCGCTCGGCATCGACATGGTGCATTTTGGCGTGGTCGTCGTCGTCAACATCATGCTGGGTCTGATCACGCCGCCCTACGGCCTGCTGCTCTTCATCATGACCAACATCGCCGAGGTGCCGCTGCGCCTGATCGTGCGCGAGTGCATGCCCTTCCTCGGCGCCATGCTGGTCGCACTGGCGCTGATCACCTTCTTCCCCAGCCTCGTGCTCTGGCTGCCGCGCCTGATGGGCTACCAGGGCTGACAGGACAGGACCCCCAACCGTGAGCAAACCGATCTACGTCCTCAACGGCCCCAATCTGAACCGGCTCGGCACGCGCGAGCCGCAGATCTACGGCTCGACCACGCTCGCCGAGATCGAGACGATGTGTCGAGCGACGGCCGGCGGGCGCGAGATCGTCTTCCGCCAGAGCAATCGCGAATACGAGCTGATCGACTGGATCCACGAGGCGATCGATCAAGGCGAAGCGATCGTGATCAACCCCGCCGCCTATTCATTCACCTCGATCGCGATCCTCGACGCCCTGAAGATGTTTCCCGGGCCGATCGTCGAGTTGCACATCTCCAACATCCACCGGCGCGAGCCGCACTACCACAAATCCTATGTCTCGCTGGCGGCGACGGCGGTCATCGCCGGGCTCGGCCCGCAGGGCTATGTGGTGGCGGTCAAGGCGGCGATCGATCTCGCGAGCCGATAGGGCTCGACGTCAACCGAGCTCGCTGTCGTCCGCAGACTCGGCCTTGCGCCGAAAGCCGGTCGCCAGCACGTAGAGTTCGGAGGAATCGGCCCGACTCGCTGCTGGCTTGATGTTGCGCACCTGGGCGAAATCGCGCTTCAGCTCCGCCAGCAGCCCGGCCGTGTCGCCACCCTGGAAGAGCTTGGCGAGGAAGAAGCCGCCCGGTGCCAGCACGCTGTTGGCGAATTCGAGCGCCGCCTCGGCGAGGCCGATGATCCGCAGATGGTCGGTTTTCTTGTGGCCGGTGGTGTTTCCGGCCATGTCGGACATCACGCCGTCGGCCTTGCCGCCGAGCTTTTCCGTCAACAGGGCAGGAGCTTCCTCCGCCATGAAGTCGAGCTCGATCAGCTCGACATGCGGGATGAGGTCGACCGGCAGGAGATCGATGCCAACGATCCGGCCCTTGCCGTTCTCAAGCCCGATCTTGGCCCCTGCGACCTGGCACCAGCCGCCCGGCGCGCAGCCGAGATCGACCAGCTTCTGGCCGGTTTTGAGGAACTTGTAGCGCTCGTCCATCTCGGCGAGCTTGAATGCCGCGCGCGAGCGATAGCCCATTTCGCGCGCCCGCTTCACATAGGGGTCGTTCAGCTGGCGCTCGAGCCAGAGCTGCGAGGAATGGCTGCGCTTGGCGGGCTTCTTGACCTTGATGCGCAGGTCGCGTGCGCCACCGCCGCTGCCGGATTTTGTTGTCGTCATTGCCTTCGGCGCCACCAGGCGCGATCCTCGTGCATCATCCTGAGCAGGATGCCTTCGCGCAGGCCGCGATCGGCGATGCGCACCTTCGGGCTCGGGAAGGCCCGCCGGATCGCCTCGAAGATGGCGCAGCCGGCGAGCACCAGATCGGCCCGCTCGCGGCCGATGCAGGCATTGGCCTGACGCTGGGCATAGTCCATCGCGACGAGTTCGTCGATGACGCTGCAGATGTCCCGATCCTGCATCCACAGCCCGTCGACCTGCCGCCGGTCATAGCGCGGCAGGCGCAAATGGATGCCGGCGACGGTGGTGACGGTACCGGAGGTGCCGAGCAGGTGGAAATTCGGCGCATTCCGCGCCGCCGCCGCCTTTGCTGCAAACGGCGCCAGCGCCTCGCTGCAATCGGTGACCATGCGCTCGAACTTCTCGCGCCCGACCTCGATGCCGCCATAGCGCTCCGCCACCGAGACCACGCCGATCGGCAGCGAGGCCCATTCGCGGATGCGGGAGGCGGGGTCGCGCCCGGCCTCGCGTCCGCCGAGCCAGACGATCTCGGTGGAGCCGCCGCCGATGTCGAAGACGATGACTGCGCCGGCTTCCGGTGCCGCCAATGCAGCGCAGCCGGTGACGGCGAGCGAGGCTTCCGTGCGCTGGTCGACGATCTCGAGTTCGAGCCTTGCTTCCTCGCCCACGCGGCGGACGAACTCGATACCATTGGTCGCAGCCCGGCAGGCTTCTGTGGTGATCAGGCGGGCCCGGGTGACGCCGCGATGGTCCATCT
This sequence comes from Allobosea lupini, assembly GCF_900109525.1. Taxonomy (GTDB): domain Bacteria; phylum Pseudomonadota; class Alphaproteobacteria; order Rhizobiales; family Beijerinckiaceae; genus Allobosea; species Allobosea lupini. Next base: position 755,065 of record NZ_FOAN01000001.1, on the reverse strand, counting down.
TGCTCTTGCAGACCTTGAGAGCTTCGACCGCCCGATCCATCGCGTCGTCGCAAAGCTTCCCGCTGGCGCCGAGTCCCTCGCCGAGTCGCACGATCCGCGAAAACGCGTCGACGACCCGGAAGCCGTGCTGGGCCGGCCGGGCGATCAGCAGACGGCAATTGTTGGTGCCGAGATCGAGCGCGGCGTAAGTGGTCGGATGAGGGCGCTGGAACGGGGCCGGAGCGAAACGAACCGCATCCGGCGGCGCGGGCCGCTCGCCCGGTAGAGGGACCACCGCCACGAGGGGGCGGTCGGAATCCTGGCGGTCTTCGACCGTCACTGGCTAACCCTTCGCCGGTCAGGACCGTCATGGTGGCCCGCCGGAGTCCAGCAAGAAGCTGGAACGTTTCCATTCGAAGGGCAGCGTAACAACAGCACGCGGCCCCTGCCAAGCGGAACCTGTGGCGAAACTGCGGCATGGTCGGCGGCGCTTGCCTGTGTCCCGTCTTCGCGGCAAAGCTCGCCTCGACCGGCATGACCAAGCCGGCGGCGACCAATCGGGAGAAACGGCATGGCGGCGCGGCGCATGATTCTGGCGATCGACCAGGGCACGACCTCCTCCCGCGCCATCCTGTTCGATGAGAATCTGCAGCCGCTCGCCAGTGCCCAGCAGGAGTTCCCGCAGCATTATCCGGCTTCGGGCTGGGTCGAGCACGAGGCGGAGGATCTCTGGGAGAGCACGCTCTCGGTCTGTCGGCAGGCGCTGGCGCGCGCCGAGGCGCGGGCAGGGGAGGTCGCGGCGATCGGCATCACCAACCAGCGCGAGACCACGCTGGTCTGGGACCGCAGCACCGGACAGGCGATCCACCGCGCCATCGTCTGGCAGGACCGGCGCACCGCCGAGCGCTGCGCCGCGCTGGAAGCGGAAGGCCACGGCGAGCTGGTCGCCGAGCGCACCGGCCTGCGCATCGATCCCTATTTCTCCGGCACCAAGATCGCCTGGATCCTCGACCATGTCCCCGGAGCCCGCGAGCGGGCCAAGCGCGGCGAGCTCGCCTTCGGCACGGTCGACAGCTTCCTGCTCTGGCGCCTCACCGGAGGGCGGGTCCATGCCACCGACGCGACCAACGCCTCGCGCACCATGCTGTTCGACATCCATAAGGGGCGTTGGGACGAGGAATTGCTGGCGCTGCTCGACATTCCCGCCGCAATGCTGCCTGACGTCCGCGACTGCGCCACCCATTTCGGCGACAGCGAACCTGGCCTGCTCGGCGGCGCAATCGCGATTCGCGGCATCGCGGGCGACCAGCAGGCGGCGACCGTGGGCCAGGCCTGCTTCGAGCCCGGCATGCTGAAGTCGACCTATGGCACCGGCTGCTTCGCGCTGCTCAACACCGGCACCAGGGCCGTCACCTCGCAGAATCGCCTGCTCTCGACCATCGCCTATCAGCTCAAGGGTGTGCGCCACTACGCGCTGGAGGGCTCGATCTTCATCGCCGGCGCCGCCGTGCAATGGCTGCGCGACGGGCTCGGCATCATCGAGAAGGCCTCCGACAGCGGCCCGCTCGCGGCCAAGGCCGATCCCGGGCAGCAGGTCTATCTGGTGCCGGCCTTCACCGGCCTCGGCGCGCCGCATTGGGACGCCAACGCCCGCGGCGCCCTATTTGGGCTGACGCGCAATACGGGTCCACGCGAATTCGCCCGTGCCGCGCTTGATTCGGTCTGCTTCCAGACACTGGACCTGCTGGAAGCGATGCGCTCCGACTGGCCGGAGGCGGATGGGGCGGAGACGGTGCTGCGTGTCGATGGCGGCATGGTCGCCTCCGACTGGACGATGCAGCGCCTCGCCGACATCCTCGCCGCCCCGGTCGATCGGCCGCAGGTGCTGGAGACCACCGCGCTGGGCGCGGCCTATCTTGCCGGCCTCGACGCCGGGCTTCTGCCCGAGCCGACGCAGTTCGCCGACCGCTGGCGGCTGGAGCGGCGATTCTCGCCCGGCCTCGCCGAGGAGACGCGCCGTAACCACGTTGCCGGCTGGCGCGACGCCGTCAGGCGCACGCTGAGCGGGAGCTGACGCGCGCCGATGTCCAGTCGCGTGGGCTCTGGCGATCGCTTGGAATGCTGTGAACTGCTCGTATGTCGAAATCGTCACAGAAGGCTTGCAACCGGGCGCGAGGTTGTTTAGATCGCCCCCATCCGACGCGTCGCAGACAACGCGCCCGTTGGGGGATCGTCTAACGGTAGGACCCCAGACTCTGACTCTGGTTGTCTAGGTTCGAATCCTAGTCCCCCAGCCACTTCCCTAAGTGGCTGATTTTAAAGATGTATCCTGGAGTGCAGTAGCAGGCCGCCACGCTCGTCCGTGGGCTGGACCTGTCGCTCGCCGACGCTCTGTATCTTTGCTTTATCGCGTTATCTGCACCCGAACTACTGTTTGCTTTGCACGAGAATGCTCAGATCGGCTGCGGCCCGGCCGTTGCTCTCTGCCATGTCGCAATGGCGCGAGTATCCAATTGGTGCGACACGGCTATCCGCCCCAGGACGGCGCGGGCGCGGATCGAGACGTCGGCCTCAGGCGCCTTTGCGGATCTCGGAAATGGCGATCCCGCCGATGACGAGGGCGATGGCTACGACCGCATAAGGCCGCAACGGCTCATGCGCGACGGCGACCGACAGGACGATGCCGAAAATCGGGACGAGATTGTAGAAGACGCCGGCCCGCGCGGCGCCGATGAGCTCGACGCTGCGCAGATAGAGCAACTGGCACAGCAGCGACGGGAAAAGCCCGATGAACAGCAGGATCGCCCAGCCCTTGGGCGTCGGCCATTGGAACTGACCGAGGGCGGCCTCGCCGATCGCGAGCGGAATCGAGGTGAGCAAGGCCGCCAGGGCGAGCCCGGCGATGAAGACGAGCGGCGACACCTGTGGCCGCCAGCGCAGGCCGACAGTGTAGACCGCATAGATGGTGCTGGCCACGATCATCAGGATGTCGCCGCGATTGAAGGACAGCTCGACCAGAACGGCGAGGGAGCCGTGCGAGGCGGCGATGACGACGCCGAGGACCGTGATGGTCGCGCCGAGCCATTGCAAGGCCGGGGGCCAGGTCCCAAGCAGCGCGCCCGAGACCAGCAGCACGACGATCGGCGTCGCGCCCTGGATGATCGCCATGTTGATTCCGCTGGTCGTATGCGCGGAGGCGTAGAACAGGATGTTGAAGATCGTGAAGCCGATGCCGCCCATGGCGAGCATGAACGGCCAGCGACTACGCAAGACGCGCCATTCGGCCAGCAGCGCCCGTCTGGCGATGAAGGCGAGGCACGTCGCAGCGATGACCCAGCGCAGCATGACGATCGCCATCGGCGACATCTCGCCGACGGACAATTTGCCGGCGACCACATTGCTTCCGAAGAAGAGCGTTGCGACCAGCAGATAGAAATAGGCGCGGACAGGGCTTTGAGTCGTCATCCCGCCATCTGCCCGCAACCATCGGGCGTTGTCACTTGCCCTGGCCGGGCCGCGCGCGCTCAGCCTGCTCGTTCGAAAGTGATCGTATGGCGCAGGGGATCGGCGGCGATCAGCTTGACCTGGATCCTGTCGCCCGGGGTGCCACCTTGCCCGCGGACGCGAGCGACAACGGGCAAGTCGCAGAGCTGGATGCGCAGGCCGTGCTCGTCCGCATCGGTCACCACCGCCTTGAATAGGGTGCCTTCACTGCCCTTGAGCATCAGGGCCTCGGCCAGGTCGATCACGGCCCGGTCGATCTGGCCATCGCGCGCGTCGGCCCGCGCCATCACCTGGGGCAATCGTTCGAACGCGGACGATACCGCCGGCGGCACCGGCTGGCCGTTTGCGACCGCCAGGGCGGCGCGCACCACATAGCGGTCGGCCAGCCGGCGCAGCGGCGCCGTGGCATGCACATAGCTCGCCGCCATCGGCGCATGCCAGGGCACGACGCCTTCGCGGTAGGGGACGTAGCTCGCGCCGCCGCTGGCCCTTCTCACCGCCAGCGTGAAGGCCGCATGTCGGCTGTCGGACAGGTTCAGCGTCTTCTCGAACTGGGCGAGGGGCTCCATCTCCGGCCATGTCAATCCCAGCGCCTGCGCAGTGTGGCGCAGGCGCTGGACGGCCTTCTCATCCGGCTCGGGCATGACCCGGAACAGGCCGGTACGGGCCGCCAGGAGCGCGTCGGCTATGGCGAGGTTGCTGGCCAGCGACAAGGCCGCATTCTGCTCCTCGCTTCGCAGGCGTGGCCGGAACGTCAGCTGGTAGCGGCCATCGCCGAGAGCGCTGACCTCCTGTTCGGGCGGGTCGACGCGCGCCGCGCCGCGCCGGCTTTCGGCGGCATCGATACGGCGGGACAACTCGTCGAAATCGGGCGGCAGGTCGGCGGCGTCGACGCTGTCATAGGCGAGCTTGGCAGTGCTGCGGATGACGGCCCGCTCGGCGCCGTCGAGATGGACATTGCCGTCCGCGTCGACCCGGGTCGTAAAGATCACGGCCGGCCGGGATACCGCCGGCAGCAGGCTCGCGGCGCCCTCGGTGAGGATCGGCGGATACAGCCCGGCCTTGCCGTCCGGCAGGTAGATCGTCGTGCCGCGCCGCCAGGCTTCCTGGTCGACAGCGTCGCCATCGTCGACGAACCAGGCGACATCGGCGATGGCGTAATGCAGCAGCAGGTCGCCGCCGCTGCGCTCGATCGCGAAGGCCTGGTCGAGATCCGTCGAGGTCGCGGGATCCAGCGTGACGAAGCGCCGGTCGGTGCGGTCGGCATGCTCGGTCGGCAGGCGCCCGGCTGCAGCTTCCGCTGCGGCGAGGATTTCGGCCGGAAACTGGTCGGCAACGCTGAATTGCAGGCGGATTGCCGCCAGTCCGTCGATCAGCGCATTGGTGGAGTCGATGAGCGTCTTCATGCCGTGCTGCCGGCCTCCACCTGTCGTTCGGCAGGCTGCGAAGGCACCGGCCAGGGACTTTGCCAATGGCCATGTTAGCCGAGCGCGACGCGAAGCAGCAGGCCCCATCCGGTGCGTCCCGCGCAATCCCGGGTGGTGCCAGTATGTGCCGGCCACCCTGCGTGCGAGAGGCTGCGCGCGTTCACGGCTTCAGTCATCGCGTTGAACGGGGCGATCCATGCCTCCGGCCGCTTCGCAGTGACGCTGGCAGCGCGTCCTACAATGCGATCGTCACATCCGAGCGCGGGCGCGAGGAGCAGGCGAGGATATAGCCCTGCGCCTCCTCTTCCGGCGAGATTCCGCCCTCGTGCCGCATCTCGACCGAGCCCTCGACGAGAGTGACCCGGCAGGTGCCGCACATGCCCGAGGCGCAGCCGCAGGGGATGACGATGGTCTGGCGCGTCGCGGCCTGCAGCAGCGTCTCGCCCGGCCGGGCGGTGAAATGCTTGCCGCCGAGCCTGACCGCATAGCCTTCGACCGGCGCATCGGCTGGAACCGGCGGTGGCGGGACGGCCGCGACGGCGCCGAAATGCTCGACATGGAAGAGCTCGCGGGCGCCGCCCTCGGCGGCGTGGATCAGTCGCGCTTCCTCCATGAAGCCGGCCGGGCCACAGCAGAAGACCTCGCGGCGCCCGTAATCCGGCAGTGCGACCGAGACCAGTCGCCGCCCAAGCCGGCCGGCGAAGCCGAACCAGCCGGGCTCCGGTCGGCTGGCGAGCATGGCGACCTTGAGATTGGGCATCCGCGCCTGCAGCGCGGCGAACTCGCGGGCGAACAGGATGTCACGTGGCGTGCGTGCGGCATGGAGCCAGTACACGTCGATATCGGGCTTGGTCGCAGCGAGATGGCGCAACATCGCCATCAACGGGCTCGCCCCCGAGCCGGCCGAAACCAGGGCGACCCTGTCGGTCGTGCGGCTGTCGATGGTGAAGCGGCCTTTCGGCAGGCGGCCGTCGAGCCGTGCGCCGACCATGAGCGCATCGTGCAGCCAGCGCGTGGCGCGGCCCTTGGCATGCGCCTTGATCGTCATCGCGATCGTGCCGGACGCGTCCGGTGCCGAGGCAAGCGAGAAGGTGCGGAACAGCGTCTCGCCATCGATCGAAAGCTTCAGCGTCATCGACTGGCCGGCTGCATAGCGCGGGACGCCGCCTTCCGGCCGGAAGACGAAGGTCTTCACGTCATGCGTCTCGTCGCGGATCTCGGCGACGACGAGCTGCAGCAGATCGGCTGCCGGAGCAGCGATCGGCGCTTCCAGGCTGCCCAGGCTCATTCTGCGGCAATCCTGAGCGGCGCGGGCTCGCCGGCATAGGCGGCCATCTTGCCGGCATACCAGTTGGTGAAGTTGGTGAGCATGAACTCGGTCGGGGCGTAGGGCCCGGGCTGGTAGCCCATCGAGCGGATGCCGGCATGGTTCACGGCGGCGAGCTCGGCGTCCTGCGCATTGGTCGCGATCCAGACCTCGGTCAGCCGCTTGATGTCGTAATCGACGCCCTCGACCGCATCCTCATGCACCAGCCAGGTCGTGCGCACCGCGGTCTTGTCTTGGGAAAGCGGCAGCACCCTGAAATGCAGGATGTGGTCGGCGAGGAAGTGGTTCCAGTTATTGGGAACCCGGAACATCCGGACCGAGCCGAGATCGGGCTCGGTGAGATCGGCGAGCAGCTTGTTGCAGGCCGGCCCGCCGTCCATCGTGAAGGAGAGGGCGCCTTCGTGGAAGGGCAGGCGGATGCAGCGGAATTCCTCGCCGCCATCGGCCGGCTGATGCGGCAGGCCCAGCGCATCCCATTTCGCCGTCTTGCGCTCCATCAGCTCCTTGAACTCGGCCGGCCCGCGCGGATCATCCGGCAGCGCGAACTCGACCAGCGTCACCAGGAGCTCCGGATGGTTGCCGGCGCAGTGATAGCATTCGCGGTTATTCTCGATGACGAGCTTCCAGTTGGCGTCCTCGATCAGGGTCATCTCGAAAGCGACCTTGGTGCGCTCCGGCATATGCGGCGCGATATAGGGCGTCACCGCCTCCCGATAGCGCGAGAGGTCGGGGGCGCTCTCGGCGAGGCAGATATAGACCATGCCGCAGATCACCTCGACATGGACGGGCTTCAGCCCATGGGCCGAACGGTCGAAGTCGGCGGGCATCTGGCGGGCGTTGAGCAGTGAGCCGTCGAGCTCGTAGACCCATTGGTGATAGGGGCAGACGAGCCGGTTGGCACGGCCCTTCTCATGGCCGCAGATGCGCGAGCCGCGATGCCGGCAGCTGTTGTGGAAGGCGCGCACCTGTCCATCCCGGTCGCGCAGCACGACCACCGGATTCTCGCCAACTGTCAGGGTCAGGTAGTCGCCCGGTTTCTTGATCTCGCAGGCATTGCAGGCGAACAGCCAGTCGGTCTCGAACACGGCCTTGATGTCCGTCTCGTGCATCGCCGGATCGACATAGAAGGCCTGCGGCAGGCTATGGCCCTCGCGGCGCTCGGCAAGGAGCTGGCGGATGCGGTCGCGATCGATCATCGGCTGAAGACCCCGGCGGAGGATAGACTCGATCTTGCGCCGACGCAGGGCAGGGAGGCCGAGGCATTCCGACCTCGCAGGCAAGCTTTGCGACGAGGCCATGTCGCTTTCATTGCAACAATGTCGGAAATCCGCTTTGCTTGGATCGGTTCCAGGCGGGATGATCAGGGCAGGAGGCCAAGGCATGAACGAGGCGCCGGCCGGCACCCAGATCGTCACGCTGCTGCTCGTCGAGGGCTTCTCGATGATGAGCGTCGCCTCGGCCATCGAGCCGCTGCGCTCCCTCAACCGGCTGGTCGATCGCGAGGCCTGGCGCTGGCGGCTGGCGAGCCTCGACGGCGGCGTCCTAGCGGCGTCGAACGGCATTCCGATCCCGACCGAGGCGGCCGAGACCGCCTTGCCCGGCTCGCATTACTTCTTCGTCTGTGGCGGCCTGCGCATCCAGTCGGTCGATGAGCGGCGCTATCTGTCCATCCTGCGCAAGGCAGCGCGCAGCGGCGTGCGCGTCGGCTCGCTCTCGACCGGCACCTATCTCTTGGCGCGCGCCGGCTTGCTCGACGGCTATCGCTCGACGATCCACTGGGAGAACCGCCCCGCCTTCCAGGAGGAGTTCCCCGATCTCGTCTGTACCGACAAGCTCTACGAGATCGATCGCGACCGGATGACCTGCTCGGGGGGCACGGCGGCGATGGACCTGATGCTGCACCTGATCACCGAGCGCCATGGCGCCGATCTCGCCCGCCGCGTCGCCAACCAGTTCCACCATGACCGCATCCGCGACGAGCGCGACAACCAGAGCGGCGGCCGGCTGGAGCGGATGTCGAGCCTGCCGCCGGCGGTGCGCAACGCGCTCAAGCTGATGCAGCGCCATGTCGAGGATACGATCTCGATTGCCGAGATCGCCGAGAAAATCGGCATGAGCCCGCGCCAGCTCGAGCGGCTGTTTCTGCGCTATCTACAGACCTCGCCGGCGCGCTACTATCTCTCCTTGCGCATCGACCGGGCGCGCGAGCTGCTGCTTTATTCCGACCGTCCGGTCCTGGAGGTCGCGATTGCGGCCGGCTTCACCTCGACATCGCATTTCGCCCATTGGTTCAAGAAGCTGCAGGGCGTGCGGCCGAGCCAGCTCCGCGGACGGCCTGCGAGCGAGGAGACGGCGCCGGCTTCTCCCAGTTGAGCACGGCAGGTCGCAAGCGCGACATGCGATGTCGCATTCCCGGCCCGAGGCTGGAACGGTTCTGATCGACACTTTCCCTCGAAAAGGCGGAAAACCGCTGCTAGGGGACGAGAGTGGAGACGATCGCCTTCATCATGGCGAACCTTCCGGTGATCGGACAGCGCATGCTCGAGCATGTCTCGCTGGTCGCCGTTTCCGTCGGCGTCGCGATCCTGACCGGCGTGCCAACCGGCATCGCGATCACCCAGAGCAAGCGTGCGGCAGACCTCGTCCTCTACATCGCCTCGATCATCATCACGATCCCCTCGATCGCGCTGTTCGGCCTTCTGATCCCGCTGCTCTCGATTATCGGCCACGGCATCGGCTACCTGCCGGCGGTGATCGCGCTGATCCTCTACGCGCAGCTCCCGATCATCCGGAACACCTATACGGCGATCATGAACGTCGATCCGGCGCTGCGCGAGGCGGCGCGGGGCATGGGCATGACCACGCTGGAGCGGCTGCGCCGGGTCGAGCTGCCCTTGGCGCTGCCGGTGATCCTGAACGGGGTGCGCAGCGCGGTGGTGCTGAACATCGCGATCGCCGCGATCGCGACTTACATCGGCGCCGGCGGCCTCGGCACCTTCATCTCGCGCGGCATCTCGCAGACCGATATCCGCCAGCTCCTGACCGGCGCCATCGCCGTCAGCCTGCTCGCGATCCTCGCCGATTACGGCCTGCTCTTCGCGCAGCGCCTGCTGACCTCGCCGGGATTGAAGCTGAAATGATCCGTCTCGAGCAGGTCTCCAAGCATTTCGGCACGATGATCGCCGTCGATCGCATCGACATGGAGGTGCCGGTCGGCGCCGTCTGCGTCCTGCTCGGCCCATCCGGATGCGGCAAGACCACGACGATGAAGATGATCAACCGGCTGATCCCGCCGACCGCGGGCAGGATCTATGTCGACGGCAAGGATACGGCCGGGGTCGACGAAGTCACGCTGCGGCGCTCGATCGGCTACGTCATCCAGCAGATCGGCCTGTTCCCCAACATGACGATCGAGGAGAACATCTGCGTCGTGCCGGACCTCCTCGGATGGCCGGCGTCGAAGTCGCGCAAGCGCGCCGCCGAATTGCTTGACATGGTCAATCTCGACCCCTCGGTCTTCCTCAAGCGCTACCCCAAGCAGCTCTCCGGCGGCCAGCAGCAGCGCGTCGGCGTGGTGCGCGCGCTCGCCGCCGACCCGCCGGTACTGCTGATGGACGAGCCTTTCGGGGCGATCGACCCGATCAACCGCGAGGTGATCCAGGACGAGTTCATGAAGCTCCAGGCGGAGCTGAAAAAGACCATCGTCTTCGTCAGCCACGACATCGACGAAGCCGTGAAGATGGCGAGCCGCATCGCGATCTTCCGCGACGGCAAGCTGATCCAGTACGACACGCCCGACAACATCCTCGCCCATCCGATCGATGCTTTCGTCTCCGAATTCGTCGGCTCCGACCGGACCCTGAAGCGGCTGCGGCTGATCAAGGTCACCGACGCCATGATGGCGCAGCCACCGCGCGTCCACGCCGAGGACACGCTCGATACGGCCGCCAGGCTGATGGAAGAGCATGGCCATGTCTCGATCGTGATGGTCGGGCCGCGCGGCCGGGCCCGCGGCGTGGTGCGGCTGGAAGAGGCGCGCGAGCGCAAGGGCACGGTCGGCGAGCATCAGGAGCCGCTGCCCGGCGTCGTCAATCTCCGAGACGACCTGCGCACCGCCGTCTCTCAGATGTTCACCCATGGCGTGACCTGGCTCGCCTGCGTCGACGATGACGGCTTCTACAAGGGCTACATCACCCAGAAGAGCATCACCCAGGTGCTCGGCGCGACCTACCGGGAAAGCTGAGATGGCGCGCGCGGGCCTGGCAGGAACGCTTCGCTGGCTCGTCGTCTTCGGTGCCTTCGCGCTCGGCGCCTGGCTGCAGGCGCGCGGCACCATCCCCGCCATCCTGAGCCACTCGGGCGACGTGACCTATCTCATCCGCCAGCATCTCGCTCTCGCGGCGATGTCGGGCGCCATCGCACTAATCGTCGGCATCCCGCTCGGCATCCTGCTGACGCGCCCGCGCTTCGAGATCTTCGCCGATGCGGTGACGCAGATCGTCAATCTCGGCACGACGATCCCAACCCTCGCTTTGCTTGCGATCTCGATGTCCTTCCTCGGCATCGGCTCGCCGCCCGCGGTCTTCGCGCTGTTCGTGCTGACGCTGCTGCCGATCGTGCTCAACACCATCGCCGGCCTGCGCTCGGTGCCGCAGCATCTGATCGAGGCGGCGCGCGGCATGGGCATGACGCCCGGCCAGATCCTGCGGCGGGTGGAGCTGCCCAACGCCGTCTTCGTCATCCTCGCCGGCGTGCGCACCGCCTTCGCCATCAATATCGGCACCGTGCCGCTGGCCTTCCTGATCGGCGGCGGCGGCCTTGGCGAACTCATCTTCACCGGCATCGACCTGATGGAGCCGAGCATGCTGCTGGCGGGCGCGATCCCGACGGCGCTGCTCGCCGTGCTCGTCGATTTCCTGATCGGCCAGATCCAGTTCTGGCTGGTTCCGAAAGGCGTCAACCCGTTGCGCTGAGCAGCGGCACACAACCAGAAAAGGGGAGTACGACCATGCACAAGCGCAGTTTCCTGGGGCTCGCTTCCGCCGCTTTGGCCTTCGCCGCCCTGCCGCTCGCCGCGCAGGCGCAGACCATCGTCGTCGGCGGCAAGAACTTCACCGAGCAGCAGATCATGTCGGAGATGACGACGCAGCTGCTCAAGGCCAAGGGCTTCACCGTCGACAAGCGCGCGGGCCTCGGCACCGCGCCGCTGCGCCAGGCTCAGGAAGCCGGGCAGATCGACCTCTACTGGGAGTACACTGGCACCTCGCTGATCACCTTCAACAAGGTCGCCGACAAGATGGATGCGGCCGCGACCTATGCGAAGGTCAAGGAGCTCGACGCAGCCAAAGGGCTCGTCTGGCTGAACCCGTCCAAGGCCAACAACACCTATGCGCTCGCCATGCGCAAGAAGGACGCCGAGGCCAAGGGCGTGAAGACGCTCGACGATCTCGCCGCCAAGGTGACCGGTGGCCAGTCCTTGAAGTTCGGCTGCAATGCCGAGTTCTACGCCCGCCCCGACGGGCTCGCCCCGCTGCAGAAGGCCTATGGCTTCGATTTCGGCCGCGAGAACGTAGTGCGGATGGATACCGGCCTCGTCTACCAGGCGCTGCGCGACAGCCAGGTCGATGTCGGCCTCGTCTTCGCCACGGACGGGCGCGTTCCCGCCTTCGATTTCGTCATCCTGGCCGACACCAAGGGCTATTTCCCGACCTATGCGATGACCCCGGTCGTCCGCAAGGAGACGCTCGACAAGAACCCGAAGCTGGCCGAGCTGCTGAACGGGCTCTCCGCCAAGCTCGACGACGCGACGATGGCCAGGCTCAACGCGTCCGTCGATGTCGACAAGAAGAGCATCGAGGAGGTCGCTGCCGGCTTCCTCAAGGCGCAGTCGCTGGTCTGATCGTTCCGCCCGAGCCGGAGGCGCACCGCGTCTCCGGCTGTCCTGCGAGAGCCCCATGTCGTCGCTGAAGGTCGCGATCGCCCAGATCCGGTGCGAGCCGGCCGAGCTTTCTGCAAACCTTGCCATGCACCTCGACGCCATCGCCCGGGCGCGCGGGCAGGGCGCAGAGCTGCTGCTCTTTCCCGAGCTGTCGCTGACCGATTATCTCGTCGCGCCGGACTGCGGGGCGCTGGCACTGAGGCCGGACGCCGATCCGCTTGCGCGCCTCGCCGAGGCGGCTGACGGCATCACGGTCTCGGCCGGCTTCATCGAGCGCGGCGAAGAGGGCCGCTTCTTCAACAGCCAGGGCCTGTTCCGCGACGGCAGGCTGCTCGCGATCCATCGCAAGCTCAATCTGCCGGGTTACGGCGCCCTGCGCGAGGATCGTGTCTATGCCCGCGGCAGCGGTCTTGCTTCGGTCGAACTCGCTGCGGGTTGGCACGCCGCCACGCTGGTCTGCGCCGATGCCTGGAACCCGGCACTGCCCTGGATCGCCGCGCTCGGCTGCGCCAGCCTGCTGCTCCTGCCGGCAGCGTCGGCGCTCGGCGCTGTCGGCAACGGCTTCGACAATCCGCGCGGCTGGGAGATCAACCTCGCCCACACCGCGATGATCTACGGCCTGCCGACCCTCTTCGCCAATCACTGCGGCAGGCGCGGTGGCGCGGCGTTCTGGGGCGGATCGCGCATCCTCGATGCCTCCGGTCGCGAGCTGGCGCGTGCGGGAGAAGCGCCGGAACTCATCATGGCGGAGCTGTCGCAAGCCGATGGCGAAGCGGCAAGGCGGCGCCTGCCGACCGCCCGCGACAGCGATCCGGCGCTGGTCGGCGGCTTGCTGCGCAATCTGATCTCGAACAGCGAGCGCTTTAGCCCATGACCGGCCCGATCGACTTCATCCACGGTTTGAGTTTCGCGCAGTTGCCGCCCGAGGTCGTCCACCAGGCCCGTCGCTGCCTGCTCGATCTCGTCGGCGTCGCCATCAGTGGTCGGCAGACCGCGCTCTCGCGCATCGCGCATGATTTCGCGGTCGATCATCTCGGCGCCGGGCGAAAGAGCGCGCGCCTGCTCTTCGACGGGCGCCGTGTGAGCGCAGCCGGCGCGGCCTTCGCCGGGGCGACGACGATCGATTCCTTCGACGCCCATGACGGTCACGCTTTGACCAAGGGCCATGCCGGCGTCGCGATCATGCCGGCGCTGCTTGCTGTCGCCGATGCCGAAGGCCTGCTCGAGGACGGCGCTCTCGATGGCGAGGCGCTGCTGACCGGCCTCGTCCTCGGCTACGAGATCGCGACGCGGGCCGGCATCGCGCTGCACGCCAGCGCCTGCGACTATCACACCTCCGGCGCCTGGAATTCGCTCGGCTGCGCCGCCGTCGCCGCCCGCCTGCTCGGCCTCGACGGCGAGCGCACGCGCCACGCGCTCGGCATCGCCGAATATCACGGACCACGCAGCCAGATGATGCGCTGCATCGACCACCCGACCATGGTCAAGGACGGATCGGGCTGGGGTGCACTAGCTGGCGTCAGCGCCGCCTATCTGGCGAAGGACGGCTTCACCGGCGCACCGGCGGTCACGCTGGAGGCGCCCGAACAGGCGGCGATCTGGGCCGATCTCGGCGAACGCTGGCTGATCCTCGATCAGTATTTCAAGCCCTGGCCGGTCTGCCGCTGGGCGCAGCCTGCGATCGAGGCGGCCAGCAGCCTTCTTGGCCGGCATCTATTCGAGGCTTCGGACATTGATCTGATCGAGGTGGAAACGTTCCACCAAGCCGTGCGGCTCGGCGCGCAACTGCCGGCATCGACAGAGATGGCGCAGTACGCGATCGGCTTTCCGCTGGCGGCCTTCATCGTTCGCGGGAGACTCGGCGCTGAGGAGATCGGCGGCGCCGGCCTCGCCGATCCCGCGACCAAGGAGATGCTGCAACGGATACGGCTGGTCGAAGCGGCCGAGCTCTCCCGCCGTTTTCCCGCGGAGAGGCTGGCGCGCCTGCGCATCGTCCTGAAATCAGGCCATGTCGCCGAGTCGGACGTCTCGTCTGCCCGCGGTGACCGGCGGCGTCCTTTGACAGATGCCGATCTGTGGGCAAAGTTCGACCTGTATGCAGCCCTGCTCGGCAATGAGCGCAGGGCTCAGCTCGGCCATGGCTGCATGACCCTGGCTGAAGGTTCTACGGCCTGGCGCCTTAGCCGCGACCTGTTCGCGCCCATCTGACTCGAGCTGTCTTGCGGCTGGATCCGCGCGAAGGCTGGACGATTGCCGCTCAAGCCCGGCGCTCCCGATGGCGTGTCCGGAGGCTGTTCATTCCCGAGATGAGCTGAAGAATGAAGTGATCGAGTAAGACATTCTCCCGTCAGGGCGAAATGGAGATCGTTATTCCAACTGTATCGTTCTTTTGATCGAACGTTTTCATTGACGCAGCGCTGGGCCGGCGCGCACTCTGGAGCATGCATAAATGCCCCCCGATATTGTCTTCGGGCGAGCCGCAAACTTGCTGACCAGCTGACTGCGACACAACGATATGAGCCTCGAATCCGAATACCTCTGGTACATCCCCAATGTCGTCGAGCCCGGTCATCGCGGCGATTCCACGGTCGAAGGCCATAACAGCCTGGAGACGCTGACCAGCCACGCCAGGGCGCTGGAGGATCATGGCTGGAAGGGCGCGCTGCTCGGCACCGGCTGGGGCCGGCCGGACACCTTTACGGTCGCGACCGCGCTCGCGGCCCGCACCACCACCTTCGAGCCGCTGATCGCGATCCGCCCGGGTTATTGGCGGCCGGCGAACTTCGCCTCCGCCGCAGCGACGCTCGACCACCTGACCGGCGGGCGCGTGCGCATCAACATCGTGTCCGGCAAGGACAATCTCGCCGCCTATGGCGACAGCGAGGGCGACCAGGCGCATCGCTATGGTCGTACCAAGGAGTTCATGCGCCTGGTACGCAGGCTTTGGACTGAAGAGAATGTCGACTTCGCCGGCGAGCATTTCCGGGTCGACGGATCGACCGTGGTGCCGCGTATCGAACAGCGCGGCGCGCGGCGCCATCCCAGGCTCTATTTCGGCGGCGCCTCCGATGCGGCCGAGCGGGTGGCCGCGACCGAAGCGGATGTCCAGCTCTTCTGGGGCGAGCCGCTCGACGATGTCCGTCAGCGCATCGACCGGCTGAAGGCCTTGAGCCGCGATCTCGATCGCGACCTGCCGCCGCTCGAATTCGGACTGCGGGTCACCACCTTCGTCCGCGACACCACGGAGCAGGCCTGGGCTGAAGCGCAGGCCAAGGTCGCCGAGATGGCGCAGGGCAAGGGCCAGGGCTGGAACGACCACCGGCGCGGTGTCGCCGTCGGCCAGCAGCGCCTGTTCGACCTGCAGGGCCGCGGCGAGGTGCTCGACGACAATCTCTACACCACGCCGGGCAAGTTCGGCGGCGGCGGGGCCGGCACCACCTGGCTGGTCGGCTCGGCTGAGGACGTCGCGCGCTCGCTGCGCAAGTATCGCGACCTTGGCATCAGTCATTTCGTCCTGTCGGACACGCCCTATCTGCCCGAGATCAGAAGGCAGGGCGAACAGCTGCTGCCCTTGCTGCGGAGCTGAAGCGGGAGGCCTCCGCCTCCCGTCTCAGATCACCTTTGCGCGCAGCGTCGCGGTGACGATCTCGGTGACGACCACGACCGCGAAGATCACGACGAGCACCAGCCCGACCTGATCCCAGTAGAGATTGTCCATCGCCGCCTGCAGGGCGACGCCGAGGCCGCCGGCGCCGACCAGGCCGAGCACGGCGCTCTCGCGCACATTGATGTCCCAGCGGAACAGGCTGACGGCGAGGAAAGCCGGCTTCACCTGCGGCCAGAAGCCTTTGAGCAGCACCGAGCGCCAAGGCGCGCCGGCGGCCCGCAGCGCCTCGATCGGGCCGGGCTTGGCCTCCTCGATCGCCTCGGCCAGGAACTTGCCGGTGAAGCCGATCGAGTGCACCGCCACCGCCATGACGCCGGCGAGGGCGCCGGGGCCGAAGATGGCGACGAAGAGCAGCGCCCAGACCAGCGTATGCACCGAACGCGTTGCGACAAGGATGAAGCGGCCGAGCGTGTTGACCCAGATCGAGGACGAGATGTTACGGGCGCACATCAGCGCGACCGGGGTCGCCATGAGGATCGCCAGCACCGTGCCAAGCGTCGCGGTATGCAGCGTCTCGATCAGCGCCTGCTGCACGGTCTTGGGGAAGTAGGCCCAGTCGATCGGCCACATCCTCGCGAAGAGGTCGACCGTCTGCGCCGGCGCGTCGTAGAGGAATTCCGGGATCACCTCGATGGTCTGGACCGACCAGCCCAGCGCCAGGGCCGCTACGCCCCAGAAGGCGAGGCGCATGCCGCGCTCGGCCGCGGTGAAGCGATGCCAGACCGGGCCGGAGGCGCCTTGCTTGACCTCGCCGCTCGGCGCTTCGTCCTGATAGACGCGGCGCATGAAGGCGGAGAGAATTTCGCCGGCCATCACAGCCAGGATGATCGCGATGATGATGGTCAGCACGAAGTCGTAGTCGAAGCGCTGGAAGGCGGTGAACAGGGTCGCGCCGATGCCGCCGCCGCCGACCAGGCCGACGAGGGCGGAATTGCGCAGGTTCGAGTCGAGCTGGTAGGCGGCAAAGCCGATGAAGCGCGGCAGCACCTGCGGCACCACGCCCATGACCACGACCGAGAGGAATGGCGAGCCGGCGGCGCGCAGCGCCTCGATCGGCTTCATCGACATCTCCTCGATCGCCTCGGCGATCAGCTTGGCGATGAAGCCGATGGTGGCGACGATCAGCGCCAGGATGCCGGCGAGCGCACCGAAGCCGACCGCCTTGACGAAGAGGATGGCGACGATGACCGGGTGGAAGGTCCGGCAGAGCGCGATGAGACCGCGCGCCAGGATCGTCACCGGCAGAGGCATCAGGTTACGCGCGGCGCAGAGGCCGACGGGCAAGGCCAGCAGCACGCCGGCGCCGGTGGCGATGATGGCGATCTGCAGCGATTCCAGCATGCCCTGCGCGAGCAGCTGCAGCTTGTCGTGCGCCAGGTTCGGCGGGAACATGCGGCCAAGGAAGCGCGCCCCGTTGCCGAGGCCCTGGACGAAGCGCTCCCAGCGGATGTCGACGATGCCGGCGGCGTAGATGACATAGGCAACGAACAGCACCGCGCCGAGGCGCAGCGGCCAGTTCGGCGGAAAGGCGCGGGCGCGCAGGCTGCCGCCGGCGCTCACAGGAGGGGCGCTCATTCCATCCAGCCTTCGCCGCCATAGATCTCGGCGAGATGGCTGTCCTGCAGCCCGGCCGGCGGCCCGTCATAGATCACGAGGCCCTTGGACATGCCGATCATCCGCAGCGCGTAGCGTCGCGCCAGCGCGACGTTGTGGATGTTGACGAGCACCGGGATATCGCGCTCCCGGCCCACCTTCGCGAGCAGCTCCATGATCTCGACCGAGGTCTTGGGGTCGAGCGAGGAGGTCGGCTCGTCGGCGAGGATCAGGTCCGGCTCCTGCATCACCGCGCGGGCGATGCCGACGCGCTGGCGCTGGCCGCCGGAGAGCTGGTCGGCGCGGCGGGTGGCGAAGTCGCCGAGGCCGACCGATTCCAGCAGTGCGAAGGCGCGGGCGATGTCTGCTTCAGGGAAGCGCCGCGTCCAGGCGCGCCAGACCGGGACATAGCCGAGGCGGCCGCAGAGCACGTTCTCGATCACCGTCAGCCGCTCGACCAGGTTGTATTCCTGGAAGACCATGCCGAGGCGCCGGCGCGCCGCCCTGAGAGGCTCGCCCTGCAGCTTCGCCAGATCGATCCCGCCGAGCATGATCGAGCCGGAGGTCGGGTCGACCAGACGGTTGATGCAGCGGATCAGCGTCGATTTGCCGGTGCCGGACGGGCCGATGATCGCGACGATGCCGGGCTCGGAGACGCTGAGCGAGATGTCGCGCAGGACCGGCTGGCCCTTGCGATACTCCTTGACGAGGTTGCGGATAACGAGCGCCCGGCCATGGCCGGGCGCCTCTGCGACGGGAAGGGCGCTCATGAGCTGCGAAAGACTTTCGGTCAGGGCTTGGCCGGCGCGGGCTGCTGCGCCTTCTTGGCGGCGGCCTCGGCCTCGCGCCTGGCTTCGGCGTCGTAGGCCGACTTGTTGTAGGGCGTGCCCGACTTCTCGGCGACATCGCGCACGATCGCCCAGTCCTTCTGGTAGGTGATCGGCAGGAAGCGGTCGTCGCCGTTGAACTCCTTGGTCATTTCCGGGGTGAAGCGGAAGGAGAAGAAGCAGTCGGTCAGCTTCTTGGCGAGCTCGGGCTTGAGATCGTGCGCATAGGCGAAGGACGAGGTCGGGAAGATCGCGCTGCGATAGATCTCGCGGGTGTCGTCCTTCTTGATCGTGCCGCGCACGATCATGCGCTCATAGACGTCGCCGGCGACGGCGCCCATGTCGTAGTCGCCCGAGACCACGCCGAGGATCGACTTGTCGTGGCCGCCCGACATCAGCGGCTTGTAGTCCTTGTCGGCCTCCAGCCCGTGCTCGGGGAAGAGCACGCGCGGGGCGAGGTTGCCTGAGTTGGACGAGGGCGAAGTGTGGGCGACCTTCTTGTCCTTGAGGTCCGACAGCTTCTGGTAGGGGCTGGAGGCCTTGACCACGGCGACGAGATTGTAGCCCCGCACGCCGGCCGCCGAGCCCTTGGCGGCAAACGGGATCGCGCCGGCGAGGTTGACGGCGAAGCCGGTCGGCCCGGTCGAGAACCCGGCGAAATGCAGGCGGCCGGAGCGCATCGCCTCGATCTCGGCCGAGTTCGACTGGACGGGGTAGTAGACGATGCGCTTGCCGGTGCAGGCCGCGAGATGGTCGGTCAGCGGCTTGAAGATGTTGGCGTAGACGGCGGGGTCCTCGACCGGCGTATAGGCCCAGACCAGCGCCGACGGGTCCTTCAGCTTCGACGGATCGGTCGGCACGTCGGCGACCAGGTCCTTGTTGGCGTCGCAATACATCGTGTCGAGCTGGCCGCGATTGGGGCAGGCGTCCTGTGCCTGCGCCGCCCCAGCGAGCCCGAGGCCGACGAGCAGCGAGGTCGTGGCGGTCAGGCAAGTCAGCATCTTGGTCATGGTCGGCGTCTCTCCCGGTCGATCTTGATTATGAGCTGGCTATAGTATGTGACACAAAACTGTCATATTCCAGCCGGGCGAAACGTCTCGACTTACGACTATAGTGGTCTTGTCCACCGCGACGGTCGGGCGCTCACCAACCCTGACGATGCAGAGCCTTTCTCCTACAACCTTCCCGGACGATCTCGCGGCGTTGATGCCGCGCTATGACGGCTTCCTGCTCGACCAATGGGGCGTGCTGCATGACGGTATCCGGCCGTATCCGGGTGCCGTCGCCGCGCTGGAGATGCTGCGCCGGGCGAGCAAGCGCGTGATCATCCTCTCGAATTCCGGGCGCCGTGGCGCCGAGAATGCCGCGCAGCTGGCGAAATTCGGCTTTGCACGCGATCTTTATGACGAGGTCGTCTCGGCCGGGGACGACGCCCGCGATGCATTAGCGGCGCGCGACGAACCGTTCCATCGCGCGCTCGGCCGGCGCTGCCTGTTGCTGGCACGCGAGGGCGAGGCGCATCTGGCGCAAGGGCTCGGCCTCGACCTGGTCGATGACGTCGCCCTGGCCGACTTCATCCTGCTGATGACGATGGACCCGCCCCGGCAGTCGGTCGCCGGCTGGATGAGCTTGCTCGAAGCGGCCAGCGCGCGGCGCCTGCCCATGGTCTGCGCCAATCCGGACATGCATCGCGCTAGCCCCGATGGCGGTCTGCAGGAGGCGCCGGGCCTCGTCGCGCGCGCCTACGAGCAGCTCGGTGGTATCGTGCGCTATCACGGCAAGCCTGAGTCGCGCATCTATCGCACCTGCCTGGCGAAGCTCGGGCTCGACCGCAGCCGCGTCGTGGCGATCGGCGATTCGCTGGCGCACGACATCGCCGGTGCGCAAGGCGCCGGCATCGACAGTGTCTTCATCGGCGGCGGCATCCATCGCGGCGAGATCGTTTGGGATGGCGCGTCGATGGATCCGGCGAGCTGTCTTGCGCTCTTCGCTCGTGCGGGGCGAAGCCCGACCTATGCGCTGCCGCTGCTTGGCTGACGCTTTGGCTCAACGCCCGGTCAGGAAGAAGCCTGACAGGAGATAGGCCAGTGCCGAGATCAGGCCCGCCGCCGGCATGGTGACGATCCAGGCGAAGACGATGCCGCGGGCGACGCCCCAGCGCACCGCCGTGACCCGCCGCGCGGCGCCGACGCCGATAATCGCGCCGGTGATGGTGTGCGTGGTCGAGACGGGGACGCCGAGATAGGTCGCCATGAACAGGGTGATCGCGCCGCCGGTCTCGGCGCAGAAGCCCTGCTGCGGCGAGAGCCGGGTGATCTTGGAGCCCATGGTGTGGACGATGCGCCAGCCGCCGCAGAGCGTGCCGAGCGCCATCGCCGCCTGGCAGGTGATCACCACCCAGAACGGCACCGAGAATGTGTCGCCCATCATGCCATGCGAGAACAGCAGCACAGCGATGATGCCCATCGTCTTCTGCGCATCGTTGGCGCCGTGCCCGAGCGAATAGAGCGAGGCCGAGACGAATTGCAGGAGGCGGAAGGTCGAATCGACCTTGATGGGCGCCACCCGCAGGAAGGTCCAGGAGACGATCAGGACCAGGAGCAGCGCAAGCGCGAAGCCGATCGCCGGCGACATGAAGATCGCGAGGAAGGTCTTGCCGAGCCCCCACCAGACGATCGAGGACAAGCCGACCTTCGACAGGCCGGCGCCGACAAGCCCGCCGATCAGCGCATGCGAGGAACTCGACGGGATGCCGGCGATCCAGGTCACCACGTTCCAAACGATCGCGCCGGTCAGCGCGCCGAAGATCACCCGGTCGTCGACGATCGTCGCCTGGATGATGCCGGAGCCGACCGTCTGGGCGACGTGCAGGCCGAAGAACAGGAAGGCGATGAAGTTGAAGAAGGCGGCCCAGAACACCGCCCATTGCGGCGCCAGCACCCGCGTCGAGACGATGGTCGCGATCGAGTTGGCGGCGTCGTGCAGGCCGTTCAGGAAATCGAACAGCAGCGCGACGGCGATCAGGAAGATGAGGGCAGGGGCGAGGCTGGCGATGTCCACGGCGCGGTGCGCCTTTCAGAGATGTTCGAGCACGATGCGGCTGACGCGCTTGGCGACGTCCTCGAAACGGTCGACCACCTTTTCGAGGTGGTCGTAGATCTCGGCGCCGACGATGAAGCCCATGGCGTCGCTGCCGCGATGGGCCTTGAACAGCTCCTTCAGGCCCTGGTCGTAGAGCCGGTCGGAATGCTCCTCGATGGCGCCGATCTCCTTGGCGAGCGCGCCGATGCCGACGGCGTGCTTCTTGATGTCGCGCAGCATCGGCAGGAGTTCGCCGACCTTGTGCGAGGCGGTGACGATGGTCTTGCCGAGCTCCTGCATGCTCGGCTCGAAGCGCTCGACCTCGAAGAGCTGGATCGCCTTGGCCGTCTTCTGCATCTGGTCGATGGCGTCGTCCATCGAGCCGATCAACTCCTCGATGTCGCCGCGGTCGAAGGGGGTGATGAAGGTGCGGCCGACCTCGAGCATGACCTCGCCGGCGATCGTATCGGCGCGGTTCTCCTCGGCGAAGATCTCGGCGCAGCCGGCCGCGATCGCTGTCGTTCCGCTAAGGACGCCGTCCAGCGCTGCCGCGCCGGCCTGCAGCGTCTGCGCATGACGCTCGAACAGCACGAAGAACTTGTCTTCCTTCGGCAACAGCTTCTGGAACCAGCCCAGCATCGGAACGGCCTCTCGCCAACTTAGTCTGCCCGCGGCAAAGAGCGGGATGACATGCCTGCGCCTTTTGTGACAGTTTTGCGACAACGGCAATCCGGATTCCCGCTTTGCCACCGTTGGCCTCGACGCCGGCGGACACGGAAAACGATAGGGAGGATCAGAATGTTCACTCGCAGGATCGCGCTCGTCTCGGCGCTCGGACTGGCCCTGGCAGCCTCGGCCGTTCACGCGCAGGCGCCGGCGGGCAAGGTCACGGTGGTGACCTCGTTCTCGAAGGACGTCACGGACCCGATCAAGAAGGCCTTCGAGAAGGCCGTGCCGGGCGTGACGCTCGAAGTCCAGAACCGCAACACCAATGCCGGCGTGAAATATGTCGAGGAGACCAAGGCCAACAACCAGGTCGACCTGTTCTGGGCCTCGGCGCCCGACGCGTTCGAGGTGCTGAAGGGCAAGCAGCTGCTGACCGCCTACAAGCCCAAGGCGTCCGGCATCCCCGAGAAGATCGGCTCCTATCCGATCAACGATCCCGCCGGCTTCTATTTCGGCTTCGCGGCGTCGGGCTACGGCATCATGTGGAACGAGCGCTACGCCAAGGCCAACAAGCTGCCCGAGCCCAAGGATTGGCAGGACCTCGCCAGGCCGGCCTTCTACGGCCACGTCTCGATCGCCTCGCCCGCACGCTCGGGCACGACGCATCTGACCGTCGAGACCATCCTGCAGGGCGAGGGCTGGGAGAAGGGCTGGCGGACGCTCAAGGAAATGTCCGGCAATTTCCATTCGATCACCGAGCGCTCCTTCGGCGTGCCGGAGGCGGTCAACTCCGGACAGGTCGGCGTCGGTATCGTCATCGACTTCTTCGCCTTCTCGGCGCAGGCCTCGGGCTTCCCGGTCAAGTTCGTCTACCCGACCGTGACCACCGTCGTGCCGGCCAATGTCGGCATCATCGCCAATCCGCCGAACAAGGCGGCGGCCGAGGCCTTCATCGAGTTCCTGCTCTCGCCCACCGGGCAGGAGGTGCTGCTCGAGCCCGGCATCCGCCGCCTGCCGGTCAATCCGGCGGTCTATGCCAAGGCCGGCGCCGACTATCCCAACCCCTTCACCGACCCGCGCTTCCAGAAGATGATCGGCTTCGACGTCGACAAGTCGGAAGCCCGCACCGCGGTCGTCGACACGCTGTTCGACCAGTTGATCTCCTTCCAGCTCGATGCACTGAAGGGCGTCACCAAGACGTTGCACGAGGTCGACGCCGCGTTGGCCAAGAAGCCGAGCGCCCAGGCCAAGGCGCTCGCCGACGAGGCGCGCAACCTGATCGCCGCCCTGCCGGTGACGGAGGCGCAAGCCGCAAGTCCCGAGCTGCGCGCCGCCTTCACTGGCGGCAAGGAGAAGGGCGCGCGCCAGGCTGAGGTCGAGGCGCAATGGGCGAGCTTCGCCCGCGACAACTACGCCAAGGCGAAGGCCAAGGCCGAGGAGGCGCTGAAGGCGGCGAAGTGAGCGTGCGTCATTCTCTGGCGGCGCGTATGCGCCGACCCGGGAATCTCATTCCGGATATGGCTCCGCTGAAGCTGCGCCACTCGTCCGGAGATGCCCGGGTCGAGCCCGGGCATGACGCCCTCTCGCAAGGCCAGACATGACCGCCGTCCCTGCTACTCCGTCCCGCGCGCTCGCCGCCACGCCCGGCCAGATCGCGCTGGCGCTCGCCATCGCCGCCTTCCTGCTCGTCTTCCTGGTGCTGCCGGTGGCGACGGTGATCTATGTCGCCTTTACCGAGAAGGGCACTTCGACCTTCACGCTGGTCAATTTCTACGACTTCGTCCGCACCGAGCTGTTCATGCGCTCCTTGTGGAACTCCTTCTATGTCTCTGCGATGTCGGTGGTCTGGGCCTCGGTGCTGGCGCTGCCGCTGGCCTATCTCACCACGCGCTTCGCCTTTCGCGGCGCTGCGATCGTCCAGACGCTCGGGTTTCTGCCGCTGATCATGCCGCCCTTTGTCGGGGCGGTGGCGATGCAGCTTTTCTTCGGCCGCAATGGCTCGATCAACCTGCTGCTCGACGACTGGTTCGGCTTCAAGATCGATTTCATGGAAGGGCTGAACGGCGTCATCTTCGTCCAATCCGTCCATTATTTTCCGTTCATCCTGATCAATCTCTCGGCGGCGCTGCGCAATATCGACCGCGCCATGGAGGAGGCCGCGCAGAACCTCGGCTCCTCCGGATTCCGCCTGTTCCGGCGCATCGTCTTCCCGCTGGCGCTGCCGGGCTATCTTGCCGGGGCCTCGCTGGTCTTCGTCAAGGTCTTCGACGATCTGGCGACGCCGCTCCTGCTCAACGTCAAGGACATGCTGGCGCCGCAGGCCTATCTGCGGGTGACCTCGATCGGCATCGCCGACCCGATGGGATACGTCATCTCGGTCGTGCTGATCGTCGCCTCGGTGCTGGCGATGTGGCTCTCGGCGCTGGCGCTGAAAGGCCGTGATTACGCCACGACCCAGCGCGGCGGCGGCGGGCTCGCCCGGCGGGTGATGCGCCCGCACGAGGCTGTGCTCGGCTATGGCGTCGTCATCCTGATCCTGGCGCTGGTGCTGGCGCCGCATCTGGCGCTGCTGCTGCTCTCCTTTGCGACGATCTGGTCGTTCTCGCCGCTGCCGGACGCCTACACGATCGCCCATTACGGCCGCGTCTTCGGCGAGAGCTCGCTCTATATCAAGAACACCCTGATCTATGCCGCCATCGCCGGCGGCATCGATGTCGTGCTTGGCGTGGCCATCGCCTATCTCGTGCTGCGCACGAAGCTCGTCGGCCGCGAATGGCTCGACTGGATGGCCACGGCGGCGCTCGCCATCCCCGGAGTCGTGCTCGGCATCGGTTATCTCAGGACCTTCTACGGCATCACCCTGCCGGACGGCACGCCGCTTGCGGCGCTCTGGATCACCATCGTCATGGCGCTGGCGATCCGGCGCCTGCCCTACGCGTTGCGGGCCTGCCATGCCGCGCTGCAGCAGATCTCGGTCTCGCTGGAGGAGGCGGCCGAGAACCTCGGCGCCACCAAGGCCCGCACGGTGCGCCGCATCGTCGTGCCGCTGATGACCGGCGGCATCCTCGCCGGCTTCGTCACCTCGTTCGCGACGGCGGCGGTCGAGCTCTCCGCGACCTTGATGCTGGTGCAATCCAATTCCGATGCGCCGCTGGCCTATGGGCTCTACGTCTTCATGCAGTCGGCCGCCGGGCGGGGCCCTGGCGCGGCGCTCGGCGTCGTCGCGGTCGTGCTCGTCGCGGCCTGCACCTTCCTGTCGCACCTCATCGTCGAACGCAGCCAGAAGGCCAAGGGAATGGGCCACTGACATGAACGCAAACGTCTCCCTGACCACGCCGGCCGTCTCGGTCGCGATCGAGGGCGTCAACCTGTCCTATGGCGACAACCATGTGCTGAAGGACGTGAACCTTTCGATCGAGCCCGGCGAGTTCTTCGCCTTTCTCGGCCCTTCCGGTTGCGGGAAGACCACGCTGCTCCGCCTGATCGCCGGCTTCAACCAAGCCGATACCGGAAGGGTCACGATCGGCGGACAGGATATTTCCCGCTTGCCGCCGTGGAAGCGCGATGTCGGCATGGTCTTCCAGTCCTATGCACTCTGGCCGCATATGAGCGTTCGCCGCAACGTCGCCTTCGGCCTGGAGGAGCGCGGCGTGAAGCGCGCCGAGATCGAGCGGCGGGTGGAGGCGGCGCTTGGCCTCGTCGGGCTTGGCCATCTCGCCGAGCGCCGGCCCTCGCAGCTCTCCGGCGGCCAGCAGCAGCGCGTCGCGGTCGCCCGCACCGTCGCGGTCGAGCCCAAGGTGCTGTTGCTCGACGAGCCGCTCTCCAATCTCGACGCCAAGATGCGCGTGCAGGTCCGGCGCGAATTGCGCGATTTGCAGCAGCGGCTCGGCCTGACCACAATATTCGTCACCCATGACCAGGAGGAGGCGAATTCGATCTGCGACCGCATCGCGGTGATGAACGACGGCATCGTCCAGCAGGTCGGCACGCCGATGGAGCTCTATGAGCGCCCAGCCAACCTCTTCGTCGCCGGCTTTCTCGGCACGGCCAACATCCTGAAGGGGCGCGTGGTCGGCAGCGGCGCGGAGCGCAGCTTCGAGATCGAGGGCGGCGTGAAGTTCCCGATCGGCGACGGGGCCGCCGTTCCCGATGGCGCTGCGCTGGTCTTTCGGCCGCAGCATGCCAGCCTCGTCGAGCCGGCGGGCTCGCAGGAGGGCGCGCTGTCCTTGCCCTGTGTCATCGCCAACCGCGAATTCCTCGGCGCCAGCGTCCGCTATGGCGCCCGGATCGGCTCTGCCGAGGTAGCGGTCGACATGCCGTTCCAGTCCGGGCGCGAACTGTTCGAGGTCGGGAGCGAGGCCAGGCTGAAGCTCGCCCCGGGGTCGCTTCACTGGCTCTCTGCCTGAGGAGGCCGCCGCCATGCGGGCATCAGCACAGGTGTCTTCACCAGGCGCAGGGCAGCTCGCTTGCCTCGTTCCAGAGCAGCCCTAGACTGGCGTCATGGCACACTCACTCAAGCCCGGCGCGACGCCGGCGACCGCTTCCGCCGGCCCGAACCAGCCGAACCTCGACTCCGATGCAATCTGGGAGGCCAGGCGCGATCTTGCCGCCTGCTTCCGCACGGCGGCGCGCTATGGCTTCGAGGAAGGCATCTGCAACCATTTCTCGGCGCTGGTGCCGGGCTATGACGACCTCTTCATCGTCAATCCCTATGGCTGGGCCTTCCGCGAGCTCACCGCATCAAAACTGCTGATCTGCGATTTCCACGGCAATGTCGTCGCCGGCGAGGGCCAGCCCGAGGCGACCGCCTTCTACATCCATGCCCGCATCCACAAGAACCTGCCGCGCGCCCGCGTCGCCTTCCACACCCACATGCCCTATGCGACGGCGCTCTCGATGACCGAGGGCGATCCGCTGATCTTCGCCGGCCAGACGGCACTGAAGTTCTACGGCCGCACCGCGTTCGATCGCGACTATAACGGCCTTGCCCTCGACGAGCGCGAGGGTGACCGCATCGCCGGCGCGGTCGGCGACGCCGACATCGTCTTCATGAAGCACCATGGCGTCATGGTGCTCGGCCCGACCATCGCCGAGGCCTGGGACGATCTCTATTATCTCGAGCGCGCTTGCGAGGTGCAGGCGCTCGCGCTTTCGACCGGGCGCCAGGTGCTGCCGGTGAAGCGCGAGATCGCCGAAGCGGCCTACCAGCAGATGCGCGAAGGCGATCCTGAATCGGCGCGCCTGCACTTGGCCTCGATCCGCCGCCAGCTCGACGCCGAGGAGCCGGTGTACCGGGATTGAGGTCTACGCACCGAGTTCGCGCAGCAGCCCGTCCAATCGCGCGATGCCTGCGGCGATCTGCGCCTCGTCGAGCGCCGCATAACCGATGACGAGGCCGGCGCGGCGCTCAGGATCGTCCGGCCGGTCATAGAGCCCGCTGACGCCATAGAGGCCGAGCGAGGCTGCCGCTGCCCGCTCCGTCAGCTCGGCCTCGCGCGTTTGCGGCAGCCCGTTGATCCAGGCGAGGATATGGAGGCCGGCATCGGTGCCGACGATACTGACGCGCTCGCCCAGCCGCTCACGCAGCACTTTCAGCAGGGCGGCTCGTCGCTCGCCATTGCGGCGCCGGATGCGACGGACATGCCGCTCATAGGCACCGCTTTCGATCAGCTCGGCCAGGGCGGCTTGTTCGAGTTCGGGCGTATGCCGGTCGACCATGCGCTTGGCCCTGGCGAAGATCTCGCGCAGCGCCGGCGGCAGCACGAGATAGCCGAGCCGCAGGGTCGGCGAGAGCGTCTTCGACACCGTGCCGAGATAGATGACGCTGCCGGCCTGGTCGAGCGAGCGCAAAGGCGGCACCGGGCCGACGCCGTGGCGGTATTCGGCGTCGTAATCGTCCTCGATGACGAAGGCGCCATGGCGCGCCGCCCAGGCGAGCAGTTCCTGCCGGCGCGGCGCCGAGAGGATGCTGCCGAGCGGCAATTGATGCGAGGGCGTGACGAAGGCTAGCCGTGCCGGCGGCAGCGCTGCGGTCTGCATGCCCTCGCGATCGACCGGCTGGGGCGCAAGCTCGGCGCCCGCCGCCAGGAAGGCTTGGCGCGCCAGATTGTAACCAGGGTCCTCGATCACGACTCGGTCGCCGGGGTCGAGCAGCAGCCGCGTGCAGAGGTCGAAGCCCTGTTGCGAGCCGTTGACGACGAGGATGTCGTCGATATCGCAGCGCAGGCCGCGGCCGCGCCAGAGATAGCCCTGCAAGGCGGCCCGCAATTCCGGCAGGCCGCGCGGATCGCCGTAGCGCAGGCGGGCAGGTCGCCTGGTCACGGCTTTCGTCAGAGCCCGTCGCCAGGCCAATGTCGGGAAATCGCCGCCGGCGAGCTCGCCATAGCGGAAATCGATCGGGAAAGGCTGCGGGCTCCATGGGATCGGCGCGGCGGATGCCAGCCGCTGGCCATAGGCGGAAAGTTTGGTCGTGCGAGATTCGGGAGTGTCTTCCGCTGCCGACTCCACTTGTGCCAGCCCCGCCGCGAGCCGAGCCCGCGCGCCCGGCCGGGTTTCGAGATAGCCCTCGGCGGCCAATTGCTCGAAGGCGGCTGTGACGGTGGTGCGCGACAGGCCCCATTCGGCGGCGAGCGCCCGCGTCGACGGCAGGCGCGAGCCAGGCGCATGCACACCGGCCGCGATCTCGCGCTTGATCGCCGCGATGACCCGGCGTTGGGCACCGATCTCGTTTTCAGCTGGTCCAGTAGGAATGCTTGAAACTGGTCGTTTCATGCGGGCCAGATTAGCGGCATGACGGCGGCGACCGCAAGGAGACCTGTTTCATGTACACGCCGCCGGCCTTCCGCGTCGACGACCGCGCCGAGATCCACACGATGATGCGTGCCTGCCGGCTCGCCACCCTCGTCACCGCCACCGCCGAAGGGCTGCTCGCGACGCCGCTGCCGCTGATCCTGGCGGAGGAGGAGGGCGAGTTCGGCGTGCTCCACGGCCATCTCGCCCGCGCCAATCCGCAATGGAAGGCCGCGGCGATCGGCGAGGCTATGGTGCTGTTCAACGGGCCCGACGCCTATGTCACGCCGTCCTGGTACGAGACCAAGCGGGAGACCGGCAAGGTCGTGCCGACCTGGAACTACCAGGCGGTCCACGCCTATGGCCCGGCCGAGTTCTTCGACGATCCCGAGCGTCTGCTCGATGCGGTGACGCGCCTCACCAATCTGCATGAGGGCACGCGGGCGGAGCCCTGGACGGTCGATGACGCGCCGCCCGAGTTCGTGAAGGCGCAACTGCGCGGCATCGTCGGTCTGCGCATCCCGATCACGAGGCTCGAAGGCAAACGCAAGATGAGCCAGAACCGCCCGCT
This sequence comes from Allobosea lupini, assembly GCF_900109525.1. GTDB lineage: Bacteria > Pseudomonadota > Alphaproteobacteria > Rhizobiales > Beijerinckiaceae > Allobosea > Allobosea lupini. The sequence goes on along the minus strand of NZ_FOAN01000001.1, from coordinate 725,696 downwards.
GGCAGATCGCGTCGGCGTCGCCGAGGGATTGGCCCAGAGCGAGCGTCCTGGCGACTTGGCTGTTGCCGCGATGGTGCCGATCGAGAGCTGAGGCTCAGTCCTGCGTCTCGCCCTCATAGGGCGTGGCGCGCATCGACGGGCGCTGGTTGAAGCGGTTATACCAGCCGGCGAGCCTTGGCGCCCGCGCGCGGAAATCCGGCAGGCGCCGGAAACTCAGCCAGCCGAGGGCGGTCGCGAGCCCGATCTGACCGACCGTGACCGGCCCGTCGAGATCGGCCTGCGATTCGAGATAGTCATAGGCTTCGAGCAGCTTGGTCGTCTGCCCTTCGGCGAGCGGCGGATAGCGCAGCGCCTCCGGCCGGCGCTCGGTCTCCCAGCGCACCGCGATGCCGGCATCGCACAGGCCCTGCGCCAGCGCTTGCAGCCGCAGCGCTTCATAGCGCGCCGGCGCGTCATACGGGATCAGCGAGCCCTTACCGGCGAGCCGGTCGAGATAGTCGCAGATAACCACGGAATCGAAGAGAGCGCCGGCATCGGGCGTCAGCAGCACCGGCACCTTGCCGAGCGGGTTCTGCGCGAACACGGCGTCGTTGCGGTTGGTCGGACTGGTCTCATGGTGGACGACATCGAGACGGTCGACCAACCCGAGCTCATGGGCGCAGACCAGAACCTTGCGGGCATAGGGCGAATGGCTCTGGTAGAGCAGCGTCAGCTTCTCCGACATCACGCCGTCCCGGCGACGTCGGCCGGCGTCAGCCCGACCAATTCGGCGTAGCGCTCTGGATCGGTCGCGCCCTCGGTGACGACGGCGAAGACGCGCGAGGATGCGTCGAGTTTCAGCGCTGCGCGGGCCTGCGGATCGCGCAGCGCTGCCAGCAGCCCGGCGAAGCCGGCCGCGCCGCTCTCGCCGGCGACGATGGCCGGGTCGCTGCCAGCCGGGCGCGCCAGCCGGTTCATCGCTTCGACCGCGACCTCGTCCTCGACCGTCATGAAGGCATCGGCGACGCGCGATAGCACGCGCCAGGCCAAAGGCGAGGGATCGTAGCATTCCAGCATCGCCATCACTGTCGGCTCGCCATGGGCGATCTTGGTCGGTCGCCCGGCGCGGGCGCTCTCGAACAGGCAGGCGGCGCGAGCCGGGTCGACCACAATGAAGACCGGCCGCTTCTCGCCAAACTCCAGCGCAAGCTGCGCCGCGATTGCCGCCGCGATGCCGCCGACGCCGGCCTGGACGAAGACATGGGTCGGCGGCTCCGGCAGCTGCCGCAGCGCCTCGCGGATGATGGCGGTATAGCCCTGCATGACTAGGCCGGGGATTCGCTCATAGCCGTCCCAGGAGGTGTCGGAGACGGTCGTCCAGCCCTTTTCATCGGCGACGCGGGCCGCCTCGACGATGGAATCGTCATAGGTGCCTGGGACGCGCACGATCTGCGCGCCAAAGCGGGCGATCGCCGCGGCTCGCGGCTCGCTGACGCCGCCATGCATGAAGATCACCGAGCGCGCGCCGACGAGCTGCGCGCCCTGCGCGACCGAGCGGCCGTGATTGCCGTCGGTGGCGCAGGCGAAGGTCATTTCGGATGCGATCGCGCGAACCTCCGGCGAGGTCAGCTCGGCTTCGTCGAGCGTTCGTCCGAGCCGCTCAGCTGCCGCCTCCAGCACCAGGCGCGTGACGGCATAGGCGCCGCCGAGCGCCTTGAAGCTGCCGAGACCGAGCCTCTGGCCTTCGTCCTTGAGATGCAGCGCCCCGATGCCGAGCTCCGCGGCCAAGCTTGGTAGGGCGCGCAGCGGTGTCGGCACATGCTCGGCCCGCCCGGCGAGATGCCGCTCGATCGCGTCGGCTCCGCTTGAGCCGAGCGTCTGCGCATCGACCGGATGGAGCGGTTGGCGGAAATCCGGGAGTTGGTTGAGCAGGAGCATGGTTTTGCCTCTTTGCGATATCCAGCGAAGGGATATTGCAAGCGTCGCGAAAAAGGCGCTGCAATCATCCGCCAGCCTTGCAAGTTTGTTTCATAATCATTCTCCCTGGAGCTTCGCTTGAGCGAACCATCCGCCTCCACCCTCGACGCTTTCGACCGGGCGATCCTCGCGATCCTGCAGGAGGACAACACCACGCCGCAGCGGGTGATCGGCGAGAAGGTCAATCTGTCGGCGCCGGCCGTGCAGCGCCGCATCCGCCGGATGGAGAAGGACGGCGTCATCACCGCCAATGTCGCGGTGGTCGAGCCGGCGGCGCTCGGCCATCCGATCACCATCTTCGTCGAGATCGAGCTGGTCAGCGAGACGGCGAAGGATATCGACGCCGCCAAGCGCGCCTTCCTCGCCGCGCCGGAGGTGCAGCAGTGCTATTACGTTACCGGTGAGGTCGATTTCATGCTGGTCGTGCTGGTGCCGAGCATGGCGGCCTATGAGGCGCTGACCCGCCGGCTCTTCTTCGCCGACGCGAATATCCGCAAGTTCCGCACCTTCGTCGCGATGGACCGGGTCAAGACAGGGCTGACTGTGCCGGCGGGGTAAGTCGCTGCCTCTCCCGTATGGTCGGGATTGTCCCGGCCATCCACGTCTTCGCTCAAGCAATGCGGTGTTCAAGACGTGGATGCTCGCCACAAGGGCGAGCATAACGAGATGGAACGGCGGTGAGCCCGCGCTACGACGTCAGCGCGCCCGCCGTCATGCCCTGGACCATGAACTTCTGCAGGAAGATGAAGGCCATCACCAGGGGCAGGCTTGCCAGCACCGAGAAGGCCATCATCGTGTTCCAGTCGGTGACGAACTCGGCCATCAGGCTGTAGATCGCCATGGTCAGCACCCGGTTTTCCCAGGATTCGATCAGCACCACCGCGAACAGGAACTCGTTCCAGGCGAGCAGAAAGGTGTAGAGCCCGGCGCCGATGAAGGCGGGATAGGACATCGGCACCAGCGTCCGGAAGATCGCGCCCAGCCGCGAGCAGCCGTCGACCATGGCCGCTTCCTCGATGTCGCGCGGGATGTTGATGAAGTAGCTGCGCAGCATCAGGATGCAGAAGGGCAGGGTGAAGGTCAGGTAGACCACGATCAGCGAGGTCCGGGTATCGTAGAGCCCGAGCGTGATGAAGATCCGGAAATAGGGGATGCAGAGCAGCACCAGCGGGAACATCTGCGTGGTGATCAGGAACATCAGCACCGCCCGCTGGCCGGCGAACTTGAAGCGCGCCAGCGCATAGGCCGCCATCGCGCCGAGGAGGAGCGAGAGCGCGGTCACCACCAGCGAGACCATCATCGTATTGGCGAAGACGAGCAGATAGCGCGGGCTCGCGAAGATCTTGCGGTAGCCCTCAAGCGTGAACACCTGCGGCAGCCATGTCGGTGGCATCCGCATCACCTCGATGTTCGGCCTGACCGAGACCGTCAGCATCCAGGCGAGCGGGAAGAACACGATCGCGATCGCGATCAGCAGGAGGAGATAGGAGGCGGCATTGATCAGGCGCTCGCGCCCGCGAATGCCGATCTTGCCGAGATAGGGACGTGTATGCGCGACAGCGCCATACTGGGCGACGGTCATTGCTGATTGCTCATGGTTCGGCGGACATAGATGGCGCTCACGATGAAGAGCACGATGAACATGACCACGGCCTCGGCCGAGGCGTAGCCGAACTTCAGCTTCTGGAAGCCGTCGAAATAGATCGCCGTCGCCAGCACTTCCGAGCTGTGCGCCGGGCCACCGCCGGTCATCACATAGACCGGGTCGAAGGCGCGGAACGTCCAGATCGAGTCGAGCAGCACGATCGTGGTGATGACGCCGCGCAGCTGCGGCAAAGTGATGTGCCAGAATTGCCGGAACAGCGAGGCGCCGTCGATCTCGGCGGCCTCGTAGAGCTGCTTGGGGATCGCCTGCAGGCCGGCGAGCAGCATCACCATGAAGAAGGGGAACGCGCGCCAGACGTTCATCGCCGTCACCGACCCCAGCGCCGTCGAGGGATCGCCGAGCCAGGAGATGGTGAAGTTGGCGTCGATGATGCCGAGCGAGGCGAGGAGTCCGTTGAATACGCCGAAAGGCTGCAGCATCAGCACCCAGATCATGCCGGCGACGGTCGGCGCCAGCAGCCAGGGCACGATCAGCAGGCCGCGCGCGAGCGTGCGAAAGGCCGGGTCGAGGTTCATGTTGAGCAGGAGCGCCAGGCCGAGCCCGATCACCAGATGCAGCACGACGCTGAAGAAGGTGAAGATGACGGTCTGCCAGAAGGCGCGCCAGAACAGCGGGTCGTTGGCGAGCGCGATGTAGTTGCCGAAGCCGACCCAGACCTCGCGCTGGAGGTTGCTGTCGTGGAGGCTCAGGCGGACCACGTCGATCAGCGGGTAGATCAGGAGCGCGACGAGGATGAGAAGGGACGGCCACAGGAAGGACGCGGCCAGGACTTCCTCGCGGTATTTGCGTTTGAGCGTCAGCAGCATGACTCGCCGATCGTTGCGGAAGCGCGGCTCAGAGCCGGCCTGTCAGAAAATCGGGGTCATCCCGGACAAGCGGCGAAGCCGCGCCGATCTGGGATCCATTCCGGAGCCTCACAGACGAAGGCTCAGGCATGGGTCCCGGGTCTCCCTTCGGTCGCCCGGGACGACTGACAGAGTGAATCCCGAGGGATCACTTGGCCGCGGAGAGCACCTTGTTCCACTCGGCCGCGGCGTCATCCAGCGCCTGCTTGGCGGTTTTCTTACCCTGCACGGCGTTTTGGATCTCGGTGCTCATCACCTTGTTCATCTGCACGGCGTTGGGCATGGACAGGAACGGCGACTGCGCGTTCGGCTGCGCCATCTGCGTCACGAAGGCCTGGAAGAGCTTGCGCTCCTTAAACCAGTCCTGGTTGGCGACGTCGGTGCGCGCGGGGAAGCCGCCCGAACCCTTCGCCCACATCTCGATTCCCTTCGGCCCCGAGAGCCACTTCACGAAGGTCCAGGCTGCGTCCTTGTCCTGCGCCTGGCTGCTGATGGTGTTGAGCGAGCCGCGCACCATGGTGCCGGTGCTCTTGCCCTTCGGCAGCGGGGCGATGTCGTAGTTCAGGTTCGGGTTGAGCTGCTTCTGGATGGCTACGCCCCACGGCCCCTCGAACATCATCGCGACATTGCCGGAGGCGAAGTTGGCGCGCTTTTCCTTCTCGCCATTGCTCAGCACGCCCGGCACCGAGACTTTGTCCTTGTTAACCCGGTCGATGTACCACTCGATCGCGGCGACGCCCTCGGGGCTGTTGAACACGGCTTTGTTGGTCGCCGGGTCCATCAGCGTCGCGCCGCCCTGCAGCAGCAGCGGGTAGATGTCGTAGGTCATGTTGGTCGGCGGCTCGGCCTGGAGCGTGCCGGTGATCGCGAACTGGCGCTTGTCCGGGTTGGTCAGCTTGCGCGCGTACTCGGCGAACTCGTCCCAGGTCTTCGGCGGGCCTGAGAGACCGGCCTCCTTGAAGCGGTCGGTGTTCCAGAACAGCGCCACCGCGCCGCTTTCGATCGGCAGATAGTACTGCTTGCCCTTCCACTTCGCATGGAAGGTCTCCGGGATGTTGGAGAAGAACTCCTTCGGCTCCTTGGCGATGCGCTCGTCGAGTGGCTCGATCATGCCGAGATCGGCGAACTCGGCGACCCAGTCGACCTGGACCAGCAGCACGTCCGGCAGCTTCTTGGCCTGGTGCAGCACGATGGCACGGTCATGGAAGCCGGTGAACGGCGAGTCGACCGGCGTCAGCTTGATGTCGGGATGGTCTTTCTCGAAGGCGGCCTTGAGCTCGCCCATGAACTTCTCGCCGACCTCGGTGCCCTTCCACTGACCCCAGCGAACCTCCTTCTGCTGGGCGAGAGCGAGCGTCGGCAGGCTGATCGCCGAGGCGAACGCCATCGCCGCGAGCGTCAGCAAGGAAGACCTGCGATGCTGATCCATATGCGTTTCCTCCCGGTTGATTATCGTTTTTGGGCTTGAGCGGCGCGCCCGTCGTTGCGGGCGCGCCGTAGTCACGAAGTAGTTCAGGCCGCGCGCGCCTTGCGCAGAGCCTCGGGTACCGGCGGGGCGACCTTGACCAGCGTGGTGTTCTCGTCGACCAGCCTGCTGGTTCCGCCCACGTTCATCCAGGTGAACATGTTGCGGAACATCCCCTGCAGCGAAGCCATGATCGCGGTCTCGGCTTCCTTCGGCATCTCCCAGAACGGCTTCTTCATCACCTTCCAGGACTTCTTGCGGGTGTTGTAGAAGAACTGCGCATCCGTCTCGCCCGCCCCCTTCTCCGAGAGGTGATTGGCGAAGGTGTACTCGCGGATCTGGTCCTTGATCGCCTGCGGCAGGGCCGGGTGGTCGAAGATCAGGTTGTTGAAGCCGAGCGCGAGATGGACTTCGACCGCCTCCGCCTTCGGGAGCTTGGCGAGCTGCGTGCCTGGCAGGGTCGAGGCGCCATGCTGGACCGCGCCGGCCATGTTGTACTCTTTGCGGCAGATCGTCGAGATCGTCTTCAGCAGATCGTAGTCGACGTTGACCTCGGCAAGCGTGCCGTCCGGCAGCACCTTGCCGCCGTGATAGGTGCCGGAATTGATCGAGATCTTGCTGACGATCGGCAGCTTGGCGCCGCGCTTGGCCATCTCCTCCAGATAGACCTTCATGAAGGCGCGCAGCTCTTCCGGCGTCGTATTCTCGTGGCCGACCTCGCCGATCTCGGCACCGAGAGAGATCGAGACGCCCTTCGGCTCGATGCCGCGCACGAATTCGGTGAAATGCGCGGTCAGCTCGGCATTGACGCGCTGCTGGTCCTCGACCGTCGCCAGCGACAGGTCGACCACCGTCGAGGCGTCGATGTCGATGCTGTACATGCCGGCCGCGATCTGCTCGCGCATGATGTTCTCGAGCTTGCGAACTTCCGCCTTCGGATCGGCGAGATAGGCCTTCGCGTTGATCTGGTCGTGGTCGGCCTGCAGGAAGACCGGGCCGACATAGCCCTCGCGCAGCGCCGCCGCCAGCACCGCCGCGGCGTATTCCAGCGGCGGCTGTTGGGCGTACAGCGCTTCGCCCACCGCCTGCTCGAAGATGAAGAGCTTCGAATCGAGCTCCTGGCCGGCGCGGAAGACGGCGCGGCAGGTGTGATAGCTCCAGCCGCGCAGGTTCATCGCCGGCACGGTCTTGCCCGACCATTTGCCGGCGGCGCAGGCGAGATAGAGTTCCTGGATAGAGGCCGGCACGATGCCGGCGGCATGGGCGGCCTCGCGGATCGCCCAGATCGCCACGGCGCGCGTCTCCGGCTCGGCCAGCGCAGCAGTCTCGGCCCAGCGGTCGATCATCGCATCCGGCGGGCGCTTGCTTTTGCTGAAGTCGGGCGAGGAGCCGGCGAGGTCGACGCCGATCGTCTTGAGGTCATCGGTCAGATCAGCGAGCGAGGCGCATGCCATGGGTCATACCTTCGAGAACGGCTTCGAAACGGACAGCGCCGGCGGATGTCCGGGCGTCCGGCGAGGCTGGTCGGGCCGCTGCCTCGTCACGTTCGCAATGAATGCACGGCGCTTTCGTTATCGCAAGTCATATTATCGTTTTCGCGCATTGCAGCATAAGCCATGTTGCAATGCGCAATCGAAGCGGGCCTCAGTTCGGATAGGTCTCGCCGGTCGCAAGTAGGGCCCGAACCGCAGCGCGATCGGGCATGCCGTCCCAGCCATTGGCACGCTCGGCCTTGAGCGCCGCGACGGCGGCTGCGAGGCGCGCTGCCTCAAGAGGACTCTGGCCCTCACAGAGGCCAAGCGCATAGGCGCCGTGGAAGACGTCGCCGCAGCCGGTGGTGTCCTTCGCCGCGACTTTGAAGGCGGGGACACCGACGAACTCGCCGCCGATCAGCCAGAGACTGCCGGCGCTGCCGCGCGTCACGGCGAAGACCTTGTCCGAGCCATCGGCGCAGCGCCGTAACAGCTCTTCGGCCGAGCCGTCGCCGGCGTAATCGCGCAGGCCCTCGGCCGAGAAGACGATGTGGTCGGCCTTGGCGATCAGGCGGCGAGTATCCTCCGGCGTGCCGCCATCGACATCGAGGACGCTGGGAATGCCGGCGGCATGGGCGCGATCGAGGACGATTTCCGCGCCGCCCGGCCAGCGCGTATCGGCCAGCACGGCGCCTGCTCCATCGAGCCCTCCTTGCGGCAGCACGCTCGCATCCTGCGACAGGCTGCGCCGGTTCGAGACGATGCTGCGCTCGCCGCGTCGGTCGACCAGGACGATTGCCCGCAGCGTGCGCCCTTCGGATAGGATGGCGACGCCGCTACAGTCGACGCCGTGGCCGCGCAACAGCCGCAGGCCCGTCTCGCCGGCGGCATCGGCGCCGACCCGGCCCCAATAGGAGGCTTGCCCGCCGAGATGGCAGATCGCCACCGCGGCCGTCGCGGCCGGTCCGCCGAAGCGCTCGGTATAGCCCAGCACGCCGGTCTTGATGCCGGCCGAGGGCAGGGCCTCGACCTCGAAGACCTCGTCCTGGACGAGGTTGCCGACGCAGACGATCAGGCGGCCGCTCATGCCCGCCATCCCGTGCCGGCAAAGGCGAGCAATTGGGAGAGGTGGGCATGGCGGCGGATCCGCCGGCTTCCTGGCCGCGTGGTCAGCATGTTTCGTCCCGCCGGATCTCATTCTCTGTCGTGCTGGCAGGATCCGGTTGCGCAGCGAAAGTGATGATGCCCGACGCTTTCACTTTCGCAACACCATTTTCGCAAACGCGCATTGCGTGTAGAGACGCTGCGGTCGTAGAGAGTTCCAGCCAATCGGGCTATGAAGCCGGCCCGGATTCGGCTCTGAGGCAGGCCTGCAATGGAACCGCTGAGCAAACGTCACGCCGACATTCTCGATATCCTCGGCAAGCGCGGCTATGTCGCGATCGAGGAGATCGTCTCGGCCTTCAATGTCACACCCCAGACTGTACGGCGCGATCTGCAGGACCTCGCCGACCGCGGCCTGCTGCGCCGCCATCATGGCGGAGCGAGCGCCAATCTCTCCACGGCGAACACCGACTACGGCTTGCGCGTCGTCGAGACGGCCGGCGAGAAGGCCGCGATGGCGCAGGCCGCCGCCGAGCTGGTGACGCCAGGCACCTCGCTGTTCATGACGCCCGGCACGACGATGGACGCGCTCGCCAAGGCGATCGCCGAGCGCCGCCCGCGCGGCCTGCGCGTCGTCACCAACAGCACGGCAGCGGCGGCGATCCTAGACAAATGTCCGGAGATCTCGATCCTGATCACCGGCGGGCATTGGCTCGGGCCGAACCGCGCCTGTGGCGGCATGCACGCCGCCGCCTTCATCGAGAACTATCGCTGCGACCTGCACATGACCAGCATCGGCGGCATCGATGCGGCCGGGAACCTGCTCGAATACCGCGACGACGAGGCGGTGGTCGGACGCACCATGCTGCGCAATGCCCGCCGCTCGGTGCTGCTCGCCGACCACACCAAGTTCAGCCGGGTGGCGATGTCGCGCCTGGCGCATCTCAGCGAGATCTCGACGCTGGTGACCGACCGCCAGCCGGCAGCGTCGACGGCGCAGATGATCCGTGACGCACGCTGCGAATTGATCGTAGCCAGCTGAGCGGCCCGATCAGAAGCGGTCGCTGGCTTCGAGATAGATATTGGCGATCGCTTCGATGCCGGCCTGGTCGTCGGCGTCGAAGCGGCCGGGCTCCGGACTGTCGAGATCGATCACGCCGATGACATCGCCATCGCGGATCAGCGGCACGACGAGCTCGGAGCGCGAAGCGGCGTCGCAGGCGATATGGCCGGGGAAGGCATGGACGTCCTCGACCAGAATGGATTCACGCTTGGCAACGGCCGTGCCGCAAACGCCGCGCCCTACGGGGATGCGCACGCAGGCCGGCTTGCCCTGGAACGGGCCGAGCACGAGTTCGCCGCCGCGCATCAGGTAGAACCCGGCCCAGTTCAGCCGCGGCATCGCGTCGAAGAGCAGCGCCGAAAGGTTGGCGGCGTTGGCGATCGCGTCGCGCTCGCCATGCAGCAGGCCTTGGAGCTGCTGGACGAGCTCCCTGTAGAAACCCGGCTTGTCGCTGGCCGAGATCGTCGCCGCCTGGAACATCGTCGCCTCCGTACCGTCGAGGCTGGATATGCGCCGCCCGCGCGGATTTTGCGAGGGTTATGACCGGTCGGAGGGTGGGGGACAGCTGCGCGTCCAGAGCAGGAAGGCAGAGAGCCGCCGCAGCTGCCGTGTAGCGAAATAGAGCACGTAGACCATCATGCGTCTCCAGATTGGGAGCCCACGACAGTCTCGTGGTGCTTTTAGCTTTGGTGACGCGGTGCAAGCTGCTCCGGCAAATCCCGCGACCGGCCCGCATCGCGGCGGTTCGGTGTTCAGATCATTCGCAATCACCGCTGCGGGGTCAATGAAACGGCTGTTCAAAGATTTGATGACAGCAGGCGCAATTGTCCCCGGCGGCGGTCCCCTAGGGAATATTCAGGCGAAATGCCGGTTGGCCGGCCGCGGCAGGCCGAGATGGTCGCGCAGCGTCGGCCCCTGATACTCCCGGCGGAACAGGCCGCGTCGCTGCAATTCGGGCACGACCTTGTCGACGAAGTCGTTGAGCCCCTCCGGCAGATAGGGGAACATCACGTTGAAGCCGTCGCTGCCGCGCTCGGTGAGCCATTGCTCCATCTCGTCGGCGATCGTCTTCGGCGTGCCGACGAAGGCGAGCCCGCCATAGCCGCCAAGGCGCTGGGCGAGTTGCCGGACGGTCAGGTTCTCGCGGCGGGCGAGCGCGATCGTCCGCTCGCGGCCGCTCTTGCTGTGGTTGGTCTCGGGAATCTCGGGAAGCGGGCCGTCCGGATCGAAGCCGGTCGCGTCATGGCCGAGCGCGATCGAAAGCGAGGCGATGGCGCTGTCATAGTGCACGAAGGAATCGAGCAGCGCCCGCTTCTCGCGCGCTTCCTCGACGCTGTCGCCGACCACGGTCAGCACGCCGGGCAGAATCTTCAGGTGGTCGGGATTGCGGCCGGCCTGCTCCATCCGGCCTTTCACATCGGCATAGAAGGCCTGGCCGGCCGCGAGCGTGCCATGCGCGGCGAACACGACCTCGGCCGTCTCGGCGGCAAGCTGGCGGCCGGGTTCCGAGGCGCCGGCCTGGACGATCACCGGCCAGCCCTGCGGTGGTCTTGCGATGTTGAGCGGCCCGCGCACCGAGAGATGCTCGCCCTTGTGATCGAGCCGCCGCATTTTATCCGGGTCGAAATAAAGTCCGCTCTCGCGGTCGCGGATGAAGGCGTCGTCGGCGAAGGAATCCCATAGTCCGGTGACGACATCGTAGAACTCGCGTGCCCGGTCATAGCGTTCGCCGTGGTCGACCTCGGCGTCGAGGCCGAAATTCAGCGCGGCGTCCGGGTTCGAGGTGGTGACGATGTTCCAGCCGGCGCGGCCACCGCTGATATGGTCGAGCGAGGCGAAGCGTCGGGCGATGTGATAGGGCGCGTCGAAGGTTGTCGAGGCGGTGGCGACGAGGCCGATCCGCTCGGTCGCGCCGGCGAGCGCCGAGAGCAGGGTGAACGGCTCGAACGAGGTCACGGTATGGCTGCGCTTCAGGGCCTCGACCGGCATGTTCAGCACGGCGAGATGGTCGGCCATGAAGAAGGCGTCGAACTTGCCGGCCTCCAGCTTTTGCGCGAAGCGCTTGAGGTGACCGAAATTGAAGTTCGCATCGGGATAGGCGCCGGGATAGCGCCAGGCGCCGGTATGGATGCTGACGGGGCGCATGAAGGCCCCCAAGTGAAGCTGGCGCGCAGTCGTCATGGCTGGCCTCGGCAGGCGGTTGCTCAGTGGAGGCTGAGCTATGCCTGAGTCCGTCGCTGCGCCATGGCGCCGCGCAAAAAGCCGACAACGTTCTCTCTAGGTCGACAGCTGCGCCAAAATCGTCTCCCGGGGCTGTGAGATAGGGAGGATTGCTCTCCTGCCTGTCGAGCGCGTCATGGTCGGGCTTGTCCCGACCATCCACGCCTGTTTGGACACAATGCGGTGTTCAGCACGTGGATGCTCGCCACAAGGGCGAGCATGACGGTGTCGAGGCGTGGGCCCTCAGACCGCAGTCTTCTTGATCGCGTCCAGCACGTCGCTGCCGTACTTGCCGACAAACTCCTTCTCGACCTCGGCGGTGACGACCTTGGCGAAGGAATCGCGATCGGGATTCTCGACCGCCTGCATGCCGGCCTTCTTCAGCGCGTCGAGGCTCGAGCCTTCCGTGTCCTCGTTCATCTTGCGCTGGATGCCGGCGCATTCGAGGGCGATCGAGGCGAGCAGTTGCTGGATGTCGGCCGGCATCGCGTCGAACTTGCCCTTGTTCATCACGACCGGGCCGGTGGTGAAGGCGTGGCGCGTCAGCGAGAGATGCTTCTGCACCTCGTTGAACTTGGCGTTGAGGATCAGCGTCACCGGGTTCTCCTGGCCGTCGACAGTGCCGGTCTCCAGCGCGGTGAAGAGCTCGGTGAAGGCCATTGGCGTCGGGATGGCGCCGAGCAACTGGAAGGCCTTGATATGGGCCGGGTTCGGCGTGGTGCGGATCTTCAGGCCCTTGAGGTCGTTGGCGGTCACGACCGGGCGGCGGTTGTTGGTCAGGTTGCGCCAGCCGATCTCCCAGGTGGCGAGCGCCTTCAGGTTCGAGCCTTCGAGTTCCTTGCGCAGGCCATCGCCGATCGGGCCGTCCATCACGGCCGCCGCGTGCTTGCGGCTCTGGATCAGGAAGGGCAGGTCGAGCACGTTCAGCTTCGGCGCGAGGCCGGTGAAGAACGGGTTGCCGGTCAGGCAGATGTCGAGCGAACCGCCGCGCACCGCGCTGATCGTCTGCGCGTCCGAGCCGAGCGCGCCGTTCGGGAAGACCTGGACCTCGTAGCGGCCCTGGCTCTTGGCCTTGACCTGCTCGGCGAAGAGCAGCGCCGCCTTGTGCCAGCTGTCGGCTTCGGGATGCGGATGGGCGAAGCGCAGCTTCGTCGCCTGCGCCAGGGCCGGGCGGCCGATGGCGAAGAGGGCGATGCCGGCGCCAGCGCCGGTGAGGGCGGTCCTGCGGGTGATGGTCATGAGCGTCTCCTCCCTGTGTTGTCGTATGGGCGGGCGCGGTCAGCGCCCGTAGAGCCAGCGCGCCGGGACCGTGACGATTTCCGGCACGAAGATCAGCAGCAGCAGCACGGCGAGCTGCGCCAGCAGGAACGGCATGACGCCGCGAATGACCTTGTCCATCGGGATGCGGCCGACGGCGCAGACGACGTTGAGCACCGTGCCGACCGGCGGGGTCAGCAGGCCGATGGCGTTGTTGATGATGAACATCACGCCGAAATAGACCGGGTCGATTCCGGCCTGCTTGACGATCGGCATCAGCACCGGCGTCAGGATCAGCACGGTCGGGATGAAATCGAGCGCCGTGCCGACGACGACGACGAGGAACATCATCGCCAGCATCAGCAGCGTCTTGTTGTCGATCAACGGGCCGAGCAGGCTGGAGACCTGTGCCGGAATGTCGGCGATGGTGATCAGCCAGGCCGAAACCATCGCCGCCGCGACCAGGAACATCACGGCCGCCGAGGTCTTCAGCGCCGCGAGCAAGGCCGGGCGCAGATCCTCCAGCTTCAGTTCGCGATAGATGAAGCCGCCGACGAAGGCGGCATAGACCGCGGCGACCACTGCCGCTTCCGTCGGAGTGAACATGCCGGCTTTCATGCCGCCGATGATCAGGACGGGCAGGCCGAGCGCCCAGAGCCCGTCGATCACCGCATGCCCGATCTCGCGAATACTGGCTCTCTGGACGCGGGCGGCCGGCTCGTCGCGGGCGACGATGTACCAGGTGATCAGCAGCGCGAGGCCCATCAGGATGCCTGGCACGATGCCGGCGATGAACAGCCGCGTGATCGAGACGCCGGCGGCGACGCCGAAGACGACGAAGCCGATCGAGGGCGGGATCACCGGGGCGATGATGCCGCCAGCCGAGATCAGCCCGGCGGCGCGCGGCAGGTTGTAGCCGGCCTGCTTCATCATCGGCAGCAGGATCGCCGCGAGCGCGGCGGTGTCGGCGACGGCCGAGCCGGAAATGCTCGCCATCACCAGCGCCGCCAGCACCGCGACATAGCCGAGCCCGCCGCGGACATGGCCGACCAGCGTCACCGCCAGCGCGATGATCCGGCGCGACAGGCCGCCGGCATTCATCAGCTCGCCCGCGAGCATGAAGAAGGGCACCGCCATCAGCGGGAAGGAATCGGCGCCGCCGATCAAGTTCTGCGCCAGGATCTGGGAGTCGAAGGTGCCGAGCTGCAGCATCAGCGCGACGCCGCAGACCAGCAGCGCCATCGCGATCGGCATGCCGAGCGCCATCGCCCCGATCAGCGAGCCCAGGAAGATGAAGACGGTCACGAGCGCTTCTCCGCCGCCTGCTGGTTCTCGAAGGCGGTGAGCTCTTCCGATTCCGCCCCGACGACGAGCTCGTCATCCGGCATGCGGCCGGTCAGCAGCCGCGCCAGCGCGATCAGGTTGAGCGCGCCGATGCCGATGCCGCCGACCAGCCCGGCGAGATAGGTCACCGCGACGGGCACGCCGGTGACCGGCTGGTGGTTCTCGATATTGATCACGCCCTGCTGCCAGCAGCCGACAACGAGCATGCCCATGCAGAGCAGCGACAGCGCCTCGACTGCGAGCCGGCACCACCAGCGGCCATTGCGGCCGAGCATGGTGACGACGGTGGTCATGCCGAGATGCTGGCCGTCCTTCGCCACCAGGAAGGCACCGCCGAAGGTCAGCCAGACGAAGATCAGACGCGACAATTCCTCCGAGGAGATGATGCCGGAGCTGAAGGCATAGCGCAGCACGACATTGCCGAAGACCATCGCGATCATCACGACAAAGCCGGCGATCAGCACGTCCTCGGTCAGGCGCAGGAGCAGGGCGCGCAATCTCATGGTGTCGCTCCGTTGCCAGCGAGCCCGTACCAGCGCGCGGCGTTGTCGTGGAACAGTGCGAGGCGTTCGATCGCCGGCCGCTCGCTGACCGCCGCCTTGAACACGTCGAAGATCGTGCCGAACGAGGCGCAGAGGCTGTCGACCGGGAAATTGCTCGCAAAAGCGCAGCGTTCGGCGCTGAAGGCCGAGATTACGCCCTCGATCACCGGTGCCTGCAGCTCAAGCGTCCAGGCCTGCCCGGGCACGCCGATGCCGGAGATCTTGGCGACGACATTGGGCTCGCGCGCCAGCCGTTCCAGCGCAGCCTGCCAGGCTGAAAGGCCCTCGGGGCCGCGATCGGCTGGCAAGCCGGCATGGTTGAGGATGATGGTGGTATCCGGGAAATCGCGAGCGAGCTCGGCGGCCTCACCCAGATGCCACCAGGGCGTCTGCAGGTCGAAGCTGAGCCCGGCGCCCGCCAGCAGGGCATAGCCGTCGCGCCACTTTTGATCACGCATCGAGCCCGGCGCGGCGAAATCCGGCCGATAATCCGCGCGGGGTAGGGCCTTGGGCTTGTGCCGGACGCTGCGGACCAGCGGCATCTCGCTATAGGCCGCGACGACCTCGCCGACATCGTCGCGATCGAGCCAGATCTGGCCGATCGCAGCACTCGGCAGGTCGTGCTCGCGCGCGACCTCGGAAGCCCAGCGCATTTCGCCGATCGGATCGCGCGGGTCCCATTCGCCTTCCATCAGCACGCTGCCGACGACGAGATGACCAGTGGTGGCGCGGCGATAATCGGCCGGCATGAAGTCGCGCTTGATCGCACTGTAGTCGCCATAGCGGAAGGCGACAGGATGGTCGCTCAGCCAAGGGTGATAATTGCGGGCGAGGTCGAAGAAATGGTGGTGGGCGTCGATGATCGGCAGGTCGTCATCGGCGCCGGAGGCGAGGAAGCGGGCGCGCTGGTCGGAGCTGGCCACCATGGCTCAGCTCCGCTGCGGCGGAAGGCAGATGTGGTTCGGGCTGTACCCGGCCGGTCCGGTGCTCGCGCCCGTCATCCCCTGCCTCCCGATCGTTTCCTCAGCGGTCGCCCGCCGCGATTAGTTCTATCTGAGTGTTGTATGCTGCATACAGAATGTTGCCGCAAAGTCAAAGCGCGCCGGGGTTGAACAGCGCATCCTGCTCGCGGCGCAGGCGAACCAGGGTCGTGCTTTCGTCGAGCGCGATGTCGGCGCAGGTGACGACCGCGCCGCAGGCGACCTTGCGCACCACCGGTCGGCCAGCGGTGAGGTAATAGGGGACGGGCTCGCTCGGCCCGAGCGGACGGGCCGGCGTCAGTTGCGGCTCCAGCCCCTCGATGACATGGCGATAGCCCATGGTCAGCGTCTCGCCGGGCTCGAGGTCGCGGCTCGCCCGCGCCGTCAGGTCGACGCGCGGAAGGACCTCGGCACCGCCTGTCGACTGGCCGAGCAGGGCGGCCGAGAGCGCCGACATCGGCGCCTCCGCCCCGAGCAGGTGCACAGGATTGTGCAGCAGGACGTAGCGGCCATCCGGCGAGCAGGGGATGCCCTTGCCGGCAAAGAGCTTGCCGGTGGCGAGGTCAGGCGTCTCGGCGATGACGAAGACGCCGCCGGCGAAGGAGAGCTCGTCCGGCCGTCGCAAGCAGTTGAACATGTCGACCCGGCCGATTCCCGAGAGCAGGCCGCCCTCGGCCGCCGGGCGGAACAGGCTCGGCAGCTCGGTGGTGCGAGCGATCGGTGCATGCATCGCGGCCACGTCCGGCATCAGCCCGGTATGGTTGGCGACGATGCCCATCTCGCAGAGATCCGGCACCGTGGCGCGCGGGAAGGGCAGCTTGGCGCGGGCGTCGAGCAGGCTGAGCGGATCGTTGCCGAGCTTGCCGAACGCCGCCGCGAAATCGGCGGCCGGAACGGCCTTTTCCCAGGCCGTGACCGTGCCGGCCTCAGAATCCCAGACGAAATCGGATTCAGACGACTTGCCGGCGGCGACAATCGGCAGCCCGAGCATGCGGGCCCAGCCGATCAGGCCGATCAGCAGGCTCGGCTGGTCGCCGTCGACCGGAGTATGCACGACGCCCTTCAGCCGGGCGCGATGCGCCAGGATCGGGCCGATGATGCATTCGGCTTCCTTGGTCACCATGACGAGATGGCGGCCGGCCTCGATCGCGGCGAGCGCGGTCATCGCCGCGCCTTCCGGGTCTCCGGTCGCCTCGACGACGACATCGACGGGCAGGCCTTCGAGATGGGCGGCATCGCCGATCAGCGCGACCAGCCCGCGATCGAGTGCCGCCTTGGCCTCGGTACCGCTATGGCAGTCGACGATCTCGCTCTCGTCGAGCCCGCCGGCGAGCGCGGCCTTGCGGGCGCGGCCGATGTCGAGGTCGCAGACGACGCGCGGCTCGATATGCGGCGCGCGGCGGGCCTGGCCGATAAAGCTCGCGCCGAACTCGCCGGCGCCGACCAAAGCAGCGGAGATGACGCGATCGGGCGCGCTGGGCTTCAGCGCGAACAGGTTCTCGATGTTCACTGGTGTCGCTTTCGTTCGAGCTGGGCAGGGCGGCGGCCGTCAGACGGCTAGGCCCTCGATGGCGTAGATGCGGGCAGGGGCGCCGTCGGCGTTCGGGATCAGCAGCGGCGCCGCCGAGAACAGGTTGCGCGGCGCCGTCAGCTTGCTGGTGTTGACGACGTATTCGATCAGCGTGACGCCATGGCTGAGCAGGACATGGTGCGTCACATGCTCGGGCTTTGGCACCTCCTTGCCTTCGAGCAGGAGCCGGATCGGGTAGTCCTGCGGGAAGTCGAAAGCGACGGCGCTCGGCTTGCGCTGCGCCAGCCACTGCGCTGCCTCCAGCGTCAGCCAGGGTGCTTCAGTCCAGAAGCTCTTATCGTTGTAATCGCGCCGGTCGTTCCACTGCGTCGCCAGCAGCAGGATCTCGCCATCGGCCCCGCCGGGATCGGCGGCGGCGAGATGCTCGGGGCCGATCGGCTGATTGGCCGGGCGCGCACTCAGATCGAGCACTCGGCAGGGGCCGACCACCTGGCTGAGCGGCGTCGCCTCGATCGTCGGCGCTCCGGCGACGAAATGCGCGGCGGCGTCGACATGCGAGAAGCCATGGCAGGGACCGTTGATCTTCGAGACCCGGAACTGGTCGCCCGCCGCGATGTCGCCCTTGATCGAAAGCTCCACCGGCCAGCGGAAATGCGGCGCGATCGGCATGGAAAGGTCGACGATGTGCATGACGCTGTCCGGATTGCGGAAAGGGACGCCGGCAACCCGGCGGCTCCGTTCTAGAGGTCGAAATTCTTGTATGCAAGAATTTTTCGACAGCGGAGCGGCCACGCGATATACAGAGCGTCATGGATAGTCCGGCCGACACGACCCCGCTCGCAGCGCTTCTCGCCAAGGTTCCACAGCCCGAGCCGGGCCGGCGCAAAGGCGCCCTGCACGGCAGCACGGTTGCGCAATTGCGTAATCTGATCGTCACGGGCGCGCTCGCGCCGGGAGCGAAGCTGAACGAGCGCGAGCTCTGCCTCCAGCTCGGCGTCTCGCGCACGCCGGTGCGCGAGGCGATCAAGACATTGACGCAGGACGGTCTGCTGCGCGCGCTGCCGAACAAGTCGTCCGTCGTCGCCGAGCTCGATGTCGGCGAGATCGAGGCGCTGATCGATGTCGTCTCGACGATCGAGGGCTTGGCCGGCGAGCTCGCCGCAGCGCGCGCCACCGATGAGGCCGTCGCCGAGATCGGCATGCTGCACTACCGGATGATGCTGCATCACACCCGCGACGAGCTGCCGGGCTATTTCGAGGCCAACAAAGCCTTCCACCGCCGCATTGTCGAGCTCGCCGGCAATCCGGTCCTGCTCTGGATCTGGGAGTTGCTGGCGCTCCGGGTCGACCGCGCCCGCTATTCATCCAATCTCTGGCCGAAGCGCTGGAAGATGGCGATCCAGGAGCATGAGCAGATCCTGGCGGCGCTCACCGCCGGCGACGCCGCGCTGGCAAGCCAGCGCCTGCGCGAGCATGTCCGCAACGGCTTGTCGGGGCTCGTCGCGGCCTTGAAGGAGAGGGGTGAGGCCGCCAAACCGGGCAGCGCCTGATCGCAGGTCAGTGAGAGGGCTGCTCAACCTCCGGCAGCAGCTTCAGCACCGCGATCGCGTCGAGTTCGCTATCGCCCTGCGCGACCAGCATCCGATAAAGCGTCGTCGCCTGCGCGACCATCGGCATGGCCAGATGCTGCTCGCGCCCGGCCTCCATCAGCATTTCTAAGTCCTTCAGCACCTGCCGGGCATAGCCCTTCGGCGCGAAGTCGCGTGCGACCATGCGCGGCATCATCGCCTGCAGCACCGCCGAATTGCCGAGGCCGGGTGCCAGCGCGGCCGGGATCTTGCCGGCGTCGACGCCATAGGCTTCGGCCAGCCGCAGCGATTCCGCCACGACTACGTAGTTGGTCAGGCACAGTGCCTGGTTGACCAGCTTGGTCGCCTGGCCGGCGCCGACCGCGCCCATATGGGTGAAGAGACCGAGGCTCTCCGCCAATGGCCGCACCGCGGCGATCATCTCGGGCGCGCCGCCGGCCATGATTGCGAGCTTGCCGGCCTCAGCCGCCGGCGGGCCGCCCGAGACAGGCGCGTCGATGAAGCCGATGCCGGCTTCCGCCAGCGCTGCCGCGAGCGCCTTGGTCACGCCGATCTCTGTGGTCGAGAAATCGATGACGATGGCGCCTAGCTGCAGCTTCGCCGAGAGGATGCCGCCGTCGCCGCTGACCACGGCCTGCACCGCCTTGGTGGTGGTCACCGCGATGCAGACGGGATTGGCGCGCTCGGCCACCTCGGCAGGCGAGGCGGCGAGGACGACGCCGAGCGCTTCGGCTTCAGCCCGCCGGGCCGGGTCGAGATCGTAGCCGACGACGCTGCGGCCGGTCGCGATCAGGCGCTTGCAGAAGCCCGCGCCCATCAGCCCGAGGCCGATGAAGCCGATGGTCTCGCTCATTTGCCTTGCCAGTTCGGCGTGCGCTTGCCGAGGAAGGCTTCCATGCCCTCGCGGAAATCGGCGCTGGTATAGCAGAGGGTGACGAGGTCATCGCCTTCGACATGAGCGCTCGTCGCCGCCGTGAGCCGGCGCAGTGCCTCCTTGGTGGCACGCATCGTCAGCGGCGCGTGGCCGCGGATCGTCTCCGCCAGCTCCTTCACCCGCGCCATCAGCGCGGCATGGTCGGCGACGAGCTCGTTGTAGAGGCCGATGCGATGGCCCTCCTCAGCCTCGACCAGCCTCGCGGTGAAGATGATGTCCTTGACGCGGGCCGGGCCGAGCAGGCTGGCGAGCCGAGCATAGTTCGCCATCGACAGGCAGTTGCCGAGCGTGCGCGCCACCGGGAAGCCGAAGCGGGCCGATTGCGTTGCGATCCGAAGGTCGCAGGCGCAGGCGATCGCCGCGCCGCCACCGGTGACCGCGCCGGCGATCGCTGCGATCGTCGGCACCGGGCAGCTCTCGATCGTGGTGATCACCCGCTCGATCCGGTTCTCATAGGCGAGGGCGTCCTCGGCCGTCTTGAACTCGCGGAACTGCGAGATGTCTGTTCCGGCGGCGAAGGCCTTCTCGCCGGCGCCCGTCACCACGAACACCTTCGGCGCGCCGTGCTTCTCGGGATTGCCGAGGATCTCGGCCAGCCCCTCATACATGGCGAAGGTCAGGGCATTGCGCGCCTGCGGCCGGTTGAGCGTGACCGTGCCGACGCCATCGGCGACGTCGTAGAGGATTTCGTCGTTCATCTGATGCCTTTCAGATCGCGCCTTCGGCCTTGAGGCTGGCAATGGCCGCCTCGTCGAAGCCGAGCTCGGTGAGGATTTCGAGATTGTGGTCGCCGGCGTCCGGCGTCGGCGTCGCGATGCTGGACGGCGTACGCGACAGGTTGACCGGCTCGCCGACGACGCGGATCTCGCCGAGCTTGGGATGCCGGACCGGCTGCGCGATGCCAAGGTGCTGCACCTGCGGATCATCGAACACGGCATCGACCGCATAGATCGGCCCAGCCGGCACGGAGGCCTTCTCGCAGGCGTCGAGCCAATAGGCGCTGTCCTGCGTCGACATGATCTCCTCGAGCAGCGCGCGCAGTTCCGGCCGCGCCGCGAAGCGCTTCTCCATATTGTCATAGCGCGGATCGGTCGCGAGCTCGGGCCGGCCGAGCGCGCCGCAGAAGGAGCGCCAGTGCCCCTCGGCGCCGACGCCGAGATTGATATGGCCGTCGCGCGTCGCATAGACGCCCATCGGCGTCGCATAGGGGTGGTCGTTGCCAGCCTGCGGCGGCACCTTGCCCTCGACCAGATAGCGCGCGACCTGGAAGTCCATCATGCCGATCTGCGCTTCGAGCAGCGAGGTCTGCACCCACTGCCCCTTGCCCGAGACGGCGCGCTCCTGCAGCGCGACCAGCGCGCCGATCGCGCCATAGAGCCCGGCGGCCGAATCGGCAACGGCGATGCCGGCGCGCACCGGCCCCTGGCCGGGCAGACCGGTGACCGACATCATCCCGCCCATGCCCTGGGCGATCTGGTCGAAGCCGGCGCGCAGGCGATAGGGCCCGCTCTGGCCGAAGCCCGAGATCGAGACCAGGATCAGGCGCGGATTGAGCGCATGCAGCGTCTCGAAATCGAGGCCGAGTCGCTCCTTCACGTCGGGCCGGAAGTTCTCGACCAGGAGGTCGGCATCGGCGATCAGCTTGCGCAGGATCGCCTTGGCCGGCTCCTTCTTCAGGTTGAGCGTCAGCGAGCGCTTGTTGCGGTGCAGGTTCTGCATGTCGTAGCCATGCCGCGGCCCGCTCATGTTCTCGTTCGGATCGAGCCCCGGCGGGCTTTCGATCTTGATCACGTCCGCGCCGAAATCGGCAAAGATGCGGGAGCAGGTCGGCCCGGCGCGCACGCGCGTCAGGTCGAGCACGCGCAGGCGTTCGAGGGCGGTGGACGGCGTCGGGCGGGGCATGATGATCCGGAAGGGGTGACAAGGGCGCCGACTATCCCGTCAACCTCACGAGGCGTCAATCTTTGATGCCATCTTGCATGCAAGATTGGCAAGCAGGCCATGCATCCGCCGGGGGGCGGTTCGGCGTCAAAGTGATCGCTTGAACGCGACACGCATCCCCGTCCCCCCGCTTGCGCCGGGGAAGGGGCAGGGATGGGGGGCCGGAAAGCAGGTTCGGGACGTCTTCCAGTCCAGTGCCGAGCGGCATTGCCCCCACCCGACCCTCCCTACCGCAAGCGGGGAGAGGGCTTGAGCACTTGCCGTCGGCCTGCGAGCTTGTCGGAGAACGTCGGCAACGGACGCGTGGACTAGGGAGGATGACGATGACGGTGGTCGCACTGTTCGGTGCCGGCGGCAAGATGGGCATGCGCCTCGGCTGCAATCTCGCGCGCTCGCGCTTCGAGACCCGCCATGTCGAGATCAGCCCGGCTGGCCAGGATCGCATCCGTGAAGCCTTCGGTGCGGCCTCCATCGAGCCGGAGGCCGCGATCGCGGGGGCCGAAGTCGTGATCCTCGCGGTGCCCGATACCGCTGTCGGCGCGGTGGCGGCCGGCCTCGTGCCGAAGCTCGCGGCCGGGACGATCGTCGTCATCCTCGACGCCGCGGCACCGCATGCCGGCCATCTCCCCGAGCGGGCCGACATCACCTATTTCGTTACCCATCCCTGCCACCCGCCGATCTTCAATGACGAGACCGAGGAGGCGGCGCGGGCCGACCATTTCGGCGGCGTTGCGGCCAAGCAGCACATCGTCAACGCGCTGATGCAGGGGCCGGAGGCGCACTACGCCCTCGGCGAGGAGGTGGCGCGGGCGATCTGGGCACCGGTGATGCGCTCGCACCGCGTCACCGTCGAGCAGATGGCGATCCTGGAGCCCGGCCTCTCGGAAACCGTCTGCGCCACCTTGCTCGATGCGATGCGCGAGGCGATGGAGGAGGCGATCGCCCGCGGCGTGCCGCGCGAGGCGGCGCGCGACTTCCTGCTCGGCCATATGAACATCCTCGCGGCGGTGACTTTCGGCGAGGTCCAGGGCGTGTTCTCGGACGCCTGCAACAAGGCGATCGTCTTCGGCAAGGAAACGATCCTCCGGCCGGACTGGAAACGCCTGTTCGAGCCGCAGGAGATCGCGGACAGCGTCCGGCGCATCACCTAGAGGTTGTGCGGTGAGGCTTCGGCAGCATTCGAAGGCATGTTATGGCTGCTTCGCCGGCTCGGCTGGCATGCCTGCGGAGACAAAAAATGAGCGCGATCAGCGAGAAGCCGGACACGTCTGTCGATGACGCTGCCCAACTGCGCGCGCTCGTCGGCGAAGTGCACCCGCTGGCCCAGAAGAAGGTGCTCGACCGGCTCGACCGGTTTTGCCGCGATTTCATCGCGCTATCGCCCTTCCTCGTGCTGGCCAGCGCCGACAGCGAGGGCAGGGCGGATGCCAGTCCGCGCGGTGACGGACCGGGCTTCGTCCAGGTGCTCGACGAGCGGACGTTGCTGATCCCCGACCGGCGCGGCAACAACCGGGTCGATTCCCTCGGCAATGTGCTGAGTGCGCCTGGTGTCGGCCTGGTCTTCTTCGTGCCGGGCATCAATGAGACCCTGCGCGTCAACGGCAGGGCGCGGATGACCACCGACGCCGCTCTGCTCCAACCCCTGGCGATGCAGGACAAGGCGCCGAAGCTCGGCCTGATCGTCGAGGTCGACGAAGCCTACTTCCATTGCGGCAAGGCGCTGATCCGCTCGAAGCTCTGGGCGCAAGGATCGCAGGTCGAGCGC
This sequence comes from Allobosea lupini, assembly GCF_900109525.1. Classification (GTDB taxonomy): domain Bacteria; phylum Pseudomonadota; class Alphaproteobacteria; order Rhizobiales; family Beijerinckiaceae; genus Allobosea; species Allobosea lupini. Next base: position 702,022 of record NZ_FOAN01000001.1, on the reverse strand, counting down.
GCGAGCTTCCCGACGCTCGGCCGCATCGTCGCCGAGCAGACCAGGGCGATCGATGCCGTCCAGGCCGACGCCACCATGGAAGAAGGCTACCGCACGCGGCTCTATTGAGCGCTGCGCAACCGCGGAGGGCCGACCTTGTCGAAGGCTGACCAGTCCCTGCCCGAGATGCGCTTCAGCTTCCGGCTCGACTTCACGCCGGGCGGGCGCCTCGGCCCCGGCAAGGTGCAGCTGCTGGAGGCGATCGGCGAGACCGGCTCGATCTCCGCCGCCGGCCGCTCGATGAAGATGTCCTATCGCCGTGCCTGGCTGCTGGTCGACGATCTCAACCGCATCTTCCGCTCACCACTGGTCGAGGCCCAGCCTGGCGGAGCGAAGGGCGGCGGCGCGCATCTGACGCCGCTCGGCCGCGAGATCGTCGCGAACTATCGCGCCATCGAGGCGAAGGCGTTGGAGGCAGGGGCGGCGGAGATCGCTGCGCTGCGTGCGGCAGTCTCGCCGAAGGCTCCAGTGCGCGAGCCCGGGGAGAAGGCCTGAACCCTCACGGCGTGTCGATCGAGACGCTCTTGATCACCGCATAGACCGGGCTGCCGGGCACCAGCCGCAATTGCTCGGCCGACTTCACGGTGAGGCGGGCGAGAAGGCCGACGCCATCGCAGTCGAGCCTGACTTCCAGCGCGCCACCATCGCCGTGAGGCGCCCCGATCGCCGAGACCCGTCCGGGCAGGACGTTGAGCGCGCTGATCCCGTCGAGCGGCTTCAGGCTCAGCATCACGTCGCTAGCGAGGATGTGCACACGCAGCGCCGTCCTTTCCGGCAAATTGCGCCGGGCGATCTGCAAGGGCCCCGCCGCAGTCTCCAGGACCGTCAGGCCGTGCTCCGGCTCATGGCGCAGCACGCGCGCCTCGAGGATTGCGCCGGCTTCGGGTGCGGCCGACAGGATCGGAACGTCGGGGCGCGACATCAATTCGGCGGTCGGCCCGCTCATCGAGACCTTGCCCTGCTCGAGGATGACGAGATGGGTGGCGAGCCGGGCCACCTCGGCGATGGAATGCGAGACATAGACGATCGGGATGCCGAAGCCGTCGCGCAGGCGCTCGATGTAAGGCAGGATCTCGGCCTTGCGTTGCTCGTCCAGCGAGGCGAGCGGCTCGTCCATCAGCAGCAGCCGAGGCTTGGCCAGCAGCGCCCGGCCGATCGCGACGCGCTGCTTCTCGCCGCCGGAGAGCCCGCCGGGCTGCCGTTCAAGCAGATGGCCGATGCCGAGCAGGTCGAGCACGTCGTCGAGCGTGCTGCCGCCATCCTCGGCCTTCGGCGCGAACCAGCGGCCATAGAGCAGGTTCTGCCTGACGGAGAGATGCGGGAATAGCCGCGCTTCCTGGAATACGTAGCCGATGCGGCGCTTGTGCTTCGGCACAAAAATGCCGGCGGCGCTGTCGACCATCACCCGCCCGTCGATGACGACGCGGCCCGCTTGCGGCCGGATCAGGCCGGAGATCACGTTGACCAGCGAAGTCTTGCCCGAGCCGGAGCGGCCGAACAGCGCCGTCAGGCGCCCGTCCGAGGTGAAGCTTGCATCGAGCGTGAAGGCGCCCAGCCGGTGCGCCACGGAAACTTCGATAATGGCGCTCATTCGACTGCGATCCGCCGGCCGACCAATCGCGCCAGGAACTCCGAAGCGAACAGCGCCGCCACCGAGATCGCGATCGAGATCAGGGTCAGCCGCATCGCACCGGCATCGCCATTGGGCACCTGCGTGAACGTGTAGATTGCCGAGGGCAGGGTCTGCGTCTCGCCGGGGATGTTGGAGACAAAGGTGATGGTTGCGCCGAACTCGCCCATCGCCTTGGCAAAGCACAGGATCATCCCGGCGAGGATGCCGGGCAGCGCGAGCGGCAGCGTCACCGTCAGGAACACCCAGAACGGACCGGCGCCGAGCGTTCCGGCCGCATCCTCGAGCTTGCGGTCGATCGCCTCGATCGAAAGCCGGATCGCCCGGACCATCAGCGGAAAGCCCATCACCGCGCAGGCCAGCGCCGCCCCCGTCCAGCGGAAGGACAGGACGATGCCGAACCAGTCATGGAGGAACTGGCCGATCGGCCCACGACGGCCAAAGCCGATCAGCAGGAGATAGCCGGTGACGACCGGCGGCAGGATCAGCGGCAGGTGGATGACGGCGTCGAGCAGCGACTTGCCCCAGAAGCGCCCGCGCGCCAGCAGCCAAGCGATCGCGAGCCCCAAGGGTAGGCTCGCCAGCATGGCGGTGGTGGCAACGATCAGGCTGAGGCGGACGGCCGTCCACTCCTCCGGGGACAGCCAGTCGCTCACGATGAGGAAGCGGGCTTGTTCAGGACCGTGAAGCCCTGCTTCTCGAAGCTGGCTTTGGCGCCGTTGCCGCGCAGATAGATGAGGAAGCCCTGCGCGTCGGGATTGGCCGAATCCTTGGTGATCGCGACCGGGTAGACGATCGGCGGGTGCGTATCCTCAGGGAAGGTCGCGATCACCTTGACTTTCGGGTCGGCGGCGGCGTCGGTGGTGTAGACGATGCCGAGCGGCGCTTCGCCGCGCGAGACCAGCAGAAGCGCGGCGCGGACATTGTCGGCCTGCGCGATCTTGTCCTTGACCTTGTCCCAGCCGCCGAGCTTCTCCAGCGCCGCCTTGCCGTATTTGCCGGCCGGCACCGAATCGACATTGCCCATGGCGAGCCGGCTCTCGCCCAGTGCGGCGGAGAGGTCGATGCCCGGCGCCAGGGTTACCGTGGTCTTGGCGTCGGACGGCGCAATCAGCGCGATCCGGTTGGCGAGCAGGCTGACCCGGCTCTCCTTGACGATCAGGTTCTTCTGCTGGGCGTAGTCCATCCAGTCGAGATCGGCCGAGAGGAAGAGATCGGCTGGCGCGCCCTGTTCGAGCTGCTTCGCCAGCGCGTTGCTCGCCGCATAGGAAATCTTCGGCGCCGGCTTGCCGCTTTCCTTGACCCAGTTGGCCGCGGCCTCGTCGAGCGCGGTCTTCAGGCTCGCGGCGGCGAAGACCACCAGCTCCTTGCTCTGGGCGAGGGCCGGGCCGGTGAAGGAAGAGACGCCGATCAGCAGCGCGGCGGTGAACCCCAGGAAGCCGAAGCCCGCGTTTCGACGGTTCGATGACATGACGGCGCTCGCTGCGGTTGCTGTCGCTATGTGCAGTCGAATATAACGGCGCGCGACCAAAGGTCGAGTCCGCCCGGTGCGGACTTGGCGAGGATGTCAGATCGGGCAGACCAGACTGAAGATTTCCGCCCGCAACCAGCTCAAGGGCACCATCGTCGAGATCGTGAAGGGCTCGATCACCGCCCATGTGAAGCTCGATCTCGGCGGCGCCATCGTCTCTCGGCGATCACCAATGCCGCGGTCGACGAGCTCAAGCTCGCAGTCGGGCGACAGGCCTATGCCGTGGTGAAGACTTCCGACGTGATGATCGCGATCGATTGATCGTTGCGTGGCCGATGCCGGCCGGGCTAGCCTTCCCGCAAAAGAAAAAGGCCCACGCCGGAGCGCAGGCCCAAGTCTAGGGAGGAAACGCCCAAGGAGGGCGCCGCAACATCGCTGCTGCGGTGCACAAGAGATAGGGCGCTTCGGGCCGGCCTGCAAGAGGGAAGGGACAGCAGGGCTGACCTTAATTTGTGCAAGATGCGATTTTTCGCGCCGTTCGGGCGAAGTGGCGGATAAAGGACAGATGCCTGGGACGAAACGACGCGGGGCGAACGTTTGCCGAAATGGATTTTCGGCGCTGTTCATCACCTTGGCAGTGAGCGCGGGCGGGACTGCCGGTGCTCAGGTTCCGCCATCGTTGGCAGAGGTGTCAGCCTATGACGGGCTGCACCTGTCGGCTTATCGTGGCGATCTTGCAGCCCTCCGGCAGGCCATCGCGGCCGGCCGCGGCCTCGAAACCCGCGACGGCGAGGGCCGCACCGCACTGCTGGCCGCCGCCCATGCCCGCCAGCGCGAGGCGATGCAGGAGCTCGCCAAGGCGGGAGCCGATCCGCGCGCGCTCGACAACCGCGCCTATGACGCGATCACCATCGCGGCGGTCGCTGACGATATCGAGACCATGCGCACTGCGCTCGCCATCGGTGGCGACCCGCGCGCCATCACCAGCCCCTATCTCGGCACGGCTCTGATCGCGGCCGCTCATCTCGGCCATGACGGGGTGGTGCGCGAACTGATCGCGGCCGGCGCGCCGCTCGACCATGTCAACAATCTCGGTTGGACCGCCCTGATCGAGGCGGTGATCCTCGGCAATGGCGGGCCGCGCCATGTCGAGACGGTGAGGGCACTGATCGCGGCAGGTGCACGGCGCGACCTCGCCGATCGCGATGGTGCAACCCCGCTCGATCATGCCCGCCGCCGCGGCTACGCGGCGATGGTCGCGCTGCTGCAGTAGTCAGGCGGGGAAATCCGGCGCCGGCAGGCTCGCGACCAGCGCGCTGAGCCCGTCACTGTAGCGCTGGCGCAAATCGGCCCAGTAGGGATGGTGGCTGTCGTATTTGGCGAGATGCTTGGTCGAGAAGCTGTCGGCCTCGTAGCGCAAGAGGTCGATCGGCGGTGCGACCGAGAGGTTCGACCGCACCGTCGCATCGAAGGACAGCAGAGCGAGCTTGGCCGCCTCGTCGAGGCCGCTGGCCTCCTGCAGCGCCCGGTCGAGGATCGGTTTGCCGTATTTTGTCTCGCCGAGCTGCAGGAACTGCGTGCGCCCGGAGGCCTCGACGAAATTGCCGGCCGAATAGACCTGGAAGAGGCGATGCGGCTCGCCGGCGATCTGGCCGGCGACGATGAAGGAACCGTTCGGATCGCCATAGGGTTCGACGAAGCTGCGATTGAGCCGCAGCACCTCGCGCAGCACGCCGCCGACGATCTGCGCTACGTCGAACATGGTCCGCGCCGCCAGGATGTCGCGGTTCTCGCCGCCTGCGGCGCTATCCTGCTTATGGCGGGTGTATTGCCTGATCATCGTGATCACGGCCTGCGTCGTCGCCAGGTTTCCGGCCGAGAGGATCGCGATCACGCGCTCGCCCGGCACCTCGAACAGAGCGAGCTTCTTCACCACCGCGATCTGGTCGACGCCGGCGCTGGAGCGCGAATCGGAGGCGAGGATCAGGCCCGACGGCAGCAGGATCCCGAGGCAATAGGTCATGCGTGGCTCCCCGGCACGGGCGGCAGCATGCGCAGGGGCAGGGACTTTGCCAAGCTCTCTCCGCCGCGATTGCGGCAGGGTCGGACGAATGCCAAGGTCACCTTGACCAGGCCGTGGCGGAGTTCGGACATGCGCAACCTGTCGGACATCGTCGCGAGCGTTCATGCCGACATGGCCGAGCATATCGGCGCCGGCAAGGTCGCCGACTACATCCCGGCCTTGTCGCGGGTCGATCCGCGCCGTTTCGGGCTCGCCGTCGTCACCTGCTCCGGCGAGCGTGCGCAGGCAGGCGACGCCAATGTCCCGTTCTCGATCCAGAGCATCTCCAAGGTCTTCACCCTGACGCTGGCACTGGAGCGGGTCGGTGCCCGGCTCTGGCACCGGGTCGGGCGCGAGCCGTCGGGATCGCCATTCAATTCCATCGTCCAGCTCGAGCAGGAGCGCGGCGTGCCGCGCAACCCGTTCATCAATGCCGGAGCGCTGGTCGTCACCGATGCGCTGCTGACCGGCCGGACCCCGAGGAAGACGGCGGCCGAGATCCTCGCCTTCCTGCGCAAATGCTCGGGCGATCGTGCGGTCGCGATCGACCAGGAAGTGGCGGGCTCGGAAGCACAGACCGGCTTCCGCAATGCCAGCCTCGCCAATTTCATCCGCGCCTTCGGCAATCTGAAGAATCCGGTCGCCGAGGTGCTCGATGTCTATTTCCATCAATGCGCGCTGAGCCTGAGCTGCGTCCAGCTCGCCCGCGCCGGTCTCTTCCTCGCCGGTGACGGCGTGGATCCCTTGACCGGCGCCGTGGTTTGCCGCCCGGCGCGGGCGCGCCGCGTCAAGGCGCTGATGATGACCTGCGGCCATTACGACGCGTCCGGCGAATTCGCCTTCAAGGTCGGCCTGCCCGGCAAGAGTGGCGTCGGCGGCGGCATCCTCGCCATCGTGCCGAAGCAGGCGGCGATCGCGGTCTGGTCGCCCGGCCTCAACGCCGCCGGCACCTCGCATGTCGGTGCGCTCGCGCTCGAACGCCTGGTCGAGCGCACTGGCTGGTCGGTTTTCTGAAGCTTCAGCCCTTCGCCGGCCCGGTCGCGATGGGACGGTCGCTCGCGCCCCATTCCGACCAGGAGCCGTCATAGACGGCGCGGGTCGGCTTGCCGATCGATTCCAGCGCCGTCGACAGGATCACGGCGGAGACGCCCGAGCCGCAGGTCGTCATCACCGGCCGGTCGAGATCGACGCCGGCATCCTTGAAGGCGGCGAGGATGGCTTCGGGCGATTTGAGCTTGCCGTCCGCCACCAACGCCGAGGAGGGCAGATTGAGAGAGCCGGGAATGTGGCCGGAGCGCAGGCCGGGGCGCGGCTCCGGCGCTTCGCCTCGGAAGCGATCGGCAGCGCGCGCATCGACGACCTGGGCCGAATTGCTCGCGATGGCGCGCTCGATGTCATGGGCGTCGGCGACGGCGGAATGGTCGAGCCTGGCGGTGAAGCTGCGCGGCGCCCGCGGCCGTGGCGGGCCGTCTTCGACCGGCCGGCCCTCGGCCAGCCATTGCGGCAGGCCGCCATCGAGGATGACGACGTCCTTGGCGCCGAAGGTACGGAACGTCCAGCGCACGCGCGGCGCCGAGAACAGGCCGAGCCCATCATAGACGACGATGCGCATGCCGTCGCCGATGCCCATGGCGCCGACCGCGGCGGCGAAGGCGTCCGGCCGCGGCAGCATGTGCGGCAGGCTCGAGCTCTTGTCCTTGACCGCGTCGATGTCGAAGCGCACTGCGCCAGGAATGCGCTGCTGCGCATATTCAGCGTCCGCATCGCGGTTCTGAGCCGGCAGGTAGTACGAGCCGTCGAGCACGACGATGTCGGGGGCGTCGAGCCGCTCGGCCAGCCATTGCGTGGAGACGAAGATATCGTTGCGGGCCATGCGCGGGTCCTCGAAAGAGTCTGTTTTCATAATGTTATGGCGGAAAGCTCAAGCCAGTGTCCCGATTCTGAAATTCGCCACTGCCAGATATCAAGCGCGGAGCGAATTTCAGAATCATAGGGGACACGGGCAACTCATAGGTTTTCTAGTGTCGTTTTTTGATTTCGAAGTTCGCGCGTCACTTGATATCGAACGAAAGCGAACTTCGAAATCACGACACTAGCGCGATGCGCACGCGCCGGTTCTGCTTGCCCTTCTTCTCGACGTCGGTGACCACGACCGCGCCGATCTCGGCGGTGTTGCGCACATGCGTGCCGCCGCAGGGCTGCAGGTCGATGCCCTCGATCGAGACCAGCCGGACTCGCCCCGAGCCGCGTGGCGGCTTGACCGACATGGTCTTGACCAGGCCGGGATTGGCATCGAGCTCCTCGTCGGTGATCCAGCGCTCGCTGATCGCGGCGTTCTTGGCCACCAATGCGCCGAGCTTCTCGGTCAACTCCGCCTTGTCGAGACCGCCCTCGGGAATGTCGAAATCGAGCCGGCCGTCGCCGCTATCGCCGATCGCGCCACCGGTGACCGGATAGGGCAGGACAACGCTGAGCAGATGCAGCGCGGTGTGGATGCGCATGCGTTTCAGCCGGCGTTCCCAGTCGAGCTTCGCCGTCACGGTCTCGCCGACAGCGGGCGTGCCTTGGCCTTCAAGCGGGACATGCAGGATGCGGCTCTTGTCCTCGGGATTGTAGATCGCCGTGCCGATCGTGATCTCGGTGCCGTCGCTGCGGACGAGGATGCCGGCATCGCCCGGCTGGCCGCCACCGGTGGCGTAGAATACGGTCCTGTCGAGCTCGATGCCGCCGCGCTCGTTGATCGCGACGACGGTCGCGGGCGTCTCGGTGAGATAGGCGTCGTCTCGGAACAGCAATTCGGTCGGCATCGCGATCTCCTTCATCGCCCGAGGTTATCGCAGGCGCGGCCGGTGCGGAAAAGATGGTGGGTAGCCAGGCGGAGATGCCGCTGGCAGGGCTTCCGCTGCGGCCTCCGCATCACTAGGGTCCGGCCAGGACTGCCGCGGCATGGAGGCCCGAACGGAACATGACCCCGCCGCGCATGCAGCCCAAGGACGGCATCGCCTGGGTGACCGGGGCGAGTTCGGGGATCGGCGCGGCCGTGGCGCTGGAGCTGGCGCGCCGCGGCTGGACGGTCGCGGCGACTGCGCGCCGGCTCGACAAGCTCGAGGCGCTGGCGCTCGGAGCAGACGGGTTGCCGGGACGGATCGTCGCCCATGTTGGTGATGTCGTCGATCCCGCCGCGATGGCGGCGGTGGTCGAAGGCATCGAGAGCGTGCATGGGCCGATCGCGCTCGCCTTCCTCAATGCCGGCATCGCCCCGCGCAATGGGCCGGGCCTGATCGACGTCGCGGCTTTCGAGCAGGTTTTCGCGGTCAATCTCGTCGGTGTCGTGCGTGGGGCCGCCGCAGTCGCCGAACGCATGGCCTCGCGCGGCAAGGGCCAGATCGCGGTCAATGCCTCGCTGGCGGGCTATCGCGGTCTGCCGGGCGCAGCGGCCTACGGCGCTTCCAAGGCCGCCGCGATCCATCTTTGCGAAGCATTGAGGTTCGATTGCGAGCGGCAAGGCATCCGCCTGCAGCTGGTCAACCCCGGCTTCGTCGACACGGCGATGACCAAGCGCAACAGCTTTCCGATGCCGTTCATGCTGACGCTCGACGAAGCGGCGGCGCGGGTCGTCGACGGCTTCGCCCGCGGCGGCTTCGAAGTCGCCTTTCCCCGCCGACTTGCCTGGCTGATGAAGGCGCTGCGGCTGCTGCCCTATCCGGTCTATTTCTGGATGGTGCGCAGACTGGCCGGAGAGCATCGCGGCGGCCGGCGTGACGGCGCGGTCTGACCGCGGAAGATTCCTGACCCAATGGCTTGCGCCAGGAAGCTCATAATCGAAGTTAGGACGAGCCGAACCGTGATTCCAGCCAATCGACGCCGAAGGCGGTGATTGCCGCAGCCTCGACCAGCACGGAATGAGCGGCGCCGATCAGGCCTTGCCGGCCCTCGCCGGCGGCAAGGAATTCCGTGACGATCCCCGCAAAATAGTCATCGTCCAGCCCCGCCACGATCGGGTCGCTGGTGTCGAACTCCTCGATCATGCGCCACTGCGCACCGGTCGGCGTAGCCAGCGGGACCTCTAGCCGCCGGATGCGCTTGCCGGGTATGTCGGCCAGATGTTCGGCATGGTGCAGCAGGGTCAGCGTATCGAGCGGCGCCCCGAGCATCAGCGCCTTGCCGCCCGCTTCGATCAGCTTCGCCAATGGCGAGCCCGCGCCATAGCCGTAGTCGAGCGGGTGGTCGGCGGTGAACCACTCCGCCTTCGCGCCGAGCGCCACGAGCGAGGCGCCGGGATTGCCGCTGCGCAGCGCGCCCGGCGTGGTCCGCAGGAACTCCGGCAGCACGCCATTGTCGCGGATCGCGCGCGAACGCTGCGGGTCGAAGGGCGGGATATGCTCGCGCCATTCCGGCGGAACGCGGCCTTCGTCGTCCAAGAGGTCCTCGTAACGCGCTTCCCAGTCGGCATAGGCGAGGACCGTGCCCTGGGGGCCGACTGCGTCGCACAGCGCGGCAATGATCGTGTCGGGGCCGTCGAGCAGGCGGCCGACCTTGCTCACGGCGGCGTGGACCATGACCGCGTCGCCGGGCGCGAGGCCGAGCCGGGACAGGTCGGCAGCGAGCGAGGCTTGCGTGACGAAGGAGGCCGGAGGCGATGTCATGGCGGTCAGCTATTCCGAACGAAGGGCAGCGAAGGCGTCGAGGGCGCGCTGGCGGCCGAAGTCGAGGGCGATGATTGGTTTCGGATAGTCGCTGCCGAGGAGGATCCCAGACTTTTTCAGTTCGCCCGCAGGTGCATCCCATGGACGGTGGATGAACTTGTCGTCCAGCTCTGCCAACTCGGGAACGAAGCGCCTGACATAAGCGCCCTTCGGATCGAATTTCTCGCCCTGTGTCACCGGGTTGAAGACGCGGAAATAAGGAGCCGCATCGGCGCCGGAGCCGGCGACCCATTGCCAGCTCGCCGGATTGTTGGCGGGGTCCGCATCGACCAGTGTGTCCCAGAACCAGGTTTCGCCGGCACGCCAGTCGGTCAGCAGATGCTTGATCAGGAAGGAGGCCGTGATCATTCGGACGCGGTTGTGCATCCAGCCAGTCTGCCAAAGCTCGCGCAGGCCAGCATCGACGATCGGATAGCCGGTCAGGCCCTTCTGCCATGCCGCCAGGCCGGCTTCGTCGGTCTCCCAGGACATCGCGTCGAAACGGCGATCATAGTTGACGCTGGCGAGCTCGGGATTGTGGAAGAGCAGATGGTAGGAGAATTCGCGCCAGCCGATCTCGCTGAAGAATTTTTCGACATCGCTGGCCGAGCCCGGCGTTCTGCCTGCCTCCTCTGCAGCACGGGTCGCATGCCAGATCTGGCGCGGGCTGATCTCGCCGAAGCGTAGGTGCGGCGACAGCCGCGAGGTCGACAGCCGGTCCGGCAGGTCGCGGGCCTCGCGATAGCCGGCGATCGTCTCGTCGAGGAACGTGTCGAGCCGATCTCGCGCCCCATCCTCGCCCGGTGTCCAGGCTTCACGCAGCCCACCGGCCCAGTCGGGCGTCGTCGGCTCCAGAGCGAGACCTGCGACCGTGAGAGTCTGTTCACGCAGGGCCGCTGGCAGCCTGGCTCTGCTCAGTCTGGCTGGGGCAGGGAGCGGCGCCGACGGCTCGCCGCTTTCGCGCACGGCGCGCCAATAGGGCGTGAACACCTTGAATGGTCCATCCGCCTTGGTCTTAACCTGCCAGGGTTCGTTGAGCAGGTTGGCGTTGAAGCTCTCGACCGCGACGCCGGCCTCGGTCAACTCGGCCTTGAGCGCCTTGTCGAGCGCGATCGCGGCGCGGTCATAGCGCCGGTTCCAGGCGACATAGCCGCTGCCGGTGCGCTCGACGACATCGGGCAAGAGCTCTGCCGGATCGCCGCGCAGGATCAGCAGTTCGCCGCCTTTCGCTGCGATGGCGTCCGACAGTGCCTGCAAGGAACGCGACAGCCACCAGCGCGCAGCGCCGCCGAGCGCCCGGCGCTCCGTCGACGTGTCGAGTATGTAGACGCAGGTGAGAGGGCCGTGCTCGCTCGCCGCTCTCAGCGCTGGATTGTCGGACAGGCGTAGATCGTCGCGGAACCAGAACAGGGCAGGGCGTGCAGTCACTTAGGTCAGCCTTCTCTATGCGATGCTCTGATACGCCGACGGAGTTGGACTGGTTTCGTGGCGCAAAGGGATAGTGCGTCACGAGCCGCAGCGGTTTGTGATAGATTGGGCTGGCTGCGCCCGAAAGAAGGGGGGACGAATTCATGGCTACGCCGGAAGTCGAGGCGCTGAGCCGGCGGATCGCCGTCCTCGAGGCGCAACTCGCAGCTTTGCTGCAAGCCTTCAATGTCGGGCGCGGTGGCGCGGTCGCGATCACGGCCCCGGCCGGGCTCTCGATCTCCGTCGGCGGCACCTGCACCGTCAATGTCGGTGCCGAACTCGCGCTGACCGTCGGGAGCAATTTCCGCACGTCCGTGGGCTCGGCCTATGTCGTGAATGTCGGCAACGCCGTCCGAACGACTGCGGGCACGAGCATCGGCATCATCGCGGGCACTGCGCTGAGCATGAACGCCAATCGCGAGATCAGCCTGGCGACGCGCGCCTTCGAGGTTGCGGCTGCGGTCAGCATCGATCTCGACAGCAGCAAGGACTTCGAGATCGCCAGCGGCAAGGCGCTCGTGGTGAAAGCTGCCGACAGCATCCTGCTCGACACCGGTTCGGCCGAACTCAACCTGAAGAAGGATGGCTCCGTCGACCTCAAGGGCAAGGACGTCACGATCAAGGCGAGCGGCAAGATCAATGCGACGGCGAGTTCCGATGTCGTGATCAAGGGCTCGAAGATCAAGCAGAACTGAGCCGCTACTCAGTCGCCGCCTCCGCCGCCGCAGCCCCCGCCATCGCCGCCGCCGCTGTCGGAGCTGGCGTCACCGGAGGAACTGCTGCTGTCACCGAAGCCGTCCGTGCCTCCGTCGATGGAAGAGCTCGAGAAATCGCCGCCGCATTGCGTGCCGCGGTCGCCATTGCGCCGCAGCGCCTCGCAATCGGGCGCATAGACGAAGCCGTTTGCGATCCTGAGCTTGGTGTCGAGCGCGAAGAGCAGCGGCAGGCGCGTCGGGCGGACCGGGTCGATGTTCTCGTCGCGGCAGCATTGCCACCAGACGCGGCGCAGGGCCGAATTGTCGCGCCGCGCGCCCTCGCGCAGCATGACGGCCGGCGTGTGATGCAGGAAGCGCCCGAAGGCCTGGTTGCAGAATCGGCCGTAGTCGCGGGTGTAGAGGATGAACTCGTGCCAGAGATCGTCCGCGACCTGCGAGGGCATCGCGACCTCGCGCCGCCCGGAATTGAGGTAGGCCAGGAAGAATTGGCGCAGGCCCTCGGAGACCAGCGCCGACTCCTTGCGGGTGAAGCCGGGGTGCTGCTGGGCGAGCTTGTCGAGGAGCCCCCGTGGCCAGGGGTAGCGCCGGATGAACTCCGCCCGGCGCAGGCGCTTGTACGAAGCGAGCGCATTGCCCGCGACGAGCAGGAGAACGACCGCCACCACCATGCCGATGATGATGGTGGCGGCGTTCATCGTGTTAGCTCGTCAGTGCGCCTGTGGCGTCGCCTGCTTCGGCTCGGCCGGCTTCTTCTTGCCGCCGAGCGAGGCGAGCCAGCGCACCACGACGTAGAACACCGGGGTGAACAGCAGGCCGAACAGCGTGACGCCGATCATGCCGGAGAACACCGCGATACCCAGCACCTGCCGCATTTCCGCGCCGGCGCCGACAGACGTCGTGAGCGGCAGAACGCCGAGGATGAAGGCCAGCGAGGTCATCAGGATCGGCCGCAGCCGGGTCCGGGCTGCCGCGATCGCGGCATCGCGCCGGCTCATGCCTTCGTCCTCGGCCTGCTTGGCGAACTCGACGATCAGGATCGCATTCTTCGCCGCGAGGCCGACGAGCACGACAAGGCCGATATCGACGAGCACGTTGCGGTCGAAGTCCTTGTAGCCGACGCCGATCATCGCCGCGAGGATACACATCGGCACGATCAGGATGACCGCCAGCGGCAGGGTCCAGCTCTCGTACAGCGCCGCCAGCAAGAGGAAGACGAAGACGACGGCGAGGCCGAAGGCGATGATCGCGGTATTGCCGGCGAGCTTCTCCTGCAGCGCGATCTCGGTCCATTCGAAGCCGAAGCCGGCCGGCAGCACCTGGTTCGCGATCTTCTCCACCGCCGCGATGCCCTGGCCGGTCGAATACCCGCGCGCCATCGACATCTGCACTTCAGCCGCCGGATAGAGGTTGTAGCGCGGCACGCGATAGGCGCCGGTCGTGTCCGAGAAGGTCGCCACCGAGCCGATCGGCACCATCTCGCCATCGGCATTGCGCGTCTTCAGATCGGCGACGTCGCGGATGTCGAGACGCTGGGGGTTGTCGGCCTGGGCCGTGACCCGGAAGGTGCGGCCAAGGATGTTGAAGTCGTTCACATAGGCCGAGCCCATATAGATCGACAGCGTCTCGAACACGCGTGTCACTGGGACGCCGAGCATCTCCGCCTTGGTGCGGTCGATATCGGCATAGATCTGCGGCGTCTTGGTCGAGAACAGCGTGAACGGCTGCTGGATGCCGGGCGTCTGGCCGGCTGTCCCGGCCACGGCCCAGGTCGCGCCTTCCAGCGCTGCCAGGCCCTTGCCGCCACGATCCTGGACATAACCCTTGAGACCGCCGCCATTGCCGATGCCGGGAACCGCCGGGGGCTCGATGATCAGGGCGAAAGCCTCGCCGATCGAGAACAGCTGGGTGCGCAGGTCGTTGAGGATGCCCTGGGTGGTAAGCCCCTGCTTGGCCCGCTCCTTGAAGTCGGTCAGCGTGACGAAGGCGACACCGGCATTCGGGGCGAGCGTGAAGGTCGCGCCGTCGAGGCCGGCGAAGGCGACGGCATGGGCGACGCCCGGCCGTGACAGCAGGACATCGGTCGCCTTGCGGATGACGGCATCGGTTCGGGGCAGAGACGAGCCGGGCGGCAACTGGAAGACCGCTATGAAGTAGCCGCGGTCGAGCTGTGGGACGAGGCCGGTCGGGATTGCCGCGAGCCGTTGGCCGGCGACCGCGATCAGGCCCGCATAGACCAGCAGCATGATCACGCCGAAGCGGATCAGGCGCGAGGTCGCCGAGCCGTAAGCGTGCGAGAGCCAGTCGAAGGCCTTGTTGAAGTACTTGAAGAACCAGCGCAGCGGCGCACTCAGCACCGCCAGGAAGCCCTTCGGCTCCTCATGGCTGTGAGGCTTCAGGAGGATTGCGGCCAGGGCCGGCGACAGGGTCAGGGAGACGAAGCAGGAGATCGCCGTCGAGGCCGCGATCGTGACCGCGAACTGCTGGTAGAACGTGCCTTGCAGACCGGTGATGAAGGCGGTCGGAATGAACACGGCGCAGAGCACGAGGGCGATCGCCAGCAGCGCGCCGCCGACCTCGTCCATCGTCTTGTGTGCTGCGTCGACCGCGCTCATTCCCTGCGCCAGATAGCGCTCGACGTTCTCGACCACGACGATCGCGTCGTCGACGACGATGCCGATCGCCAGCACGAGCGCCAGCAGCGAGATCGTGTTGAAGGAGATCCCGACCGCACTCATGATCAGGAAGGTGCCGACCAGCGAGACCGGGATCGCGATGATCGGGATGATCGCGGCGCGCCAGGTCTGCAGGAACAGGATCACCACGATCACGACCAGCACGATCGCTTCGAGCAGGGTCGCGACGACGGCCGAGACGGATTCCCTGATGAACTCGGTCGGGTTGTAGACGATGGTGTGCTCCACGCCGGCCGGGAAGCTCTTCGACAGCGTCTCCATCGTCTTGATGAGCGCTTCCGAGGCAGCCAGCGCGTTCGTGCCGGGGCGCTGGAAGACGCCGATCGCGACGGCCTCCTTGTTGTCGAGATAGGAGTTCGACAGGTAGTCCTGCGCGCCGAGCTCGACCCGGGCGATGTCGCGCACGCGGATCGTGCCGCCGTCGGCATCCGAGCGGACGACGATGTTGTAGAACTCGTCGATGCTGGTCAGGCGCCCGAGCGTGTTGACCGAGAGCTGGAAGGCCCCGTCCGACTTCGCCGGCGGCTGGTTGATCGCACCCGCCGCGACCTGGATGTTGGCGGCGCGGATCGCGGCGACGACATCGCCTGCGGTCAGGTTGCGTGCCGCGACCTTGGCGGGGTCGAGCCAGACGCGCATCGCATAGTCGCGCGCACCGAAGACCTGGACGTCGCCGACGCCCTCGACGCGGGTCAGCACGTCCTTGACGTTCAGCGTGGTGTAGTTCGAGACGTATTGCTGGTCGCGCGAGCCGTCCGGGGACAGCATGTGGATGACCATCAGGAAGTCCGGCGAGGCCTTGCGGACCTGCAGGCCGAGCGTGCGGACTTCCTGCGGCAGGCGCGGCTCGGCCGCGGAAACGCGGTTCTGCACCAGCACCTGAGCCTGGTCGACGTCGGTGCCGGCCTTGAAGACGACGTTGATCGTCACGCGCCCGTCGCCGGTCGACTGCGACGAGATGTAGAGCATGTCGTCGACGCCGTTGACTTCCTGCTCGATCGGCGCGGCCACCGTCGAGGCGACGACCTCGGCCGAGGCGCCCGGATAGTTCGCGGTGATCGTGACGGTCGGCGGCGCGATCTCGGGATACTCTGCGATCGGCAGGGTGCGCAGCGTGATGGCGCCGGCGATCGTCAGCAGCACCGAGAGCACGGTCGCGAAGATCGGCCTGTCGATGAAGAAATGGGCGAAGCGGAACATGCGATGGTCCTGGCCTTAAGCAATTCCAGGAAAAGTGGAGACCAGTTTTCCGTTCAAAATTGCGGCGAATACGAAGGCTTGGGCAGGGCGGACGGACAATGCCATCCACTCTTGGTGCGGCCTGTTGTGGCCGTCAGTTGGCAGCGGCGGCCTTGATCTCCGTCGGCTGCGGCGTCACGGCGACGCCCGGGCGCACCATCGGATTGGCGATGCCGTTCACGATCACCTTGTCGCTCGCAGCGAGGCCCTTGGTGATGACGCGCAGCCCGTCGCTGATCGCGCCGAGCTGAACCGGCTTCGGCACCACCTTGTTGTCGGCGCCGACCGTGAACACGATCTTGTTGGCCTGGTCGGAGACGATGACCGCATCCGGCACCAGCAACGCGTCGCCTTCGCCGGCGAAGAGGCGCAGCCGCCCGAAGGTCCCAGGCGTCAGCTGCCCGTCGGGATTCGGGAAGACGGCGCGGGTCCGGATCGTCGCCGAGCGGGCGTTCAATGCGTTGTCGACGAAGTCGATCTTGCCTTCCCGGTCCCATTTGGTTTCGCTCGAAAGCCGCACGCGTACCGGCGTCCCGGGCTTGCGCAGATCCTGCGACTTTGCATAGCGCAGATAGTCGGCCTCCGAGGCGTCGAAGACGAACTTGATCGGATCGACGGCAACGATCGTGGTCAGCAGTGTCGCGCCCGACTGGCCGCCGGCGATCAGGTTGCCCTGGTCGACGCGCTTGTTCGAGACGCGGCCGGCGAGCGGCGCGCGGACCTGCGTCCACTCGAGGTTGAGCTCGGCCGTCTTCAGATTGGCCTCGGCCGCCTGCTGGCTGGCGATCGCGCCGTTGAGGTTGGCACGGCGCTGGTCGATGTCGCGGGCGGTGATGGTGCGGTTCTGCGTCAGCGCCTCGGCGCGCTCGACCTCGTTCTGGTTGAGGTCGACCTGTGCCTTGGCGCGCGCCACCTCGGCTCTGGCCGCATCGACGGCAAGCTTGTAGGGCCGCTGGTCGATGGTGAAGAGCAGGTCGCCGGCCTTGACCAGGTCGCCGTCGCGGAAGTGCACCGAATCGAGGAAGCCGGAGACGCGGGCGCGGACCTCGACCTGTTCGCTCGCTTCGAAGCGCCCGGTGAACTCGTCCCAGTTGGTGACGCGCTTGGCGAGCGGGGTCGCGACCGTCACCGGCGGAGCCGGCGGTGCACCTTGAGCGAGGGCCTCGGCTGAAAGGGCCGGGAGCAGGGCCGCCAGGGCAACAATGGCCCGGCTGGAGCGGCGGATCATGTGAAACTCCGAAAATGCGGGCGCGGCGCAACCTTCACGGTTTCCGGCCAATGCGCAACAACTCCATCATACTGACGATTGTCAAGTTTCTTCACTCGACATTTTGCTGCAATTTTCACCGTAACAGGCCATGTTCGCTCCATCGCGGGCTGAAACCGGTACAACAGGCGCTTGCTGGCGACGGGCCGAAGCTCTACCTGAGGGACGCACGCCACAGCGTCAGCAGCAACATCTCGTGGAAGTCCCCTCATGAATGCGCATGTCCGTCCCGCCGACCCGAAGAAGCTGATCAAGGGTGCGACCGGCGACTGGGAAATCGTGATCGGCCTCGAAATCCACGCGCAGGTTACCTCCAACGCCAAGCTGTTCTCGGGCTCCTCGACCGCTTTCGGCGGCGAGCCGAACGCCCATGTCAGCCTCATCGACGCGGCGATGCCGGGCATGCTGCCGGTGATCAACGAGGAATGCGTGCGCCAGGCGGTCCGCACCGGGCTCGGCCTCAACGCACAGATCAACAAGCGCTCGGTCTTCGACCGCAAGAACTATTTCTACCCCGATCTGCCGCAGGGCTACCAGATCAGCCAGTACAAGCATCCGGTCGTCGGCGAGGGCGAGATCGCGGTCGACCTGTCGCCGACCGAGCAGATCAGCGTCGGCATCGAGCGCCTGCACCTCGAGCAGGACGCCGGCAAGTCGATGCACGACCAGCACCCGACCATGAGCTTCGTCGATCTCAACCGCTCGGGCGTGGCGCTGATGGAGATCGTCTCCAAGCCGGATCTGCGTTCGGCCGACGAGGCCAAGGCCTATGTCTCCAAGCTGCGCACCATCCTGCGCTATATCGGCTCCTGCGACGGCGACATGGAGAAGGGCAACCTGCGCGCCGACGTCAACGTCTCCGTGCGCAAGCCCGGCGCGCCCTTCGGCACGCGCTGCGAGATCAAGAACGTCAACTCGATCCGCTTCATCGGCCAGGCGATCGAGGTCGAGGCCCGCCGTCAGATCGGCATCATCGAGGATGGCGGCACGATAGATCAGGAGACCCGCCTCTACGATCCCGGCAAGGGCGAGACCCGCTCGTTGCGCTCCAAGGAAGAGGCGCACGACTACCGATATTTCCCCGATCCGGACCTGCTGCCGCTCGAATTCGACGACGCCTTCGTCGCCGGGCTGAAGGCGCAGCTGCCGGAGCTGCCCGACGCCAAGAAAGGCCGCTTCATCGCCGAATATGGGCTCTCACCCTACGACGCCTCGGTGCTCGTCGCCGAGCGCGATCAGGCCGACTATTTCGAGGCGGTCGCCAAGGGCCGCGACGGCAAGGCAGCCGCGAACTGGGTGATCAACGAGCTGTTCGGCCGCCTCAACAAGGAAGGCAAGGACGTCTCGGCCTCGCCGGTCTCGGCGGCGCAGCTCGGCGGTCTCGTCGACCTGATCGGCGAGGGCGTGATCTCCGGGAAGATCGCCAAGGACCTGTTCGAGATCGTCTGGACCGAGGGCGGCGATCCGCGCGAGATCGTCGAGGCCCGCGGCATGAAGCAGGTCACCGACACCGGCGCGATCGAGAAGGCGGTCGACGAGATCATCGCCGCTAACCCGGACAAGGTCGAGCAGGTCAAGGCGAAGCCGACCATGCTGGGCTGGTTCGTCGGCCAGGCGATGAAGGCCTCGGGCGGCAAGGCCAATCCGCAGGCGCTGAACGAGATCCTGAAGAAGAAGCTGGGCATCGAGTGACGCAGAAGGACTTGATCATCCGCGATGCTGAGACCGCCGATCTGCCGGCGGTCCGCTCGCTGTTGGTCGAGACCTGGCACGACGCCTATGACGGCATCTATGGCTGGCGCCGCGTCGCCGAGATCACCAATGCCTGGCACTCGCTCGATGCGCTCGCAGCCCAGCTCGGCCGCGACAGCGGCGTCTTCCTGGTTGCGCTTCTGGGCGAGGAGATTGTCGGCACCGCCTCCGCCCGGAGCGAGCCAGACCGGGCGGCGATGCTGACGAGGCTCTATGTATCGCCGGCGCGGCAGGGCGAGGGCATAGGACGCACATTGCTGCAGGTCGCGCTCGCCTGCTTTCCCGATGCGCCGGTGGCCCGGCTGGAGGTCGAGAGCCAGAACGAGCTCGCCATCGCGTTCTACGAGCGCATGGGCTTCTTCCTCCAGCGTCAGGCCCGCTTCGACGGACGCGAGGACACGCCCAATACGCTGATCATGGCCAAGCGGCTCGTTATGATCTGAGCGCTCCTGGCGGATTCCTGATGGAGACGACGATGGCCGAGGCAGCCGATCATGCCGCTGTGACCATGCGCGAGGCGCGGCGCGAGGACGTTCCATGCATCGCCACCCTGATCATGCTGGGCGCCGCCACGCAGACGCGCACGCTCGCCGAGATCGAGGAGGAGGCGCAGAACCCGGCCTATCTCGCTGCCTTCGCGGAAGTCGACGCCAGCCCCTACAACACGCTCTTCGTCGCCGAGCTCGACGGCAAGGTCGTCGGCACCTTGCAGCTCACGCTGATCCCGGGCCTGGCCTATCGCGGTCGCAAGCGCGCCAAGCTCGAAAGCGTCCACGTTCACCCCGACCTGCGCGGCCGGCGCGTCGGCGAGGCCATGGTCGCCCATGCCGTCGCGGTCGCCCGCCGGAAGGGCGCCGGCCTCGTCGAGCTCACCTCGGACAAGGCGCGCGAGGCGGCGCATCGCTTCTACCTTCGCATCGGCTTCAGCCAGACCCACGAAGGCTTCAAGCTGGCGTTGTAAACGCGCTGCCCGCATGCCGCGCCCGCTCCGGGCGCACGGCGCCGGCGCTTACGCTGGCCGGACCCGCGACCTAGATGTCCTGTCGACCCGCAACAACCCGCGAGGACTGGGACATGGCAGCAGTGCAGGGCAAGCCGATCGATCTCCATTACTGGCCGACGCCGAACGGCTGGAAGATTTCCATCATGCTCGAGGAAACGGGGCTGCCCTACAACGTCATCCCGGTGAACATCGGCAAGGGCGACCAGTTCAAGCCGGAGTTCCTGGCGATCTCGCCGAACAACCGCATGCCGGCGATCGTCGATCCCGAGGGGCCGGACGGAAAGCCGATCTCGGTATTCGAATCCGGCGCGATCCTGCAATATCTTGGCCGCAAGACCGGACAGTTCTATCCGACCGACGAGCGCGGCCGCGTCGCCGTTGACGAGTGGCTGTTCTGGCAGATGGGCGGCTTCGGCCCGATGCTCGGCCAGACCCACCATTTCCGCATCTACGCGCCGGAGAAGGTGCCCTACGCGATCGACCGCTACACCAACGAGGCCAACCGCCTCTATGGTGTGCTGAACAAGCGTCTCGAAGGCCGCGACTACATCTGCGACGACTATTCGATCGCCGACATGGCCTGCGTCGGCTGGGCCCGCGGCTGGGAGCGCCAGGGCCAGGACATCAAGCAGTTCCCCAATGTCGGGCGCTGGCTCGACACGGTGCTGGCCCGTCCCGCCGTGAAGCGCGGCCTCAAGGTCGCCGAGGAATTGCGCAACCCGGCCGGCATCTCGACGCCGGAGGAAAAGGCGGTGCTGTTCGGCCAGAAGGCGCGCTGAGGCGCCGACTTGGCACTGTCGTCATGCTCGGCCGTGTGCCGAGCATCCACGTCTCTGACGTCGCATGCGAGCGGCGAAGCAAAGGCGTGGATGGTCGGCACAAGCCCGACCATGACGCTCGAGCCTGGTTTCAGTTGCTGCGCGACCACTTCACGGAGCGGCAGATCAGCCCGCCCATGACGCAGCCGGAGGTGGTTAGCGTGTCGCCCGAAAGCGACATCGTGCCGGAATAGGTCTTGCCGTCCTCCGGGTTGAAGGCGCTGCCGTTCCACTTGCCGGCACTGGCCGGCTTCATGTCGTAGAAGATGCGCTGGCCGACCTTCGCGGGGCCATTGGCCTCCTTGAGCCAGGAGATCGTGCCGCACATCGCCTCGCCGCATTTGGTGAAGCGCACCTTCGAGGCGCCGGTGTCGCGCAGCCAGGTGCCGGTGACGTCCTGCGCCGCCGCGGGAACGGCGAGTGCGAGCAGCAGCCCGGCAGCGGTGATGATGGGGCGAATGGCCATGGCGTTCCTCCTAAGGATGGCGATCTTCGTCGCTCAGATGGTTCAGATGTAAACCATATCCGAACCAGCGCCGGCTTCCAAGATGGCAAGTCATGAAGGGCCGCTCGTCGCGCTGACCTTGGGGCAAGGTGAATCGCAGGTTGACGCGCCGGTCGCTGCCGGATTCCGATCCTATTGAAATTGCTGATGAATTGACCCGATGAATCTGAATCGAATCTTGTTTTAACCGCTCGTTTGCGACTCGTTGAGCTTCGATTCATCTCAAAATTTAGCGGGTTGTTTTACTGCCCGGCCCGAACCTCTCCTCACGAGTTGCGGCCTCCAGACGGGCCGGCATCGAAGGAAAACAGGGAGAGTTTGTCATGGCACGCATGGAAATGAGCGCGATCCCGGCCTCGCTGGCGATCCCGATGGAAGCTTCCGCCGACGCCTATTACGAGCTCGGCCTGATGCATGCATCGGGCCGCTCCGGCCCGGTCGATCTGGTCGCGGCGCAGACCTGGTTCAACGTCGCCTTCGCCAAGGGCTGCGCCCGGGCCGCGGCGCACCGTACCGAGCTCGCGCTCGAGATGAGCCGTGACGAGGTCGCCGAGGCGCTGCGCGAGGCGCGCAGGTTCCTGACCCGGCATTGAAGCGCAAACCGGCCGTCTCAGCCTTGTGGCCCGGGGAGGGCGCCGCTATAAGCGCGCCGCATTCCCGATTTTCCCGCAAGGATCACAACGATGGCTGTCCAGCGTACCTTCTCCATTCTCAAGCCCGACGCGACGAAGCGCAATCTCACCGGCGCGGTCAACGCGGTCATCGAGAAGGCCGGCCTGCGCATCGTCGCGCAGAAGCGCATCCAGATGACCACGGCGCAGGCGCAGACCTTCTACGCCGTCCACAAGGAGCGCCCCTTCTTCGGTGAGCTCGTCGAGTTCATGACTTCGGGCCCGGTCGTCGTGCAGGTCCTCGAAGGCGAGGACGCGATCGCCAAGTACCGTGAGGTGATGGGCGCGACCAACCCGGCCAATGCCGCCGAGGGTACCGTCCGCAAGCTCTTCGCCCAGTCGGTCGGCGAGAACACCGTGCACGGCTCGGACGCGCCGGAGACCGCCGCGATCGAGATCGCCCAGTTCTTCGCTGGCAACGAGATCGTCGGCTGATCAGCCATCCCGGAGCGCGCCCAAGGCGGCTCGCTCGCGATGACAAGGCAACAAGGGGCGCAATCGCATCCCTTGTTGCGATACTCAGGCCATAGCAGGGTATCGGTCGGCCGCCGCGCTGTCGCAGGGGGCGGGCACGGATGCGCGCTTCAATGCCAGCGAAGTTCCCTTGAAGCTCGCCATCTCGTCGCTATAGGCAGTAATCCGCAGATCAAGAAACTGGCCCGATAGGCATTTCAGCGACAGCGGACTGTAAAAGAGATCGCGATCAAGACCGCGCATATCGGCCGTCACGTAACCTTCCCAGACGTCGCCGAGCCGCGAGAGTTCATACCAGTACCGCACCTGGATGAGCGGCCTGTTCCGCAGCAGGACGATACCCTTGCCCTTGAACATCTTGCCACTCTCCTCGCGATAAAGAGATCGCGGCCTGTCAAGCGAGGTGCGACATCATCTATGCCGTAAGGCAGCCTAAGCACAAAAATCTAACCTGGCTAGGTCGGACGATAGCTTGACATAAATGTGATGCGGCATCGTGCCGATTTATCCATGTCATATGACATGTTTGTGGAAATAAAAATTTTAGAATAACCTAACGTAATGAATATCGTATTCCAGAATCTGCGTTTGCCGGCAATGGATTCATCTTTTTTCTGTTGGTTTCTCCGGCTGCTCAGGTGGCCGCTTGCGCTCTACGAAAAGCAGGATTGCCGTCCGGGCCTATGCCCGGACGGCAATCGTACCAGCTCGGCCGGGATGTCAGAACCCGAGATCGAAGGCGTAGCTCGCCGAGATGCCGAAGGTGACGGAGTCGCGGTCGCCGAAGGCCTTGACGATCGGCGCCTTGGCGGCGTCGCCCATCAGGCGCTTGTATTCGACATAGGCGGTGGTCTGCAGCTTGTCGGACCAGTGATAGGTCGCCTGCGCGATCGCGCCGATCGAGTGCACGCCGGCATTGTAGCGCTGCAGCAGGCCGCCGGTGCCCGCGGTCGTGCCGCCAAAATAGGTGCGGACATAGTCGGCGCCGACAATGGTCATGCGCGGGCCGACGCCGAGCGACCACGACCCGATGCGCTGGAACACGTCGACCTTGGCCTCGGCGACCATCGCGTCATGGGCAACGATGCCGCGGCGCAGGTCGATGCGGGTGCGCAGCCAGGAGGTCGGATAGAACTCGACGAAGGCGCCGGCCTCGGCACCGAATTTGGTGTCGGGCACGCCCATGATGCGCAGGGCGACATTGGTATCGGCCTTGCGCTGCCAGAGCAGGTTGCCGGAAAAGCCGACGCGCCAGGCCTGGCCGGAGAAGAAGCCGATGCTGATCGCGTCGTCCTCGGAGGTCCACCAGGTGCTCTTGGTGCCGCGCCCCAGCGAGATGATTGGCCGCGGCCGGAAGACGTAGTCGTTCGATCCGGAATAGTCCGGCTGGTAGCGCAGGCCGGCGCCCAGCGTCAGGTGCCAGTTCTGCACCTGCTCGGGCGAGGTGTATTGCGCATACTGGGAGGACTGTGCCTTCGCCGGGGCGGTCAGCGCCAGGGAAAGGCATGCGGCCGCAAGGCCGGCAAGGAACGCAACGCAACGCATCGTCAGAACTCCGGCGCGTGAGCGCCTTGGACTACTCGGATGCGGTCAACTTGAATCATTAGTCTTAACCCGGAGTTGACGAGCAACCGCCAGCGGCACCGCTGCTCGTATGGCTGATGGCCCGGCCGAATCCCCAGCCGCCGGTGACCCGCACCTTGCCCTGCCGCCGCAGGGCAATGCAACCGCCCCGCTTCCGCCAACCCTGGACCTGTTCTAGGAAGGAGGCATGACAGAGCTTCCTCGTATCGCGCGCCTGCCTTCGGTCTGCCCGCATGATTGCCCCTCGGCCTGCTCGCTCGAGGTCGAGGTCATCGACGGCCGGACGATCGGCCGTGTCCGCGGCAACAAGCGCCAGAGCTACACGGACGGTGTGATCTGCGCCAAGGTCGCCCGCTACGCCGAGCGCATCCATCACCCGGACCGGCTGCTGCATCCGCTGCGCCGCACCGGCCCGAAGGGCTCCGGTGCCTTCGAGCGCATCTCCTGGGACGAGGCGCTGGACGAGATCGGCAGGCGTTTCCTCGCGATCGAGGCCGAGCACGGCGCCGAGGCGGTCTGGCCCTATTACTATGCCGGCACCATGGGCCTCGTGATGCGCGACGGCATCAATCGCCTGCGCCACGCCAAGCGCTATTCCGGCCAGTTCTCGACGATCTGCACGACCACCGCCTGGACCGGCTTCATCGCCGGCACCGGCCGGCTCGCCGGCCCGGATCCGCGCGAGATGGCGAAGTCGGATTGCGTGGTGATCTGGGGCACCAACCCGGTGCACACGCAGGTCAACGTCATGCACCACGCCGTCAAGGCGCGGAAGGAGCGCGGAGCGAAGATCGTCGCGATCGACATCTATCGCAACGCCACGCTCGACCAGGCTGATCTGCCGCTCGTGCTCAAGCCCGGCACAGACGGTGCGCTCGCCTGCGCCGTCATGCATGTGCTCTTCCGCGACGGCCATGCCGACCGCGACTATCTTGCTCGCTTCGCCGATGCGCCGGAGGAGCTGGAAGCCCATCTTGCCACCCGCACGCCGGAATGGGCGACGGCGATCACCGGCCTCAGCGTCGGCGAGATCGAGGAATTCGCCACCCTCGTCGGCACGCGCAAGAAGAGCTTTTTCCGGCTCGGCTACGGCTTCGCCCGCCAGCGCAACGGCGCGGTAAACATCCACGCTGCCTCCTGCATCCCGACCGTGACGGGGGCCTGGCAGCACGAGGGCGGCGG
Source organism: Allobosea lupini (assembly GCF_900109525.1). Taxonomy (GTDB): domain Bacteria; phylum Pseudomonadota; class Alphaproteobacteria; order Rhizobiales; family Beijerinckiaceae; genus Allobosea; species Allobosea lupini. The sequence goes on along the minus strand of NZ_FOAN01000001.1, from coordinate 676,764 downwards.
CGCCTTCCACTCGAACAGCGGCATCTACAAATGGCGCAAGGGCCTGATCGAGGGCCTCGACAAGGTCGACCGCAATGTCCGTCAGCTCGACCAGTCGCAGATCGGCCGCGTCCTCACCGGCGATGCGCAGGCGCTGCGCCAGGGCGGACCGGTCAAGGCGCTGTTCATCCAGAACACCAACCCGGTCACGGTCGCGCCCGAGCAGGAGCTGGTGAAACGCGGCTTCGCGCGCGACGACCTCTTCACCGTCGTGCACGAGCAGTTCATGACCGAGACCGCGCAGATGGCCGACATCGTGCTGCCGGCGACGCAGTTCATGGAGCATGACGACCTCTACCAGGGCGGCGGCCACCAGCACATCATGTGGGGCGGCAAGCTCGTCAACCCGCCGGGCGAATGCCGCTCGAACCATGAGGTGATCTGCGCCCTGGCGCAGCGCCTCGGCGCCGAGCATCGCGGCTTCGGCATGACGCCGCGTGAGCTTGTCGACTGGACATTGCGGGAGACCGGCCGCGGCACGCTCGAGGAGCTGGTCGCCAATGATTTCATCGACGTGCAGCCGGATTTCGAGACGGCGCATTATCTCAAGGGCTTCGGCTGGCGTGACGGCAGGTTTCGCTTCAAGCCGGACTGGACCAAGGTGCCGAACAGCAACGAGGGTCTTGTCGGTCCGCATGAGGCGCTGCCCTCGCTGCCCGATCATTGGGATGTGATCGAGCAGGCGGATGAAGAGCATCCGTTCCGGCTCGCCACGAGCCCGGCCCGCAATTTCCTGAACTCCAGCTTCACCGAAACGCCGACCTCGCAGAAGAAGGAGGGCGCGCCGACCTTGATGCTGCATCCTCTTGACGCGGCGGCGCTCGGCGTCGCCGCGGGCGACCATGTCACGGTCGGCAACCGGCGCGGCACGGTCGAGCTCGACGCGGTGCTGTTCGACGGCCTGGTGCGCGGCGTCGTCATCGCCGAATCGATCTGGCCGAACGGCGCGCATCGCGGCGGCCGTGGCATCAACACCATCACCGGCGCAGATTCGCCCGCGCCTTATGGCGGCGCCGCTTTCCACGACAATAAGGTCTGGATTCGCAAGGCGGTGTGACCTTTGCGTCATTGCTTTTTCGGCGGCGCTATGGACGATCCGCGCCGGGCGACGGCATGGCCTGTCGGGGAGATTCGGGTCTCCCGGGCTTGAGCCGCGGAAACGGACAGTGCGAACGATGACGAAGCGGCGGGTTGGTGCGGTCCTCTGGGCCGCGGGATTGTCCTTGTTGGTTTCCGCGGGGGCGGCGCTGGCCGCCGGCAGCACGAGCTCGCTACCGGCGCCGGACCCGACGGCGAAGAACCTGACGCCCTACATGATCCAGCTGCGCGCTTTTGACGCCTGCCTGGTCACCCAGTCGCGGCTGATGAACACGACCCGCGAGGCGGTGCACACCCCGTGCAGCTGCTATGCCAAGGGCACGGTCAACGCCATGACCAAGGACGAGCTCCAGGCCTTCCGCGACACCGGCTATTTCAACGACTCGGCCCGCGAGAAGGGCTACGACTTCATCGACCGCTGCAAGCTGAAGCGGCCCTGACGGGTCGGCGGGCTACGCCGCCTCCTCCTTGAAATAGCGCGAGCGCATGCGCCCGGCATAGGCGACGAGGTTGGCGTGCTCCTGCAGCGCGCTGCGGATCGGCGAGTCGAAAACGTCGCACAGTCCGGCGATCATGAAGGCGCCGACCGTCGCATCGGCCCCGGATGGATCGGGCCCGGTCAGGTAGGGTTTGCCGCCCAGGATTCCGGCGAGCGCGCCGAGCGCCCGCCGCCCCAGTTCCAGCCGCTCGGCGTCGCTGTGGCGGCCGATGCCGTGGCCATGCAGGTTGCGGCTGATCCGGCGCTTGATCATCGCGATGACCAGCGGCCGCAGCGGCGCGGGCACGGCGTCGAAGAAGCGGCGCGGCCCCCGGTCGAAATTGGCAGGATTGGTCCAGCGTTCCTGCACCACCAGCCAGTAGACCTGATCCTCGAGCATCTTCTCGACCGCCCAGGCCGTGCCGCGCTGCTCGGCTGACAGGCCCTTGTCGAAATCGACCCCATAATTCCGCTCCAGATACATCCGGATGAAGGTGGTGTCGGGAATGGTCTTGTCGCCATCGCGCAGCACCGGGAGCTTGCCCTTCGGCGCCTTCTGCAGATTGCCGCGTACGCGGCGATAGGGCAGGCCCGACATCTCCATCAGAATGATGCCTTTCATGCAGAACGGGCTCGGGTCGGGTTGGCCGAAGGCGGGCCCGAAGACGTGAAGCTCCAGCATGTTTCCTCCCCAGCCGATGCATTCGGTATGCAGCATGCTGCTGACACGCTCCTGACAATTCATGTCAGGGCGAGTAGAGCAGGATGAGCTTACGCCATCTTCCTATCAGCGGAACTATGCCATGCAGCGCGCTGAACGCTTGCTCGATCTGATTCAGGGGCTGCGCCGCCGGCGTCGCCCCGTCACGGCCGAGACGCTCGCCTCCGAGCTCGATGTCTCCGTCCGCACCGTCTATCGCGACATCGCCGCTTTGCTCCGTCAGGGCGTGCCGGTACGCGGCGAGGCCGGCATCGGCTACGTCCTTGACGCCGGCTTCGACCTGCCGCCACTGATGTTCTCGCCCGACGAGATCGAGGCGGTTTTGGTCGGCATGCGCTGGCTCTCGGAGCGCGCCGATCCGACGCTGGCGCGCGCCGCCGAGGACGTCGTCGCCAAGGTCGCGGCGGTTCTGCCGCCGCATCTGCGGCCCATCCTGCTCGACGGGGCGCTGTTCGCGCCGGCCTATTGCAAGGATTCGGCTGTTGTCGACCAGGTCGACGCCGCTGCGATCCGCGCCGCGATCCGCAATGGCCGCAAGCTCGACATCGCCTATCGCGACGAGGCCGGGGCCGAATCGCGGCGGATGATCTGGCCGATCGGCATGACCTTCTTCGACCGGGTCCGCGTTGTCATCGCCTGGTGCGAGCTCAGGCAGGCCTTCCGCCATTTCCGCACCGACCGCATCGCCGAGCTTACCGCCCGCGAGGAGCGCTATCCCGCCCGCCGCGCCGACCTCTTCCGGCGCTGGCAGAAGGAGGAGCAGGAAGCTGCCACACGCCGGGCGATGGAGCAGCACAGCGTGCAGGGTGAGGCGGTGCCGGTGCAGTAGGCAGCTTGCTCAGCGGCCGATTGCCACTCCGTCTTCCAGCCTAGCGGCTCCGGACGCCACCAGCGCCAGCGCCTGCGGGTAGATTCTGTGTTCCTGCTCCAGCACGCGCGCCGACAGGCTTGCCTCGTCGTCGCCGGGCAGGACCGGCACCTTGGCTTGCAGGATGGTCGGGCCGGCATCGAGCTCGGGCACGACGAAATGCACGGTGCAGCCATGCTCGGCGACGCCGGCTTCGAGCGCGCGGGCATGGGTGTGCGTGCCGCGGAAGTCCGGCAGCAGCGAGGGGTGGATATTGATCAGCCGGCCCTGCCAGCGCGTCACGAACCAGGGTGTCAGCACCCGCATGAAGCCGGCGAGCGCGACAAGCTCGATGCCGTGGGCCTGCAGCTCGGCGTCCAGGGCCCGCTCGAAGGCTTCGCGGTCCTTGCCGAAGGGGCGGTGGTCGACGCTGGCCGTGGCGATGCCGGCGGCCGCCGCCCGCTGCAGCCCGCCGGCATCCGGCAGGTTGGCGGCGACCAGCACGATCTCGGCCGGAAACTCGGCAGCCCTGGCCGCCTCGATCAGCGCGACCATGTTCGAGCCGCGCCCGGAGATCAGGATCGCGGTCGGCACCCGCCTTGCCGTGCTCACAGGGCGAGCTTCCCGCGATAGGTGACGGCCTCGTCCGCGCCGCGCGCCGTGACTTCGCCGAGCCGCACGGGCTTCTCGCCGGCCTCGGCCAGCGCCGCCATGACCGCATCGGCCTGAGCGGCCTCGGCGACGACGATCATGCCGATACCGCAGTTGAAGGTGCGCAGCATCTCGCGCTCGGCGACGCCGCCGACCTTTGCGAGCCAGCCGAACACCGGCGGCACGGCGATCGCCGGCAGGTCGATCGCGACGCCGAGATCGTCGGGCAGCACGCGCGGGATGTTGTCGGGGAAGCCGCCGCCGGTGATGTGGGCAAGCGCCTTGATGCCGGGCGCCGCCTTCAGCGCCTGCAGCAGGCTCTTCACATAGATCCGGGTCGGCTCCAGCAGCGCTTCGGCCAGCGTCTGCTCCGGCGCGAAGGGGGCGGGCGCCTCCCAGCCGAGGCCCGAGAGGGCGACGATGCGGCGGACCAGCGAATAGCCGTTGGAATGCACGCCGGAGGAGGGCAGGCCGAGCACGACGTCGCCCGCGACGACATCGGCGCGCGGCAGCAGCGTGCCGCGCTCGGCGGCGCCGACGGCAAAGCCGGCGAGGTCGTAGTCGCTGCCGGCATACATCCCCGGCATCTCGGCGGTCTCGCCGCCGATCAGGGCGCAGCCTGCCTGGCGACAGCCCTCGGCGATGCCGCGGACGATCTCGACGCCGGCCTTCGGGTCGAGCTTGCCGGTGGCGTAGTAGTCGAGGAAGAGCAGCGGCTCCGCGCCTTGGACGACGAGGTCGTTGACGCACATGGCGACGAGATCGATGCCGATGGTCGAGTGCCGGCCGCTCTCGATCGCGATCTTGACCTTGGTGCCGACGCCGTCATTGGCCGCGACCAGGATCGGATCACTGAAGCCGGCCGCCTTCAGATCGAACAATCCGCCGAAGCCGCCGATCTCCGCGTCGGCGCCGGGCCGGCGCGTCGAGCGCACCAGCGGCTTGATCGCGTCGACCATGGCATTGCCGGCATCGATGTCGACGCCCGCCTGCGCATAGGTCAGCCCATTGGCGCCCGGTTTGGTCATCGGCACTCGCTCCTAAAGCCCGTTCCGATCGGCTTGCTGCGCAAGCTGATCGGTCAAACGGTCCTTAAACCATAAGTGAGAGACGGATTCACCGATAAGGTCGTTTCGACCTGATCGGACCCGGCTCTTGCTTCGCGAGCGAATAGGCAAGGGCAGGGCGGGGGGCAAGCCCTTCCGCGAAAGCGTTTCGCACTTCTCCCGCCCATGTTCTACCCTGAGACGCGATTCCGTCGGCAGGTTTCCCGCGATGACGCTTCCGAACCTGATCACCATCGCCCGGCTGATCCTCGTGCCGCTGGTGATCGTCATGATCGTCAACGGCCGCTGGGACGAAGCCTTCTTCCTGTTCGTCACGGCCGGCGTCTCCGACGCGATCGACGGCTTCATCGCCAAGCGCTTCGACATGAAGAGCGAGCTCGGCGCCTATCTCGATCCGCTCGCCGACAAGGCGCTCATCGTCTCGATCTACATTACCCTCGCGATCATCGGCATCATTCCGGTCTGGCTGGTGATCGTCGTCGTCTCGCGCGACCTGATGATCGTCACGGCGGTCATCCTGTCCTGGCTGTTGGAGAAGCCGGTGACGATCGCGCCCATCGTCGTCAGCAAGCTCAACACCGCCGCCCAGCTGGTCTTTGCGGCGCTGGTGCTCGGCTCGAAATCCCTGGAGATCGACGTCGGCGCCATCATGCCGGCGGCGCAGATCCTCGTTGCGGCCTTGACGCTAGCCTCCATGGGCGCCTACCTCGCGCTCTGGCTGCGGCACATGGCGGGCTGACCCAGAACCTTGGATGATCTGCGGTGGATCACCATAATCAAGCGCCATGGGTCGTGTAGAGGCGAGTGCATGAGTCTTCAGCGTCAATTGCTCTTCTGGTTGCTCGCCCTCGCCGTTCTCGTGCTCGCGCTGGTGCTGTTCCGGGACGTGCTGCTGCCCTTCATCGCAGCGCTGGCGCTGGCCTATCTGCTCGATCCGCTGGCCGATCGGCTGGAGCGCTGGGGCCTCAGCCGGCTGACCGCGACGATCGCGATTCTCTGCCTCTTCCTGCTCGTCTTCATCGTTGGAACGGTGCTGCTGGCACCGTTGCTCAGCCAGCAACTCGCCGGGCTGGTGGCACGTCTGCCAGGCGATGCCGCCAAGCTGCAGGCGCTGATCATGGAGCGCGGCGCGCCGCTGATCGAGCGCTTCGGCGGCGCCAAGCTCGCCGAGGATGCGCAAAGCTCGCTCGGCAATCTCGTCGGCGAGGCGACCAAATGGGCCGGCGGCTTGCTGGCATCGCTCTGGTCGGGCGGCACCGCGATCATCGGGGTGTTCTCTCTGCTGGTGCTGACGCCAGTCATCGCCTTCTATCTGCTCGCCGACTGGGACCGCATGGTCGCGACCGTCGACGGCTGGCTGCCGCTCGACCACCGCGACACCATCCGCGGCCTGCTGCACGAGATGGACGTCGCCATCGCCGGCTTCCTGCGCGGACAGGCACTGGTCTGCCTGCTGCTCGGGACGTTCTATGCGATCGGGCTGTCGCTGGTCGGCGTCAATTTCGGCGCACTGATCGGCATCATCAGCGGTTTTCTGTCCTTCATCCCCTATGTCGGCTCGCTGACCGGGCTCGTGCTCTCGGTGGGCGTCGCCACCGTGCAGTTCTGGCCGGACTGGACCATGCCCTTGCTGACGCTCGCCGTCTTCGCCGCCGGCCAGTTCATCGAGGGCAATATCCTGCAGCCCAAGCTCGTCGGTGACTCGATCGGCGTGCATCCGGTCTGGCTGATGTTCGCGCTGTTGGCCTTCGGCTCGCTCTTCGGCTTCGTCGGCCTGCTGCTCGCCGTGCCGCTGGCGGCGGTCATCGGCGTGCTCGCCCGCTTCCTGCTACGGCAATACCTTGCCAGCCCATATTATCGCGGCCGTAGCGCGCCCGCGACCAAGACCCATGTCGAGCTTTGAGCCGCCGGTGAAGCCGCGCCAGCTCGCCTTCGACCTGCCGGTCGACGCTCGCCATGGCGTCGAGGATTTCCTCGTCGGCCCTTCCAACGAGCAGGCCTATGGACTGATCGAGAGCTGGCCGGGCTGGCCCGCCTCCTGGCTGCGGCTGGTCGGGCCGGAAGGGGCGGGCAAGACCCATCTCGCCGCGATCTGGGCGGCGCGTGCCCATGCCTGGACGCTCCCCGCCGCCGAGCTCGACGAAGCCAAGGTGCCACATCTGGCTTCGGGCGGCGCGCTGGTGATCGAGGATTGCGACCGCGCTCCGCTCGACGAGCCGGCACTGTTCCATCTGCTCAACGCCACCAAGGCGCGCGGCGCCTCGGTGCTGCTGACGGCGCGGACCGAGCCGGGACAATGGGGCCTGAAGGTGCCGGACCTGCTTTCGCGCCTGCGCCTGGCGCCGCAAGCCGAGATCGCGCCGCCAGATGATGCGCTGCTGCGCGCGCTTCTGGTCAAGCTCTTCGTCGATCGTCAGCTCATCGTCGACACCGGCACGATCGAAGCGCTGGCGCTGCGAATGGAGCGCTCCTTCGCCGCGGCGCGCGATCTTGTCGACGCGCTCGACAAGCTTTCGCTCGAGCGTGGCCGGCGCGTCACTCGCGCCATGGCCACCGAGGTGGTCGCCTCGCTTTTCCCGGACGAGTGACGGGGACGGTCGCGTTGGCCGATCTTGATTTCGGCCTTTCTCCCCGAACCCTGGTCATCCCGGACAAGCCGCGAAGCGGCGCAGATCCGGGATCCATTCCGGAGCGTCTCAGATAAAGGTTCCGGAATGGGTCCCGGGTCTCCCTCCGGTCGCCCGGGACGACTCGCGATCAGGATGCGCCGAGAGGGCTACTCCTAAGCCTTCGCCGTATTCGCCGTGCCGGTCAGGCGGGCGTGGATCGTCTCGATCAGGAGGTCGTGCGCCCGCGCCGCGATCGCGTCGAGCGACGGCGTCTTGACGAACATGGCGGCTGCCTTCTCGGCCAACTCTTCGCGGCTCGGCAGGGTCGGCATGTGCCATTGCGCGATCGCGTCTTGCGCCTGCGCCTGCATCGCATGCAGTTGCTCGCTGGCCCGCGCCTGCAGCGCGGCGAGCGCCTCGCGGAACTCGGGTAGCGTCAGCGTCGGCAGATGCAGCTCGGGCAGGCCGGGCACGTTGGCATAGGCGTCACGCACGGATTGGACGATGCGCTCGACCGGGACGGAGGCGGCGAGCCGCTCGGCCGAGCGCTCGATCACCCGCGGCGGCAGCGCCTGCGACCGTTCGACCACCGCCTGAGGCGGAGCCCGCAGGTCCCAGACCAGGCGCAGCTTCGACAGGCCGAGGATCAGGTAATAGGTCGGGTCCCACTGCCACCAGCGAAAACCCTGGCGGACGCTGTATTGATAGGCGTGATGGTTGTTGTGCCAGCCTTCGCCCATGGTGATGATCGCCAGCCACCAGTTGTTCCGGCTCTCGTCGCCTGTGACATAGTCCTTGTCGCCATGCACATGCGCCAGCGAGTTGATGCAGAAGGTGCCATGGTAGACCGCGACCGTCGACCAGAAGAAGCCGACGAACAGCCCGCTCCAGCCATCGACGGCAAAGCAGATCAGCGCCAGCGCGAAGGCCGGCAGCAATTCGAAGCGATGCAGGAAATTGAGCTCGGGGAAGCGCGTCAGGTCGGTGACGGTCGAGGTATCGCAGCGGTCATGGCCGTTGCTGAAGATCCAGCCGACATGGGAATAGAAGAACGAGGTCTGCACCGGAGAGTGCACATCGTGCTCGGTGTCGGAGAAGCGGTGATGGTGCCGGTGCTTCGAGGCCCACCAGATCACACTCTTCTGCGCGGTCGACTGGGCCAAGAAGGCGAGGACGAACTGGCCGATCCTGCTGGTCTTGTAGGTCCGGTGCGAGAAATAGCGGTGGTAGCCGCCGGTCACCGCGAACATGCGCAGCCAGTACAGGCCGAAGGCGAGCCAGAGCGAAGTTGCGCTGACGCCGCTCCAGAGCGCCCCGAAGCAGGCCAGATGCGCCAGTACGAAGGGAATGGCCGAGGGGTAGACGATATCGCCGTGGTCGTCGGCGTGCTGGTTCTGCTCTGACAAGTTGGCTCTCTGGACTACGTTTGAAGGCATGCGGGATTCACATGCCGACCAAACAGCAGGGGCGTGACGGGTGCAAGCGCCGTCAGCGTCGCAGCACTGGAAATGGCAGGACGTTGACGATGAGGCGCAGCGCGGCGGCGCCGAGGAGCGCTGCGATGAAAGGCCAGTACGCCATGTCGAGCTGGGCGCGCTTGCCGAAGGTGACCATGAAGCTCAGCCAGATGTACCAGGCGCCGAACAGGTGCAGCCGACGCCAGGCGACCGCGCCGATCAACGCGGCCGTCCGGTCGAACGAGGTCGCCGCCATCGCCGCGATCACGAGATAGGCGCTGCCGCCGGCGACCAGCATGCTCGACCCGCCCAGTTCCGCGAACAGCTTCGGATCGGTGACGGCGAGCGCGATGATGGCGATGGCGTGCAGCAGGTGCGAGACCGCGAAGCCGAGGCCGAGCTGCCGCCGGTTCCGCAATTGCCAGCGCGTCCATGGATTCGGCCAGATGCGAAACATGGCGGAGGCAGTAAAGGCGAGGAGGAAGAGGGCGAGCGAGGTCCGCGCTGTCAGCCGGATCGCCATGCGGATGCCTTCGCTGCCGCCAGTCGAGGCGAAGGCGGCAAGGGCTGCAATCGTCAGGATGGCGGCGAGGGCACCCAGCAGGGGCCAGCCGTCGAGGCTTGGTGGACGAACCGGGCTGCTTTTTGCTTCGTTCGACATTGTCGCTACCCGCTTGCGTGCCTCAGGATGTAATCAACGATTACATTCGGTGAGGGGTGTGGCAACGGAATGTAATCGATGATTACATGATCGTGATGAGCGGCCCGATGGCTGCAGGGGAATGGCAATCTGGTCTAGGCTCGCTGCGATGAGCACGGCGAAAGCGAGTCGGACGGGATCGGGCGAGAGCGGGGCAAGCGGCTCGTCCTATCATCATGGCAACCTGCGCGAGGCGTTGATCGCGGAAGGTCTGGCGCTGGCTGCCGAAGGCGGGCTCGAGGCGGTCAGCATTCGCGAAGTGGCGCGCCGCGTCGGCGTCTCGCCGGCGGCTCCCTTCCGGCATTTCCCCGACAAGGTCGCGCTGATGACGGCGGTGGCCGAGGAGGCGATGGCGCGCTTCCAGGTCGAGATCGCTGCCGCGTTGGCTCGCGAGACCAGCGACGATCCGATCCGGCGCATCCGCGCCATCGGCAAAGCCTTTCTCGACTGGGCGAGGCGCAATCCGACGCATTTCGAGATCATCTCTTCGCGCCGGGCGATCGATTTCGCCGGCTCGGCCTCGCTCGGCGCAGACAATGCCCGGATCCAGGCGCAGATGGTGAGCCTGCTGGAGGAGGCGGGCCGGCGCGGGCTCCTGAGGGTCGACGACCCGCAGCTGATCCAGATCACCGGGCGGGCGCTGGTCTACGGCCTGGCGCGCATGCTGATCGACGGGCAGTTCTCGAGTTGGGGCGTCGCGGAGGACGAGGCCGAGGACGTGATGGAACGCTCGCTCGATCTTTTCCTCGCCGGCTTGCTGAAACATCCGGTGACAGAAGAGCGTTCATGACGTCTGCGCCTCGCCTGTCATCGAACCGTCACGCTACGATGGCTTCAAGGCGAGGGCGGCCACTGCGGCTGCAAGCAAACCGACACAGAACACAGCTACAGGACCGGCAGTGGCACGAGCGGCGTCGACAGCGAGAGCAAAGCGCATGACCCAAGATGTGGCGGAAGCGCCGGTTCCGAAAACGGCAGTGCCGGCTTCCGAGGCTGCGGTCCTTCATCTGGACGAAGATCTCCGGCAGTCGCCGAAGCGCTTCATGAATCGCGAACTGTCCTGGCTGCAGTTCAACCGGCGGGTGATGGAGGAGGCCTCCAACCGCAACCACCCGCTGCTGGAGCAGCTGCGTTTCCTCTCGATCTCGGCGAACAATCTCGACGAGTTCTTCATGGTCCGCGTCTCCGGCCTGCGCGAGCAGCTCAAGGCCGGCGTGGTGACGCCGAGCCAGGATGGCCTCAGCCCGGCCGAGCAGCTTGCGGCCCTCGGCGAGGCAGTCTCGGCCCTGACCCGTGACCAGCAGATCCGCTGGACCGAGCTGAAGCAGGACCTGGAAGCGAACCGGATCGTGCTGTTGCGCCCCGCCGACATCGGTGCGCAGGACCGCATCTGGCTGGAAGACCGCTTCCTGCACTATGTCTTCCCGGTGCTGACTCCGCTGGCGATCGACCCGGCCCATCCCTTCCCGTTCATCCCCAATCTCGGCTTCACCATCGCGCTGGCGCTGGAACGCGTCAGCGACGGGCGCGCACTCGATGCGCTGATCCGCGTGCCGGTGAAGATGGACCGCTTCATCGAGTTGCCCGATCTGGCCCGCGAGGGCGTCCAGCGCTTCATCATGCTGGAGGATCTGGTGGCGCTGTTCATCGGCAAGCTCTTCCCCGGCTACGAGGTCAAGGGTACGGGTTCCTTCCGCATCATCCGCGACTCCGACCTCGACATCGAGGAAGAGGCGGAGGACTTGGTCCGCGTCTTCGAGACCATGCTGAAGCAGCGCCGCCGCGGCGTCGTCATCCGTCTCGAGCTCCATGCCGACATGCCCGCCCATCTGCGCAGCATGATCATCCGCGAACTCAAGGTCGATCCCGACGAGATCGTGGTCGTCGATGGCATGATCGGCCTGAACGAGCTGTCCCAGCTCGTCGGCGTCGACCGCCCGGACCTGAAGTTCAAGCCCTATAATGCCCGCTTCCCCGAGCGCATCCGCGAGCATGGCGGCGACTGCTTTGCAGCCATCCGCCAGAAGGACCTCATCGTCCACCACCCCTATGAGAGCTTCGACGTCGTCGTGCAGTTCCTGCAGCAGGCGGCGCGCGATCCCAACGTCGTCGCGATCAAGCAGACGCTTTATCGCACCTCTTCGAACTCGCCGATCGTCCAGGCTCTGGCCGAAGCGGCCGAGGCCGGCAAGTCGGTGACGGCGCTGGTCGAGCTCAAGGCGCGCTTCGACGAAGAGGCGAACATCCGCTGGGCCAAGGATCTGGAGCGTGCCGGCGTGCAGGTCGTCTACGGCTTCATCGAGCTCAAGACCCACGCCAAGCTCTCGATGGTGGTCCGCCGCGAAGCCGGGCAGTTCGCAACCTACTGCCATATCGCGACCGGCAACTACCACCCGATCACGGCGCGCATCTATACCGACGTCTCCTTCTTCACCGCCGATCCGGTGATGGCGCAGGATGTCGCCCGTGTCTTCAACTTCATCACCGGCTATGCCGAGCCGGCCGAGCTCGAGCGCATGGCCGTCTCGCCGGTCAACCTGAAGAAGCGCCTGCTCGACGACATCGCCGAGGAGGTCGCCCATGTGAAGGCTGGCCGCAAGGGCGCCATCTGGGGCAAGTGCAACTCACTGGTCGATCCCGAGATCATCGACGCGCTCTATGACGCCAGCCAGGCCGGCGTTCAGATCGACTTCGTCGTGCGCGGCATCTGCTGCCTCAGGCCGGGCGTGCCGGGGCTCTCCGACAATATCCGCGTCAAGTCGATCGTCGGCCGCTTCCTCGAGCACACCCGCGTCTACGCCTTCGGCGCCGGCCACGGCATGCCCTCGGCCAAGGCCAAGCTCTATATTTCCTCGGCCGACCTGATGCCGCGCAATCTCGACCGCCGCGTCGAGGCGCTGACGCCGATCCTGAACGCGACAGTCCACCAGCAGATGCTCGAGCAGATCATGCTGGCGAACTTTCTCGACAACGAACAGAGCTGGACCATCTTGCCCGATGGCGGCTCGCGACGCATTGTCCCGCCATCGGCCGAAGAGTCGTTCAACGCCCACAAGTATTTCATGACGAATCCGAGTCTGTCAGGTCGTGGCAAATCTCTCTCCAGTTCGAGCCCTCGCAGCCTCTCCCGCCGCGCCGGCAAGAAGGCCTGAGCAGGCGTCGGGCCGTCTGAGCGTCGACGATACCATCGCGATCATCGACATCGGTTCGAACTCGGTCCGTCTCGTCGTCTATGAGAACCTGTCGCGGGCGCCCGCGCAGGTCTTCAACGAGAAGGAGATGGCTGGGCTCGGCCGGCAGGTCGCCTCGACGGGCATGCTGGCGCAGGATGCGATCGACAAGGCGCTCTCGGCGCTGGTGCGTTTCCGCATCCTCTGCGAGGCGATGCATGTCGGGCAGCTCAGGGTCATCGCCACCGCGGCGGCCCGCTATGCCTCGAACGGCCCCGACTTCATCGCGCGCGCCGAGGCCGCCGTCGGCCAGCCGATCGAATTGATCTCCGGCGACCGCGAGGCCTATCTCTCGGCGCTCGGCGTGATCTCCGGCTTCGACCAGCCGCACGGCGTCGTCGGCGACCTCGGCGGTGGCTCGCTCGAGCTGATCTCGGTCGACGGCGACAGGGTCGGGGAGGGGATCAGCCTGCCGCTCGGCGGCCTGGCTCTGATCGACCGCTCGCGGAGCTCAATGAAGGCGGCCGAGAAGATCGTCCGTGACGATCTCGATCATCACCCGCAGCTCGCCGCCATGCGCGGGCGCGATTTCTACGCCGTCGGCGGAACCTGGCGTGCGCTCGCGACCCTGCATCAGCGCCAGTCTGGCTACCCGCTCAACGTCATGCACGGCTATATCGTGCCGGCGCGCGAGGCGAGCGACTTCGTCCGGCTGGTAGAACGCGCCGACGCCTCGATGCTCGAAGCGATCGAGGCGGTCTCTTCGGCGCGGCGTCCGCTCCTCGCCTATGGCGCGCTGGTGCTCGACCAGATCATCAAGCGCGGCCGGCCGCGCAATGTCGTGATTTCCGCCAATGGTGTCCGCGAAGGCCTGCTGCACGAGCAGCTCGACGAAAGCGAGCGCTCTGCCGACGCGTTGCTGCGCGGCGCCGAGGACTACAACAAGCTGCGTGCGCGCGACCCGCGCCATGCCGCCGACCTGATCGCCTGGACCGACAGGCTCGTCGCCAGCGCCTACCCGCACGACGATCCTGCTTTGCAAAGGCTGCAGCTCGCCGCCTGCCTGCTCTCTGACATCGGCTGGCGCGCCCATCCCGACTATCGCGGGGAGCAGACGCTGAACGTCATCGCCCATGCTTCGTTCAGCGGCGTCGATCATGCCGGGCGCGCTTTCCTGGCGCTGACGGCGTTCTATCGCTATGCCGGCCTGAAGGCCTCGGCGCCGGTGGCGGAAGGGCTGCGACGGCTGCTGACGGTGCGCCTACTCGAGCGCATGCACATCCTCGCTGCGGCCTTCAGGGTCGCTTATCTGATCTCGGCCGGCATGCCCGGCATCCTGTCGCGGGCGCCGCTGGCCTGCGTCGACAGCCGGCTCGTCCTGCGCCTGCCGGATGATCTGAAGTCGCTGGCGAGCGAGCGCGTTACCGGGCGGCTGAAGCAGCTCGCCAAGCTGCTCGGGCGCGAGATCGACATCCGCTGAACGGCGAAAGCGCTTCTAGCGCTTTATGAGGCCTTCGAATGCCGTCGGCTGGATCGAGATCCGGCCGATGAAGGGCCGGTCGTGCGCCAGGATGACGAAATAGGCGGCCGAGGCGACCAGCACGTAAAGGTGCGCCGCCACGATCTGCATGCGGAAGGCATGGCTGTTGCAGATGATGATCGAGAGCAGGGTGGTCGTCGATATCAGCCACATCGCGCACCATTGCGCCCAGCTGACACCGGCGACCGAGGCGGTGAGCCGTGCGAGCCGGGCGTGGCGGATCTCCAGGAGCTGGTTGAGCAGAGGCGAATAGGCGGCAGTGATGTTAAGCCGCGAGACGAGATCGATCGCGCCGAGCAGATGCTTTTCCGATGGGTCGAAGGCCGGATCGTTGGCTGGCTTGCTTTTGGCCATCGCTGGCCAGTCCACGGTGACGACCCCGCGGAGATAGTCCTGCAATTCTTTGGTGAGCGTGGCGCGCGTCTCCTCGGGCAGCACCACGGCCAGGGCGAGCGCCGTCTCCACCGCATCCGCCTCGCGCTGCACGGCAGTCCGGGCCGAGACGGCGTCGTTCCAGATGCCCACCGCCGAGAAGGCGACGATCAGCGCAAACAGCGCCCCGCAGGTGTTGATGATGGAATCGCGGATCGGCAGCGGCTGGTCCAGCCGGTAGCCGAGTCGCGGGATGGCAAAGCGCACGAGGACGATCAGCAGCCAGCAGGTCGCAAGGCTCAGCGCCAGCACGGCGAGGAACATGGCGGCCAGCGGCAATTGATGGAACAGGATGAACACGTCGCCCCCGAGAATCTGCCTGCGCTCGAACGATCGCAACAGACCTCAGTTTCCTCGCGCCGGACAAGCCCCGCCTTCCGAATAGACCGGAACAGGCTTTCCCGGTGGTGGCCGTCTAGCCGACCGTCACCCGCCCGCGCACGATCTTGAGCGAGAGCGAGCCATTCTTCAACGCCAGCGCCTTCTCGCCGAAGATCTCGCGGCGCCAGCCATGCAGCGCCGGCACATCCGCCTCGTCGTCGCTGGCGATCTCTTCGAGGTCATCCGTGGAGGCGATGATCTTCGGCGCGACGCGCTCGGCATCGGCGGTCGCCTTGAGCAGCACCTTGAGCAGGTCGAGTACGGCGCCATTGCCCGGCCGGCCGCGCTCGCGCTCCAGCCGGGGCAGGTCGCGCGGATCGATCGCCAGCCCCCGCTCGACCGCGGCGATCACCTCGCCGCCGGCGCGCGAGCGCTCGAAGCCGTTCGGCACCGAGCGCAACTCGCCGAGCGCCTCGGTGGAGCGGGGCGCACGCTGGACGATGTCCATCAGCGCATCGTCCTTCAGCACCCGCTGGCGCGGCACGTCGCGATGCTGCGCCTCGCGCTCGCGCCAGGCGGCGAGCTCCATCAGCACCGCCAGCTCCTTCGGCTTGCGAAGGCGCCCCTTCAGGCGCTGCCAGGCGTTCTCGGGCTTGACCTCATAGGTCCCCGGCGAGTTCAGCACCGCCATCTCCTCGGCGACCCAGCTCTCGCGGCCGCTGGCGGCGAGATCGGCCTGCAGCGCGAGGTAGATGTCTCGCAGATGGGTGACGTCCGATTCGGCATAGACCAGCTGCGCCTCGCTGAGCGGGCGGCGCGACCAGTCGGTGAAGCGCGACGACTTGTCGACGCGCGCCTTGGCGAGATCGTTGACCAGCTGCTCGTAGCCGACCGAGTCGCCGTAGCCGCAGACCATGGCGGCGACCTGCGTGTCGAACAGTGGCGTCGGCAGCACGCGGCCGAGCATCCAGACGATTTCGAGGTCCTGGCGGGCGGCATGGAAGACCTTGACCACGTTCTGGTCGGTCATCAGCGCCATGAAGGGGGCAAGATCGATCCCCTCCGCCAGCGGATCGACCATCACGGCCTCGTCCGGCGAAGCCATCTGGATCAGGCAGAGCTTCGGATAATAGGTGGTCTCGCGCAGGAACTCTGTGTCGACGGTGACGAACGGGTGCAGGGCGAGGCGGGAGCAGGCGTCGGCCAACTCTTGGGTGGTATTGATCAGCTTCATGGACGGCGCTCTTAGCAGATCACAGCGCGCCATGTCGCGGGCGTTCTTGACAACCGCGCCGCGCGCGTGTGGTTACGGCGCCAAATCGCTTGCGCGCCCGACCACGGCCGCATGGACGCCCGGAAAGCTTAAGCCAGTGACCCTGCATCGCTACCGTTCCCACACCTGCGGCGCGCTCCGCGAGAGCGACATCGGCGCCTCCGTGCGCCTCTCCGGCTGGTGCCATCGCATCCGCGACCATGGCGGCGTGCTCTTCATCGACCTTCGCGACCATTACGGCCTGACCCAGGTCGTGGTCGATCCGGATTCGCCGGCCTTCGCCGATGCCGAGAAGGCCCGTTCGGAATGGGTCATCCGCATCGACGGCAAGGTCAAGCCGCGCCTTGCCGGCACCGAGAACGCCAACCTCGCCACCGGCGCGGTCGAGGTCTTCGCGACCGCGCTCGAAGTGCTGGGCCCCTCGGCCGAGTTGCCGCTGCCAGTGTTCGGCGACCTCGAATACCCCGAGGACACCCGCCTCAAGTACCGTTTCCTCGACCTGCGCCGCGACAAGCTGCACAGCAACATCATGCTGCGCACGAAGGTGATCGACTCGCTGCGCCGGCGCATGCAGGCTTCGGGCTTTTCCGAGTTCCAGACGCCGATCCTGACCGCGTCGAGCCCCGAGGGCGCGCGCGACTTCCTGGTGCCGAGCCGCCTGCATCCGGGCAAGTTCTACGCCCTGCCGCAGGCGCCGCAGCAGTACAAGCAGCTGCTGATGATGGCGGGCTTCGACCGCTACTTCCAGATCGCGCCCTGCTTCCGCGACGAGGACCCGCGCGCCGACCGCCTGCCGGGCGAGTTCTACCAGCTCGACGTCGAGATGAGCTTCGTCGAGCAGGAAGACGTTTTCGCCACCATGGAGCCGGTGATCGCCGGCGTGTTCGAGGAGTTCGGCGAGGGCAAGTCCGTCACCAGGAACTGGCCGCGCATCCCCTATGCCGAGGCGTTGCGCAAATACGGCTCCGACAAGCCGGACCTGCGCAACCCGATCGAGATGCAGGACGTATCCGAGCATTTCCGCGGCTCGGGCTTCAAGGTCTTCGCCCGCATCCTCGAGGGCGAGAAGAACCGCGTCTGGGCGATCCCCGCGCCGGGCGGCGGCTCCCGCGCGTTCTGCGACCGCATGAACTCCTGGGCTCAAGGCGAGGGCCAGCCGGGCCTCGGCTATCTCATGGTTAAGGAAGGCGGCGAGGGCCAAGGCCCGATCGCCAACAACATCGGCCCCGAGCGTGTCGCGGGAATCGTCGCCCAGATGGGCCTGAAGGCCGGCGATGCCTGCTTCTTCGCCGCCGGCGATCCCGACAAGTTCTACAAGTTCGCCGGCAGCGCCCGGAACAAGGTCGGTTCCGAGCTCGGGCTGATCGACGAGAACGCTTTCGCATTCGCCTGGATCGTCGACTTCCCGATGTTCGAGTACAACGAGGACGAGAAGAAGGTCGACTTCTCGCACAACCCGTTCTCGATGCCGCAGGGCGGCCTGAAGTCGCTGGTCGAGGACGATCCGCTATCGATCAAGGCGTTCCAGTACGACATCGCCTGCAACGGCTATGAGCTCGCTTCGGGCGGCATCCGCAACCACCGCCCCGAGGCGATGGTGAAGGCCTTCGAGATCGCCGGCTATGGCGAGGAGACGGTGATCGAGCGCTTCGGCGGCATGTACCGTGCGTTCCAGTACGGCGCGCCGCCCCATGGCGGCATGGCTGCGGGCGTCGACCGCATCATCATGCTGCTCGCCGGGGCGACGAACCTGCGCGAGGTCGCACTGTTCCCGATGAATCAGCAGGCCGTCGATCTCCTGATGGGCGCGCCCTCGCCGGCGACGCCGAAGCAGCTGCGCGAAGCGCATCTGCGCGTGAACCTGCCCGAAAAGGAAGGCTGAGCAACCATGGCCTTCCTGCCTGCCGGGCGAGCCTTGCTGCTCGCCTGTTTCGTCGCGCTGCCGCTCGGTGCCTGCGTCGCCGGCCATGCCGATACCGCTGCCGGGCGCGCCTCCCTGCTGGCGACGACCGTGTCGCGCGCGATCGCCTGCAAGGCCGGCTCGCCGCAGCGCACGACGCTGGACCGCTTCCTCGCCGCCGAGAAGGCGCGCGGGGCGAGCGACGAACAGCTCGCTGCTGCCCGCTCGGCCTATGTCACGATTTCCGAGGCCGAGACGATCAACCAGGACATCCGCCCGCAACCCTGCACCGCCGAAGAGCGGGCGACGCTGCGCGGCAAGATGAACGATGTCCGCGCCGGCCGCTTCGAAGCGCCCTGACCGTCCATGGCTGCGCTGAAGCCCAGCCTCGTCGCACTCACGGCCGCCGGCCTCGCCGGCTGCACCGTCATGGGGCCGATGCCAGGCACACCCGAGTCCACGGCCGCGCAGGTGTCGCGGGCCTATGATTGCGGGCTGAGGGTCGACCGCGGCCGTATCATCGCGCGCCTGCCGGCCGAGCAGCGCGGGCGCTTCGTCGCCGCCAATGCGAGCTATGCGGTGAAGTCCTACAACGCGCCGCGCCGCTGCGAGGCGTCCGAGCGCGAACGGCTCCAGGCGGAGCTGCGCCTGGGTTCCAAGCGCTGATCGGCTCTTGCCGAAAGCCGCTCATCCCGCGCAGATGCAGGCCATGAGCCATTCCGCCACCGACGTCACCGCCATCGTCGTCAGCTTCGACAGTGAGCAGGTGCTGCCGGCCTGCCTCGCCGCGCTGGCGGGCGAGGGCGTCGCGACCATCGTCGTCGACAATGCCAGCAGCGACGCTTCGCCTGAGCTCGCGGAGCGGCATGGTGCCCGGGTCCTGCGCAATGAGCGCAACGAGGGCTATGGCCGGGCCAACAACCAGGGCGCACGCGCGGCGGCGACGCCCTTCGTCCTGATCGTCAATCCCGATCTCGAAATCCAGCCCGGGGCGGTCGCAGCCCTGGTGGCGGCGGCGGAAGCTTATCCCGACGCCGCGGCCTTCGCGCCGCGGCTGGTCGAGCCGTCGGGGCGCGTGTTCCTGCAGCCGCGCTCGCTGCTCTCGCCCGATCATCTCAACCGGGCGCGCCGGATCGTGTTGCCGGAGGGCGATGCCTGCCTGCCCTTCCTGTCGGGCGCCTGCCTATTGCTGCGACGCGAGGTCTTCCTGGGGCTTGGCGGCTTCGATCCTGCGATCTTCCTGTTCTACGAGGACGACGATCTCTGCCGCCGCCTGCGCGAGGCTGGTCACGCGCTGATCCATGTCGATGGGGCGGGCGCGCGTCACGGGCGCGGCAAGTCGAGTGCCCCGTCGCCGCAGCGCCGCTTCACGGCGCGCTGGCATCTCGCCTGGTCGGAACATCATGTCGCGCGCAAATGGGGACTGCCGCTGCCAGGTTCAGGAAAGATCGCCGAAAACCTCGCCAAGGCAATCGGTTACGGCCTGATCCTGAATCGCGACAAGATGTACGCCCATGCTGGCTCGGCACTGGGCGCGCTCGCCGGCCGGGCCGGTCGCAGCGCACTGGCGCGACAGGGGCTGAGTGAGCAGCCCCTCCTTGCTGGCACGGACCCTGTCTTGCGATGAGCTAAGGTGCCGCGCCGGGCAGGTCCTCGATCCGTTCGGACAGAAGCGTCGGAATGAGCCGCCTGATCTCGGCTTCCGGGAGCAGCCACCAGCTGCTACGCAGCAACGCAGCGATGCGCTCCTCGCTCATCCGGTAGCGCACGATGCGGGCTGGATTGCCGGCGACGATCGCATAGGGCGGCACGTCCCTCGTCACCACTGCGCGCGCCGCCACCACTGCGCCATGGCCGATGCCGACGCCGGAGAGGATGAGCGCCTGCGAGCCCAGCCAGACATCGGAGCCGATGACGACGTCGCCGCGCGAGACATCGGCTCCGGCAAGGCCCGCGGCATCGGGCCAGAGGCCGGACATGGCGGGAAAGGGATATGTCGTCGCCCATTCGGTGCGGTGATTGCCGCCGAGCATGATCTCGATCCCGTCGGCGATCGAGCAATAGCGGCCGATCGTCAGCTTCGCGCCGCTCTCGGGAAAGCGGACTTTGGGCCGGCCATAGGAATAGGCGCCGATCGTGATCTGGCCGGGCCGACGCGCCACCAGATTGGCGAGATGAAGGCGTGTCTGGTTGTGCGGGTTGATCCAGCGGCGCAGAAAGCCGCGTGGGCCGGTTGGGAGACCGGCCCACCAGATGGCAAGGGCGTCCGGACGCCAGTCGGCGTCCGGAGCAGGCAGGATTGGCGAGCTCAACGCGCCGACCTCACTCCGCCGTGGCGTCGACGTTGATCTTGTCGAAGATCTCGGTCGGTTCCCCGAGCGCGATCACATCGGCGAGGCCGAGACCGGCAGGTGTCTTGGCTGTGGCCTTCACCGTGAGCGTGCCCGGCTTGGCGACGAAGCGGGCGACGGCGTTCGCCAGCGCCTTGGCGCCGTCGGAGGGTCCGAGAATGGCCGCGAGGCCGAGGCTCGCCATCATGCCGTATTCGCGCCGGACATCCTCGACCTTGCGCTTCGACTTCTTCGCCTCGTTCTCGATCAGCTTCTCGGCGAGGCCGAGATTCTGCAGCTTCAGCTCGACAGTCTTGGCGGTGGCACCGAGCAGCGCGACCTGCGCGAGCGCGATATCGCCGGTGAAGACCTCCTTGCCGATATTGCCGAGCATGCCGGTCGCGTCGAGCCTGGCCATGCCGGCGCCGCCGAGCGAGAGCGTGCGGATGGCGAACTCCTTGCTCGCCTCCTGCCAGGCCAGGGAGAGCTTCGCCGAAAGGTCGATAGTGCGGTAGCCCATCGCCAGCAGGTCCTTGGCGGCGGGATTGTCGGCGCTCTCGACGATCGGGAAGGTGATCTTGTCGAGCGTCAGAGTCATGTCGGTCGGGATGCCGTTGAGCTGCTCGCCGGCCTTGAGCTCGAAATTGCCGAGGCCGACCTGGATCGGCGGGCCGGCCGGACGGCCGCGCTTGCCGTCCTGCGGCACGCTCATCTGCACGCCGCTCATCTTGACCGTGCCGAGCTTCGGGATGAAGCGGCGGAAGTCGAGCGTCTTGATGTCGACCGCGGAGTTGGCGACGGCCTTGATCTCGCGGATGACGCCTTCCAGCGAGAAGCCGGAATAGCCGATGAGGCCGATGACGCCCTTGGCGCCGCTGCCTTCGAACTGCAGGCCCTCGATGGCGACGCCCGATTTCTCGGGGGCGTCCTCGCCGAAGGCGATGCGCGAGAAGCGCATGTCGACCGGTTCCGCCTTGGCGCCGGGCTTGGGCGGCGTCTTCAGCGCCATCACGATGTCGCGGACCTCGCCGCTGCCATAGTCGACGGCGTCGAAGATCTCGGCCATGGCGACGAGGAGCTTGCGGTCGCGCGCCTCGCTGATCGCCGGGTCTTCTTTGCTGTTGAGATTGCGCGAGGCCTTCTCCGATTCGTCGCTGAGCTCGGCGATGCGGGTCAGCAACTCGCCCATCGGCTCGGAGGCGACGCGCGCCTTGAAGCCGCGGATCGAGGCCTTGCCGGCGGTGACCTTGCCCTGTTCGCCGAGGTCGAGGACGTAGCCGTCCTGGTCGATCTTGCCGATGATCGGCTGCAGCGGCGCGGTCTCGCCGGGCTTGGCCTTGTCGCCGAAGATGCGGGCGATCTGCATCAGGTCGAGCACTTCGAAGCTGGTGCGCTTGATCTCGCCGTTCATCGGGCCGGTGGCCGCGCCCTCGACCTTGATCGTGCCGTCGCTCGATTCGCCGCGGCCGATCCGGCCTTCGCTGATGTCGAAGAACTTGATGTTGCGATAGGTGGTGACCTGTTTCTGCGGGCCGAAACTCTGTTCCATCACCAGGGTGGGGGCGCTGATCTCGCTGGCCGTGAGCTTGCCGAGCCGGGTGATTGCGCTCTCGCCGGGCTGGCTCGCGCCGGCCACGCCGCCGGCCGGGGCGGCGCTGGTGCCTGACAGGAGCAGCGCGCGGAAGCTGTCGCGGTCGAGCGGAGTACCCTTCACATCGAGCTTCGGGATCGACACGACGAACTTGCCGAAGTCGAGCTTCAGATTGTCGAGCTGGAAGTCGGCGGCGGAAGCTGAGCCCGTCAGGAGGAGGAGCAGGAGCCCCGCCGTGGGCAGCGGCCGGGAGCTGGCAAGGCGGCGGCCGGACAAGATCGTCATTGATGGTCTCCTGAAGCATCGTCGAGGCCCGCGAGCGCATAGCCCGGGCCAAGCTCCGATTGGTGACGTCAGAGGCGGATTCGCCGACGGCACGGCGAATTCGCTTCCGGTGGGAAGTCGCCGCAGACCCTGCCGCAAGGCGGCGGCGAAAGGAAGATGCGAGCGGTGCCGATCGGCGAAAAGCTTGACGGAGGGGCGCAGCTTCGTGCCATTGGCCCCAGAACCGCCACGAGGCCGCGGCAAGGCTGCCGCGGGGATGGCTTTGGGGCGCGAGGCGCGATGATGTCTGTTGTAGAACGTGTGCTGCGGGGCGTCTTCGCCGCCGTGCTGGTCGCCGGTGCCTTTGCCATGCTGCCCAGATCCGCCGAAGCGCAGGGCGCGCCAGCTGCAGGGCTGGAGCCGCTCGCCATCGTCACGAGCTCCGGACGTCACGCCTTCCAGGTCGAGGTGATGCGAACGCCAGAGCAGCGTGCGCGGGGCCTGATGCACCGTCAGTTCATGCCGGCCGATCGCGGCATGCTCTTCGACTTCAAGCAGGTCGAGCCGGTCGCGATGTGGATGCAGAACACCTATATCTCGCTCGACATGCTGTTCATCCGCGCCGACGGCACGGTCGCGCGCATCGCCGAGCGGGCGGAGCCGCTCTCGACCCGGACGATTCCCTCGGGCGAGCCGGTTCTGTCGGTGCTCGAGCTCAACGCGGGCATCGCCGAGAAGCTCGGCATCAAGCCCGGCGACAAGGTCGAGCATCCGCTGTTCAAGCGCTGACCTTCTCTTGGCCTGACTGTTGGGCCGGACGTCCGGCTCACCCCAGTCTTTCGGAAATGGCGCGGCAGGTGGCGAGCAACGCCGCCAGCGCCTCGCGATGCTGCGGACGCGCTTCGCGCCGGTTCAGATAGGGCACGACGATGCTGGCGATGGCCTGGCCCTTGCGGTCGAGGATCGGTGCGCTGATGTCGGTTACGCCGACGACGTCGTGGCTGTCGGCGATCAGGAAGCCATCCGCGGCAATCGCTGCCAGCCCGGAATCAGAATCAGCGCCGTCCCGGAAAGCAAGTATGACCTGGCCGGAGGTCGAAGCGGCGGCCGGCCGGCGATAGCCCAGCCGCAGCGTGAAATTGATGTCACCGGGCCCGGCGATCGCGA
This sequence comes from Allobosea lupini, assembly GCF_900109525.1. GTDB lineage: Bacteria > Pseudomonadota > Alphaproteobacteria > Rhizobiales > Beijerinckiaceae > Allobosea > Allobosea lupini. The sequence continues at coordinate 653,109 of NZ_FOAN01000001.1, read as the reverse complement.
CGATCACCACCGTCTCGCCCTTGCTCAGCACGACCAGATGCGAGGATTGGCCGATCCTCTCGCTCAGGACCTCCAGCGCTGGCGTCGCGATCTCGACAAGGTCGCGGGCGCGCGGCACCCGCATGCCGAGCTCGAACAGGCGGTTGCTGAGTGCGATCTCGTCGGTCGCCGGATCACGATCGAGATAGCCGCGCTCGATCAGCACGAACAGCATGCGGAAGATCTCGTTCTTCGAGCGCCCGAGCCGCTCTGCGATCGCCCGCGCTGAAAGTGGCGTCTGCGCCAGCGCCAGCAACTCGATGATCTCCAGGCCTTTTTCCAGAGCCGGCGCCGGATAGGGGCGGGTGCGGGCGTCGGCGGCGGTCTCGGCCGTCATCGGATCTCTCAGGTTTGATTTATTAGCGAAGCTTGACTGCATATACGAAACCGATAGCATTCCGCTAGGTCATCGCCGTTCTGCCTATGAGGGCAGCGCGACTGGCCGTCCGGCTGCAGAAGCGGCCGGCATCAACGACAAATCGGGGGAGCATCATGGGACACGGTTTCAGATCGGCGTTCTTCGGCGCCCTTGCCCTGTTCGCCGGGCTGGTCGCCAGCCTGGAGGCCCATGCGGACAAGCTCGACGACATCCTGTCGAAGGGCGTAGTGCGCATCACCGTCTTCGCCGATGTGCCGCCCTTCGGCATGATGAACGCCAAGCGCGAGCTCGAAGGCTTCGACGTCGACATGGCCAAGCTCGTCGCCAAGTCGCTGGGCGTGAAGCTGGAGCTGGTCCCGGTGCCGGCGGCGAGCCGCATCCCCTTCCTGCTCACCGACAAGTCCGACTTGAACATCGCGGCGATGTCGATCACTGCAGAGCGCGCTCGACAGGTGATGTTCAGCGCGCCCTATGCCGACACCGCGCTCGCCGTCTACGGCGCCAAGGCGCTGGCGGTGAAAGCGGGCGCCGATCTCGGCCGCAACCGCATCGCCGTCGCCAAGGGTACGACCGAGGACCTCGTCCTTTCGGCGCTGGCGCCCTCGGCCGACATCATGCGCACCGAGGACAATGCCACGGCGGTGCAAGCCTATCTGGCCGGCCATGCACAATTGCTCGCCGCCAACAGCGTCGTCGTGGTCGAACTCGCCAAGCAGAACCCGAGCAAGGAATTCGACTTCAAGTTCGCGCTGCGGCGGGCCCCAGCCCACATCACCATCCGCCGCGGCGAGCACGACCTGCTGCGCTGGCTCGACACGCTGATCTTCCAGAGCACGCTGAACGGCGATCTCGACGAACTCCACAGGAAATGGCTGGGCGGGCCGATGCAGCCGCTGCCGGCCCTCTGAGAGCGGCGCGGGAGATGTCGAGGCACGACTTCACGGTCGAGGAATTCGCCGAACGGCGCGCCCAAGTGCGGCGGGCGATGGCCGGGCAGGGGCTGGACTGGCTGGTGCTCTTTCATCCCGTCTCGATCCGCTGGCTGACCGGCTCGGACGCCAAGAGCTACCAGGAGTTCCAGTGCCTGCTAGTCCCGGCCGACGGGCCGATCGCGATGATGGCGCGCGAGGGCGAGCGGGCCGAGATCCTCGACGATGCCCTGGTCGACCGGCTGGAGACCTTCGGAGGCGGCGAGAACGAGGACCCGATTCCGCGATTCGCAGGCCTCGCCGACAGTCTCGGCTTGCTGGCCGGCCGCGTCGGCGTCGAGGTGCCGGCCTATTATCTCCACCCGCATCATTACAGCGCGATCCGCGACCTGTTCGGCTCGCGTTTCGTCGAAGCGACCAATCTTGTCCACGATCTCACGCTGGTGAAATCGCCGACCGAGCTCGGCTATATCAGGCGGGCGGCGGCGATCGCGGATGCAGCGCTGACCGTCTTCGGCAAGGCGCTGCGCGTCGGCCGCAGCGAACTCGAGGTCGCCGGCGAGGTCTATGGCGCGTTGCTGGCGCGCGGCAGCGGCCTGGCGGCGAGCCCGATCAACCTCGTCTCCGGCGAGCGCTCCTGCTACAGCCATGGCGCACCGACCGAGCGCTGGCTGCAGGCCGGCGACTATGGCAGCGTCGAATACGGCGCGACGGTCCGGCGTTACACCGCGACGCTCGGCCGGCAATTCTGCCTGGGCCAGCCCAACGCCAGGATGCGCGATCTCTACGAAATCGCCCGCCGCGCTTGCGACGCTTGCATCGCCGAGATTCGCGACGGAGCGCCCGCGACCGCGCCGCATGAGGCGGCCAAGCGCGTGATCGGCGAGGCCGGCCTCGAGCATGGCCGCGTCCACACCTCCGGCTACGGGCTGGCGCCCGGCTTTCCGCCGAGCTGGGGCGAGCCGATGCACATGATCGGCGGCAGCCGCTACACCCTGCGCGCCGGCATGGTCGTCAGCGTCGAGCCGCCGGTCTTCCTGCACGAGGAAGGGCTGGGCGCGCGCCTCATCGACAACGTCCTCGTCACCCGGGGCGGCTGCGAACTGCTGTCACGCAGCTCGCGCGATCTCATCGTCGTCTAGGCATTGCGGCTGCGCGGGCTGTTCCCATCCCGCCTGTTCGATGCTATGGCGTAGCGCGTTGCTTCGCCTCGTCGAGGTACGGCGACGGTTCGGTAAGTGATTCCATGCACTTGCAGGATATTCGGGGTATAGCGCAGCCCGGTAGCGCATCTGCTTTGGGAGCAGAGGGTCCCAGGTTCGAATCCTGGTGCCCCGACCATTTTGGGCTTTGCCGGAAGGCGAGGGGGAGCATGACGGCACGCATCTATTCGCCGGCCCGCAACGCGATGCAGTCTGGCACGGCCAAGGCCGGCCGCTGGCTGCTGGAATACGAGCCCGAGCGGCCGCGCGAGATCGAGCCGCTGATGGGCTGGACCTCGTCGGGCGACATGAAGAGCCAGCTCAGGCTCTGGTTCGACACGGCCGAGGAGGCTGTCGCCTACGCGACGCGCAACGGTATCGCCTACCGCCTCGAGCAGCCGCATCGGGCCAAGCGCCGGGCCATGACCTACTCGGACAATTTCAAGTTCAACCGCGTCGGCCAGTGGACGCATTGAAGTTCAAGCGAGCGGCGGACACCAAATCCGCCGCTCCCTTTAGGGCCCGTAGCTCAGCTGGATAGAGCAGCAGCCTTCTAAGCTGCTGGTCACAGGTTCGAATCCTGTCGGGCTCGCCATTGTTGTCGCTCAGTTGTCTGCTCCGATTGGGGCAAAATCACCTCGCCCGTTGGGGCAAAATCACCTCGCCCGCCGTCGGGGCCCGACATGGTGATCAGGAGCGCCGCCGCGCGGATGGGCGCTTATCTCGCGGTTATTTCGACATAGTTTTTGTGAACCCAACCCGAGCGGCACGGGCCGGAATACGTCGCGCGGCCCGCTGACTTCACAGTCAGATTCGCTCGACACTCTTGAAGCGACTGGCCACGATTCGCGTAGACGATGGCGTGCCACGGGCCGATCGTGTTGCAGATGATCAGTCGGTCGCCGTTGTAGACACGGTCGGTCTCGAAATAGCCGCTGCCGCCCGGCCCGGATCGCACGGACAGGAACCCGCTCTTCGGGTCTTCCGGACGACGTGGCCCGAGTTTCACGACGATGCCCTGCGACGTGCAGGCCTCGGAGCGCGTATCGGGCGCTGGCTTGGCGTCTGCGGGAGCCCCGGCTTCGATTTGCATCTGACCGGTGGCGTAGCGCGCATTGGCCGCCGCGGTCGGCGCATGGCCGGCACCAGTTTGCCTGGCGGATTGGACCAGCGCAGCCCGTGCGGCGAAAGCTTCCGTCGCCAGCCTGCCTTCGGGATGGGCCTTGAGAAAGCGGTCCAGCGCTTCGATCGTCCCCGCCGCCTTCGCTTCGGCGAGGGCGAGGGCCGGATTGCTGGTCACGGTCGGCTGTGCTGCCGATCCGAGTCCTTGCGGCTTAGCTTGCGTGTCCTCCGGCCTGGTCGCTGCGACCGGATCCTTGCCCAGATAGCCGAGCGCCAATTGCCGGTAGGCACAGATCCGGTTGCAGGCGTCGAGATAGGCCTGGTATTTGCCCTCGGCGCCAAACTGCCGCCAGCTCTCGTCGTCTTTGGCCGCCTCGGCGTTGCGCTGCCGTTGCAGCAGCCGATCCATCGCCTGCTGCCGATAGGCACAGGGGGGCGTGCATTGCGCGACATAGCGTTCGAGGGCCTCGCGCGAGCCGTCGGCCGTCGCGCTGTGCCAGCGCGCCTCGTCCTGTGCGCTTTCGAAGCTGCGGCGGATGGTGGCCGACGGCTCGACGGCCGGCAGCGACAGGTTGGCGATGTCGAATTCGGGTTTCTGCTCGCGCCCGCTGTCGCGCCGCGCGGCCGTCTCGACCTCGCGGACGACATAGGATTGCAGCTCGACCCAGCCGATCCGCCTATCGCTGCCGGCCTGCGCCAGCCCGGCGGCGCCCATCAGGAAGCGGCTGGTGAACAGGCCGAGCTTCTGGTTGGCGTCCCAATTGGCCGGAGTCGTGCCTGAGGTCGCGACCAGCTTGATGATGCCGCCGCCTGTACGCGGCTTGGCCGGGGTAAAACCTGGCGCCGAGACCGCGAGCAGGCTCTCGCCCTTGCGCCCGGTCTCGCCGGTGAAGCAGGCGTCGATCATCACGATCAGCTGCCGCTGCGCTCCGATCTTCTGCCGCACCAGCTCGAGGTTCCGATACAGCGTCTGCAGGGCATAGCCGCTTTCGCTGGCGTTCGGGCTGCCGTCCTGCGGCAACAGGAAGGGCTGCCGCGTGGCGAGGTCCGGCACGCCATGGCCTGAATAATAGACGAAGACGTTGGAGCGCCCTTCGACCGCGCTGCGCCAGAGCTTGCCGCCCTGCGGATTGGCCTCGCTACCAAACATCTGGGTCAGCTCGCCCAGCGTCGCATCCTTCAACAGGAAGACGTTCTGCTCGCGGAAGCGCAGCCCGCGGACGAGATAGTCGCGGATCGCCTCGGCATCGTTATGGGCGTAGTCGACCGTGCTGGTCTGCTTGTAGTCGCGGTTGCCGATCACCACCGCGATCGAATCCGAATTGTCGTCCAGGATGCGTGCCGGCTCCGCCATGGCCGCCGGCGCGGCAAAGCCGAGCATGAACGCAAGAAGGGTGAAGATTCGAGCCATGATCATGGTCGAATGACGGTGGCGCCTGCTCATCGCGTCCTGGATCACCTAGGCTCGGCTGCCACATTCGCTGGGGCAGAGTAGGCTGCTGTGAAGACGAACGCTGCAGATACTAAGTGGCAAATTCTGCTTTGGCGAGCTTGCCGCGGGCCGGCGATGACGCAAACGAGGTCGGCGCCGGCTTCTGTTCAGAGGGGCCGTCGATGCCTCGCAGCGTCACTCCTGCGCCTCGTCGCGGCGCAGCTCGAAGGCGAGCATGGCGTCCGCCAGCGCTTCCAGTTCACGCTCTTTTTCCTTGCTGTCGGGGGCGGCGTTGAGCTCGGCCACGCGCTGCTGGGCGCGCTCATAGTCTTCATCGGTGTGAACGGCGATCGGCATCTTCATCGTGCTCCTGCCCTCCTGATATGTGGCCTTGCGACCTGCGGCGCGCACGGCGCGCAAGCGAACCTCTTCCGGATGTGGGGGGCGAGAGCTGGTTTTGCCATGTTCGGAACAAACTTGGCCCCGAATGCCAACCTGCCAGGGCTCGTGGCGGGGGCCTTGCGTCACTGCGGATTGCGCCTGCGCGCTTGCCGCGAGCGATGCGAGGCCGTAAACGCGCCGCGGCCAACCCGCTTGCCTGTTCGCCGGTCCGCTGCCCGCAAGGGGCGGGCCATGCATGGTTCGGCCACAAGGAGTGTCGATGATCTCGCTCGGCTCCGGTCTCGACCGGCTCGCTAGCTTCGCGTCCGCGAGCCATCGGCGCGCCTGCCTGCTGCTCGTCCTGTTGTCGCTGGCGGCGTTCCTGCCGGGCTTCGCCAGCCTGCAGCCGTTCGACCGCGACGAGCCGCGCTTCGCCCAGGCCAGCAAGCAGATGCTGGAGACGCGCGACTTCGTCGACATCCGCTTCCAGGACGAGGCGCGGCACAAGAAGCCGGTCGGCATCTATTGGCTGCAGGCGGGAAGCGTCGCCATCGGCGAGGCGCTCGGCGTGCCGCAGGCCCGGACCACGATGTGGCTCTATCGGCTGCCCTCGCTCATCGGCGCCGTCGCGACCGTGCTGCTGACCTATTGGGCGCTCCTCGCTTTCGTCGGCGCCCGTCTTGCTTTTCTCGGCGGGGCCATGATGGCGGCTTGCGTGCTGCTCGGCGTCGAGGCGCGTTTCGCCAAGACCGACGCGCTGCTCGCCGCCTGCGCGGTCGCGACCATGGGCGCACTCGCCCGTGCCTGGCTCGACTGGACACGTTCGCTCGCTTTCGTGCCGAGCCGCTGGAACTGGCTGGTGTTCTGGTCGGCGACGGCGCTCGGCCTGCTGCTCAAGGGGCCGATCGTGCCGATGGTCTGGGGCCTGGCAATGATCGTGCTTGCTATCCGCGAGCGCTCGCTACGCTGGTTCGCGCCGCTGCGTCCGGGGCTCGGCCTGCTGCTCTGCCTCATCGTCGTGCTGCCCTGGTTCGTCGCCATCGCGATCAAGACCGGCGGCGATTTCTTCGCCGAGAGCGTCGGCAAGGACATGCTCGCCAAGGTCGGCGAGGGGCAGGAGAAGCATTGGGGCCCGCCCGGCCTCTACCTGCTGCTGTTCTTCGGCACCTATTGGCCCGCGGCCGCGCTCGCTTCGATGGCCATCCCCTTCGCCTGGGTGAAGCGTCGCGAGCCGCAGATCCTGTTCCTGCTCGCCTGGATCGTGCCGTCCTGGATTGTCTTCGAAGCCGTGCCGACCAAGCTGCCGCACTACGTGCTGCCGCTCTATCCGGCGATCACGGCGCTGCTCCTGCTCGCTCTGGTCAACGGCGGCATCAACCGCTTGCGCCGTGGTTCCGACCTGACCGCCTTCCTCGTCGTCGCCGTGCCGGCGGCACTGGTCGGCGTGCTGCTCTACGGCACCTGGACGCTCGACCGGACCTTGCCCTGGCTCGCCTTGCCGGTTCTGGCGCTGGCGCTCATCGTCGCCTTCCGCAGCTTCCTGGCGTACCGCGAGGGGGCCTTCGAGGGTGCGCTCTGGCGTGGCGTGGTCGCGAGCCTGCTGCTTGGCGCCGGCGTCTACGGCCTCGCCGCGCCGAGCCTGCGCGGCCTCAAGCTCTCGCCGCGGCTGGCGGAGGCGGTGCAGGCCGTCACCTGTGCGAATCCCGAGGTCATGACCGTCGGCTATCGCGAGCCGAGCCTCGTCTTCCTGGTCGGCACCAATCTGCGCATGGGGGCGGACGGCAGCATCGCCGCCTCGTTCCTGCGCGAACCCGGTTGCCGAGTCGCGCTGGTCGAGAGCCGTTTCCTCGACGGTTTCCGGCAGGGGCTTGCCGCCTCTGGCGTGGCGCCGCGGCTGCTGACCACGATCTCCGGCTTCAACCTCAACGGGGGCAAGCCCATCGCAATGAGCGTCTATGTCCGTGAGTGATCGACGCTTGCCCCATCGCGGCGCTTGACGCAGTTTGCGCGCCGCCATGCAGAAAGACTTGGAATCCGTGACCGAACCCGTGCCTTCAGACGGCCAGCTGCGTATCAGCATCGTCGTGCCCGTGCGCAACGAACAGGGCAACATCGCCCCGCTCGTCGGCGACATCGAGACGGCCTGCGCCGGCATCGGCGCCTTCGAGCTGATCTACGTCGATGACGGCTCCAGCGACGGCACCGCTGCGGCGCTGGCCGCGCTTTCGCCGACGCGGCCCTGGCTGCGGGTCGTCCGCCATGCCGAGTCCTGCGGCCAGTCGGCGGCGGTGCGCAGCGGGGTGAGGGCGGCGAGGGCACCCATCGTCGCGACGCTCGACGGCGACGGCCAGAACGACCCGGCCTTCATCCCGGCGATGCTGGCGCAGATCGAGGCGGCTGGCCCCTCGGCCGGCCTGGTCCAGGGCCAGCGGGTCGGCCGCAAGGATACCGGGTTCAAGCGCATGCAATCGCGGATCGCCAACAAGGTCCGTGGCGCCATCCTCAGGGACGGCACGCGCGACACCGGCTGCGGCCTGAAGTGCTTCCGGCGCGAGACGTATCTGGCGCTGCCCTATTTCGACGCGCTGCATCGCTTCATGCCGGCGCTGGTCGTGCGCGAAGGCTTCGCCGTCCTGCATCACGACGTGCGCGACCGCCAGCGCCTGACCGGCGTCTCGAACTATGGCTTCTTCGACCGGCTCTGGGTCGGCATCCTCGATCTTGCCGGGGTCTGGTGGCTGATCAGGCGCCGCAAGCGCGTGCCGCAGATCGTCACGGAGGCGCGCTGATGCTCATCGACCTGCAGAACATGATCGGGACCTATTTCCACGACGTCTTCGTCAACAATGTCGATTGGTGGGTGCTGCTCGGCGTGGTCGCGCAGGGCCTGTTCACCATGCGCTTCGTGGTGCAGTGGCTCGCCAGCGAGAAGGCGCAGCGCTCGGTCGTGCCGATGACGTTCTGGTGGTTCTCGATCGGCGGCGGCATGCTGCTGCTGATCTACGCGCTCTACCGCCGCGACCCGGTCTTCATTCTCGGCCAGGGCTTCGGCGTGTTCGTCTACCTGCGCAATCTGCAATTCGTGTTGCGGGCCAGGGCGCGCGGCGAGGACACGAATTCCGGGCCAGGTTGAGGCGAGACGTCAGTATTCGCCAGCCGGGAAACCGTGGCGCGCCATCATGGCGCGGTGCCAGTCGCCGCCGACGAGGCTTTCGAGGGCGGCATTGAAGCGCTCCCGCAGCGTGGCGTCTTGCTTGCCGAAGGCGAACGCTCCGGCGGCTGGTGTGCTTTCGCTGGTGGGCACGGCGACGACCGTCAGGTCTGCATCGGGCTGGCGGGCGAGGTAGCCGCGATGGGCCATGGCCACGCTGGCATAGGCATCGGCCTGGCCGGTTTTGACCGCTGTTACGGCCTCCTCCTGCGTCGCGACGCGGATCAGCCGCTCCGGCGCAATGCCGGCAGCGAGCCCGGCTTGCTCCTGAACCTGCCCGCCGACGACGACGAGGCGGGCGCCGGCGACCGCGACGGCGCGGTAGCCTGTCAGCAGCCCACGATCGGCTGACCGGACCAGCAGCCCATCGGCAAGCGCCCAGACGGGGCGGCTGAAATCGACGAGCCGCCGGCGCTCTGTCGTGACGAAGAGCGGCGTGGTCACTGTCCAGCGTCCGCTGGCGAGCCCGGGCAGCAGCTCGGCGAATGTCGTCAGCTGCTGCTCGAACGTCGTGATCCCGAGCGTCCGAAAAGCCGCCGTCACCAGCTCGACGTCGCAGCCTTGCGCCGTGCCGCCCGGCGCCGGCCAGCAGAAAGGCGGCTCGTCGAGGTAGGCGAAGACGATCGGCCGTCCCGACATCAAGGCGGCGCTCAGCTTGCCACCCTCAGGCGCGCGAAGCCGGCGTCCAGATCCTCCTTCAGATCTTCGAGATCCTCGAGCCCGATATGGAGACGGATCGTCGGGCCCTTGAAGCCGGGCTTGGTCGCGGTGCGATAGCGCTTGCAGTCGAAGGGCAGCACCAGGCTCTCGTAGCCGCCCCAGGATGCGCCCATGCCGAATAGGGCGAGCCCGTCGAGCATGGCTGCGACCGCCTTCATCGAGACGGGCTCGAGCTCGATCGTGAACAGCGAGCAGGCGCCGGTGAAGTCGCGCTTCCAGATGGCGTGGCCGGGATCGCTGGGCAAGGCCGGGTGGATCACGCGGGCGACCTCGGGACGTGCCGCCAGCCAGTTCGCCATTTCCAGGCCGGCAGGCTGCTGCTCCTTCAGCCTGACGGCCATGGTGCGGATGCCGCGCAGCGTCAGATAGGCGTCCTCGGCGGCGATGATCACGCCGAGCGCGTCCCAGGTCAGCTTGAGCTGGGCATAGATTTCAGCCGTGCGGGCCGAGACCGTGCCGATCAGCACGTCGGAATGCCCGGCGTAGTATTTCGTCCCGGCCTGGACCGAGACGTCGACGCCGAACTTGTGCGCATCGAAGAAGAGCGGCGTCGCCCAGGTGTTGTCCATCATCACCATGATGCCGCGGGCATGCGCCGCGGCCACGATCGCCGGGATATCCTGGACCTCCAGGGTCTGGGAACCCGGCGACTCGGTCCAGACCGCCCTTGTGTTCGGCTTGAACAGCTCCGCGATGCCTTCGCCGATCAGCGGATCGTAATAGGTGACCTCGACACCGTAGCGCGGCAGCATCCGCTCGCAGAAGTTGCGCATCGGATGGTAGACGCTGTCGGTCACGAGGAAATGGTCGCCCGCCCTCAGGAAGGCGAGCGTGGGCAAGGTGCAGGCGAGCAGGCCGGACGAGCAGGCGAGCACGCCGGCGCCGCCCTCCATCGTGTCGGCGGCGGCCAGCAGCGCATCGATCGTCGGGCTGCCTGCGGTGCCGTAGCTGTAGCGCGCCTTGCGGACGAGGAAATCCTCGGTGTTCGGATAGACAACCGTCGAGCCGCGGACGATCGGCGGGTTGACGAAACCATAGCTGTCGGATGGATCGCGGCCGGCGAGGGCAAGCCGGGTCTTCTCGCGCAGCCGCGCGAATTCGGGCTTTGACAGCTTTTTCATGGGGCGGGAGACGAGCCTGGGCGGGACCGGAATGGGGCAGGTTGTGGCCGCACTTGACCACCCCCCGAAAGTCGCATGTGATGTTGGCCGTGAAAAGAGGCAGATATACCAGCTGCCCTTGCTTGACGCTCATGCGTGGCTCTGGCAATCGGCCAGCGCCGAGCTTCGCATAAGTTTTGGGCATCGAACGGGGCAGCAAGTCGCGACGATGCGAGGGGACCGGCACGTTCCGGCCGGCAAACGCCGGCAGGGCCATCAATGGGAGACATCGATATGAAGAAATTCATGGCAGCCGCGGTCGCCGGGTTCGGCTTCGCGCTGGCCGCGGCGAGCGCACAGGCGCAGGCGCCGCAAACCCTCGCTCAGGTCAAGAGCAGAGGCATGCTGAACTGCGGCTCCAACACCGGCCTCGCCGGCTTCGGCGTGCCGGACGGGCAGGGCAACTGGACCGGCCTCGATGTCGAGTTCTGCCGCGCCATCGCCGCCACGGTCTTCAACGACCCGACCAAGGTGAAGTTCATCCCGCTCTCGGCCAAGGACCGCTTCACGGCCCTGCAGTCGGGCGAGGTCGACGTGCTCGTGCGCAACTCGACCTGGACGATGTCGCGCGACACCGCGCTCGGCCTGCAGTTCACCGGCGTCAACTATTATGACGGCCAGGGCTTCATGATCCGCAAGAAGCTCGGCGTGACCTCGGCGCTGCAGCTCAACGGCGCCTCGGTCTGCACCCAGCAGGGCACCACGACCGAGCTCAACCTCGCCGACTTCTTCCGCGCCAATAACCTGAAGTACGAAGTCGTCGCCTTCGCGAGTGCGGACGAGACGGTCAAGGCGTATGATTCCGGCCGCTGCGATGCCTTCACCACCGACGCCTCGGGCCTCTACGCCGAGCGCCTGAAGCTGACCGCGCCGGACGATCACATGGTCCTGCCCGAGATCATCTCGAAGGAGCCGCTCGGCCCGTCGACCCGCAACAATGACAGCCAGTGGTTTGGCCTGGTGAAGTGGGTCCACTATGCCATGCTGAACGCCGAGGAACTCGGCGTGACCAAGGCGAATGTCGACGAGATGCTGAAGTCGAGCAACCCCGAGATCAAGCGCCTGCTCGGCACCGAGGGCAAGTTCGGCGAGAGCATCGGTCTCACGACAGACTGGGCCTATCGGATCATCAAGCATGTCGGCAATTACGGCGAGAGCTTCGAGCGGAACGTCGGCCAGGGCTCGCTGCTGAAGATCGCCCGCGGCCAGAACGCGCTGTGGACCAAGGGCGGCCTGCAATACGCGCCGCCGGTCCGCTAAGGGCCCATGCGGGGCGGGCGCTTCAGCGTCCGCCCCGATTCTTTTCCAGGGGACTGGACAAGGTGGTTTGCGGGACCGGGCTGGGTGCGGCCCGCTCGCCTACCGATCGAGAACGGGACAAACCCGTTCCGCCAGACAGGGGACATGCATGGTCAGGATCATCAGCGCGGCGCTGTTCGCCGTCGCGGCGTTGCTCGGCTCCGCGAGCGCGCAGGCGCAGCAGACCCTCGCTCAGATCAAGAGCAGGGACGTCCTGAACTGTGGCTCCAACACCGGCCTGATCGGCTTTGGCGCGCCTGATCCGCAGGGCAACTGGAGCGGCCTCGACGTCGAATATTGCCGCGCCATCGCCGCCGCGATCTTCAATGATCCGAGCAAGGTGAAGTTCATCCCGCTCTCGGCCAATGACCGCTTCAAGGCGCTCCTGGCCGGCGAGGTCGATGTCCTCGTGCGCAATTCGACCTGGACGATCAGCAACGACACGCCGCCAGGCCTGCTCTTCACCAACGTCAACTATTACGATGGCCAGGGCCTGATGGTGCGCCGCAAGCTTGGCGTCATGTCGGTGATGCAGCTGGCCGGCGCCTCGATCTGCGTGCAGCGCGGCACGACGACCGAGCTCAACCTCGTCGACTTCTTCAAGACCAATAATCTGCGTCACACGATCGTGTCCTTCGACACCGGTCCGGAGACGTTGAAGGCCTACGATGCCGGCCGTTGCGACGCCTTCACCACGGACGCCTCGTCGCTCTATTCCGAGCGCCTGAAGCTGACCGTGCCGGACGACCACATGGTCCTCGTCGAGATCATCTCGAAGGAGCCGCTCGGCCCGCTGACCCGCGACAACGATTCGCAATGGTTCAAGCTGGTGCGCTGGGTCCATTTCGCCATGTTGAACGCCGAAGAGCTTGGCGTGACCAGGGCCAATGTCGACCAGATGCGGGGCTCGACCAACCCGGAGATCAGGCGCCTGCTCGGCATCGACGGCAAGTTCGGCGAAGGCCTCGGCCTGACGGTCGACTGGGCCTACCGGATCGTCAAGCATATCGGCAATTACGGCGAGAGCTTCGAACGGACCGTCGGCAGCCGTTCGGTGCTGAGGATGTCGCGCGGCCAGAACGCGCTCTGGACCAAAGGGGGCTTGCAATATGCGCCGCCGATCCGGTGAGGTTCGGGCGACGTAGGCGCCGACGGATCGGCGGGGTGGTTTGTCCGGGAGAATGGAAAGGAGAAGGCGGCCGGTGGGGACTGGCCTGGAGCTTGCTAGCCAATCGAGAGCGGGAAAACCCGTTCCGCCAAACAGGGGACAACAACAATGAAACAGATCATTGGCGCGGCGCTCATCGCCGTCTCCGCCGCCATGTGCGCGAGCGGAGCGCTGGCCCAGTCGCCTACTCTGGCGCAGGTCAAGAATCGCGGCATCCTGCACTGCGGCTCCGGCACGGGTCTCGCCGGTTTCGGCATCCCTGACCAGCAGGGTAACTGGAGCGGCATGGATGTGGACGTCTGCCGCGCCGTCGCCTCGGCCATCTTCAACGATCCGACCAAGGTCAAGTTCATCCCGCTCTCGGCCAAGGACCGCTTCACCTCGCTGCAGTCGGGTGAGGTCGATCTGCTGTCGCGCACGACGACCTGGACGCTCTCGCGCGACACAGCGCTCGGCCTGAACTTCGCCGGGGTCAACTATTATGACGGCCAGGGCTTCATGGTGCGCAAGAAGCTCGGCATCGATTCCGTGCTGAAGCTCGCCGGCGCCTCGATCTGCACCCAGCAGGGCACCACGACCGAACTCAACCTCGCGGACTATTTCCGCAGCAACAAGATCAAGTACGAGGTCGTCGCCTTCGCCTCCAACCAGGAGACGGTCAAGGCCTACGAGTCCGGCCGCTGCGACGCCTTCACCACCGATGCCTCCGGCCTCTACGCCGAGCGCCTGACGCTCTCGACTCCCGAAGACCACATGGTGCTGCCGGAAATCATCTCGAAGGAACCGCTCGGCCCGGTTGTGCGCCATGGCGACGATGTCTGGCTGGATATCGTCAAATGGTCGCTCTTCGCCATGATCAATGCCGAGGAGCTGGGCATAACCAAGGCCAATGCCGACGAAATGCTCAAATCCGACAACCCGGAGATCAAGCGTTTCGTCGGCACCGAAGGCAAGTTCGGCGAGCCGATGGGCCTGGCCAATGATTGGGCCTATCGGATCGTCAAGCATGTCGGCAATTACGGCGAGAGCTTCGAGCGCAATGTCGGCTCCGGCTCGCTCCTCAAGATCGCGCGCGGCCAGAACGCGCTCTGGAGCAAGGGCGGCCTGCAATACGCGCCGCCGATCCGCTGAGAAACACCAATGCGCGGCATCCACCGCGTATTGATCCTTGAAGCTGTCTTGTTCCGGCGAACCGGATAACAATACCGGCCGGCAGCCATCCGCTTAAGGGTGGTTGCCGGACCCTCGGTCGCCAAAACTCGAAAAGGGCGTCAGACGTGTCGATTACTTCCGCAGAGATCAAGCCGGGCAAGGCCTCGCTGCTCTACGACCCGAAGATCCGGGGCTATGCCTATCAGTTCCTGCTGCTCGCCGTGGTGGGCTTCCTGATCTGGTCGGCCGCCTCGAACGCGATCGAGAACCTGCGGGCTCAGAAGATCGCCTCCGGCTTCGGCTTTTGGCACAACGCCTCCGGCTTCGACGTCAACCAGAAGCTGATTCCCTACGACGCCTCGACCGGCACCTATGGGCGCGCCTTCTGGGTCGGCCTGCTGAACACGCTGCTCGTGGCCTCGATCGGCATCGTGCTCTCGACCTTCCTCGGCTTCTTCGTCGGTGTCGCCCGGCTGTCGAGCAACTGGATCGTCTCGAAGATCGCGATGATCTATGTCGAGGTGATCCGCAATGTGCCGCTGCTGCTGCAGCTGTTCTTCTGGTACAATGCGGTGCTGAAGCCACTGCCCAATCCGCGCCAGTCGATCGTGCTGCCGGCCGGCTTCCTGCTCAACAACCGCGGCCTCTATGTGCCCGATCCGCAGTTCGGCCCCGGCGGCAACCTGATTATCTGGGCGTTCCTGATCGGCCTCGTCGCCACCTTCGTTTTCCGGTCCTGGGCCCGCAAGCAGCAGGCCGCGACCGGCAAGCAATATCCCATCGGCCTCGTCGCCCTCGGCCTGATAGTGGTCCTGCCGACGCTGGTCTATTTCGTCACCGGTCGGCCGATCTCCTTCGTCTATCCCGAGCTCGCCGGCTTCAACCTGCGCGGCGGCATCCAGATCTTCCCGGAGTTCGTCGCGCTGCTGGTGGGCCTGACGACCTACACCGCCGGCTTCATTGCCGAAGTGGTCCGCGCCGGCATCCTCGCCGTATCCAAAGGCCAGACCGAGGCAGCCAATGCGCTCGGCCTGCGCGCTGGGCCGACGCTCAAGCTCGTCGTCATTCCGCAGGCGATGCGGGTGATCATCCCGCCGCTGACCTCGAACTATCTCAACCTGACCAAGAACTCTTCCCTGGCGGTGGCGATCGGCTATCCCGATCTCGTCCAGGTCTTCACCGGCACGGTGCTGAACCAGACCGGCCAGGCGGTCGAGGTCGTCGCCATCACCATGGCGGTCTATCTGACCATTTCGCTGGTCACGTCTCTGTTCATGAACATCTACAACAAGCGCATGGCGCTGGTGGAACGGTGAGGGCGCCCCGATGACCGACGCAACCACCGAAATGGCTCCCTACGCCTTCGTCCGCAAGGAAACGCTGGAGCAACAGCCGGCGCCGCTCTCCGTCGCCGGGCCGCTCGCCTGGGTCAGGCAGCATTTGCTCTCCAGCCCGCTCAACATCGCGTTGACGCTGCTTGGCCTCTACCTCGTGATCGATACGGTGCCGGGGCTGGTCAGGTTCTATTTCCTCGACGCCGTCTGGTCCGGCACCAGCCGCGACGCCTGCCTCGCCGAAAAGGTCGGCCGGCCCGTCGGCGCGTGTTGGGCCTATATCGCCGACCGTTTCCAGTACTTCATCTACGGTTCCTACCCGATCGCGCAGCGCTGGCGCGTGAACATCGTCTTCGCCATGTTCGCGCTCGGCGTGGCCTGGTTGCTCTGGACCAATGCACCGAAGAAGAAGCTCGGCATCTTCTTCTTCTTCGTGCTGATGCCGATCTCGGCCTATGTGCTGCTGCTCGGCGGCCCCGGCGCCGAACGCTTCCTTAGCTTCTGCCTGACGCTGACGCTGGCGCTCGCCGCGCTCTACGTCATCCTGTCCTTCGTGCCGCAGCTCGTCCGGTTCTATATTGGCGGCGCAGCGCTGGCGGTCGTAGAGCAACTCCCGGTCTGGAAGCGCTTCTTCGGGCCGAAGCAGCTCGTGCTGTTCGCGCTGGTCGTCTTCGGCTTCCTGAGCCTGCTCGCGGGCAGCCCCGGGCTGCCCAGGGTCGATACAGGCCTCTGGGGCGGCATGACCGTGACCTTCCTGATCGCGGCGGTCGGCATCGTCTTTTCGCTGCCGCTCGGTGTGGTCCTTGCGCTCGGCCGGCGCTCCAAGCTGCCGATCATCCAGCTGCTCTCGGTGATCTTCATCGAGTTCGTCCGCGGCGTGCCGCTGATCACCGTGCTGTTCATGGCCAACACCATGCTGCCGCTGTTCGTGCCGCAGGAATATTCACCGGACCGGTTGCTGCGCCCGCTGGTCGGCGTCGCGCTCTTCGCGGCGGCCTATATGGCGGAGGTGGTGCGCGGCGGCCTGCAGGCCATGCCCAAGGGCCAGTACGAGGGCGCGATGTCGCTCGGCCTCGGCTATTGGAGCATGATGCGGCTGATCGTCTTGCCGCAGGCGCTGCGGATCGTGATCCCGGGCATCGTCAACACCTTCATCGGGCTGTTCAAGGACACGACGCTGGTCACCATCGTCGGCATCTTCGACTTCCTGCGTACCATCGAGGCGACCCTGGTCGATCCGACCTGGGCGACGCCGACCACCCGCGCGACGGGCTATGCATTCGCTGCTGTTTTCTATTTCCTGTGTTGCTGGGGCATGTCTCGCTACTCGATCGCGGTCGAGAAGCGGCTCGCCGCCGGCCAGAAGCGTTGAGGGGATCAAATCATGGCTATGGCAGAAACCACCAGCTCGCGCCCGTCCGCGCTGAAGCAGACCGCGCTCAACACCGCGACCGCCGTCGAGATGATCGGCGTCAACAAGTGGTACGGCGAGTTCCACGTGCTGCGCGACATCAACCTGAAGGTGTCGCGCGGTGAGAAGCTGGTCATTTGCGGCCCGTCCGGCTCGGGCAAGTCGACGATGATCCGCTGCATCAACCGGCTGGAAGAGCACCAGAAGGGCCAGATCATCGTCGACGGCACCGAGCTCACCAACGACCTCAAGAAGATCGACGAGATCCGCCGCGACGTCGGCATGGTCTTCCAGCACTTCAACCTGTTCCCGCATCTGACGATCCTCGAGAACCTCACGCTGGCGCCGATCTGGGTTCGCAAGATGCCCAAGAAGGACGCCGAGGAGATCGCGATGCACTATCTCAAGCGCGTCAAGATTCCGGAGCAGGCGAGCAAGTATCCCGGCCAGCTCTCGGGCGGCCAGCAGCAGCGCGTCGCCATCGCCCGCTCGCTTTGCATGAGCCCGAAGATCATGCTGTTCGACGAGCCGACCTCGGCCCTCGACCCCGAAATGGTCAAGGAGGTGCTCGACACCATGGTCTCGCTGGCGGACGAAGGCATGACGATGCTCTGCGTCACCCACGAGATGGGCTTCGCCCGCCAGGTCGCCGACCGGGTGATCTTCATGGACGCCGGCCAGATCGTCGAGATGAACGAGCCCAACGAGTTCTTCAAGAACCCGCAGCACGAGCGCACCAAGCTCTTCCTCAGCCAGATCCTGCACTGATCCAGCAGCTCGGTTCCTTCTGCGACGGCGCCCCCTGCGGGCGCCGTTCTCGTTTGCGTGCTGAATTTCGAGGCGGTGTCGGTAGGGAACCTTTGCCGGCCCATCTCGTTGCTTTTCCCGACAATGGAGGAAAAGCCGATGAAACTGCTTGCTTCGACCCTTGCCGCGGGCCTGCTGCTGGCCGGCTCCGGCGCCTTCGCGCAGTCCGTCGATATCGGGCCGGGCGGTGTCAGGATCGACCCGCGCACGCCGCAGCAGCGCGCGATGGACCGTGAGGATCGCTGGCGCGAGCGTGATCGCTGGGAGCGCCGCCGAGCCTATCGCGCGGAGCGCGACTGCCGCACCGAGACGCGAATTCGCGAAACCCCGCGCGGGGAAATCCGTCGCACGGTACGTGTCTGCGACTAAGCGTGAGTTGAGTTAGGTTTAGTTGTGTCCATGAGACCGCCGCGCCCATTTGGTGCGGCGGTCTTGTCTTGCGGTGCGACTACTTGGCGTCGCGCGCCTTCACCGCCTGGTCCGGGAAGTCCGAGAACAGCCCGTCGATACCGAGCGCCAGATAGGCCTTGTACTCGGCGGCCGGATCGCCCTTGAAGTCGGAGGCGAGGCGCTTGGGCTCGCTGCGGAAAGTCCAGGTGTGGACGAAGAGGCCGACGGCGTGGGCGTTCTTCACCACATCGGTCGGCGGCAGCAAGACGCGGTCGCGCTCGTCGATCGTGCCGTCGCCATTGAGGTCGCGCGGCTTGCCGTCGTCGCCGATCACCTGCTTGGCCGGCATCAGATAGGGCTTCCAGGGGCCGACGCCGTCGGCATAGATCCTGACCTCCTTCAGGCCTTCCGCGGTGACGAGGTCCTTGAAGGTGCGCTTGTCGCCGGTGACGACGAAGTCGTAGGGCTTGTCGAAGGGCGCGGCGAGGACGATGCCGCCATCCTTGTCGACATCGTCGGCGTCGACGAGCTGGATCAGGCGCAGCTGCGTCTTGCCGCGCAGATATTTGAGGTTGGCGGTCTCGAAGCTCTGGATGATCACCGGCGAGGTTTTCTCCGTCCAGCCGGCGGCCTTGAGCTGATCGAGCAGCTTGTCCTCGATCGCCAGGCCCAGTGCCGAGTGATAGGTCGAGTGCTTGATCTCTGGGTAGATGCCGATGGTGCGGCCGGTGCGGGCGCTTTCGGCCTTGGCGAGATCGATGACCTGCTGCAGCGTCGGGATCTCGTACTTGCCGTTATGCGACTGGTCGCGATCGGCGAAGGCCTGCTTGGCCCGCAGCGTCTTGAGCTCGGCGAGCGTGAAGTCGGAGGCGAACCAGTCGGTGGTGTCGACGCCGTCGACCTTGCGGGTCGTCTTGCGCGCGGCGAATTCCGGCCGCGTCGCGACATCGGTGGTGCCCGACATCATCGGCTCGTGGCGAACGACGAGATGGCCGTCCTTGGTCGCGACCAGATCAGGCTCGATGAAGTCGGCGCCTTGCTCGATCGCGAGCTTGTAGCCTTCGAGCGTGTGCTCGGGGAGATAGCCGCTGGCACCGCGATGGCCGGCAATCAGGGCCGGCTTTCCGTCGAGCGTCGGCACGGGGCTCTGGGCCTGGGCGGCCAGTGCCAGGACAAAGGTCGCCAGCATGGTCGCCGGCTGCAACAGGGGCTTCATCTCGTCCGATCCTCGCTTCCTGCGGAAAGGCGGCGAAACTGCTCGGCGGATATGACAGGCTGGTGAAGGCTTCGTGCCCCTGCGCAGCGCCTCGAACATGTCGTCATGAGCGCTGCGAAGGGGAGTATCGGAAACTGGTCGAGGCGCTCGCTCGCTATGCGGCGGCGGGTGCCTCCGGAATCTCAGCGGCGGCCTTCGAGCGAGGTCTTGGCGTCCAGGCGCTTGGCCGGCGGCGGCGTGGTGTCGACCGGCTGGGTGGCGCAGGCGGCAAGCGACAGGCAGAACAGGCCGGCAAGCGCGAGGCGGGAGAGGGCAGTCATTGCAGTGGTTCCTGGGCGGTTGGCGTTGCGGAAGGAGTTGTATCGTCTTGCGCCCTGTGGGACGAGGGCGTCAAGGGTGCTGTCGCGCTTCGGAATCGTTAGAAATGGCGCCGGGCTCGAGGGCTGCGATGCAAAGCAAGCACAGGAACCGCCGGACATGACTCCCGCCGCCCGCATCAGCGCCGCCATCGAGGTCCTGGCGGACCTGATCGAGCGCCGGCGCCCGGCGGCCGACGCGCTCAAGGACTGGGGGCTGTCACGCCGTTTCGCCGGCTCGAAGGATCGCGCCGCCGTCGCTTCGCTCGTCTATGATGCGCTGCGCCGCCGCGCGTCCTCGGTGCATGCGCTTGGTGAGGAGACGCCGCGGGCGCTCGTGCTCGGCATGCTGGTCAGCCAGCGCGGCCTCGGCGTCGAGGAAATCTCGGACCTCTTCAGCGGACAGAATCATGCCCCCGCACCGCTGACCGAGTTCGAGGTCGCCGGGCTCGCCGCCTTCGATCTCAACGCCGCGCCAGGCTGGATGCAGGCCGATGTACCCGACTGGCTCTGGTCTTCCTTCATGGCAGGCTTCGGCGACGATGCGGTTGCCGAAGGACAGGCTCTGGCGGGCCGTGCGCCGGCCGATATCCGCACCAATCGGCTGAAGACCGATCGCGACAGGCTGCGTGCAGCGCTGGCGCATCTTCAGCCCGAGCCGGGCGCCTGGTCGCCCGATGCCTTGCGCTTCCTGCCCGGCCCCGATGGCCGCGGCCCGTCGCTGCAGAGCGAGCCGAGCTTCTTCAACGGCGAGTTCGAGATCCAGGACGAGGGCTCGCAGCTCGTGACGCTGCTCGCCGGCGCACAGCCCGACATGAGTGTCGTGGATCTCTGTGCTGGCGCCGGCGGCAAGACGCTGGCACTGGCTGCTGTCCTCGGCGGAGACGGGCGCATCTTCGCCACCGATCTCGACAGCCGCCGGCTGGCGCCGCTGCATGACCGGCTCACCCGCTCCGGCGCCGGCAATGTCGAGGTCCGCGTGCCCAGGAGCCGCGGCCATGACGCGCTTGCCGATCTCGTCGGCACGATCGATCTCGTGCTCGTCGATGCGCCCTGCACCGGCTCCGGCACCTGGCGCCGCAATCCGGATGCGAAATGGCGGGTGCGCCCCGGCGCGCTGGCCGAGCGCATCAAGGAACAGGCGCAGGTTCTCACGCGTGCCGCCAGTCTGGTGAAACCAGGTGGGCGCATCGCCTACATCACCTGCTCGATGCTGCCGGAGGAGAATGACGGCGCGGTCGAGGCCTTCCTGGTGCGCCATCCCGGCTTCGTGCCGGTCGCGACGCGCTCGCTGCTCGATACCGGCGAGGTCGATTTCGGCCTGCTCGCCCGTTTCGCCACGCGCTTCGGCTTGCAGCTCTCGCCGCGCCGGACCGGGACCGACGGATTCTATTTGAGCTGCCTTGCGGCGCCGGGCTGAATCGTCGATCCAAGCGAAGGTTTTGCGAAGCTTGGGCCGTCCCTATATCATGGGGGCAGCCAATCAGTCTGTCGGGAGTAGCTTCCATGGTGGTCGTTGAAGCGTCGCGGCTTGATGGTGTGACCTTGCAGCAGGTTCTGGCAAAGGTACGGCGGGCGGCCGAGAACGCTCGGCGCGCGCAAGATTGGACCGTGCTCGCAAACCGGCCTGAGCATCTGCCGATCTCGAAGGAATTTGCGGCGATCCGCGCACTGACACCGCCGGGGCCTCAGGAGGACAGCGTCGACATCATTCGGGCGTTGAGGGATGAGTAGCGTTGCTCTCGACGCAAGTTTCATCGTCAAACTGCTCGTCGACGAAAGCGGCTCCAGGCTCGCGCAAGCTGTGCTCGAAGGGTATGAAGCGGCCGGCAGCGTTTTCCTTGCTCCCAGCCACGCGCTAGCTGAAATCGGCGAGGTGCTTTGCCGCAAGCTGCGGAAGGGATCGATCGAATCCGTTCAGTTCGAGCGCGCCTTGGATTCAGCGACGCGGCGGGTTGCCAGCAATGATTTGACCTCTCTGCTCGCTGTGGCAGCCAAGATTGCCATCGATCACGGCGTTTCGGTCTACGACGCTCTCTATGTCGCCTTGGCTGATCAGGCCGGCGCGCTCATGCTCACCGCGGATCGCAAGCTCGCGGAGAAATTGCGTCCAACGCCATTCGCCCCCTTGATTTTATGCGTCGACGAAAGCGGCCTGATCTTCTATGGCGAGCCATGACGAGCTCCCAGCCCCAGAACCCCGCCCATCACGACTCCATCCTGATCATCGACTTCGGCAGCCAGGTCACGCAGCTGATCGCGCGCCGGGTCCGTGAGATCGGCGTCTATTGCGAGATCGCGCCGTTCCAGTCGGCCTCCGATGCCTTCCAGCGGCTGAAGCCGAAAGGCGTGATCTTTTCCGGAGGCCCGGCCTCGGTGCCCGACGGCAATTCGCCGCGCGCGCCCCAGGAGGTGTTCTCCGCGGGGCTGCCGCTGCTCGGCATCTGTTATGGCCAGCAGACCATGGCCCATCAGCTCGGCGGCACGGTCGAGGGCGGTCATGCCGCCGAGTTCGGCCGCGCCGATGTCGAGATCGTCACGCCCTCCGCCCTGTTCGCGGGCGTCTGGGAAGAGGGTGGGCGTTATCCGGTCTGGATGAGCCATGGCGACCGCGTCACGCAGCTGCCGGCCGGCTTCACCGTCAAGGCGACTTCGGAGAACGCGCCCTATGCGGTGGCGAGCGACGAGGAGAGGCGCTTCTATTCGACCATGTTCCATCCCGAAGTGGTGCATACGCCGGATGGCGCCAGGCTGCTGCGCAACTTCGTCGTCGACATCTGCGGCTGCAAGCCCGACTGGAGCATGTCGGCCTATCGCGCCGAGATGATCAAGAAGATCCGGGACCAGGTCGGCACGGGCCGGGTGATCTGCGGGCTCTCTGGCGGCGTCGATTCGGCCGTCGCGGCCGTGCTGATCCACGAGGCGATCGGCGACCAGCTCACCTGCGTCTTCGTCGACCATGGCCTGATGCGGATGAACGAGGCCGATGAGGTCGTACGTCTCTTCAGGGACCACTATAACATCCCGCTGGTCCATGTTGAGGCCGAAGAGCTTTTCCTCGCCGAGCTCGCCAAGTGCGGTGCCGACCCGGAAGCAAAGCGCAAGACCATCGGCCGGCTCTTCATCGACGTCTTCGATGCCGAGGCGGCCAAATTGGGCGGCGCCGACTTCCTCGCCCAGGGCACGCTCTATCCCGACGTGATCGAGAGCGTCTCGTTCAGCGGCGGCCCGTCGGTGACCATCAAGAGCCACCACAATGTCGGCGGCCTGCCCGAACGCATGAAGATGAAGCTCGTCGAGCCGCTGCGCGAGCTGTTCAAGGACGAGGTCCGCGTCCTCGGCCGCGAGCTCGGCCTGCCCGAGGCCTTCGTCGGCCGCCACCCTTTCCCGGGGCCGGGTCTTGCCATCCGCTGCCCCGGCGAGATCACCAAGGAGAAGCTCGACATTCTGCGCAAGGCGGATGCGATCTATCTCGAGGAGATCCGCAAGGCCGGGCTCTACGACGTGATCTGGCAGGCCTTCGCCGTGTTGCTGCCGGTGCGCACCGTCGGAGTGATGGGCGATTATCGCACCTACGACCATGTCTGCGCCCTGCGCGCCGTGACCTCGGTCGACGGCATGACGGCGGATTTCTACCCTTATGACATGGCCTTCCTCGGCCGCACCGCGACCCGCATCATCAACGAGGTCAAGGGCATCAACCGGGTCGTCTACGACGTGACCAGCAAGCCCCCCGGCACGATCGAGTGGGAATGATTTTTGCCGCAATCCAACCATGAACGAGCCTGAACCGGCCGCTCATGGGGGCATGCCAAGGGGCTTTAGGCTTCCGGCGTAACAGGGCGCTTTGCCTGCCGCTTTGCCCAGCTCGGCCGATCCATCTGGAAAAGATCCGTCGAGCGCAGATACCCCCCGCTCGCGTGCAGGCGGGCAATGAGCTTCAGCCCCGGCGTGTCGATGTAGTGGCGCTCGGGATCGATGACGAAGCGGTCGTCGATATGGGCATTGAGCACCCTGCCGATCACGATGGTCTGTAGCGGCCCCGTGACCAGAGAGGTCAGGACCTGGCATTCGAGCGCGACCGGTGCCTCGCCGATGCGCGGCGGCTGGACGGCGCGCGAGGGCAGCGGCGTCAGCCCCGCCAGCGCGAGCTCGTCGACCTCGGGCGGCGCGTCGATGCAGGTCTCGTTCATCGCTTCCGCATTCGCTTCGGCGACGAGGTTGACCACGAACTCGCCGGTTTCGAGGATGTTGGCGGCGGTATCCTTCAGCCTGCCGTTCTGGGGCATGATGCCGATCGCAACCGTCGGCGGGTCGTTGCCCATCATGTTGAAGAAGCTGAAGGGCGCGGCGTTGACGATGCCGGCGCGTGACAGGGTGGTGATCCAGGCGATCGGGCGCGGCACGATCGTGGCGGTCAGGATCTTGTAGCGCTCCTGCGCCGGCAGCGCTTCCATGTCGAACAGCATCGAGGTCAGTCCTGCCGCGTCGTGTCGTTGCCGCCGAGCGTCGCGACGGCGCGCTTGGGCCGGTCATCGACCATGAGCTGGAACACGTCCGGCCTGGCATAGTGCCCGGCCACGTCGAAATCGAATTTGCCGCGGGCGATCTGCCCGGGATCGATCTCGGCGTAGAGGATCGTCTCGCCTTCGAAGTCGGGCCCGGCCAGTACGGCGCCGAGCGGATCGACGATGGCGCTGCCGCCGCGCATCAGCACCGTCCGGGGATCGTCGCCGAGTGCGCAGTCGTAGTCGTCTGCATAGGCACCGCGGCGGATGTGCTGGCAGGCGGTCAGCACGAAGCAGCGGCCCTCCAACGCGATATGGCGCATGGAGGGCAGCCAGCTGTCACGATCGTCGGCGGTAGGCGCGCAATAGATGCCGATGTTCTGCGCGAACATGTGCATGCGCAGCATCGGCATGTAGTTCTCCCAGCAGATCACGGCGCCGATCCGGCCGAGCGAGGTCTCGATGACGGGCATGGTCGAGCCGTCGCCGAAGCCCCAGATCAGCCGCTCCCCCGCGGTCGGCATCAGCTTGCGGTGCTTGCCGACCAGACCCTGCGCGCCGTCGAAGAACAGGACCGTGCAATAGAGCGTGCCACCGTCGCGCTCGATGCAGCCGATGACGGCGAAAACACCGGTTTCGGCCGTCGCCTCAGTGATCAGCGCAACCTCGGGTCCGTCGAGAGCGATGGCCGCTTCCCAGTAGCGGCGGAACGCCTCCCGGCCCTCCGGCTTGCGCATGCCGACCGGCGCACCGAAGGAATGCCCCTTCGGATAGCCACCGAGAAACGCTTCCGGAAACACGATGAGGCGCGCGTCCGCCTGTGCCGCCTCCCTGATCAGCCCGGCGGCCTTCGCCGCCGAAGCCTGCGCATCGTCCGGAACGGAGGCCACCTGCGCGACGGCGGCCTTGTAGCGTGGCAGGGGCGGCGGCTGCATCGGATCAACTCGCTTCGATCGATGATTGGGAGTGCGCGGCAGCCGGGATCGGAGCCGCCGCTTGGCTGAGGTGATCAGTTGCCAGGCTCGAGCTCGGGACGGTTCGGCAGCAGCAGGGATCCGATGACGTAAACCACGGCCGTGATGACGATGGGATACCAGAGCCCGGCGAAGACATCGCCGACCGACAACGACAGTCCGGCTCGCATCGCGGTGTCCATGATATCCCCGTTCGCCGGCTGTCATGCTTCAGGTCGATGCCGGAAGCAGCTCAAATTTCGCTATAGTCAAATCTGATTGATAATATCAAATCAAGCAAGCTTGAAATTCCATCCGGCCTTGCCCACAGTTGAGGCACGCCGCGAACGGGGTTATTCAATTGACGAAAAAGGGAAATTCGCCGGGTTCTTCCAACTCGGCGGCGCGCCTGTCCCGTCCGCGATCCGCCTCTGGCTCGCAAGCCGAGCAGCCCGAATCAGTTGCGGAGCAGCTCTTCACGGGTGCGGATGACAAGGCCGGGCGTCCGGCTCGGCGCGGCATCCAGTCGATCGAGATCGGCTTCCGCATCCTCGATCATCTGCGCATGGCGCTGCGGCCAGTACCGCTCAAGGCCATCGCCGCAGGCACCGGAATGTCGGCTGCCAACGTCCACTACTATCTGGTCAGCTTCCAGGCGGTGGGCATCGTCCGGCAAGAGGAGGACACCGGCTGCTATGCGCTCGGGCCCTATGCGCTGAAGCTCGGTCTGGCTGCGATCGAGCAGTTCGACGTGTTCACGGCGGCGAGGCCGGTCATGACCGAGCTCGCCGATGAGATCGGCCAGACCGTCTTCCTCGGGGTCTGGGGCAATCGCGGGCCGACGATCATCTACCGTGTCGAGGCCGGTGGGAATCGTCCTATCCTGGAGCTTCGCGTCGGCAGCGTGCTGCCGCTGCTTCGCTCGGCGCTCGGACGCAATTTCGTCGCGCATCTGCCGCCTGCGTTCAGCGAAGAGCTCGTCGTGGCGGCGCTCAAGGAGGAGCGAACGCGGCAGGAGCGAGAAGGGCCCGACGACACGCCGCGCGATCGTGCCGAACTCGAGACGATGCTGACCTCGATCCGCGCCGCAGGCATCAGCCGCTGCCGTGACGCGCTCCTGGCGAATTTCACCTCGCTCTCGGCCCCGATCCTCGATCAGACCGGGTTGATGATCGCGGCGATCACCTTGATGGGGCCGATCGGAACGATGGACGACGATCTCGCCGGTCCGATCGCCGAGGCGCTGCGCTCACGCGCCGCCGCCATATCCAGGGCGGCAGGCTGGGGCGATTGATCGCGACGCAGGCCTTATGCAGCGCGGGATTGCCGCAGCCTCTCAGGCCAGGCTGCTTTGCTCGGACACCGCCGCCTTCAGCGGGTGATAGCGGCGGTCAAACCAGATCACGGTCTCGGCTGCCTGTGCCGATGTGAGCAGGCCGACGACCCTCGCATAGAAGACCGAATGACTGCCGATCGCGCGACGCTCCATGATCCGGCAGTCGAAGGCGGCGACCGCGTCCGCCAGTACGGGCGCTCCGGTCTCCAGCGTCATCCAGTTCCCGGTCTCGAAGCGGGTCGTATCGCCGCGCCCGGCAAAGATGTCCGCCAACGCGACGTGCCTGCCGGCGAGGACGTTGACGCAGAGATTGCCGTTGCCGTTGAAGACGTCGTGCGAGCGGTTCTTCTGGTTGACGCAGACCAGCAGCGTCGGCGGACTGTCGGTGATCGAGCAGACAGCCGAGGCGGTCATCCCATGGCGCCCTTCGGGACCACCCGAGGTGATGAGACTGACCGCGGCGCCCAGGCAGCTCATGCCTTCGCGGAAGCTCGTGGCGCTGACAGTCATCGGCTCTCTCCCTCGAATGTGTCCGGCGTGTCGCGCGTCAGCGCATGAAGAGGCCGCCATTGACGTCCCAGCAGGCCCCCGTCACAGAGGCGGCGGCGGGCGAAGCGAGCAGCACGATCATCTCGGCGACGAAGCCCGGGTCGATCAGCTGCCCCACGGGGATGTTGGCGAGCAGGCCGGGCATCTTTTCCGCCGGCACAAGCGCATGGACGAGCGGTGTGTCCATCGGCCCCGGCGCGATCGCGTTCACGGTGATGCCGAAGGGCGCGAGATCGCGCGCGAAGACTTTGGTCAGGGTCAGGATCGCGCCTTTCGAGGCGGCATAGTGGGCGCCCGTCGCCGTGCCGCCGTTCTGCCCCGCGAGCGAGGCGAGGTTCACGATGCGGCCGTAGCCGCGCTCCTTGAAGTGCCGGCCGAGGATCTGGCTGCCGGCGAAGACCCCGCCCGCATTTGTCGCCATCACGGCGTTGAATTCGGCAGGCTCGATCTCCAGCAGCGGCCGCGCAACCGTCACGGCGGCGTTGTTGACGAGAATCTCGACCGAACCCCAGTGGCCGATCGCCTCGTCGCGGACGCGTTCGAAATCCTCCGGCCGGCGGACATCGAGCACGGCTGCAATGGCGTTCGCCCCGGCAGGGTCGAGTTCCAGGGCCAGACGCCGCGCCGCGTCCCCGTCGATGTCGGTCACGACGACCCGATGGCCGGCCAGGTGCAGAGCACGGGCGGCGACGGCTCCGAAGCCTGAGGCGGCGCCGGTGACGATGGCGGTGTGGGGATTGTCGCTGGCGGTCATGCGAGCTCCGTGCAGGCGATGGCTGCCTCAAAGATTGGTCGGAACTTCCAGGGCCCGGCCCATCCGGGCTTCGACCCGGCAGTACTTCCAAAGTCGCTCGTCCGTGTCGCCCACGGGCGTGGTGCGGAAGAGGTTGCAGGCCAGCCGCACGGTCTCGCGGTCCGGCACGTCGGCCATGATGTAGGCTGTCCAGGGGAAGCCGGTGGGCGAGGTGCCGACCATGGTTTCGTCGTCGTCGAGCATGCCGAGGATCGTGACGCCCGGCAGCTCCGAGATCCCCTTCATCATCGTGCCGAACGCCTTCCAGACTGGGCCGATCTGGGAGAAGGGCAGGTCGAAGAAATTCTGCTGCACGGCGATGCAGAACAGGGTTCGGATCGGCTTGGCTTCGGTCATGGCAGGTCTCCTCTCGCAGATGTCTCAGGGATAGCCGGGGAAACTGGGCTGGCCGAGCAAGGCCGCGCCGGCGGATGTCCAGGTGCCCTGGCCGAGGAAGGCATGCTGCGCCACGGCTGCGGCATCGAGCATGCAGCGCGAGACCGGGTGTCCGCGGCGGATCGCTTCGGTGCCGGCCATGACGAAGGCCATGCGGGTGACCTCGGCGCCGGCCGCGGCCGCCTCGGTTGCACCCAGGCGCAGACGGACATGCACATCGCGCTCGAGGTCGTCGCCCGCGAGAATATCCTCCCACGCCTCTTCGATCGCTTCGTAGAAAAAGCTGCGGGCTGACCGCAGCCGGGCCTCGGCCCGGCCGCGTTCGGCCTGGATGTGCGGGCGGGCGCCGATCGGCGGAGCGCCGGTGATCGCCGGCTTGTCGCGTGCCTCGCGGTGAAGCCAGTTCAGCGCCTCGCGGGCGGTTCCCAATCCGACGACGGCCAAGACCTGGGCCGCCAGCGCCATGGAGGGATAGCGGAAGATCGGCTCGTCGCGCTGGGCGCGCCCGCCACGGATGAAGGTCCATTCCTCCGGGACGACCACGCAGTCGACCACCACGTCATGGCTGCCGGTGGCGGACAACCCCAGCGTGTCCCAGCTGTGCTTGATCTGGACCTTGTCGCGCGGCATCACCGCCATGCGCGGGAGGCCAGAGGCTGAGCCGCCCTCGACACGGATGCCGGCTCCGATCAGGCTCGCACCCATGCATCCCGAACAATAGGGCCAGCGGCCCTGGACTTCGAAACCGCCCTCGACCTCGCGCGCGGCCTGCGGCGGGAAAAGCGCTCCGGCGAAGACAGTGTTGGGATCCTGCCCGTAGATCGCCTTGAAGGTCGCGGGCGGCAGGGCGGCGAGGTAGACCGCGGAGACGCCGAAGCTCGCGACCCACCCGGTCGAGGCGTCCGCCTCCGAAAGCCGTTCGATGAGCCGGCAGAATTCGGCCGGGCTGCTCGCGTCGCCCCCCAGCTCCTTCGGCACGAAGGCACGGTAGGCTCCGACGGTCTTGAGTTTCTCAACCATGTCGAGGGGCACGTAGGTCAGCTTCTCGAACTCGTCGCGGCGGGCGCGGATCTCGTCGAGAAGTGCGCTCAGGACGGCTTCGCGAGCCGCGGCGGGGTTCAAGGCCTTGTTCATGGCACGTCCCTCCAAAGTTTGCGCTGCGCCTAGCCTGCCGCGCCAGCGGCTTGGCATGCTCGGCACTCGACGGCGTGTGAGCGAATTCCTCAATGCATATTACGTGATTATTCACGTAATATGCCGTATCCAGGCCGCGTTGGCAATCCCTCTTCCCGCAATCTTTCGGCCATATGCGCGATGGGCGCCGGGACGCCGGTCCGTCCCGTGGAGTGAGGGCAGTGAACGGGGGCGCTCAGCCTGGCAGACGATCGAAGACGCCGGCGAGCAGGTGGTTCAAACGTTGCCGCTCGCGCTCATCGACGCCGGCGAAAGCGTGGGCGAGGACACCCTCGGCGATCGCCCAGGCCTGGTGGCGCAGGGCCTCGCCTTTGGGCGTCAGGCTGACCTCGGTAACACGGCGGTCGCTTAGACTCGGCCGTGTCTCGACCAGCCCGTCCTTCGCCATGCGTTGGACGATGCGCGTGGCGGTGCTGAGCTTGATCACACACGCATCGGCGATGGCCGACACGCTGACGCGACGGTCTTCGTAGAGCGTCATCAGCACGCGATAGCTGGGAACGTCGATGCCGATCCTGTCCAGCGCCGTCTCCATGGTCTGGAAATAGCGGCCGGTGACGCGCGCGATCCAGTAGAACGGCCATTCGGCCCGATGGAAACGCACATCAGCTTGCGGGGCTTCGGTCATCGCCGCGAGATTCCGCAATTCGGCGGCGATGTCCAGCAGGTTCGATATCGACTGCGGCGCGCGGCCGGTTCATCCCGGTCAAGTCATCTGTCGTCCCAGTGCGCTCGCGACAGCCGCGGCCAGGATGCTGCCGCGGTCGCCGAGGCTGAGAGCTATGTCGAAATGGTTGTGCCGCGGCATGGCGACGGTGTCGCCGCGATGGCCGGCGGCAGCCCAGGTCGCGGCGAAGTCGGTGGTCTGGCGGCGGAACTCGCTGGTTTCGAGCCCGCCGACAGCGCTGATCAGCGCCGTCCGTGACCGGATTGGAACATGGCGAATCGGGCTGTTGCGCGCGATCGAAGCGTCGTCGAGACCGAGCCAGTCATTGACCTCGACATGGCGCAGCGGCTCCAGATCGTGCAGGCCCGAGAGATCGAGCGCGACCTCGATCACATCCCCTGGCATGCCGTAGGCGGCATGCCAGCCGCCGGCGAGTAGCATCGCGGTGAGATGTCCGCCGGCTGACGAGCCGCCGACCGCGATGGCGCCGACATCGTAGCGCGCCCGCTCGCGATGCAGGAAGGCGAGGGCGGTGCGGGTCTGTCGGACGATCTCGTCCAGCGAGGCCTGCGGAGCCAATGTATAGTTCATGACCGCGACGGCCAGGCCCTGTGCCTTGAGCCCCGGGACGACGAAGGCATTGTCGTCCTTCGAGCTTGCCCGCCAGTAGCCGCCATGGATCCACAGGAAGAGCGGCGCGCCGGGCTCCGCCGGATAGATGTCGAGCGTTTCGCCGCTTGCTGCGTCATAGACGATGTCGGCGATGCGCCGGTGTTCGCGCTGCACGGCCTCGCTGCCGGCGACGTAGCGCGCGTATTCTGCATCGAACGACGGCACGCTGGCGCGCGCATCGTATTCGCGCGCCAGCGTCGCCCTGTCCATGCCGCGATAGAGGATCGGTGCCTGCGTCATCCTCCGCCTCCGTCAGATGCCGAGATAGCGCTTGGCGAGATTGGCCTGGCTGTCCAGCTCCGTCGGCGTGCCTGACCAGACCACGCGGCCCTTCTCGACGATGTGGTGGCGGTCGACCAGCGCGGCCATCTCGCCGAGGTTCTTGTCGATGACGACGATGGTCTGCCCGGCCTGCTTGAGCTGGTGGAGGCAGCGCCAGATTTCGGCGCGGATCAGCGGCGCCAGTCCCTCCGTCGCCTCGTCGAGGATGAGCAGGCGCGGGTTCGTCATCAGCGCCCGGCCGATCGCCAGCATCTGCTGCTCACCGCCCGACAGCGTCCGCGCAGACTGCCGGCGACGCTCGCCGAGGCGCGGGAAGAGCGCCACGACCCGCTCGAGCGTCCACGCATTGCTGTTTCGCGTGTCGGTGCGCGCGGTGGCGACGAGGTTCTCCTCGACCGTCAGCGAGGGAAAGATCCGCCGCCCCTCCGGCACGAGCCCAAGTCCCAACCGCGCGATCGCGTGCGGCGCGAGCCCGGCAAGCGGGTGATCTCCGAAGCTGATACGACCGCCTGTTGGACGGGTCATGCCCATGATGGCGCGCACTGTCGTCGTCTTGCCCATGCCATTTCGGCCGATGAGCGAGACAACCTCGCCGGCCCGCGCGACCATCGACAGGCCGAACAGGACCCGGCTCTGTCCATAGCCGGCTTCCAATGCCTCGATCGTCAGCATGGCCGATCCTCCCCGAGATAGGCGGCGCGGACTTCCGGATGCCCGCGCACCTCCTCGACCGTGCCCGTGAAGACGACCCGCCCATAGACCAGCACGCTGATGCGGTCGGCCAGCGCGAAGACAGCATCCATGTCGTGCTCGACGAGCAGGATGGCGTAGCGGCGTTTCAGGCTCTGAAGCAGCTTGGTCAGGCTCGCCGATTCCTCCGCTCCCATCCCCGCCATCGGCTCGTCGAGCAGCAGCAGCTTGGGCTGGCGGGCCAGCGCCACCGCGATCTCGAGTTGCCGGCGCTCGCCATGCGCCAGCTCCGCGACCGTGCGCCCGCCCTGGGCTGCAAGGCCGACCTGATCGAGCCAGTCCCGCGCCAGTTCGCGATGAGCGGCATTCCGACGCGGATTGGAGAACATGTCGAAGGAGCCGCCATGCCGCGCCTCGATTGAGAGCAGCACGTTCTCGATCGCGGTGAAGTCGGGACAGAGCTGCGTGATCTGGAAGGTCCGGCCGAGACCGAGCCTTGCGCGCGCCGGCGCCGGCAGTGCAGTCACGTCGCGCCCCTCGAACAGGATGCGCCCAGCATTCGGCCTGATCTCGCCACAGATCTGGGTAATCAGCGTCGACTTGCCGGCGCCGTTGGGGCCGATCAACGCGTGCAGTTCGCCAGTGCCGACCTCCAGTGAGACATCGTCGGTCGCGACCAGCGCGCCGAAGCTCTTGCGAAGCCTTTCGATCGCAAGGACGGGCGTCGCGTCAGTCTGCGGAAGGGCATCAGTCACGACGGCCTCCGAACAGGCGGCCGGCGATGCCACGCCGGCCGAACAGTGCAACCAGCGTCAGGACCGGTCCCATCACGATCATCCAGTGCTCGGTCCAGGTCGAGAGGAGTTGCTCGAGCGCGATGAACACCGCTGTGCCGGCGATGGGGCCGAGCAGGGTGCCGAGCCCACCCAGCACGACGATCGCCATGAACTCGCCGGACTTGCTCCAGGCGGCCATGTCCGGGGTGACGAAACGCGCGTAGTTCGCCCACAGCACGCCGGCGAGCCCGGTTCCGACGGCGGAGATCACGAAGGCCGCAAGCCTGAACGGGAAGGGGCGGATGCCGAGATTGATGGCGCGCCGCTCGCTCTGGCGCAGCGCCTGGAGAATGAGGCCGAAGCGCGAGTTGACGATCGAGGCGCAGATTGCCGTCCAGGCCACGAGCAGCGCCAGGCAGAGATAGTAGAAGGTCTGCGGCCGGGCGAGATCGATCAGTGGCAGCTGGTTGCGCCGCTCCAGCATCAGCCCGTCGTCGCCGCCATAGATCTGCAGCGAGACCAGGATGAAGAAGACCATCTGCGCGAAGGCGAGCGTGATCATGATGAACTGGACGCCGCTCGTTCGCAGCGCCAGCGCGCCGACCACCAAGGCGGTGAGCGCGCAGACGAGGAGCGCGAGCGGCCAGACGATCAGCGCGGTGTTCGTGCCCGCCCAGCCCAGCAGCGGGTCGCCGCCGAAGGTGTGGTGGGCGACGATCCCGACCGTGTAGCCGCCGAGGCCGAAGAACATGGCGTGGCCGAAGCTGACCATCGCCCCGTAGCCGATGATCAGGTCGAGGCTGACCGCGGCGATCGCATAGATCAGAATGCGGTTCGCAAGGCCGAGCAGGGCCGGGCTGCCGCTCGCATCGGCAGCGGGCGGAACGGCCAGGAAGAGTGCGAGGCCGAGCAGGATCGCCATCGTGCGCAAGGATAGGCGCATCTGTCAGCTCCGCGCGGGCAGGAGGCCAAGCGGCCTCACGAGCAGAACGATCGCCATCAGGACGTAGATGCTCGCCGAAACGAGACCCGCGCTGAGCGTATCGGCGACCGAGGGCGGCAGCAGCATCTGCAGGCCCTGGGGCAGGTAGGCGCGGCCGAGGCCGTCGACCATGCCGACCAGCAGAGCCCCGACAAGGGCCCCGCGGATCGAGCCGACGCCGCCGATGACGATGACGACGAAGGTGGTGATCAGCACCCTCTCGCCCATGCCGATCTCGACCGCGAGCAGCGGCGCCGCCATGACGCCGGCCAGTCCGCAGAGCAATCCGCCAAGACCGAAGACCAGCGTGTAGAGGCGGCGGATGTCGACGCCGAGCGCAGACACCATCTCGCGGTCGTCGGCGCCTGCCCGGACCAGCATGCCCAGCCGTGTGTGGTTGACGAGGAGCCAGAGCCCGATGGCGACGAGGCCGCCGACGCCGATGAAGGCCAGGCGCATTAGGGGGTAATCGAGTCCGGGAAGGACGGCCACCGAACCCTGCAGGAAGGGTGGGATGTCCATCAGGGGCGGGCGGCGGCCAAAGATCAGGCTCACCGCCTCGTTGGTGAACAGGATCAGCCCGAGCGTCGCCAGCACCTGATAGAGATGATCGCGGCGATAAAGCCATTGCACGACCGCGAGCTCTAGCACGACGGCATAGAGCCCGGCGCCGGCCAGGGCGGCGGCGATGCCGACCAGAAACGACCCGCTCTTCAGCACCGCAAAGGCAGCGCAATAGGCGCCGACCATGTAGAGGGAGCCGTGGGTCAGGTTGATGACGCCCATGATCCCGAAGATCAGGGTCAAGCCGGACGCCAGCATGAACAGCATGGCGCCGTATTGCAGGCCGTTCAGGACCTGCTCGATCAAGAGGATCATCCCCGGACCGCCCTTTTATGGATTGAGAACGCCGCCGTTCGAACGCCGGCGGCGCGGGACGTCAGTCGATCTTGCAGCGCGCGGCGTAGGCGTCGCCGTAGTCCTCGGCGACTTTCCTGATGATCGTCTGCACGATCTCGCCGGAGGCGTTCTTCGCGAACTTCGTCAGGTAGTAGTCCTGGATCGGGTGCTGGTTCGGCCCGAGCGAGAACTTGCCCCGTACCGCCGTGAACTGCGCCCTTCGCAGGGCGTCGCGGAACTCCGCCTGTTTGCCGATGTCGCCGTTGACCGCCTTGAGCGCGCTGCCGATGAGGTTGGCGGTATCGTAGGCTTGCTGGGCGTACATCGTCGGGGTGCGCGAATAGGCCTTGCGGAAGGCTTCGACGAAGGCCTTCGACGCAGGATTGTCGAGTTCCGTGGTCCAGACCGCGGAAGCATAGATGCCGTCTGCGGCCTCGCCGGTGGCGCCGATCATGCGCGCATCCATCGAGAAGCTCGGGATCAGCATCGGCACGGATTTCGACAGGCCGGAATTGGCATATTGCTTGGCGAAGTTGATGCCGGCTCCGCCGGGATGGAACTGGTAGATCGCGTGGGGCTGCAGCGAACGCACGCGCGCAAGTTCGACCGAGAAGTCGGTCTGGTCGAGCTTCGTGTAGATTTCGCCGATGATCTCGCCCTTGAAGGTTCGCTTGAACCCTTCGAGCGCGTCACGCCCCGCCTGATAGGCCGGTGCGAGCAGGACGACACGCTGGTAGCCCAGCCGATTGGCGGACAGGCCTGCCGCCTCGTGGAAGGCATCGTTCTGGTAGGACGCGACGAAATAGTTGCGGTTGCACTTCTCGCCGGCGAAGACCGACGGCCCGGGATTGAGGCTGACATAGAAGCCGCCCGCTTCGAGGACGCCAGGCACGACTGCCGCCAGCACGTTCGAGAAGTTGACTCCGGTGAAGAGCTTGATGCCGGACTGTACCATGCGATCGGCCGCCTGCTTGGCATTGGCCGGCTTCAGGCTGTCGTCCTCGATCTCTAGCTTGACCGGCACGCCGCCGAGCGTGCCGTCCTTCAAGGCAAGCTGGAAGCCGTCGCGGATGTCCTCTCCGATGTAGCCTGCCGGGGTAGAGAGCGTGGTGATGAAGCCGATCGTGGTCGGCGTCGCCGGGCCGCCCTGGGCGCCGGCCGGCGTGGCCAGGGTCGCGGCGAGAAAGGCTGCGGCGATGGCCGGGTGCGATAGGGATATCCTTGTCATCTAGTCCGTCCCCTGTTGTTTTGTTGGAATAGGATCAACCGTCTCGACCCGTCAGACCGCGACGACTGGGTGGCGGATCGTGCCGATGCCGTCGACGCCGGCTTCCACGATGTCGCCCGGCCAGAGCCATTCCTGCGGTGTCCTGCCGGCCCCGACGCCGTCCGGTGTGCCCGAGGCGATGATGTCGCCGGCTTCCAGCGTCATCGCGGCGCTGATGTCGGCGATCAGCGTCGGGATCTTGAAGAGCATGTGCCGCGTGTTCGACTTCTGCTTGATCTGCCCGTTCACGGTCAGCCACAGGTCGAGGGCATGCGGATCGCCGATCTCGTCGGCGGTGACGATGCAGGGCCCGAAGGGCGCGTAGGTGTCCTGTCCCTTCGAATAGATCCACTGTCCGGCGCGGCGGTTGTCGCGCGCGCTGACGTCGATCAGCACGCTGTAGCCGAAGACATGGGCGAGGGCGTCGGCCTCGGAGACGCGCCGGGCGGTCCGGCCCATGACGACTGCGAGCTCGACCTCCCAGTCGAGCTGCTGGGTGATCGCCCGGTTGTGCTCGATCGCGTCGCCCGGCCCGATGACGGAGGTCGGCGGCTTCGAGAAGATCACCGGCTGCTTGGGCAGGTCCTTGGAGGTGTCGAGTGTGCGGGCCGATTCCGCAACATGCTCGACATAGTTCAGGCCGATGCCGAAGATGTTCTTGCGCGGGCGCGGGATCGGCGCCAGCAGCTTGACATTGCCGAGCGGCAACGCCGCACCCACCGGCCAGCGCCCGCGTTGATCGTCGAGCGCCTGGCGCAGGGCGGCCAGGGCGGCCGGCCCGAGCTCGATGAATGCGAGCATGGTGGAAGGGAAGCCCAGTCCGGCCTTGGCACCGAGCTGCTCGACATCGACGACGAGATCACCCTCGATCACGCCGAGGCGGGCCGCAGCGTCGACGACGCTGCGATAGGTCACGAAACGCATGGTTGAAGGTCCTCAGGCCGCCAGGGGCTGTTGTCCGCCGTTTTCGCCGAAGGCCTCCTCGCGATAGAGGCCAAGCGCGTTCATCACCGGCATGTCGTTGAAGCAGAACAGGACGGCGTCATCCCGGTCGGAGGCGTTGGCGTGCTCGTGCCAGGCCCAGGAGGGTACGCAGAAGATGTCGCGCTCCTGCCAATCGAAGCGCTTGCCGTTGATGATCGAGTAGCCTTTGCCCTTGGCCGCCTGGTAGATGAAGCTGCCGGTGTGGCGATGGGCCTTCGTACGCTCGCCGGGGCGCAACAGCTGCATCGATGCGCCGATCGTCTGCATCACCGGCCCGCCGGTCACCGGATTGACGTAGTTCATCAGGATGCCGTCGAAGGCGGAGCCGTCCGTGACCTTGGCGTAGCGCTGCAGCGCCTCGTAGGTCGGCGCCCATTCGTATTTGAGCAACGGCGAATAGGGCTTGTCCCATTGCGTGCCGTAGGGGCGCAGGCCCGGATTGCCCCAGGTCCCCGTGGCGTCGTCGACGGGGTAGCCGACGGCCTGCTGAAGATCCTCATGGACAGCGTAGAAATTGGCCTCGAGGGTGTTCACGAGCGGGATGTCCAGCCCGTCCTGCCAAAGGCAAGGCGAGCCGTCCGCGGCGACGCCGTGCTCGTGCCACGTGCCGTTCGGCGTCAGCACGAAGTCGTTGGCGCCCAGGGTCATCTTGTGGCCGTCGACGATCGTGTAGGCGCCGGAGCCTTCCATGATGAAGCGCAACGCCGAGGCTGAATGCGCGTGAGCCGAGGCGACTTCGCCCGGATTCATCACCTGAAGGCCGGAATAGAGCCAGCCCACGGCCGCCGAGACGTCGCGACGGCCCGGATTGTTGAGATAGATCACCCGCCGCCCGGCCTTTTCCGGCGTGACCAGCTCGATCGAGCGCAGCACGTGCTCGCGCAGATCGCGATAGCGCCACAGCACCGGCTCGGATTTCGATTTCGGCTGCCAGGGCTCGATCTTGTTGGCGACGGTCCAGAGCGCGCCGGCTTCGAGACGTTCGAGCTGATCGTAATAGGCCAGCAGCTCAGGTGTGTCTTCGACGTTCGCACGACCAGCGACGTCCTCGCGGTGGTTCTCTCGGGAAATGGACATGCGAGCCTCCGTTCAGGTCACGATGGGGTTTATATGGCATGTCATATTTTCGAAAGAAAGATATTTTTGCGTTAGATCCTCTGCTGGTGTAGAGCCTGAGGGACTAGACGAATGAGGAGATACCGGGTGCGTGTGGGGCGAAGCGGGGCACAGCCGGCGAATGACGAGATCCTGGATTCCCAGGGCGGGGCCGCGACCTTGGCAGAGGCTGCCTATCGGCGCCTGCGCCAGGATATCGTCGCCGGCGTCTTCGCGCCGAGCCAGCCCTTGCGGCTGGAGCTGCTCAAGCAGCGCTACGGCCTGAGTTTCTCACCGCTGCGCGAGGCGCTGAACCGGCTCCAGACGGAGCGTCTGGTCGCGACGGCACCGCTGCGCGGCTTTTCGGTCGCGCCGGTTTCGATCGAGGAGATGTGGGACGCGACCGAGACGCGCATCCTGATCGAGTGCGAGGCGCTGCGTCGTTCGATCGCCCATGGCGATGACGATTGGGAGGCCGGCATCGTCGCCGCCTTCCATGCGCTCGATCTGCAGGTTCGCCGCAAGGCGGCCGCAGGCGGAATTGGCGATGACGAGCTGATCGCGCTCGAGACGCGGCACCAGGATTTCCACCGCGCCCTGATTGTCCGCTGTCGGTCGCGCCGCCTGATCGACATTGCCGACCAGCTCTATGTCGAAACGCAACGCTACCGCCTGCCGACGCTGGCAGGCCAGAATCCCGCCGCCAGCCGCGACGTGGCGCTGGAGCACCGAGAGATCATGGAGGCGACACTGGCGCGCCGCAGCGATGAAGCGGTCGCGTTGCTGGCCGCGCATTACCGCAGGACGTCGACCTTGGTCGAGGCCTACATGCAGAACGCGCCGGCCAAATAGGCCGGCGCGGCTGTCTAGGATGTCAGGGCAGGAGCTTCCAGCCGCCCTGCTCGATCTTCACCAGAACGCGCGAGCGGTCGTCGACGCCGAAGCTGCTCTGCGGCGTGAAGTTATAGACGGCGTGGGTCCCGACGACCTCCTTGCTCGACATCAGCGCCTGGCGCAGCGCCTCCTTGAAGGCGGGCGTGCCGGGCTTGGCGCCACTCTCCAATGCCCGCCTGGCGGCATCGGTGAACACGACCCAGCCGTCGAAAGCATAAGCCGAGAAACCGTCCGTCGGCTTGCTGCCGTTCGCCTTCTCGTAAGCGTCTCGATAGGCCAGCGCGACGGCCTTGATCGGATTGTCGTCCGGCAGCTGCTCGGCGACGGCGACCGGCCCGGTCGGGCAGATCAGGCCATCCGCCGCCTTGCCGGCAACGCGCAGGAAATCCGTGCTGATCATGCCGTTATTGCCGTAGATCGGACCCTTGTAGCCGCGCTCGCTCAGCGCCAGCACGGGGAGGGCGCCCGGCGTGGCGGTGCCGCCGACCATGATCGCGTCGGGGCGGGCTGCGATCGTCTTCAGCACCTGCGGCATCACCGAGGTGTCGGTGCGGGCATAGCGCTCGTTGTTGACGACCTTGATGCCGGCTTCCTGCGCTGCCGCGGTCAGCGAATTGTACATCAGGTCGCCAAGCGCGTCGCTGAAGCCGATGAAGCCGATCGTCTTGACGTTGCGCTTCTTCATGTCCGCGACGACGCCTTGCGCCAGCAGCAGCTGTGGGTGCGGGATCTGCACGACCCAGGGGCCGCCATCGCCCTTCGCCGGCTCCGCGATCGGCGAGATCGCGATCATCGGCACGTTGAGCTCGGTGGCGACGGTCGCCATCGCCACAGTCTGGGGGGCGCCCGAGGTGCCGATCAGGAAATCGACCTTCTCTTGCTCGACGAGCTTGCGGGTATTGCGCACCGCGGCCGTCGGGTCGGAGGCGTCGTCGAGCTGGATGATGCGGATCGTTTCGCCGCCGACCTCGCTCTTATGGGCTGCGCCCGCAGCGATGCCCTTGGCGTTGGGGATGCCGATCGACGAGATCGGCCCGCTCAGGCCGGTGACGAAGCCGACCACGATCTCCGCCCGTGCGGACGTTGCAGCGAGTACGAGCGAGATGGCCGTCGCGGCGGCGCAGATCCGGTAACGCATCGTGATTCCCCTGTTGCTGATGGTGATCGTTTGGAGCGTCGCCATTCGCGGCACGCCATCTGCATCTGCGCGGCATGGCCTCGTCCGATCGCAGGATACTTGCGACCCTGCGGTTTGCGTGACGTGGCCGTGCGCGATGGGACAATCCGTGCCTGAACAATCACTGTCAAGTTTTTCGATGAAATGTAATTCTTGCGAAAATATGCGCAAAACGGATATCGTGAGGAATATCAATATTTTGCCTTGGAGGCGAGCATGGCCGGAGCGGGGGTCTCGCCCTGCGGCAGGCTTGACGTGAATTAGTTAAGGCATAAAGTAATTGACGGAAGAGCCTGAAGACCGCGCGGTTCGGCTCGAGCGCCCCGAGGGGAAGGGGCGTGCATCGAGCGGTTCCGCCGTCGGCTCGGCGTGGAGGGATCGATGGCGGAACGCTCATTTGCGCGCGAGGTCGAGGATCTGCGCCTCGGCGAGGGCGAGATCTTTCGTGGCGAGGGCATCCTCGCCATTACCAAGGCGCTGCTGCAATCCGGCGTTTCCTATGTCGGCGGCTATCAGGGCTCGCCCATCTCCCATCTGATGGATGTGCTGGCCGACGCCAAGGACGTGCTCGACGAGCTCGGTGTCCATTTCGAATCCTCGGCCTCGGAAGCGGCCGCCGCCGCTTCGCTCTCGGCCTCGGTGATGTATCCGCTGCGCGGGGCCGTGACCTGGAAGTCGACGGCCGGCACCAATGTCGCCAGCGATGCCTTGACCAACCTGGCCTCGGGCGGCGTGACCGGCGGCGCGCTGATCATTCTCGGCGAGGATTACGGCGAAGGCTCGTCGATCCCTCAGGAGCGCAGCCACGCTTTCGCGATGAAGTCGCAGCTCTGGCTGCTCGACCCCCGTCCTAATCTCGAATCGATCGTCAAATCGGTCGAGGATGGTTTCGAGCTCTCCGAAGCCACCAACACGCCGGTCATGCTGCAGGTCCGCATCCGCGCCTGCCATGTCCACGGCCAGTTCGTCGCCAAGGACAACCGCAAGCCCGCCTTCACCATCCGCGAAGCGCTGGAGAATCCGCAGCGCGATCTCAACCGCATCGTGCTGCCGCCGGCCTCGATGCTGCAGGATCGGCAGAAGCTGGAACAGCGTTGGCCGGCGGCGGTCGATTTCATCAAGCGCCGCAGGCTCAATGAGTTCTTCGGCCCCGATGCCGGCGAAATCGGCATCGTCATGCAGGGCGGAATGTACAATTCCGTGATGCGCGGGCTGCAATATCTCGGCCTGGCCGACGCCTATGGCGACAGCAAGATCCCGCTCTACGTCCTCAACGTCACCTATCCGCTGGCGGATGACGAGGTCGCCGATTTCTGCCGTGACAAGCGCGCCGTGCTGGCCGTGGAGGAAGGGCACCCGGAATATATCGAGCAGGCGATCGGCACGGTCCTGCGCCGCCGCGGCATCGCGGCCAAGCTCGCAGGCAAGGATGTGCTGCCGCTCGGAGGCGACTATACCGCAGCCGTGCTGAGCAAGGGCATTGGCGCATTTCTCGACCAGAACGCCCCGCATCTGCTCGGCAACCGCCCGCCGCTGCCGAGTGCCGACAACATCGTCTCGGCCGAGCCTGTCAAGCAACTGGTCGAGATCGTGCCGCCGCGCCCGGCCGGCTTCTGCATTGGCTGTCCCGAGCGGCCTATCTTCGCGGCGATGAAGCTCGTCGAGAAGGAACTGGGTCCGCACCAGATCTCGGCCGATATCGGCTGCCATCTCTTCTCGATCCTGCCGCCTTTCAATCTCGGGGGCACGACGATGGGCTATGGGCTGGGGCCCGCTTCTGCCTCGGCCTTCAATGTCGAGGCTGGAAAGAAGCCGATCTCGATCATGGGCGATGGCGGCTTCTGGCATAACGGCCTGTCGTCGGGCGTCGGCAACGCCGTCTTCAACAAGCAGAACCAGGTCATCATGGTCGTCGACAACTACTATTCGTCGGCGACCGGCGGGCAGGACATCATGTCCTCGCGCGCCGACAACGACCGTCGCTCGACCAACAATCCGATCGCCAGGGCGGTGCGCGGCATCGGCGCCAAATGGGTGCGCGAGATCGACCGCACCTACGACGTGGCCAAGATGCGCGACACGCTGAAGGCGGCGCTGACCTCGAAGGAGGAGGGGCCGAAGATCATCATCGCCTCATCCGAATGCATGTTGAACAAGCAGCGTCGTGTGAAGCCGCTGTTCAACAAGGCGGTCAAGGACGGCAAGCGCTCGGTCAAGCAGCGCTTCGGCGTGGACGAGGATATCTGCACTGGCGACCATGCCTGCATCCGCCTCTCCGGCTGCCCCTCGCTCTCGGTCAAGCATCTCGACGACCCGCTACGCGACGATCCCGTCGCAGCGATCGACAACAACTGTGTCGGCTGCGGCAATTGCGGCGAGGTGGCGGAAGCCGCCGTGCTCTGCCCGTCCTTTTATCGCGCCGACGTCATCTACAACCCGACGCGGCTCGATCGCTGGATGGCGCGGCTGCGCGGCGCCGTGATCGGCTATCTCCAGCGCCGCCGCGACGCGCGCCGCGTGGTGTTCTCGTGAATGCCGTGATGCCCGTAGGCCCTGCCGGGTTGCCAGCCTTCGACCGCCCCCTGTCGATCGCCGTGCTCGCCATGGGCGGCCAGGGCGGCGGTGTCCTGACCGACTGGATCGTTGCCGCAGCCGAACACGCCGGCTGGATCGCGCAATCGACGTCCGTGCCAGGCGTGGCCCAGCGGACCGGTGCGACGATCTACTATGTCGAAATGCTGCCGCCGCGCGACGGGCGTCATCCCGTTCTCTCGCTGATGCCGACGCCGGGCGATGTCGACGTCGTGGCTGCCGCCGAATTCATGGAAGCCGGCCGCGCCATGCTGCGGGGCCTCGTCACGCCTGACCGGACGACGCTGATCGCCTCGACTCATCGCAGCCTGGCCGTGAGCGAGAAGGAAAAGCCTGGCGACGGCATCGCATCCTCCGAGCCGGTCTACGAGGCCTCCGATTTCGCCGCGCGCCGCGCGATTCAGTTCGACATGCAGGCGCTGGCGGAGCGGAACGGCAGCGTAATCTCGGCCGTGATGTTCGGCGCATTGGCCGGGTCCGGCGTGCTGCCGTTCCCGCGCGAGACCTTCGAAGCCGCCATCCGCGAGGGCGGCAAGGGTGTCGAGCCAAGCCTGCGCGCCTTCGGAGCCGGCTTCGAGCGGGCCTCGCGTCCGGCCGAGACCGCTCCTGTGCCCGACGCGGAAGTCCCGCCGCCTGTCCCGACGCGTGTCGGCGTGCCGCAGCTCGACGGATTGCTGGCGCGCATTCACGGCGAGTTTCCGCAGACCGTGCGGCCGATGCTGTTCGCCGGCGTCAAGCGCCTGACGGATTATCAGGACGTCGCCTATGCCGGCGAATATCTCGATCGGATGCGGGATCTGCTGGCGCTCGACCACCGTCATGGTGGGGAGGCGGCAGGCCATGCCTTCACCGCCGCCGCCGCAAAATATCTTGCCGTCGCAATGGCCTATGACGATGTCATCCGCGTCGCCGATCTGAAGACGCGGGCGTCACGTTTCGAGCGCATCGACAAGGAGATCGGCAAGCGAGACGACCAATTGCTCTACATGACCGAGTTCATGCATCCGCGCATGGAGGAGGTCATCGGCACCATGCCGAAAGGGCTTGGTCTTTGGCTCGAAGGCAGGCCCGGCCTGGTCCGCCTGCTGGACCGCGCGGTCAATCGCGGTCGCCGCGTCAAGACGGGTCATGTCGGCTGGTTCCTCTCGCTCAATCTCGTCGCGGCGCTGC
This sequence comes from Allobosea lupini, assembly GCF_900109525.1. GTDB lineage: Bacteria > Pseudomonadota > Alphaproteobacteria > Rhizobiales > Beijerinckiaceae > Allobosea > Allobosea lupini. The sequence goes on along the minus strand of NZ_FOAN01000001.1, from coordinate 609,524 downwards.
GCCCCGCGCGCCGAAAGCTGCTGCGCCACGCGCGCGAGACGGCTCATATCGAGGGGTGGCTGACCCTGGCGACGCGGATCGTCGCGCAGGATTATCCGCTCGCCGTTGAGGTTCTGGGCTGCCGGCGGCTGGTCAAGGGCTATTCCGACACCCATGCGCGCGGCGAGTCGAAGTTCGACCGTGTTCTGGCTGCGGCGCCAGGCCTCGTCGGCAAGCCCGACAGCGCCGGCTGGCTGCGCCGCCTGCGTACCGCTGCATTGGCCGACGAGCAGGGCGAGGCATTGGCAGGTGCGCTCATGACGCTGGAGCACGCCTTTGAGGCGTGATGGCCATAGAGCGCGGGCGGCGATCTCGTGGGGGAATGTCCTAACGCTGCGGCTCGCTCCTGTTGGCGATCAATGTGCGCTTGAGCAACGCAAGCTTCTTGCCGATCTCCTCGATTTCCTCCTCGGGGAAGCCAGCCATCGCATCCGCCAGCCAGGCGTTGTGCTTTTTGGCCATGCGGCGGAATTTCTGCCGGCCTTCGATCGTCAGGCAGATGATCTGGATGCGCCGATCCAGATTGGAGGGGCTGCGGGTGACGAAGCCGTCGGCGATCAGGCGCTCGATGATCGGCGTGACATTGGCCTGCGATACCATCAGCCTCTTGGATAGTTCGCCCTGCACAAGGCCACCGGGCTCGCGGTCGAGCTGCGCCAGGATGTCGAAGCGTGGCAAGGTGAAGTTGAAGTTCTCCCTGAATTGCCGGCGCAATTCGGCTTCGATCAGGGTCGAGCAAGCGAGCAGCCGCAGCCAGAGGCGCACCTCGCCCCGGTGATCCTGATCGCCGCCGGACCGCTCGCCGAGGCGGAGATCGTCCAGATCCTCTTGGATGCTCAATGCATAATCCTTTTGAGCTTGGGCCGATCGGTAGGCCTCATATCCGTCTTCGCTGATATCGCGCAAAAACATGCGCAGTGGAACCAATCTTTTTGCCGGAAGCGCGTTTGATGCTCGACAGCTCCGATGGTGCTGTCTATGAATTAATTAGTGCCTTAACTAAATGCGAGGGCTCATGTCGCGGTTCGTTCCCCTGCGGTTGGAGGATCTCTCGCCAGCTGTCTGGCGCCAAACCCTTGCGATCCATTTCGGCCATTGCGACCCGGCCGGCATCGTCTATACGCCGCAATATTTCCATCTGTTCAATACCATCCTCGAAGAGTGGTACGGGCAGGCGCTCGGCATCTCCTATTACGATCTGATCGGCACGCGTCGTACCGGCCTTGGCTATGCCCACGCCTCGGCCGATTTCGCGATGCCGGCCCGCATGGGCGAGACGCTGGAGGTCGCCGTCGCGATCGAGGCGCTCGGCCGCAGTTCCGTGACGTTGACGCTGCACGCCTTCAAGGGTGGGGTCGAATGCGCGCGGGGGAATTTCGTCACGGTCGTCACGTCGCTGGTCGATCACAAGGCCATTCCGGTCCCCGACGATCTGCGCGCTGCCTTCGAAGCCTACCGCCAACGCTGCGGCGCTGCTGAGCAGCCGATGCGCTCGGCGGGTTGAGGGGGCAGGGCAGTCGTCACTCTCCGCTCAGCGCTTCACCTGATAGCCTGACTTCTCGCGGTCCCAGGTGTTTGGATGCAGGCCGCTCTGGCGCAGCGTCGGCTTGCTGATCTTGCCGTTCTCGGTCAGCGGCATCGCCTCGACGAAGGTCAGGAAGCGCGGCAACGCGAAGTAAGCGAGCCTGTCCTCGCAATGGCGCAGGACCTCTTCCGGCGTCAGCGCTGCGCCCGGCTCGAACTGGATCGCTGCCGCGACCTCGTCCTCGCCGAGTTCGGAGGGCAGGGGATAGACGGCGCAGGCGCCGATCGCGGGATGTGCGAGCAGGATCTGCTCGACCTCCCAGGAGGAGACGTTTTCGCCACGCCGCCGGATCGTGTCCTTGATGCGGTCGATGAAGCGGTAATGGCCGCCGGGCTCGCGCACGACGCGATCACCTGAGTGAAACCAGAGATTGCGCCAGGCTTCGACCGTCTTCTCGGCCATGTTGTAGTAGCCCGTGGCGAAGGAATAAGCCTCGGTCGGGCGCAGCAGCAATTCGCCCGAGACACCGTCGGCGACGGGCGCGTCGTTCTCGTCGACGATGCGCGCTTCGATGCCATCGGCCAGATAGCCAAGGCTGCCGGGATGGTCGGAGGGGATCGGGCTGGCGAAGGCGAAATTCGTCTCGGTGGAGCCGTAGCCGTCGAGCAGCGGCACGTTGAACCGCTTCAGGAAGACATCGTGGAAGCGGGCCGGCACGCCGCCGCCGAGCGCGACGCGCAGCTTGTGCTCGCTGTCCTGCGGCCGCTCCGGCTGTGCCAGCAGGATCGCCGCCATGGCGCCCAGCAGATAGCCGACATTCGCCTCGTGGTGCCGGATCGAATCCCAGAAGCGCGAGGCCGAGAACTTCGGCTCGAGCACATAGGTGCAGCCGTTGATGATCGCCTGGTAGAAGGCGTTGAGCGCGTTGGTATGGAACAGCGGCAGCGTCGTCAGCAGGGTCTCGCCTTCGCGGATGTCGAGCGCGCGGGCCGAATAGACGCCCCACCAGAACATCTGCGCCTGCGGGCAGCAGACGCCCTTGGCAGGTCCGGTCGTGCCGGAGGTGTAGAGGATCGCGACGGTGTCGCCGGGCTTCACCGCTCCGGGCGCGATGCCTTCGCCTAGTGCCGGTAGCCGCGCCCAGTGGGCGGGCGCGTCCGACGGCGCTTCGCTGCCGACGATCCAGACCTTTTCGGGCAGCAGCTTTGCGTCGATCGTGCCGAGCGCCGGGATGGAAGCGTCCTCGACGACGAGAAGGGAGGGACCCGCATTGCGCAGCACATGTTCGAGCTGGCCGCCGCGCAGTGCCAAGTTGATCGGCACGGTGATGATGCCGAGCCAGGCGCAGCCGAGATAGATTTGCAGGAATTCCGGCCGGTTCGAGCACAGGATCGCGACGCGGTCGCCATGGCGCAGGCCGGCATCGGCCAGAGTTCGCGCCGAGGCTGCGGCGATCCTTGCGGTGTCGGCGAAGGTCCAGATCGTGTCGCCGAAGACGAGGAGGCGGCGATCGCCATAGCGCTCGGCCTGGCGCTGCAGAAGGATCGGCAGCACGCGTTCCGCCGGGGGAAACCGCTTCACCGCATCGATCGGTTCCAGGCGGCTGCGATCGAGACTGCCCATGCGGTTCTCCCATCTTTCGCGAAGGCGATTTGGCGGCTGCCGGAGCCGGCGGTTCGTCATAAATTTAGTTCATGCTTGAAGTAATTTGGCAAGCGACTATCGCACGTGAGGCAAGATGGCTTTATAGAAGAGGGGCTTCCAGTACGGAGAAAGCTTCATGGACGTTCTTGGCCGCTTCTCGTCACCGCATGAGGCCTTCCAGAGCGCCGCTCTCCGATCACCGGATGCGCCTTTCCTCGTCGCGCCCGCGAGCGCCCAATTGCCTTATGCGCGCGAGGGTTTCCGTCTCGGCTACGGCGCGGTCGGAATGCAGGTCGAAGCGGCGAGGGTCGCTTACGCCCGCGCCGGCTATGGCCGTGGCGCCCGCGTCGCGCTGCTGCTCGATAGCCGGCCGGAGTTCTTCGTGCACTGGCTCGCGCTCAATGCGCTCGGCGTTGCGATCGTGCCGATCAATCCGGATCTGCGCCCGGACGAACTCGCCTTCCAGCTCACCCTTGCCGATGTCGATCTTGCCGTCGGGACGGGAGACCGCATCGCGCCGCTCGCCCGTGCGCCCGAATTCGCCCGGTTCCGGCCGATCGAGCTCGGCGCGCCCGTCCCCGATTGCCGCAAGGCGGTGACGGCACAGGCCGGCGATCTTGCGGCCGAATGCGCGCTGCTCTTCACCTCGGGCAGCACCGGCAAGCCCAAGGGGTGCATCTTGTCGAACCGCTACTTCCTGCAGGTCGCGCAATGGTATCACGGCCAGGGCGGCATCGCCGCGCTCCAGCCTGAGGGCGAGGTCAATCTCACGCCCTTGCCGATGTTCCACATGAACGCGCTGGGCTGCAGCGCGGTCGGTATGATGGTGCAGGGCGGGGCCGTCGTACCGCTCGACCGCTTCCATGCCAGCCGCTGGTGGGCGAGCGTCGCCGATAGCGGCGCGACCGTCATCCATTGCCTGGGAGTCATTCCGGCGATCCTGCTGCAATTGCCGCCGAGTCCGGACGAGCGCCGGCATAAGGTGCGCTTCGCCTTCGCGCCCGGCGTCGACGTGCGCCACCGCGCCGCCTTCGAGGACCGCTTCGGCATCCGCATCGTCGATGCCTGGGCGATGACTGAGACTGGTGGCGCCGCCGCGACCACGACGGCGAAGGTCCCCCCCGGCTTCGGCGCGCGCTGCATCGGCGAGCCGGCCGCGAGCATGGCGTATCGGATCGTCGACGAGCAGGGCGGCGAGGTCGCGGCCGGGCAGGCGGGTGAGCTTCTCGTCCGGGCGGCCGGGGTGGATCCGCGCGCCGGCTTCTTCAGCGGCTACCTCGACGACGCCGCAGCGACCGAGGAGGCCTGGCAGGGCGGCTGGTTCCATACCGGCGACTTCGTCCAGGCCGGCGAGGACGGGCTGCTCTACTTCTTCGACCGGAAGAAGAGCATCGTGCGCCGCAGCGGTGAGAACATCGCCGTCCTCGAGGTCGAGTCGGTTTTGCAACGCCAAGAGGGCGTGCGCGCCACCGCCGTGACGCCGGTGCCGGACGAGCTGCGCGGCGAGGAGGTCTTCGCCTTCATCGTCACCGATCCCGACGATACGACGGACAAGGCCGCTTTCGCCGAGCGGATCGCGCGGGAGAGCGCGGCCCTGATCGCCTATCACAAGCTGCCTGGCTATGTGGCCTTCGTCTCGGAGCTGCCGCTCTCGGCGACGAAGAAGCTGGCACGCGGCGAGATCAAGCAACTCGCGGCGCAAGCGGTGAGCGAGGGCACGGCCATCGACCTGCGCACTCTCAAGGCCGGGCTGCGCAAGCATTGAGGCGCGGCTGGGGTGCTGGTTCAGGCGTTGGCGCCGACGAGCGCCAGCACGCGCACCGGGCTGCCCGAGCCGTTCACGATCTTGAGCGGCGTCGCGATGATGATCGCTCCAGTCGGCGGCAAAAGATCGAGATCGCGCAGGCATTGCAGCCCGTAGCGTCCGCCGCCATGAAGGAAATGATGCGCGGGATAGGGCGGGTCGAGATGGGCGGCCTGGCCGGCATCGGTGCCGATCGTCTCGGTGCCGAAGCCGATGATGCCGCGCTCCTCGACCAGCCAGCGCATGACCGCCGAGTCCGGTCCCGGCGTATGCGGCCCGCCCTCGCCGAGATTGGCATAGTCACGCCCCTGGCGCTTCGACCAGTCGGTGCGCAGCAGCACCCAGTTGCGCTCGGGAATGCGGCCGTGGCGCTCCTCCCAGGCCTCGACATCGGCGATGCCGAGGAGGAAGTCCGGATCGGCCGCGGCCTGCGCCGAGCAGTCGATGACGCAGGCCGGCGCGATCAGGTCGCGCACGGGGAGGGTGTCGACTGCGTTGTTGGGCAGGTCCTTGCCGGTGAACCAGTGGATCGGCGCGTCGAAATGCGTGCCGGTGTGCTCGCTCAGCGTGATGTTGTTCCAGTACCAGGCCGGGCCGGCGGCGTCGTAGCGCGAGATCTGCTCGATCCGGAGCGGCGAGGCCTGGCCGAACTCGGGCGGCAGCACGATCACCGGGAAATCCGGGCTGAGCGTGAAGGTGAGGTCGATCACTTTCACCGAGCCGTCGGCCAGCGCGGAGGCGAAGGTCGTGAGGTCGAAATCGGCCATGGCGAGGCTCCTGTCGTGAGGGGAAGGGCGATCAGCCCAGTTCGCGTTCGAGCGCCTTCGGATTGGCCTCGAGGCGGCGGCGGACGTCCTGCGCCACGTCGCCGACGAACACCTCTTCCAGCCCGTTGCGCAGCCCGGCGACGATCGCCTCTGCGACGGCGCGGGGCGGGACTTTCGGCGGCGGCAGGGTCTGGAACCAGTCGCCGTCGATCGGCCCGGTGAAGACGTTCATCACCTTGACCCCGCCGCTGCGCAGTTCGGCGCGCAGGCAGTGCGACAGCGAAAGGCATCCGGCCTGCGCAGCGGCATGGGCGCCGAAGGGTGTCCAGTTCGCCAGCGCATAGACGGAGAGCACGTTGACCCAGGCGGCGGCGCTGTCGATGCCGTCGGCACCGCGCATGCGCATGGACGGGCCGAAGCTCTGCGCGAGATGCACGAGACCCATATAGGTCTCGGCCAGCTCCATCTGGAAAAAGCTGGTGCCCTGGCGGTCGGTCAACCCGCCCGGCCGCACGAACTCGGCAGTGTTGACGAGGATGTCGGTCTTGCCGCCGATGTCGGCGGCGAGGTCGCGGACCGAGCGCTCGTCGCCGAGATCGAGCGGCACGAGCTTGACGCCGGGCAGGGCGCGCAGCCGCTCTTCCTCGGGAAAGGGCTTCCAGTTATCCGGCACGCCGACATGGACGATGCGCGCCCCGGCCTTCACCAGGGCATCGACGGCCGCGAGCCCGACGGCGGAACGCCCGTTCGTCACCAGGATGCGGCGAAATTTCGGATCGGCGGTGAGTTCCCGCCATTGCCGGTCGTCCTGCATCGCCGGGGTCTCCTCTTGCGGCTTGGCGAAGGCGACGGCCTGTCCGCCCTTGTCCAGTTGGAGGGAGAGACGCACCCGCTCGCCTTCGACGCAATCGCCGTGGAGATGGCAGACCAGGATCGGGCCGCAGTCCAGCTCGACCAGGCCGATGCGCCAGGGCGCGCGCTCGCGGAAATAGACATCCGCCGGCACGCGCACCGTCGTCTCCGAGACGAGCTTGCCGCCGTTCGGGGCGTCGACGAAGGGTAAATCCGTCGCCAGGCATTGCGGGCAGATATCGCGGGCCGGGTAGCAGAACGTGCCGCAATGGGCGCATTTCTGCAGGGCGAAGCGGCCTTCCGCCGCGGCGCGCGTCAGCCCGTGCGATGTCCGGCTGCGCGCGGCCGGTGGCGACGAGGGAAGCCGCGTCCGGTTGAGCGGACTGCGCTTGCGCGGGGGCGAGAGCGGCTCGGTCATGCCGATGGTCCCATCAGGATCGCGGCGCCGGACGACAGTCCGCGGTCATAGTTGATCATGCCGAAGCCGGAGGCCAGCGCCGTGCGCGCGCCCTCGACCTGGGTCGGTCCGGCCGTACCGAGAACCTGCCGCAGCGCCTCGGTCAAGCCGAGATAGCCGCCACCGGCGCCGGCCTGTCCGACCGAGAGCTGGCCGCCCGAGGTGTTGTGCGGGAAGTCGCCGTCGATGGTGAAATCGTGCTCGCGCACGAAGCGCGGTCCATCGCCCTTGGCGCAGAAGCCGAGATCCTCGAACTGCATCATCACCACGAAGGGATAATCGTCATAGGTGAGCACGACGTCGATATCGTCCGGCTCCGTGCCGGCCATGCCGTAGAGATCGCCGACATCCATCGCCCAGCCGCCGCGGGTCTGGACGACGTCGTCGGCGAAGGCGTTGTGGCGCTCGATCGTGCCGGCGATCCGCGCTGCCGGCAGGGTCAGCGAGGTGGCGATGTCCTCGCGCATGACCAGGAAGGCTTCGGCGCCGGCGCAGGGCATCACGCAGTCGAACAGATGGATCGGGTCGGAGATCGGCCGCGCCGCCATGTACTGCTCCAGCGTCAGCGGAGCCTTCATCAGCGCATGCGGATTGCGCAGCGCATTCGCTCGTTGCGAGACGGCGATCCGGCCGAAATCCTCGCGCGTCGCACCGAAGCGCGTCATGTAGTGCCGGGCGATCAGGGCGAAGCTGGCATTGGCGCCGCCTGCGCCATAGGGATAGGCGGCATCCTGGGCGAAGCGCGAGAAATTCTCCAGCGTCCGGCGGAAGGTGTCGACCTGGTTGGTGTCGCCGGCGATGCAGGCGACGACATCGGCATCGCCGGCCTGGACGGCGCGGGCCGCCTTGCGCAGGCCGGCGATGCCGCTGACGCCGCCGAGCGGGATCGTGTCGAGCCAGCGCGTGCTCAGCCCGAAATGCTGGGTCAGCGCGACCGCGGAGTCGGGCTGCAGCGTGAAGCTCGAGATCACCAGCCCGTCGATCGCGCGCTTGTCCAGACCCGAGGTCTCGACCAGTGCCTTCAGCGCCCGGCCGATCCACCATTGCGCGCTCTCGATCGAGTAGCGCTCATAGGGGACGGTCACCGGCGCCGCGACGACCACGCCGTCATAGGGGCGGCGCAGCCTCGCCGCGTCGCTCATCTCAGACGACCGTCAGCACGACAGGGACATTGCCGCGCGTCGCGTTGGAATAGGGGCAGCGCTGATGCGCGCCTTCGACGATCTCCTGCGCCAGAGTCCGCTCGAGGCCGGGCAGGGAGACCTTGAGCTCGACCGCGAGCGCATATCCGGTGGCGACTGGGCCCATGCCGACCCGGGCGGTGACGCTGGCATCGTCCGTCAGCGGCACCTTGCTGGTGCGGGCGACGAGCTTGACCGCGCCCAGGAAGCAGGCGGCATAGCCGGCTGCGAAGAGCTGCTCCGGATTGGTTCCTTCGCCCCCCGGCCCGCCGAGCGCCTTCGGCAGCGACAGCGACAGGGCGAAAGCGCCGTCGGGGCTGCTCGCCGTGCCTTCGCGGCCGCCGGTCGCAGTCATCTCGGCCTCGAAGAGGATCTTGTCCGGAACGATGGTCATGGGCGGTCCCCGCTCGATGCTGTTGTGATGGAGGCGCCGCCATGTCGGGCAAGGCGGCTGAAATCGTCACGCGCGCGGCGGCTGGCGAGCGCGAAGCTCGGGCCTCTACTCGGCTGCGTACCGTTAAGACGCTGGAGCTGGACCCACATCTCGGCCGATTTCAGCGCCACGGCTGCGCAATTCACCACCGGCGCGTGGGCGACTCTGAGATTGTGCTCGGAGCAGAGCAGCAAGCCGGGCAGGACGCCGGCCGGCACCAGCACGTCGCAGCCCGCCTCGATCAGAGGTTGGGCGCAGACGGTGAAATCGGCGAGCATGCTGAGTCTTGCGCTCTCGTTGCCGGCGAAGGCCTCCGAGAAATCCTCCGGCTTGCAGCCAAGCCCCACGATGCCGCCGATGCGGCTGCCGAGGCCGTAGCGATCGGCCTGCTCGTAGTGATAGGTCGAAAACACCTTGTCGATCGTCACCAGCCCAAGGCGACGGCCGAGCTGGGAGGCCGCCAGCAATGTCGCCTCGCCGGTGCCGACGACAGGGATCTGAAGGGCCGAGCGCAACTCGTAGAGTCCGGGGTCCTGGAAATGGCCCATGACATAGGCGTCGAAGCCGTCATCTTCGGCTTTCAGCCCATTGTCGATCGCCGTGACGGCACAGCGCAATTCGCTGAGCCGGCCGAAATCCCGGTCGGGCGGCGTCAGCCCGGCGACTTGGACGCTTGTGCCCGCCGCCGCAATCTCGTTCAGATAGGAGGACAGCTTGCTGAGATAGGGCCCGTTGAGGCTCGCATCGACGAAGCTTTGCCAGAAGATCTTCATGGGCCGCGAGATCCATCGGAGTGCGGGCGCCATAGCCTGTGCCCATTTAATTAAAGCACGAAGAATTTTGCGGTCAAGCGTGGTTTGCCTTGTCCAGGCGGCGTGGCTGACGCGAATGGGCGGACGAAATCGGCGCAGACTTTAGTGATTTACTGCTTCAGTGCTCATTTTGCGTCAACATTCCGCATTCAGCGCCTCGAGATGATGCCGCCGTCACTGTTGACGGATTTTCGAAAAATAGTTAGGACATTAAATAATTGCTCCCCGCCGCTCTCTCCGAGGCGAGGCGAGCCGAAGGGGAACGGAGAAGACGATCGTGGCGAGTCTCACTTTGTCTGCGGAAGATGTCCCGTTTCCGGGATCAGCAGCCATGGTCGCGCAGGAAGTCATCGACCTGCTCGGCGAAGATCGCCGGCATCTGGTCGGGGAAGGGCACCTGCGCACCGGGGATGCTGCGCATCACGCTGGCGCGGATCGCGGCGGCGACCGCATCGCCGGATCGGGCATTCGGGTCATTCTCGGGTACAAGCACCAATGTGGGGCAGGCGATCAGGCCGAGCCGATCTTCCATGCGGTAGCGATTGACGACGCGGTGGCCTTCCACCGCCATCGGCCCGCTGCGCAAGGCGTCGGCCATGAAGCGGCGCAGCAGTTCGGTGTCGTTTTCAGGATAGAACGGACGGCGGCGGTTCCAGAGCTCGGCGAGATGGCTGCCGTCGGTGCGCTCGGTCACGTCGTCGATGACGCGCTGGTTCGCATGGCGCTCTCGGCGGGCCGCGTCGACGAAGGGGCAGGCCGAGAGCACGGCCGCCGCGACGCGATCCGGCGCGCGAGCGGCGATCTCGACTGCGATCGCGGCACCGGTGTGATGGCCGACGACCGCGAAACGCTCGACAGCCAGGGCGCTCAGGAGCTCCAGGGCAGCCGCCGCCCAGTCCTCGATCGTCGGCACGCCCGGCAGCGGCTTGGAATCGCCGAAGCCCGGCGTATCGATCGCGATGGCGCGCCGGTGTCTGCCGATCAGTGGCAGGACGTCGCGATACTCGTCCCAGGACCGTGGGGTCTGGTGCAGCAGCAGGACGGGAAAGCCCGTGCCGCACGTCGCGGCGTGCATGCGGCCATGGTCGACGTCGATGAAGTTGCGATCAATGATGGGGTCAGTCTTCGGCATGAGAGATGCATTCCGGAAACACATGATCTTCGATGATAGGTGCGTTCAATACTGCTATTGATCTTCGATAACTGATGTCAACCAGGTGAGGGGAAATAAGATGTCACGCTTTGGCAAGGCCTGTATTTCGTTCGCTGCCCTCGCAGCGATGACGTCCGTCGCCCGCGCCGACATCACTGTCGGGTTCGTCACTTCGCTGAGCGGGGCGGGTTCCTCGATCGGCATTCCCTATGGACGCGGCATCGCCGCGGCCTTCGCCTATCGCAGCGAAGTCGCGGGCCAGAAGATCAAGCTGATCCAGCTCGACGACGCCTCCGATCCGTCCGCCGCCACCCGCAACGCACGCAAGCTCGCGGAGGAGGAGAAGGTCGACATTCTGATCGGGACCGCGACCGCGCCCTCGACCATCGCGATGGCGGCCGTCGCCAGCGAGCTGAAGGTGCCCTTCATCGCCGTCTCGCCGATCCAGCCGACGGCCGACCCGAACAATCAATGGGCGATCGCGATCCCGCAGCCGGCGCCGCTGCTGGTCAAGGTGGTGGCCGACCGCATGAAGCGCGACGGCGTCAAGAAGGTCGGCTATATCGGCTTCTCGGACGCCTGGGGTGATCTCGTCTACAATGGTGCCAAGGCTGCCGAAAGCCGCGGTGACATCGAGGTCGCCACCAATGAGCGCTATGCCCGCACCGACACCTCCGTCACGGGCCAGATCCTCAAGGTCGTCGCCGCCCGTCCGGACGGCGTCCTTATTGGCGGCTCGGCGACGCAGGGCGCGCTGCCGCTGCTGGCGCTGGCCGAGCGCGGCTACAAGGGCAAGACCTACGGCACGACGGCCCTGGTCAATCCGGATTTCGTGCGCGTCGGCGGCAAGGCGGCTGAAGGCATCCTGGTCTCGACCGGTCCGGTCATCGTCGCCGATCAGCTCCCGGACGGCCATTTCTCAAAGGCTCTCTCGGCCTCCTTCCGGGAAGCGTTCCTGAAAGCCAACGCGGTCCCGTCGACCGACGGCTTCTCGGGCTACTCGTTCGACGCCTGGCTCGTGATGCTCGACGCGGTGCCGCGCGCGCTCAAATCCGCCCAGCCGGGTTCGCCCGAGTTTCGCACGGAGCTGCGCAACGCCCTGCTCTCGACCAAGGAAGTCCCGGGCGTCCATGCCGTCTACAATTTCAAGCCCGGCACGTCCCACGGTGTCGATGAGCGCAGCCTCGTGATGGTTCAGCTGAAGAACGGGGCCTGGACCTACGCACCCTGAGGCGCGGCCAGGCGAAGATAGAGAACCATCGGCATGACGAGCGATATCGCGGCGATTCTCGCCATCGACGGAATAGCGACCGGCGCCATCTATGTCCTGGTGGCGGTCGGGACGGTGCTGATCTTCACGGTCACCCGCGTGATGTTCATCCCCTTCGGTGACATCGCGGCCTTCACGGCGCTGACCCTGGCGGCTCTCGAAACCGGGCATCTCCCGGGAACGGTCGGTCTCGTCCTGGTGCTTGCCGTGCTGGCCTCGCTGGCCGAGTGCTGGTCGCTGGGCCGGAGCGGGCGGGTGCGTCAGATCCCGAAGGCGCTGGCCTTTTATCTGCTCTTGCCGGTGCTGATCGTCCTGTTCGTGCGGTTGGCCCTGCCGCTGGCGCCGTCCATGCCGGTCCGCATCGTGCTGGCGCTGCTGCTCGTCATGCCGATCTCGCCGCTGCTCGACCGGATCGTCTTCCGGCCGATCGCGGATGCGAGCGTGCTCCTCTTGCTGATCGTCTCGATGGCGCTGCACTTCGCGCTGGTCGGGCTCGGCCTGCTCTTCTTCGGGCCGGAGGGGGTGCGCACCCAGCCGCTGACGGATTCCGCCTTCACGGTGTTCGGCGTCCACGTCAACGGCCAGACGCTGCTGATCGTGATCGCCTCGATCGTATTCAGCGGGCTGCTCTACCTGTTCTTCGGCTTCACCCTGACCGGCAAGGCCCTGCGCGCCACGGCCGTGAACCGCACCGGTGCGCGGCTGATGGGCATCCGCCCGGCAAGGTCGGGCACCATCGCCTATCTCGTCGGCTCGCTGATGGCGGGCGTCTCCGGCATCCTGGTCGCACCGGTCAACACCATCTTCTACGATTCAGGCTTCCTGCTCGGTCTCAAGGCCTTCGTCGGCGCGATCATCGGCGGGCTGGCCAGTTATCCCGGCACCGCTATCGGCGCCATCTTCGTCGGCGTGCTGGAAAGCTTCGCCTCCTTCGAGAGCAGCGCGCTGAAGGAGGTCATCGTCTTCTCCCTGCTCATCCCGATCCTGATCTGGCGCTCGATCGTGTCGCCGCATATCGAAGAAGAGGTCGAGGAATGACTCGCGCCCAGCTTGCCACCGTGAAGATCGTGGCCGTGCTGGCGCTCGCCGCGGCGCCTTTCCTGCTCAGCCCGTTCTCGATCACGCTGCTGAACTATGTCGGCATCTACTCGCTCGTCGCCATCGGCCTCGTCCTGCTCACCGGCATCGTCGGCATCATCTCCTTCGGGCAGGCCGCCTTCATCGGCATCGCGGCCTATGCCACGGCCTGGGTCTCGGCGATCAACGGCCAGTCGCCCTGGCTCGGCCTGATCCTGGCGATCGTGCTCACCTGCACCGTCGCGGCCGTGCTCGGATTGGCGACACTGCGCCTGCAAGGGCATTTCCTTTCGCTCAGCACCATCGCCTGGGGGCTGTCGATCGGCTTCCTGTTCGGCAATATCGACGGGCTCGGTGGCTTTAACGGCTTGTCCAACATCCCGCCGATCTCGATCGGCTCCTATGCGTTGAGCGAGGGCTGGCAGATCTACTACCTTATCTGGGCGTTCGTGGTGGTCGTGCTGATCCTGCTGCACAACCTGCTGAACTCGCGCCTCGGCCGGGCCATGCGCACCATGCGCGGCGGCAAGACGCTGGTCGAAAGCCTCGGCGTCAGCGCCTATTGGGTCAATCTCACCGCTTTCGTCATCGCCGCCTTCCTCGCGGCGCTGTCGGGCTGGCTCTACGCCCATCTCAGCCGCTTCATCAGCCCGACACCATTCGAGCCGCTGGCCGGCATCGAGTACCTGATGATGGCGATGATCGGCGGTGCGACCAGCCTGCTCGGCGGCATCGTCGGCGCGGCGGTCATCATCTTCCTGAAGAACGCGGTGCAGGACTATTTGCCGATGATCGCCAAGGGCGCCTCGGGCCAGCTCGAGATCGTCGTCTTCGCCAGCATCTTCATCCTGTTCCTGCAGCGCGCGCGTCAGGGCATCGTGCCGTTTCTCTCGCGGTTCCTGCCGCAGCCGGAACCGGAGCGCCCGGAGCCTGCGCCGCCCCTGGCGCTGCGCAGGCAGCCGGCGCCGGGCGAGGTGCTGCTGCAGGTCGAAGGCGCCGAGCGACGCTTCGGCGGGCTGATCGCCGTCAACAAGGTCTCGTTCGAGGTCCGCGCCGGCGAGATTCTGGGGCTGATCGGCCCCAATGGCGCCGGCAAGAGCACGATGTTCAACCTGCTGACGGGTGCGCTCGCCTGCAACAGCGGCAAGATCGTCTTCGCCGGCCGCAACATCGAGCGGCTCTCGCAAGCGAAGATCGCGCGTGCCGGCATCGCCCGCACCTTCCAGCATGTGAAGCTGCGCCCGCGCATGACGCTGCTCGACAACGTCCTGCTCGGTACCTATTCGCGAACCAAGGCCGGTCTCATCTCCGGCGCCTTCCGGCTGGAGCGGCAGGAGGAGGCGAGCGCCCGCGCCGAGGCGATGCGGCAACTGGAACGCATCGGTCTCGGCGACAATCCTTTCGAACTCGCCGGCAACCTTCCGCTCGGCAACCAGCGCCTGCTGGAGATTGCTCGCGCGTTGGCCGCCGATCCGCTGTTGCTCGTCCTCGACGAGCCGGCAGCTGGCCTGCGCCGCAACGAAAAGCAGAAGCTCGCCGAGCTTCTCGCCAATCTGCGCCGCGAGCATGTCACCATCCTGCTGGTCGAGCACGACATGGAATTCGTCATGAACCTCGTCGACCGCATCGTCGTCATGGATTTCGGCACCAAGCTCTGCGAGGGCGATCCGGCCGCGATCCGCAACGATGCCCGCGTGCAGGAAGCCTATCTGGGGAGCACGGTCTGATGGCGCTGCTATCGCTCCGCAACGTCAGCGTTTCCTACGACAAGGTGGAGGCCGTGCGCGGCGTCTCGTTGGATGTCGATGCGGGCCAGATCGTCTCGGTGATCGGGCCGAACGGAGCCGGCAAGACGACGATGATGCTGGCGACCATGGGGCTTCTGCCATTGGCAGGAGAGGTGACATTCGAGGGCTCCAGCCTCACCGGGCTCGACGTCGAGGAGCGCGTCGAGCGTGGCATCTGTCTCGTGCCGGAAAAGCGCGAGCTGTTCGCCGACATGTCCGTCGCCGACAACCTCATCCTCGGGTCGTACAGCCTGAAGGACCGCTCCGGCGTCGATGCGGCCCTGCAGCAAGTCTACCAGCGCTTCCCGCGGCTGCAGGAGCGCCGGCGTCAAAAGGCCGGCACGCTGTCGGGCGGGGAGCGCCAGATGCTGGCGCTGGGCCGCGCCCTGATGGCCAAGCCAAAGCTGCTCATCCTCGACGAGCCGAGCCTGGGCCTGGCGCCGCTGATCGTGCGTGAGATCTTCAGGACGATCTCCTCCCTGCGCGAGCTCGGCGTCTCGGTGTTGCTGGTCGAACAGAATGCCCGCGCCGCGCTCGAGACCGCCGATTACGGCTATGTGCTGGAGACCGGCGAGATCGTCCAGCAGGGCAAGGCAGATACCTTGATCCACGATCCAAAACTCATCGCCGCCTATCTCGGGGGCGGCGAAGGGCACTGAGCCGTTGCGCCGGCTTGCTCAGGCTATTGCCGGACTGTGCGAATGCGCGCTCGCATGATTGGTGCCGGGCTGATGGCGAAGGGCAGCGGGATCTCGCCTGGCCGGATGCCGGACGACCGAAGAAGAAGGCATTGCCAGAAGCGCAAGGCCAATCACGGTGTCAAGCCTTGGGAAAGACCTGCTGTCGCTGGGCGCGCCCCTGGGGACACGCTTCTCGTCTACGCCTCCCTCAGCTCTCTCGGCTGGGGGAATGGCGGACCGGTCACCCTGATCCAAGCTCTGCTTCAGGCAGTGGGGGCCGAGGGCACAGCCTTCCGCCTTGCCGAGCATCGGGCTTGGCCCGACGGCCGAGGATCATCGAAGGCGCGCCTCGGATGAGCGACGGACAGCAGCAATGGGTCGCCTTCGACATTCCGAGCGTGATGGACGGCGATGCGTTTCTGCGGGTCGGGGTGAGCGCGCTGCGATCGGGATTGGCCACTGCGATATCTTCTGCGCTTATGGCGCGCGAGGCGGTTGCTGTGCTGTTCGTCGGGCCGCTGCGGTAGTCCCGAATGGTCGGCAGGGATATCTTCCTGCCTCCTTGCCGATGCCTGCGTTGGCGCTAGCGTGACCTACGGAAACCATTCGCCGAGAGGCGGTTCAGATGGTCATCACATTCGTCAGTCTAACGGCGGCCCATCTGCTGATCGCGAGCCTGATCGCGCTCAATTCGGTTCTTGAAGCCGAGCGTGAGCGGCTCACCGCCAAAGACATCCTCATCGTCGCTCTGGTCTGCGCCATCTGGCCACTCGTCGCCTGTGTCCTGCTGCTGACAAAAGGACGACGGAATCTCGATCCTGGGCAGCGCCAATGTCTGCCCACGATGCGCTGACGCTTCAGCGCCGGACAACCGACACCCCGGCGGACTGGCATGGCCCGTCGGAATGTGGCTTGCCTGAGCAGCCCGGTGGCCGGGCGGGTCAGAAATGCGCTTTCGGCTGAAGCCTCAGCGTCGCACGCGTCGTGTCGGCCATCTTCGACAGCATCCAGTCGGGATTGCCGAGGTTGAAATAGGCCTTCAGCAGCACCCGCCAGAACAGGCGTTCCGCCTGCGATGAAGGACCGTGCTGGGCGTAGACCCGCGCGCATTCGGCGGCGGTACGGCTGCCATGGATCGCACTGTTGTTGACGCCCGTCCGTCGGAAGCAGGCGATCGGCTGGGTCATCCGGCCGTAAGGCTCCTTCGCCAGGGCCCGGCAGAACATGTCGTAGTCGCCGGCGTCCCGGTAGGCGATATCGAACCCGCCCAGTTCCTCGAAAAAGGTCCGGGAGAAGTAGGTCGCCATGTGCATGATCGGATTCCAGCCCAGGCAGACAAGCATCGCCGGCGTCATCCAGTTCGGAGGCGCCGCGAGCCCGCCGAGGCCATGTCCGTTCGAATCGATCCATCGGATCGCGCCGACCACCCAGCGCCGCCGGCTCTTGCGGTAGGCGTCGACGACCGCCGCCGCCGCGCCCGGGAGCATCACATCGTCGGCGCCCAGGAAGCCCAGCAATTCGCCGGAGGAATTGAAGGAGCCCTTGTTGATGGCGTCGAAGATGCCGCTGTCCTTGCCCTGCATCACCTTCAGCCCGTAGCTGCGCGCGAGCTCCACGGTCCCGTCGGTGCTGCCGCCGTCGACGATGACATGCTCGATCTCGATCCCGCGCGTCGCATTGCGGCGCGCGGATTCGATGCATTCCTTGAGATAGTCGACGGCGTTCAGCGTCGGGGTCACGATTGTCACGATCATTGGCGCAGTTCCGCTGCTGGAGCCGGTGCGGTCAGACGTGCCGAGGAGCGGAAGCCATGTCGGGCCTCGCCGGGATCATCGGCATCGGCGCCGCTTCCGCGGTGTCGGCCTCTTCGACGACCGGAATCCGGGTTACCGCGTTCTGCATGGCCCACATCGCCGCCTGGGTACGGTTCCTGACCCGGACCTTCCGAAGGATCGCCTTGACGTGCACCTTCACGGTGGCTTCGGCGATCTCCAGCTTGCGTGCGATCACCTTGTTGGACTCGCCGAGCATGAGCCCTTCCAGGATGCTCACCTCGCGGACCGAAAGCCCCTGGAACGGGGAGCCGTCAGCCCGGCGCTGCACGCCCTGCAGCAGGCGCTGCGGCTCGACCGCGACCTCGGAGAGCTGCGACAGCAGCTCGGGCGGGAACACTGCGCCGTTGGCGATGACGACTTCGAGCGAGGTAATGAGATCTTGCGCCGAGACGGACTCGACGAGATAGCCGACCGCACCGAGCTGCATCGCGCGATGCATCAACTCCCGGCTGCCGCGGAGGGCGAGCGCTACGATCTTGGCGCTCTTGAACTGCCGCTTGATGTCGCCGACGATGGAGCAGGACATGTCGTCGATCACGACGATGAAAAGATCGGGCGCCTGCTGGCCGTTATCGTATCGATGCAGGTCGAGACTGGTGGTTCTCTGGCTTACGTGGAAGCGAGCGCCATCCAACAACTTGGTTATGCCTTCGCGCAGAAGGGCATTGTCGCTCAGTACAGCGGTCTCGATGATGTCTGACATCGGTACTTCCCTCTTACTCGACACAAAACTGGGGTGGCGGATGCAGCCAGGCACATGTCGCCCAGCCGCACCAGCGGAGGTATTCCGTAGCGCTGTTTGAGAAATTCCGAGATGAAGCAGGCAGTGACTAATCCAAAACGGCCACAAAGTGACACTGAGGGATGCAAGCACCCTGAATGTCATCGTTAATAATTAGTTCATTCGGATGTAGTCGTCTTGTCAGGAAAAATACGATCCCGTCAGGAAAAGCCTTACACGCGACCTGCGACAAAGCGTCCGATTTCACCAGCTTGGCTTGCAAGCCGGGAGGGGGATTATCTTCAGGTTGCCGTAGAGGAAGCCGCTGATGCTCGGCCGCTTTCCGCGCGAGCCGTTTCAGCCGGTCGGATCGGTCTTGAGGATGCGGATCAGATCCTTGGCCAGCACGGCCGCCTCGGTGCGATTGCGGACGTTGAGCGTCCGCATCAGTGCGGAGACGTGGATCTTGGCCGTCGGTTCCGCGATATGGAGGGCCTGGGCGATCTCCCGGTTCGAGAGCCCGTCCGCAAGCAGTGCGAGGACATCCCGCTGCCGGCGCGTCAGCCCGAACGGATCCTGCTGCGAGCTGGTCCGGCGCTGCGGCGCCTCGCGAGAGCGGTAGGCCTCGGCGGCCGAGCCGAACGGGGTGAGGCCGCGTGGCACCGCGAGGCGGCCGGCGATCACCTCCTGAACCGCCTCGATGATCTCGTCGTCCCGCTGCAGCTTCGAGATGAAGCCGTGGAAGCCCTCCGCAATATAGTGGAGGACCTGGTCGAAGGTACCGTTGCCCGAGATGACGACGTAGCGTGTCGTCGGGGAGGCCCGCTTGAAATCCCAGATGATCGCCGGATCGCTGGATCCCGTCAGGCCAAGGCTGACCAGCACGAGATGGATAGGCTGTTCTTCCATCAGGTTGCGCATCAAGCCGTCGAAGTCTTCGGCTTCGAGGAGTTCGGCCTCCGGCAACGCGGCCTGCAGGATCGTACGCAGACCCGTGCGGTAGAGCGCATGTTCGTCGGCAACGAGAATCCTTGCCATGGTCGTGCCGCCGCTCTGGTCGTTTTTTCGGTGGGGACGCGGCCGCAATATCGGGCTCCGCCGTTCGAAGGCGGTTCCCGAGCGCAGGCCCCTATCCCCGGCCTGTCGTAGCGGGAACGGCTGTTCAAGTCGCGACGCTCTTCGGGAGATGCCGTTACGGGAGCATGGCCATTATTGTGTCAGTCGAGCCAAGCTGAGTACTCCTCACAGGAGCAGGTCTGGCAATTCAACGCGCCAACGGCTTAGTCAGTATCGTCAGACGTCGAGAATCCAGCCATGGCTGGCGCCGTATCTGATGATGTCGAGACGCGAGTGTAGCATCAGCTTCTTGCAGGCCCTGTAGCGGTAGGTCTCGACCGATTTGATGCCGAGGCCGATGCGCCGGGCGATCTCCTTGTTGGAGTGGCCGACCGCAGCCAGGCGCAGGACCTGCATCTCGCGATAGGTCAATGTGTCGCTCGCGGTCGCCGTGCTGACGCCGGCCGCCGGACACAGCTTGCGGATCCATTCCGAGCGAAAATCCTCCAGCTCGGAATCGATATAGACCCCGCCGCTCAGGACCGTCCTCAACGCCTGCGCCACCTTGTCGCTCGCCGATGCCTTGAGGACGTAGCCGCGAATGCCGGCCCGCAGCGCCTTCTGGACATAGCTCGGCTCTGCATAATGGGTCAGCATGACGATCAGGGTTTCGGGCAGTTCTTCGAGGATGCGCTCGGCCAGCGTCAGGCCGTTCATGCCGGGAAGTCCCATGTCGAGGACAGCAAGGTCCGGTCGTTGACCGCGCACGAGCGCGAGCGCCTCGGCCGCGCAACTCGCCTGTCCCACCAGCTCGAAATCCGGCAGGCCGAGCACGAGAGCCTTCAGTCCGGCCAGAACGACCGGGTGGTCGTCGACCAGGATGATCCGCGTCGTCACGAGGAGACGCTCCGCGGCGCGACGCCGGTCAAGGGAGCGACCGCGGTGACGATCGTGCCCTTGCCGCAGCGGGCCCCGATACCGAGCGTACCGCCGACATCCGCCATGCGCTGGCGCATGCCTGGCAGCCCGATGCCTGTCCGGAGGCCATCGCCCGGCCGCTCGGGCTGACTTCGAAGTCCGATGCCGTCATCGGCTATGGTGAGCGAGACCGAACTCCTCGCGAAGTCCAGCACGATATCGAGCTTTCGCGCGCAGAGTGCATGTTTGAGAGTGTTCGTCAGAGCTTCCTGCGCCACCCGGTAGAGTGTGTCCTCGATGACGGCAGGCATCGGGTCCGGCTCGGCCCCCTTCTTCCTGAAACAGAGCTGGAGCCGCCCATCCGCTGCGAACGACGCCGCCATGGCCTCGATGGCACGGCTGAAGCCGAGTTCCTCGACGATGCGTGGTCGACCGCTGACGACGGCGTGATGGATCTTGCGCCCGACCCCGGTGACATGCTCGACGATCTCGTCGAGGCGCCGTCTTGCAAGTCCCTTCGTGCTCTCCTGCAAGGCTCTCAGCTCGATGAGGACCCGGGCCATCTCCTGCCCGGTATGGTCGTGCAGGTCCCGTGCTATGCGCGCGCGCTCGTCGGCTCGGATGTGGTTGAGTTCATCCTCGAGCCGGTGCGTCCGCGCCTCCACGATCCGCAGCGCCTCGGCAACGAAGCAATATTGCTCGACCAGCCGGAGGCGGTCGCTGCGCAACTCGTCGAATTGCTGCATGGCAAGGCGACGCTGCCGCTCGGCCGTCAAGCGTCTCATCCGCTCCGCAGCTGCCGAGAAGCGCGGGTCGAGCAGGGGGAAGAGCCGCAGGAGGAGCGTCGCCGGCTGGCTCTTGCGCCGCGGGATCAGGACATTGCCGAAGCAGCGGTAGTCGCCGGGGCCGTCGGGACCATTGAAGCCGACCCTTTCGATCAGGGGCTGGCGCGAGCCCGAGCAGGCGAGGAGATAGGTCCGCAAGGCATCGACCCGGCTCGCGCAGATGTCGAGCAGCGACGTGGCTGCTCGGCCGGGGGCAAGCAACTGGCTGGCGGCGCGATTGAGCGCACGGATGCTTCCGTCGGTCAGGGCGATGACCGACGGCTCAAGATAGACCTCGAGATCCAGCTCATGCCGAAGCTGCAGATGCATCATCTCGGTAATATTCCCTCGTCCCCGGGCCCGGCTCTATCCGCTTGAGATGGAGGACCACGCGGCATTCAGCCGCCCCCGAGGCAATCGTCTCCTCCAGATCGACCGCGGCGTACCCGACTGCGTTGGCGGTCAGGCGGCCGAAGATGTTCGATGTCAGCATGCACAGTGAGGGATGGTTCGCTGCCGCCCGGCCAAGCGGGCAAGCGCAATTGCTGAACACGACCCTGTCCTCGTCCTGCTCGACGATCGAGAATGCGCCGCCGGCGCGGTTTTTCAGGTCGATCAGGATCTCGAGCAGTTGATCGCGGTTGAGACGCTGGACACCGAGTGCCGTCTTGTACTGTTTCTCGATATCGGTGCCGAGGCGCGCGGCGATGCCGCTGACATAGGCGCAGGCGTCTTCGACCCCTGCAATGCTTTCCAGCAGCTCGGCCATGTCGGCCACCAAGACGTTGAAAAGACCATGATGATCGAAGTCGATCTCGAGAGCGCCGATACTCGGCGAAATATTGGAGACGGATGGAGTCACGCTCGCTAGCCCCCTGAATTGACACACGCCCCAGGCGATCATTCTTTGCACGCAGCTCTGTACGAGGCTGCTGATCCGCGAGGGAGGTTAGACCAAGAGCCTTTCTCCGATTGGATTCGGGAAGGAATAGTTCAGAAACTTATCTCTTGGATCAGAGACGTGTTTCTTGGTGTGTTTCTCTTTTTGTATCTATAAATCGTTTAGCGAATGATATTTTCTGCAAAATAACAAAATTGAGTTCAAGACAAGAGGTATTAGAGAGTTATCGTTTACAACATGAAATCCATTTCCAGGCCCGTAAAATATCGAAACAACCGGTTCTGTTGGGGCAGTTCGTCTCAAATTCTGCGTGGATTTTTATGGTGGATATACGGATAAAAAATACAGGAGAGCAGCGGTCAGTCAGGCGTCGAGAGAACGGATCGTACAGGCCATCTCAGGTTGGGGTACTTATCTTCAGGGTGATAATAGCACATTGTCGGCGTTTGTCTGCCCAGATTCGTGGATGTATTTCCAAAACGGCTCCTTTGAACTATGAATTCTAACATAAGTTGTATCCTCGATTCTGTTTCGAATTTTAGACAGCTGGGGTTGCCGCCTGCGGGGACGAATAGACAAAGAAATATGAAAATATTATTCAAATATATATATTATTTTAATATTTGAAATAAGATTCAAACAATTTGTAGGTGATTGTTGGAGATAGGAAATAAGCTTAGAATCTATAATCAATGATAGTTCAGACTAGATATGGCTAATTTTCGTTTATCTAAAATGATTCGTATCTGTAGGAATGAGGGCTGATCGCCAGATCATCGTCCTGGTAATAATTTCGTGATCGGTGCGCCCAGACGCACGATTCCGCGGCGAAAACGTCGCGCAAGCCGTCGGCGTGCTTGGTTGCCGCCGGGTCAATGTTGACGGCTGTTCACATTTGTCAAGATGTTGGCCGCAACAGAATTCCGTTGCGTCACTCGGCCGGCAGGTTCGGCAGGCTGATGTGCCGAGGACGAGGCTGCGAGATCAGCTTGCGAAAGCGCCGCCAGGCGAAGGGCAGGAAGCTCTGCTCGGCGTGATCGCGAGGCGTGCGCAGCACCAGATCGGGGTCGATCAGCATCGCTCCGCCGGTCAGGGCGGCGAGGCGGCGGTTGAAGACGAGATGCTCGCAGATGATGGGGCCTGCCTGACGATAGCTGCCGAGACGATACGTCTCGGCGCGATAGAGGCACAGGCCGTTGAACGTCGAGGCGCAGGAGATCTCGCGATCGGAGGTGAGGGCGCGCTGGTGCGGATAGATGCGTGAGCGGAAGAAGCGGTAGTATTGCACGATCCCTGATCGACTGATCGCGAGCTCATCAAGTAACGTCGTGAAGGACCTGTCCTCGTCTTCGTAGGCTAGGAGATCGTAATAGTGTGGGCGAGAGCTTGCCGATACGCCGAAGACGCCCGGCCGGTCCAGTTTCGCGGCAGCGGCGAGCAAGGCCGGAATGGAGGGCGGCACAGCGATGACGTTGTCGATGTCGAGCACGCAGACGACACGGGGTTCGAGGCCCGATGCTTCGAGCTCGCTCTTGAGCCGCTCTCGGCCGAGCGCCATCCGCCTCAGCCGCTCCGGCTCGCTTGCCATGAACGCGGTCGGGACGAGGATAAGCTCCCCGCGCCTCTGGGCCTGATCGAGCAACGCCTGCGTTCCGTCACGCGAGCCGTTCTCCCCGACAAAGGCGGCAACGCTCGAGCCGCTGCGCCTCAGCGTTTGCAGCAGCTCCAGAAACGGCGGGATCGTGGCTGCACAATCCTTGGCGAGGGCCAGGAATGCGAAATCCGGCCGGGGGGGGCCCACCTGTCTCACCTTGCGGGAGCCCTGATGGCGATCAGCGATTTCGGCAGGAACAGGACGTTCTCGGTCAGGATCTCCGCGTCCGGAAAGAGTTCGGCGAGTTGGGCCCGGTCAAGCATCGTGGTGCCTTCGACGATCTGCATCGCCTGGTCGAGGGAGGCCGCCTTCGCGTAGAAGCCGCGGGCCTTGCTCGACACCATCCGCCGCTGCAGCGGTTGCGGCAGCCAGTGCATGATCGGCGCGTTGCTGTGCGGATCGAGCGGAAACCAGAAGTTCGGTGTCTGCACGTAGTAGTTCGGTGCCAGCCGTCTGATCTCGGCTGCGACGCGCTTCATGTCGGCCCAGCGCCCGACATGCTCGATCAGCGAGTTGGAATGGACGAAGTCGAAGCTCTGGTCGCCGAACGCATTGACGTCGCGCGCGTCGCCCTGGACGACATGGAAGCGCGGATCGGGCGAAGGGGGCTTGGCTTCGATGTTCAGGAGCGAGATCTCCACCCCCGAAGGGGGCAGGTCGAACTGCCAGTAATCGGCGTCCCCTCCGAGGTCGAGGATGCGGCAGGACCCCCGCTTCTCGATCACCGCGTCGATGATCGGGCGGACATAGGTCTTGAACCGTTCTTCGCGGAACTGGGAGCGGCGGAACGAGCGCGGAATCATGTTCATGAGCTCTTCGCCTCGCGATGATCTACCGGTTCCCGTGCGCAATCCTAGCGCCAGGCCTTCGTTCGGCAGCCTGGTCCGACGACTGAGCGCTAGGGCTTCTGGACTAAGCCGTTCTGGGCAGGCGGCGCCTGGTCGGCCCGGATGATCCGGCCGTTCGCCTCCTGGCCGAGATCGCGGAAGCGTTCGTAGGAGACCGGCTCTCCGCCCCAGATGAAGAGCGGGGCATTGGTCGGTCCGCGCAGCACATAGGTGTTGCGGTCGAACCGGTTTCCGCCTGTTTCGATGATCCTGAAGTTCGGATTGGAAGCGGGAACGTCGCTTGCCCCGCCGGACAGGCCGGAGTTTCCCTCGTAGACGATTTCGTTGTCGTGCACGGCGTTGCGCGCCGTCAGATAGAACAGCTTCTTTTGGCCGTCCTTCAGTCTGGGCTGATCGAGCCGCTCACGGCCCTGGTCGACGATGACGATGGCGGTGCCGCCCGAAGCTACGGTGACCTTGTTGCCGTAGACGCTCACGCCTTCGGACGCCGCGATCTGGATGCCGGCGCCCCAGATCCAGGCGCTGCCCTGCTGGCCGCCACGTCCGGTCCCGTTCAGGCGAACCGTATTGTTGCGGATGATGGCGTCGAAGCTGATCTCGTAGAAGATTCCGGCGTCCGAATTGCGCTCGACGAGATTGTTCTCGAACAGGACGTTGCGGCAGTCGACATCGCACCAGAGCCCCGAGCCGTAATTGTCGTGCACATGGTTGCCGCGCAGCGTCAGGCGCTCGACCTTGCCGGCCTTGACGCCGCCGGCTTCCCAGGCAGCATCGAAGCCGTAGATGTTGTTCTCATAGATCTCATTGTCTTCGATCACGACATCGCTGCCGTTGGGCGAGATGCCGAGCTGGCCATTATGGTGCACCTTGTTGCGGCGGACCATGCTCCTCTCCCCGGTCGCGATCCCGGATCCGCTGTTGAAGCGGACCTCGTTGTCCTCGATCAGCCAGTCGGTGGCGCGGGGATGCTCGTCGCCGAAGATCGCACCCTGCTGGGCGGGGGTCGCGTATTTCTCGACGATCAGGCCTTTGACCGTGACACCGCGCGCGCCCCGGCTGTTGAACGCATAGAGCAGGCGCGCCCGCTCCAGCGTTCGGCCGCGCGGATCGTCCGCGAGATAGCTCAGCCCCGTTGCTGCATCGGAATAGACGCGGCCCGGCTGCAGTTCGGCACGGTCGGAAACCGGCTCCAGCGGTTGGCCATCGAGAAAGAAACGTCGCGGATCGTTGCAGCGGGCGCGATTGGGCAGGCAGGAGCCGAACCGCTTGGTCCCGAACTGCGGCATGGCGGTCACCCAGACGGTGTCTTTCGGGCTGATGTCGGTGATCAGCTCGGCGCCGTTCAGAATGGCGCCGGGCTGACCGATGAAGGTTTGTCGATCTTTTGGCGCGACCAACTGGCCTCGATGAACGCCGGCTGCGATGCAGAAAGTGGCGCCCGGCGCGGCCTTGTCGACAAACGCCTGGATGGATGCGCCGACCGGAACCATGATCGAGCCGGATGGGCAATGCGCATTTTCGGCAGCGTCGGAGCGCGAGCTGCCCAGCAATGTCATCGCTCCGAGAAGAGCTGCACCGGCGATGTGCGCGCCGCCGCGTGCAGCGCGACCGAACCGGACCGGCGGCGCGACGATGTGCCAGGCGCGGTAGACCATAAGCGAGCCGAAGCCGATCCCGAACAGGATCCAGAAGGGGATTCCGAGCATCGGTCCCTCGAGCGCGACGTCAAAGGAGGCGTCGATGACGATCGAGGCGAGGTAGCAGACCAGGAAGACGAAATAGCGCGCCCAGTCGAGGTCGCCGCGCCGCCAGGCGAGATGGGCGGCCCGCAGCAGCGCGATCGTCCAGCTGCCGATGGCCAGGAGCCAGAGGGCGAGACCGGGCACGCCGCCGCGCGCGAGATAGGTCATGTGTACGCTGTGAGGGCTGCGCACGATGGGGCCGCCGCGTTCGAGGCCGACGACGAAGCCGTCCGCCTCCGCCAGATTCACGCCGAAGCCCTTGCCGGTCCAGAAGTAGGGGCCGTGGATGGTGTAGTTGCGAATGGCTTGCCACCAGCTCAGCCGCCATTGCTTGGTCCCGTCGAGATTATTGGCGTCGCTCGATCCGGCGACGCTGGCGAGGTTCTCGACCACGGCGGCCGCGCTGATCGGCCGCTCGCCTCGCGGCAGGGCGAGCTCGAAATCGGCGGCGTAGGCCACCATCATGACGAGTGTGAGGGCCATGGTGATGCTGGCGAGGCGACCAATCTGGCCGGTTAGGACCATGCACAAAAGCAGGGGAAGCAGCAGGGCCAGCATGCCGCCGCGGCTCTGGCTGGCCACGAGCAGGGCCGCGCCGAGCGCGGCGACGAGCCATGTCCGGCTGACCCTGCACAGGCCGACCAGGACGAGAACGAGCGCGCCGCACAGATGCGCGGCGAGTTCGCCGGAGCGCACCGAGATGATCTCGATATTCTGGCCGGGCAGCTTCGGGATATAGGCATTGAAGAAGCGCGCGATCAGATAGAACACGATCGCGATCGGGATGAGCACGCGGGCATGGACGCGAAAATAGCCCATGATCTGCGCGATGCGGATCGGACGCTCCACGATCAGCGCCGCGACGATGAAGGCGAAACCGCCATAGAGCGCGACCGCGCCGTCCCGCAACGCGTCGACCCCGTAGGAACCGATGCCTTGCAGCGTCCGCAGCAGGACCCAGCCCATCAGCAGGGCGGCGCTGAGCGCCGGCACGGTGGTCAGCAGCGCCGCGGTGCAACCCGAGGCGAGGAAGGCGAGCAGGCCGAGCGCGAACAGCATCTCACCGACGAAGAGCGGCGGCAGGCCGAGATAGGCGAAGCTCTTGCCGAAGACGACATAGCCGGCAAAGCCGAGCGCCAGGATCGGCAGGTAGCGGTCGGTCGCCCGCCGGTCAATTGCGGCGCTGGCCGGTGCTCGTGGCATTCCCTTCACGGTCGACCCTTGCTCTGCGCGGCGGCTGCCGTCCCGGGAGCAGCGTAACTCCGGGCCGGGCTGAAGCAGGCTGGGCATCCGAGGTAGCCAGGCCGGCGAGACCACTGGCCAACCTTCCTTCTGGGCAGTCCCTATGCCCAGCGCCGTCAGGACGAGGGCGACGCTAGACTTGGCCCGAGAAGATGCGGCCCGACGATGGCCGGCGGGGGCTCGATGACGTTCAGCGCAGGCAAGATGGGTGGGCATTTCGGCCGGGCGCGACGCGAGCCGGCCAGTGTCGCCTCAGATCAGCGCAGCCCGGGCAAGGTATCCGAGGGCAAATGGGCACGCCTGCGGGCAATGCGCGATCCGGCGTTGTCCTTTACCGACCAGGCGTTGTCGAGCGCCTGCAACTTCCTGACGACCATCCTGCTCGCCCGGGCGCTCGGTCTCGAAGCCTTCGGCGTCTACACGATGGTCTGGCTCGCGCTCTATCTCGCGATGAGTCTTCAGCTCGGCCTCATCGTCAGCCCGATGATGAGTATCGGCACCAAAGAGCAGGGGGCTGAGGCCGAGGCCTACTACACCGTGGTCTTCCTGCATCAGGCCGGTTACGTCGTCGTAGCGACCGCCGCGATCTTCGCCGCCCTGGTCCTCGCGGCAGGCGCGGACTCAGGCCTAGCCGGTGCTGCGCTGCCGGGCGCTATGGCTGCGGCCTCCTATCTGACGCAGGATTTCCTGCGCCGTTACCTGTTCGCCCGCCGGAGGCCCGCCGGAATCCTGCTGATCGACGCGATCAACCAGATCCTCAAGCTCGGCGCGCTCGCAGCCCTCTGGCAGGCGGGGATGATCAGCGTCGCGAATGCGCTATGGGCCGTCGCCGGTGCCGCCACCGTCTCGACGCTGTGCGGATTGAGCATGTCGGGACCGCTGCTGTGGCGCCGGGAGCTTCTGATCAGCGTGACCGCGCGGCAATGGCGCTCAGCGCGCTGGCTGGTCCTGACCGGCTCGGTGCAATGGGTGCTGAGCTATAGCGGGCTCCTGGTGACGGCCGGCCTGTTCGGACCGAAGGTGCTCGGCGCGCTCCGGGCGGCGCAGAGCCTGCTCGCCGTACTCAACGTGGTGCGTGAGGCGCTGGAGAACATCGTGCCGCCGATGGCCGGGAAGGCCTTTGCCGAGGGGGGCATGCAAGCTCTCCATCGCACCCTCGGTCGCGCGATGCTGTTCGCCGGGCTGACCGGGGGCGCGACGGTTCTCGGTCTCGGCCTGTTCGGCCCTTGGTTGCTGCACCAGCTCTATGGCGGCGAGATCCTCGAATGCGACTGGGTGATCATCTGGTACGCCTTCACCTTCCCTATGGCGCTGACGAGCCTGGTCCTCGGCTGCGCCTTCCGGGCGCTGGAGCGCACGCGGCCCGTCTTCATCGCATCGCTTGTCGGAGGCTGTTTCAGCTTGCTCGCGGTCTATCCGGCCGCGGCGACCTTCGGTGTGGCCGGGCTGATCGCGGTGACCCTCCTGTCGGAACTCGCCGCTCTCGTCGTACTGACGATGCTCGCTCTGCGGATTCCGGGCCTGCTTGCCCGCCCGCCGGCCGGGCCGGTCGGCGGCCGCATCATGACGGCGTCCTCGCCATGATGCCGCTGCCGCCCTCCCAAGTGCATCTTTGGTGCTGCCGGGTCGATCTTCCTGCGATGGAGGCGGCTGAACGGCGCGGAATCCTCTCGGCTGAGGAGCGTACGCGTGCCGACCGCTTCCACGACGCCAAGGCGCGGATCGCCTTCATCGTGGCGCGCAACTGGCTGCGGCGCGTCCTGGCGCTCTACGTTCCGATTCCGCCGCCCCGGCTCCGCTTCGGCGAAACGGCGTTCGGCAAGCCGTTCCTCGTGAACGAGTACAGCGGGCGCCCGATCGCGTTCAATCTCAGCCATTCCGGCGAGCTCGCGATCGTCGCGGTCGCCGAGGGCATGCCGGTCGGCGTCGATATCGAGCGGATCAGGCCGGTCTCGGCCGACCTGCTGGCGGGCTGTCTCGCGCCGCGGGAGTTCGCCATGCTCGCGGCCCTGACGCCTGAACTGCGCGAGGAATCCTTCATCCGCTGCTGGACGCGCAAGGAGGCCTGCCTGAAGGCGATCGGCGTCGGCCTCAACGGCTCGCCGTCGAGCTTCGAGGTCTCGCTCGATCCGTTCAGGGCGCGGCTTCTGACGGTGGAATCCGACCCGGCGGAGGCCGATCTCTGGCAGCTCGCCGATCTGGAACCGGCACCCGGCTATTGCGGCACGCTGGCCGCGCGCCATCGCGGCTGGTCCCCGGTCTGGATGGCCCGGCCCTGATCCTCGACGACTAAAGGCGCCGCGATCAGCCCCGGTTCCGCCCTGTGGCCTCGAGAATCCGTTCGGCCATGGTCCGCGATCCGGCTTCGGAGAAAGCGCCTTCATGGCCTTCGCCGTCGACCGAGAAGCAGGGTGTGCCCGGCGCAAGATGCCCCGCCCAGCCGAGGGTGGCATCCGGCGGCCAGCCGGCCGGGATCGCCCCGCTCCGGAAAACCAGGACGCGCCCGTCATAGTTCGGCAACGCATAGCGCTGGACCAGCGCCTCGAGCTCGTCGGTCGTCCGCCAGAAATCGGCCTCGTCGGCTGCTTCCTCGGCCGGGCGCCAGAAGATCAGTCGCTTCGCCTGCCTGACGGCGGCGGTCGATTGCAGCCAGAACGACATGCGCGTCACGAAGCTGCGTGGCCCGCCCTGCCAGAAGCGCCGCGCGAAGCGGCCGGCACGCTTCAGCCGGAACCAAAGGCGTGCGCCATAGGGCTGCTGCAGGAAGTAGCCGGGTGCCCAGCAGTCGATCAGCATGACCAGATCGACCTGCCTGCCGCTCGCTACCAACTGCTTCGCGACCTCGACGGTGATCACGCCGGAGCGGCAGAAGCCCGCAAGCCGATAGCGGCCATTCGGCTCCGTCGCGATGATCGCTTCGCAATAGGCGGCGGCGAGTTGTTCGATCGAGCTCGGCGCTGCGCCGTTCACCAGCGGGTCAAGCAATTGCAGCGCGGCGAAAGGCTGATCAGGCCCGAGTTCCTGCGCCAGCGGCCGATACAGGCGGAGATTATGCGCGGTGTGGTTGAGCGCGAACAAGGTCGGCTGCGTGCCGCTCTTTTGCAACCAGGTCCGGCGCAGGCCCGTCACGTCGATCACCGGCGGCAAGGCCGGCGTCGCCGGCAGCCAGAGCGGCGATGCGATCGGCAGGGAGGTCGGCGCCGGATGCGGCAGCTTCGCGGCCGGGTTGGCGACGAGCGCCTCCGCCAGGCTCTCGAACTGCGCCGCCAGCTCGCTGGCAGTCGCCTCGTCATAGAGGTCGAGATGATACTCGCAGGTCAGGCGCCAGCCTTCCTCGCGCTCGACCAGGATGAAGTTGAGGTCATAGAGCGCGCCGGGCAAAGGCGATGGAATCCCCGAAAGCTGGAAACTGTCGTTGGCGAGCTCGCCGATGAAGGCGCGCTGGACGATGAAGTTGATCGAGATCGGCGGCCGGCCGGCGTCGCCATGGCTTGGCAGCAGTTCGGTGAGCCTGTCGAACGGCCATTGATGATGATCGACCGCGTCCTCGAAGGTCTCACGCGCCGCTTGGCACAGGTCGAGGAAGCTCTGATCCCCGGAGACCTTGGTCCGCAGTACGAGCGTGTTGACGAAAGGACCGACGATCGCTTCAAGCTCGATGTCGTCCCGGTTCGCCATCTGCGTGCTCAGCACGAGGTCGGACGCGCCGGTGCGTTGCCGAAGCAGGGTCAGGAGAACGGCGTAAGCGACTGAAAAGAAAGTCGTGCCTTCCTTCCGCGCCAGATCGGCGAGGCCCGTGGTCAGGGGGCGGGGAAGCAGCCGCGACAGCGAGGCGGCGTGCGTGCTCCGCGTCGCCGGCCGCGGACGATCGCCCGGCACCTCGACGGCTGGCAGATCGGCGAGCTTGCCTTGCCAATAGGCTTCCTCGCGTGCCAGCGCACCGCCTTCCATGCTGTCCTGGCTGCCTTCGGCGAAGTCGGAATATTGCAGGGGAAGCTCTGAGAGGACCGGCTCGCGGCCGCGGCCCAGCGCCTGATAGGCCGCGACGAAATCCTTGGCGATGAGGCCCATCGACCAGCCGTCGCTGACGATGTGATGGGCGACGACCAGGATCACCGCTTCGGCGCGGCTCTTGCGTAGCAGCGTCGCCCGCAGCAACGGGGCTTCGCCGAGATCGAAGCGCGTGCAGGCTTCGCTCTGGGCGATGCGGTCGGCTTCCCGGGCCCGGCCTGCCTCGGGCAGGCCGGAGAGATCGATCTCCGGCAGCTTGAAAGGAACATGCTCGGCAATTGCCTGGACGGGCCGGCCATCCTCCAGCCGGATCGCCGTTCGCAGGGATTCATGGCGATCGAGGATCGCCTGGAACGCATCCTGCGCCAGTGACGCGTCCAGATGCCCGCGGATCCGCCATTTCACGGCGATGTTGAGCGCTGGCGTGCCGGGATCCCTGGCGTCGATCTCCCAATAGCGCTGCTGCGCTGACGAGCACCTGGCCGTCATCACGATGCGCTCCGGTTCGCGCAGTTGCGGCTCCGGTTCGCGGGTGAACTGATTTGCCATGATCGTTCACCCTCTCTCGCGCTGCGAGGCGGCGCTCGGCTCGCTCGGCTGCTGCGCGCCGTCGCGCGGGCGTCGCCATGGCCGCTTCCAGAACGTCGCGGCAGGCGCGGCTGCTGCTGCGGCGGGCTCATCGGGAAGCGCAGCTGCGACGGCGGCGATGGTCCGATTCCGGAAGAAATCCCGGGCCGCGACCTTGAGGCCTTCGCGGCGGGCACGGCTGGTGATCTGGAAGATGCTGAGAGAATCGGCGCCGAGATCGAAGAGGTCGTCGTCGACATCGATGTCCTCGCGCCGCAGCACCTCGCTCCAGATCCGGATCAGCGTCTCCTCCACTGGGGTTCGCGGCGCAGCCTTGTCTGCCGCCTTTTCGGTCTTGGGCGCAGCGCTCTGGGCATCCGGCGCCGGCAGCGCGGCACGGTCGAGCTTGCCGCTCGCGTTCAGCGGCAGGGCCGGCAGGCCGACCCAGGCGGTCGGGACCATGTAGTCCGGCAGGTCCTGCGCCAGCGCCGCCCGCAATTCGGCCGGCGGCGGACTGTCCGTATCCATGACGTAGTAGCAGACCAGTCGCGGCTCGCCCGGCACGTCCTCGCGCAGGATCACCGCCGAGACGATGCCGGCCTTGCGGGCGAGGACAGCCTCGATCTCGCCGGGCTCGATGCGGAAGCCGCGCAGCTTGACCTGATGGTCGAGCCGCCCGAGATGCACGATACGGCCGTCTGGGAGATATTTGGCACGGTCGCCGGTGCGGTAGGCCCTGGCGCTGGTGCCCGGATCGACCGGGTTGGCGATGAAGCTCCTGGCGGTGAGCTTGGGATTGTTGGCATAGCCACGCGCCAGGCCTGCGCCGGCGATCAACAGTTCGCCGGGGATGCCGACGCCGACGGGCTCGTTGTTGCCGTCGACGATGTAGAACTGCGTATTGGCGATCGGCAGGCCGATGGTGACGACCTCGTCCTCCGGCTGGATGCGGGCGACCGAGGACCAGATCGTCGTCTCGGTGGGCCCGTACATGTTCCAGAGCTCGCCGCCGCCTTCGAGCAGCTTGCGTGCGAGGTCGAGCGGCAGCGCTTCGCCGCCGCAGAGCATGCGGAATCCCGGCCGTGAGCGGAAGCCGGCTTCGAGCAGCAGGCGCCAGGTCATCGGCGTCGCCTGCAGCACGTTGGCGCCGCTCTGCTGCAGCCGCGCCAGCAATTCGGCGCCGTCCTTGGCTTCATCCGCGGTCGCGATGGCGACGCGGCCGCCCTGGATCAATGGCAGCAGCAATTCCAGCGCGGCGATGTCGAAGGTCACCGTGGTCACGGCAAGCATCGTGTCCGAGCTGGAGAAACCGGGCTCGCGTGCCATGGCTAGCAGCAGGTTCGACAGCCCGCCATGGCTGACCTCGACGCCCTTCGGCGCGCCGGTCGAGCCAGAGGTGTAGATGACATAGGCGAGCTGGTCGGGGCCGATCGCCGCCGTCCGGATCCCGGCGAGATTCGCCGCGGTCTGGTCGACATCGATCAGCATGAGGTGCTCGTCCGCCTCGACGAGGGCCGGGGCGAGCGGTCCGGCGATCAGGAGCGCGACCGCCTCGGAATCCCGCAGGATCCGCTGGATGCGCGCCTTCGGCATGACGGGGTCGAGCGGCACATAGGAGAAGCCGGCCTTGAGCGCGCCGAGCATGCCGGCGACAAGCGCCGGCGAGCGCTCGATCAGGAGGCCGACGCGACTTTCGGGAGCGTCGACGCGCGCCGTCAGCTCTGCCGCGATCCGGTCCGCCCAGGCGTTCAGGGCGGCATAGGAGAGCTGCTGGTCGCCGCATGACACGGCGATCGCCTCGGGCTGCTGCTGGACCTGGCGTTCGAAGGCCTGGACCGTGCCGTCGTCGCTCTTGAGCGTGACCTGGGTGTCGTTGATGTCGGA
Source organism: Allobosea lupini (assembly GCF_900109525.1). Lineage (GTDB taxonomy): Bacteria > Pseudomonadota > Alphaproteobacteria > Rhizobiales > Beijerinckiaceae > Allobosea > Allobosea lupini. The sequence goes on along the minus strand of NZ_FOAN01000001.1, from coordinate 575,840 downwards.
GACGAGGCGCTGGCGCTCGTCGCCCTCGATCAGCGGCATCGCCGCGATGATCATGTCGGGATTGGCGACGAAGGCGGCGAGCAGCGTACGGTAATGGCCGAGCCAGCGGTCGATCGTCGCCGCGTCGAAGAGATCGGCGCCATAGCAGCAATCGATGCGTAGGCCATCATCAGATTCGCCGATGTTGAAATAGAGATCGAAGGTGGAGAAGGCCTTGGGGTTCGGCTCGGCGCTGGCTTTGATCGCAGGACCGAAGTCGAGATTGCCGGCGAGCCGCTCGAGATTGAACTGCACTTCGACCAGCGGCAATCGCCCGGAGACCGGCGGGACGCGCAGCCGCTTCAACAGGGCACCGAGTGTGAAGCTCTGATGGTCGTAGGCGTCGAGGACGAGGCGTCCGACCTTGTCGAGATGGGCGCTGAACGGCTCGCCCGGATCGATTCCGCCGCGGATCGGCAGGAAATTGACGCAATGGCCGACGGGTGAGGGGCCTTCGAGCTGCGATTGTCCGGCGGCAGGTACGCCGATGACGAGGTCGCGCTGGCCCGAGAGCCGCAGCAGCAGCACCTGGAAGCCGGCGAAGAGCGTGGCGAAGAGAGTCCGCCGGCGCCTTGCACCCGCCGCCTTCACCTGGCGATAGAGCTCGGCCTCGATGAAGCTCGTGCGCGTGCCGCCATTGAAGCTGCGCGGCGCCTGCCGCGGCCGGTCGGTCGGCAATTCCAGCGGCGCGGGAAGTTCCGCGAACATCTTGGTCCAGTAGGCCGCTGCTTCCTCCGTGCGCGGGTCTTGCCGGGTTTCCGTCGCGTAGTCCGCAAAGGGCATCGCGGCCGGCAGCGCGTCGATGTTTGAGCGATAGGCCGTTGCGATCTCGTCGAGCAGGATATTGGTCGACCAGCCGTCGCAGACGATGTGATGCGCCGACAGGATCAGCACATGCTTCCGCTCGCCGAGCCGGATGATTTCGGCTTCGGCCACTGGCCCTTGCACGAGATCGTAGGGGCGGCTGGCATAGGCTTCGATCCTGGCCTGCAGCGCGGCCTGCGGGTCGGACTCGCCGCGCAGGTCGCTGATCGCGACAGGGAACGTTCCAGAGGACGAGACCTGCATCGTCTCGCCATCGGGCGAGAAGCGCGCATTGAGGATCGCGTGCCGGCCGGCGACCCGCCTGATCGTTTCGGCGAGGCGCAGCGCATCGACATCGCCGTCGAGCGTCAGGCTGACGGATTCGTTGAAGGCTGCGCTGGCCTCGGGGCCGGTCTGGTCCGACAGCCAGATCTCGGTCTGGGCTTCCGTCAGCGGAAGCTCGATCTCCGAAGGCGCAGCTGGCATGTCCGGCGGCAGGCTCTCGGCTGTGGCTCCAGGCAGCATTCCGTCCCGGCGCATCAAAGCGAGGCTGTCTTCGAACGCAGCGATGATCGCCGCGATCTCGGCTTCGCCGTGCTGGGTCGTAAGGAAGCAGGGATAGTGCTCCTGGATGAAGATGCCGCGGGCGCGCAGATGGTAGTGCAGCAGGCTGCCGAGCCGGTGATCGCGGCCGGGCTCGAAATAGGCGACACTGCCATAGCTCTCGATCGGCACGTCCCAGCCGACCTTGGCGAAGGCGCGCCGCAGCGCCTCGACGAGGCCCTGCATGCGCTGCGTAAGGGCGTCGGTCAGCGCCGGCCCCTTTTCCTTGATGTGCCGGAGCACCGCGACCGTCGCCGCCAGCGCCAGCGGATGCCTGACGAAGGTCCCGGCGAAGAATGTGACGCCGACCTCGGGAACGCTGTCGTCGCCGAAGCGCCAGGCGCCGCCATCGAGCGCATCCATGAAGCGCGGGGTGCCTGCCAGCAGGCCGACCGGCAGGCCGCCGCCGACGACTTTGCCATAGGTCGCGAGGTCCGGCTTGATGCCGAGCAGGGCCTGCACGCCGGCCGGATGGACGCGGAAGCCGGTGACGACCTCGTCGAGGACCAGCGCGGTGCCGGCCTGCTCAGTGATGGCGCGCAGCTCCTTGAGGAACGCGACCGGGAGATAGCCCGGCCGGCGGCTCTGTACCGGCTCGACCAGGACGGCGGCGAGCTCATGCGCGTGCTCGCGCAGCCAGGCGAGGCTCTCATCCGTGCCGTAGTCGAGGATGGTCATGCGTCCGACGGCCTCGGCCGGAATGCCCGGAGCCGCCGGCACCGAGCGGTGCTGCTCGCCGACGCCACGGACCAGCACTTCGTCGAACTGGCCGTGATAAGCGCCTGAGAATGCGACGATTCTGTCCCGGCCGGTGACGGTGCGGGCGACCCGCATCGCCGCCATCAACGCTTCGGAGCCGGTGTTGCAGAAGGCGACCCGGGCATGGCCGGTCAGTTCGCAGAACAGCGTCGAGGCCTCATGTGCCAGCGGCGATTGCGGCCCGATCGCGAAGCCGTCATTCAGCTGCGCCTGGACCGCCTCAACGACGAAATCCGGCGCATGGCCGAAGGCGGTCTGGCCGTAGCCATTGACGAGGTCGATATAGACGTTGCCGTCGACGTCCCAGATCCGGGCCCCTTTCGCCCGGGCGGAGACGATCGGATAGACCATCTCCTTCCAGTCGGCCGCGAAGCCGGAAACGGTGCGCGGATCGGCCAGGACCGGCCGGTGCTGGTCGGCGAGGCGCTTCGAGGTCGCGGTCTTGCCGACATAAAGCTTGGTCAGCCGGGCGATATGCGCCCGCTGGGCTTCGGTAAGCGTTTCGCTGCCGGTGCGGATCAGGGGCTTGAACCGGGCAGTCGAGCCGGATGCGGCGCTTGCGGCCGGGGAAGCCGACGCTGGCTTAGACGGCGCGGCCGCCGGCGGCTGCGGGGCGGGCGAGAGCTGCAAGGCCGGCGTTACGGCTGCGATGGCCGGCGCTGCGGGTTGCCCGCTCAGGGTCTGGAGCTGGCGCTCCATCAGGCGCGACATCACGTCGAGCTGCTCGCGCATCAGAGCGTCCAGGCCAGAACCGGCCGGCTGCGCGCTGGCGACCGCGGCTACGGGGGTGATGGGAGCCGACGCGATAGGCGCAGATGCGACCGGCGCCGCCGTCTGAACGATCGCAGCCGGCTTCGCCATTTCCTGCGGGCAAAGCTCGGCAATGTGGCGCGTGACGTCGTCGACGCTCGGGAGATCGTCGAGCAGCTGGCGGAAGCGGATCTGGACGCCGAAGGCCGTCTGCAGGCCCTGCGCGGCCTGCGTCAGCAGCAGCGAGTCGAAGCCGAGCTCGAGGAAGCTCGCGCCGGCCTCCTCCGCGCCGAAGGGTCGCCCCGACAAGTTCTCGAAGATCGCAGCGACCCGGCCGCCGAGCTCCGAACGGCCCAGGGGGATGTCGGTATCAGCATGGGGAGGCATGGCCGGTTCCTGCTCGGGTTGAGTGGGATGAGGTTGAACGGAAGCAGCCGCAGGCGCCGTCGTGGAGCTGGTAGCCAAGACAGCCGGCGCTTCGACCCAGTGCCGACTGCGTTCGAACGGATAGGTCGGGAGCGAGACGCGCTTCGGCTTGCCGGCAGCCTGGTAGGCTGACCAGTCCGGCGCGAGCCCGGCTGTCCAGAGGCGCCCCAGAGCGGCTGCCAGCATGCCTTCGGCATCGCCCTGCGCATCGGGCAGGCAGGAGATGGCGGCCCGGCCCGCACCGGCACCTTGCAACGCGAAACTGGCCAGCGCTGCGCCGGGTCCCACTTCGAGCAGGATGGGCGAGAGGCCACGCGCCAGCGTCGCGATGCCGTCGGCAAAGCGCACGGGTTCGCGGGCGTGCCGCGCCCAATAAGACGGATCGGTGGTCTGTGCGGCGCTGACCCAATCGCCGGTCACGCCGGAGATGTAAGGCAGCTCCGGCGCATTGAGGCGGATGGCCGCGACCGCCTCGGCGAACGGCGCGACCAGCGGGTCGATCATGGCCGAATGGAAGGCGTGCGAGGTCTGCAGGCGGCGATGCGTCACCTTGCGGTGCGCGAGCTCGGCCTCAAGCGCCTCGATCGCCTCGAACGGCCCGGCGAGCACGCCCATGCCGGGCGCGTTGACCGCCGCCACGCTGACGCCGTCCCGTGCGAGCGCCGCGATCTCGGCGTCGGGCAGGCGCACGGCCAGCATCGCGCCGCCGGGCAGCTCCTGCATCATCCGGCCGCGCCTGGCGACGAGCGAGAGGGCGTCTTCGAGCGAGAACACGCCGGCGAGGCAGGCGGCAGCGAACTCGCCGACGCTGTGGCCGATCATGGCGGAGGGCTGCAGCCCCCAGCTCATCAGCAGTTGCGCCAGCGCGTACTCCACCGTGAAGATCGCCGGCTGGGCGAGCAGCGTCGCCGAGAGCTTTTCCGGATCGCCGCCATTGCTCGGATAGAGCAGGCTGCGCAGGTCGAGCCCGAGCTCGGGCTTCAGCAGCTCGCAGCAGAGATCGACGGTCCGGCGGAAGACCGGCTCGCCGGCATAGAGCTCCCGCGCCATCTGCGGGTATTGCGAGCCCTGGCCGGGAAACATGAAGACGAGATCGCCGGCACCGGTCACTGCGGCAGAGCGTTCGGTGTTCAGCTTGCGCAGGGCAATGGCGGCCTCGGCGTGATCGCCGGCGACCACGGCGAGACGGTGCGGGAAGGGCCGTCGCCCCGCCTGCAAGGTGAAGGCGATGTCGGCGAGGCTCTGCTCCGGGTGCGCTTCGATATGCTCCGCCAGCCTGTCCCGCGCCTGCCCGAGCGCCGCGGCGCTGCGGGCCGAAAGCGTCAGCAGCTGGTTGCGGCGGGCTGGCGCCACGGTTTCGCCCGCCGGGGTCTGCTCCAGCACGAGATGGACATTGGTTCCGCCGAAGCCGAAGGCGCTGACGCCGGCCCGGCGTGGCCCGCGCTGTTCGGGCCATTCCTGCCTGTGGTCGGCGATGAAGAACGGGCTGTCGGGCAGCTCCAGCGCCGGATTCGGCTGCGTGACGTGCAGGCTCGCCGGCAGCACCCCGTTCTTAACCGCGAGCGAGGCCTTGATCAGCCCCGTCACACCGGCGGCGGCGTCGAGATGGCCGATATTGGACTTGATCGAGCCGAGCGCGCAGAACCCGCGATCCTCTGTTGTCAGCCGGAAGGCGGCGGTGAGACCGGCGACCTCGATCGGGTCGCCCATCGGCGTGCCGGTGCCGTGGCATTCGACATAGCCGATCGAGCGCGCATCGATATCGGCGGCGGCATGTGCCATGGCGATCGCCGCGGCCTGGCCGTCGACGCTCGGCGCGGTGAAGCCGACCTTGCCTGCGCCGTCATTGTTGACGCCGACACCACGAATGACGGCGTAGATCTGGTCGCGATCGGCGACCGCATCCTCCAGCCGCTTCAGCACGACGAGTCCGGCGCCGCTGCCGAAGATCGTGCCGCTGGCGCTGGCGTCGAAGGCCCGGCAATGGCCGTCCGTCGAGACGATGCCACCCTCCTGGGCGAGATAGCCGCGCCGTTGCGGGAAGGTGATCGAGACGCCGCCCGCCAGGGCCATGTCGCAGCCATGGCAGAGGAGGTTCTGCACGGCCTGGGCGACGGCGAGCAGGGAGGTTGAGCAGGCGGACTGGACGGCGACGCAGGGGCCGGTGAGGCCGAGCTTGTAGCCGATCCGCGTCGCGGTGAAATCCGCAGCCGAGCCGACCAGCAGCGGCAGGTTGCCGATCTGGAAGCCCGAGGTGTAGTCGGCGATCGCCGAGCGGTCGTGCAGCAGGTTCTGCAGCAGATAGGTGCTGGATGTGGCGCCGGCGAAGACTCCGATGCACTGGCCGGGCACTGCGGGGTCGTAGCCGGCATCCTCCAGGGCTTCCCAGGCGCATTCGAGCAGCAGGCGCTGCTGCGGATCGGTGAGCGCGGCCTCGCGCGGCATCATGCCGAAGAAGGGTGCGTCGAACTGGTCGACGCCGTCGAGCACGGGCTTAGCCGCAACGAAGTTCGGGAGCGCGCGCGTCGCTGCGTCGAAGTCGTCCTCGAGTTCGGCGGGGTCGAACCTCGTGATCGACTCCACGCCATCAAGCAGGTTCTGCCAGAGCGTGCCGACATTCGGTGCGCCGGGGAAGCGGCCGGCCAGGCCGATGATCGCGATGGCGCGCTCGGGAAGGTGGTCAGTCATGCGAACCGCCTGTCGACGCGCTGTCGGCGAAGGATGCGGGCAGGCCGCGCGAGCGCAGGCCGCGTTCGCGTGCCGCCGCGAGGCTGCCGAGCACGCTGGGCTTCTGTGGCGTCAGATGGCCGGCCAGCGCCCGTACGTTCGGGTAGCGGTAGAGATCGACCAGAGCGAACCAGGGCAGGTCCCGAACGAGGCGCCGGTGCAGTTCGGCGACGAGCAGGGAATTGCCGCCGAGATCGAAGAAATTGTCGTCGATGCCGACGATGTCGATCTGGAAGATGTCGGCGACGGCGTCGGCGAACCGCCGCTCCATGGCATTGCGGGGCGCAGCATAGGGCGCGGCCGTCTCCGGCCGGGCGCGGCCGGGCGCCGGCAGTGCGGCACGGTCGAGCTTGCCGTTCACGGTCAGGGGGATCTCGGGCACGAAGACGAAGGCTGCCGGCACCATATGCGCCGGCAGCGTCTCGCCGAGGCGAGCCTTCAGCGCCGCGGCCGAGGGGCGTTCCGTGCCATCGGCCACGAGATAGCCGACGAGCCGTTCGTTGCCGTCGTCGGATCGAAGCAACACGGCGGCCTGCCCGATACCGGGATGGGCCATCAGCGCTGTCTCGATCTCGCCCAGCTCGACGCGAAAACCGCGAATCTTCACCTGCTGGTCGGCCCGCCCGAGATACTCGTAATCGTCCTCGTCGACCTGGCGGGCGAGGTCGCCCGAGCGGTAGAGCCGGGCGCCGGGCTCGTCCGGATGCAGCACGAAGCGCGCAGCGTTGAGTTCGGGCCGGTTCAGATAGCCACGAGCCAATCCCGCGCCGGCGACGAAGATCTCGCCGATCTCGCCGCGCGGCACCGGGCGCATGGTCTCGCCGTCGAGCAGCAGCAGCCTGAGGTCCGGGATCGGCCGGCCGATCAGGCTCGACCGCTGTTCCGTATCCGTGGGGGAGAGCGGACGATAGGTGACGTGCACCGTCGTCTCCGTGATCCCGTACATGTTGACGAGATGGGCATGCTCGCCGCGGCGCTGGTACCAGCCGGCGAGGCGGCGCGGATCGAGCGCTTCGCCGCCGAAGATCACCAGCCGCAGTGAGAGCTGGTCGCGTCCGCCGCGGTCATGATCGGCGCGGTCGAGGGCAGCGAAAGCCGACGGTGTCTGGTTGAGCACCGTTACGCCCTCGTCGGCGAGTAGCCGCAAAAAAGCGGCGGGGTCCCGCGTCGTGCTCTCCGGCACGATCACGAGACGCCCGCCGTGAAGCAGCGCCCCCCAGATCTCCCAGACCGAGAAGTCGAACGAGACGGAGTGGAACAGGGTCCAGACATCGCTGGGCCGGAAGCCGAACCAGCCATCCGTCGCACTGAAGAGCCGTGTGACCGCCGCATGTTCGATAGCGACGCCCTTCGGCTTGCCGGTCGAGCCAGAGGTGTAGATCACATAGGCGAGATCGTTGGCCGCAGCCGCGCGCCGCGTCGGCGAAGGGGTCGCCTTGGAGCCTTCGGCCTGATGCGGATCGATCCGTTGCCGGCCGGGCGGCAGCCAGTCGGCGTGCTCGGAGGCGATTATCAGCAAGGCATTGGCATCCTCGACCATGAAGGCGAGGCGCTCGCCCGGATAGGCCGGGTCGAGCGGCAGATAGCCGGCTCCGCTCTTCAGGATCGCGACCAGCGCGACGATGAGGTCGAGCGAGCGCGGCAGGCAGAGCCCGATCATTGCGCCGGGGCCGGCGCCCAACATGGTCAGCTGCCCGGCCAGTCGTTCGGCGCGCGCATCGAGGTCGGCATAGGAGAGTTGGGTCGCGCCGAAGGACAAGGCGACGGCGCGTGGCCGGGCCGCGACTTGCGCGGCAAAGAGATCGACCAGGGTCGCCGGCGCGGCTGGCGCGCTTTGTGGCGCTTCCTGCCGGGCGACTTGTGGGCGGGAGACTCCGGCGAGATCGGGAGCGGCGAACGCCCGGGGCCGGCTACGACGCGGGGCCTGGCGGGCAGCTTTCCTGTCGATGGTCTGTGTCATGCAGGGAAGGCTATGCGCCAAGCCCGCGCGACAACATTGGAGCAGGTGGAGTAACGCCATTCTCCCACGGGGTAGGGGCACGGGGCGGGGATGACGCATGCCAAGCGCGCTCAGCCGGGCGAAGCATGCCCGAAAGGGCCGTGGATGCGGGGGCGTGGTGCGGGGAAGTCAGGATCCTGGATCATCGCGCGTCCGAATGGACGCGATCACGATGATCTATCACTCTGTTATCACGTCGGATTTTCCGAAAGTGGATCTCACTTTTCGGTCGGATGCTGTAGCCGGAAGTAGAGCCCTGAATAGGTCTCGACATGGCATTCCGGATGGAAGGGCACATCGAGGCTGCGGGGCTTCTCCCAGGAATCCACGAGCTCATAGCCGAGCGCGAGCAGGCCATCGATGAAGGCCGTGCGCGCCGGAACGCTGTAGGGGCAGAACGAGACCTGGCCTGTTCGCGTGATCACCGACTGGATCGTCACGAATGAGTGTCGCGCGTGGAGCGGCGTGCGCTGGACGATCAGATGCCGGGGGCGCTTCGGCCAGGCCTTCAGCCGCTCGTGCAGATAGTTCTCCGGCAGGTATTGCAGCGAACCCGCCGCGAGCAGGATCTCCATGCCGCAGCCGTCGTCGACGCTGTTGGTGAAGCGCAGGCGTGGCGTGGGCTGCCGTGCGGCGATCGCCTGTCCTGCCCGGGTGATGTGCGGCAGGTCGAAAACGGTCCAGCGGAAGTCATCGGGAAAGCCGAGATACCGATCGTATTGGCGGAAGGCGTGCCCGACATAGCCACCGAGATCGAGCAGCGTCCGGGCGCCTTCGTCGAGCGCGCCGCGCAGCCAGAACAGCAAGGGGTACTCGGTCGCCGGCATCGGCTCGATTCCGCCGGCCATGGTGGTGTAGTGGGCGATGTCCGCCATAGCGTCATGATCGAAGCCGGACAAGCCGGTCGGCAAGGCGCGCTCGGCCGCCTCGAAGCCGGCAAACCTGCCGCTGTAGCCGCAGTGATAGCGGCCGGCGCGAAAGCGGGCCTCGTAGAGCTTCCGGCGAAGCTGGGCGATGCCGGGCCAGTGCGCCGAGGCCGTGCGAACCGTCAGGCGCAGGCTCTGTTGCCATGTGGCGCTGGCGGACATCGCTCAGGCCTCGCCGGCGCGTTTCGCCTCGGGGCGAGGGCTCGGTTTCAGGGGCGGCGCCTTGCCGCGCGGCGAGACCTCGGCGGTGCCGGCCCGCTCGGGCCGCGGCGCGAAGCCCAGCAGCCTGGCGGCAGGCGTGGCGAAAAGCACGGCCAGGACGAGCAGCAGCAGGGCGACGGTCGCCCGCAGGCGGGAAGGGGCCGGCGCGCTGTGCGAGGCGGGTGTGGAAGAGGTCGAGGATTGTGCCGCCTTGTTCGGATTTGGCGGGGGTGGTGCCCGCCGCGCGGGTGCACCGAACACGGCCTTGGTCAGCTCCGCGCCGCCTTCGTCGATAGCGAGCCAGTGCTTCGCGAAGGCGGAGTTCCGGACCGCCGGAAGCAAGGGGGCGGTGCGTGCGCTGCTGCCATCATCCCGGCTGTGCTTCTCCGAACTCGTCAAGACTGCCTCCGTCCTGGCCGGGAGAGGGCTTGCTCTCGCCCTCGCCTCGAGATCGCCCGATCATTGAACTGGATCGCGCTCGGCGTCGTCGACAGCTGCCCTTTCAGGCATGGCGGCGCGGCCGGCTCGAGCCGTGACGGGGTCATTGCTGGCTGGCGAGGCCGGTAAGCTGGCGTACCGGCGTCTTTGCCGCCTCCCCGGGAATGGAACTCTCCGCGGCGCGCGTCTTCGGGTTCACCTGGACGACATCGCCGGGTTGAAGGGTGGTTTCGAAATTCGCATGGAGCGTCACCGGCGCGAGGCCGGCCTGCCGCGTGATCCTGATGTCCCAATCCGCTGCGGCGCCGGAGCCCTGGCTCGCCACCACCCGGCGGCGCCGGCTTTCGGCGATCTCGCGCGCGGTCGGCAGGCTGCGCTCGACCTCGAGGATCTTCTGCCGGGTGTCCTGCAGCTCAAGCACGACGCGGCGCATATAGGTGGTGTCGAGCTCACGCAGCCGCAGCGTCAGCTCGCCGAGCGCCGTCTCGCTCTTGGCCAGCTCTGCCCTCAGGCGCGCCGCTTCGCCCTGCGTGCGGGCATAGTCGCGCTCGCGCTCGACCTGGACGGTGCGCAGGCCATGGCCGGTCGTCGCCAGCTTGTTGTATTCGGTCGACTGCTCGCGCGTCAGCTCGACCTGCCTCTCGACCAGTCGGGCTTGCTCGGTCAGGGCGGCCTTTTCGGACTGGAGCCGCGCGACCTGCTGGCTCAGCAAGTCACGCTCGCCCTCGCGGGCCCGCCGCTGGAAGTCGAGGATCTCCTGCTCGCCGGCCAGGATCTGGGCGCTGCCTGCGCTTCGTGCATCGGCCACGAGCTGCTTGACGCCGTCGCGCTCGGCTTCGAGGCGCTGGCGGCGTGCCGTCAGCGTCTGCAGCGAGGCGGTGAGCAGCTGCTCGCGCTCGTCGGCGAGCAGGAGCTCGGATTTGAGCACGGCGATCGACTCGTCGCCGACCCGATAGCCGCCGGCCAATGCGACCGCCGCGAGGATGTTGAGCCCGTGCCGGAAGGGATAGGTTCCCGGCGAGCGCACCTCGCCCATGATGTAGACCGGCTTCAGCTCGGCGATCCGCAGGCTGACCACGGCATCCTTGAGGTAACCGTCCATGAGGCCGCTGCGGATCCTTGCTTCCGCCTCCATCGCCGTGAGGCCTGCGACCTTGATGCGCCCGGCGAGCGGCATGTTGACCGCGCCGGAGCCGTCGAGGACGAAGTCGCCGGAAAGGTCCGTCTGGCCGAAGACCGAGATCGTGACCTTGTCGCCGATCGAGAGCGTCTCGGCCGCCTCGCGCTCGGCGGCCGAGACGGTCGCGACCAGGATGAGTGTCCAAGCCACCAGCGCCAGGATGAGCGGCTGGAGCCGATGCCATCCCGACGGGGCGGCGAGAGCCACGGCGCGCGAGGCATGGTGAGATTTCCGAGGGTGGATTGACGTGCCCAAAGCCGGCTCCGACCGTCTTGCCCGCAGAGGGGCGATGCGATGCCGGCAGGATGTCAGGGCAGGGCCACTTTCCGCATTGGCATTCGGGCCAAGGCGTGTCGCTACCGGATTAATCCCATTGTCGAGCGCGGCAGCCATCCTCGGGCGGGGGTGCCGTTCGCGTCGCCTGGGAGTAGCCCTTCCTTGTTGGCGCCGAGGCGCTCACCTCCCAAAAGCGTCCTTTGAGAAGGCGGCGCTTGCAGCAAAGCTTTTGGCTCCCTCCCGTGCACGATCCGGCGGAGCTCAGACATGCAGAAGCGTATCCTCGTCACTGGCGGCGCCGGCTTCGTTGGCTGCCACCTCTGTGAACGGCTGGTCGCCCAGGGGCACCAGGTGATCGCAGTCGACAACTACTATACCGGGCGCCGCGAGAACCTGACGGCGTTGCTCGGCCTGCCCAATTTCGAGGCGCTCAGGCACGATGTGACCTTCCCGCTCTATCTCGAGGTCGACGAGATCTACAATCTCGCCTGTCCGGCCTCGCCGGTGCATTACCAGCGCGACCCCGTGCAGACCACGAAGACCAGCGTCCTCGGCGCGATCAACATGCTCGGCATGGCCAAGCGGCTCGGCATCCCGATCCTGCAGGCATCGACCAGCGAGATCTACGGAGACCCGGACGTCCATCCGCAGGTCGAGGATTATCGCGGGCTCGTCAGCATCAGCGGGCCGCGCGCCTGCTATGATGAAGGCAAGCGCTGCGCCGAGACGCTGTTCTACGACTACAAGCGGCGCCATGGCGTCGAGATCCGCGTCGCCCGCATCTTCAACACCTACGGACCGCGGATGAATCTGGAGGATGGCCGCGTCGTCTCCAACTTCATCGTCCAGGCGCTGCGCAACGAGCCGATCACGCTCTATGGCGATGGCCGCCAGACCCGCGCCTTCTGCTTCGTCGACGACCTGGTCGAAGGCCTGATGCGGCTGATGAACGTGACCCAGCCTTTGGACAGCGCGGTCAATCTCGGCAATCCGGTCGAGACCTCCATGGCCGAGATCGCCGATCTGATCATCTCGCTGACCGGCTCGCGCTCGCCGATCGTGTTCAGGCCGCTGCCGCAGGACGACCCGCGCCAGCGCTGCCCCGACATCAGCAAGGCGCAGGAGCTGCTGCACTGGCGGCCCAAGGTGTCCCTGCAGGACGGGCTGAAGCGGACAATCTCCTATTTCGAAGGCGTGCTGTCGAGGATGCAAGACCCCGTGCGCCGGGTCGAGGTCGCGAGGGCGAACTCGTGACGCAGGACGGCACGCTTCCCCGCGCCCGCATCATGGGCGTCAACGTCAGTGCCATCACCATGGCGGACGCCCTCGGCGCGGTCGAAGGCTGGATAGCCCGCAAAGATCGGAACTATGTCTGCATCACCGGCGTCCACGGCGTGATCGAGAGCCAGTCGGATCCCAGGCTCATGGCGATCCATGAGCGCGCGGGGATGGCAACGCCCGACGGCATGCCGCTGGTCTGGATGGCCCGCAAGCTCGGCTATGACCGGACCGAGCGGGTCTACGGCCCGGACCTGATGCTGCGGCTCACGGCGTTGTCGGCCGAGAAGGGCTATCGCCAGTACTATTTCGGCGGCGCGCCCGGCCTTGCCGACCGCCTGCGCGAGCGTCTCGCCGCGCGCTTTCCCGGGCTCGCCGTCGTGGGCACCTTCTCGCCGCCCTTCCGGCCTTCCTCGGCGGAGGAGGACGAGGAGATCGTGCGCATGATCAACGCCGCCAAGCCGGACATCGTCTGGGTTGGGCTCAGTACGCCCAAGCAGGAATACTGGATGGCGGCGCACCTCGACCGGATCGAGGCGCCGGTCATGATCGGCGTTGGCGCCGCCTTCGATTTCCTCGCCGGCACCAAGCGCCAGGCCCCGGCCTGGATGCAGAAGCGCGGGCTCGAATGGCTGTTCAGGCTGCTCTCGGAACCGCGGCGGCTCTGGCGCCGCTACGGCAAGATCGTACCGCATTTCATGCTCGGCGCCAGTCTGCAACTGCTCCGGCAGAAGACCGTGCTCGCTGCTGGCTCGAAGAGGTCGATCTAACCCCAACAGATAACTAGTCCCAAAAGGGTTATAGTTCCGTTTAACCACCTGATTTAAAAAGATAAAAACGCTATCACTGAGTTCCATTCTTCAGTGGAGCGAAGTAATGTCCAAGAAATCTGTGCTGGTTACCGGTGCTGGCGGCTTTATCGGCTTCCATCTTGTCAATTACCTCAAGGATCGCGGCTATTGGGTTCGAGGGGTCGACATCAAGGACCCCGAGTATCAAGCCAGCGCGGCGGACGAGTTCCGCATCCTGGACCTGCGCGAGATGGACGATTGCCGCGAGGCGGTCCAGGGCATGGACGAGGTCTACAATCTCGCCGCCGACATGGGCGGTATCGGCTACATCTCCGGCGCGCACGCCTCGATCACCTTCAACAACACGATGATCAGCGCGCAGATGCTGAAGGCGGCCTACGACGCCAAGGTCCAGCGCTTCCTGTTCTCGTCTTCGGCCTGTGTCTATCCGCAATATCTCCAGGATGTGCCCTCGGTCGTGCCGCTGAAGGAGGACGATGCCTTCCCCGCAGATCCCGAACCAGGATACGGGCTGGAAAAGCTCTACACCGAGAAACTGTGCGAATACTTCACGCAGGACTACGGTTTCCAGACCCGATTGGTCCGCTTCCACAATGTCTATGGGCCGCTCGGCACCTGGGACGGCGGCAAGGAGAAGGCGCCGGCTGCCATCTGCCGCAAGGTCGCGATGGCGAAGTCGGGCGAGACGATCGAGGTCTGGGGCGACGGCAAGCAGACCCGCTCCTTCATGTACATCGACGACTGCGTCGAGGGCATCTACCGCATCATGCGCTCTGACTATTCCGGGCCGCTCAACCTCGGCACGGACGAGCTGGTCGATGTCAGCGGGCTGGTCGACATCATCGCCGGCATCTCCGGAAAGACGATCCATAAGCGCTTCAACACCAATCGTCCGCAAGGCGTGCGCGGTCGCAACAGCGACAACAACCGCCTGCGCGAGGTCCTCGGCTGGGAACCGTCGATCCATCTCAGCCAGGGGCTGATCCCGACCTATGCCTGGATCTCGGGCGAGGTGAAAGCGCGGGCCGAGCGCGAGGCCGGCATCGCGCACATTCCGACGATCGCGGCGCAATAGCGCCGCCTTTCCGCCTGGCCGAGCAAGATCCCTGGAGTATGTCATGCCGGATGTAGTCACGACTGTCGTGCCCGCCTCGGTCGGCATGGCAAAGCCGGGCCGGCCGCTCGGCGCCAATGTCACGCCAGCCGAGCGGCGGCGGCTTGTCGCTGCCGCTCTGATGGTCGGAGACCTCGTCACGCTGACCATCGTCATGGGACTGCTTCAGTTGGGCGCGGCCATGGCCGCGTCCGATACCGACACCAATATGGCGAGCCTGATGCTGGTCTGGGCCCTGTCGCTGTGCGGCGCCCTTGGCGGCTTCAGGCTTTATGGCTCGGATCGGGCCGAGCCGGTCGACCGCTTGCGCCGGCGCACGCTCGGCAACATCGTCGCGGCTGCCGTGGTGCTCACCTGGCTGGCGGTCGATGATCCCGCCAGCCATCTCTGGGGCTTCGTGGTCGCCGGCGCCGGATTGTCGGTCGTGCTCGGCTATTATGTCGAAGCGCTGGTCCGTGGTGCGTTGGTGCGGCGCGATCTCTGGTCCGCCCCGACCGTGCTCTACGGGACCATGCCGGCCTGCCTCGCCCTGGCGCGCGATCTGGCTTTGCACCCGGAGCTCGGCCTGAAGCCGGTCGCCATCCTCACCGACGAGGAGGCCGATGTGCTCACTGAGGCTTTGGAGACTGCGGGCCTTCCGGTGATCACCCGCGGCCAGGCCAACATCATCTCGCCGGGCATCGAGGTCGCGCTCTGCGCCTCGGGGGATCTCCATGTCGAGAAGGCCGACTGGCTGGCTCGCCTGCCGCTGCGCCAGATCTTCGTGGTCCATGACGCCTCGATGCTGCAGGTCCTCAATCCCCAATTGCGGGCGATGGGCGGGCTCCTCGGCCTCGAATTGCGCAGCGCCATCCACATGCCGCGCAACCTGCGCCTGAAACGGGTGCTCGACCTCGTCGTCGCGATCCCGCTCGCCCTTCTCGCTCTGCCCGTGATCGCGGTGCTCGCATTGGCGGTGAAGGCGGTCGACAGCGGGCCCGCCTTCTATGCCCAGCCGCGGATCGGCCGTAACGGCCACGTCTTCAAGGTCTACAAGCTGCGCAGCATGTACGTCGACGCCGAGGCGCGGCTCGCTGCGCATCTGGAGGCCGACAGCGCGGCGCGGCATGAATGGGAGCGCTTCTTCAAGCTGTCGAACGACCCCCGGATCCTGCCGAGGATCGGCCAGTCCATCCGCCGCACAAGCCTGGATGAGTTGCCGCAGCTCTGGAACGTCCTGCGCGGCGAGATGAGCCTCGTCGGGCCCAGGCCGTTCCCGGCCTATCACAACCAATGCTTCGACACCGCCTTCCAGGCGCTGCGCACCAGCGTGCCGCCCGGCCTGACCGGACTCTGGCAGGTCACGGATCGCAGCGACGGCGATCTCGTGGTCCAGAAGCGGCAGGACAGCTTCTACATCCACAACTGGTCGTTCTGGCTGGATTTCTACGTGCTGCTGCAGACGGTCCCGGCCGTTCTGCACGGGCGCGGCGCGAAATAGTACGCAAGGCGATCTGAGCCGAAGCCGGTCGCTCGCGAGGCGCCGGCCGGGTCGATCGGTATCCCCGGGTGAAACCGCAGGCGAGGCATCAGGCCATGGATCTCTTCAGCGATATGCGAGGCCCCCGTCAGCCTGTGACGCTCGCCAGGCACTATGATGTGGTGACCTTCGACTTCCTCTCCATGCTCTGGCGCCGCAGATTGCTGATCGCCGCAGTGACCTGCGGGGTCATGTTGATGGCGGCCCTCTATCTGATGGTGACGCCGCAGCGCTACACCGCCGACCTGGTGCTGCAATTCGACTTCACGCGCGAAGACAGCGGCGGGGGCGGCAAGGCGAGCAGCGTCGCGCTCGATGCCTCGACGCTGGTCGAAAGCGAGGCGCGGATCATCCGCTCGCTCGCGACGGCGCGCGCCGTCGCGGCGCGCCTTGGCCTCGACCAGGAGACAAGGACGCAGTCCTCCGGCCTTCTCGGGGGGGCGGCCGAACTGATCTTTCCGTCGGCTGTGCGCAGGACGTTGCGCGACCTCACCGGTTTCGGCGATGCCGCCGAGCCGACCCAGCGCGACATCGCCGCCCAGCGGCTGCTCGCGTCGCTGGGCGTCAGCAACGACACCAAGGCCTATCTGGTCACGCTGACCTATCGCGACACCGATCCCGACCGCGCCGCGCTGATCGTCAACACCTTCGGAAACGAGTATCTGCGCCGGAAGATGGAAGCCACGGCGAACGCCTCCCAGCGCTCCAGCCAGTGGTACGGGGCGCAGGCGCAGGAGGCCCGCGCCAATCTGGGACGGATCGAGAAGGAGATCGAGGCATTCCGGGTACGGACCGGCTTCGTCGAGCTCGGCCAGGACGGCGCCGACATCCAGCAGCAGCAGCTGCGCGACATGCTGACCCAGCTCAATACAGTCTCCGCCACGCGGCTCGGCGAGGAAACCCGATTGCAGCGCGCGCGGGTCTCGCTTGCAGCCGGGAACATCCCGCAGACCAGCGATCTCGGCAGTTCGCCAGTGGTCCAGCAGTTGCTGGACGAGGAGGGCAAGGCCCGCCGGGCGCTCGACGAGATGGTCGCGGTGTCGGGCGAGCGTCATCCGGCCGTGCAGCGGCTGAGGCTGTCGCTGACGGCGGTGCAGGAACGGCTGCAGAAGCAGCTGGCGCAATCCGTCGCCAATATCGAGACCGACGTCCAGGCCGCCCGCAATGCCGAGGCGGCGCTGCGCGAGCGCGTCGCCGCCTTGCAGACCAAGTCTATCGAGGCGAGGGGTCTGGAAGGACAGCTGCGCACCTTGCAGGCTGAAGCGACGGCGGCACGCGACCGCCTGAAGCAGCTTTCGGATGCCCACCAGCAGGCCAGCGCCGTGAGCGAATTGCGGCCGATCATCGCCCAGATCGTCGCGCCGGCCGACATTCCCTCGCTGCCGAGCTCGATCAAGCCGTCGCTGCTGCTGGGGCTGGCCATGGCGGGCGGGCTGATGGCCGGGGCAGGACTCTCCTACCTGCTGGAGAAGCGCGATCGCGGCTTCCGCAGCGAGAACGAGTTCGCCACCGAGACAAGGACCAATTGCGTCGGCCTTCTGCCGAATCTCGAGCATTATCCGGGTGGGCTGGAGAGCCTGGTCTTCGCGGAGGCGGTGCGCTCGATGGTGGCCGAGCTGTTCCCGGCCAGCAATCCTCCCAAATTCGTGCTGATCACCTCGTCGGCGCCGGGGGAGGGCAAGTCCTTCGTCGCCTCCGCCATGGCGCGCGTGCTGGCGATGATGGGTCAGCGGGTCCTGGTCGTGGACGGCTCGCCCCGGCGCCTGCTGCTCGGCCAGAACTTTCCGCACGAGGCGCTGCTCGACCAGTGCCTGCCGCAGGTCGGCGACGCCGGCGGTCCGGGAACGAGCCCGGTCGCCACGGTCCGGCGCGCGTCCGGCCTGCGCGACAGCCAGAACGTCTATTCGAATCCGGCGTTCGAGGCGATGTTGCGCGAGGCGCGGGCGCGCTACGACGTCATCCTGTTCGAGGTGGCGCCCGTGCTGCTCTCCGCCGACAGTGCCTTGCTGCGCGAGCACGCCGACACCGTTTTGCATGTGGTCAGATGGAACGACACGTTGAAGAGCACCGTGTCGGCGACGCTCGATCATCTCGGCAAGCTCGGTCTGGATGTCGCGGGCGTCGTGCTCAACGGCGTCGATCTCGAAGAGCAGGGCCGGTACGACGTCTCCGACCGCGGCCGGGTCTATCGCAACTACAAGTCCTTCTATCAGGCCTCGGCATGAGCCGGCGCTTGCATCGTTATGCAGCGCTGCTTGCAGCGCCCGATCTCGGCGGATCTTCGCCGGCGCCATCGACGGGGGGCGGGTTCAGCTGCAAGGAGTGCGGGTCGCCCGCTGTCCACCTGCCGAGCGAGCTGTCACCCGAGGCGCTGGTCATCTGCGACGGCTGTCAGCGCCCGGTCGCAACGCTGGCGGCCTTCCGGATCTACGTCGATCGCCTGGCTGCAAGTGCCAGGTTCTGCGACCATCATCTGACGGTCTGTCATTCAGACGGTGGAACCGGGGCGGACCCGACCGCGTTGACTTAGGCGGCGAGTTCGCCTTCTGGTTTCGAGAATAAGGCCATTTGAGGGCCCGATCTGTGAGGCAAACGACTGCCTCGGGTCGTATGAGGCCAATCCGTCAACAGGATGAGGCGGGCGACGCCAAGAATTAATCCATTGATATACTGAACCAAAACAAGACGATTAGTCCGTTCGGACTAATCCTTACGAGTAAGGGCTCGCCGGTTTAGGTAGCACCGAATCAGGCCTCAAGGGTATCTAGGCAGCGATCACTTAATGTGTTGCAGCCAAAAAAGGAGCCCCTTTATGGCCACATTCTACGTCTCGACCACCGGAAGCGACAGCAATACGGGTCTGGATGAGAATTCATCTTTCCAGACGCTGGAGCGGGCGGTCGAAGCCATGCACCAGAGCAATGGTGCCGACACGGTCTACATCGCTGGAGGTACCTATTATGTGGACGATGCTCTGCAGCTGACCTCCGCCGATTCCGGCTCCTCCATCGTGGCGATGTCCGGCGAGAACGTCGTGATCAGCGGCGGCACGCAGGTCAGCGGCTGGACGCAAGGTTCCGACGGCATCTGGACGGCCCATGTCGATGCGCAGGACGTCCAGCAATTCACCGTCAACGGCGAGAAGCAGACCGAAAGCCGCTACCCCGACGTCGATCCGAACGATCCCGTTCATGGCGGCTGGCTCTGGGGGCAGGACCTCCCGGCAGGATACGACGCCCAGAAGTCGATGGCGTTCGACCCCTCGGACTACCCAGACGGCGAGCAACCCAAGGCCGGCGACACCGTCACGGTCTACACCGAGAACGGCTATGCCAGCGAAGTGCTGACCATCGCCTCGGTCGAAGGCAATGTGATGACCTTCACCACGGAGGCCAATTACGATCTCGGCGCCGCGAGCCGCTACTACGTATCCCAGGACACGCCGGACAATGTCGGCGAATGGTCCTACGATGCCGAGACGCAGACCATTTCCTACAAGGCTCCGGACGGCTTCACCGGCGAGGGCGGCGTCGTCTCCGGCGACCACAGCATCATCTCCATCGACGGAGCGGACAACGTCACCGTCAAGGGCATCACCTTTACCGACACCGCCTCGAGCTCGGGCGACCCGACCACCGCGGCGATCGAGGTGAACGACGCCAACGGCGTGGTCATCGACGGCAACCAGTTCGTCAATGTCGGCGTCGGCGTCGCCCTGCACGGCGACAGCAGCGGCAATACCGTCTCGAGCAACAGCTTCGAGCACACCTGGTCGAGCGCCATCGCCATGACGGCCGGCACCAGCGACAACCGCATCACCAACAATACCGTCGACCACTCGAACGAGGTGTACGTCCAGTACGGCTCGATCGACATGCAGGAGTCTGCGGGCAACCAGATCGACCACAACACGATCACCAACGTGCCGCGCTTCGGCATCTCCGAGGTCAATTACGATCCCGACAACCAGTCCGGCGGCAACACGATCGAGTACAACGATATCCGCCATTCCGGACAGCAGACGCCCGATACGGGCGCCATCTACCTGTTCTCGGCCGATGACTCCGGCGCTGACGGCAGCATCATCCGCTACAACACGATCGTCGACACCGGTGGAACCAACACCAAGGATGGCGGCTTTGCGGAGGACTGGAGCTCAGGCATCTATCTCGACAACATGGCGAGCAATGCCCAGATCTACGGCAACTTCGTCCAAGGGACGACGTTCAGCGGTATTCTCGTCCATGGCGGCTCGAACAACGAGATCCACGACAACACGCTGCTCGACAACGGCAAGTACGGGATCTCGACGATCGAGGCGGACGGCAATCCGATCGACGGCAACGAGACCTACAACAACTTCATCCAGGTCTCCGGAGACGGCAGCAACACGATCGATACCGACCAGACCGATCCGAGCCTGATCCACGATAATGTCTACTACAACCCGGACGGTGGCGAGCTGACCATTGCCGACGTCTCGCTGGCGAGTTTCCAGCGCCAGGGCGGCGATTCCGGCAGCACCGAGACGAGCCAGGCCGGCTTCACCGATGCGGCGAATGGCGACTACAGCTTCGTGTCGGGATCCGTGGCGCAGGCGCATGGCATCGACTCGGTGCCGTTCGACTCGGTCGGCTCGGCGCTGACCGGCACCTCGCCCGAGGTCGAGACGCCGTCGAGCGGGAACGGCAGCGGCACGCCGCCGACGACCTCCGAGCCGGTCACCGAAACGCCGCCGGTGGCAGCCGAGCCGTCGACGCCGAGCGAGGAAACGCCGACGACGCCGGCCACCGGGGAAGGCACGTCGCCTGGCACCTCCGAGCCCGGCAACGAAACGCCTCCGGTGACGGCCGAGCCGTCGACGCCGAGCGAGGAGACGCCGACGACTCCGGCGACCGGGGAAGGCACGACGCCCGACACCTCCGAACCGGGCAGCGGGAACCCGGACGTGATCACCATCCCCGATGTCGATACCGGCACGGGCGGGACGGACGCGGAAACGCCGTCGAATTCCGGAGGTGGTGGCTGGGGCGGCCATGGTGGCTGGGGCGGCCTCAGCGGCGGCCGCTGGTCCTGGGATGGCGGCTCATCGCGTCGTGGTGACGACGACCATGGCGGCGGCCGCAACGGGTCGCGGGACAGTCAGGCAAGCAACGACGACGATACCGGCGGTGGTGGCCGCAACGACTGGCGAGGGGGCCAGTCGCGCCATGACGACGACAACGACCACCACTGCCACAGCCAGCTCTCGCACTGGCACTGGTAGCGCCTGGAGCATCGGACCGAAAAGCGGGATCGACTTTTCGGGGAAATCCGGTGCCGAAACAAGCGGCCAGATCGCCATTTTGTGTCCGTTAGGCCGCACGGCGATCTGGCCGCTGCCTCGAGGCGACCCGGCCATGGCGGCCGGGTCGCCATTCTCCGCGGCGAGCTTCGCGGGGGCCTCGCCTTCCTCTTCCAATGATTGCCGCCCGCCCGGATACGCCGGCGTCGACGGCTGCAATTGCGCCAAAGGAAACCGACGGACATGCTCTCGCAAACGGTTCGCAAGCTGACGCCCGCATTCGCATCGCTGTTCGGGCTTTCCTTCGTGCTGAACCTGTTCGTCTTCGTCTCCCCGCTCTACACGATGCAGATCTACGACAGGGTGCTGACCAGCCGGAACGGCACCACGCTGGTCATGCTGTCGCTGATCGTACTGGCCTTGTTTGCGGCTTATGCCGCGCTTGAGCATTTCCGCAGCAGAGCGCTGGTCCAGCTCGGTCTGTGCGTCGACAAGGCGCTGTCCGAGCCTGCCTTCGAAGCCGCCTTCCACGGTGCGCTCGACGCGAAGGGCTCGCCGACCCTGCCCATTCGCGATGTCGAGACATTGCGGGCGACGCTGTCGGGCAGCTTGGTGCCATCGCTGATGGATGCGCCCTGGATTCCGATCTATCTCGCCCTCTGCTTCATCCTGCATCCGGCGATCGGTGCCGTCGCCACGCTCGGCGCCATCGCGATCCTGGGTGTGGCCCTGCTGAACGAGCGCGTCACCAAGGGATCGCTGATCCGCGCCTCGGAGCTCGGCCATGGCGCAAACGAGCGACTGACAGCCTCGCTGCGCAACGCCGAGGTCATCAAGGCGCTCGGCATGGGCCAGCCGATCCGAACCGAATGGCAACGGCAGCGTGGCCAGGCGCTGGCTTACCATACGGCCGCGGCCGATTGGGGCGGGACGCTGCTGGCCGCGACGAAGCTGTTGCGGCTGACGCTGCAATGCGCGGTGCTTGGCGTCGGCGCCTATCTCGCGATCAACCAGAACCTCGCGGCCGGCGCGATGTTCGCGGCATCGCTGATCATGGGCCGCGCGCTCGCGCCGATCGAGGGCGCCGTCGGCCAATGGAAGAGCTTCGTCTCCGCCCGCAGCGCCTTGCAGCGGTTGAGCCGGAGCCTGAAGGCGCCATCGGATGATGCGACGCCGATGACCTTGCCGAATCCGGCCGGCTCGCTGCGGGTCGAAGGCCTGAGCGTGCGCAGCCCGAACGGGAACGCATTGCTGCTGCACAATGTCTCGTTCGAAGTCGAGCCGGGGGAGATCGCTGCCGTGGTCGGGCTGACCGGTTCCGGCAAGTCGTCGCTGGCCCGGGCGCTGGTCGGCGTCTGGTCCCCGGCCCATGGCGTGGTGCGGCTCGACGGAAACGACATCAGGCATTTCCCCGACGAGCAGCGCGGGCGCATCCTCGGCTATCTGCCTCAGGACGTGGAATTGTTCGCCGGCAGCGTGCGCGACAACGTCACCCGCTTCGATCCCGACGCGACCGACGAGGCCGCCGTCGCGGCCGCCTCGGCGGCCTCCGCGCATGAGCTGATCCAGGGCTTCCCGGACGGCTATGCGACGCAGATCGGCGAGGGCGGGGCAACCCTCTCCGGCGGGCAGCGCCAGCGCATCGGGCTGGCGCGCGCGCTTTACGGGCAGCCGGCGCTGGTCGTGCTCGACGAGCCGAACGCCAATCTCGACATGGATGGCGATGCCGCGCTGGCGCGCTCCCTGGCTGGCCTGCGCGACGCCGGAGCGATCGTCGTCGTGATCACCCATCGCCCGCAGCTGCTCTCGCAGGTCGACAAGATCATCCTGATGCAGAAGGGCCAGGCCGTCAGGGTCGGCGGGCGCGACGAAATCCTGCCGGTGCTGCTGCAGCCGGGCAATGGCGCACGCATCCAGCCGCCACAGCGCGGTCAGACGGGACAGGTCGAGCCGCTCTCGGCAGCAAGGTGGGCACGTCGATGAACTCCGTCCTGAACAAGCTGAAGCTCGTCCCGCACACAATGAAATCCGTCCTGAACCGGCTGCCCTGGCGCCGGCATCTCGAACCTCTGCTCGCGTTCGCGAGGCAATGGCTCCAGCGCACGAGCGTGCCTGCGCAGGGGGATGGCGATTGGCGCGCCCCGGTGCGCAAGGGTTATGTCGTGGTCGGTCTCGCGCTGGGAGCCGGCGGCCTCTGGTCGGTGACCGCGCGGCTCGACAGCGCCGTGGTGGCGCATGGCAGCATCGTCGTCGAGAGCGATCGCAAGGCGGTGCAGCATCTCGAGGGCGGGCTCGTCGAGGCGATCGCGGTGCGCGACGGGGCCGACGTCAAGGCCGGCGAAACCCTCCTGCGCCTCGATACGACGCAGGTGGCGGCGCAGCGCAGCGTGGCGCGGCTGATCGTGTTGCAGGCCCTGGGTGAGGAGGCGCGCTTCACCGCCGAGATCGACCGCCTCGACCGCATCACCTTCCCGAGCGAACTGCTCGATACCGCTGAGTCGAAGGAGGCGCGCCGGGTCATGCTCGACCAGGAGCGCCTGTTCAAGGAACGGCAGTCCACGCAGAAGCTGGAGGTCTCGATCCTCAAGGAGCGGCTGACGCAGTCCGAAAAGCAGTACCAGTCGAACGAAGCGCAGCGCGAGGCCGCGATCAGCCAGGCCGCTAGCATCAACGAGGAGCTGACCAGCCTGAGGCCTCTCGCCGACAAAGGGTTTGTCGCCTCGACCCGGATCAACCCGCTCAAGCGCTCTTTGACAGAACTGCAGGGCCGCATCGGCTCGCTGGAGGCCGATCTGGCAAGGCTTGCCGTCGCCAATGACGAGATCCGGCTCCAGATGAGCCAGATCGGCCTGAAAGCCTCCGAGGAGGCCTCGACAAAGCTTGCCGAATGCCGGGTCAAGCTCGCCGATGCCCGCGAGAAGCTGCGGATCGCCGAGGACGTGCTGGCGCGCGCCGAAGTCCGCGCGCCGCGGGCCGGGCGGGTCGTGGCTTCGAAGATCCATACCGTCGGGGCCGTGGTCAAGCCGGGCGAGACACTGATGGAGATCGTGCCGCAGGACGACGAGCTGATAGTCACCGCCAAGGTCTCGCCGATGGACGTGAACAACCTGCATCCGGGCATGGCCGCGGAGGTTCGCCTGCCATCGTTCAAGGGGCGGGCGACGCCCTTCACCGTCGGCGAGGTCAAATCGGTTGCCGCCGATGCGCTGCGCGACGATGTCCTGCAGCAGATGGTCTATGAATTGCGCGTCAGCGTCTCGGCCTCGGGCTTCCCGCCCAAGGTCAGGGCCAAGCTCAGGCCCGGCATGCCGGCCGAGGTCTATGTCCCGACCGGCGAGCGCACCGCCATCGCCTATCTGATGCAGCCGCTGACCGACTCGATGCGGTCGAGCTTCCGCGAGGAGTGAGCGCGGACGGGGTAGGGCGATCGGAGGAGCCGATCGCCCTGCGGCACGGCAACTTCGCTCGGCCGATCAGCCGAGATGGCCGCTTGAGCCCGCAGGTTTCTCTTCCAGTATTGCGGCGCGATCAGCAGCCGCTTTCGGGGAGCCGAACCTATGCCCAAGATCATCCCGGTCGTGATGTGCACGGGACATGGCGCCGGCCTCTGGCCGATCGCGCGCGAGACGATGCCGAAGCAGTTCATCCCGTTGTTCGGCCGGGATTCCTCCTTCCAGCGCACGCTTCGGCTGCTGTCCGATCCCGATGTGTTCGATCTGCCGATCGTGGTGACGAACGGGGACCAGCGCTTCACCATCGCCGACCAGTTGCAGGCGATCGGCCTGCGCGCCGAGATCGTGCTGGAGCCCGCCGGGCGCGGGGCTGATTCCGCCGCGGCGACCGCGGCCGAGCTCGGCCTTGCCCGCAGCGAGACGGCGCTTGTCGGCATCTTTCCGGCCGACCATGTCGTGCAGGACGGCAAGCTCTTCGTCGAAACCTGCGCGAGAGCCGCCGCGGTCGCCGCACAGGGCCGTATCGTCGCGATCGGCATACCTCCATGCCATCCGGCGACTGCCTATGGCTACATCCGGCCGGGAACGGAGATCGCCGACGGCGTACGCGGGGTCGAGGACGTGGCGGCGAAGCCAGATGCGGCGCTGGCGGCGCGCTATCTCGCCGAAGGCTACCTCTGGAACTCCGGCAATGTCGTCTTCGACGCGGCGACGATGCGGACGAGGCTTCAGGCTGCCGCCAGGGGAGCGATCGGCAACGGTAACGCGAACGGGGCCAGTCTCGGCATCCGCATGCTCGAAACCGACGCTTCCGCCGAACTGCCGGCGATTGCAGCGGAGCCCCCAGCGCTGGAGCAGGCCGATACCGCAGCGGTGATCGCCGGCCATTTCGGCTGGTCGGATGTCGGCAATTGGACCGCGGTCTGGCAGCTTTCCGAGAAGGGCGCGCACGGCAACGTCGTCCAGGGACGCGGCTACGTGCTCGATGGCACGAACAATCTGGTCCGCTCCGAGGATGCCGTCGTTGCCATCGTCGGCCTGGACGATGTCGCCGTCATCGCGACCCGCGACGCCATCCTGGTGACGTCGAAAGCCAAGGCCGACAAGGTCAAGGACATTGTCGCGCTGGTTGCGGCGAACCATGAGCCGGAAGCCGCCAGCCATCGCGAGATCCACCGGCCCTGGGGCAAGTATCTCTCCGTCGATCTCGACGAGCGCCATCAGGTCAAGCGCATCACCGTCAAGCCGAACGGCGTCCTCTCCCTGCAGAAGCACCATCACCGCGCCGAGCACTGGGTCGTGGTCCGCGGCACCGCGCAGGTGACGCGCGACGACGAGACCATCCTCGTGCATGAGAACGAGGCGATCTACCTGCCGATCGGCTGCGTCCATCGCATGGCCAATCCGGGCAAGATTCCGCTCGAGATCATCGAGGTCCAGGTCGGCTCCTATCTCGGCGAGGACGACATCATCCGCATCGAGGACATCTATCAGCGCTGCTGAAAGCGCCGTGGTTACCGCACCTCGTTGACGTAGATGTGGGCTCGCGTCGTGGCGCGATGCCAGCCGAGGACCGTGGGAACTCCGGCCTGGTCATAGGCGACCTCGTCGATCGTCAGCACCGGATCACCGGCGGCGAGTGCCAGCAGCGCGACGTCCTCCGCGCTTGCGATGTCGGCGGTGATCTGCTCGCGCATGGCTGAAATCCGGATGCCGTAGCGCTCGAGCAGATGGAGATAGAGCAGAGGCGGCAGCTCGGCGATGTCGCGCGGCCAGTCCGGCAGCCGCTCCTGCGCCAGCACCAGCTTGTCGTGCATCACCGGGTGGCCGTCGGCATGGCGGATGCGATGGACGCGGATCACGCCGCCGGCCTTGATCTGGAGGGCCTCGGCCTGTGCCTGCGTGGCAGGCAGGGCTTCAACGCTGAGGAACTGGCTGGTCGAGCGCACCAGGCTGCCATCGGCCCGGTGCAGGCGAAAATACTGGAAGACGAAGCGCAGGCTGTGATGCGGTGTGCGTCCGGTCACCACCGTCCCGGTCTTGCGGCGGCGCGTCAGCAGCCCCTCCGCCACCAGATCGGCCATCGCCCGGCGGACCGTCCCGACGGCGATGCCGAAGCCCTGGGCCAGCGAGGTCTCGCTCGGCAGCACCATGCCGGGCGGCCATTCGCCGACGAGGATCGCCTCCGACATGTGCCGCTTCACGCGCTCATAGAGCGGCGCGGCCTCCGCAGCGCCGAAATTCGGCAGCGTCGGCGCCGAGGCCCCGGAGCCGTTGCCCGTTCCGACGGCAGTTGCCGTCGTTTTTTTGGCATTGACAGGAGGCATGCCGTTCGTTCCTATTTCTATATAGTTTATATGAAAAAGAGGTATCCGCAAATGGCCTTGCCCACTGCGGCTTGTCGACGGCTCCATCGCAGATCGCACCGGCGCTGGACAAGCGTCGCGTCGTCCGGCTGAGCGATGACCGCGCCTGCATCCCTGCTGTATGACAATACAGCGCTGGCCGAGGCCCAAGGCTGGATCGCCGCCAATGTCGATGGCGCCGTCGCCGAGCTCGGCCGGATGATTGCGGTCGACACCTCCTTTCCGCCGGGCCAGGGCTATGACGAGTTCGCCGGGCTGATGGAGGACCTCGTCGCGCCGCTCGGTTTCGCGACCGAACGGGTGACCGTGCCCGAGACGCTGTGGCAGGTGCCGAACGGCCCGGCCGTTGGGCCGCGCACAAACCTGATCGCCAGCCGCCCCGGCGATCGGCCAGTCTGCGGCCTGTATTTCCACGTCGACACCGTGCCCGCTGCCGCTGGCTGGGGGACCGACCCGCTGCGGATGCAGTGCGATGGCGATCGCCTGATCGGCCTTGGCGCCGCCGACATGAAGGGCAGCATCGCCGCGATCCTCCTGGCCTTACGGGCGGCGCGGGCCTGCGGGGTCGCGCTCGCCTATGACCCGATGTTGCTGTTCTGCACCGACGAGGAGGGCGGCCTTTATCCCGGCATTCGCTATCTCGCCGAGCAGGGCAAGCTTCCAGCTCACATCCTCGACTTCAACGGCAGCGCCGAGGCGCGGATCTGGGCCGGCTGCTTCGGCCTGTTCAACCTGCTGGTGCGCATCCATGGCCAGGCCGTCCATGCCGGCGAGGGCAACCGCAAAGGCTCCGGCCTCAACGCCATAGAGAGCGCCCTGCCGCTGCTCAACGCGTTGATGGCGCTGAAGGCACAGGTCGCGACCCGGATCTCCGCCTTGCCGCCGCCGCCCGGCAAGCCGCCGCTCGCTGCCCAGCTCAATCTCGCCGCGATCGCAGGCGGCACGGCCGGGGGCCAGGTTCCGGCTCTGCTCGAGCTGACGATCAACCGCCGCTATGCCCCCGAGGAGCGTTTCGAGAAGGCGCTGGCCGAGATCGAGGCGGTGATCCGCCGCAGCGCGGCCACAGTCCCCGGCCTCACGGTCGAGACCACTCTGGTCGGCCATCTCATGCCGACGGCCGATCCGGCCGGCGCGCATTGGCCGCGCTGGCAAGCGGCGATGGGGAAGGGCTTCGGCTACGCGCCGGAGGATTTCCGGCGCTGGGGGGCGGCGAGCTGCTCCGATTTCGGCTGGGTCCAACGCGCGACCGGCCAGCAGGAGGTTCTGCTCGGAGGTCTCGGCCGGCCCGACCGCAACATCCATTCGCCCGGCGAATACACGACGGTGCCGGACATCGTCTCGCTGGCGCAGGCGGTGCTGTCCTATCTCGCCGCCGATTTCAGGCCCGATCTCAACCCCGACACCCCGCCGTCCCAGAGCTGAAGGAGCGCCCCATGCCGAGCATCCATCGTCGCGATTTCCTCGTCGCCTCCGCAGCCTTGAGCGGCCTAGCCCTCTCCGGCCTACCGGCCTTCGCCCAGGCGCCGCGCCGCGGCGGCACGCTTCGCGTCAGCGTCGACCAGGCGGTCGCCAAGCTCAACCCGCTCGTCACCCGGGTGAACCCGGAATATCTCGTCGCCGAACTGCTCTATTCCGGCCTGACCCGGCTCAAGCTCGACATGAGTGCCGAGCCCGATCTCGCTGAATCCTGGACGAATTCCGCCGATCTGACCGAATGGACCTTCGTTCTGCGCAAGGGCCTGGCCTTTCATGACGGCTCGCCCTGCACCGCCGCCGACGTCGTCGCGACCTTCGAGGCGATCCTCGACGCCAAGACCGCTTCGCCCGCCCGCCAGAATGTCGGGCCGATCGCCAAGGTGGTGGCGAAGGACGACAGCACAGTCGTGTTCAGCCTGTCGGCGCCCTTTGCGGATCTGCCGGTGACGCTGGCCTATACCAACGCCAAGATCGTGCCGGCCGCCGTGATCAAAAGCGGGCTGGAGAAACTCGATCGCCAGGCGGTCGGCACCGGCCCGTTCAAGCTCGTCTCCTTCGAGCCCGAGCGGCTGATCGTCGTCGCCCGCAACGACGCCTTCTACGACAAGGAGCGTCCCTATCTCGATCGGATCGAGGTGGTGGTCTACCCGGACGTCAGCGCCGAGGCTTCCGCTTTGATCTCGGGCGATACCGACCTCATCACCACGACCCCGCCGACCGAGTTCGGGCGCCTGCAGAAGGCGTCCGGTGTGAAGGCTTTGCGCGTGCCCTCGGGCCAGTTCTGCAATGTCAATTTCGGCTGCGACCAGAAGCCGTTCAATGACGTGCGCGTACGCCAGGCGCTGGCGCTCACCGTCGATCGCGTCGCGATGGTCGATTTCGTCACCGAAGGCTTCGGCTCCGCCGGCAACGATACGCCGCTCAACCCGGCCTATCGCTTCTATGCCGAGCAGCCGCTGAAGAAGGCCGATATCGCCAAGGCCAAGGCGCTGCTCGCCGAAGCCGGTTATCCGAAAGGTCTCGAGGCCACGTTGATCGCCTCCGACCGGCCGGGCCAGCGCACCCAGCTCGCGGTCGCGCTGCGCGAGATGGCCAAGCCCGCCGGCTTCGACATCAAGGTCGAGACCATGCCGCATGCGACCTATCTCGACCAGGTCTGGAAGAAAGGCTCGTTCTATGTCGGCTTCTACAACATGCAGGCGACGGCCGACGCCATCTTCTCGCTGCTCTACACCTCCAATGCCGCCTGGAACGAGACGCGCTGGAACAACGCGGCCTTCGACAAGCTCGTGTTCGAGGCGAGGGCAACGGTCGACGAGGCCAAGCGCCGCGCGCTCTATGCCGACGCGCAGAAGCTGATGAATGCCGAGGTGCCCTCGATCATCCCGGCCTTCTTCGACCTGCTCGGCGCCCAGCGCGACTGGGTCGAGGGCTATCAGCTGCATCCGCGCGGCGCCGTCTTCCGGCTCGACCATGTCTCGCTCGGCGCCAAGGCGCCGAAGCGCGGCTGAGCCGGACGGGATCGCAGCGCCGTGTCGCCGGCTTACGTCCTCAAGCGCATTCTGCTGATCGGCTACACGCTGCTGGTCGTGTCGCTGATCGTCTTCGCGATCACCCAGGTTCTGCCGGCCGACGCGGCCGTGATGATGCTGGGCGAGAATGCGACGCCGGACGCGCTGGCGGCGCTGCGTGCCAAGATGGGGCTGAACGATCCCATCTGGATGCAGTACCTGCACTGGCTCTCCGGCGTGCTGCGCGGCGATCTCGGCGTCTCGATGCGCACCGGCCAGCCGGTCGCGCCGGCGATGCTGGAGGCGCTCGGCCGCTCGCTGCTGCTCGCGTTGTTCTCGATCACGCTGATGCTGGCGGTGGCGATCCCGCTCGGCATCGTCGCCGCGGTCAGGCGGGGCAGGGCGGCCGATCTCGGCGTCGGCTTCCTGTCCTATGTCGGCGTCTCGCTGCCGGAATTCGTCACCGCGACGCTGATCGTGCTGGTGCTGGCCGAATGGCTGCAATGGCTGCCGGCGACCGGCTATGTGCCGCTGACCGAGGATCCGCTGCGGGGGTTGAAGCACCTCGTCCTGCCGGTGCTGACGGTGTCGCTGATCCTGATCGCCCATGTCTCGCGCATGGTGCGTTCCGAGCTCGTCGATGTCCTGCACTCCGACTACATCCGCGCGGCGCGACTGAAGGGGCTGTCGAAGCGGCAGGTGCTGTTCAAGCATGCGCTGCGCAACGCGCTGCTGCCGACCATCACCATCGTCGCGCTCGATGTCGGCTATCTGCTCGGCGGCGTCATCGTGGTCGAGGAGATCTTCGCGCTCCCCGGTATCGGCCGGCAGCTCATCGTCGCCATCCAGGCGCGCGACCTGCCCTCGATCCAGGCCGGCGCGCTGATCATGGCAACGACCTATGCCATCGCCAATTTCCTTGCCGATATCGCCTATGCCTGGCTCGACCGGAGGATCCAGTATGATTGAGATCCTCCGGCGCATGCTGCGCTCGCCGCAAGGTGCGCTCGGCCTCGTGATCGTCGGGCTGATCCTGCTCGTCGTCATCGTCGGGCCCGCCGTCGCGCCCTACGACCCCGAGAAGATGGCGCCCTTGACGCGCTACAAGCCGCCGGGCGCGCAGTTCTGGCTCGGCACCGACCAGTATGGTCGCGATATCCTGAGCCGGCTGCTGCACGGCGCCCGCGCCACCGTCCTGCTGGCCGTGCTGGCGACGGCGCTGGGCACGCTGGTCGGGGCGGTCGTCGGCACTGTCTCCGCCTTCCTCGGCGGGCGCAGCGACGAGGCGATCATGCGCACTGTCGACGCGATCATGTCGATCCCGAGCCTGCTGCTAGCGCTGCTGATCGTGAACCTGCTCGGCAAGAGCAGCCTCAATGCGCTCTTCGCGATCGCGCTTGCCTTCGCGCCGGGCATGGCGCGCGTCACCCGCTCGGTCGCGCTCTCCGTGCGCAAACAGGATTATGTCAACGCCGCGATCGCGCGTGGCGAGAGCGCCGCCTTCATCGTCGGGCGCGAGATGCTGCCGAACGTCATCGCGCCGATCATCGTCGAGATGACGATCCGCGTCGCCTTTGCGGTGATGCTGTTCGCGACGCTGTCCTTCCTTGGCCTCGGCGCCCAGCCGCCGGCCTCCGAATGGGGGCTGATGGTCTCGGAAGCCCGGCGCTTCATGCATCTCAGCCCCTGGATGATCCTGTGGCCGAGCCTTGCCGTCGCCCTGGTCGCGATCGGCTTCAACCTGCTCGGCGACGGGCTGCGCGACGTGCTGAACCCGAGGAGCTGAGCGATGGGCGAACCGATCCTCGATATCGCCGGCTACAGCCTCGACTACGCCACCCCGAGCGGCTTCACCCGCGCGCTCGACGACGTCACGCTGGCGATCGCCAGGGGCGAGGTGCTCGGCCTGGTCGGCGAATCCGGCTCGGGCAAGACCTCGCTCGCCTGGGCGATCATGCGCCATTTGCCGAAGAGCGCGCGCGAGGCCGGTAGCATCAGCCTGACGGGTCAGGACCTGCTCAAGACTAGCGAGGCCGAGATCGAGGCGATCCGCGGCCGGCGCATCGGCATGGTCTTCCAGGACCCCAGCACCTCGCTCAACCCGACGCTGCCGCTCGGCGAACAGCTCGCCGAGGTGCTGGTGCGCCATCGCGGCCTGACGCGCCGGCAGGCCTGGGCGGAAGGCGAGGAGCGCCTCGCACATGTCGGCCTCAAGATCCCCCAACAGATGATGCGGCGCTATCCGCACGAGGCCTCCGGCGGCGAGAAGCAGCGTGTCGTCATCGCCACCGCCTTCGCCTGCCAGCCCGAATGCATCATCTTCGACGAGCCGACGACGGCGCTCGACGTCATCACCGCCCGGCAGATCCTCGACCTGTTCAAGGCCTTGCAGGAGGAGACCGGCGTCGCCTCGCTCTACATCTCGCATGATCTCGCGCTGGTCTCGCAGATCGCGAGCAAAGTCGCCGTGATCCATCGCGGCAAGATCGTCGAGCAGGGTGGGGTGGGCGAGGTCTTTGCACGGCCGCGCGACGCCTATACCCAAAGGCTGCTCGCCGCGGTGCCGCGGCCCGATCATCGCCTGGTCGAAGCCGCGCCTGAGACGGGGGACAGGCCGCTGGTCGAGGTCGAGAAGGTCAGCGTCCATTATGGCCGCAAGCCCTTTCTCGGGCGCCTGCTCGGCCGGGCGAACACGCAATTCACCGGCAATCGCGAGGTCAGCCTGTCGATCAAGCCGGGCGAGATCCTCGGCATCGTCGGCGAATCCGGCTCTGGCAAGTCGACGCTGGCCAAGGCGATGACGGGCCTGAACCGCTTCGAGGGCGAAATCCGCTTCGCCGGGCGCAGGATCACTGGCCTCTCCGACATGGACCGGGCCTATCGCCGCGAAGTCCAGATCATCTTCCAGCACCCCGATTCCTCGCTCAATCCACGCCAGCGCATCCGCGAGATCCTGTCGCGCCCGCTCGCGCTCTACGGCGAGCCGAGAGTGCGCAAAGATGCAGCCGCGGTCGGCGAACTGCTGGAGCAGGTCAGGCTGCCGGCATCCTATGCCGAGCGTTATCCGCACCAGCTCTCCGGCGGCGAGAAGCAGCGCGTCGCGATCGCGCGCGCCTTCGCCTCCAGGCCCAAGCTGGTGATCTGCGACGAGATCACCTCGGCCCTCGACGTTTCCGTGCAGGCTTCGGTGATCGAGCTCTTGGTCGACCTGCAGAAGCGCTTCGGCACGGCCTATCTCTTCATTACCCACGACCTCAATCTGGTCCGCCAGATCGCCCACCGGATTGCGGTGATGTATCGCGGCGACCTGGTCGATCTCGTCGATGTCGCCGCGCTCTCCGGCGCGGACCTCCACCCCTACACCCGCTCCCTGCTTGCCGCCGTGCCCGCCCCGGCCACGGCCGCCGCCTGACCTTGCGAGGCCGACGATGACCCCCCGCGACCTGATCCATGTGCTCGACGAGAAGGCCTGCCTCGCGCTCCTCTCCGACTGGGTGAAGCACAAGAGCTACAGCGAAACCGAAGGTGAGAAGGCGCTCGTCCACCATGTCGTCGGACAGATGCAGGCGATGGGCCTCGAGGCGGAGGCGCAGCCCTTCGACGACGGCCGCCGCGCCAACGCCATCGGCCGCTGGAAGGGCGTCGGCGGCGGCAAGAGCCTGCTGTTCAACGGCCATCTCGACACCAATCCGGCGACCGAGGGCTGGACGGTCGATCCCTGGGGCGGGGTGGTCGACGAAGAGTTCATCTACGGCATCGGCGTCTCGAACATGAAGGCGGGCGACGCGGCCTATTATTGCGCGGTCAAGACGCTGATCGACGCCGGCGTGAAGCTGAAGGGCGACGTGATCCTGACTTTCGTCGTCGGCGAGTTGCAGGGCGGCGTCGGCACGGTCGCGGCGATCCGCAGCGGCATTCGCGCCGACTATTTCGTCAACAGCGAGCCGACCGACCTGCAGGCCGTGACCATGCACGCCTGTGCCTTCTCCTTCGTGATCGAGCTCACCGGCAACACCCGCCACCTCTCCAAGCGCGAGCACGCGGTCGACGCGATCATGGCCGCCTGCGACCTGATCCCGAAGCTGAACGCCATGACCTTCTCCGGCGCGCCGTCGCCCGAGCATGAATCGATCAACCGCGTCCATGTCGGCGTCGTCCACGGCGCGCTCGGCAAGGAACTGCACGAATGGCGCGCCCCGCAGGTCTCGGACTATTGCAAGCTCAAGGGCTCCGGCCGCTATGCGCCCGGCCAGACGCAGGAAGGCGCGCTCGCCGACATGCGGCGCGAGCTCACCGCGCTGGAGCAGCGCTTCCCCGGCCTCAAGACCGCGATCCGCATCGAGAAGAAGGAGGGGCACCAGTCGATGCCGGCCTTCGAGGTCGCGAAGGACGCCCGCATCGTCAAGAGCATCAACGCCGCCTACCAGGTGGTGCGCGGCGAGGCGCAGCCGACCGGGGCGATCAAGCCACCCGGCTTCTTCGGCACCGATGCCGGCCATCTCTATGCCGAGGCAGGCATGGAAGGCATCGTCTGCGGTCCCGGCGGGCGCTACAACACGATGCCCGACGAGCGCGTCGAGATCCGCGACTTCCTCGACATGGTCCGCATCTACATGCTGACCATCCTCGACATCTGCGAAGTGGCATAAGTCCGCTCTTCCAGCGCGAGGAGCTCACCCGCCGGGTCGCCAGGGCCCGGACCGCCATGGCGGAAGCGGGCGCCGCGCTGCTGCCGGTCGACCATGCCGAATTACTGGCCTGACTGACCAGCTATACCGTCTCCGAGACGATTTATCGCGCCGCCTTCCTGCCGCGCGAGGGGCCGAAGGCTGCCGGAGACTGACCGCGACGCCGGGCGGGCTGCTCACCAACCGCATTGACTGAGGGAGAGGGAGGGCCGGCCTTTCGCCGGCCGGCCTTCTTGGCTCAGTCGAATTAGTATTGACTAATGAATTAGTGATTGCTAATTGATTGGCATGCTTGAGATCGCTCCCGTCTCCACCGTCATGCGTGCGCTCGCCGATCCGACCCGGCGTGCCGTGTTCGAGCGCATTTCCGCCTGCGACGAGATCACCGTCGCGCAGCTCACTCGCGGCAGCGGCGTGACGCAGGGCGCCATCTCGCAGCATCTCAAATCACTGAAGCAGGCCGGCCTTGTCGCCGAGCGGCCGGAGGGTCGCAACGTCTTCTATCGCGCCGAGCCGGAAGGC
The DNA here is from genome assembly GCF_900109525.1 of Allobosea lupini. Lineage (GTDB taxonomy): Bacteria > Pseudomonadota > Alphaproteobacteria > Rhizobiales > Beijerinckiaceae > Allobosea > Allobosea lupini. The sequence goes on along the minus strand of NZ_FOAN01000001.1, from coordinate 540,690 downwards.
CTGGCGCCGCTCGTCGACTGGATCGGCCATTACGGCGTGTTCTGGCGCGAGCGCTTCGCCAACCTTCGCAGCCTTCTCAAGGAGATCGACCCGTGATCGACCTGAAGCCCGCCACACAGGCGATCATCGTCGACGAGATCCTGCCGCACGCGCCTGAAACGATCTGGAAGGCGCTGACCTCGAGCAGGCTGATCGCCCGCTGGATCATGGAGCCCACGGGCTTCGCGCCTGTCGTGGGCACGCGCTTCACCTTCAGGACGACGCCGGCCGGCGCCTGGGACGGCACGATCCATTGCCAGGTGCTCGAGGTGGTCCCGAACGAGCGCCTGTCCTATTCCTGGAAGGGCGGTGACGACGGCAATGTCGGCTATGGCTCCCGGCTCGACACGGTCGTCACCTGGACGCTGTCCAGGGAAGAGGACGGCACGCGCGTGCGCCTCGTCCATGCCGGCTTCGAGCTGCCGCGCAACGAGATCGCCCTCACCAATATGGGCCGCGGCTGGAAGAGTATCCTGCCGCGCCTCGGCGATGTCGCTGGCGAGGACGACTGACCACCGCCGACGCCTTCCATAGTCTCGGCTGTTTCCGATCCCTTCCTGGAGAATGACGATGAGCCATGCCTATACGGGCGGCTGCGCCTGCCGCGCGCTCCGCTATGAGATCACTGCCGAACCGGTCGCGAGTAATGACTGCCAGTGCCGCCAGTGCCAGCGCCAGAGCGGCACCGGCCACAGCTCTTATCTCAGCTTCGCTGGCGCGCCCGTCACGATCGAGGGCACGGCGAGCACCTGGGACGTGGCCGGCGAGGGCGGCACGGTCAAGCGCTGCGCCTTCTGCCCAACCTGCGGCTCACCGGTCTACCTGACTTTCCCGGATATTCCCGACCTGTTCATCGTTCGCGCCGGCAGCCTCGACGAGCCCGCCCGCTACAAGCCGGAGATGGTGTTCTGGCATTCTGTCGCCCAACCGTGGGACCATGTGCCTCCAGAGGCCACCAAGTTCGAGAAGCTGCCGCCTCGGGGAGGTTGAGTATCCTCGCAATAATGCTGTCATCCTAGGCTGGACCCGGGATCAAAAGGCTCCGGGATGGGTCCCGGATTTCCGCTTCGCTCCATCCGGGACGACACCAACTTTGGCGGCGCAATCTTGCCGGCCTCAATAGGGCAGGCCGACATAGTTCTCCGCGACGCCGGCGAGAGCGGCCTGCGATTGCGCGAGGTAGTCGAATTCGGCGCGCCTGATGCGCTTGTCGAAGGCGCTCGCCTCCGGAAACAGATGCAGCAGGTTGGTCATCGACCAGGAAAAGCGCACCGCCTTCCAGACCCGTGCCAGCGCCTTCGCCGAATAGGCGTCGAGCCCGGCATCGGAACGCTCGACATAGTGCTCGCGCAGCGCCTCGAACAGGTAGTGCACGTCGCTGGCGGCGAGGTTCAGCCCCTTGGCGCCGGTCGGCGGCACGATGTGGCCGGCATCGCCGGCGAGGAAGAGCCGGCCGAAGCGCAGCGGCTCGGCGACGAAGCTGCGCAGCGGCGCGATGCTCTTTTCCAGCGACGGTCCCGGCGTCACCGCCGCAGCGACCTCTTCCGGCACGCGCCGGCGCAACTCGTCGAAGAAGCGCTGATCCGACCAGGCCTCGACCGTCTCGTCGAGTGCCACCTGGACATAATAGCGGCTGCGGGTCTGCGAGCGCATCGAGCAGAGCGCGAAGCCAAGGGGCGAGCTGGCATAGACCAGTTCATGTGCGGCCGGCGGCCGGTCGACCAGCAGGCCGAGCCAGCCGAAAGGATAGACGCGCTCGAACGTCTTGATCGCTTCGATCGGGACCGAGGCGCGGCAGATGCCGTGGAAGCCATCGCAGCCGGCGATGAAATCGCAGGTGATGTCGCGGCGCTTGCCTTCGACAGTGAAGCTGACGCGCGGCGAGGCGCCGTCGAAATCGTGAAGCTGGACGTCCACGGCTTCATAGAAGCTCGTCGTGCCCGCCGCCTGCCTTGCCTCCATCAGGTCCTGCGTCACCTCGGTCTGGCCGTAGACCGTGACCTGCCGGCCGGTCAGGCCCTTGAGGTCGACGCGCTGCAGGCGGCCTTCGAAGGCGAGCGAGAACCCGTCATGCGGCAGGCCTTCTTCGGCGAGGCGCGCGCCGACGCCGGCTTCATGCAGCAGGTTGACTGTGCCCTGTTCGAGCACGCCGGCGCGAATGCGCGAGAGCACATAGTCGGCGCTCTTGCGTTCCAAGATGACGTTGTCGATGCCCTGCCGGCTGAGCAACTGCCCAAGCAGCAGGCCGGACGGTCCGGCGCCGACGATCACGACTTGCGTGCGCATGGCGTTCTCCCTGGAATCCCCGGCTCCCCGAGCCTCGGTACTTTCACGTGAATCTGCCATTGCGATTGCTTGACGTGAATGGAGCTTTCACCCAACCTCTTGGACCAATCGAACATCGGATGGTTCGAATGCCGCTCGCCTCGGTGCCCGCCTACTGGCTCTATGACGAGCCGCGAGAGCAGCGGTTTCCAGATGCGCTGCATATCGAGCGGATCAGCGCCCGCAGCGCCCCGCGCGACTGGCGGATCGAACCGCACCGCCACCAGGACATGGCGCAGTTCTTCCTGATCGCCTCGGGCGGTGGGCTGGTGCGGATCGACGGCACGGACCATCGTCTCATCCCCGGCACGGTCCTGCTGCTGCCGCCGCTGGCGATCCATGAGTTCCGTTTCGATCCGGATACCGAAGGTTTCGTCGCCAGTGTCGCGACCTCGACGCTGACGCCGCTGATCGAGGCCGAGCCGGCGCTCGGCGCCGTGCTAGGGGAGGCCTTCGTAGGTCGGCGAGGGGTGGACGACGCCAGCATCATCGAGCTCATAGTGGTGATGGAGACCGCGCTGGCCGAATTCGCCCGCAACCGCGGCAGCCGCGAGCTCGCGCTCGCCGCCCATGCACGGCTGATCGCGATCTGGTTTGCCCGAATTGCGCGCTCGCATGCGGTCGCGGCCAGCGGCGCCAACGATGCCCGCGCCGTGCTCGTCCGCCGCTTCATCGAGCGGGTCGAGAGCCATTTCCACACGCATGAGCCACTCGCCGCCTATGCGCGTGACCTCGGCGTCACCGGCCCGCACCTGACCCGTGTCTGCCGCGAGCTGCTCGGCCATTCCGCCATGCGGGTGATCCAGGGGCGGCTGATGATCGAGGCGCGGCGGGATCTCGTCTACACCCGCTCGCCGGTCTCGCAGATCGCTTTCCGGCTCGGCTTCTCCGACCCCGCCTATTTCTCCCGCTTCTTCGCGGCGCGGGCGGGAATGTCGCCGTCGGAGTACCGGGCGGCGGGATGAGGGCGTTCAGGAACCGTGCTCAGCGGTTGTTGATGTTCTCTTTTTGTTCTATTATCCGAAGATGAGGAGATTATCTCCCGACCAGTTCGACCTATTCGGCGGAGGTGGAGACACTGGACCCGCGAAGCCCTCGTTGCAGGCCGAGGGCCAATCTGACGCGGCTTGGAGCAGCTACTTTTTTGCTGTCGTGCTGCCATCGACATCGCTCGGTCGATCGACGCGCTCGGGCGTCAGCTTCGGCGATCAATGAAGCTGCGGGGCAATCTGGTCGGGCCCGATCGCTATCATGTCAGTCTGTGCGGTATCGGCGCGTTCGGCGAAGCCCCGTCTGGAATTGTCGATCGTCTGAAGCAGATTGGTGCGTCAATGCACGAGCCACGCTTCGATATCTTTTTTGACCAGGCGGAAGCGTTTGGTAGCTCGTACGGACAGCGGTCGCTCGTTCTTACGGCCAGTGACACGCTGCCCGCATTGCTCGCACTCCAAAGACGCCTTCATGACGCCATGCAGGCGGCGAGCATACCTGTCAACGAGCGGTTCGATCCGCACATCACTCTGCTTTACGACAAGCGGCCCGTTCCCCGGATCGAGATACCGCGTCTGAGCTTCACCGTTCCCGAGTTCGTCCTGATCCGCAGCGTCCATGGCGCGAGCCGCCACGACCGTCTCGCCCGCTGGTCACTCGGCAGTTGATGACCACGCAGCGTCCGCTTAGGCGCCTTCTCCTTCCGGTGCTAGCTGCGGGACAGTGCGCAACACCTCTGCCGCGATGCCGCCACCCGCAAGCCGCTCACGCCCGCCCATGCCCTCGATGTCGAAGACGAAGAGCGCCGTGTCGCAATGGCCGCCGAGCCGGCGGATCAGGCGCGCCGCCGCCAGCGCCGTGCCGCCGGAGATCAGGCAATCGTCGACGATCGCGACATGGCGCCCCGCCAGCCGCGCGCCTTTCGATATCACGACGCCCTCGCCGAGCTCGTAATTGGCCATGATGCTGCGCATCACGCCGTTGCGCAGCGAATCGACCTTGCGAATGTCGAAGAAGCCGAGGCCGTTGCGAGAGGCCAGCGCGCCGGCGAGGCCGAGGCCGCCAATGTCGATGCCGGCGAGGATCTCGACCTTCGCCGGAACTCGTTGCGCCAACTCGTCCACCAGGCGTCGCGTCAGGGTCGCGTCGACGGTTGTGATCGAGATATCGGGAAAATCGACGCCGGCGGTGGGATGATTTTTCCAGGGGCGGAACGGAATGTCGAAATCGTCGTCGCCCGTCGCGAGTGGATCAAGTCGATCGATCATGACGCGTCCATTCGATTCCCCGCTCGTCCGATACGCGCCATCGTTGCCGATCACATGACGGAACGCGAGAGGCTGCCGAACGTTCGGCTTGATCTGCGGCCTGTGCCATGCCACCCCCGCGCCGACGGCAATCAGGGACGGCCCGGACGATGGTCACGCTCTACGGCATCAAGAACTGCGACACGATGAAGAAGGCCTGGAGCTGGCTCGACGCGCACAAGGTCCCCTACGTCTTCCACGATTACCGCGTCTCAGGCATCGACAAGGCCCATCTCGAAGCCTGGTGCCGCGAGCTCGGCTGGGAGAAGGTGCTCAACAAGGGAAGCACGACCTTCCGCGAGCTGCCCGAGGCCGACAGGCTGGGTCTCGACGAGCAGAAGGCGATCGCGCTGATGCTGGCACAGCCGACCATGATCAAGCGCCCGGTGCTCGATCTCGGCGACCGCCGTATCCTCGCCTTCAAGCCCGACGTCTACGAGGCGGCTTTCGCCAAGCGCTGAGCTGCCGACACAGGCCCGCACAGCGCGCAAGGCTCTTCCGTAGAGTGCCGCGCTGGGCTAGGCCCGCGCCCATGACGACGGATTTCAGCTTCCATCTTCTCGGCCGGGACGGCGCTGCCCGCACCGGCGAGGTCCGCATGCCGCGCGGTGTGATCCGCACGCCGGCCTTCATGCCGGTCGGCACCGCCGCGACGGTCAAGGGTATGTATCCCGAGCAGGTCAAGGCGCTCGGCGCCGATGTCGTGCTCGGCAACACCTATCACCTAATGCTGCGGCCCGGCGCCGAGCGCGTCGCCAGGCTCGGCGGCCTGCACAAGTTCATGAACTGGCCGCACCCGATCCTGACCGATTCCGGCGGCTTCCAGGTGATGTCGCTCGCCAATCTGCGCAAGCTGACCGAAGAAGGCGTTACCTTCCAGTCCCACATCGACGGCTCGAAGCATGTGCTGTCGCCGGAGCGCTCGGTCGAGATTCAGAACCTGCTCGGCTCCGACATCGTCATGCAGCTCGACGAATGCGTCTCGCTGCCTTGCGAGGACAAGGTTGCCGAGAAGGCGATGCATCTGTCGCTGCGCTGGGCCGAGCGCTGCAGGAAAGCCTTCGGCGATCCGGCGGGGAGGGCGCTGTTCGGTATCGTGCAAGGTGGCGCCGTGCCGGCCCTGCGCGTCGAGAGCGCCCGCGAGCTCGCCGCCATGGATCTCAAAGGCTACGCCATCGGCGGGCTCGCCGTCGGCGAGCCGCAGGATGTGATGCTGGCGATGATCGAGACGGTCGAGCCGCATCTGCCCAGTGAGAAGCCGCGCTATCTGATGGGCGTCGGCACGCCCGACGACATCGTCGAGGCGGTCAGGCGCGGCGTCGACATGTTCGACTGCGTGATGCCGACGCGGGCCGGACGCCACGGCCAGATCTTCACCCGCTTCGGCCGCATGAACCTGAAGAACGCCAAGCACGCCGAGGATGGCAGGCCGATCGATCCGCAATCCTCCTGCCCGGCGGCGAACAGCTATTCGCGCGCCTATCTGCACCATCTGGTCAAGGCCGAGGAGATGCTCGGCAAGATGCTGCTGACCTGGGTCAACCTCGCCTATTACCAGGAGCTGACGGCGGGCCTGCGCGCCGCTATCGCAGCAGGGCGCCTGGAAGACTTTATCGCTGAGACCAAGGAAGGCTGGGCCAAGGGCGAGCCGGCGTGATCGAACCATGGCTCGGCCTGCTGCTGCTGAAGATGGCGGTCGCGGCCGCCATCGTCGTCAGTTGTTCGCTGCTGGCCGAACGGAGCGGGCCATTGCTCGCGGCGATGATCGCGACGCTGCCGATCTCGGCCGGGCCGGTCTATGTCTTTCTGGCGCTCGACCATGACGCCGCCTTCATCTCGGCGAGTGCGCTCGCCAGCATGAGCTCCAATCTCTCCAATGCCGGCCTGTCGCTGGTTTATGTCCTGCTGGCGCAGCGCTTCTGCACCGTGACCTGCCTTGTTGCGGCGCTGCTGACCTTCTTCGTGCTGGTCTCCGGCCTGCAGGCGCTGGCCTTGCCGTTCAGTGCCATGCTGGTGGCGACGCCGGTCGTCTTCCTGATTCTGCACCGTATCGTGCGGCCTTACCTCGCCGCGCGCCCCGCGATCACACCGCGGCGGCCCTGGTATGCGATCCCGCTGCGGGCCGCGGCGGTCGCGGCCCTGGCCGGCACGGTCACCACCATCAGCGCGCGCGTCGGCCCGGCCTGGTCGGGCGTGCTGGCGACCTTTCCGATCGTCCTGTCGAGCCTGATCGCGATCCTGCAGCCGCGTATCGGCGGGCCGGCCAGCGCTGCGGTCATTGCCAACAGCCTGCTGGGGCTGCTCGGTTTTGGCTTCGCGATGGCGCTGGTCCATGTCGCGGCCGTGCCGCTCGGCTCGTGGCCGGCGCTCGGTCTCGGCCTGCTGGTCTGTATCGTCTGGAACCTTGGGCTGATGGCGCTAGCGCGCCGGCGCGCGACGCCATGAGGCGACGAACAGTCCGGCGATGATCAGCGCGATGCCGCCGACCTGCAGCCCGCTCGGAATCTCGCCGAGCACGGGGATCGCCAGCAGCGTGCCGGCGACCGGGATCATCGGCGGAAAACGCCCGGCGACGGAGGGGCCCAGTACCGGCGTCGACCAGCTCCAGATCCACAGGCCGACGATGACGTTGAGGACGCCCTGATTGATCGCGTGCAGCAGCAGAACCCACCAGGGCGCGACGTCGAAGCCGCGGAAATAGAAGGCGAAGTAGATTGGCAGATAGGCCATCGACAGCACCGAAACGACGGCCGTGGCCTTGAGTGCATTGACCCGCCAGAGCTGGATCAGCAGCGGATAGCCGCCCCAGACCAGCCCGACGCCGAGGAAACAGAGATCGCCGAAAACGATGCTCGGATTGGAATGCGTCGTGCCGGCAATGCCGAGACATGCGAGGCCGACGAGCACCGCGATCACGCCGAGCACGAGCTGCCGCGTCAACAGCGCGCCGAACAGGACGACGCTGCCGACGATGCCGATCACCGTGACGGTGCCCGGTCCGATCACTGCGCCGTGCGCTGCCGGGGCGAAGGTCAGCCCGGTCATGAGCAGGAAGCTCATCGGGAAACCGCTCATCACCGCCAGGACCAGACCGCGCTTCCAGCCGAGACCGGCGCAATCGCGCAGGCCGCCAGCCATCATGAAGCTCGGCAGCAGCAGGAAGCCGGCCGTGACGAAGCGCAGCGCCAGCATGTCGTGCGATGAAAGCCCGTTCAGCACGGCGTGACGGCTGACGACGAAGTTGGCCCCGAAGATCAGCATGGCGAACGTCATGCCGGCAAAGGCGAGCCGCCGGCGCCGGCGCAGCCGCTCGTCCGAAAGGGGCACGGTTTGATGCATGCCCCAACCTAGTTCAAAGCTGGAGCATGCGGTTAGTGGTGCCAGCGCATGGCGCGGCCGCGCCGCTGGCTATTCCGGTGCCACAGGCTCAGGCCAGCGCCTTCAGCGCCGAGCGGCCGGCATAGACCGCCTGCGCGCCGAGTTCCTCCTCGATGCGCAGCAGCTGGTTGTACTTCGCAGTCCGGTCGGAGCGGGCCAGCGAGCCGGTCTTGATCTGCCCGCAATTGGTCGCAACGGCGAGGTCGGCGATGGTCGCGTCCTCGGTCTCGCCCGAGCGATGCGACATCACCGCGGTGTAGCCGGCGCGCTGGGCCATCTCGACGGCCGCCAGCGTCTCGGTCAGCGTGCCGATCTGGTTGACCTTGACCAGGATCGAGTTGGCCGTCTTCGCCTTGATGCCCTGCGACAGGCGTGTGACGTTGGTGACGAAGAGGTCGTCGCCGACGAGCTGGCACTTGTTGCCGACGAGATCGGTCAGCGCCTTCCAGCCCTCCCAGTCGTCCTCGGCCATGCCGTCCTCGATCGAGACGATCGGATAGCCGGCGACCAGCTTGGCGAGGTACTTCGCCTGCGCTTTCGGGTCGCGGGTTTTGCGTTCGCCTTCATAGACATAGGAGCCGTCCTTGAAGAACTCGGTCGCGGCGCAGTCGAGCGCCAGCGCGACGTCTTCGCCGGGCTTGTAGCCGGCCTTCTCGACCGCCTGCATGACGAAGTCGAGCGCCGCTTCCGCCGACTTGATGTTGGGGGCAAAGCCGCCCTCGTCGCCGACATTTGTGTTGTGGCCGGCGTCGTGCAGCGCCTTCTTCAGCGTGTGGAAGATCTCGGCACCCATCCGCAGCCCCTCGGCGAAGGAGGGCGCGCCGATCGGCATCACCATGAATTCCTGGAAGTCGATCGGGTTGTCGGCATGGGCACCGCCATTGACGATGTTCATCATCGGAACGGGGAGGACGCGGGCCGAGGTGCCGCCGACATAGCGATAGAGCGGCAGGCCGGAGGCGTCGGCGGCCGCCTTGGCGACGGCGAGCGAGACGCCGAGAATGGCGTTGGCGCCGAGCTTGCTCTTGTTCGGCGTGCCGTCGAGCTCGATCATCGCCTGGTCGATCGCGGCCTGGTCCTCGGCGTCCATCGCGACGATCGCCTCGGCGATGTCGACGTTGACGGCCTCGACCGCCTTGAGCACGCCCTTGCCGAGATAGCGGCTCTTGTCGCCGTCGCGGAGCTCGACCGCTTCATGCGCGCCGGTCGAGGCGCCCGACGGCACGGCGGCGCGGCCCATCGAGCCGTCTTCGAGCACGACATCGACCTCGACCGTCGGGTTGCCGCGGGAATCGAGGATCTGGCGGCCGATGATGTCGATGATCGCGGTCATGGCAGGCTCCGGAGCTGAGGTGGGCAAGGGATGCCGCGCTTCTAGACAGAAGCAGCGGCGACGGGAAGGGGCGGTGGCGTTTATCGAGGCCTGGGATTAAAAGCCGCGGCAACTCCAGCGTCTGCCTACGGCAGATGTACATCGATCAGGACCGCGCCATGACCATCGACGCCTCGACCCTCCAGCTCGGCAAGGCGAGCGACCTGCCGCGCTCGCCGGAGGAAGCCCGCCTCGACCGCGTGCCGAACCCGCATGCCGGCACCGACTATCTCGCCCGCTTCACCTGCCCGGAATTCACCTCGATCTGCCCGGTCACCGGCCAGCCCGATTTCGGTATCCTGGTGATCGACTATCTGCCGGGCCACTGGCTGGTCGAATCGAAGTCGCTCAAGCTCTATCTCGGCGCCTTTCGCAATCACGGCGCCTTCCACGAGGACTGCACCGTCGGCATCGGCAAGACGCTGGTCGAGCTGCTCGAGCCGAAATGGTTCCGCATCGGCGGCTACTGGTATCCGCGCGGCGGCATCCCGATCGACGTCTTCTTCCAGACCGGCGAGGCTCCGAAAGGCCTCTGGCTGCCCGATCAGGGCGTCGCGCCTTATCGCGGGCGCTGACGCGCAGCGCTGAACCTCTAGGTCCGGCTGCCGGCCAGCGGCAGGACGCGCGGCGTTGCGAAGCCGAGCAGGGTAATCCCGGCGGCGAAAAGCAGGATTGCGCCGCTGGTGCCGAACAGATGCAGGGCGGCGCCCATCAGCACCGGCCCGAGCGCATGGCCGCAGAACAGCGCGCAGGCGAAGAGCGCCACCGCCGAGCCGCGCGCGGTCGGGGCAAGCTCGGTCGCCTGTGCCTGGAAGGTGCCGTGCATCAGGAAGAAGCCGAAGCCGTTCAACGTGAAGATCGCGACCGCGCTCCACCAGGGCAGGAAGGGGAGCGAGAAGAGAGCGAAGGCGAGGCCCATCACGATGCCGCCCAGCGTCGTCATCCGGGTCGGGCCGAGCCGCTCGACCAGAATGCGGGTCAGCACGCCATAGACGATGCCGCCGAGCCCGGTGCCGGCGATGACGAGGCCCGCCTGCGACGGCCCGACGCCGGCGCGCTCCTGCAGGATCGCGGCGATATAGGGCGGCATGCCAAAGATCAGGCTGCCCTCGACGATGACGAGCCCATAAAGCAGCTTCGAACGCGGATTGGCGAAGACGGCGGCATAGTTCGCGAGCGCACCGGCGAAGCTGAGTGGCGCGCGTCGCGCATCCGGCCGCGGCTTCAGCACCAGCACGACGAGCAGCCCGGCGATTGCGGCGATTGCGCCGGCCATCAGGAAGACGTAGCGCCAGCCCAAATGCTCGGCGACCAGGCCGGAGCAAGCCGCCCCGACCATCTGCCCGACGATCATCAGCACCAGGAAGCGGCCGAGCATGACCTGCCGCTCGGCCATGGGAGCCCGGTCGCCGATCGCCGCCATCGCGACCGGAATGATGCCCCCGGCGGCGATGCCGGCGACCATGCGTACGACCGTCAGCACTTCGAACGAGCCGGCGAAAGTCACGGCGAGCGACAGCAGCGCGAGTGCGCCGAGGCAGGTCGCGATTGTCCGGAGCTTGCCCAGAGAATCCGCGATCGGTCCGAGGAAAGGCTGGCCGACGGCGTAGGCGAAGGAGAATGCGGTCGCGACGGTAGCGACCTGGGCAATGCTGCGGCCGAACTCGGCCGCCAGCGTCGGCACCAGCGGGTCGAGCAGCCGCATGGTGAAGGTCGAGGCGAAGCCGCACGCCCCGAGCACGAGGATGAGTGAATTCAGCGAACCTTGCGGGGGCGCGGGCGCAGCGGTGCTGGCTGACGTCTCAGACATACGCCAGCGTAGAATGCGCCGAGCGCTTGGCAAGCCGGTCGAACTCTTGCAGCTCTGCGATCAGTGCATGGAAGTCACGCAGTGGCACCATGTTCGGCCCGTCCGACGGGGCCGTGTCGGGGTCGGGATGGGTCTCGATGAAGACGCCGGCGACGCCGACCGCGACCGCGGCACGCGCCAGCACCGGCACGAATTCGCGCTGGCCGCCGGTCGAGGCGCCCTTGCCGCCGGGCTGCTGCACCGAATGGGTGGCGTCGAAGATCACGGGCGCGCCGATCTCCGCCATGATCGGCAGAGCGCGCATGTCGGTGACCAGCGTGTTGTAGCCGAAGGAAGCTCCGCGCTCGGTCAGCATCACGTTCGGATTACCGCTCTCGGTCACCTTGGCGGCGACGTTGACCATGTCCCAGGGCGCCAGGAACTGGCCCTTCTTGACGTTGACGACGCGGCCGGTCCTGGCGGCGGCGACCAGCAGGTCGGTCTGCCGGCAGAGGAAGGCCGGAATCTGCAGGATGTCGACCACCTCGGCGACCGGCGCGCACTGGCTCACATCGTGGATATCGGTCAGCACAGGCAGCCCGGAACGCTCGCGGATCTCGGCGTAGACGGGCAGGGCTGCGTCCAGGCCCATGCCACGCTGACCCTTCACGCTGGTGCGGTTGGCCTTGTCGAAGGAAGCCTTGAAGACCAGCCCGATACCGAGCTTTTCAGCCGTCTCCTTCAACTGCAGCGCGATCTCGAGCGCGTGATCGCGGCTTTCCATCTGGCAGGGGCCGGCGATCAAGGCGAGCGGCAGGCCATTGCCGAAGCGGACGGGGCTGGCGAGGTCAGCGCCCACGGTGACGATGGCGTTGGCGGTCATGGTGGGCTCCTTGGCTAAGGGCGCGGGTTTAGAAGCCACCCGCGAAGCTGACAAGCCAACGCGGCGTCACGTCACCTCGAACCAGCTCCATAGCCCCCGGTCGAAGCGCTCCAGCACGGTGGAGGAGATCAGCCAGCGCCCGGGATTGTCGGCGACGAAGGCGATGTGCAGGCGCTTGCCCTCGGGTATCTGCACCGTATCGAGGAAATAGGGCTCCCAGCCGTCGTCGAGCGGGTGCAGCAGGCGGAAGCAGTGGCCGTGGACATGGAAGGGCTGCAGGAAGGCGGTCTTGTTGGTGATGCCGATCACCACCGGCGAGCCGCGCCTGACGCTGAACAGCGCCTTGCCCTTCGGATCGCCCTGGCCACCATTGACGGTCCAGGGCTTCGCAAGGTCGAGACCCGTCAGGTCGAGCTTGTTCTCCGGCGTGACCTTGGCACCGCCCTCGATGATCATCTCCGACCGTCTGGCATCCTGGAGTCGCACCGCCGCCGGCAGGGCGGGGTTGAGCGGCATCGCGGCGATCGCCGGGCGCGCCGCTTTCGCCGTGCCCTCGCTGACGAAGCGCACCAGCGGCACGCCCGGGCCGATCAACGCGGTGACGCTGGCGGCGGCGCCAACCGTCTCCGGCATGTCGAAGATCACGTCGTAGCGCGTGCCCGGCGCGAAAGGCAGCTGGCCCCGGACCGGCTCGAAGGTCTCGGTCGGCTGGCCGTCGACCGCGGCGACGAAGGCCTTCATCTCGTCGAAACGCAGCCGCATGATCCGGGCATTGCAGGCATTGGCGAGACGAAGCCGAACGCGGGCGCCGGGCGGCAGCTTGACCGGCAGCGGCGGCGGCTTGCCGTTGACGGTGAGCCAGCTGCCGAGCCGGCCGGCCGCCGCGCCGTCCTGCCCGTCGGCAGCGAATGGCAGGAGCTTCTGGTCGTCGCCGAGCAGCCAGTCGCCGATCAAAGCGGGCAGATCGAGATCGACCGCGGGAGGCTCCTTCTCCTCGACGATGAGCAGGCCGGAGAGCCCGCGTCCGGCCGGCTCGGATGAGCCGCCAAGCAGCATCGGCCGATAGAGGAAGGTGCCGGAATCAGGCGGCGTCAGCCGGTACTCGAACTGCCCACCCGGCGGCACCGGCTCCTGGCTGAAGCCGCCGACGCCATCCATGGCGTGATCGGCGCGCAGGCCGTGCCAATGCAGCGAAAGTGGCTTGTCGGTCCGATTCTGCAGGTTGAGACGCAAGGTCTCGCCCTGCTTCACCTTGAGGACCGGGCCCGGGGGCGCACCGTCGAAGGCCCAGACCTCGGTCTCGGGCGCCGGCGCCGGTCGCAGGCGCAACTTGGCGGGGGCTGCGACGAGATTCCGTGCGGCGCCTGCCGACGCGGCCTGCGGAGCGGCCGGTGCCTGCTGGGCCAGTGCTAACAATGGCGAGAAGAGGGTCGCCATGCCCGCACCCTGTGCGATGACGAGGCGTCGACTGGGATGAGGGCGCGCGGCCGGCGGCGAAGCGTCTTTGCTCATGCTCGCGACATAGCCTCGCCAGGTCATTCTGGCGAGCGTAAAGCCGCCTGGAAGCCGCGTTCGTAGAACTGTCGCATTTTTTTGCTGCATGACGCGCCCGAAATGGTATAGCGGCGCGGCCTACGGTGCTGCTGTCGCGAAGACTGCGATATGGCGCACCGGGTCGGCGGGCGTGGCGGAACTGGTAGACGCACTGGTTTTAGGTACCAGCGGCGAAAGTCGTGGGGGTTCGAGTCCCTCCGCCCGCACCATGATTCGGATTTCGCGAGCGCGGCGGCGGTCATCCGGCGTCGCGCTTTGGACATTGAAGTAACGAGCTGTTGGCGGATCGAACAATGAACGTGACGGAAACCCTGTCCCAGGGCCTCAAGCGCGAATTCCAGGTGGTGCTGAACGCCACGGACCTCAAGTCGAGGCTCGATGGCGAGCTGCAGAATCTGCAGGGCAAAGCCAAGATCAACGGCTTCCGCCCCGGCAAGGTCCCGGTCGGCCATCTGCGCCGTCTCTATGGCCGCTCGGTCATGGCCGATGTCGTCCAGAACGCCGTCAACGAGGCGAACCAGAAGATCGTCACCGACAATGGCCTGAAGCTCGCCTTCGAGCCGCAGATCAAGTTCCCTGAGAACAAGGACGAGATCGAGGCCGCGATGGAGGCCAAGGGCGATCTCGCCTTCACCGTCGCGCTCGAAGTTCTGCCGAAGATCGAGGTCGCCGACGTCTCCGACGTGTCGCTCGAGAAGCCTGTCGCGGACGTCCCTGAGGCCGATGTCGATGCGGCGCTGGAGCGCATGGCGTCGCAGAATCGCGCCTTCGAGTCGAAGAAGGACGGCGCCAAGGCCGCCAAGGGCGATCGCCTGCTGATCTCCTTCGTCGGCACGCTCGAAGGCAAGCCCTTCGATGGCGGCACCGGCTCGGAAATCCCGCTCGAACTCGGCGCCGGCCAGTTCATCCCGGGCTTCGAGGAGCAGCTCGAGGGCGTCAAGAAGGGTGAGCAGCGCACCGTTTCGGTGACCTTCCCCGAGAACTACACCGCGACCCATCTTGCGGGTAAGCCGGCCGAGTTCGCAGTCACGGTCGACGACGTCCAGGCTCCGGGCGAGCTGAAGATCGACGACGAGCTCGCCAAGGGCTTCGGCATGGAGTCGCTCGACGCGCTTAAGACCGCGATTCGCGAGCAGATCGGCCGCGAGTTCGGCGAGCAGTCGCGCCGCAAGATCAAGAAGGCCCTGCTCGACGCGCTCGACGGCAAGTACAGCTTCGAGCTGCCGCCGACCCTGGTCGAGCAGGAGTTCGCCGCGGTCTGGAGCCAGGTCGAGGCGGACATGAAGAACGCCAACAAGACCTTCGCCGACGAGAACACGACCGAGGACGAGGCTCGCGCGGAGTACCGCAAGATCGCCGAGCGTCGCGTTCGCCTCGGCCTGGTGCTGGCCGAGATCGGCGAGCAGGCCAAGGTCCAGATCTCCGATGACGAGGTGACGCAGGCCCTGATCGCGCGCGCCCGCCAGTTCCCGGGCCAGGAGAAGGAAGTCTGGGAGTTCTATCGCAAGAACCCGCAGGCGCTCGCCGAGATCCGCGCCCCGATCTTCGAGGAGAAGGTCGTCGACCATCTGCTCGGTCAGGTGAAGGTCTCCGACAAGTCGGTCTCGCGCGAGGCGCTCTTCGCCGACGACGAGGACGAAGGCGCTGCCGAGGCCAAGCCGAAGGCCGCCAAGGCGAAGAAGACCAAGAAGGCTGCTACCGATGCGGCGGATGAGGCCTCGGCCTGATCCTTCCCAGTTGATCGACGATATCGGCGCCGTCCGCACTCTGCGGGCGGCGCTTCCCTTTTCAGCCGCCGCAGGCATGCTTATGTGGGGTCTTCGCCGCTATCGGCTGATTCCCGCCCGCTTTGACCCCAAGGACCGACGATGATGCGTGACCCGATCGAGACCTTTAACAATCTCGTCCCGATGGTGGTCGAGCAGTCGAGCCGCGGCGAGCGTGCCTTCGACATCTATTCGCGCCTGCTGCGCGAGCGCATCATCTTCCTGACCGGCCCGGTCGAGGATTACTCCGCCTCGCTCATCGTGGCGCAGCTGCTGTTCCTCGAGGCGGAGAACCCGAAGAAGGAAATCTCCTTCTACATCAACTCGCCCGGCGGCGTGGTGACCTCGGGCCTGTCGATCTACGACACCATGCAGTTCATCCGCTGCCCGGTGACGACGCTCTGCGTCGGCCAGGCCGCCTCGATGGGCTCGCTCCTGCTGACCGCCGGCGCCAAGGACATGCGCTTCGCGCTGCCGAACGCTCGCATCATGGTCCACCAGCCGTCCGGCGGCTTCCAGGGCCAGGTCACCGACATCCTGATCCATGCCCGCGAGGTCGAGAGCCTGAAGCGGCGCCTGAACGAGATCTACGTCCGGCACACCGGCCGCTCCTACGAGGACATCGAGGCGGCGCTGGAGCGCGACAATTTCATGACCGCGGACCAGGCCAAGGAATTCGGCCTGATCGACAAGGTCATCGACAAGCGCGCGGACGAGGCGGCCTGAGGTCGTTGGAGGTACACGCGCCTGTGGGTTGGCGAGCGGCTCCCGAAGGGCCATATTGCCTTGAGACTAGGCCCCATGTTTGCATGGGGCATCTGAAGGGCGCAGCAAGGCGCTCGAGCGGTCCGATTTTGGGTCAGTTTCGTCGCCACCTGCGCCAGAGCGACGCGTTAACCCAAAAATCGTGATCTGGGCGCCTATTATGACGGGGAGACGACATCAGCCCGCCGTTTTTCGGTGGCGGATTTTGTCCTCCGAGATGGAGAATCACGATGACTAAGGCCAGCGGCGGCGATTCCAAGAGCACGCTCTACTGCTCCTTCTGCGGCAAGAGCCAGCACGAGGTCCGCAAGCTGATCGCGGGCCCGACCGTGTTCATCTGCGATGAATGCGTCGAGCTCTGCATGGACATCATCCGCGAGGAATCGAAGTCCGCGCTGGTGAAGTCGAAGGACGGCGTGCCGACCCCGAAGGAGATCCGCAAGGTTCTCGACGACTACGTCATCGGCCAGGACCACGCCAAGAAGGTCCTCTCCGTCGCGGTCCACAACCATTACAAGCGCCTCAGCCACGCGACGAAGCACAACGACGTCGAGCTGGCGAAGTCGAACATCCTGCTGATCGGGCCGACCGGCTCGGGCAAGACGCTGCTCGCGCAGACGCTCGCCCGCATCCTCGACGTGCCGTTCACCATGGCCGATGCGACGACGCTGACCGAAGCCGGTTATGTCGGCGAGGATGTCGAGAACATCATCCTGAAGCTGCTCCAGGCTTCCGACTACAATGTCGAGCGGGCGCAGCGCGGCATCGTCTACATCGACGAGATCGACAAGATCAGCCGCAAATCGGACAATCCCTCGATCACCCGCGACGTCTCGGGCGAGGGCGTGCAGCAGGCGCTCCTCAAGATCATGGAGGGCACCGTCGCCTCCGTGCCGCCGCAGGGCGGGCGCAAGCATCCGCAGCAGGAGTTCCTGCAGGTCGACACCACCAATATCCTGTTCATCTGCGGCGGTGCCTTCGCCGGGCTGGACAAGATCATCTCCGGCCGCGGCAAGGGCACCTCGATCGGCTTCGGCGCGACCGTGAAGTCTCCTGACGACCGCCGTACCGGCGCGATCTTCCGCGAGGTCGAGCCGGAGGACCTGCTGAAGTTCGGCCTGATCCCGGAATTCGTCGGCCGCCTGCCTGTGCTGGCGACGCTGGAGGACCTCGACGAAGCCGCGCTCAAGACCATCCTCACCGAGCCGAAGAACGCGCTGGTCAAGCAGTATCAGCGTCTGTTCGAGATGGAGGACACTGAGCTCACCTTCACCGACGAGGCCGTCAGCCTGATCGCCCGCAAGGCGATCGAGCGCAAGACCGGCGCGCGTGGCCTGCGCTCGATCATGGAGGGCATCCTGCTCGAGACCATGTATGAGCTGCCGGGGCTGGAAGGCGTCGAGCAGGTCGTCATCGGCCCCGAGGCGGTCGAGTCGAAGTCGCGTCCGCTGTTCATCTATGCGGATCGCGAAGAGGAGACCAAGTCGGCCTCTGCCTGAGCTGAAGCAGATTCTGGCTCACTTCGGAACGCGCGCCTTTCGGCGCGCGTTTTGCTTTGTGGGCCAGTGTGGTCAAAGCTGCCTCGAAACCGCCCTTGCGTCGCCGGATCCCTCACGGCCTCGTGTGCCTGTTGCGGTAGAAGCGGCGGTGGACTGCGTGAGGCGTCGCTTGAAAGCCGGCGTCGAAGCATCCACCTTATGCTCACCTGTTGGAGTCGCGTGCCTGTCGAGGGCGCGGCCGGCAGGGGCGCCTGGCGCGAATGGTCGCGCCGCGCAGTACGTCCGATCGATTGCCTTTCGAAGGGATCGGCCGGGCGAAAACTTGAAGGACTAGACATGACTGGCTCGACGCCCCGCGCTCCGCTCGTCCCCGGCACGACCGATACCTATCCGGTCCTGCCGCTGCGCGACATCGTCGTCTTCCCGCATATGATCGTGCCGCTCTTCGTCGGCCGCGAGAAGTCCATTCGTGCGCTCGAGGAGGTGGTCAAGAACGATGGCCTGATCCTGCTCGCCACGCAGAAGAATGCCGGCGACGATGATCCGGAGACCAGCGACATCTACGAAATCGGCACGCTCGCCCGCGTGCTGCAGCTGCTCAAGCTGCCCGACTCGACCGTGAAGGTGCTCGTCGAGGGCATCGGCCGGGCCAAGGCGACGACCTATACCGCGACCGACAACTTCTACGAGGCGAAGGCCGAGGCCCTCGCCGAGGAAGAGGGCAAGAAGGTCGAGGTCGAGGCGCTCGCCCGCTCGGTCGTCAGCGAGTTCGAGAACTATGTGAAGCTCAACAAGAAGATCTCGCCCGAGATCGTCGCGGCGGTCTCCCAGATCGACGAGCCGGCCAAGCTCGCCGATACGGTCGCCTCGCATCTGGCGGTCAAGATCGCCGATCGGCAGGCCGTGCTGGAGGTGATGAACGTCGCCCACCGACTCGAAAAGGTGCTCTCGTTGATGGAGAGCGAGATGTCGGTGCTGCAGGTCGAGAAGCGCATCCGCTCGCGCGTCAAGCGCCAGATGGAGAAGACCCAGCGCGAGTACTATCTCAACGAGCAGATGAAGGCGATCCAGAAGGAGCTGGGCGACGGCGAGGAAGGCCGTGACGAGCTGGCCGAGCTGGAAGAGCGCATCGCCAAGACCAAGCTGACCAAGGAGGCGCGCGACAAGGCGCTCGCCGAGGTCAAGAAGCTCAGGCAGATGTCGCCGATGTCGGCGGAAGCCACAGTCGTGCGCAACTATCTCGACTGGCTGCTTGGTATCCCGTGGGGCAAGAAGTCCAAGATCAAGAAGGACCTCGCCGCGGCCCAGAAGGTGCTCGACGACGACCATTTCGGCCTCGACAAGGTCAAGGACCGCATCGTCGAATACCTGGCGGTGCAGCAGCGCGCCAATCGGCTCGCCGGCCCGATCCTGTGCCTCGTCGGCCCTCCGGGCGTCGGCAAGACCTCGCTCGGCAAGTCGATCGCCAAGGCGACCGGCCGCGAGTTCGTCCGCATGTCGCTCGGCGGCGTGCGTGACGAGGCCGAGATCCGCGGTCACCGCCGCACCTATATCGGCTCGATGCCCGGCAAGATCATCCAGTCGATGAAGAAGGCGAAGACCTCGAACCCGCTCATCCTGCTCGACGAGATCGACAAGATGGGTCAGGACTTCCGCGGCGATCCGTCGGCGGCCCTGCTCGAGGTGCTCGATCCCGAGCAGAACTCGACCTTCAACGACCATTACCTCGAGGTCGACTACGACCTGTCGAACGTGATGTTCGTGACCACGGCGAACACGCTGAACATCCCGCCGGCCCTTTTGGACCGCATGGAGGTGATCCGCATCGCCGGCTACACCGAGGACGAGAAGGCCGAGATCGCGCGCCGCCACCTGATTCCGGGGGCGATCGCCAAGCACGGCCTGCAGTCCAAGGAATGGTCGATCGACGACGAAGCCCTGACGACGCTGGTCCGGCGCTATACGCGTGAAGCCGGTGTCCGCAACCTCGAGCGCGAGATCGCCAACACCGTCCGCAAGGCGGTGAAGGAGATCGTGCTGACCAAGAAGAAGAAGGTCGCGGTCACGCCTGCGGTGCTGGAGGATTATCTCGGCCCGCCGCGGTATCGCTTCGGCATGGCGGAGACCGAGGATCAGGTCGGTGTCGTTACCGGCCTGGCCTGGACCGAAGTCGGCGGCGAGATGCTGACGATCGAAGGCGTGATGATGCCCGGCAAGGGCAAGATGACCGTCACCGGCAATCTGCGCGACGTGATGAAGGAATCGATCTCGGCAGCGGCGTCCTATGTCCGCTCCCGCGCCATCGATTTCGGCATCGAGCCGCCGCTGTTCGACCGGCGCGACATCCACGTCCATCTTCCCGAAGGGGCGACCCCGAAGGATGGTCCGTCGGCGGGCATTGGCATGGCCACGGCGATTGTCTCGGTCATGACCGGCATCCCGGTCCGCCGCGATGTCGCCATGACCGGCGAGGTCACGCTGCGGGGCAGGGCGCTGCCGATCGGCGGTCTCAAGGAGAAGCTGCTCGCTGCTCTGCGCGGCGGCATCAAGAAGGTGCTGATCCCGGAGGACAACGCCAAGGATCTGGTCGATCTGCCGAAGTCCGTGAAGAACGGGCTCGAGATCGTCCCGGTCTCGCGGATGGACCAGGTGCTCCAGCACGCGCTGGTGCGTCAGCCGACGCCGATCGTCTGGGAAGAGGACCTGAAGGCACCTGTGCCCAAGGGTCCCGAGGACGACGCAGCTACGGCTGGCGTCGCGCACTGAGCCCAGCACTCGCGAATTGAGAGGCCGCCGGCATCGCCGGCGGCCTTTTTTTATTGGCTGGGCCCTTGAGCCGCACCCTGCGTCATAGCTTAGCGCTGGGTCAGGAGGTGCCGATGAGCGCGCGGAACGATAGCGAGATCTGGCTCGAGGCCAATGAGTGTTCGGCCCGGATCGGGCTGTCGAAGCGGGCTTTGCGGCTCTACGAGGAGCACGGCCTGATCCGGCCGCGGCGGACGCAGAAGGGTTGGCGCCTCTACGGCGCTAACGAGATCGCGCGCTTGCACGAGATCCTCGCGCTGAAGCGGCTGGGCCTGAGCCTGCAGCGGATCACGGCCCTGCTGCAGGGCAAGGCCACCGATCTCGCCGGGGTTCTCAGCATCCAGCACGATCTGCTCGCCGAGCAACGCGAGCGGGCCGAGCAGGGGCTTGCCCTGGTCCGCGCCGCGCAGGCCAAGCTGGCCACAGGCGCCTCCCTCACTGCCGACGAACTGATCAGGCTCGCGAAGGAGGCCAACATGACCGAGAGCAACACCGATACCGTTGCCTGGCGGCGCTACGACCAGGCGCGGCCGCGCACCGAGGTCAAGATCGACCCACGCCGCTTCGAGCGCTGTACGGGCTTCTACAAGCATCCTGTCGGGCTGATCATGGCCGTCACCCTGGAAGGCGATCGCTTCTTCCTGCAGCTCACCGGCCAGCCCAAGGTCGAGCTCTTCGCCGAGAATGAAAGCAATTTCTTCCTGAAGGTCGTTCCGGCCCAGCTCACCTTCGCGTCGGCTGGGAGCGACCGCGCCGAGACGCTGACACTGCATCAGGGCGGGTACGAGGCTGTCGCCAAGCGCATCGACGAGGCCGAGGCGAAGCGCCAGAGCGAGGAGCTCGGCGAGCGGGTGCGCAACCGTGTCCCGCATCCGCGCAGCGAAGAGACCTTGCGCGACTTCCTCGAACAGCAGCGGTGCGGCACCATACCGTCCGAGCTTTTGAGTGAAGAGCTGGCGGAGATCGTGCGCGAGCAGCAGCCTATCGTCAGCGCCGAACTCGAATCGAAGGGCGATCTGCGCAAGCTCGGCTTCCGCCGGGTCGCCGACGATGGCGTCGACATCTACGAGGCGCAGTTCGCCCAGGGCACTCTGCAATGCGGCATTGGCTTCGGCCAGGACGGCCGCGTCCACACGCTCTGGATGCTGCCGGCCTGAGTGGCTCAAAGGAAAGACTGGTGGGCGGTGACGGGCTCGAACCGCCGACATCTTCGGTGTAAACGAAGCGCTCTACCGACTGAGCTAACCGCCCTTGCCCGCCGTTTAAGGCTATGGCGCCGGCTGCGCAAGCCACAGGGCGCGGAGTCCGCAGCCTTTGCCCAGCGGCGAGTTTCGCGGCAAATCCCGCGGGGCGATCTGAACAGCTCCAGGCGCCATGCCAGAAGGACGCAATTGCGGAGTCCGCAGCCCAGATTCGCCGTCGCTGGCCGGGCACGCCGATCGATCAACGCAGGTCGCCTCGATCGCAGAGCTGGATAACTGCCGGTTTCAGCCTCTTTCCACCGACTTTGGCGGTGATCGATATTTTGACGGCTTCTGTGCTTGACAGTCAGGGCCGGGGGCCATAATCCCAACGCCGCCGGGGACGAGTTCCTCCGCCGCCCGCGCGGGCGTAGCTCAGTTGGTTAGAGTGCCGGCCTGTCACGCCGGAGGTCGCGGGTTCGAGCCCCGTCGCCCGCGCCATTTTCAGCACATAATCCCAGTCTGTTGAAGCTGTTGCTTCATGTCGTGCTGAAGCTGTTCGGACACGGGTTCCCGTCCTCCGCAAATTGCCTGCACTGTCCGATGCGACGTCTCGCTTGGCTGTCGCCTATGCTGCGCCGAGGCGGTGAGGGAGCGCCCGATCACGCGCTCCGACACGCTCCGGGCAGGAGCCGGCATGAGCTCACCAGGGCCGGCGCGGCCCTGTGTCGATGTGGATCAGCCCGTTCCAGTAGACTTTGTTGCCGCCAACCTCGGGCAGGGTACGTACCCATTCCAGCACGGCGCGCGGCCTGACGCCCGGCACACGGAAATCCATCGCCTCGCAGCGCTTGTGGAAGGAGCCGCGTCGTGCCCGCCAGGGCGGCCGCCAGGTTGAGGTCACCTTCACCGCTCCGTACTTGTCCGAGATCTTGCCGAGAATGCTCTTCAGCACCGGCGGCAGGCAGACGATCGAGGTGCCTGGATCGGTCGAGATTCCCGGCCTGTCGGGCTTCTCGTTGGGATCGAAGGCGGGTTCCTCGGCGGTCTGCCCCGGCGTCCGCTGAGGCCATTCGGGTCCCTCATCGTCATCGGGCTCGGGCTGGGCGAGGGTGGGCGCAGGGCCCGGCGTGGTCACGACGCTGGCCGCGATCGGAGCCTGGGGTAGTACGACGACCGGTGGCGCGCCCGGCTTGACCTGCAGGTCGAGATCGAAGGGGCGCTCGGGCGGCAACGGCGCGAGCATCATCTGCGCCGTCGCCTCGGCGCCGAACGCCATCGCAATGGCGCAGGCCAGCGCTGTCCTCCGCATTGCGCTCATGCGATCCGAGATGCCGATGGCAAGGCTGCGGCCAAGAGCGCGCGATCACGATGCGTTGTTGGCCACGGCATTCCCGCAACGGTGCTCCTGACGCATCGGCAGTGCCTGCCGACGAATCGTGTCGGCGCCGAAGACTTCGCATTGCGTCCCCGTTTGCCATGCTTCTGCGCGCTGCGACAACCGTCTTGGGCCAGGCGCGGCCGATCACGAAAATCGGCCCCGAAACAGCCGGGAATCGCGACGCTTCCGCGGGCGGCTCGCGCATATGCGGCAAAGACATGGCGACAGGCGCGTTGTGCGGCGCGGCGAACCCTTGCGTGATTCTAAAGCAGGGTCTAATCGACTGGCGAGATTGAGGGCGCCAGTCGCGGCGCCGGGTTGAAGCGGGGTGACAGATGCAAGCTCTTCCTGTGCAGTCCCTGCTGTCGGACTACCTGCCTCTGGTGATCTTCATCGGCCTGTCGCTGGTGATCGGCCTCGCCTTGCTGATCGCGCCCTTCGCCGTGGCCTATTCCAAGCCGGACGCCGAGAAGCTCTCGGCCTATGAATGCGGCTTCAACGCCTTCGACGACGCGCGCATGAAGTTCGACGTGCGCTTCTATCTCGTCGCCATCCTCTTCATCATCTTCGATCTCGAAGTCGCTTTCCTCTTCCCTTGGGCGGTCGCCTTCGGCGGGCTCGGCTGGGTCGGCTTCTGGTCTATGATGGTTTTCCTCGGCGTGCTGACGGTCGGCTTCGTCTACGAGTGGCGCAAGGGCGCGCTCGAGTGGGATTGATCGTTTTGTCGCGTCGGGCTGATATCAATTTACATTCGACGAAACCCAAAGGTTCGAACTGATGGCCATGACAGCGATCGATCGCGGTGATCCGCTCGTCGCGCAGGCTCCCAGGGGTCTGCTCGGCCCCGACGGCAAGCCGCTCGGCGCGCGCGATCCCTATTTCGTCGAGATCAACAACGAGCTGGCCGACAAGGGCTTCCTCGTCACGGCGAGCGACGACCTGATCAACTGGGCCCGCACCGGCTCGCTGATGTGGATGACCTTCGGCCTCGCCTGCTGCGCGGTCGAGATGATGCAGCTCTCCATGCCGCGCTACGACGTCGAGCGCTTCGGCTTCGCCCCGCGCGCCTCACCGCGGCAGTCGGACGTGATGATCGTCGCCGGCACGCTGACCAACAAGATGGCCCCGGCCCTGCGCAAGGTCTACGACCAGATGCCGGAGCCTCGCTACGTCATCTCGATGGGCTCCTGCGCCAATGGCGGCGGCTACTACCACTACAGCTATTCGGTGGTGCGCGGCTGCGACCGCATCGTGCCGATCGACGTCTATGTGCCGGGCTGCCCGCCGACCGCGGAAGCGCTGCTCTATGGCGTGCTGCTGCTGCAGAAGAAGATCCGGCGGACCGGGACGATCGAGCGCTGAGGCGTTTGGCGACCGGTGGCTTGCGAAGGTGATGCGATGAGCGAAGCGCTCGTGACATTGGGCGAAGAGATCAAGGCGGCGCTGCCCGGCGCGGTGACCGACATCGTCGTCGCCTTCGACGAGATCACGGTGCTGGCCGAGGCGGCCGAGATCGTGCGGGTCCTCAAGACCCTCTATGACGATCAGCGCTTCCGCTTCGTCAATTTCACCGACATCGCCGGCGCCGACTATCCGCAGCGCGAGAAGCGCTTCGAGGTCGTCTATCACCTGCTCTCGCCGCGCCATAACCGGCGCATCCGCGTCAAGGTCCAGGCCGACGAGGCGACCCCGGTCCCCTCCGTGATCGAGGTCTTCCCGGCAGCGAACTGGTACGAGCGCGAGGCCTACGATTTCTACGGCATCCTGTTCTCGAACCATCCGGATCTGCGCCGCATCCTCACCGACTACGGCTTCGAGGGCTATCCGCTGCGCAAGGACTTCCCGCTGACCGGCTTCGTCGAGGTCCGCTACGACGATGAGCAGAAGCGCGTCGTCTACGAGCCGGTGAAGCTGAACCAGGAATTCCGCAACTTCGACTTCCTCTCGCCCTGGGAAGGGACGGAATACGTCCTCCCGGGCGATGAAAAAGCCAAGACGGCCTGATCGGACTGGGCGATGTCAGAGCACAACATCCGCAATTTCTCGATCAACTTCGGCCCGCAGCATCCGGCGGCGCACGGCGTGCTGCGTCTGGTGCTGGAGCTCGACGGCGAGATCGTCGAGCGCGTCGATCCGCATATCGGCCTGCTGCATCGCGGCACCGAGAAGCTGATCGAGCACAAGACCTATCTCCAGGCCGTGCCCTATTTCGACCGGCTCGACTATGTCGCGCCGATGAACCAGGAGCATGCGTACGCGCTCGCGGTCGAGAAGCTGATGGGCGTGACCGTGCCGCGCCGCGGCCAGCTCATCCGGGTGCTCTATTCCGAGATCGGCCGCATCCTCTCGCACATCCTCAACGTCACCACGCAGGCGATGGACGTCGGCGCGCTCACCCCACCGCTGTGGGGCTTCGAGGAGCGCGAAAAGCTGATGATCTTCTACGAGCGGGCCTGCGGCGCGCGCATGCACGCGGCCTATGTCCGGCCGGGCGGCGTCCACCAGGACCTGCCGACCTCGCTCATCCACGACATCGCCGAGTGGTGCGACCCGTTCCTCAAGGTCTGCGACGACCTCGAAGGCCTGCTCACCGACAACCGCATCTTCAAGCAGCGCAATGTCGACATCGGCGTCGTCGATCTCGAAACCTGCTGGAAATGGGGCTTCTCGGGCGTGATGGTGCGCGGCTCCGGTGCGCCCTGGGACCTGCGCAAGTCGCAGCCCTACGAGTGCTACGAGGAGATGGAATTCGACATCCCCGTCGGCAAGAACGGCGACTGCTACGACCGCTACTGCATCCGCATGGAAGAGATGCGCCAGTCGGTGCGCATCATGAAGCAGTGCTGCGAGAAGCTGTTGGCGGCCGATGGCGGCGGCCCGGTCTCCTCGCTCGACGGCAAGATGGTGCCGCCCAAGCGCGGCGAGATGAAGCGCTCGATGGAAGCGCTGATCCACCACTTCAAGCTGTACACCGAGGGCTACAAGGTGCCCGAGGGCGAGGTTTATGCCGCCGTCGAGGCCCCGAAGGGCGAATTCGGCGTCTATCTCGTCTCCGACGGCACCAACAAGCCCTATCGCTGCAAGATCAAGGCGCCGGGCTTCGCCCATCTCCAGGCCATGGATTTCATGTGCCGCAAGCACATGCTCGCCGACGTCTCCGCGATCCTCGGCTCCCTCGATATCGTCTTTGGTGAGGTGGACCGCTGATGTCCGTCCGTCGTCTCGCGCCCGATCATGTTCAGCCGGCCTCCTTCGCCTTCAATGCGGCGAACGAGAACTGGGCCGACCAGCAGATCGCCAAGTACCCCGAAGGCCGGCAGGCCTCGGCCGTGATCCCGCTGCTGTGGAAGGCGCAGGAGCAGCATCATGGCTGGCTGCCGCGCGCCGCGATCGAGGCGGTTGCCCATAAGCTTGGCATGGCGCCGATGCGGGTGCTGGAGGTCGCGACCTTCTACACCATGTTCAACCTGCAGCCGGTCGGCACGCATTTCATCCAGCTCTGTGGCACGACGCCCTGCGCCCTGCGGGGTGCCGAAGCGCTGAAGAAGGTCTGCGAGGACGTGATCGGCCCGCAGTCGACCGTCACGGCCGACGGCAAGCTGTCCTGGCTCGAGGTCGAGTGCCTCGGCGCCTGCTGCAACGCCCCGATGGCGCAGATCAATTTCGATTACTACGAAGACCTCGACCCTGAGAATTTCCGCAAGCTGCTGGACGATCTGCGCCACGGCCGCCCGACCAAGCCCGGCCCGCAGGTCGACCGCTCCTGCTCGGAGCCGCTCGGCGGCGGCGACACGCTGAAGGACCCGGCCCTGTTCGACGGTTCGGTGATTGGTGCCGGCGACTGGCAGGCCCGCATCACCAGGCAGCGCGAAGAGGCCGCGATCAGGATCGCCAGCGAGAAGGCTGCGGCCGAGGCCAAGGCCAAGGCGGAGGCGGAGACTGCAGCCGCAGCGGCCAAGGCCGGCCCGACCGACGTCAAGACCGCGCCGGCTCCCGAGGCAGCCGCGCCCGGCCGCCCGCAGCCGTCCGATCCGAAGCAGCCGGCGAGCGCCGCGCAGGACACCCCGTCCGCGACGAGCAAGGCGATCAACGACACCGCCAAGACCGAGGCTCCGAAGGCACCGGCGGCCAAGGCTGCACCCGCCACGGACCCGGCTCCAGCCGTACCCGAATCCAAGCCCGCTCTGCTGACCGCGGCCCGCGACGGCAAGGGCGACGATCTCGAACTGATCTGGGGCGTCGGTCCCAAGCTCGGCAAGATGCTCAACGAGATGGGCGTCTGGCACTATGACCAGATTTCTGCCTGGACCCCGGCTGAACTCGCCTGGGTCGATGCAAGACTGACCGGTTTCAAGGGCAGGGCGGTCCGCGACGACTGGATCTCGCAGGCGAAGAAGCTCGCTACCGGCTGGCGGCCGGAGAGCAAGCTCGGCGACAAGCCGGCGAACTGAGGCGATAACGATGCTTGCTGATCGCGACCGCATCTTCACCAATCTCTACGGCCTCCATGACCTGTCGCTGAAGGGCGCCATGCAGCGTGGTGCCTGGGACGGCACCAAGTTCCTGCTCGAGCAGGGGCGCGACTGGATCATCGACGAGATGAAGAAGTCGGGCCTGCGCGGGCGGGGCGGCGCCGGCTTCCCGACCGGCCTGAAATGGTCGTTCATGCCCAAGCAGAGCGACGGGCGCCCGCACTACCTCGTCGTCAACGCCGACGAGTCGGAGCCCGGCACCTGCAAGGACCGCGAGATCATGCGCAACGACCCGCATACGCTGGTCGAGGGCTGCCTGATCGCCTCCTTCGCCATGGGCGCACACGCCGCCTACATCTACATCCGCGGCGAATATGTCCGCGAGCGCGAGGCGCTGCAGCGTGCCGTTGACGAGGCCTATGAGGCGAACCTCATCGGCAAGAACAACAAGCACGGCTATCCCTTTGATCTCTATGTGCATCACGGCGCCGGCGCCTATATCTGCGGTGAAGAGACGGCGCTGCTGGAGAGCCTCGAAGGCAAGAAGGGCATGCCTCGGCTGAAGCCGCCTTTCCCGGCCAATGTCGGCCTCTACGGCTGCCCGACCACCGTCAACAACGTCGAGTCGATCGCGGTCGCGCCGACCATCCTGCGCCGTGGCGCGAGCTGGTTCTCATCGATCGGCACGCCGAACAATGTCGGCACCAAGCTGTTCTGCGTCTCCGGGCATGTGAACAAGCCCTGCAACGTCGAAGAGGCGATGGGCCTGACATTCCGGGAGCTGATCGATCGCCATTGCGGCGGCATCCGCGGCGGCTGGGACAACCTCAAGGCGGTCATCCCCGGCGGCTCGTCGGTGCGCATGGTGCCGGCCGAGCAGATCATCGACACGCCGATGGATTTCGACTCGCTCTCCAAGCTGAAGTCGGGCCTCGGCACGGCGGCGGTGATCGTCATGGACAAGTCGACCGACATCATCCGCGCCATCGCCCGCATCAGCTATTTCTACAAGCATGAGAGCTGCGGCCAGTGCACGCCCTGCCGCGAGGGCACCGGCTGGATGTGGCGCGTCGTCAACCGCATGGCCGAAGGTCGCGCTCAGAAGCGCGAGATCGACATGCTGCTCGACGTTTCCAAGCAGATCGAGGGCCACACCATCTGCGCGCTGGGCGATGCTGCCGCCTGGCCGATCCAGGGCCTGATCCACCATTTCCGTCACGAGATCGAGCAGCGCATCGACGACTATGCCGCCAACCCGCATGGCGAGCCGGTCAGGCTCATGGCGGCGGAGTGAGACCATGACCAAACTCCTCATCGACGGCATCGAGGTCGACGTCCCGCCGGAGTACACCGTGCTCCAGGCCTGCGAGGCGGCTGGCGCCGAGGTTCCGCGCTTCTGCTTCCATGAGCGGCTCTCGATCGCCGGCAATTGCCGCATGTGCCTGGTCGAGGTGAAGGGTGGCCCGCCGAAGCCGCAGGCCTCCTGCGCCATCGGCGTGCGCGACCTGCGCCCAGGCCCGAATGGCGAGCCGCCGGTCGTGCTGACCAAGTCGCCCATGGTCAAGAAGGCGCGCGAAGGGGTGATGGAGTTCCTGCTCATCAACCACCCGCTCGACTGCCCGATCTGCGACCAGGGCGGCGAGTGCGACCTGCAGGACCAGGCCATGGCCTACGGCGTCGACACCTCGCGCTATGCCGAGAACAAGCGCGCCGTCGAGGACAAGTATATCGGCCCGCTGGTCAAGACCTCGATGACGCGCTGCATCCAGTGCACGCGCTGCGTCCGCTTCACCACCGAGGTCGCCGGCGCCTCCGACCTCGGCGCGATCGGCCGCGGCGAGGACATGGAGATCACCACCTATCTCGAGCACGCGATGAGCTCGGAGTTGCAGGGCAATGTCGTCGACCTTTGCCCGGTCGGCGCCCTGACCTCCAAGCCCTACCAGAACAAGGCCCGGCCGTGGGAGCTGACCAAGACCGAATCCATCGACGTGATGGACGCGGTCGGCTCGGCGATCCGCGTCGACTCGCGCGGCCGTGAGGTGATGCGCGTTCTGCCGCGCGTCAACGAGGCGGTGAACGAGGAATGGATCTCCGACAAGACCCGCCACATCGCCGACGGCCTCCGCACCCAGCGGCTCGATCGGCCCTATATCCGCGAGAACGGCGCCCTGCGTCCGGCGAGCTGGACCGAGGCGCTCGCGCTGGTCGCGTCCAAGCTCAAGGCCGCCAAGCCCGAGCGGATCGGCGCCATCGCCGGGGATCTCGCAGCGGTCGAGGAGATGTATGCGCTGAAGGCGCTGATGGCCGGCCTCGGCTCGGCCAATCTCGACTGCCGCCAGGATGGGGCGAAGCTCGACCCGGCCTTCGGCCGGGCCAGCTACATCCTCAACACCGGCATCGCCGGCATCGAGGACGCGACCTCGCTGCTTATCATCGGCTCGAACCCGCGCCGCGAGGCGCCGATCGTCAACGCCCGCATCCGCAAGCGCTGGCTGCGCGGCGACTTCAAGGTCTCGCTGATCGGCGAGGCCGTCGACCTGACCTATGCCTATGACTATCTCGGCGCCGGCGCCGAGACGCTGGCCGATCTGGTCAAGCGCGCCGGTGCGGCCGGCGAGCGGCCGATGGTGCTGGTCGGGCAGGGCGCTCTCACCCGCGGCGACGGCGCCGCCGTGCTCTCGCTCGCGGCCAAGGCGGCCGAGGTCCTCGGCGCGGTCAAGGACGGCTGGAACGGTTTTGGCGTGCTGCACACCGCGGCCGCCCGCGTCGGCGGTCTCGATCTCGGCTTCGTGCCGGGCGAGGGCGGTCTCGACGTCGCCGGCATGACCAGGGAGGGCGCGCTCGACGTGCTCTTCCTGCTCGGCGCCGACGAGGTCGAGGTTCCGGCCGGCGCCTTCGTCGTCTACCAGGGCAGCCATGGCGACAAGGGCGCGCACCGCGCCGACGTGATCCTGCCGGGCGCGGCCTACACCGAGAAATCCGGCACCTTCGTCAACACGGAAGGGCGGGTTCAGATGGCGGCGCGCGCCACCTTCCCGCCGGGCGATGCCAAGGAGGACTGGGCGATCCTGCGCGCGCTCTCCGCGTCGCTCGGCAAGCCGCTGCCCTTCGATTCTCTGTCGGCACTGCGCCGCGAGCTCTATGCCGCCCATCCGCATTTCGCGGCAGTCGATACGGTCGCCGAAAGCGATCGCTCCGGACTGGCGAAGCTGGCCGGGCAGGGCGGCGCGACCGACAAGTCCGGCTTTACCCCGGCCATCGCCGACTTCTACACCACGAACCCGATCGCCCGCGCTTCGGCGGTGATGGCGGAATGCTCGGCGCTGGCCTCCGGCCGCATGCGCCAGGCGGCGGAGTAAGCCTCGATGAACTGGGACCTCGTCCTCGATCTCGCGATCATCGCCGGCAAGAGCCTGCTGCTGCTGGTTGCGCTGCTGGTCTTCATCGCCTTCATGCTGCTCGCCGACCGCAAGGTCTGGGCGGCGGTGCAGCTGCGTCGCGGCCCCAACGTCGTCGGCCCCTTCGGCCTGCTGCAGAGCTTCGCCGACCTGCTGAAATTCGTCTTCAAGGAGCCGATCATACCCTCGGGCTCCAACAAGGGCGTGTTCTTGCTGGCGCCGCTGGTCACCTGCCTGCTGGCGCTGGCGGCCTGGGCGGTGATCCCCGTGGCGGAAGGCTGGGCGATCGCCGACATCAATGTCGGCGTGCTCTACATCTTCGCGATCTCCTCGCTCGGCGTCTACGGCATCATCATGGGCGGCTGGGCTTCGAACTCGAAGTACCCGTTCCTCAGCGCGCTGCGCTCGGCGGCGCAGATGGTCTCCTACGAGGTCTCGATCGGCTTCGTGATCGTCACCGTGCTGCTCTGCGTCGGCTCGCTCAACCTCTCGGCGATCGTCGAGGCGCAGAACACCAGGGCCGGCCTGTTCGGCTGGTACTGGCTGCCGCTCTTCCCGATGTTCATCGTCTTCTTCATCTCGGCGCTGGCCGAGACGAACCGGCCGCCCTTCGATCTGGCCGAAGCGGAGTCGGAGCTCGTCGCGGGCTTCATGGTCGAATACTCCTCGACCCCTTATCTGCTGTTCATGCTCGGCGAATACGTGGCGATCATGACCATGTGCTCGCTCACCACGATCCTCTTCCTCGGGGGCTGGCTGCCGCCGTTCCCGATCGCGCCCTTCACTTGGCTGCCGGGCGTGGTCTGGTTCGTGCTGAAGGTGATGCTGGTCTTCTTCATGTTCGCGATGGTGAAGGCCTTCGTGCCGCGCTACCGCTATGACCAGCTGATGCGGCTGGGCTGGAAGGTCTTCCTGCCTCTGTCGCTGGCTTGCGTCGTGATCGTGGCGGCGGTGCTGCAGATCACCGGTTGGGGGCCCGCTCCCTGATGGCGGGTCAGGCCGGCCTGATCGGAGCCCTGATCGGCTTCGTCGTCGGCCTGATCGAGTATCGGCTCGTCACTGGACTGGTGGTCGGCGCCTTGCGCCGCACCGACAGCTCGAAGACTGAGGCCGAGAAGGACGACTACGAACGGCGCATCCGCCTGTTGAAGGCGGCGGTGCTGGTGGTTTCGGTGGGCGGTCTGCCCATCGTCGGTTACCTGATCGGCCGGACTCTGTTTGGCTGAGACGAGAGAAGGACGAGACGGATGTCACTCGCGCAAGCCGCCAAGGGACTGCTCCTCAAGGAGTTCGTCGGCGCGTTCGCCTTGTCGATGCGCTATTTCTTCAAGCCGAAGGCGACGCTGAACTACCCCTTCGAGAAGGGCGTACTCTCGCCGCGCTTCCGGGGCGAGCACGCGCTGCGCCGCTATCCGAACGGCGAGGAACGCTGCATCGCCTGCAAGCTCTGCGAGGCGATCTGCCCGGCGCAGGCGATCACGATCGAGGCCGGCCCGCGCCGCAATGACGGCACCCGCCGCACGACGCGCTACGACATCGACATGACCAAGTGCATCTATTGCGGCTTCTGCCAGGAGGCCTGCCCGGTCGACGCCATCGTCGAGGGGCCGAATTTCGAGTTCGCCACCGAGACGCGCGAGGAGCTGTTCTACGACAAGGACAAGCTGCTCGATAACGGCGCCCGCTGGGAACGCGAGATCGCGCGCAACATCGCGATGGATGCGCCGTATCGCTGAGAACTGCGGCCCGTCGCGCGGTTGTCGCGCTGGGCGGGCCTGACTATAGACGCTCCAAACTGCGGCGGGACTCGAGCCCGCCGCTTGATGAAACGAGGGCCGCCGGCAAGGGCGGAAAGGCTGGCGAAGATGAATGCCGCAGCGGCTTTCTTCTATCTCTTCTCAGGCGTCACCATCGCCTCGGCGCTGATGGTGATTTCGGCGCGCAACCCGGTGCATTCGGTGTTGTTCCTGATCCTCGCCTTCGTCAACGCGGCGGGCCTGTTCCTGCTGCTCGGGGCCGAGTTCCTGGCGATGCTGCTGGTCGTCGTCTATGTCGGCGCGGTCGCGGTGCTCTTCCTCTTCGTGGTGATGATGCTCGACGTCGATTTCGCCGAGTTGCGCCAGGGCTTCCTGCAATACCTGCCGATCGGCGGCCTGATCGGACTGATCTTCGCGGTCGAATTGCTGCTGGTCGTCGGCGCCTGGGTGATCGATCCGCAGATCGTGCGTGCGCCCGTCGCGGCGATCCCGGCCAATGTCACCAACACCGCGGCGCTCGGCCAGGTGCTCTACACGAAGTACATCTACTATTTCCAGGCGGCCGGCCTCGTGCTCCTGGTCGCGATGATCGGCGCGATCGTGCTGACGCTGCGCGACCGCAAGGGCATCAAGCGCCAGGATATCCCGACCCAGAACGCCCGCACCAAGGCTGCGGCGATGGATGTGAAGCAGGTGCCCTCGCGCGCCGGCGTTCCCGAGGAGATGGCGTGATGGTCGGGCTTGGATCTTACCTCGCGGTCGCTGCGATCCTGTTCACGCTCGGCGTGCTCGGCATCTTCATCAACCGCAAGAACGTCATCGTCATCCTGATGTCGATCGAGCTGATCCTGCTCTCGGTCAACCTCAACTTCGTCGCCTTCTCGAGCTTCCTGAACGATATCGTCGGCCAGGTCTTCGCGATGCTGGTTTTGACCGTCGCCGCCGCCGAGGCCGCGATCGGGCTCGCCATTCTCGTCGTCTACTTCCGCAACCGCGGCACGATCGCGGTGGAAGACATCAACATGATGAAAGGCTGAGCGCGGCGACGCGCCCGTAACCTGCCATGTATCAAGCGATCGTCTTCCTTCCCCTGATCGGCTTCCTGATCGCCGGCCTCTTCGGCCGGCTGATCGGCGCGCGAGCCTCGGAGATCGTCACCACCACGCTGCTGCTGATCTCGGCGGCGCTGTCCTGGGTCGCCTTCATCCAGGTCGGCTTCGGCTCCGGCACCACACGCGTCCAGGTCGCGACCTGGCTGGCCTCGGCCGACCTGCGCGTCGACTGGGCCTTCCGCATCGACACGCTGACCGCGGTCATGCTGGTCGTCGTCAACACCGTCTCCTCGCTCGTGCACCTCTATTCGATCGGGTACATGCACGAGGACCCGTCGCGGCCGCGCTTCTTCGCGTACCTGTCGCTGTTCACCTTCGCCATGCTGATGCTGGTGACCGCCGACAACCTCGTGCAGATGTTCTTCGGCTGGGAAGGCGTCGGTCTCGCCTCCTATCTCCTGATCGGCTTCTGGTACCAGAAGCCTTCGGCCAACGCCGCGGCGATCAAGGCCTTCGTCGTCAACCGCGTCGGCGATTTCGGCTTCCTGCTCGGCATCTTCCTGGTCTTCGTGCTGACAGGCTCGGTCGCCTTCGACAGCATCTTCCCGCAGATCGCCGGTCTTACGGAGCGCAGCTTCCGCTTCCTCGGCTATGACTGGAACGCGCTGACGCTGACCTGCCTGCTGCTGTTCATGGGCGCCATGGGCAAGTCGGCGCAGTTCCTGCTTCACACCTGGCTGCCGGACGCGATGGAAGGCCCGACCCCGGTCTCGGCGCTGATCCATGCCGCGACCATGGTCACCGCCGGCGTCTTCATGGTGGCGCGCCTGTCGCCGATCTTCGAATACGCACCGGTCGCGCTCACTGTCGTCGTCGTCATCGGCGCCACCACCGCCTTCTTCGCCGCGACCGTCGGCCTGGTGCAGAACGACATCAAGCGCGTCATCGCCTATTCGACCTGCTCGCAGCTAGGCTACATGTTCGTGGCGATGGGCGTCGGCGCCTACTCGGCCGGCATCTTCCATCTGTTCACCCACGCCTTCTTCAAGGCGCTGCTGTTCCTGGGCGCCGGCTCGGTCATCCATGCGATGCACCATGAGCAGGACATGCGGAACATGGGCGGCCTCAGGAAGCATATCCCGCTGACTGCTGCGGCCATGACGATCGGCACGCTGGCGCTGACCGGCTTTCCCCTCTTCGCCGGTTACTTCTCCAAGGATGCGATCATCGAGAGCGCTTACGCCTCGGTGGCGCATGGCGGCTTCGCCAGCTCCTATGCCTTCGTGCTGCTGGTCGTCGCCGCGCTGATGACCTCGTTCTACTCCTGGCGGCTCTACTTCATGACCTTCGAGGGCGCCCCGCGCTGGGGCGGCCACGGCCATGCCGCTTACGGCCACGACGATCACGCGCATGGTCATGGGCATGACGACCATGCCCACGCCGCGCATGCTCACGACGATCACGGCCATGGCCATGGTCACGACCACACGCCGCATGAGAGCCCGCTCGTCATGCTGATCCCGCTCGCCGTGCTGTCGCTCGGTGCGTTGGTGGCCGGCTACGTCTTCAAGGAGGCGTTCATCGGCCACGACTATGAGCACTTCTGGAAGGCGGCGCTGTTCACCGGCAAGGATAACCACATCCTCCATGCCATGCACGAAGTGCCGAAATGGGTGGTCTGGTCGCCCTTCGTCGCGATGCTGATCGGCTTCCTGCTCGCGCTCTACATGTACGTGCTGCGCCCAGAGGTGCCCGGCAAGCTCGCCGCCGCCAACCCGGTGCTCTACAAGTTCCTGCTCAACAAGTGGTACTTCGACGAAATCTACGACTTCCTGTTCGTACGTCCGGCGATGTGGCTCGGCCGTTTCCTCTGGAAGAAGGGCGACGGCGCCGTCATCGACGGCCTCGGCCCGGACGGGGTCTCGGCCCGTGTCGTCGACGTGACCAACCGGGTCGTGCGGCTGCAGACCGGCTATGTCTACCACTATGCCTTCGCCATGCTGATCGGCGTCGCCGGGCTGGTGACTTGGTACCTCATGGCCCGCGGGTGAGATGATGTTCGGCTTCGGTATCCTCACCGGTCTCCTGGTCCTGCCGCTGGTCGGCGCCGCCTTCATCCTGGCGCTGCGCGGCGACGAGGCTTCGGTCAATTCGAACGCCCGTTGGGCGGCACTGTTCTTCACGACGGGAACGTTCATCCTGGCGCTGGTCGCCTGGGGCCGCTTCGACTCGGCCAATCCAGGCTTCCAGATGGTCGAGAGCCATGCCTGGGTCTCCGACATCATCAAGTTCAAGCTCGGCGTCGACGGCTTCTCCTTCCCCTTCGTGGTCCTTACCGCCTTCCTGATGCCATTCTGCATCCTGGCGTCCTGGACCTCGGTCGAGAAGCGGGTGCGCGAATACATGGTCGCGTTCCTGATCCTCGAGACGCTGATGATCGGCGTCTTCGTCGCACTCGACCTCGTGCTGTTCTACCTGCTGTTCGAGGCGGGCCTGATCCCGATGTTCCTGATCATCGGCATCTGGGGCGGCAAGCGCCGGGTCTACGCCAGCTACAAGTTCTTCCTCTACACGCTGCTCGGCTCGGTGCTGATGTTGCTCGCCATCATGGCGATGTACTGGAACGCCGGCACGACCGACATTCCGACGCTGCTGGCCCACAAGTTCCCGGTCCAGATGCAGCCCTGGCTCTGGCTCGCCTTCTTCGCCTCCTTCGCGGTGAAGATGCCGATGTGGCCGGTCCATACCTGGCTGCCCGACGCGCACGTCGAGGCGCCGACGGCCGGCTCCGTCATCCTGGCGGCGATCCTGCTGAAGATGGGTGGCTACGGCTTCATCCGCTTCTCGATCCCGATGTTCCCGGACGCCTCGGCGATGTTCGCGCCGCTGGTCTTCGCGCTCTCCGTCATCGCCATCATCTACACCTCGCTGGTGGCGCTGATGCAGGAGGACATCAAGAAGCTGATCGCGTACTCCTCGGTGGCGCATATGGGCTTCGTCACCATGGGCCTGTTCACCCTGACGCCGCAGGGCATCCAGGGCGCGATGTTCCAGATGGTCAGCCACGGCCTGGTCTCGGGCGCGCTCTTCCTCTGCGTCGGCGTGATCTACGACCGCATGCACACCCGCGAGATCGCCGCCTATGGCGGCCTGGTCAACCGGATGCCGCTCTATGCGGTAGTGTTCATGATCTTCACCATGGCCAATGTCGGCCTGCCCGGTACGGCGGGCTTCGTCGGCGAGTTCCTGACCCTGATGGGCGCCTTCAAGGCCAATCCCTGGGTGGCGTTCCTGGCGACCACCGGCGTGATCCTGTCGGCGGGCTATGCGCTCTGGCTCTATCGGCGCGTCGTCTTCGGCGAACTCACCAAGCCCGAGCTCAAGGACATCACCGACCTCAACGCCCGCGAGATCGCGATCTTCGTGCCGCTCGTCCTGCTGACGATCTGGTACGGCATTGCGCCCGGCACGATCCTCGACGCCTTCGCGGCGCCGACCGAAGCCCTCATCAAGAACTATCAGGCCGCCATCACCGCCGCGAAGACGGCGATGCTGGCAGTCCAGTAAGGCTGCTCCGATGACCACCTTGCCCGCTTTCGGTCCGGCGCTCCCGGAAATCGTCATGGCGCTGGGCGCCATCGCCATGGTGCTTTACGGCGCGATCCAGGGCGAGCGCTCGACGCGCACGCTCGAGATCGCGGCGCTCGCGCTTTTCGCGCTGGCGCTGGTGCTCGTCCTGCGCGGCGAGGGCAAGGTCGTCACCTTCAACGGCGCCTTCATCGCCGACGGCTTCGGCCGCTTCATGAAGGTGCTGACGCTGATCGGCGCCGCGGCCGCGATCGTGCTCTCGGCCGATTTCCTGCGCCGCGACGGCGCCATGCGCTTCGAGTTCCCGATCCTCGTCGTCCTCGCCACCATCGGCATGATGATGATGATCTCGGCCAGCGACCTGATCGGCCTCTATGTCGGCCTGGAGCTGCAGTCGCTCGCGCTCTATGTCGTCGCCGCCTTCGATCGCGATAATCCGCGCTCGACCGAGGCTGGCCTGAAGTATTTCGTCCTCGGCGCGCTCTCCTCGGGCATGCTGCTCTACGGCTCGTCCATGGTCTACGGCTTCACCGGCACAGTGAGCTATGCCGGCATCGCCGAAGCGGTGAAGGGCGGCCATCCCGGCATCGGCCTGATTATCGGCCTTGTCTTCGTCGCCGCCGGCGTCGCTTTCAAGATCTCGGCCGTGCCGTTCCATATGTGGACGCCGGACGTCTATGAGGGCGCCCCGACCCCGGTCGCCGCCTTCTTCGCCTCTGCGCCGAAGATGGCGGCGATGGCGATGACCGTGCGCATCTTCGTCGGAGCTTTCCCGGGCGCGCTGCATGACTGGCAGCAGATCATCGTCTTCATGGCGATCGCCTCGATGGCGCTCGGCGCCTTCGCCGCGATCGGCCAGACCAATATCAAGCGACTGCTCGCCTATTCCTCGATCGCGAACATGGGTTACGCGCTCGTCGGCCTCGCCGCCGGCACGCCGGCCGGCGTCCAGGGCGTGATGACCTATATGGCGATCTATCTCGCCACCACGCTCGCCGCCTTCGCCTGCGTCCTGATGATGAACCGCAATGGCAAGCCGGTCGAGGATATCGGCGAGCTCGCCGGCCTGTCCCGCAACAATGGCTGGATGGCCTTCGCGATGTCGATGATGATGTTCTCGCTCGCCGGCATCCCGCCGCTCGCCGGCTTCTGGGCGAAGTGGTACGTCTTCCTCGCCGCGATCGAGGCCAAGCTCTATGTGCTCGCCGTGGTCGGCGTGATCACCAGCGTCGTCGGCGCCTACTACTATCTGCGCATCGTCAAGGTGATCTATTTCGACGACGCCAAGCCGGCCTTCGACAAGGGCGACGCCGGCGTGCGCGGCGTCTTGCTGATCTCGGCGCTGTTCGTGCTGGTGCTGTCCTTCCTGCCGGCGCCGCTGTTCGACTCCGCTGCCGCGGCGGCGAAGTCGCTGTTCTGAGCGCCTAAGTGCTCGGCGAAGGCGCTCGCGCCGCCGGCTATCGCCTGATCGTCCGCGACGAGGTCTCCTCCACCATGGAGGAGGCGCGCCATGCGCTGCGCGAGGGCGATCCTGGACGACTCTGGATTGTCGCGAAAGGCCAGAATGCCGGGCGCGGCCGGCATGGCCGGCATTGGGGTTCGCCGCCCGGCAATCTCTATGCCAGCTTGCTGCTGGTCACTCCCTGCGAGCCGGCGCTGGCGCCGCAGCTCGGCTTCGTTGCGGGCCTTGCCTTGCACGATGCGGCTGCAGCCGTGACCGGCCTGTCCCATCCGGCGCTTGCCCTGAAATGGCCGAACGACCTGCTGATCGGCGGGGCCAAGACCTCGGGCCTGTTGCTCGAGGGCGAGAGCCGGGCAGGGCGCTTCAACGTCGTCATCGGTATCGGGGTCAACGTGGCCTCTGCACCGGAGGGCACGCCTTACCCCGCCGCCCACCTTTTGGCGCATGCAGCGGACGTGACCGTAGAGCGTCTGCTGGCAGCCTTGTCGGATGCCTGGCACCAGCGCTTCTCGGCCTGGTCGCCGCCGGGCGGTTTCGGCCCGACCCGAGCCGCCTGGCTGGAGCGCGCCGCCTATCTCGGCGAGACCATCACCATGCGCCTGCCGGAGGGGCCGGTCTCGGGCCGCTTCCTCGGCCTCGACGCCTCCGGGCGGCTCGAACTCGAAACCGAAGCCGGCCGGCGGCTGATCGATGCCGGCGATCTCTATTTCGGCTCGATGCCCACTTCTGGCACACCGGCAGGTTGAGGTAACGCTTCCGCCTGCTCCTGCCGCTATGGAGGCGCGCCAGAGAGCATGCTAGGCCTGCCGCCGGCCGCTTCGCCAGCTTCAGCATAGAATGTCAGGATTGCCAGTGACCCGTTCCAGCGACCAGCTCGTCTTCGTTCCGCTCGGTGGCCTCGGTGAGATCGGCATGAATGCCGCGCTCTACGGCTTCGGGCCGGAAAAGAAGCGCAAATGGATCCTGGTCGATTGCGGGCTCTCCTTCGCCGGGCCGGAGGCGCCGGGCGTCGACATTGTCCTGCCCGACCTCAGCTACATCATCCAGGATCGGGCCAACCTGCTCGGCATCGTCATCACCCACGCCCATGAGGACCATATCGGTGCGCTCGCCGCGCTCTGGCCCTCACTGCGCGTGCCGGTCTGGTGCACGCGTTTTGCCGCCGGCCTGCTGGCGACGCGGCGCCTCTCCGAGCCGGGCGCGCCCAAGGTCGAGATGAACATCGTCGCCCAAGGGGGACGCTTTACGCTCGGCCCGTTCGACATCGAATTCGTGCCGGTCGCGCATTCGATCCCGGAATCGAACGCGCTCGCGATCCGCACCCCGGCCGGCCTCGTCGTCCATACCGGCGACTGGAAGATCGACCCGACCCCGCGCGTCGGCCTGCCGACCGACGAGGCCCGCCTGCGCGAGCTCGGCGAGGAAGGCGTGCTGGCACTGGTCTGCGACTCCACCAATGTCCTGCGCGACGGCATCAGCCCAAGCGAGGCGGATGTCGCCGCCAAGCTGAAGGAGCTGGTCGCCTCTGCCCCGAACCGCGTCGCCGTCACCACCTTCGCCTCGAATGTGGCGCGTCTGCGCGCCGTCGCCGAGGCTGCGATGGCCAATCAGCGCGAGGTCGTCGTTGTCGGCCGCGCCATGGACCGCGTCATCGACGTCGCCCGCGAATGCGGCTTCCTCGACGGCATTCCCGCTTTCCGCGGGGTCGAGACCTATGGCTATCTGCCGCGCGACCGGGTCGTGGCACTCGTGACCGGCAGCCAGGGCGAGCCGCGCGCGGCGCTTTCGCGGATTGCTGCCGACGACCATCCCGAGATCGCGCTCTCGCCGGGCGACCGGGTGATCTTCTCCTCGCGCACCATCCCCGGCAATGAGAAGGCCGTCGGCGCCATCCTCAATCGGCTGGCGCGAGACAATATCGAGATCATCACCGACCGCACCCATCTCGTGCACGTCTCCGGCCATCCGCGGCGCGAGGAGCTGGCGCGGCTCTATGGCTGGCTCAAGCCAAAGATCGCGATTCCAGCCCATGGCGAGGATCAGCACCTGACCGAACACGCCACCTTCGCCCGCAGCCTCGGCGTCAAGCATGTGCTGCGCGCAGGCAATGGCGATGTCGTTGTGATCGCCGAGGACGGGGCCCGCAAGCTCACCGAGGTCCAGCATGGCCGGCTCTATCAGGATGGCGAGCTCCTGATCGGCGCGCTCGACCGCACGATTCCCGAGCGCCGCAAGCTGTCCTTCGCCGGCGTCATCTCGATCGCGGTGGCCCTGGATGAGAAGGGCGAACTTGCCGGCGATCCGGAGGTCGCACTGATCGGCCTGCCGCTTGCCGCCAAGGACGGCACGCCCTTCGACGATATCGTCGCCGACGCTGTCGAGGACCTGATCGAGGGCCTGCCCAAGGGCAAGCGCCGCGATCCCGAGGCCGTGCGCAGCGCGCTCGAGCGCGGCGTGCGCGCCGCGGTCAACGAGGAGTGGGGCAAGAAGCCGCTGGTGAACGCACTGGTGATCACGGTGTAGGATCGGGCATATCGCCCGCTGAACGCCGCGCCTGAACGGAGTCTTTGCATGATCGGACGCCTCAACCACGTCGCCATCGCCGTGAAGGACCTCGCCGCCTCGACCGCGCTCTATCGCGACACGCTCGGCGCCCGCGTCTCGCAGCCACTGCCGCAGCCGGAGCATGGCGTCACCGTCGTGTTCGTGGAACTGCCGAACACCAAGGTCGAGCTGCTGGAGCCGATGGGCGCGGATTCGCCGATCGCCAAGTTCCTCGAGCGCAATCCCGACGGCGGCATCCACCACATCTGCTACGAGGTCGACGACATCCTCGCGGCGCGCGACCGGTTGAAAGCGCAGGGCGCGCGCGTGCTCGGTTCGGGCGAGCCGCGCATCGGCGCCCATGGCAAGCCTGTGCTCTTCCTGCACCCCAAGGATTTCTGCGGCACGCTCGTCGAGCTGGAGCAGGCCTGAGCCATGATCTCCGAGATCGCCTTCTTCGGCGAGCCGGAACCCGGCTCACCGCGCCCCTTCAGCCTCGCGACGCGGGCCGGCGGCCTCGTCTTCGTCTCCGGCCAGTCGGCGCCCCATGAGCCTGCGAAGGGTGTCGTGCGGGGAGAGACGCCGGCCGAGCAGGTGCGGCAGGCGCTGGCGCATGTCGCCGCCATCCTGGCCGAGGCCGGCAGCAGCCTTGAGCGCGTCGTGCAGATGACGATGCTGATCACCGATCCCGGCGACTATGCCGCCTGCAATGCTGAATATGTGAAGCATTTCCCGAATGGCTTGCCGGCTCGGCACACGGCGCGCTTCGGCGTGCCGACCGACGCCAAGGTCGCGTTCGCGTGCATTGCCCTGGCTGACGAGGACAGGCCGTCATGACGATCGGCGGCGGGCTCGCGGTCTACTTCGTGATCTGGTGGACGGTGCTGTTCGTGACGCTGCCTTTCGGCGTGCGCAGCCAGGCGGAGAGTGGCGAGGTCCAGAAGGGCACGGATCCTGGTGCTCCGGTTGCGCCTGCGCTGTTGAAGAAGGCGCTCATCACCAGCATCTTGGCCGCGATCGTTTTCGCGGGAGTCTGGTACATTTGGATGATGCTCGATCTGTAAGCCGCCGATAACTTTTGCTTTCGGATAGCCGACAGCAAAGGTCAGATGATGGCGAGGCCGTTCAGATCGAAGTTCCAGTTCTACGACGAGTTGATCGACACGCTGCGCGAGGACCGTTTTCACATCGGTGTAAACCATGGCCCTCCCGAACGGAGGCGCGGCAATCATATCGGCGTGATGCACGACGCCTTGATCACTTGGGCTTCGCATATGAAGGGCGCGGACATTGCAGCCGCGCTGGCGGCGATGAAGGCGGAAGACGTCGCCTCTCAGACCTTCGGCAACAAGACCAGCACTCTGGTGCGCCTGTTCAAGACCCATGGAAAAATCCTGAATGGATCGGGCGCCATCGACCCGGTCGTCGGCAAGAAGACGATCTCCAGCTTGGACGACGTTTTGCCGGTGGTCGATCGCGAGAAGCTGAAGCGCGACAAGGCCGAGCGCGAAAAGCGAGAGAAGACCGAGAACACGCTCGACATCGTCGTGATCTACGATGGCGGCAAGACTTTCTCACAGACGAAAGAGGACAACGAAGCGACTTTTCCAATTACCGATGCGGACCCTTATAGTCGGACCGGGCGGAAGATATTTCGTATGAGCGCCACGACGGCCTCGATCGGCGTCGCCTCGATACCGTTCCTGACCCGCCATTCCAACTTGATTCAGAAGAAACTGGAAGGGCGTGAGGTCGGCAAGATCTGCATCGCGGGGTCCAGTTCGGGCGG
Organism: Allobosea lupini; assembly: GCF_900109525.1. GTDB lineage: Bacteria > Pseudomonadota > Alphaproteobacteria > Rhizobiales > Beijerinckiaceae > Allobosea > Allobosea lupini. The sequence goes on along the minus strand of NZ_FOAN01000001.1, from coordinate 497,591 downwards.
GCGCAATGCCGTCGATCTTGCGGCGCGCCTGCATTTCGCCGGCTTGCCGGTTGCTTATCTGGCGATGGCCGATGCCGCTTTCTTTCCCATCGAAGCGAAGAACTCACCCGTCGAGACCAATGGCCGGCTCAACACGCCGCTATTTGGGCCCTTTGCGAATTCGGCTGCGGCGCGGCAGAATTTTTTTCAGACGGTAGGCAACCGAAGCGAGTTGGCGATCTTCGGCATGCGGCGCATCTTTTCATCCAATATGGCGAACAAGGAAATCCACGGCTCGGTCTCGGGCTTTACTGATCGGCCGCTGACGAGTCGAATTCAGGCGCAGAATCCAAAGAATGACGATGATGCTCATTCGAGGGCTGTCGGCGACGGCATGGAGACGGCATTGAAGGAAATCCGTGAACTTCTCAATGCTCTTTAGGCTCACCGAATGTCGCCGAGCGACGTTCCGCGGCATTGATTGGGTGTAAGCCAGAAGAGTTGCGTAACAGAAAAACAAAAGGCAAGGCTTGCGCCCTGCCTTTGGAAGTCTGTTTTTTACCGCAGTATCGGCGCACCATTATTCCCGCGCACTCATATACTGAACGGCTGTTTGTTCCTCCCGAGACCTGGTCCGCGGCGCCCTGAAAACGGTCGGGCGTGCCCAGCGCCAGAGTGATTAGCCCATCGCAATAATGTTGTCACCTGTTTAGGCAGGCCGAGATCGATTTTTTTGCAAAATTATTCCAAATTGCTCTTGTGCAGTGCAACATTGTTCGCTTGGCGCGATTCCTCGCCTTGTTCCAGTCATAGGATGTCGCTACCTCGCAACGTCAGATGCGCCGGGCCGTTCCGGCGGTCAGGAGAGGTTTTTCGATGCTTCGCACCACGCTCGCCGCCCTGGCGCTTACCGCTTCGCTCGGCCTGGCCCAGTCTCAAGCCAACGCCCAGGCGCCGGCACCGGCTAATCTCGATCCGCAGAACACCCTGGCGCTCGACACCAAGGATGGGCGCGTCACCATCCGCCTGCGGCCGGACCTGGCGCCCAAGCATGTCGAGCAGATCAAGGCCCTGACCAAGCGTGGCTTCTATGACGGCATCGTCTTCCATCGCGTCATCGATGGCTTCATGGCCCAGACCGGCGATCCGAAGGGAGACGGCACCGGCGGTTCCGACCTGCCGAACATCCCGGCCGAGTTCACCCCGACGCCCTATAAGGTCGGCTCGGTCGGCATGGCCCGTTCGCAGAGCCCGAACTCGGCCAATTCGCAGTTCTTCATCTGCTTCGAGGGTTGCGGCTCGCTGACCGGCCAGTACACCCTGTTCGGCGAGGTCGTCTCCGGCATGGACGCCGTGCGCAAGATCAAGAAGGGCAGCAGCGCCAATAACGGCGCGGTGAGCGGCCCCGACAAGATCATCCGTATGCGTCTGCTGGCGGACGCCAAGTAGTCCGATGCGCCGCTCGCGCGTGCCCGCGCTCTCGCTTGTGCTGCTGGCCTGCGCCGGCGGCCCGGTAAAGGCGCAGGACACGCGCGATCTTGGCCTGCCGCCTGCCTCGGGCTTTCAGAACCCCGTCCTGCCGCCGCCGTCCGGCTCGCAGAACCCGGTGCTGCCTCCGCAATCGGGCCAGCGCTACATGCCGGGTATCGGCGGCCCCTTCGGCGAGGGCGCGCGCCGCCCGGTGGCACCGTCGCCGACGCCCGGCGTCGATCGCGGCGTCATCGGCACCGTCAATCCCGAGACGATCGGCATTGGCGAAGAGACTGTCGACCGGCTCGATCAGATCGGCCCGGCGCTGCGACGCTGCTGGAAGCCGCCTGCGCTCGATGCCCAGAGCGGCGGCGCCAGCGCCAGTGTCCGCTTCAGCCTGCGCCGCGACGGCACGCTCTTCGGCCAGCCGCGCGTCACCTGGGAGATGCGGCGGGCGCCGACTGGCCTGCGCGAGCGTTTCAGCGACTCCCTCATGAGGGCCGTGCGCGATTGCACGCCGATGAGGTTGTCGCCGGGGCTTGGAGGGAGTATCGCAGGCCGCCCGATTACAATCCGCTTCTTCGGCCGTGTGCCGACCAACGAAAGATCAGTCTGATGTCGCTCGATCCCGAGAACACCCTCGTCATGGAGACCACCAAGGGCCGCGTGGTGATCAAGCTGCGGCCGGACCTCGCCCCCAACCATGTCGAGCGCATCAAGCTGCTCGCACGCGAGGGCTTCTATGACGGCATCGTCTTCCACCGCGTCATCGACGGCTTCATGGCGCAGGTCGGCTGCCCGCACGGCACCGGCACCGGCGGCTCGAGCTATCCGGACCTCGCCCAGGAGTTCAACGCCGAGCCGCATGTCCGCGGCGTCTGCTCGATGGCGCGCGCCCAGAACCCGAACTCGGCCAACAGCCAGTTCTTCATCGTCTTCGACGATGCCCGCTTCCTCGACAAGCAGTACACCGCCTGGGGCCAGGTCGTGGAGGGCATGGAGAACGTCGACAGGATCAAGCGCGGCGAGCCGGTGCGCGATCCCGACTCCATCGTCTCGATGAAGGTGATGGCGGACGCCTGAGGCGTTCCCACACGTTGCGAACAACGTCATCCCGGGTCGACTTCGTCGGCCCGGGATGATTTTTCAGGATCGGTCCATGGACGTCGGTCTCTTCGATTTCGATCTGCCCGAAGAACGCATCGCGCTGCGGCCGGTAACTCCGCGGGATGCGGCCAGGCTGCTCGTCGTACGCCCCGGCTCGCCTGAGCCTCTTGCGGATCGCGGCGTCCGTGATCTCGTCGAACTGCTGCAGCCGGGCGATGCGCTGGTGTTGAACGACACCCGCGTCATCCCATCCCGCCTCTGGGGGAGGCGCACTCGCGGCGAGGCTTCGGCCCGCATCGAGATCATGCTGCACAAGCGCGAAGCGGATAATCGCTGGCGCGCCTTCGCCCGTCCGGCCAAGAAGCTCAATGTCGGCGAGACGATCGTTTTCGACAGCGACGGCGCCGGCAATGCCTGCGAGCTCGCCCGGCTTCAGGCCGAAGTCGAGGACAAGGGGGAGGGCGGCGACATCGGCCTGCGCTTTTCGCTGACGGGTCCCTATCTCGACGAGGCGATCGCGCGGCTCGGCGAGTTGCCACTGCCGCCTTACATTGCCGGCAAGCGCGCGACCGACCAGGCCGATGCCCAGGACTACCAGACCACCTATGCGCGCGAGGAAGGCGCCGTCGCCGCGCCGACCGCCGGCCTGCACTTCACGCCGGAGCTGTTCGATGCGCTGAGGACGCGCGGCGTCTCCAGCCATTTTGTCACCCTGCATGTCGGCGCCGGCACCTTCCTGCCGGTCAAGGCCGAGGACACCGACGAGCATCGCATGCACGCCGAATGGGGCACGGTCGGCGCCGCGACGGCCGACGCGCTCAATGCGGTTCACGCCGCCGGCGGCCGCATCGTCGCGGTCGGCACGACCTCGCTGCGCCTGCTCGAAAGTGCGACCGGCGAGGATGGCGTCGTCAAGCCGTTTTCGGGCGATACGGCGATCTTCATTACGCCGGGCTATCGCTTCCGCGCCGTCGACCTGCTGATGACCAATTTTCACCTGCCGCGCTCGACGCTGTTCATGCTCGTCAGCGCCTTCAGCGGGCTCGATGTGATGAAGCGCGCCTATGCCCACGCCATCGCCGAGGGCTATCGCTTCTATTCCTATGGCGATGGCAGCCTGCTGTTCCGGGCCGACGCTTCTGCCTGAGCCTTACTTGGCCGGTAGCGGCGGCACGCCCTTTTGCCACTCGCCCCAATTGCCGACGATGTGATCGACGACACGCGAGCCGACCGCCTCGACATTGGCCACGGTCTCGGCAAAGCCGCCGGCTGTCTGGCCGGGTGCCGGGTCGAGATGCTGCTGCGTCGTCTCGTTCGGATTGCCCTGGTCGAAGTTGACCGCGCCGCGCAGGCTCAGGATCCGGTCGGTGCCGAACTGGCGCTTGATCACCAGCGTGATTGCCGCGGCCTCCATCTCGGTGATGACATAGTCGTCGGCGCCATAGAGCTTCGCCATGTACTGCGCCTCCTTCGACAGGCCCGGGCCGTGGAAGAAAGTGTCGCCGGTCATGTGCGTGCCGGTCTGGACGGAGGGCGCCGCCCGTGCCTTCTCGTCCGGATAGCGCTGGCGATACTGCTTCGCCGACTCCGAATCCTGCAGGTTGACCCCGGCGCTCAGCCGCGTCGCCCAGCCGACCAGCGTCGGGTTGAGCTTGAAGACCCGGTACTCCTCATAGCCCTTGCGCGGGATGAATACCGGCTCGCCCGGCTTGCCTTCCTCCGGCGCCCAGCGATGGCCGAGATCGTAGTCGACCAGCCAGGTGCCCCAGGAGACGTCGCCGATCGTGCCGCGCGAAGGCGGCGTGCCGGCAACGCCGGTGATGACGAAATAGGCTTGCGAGAAGTCGTATTCGGGATCGAGCAGGATCGCCTGCATCGAGGAGGATGAGTTGACCTTGCCCATGCCGAGCACCGCGCCGCAGACACCGTCGTCATTGCAATAGGCCGGCTTCAGCGCGCCGCGCACCTCGTGCGGCTGGCTCTTCTGCCAGTAGCGCTCATACCAGTGCTGGAACTCGCCAGCCCGGTCGCCGGTATTGGCGCCGATCTCGAACATCGAGGCGACGAAGACCTTGACCCTGATCGGTGCCGCTTCTGCCGCACCGCCATTGCCGAGCGGGGCGAGGCTGAGAACGGCTGCTCCGAGCCTGCTGGCGATCCGGTTCATGGCGCTCTCCTTGCCGCAGCGTGTTGGTGGACGCTGAAGCAAGGTGCCTGCCACGAACGGTGCGATCAAGCGTGGGCTTCGGGCGGCGCGCTCATCGGGATCGGCTTGATCACGTCGATCAGCACGCCGCTCGGATCGGCTGTGATGAAGTGGCGCTGGCCGAACCATTCATCGCGCAGCTCCTGCAGGGTCGGCAGACCGGCTGCCGTCAGCCTGGCATATTCGGCGTCGACGTCCTCGACCTCGAAGTTCAGGATCAAACCGCTGACGCGGCCGCGGCCGGGGAGGGGGATGGTGTCGTGGCTCCCGTCCAGCACCGCCAGCGTCACCCGCTCGTCGACGGTCGACTGCAGATGGACATACCAGTCCGCCTCGAACTGGGCCTCGAAGCCGAAATGAGCAATATAGAAGGCGGCGGTCTCGGCGACCTTGTCGGTCATGATCACCGGGTAATAGCTGCTGACTTTCATGGGCTTGCCTGCCTTTCATCAAAAACATACAATCTGCATGTTTATGTGAATTAACATACAGGCTGCACGTATGCAAGAAGCTGGACGCCGGTCCAACAAGGATCGCTCCGACACCACGCGCGCCGCGCTGATTGCGGCGGGGCGCAAGCTCTTCGTCAGCCGTGGCTATGCCGAGACCGGCACGCCGGAACTTGTCGCCGAGGCGGGGGTGACGCGCGGTGCGCTCTACCATCACTTCGCCGACAAGCGGGCGCTGTTCCGGGCCGTGGTCGAGGTGGAATCGGCGGCGGTCGCGCGGGAGATCGAGAGCGCGGCCCGGCCCGGCCTGGCGCCGCTGAAAGCACTCAGCAGGGGCGGCGCGGCCTTCCTGGAGGCGATGCGGGAACCGGGCCGAACCCAGCTTCTGCTGATCGATGCCGCGGCGGTGCTCGGCCGCGAGGAGCTCGACGCGATCGATGCTCGCCATGGCGGACGGACGCTTCGCGAAGGGCTCGCAGCGGCGATACAAGCTGGTGCATTGCCGAAGTTGCCGCTGGCGGCGACAGCCCAGTTGCTCGGCGCGGCCTATGACCGCGCTGCTCTTGCGATCGCGGCCGGAGCTGAGCCGGGCGAATGGCACAAGCTAATCGATGCTGTGGTGGCTGGCCTGGCTGCGCCGGGCGCGCCGTCACGATAGGCGTGCCCTGACGGCTCCGTGTGGCCGTTCCGGCTCGCATTCCGCCGGCAAAGATGCTACCCGGCATGCCGCAGCTTTTCAGCTTTGCGCGAATTCTGTCGGTTTGGCCGATTTTGGTCGAGCGGATGGCGCGTGAAGATCAATTCGAGGCGTCATGTCCGACATTTTCCGCGAGATCGACGAGGAGGTTCGCCGCGACAAGGCCAGCGCCATCCTCAAGAAATATGGCAATGTCTTCATCGCCATCGCCGTGCTGGCGGTGGCGGGCGTTGCCGGCTGGCAGTTCTGGCAGCAGCAGGAGCGCAAGAAGGCCGAGGCCGTTGGCGCCAGGTTCGAGGAGGCGGTACGCGCCTCGCGCGACAACAACGCCAGCGCGGCCGAAGCGACGCTGACCGAGCTCGCCGCCAATGCGCCGGCCGGCTACCGGCTGCTCTCGCGCTTCCGCCTCGCTTCCGAGGTCGGCAAGCGTGATGCGGCTGCCGGCGCGACCGCTTTCGACGCCCTCGCCAACGACACCACGCTCGACCAGTATTATCGCGATCTCGCCCGCCTGCGTGCCGGCATGCTGCGCGTCGACCTCGTGCCTTTCGCCGAGCTGCGCAAGGAGCTCGAGCCGCTGGCGACGCCCACCGGGCTGTGGCGCCATTCGGCCCGCGAATTCCTCGGCATTGCCGCGCTGAAGGCCAACCTGTTCGAGGATGCCGGACGCTGGTTCGACGCCGTGGTTGCCGATCCGCAATCACCGCAGGTGCTGCGCCAGCGCGTCGAGCTCTATCTCACGCTGGTGCGCGGCGGCCCCGTCACCATCAAGAACTGACATCGGGCGCCGCCGTCACAGGTGGCCGCCCTCCAGGCTTGGGCCCCTTCCGGACAGTGGAGCCACTTTCCGGACGAGGCCCGATGCTGCATTAAAGACGGATCATGAGCGCCATCATCGCCATCGTCGGCCGACCCAATGTCGGCAAGTCGACCCTGTTCAACCGGCTCGTCGGCAAGAAGCTCGCGCTCGTCGACGATCAGCCTGGCGTCACGCGCGATCGCCGCGAGGGCGACGCCAACCTCGGCCATCTGCGCTTCACGGTGATCGATACCGCCGGCCTCGAAGAGGCCGACAAGGATTCGCTCGCTGGCCGCATGCGCGCCCAGACCGAAACCGCGATCGACCAGGCCGACGTCATCCTGTTCATGATCGATGCCCGCCTCGGCCTGACGCCGATGGACCAGCCTTTCGCCGAGCTGGTGCGCCGCTCCGGCAAGCCCGTCATCCTGCTCGCCAACAAGGCCGAGGGGAACAAGGGCAAGGATGGCGTGATGGAGGCCTTTGCGCTCGGGCTCGGTGATCCCGTGCCGTTCTCGGCCGAACATGGCGAGGGCACCTCCGACCTGCTGGAGGCGCTGGCGCCTTACGTCGACGACGAGCCGGAGGAGGACGAGGAGGAGGCCTGGGCCGACGTGCCCGCCGATGCCCCGTCTGATGAGGACATCGATCCGAACCGGCCGCTGCGCGTCACCATCATCGGCCGGCCCAATGCCGGCAAGTCGACGCTGGTCAACCGGATGATCGGCGAGGAGCGCCTGTTGACCGGCCCCGAGGCCGGCATCACCCGCGACACCATCTCGGTCGAATGGGAATGGCGCGGACGGCCGGTCAAGCTGTTCGACACCGCCGGAATGCGCAAGCGCGCCCGCATCGACGAGAAGCTCGAAAAGCTCGCCGTGGCGGATTCGCTGCGGGCCATCCGCTTCGCCGAGGTCGTGGTCGTCCTGCTCGACGCCACCATCCCCTTCGAGAAGCAGGACCTGACCCTGGCCGACCTGAGCGAGCGCGAAGGCCGCGCCGTCGTCATCGGCCTGAACAAATGGGACCTGGTCGCCGACAAGCAGGGCCTGCTCGCCGAACTCAAGGAGAAGGCGCATCATTTGCTGGCGCAGATCCGCGGCGTCGAAATCGTGCCGCTCTCCGGCATCGCCGGCGAGGGCATCGACCGGCTGATGCAGGCGGTGTTCCGCTCCTATGAGGTCTGGAACCGTCGCGTCTCGACCGCGAAGATCAATCGCTGGCTCGAAGGCGTGCTCTCGGCCCATCCGCCGCCGGCTGTCGCCGGCCGGCGCATCAAGATCCGCTATATGACGCAGGCCAAGGCGCGCCCGCCGACATTCGCGCTGTTCGGCAACCAGCTCGACCATCTGCCCGTGTCCTATACGCGCTACCTGGTCAACAACCTGCGCGAGGCCTTCGAACTGCCCGGCACGCCGATCAGGCTTCACACCCGCGGCGGCGCCAACCCCTACGACAAGAGCAAGGGCTGATGCTGGAGACCGTCAGCGCGCTCTTCCTGCGCGCCGACGGGCGGGTGCTGCTTGGGCTGCGCGCCTCGTGGAAACGCGCCTGGGCCGATCACTGGGACGCGATCGGCGGCAGGGTCGAGGCGGGCGAAGCGCTGGATGCCGCGCTCATCCGAGAATGCAAGGAGGAGGTCGGGCTGGTCCCGCAGACCTACCGGCTGATGCTCTCCGCCGAAGAGCGCTTTCCGGAGCGCAACGGCGCAGCGCTGCACCACATCTATGTCGTTTCCGGCTGGGACGGCGACGAGGCCGAGAACCTCTCCGACGAGCATGTCCGCATCGGCTGGTTCTCGCTCGACGAGATGGCGGCGTTGCCGAACCTGACGGTGCCCGACCTGATCGCGGTGGTACGGGAGTATGCGGCGACGTGAAGAGGCGCGTCATGCTCGGGCTCGACACGAGCATCTCATGACGGACGGCGCCTCTATCGGCCTGAGATTCTCGGCTCTGCGCTTCGCTTCGGTCGAGAATGACGCCGGTTGTTAAGCCGGCATCTGCGGCGTCAGCACCTTGCCCTGCGGGAAGTCGAAAATCTTGCCGGTCTCGCTCCACTCCGGCGAAGCGATCTCGACGAGGTGCGGCGCCAGACCCTCGGGCGTCTTCAACGTCATCGGGTCTTCGCCCGGCATCGCCTGGGCCCGCATGCGGGTCCGCAAGGGGCCCGGATTGACCAGCATGACCCGCAAGCTTGTCGAGCGGGTCTCGTCGGCATAGCTGCGCGCCATCGCCTCAAGCGCTGCCTTGGAAACGGCATAGGGCGCCCAATAGGCCAAGCCCTTATGCGCCGCGCCGGAGGACAGGAAGATCGCCCGGCCGGATTCGGAGGCTTTCAGCGCCGGCTCGACCGATTTCAGCAACCGCCAGTTGGCGCTGACATTGATGTCGAAGACCTCGGCCCATTCCTTGGCGCTCACATGCGTCAGCGGCGCCAGCGGTCCGAGGACGCCGGCATTGGCGAGCAGGATGTCGAGCCGGCCCCAGCGCTCGAGCAGGGCAGGGCCCAGCTTCTCGATCGCGGCGGCATCGGCGAGGTCGGCCGGGACCAGGGTCGCGCTGCCGCCGATTGCCCTGATCTCGTCGTCGAGCTCTTCCAGTCCGCCGGTGGTTCGCGCCAGCGCGATCACATGGGCACCTGCCTCGGCAAAGGCGAACGCTGCGGCGCGGCCGATCCCGCGCGACGCGCCGGTGACGAGCGCGATGCGCCCTTCCAGAGGCTTGGTCATCGAAATCCCGTCGAAAGGCTCAGCCGGCGGCCAGAAGCGACATCTGCTGCTTGGCACTCTCGCCGACGACATCGGTCAGCGAGGTCGGATAGTCGCCGGTGAAGCAATGGTCGGTGAACTGCGGCCGGGTCGGATCGCGCTGTTCATGCCCCATCGCCTTGTAGAGGCCGTCGACCGAGATGAAGGCGAGCGAATCGGCGCCGACGAACTGGCGCATCTCCTCGAGCGTATGGGTCGCGGCGAGCAGCTTCTGCTGGTCGGGCGTATCGATGCCGTAATAGTCGGGATGGGTGATCGGCGGCGAGGAGATGCGGAAATGCACCTCGCGGGCGCCGGCCTCGCGCATCATCTTGACGATCTTCAGCGAGGTCGTGCCGCGCACGATCGAATCGTCGACCAGCACGATACGCTTGCCCTCGACCACGCTGCGATTGGCCGAGTGCTTCAGGCGCACGCCGAGCTCGCGCACCTTCTGCGTCGGCTCGATGAAGGTGCGGCCGACATAGTGGTTGCGGATGATGCCGAGCTCGAACGGGATGCCGCTCGCCTGGGCATAGCCGAGCGCCGCCGGCACGCCGGAATCGGGGACCGGCACGATCACGTCGGCGTCGGCCGGGGCTTCGGCGGCGAGCTGCGCGCCCATCGCCTTGCGGCGCTCATAGATGCTGCGGCCCTTCACGATTGAATCCGGCCGGGCGAAATAGATGTACTCGAAGATGCAGGGCCGTTCCGGCACCGGCGGGAAGGGCTTGTGGCTCTCGATACCCTGCTCGGAGATGACGATAACCTCTCCATTCTCGATCTCGCGGACGAACTTGGCGCCGATGATGTCGAGCGCGCAGGTCTCGGAGGTCAGGATCGGACAGCCATTGAGGTCGCCGAGCACGAGCGGGCGGATGCCGAGCGGGTCGCGCGCGCCGACAAGCTTCTTGTTGGTGATGCCGACGAAGGCATAGGCGCCTTCGATCTGCCGCAGCGCGTCGATGAAGCGCTCGATGAATTTCGGCTTGCGGCTGCGTGCGACGAGATGGAGCAGCACCTCGGTGTCCGAGGTCGACTGGTAGATCGCGCCGTCACGGACGAGATTGCGCCGCAGCGTCAGCCCGTTGGTCAGGTTGCCGTTATGCGCTACCGCGAAGCCACCCCCATGCAATTCGGAGAACAGCGGCTGGACGTTGCGCAGGATGGTCTCGCCGGTGGTCGAATAGCGGACATGGCCGATCGCCTGCTTGCCCTTCAGCTTCTCGATCACGCTCGCATCGGAGAAGGCGTCACCGACCAGGCCGAGCTGGCGCTCGGTGTGAAAGCGCTTGCCGTCGAAGGAGACGATGCCGGTCGCCTCCTGGCCGCGGTGCTGGAGTGCGTGCAGGCCCAGCGCGGTCAGCGCGGCGGCGTCCTCATGGCCAAAGATGCCGAAGACGCCGCACTCCTCACGCAAACGGTCGGCGTTCGGATCGAACACGGCGTCGGCATCGTGGATCAGGCTCATCGCAAGGCTCCATCGCGGCTTCAATACGGCTTCCGTTCGGCGGGCCGCCGAACGGAGAGAATCTGCCAACTACTTGTTAGAGCGGGGCGTCATCGCAAGAACGGGTGCCGTTTTTGTGATGAGGCCAGGCTCTGGTTCCAATCAGGGCCGGCGTTGCGCCGGGGCGGGCGTCGTGCCGGTGGCGGCCGGGGCAGTCGTATCGATCACGCGCTGCAGCGCCTGCCGGTCGGTGGCGGGCGCCTGGGTGCGGCGCTGCGGATCGGCGGGAGCGGTGCCGCCGGCCGGTGGATTGGTGCCCGGCGTGCGCGGCTCCTCGGCCGGTGCGTCGGTCGATTCAGGCGTCTTCGGCTGCAGCAGCTTCTTTACGAATTCCGAATCGATATCCTGAGGCAGCATGGTCAGCAGGCTGCGGCCGGTTTCTTCCAGAAGCGGCTTGGAGCGCGAATCGCGTGCCCAGGCCGGCTGCATCTTTTCCGGCACCAGCGCGGTGAAGAAGAGATAGCCGACGACGGCCAGCAGCAGGCCGCGGGCGGCGCCGAAGACGAAGCCGAGAGTGCGGTCGAGCGCACCGATGCGCGAATCGAGCACGAAGTCCGAAATCCGCGCCGTGATCAGCGAGACGACGATCAGCGTCCCCAGGAACAGGGCCGCGATCACCGCGACGAGCGCCACGGTCTTGTTCGGGATGTGCTGCTGCACCAGCGGCAGCAGCTGTGGATGGAATATCCAGGCGACGACGGCGGCGGCGGCCCAGGAGGCGATCGCCAGCACTTCGCGCGTCAGGCCGCGCACGGCTGCCAGCAAAGCCGAGATCAACACCACGCCGATGACGACGAGATCGAGAATTGTCACAGGCATGTCAGGGCCGCTTCGCTGCAAAATCGGGGCCGGCACGCGTCAAATGGGTGGGCCGGACGGATTTTGCTATACCTGCTCGCGTGCCGCGCGTCACCCATCCAGTCGGCTCATTTTGCACTGCGGGAGCCGGATTCGATCAGGTTATCCAAGCTGATCGGAGAATCCGCCTCTCCGCTCTGATATCGAGTCCGCTTCATCGGTCTGCTTGCTGAGCGCGCTGACTGGAACGAGCCCGGGGAGCGCTTGCTGCGATTTCGGCAACGAGCTCGCCGACATGGCTGAGACGGCGCAATCTCAGGCCGTTGCCGTCGCCGATATCGGCTCCCGCCGCGGGCAGGACGGCACTCTCGAAACCCAGCTTGGCGGCCTCGCGCAGTCGCGCAGCTGCGACCGAGACCGGCCGGATCGCGCCTGACAGGGCGATTTCGCCGAAATGGACCGCGCCGGACGGCAGGATCGCCCCGGTCAGCGAGGAAACCAGCGCGGCGGCGACGGCAAGGTCGGCCGCCGGCTCGCCGACGCGCAGGCCGCCGGCGACATTGAGATAGACGTCGTGCTGCCCGAGCTTTAAGCCCCCATGCGTCTCCAGCACGGCCAGCACCATGGCCAGGCGGCTGTTTTCCCAGCCGACCACGGCGCGACGCGGCGTGCCGAGCGCACTCGGCGCCACCAGCGCCTGGATCTCGACCAGCACCGGCCGCGTGCCCTCGATGCTGGCGAGCACGGCGGCGCCCGGCGCATCCTGGTCGCGCCCGGCGAGGAAGAGGGCAGAGGGGTTGCCGACTTCGGAGAGGCCGGCGCCGGTCATTTCGAAGACGCCGATCTCGTCGGTGGCGCCGAAGCGGTTCTTCTGGCCGCGCAGGATGCGGAAGGAATGGGTGCCTTCGCCTTCGAAGGACAGCACCGCGTCGACCATGTGCTCGACGACACGCGGGCCGGCGATCTGGCCATCCTTGGTGACGTGACCGACCAGGATCAGGCAGGCGCCGGAGGTCTTGGCGTAGCGGATCAGCGCCTGGGCCGAGCCGCGCACCTGAGTCACCGTGCCGGGCGCGCTCTCGACCTCGGACGACCACATCGTCTGGATCGAATCGATCACCACGAGGGCCGGGCGCTCGCCTTGCCCGAGCGTGGCGATAATGTCTTCGATGTTCGTCTCGGCGGCGAGGTCGACCGGCGCTTCCGCGAGCCCCATGCGCTGGGCTCGCAGGCGAACCTGGCTGGTCGATTCCTCACCCGAGACATAGACCACGCGCCGGCCGGTCATCGCCATGGCGGCGCAGGCCTGCATCAGCAGGGTCGACTTGCCGATGCCGGGATCGCCGCCGATCAGCAGGACCGAACCCGGCACGAAGCCGCCGCCGGTAACGCGGTCGAGCTCGCCGATCCCGGAGACAATGCGTGGTGCGTCCTGCGTCTCGCCCTTCAGGCTCTCTAGCGCGAAGATGCGGCCGCGGGCTCGACCGCCGGAGGGCACTCGGCCCCCACCGGGGACCGGCGCGGCCTGAGCTTCTTCGGAGAGCGACGACCAGGTGCCGCAGGAATCGCACTTGCCCTGCCAGCGGTGGTAGACCGCGCCGCAGGCCTGGCAGACGTAAGTCGGGCCGCGCTTGGCCATCGCTACATTGTCATTCCGGGGCGCGGCAAAGCCGCGAACCCGGAACCCATGACGGGGTGCGGCCTTTGCCTGGCGCTGCAGGAAGCGTTCACCAGGTCGTGGCTTCCGGGTTCTTCGCTGGCGCGAAGCCCCGGAATGACAATGGAGGTGGCAGCCATCGCGTCAAAGCCCGACATAGCGCCGCGCGTGGCGGCGGCCGAGGCTGGTCAGGATCTCGTAGCCGATCGTCTTGGCCCCGGCGCCCACCGCCTCCAGGTCGAGCTCGCCCCCGATCAGCGTAACGGCTGAGCCGCGTTTGGCCGCCTCGGCCGGTGCGTCCGAGACGTCGACGATGATCAAATCCATCGAGACCGTGCCGACGAAGGGGCAGCGCACCCCGCCGACCAGCGCCGAGCCGCCCTGCGAACGATCGGTCCAGCTGGCATTGCGCGGGTAGCCGTCGGCATAGCCCAGGCAGATGGTGGCGAGCTTGCGCCGACCCTTCGCCGTCCAGGTGCCGTTATAGCCGACCTGCGTGCCGGTCTCGACCTCGCGCAGCTGGATGATCTGCGCCTCGAGCCCGACCACCGGCCGCATCGGATTCGGCTTTCCGGGTGTCGGATTGCCGCCATAGAGCGCATAGCCCGGCCGGGTGATTTGGTAGGAGGGGCAACCCGGCAGGAAATGGCCGGAGGAGTTCAGCAGCGAGGCGGGCACGCCGGGAAAGGCCGCGGCGACTTCGGCGAAGGCCGATACCTGCCGGGCGTTGGCCGGGTCGTCGATCACTTCCGACGCAGCAAAATGGCTCATCACCAACCCGATCCCTGCGGCGGCGACCACCCCGCTTTTTTCGCGTGCCAGGTCGAGCCCTTCGCCGGGCCAGAGCCCGAGCCGGTTCATGGCGGTGTCGACATGCAGAGCCGCCGGCCTGACCTTGGCGCCGCTCTGCCGGAAGCCGGCCCATTCGAGCAACTCCTCGTGCGAGCCCAGCACTGGCGAAAGGTCGTGCTCGGCGTAAGTCCCGCCGGTTTCCGGCGCGAGGCCGTTGAGCACATAAATCGCCGCCTCCGGCGCGACGGCACGGGCGCGCACCGCCTCGGACAGATGCGCGACGAAGAAGGTCCTGCAGCCGGCCTTGGCAAGGGCCGTGACGGCCGGCTCGATGCCGATGCCATAGGCATTGGCCTTGACCACGGCGGCGGCTTCCGTGCCGGCGCGCTGCTTCAGCATACGCCAATTCGCGACGAACGCGCCGAGATCGATCGTCAGGATGGCGCCGTGGCCGGCATTCTCGGGCGTGTCGAAGGCGTTCATTCGAGGCGTTCCGGTAGATGGCTCTGATCGGCCCTGTCGGAGAAGCGCGTCACGTCGGCGTCGAACTGCAGCGCGACGGTTCCGGTCGGGCCATGGCGCTGTTTGCCGATGATGAGCTCGGCGAGACCATGGGCCGCCTCCATCTCCATCACCCACTTGTTGTGCTCGTCGGTGCCCGGCCGGGGCTCCTTGCCCTTGAGATAATACTCTTCGCGATAGACGAACATCACCACGTCGGCATCCTGCTCGATCGAGCCGGATTCACGCAGATCCGAGAGCTGCGGGCGCTTGTCGTCGCGGTTCTCGACCTGGCGCGAGAGCTGCGAGAGCGCGACGATCGGGACGTTGAGCTCCTTGGCCAGCGCCTTCAGGCTGGTGGTGATTTCGGTCAGCTCCTGCACGCGGTTCTGGCCGGCCTTCGAAGAGCCGGAGAGCAGCTGCAGATAGTCGATGAACAGGATGTCGAGCCCCTTCTGGCGCTGCAGGCGGCGGGCGCGGGCGACGAGCTGGGCGATCGAGATGCCGCCGGTCTGGTCGATATAGAGCGGCAGTTTCTCGATCTGGGCGGCAACGTCGGTCAGCCGGGCGAAATCGCCCTCGGTGATGCGGCCCTGCCTTATCTTGTAGGAGGAGATGCCCGACTGTTCCGCGACGATACGGGTCGCGAGCTGGTCGGCCGACATTTCGAGCGAGAAGAAACCGACGATGGCGCCGTCGACCGACTTGATCGTGCCGTCCTCCTGGCGCTCGCCGCGCCAGGCCTTGGCCATGTTGAAGGCGATATTGGTCGCGAGCGAGGTCTTGCCCATGGCCGGGCGGCCGGCGAGCACGATCAGGTCGGAGCGCTGCAGGCCGCCCATCCGCGCGTCGAGATCGCGCAGCCCCGACGAGATGCCGGAGAGGCCGCCGGCGCGCTGGAACGCGCTCGCCGCCATGTCGATGGCGAGCCGCAGCGCCCCGTCGAATTTCTGGAAACCGCCCTCGTACCGGCCCTTCTCGGCGAGCGCATAGAGCTTGCGCTCGGCATCCTCGATCTGCTCGCGCGGCGCCATGTCGACCGGCGCGTCATAGGCGACGTTCACCAGTTCTTCGCCGACGCCGATCAACTGGCGACGGACGGCGAGGTCGTAGATGGTCCGGCCATAGTCGGCAGCGTTGATGACGGTCGTCGCCTCGGCCGCGAGCCGGGCGAGATACTGCGGCGCAGTGATGCCGCCGAGATCGATCTCGCCGACGAAGGTCTTGAGCGTGATCGGCGTCGCGATCTTGCCCGCCCGGATCATGCTGCTCATCAGCTCGAAGATCCGCCGGTGCAGCTCCTCGAAGAAGTGCTCTGGCTGCAGGAAGTCCGAGACCCGGTAGAAGGCGTCGTTGTTGACCAGGATGGCGCCGAGCAGCGCCTGCTCCGCCTCGATATTGTGCGGCTGGACGCGGAAGTTGGCCTCGTGACTGGTCTCGAGGCGGGCGACGAGGGCGGTGGCAGTGGCCATAGCCTGCAGGCAATCTCGCTGGGATGAGTCGGAACTGGTTCACTCTAGCATTTGCCGGCGCTTGGCGAGTGTCAGGAACGCAATCCACCCCAGTTCACAGGCGATACGAAAAGGGCGCCGTGTTGCCACGGCGCCCATTGACTCGTGCAAGCCTCTGAAAGGGCTCAGCGGTCGTCGCCGGCCTCGGCCAGCGCCGCGCCGACTTCGAGGCCGAGATCGTCGAGATCGAACTCCTCGCGGGCGGTGACGTTCTCGCCGGCCGCCTGGCGCTGGGCCTCTTCAGCCGAGCGGGCGATGTTGACGGTCACGGTGACCGAGACTTCCGGGTGCAGCACGACCGGGACGGTGTGCAGGCCGAGCGTCTTGATCGGGGTGTTGAGCGTGACCTGGTTGCGGTCGACGGTGAAGCCCTCGGCGCCCAGCGCCTCGGCGATGTCGCGGGTCGAGACCGAGCCGTAGAGCACCCCGGACTCGCCCGACTGGCGCAGGATCACGACCGACTGCCCGTCCAGGTTCTCGGCGACCGAGTCGGCCTCGCGCTTCAGCTCGAGGTTGCGGGTCTCGAGCTGGGCGCGCTGGGTTTCGAAGCGCTTCTTGTTCTCTTCGGTGGCGCGCAGGGCCTTGCCGCGGGCGAGCAGGAAATTGCGGGCATAGCCGTCGCGCACGCGGACGGTCTCGCCCATCTGGCCGAGCTTGGCGACGCGTTCGAGCAGGATCACTTCCATGGGTCTTCTCCTTTGAGTTCGTGAGAGGCGTTTGGGTTCAGGCAGCAGGCGACGCCGGCGGCTTGCGCCGGCGAAGGTCGATCAGCGCGTCGGCGATGCCGAGCAGCGCGAGGAATGGGAAGACGGTGATCAGCATGACCACGAGCGCGAGATAGATCGCGAGCAAGGTCGGCGTCCGCCAGGATTTGCCCCGGCTGAGGTCGTGGACGGCGGCGAGCCCGGCGAGGCCGAAGGCGGCGATCAGCGCGCCTGCCAGCGCGGCGCCGGCGAGGCCGATGAAGCCGCCGGCGAAGCTGAGCAGGATCCCGCCGACGAGCCCGGCCACGGCCTGCGCCGGCAGGCGGGTCGCGGAGATGAGAGGCCAGGGGCGCGGCAGCCGGCCGGAGACCCGCACCGCCTTCGCCGCCAGCCAGAGATTGGCGACGATCATCGGCACGAAGGAGGCGCCGGCCGCGGCGGGCACAAGGGCCGCGAGCCGGGCCGCGATTTCGCCGGCGTCGACGCCTGCTGGCAGCCGCACGACAGGGCCGATGCCCTCGCCGCCGCTGAGCACGAGCCGCAGGCCGTGCGTCATGACACGCTGGTAGGTCTCGAAATCGGTGGAGATGGCGAGCGCGCCGCCCACCGTCACCAGCGTCGCGACGGCGGCGATCCAGACCAGCAGGCGTCCGAGCGGATACCATTCGCTGTTGTTCTGGTCGTCATTGCGGGCCAGCAAGGCGAGATAGGCGATCCACCAGGCCGGCAGGGCCGCGCCGATGGCGAAGGCGAGCCCGAGCGAGAGCTTGAGCACGAGGGTGACCGCGAGCGTGCCGGAAGCGACGGCGACCAGTCCGGCGCGGTGGTTCCAGCCGAGCGCTGCGATGAAGACGGGGAGCGGGGCGACATAGGACAGCAGCAACGCCAGCGGCGATCCGGTGATCACCACTGTGAACAGAAGGGCTGAAACCAGCCCGGCGCCGATGCCGACGATGGGGAGCATATCCGTCCTGCTGTCCCGCTGCTCGAAAAGGGCAGGGTGAGAGGCTGATCGCCTCAACATACCAGACGGGTTTTCACCGCCTGGCGACTAAAGTCTACGTGGGATCGAAAGCCCGGCGGCGCTGGGCGCCGCCGGGGAAATCTTCACCCGCTCAGCGGATGACGTAGGGCAGCAGGCCGAGGAAGCGGGCGCGCTTGATCGCCTGGGCGAGCTCGCGCTGCTTCTTGGCTGAGACGGCCGTGATACGCGACGGCACGATCTTGCCGCGCTCGGAGATGTAGCGCGAGAGCAGGCGCACGTCCTTGTAGTCGATCTTCGGCGCGCCCTCGCCCGAGAACGGGCAGGACTTGCGGCGGCGGAAGAAGGGGCGGCGGGCGCCGGCGGATGCAGTCGACATGCTCAGGCCTCCCCAGCGGTAGCTTCGGTGGTCGCTTCGTCTTCACGACGCGGACGCTCGCGGCGCGGGCCGCGGTCGAAACGGTCACCGCCGCCCGGGCCACGGTCGAAACGATCGCTACGCTCGTCGCGGTCGCGCTTCTGCAGCATGACCGACTGACCTTCCTCGAGTTCCTCGACGCGGATGGTCATGAAGCGCAGCACGTCTTCGTTGATGCGCATCTGGCGCTCCATCTCGGCGACGGCCGCCGCGGGAGCGTTGATGTTCAGCAGCGAGTAGTGCGCCTTGCGGTTCTTCTTGATGCGATAGCCCAGCGACTTCACGCCCCAGTACTCGACCTTGGGGACGGAACCGCCATTCGCCTCGACGATGCCCTTGAACTGCTCGACAAGGGCCTCGACCTGCTGCGCGCTGACATCTTGCCGCGCGAGCAGAACGTGCTCGTACAATGCCATGATTGGCCTTTCTTCGTTCACCGGTTTCGTTCGACGCGGAGCCCTCCGAGCCCTGGATAAAGGCCCGACAGGATTTCTTCGAAGGCGGAGACACGGGACGGCGGCCCCTTGATGCGGAGCCTACGAAACGCTTCCTTGCGGGAATGGCTTCGCCGTCCGTTCAGCCTCCGGCCGAACAAACCGAGGCGGTCGTTACCGCGAGGCAGTCCATCATGCAAGCGGAAAACATCGCAAAAAGCTGATGCAAGTCGACTTTCGTCGCGTAAACGCCTTGACTTGGCCAGCTGCACGGTGCGACTGCGCCCCGACTTGTTAACCAAGAGCAGGATGCGAAAAAGCGGGAACTGGTTTTTCGCATCCTGCTCTCAACTTCAAGTCAGAGACGGATCTAGTTTTCAGTGGAAACGCGTGGCGCTTCGACCGAAAACATCCGGCTCCGGCATCGTTTTCAGGACCATTGTGACATGGCGACGGCTTTCATCTTTCCAGGGCAGGGTTCGCAGGCGGTCGGCATGGGCAAGGCGCTCGCCGAAGCCTTTCCGGTGGCGCGCGCCGTCTTCGACGAGGTCGATGCCGCGCTCTCACAGAAGCTCTCCGCCTTGATGTGGGAAGGGCCGGGCGAGGAATTGACCCTGACCGCCAATGCCCAGCCGGCGCTGATGGCGGTGAGCCTGGCCGCGATCCGCGTGCTTGAGGCAGAGGCCGGGCTCTCGCTCAGGACAGACGCCGCCTTCGTCGCCGGCCATTCGCTCGGCGAGTATTCGGCGCTGGCTGCGGCCGGCACCGTCTCGATCAGTGATGCCGCCCGCTTGCTGCGCATCCGCGGCGACGCCATGCAGAAGGCGGTGCCGGCCGGCGAGGGCGCCATGGCGGCGCTGCTCGGCGTCGAGCTCGACCAGGCCCGCGCGATCGCGGCCGATGCTGCGCAGAGCCAGGTCTGCCAGGTGGCCAATGACAATGGCGGCGGCCAGGTCGTGCTCTCCGGTGCCAAGGCCGCGGTCGAGCGGGCGATCGCGCTTGCCGGCGAACGCGGCCTGCGCCGCGCCATGCTGCTGCCGGTTTCCGCGCCCTTTCATTGCGCCCTGATGCAGCCGGCGGCCGAAGCGATGCAGGCAGCGCTCGCCGAGGTCGCGATGCAGGCTCCGGCCGTGCCGGTCATGGCTAATGTCGGCGCCGCGCCTCTGAGCGATCCGGCCGCCATCCGGGCTTCGCTGGTGGCGCAGGTCACCGGCACCGTGCGCTGGCGCGAATGCGTCGAGGCGATGGCGGCAGCCGGCGTCACTCAATTCTATGAGGTCGGCTCGGGCAAGGTGCTCGCCGGTCTGGTCAAGCGTATCGCGGCAGGATCCGCTGCGGCGTCGATCGGAACCCCCGACGACATCGCGGCTTACAAGGCCCAGAAGGGCTGACCGGCTACAAGCCGGGATAGGGGAGGCACAATGCTCGATCTGACGGGTAAGAAGGCGCTTGTCACCGGCGCCACCGGCGGCCTTGGCGGCGCTATCGCGCGCAAGCTCCATGCCCAGGGCGCGACCGTAGCCTTGTCTGGCACGCGTGTCGAAGCGCTGGAGGCGTTGGCGAAGGAACTCGGCGAGCGGGCCGAGGTCACGCCCTGCGATCTGTCGGATCGCGATTCGGTCGAGGCGCTGGTGCCGGCTGCCGAGGCCAAGCTTGGCGGGCTCGACATCCTCGTCAACAATGCCGGCGTCACCCGCGACAATCTCTTCATGCGTCTCAAGGACGAGGACTGGGATCTCGTTCTCGCCGTCAACCTGACCGCCGCCTTCCGGCTCTCGCGCGCGGCGGTGAAGAGCATGATGCGCCGGCGCTATGGCCGCATCGTTTCGATCGGCTCGGTAGTCGGCACCAGCGGCAATCCGGGGCAGGGCAACTATGCGGCATCCAAGGCTGGCCTGATCGGCATGTCGAAGTCGCTTGCCGCCGAGGTTGCGAGCCGCAACATCACTGTCAATGTCGTCGCTCCCGGCTTCATCGAGTCGCCGATGACCGACGCGCTGAACGACAAGCAGCGCGAGAGCATCCTCACCGACGTGCCGATGGGTCGGCTCGGGCGGGGAGCGGACGTTGCGGCGGCCGTGGCCTATCTCGCCAGCGAGGAAGCTGGTTACGTCACCGGGCAGACCCTGCACGTCAACGGCGGAATGGCAATGATCTGAACCGGTTATGTCAGTCTT
Organism: Allobosea lupini; assembly: GCF_900109525.1. Classification (GTDB taxonomy): domain Bacteria; phylum Pseudomonadota; class Alphaproteobacteria; order Rhizobiales; family Beijerinckiaceae; genus Allobosea; species Allobosea lupini. The sequence continues at coordinate 476,651 of NZ_FOAN01000001.1, read as the reverse complement.
TCAATGCACTTAAAGGTTTGATCTGCGCTCTCGCCAGCCTATTGCGAGTGTGTTAAGGACCCAGCCGGCCAAGCGCCGACCGGTGTTTCGGAGCTCGAACAGATCAGGTTGACGCAACCTGATGGGCAGATTCGGCTCCGGGCTCTTGTTGGGGGATGCGTGATCCGATCAGATGGCGTGGCAATCTGTTCGGCACGTGCTCTTGGGACTTGACGCCGGCCCGGTTGTTGCGTTTGTGCAGCCATGAACACCCGGCGTGGTCCGCCGCCAGGCGAAGGATCCGGGCCGGGAAATCAGTTTCACCCACGCGTCGCTGTCAGCGGTGTGTTTTTGAGGTTTGAGGGAAAGACCCATGAGCGATGTCGCCGAGCGCGTGAAGAAGATCGTGATCGAGCACCTCGGCGTTGAGCCGGAGAAGGTTGTCGAGGGCGCCAATTTCATCGAGGACCTCGGTGCCGACAGCCTCGACACCGTCGAACTGGTCATGGCTTTCGAGGAAGAGTTCGGCGTCGAGATCCCGGACGACGCGGCCGAGACGATCGTGACCGTCGGCGACGCGGTCAAGTTCCTGTCGAAGTCGGCCTGACAAGGCCTTGGCCCCGGCGCGCGCCGGAGCCGGATGATTTCAGCTGGAAACGCCTTGCGTTTCCAGCTGAAATCTGAATCCGTCTCTCAACTGTAGTTGGAGCAGGATTCATGCGAAAAGCCGGTTTCCACTTTTTCGCATCCTGCTCCAGCGCGCCGGAGCTGAATTGAGGAAGACCGATGCGGCGTGTCGTCGTCACCGGACTGGGCATGGTGACTCCGCTCGGATGCGGGGTCGAGCCGAGTTGGTCACGCATTCTGGCTGGCGAAAGCGGTGCCGGCCCGATCACCACTTTCGATGTCTCTGACCTGCCGGCCCAGATCGCCTGCAGTATACCGCGCGGCGATGGCTCGAACGGCACCTTCAATCCCGACGATTGGATGGAGCCGAAGGAGCAGCGCAAGGTCGATGATTTCATCGTTTTCGCCATGGCTGCGGCGACGCAGGCCCTGCGTGACTCCGGCTGGAAGCCCGAAAGCTATGAGGATCAGATCGCGACCGGCGTCGCCATCGGTTCCGGCATCGGCGGGCTTGGCGGCATCTATGAAGCCTCGCTGCTGCTGAAGGAGCGCGGCCCGCGCCGTCTCTCTCCCTTCTTCATCCCCGGCCGTCTCAGCAATCTCGCCGCAGGCTATGTCTCGATCGAGCACGGGCTGAAGGGCCCGAACCACGCCGTCGTCACTGCCTGCTCGACCGGCGCCCACGCTATCGGCGACGCCGCCCGCATGGTCGCGCTCGGCGATGCCGAGGTCATGCTGGCAGGCGGCGCCGAATCGGCGATCAACCGCATCGGCATCGCCGGATTCTGCGCCTGCCGCGCGCTTTCGACCGGTTTCAACGAGACGCCCGAGAAGGCCTCGCGCCCCTATGACAAGGATCGCGACGGCTTCGTCATGGGCGAGGGCGCCGGCGTCGTCGTGCTCGAGGAACTCGAGCACGCTAGGGCCCGTGGCGCGCGCATCTATGCCGAGGTCGTCGGCTACGGCATGTCGGGCGACGCCTATCACATCACCTCGCCGTCCGAGGATGGCGACGGCGCCTATCGCTGCATGCAGGCGGCGTTGAAGCGCGCGGGTCTGCGCGCCTCGGAGGTCGACTACATTAACGCACACGGCACCTCGACGCAGGTCGGCGACGAGATCGAATTGCGTGCCGTCGAGCGCCTGCTCGCCAATGCGCCGAACCGGCCCGCCATGTCCTCGACCAAATCGGCGACCGGCCATCTGCTCGGCGCCGCCGGTGCGATCGAAGCGATCTTCTCGGTGCTGGCGATCCGCGACCAGATCGTGCCGCCGACGATCAATCTCGACAACCCGTCCGTCGAGACCGAGCTCGATCTCGTGCCGCACAAAGCCAAAAAGCGGAAGGTCGACATTGCCCTGTCGAACTCGTTCGGCTTCGGCGGCACCAATGCCTCGCTGGTGATGCGCCGCCTCGTCGACTGAGGACAAGCGCGCTTTCGCCACAATTTTCGCTAGCCTGTCGCCGCCGTCGTGCAAGAATGCCGCGGCCCGGCCGACAGGCTGGTGTCGACACCGGCGCTGCCGGTCGTGATGTCAGGGAATCAGGCGAAACATCATGAGCCAGCCGCCTCGCGTTGCGCCGAGGAGCCCCAACGAAGCGCTGAAGCCCGTTGCACCGCCGGCCCCGCCGCCGAAGGCACGCAAGCGCCGTCGCTCGCCCTTCGTCGGCCTGCTCAGCGGGCTCTTCACCACTGTCCTCGTACTCGCCGGCGCCGTTGGCGGCGGCATCGCCTATCTCGACAGCCGCAGCAAGGCTCCCGGCCCGCTCGCAGCCGATCGCGTCCTGATCATCCCGAAGGAGAACGGGGTCACGGAGATCGCCGATCTGTTGCAGCGCGAGGGCCTGATCGAGCATCCCTGGGCCTTCAAGGTCGCGGCCTACACCTCGGGCAAGGCTGCCAGCCTCAAGGCCGGTGAATACCTCTTCAAGGCGCGCGCCAGCCAGAAGGACATTCTCGACGTCATCGCCGAGGGCAAGGCGGTCGAGCACTCGATCACCATCCCCGAGGGGCTGACGAGCGAGCAGATCATCGCTCGCCTGCAGCAGAACGACCTGCTCGCCGGCGACATCAACCAGGTGCCGCGCGAGGGGCAGATACTCCCGGATACCTACAAGTTCCAGCGCGGTTCGACACGCCAGGCCATGGTCGACCGGATGACGCGCGACCAGCGCCGCATCCTCAACGAGGTCTGGGCCAAGCGCCCGGCCGACCTGCCGATCAAGACGCCACAGGAACTCGTGATCCTCGCCTCGATCGTCGAGAAGGAAACCGGACGCGCCGATGAGCGCCCGCGCGTCGCCGGCGTCTTCATCAACCGGCTGAACCGCAAGATGAAGCTGCAATCCGACCCGACGATCGTCTATGGGCTCGTCGGCGGCAAGGGCACGCTCGGCCGTGGCATCACGCGCCCCGAAATCACCCAGGCGACGCCCTACAACACCTATGTGATCGACGGCTTGCCGCCGGGGCCGATCGCCAATCCGGGCCGCGCGGCGCTGGAGGCGGTGGTCAACCATTCGCGGACCAAGGATCTCTACTTCGTCGCCGATGGCAGCGGCGGCCATGCCTTCGCCGAGACGCTTGAGCAGCACAACCGCAACGTCGCGCGCTGGCGCCAGGTCGAATCGGCGAGACGCGACTCCGGACGGCCAGCCGCCGACGCCGGCGTCGACCGCGCCGAGCCGCCTCCGGGGCCGGATCAGCGCACCGAGGCGCCGGCCGCCGGCCGCCCCGACAGCCAGGCGGCGACGGCGCCCGACCAATCCGAGCCCGAGACCTATCCGGTTCCCGGCAATCGTCGTGCGGCGGCCGGCCAGCCTGTGCAGGCGGGCGCGGCCGGGACGCGGGCGCGCGCCTTCGACGCCTCCGAAGGCACGACGCGCGATCCGCTGCTGAACAAGACCTTCGACCTCAACAGCCCCAAGCAGGTCCCGCAGCTGAAGCCCTGAGCGACCTTTCCACATCTCGCGCTTGTAGAGCAGGCCGGGCCTGAATAGGGTCCGCGCGCATCGCGCATTCCACTCGGCGTTCCGATCGAGCGATCAGAATTCGCGTCAGCATCTACGTTGCGAGAAGGAAGACGGCGGCCTATGGCGATCGAGAGCATGACGGGGTTCGCGCGCGCGGCCGGCACGACCGGGGCGCACGCCTTTGCTTGGGAAGTCCGTAGCGTCAACGGTCGTGGCCTCGATGTCCGCGTTCGCGTCCCCACCGGTTTCGACAGCTTCTCCGAGGCGGCCCGCAAGCAGTTCTCCACTGCCTTCACCCGCGGCACCCTGCATGTCAGCCTCGCCATCACCAGCGAAGCCTCGGCTCCGCGTCCGCGCATCAACCAGGAGGCGCTCGCCGTCCTGATCGAGGCTGCGAGCCAGGTGAAGCTGCCTGCGAGCATCGCGCCTGCGACGCTGGACGGCCTGCTGGCGATCCGCGGTGTCGTCGAGGTCTCCGAGGAGAGCGGGGATGCGCTGTCCCAGCTCGAGAAGCCCGTGCTTGCGGCGCTGGCGGAGACGATCGCGGCGCTGAAACAGGCGCGGCTGGCCGAGGGGCGGGCGCTCGAAGCCATCATCTCCGGCCATCTCGACTCCATTGCCAGCCTGACCCTGGCCGCGGAAGCCCATCCAGGTCGCAGCGTCGAGGCCATCCGCGGGCGCCTCGCGGGACAGATCGCCTCACTGCTTGACGCCAGCAATGCGCTGGAGCCGCAGCGTTTGCATCAGGAGGCGGCGCTGCTGGCGGTGAAGGCCGATATCCGCGAGGAGATCGACCGGCTCCATGCCCATGTCGCGGCCTTGCGTGAGCTGCTCGCCCAGGGCGGGCCGATCGGCCGCAAGCTTGATTTCCTGGCACAGGAATTCGGTCGTGAAGCCTCGACGCTCTGCGCCAAGGCCGGCGATCCCGGATTGTCGCGGATCGGATTGGAGCTGCGCACGGTCGTCGACCAGTTGCGCGAACAGGTTCAGAACGTGGAGTGACGGCGATGGCCGATCTCATTCGCCCAGCCCGCCGCGGCCTGATGCTGGTCCTGTCGTCGCCGTCCGGCGCCGGAAAGTCGACGCTGACGCGGACCTTGTCGCAGAAGGAAACCAATCTCGATCTGTCGATCTCGGTGACGACGCGCGGACGGCGCCCGTCCGAAATCGACGGCGTGCACTACCGCTTCATCGATCGCGAGGCCTTCGACCTTCTGCGCGATCGCGACGATCTGCTGGAATCGGCCGAGGTCCATGGCAATGGCTACGGCACGCCGCGCAAGCCGGTCGAGGCGGCGCTGAAGGCCGGCCGCGACGTCCTGTTCGACATCGACTACCAGGGCACGCAGCAGATCCTGGAGAAGGCGCGCGAGGACGTCGTCGCGATCTTCATCCTGCCGCCTTCGATGGCGGAGCTGCGCTCGCGGCTGGTGCGTCGGGCAGAGGACGCGCCGGAGGTGATCGCGCGCCGCCTTGCCAATGCCCGCGACGAGATCGCGCGCTGGCACGTCTACGACTACGTCATCATCAACGACGATCTCGGTGCCGCCTACGAGTCGGTGCGCTCGATCCTGGCGGCCGAGCGGCTGAAGCGCAGCCGTGCCACCGGCATGCCGGCCTTCGTCGAGACCCTGCTGGGCGAGCAGGTCGGCTGATCAGCTCCGCGCTGTTGCCAGCGCATTGGCTAGTGCGACGAAACCGCTGACCGAGACTTCTTCGGCCCGCATCGTCGGCGACAACCCAGCGGCCTCGATCATCGCGACTGGGTCGGGGAACACGGCCTTCAGGCTCTGGCGTAGCATTTTCCGGCGCTGACCGAAGGCGGCGAGCGTCACCCGCTCGAGCAGGCGCCGGTCGCAGGGCTCCGGCTGCTGGCGCGGTACCAGCTGGACGATCGAGGAGGTGATCTTCGGCTGCGGCACGAAGGCGGTCTTCGGCACGTCGAACAGGATTTTCGTCTCGCAGCGCCAGTTGGCAAGCACGGCGAGCCGGCCATAGGCGGCGCGCTGCTCCGGCGTCGCGACGATCCGCTCGGCGACCTCGCGCTGGAACATCAGCGTCAACGAGTTCCACCAGGGCGGCCAGGAACCGGCGCTGAGCCAGCCGACCAGCAGCGGTGTGCCGATGTTATAGGGCAGATTGGCGACGATCCGCGCCGGGCTGCCGCCGAGCAGGCCGGAAAGGTCGACCGCGAGCGCATCGCCATCGACGACGTCCAGCTGGCCCGGATAATGGGCGGCGATTTCGGCCAGCGCCGGCATGCAGCGCCGGTCTCGCTCGATTGCGATGACACGGCCCGCCCCGTTCGCCAGCAAGGCGCGGGTCAGCCCACCGGGACCGGGCCCGATTTCGACGACGGTCTGGCCTTCGAGCGGGCCGGCGGCGCGGGCGATCCGGCCGGTGAGATTGAGATCGAACAGAAAGTTCTGGCCGAGCGCCTTCTGCGCCATCAGCCCGTGGCGCTCGACCACCTCGCGCAGCGGCGGCAATCCGTCCTGGGCGGCGGCGTTGCTCATGCCGGCGCTCCGTGCTCGGCGGCAGCCATGCGGGCGGCCAGCCGCAAGGCCGCGCACAGGCTGTCCGGCCGCGCGATGCCCTTGCCGGCGATGTCGAAGGCCGTGCCATGGTCCGGCGAGGTTCGGATGATGGGCAGGCCGAGCGTGACGTTGACGCCATCGTCGAAGGCGATGGTCTTGATCGGGATCAGCGCCTGGTCGTGATACATCCCGAGCGCCACGTCGTAGCCGGCGCGCGCGCGCGCGTGGAACAGGGTGTCGGCCGGATAGGGGCCGCTCGCTTCGATGCCGAGCGCCCGCAACCGCTCGATTGCCGGTGCGACCACGGCCGCATCCTCCTTGCCGAGCGCGCCGCCTTCGCCGGCATGCGGGTTGAGGCCGCAGAGCGCCAGCCGCGGGCGTGCGACACCGAAGCGGCGCTTGAGATCGGCGGCGGCGATCCGGCCGGTCTCGACGATCAGCTCGGTCGTCAGCTGCTCCGGCACCTCCGCCAGCGGGATGTGGATGGTGACCGGGATGACCGCGAGTTCTTCCGACCAGATCATCATCACGGGCCGCGGTGTGGCTTCGCGTCCGCGACCGGCGATCTCGGCCAGGAATTCGGTATGGCCCGGATGCCGGAAGCCGGCAGCGTAGAGCACGCTCTTGGCGATCGGGTTGGTGACGATCGCGGCGGCCTTGCCGGTCTCGACGGCTTCGACCCCGCGCTCGATCGCTTCGATGACGCCCGCCGCGTTGGCAGGATCAGGCCGGCCGGATTGCGCCTGCGCGCGATGCTCGAGCTCGATCACGGGCAATGCGGTGTCAAAACAGGTCTCGGCCTCGTCCCAGCCGACGCTGCGCAATGGAACCGGCAATCCCAGCCGTTCCGCCAATATTGAAAGCGTCGCACTGTCGCCGAGATAGGCGAAGGGCGGAATGCCTCGCCGCTCACGCTGCCGCCAGGCGGCAAGCGCGAGCTCGGGTCCGATCCCCGCCGGATCGCCTTGCGTCAGGGCAAGCAACCGGCGCAACTGGGCTTAGCGGCTGCTGGAGGAGACGCCGTCGCCCGCGCTGCTCGAGCCGAGGTTCTGCGAATAGCTGATCTCGCCGAGCGTGCGCAGTTCCAGGCGGAACATGACGGTCCGCGTATCGTTCGTCCGCGCGCCGTTGACCGCGCGATCGGCGTAGGACTGGTTGTACGAGATGTCGAAGATCGTGCACTCGTCCTGATAGCGCAGCCCCACCGACGTCGAGGCCGTCTGGAACGGCCCGGTGTTCGGGTAAATCGGGTTGGTGTACGCACCAGGATTCGACTGGTAGAGCGCCAGTGCGTCGCGATAGCGCTCGCGGTCGTATTTGTACTTGTCGAGGTCGAACAGGACGCTGCCGCGCACGCTCCAGTACTGGGCGAACGAGACGGACTGCGTGATGCTCAGGCCTTCGCGGCGGCGGGTGATGCCCAGATCCGGCTGCGGCTCGTAGCGGCCGTATGCGACCGAGGTCGACAGGAATTTGTAGCTGAACGCAGCCGAGGCATCGATGCGCTGGGCCTCGAAATTCGACTCGTTGAAGCGCCCGCCGGCCTGGAGCAACAGGCCCTTGAAGGGCTGGTACTGCGCCTTGGCGACATAGTCGGAACGGCGGGTGTCCAGTCCCGAATTGAGGCCGACATTGACGAGGTCGCCGCTGGTGTAGGAGTTGCGGCCGCCCAGGTGATAGGACTGCCCGACCAGCAGGTTGGCGTATGACTCGGTGCCGAAGGTGCCGCTGTAGCGCAAGCCGACATTGGCGCGGCTGCCGCCCTCGACCCGGTCGTAGCCCGAGAACTTGTTCCATTCGAACAGGTTGGTGTCGTCGAAGACCAGGCTCTGCGAATCCTCGTTGGCGACGCGCAGGCTATTGGTCTCGTTCGGCCGGGCGACGACCTGCGCGACCGGCTCCAGGATATGCGTGCCCCAGGAGGTCGAGGCGATGAAGGGGAAGCGATACATCAGGCCGACCGCCGGCATTGCGCGGCCGAACACCTCATCCGAGGCGTCCGCGATCGTGGTGACGTTGGCGTTGGCGTATTTGGTCGTGTTCGGGTTGATCGAGAACAGGTCGGCCCTGAGCGAGGCGTAGGGCGTCCAGACCTGCCCGATCGGGTCGACGATGTTGCGCCTCCAGTCGACTTCGGCTGTGGCGCGCGCGATCGTGCCGGCCATGCCCGTCACCAGGCACTTGCTCTTGTCATAGACAATGCAGCCGTCGAACAGGCTATAGGCCGGCCGGCCGGTGGCGGCGTCGCCGCCGCTCTTGACCAGATAGTCCTGATTGCCCGGCGTCAGCGACTTGAACGACGCCGCCTCTCGGGTGAGGTTGGTTATGTTGACGGTGAACGACAGCTCGCCGCCGATCATCGACGGCTTGTGGATCCGCTTGTTGTAATCGACGACCGGCGCGACGATCGGCTGCTGCTTCTGCCAATCGTAATAGGTCAGAGGCTGGAAATAATAGCCGCGCATGTCGAACCATGCATCGGCGCTCTGTCCGTTGAGCGCGACGGTCGAGGTCGATTCCTGCAGATAGCTCGTGGTGGTGAGACTCTCGCTGCGGATCCGGTAGTTCTTGAAGAAGTAGCGATCGGTCGCGCCGGCGACGTCCCAGTTGAACGTCCAGCGCGGGTTGAGGAAGACCTTGCCGGACGTCTCGATCGAGCCGCGGAACGTGTCGTCGCCAGCACCGAGCGGGCTTTTCAGGTAGGCGTCCTTGTCCTGCTGGAAGATGCCTGCGGCACGGATGTTGTACGAGCCGTTGACGAAGCGATGCCGCCACTCGGCCTGGCCGAGAAAGCCCTGGCGCGACAAGTAGGTCGGCGTCAGCGTCAGATCGTAGTTCGGCGCCAGATTGATGAAATAGGGCAGGCCGACGCCGTAGCCGAGTGCCGCGGTGTTGATGAATTTCGGCGCGAGGAAGCCGGTCTTGCGCTTAACGGTCGCATCCGGTCCCGACATATAGGGGATATAGGCAATCGGGACGCCGGCGAACTCGATCCGCGCGTCCTCGTAATAGATCATCTGCTCGGACTTCTTGTGGATGATCCGCGCCGCGCGCACCTGCCAGAACGGCGGACGCTCGGGCTGGTCCACGCAAGGCTCGCAGGCCGTGTAGATGCCCTTGTCGAAGACGAAGACCTCACCGTCGGTGCGTTCGGCGCGCGGCGCCGAGAAGCGGGTCTTGTCTGTGTTCACGACACGCAGCGAATCGATGAAGCCGTCGCGGAAGTCGTCGGTCAGGTTGAAGCGGTCACCGGTGATCACGGTGCCGTTGGATTCGGTGATGCGGGCATTGCCGGTCGCCACCACGCGCTTGCTCTGGCGGTCGTAGACGACGCGATCGGCCTCGATCGTACGGCCCTGGTAAAGAATCTGGACGTCGCCGACTGCGGAGACGGTGTTGTTGTCCTTGTCATAGACGAGCTCACGCGCGTCGACGACCATCCGCTCTCCGGGCTTGCCGGTCGGAGCTTGGGCATAGGCAAGGCTTGTCCAGCCGAGGACCGGAGCGAGCGTCGTCACCAGCGCGGTCGCAGCCGCAAGGCGCCTGATGCGTCTTACGCCGGAAGCCATGAACTCAATCCAAAATTAACCATAGCCACCGTATTCTCAGCCATCTTCCTGATGGAGGAGCGCAAGCACGCCAAGCAGCGTGCCCACGGTCGCGGGCAGCCAGGCGGCCACCGAGGCGTTGACGATCCCCGATGAGCCCAGCTCCTCAGACAACTGTGTCGCAACATAGAGCACGAACCCCGCAGCGACGCCACCTACCACCAATCTGGTCACACCACCAAACCGGAAAAATCTTAAGGAAACGGATGCCGCGACCAGGATCATGGCGATCAGCAGAAGTGGCCGCGCCTTGAGCGATTCGTAGCGCAACTCGTAGCGTGTCGTATCCAGCCCAGCCTTCTGGGTTCGATCGAGCACGGCCGGCATCGACCAGAACCCGACCGAGTCAGGCGGAGTGAAACTTTGTCGCACCTGGTCGGGCTCCAGCGTCGTCGCGACGAGGTATGTCGAGTACGTCTGTGGCTCTTCCGTGGCCGAGGTGACGCGTGCCTCCGACAATTCCCAGTAGCCGCGATAGAGCACCGCCTGCTTCGCCTCGATGCGCTCTCTGAAGCCGCCATCGGGCGAGAAGGCAAAGAAGGCGACCTGGGCGAGCCCGACGCCTCCATCCAGCGCTGCCGCCGCCCGGATGATCGCCTGGCCGTCGACGCTGCGCTGGCGAATCCAGATCTCCTTGCCGACGACCTGTCCGGTTTTGGCGAAGAGCGAGACTTCGAGCGCCGTGGCGCGCTGTTTCAGCTCGGCGGCAATCGGGTTGTAGATGCCGACGGAGACCAGTCCGACCAAGCCGGCGACCAGCGCCGCCGGTTGCAGGAACTGCCAGGCTGAGATGCCGACCGAGCGGGCGACCACCAGCTCGAGCTTCCGGCTGAGGTTGAGCAGGGCGAACATTCCACCGAACAGCACCGCGAACGGGAAGATCTGCTCGGCGACGGAGGGCGCGCGGTAGAGCGCGAGCTGGATGATGCTGGGCGTCGTCGCGGTCGGGGAATCGCCTGCGCGGCGCATCAGCTCGACGAAGTCGAGCGTCGCGATCAGGAAGAAGAACGTGCCGAACACGCTCAGGATCGCGCGCAGGAAGCGCTGCGTCAGATAGCGGCCGAAGGTCTTGAACAGTAGCATCAGGCGCGCCGGAAACGGGCTGCAAGGGCGAGGAAGGGCGCGATCAGCGGCTCGGTCAGCTTGTCGATGAAAACGCGCGTCCGCGAACCGAAGCCGATCGCCAGGGCCGCCAGCAGGATCGTGCCCAGCGGCAGGATGTAGAGCAGGGCGGCGGCGATGGGCGAGCGCACGCTGGCGGTCCATGCGGCATAGGCGCCGATCCTGATGGCGCCGACCAGGAAGATGGCGATCTGGATCGCGGCGGCACGCCCTTGCCGGGTCGTGCGGGCCTCGCCGAGGATGGCGAAAGCGACAAGCATGAAGGCGATCGGGTAGAGTGGCGCCGACAGGCGATTGTGCAGTTCGGCCCGGAACCGCCCTTCCTGGATCTTGTAGTAGGGCTCGTTCTTGTCCTGTGTGAGCAGCGCCCAGGTCGTCCGTTCGCGCGGCTTGTAGATCACCCTGGCGCCGTCCTCGCCGCCGGCTCCGTCGGCATCGCCCGTCAGCGCCGACAGATTCAGCGCATAGCGCTCGAACGAGATGATCGAGCTCGAATTCTGGTTGCGGCTCTCGCGCTGGATCGTGCCCTTCTCCAGCATCAGGAAGCTGTTGCCGTCAGCCTCGGCCGACTGGCCGCGCTCGGCGATGTAGACGGCCGGCTGGTTGGGATCGCGCCGGTCCTGCATGAAGATTCCCAGCAGGGCCTGTCCCTGCTTTTCGCGATAATGGAAGGTGACGCCGGAATCGAGCGAGACGAACTGGCCTTCCTTGATCACGTTGGCGACGAAGTCGGCGCGGATCAGCGTGATCAGGTCGCGCAGCGCCCGGAAGCCGGCGGGCATCACCACCAGCGACATCCAGCCCACCAGCGCGGCGGTGATCAATGTCAGCGCGAAGAAGGGGCGCGTCAGCCGATGTGGCGCGACGCCGGCCGCATTCATCACGATCAGCTCGGAATCGCTGTTGAGCTTGTTGAGCGTGTAGAGCGTCGCCATGAACAGCGCGACCGGGGCGATGCCGGCGATCAGCGCCGGCAGCGACAGCAGCGTGACCGTGAAGAAGATCAGGATCGTCTGACCCTTGCCGGTGATCAGGTCGACCTCGCGCAACGCCTGCGTCACCCAGATGACGCTGGTCAGGCCGACGAGCAGAATCACCGCCGCGCCGGCGGCGATTTTCAGGATATAGCGATCGAGAAGTCCAAAACGCACGAGGGTGAAGATCCCGGGGCCTGCATCCTTGAAGAAGGCGCTCCCCTTGGACGGCTCGCCTCGAACTCCCTATGGTATAGCTTCGATCATGGCGCAAACGGGAATCGTTTGTGGCCTTTGCTGGCCTTACCAGGCTGGCGTCCCCGCAAGTCTTTCTCCCGCAACCCGTGAGCCGTCGATGTCGCAGCGCCTGAAGCTTGAGGTCAAAGCCCTGAACGCCATTGCCGGGGGGGATCTGGTCATCCTCGTCTCGGACAGGCTGGCGCCGCCGAAGGTGGCCGAGGATTGGATCGGCTCGGGTGCCCATGCCCTGATCGCGCGTGCCGCTGCCGCGGAACGCTTCAAGGGCAAGGCACTCGCCGGGCTGACGCTGCTTGCGCCGGAAGATGCAGGTTATGAGCGTCTGATCCTGGTCGGTACCGGGTCGGAATCGGAGCGCGACAAGCTCGATTTCGCCGCGCTCGGCGGCGCCATCGCCGGCCGTCTCGGCCATAGCCGCAGCGCCGACATCATCGCCGCGCTGCCCGAGGGCGAATTGTCCGCCGGCGAGATCGCGGAGATCGGGCTCGGACTTCGGCTCAGAAGCTACGCCTTCGACCGCTACAAGACCAAGAGCCGCGACAAGGACCAGGCCGAGCCGAAGACTGTGACGCTCCGCGCGCCGGATCCCGCCGCGGTCAAAAAGGCGCTGAAGGCGCGCGAGGCGATCGCCGGCGGCGTCGAGCTCGCTCGCGACCTCGTGAACGAGCCGCCGAACGTGCTTTTCCCCGAGGAGTTCGCCGAACGCGCAGCCAAGCTCGACAAGCTTGGCGTCGAGGTCGAGATTCTCGACGAGAAGGAATTGAAGAAGATCGGCATGCGCGCGCTGCTCGGCGTCGGCCAGGGCTCGCATCGCGAGAGTCGCGTCGTGGTGATGCGCTGGAACGGCGGCGCCAAGGGCGACAAGCCGGTCGCCTTCGTCGGCAAGGGCGTGACCTTCGACACCGGCGGCATCTCGATCAAGCCGGCCGGCGGGATGGAGGACATGAAGGGCGACATGGCCGGCGCCGCTTGCGTCACCGGGCTGATGCAGGCGCTGGCCGCCCGCAAGGCCAAGGTCAACGCCGTCGGCGTGATCGGGCTGGTCGAGAACATGCCGGACGGCAAGGCCCAGCGGCCTGGAGACATCGTCACCTCTCTGTCGGGGCAGACCATCGAGATCATCAACACCGACGCCGAAGGTCGGCTCGTCCTCGCCGACGTGCTCTGGTACACGCAGGAGCGCTTCAAGCCGGTCTTCATGGTCAACCTGGCGACGCTGACCGGCGCGATCCTGGTCGCGCTGGCGCAGGAAAACGCGGGCCTGTTCTCCAATAATGACGAATTGTCGGAGCGGCTCTTCGCTGCCGGCAAGGCGACCGGCGAGACCGTCTGGCGCATGCCGCTCTCGGCGGCTTACGACAAGATGATCGATTCCAGGTTTGCCGACATGAAGAACTCGTCTGGCCGCCATGGCGGCTCGATCACGGCGGCGCAGTTCCTGCAGCGCCATGTCAACGACACGCCCTGGGCGCATCTCGACATTGCCGGCACCGGCATGGGCTCGCCGAACAGCGAGACCAACCGTTCCTGGGGCTCGGGCTGGGGCGTGCGCCTGCTCGACCGTCTGGTCGCGGACCACTACGAAAGCTGATTCGGCTCATCAACCGATTCGCCCAAAGTATTGAACCGACTTAGGATTATGCCCGAGGTTCTGTTCTACCATCTGCAGGGGCGCCCGCTCGAACAGGTCCTTCCGACCCTGCTCGAGCGCTCGCTTTCCCGCGGCTGGAAGGCGGTGGTCGAATTGTCGAGCCGCGAGCGTCTGGCCGGACTCGACGACCGGCTCTGGACCTATGCGGATGAATCCTTCCTCCCGCATGCGACGGCCGCCGAGCCGGACGCCGCCGCCAATCCAATCGTACTCACCACGAACTCCGACAATCCGAACGGCGCGCAGGTGCGCTTCTGCGTTGACGGTGTCCGCATTCCCGACGCATTGGATGCTTACGAGCGCGTCATCCTGATGTTCGATGGCGACGATCCCGATGCGCTCGCCTCGGCGCGTGAAGACTGGAAAAAGCTGCGGACGCTCGGCATCGCCGCCACTTATTGGCAGCAGGACGAAACCGGCCGCTGGGAGAAGAAAGCGTGAAAGTTCCTGTTGCCCTCGCTCTGGCGGCTGCGCTCGCCGGCTGTTCCGTCGATATGGGCGGGTTTTCCTTCGTCGCCGACGAGCGCGGCACCCGTACCAGCAGTGCCTCGGCCCGCGTCTCGACGCAGGAAGCGCTGCTCACGCCGGAGGGCGAATGCAGCGCCGACGTCTCGCTCGATCCTTCGACGCGCCCGCTGCCCAAGGAGATCGCGGTCGGCATCACCGAATGCGAGCTCGTCAGGCTCAAGGCGAAGCGGCCCACCGATGTCCTGATTGGCGACAACGGCCGCGGCCAGCGCGAGGTTCAGGTTCTCTATTCGGAGCCGGGCAATCGTGAGATCTACATGTTCACCGACAACCGCCTGAGCCGGATCGTCAAGCCGGGCCAGCCCGAGCAGCAGGGCTGACGCGCGTTCATCGCCCAGGAAATCCGCCTCTGATGCCACCAAGGCAACCGTTCGGCCGATCGGCGCGTTTGCAGTCGATCGGGAGCGGCCGAAGACGCAGAGGCGGGAGTGTCGAGATGCAGGTTCAACGGCGGAGGCGGGCGGTGCTCAGTGGCCTTGGGCTTCTGGGTGCCGCGCTCATGGCCTTGCCCGCAGCGTCGCAGGTGATCGACTTCCGCTCCTCCGACCGCGAGATGAACCGGGCGATCGATGAAGCCCGCAAGACGCTGCCGGATTTCGTCGCGCTCTATCGCAGCGGCCAGGGCGAGCGCCATGCCGTCAAGGTCGCGATTCCCTATGACCGCGGGCGCGAGCACATCTGGATGAACCTGACGGCGATCGAAGGCGATGTCTTCGTCGGCAGGATCGCGAACGATCCCGTCCATCTCGACAAGTTGAACAAGGGCGACAGCTACCGGACCGGCAGCGCGATGGTCAGCGACTGGAACTATATGTCGGGCGGCCAGATGTACGGCAGCTACACCACCCGCGTCGCGATCAAGAAGCTCACCCCGACGCAGGTTAGGGAGCTCGGCCTCAAGCTCGCGCCGCTGCCCTGAGAAGGCGTCAGGCGCTCTCCAGCTCCTCGCTCAGCGTCAGCCATTCCTCTTCGGCCGCGGCCAGCGCCTCCGTCAGTTCGCCGCGCTGGCGCGAAAGCTGCAGCGCCTTGTCCGGCTCACGCGCAAAGGCGCCGTTAGCGAGCGCGCCGTCGACCTTCTCGATCAGCCCGGTCAGCTTGGCGATGCGTGCCTCGGCGAGGTTGAGCTTCTGCCTGAGCGGTCCTTGTGCCTGGCGCTTTGCCGCCGCGCCCTTGCGCTCCTCGGCCTTGCCTGCGGCTTCGGCATCGGGCTTGCCGCGCTGGGCCGGCTTGTCGCGACCGAGCACGAAGTCGCGATAATCGTCCATGTCGCCATCGAAGCTTTTCACGGTGCCGTCCCCGACCAGCCAGAGCCGGTCGGCGCAGGCCTCGATCAGGAAGCGATCGTGGCTGACCAGGATGACGGCGCCGGGATAGTCGTTGATCGCGTTGACCAGCGCGGTGCGGCTGTCGATGTCGAGATGGTTGGTCGGCTCGTCGAGGATCAGCAGGTGAGGGCCGCCGAAGGTGGCGATGCCGAGCATCAATCGGGCCTTCTCGCCGCCGGAGAGGTTCTTCACCGGCGTGTCGGCCTTGTTGGCGGGAAAGCCGATCTGCGCGGTGCGCGCCCGCACGCGTGCCTCCGGCGCATCCGGCATCAGCTCGCGGATATGGCCGACCGGCGTGTCCTCCATCCGCAACTCGTCGAGCTGGTGCTGGGCGAAATAGGCCGTCTGCAGCTTCGAGGAGCGCCGCATCTCGCCCGAAAGCGGCGCGAGCCGCCCGCCGATCAGCTTGCAGAAGGTCGATTTGCCGTTGCCGTTGGAGCCGAGCAGCGCGATGCGGTCGTCCGGCGCCAGGCTCAGGTTGAGCCGCTGCAGCACCTTGCGCTCGCCATAGCCGGCGCTGGCGCTCTCGAGCACGATCATCGGCGGCGAGAGCGGCCGCTCGGGGGCCGGGAAATTGAACGGCTGGACGTCGCGATCCTGGATGACCGCGATCTCCTGCATCTTCTCCAGGCGCTTGACGCGCGACTGGGCCTGGCTGGCCTTCGATGCTTTGGCCTTGAAGCGGTCCACGAAGGATTGCAGGTGCTTGCGCTCGGCCTCCTGCTTCTCGCGTGCCTTGGCGAGATGCGCCTGCTTCTCGGCCCTGAGCTTCTCGAAGTCGCTATAGCCGCCACGGTAGATGGTGAGCTTGCCCTGGTCGAGATGCAGGATGTGATTGACGCAGGTGTCGAGCAATTCGCGATCGTGGCTGACGACCAGCACCGTATGCGGATAGCGCTCGAGATAGTCGTAGAGCCAGAGCGTGCCTTCGAGATCGAGATAGTTGGTCGGCTCGTCGAGCAGCAGCAGGTCGGGCTCGGAGAACAGCACGGCTGCGAGGGCGACGCGCATGCGCCAGCCGCCGGAGAAGTCGGAGCAGGGGCGCTGCTGCGCCTCCTCGTCGAAACCGAGCCCGTACAATACGGTCGCGGCCCGCGCGGGAGCGGAATGGGCGCCGATATCGGCGAGCCGCGTCTCGATCTCGGCGATCCGCATCGGGTCTGTCGCGCTCTGCGCCTCCGTCATCAGCGCCGCACGCTCGGTATCGGCGGCCAGCACGACCTCGATCAGCGTTTCGGGCCCGCCCGGGGCCTCCTGCGCCACCCCGCCGATGCGCATGCCCTTGGGCAGGGCGACGTTGCCGCCTTCCGGCGAAAGGTCGCCGGTGATGATGCGGAACAGTGTCGTCTTGCCGGTGCCGTTACGGCCGACAAGGCCGACGCGCGAGCCCGTCGGAAGGAACGCGCTGGCATGGTCGAGCAGCAGGCGCTCGCCGAGGCGATAGGTGATGTCGTTGAGGGTCAGCATGGCGGGCGGGGTGTAGCGCGCTTTCGCCCCCGCTGGAACCGGCGAGAGGGCAGGAATTTGTCAGTGCGATGTGCAGGGGCCT
Organism: Allobosea lupini; assembly: GCF_900109525.1. Taxonomy (GTDB): domain Bacteria; phylum Pseudomonadota; class Alphaproteobacteria; order Rhizobiales; family Beijerinckiaceae; genus Allobosea; species Allobosea lupini. The sequence continues at coordinate 459,519 of NZ_FOAN01000001.1, read as the reverse complement.
GGCTGCCGCAGAGGCATGCCATGGTTTCTCCACCTTTCCGCCACGGCATGGCCAGGCGTTCGCGACACCCATGGACTGGGTAACGCACTGATTCGCATCGAGGATCCATGCAGTTCGACTCTCTCGTCCGGCGGCCGCGCCGGGTGTCGCTGGCAGCCATCGCCATTGCGCTGTTCACCGTCGTTCTTGGCGGCGCCACCGCGCTCGCCGCCTTCGCGCCGCTGCCAGGCGTGTTGTAGGGCCGTTGCGGCGCGTCAAGCGCTTCAAGCAACGTTAACCGCGCTCGTGTTGGCTGTTCTTGCGCAGTCGATGTCGGGCGGAGACCTGATTCGTGTTCAGTCTCAGGATCAGGCTTCCGGTCGCCATGCTCGCCCTGGCCCTGCTCGCCGCATTGGCAGTAGGCTCGTCCGCCTATCTCGCCGTCTCGAACTGGGCGCAGGGCGCCGTGCGCGAGCGCATGCACGCGCTGGCCGAAAGCCATGTCCGCGCCATCGAGCGCCGCTGGTTGCAATTGCGCGCCGAACTAGCCGTCCAAGCCCGCAGCGCCTTCACCGTCTCGGCGCTCGACGAGATCGGCAAATGGCTGGAGCTCGGCCCGCACGATTACCGCAGCATTCTCGGCTACTATCAGGGTGACGGTTCGCTCTCGCTGACCGAGCGCGTCGCCCGCACCGGCCGCGAGCACCAGCACGGCTATTCCTGGCGGCATGTGCCGGTCCACGAGACCTATTCGGCGGCACTCAAGCAATTCAATTACGCCGATATCTATCTGGTCTCGCGCAAGGGCAGGGTGGTTTACAGCGTCACCAAGGGGCCCGAGTTCGGCCGCCTCCTGAGCGACGAGGATCTCGCCGGCACCGGCCTGGCAAAATCGGTGGAGCTGGCCCGCGGCAAGGCGGCGGGCGAACAGGTTGTGCTTGACTTTGCACCCTATGACCCGGTCGGCGGCGATCCGCGCGCCTTCCTGGCGGCGCCGTTCTACGATGCCGAAGCCGGGACGGGCGAACAGGTCGGGACGATCGTCATCGCCGTCGACACACGCCTGATCGATGACGTCCTCGCCTTCAACCCGGCCGGTTCCGGGGCCGAGCGGATCTTCGTCATCGGCTCCGACGGCTTCATGCGCTCCAATCCGGCTGCCCGGCGCAATGGCGCCTCACCGCGTGAAACGCTCGATCGCAGTCGATTGGCCGGGCAGCCGGAGCATGCGCTCATCCGCATGACCAGCCATGATGGCCGCTCGCTTGTCGCCAGCGGGCAGGAGGTGGTCATCGGCGATCAGCGCTGGCTGCTCTGGCTGACCGAGCCGGAGGCGAACGCCTTCGCCGTGGTCGGCACGATCCGTAGCGCCGTTGTTTCCGCCGGTTTGCTGGTGCTGCTGCCCCTGTTCGGGATTGCGATCCTGCTCGGCTGGTCGGTGGCCCGCCCGATCACGCGGCTGTCCGACAGGCTGGCGGGGGTTGCCGCGGGCCGGACCGAGGAAGGCATTCCCGGAGCCGGACGCCGCGACGAGATCGGCGGCATCGCCAAGTCGATAGACATGATCCGCGAGACCTTGCGCGGCGAGGCGCAGCGGCGGGAGGCCGAGCAGGGGATCCGCCTTGCCGATGCCGAACAGCACCGCCGCGCCTTGCTGAAGGAGCTGGCAGGCGAACTCGAAGAATCTGTCAGGACCGTCTCGGCCTCCGTTTCCGTCTCGGCGCAGACCCTGGACGCGACGGCGCATCAGCTCGCGGAAGGTGCGCGCGAGACCCAGGCCGGCGCCGCCGATACCGACGCAGCGACCGGCAATGCCATCCGCAGCGTCAAGTCGATCGAGCATGCGGCGCAGGACCTGCTCGGCGCCGTCGATGCGCTCGCCGCCGAAGTGCGCACCTCGGATGCGACCGCCGGCCAGGCGCGCGAGCACGCGGATTCGGTCAGCCGGATCGTCGATGGTCTCTCCAATGGCGCGGCGCGGGTCTCCGAGGTGGTCGGGCTGATCTCGGCCATCGCCGGCCAGACCAACCTGCTCGCGCTCAACGCCACGATCGAGGCCGCCCGCGCCGGTGAAGCCGGCAAGGGCTTCGCCGTCGTCGCCAATGAGGTGAAGTCGCTGGCGACGCAGACCGCCAATGCGACGCAGGATATCGCCCGCCAGATCGAGGCGATGAACCAGGCGACCGCCGCGACGGTCGAGGGCATCGTCGGTATTCGTGCACTGGTGCAGGAACTGAACGAGGCGACGCGCCGCACCAGCCAGACCATGCAGCGCCAGCATGAGGCGGCCCACGCCATCGCCGCCGACGTCCTCGCCGCGACCCAGGAGATCGTGCTGATCGGCCAGGCCACCAGTCAGGTCGCACTCGCCTCGCGCAACACCACGGGCGCGTCGGATGCGGTGCTGAAGGCGGCGAGCGAATTGACCGGGCTGGCCCAGGCGCTGAATGCGCGTGTCGACCATGTCATCGGCGAGCTGCGCGTCGCATAGAGCCGGATTCTATCGGGCTCTAAACTTCAACGTGAGAGACGAATTCACGGACCAGGGTGAAACAGCCTGATCCGATCCGGCTCTATGGCTTGTCGCGGAAGCCTGCGTTGGCTAACGCTCAGGGCATGAGCCACACCGCCTTCTACGCCGGGTCGTTCGACCCCGTCACCAACGGCCATCTCGACATGATCGAGGCCGCCTGCCGGCTGGTCGACAAGCTGGTCCTCGCCATCGGCGTCCACCCGGGCAAGACTCCGATCTTCACCGCCGAGGAACGCGCCGAGCTGCTGCGCGCCATCGCCGGCCCGGTCGCCGCCGAGTTCAAGACTGAGCTCGAGGTCACGACTTTCGCCGACCTGACCATCGATGCGGCCAAGCGCGCCGGCGCCACCATCCTGGTGCGTGGCCTGCGTGACGGCACCGATCTCGACATGGAAATGCAGCTCGCCGGCATGAACCACACCATGGCGCCCGAGTTGCAGACCGTGCTGCTGCCCTCGACGCCGCAGGCGCGCCACATCACCGCCACTCTGGTGCGCCAGATCGCCGCGATGGGCGGCGACGTCTCCGCCTTCGTTCCGCCTGTTGTCAGCGACAGGTTGAAGACGAAGTTCGCCAGGCGCTAACGCCTTCGCGAACGCCATCGATGTGCATTTGCCTCGCGGCGACGTGCATTAGCGTTTGCAATTTGCAAACGCCGATGGTGTCTCTGGACTGATCTGAATCGGTGCGCGCTCGGTGCATCGCCCCTTCGACGAGTGTTCCATGCGCCTGTCCCGCTACTTCCTGCCGATCCTGCGCGATACGCCCAAGGAGGCGGAGATCGTCTCGCACCGGCTGATGCTGCGCGCCGGCATGATCCGCCAGCAGTCCGCCGGGATCTATTCGTGGCTGCCGCTCGGCCTGCGCGTACTCGACAAGATCAGTGCGGTGGTGCGCGAGGAGCAGAATCGCGCTGGCGCCATCGAGATCCTGATGCCGACCATCCAGTCGGCCGATCTCTGGCGCGAAAGCGGGCGCTACGACGCCTATGGCAAGGAGATGCTGCGGATCAAGGACCGGCATGACCGCGACATGCTCTACGGCCCGACCAATGAGGAAATGGTCACCGAGATCGTCCGCTCCTACGTCAAGTCCTACAAGGATCTGCCGCTCAACCTCTATCACATCCAGTGGAAGTTCCGGGACGAGGTCCGCCCGCGCTTCGGCGTGATGCGCGGCCGCGAGTTCCTGATGAAGGACGCCTATTCCTTCGATCTCGACAAGGAAGCGGCGCGGCACGCCTACAACCGCATGTTCACCGCCTATCTGCGCACCTTCACCCGGCTCGGCCTGAAGGCGATCCCGATGCGGGCCGACACCGGCCCGATCGGCGGCGACCTCAGCCACGAATTCATCGTGCTCGCATCGACCGGCGAGAGCGAGGTCTTCTGCCACAGCGACTACCTGACCTTCGACACGCCGGCCGCAGACACCGATTTCGACAGCGTGCCCGGCCTGCAGGGCATCTTCGACAAGTGGACGAGCCTCTACGCCGCCACCGAGGAGATGCACGACAAGGCCGCCTTCGAGGCGATTCCCGAGGACAAACGCGTCTCCGCCCGTGGCATCGAGGTCGGCCATATCTTCTATTTCGGCACCAAGTACTCCGAGCCGATGGGCGCCAGCGTCACCGGTCCGGACGGCCAGCAGGTGCTGCTGCATGGCGGCTCCTACGGCATTGGCCCCAGCCGTCTCGTCGCCGCGCTGATCGAGGCCGGTCATGACGAGGGCGGTATCGTCTGGCCCGACGAGATCGCGCCCTTCGACATCGCCGTGCTCAACCTCAAGGTCGGCGACGCCGCCACCGATGCCGCCAGCGAGCAGCTCTACAAGGGGCTCGCCGCGAAGGGGTACGACATGGTCTATGACGACCGCGACGAGCGCCCGGGCGGCAAGTTCGCCACCGCCGACCTGATCGGCATACCCTGGCAGATCATCGTCGGCCCTAAAGGTCTGGCCGAGGGCAAGGTCGAGCTCAAGCGCCGCGCCGGCGGCGAGCGCGAATTGGTCTCGCTCGAGGCGGCGCTGGCGCGCTTCCCGGGCAAGGGCACGAACGCGTGAGCGGAGGAGAGCGGTCATGAGCGCCGGCTCCGAGGCTCGGGAGAGCGTGCCGACCGGCACGAAAGCCTTCGCCGGCTTCGAATGGCTGCTTGCCGGCCGCTATCTGCGCACACGCCGGCGCGAGGGCTTCGTCTCGGTCATCGCCGGCTTCTCCTTCCTTGGCATCCTGCTCGGCGTCGCGACGCTGATCATCGTGATGTCGGTGATGAACGGCTTCCGCAAGGAGCTGCTGGAGAAGATCGTCGGCGTCAACGGCCACATCTTCGCGACGCCGATCGACCGGCCGCTCGACGATTACGAGCAGGTCGCGGCCAAGCTGCGCCAGGTGCAGGGCATCAAGCTCGCCATCCCGCTGGTCGAGGGACAGGCGCTGGCCTCGTCGCAGGTCGGCAATGGCGGCGTCCTGGTGCGCGGCATCTCGGAAAGCGACATCAAGTCGATCCCCTTCATCGCCGGCAATGTCCGCCAGGGCACGCTCGACGGCTTCGCCACGGCCAACGGCGTCGCGATCGGCCGGCGGCTCGCGGGCTCGCTCGGCCTGCAGGTCGGCGACACCATCACCATCGTCACGCCGCGTGGCGCTTCGACGCCGTTCGGCACGGCGCCGCGGATCAAGGCCTATCCGGTCACGGCGATCTTCGAGATCGGCATGTCGGAATTCGACGCCTCCTTCGTCTTCATGCCGCTCGGCGAGAGCCAGGCCTATTTCAACCGCGATGGCGACGTGAACGTCATCGAGATCTTCATCGACAATCCCGACCAGACGCAGGCAGTGCGCGACAGGATCGAGGCCGACCCGCCGCGGCCGCTCGTGCTGTCCGACTGGCGCCAGCGCAATCGCACCTTCTTCAACGCGCTCGAGGTCGAGCGCAATGTCATGTTCATCATCCTGACCCTGATCGTGCTGGTCGCGACGCTGAACATCGTCTCCGGCCTGATCATGCTGGTGAAGGACAAGACAGAGGACATCGCGATCATGCGCACCATGGGTGCCTCGCGCGGCACGGTGCTGCGGGTCTTCCTGATCACGGGCGCGGCGATCGGCGTGGTCGGGACGTTCGCCGGCTTCGTCCTCGGCATCCTCTTCGCCAGGAACATCCAGACCATCAACAAGGGCTTGAGCAAGCTGTTGGGTATCAATCCCTGGGATCCGACCGTGCGCTTCCTGAGCGATATTCCCTCGGTGATCGACTGGCGCGAGGTTGCCACCGTCGTGGTGATGACGCTCGTCCTGTCGCTGCTGGCGACGCTCTATCCGGCCTGGAAGGCAGCGCGGCTCGACCCCGTCAAAGCCCTGCGGATGGGTTGAGGACGCGACAATGGCAACCGAGACGCCGGCGCTCTTCCTCTCCCAGATCGAGCGCCATTATCCCCAGTCCGACGGTCCGCTCGAGATCCTCCGCAAGGCCGATTTCGCGATCTGGCCGGGCGAGCTCGTCGCGCTGGTCGCCCCGAGCGGTACCGGCAAGTCGACCCTGCTGCACGTCGCCGGCCTGCTGGAGAGCCCCGATGGCGGCGAGGTCTTCATCGGCGGCGTGCCGACCTCGCAGCTCGACGACAAGGGCCTGACCCGGCTGCGGCGCACCGAGATCGGCTTCGTCTATCAGTTTCACCATCTCCTGCCGGAGTTCACCGCGCTTGAGAATGTCGTCCTGCCGCAGCGCATTCGCGGCCTCGGCAAGTCCGAGGCCGCATCGCGCGCGACCGAGCTGCTGAGCTTCCTTGGTCTGGGCGACCGGCTCGATCACCTGCCGGGCGAATTGTCGGGCGGCGAACAGCAGCGCGTCGCGATCGGCCGCGCCGTCGCCAATGCGCCGCGCGTGCTGCTGGCCGACGAGCCGACCGGCAATCTCGACCCGCATACATCGCTGCACGTCTTCAACACGCTGGTGGCGTTGGCGCGTGCTTCGGGCCTTGCGGCGCTGATCGCGACGCATAATCTCGACCTCGCCTCCCGCATGGACCGCCAGGTCACGATCCGCGACGGGATGGTCGTGCCGCTCGGCTGAGATCTTGGCTCAGCCCCCGCCGCGGTCGTAGCACTCGGCGAAATAGAGCATGAAGGCGTCGACCAGCCCGTCCTCGTAAGGAGCGGTCTTCGCCTCCCAGCGCGCGACATAGGCGTCCCAGAGCTTGCCCTTGCGCGAGGAGAGCAGGCCGTCGAGCCCGCGCCCGACGTCGAGCCCTTCGGCGACCGCCTGCGGATCGAGGTCCTCGACCAGCATGCGCAGCGCGTGCTGCATCGCCGAATAGGTCTTGATCTGGTGGACCTTGAGGTCCCTGAAGCTTTCCTCGAACGCCTTCTGTGCATTGAGGTAGCCGCTCGTCGGCCGGCCGAAGATCAGCTTCAGCGCATCCTCGATCGTCGGCGAGAACTTCAGCGGGTTGTTGTCCTGCGCCTGGATCATCGTCTGGTTGGAGCTGCGCGCGATGCGCTTGCTCTCGGCCCGCGCCGCCAGCAGCGCCTTCAGCTCGATGGCGATCAGGCGCATCAGCGCGCCGGTCTGCTCGGCGAAGGCGCCGGGATCCTGCCAGGTCAGTTCCTCGACCGGCAGGCCCGCCCCACGCGCGAAGCGAGCGATGAACTCGGCCGCCGAGATCGACGGGCCACCCGCCGGGGCGCCCATTGGCGGCGGGGGAGGTGGCGGCGGCGGCGCCATGGGCCGGGGCGGCGGGTCGTAAGGAGCGTCGAAACTCGGACGTGCTGGCGGCACGGCCGGCGCTTCGTCCCACGGATTGCCGACCGGCGCGGCCGAGGGGGGCCGGCGCGGCGTCGGGATCGGGGCGATCGGCTCCGGCTCGGGCACCGGCGGTGGCTGGTAGGGCGCCCAGGCAAGGTCGTCCGGCCGTGACGGTTGGGGAGGCGGAGCCGGCGGCGCAGCATAGACCTGCGCCGATTCCGACGGAGTCGGGATATCGGCGGCCCAGTCGATGAAGGGCGCGTGCACGGGCTGGTATTTTTGCGGCGGAATCAGATCGCGGCGGGCGATCGGCGGCGCCTCGTCACCGTTCGAGTCCCACAGCGATTCGCCAGGCGGCGGCGGCATCGCCGCTCGCTCGGCCGGGCCGGGGGCTCCGCGCTCCGCCTCGTCGATCGCGACCGCGATGATGTATTGGCCGATCTCGAGCCGGTCGCCATGCTGCAACCGGTAGGGCGACTGCACCCGATAGGCACCGCCATTGACGAAGGTGCCATTGGTCGAGATGTCGCGCAGCCAGTAGGCGTTGTCGTTGAAGCGGATTTCGCAATGCCGCCCGGAGATGGCCCGGCTCGGATCCGGCAGGCACCAGTCGAGATGCTGGTCGCGGCCGATATCCAGCCCGCGTCCGCCGCTCAGCGTGACGCTGAGCGGGCCGCCATCCGGCAGTGAAGCCTGGTTCTCGATCGTCAGCGTCAGCGCCATGTCGGGCCGCCCGCCTCGTCATAGTCCGACACCGGCTGCCGCATCGGCGCCGGGGCCAAGCTATGCTCTCGTCCTGCCGCTTTCGTCATCGATCAGACGAATGCATGCTTCGACGCAATTTCGCAATGCGGCATCGCGTTCTGGCTCGGATACCCTTCCGAGTGCGGTTAATACCGCGATCCGCGCCGTCTTGGCGGTCAAGTCCGGCGGTGCGGGCACGGCATGGCCCGCTACCATGCTGCCGCCGGAATATCCGGCCGCCAGCGCGACCCAGGTGCCGAGGCTGGCGTGATGGCCGCTTTCGCCGAAGGCCAGGGCAGCACGGCGCGTCTCGTCGGTCGGGTCGCGAACCCAGGCTTCGGCTGCCTTCAGGCCGGGATCTGCTGCGGTTCCGGCAGGCTGCATGCGCTGGACGCTCTGCAGGGCCCACCAGACGGCTTCGCGGCGTGGCATCAGGAATGCGCAGAAGCCGATCGCGTCCTTGTGATCGCCCGAGGCAAGGAGCTTGCGCAGGAAGCTCAGCGGCGGCTCGGTGGTCGGCGCGGTCTGGATGATCTCGCGCGCGGCGGGGAAGGTCTCGAAGACCTCCTGCGCCGTGCTGAACCGAAGTTTCGACATCGCTGTACCAGAGGCTGTCAGTTGATCTTGACGACGCCGCCCGTGATGATGGTCATGCCGCCGCCGTTGACCTCGGTCTTTGCGGTGCTCTCGACCTTGATCATCGGCGAGGTGATGGTGATGTTGGTCGGCGTCATCGTGATCTCGCTCTGGCCGCAGACCAGCTTGATCTCCAGAGCAGCCTCGACATAGCGCTTGCCCTGCTTGACGTGCAGCTTGTCGCTGCCGCTCAGGATCTGCGTCGTGCGGGCGAAGTCGGTCGGGCCGCCCTCGAATTTCTTGCCGACGTCGCGAGTCTCGAGGTTGAAGACCTCGGTCTTGTGGTCGCGTTCGGCCTGCATGGAGAAGACCTCCTTGCCGGCCAGGTCCTCGAACTTGATCTCGTTGAACTTCCCCGACTTGCCCCCGCCATCGGTCGATTCCGACTTCAGGCCCGATTGGGTCTTGTTGGCCGGCAGGTCGTAGGGCGGCATGTGCTGGTCGTTGACCACGGCGCCGGTGATGATCGGCCGGTCGGGGTCGCCGCCGATATAGGAGACCACGACCTCCTGGCCGATGCGCGGGATGATCTGGCCGCCCCAGTTCTTGCCCGACCAGGCCTGCGCCACGCGCACGCGGCAGGAGGTCGACTCCTTCTCGCGGTCCCAGTGGAAGCGCAGCCAGACCCGGCCGTACTTGTCGACGTCGATGTCGCCTTCCTCGCCCTTGTTCTTCTCGCCGACCACCTTGGCGGTGTCGGGGCCGATATGGAGCGGGGAGGGTGTCAGCAGCGGGGCGCGGAAGCGCTTGGTCGCTTTCTGGAGTTCGTAGGAGCCGTGGTAGATCGCCTGGTCGGTGCGCTTGGACGAGCGATAGCTCTGCACGCCGTAGCTATGCGTCGCCCGCACCACCAGGAACTCGGCGTTCTCCGAGCCGACGGGATGATCGGCCAGCGTCATCAGGGTCCCAGGATTGAGGCTGGGCGCATCGCCGACGGCGAGGCGCCGCTCGTCCTGCGCCTGCTCGGCCTGGACCTGGATACGGGCGAGCTTCTCGCCCTTGCCGCGGTCGAGATAGGCGCCGGGATAGTCGAAAGCCTCGTAGGACTTGGTGCGCGGGAAGCCGTCCTCGGCGCGCGCCGTCAGGTCCGAGGTGGATTTCTCGAAATCATAGTCCTTGATCTCGATCTTGCCGGTCCGCAGCCGCCGCTGCGCCGACCATTGCGTCAGATGCTCGATCCGGCGCCTCTGGGCACCGTCGGTCGGCATGAACGGGTAGGCGGCGCCGGCTCCGGCGAAGCTCGGCTCGGCTGCGGCAGTCACCGCATCATGCGAGTTGCGCGCATCCGAGAGGACCAGCTTGTGGTCCCCCTCGGTGTGCTTGAAGTAGTAGTAGATGCCGTATTTCTCCATCAGGCGCAGGACGAAGTCGAGATCGGACTCGCGGTACTGCACGCAATAGTCGATCTCCGGCGGCGGCTCGCTGACGCGGTCCTCGAAGCTCGCCTTGTCCTCTTTCCCGAAGATCGTCTTGATGATGTCGAGGGCCGTCTTGTTCTTGAAGATGCGGCAATCGGAGCGCTGCGAGAGCAGCCAGAGCCAGGGCCGCAGCACGAAGCGGTAGTGGTCGAGATCCTTCTCCCGGCCGAGCCACTGCGCCTCGACGAGCACGCCGTTGAAGATCCGGTCTTCACCGTTCTTCAGCGTCATTTTAATATGGCATTTCTCGCCAATTAAATTTTGAAGATCGTCGCCCCGAGAAGTACTCACAGCCTCGATTTGATAAACAAATAATTCGCTGAGAGCTTCGCGCGCCTCAAACTTGAGAAGTGAGAAGACATCTTGACCCGCCGGTGTCGTAAAGGAGGCAAGTCTTTTCGATTGTCCTGGAGCGGCGGGCATCAACAAAACCTCGTGGCTTGCGACAAGAGACGACTATTGACGCAGCAAACGCTGCGAGGCATAGTTCGCGCCGTCAGTCTTCAACCGCCTCAGCGAACCTAAACGGGAGGAAGACCGTGCGCAAGCAGGCCCTTGTCATGGTTAGTGCCGCTCTTGCCGCAGGCTTCTGCGTCCTGTCGCCGTTTTCCGCGCAGGCACAGGCCTACAAGGCGGACGATATCGTCAAGCACTTCGGAGCCGCGAAGCCGAATCTCGGCGTCTCGCGCGGCCTGTGCGTCGGCACCGAGGCCGAATGCAACAAGGCCGGCCACGTCGTGAAGCCGCCGACCGCCTTCGATCTCGTCGTCAAGTTCAAATACAATTCCGACGTGCTCGAGCCCGAGGCGCGGGTGAATCTCGACGAGTTCGCCAAGGCGCTGAAGGATCCGCAGCTTTCGGCGAGCAGTTTCCTGGTCGAGGGGCACACTGATGCCAGCGGCACCGCGGACTACAATCTGAGTCTGTCGGAGCGGCGCGCCAAGGCGGTCGTGCGCTATCTCAGCGATCGGGGCGTCGATACCGCCAAGCTCGTCCCGCGCGGCCTCGGCCAGAGCAAGCCCGTCGTTTCCGACAAGTTCTCGGCCGATAATCGCCGGGTCGAGACGCGGCTGCAGGTGGAGTGACGGCCAGGCGGCCGCCCCGATAAGCTCGATTGATCGTGAGGGGGCATGGCCGCGCTCAATTTCGCTGATCTGGCGAAGCCGGTTTCGGCGGATGATCCCTGCGGTCCCGATCCGGATGCCGATCCCGACGTCATGAACGTCATGGCGCGCCTCGAAGTGGCGCTGCCGACCTCCTATTTCCGCCGCGACGACGAAGGGCGGCAAATCCCGTTCGATCGCAGCACGATCGATTTTCCCGTAGCCTTCGGCGATCTCGGCAAGGTGCTCAAGCTGAGCCGCGACCTGCGTGGCTTCGTCCTGGCGGGCAAGCTTTGTCTGCTCAATCGCGACATCGCCGGTTTCGCCGCGAGCCTCGGGCTGATCGTGAGCTATCTCGGCGACTATTGGGAAGAGGTCTATCCTCGGGCCGAGGACGGCGACTTCATCATGCGCGAGGTCGCGCTGCAGGGGCTCGACGAGAACGCCACCGTCGCCCTGCCGCTGCAGCATGCGCCATTGTTCCTGAGCAAGCGGCTGGGACCGGTGATGTTTCGCAGCCAGCTCGTCGCCTCGGGCGAGCTGCGGCCCGGCGAGGATGAGAAACACCCCGACGCCGGCGGAATCAACGCGGCGCTGAAGGAGGTGGAACTCTCCGACCTGACGGCGATGCTCGGCCATGTCACCGCGATCCGGGACGCGCAGTTGCGATTGCGCGCGATCTGGAGCGAGAAGCTCGGCACCGACCAAGCGGTGACCTTCCCGCGGCTTGCCGGACTTGTCGGGCAGATCATCGCGTTCCTCGAGGCCGCGATCGAACGGAAGGCGCCCGGCGGGCAGGGCGCCGCCGGCGCCGAGGTGCCCGCAGCCGTCAGCGGCGCTGCGACCGGGACGATTATGGTTGCGGCGCTTCCGCCCGGCGTCTGCGCCTCCGTCGACGAGGCCCAGGCCGCGCTCGCCGGCTGTCTCGCCTATTTCCGCCGGGTCGAGCCGTCGAGCCCGGCCGTGCTGCTGATCGGCCAGGCGCAGCGCCTGATCGGCAAGTCGCTGATCGAGGTCATCCAGATCATGTTCCCGGAGCACGTCGACAAAGCGATGCTCGAGATCGGCGACGACACGAAATACCAGCTGCCGCTGGAGCGCCTGGGTGGCGATGGTTCTGGCGGCGGCTATGGCGACGACAGCGGTGAGGACGACGGCTACGCCTCCGATGGCGACGAAGAGAGCTCATCCTATGATGACGAGGAAAATTCGTCCGATGATGAGGAGACGGACGCCGGGGACGGAGCTGACGAGGAAGCCGACGACGAAGGGAAACAGGGCGCCGACGAGGAGACTGAGAGCGAGCAGCCTGAGGAAGCCGAGGTTGAGCCCAAGGCGAGCGCCGCGACAATGGCCGCGCCTGTCGCAGCGATCACCATCGCGAGCCGGGCCGAGGCGATCGCCCGGATGAAGGCCGTCGCCGGCTTCTATCGTCACGCCGAGCCGTCCAATCCGGTGCCGCTGCTGATGGACAAGGCCTGTGCGCTGGCGCAGCAAGATTTTCTGTCGCTGCTCGGCGATATCCTGCCTGAAGTCGGCATAAGGCAGAGCAGCGGCGAGTAGGTCGCGACGGTCCCTTCGTGGAGCGCCGCGCCTCATTCGTTCGGTGGATGCGGTGACGTCATCCGCCTGCAAAGCTGAGCTGGCTGGATCTTGTGCAGCCGATGCGAGCAGTTCGACAAGAACTGTCAAGCGGTCGGCAAGTGTGTATGGTATAGCGAGCTGGATCGTAAGCGTGGCATCACGCTCTCCTTGCGTGATGCCTCTAAAGGAAGGGGCGCCGTCATGGCCGGAGATTCGGGGCAGAAATTCATTCGCCGCAATAGGCCACCGCGGGTCCACATTACCTATGAGGATCCCTACAATGCCGACCAGAAGGTCGAGCTGCCCTTCGTGATGGGGGTTCTCGCCGATCTGTCGGGCAATGCTTCGGCGGTCGAGAAGCCCGACGTTGGCGACCGCAAGTTCCTCGACATCGACATGGACAATTTCGATCAGCGCATGGCCGCGATCGAACCGGGCGCGGCCTTTACCGTGCCGAACAAGCTCGGGGACGGGAGCGACAAGCTGTCCGTGTCGCTGAAGTTCAAGAAATACGAGGACTTCAACCCGGCTGCGATCGCCCGCCAGATTCCGGCGACGGCCAAGCTGCTGGAGGCACGCGAGCAGCTCGCCAACCTCCTGCGCTACATGGATGGCAAGGTCGCGGCCAGCGACCAGCTCAAGGCCCTTCTGGCTGATCCGCAATTGATGGCGGCGCTGAAGGACAAGCTCGGCGAAAAGCCGGCTGGTGACGACAAGCAGGACAGCAACGGGTAAGCGAGGCGGCTATGGCGGAAGCACAGATCCAACAACCCGGCGCGGCAGCTGCTGAAACGCAAGGCGCCGACGACTTCTCGGCACTGCTGAAGCAGAGCTTCAAGCCGAAGACCGAACGAGCGGCCAGCGAGGTCGAGAACGCGGTCGCGACCCTGGTCAACCAGGCTCTCGCCGACTCGACGCTGATCAAGGGCGACGTACTCGACACGATCGAGGAGATGATCGCCCGGCTCGACGCCAAGCTCAGCGAGCAGATGAACGAGGTGCTGCACGCACCGGAATTCCAGAAGCTCGAAAGCGCCTGGCGCGGCCTGAACTACCTCGTCTTCAACTCCGAGACCGACTCGCAGCTGAAGATCAAGGTGATGAACGTCGGCAAGACCGAGCTCTACCGTAACCTCAAGACCTATCCCGGCGCCCGCTGGGACCAGAGCCCGCTGTTCAAGCAGCTCTACGAGCAGGAGTTCGGTCAGCTCGGCGGCCAGCCCTTCGGCGCGCTCGTCGGCGACTATCACTTCAGTCACGCCCCCACGGACGTGCAGTTGCTGCGCGATCTGTCCAAGATCGCGGCCGCCGCCCATGCGCCATTCTTCACCGGCGCCGACCCGAACCTGATGGGCATGGACTCCTGGACGGAGCTCTCGAACCCGCGCGATCTCGGCAAGGTCTTCGATACGCCCGATTATGCGGCCTGGAAGGGTCTGCGCGACGCGGCCGACTCCCGCTATGTCGGCTTGTGCCTGCCGCGGGTGCTGGCGCGGGTTCCCTACGGGGCCAAGTCGGAGCCGGTCGAGGAGTTCGCCTTCGAGGAAGACACCGACGGCCACAAGGGCGAGAAATACGCCTGGATGAACGCCGCCTACGCCATGGCGGTGAACATCAACCGGGCCTTCAAGGAGTATGGCTGGTGCACCCGCATCCGCGGCGTCCAGTCGGGCGGCGAGGTTCTCAACCTGCCGACCCATACTTTCCCGACCGATGACGGCGGCGTCGACCTGAAGTGCCCGACCGAAATCGCGATCAGCGACCGCCGCGAGGCAGAACTGGCCAAGTCCGGCCTGATCCCGCTGATCCATCGCAAGAACACGGACAAGGCGGCCTTCATCGGCGCGCAGTCGCTCTACAAGCCCAAGACCTTCTTCGGGCCCGACGGCGTCGCGGCGACGGCCTCCGACAACCTGTCTTCGCGACTTCCCTATATGTTCGCCGTGTCGCGCTTCGCGCATTACCTGAAGTGCATGGTGCGCGACAAGATCGGCTCCTACAAGGAGCGCGAACCCCTGCGTCGCTGGCTGCAGGAGTGGATCACCGAATATGTCGACGGCGATCCGCTGAACTCCAGCGAGGAGACGAAGGCGCGCAAGCCCCTGTCCGATGCGCGCATCGACGTCTTCGAGGACGAGGAGAACCCGGGCTATTATTCGGCCAAGTTCTACCTCCGGCCGCACTTCCAGCTCGAGGGCATGGATATCGGTTTGAGCCTCGTCTCGCGCCTGCCGGCGCCTAAGACCTGAGACCCAGGCGGGCCCTTAGGCGCGCCGGCCCCCAGGACAACAGTCGACCCTGCGCTCGCGGCGCAGGGAGAGTAGCGACGCATGGGGGGAGCTCTCCAGGCGACGCGAGTTCTATGCCTAAATCACCTCAATCAGCCAACAATTGGAGAGCACCATGGCTAGCGACTTCCATCTGGAGATCGACGGTATCAAGGGCGAAAGCCAGGACGCCAAGCACAAGGACACGATCGAGATCGAATCCTTCTCCTGGGGCGTCAGCAATTCCGGCACGCACGCCGCTGGGCATGGCGGCGGCGCCGGCAAGGCGAGCTATCAGGACCTGCACTGCACGGCCAACGTCAACAAGGCCTCGGCGACCCTGATGCTGAAGTGCTCGACCGGCGAGCACATCAAGAAGGCCGTGCTGCACGTCCGCAAGCAGGGCAAGGGCCAGCAGGAGTTCTACACGGTCACGCTCGAGGACCTGCTCGTGTCGAGCTACCAGTCGGGCGACTCGACCGGCGGCAACCCGGTCCCGACCGATCAGTTCTCGCTGAACTTCGCCAAGATCAAGTTCGAATACAAGCCGCAGAACAAGGACGGCTCGCTGGGTTCGGCGATCACCGGTACCTACGACCTCAAGAAGAACCAAGAGTAATACGCCATTCCAGCCGGGTCCGCTCGGGCGGGCCCGGCTGGAGGGCAGCTTCCGGTGTCTCGCCTCGACCGGCGTCGCCGATCCTGTCACGTTCCGCACGGACTCCCCGCGATTGCGGCAGCAATCACCGGGAGTCCGTCGTATTGAGCAGCTTCGTTCGGGATGACCCAGATGCTCGACCCCAAGGCGAAGAACCGGTTGCGGCCGCCGTTGATGTTCGCCTTCCGCGAGGCGCATCGCGCCAAGGACGCGAAGGTCCAGCTCGACCTGCGCGACGCCGGTGGCGAGCGCGTGGTGGCTGGGCGCCGCGCTGCGCCGCGGACCGCGATCACCGAGAGCAAACTGCGCCAGGAGATCGCGCTCGACCTCGAAGCCCTGGTCAACACGATCAATTTCGCTTCCTCGACCGATCTGTCGCGCTTCGAGCATGTCCGCCGCTCCGTGCTCAACTGCGGCTTCCCGGACGTGCAGAACAAGTCGATCGACGAGCACCGGGTCGGCGCGATCAAGGACGAGCTCGCGCAGGTGCTGCTCGCCTACGAGCCGCGGCTGATGAAGCAGTCGATCGTGGTCGAGCGCGACGAGGGGCTCGACAAGGCCGAGCTCAAGATCCGCTTCATCGTGCGGGCAGATCTCAATTGCGAGCCGCTGAATATTCCGGTGCAATTCGTCGCCGATGTCGAACTCGACACCGGCAAGATCGCGATCAAGAACCGGTAGCGTGGAATGAACCAGGAATTCCTCGACTTCTACAATCGCGAGCTCAGGCTCTTCACCGAGCATACGAAGGAGTTCGCCGAGGAATACCCCGGCATCGCCGAGCGGCTCGGCGGTCTCGTCGGCGAGCGCATGGACCCGATGGTCGGCGGCCTGCTGGAGGGGGCGGCCTTCCTTGCCGCGCGGGTCCAGCTCAAGCTCAAGCACGAATTCCCCGAGTTCACCAACAATCTGCTCGAGCAGCTGATCCCGAACTATCTGGCGCCGACGCCGTCGGCTCTGCTCGCCGGGATCGCGCCCACCTACGGCGACCCGGCCCTGCGCGAGGGGGTCGAGGTGCCGCGTGGCTCCTATCTCGACGCAACCTATGTCGAGCGCGACCGACGCGTCGCCTGCCGCTACCGGCTGAGCTCGCCCGTCACGATCTGGCCGTTCGAGGTCGCCTCGGCCGAATACATCGCCGCGCCGGGGCGGCTGCAGGCGCTTGGGCTCCCGGCCGACGGCCGGGTGCTCTCGGGACTGCGCCTGTCGCTGACCCATCGCATCGCCAGCGACCCGGCCGAGGAACCGTCGCCGGAGCAGGCGAGCAAGCTGCCGAACAGCTGGTTTGCCGGCTGCAAGACGCGCGAGCTCACAGTGCACCTGCTCGGCACGGAAGCCGATGCGATCGCCCTCTATGAGCAGATCTTCGCCGACCGCCTCGGCCTCTATTTCCGCTATCTCGACGAGTTCGGCGATCCCGTGGTGCTGTTGGGGGCGGAGTGCGCGCTGGAGCAGATCGGCTTCGATGAGGACGAGGCGCTGCTGCCGGCCGATACGCGGGTCTTCCGCGGCTTCGACCTGCTGCGCGAGCAGTTCTGGTTCCCGCGCAAATTCCTCGGCTTCAAGCTGAGCGGTCTCGACAAGGTGATGTCCCGGCTCAAGGCCAAGACGGTCGACATCATCTTCGTCTTCGACGAGGTCAACACGCGCCTGCCGGCAGCGGTCCAGCGCGAGATTTTCGCGCTCTATGCCGCCCCCGCGGTGAACCTGTTCGAGAAGACGACCGACCGCATCCCGGTGCGCCGGAACGAGCACGAATATCACGTCGTGCCCGATCGCAGCCGCATGCTCGACTACGAGCCGCACTCGATCCTCGACGTCTACGCGCACTATAGCGGCGGCCGCGACAAGCAGCCGGTCCACCCGCTCTATTCCTCACCCGAAGGCGCTTCGCCGACCCACGGCCTGCTCTACACGCAGCGGCGTCTGCCGCGCCGGCGTTCCTCGGCGGAGCGCCGCGAGGGGCGGGCGTCCGACTATACCGGCACCGAGATGTTCATCTCCCTCTACGAGCCGGCGACGGTTTCCGATGCCGCAGCCGTGGCCGAGCTCAGCATCCGGGCTCTCTGCTCCAACCGCCATTTGACCGAGCATCTGCCGACCGGCGTCGGCGGCGCCGATTTCCGCCTGATCGACAATGTCGTGCTCGACGTGACCTCCCTCGCCGGTCCAACCCCGCCGCGCGAGCCGATCGTCTCGCAGCTTCGGCTGCGCTCGGAGACGGCGAGCACCGGCGTCGTCACCTGGCGGCTGATCAATCTGCTCAGCCTCAACCATCTCGGCCTGGTTCAGCGTGGCGCCGGCGAGAACGCCGAGGCGCTGCGCGAGATGCTCTCGCTCTTCGCCGACCTCGCCGACAGCGCCACGGAGCGCCGCATCCGCGGCATCAAGAGTGTCGACAGCCGCCCGGTGATCCGGCGCTTCCCGCAGCGGGCCGGAACAGGCGCCGCGCGCGGGCTCGAGATCACAGTCCTCTTCGACGAAAAGGCGTTCGAGGGCAGCGGCGTCTTCCTGCTGGGGGCGATCCTCGACCGCTTCTTCGCCGAATACGCGGCGATGAACCATTTCACGCAGACCGTGATCCGCACCGTCGAGCGCGGCGAGGTCATGCGCTTCCCGCCGCGCGCCGGCACGAGGCGTATCCTGTGAACGAGCGCGCGCCAGCCCTGCCGCCACCGGCCGCGCTCGACGATCTGCGCGTCGAGCCGCCCTTCGTCGAAGGGTTGCGGGCCGAACCCTGGCGGCATGATTTCTATGCGGCGCTGCGCCGGATCGAACGCAGCTTCCCGGAGCGCGAGCGCATCGGTGACGTCGCCGCCAGGCGGGACGAATACGTCGCGCTCGGCGAACAGCCCTATATGGACTTTCCGGCCTCGACCATCGCCGAGGCCGATCGCGACCTGCAGGGCCGGCTGCGACTCTTCGTCAAGTTCCTCGGCCTGCTCGGCCCGCAAGGTGCGCTGCCGCTGGCGACGACCGAGGAGAGCTATCACTGGCAGCTCGTTCGCGACGACGCCTTCCCGCGCTTCCTCGACATCTTCAACAACCGGTTCCTGCAGCTCTTCTACCGGGCCTGGGCGGATTCGCGGCCTGTCGCGCAGCATGACCGGCCCGACAAGGACCGCTTCATCGCCTATGTCGGCAGCATGACGGGCCTGGGCTCGCAGCCCTATCAGAACCGTGACAGCGTCCCCGATCCCGAAAAGCTCGCCCATGCCGGTCTCACCGGCGCGCAGGCCAAGTCGGCTTCGCGCCTGCGCAGCCTGCTCGCCGGGCTCTTCGACATCGAGGTCGAGGTCGAGCAATTCGTCGGCATGCGGCTGGTCTTCGACCCCGAGGACAGGACCAAGCTCGGCCGCGGCCAATGCGCCTTGGGCAGCAATGTCCTGCTCGGCGCCAGCGTCTACAGCGTCGAGGACAAGTTCCGGGTCAAGCTGGTCGCCCGCGACCTCGAGCAGTTCAACCGCTTCCTGCCGAATGGCGATCGCTGCGAGCCTCTGGCCGACGCGGTGTTCTTCTATCTCGGCGAGCAGTTCGAATGGGATGTCGAGCTCGCTTTGCCGGTCGGCAAGGTCCAGCCAATGCAGCTCGGCCGCTCCGGCGCGCTCGGCTGGTCGAGCTGGATCTCGCCGAACTGGAACGTCCCGGACGGCAGCCTGCGCCGCGATGCCCGTTTCCACCCGGCCGAACGCATGCGCCAGAAGCGCAGCCGGCAAAGCCAGAACTTGACCAAGCAAGCTTCCACCAAGCCAGCTTCATTGAAACAAACCTGATTCAAAAAGACAGACGATAGGGGACCGCCATGGCCGACATCAGTCTCGAAGCCGTCACCGGCAAACTCAACCGCGTCGGCTATGAAGCCTTCATCCAGGCCTTGCGCCAGGCCAAGGGAGCCGGCAACCGCAATGTCGAGCTGGCGCACTGGCTCGCCCAGATCCTGCAGCGGCGCTCCACCGATATCGGGCTGACCGCGCAGCATTACGGCCTCGACATGGCTCGGCTGGCCACCGATATCGGCGGCGTCATCGAGGGTTTCCGCAAGAACGAAACGGAGATGCCCGGCGTCGCGAACAACGTCGTCGACGTGCTCGACCGCGGCTGGCATTACGCCACGCTGTTCTTCGGCGAGACCCAGATCCGGAGCGGCCATGTCCTGGTCGCGGCGCTGAAGTCGCTCGAGCTCAAGCGGGCGCTGACCGGCATCTCCAAGGAGTTCGGCAAGATCCCGGTCGAGGAGCTCGCCGCCGGGTACGCCAAGATCTGGAAGGACTCCGAAGAGGAGAACCTGCGGCCGATGGACGGCTCGGGGCTGCGCGCCGCCGGCACGCCGGGCGCAGAGCAGGCGGATGGCGCCAAGGGCACCACCGCGCTCGACCGCTTCTCGCAGGACCTGACCGAGAAGGCGCGCTCAGGCACGATGGACCCGATCCTCGGGCGCGACGACGAGATCCGCCAGGTCATCGACGTGCTGATGCGCCGGCGCCAGAACAACCCGATCCTCACCGGCGAGGCCGGCGTCGGCAAGACCGCGATCGCCGAAGGCTTCGCCCAGCGCATCGTCGCCGGCGACGTGCCGCCGCCCTTGCGCGGGGTCAAGGTCTGCGCCCTCGACATCGGCCTGATGCAGGCCGGCGCCTCGATGAAGGGCGAGTTCGAGCAGCGCCTGCGATCGGTCATCGACGAGGTCCAGTCTTCGCCGACGCCGGTGATCCTGTTCATCGACGAGGCGCATACGCTGATCGGCGCAGGCGGAGCTGCCGGCACCGGCGACGCCGCCAATCTGCTGAAGCCCGCGCTGGCCCGTGGCACGCTGCGCACCATCGCCGCGACGACCTGGTCCGAGTATCGCCAGTATTTCGAGAAGGATCCGGCACTGACCCGGCGCTTCCAGCCGGTCCAGGTCGACGAGCCGGACGTCGTGCGCTGCTGCACGATGCTGCGTGGCCTGATCGGGCCGATGGAAAAGCACCACAAGGTCCGCATCTCCGACGCCGCCATCGTCGCAGCCGTGCAGCTCTCCTCGCGTTACATCCCGGCACGGCAGCTCCCCGACAAGGCGGTGAGCCTGCTCGATACGGCCTGCGCTCGCGTCGCGATCAGCCAGACTGCAACCCCGGCGGCGATCGAGGATGCCCGCGTCGCCATTACCGCGCTGGAGAAGGAGAAGATCGCGCTGATCGCCGACAAGGATCTCGGCGACGCCACCGATGAGCGCCTCGGCAAGATCGAGGAAGAGAGCGCTGCGCTGACGGCGAAGCTGGAGGCGCTCGAAGCCGACTGGGCTTCCGAGCTCGCCCTCGTCGAGGAGATCACGCTGCTGCGCGGCAAGCTCGGCGAGAAACCGGCCGCTGAGGCTGTTCCTGCTGGTGGCGAGGCATCTGCCGACGCCGCGCCCGCCGAAGCGCCGGCCGATCCCGAGGCCACGCGCGCCAGCCTGCGCGAGAAGTTCGATGCGCTCGGCGCGATCGATCCGGCGGGCCGGATGATCTATGCCCATGTCGACGAGCAGTCGGTCGCCTCCGTCGTCTCCGACTGGACCGGCATCCCCGTCGGCCGCATGGTCAAGGACGAGATCGAGACCGTGCTCAACCTCGCCGCGACGCTGAACAAGCGCGTGGTCGGGCAGGGGCATGGCATCGCCATGATCGCCAAGCGCATCGAGACCAATCGCGCCAAGCTCGACAATCCGAACAAGCCGATCGGCGTGTTCATGCTCTGCGGCCCCTCCGGCGTCGGCAAGACCGAGACAGCGCTGGCGCTGGCTGAATCGCTCTATGGCGGCGAGCAGAACGTCATCACCATCAACATGAGCGAGTTCCAGGAGGCTCACACCGTCTCCACGCTGAAGGGGGCGCCTCCCGGCTATGTCGGCTATGGCGAGGGCGGACGCCTCACCGAGGCCGTGCGCCGCAAGCCCTATTCGGTCGTGCTGCTCGACGAGGTCGAGAAGGCCCATCCCGACGTGCACGAGCTGTTCTTTCAGGTCTTCGACAAGGGCACGATGGAGGACGGTACCGGAAGGCGCATCGACTTCAAGAACACGCTGATCATCCTGACCTCGAATGTCGGCACCGACGAGATCATGCGCATGGCCGGCGACGAGGCGAGCCGTCCGGATTCCGAGGAGCTCGCGGTCGCGCTGCGGCCGGCACTGCTCAAGGTCTTCCCGCCGGCGCTGATCGGCCGTCTGGTGACGATTCCGTATTACCCGCTCTCCGGCGAGATGCTCGGCGGGATCGTGCGCCTCCAGCTCGGGCGCATCGGCAAGCGCCTGCGCGACAATCACAACGCCGCCTTCACCTATGACGACGCGGTGGTCGAGCACATCGTCGCCCAGTGCAACGACCCGGATTCGGGCGGGCGCATGATCGACAACATCATCACCAACTCGATGCTGCCGGCGCTCTCGCGCAGCATCCTCAACCTGCAATTGGAGAAGAAGCCGCTGACCGAGGCGAAGGTCACGGTGGAGGATGGCGCTTTCCACTACGCCTGCAATTGAAGTGGTGGTCCCAGCGTCATTGCGACGGCGACGAAGCAATTCACGAGTGGCGGGCTCTACGTCCCCTGGATTGCTTCGTCGCTACGCTCCTCGGAATGACGGAACGGGGCCAGCAGCAAGACAAGCATCGCCGCCGATCTCTGTTTGAGATATACTTGCGCGGCGGGTTCGACGTGGAAACAGAGACGTGCAACCGGTTCGCCTGAAGCGACGGCCCGACGAGGCCGCCAGCACCACCTCTCTCCAGCCGGAGAGCGAGACAGCGCGGCGTCCACGTAGCGGCGGCGGACGGTCAGGGGCGGGACGCGGCAGCGTGCTGCCCTGGATGCTGGCTGTCCTGGCGATCGTCGCTGCCGGCGTCACCGGCTATCTGCTCTATGAGGAGAAGAGCCGCGTCGCGGCACTCCAGCAGGAGCAGGCCATCCTGCAGAGCAGCTATGACGAGAAGCTCAAGGCGCTGCAGCGTCGCCTCGTCAGCGCCATCGTCGCATCCGGCAATTCGCCCGGCCTGCCGTCGCAGCCGGGCCAGCCCGCTGCGTCCGGCAAGGCGGGCGACCAGCTCGCCGACCTGATCACGCGTCAGATCGAGCTCGAGGCCCGCCAGGCCCTGCTCGGCGCGCTGACCGGCCAGGCAGTCGGGCCGATCCTGCCGCAGGGCGGCGCCAAGGCGCAGGGCGGCAATCAGTTCGCCGATGGCCAGAATGTACTGGATCGCGTCAATCCCGCCATACTGGCGCAACAGCGCAGGCAGGTCGCGGCAGCGGTCAAGGCAGCTGAGACGATGTCGCTCGACCAGCGCATCGCCATACTCGGCCAATCGCTCGACCGGGTGCAGAACGGCCAGAACCAGCAGCTTCCGGCGCTCGGGCGCCAGCTCGTCGGCCGTGTGCAGGAAGTGAAGGCAGCGCTGTCCGAGATCGGGCTCGATCCTGCCAAGGTCAAGCTGCCGCCGGGCCAGCCGGGCATGGGCGGCCCGCTCATACCGATGACGGTGAAGCCCGGTACCTTCGAGCATGCGCTGATGCAGCTCGGCGAAGCGCGCGCAGTTTTCGGGCGCTGGCGTGACCTTGCGACCATCGTCCCATTCCAGCGCCCGGTCCCGACCGACGACACCACCACCAGCAATTTTGGCCCGCGCTCCGATCCGTTCACCGGCGGCACCGCGATGCATGCCGGCATGGACTTTCGAGGCGAGACCGGCACGCCGGTGCACGCTGCCGGGGCAGGTAAGGTGCTGCGTGCAGAGGTTGCCGGCGGCTACGGCAACCTCGTCGAACTCGATCACGGCAATGGCGTGACGACGCGCTACGGCCATCTTTCGGCCTTCGACGTCAAGGCCGGCCAGATCGTCGCCGCAGGCCAGGTCATCGGCCGCGTCGGCTCGACCGGCCGCTCGACCGGCCCGCATCTTCACTATGAGACGCGGCTCTCGGACGAGGCGCGCAATCCCCTCAAATTCATCCAGATTGGCGACAAGCTGACGGTCGGGCCGAGCGGCCTGCGCTGAGTGGGCGCGAGGTGCCGTCCGGCGCCTAGAGCATTTCCGGCGAACGCGGGTTCGCCTCCAATGCTCCATCTCTCTGTTTTCACGCAACTCCTGACGCAAAACCGCTGCGCACTGTTGCTGGAATTGCTCTAGCCGGCGCCGGCGAAGAAGGAGACGAGCCGCTCGCTCAGTTCGGCCGGGCGCTCTTCAGGAACATAGTGCCCGCTATGGCTGGCGATCCAGCCTTGTGGATTTGCCGCGACCCGCTGCATCGTCGCGAGGGCTGCGCCGCGATAACCGTGCTCGGCGCCGATCGCCAGGACCGGGAGCATCAGTTTGCGCGAGCCGAAATCCAGGTTGTCCTGAAGGTCATGCGACAACAGGGTTCTGTAGTAGGCGAACATGCTCCGCAGGCAGCCGGGGGCTGCTGCTGCTGCGGCATAGACCGCGATGTCCGCCTCGGCGATGGCCGTGCGGTCCCACAGCCCGACCTTGTCGCGATGCAGCATATGGCGGATGAACATGTGCTCGCGGCCGGCGACCAGGGCTTCGGCGATGTCGCCGGCGGCGTTGAAGCCGAAATGCCAGCTCCCGCCCTGCGCGATGTTCATGGCGTTCTCCTGGCCGAAGCCGGGCAGGCCCGACTCGATGAACACCAGGCCCTTCGCCCGCTCCGGCCATTGCGCCACGAACGGATAGGCCACCTGTCCGCCCATGTCGTGACCGACCACCCAGCACGACGGAATGGCGAGGCTGTCGAGCAGTTCGAGCAGGTCGCGTGCGACGCTCTTCTTGTCATAGCCGTCGGGCGGCTTCGAGCTGTGGCCGAAGCCACGCAGATCCACCGCGATCGCCCGGTATCCGGCCTTTGCTAGCAGCGGCGCAACGTGCCGCCAGGCATAAGACGTCTGGGGCCAGCCATGCAGGAGCAGGACCGGCTCGGCATCCCGGGATCCGAATTCCTTCAGATGAAGCCGGACCCCGCTGGGCAGGAACGCCGCAGCAGGACGGACCTCGTTCTCATCACCAGCAATCATCGACGCTCTCGCTTCCACGTCGATAGCGCTCCGGCGAGACCAGCTGCAAGTGAGAGCTCAGGTGTCCCGATCTGACCTTGCTGTCAGGTTGCGCTTGAACCGACCTCCCGCCACGCGCTTCCGGTGTCGTAGAAGAAGCGCTCTTCGGCGATGCGGTCGCCCCGCCAGCGCTGGAAAGCCAGCTCTTCGAGCCGGCGCGTCACGCCTGTCTTGTCGGTCGCGTCGAAAATCCAGCGGACGACGACATGGTCGCCGTCGACCAGCACTGCGGCGGGGGGATGCGTGTGCATCTTCTCGAGCCGCTCCAGCGCGCGCGCCTCGTGCGCCATCAGCGCCTCGCGGCCGCGGCGCGGTTCGTTGGCGTTCTCCTGCATGGTCGCGTCGTCAGTGTAAAAATCGCGAATGGCGCCGACATGATCGCCGCTCACGACGGCGGCGACAAAGGCATCGACTCTCGCACGGTCAGGCATAGCCATCTCCATCTCGTCAGGCCGAGATGATGGAGAATAGCTCCGTCCGCGATGGAGCGTGTCAGCATCAGCTCCGGTGCTTGGGCGCTCCGGGCTTGGTCGGAACTTGCGGCGCGACCGGATCGCTGGCGGGAAAGGTGTCCTTCAGCGCCTTGTCGAGTTCCTTCTCGGCCGAGCCACCCGCCTTCTTCGCGTCATTGCGCTGTTCGCGCTGCTCCTTGCGCAAGCTCTCGACCGCGTGGTTTGCCGAATTCGCCATGATAGTCCCCCTGTAGTGTCGCAGGACCAGCCTGCATGTCCCGTCAACGCAGGTGCTTGAGCGAAAGTTCCTGTGGCAACGGCTCAGGCGCGCTTGCGAGCAGGCTACGGAGTCGGTGGATCGGGAAGGATTTTCTCCTTCTTCCTCGAAATAAGAAAATTCACGCTATCTGATGTAAATTGATTGATAGGCTTTCAAGTTATATGTGGATTGTTCGATTTACAGAACATCCCACTGACTGACGACATGGCAGGTCGTGGCGGGCGAGGGCGGCATCGTGCCGGCCGCGTCGGCCTTGTCTGCGCAGAGCAAGTACATGGTCGAGTTGCAGGAACAGGCCGAAAACCTCAATGCTGCGTTCGGAACGTCGGATGCAGCCGAGCGCCTCGCAGGATTGGTGCGGAACACTGGTGGGCGCCTCGTCTTCACCACCAGCTTCGGCCTCGAGGATCAGGTCGTCACCCATCTGATCGCAACCCAGAACCTGCCGATCGAGATCGTCACGCTCGATACCGGCCGGCTCTTCGGTGAGGTTCATGCGCTCTGGGCGCAGACCGAGGCGCGCTACGGCATCACGATCATGCCGTTCTATCCGCGTCACGACGCGGTCGAGGCCTTCGTACTCGGCCACGGCATCAACGGCTTCTACAATTCGATCGAGGCCCGCAAGGCCTGCTGCAATGTCCGCAAGGTCGAGCCGCTCGGCCGGGCGCTCGCCGGAGCCGCCGCCTGGATCACCGGCCTGCGCGCCGACCAGTCGGCCGCACGCGGTGGCGTCGCGCTCGCCGAGGCCGACCGGGAGCGCAGCCTCATCAAGTTCAATCCCCTGCTCGATTGGTCGCGCGACCAGGCGCTGGCCTTCGCCCGCAAGCACGATGTTCCGCTCAACCCGCTGCATGAGAAGGGTTTCCTCTCGATTGGCTGCCAGCCCTGCACCCGCGCCATCCAGCCGGGCGAGCCGGAGCGGGCGGGGCGCTGGTGGTGGGAAGAGGAAGCCGCCAAGGAGTGCGGCCTGCATGTCGGCCCGGACGGCCGGTTGGTGCGGTCCAAGCCGGCCGCGGAGGT
The DNA here is from genome assembly GCF_900109525.1 of Allobosea lupini. Classification (GTDB taxonomy): domain Bacteria; phylum Pseudomonadota; class Alphaproteobacteria; order Rhizobiales; family Beijerinckiaceae; genus Allobosea; species Allobosea lupini. Next base: position 433,036 of record NZ_FOAN01000001.1, on the reverse strand, counting down.
TTTGGCGTGATCCAGCTCAGTCATCTGCAGAAGCTCGAAGCCGAGGCGATCTTCATCATCCGCGAGGTCGCCGCGACCTGCGAAAAGCCGGTGCTGCTCTATTCGATCGGCAAGGATTCGGCGGTCCTGCTGCATCTTGCCATGAAGGCCTTCTATCCCGGCAAGCCGCCATTCCCGCTGCTCCATGTCGACACGACCTGGAAGTTCCGGGACATGATCGCCTTCCGTGACCAGACCGCGAGCCGGCTCGGGCTCGACCTGATCGTGCACATCAACGAGGAGGGCCGGAGGGCCGGCGTGAACCCGTTCGCCTCGGGGTCGCGCCTGCACACCGATGTGATGAAGACGCAAGGGCTGAAGCAGGCGCTCGACAAATACGGCTTCGACGCGGCCTTCGGTGGCGCCCGTCGCGACGAGGAGAAGAGCCGGGCCAAGGAGCGGGTGTTCTCGCTGCGCTCGGCCCAGCATCGGTGGGATCCGAAGAACCAGCGGCCCGAGCCCTGGCGGCTGTTCAACACCCGCAAGGCCCAGGGCGAGAGCTTCCGCGTCTTCCCGCTCTCCAATTGGACCGAGAAGGACGTCTGGGACTACATCGCGCTCGAGAACATCCCGGTCGTGCCGCTCTATTTCGCCGCGCCGCGCCCGGTCGTGCGCCGCAACGGCGCCTGGATCATGCGCGACGACGAGCGCATGGAGCTGCTGCCCGGCGAAAAGCTCGAGACCCGCATGGTCCGCTTCCGCACGCTCGGCTGCTACCCGCTGACCGGCGCGGTCGAGAGCGAAGCGGCGAACCTTACCGACATCATCGCCGAGATGCGTGCGTCACGTTCCTCCGAGCGGGAAGGGCGCGTCATCGACCATGACGGCTCCGGCTCGATGGAGCAGAAGAAGCAGGAAGGCTATTTCTGATGGCGGCGCTCGCGAAGTTGAAGGGCCAGCCCGCTCCGGCTGGTCAGCCGCACCCCGCCAACGACCAGAGCCAGAGAACCGAGGGCAGCGCGCGGGCCTTGCTGCGCTTCATCACCTGCGGCTCGGTCGACGACGGCAAGTCGACTCTGATCGGCCGGATTCTCTATGAGGCCGGCGCGGTCTTCGACGACCAGCTCACTGCGCTCGACTCAGATTCCCGCAAGTTCGGCACGCAGGGCGCGGCGCCGGACTTCGCTCTGCTGGTCGATGGGCTCTCGGCCGAGCGCGAGCAGGGCATCACCATCGATGTCGCCTATCGCTATTTCTCGACCGACCAGCGCAGCTTCATCGTCGCCGACACGCCCGGTCACGAGCAGTACACCCGCAATATGGCGACCGGCGCCTCGACCGCGGACCTCGCCATCATCCTGATCGACGCCCGCAAGGGCCTGCTGCCGCAGACGCGCCGGCACTCCTTCATCGTTTCGCTGGTCGGCGTCCGCCATGTGGTCGTCGCCGTCAACAAGATGGACCTGGTCGGCTATGACGAGGCGGTCTTCCGCCAGATCGAGCAGGACTATCGCAAGGCCGTCGCGGGCTTAGGCTTCGCCAGCATCGACTTCGTCCCGGTCTCGGCTCGAGACGGCGAGAACGTCACGGGTCTTTCCAAGCTGACGCCCTGGTATCGCGGCCCGGCGCTGCTGCCCCTGCTCGAATCCGTCGTGGTCGTCGCTGAGGCGGAAGTCGAAACCGGCTTCGCTTTGCCGGTGCAATGGGTCAACCGTCCCGATCTCGACTTCCGCGGCTTCGCCGGCACGGTCGCGCGCGGGCGCCTGCGCGTGGGCGATGCGGTCGCGGCGCTGCCGTCGGGCCGTCGCAGCACGATCGCCCGCATCCTCGCGCCGTCCGGCGACGTCTCGCAGGCGAGCGCCGGCCAGTCGGTGACGGTCACGCTTGCGGACGAGATCGACGTCTCGCGCGGCGACGTCATTGCCTCGGTCGCTCACGCTCCGGTGGTGAAGCAGGAATTACAGGCGCGCCTGCTCTGGACCGGCGAGGCGGCGTTGCGCGAAGGCGGCGAGTTCATCGTGAAGCTCGCCACTGCGAGCGCCAACGCGCAGATCGTGCGCCTGCACCACAGCGTCGATATCGAAAGCTATGCCGAGGCACCGGCCGACAGCCTGGCGATGAACGGCATCGGCCTGGCGACGCTGACGCTCGACCGGCAGCTCGCAGTGCTCGACTACACGCATAGCCGCGAGCTCGGTGGCTTCATTCTGATCGACAGGCTCAGCAACCAGACGGTCGCCTTCGGCTTTGTCGAGACCCATAAAGCTCAGGACAAGGCTCGTTCGATCACTGAGGCTGGTGCGGTCAGCCGCGCGGTCCTGCGTCTCGTCGGCGGGCGCGGTGCGCAGGAACGACGCGCTTGGTTCGAGGCCGCGAGCTGGCGCCTGGCAAGCGGATTGTTCGTCTTCGCCGTCGTGGCGCTGTCGACGGGGCAGTGGGGTCTCGCGGCCGTGCTTGCACTCGGCGATATCGCGCTGCGGCCGCTGCTGAAGGGCCTGCATGCGAGGCTGTGGGCAAAGCAGGCACCGCCTTCGCTCTATGACGGGGCGGGCATCTGAACCGCGTATCCCGAAGAGCGCCGGACGGCCTTCTGCCGGCCCGGCGTTGCGCAAGCGGTGATCAGGCCGCCTGGGAATAGGTCGTGCCAGCGGAAGCTTTCGCTCCGAGCTGGTAGGTCTGGCCATAAGCTTCCGACGCGCCGCTGATCTCCGCCGGCAATGGTGGCGGAGGCGGCCGCTGCGAGGCGCGTTCTTCCATCTGCTTCTTGAAGTCGGCCATCTCCTCCTTGGAGACCTGGCCGTCCTTGTCCGCATCCATCGCGGCGAAGAGGCGGCTTAGCAGGCCGTTCGAGCTGTCTCCGTCGGGAGCGACCACCTTCAGGAATTCGTCCTTGGCGACGCTGCCGTCTGAATCGGCATCGAGCTTGGCGAAGTAGTTCTTGTCCTCGCCATCCTTGGCGTCGGTCTCGGCCGTCGTCTTGGCGTTGGCCGTATCCGACTGGAGCATCAGCAGGAGGGCCTGCGTCTGCTGGTCGGCCTTCTCCGCCTTCGCCTTGAAGGCGTCCGATTCCGCCTTGCTGACCGAACCGTCCTGGTCGGTGTCCATCGCCTTGAACAGTTTCTCTGTCTTGGCGTTGTCGGCGCCTTTCGGCGCGCCGGCGGAGAATTCGGCGAGGTTGAGCACCCCGTCGCTATTGCTGTCGAGCTTGTCGAAACTCGGCGGCTCTCCTGGCGGTGGCGGGCGAAAGCCCCCAGCGCCGCTGATACTCGTCATGCGATACTCCTGACGATTCACCGCCCGGATCAGGCGGCGCCGTCGAGTATCGTGGCTAATTCTTGGTAAATTCCTAGCGCGTCTTACACTGCGCCGGAGCGACGGCTCAGCCCGGCAGCACCGCTGTCGCCTCGATCTCGACCATCGCCTCCGGCTCGACCAGAGCGGGAACGGAGACCACCGCCATGGCGGGGAAATGCCGGCCGAGATTGGCGCGATAGGCCGGGCCGAGCTCGGCCAGGCTGTTGCGATAGGCCTCGATGTCGGTGACGTACCAGGTCAGGCGCACGATATCCTCGACCTTGCCGCCGCCGGCTTCGACCACGGCCTTGATGTTGGCGAGCGTCTGGCCGACCTGGGCGACGAAGCCCTTGGCGAAGACGCCCTGGACGTCCCAGCCGACGAGACCGCCGGTCACCAGAACCTTGCCTTCGGCGACCATGCCGTTGGCATAGCCGCGCGGCTGCGGCCAGCCTTCGGGCAGGACCGCGCGGGCGCGGCGCGAAGCGGAATCGGATGGCGAGGTGCCGCTGGTCATGGGCGTGGTCTTTCTCGAGCAATAGTCAGGAAGCCGAAGCTTCCAGGCGCGCGATCTCGCGCAGGGCGAAGCGCTGCAGCTTCCCGGTAGAGGTCTTCGGCAGGGTTGTCACGAAGGCGATGGCCCTTGGGTATTTGTAGGGCGCGATCGTCGCCTTGACATGCTCCTGCAGCGCCTTGGCCAGCGCTGCATCGCCAGTGAAGCCCTCGCGCAGCAGCACATAGGCCTTCACGATCTGGCCGCGCTCGGGGCAGGGCGCTCCGACGACGCCGCATTCGGCCACCGCCACATGCGTCAGCAGGGACGCCTCGACCTCCGGCCCGGCGATGTTGTAGCCGGCCGAGATGATCATGTCGTCGGAGCGCGCCTGATACCAGAAATAGCCGTCGCCATCGCGCAGATAGGTGTCGCCGGTGACGTTCCAGCCATCGAGGATGTATTTGGCCTGTCGCGGATCAGCGAGGTAGCGGCAGCCGGTCGGGCCGCGCACGGCGAGGCGCCCGGGCGTGCCGTCCGGCACCTCCTTGCCGTCCTCGTCAACGACCTTCGCCTCGTAGCCGGGCACCGGGAGGCCGGTCGAGCCCGGCCGGATCTTGCCACGCGGCGCGCCGATGAAGATGTGCAGCATCTCGGTGGCACCGATCCCGTCCATCAATGGCAGCCCGGTCGCCTCCTGCCAGGCGTCGAAGGTCGCCTTCGGCAGCGTTTCGCCGGCCGAGACGCAGATGCGCAGTGAAGAGAGGTCGCGCTCGGCGAGTTTGCCGAGCATGGCGCGATAGGCAGTGGGAGCGGTGAAGCAGACCGTCGCACGATGGCGCTCGATCGCTTCGGCGAGATCGGGCGGTGCCACCTTGGCCGGCAGGATGCAGGCGGCGCCGATGCGCAAGGGAAAGAGCACGATTCCGCCAAGCCCGAAGGTGAAGGCGAGCGGCGGCGAGCCGATGAAGCGGTCGTCAGGTGCAGCCTGCAGCACGCGCGCGCCATAGGCGTCGCAGATCGCCAACAGGTCGCGCTGGAAATGCATCGTGCCCTTGGGTTCGCCGGTGGTGCCCGAGGTGAAGGCGATCAGGCAGACATCGTCTTGCGCCGTGTCAGCCGGCTCGAAACTCTCGTAGCCGGCTTTGTCCATCAGGGCTTCTAGCTCGCCATCGCCCCATGTGACGATGGTCGAGAGTTCTGCTGCAAGCTGTTGGGCAGCCTTGAGTTCATCGACCAGCGTCGCATCGCACAGCGCCAGCCCGATCCTTGCCTTGCGGATCGGATAGGCGAGCTCGCCGGCACGCAGCATCGGCATGGTCGCGACCACCACGCCGCCGGCCTTGAGCACCGCGAAATAGGTCGCGACCATCATCGGCGTGTTGGCGGCGCGCAGCAGTACCCGGTTGCCCGGCACCATGCCGAGATCGCGGGTCAGCACATTGGCGATGCGGTTCACGATTTCGGCGAGCGCCCGATAGCTCCAGGTCTCGCTCGGGCCGATCACCGCGTCGCGTTCGCCGCGCCCCTCGGCGACATGGCGATCGACGAACTCGGTGACGACGTTGAGCCGTTCCGGATAGCTCAGCCCGGCGGCTGCGAGGTCGAGGCGCGGCCAGCTTTCACGCGGCGGCAGGTTGTCCCGCGCGAAAGAGTCCACATGTCCCGACCGCATGAGATCTGCGGTACCCATCTCGTTCCCCTGGTCTATTTTTTGAGCGTGGTCTTGTCGGAAAACCGGTTCCCACTTTTGCGGACCATGCTCGCGCCTACTTCAGCAGGTCGCGTGCGATCACGACCTTCTGCACCTCGCTGGCGCCCTCGTAGATTCTGAGCGCCCTGATCTCGCGATAGAGTTCCTCGACCTTGACGCCGCGGGTGACCCCGAGCCCGCCATGGATCTGCACGGCGCGGTCGATCACCTTCTGAGCGTTCTCGGTCGCGACCAGCTTGGCGAGCGCCGCCTCGCGGGTGACGCGAGGCGCGCCCCGATCCTTGGTCCAGGCGGCGCGGTAGACGAGGAGGGCGGCGGCATCGACCTCGGTCGCGCTGTCGGCGATCGCGGCCTGCGAGAGCTGGAGGTCGCCGAGCGTCCCGCCGAAGAGCTTGCGGTTCTTGGCATGGGAAACCGTTTCGTGCAGCGCCCGCCGCGCGAAGCCGAGCGCCGCGGCGCCGACCGTCGATCGGAAGATATCGAGCGTCGCCATGGCGACCTTGAAGCCGTCGCCAGGACCGCCGATGCGGTTCGCGGCGGGGATGCGGCAGCCATCGTAGCGTAAGGTCGCGAGCGGATGCGGCGCGATCACGTCGATGCGCTCGGCGATGGAAAGCCCAGGCGTATCGGCCTCGACCAGATAGGCCGAGAGGCCGCGCGCGCCGGGCGCCTCGCCGGAGCGGGCGAAGACGACGTAATGATCGGCGATGCCGCCATTCGAGATCCAGGTCTTCTCGCCGTCGATCCGGACATGGGTATTGCCGTCCGGCGTCGCCGTTGTCGCCAGGGCGGCGACGTCGGAGCCGGCTTCCTTCTCGGAGAGGGCGAAGGCCGCGATCCTCTCGCCGCGCGCCACCGCCGGCAGGATGCGCGCCTTCATCTCGGGCGAACCGGCGACGCTGATCGAGCCGGTCCCCAGCCCCTGCATGGCGAAGGCGAAATCGGCGAGCCCGTCGCGGGCGGCGAGGATTTCGCGGGCGAGGCAGAGCGTGCGTACGTCGAGCGCGGCATGCAGTCCGCCGTATTCGGCCGGTACGGCGGCCCTCAGGAAACCAGCCTCGCCCAGCGCTTTCACCCGGGCCCGGCAGGCTTCGTCGACATCGTCATGCGGCAGGCCCGGCAGGGTGGCGTCGGCCCAGGCGGAGAGCCGCCCGGCGAAGTCGCGGTGATGCGCCTCGAAGAAGGGCCAGTCGAGCGTGTCGCCGAAGATTCCTGTGCCGAGCGCAGCCATCTCAGTTGCCCTCGAACACCGGCTTCCGCTTCTCGGCGAAGGCGTGATAGGCGCGGGAAAAGTCCTCGGTCTGCATGCACAGCGCCTGCGCCACCGCCTCCGCCTCGATCGCGGATTCGACCGACATCGCCCATTCCATCTCCAGCATGCGCTTGGTCATGGCGTTGGCGAAGGTCGGCCCGTCGGCGAGCTCGGCCGCGAGCGCCTGTGCCTCGGCGAGCACGGTCTCGCGGGCGATGAGCCGGTTGAGGAAGCCCCAGCGCTCGGCTTCCTCGCCCTTGAGTACCCGGCCCGTATAGAGCAATTCGGCGGCGCGGCCCTGGCCGATGATGCGCGGCAGCATCGCGCAGGCGCCCATATCGCAGCCGGCGAGGCCGACGCGGTTGAACAGGAAGGCGATCTTGGTCTCGGCCGTGCCAAGGCGCAGGTCCGAGGCCATGGCGATGATCGCGCCGGCGCCGGCGCAGATGCCGTCGATCGCGGCGACGATGGGCTGCGGGCAGGCGCGCATGGTCTTGACCAGCTCGCCGGTCATCCGGGTGAATTTGAGCAGGTCCTTGGTATCCATCGCGACCAGCGGCCCGATGATCTCGAAGACGTCGCCGCCCGAGGAAAAGTTGCCGCCGGCGCCGGTCACCACGATCGCCTTGACCGCTTCCTCCTTCTGCGCTGCGAGGAAGAAATCGGTCAGCTCGCGATAGCTCTCGAAGGTCAACGGGTTCTTCTTCTCCGGCCGGTTCAGCGTCACGGTCGCGACCTTGCCGGCGACCGAGAGCTGGAAATGCTGCGGCTTGAAGCCGGAAAGCGGCAGGGTGACGGGGTTTGCGCTGGTCATTCGGTCTCTCCCGCCGCGGTCGGCGTGCCGTTCTGGCGGTTGCTGATGGCCTGGTGGAGCGAGGCCTTGACCCCACCGAGCAAACGGAAGAGCTGGCCGATCTCGGCCGGGCCGAGGTCGGCGAAGAGCTCCGCGATCCAGCCTTCATGACGCTCGGCCATCGCCTTGAAGGCGCGCCTGCCCTGGGCGGTCAGCGTCAGCACCTGGACGCGCCGGTCCTGCGCCGCCGGGCGCTTGTCGACCAGCCCGTCGGTGAGCAGGCCGGCGACGACGGCCGTGACGTTGCCGTTCGAGACCATCAGCCGCTGCGAGACCTCGCCGACCGTCATGCCGGTGGTCGACTTCTCGAGCTGCGCCATCAGGTCGAAGCGCGGCAGCGTCGTCTTGAATTCCTCGCGCAGGCGGGTGCGGATCTCGCTCTCGATCAGGGTCGAGCAGGTCAGCATCCGCAGCCAGAGGCGCAGCTCATCCTTGTGGTCGCCGGGGCGCTCGCTCGCCTTGGTTTCGCGGTCGAGCAAGGGGGCGGTGGACGGGATTTCCATGGTCAGAATTCCCCGCCATTGATCAGGATGGACTGCCCGGTGATGCCGCGACTTTGCGGCCCGCAGAGATTGAGCACGGCGGCCGCGACTTCCTCCGGCGTAATCAGCCGGTGCTGCGGATTGTCCTTGGTCAGCTCCGCCAGCGCCTCGTCGCGGCTCTTGCCGGTCTTGGCGGCGATCGTCGTCAGGCTGCCGGCGACCATGTCGGTGTCGGTGTAGCCGGGGCAGACCGCGTTGACGGTGACGCCGGAGCGCGCCGTCTCCAGCGCCAGAGAGCGCACGAGGCCGACCACCGCGTGCTTTGCGGCGACATAGGCCGAGACATAGGCATAGCCGCGATGCCCCGCGGTCGAGGCGATCGCGATCAGCCGGCCCGAGCGGCGCTCGGTCATGCCCGGCAAAGCGGGACGGAAGCAGTTCACCGTGCCGATCAGGTTGATCTCGACCATGCGTCGGAACAGCTCCGCGTCGCTGCGCTGGAAGCTGACGCTTTCGGCCGCGCCGGCGTTGGCGACGACGATGTCGAAGGGTTGTCCCGCCGAGAGTCCGGCCATCGCCTCGCTCACGGCGCTCTCATCGGTCACGTCGACGGCATGGGCGGCATCGGCTGCGCCAGCGATCACCGCCTGTTGCAGGATGCCGTCATTGCGGCCGATGATCGAGACGCGGGCGCCGGCCTGGCGCAGGATGGAGGCAATGGCGCGGCCGATGCCGCGTCCGCCGCCGCTCACCAGGGCATGTTGTCCCGCCAGAGCCGATGCCATGCCGTTCACTCCCTCTTGGCAGTCAATATATTTTAGGTCTGAAACATTTTGCAAGAGGGATGGAGAGAAACAGGGATGAGGACAAATATCGTTGATATGACAATGTATTATGCGGATTTAGCTTTGACTCGATCAGCCTGCGCTGTGGTCGGGAACATGGCCGATCCATCGGGGCTTGAGCCGAAATTATTTTAGGTTTAAAATGATTTCACGAGCGAGGGAGAGCGTCATGCGGATTGCGGTGGTGGGCGGCGGGCCGGCAGGCCTCTATTACGCGCTGCTGATGAAGCGGGATTGGCCGGAGCTCGACGTCACCGTCTTCGAGCGCAACCGCCCCGACGACACCTTCGGCTTCGGCGTCGTCTTTTCCGACCAGACGCTCGACCTCTTCAAGGCGGCCGACCTGCCGAGCTATGAGGCGATCGTTCGCAGCTTCGCCTATTGGGACGATATCGAGATCCATTTCAAAGGCACGGTGCGTCGCGTGCCCGGCAACGGCTTCTGCGGCTGCTCGCGCCGCACGCTGCTGATGCTTTTGCAAGAGCGGGCGCGCCAGGTCGGCGTCAAGCTCGTCTTCTCGCAGGAGATCGAGGACGTCGCCGCGCTCAAGCGCGATTACGACCTCGTCGTCGCCGCAGACGGCATCAACAGCCGCATCCGCGAGGCCGACCGCGAACGCTTCGCGCCGCAGGTCGATCTGCGGCCGAACCGCTTCGTCTGGATGGGCTCGACCCGGCCCTTCGACGCCTTCACCTTCTTCTTCAAGCAGACGCAGCACGGCGTCTTCATCGCCCATTGCTACCAGTACGAGCCGGGGCAATCGACCTGGGTGCTGGAGACCGACCCCGAGACCTTCGCCCGCGCCGGGCTGGAGGGCCTGGATGAGGCCGGCACAGCTGCCTTCCTGGAACAGGTCTTCGCCGAGGAACTGCAGGGTCACAGGCTGATCACCAATCGCTCGCTCTGGCGGCAGTTCCCGATGATCCGCTGCAGCAACTGGGTCGTCGATAATGTCGTGCTGCTCGGTGACGCCAAGGCGACGGCGCATTTCTCGATCGGCTCCGGCACCAAGCTCGCCATGGAGGATTCGATCGCGCTGCATCGCGCCTTCCATCGCGCCGGGCTCGACGTCAAGGCGGCGCTCGCCGGCTTCGAGACCGGGCGGCGCGAGGAGGTCGAGAAGACCCAGCACGCCGCCGACGTCTCGCTGGTCTGGTTCGAGCAGTTGAAGCGCTTCTGGGATTTCGAGCCGCTGCGCTTCGCCTTCGGCCTGATGACCCGTTCCAAGGCGATCACCTACGATAACCTCGCGCTGCGTGCCCCCGAGTTCGTTGCGGCGATCGACAGGCTGGTCGCCGACGATCTCGGCGCAGATCAAGCGACGCGCCGCGACGGCACGCCGGTGCCACCGGCCTTCCAGCCCTTCTTCCTGCGCGAGATGAAGGTGGCGAACCGCTTCGTCGTCTCGCCGATGTGCCAGTATTCCGCACAGGACGGCCTTCCGGGCGACTGGCACCTGATGCATTACGGCGCGCGCGCCATCGGCGGGGCAGGGCTCGTCTTCACCGAAATGACCTGCGTCTCGGCCGATGCCCGCATCACCCCCGGCTGCGCCGGGCTCTACAATGATGCGCAGGAAGCCGCCTGGACGCGCATCGTCGATTTCGTCCATGGCAACTCGGCTGCAAAGATCTGCCTGCAGCTCGGCCATGCCGGGCGAAAAGGGGCGAGCAAGCTGATGTGGGACGGCATGGACCGGCCGCTCGCCGACGGCGCCTGGCCGATCATCTCGGCATCGCCGCTGCCGTATTACCCCGAAAGCCAGGTGCCACGCGAAATGACCCGAGCCGACATGGAGCGGGTCAAGGCCGATTTCGTCGCGTCGGCCGAGCGCGGCCTGCGCGCCGGCTTCGACATGCTCGAACTGCACTGCGCCCACGGCTATTTGCTGGCGAGTTTCCTTTCGCCGCTGACCAACGAGCGCAGCGACGAGTACGGCGGCTCGCTCGAGAACCGCCTGCGCTTCCCGCTCGAAGTCTTCGACGCGCTTCGCCAGATGTGGCCGGCGGACAAGCCGATGTCGGTACGGATTTCGGCGACCGACTGGCAGGAGGGCGGCATCAGCGCGGAAGACTCCGTCGCGATCTCCGAGGCCTTCGCCGGGGCCGGCTGCGACCTCGTCGACGTCTCGACCGGGCAGACGACGCCGCGCGCCCGCCCGCATTATGGCCGCATGTTCCAGACGCCGTTCGCCGACCGCATCCGCAACGAGGCCGGCGTCGCGACCATGTGCGTCGGCGCGATCACCACGGCCGACCAGGCCAACACGATCGTGGCCGCCGGCCGCGCCGATCTCGTCGCGCTGGGACGCCCGCACCTTGCCGACCCCTCCTTCGTGCTCAGGGCCGCCGCCTGGTATGGGGCGGACGTCGCGCAGCCGGTCCAGTACCAGCCGGGCAAGGACCAGCTCATGCGCAACACACCGCGCGAGCGCGAGGAGCTGGAGACACTCAAGCTCAAGGCCAAGCCGAGCCGGCACGGTGGCGCACCGGCTGATCCGACGAGCATTCCGGCTGCGCGAGCGGCGGAGTAGGCGGAACCTGATTGGGCGGTGGCCGGTTGATCAAGGACTTCCTCGATCAACCGGAGATCCGCCATGACTGCCAGGACGACGCTGCTTGCCCTGCTGACGACGCTCGCGCTGACTGCCGCAGCCGTGGCGCAGACACCTCAAACCACGAAACAGCCCGACAACTCGGGCGTCGGTCCGACTACGACGCATCCGAGCCAGGTCGACAAGGGCCAGAACATGATCCTGCCTTCGGCGGGACAGGCCGGGCAGTCGGCCGCGCCGACCATGGTCTATGACTGCAAGAACAAGCCGCAGGATTGCACCACGCCGCCATCCCCGGGTGACAAGAGCAGCTTGCCCACGCAATCGTCCTCGCCGCCGAAACAGGTTCCATGATTGCATTCATGCAATTTATGATTGGATGCGCGCCGTCTTTATGGCGTAGGCGCAAAGATTATCTTGGTGAGCAGCGCAAGCGCTTCGTCAGATGAAGCACGCAACCAAGGGGTCCGCATTATGCAGCTCACCGGCATCCACCATGTCACCGCCATCACCGCCCAGGCCGCGCAGAACCGGCGCTTCTATGTCGAGACGCTCGGCCTGCGCCTGGTCAAGAAGACGGTGAACCAGGACGACACCTCTGCCTATCACCTGTTCTACGCCGACGGCGCCGGCTCGCCCGGGACCGACCTGACCTTCTTCGACTGGCCGGCCGCTCCGGCCAAGCGCGGCACGCATTCGATCACCCGCACCTCGCTCAGGGTCGCGAGCGAGACCTCGCTCGACTTCTGGCGCGAGCGGCTGACGGCGGCCGGTATCGCGGTTTCCGATACGCGCCTCCTCAATGGCCGCGCGGCGCTTGATTTCGAGGACCCGGAGGGCCAGCGCCTGACGCTCATCGTCGATGGCGGTGCGATTCCCTTCGTCGCCTGGGAGAAGAGCCCGGTTCCGGCTGAGCATCAGATCCGCGGCCTCGGGCCGGTGACGATCTCGGTGCCGCAGATCGAGCGCACGGAGCTGGTTCTGACCAAGCTGCTCGGGCTGGAGCGCATCGCGGATTATCGCGACGCGGGCCACGCCAGCGGTGACATCCATGTCTTCCGGATCGGCGAGGGCGGCCCTGGGGCCGAGCTCAATGTCGCAGTCGAGCCCGGTCTTGCTCCGGCCCGCGAAGGCGCCGGCGGCGTCCATCACTTGGCTCTGCGGACGCCGAGCTTCGGGGAGTACGACGCCTGGGCCGAGAGGCTGCGCGCCTCTGGCTATCCGAACAGCGGGCCGGTCGATCGCTTCTATTTCCGCTCGCTCTATCTGCGCGAGCCGAATGGCGTGCTGATCGAGATCGCCAGCGACGGGCCCGGCTTCGCCACCGACGAGCCCTTCGAGACCATGGGCGAGGGGCTCTCGCTGCCGCCTTTCCTGGAGCCGAAGCGGACGGCGATCGAGGCCGGGCTGAAGCCTCTGGCCTGACGGCGCCCGGGCCACAGAAACGCGCTGCGGCGATGACGGCCGCAGCGCGAGAAGCATTCCCTAAAATGCTTTTGATTCATCGCGAATTAACCAAGGTCGCGCTGAATGAACCTCGTGAGGTTGGGGCCTCCCGAGACTGATTAGCAGGCCGCTACGGTCTCCCGGTGCGTATCGAGCGCGGCGGCGAGACGAGCAGGGCGCTGCGCCTCAGCGGGAGGCCTGCAAGGTGTCCCGAGGCGTTGCGTATGCGTAGCTCGAACAAGTTCGCCGGTTATTCCTATAGCCTGAAGCGTCGGCGCGGCAGCCCCTTCATCCGCCTTGGCGTCGTCGTGGCCGTTGCCGCCGGCGCGATGGCGGGGGCGTCGGTCTGGTCTGGCAGGCAGACCGAGCAGGCGGCGACCGCAACACTGCCGCCCCAGAAGCACGCGCTGGCCCATTCGACATCGCCCCACAGCGCAACACCGCTGCTCCGCCCCGGCTATGTCGCTGGCTATGTCGCGCAATCTCTCGCCGAGAGCGCACCGCTCTCCAGTCGCTTCCAGTCGACAGTCGCCGCCCCGCAGGCCGTGGTATTCGATCCTGAGACGACCGGCTCGATCGCGCCGTCTGAGCCGGCGGCCGGCCCAAGCCTGGCGACGGCCACTATTGCCGTCCAGCCCGCTACCGCTGAAGCCCCGCGAATCGCGCTGATCGCGCCGCGTCCAGTTCCGCGCCCGTCCGATCTCAAGCTGCCGACACCGCCTGAGCCGCGCCTCGCGACGCGCGCAATCTCGCGCCAGGGCAAGGATATCGTCGCCAAGGCCGAGCCTGCCCCCGACAACCGCTCCTTCTTCGAGAAGCTTTTCGGCGTGAATGCAAATGCCCCGCAGAGCTCCGGCGAACGTCTCGCCTATGCCGCGCCGCAGGACGACATCACCCAGCGCAGCGGCCGAGGCAGCGGCCTCACGGTCGCTCCGGCGCCCATGCCGGCGCCGATCGCATCGACGGCGCCGGCTGCCAGCGGCAAGACCGCAGTCTACGACATCAGCGCTCGCACCGTTTACTTGCCCAATGGCGAGCGACTGGAAGCCAATTCCGGCCTTGGCGACAAGATGAACGACCTGCGCTACGTCCATGTCCGCATGCATGGCCCGACGCCGCCGCACGTCTACAATCTGACCGAGCGCGAGGCGCTATTCCACGGCGTGCGCGCCATCCGCATGCATCCGGTTGGCGGCAGCGGCAAGATCTTCGGCCGCGCCGGCCTGCTGGTGCACAGCTACCTGCTCGGGCCGCGCGGCGACTCGAATGGCTGTGTATCGGTCAAGGACTACGACCGCTTCCTGCAGGCCTTCCTGCGCGGCGAGATCAAGCAGCTCGTCGTGGTGGGCGGGCGGAGTTGAGGCGGCGCCGCCAGCCTTGCCCCATAGGAGCCCGGCTGCTCTGATCGGCGGATGACGAGACCGCCCACTGTTCCGACCTCTCTGCTGGCGCTTGCTGTGCTGGCGCTCCCTCTGGCGGTGGCCGCTCCGGCCGCCGCCGAAGTGCGTTTAGGCAGCAATGTCCGCATCGGCGGCCACGATGCCTCGAACCAGCGCTTCGATCGCCGCAATCGCGGCGCCTACCGCGTCTACGAAGGGCGGCCGCGCAGTCCTGGTTGCTCCTGGCATGCGGATGGCAGGGGTGGGCGGGTCAAGATCTGCCATCTGCAGCGCATCAGGTGGCGCTGACCAACGAAAAGGGGCCAGCTTGCAGCTGGCCCCGACGATGTCTCTGTTCAACCAAGTGCGTGGGGCGTGCCGCGGGCCCCGGCCGAGTGTTCTGTTTCAGAACTCTTCCCAGCCCGCGTCGCCGCCGCGGGCATTGGCGACCTTGCGGGCAGGGGCCGGAATGGCTGCCGGCACAGCATGTTCGCGACGCGGTGCCGGCTTGTGTTGGGCAAAGGCGGCCTCCGCACGCTGCTGCAGCCGTACCGGCTCCGACGCGTTGACCAAGACGAACGCAGCCGACTGCGGCGAGGCGGCGCCGGCGCTCTCACTGGTCCGGAAGCCGGAGACCAGGGCGTTGAGTTCGCCGATCTTGCTCGACAACGCGCCGGCAGAGGCGGCGCTCTGTTCGGCGAGTGCCGCGTTCGCCTGGGTCATCTCGTCCATATGGGCGACGGTCTGGCTCATCTCCTCGATGCCGTTCGCCTGTTCGCTCGAGGCCGCAGCGACCTCGGAGACGGTCGCCTGGACGCTCTGCGAGGCGGAGACGATGCGGGTCAGCGCGTCGCCGGCCTGGCGAACCAGTTTGACGCCCGCTTCGACCTCGGTGTTCGAGGAGGAGATCAGGCCGGTGATGCCCTTGGCCGCCTCGCCCGAGCGCTGGGCGAGCGTGCGGACTTCCGACGCGACGACCGCAAAGCCCTTGCCGGCGTCGCCGGCCCGCGCCGCTTCCACCGCTGCATTGAGCGCCAGCAGATTGGTCTGGAAGGCGATGTCGTCGATCACGCGGGTGATGTCGGAGATCTTCTTCGAGGCCGCCTCGATCCGTTCCATCGCCGAGACGGCGTCGGTGACGATGTTGCCGCCGGCCTGCGCGACCTGCATCGCCTCGCCGGCCTGGCGCACCGCCTGCTGGGCGGCCTGGGCGGCGGCCTTGACGGAGGCGGCGAGCTCCTCGGTGGTCGCAGCACTCTCCTCCAGCGAGGAGGCCTGCTCCTCGGTGCGCTTGGAGAGATCGTCGGCGCCCATGTTGATCTCGCGCGCCGACAGGCCGACATCCGCCGACATCGTCTGGATCGTGCTGACGGTCGCCGACAGCCGCGACAACGTTTCGTTGATCGCATCCTTCAATTCGGCGAAGCGGCCGCGATAGGCCGTCGGGACCTGACGGGTCAGGTCGCCGGCGGCGAGCGCCTGCAGCACCGCGACGAACTCCGTGGTGGCGTTGTCGACGACAGCATTGATCTCGTTGATCCCGGCGACCAGCTTCTGCATCTGCTCGTCGCCATGATCTATCTGGAGCCGAGCGGAGAAATCGCCCGCGGCGGCCGCGGCGACGACCTCGCCGACATCGGACACCACCGAGGCCATCGCATCCGCCGAGCGAATGCGCGCTGCGGAGGCGGCACGCTCCTGCTCCTGCAGCAGCGCGACTTGCTCGGTGCTCTGGCGCAGGACCGAGACTGCCCGGGCCATCTCGCCGATCTCGTCGCGGCGCTTGGTATGTGGCACCTCGATCTGGATCTCCCCGGCGGTGAGGCGGCTCATCGTCCCGCCGAGGTCGACGAGAGGACGGATGATCGAGCGCCGCGAAAAGACCAGCGCGCCGAAGATCGCGCCGCCGAGCACCGCGATCAGCGCGACCGGCAGCCAGGTCCGCACCTGCTCCGAAAAGGCGCTGGAGGCTGCATCGACCTCGTTGGCGAGCGTCTCGTTGAAGCTGCTCAGCGACGTCAGCTCTTCCTGCAGCGTCGCGCGGTTCTTCTTGCTGGCGTCGCTGTTGCCCCAGGCTTCCGCCGCACGGGCCGAGATCTCGCGGACCATGCGCGTCGTCTCCAGCCGGATGGCGACGAATTCGGTGATCAGGCCACTGATCTTCTCCATCCGCTCGCGTTCGGCCGGCGGGACGAGCCTGGCGAGATCCTTGCGGCGCTCCTCGACCTTGGCGAGGCCGCCCTCGACCGTCGTCGCCGCGATGCCGGCGAAATGCGGGTTGCGGGCGGTGTAGACGAGGTAGGAATCGGCGACGACGAGATTGACCGCGGCATTGAGCCGTTCGGCGGCGAGGGCGATGTGGTTCTGCTGCGACGAACGATCGTTCATCGTGTCGATGCGGGTCATCGCCAGCAAGGCGCAGCCGAGTGCAACCAAGGCGCCGGCCGCGACGATCGCGATCAGCCCCAGAATCTGGGTCCTGATGGATTTCATGATGTCCCCTCGCAGGCCGCTAGCTCGACTGCGGCGCTGAAACCTAGCGAGAGGCTTTGAATCCGGAGTTAACCGTGATCGGCTTTAGAGCGCTTTTTCAATCGGTTGAAAGATCGCTGCGGGCGAATGGCGGCTATTCCTCCGCGGCGCTGGCCTTCTTGGCCTTGGCGCTCTTTGCTTTCGCTGGCGCCTTCTTGGCTGCTGCCGGCTTCTTGGCAGCTGCCGGCTTCTTGGCGGGTGCCTTCGCCTTGCTCTTGGTGCCACCGCCGGTCGCCGCCTTGGCGTTGACCAGCTCGATCGCCTGTTCGGTGGTGATGCTCTCCTGCGCCATCGTCTTCGGCAGCGTGGCGTAGACCTTGCCCCATGCGACATAAGGACCGTAGCGGCCGGCCCTGACCTCCATCTTGCCGCCCTGCGGGTGCTCGCCGAGATCGCGCCCTGGCGTCGCCGCGGCATTGCCGAAACGGCGGCCGCCCGCACCGCTCTCCTTGGCCACGATCAGGTCGATGGCGCGGTTGGCGCCGATCTCCAGGATGTCGTCGCCCTTGTCGATATTGGCGTAGGTCTTGCCGTGCTGGACGTAAGGGCCGTAGCGGCCGATGCCGGCGAGGATCGGCTCGCCGCTGGTCGGGTGCTTCGCGACCTCCCGCGGTAGCGAGAGCAGGGCGAGTGCCTTCTCCAGCGTCAGCGAGCCGACGGTCTCACCCTTGGGCAGGCTGGAGCGCTTCGGCTTCTCGCCGTCGCCAAGCTGGATATAGGGGCCGAAGCGGCCGTCGCGCGCGGTGACTTCGAGATCGGTGACCGGATCCTTGCCGAGGATGCGGACGCCATTGACGGCCTGCCCGCCTTCGGCCGACGCCTCGCCATCGGCGGCGGACGCCGTGAGCGGGCGGGTGAAGCGGCATTCGGGATAGTTCGAGCAGCCGACGAAGGCGCCGAATTTGCCGAGCTTGAGCGAGAGCGTGCCGGTGCCGCAGACCTGGCAGCTGCGCGGATCGCTGCCATCGGGGCGCGGCGGGAAGACGTGCTGACCCAGGATGCCGTTCAGCGCTTCCAGAACGTCGCCGACGCGCAGTTCCTTGGTTTCGCCGATCGCCTTGGTGAATTCGTCCCAGAACTCGCGCAGCAGGACCTTCCAGTCGACATCGCCGCTGGAGACCAGATCGAGCTTCTCCTCCAGGCTCGCCGTGAAGTCGAACTCGACATAGCGCTTGAAGAAGGACTCCAGGAATGCCGTGACCAGCATGCCCTTGTCCTCGGGCACCAGGCGCTTCTTCTCGACGCGGACATACTCGCGGTCGCGCAGCGTTGCCAGCGTCGCGGCATAGGTCGAAGGCCGGCCGATCCCGAGCTCTTCCATGCGCTTGACCAGGCTCGCTTCCGAAAAGCGCGGCGGCGGCTCGGTGAAATGCTGGTCGGCGGCGATGGCGCGCTTCTCCAGCGGATCGCCGCCCTTCATCGGGGGCAGCTTCTTGGAGTCCTCGTCCTCCTCGTCGTCGCGGCTCTCCTGATAGAGCGTCAGGAAGCCATCGAAGAGCACGACCTGGCCGGTCGCGCGTAGTTCGAGCGCGCGGGCCCCGACCTGGGCGGCGATATCGACTGTGGTGCGCTCCATCGAGGCCGATTCCATCTGGCTGGCGATGGTTCGCTTCCAGATCAGCTCATAGAGCTTCGCCTGCTCGGGCTCGAGATGACGCGCGACCATCGCCGGCAAGCGGCCGAGATCGGTCGGGCGGATGGCTTCGTGCGCTTCCTGCGCATTCTTGGCCTTGACCGTGTATTTGCGCGGGGCGTCCGGCACGTAGTTGTCGCCGAACTCCTTGCCGATGACCCGCCGCGCCGCCGTGATCGCCGAGCCGTCCATGTCGACGCCGTCGGTCCGCATATAGGTGATCAGGCCGACGGTCTCGCCGCCGATGTCGACGCCCTCATAGAGGCGCTGCGCGACCTGCATGGTGCGGGCCGGCGCCATGCCCAGCTTGCGCGAGGCCTCCTGCTGCAGGGTCGAAGTCTGGAAGGGCGGTTGCGGATGGCGCTTGACCGGCTTGGCCTCGACCTCGGCGACCGAGAACCTTGCGGTCTCCAGCGCGGCCTTGAAGGCCGCGGCCTCATCGCCCGTGCCGATGTCGAGCCGGGTGATCTTCTTGCCGTCGGCGCCACTGAGGCGTGCATCGAAGGTTGCGCCGCTGGCAGTTGCGAGCGTCGCGATCAGCGACCAGTATTCGCGGGCCCGGAAGGCCTCGATCTCGCGTTCGCGGTCGCTGACCAAGCGCAGCGCCACCGACTGTACGCGCCCTGCCGAGCGGGCACCGGGGAGCTTGCGCCACAGCACAGGCGACAGCGTGAAGCCGACGAGATAGTCGAGGGCGCGGCGGGCGAGATAGGCGTCGACCAGCGCCTGGTCGATCGGGCGCGGATTGGCCAGCGCCTTCTGCACGGCATCCTTGGTCACGGCGTTGAAGGTGACGCGCTCGACCGGAATGCCCTTGATGGCCCGCTTCTGGTTCAGCGCTTCCAGCACGTGCCAGGAGATCGCCTCGCCCTCGCGATCCGGGTCGGTGGCGAGAATGACCTTCTCGGCGTTCTTCGCCGCCTTGGCGATCTCGGCGACCTGCTTGGCACCGCGCCCCTCGGTCTCCCAGAGCATGGCGAAGTCGTTCTCGGGATCGACCGAGCCGTCCTTCGCGGGGAGATCGCGAATGTGCCCGAACGAGGCGATGACCTCGTAGTCCGGGCCCAGATATTTGTTGATCGTCTTGGCCTTGGCCGGCGACTCGACGACGAGGAGCTTCATGACGCTTTCGATCTCATAGACAAGGGTAAGGCGGGCACTAGCAGCCAGCCTCGCCGAACTTGGCGCGGGGCGCGTTGATAGCGGTTCGGGATTGCGCGCGAAAGTGGTTCACGCGGCCGGTCCTGTCAAACCCGATTCTGCTTTCCGGGGCAGGGCGGTCAGGCTACGTCAGCAGCCGCCGCCGTTTCGGCGTCTGATATGGAGAGCTTGGCATGTCGTCGCAGAACCGGACAAGTCGGCTGACCTCGCTCGATATCCGCGGACGCAAGGGCGGCGAGCCGCTCGTCGCCCTGACGGCCTATACCGCGCCGATGGCCAGGATCGTCGATGAGGTCGCGGATGTCGCGCTCGTCGGCGACTCGCTCGGCATGGTCGTCTACGGCCTCGACAGCACCGTCCCGGTGACGCTGGAGATGATGAGCCTGCACGGCCAGGCCGTGACGCGCGCGACGACGCGTTCCCTCGTCGTGATCGACATGCCGTTCGGCAGTTATGAAGAGGGCCGTGAACAGGCCTTCCGTAATGCCGCCCAGCTGCTCAAGGAGACTGGCGCCGGCGCCGTAAAGCTCGAAGGCGGCGCGAGGATGGCCGAGACCGTGCGCTTCCTGGTCGAGCGGGGCGTGCCGGTGATGGGCCATGTCGGGCTTACGCCGCAGGCGGTCAACACGCTCGGTGGCTACAAGGCGCAGGGTCGCAGCAAGGCTGAGTGGCCGGCCCTCATCGCCGACGCCACGGCGATCGCCGATGCCGGGGCATTCTCCCTTGTGATCGAGGCGGTGGCTGAGCCGCTGGCGGTCGAGATCACCAAAAAGGTCGCGATCCCGACCATCGGGATCGGCGCCTCGGCAGCCTGCGACGGGCAGGTCCTCGTCCTCGACGACATGCTCGGCCTCACCGGCCGCGTGCCGAAATTCGTGAAGGCCTATGGCGATCTCGCAGCACAGGCCCGGGAGGCGGTGCGTGCCTACGCCGCCGAGGTGCGCAGCCGCCAGTTCCCAGGTGAAGCACATGTCTACGCGTTGAAAGCAGAGTGACGCACTGAAGAACGTGCGCGCCGCCTTGCGCCGGCCACGACTCGCCCCTAAACAGCGGTCTTCAAATGACATCGACCGTATCGCTCTATCCGCACCGGCACCTCCTCGGGATCGAGGGGCTGTCACATCTGGATATCGAGGCGCTGCTCGAGCGCGCCGAGACCTATGTCGCGCTCTCGCGCCAGATCGAGAAGAAGACGGCCACGCTGCGCGGCCGCACCCAGATCAACCTGTTCTTCGAGCCGTCGACACGGACGCAGGCCTCGTTCGAACTCGCGGGCAAGCGTCTGGGCGCCGATGTGATGAACATGTCGGTCGGCTCCTCGTCGGTGAAGAAGGGCGAGACGCTGATCGACACTGCCGCGACGCTGAATGCGATGCGGCCGGACATTCTGGTCGTGCGCCACCATGCCGCCGGCGCGGTCAATCTGCTCGCCCGCAAGGTCGATTGCTCGGTCGTCAATGCCGGCGACGGCGCCCATGAGCATCCGACGCAGGCCCTGCTCGACGCCCTGACCATCCGCCGTAACAAGGGCCGGATCGCCGGGCTGACCGTCGCGATCTGCGGCGACATCGTGCATTCGCGCGTCGCCCGCTCCAACATCATCCTGCTGAGCGCCCTTGGCGCCAAGGTCCGCCTGATCGCGCCTTCGACCCTGCTGCCGACCGGTGTAGAGCGCATGGGCGTCGAGGTTTTCCGCGACATGAAGAAGGGGCTGGAGGGCGTCGACATCGTCATGATGCTGCGCCTGCAACTCGAGCGCATGAACGGCGCCTTTGTTCCGTCCTCGAAGGAGTACTTCCGCTATTTCGGGCTCGACCGCGACAAGCTCTCGCTGGCCGCGCCGGATGCGCTCGTCATGCATCCCGGCCCGATGAACCGCGGCGTCGAGATCTCGTCCGAGGTGGCGGACGGCGCCCAGTCGCTGATCCGCGAGCAGGTCGAGATGGGCGTGGCCGTGCGCATGGCGGTGCTCGATGCGCTTGCGCAGCATCTCCCGAATGGCTGAGCCGGATGGAGCTCTTCCTCGCCTGGCTGCTGCGACAGATGCGCCGGGCAAGGATCGTCTTCGTCGGACTCTATCTCGTGGTCGTGGCCGGCTTCGTCTATGCCGAGCCGCGCTCCGCCTGGACCTGGCTGATCGTGCTGCTCGGCGCGCTTCTGTGCATCGGCATCTGGGGGCTGGTCGGGTTCTGGCATTATGTCTTCACGCAGCGCCGCGAGCGCGAGAATGGGATCGAGCGTAGCGATGGCTGAGAGCAGCGATCTTGCGATCATCGGCGCGCAACTGGTCGACCCGGCCTCCGGCCGCGAGGGCGTCGGCAGCGTCCTGATCCGCGACGGTGTGATCGCCGATGTCCATTGGGGTGGCGATCGTCCGGAGCTGCCCGCCGGCATCCCGGTCGAGGACGGCCAAGGCCTCGTGCTGGCGCCCGGCCTCGTCGACCTGCGCGCCTTCCTCGGCGAGCCCGGCGCCGAATTCCGCGAGACGCTCGGCACCGGCTCGCAAGCCGCCGCGGCCGGCGGCGTCACCACGGTGATCTGCCGCCCCGACACCGATCCGCCGATCGACGATCCCTCCGTCATCGACTTCATCAAGCGCCGTGCCCGCGACAAGGCGATCGTCAATGTCCTGCCCGCTGCGGCCTTGACCAAGGGATTGCAGGGCAGGGAGATCACCGAGTTCGGCCTGCTGCTGGAAGCCGGCGCGGTCGCCTTCAGCGACGGCGCCAATGGCGTGCGCAACCCGCAGGTGATGCGCCGCGCCATGATCTATGCCCGCGACTTCGACGCGCTGTTGATCAACCATGTCGAGGATCCCGATCTGCGCGGCGTCGGCGTGATGAACGAGGGCGAATTCGCCAGCCGCAAGGGCCTGCCGGGCATTCCGCACGAGGCCGAGACGGTGATGCTCGAGCGCGACCTGCGCCTCGCTCGCGCCTCCGGCGCCCGCTACCACGCCGCCATGATCTCCTGCTCGGATTCGCTCGCGCTGATCCGCCGGGCCAAGGAGGACGGGCTTTCCGTCACCTGCGGCGTCTCGATCAACAATCTCTGCCTGAACGAGAACGATGTCGGTGAGTACCGCACCTTCTGCAAGGTCTCGCCGCCGCTGCGGCACGAGGACGAGCGGCTGGCGATGATCGAGGCCGTGGCTGAGGGCCTGGTCGATGTCATCGTCTCCGACCACGACCCGCAGGACGTCGAGACCAAGCGCCAGCCCTTCGCCGAAGCCGCCAATGGCGCGCTCGGCATCGAGACGCTGCTGCCGGCGGCGCTCAGGCTCTATCACGGCGAGCGGGTCGGCCTTGCCTCGCTGTTCGCCGCCCTGTCGAGCCGGCCGGCTGAATTGCTCGGGCTTGGCTGCGGCCGGCTTGCGATCGGCGCACCGGCCGATCTTGCCTTGATCGACATCGACGCGCCCTTCGTCGTCGACAAGCGCAAGCTGAAATCGCGCGCCAAGAATTCGCCCTTCGACGAGGCGCGGCTGCAAGGCCTGGTGCAGGCGACCTGGGTCGGTGGCCGGGTGGTGTATCGCGGCGAAGCAGCTTAGGGTTGCGGCCGTACGGGCGGGAGAGGTTGCATGGCTGAGGCGTTCGCTTGGGCGTATCCGAGCCAGATAGGGCTCGCCGCGCTTGTCCTCGGCTACCTCCTCGGCTCGATTCCGTTCGGTATCATCCTGACCCGGCTGAGCGGCGGCCCGGATCTGCGCACGATCGGCTCCGGCAATATCGGCGCGACCAATGTCCTGCGCACCGGCAACAAGAAGCTGGCGGCGCTGACGCTGCTCGGGGACATGTTGAAGGGCACGGCGGCGGTCGTACTCGCCGGCTGGCTGCTCGGCGGCAAGGCGGCTGCGCTCGCCGCCGGCCTCGGCGCCTTCCTCGGCCATCTCTTCCCGGTCTGGCTGCGCTTCAAGGGCGGGAAAGGCGTCGCGACCTTCCTCGGCATCCTGATCGGCTTGAATTGGTCGATCGCGCTGATCTTCGCGGCGGTCTGGCTCAGCATCGCCTATCTGACCAAATATTCCTCGCTTTCGGCCCTGATCGCCAGCCTGCTCACGGTGCTGCCGCTCTGGTTCTGGATGCGCGATGCCCAGGCGGCCGGGCTGATGGCGATCCTCGCATTGTTGCTCTGGTTCATGCATCGCGAGAACATCGCCAGGCTGCTCGCCGGCCGCGAGGGCAAGATCGGACAGAAGGGCTGAATGGTGATGGCCGGTTTCGCTCTCGACGACCGGCAACGCCTCGACTGGCTCCGCCTGATCCGCAGCGAGAGCATCGGCCCACGCACCTTCCGTACCCTGGTCAATCGCTTCGGCGGTGCCGCCGGGGCTCTCGAAGCATTGCCGCAGCTCGGCCGGCAGGCCGGGCGGACGCTTCGGCTGTGCACGCCAGCGGAGGCCGAGCGGGAATTCGAGGCGCTGCGCCGGCGTGGTGCCCATCTGATCGCGCTCGGCGAGGCCGCCTATCCCGTGCCGCTGCAGGCGATCGATTCGGCTCCGCCGCTGATCGCGATCGAAGGCGACCCGGCGGTGCTGGGTCGCCCCTGCGTCGCTCTGGTCGGCTCGCGCAACGCCTCCGCCGCCGGACTGAAATTCACCGCGACGCTGGCGCGGGAGCTGGGCGAGGCCGGCTTCGTCGTCGTTTCGGGTCTTGCCCGAGGGATCGACACGTCGGCGCATCAGGCGAGCCTGGAGAGCGGCACGATCGCGGTGCTCGCAGGCGGGCTCGACGAGGTCTACCCACCGCAGAACATCCCGTTGCTGGATCGTATCCGCGGGCGCGGCGCAGCGCTGAGCGAGATGCCGCTCGGCTGGGTGCCGCGCGGGCGCGATTTCCCGAGGCGCAATCGCCTCGTCTCGGGGCTGGCTTTAGGGACGGTGGTCGTCGAGGCAGCGCGCAAATCCGGTTCGCTGATCACCGCCCGCTTCGCCAATGAGCAGGGCCGTCAGGTCTTCGCCGTGCCGGGTTCGCCGCTCGATCCACGGGCCGAGGGTGGCAACCACCTGATTCGCGAAGGCGCGATCCTCTGCGCCGAGACGGCTCATGTCGTCGATGTCCTGGCGCCGATGCTACGGCAGGGCGATCTGTTCGGGTCAGCGCCGATTCTGGCGCGCGAAGAGGCCGGTACGGAACCCCGGAAGGAAGCGCTCTGGGACGAGCTCGATCTGCCGGAGATCCTGCCGGCCCCGAAGCTCGAGCTCGAACGCGAGCCCATCTCGCAGGAGGGGCACGTCGAAGATGCTCCCCGCCGGCGCCTGCTCGACCTGATCGGGGCAACGCCGACGGCGCTGGACGATCTCGTTCGCGCCAGCGGCCAGCCGGTGCGCGAGGTCAGCCGCATCGTGCTGGAACTGGAACTGGAGGGTATGGTGCAGCGCCACGCCGGCGGCGCGCTTTCACGGTCGACCTGACCCTGGAGGCGGGACGGTCAGCCGGCCGCCTCGCCCCAGCGGCTGCGCTCGCGCTCGGCCTCCGCCGCCGCAAGCTCGATGAAGATCACCAGCAGGTCGAGCTCGGCGGCGCGGGTCTGGTTGCCAAGTTCGACGAGCATAGTCGCCGCCTTTACGGCGACGTCGCGCTGCAGGTCGCGTTGGCGGGCTCGCTTCTCGACCAGAAGCTGCAGGGCCAGTGCCTCCGGTTCGCCATGACGGTACAGGCCTTGCGAGGAGAGAGGGGCGCTGCTTGGGTAGGCGATCGTCGGAGAAGCCGGCATCGGACACTCCTGTCAGGTTGCTGAATCGAATTCATGCAACCTATAGTTTAATAATCTGCAAAAACCCGGCCTCAAGGCGAACTATCGGGATCGGCCATGTCGCCGAGCTGCAATTGGCAGGTCCGTCGATTGATCGCCGCCTCAAGCCGCGTCATTTCGACGAAATAGGCCAGGCTGCTGAGCTGCGCCGCCCGGGCCATCGCACCGAGCTCGATGGTGATCTCCTCGATATAGGATGCAACCTCCAATTGCATGCGCGCCAGCGCGTCCATGCTGTACGGACCGGGCGAGGCCGAGGTGCTGCGGCCGATGCCGGAAGCTCGAGGCAAGTGATTGTCATCCCGATAGATTTTATCCTCCTTGATTCGCCGCGATGCTGCTTTCCTCATCTCGCCCAACCCTGTGGCCGCACTAATTCGGGAAACGAACCGGCGTTCGACGCCGCTATTCTTGCTACTCGATCTCCAGAAATGCAATCACTGCGTGCAGTTATTTTCTCGAAAGGAACACTTTCCGGATTGCCGGGTTGATTGCCAGTCGCAATTCCGCCGCGATTGGTTCAGGCCCGGTTCAACCGGAGCGAGCTAGATCAGGCGTCAAGGCGGGAACCCGCCGAGAAGGAGAATGCCATGTCAGCTTTCGGAAAGAGCCGTTTCCTCGTGACGCTCGCCGTCACCGGCAGCGTTCTGGCGGCAGGCCTGACGCCCGTCATGGCGGGCGAGACCCGCCCGGTCGGCTTCGACAAGAGCCGTCTCGATGCGGCGCAGGCCGACTACTCGCAGTACTATCGTCGCGGCTGGCGGGGTGGCAATCGCGGCGCAGCGATTGCGGCCGGTGTCGGCCTCGGCATCCTCGGTGCGGCAGCGATCGCTGCCAGCCGACCAGCCTATGCCGAACCGGTCTATGGCTATGACGACGGCTATTATGACGAGCAGCCGGTTTATGTGGCGCCGCGCCGCTACTACGCGCCGCGTTACTACGCCCCCGACAACATCCGCGACCCGGCCGGCGGCAGCTATCGCTGAACGCTGACCAGGATAAACAGCCTTAATCAATTCTGAACGCCTGGCGCCTAGGCTTGAAGGGCCGCTTCCGTATCATGACGGGGGCGGCCCTTTTCATGGCCTACGGGAGCTCGCGGCTCCGATCCCGGGGCGTTGCCTTGCCGACCTTGGAGAAAAACGATGAAACCCTCGCTCAAGACACTGCTGTCCGGCTGCGGCGCGGTCGCCCTGGCGGTGCTCTGTTCCGGCGCGGCAACGGCCCAGTACTATTCCGATGACGGCTACGGCCGTCGCCGCGGCTATGATCGGGGTTATGACGGCGGGTACGATCAGGGCCGCCGCGACAGGGGCTATGGTCGCGACGATCGCGGTTATGGGCGCGACGACCGCCGTTATGGCGGCCAGGACGGTGGCGGCTATCGGCGCGGCCCCAATCCCAATAATCCGCTCGCCGGCATGAGCATCGAAGACCAGAAGCGGGCGATCAAGAACCATCGCGACGCGCAGAAGAAGGCGATCAAGCGCGGCTACGTCATTCCGTAGTCGTCCTCCCCCGGCTCGCTCGCATCGGCCGTGAGGCGGCCGAGCCGGTCGAGCGCGCCCTGCAGGATATAGGCGGCGGCCATCTTGTCGACGACGGCCGCGCGCCGGGCGCGCGAGGCATCGGCGTCGAGCAGGGTGCGGGTGACCGCGAGCGTCGACATCCGCTCGTCCCAGAACACGATCGGCAGCGCCGTCAGCGGCGCGAGATTGCGCACGAAGGCGCGGGTCGACTGGACCCGCGGACCTTCCGTTCCATCCATGTTGAGCGGCAGGCCGATCACCAGCCCGGCGATCGCGTGCTTGTCCGCCACCTTCAACAGCGCCGCAGCGTCCTGGCGGAACTTGATGCGCTGGATCGTCTCCAGCGGCGTCGCGATCCGGCGCTCGACATCGGACAGAGCGAGCCCGATCGTCTTGGTGCCGAGATCCAGCCCGAGCAGGCGTGCGTGCTCGGGCAGAGCGACGAAATGATCCAGGGCGACGAGATTGCTCATCTGCCGCCGGTAGCATGGGCCGCCCGCAGAGGCGAGCGGCCCAGCCAACTCTAGTTGGCGTTCTGCGGCGTCAGCCCGGCGGCCTTCAGCGCCGCTCCCCATTTGGCGACCTCGGCGGCGAAGCGCTTGGCATGGGCCTCGCGCGTCCATTCGCTCGCCGGGAAGGCGCTGGTGCCGACGGCCTTGAAGCGCTCGAGCACGACCGGGTCCTTCAATGCGGCCTGCAGTGCGCCGTTGAGCTTGTCGAGCGCAGCGGTCGGCGTGCCCGTGGGGGCGTAGAGCCCGTGCCAGATCGTCATGTCGATCTCGGTGCCGGCCTCGCGCGAGGTCGGGACGTTCGGCAGCACGCCGAGCCGTTCCGGCGAGGTCACCGCATAGGCGCGGATCTTGTCGGACTGGATCTGCGGCACCGCCGTCGTCGACTGGTCGCAGAGCACGTCGACCTGGCCGCCGACCAGGTCGTTCATCGCCGGCCCGGTGCCGCGATAGGCGACCTGGGCAAGCTTGACGCTTAGGGCCTGCGAGATCAGCACCGCGCACAGATGCGCATTCGACCCGACACCGGCATGGGCGACGGTGAGCTTCTCGGCCTGCTGCTTGGCGTAGGGGAAGAATGACTTGCCATCGACCGGGGGTAGCGCGAGCTTGCCGGCAATCACCATCGGCCCGGTGTTGATGAGCCCGACTGGTGCAAAGGCGGTCTGCGTGTCGTAGCCAAGATTGCTGTAGAGCGCCGGCGCTGCCGCGAGCGCGAGATGGTGGATCAGCAATGTGTGCCCGTCCGCCTCGGCCGAGACGAGGCGCTTGGCTCCGGCCGTGCCGCCGGCGCCGGCGATGTTCTCGACGATGACCTGCTGGCCAAGCGTGCGGCCCATATGCTCGCCGAGCAGGCGGGCGATAACATCGCTGGGCCCGCCGGCGGCAAAGGGAACGATCAGGGTGATGGGCTTGGTCGGGAAGCCTTGGGCCAGGGCAGGAGCGCCCAGGCCCAGCAGGGCCAGCCCAGCGAGGGCGCTGCGGCGCGTCATGAGGAATCTGCGGATATGCGCGATCATTCGTTTCCTCCAATAGGGCGGCCGCTCTGCGTCGGCTTGGTCGAAATCTCGTGGCTTTTCGGTCCTCGAGTTTGGTTCGCTCGATTTCGAGCGGAACTTTAGAAATCCAGGGCAACAAACTGATCTTGCGCCGATACAGATGATCGGTGCTCGCACGAAATCGGGCAGGGACGGTTCAGCGCAGGTCCGACAGGTAGTGAACCTCCTGGGTCAGACACAGGCTGAGCCTGTGCTCGACAGGCGTGCCATCGAGCGACAGGGCGATACGGTCGATCTGCAGGGCCGGTTCGCCAGCCGCAGCTCCCAGCGCCGCAGCGTCCTTCGCCGAGAGCGCCACCGCTTTCAGCCGTTCGCGCGCATTGGCGATGGTGATGCCGTAGTGCCCCGCATACAGGCTGTAGAGATTGTTCGGGATCGGCCCGTTCTCCAGCCCCGGGAAGAGGGCTTGCGGCAGGCTGACCGTCTCGACGATCAGCGGCGCACCGTCGAAGGAGCGCTGCCGCCGGATTCGGGTGATGGGGGCCGCCTCCTGCAGGTCCAGCGCCGTACGTTCCGCGTCGTCAGCAGGTCCCGTCGTCACCGAGAGCACGACGCTGTCGGGAAAGCGCGGCGCACCCTGGTCCGGCGCCAGCTTGAAGAACTGGAACAGGATGCGGCGCTCGTCATGCTCGGCGACGAAGGTGCCGCGACCCTGGCGCCGCACGACGAGGTTCTCGGCAGCAAGCTCGTCGAGTGCCTTGCGCACCGTGCCCTGGCTGACGCCGATCTCGGCGGCGAGTTGCCCTTCGCTTGGCAGAACCGCGCCGGGAGCCCAGACACCATCCATCAGCCGGCGTACGAAGATCGCTTTGACCTGCCGGTAGAGCGGGCGGAAGCCGAGCGTCTCCGGCATGTCGGGCTCACGAGGCTGCGCTGTGATTTCGAGCTTGTGCACACTCATATGTCTTATATAAGACTTGGGCGCAGCCGCGTCGAGCCCCATTCGAAAAGGGGTCGCGAAGCGTGGATTACGGGAACGGTCAGGGATATCAGCCATGAGCAAGCCGCATCTGCTGGTGCATGAGAAGAAGGACACGGTCGGCGTCGTCGTGGTCGAGGGCCTGAAGGCCGGAACCGACATGCTCTGTGTCGTCACGCACGACAATTCCGACTTCCGCCTCGCCGCCAAGATGGACATCCCGATCGGCCATAAGGTCGCGCTCAAGGACATCAAGAAGGGCGATACGATCTGGAAATACGGCCAGGACATCGGCAAGGCGATCGCCGATATCGCCAAGGGCGAGCATCTCCACGTCCATAACGTCAAGACCAAGCGCTGGTGAGCGCGGCTCTTCGCCGATCACGTCACGAGGCTCCCGTCAGGTCGAGCCCGCAACCTTTCAGGAAACGCCCATGTCCTCCATCGTCGCCAATTTCGACCTCGTCAAAGGCAAGCTCGCCAAGGTGAAGGGCCGCAAGATCGAGGCGCCCGAATTCAAGACGCCCTTCGTCAAGCGCCCGACCGGCCGCAGCCTCGATTCCTTCATGGGCTGGCGCCGCGAGAACGGCCGCGTCGGCGTGCGCAACCACGTGCTGCTACTGCCGCTCGACGACCTCTCCAACGCCGCCTGCGAGGCCGTCGCCAACAATATCAAGGGCACGCTGGCGATCCCGCATGCCTATGGCCGCCTGCAGTTCGGCGAAGACCTCGAGGTCCATTTCCGCACCCTGATCGGCACCGGTTCGAACCCGAACGTCGCGGCGGTGGTCGTCATCGGCATCGAGGATGGCTGGACCAAGCGCGTCGTCGACGGCATCGCCAGGACCGGCAAGCCGGTGGTCGGCTTCGGCATCGAGGGGCATGGCGACATCGCCACCATCGCCAAGGCGTCCTATGTCGCCAAGGAGTTCGTGCAGTGGGCGACCGAGCTCCCGCGCGTGAAATGCGGCATCGAGGAGCTCTGGGTCTCGACCAAGTGCGGTGAGTCGGACACCACGACCGGCCTGTCCTCTTGCCCGACGGTCGGCAACATGTACGACAAGTGGATCCCGCGCGGCGTCTACGGCGTCTTCGGCGAGACATCCGAGATCACCGGGGCCGAGCATCTCTGCAAGGCGCGCGCCGCGACGCCGGAGGTCGGCGAGCGCTGGTACAAGATGTGGAAGGCCTATCAGGACGACGTCATCGAGGCTCACAAGACCGACGACCTCTCCGATTCGCAGCCGACCAAGGGCAACATCGCCGGTGGCCTGACCACGATCGAGGAGAAGGCCCTCGGCAACCTCGAGAAGATCGGCCGCGAGTGCAAGTTCATCGACATTCTGGAGCCGGCGCAGGCGCCGGAAAAGGGGCCGGGCCTCTACTACATGGACACCTCCTCGGCCGCGGCCGAATGCGTGACCCTGATGGCGGCGGGCGGCTACGTCGTGCACACCTTTCCGACCGGGCAGGGCAACGTCATCGGCAATCCGATCGTCCCGGTCATCAAGATCACCGGCAACCCGAAGACCATGCGGACCATGCCCGAGCACATCGACGTCGACGTCTCCGGCATCCTGCGCCGTGATCTCACCATCCCCCAGGCCGGTGATGCGTTGATCGAAAACATCGTGCGCACCGCGAATGGCCGCCTCACGGCAGCCGAGGCGCTCGGCCATCGCGAGTTCTCGATGACCAAGCTATACCGCAGCGCCTGAGGAACTGCGTCTCCGGGCGCGACGAGGCAAACGTGTCGGTCAGCATCGCTTCCAGCATCGTTTCACTGCATGAGCCGGGGCGGGATGCCTTGCCCGCCTATGTCCGTGCTCTCGAAGCAGGCTGGTCGCCGAACACGATGCGCAACGTCGCGCCGGAGCAGCTCGCAGCGATCGCGGCCGATCCGGACGCCTTCGTCGCCGGGCTCAACCAGCGCGGCGGCACCATCCGCCTGCATGACGGCAGCGAGGTCGCGCGCCTGCCTGACATGATCCGCTGGATCATCGCGACCGACCGGCCGGAGCGGCCCTTCGTCGGCAGCATCAATCTGCGCTGGCAGGAAGATGAATCCGGCAAGCCGGTCACGGAATTGCCGCCGCATGTGCTCGGCCATGTCGGCTATACCATCCTGCCGCAGCACGCGGGGCGAGGGTATGCCAGCGCCGCCCTGGCGGCGGTGCTCGCCGAGGCGCGCACCGTCGGCCTGCCATTCCTGAAGATCACCTGTGACGTGGCGAATGCGGCCTCGCGCCGGATCATCGAGAAGGCCGGCGGACGTTTCGTCGAGAGCTTCGTTGCGCCATTATACGGGCCGGAAGAGCGGCTGATGTATCGGATCGACTTGCAATCATGAGCCAAACGGCGACCTTGCGCCTGACGAACGGGCTCGGCCGGCTCGCACCGGGCATCGCCCTGTCGGCGGCGGTGGCGATCGCCTCCGTGCTGGCCGAGCCTGTCGTGAAGCAGCTCGCCGGCGGGCGCGTCGGCCTCCCGGCCGTCGTCATCGCCCTGGTAATCGGCATGACCCTGCACCCGATCGCCAATACGAAGCGCTTCGAGCCTGGCATGACCTTCTGCGTCAAGAAGCTGCTGCGCTGGGCGATCGCGCTGCTCGGCCTGCGCGTCGCGCTCGGGGACATCGTCGCGCTTGGCCTCGGCACGGCCCTGCTCGTCATCGTCGCCATGACCGCGACGATCGTCGCCGGCTTCGTGCTGGCGCGCCTGCTCGGCCGTGAGCCAGGCGTCGGCGCGCTCGGCGGCGTCGCAACGGCGGTCTGCGGTGCCTCGGCCGCGCTCGCGACCTCGACCGTCGTGCCCGACTACCGCAACAAGGCCGCCGACACCGCCTTCACCGTGATCGCGATGAACGTGCTCTCGACGATCGCGATGCTGGCCTATCCGCTGCTCTGCGCCTGGCTCGGCCTCTCGCAGCAGCAGACCGGCGTGATGCTTGGAGCGACCATCCATGACGTCGCGCAGGTCGTCGGTGCCGGCCAGGCGGTCTCGGACGAGGCGGCGAATGCGGCTGTCATCGTCAAGCTGTTCCGGGTCTTCCTGCTGCTGCCGGCGGTGCTGATCGTCGGCTGGTGGCTGACCCGCCATGGCGAGACCCATGGCGACGCCAAGGTGCCGGTACCGGTCTTCGCTTTCGTCTTCCTGATCATGTGCCTGATCAACAGCGTGCTGAGCACGCAGGCGGGGCTCGCCGGCATCTACATGCCGATGCGCGACATCCTGCTCGAAATCTCGCGCTGGGGCCTGCTGATCGCCATCGCGGCGCTCGGCCTCGGCACCTCGATCGCGGCGATGGCCCGGCTCGGCTGGCGGCATCTCGCCGTGGTCACCGGCACCAGCCTCGTCATCCTCGTCGTCGCCACGGGCGGGATCATCCTGCTCGGCTGACTGGACTTCACAGCGGAAACAGCCATGACCGAGATCGTCATCACCGAATTCATGGACGAGGCGGCGGTCGCGGCGCTCAAGGCGCGCTACATCGTGCACCATGACCCGGAGCTCTTCGGCAAGCCGGACGAGCTCGCGCGGCTGGTCGCCGACATCCCCGCGCTGATCGTGCGCAACCAGACGCAGGTCCGTGGCGAAGTGCTGGCAGCCGCCAAGAACCTGAAAGTCGTCGGGCGGCTCGGGGTCGGGCTCGACAATATCGACATGGAAGCCTGCTCGGCGCGTGGCATCAAGGTTTTCCCGGCGACTGGTGCCAACAGCCTGTCGGTGGTCGAGTACGTGATCGGCACCGCGATGACGCTCCTGCGCGGCGCCTATTTTGCCAATGCCGCCATGCTCGCCGGCGAATTTCCCAAGACCAGGCTGATCGGCCGCGAGATCGCCGGCAAGCGCATGGGCCTGGTCGGCTTCGGCGCGATCGCCCGCGATGCGGCGCGGCACGCAAGGGCGCTCGGCATGACCGTCGCGGCCTATGACCCGTATGTTCCCGCTGGCGATGCCTGGAATGGCATCGAGAAGCTCGAGCTCGACGCTTTGCTGTCGACGTCCGACGTGATCTCGATCCATCTGCCGCTGACGCCTGAGACGCGCGGACTGATCGGCAAGGCCGCCTTCGCCAGGATGAAGCCCGACGCGATCCTGATCAACGCGGCGCGCGGCGGCATCATGGACGAAGCGGCGCTCGTTGCGGCGCTGAAGGGCGGGCGCCTTGGCGGCGCGGCGCTCGACGTCTTCGAGCAGGAGCCGCTCAAGGCCGACGGCGCCAAGATATTCGCGGGCACGCCCAATCTGATCCTGACGCCGCACATCGCCGGCAACACGGTGGAATCGAACGGGCGCGTCTCCGGTCTCGTGGCAGAGCGGGTGATGGCGGCTCTGGAGGGCAGGGCGTGACGAAGCTCTCGCTGGAAGCGGCCGAGCAGAAGGTCGCGGATCTCTTCATCGAGGCCGGCGCCTCTGCCGCCAACGCCGCCTCAGTCGCGCTGGCGCTGGTCATGGCCGAGGCGGACGGGCTCAAGGGCCACGGCCTGTCGCGCGTGCCGACCTACATCTCGATGCTGCGCTCCGGCAAGATCGACGGTCAGGCCGTGCCGATCGCGCGCCAGCCCAAGCCCGGCGTGCTGGCGATCGACGCCGCCCACGGCTTCGCCTATCCTGCGATCGACCTCGCCGTGATCGAACTGCCCGAAATCGCGCGCAAGCAAGGCATCGCCGCCGCGCCGATCCGCCGTTCCAACCATTGCGGCGCTGCCGGCCTCCATGTCGAGCGGCTGGCCGAGCAGGGGCTCGTGGCCCTTCTCTTCGCCAACACGCCCGGCGCGATGGCGCCCTGGGGCGGCGCCAAGCCGGTCTTCGGCACCAATCCGATCGCGTTTGCCGCGCCGCTGGCCGGCCGCGAGCCGCTGGTGATCGATATGGCCCTGTCCAAGGTGGCGCGCGGTCCGATCGTCGCGGCCAAGCAGAAGGGCGAGCCGATCCCCGAAGGCTGGGCCCTTGACGCCCAGGGCAAGCCGACGACCGATCCGGCGGCGGCGATCGCCGGTACCATGGTGCCGCTCGGCGACGCCAAGGGCGCGACGCTTGCCATGATGGTCGAGATTCTCGCCGCGGCGCTGGTCGGCACCCATTTCGCCTTCCAGGCCTCGTCCTTCCTCGACGACCAGGGCGGCCCGCCCGACACCGGCCAGCTCATCCTCGCCATCGACCCGGCGAGCATGGGCGGCAACTGGTTCGCTGAGCGCATGCGGATGCTGACGCATGCGATCGAGGAGCAGCCGGGGACGCGGCTGCCCGGCATGCGGCGCTATGCTTTGCGGGCCAAGGCACGGGCGGAGGGCATCGACGTCGCATTCTAACGATGCCGCGTCCTTCCGGGGGCAGGCCGAAGGGCTGAGCCCGGAACTCATGAACACAGGTCGCTTCCAGAAGACAACGGCACTCGACGCGCCTCTTCAGCAGCCTCCGGTGTTCATGGATTCCGGACTCTTTCCTGCGCAAAGCCCCGGAAAGACCGCAGTCTCTCGCTCACACGAAATCGAATCGATCAACATCGACAAGGCCTTTGTCGGTGATCTTGAGATGCGGGATCACCGGCAGGGTCAGGAAGGCGACCTGCAGGAAGGGCTCGGCCAGCACGACGCCGAGCGCCTTCGCCGCCGCGCGCAGGCCTTCCAGCCCATGCCGCACCGTCTCGAAGGGCTGATCGCTCATCAGCCCGGCGACGGGCAACGCCAGCTCGGCAACGACCTTGCCGCCATCGGCCACCGCGAAGCCGCCGCCGGTCTCGATAAGCCGGTTGGCCGCCGCCGCCATCGAGGCCGCGTCGACGCCGACGACGCAGAGATTGTGGCTGTCATGGCCCACCGACGAGGCGATGGCGCCGTGCTTCATGCCGAAGCCATGGACGAAGCCTGAGGCTATGCCGCCATTGCGGCCATGGCGCTCGATCACCGTGACCTTGACGGCATCCTGGTCGAGATCGGGAACGGCGAGGCCGTCCTGCATCGGCAGGCGCATCGAAAGGCGCTCGGTGATGATGCGGCCGGGCACGACGCCGATCACCGGCGTCTGCCCCTCGCGCGCTTTCACCGCGAAATCCTCCGGCGCGAGCCTGCGGCTGCGGACGCTGGCGAGGCCGACGGGTGGAACCGTTGCCCTGTCGGAGAACAGGGCGTCCTCGACCAGCCTGCCGCCGGCGAAGACCCGTCTGACGCGACAGGCCGCGAGATCGTCGACCAGCACGATGTCGGCGCGCTTGCCGGGGCCGATGAAGCCACGATCGAACAGGCCGAAGTTCCGTGCCGCCGACAGGCTCGCGGTGCGATAGGTCGCGAGGATGTCGGCGCCATGCGCGATCGCGGTGCGGATCATGTAGTCGAGATGGCCTTCCTCGGCGATGTCCAGCGGGTTGCGGTCGTCGGTGCAGAAGGCGAGGAAGGGCGACGCGTCGCGCGTGATCAGCGGGATCAGCGCATGCAGGTCCTTCGAGACCGAGCCCTCGCGGATCAGGATGGCCATGCCCTTGGCGAGCTTTTCGCGCGCTTCGTCGGCGGTCGTGGTCTCGTGGTCGGTGCGAATGCCGGCGGAGAGATAGCCGTTGAGGTCGAGCCCGCGCACCAGCGGCGCATGGCCGTCGATATGCCGGTGTGAGAAGGCTTCCAGCTTGGCGAGGCAGCCGGGATCGCGATGGAGGACGCCGGGGAAGTTCATGAACTCGGCGAGGCCGATCACCTTGGGATGATCGATGAACGGGGTGAGGTCGGCGGCCTCGAGCGCAGCGCCCGCCGTCTCCAGATGCGTCGCCGGCACGCAGCTCGAGAGCTGGACACGTAGATCCATCCGCATCGCCTGCGCGCATGCGAGGAAATAGCGGATGCCCTCGACGCCGAGCACATTGGAGATCTCGTGCGGGTCGCAGATCGCGGTGGTGACACCGTGCGGCAGGACGCAGCGCTCGAATTCGAGCGGCGTCACCAGCGAGGATTCGACATGGAGATGCGTGTCGATGAAGCCGGGCACCGCGATCAGGCCTTTGGCGTCGAAGCTCTTCTTGCCCTCGTAGCGGCCATGGGTGCCGACGATGGTGTCGCCGCAGAGCGCAATGTCGGTTTCGACGAGATCGCCCGAGACGAGGTCGAACAGCCGCGCGCCGCGAATGACGAGATCGGCCGGCTCGTCGCCCCGTCCTTGCGCGATCCGGCGGGCGAGGGTGGCTGCGTCGGTCATAGGCGTGAGCTCCGGGTTCGGGCCGACTTGGCTATGCCATCTCGCCGGCCTAGACAGGCGCTGTCCAGTCGCCTTTTCGCGGAGACCATCATGCAGCTCACCTGGTTCGGCCATTCGGCGTTTCGGCTCGACCTGCCCGGCGCCTCGGTCCTGATCGATCCGTTCTTCACCGGCAATCCGGCTTTCGAGGGCGATGTTGCAGCGGCCGGCAAGGGCGTCAGCCATATCGTTATCACCCACGGCCATGGCGACCATGTCGGCGACACGCTCGCCATCGCTGCCGCGAACGACGCCACGGTGATCACCAATTACGACCTCTGCATGCACCTCGCCTCGAAAGGGCTGAAGACGTTCCAGCCGATGAACACAGGCGGCACTGTCGATCTCGGCGCCTTCTCGGTGACCCTGGTCCGCGCCGATCATTCGGCAGGCATGGGCGAAGCGGGGGTGGCCGTCCCGGTTGGCAACGCCAATGGCGCGATCATCAAGGCGCCTGGCGAGAAGACGCTTTGGCACATGGGCGACACCGACATCTTTTCCGACATGGCCCTCCTCGCCGAGATCCACGGCGTCGAGGCCTGCATCTGTCCGATCGGCGATCGCTTCACCATGGGCGCCAGGACCGCGGCGCTGGCGATGACCCGCTTCGTCAAGCCGAAGCTCGCCATCCCCTGCCACTACGGCTCCTTCCCGATCATCGCCCAGGATGCAGCAGTCTTCGTCGAGGGGCTGAAGGGCAGCGGCATCAAGGCGCTGGTGCCGGAGAAGGGCAAGGCGGTCACGGTCTGACGCCGCAGCCATTGTGAGCAGCCGCAGCCGGTGGACCGCAAGTAAGTGCTGACTTACTGGCGGTCCGCGCGCTATAGCGCTGGCGAACCATGTCCGGCGTCGTTGCGCCGATCCCAGCAGGAGCCAGCCCATGTCGGTCGACGCCGCCACCGTCAAACGCGTCGCGCATCTTTCGCGCATCGCCGTCGATGATGCGGATGTGCCGAAGCTGCAAGGCGAGCTCAACGCCATCCTCGGCTTCGTCGATCAGCTCAACGAGCTCGACGTCACAGGTGTCGAGCCGATGACCTCGGTCACGCCGATGGTGATGAAGAAGCGCCAGGACGTCGTGACCGATGGCGAGATCGCCGCCGATATCGTCGCCAACGCGCCGGCTTCCGAGGACGACTACTTCATGGTGCCGAAGGTGATCGAGTGAGCGCCTGACGCGCTCATTCGATCTTCCTCGGATGTGCGAAGCACGATCCGGGGATTTCCGTCCGCTTGTCAGAACCGGATATTTCCCGTGACCGATCTCACCCGCCTGACCCTGACCGACGCTCGCGACGGGCTTAAGGCCAAGCAGTTCTCCGCCACCGAACTCGCCAAGGCCCATATCGCCGCCGTCGAGCAGGCCCGGGCGCTCAACGCCTATGTGCTGGAGACGCCCGAGCATGCGCTGAAGCAGGCCGCCGCCTCCGACGAGAAGCTCGCCAGGGGCGAGGCCGGCCCGCTCGAAGGCCTGCCGCTCGGGATCAAGGACCTGTTTGCGACCAAGGGCGTGCGCACCACCGCCTGCTCGCGCATCCTCGGCAACTTCGTGCCGCCTTATGAATCGACCGTCTCGTCGCAGCTCTGGCGCGACGGTGCCGTCATGCTCGGCAAGCTCAACAATGACGAGTTTGCCATGGGCTCGTCGAACGAGACCTCGGCTTTCGGGCCGGTGGTCAACCCCTGGCGTCGGCAGGGTTCCAATGTCGGGGCAGGGGCTGCTGGCGCGATCGAGGGCAATCACCTCGTGCCGGGCGGCTCCTCCGGCGGCTCGGCCGCGGCTGTTGCCGCGCATCTCTGCCTCGCCGCGACCGCGACCGACACCGGCGGTTCTATCCGACAGCCGGCCGCCTTCACTGGCACGGTCGGCATCAAGCCGACCTATGGCCGCTGCTCGCGCTGGGGCATCGTCGCCTTCGCCTCCTCGCTCGACCAGGCCGGGCCGATCGGCAAGACCGTTCGCGACACCGCTGTCATGCTGCGTTCCATGGCGGGGCACGACCCGAAGGATACCACCTCGGTCGACCGCCCCGTGCCGAACTACGAGGCGGCTGTCGGCCGCTCGATCAAGGGAATGAAGATCGGCATCCCTCGGGAGTATCGCCTGGAAGGTCTCAACCCCGAGATCGACGCGCTCTGGCAGCAGGGCATCGACTGGCTGAGGGCTGCCGGGGCCGAGATCGTCGAGGTTTCGCTGCCGCACTCCAAATACGCACTGCCGGCCTATTACATCGTCGCGCCGGCGGAAGCCTCGTCCAACCTCGCCCGCTATGACGGTGTCCGCTACGGCCTGCGCGAGCAGGGCCGCGACATCGTCGAGATGTACGAGAAGACCCGTGCTGCCGGCTTCGGCGCCGAGGTCAGGCGTCGCATCATGATCGGCACCTATGTGCTGTCCTCGGGCTATTACGACGCCTATTACCTGCGCGCCCAGAAGGTGCGCACGCTGATCAAGCGCGATTTCGAAGCTGTCTACGAGCAGGGCATCGACGCGGTGCTGACGCCGGCGACGCCATCCTCCGCCTTCGGCATCGGCGAGAAGGGCTCGTCCGACCCGGTCGAGATGTATCTCAACGACGTCTTCACGGTGACGGTGAACATGGCCGGCCTGCCGGGCATCGCCGTGCCTGCCGGGCTCGACAGCCAGGGCCTGCCGCTCGGGCTGCAGCTGATCGGCCGCCCCTTTGACGAGGAGACGCTGTTCTCGCTCGGCCAGGTCATCGAGGAAGCGGCCGGCCGCTTCCCGGTCGGCGAGCGCTGGTGGGCCTAAGCACCGGACCGAAAAGTGGAATCCACTTTTCGGGCGAATCCGGTGCGGCTGGATCAAAGCCCGTCAGCGCGTGATCGGTCGCATTCCGAATCCTGATTTCCCCGGCGCTGCAGCGGGTGGCAGTCTCCGCGCCTGACCAGGCTGCCGGAGACCGCCATGCCGTCCTATCCGTTCGAGACTGTCGACGTCTTCACCAACACCCGCTTCGGCGGAAACCAGCTCGCCGTCTTCACCGATGCGCGCGGCCTGTCCGATGCCGAGATGCAGGCGCTGGCGGCGGAGATGAACTACGGCGAGACGACTTTCGTGCTGCCGCCGAGCGATCCGGCCAACTCGGCGCGCGTCCGCATCTTCCACCGTACCGCCGAGATGCCTTTCGCCGGCCATCCCAATGTCGGCACGGCCTGCGTGCTTGCAAGCCATGGACGCGACCGCGACGGCATCCTGCTGTTCGAGGAGATAGCCGGACTAGTCGAGGTCCGGGTGGCGCGCGATGCCGGCGGGCTGGTGACGGGCGCGACCATCGCCGCGCCGCAGGCACTCTCGCTCGGCATCCAGCTGCCGGTCGACGCGGTCGCTAGCTGTGCCGGACTTCAGGCGCAAGATATCCTCACCGGCCGGCATTTGCCGCAGCAGGCCTCGGTCGGGGTCAAGTTCTTCTTTGTCGAGGTCACGCCGGAGGCGCTGACGCGGGCGACACCGGACATCGCGGCCTATCGCCGGCTATCGGCCGCCAATCCGGCCCTGGAGGGGCGCCTGTCCATCTTCTTCTACGCCTGGGATGGCGAGAGGGTGCGCGCCCGCATGTTCGCGCCGCTATCGGGCACCTGGGAAGATCCGGCGACAGGTAGCGCCAGCGCGACGCTCGCCGCCCTGACCCTCTCGCTGTCCGACAAGGACAACATCGCTTTCGAGATCGCACAGGGCGTCGAGATGGGGCGGCCGAGTCTGCTGCAGGTCACGGCGCGGCGGGTCGGCAGCGAGATCCGCGCGACGGTGGGCGGCGGCTGCGTGCCGGTGCTGCGGGGCGAAGCGACGGTTTAGAGCTCCATCCTTGGAGCGCGGGTCGTCCCGGGCGACCGAAGGGAGACCCGGGACCCATTCCGGAACCTGTTTCGGACAGGCTCCAGAATGGATCCCGGATGGGCAGCTTCGCCGCTTGTCCGGGATGACTCGCGCTTCTGGATTGGAAGGCTCAAGCCGAGAGCCCGAGCTCCGCGCGAACCTTCCGCGTCAGCCCAGCCGCGACCAGCCGGTGGCTCTCGCGCAGATAGTCGCGAAAGGCGTCGTCCGGCAGGCCTTCGTCGGAGAAGCGCTGGATCCACTTCATTCCGCGCGAGGCGAGATAGGGCGCCGGGCGGCAGCCCGGCGCGTCGCGTAGCATCTCATAGGCCATCGGCGAGCATTTGAACGAGACGAACAGTGTGCCCTCGGCATCGTCGCGGCCGAGCGCGAACACCTTGCCGCCAACCTTCCAGACATCGGCCCCGCCCCATTGCACGACATGGCTGGTCGCGGGCAGGGCGGCGCAGAAGGCGTTGTATTCGGCGAGTGTCATGTCGTCCTGCTATGCGAGTCGCTGGGTCGGATCGCTTGATATCCTAATCGCAGCCGGCGGGTGTCCGGAGCCGGCGCCACGATCTGCTAGCGTTGCCAGAAGCGCTTGGCGAACTCGGTCTCAACCTGCTGTTTCGTCAGGCCGATATCTTTGAGCAGGTGCGGATTCTCCTGCGCCATCTGCGCCAGCTTCCAGCGAGCGCGAATGCGTTCGCGCCAGGTTGCCAGCAGGCCTTGTGGGGCAGCCGGAGGTGAATTGGGTGCGAGAACGGGACCATCGTGCATGGCAACCTCCCATGGTTCGGGGGCGCACGGCACCCGGAGTGAAGGGAGGTTTCGTTCTGCTTGATGCGGGCAGCCTGGTCCTTAAGCCCGCCCGAAGAGTTCCAAAAACTTCCAAACGGACTATGGATTCAGCCCATGCAGGGATCGCGCTTCGCCTTCGGCCCTTTCGTGCTCGATCCGGGCACGGGAACGCTTCTCGAGAACGATGTCCCCGTCAGCGCCAGCTATCGTGGCCTGAAGCTGCTCGCGGCCCTAGTCGGACGGCCCGGCGACATCCTGAGCAAGGCCGAGCTACTGGAGGCCGCTTGGCCGGGCATGGCCGTCGAGGAAGGCAATCTCACCGTCCAGATCGCACAACTGCGTAAGCTGCTCGGCGAGCCCGCAAATGGTGGTGATTGGATCGTCACGGTACCGCGTGTCGGCTACCGCTTCGCCGGAGTGGTCGAACAACTGGGCAGTGCGAGGCGAGAGCCCTTGCCGCTGCCGAGCAAGCCGTCGATCGTCGTGCTGCCCTTCGTCAATGTCAGCAACGATCCCGGGCAGGAGAGCTTTGCGGACGGACTGACCGAGGACCTGATCACCGACCTGTCGAGGATCCCGGGGCTCTTCGTCATCGCCCGCAATTCGGCCTTCGCCTACAAGGGCAAGGCAAGGGAGGTGCGCGAGATCGCCGAGGAACTCGGCGTGCGCTACCTGCTGGAAGGAAGCGTCAGGCACGCTGCCGGGAGGGTTCGCATCAACGCCCAGCTCGTCGATTCGCTGACCGGCGATCATCTCTGGGCCGAACGCTTCGATCGCGAGCTGGGCGACATCTTCGCCGTCCAGGACGAGGTCACCGCCAGGATCGTCGAGGCCCTGCTCGGGCGTCTGCGCACCCCGCTGCCGCGCCAGCGGCCGAAGAGCCTCGACGCCTATGAACTCTGCGTGCGGGCGCGCCGATTGATGGACGACACGCCGCAGGCCGCGCAGGAAGCGCACCTCCTGCTGACACGCGCGATCTCGCTGGATCCGGACTATGCCGAGGCCTATCGCTGGCTCGCCTTGAACCACTGGATGGGCTGGGTGCACTCCGGCGGGCCGAGCGAAGCCTCTCGCGGCACCGCCCTTGACCTGGCGCGCAAGGCCGTAGCGCTCGATCAGGACGATGCCGGCTGCCGTTGGACGCTGGCCTATCTGCTCGCCTATGAGCGCGACTTCGCCACGGCGGATGCGGAATTCGCCCGGGCGATCGAGCTCGATCCGAACGAAGCCGATGCATGGGCAGCGCTCTCCGATATCACGGTGCTGGCCGGGCGGGTCGAGGAGGGCCTAGAGCATATTCGCAAGGCCTTCCGGCTGAACCCGTTTCCGGCGAGCTGGTACTATCTGCCGCTCGGCCAGGCGCTCTACGCCGCCGGCGACTATCAAGCGGCTGTAGAAGCACTGCGCCGGGACGAGACCCATCGGACGAGCTCGCGCCGCTTCCTGGCCGCGAGCCTTGCCCAGCTCGGCCATCTCGAAGAGGCGAGGGCGGAGGCCGAACTGTTCCTGGTCGGCAATCCGGATTTCAGCGTTCGCCACTGGGCGACGATGGAGCCATTTCGCGATGACATGCTGCGCGAACGCTTCGTCGACGGCTTCCGCAAGGCCGGCCTGCCGGAATGATGGAACCCGACCGGCTCATATGTCGTTGCCCTGTCGCTGCCGATGGCGAAGACCCGAATGCGAGGCGACGATGAAACTCTCCGGCGGCTGCAATTGCGGACAGGTCCGCTACGAGCTCGACGGCGAGCCCATTCGCGTCGGCATCTGCCATTGCGAGACCTGCCGGAAAAGCTCCGGCTCGGCGTTCTCCTATTTTGGCATCTGGCCGCGGGCGAGCGCGACCCTGTCCGGCGAACTCGGCTGCTGGCAGGCCCGCGCCGGCGGCGAGCGCTTCTGTCCCGCCTGCGGCTCGCCGCTGTTCTGCTGGGCGGAAGGGGCCGACGAGATCGAGGTCAAGCTCGGTACATTGGACAGCCCACCGAGCGCGCTCGTCCCGGCCTATGAGCTCTGGACGATCCGCCGCGAGCCCTGGCTGGCACACCAGAAGGGCGCCGAGCAGCACACGCGTGATCGCGAGAAGCCTGACGGCTGAGCGCGATCAGACCCTTTCGGCGTCGACGCCATGAGCCTTGGCGGCGGCGACGATCTGCGACCAGGTCTCGTCGTCGAGCGGAATGCCGTCGCGCTCGCGCTCGATCCGCATCGCGCGCTCCTTGTCGCCCGGCGCCAGCACGGGCTGCGAGGGATCCTGCGGCGCGGCAGCGCGGACGAATTTCAGATAGCTCTCGATCCGCTGCCGACGCAGGTTCGCATCCGGCTCGAGCCGCGCCGGATCGATCAGGACGCCGAACAGCGAATTGATGATCCAGGTTTTATGCGGCTTCTGGTCGATACGGGCGGCTCCCATCAACCCGGCCGAGAGCAGTTCGGCTATCAGCGAGAGGCCGGCGCCCTTGTGGTCGCCGAAGGGCAGCAGCGCCCCCAATGGCAGGTCCGGCTGCGCGAAGACGTGGCGAGGCTCGACGGTCGGCCGGCCCTCGCCATCGATGATATAGCCCTCGGGCACGTCGACGCCTTTGTTGAAGGCGACGCGCGCCTTGCCATGCGCCATGCGACTGGTGGCGAAATCGAGGATCAACGGCTCGCCGCCCGGCACCGGCAGGCCGATGGAGATCGGATTGGTGCCGAAGCGTGCCTGCTTGGCAGCGAAAGGCGCGACGATCGGCGGACGCCCGGCGACATTGACCCAGAACACCGAGATCAGCCCGGCAGTCGCCGCGACCTCGGAATAGTGGCCGATGCGGCCGATATGGTGGGAATCGAGCAGATTGAGCACGGCGACGCCGCCAGTCCGGGCGATCGTGATGGCGCGGTCGACGGCGTTGCGCGCGGTCGGCTGGCCGAGCGCGATATTGCCGTCGACGATCAGGAAGGAGCCGAGCTCGCTGCGGACGGCCAGCTTGGCCTCCGGCTTCAGATTGCCGTCGGCAAGCGAGTTGAAATAGAGCGGCAGCATGCCGACGCCGTGGCTGTCATGGCCGCTGAGATTGGCCAGCACCAGATGCTCGGCCGTCTCCTTCGCCTCGTCCTCGCTCCAGCCGGCGGCGGTGATCATGGCGCGGGTGAGGGCACGGAGCGCCTCGGGCCGGTGCAGGCGATAGGATGTCATGGCTGTCTGTCGGATGCTGGCAGGGTGCGGCCAGAGTGCACGGGCGTGCGCTCCAT
This sequence comes from Allobosea lupini, assembly GCF_900109525.1. Taxonomy (GTDB): domain Bacteria; phylum Pseudomonadota; class Alphaproteobacteria; order Rhizobiales; family Beijerinckiaceae; genus Allobosea; species Allobosea lupini. The sequence goes on along the minus strand of NZ_FOAN01000001.1, from coordinate 388,565 downwards.
GCAATGGACGCAAGCAAATGGCGCCGTCCCGGCCGGTGCATCTCGACGTTGCGCTCACCAATCCTTATGTTGCCGTCAGCAATCCTGTTTTCACCGGACCTTGAATCCGGTCGAGGAGGGACGAGGATATGTTTTCGATACCCGGCCTTAAGGTGGTCTCGCTGACCGATGCTGCTGCTCGGCGCATTCGCGAGATCATGGCGCAGTCGGCGCGCGACAATCCCGATGCGCCCGCGCTCGGCCTGCGCGTCGGCGTCAAGAAGGGCGGCTGCGCCGGCATGGAATACACCTTCGAGGTCGCGCGCGCGGCCGGGAAGGGCGACGAGGTCGTGACCGAGAAGGACGCGACCGTGGTCGTCGACGCCAAGGCGGTGCTGTTCCTGCTCGGTACCGAGCTCGACTTCAAGACCGACCGCTTTTCCTCGACCTTCGTCTTCAACAACCCGAACCAGGTTTCGGCCTGCGGCTGTGGCGAATCGGTCGAGATCAAGCCGCGTTCGGAGACGGTGCTGGCGGCCCAGTAGCCAGCGATGGATGCCGCCGCAGTTGCGGAACTGTTCGCGCCGGTGGTCGCGGTTCGTACGCGCCGCATGTTCGGCGGGCTCGGCGTATACTCGGGCGAGGCGATGTTCGCGCTCGCCTTCGATGGCGAGATTTTCCTGAAGACGACGGAAGCGACGCGGCCGGAATTCATGGCGGCCGGCAGCGAGCCGTTCCGCTATGCCGCACGAAGCCGTGAGCGCGAAACCGGCTATTGGCGTTTGCCGGCTGCGGCTTTCGACGACGAGGATGCGCTGCGCCATTTCACTGAGCTCGCGCTTGCCGCAGCGCGCGAGGCAGCGCTCAATAAGGGTATCAGGCCGCTCAGGCGACCTTCGCGGCGTCCTGGACCGCGTCCTCAGTGACGGTGCGGTTGCGGCCGTCGCGCTTGGCCTGCAGCAGTGCATTGTCAGCCCGCTCGACGATTGAGCTCGCCGTATCACCGCGTCGGTACATCGATACGCCGAGCGAGATGGTGATCCGCCCGAGGCTCTCATTGGTCGAGCGCTTGACAAGCTCGCGGGTCAGCAGCGCCTGGCGCACCGTCTCGGCGCCGAACTTGCCGGCAACGACATCGGCTTCCGGCAGGATGATGGCGAACTCTTCGCCGCCGAAGCGGGTGATGATCGCCTTGTCCTTGAACTTGTCCTTCATCGTCCTGGCGACCAGGCGCAGCACCTGGTCGCCCGTCAGATGGCCGTGCATGTCGTTGAAGTGCTTGAAGAAGTCGATATCGGCCATGACCAGCGCGAAGGGCTCGCGTCGCAGCGTCGCCTGATCGATCGCCTTCTGCAGCATCTCCTCGAAATGGCGGCGATTGGCAAGACCGGTGAGCGGGTCGGTCAGCGCCTCCGCCCGTGTCGATTCCAGCGCTTCGCGCAGATTGCGGATCTCATGAGCGCTCTCGCGCAGCTGGCCTTCGAGCTGGGTCTTGCGGGCGACCTCCTCGCGGGTCGACAGGACGAGCGCCTCGACCCATTCGCGCAGCTTCTGCCGGTCCGCGGACGGAGGCACTTCCTCCGACATGGCGCAGAGCCGGCCATGATACTGCTCGCTGGAGCTGAGCGCCCTATCGACCAGCGCCATCATGCTCTCGATCTCGGCGAGCACCTGCAGGCTGGTACGCTCCGCCTGTCGCGACAGGCGGTCGGTGCTGACGAACTTCTCGTAGAGCGTGTCGATGTCGGCAGCGCCGACTTCGCCATTGCTGGCGGCGATCACAGCCTGCATCGCCATGCTGAGCGCCGGCATCTCGCCGCTGAGATGGGCGTACCAGACCTCGAAAGCGCGCGGATACCCAGGGGAGTAATGCTGTCGCATCGCTGCGACGACCTGCTCGGCGAGGTCGTGAGCCTGCGGCGAGCCTGAGCTGCTGTTGGTCATGACATCCTGTCCCCTGCCGAGCGCGAAATTCTTCCGCGCCCGCTACGCGCCTGACCCTAGGACAGGCGAAGTTAAAGCAAGGTTGCCAGGATACGTATTTTAGCCGACGCGGACAGGGCGCAGCAGGAAGGCAGGGACGTGGTCGCCGAGGCCTTTGACCTTGGGGCCGTCGTCGAGGTCGTCGCGACGCGGTGAACGGCCGCGATTGCCGTGCGGCGCACCGTTGCCGGAGGCTTCCTCGCGGCGTGGCGCCCGTGGTGCCTCGCTGCTGCGCACAGCCTCCACCTCGGCCCGCTCGGGGCGGCTTTCGGATCGAGCGTGCTCGCTCCTTGGCTCGCCCCGCGACGACTTGCTGTCGCGTCCGCCGCGTTGCGGGCGGCCGCCCTTTCGGTCGTCACCACGGCGGCCGCGGCGCTCTTCACGCGGCTCGGCTGCCGGCAGGCTATCGAGGCCCGGCCCGGCCCATTCGATGCTCTGGCCGGTCAGCTTCTCGATCGCGGCGAGGAGCTTGTCGTCATGCCGGGTGACGATGGTGAAGGAAGCGCCCTCGCGGCCGGCGCGGCCGGTGCGGCCGATGCGGTGGACATAGTCCTCGGCATGGGTCGGGACATCGAAATTGAAGACGTGGCTGACGGCGGGAATATCGAGGCCGCGCGCCGCGACATCGCTTGCGACCAGGATCGGGTTCTCGCCCGTGCGGAAGGACTCGAGCGCCGCCATGCGGGCGTACTGGTCCATGTCGCCATGCAGCGCCACGGCCGGGAAGCCATGCTTTTGCAGGGACTTGTGCAGCGTTGCTACATCGCGCTTGCGGTTGCAGAACACGATCGCGTTCTGCAGGTCCTTGGCGTCCTTGATCAGCTTGCGCAGGGTCTCGCGCTTCTCGAAATCCTGGCTGTTGGAGGCGATCAGGCGCTGCGTGATCGTGGTCGCGGCGGTCGCAGGCCGGGACACCTCGATCCGCACTGGATTGTGCAGGAACTGCTCGCTGATCCGGGTGATCTCCGGCGGCATCGTCGCGGTGAAGAACAGGGTCTGCCGCGTGAAGGGAACAAGCTTGCAGACCCGCTCGATGTCCGGGATGAAGCCCATGTCGAGCATGCGGTCGGCTTCGTCGATGACGAGCAGCTCGACGCCGGTGAGGAGCAGCTTGCCGCGCTCGACATGGTCGAGCAGGCGGCCCGGCGTCGCGATCAGCACGTCGACGCCGCGCGTGATCTTGGCATCCTGGTCGCCGAAGGACACGCCGCCGATCAGCAGTGCCACCGAAAGCTTCTGGTTGACGCCGTAGCGCGTGAAATTCTCCTCGACCTGCGCTGCGAGCTCGCGCGTCGGCTCCAGGATGAGCGTGCGCGGCATCCGGGCACGGGCGCGGCCGTTTTCCAGGATGGTCAGCATCGGCAGGGTGAAGGCCGCGGTCTTGCCGGTGCCTGTCTGGGCGATGCCGAGCACGTCCTTGCGGGCGAGCACGTGGGGAATGGCCTGGGCCTGGATGGGGGTAGGCGTCGTGTAGCCGGCGGTGGTGACCGCGGTTAGAACCTTATCGCTCAGGCCGAGTTCGGCAAAAGACATCGATGGCTGCGCTTCTCAAGGGTCGGTGACACGTGGCGGGATGACCGATCGACCGCAACGGTGGCGCGACTTTGCTGGGTTGCGCGCCTTCGGACGCCCGTGCAATGCAGAAAAAACAGGGCAAAGTCAACATTCTAGCGAGCTTGATGAAGAATGGCTGCGATGCAGATAACGATTCCAGAACCACTCGTCCTGATTCCGGGACTGAATTGCACGCCTGCACTCTATGCTCCGCAATGGCCAGCCCTGGCGCCGGGGCGGCAGATCCTTGTCGCTGACAACACAACCGACGATACGATCGCCGCCATGGTCGAGCGTTTGCTGGCTACGGCGCCGGAGCGCTTTGCGCTGTGCGGATTGTCTATGGGCGGCTATGTCGCCTTCGAGGTGGCGCGTCGTGCGCCGGAGCGGGTGACGCGGCTCGCTTTGCTCGACACCACCGCCAAGCCGCCGACGCCCGAGACCAACGCGCCGCGCGAGCAGATGATCGCGCTGGCGGAGAAGGGCGCCTTCGACAATGTCGTGACCTTGCTCTGGCAGAAGCTGGTCGCGCCCGACCGGCTGGCCGACGATACATTGCGGCTGGAGGTGCGGGCGATGGCCGAGGCGGTCGGGCCATCAGGTTTCATCCGCCAGCAGCGCGCCATCATGGGCAGGTCGGACGCCCGGCCGGTGCTGCGTACGATATCCGTCCCGACGCTGGTCGTGGTCGGCGCGGAGGACGCGATCACGCCGCCCGACGAGGCGCGCGAAATCGCCGGCGGAATCGGGACGAAGGCGCGTTATCTGGAAATACCGGGCTGCGGCCATCTCTCGACGCTGGAGGCGCCGGAGATCGTCACGGCGGCTTTGCGCGACTGGCTCGCTTAGGGCTCAACGCGGCACCACGCAGGGGTCGAGTTTCGTATCATTGGCGCGCTTGGCGAGCGAGCCGGTGACAAGCGGGTCGATCGCCTGGCCCTTCGCCGCGGCCTGGGCGACCTCGCGCATCGCGTCACGATCGAGCTGTGCGGTGTGGTTCGAGACGAAATTGGCGGCGATGACGGAAAGGAAGGCGATCGCCGCGCCGGCCTTGGCGACATCGGCGACCATGGTGCCGCGCGTGTTGCGCAGGAAGGCGATGACGAGCTGCATCGCAGAACTCCGGAAAGCAAATGGCTGGGATCGCCGATCGACAGAGCATGCGGCAGCGGCTGTAAAAACTTGGTTAGCGAAGCGTCTCTGGCTCAGTTCGCCATCGCTAGGCGCGAATAAACGGCTTACGCTAGAACAGTCAGTGGTCGTCACCGTCAGAGGGGCGTCGGATGCTGAAACTGGGGGCACGGGGTGAGCCGGTCCGCTTGCTGCAGAACCAGCTCAACATGCTGCCGACGCGGCTGGTCAAGCTCGTCGTCGACGGCATCTTCGGCACGCGGACCCATGGCCGGGTACTGGAATTCCAGGGCAACAATCAGCTCGAGAAGGATGGCGTCGTCGGCCCGCTGACGGTGCAGCTGATCGAGAACCTGCTCAAGAACCTCAACAATATCCTGCCGGTTCCGCCGCCCGTGCCGGTTCCCAAGAAGCCGTCGGCGGTGAGGCTGGTCACCGACGAGATCCTCGGCTCCTTTCCATCGGCGAACGGCCTCATCACGCAGGTCATCCCGCCGATCGCCGTGATCCAGACCGCGACCTACAAGCAGGGAGCGGGCGGCCCGCCGCTCGACTTCCAGATCATGCCGCTGACGACCGGGCGCCTCGCGATCTTCGCCGCCCGCAACAAGGACGGGATCGAGCGCGCGGTGATCCTGCTGCTGCCGGCGCAGGTCAAGCCTGATCGCCTGCTGATCTGCATCAGCCACGGCTTCGGCGGGCAGGGGCCGAAGACGCGGGCCAGGCTCGCGGCGCTGAACTGGACCAATCCGCTGTCGAAGCCGCTGATCGACTATGTGCTGCTGAATCATGTCGTCAATCGCTGGGGCGCCCAGACGCTTGCGGCCCAGAAGCGCAATCTCGGCTACATGCAGATCGTCCGCTCCGGCGCGGCTGGCGGCGAGCTCGGTCCCTTCGCCAGGGACGCTGCCTTCCTGCGGCAGGTGCTGACCGAGATGAGCGACCTGACTAACGGCGCCTTCTCGTTCGACACTCTGGAGACAATGACCTTTTCGAGCGGCGTCAGCGATCACAACCTGTTCGTCTCACATGCCGAGAAGCAGTTCGACATTGCCGCCAGCTACGCCATCGATCCCGTACCGCAGACTCGGCCGGCGAACTCCAAGGGCAAGAAGAGGCTGTTTCGCAGCGGAGTGACCTCGCAGGGGCCGCCGCTGCCCGGCTCGGATTTCCTGCCGGTCGGCCGCTGGCGCAATGAATGGGCGAATTTTCGCCTGAAGACCGACGGCGAGTACGACTACATGCACAATTGGACGATGCCGTTCTACTGCCTCTATCTGGGCATCCAGACATCGTGACGAAAAACGCGCTGCGCCGTCAGCGCTTGCCTTCCAGCCTGCCCCGATGCTCACGGAACAGTGCACGCAAGGCGTCGAGCGCGGCCAGTACAGTTGGCCGCTGCCTGCTGCTCTCGTGCGAGACCAGGAAGATCTCGTCGGCGGTCGCCTCGGGCGGTTCCTCCAGCCGGATCAGCCCCGCATCGGCATCCGCCAGGAAGCAGGGCGCCATCGAGACCGCACCGGATGAGCGGATGCTCTCATAGCGCGCAGCCGAATCGCCGACGCGCGCGGCGATCGGCCGTCCGGCGGCCCAGGCCAGGATGTGCTGCTCGATCCGCGAGGAGACGTCGCGGCTGACCGAGATCACCGGTGCGGTCGAAGGATCGACATCGCGGTGGACGTAGAAGGCCTGCGCCAGCCTGCCGACCTTCTGGCCGAAATAGCCGGCGTCACCTGGCGGTTTGCGCATGCGGATCGCGATCTCGGCCTCGCCGCGTGCCAGATCGAGCCGCTCGCGGGTACTGATGATGACGATCTCGATGCCGCCCGCGGCCGCCGAGAGCCGGGCGGCGTGCTGAGTCAGGAACAGGCTGATCGAGGTCGTCGCCGTGATGCGGACGGGAGCGTCGTCGCGGGCGCGGGCGGCGTTCGCTCGTGTCGCGAAGCGCGCGACGGCCTCGGCCGCCGCTGCCGCATCCTCGGCGAGCGATAGGCCGATCTGCGTCGGGATCAGACGGTTGGCGCCGCGCTTGAACAGTGGCAGGCCGAGACGCGCCTCGAACGCTTTCAGGCGCCGCGCAACCGTCGTCTCGCTCAGTCCGAGCGCAGACGCTGCCAGAGCGAGGCCGCCCGTGGCGGCGATGGCGTGGAAGATTTCAAGATCGGCCCAGAGCGAGGTCTGGGCCGAGGCCTGGGCATCGCGTCGAGATGGAGAGGCAGGAGGCTCGCCCATGCGCTCAAGGGCCGGAAGGAGGGCGTGGACTCGTGGCCCTGGGTGGGATCATGGTCGGCATTGTGCGGGTCGGTCGACATGCGCGCAAAGTGCGCGCATGTCGGTTGCAAGACAGCCCGGCAGGCTTGCCGGGGAGCCCGGCGCGCGAGCCGGCCAGGCTTCGCCTCACAGGTCGATCAACTCGCCGGCGAATGCGGCCCGCTCCTGGATGAAGAGGAAACGCGCCTCGGGCTTGTTGCCCATCAGCCGCTCGACCGTGTCCGAGGTCTCTTCCTTAGCCTCATGGTCGACCATGACCTTGAGCAGGGAGCGCTTGCTCGGGTCCATCGTGGTCTCCTTGAGCTCGGCCGGCATCATCTCGCCCAGGCCCTTGAAGCGGCCGATCTCCGGCTTCTTGCCCTTGAAGACAGTCTCGATCAACTCGTCCTTATGGGCCTCGTCCCTCGCATAGACGGACTTGGTGCCATGACGCAGCCGATAGAGCGGCGGCACGGACAAATAGAGATGCCCCTTCTCGATCAGGCGCGGCATCTGGCGCCAGAAGAACGTGACCAGGAGCGAAGCGATATGGGCGCCGTCGACGTCGGCGTCGGTCATCACGATGACCTTCTCGTAACGCAGGTCGTCCTCGCGGAACTGGCTGCCGATGCCGCAGCCCAGCGCCAGGATCAGGTCGGCGAGCTGCTGGTTGGCGTTGAGCTTCTCGCGTGTCGCATTGGCGACGTTGAGGATCTTGCCGCGCAGGGGCAGGATCGCCTGATTGGCGCGATTGCGCGCCTGTTTGGCCGAGCCTCCGGCGGAATCGCCCTCGACGATGAACAGCTCGGAGCCTGCCGCGCCGGCATTGCTGCAATCGGCGAGTTTGCCGGGCAATCTCAGCTTGCGTGTCGCGGTCTTGCGCGAGACTTCCTTCTCGAGGCGGCGGCGCTGGCGCTCCTCGGCCCGGTCGACCGACCAGTCGAGCAGCCTCAGCGCCTGTTGCGGCGAGGCGGCGAGCCAATGGTCGAAAGCATCGCGGATCGCGTTCTCGACGATACGGGCAGCTTCAAGCGTCGCCAGCTTGTCCTTGGTCTGGCCCTGGAATTCCGGCTCGCGAATGAAGACCGAGAGCATGGCGGCGCAGGTCGCCATCACGTCGTCGGCGGTGACCTGTGCCATGCGCTTTGACTGGCCGATGCGTTCGGCATGGTCGCGCAGGCCGCGCAGCAGCGCGATGCGCAGGCCGGATTCATGCGTGCCGCCCTCCGGCGTCGGGATGGTGTTGCAGTAGGAAGAGGAGAAGCCGTCCTCACCGGTTGCGAGCCAGGCCACCGCCCATTCGAGCGAGCCGTGGCCGCCTTCCTTGGTGATCTTGCCCGAGAAGATTGGCTCGGCGACGAGGTCCTTTCCCTCGATCTCGCGGGCGAGATAGTCGCGCAAGCCGCCTGGGAACTTGAACACCGCCTCGGCCGCGACATCGCCTTCCGGCTGCAAGCGCGACGGCGCGCAGCGCCAGCGGATCTCGACGCCGCCGAAGAGATAGGCCTTGGAGCGGGCCATGCGGAACAGCCGCGCCGGGACGAAATGCGCGCCTTCGCCGAAGATCTGCGCGTCCGGATGGAAGCGAACGCGGGTGCCGCGGCGGTTCGGGGCCCGGCCGACGGTCTCCAGCGGCCCCAGCGGGATGCCGCGCGAGAAGCTCTGGCGATAGAGCATCTGGCCGCGCGCCACCTCCACCTCGACCAGATCGGAGAGCGCATTGACGACGGAGACGCCGACACCGTGGAGACCGCCCGAGGTCTCGTAGACCTTGGAGTCGAACTTTCCGCCGGCGTGCAGGATCGTCATGATGACTTCGAGCGCCGACTTGTCCGGAAATTTCGGATGCGGGTCGATCGGCATGCCGCGGCCATTGTCGGTGACCGCGAGCGAGCCGTCGGCGAAGAGCTCGACATCGATGAAGCTGGCATGGCCGGCGACCGCCTCGTCCATGGCGTTGTCGATCACCTCGGCGAAGAGGTGATGCAGCGCCCGCTCATCGGTCCCGCCGATATACATGCCCGGCCGGCGCCGCACCGGCTCCAGACCCTCGAGCACCTCGATCGCGGACGCGTCGTAGCCGGCCTCGGAGGGCGTGCCGCTGCGCTGCGGCGGAGCAGGGCGCGCGGCCGGCTTCGGCGCAGGGGCGGGCGCACGCGATTCCTCGCGCATCTCCTTGCCGCCATCTTCGCCGAAGAGATCGTCCGTCATCGTCACCGCACTCGCTGATTCGCTGAGATCGCAGGATAGCGCATCGGCCTGCCGACCGCCTGCCGGAGCCCCTATAACCCGCCGCTCTCCCGCAATAAACCGATCGGATCGCCGCCGAAAGTCAGGATCAGCGAGACCGTCGCCGAACCGTCATTCAAGGATGACACGGTCGGCCATGGAACCTTGGCCGGCACTTGTCGGTTCAGCAGCCATTAAAGGCCCCGGTTTCATCATCGCGATGCAAATCGGGACTGGCTCCGACATCACATTCGGCTAAGCTGGCCAGAGGGGGGAAGGTCTCGTGGCGTCGCGTTCCGCTGTACCCAAGATCCGTATTGCCGGCCTCGAGCGGGCCGCGCGTTTTGCCGGCGAGGCCTTCGCTTACGAGGAACTCTCCAGCGTAGAGACGCGGCACGATGCCGAGAGCGCGCAGCTGCGACGGCTCTGGTGGGGCGCCGCCATCGTCGCGCTGATCGGTCTGGCGATCGTCGCGCTGCGCTGAGCGTATTTCAGGCAGGCGCCTTCAAGCCGTCATAGAAGCTGATATGGGCGAGGGCGGCCTCACTCCATAACTTGGCGAGATCGACGCCGATCGCCTCGGCCTTGCGGGCCTGGGCGGCGAGGATCGCCTCGGCGAAGCGCTCGGGCGTGGCGTCTGTCGGGCAGAGCACGGTCGCCGGATTGTCGATCTTCGCCTTCAACGCGGGCGCAAGCGCGAACTCGTCCTGCCGCTCCGGTTCGGTCGAGACCAGCGGGATCGCGAGCTGGCTGACCGCCTGGAAGCTGCCGCGCCGCGTGCTGATCCCGTCGGTGAAAGGCAGCAGGAAGACATCGGCGGCCGAGAGCGTCGCCATCAGCTCGCTCTCGTCGTCGATCCGGCCGCGGAAATCGAGCCAGTCGGAGACGCCGAGCTCGCTGGCGAGCGCAAGGAAGGCTTCGCGATCTCCAGGTTTGTCCCAGAGGAAATCGCCGCAGATCAGCAGGCGCGCCTTGACGCCGCGCTGGTGCAGCGCCTGCGTCGTGCGCAGCAGGACATCGGGCCGCTTGCTGGCATAGAGCACGCCGAAATAGCCGATAACGACATCGGCTTCGCTTGCGCCGCTGCCGCGCAGCTTCACCCGTTCCGCCGCGACCCGCTCGGGATCGATCCGGGCCGGCATGATGTTGGGGCCGATCGGGATGACCGGCGCCGCCTGCTTCTTCGCCGCGCCGACCAATGGCGTCGTCAGGAAGCCCTCGCGCTGCTGCGGCGAGACGAGGACGAAGCCGTCGCAGGCGAGGATGTCCGGTACCATCGAGAGATAGCGCAGGCGATTGAGCGAGGCCCATTCGTGCAGGGTGATGGCGATGCGGCCCTTGCGGGTCATCAACCGCGCCGCCATCAGCGCCGAGCCCGGCACGACGCTGTTGCCCCAGCCCTCAATCGGCATCTGGAAATGCACGATGCGGTCGCGGCGCAATTCCTCGGCGATGGCGCCGATGAAGGCGGCCGGACGTTCCGGCTCGATCGTCCGGATCGCGACGAGGCCCGGGCGCAGCGCATTGACGGCGCCGGCGAGCCGATAGGCGTAGTCCATCACCGCGCAGGTGACGGGCTTGGCCGAGCCGAAGATGACGACGGAGGGGGCGGGGGCAGCGGGCATCGGCGGCAATCTACAGCATGGGCGGGTGGCCCACCTTCGCACCGCTTTGCTAAGCTTCGGTTGAGCGCCGGCCCCAGCACAAGGGATTGCGCGGCGCCCCCCGGATCAGGACACCGGCCTGAACCAGGTCCCGTTCGCGACCGCGGCGAGCATGATGCACCCGAAGCAGAGAAGAGCCGCCGCCAGCGCCGCAAAGAGCCCGGTGAGCCCTCCGCCGGACGCGAGTGCCAGCGAGCCGATCCCCAATGCGATGGTCATGCGGACACCGCCCGCGATCAACGGCCAACGCAACTGGCCGGCACCCTGCGAGGCGAAATAGAGCGACAGGCCGAGGCCGAAGAAACCATAGGCGGGCCCGACGATCCGCAGATAGAGGCTTCCGGTCGCGGTCGCGGCAGGATCGGTCGTGAAAAGCCCGATCCAGGCCGCCGGCCATGCCGCGGCGGCCAGCCCGATCGCTTCCGTCAGCGCAAAGGCGATGGCTCCGCCCGTCAGCGCGATCCGCAGTGCGCGGTCCTGGCGGCCCGCGCCGATATTGGTGCCGACCAGCGCGACGAGCGGGGCGCCGAGCCCGAAGACGAGCGGGATCAGCAGGTATTCGAGCCGTGCGCCTGTCCCGAAACCGGCAACGGCGCCGACGCCCGCCGCACCCGCGACCAGAGCTGTGGCGGTCGCGATCGTCAGATTGGTCATCAGCGACGTCACCGAGCCTACAGCGCCGACGCGCAGGATCGACCAGAACAGCGGCCAGCGCAGCGGCACCCAGCGGAAATGCGCGAGGTTCCTGCCAGAGAGCACGTACCAGGCCAGTGCGGCCGCTCCGCCCGCATAGAACAGAACGAGCGCGGTGCCCGCTCCCGCGATGCCCAATGCGGGCACCGGCCCCCAGCCGAAGATCAGCAGTGGTGAAAGCGGGATCAGCAGCGCGACGCCGACGATGGTGACCAGCGCCGGGACAAGCATGTTCCCGGTACCGCGGATGACGCTCGCCAGGCCGTTCATCAGCCAGAGCAGCAGGTTTCCCGCGAAGACGACATCAGAATAGGCGAGGGCGGCATCAAGCTCGCCGGAGGTCGCGCCGAGTGCCCGATAGATCGGCCGCCCCCAGACCAGCATGACCGCCGAGAAGACCAGTCCGAGCAGCAGGTTGATCACGACGGCATGGAGCACGAGCGCGTCGGCTTCCTCGCGCTGGCCGGCGCCGAGGGCCCGGGCCACGGCCGAGGAGATGCCGCCTCCCATCGCGCCGGCGGAAATCATCTGCATCAGCATTGCCGCCGGGAAGACCAAAGCCATTCCCGCAAGCGCCTCGGTGCCGAGATGCGAGACCCACCATGTCTCGATCAGGCCCGTCGAGGCCTGGGCGAGCATGATCAGCATGTTGGGCCAAGCGAGACGCAGCAGCGTCGGGACGATCGGGTCGTTGAGCAAACGCAGCGTGCGCGCGCTGTGGATGGCGTTTCCGGGCGCCGCCTCGGTCGTGGTCACGAACGGCTCTCCGCCTCGTGCCGGACGCGCGCCGCTGCGATCAACGCCTGGCGCGCAAGACCGCGACTGCCCAGTGCCGGGCCGGGCCTGGTCTCGAAGATCGGGTCGGCGAGCGACTTGCCGCTGACGCTGTCGACGAGGATCGGCTCGGCGGCCAGGCCCGTCGTCCGATCGACGATGAGCATGCTCGGCCCCTCCGGCGCAAAGTGCCGGTTCCCCCAGGCGAGTAGCGCCTGCACCACCTCGCGGAAATCGCGGCCGCGTTCGGTCAGGACGTAATCGTACCGCCGCGGACGCTCGCTATAGGCGCGCTTCTCCACCAAGCCGCCGTCGACCAGTCCTGCCAGCCGTCGCGCCAGCATGTTGGGCGCGATCCCCAAGCTGCGCTCGAACTCGTCGAAGCGGGTCAACCCTTGCAGGGCATCGCGCAGGATCAGGATGCTCCACCACTCGCCGACGCGGTCGAGGCCGCGGGCGATCGGGCAGGACATCGCGGCGAAGGGGGTCCGTTTCATGGGTCGTCTCGATTGACTTGCATCATGCAAGTTACAGATGCGACTTGCATGATGCAAGCTACCTTGAGCGGCGCCATGCGAAGAGCGCCGAACGCCCTGTTGGGAGGCCGGACGCTGGACATGAAAAAACCGGGGCGTTTCCGCCCCGGTTCGAAGGTGGACTGCGGATCGCCGCAGCCAGGAGGAAATCCTGTCCGGACCCGAAGCCCGGCCGGAAACCTGCTCAGTAGGAATAGTACATCGTGAACTCGACCGGGTGCGGCGTCATCTCGAAGCGCGCCACGTCCTGCATCTTGAGCTCGATATAGCTCTCGATGAAGTCGTCGGTGAAGACGCCGCCGGCCTTGAGGAAAGCGTTGTCCTTCTTCAGTGAATCCAGCGCCTCGCGCAGCGAGCCGCAGACGGTCGGGATCTTCTTCAGCTCGCGCGGCGGCAGGTCGTAGAGATCCTTGTCCATCGCCGGGCCCGGATCGATCTTGTTGAGGATGCCGTCGAGGCCGGCCATCGTCAGCGCGGCGAAGGCGAGATAGGGGTTCGCCATCGGATCGGGGAAGCGAACCTCGACGCGCTTGGCCTTCGGCGAAGTCGTCCACGGGATACGGCAGGAGGCCGAGCGGTTGCGCGCCGAATAGGCGAGCAGCACCGGCGCCTCATAGCCCGGGACCAGGCGCTTGTAGGAGTTGGTCGACGGGTTGGTGAAGGCGTTCAGCGCCTTGGCATGCTTGATGACGCCCCCGATGAACCACAGGCACTCCTGCGACAGGTCGGCGTACTTGTTGCCGGCGAAGAGGGGCTTGCCACCCTTCCAGATCGACAGGTGGACGTGCATGCCCGAGCCGTTGTCGCCATAGACCGGCTTGGGCATGAAGGTCGCGGTCTTGCCGTAGCTCTGGGCGACATTGTGGATGGCGTACTTATAGACCTGCATCTGGTCCGCCATATGCGTCAGCGTGTCGAACTTCATGCCGAGTTCGTGCTGGGCCGAGGCGACCTCGTGGTGGTGCTTCTCGACCTTGACGCCCATCGCCGCCATGGCAGCGAGCATCTCGCCGCGCATGTCCTGCGCCGAATCCTGCGGCGGAACCGGGAAGTAGCCGCCCTTGATCGCGATGCGGTGGCCGAGATTGCCGCCTTCGTACTCGGTCTGGCCGTTGATCGGCAGCTCGACGCTGTCGAGCTTGAAGCCGGTGTTGTACGGGTCGGCCGAGAACTTTACGTCGTCGAAAACGAAGAACTCAGCTTCGGGGCCGACATAGACGGTGTCGCCGATGCCGGTCGACTTGAGGTACGCCTCGGCCTTCTTGGCCATGCCGCGCGGGTCGCGGCTGTAGGGTTCGCCGGTGGCCGGCTCGAGCACGTCGCAGTTGATGACCATGGTCGAGGCCGAGAAGAACGGGTCGATGCAGGCCGTCGTCGGGTCGGGCATCAGCAGCATGTCGGACTCGTTGATCGCCTTCCAGCCGGCGATCGAGGAGCCGTCGAACATCGTGCCCTCGGCGAAAATCTCCTCGTCGATCATCGAGACGTCGAAGGTGACGTGCTGCCACTTGCCGCGCGGATCGGTGAAGCGGAAGTCGACGTATTTGACGTCATTGTCCTTGATCGCCTTCAGGACCTCTTTGGCGTTCTTCATCTCACGACTTCCTTTGTCGACTGCTAGGGTCTCACGACAGACGCTGCCCGCGGGGCTCCGCTGGCGCACGCATTCCTTGGGGGATGGGACAAATCCTCAGATCGCGTCCGCGCCGGACTCGCCGGTGCGGATGCGGATCGCCCCCTCCACGCTCGATACAAAAATCTTGCCATCGCCGATGCGGCCGGTCTGGGCCGCCTTCTTGATCGCCTCGATCGCCCGCTCGACCATGTCGTCGGCCAGCACGATCTCGATCTTCACCTTCGGCAGGAAGTCGACCACGTATTCGGCGCCGCGATAGAGCTCAGTATGACCCTTCTGGCGGCCGAAACCCTTCGCCTCGAGCACCGTGATGCCCTGGAGGCCGACCTCCTGCAGCGCCTCCTTCACCTCGTCGAGCTTGAAGGGCTTGATGATCGCTTCGATCTTCTTCATGCGCCGACCGACCTCCTTGGCGTGACCTTCGACCACTGTACGCAGCCTTTTTCCGTTCTGACCATGGCGGCCGGTCCGGATCAACCTCGGCGCGTCCAGCAAAACCCCGCCTGTGCTGCTCATAGCATCGGCGCCGTCCGGCCGCCATGACGCCCCCCAGGGCAAACCGCCTCTTGAAGAGGCGAAAAACCGTCCAAAAAATATGCAGATGCTTATCTTGGGTGCAAACAAGGAAATTGCCTGCATCCTTGCCTCGGCGCCTGTGCCGGCAGACAATCCTCGGATGACGATGGCTGCCGATCTCTCGCCCCTCGCTTTGCTCAGCGTCGCCGAGATGGCGGCGGCGGACGCGGCGACGATCGCGACCGGTACGCCGGGCATCGTCCTGATGGAAAGGGCGGGCAAGGCGGTCGCCGATGCGGTGACGCGGCGCATCCGCCCCGGTCAGAGCGTCCTCGTGCTGTGTGGCCCCGGCAACAATGGCGGCGATGGTTTCGTCGCGGGCCGGCTGCTGGCCGAGCGCGGCTGCCGGGTCACGCTAGCGCTCGCCGCTGACCCCACCGCCTTGACGGGCGATGCGGCGCTGGCGGCGCAGGGCTGGACGGGCCCCGTCGCGGCAGTCGGTGAAATCGACCCGGCCAGGCATGACCTCGTGGTCGACGCCCTGTTCGGCGCCGGGCTCAGCCGTGCGATCTCCGGCGAGCTCGCGGCGCTTGTCGAGCAGGTCAACGCCGCAGGCAAACCCGTCGTTTGCGTCGACGTGCCGAGCGGTGTCCACGGCGATACCGGGCTCGCGGACGGCCCCGTCATCCGCGCTGCCGAGACCGTGACCTTTTTCCGGCTGAAACCCGGCCATCTGCTCCAACCGGGTCGATCGCTCTGCGGTGTCGTCACCCTGGCCGATATCGGCATCCGGGCCGAGACCATCTTCGCGCCGGGCAGGATCACGACATCGACCTTCCGCAATGCGCCAGGCCTCTGGCGCACGCGATGGCCGGACCATGACCCCGGCGTCCACAAATATGCCCGCGGTGCTGTTGCAGTCGCTGCGGGCGGATTGTCCGGTGTCGGGGCGCCGCGGCTTGGTGCTCGTGCGGCGCTGCGCGTCGGCGCAGGGCTCGCGACGATCATCTGCCGGCCGGAGGCGCTGGCGGCGCATGCCGCGCGCGGCCCCGATGCCTTGATGCAACGCGCGGCGGCCGACCCCGCAGCCTTCGAGGCGATGCTATCAGGAGGCAAGGTCGACGCGCTGCTGATCGGGCCGGCTCTCGGCCTCGACGATGAAGCGCGATCCTGGGTGGCGGCAGCCTTGCGCGGCGGCCATCCCTGCGTCTTCGATGCCGATGCGCTGACTCACATCGGCGCGCAGCGGCCGGCCTTCCCCGATCTGCTGCAGCAGCGCCCAGGGCCGGCGGTGCTGACGCCGCATGAGGGCGAGTTCAAGCGCCTCGTCGCCGATGCCGCGGGCTTCGACCCCGAACGCGGCAAGCTCGAGCGGGCGCGTCGCGCTGCCGGGCTGATGGGAGCAGTCGTTGTCCTCAAGGGGCCGGATACGGTCATCGCCGCGCCCGATGGGCGCGCCGCGATCAACAACACCGGTTCTTCCGCCCTGGCGACCGCCGGCTCAGGTGACGTCCTCGGCGGAATCGTCGCCGGCCTGCTGGCGCAAAAGATGCCGGCGTTCGAGGCGGCCTGCGCCGCCGTATGGCTGCATGGGCGGGCTGGCGAGACGAGCGGCATGGGCTTGATCGCCGACGACCTGCCTGAGGCGCTCCCCGGCTTGCTGGCAGAGGTCGAGGACTGAGGTGCTCGGCAAACAAAAGGCCCGCCCCTTTCAGGGCGGGCCTCCAGTGAGCGTTGCCAGCGCGTGCTTAGCGAGCGGCGTAGGTCACGGCCGGAGCGGACGTCAGCTGCTCCTTGGTCATCGTGATCTTGCCGTGGTCGGGATACATCTCCGGGCCCTTTTTGGCTGCCGGCTGCGCGTTCATCGCCGTGCTGCCGCCAGTTCCGGTCCCGCCGGCCGGGGCGGGAGCCGGCGTAACCATCGGCTCCTCGCTCCACTGCACCTGCTCGAACGGGATGGCGACATCCTTGGTGCCGATGCCGAGGAAGCCGCCGACGCCGACCGTGACAAGCTCGATCTTGCCGGCCTTGTCGAACACGACCTCTGTGACGTCGCCGACCTTCTTGTTGTCGGGACCGTAGATGTCGACGCCCATCAGCTTCGACGCCCGCCATTTGCCCTGGCCGGCGAGGTTGTTCTCGGGAGCCTTGGCGGTTTCGGCCGCCGGCGCCGGGGTGGCCGGCGCGCTCGTCGCGGGCGCGGTCGGCTGCGGGCTCGGCGGCTGGTTCGAGGGCGCGCTGGTCTGCGCGACCGCAGCGGTGGCAAGCATGACGCCGCCGATAGCCGTCAATGCAACGTGACGCTTGTACATCGTATTTCCTCCTATCATGTCCGCATGTGCGGAATGATCGAACAACGCGGAAAAGGCGTTTTGGTTCGCGTATGGGGAGCATGCGCCTTTCGTTTGACGGAGGCGGAACCCCGCGACGCCTGTCGGCTTAGCGCTTCGGTAAGGCCTGTGCGCTTTGCTGACGGCCCGCCACGTGGCTCGGAGCCTGACAGGATGCGCAGGAATTTCACGCTTCTGAGCCTCGCTGCCCTCGGTATGATCGCGACGACACTGCCCGCCGCGGCCTTCTGGGAGCGCTCGCAATGGCGCGTCTGCTCCGAGGGGACGACGGCAGCCGACTACCAGCGCTGGCGCTGTTGGGAACTCGACGCCTATGGCGGAGCGATCGCGCCGTCGGGAGGCCAGTCCTTCGGTGGAAGGGCGCTGCGGCAACCGCGGGGGAAGCTGCCGGGCGGCATCGTCGAACTTCTGGGCTAAAGACGGCAGGGCCGGCGGCTTTGCCGATCCAAATAACGACGTCGGGCGCTTAACCTGGCCTCATGCTGGCGGCATGCTCCGGAGGATTCCACTGGGGACTCCACATCAAGCATCACCTGGACTGGCTTTCTGAAATGCTGGAGTAGGCCGCGTGAAGCAGCGGTTCAGTCGCGACCGATGCCGGGGAATCGCGCTTCCCGACCAGCAAAATGCTTCCCAAAACACAGATTGGGAAGCAATCTGGAAAACGCTACTTATAAAAAATCAAGCCAAACTATTGATTTTGTTGGTGAGCGGGGAGGGGATCGAACCCTCGACCACATGATTAAAAGTGTGGTTTTCGGTCAATACTTTCAATGACTTAGGAACGGCTGCCGTGCGACTTCCTGCTCTATTCATGTGTCTGTCGTATGACTTTCGACACTATGGAGCACGGGGCAGCGGCTGGATCAAGACCCGGTCTAGAAGCGTTTCGATCCGCGCGTTCGATCGTACCAGATTGCGCACGTCGCCCGCGATCTCGACTGTTTTGGCACGATCATCTGCCGCAGCCTTGCGAGCATCCTTGGCCTCGACCTCGACCGCATCGAGGCGCCGCTCCAGCCGCGTGATAGCCTGCGCCGTGCGCTCGTCCGCAGCCCGCGTATCTGCCCAGAAGCCTAGCGCTTGGCCGCCCAAGGCGACGCCGATCCCGAGCAGGACCGAGATCAGCGATGGCACCAGTCGATCGAGAAATTTGCCGTCCGATGCCACCCGCATCTCACCGCCTCGGTCGCGTCCAGCAGCCCGCCGCGACGCCGCCTTCAAAGATTTCGTCGACATGGGAACGCTCGACGGCCCGCGCCAGTTCATTCCCTAGCGCTCGGCACTGCCCTGACACATTGGCCGGCCGTACGGTCCCAGAGCATCCCGCGAGCATAGCAGTCGCGCACGCGAGCGCGAGCAGCCGAGGCAGCGTCCGCAACATCGCGGTTCTCCTGATTGTAGGTCTCAGTCGCTTGCGAGACCTTGTTCTGCGACGCCACGTCGACGAGCCACCAGAGCGCTAGAAAAATGACGCCGAGCCCGGCGAGATAGATCCCAGCGCGCAGGCTCACGCCGCGACCTTCCGGTTGATGGTGACGCGGCCGGTGAGCAGCAGCCAGGCGCCGACGCCACCCGCGATTAGGATCAGCGCCAGGGCGGCGAGCGCCCACGGGTTGCTGATGCCGGCAACCAGCGTCGAGCAGGCCCCGGCTCCGGTCGCGACCGCGACGGTGCCGATGCTGCCGGAGCGCGACGGCGGCACGTCATCGGGCTCGGCAGCGGCCGGCGCGACATCGGCCGGCACCTCGGCCGCCTCGGCCGCCTCGATCGCGTCGAGGAAGCTCTTCCAGTAGCCCGCGATCAGCTTCGCCTTGTCGCCGCCGCCGTTGACGATCGCGCGGGCGCCGACGACGTTCGTTCCGCTCGGCCTGAAATAGTCACTCAACCGCTCAGGCCGCGACAGTTCCTTGCTGTAGCGGAACAGCCCGTCGCGCATGCCGACCACGGCGACGCGCGCGCTCACTTTCGGATCGAGCGCCCGGTCACGGTTCTTGACGAGATCGACACCGATCGCGCGCCCGAGCTTGCGGTAGTTCTCTTCATGCGAAAGCTGGATATCGCCACGCCCGAACCAGCCATCGCGCCAGTAGGGCGCCTTGACCTTGCCGAGCTGGCCGGCCGCCCAGGCCTTGTCGAGCCGGGCAACGGCCTGCGCATCGCTCTCGGCGAAGCCTTCGCGCACCGGCTGCATGCGCCCGCCGGTCTCGTGGAAAACGCTGGCGAGCACATAGGCGACCTGGCGGCGATCGGTGACGCCCTCAGCAAGGCAGGCCGCGAGCAGGCGCTCGCAGCCGGAGACCTGTGCCGTCGACAACCTGCCGCCGAACGGAGCACGCCGGAGATAGGCGAACAGGGTTGTGCGGTTGAGTTGCCGCGTCATCGCTCAAGCCTCTTTGGGAAGGGGGCGAATGACGCCCTGCGCCGCGAGCAGGCTCCGCTTGGCGACACTGGACAGGAGGCCGAGGCGCCAGCGCCGCCGCTCGCGCGAGAACCGCTCGGCCTCGCTCTTCGCAAAGGCCACCGGGTCGAACCGCTTGACGTATTTTTCCATCAGATCATCACGCTCCAGATTGAGGCGCGCCGCAGCGCCAGTGTCCCGACACCGCCAGCGGTGAGAACGCGATTGCCGGACCCGTCCGACTGGCCGTCGCCGGCATAGGCGATCGAGCCGTCGCGAGCCGCGATGGCGTTGATCTCGGCCGTCGTCATCGGCATCAGCTGTCGCCAGGTCACCGTGGCGGCCTTGAAGATAAATTTCGTGCCGAAGCTGCCGAGGAACGTTGTGTCGAGCACCTGAATATTGGCGCCGAGCGAGGCGTTGGTGCCGACGCCATTGACGACGATCCCGTTCGGATTGTTGCCCCCCATCTCCTGCAGCACGTTTTCGGAGATGATGCCGTTCTGCCCCGCCGAGACACGTATATGCGACGCGCCCGCCGCGCAGAGCGAGCGCGTCGTGTTGCGGCAGATGCTGAAATCGGTCAGCCAGACCCCGCCGCCGGGCCGTTCCAGAATGTTGATCGCGCCGAGATAGCTCGCGCCGGTATAGAGGTTCGAGAACTCGTTCCCCGAAATGTCGAACATGGCGCCAGCGCCGAGCCCAGGGTCCGGATCGACCGAGGCGACGTAGACGCCGTTGTAGAAACTCTCCTCAATCGTGTTATCGACGATCTTGAGGAAGCCGGCCGCATGGTTGGCGATCTCGACCTTGACGCCATACTGCGCCCCGACGATCTCGTTCTGCGCGACGATCGTGTAACCGTGGCGCAGGTTGATGCAGGAGGTCTGCGCCGCCGTCGCCTTGCCGAAGAAATAGTTGTTCGTGATATGGCCGGCGCCTGATTCGATCCCTGTCGAGGCGCTGTAGATCGCGTCAGCGACCCAGTTGCCGAAATAGCAGCCGCGCACGATGTGCCAGCTAGCGTCGAGCATATAGATGCCGCGATGGAACTCATTGAACGCGACATTCTCGACACGGGCATTGGCCATGTTGGCGCCAGTGCCAATCAGCTGGATCGCCGCTCCGCCCGTCGGCGAGCGGAACGCCGGCATTACGTTGACCTGAAAGTCGCGGAAGATTGACGGATAGATCGACCGGGCGATGAACGCGGACGGATTGGCGAAATTGCACAAGAATTGCGTGCAATTGCTGTTCGACTGCGATGCTTCGCCAGGGCCGGCGCCGGTCCCGATCCCGTAGACGTGCATCGGCACGGTCTCGTCGATCGCCGATCCCATCAGGAACTGGCCCATCGGGCCTAAGAGCGGGCGGCCGGCGGAATATTTCACCCCTGCGCGGATGCCGGGCGAGGCGTCGGCCGACGCATCCCGCTTGCAGCCGAACTGCAGCAGGTTCGCGCGCTCGTCGACCAGCTCCCAACGCACCGTGTTGGCGTTGGAGCGGAACTGCCAGGCCTCTAGGGTGCCGGTGTCGGCGACCCGCTTGTAGATGCCGTGCCCGCCGTCGCCAATCGCGCCGAAGCCGCCGATCGACAACCAGGCGACGACCACGGGAACGGCCGCCGCCGCCGCAAGCACGCGCGACCCGAACGTCGCCGGCACGATCAGAGCTTCCAGAGCCTGCACGTCTGACAAGCGGGCCATCACGTCGCCGCCGGGCACGCCGCCCCGCTGCATGTGGAGCCGGCCGGTGTCCAGGTTGTGGATCGGCTCGCCGTCCGGCCCGGCATAGCTCGTCGCGAACGCATTGTTACCGCGCATGAACCGACGTGGTACCCGCATGATCATTCGCTCCAGTCATAGCCAGGGGTGGCGGGGTCGCTCTCAAGGGCGAAATCGAACAGGTTGGCGCCAAGCATCGCGGCATAGGTCGCCGCATCAGCGGCATAGCCTTGCGCCGTGCTACTGAAGCCCGAAGCCGCCTCGACGGCGCCCTGCGCCTGCTCGACCAGATCGGCGGCTTCATCGGCGCTAAGCAGGCGCGCCTCGTGGTCGGCGAGGGTGGCCTGCACAACCACCAGCTCGTCGCCGATGACCTCGACCGCACCGACATCGCGGCGCAGCTCCTGCAAAGTCACCGTGACCTTGTCGAGCTCAAGCTCAAGTGGGGAAGACCGAACGCTGCCGCCGAGCGTCACCGAGGTTTCGCGCTTCGCCAGCCGCGCGCCCTTGTAGCGCACCACGTCGCCGGCCGAGCGGCCGACGCTCAGGGAGAGCCGCGCCCCGCCAGGTATTGCCAGTTGGCTGACCGTGAAATCGACGCCGAACAGGAGCAGCGGGCCGAAGACCGTCTCGCCAACCGGCTTGATACGAACCTGCAGGTCGGCCCCGTCGAAGACGATGAAGGGAACGTCGAAATTGACCTGCCCCTCGGTCGCGGTGGCATCGTATGGACCACGGGTCGTCTGCGGGATTGGAAACTGCTGCGACATCGCCTCGCCCTGTCGAACGGGCGCAGAATGCAGCCGCCTTCAGCAGGTCAAATGTGTCAGGGCGCGAGATCGCCTGCGACGTTGCCCAGCTCGGGCGCGCGGGCCGGGCCGAGATCGCCCGGCCGCCACCAATAGCCCTGATCGTATTCCCGCCGGGTGCGCCGCTCCATGTCGCGGAAGCGCCGGTGCGCGTCGGGATCGGCAATGAACTGCAGCTGGTCCATGAAGACGCGGTTCCAGCCGGCGCGCGCATAGAACAGCGAGGAGGCGACCGGCGTATAGCGCCGGGCAAGCCCGACGACATCCTTGCCGGTCTCGGTGTCGTCGCCCTTCGCGACCTTCTGGACATTGCCGAGCGTCGCCTTGGTCACGTCGGTGACCAGGCCGAAGGTCGGCCCGGCCATCGCCGTCAACACGTCCTGGCCGAACCGGTTCTGGTCGGCGAAGAGGAAATCGCCATAGAGGCCGAAGCCGCCGCCGGTCTTGATCGCGCCCATCCAGAAGCGGGCATCATCCATCGGCTGCGGGTCCTTGCCGTTGGCGATCTGGCGCAATTGCGAGGCGAGCGCCCCGCCCATGGTCAGACCGAAGAGCAGGCTGCCGGCATAGCGGGCGCCAGCGGCGCGGCCGAAGCCGCCCATCTCGCGGCCGACCGCCTCAAGCTGCAGCATGGTGAGCGAGAGGCCAAAAGCCTTGAACTGCATGAAGCTGTCGACGAACTCGCCGGTCACCGTGCCCTTGGCCGTGCCGGCGCGGGCATAGGCGCGCATCCGTTTCGTGCCGGACGGAACGGCGCGTTCGGTCTCGCCCATGATCGCCTCAAGCCAGCGCTCGCCGACAGCACGATCGGCCGCCATCACGTCGACCGGGCGCAGTACGCCGGCCGAGCGCGGCGGCTTGTGCGGCTCGGCCGCGCGGATCACATCCCAGCCGGCGCTGTCGATGCCGTAGCCTTCCAGCATGCGGCGGAAGCGCGGGTCGATCGCGTCGAAGGCCTTGCCGGCCTCATCGGCGGCGAAGGCCTGCATTTCCATGCCGAAAAGATGCTTGCGCGCCTGCGTCCAGGGCGAGAGGCCCGACAGGGTCAAGGTCCGGTCTGCCAGCCAGTTCGTCCAGACCGGGCCGCCGAGCGAGCCGGCATAGCGCGCTTCCTTGCCCATGACGTGCATGGCGTCTTCCAGCATCAGCCCGGAACGGATCGCCTCGGCCCGCGACGCGCCGGTGAAGGTCTTGACCACGCTGGCGAGGTAATTCGTCGTCGGCAGGCCCGACAGGCGCTTGGCGGCGTTGGCGACGAACGGATCGGTCGCGACCGCCGTCACCGAGGCCGAGCCGAGCAGGGCGCTGGTCAGCGCCGAGCGCACCGCCGCGAAACCCATGGCGAGCCGGCCCGAGACCGGCTCATTGCCGCGAATTTCCTGCCAGAGCGCATCGACCCGGTAGTCGATCAGCCCGGCCTTGGTCTCGACGTCCTTCGGCCCCCCGCGCCAGAGCGAGGCCTCGCCGGTCGTGAGCTTGGCGCGCTCGACCTTGGCCCATTGCTTCAGCCATTCGACCGTCGCGCCGGGGTTCGGGCCGAGGATTTCCATGGCGGCGATGTCGCGCGCCATGCCGCGTACATGGCTCATCATCGCCGCGAACGGATCGCCTTGGCCGAAATCGGCGGCATAGGCCAGCCAGTCATCCGGCGACTTGAAGATCAGGAAGCGATGCTCGCTGCGCTGATTGCGCAGTGCCGAGCCGAGCGCGACGCCCTTGGGCTCGATATCGATCTCGCCATTGGTGACGATCCGCTCGAAAGCCCGGTCAAGCGCTTCGTCAAGCCGCTCGGCGCCGAGCCGTTCGCCGGTCAGCGGGTCGCGCATCCGGTCAAGATCGAGACGCGGCCGGATCGCGGATTTCCACTCATCGCGGCCGACCGAGAGCAGCGCCCGCGCATCATGCGACTGCGGCAAACCCCAGCCGTCGAGCTTGCCAATCGCGCCGCCCGCGCCATTGAAGCGCTGGCGCAAATCCTCGGCCACCTCGGCGAAAACCTCGGCCATGCGCTTTGCCGCCGGGTTCTTCGTATCCTCGCCGAACAGCTCGCGAACCACCTGCTCGAGTTGTGGCTGATTGCGGCGCCGGCCGAGCACGGCCGAGCGATCGAAGGTCGCAAGCGCCTCTTCCATGCGGGCATGCGCGGCGCCGACGATAGCCTTGGTCCGGCCCTCGACCGAGGAATAGCCATGGAAGCCGAAATGCTCGAACAGGCCGAGCACGCCCTCCATGATGTCGGCCTCGCCCTTGGCGGTGCGATAGGCGACGACATCGGCGACGACGCGGGCGCGCACCGCCTCGGTCAGGGCGACGATGCGCCTGGCCTCGACCGCCTCGGCCCGCATCTCCTGTTCCAGGGCCACCTTGGCCGCCGCAGCCGCACCCGGCGCCTGGCCGCGCTCACGCTGCAGCTGGTCGAAGCGGCGCAGCAGGGCGCGGCTTTCCGCTTCGCTGATCTCGCCGCCGGCCACCGCCGTCGCCAGGCAATCCGCCAGAGCCATGGCGCTCTCCTAGAGCTTGCAGGATGCGACGATGTCGCCGAGATGGTCAGGGCGCCCGGCCTCGCGTAGCGCATCGGCGAGCGTCATCGCCCGCATGTCGCGCCCGTCCTCGCGGGCCGCGACCGGCAGCAGGTCGGATACGACAGCCTCGCCCGGCGGCGCTTCGACCTTGCCGGCGACGTCATCGGCAGCCGCCCGCTCGGGCGGCAACAGCGCCTCGGTCTGCCGGATCGCCTCGGGAGAGCCGGGCTCGATCGTCTGCTGCGGGCGCAGCTGCGGCGGCTCGCGCGGCTTCGGCGGCTCGATCGTCAGCCCGGCCAGGCGCTCGCGCAAGGCGGCGACCTCGGGCGAGGCCTCGGCGGCTTCTAGCGCCCGCCGCAGCTGCGGCCCGAGCCGCGCCCGGTCCATGCTGGCATCGGCGATGCCGAGGCGCAGCACCTGTTCGGTCGCGGCCGCCTGCTCCCGCGCCGTGCGCCTCAGCAAATCCTGATCGCCCTTCAGCCGCTCGATCTCGTCGCGCAGCGCCTGCGCGCGCGGCGAGGACCGCCGCTTGCCAGAGATCCCCGCAAGCTCGCTTTCCAGGCTGGCGATGCGCGGCGCCAACACTGCCGCGCCTTCGGCCGGCTGGTCGAGGCGGGCCAGCTCGGCGCGCAACCCGGCAAGCCGGGCCTCGACGGCGTCGACGGCCGCGAACAAATCCGGGTCGACCTGCCGCGCCAGACGGTCAAGCCCGTCGTCGATCGCGCCGAGGATCGACGCCTGCGCCGTGCGGTAGCGCTCGGCCGAGGCCATCGCATCGCGGATGACGAGACGTGCTTCCGCCACCGTCTCGGGCCGGGAGGCCTGCAAGGCAAGCAGCAGCGAGCCATGGTTTTCCGGGGCGTCCGGCACCATGCGCCCGATCCACGCGGCATGGACGGGGTCGACCTCGCCCGCTTCGACCGCGCGCCACACATCATCACGCAGGGCGGCAAGGCCGAGAACGGTCTGCGGCGGCTCGTCGCCATAGACGGCGAGCGCTGGCCGCTCGGTAATGGCGCCGCGCAGCCGCTGGCCGTCGAGCGGCGCGGCCGGTGGCGGCGCATCGGCATCCTCGGCGAAACGCACCGCATCCGCGAGCGCTTCGTTATGGTCGCCGCGCGCGATCCCGGCCGGCGGCTCGGGCAAGGTCGCATCATCGGCGCCGACACGGCCGGCGAGGGCAAGATCGGCCCTGGCGGCGTCGTCGAGCTGGACGCCCATCGCCTTTGCCGCCTGCTCGACCTCGGCAGGCGTCGCCTCGCCACGCAGGACATTGCCAAGCGCCGTCCGGTCTGCATCCGACAGCCGCGCTGCCGCCGAACCAAAGGTCTCGCGCAGCCCCTGTACGCCGCCGCCGATGGCGCCGCC
This sequence comes from Allobosea lupini, assembly GCF_900109525.1. Lineage (GTDB taxonomy): Bacteria > Pseudomonadota > Alphaproteobacteria > Rhizobiales > Beijerinckiaceae > Allobosea > Allobosea lupini. The sequence goes on along the minus strand of NZ_FOAN01000001.1, from coordinate 362,445 downwards.
GAACAGGAAGGCAATGCCGATGTTTTCAAGCGCCGGTTCAAGGCCGGATTTCAGGGACAGTTCGCGGCGCCAGGCCTGAATATCGGGCTGCTGCAGCGCCTCGACGCCGGCATTGATCGCGCCCTCGCGCAGGAAGACCTGGCCGAGGCGCGCCGTCACCGAAGCTGCCGTGCCGGGGCCGCCACCTGCGAACAGGGCCGCGACATTGGCCGGCTCGCGCCACATGCCGGCGAGCGCCCCGCCGATCTCAGTCATGAAGCCGGCGGCGCCGCCGACATCCTTGCGGGCCGTGTCCAGCTCGGCCGCCGCGCTCGCGGCAATCGCCCTGGCCTGTTCCTCGATCGACTGACCGAAGACAAGCGCTGATGCCTTGTCGGGCTGGCTTTGGGCCAGCTCGTCGACCTTGCGGTTGAAGACGGCCCGCTGCAGCTCGATCCGCCGGCTGGCGAAATTGTCGCCGTTCTGCACGTCATGCAGGCTGATCGTGCCTTGCTCGCGCAGCAGCCGGTAATCCGCCTCGGCTTCCTTGTAGTAGGCGTTGCGCTCGGGATTTTCGAGCGTCACGCCGGTCACGCGCCGGACGGTGTCGATCCGGTTGTCATAGGCCTCGGCCATGGCGTTGGCGCGGGAACTCCAGCTGTCGACCAGTTCCGACGAGCGCCGCGCCGCCGTGAACAGCCGGCCCTGCGCGCCATTGATCCGGTCGAGATCGGCCTCGCTGTAGCCCTCGGCATATCGCCGCCCCTCGGCGACATGACCACGCCAGGCGTCGCCGAGGGTTTCGGTGAAGCCCCTGAACTCGTCGCCGGTCGCGAAGCTCTTGATCTCGCGCTCGCGGGTCTCCCCGAGAAAGAAGCTCATTTCATGCCCCCGAGGAAGGCATCGGGCACGCGCGAGCGCAGGCGCGGCATCAGCGCATCGAGATCGAGCGTCCAGACGCCGCCGCTGGCGCTGCGCAGCGGCTTGCTGTCACCCTGATCGGTAGAGGCGTTGAAGCGCCAGCCGGCGGTTGTGCGCACCGGATAGGAGCGCGCCAGCACCGAAGCCTTGAGCGGCTGGCCATCGGCGCCGACCGGCGGGCCGCCGGGCAGGGCGGCGAGGTCGGCATCGGTGATCGCGCCGAAGACATCGCCGATGCGCCCGGCCTTGACCTCCTGCGGCAGCACAACCTGTACGCGGCTCGACAGCCAGGTCGGCCGGTAGCCGTCGACGCCGCCATATTCGTCGCGGCCGACCTTTACCCGCCCGCCGACCTCGCGATAGACCTGCCGCATCAAGTCGCCGGCTTCCGAGGATTTCGGGTCGAGATTGGCACGCGCCGCCCGTACCGCGAAGACCCCGCGCGCCGTCGCGCGGATGCGCTCGCGATCCTCGGGCTGGTCGGCGAGCGAGCCGCCGAAGACGAGCCGGAAGGCTTCGTCGTCATCCTCGCGGCCGATCGACGGCAGCTTCGCCCCCGGCTGCGCCTTGACCCGGACGCCTTCAAGCACGTCGCGGGCGAGATCGCGCTGTTGCGGCAAGCCTGCCCGGAGGAGATTGCCGGCATGGGCAAGCTCGGGCGCGCCGTTGCCGATCTCGGCGAGCATGGCCGGGGCGTCACGTCCGGCGCCCTTCACCATATTGCCGATCGTGGTCAAGGCGCGCTCGCCGCCCTCGGCGACGATCGCCTTGACACGGTCGATCTCGCCGGGATCGAAATAGGTCACCTGGCGGCCATTATGGCTGGCGACGGCCCGCGCCTCAGCGACGCGCCGCGCCGTCAGGATTTCCAGCTGCTCAGTATTGCTCGGGTCGAAGGGCGCGACCTTGAGCACGCCGGAACGGTCGGCATCGCGCAGCGGCTCGGTCGCGACCGCCTTGCGCTTTTCGTCGGCCATCGTCTCGACGAAGCTGACGACCTCGTTCTGCGCCGCCGACACGCCGCCGGCCGAGATGCGCAACTGATCGCGCATCATCCGCGCGGTCGCGTCGATCGCCTCGGGCGTCATGCCGCGCATGCGCTGCGCCAGCTGGCGCTTGCGGTCGGCGAGATCGAACGCCGCCTCGCCCTGCGGCGAGCGGCCAGAGGCCTGGCGCAGTTCCTCCCATTCCTGCGGCGGGATCGGCAGGCCCTGCTTTTCCCGGTCGACGATGCTGTCGAGCCGTTTGGTGATCAGGGTGGCGTCGCGCGTCCCTTCCGTCTGCAGCTGGCGGCGGCGCTGGTCATGCGCCTTTTTGACCGCGTCATAGGCATCGTCGTTCATGCCCCGGAGCTTGCCGGCGGCGAAGTCCTGATCGAGCGTCTTTTCCGAAGCGTCGACTTCGGCGACGCTCTTCAGCTTTTCGACGGCGGTCGCGCCAATCCGCATGCGGGTGTCGCGCGCCAACGCCTGCTTGGCCTTGGCCGCCGCTTCGCGCGTGATCTCGCCGTTGGCGGCCGCCCGGTCATAGCGTTCGGCCGCCGCATTGGCCTCCTGCTGGATCGCGGCCTGCGTGCGCTTGTCGGACACGTCCCCGGCGGCAAGCCGGGCGATATTGGTCTGCTTTTCGGCGACGGCCTCGACCAGCGCGCCGCGCGCGGCGTCGCGCTGCCGGTCGAGCAAATCGCTCGCCGCCTGCATTTCCAGCGGCGTGCGCAGGCGCTCGAAACGCGCCTCGACCTGGCCACGGATTTCCGGGAAGGCATCGTCCTTCAGGATGCCATCGCGAATCTCGTTCAGCGTCGCCGTCAGTTGCGAAGGCTGCCGGTTCGGATCGGCCGACCAGGCTTGATAGGCCTCGCGCGTGCTGCGCGAGACCTTGGCATCGAGCTTGTCGATATAGGTTGCGGTCGCCGCCTGATCGAAGGTCGCTTCCGCGATCGTGCTGCCACCGGTCGGCCGGAAATCCGGCTCGGCCCCGGCAACGGCGCCGGCCCGTTTCGCCTCGATCCGCGTTGCGGCGTCGGCCCGGTCGCCGATCTTGGCCGAGGCGCTGGCGAGCGCATTGCCGGCGGCGGCGAACGGCGCCGAAGCATCGACGACAGCGGAGGGTAGGGCGCCGCCGACCTCGGCTTTCGGATTGAAATCGCGGACCTCGACCGCGTTGCGGCGATTGCGGTTGGCCATCAGGTTGTCCTCACCGACGTTCTGGCGCCGGGAACGACGCCGCGCGCGCCGATATCGGTCAGAGTGCCGAGGCCCGTTGCGAGGCTTTCGAGCAGCCCGCCAGCCCGCGCGGCGCGGCCGGCACGGATATAGCTGGCGCTGCGCGTGCGCAGACGCTGCTGGCGGCCCGAGGTTTCGAGCGCGTCCAGGGAGAGCGCGCGCTCGGCATCATTGCTCGCATCCTCGCGCGCCTGCACCGGCGAGCCGAAGCCGAGATCGAGCCCGCCCGAGGCTGCCGCGACATCCCGCTCTGCCATGGCGTCGATCAGGCCCTTGCGCAACTGCACCGCACGCGCCTGGCCGGCGACGCCTTCCGCCTGCGCGTCGATCTCGGCTTCCGCCGCCTTGTCGAAATTCGCCTGCTTCTGTTCCTGCGATGCCCGGTTCTTTGCGGCGATCGAGAGCAGGCCAGTCACGCCCTGCAATCCGGTGAGCACGCCGGACCCGGCCAGGAAGCCGCCCAGGCTGGACACGCCCGAAGCGACGGCGCTGCCGGCCGACGCCGCTGCCGTGAACAAACCGCCGACGATTTCCATGATCAGCGCTCCACTTCGACCGTTATGTTCCTGACCGACAGGCGGCCAGGTCTCAGCTGCGTCACGATGACCTTGCCCTCGTCGGAGTAGCCGGCCAGTCCCTCGACAGCGACGGCCTTCGAGACCGGATCGAGCAGAAGCTTGCGGTCCGGCGCGTCGCCGAAAGCGAGTAGCGGCACGTCGAACGGCCCATCCGTCTCGGTCCCGATCGCGATCGAGGACGTGCCGAGCACATAGGCCCGCACGCTATGTGGCCTTACCGGGCGGTCGACGACGGTCTTTTCGCCGACATCCTTCGGCACCGGCAGGGTCATCATGACCGGCGGCAGCCAGCGGCCGACATAGACATCCGCCGCCGGCTCCGGCAGGACGATGCGCCCGCCCGCCACCACGAACGGGCCGAAGGGATTGCCATCAGCGATGGCCCATACCGTCCGGCCTTCGTGATAGGCGCCGAGCCCGTCGATAACGGTTTCCGGCACCAGGAATTGCCGGCGCACGTAGCAATCGAGCGGCACGCTCTCGCTGATCCGCTCCAGGACCTGCACGACGCCCGTCGTCACCGTCCGGTCGACGGCGAGAACGACCTCGTCACGGCCGTTGACGCTGCAGGAGCGGATCAGGCCATCGGTCTCGAAACGACCTGGCGCGGCGACGACATCCTGCGATTTCAGCATCACCAGCAGGCGCATGCTGCCATCGGCGTTGACGACGAAGATCGTGCTGGCATCCCCGGCGGATGCGGCGCCGCGAAAGGACAGATCGTCGACATCCTTGAGCAGCGAGGTCGAGAGCACCGAGATATTCGTCCCGACATAGTTCTGCACCGCGTCGGAATACTCGAATTCGATCACGTTGCAGCCGTTCTTGTGAATGAACAGCGTCGTCGTGTCGGTCACGACCGGCTGCACGCCCTCACGGATACCGTTCTTGCTGGCCTTGCGGATATTCGGCGGCTGGTTTTTCTGCAGCGCCGCGTCCGTCATGTAATATTCGAATTCGTCGGTCAGGAACTGCAGATAGGTGCCGAAGACAATGCGCCTGATCGTCTCGCCGCCGGTTGTGTCGATCGCGGCGAGATAGGCGCCGGTGTTGGCGGTGATCTCGGTGTTGAGGTCGAAATAGTCACCCTGCACGCTCGCAAGCCAGCCGTTCGGCCGCGACCTGAAGCCGCCCATCACCAGCCGCTGCTGATAGATCGCACCACAGGCTGGCCAGCCGCGCGCCGCGCTGATCACAGGTTCGCCGCCCGCCTGGCCGCGCTGGCGCTTCGAGACCACGATCGCGGCGGTGGCGGGCGTTACCATGCGCCCGGACATGCTCCAGGCATCGCCGTCATTGTCGGCCCCGGTAAAGCTGACCTCATAGAGGTCACGGGCGCCGTTATAGGCGACGGTGATCCCCGGCTCGACCGAGGGCAACGCCTCGATCGCTGCCTTGATCACCGCCTCATTCGCCGCCGTCGACCCCTGCGCGTCGATTGCCTCGGTCTCTTCCCCCGAGACGTTGAGCGCGAAGGTCGCCGGCAGGGTCAGGTTGACGAACTGGATCGAGAAGCCCGCTGCGACGCCGTTGTTGTAGACGCCGCCATAGTCGACGCGCGGGATGCGCTTGAATTCGACCGGCCAGCAGGTCCATTCGTCATCGGCGCCCTGGCGCATGATCCGCTGCGGCGCGATGTCCTGATGGAACACGAACATGGTGTCGAGCTGCTGGACCAGATCGAGCGTCGCGATCTGGTCGGACGATGCCGGCAGGTAAATCGCCGCCAGCCAGCCCGACTGCCCCCAAACGTCGATATTGTTCTCGGTGAAGACGAAATCATAGGCCTCGGCCCGCGAACGGGTGAACGGCCTGACGCGATAGGTCGATGCCGGGCCGTTCGCATAGAGCGCGATGCCCTGCAGCGTGATCACGCCGGGCGCCGATGATGCGCCGGTGACCATCAGCCGCAGGAAGCGCATCAGCCGCGACTGGCCGGGCGGCACCGCGAAACGGCGGCTGCGGGCCTCGGTATCGATGCCGAAGCGGGCGCCGAGATCGGTATAGGTGACGCCGTCCAGCGATGTCTGCACGACGAGCGGCCGGTTCGTCGACGCGACTTGCGCCGAGAACTGGTAGAGGTCGAATGCCACGATGTCGTTCGGCCCGCCGAGGTCCATCGTCAGCACCACCGCATCCGCCCCGAGCGCGATCGTACTCTCGGCCGTCGAGGCATCGAGCAGATCGCTCACCGGGGCGACGCCGGCCCACCCCGTGATATGGACCGGATAGAGCTGCAGGCCACGCAAGGCATGACGGATGAAGCCCCGCGCCTCGGTGCCGAGCACAGGGTCATTGGTGAAGCCGGACTGCGGGACAGGCACGACGCGCTGCATGCGGGCCGCCCCCTGATAATATTGCTTGATGTCCGGGCGCCCGTGAACGCGCAGATCGAGCTCGCCTGCGGTGAAGGCGGCGGAGTAGGTGCCAGGGCGCGGCGCCATCAGGCCCGCTCCATCGCCAGCGGGTTGTCGTCGAAGCCGAGCGCGCGCGAGGGCTGATTGCGCGCGTCGGCCTGCATCGCCTGGCCCATGAAGCCGCCGCGCATGTTTTCGCCCGGCGTTCCAAACGCGAGCGCGCGCATAGTCTCGACCGCGCCGGTGGCATTGCCGCTGATCGGGACCACCAAAGCGGCGGCAAGCGCGTAGATGACGGCCTGATAGAAGACCGGGGACCAGTCCTCGGGGTCGACACGAAACGAGAAGACGCCCCAAAGCGGCTCGGCGTCGGCATAGAGATGGCCGGCTTCGATCGCCCAGGCCTTGAGCGTGCGATCCGGGTCGCGCGGGTTCGCGAGTATCCGATGCGGCAGGGACAGCCGGTTGCTCGGCAGGAGGTACTTGTGCGCCCAGCCGTTCACCGGCTCATCGGCGAGCTGCGTCAGCGGCACGGTCATCCGGGCGAAGGACCATGGATAGAAGCCGAGCATCGCATCGACAGTCGCGTCATAGGCGAGATCGGCGGCGCGACCGGCGGGCGTCTCCGCGTCGAGCGATTGCAGCGGCGTCGCCCCGAAGGCCGCCATGGCTGCGTTGACCAATCCCAGCTTGTCGCGCATCGCGATCCCCGGTGACGAAGAGCCCCGCGCGGCCAGGCGCGCGGGGAAGGCGGCCGGGGCGAGCCCGGCGGGGAGGAGGCGTCAGCCGGCGGTCGCGGTCTGGATCGCGATGGTGCAGCCGCCGGTCGCGACGGCGGTGACCATGTAGTGCTTCAGGATCGGCGTGCCGCCGAGCACCATATGGGCGCTGACCTTGTCGCCCTTGGAGAGACCGCAGGTGCCGGGGAAGTAGTTGGCACCCTCGACCACGGCGGCGGCGTCCTCGGTCGCGTAGCTGAATTCCGAGACGCTGACGCCGGCCGCCGAGGTGCCGCCCATGCGCGTGCGCGAAAGACCTTTGGCATCGAAAGCCATGATGTTCTCCTGTGGTTCCGGCCATCCGGCCGATGCTGGCGAAACGGGGAAGGCCGGCGCGGCCGAGACCGCGCCGGGCAGGGGCGATCAGTTCGGGACGATCGCCGCGTCGTTGTTGATGCGGAAGCGGACCATGCCTTCCTGCCGCAGGGTCTTCGGCACGCCGCCCATGGTCTGATTGACCGTGGTGACGGACTTGCGGTTGTCCCACTGCGCCGTGGTCTCCATGGCTTCGTTGGTGGCGAAGCCGAGGGCCTTGCGGCTCCACAGGAAGCAGTCGATGTTCTGGCCCGAGACGACCGGGAACAACTCGTCCGGCGCCAGCATCCACTTGACGCCGTTCCAGAAGCGGGTGTCGGTCATATTCGCCATCGGCAGACCCTCGACATAATCGGCCGAGGAGAACTGCTTGTAGCCCATCATCTGGTTCCAGGCCTGCGACGGCAGCGGGCAGAAGACATCGCCCTTCCAGCGCTTGAACTGGCGCTGCGCCTGCGCGATGACGCCGAGTGCGAAGCCGATCGTCATGCCGTTCGTCGTCGACGTGGTCCCCGCCGTTACCCCAGCCGCGCCGACGTTCAGCTCAGCCATGATGATCTCGTCGGCCTTGCGGCCCATGGCTTCGGCGCCATCCTCAACCGTCTGGTCATACTCATTGACCGACATCTGATTGAGGTCTTTCTTGTGGATCTCGGTGAAGACCTGCCAGGTCTTCATGTCGACCTCGATCGTGCCGCGGCCCTGATTCTGGACCTTGGCCTCATGGCCGCGCTTGAATTCCTGCGCGACCAGCAGGCCCGAGGTCTTCCAGACCCATTTCGAGCCGGTGAAGGAGATCGGCGGCATATAGGTGCCGGACAGGATGAAGCCGGACGACGCGAATGCCTTGACGACATCCTGCGAATACTTGGTCTCGGACCAGGCGGGAATGGTATTCAGGGACATGGGTTACAGCCTCTCGGGGTTCGGTTTTGCCAAACCGCCAGGCCGAGAAGCCGGTGCGCCGCGCGGGTCCGGGGGCTGATCCGAAGGCCGGGGCGCCGCGCGGGTCTTACTCCTAGCGGACGGGGGCAGGATGCCCGCGCCCGCAACCGGTCAAATGTGTCACTTCCAGAGATGCTTGGACTTGTTGTCCGTCTCCTGACGGAAGGCCGGATCGTATTTCGGCGAGTTGGAGTTGTAGCGCGGATCGGCGCTGTCGCGGTTGTAATCGGCCATGGTGTAGCCGCTGCCGCCGCCCCCCTGGCCGCCGAAGACGAAGCCCTTTTCGCCGGTCATGTGCGTGATCATCATCTCGACCAGCCGCACGCCATTGGCGCTTTCGAGCAGCAGGCCGAATTCCTCGCGCATGCCCTCGTCGATATCCTTGCGGGCAAGCAGAGTGTCGGCGAAGGTCTGCGCATTGTCGTGCCGGGCCTTGGCCGCCGCCTTCTGCTCGGCTTCCGGCGCCGAACGCTTATCCTCGGGCACGAGCGCCTTCATCTCGGCGTCATAGTCCGGGGCGCCCTGATCCTTGCCGATCAGGCCGGCCTTCTGCAGCTCGCCGACCGCCTCATTGACGAAGGGGGCGAACTTGTCGGCCGACATGCCGATCTTGTGCGCGACGCCGCGCAGAACGCCGACGACAGGGTCTTTGCCCGCATCCTCGGCAAAGAACTGCTTCAGCTCCGGGGCCGGCGCGAACTCGTAGCCATCCGGCTTTTCCGGCGGCGGCGTCCAGCGCTGCGCCAGGCTGTCGCGCTGGGTCTTCCATTCCGGCGCGAGCTTGCCAAGGGTCTCGACCGCATCCTTGCCGCGCAGATGCTCGGGCAGGAAGTCGGGCGGCACGAAGGCCGCGCCACCCCCGGCGCCGCCGTCGCCCTGCGGCTGGCCGCCAGTGCCGGCAGGAGGAGGCGCACCAGCGCCATCGCCCTCGGGGGCGAGGGCGAGGACGGCCCAAAGGCCGAGGGCGTAGCGACGCATTGTGATCATGGGAGCAGCCTATTCGCGCGGAGCTGGGGGCTGTTCCTGCCGGCCTCGCGCGGCAGCCTGCAGGAGCATGTGCGGGATGGTGTTCTGGCCCTCGCGGCGCACGCCGCGCATGGCGATCTGCAGCGGATCGGCGCCGACCTCATAGGCCCAGGCCTCGCGCCTGACCGTGCGGTCGAGCAGGCCTTCCATCATGATTTCGCCGTCCTCGCTGGCGAGCACGCGGGCGCAGGCCTCGGCCCAACGCTGCTCGGCTTCCGACAGGGCGCGCGGGCGCTTCGGCGCGTTCGGGTCGGCCTCGTCGTCGAAGATCGCCCAGCCGGAGGCCTCGGCCTGCTGCTTGAGGAGCGAGAGCGGAATTTCCTGCGTCATGCGACTGCCGCGTCAGGCGCGGCCCCCTGATTGGCAGGAAGACCGCCCCCCTGCTTGGCCTGTTCGGCAATGGCGGCAAGCGCGAGCGCGACGAGCTTCTGCGTTGTCAGCATCAGCTGCTGGCGCTCGTCGACCGTGGTGATGTATTTGGCCGGGATACCGAGATCATGGCCCATATCGGCCATCATCTGTTCCAGCTTGACGACCTGCGCGGTGGCCTGCGGGCCGCCGAGCGCCGCGATCATCTGCACCCATTCGACCTGGCGCTTGACCATGTCGGCCTTGATCGCCGCCGCCATCGGCGAGGTCACCTTGACCTGCGTCAGCAGCTGGTTCATCGGCAGCTTGGTGACGAGCAGCTTCATGGTGTCGAGGATGTCGATCACGCGGCGCACGGCCGGGACGATGATTTCCTGCACATGGCGGGCATAGGCGCCGATGGTGTTGGCGGCGAGATGCTTCATCCGCTCGGCGATTTCGAGGGCCGAGCGCACGCCACCCTGCTCGGGCGGCAAGCCGTCGTCGAGCATGGCACGCTGCACCTGCTGGCGCTGGTCGGCGAGGACAATGTTCGACACATCGAAACGGCCGGGCACGTCGAGCTTCTGGATCGACGGGCCGAGCACGCCGCCATTCCGGGCGACCTTCCACAGCGCGCCGGGCGTGAGGCGGGCCGTATCCGGGTTGAAGACGCCATCGTCGAGCTGCGTGTAGACGCCGAGGATGGCGAGCGCGGCGGCGCGGAGCGTTAGCTCCTGCGTCTTGTTGAGCGTCTTCAGCGCCGGCAGCGCGACCATGATGGGGCCGCGCCCGAAGGTCTCGCCCGGCACCCGCCAGTAGCGCGGGACGATCCATGGACAGGTGCGATAGGTTGCGGTGCGGATCGGCCGCTCGCTCTTGTCGAGATAGGCCGTATAGCGCCAGACATGTGGCTTGACGCTGCGATCGAGCACCACGTCCTGGCTCAGCGTGAACTTCGTCTCGGGCTTGTCGCGCAGCACATCCTCGAATTCGCGCGGGAACGTGCCGTCCGGCATCTCTGCCTTGATCTCGCGGGCCGGGCGCTGCTTTTTCCAGAAGATGGCGTCGATCTTGTTGAACGGGCCGCTTTCCAGCGCCAGCTCGCGGATGGACGTGGCGATGAAGGCGACCGGCTCATGCGCTTCCGAGCCCGGCATGATCAGCATGGCGCCGGTGCCCATGGCGAGATCGAGCGCCATCTCGACGAAGGCGGTATCCCACGAGCCGGTTGAGAAGCACTCGCGCGCCAGCGTCGAGATGCGCTGCAGCTCGAGGCGATATTCGTCGACCTCGATCTTGAGGTCAGGGTCGATCTTGAGGAAGGCGCTTGGTTCGAGCTGAAACCACTCCTGGCCGACTGGGACGAGATCGCGCTGCATCCGCTCGGAAAAGCGGAAGGTCGAGACCAGGCCGGTATTGTCGAATAATCGATCCGCCCGCTTTTCGCCGTTGGAGCCGCTTTCGGCGGGCTTGCGGAAGGGCAGGGCGAACTCATAGGCCTCATCCCATTGCGACCACCACTGCGTGGTGACCGCATGGGCGGCGTCGGCGCGGGCACGCTGCCCAGCCAAGTTTCCCGAAGTCGCGCCTGCGGCCGGGCCGGCGGGTTCGGGATTTTGCGGGCGCTTTTTCTGCTCTCGGGCCATAGCTCAGCTGCCGAGCTTGCTGCGGAGGCCGGTCTCCTGCCCCTTGAAGGCGAGCAGCCGGCGACCGCGCCGGGCGCGAGCCCCGGCCGTCTCTTTCGCCAGCTCTGTGTTCCGATCGTTCAGAACCTGCGACTGCTGCGCCAGGCGCTCGCCCTGCTGCTGCGCTTCCTTGGCGGCCGTCTTGCGCTTGCTGCTGCCGCCCATCAGGCCCGAGACCGCCTTGCTCATGTCAGACCCCTATCGTCCAGCGCTCGACGCATCCCAGTTGCGGGTCGCTCTCGACCCGGTCGAAGCCGAAGCCGAGAGCTGCCGCGATGCGCCGGCCCGGCCGCCAGCCCTCGCGGACGAAGGCCTGCACCGTGGCGGGGCCATCCTCGCAATGTCGGCGCAGGGTCAAATGTGTCAGCCGGATGATGCCGAGCATGTGGGCCGCCGCATCCGGCCGGCAGGCGAACCAGGCTTCGCTCAAGGCCTCTCCCGGCGTCCGCTCCGGGCGCGGCACGAAGCCGCCGGCCGCGACCGTCACCCCGTCATCCCGCACGATGCCAAAGCAGGGGAAGCCGAAGACCTGCACGCGGTGCGAACGCGCTTCCAGCTCGCAGCCCGCGTCCATCATGGCGAGCACGGCCGCCGCATCGACCGGACGAGCGAGGCGCAGGCTCATGACTTCCAGACATCGAAGCTGCCGCCGATGACGCTGGACTGCGGCTTGTCCGGGTGCGGGCCGACGCGACCACCGGCCGCCGCCATGGAGATGATGCCGAAGCGGCCGCGCAGCCGCAGGATGATGTACTGCAGCGCGTCATGCGGGTTCGACCAGCGATCCTTGACCGGGATCTTCTGGCCGGCAACGAGCTGGCCGCGCTTGTCGGTCTGCCAGCGATATTTCGAGCGGAAGCCCGCGACGAGCTTGGGGCACCCATGGGCGCAGACAAGGATAGGCGACGAGCGCCTTTCGTCCCGCAACGCATTATCGGGCAGCAGCAGCTGCTCGACCGCGCCGATGCGAAGACCGATTTCTTGCGTCAGGGCAGGGGTCAACGCCTTGCCGAGCGCGAGCGAGACCGTATCCGCCCACGCCATCTCGCCGCCTTCCTTGTCGGCGCCATGGAACGCCGCCTCGTCGCATTCGGTGAAGCGCAGGCTGCAGCCGGCGAATTCCAGTTCGAGCACCGGCAGCAGCATCGCGCAGAAACCAGCGACACCGATCCGCTCGGGCACAACCTCGCGCAGGACGCGGATTTGGCCGCTCGGCATGGTCTGCGTAATGATACAGGCCGGGTGCAGGCCTTGGTCGAAACCGAGATCGAGCGGAATGCCCTCGACCGGCTTCAGCCTCTCGCGCGAGAGATGGCGATCATCGTCCCAATCATCATAGACCGGCATACCGTCGCGCGAGATGCCGACCATGTTGTCGATATCGCGCTTGACCTTCCATTTTGGCATGCCGCGCGCCAGCTCCTCATAGTAGCCGGCGTTCAGGTTGTGGACGTTCTCCGCTTCGGCCGAGCGCGCGCCGGGCTGGCGGTGGAAGCCGACATCCTTCGGGTCGCCCTCGACAAGGCGGTCGACGGTCCAGCTCTCTTCGTCGGGCGCGTTGAAGTCGCAGACGATCAGGGCCGGCACGGGCACGCCAGGCACACGGTCTTTCGCGGGCGGATAGCGGCCGGCGAGGACGCGAGAGCGCAAGGCGTCAAGCACATCGGGCGGCAGGTAGTTCGCTTCATTCAGCCAGGCGCCGTTGCCCTCCCAACCGCGCGTGATCGTCTCGACCGAATTTTCGCCGATCGCGGCAAACTCCATGATGAGATCGAGCTTGTCGCCGTTCGGGAGCTCAAACTTGATCCGGTGCTCGGCCGGGCGATCCGACCCGCCGGTGAACTCGGGGAAATGCTTGAGCGGGAACCAGGACAGCCACGACGCGATCGTGGTCTTGTAGAGCTGGCGGTAGGTGTCGCGGATCACCATGACCTTGCAGCGCCGCACGCCGTCCCGGCATTTCGGCATCCGTACCGCGAACGCGATGATCTTGAAGATGGTCGACGTGGTCTTGCCCGAGCCGGGCGGCCCCATGATCGCGACGACCTTGCGCAGGTCTTTGATGAAGGCCGCCGCGACCTTGCCCGGCGGCGCATAGTTCATCAGGTCGAATTCGGCGCCGCGATCCAGCTGCGACCGGTGCCAGACGTCGAACTCGGCCTGCGTGAACGGCGCCTCGACAGGCTTCGCATCCTCGGCGCGATAAGTGAGATCGCTCATCGCGCCGCCCCCCGCGCCCCTTGAACCGCTCGCCAGAACCCGCCCCCGCGCCCGATCGGCGGCCCCACGGGTTCCGCTGGCCCGGTGTGGGGCGATACCCCCCCGGCGGGGTGGGCGGTTTTCGGGCCGGCAAGGCGGCCGCGCAGGCGCGCCCGATCGCTATGGGGAGGGGGGAGGTCCGCGAGCCGCAGCGCCGCGCTGGCGCCAGCCGAGGCCGAGCAGCACGGGCCAGGCAGCATGCCGCCTGTCGACAGCACATGAATTCCAATCATGTGATCGGGCGCGAATAGCGTAGCCATATCAATCACTTGGCTCACCGTGCGACGCAGCGCCGTGCGACGCGCCATCCGCCGCCGCCTCGGCTTCCTCGCTAAGCCGTTGATATTGCTCCTCTTCCTCTGGCGAGAGATCGAGGATGCTCATGCCGGCGCCGCCTTGGCCAGGCGCACCCGCAGGCGCCCGGATATCGCCGATGACGAGCAGCGCCCGCCGTTCATCCTTGACGTCGAGCTGCACGGGCATGGGCGAGCGCACGAAACGCGAGGCCTCGGCCAGGCACGCTTTCTTGAACTTCAGGATTTCCAGCAGGTCCGTGGGTGCGGTGAACCGCCCCGGAAACAGCGCCGCGACCTCGTCCAGCTCGCGGATCAGGTCTTTCAGGCTGCCGAGGCCCATGACCAGCAGCGCCTCGACCGGGTCGCCATGCCGGCGCAGGTAGTAGTCCGCGACCAGCGCCGTGCGCCGGTTTTGGCTGCCCTTCGGCCGGCCGACCGCGCCCGCGCCCTTCGGCGTCACTGGCAGGTTCGCATCGAGCCGCGCGTCTTCGGCCGCGAACAGCTCGGCCTGCTGCTGCTGCGCCGCGAGCCGCGCCGCCTGCGCCGCTTCGTTCCCGAGCGCCGCGACAGCTGTGGCGACGCCGGGCTTCACGCCGTCATCGGGCATTAGACACCGAATATTTAATTGCCCGGCGAGGCTATGGGGCGTCGCGGCCGGTCAAATGTGTCATGCCGGCCAGTAGCACCGCCCTTTGCAGGTGCTACCGCAGTGCTACCGAAATTCCACTGCGATCTCAGATAGATAGATATACCCGTAGCAGGGTAGCAAGGTAACATTAACTGTCGCGTATGCGCGCGTGCGTACAGATATGTATGCGTGAGAGCGCCTTGGCTGCTACGCCGCTACTGCCCTGATATCATTAGGGTTTTGCTGCTACGGCCCTGCTACTGCCCCTGATACCGCTTTGATATCATTGAGCTATTGAGTAGCACCCCCGAACCCATCGGGCTGGCCGATCTCCGCAACTCCCCGCTCATAACATGCCGGCCTGCGTCAGACCAGCGGCGCGACCAGCGCCGCGCCGATCCAATGTATCAGACCAGTCCGCGCGACCAGCGCGGACGCCGCACAATCTCTTCGCAACAGACCAGTCCGGCCGCGCAGCGGCGGACGCAATCTTGATCTCTTAGGGTCCGGGCCGGGACAGACCCCGCCGGGCGCGGGTCCGGGTCTGGCCGGAGCGGGTGCGGGCAGGGCAGCAATGCCGGCATGTGGAAGCGGTTGCGAAAAACTTTCGCGAGGCCGCTTGACAGCAGTTATTGTTACATGTCACACAATCACCACGGCCCTGGCAGGGGCCGCCAACCCAACCCGGAGAGACCACCATGACCGTCTACGCTTCCACCGCCCGCTTCGACGCCGCCCGCGCCCTCGGTGAGGACGAGCTGCGCAAGCTCGCCCCATCCATCTTCGCTGTCACCGCGCATGAGAGCCGGTCGGAGCGTTTCCAGCCGATCCCGACCATTGAGGTGCTGCGCGGTCTGATGAAGGAAGGCTTCATGCCGGTTGGCGCCCGCCAGTCCGGCAGCCGCGACGCCAGCAAGGTCGATTTCACCAAGCACCTGATCCGCCTGCGCAAACTCGACACCGAACAGAAGTTCCGCGTCGGCGACACGGTTTGCGAGATCCTGCTCAAGAACGCGAACGACGGCACGTCAGCTTACGATCTGATGGCCGGCCTCTTCCGCATTCGCTGCCTCAACAGCCTTGTGGCGCAGACCGGCACCATCGACGCGGTCAAGGTCCGTCACTCAGGCGACGTCCAGGCCAAGGTGATTGAAGGCACCTATCGCGTCCTCGGCCAGGCGCAGGAAGCGCTGGCAGCCCCGGCCGATTGGAGCGGCCTGCGCCTCAACCGCGACGAGACGGCAGCCCTTGCCGAGGCCGCGCACGTCCTTCGCTTCGCCGATAACGAAGGCAATGTTGCAACGCCGATCGAGCCGCGCCAGCTCCTGACCCCGCGCCGCTTCGACGATCGCGCGGACGATCTGTGGACCACCTTCAACGTCGTGCAGGAGAACGTCATTCGCGGCGGCCTGCGCGGCGTGCAGCGCAACCCCGATGGCACCCGCCGCCGCGTCACGACCCGCGAGATCGGCGGCATCGATCAGGACGTGAAGTTGAACAAGGCGCTGTGGATCGTGGCGCAGGCCATGGCCGGCCACCGCAAGGCGGCGTGAGGCATCGCCTCGGGGCCGGGGAAACCCGGCCTCGCACGATGCCCCAAGGCGTCCCGGCCCTGGCAGGGGCCGGCCTCTCAACCCGGAGAACGATCATGACTACGCTCAACCATCATGGCGAACCCGTCGCCACCGGCCTGTCGCGCGGCGCACCCTTCGGCGCGGGCGCGGCCTTGCGCGATATCGACCCGGCCGGCGGCAGGCTCGGCCTGTGCCGCTGGCGCGTCAACCGTGGCGGATACGATGCCAGCGGCTCCTATTGGGGCCTCGGCCTGCCGCTCTATTGCGTGTCGGACGCCGCCGGGAACATCGCCTTTCTGCGGGCGCGCGACCGGGAGGATGCAAAAGCGATCGTTCGCGAGAACGTCGCGGACGCCCGCTTCCTGCGCTGACCCGTCGCCTCGGGGCCGGGCACTTGCCCGACCTCGCACGATGCGCCAGCGCATCCTGGCCCTGGCAGGGGCCGGCCAGCGAACCCGGAGAACGATCATGAATGCTGTAAGCTTTGAAATTGCGCCGGAGCTGCGCCCGTTTGTCGACCAAATTCTTGACCGGACGGCTGCGCTCTATGCCAGCGCACGGCAGCCTTTCGACCGGCTGCACCACGAAATGAATTTGTGCGCCTGCCACGCAAACGGCTGCCCGCTCGACTTCACCCGCATGGTCGGCGCCGATGACTTCAACTTGGCGCATGACGTTTTCGGTATCGATCGGCACCTTGACCGCGACACCGGCCGATTAACCGACCATTTCCTCCCCCGCTTCGCGAAGCGGCAGGACTGACTTGACCAGGCGCCCGGCCGCTGGCAGGCGGCCGGGCATGGGCTTAGGCTGGCCAACCCGGAGAGGGGAAACGCCAGCCGCGACCCGCGACAGGAGCTAGACCAGATGCCCGCCCCGCGCAAATACACCGACCGGCCGGCGCCGACCGTGGCCGAGCGCCAGCGGAAATCGCGCGGCGCACGCCGGGCGCGGGGCGAACACAAGATCGAGGTTTGGCTGTCCGAAGCCGAGCATCGCAGTCTGCAAGCCCTCGCGGTCGAGAACGAGATGACGATCGCCGAGATGATGAAAAAGCTGCTGCTGGCGGCCGTCTGACGCGCAGTCTGTAAGCCCTAACGATCGGTAAATTGTTGCGTCTAGTCGCAAGCCTAGAAACGAATCAGGGAGTCGAAGCCGTGACCGGCCCGCTACCTCGCACCCTAAATCGCGTCTGCGCCGAATGCGGAGCCCCGCACAAGGCCGCGCGGCCCACCGCCGAATTCTGCTCGGCCACCTGCCGCAAGGCCTTCAACAACCGCCGGGCTCTGCGCGGCGCCGAACTCTATGACCTGTTCATGGCCCATCGCTTCGAGCGCCAGGCCGCGCAGGAAGCCCGCGTGCTGCACGCGATGAACCGGCTCGCGAGCAACTGGCGCGAGGAGGACAAGGCGCAGCGTGCCGGCCGCAAGAGCTGGCGTCGCCTCGCGGCCGTCATGCTCGATCGTGCCTACCTCTACACCATCACCGTTGTGGGCAGGGCACGCCGTAGCGCTTGACGCACGGACAGGTTGCGCGGCACCGTTTGCCCATGCGCGCCATTCTCTCCGCTCTCGCCATCCTTGCAGTCGCGCCGGCCAGTGCGGCCGGCGATAGCCAGGAGGCCTTGACCCGCTGCTATGCCCGCCAGGCCGTGACGCTGGACGACGGCATGTCCGACGCCCGATCGATCGCGACCGCGCTGCTGGCGCCGTGCCGCAGCGAGCGCGAGGCGGTCTTGCGCGACGGTATGCCGAAGGCCAGCACCACCGAGATCGAGCGCGCCATGCTGATGCAGCGCGAGATCGTGCTCGACCGGGCAACGGCCGTGGTGCTGCAGGTCCGCATCGACCAGAAGAAGCGCCGCCAGCCTTGACAGCCCCCGAGGCATTCCTTCCTATGTTCCGCTTTCGTTCTCATGCGGAGGCAGGGTCATGGTCATAGCTGAAAAACTGGACGTCACCGTCGAAGCCGAGGATCGCGAGTTGAAGCGGCGAGATCCCGTGCGGACCATCGTGGCGCAATGCGCAGGCTTGACCCTCGGCTTCGCCGTCTATGAGGCTGCTCTGCAACGCTGGCCGCATGATCGCCTGATGCTGCGCCATGGCGCCCGCGTGATCCGCGACACGCATCCGCAGCCGCGCGAGGACTTTCCCGGCCGCTAGCCGCGTCGCAGATGCTTGACGATCCGCGCGGCCAGCTCGACGCCGCGCCGCAGCACCGGCCAATTCGGTTCTTCATAGGCTAGGCCGGTCCATTCCCCGCGCGGATGCCAGGCGAGCAGCCAGAGCCGCCCGCTGGCATCGAGCGCGATAAAGGTGCCTGCCGCCCCGTCAGGCGGCAGGCCAGGCGCGAAGGCGCCGTCAGAACGGAATGTCATCGTCCAGGCGTTCCGTGCGCGGTGCAGCCTCGCGATCGCCGGCAGGCTGGCGGGTGCGGGCCTCGCCATAGCTGTGTTCGTCGCGCCGGCCGGCGCCGCCGCCCTGCGGCTTGCCTTCAAGCTTGATCGAGCCGTCGAAGCGGCCGACGACGATTTCGGTCGAATAGCGCTCGACCCCGTCCTTCTCCCATTTCCGGGTCTTGATCATGCCCTCGACAGCGACCTTGTGGCCTTTCTCGACATGGTTTTCGATCATGCCGACGAGGGCCTGATTGAAGACGACGACGCTATGCCATTCGGTCGCCTCTTTCTTCTCATTGGTCTGCTTGTCGGTCCAGAACTCGCTGGTCGCGAGGCGGAAGCTGGCGACGCGCTGGTCGCCCTGGCCTCGGATGTCGGGCTCGTTGCCGACATTGCCGAGCAGGATGGCGCGGTTGATGCTCATTGCGGATAGCCCTCGGGTTTGATGATGCGCGATGCCGGAGCCTCGGGCTCGGACACCATGTTGGCGGCGTGATCGCCGATCGCGTCGGCGAGGCGTTTGACGGCGCCGGCCTTGTCGGAGCCGGCGGGCATGGTTGCGACGCATTGGGCCATCATCCAGGCGATGACCTTGACCTTGGCCGTAAAGGCCGCAGGTGTGATGCCGTGCAGGCGGACCTCTTCAAGGGTCTTGCGCGTGAACAGCGGGCAGAGATCGCGCGCGAAGCGGACGAAAGCTGCATCCTCGGGCGTGCCGGTCGCTTCCGAGATGATCGTGCGCCGCACGGCCTTTTCCGCATCGGCGATCATCTTTTCGGTCAGGATCGGCGCCGGTTGTGCTGGACCGGAGCTCATGACTGTTCTCCGGGGTCGATTGCTTCCAAAAGGGCTTCGTCGGCCGTCAGGCCGCGCTGATTGGGGCAGGGCTGCAGGGCGTCGGCTGCCGACAGGCCGGGCGTTCCGCACAGCCTGCAGGTGCCGATGAACGGGCCGCCCTTCGGCGATGTCCGTTCGATCGCGTGCGTCGACGCGGTGCCGGAACCGGCCTTCCGCTCGGCCACGGCCGCCGCGACGAAGAGCGATTTCTGGTTGCTCATGTCGGCTCCTGTTTCATCCAGTCGCCCAGCTCGCGCAGGATCTCGGGCGAGGTCCGCGCAATCAGCATGTTGGGCTCGCCCGAGAATTCGCCGGGGCCGCCGTGCTCGGCCTCGCTGACTTCGGCGCCAGCGTCTTCCAGCAGCAGGCGCACGGCTTTCATCGCCGTGGTCTTGCCGGCGCCTTGGTCGCCCATGAACCGGATTACCAGCCGGTTCGACGGGATCGGCGTGAACCGCCGCCGCTTCGCGCGTCGCGACGCCATCAGGCGCTCTCCCCGACAGCCTGAATGTAGAGGTCGAAGATCGCTTCCTCTTCCTTGCGTTCGTCGAGGTCGCGCTTGCGCGTGGCGATCACCTTGCGCAGCACCTTGACGTCATAGCCGTTGGCCTTGGCCTCCTGATAGATTTCGGCGATGTCGTCGGCCGCCTCCTGCTTGTCGGCTTCGCGGCGCTCGATCCGCTCGACGATCGACTTGAGCTGACCGCTGGCGAGATGGTCGCCAGTCTCGATCAGGGTTGCATTGGACATGGGTTCTCTCCGGGTTGCGTGGCCGGGAACCGCCCGGCCGGCGGGCTGATAGGCGGTTACTTCGCGACGACTGCGCGGACGGCGGCGTCCTTCGCTTCGAGCAACTTGCGCAGCGCGACGGTGCGCTCCGGGTTGCGCGGCACGCTGGCGACGATCTGCTGCGCCAATTCGCCGAACGGCCGCGACACCGCCTGCAGATGCGGCGGCAGATGCGACCAGGCGAAGAACTGCTCGATATGGTCGGGCCGGTTGATGAGGTCCGCGATTGTGGTTGTGGCAGGGTTCCCACCGTTCTCAGTCATTGTCTGCTCTCCTGATGATGCCGGGGGACCGCCCGGCCGGCGGATCGAGGCGCGCCGTCGCGAAGGCGACGCCCTCCTGATTGCGGAGCTGGTCGGCGAAATCGGGATCGGCCAGCGCGTGAAGCGGCAATTCCATCGCGTCGCTGTCGCCATGGCAGAACACGCGCAGGCGGACAGTCATGCTGGCATCGTTGCGCCACTGCTCGACCTCGCTGACGGGTCGGTCGCAGAGCGCGCAGCGGATGCGCGGCGGCATCATCCCTGTTTCTCCATCAGCTCGTGGAAGCGCTTGAGAACGATCAGCGTGCAGCGCACGTTGACGCCGTTGACCTTCACCTGATTTTTCGTGGTCAGGACGATCTCGGGCGGCCCTTGCCGCAGCGCGTCGGCCCAGCCGCCGATTTGCCCGGCGCCGGCCCAATCGCTGTCGCGGTAGAGGTTCGCGACCAGCTGCGAATTGTTGGGAATGGCGAGGACGGCGCTGTCCTTGACGCGCTGGCCCGCCGGCAGCAGGCCAAGGCCGGCCTGCTGCAGCAGGTTGCGCGCCTTGGTGAAGTTCATGTCGCTGCTCGGGCCGCTCTCCTCATACTCCTCGAGGAGCGCGCCGACCGTCTGGCGCCCGCCATCGCGCCAGGTCGAGACCGGCGAGGTCAGCAGGCGCACCAGGCAGCCGATCCAGTTCTCGGATGCGTTCTCGTTTTCCGGCAGGGCCGAGGCCGGCAGCAGCTCGCCCCATTTGTCGAGGGTTTCGACCGGGTAGCCGGCTTCGTCCATGCCTTCGTCGCCGAGCAGCATATGCGCCACGGCGAGCAGCGTGCCGTAGGTGTCCTGGCCACGACCGTCATGGCCGCCGGCCTCGCGAAGCGCCTCGCGATAGGCTTCGCGCAGCTTGGGATAGTTGTGCCATTCGTCGAACAGGCGGCGCAGGATCAGCGAGCCGCAGGTATCCGCATCGACCGTCATCGGCTTTTCGGCCGAGCGCGCCTTGTCGAGCTTGGCCAGGCGCAGGATCGCGGTGCGCGACAAATCCTGCGGATGCAGCGGCGGAATGTTGATCGACGAGAACAGGAAGCAGTTCTGCGCCCGGAACTCGGTTCCCTTGTGGTCGGCGCCGCCGCGATACATCACCGAGCCGGAGGCGGCCAGCCGCGCGAGGTTGAACACCTGCTTGACGCGGGCATTGTTGCCGCCGGCCTCGAATTCGTCGACACCGACCGGCAGGCTGTCCTGCTTGACGCGCTGATAGATGCCGGCGGCCGTGGCGTCGGCGGTCGAATGCAGCGAGTTGCCGAAGATGGCGCGCATCAGCGCCTGCAGCGTCGATTTGCCGACGGCGCGGTCGCCGGTGATGAAGCAGGCCGGTCGCCATTCCAGCGCGCCGCCCAAAAACGCACAGCCGATCCAGCCGACCAGCAGCAGCGGGTCGATCGGCCGCGTCCAGTTCCATGTCTTGAGGCCGCGCAGGATCTCACGAGCCGGGCAGGCCGACCAGCCGACAGGCGTCGGCCAGGGCGTCACCGTGTCGGGCCGGCGCGTATAGAAATAGCCGTCATGCTCGCCGGCCGGCTGCGCCTTCATCGCGACGCCCTTGCCGTCGCGGTTGCGTTCGAGCTGCCAGATCAGATCGCCGGCATGCCACAGCAGCTCGCCGCTCTTGTCGGTCCAGCCGCCGAGGCCGCGCACCCGGTCGAGCACGGTGAAGATGCCGCGCCGGTTCGCGGCAAAATACATGACCTCGCGGACCTGCTCGGCTTTCCAGCCGGTGATCTGCATGTCGCGGTTGAAGCGCGGAAAGGCCCAATAGAGATAGCGCTGCCGGTCGCCGAACATCGACTGGATCACGCCCTGGCCGAATTGCGAGGGGCCGACCGATGTGAACTGGCCAAGCGTGTCGACAAGGCAGATGTCGTCGCCATCCTTGCCGAGGATCGTCACCGGGAACGGCATCTCGCCCGTGTTCGGCAGCCCCGTTGCCGGGTCGGCGACCCACTGGCCGGGGTTGAGCCGGCCAAGAGAGCAGTCCAGCCCCTCGCCGATCTCGGGATCGGACCAGACCTTGACGAAACCCTCTTTCTGCCGGCTGCGGCGCAGCACGCCGCTCACCATGTTCTGGCCGTCTTCGCTCATCGGGCGCGGAATTCTCTAGGCATGAAGGGAAAGGAGAGGGCGCCCGGCCGATGCGCCACGCAGCCGGGCTGGTTTCGCCGTCGTCAGTGGCGCGGGTTGACGCGCAACCCGTCGACCAGCGCGTCGATGCGATCGTGCTTCTCGAAGATCGTGTCCGACAGCTTGACGCGCGGGAGAGGCGTCTCGGCTTCCACCTGCTCGCGCAGCCGCTCGCCATGGCGGTCGAGCGATGCCTTGATCACGCGCCACGCCGCGAGGTGCAGGGCTATGATCAGGCGGAAGCCGTCCTGCTGCCAGCCCGGCAGCTCGGCGAAGGCATCGACCGTCTTCGGCAGCAGATCGCGCGCCGTCAGGTGCAGCCAGAGCGCATCGGGCGACAGGTCAGGGTGGTCGATGATCAGCTGATGCGCCTCGGCTGCCCAACGCTCGGGCTGGCCGAAGAGATCGCCGAAGGCCGACAGCACATCCGGCGCGCCGTCGCCGTACAGGCCGACCACCGGATACAGCGCATAGAGCATGCCCGCGACACTGCCGATCGCCAGCTGCTGCGGCACGAAGCTGTTGGCCAGCAGGAGAAGCTGCGCGAAGGTCAGCTCCGGCCCTTCGGCCGCATCCGCCAGGCCACCTTCTGCAGCCGGCGTTTCAGCAGCCGCCACAGGTCCGGCGGGCGCCTGATCTCCCTCGGCCTCAGCGGTGTCATGTCGAACATCATCGGCGGAATGATCGGCTGATGCCGGAGCCTGATCTGCAGGCGTCGACGCCGATCCTCCGGGCTCACCAGCGGCACCTTCGCCCAGCTGCCCCCGTGCAGCCTCTCCCGAAGGATGTCCGCCTTCGTCGGACGCGGCGCCAGCGTCTGGTAACGCCCCATCGGATGGAATATCCATCGCGCTTGCGGCCGTCTGTTGCTTGGATGCTTCCGCCACCACGGCGGGCACCGGTACGGGTCGTTCCGGGTTGCGATCGGCATGCGGCTTCCCCTTGGCTCTCTTCGCCATGTCAGGCTCCTATGAGGTCGTTGGCGTCCTTCGGGCCGGAGCCGTTGCGGGCTCCCGGCGCGCGCACCACCTCGATGCGACGGCCCACTGCGCGGGTCTTCAAGGCGGCAAGCGCGGCGTCGAGCGCCTTCATCGCCTGCGGCTTGCCCCAGTCATTGTCGGCCCAGACGAACACGTCGCCGATGCAGGGCAGATCGATGTAGCAATGCGCGAGGTTCGAGAGGCTGATCGCCGCCCAGACGCGCATGGACGGTTCCGAGATCGCGACCGCGAGCGCGTCCTCGACGCCTTCGCAGATGACGAGGTCGTTCACGACGCCGTGCTTGATCGCGTCGCGGATCGGCATGTCGCCATCGCCGTTCCAGATGCGGCCGACGAAGCCGCTATAGGCCGGCCAGCATAGGCGCGGCGGATAGGCTTCGCCCTTCGGGTCAAGGCCGAGGTCGACCTTGTCGGTGCAGTCGACGTTCAGATAGATGCGGTGCAGCGCGCCGTTGAGGTTGTCGCGGTCGGTCAGCAGCGTCGTGATGCAGGGCAGCTCCGGCGCCGGCCGGACGATGCCGCCACGCTGATCGCGCACCGCGAGCTGCGAATACGGCATCTTCGGTTCGAAGCGGATCGCGCCCGGCCATTTCGGAAGCCGCGAGAGGTCGAGATGGCGCGCCCGGAAATAGCGGTCGGCCTCGGGCTGGAAATCCTTGCGGGCAGCGAGCCACATGCCGAGCGCGCGGCCGCGATCCTTTTTCAGCCGCTTCATCTCGTCTTCGGCCTTGCGCTGGCGGCCTTGGATCGCCTTGTAGGTCACGCGCCGGAACTGCTCGGGATCGACGTCTTCCTTGCCGAGCCAGCCGAGCGCCCATTTCATCGCGGCGCGGGTGTCCGTCAGCCGCTCGACAAACTGGATCAGGTCGAGCACATCGCCGCGATAGGTCTCGGCGCCCCAATCCTTCCAGGCGCCTGGCTCGCGCTTGGTCGTGGCGATCACCAGCGAGGGTTTCTTGTCGTCGCGATGCGGGTTGCGCGCGAGGTAATAGCCGGTCTTGTGCTGGCCGGTCGGGATCAGCCGCTCGCACAGCTCCTCGATCCGCTCCTGCAGCAGCGCCTTGACCTCGGCGATTTTCCAGCGCCGGGCGGTCATGCCGCCACAGCCAAGGGCAACTCGCCCCATTGGTCGGCCATCGCCTCGGCGATGCCCGTGAAGAAGCGCGAGCGATTAGCCGCGCGTTCGAGCCCGCGCTTGCCCCAGCCGGTATGCCGGTGGACGAGCGCCGCCCGGCCATCGACGATCCGGGTCGGCTGCAGCGGCTGCAGGTTGCGCAGCCACAGGCAGGTTCGCTTGGTCTCACCATGGCCGAACTGCCAAGGCTGGACACTTTGGGCAGGGGGGGCGTAACCAGCGATCAGCGCCTTGGCGTGCCGATGCATCACCGGGTTTTCGACACAGATGCGCTCGATCGGCGCGTTCCAGAATGCCGAGAACAGGGCCGCGCCTTCGCGCAGCTCGGCCCACATGGCCTCACGCGTCCGCCCCGGCGGCGGTCCCGACAGCCAGCGCACGCCGCTGTTGCACAACCGGGTGCATGGCGGGTGCGCGACAATCAGCAAATCCCAGCCGTCGCCAAGCAGGGCGCGCGCATCGCCGACGATGTGCCTGTTGCTGCCATCCTCGGCCGACAGCAGATCGCACGACCAGGCATCATGTCCGCGATCGGCGAAGGCGCGCCGCACGATGCCGGAGCGTTCGCAGGCGACCAGCACGCGCGCCATCTTACGCCGCCTCGGTCTTCACGGCGCGGATGCGCTGGCGCATCTCGGGCTCGATCCGGGTCAGTCGTGGGCTGACGTTCTCCTGCTCGGGTGGCCGGGTGCAGGCGACCAGCACCATGCAGACGCAGAGCGCGCGGGCCATGTCGCTTTCGGTCACGATGCCGTCGCGCAGCAGCCTTTCGGCGAAGCGCACGCCCTCTTCATAGGAGAGCGGCCCCATCACCTTCGTCAGGCTGCCGGGCCGGCCGTCGACCAGCAGATATTCGTCGGTGCCAGTCTCTTCGCCGATATGGACGAGATGGCGCTGCGGCGCGCACTTGTCGGTGTGATCGTCCCAGAGAACGGGGAACAGGTCGCGCTCGGTCATGCCAGCTCTCCCTTGCGGCCGGCCGCCCGCGCCGCGATGCGGGCAAGCAGGGCCTCGGTGTCGGGGTTGTCCCTGCTGTCCTCGACCTCGCGCAGCAGGTGCGAGACGGCCTGCTTCGTCAGGCCGGCGGCGCGGGCGACGAAGGCGCCGGCCCGGTCGTATTCGGTGACGGTCAGGTAGATCGCGAAGCGCCGCGCCTTGAACACCGCATCCCAATCGGGCCGGCCGATCTGGCGCTTGCGCGGCGGGTTCTCGAACAGCCGCGCATCTGTCTTCGTCTCGATCGCGGCGGCGAGCAGGTGCGCGTGATAGATCAGCGCCACCTGCGTTTGCCTGAGGTCGATCTCCGGCATCGCAATCGGCAATGCCGGCATGGCAGAGAGCAGGGCGGCGCTCACGGCCGCACCTTGTCGAGGTGCTCGCGCAGCTCGGCCTCTTCGCGCTGCAATCCGGCCTCGGCGGCGTCGACCGAGGATTTGAGATGGTTCTTGCCTGCCTTGATACGCAACAGGGTGTGCAGGTTGACGCCCGATTTCTCGGCCCATTCCTTGATCGGCAGGCGGATTTTGGCCGCGCGCTCGAACAGGCCGATAGGGTCGGTGCTGCTCATTCGGTTGCTCTCGCTTGCGAAACATGATTAGCAATAATGCTAACGCAAATCTGATTTGCGGTTCGGTTGCAAGTAGCGTTGATGCAAATTCACAGCGTCCCTATCGCGATGCACAGTCCGGTGCGCATTCCTGCGCAGCGGAACTTGCACGACATGGCGCGTCGCCCGATCAATCGGACCGAAACCCGCGAGGCCCTGAAGTCGGCGCAGTGGGATTGGTTGCAGGTCGTCAAGGGCCGCACTGGCTGGACGCCGACGCGGATCGCGCGCGAAAGCGGGCTGACGCCGACGACGATCCTGCGCTTCGACAACCGCGATCCGAAATATCCGAACGCGCTCTCGGCGCAGACCATGTCGCAGATCGCCCAGGGCACGGGCGTTGCTGTCACCGCCGACCTGCTCGGCGAGCATGCGGCCTCGCCGCCGATGCAGTTGCGCGAGGGAGAGGCGGCGCCCTACCGCGCCGAGGCGGCCGATCCACTCGAAAGCGCCATCAGAGCCATGACCAACGGCCGCAATGGCCTCGATCCATGGGTTCTGCGCTCGCTCGCTCTGGTCGAGGCCGGCTATCTGCCGGGCGACGTGCTGATGGTCGACCTCAATATGGAGCCACGCGCAGGCGACATCGTCTGCGCCCAGCTCTATCGATGGGCCGAGAAGAAGGCCGAGACCGTGTTCCGCCTGTTTGAGGCGCCGAGCTTCCTGCTCACCGCCTCGCGCGATCCGGCCCTGCGCAAGCCCGTCATGGTTGACGACGACAACACCGTGATCAAGGGCGTTGTAACCTGCATGCTGCGGCGCAGGGCCGCCTAAGACAGTCCACAGCCTGGCAGCATGATTGCAACGGTGCAGCGCCGGCTGCGCTGCAGCGTTTCGGTCGTTTAATGCCAATCGCGATTAGCATACTTGCAAATCAGAAATTAGCATGTTTACCCTGTCTGTGTCCGAAGCACAGGAGCATGGGCACATGTCGCAGCAACTCGCGCAAGAGCGCGCCAAAATCGCAGAACTGAGGGAAGCCGTGCGCGTCACGGCGAACGACCCGCCGATCGAAGGCGTCAAGCTGATGATGTCGGCCGAGGATATCGCTGCCATCCGGGGCTGCGATGCCGACACCGTCCGCGACAAGCATCGCAGCTGGACGAAGAAGAACGGCTTCCCGCAGCCGATCCCCGGCATGCTGCCGCTGGTCTGGTCCGGCCCGAAATTCATGGCTTGGCTGCGCGGCGAGCAGGCCGTGACGATCACGGTCGATGCCCCCCAGCTCGGCAAATCCTATCTGCAGGCGAACTACGGGGGCGGCCGATGAGCACGGTGAAACCCTTCGGCGAAGCCCACCCGGCCCCGTGGCGCCTCGGCGACTGCGGCCAGAAGGTGCTGGATCGCGACGGCGGCAACGTCACCATCGCCGATCTCGACGGCCCCGACGAGCGCGAGCTCTGGCGCGGCATCGTCGCCGCCGTGAACCTCTCGGCCGCGCTCGCGGCGTTCGTCTCGCCCGCCGCGCCTGCGCCGCAGCCCGAGCCGCAGAGCCCGCGCGGCGAATGGGCGCGGTCGAACGAGCTGCGGCGGCGCGAGCGTGAGGGAGGCGGTCGATGAAGCCCGCTATCCTCGAAAAGCACTGGCGCGACGCGCTCACGACCTGTCCGTGCTGCGGTATGGGCATCCGCGAAGAGAACACGCCAGACGACGGCATTCCGGACGGTCAGGCGGTCGAATTTGTCTACACCTGCGGCGCTGCCGTCTTCATCGGCACCAGCGGCAACGCCAGCCCTGGCCGAGCCTGCCCGGCACCGCTCGACGTCGCAATCGATGACCTCGCCCATCGCGTCCATGACGCCGTCGAGGAAGAGGAGGCTGCGGATGAAGCAGCTTGACCTCATCGACCAGCATGTTGGCCGCCAAATGCGTGTCCTGCGCCAGCAGCGCGGCTTTCCGCTCACTGCGATCGCCGAACATTGCGGCGTGACCTATCAGCAGATCCAGAAATACGAGAGCGGCAAGAACCGGATCAGCGCCAGCCGCATGCAGCAGATCGCATGGAAGCTGCAGGTCAGGCCGTCGTTTTTCTTCGACGGGATCGAGACCCCGCCGGAATTTGAGGCGCCGGCCGGCGAGGTGCTGTCATGAAGGGCCGCAGCGTCCAGCAACATTACGCCTTGGCTGCGGCCTCGCGCGGGTACCTCTACGAGCTGCCCAAGAGCGTCATCGTCGGTAACCCTGCTGGCGTCTTCCGGCATGTGCACAGCTTCGGCCGCGTCACATTACGCGACTGCGTCAAGCTCGGCTGGCTAGAGCGAAAGCCAGTCACGCATCCGCGTCTCGGGGTGGTCATGTCGCAGATCGTGTTGACAGCAGCCGGCCAGGCCGAGCTGGGGCGTCCTCTCCTGCGGGCGGCCGCGCGTCGGCAGGCGGGCACGCCGGCACAGGAGGCACGGCCATGAACTGGACCGCGCTGCTCCCGTTCGCCGCCTCGCTGTTCTGCTATGTCAGCGCCGAACGCCGCTGGCGCCACGGCTTCCGCTTCCCGGCGGCTGTCGACGGCTTCGGCTACGTCGCCTTTGCAGCCTTCACCGCCAGCGTTCTGGTGACGCCGTGAGCCTCGCCGTCGACACAGCCTCGCGCGCGAGGCATGCTCCCGCCACGCCACGGCGGGGGAAGAGCATGGGAACGGTCAAGGTCACGATCCTGCATTGCGACTGGCGTGACGGCCGCCCGCGCTTCAATCCGGGGCCGCGCCTGCGCGGCCTCGGCTTCACCGGCTATGACCTGCGCGACGGCAAGACCGGCCCATGGTGGACGCTGGAGCAGGTCCGCGCCTGGCACCCCACGATCCTGACCGAAATCGCCGAGCGCGAGACGGCCGCAAAGCCCAAGGCGCTGCCGGCGACGGCGCCGCGCCGGCCGGGACTGATCACCATCGCCGAGCTGTTCGCCCGCATGTTCCGCGACGACGAGACCCTGCAGGTGAAGGGGCCGGACTTCGTCGGCAAGCGTCGGATCGAGAAGAAATCGGCCTCGACGATCGACGGCTACAGGATCAATTCCCGCGTTCTGGAAAAATGGGATGCGAACCTCGCCGCCTCGCCGGTCGAAGACCTGACCCTCGACATCGCCAAGGGCATCCATACCAAGCTTGAGGAGGCCAAGGGCCGGGCAATGGCGCGCGCCATCATGGCGGTGCTCTCGCGCGCGATCACATGGGGCATGGGGCAGGGGTTGTGCTTCCGGGGCAAGGCCCATCCGATGGCCAATCTCACCATGCCGGTGCCCGATCCGCGCCTGCGCATCGGCGAAATTCACGAGATCGAGGCGTTATGCGCCGCAGCCGACGCGATCGGCCTGCCCGAGGGCGCCGACGCGGTCTATCTCGGCGTCTTCACCGGCCAGCGCCAGGCCGACCGTCTCGACATGCTCGACGGCGGGCTGATCGGCAACCGCCGCCGCTTCGTGCAGCGCAAGACCAAGGCCGTGGTCAGCGTGGTCGAGACGCCGCAGCTCGCCGCCCGGCTCACGCAGGCCTTCGAGCGCAAGAAGCAATGGAATGTCGTGCCGGCCGAGCTGCTGGTCGCGTCGTCGAACGGCAAGCCGCTGACCAAGGCGACCTATCGCAAGATCTATGTCGCCATGCGCGACGCCGCCGTGAACGGCGTTCCCGACAAAGCGCTCTATATCCAGCCGCTTGAGCTCAAGCCGGACGCCACGGCGCAGGACCGCGTCGCCGCCATTGCCCGCGCGCAGGGGCGCAGCGAGCCGGCATGGAAGGTTCCGCCATGCCCGAGCCTCGCCGACTTCACCGATCAGGACCTGCGCGACACGGCCGTGACCTGGCTCGCCTTGTCGGGCGCGACCGTGCCCGAGATCATCGCCGTCACCGGCCACAGCGCCACGGCCGCGACCGAAATCCTCAAACACTATCTCGGCCGCCATCCCGAGCTGGCCGACCATGCCATCGCCAAGATGGTGCTGTGGCTCGAAAAGGAAGGGGCGGGGTTGTGAGCCAGCAATTGCAAGCCGACGCCGAATTCGCGATCGAGCACCGCTGCCGCGACTTCGACGAGGATTGCGCCGAAGTTCCAGGCCCGACGCCGGACGGCGACAGGCGCACCTACCTCGACTGCTGGCTGCACGATCCGACGCAGGGGTGGTGCCCTTTCCTGCGTCACTGCGGCGGCAAGGAAGGAGAGGGGTTGTGACCGCCCGCGACATAATCCGGGAGGCCTTGCTGGACGCAATGAACTGGCAAGCTTCGCTCGCCGACGCCTATCGCCACATCCCAAACGCGCCAGAGACGAAGGAAGCCAAGGCGCAAATCAGGCGCTATCGCCAAATTCTCAATCAACGCTACGGGGCTCCGCAGGAACGGCCCTAGAACGGAACCCGTCGCACATGCGACGTGCGACGGCCAATTCAGCGTCGCAAATTGTCGTACGTTCTGGTCTCGTTCTCATTCGCAAAACCTGATCTGATAACAAAATCAGATAGTTGCGATGGTGAGCGGGGAGGGGATCGAACCCTCGACCACATGATTAAAAGTCACGTGCTCTACCACTGAGCTACCCGCCCTCACCGGCTCGCTTCCCGTTCGCTCGATCAGCGAAACGATCATGCAGCGCACCAATTCAGTCTGCTCCGGTGCGCTGACATAGGCAGGTGGCGCGCGCCGGTCAACATTGTTCCGGCGGACGCATCGTGGCAGAAGCCCTGCCGATGGCGAACGAGCGTGCAACCGGAGAAGCGTCGAGCGGCGCACCGAAAGACTGGCGCGGCTGGACCACGGCGTTCGCGCTTGCCGCCGCGACGCTGACGGCCTTCCTGCTCGGCTTCATCATCGTGCTCGATCCCTACGGTGCGCGCTTGCGGTCCGGCCAGCCCGCGCGGCCGCTGATGGATCTCAACCAGCGCTTCATGTACCCGCAGATCGTCAAGTCGGGAGCGTTCGATTCGGCCGTCCTCGGCACCTCGACGATGCGCCTGCTCGATCCGCAGATTCTGTCGAAGGGATTGTCCGCCCGCTTCGCCAATCTCGGCATGAATGCCGCCACACCCTGGGAGCAGAGCCAGATCGCCGGCCTGTTCGCGCGCAAGGTTACGGCCCCGAAGGTCGTGATCTGGGGTATCGACCAGACCTGGTGCGACGCCGATGCGACCGACGAGGCTCGCCGGTTGACGCCGCGGCCGTTCCCGCCCTGGCTCTATGACGACAGCGCTTGGTACAACTGGCCAAAGCAGCTCAATGTCACCACGCTCGAGATCGCGCTGCGCCTGGCTGCCTATCGGCTCGGCCTGCAGCCGGAGCGCCTGCGCGGCGACGGCTACGAGGTCTTCACGCCGCCCGAAGAGACGTACGATCTCGCTCGCGCGCGCTCCCATCTCTATCGCAGCCACGGCGGCAGAGCGCCTGATCTGGCGCCCCAGGCGCCTGGCGCCGCGGTGTCGGCCGCCGAACGCGCGAGCTGGCGCTTCCCGGCGCTTGCCTGGCTGGAGCAGGGCCTCGCCGCGTTTCCGGCGGCGACGCGGCGTCTGATCGTGCTGCCCCCGGTCCATGCCGGCGCGATGCCGCGCGAAGGCAGCCCGGCCTGGCAGCGCTTTACTGCCTGCAAGGCGCAGATCGCGGCGATCGCGTCACGTCAAAAGGCAGTGGTCGCCGACTACACCCATCCGTCGGCATTGACCCGCGAGGATGCCAACTATTGGGACCCGCTGCACTATCGGTTGCCGATCGCGCGCCGGCTCGAAGCCGATCTGATCGCGCTGGGACAGGGGCAGCGAGCGCCGGACGACCCGGCCTTGATCGTGATCGGCGCTCCTCGTTAACGGCGCATCAACCAAGCGACTCTACCGTGGCGGCATGGTCATCCGCCGCGGTCTCCGCTCCGTCCTCGTCACGCTCGCGCTCTATCTCGTGTCGAGCGCCGTGGTCGGCTATTTCCTGTTCCACGCGCAGCACGGAGCGCGCGGGCTCGAGACATCGGCCGGCCTGCGCGAGAAGCTCGGCGAGATGGAAGCGGAACTCGCCAGCCTGAACGGCGAGCGGCAGGACTGGGAGAAGCGCCTGGGACTGATGCGCGACGAGGCCATCGATCGCGACCTGCTCGAGGAGAGGGCGCGTGCCGTGCTCGGGCGCATCCACCGCAACGACGTCGTCGTCATGGGGCGTTGACGCCCCGCAGCGTCCTTGAGGCGAGGCCAGCGAACCGACGTTCCGGCCTGGAAAACAGCTCTACGGATCGGTTGCGAGGCACACGCCGAAAGCGGCGCCGAGCCGGCTTTCCCAACGTCAATGGTCGCAAAAAGATCGATTAACCGATAATCGGTTAAATGACATTATCATAGAAACAGCAGGTACTTAGCCTATGTTGCAGTGCGAGATGCCCGTCTCGCCAAGCTCTGGGGCTTACTCTACAACCAAAGCAGTAGAGCTCGGGAGGACCGTTCATGGCCATTGCCGCACGGAAGACGAAAGCAGGGGCGCCTGCGAAGGCAGCCGCAAAGGTGCCAGCGAAGAGCGCTTCGAAAGGTGCGGCCAAGACGCTTTCGAACGTCCCGACCTTCAACAAGGACGAAGACCTCCACGCCTATCGCGAGATGCTGCTGATCCGCCGCTTCGAAGAGAAGGCGGGCCAGATGTACGGCATGGGCCTGATCGGCGGCTTCTGCCATCTCTATATCGGCCAGGAAGCCGTGGTCATCGGCATGCAGATGGCGTCGAAGGAGGGCGACCAGGTCATCACCGGCTATCGCGACCACGGCCACATGCTGGCTTGCGGCATGGAATCGCGTGGCGTGATGGCCGAGCTCACCGGCCGGCGCGGCGGCTATTCGCACGGCAAGGGCGGCTCGATGCACATGTTCAGCCGCGAGAAGAATTTTTATGGCGGCCACGGCATCGTCGGCGCCCAGGTTTCGCTCGGCGCCGGCCTCGGCTTCGCCAATTGGTACCGCCAGGACGGGCGCGTATCGATGGCCTATTTCGGCGACGGCGCCGCCAATCAGGGCCAGGTCTATGAGAGCTTCAACATGGCCGAGCTCTGGAAGCTGCCGGTCGTGTTCGTGATCGAGAACAACCGCTATGCAATGGGCACCTCGGTCAACCGTGCCTCGGCCCAGACCGACTTCTCCAAGCGCGGCGTCTCCTTCGGCATCCCGGGCGAGCAGGTCGACGGCATGGACGTCCGGGCCGTGCGCGAGGCGGCGAGCCGCGCCATCGAGCATGCCCGCTCCGGCATGGGCCCCTACATCCTGGAAATGCAGACCTACCGCTATCGCGGCCATTCGATGTCCGATCCGGCGAAGTACCGCTCGAAGGACGAGGTCCAGCGCATGCGCGAGGAGCACGATCCGATCGAGCAGGTCCGTGCCCGCCTGACCCGCGAGCACAAGGTCGGCGAGGACGAGCTCAAGGCGATCGACGCCAAGGTCCGCGAGATCGTCAACGACGCGGCCGAGTTCGCGACGCATGACCCGGAGCCGGACGTCTCCGAGCTCTACACCGATATCCTGCTGGAGCCGGCGCAGGCCTGAAGGCCGCGCTCGATCCTCCCCGCCCTTTCAGCCCTCGCGGCCATCCCAGAAATCCGGGTGCGTAAATGCCGATCGACATTCTGATGCCCGCCCTGTCGCCGACCATGGAACAGGGCAAGCTCGCCAAGTGGCTGAAAGCCGAAGGCGACAAGATCAAGGCTGGTGACATCATCGCCGAGATCGAGACCGACAAGGCGACCATGGAGGTCGAGGCGGTCGACGAGGGCGTGCTCGCCAAGATCCTGATCGCCGACGGCACCGAGAACGTCGCGGTCAACACGCTGATCGGCCTGATCGCCGCCGATGGCGAGGACGTATCCGCCGCGGCCAGCGGCTCCGCCAAGGCGGCTCCCGCGCCGCAGGCCGCGGAGAAGCCGGCGGAGCCCGAAAAGGCCGCCGAGGCGCCCACCAGCCCGGCTCCTGCCGCAGCGGCGAGCGTTCCGGCTCAGGCGAAATCCTATGACGCCTCCTCCGAGTTCCCGGCCGGCGCAGAGATCGTCTCGATGACGGTGCGCGAGGCGCTGCGCGACGCCATGGCCGAGGAGATGCGTCGTGATGCCGACGTCTTCGTCATGGGCGAGGAGGTCGCCGAGTATCAGGGCGCCTACAAGGTCACGCAGGGCCTGCTGCAGGAGTTCGGCGCCCGCCGCGTCATCGACACCCCGATCACCGAGCACGGCTTTGCCGGCATCGGCGTCGGCGCGGCGCTGACCGGCCTCAAGCCGATCGTCGAGTTCATGACCTTCAACTTCGCCATGCAGGCGATCGACCACATCATCAACTCGGCGGCCAAGACGCTCTACATGTCCGGCGGCCAGATGGGCTGCCCGATCGTCTTCCGCGGCCCCAACGGCGCCGCCGCCCGCGTCGGCGCGCAGCACAGCCACGACTATGCCGCCTGGTACTCGAACGTGCCCGGCCTCAAGGTGGTGATGCCCTACAGCGCTTCCGATGCGAAGGGCCTGCTGAAGAGCGCGATCCGCGATCCCAACCCGATCATCTTCCTCGAGAACGAAATCCTCTACGGCCGCTCCTTCGACGTGCCAAAGGGCGACGATTTCACGATCCCGATCGGCAAGGCCAAGGTCGTGCGCCCGGGCAGCGACGTCACCATCGTCTCCTTCGGCATCGGCATGACCTATGCGCTCGGCGCCGCCGAGGCGCTGGCCAAGGAAGGCATCGAGGCCGAGGTCATCGATCTCAGAACCATCCGCCCGATGGACATCGAGACCGTCATCGCCTCGGTGCAGAAGACCAATCGCTGCGTCGCGGTCGAGGAGGGTTTCCCGCAATCGGGCGTCACTGCCGAGATCGGCATGAAGATCATGGAGGCGGCCTTCGACTACCTCGACGCGCCCGTCGCGCGCGTCACCGGCAAGGACGTGCCGATGCCCTACGCCGCCAATCTCGAGAAGCTGGCGCTGCCGAATATCGGCGAGGTCGTCGCGGCGGCCAAGGCCGTCTGCTATCGGGCCTGACCATGCAGGTGACGATCGGAGCCATGCTGGTTTCGGTCGGCCTCGCGGCGATCGGGGGGCTGGCGAGCTATGCCTATGTCCAGCCCCGCAAACGGCTGGCGCCGCGCCCGCTGACACCGAGAGACCTCGCTACGACGCGGCTCTATCTGCACCGTGTCGACATATTCGCCTTCGTGCTCGCCGCCGCCGGCGTGCTGACGCTGATTCCGGAAAGCGTCCAGGCTTTCGCGCCCGAACTCATGGCCGGCAAGACGCTGGCCGGCACGGCGCTGGAGCATCTCGACTATATCGCCTTCGTTCTTGTCTCCGTCAGTTTCGGCATGGGCGTTATCCGCCGCATGCTGTTCATCGCATTGGAAAAAGCGAGCCTCCAGCCATGCCCGTGAACATCCTGATGCCCGCGCTCTCTCCGACGATGGAGAAGGGCAATCTCGCCAAGTGGCTGAAGAAGGAAGGTGACGCCATCAAGTCCGGCGACATCATCGCCGAGATCGAGACCGACAAGGCGACCATGGAGGTCGAGGCGGTCGACGAGGGCGTCCTCGCCAAGATCGTGGTGCCCGAAGGCACGGCCGACGTCGCCGTCAACGAGGTGATCGGCGTGATCGCCGGCGAAGGCGAGGATGCCAAGAGCGTCTCGGGGCCCGCCAAGGCCGATGCTCCGAAAGCCGAAGCTCCCAAGCAGGAGCCGGCAAAGGCCGAGGCGACTGCACCGAAAGCGGAAGCCAAGCACGAATCGACACCGCAGGTCACCGCGGAATCCGGCTTGAACACCGGTGGCAAATCGGTCTCGGGTGATCGGCCCTTCGCCTCGCCGCTGGCACGCCGCCTCGCCAAGGAGGCCGGCATCGACCTTGGCAAGGTCCAGGGATCGGGCCCGCATGGCCGTATCGTCGAGAAGGACATCGAGGCCGCCAAGCAGGGCGGGGCGGCCAAGACCGCGCCGGCTGCTGCCCCGGCAGGCGCTCCTGCCGCGCCAAAGCCCGCCGCCGCGCCGCTCGCGACCGGCCCCTCGGACGAGCAGACCAAGAAGCTGTTCGCGCCGGGCTCCTATGAGGAGATCCCGCATGACGGCATGCGCAAGACGATCGCGCGCCGCCTGACCGAGGCCAAACAGACCATCCCGCACTTCTACGTCACGCTGGATTGCGAGCTGGACGCGCTGCTGAAGCTGCGGGCCGAGCTCAATGCCGCAGCGCCGGAGAAGGACGGCAAGCCGGCCTACAAGCTCTCGGTCAACGACATGGTGATCAAGGCGCTGGCGCTGGCGCTCAAGGCCGTGCCGGACGCCAACGTCTCCTGGACCGATGCCGCCATGCTCAAGCACAGGCATGCCGATGTCGGCGTCGCCGTCTCGATCCCGGGCGGGCTGATCACTCCGATCATCCGCGACGCCTGCCACAAGACGCTGAGCCAGATCTCCAACGAGATGAAGGACATGGCGGCACGGGCGAAAGCGCGCAAGCTGAAGCCCGAGGAGTATCAGGGCGGCACCACGGCGGTCTCGAACCTCGGCATGTTCGGCGTCAAGGACTTCGCCGCGGTGGTGAACCCGCCGCATGCGACGATCCTGGCGGTCGGCGCCGGCGAGCAGCGGGTCATCGTCAAGGGCGGCCAGCCGGCCGTCGCGACGGTGATGTCGGTGACGCTCTCGACCGACCACCGCGCCGTGGACGGCGCGCTCGGCGCCGAGCTGCTCCAGGCCTTCAAAGGCTATATCGAGAAGCCGATGGCGATGCTGGTGTGAGGCGGCGATGACCCGCCAGGCCCGCATCCTCGCTTTCGGCGATTCCCTGACCTGGGGCCGGATCGCAAACCGGCCGGAGCGGCATGGCGACGATGTGCGCTGGCCGCGCGTGCTCGAGAAGGCGCTCGGCGGCTATGCCACGGTGATCGAGGAGGGGCTCAACGGCCGGCGGATCGCGCTCGAAGACCCCTTACGCCCCTATCGCTCCGGCATCTCGCTGCTGCCGCTGTTCATCGAGTGCCATGCGCCGCTCGATCTCGTCATCCTGATGCTCGGCACCAATGACTGCCAGCGTCAGCATTCGCTGGCGCCCTACGACGTCGCCCGCTCGATGCGGATGCTGGCGCAGGTGGCGCAGCGCCCACCCGTCGAGCCCGGCATGCCGGTACCGGAGGTGCTGATCGTCGCGCCGCCGGTGGTGCGCATGCCGGATGACCCCGAGCATGAGGCCAATCTCTTCATGGAGGGCGCGCCCGAGAAGATGGCGCTGCTGGCGAGCTATTATCGCCGCATCGCCGACGAGATCGGCGTCAGCTTCTTCGACGCGGCTGCGGTCGCGACGGTGACCGGCGCGGACGGCATCCATCTCGACGCCGACAACACCCGCGCGATCGGGCTGGCGCTTGCCCCCGTGGTCGACGGCCTGCTCGGCCTGCCGCTGCCGGCGCGCGGGCCGGCGCTGCGGATTACTGGGCGCGTGGGATGATGGCGCGACAGGTTGTTTGCGCATGCGCTAACCCCTCCCCCCTGTGGGGAGGGGCAGGGGTGGGGGTCGTCCTGCAGCGCTGGTCCGTGGTGGGGTGCATTATGCCGTGGGTGCAAGCCAAGGATCGCGTCGCTGGCGAGGCAGCTAAGCGAAACGCTGCGACGCTACGGCGTAGCCAAACAGAACCCGAGAAGCGCCTCTGGATGCTTCTTCGCAAGCGCTTGCCGCAAGAAGGCCGGCATTTTCGCCGGCAGGCCGCGCTTGGATCTTATGTTGTCGATTTCGTCTGCTTCAGCGCCCGTCTCATTATCGAGGTGGACGGCGACCAGCACGGATCTGATACGGCGGTTCGCTATGACGCAAAGCGTTCCGCCTGGCTTGAAACCCAAGGATTCCGCGTCCTGCGCTTCACTAACCGCCAAGTGATGATCGACGCCGATATGGTGGTCGACACGATCTTTGCCGCCCTGACGAATAGCCCCGAACCCGGTCATACCACCCCCACCCCCAGCCCCTCCCCACAAGGGGGAGGGGAGGAGCGCTAGCCATGGCTGACTACGACATCATCATCATCGGCTCCGGCCCCGGCGGCTATGTCGCGGCGATCCGCGCGGCGCAGCTCGGCTTCAAGACCGCCATCGTCGAGCGCGAGCACCTTGCCGGCATCTGCTCGAACTGGGGCTGCATCCCGACCAAGGCGCTGCTGCGCTCGGCCGAGATCCTGCACTACGGCCAGCACGCCAAGGACTACGGGCTGACCCTGGAGGGCTCGTTCAAGGCCGATCTGGAGGCGGTGGTGAAGCGCTCGCGCGGCATCGCGGTCAGGATGAATAACGGCGTCCAGTTCTTGATGAAGAAGAACAAGGTCGACGTGATCTGGGGCGAGGCCAAGCTCACCAAGGCCAACACCATCGTGGTCGCGCCGACCAAGAAGCCGGCGATGCAGCCGCAGGGGCCGATCCCGAAGGGCGCCAAGGGCGAGGGCACCTATACCGCCGACCATATCATCGTCGCGACCGGCGCTCGTCCGCGCGCCCTGCCGGGGCTGGAGCCGGACGGCAAGCTGATCTGGACCTATTTCGAGGCGTTGGTGCCGCCGACCATGCCGAAATCACTGGTGGTGATGGGCTCCGGCGCGATCGGCATCGAGTTCGCTTCGTTCTATCGCACGCTTGGCGCCGAGGTGACGGTCGTCGAGGTCATGCCGCAGGTCGTCCCCGTCGAGGATGCCGAGATCGGTGCCTTCGCCCGCAAGGCTTTCGAGAAACAGGGCATGAAGATCCTGACCTCGACCAAGGTCACCAAAGTCGAGAAGGGGGCGAACTCGGTTACCGCCCATGTCGAGGACGACAAGGGCAACAAGCAGACGATTACTGCCGAGCGGATGATCTCGGCCGTCGGCGTCGTCGCCAATGTCGAGAACCTCGGCCTGGAGGCGCTCGGCGTGAAGCTCGATCGCGGCGTGATCGCGATCGACGGGCTCTGCCGCACCAATGTGAAGGGCATCTATGCGATCGGCGACGTCGCCGGCCCGCCGATGCTGGCGCACAAGGCCGAGCACGAGGCGGTGATCTGCGTCGAGGCGATCAAGGGCCTGCACCCGCACCCGATGGACAAGGCGATGATCCCGGGCTGCACTTATTGCCACCCGCAGATCGCCAGCGTCGGCCTGACCGAGGCAAAGGCCAAGGACGCCGGGCACCAGCTCAAGGTCGGCCGCTTCAACTTCGTCGCCAACGGCAAGGCTGTGGCGCTGGGCGAGGATAGCGGCATGGTCAAGACGATCTTCGACGCCAAGACCGGCAAGCTGCTCGGCGCCCACATGGTCGGCGCGGAGGTCACCGAGCTGATCCAGGGCTTTGTCGTCGCGATGAACCTCGAGACCACCGAGGAAGAGCTGATGCACACCATCTTCCCGCATCCGACCCTGTCGGAGACGATGAAGGAGGCGGTGCTCGACGCCTATGGCAAGGTGCTGAACGCCTGAGCGTTCACATTCGCTTCACATAAGCTCGGCGATCCTCCCGTCATTGTTTCGGGAGGATCGCCATGGACCTTCGTGCCGTTCTCGTCGCTCTCGCCATCGGCGCCGTCGCCGGCTGGCTCGCCAGCATCGTCATGGGCGGCGGCGGCCTGATCCGCTACATCATCACCGGCTTGATCGGCGCCTTCGTCGGCAGCTTCCTGCTGCAGTTCCTCGGCATCAGCCTCGGCATTGGCAATCCACTGGTCTCGCAGATCGTCACCGCGACGATCGGCGCGATCGTGGTGGTCTTTTTGGCCCGGTTGATCGCCTGATCTCCCGGCGCTGGAATTCGCGCGCGGCCGAGGCCATATCCGGCCGATGACGCGCGCCCGCAAATCCGCCAAACCCGATCGGATCGTTCCAGACGACAAGATCGAGATCCTGCCGCCCGGCACGAAGCTCGCGCTCAACTGGCGCCGGCTTCTGCCTCCAGTGGCGTTCGGTACCGGCGCGGGCTTCATCGCCAGCCTGGTCGTCGGGGGCGGCGGCTTCCTGCGCCATGCCGTGGTCGGCCTGCTCGGCATGCTGGTCGGTCAGGGCATCGTCCGCGTCACCGGCTGGCGCGCCAGCACCGGCTACCGCTTCCTCGATTCGATGGCGATGGCGGTGATCGGCGCGATCCTGGTGGTACTGCTGGCCCGCTTCATCGCCTGACGGAACCAGCGCGCGGGTGGCGCGTTGCAGACTGCGGCCGGCTGGCCGGACTTGAGGGCAGGGGGATTGCCATGAACGACCAGATCTATGCCGCGCTCGGCACGCCGGGCTACGGCTTCTTCATGACGCTGCTGATCGGCGTCATCGCCGGCTGGATCGCCGAGCGCGTCACCTCGTCGGATCACGGCCTCTTCACCAACATGATTGTCGGCGTCGCCGGCTCCTTCGTCGGTAGCCGTATTGCGGAACTGCTGGAGATCCCGATCTTCGGCTTCTGGCGCACGCTCGTCGCTGCGATCGCCGGCGCCTGCCTGCTGATCGTGGTCTGGCGCGCGGTGCGCAACTGAGTCCCATGGCGCGCGGGTTGCTCGCGAGGCACTTCGGCATTAGCTAGACGGGAGTGGCCGCGCCCTGCTGCGCGGCGCCAGTAACGGACCCGTCCATGGCCGTCGTGCTCGACCTCCTCAACCGCGATCCGCGCCCCAATGCCGGCAGCCCGAAATCCGAGGTGAAGCCGGAGCTGCGCCATCCGGAAAAGCAGAAGCGGCCGGAGAACCCGATCCTGCGCAAGCCGGACTGGATTCGCGTGAAGGCCCCCGGCTCGCCGAAATGGGCCGAAACCCAGAAGATTGTGAAGGCCGAAAAGCTCGTCACGGTCTGCGAGGAGGCGGGCTGCCCCAATATCGGCGAGTGCTGGGAGAAGAAGCACGCCACCTTCATGATCATGGGCGACACCTGCACGCGCGCCTGTGCCTTCTGCAACGTCAAGACCGGCGTGCCCGAAGCGCTCGATCATGACGAGCCGCGCAAGGTCGCCGACGCCGTCGCCAAGCTCGGCCTGGAACATGTCGTGATCACCTCGGTCGACCGCGACGATCTCCAGGATGGCGGCGCCGAGCATTTCGCCCGCGTCATCCGCGCCATCCGCGAAGCTTCGCCCGGCACGACGATCGAGATCCTGACGCCGGACTTCCTGCGCAAGCCCGGCGCGCTCGAGATCGTCGTCGCGGCCAAGCCCGACGTCTTCAACCACAATCTCGAGACGGTGCCCGGCAAGTACCTCAAAGTGCGCCCCGGTGCCCGCTATTTCCATTCGCTGCGCCTGCTGCAGCAGGTCAAGGAGCTCGACCCGACCATCTTCACCAAGTCCGGCATCATGGTCGGCCTCGGCGAGGAGCGGAACGAGGTCCTGCAGCTGATGGACGATCTGCGCTCGGCCGAGGTCGATTTCATCACCATTGGCCAGTACCTCGCTCCGTCGCGAAAGCATCATGCCGTCATCCGCTTCGTCACGCCGGACGAGTTCAAGAGCTTCGAGACCATCGCCTATGTGAAGGGCTTCCTGATGGTCTCCTCGACGCCTTTGACGCGCTCCTCGCATCATGCCGGCGAGGACTTCGCCAAGCTGCGGGCTGCACGCGCGGCCAAGCTCGGCAGCTGATCGGCCCAAGTCACATGCCGATGTTCAACAGCACCCGCCGGGTGAAGCATTCGCCCGGAGAGATGTTCGCGCTCGTGGCGGATGTCGAGAAGTACCCGCAGTTCCTGCCGCTCTGCGAGGGGCTGACGGTCCGCCGGCGCACGCCGCGCGATGGGGGCGGGGAAGTGCTGCTCGCCGACATGACGGTCGGCTACAAGGCGATCCGCGAGACCTTCACCAGTCGCGTCACGCTCGACCCCGGCAATCTCAAGATCGTGGTCGAGTATGTCGACGGGCCGTTCCGCTATCTGGAGAACCGCTGGAGCTTCAAGCCGCTCGATACGGGCAGCGAGATCGGCTTCTTCATCTCCTACGAATTCGCCAGCCGCATGCTCGGCCTGCTGATGGGCGCGATGTTCGACAAGGCCTTCCGCAAATTCGCCGAGGCGTTCGAGAAGCGTGCCGACGCGATCTATGGCAGCAGCCCGGCGGCGCTCACCTAGTTTTAAGGGGCTTGCACCATTGTTCCCCTCGTTTCGGTGGGGGGAAGACATGGAAGCTCCAGTTGTGCAGGCGGGCGTCGATGTCGGCACGCGCCGAATGAGCGCGATGCTGCCGGTCTATATCGGTACAATCTTTCTCTCCGCCTTCCTGCTCTTCGGCATCCAGCCGATGTTCGCCAAGATGGTGCTGCCGAAGCTCGGCGGCTCACCGGCCGTCTGGTCGACGGCGATGGTCTTCTTCCAGGCGATTCTGCTCGCGGGCTACGCTTATGCGCATTGGCTGGTCAGGCGCTTCAGCGTCCGGCGCGCCGCCCTGATCCACATCGCCTTGATGATCGTGGTCGTGGCGACCTCGCTGCCGATCGGCATCGCCGCGGGCTTTGAGCGCCCGCCGCAGCAAGGCGAATTCGCCTGGCTCCTGCTGCTCTTCGCCGCCTCGGTCGGGTTGCCCTTCTTTGCTGTTTCCGCAAACGGCCCGTTGCTGCAGGCCTGGTTCGCCCGGACGGGGCATGCCCATGCCCGCGATCCCTACTTCCTCTATGCTGCCTCCAACATCGGCAGCTTCCTCGCTTTGCTCGCCTATCCGTTCGCGGTCGAACCCGCCCTCAGACTGGCGACACAGGCTTCGGCCTGGGCCTGGGGTTTCGGTCTGCTGCTCGCCGGCATCACGGCTTGCGCCGGATTGTGCGTCGGGTCGGCGGCGGGCACGAGCGATACTGCCCCGCTCATGGCCGAGCCGATCCCTGCCGGCCGCAAGTTGCATTGGCTCTTCCTTGCCTTCGTGCCGTCTGGCCTGCTGGTAGCCGTAACGGCGCATATTTCGACCGATGTTGCAGCCGGCCCGCTGCTTTGGGTCGCCCCGCTCGCACTCTTCCTGCTAACCTTCGTCATCGTCTTCCAGCGTAAGCCGCTGCTGCGCCATGGCTGGATGCTGAACGTGCAGCTGCTGCTCGTCCTCTGCTACATGGCCTCGATGGTGTTCAACCTGCGCCTGGGCTGGGGCAGCGAACTCGTCCTCCATCTCTCCATTCTGTCCGTCACGGCGATGGTCGCGCATGGCGAGCTGGCGCGGCTGCGGCCGTCAGCGGCGGAGCTGACGAGCTTCTACCTCTGGATGTCGTTCGGCGGTGTGCTGGGCGGCGTGTTCGCCGCCTTGCTGGCGCCATTGCTGTTCAATTCCGTGGCCGAGTATCCGCTTCTGGTCGTGGCAGGCATGCTCTGCCGCCCGGGTTTCACCTCCGTCCGGCCGTCGCGGCGGCAAGGTGCCGCGCTCGCTTGCCTGGCCGTTGTCGCAATGACGGCGCTCATCGTCCGTGAAACCACCCGGACGGACATGGTTCGCTCCTTCTTCGGCGTGCACCGGATCAGCGAGATGCAGGCGGGCCGCTTCCGCGTACTCAGTCACGGCAGCACGATCCATGGTGCGCAACGCCTGCGTCAGGATGACGGTACGCCGGTGTCCGGGCGCCCGGAGCCGTTGACCTATTACTTCACCGGCGGTGGCATTGCCGATGGCATCGACTCCGTTCGCCAGGCGAGGGGAGGCACCCTTGGGGCCGTCGCCGCGATCGGCGTCGGGACGGGCTCGCTCGCCTGCCAGGCC
The DNA here is from genome assembly GCF_900109525.1 of Allobosea lupini. GTDB lineage: Bacteria > Pseudomonadota > Alphaproteobacteria > Rhizobiales > Beijerinckiaceae > Allobosea > Allobosea lupini. The sequence goes on along the minus strand of NZ_FOAN01000001.1, from coordinate 318,710 downwards.
CGCACCGGCGAGGATTGGCGCTTCTACGAGATCGACCCGGCGGTGATCGGGATCGCGACCGATCCGGCCCGCTTCAGCTTCTTCAGCGCCTGTGCACCCAAGCCGACCTTCGTCATCGGCGATGCGCGGCTGACGCTCGGCGACGCCAGCAACGGCTCGCTCGACCTGATCGTCGTCGATGCGTTCTCGTCCGACGCGATCCCGGTCCATCTGCTCACCAGCGAGGCCCTGGCGCTCTATATGCGCAAGCTCAAGCCGGATGGAGCCGTGCTCCTGCACATCTCCAACCGGAACATGGAGCTTCAATCCGTGGTCAGGGCGACGGCGGCAGGGCAGGGGCTGACGACCTGGATCAACACCCCGGTTCGGACCGAAGCCGATCTGCAAGCCCTGAAAACCGCTCCGAGCGTCGCAGTGGTCACGCGGCCGGGCGTCGATCCGGGTCCGGTCGTGAAGGGGTGGAAGCAGCAGGTCGGACCGGGGACGACCCGCCCCTGGAGCGACGACTATGCCGACATCGTCGGCGCGATCTGGCGGCAGCTTTCGCCGAAATAGGAGCAGCCGCTTATTCGATCGTCAGGGCTGCCCCGCGCAGCAGGTCGAGCGCCTCCAGCACGCTGAGGCGCCTGATCTCGTCGCGTCCCTTCGCGCCGAAGCGCTTCTCGCGATGCAGCGTCCGTGCCCCGTTGGCGCAGGCGAAGTGCACCAGCCCGACCGGCTTCGCTTCGCTGCCGCCGTCAGGACCGGCGATACCCGTGACGGAGACGGCGAGCCGCGATGACAGCCGCTCGCGGCCGCCTTCCGCCATGGCGCGCGCGACCGGCTCGCTGACCGCGCCATGCTGGCGGATCAATTCGGCCGGGACGCCAGCCAGAACCGTCTTCGCTTCGTTGGAATAGGTCACGAGGCCGCCGAGCACCATGCTGGACGAGCCGGAGATCGCTGTCAGGGCGCCTGCAACCAGCCCGCCCGTGCAGGATTCGACCGTCGCGACGGTGATGCCGCGCTCCCGCGAGATGTTCAGCAGTTCGGCGGCAAGCGAACGGATATCGAGATCGAACATGGCCTCACTCCGGTTCCGGCAGGCGGATGGTGGCGGTGGCGAGCGCGGCCAGACCTTCCCCGCGCCCGGTGAAACCGAGACGCTCCGAGGTCGTCGCCTTGGTGCCGACCTGGTCGAGGCGCAGGCCCGCGATCTCGGCGATGCGGGCGCGGATGGCATCGCGATGCGGGCCGACCTTCGGTCCCTCGCAGACGATGGTCAGGTCGAGATGATCGATCCGCCCGCCGCGCTGCCGGACACGGTTTGCAGCGAAGGCGAGGAAGCGATCAGAGGAGGCGCCGCGCCATTGCGGATCGCTCGGCGGGAAATGGCTGCCGATGTCGCCATCGGCCAAGGCGCCCAGCACGGCATCGGTAAGCGCATGCAGGGCGACGTCGCCGTCGGAATGGGCAGTGACACCGCGGCTGTGCGGGATGCGGATGCCGCCGAGCCAGACATGGTCGCCCTCGGTGAAGGCGTGGACGTCATAGCCGGTGCCGGTGCGGGTGACGAGCGGGCGGGCGAGGCGCTGCTCGGCCAGTTCGAAATCGCCGGGATAAGTCAGCTTCAGGTTCATCGAATCTCCGGCGAAGGTCGCTACCCGGTGGCCGGCCCATTCCATGATGGCGGAATCGTCGGTGAAGCCGGCGGCTCCAGCGGCATGGGCGGCCCGGTGCGCGGCCAGCAGCGGCTGGAAGGCGAAGGCTTGCGGTGTCTGCACCGACACGAGCTGCTCGCGCGGCAGGGTCTCTTCGATCTGGCCGGTGGCATCGACGCGCTTGACGGTGTCGGTGACCGCGAGTGCTGGAATGGCGGCGACACTCTCGGCACCGGCCGCCAAGGCCCGCTCGATCAGCGCTGGCGACACGAAAGGCCGCGCCGCATCGTGCACGAGAATGGTGCCGGTGAATCCCGACGCCGCAAGCGCCTCCAGCCCCGCGCGAACCGAATCCTGGCGGGTCTCGCCACCTTCGATCGGCGCGAGCAGCCGAGTGCGGGCGCTCTGCGGAAGCCGGCTAATCGCGTCGTCATAGCGGTCGTTGTCACCGGCCCCGGTCACCACCAGCACCGTGCCGAGGCGGCTTTCCGCCAGGAAGGGCGCGAGCGTGCGGCACAGGACCGGCACGCCACCCAGCTGCCGGTACTGCTTGGGAGAACCAGCTCCGGCGCGCAGGCCGCGCCCGGCGGCAACGATCAGGGCTGCGACGGCCGGTGTCATCGATCCTCTTGGGTACGGATCACGGGGCTTCGCTGATAGGACGGCAAGGGCCTCGCGCCAAGCCATCAGCACGCTGAAGCAAGAGGCGAGATGAGGATCAATTTCCGCGCATGTCGATATTGCATTGCAACATCGCGTGAAATTCTCTTGCGCGCCGCACCATTTGTCCAATAAATCGGCAGAATGGAAACTGCCTCAAATTCGGGCGAGCGCAAAGTGTCGATCGGCGGGCTGCTGCCGGTCTCGCGCGCCTTCCTCGCGCCGATGTCGGGCGTGACCGATCTGGCCATGCGCCGGATCGCCGCGCGCTTCGGCGCCGGGCTCGTAGTGTCCGAGATGGTCGCATCGGACGAGCTCGTCCGCGGCAGCGAAGAGGCCAGGCTGCGGGCCGAGGGCGCTGGCGTCACGCCGCATGTCGTCCAGCTTGCCGGTTGCGAGGCGCGCTGGCTCGCCGAAGCCGCGCAGGTCGCAGAGGCTTCGGGCGCGGATATCGTCGACATCAATATGGGCTGCCCGGCCAAGCGCGTCGTCGGCGGCTGGGCCGGCTCGGCGCTGATGCGCGATCTCGACCATGCCGTTGGCCTGGTCGAGGCCGTCGTCGCGGCGGTGAAAGTGCCGGTCACGGTCAAGATGCGGCTCGGCTGGGACGATGCCAGCCGCAACGCGCCGGAGCTGGCGCGCCGGGCCGTCGTTGCCGGCGCAGCTGCGATCACCGTTCATGGCCGCACGCGCCAGCAGTTCTACAAAGGGCAGGCCGATTGGGCCGCGATCCGCCCGGTGCGCGCCGCAGGCACGTTTCCGCTCGTCGCCAATGGCGACATCGCGACGCTGGCCCAGGCGCAGTGCTGTCTGGAACGATCTGGCGCCGACTATGTCATGGTCGGCCGCGCCGCGATGGGTCGCCCCTGGCTGCCCGGCGCGATCGGCGCCGAACTCTCCGGCCGCGTCCCGCTGGAGATTTCGCTCGCCGCCAAGCACGACATCGCCCGCGAGCATTATGAGGACCTGCTGTCGCTGATGGGACGTGAATCCGGCGTCCGTCATGCGCGCAAGCATCTCGCCGCCTATGCCGACGAAGCGCTCGCCAGCGGGCTGGAGCCCGACGATGGCGCCCGCCGCGAGTTGCTCACCACCACTGAACCCGCGCGGGCGATCGCTGCGCTCGGGCAATTGTTCTCAAGCGACCGCCTCGTCGCGGCCGCCTGATCACGAAAGTCCGAATATGACGATGGCGATGTTCAACGACGGTGTGGAGGGGCGGCACGATCCATTGTCCGACCTGCTCGAAATCCAGGCCCTGAACGTCCTGCCCATGCCCGTGCTGGTGATCGGGGAGCGGCATGGCATTCTCTACGCCAACACCGCTGCCGAGGATTTCTTCCAGGCCAGCGCGCTTGTCCTGAAGCGCCAGCGCCTCGATGACCTCGTCGCCTTCGGCTCGCCGGTCCTGGGACTGGTCGAAGAGGTGCAGCGCCGCGGCGCCAGCGTCAGCGAGTATCGGCTCGAGCTCGCCTCGCCCCGGCTCGGCCTTGACCGGATCGTCGACGTCTTTGCCTCATTGCTGCCCAGCCAGCCCGATGCCGTGGTGCTTCTGCTGCAAGAACGAACAATTGCCGAAAAAATGGACAGGCAATTGACGCATAGAGGGGCAGCCCGCTCAATCACGGCGCTCGGCGCCATGCTTGCGCATGAGATCAAGAACCCGCTCTCCGGCATCCGCGGTGCGGCGCAGTTGCTCGAGGCTTCGGTCGGCGACGAGGATCGCCTGCTGACGCAGTTGATCTGCGATGAGGCCGATCGGATCGTGAAGCTGGTCGAGCGCGTCGAATTGTTCGGCGACGAGCGCCCGAGCGAGCGCGGGCCGGTCAACGTCCATGACGTGCTCGACCATGTGAAGCGGTTGGCGCAGTCTGGCTTTGCCCGCCACATACGCTTCAGCGAGGCCTACGATCCGTCGCTCCCTCCGGTCGCCGGCAATCGCGACCAACTCGTCCAGGTGCTGCTCAACCTGGTCAAGAACGCGGCCGAGGCGATCGGCCAGGACGCTATCGACGGCGAGATCACGCTGACCACAGCCTATCGTCCGGGCATCCGCATGCAGGCGCCGGGCTCCGGTGCCCGGCTCGCTCTGCCGCTCGAGATCGGTGTGCGCGACAATGGGCCTGGCGTGCCGCCCGAACTGCACCAGCTCCTGTTCGATCCCTTCGTCACCACCAAGGCGCAGGGAAGTGGCCTTGGACTTGCACTCGTCGCCAAGGTGATCGGCGATCACGGCGGAATCGTCGAATGCGAATCCGTGCCGCGACGCACGACATTCCGCATTCGGTTGCCCCTGCACGAGGCCAAACCGTCTCAGGCCGGGTGAAAAGACGAGTAGGACACGGAAAAGCGCATGCCGACGGGTAACATTCTCATCGCCGACGACGACGCCGCGATCCGCACCGTCCTCAACCAGGCGCTCGCCCGCGCCGGCTACGAAGTCCGCACCACCGGCCAGGCGGCGACGCTCTGGACTTGGGCGGCGCAGGGCCTCGGCGATCTCATCATCACCGACGTGGTGATGCCGGACGGCAACGCCTTCGACCTTCTGCCGCGCATCAAGCGGGTTCGACCCGAGCTGCCGATCATCGTGATGAGCGCGCAGAACACCTTCATGACCGCGATCAAGGCTTCCGAGCGCGGCGCCTACGAATACCTGCCCAAGCCCTTCGACCTGAAGGAGCTCGTCGCCATCGTCGGGCGAGCCCTGTCGCGGCCGCGCGGCGATGCCCCGCGCAACCATGCCGCCGAGCCTGAGGACATCCCGCTGGTCGGCCGCTCGCCGGCCATGCAGGACGTCTACCGCGCGTTGGCGCGGCTGATGCCGATCGATCTCACCGTGATGATCAACGGTGAATCGGGCACCGGCAAGGAGCTGGTCGCCCGCGCCCTGCACGACTACGGCAAGCGTCGCAATGGCCCCTTCGTCGCGATAAACATGGCGGCGATCCCGAAGGACCTGATCGAATCGGAGCTGTTCGGCCACGAGAAGGGCGCCTTCACCGGCGCTTTGACCCGCTCCTCCGGCCGCTTCGAGCAGGCCGAGGGCGGCACGCTCTTCCTCGACGAGATCGGCGACATGCCGATGGAGGCGCAGACGCGCCTGCTGCGCGTGCTTCAGCAAGGCGAATACACCACCGTCGGCGGCCGCACCCCGATCAAGACCAACGTCCGCATTGTCGCCGCGACCAACAAAGACCTGCGCATCTCGATCGCGCACGGACTGTTCCGCGAGGACTTGTTCTTCCGCCTCAATGTCGTGCCGATCCGCCTGCCGCCGCTGCGCGAGCGCGTCGAGGACATTCCGGATCTCGTCCGCCATTTCTTCGCAATGGTCGAGAAGGAGGGACTGCCCCGCAAGCAGATCGATTCGGAAGCGATGGACGTGCTGCGGCGCTATCGCTGGCCCGGCAATGTCCGCGAGCTGGAGAATCTGGTGCGGCGTCTGGCCGCGCTCTATCCGCAGGAGACGATCACGGCGCCGATCGTCGAAGCCGAGCTGCAGCCGGCGAGCGGTGCTCCGATGCAAGCCGGGAGCAGCAGCAGCGCCCCGGAGCGTGCGGAAACCCTTTCCGGCTCGGTGGAGCGCCATCTCGGCCAGTATTTCGGCGGTTTCGGCGACCAGATCCCGCCGCCCGGCCTCTATCACCGCATCCTGCGTGAGATCGAGCCGCCCCTGATCGCCGCCGCCCTGGCGGCAACGCGGGGCAACCAGATTCGCGCCGCGGAGCTGCTAGGACTCAATCGCAACACTCTCCGCAAGAAGATCCGCGAGCTCGACATGCAGGTGGTACGCTCGCCGCGCTAGAGCCCGCTCCGATCAGCTTGCTCCGCGAGCTGATCGATAAAGCTGCGTCGCCTTAAGTTGAGAGCCGGATATACGGATCAGGTTGAATCGACCTGATCGGAGCCGGCTCTCGCAGCAACTGTGGCTGCCTTGCATCTGTCATATTTTGACAACACCGTTGCGGCGGCGCATCAGTGCGCTGTGCGGTAGTTCCGGTGACGGACCGCCGCTGCAATGGAGCTCCGATTCCGTCTTGACCACTTCGACCGGCGACATGCGCATGACGCCCCGGACCGACGACCCGCCACGCCGGGTCTCGGGCTGGCTAGGCGCGCTCGTCGTCGGGTTCGCGCTGGTCTCGGCGCTCACCACCTTCCTCGTTCTCTCTGGCGCGACGCCGGTCGCACCCGTCCACGAGGTCGTGGTCGGCGTCTTCATCATCAACGGCCTGCTGATCCTGCTCCTGCTGATCATCGTCGCCTTCGAGGCGGCGGTTCTGATCCGCGCCAGGCGTAAGGGCGTGGCCGCCGCCGGCCTGCATGTGCGGATCGTCAGCCTGTTCAGCATCGTCGCCGCCTTGCCGGCGATTCTCGTCGCGATCATCGCGACGGCGACGCTGGAGCGCGGTCTCGAGCCCTGGTTCTCCGACCGGATGCGCGACGTGATCTTCAAATCCGTCGAGGTCGCCGACGCCTACACGACCGGCCAATGCCGTTCGCTCGGCCGCGAGATCAGGTTGCTCGCCGATGATCTCGGGCGGGCGAAAACCGCCTACGACGCTGATCGGCGCTGGTTCGAGACCTTTCTGACGGCGCGGGCCACGGCGCTCGGCCTGCCGGTGGTCTGGATCATGAAGCCGCCGGACACCGTCGTCGTCCGCGCCAATATCGACGTGCTGCGCGACGCCCACAAGCCCAATGCCGACGCATTCGAAGACGCGCAGAGCTCACCCGAGCCGATCTGCGTATTACCGTCGGAGGGGCGGGTCTTCGGCGCGCTGATGAAGCTGCCGACCTATGACGGCGCCTTCCTCTATGTCGCCCGCGAGGTCGATCCGCTCGCTGTCGAGTTCCCGGCCGTCGCCCGCGGCGCCGTGGTCGAATATCTCGGCATCGACGCGCGGCGGAAGGGCGTGCAGGTCGCCTTCGCTTCGATGTACGCGCTGATCTCGGTGATCCTGCTGCTCTCGGCGATCTGGCTCGGCCTCAATTTCGCCAATGGCCTCGTCGCCCCGATCCGGCGGATGATCCACGCGACCGACCAGGTCTCCAGCGGCAATTTCTACGTCCAGGTGCCGATACGACGAGCGGAGGGGGATCTCGCCCATCTCGGCGAAACCTTCAACAAGATGACCGCCGAACTGCGCCGCCAGCGCGATGGGCTGGTCACGGCGAGCGAAGTGATCGACCGACGCAGGCGATTCACCGAGACGGTGCTCTCCGGCGTCTCTTCGGGCGTGCTCGGCATCGACGAGGACGGGCACATCACCCTCAGCAACCGCTCGGCCGAGACCCTGCTTGGCTCCGGCGGCCGGCTGCTCGGCGAACCCGTCGCGCGCGTCGTTCCCGAGATCGCCGGCTTCGTCTCCGAGGCACTGAGCAATCGCCAGCGCCTGAGCTCCAGCCAGGCAGCGATCACCCGTGGCGGCCGCGAGCGCATGCTCAACATCCGCGCGACGCGCGAAGGCGAGGGGGCTGGTGCCGGGCTGGTCGTGACGCTCGACGACATTACCGATCTCGTCTCGGCGCAGCGCACAGCCGCCTGGGCCGACGTCGCCCGCCGCATCGCCCATGAGATCAAGAACCCGCTGACGCCGATCCAGCTCTCGGCCGAGCGGATCCGGCGCAAGTTCGGCCGCGTCATCGTCGACGACAAGGAGATCTTCGACCAGTGCACGGCGACGATCGTGCGCCAAGTCGAGGACATTCGCCGCATGGTCGACGAGTTCTCATCCTTCGCCCGCATGCCCAAGCCCTCGCCGGCACGGGACGACATCATCGAGACGGCAAGGCAGGTCACCTTCCTGATGCGGGTCGGCAATCCCGAGATCGACATCACCGACAACCTGCCGGAGGCGCCGGTCCTGGCCCATTTCGACCGGCGCCTGATCTCGCAGGCCCTGACCAACGTCATCAAGAACGCGACCGAGGCGATCCAGGCGGTGCCAGCCGAGGAGCGCGGCAAGGGCCGCATCGAGATCAGTTTCGAACGGACACAGGACGGGCGGATCGTCATCGACATCCTCGACAACGGCAAGGGCTTGCCGGCCGACCAGCGCCAGAAGCTGCTCGAGCCCTACATGACCACCCGCGACGGCGGCACAGGGCTCGGCCTCGCCATCGTCGGCAAGATCCTCGAGGATCATGGCGGCGGCATTGAGTTGCTTGACCGCCCCGACGGCGCCCGCGGCGCCCGGATCAGGCTCTGGTTCATCGAGACCGGACCGCCGCCGGCCGACGAAGACAGGCCAGACGCACGCAATCACCCGGCGAATTCCGCCGCACGACAAGTAAACGGGACGAAGGCATGAGTGCTGACATTCTCGTCGTCGACGACGAGGTCGATATTCGCGAACTGGTGGCCGGCCTCCTGGAGGACGAGGGCTATCGGACGCGCAAGGCGGGCTCCGCCGACGAGGCGCTGGCCGCGATCGCGGCACGGCGGCCCAACCTCGTCTTCCTCGACATCTGGCTGCAAGGCAGCCGGCTCGACGGGTTGCAGGTGCTGGAGCTGATCAAGGAGAGCCATCCCGACCTAGCGGTGGTGATGATCTCCGGGCACGGCAACATCGAGACAGCCGTCTCGGCAATCAAGAGCGGCGCCTACGACTTCATCGAGAAGCCGTTCAAGGCCGACCGGCTCGTGCTCGTCGCCGAGCGGGCGCTGGAAGCCTCTCGCCTGCGGCGCGAGGTCCGCGAGCTCAAGACGCGCTCGGTCCAGGCCAGCCGCATCGTCGGCCGCTCGACCGCGGTCAACCAGTTGCGCCAGACGCTGGAGCGCGTCGCGCCGACCAATGCCCGCGTGCTGATCACGGGCGAGCCGGGCTGCGGCAAGGAGCTGACCGCGCGCACCCTGCACGACGCCTCGACCCGCTCGGCCGGCCCCTTCGTGGTGATCAACGCCGCGACGATCACGCCCGAGACGATGGAGGAGGAGCTGTTCGGCATCGAGGGCGGCGACGGGCGCTCGCGTCGGGTCGGCGCGCTCGAGGAAGCGCATGGCGGCACGCTCTACATCGACGAGATCGGCGACATGCCGCGCGAGACTCAGAACCGCATCCTGCGCGTCCTGGTCGACCAGAACTTCCAGCGTGTCGGCGGCGCGACCCGCGTTCATGTCGACGTCAGGATCATCTCGTCCAGCAGCCGCGACCTCGCCAAGCTGATCGCCGACGGTCAATTGCGCGAGGACCTGTATCACCGGCTCGGCGTGGTGCCGATCCGCGTGCCGGCCTTGTCTGAGCGGCGCGAGGACGTTCCCGAGCTGATCGAGTTCTTCATGGACCAGATCTCGGTCGCGACCGGCCTGCCCAAGCGTCGAATCGGCGGCGACGCCATGGCGATTCTGCAATCGCATGAATGGCCGGGCAATGTCCGCGAGCTGCGCAACAACGTCGAACGGCTGATGATCCTGACCAAGGGCGAGCCCACGGCGGAGATCACCGTCGACATGCTGCCGGCCGAGGTCGGCGCCATGGTGCCGACGACGCCCTCCGGCTCGGGTGGCGAGAAGCTGATGAGCCTGCCGCTGCGCGATGCCCGCGAGATCTTCGAGCGCGAATATCTGATGGCGCAGATCGCCCGTTTCTCCGGCAACATCTCGCGCACGGCGGAGTTCATCGGCATGGAGCGTTCAGCCCTGCACCGTAAGCTGAAATCGCTTGGAGTGGGCTGAAATCCAACCGTCGTGTTGCGCCGCACGCAAGGCGGTTGGCCGAAATTGACGTTCCGCAACCCTTGCGCGTTCTCGCCGGGTCACGATCTAATGAAGCGTCGGTGTTCCGACGGCCCGGCGATTGGCGCCGAAGCCGAACGGAACGATCTGGATCGCAAGAGCAAGCCGATTGCGATCCCAACAACAGGGATTACCCATGGCCGCCGAACGGGCTCAAAATCTCCAGGACACCTTCCTCAATCACGTCCGCAAACAGAAGATTCCGCTGACCATCTTTCTCGTGAACGGCGTCAAACTGCAGGGCGTGGTCACCTGGTTCGATAATTTCTGCGTTCTCCTGCGTCGCGACGGGCATTCGCAGCTCGTCTACAAGCATGCGATCTCGACCATCATGCCGGGCCATCCGGTCCAACTGTTCGAGCCCGAGGACACGGACAAGGCCTGACCGTGGGCGGCAAGGCCGGCGGCTCGACGACAGGCAGCGCAAGCGCAATCGGCATCTCGATCGATGCGGCCGAGCATGCCTTGGCCGCGGACACTCGCGCCTTTGTGATCGGTCCTTACCTGGCGCGCCATGCCGCCAGCCGGGCCGCTGCGGGCGACGAGAACCAGCGCAGCCATGCAGCGCGGCTGGACGAGGCGTTCGGCCTCGCCAGCGCCATCGACCTCCAGATTGTCGAGGCGATCCCCGTGGTCCTGACGGCGCTGCGGCCAGCAACCTATCTCGGCAAGGGCAAGGTCGAGGAACTGGCCGAGCGCGTCAAGATCGAGGAAATCGGCCTCGTCGTGATGGACTGCGCCCTGTCGCCGGTGCAGCAGCGCAATCTCGAAAAGGCCTTCGGCTGCAAGGTGATCGACCGCACTGGCCTGATCCTCGAGATCTTCGGCCGGCGCGCCCGCACGCGCGAAGGCGCGCTGCAGGTCGAGCTCGCCCATCTCAACTATCAGAAGAGCCGCCTGGTCAGGTCCTGGACCCACCTGGAGCGCCAGCGCGGCGGCTTCGGCTTCCTCGGCGGACCCGGTGAGACCCAGATCGAGGCCGACCGGCGCATCATCCAGGAGCGGATGACCAAGATCGAGCGCGAGCTCGACAGCGTGAAGCGCACGCGCTCGCTGCATCGCGCCAGCCGCAAGCGCGTGCCCTATCCGGTCGTCGCGCTGGTCGGCTACACCAATGCCGGCAAGTCGACGCTGTTCAACCGGCTGACCTCGGCCGAAGTTCTGGCGCAGGACATGCTTTTCGCCACGCTCGACCCGACGGCGCGGGCGCTGAAGCTGCCCCATGGCGCCAGGATCATGCTCTCCGACACGGTCGGCTTCATCTCCGACCTGCCGACGCAGCTCGTCGCGGCTTTCCGTGCCACGCTGGAAGATGCGATCGAGGCCGATGTGCTGCTGCATGTCCGCGACGTCTCGCATGAGGATACGCAGGCCCAGGCCGCCGATGTCCAGGGCATCCTGCGCGATCTCGGCATCGACCCGGAGGACGGCGAGCGCGTCATCGAGGTCTGGAACAAGGCCGATCTACTCTCGGGTGACGAGCGTGAGCGCCAGGCGGCGCTGACCGAGCTCAAGCCGGGAGCCTCCCGGCCGGTGCTGGTCTCCGCCTTGACCGGCGAGGGCTTGGAAAGGCTGACCGACGCGATCGAGCGGCGCATCGCCCGCACCCGGCCAGTCTATCGGCTCACACTGGAACCGGGCGACGGCAAGTCCCTGGCCTGGCTACACGCCAATGGCGAGATCCTCGAGCGCGAGGATGCGGAAGACGGCGCGCTCAGCCTGCTGGTCAGGCTGCCACCCGAGCGGGAAGGGGCCTTCGGGGCCCGTTTCCCTCAGGCAGAACGCGTCGGCAGCAACTCCTGAGGAGGCCGGTCACGCTCGCTGTGGCCGCAGTCTGAAACGCCGGGGCTTCAGGTCGGCGAGCACGGAGCGGGCCGCATTATGGCCCGGCGCACCGGTGACGCCGCCGCCCGGATGGGCGCCCGAGCCGCAGAGATAGAGGCCCGGCACCGGCATGCGATAATCGGCATGGCCGAGCACCGGGCGGGCGCTGAAGAGCTGGTCGAGCGTCAGGCGGCCATGGAAGATGTCGCCGCTCACCAATCCGAAGCGCGCCTCCAGATCGCTCGGCGCCAGAGCCACCCGGCCGATGACGGAAGCCCGGAACCCCGGCGCATAGCGATCCACCGTGTCGATCATCAGATCGGCCACCGCATCGCGATGCGCATCCCAACTCCCGCCGTCCGGCAGCTGTGGCGCAACATGCTGGCAGAACAGGCTGGCGACATGGCGACCGGGCGGGGCGAGGCCATCGTCCAGCGTCGATGGGATCAGCATCTCTACGATCGGCTCGCTCGACCAGCCCGACAGCCGGGCCTGTGCATGGGCGCGGTCCATATAGGCGAGCGAGGGCGCGATGATGATTCCGGCGGTGAGGTGCTCACCCGACTCCGGCAGGCAGGTGAAGCGGGGCAGTTCCGACAACGCCACGTTCATCCGGAAGGTGCCAGAGCCCGAGGCATAGCGGCGGATGCGCTCGCCGAAGTCGGCGGCAACGATCGCCGGATCGACGAACCGCTCGAACAGCAGGCGCGGATGCAGGTTGGACACTACGGCGCGCGCCCGCACCACATCGCCCTGTTCGGTCACGGCACCGACGGCGCAGCCTTTTTCGGTCAGAACCTGAGCGACCGGCGTCTCCAGCCTGATCTCGACGCCCTGTTCGGCGCAGGCCCGCGCCATCGCCTGCGTGATCGCGCCCATGCCGCCAAGCGCATGGCCCCAGGCACCGCGCTTGCCGTTGACCTCGCCGAAGACGTGATGCAGCAGCACATAGGCCGAGCCGGGCGTATAGGGGCTGGCATAGTTGCCGACCACGCTGTCGAAGCCGAACAGCGCCTTGACCGGATCGCTCCCGAACCAGCCGTCGAGCCAGTCGCCGGCCGATTTGGTGAAGAGGTCGAGGAGATCGCGCCGGCCGGACTGGTCGAGGCCGGCGATGCGCCGCCCGAGCGCAACCGCGTCCAGCATCTGCGGCAGCGCCGCCAGCCAGCCGCCATCCCCGAGATTGGGCGGCGCCTGCAGCACGAGATCGCGCAGCATGGCAGCGATCCGTTCCAGCCGCACGCCATAGGTCGACAGCCGCTCCGCATCGCGGGCGGAGAATTTCGCCACCTCCGCTTCCGTGCGCCCCTCGCCGGCAGCGAGATAGCGCCCATCCGGCAGCGGCAGGAAGTTCGCCATGCGCCGCTCGACGATGCGCAGCCCGTGCCGTGCCAGCTCCATATCCGCGATGATGCGCGGATTGAGCAGGCTGACCGTGTAGCTCGCCGTGGAGTTGCGGAAGCCGGGATGGAATTCCTCGGTGACCGCCGCGCCGCCGACCACGGCGCGCCGCTCCAGCACGATGACCTTCAGTCCGGCCTTGGCCAGATAGAAGGCGCAGACGAGGCCATTATGGCCACCGCCAAGAATGACGATGTCGGCATGGCTGGTGCTCACGAAACCACCCCTTCGTCAGCACGCAGCACGTCTATTGGAAATTCGGCAACTCAGTTCAGCTCGGCCTTGTCGAGTCGATACTTGCCCTTGCGGTCGCGCCGGAAATATTCGCGCGCCTGCGGATGACGGATCGGCTGGCCCGACTCGTCGATCACGAGATTTTGTTCCGAGACATAGGCGACGTACTCGGTTTCCTCGTTCTCGGCGAAGAGGTGATAGAAGGGCTGGTCCTTGGACGGGCGCAGATGCTCCGGGATCGCCAGCCACCATTCGTCCGAGTTCGAGAACACCGGATCGACGTCGAAGATCACGCCGCGGAACGGATAGACGCGATGGCGTACAACGTCGCCGATGCGGAATTTCGCCGTGCGTGATTCCATGATCCTCGTTCAGCCCCAGGCCGGCCCGTCACAGCCGGTGTCGCCGTAACCCTGCGCTTGACGTAGGATTACGTCGCAAATGCGTCAATATCCGTCGATGTCGCGGCAGCGCTCTTTCAGAAGCCGTAGCGCGCCGCCAGCGCCGGATCGCGGGCCGCAACCTGCCGCGCCAGGTCGACAATGACCTTGGCCTGCTTCCAGGTCGCGTCGTCCTGCATCTTGCCGTCGATCATCACCGCGCCTGAGCCGTCCGGCATTGCTTCCAGGATGCGTCTGGCGAAGGAAACCTCGTCCGGATCGGGGCTGAAGACGCGCTTGGCGATCTCGATCTGCGAGGGATGCAGCGTCCAGGCGCCGGCGCAGCCGAGCAGGAAGGCGTTGCGGAACTGCGCCTCGCAGGCGGCTCCGTCCGAGAAGTCGCCGAACGGGCCGTAGAAGGGCTTCAGGCCGGCCGAGGCGCAGGCGTCGACCATCTTCGCGAGGGTGTAATGCCAAAGATCCTGCTGCGCCACGGCGCGCGGGCCGCCATCGGGCGTGGGGTCGGCGATGACCTTGTATTCGGGATGGCCGCCGCCGACGCGCGTCGTCTTCATGGCGCGCGAGGCCGCGAGGTCCGCCGGGCCCAGGCTCATGCCATGCATGCGCGGGGAGGCGGTGGCGATCGCATCGAGGTTCTTCACGCCCTCGGCCGTCTCAAGAATGGCGTGGATCAGGATCGGTTTGGGCAGGGCATGGCGCGCCTCGTACTGCGCCAGCAGCTGGTCGACATAATGGATGTCCCAGGGGCCCTCGACCTTCGGCACCATGACGACGTCGAGCTTGCCGCCGATCTCAGCCATGATCGCGGCGATGTCGTCGAGAAACCAGGGCGAGTTCAGCGCATTGACGCGGGTCCACAGGCCGGTCGCGCCAAAATCGGTCGCTTTGGCAAGCTCGATGAACCCGTCGCGCGCCGCCTGCTTCGCCTCGACCGGAATCGCATCCTCGAGGTTGCCGAGCACGATGTCGACCTGGCCGGCGAGCTCGGGAACCTTGGCGCGGACCTTCTCGAGGTGCGGCGGCACGAAATGGATCATCCGCTCCAGCCGCAGCGGCAGCTCGCGATAGGGCTCAGGCGCGCCGATCGCCAGCGGGCGGAAGAACTGGCGCGGCGTCTTGGTCGTCATGCATCGGCTCCATGCTGCGATGCAGCGAATGTGCCGGAAGGTCGCCGCGCCGTCCATCGGTCTTTCGGCAGGATTTGGGTGAATTATCCTAGGGCGGGAATCCTAGGATAATAAACTTAAGACCGCTCAGTTGCGCGAAAACGGCGTCTGCAGCACGACGCGCGCCGGATTCGCAATCGGATCGCGGGGGGTGAGCACGCCACGCAGACCGAGCGTATCGGCGTCGCTGGCATAGCTGTCATCGTGCAGGCTGGCCTCGCGCACCCGCATCTGCCGGCGCAAGGCGCGGACCTGCGCTTCCCGATGCGAGACGCCGACCTTCTCGTCGATCTGGCGACGGTCGCTGGCCGTCAGGTCGGGCGCGCCGCGGAAATCGCGGAAATCGGCGGTGTTGTAGGGCCATTTGCCGCCGGTGAAGGTCCGCACCCGTCCGTCGAGCACGATGCTGTCGCCCGGACGCAAGGTGAAGTCGCGCAGCAGCGAGACGCGGCGATCCTTCGCCGTTGCGATGGCAGGCCGGCAGGCTGGATCGGCGCCGCGCTCATAGGCATAGGCCATCGGCAGCTGGCGATAGGTCTTGCCGTCGTTCGCCACGGCGTCGTCGATCGTCGCGGCGCCGGCCGCGACCTTGAAGACCTTGACCGGCACGCCGGGGTTGGCGGCCTGGCAGAGCGCCTCATGCGCCCTGAGATCGGACTGGCTGCGCAGATGGCCGATCGGCGCCTGGAAGCCGTCGCAGAGGCGCACGCAGATGGTCCGCGTCACATCGGCCGCGCCGGACACGGTGTCGTAGCGGATCGGCGGCAGCTTCGGCTTCTGCTGCACCTGCCTGGTTGCGGCACGGACCGGCTTGAACGGATTGAGCTCGACCGGCGGCGGTGCAAGACGCCCATCCGGGCGTGCCTGCTGGAAGAAGGGCACGGACCAGGTTTGGCGGGCCGGGGCATAAGCCGACACGGGAACGGAGGCGTAGGCGGCCCGAGCCGGCACGCGTTCGGCCCGGCGGGTAGCTTCCTCGCGATAAAAGGCGCGGATTCCGGCGTCGTCCTCGGCCTGGACCAGCGAGACGGTCAGGACCGTGCCACTCGCGCCGAGCGCGAGCCCGACGCCGGCCATGGCGACCATGCGCAAGCCACCGCTGCGGCCACGCGGGACGGAATTCACCTTCGTCGAGGAACTGGAACCGGTCGGCGGGACAGGATCGGAACGCAGGCAATCGACATTACGGACACGAAGCACCGCGATCTCTCCACCGCTCGCTAGTTCATTGTCCGCCGCAGGATTGGCTTAGTTTACTTTTCGTTAAGACTCAACGGCCGCGCAGCAGCCGTCACCGCAAAGCCGGCGTCATCGTTAATGCGCAGATCGCTGGAATAGGGTCTGCCGGTCTGAAGCGACCGGCGGCCGGAGCCGGATGCCTCAATCCGGCCGGCGATGCATCGCCTGCGGGATCGCGACCGGGATCGCGCCCGGCACCGAGGCCGCTTCCTCCCGCTCGCCGCGACCGCGGCCGGAGATGAAGCTGTCGACCTTGTCGAGATAGAAATAGACGACCGGCGTGATGTAGAGCGTCAGCAGCTGCGAGACGACGAGGCCACCGACCACGGCGATGCCGAGCGGCTGGCGCAGTTCCGCTCCGGCGCCATGGCCGAGCGCGATCGGCAGCACGCCGAAGATCGCCGCGAAGCTCGTCATCATGATCGGCCGGAAGCGCACCAGCGCGGCATCACGGATGGCGGTCAGCGCGTCGTCACCCATCTTGCGGCGCTCGATCGCGAAGTCGACCATCATGATCGCGTTCTTCTTGACGATGCCGACCAGCATCAGGATGCCGATGATCGCGATCACCGACAGGTCCATGTGGAAATACTGCAGGGCGAGGAGGGCGCCCAGGCCCGCCGAGGGCAGGCCGGACAGGATCGTGATCGGGTGGATGAAACTCTCGTAGAGAATGCCGAGGATGATGTAGATCACCAGGATCGCCGCGAAGATCAGCAGGCCCTGGCCCTTCAGCGCATCCTGGAAAAGCTGAGCCGAGCCGGCGAAGCTGGTGACGATCGAGGCAGGCAGGTTGATGTCGCGCTCGGCGGCGCGGATCGCGTTGACGGCATCGCCGAGCGAGACGCCGGGCGCGGTATTGAACGAGATCGTCACCGCCGGCTGCTGCGAGATCCGGTTGACCGCGAGCGGCCCGACGCTCGGCTTGATCGTCGCCACCGCCTCGAGCGGCACGTTCTGGCCGTTGGCGGCCTTGAGCATCAGGCGCGACAGCACCGCCGGGTCCTGCTGGTAGGCGCGCTCGGCCTCCATGATCACCTGGTAATCGGTCGCTGGCGTGAAGATCGTCGCGATCTGGCGCGAGCCGAAGGCGTTGCCGAGCGCCTGGCGGATCTGGTCGCTGGAGATGCCCAGGCTGGCGGCGCGCTCGCGATCGATGTCGATCGAGAGCTGCGGGTTGCGCAGTTGCAGGTCGATATTGGCGTCGCGCAGTTGCGGCAGCTGCGACAGGCGCTGCTGCATCAGCGGCGCGTAATTGAAGAGGGCGCCAAGATCAGGCCCCTGCAGCGAATAGAGATACTGCGCCCGCGAGGAACGGCCGGCGTTGAGGTTGATGTTCTGGACCTGCTGGAACACCGCGGTGATGCCCGGCACCTCCGAGACGGCCCGGCGCAGGCGTGCGATCACGACCTCGGCCTTGTCGCGCTGCTCCTTCGGCTTCAGCGCGATGAACATGAAGCCGTTATTGGTGGCGTTGAAGCCGCCGATATTCGAGGTCAGGTAGTCGATCGCGGGATCGGCCTTGACGATCTCGGCGAGACGGATCTGGCGTGCCGCCATCGCCTCGAAGGAGGTGTCCGGCGGGCCTTCGGTCGAGCCGCGCAGCAGGCCGGTATCCTCGGTCGGGAAGAAGCCCTTGGGCACGTCCATATAGAGCTGGACCGAGACATAGACCGTGCCGAGCGTCACCAGCAGCATCAGGAAGCGCGCCCTCAGCACGAGGTCGAGCGTCCAGCGATAGGCGCCGAGCATGTCCTGGAAGCCGGCTTCGAACACGCGCTCGACGATGTTCGGCTTCTTGTGATGGTCGTGCGCCTTGAGGAAGCGGGCGCACAGCATCGGCGTCAACGTCAGCGAGACGAAGCCGGAGACGATGATCGCCGCGGCGATCGTGCCGGCGAATTCGGCGAAGACCTTGCCGACCACGCCGCCCATGAAGAAGACCGGGATGAAGACGGCGACGAGCGAGATGGTGATCGACAGGATGGTGAAGCCGATCTCGCGCGAGCCGTCGAGCGCCGCCTGGAACGGCTTCTTGCCCATTTCGATATGCCGGATGATGTTCTCCAGCATGACGATGGCGTCGTCGACGACGAAGCCGACCGCAAGCGTCAGCGCCAGCAGCGAGATGTTGTCGAGCGAATAGCCCAGCGCAAACATGATCGCGAAGGTGCCGACCAGGGAGATCGGCAGCGCCAGCGTCGGGATCACCGTTGCGGCGAAGCTCTTCAGGAACAGGAAGATCACCATGATGACGAGGGCGATCGCGATCATCAGCGAGACCTCGACGTCCTCGACCGCCTCGCGGATCGGGATCGAACGGTCGTTCAGGACGTGCAGTTCGATCGCTGCGGGCAATTGCGCCCGATAGGCGTCGAGCTTGTCCTTGATGCTGTCGACGACCTGGACGGTGTTGGCGTCCGACTGGCGGTAGACCGCGAGCATGATCGAGCGCTGGCCGTTGTACCAGCTGCCGGTCTGGTCGTTCTCAACGGAATCATAGATCTGCGCGACGTCGTTGAGGCGGATCGGGATGCCATTCTTCTGCGAGATGATCAGGTTGCCATACTCGCCGGCGCGTTCCATCTGGCCGGTGGCGCCGAGCGTCAGGCGCTGGTTGGAGCCATTCAGCGTGCCGACCGGAGAGTTGGAATTGGCGGCGGCGATGGCGGTGCGGACTTCGGCAAGAGAGAGGCCGCGGGCCGAGACGGCGTCGGGATTGACCCGCACCCGCACGGCGTATTTCTGCGCGCCGAAGATGTTGACCTGGGCGACGCCGGGCAATTGCGAGATCTGCTGCTGCAGGATGTTCTCGCCGAATTCATGGACCTCGTAGAGCGGCTTGGTCGCCGAGGTCAGCACCATGAACAATACCGGCTGGTCTGCCGGGTTCACCTTCCTGAAGCTCGGCGGGGCAGGGAGCTCGGGCGGCAGGCGCCGCACCGTCGCACTGAGCGCCGCCTGCACGTCGAGCGCGGCGCCGTCGATGTTGCGGTTGAGGTCGAACTGAAGCGTGATCGAGGTCGAGCCCTGCTGTGAGACCGACGACATCGAGGTGATGCCGGAGATCGAGGCGAATTCGCGCTCGAGCGGCGCCGCGACCGAGGAGGCCATCGTTTCGGGGCTCGCACCCGGCAGGCGGGCGCTGACATTGATGGTCGGGAAATCGACCCGGGGCAGCGCCGCGACCGGCAGCTGCTTGAAGGCGAACAGCCCGAAGATCAGGAACGTCGCCATCAGGAGGGTCGTCATGACCGGGCGACGGATGCAGAGCTCGGGCAGGTTCATCAGCCGGCGCTCCCCCGCTGGGAGGTGAGATTGGGCGCTGGCGGGCTCTGGCCGCCGCGGCCGCGCTCGATCGTGCGCGCGCCTTCTGTCAGCAGCAGTTGCCCGTCGATCGCCACGGTCTCGTCGCCGGTCAGGCCCGAGGCGATGACGGCGCGGTCATCGACATTACGTGCGACGACGATCGGCCGGGCGCGGGCGACATTGTTCTCGATCACGAAGACATAGGAGCCGTTCTGCCCGGTCTGGACGGCCTCACGCGGCACGGTGACGGCATCGGGCTCGGTCCGCAGCGTCAGCCTGACCTGGCCGAGCGCGCCCGGCCAGAGCGTCTCGGCGGGATTGTCGAAGCTGGCGCGGATCTGGATCGTGCCGGTCGTCGCATCGACCGCATTGTCGATCACCGCGATCGTACCCTCGATGGTCCTGCCGACGCCCTGCTGGCTCGCCTGGACGACCGCCGTCTTCGCCTGCATCGCCTCGCGGATCTCCGGCAGATAGCGCTGCGCCACGGCGAAGCTGACATAGATCGGGTCGATCTGGTTGATCGTCGCGAGCATCGCCGAGCTGTCGCCGCTCTTGGCGATATTGCCTTCCTTGAGGGCGGCGACTCCGACGCGGCCCGAAACCGGCGCGCTGATCGTGTAATAGCTGAGCTGGACGCGCAGACTGTCGACAGCCGCCTCGCCGCCGCGGATGGCGGCGCGCAGCGTGCTCACGGCCGTGCGGGCGGTATCGAGCCGTGCGTCGGTGGCGATCTCGCGCCGCGAGAGCTCCTCGGCCCGGCGCAGATCGGATTCGGCCGCAATCAGCGAGGCCTTGTCGCGCGCAACATTCGCCTCGGCCTGACGGAGCTGCGCCTCGAGCTGGCGTGAATCCAGCCGGAACAGCACGTCTCCCTTGTTGACCATGGCGCCGTCGCGGAATTCGACCGCCATGATCTGGCTGTCGACGCGCGAGCGGATGTTGACGGTCGAGATCGCCTGGACGGTGCCGATCGCATCGATCCGCACCGGCATCGGCCGGCGCTCGACTTTTGCGGTGACGATCGTCACCGGCGGCCGGTTGGCCTGGCCCGAGCGGTTGTTGCCGCCCGCTGCGGGGGCTGATGCCGTGGCGGCGGGCTTGGCTGGGCCGGGGATCACCTTGCCGTAAGGAACCTGATCGAGCGGCCAGGGAACGGGGCGCCCGGTGTAATGAAGAAACGCGCCCGCGGCGAGCACGCCCGCGGCCGAGAACAGAGCCACACGCCCGAAAGTCAGCACTGCCATAGAAAGCCTTGCGCCACGGGAACGCCGTATCCGGCAAATTCGGACGGTCGCTCCCCCCATTGTCCTCACCGCAAGAATTTAGCATGAAGACGGCCCGGTTTCGACGCAAGTGTCTAACACGGTTTATTGAGCGCTGTAGCGACGAGGTGACAGGACGACAATTCGGCCGGTCGAAATCGGCCGCACACGTCTTGCGTGCGACAAGCAAAAGCTGTTCAGAGAACAGCAACCACGATACCAACCCACATGAAGAATAGGCAAGCAATGCCAGCAGCAAAGATGAGTGCACGCTGCTTCAGGCTGTTGGTTCCAGTGTGAACCAATGTATGGACGACACGTGTCGCGACATAAGCCCAGGCTAGCGCTGCCATGACATAGCCGGTCGCGCCGACATGGATCGCAATCAGGATCAGCGCGAAGAACAGGACCGGAGTCTCGAACTGATTACTGAAATTGGCCGCGGCCAGTCGCGCGGAGTCAGGATAACGCTCGGTCGAGACGGCGATATCGGCGAGCCCGATCTCGCGATTGGCGAAGGCCCGCTTGCGGCGCTGGAACATGATGACGAGGACGACGAAGGTCCAGAGAATCTGGGCCAGCGCCGGATAGATAAGCTTGAGCGTCATGTCGTCCTCTTCGCGGAGCGGCAGACCGACAACTGGGTCCACGCTCCGGAAGTATCTGATGCCCGATCGAAAAAGGACAGATCGCCGTGAGGCGATCCGAGATCAGGAGCGCGTCGGATAGTTCGGGCTTTCGCGCACGATCGTCACGTCATGGACATGGCTCTCGCGCAGGCCGGCGCTGGTGATGCGGATGAAGCGGGCCTTGTTGCGATAGTCTTCGAGGTCGCGGCCGCCGACATAGCCCATCGCGGCGCGCAGGCCGCCGGCGAGCTGATGCAGCACACCCGAGACCGGGCCCTTATAGGCGACCTGGCCCTCGATGCCCTCAGGCACCAGCTTCAGCGCATCCTTGATGTCCTGCTGGAAATAGCGGTCGGCCGAGCCGCGCGCCATCGCACCGACCGAGCCCATGCCGCGATACGCCTTGTAGGAGCGCCCCTGGTACAGGAAGGTCTCGCCCGGTGTCTCGTCTGTGCCGGCGAGCAGCGAGCCGACCATGGCGCAGGCAGCACCGGCCGCGAGCGCCTTGGCGAGGTCGCCCGAATACTTGATGCCGCCATCGGCGATGATCGGGATGCCGGCCTTCTGCCCTGCCGAGGCCGCATCCATCACCGCAGTGAGCTGCGGCACGCCGACGCCGGCGACGATACGGGTGGTGCAGATCGAACCGGGGCCGATGCCGACCTTGATCGCGTCGGCGCCGGCATCGATCAGCGCCTGAGCGCCGCCGGCGGTAGCGACGTTGCCGGCGATGACCTGGACGGCATTCGAGAGCTTCTTAACCCGCGTCACCGCCTCCAGCACCTTGGCCGAGTGGCCATGGGCGGTGTCGACAACGATGAGGTCGACGCCGGCATCGATCAGCATCTCGGAGCGCTCGAAGCCGAGGTCGCCGGTCGTCGTCGCCGCCGCGACCAGGAGCCGGCCCCGGCTGTCCTTGGCGGCATTGGGATGCGTGACCTGCTTCTCCATGTCCTTGACGGTGATCAGGCCGATGCAGCGGTAGTGATCGTCGACCACCAGCAGCTTCTCGATGCGGAACTGATGCAGCAGTCGGCGGGCTTCATCCTGCGCGACGCCCTCGCGGACCGTGATGAGGCGGTCCTTGGTCATCAGCTCCGAGACGGGCTGTTCCGGATTGGCGGCAAAGCGCACGTCGCGATTGGTCAGGATGCCGACCAGCTTGCCGTTGTGCCCCTGAGGCCCGCGCTCGACGACCGGGATGCCGGAAATGCCGTTGTTGCGCATCAGCGTCAACGCGTCGGCCAGTGTCTCGTCGGGATGGATCGTGATCGGGTTGGCGATCATCCCGGATTCGAACTTCTTGACGAGGCGGACCTGGTCGGCCTGCTGTTCGGGGTCGAGATTGCGATGCACGACGCCGAGGCCGCCGGCCTGCGCCATGGCGATCGCCATCTTCGCCTCGGTGACCGTATCCATCGCCGAGGCGATGATCGGCAGGTTGAGCGAGATCGTCTTGGTGAGCTTGGTCGAGATGTCGACATCGCCAGGCATCACTTCGGACGGGCCGGGCTCGAGCAGCACGTCGTCGAAGGTGAAACCGTCGCGAATGAGGCCGTCAGTGATCGTCGCCATCGTCAACTCCGGGGCCGGTGCGGCCGGCACTGAAAAGGGGCAGGGCGGATATGCCCTAAGCCGAGTTGACGAGGCCCGATATCACGCGTGTGACCGGCCCGCTAGGGGCGTTGTGACAAAAACTATCTAAGCGGTTCCGGCCGGACGGCCGGACCGCTTAGAGCCCAGATGGGGCTGAGCCTATTGCTGCTGCGCCGGGCGTGTCCGGCCAGCCTGCTGCGCTGCCGGCCCGGCCGCCTTCGGCTCGACGCCGAAACAGCCCATGCCCATCATCATGCCGCCTTTGGCGTTCGCCATCTGCTGGCATTCCTTCTGACGGGCGCAGTTGTAGTTCCGCAGCGCATCGCCCGAACCCGGGGTGACGACGCGCATCGCGCAGCCGTCTTCCCAGCTGGTCGACTGGGCCAAGGCCGGCGCCTGGCCAGCGCTGAAGAACGCGGCGCCGGCCAGCAAAGCGACAGCGGCACCGTGACGCAAAGCGGTCACGGTGAGCGAGCGGACTGCGTGGTAGGTGGAGTTGATCATAGGACACCTCTTGCCCGCGGACCGGCCGCGTCGGCGTAAGCGAAACCATCGCCCCTTCAACCCAAGAGATAGGTATGGTTGAGCCGGATCGCCTTGTCGCAAACGCATAACGGGGCCGCTCTCACGTCCTTGTGACGACGTGAGAGCAGATCGGAAGCCGGCTTTCCTTGAATAGCCACAGTCCCCTCGCCATGCACCGGATGCAACCCTCGTCACCACACCCCTGTCGGCCCTCGCCAGCCGGATAGAGCCGCATTAAAGGGCAGCGGGCGGCGAAAAATCCGAAAGTTCGATACCTTGCAGCGCGCCAAGCTCCTGCCTCTCATCGTCGCCTGCGCGTTGTTCATGGAGAACACCGACTCGACGGTGATCGCGACCTCGCTGCCGGTGATTGCCAAATCGCTCGGCGAGGATCCGATCGCGCTCAAGCTGGCGCTGACCTCCTACCTCGTCAGCCTCGCTGTCTTCATCCCGATCTCCGGCTGGATGGCCGACAAATTCGGCGCCCGTACCATCTTCAGGACGGCGCTCGGCATCTTCATGTTCGGGTCGGTGCTTTGCGCCTTCTCGAACTCGCTCGGTGCCTTCGTCGGCGCGCGCTTCATCCAGGGCATGGGCGGGGCGATGATGGTGCCGGTCGGCCGGCTCGTCATACTGCGCAGCGTCGAGAAGTCCGAACTCGTCAGTGCACTGGCCTATCTAACGGTGCCGGCGCTGGTCGGCCCGGTCGTCGGCCCGGTCGTCGGCGGCTTCATCACCACCTATTTCGACTGGCGCTGGATCTTCTTCATCAACCTGCCGATCGGCCTGCTCGGCATCGCTCTGGCGACAATGTTCTTCGAGGATATCCGCGAGGAGGACGTCGCGCCGCTCGACATCACCGGCTTCCTGTTGTCATCGACGGGCTTCGCCGCGCTGATGCTCGGCCTCGCAACCGGTGGGCGCCATCTCGTGCCTGTCGCCGTCTCCTATGGCTGCGTGGCGTTCGGCATCGTGGCGCTGGTCATCTACTGGTTCCATGCCCGCCGGCTGGCTTATCCGGTGCTCAATCTCTCGCTGCTGCGCATTCCGACCTATCGGATCGGCGTCCTCGGCGGCTCGATATTTCGCGTCGGCATCGGCGCGATCCCCTTCCTGCTGCCTTTGATGCTGCAGCTCGGCTTCGGGCTCGACGCACTGCAATCTGGCCTGATCACCTTCGCTTCGGCCGCCGGCGCCCTCGTGATGAAGACGCTGGCGAAGACGATCCTCGCCCGCTTCGGCTTTCGCGGCGTGTTGACGTTCAACGCGTTGATCGGCTCGGCCTTCCTGGCGGCTTCAGGCCTGTTCACGCCGACGACACCGCACTGGCTCATGCTCGGCGTGCTCTTCGTCGGCGGCTGCTTCCGCTCGCTGCAGTTCACCGGCATCAATGCGCTGAGCTATGCCGACGTCTCGAACCGCGACATGTCGAGCGCGACCAGCTTCTCCAGCGTCGCCCAGCAATTGTCCCTCAGCCTCGGCATCACCGTCGGCGCCTTCGCGCTGGAGGCCGCCAATCTCTACAATGGCGGCAAGGCGCTGGGCGCAGGCGATTTCTGGCCAGCCTTCGCTCTCGTCGGCCTGATCTCGGCCTCATCGGCCTTGTGGATGATCAGGCTGAAGCCCGATGCCGGCGCCGAAGTCTCCGGGCATGCGCCGGTGAGTGCCCGCAAGGTCACGGCGCAGGCGATCGAGGATCAGAAGCCGCTCGAGTGATGCCCTGCCGATTGACGAAGCCGCGCCGCTGCGCCAGCGGTGGCGCATGACCCTCGGCCAGAATCGCCTGTTCCTCGGCGTCGCGCACTCCGCCCTTGGACGCCCCTGGCGCAACCGCCTCGATCCCGCCGGCCTCGCGCTGGCCGAGGCGCTGGCGCAAGTCGAAGGCGTGCCCGACACGCTGGCGCGCGTCCTCGCCGGCCGCGGCGTCGCCTCCAGCGAGGCGCTGCGCCATCTCGAGCCGAAGCTGCGCGACCTGCTGCCGGACCCGTCCGTGCTGCGCGACATGGACCGCGCCGCCCAGCGGCTCGCCCAGGCGGCGATATCCGGCGAGAAAGTCGCGATCTTCGGCGACTACGATGTCGACGGCGCCTGCTCGGCGGCCCTGCTCTCCGGTTTTCTCGCGGAGGCCGGAGCAAAGCCGCGCATCCATATCCCCGATCGGCTGATCGAGGGCTATGGCCCCAATGCCGAGGCGATCACGATGCTGGCCGGCGAGGGCGCGACGCTGCTCGTCACCGTCGACTGCGGCACCACCAGCCACGAGCCCCTGCAGCAGGCGGCACGGCTCGGCCTCGACACCGTCGTGCTCGACCATCACCAGGCGCCCGAACTGCTCCCCGAGGTCCAGGCGCTGGTCAATCCCAACCGGCAGGACGATCTCTCCGGCCTGGGCCATCTCTGTGCCGCCGGCGTCGTCTTCCTGGCGCTCGTCGCGACCAATCGCGAACTGCGTCGGCGCGGCGCCTGGCAGGCGAGGGGCGGTGAGCCCGATCTGCTCGCGGCGCTCGATCTTGTCGGGCTGGCGACGGTCGCCGATGTCGTGCCGCTGATCGGCCTCAACCGAGCCTTCGTGCGCCAGGGCATCGCCGTGATGCGACTGCGCCAGCGGCCCGGCCTCGCGGCGCTGCTCGACATCGCCGGGCTCGATGGCCCCGTGCAGGCCTGGCATCTCGGATTCCTGCTCGGGCCGCGCATCAATGCCGGCGGACGCATCGGCGACGCGGCTCTCGGCGCCCGCTTGCTTCTGACCCGCGACGAGGTCGAGGCGCGCACGATCGCCGCCGAGCTCAACCGGCTCAACCAGGAGCGTCAGGAGATCGAGCGGGCTGCGGTCGAGGAGGCGGTGGCCGAGGTCGAGCACCACTTCGAGGATGCCGCTTCGCATCCGGTGCTGGTCGTCGGTTCGGCCGATTGGCATCCTGGCATCGTCGGACTGATCGCGGGCCGCCTGAAGGAACGGTTCAACCGGCCGGCCTTCGCGCTGGCGCGCAATGCCAATGGCGGCGCGACCGGCTCGGGCCGTTCGATCGCCGGCGTCGATCTCGGCTCGGCCGTGCGCCAGGCGGTCGAGGCCGGCCTTGCGGTCAAGGGCGGTGGCCATGCCATGGCGGCGGGCGTGACGCTGGCGCCAGGACAGGAGGGCGCCTTCGCCAATTTCGTCAGCGAAAGGCTGGCCGGCGGCGTCGCCGGCTCGCGCGAGGCCGAAGCCCTGCTGATCGACGCGGCGATCAGCGCCGGCGGTGCCAATCCGCGCCTGCTCGCCGAGATCGATCGGGCCGGCCCGTTCGGCGCCGGCTGCCCGGAGCCGGTCTTCGTGCTGCCGGCGCACCGCCTGACGGAGGTGATCGAGGTCGGCGCCGGCGGGCATCTGCGCATCAAGCTGCGGGCGGGCGATGGCGCCACCATCGGAGGAATCGCCTTCCGCGCCGCGCGCGAGCCGCTCGGCCAGGCGCTGCTGGCGGCACGCGGCGAGAGCGTGCATCTGGCCGGCACATTGACGCTGAATCGCTGGGGCGGCAGCGAACGGGCCGAGGTGCGCGTGGTGGATCTGGCCCGGCCGCTGTGAGCGAATGCGAAAAACCCTGACAACGGGGTTGCCCAAGCTTCGCCGGGACACTATAGCTCGCCCCGCCTCGCAAGAGCGCTTCGCGCTCAGGCCCGCGGTCTTCGTCTATCGGTTAGGACACCAGCCTTTCACGCTGGGGAGACGGGTTCGACTCCCGTAGACCGCGCCATTCCCGCCAGCGCTATAAGCATCGCAACGCCGCTTGGCATACGTCCTCTCGGCGCTCCGGGTAGGTTACTTCCTCAGATACATGTCCCAGCAGGGCGACAGCGCGACGAGCTGGCGGCCCTCCAGAGCCTGCGCGAACTGCTTCCAGATCGCCGCCCGCTTGACCTCGTAGGGGCATTTGGGCCGCATGATCGCGTCGATGTCGCGCAGGGCCTCCAGCATCTCGCGCGTGACCTTCGGATTGGTGCGCTCGGTATCGATGCCGAGCGCAACGTGCTGCGGCGCGGCGCGACCGAGCAGATGGTTGAACGGGCTGACGAAATCGAGTGCGAAGAAGCCGTTCAGCTGGCGACGATTCGCCGCCTCCCAGCGCTTGATCGCATCGAGCCCCTGCTGCACTTCGAGCAGCCAGGTCGCCTGATGATCGATCTCCGAGAACAAGGTCGCCGACGGCAGCAGGCCCTGGCGGGCGAGGTCCTCATAGGCCTCCTTGTATTTCGGATAGTGCTCGATCTGGGCGATCGCCCGCTGTGCGAGTTCAGGCTTGAGGCTGACGCGGCCGAGCGGTCCGACATCCGGCACCGCCAGCGCCTGGTAGCGCGGCGCAGCGATCAGCGCCCGCGCGCCCCGCTCCAGGAAAATCACGGCGCTCGGCAGCGACACCGCCATGACGAGCACCAGCACCCATGGGCGCAACGGGTCGCCGGACCTGTGAGAATGGTCCTTGAGGATCAGGATCAACACCGGCCAGAGCCCGATGAACTCGAGCGATCCGCTGTTCTGCGTCTCGCCTAGGACGAGGGCGAAGAGGCTTGCGCTGAGCCAGCCCAGCGGCGAGATCAGCAGGCTTGCCGGCGACAGCCTGTCTCTTCGCGCCATGTAGGCAAGGACGCCGATCAGCGCCAGGCAGGGCGCTATCACATTGAACTTGATCGAGCCCAGCGTCAGGAAACGCCGCAGGAACGAGGCGGAGTTGAGCAGGGCGAGGTCGATGATGTCCTCGACATAGGCATAGACCACGCCCGTCGCGAGCTCGATCGCGCCCAGGCACGCTATGACCGCGCCGGCGGCGATCGACGCATCGCGAAAGCGCATGCGCCCGGCCAGGACCGCATAGCCGACGAGGGCGGCGCCCGATACCGGGCCCGTGACCTTGACCAGGAACAGCGCGACCATCAGCACCGCGACGAGCGTCGTCAGCAGGATCCGACTCTCGACGAAGAGGAGTGCCGCCAGCAGCAGATAGAGCAGCAGGGCGACATGGCGGTTGTAGTACCCGAAGCCATCGAAGCCGGGCGACGGGTAGAGGCTGTGAAGATTGATCGGAAGCGAGGTCAGGAACAGGAACGGAATGACGATCGCCAGCGCCAGCTTGCGCGAGCGCGCGTCGATGTCCCAGGCGATCAGCGCGGCGATCGGCAGCGAGATCGGCACGATCGCCCAGTTGGCGAGCAGGGCCGGCTGGGCCTGCGGGAACAGCGCCTTGATCCCCGCGGTGAGATAGAAGCCGAGCGGACCGATCGAGGTGAAGAAGTCGATATTGGGGATTTGGCCCTGCCGGATGCGCTGGGCCGCGTCGAGATAGATGTCGGTATCCCAGTAGTTCGGCCCCAGCGGCAGGCGGATCGGCAGTGCGAGCCCCAGGATCACCATCACCAGGAATGCCACGATCCAGAAA
Source organism: Allobosea lupini (assembly GCF_900109525.1). Lineage (GTDB taxonomy): Bacteria > Pseudomonadota > Alphaproteobacteria > Rhizobiales > Beijerinckiaceae > Allobosea > Allobosea lupini. The sequence goes on along the minus strand of NZ_FOAN01000001.1, from coordinate 289,669 downwards.
ACCGGAGACGTGATCGAAGATCGCCAGAGAGCCCCGGACACCGAGCTACCTGCTGCCGCTTGAGAGCTGCTCATCATCGCCTTTTCCATGAGCCATTCGGGGAACATGGCAGAAATGTGTTACCCGATCGCTTCCAGCTTTGTCGAAAGCTGCAATTTTTAGTTGCATGAAACGAGGGGGCGGAACTCGGGCAGCGGGCTCACCGCAACGGCATTTCGCGACCGGCGCAGGGATGTGCGCCCCTGCGGGTTCTCAGGCGCCGGCGCCCATCCTATAAGGCGGCGCAGCCGCCATCGTCGGCGCTCGAGAGTGCCGCATGGCCGACATCGCCAGCCTGTTCAATCTGGTCGCACCCTTCTTCGGGTTGATCCTGCTCGGCTTCCTGATCGGCCGCTACAAGCGCCTGCCGGGCGAGGGGCTCGCCTGGATGCAGTTCTTCCTGATCTATGTCGCGCTGCCTTGCCTGTTCTACCGGCTGATCGCCGACAAGCCCCTGAGCGATTTGACCAACTGGCGTTTCGTCGCGGTGACGACGCTCGCGACCTTCTGCGCCTTCGTGCTCTCCTTCGCGCTTGGCTGGCGCCATACCCATGGCGACATGCCGCAGGCGGTGATGCAGGGCGTCGCCGGCTCCTATTCCAATATCGGCTATATGGGCCCGCCGCTGATCCTGGCGGCGCTAGGGCCCGTCGCCAGCGCCCCGGTCGTCCTGATCTTCGTTTTCGACAACCTGCTGCTGTTCTCGCTAATTCCGTTCCTGATGGCCCTGGCCGGCGTCGAGAAGCGCAGCTTCGGCGCGACGGCGGGCGAGGTGATCCGGCGGGTCGTGACCCATCCTTTCAACGTCGCCACCGTCGCCGGCGTGCTCGCGGCCTTTCTCAAGCTCGAATTGCCGACCGCGATCGACAAGATGACGCTCTGGCTCTCGCAGGCCGCGGCCCCCTGCGCGCTCTTCCTGCTCGGCGTGACCGTTGCATTGCAGCCGATCCGGCAGATGCCGAGCGAGCTGCCCTGGCTCGTCGCCATCAAGCTGCTGCTGCATCCGCTTCTGGTCTGGCTGCTGCTATCCGGCCTTGGCGACTTCTCGGCACCCTGGGTTTATGCCGCCGCGATCATGGCGGCGCTGCCGCCGGCACTGAACATCTTCGTGATCTCGACGCAGTACCGCGTCGGCATCGAGCGTGCCTCGGCCTGCATCCTTGTCGGAACCATCGTCTCGACGGTGACGCTGACGGGCTTCCTGTGGCTGGTGAAGACGGGCAGGATGCCGGCAGATTTGTTCCACTGACGGCCTGCAACGGCCTGTCTTCCCGGACCCAGCGATGCAGCCACTCTCTGACCTCCTCGTCCTCGACTTCTCGACCCTGCTGCCCGGACCGCTAGCGAGTCTCTTCCTCGCCGAAGCGGGCGCGCGCGTGATCCGGATCGAGCGGCCGGATGGCGAGGACATGCGCCGCTTTCCGCCGCAATTCGGCGAGACCTCCGCTCCCTTCGCCGCGCTGAACCGCGGCAAGCGGAGCCTCGCCATCGATCTCAAGGCGCCCGATGCGCTGGAGCGGCTGACACCGCTGATCAGGCAAGCTGACATCGTGATCGAGCAGTTCCGGCCGGGCGTCATGTCCCGGCTCGGCTTCGGCTACGAGGCTCTGAAGGCGCTCAATCCGCGGCTGGTCTACTGCTCGATCAGCGGCTACGGCCAGGACGGCCCACGCGCCGCCGAGGCTGGCCACGACATCAACTACCAGGCGATCGGCGGGCTGCTCGGCCAGTCGCTCGCGCCGGGCCGCGAGGCACCACTGCCGCCGACCCTGGTCGCCGACATTGCCGGCGGCGCCATGCCGGCGGTGATCAACATCCTGCTGGCCTTGCGCGAGCGCGACCGCTCCGGCCAAGGCTGCCATCTCGACATCGCCATGACCGACGCGATGCTCACCTTCTCATGGTACGCGCTGGCACAGGGGCAGGCCTCGGGCCGCTATCCCAATGGCGGGGAGGGGCTGCTGACCGGCGCCAGCCCGCGCTATGGCCTTTATGCGACCGCCGATGGCTGGTTCCTCGCCGTCGGTGCGCTTGAGGAGAAGTTCTGGACGAGTTTTTGCGAGGGCATCGGGCTCGCCAAAGAGCTCCGCGACGACCGGCATGATCCCGCAGCTACGCGAGCCGCGATCACCAAGATCATCGCCGGTCAACCGGCCACTCATTGGCGGGCGACGATCGAGCCGCTCGACTGCTGCTGCACCGTGGTGCGCACGCTCGACGAGGCGCTGGCCGATCCGCAGCTGACCGCGCGCGGCCTGCTCGACCGGCAGGTCGAGGAGCCCGGTGGAAAGCGCATGGTGTCGACGCCATTGCCACTCGCGCCGGTCTTCCGCGACGCCGCGCCGGCGCTGCGGCCAAGCCCGCCGGTCGGCGACTACGAGGTTTGAGGTTCAGCCCGCCGCAGTGCCGCCGGCCAGCCCCTGGCGCATGACCAGGCGGCGCAAGGGCGCGATGCGCGACAGCGCCAGCAGCCCGGCGCCACGCATCAGGTCGGCCGGCAGCAGGTCGGTCAGCAGGGTCCGGTTGAGCGCATCGACAGCGCCGGTGCGCAGGCGCACATCGGCCTGGCGCGAGCGATCATAGGCTGACAGCGCCGCAAGCTCGCCGGGATCGTCAGCGCCGGCGACGGCATCGCGCAGGGCCGCGACGTCGCGCAGGCCGAGATTGAGCCCCTGCGCCCCGATCGGCGGGAAGACATGCGCGGCTTCGCCGATCAGCGCCATGCGCCCACCCGCGAACCGATCGACCGACAGGCCGCCCATCGGCACGCGCCCGCGCGGGCCTGCAACCGTGAGCGCGCCGAGGATCGAATGGGTCCGGCGTTCGACCGCCTGGGCGAACGCAGAATCATCGAGCCCGGCGATCCGCTCGGCCTCAGTCGGTTCGACCAGCCAGACCAGCGAGGAGCGCCGGCCGGGCATCGGCACCAGCGTGCAGGGCCCCGAGCGGGTGTGGAATTCGGTCGATGCGTCCCGATGCTCGCGGCGATGGCTCAGGATCGCCGTCAGCGCCACCTGCGGATAGCTCCAGTCGCGCGTCGTGATGCCGGCAGCCTCACGGACCCGCGACTTGCGGCCATCGGCGCCGACGACGAGGCGGACCGCGACAGGCTTGAAGCCGTCACCCGCCAGACGGACGCTGTCGGCGCCCGCGGTGATCTGCGTCACTGCCTGCGGGATCATGCGGATGCGTGGCTCGGCGGCCGCCTTCGCGGCCATCGCCTCGACCAGCGCGGCGTTCTCGATGTTCCAGCCGAAGGCCGGCAGCCCGAGCTCGGCCGCCTTGAACTCGACCGGCGGCTGCCGAAACAGGCTGCCGGTGTCATCGACCATACGCATGACCGCAAGCGGCGCCGCGACTGTGTCCAGCGTTTCCGTCAGGCCAAGTGCTTCGAGCAATCGCCACGAGCCGTCGAGCAAAGCGACCGTGCGGCCATCGCGCGGCGCGCTGGCCTGCCCGAACAGCGCGACCTGCCGCCCGGCGGCGGCGAGCGCGAGCGCCGCCGCGAGCCCGACCGCGCCTGCCCCGACGATCGCGATGTCGCAATTCTGCTGGTCCGTCATGGCCTTTCGGTAACCGATGCCGGCGCCGCTGGCGAGCGCACGCTTGCCGCAGGACAGCGCCGTCTATGCAAATTCGCCAGCACGCCCGGCGTCGAATGCCGGTCGCGAATGCGGCGCGGCCGTTGCGCCCAGGCAGGGCAAGTCCCTATCGTCGGCGCCATCGACAGGAGGAGATGATCGCCATGGCGAAAGCAATCCGCGTACACAAGACCGGTGGCCCCGAGGTTCTGCAGCTGGAGGAGATCAGCCCGCCGGCCCCTGGGCCGGGCGAAATCCTGATCCGCAACCGCGCCATCGGCCTCAACTTCATCGACACCTATTTCCGCACCGGCCTCTATCCGGCGCCGCTGCCGTTCACGCTCGGCAATGAATCGGCCGGCGACGTGCTCGCGGTCGGCCCCGGCGTGACCGAGTTCAAGCCCGGCGACCGCATCGCCGTCGTCGCCGCCCATGGCGCCTATGCCGAGGAGCGCATCGTTCCGGCCTCGGCCGTCGTCGCTTTGCCCGACAACGTCTCTTACGAGGCCGCCGCCAGCATGCTGCTGAAGGGGCTGACTGCCGAATACCTGCTCCATCGCACCTATCCGGTGAAAGCCGGCGACACGATCCTGGTCCATGCCGCGGCCGGCGGCACCGGCTCGATCCTGTGCCAATGGGGCAAGGCGCTCGGCGCGACCGTGATCGGCACGGTCGGCAGCAAGGAGAAGGCCGAACTCGCCAAGGCGAACAAGGCCGACCATGTCATCCTCTACCGCAACGAGGACGTTCCGGCGCGGGTCAAGGAGATCACCGGCGGCAAGCTCTGCAACGTCGTCTATGACGGCGTCGGCAAGGACACTTTCATGGGCTCGCTCGACTCGCTGAGGCCCTTCGGCCTGCTGGCGAGCTTCGGCAACGCCTCGGGCGCGGTCGAGGCCTTCAATCTCGGTATCCTCGCCGCGAAGGGCTCGCTCTACGTCACCCGCCCGACGATGAACACGCACACCGCCAACCGTGAGACGCTGGTCGCGATGGCGAAGAACCTGTTCGAGGCCGTCGGCTCCGGCAAGGTCGCCGTCGCGATCAACGCCCGCTTCGCGCTAAAGGACGCCGCAGACGCCCACCGCGCGCTGGAAGGGCGCGGCACGACCGGCTCGACGGTGATCGTGCCGTAGCGGCGGCGCAATTTCCGCCTGAATCAAAGGTTAGGTGAATTGCGGTCCGGCCGGGTGGCCGGACCGTTTCCGTTTCAGGTATGCCGCTTGCGCATTCACAGGGTCATCGTTTCGTCGAGCCTCGTTCTGGCTCTCGCAGTTGGCGGAGCCGTGATCGCTCCGCCGGCTTTGCAGGGCTGGCGCCTCCAGCAGGCGCAGGACGATCCCACCGAGCTGTCGCGGCTGCGCCTCCCCGGCGTCGCGACGCAGGATCGCATCGCCCGTGAGATCGACCTGGCGGTGACAGCCGGCGATCTTTCCCTCGCCGAGAGTTTCCTCGCGCTGGCGGCCGAGCGCGGGACTGCCGTCGCGCCCGATCGCATTGCGCGAATCGAGGCCTTGAAGGCAAACGCACTGGCCCGAGCCGTCTCCGACTTCGGCTACGGCTTCGTCGCGGGTGACCGCGAGAGCGAGGCCGCCTTCGCCGGTGCGCTGGTCGGCGATATCAGCGGCTTCGGCGATCTGCGCGATCTCGCCCGCGAAGGCAGCAGGCTGGCGGCTGGCGAGACGATCGACGAGACAGTGTTGGTGCTCGCCGCTGTCGGCCTGGCGATCAGCGCAGCAACCTGGGTCAGTCTCGGAGGTGGCCTTCCGGCCCGGGGCGGCGTCAGTGCCGTCAAGGCGGCGAGCAAGGCAAAGCTGCTTTCCCCCGTGCTGACCGCGAATCTCGGCCGCATGGCCGCCGGCGCCATCGACCGGCCGGCCCTGTCGGCGAGCTTAGGCGCTGCCGCAAGGCTGGATCTCGCGGCCGCCAAAGCCACCGCCGGCGGCATCGTCCGGCCAGCGGCTTTGGCGCGCTTCACCGCGCTCGGCCAGGACGCCGGCTCGCTCTACGCCCGCACCGGCCAACGGGGCCTGCGCCAGGTGCTTGCCGTCGCCGAGGACGCAGGGGACATCGGCCGGGCCGCGAAGCTGGCAACGGCGAAGCCGTCGACGGCGCGGGCGGTGCTCAAACTGCTCGGGCGCTCGGCTCTCGTGCTCGGCGCTCTCGGCCTGCAGGCGGCCGGCTTTATGCTGGCTCTGCTCGCCTACGCGCTGGCTATCGCCATGGCGGCGCAACGCTTCGGCTGGTGGCTGGGACGGCTCGGCCGGACGTCACGCGCGAGAGAGTCGGTTTCGAGAGCCTGACGTAAAGGGAGCAGGAAAAACGAAAATCCCGAAACCTGAAAGCGAAACCACGCCTGGAGCCGGCAAAGCGGGACCAACAACAAGATCCCTGGTCCCTACGTCATGTCCCCGCTTCTTCGCCGCGCTGGTTTCGCTCTCTCCTTCGTCATTGTCGCGATGGCGCTCCAGACGCAGCTCTCCGCCCGTCCGACGCTTCAGCTCGCCACCCAGATCAGCGATGCCCAGGTCGTCTTCGAGAAGTCGTCGCGTCCCCGCGTCGGCCGCGTCGCCGAACCGCGCCGCATGCCGCGGACTGTGTCGGCTGCGCTTGCCTGATCAGACCGCCATGCCGTGCAGGTCGTAGGCGTCGGCGCGCTCGATCTTCACGGTGACGATATCGCCCGGCCGCAGCGGCCGCCGGCTCGAGACATAGACATTGCCGTCGATCTCCGGCGCATCCCATTTCGAGCGGCCCTTGGCGACTGTCGGGCCGACCTCATCGATGATCACCGGAATGCGCTTGCCGACACGGCCCTTGACGATGCGGGCCGAGACCTCGGCCTGCGTCTTCATGAAGCGATGCCAGCGCGCCTCCTTCTCGCCCTCGTCGACCAGCGGCAGGCCGAGATCATTGGCGGTCGCGCCCTTGACCGGCTCGTATTTGAAGCAGCCGACCCGCTCCAGCTTCGCTTCCTTCAGCCAGTCGAGCAGAAAGTCGACGTCCTCCTCGGTTTCGCCGGGGAAGCCGACGATGAAGGTCGAGCGGATGGCGAGGTCCGGGCAGATCTCGCGCCATGTCCGGATCCGCTCCAGCGTCTTCTCGTGATGGGCCGGCCGGCGCATCGCCTTCAGCACCGAGGGCGAGGCATGCTGGAACGGAATGTCGAGATAGGGCAGCACGTTGCCCTCCGCCATCAGCGGGATGACCTCGTCGACATGCGGATAGGGGTAGACATAGTGCATCCGCACCCAGACCCCCATCTGCCCGAGCTCGCGCGCCAGCTCGAAGAAGCGGGTGCGGACTTCGCGATCCTTCCACATCGACGGCGCATACTTGATGTCGAGCCCGTAGGCGCTGGTGTCCTGCGAGATCACCAGCAGCTCCTTGACGCCGGCCTTGACCAGCTTCTCGGCCTCGCGGAGCACATCGCCGATCGGCCGCGAGACCAGGTCGCCGCGCAGCTTTGGAATGATGCAGAAGCTGCAGCGGTTGTTGCAACCCTCTGAGATCTTTAGGTAGGCGTAGTGCCGCGGCGTCAGCTTGATGCCCTGGTCAGGCACCAGGTCGATGAAGGGATCGTGCTTGGGCGGCACGGCCTGATGCACGGCCGAGACCACGCTCTCATAGGCCTGCGGGCCGGTGATCGCGAGCAGGTTCGGGAAGGCGTCGCGGATCTGCTCGGGCTCGGCGCCCATGCAGCCGGTGACGATGACCTTGCCGTTCTCGGCCATGGCAGAGCCGATCGCCTCCAGCGATTCCTGCTTGGCGCTGTCAAGGAAGCCGCAGGTGTTGACGATGACGACGTCGGCGCCCGCATGGCTCTTGCTGAGCTCATAGCCCTCCGAGCGCAGCGAGGTGATGATGCGTTCGGAATCGACGAGCGCCTTGGGGCACCCGAGAGAGACGAACGAGATTTTCGGCGCGACGGCGTTCATCGGCGGCAGAACTCAACAAAGGAGCAAGGGAAGGGCGCGGCAAGACCGGCGCGTTGGCGCTTCCTTTGAGCCTTTTTGGACGAATTTGCAACTTGACGTGCCCCGCTGGATTGGCCGCCCGGGGCAAATGGCCGGGCCGCAATCCGTTACGGCCCAAATCGAAAGGTGATGACACGCAGCGGCTTCGCCGGAATTGGCCGCGGCTCAGGCCTGGGGACCCTCTGATACGTGGCCAACGCGGTAGATCTGGTCGGCGACGTCCGAAGGCGACGGGGCGCTTCGCCAAAGTTGAAAACGCTCCAGGCGCCATCCTTTCGGATCAAATCCAACGACGACTGCCAAGGCTCCTTTCGGTGAATCCGATTTGGCCCATCGGATCGACTCGTTTTTCAGTTCCGTCAGATCGCGATAGGGCGAAATGGCCTCGACGTGACGGCTCGCAAAGCGCGCGTCCGCGACGTCGACGGCGACGACGCTATGCCAGATCAGCCATATGTCGACACTTGGCCAGCCGAAGTCCTTTGTCAGTTGAGCGAAGCCGGGGCCGGTCAGGAAGTTGCTGACCCCATCCGGCCTGTCCCAGAGATAGAACGGCGCATAGAGATTCTCCGGGCTCGCGAAATCGATCTCGTCCTTGCGCGCAGACAGATAGGCCTTGAAACGAAGGTGCGGAAAGCCGTCAAGCAACGGCCCCTTGTCGCGAATGCGCCGTTCGATGATCGTCATGTCGTAGTCAGCTGGAAAGACCAGACTGTATTGCATCGCGATCATTGCTCGGCCTCCTCGCTTTCGGCCGTGTCCAGCCAACGAACCGCAGTGCCATCCCTGACGCATTGCACGCTGAGATAGCTGAACGAACTGTCTGATGCGGCGCCATGCCGATGGCGCTCACCCGCGGCGAACCAGACGGTGTCGCCGGCGCGAACACATTCGGCCGCTTCGCCGTGACGCTGCACATGGCCGACACCGCTGACGACGAACAGGAGCTGACCACGCGGATGGCTGTGCCAGTTCGTCATCGTGCCCGGCTCCATGAAGACCCGCATTGCGGTCATGTCGCCTTCTCGGCTGCTCGACAGCAGCATTTGAGCGAGAAATGGCCGATTGGCGATGTCGGGCGGGGCCGCGGTGATATTCGATCCGTCACGCCATACCGTCATCCTGGTCGGAGATTCGGATTCCGTTTCGAACGCAGCGCTCATCGAGTTCTGACTTCCTCTTCATTTGACAACGCCATTCTGGCGATCGACAACTGTGCGGAAAATCGAATAATTCAGGACGAAAGATCCGGTTTTTCAGGACAGTTATGCGGCCTACCAATCTTGATCTCGATGCTTTGCGCAGCTTCGCAGTGGGTTTCGAAACGGGATCCTTTGCCCGGGCCGCCGAGCGGCTGGGCCGCTCGACCTCAGCGGTGAGCGCCCAACTCAAGAAATTGGAGGAGCAGGCGGGCGTTACCCTGCTTCGCAAGTCAGGGCGCGGACTGAGATTGACCGACGCTGGCGAAACCCTCCTTTCCTACGCCCAACGCCTCCTGGACCTCAACGATGAGGCGCTCGGCGCCGTAGGCGGGGCCAATCTCGAAGGCTGGATTCGCCTCGGACTACAGGAGGATTTCGGTGAAACGATCTTGCCTGGCGTCCTGGGACAGTTCGCCCGAGCTCACCCGAAGGTCCGCATCGAGGGCCGGATAGCCCGCAACGGCGAACTGGTCGACAAGATTGCATCCCGGCAGCTTGATATCGCTCTCGCCTGGGATGGAGGAGAACGTCCTGCTCGCGTCGAACGCATAGCAAGCGTGCCGCTCTGCTGGCTCGCCGCCGCGAATGATGCATGGCGTAACGATCGTGGCGAGCCTCTCCCGCTTGCCCTTCTCGAAACGCCCTGCCTTCTACGAGATATCGCTTGCGAACAGCTCGATCGCCAGGGCACAGCTTGGCGAGTGGCGTTTGTCAGCCCCAGTCTCGCAGGCTTGTGGGCGGCGACCGCAGCCGGACTCGGGCTCGCGCTTCGTACGCCGATAGGTCACCCAAAATCGGTGCGGATGCTCGATCCGGCCGAATACGGCTTGCCGACCTTGCCTTCCATCGACCTCGTCCTGCACCGCGTCGATGGGGTTTCCAACGTCGCGACGGACCATCTTGTCGGAATCTTGAAGCAGGCTCTCCGCCAAGCTCTGCCGGGCGACTGGTACGCCACACCACCCCAGCACTGAGCCGCGGGGCGCTCAGCCGCCTCCGATCGCGACTGGCCGCTCCGGGTCCTGTGTCCAGTCGGTCATCGAGCCATCGTAGAGCGAGACCTCCTCGCGCTCGAGCAGCTCCGACATCACGAACCAGTTCAGCGACGCAGTGTGGCCGGTGTTGCAATAGGAAATCACCGGGCCGTTCGGCACCGGGCCGAACAACGTGCCGAGCTCTCCGGCAGGCTTGAACCGCCCGGTCGAAGGGTCGAAGGCCGCCGAATAGTCGCGCGAGACGGCGCCGGGGATGCGCCCGGCGCGCGCAGCTTCCGCCGCCTTTTCCTGTCCCTCGAAATAGCTGGCCGAACGAGCATCGACGAGCGTCGCCAGCTTGCTGCGCGAAGCAACGAGCGTGGCGTCGGCGGTACTGCGCAGCTTCTGCTGCACGACCACCGGGTAAGGCGAGGCCGGCACCGGCTTGGACGGACCGGTCTCGATCCGCAGGCCGGGCGCAGTTCGCCAGCCGTCGAAGCCGCCGTCGAGGATGGCCTGCTGGCCGTGGCCGATCAGCTTCAGCGTCCAGTAGACGCGCGTCGCGGCGGCAAGATCACTGGCGCTGAGCCCGGCGGGGACGATCACCACCTTGCTCGGGGGAGTGACGCCGAGCCGCCCCACCAGTTCGGCGAGATGGTCGAGCGGCGGCAGCATGCCGGGCGCATTGCCGACTTTGGCGCGCCAGCCGTCGGCGGCGTAGTCGCTGTGCACGGCACCGGGGATATGACCGGCCTCGAAGGCCTGGCGCCCGCCCTCGGCGGCGGCACGAATATCGATGATGACGAGATCGGGCGAACCCAGCGCTCCGGCCAGGACGTTGGGCGATACCAGCCCCGAGGTCGGGATGTCCGTCATTCGGCGGCCTCCTGTTGCAGTTCCTCGATGATCACGAGCGAGGTGCTCATCTGCGCGGTCGCCCCCAGCATGATCGAAGCGGAACAGTACTTTTCCTTCGACAATGTGACGGCGCGCTCGGCCTTGGCCTGCGACAGGCCGCGGCCGCTGATGCGATAGGCGAGGTGGATCTTGGTGAAGACCTTGGGGTCCTCGGTCGCGCGCTCCGCCTCGACCTCGACCTCGCAGCCGGTCACCGCCTCGCGGCCCTTCTTCAGGATCTGCACGACGTCGAAGCCAGTGCAGCCGGCGAGCCCGATCAGCAGCATCTCCATCGGCCGAATGCCGATATTGCGGCCGCCATATTCAGGCGCACCGTCCATGACCACTGCATGGCCGCTGCCGGCTTCCCCCAGGAAGGCCATGCCCTCGACCCACTTCGCTCGCGCCTTCATGGCCATCTCCTGTCGTCAGAACATGTCAGGCGACAGGGATAACCCGCCCGGTGCGCGAAAGGCGAGGGCGGCATCAGGCCGCGGCGAAGAGGTTGCCATGCGTGATGCGCAGCCGGATCCGCTCGCCGATCGCCGGCGCGACCTGGCTGGCGAGGTCGACGTCGAGCCGCCTTGGCAGCCCTTCGACGGCGACTTCGGCGCGGCGCAGTGGCCCGTTCCGGCGCAGATGCTCGACGACACCGGGCAGAGCGAGCGGCGCATCATCGACGATGCGCAAATGCTGCGGCCGGACATAGAGCGAGGCCGGCCCGCCCTGATTCTGGCGCAGACCGCCCAGCACGGGCCGGTCCTGGAAGAAGGCTTGGCTGCCGACGACCTTGACCGGCAGATGGTTGGCGTCGCCCAGGAACTGGCAGACGAAGGGCGTCGCCGGATGGTCGTAGACATCGTCGGGCGAACCGACCTGCTCGAGCCGGCCATCATGCAGGATCGCGACCCGGTCGGCGAGCTCCAACGCCTCCTCCTGGTCGTGCGTGACGAAGACGGTGGTATGGCCGGTGTGCCGGTGCAACTCGCGCAGCCAGGCGCGCAAATCCTTGCGGACCTTGGCGTCCAAGGCTCCGAAAGGCTCGTCGAGCAGCAGCACGCGCGGCTCGATTGCCAGCGCCCGGGCGAGCGCGATGCGCTGACGCTGGCCGCCCGAGAGTTGGTTCGGATAGCGCTTTTCGAGGCCCGGCAGCTGGATGAGTTCCAGGAGATCGGAGACGCGCTTCTTGATCTCGGCCGAACTCGGCCGTTCGGCGCGCGGACGCGACTTCAAGCCGAAGGCGATGTTCTCGGCGACGCTCATCGTCTTGAACAGCGCATAGTGCTGGAAGACGAAGCCGATCCGGCGCTCGCGCAGCGACAGCTCGCGGGTATCGGTCTCGCCGAAGAGCACGCGGCCGCGCTCGGCCTGTTCCAGCCCGGCGATGACGCGCAGCAATGTCGTCTTGCCCGAGCCGGAGGGACCGAGCAGCGCGACGAGTTCGCCCGGCTGGATGTCGAGCGAGACGCCGCGCAGGGCGGGGAAGTTCTGGAAGCGCTTCTCGACGCTTTCGATGGTGACGGCGACCGACATGGGCTGTTCCACTCAGTGACGGCGGCTGGCGGCGATCGCGTCGGCGAAATGCCACTCCAGGACGCTTTTTAGGACGAGCGTGACGAGGGCAAGGCCCGCTAGCAGCGAGGCGACGGCGAAGGCGGCGGCGCCCATGTACTCGTTGTAGAGAATCTCGACATGCAGCGGCATGGTCGTGGTCACGCCGCGGATCTTGCCCGAGACGACGGCGACCGCGCCGAACTCGCCCATGGCGCGGGCATTGCAGAGCAGCACGCCGTAGAACAGGCTCCATTTCACATTCGGCAGCGTCACCGTGAAGAAGGTGCGCCAGGGCGAGGCGCCCAAGGTCAGCGCCGTCTCCTCGTCGGCCGAGCCGAGCGACTGCATGTGCGGGATCAGTTCGCGCGCGACGAAGGGGAAGGTCACGAAGATCGTCGCCAGCAGGATGCCCGGCACGGCGAAGATGATCTTGAGGTCGTTGGCCGCGAGCCAGGGGCCGAAATAGCCCTGCGCGCCGAAGAGCAGCACGAACACCAGACCCGAGATCACCGGCGAGACCGAGAAGGGCAGGTCGATGAAGCTGATCAGCAGGCTCTTGCCGCGGAATTCGAACTTGGCGATCGCCCAGGCGGCCGCCAGGCCGATGATCACGTTGAACGGCACCGCGATTGCCGCGATGAGCAGGGTCAACCGGATCGCCGCCAAGGCATCGGGCTCGAGGATCGCCTCACGGTAGGCGTGCCAGCCACGCGCCCCGGCCTCGACGAAGACCGAGATCAGCGGCAGGAACAGGAAGAGGCAAAGGAAGAGGAGCGAAATCGCAACCAGCACGAACTGGACGATGCGGGACTCGCCCTTGACGCGCCGTGCGGCGCGGGCGGGCGCGAGGTCCTCGATCTGATAGGGCAGGCTGGCGTCAGACATCGCCGAACCTCCGGCGGGCGCGTGCCTGGATCAGGTTGACGAGCAGGATCAGCGAAAACGAGAGCAGGAGCATGATCGTCGCGACCACGGCCGCCCCGGCATAGTCGAACTGCTCCAGCCGGATCACGATCAGCAATGGTGCGATCTCGGAGACCATCGGCACATTGCCGGCGATGAAGATGACCGAGCCGTATTCGCCGACGGCACGCGCGAAGGCGAGGACGAAGCCGGTCAGCAGGGCCGGCAGCACCGGCGGCAGCAGCACGGAGAAAACGGTGCGCCAGCGGCTGGCTCCAAGCAGCGCCGCCGCCTCCTCGATATCGGCAGGCAACTCCTCCAAGACCGGCTGGATGGTGCGGACGACGAAGGGCAGCCCGATGAAGATCAGCGCCACCATCACGCCGAGCGGCGTATAGGCGACCTTGATATTATAGGGGGCTAGCAGGCTGCCGACCCAGCCATTGGGTGCATAGATCGCCGCGAGCGCGATACCGGCGACGGCCGTCGGCAGGGCGAAGGGCAGGTCGACCGCCGCATCGATCAGGCGCCTGCCCGGAAAATCATAGCGGACGAGCACCCAGGCCAGGATCAGCCCGAAGACGGCATTCACTGCCGCGGCGAAGAAGGCTCCGAAAAAGGAGAGCTTCAACGCGGCCAGCGTCCGCGGCGAGGTCGCCACGGCCCAGATGTCGGCCGGGCCGGCGCTCGCCGCCTTGATGAAGAGCGCGGCCAGAGGAATCAGCACGATCAGCGACAGGGCCGTTACGGTAATACCCAGCGCCAGGCCGAAGCCTGGCAGGATGCTGGGCTCGCGCCAGCGGGAGACTGCCGCCGTCATGCTCAGCGCGCCGGCTTGTAGAGCTGGTCGAACGTGCCGCCGTCACCGAAATGGGTGGGCTGCGCCTTGGCCCAGCCGCCGAAGCTCTCGTCGATGGTGACGAGCTCGACCTTCGGGAAGCGGGCGATGTCTTTGGGGTCGGCAGCTTCCGGATTGCGGGGGCGGTAGTAGTGCTTGGCGATGATAGCCTGGCCCTTCGGCGTGTAGAGGAATTCGAGATAGGCTTGCGCCTCGGCACGGGTGCCCTTGGTATCGACGTTGCCGTCGACGATCGCAACCGGCGGCTCGGCCAGGATCGAGAGCGAGGGCACGATGATGTCGAACTTGTCCTCGCCGAACTCCTTCAGCGCCAGGAAGGCCTCGTTCTCCCAGGACAGGAAGACGTCGCCGATGCCACGCTGGGTGAAGGTCGTGGTCGCCCCGCGCGCGCCGGTGTCGAGCACCGGGACGTTGCTGAGCAGCTTCCCGATATAGTCGCGGACCTTGGCCTCGTCCTTGTTGAAGGCTTTCTCGGCATAGGCCCAGGCGGCGAGATAGTTCCAGCGCGCCCCGCCCGAGGTCTTCGGGTTCGGCGTGATGATCTGAACGCCGGGCTTCACCAGGTCACCCCAGTCCTTGATCGCCTTCGGATTGCCCTTGCGGACGAGGAAGACAATGGTCGAGGTGTAGGGTGAGGAGTTCTGCGGCAGCCGCTTCTGCCAGTCGAGCGGCAGCTTCTTCGAGCGCTCGGCGACGGCGTCGATGTCGCCGGCGAGCGCCAGCGTCAGCACGTCGGCATTGAGGCCGTCGATGACGGTGCGGGCCTGCGCACCCGAGCCGCCATGCGACTGCCGAATCGTGCCGATCTTCTTGGCGTTCTTGCCGTTCCAGTCGGCGATGAAGGCCGCGTTGATCTCCCGATAGAGCTCGCGGGTCGGATCATAGGAGACGTTGAGCAGCTCGGTCTGCGCGCGCGCACCGCCGATCACGCCGAAGCAAACGGCAAAGGCCCCGAGCGCCAGACCGGCTTGCAGCAAGCGGTGAAGTCTCTGTCGCGTCATCTCAGTGCTCCGTGTCGGACAGTTCAGAAAACCGCGTGAACGGCTCAAAAAACTGTTCTGAAAAACAAACAGAACGTACTGAATTGGCGGTCATCGCTCAACTAGCGGAGGCAGTAGAGCCCTTCCAAACTTTTCGCGCCAGAGAGAAAACGCATCTCCGGCGGTTTGGTTCACGTCAGCCGTGCGCCAGGTTGCCGCTCGATGCAGCCGGCAGCGCAGCGCCCATGGCGTGGCCGATCAGCACGAGGACAGGCCCCTTGCTCGGAAGCTCGCCCAGCCTCTCCGGCAGGTGCGCGATCGTGCTCGCGATCCGCATTTCAGTCGGGGTGGTTGCGCCGAGCACGGCAACAGCGGGCGTAGCCGGGTCGAGCCCCGCCGCGAGCGCCTTCTCGCGGAACAGCGGCAGCGTAGCGCGCGCCATGTAGAGCACCGTGGTCGCGGCGGGGTCGGCAAGCGCCTTCCAGTCGAGATCCTGCGGCAGCTTGCCGTCGCGGGCATGACCCGTAACGAACTGCAGCCGACGGGCATGATCGCGATGGGTGAGCGAGAGACCAAGCGAGGCGGCCGCGCCCTGCGCCGCCGAGATGCCGGGCACGATCGTGACCGGGATGCCGGCACGGTGGCAGGCTTCGATCTCCTCGCCGGCACGGCCGAAAATGCCGGGGTCACCACCCTTCAAGCGGACGACATGCTTGCCCTGGCCGGCGAGCGAGACGAGCATCGCATTGATGTCATCCTGCTTCACCGCCGGGCCGTAGCCCTGCTTGCCGACCAGCATGCGCTTGGCCTCGCGCCTGGCAAGCTCGAGCACGCCTGCCGAGACGAGGTCGTCATAGAGGATGATGTCGGCGCTCTGCAGCGCCCGGATCGCCTTCAGCGTCAGCAGCTCCGGATCGCCGGGACCGGCACCGACCAGCGTGACCCGCCCGTTCGGCGTACCGCCGCGCTCGATCTCGTCGAGCACCCTCGCGAGATCGCGGCGATCGTTCTCTTCGGGCTGGCGCTGCGGCTCGGCCAGAGCCCGGCTGGTGAAGCGTTCCCAGAAATCGCGGCGCAGTGGAAAGGCGAGCTCGCGCGCTTTGACCATCGGGCGCCAGTCATGTGCGGCCTGCGCCCAGGCCTTGAGGCCCGCCGGCAGCAACGCCTCGATCTTGGCGCGGATCGCCTGGCCGAAGACGGGAGCGGCGCCGTCGGTCGAGATCGCGATGACGAGCGGCGAGCGGTTGACCAGCGAGCCGAAGGCAAAATCGCAGAACTCGGGCTTGTCGACGACATTGACCGGGACGCCGTTTTGCCGGGCTGCGGCGACGAAGGCCTTGGCTTCCTCGAGCGAGTCGATATCGGCGATGGCGAGCGCGGCGCCGTCGAGATCATCCGCCTGCCAGGCGCGCGGCAACACCGTCACCGAGCCGGCCGGCGGGTCGGCAGCGAGGCCACCGAAGGCTCCAGGCTGATCGCCGGAGAGGATCAGCAGCTCGGAGCCGGCGGCGGCGAGCAGTTCAGCCTTCCAGAGCGCCCCTTCGCTCGCGCCCGCGAGCACGACCTTGCGCCCTTCCAGCTTGTGGAACAGCGGCAGGGTGGCGAGCCGGTCGATCCGGCGCGCGGTGGTTGTCTCCGGGCGTCTTGCGCTCATCGTTGCGTCGCTGCGGCCTTCACATCGGGGGGCAATCGGCTGTCGCCCGCAGGTGGCACGAACAGCCACAGGCCGGCAAGGACCAGGATGATAAGCCGGAAGCAAAGATCGAACCAGCGCTCGCGCGGTGCGGAAACAGACTGGCCGATGGCACGGTCGATATCGCTCAGCATGGCCTCCTCCCATTCATCGTCGCTATGGCGGTCGGCGGGCCGGCGCAGGCTCGATTGGACCGAACCGTGCATCGTCTCAGCCCGCCGCGACATGTTTCAGCCGGGCCGAACGGCGCCGGTCGAGGATGTTGCCGCTGTCGCCATAGCCGCGCTGATAGCCATGGCTGATCTGGCCGAGCGCATTGACCCATTGCTCGACGGGCTGGCGCGCCGCGCTCGCCTCGGGCAGCTCGACCTCGTCGAAGCCGCAGGCGATGGCATAGGCGAACTGGTCGGCGATCAGTGGGCCGCTGGCGCGCAGGGTGCCCGTGAAGCCGTGATTGCGGATCAGCCGCGCCAGGCTGAAGCCGCGCCCGTCGCCGAAGGAGGGAAAGCTGATCGCGATCAGCGAGAGCTGGCGCATCAGGAGCTTCAGCTGGGGAATGCGCACGGTGTTGGGGATGACGACGCCGATGCGCTGGTCGCGCGTCTTCTGCGCCAGCGCTTCCGGCAGCGCCGCCCAATCGACCAGCGCGTGCGAGATGTTGTCGATCGCTGCGCCTTCGCTGCGCGTCCAGATTTCGGTCTTGGCGCCGTGACGATCAAGCAACGGCATGGCTGACCTCCCGGTTGGTGTCCTGGAAAGCCGCCTTGAACGGCGCGAGGCCGAGGCGGCGAACATTGTCGATGAAGCTTTCGCCGGCCTGGCGCTGCGCCAGGTAGACCGAGACGATGCGCTCGATCGCATCCGGCACCTCCTCGGCGGCGAGGCCCGGGCCGAGGATCTCGCCGATCGCGGCGTTCTCGGTCGCGTCGCCGCCGAGGGTGATCTGGTAGGATTCGATGCCGCGCTTCTCGAGCCCGAGAATCCCGATATGGCCGACATGGTGATGGCCGCAGGCATTGATGCAGCCGGAGATCTTGATGTTGAGCACACCGATCTCCTTCTGCCTGACGGGATCGGCGAAGCGCTGCGCCAAGGCCTGCGCGATCGGGATCGAGCGAGCCGTCGCCAGCGCGCAATAGTCGAGGCCGGGGCAGGCGATGATGTCGGTGATCAGCCCGGCATTGGCCGTCGCGAGTTCGGCCGCGCCGAGGCGCTGCCAGACCGCGAACAGATCCGACAGCTTCACATGCGGCAGGACGAGGTTCTGCGCGTGGGTGACGCGGATCTCGGAGAGCGAGAACTCATCCGCAAGGTCGGCGACGACGCGCATCTGCTCGCTGGTGGCATCGCCGGGGGGCGCGCCGATCGGCTTCAGCGAGATCGTCAGCGCGGCATAGCCCGGCTGGCGATGCGGCGTGAGGTTGGTCTCGACCCAGCGGGCGAAATCGGGATTGCCGGCCCTGGCCGCCTCGAAGGCACCGCTGGTCGCCGGCAGCGTCTCGTAGGCGGGCGGCGCGAAGTAGGCGGCGATGCGCGCGACCTCGGCCGGATCGGCATTGACCGAGGGGCCGTCGAGCCTGGCGAACTCCTCCTCGACGCGGCGGGAAAACTCCTCCGTGCCGATCTCGTGGACGAGGATCTTGACCCTGGCCTTGTACTTGTTGTCGCGCCGGCCTTCGAGATTGTAGACCCGCATGACCGCCTCGAGATACGCGAGCAGGTCGGCCTTGGGCAGGAACTCGCGCACGACCTTGCCGATCATCGGGGTGCGGCCGAGGCCGCCGCCAACGATGACCTCATAGCCGATCTCATGCGTGTCGGGATGGCGCAGGATGCGCAGGCCGATATCGTGCGCCTTGATCACGGCGCGGTCGTGCTCGGCACCGGTGACCGCGATCTTGAACTTGCGCGGCAGGTAATCGAATTCGGGATGCAGGCTCGACCATTGCCGGATCAGCTCGGCGGTCGGGCGCGGGTCCTCGACCTCGTCCTGGGCAACGCCGGCGAAATGGTCGGCCGTGACGTTGCGGATGCAATTGCCCGAGGTCTGGATCGCATGCATCTCGACATCGGCGAGCAGGTCGAGAATATCCGGGATGTCGCGCAGCTTGGGCCAGTTGAACTGTAGATTGGTGCGTGTGGTGAAATGGCCGTAACCGCGGTCATAGCGCTCGCCGATCAGCGCGAGCTGGCGCATCTGCTTCGACGACAGCGTGCCGTATGGAACCGCGATCCGCAGCATATAGGCATGCAGTTGCAGATAGACGCCGTTCTTCAGGCGAAGCGGCTTGAATTCGTCCTCGGTCAGCGAACCGTTCAGCCGGCGGCCGACCTGATCGCGGAACTGCGCGACGCGCTCGCGGACAAAGCGTTCGTCGAATTCATCGTAGCGATACATGCGTCAGGCTCTCAGGAAAGCTGGGGCGAGCGGCAGTTCGGCCTGCTTGCCGAGATCGCGCCGGATGCTGGGGCCGGTCGTCTTCATCCGCTCGCGGTAGTGGCGCGGCACCGGCACGCCGTCCTCGATCGCGACATCGACCAGATAGGCATCGACGACATGCTGGTTGCCGAGTTCGGCGGCGGCGAAGGCATCGAGCCGGTCGGCGGTCGCATCGTCATCGCCGACCAGCGCGGCACCAGGATCACGCGACCAGTGCAGGCCAGTCGCATCGCCCGCCGCGAAGACGACATCGCCATCGAGCAGGTCGTTGGCCAGCAGGATAACCGGCAGGGCAGGGCGCTTGGCGGCAGCCATGAATAATGCTCGCTACGTTCGCTATTCCGAACGTTTTACATAAGGCACTGGCCTTGGAGCATCAATTCACGCGCGGTAGTGTGATTTTTCTTATTCCCGTTCAAAAAGAGGAAATCTCTCTTCGGGCTGTCCCGACAACGGGCCGAGCGGAAAAAATCATACTGTCGTGATCCATATTGCGCGTGTCGTCCCGGGCGACCGCAGGGAGACCCGGGACCCATTCCGGAACCTCTTTCGGACAAGCTCCGGAATGGATCCCGGATCGGCGCGGCTTCACCGCTTGTCCGGGATGACAGCCAGATTGATGCGTGGATTTACGAAGCCTCACACCAGCCCGCCGAGCCGATACCCCACCCCCGGCTCGGTCTCGATCAGCTTCGGCTCGGCCGGATCGTCCTCGAGCTTCTGCCGGAGCTGGCCGACGAAGACGCGCAGATACTGCACGTCATGCTCATGGGCCGGGCCCCAGACCGCGGTGAGGATCTGCTTGTGGGTCAGCACGCGGCCATTGCCCTGCGCCAGGCAGGCGAAGAGGTCGTATTCCTTGGGCGAAAGCTTCACGGCCGCACCGCCCTTGCTGATCCGGCGGTTGACCAGGTCGATCTCGACATTGCCGACCTGCAGCGCCGGCTCCGAGCCCTGGCGTTCGAGGCGATGGCGCAGCGCGACGCGCAGGCGCGCCAGCAACTCGCCGACGCCAAAGGGCTTTTCTACATAGTCGTCGGCGCCGGCGTCGAGCGCGTCGATCTTCTCGGTCTCGCGGTCGCGGGCCGAGAGGATGATCACCGGCCCGTCATAGAAGGCACGTGCTTTGGCGAGCGCCTCCTTGCCGTCCATGTCGGGCAGGCCGAGATCGAGCACGACGGCGTCCGGCGGCTTGCGGGCGATCTCGCGCAGGCCAGTCGTGGCGTCGTCGGCGCGGATCGGCTCGTAGCCGGCGGCGTCGAGCGCCGGCCCGAGGAAACGGTGGATCTGCGGCTCGTCGTCGATGACGAGAATGCGCGGGCGAAAGGCGGTCATGACTTGGTTTCTCCACCCGCGGCGTCCTTGCGCAGGCTGATCAGGATGCGGGTGCCGCCCTTGCTGCCGTCCGGGCGGTCATGGATCGGGCTGGCGGCGGCGATGCGCCCGCCCATGGCTTCGACGAAGCCCTTGGCGATGGCGAGGCCTAGGCCAGCACCCTTGCCGCGCTCGCCACCGCGATCGATCGATTCCTCCAGCCGCCGGAACTTCTCGAAGACGCGCTCCAGCTCGGCGGTCGGGATGCCGCGACCCTCATCCTCGATCGAGATCACGACATTGCCGCGATCCTCATAGGCGGCCGCCTCGATCAGGGCACCATCCTCACTATAGGCGATGGCGTTCTCGAGGATGTTGACCAGCACCTGCTCCAGCAGCCCGGCATCGGCCCTGACGAGCGAGAGTTCGGCTGGGAAGTCGCGCTGGACCCGGCGTTGGCCGAGCCGGCGCGAAATGCGCGATAGCGCCGATGCGATCACGTCGCGGACGTCGATCCAGTCACGCCGCGCCACCAGCGCCCCGCCTTCGAGCCTGGTCATGTCGAGCAGGTCGCCGACATAGCGGTTCAGGCGCTCGGCCTCCTCGCGGATCGAGAGCAGGAGGTCGTCGCGCACGGCCGCCTTCATACCCTCGCCATAGTCGATCAGCGTCGTCGCCGAGCCGAGCACGGTGGCGAGCGGCGTGCGCAGGTCGTGGCTCACCGAGTTGAGCAGGGCGGAGCGGAGCCGGTCGCTGCGGCGCAGCGCCTCGGCATCGACAGCCGCAGCGGCGAGCTCGGCCCGCTCGATCGCAATCGCGCCCTGGTCGAGCAGCGCCATTGCGAAGCGCGCGTTCTCGGCCGTCGCCAGCGCCTTCGGCTCGAACCCGACGACGCCGGAACGGGCCCGCACGCCCTGCAACGGCCGGAACGTCCAGGCCGCATTGGGCAAGGTCCCGGTACCGGCCCCGGCCGGCTCGCCGCGGCTCCAGGTCCAGC
Organism: Allobosea lupini; assembly: GCF_900109525.1. Classification (GTDB taxonomy): domain Bacteria; phylum Pseudomonadota; class Alphaproteobacteria; order Rhizobiales; family Beijerinckiaceae; genus Allobosea; species Allobosea lupini. The sequence continues at coordinate 268,259 of NZ_FOAN01000001.1, read as the reverse complement.
GCGCCGCGGTCATGTCGGCGGTCGAAAGCGCTTCGAGCTCAGGGGCACCGGCGGCGGGAGCGATCTCGCCATTGACAGGAAGCAGCACCACGACCTTGCCGGAGGTCGCAGCCGAGACCTGCTCGGCCAGGATAGCGGCGGCGTCCTCGCGCCGCGCCGCGGCCGAGAGCCGGCGGCTGGCCGCGAGCAGGGCGGTGATCGCCGAAGCGCGCCGCGCCGTCGCCTTGGCCTGGTCGCGGATGCGCCCGGTCAGGCCGCCCGTCGTCAGCGCCACTGCGAAGAAGACGAGGAAGGTCAGGACATCCGCCGGGTGGCCGATCCAGAAGGACAGCCGCGGCTCCAGAAAGAAGAAGTTGTAGGCGAAGGCCGCGAGCGCCGCCGCCGTCACCGCCGGCCACAAGCCGAAGGCGAGACCGGCACCGAGCACGCTGACCAGAAACAGCATGGCGAGGTTGACGTTCTCGACCCGCTTGTCGATCAGCTCGGCGAGGCCGATCACGAGCCCGACCATGGCGATCGCGCCGAGATGGGCGAGCCAGCTGAATCTGGCGGGCGACGTGTTCGGGCTCGCAGGCTGAACCGGGCCGCTCGTCACCTCGGTGATGATGTGTAGCGCCGCACCGTTCTGCGCCTTCAGCAATTCCGGCGCGAGCGAGCGATGGAACCAGCCGCGCCAGCCCTTGCGATGCGATTTGCCGACGACGATCTGGGTGACGTTGTTGCGGCGCGCATAGTCGAGCACGGCGCCGACGAGATCGTCGCCATTCAGCACGACGCTGGCGCCGCCGAGCTGTTCGGCGAGCTTGAGCGCTTCAGCCAGATGGGCGCCGCGGCCGGAATCGGGCTCCGCCCCGCCGGGCCGCTCGACATGGGCGACCGTCCAGGGCGCATCCATCATCATGTCGGAGAGGCGTCGTCCGGCCCGCACCAGCGAGCCGGCCATGGCGTCGGGTCCGATCAGCACGAGGATGCGCTCGCCCGCAGCCCAGGGGCCCTCGACGCCGGCGCGCTTCATCGCCTGGTTGAGATGGTCGTCGACCGTCTGGGCCGCCCGCCGCAGCGCCAATTCGCGCAGCGCCGTCAGGTTCTCCAGCTTGAAGAAATTGCCGGCGGCAAGCCGCGCCGTCTCGGGGACGTAGACCTTGCCCTCTTCCATGCGCTGGCGAAGCTCGGTCGGCGTGATGTCGATCAGCTCGATCTCGTCGGCACGGCTGAGGGCGCTGTCCGGCACCGTCTCGCGCTGGCGCACGCCGGTGATCTTCCAGATCACGTCGACCAGGCTTTCGAGATGCTGGACGTTCAGGGTCGTCCAGACGTCGATGCCGGCCTGCAGCAGTTCCTCGACGTCCTGCCAGCGCTTGGGATGGCGGCTGCCCGGCGCGTTGGAATGCGCATACTCGTCGACCAGCAGCAGCCTCGGCTTCAGCGCGAGAGCCGCATCGAGGTCGAACTCCATCATCAGCCGGCCGCGATGCTCGAGCGGCCGGCGCGCCATGACCTCGAGCCCGTCGAGCAGCTCCTCCGTCTCGCGGCGACCATGCGTCTCGACCACGCCGACGAGCACCTCGCCATGCTCCTTCTGGGCGCGCCGACCTTGCGTCAGCATCTCGTAGGTCTTGCCGACGCCCGGCGCCATGCCGAGAAAAATCTTCAGCCGGCCACGCTTGCCGCGGCCGGCTGAAGCCAGCAGGGCGTCGGGGTCGGGCCGCCCTGCCTCACGGAACTGGGATTCGTCTGTTGCCATCGAACCTAACGTTGAGCGCGCGGCCAGCGCGCGTCGAGTGCCAAATTGACGGCGAGCACATTGACGCGCGGCTCGCCGAGCAGGCCGAAGGTTGAGCCTTCGGTGTTGGCCGTGATCACGGCCTGGACCTCCGCTGCCGGAGCCTTGCGGGCCGCGGCGATACGCGGGACCTGCCGGGCCGCATTGGCCGGCGAGACATGCGGGTCGAGGCCGGAGGCCGAGCTGGTGACGGCGTCGACCGGGATCGGCGCCTTGCTCTCGGCGCGCAGCGTTTCGGCATCGGCCTTGATGCGGGCGGCAAGGTCCTCGTTCAGCGGCCCGAGATTGGAGCCAGACGAGCCCGAGGCATCATAGCCGTCCTTGCCGGCAGCCGAGGGGCGGGGCCGCAGATAGGCCTCGTCCTTGAAGTTCTGCCCGATCCAGCGCGAGCCGACGATCTCGCCGGACGCGTTGCGGATCAGCGAGCCGCCGGCCTGCGCCGGGAACAGCGCCTGCGCCAGCCCGGTGACGCCCAGCGGGTAGGCAAAGCCGAGCAGGGCCGTGAAGAGGACCATCGAGACGATGGCGGGGCGAAGATTGGCGATCATGACCTGTGTCCTGTTCTGACCATCACGCGAGCCCGAAGGCGGCGACGATGAGATCGATCAGCTTGATGCCGACGAACGGCGCGATCAGCCCGCCGACGCCGTAGAGGGTGAGGTTGCGCGAGAGCAGCTTGGCCGCGCCGATCGCCCGGTAGCGCACGCCGCGCAGGGCGAGCGGAATCAGCGCGACGATGACGAGAGCATTGAAGATCACCGCCGAGAGGATGGCGCTCTGCGGGCTCGCAAGGCCCATGATGTTGAGCGCGCCCAGAGCCGGCAGCGAGACGACGAACAGCGCCGGGATGATGGCGAAGTATTTCGCGACGTCGTTGGCGATCGAGAAGGTGGTGAGCGCGCCGCGCGTGATTAGCAACTGCTTGCCGACCTCGACGATCTCCAGGACCTTGGTCGGGTCGCTGTCGAGATCGACCATGTTGCCGGCCTCGCGCGCCGCCTGCGCGCCGGTCTGCATGGCGACGCCGACATCGGCCTGGGCAAGGGCAGGGGCGTCGTTGGCGCCGTCGCCGCACATGGCGACGAGGCGGCCCTTGGCCTGCTCGGTGCGGATGATCCGCAGCTTGTCCTCCGGCGTCGCCTCGGCGAGGAAGTCGTCGACACCGGCCTCGGAGGCGATCGCCGCGGCGGTGACCGGGTTGTCGCCGGTGATCATCACCGTGCGCACACCCATGCGGCGGAGATCGGCGAAGCGTTCCTTCACGCCGGGCTTGACCACGTCCTTGAGATGGATGACGCCGACCAGCGCGCCGTTCTCGCTGACGGCGAGCGGCGTGCCGCCCGAGCGGGCGATGCCGTCGACCGCCTGGCGCAGTTCCGCCGGGACCTGGCTCTCAGTCAGGTCGAGCGTCTTGATCACCGCGTCGACCGCGCCCTTGCGCCAGGATTTGCCGTCGAGGTCGAGGCCCGACTGGCGGGTGGTGGCGCTGAACGGGATCGTGGTCGCCCCCGCCGGGACGTCAGCGGTGACGCCCTGATTGCGCGCGAGTTCGACGATGGAGCGGCCTTCCGGCGTCTCGTCGGCGAGCGAAGCCATCAGCGCAGCGCGCAGCGCCGCGTCCGGACGCACGCCGGGAACCGGGATGACCTCGACCGCCATGCGGTTGCCGAAGGTGATGGTGCCGGTCTTGTCGAGCAGCAGCGTATCGACGTCGCCGGCTGCCTCGACGGCCCTGCCTGAGGTCGCCAGGACATTCACTTTCAGAAGCCGATCCATCCCGGCGATGCCGACGGCGCTGAGCAGGCCGCCGATCGTGGTCGGGATCAGCGTGATGAAGAGCGCGCCCAGGACCATCGGATCGAGCGAGACCCCCGAGAAGGCGCCAAGCCCTGTCAGGGTGACGACCGCGATCAGGAAGACCAGCGTCAGCCCGGCGAGCAGCACGGCGAGCGCCAGCTCGTTCGGGGTCTTGCGCCGGTCGGCGCCCTCGACCATCGCGATCATCCGATCGAGGAAGGAGGAGCCCGGCCGCGAGGTCACGCGGACCTTGATCCAGTCGGAGACGACGGTGGTGCCGCCGGTGACGGCCGAGCGGTCGCCGCCGCTCTCGCGGATCACCGGGGCGGATTCGCCGGTGATCGCGGCTTCGTTGACCGAGGCTACGCCCTCGATGATCTCGCCATCGGCAGGGATGACGTCGCCGGCCTCGACCAGGACGATGTCATCAGGCGCGAGTTCGTGAGCCGGCGTCGGGATCATCGCATTGCGCTCGGCGTCGATGATCAGCTTGGCCTTGGTGGTGACGCGGGTGGCACGCAGCGAGTCCGCGGCCGCCTTGCCGCGCCCTTCGGCGATAGCCTCGGCGAAGTTGGCAAAGACGACGGTGAGCCAGAGCCAGATCGCGATCTGGAGCGGGAAGGCGGCGGGCTGGCCATTGGCGATGGCGACGACCGCCGACACGGTCGCGAGCGCGGCGACGACCTCGGTGGCGAGGATGACCGGATTGCCGGTCAGCCGGCGCGGGTCGAGCTTGATGACGGCACTCTTCAGCGCGGTCAGCACGATGGCCTGGCTGAAGGCGCTGGATTTGGCGAGTGAGACACTCATTTGACGGAGTTCCTTTGTCGGCTCAACGAGTGGCCGCAAGCACCTGAAAGTGCTCGACGATCGGCCCAAGCGCGAGCGCGGGGAAGAATTGCAGGCCGCCCAGGATCAGGATGATGCCGATCAGCAGGCCGACGAAGAGCGGGCTGTCGCTCGGCAGCGTGCCGGCGGTCGGCGCGAGCTTCGGCTTGGCGGCGATGGCGCCGGCCATGGCGATCACCGGAACCATGTAGGCGAAGCGGCCGAGCAGCATTGCGATGCCGAGCGTGGTGTTCCACCAGGGCGCGTTGGCGGTGAGCCCCGCGAAGGCCGAGCCGTTGTTCCCCGCCGCCGAGGAATAGGCGTAGAGGATCTCGGTGAGCCCGCGTGGTCCCTTGTTCAGCAGCCCCTCGAGCGCGACCGGCAGCACCGCTGCGACGGCCGAGAAGCCGAGGATCGCGAGCGGCAGGATCAGCACCGCCAGCATGGCGAACTTGATTTCGCGGGCCTCGACCTTCTTGCCGAGATATTCCGGCGTGCGCCCGACCATCAGGCCAGCGACGAAGACGGCGAGCAGCGCCATCACCACCATGCCGTAGAGGCCGGAGCCGACGCCGCCGGGCAGGATCTCGCCGAGCTGGATCAGGAACATGGCGACGCCGCCGCCGAGCGGCATGAACGAGCCGTGCATGGCGTTGACCGAGCCGTTCGAGGCGCCGGTGGTCTGCGCCGCCCAGATCGACGAGGCGGCGGCGCCGAAGCGAACCTCCTTGCCTTCCATGTTGGCAGGCGCATCGGTGATGCCGGCAGCGATCATCGCAGGCTGCGGCGTCAGCGTCTCGGAGGAGTAGATCGCAGCGGCGCCGAGGCCGACCAGGATCACCATCGCCGAGAGCAGGGCACGCGCTTCCTTGCGGGCGCCGGCGACACGTCCGAACGCGACGACCGTGCCGAAAGCGAGCGCGTTCAGCGAGACGACCTCGATCAGGTTGGTCAGCGGCGTGGGGTTCTCGAGCGGATGGGCCGAGTTGACGTTGAACAGGCCACCGCCATTGGTGCCCCACTGCTTGATCGCTTCCTGGCTGGCGACCGGGAAAAGGGCGATGATCTGGTCGGCGCCTTCCAGCGTCTTGGCCGTGACATTGGCGAGCAGGCTCTGCGGCACGCCGGCAGCGACGAGCGCCAGCGCAGTGACGATCGAGAGCGGCAGCAGCACATAAAAGGTGTTGCGGGTCAGATCGACCCAGAAATTACCGAGCGTTTCGCCGCGGTCCGCGGCGAAGGCGCGCGCCACGGCCGCTGCGACGGCGAGGCCGGCGGCGGCCGAGACGAAGTTCTGCACCGTCAGGCCGGCCATCTGGCTGAGGCTGCTCATCGTCGTCTCGCCGCCATAGGACTGCCAGTTCGTGTTGGTGACGAAGCTGACCGCGGTGTTGAAGGCGAGATGCGGTGACAGGCCGTCGAAGCCCTGCGGGTTCAACGGCAGGAAGCCCTGCAGTCGCAGGAGGCCATAGAGCAGCACGAAGCCGGTCACGCTGAAGGCGAGCACGGCACCGGCATAGCTGAGCCAGTTCTGCTCCCTGTTCTTGTCGATGCCGAGTGCGGCGTAGAAGCTTGCCTCGACCGGCTGCAGCACCAGGTCGAGCGGCGTACGCTCGCGCGCCCAGACGCGCGCCATATAGATGCCGAGCGGCCAGCCCACGGCTACCGTCAGCGCGATCGTGAAGACGATCTCAGCCCAGCCCCGCCAGTCCATGCGAGGTCTCCTTTTTTGTGTTGTTCAGAAGCGGTCGGGGCGCAGCAGCGCGGCGACCATGTAGACCGCGAGCCCGAGGGCCGCGGCGGCATAGAGCAAGGTCAGGCCCATGGCATCAGACCTTGCGCAGCAGCGCTGCGTACCAGCCGAAGAGCGCGAAGGCCCCGGCTCCGAGCGCGAGAAAGACGATATCGGCCATGACGCATCTCCAGCCTTGGTTTTCAGACCGGAGATGTGGTGCCACCCCTGCTAAGCGGTCGAGCGGGAAGGGCAGGCGGGGGCATAAGGGCCGCGTAAAGATGCCCGACGGAACCGTGGCGAGTAACGATAGGATCCCGGCGCGAGACTAGGCGCGCGAGAGGCGTCGCTCGCTAGGCGATAAAGTCAGACGTGGAATGTGAGAAGTCGGGGCGAGCGGGCCTCAGCTGGCCGCTTCCAGCCCCACGATGGCGAGAAAGCCCGATAGCGCCAGGCCCGCCCAGAAGAAATCGTTGAGAACGCCCTGTAGGGGCGCGGCCCCCATGGTCACTACAGACAGGCCGCCGGCCAGGAACAGCGCCGACGCCGCAACAAGGCTGTTCATGATGTCCTCCCGCATTTTGGCTTCAAACGCGGCGGGAGCGATTCCGTTCCCCCGATTTGATGCGGTATCAAATCAGTAGTTTTGATGGGTTTTATCGCAGCCTATGATTGCTGTGATATGACGGTGCGCAACAAGGAGCGGGCCCATGACGCATTGCTTGAACGGCGCCTGTCATTGCGGCGCGATCGGGCTCGAATTGACGCTGCCGCGCCCGCCCGAGGAGGAAGTTGTCGGCGCCTGCCAGTGCTCCTTCTGCCGCAAGCACAACGCTCGGACGGTCTCCGACCCTAGGGCACAGGCCCGCCTCGTCGTGCACGAACCGGCCGAGCTGCAACGCTATCGCTTTGGGCTCGAAGCCTCGGAGGTCGTCCTCTGCCGCCGCTGCGGCGTCTACGTCGCCATGCTGATGACCGAGGCCGGCAAGGCCTGGAGCACGATCAACATCGATGCGCTCGACGAACGCGCCCGCTTCACCCGACCTGCCGAGCCACGCGATTTCAGCGGCGAAGCGCTGGAGGGACGGCGCGAGCGTAGAATAGCGCGCTGGACGCCGACCAAGCTGGTCGGCTGGCCGAAAGAGTGACGCCGGTCAGGCAGCAGGCGCGGCCAGTCGCTCCAGCTGCTCTCGCACAGCATCCGAGAACGGCCGCGCCTTGCGCGTCGCTTCGTCCATCTGGACGATCACGGAAAGCCCGCTGGCGACGCAGCGCTCGCCCTGGAAGATCGCCTGCTGGAGCCGGACCGAGCTGCGGCCGACGGACGCGACGCGCGTGCCGATCTCGACCTCGCCGGGCCACAGCAGCTCCGCCCGGAAATCCAGCTCAAGTCGCGCGAGAACGAAGGCCGTTCCCGGCTCGGCCAGCCGACCGGCCTGGCCATAGATCAGCTCGACCCGTCCGGTTTCCAGAAAGGTCGAGAACACCGCGTTGTTGACGTGGCCCTGGCGGTCGGTGTCGCCATAGCGGAGCTTGTCTCGCGCCCGCAGCGGAAAATCGGTGATGGCGAGATCGTCCGGCATGGCAGGCCCCGTTTCGTGACGGAGCCTTCAAACGCGATCGGCCGGCGCGAGGCAAGCTCAGAGGGGCGGGGGCGCCTCAAGCGAGCACGTCGCGGTAGTCAGGATGACGATGCGCCCAGGCGACGACGAAAGAGCAGCGCGGCACCACGCGCCGTCCGCTGGCGCGGGCGATCCTGAAGATGCCCTCGGCCAGTTGCGAGCCGATTCCGCGCCCGTTGAACGCCGGCGGCACCTCCGTATGCGTCACGACGATCCGGTCGCCTTCGCTACGATAGACCGCGAAAGCCTGTCCGCCGGGAAAATCAAGCTCGAAACGCCCCGTCTCGGACCGTTCGACGACCTCGGCCCGGTCAGCCTCCAAATCCTGCGTCATGCCTCGCCTCCGCGAATACCTTCCACACCAATGTGGGTGCGTCGCGACCGCTTGTCGTCGGTGCGATCATGCGGAAAGCGAATGGCAGGGCTGCGGACGAACCCCAGCCCCGCAGGGCTTGGGTCAGGACAGCAATTCCTGCTCGCGGCGGCGGGCGCGCTCGGCCTTGAGCTCGTCCTCAGCACCGCGATCGACAGTCTCTTCGCTGCGGTTGCGGAAGGTCCAGATCGCCTTGGCCGCTTCCCAGTGCTCGTGATCGCGGCCGTCCGGCTGCCCTTCTTCCATCCAGAGCGCATAGGCGATCTTGCGGATCTCGCGCTCGGCCTTGCCAGTATGACTCATCTCGTCCTCCTGGTTCCGTTGCGGTCGATAAGGAAACGATGGAACGCCATGGGGCGTTCCGCGCTTCCAAGGCTACCTTGCCACGGCAATATGGCGCTCGCATGAGCCATTTCGGAGGCAGGTGACGGTTCCTTCGGGCGAAGCCGGCGTTATTCGGCCGCCGCCGCCGGGACAGGGGTCGTCATCTGCTCGAAGCAGTCGAGCGTACGCGCGGAATAGACCAGCGCTGCGCCCGCATTCATCGCGATCGCGACGCCGAGCGCCTCGGCGATCTCCTCGCGGCTGACCCCGGCCTTGATCGCCGCATCGACATGGGTGGTGATGCAGCCGTCGCAGCGCGTGGTGACGGCGACGGCGAGCGAGATCAATTCGCGCGTGCGGGCGTCGAGATGCCTGGTCTTCGCCGCCCCGCCGGCCAGCGCGACATAGCCGCGAAGCGCGTCGGGGGCAGCCGTTCCGAAATCACCGACGCGGCCCTTCAGCTCGGTGCGATAAGTGGTCCAGTCCAGCATGGCACTGCCCTCCGTCGTGAGATCGGCCCGGTGATCGACCGGCCACGATTGTTAGGCAGAGGGGCCGGTACGCGCCAGCCTCGGGCGACATCGTAGAGCCGAGCGCATCTTGCGCTTCCGTCGTGAGACAGGGCTGACGCTTGTTCCGCGCGGGTGTGCGCCATGCGCATGCTTGAAGAAAGCGAACCCCACCCCAAATCCCGATGAAAGGGTGCCATCGCCTCCTGTGAAGCGGAGCTCGCAATGAACCAAGAGAAGCTGAAGCAATTCCGCAAGCAATCGGTCGAAAAGGCCCTGCGTGCCGGACTCCCCGCCTATTTCCTCGACGAATGCGAGGATGAGGGGGTGATCCGGGTCAGGCCTGGCGGCGCAGCCGAGCGGATCGTCATCCTGCAGGGCCGGGCGCAGGTTCAGCCGTTCGAATGCCGGGCCTGCTGAGCGGCGGCCCTCGCTCATCCAGCATCAAAACCACCCGACTAGACGAACAAGGCGGCGCCGAAGCGCCGCCTTTGCATTGTGCAGACAGGACTGCACCTCAGATAGCCAGACCGCGATCTCTGCTGGCTTCAGACTCGCGCTTCGCGTTTCCCGCCTCCAGCGGCAAAGCCCGAGATCGGCGCGTCGGGCTCTAAGGATAAATGGCGGAAGGGGTGGGATTCGAACCCACGGTGGGCTTGCACCCACGGCGGTTTTCAAGACCGCTGCCTTAAACCACTCGGCCACCCTTCCGGCGCCCCGTCATTGCCGTTCCCTGTCGATTTTTGCAAGCCGCATGCGGAGCGATCGTGGCAATCTTTGCCCATACTCCGGAGAATACGCGCATTTTCAAGAGCTTGCGGCAATGCTCCGCGCATCTCGTCAAGCCGCACCGTGAAGCCGGTTCGGGCGTTGCGGCGGGGTCACGCTCCACCGAAAAATGGCAACGGAATGGTGGCGGATTGACAGCCGCCGCATTTCCGACACCTTTATGCCCGCCCAAGGGCGGTGCTGGGTTTCCGTTGACGGTCATGCGTTCGCGCTGCCGCCGCTTAACGATCCCTTAATGGAATTGGTCGAAAACTGCGCCCTTGCCACGATAGTGGCTTGGGCGGCGCAGCGTTTTCGGCGCGACGAACAGGAATGCGGCATGATGCGAGGCACGAGCGCAGCGGCGGAGACCTCCTCTGTGGCCGAGTCCGGCGACGCCCCTCGTAGCTCATCGTCCTCCCTGTCCACGGCGACCCGCCTCGGCTGCGTCGTGCTGGCCGGCCTGTTCCTCGCCAACTGCGCCAACAACCAGGTCGCCCGCCGCGGGAAATCGAAAGAGATCGGCGCCTTCCCGTCCTCGAAATACGGTCCGGCCAGCGCCCGCGTCGTCGAAGAAGGGCAGCCGGTGCCCAAGGGCGGCGGCCGCGAGCTGATCGGCCGCAGCTACACCGTCGCCGGCAAGCGCTACACCCCTTACGAGAAGCCGGTCGGCTACACGGCCGTCGGCACCGCCTCCTGGTACGGCGAGGCCTTCCATGGCCGGCGCACCGCCAACGGCGAAGTCTATGATCGTATGAGCATCAGCGCCGCGCATCCGACCATGCCGCTGCCGGCCTATGCCCGCGTCACCAACGTCACCAACAGCCGCTCGATCATCGTGCGCGTCAACGATCGTGGCCCGTTCCATGGCGGCCGTGTCATGGACGTCTCGCAGAAGACCGCCGATGCGCTCGCCTTCCGGCATCTCGGCACGGCGCGCGTCAAGATCGAGTATCTCGGCCAGGCCTCGCTCGCCGGCTCGGACGACCAGATGCTGCTCGCCTCGCTGCGCACCGACGGCTCGCCGGCCTCGATCCCGGGCCAGAGCAGCCGGACGATGATCGCGAGCGCCGCGTCTCAGGTCGATCTCGGCCGCTCCGCGGGGCCGGATCTCGACGACGAAGCCGCCAGGCCCGCTCCCGCTCCGACGCCTGTTCGCACTGAACCTGCGCCGGTCGAAGCGCAGCCCGTCGTCCAGGCCTACGCTCCCGAGCAGCCGCGGACGATCGCCGTTCAGAGCCCGATCGTCGCCAGCGTCGCGGCGTCGCCGTCTGCGGCGGGCGTCCCGATCAGCGGAGTCCGCCTGCCGCCGTCCCGGCCCTTCGATCTCGGCGCCGCCGCCCATGCCGGCAAGCCGGTTCCGGGCTTGCGTCCGAGTGTGACGACGACGCTGCCGGTGCCGCGCACCGCCAGCCTCCCTGCCGCCACCGAGAAGGCGCCGGCCCTGCGTCTTGCCAAGGGCTCGCCGCTGTCCACCGGCACGAAGCAGCAGCCGCTGGCGCGGAATTGATCCTGTTGCGGGCTTGACCGCCCGGACTGGCACATCATCTGATCTCGATATGACGCAAGGTCGATCAGGGATGGCGCGCGCCCGCTATTTGCCAGCCTCCGGCGGAATTCTCGCAGTGCTGGCCATGCTGCTTGCGCTGGCTCCGGGGCTTGCTCGCGCGCAGGCGTTCCAATCAGCCGCGCCCTACGCGATCCTGCTCGATTCCGCCAGCGGCGCCGTGCTCTACGAGAAGGCCGCCGACGAGCTGATGGTGCCGGCGAGCCTCGCCAAGCTCGCCACCGCCCTCGTCGCCTTCCAGGAGATCGCCGCCGGCAAGATGACGCTGGAGACCGAGATCTCGATCTCGGAGAACGCCTGGCGCAAGGGGGGCGGCGTCTCGGGCGGCTCGACCATGTTCGCCATCGTCAACAGCCGGGTGAAGCTCGGCGACATCCTTCAGGGCCTGATCGTGCACTCCGGCAACGATGCCGCGATCGCGCTGGCCGAGGCCGTGGCGGGCGATGAGGCGAGCTTCGCCAGGATCATGACCGAGCGTGTCCACGCGCTCGGTCTGACCAAATCGCAGTTCCGCAACGCGACCGGCATGGCCGATCCGCAGCAGAAGGTGACCGCGCGCGAGCTCGCCTTCCTGGCCGACCATATCGTCAAGACCTATCCGGAGCTCTACCGGATCTTCGGCCAGCGCGACTTCACCTGGAACAAGATCAAGCAGAGCAACCGCAACCCGCTGCTCGCCATGGATATCGGCGCCGACGGCCTCAAGACAGGCAATATCGACGAGACCGGCTACGGCCTCGTCGGCTCGGCCGTGCAGAAGGGCCAGCGTCTGATCGTCGTGGTCAACGGGCTGAAGAATGCGCGCGATCGCGCCAGCGAGGCCCGCAAGCTGCTCGAATGGGGCTTCCGCTCCTTCGAGCAGCGGCAGGTCTTCGCCGAGGGCGAGACCGTCGGCGAGGCCAGCGTCTTCGGTGGCGAGAAAGGGCGCATCGCGCTGAAGGCGAAAGGGCCGGTCAATCTGCTGGTGCCGCGCGGCAGCAGCGAGCGCCTCGCTGCCCGAATCGTCTATCGGGGGCCCCTGCAGGCGCCGGTGGCGGAGGGGACGGAAGTCGGCCGCCTGCTGGTCACGCGCGGCGAGATCAAGACACTGGAGATCCCGCTCTATGCGGCCGAGTCGATCGCGGCCGGAACCCTGCAGCAGCGGGCGTTCGATGCGCTGATGGAGGCCGCGACCGGCTGGGTCCGCAAGGCCCTGAAGCGGAGTTGAGCTTGGCCAAAGCTAAGGTGCAGCCTGCGACCGGTCATTTCATCACGCTCGAAGGCGGGGAGGGGGCCGGCAAGTCGACCCTCGCCAAGGCGCTCGCGGCGCGGCTGGAGGCGCAAGGGCTTACCGTCGAGCTGACACGCGAACCCGGCGGCTCACCCAAGGCCGAGCGCATCCGCGAGGCGCTGCTCGCTGGGCGGATCAAGCCCTATGGTGCCTTCGCCGAAGCGCTGATGTTCCAGGCAGCCCGCATCGACCATGTCGACAGCCGGATCAGGCCGGCGCTCAAGCGCGGCGCCTGGGTGATCTGCGACCGCTTCATCGATTCGACGCGCGTCTACCAGGGCACGCTCGGCGAGATCGCCGGAGACAAGCTCTCTGCCCTGGAGACCGTCGCCATCGCCGGCCTGATGCCAGAGCTGACCTTCATCCTCGACCTCGCGCCCGAGACGGGCCTCGCCCGCGCCGCCCGTCGTCGCCAGCCGGGCGAGGCGACAGACCGTTTCGAGAGCGAAACGATCAGCTTCCATCGCCGCCTGCGCCAGGGCTTTCTCGACATCGCTTCCGCCGAGCCGCAGCGCTGCGTCGTGCTCGACGCCAGCCTCCCGCCGGAGGTGCTCGCGGATACCGCCTGGGAAGCGCTTTCCAGCCGGCTGCCCTTGCCGCAGATTGCGCCGGCATGATCGAATCGAGCAACGAACCCGACCGCCTGCCGAACGCGCCGCATCCACGCGAGACGCTGGCCCTTGTCGGTCACCAGCGCCAGGAGGAAGCCCTCCTGACGGCTTTACGCTCAGGCCGCGTGCACCATGCCTGGCTGCTCGGCGGCCCGGAGGGCGTCGGCAAGGCGAGCTTCGCCTATCGCGCCGCTCGCTTCATGCTGGCCGAGGGCGATCCGCTGCGCCGCGCGGAAGATTCCCGCGATCTCGCCGTGCCCGAAACGGAGGGAGCCACCCGCAAGATCGCGGCGCAGTCGCATCCCGACCTGCATCTGCTGCGGCGCATCGCCAAGCCGGACGGCAAGAGCTTCACCAGCAACATCCCGGTCGATCTCGTACGCCGGATCATCGACCGCTTCGGCTCCAGCGCGGGCGAGGGCGGCTGGCGCGTCGCGATCGTCGATTCAGCCGAGGACCTCGACCGGCCAGGCGCCAACGCCCTGCTGAAACTGCTCGAGGAGCCGCCGCCGCGCTGCCTCTTCCTGATCGTCGCCCATGCGCCCGGCCGGGTCCTGCCGACCATCCGCTCGCGCTGCCGGCTGCTCTCCTTCGAGCCACTCGGCGAGGCCGATGTCGCGCAGGCCGGCGCGATCGCACTGGAGCGCATGCGCCTGCCCTATGACGCCTCGGCGCTCCACCGCGCTGCCACTCTGTCCGAAGGCTCGGTCAAACGGGCGCTGACCTATGTCGACCCCGAAACGCTGGCGCTGGTCGAAGCGGTGAGGGCGCGGCTCGACGCGCTGCCCTCGATCGATCTCTCGGCCCTGCTGGCGCTGGGCGAGGATGTCGCGGGCAGGGCGGGCGAGGCCGATTTCGCGGTCATGATCGAGACCGTGCAGGGCTGGCTCGGCGCGCACCTTCATGCGCATGCCGCCGCCGGCCCGGCCCGGCTTGCGCCCCTCGCGGAGGTGTGGGAGAGACTTGCACGCGCCGCGAACGAGGTCGAAACCTACAATCTCGATCGCCGCCCCCTCGTCATGTCGCTGTTTCACGATCTGTCGGAGGCGGTTTCCCGTTCGCGCGCGGCCTGAAACCAGGAGCAGGATGCGAAAAGTGGAAACCGGTTTTCGCGCAAGTCCTGCTCTCACTCTTTGACGACCGGACAGACCAATGGCCTCGGCCCCGAAGTTCTATCTGACGACTGCGATCCACTACACCAACGGCCCGCCGCATATCGGCCACGCCTATGAGATGGTGTCGGCGGATGCGATCGCCCGCTTCAAGCGCCTCGATGGCTATGACGTCTTCGCCATGACCGGCACCGACGAACACGGCCAGAAGGTGCAGCGCACTGCTGCGCAGAACGGGCTCTCGCCCAAGGATTTCGTCGACGGCATCGCCGCGCGCTTCGAGGAGATGGAGCAGCGGCTGGGCTGCTCGTTCGACCGCTTCATCCGCACCACCGACACCGACCACCTGCCCTCGACGCAGGAACTCTGGCGCAGGATGGAGGCCAATGGCGACATCTACCTCGCCAAATATTCCGGCTGGTACTCGGTCCGGGACGAAGCCTTCTATGGCGAGGAGGAGACGACCCTCCAACCTGACGGCACGCGCCTGGGCGGGCAGGGCACGCCGGTCGAATGGGTCGAGGAGGAGAGCTATTTCTTCCGTCTGAAGGCCTATCAGGACAAGCTACTCGCGCTTTATCGCGACGTGCCGGACTTCGTCTCGCCGGAAACGCGCCGCAACGAGATCGTGTCCTTTGTCCAAAGCGGGCTCGAGGATCTCTCGATTAGCCGCACCACCTTCGACTGGGGGCTGCCGGTCCCGGGCGATCCCAAGCATGTGATGTATGTCTGGGTCGACGCGCTCAACAACTACGTTACCGGCTGTGGCTTCCCCGACGAGAGCGATCCGCGCTGGCACTACTGGCCGGCCGATGTCCACATCATCGGCAAGGACATCGTGCGATTCCATACGGTCTACTGGCCGGCCTTCCTGATGTCGGCGGGGCTGCCGCTGCCGAAGCGTGTCTTCGGTCATGGCTTCCTGCTGAACAAGGGCGCCAAGATGTCGAAATCGGTCGGCAACGTCGTCGACCCGTTCGCGCTCGCCGATATCTACGGCGTCGACCAGCTGCGCTATTTCTTCCTGCGCGAGGTCTCCTTCGGCCAGGATGGCAACTACAGCCACGAGGCGATCGTCGGACGCATCAATGCCGACCTCGCCAATGATCTCGGCAATCTCGCGCAGCGCTCGCTGTCGATGATCGCCAAGAACTGCGAGGGCAGGGTGCCGCCGGCCGGTGCGCTGACGGAAGGCGATCGCGCCATGCTGGCGCAGGCCGATGGGCTGCTGGCGAAGACGCGCACGGCCATGCAGGATTTCGCCCTGCACGTCGTGCTGGCGGACATCTGGGCCGTGGTCGCCGAGGCCAACCGCTATTTCGCCAACAACGAACCGTGGAAGCTCTCCAAGAGCGACCCGGTCCGCCGCGATACGGTGCTCTACGTCACGATCGAGACGATCCGGCAGGTCGCGATCATGACCCAGCCGGTGATGCCGCAAGCGATGGCCAAGCTGCTCGATCTGCTCGCGGTCCCGGCGGAGGCGCGCGACTTCGCATCGCTCGGCGAGACCGGCCGCCTCTCCGCGGGCACGGTGCTGCCGGCGCCGAGCGCGGTCTTCCCGCGCTATGTCGAGCCGGAAGGCGGCGAGGCGGCCTGATGCTGATCGATACGCATTGCCATCTCGATTTCCCCGATTTCGCCGAGGATATCGGATCCTATGTCGACCGCGCCGAAGCGGCCGGCGTCGGCCGGATGGTGACGATCTCGACCCGCGTCGCCCGCTTTGCCACCTATGCGGCGCTGGCCGAGCGTTTTCCCTCGGTCTGGTGCACGGTCGGCACGCATCCGCATGGCGCGCATGAAGAGCTCGACGTCACCGCCGGGCAGCTGGTCGCACTGTCGCGTCATCCGCGCTGCGTCGCGATCGGCGAGGCCGGGCTCGACTATCACTACGACAAGAGCCCGCGCGAAGCGCAGGAGCAGGGCCTGCGCACCCATATCGCTGCGGCCCGCGAGACCCAGCTGCCGCTGGTGATCCATTCGCGCGAAGCCGACGAGGACATGGCGGCGATCCTGCGCGAGGAAATGGGGAAGGGCGCCTTCCCTGCCATCCTGCACTGCTTCACCGCCGGCGAGATGCTGGCCCGCACCGGCGTCGAGCTCGGGCTCTACGTCTCTTTTTCCGGAATCCTGACTTTCAAGACCTCGCAGGCGCTGCGCGATATCGCCCGCGACATCCCGATGGAGCGCCTGCTGGTCGAAACCGACGCGCCCTACCTCGCCCCCACGCCTTACCGCGGCAAGCGCAACGAACCGTCCTATGTCGTTGAAACTGCGAAGGTTCTCGCCGAGGTCAAAGGCGTCTCCTTCGACGAGATCGCCCGGATCACGACGGAGAACGCCAGGCGCTGCTACTGGAAGATGGACCATGGGGCGCCTGTGGCGCGGGTTGCCTGAGGCTGGCGCCGCCGCATGAGCCTGACCGTCACCATCCTCGGCTGCGGCTCATCCGGCGGTGTCCCGCGGCCAGGCTCCGGCTGGGGCGCCTGCGATCCCAACGATCCGAAGAACCGGCGGCGGCGCTGCTCGATCCTGGTCGAGCGCCGCGGCCTGAACGGCGCGACGAGCGTGCTGATCGACACCACGCCGGACCTGCGCGAGCAGCTCCTGTCGGCTGAGATCAACCGGCTCGACGTGACCCTGTTCAGCCACGACCATGCCGACCACACCCATGGCATCGACGATCTGCGCGCGCTGGTGCTGCATATGCGCAAGCGCATCCCGGTCCACGCCGATGCTGTAACGGCCGTGACGCTGCGCCAGCGCTTCGGCTATCTGTTCGAGACGCCGCCCGGCAGCTTGTATCCGCCGATCCTCGATCTGAAGCCGCTCGCAGCCGGCGAACCACTCGTGATCGACGGCGCTGGCGGACCGATCGAGACATTGCCGTTCCGGCTCGAGCACGGCCCGAACTATGACGCGCTCGGCTTCCGCTTCGGCGATTTTGCTTATGCGCCCGATGTCAGCGCGATCCCGCCAGAAGCGATGGCGGCGATGAGCGGGCTCGACCTGCTCGTCCTCGACTGCCTGCGTGAATCGCCGCATCCCAGCCACTTCAATCTGGAGCAGTCGCTCGACGCGATCGCGGAGCTCAAGCCGCGTCGCGCGATCCTGACCAACCTCCATGTCGATCTCGATTATGCCAGCTTGGCCAAGCGCTTGCCGGCCCACATTGAACCGGCGTTCGATGGCATGAAGCTGACGGTCGAGAGCTAGGCCGGCCTCACGGGGGCATTTCCGGGCATCAATTTAAGTTCCATAATATGTCTTATGCGAATCGGATCTGGGCCTGCGGATCGCTTCTCTCCAACCCCTCCGCTCCGTCTTCCAACGCCTGGCGCAACCACACCAGGCGTTGAAGCAATGAGCCGATCGCGTTGAGTCTCCCCGCCATCGCGACGCGCAAGCCCTTCACGCCACCGCCAGCTCCGCCCGCTTCTCGGGAAACGGCCGGAAGCTCCACAGGACCAGCATCGCCGCCAGGCCGAGGACCCAGGAGCCGACATACATCGGCGCGTAGCTACCGAACCGGTCGTAGATCAGGCCGCCGAGCAGCGGGCCGGTCGACATGCCCAAGCTTCCGGCCATCGCCGTGCCGCCGATGATCGTACCCATCATCTTCAGAGGGAAATTCTCGCGGATGATCACGGCATAGAGCGGCATGGTGCCGGCGTAGATGAAGCCGACGATCACAGCGACCGCATAGAAGCCGGCGAGCTCGCCGACGAAGGCATAGGCCAGCACGCCGAAAGCCTGGGCCAGCAGCCCGAGGATCAGGACCCGCTGCGCGCCGAACCGGTCCCCCGCGACACCGAAGCCGAGACGGCCGAACATGCCGGCCAATCCCTCGACGCTGTAGATCGACACGGCCGCGAGCATCGGGATGCCACAGCTCACGGCATAGCTCACCGTGTGGAAGATCGGCCCGGAATGCGTGGCGCAGCAGAAGAAATTCGCCAGCATGAGCGTGATGAACTGGGGCGAACGCACCGCCTGGCCGACGCTCATCTCTCCTTGCGTGACTTCGGTCGCCTCGGTCTTGGCAGCAGCTGCCTCCAACGCTGGCGGCCGGCGCACCAGGAGCGCCGCAGGGATCATCAGCACCGCCGCGATGGCGGCGATGATCTGCATCGAGGCGCGCCAGTCATGGATGGTGACCAGCCAGGCTGCGAGCGGCGCCATGGTCATCGGCGCCATCCCCATGCCGGCCGAGACGAGCGAGACCGCAAGGCCGCGCTGGGTGTCGAACCAGCCGGTGACGCAGGCCATCATCGGCGCGAAGACAGCCGCGGTCGCCGCACCGACCAGAAGGCCGAAGAGCAGCTGGAATTCGATCAGGGAATCCGCCCTGCTCGCGAGCGCCAGGCTCGCAGCCAGGACGATCGATCCGGTCAGCACCACCGGGCGCGGCCCATAGCGATCGGAGAGATTGCCCCAGACCATGCTGGCTGCCGCCATGGCGAGGAAACCGATCGTCATCGCCGTCGAGATCCCGGTGACGGACCAGCCGGTATCCTGCGACATCGGCCGCAGGAAGACCGGCAACGAGAACATGGCGCCGACCGCGACGCAGCCGAGCAGGCCGCCTGCGGCGACGATCACCCAACGATAGGACTGGCTCATCACCTTCTCCGGGACGTTCGAGGAGCGCCCCGGTCAGCCGGACTGGCCCCGCGGGTGCGCTCAATGCCCCAAGGACGGATCGGCCTTGGCGAAGCCGACATCCCGCCGCAGCTTTTTATCGGGATCGGGCCGCCTCAGCCCTGCGACGGCTTCCAGTCGGCCGACGGGATGGTGTTGACCATCCACGGGATTCCGAACTTGTCGACGAGGGAGCCGAAGCCGGGCGACCAGAAGGTCTCGCTGAACGGCATCACGGCCCTGCCCCCTTCGGCCAACTGCTCGAACCAGCGCTGGCCCTGGGCCTTGTCGTTGGTGTGCAGGGTGACGTCGAAGCCGTTCTTGGGTTTGTCGATGTTGTGGGCCCAGGCGGTATCCATGTCGGCGCCCATCAGCGCCTGATCGCCGACCTCGAGCCAGCAATGCATCAGCCAGTTCTTATACTTGCCGTCGGTGTCCGGCATGCCCATGCCGGGCGGCGCATCGCCATAGGGCATGGCGGCCGTGATCTTGCCGCCCAGCACTTTGGCATAGAACTCGAAAGCCTCGCGGCACTGCCCCTGAAAGCTCAGGCTGGTCACGATCTTCATGGTCGTCTCCCTTTTTTCGTCTGAGATCCGCGCGAATCTGGCGGCATCGACCGACCGAAACGCAGCCGGTTAGGCGGTGATCCAGCCCACACCCTCGTCGTAGCCGTCATTGTCCAGCAGCGGCGCATGACGTGTTCGCCAACCGGCGACTTTACCCATGCGGCTCCTGCTCATCGCCAAACGCACGCTGTCGAGCACGGTTCAGGCCGGCCGTTCTGCTGTCAGGCCGAACGGTCTATTTATGTTGATATCAACGTACTAGGCCGACGAATGTCAATCTCCGCAGCCAACACTCCTGCCAACCCGTTGGCTTCAACGTCATGCAAAACGCCCGGATTTCCCGGCCGATTTCGGTTGCGGCGATCCTGACAGCCAGTTCGGCCGGCTGCCGGGGAGACCCTGCTTTGGTCGGGTTGCCATTCCGATATCGCAATGCGCTAATCTGACATAACGCCCGGCATTCTGCCGGAAGCGATTGCAAGGACCTTCAAGAGTCCGGATATCCAAGGGAGATCAAATCGATGTCGAAATCCGGCTGGCTCGGCGCACTCGCGCTCGCCACCCTCATCCAGCTCGTCCCGGCAGCGCCGGCGACGGCTCAATCCTGGCCGCAGAAGCCCGTCAGCTTCATCGTGCCGTTCCCGGCCGGCGGCGGCACCGACGCCTTTGCCCGCCCCCTTGCCGCCCAGCTCGAGCAGCAGCTCGGCCAGCGCATCCTGATCGACAACCGCGGCGGCGCCGGCGGGACGGTCGGCGCGTCGGCCGCCTCGAAGGCCGCGCCCGACGGCTACACCTTCTTCATCGGCGCCGCGCACCACGCCATCGCGCCGGCCCTCTATCCGAAGCTCGACTACAACATCCAGACCGATTTCATCCCGATCGGCGTCATCGCCCAGCCGCCGCAGGTCGTGGTCGTCCATCCCGGCAAGGTCCAGGCCAAGACGCTGGTGGAGCTGATCGACTTCGCCAAGAAGAATCCCGACAAGCTGAACTATGGCTCGGCCGGCAACGGCACCACGCACCATCTCGCCGGCGAACTGTTCAAGCTCACCACCAAGGTGAACCTGACCCATGTGCCCTATCGTGGCGCAGGCCCGCTGATGCAGGATCTCGTCGCCGGTCAGGTCGATCTCGCCTTCGACGGGCTTGGTTCCTCCGCCGCGCAGATCTCCAGCGGCACGCTGCGGGCCCTCGCCGTCGCGGCGCCCAAACGCGCCAGCGCCTTCCCCGATGTTCCGACCACCGCGGAAGCAGGCGTGCCGGGCTACGAGGTCTCGACCTGGTATGCGATGTGGGCGCCGAAGAACACGCCGCCGGAGATCGTAGCAAAGATGACGGCCGAGTTGCAGAAGGCACTGGCCACGCCGATGGTGACCGAAGCCTGGAAGAAGAACGGCTCGGAGATCCCGAACCTCTACGGCCCCGCCTTCGGCGACTTCGTCAAGGTCGAGGTCGCGCGCTGGGGCAAGGTCGTGGCCGAGGCCAACGTCAAGCCCGATTGACCGGTCCAGCGGTCACCCGCCCTCGCCCGCGTCGTCGATCACGGCGCGGGCGATCGCCAGGCTGAAGCCGGCGCGTGCCAGCGCCGCGATATGCTTTTGCCGCTGCGCGACGCGATCACCGCGGCTCCATGGTCCGAGGCGCTTGCGGCGGGCAGCGATGCGCGCGGCATCCAGCTCGGTCTCCTCGTCGGTCGCCACGACCTCGGCGACGAGGCCGCGCTCGACGCCCTTGGTCGCAAGGCCCGCTGCCACGGCCCGCGCCGAGCGCCCCTTGCGGCGCAGGCTCTGCGCCCTCGCCTCGGCGAAGCGGCGGTCGTCGACGAGGCCCGAGACAACGCAAGACCTGACAATCTCCTCGACCGCCGTGCGGAATGCCTGGGGGTCTTGCCCGTGATGCCGGCAGCTGCGCTCGACCTTGCGCAGCAGGACGCGCTGCAATTGCACCGCCGGGACTGAATAGCGTTCGAGATAATGCAGCGCGGCCCGCCGCAGATAGTCGGCCGTGATCCGCTTGGGCGCCGGCCGCTCTCCTGGTGCCGCCTCTTTGCCCCGCCCTGACGCCAAGCTAGTCGAACCTCGGCTTGCCGCGGGTCGATTTAACCGAGGAACGCTTTACCTTCGAAGCTAGGCGCCGCTCCTTCGAGGCCTTGGTCGGCTTGGTCGCCCGCCGGACCTTAGGTCGCACCTCCGCCTGCCTGATCAGCTCGACCAGCCGCGCCAGCGCCTCCTCGCGGTTGCGGCTCTGGCTGCGATGCTCCTGCGCCGTGATGACGATCACGCCATCCTGCGTCAGCCGGCTGCCGGCCAGCTTCATCAGCCGGAGCGCGACATCATTGGGCAGCGAGGCCGAGCGGCGGGCGTCAAAGCGCAGCTCGACCGCAGTCGAGACCTTGTTGACGTTCTGCCCGCCCGGACCGGAGGCGCGCACGAAGCTCTCCTCGATCTCGCTGTCGTCGATCGCGATGGACGGGGTCACTTGAATCATGGGAGGACGCTACCCCAACACAGGGAGAATTGCAGCGATGAAGCCGTCTCGCGACATCGAGCGCCTGATCGAGATCATGGCCGCGCTGCGTACGCCCGGGACGGGCTGCCCCTGGGATCTCGAGCAGGACTTCGCCTCGATTGCGCCCTACACGATCGAGGAGGCCCACGAGGTCGCCGACGCGATCGCCCGCGGCGATCTCGTCGATCTCAAGGACGAGCTCGGCGACCTCTTGCTGCAGGTCGTGTTCCACGCCCGAATGGCGCAGGAGCAGGGCAGCTTCGCCTTCCCCGACGTCGTCGAGGCGATCACCACCAAGCTGATCCGCCGGCATCCGCATGTCTTCGGCGATGCGCGCGATCTGTCGCCCGCTGAGGTCAAGGCGCTCTGGGGGCAGATCAAGGCGCAGGAGAAGGCCGACAAGGCACGCGCCAGAGCCGAGGCCGGGCTGCCGGAGCCTGCAGAGGCCAAGGGCGTGCTCGCCGGCGTGCCGACCACCCTGCCCGCGCTGACCCGCGCCTGGAAGCTGCAGGCCAAGGCCTCGACCGTCGGCTTCGACTGGAACGATGCCCGATTGGTGCTCGACAAGGTGCGCGAGGAGACCGCCGAGATCGAGGAAGCGCTCGCCGGCGGCGACAAGGCCGCGATCCAGGAGGAGATCGGCGACCTGCTCTTCGTGGTGGCCAATCTCGCCCGCCATGTCGATGCCGATCCCGAGGCCTGCCTCACTGCTGCCAACGCAAAATTCGAACGGCGCTTTGCCGGCATCGAGGCGGCGTTGGAGCGCCAGGGGCGCGAGCCGCGGGAGGCCACCCTGGAGGAGCTCGAGGAGCTCTGGCAGCAGGTCAAGCGCACTGAGCGCGCCGCACCTTGAACACATGAAAACGCCGGGCACGAGGCCCGGCGTCGATATGCATTCTACCTGTTCGATCGATCAGGGCTTCGGAGCCGGCGCAGGCGTCGCGCCCGGAGCCGGGGCGGCCGGCGTACCGGGGGCCGGCGCCGCGCCAGGGGTCGCCTCGGCGCCGCCGAGGCGCTTGCGCAGCTCCTCCTGGCGCTTGGCGAGTTCGTCCTGCAGCGCCTTCTGCTGCTCTTCCAGAACCTTCGGGTCGATCGGCGCGCCGTCGAAGGCCTTGGCGAAATCAGCCAGCGGGATGGCGAAGGTGACCTCGCGCGCGCCCTGGTTCTGCACGCTGATGTTGAGGGTGGTGCCCTTCTTCATCGCGTTGATGAGGTCGTCCTTGACCTGCGCCTCGGCAAAGCAGCCGTTCGGGAAGCAGATCGCATAGCGGCCGGGCGTCGGCTGGGCGTTATCGACGCCGAAGCGGATGCCCGGCTGCAGCAGCAGGCCGAGCGGCATCAGGAAGCGCACGATCTTGTTGGCGTCGCCCTTGACGTCGTAGACCGCGGCGGCAAGCACCGGCTGGCCCTGGTCAGAGACGAAGTCGCGGGTGGTGTAGCAGATTTCCTTGTTGGCCGCCTGATCCTTGCCGCAGACCTTGGTCCAGCTCGTCTGGGACGGCTCGGGCTTGACCTGGACGACGGTGGGACCGGTCTGGGCAGCCTGGCCCTGGGCCGGCTGCTGGGCGGGAGCGGGCTGCTGCGCCGGCGCGGCCGGGCGATTCGCCGGGCGCTGCGGCTGAGCCTGCTGCGCGCTCGCGGCGATCGGGGCTAGAGCGACGGCGGCGCCGAGGATGAGCGCGAGGCCGCGGACCGTGCTCTTCGCGGTGGCGCCCTGGCTCCGGGACAGGCGGGTCGAAGCTGACATCTGCGTTTCCTTGACCATGAAACTGGTTCGGCCGCCGGATTCGGCGGCATGCATCACCCAAGGCTCAACCCAGCAAGGTGCCGGAGCCGGTGGCGGCGTGAGCACATCAAGCGCGATTGCGGCGTTTGGATGACGCCCGGCCTGCGTTTAGCGAGTTCTGTCGCAGGTTTCCAGCCCCGAAGAGCCCGGCGCGACAAGTTTGATCGCATGTTATTCTGCGGCAGGGAATCAGTTTCGAGCATGCATCGACCTTTCAGCGCAGCGGCGCGTTACGCGTGGTGTCTCTGGCTCGTCCTGGCGGGCTTGGCGGCTTTCGGGCCGATCGGGAACCCGCGCGCAGCTGCGGCCGAGAACGATGCCGCCATCGCCATGCATGGCGAGCCGGAGCTGGCCAAGGGTTTCGCTCACCTGCCCTATGCCGATCCGCGGGCGCCGAAGGGCGGGCGAATCATTTACGGCCAGCAGGGCACCTTCGACAGCCTCAATCCTCTGGTGGTGTTGGGTGTCGCCCCCGACGCCGTCCCGCGCTATGTCCAGCAGAGCCTTCTGTTCCGCTCCGCCGACGAGCCTTTCACCGCTTATGGCCTGCTGGCCAGCAAGGTCGAGCTCAACTCGGAACGAACCCGTCTCGCCTTCCAGATCGATCCGCGCGCCCGCTTCTCCGATGGCAAGCCGGTGACGGCGGACGATGTGATCTTCACCTTCGAGATGCTGAAGACCAAGGGCAAGCCGTTCCACCGCTCGAGCCTGGGTCGCGTGACCAAGGTCGAAGCCCCCTCTCCCGATCGCGTCGTCTTCGAGCTCGGCGACGGCTCCAACCGCGAATTGCCGCTGGTGATCGGCGCCATGCCGATCTTCGCCAGGCACGCCACCGACGCCGAGAAATTCGGCGACACCAGCTTCAAGCCGGCGCTCGGCTCCGGCCCCTACCTCGTCGAGGAGGTCAAGCCGGGCGAGATGCTCCGGCTGAAGCGCCGCAAGGATTTCTGGGCCGAGGATCATGCCCTCACCCGCGGCCTCTTCAACGCCGACGAGATCCGCTACGATTTCTACCGTGATTCCAATGCTTTGTTCGAAGCCTTCAAGGCAGGACTTTACGATGTTCGTCTTGAAAGCGACCCGACGCGCTGGATGACCGGCTATGACGTCCCCGCCGTGCGCGAGGGTCGGATCGTCCGCGACACCTTCCGATTCCAGACGCCCAAGGGCATGACCGGACTGGTCTTCAACACACGCCGCCCGCAATTCGCCGATATCCGCGTCCGCGAGGCGCTGGCGATGCTGTTCGACTTCGAATGGGCCAATCGCAACCTGTTCCACGGCGTCTACCGACGCGCCGGCAGCTTCTTCGCCGACAGCGAGCTCTCGGCGCTCGGCGTGCCGGCCGATCAGCACGAGAAGGCGTTGCTCGCCGCCTTTCCCGGCGCCGTGCGCGACGACATCCTCGCCGGAACCTGGGCCCCGGCCACGACCGACGGCTCCGGCCGCGACCGTGACCAGGCTCGCCGCGCGCTCGCTTTGCTGGAAGCCGCCGGCTACCGGCTGAACGACGGACAGCTGCGCAAGGACGGCCAGAGCGAGGCTTTCGGCTTCGAGATCACCGTCACCAACCGCCCGCAGGAGCGCCTGGCGCTGAACTATGCGACCTCGCTCGCACGCCTGGGCATCACCGTCTCGGTCCGGTTGATCGACGACGTCCAGTACTGGCGCCGGCTCTCGACCTTCGACTTCGACATGATCCAGTGGACCTGGCCGGCTTCCGCCTCGCCCGGCAATGAGCAGATCGGCCGCTGGGGTTCGGCCAATGCCGAGCGCAAGGGCGCGCTCAACTATGCCGGCGTGCGCTCGCCTGCCATCGACGCAACATTGCAGGCACTGCTGGCGGCACGTTCGCGCGAGGATTTCGTGGCGACCGTGCGCACGCTCGATCGTTTGCTGCTGTCCGGCTTCTATGTCGTGCCGCTCTACTATCTGCCGGAGACTTGGCTGGCGCGGGCGCGCGAGATCACCCTGCCCGAGCGGCGACCGAAATTCTTCTTCTCAAATGAGACGCTGGCGCGGTCGCCCTCCCCGCCCGCGCCCGCCAACTAGAGCAGGACGCGAGAAAGTGGGAACCGATTTTTCGCAGGAAGCCTGCTCTGAACTCTCAGAACCGATCACGCTTTATGGTTTTGGATCGACCCGATCTGAAACCATCGTGATCTAGGACCGGCGATGCGGATGGGCTCCGACGAAATCTCCATCGGCGCGCTGGTCGAAGGGCTCGATTTCGACAGCCTGCTGAAGGCACTCGCCGCCCGCCGCGGCTATGAGCCGGCCTTCCGCGACCCGCCCGGCCGGCGCGACTGGAGCGATTTTTCCCCCAATGCCTTCGGCTTCGCCGAGCTCGACGGCCGCGTCGACCGGCTTGCCAACCTTCTCCTCCTCGCCAAGCCGCAAGCTGGCGCCTGCGTCGCGATCCTGGCCCCGCTCGGCCCTGAGGCCCTGGTCTCGATCCTCGCCAGCCTGCGGGCCGGCCTGTCGCCGATGCTCCTGCCGGCCCATGCCAAGGAAGCGGAGCTCTTGCCGATCATCGAGCGCTCCGGCGCGGTGATGGCGCTCGGCGTGCCACGGATCGGCGAGCTGCAGCCGCTTCACCTGCTCCGCGACGTCGCCGCCCGCTCCTTCGGCATGCGCTTCATCGGCGGCTTCGGAGCGCGCGTACCCGACGGCGTCGCGGCGCTGGAGCCGCTGCTCGGCCACGGCGCTACGCCATCGGCATTGCCGCCTGCAGCGAACCGGGCGCCGATCCGCGTCGTCGACGGACACAGCCTCGCCGGTCCCTTCACGGTCAGTGAGAAGGAGGTGCTCGCCAAAGCGCTCGAGATCTCGCGCGTGCTGAAGCCGCTGGCGTCCTCGCGCATCGTCACCACGCTGGTCGGCGGCGATCTCGCTGCGCTCGCGACCGGGCCCGGCATCGCGCTGCTCACTGGCGTCGAGCTCCTGCCGCTCGGACTGTTCGTGCTCGACGACCTGCGTGCCTGCCTGGAAGGCGGGCGCATGGTCCATCTCGTCATCCCCGCCGCGCTGGAGCCGGCGCTCGCGCGCTCGCGGCTCGGCGGCCACAAGTCGCTGACCAGCCTGGTCGTCACCCGCCGCGCCGGCGAGGACGACGGTTTGCCGCGCCTCGACCGACCCGACCTCGCCATCGTCGACGTGATCACGCACGCGCCCGAGCGCGTCGAGATCAGGCGGCGCAATCCGGGCTAAAGCCAGAAGGCCGTCATGCTCGGGCTTGACCCGAGCATCTCAGGCCGGAGGAGACTCCAACCCGCGCCTTCCCTTCATGAGATTCTCGGGTCGCCGCTGCGCGTTCCCCGAGAATGACGGATGAGGCCCTACGCCGCCTTCTTCCGCTCGGCGATGCGCGCGAGATCGGTCAGCAGCCGGCGCGTGCCGGTCAGGCGTTGCTCGGCCGTCTCGAAATCGTCGATGAAGACGACGCGCATGTCGGGGCGAACCTTGGCCAGCGTCCCGATCTTCGCGACATACGAGACGAGCCCCTCCGGATTGGCGAACTCGTTGTCGCGGAAGGCGACGATGATGCCCTTCGGCCCGGCCTCGACCTTCTCGACATTGGCGCGCTTGCAGAGCGCCTTGATCGCGACGATCTCCAGCAGCTGGTTGACCTCCTCCGGCAGCGGGCCGAAGCGGTCGATCAGCTCGGCGCCGAACGACTGCAGGTCGCCGTCGTCGTCCATCGTCGAGAGGCGCTTGTAGAGCGTCAGCCTGAGCGTCAGATCGCCGATATAGTGCTCGGGGATCATCACCGGCGCGCCGATCTGGATGCTCGGCGACCACTGCGCATCGCTTTCGATCTCGACGCCAGCCTTGAGCGCCGCCACCGCCTCCTCCAGCATCTGCTGGTAAAGCTCGTAGCCGACCTCCTTGATATGGCCGGACTGCTCGTCGCCGAGCAGGTTGCCGGCGCCGCGGATGTCGAGGTCGTGGCTGGCGAGCTGGAAGCCGGCGCCCAGCGTATCGAGCGATTGCAGAACTTTCAGACGCCGATCGGCCTGCTCGGTCAGCTTGCGGTTGGCCGGCACGGTGAAGAGCGCATAGGCGCGCACCTTCGAGCGGCCGACGCGCCCCCTGAGCTGATAGAGCTGCGCCAGGCCGAACATGTCGGCGCGATGGATGATCAGGGTGTTTGCGGTGGGAATGTCGAGCCCGGATTCGACGATCGTGGTCGAGAGCAGGATGTCGTACTGGCCCTCATAAAAGGCCGTCATCACGTCTTCCAGCGTGCCAGCCGCCATCTGGCCATGGGCAATGCCGACCTTGCACTCCGGCACCTGCTTGTCGAGGAAGTCCTTGACCTCGGCGATGTCCTCGATGCGCGGCACTACATAGAAGGACCGCCCGCCGCGATAGCGCTCGCGCAGCAGCGCCTCGCGCACGATCAGCGGATCGAAGGGTGTGACGAAGGTGCGCACCGCCAGGCGGTCGACCGGCGGCGTCGCGATGATCGAGAGCTCGCGCACGCCGGTCATGGCGAGCTGGAGCGTGCGCGGGATCGGCGTCGCCGTCAGCGTCAGCATGTGGACCTCGGCGCGCATTTCCTTCAGTCGCTCCTTATGGGCGACGCCGAAATGCTGCTCCTCGTCGACGATGACGAGGCCGAGATCCTTGAAGTCGATGCCCTTGCCAAGCAGCGCATGTGTGCCGACGGTGATGTCCATTGTCCCGTCGGCAATACCCTGCTTGACCGCCTTCAGATCGGGCGCCGAGACGAAGCGCGAGGCCTGGCCGACCTTGACCGGCAGGCCGGCGAAGCGCTCGGCGAAATTGCGGTAGTGCTGGCACGCCAGCAGCGTCGTCGGCACCACGACCGCGACCTGCTTGCCGGCGAGCGCGGCGGTGAAGGCGGCGCGCAACGCCACCTCGGTCTTGCCGAAACCGACATCGCCGCAGACCAGCCGGTCCATCGGACGGCCAGCCGCGAGATCCTCGAGCACGGCATCGATCGTGTTCTGCTGGTCCTCGGTCTCCTCATAAGGGAAGCGGGCGCAGAACTCGTCGTAGAGCCCGTCCTGCGGGATCAGGCGGGGCGCTTCCTTGAGCGCGCGGGCAGCCGCGATCTGGATCAGCTTGCCAGCCATCTCGCGGATGCGCTGCTTCAGCTTGGCCTTGCGCGCCTGCCAGCCGCCGCCACCGAGCCGATCGAGCACAACCTCGGTGTCCTCCGAGCCGTAGCGCGAGAGCAGCTCGATATTCTCGGCCGGCAGGAACAGCTTGGCGTCGCCGGCGTAGTGGATTTCGAGGCAGTCATGCGGCGCGCCGGCCGCCGTGATCGTCTGCAGGCCGACGAAGCGGCCGATGCCGTGATCGACATGGACGACGATGTCGCCGGGTGTCAGCGAGGACAGCTCGTTGATGAAGTCCTGCGGCCGGCGCGTCTTCTTGCGCGGCCGTACCAGCCGGTCGCCCAGGATGTCCTGTTCGCCGATGACGGCGAGCCTGCCGGCCTCGAAGCCGGTCTCGAACCCCCAGACGGCGAGCGCGGTGGTGCCGGGCTTGAGGTCGAAGGCCGCCCGCAGGCTACCGGTCATCTGCACGGCCTTCAGGCCGTGATCTGCCAGCACATGGGCGAGGCGCTCGCGCGAGCCCTCCGACCAGGCGGCGAGGATGACGCGTCGCCCGTCTGCCTCCAGGGCCTTCACATGCGCGACGGCCGCGTCGAAGACGCTGCCGGAATTGTCGGCGCGTTCCGCCGCGAAGTTGCGCCCCTGCTTGCCGCCGAGATCGACGACGAGCTTGCCTTCGCTCTCCGGCAGCTGGAACGGCGTCAGCGAGGCGACACCGGCCTCGCCGATGATGCCGCGCCAATCGGCCGGCGAGAGATAGAGCGCCTCCGGCGGCAGCGGCTTATAGGGTATCGAGCCCGGCGACGGCTGATCGAGCGCGCTCTTGCGGGCCTCGTAATAGTCCTTGATGAGGCTGATGCGCTCGGCCACCGCATCATCGGCGTGATGGTCGAGGACGATCGGGACATCGGGCAGATAGGTGAAGAGCGTGTCGAGCTTCTCGGCCAGCAGCGGCAGCCAGTGCTCGAGACCGGCCGGACGCCTGCCTTCGCTCACCGCCTCATAGAGCGTGTCGTCGCGGCCGGGCGTGCCGAAGGTCGCGATATAGGATTGGCGAAAGCGACGGATCGAGTCGCTCGTCATCTGTGCCTCGGACATCGGCACGAGGTCGAGCCCGCGCAATTGCCCGGTGGTGCGCTGCGTCTCCGGATCGAAGGTCCGGATCGATTCCAGCGTGTCGCCGAAGAAGTCGAGCCGGATCGGCGCCGGCATGCCCGGCGGGAAGAGGTCGACGATGCCGCCGCGCACGGCGAACTCGCCGGTCTCGCGCACCGTCGAGGTCCGCAGGTAGCCGTTGACGTCGAGCCAGCGCGCCAGTTCCTCCGTATCGACCATGTTGCCCGGCGCTGCCGAGAAGCTCTCGGAGGCGACCTTGCCGAAGGCCGGCACGCGCTGGAGCGCGGCGTTGACGGTGGTCAGCAGCAGGCGCGGCCGATCGCCGGACTTGGTCCTGGCGAGGCGCGACAGCGTCGTCATCCGGTGCGCCACGATCGAGGGCGCCGGCGAGACGCGGTCATAGGGCTGGCAGTCCCAGGCCGGAAAGCTCATCACCTCGAGATCGGGCGCGACGAACTGCAGCGCATTCTCCAGAACCTGCAGGCGCTGACCGTCGCGGGCGATGAAGACGATCAGCGCCGGCCCTTCCGATTTCTTCGCCCGGGCCCGCGTCAGATCGGCGAGCACGACGGCGTCGAAACCATCGGGCACGCCGGAGAGCGTCGGCTTGTCGCCGCGGTTCAGCGCATCGAGGACGCGCTCGAGCTGCGGCTTGGCGATCTGGGTAGGAGGCGGAATGCTCATCGGGCAGTTTTCTCAGGCGTCATTCTCGGGCTTGTCCCGAGAATCTCAGGACCAGAGCCCAATGGTTTCCGAGATGGTCGGGTCAAGCCCGACCATGACGGCGGTTCACACATGGATCGGCTTGTCGTGCTGGTGGAAGGCCTTCAGCCGCCGGAAGACGTCGGTATCGTAGTTCTCCGGCACCTGTGCCTCCCCTGTCACCCAGCTCAAAAGGTCGCGGTCGAGTACTTCGATCAGCCGCTCGAATTCGTCGAGCTCCGCATCGGTCAGATTGCCGATCTGCGCATCGGCGAAGCGGCCCATGATCAGGTCCATTTCGCGCATGCCGCGATGCCAGGCGCGGAACAGGATCTTGCGCCGTCGCGGGTCGAGATCGGCGCTGCTACGGGTCGAGCCACTCATCTTCGGCCTCGCGAAATGGAAATAGGGCCGGCCCCGTCGCGGAGCCTGCCGTCGCGAGCTATATAGCGATGCCATCTCGCGAAGTCAGCGGCAGGAATGCCGCCGGGCTCGCACTCCTGACATGCCGTGAAGCCATTGCGTCCATCCGTCCTCGATCCGCTCTTCGCACCGGCCACAGCCCTCTCCGGCGTCGGCCCCAAGCTCGCCAAGGCGCTCGACCGGCTGCTGGGCGACGAGACGCATGCCGCTCGCGTCACCGATTTGCTGTTCCATCTGCCGACCGGCGCGATCGACCGACGGCCGAGCGAGAGCATCGCCGAGGCGCCGATCGGCGAGGTCGCGACCTTCTCGGCGCAAGTGACCGAGCATCGCCCGGCCCCACCGACCAAGGCGAAGGCGCCCTATCGCGTCATCGTCGAGGACGAAACCGGCGACGTCACGCTGGTATTCTTCCATGCCGATGTCCGCCATCTCCTGCAGACCCTGCCGATCGGCGCTTATCGCATCATCTCGGGCAAGCTCGAACTCTGGGACGGCATGCGTCAGATGGTGCATCCCGACCGCATCCTCGATCCCAAGCTCGCCGCCACCCTGCCCTCGGTCGAGCCGGTCTACGGGCTCACCGAAGGCATAGGCGGGCGCGTCATGGCCCGCATCGCCGCCGGAGCGGCCGAGCGCTGTCCCGAGCTGCCGGAATGGCAGGATCCGGCCTTCCTGACACGGCACGATTTCGTGCCCTTCCGCGACGCCATCCACGCTCTGCATCACCCGGTCGATCTCAAGGCCGCGACAGGGGAAACGGTCGCCCGCCGGCGCATCGCCTTTGACGAATTGCTGGCGAGCCAGATCGCGCTCGCTTTGGTGCGCCGCCAGCAGAAGAAGGCGGCCGGCCGCGCCACCGCCGGCGACGGCGCCTTGCGCCACGCCATCGAAACCGCCCTGCCCTTCACGCTGACCGACGGCCAGCGCAAGGCGATCGCCGACATCCATGACGACATGGAGAAACCCGAGCGCATGCTGCGCCTGCTCCAGGGCGATGTCGGCTCGGGCAAGACCGTGGTCGCGCTGATGGCGATGGCGGCCGCAGCCGAAGCCAGAAGACAATCGGTGCTGATGGCGCCGACCGAGATCCTCGCCCGCCAGCATGCCGAGCGCCTGGCGCCTCTCGCCGACAAGGCCGGCCTCAAGCTCGCTCTGCTCACCGGCCGCGAGAAGGGCGCCGGCCGCCGGCAGGTGCTGGAAGGCCTGGCGAATGGCGAGATCGACATTGTCGTCGGCACCCATGCGCTGTTCCAGGAGGGCGTTGCCTTTCACGACCTTGCGCTCGCCGTCGTCGACGAGCAGCACCGCTTCGGCGTGCACCAGCGCCTGCTGCTCGGCGCCAAGGGCGAAGCGGTCGACATTCTCGTCATGACAGCGACGCCGATCCCGCGCACGCTGGCGCTGACCTGGTTCGGCGACATGGACGTCTCGATCCTCTCGGAGAAACCGGCCGGCCGGAAGCCGATCACCACGCGGGCGATCTCGCTTGAGCGCTATGACGAAGTCGTCGGCGCGGTCGGGCGCGCACTCGACGCCGGTGCGCAGGTCTACTGGGTCTGCCCGCTGGTGCAGGAATCCGACACGCTCGATGTCGCCGCGGCGCAGGAACGCTTCGAGGCGCTGCAGGCCATCTTTGGCGACAAGGTCGGCCTGCTGCACGGCCAGATGCCGGGACGCGACAAGGATGCCGCCATGGCCGCCTTCTCCCGTGGCCAGACGCGGGTGCTGGTTTCGACCACGGTGATCGAGGTCGGCGTCGACGTGCCCAATGCCTCGGTGATGGTGATCGAGCATGCCGAGCGCTTCGGCCTGGCCCAGCTCCACCAGTTGCGCGGGCGGATCGGCCGAGGCAGCGCTGCCTCGACCTGCCTGCTGCTCTACAAGGGTCCGCTCGGCCAGGTGGCGGAAGCGCGCCTCACCATCATGCGCGAGAGCGAGGACGGCTTCCGCATCGCAGAGGAAGACCTGCGCTTGCGCGGCGAAGGCGAGGTGCTCGGCACCCGCCAGTCCGGTTCGCCCGACTGGCGCATCGCCCGGCCGGAGATCGACGGCGATCTCTTGGCGGCGGCGCGCGACGATGCCCGCCTGCTGATCGAGCGCGATCCCCAGCTGGAGACCCCGCGCGGCCAGGCAATTCGGACGCTGCTCTATCTGTTCGAGCGCGATGTCGCGATCCGCTTGCTGCGGGCAGGCTGAGTCGGCCTTGGCCTACGCGACCGAAGCGCTGTCGGCGGCCTTGGACGGAATCCGCGCCACGACCTTGAGCTCGAAATCGAAGCCGGCGAGCCAGGTCACGCCGACGGCGGTCCAGGTCGGATAGGGCGGTTCGCCGATCTCTTCGGCGCGGATCGCCATCATCTTCTCGAATTGCGTCTGCGGATCGGTGTGGAACGAGATGACGTCGATGACGTCATCGAAACTCGCCCCCGCCGCCGCCAGCACGGCGCGTAGATTGGCGAAGGCGCGCCGGACCTGGTCCTCGAACACGGGTTCGGGCGAACCATCCTCGCGGCTGCCGACCTGCCCCGAGATGAAGAGCAGGTCGCCATGCCGGATCGCGGCCGAATATTGATGGACGTCGTAGAGGGCGTGCCGGTCGGCAGGAAAAATCGCGTCGCGTTTGGTCATGTCGGTTCCTTTCATGGACTGCGAACGCAGCGGCCTCTCCGCGTGGTTCGCTTTAGTCGACAGGAGATAGCGGGCGACTATTGTTCGGATTAGCCGTTGAAGTTGGTACAGGCTGATGCAAAATCACCAGCAATGACTCGCCCTTCGCTGAACGACCTGACCGCCTTCGTCACTGTCGCGACCCGTCGCAGCTTCCGGCGCGCGGCAAACGAGCTCGGCACGGCGCCCTCCACCTTGAGCCATGCGATGCGGGCGCTGGAGGAGCGTATGGGTGTGCGCCTGCTCAACCGCACGACACGCAGCGTCTCGCCGACGGAAGCCGGCTTCGAATTGCTCGGCCGCCTTCAGCCGGCGCTCGCCACCCTGGACGAGGCGCTCGACAGCGTTGCCCCCTTCCGCGGCAATGTCGCAGGCACCGTCCGGATCAATGCGCCGCGGCTGGGGGCAACCATCCTCCTGCGCAACATCCTGCCGGCGATGTCCGAACGCTTTCCCGACGTGGTCGTCGACCTCGTCGTCGAGGGGAAGCTGATCGACATCGTCGCGGGCGGTTTCGATGCCGGGGTCCGCCTCGTCGACTCGATCCCGAAGGACATGATCGCCGTGCCATTCGGTGCGAAAGTCAGCTTCATCTGCGTCGCGTCGCCGGCCTATCTCGAACGCTTCGGCGAGCCCGGTACACCCGACGAGCTCACGCGACACCGCTGCATCGGCCACCGCGTGCCGAACGGAAAGCTCTATCGCTGGGAGTTCGAGTGGGCCGGACAGGCGCTGACGATCGAGGCAGCCGGCCCGGTCATCCTCGACGACGAGGAACTGATGGTGGATGCCGCGATCACGGGCCTCGGCATCGCCTATGTCGCCAGCCCGGCGGCCGAGGCGGCGCTGGCCGAGGGTCGCCTTCGCCGGGTTCTGGCAGCGTGGACGCCCGCCCCAGAGCGGGTCGCGATCTACTATCCCGGCCACCGCGCCGTGCCGCCGGCGCTGCGGGCCTTCCTCGATGTCGCCAAGGCTGCGCGCTAGAAAGAGCGACAGCAATCCTGATCAAGCAGACGCGCTTCGCCTCCGCCATGGTGCCGGCGTTTCGTGAGTGAGCCATGGACCCGATCAAGAAAGCCCTTTGGTGCATCGAAAGCCGCTTCGCCTCCGAGCTCTCGCTCGACGAGATCGCGGAGGTCAGCGGCGTCTCTCGCTTCCATCTGAGCCGCGCCTTCGGCGTGGCGACCGGCCGCTCGGTGATGCGCTATGTGCGCGAGCGCCGGCTCTCGGAAGCGGCGCGCCAGCTCGCCGATGGGGCGCCCGACATCCTCCAGGTCGCGCTCGACTGGGGCTATGGCTCTCACGAGGCCTTCACCCGCGCCTTCCGCGAGCAGTTCGGCATCACGCCGGACGAACTGCGATCGAGGCGCGATCTGTCATCTCTTGCTCTCGTGGAGCCTCTGTCCATGCACGCTGCAAACCGCACTCCCCTCGCCGAGCCGCGTATCGTCACCGGTACCCCCTTGCTGATCGCCGGCTTCAACGGTCATTTCTCGGTCGACAACACGCAAGGCATTCCGCTGCTCTGGCAGAGAATCGCCCCGCATTTCGGCCATATCCCCGGCCAGAAGGGCTATGTCGCCTATGGCGCGAGCTATAACTGCGACGATGTCGGCGCCTTCGATTACATTGCCGGCGCGGAGGTCTCGTCCTTCAGCGACCTGCCCGACGAGTTCGCCCGGCTGAGCGTGCCGGAGCAACTCTGTGCCGTGTTCGAGCACAGCGGCCACATCACCGGCATCAAGCAGACCTATGAGGCGATCTGGCGCGACTGGCTGCCGAAATCGGGCCGGGAGCCGGCGATGGGCGTGACACTCGAACGCATGGACCAGCGCTTCGACGGCGCCAGCGGCAACGGCATCGTCGAAATCTGGGTGCCACTGAAGGGCTGAGTTACTTCGCCCCGTCCGACAATGGCTCGCCAGGCTGGATCAGCCCAGCCGACATGATCAGCTTGGCGCCGTCTTCGATCGAGATCGACAGTTCCACCACCTCACGCCGCGGCAGGTAGAAGAAAAATCCAGTCGTCGGGTTCGGCGTGCAGGGCAGGAAGACGCCGATCTGCTCGTCGCCGTCGGGCAGCTTGCCGGCGATCTCCGGCGCCGCCTCCTGGGCGATGAAGACGATCGACCACATGCCCGGCTGTGGAAACTGCACCATGCCGACCGTCCGGAACGAGGTGCCGGACTGCGAGAAGATCGTCTCGAAGATCTGTTTCACGCCCTTGTAGAGGCCGCGCACCACCGGCATCCGGTTGAGGAGCGATTCGCCGGCGCCGATCAGGGTGCGCCCGACCAGGTTCGCGGCAAAAAAGCCGATCACCGTCAGGCCGATCAGGGCGATGATCAGGCCGAAGCCGGGCAGCGGGAACGGCAGATGGTTTTCGGGCCAGAACTGGGCCGGCACCAGCGGTTTCACCATGCCGTCGACCAGGTTGATGAACCACCAGGTCACCGAGGCGGTGATGGCGAGCGGCGCTGCCAGCACGAGACCGGTCAGGAAATAGCGCCTGAGCCTGGTCCCGAAGGTTGGCCGCAGCAGATCGGGCTGGACGACGAGGCGCGGATCGGGCGTGCGGGCAGTCATAGGCGATCCGGGTCTCCGTCGCTCTTGCGGCCTGACCATATTGCGCCGCACTATCGAACGATAGCCGAGCGCCAGCCGCTGACTAGCCCCCGATTCGTCGATAGGCCTCGTGTCCGAACCGTCCAGATCTCAACGCCGCTGGCATCGGCCGCTCTATCTTGCGGTCGGCTGGCTCTGCGTACTGCTCGGAATCATCGGGCTGATCCTGCCCGTGATGCCCGGCACCGTCTTCCTGATCGCGGCGGCCTGGTGCTTCTCGCGCTCCTCGCCGCGGTTCGAAACCTGGCTGGTCAATCACCCCCGGCTCGGCCCGCAGGTCGTGCGCTGGCGCGAAACCGGCGCGATTGCCCGCAGGACGAAATATCTCGCCTGCGGCTCGATGCTGCTGAGCTTCGTCATCGTGGCGGCGACCGATGCGCCGCCGATCGCGCTCTGGCTGAGCGGCGCCGGCCTGATCGCCGCCGGCACCTATGTCGCAAGCCGGCCGGAGCCGGACTAGAACCGGGTAGAGATCACTCGACGGTGACCGACTTCGCCAGATTGCGCGGCTGGTCGACGTCCTTGCCCATGAAGACGGCCGTCTGATAGGCGATCATCTGGATCGGCACCGCATAGACGATCGGCGCGAACAGCGGATCCATCTCCGGCATGATGATCGTCGCCTCCGGCACGACCCCGGCTTCGGCCGCTCCCTTGGCGTCGGTGATCAGGATGATCCGGCCGCCGCGTGCCGCGACCTCCTGCATGTTCGAGGCCGTCTTCTCGAAGAGCGCATCGTGCGGGGCGATGACGATGACCGGCATGTCCTCGTCGATCAGCGCGATCGGGCCGTGCTTGAGCTCGCCGGCCGGATAACCTTCGGCGTGGATATAGCTGATTTCCTTGAGCTTCAGCGCGCCTTCCAGCGCCAGCGGGAAGGCGGTGCCGCGGCCGAGATAGAGCACGTCGCGCGCCCTGGAGAGCTTGCGGGCGAGCTTCTCGATCTCGGACTCCAGCGTCAGCGCCTGCGCCATCAGGCCGGGCAGCGCGATCAGTTCCTGGACGTAAGCCGCTTCCTGCTCGGCCGTGAGCGTGCCGCGGGCGCGGGCGGCGGCGATGGCGAGGCCAGCGAGCGCCGTCAGCTGGCAGGTGAAGGCCTTGGTCGAGGCGACACCGATCTCGGGGCCGGCCAGCGTCGGGGCGACGACATCGCTCTCGCGCGCGATCGTCGAGGTCGGCACGTTGACCACCGACATGATGTGCTGGCCTTCCTGGCGGGCATAGCGCAGGCAGGCGAGCGTGTCGGCGGTCTCGCCCGATTGCGAGACGAAGAGCGCGAGCCCGTTCGCCGGCAGCGGCGCCTCGCGATAGCGGAACTCCGAGGCGACATCGATCTCGACCGGCAGGCGGGCGAGCTTCTCGAACCAGTATTTGGCGGTGAGACCGGCGTAGTAAGCTGTGCCGCAGGCCGAGACGGAGAGGCGCGACAGGTCCTTCCAGTCGAACGGCGTCTCGAACGGCAGCCGCGCCACGCCATTCGCCATGTCGACATAATGCGTCAGCGTATGGCCGACCACTTCCGGCTGCTCGTAGATCTCCTTGGCCATGAAGTGGTGGTGATTGCCCTTCTCCACTAGGAAGGCGCCGGCCGCGACGCGCTGGGCGCGGCGCTCGACCTGGCTGCCGTCGGCGTCGTAGAAGGTCGCGCCCTTGCGGTTCAGCACCACCCAGTCGCCCTCGTCGAGATAGGCGATCAGATTGGTGAAAGGCGCCAAGGCCAGCGCGTCCGAGCCGAGATACATCTCGCCGTCACCGATGCCGACTGCGAGCGGCGAGCCCTTGCGGGCGCCGATCAGCAGGTCTTCCTGTCCCTCGAACAGGAAGGCGAGCGCGAAAGCGCCACGCAGATGCGGCAGCGACGCTCCGACCGCCGCGATCGGGTCCTTGCCGCGATCGAGCTCGCGGGTGACGAGATGGGCGATGACCTCTGTATCGGTTTCGCTGGCGAAGACGTGGCCGTCGGCCTCAAGCTCGGCCTTGAGCTCGCGGAAGTTCTCGATGATGCCGTTGTGGACGACCGCGAGCTTCTCCGTGGCGTGCGGATGGGCATTGCTCTCGGTCGGCTTGCCATGCGTCGCCCAGCGGGTATGGCCGATGCCGATCAAGCCATCGAGCGGCTCGTTGGAGAGGCGCACTTCGAGATTCTTGAGCTTGCCCTCGGCGCGGCGGCGGCTGAGCCGGCCGCCTTCGAGGGTCGCGACGCCGGCTGAATCATAGCCGCGATATTCGAGCCGCCGCAACGCCTCGACGACCTGGCCGGCGACGGCCTGTTTGCCGAGAATGCCCACGATCCCGCACATGGATGTGCCTCATCCGTTGATATCGATGCGCATCGCAATAAGCCGCGAGCCGGCAAATGCGAAATCACGTTGAATATCGAACTGTGAACGAAATGCCTTGCAAATCGCTTATTGTCGGGCCTTTCGGGCCTGTGCTGCAGCCCTGAAGGCCGAAGCCCAGCCCTCGCGCTCCATCTGCCGGCCGCGCGCGACGGCGAGCGCATCCGGCTTGACGTCGCGGGTGATGACCGAGCCCGAGCCGACATAGGCACCCGCCCCGATCGTCACCGGCGCGACCAGCGCGGAGTTGGAACCGACGAAGGCGCCCTCGCCGATGATCGTCCTAGACTTGACGAAGCCGTCATAATTGCAGGTGATCGTGCCGGCGCCGATATTGGCGTTCGCGCCGATCTCGGCATCGCCGATATAGGTCAGGTGGTTGACCTTGGCGCCCTCGCCGATCGCTGCCGCCTTGATCTCGACGAAGTTGCCGACCCTGGCGCCCTTCGCCAGTTCGGCACCCGGGCGCAGGCGCGCATAGGGGCCGATCGAGGCGCTTGAGCCGACGCTCGCCCCCTCGAGATGCGAGAAGGCGTGGATGACGGCATTGTCCGCGACCTTGACGCCGGGGCCGAAGACGACGTTGGGCTCGATCAGGACATCGCGGCCGATCACAGTGTCATGGCTGAAGAACACGGTTTCGGGCGCGATCAGCGTGGCGCCGGCCAGCATCGCCTCAAGCCGCTTGCGGCGCTGGAAATCGGCCTCGACGGCCGCGAGCTGGACCCGATCGTTGACCCCCTGCACCTCGGCCTCGGGCGCAACCCTTGCGACCGTCTTCAAGCCTTGCGCTCGCGCCACTGCAACGGCGTCGGTCAGGTAATATTCGTTCTGCGCATTGGCGCAGCCGATCGCGTCGAGGATGGCGAGCGCCTTGTGGCCATTGAGCGCCATCAGCCCGGCATTGCACAGGGTGATCCTGCGCGTCGCCTCGTCGGCATCCTTGTGTTCGACGATGGCGTGCAGCGCACCGTCCTGGGTGACGAAACGACCATAGCCGGCTGGATCTTTCGCCTCGAAGCCCAGCGCCGCAACGCCGACACCGCCATGCAACGCCTTGCGCAGGTCGGCGAAGGTCTCGGGACGCACCAGCGGCGTATCCGCAAACGCCACCAGCACATCGTCGTGCTTGCCCGCCAGGCTCTCACGGGCCGCCAGCACCGCATGCGCTGTGCCCTTGCGCTCGCTCTGAATGAAGACCGCGGCGTGCGGAGCATGCTTCCTGACCTCGGCCGCCACATCGGGACGATCGGGCCCGATAACCACCGCGAGCGCATCGGCGCCGGCGGTCGTCACTGCTGCCAGGACATGGCCGAGCAGCGAGCGGCCAGCCACCTCGTGCAGCACCTTCGGCCGTGCCGATTTCATCCGGGTCCCCTCGCCCGCGGCCAGCACGATGGCAAGACAGGTCCGGGCGGGCTGCATTTCCGTCATGATCGTCCTGTCACATGCTCGTTAACGAGGAAGCGCGGCCACGACCGGCCGTCGTCGCGGGCGCAGGCGAATGCCGCCCGGCGGTGGATAGCCGATAGCGAGCGGATTTGGCAAAGCCCAGCGGACGAAGCGCCCAGATGCCGGCCTCTGACGAGCCATTCGGCACGGCTTCGTTTTCAGCATGGCATTCCTGCATGCAAGGCGCTCCTTTTTTCGCCTTTGGCCTCGCACTGCGCTTTTCAGCCCCGCGCGAAATGCTCTAGAAGCGCAAGTCGGCAGAGCTTTGCCGGCCCAAGTTGGATATCATGTCGAAATCCTTGAATCGCCGTCGATTTTTGAGCCTCGCAGCGACCGGCGCCATCGCGCAGCGGTTTGCCGTCGGCACTGCGGCGGCGCAGGCCCCGACGGCATGGGCCGGGCTGGTGCAATCGGTTATCGCCGAAGGACAACGCTTCGATCCCGCACTCGTCGTCGAAGCGGCGCGCGTGCTCTCGCGCCGGCCGATGGTGCCATTGGTCGCCACCGACCTGCCGGAGGGCTACGCCACCCTGCCCTACGACCAGTATGTCGGCATCAGGGCGCAGTCTTCGGGCATGATCTGGGCCGGCGAGAATCGCGGCTTCACCGTCGAGCCGCTGCACCGCGGCTATGTCTTCTCGTCGCCGGTCAGCCTGTTCACGGTCGAGGACGAGATCGTCCGGCGCGTCGCCTTCGATCCCAGCAAGTTCAACTATGGCCGCGTGGCGCCCCCGCCTGCGGGCGCAGACCTCCAATTCTCGGGCTTCCGCGTTTCGGCAGGGCTGGAGCGTCCCTATGAGCTGGCGCTGTTCCAGGGCGCGACCTTCTTCCGCTCGCTGGCGCGCGGCCAGAATTTCGGGGCCGTAGCTCGCGCCCTGATCCTGCGACCCGGCGAGACGCGCGGCGAGGAAATCCCTTTCTTCCGCGCCTACTGGATCGAGCGGCCGAGCGCCGCCGCCGGTATGCTGATCATCCACGCGCTGCTCGATTCCGAGAGCGTCACCGGCGCAGTCCGCATGACGCTGCGCCCGGGCGACGTGACCTTCATCGATGTCGAGATGACCCTGTTCGCCCGTGCCAATCTCGACCATGTCGGCTTCGGCTGCGTGATGGGCACCTATCTCTCCGGGCCGCAGAGCCGGCGCGGCTTCGATGATCTGCGCCCGGCGGTCCACGAGGTCTCCGGCGTGCAGATGCTCACCGGCAACGGCGAATGGATCTACCGGCCGGTCAGCAACCCGGCCAATCTGCAGGTCTCGTCCTTCCAGGATTCCAATCCGCGCGGCTTCGGCCTGGTCCAGCGCGAGCGCGATCCCAATGCCTTCGTCGACGACGACCAGCGCTTCGAGCTGAGGCCGAGCGTCTGGATGGAGCCGCTTGGCGAATGGGGACCGGGCTCGGTCCAGTTGATCGAAATCCCCAGCGAATCCGAGCTCAACGACAACATCATCAGCTACTGGCGCCCACGCCAGCCGATCGCCGCCGGCAGCGAGACGACGATCGCCTATCGGCAGGCCTGGTGCTGGCAGCCGCCCGAGCGTCCGCCGCTCGCCACCGCGACGCGCATCCGGCAAGGCCGGGGCTCGCAGGCGCGCCGACGCCGCTTCCTCGTCGACTTCACCGGCGACAGGCTTGGCGATGCTGCCCTCGTCGCCGCCATCCGCGCCAATGTGACGGCAACGCCGGGCTCGATCCAGAACCTGCGGCTCTGGCCTTATCCGGAACGACGCACCATGCGCGTCGCCTTCGAGG
This sequence comes from Allobosea lupini, assembly GCF_900109525.1. Taxonomy (GTDB): domain Bacteria; phylum Pseudomonadota; class Alphaproteobacteria; order Rhizobiales; family Beijerinckiaceae; genus Allobosea; species Allobosea lupini. The sequence continues at coordinate 226,290 of NZ_FOAN01000001.1, read as the reverse complement.
TCGATCCCGGCAGCGAGACGCTCTCGGAACTGCGCCTCGTGCTCGACGCCGGCGGCCAGCCGGTTTCGGAAACCCTGCTCAATCGGTGGACCTGGTGACTGTGGACGTAGCTGCCCGCCCGGCCGAGATCGAGGTCGCGACCGGCTATCCCGCCCCGGTCGAGGCGACGCCGCCCGAGAACCGGCTGGAGATGCCGGTGCAGTCCTTCCGCAGCTGGAATGCCTCCGAGGGGCGCAAGCCGGCTGTACCGCAGGCCTGGCAGACGCCCTGGCTCGCCCGGATTTTCGTCTTCGGCGGCGCCTGGGCGCTGACCGCCTACGGCGCCTGGGAGATGTATCATGTCGTGTCGGTCAGCCGCACGACCTTCCTGCAGTATGTGCTGCTCGTCCTCTTCACCGTGAACTTCTCCTGGATCGCGCTCGCCTTCACCAGCGCGATCCTCGGCTTCTGCGCCCTGCTCTTCCGGCTGGTGAAGAGTCCCCGCGCCGAGACGCTGACACAGAAGACCGTCGTGGTCATGCCGATCTACAACGAGTCGACGGCACGGACCTTTGCGGCCGTGGCGGCAATCCGCGAGTCGATCGAGGCGACGGGACTGGGCGCCCATTTCGACTATTTCATCGTCTCCGACACCACCAACCCCGACATCTGGGTGGCGGAGGAACGCGCCTTCCTGGCCCTGCGCCAGCGGCTTGGACCGGATGCGCGCATCTATTATCGCCACCGGCCGAAGAACCATCACCGCAAGGCCGGCAACATCGCCGACTTCGTCACGCGCTGGGGCGGACACTACCCCCACATGGTCGTGCTCGACGCCGACAGCCTGATGACCGGCACCTGCATCGTGCGCCTCGCCGCGGCGATGGAGGCCGACCCCGACGCGGGCATCATCCAGTCGCTGCCGTTGATCATCAACCGCAACACCTTCTTCGCGCGCCTGCAGCAGTTCGCGGCGCGGGTCTACGGCCCGGTCATCGCGACGGGCCTGGCGATCTGGTCCGGTCGCGACGGCAACTACTGGGGCCACAACGCGATCATCAGGACGAAGGCCTTCGCCGATCATTGCGGTCTTCCCGATCTCAAGGGCAAGCCGCCCTTCGGCGGCCACGTCCTCAGCCACGATTTCGTCGAGGCAGCGCTGATCCGGCGCGCCGGCTGGTCGGTCTACATGCTGCCCGACCTGACGGGCTCCTATGAGGAGAGCCCGCCTTCGCTGATCGACATCGCCACCCGCGACCGGCGCTGGTGCCAGGGCAATCTGCAACATTCGCGCATCATCGGCGCCAAGGGCCTTAAGCTCTCGACCCGCCAGCATTTCGCCACCGGCATGATGGCCTATCTCGCCTCGCCCTTCTGGCTGATGCAGCTGGTGGTCGGCATTTTGATCGTGCTGCAGGTCAATTACGCCAGGCCGGAATATTTCACCGAGGAGTTCCGGCTCTTCCCGGTCTGGCCGCGCTTCGACCCTGAACGCGCGCTCAACCTGTTCGGGCTGACCATGGCGATCCTCCTGGCGCCGAAGCTGTTCGGCCTCCTGCTGACGCTGTTCGACGGCAGGCTCAGGCGCGCCTGCGGCGGCGGTATCCGGCTCGTCCTTTCGGCCCTGCTGGAGATCCTGTTCTCGGCCTTCTTCGCGCCGATCATGATGGTGATCCAGTCCGGCTCGGTCTTCCAGATCCTGGTCGGCCGCGACACCGGCTGGAATCCGCAGCGCCGCGACGACGGCTCGATCCCGCTCAACGACATCATTCGCAGGCACCGCGCCCATACCCTGCTCGGACTCGTCGCCGGCCTGTCGGCCTTCATGATCGCGACCTCGCTCTTCGCCTGGATGTCGCCGACGATCGTCGGCCTGCTGCTGGCGATCCCGCTCTCCTGGGCCTCGGGCAACCTCGCGCTCGGCCTCTGGCTGAAGCGGCGCGGGCTCTTGCTGACGCCGGAGGAAGGCGATCCGCCGGCGATCGCCGTGCGGGCCAACGCGCTCCAGGCCGAGTTCTCGCAGGCCGGCTTCGACGATGACGACGGGCTTGCGACCCTGCACGCCGATCCGATGCTGCGCGCGAACCATGAGGCCATGCTGCCGCAGGTCCAGTCGCGCCGGCGCGGCGAGATCGAGCCGGACCGCGCCGTGGCGCAGGCCAAGCTGATCGATGCCGAGACGATCGCCGACGCGATGATCTGGCTAAAGCCGAAGGAACGCATGGTCGTCCTGCACGACCGCGCCTTGCTCGGCCTGCTGGCCAACCTGCCCGAAGGGCCGGCCCGTGCGGGCGCCGAGCCCAGAGCGAGCTGAGCGAAGGGTCAGCCGCGCTCGAAGATGATGGCGCAGCCGAAGGCCGCACTCCCCGGAACGACGAAGCGGGCGCCCTCCTGGCGGTGAGCGATGCCGCGCTCCAAGAGCCGCTGCCGAAGAGGTTCGAAATCCGGCACCGTGACCGCAAAGCCGGCGAAATGAGCCTGTTGCCGACGGCTCTCGCCATCAAGCACGGTCTCGGCGGCCCCGGGAGTCAGCACCTCCAGCCGTCCACGCGGCAGCGGCAGGCGCAAGCCCCCCTCCGGCGTCGCGAAGCTCTCGGCGCCGGAGAAGGCGCTGAGGAAAGCCGTTTGCGCGGCCGGCTCCTGCGCCACCAGGAACACGGTGGAAAGCCCGCTCGCGCCGTTCTCGTGCTGCTGGAAAGCCGGGTTCCAGAAGTTCTGCGGCTCGTGCTGCTGGCAGACGAAGAAGCCGCACTCGGGCGCCGTCCGATTCTCGGCAAAGGCGAGCGAAAAGGCGACACGGACCTCGCTGCCATCCGGCCGGCGTGCCTGCCGTTCGAAGAAGAAGGGCTCGAAGTCGCCAATGCCGGCGCTGCGAAAGCCCTCGGCATCATCAGTCGAATCGCGGCTCTCCAGCACCAGCATCGACATCCCCTCGCCCCGCGCCAGCGCGTCGCGCACGAAGGCGCCAAAGGAGAACTGCCGCGGCGCATGCGGCGGAATCAGTGTCGGGTCGCCGACGGTGATCAGTTCGAGGAATGCGCCGGGAAACTGGACGATCCGGTTCTCGGTTCCCCAGGGATGGCGATTGCGTGCGCCGACACGGAAGCCGAGATCGGCGTAGAAGGCGCCGGCCGCATCGAGATCGGCGACGCCGATGACGAGATGGTCGAGGCCGCGTGGTTCGGAGGTCGTGGTCATTGTGATCTCATCCTGAGGGTCATCCCGGACAAACCGCGATAGCGGCGCCGATCCGGGATCCATGCCTGAACCGTTCCGGAATGGGTCCCGGGTCTCCGCTTCGCTCCGCCCGGGACGACTGGGAGCTTCCCAGAGGGTCAAGGCTCGATGAAATGCGGCACGAAGCGCGAGGTGTTCTTGGTGATCGGAGTCGTGTCCTCGCGGATGCCGAGCCCGCAAGGCTGCGAAGCCACCAGCCAGGAGCCGAGCACCGGATAATTGCCGTCGAAGTTCGGCAGCATCGCGGTCGCCTGCAGAATGAAGCCCTCGGCGCCATAGGGCCCATCATCGCTGTCGCGCACCGTACCGCCCTCGATGAGCGTCACATTGGCGCCCTCGCGCGAATAGAGCGGTTTGCGGACGTGGTTCGCGCCCAGCTCCGCGCAGCGCGGATCGTCCTCGAAATAGGCAGGCAGGAGGTTGGGGTGGCCGGGCGCCATCTCCCAGAGATAGGGCAGCAGCCCCTTGCTGGAGACGAGCGCCTTCCAGGGCGGCTCGACGAACTGGCAGCGCGAGCCGGCAAGCGCCGAGGCGTACTGCTCGCGGAACAGCCACTCCCAGGGATAGAGCTTGAACAGCATCTCGATCGGCAGGCTGGCGCCATCGCAGAAGCGCCCGTCGGCGAGCAGGCCCATCTCCTCGATGAAGGTGAAACGGGCGTCGATTCCCGCCTGGCCGGCACAATCCATCAGATAGTCGACCGTGCCCTTGTCCTCGACGCTGCCTTGCACGCAGGTGAAGTGCATGCGTTCCGGTTTCGGACTGCGCAGCTGGCCGAAGGCGGCGATCAGGCGCTCGTGCAGCGAGTTGAACTGGTCGCAGCCGCGCGAGATCAGGCCCTGCGCCATCGCCTGCTCGAGCCAGTCCCATTGCACCACAGCCGCCTCGAACAGCGAGGTCGGCGTATCGGCGTTGTACTCAAGCAGCTTGGCGGGCCCCTTGCCGTCATAGGCGAGGTCGAGTCGGCCATAGAGATTGCGATCGCCGCGCTGCCAGCTGTCGCGGATCAGGCTCCATTGCGGCTCCGGGATAGCGAGCCGGCGCAGGATGGCCTCGTCCTTGAGGGCACGCTCGACGAAGGCAAAGCACAGGCCTTCGATCTCGCTGGTCGGAGCCTCGATGTCTTCCTCGATCTCCTTCAGCGAGAAGGCATAGGCGACGCTCTCGTCCCAATAGGTCTCGCCGTCGAGCGTGTGATAGGCGAAGCCGAGACGCTCGGCCTCCGCCTGCCAATTCTTGCGTGGTGATGGGCGAAGGCGCTGCATCGGTCAGGACGACGACGAGGAGGAGAAGGAGCGCGAGGTCGAGCCGAAACCGCCGCGGGAGGCGACGCTCGGCGTGCTCGCCATGCCGGTCGAGGAGATGTTGCGTGCGACCATCGCCTGGCCGGAGGTCGTCGTATAGGCGCGCGAGCGGCTGCTGCTGCCGCCATAATAGCCGCCACTGGACGATGAGGATGACGAGGACGAGCTCCGGGCGGGCTGCTCGCATTCGGGACGCCCGGAGCCGGGCTGGCGCGTACCTGGCGGACAGGCCGCGCTGGTCGGCGGCAGCAATGGCTGCGCCGCGCCGCCGCCCGACATGAACTGCCGCGCCAGCATGATCCCCGCCAAGGCCGGGATGAAGACCTGGGCATTGTTCCAGACCGCGCTCTGGCAACCGCTGGCGCCGTATTCCTGCTCGCAGGAAGCACTGCTGGTGAACTTCTTGGCATCGCGCAGATGATTGGCGGAGGCCTCGTTGAAGCGCTGCTCGCACTGGCTGGAGCCGAGCAGGTTGGCAGCCCGGCACTCGGCGAGATTGCTGTAGACCAGCGAATCATCGGTCTCGCCGCCGGAGAGCGACCAGTAGGTCGCGACAAGCACCACGCCTGCCGCGGCGAGCCCGATCTGGGTCGAGCGCTTCATTGCGGCCTCCTACAAGCTCATGCTGGCAGCGGCAAGCGTGCCGCTGATCACGGCAATCACTGCCAGCATCGCTGCCGAGGGAATCCGGTCCTCCTCGATCTTGCGCGAGAGATCGGGGATGACGATGCGGGCAAAGCCATAGGCGCCAAACTGGACGACCATGGCGATCACCGCCCAGATCACCAGGTCGGGAATGCTCGCCGCCTGCTCGATCGCCGTCTCCAGCGGCACCGAGAAGCCGACCAGATTGCCGCCGAAGGCGATCGCGGCGGAGAGATTGCCGCCGCGGATCAGCGCGATCTCGTCATGGTTGGTGAGCCGCATGTAGACCGCGGCAAAACCGGCGATCAGCGCGAACCCGACGCAGAAATACAGAATGAACGCCGGCAACCCGGCCATCGAGATCGTCATGCTGCCGCCCCTTGCATGCCATGATGCTCAAGGAGATCACTATACGTCAGCGGCGCCGGCGCGCCAGACTGTCGCGTCTTGGGCTGTGAACACGCGGACGACGTCACGGAGACGCTCCATGAAGGACAGACATGCGCAATGCTCTTGCGGGGCTCTGAGCCTGATCTGCCGCGGCGAGCCGGCGCTCGTCTCGCTCTGCCATTGCCGGGAATGCCAGCGGCGCACCGGCAGCACCTATGGCATCGCCGCCTTCTTCCCGCGTTCAGAGGTGGAGATCAGCGGCGAAGCGAAATCTTATAGCCGCGAGGCCGACAGCGGCTTCGACGTTACTCAGCACTTCTGCCCGCGCTGCGGCAGCACGGTCTATTGGGAGCCATTGCGCAAGCCGGAGATGATTGCGGTCGCCGTCGGCGCCTTCGCCGACCCGGATTTTCCGGCGCCGGGCAAGCAGGTCTACACCCAGCACCGCCACCCCTGGGTCGCGGTGCCGGTCGATTGATCGCCAAGGATCAGACCAGGCGGCTCTGCACCACCGCCGCCTCGATGAAGCTGGCGAAGAGCGGATGCGGCTCGAAAGGCCGCGACTTCAGCTCGGGATGGTACTGCACGCCGATGAACCAGGGATGGTCGGGATATTCGACCGTCTCCGGCAGCAGGCCGTCGGGCGAGACGCCGCTGAAACGCAGGCCCTTGGCCTCGAGCAGCTCGCGATAGCCCATATTGACCTCGTAGCGGTGGCGATGCCGCTCGGAGATCTCGGTCGAGCCGTAGATCTGCGCGATCTTGGTGTCGTCCGACAGCTTCGACTGGTAGGCGCCGAGCCGCATCGTGCCGCCGAGATCGCCGCCGGAGAAGCGCTGCTCCAGCTCGTTGCCGCGCATCCACTCGGTCATCAGGCCGACGACGGGCTGCTCGGTCGGGCCGAACTCGGTCGAATTGGCGTCCTTGACACCGGCGAGCGAGCGCGCCGCTTCGATCACCGCCATCTGCATGCCGAAGCAGATGCCGAAATAGGGCACCTTGCGCTGCCTTGCGAAGCTCGCCGCCTTGATCTTCCCTTCGGCGCCGCGATGGCCGAATCCGCCGGGGACGAGGATGCCGTGGACATGCTCGAGAAACGGCGCCGGGTCCTCCTTCTCGAACACCTCGGACTCGATCCAGTCGAGATTGACCTTGACCCGGTTGGCGATGCCGCCATGGGTCAGCGCCTCGATCAGCGACTTATAGGCGTCCTTCATCCCGGTGTACTTGCCGACGATGGCGATGGTGACCTCGCCTTCCGGGTTCTTGATCCGCTCGGAGATCCGCCGCCAGTTGCTGATGTCGGGGGCGGTCTTGTCGTCCAGGCCGAAGGCGGCCAGGACCTCGGTATCGAGCCCCTCGGCGTGATAGGACAGCGGCACATCATAGATCGAGGCAACGTCGCGGGCCTCGATCACTGCGGTCTCGCGGACATTGCAGAACAGCGCGAGCTTGCGCCGCTCCTCGACCGGGATCTCGCGATCGGTGCGGCAGAGCAGGATATCGGGCTGGATGCCGATCGAGCGCAGCTCGGCAACCGAGTGCTGCGTCGGCTTGGTCTTCAGCTCGCCGGCGGTCGGAATATAGGGCAGCAGCGTCAGATGCAGGAAGATGCACTGGCCGCGCGGCAATTGCTGGTTGGTCTGGCGGATCGCCTCGAGGAAGGGAAGGCTCTCGATGTCGCCGACCGTGCCGCCGATCTCGACCAGCACGAAGTCGTAGCCGTCATTGCCGGAGAGGACGAATTCCTTGATGGCGTTGGTGACGTGCGGGATCACCTGGATGGTGGCGCCGAGATAGTCGCCCCGGCGCTCGCGCGTCAGGATGTCCATGTAGATGCGGCCGGTGGTGATGTTGTCGCCCTTGTTGCAGGGCCGGCCGGTGAAGCGCTCGTAATGACCGAGGTCGAGATCGGTCTCGGCGCCGTCGTCGGTGACGAAGACCTCGCCATGCTGATACGGGCTCATCGTGCCCGGATCGACATTGAGATAGGGGTCGAGCTTGCGCAGGCGGACCTTATAGCCACGCGCCTGCAGGAGAGCAGCCAGAGCAGCCGCCGCCAGGCCTTTGCCAAGCGAGGACACCACGCCGCCGGTGATGAAAACATACCGCGTCATGGGAGATCACCTTTAACGCTAGGATTTCGATTCGCTAAGCGGGTCGGCGCAGACCGATCCTGCACTCTACGCTTGTCCACAAAAGAGAAGGGCCGGTTTCCCGGCCCCTGCCCTTGTCTCGTTCCGGTCACCGCGTCGGGGTTCCCGGCTGCGGCGGTTGCGACCCGCCTTGGTTCTGCATCTGCCGGAGCTGGTCGAGCACCCCGCCGGCATTCGGCGCGGAAGGCCCGCTCGGAGCGGCCGGGGCGGTCGTGCCCGCAGGCGCCGGGGCGCCGTCGATGATCGAGCGCTGCGTGCGGCCATGCGTCGCCATCACCGCCAGCGCGATCGAGGTGATGAAGAACAGACCGGCGAGAATGGCCGTGGCGCGGGTCAGCGCATTGGCCTGGCCGCGGCCGGTCATGAAGCCGCCGACGCCGCCTCCGCCGCCCGAGCCCATGCCGAGGCCGCCGCCTTCGGAGCGCTGCAGCAGCACGACGCCGACCAGCGCGATCACGATCAGCAGGTGAATGACGATGAGGACGTTCTGCATGGCTCTCGAAATGGGTATGGCGCGGGCGCCTGCCAAGATGGCGGCATCCCGCGGAACGGCGCTGGCCATAGCATGGGCTTTCCGCCCATGCCACCTGCGATTTCAATCTCCCTTCGGATCAGGCGCAGGCGCGCGCGATCGAGAGGAAGTCCTCGGCCTTGAGGCTGGCGCCACCGACGAGCGCGCCATCGACATTGGCGACGTTCATCAGCTCGGCGGCATTGCTCGGCTTGACCGAGCCGCCATAGAGCAGCCTGACGCCGGCGGCCACAGCCTTGCCGAGGATGCGCCCGAGCTCGGCCCGGATCGCCTCATGCATCTGCGCGACATCGGCCGCTGTCGGGGTCAGGCCGGTACCGATCGCCCAGACCGGCTCATAGGCGACGACCAGCGAGGCTGCGCTCGCGCCGTCCGGCGCCGAGCCGCGCAGTTGCTTCTTCACGATCGCCAGCGCCTTGCCGGCCTCGCGCTCGTCCTTGGTCTCGCCGACGCAGACGATCGGCGTCAATCCCGCAGCCAGCGCCGCCACGGCCTTGGCCTTCACCTGCGCATTGCTCTCGCCATGCAGGGTCCGGCGCTCGGAATGCCCGACGATCGCATAGGTCGCACCGGCATCGACCAGCATCGGCGCCGAGACCTCGCCGGTATAGGCGCCGCTGGCATGGGCGCTGCAATCCTGCCCGCCGGTCGCGATACGCGAGCCGATCAGCGAAGCCGTCAGCGTGAACAGCAGCGTCGCGGGCGGGCAGATCGCGAGGTCGACGGCCCGCCGCAGCGTGGCGTCGTGGCCCTTGGCGACCTCGGCTGCGATGGCGAGGTCGGCCTTCAGCCCGTTCATCTTCCAGTTGCCCGCCACCAGCGGTTTGATCGTTCGCGTCACGGCTGCTCTCCAAATCTTGTCCATCTGGCTCTAGCAATGCCGTACCCCGATCGCAATCAAGGCGATCCAGAGCGATTGCCGGAAGGCGTCGCTCTTCCTATAAGCGGCGCGCAGCGGCACGGCCGCGAGAGGATCGGGAAGATAAGACCATGATGATGCAGGGCATCCGCAAGGCGGGGCAGAGCTTGATCGGCAAGCTCATCATCGCCGTGATGTTCGGCTTCCTGATCATCTCCTTCGCGGTCTGGGGCATCGGCGACATCTTCCGCGGCTATGGCCGCAACGCCGTCGCCGTCGTCGGCAAGACCGAGATCGGCCTCGAGCAGGTGCGCACGGCCTATCAGAACGAGATCCAGCAGCTGCAGCGCCAGCAGCGCCGTCAGATCAGCCCGGATCTGGCCCGGGCGCTCGGCCTCGACCAGCGCGTGCTCTCGCGCCTCGTCACCGACGCGACCCTGGACCAGACGGCAGCGAAGCTGGGTCTCGCCGTCTCCGACGAGACCGTGCGCACGATCCTCTTCACCGATCCGAACCTGAAGAACGCTGCCGGCCAGTTCGATCCGGCCCGCTTCAACGAGCTGCTGCGCGCGATCGGCCTGACCGAGCAGCAGTTCGTGCGCGAGCAGCGCGCCGCGACGATGCGCCAGGAGATCGCCGAGATGGTCGTCGGCGCGGTCACGGCCCCGGTCGCACTGCAGGAGCTCGGCCATCGCCTGCGCCATGAGCAGCGCGAGATCGCCTATATCACCCTGCCCGAGAGCGCCGCCGGCGAGATCCCGGCGCCGAGCGCCGAGGTGCTGCGCAAGTATTTCGACGAACGCAAGGCCGCCTTCCGCGCGCCCGAGTACCGTACCGCCAACGTACTGGTCCTGACGGCGGCCAGCCTTGCCGACCCAAGCAAGGTCAGCGATGCCGACGCCCGCGCCCGCTACGAGCAGATCAAGACCCAGCGCTTCGGCTCCGCCGAGCGCCGCACCGTTCAGCAGATCGGCTTCCCCTCGATGGAGGAGGCCAAGGCCGCCAAGGCCAGGATCGACGCCGGCGAGACCTTCGAGGCGATCGGTGCCAGCCGCAATGTCGCCGAGGCCGATCTGACGCTCGGCACCTTCACCCGCGAGGGCCTGTTCGATCCGGCCGTGCGCGATGCCGCCTTCGCTTTGGCGCAGGGCGCCGTCAGCGAGCCCGTGCAGGGCGGCTTCGGCGTCGTGCTGCTGCGCGTCCCGGCGATCGAGCCGGCCCGTCTGAAGAGCTTCGAAGAGGTCGCCGACGAGGTCCGTCGCGATGTCGCGACGAGCCGCGCCTCCGAGCAGCTGACCGATCTGCACGACAAGGTCGAGGACCAGCGCGCCTCGGCCAGGCCGCTGCCGGAAATCGCCAAGGAGTTCAATCTCGCCTTACGCAATTTCGGCCCGGCCGATGCCAGCCTCGGCAAGGCCGACGGCACGCAGGAGACCTCCCTCCCCGGCGGCGACACGACGCTGCAGGCGCTGTTCCGCACTGATATCGGCGTCGACAACGAAGCGGTGCGCCTGCCCAATAATGGCGGCTATGTCTGGTTCGACGTGACCAAGATCGATCCGCCGCGCGAGCGCGGCTTCGACGAGGTCAAGGCAGAGGTCGAGAAGCAATGGCGCTCCGACGAGGTCGCCTCGCGCCTCTCGGCCCAGGCCCGCGACATCGTGCAGAAGCTCGACGCCGGCGAGAAGCTCGACGCGCTCGCCTTCGCCCAGGGACTTGCTTTGGAGGATGCGACGCTCGGCCGTCAGGACCAGAGCGACGCCCTGCCGCGCAATGTCGTCTCGCTGGTCTTCGGCACGCCGGCCGGCAAGGCGGGCTCGGCCGCGGTCGAGAACACCGGCCGCGTCGTCTTCCAGGTCAAGTCGGCGACGGTCAGCCCCTATGCCCGCACCACCGAGGATGCCGAGAACTTCGTCAGGCTGCTGACGTCGAGCATCAGCGAGGATCTCCTCGCCCAATATGTCGGCAAGCTGCAGAACGATCTCGGCGTCCAGCTCAACCAGGCGGCGTTGCGCAACGCCACCGGTGGCCAGAACTGAAGCAGGACGCATGGATCCGGCCGCCGATTTCGCCCGCTTCGCCGCCGCCTATCAGGCCGGCGAGCCGCAATTGCTGACGCTCTCGCTGGTCGGCGATTGCGAGACGCCGGTCGCCGCCTTCCTGAAACTGCGCCATACCTATGGGGGCCCGGCCTTCCTGCTTGAATCCGTCGAGGGCGGCGCCGTGCGCGGCCGCTACTCGATGATCGGGCTCGATCCCGACCTGATCTGGCGCTGCCATCGCGGGCAGGCCTCGCTTCACCGCCTCGCTCAGGATGAGGATTTCGTCGCCGATCCGCGCCCGGCCTTCGAGTCGCTGCGCGCCCTGCTCGCTGAGAGTGCCATCCCCGATCGCGACGGCCTGCCGCCTATGGCCGCCGGTGTCTTCGGCTATCTCGGCTACGACATGGTGCGCTTGATGGAGCGCCTGCCGGAAGCGAAAGCCACCGGCCCCGGCGTGCCCGACGCGATCCTGACCCGCCCGACGCTGATGGTCGTGTTCGATTCGATCCGCGACGAGATCACGGTGGTGACGCCGGTGCGCCCGCTGGCGAACGTCCCGGCTCGCGCGGCGCATGAACGGGCGCAGGAGCGGCTGGACGCGGTGGTACGGGCGCTCGAAGGCCCCCTGCCCGATGAAGCCGGCATCGACATTGCGGCGATCCCGCATCCGGAATCCACCTCGAACACCAGCGAGGCCGAGTTCCACGCGATGGTCGCGACGGCGCAGGAATATGTCCGTGCCGGCGACATCTTCCAGGTCGTGCTCTCCCAGCGCTTCGAAGCGCCGTTCGAATTGCCGCCCTTCGCGCTTTACCGGGCGCTGCGGCGGGTCAATCCGGCGCCCTTTCTCTGCTATCTCGATTTCGAGGCCTTCCAGATCGTCTGCTCGAGCCCCGAGATTCTGGTCCGGCTGCGCGACGGCAAGGTCACGATCCGGCCGATCGCGGGCACCCGCCCGCGTGGCGCGACGCCTGAGGCCGACGAAGCCCTCGCCGACGAATTGCTGGCCGATCCCAAGGAGCGGGCCGAGCATCTGATGCTGCTCGACCTCGGCCGTAACGATGTCGGCCGGGTCGCGGAGATCGGCAGCGTCAATGTCACCGATTCCTTCTTCATCGAGCGCTACAGCCAGGTGATGCACATCGTCTCGAACGTCGAGGGACGCATCTCCGGCGAGCACGACGCGCTCTCGGCCCTCGCTGCCGGCTTCCCTGCCGGCACCGTCTCAGGTGCGCCGAAGGTGCGCGCCATGGAGATCATCGACGAGCTGGAGAAGGACGGGCGCGGCGCCTATGGCGGCTGCATCGGCTATTTCGGCGCCAATGGCGAGATGGACACCTGCATCGTCCTGCGCACGGCGGTCGTCCAGGACGGCCGCATGCAGGTCCAGGCCGGCGCCGGCATCGTCTACGATTCGAACCCGGCCTCCGAACAGCTCGAATGCATCAACAAGGCGAAAGCCCTGTTCAAGGCGGCCGAAGAGGCCGTGCGCTTCGCCGCCCGTAGCCGGCGAGGCCAATGAGCCGGTAGCAATAGCCTGCATACGCGCACCCCGAAGACGCATGTCCGCTCACTTGCGCGGCGTGTTTTGGCCCGCGCATATTGCCGGTAGTCGAGATCGCCGCTCACTAGCCTCAAGGTTGTCGTGGGTGGCCACTCAGCAATCAGAACCGGCCCTGCCCGCTCGCGCGGATGCCTGACGCGGACAGACAGGGCTCGGCGACAAATGGAGAGGAAACCATGCGTTTGCGCGCAACCATGATCGGCAGCGGTCTTGCCCTGGCGCTTTTGGCCGGCACGGCCGCCATCGCCCAGCAGACCCAGAAGGTGACGGTCGCGGTCACCGCCATCGTCGAGCACCCGGCGCTCGACGCCGCCCGTGACGGCGTCAAGAAGGCGCTGGATGAGGCCGGCTACAAGGACGGTACCAACCTGACCTTCCGCTATGAATCGGCGCAGGGCTCGCCGGCGACGGCAGCCCAGATCGCCCAGAAGTTTGCTGGCGAGAACCCGAACGTGATCGTCGCGATCGCGACCCCTTCGGCCCAGGCGATGGTCACGGCAACGCAGACGATTCCCGTCGTCTTCACCGCCGTGACCGACCCGGTCGCCGCCCAGATCGTCAAGGACAGGCAGGCGCCCGGCGGCAACGTCACCGGCATCTCCGACTTCTCGCCGCTGGAGGCCCAGTTCGACCTGATCAAGGAGCTGGTGCCGTCTGCCAAGAAGATTGGCGTCGTCTACAATCCCGGCGAGGCCAACAGTGTCGCGCTGCTCAACGCCGTGAAGGCGCTGGCGCCAGCCCGCAACCTCCAGATCGTCGAGGCCTCGGCCGGCCGCACCGCCGATGTCTCCGGCGCAGCGCAGAATCTCGTTGGCAAGGTCGACGCAATCTACCTGCCGACCGACAACACCATCATCTCGGCGCTCGGCACCGTGCTCGCCGTCGGCACCGACAACAAGCTGCCGGTCTTCACCGGTGACACCGAGTCGGTCCAGAAGGGCTCGGTCGCCTCGATCGGCTTCGACTATTTTCAGGTCGGCGTCGAGACCGGCGCTGTGGTCGTGCGCGTCCTCAAGGGCGAGAAGCCCGGCACGATCCCGGTCAAGAACGCCAGCGGCAGCAACCTCGTCATCAACGCCAAGGCGGCCGCCGCCATGGGCGTGACGATCCCGGCGGCCGTTCAGGCCCGCGCCAAGCAGGTGATCAACTGATCTGAGGCGCGGCAGCGTTCCCGCGCCGCCGCGACCGGCCGCCTAATCTATTCCGGAACAGAGCAAGCAGGGCGACCGATGAGTCTCATCGCCACCCTGGGCGCCATCGAGATCGGACTGGTGTTCGCTCTCGTGGCGCTCGGCGTCTACATCACCTTCCGCGTCCTCGACTTTCCCGACCTCACGGTCGACGGCACCTTGCCGCTCGGCGCCGCCGTCGCGGCGGCGATGATCGCAGGTGGCGTCAATCCGGTCTTTGCGACGCTGGCGGCGATCGTCGCCGGCTGCCTCGCCGGAACGGTCACCGCCTGGCTCAACATCCGCTTTTCCATCCTGCATCTGCTCGCCGGCATCCTGACGATGACGGCGCTGTTTTCGATCAATCTCAGGGTCATGGGCGTGCCCAACATCCCCCTGATGAACCGGCCGACGGTGATCGATTTCTTCACCTGGCTGAACCCGTTCATCGCAGCCATGGGGCTGCCCGCCCGCCCGACCCTGCGCGTGCTCGCGCTGCTGATCATCGTCACCTTCATCGCCGCCCTCCTCGCCCGCTTCCTCAAGACCGAGTTCGGGCTCGCCATGCGTGCAACCGGCGCCAATCCGCGCATGGCGCGGGCGCAGGGCATCCGCACCGACATGTACATCTATGTCGGCGTCGCCCTTTCCAACGGCCTCGTCGCCCTGGCTGGCGCTCTGTTCGCGCAGACGGCCGGCTTCGCCGACGTCAGTATCGGCACCGGCACGATCATCGCGGGCCTCGCCGCCGTCATCCTCGGCGAGACCATCTTCCGCACCAGATCGATCGTCGTTGCGGTCTTCTCCTGCCTGATCGGCGCCATCGCCTATCGCCTCGCCATCGCGCTTGCGCTGAACGCCGGCTGGCTCGGCCTGCGCGCCTCCGATCTCAACCTCGTTACCGCCGTGCTGGTCGGCATCGCGCTGATGCTGCCGGGCGTCGCCAATCCGCTGCGCAGCCTGTTCAAGCGGAGCGCGCCATGATCAGCGTCCGGGACGTCCATGTCACCTTCGGGCGCGGCACGCCGCTGGAGAACCGCGCTCTGCGCGGCCTTGATCTCACCGTGCCCGAGGGCGAGTTCATCACCGTGATCGGCTCGAACGGGGCCGGCAAGTCGACGCTGCTCAATGTCCTCAGCGGCGACGCAAGGGCCGAGCGCGGCACGGTCGAGATCGACGGCATCGACGTGACGCGCTGGCCGACACCAAAGCGCGCCAGCCTGATCGCGCGTGTCTTCCAGGACCCGATGGCCGGCACCTGCGAGCGCCTGACCATCGAGGAGAACATGGCGCTGGCTCAGGCGCGCGGCCGTGCCCGTGGCCTTGGCGCGGCGCTTGACCGCTCGCGGCGCGCGTTGTTTCGCGACAAGCTGGCGGTCCTCGGCCTCGGCCTCGAGAACCGCCTCGGCGACTCGATGGGCCTGCTGTCGGGCGGTCAGCGCCAAGCGGTCAGCCTGCTGATGTCGACGCTGGCGGGCACCAAGACCCTGCTGCTCGACGAGCATACCGCCGCGCTCGACCCGCGCACCGCAGCTTTCGTGCTCGATTTGACCCGGCGCATCGTCCAGGAACAGAAGCTGACCGCGCTGATGGTCACCCATTCGATGCGCGACGCGCTCGACCATGGCAGCCGTACCGTGATGCTGCATGAGGGCAAGGTCGCCTTCGACA
Source organism: Allobosea lupini (assembly GCF_900109525.1). GTDB lineage: Bacteria > Pseudomonadota > Alphaproteobacteria > Rhizobiales > Beijerinckiaceae > Allobosea > Allobosea lupini. The sequence continues at coordinate 210,742 of NZ_FOAN01000001.1, read as the reverse complement.
TCGCCGGCGAGCGCCGCAAGGCGATGGACGTTCCCGACCTCTTGCGCCTGTTCAAGCAGGTGCGCGGCGAGGAACTCTCCGACGACAGCCTGTTGCTGAGCTGAGGTTTCAGGCTGTCAGGCCCGGATCTTCACATTCCGGGCCAGAAAATCAATGAAGGCCCGCATCCGCGCCGGCACGAATCCGCCCTGCCCGAGATAGACGGCGTGGATGACCTCGATGTCACCGGGATTGAAGTCCTCCAGCACCGTGACCAGCCGGCCGGCGGCGACCTCGGCCTGGGTATGAAAGCGCCCCAGCCGTACCAGGCCAACTCCGGCAACCGCGAGCTGGCGCGCGATCTCGCCGTCGCCGACCTGGGTGTTGCCGACGGCGGCGATCGAGATCAGCGCGCCGTCGACTCGGAACGGCCAGCCCTCGACCGAGCGGGCGAAGTTGAAGCCGATCAGGTTGTGTTTCGCCAGATCGGCCGGCGTCCTCGGCTCGCCATGGCGCGCGAGATAGTCGGGGGAAGCGACCACGGCAACGCCGCTCTCGCCGATCTTGCGCGCCATCAGCTGGTTGCCGCGCAAGGGCCCGGGCGCAACGCGGATCGCGATATCCGCCCGTTCCTCAATCAGGTCGACGACCTGGTCGGTGAAGACGAGATCGACCGAGAGGTCGGGATGCTCGGCCAGGAAGGTCGGCACCAGCGGCAGCAGAACCTGGTTGCCGAAGGCGACATTGGCGTTGACCCGCACCCGCCCGCGCGGCGCCCGCCCGGCGGCGGCCTCGCATTCCGCTTCGGCAATATCGGAGAGGATGGTGACGCAGCGCTGGTGGAAGGCCTGTCCTTCCGCGGTCAGCTGCAGCTTGCGCGTCGAGCGGTTGACCAGCCTGGCGCCGAGCCTTGCCTCCAGCCGCGTGACCAGCTTGCTGACGGCCGACGGCGTCATGCCGAAGAGCTTGGCCGCGGCGGAGAAGCCACCGCGCTCGACCACGGCCGCGAACACTTCCATCTCGCCGGAGCGGTTGCTGAGCAGGGCTGCCATGGTGAACTCAAGTCACAAGTGATGTTACGGGCGGCATCCTAGTTCAATCCGCTGCATTGCACCATCTGGCTGGGCATCATCTCCTCTCCCCTGGCGCGGAGCCTGCCATGCCCATTGCCGTCTATGCCCTCACCGCCGGTGCCTTCGGCATCGGCACCACCGAATTCGTCATCATGGGCCTGCTGCTGCAGGTCGCCGCCGACCTGCAGGTCTCGGTCGCGATGACCGGCCTGCTGATCTCCGGCTATGCGCTCGGCGTCTTCGTCGGCGCGCCCGTCCTGACGCTGGCCACCCGCAAGCTACCGCGCAAGCAGGTGCTGATCCTGCTAATGGCGATCTTCACCCTCGGCAACATCGCCTGTGCGCTCGCCCCGAGCTACGGCTTGCTGATGGCGGCGCGCATCGTCACCTCGCTGGCGCACGGCACCTTCTTCGGCGTCGGCTCGGTCGTCGCGACCAGCCTCGTCCCCGAGGACAAGAAGGCCTCGGCCATCGCCGTGATGTTCACCGGCCTCACCATCGCGACCCTGCTCGGCGTGCCCGCCGGCGCCTGGCTCGGCCTGAACTTCGGCTGGCGCGCCACCTTCTGGACCATCGCCGCGATCGGCGTCATCGCCATGCTGGTGCTCGCCCGCTTCGTCCCGGCCGACAAGGGCAAGGTCGAGGTCGCGCCGCTGCGCCAGGAGCTCGCGACGCTCGCCGACCCGCAGGTGCTGCTCGGCCTCGCCATGACCGTGCTCGGCTTCGGCGGGGTCTTCGCGGTCTTCACCTATATCCAGCCGATCCTGGTCGAGATCACGGGCTTCTCGCAGGAGGCCGTGTCGCCGATCCTGCTGCTCTTCGGCCTCGGCCTGATCGTCGGCAACATGCTCGGCGGCAAGCTCGCCGACCGCAACCTGCCGGTCGCCCTGCTCGCGACAACCGCGACGCTCGCCATCGTGCTCTTCGCGATGACGGCGGCGTTGCGCTCGCCCGTCGCCGTCACGATCTTCGTCGGCCTGATCGGGGCCGCCGCCTTCGCCACCGTCGCACCCTTGCAGATGCGTGTACTCGACAAGGCCGGGCCTGCCGGGCGTAATCTCGCCTCCAGCCTCAACATCGCTGCCTTCAATCTCGGCAATGCCTTCGGCGCCTGGCTCGGCGGCGTCACCATCGAGCACGGGCCGGGGCTGGGCGCCGTGACCTGGGTCGCCGCCCTGGTGCCGCTGGCGAGCCTGGTCCTGGCCGTGATCAGCCTGCGCCTCGACAGGCGCCCGCAGGTGGCGCTGCAGCCCGCCCCCGCCTCCTGCCCGCAGGCTTGAATATCAAAGACTTCACAGAAGGACTTCGACCATGGACTACAGATATCTCGGCCGCTCGGGCCTCAAGGTTCCCGCCCTCAGCTTCGGCGCCGGCACCTTCGGCGGCCAGGGCCCGCTCTTCAGCGCCTGGGGCACCAGCGACGCGAAGGAAGCGACCCGCCTCGTCGACATCTGCCTCGAGGCGGGCGTCAACCTGTTCGACACCGCCGATGTCTATTCGAACGGCGCCTCCGAGGAGGTCCTGGGCGCGGCGATCAAGGGCCGGCGCGACAAGGTCCTGATCTCGACCAAGATGACCCTGCCGATGGGCGGCGGCCCGAACGATGCCGGCTCCTCGCGCAGCCGGCTGATCGACGGCACCGACGCGGCGTTGCGCCGGCTCGGCAGCGACCATATCGACCTGCTTCAGCTCCACGCCTTCGACGCCTTCACGCCGATCGAGGAGGTGCTGTCGACGCTTGATGCGCTGGTCCGCGCCGGCAAGATCCGCCAGGTAGGGGTCTCCAACTTCGCCGGCTGGCAGTTGATGAAGTCGCTCGCTATCGCCGAGAAACACGGCTTCCCGCGCTATGTCGCCCATCAGGTCTATTATTCGCTGGTCGGCCGCGACTACGAGTTCGACCTGATGCCGCTCGGCCTCGATCAGGGCGTCGGCGCCCTCGTCTGGAGCCCGCTCGGCTGGGGACGCCTCACCGGCAAGATCAGGCGCGGACAAGCCCTGCCGGAAGGCAGCCGCCTGCACCAGACTGCCGATTTCGGCCCGCCTGTCGACGATCAGAAGCTCTACGATATCGTCGACGTGCTCGATGCGCTCGCCGGGGAAACCGGCAAGACGGTTCCGCAGATCGCGATCAACTGGCTGCTGCAGCGTCCGACCGTCGCATCCGTGATCATCGGGGCCCGCAACGAGCAGCAATTGCGCGACAATCTCGGCGCCGTCGGCTGGGCGCTGACGCCGGAGCAGATCGCAAGGCTCGACAGGGCGAGCGCGACGGTGCCGCCCTACCCGGCCTTCCCCTATCATCGCCAGGAGGGCTTCGCCCGGCTCAACCCGCCTGTCGTTTAGGTCTCAAAACCCTTCTTGGTCATCCCGGAGGCAGCGAAGCGGAGATCCGGGATCCGTGCCGGAGCCTTCCCGATCAAGGTTCCGGAATGGGTCCCGGGTCTACCTTCGGTCGCCCGGGACGACCTGCTTTGAAGGAAGATCGACGCAGCTTGATTTTTTTGCTCCGCGATTGTCGGCTGCCGGCCCGGCCGAACGTCCTTGGCCTGAACCGGAGCGCTGCGCATGCACTACGCCATCCTTTGCTATCATTCCGAAGAGGTCGTCACGGCCTGGTCGAAGGAGCAGAACGAGGAGGTCATGGGCCGCCTCGAAAAGGTCCGCCAGCGCATCGCCAAGGAAGGCAAGCTCGGCCCGGTTGCGCGCCTGTTGCCGACCACGGCCGCGACGACCCTGCGCAAGGATCGCGACCCGCCGCTGATCATCGACGGCCCCTTCGCCGAGACCAAGGAGCAGTTCCTCGGCTTCTACATCGTCGACGTCGCCGATCTCGACGAGGCGCTCGGCATCGCACGCGAGCTCGGCGAGGCCAATCCGGGCGGGGCCTTCGAGGTCCGTCCGCTCGCTGTCTACTATCCGGCCGGAGTCTGATCATGGCGGAGATCGCCTGGATCCATGCGGCGCTGACCTCGGCGCGCCCTCAGGCGATCAGCGCCCTGCTGCGCTATTTCCGCGATCTCGACATCGCCGAGGAGGCCTATCAGGAGGCCTGCCTCCGGGCGCTCAAGACCTGGCCGCAGAACGGCCCGCCGCGCGATCCCGCCGCCTGGCTGATCTTTGTCGGCCGCAATGTCGCGCTCGATCAGGTCAGGCGCCAGAAGAAGCAGGAAGCGCTGCCTGACGAGGATCGGCTCTCCGATCTCGGCGATGCCGAGAGCGAGGTCGCCGAGCGGCTCGACGGCGGCCATTACCGCGACGACATCCTGCGCCTCCTGTTCATCTGCTGCCACCCCGACCTGCCGTCGACGCAGCAGGTCGCGCTCGCCTTGCGCATCGTCTCGGGGCTCAGCGTCAGGCAGATCGCCCGCGCCTTCCTCGTCGGCGAGAGCGCGATGGAGCAGCGCATCACCCGTGCCAAGGCGCGGGTTGCCGCAGCCCACGTCCCCTTCGAGACTCCCGGCCCGATCGAGCGCGCCGAACGGCTCGCAGCGGTCGCGGCGATGCTCTATCTCGTCTTCAACGAGGGCTATTCGGCCAGCGGCGCCGAGGCCGACCGGCGGCGCCCCTTCAGCGAGGAGGCGATCCGGCTGATGCGGCTGCTGCTGCGACTGTTCCCGACCGAGCCGGAAATCATGGGGTTGCTGGCGCTGATGCTGCTTCAGCACGCCCGTGCGCCGGCCAGGCTCGACGCCGACGGCCAGATCGTCCTGCTCGACGATCAAGACCGGACGCTCTGGGACCGCGAGATGATCGCGGAGGGTCTGGCGCTGGTCGACAAGGCGATGCGGCATCGCCGGCCCGGCCCCTACCAGGTCCAGGCAGCGATCGCCGGCGTCCACAGTCGCGCAGCGCGGCCGGGCGAGACCGACTGGGCCCAGATCGACATCCTCTACGCCACGCTGGAGCACATCCAGCCTTCGCCGGTCATCACGCTCAACCGCGCCGTCGCTGTCGCCAAGCTGCGAGGGCCTGAAGCTGCGCTCGCCATGGTCGAGCCGCTGGAACAGCAACTCTCGGGTTATTTCTACTTCTTCGGCTTCAAGGGCTGGCTGCTGATGCAGCTCGGCCGCGACCGCGAGGCGCGTACCATTTTCGACCGCGCCATAGCGCTCGCAGGCTCGGCCAGTGAGGCCGCCCATATCCGCCAGCATATCGACCGGCTGATGCGCGAGAGCGGGCAGGCCGCGGCGGGCTGAAGCGGGCCACGCTAGCTCGCGCCAGCGCCATCGTCCTCCAGGCTGAGCGCGAGCTTGCGCAGCAGCGCCGCCAGATCCTCCTGCTCATGGGCGCTCAGGCCTGCGAGGATACGCTTCTCCAGCGCCATGTCCTCGCGGAATGTGGTCTCGGCCTTGGCGCGGCCGGCCTCAGTCAATTCGACCAGGAGACTGCGCTTGTCCTCCTCCGCCTCGCGCCTCCGGATCAGGCCGGCCGCCTCCAGACGATTGAGACGGGCCGTGAGCCCGCCCGAGGAGATCATCAGCGTGCGGTAGAGCTCGGTCGGCGTCAGCCGCCAGGGCGCTCCGGCCCGCCGCAAGGTCGAGATCACGTCGAACTCGCCGGTATCGAGACCATGGCGAGCGAAAACCGCCTCGATGCCCGGCCGCACCCGCAGCGTGATCCGCCGGGCCCGGCCGAGCACCGCCATGGGCGAGGTATCCAGCTCCGGCAACTCGCGCTGCCACTGTCCGCGCAACCGGTCGATATGGTCGCTGCCCTGCCCTGCATCATCGCTCATCGCGGCCTCCGCTGATCATGTGGCGGGCATCATGAATATATCTTGACATCGAGACAACATCAGATTTATCTTGTCATCAAGATAAATACCAAACCGACGGCTCGAAAAAAGTTCATCTCGCTCTGTCGGCACGTCCGGACCGCCAACGTCCTCGTGGCAGATACCGGATACGCCGGCCCCGAACCTCGGACGAAACCTGCCCGCACATCCGGGCCGGCGGAGCCCTATCAAATCGGAGCTTCCATGCAGTCCACCACCCTGCCCACCACGCCCGCCGGACAGCTCTGGACCGGGCGCATCATGAGCGGCATCATCGTCGCTTTTCTGATCTTCGACGGCGGCATCAAGCTGGCGCCACTCGCCATTGTCACCGAGACGATGCAGCAGCTTGGCTATTCCGGCTCGCAGGAGCTGGCGCGCGGGCTCGGCTTGATGACGCTCGTCATCGCGCTGCTGTATGCGCTGCCGCGCACGTCGGTGCTCGGGGCCATCCTGCTGACCGGCCTGCTCGGCGGCGCCATGGCGACGCATCTGCGCGTCGGCAGCCCGCTCTTCAGCCATCTCCTCTTCGGCCTCTATCTCGGCCTCTTGGCCTGGGGCGGCCTTTACCTGCGCGATCCGCGGCTGCGCCGCCTGATCCCCGTCCGTCTCGGCGCCTGACCCGCGAACCCACCCCACACAGGAGAGTGCCATGCTTACCTATCTCGCCATCGCCGTGCTCGCCCTTGTCGCCGGCCTCCTCATTGTCGCCGCACGCAAGCCCGATCTCTTCGAGGTCAGCCGTTCCGCGACGATCCGGGCGACGCCCGAGCGTATCTTCGCCCTGCTCTCGGACTTCCGGGAATGGGGCGCCTGGTCGCCCTACGAGAAGAAGGATCCAGCGATGAAGCGCAGCTTCAAGGGCGAGACCTCCGGCGTCGGCGCCGTCTACGCCTTCGACGGCAACAAGCAGGCCGGCACCGGCGAACTTGCGATCGTCGAGGTCCAGGCGCCGACCAAGCTCGCCATCACGCTCGACATGACCAAGCCCATGGCCTGCCACAACCTGATCACATTCAGCCTCACCCCGGCAGAGGGCGGCACGCTGGTGACCTGGCACATGCAGGGCGCCTGCCCGTTCATGGGCAAGGTCATGGGCACGATCTTCAACATGGACCGCATGGTCGGCGGCGATTTCGAGAAGGGCCTCGCCGCGCTCAAGCAGGCCACGGAGCGCCCGCAGCTGGTTGCTGCCGCCGCCTGACCACGGCGCATTCGACTGTCCACCCCAGAGAAGCAAAGCCAAGGAGGAAGAACCATGAGCAACGCAGCAGAACTCGACAAGCCGCAGGCCGGCGACCTTTCCGGCTGCATGCCATCCAAGCCCCAGGCGGAGCATGACTGGCTCCTCCAGCTCATCGGCGAATGGACCTATGAGAGCGAATGCATGATGGGTCCGGACCAGCCTCCGATGAAATCGACCGGCACGCAGTCCTACTCGTCGATCGGCGAGCTCTGGCTCGTCGGCGACGGCACCGGCTGCATGCCCGATGGCAGCCCGGCGAAGACCCGGATCACGCTCGGCTACGATCCGCTCAAGGAACGCTATGTCGGCTCCTTCATCGGCTCGATGATGAGCGGTCAATGGGTCTACTCCGGCACGCGCAGCGCCGATGGCACAGTGCTGACCCTCGACACCGAAGGCCCCGACTTCACCAAGCCCGGCCAGACGGCCGCCTATCAGGACATCGTCGAGGTCAAGAGCCCGGACCATCACATCCTGTCCTCGCGCGCCAAGGGCGAGGATGGCCAGTGGGTCCAGTTCATGACGGCGCATTATCGCCGGGTGAAGTGACGGCCGAGCGCCGGCACAATTGACGACAACCGAGGGCGCGGAGCGACCAGCTCCGCGCCCTCGCGCTTGACCGGGGCGCGCGTTCGGGGGCATGTGCAGCCCTGAGAAACTGGGTGGGAACGGCCTAGACGCGATGCGCATCCTGCTGATCGACAATTACGACAGCTTCACCTGGAACCTGGTCCACCTGATCGGCGGGCTCGGGGCCAAGGTTGACGTGCGCCGCAACGACACGCTCTCGGTCGATGAGGCCCTCGCCGGCGACCATGACGCGATCGTGCTCTCGCCCGGCCCCTGCACCCCGAACGAAGCCGGCATCTGCCTCGATCTCGTCCGCCAGGGCGCCGACAGGAAGCCGATCTTCGGCGTCTGCCTGGGCTTGCAGACGATCGGCCAGGTCTTCGGCGGCGAAGTGGTGCGCGCACCTTTGCCGATGCACGGCAAGGTCTCGACCATCACCCACCGGGCCCGCGGCCTGTTCCACGGCATCAACGGCCCGCTCGAGGCGACGCGCTATCACTCGCTGGTCGTCCGGCGCGAGACCTGCCCGGCCGAGCTCTCGATCGAGGCCGAATCCGGCGACGGCATGATCATGGCGCTGTCGCATCGCGACCTGCCGGTCCATGGCGTCCAGTTCCATCCCGAGAGCATCGCCTCGGAGCATGGCGCGACGATCCTGCGCAATTTCCTCGATCTCGCCGAGCGATGGTCGCGCCAGAACGCCAAAGCCGCCCTTTCCGCGACAGCCTGATCGATCGAGTTCCCATGGACGACTTCAAACCCTTCATCGCCAAAGTCGCGACCGGCGCCTCGCTGTCGCGCGAGGAAGCCCGCGACGCCTTCGAATCGATGCTCTCCGGCGAGGTCACGAATGCGCAGGCGGCCGCCTTCCTGATGGCGCTGCGCGTGCGCGGCGAGACCACCGAGGAGATCGCCGGCGCCGTCACCGCCATGCGCGCCCGCATGCTCACCGTCGAGGCGCCGGCCGACGCGATCGACATCGTCGGCACCGGCGGCGACGCCTCCGGTTCCTACAATGTCTCGACGCTTGCCTCGATCATCGTCGCGGCCTGCGGCGTCCCGGTCGCCAAGCATGGCAACCGCGCGGCCTCCTCGCGCTCCGGCGCCGCCGACGTGCTGACCGCGCTCGGCGTCAAGGTCGGGCTGGAGGCGGCCGGCACCGAGCGCTGCATCGCGCAGGCCGGCGTCGGCTTCATGTTCGCACCGACCCATCACGCCTCGATGCGCCATGTCGCGCCGGTGCGCACCGAGCTCGGCACCCGCACCATCTTCAATCTGGTCGGCCCGCTCTCGAACCCGGCCGGCGTCAAGCAGCAGCTCATTGGCGCCTTCTCCGAGACCTGGCTCGAGCCGATGGTCAAGGTGCTGCAATCGCTGGGCTCGCATACCGTCTGGGCGGTCCACGGCTCCGACGGCCTCGACGAGATCACCACCACCGGCCCGACCCGCGTCGTCGCGCTGAAGGACGGCAAGATCGAGAGCTTCAATATCGCGCCCGAGGATGTCGGTATTCCGCGTGCAAAGCCCGAGGATCTGCGCGGCGGCGAGCCGGCGCAGAATGCGCAGGCGCTGCAGGAGGTGCTCGGCGGTGCGAAGAGCGCCTTCCGCGACATCGCCGCTTTCAATGCCGCCGCCGGGCTCGTCGTCGCCGGCAAGGCGGCTACGCTCGGCGAAGGGCTGGCGCAGGCCTATGCGGTGCTGGACAATGGCAAGGCCAAGGCCGCGCTCGCAGCCCTCGTCGCCAGTTCCAATGCGTGAGGCCATCCATGTCCGATATTCTCAGGCGGATCGAGGCCTATAAGCGCGAGGAGATCGCGGCTGCTCGGCTGGCGATTCCTCAGGCCGAAATCGAGAAGCGCGCAGCGGCTGAGCCCGTGCCGCGTGACTTCGTCGGTGCGCTCGAAGCCAAGCACCGCGCCGGCGGCCCGGCCCTGATCGCCGAGATCAAGAAGGCCTCGCCCTCCAAGGGGCTGATCCGCCCCGATTTCGACCCGCCCGCGCTGGCCAAGGCTTATGCCGCAGGCGGTGCCGCGTGCCTCTCGGTGCTGACCGACATGCCCTCGTTCCAGGGCCGGCCGGAATATCTTGGCGAAGCGCGCGCCGCCTCAGGCCTGCCCGGTCTGCGCAAGGACTTCATGTTCGAGCCCTACCAAGTCTTCGAGGCGCGCAGCTGGGGTGCCGACTGCATCCTGATCATCATGGCCTCGCTCGACGATGCCGCCGCGCGCGAGCTCGTCGCGACGGCGAAAGCGCTTGGCATGGCCGCGCTCGCCGAAGTTCATGACGAAACCGAGCTGGAGCGCGCCTTGAAGCTCGACACCCGGCTCGTCGGCATCAACAACCGCGATTTGCGCAGCTTCGAGCTCAACCTCGCCGTCACCGAGCGGCTAGCGCCGCGCGTGCCCAAGGATCGCCTGCTCGTCGGCGAGAGCGGTATCTTCACGCATGACGACATCGCCCGTCTGCAGGCCTGCGGCGTCAACACCTTCCTGGTCGGCGAAAGCCTGATGCGCCAGGCGGACGTGGCGGCCGCGACCCGCCAGCTTCTGACCGGCAAGACTGCCGAGGCGGCGGCGTGAGCCGCCTCACCCATCTCGACCAGAAGGGCGAGGCCCATATGGTCGATGTCGGCGACAAGGCCGAGACTGTCCGCACGGCGATCGCCGAAGGCCATGTGGTGATGCAAGCCGAGACCCTGGCGATCGTCCGCGACGGCGAGGCCAAGAAGGGCGATGTGCTCGGCACCGCCCGCCTCGCCGGCATCATGGCGGCCAAGCGCGCGCACGAGCTGATCCCGCTCTGCCACCCGCTGCTCCTGAGCAAGATTTCCGTGGACCTGTCGATCGACGAGGCCCTGCCGGGCGTGCGCGTCCGCGCCGAGGTCAAGCTGACCGGCAAGACCGGAGTCGAGATGGAGGCGCTGACCGCCGTCAGTGTCGCCTGTCTCACCGTCTACGACATGGTGAAGGCGGTTGATCGCGCCATGCATATCGAGGGCGTCCGACTCGTGCATAAATCCGGCGGCAAGTCCGGAACCTACGAGATCGCAGGACCATAGGCATGAGCCTCACCCCCGTCCCGGTCGCGCTCAAGGCCCTGCTCGACAGCGTGCCCGGCCCGACGCCGGCGCAGACGCTGGCGCTGGCGCACTGCGCCGGCCGGGTGCTGGCTGAGGACGTCGCGGCGCTCAGGACGCAGCCGCCCTTCGCCAATTCGGCCATGGATGGCTACGCCGCACGCGCTACGGATCTCACCCTGGGCAAAGAGCTAAAAGTCGTCGGCGAATCCGCTGCCGGCCGCGGCTTTTCCGGCCAGGTCGGGCCCGGCGAGACGGTACGCATCTTCACCGGCGCGCCGATCCCCGACGGTGCCGATGCGATCGTGATCCAGGAGCATGCCGAGGGCGTCGGCGGCCCGGTCATCCGCGTCGTCAAGCCAGCGGGCAAGGGCCAGTTCATCCGCCCGGCCGGGCTGGATTTTCAGACTGGCGAGATTCTGCTGAAGGCAGGCCGCCGGCTCGACAGCGCCGCGCTCGGCCTCGCCGCAGCAGCGGGACATCCGACGCTTTCGGTCCGCCGCAAGCCGCTGGTCGCGATCCTTGCCACCGGCGACGAACTCGTCCTGCCGGGCGAGCCGGTCGGCCCCGACCAGATCGTCGCCTCGAACAGCTTCGCGCTCGCCGCGCTGATCGAGGAGGCCGGCGGCACGGCGCTCGACCTCGGCATCGCCCGCGACAACCACCCGGATCTGGCCGCCAAGATCGACGCGGCGCGCGCCGCCGGCGCCGATGTCCTGATCACCCTCGGCGGTGCTTCCGTCGGCGAGCACGATCTCGTCCAGGCGGCCCTGAAGGCGCAGGGCATGGCGCTCGGTTTCTGGAAGATCGCGATGCGCCCGGGCAAGCCGATGATGATGGGCCGCCTCGGCCCGATGGTCGCGCTTGGCCTGCCTGGCAACCCGGTCTCCTCGATCGTCTGCGGCCATCTCTTTGCCATGCCGCTGGTCGAGGCGCTGCTCGGCATCGCCGATCCCGAGCGCGACCGCAGCGAGCCCGCCACCCTGGCCGTCGACCTGCCGGCCAATGACGAGCGCCAGGACTATCTGCGTGCCACCACCGAGATCATTGAGGGCGAGCGACGGGTCAGGCCCTTCGCCAAGCAGGATTCCTCGATGCTGGCGAACCTGTCGCGGGCCGAGGCGCTGGTGATCCGCCCGGCTTTCGCCGAGCCTGCCAAGGCCGGCGATCCCTGCCGCATCATCCGGCTGCGCTAGAGCATTTTCGAGCGAAGTGGACACCGGTTCGCGTGAAGAAAATGCGATAAAGCAAAGACCTAGAGCAATTCCGCGGTTCGGAGAATTGCGGAATTGCTTTAGTCAACTCTCCCGCTCTCAGGTTGTCATCCCGGACAAGCCGCGCAGCGGCGCCGATCCGGATCCATTCCGGAACCTCTTTCGGGATCCCGGTCTCCATGCAGTCGCCCGGGACGACATGTCTCAAATAGGACCAGTTCTCATCACAGCGCTCCCCTTGCGGAACACAAGGCGAACGCGTATGGTGTTCGTGCTTTGTTTCGATTCTAGCCCGAGAGGCGAGCGGCGCGACCATGCTGACACGCAAACAGTTTGAACTGCTTCGCTTCATCCAGGAGCGCCTGCGGGAATCCGGCGTGCCGCCCTCCTTCGACGAGATGAAGGATGCGCTCGATCTGCGTTCCAAATCCGGCATCCACCGGCTGATCATGGCGCTGGAGGAGCGCGGCTTCATTCGCCGGCTTCCGAACCGGGCACGTGCGCTCGAAGTCATCAAGATGCCGGACGGCATCGGCGGGCCGCAGGCACAGCGCGGCCGCTTCAGCCCCTCCGTTGTCCAGGGCGGCCTCGGTCAGACCCCGCCTTCCCCGACGCCGGCAGCCAATCTGACGAAGCCGCGACCATCGGCTGCGGAAGACAGCGGGCGCTCGACCGTCTCGATCCCGGTCATGGGCCGCATCGCCGCCGGCACGCCGATCTCGGCGATCCAGGACCGCAGCCACAGCGTCACGATGCCGGCCGACATGCTCGGCGGCGGCGAGCATTATGCCCTGGAAGTCCGCGGCGATTCGATGATCGAGGCCGGCATCCTCGACGGCGACACCGTCGTCATCCGCAAGCAGGACACCGCCAATACCGGCGACATCATCGTCGCCCTGATCGACGACGAGGAAGCGACGCTGAAGCGGTTGCGCAAGCGCGGCTCCTCGATCGCGCTCGAAGCCGCCAACCCGGCCTATGAGACGCGCGTGCTCGGGCCCGACCGGGTCAAGATCCAGGGCCGGCTCGTCAACCTGATGCGGCGCTACTGAATCGCCTCGGCATCCTGTGCCGGCTCCGCAGTTGCGGCTGCAGTTGCCGGAGCAGGCGCTGGTTCTGACGCCGGCTTCGGTTCCGGTCGCGCCCGGGTCCAGGGGCGCAGACGCGTGACCTCGTCGGCCGTATAGGCGCGCCAGCCGCCGCGAGCTGCGTGATAGGCGGTCGCGCCGTCGCGCATGAGCGCGCTGCGGTCGATCAGGCGGGCTGCACAAGGTGCTGTCCAGTAGAGCGACGTCACCACGAGATCGGCGCGCAGGCAGTCCTCGACCAAGGTGATCCGGTCGCGCGTATAGGCTACCGAGCGGCCATCCGGGAGGCGGATGACGCAGCCACGCGGATCGCAAGCGGCGCCATTACGCAGCGCCGCATCGTCGGGCGCACGCGAATCGCCGTCGGCATGCAGCCATTGCGTCAGCACGAAGCGGCTCGGCTTGCCGGCCAGCACCATCTTGCCCTCCGGCCCCCGCACCAGCACACCCGAGCCGTCTCGCTCGATCAGGATGTCGGGCCGCGACGGGGCCGAGGCCAGCGCCAGCCCGCCGACCAAGGGCAGCGCGGCAAGGAAGCGCAGCGCCGTCGTCCACAAGGTCAGCCAGAGCAACGACAGCGAGAACAGGATCAGCGCGGTCGAGCCGAAAGCGGGCAGCACCACGGTCGAGCGGTCGATGCCGGCGACCCAATGGGCGAGCTGGAGTACATAGCCGGAGGCCCAGCCCATCAGCGCCCAGGCCGGCCAGTCGAGTCCGAACGGATAGGCGAGCACGCCGAAGACCGCGGCCGGCATCACGATCAGCGAGACGAAGGGCAGCGCCAGCGCGTTGCCGAGCAGGCCGAACGGGTTGAAGGTCTGGAAATGGTAGACGCCATAGGGCGCCGTCGCCGCGGTCGCGACCATGGTGGTGGTCAGGATTCCCACGGCCGAGAGCCAGAGCGGGCGCAGCGGCCAGGGCCATGCGGCGGCCGCGGCATCGGGGGCCCGCTCCTGCCAGCGCTCGGCGAAGGCGATCAGCGCCGCGACCGCTCCGAACGACATCTGGAAGCTCGGCCCGAGCAGTGCCTCCGGCTCGCGCAGCAGCACGATGATCGCGGACAGAGCGAGGTTGCGCATGGAAAGCGCCGGCCGGTCGACCAGGATCGCCCCGAGCATGACCAGCGTCATGATCAGCGAGCGCTCGGTTGCGACATCGGCACCGGAGAAGATGCAATAGGCGGTGGCACCGAGCATGGCGACGAGCGCCGCGAGCTTCTTCACGGGCCAGTGCAGCGCCACCGTCTGCGACAGCGTGAGCAAGGCCCGCACCAGCCAGAAGATCGTGCCGGCAGCCAGCACCATGTGCAGGCCGGAGATCGAGACGATGTGGTAGATGCCGGCGGCGCGCAGGTCGTTGTTGGTCTGCTCGCTGATCAGCCCGCGCTTGCCGGTGACGAGGGCCGCCGCCATCGCTCCCGCCTGCCCGCCGCCACTGGTCGCGATGCGCTCGGTCAGCGCGTTACGGGCCTGGTCGATCGCGACCGCCAGGGCGAGCCGGCGCGGCATCGGCACGGGCGGCGGCGCGAGCGCGATCTTGCCGGCGATGTTGCCGACGGCGCCGACGCCCTGGAAGAACGCATCGCGGGCGAAGTCGTAACCGCCTGGGCGCGCCGGGCCTGGCGGCGGCAACAGGCGGGCGGTCGCGCTGATATGGTCGCCGGGCTTCAGCGTCGTCACCGGCGTGGTGACGCGCACCCGCCGAGGCCGCTGCCCGGGATCGACGCCCGGCAGGTCCGTGACCTGGATGACGATGCGCACGCCCTTCTCGCGCTGCTCCAGCGCCTCGACGAAGCCGGTGAGCTTGCCGACATGATTGCGGGCGAGCGCCGGCGCCGCGATGTTCGCCGTCCGCCAGGTCGCGGCCGTGAAGCCGGCAAAGGCCGCCGCGGTCGCGATGCAGATCGCCATGATGGCCCGCCGTTGCCGCATCAGCAGCGCGGCGAGCGCACACAGCACCAGCCCGGCCAGGGGCGCGGCCAGCCCTGGCTCGCGATCGGCCAGGAAATAGAGCAGCACGCCGGCCCCCATGCAGACCGGAAGCCAGTTGAACAGCCGGCGGCGCTCGATCTCGGTTTCGAACGCCTGGCGGAGGCGGCCGCCCCAATCGGGCAGGAAAGCAGATAATGGCTGGGAAAAATGGGCGCCGCGCCGCAAGCGCGCAGGCAGAGCCAGCACGCCCACCCTGCTACGGCGCTGTTCTGGCCCGTAGGAGAGCATCCATCCCCCGTCGCGGCCGCGCGATGATCGCGCCCCCTCCCCGCAGGAGGCTCTTAACGGCAGCCGGCAAGCCATGTTACAGCGGCGGCGCCGGATGTCAGCCCCGGCCGAGGCCCGTATCACGATCGCCCTCGCCTCACGCTTACCCGTTCCGCCGGAGCCTTCCTTCATGAGTGACACGGTCGTCACGCGCTTCGCGCCGTCGCCTACCGGATTCCTGCACATTGGCGGCGCCCGCACCGCGCTGTTCAACTGGCTCTATGCCCGCCGCCATGGCGGCAAGATGCTGCTGCGCATCGAGGACACCGACCGCGAACGTTCGACCGAGGGCGCAATCGCCGCGATCCTCGACGGCCTCGCTTGGCTCGGCCTCGATTGGGACGGGCAGACCGTCTATCAGTTCCAGCGCGCCGCCCGCCATCGCGAGGTCGCCGAACAGATGCTCGCCGCCGGCAAGGCCTATTACTGCTATGCGACGCCGCAGGAGCTCGATGCGGAGCGCGAAGCGGCACGCGCCGAGGGCAAGCAGTGGCGTTATGACGGACGCTGGCGCGACCGCGACCCGTCGACCGCGCCCGAAGGCGTCAAGCCGGTGATCCGCCTCAAGGCGGAGCAGACCGGTGAGACCGTAGTCGAGGACGAGGTCCAGGGCCGCGTCACCTGGCAGAACGAGAATCTCGACGATCTCGTGCTGCTGCGCTCGGACGGCAACCCGACCTACATGCTCGCCGTCGTCGTCGATGATCACGACATGGGCGTCACCCACATCATTCGCGGTTCGGATCACCTGACCAATGCCGCCCGCCAGACGCAGATCTACCAGGCGCTCGGCTGGACCGTGCCGAGCATGTCGCATATCCCGCTGATCCACGGGGCCGACGGCGCCAAGCTGTCGAAGCGGCATGGCGCGCTTGGCATCGAGGCCTATCGCTCGATGGGTTATCTGCCGATCGCACTGCGCAACTACCTGCTGCGCCTTGGCTGGAGCCATGGCGACCAGGAGATCTTCTCCCCCGAAGAGATGATCTCGCTGTTCAACCTCTCCTCGATCGGCCGCTCGCCGGCCCGCTTCGACTACGCCAAGCTCGAGA
The DNA here is from genome assembly GCF_900109525.1 of Allobosea lupini. Lineage (GTDB taxonomy): Bacteria > Pseudomonadota > Alphaproteobacteria > Rhizobiales > Beijerinckiaceae > Allobosea > Allobosea lupini. The sequence continues at coordinate 194,409 of NZ_FOAN01000001.1, read as the reverse complement.
ACCTCAACGGTCTCTATATGCGCGAGTCCGCCGATCACGAATTGATGACGGCGCTGAAGGCGATCTGGTCTGAAATCGGCCCGCCGCGCGGCATCGGCACCGAGGCGTCTCCCGAGCTGGAGGCCAAGCTGATGGCGGCGATGCCCGGCCTGAAGGAACGCGCCAAGACACTGATCGAGCTGATCGACAGCGCCTCCTATCTCTACGCCCAGCGTCCACTGGCGCTCGAGCCCAAGGCGGCCGCCTTGCTTGACGAGGCTGCGCGGCAGCGTATGCCGAAACTGGCGCAAAAGCTCTCGGCGGTGGCGGATTGGGCGCCGCCGCCATTGGAGAGCGCGATCCGCGATTTCGCCGAAGAAAGCGGCGTCAAGCTCGGCCAGGTGGCGCAGCCCCTGCGCGCGGCGCTGACCGGCAAGACCACCTCGCCCGGCCTGTTCGACGTGATGGCGGTGCTCGGCCGCGACGAGGTGCTGGCGCGCCTCGCCGACGCGGCCTGACGCGTCGGAAAGGCTAATGACCGCTCGGTTGAACCCCTCGCGGAATTGGTCTAGCAACGCGCTGCGGACTGGCAGCTCCCGCTGCCGGTCCGGCATAAAAAATGCTTCAAAATCAGTTTGATGAACCCTGCCCGCCCGGACGTCCCGACATTCCCGTCATGGAGCCGTCATCGTGGGCCGTTCGGATGATGCCGGAACGCGACACGCAGCCGGTGCCCCCGTTCGACCGGGCACATGACTGAAGAACGAGCCTGAAAGGATCGGACCCATGAGCGGAAATACCAGCCAGTTGGCTGTCGAAGGCAAGACCGTCGACATGCCGGTCAAAGCGGGTTCGATCGGACCGTCGGTCATCGACATCAGCAAGCTCTACGGCCAGACCGGGATGTTCACCTACGACCCCGGCTTCACCTCGACCGCCAGCTGCGAGTCGCAGATCACCTATATCGATGGCGACGAGGGCGTCCTGCTCCATCGCGGCTACCCGATCGAACAGCTCGCCGAGCACGGCGACTTCCTCGAGACCTGCTATCTCCTGCTTTACGGCGAGCTGCCGACTGCGGCGCAGAAGGCTGACTTCGACTATCGCGTCACGCGCCATACTATGGTGCACGAGCAGATGGCCCGCTTCTTCCAGGGCTTCCGCCGCGATGCGCACCCGATGGCCGTGATGGTCGCCTCGGTCGGCGCCATGTCGGCCTTCTATCACGACTCGACCGACATTTCCGATCCGCAGCAGCGCATGATCGCTTCGATGCGGATGATCGCGAAGATGCCGACGCTGGCGGCAATGGCCTACAAGTACACGATCGGCCAGCCCTTCGTGTACCCGCTCAACTCGCTGGACTACACCTCGAACTTCCTGCGCATGTGCTTCGCCGTGCCGGCCGAGGACTACAAGGTCAATCCGGTTCTCTCGCGCGCGATGGACCGCATCTTCACCTTGCACGCAGACCATGAGCAGAACGCGTCGACCTCGACGGTCCGGCTCGCTGGCTCTTCCGGCGCGAACCCCTTTGCCTGCATCGCCGCCGGCGTCGCTTGCCTGTGGGGCCCGGCGCATGGCGGCGCCAACGAGGCGGCGTTGAAGATGCTCGAGGAGATCGGCAGCGTCGACAACATCCCGAAATACATCGCCAAGGCCAAGGACAAGAACGATCCGTTCCGCCTGATGGGCTTCGGTCACCGGGTCTACAAGAACTACGACCCGCGCGCCAAGATCATGCAGAAGACCACGCATGAGGTCCTGGCCGAGCTCGGCGTCAAGGACGATCCGCTTCTCGATGTTGCCATGGAGCTCGAGCGTATCGCCCTGCACGACGAGTACTTCGTCGAGAAGAAGCTCTATCCCAACATCGATTTCTATTCGGGCATCACCCTCAAGGCGATGGGCTTCCCGACCTCGATGTTCACCGTGCTGTTCGCGCTCGCGCGCACCGTCGGCTGGATCGCGCAGTGGAAGGAGATGATCGAGGATCCGTCCCAGCGCATCGGCCGCCCGCGTCAGCTCTACACCGGCTCGCCCAAGCGCGATTACACGCCGATCGGCCGTCGCTGATCAGCGACACGCGCCACGCTGGAATAAGAAGGGCCGCGACGGAACCCCGTCGCGGCCTTTATTGTTTCTCGAGATTGATGCATCCAATGCAGATGACGGTTGCACGCAGAGCGCTACAGTCGCCGACCCACAATGGAGTGTCCTCGCCCATGTCGAAAACCGAAGGTCTCAGCCGCCGCGGCTTCCTGGCCGGTGCATCGGCCCTGCCTCTTGCCGGCACCGCCTTCGCCCAGGCCCCGTTCCCGACGCGGCCGATCTCGCTGATCGTCCCCTTCGCCGCCGGCGGCTCGACCGACATCGTCGCGCGCCTTGTCGGCCAGAAGATGGGCGAACTGCTCGGCCAATCGATCGTGATCGACAACCGCGCCGGCGCCGGCGGCAATATCGGCTCGACCGCGGTCGCCCGTGCCACGCCCGACGGCTACACCCTGCTGCTCGGCACGATCTCGACCCATGCTTTGAACCCGGCGATCCTGAAGACCGTCACCTTCGACGCGGTCAAGGATTTCACACCGATCTCGCTGCTCGCAGTGGTGCCCAACGTAATGGTCGTGCACCCGAGCTTCCCGGCCAAGACAGTGCCGGAGGTGCTGAAGCTGCTGAAGGACAATCCGGGCAAATACTCGTATGCCTCGTCCGGCGTCGGCACGCCGCTGCATCTCTCCGGCGAGCTGTTCAAGTCGCTCGGCGGCGTCAGCATGAACCATGTGCCCTATCGCGGTGCCGGCCCGGCGCTGAACGACGTCGTCTCCGGCGCCGTGCCGATCATGTTCGACAACCTGCCCTCCTCGGCCCAGTTCATCCGCAGCGGCCAGTTGCGCGCCATCGGCGTCACCACCAAGGAGCGCGTCTCGTCCTTCCCCGACCTGCCGACCATCGCCGAGGGCGGCCTCGCGGGCTACGAGACCTATACCTGGAACGCGCTGTTCGGCCCGGCCAACATGCCGCGCCCTGTCGTCGACAAGATCAACACCGCCGCCAACGACTCGCTCAAGGACGCCAATGTGAAGCAGCGCCTGGAAGACGTCAGCGCGGTGATCGTCGGCTCGACGCCGGAGGCGCTCGGCGAGCACGTGAAGGCCGAGCTGGCGAAATGGGCGCCGATCGCCAAGGCGTCTGGCGCCGTGGTCGAGTAGTCGGCTGTCAGCCGTCTGTCGGCTGACGAACAAGGGCGAGCGCCGCGCTGACGGCGCTCGCCGCCGGGCTCGGGCCGGCGCTGCGCATATTCTGCTCGACGTTCGCGAAGCCATCGAGCTGGCGCTGGCGTGCCGGGCCTTCAGCGATCGCGGCGAGAAGCGCCCCTGCCAGGGCCTGCGGCGAAGCCTCGTCCTGGATGAACTCCGGTACCACGCTCTCGCCGATAATCAGATTCGGCAGGATCACGCTCGGCAGCTTGATCAGGCGCCGCGCCAGTGCGGCCTCCCAGGCCGCGCCGCGATAGGCCGCGACCGTCGGCACCTGCGCCAATGCCAGTTCGAGCGTCACGGTCCCGGAGGCCGCCAAGGCCGCTCTCGCTTTGCGAAAGGCTGCGAGCTTGGCCGTCTCGCCCGTCACGATCTCCGGCTTGACCCGCCAATCGGCGGTGAGTTGCGTAATCGCTTCGACCAGACGCGGCACGGCGGGCAGCACGAAGCGAGCCTGCGGCAGCCGCTCTGCTACGAGCGCGACTGCCTCGCCGAAGGGCGGCAGCAGATGCCGGATCTCCGAACGCCGGCTGCCTGGCAGGATCAGGATTGTCGGAGCGTCCAGATCGTCGCGGCATATGGCTTCGTCCGGCCCCGGGCGATACTCTTGCAGCCGCTCGATCAGGGGATGGCCGACATAGACGGTTTCCGGCCCGCCAAGCCGCTCGAGCGCAGCGGGTTCGAACGGCAAAAGCGCCAGGATCCGGTCGACATGCGGCTTCATCCGCTTGGCCCGGCCCTGCCGCCAGGCCCAGACGCTCGGGCAGACCCAGTGCGCGATCGGCACGGCGGGAGCGAGCCGCCTGACCTTTCTCGCGACGCGCAGGCTGAAATCGGGCGCATCGATGGTGAGCAGCAGATCGGGCTCGAAGGCGGCTGCGGCGCGCGCGGCGTCCGCCATCCGGCGCAACAGCAGCGGCAGGCGCGCCACCACCGGGCCAAAGCCCATTACGGCGATATCTTCCTGCGGAAAGGCGCTATGCAGCCCCTCCGCGATCAGGGCCTCGCCGCCGACGCCCGAAAGCTTGAGCGATCGCTCGCCCAGGACGTCGCGCAGCCGTGCCACGAAACGCGCGCCCAGCGCATCGCCAGAGGCTTCGCCGGCCACGACGAACAGCCTGAACGGGCGGGTCACGCCACGCCCTCGATGAACAGGCCCGAGGCATCCGCCAGCGTCGCCAGGCGCTCGCGATCGCCGATCAGCACGCTGCCGGCCTTGACCGCAATGCCGGCCAGGCCGGCGGCGGCGGCGCGCGCCACCGTCTCCGGGCCGATCGCCGGCATGTCGACTCTGAGGTCTTGCCCGAGCTTGGGCGCCTTGACCAGCACGCCGTCGCCCTTGCCAGGCTTGAGGCGCCCCGCCTGAACCAGACCGGCGACGCGCTCGATCATCGCATCGGTTCCTTCCGCCGCCTCGACCGCGACGACGCGATGGTCGGCGATGATCGCCGCCTGCCCGATGTCGAAGGGCGAGAGCACCGCCAGCAGGTTGAAGCCGGTCGCAATCGCTTCGCGCGCGACGGCCGCTGGCTTGTGGCGCCCGAGCGCTCCAACCGGCGCGACGAGATCGGGCGCGAGATCGACCGGCCCGACGACACGCAGCCCCTGGCCTTCGAAGAACGAGACGACGCCGCGCAGCAGATGGTCGTCGCCGCCCTGGAAGGCGCGGGCAAAATGCGGCAGATATTTCAGCGTTGACAGTTCTGGCGCGAGCGAGCCGAAGCTCGGCCGCGGCAAGGCGCCGACCATGACGATCTCGTCGATCTGGCGGCGCTTGATCTCGTCGAGGAAGCGCCCGAGCTGACCCAGGCGGTACTCCCTGGCATCGTAGGCGGCATAGTCGGCCGGATCGCCCGCACCGGTGAGCACGGCGACATAGACGCTGGCGCCCTGCGCCACGGCCGCGCCCGCAACCCGTACCGGATAGTCACCACGACCGGCCAGGACAGCGATACGCCGCCCCTGCGGCCGTCCTGCCGCATCGGCCGCCTTTGTGCTCACCGCTCGGGCGCGTTCACGTCGCGCGGCACGGAAATGCCCCGATCGCCGCCGGCGCGGATGAAGTCGAGGATCTCGTGGATCAGCGGATGCTCGGCGAACTCGGCAGCGACGTCTTCGACCCGCTCCGAGAGCGTGCCTTCATCGGCGAAGAGCAGGCGATACGCCCGGCGAAGCTCGTGGATCTGCTCGCGCGAGAAGCCACGGCGCTTGAGGCCGACGAGATTGAGCCCGGCGAGATGGGCCGGATTGTCGCGCACCATTCCGAACGGGATGACGTCGAGCAGGACACCCGAGCCGCCGCCGATGAAGGCGTGATCGCCGATCCGGACGAACTGCTGCAGCCCGGTGCCGCCACTGACGATGACGAAATCGCCGACCGTGACGTGCCCGGCGCACATGACGTTGTTCGAGAAGATGACGTTGTTGCCGATCACGCTGTCATGACCGACATGCGAGTTGGCCAGGAACAGGCCGCGATCGCCGATGACGGTCTTCATGCCGCCGCCCTCGGTGCCCGGATTCATCGTCACGCCTTCGCGGATCACGCAGTCGGCGCCGATCGTCAGCGTCGACGGCTCGCCCTTGTACTTCAGATCCTGCGGCGGATGGCCGATCGAGGCGAAGGGATAGATCTTGGTGCGCGGCCCGATGGTGGTGCGGCCGGCGACGACGACATGGCTGATCAGCTCGACGCCGTCGCCAAGGGCGACATCGGGACCGACCGTGCAGAACGGGCCGATCTTGATGCCGGCCCCGAGCTTGGCGGACGGGTCGACGATCGCCATCGGATGGATCGAGGTGCTCATGGCAAAATCCTGCGGCTGGTCGGAAGCGGGAGCGTTCATCGCGGTCCCCCGCTCACACGACCATGGCCGACAGCTCGGCCTCGGCGACAAGCACGCCGTCGACCCTGGCCTCGCCGCGGTAGAACCAGATGTTGCGCTTATGCGCCAGCTTGGTCAGGTGGAAGCGCAGCGTATCGCCCGGAATGACGGGCTTGCGGAACTTCGCCTTGTCGATCGTCGTGAACAGCACGGTCGTGACCGCGAGATCGTCACTGCCGCGCGCGCTGACGACGAGCACGCCCGCCGTCTGCGCCATCGCCTCGATCATCAATACGCCGGGGAAGACCGGGCGGCCAGGGAAATGCCCGGTGAACTGGGGTTCGTTGAACGTGACGTTCTTGATGCCGACGCCGGACGCGTCCCCGTCGATCTCGACGACCTTGTCGACCAGCAGGAACGGATAGCGATGCGGGATGCAGGCCATGATCTTCTGGATATCGGCCACGCCGAGCGCTTTGGTCGCATCCGTCATCGTGTCGTTTCTCCTCGAACGCCCTGCGCCCGCGCTAAAAGCACGTCACCTGTCATGCCAAGCTGCTTTTGCCGGAAGTCGGCGTGAGATCAAGCGTTTTCGCCGCCGCTCGGCCCTTTGCCGCGCTTGGCCACGAGTTGCTTGAGCAAGGCAGCCTCGCGCGCCCAGCTCAATGCCGGCTGCGCCGGATAGCCGCCATACCGCGCGCCGCGCGGGACATCGCCGGCAACACCGCTCTGGGCCGCGATCTGCGCGCCCATGCCGATGGTCAGGTGGCCCGCCAGTCCGACCTGCCCGCCGAGCACGGCGAAATCCTCGAGCGTGCTGGACCCGGCCATGCCGACCTGGGCGCAGATCACGCAATGGCGCCCGACCACGCAGTTATGGCCGATCTGCACAAGGTTATCGATCTTGCTGCCCTCGCCGATCACCGTGTCACGGCTGGCGCCGCGGTCGATCGTCGTGTTGGCGCCGATCTCGACGTCGTCCTGGATGATGACGCGGCCGACCTGCGGCACCTTCATGTGCCCTTTCGGGCTCATGGCGAAGCCGAAACCGTCCTGACCGATCCGTGCGCCGGGATGGATGATGACGCGGTTGCCGATCAAGGCCGCCTGCAGCGCCACGCCGGCGCCGACCGAGCATTGCCGCCCGATCCGGACCTGAGGGCCGATGACGGCGCCCGGGCCGATCACCGAGCCGGCGCCGATCTCCGCGCCCGGGCCGATCACCGCGCCGGGATCGACCGTGACATCGGCTTCGAGCCGTGCCGTCGCATGCACGAAGGCACCGGGAGCGACACCGGCCGAGCCGAACATCGAGCCCGGCCGCAGCGCCTGCGGATGGAAGGTCGACAGCAGCTTCGCGAAGACATGGTAGGGCGTCGGCGTGACCAGCGCGACGGTGCCGGCCGGCACCCGCTCGGCGAAGCGCTGGGAGACGAAGCAGAGCCCGGCCGCTGTCGCGGTCAGCGCCGCGACATATTTCGGGTTGTCCATATAGGCGGCATCGCTGCCACCTGCCGTTTCGAGCGGCGCGATGCCCTCGATCCGGCGCTCGGGATCGACGCCTTCGGGCAAGGCGACACCCGACAAGGCAGCGACCTCGCTGAAGGACAGCGAGGTCGCAATCGGAAAGAAGTTGGGATCTGCCATAAATTGATCCGTTGCAGGGCGCGGAAGCGCCCCGCCGGTCAGAAGCGGGCGCCGCCCGAGAAACGGAAGGCCTGCGTACGGTCGCCGCCGTACTTGGCAGTGATGCCAGTGCGCGGATCGGTTCCGATCTGACCATCATCCTTCGACAGCGCGTAGGCGTAGTCGAAGCGGATCGGGCCAAGCGGCGACTGCCAGAGCAAGCTCACGCCAATCGACGAGCGGATGACGTTCTTGTCACGCACGCAAGCGATGTTGTTCTGGTAGACCGAGTTGGTCGACACGTTGAACTGACGCCCCTCCGAACCGGCCGGGCAGCCCAGGAAAGCTCCGTTGGTGATGCTCTTCGAGCCGCCGTCATAGTTGAACAGCGTGCCGGCATCGGCGAAGATCGCACCCTTCAGGCCGAGATCGCGCGGCAGACCGAAGATCGGGAACTGAACCTCGAGCGAGCCACCGAAATAGGTAGTGCCACCGAGTGCGTTCGCGGTCGGGTCGTTCGAAACGTCGCGAGGCCCAATACCGGACGGCGCGAAGCCACGCACCAGTGTCGGTCCGAGGAAGTAGTGGTCGATCATGCGCAGATCGCCGCTGGTCGCCTGGACATGGCCGCCCTGGATGCGCGCGATACCGACGAAGTCCTCCAGGAACTCCCTGTAGTAGCGGGCATCGGCGCTGACGCGCAGGAACTTCGAGTCGCCACCGACACCCGCGAACTCCGGCTTGATCTCGGCAACGAAGCCATTGCGCGGGTTCTGGTAGTTGTCGAGCGAGTTGTAGTTGAAGTTCAGGCCGACCAGCGAGGTCAGGGTCGAGCCCTGAGCCTCCTTGACCGCGACCGTCGCTTCACCGTTCGTCAAGCAGTTGAAACCGTTCACAGAAGCCGCTGAGGCGCCCGTCGTCCCGGGGGTAATCCCTTCGAGCGGGATGGAACAGTCGTTATACGGCTTCGCAGCGGTGTTCGGGATCTTGATCTCGGTCGTGTAGATCGAATAGCGCGGCGTGATCGAGAACTCCTCCGTAATCGGGAAGGAGAAGCGGACCTGGCCGCCGGTCACCCGGCTCTCGAAATAGCCGATATTGGTATTGTCGTTGAACTTCGAGAAGAGATCGAAGCCCGCCGCGATCCGATGGCCGAGGAAATACGGCTCGGTGAACGAGAAGTCGACACCCTGGGTGCGCTGGCCCAGCGTGCCGGCGATGCGGACGAACTGGCCGCGACCGAGGAAGTTCGACTCCGAAAGCGAGACTTCGCCGATGATGCCGTCCGAGGTCGAGTAGCCGCCGGCGATCGAGAACGATCCGGTCGGCTTGTCCTCGACGTCGATGTTGACGATCACGCGGTCGGGCGCGCTGCCCGGCTCGTTGGTGATGCGGACCTTGTTGAAGAAGCCGAGATTGTTCAGGCGACGCTCGGCGCGGTCGACGAAGACCTTGTTGTAGGCGTCGCCTTCGCCGAGATCGAGTTCGCGGCGAACGACATAGTCACGGGTCCGGGTGTTGCCGCGCACGTTGATGCGCTCGACATAGACCCGCGGACCTTCCTCGACGACATAGGTGATGCCGATCTGCTGACCGGCCGCGTCACGCTCGCCGCGCGGGCGGACCTGCGCGAAGGCGTAGCCGCGCTTGGCCACCTCGGTGGTCAAGGTGACCAGCGAGCGCTCGACGGCTTCGGCATTGTATGTGTCACCGGCAGAGGTGTTGACCAGCGACTGCAGCGCAGCCGGATCGACGTCGCGCAGACGGGAATCGACCGCGACATTGCCGACCTTGTATTGCGGGCCTTCATCGACGGTGACGTCGACGACCCAGCCGCCAGCCGCATCGTCGAAACGCGCATCGCTCGAGACGATGCGGAAGTCGGCATAGCCGTTCTTCAGGTAATAGCGGCGAATCAGCTCGAGATCGGAATTGATCCGATCGGGATCATAGACGTCGGAGGTCTTGATCCAGCTCAGGAAATTCGACTCGGTCGAGGTCATCAAGCCACGCAGGCGCGACGACGAATAGACGCCATTGCCGCTGAAATTGATCGACTTGATGCCGGTCTTGCCGCTTTCAGAGATGGTGAAGACCACGTCCGAGCGGCCATTCGGCAGCGGCTGGATGCGGCCGCTGATCGTGGCGAGGCCATAGCCGGCGCGGCGATAGACTTCCTTGAGGCGCTCGACGTCCGCATCGATGAGCTGCTGGCTCAGCGGACCACGCGCCTTGGACTGGACCTGACCCAGCAGCACCTCGCCCTTGAGGCGACGGTTGCCCTCGAAGGCGACGCGATTGATCGTGTCGTTCTCCTGGACGGAGACAACGGTCTGCGCCCCGCGGCGGCTGACCTGAACGTTGGAGAACAGGCCCGTCGCCATGAGACTCTGGCGAATCTCCTGCGGGCTGCCCGATCCCTGACCTGTCGCATAGGAGCGGATCGTCTCCGCATCGACACGACGGTTGCCTTGGACAATCACGGACTGCGCGAACACCACGCCGCCGCTGACGGCCACCATGACGGCCGCAAGTCCGACTGATCGAGAGAGCCGCATGCGCAAGGACCGGCTCTGAAGCGTCGACGTCATCGGGTCGCCTATTCCATTCTTTGGGTCACCTCCCCGCGAACGGGGAACCCCGCTACGGGCGAGGTTCGGTGACATTGAAGACCAAACGCTTCTACAAAGTTTCCCGCGGGGTGCAAACCGCCATTGTCGTTAACAAAAGATTTTTGCGGGGGTCGTTGCTGGTAGGTCACGCGCGCCGGCCGAAAAACCGCCCCAGCCTGCGAAAACAGGCCATAAAAAGCCACAATCCATCGCTTCAGGCGGCCTTGGCCGCCGATCGCGTCCGCCCCGTGCAAGCTGGTTTGCACGAGGCTGACGGGGCTCACAGCAATGAGCGGACGTGGACGAGGTCGTTCCAGGTCACGAACAGCATCAGCATCAGGACGAGCCCGAGTCCGAGCCGGAATCCGAGTTCCTGCGCGCGCTCGCTCAGCGGTTTTCCCCGCAACGCCTCGATCGCATAGAACAGCAGGTGCCCGCCATCGAGCATCGGCACCGGGAACAGGTTCATCAGCCCGATCGAGACCGAAAGCAGCGCCGCCAGGTTGATCAGCGCCAGGAGCCCGCCGCTGGAGGCGACCATGCCCGAGACCTGGGCGATACGGATCGGCCCCGACAATTGGTCGGTCGATTCCTTCCCCTTGATCAGCTTGGCGATGTAATCATAGGTCCGCTCGACCACGAACCAGGTCTCGCTCATGCCGAGCAGCACGGATTGGCCCAGGCTGAAGTGCTGCGTCGTCCAGTCCTCGGGCTTGGCCGAGGCCTGGACCCCAATGATCCCGAGCCGCTGCTTGCCCAGTGGCGACGAGGTCTCGACCAGATCGGGCGTCACCGAGAGGACGACCGGGGCGCCGCCCCGCTCGACCGTCACCGGAAAGGTCTCGCCCGGGCGGATCGAGATCGCCCGCTGCAGATCGGCGAAGCTCTTCACCTCCCGACCATCGACCAGCTGGATCAGATCGCCCGACTGAAGGCCGGCGCGCGCGGCGGCTCCACCCACCGTGACCGCATCGACGCGCGGCGCCAGCACGGGTTTGCCGACGAAATAGGCCGTCCCGCCGAAGATCAGGATGGCGAGCAGGAAATTGGCGATCGGCCCCGCGGCGACGATCGCCGCCCGCTCCGCGATCGACTGCGCCGGGAAGGTACGCTCATGTTCCTCGCGGCTCATGGTCGCAAGCGAATCCGATGTGGTCGAGCTGGTGGCGTCGGCGTCACCCGAGAATTTGACGTAGCCGCCGAGCGGGATCATCGCGAAGCGCCAGCGCGTGCCGTGCCGGTCGTTGAAACCGAACAGTTCGCGGCCGAATCCGATCGAGAAGGTCTTCACATCGACGCCGCACCAGCGCCCGACCAGGAAATGGCCGAGCTCGTGCACGAACACGACGAGGGTGAGCACGAACAGGAACGGCAGCAGATAGCCCAGCAGAAAGCTCGCCGCGTGCCAGACCGATCCGACGATATCCATAAAACTCTCCGGGTTTCCGCCACTAAGTGACAGTGAAACGGCCCCCGGACAAGAGCGAGCGGGTCCGGTTTCTCGCATCGTGGTCAACGGCGAGCGCCTCCGTGACATCGGAAGGCGGCGACAGGAAGGCACCCGTCATCTGCACGCAGACGGCCTCGACCAGGGCCGGAATGGCAGGAAAGGCAATGCGTCGCTCGAGGAAGGCCTCGACGGCGATCTCGTTGGCGGCGTTCAGCACGGCCGGCATGGCGCCCCCTTCCGCAAGGGCCGCGATGGCGAGGCGCAGCGCCGGGAAGCGGGCGAGATCGGGACGCTCGAAAGCCAGCGGGCCGGCCGCGACCAGATCAAGGAAGCGGCTTGGCGGCGCATCGAGCCTGCCATCGACCCCGAGGCAATGGGCCGCCGCGACGCGCATGTCCGGCACGGCCATGCCGGCGCTGACCGAGCCGTCGCGGAAGGTAACGAGCCCGTGCACGATCTGCTGCGGATGGACCAGCACGTCGAGCTGGTCGGCGCCCAACCCGAACAGGAATGAGGCCTCGATCAGCTCCAGCCCCTTGTTCATCATGCTGGCCGAATCGATCGTGATCTTGGCGCCCATCGCGTAGTTCGGATGAGCCAGCGCCTGCTCGGGCGTGGCGGCGGCGATCTTCTCCGCCGGCCAGGTCCGGAACGGCCCGCCCGAGGCAGTCAGCGTCATCGTGCGGATGGCCGAGATCGGCTCGGCCCCCAGCACCTGGAACAGGGCATTGTGCTCGGAATCGAGCGGCAGGATGCGGGCGCCGACGGCGCTTGCCCGCGCCATCACCGCGGCACCGGCGCAGACCAGGCTCTCCTTGTTGGCGAGCGCGACGACCCGGCCCGGCGTCAGCGCCGCAAAGGTCGCCTCCAGCCCGGCCGCCCCCGAGATGGCGCTGACCACGATGTCGCTATCGAGCGAAACCGCCTCGAGCACCGCCTCACGGCCGGCGCCATGACGGATGCCGCTGCCGGCCAGCGCTGCGGCGAGCGCCGCGGCCTGCCCTTCATCCGCGATCGCGGCGAAGCTCGCACCGGTCTCGCGGGCAATCCGCGCCAGCCCGGCCGCATCCCGACCGGCGACCAGCGCAGCGATCCGCAGCCGCCCCGGATTCTCGGCAATGACGGCGCGCGTCGAGCGGCCGATGGAGCCGGTCGCCCCCAATATCGTGACTGTGCGAGGCATCTGGTGCTCAGTGTCCCAGGCGCGCCAGATAAAGCAGCAGGCCGGCGAAGACCAGCACGGCCCAGTAGCCGTCGAGCCGATCGAGGAAGCCGCCATGGCCGGGAATGAGGTGGCCCGAATCCTTGGCGCCGAAGCGCCGCTTGATCGACGACTCGAAGAGATCGCCGGCCTGGCTCGCGACGGACGCCGCGAGCGAGACCGCGAGCACCGGCCAGAGGCCCGATGGCAACCCCGGGAAGAACCAGGCCCAGACCGCCGTGGCGCACAAGGTCCCCGCCAGGGCGCCGCCGAGCGCGCCCGACCACGTCTTCTTCGGGCTGACGCGCGGCAGCAGCTTCGGCCCGCCCAGCGCGCGCCCGGTGAAATAGGCGGCGATATCGGTGAGCCAGACCACCGCGAAGGTCCAGATGATCAAGGCGAGCCCGAGCCCGGGCGTCTCGCGCAGCGCCGGCGTCACCAGCGCGAAGCAGAGCGCATAGGCGACGCCGCAGGCTTCGAGCAGGCGCCGGTTGCCGGTCTGCGTCGTCGCGATCGCGGCGATCAGACCGGCGAAGGCCGACACCCCCGCGAGCGCCGCGCCACTCACGGGCAGGAAGCCGAGCGCGAGCCCGGCCAGCCCGACGCCGATCCCAGCCGCGACCGCGTTCGTGCGGCCGACCATGGTCAGCCATTCATAGGCGACGACGCCGGCGACGGCGGTCCAGATCAGGCGAAAGGGCCAGCCACCGAGCACGGTGACGCCGAGAATGACCACGGCGAGCACCAGCGCGGAGATGACCCGCAGGCGAAGCTCGGATGCGCCCGCGCCGGCGCCGGCCGCATTCACGCGACCCCCACCTTCTTGGTTTCGGCCGGTTGGCCGACGCCGCCATAGCGGCGCTCGCGGCTATGGAACTCGGCCAGCGCATCCTCCAGCGCCTTGCGGTCGAAATCCGGCCAGAGCACCGGCGTGAAAATGAACTCGGCATAGGCCGCCTGCCAGAGCAGGAAGTTCGAGATGCGGGTCTCTCCCGAGGTCCGGATCACCAGATCAGGATCCGGCAGCGCGCCGGTGTCGAAATGCGAGGACAGCATCGCCTCGTCGATCGTCTCGGGAGCGAGCCGGCCAGCCGCCACCTCCTGCGCCAAACGCCGCGCCACGCGCACGATCTCGTCGCGCGAGCCGTAGTTGAAGGCGACGACCAGGGTGAGGCCGTTATTGCCTTCGGTCATCGTCTCGGCACGCTCCACGAGCGCGCGCAAGTCGGGCGGGAGGTTCTCGCGGTTGCCGATGATCCGCACGCGTACGCCGGCTTCGTTCAGCTCGGCGAGGTCGTTCTCGACGAAGCGGCGCAGCAGCCCCATCAGGAAGGAGACCTCGGTGATCGGCCGGCGCCAGTTCTCGGTGGAGAACGAATAGAGCGTCAGGACGCCGATGCCGAGATCGGCGGCATTGCGCACCGTCCGCCGCAGCGCTTCGAGCCCGCGCCGATGCCCTTCCTGTCGCGGCAGGCCACGCATCTGCGCCCAGCGGCCATTGCCGTCCATGATGATGGCGACATGGGCGGGAACTGCCGGGCGCGCGCCGTCTGACATCAAATGCCTCTTCTGGGCCGAACGTTCATGCGTCGATGATACAGGACAGCGCTTTGCCTCGCACTTTAGACGTGCAGGATTTCCTTTTCCTTGGCGGCAAGCGCCTGGTCGATATCGCCGATATGCTTGTCGGTCGCCTTCTGGACGAGGTCGGTCTGCTTGCTGACGTCGTCCTTGGGCATATGCCCGTCCTTCTCCAGCTTCTTGATCAGGTCCATGCCATCGCGGCGCACATGCCGGACGGCCACCTTGGCGTCTTCGGCATATTTGTGCGCGACCTTGACCATCTCCTTGCGGCGCTGCTCGTTGAGCTCCGGGATGCGGATGCGCAGCACCTGCCCCTCGGTCTGCGGGTTGAGACCGAGATCGGATTCCCGGATCGCCTTCTCGACCGCCTGGACCATGCTGCGGTCCCAGACCTGCACCGAGAGCAGGCGCGGCTCGGGTACGCTGACGGTGGCGAGCTGGCTCAGCGGCGTGCGCGCGCCATAAGCCTCGACCGTGATCGGATCGAGCACATTGGCCGAAGCGCGGCCGGTGCGCAGCGAAGCCAGGTCGCTTTTGAATTTCTGCACGCCGCCGTCCATGCGGCGATTGATGTCGGCGAGATCGAAAGTGGTCTGGGCCATCGTCTTCAAAACCTTGTCGAAACCCGGCAAACGCAACGCCGGAAATGCGCGCGACCATGGCGAGCAGCCGCCGCAGGGTCAAGGATTTATGCGTCAACAGCATTTTCCTCGACTGGTCCGCAAGCGGAATCGGAATTCCGCGGCTTTCGCATGGCCGGCAGGATCGCCTGAGTTCTGGCCGAGACCAGAAGCACATCCTAGCTCAAGCTCAGGGCCGCACGAACGGTCCCGGCCCCGCTAGGAGGATCCCATGCCCCGGCTGAACCGCATCGTCGAAACTGCGCTCTATGTCGACGATCTCGACCGCGCCGCCGCGTTCTACGAGGGAAAGCTCGGACTCTCGTCCATGCTCAGGACCAGGACGCTGTTCGCCTACGACATCGGCGGCCAGAACGTCCTGTTGCTGTTTCTGCGCGGAGCCTCGGTCGAGACGCAAGTGTCGGAGCGCGGCAGCATCCCGCCGCATGACGGCACTGGCCCGCTCCATATCTGCTTTGCCGTCGACGCCGACGATCTCGCCTCATGGGAGGAACGGCTCGGGCAGCACGGCGTCGCGATCGAGGGCCGCATGCGCTGGAATCGCGGCGGGACAAGCCTCTATTTCCGCGATCCCGACGGCCATCTGCTCGAGATCATGACGCCCGGCAACTGGCCGAACTACTGATCCGTCAAGGCGTGACGTAGGTGGCCCTGCCCTCGCCGCGCAGCACCGCGGCGAGCATGCCGGGCGCGGCGATCGAGAAGACGACGATGGTGAGCGCCGCGTCGCGCGCCAATGCGAAGGCGGCGGTGTCCATCACCTTGAGGTCGCGCTTGATCGCGTCCTCATGGGTCAGGGTGTCGTAGCGGGTCGCGCTCGGATCCTTCTTCGGATCGGCCGAATAGACGCCGTCGACCTGCGTCGCCTTGAGGAGATGGCTGCAATCGAGCTCGGCCGCGCGCAAGGCCGCGCCGGTATCGGTCGTGAAATAAGGATTGCCGGTGCCGCCGCCAAGGATGACGACCTTGCCGTTGCTGAGATGGTCGAGCGCCCGCTTGCGGGCATAGCTCTCGCAGAGCGAGGGCATCGGTACCGCCGACATGGCGCGCGCCGGAGCACCGGCGCTCTCGATCGCATGTTCGAGCGCGAGCGCGTTCATCACCGTGCCCAGCATGCCGATCGAGTCCGCGCTGGTGCGGTCCAGTCCCTTGGTGAGCCCCTGGACGCCGCGGAAGAAATTGCCGCCGCCGACCACGATGCCGATCTCGACACCCTCGCGCGAGGCATGGGAGATGTCGGCGGCAAGCGCGGTGAGCGTCGCGCCGTCGAGGCCGTTTCCTTGAGGTCCGGCAAGGGCTTCGCCGGAGAGCTTCACGAGAACGCGTTTAGGTCTCATCGGGGCTCTCCACTCCTTGCCACATCGTCCAGCCCAACCGAATCGGCGGGCCGACCTTCTCTACTTACAAAAAAGGCCGCGCGAGGCGCGGCCTTTCTGTGTCCTATCAACGGGCTTGTCAGCCCGTGGTGCCGCCGGCGGCCGCGACCTCGGCAGCGAAGTCAGTCTCTTCCTTCTCGATGCCCTCGCCAAGCGCGAAGCGAGCGAAGCCGGTGAGCTTGAGCGGACCGCCGACCTTGCCTTCGGCCTCCTTCAGCACCTGGGCGACCGACTTCGAGCCGTCATGGATATAGGCCTGCTCGAGCAGGCAGTACTCCTTGGCGTAGCTCTTCAGGCCGCTCTCGACGATCTTGGCGAGCACATGCTCGGGCTTGCCGGCGTTCTTCTCGGCCAGGATCGCCTTCTCGCGCTCCAGCACCGCCGGATCGACCGAAGCGAGATCGAGCGCGATGGGGTTGGTCGCGGCGATGTGCATGGCGATCTGCCGGCCGATCGCGGCGAGCTCGTCACCCTTGCCGCTGGTCTCCAGGCCGACGATGACGCCGATCTTGCCAAGCCCGTCGGCGACGGCGCCGTGGACATAGGAGCCGATCACGCCGGCAGAAACCGAGACCTGCGCGACGCGGCGCAGCGTCATGTTCTCGCCGATCGTGGCGATGGCGTTGGCGATCGCGTCGGCGACAGTGCCGCCGCCCGGGTAGTGATGGGCAGCCAGCGCCTCGACATCGCCGCCGCGCTCGAGCGCGACATCGGCGATGGTGCGGGCCAGAGCCTGGAATTCGAGGTTGCGGGCGACGAAGTCGGTCTCGGAGTTGACCTCGACCACGACACCACTATGGCCGCGCACGGCGACGGCAACGAGGCCCTCGGCGGCGACGCGGCCGGCCTTCTTGGCGGCCTTTGACAGGCCCTTGGCGCGCAGCCAGTCGATGGCGGCTTCCATGTTGCCGTCGGTGGCCGAGAGTGCAGTCTTGCAGTCCATCATGCCCGCGCCCGTCTTGTCGCGGAGTTCCTTCACCATGCCGGCGGTGATCGCAGCCATTTGCGTCGTCCTTGCTGTCTTGGATCACGATGATTGTGGATCGGATCGATCCAAAGCCATGAACGTGATCGATTCCAAAAATGAGAGCGGGATTGACGCGGAAAACCGGTTCCCACTTTCCCGCATCCCGCTCGTGCGGCCTTCACCCGTCGGCGCGCCGCATCGTCGAAAAAGCGAAGCCTCGATCGGCAAACGCCGACGCTCCGTTTCCGGCGTCGGCGCTGCTTGAGCTTCAATCAGGTATCGAACTGCGACGCCCCGATGACGCGCCGCGGTCTCGACCAATCAGGCGTCGGCGAGATCGCGCGCCTGGGCAACCCAGCCCTGGCTCTCGATGCGGCCGGCGAGCTTCAGGTCGTGATCGACCTTGGTGACATCCGCCGGGCTCATGGCAGCGAGCTGCCAGAAGTGGAAGATGCCGCCATCGTTGAGCTTCTGCACGATCTCCGGGCCCATGCCCGAGAGCTTCATGAAGTCGTCCGGCGCGCCGCGCGGCCCGGTCAGCAGCTCGAAGGCCTGAGCCTGGCCTTCTACAGCCACCGGCTCGTCGATGGCCGTCTCGACGATCGGGGTCTCGGCGGCGCCGAGGTCGATGCCATGGTCGCCCGAAGCGCGCGAGATGCCGTCGATGGCCGAGCGGGCGACGAGGTCGCAGTAGAGCTGGATCGCGCGGCCGGCGTCGTCATTGGCCGGGACCGGGAAGGTGATGCCGTCCGGATCGCTGTTGGAGTCGATGATGGCAGCGACCGGGATGCCGAGGCGCTGGGCCTCCTTGATCGCGAGCGCTTCCTTGTTGGTGTCGATCACGAAGATCATGTCGGGCGTGCCGCCCATGTCCTTGATCCCGCCGAGCGCCTTCTCGAGCTTGTCGCGCTCGCGCGCCAGCATCAGGCGCTCCTTCTTGGTCAGGCCGGAGCCACCGCCGGAGAGCAGCTCGTCGACCTTGCGCAGGCGCTGGATCGAAGCCGAGATGGTCTTCCAGTTGGTCAGCATGCCGCCGAGCCAGCGGGAGTTGACATAGTACTGGGCCGAGCGCTTGGCGGCATCGGCAATGGCGTCCTGCGCCTGGCGCTTGGTGCCGACGAAGAGGACGCGGCCGCCGCGGGCGACGGTGTCGCTGACCGCCTGCAGGGCGCGCGACAGCATCGGCACCGACTGCGACAGGTCGAGGATGTGGATATTGTTGCGGGTCCCGTAGATGAAAGGCGACATCTTCGGGTTCCAGCGGTGCGACTGGTGGCCGAAATGGGCGCCGGCCTCGAGCAGCTGACGCATGGAGAAATCGGGCAGAGCCATGGTATTCTTGTCCTTCCGGTTGAGCCTCTGGGGAGCGAATGAGCCGGCCATAAGCTGGCCGGTCACCGGAACGCCTCGGTGTCGAGGTGATGCTCCCCATGTGGGATAAGGCGCGCCTTACACGCCATGGCGCCGGAATGCAAGGCTTGCAGTCGGCTCGTCAGAGCGACCCGACCTCGTAGGCGACGTCATAGGCTCCCGGCACGGCGCGTTCCAGCAGGGGGCGAACGCGTGCCATATGACTGGTGAAACGCTCGTCATGGGCGAAGCGCAGCGCTGCCTCCTCGGATTCGAACATCGTCACCAGGACGACATCGCGATCCTCGCGCGAGCGGAACAATCGCCCGCCGATCAAACCCTCGACCTTGCCGCGGACGGCATGGTGCTGGGCGAGCTGCAGCTCCATGAACTCGGCGAAGCGCTCGGGCTTCGGCGTGATGACGCTGATGTTGACGACCGGTTGATCGGGCATGCCCAGCTCCTTCGAGGCAGATGCAGGAGCCGGGTCTATGCAACCTCGAGTACGGTTGAGGTCAAGACCTGGGTCCGTCGGAGCGGTGACAGGTCGTGTCAGTTGCCTTGCCGGCCCATGCCCTCTGCATAGTCCGACTTACCACCCTGCCAGCGATAGACGACGAAGCCTGGTTGCAGGTTGTCGCCCTTTGCATCGAAGCGAACCTCGCCGACAGCCGTGGCGCGTGCCTGGGCGCAGGCCGCAGGCAGGGCCGATACAACGCTGGGCGAGAGCTTGCGGCTCAGCGATTCTCAAGCTCTGCGCCGCGTCGCCTGCGACGGACATGGCGTTGCGCTGTTCTTCGCCGCGCTGGTCGAAGACGACCTGGCGCAGGGCCGGCTGGCACAACCCTTTCCCATGAAGGTCCATATCGGTGCGGATTACTTCCTGAACTACCCGGCCGGAGCAGAGCTGCCTCGCAAGGCACGGCTGTTCCGTGGCTGGCTCATGGACATGCTGGCCGAAACCCAGGCTGGTCGCACCGACGCAACCGGTCTGTGAACTCTCCGTTCACGCCGACCTGGTAGGCGTTCGAGCCAGTCGACTTGGATGGCCTGACGTGTTGCTCGATCTGAGGACAATCTATCTGGCAGGGGCTCTCACCTGCGTGATTCTCGGCCTCGTGCAGCTGTCCGCCTATGCCACCGGCCGATTCGAGCGCTGGCCGCTCTGGTGGGGGCTGAGCAACATCCTGATCGGCCTCGGCCTGATCGGCGTGGGCCTGCGCGGCATCATCCCCGACATCGTCTCGATCCCGCTCGCCAACACCGTCAGCTGGATCGGCTATCTGCTGATCCTGTTCGGGGTGAGGAGCTTCGCCGGGCGGCCGGCGCGCCTGCCGCTCTATCTTCTTGCGGTCGCCGCCGCCGCCCTCCCGCTGTTCCTGTGGAACGAGCCGGACGGCTTCGTCAAACGGGTCGTCCTCGTCGCCGTCCTGGTCATGGCTTGCGACATGTTGCTGGTCCGGGAAGGCTTGCTCCTATGGCGGCGCGAGCGGCTGGCCTCCGGCGCGATCCTGGCGGCGTTGTTCGCGCCGACCGTGGTGCTGTTCGCCATCCGCGGCTATCTCGCCGCGATAGGGCAGCTTGGAACCGAGCTGTTCCCCGCCAACGATGCCAACCAGTGGGTTGCCGCCACAGGCACCGCCTTCCTGCTCCTGCGCGGCAGCGCACTCTTGCTGCTCGCCGCCGAGCGCAACCGCAACACGCTGGTCGCGATCGCCCAGCACGATCCGCTCACCGGCGCTATGAACCGCAGCGGCCTGGAGCGCGCCATGGCCCGGATCGCAACCGATGCAGGCAAGCGCCCGGGCCGGCTGACCCTGCTGCTGATCGACATCGACCACTTCAAGAGCCTGAACGACACGCATGGCCATGCCGCCGGCGACCGCATCCTGCAGCTCTTCGCCGAGGCGGCCCGAAGCGAATTGCGCGCCAGCGACGTCCTGGCGCGCCATGGCGGCGACGAGTTCGTCGCCCTCCTCCCGCATATGTCGACCAGGGACGCGGTGCGCGTCGCCAACCGGATCCGATCCGCCTTCGGACGCGCCCTCGCCGACAGGGACGGCGTCACCCTCCAGCCGACGCTCAGCATCGGCGTCGCCGAGGGAAATGCCGCGAGCAATGAGCTCGAAGCGTTGTTGGAGCAGGCGGACAAAGCGCTCTACCGCTCGAAGCGCCTCGGCCGCGACCGGGTCCAGGTCCAGATTCGCGCCCTGGCGCGGTGAGCGTCCTATCTCCCGAACGGGTGGAAGACACGTAGCCGGTGGCCATCCGGATCGCTCGCGACGAAGGTTCGGCCGAAGTCGAGATCTGTCGGCGCCTGCAGGATCGCAAGGCCGCACCGCTGCCAGTCGGCATGGGTCGCATCGACAGCCTCGCCGCTGCCGACCACCATCGCGATCTCGCCACCACCTCCGGCGGCTTGCGCGCCCGGCTCGACGGTATGGCGCGACCACAGGCCGAGCTTCGCCCCTGACGGCAGCGCGAACATGGCAAAGGTCGGCGAGGTCTCCAGTGCCTCTGAGCCGATCAGGTCGGCATAGAAGCGGGCGCTGGCTTCGGGGCTGTCGACATAGAGGATGATGAAGTTGGCATCGAGCATGGGGGCGGTCTCCGGTTTTGAGGACCGGTGCATGATCGCTGCAGATGCTGCCAATTTCCGGCAGTGTATCTCAAGCCGGCGATGGTATTCCCTCGTGCTCGCGCCACTGCTTGAGCAACGCCTGGCGCCGGCGCGGATAGCGGATGTCGACCAGCTCGGCCTGCGCGATGCGGTCGGCGCGGAAATGCCGGAAGTCGTTGCGCAGCTCGCACCAGGCGACGACGACGCGGACATGATCGAAGAAGCCGAGGGCGAACGGCCAGATCAGGCGTTGCGAAGCCGCCGCCTTGCCGTCCTGATAGGTCAGAGCCAGCTTGCGCTCGGAGCGGATCGCCTTGCGCACCAGCACGAGATCGACGCCGGATGTGTCGGCGATCCTGGCGCCGGGGCCGACGAGCAGGGCCGAGGCGTCTGCCTTCTCGCGCAGATCGGCCGGCAGCACCGCGACGATCTTGGCCATGGCGTTGCGCGCCGCGCCGGCGAGACGGTCATCCGCCCGCCCCGCGACCCAGCGCGAGCCAAGCACCAGCGCCTCGATCTCGTCCTCGTCGAACATCAGGGGCGGCAGCATGAAGCCGGGCTTCAGCACATAGCCGAGCCCGGGCTCGCCCTCGATCGGGGCGCCCTGCCCCTGCAAGGTCGCGATGTCGCGATAGAGCGTGCGGATGCTGACACCGGTCTCTTCGGCGAGCTTCCGACCGCTGACCGGCCGGCGATGCCGGCGCAGCACCTGAACGAGGTCGAGCAGGCGCTCGGAACGCGACATGGCTCAGCCGTTCAGCTCGGTGAGCCGCGCCCGCCTGACGCCGAGCGCCGTCATCTCGGCCCATGCCCGATCCAGGGAGCCGTCGAGATCGATGGCGCGGCAGGCTTCCTCTACGACGATGGTCTCGAAGCCTTGCCGGGCTGCGTCCTGTGCCGTCCAGCTGACGCAGAAATCGGTGGCGAGGCCCGCGAGCACGACACGGGCGATGCCGCGCTCCCTGAGATAGCCACCAAGGCCCGTCGGCGTGGTGCGGTCGGCCTCGACCAGGCCGGAATAACTGTCGACCTTGCTGTGGCAGCCCCTTGCGGATGACCGCCTGCGCCATGGAAAGGTCGAGCCCCGGATGGAAGGCCGCGCCCGCGCTGCCCTGGACGCAATGATCCGGCCACAGCACCTGCGTTCCATAGGGCATGGCGATGCTTTCGAACGGCAACTTGCCGGGATGGCTCGATGCGAACGAGGAATGCCCGGCCGGGTGCCAATCCTGCGTCAGCACGACCGTGGCGAAGCGCTTGCCGAGGTCGTTGACGAGCGGAACGATCTCGTCGCCGCCGGCGACCGCCAGGCTGCCGCCGAGGCAGAAATCATTCTGGACGTCGACGACGATCAGCGCGGTCCAGACATCGATCACGGGCGTGCCCTCACCCTGACGCCGCTGCGGTCCGCGCCATCCGGGTGATGCCTTTGCGCGCGGCGAACATGCGGCCATAGACGTCGCCGGCGAGATCGGGGCGATAGCACCGTTGTTCGAGCAGCGGGTCCCAGAT
Source organism: Allobosea lupini (assembly GCF_900109525.1). GTDB lineage: Bacteria > Pseudomonadota > Alphaproteobacteria > Rhizobiales > Beijerinckiaceae > Allobosea > Allobosea lupini. The sequence continues at coordinate 171,406 of NZ_FOAN01000001.1, read as the reverse complement.
GTGCTCGACCGTGTCGATCAACTCGAAATCGGCTTCAAGACGCGCCTCCAATTGCAGGCGATTCTTGCGATTCTGGTATTCGAGCAGCACCAGCGAGGTCTTCGAGAGGTCGAGATGGTCGAGCACGTCGCCTTCCCCGCCTTCGATGTCGATCTTGACGATATCCGCCGAGGGCAGGCTCGCCGGGTCGACGACCGCGACCTGATAGCGCTCGACCATGGCCCCGGCGACAAAGGTGTCGCCGGCATAGGAGGCGAGCCCGGACTCGCCGTCGCCGGCGAAGCGGCTGAGGAAGGTCGCGGTTGTCTGGCCGCCGGGGAACAGCGCCGCGTTGATCGTGACGATGTCGCGGCGCCGGTCGGTGTTGCGCTTCAAGAGCTCGTAGGTGCCGGGATGCGGCTCATAGGAGGTCACGGTGCTGCCCGGCCAGCGCGCGCTCGCCCAGAGCGCGAACGAGCCGACATTCGCCCCGATGTCGAGAATGTCGAGGCCGACGCCATCGAAACCACATTCGTATTCGCCTTCGAGCACGTCCTTGATCGCCCAGTGCATTGCCTCGGGCACTGCAAGGCTCATCGGAATGCGCGCGACATATTGCTTCATCGTCCCCCCGGACATCATCGTTGTCTCGCGCGCACTGTGATGCCTTGGCCGCCGGCAGCGCAAGGCTCTGCGCTGACGAGGCCGGTCAGCGCAGTTCGACGTTCACCACCCCCGGCGCGGCGCGCACGGCATTGGCGAGCTGCTGGTTGACGGGATAGCGCCCCGGCAACTCGATCTCGATCTCCTGGGCGCCGTCGTCGAGGATCATCACCAGCGAAATCTTGCCATCGGAGCGTACGCCGTCGCGGGGCTTCACCCGCTCGGCGATCGAGGACAGCGCCTTGTCGTCGCGCAGGAAGATGCAGAGGTCCTGCTTCTGCCGGCCGGCGAGATCATCAAGCCGCTCCACGTCCTCGATGCGAGGCCTGACCTCTTCGCCGTCGAGCACAGCCGAGAGCCGGATCACCAGCGCTGCGCCCGGCTCGAGCAACTCGCGATAGCGCTGCAGCCCTTCCGAGAACAGGATCGCCTCGAACTGGCCGGTCGGATCGGAGAGCTGGACGATGCCCATCTTGTTGCCGGACTTGGTCCGCCGCTCCGACCGGTCGATGACGGAGGCCGCGACCTTGGCGATCGAGGTGCCGCTGGCGCGCACATTGCGGGCGAAGTCGGCATAGCTCTGCACCCGCAGGCGCTTGAGCACATGCTCGTATTCGTCGAGCGGGTGGCCGGAGAGGAAGAAACCGACCGCTTCGTGCTCGCGCTTCAGTCGCTCGGCCGGGGCCCAGGGCTCGAAGGGCGGGATGCGGAAGGCTTCCGAGCTCCCGCTGCTGCCGAGCATATCGAGCTGCCCGGCTGCGGCCTCGTCGCGAACGCGGTTCGAGAGCGCCAGCATGCCGTCGACCGCCGCCATCGCCTTCGCCCGCTCCGGCTCGATCTCGTCGAGCGTACCGGCCGAGATCAGCGCCTCGATCGTGCGGCGGTTGACCAGGCGCGTATCGATCCGGCGAGCGAGATCGGCAAGGTCGCGGAACGGGCCATCCTTGGCGCGCGCCGCAACGATCGATTCCACCGCGGCGCGGCCGACGCCCTTGATCGCGCCGAGCGCATAGCGGATCGCCCCGTCGGCAACGTCGAAATCGACGCCGGAGCGGTTGATCGAGGGCCGTTCGACCTTGATGCCGAGACGCTCCGCATCGCGCCGGAATTCCGAGAGCTTGTCGGTATTGCCGATGTCGAGCGTCATCGACGCAGCGAGGAACTCTACAGGGTAGTTGGCCTTCAGATACGCGGTCTGGAAGGCGACGACGGCATAGGCCGCCGCGTGGCTCTTGTTGAAGCCGTAGTCGGCGAACTTCGCCAGCAGGTCGAATATCTCCGACGCGACGTCCTGCTTCAGCCCACCTTCGATCGCGCCCTTCACGAAGCGGTCACGCTGGGCGTCCATCTCGGCCTTGATCTTCTTGCCCATGGCTCGGCGCAACAGGTCCGCTTCGCCGAGCGAATAGCCCGACAGCGCCTGCGCCACCTGCATCACCTGTTCCTGGTAGACGATGATGCCATGCGTCTCGGACAGGAACGGCTCCATGCCGGGATGGAGATAGGTCGGCTCCTCCAGCCCGAGCTTGCGGCGGCAATAGGTCGGGATGTTGTCCATCGGACCGGGACGGTAGAGCGCCACCAGCGCGATCAGGTCCTCGATCCGGTCGGCTTTCATCTCGACCAGCGCCTTGCGCATGCCGACCGATTCCACCTGGAACACGCCGACCGTCTCGCCGCGCGCCAGCATCTCGTAGGTCTTGGGGTCGTCGAAAGGCAATTGCGCCAGGTCGACCGAAATGCCGCGCTGGGCGATGAGCTGCACCGCGATGGTCAGCGTCGTCAGTGTCTTCAGGCCGAGGAAGTCGAACTTCACCAGCCCGGCCTGCTCGACCCATTTCATGTTGAACTGGGTGACGCGCATGCCGGTGCGCGGATCGACCGAGAGCGCGACGAGCTGCTCCAGCGGCCGGTCGCCGATGACGACGCCGGCGGCGTGGGTCGAGGCGTGGCGGTGCAGGCCTTCGAGCTTCTGGGCGATTTCGAGCAGGCGACCGACGACCGGCTCCTCGGCTGCGGCCTCCTGCAGCTTCGGCTCGCCGGCGATGGCTTCCGGCAGCGTGATCGGCTTGGCCGGATTCTGCGGTACCAGCTTGGTCAGCTTGTCGACCTGGCCGTAGGGCATCTCCAGCACGCGGCCGACGTCGCGCAGCACGCCGCGCGCCTGCAAGGTGCCGAAGGTGATGATCTGGGCGACGCGCTCCTCGCCATAGCGATGCTTGACGTACTCGATCACCTCTTCGCGCCGGTACTGGCAGAAGTCGATGTCGAAGTCCGGCATCGAGACGCGGTCGGGATTGAGGAAGCGCTCGAACAGCAAGCCGAAACGTAGCGGGTCGACGTCGGTGATGGTCAAGGCATAGGCGACGAGCGAGCCGGCGCCCGACCCGCGACCCGGTCCGACCGGGATGTCATGATCCTTGGCCCATTTGATGAAGTCGGCGACGATGAGGAAATAGCCCGGGAATTTCATCCGGGTAATAATTGAAAGCTCGAAAGCGAGACGCTTCTCATAGTCTTCGACGGAGAAACCCTCGGCCGGTCCATGTTTGGCCAGCCGCGCCTCCAGCCCGGCCTTCGCCTGCGCCTCCAGTTCGTCGGCCTCGTCACGCCCCTCCTCGCCGAAGCGTGGCAGGATCGGCTTGCGCGTGCCGACGCGCCAGGAGCAGCGCCGGGCGATCTCGACGGTCGAGGCCAGCGCCTCCGGCAGGTCGGCGAAGCGGCGCTTCATCTCCTCGCGGCTGGCGAAGAAGTGCGCCGGCGATACCCGCCGGCGTTCGCCATCGGAGAGCAGCCGGCCCGCCGCCACCGCGAGCAGCGCGTCATGCGCCTCGAAGTCGGCCGGCTTGCCGAAGAAGGGCTCGTTGGTCGCGACGATCGGCAGATCGTTGTCATAGGCGAGCCGGAGCAGACCGGCCTCGACCGCCGGCCCGTCCTCGCGTTCATGGCGCTGGATCTCGACATAGAGCCGGTCGCCGAAGATGGCCGCGAGGCGCCGCAAGCGGGCCTCGGCCTGAGCCGGCTGGCCGGCGCGCAAGGCGAGGTCGAGCGGCCCGCCCGCGCCGCCGGTCAGCGCGATGATATCGGCATGATAGGCACAAAGATGCTCGATGCTCGCGACCGGACTGCTGCCGGCCGCAGCGAGACAGGCTTCCGTCACCAGCTTCATCAGGTTGCCATAGCCGGCTTCGCTGGTCGCGAGCAGGACGACATGTGGCGTCACGCTCTGCACAGGCTTGCGCCCGCCGGTATCCTCATCGGCGAAATCGACCGAGAGCTGCACGCCTGCGATCGGCTGGATTCCGGAGCTCGCCAGCTTCTCCGAGAACTCGAGCGCGCCGAACAGGTTGTTGGTGTCGGTCAGCGCCATGGCCGGCTGGCCGTCGCCGGCCGCGAGCTTGGCGAGCGCGCCGACCTGGATCGCGCCTTCGAGCAGCGAATAGCTCGAATGGACATGGAGGTGGACGAAGCCGACCTCGTCCTGAACCTGTGTATCGTCTTTGCGGTCGGTCATCGCGCCCTCCGGCGCGCCGCCCGCTCAACCAATGGGCCGAGTGAGAGGACCTGCGCCGATTCTTGATCCCAAGAGCATGCTCAGAACCGGTTATTGCGCGCCACCCCTCCTTGGTCGAGCTGATCCATCCGCCAGGCTGTGGACACGTCCGCGCATGGCATTCGATTACGGCTTCCGAGCCCACTCAGACGTGCGGAGCGGAGGCCAGCGCGGCCCAGACCCAGATCATTCCGACGAAGAGAGCGAGCGCCAGAAACTCCACAGCTCCGGCCATCAGCTTGCGGGCAATCAGCATGTCCGATCTCCTATGTTCTCTATATGTTCAGTTTAATTCCCTCTTTGTTCACGTCAATATCGCAAGGTCAGCTGATGCCGGAAGACGCGTCGGACAGTTAACCCGGATTTACCGAGACTGCCGAAACGTTAACGGCGACGCTGTTGCGATGCCAGAATCAGATAGCGTCGCGGCATGACTACACCCCCCGATCAGGCGCATCGCGAACCGCGCAGCGAAACGCTCGGCGTCGTGCTCATGGCGATCGCGATGCTGATCATCCCGAGCTCCGACGCTATCGCCAAATATCTCAGCGGCGCCCATTCACCGGCCTTCCTGAGCTGGGTGCGCTATGTCGCTGCGCTCGGCTTCATCCTGCCGGTCGCCTTGCTCCAGCGTGGGCGAGCGCGGGAACTGGAGCACGCCCCGGCATCTCGTGGCCGATACTGGCTCGCCCAGGTCGTGCGCACCGCTTTCCTGGTCGCGGCGATGACGCTCTATTTCGTCGCGATCGCGCGCATTCCACTTGCCGATGCGCTCGGCGCCTATTTCATCGCGCCGATTGCAGCGACGCTGCTCGCTACGATCGCACTGCGCGAGCGGCTCGATCGGCGCAGGCTGCTTGCGGTCGCGCTCGGCTTTGTCGGCGCCATTTTAGTCGTACGCCCCGGTGCCGAGACAAGCACCGATACACTGATCGCGCTCGCTTCCGGCGTCTGCATGGCCTGCTACCTCGTGCTGACGCGGGCGACGGCACAAGGGAGATCGCCAGTTTCGACACTGACGATCCAGCTCGTGCTCGGGATCCTGATGCTGATGCCTTTGGCGGTGCTGCAATGGACGACGCCGACGCGCGAGGGCCTGCTGCTGATCGTGCTGATGGGCCTGGTCTCGACGCTGAGCAACCTGATGACGATCAGCGCCTTCCGCCTGGCGCCGGTCGCGACGCTCTCGCCCTTCGTCTATCTCGAACTGATCGGCGCGACAGCCCTCGGCTTTGTCCTGTTCGGCGACCTGCCATCGCCGATGACCTGGGCCGGGATCGCGGTGATCGTCGCGGCCGGGCTGATCGTCGCGACGGCGCCCTCGGCCGCACGGCACACCTCGACCTGAGACCGCAGAACGGTCAGTTCACCAGCGCATTCAACGCCGCGACGATGGCCCGGGGCTCGATCTCGCGCGGCATCTCGTCGAAGGCGACGCGATAATAGTCGAGCATGCTCAGCTGCTCGAAACTGTTCCAGGTGTCCTCGTCGTTCATCGCCTGGCCGCGTTCCTCGAGATTGAGGATCATGCCGTAGTCCTCGGGGCCGGTGCCGTAGGTCAGAGGCGGCGGCAGCGGCTCGGTGCGCAATTCGTTCTCGGCGGCGGCGATCGCGGCGAGCGCGCCCGGCACCCAGGCACGATGATAGGCGTTGGAGACGTCGCGCTCGGGATCGCCCGTGCCGGTCAGCACGGCACGGCAGGCAGCGGCGAAGGCCTCGACCATGCCGTTGCGCTCGGCCAGCCGGTCGGCCGCGTTATAGTTGGCGTGGATCGGATCGACATAGGCGAACTCGTTCTGCAGCAGCCGTGCCGGCTCGCCCTGCAGAAAGAGCCAGGGATAGGTGTTGTCGATCAGGATCTGCCCTGGCAGCAGATGCGCCGCCTGGTTCTCGCCCGACGCGCTGAAGAACTGCTGCTCCGCGCCCTTGCAGGTCACGTTCGGATTGGCCGTCAGCGGCAATCCCGGCCGGTCCGGCATCCGGATCGCCGCCATGTAGACGAGCACCTTGGCGACGCGGGTGTTGCGCGAGCGCCCATGCCAGAGCGCCTTCTCGGTGTCGGAGGAGAAGCGCTGGACCCGGAGCAGGCGGAAACGCTCCTGCGCTGCCACGGCACGGTCGGGAGAACGGCGACGCCCCATCTCAGCCGCCGATCAGCACGGTTGGGTCGCCCATGGCGATCTTGTTCGGCGGCCCGACTGCCTCGATGATCGTGTCGCCCATGCGGCAAAGCGGCAGGCCGTTGACCAGCACAGTCTGGGAGCCGTCGATGACGACGCCCGGCCCGTGCGGCGGAATCGGCAGCGGCGTAGCGCAGGTATGAATATCGGCCCCGCCGGCCGCGCCGGAAATCATCGAGCCCATGGTGCTGGCAGCAGCCGCTTTGGTCGCTTCTTCGGCTGCTTTCAGGCCGGGTGCCGCGGGCGTGCCCGCCCCGGCGAGCGTCGCGGCCTCCGCAACCTGGATCGTCGTGTCCGAAATGGTCTTGGCCGCCTGGATCGCCGCGGCGGCACCGGCCGGCACGCCGCGCCAGGCGAGCTTCTTGCCGATGATCACATTGGGGCTACCAGGGCCGATGCTCAGCATGCCGGGCAGCGGATGGATGACGGGGTCGAGAACGCGGGCGGCGGGCCGACCGGCTCCGCCTCCTCCGCCTCCCCCGCCGCCGCCTCCACCTCCACCCGGCGCGGATGCGGAGGGTGGCGCCGGCGGCGTGAAGACTTTTGCACGCGCCTCGGCGGAGGGCCAAAGCGTGCTGAGCGCCACGTTCGGATTGGGCGGCAGCGACGCGATCGGGATGCCGTTGATCGTGGAACCCGGCAGCTTGCCGGCAGCGCAGGCAGCCTGAAGTGCCGGGAGCTCAACAGCCCAGAACACCTTCTGGACGGGGCGCCCCAGCAGCAGGACGACATGCCCGGACGCGCCCTCGGCGAATTCGCGCGAAGCCTCGCCCCAGAACGAGCTCTGCAGCGCCGCCGCATCGCTCTCGACACCGAACATGGCGGCGTTACCGATGATCGCCGCGGCCTTGTCGGGATGCCCATCCGGCAGGCGGCCGCCTTGCATCAGATTGTCGACGGCGCGCTTCGGATTGGGCTCGGTGATTCCTGCCGCACGCGCGACCGCCAGCAGGAAATCGCCGTCCGACAGGAAGGTGGCGCGCTCGGTATCGTCGATCAGCGCATAGCCGGTGCCGGCCTGACAGGCTCGCTTGGCCGCATCGGCGACGGCGGAATAGAGGATGACATCGGGGCCTGCGGGCGCGGCCGAGACCTGACGCGCCAAGGCGCGTAGCTCGTCCAGGGTCGCTCCCGGCTTGATCTGCGCAATCGCATCCGCTGGGCTGAGCTTGGCCATGTCAGAAGATCTCGACCATCGGATCCTCGACGACGAAATCGACGCCGCTGATCCTCTCCCCGAACAGCGGCAGCGGATGGAGCATGGCGTAGATGCGCAAGCGTTCCTGGATCCGCGCAAGCATGGCCGGGCTGAAGTTCGCCGGCGGCAGTGGCGACCCACCGAGTTTGGCGCCGATATGCGAAGCGACGATGCGGTTGTCGGTCGGAGCCGGGCTGCTGTTCGCAAACCGCCAGCCGACATGGAAGGGAGGAAGCCCCGGCGCATGGACCCGCAGCGCATGCGGGCCGCCGGGATAGAGCATCCGGTTGAGATCGACGACCTGCCAGCCATCCTCGTCGATCGGGAAACGGCCGCTGCGGTCGTAATCTGGCGCCTGGTTCTGGTTCATCCTGCTGCCTCGATAGGCGACGGTCGGTCGGCTGCGCCTCACGCTACATCCATCTGCGCGCACTTGCGATCGTTTCGCAGCGCCCCCGCGAAATCCGCCCTGAATCCAGCAATGGCCAAAGCAGAGATGACATTGCAATGGTGACGCTCGGGAACGAGCCGTATAGTGTCCGGGATAGGCCTTGAGATAGCGAGAACTGGATGTCGTGGTACAGTAAGGTCGTCTGGTCCGAAGGCTTGTTCCTGCGGCCGCATCATCTGCAGCAGAACGATCGTTATCTCGAAAATCTGCTGGAGAATCGCGTCCGGCACGTCACGCCCTATCCGTGGGGGTTCTCGGTGCTCGAGATCGACCGCGACCTGGCGCAGCAGAGCCGTATCGGGCTCAGGCGCGCCGTCGGCGTGATGCCGGACGGCACGCCCTTCGCCATGCCAGACAACTCGCCCTTGCCGCCCGCCATCGAGGTACCGGAGAACGCCGCCGGCCAGATCGCCTGGCTCTCGCTGCCGCTCGCCGCCTCCAACACCCGCGAGGTCGAGGACAGCCTCAACGGCTCCGCCAGCCGCTTCTATCCGGCGACCGAGATGCTGATCGATTCGACCGCCTCGCTGCGCGTCGACGAGGAGATCGACATCGCCCATCCGCGCTTCGGCCTGGAGCTGCGCAAGACGAGCAAGCCCGGCTATGTCGGCCTGGCGCTCGGGCGCATCCTCGAAGTCCGCGACCGCGCCATCCTGTTCGACGAGAAGTTCGCCCCACCGGTGCTGCTCTGCTCGGCCCATCCGGTGGTCGACGGCTGGATGGATCGCGTCATCGGCTGGATCGACAACAAGCTCGAGGAGCTCGCCCGCTACGCCGCCGACCCGACTGCCGGCGGCGGCCTGCAGAGCGCCGACTATTTCATCCTGCAATTGCTCAACCGGCACATCCCGGTGCTGAAGCACATGCGCGGCTCGCGCTTCGTCCATCCCGAGCGCCTGTTCATCACGCTGCTCGCTATCGCCGGCGAGCTTGCGACCTTCACCACCGCCGAACGCCGCGCCCGCGACTATCCGGCCTATGATCATGACGACCTGGAAGGTTGCTTCACCCCGGTGGTGCGCGACATCCAGGACTTCCTCTCGGCCCAGCTCGGCCGCCGCGCCATCCGCCTCGAGATCGTCGAGCGGGCGCAGAACGCCTTCATGTCGACGATCCGCGACCGCGCCTTGATGCGCAACGCGACGCTGGTCCTGGAAGTGGCCGCACGCCGGCCCCTCACCGAGATCCAGTCGCAATTCCCGCATCTCTTCAAGATCGGCCCCAACACCAAGATGAACGAGATCGTCCATGCCCACCTGCCGGGCATCAATCTCGTCCACCTGCCGACGCCGCCGCCCCAGATCCGGGCACTGACCGACCACGTCTATTTCTATCTCGACCGCACCTCGCCGCTCTGGCCGGAATTCAGCACGGCGAGTTCGATCGGCATGCATTTCTCCGGTGACTGGCCCGATCTCGAAATGGAGCTCTGGGCCGTGCTCGAGGGCAGGCGATGAGCAATGACGGCTCCGATCCGTTCGGCCGTTCGGACCGGACCTTCATCCGGCCGAACCCGGCCGGACGGCGCGTACCGCAGCCCTCACGCCCGGTGGAAGCAACCCCGGGCTACCCGCAGCATGGGCAGCCCTACCCGCCTGCGAACGCGCCCTACCCGCCTCCGCCTGCCGGCTATCCACCGCAGGGCTCGCCTTATGCGCCCTCCGGCGCGCCGCAATACCCCCATGCGGCTCCTTCACCCGGCGTGCCCGGCGGCGAGGAATGGATGTCGCAGCCGCAACCGCGGCAAAGCGCACCGCCGCCCCCGCCGCAGGGCTATGTGCCGCAGGCGCTGCCCAAGCGCGAGCAGATGCTCACGCCGAACACCAATCCGCTGCTGAAGGCCGCCGGCCCGCTCCTGCTCCTGCTCGGGCGCCTGCGCGCCAATCTGTCGAGGGCGCCGGCGACGCAGATGATCGGCCAGGTCGGCGAGACGATCGAGGCCTTCGACCATGAGGTCAGGGCGGCCGGCTTCACCGCCGAGCAGACGCGCACCGCCAAATACATCATCTGCGCCTTCGCCGACGACATCGTCCAGAACATCCCGGGCGAGGACCGCCATGTCTGGACGCAGTACAGCATGCTCTCGCGCTTCTTCGGCGAGCGCACCGGCGGCGTGCGCTTCTTCGAGGAGCTGGAGCGCGCCAGAAAGGATCCATCGGTCAATTACGACCTGCTCGAGCTGATGCATGTCTGCCTGGCGCTCGGCTTCGAGGGCGTGCACCGCACCTCGGCCGGCGGTGCCGCCAATCTGCAGATGATCCAGCGGAACCTGTTCGAGACACTGCGGCGGGTGAAGCAGCCCGATCCGGAACTGTCGCCGCGCTGGCAGGGCCAGGCCCTGACCGCCCGTCTCGCCGGCTTCAAGATCCCGGTCTGGTCGGTCGCCGCCGTCGCAGCGGTCGCCGTGCTCGGCCTCTATTTCATCTTCCGCGCTTTGCTCGGCGGCAATGCCGAGGCTTCGGCCAGCGCCCTGCTCTCGGTGCACCCGAAGGGTGACATCGAGATCATCCGCAGGGTCGCGGCTCGGCCGCCGCCGCCTCTGCCACCACCCCCGCCTGCGCAGCAGCCAAAGGTCTGCGCGACAGTGCAGCCGCCGATCACCTGCCAGGTGACGCCGAACCTGATCATCGTGCGCCTGATGGGCATCACTCTGTTCGAACCCGGTCAGGCCGTGGTGCGCGACGAGTTCCGCCCGCTGATCGAGCGCATCTCCGCGGTGCTTAACGACGAAGGCGGCGCGATCAAGGTCGTCGGCCACTCCGATTCCGACCCGATCCGCACCGCCCGTTTCCCCAACAACCTCGAATTGTCGAAGGCGCGCGCCGTGGCGGTCGGCGACCTGCTGAAGACCAGACTGAAACAGCCGGATCGCATCAGCACCGAGGGCAAGGGACCCGACGTGCCGATCGACACCAACGCAACCGCGGCCGGCAAGGCGAAGAACCGACGCGTCGAGATCCTGATCCAGCGCAACAGCTAGGACCGGGTGGCGATGCAGGAGACGGGTAGACGATGAATCTCGCGACGTGGCTCAGGATCGCAGCCATCTTCGTCGGCGCATTGGCGCTGACGCTGCTGATCTGGTTCGGCGGCCCCTTCGTCGCCTTCGGCGAAGTGCGCCCGCTCGAATCGTTCTGGGTCAGGCTACCGATCGCGCTCGTCCTGATGCTCGGCGCGCTCGGCTGGAGCGCCTGGATCGTGATCAAGCGGCGCAGGGCCGTCGCCGCGCTCTCCGACGCGATGGCCAAGGAGGAAGTCCAGACCGGTGACGGCGCCGCGCTCGCTGCCTCCATGCGCGATGCGCTGGCGACGCTGCGGCGCACGCGCGGCAAGGATGGCGGTGATTATCTCTACGACCTGCCCTGGTACGTCATCATCGGCCCGCCCGGTGCCGGCAAGACCACGGCGCTGGTCAATTCCGGGCTGAAGTTCCCGCTCGCCCGCGGCGGCCAGACACCGGCCGCCGTGGCCGGCACCGGCGGCACCCGCTATTGCGACTGGTGGTTCGCCGAGGATGCGGTGCTGATCGACACCGCCGGGCGCTACACCACGCAGGACACCGATACGAAGGCCGAGCGCACGAGCTGGCTCGCCTTCCTCGATCTGCTCAAGACCAACCGGCCGCGCCAGCCGATCAACGGCGTCATCGTCGCGATCAGCGTTGAGGACCTGCTGACCTCATCGCAGGAGGAGATCGTCGCCCATGGCGATGCGATCCGCGCCCGCCTGCTCGAACTCAACGAGCGGCTCAAGGTCGATTTCCCGGTCTATGCGGTCTTCACCAAGGCCGATCTGATCGCCGGCTTCAACGAGTTCTTCGCGGCGCTCTCCGAGCCGCAGCGGCGCATGGTCTGGGGCCATACCTTCCAGACAGTCGACAAGACCCGCAACATGATCGGCGACGTGCCGCCCGAATTCGACGCGCTGATCGAGCGGCTGAACGAGCGCCTCTCGGATCGTCTGCAGGACGAGCACAACCCGACCTCGCGCGCCAAGCTCTTCGGCCTTCCGAGCCAGATGGCGACGCTGAAGCCTTTGATCATCGACTTCCTTGGCCGCGTCTTCGAGCCGACGCGCTATCAGTCGAGCGCGACCTTGCGCGGCTTCTACTTCACCTCCGGCACCCAGGAAGGCACGCCGATCGACCAGCTGATCGGTGCACTCTCGCGCAATTTCGGCAGCGACCACGCCGATTCCGGTTCCTATTCCGGCCGTGGCAAGAGCTTCTTCCTCACCGACCTGATCCAGAAGGTGATCATCGGCGAATCCGGTTGGGTCTCGACCGACCTGCGTGCCGCGCGCCGCTCGACCCTGCTGCGCATCGCCGGCTTCAGCGCGATCGCGCTGGTCTCACTCGCGCTCGGCGGCATGTGGTGGACGAGCTATGCCCGCAACAGCGACCTGATCAACCAGACCAATTACGGCCTCGCCGATTATCGGTCGAGCGCCGCACCGGTGCTGCAGGAGACCACTCTCTCCGACCGCAATTTCAGCCGCGTCCTGCCGCTGCTGCACAAGCTGCGCCATATGCCGGCCGGCTATGCGGACAAGGACGAGCCGACGCCGGTCGCTGCCACCTTCGGCCTCAGCCAGCGCGAGCGCCTGCAATCGGCGGCGCAGGAGAGCTATCACCAGGCGCTGGAGCGGCTGCTGCGCTCGCGCATCATCTTCCGGCTCGAGGAGCAGCTCGAGGCCAACGTCAACAATCCCGGCTTCATCTACGAGGCGCTCAAGGTCTATCTGATGGTCGGCGGCCGTGCCCCGCTCGACCGCGACCTCGTCCTCGCCTGGATGCGCCAGGACTGGGCCGAGAACCTCTTCCCAGGCGCCGCCAACGCCAAGGGCCGCGAGGCGCTGGAGGAGCACCTCGTCGCCCTGCTCGACCTCGACGACGGCGGCGAGCCGGTGGTCAAGCTCAACCAGCCATTGATCGAGAGCAGCCAGCGCACTTTGCGCCGGCTCAGCATCGCCGAGCGCGCCTACGAACTGCTGCGCACGCAAGGGCGCAACGCCAGCCGCGACTGGGTCGCGGCAATCCGCGGCGGCTCGGATGCGCGCCTTGTCTTCGAGGGCGTTTCCGGCGAGGACCTCGACTCGATCCGTGTGCCGTATTTCTACACCTATGACGGCTTCCAGGGCGCTTTCGTCGACCGTCTCGGCGACATCGGCGAGCGCATCGAGAAGGAGCGCTGGGTCCTCGGCGACAATGCCGACCAGGCAGCGATCACCTCGCAATATGCCAGCCTCTTCCAGGACCTGCTCAAGCTCTACACGCGCGACTTCACGGCCTCCTGGCAGAAGGCGCTGCGCCGGCTGAAGCTGCGGCCGCTCAACGCCGACAAGCCGAAATACATCGCGCTTTCGGCCATCTCCGCACCGACCTCGCCCTTCAAGCAGCTGCTCGAATCGATCCGCGACGAGACGCAGCTGACCAAGGAGCGGGGAGCGAAGCGGCCTGCTGCGGCGCAGGCTGCCGAGAAGATGGCGGGCCAGGTCGCCGACAAGGCAGCCAAGACCCTGGAGGAGCGTGCCAACTATTCGCTGAACCGGCTCGGCACCAGCCTGCCGCTCAGCGCCCCCGGCGTCGATCGCGTCATTGCCGGCGGTGGCGGCGGCGAGGCGCTCGGCGCCAATATCGAGGCGCAGTTCAAGGCCTTCCACGTCCTGGTCGAGGGCGATGGCGGCAAGCGGCCGGTCGACCAGGCGCTGCAGATCTTCGCCGAGATCAACCAGAACCTCGCAATGGCCGCGACCACGCCGGCGCAGGCCGCCGCGGCCAATGCCGCGCTGGTGCCGCTGATCGCCTCGCTGCGCGGCAACTCCTCGCGCTATCCGGCGCCTTTCGACGCGATGATCGTCGCAGCCGTCAACGATTTCGAGGGCGACGCCACCGGCGCGACCGTCTCGCTGCTGCGCCAGGCGCTGGCCAGCGAGGTCACCGGCCGCTGTTCCAGCCTGCTGGCCAATCGCTATCCCTTCGCCAAGGGTAGCACGAGCGAGATCGGTCTTGCCGACTTCGCCCAGCTCTTCGCGCCCGGCACCGGTGCGATGGACAAGTTCATGAAGGAGCGGCTCGACCCCTATATCGACAAGTCCGGCCAGAACTGGAGCTGGCGCCAGGACAGCCGCGTCGCCCGCGCCCTCTCGCCGACGACCTTGCGCGAGTTCCAGCGCGCCAACGACATCCGCGAGGCCTTCTTCCCGACCGGCGGCAACCTGCCGAACTTCCAGATGGTGGTGGTGCCGACCACCCTCTCCTCCGACGCCTCCGGCGCCAAGCTCGAGATCAACGGTTTCACCGTGGCGAGCCAGCAGGGCGTCAACACGCCGACGCCGGTGATGTGGCCGGGCGGCGGCCTCGCCAAGACCTCGATCACCCTGACGATCGGCGGCGGCGCAGCAGCCAACAACAATGCCGGTGGCATCTTCGGTGGCGGCTTCTTCTCCAACAGCCCGACGCCGGCGGCGCCGACCGAGGTGAAGATGTTCGACCGCACCGGCGTCTGGTCCTTCTTCCGCCTGCTCGATGCCGGCTCGGTCCTGCGCCAAGGCGACAATGTCGTCTTCACGCTCGCGGCCGGCGGTCGTCAGATCGGCTACCAGTTCGGGGTCGGCTCGCTGAAGAACCCGCTGGTGCTGCCGGCGCTGCGTGAAATCCGTTGTCCGGCGGGGATTTGAGATGGCGTGTGGGTTGTTCGGGAAGCTTCCGGGCAAGCGGGATTTCATCGCGCTGAATGCGCCGACGGCCTTTCTCTCGGCCTATGAGCGCTGGCTCCAGGGCGGGCTCACCGCCAGCCGGGTCGAGCTCGGCGGCGGCTGGCAGGATGCTTTCCTCAACGCGCCGATCTGGCGCTTCTGGTTCGGCAGCGCCTTCTGCGGCACCACCGTCGCCGGCGCCTTCATGCCCTCGGTCGACGGCATCGGCCGCTATTTCCCGCTGACCGTCTTCGCCCTCGCCGGCCCCGGCGCCGCGATCCCGCCGCCCGAGCTCGACCCGCAGGATGCATGGTTCGCCCAGGCCGAGGACTTCCTCCTGCGCGCGCTCGAACCCGAGGCAAGCTTCGAGGCCGTCTCGCATGCGCTGGGTGGGCTCGCTTTGCCCAACGACGATCTCAAGGCCGCTCCGCCCGCCGATATGGTGCGCCTTTCCGACGGCACCATCGTCAGCGCACTCGATTCCGCGACCTTCCCGTCCAGGCTCTCGGCGCTGCGCGTCGAGGACCATACCCGCGCCTATGCCCATGCCAGCTATCTCTGGACCATCGGCGGCGACGATTTCGAGCCGCTTGCCTTGGTCGGCCATGGCCTGCCCAGCCCCTATCTCTACACCGGTCTCCTGACCGGGCGCTTCGACGCCTTCCTCGGCGCAGGATCGACAGCATGAACGAGCACCGCACCGGCTCCAGTTTCGAGACGGGCGCGGTCAGCCACGCCGGGCGCGTGCGCAGCCATAACGAAGACAACCTGGTGGTCCGGCCCGAACACGGGCTATGGGCCGTCGCGGACGGCATGGGCGGCCATCAGAACGGTGCCATGGCGAGCGCCACCGTGGCGGCGAGCCTGTCGGCCATCGGCGCGGCCGCCTCCGCCGCCGAGCTGCTCGACCGGCTCGAACGAGGCGTGGTCGAGGCCAATGCGGAACTGCGCCGCAAGGTCCGCGAGCATGATGGCGCCACCATGGGCGCGACGCTCGCCGTGCTGCTCGCCCATGACCGCCATTTCGCCTGCGTCTGGTGTGGCGACAGCCGGGTCTATCTCGTCCGCAGCGGGCAGATCACGCAGGTCACCCGCGACCACACCGAAGCCCAGGACATGATCGAGCGCGGCCTGCTCACAATCGAAGAAGCGCGGACCTGGCCGCGGCGCCATGTCATCACCCGCGCCATCGGCGTGCATGACCGGCCCGAGCTCGATATCGACCATGGCGAACTCGAAGGCGGAGACGTCTTCGTGCTCTGCTCGGACGGGCTCACCGACCATGTCCGCGACGAGGAGATCCTGCGCGCGACGGCGGCGACCGGCGCCCAGGCCGCCTGCGACGCCCTGCTCGCGCTGACGCTGGAGCGCGGCGCCACCGACAATGTCACCGTGATCGTGGTGCGCTATCATCACGACGGCGGAAGCGAAAAGACGCGCTGGGTGCCGAACATGCGCCAGCGCAGGAGCGATGCGCCATGAGCGATTCCGACCGCACCGTCTTCCTGCCGCGCACGGGGCTGGCGCCCGGCGTGCGGCTGAACGGCATCTACGAGATCGAGCGCCTGATCGCCACCGGCGGCATGGGCGAGGTCTATCAGGGCCGCGCCATCCAGACCGGCGATGCCGTCGCGATCAAGATCGTGCGCTCCGACATGGCGCAGGACGCCAACGTCATCGCTCTCTTTCGCAACGAGGCGTCGGCGCTGCACAACCTCTACAACGAGGCGATCGTCCGCTATTACGTCTTCACCGTCGACCCGGCGACGCAGGCGACCTATCTCGCCATGGAGTTCGTCGACGGCAAGTCGCTGTCCGACCTGTTGAAGCAGGGCCCGCTGCCCTTCGAGCAGGTCGACCTGCTGCGCCGGCGCATCGCGTCCGGCCTGCATGCCGCCCATATGCTGGGAATAACCCATCGCGACGTCTCGCCCGACAACATCATCCTGCCCGGCGGCCAGGTCACGCGCGCCAAGATCATCGATTTCGGCATCGCCAAGTCGAAGCTGGCCGAGAAGACGGTGATCGGCTCCGGCTTTGCCGGCAAATACAATTATGTCTCACCCGAACAGCTCGGCCTTTACGGCGCCGAGGTCACCGGCAAGTCCGACATCTACAGCCTCGGCCTGGTGCTCGCCGAAGCGCTCGGCGGCCGCCCGCTCGACATGGGCGGCACCCAGATGCAGATCCTGGAGAAGCGCCGCCGCGTTCCCGATCTCTCCGCCATCGACAAGCGCATCCGCCCGCTGCTGGCGCGCATGCTCGCGCCCGATCCGAAGGACCGCCCCGCCGACATGGCCGAGGTCGCCTCCTGGCAGGCGAAAGGCGGCGCGAGCTCGGCTGGAAGCGGCGGACGCGCCTTTCCCTGGCCGCAGGTCGCGGGCGTTGCGGCAATCGCCCTCCTCGCGGGCGGTGGGTTCTTCGCCTGGAAAATGCTGGGCGCCGGCACTCCGGTCCAGCAGGCGCTGAACAGCCCGCCGCCCGCCTTGAGCGACGAACGCCCAGCGCCCGCGCCGAGCGCAGGATCGGGCGCCCCCGTGCCGGAGCTGACGCCCGTGGCACCGCCTCCGCCGGCCAACCCGGCACCGCCGCCACAGCCGGCGACCCAGACCGAGCCGCCCGCGCTGCAATCTCCGCCGCCTTCCATCCCGGCGGCGCCGACGCAGCCGGCCCCGTCTTCGCAATCCCCTGCGCCCGTGACACCGGAATTGAAGCCGGCGCCGACACCGCCGCCGGCCACCCCAACCTCGACGACCGGCCCGAAATCGACCCCAGTCGCTCCGCCGCCAGCCTCAACGGCACCTGAGCCCGAGCCGCGCACCGCCGCCGAGCGGACGGCACGCTATATCGCCGACTATGACGGCGGCGCCTGCTTCTTCCTGTGGCCGACGGCGCTCGCCGACAAACGCACCACGGTCGAGGGCTTCGGCAGCACGGCCGAGCCCTTCGTCGGCTTCGATGCCGCCTTCAAGAAGGCGCAGGGCTACGAGGCGCAGATCAGCCTGCGCACCGTCACCACGGCGCAATGCCCGATGGTCGACTTCCTGCGCCAGCTCGGCCGCGGCATCGACCGCAGCCCGGTCATGCAGATCGGCGCCTTCACCATGCGGAGCGGCGACACGCTGTCCGGCACGGTCGAAAGCGACCCGAGCAAGAATCTCGACATCCTGCTGATCGGCGATGACGGACTGGTCTACAATCTCGCCAACTACACCCGCCGCGAAGGCGGCAAGGCGAGCTTCAACCTCAAGCTTGAATCGACGGCGGCTTCAGGCGCGCCCGTGCGGCCGCAGACCGTGCTGGCCTTGGTGAGCCCGGCACCGCTGCCGAGCCTTTCCGGCCCAAACCCGGCCCCGGCCGGCGATGTCTTCCCCGGGCTGCACCAGGACCTCGCCCGCGCCGGCGGCAAGGTCGGCATCGGCATCAAGTATTTCCGGATCGAGTGATTGTCGGACGCGTCACGCTCGGGCGCATCGAAGCGCAGAGCCGAGAACGACGAGAGCCATCAGTCCTCGCGGTAGAGCTCGCCCCAGTCGTCCTGCCAGAGGCCGTCTGTGTCCTCGACGACGATCGGTGCCTTGATCTCGTTGGCGAGGCGCACCGCCGAGCGAAAGCCCTCGACCGGTTCGAGCTCGTCGCTGACGAAATCATTGACGAGATGGCCTCCCGCCAGCTCCGCCGGGCAGGCGATGCGAGCGAAAGTCTTGCCGTCGCGCTGGCCAAGGCTCAGCGTGATGGCGTCGGGTTGCGGCTCATCGACCTGCTCGAACCGGTTCTTCGCCATCGTCGTCTCCTCGCCCTCGGGATCACTGGATCATGGGCCATCGCTGCCATCGCGGCAAATGCGCTGCACCCGTGGTCGCTTTGGTCGGGCCTGGCCGGTATTCGCCTTGAGCACCTACTTCTGCGGCTGCCGCGCCGGAGCAGCAGCCGGCCCGCCGCGCACCACCTTGTAGCGGTCGAGCCTGACCTTGATCATCTCGTCGAACTTCTTGTGCACCTCCGAGACCGAGAGCGTCTTGGTCTCGCCGCCGGCCTGGGCGTAGAAGATCGGCCGGTTGGCTTCGGCCGGCTTCGGCAGCAGGGCTGCGGCGCTCGCGCCGGGCGTCTCCTCCATCGTCTCGATGAAGGTCTGCGCTGCATCCGGCCCGAGGAAATGGATCAGGTAGATCTCGCCGCCGGTGAGATGGCGCCCCATCGCTTTTTCCAGCCTGAGCGTATCGCGCTTCAGCATCTCGCCGGCCAGCAGGGCCGAGAGATAGGGCTCGCGCCGAAGATCGAGGATGCGCTGGCGTTCGTTGGCGTCGGCGATGACGAACTGTCGGCCGCTGCGGGAAATCAGCGCCGCCTCGGCGACGAGTCCATGCTTGCGGCCGAACTCGAAGATCACGCCGAACCAGGTTTGCTCGATGAACTGGTAAAGCCCGGTCGCCGAAGAGGTCTTCGCCTTCACCTCGGTCGCGAACGAGGACTCCTTGTCGGCAACCGCCATCAGCAGGGTCGGATCGGCGCCGACGACGCGCCCCGCCCTGACGATCATCTCGACCAGATGCCGGCGGATCTTGATCGGCCCGAAGGTCAGGATCTGGTTGGGGTCGCCGGTATAGTTGATCGGCGCCTGCGGCAGCTGGCTACGCGGTGCCGCAGCCGGCGCGCCCGGCTTGCCCGGCAAGGTCGGCGGCACCAGGATGATGTTCGACGGCGGCATCACCGGGATCGGCAGCCCCGGCTGGTTCGGCATCTCCGCCGCGACCTGCTCCTTGATCGCCGCGAGCGAGGGATCGGCGTTCAGCGCGAACTGCGTCGCCTGCCTGGCAGCCTCGAGATCGCCCTCGACCGAGGACAGGATCAGCGATGGCCGGGTCGGCGCCTTCAGCGCTGGCGCCTCGACGCTCTCGATCGGCTCGAAGCCGCCGGTCACCTCGGTGGAACCGGGCTTCAGCGTCGCGACCGCGACACCGCCGGCGATCGCCAATACCAGCGCGCCGCCGCCGATCAGGGAGACGAGCCGCAGCCGCGAACCGTCATCGGCAACCGCGAAGGGCACGCCGGCGGCAACATTGGTTGCGCTCGCGCCGCCAGCCACAGCCTTTTGCGCCAGCACCAGCCAGTCCGGCGGCTTGCCGTCCTTGCTGGCGGCCTCCTGCAATTCGGAGACCATCCGGCGCGCCTGCTGGGCCGGGACATCAGCATCGCGCTCCAGCGTCGTGGCCGCACTGCGCGCGCCCTGTTCGGTCAACGCCTTGAGCGCGAAAAACCAGAGCTGCAGCGAGATGCGCCTGCTCTCCAGCGGCGTGCCCTGGCAGGGCGAGACCAGGAAATTGCAATGCGGGCAGGCATAGGCGCGCAGCTTCACGCGCGGCGCGAAGGCCGAGGTCTTGCCGCAGGCCGAGCAGGCCAGCGTCGTGCCGCCCCGCCGCGCCCGCATCATGGTTTCGAGGCAGGCATCCTCCTGGAATGCGGCCTGAAACTGCTTGAAGCGCTGCCCCATCCTTCGCTACCGCTGCTGCCGTGCCCCGCCATACGCAGCCGGCGCGGCCTCGACAAGCCTTGCTCTCAACCTGCCAGCAGAGCCAGCCGTGCGACATCCCTCAAATGCATGTCGACTTCCGCCGCCGTCGCCTGCTTCGGCAGGGCCGGGCCGCCATGCCCCGATGCATGCGCTTCGGCCAGGAAGGCATTGAGCGCGTCGAGCAGCATTGCCGGCGTGCGAGTGCCGTCGAGCAGGCTGACGAATTTGCGAACCACCACGCCATCGAGCGCAACGGCCCGATGGCGCAGATCGGTGACCTCGTGGCTGGCGAGCGCCTGGCGCCGCGCCAGGAGGCTTGCGACCGGCCGCTCGCTGATCCCAGTCGCCAGCCGATGCGGCTCCAGGCTGATCTCGATGAGGCCGGCCCGGTAGATCGCGGTCAGCGCCTCGTTCAGGCGCTCGATCTCATGCTCGTGGTCGGGACCGGCCTCCTGCAGCGCCAGGGTGACCAGCTCGTCATGGTGGATATTGCCCGGCCACGTCCGCCCGAGCGCCCGCAGTGCCGCCTTGGCCGCCGGCAGGTCGACGGCGAGGCGGACGCCGTCGGCGAACAGGAAGCTCGCTGCGCCGGGGCGCTTCTCGTCCACCTTGTCCACATCTTCCTGGACATTGGCGGCGAGATGATAGGGCGCGAAGCTGAAGCCGGCGAGGCCGCGATGCAGCGCGATATCGGCGCGGCAGAGCAGGGTCTGGCGGAAGCAGCGGCCGATCAGCAGGTCGAGCGCCTGCTCCTGCCGCAGGGGCTCGGAGACCGGGATCGCATTCAACACCTGCTGGGCCGGCCCGCGCGCTCCGCCGAAATTGTTCGGGAAGGAGGTCTCGGACAGGAATTGCAGCCCATGCGGCTCGGCCGCCGCCAGCACCTCGTGCAGGGCGAAGGCGCGCGCCCCGGGGTTGAGGTCGTCATGGTAGAGGACATTGTCGGGGATATCCTCGATCTGCTTGGCCCGCTCGCGCAGCGCAACGCCGTAGAAGGTCTCCGCATCGGTCGCCTCGGCGAAGCGCTTGATCGCCGCCCGCGCCACCCTGACCTTCTCGATGGGATCGTCGATCTCGCGCGTCTCGAACAGCATGACGTCGCGGGCGAGGTCGCGCAGGCGGCAGCCCGGCAGGGCGTTGTAGCTGACATAGGCGATGCCCTGCGGCGCCAGCAGCTCGCCGAAGAGCGCCAGGATCCGCTCGCGCACCGGCTGCGGCACCCAGGAATAGACGCCGTGGACGATGATGTAGTCGAACTGGCCGAGCCCCGTGGTCACCGCCATGATGTCGCGCTGCTCGAAGCTGACATTGCCCAGCCCCAGCTCCGCCGCCTCCGCCTTGGCGTGCGCGATCGCCCGGCCGCTCAGGTCGATGCCGACGAGCTGCGCTCCCGGGCATTGCAGCGCCATCGGGATCAGGTTGCCACCGCTGCCGCAGCCGAGCTCCAGCACCCGCATCGTCGCGGTCGGCGCGGGGGTCATGCCGTGGATATGCGCGATCGTCGCCAGATGCGCCGGATGCGTCTGCGAGAAGGCGTGACCAGGATAGGCGACCGCGTCATAGGGGTTCGTCGCCAAGTCTTTCATCGCCAAGTCTTTCATGGCCATGTCGTTCATCGAGGAATTCCGTCTATCCCGTTCGTATCGTTGTAGATTGTGAGGCGCACTCAGCAGCCGATCACCTTGAACTCGACCCGGCGGTCGAGCGCGTCGCTGGCATCGTCCTTGCCGGTTCCGACCAGGTTCTCGTTGTAGCCGCGCCCGCTCGCGATCATCCGGCCACGGCTGTCGGGCGCCCCCGCCTGGAGCAGGTCCATCACATATTGCGCCCGCAGCACAGAGAGCCGCTCGTTGACCTGCGGCAGGCCGGTGCGAGAGGTGTGGCCGACGATCTCGATGCAGGCGCCCTTCTGCTGGGCGCGGGTCGCGATCTGGCTCAACCACATCGGATAGGGCTCGGTGATCTCAGGGTTGGCGATGAACTGCGTCGAGCCCGGCTGGAACAGCAGCTTGACCATCAGTTGGTTGCCGGCAAGGCCGCTATCGACGAGATCGCCGAAGGCTTCGACCGCATCGTCCTTGCGCCCGAGCTTGCTGCTGGCGAGGTAGGCGCCGATGCGGACACGGTGCTGGTCGCCACCCGGCAGCGCCCGCGCCGTCCGGTAGAAGGCGAGCGCCTCGCGATAGTGCCGCGCCTCGTATTCGAGGATGCCGTCATTGATCAGCGCCGCGACATTGAGGCGCTCGGCATAGAGCGGATCGATCGCGTCGCCGAGCTTCGTGCCCTGACAGGTCTTGATATAGACCTCGGTCGCCGGGTCCTTCGACCACATCGGCGAGTCCCGATAATAGGTCGTAGGCGTGGCGTCGATGCCGTCCGGCTTCGCCCGAGCGACGCCCTTCGACACCACTCGCTTCGATTTCATGTCCAGCAGCGTCAGGCAGATCCGGTAGGCGTCGCGCGCGCCCTTCGCGTCCCCGGCATTGTTGACCGCAGTGAAGGTCCCGACCAGCACCGCCGGATTGCGCGCCAGCGCCTCGGCCGAGAACGGCTGCACCTGGAAGCGCGGATAGGATTTGCCGACCAGCTCGATCAGGCTCTGCTGCATCGAGCGGGTCGAGGTCGATTGCGCGCCGGAGATGCCGTCGATCAACGGGTCAATCACCAGCGTGATGCGTTCTCCCTCGATCTGCGCCTTGGAGAAGAGATCGTTGGCAGCCCGCTCCAGCGCCTGCGGAAACGGGATCGGCGTCGGGGCTGCAGCCGGGGGCGGGCTCGGGGCCGGCTGCGTCTGGGCCAGGGCCGGAAAGGCCAGCAGCCCCAGCAAGACCATGCAGGCGAGCGGAGAACGACGCATCGAAGCCCCCAATTGCATCATGTCCGAGGCGATGTCTGGCCTTCGCCGACTGCGAAGGCCGCTTCGCACCTGTGTCAGCGGCAGTTCTTCGGGACGCTGCCGCCATCGCCGAGCTGGGCCCGCATCAGCGCGTCGGTGCAGTCCGTCGCTGCGCCACCAGCCGGACGGCGCTTGCTGTTACGCGGTTCCGGAGCGGCTTCGACGCCACCGGTCAGGATGCCGGTCGACTTGCGGTCGAGGACAACGCGCGGCTGCTGGACCTCGCGCGGCTCCTGCCGCTGCGGGCGCGTGCTGGGAACCGCCGGCAGCAGCGGCTTCTGCGGGGCCGGCAATTCGGTCACGCCACCGGAATTCATCCGCGTCGCCACCGCCTTCTCGCGCTCCTCGCGCTCCTGCGAGAGCTTGGCCTTCTCGGCTTCGAGCGCAGCGAGCTCTTGCTCCTTCTTGGCCAGCTCCTTGGCGAGCCGCTCGCGCTCGTTCGCATCGGTCTGCTTCGTCGGCGTCACCTCGCCCGGCTTCGGCACGGCGCGCTCGGTGTCGGCGGTCTTGCCGGCATCGCGACCGGCGAGATCCGTCGCCGCCTTGGAACGGTCCTTCTCGGCCTGCTGGACGCGATCCAGCAGCGCCTTCTCCCTCGCCGCGAATTCCTGCTCGAGCTTCTCGCGCTCGCCAGCCCCGAGGCCACGGCGCTCGATCAGGTCGAGCCTCGTCTTGGCGTCGACGGCGAAGAAGCTGGTCGGGAAGCGCTGGATGAAGGCCTTGATCTCGGCGGCGTTGTCGCTGCTGCGCAGGCGCTTCCAGATGTCGGCGTCGGTCTCCTCGCGGTTGAGGTAGAAGTCGCCGAGCAGCGAGAGCGAGAGTTCCGGCGTCTGCTTGCCACCCGTGGAATCGTAGACCGCCTTCTGGACGCGGCGGAACATGGTCGCGATCTCGAGGCCGGGCTGCTGGATCTCCTGCACCAGCGCCGCGGTGAACGGGCTGTTGCGGCCGGCGCCATCGGCGGCGACGTCGTTGGCCTGCGTCGCATAGGCGGTGACCATGCCCTGCGCCTTGGCGATCGGCGCGAGGCCCGTGCCGATCGACATGCTGCGGGTCGCGGACTTCTTCGACAATTGGGCGAGGAAGGGATTGTTGCGGCAGGCGTCGAGCACCATGATCTTGACGCCCTTGGCGAAGCCGAGCGCGGTCGTGACTTCGCTGAGCTTGACCGTCTCGTACTGGACCGAGACCTCGTCGTCGATCTTGGCTTCGACCGGAACCAGGAAGTTCTCGCCGTTGAACTGGAAGCCGTGGCCGGCATAGTAGAACATCACCGCGTCGGCATCCTGCGCCAGCCGCGCAAAGCGCGAGACGGCGGCATCCATGCCGCGCTTGTCGAGATCGATGCCGTCCACCACCTCGAAACCGACCTTGCGCAGCGCCGCGGCGGTGTCGCGCGCATCGTTCGGCGTATTGGGCAAGGGAGGCGCGTTCTTGTAGGCGGAATTGCCGATCACCAGGGCGACGCGGCGATCCTGCGTCTGCGCAACCGCCGGCATGGCGACAAGCTGCGCAAGAAGAGCGATCAGTGCACAAAATCTGACGGCTACGATCATGGCACCATTCCCTGCGTCACCCTAAAGAAAGTGACCGTGAAAATCCAGATTTATCCGCCTGTCATGACAGGCGGTTTGCTTGCTCCCCACCCAACCCGCTGCTAACTTTACGGCGGTCACGCGCCGCAAGGAAGAGCGTCGATGCGGGGACTTCGACTTAAGCTCATTGTCGGGGTTACGGCCGTTTTCGCCGCGACCATTTCCATGGGCGTCGCGCAGGAGCGCGCCCGGGCGCGCAGCCCTGCCCCCGCCGGCGCGAAACTCTCCTTCATCGATCTGCAGAACAATGCCCGCATTCCCGGCAAGGCGACGATCCGCTTCGCGATATCGGGCATGGAAATCGCGCCCGCCGGAACGGCGCGACGGAACACCGGACATCACCATCTGCTGATCGACACCGAATTGCCGCCGCTCGGGCAGCCGATCCCGAGCGATTTCAACCATCTGCATTTCGGCGGCGGCCAGAGCGAAGCCGAGATCCTGCTTTCGCCCGGCCGCCACACGCTGCAACTTCTCTTCGCCGATCACGATCATGTGCCCCACGATCCACCGGTGATCTCGGAGAAGATCACCGTCGAGGTCATGGCCGCTCCGGAGGAGAAGCCGCGAACGGTCGCCGCTCCAAATGCCCGGGTGTTCTTCGTCGGCCTGCAGGACGGCGCCGTGATCCCCCCGCGCTCGGTCGTCCGCTTCGGCCAGGAGAACATCGGGCTCGTCCCCGCCGGCACCAGGCAGGACAATGCCGGCCATCACCATCTCCTCGTCGACACCGACCTGCCGCCGCTCGACCGCGAGATCCCCAGCGACTTCAACCATCTGCATTTCGGCCGCGGCCAGACGGAAACCGAGCTCACCTTGCCGCCCGGCGAGCACACGCTCCAGCTCCTCTTCGCCGACCATGAGCATGTCCCGCACGATCCGCCGGTCATGTCCCAGAAAATCAGGGTGCGCGTGCAGCAGGCCTCGGCCGCGAGCCCGCCGCCGGCTGCGTCCCCGACTGCCCGCACAGCCTCCGGCCGGACGCCGGCGCCCAACGACGCGGCGGTCTATTTCATCTATCCGCGCGACGGCACGCGCATCTTCGCGACCTCGACGATCCGCTTCGGCCTGCGCAATATGGGCGTCGCCCCGGCCGGGGTCGTCAGGCCCAATACCGGCCACCACCATCTCCTGGTCGACGTGCCGACGCCGCCGCTCGACGCCGCGATCCCCGCCGATCTCAACCACATCCATCTCGGCAACGGCCAGACCGAACGCAAGATCACGCTGCCGCCGGGCGAGCATACGCTGCAGCTCATCCTCGGCGACGATCAGCATGTCCCGCATGATCCGCCGATCATGTCCGAGCGCATCACCGTCTATATCGGCGCTCCCGCCAAGCGGAGGGCACGCCGATGACACCCGGCACGAAGCGACTGGCCGCTGTTCGGCCCGGGCTCGCAGTGCTCGCCGCGCTTCTTCTCACGCCTTCGACGGTCTGGGCCCAGACCGCCAGCCCGCGCCAGCCGGCACCGCGCAACGCCCTTGTCTATTTCCACTACCCGCTAGACGGCCTGCGCGTGCCCGAGCGCTTCACCGTGCGGATCGGGCTGAAGGAGATGGGCGTCGCCCCGGCCGGCATCGACAGGCCAGGAACGGGGCACCATCACCTGCTGATCGACACCGATCCTGGCCCGCCGGACCAGCCGATCCCGTCGGATTACAACAATATCCATCTCGGCAACGGACAGACCGAGGTGGTGGTCACGCTACCGAAGGGGACGCATACGCTGCAGTTGCTGCTCGGCGATCACACCCACACGCCGCACCGGCCGCCGGTTATGTCTCAGAAGATCACAGTCTACGTCAGATGAGGGATCGATGCGGCTCGGCCGCATCGCCAAGCGAAAGGCCGCAGCGAAGGATGAACGCCATGTCCTGGTATCGGTGCCTCGCCGCGGCCGTGCTGGCCCTGCTCGCGCCGTTCGCTTCAGCCCTCGCCCAGGGCAGCAGCGGCCAGCCGCCGCGCATCGCGCTGGTCGTCGGCAACGCCGCCTATCGCACGGCGCCTCTGGCCAACGCTGCTGTCGATGCACGCGCCGTCGCCGATGTGCTGCGCCAGGGCGAGTTCGATCTCGTCAGCATCGAGAACGCCGACCGGCCCGCCCTGGACAGCGCGATCGCGACCTTCCGCGGCAAGCTTACGCGCGGCGCCCAGATCATCGTCTTCTATGCCGGGCATGCGGTGCAGTCGCGTGGCCGCAACTTCCTCGTTCCGGTCGATGCCACGCCGCGCGGCCCGGCCGAGGTCGCACGCGACGCCATCGATCTCGACCAGCTCCTCGATGCTCTGATCGTCAGCCGGCCCGCCAGCGCTGTGGTCGTGCTCGACGCTGCGCGCGACAATCACTGGCAGGCCGGGCTCGGCGGCGGCAAGGGACTCGCGCCCATCGAGCCGATCGAGACGATCGCGATCATGGCTCCGACGGCGCCGGGAAAGACAGTGGCCGAGACGCAAGGTCGCACCGATCCGGCGATCGACGAATGGCTGAAGGCGATCCGCACGCCAGGGCTCGACATGACAACGGCTCTGACCCGCACGCGCGACGCCGTCAGCCGCGCGACACGGCGCTCGCAGCAGCTCTGGTTGTCCTCGATGCCTCCGGCCGGGCTCGTCGTCACGCCGCCGGGCCGGCCAGTCGCGACCGCCCTCAACACCACTCGCGCCATCATCAGCGCGCCGCCCGCCCCGGGCCCGCAATCCGACCAGCTCGGCCCCTACGAGCTTTCCTTCTGGGAGACCATCAAGGACAGCCGGAATCCGGACGAGTACCGCGCCTATCTCGAGGCCTATCCGAACGGCCGCTTCGCCGGGCTCGCCCGCACCCGCGAGCAATCCCTCAGGGCCCAGCGGGCGGCAGCGACGCAGCCGCCCGCGCCGTCTCCAACGCCGGTCCCCGCGAGCGCCACGCAAGCCCGGACCGTGCGCGATTGCGACGATTGCCCTGAGCTCAGCCTGATTCCGGCCGGCAACTTCGAGATGGGCTCGAACGAGATGTTCGAGTTCGAGAAGCCGGTTCACGCCGTCACCATCGGCCGGCCGTTCTATATCGGCACCGACGAGGTCACCTTTGCGCAATGGGACGCCTGCGTCGCCGAGGGCGGCTGCAGCCACCGGCCGAGTGACCGCAATCTCGGCCGCGGCAAGCGCCCGGTGACTGACATCCACTGGAACGACGCCAACGCCTATCTGGTCTGGCTGTCCTACAAGACCGGGCGCAAATACCGGCTGCCGACCGAGGCGGAATGGGAATATGCCGCCAGGGCCGGCACGACGACCAGCTATCCCTGGGGCAATGCGGCCGACAAGGAGATGGCCAACTGCCTCGGCTGCACCGCGCAGCCGCGCCGGCAGGCCAGCGAGGTCGGGCAGTTCCCGCCGAACCGCTTCGGCCTGCGCGACATGGCCGGGAATGCTGCCGAATGGGTCGCAGATTGCTGGAGCGAGAACTATCGCTCCGCCCCCCGTGACGGCAGCGCCTACGCGCCCGCCGGCTGCCGCGAACGCGTGCTGCGCGGCGGCTCCTTCAACAACGACGCGCGCTATCTGCGCTCTGCGGCGCGCTTCAAATACGAGAGCGATGTGCGCTTCTACACCAACGGCTTCCGCGTCGTCCGCGAGCCCTGAACCCGCGCCACGAAGCGGGCCGAGCGCTGAGCCAGGTGGCAATTTGCACACACATGCGGAACGAAGGCCGCCAGGCGGCAATTTGTTGTTCTCTTCATGGCTGTGCCGCCGCTAATCTCTGCCTTGCTAAGGGTAAGCGTAAGAGACGAATCAGCAGCGGCCGAGCTTCGGGCCAGGCCGCCGAGGAGGCGCCATGCGGACCGGCCTGCGGCTACCCATCTGCATCCTGCTGGCGCTCGCCGCCTTCGCAAGCGCCCTCGCTCTCGCCGTAACCCCTGCCATGGCCCAGCAACGGCGCTTCGCCTTCGTCATGGGCAATGGCGCCTACCAGAACATCGCCAAGCTGCCGAACGCCCTCAGCGACGCCAATGCGACACGCGCCATGCTCCAAGAGGCCGGCTTCGACGTCACCGCCGCGACCGATCTCTCGCTAGCCGGCCTGCGCAGCGCGCTCGACGTGTTCGTCGAGAAGGTGAAGCAGAGCGGCACCGGTGCGACCGCCCTCGTCTACTATGCCGGCCACGCGGTGCAGCTCGACGGCGCCAATTACATCCTGCCGACGGATGTCCGCGTCGAGACCTCGGCGAACATCCCGAACCAGTCGCTCTCGCTGACCGAGATCCTGCGCAAGCTCGACGCAGCCGGCGCCAGATCGAAGATCGCGATCCTCGACGCCTGCCGCAACAACCCCTTTGCCGGGCGTGAACTGTCGCGCGGGCTGGCGCTGCAGATGGTCGACGGCGCCAACGAAGGCATTCGCAGCGAAGCGGGCCTCGCCCGCGTCGATTCCAGCAGCGGCACCTTCGTCGCCTTCGCGACCTCGCCCGGCTCGACCGCGGCCGACGGCACCGGCCCCAACAGCCCGTTCACCACCGCCTTCCTGCGCGAGGCGCGCGAGCCGGGGCTGCCGATCGAGCAGGTCTTCCGCCGCATCCGGCTTGCCGTCTACGACGCCACCAGCGGCATCCAGGTCCCCTGGGATACCTCTTCGCTGATCACCGATGTCAGCTTCTTCCAGCGCCCCGCCGGCGCAGCCCCTGCACAGCCCACAGGCACTCCCGCCGCCGCGGGCGCCGTCCCGCTCGCGGCTCGCCCGACCGCAGCGGCGTTGCGCGCCATGTCGCCAGCTGACGCCTATCGCACGGCCATCGCCTGGGATCGCCGCGACATCTACCGCAGCGCCCTCGCCAACAACCCGGACGACCAGAGCGCCCTGAGGCTGCATCGCATCCTGTCGCAACGGACCGAGGAGACTGCCTGGGCCGAGACCGTTCTCGCCGGCGACGCGGAATCGCTCAAGCTCTTCGCCCGCCTCTATCCCGGCTCGCAGCATGAAAACGAGGCGCTGCGCCTGGCCGCGAGCGCCCCGAGCCGCAATCGTGTCCAGGTCGCCCAGACCTGTCCGATCTGCCCGGCCATCGAGCCGCGCGTCCGGCGGGCCTACTACACGCCGCGTTCGCCGGGCCAGCCGGGCGCACCGCGGCAGCCGCGCCCGGTCCAGTCCGCGCCGGCCGTTTATGCCCCACCGCTTCCGGTCATCCTGCCCAGCCAACCGCGCTGGACCGGCTTCTATGTCGGCGGCTCGCTCGGTGGCGGCCGCCAGAGCGGCAGCACGAGCGTACAGGGGCCCTATGGCACCCCAACGATCACGCCAAGCACCACCACGACCAACAGCACGACCACCACGACGACCGGTGTCGCGAACACCACGACCACGACGACGAACACGTTTACGACGACCGAGGATTCGATCCCGGTGACGACGACCGTGACGTCGACGACCAACACGACGACGACCACCACCAACACCACGACGAACTCGTCGAGCACCACCGTCCCCGGCACGCCCACCGCCGCCTCCTGGGCGATCGACCCATCCGCCGTGCCGCGCAGCCTGACGCCGGAAGGAAACGGCGCGGTCGGCGGCGCTCAGTTCGGCTTCAACTACCAGATGGGCCCGATCGTGATCGGCGCCGAGGCGGACCTCTCCGCCACCCGCCTCGGCGGCAGCAAGAGCACTTCCATCAATCCCGGCACGCAGTTCACGACCCGCTCCAGCAATGAACTCTCGATGCTCGGCACGGTGCGGGTGCGCGCCGGCGTCGTGCTCGGCAATTTCCTGATCTACGGCTCGGGCGGCTATGCCTATGGCCTCGTCGAGCAGAAGGGCTCGATCACGCCCGCCAACATCCAGACCACCTCGGCCGCCAGCGGCTCGCGCTCGGGCCTGATCGGCGGCTGGGCCGTGGGTGGAGGTGTCGAGTATGCGATCGCCCCCGGCATGACGGTCCGGCTCGACTACACCCATTACGAGCTCGGCCAGAAGCGCCTGCTCCTGCAAGACTATACCGGGCTGGCGCCGGACCAGTATGCCGCGATGCGGCTCCGCACCGCTGGCGACATCGTCAAGGCCGGCTTCAACTTCGGCTTCTGACGTACATCGCAACAACGAAAAAGGCCGCTGCATCGCAGCGGCCTTTTCTATTCTGCAAGGATGGTGAGGCTCCCGCACTCACCACATGTCGAGCGCGACCCGGGCCTCGTCCGACATGCGCGACTGGTCCCAGGGCGGATCGAATGTCATGTTGACCATCACGCCAGAGACGCCCGGCACGGCGCTGACCGCATTCTCGACCCAGCCCGGCATCTCGCCCGCCACCGGGCACCCAGGCGCGGTCAGCGTCATGTCGATCGCCACCTGCCGGTCGTCGGCGATGTCGACACGGTAGATCAGGCCGAGTTCATAGATGTCGGACGGGATCTCCGGGTCATAGACGGTCTTCAGCGCCGCGACGATGTCGTCGGTCAGCCTGTCGATCTCCTCCGGCGGCAGGCCGGAGCTTGCGCCCATGGTCGGTGCGTTCGGCTTGAACTCTTCGGCAACGGTCTCGGTCATCGCAAAACTTCCATTCGGCGCAAGGCTGGCTTGGCAGCCCGGCGGAGCATCATGAGAACAGCTCTTCCGCCTTGCGCAGGGCTTCCACCAATATATCGACTTCCTCCAGCGTATTGTAGAGGCCGAAGGACGCACGGCAGGTCGAGGTCACGCCATAGCGCGCGAGCAGCGGCATGGCGCAATGCGTGCCGGCCCGAACCGCGACGCCGGCCCGGTCGATCACCGTGGCCACGTCATGAGCATGGGCGCCGGCGAGCTCGAAGGCGATGATCGCGCCCTTCTCCTTCGCCTTGCCGAAGATGCGGATCGAGTTCATCTGCCCGAGCCGCTCCATCGCATAGGCGTTGAGCCTGGCCTCATGCGCGGCGATGTTCTCGCGTCCCAGCGCCATCATGTAATCGAGCGCCGCACCCAGGCCAACCGCCTCGACGATCGCCGGCGTGCCCGCCTCGAAACGATGCGGCGGATCGTTATAGGTGATCGCATCCTCGCTCACGGTCGCGATCATCTCGCCGCCGCCTTCATAGGGCGGCAGCTTTTCCAGCCATTCACGCTTGCCCCAGAGAATGCCGGAGCCGGTCGGCCCATAGGTCTTGTGGCCGGTGAAGGCGTAGAAGTCGCAGCCGAGCGCCTGCACGTCGACCGGCAGGTGAACCGCGCCCTGCGAGCCGTCGACGACCAGCGGGATGCGATAGGCCTGGCAGATCTTCGCGACCTCGGCGATCGGGACGATGGTGCCGATCGCGTTCGACATATGCGTCAGCGACACCACCTTGGTGCGCGGCGTGATCAGCTTCTCGAATTCCTCGATGAGGAAATTGCCGTCCTCGTCGACCGGCGCCCACTTGATCACGGCGCCGTGGCGCTCGCGCCAATAGTGCCAGGGCACGATGTTGGAATGGTGCTCCAGGATCGAGAGGATGATCTCGTCGCCATCCTGGATCTTGAGATATTGCCCGAGCGAGGCGGCGACCGTGTTCAGGGCCCCGGTCGAGGAACGGGTGAACAGCACCTCCTCGATATGGGCGGCGTTGAGGAAGCGCCGAGCGCTCTCGCGCGCCGCCTCATAGGCCTCGGTCGAAGCGTTGGCGAGATAGTGCAGGCCGCGATGGACGTTGGAGTAATCCTCGCGCATCAGCCGCGTCATCGCCTCGATCACCGCTTCGGGCTTCTGCGCCGAGGCGGCATTGTCGAGGTAGACCAGCTTCTTGCCATAGACCTCGCGCGAGAGGATCGCGAAGTCCTTGCGGATCGTCTCGACGTCGTAGGGCTTCGCGATCGCGTTCATCTCAGGCCTTTCCGGCGGGCTCTGTGGGCCGATCGGCAACAAGGATCCCGGCATGGCCCCAATCCTCGCGCTCGATCTCCTGGATCACGATATGGGTGGCCTGCGGATTCTTGCCGAGCACGCGGACCAGCGTCTGCGTGAACTCCTTGACGATCTCGGCCTTTTGCGCGCGGGTCGCGCCCTTGGTCATCTGCAGGTTGACGTAAGGCATCAGGCGGCTCCGGACTTGGGTGCACCTTCGCGCTGGCCGAGCCAGCAATCGATCTCGCGGCCGACGATCTCGCGAACGCCCTCGTCGCCGACCATGTCGGAGACCTCGCCGACGAAGGCGGCAAGCACCAGCGCCTCGGCCTGCGGCCGCGGCAGGCCGCGCGCCATCAGGTAGAAGAGCTGCTCCGCGTCGACCTGCGCCACGGTCGCGCCATGGCCGCAGACCACGTCATCTGCGAAGATCTCGAGCTCCGGCTTGTTGAACATGGTGGCGCCGTCGTTCAGCAGCAGCGCATGGCTCTTCATGCTGCCGTCGACCTTCTGCGAATGCTGGCGGACGATGACCTTGCCCTGGAAGACGCCGGTGCCTTCGCCCTCGGCGATGGTCTTGAACAGCTCGCGGCTCTCGCCATGGGCCGCCGCATGGTCCATCACCAGCGTGACGTCGGAGTGCTCCTGCTTGCGCAGCAGGTTGATGCCGCGCAGCGCCGCGCGGCTGTGCTCGCCGCCATAGCGCAGGAAGCTCTGCTGGCGCAGCACGCCGCAGTTCACGGCGACCGCGACGGAATCAAAAGCGGCATGGCCGCCGAGCTCGACCAGCAACGACTGCACCTGCACGGTCTCGGCGCGCTGGCGCGAGACCATGCGCACATGCTCGACCTCTGCGCCCTCACCGATGACGAAAGAGGTCGCATGGTTGACCTGGACCGGCGCCGGGCCGACGCTTTCCTGCAGCTCGACCACGGTGACCTTGGCGCCGGCGCCGATCCTGACCAGCGAGCGCGAGACGATCGAGGCTTCGCTCGCACCGGTACCGAGCGCCAGGAGAACGATCGGCTGATCGAGCTCGGTGCCATCGGCCACGTCGATCACGACGCCGTCCTGGGCGAAAGCGGCGTTCAGCATCAGGGCGCTGTCGTCGCGTGCCACCTCCGGCGCCGTGAAGGCCGCGGCGATCTCGTCCGGGCTCTCGGTCAGCGCCTCGGCAAGGCTGCGCGCCGTGATGCCGGCAGGCAGGCCCTGCAGATCGGAATCGGCAGCGCTGAACACGCCGTCGATGGTGACGAAGCGCCGGCCGGCGATGGTCTGCAGCGCCAGCCGGTCGGCGATCGCCTGCGGCCGGGTCGGGCGGCGCGCCAGCGGCTTCGCCTCGCGCCAGAGCGCGCGCAGATCGGTATAGCGCCAGGATTCGAGCCGGCGATGCGGCAGGCCCTTGGCCTCGAAGCCGGCGAAGGCATCCTCACGCACCTTGCGCATCGCGCCGGCGCCCGGCAGCTCGGCCTTGACGCTGGCGAACTGCTCGACGAGCTGCTGCTCGGCCGCGGTCTTGAGTGGGGTGATGATCGCCATCACGCCGCCTCGCCATAAGCGGCATAGCCGCTCTTCTCGAGCTCGAGCGCCAGCTCCTTGCCGCCGGTCCTGACGATCCGGCCCTTCGACATCACGTGGACGGTGTCGGGCACGATATGGTCGAGCAGGCGCTGGTAGTGGGTGATGACCAGGAAGCCGCGGTTCTGGGCGCGCAGCGCGTTCACCCCGTCGGCGACGATGCGCAGCGCGTCGATGTCGAGGCCGGAATCGGTCTCGTCGAGGATGCACATCGACGGCGCCAGCAGCGCCATCTGCAGAATCTCCATGCGCTTCTTCTCGCCACCGGAGAAGCCGACATTGAGCGGCCGGCGCAGCATGTCCCGGTTGATGCCGAGCTTGTCGGCGGCAGCGTTCACCTGCTTGATGAAGTCCGGCGTCAGCAACTCGGCCTCGCCGCGCGCCTTGCGCTGCGCGTTCATCGCCGCCTTGAGGAAAGTCATGGTGGCGACGCCGGGGATCTCCAGCGGGTACTGGAAGGCGAGGAAGATGCCGGCGGCGGCGCGGGCATCGGCCTCCATCTCCAGCAGGTTCTCGCCATTGAGCAGGATCTCGCCGTCGAGGACCTCGTAGTCCTCCTTGCCGGCGATGACATAGCTCAGCGTCGACTTGCCGGAGCCGTTCGGCCCCATGATCGCGGCGACCTCGCCGGCGTTCACGGTCAGGTTGAGACCATTGAGGATCTGCTTGTCCTCGTCGGCGATCTTGACGGTGAGATTGCGAATTTCGAGCATCGTTCAGTTCCGATTTCCTGCCACGTCAGGCTCGGCCTTGTGCCGAGCGTCCGCGACGCGCGCATTGCAAACAAAAGGCGTGGATGGTCGGGACAAGCCCGACCATGACGGGCTCAGCCGACCGAGCCTTCCAGCGAGATCGTGATCAGCTTCTGCGCCTCGACGGCGAACTCCATCGGGAGCTGCTGCAGCACCTCCTTGACGAAGCCGTTGACGATCAGCGCCACCGCCTCCTCCTCGGAGAGGCCGCGCTGCTGGCAGTAGAACATCTGCTCCTCGCCGATCTTCGACGTGGTCGCCTCATGCTCGAAGGTCGCGGTCGCGGTCTTGGCCTCGATGTAGGGGATGGTGTGTGCGCCGCACTGGTCGCCGATCAGCAGCGAGTCGCAATTGGTGAAGTTGCGCGCGCCGGTCGCCTTGCGATGGGCCGAGACCATGCCGCGATAGGTCGAGTCGGACTTGCCCGCCGCAATGCCCTTGGCGATGATCTTCGAGGTGGTGTTCTTGCCGAGATGCAGCATCTTGGTGCCGCTATCGACCTGCTGAGCCCCGTTCGACACCGCGATCGAGTAGAACTCGCCGCGCGAGCCGTCGCCGCGCAGGATGCAGGACGGGTACTTCCAGGTGATCGCCGAGCCGGTCTCGACCTGCGTCCACGAGATTTTCGAGTTCCTGCCGCGGCAATCGCCGCGCTTGGTCACGAAGTTGTAGATGCCACCCTTGCCCTCGGCATCGCCGGGGTACCAGTTCTGGACGGTCGAGTACTTGATCTCGGCATCGTCGAGCGCGATCAGCTCGACCACCGCCGCATGCAGCTGGTTCTCGTCGCGCTTGGGCGCCGTGCAGCCTTCGAGATAGCTCACATAGGAGCCCTCGTCGGCGATGATCAACGTGCGCTCGAACTGTCCGGTGTTCTGCTCGTTGATGCGAAAGTAGGTCGACAGCTCCATCGGGCAGCGCACGCCCTTTGGGATGTAAACGAAGGAGCCGTCGGTGAAGACCGCGCAGTTCAGCGTGGCAAAGTAATTGTCGGTCACCGGCACGACGGTGGCGAGGTACTTCTTCACCAGCTCGGGATGCTCCTTGATCGCATCCGAGATCGAACAGAAGATCACGCCGGCCTCCGCCAGCTCCTTCTTGAAGGTAGTGACGACCGAAACCGAGTCGAACACGGCATCGACCGCGACGCGGTTCTCCGGCGCGACGCCGGCCAGGATCTCCTGCTCGCGCAGCGGGATACCGAGCTTCTTGTAGGTCTCCAGGATCGCCGGATCGACCTCGTCGAGCGACTTCGGATCGGCACCCTTCTTCGGCGCGGCGTAATAATAGATGTCCTGGTAATTAATCGGCGGATAGTTGACGCGCGACCAGGTCGGCTCGGTCATGGTCTTCCAGCGACGGAAGGCGTCGAGCCGCCATTCCAGCATCCATTCCGGCTCGCCCTTGCGGGCCGAGATGTAGCGGACCGTGTCCTCGGTCAGGCCTTTGGCCGGCTTGTCGACCTCGATCTCGGTGACGAAGCCGTATTTGTACTCGGTCACGTCGATCGACTTGACCTGATCGATGGTCTCCTGGACCGCTGCCATGTCTACACTCCTGTCGCGGGTTCAAGGCCCGCCGGTTCGGTCTTGGTCTTGCGCAAGGCCTCAGGCGGCTGCCTGAACCTTCCGATTCGGGTTCGCGGCCAGCGCCTTGGCATAGGCCGCGATGAATTGGTCGATGTCCGCCTCGCAGGTGGTCCATCCGAGCGAGGTGCGCAAGGCCCCTTCGCTCATGACAGGGTCGACGCCCATGGCCGTCAGGACATGCGAGCGCCTGACCTTGCCGGAGGAACAGGCCGAGCCCGAGGACAGGGCGACGCCGGACAGATCGAGCATGATCAGCGCCGTTTCGGCCTTGATGCCGGGCGTGGCGAAGGCGGACGTGTTGGGCAGGCGCGGAGCCTTGGCGCCGAAGATGGCCGTATCGGGCGCGAGCATTATCAGCCGTGCCTCCAGCTGGTCACGCAGCGCCGTCAGACGTGCCGCTTCCCCGGCGAGCGCCTTGCCCGCCTCTTCCGCCGCGACGCCAAAGCCGACGATGCCCGGCAGGTTCTCAGTGCCGGCGCGCCAGCCGCGCTCCTGGCCGCCGCCGCGCAGGGGCTTGTCGACGAGTTCGAGTGCGCCGGTGCGGAACACGATCGCGCCGACGCCCTTGGGGCCACCGATCTTGTGGGCGGACAGCGTCAGAGCATCGACGCCCAAGGCATTGATATCGATGGCGATCTTGCCGGCGGCCTGGACTGCGTCCGAGTGTACGAGCGCGCCATGGCGCCTGGCGATGGCGACGATCTCGGTGATCGGCTGCAGCACGCCCGTCTCGTTGTTGGCGAGATGGACGGAGACCAGCGCGCGCTCGTCCGGCCGCTCTGCCGCGAAAAGTGACAGCCGCTGATCCAGCCCGCCGAGATCGATGAGCCCATCGCTATCGACCGGGATCGTCTCGGCCTGACCGATCGGGAAACGATGGCCGTCCCGCACGCAAGGATGCTCGCTGGCGCTGGAGAGCAGCAGCGTCACCGGCGCCCGCACGCAATCGCGCGCGCCGCTGCAATCGCTGAGACCGGGCGACAGGATCGTCGCGTTGGCCTCGGTGCCGCCGCTGGTGAAGACGACATTGCTCGCCTTAGCGCCGCAAAGCGCCGCGACCTGTTCGCGCGCCTTTTCGATCGCGCCGCGGGCCGCCCGGCCCTCATTGTGGACGGAAGACGGGTTGCCCGGCATCTGCAAGGCCCGCAGCATCGCCTCGGCCACGACGGGGCGAACCGGCGTCGTGGCGTTGTGGTCGAGATAGCTGCGGGTCGTCCCGAACACCTGCGCTCATGCTCCGCTCTGGAGGGTCGGCCCGAAGACGCGGCACGAAATGCTTGAAATCGCACCCCTGCGCCGTGCTATAGCCGCCCGTCCGAGCCGCGATGAACCGGAACCGCAAGCAGATCTCGCTCGCACGTTCCGGTTCTGTTCACGGCTGTTAGAACCATTCTAAGCGCTTGATGTAGGGCGCGAGCGGCGGGGTCGTCAAGGGTAGGCAGGCTTTTCGGCGGCAGCAAAGCCGCTTTTCAGCCCGCCGCCTGCGTGCCTCGCCCGACAAAAGGCGAGATGTGATGCCAGAGGTGATTTTCAACGGACCGGCCGGCCGGATCGAGGGGCGGTACCAGCCCGCCAAGAAGCGCGGCGCGCCGCTGGCGATCATCCTGCATCCGCACCCGCAATTCGGCGGGACGATGAACAACCAGATCGTCTACAACCTGTTCTACACCTTCGTGAACCGCGGCTTCTCGGCGCTGCGCTTCAATTTCCGCGGCGTCGGCCGCAGCCAGGGCCAGTTCGACCACGGCGCCGGCGAGCTTTCGGATGCCGCAGCCGCGCTGGACTGGATGCAGGCCCTGAACCCCGAGGCCAAGAGCTGCTGGATCACCGGCGTCTCCTTCGGCGCCTGGATCGGCATGCAGCTCCTGATGCGCCGTCCTGAGATCGAGGGCTTCCTCTCGATCGCCGCGATGGCCAACCGCTACGACTTCTCCTTCCTCGCGCCCTGCCCGTCCTCTGGCCTGTTTGTGCATGGTTCGGAAGATCGCGTCGCCCCGGTGAAGGAGGTGATGGCGGTGATCGAGAAGGTGAAGACCCAGAAGGGCATTCAGATCGAGCATGCCGTGGTCGAGGGCGCCAACCACTTCTTCGACGGCCGCGTCGACCAGCTGATGGAGCAGGTCGGCGTCTATCTCGACCGCAAGGTCGGCCCCGAGATCCTCAAGAGCGAGCAGGAAAAGGCCTGAGCGCCAGCGCCGTCATGCTCGCCCTCGTGGCGAGCATCCACGTCTTGAACACTGCCTGCGACCAGAG
The DNA here is from genome assembly GCF_900109525.1 of Allobosea lupini. GTDB lineage: Bacteria > Pseudomonadota > Alphaproteobacteria > Rhizobiales > Beijerinckiaceae > Allobosea > Allobosea lupini. Next base: position 132,678 of record NZ_FOAN01000001.1, on the reverse strand, counting down.
AAGACGTGGATGGTCGGGACAAGCCCGACCATGACGCGAGAACCGTCAAACCATCGAGTCCCGTCATGACCGCCTTCAAGTCCGATTTCCTGCGCGTGCTCGACGAGCGCGGCCTGATCCACCAGATCTCCAATCCTGAGGAGTTGGACAAGCTCTGCCTGCAGGGGCCGCAGACGGCCTATGTCGGCTATGACGCGACCGCGACCAGCCTGCATATCGGCAACCTGATCTCGGTCACCATGCTCTACTGGTTCCAGGAGACCGGGCATCGGCCGATCACGCTGATGGGCGGCGGCACCTCGATGGTCGGCGACCCGTCCTTCCGCGACGACCAGCGCAAGCTGCTCTCGATCGAGGAGATCAACGCCAATATCGAAAGCATCAAGAGGGTCTACTCGCGCATCCTGCGCTATGGCGACGGCCCGACCGACGCGCTGATGGTCAACAACGCCGACTGGCTGCTCAAGCTCAACTATGTCGAGTTCCTGCGCGATGTCGGCCGGCACTTTTCGGTCAACCGCATGCTCTCCTTCGACTCGGTGAAGCTGCGGCTCGATCGCGAGCAGTCGCTCTCCTTCCTCGAATTCAACTACATGATCATGCAGGGCTACGACTTCGTCGAGCTCAGCCGCCGCTATGATTGCCGCCTGCAGATGGGCGGGTCCGACCAGTGGGGCAACATCATCAACGGCGTCGACCTCTCGCACCGCATGGAGGGCAAGCAGCTCTTCGCGCTGACGACGCCGCTGCTGACGACCTCGTCGGGCGCCAAGATGGGCAAGACCGCCAGCGGCGCCGTCTGGCTCAATGGCGACCTCTTCAGCCCCTATGAGTTCTGGCAGTATTTCCGCAACACCGAGGACGCCGATGTCGGCCGCTTCCTCAAGGTGTTCACACGCCTGCCGCTGTCCGAGATCGCCAGGCTCGCGGCGCTCGGCGGCTCGGAGATCAACGAGGCCAAGAAGGTACTGGCGACCGAGGCCACCGCGCTGCTGCACGGCCGCGAGGCGGCCGGGGCGGCGGCCGAGACCGCCCGCAAGACCTTCGAGGAAGGCGGCGCCGCCCAGGACCTGCCGAGCGTCCAGGTACCGGCAGCCGAGCTGAACGCCGGTCTCGGCGTGCTCAGCGCTTTCGTCAGCGCCGGTCTCGTACCCTCGACCGGCGAGGCTCGCCGCCAGATCAAGGCCGGCGGCCTGCGCGTCAACGATGCGCAGGTCTCGGACGAGCGCGCGACGCTGACGCCGGCCGATCTGGTCGACGGCGCGGTCAAGCTCTCCTTCGGCAAGAAAAAGCACGTCTTGCTGCGGCCGGTGTGACGGCTACACTCGGCAAATGCGAGCTTGAGCTCTCGGTTCACATCGCGAGCCGAGCGCCTGTTCTAGCGCTCCGGAGTTCCTGGCACGGGAGCATTGCCGCCGGGCCTCCCTTGCCCCACCGGTCCGCCGCCGAGCGGGTCGACGAAGCGGCGCAGAATACCGGGCGCAATGGCCGAGAGCGGGTTCACCGTCATGGTCGGCTGGCTGGCAGAGCCCGAGACGCGGAAGTTGACTGCGAATAGCCCGCCATATTGCCCACCACCAAGGATCATCCCGACCACAGGCACCTGAGCGAAGGCGTTGTTGAAAGCATAGCCGGGCACGAAAGTGCCGCCGATATCGACGCGGTCGCGGCCATAATCGACATTTCCCTGGATCGTGAAGCCGACCTGCTGGCCCCAGAGCACCGCGTCGTTGATGTCGATCCGGCTGGCGCTGCGCACGAACTCGGCGCGCAATTTGGTGAAGGCGACATCGCTCGCATCGATGCGCGGGGCTGGTGCGCCGGTGCTGTCGAGCGCGCCCGGCGCCTGAGAGCCCGGCGGGCCGACGACGCGGCGCAGGGCCGGCTCGTCCCGCACCGTGAAATTGCGCAGGAGCAGCTCGCCCGGCTGGCGCCCCTCGGCGGCCCCGATCTGCAGCACGAGGTCGCCGCCATAGGCACGACGATAGAGGTCGAGGAAGCGCAAGGTGGCGCCGCCGTTCTCCGACTGCACCACGATCGAACCCGGCCCCTCACCCTGCCTGACCTGCTTGATCGAAAGGTCTGCCTTGCCGATCCGGCCCTGATAAGCGATCGAGCGGACGGCACCGTTCCGGCGCGAGAGTTTGAGCTGCGAATTGCCGAGCGCCTCGCTGTTGAAGCCGGTCAGGATCGGCACATCGAGATCGAGGTCGAAATCGGGGCCGGACGCGGCATTCTGGCCGCCGCGTGCGCCGCTTCTGGAGGGGGCGGCAGGCGCATCGAACAGCTCGCGGATGAAGGGCCGGGCATCGAGCACCGCCCCGCGCACCGAGAGCTTGGTCAGGCCGCCATCGCGGCCGATCTCGACCTTGGTCAGGTTGTCGCCCGGCGACAGGCGCAATTGCGAGAAGCTCGCGCTCTCGAACGCGTTCTGCCTGGTCAGCGAGATTCGCCCCTTGGCCAGGAGCGGCGCGCTCTCGATCGTCAGATCCTCCAGATCCGGACCATCATCGTCGACGACATAGGTGAAGACCGCTTTGCCTGCGCGGCCGGCCGGCTTGCTGATGCCGGGCACGCCGGTGTCGATCGCCGCCTTGGTCAGGTCGACCTCGATGCGCGGCGGCGCCTCGGGGCTCTTGCCGAGCGGTTTCACGACCTTGACCTGCATCGCCCCGCTGAGGCCAGTCTCGGGGCCGAGGCCACGCCGCTTCAGCGCGGCACTGTCGAGATTGAGCGAAACTGTCGCCTCGCCCTGGCCCTTTGCATTCTGCCTGAGCTCGATCGGCGCCTTGTCGCCGCCGACCCTGCCTTCGCCCTTGATCGCGAGCTGGCCGCGGTCGTAGTTCAGCGCCAGATTGGCGCCCTCGAGCTTTTCGCCACCGAGCAGATTGTCGGAGGCGACGTTCGAAAGCGTGCCAGTGCTGCGAATCAGCACGTCATTGAACGTCAGATCGTTGACCAGCGGCAGCGAGAGCTGGTTGGTGAGATCGATCGAGCCGCGCAGCGCACCCGGCTCGATCTTGAGCGGCGAGAATTCGCGCAGCGACGGGAAATTGAGGAGCGCGACCAGCGCATCGGCCGAGCCTGTCGACTTGAAGCCGATCCGCGCCTGCGGCCGGTCCGCCCAGGTGTCGGACATGGCGAAGGTGCCTTCGCCGAGCTGGAGCTTGCGGCCCTCGCCGACCTCAGCCGTGGCCTGCAAGATCGTGAGATCGACGGTGCGGCCGGTCGTCGAGCCGACGACACGGGCATCGGTGAGGAGCGGCAAGCCGGGATTCGGCAGGAAACTGACCTGCGAGGCCTTGAGGCTCACGGCGACGGCGTCGTCATCCATGCCTTTGCCGTCCGCCAGCCGGGCGTTCGCCTCCGGTGACATCGCCAACCTGACGTCGATCTCCTCGACCCGCCCGCTCTTCACCATCTCGACCAGGGCGCCATGCAGCCCGGGCGAGGTCACGGCCGGCCAGACGGCGAGCGCCGCGCGCATGTCGGTATCGACCGCCCTGATCTGGAAGCGATGCGAATTCTTGTCGTCGCGCCGGCGCGCCATGCCGGAGCCTTCGGCGTTGATCAGCGGCCCCTTGAACGAGAGCTGGCCCATTCTGATCTCACCCGCGCCGGGGTCGACCTCCAGCTGCGTATGCAGGGTGGAGATGACGACAGCGGGATCCTTGTCGATGCCGGCGACCTGTCCAGCGCCGTCGAGCGCCAGACGCCAGATGCCGCTCTCGTTGCGCGCCTCGCCGCGGCCGGCGAGCCTGGTCTCGCCAGCCTGGAGCTGGGCGGTCGCGATCTTGACCGTCTTGAGGCCGTCCTCGCTGGTGAAGTCGAGCTTGGCGCCCTGGATCTCGACCGGGGCGAACCCGGCATTGGGGACCTTGACGACCCCCGGCGCGACGAAGAGCCCTGCGGCGATCCTGCGTTCGCCGCCGCCGGTCTGGGTCATCGAGATCTTGCCGCTGAGCGCCAGGCCATCGAGAGCGACCATGGCGTTGCCGAAGGCCAGCGCCACCGCCTCCGCCGGTTCGAAGCGCTGGATCTCGATGGTCGCGCTGCGCGTCCCGTCCGGCGCGCTCGCAAGGTCGATCGCCAGCTCCTTCCAGCGCGGACCGATCCGCCCCTTCATCGACAGCCGGGCCTGGCCGCCGCCGAACCGCTCGAGCTTGATGTCCACATCCTCCAGGCCGGAGCGTTGCCGCCCGGCCGGGTCGATCAGCGTTACCCGCGCCCCGCCGATGCCGGCGACCTCGAGCGAGCCGAGCAGCCCCTCATTAGAGACCAGCGCGCCGATCGCGTTCATCGCCCCGGCAAAAGCGTCCCAATCGACGGGGTCGCCTGCAACCGGCGCCTTCGGAGACTGCTCCGGCTGGGCGTCCTGCTCCAGCAGCAGCGAGCCGTCCTGCCTCACGCCGAGCCGGATGTTGACGCCGCGCAGGTCGAGCGAGACCAAGCGGATATCGCCGCGCAGAAGCGCCATCGGCTCATAGCCCAGCACCGCCTCGGGCGCCCGGAACGATGCGCCGCCGGCATGCCGGAACGAGACTTCGCGGACCCGCAGGCGCGAGCGGCCATCGACGCGGTCGAGCTCGGCATTCCCCGCTTCGACCTTCCAGTTCGGGCCGAGCCGCTCCTCTATCGCTGCCGAGATCCGCCCCTCCAGTCCCGGCAGCGGAACGACGCCGGTCACCAGCAAGGCGACGCCGCCGAGCCCTAGGGCCACCATGGCCATGCAGACCGCAGCCGCGACCACGACGATCCCACGCCAGGCGCGCCTGGTCACGGCAGCGACCTCCTGGCACTCCGCCTCGGAGGTCCTGGCGGGTGCTGGAGCCGCGTCGATCTTGCTGTCCTTGCTCAACGAATCGCTTCTTGTCTTGTTGGTCGAATCGTGCGGATCGATGCGATGGCTGGTGCGAGGGCCGCCGAGCCATGCGCATGATGCGCCTGATCCCGGGAGCGGTACAGCAACGACAGGCTAGCTGATTCGTTCCCAGCGGGTCCGGTTTGTGATTTAAGCCGGCTTGCGGCGTACCGCTCGCCCGGCCGTTACATGTGATCGCGACCAAAGGAAGGCGAAGATGGCATTGAGCGAAGGCATCCAGGCTCCCGACTTCACCTTGCCGACGGATGGTGGCGGCTCGCTGACGCTGTCCAGCCTGCGTGGTGGCAAGGTCGTGCTCTATGCTTATCCGGAGGACAACACGACGAGCTGCACCAACGAGGCGCTGTCCTTCAACGCGCTGCTGGACGATTTCGCCGCCGCCGGCACGACTGTCATCGGTATCTCGCCGGATTCGGTGAAGAGCCACGACAAGTTCAAGCAGAAATACGACCTGAAGCTGACGTTGGTTTCCGACGAGGAACGCAAGCCGATCGAAGCCTACGGCCTGTGGGTCGAGAAGCAGATGTATGGCCGCCACTATATGGGCGTGGAGCGCAGCACCTTCCTGATCGACGAGGCCGGCAAGGTCGTCCGCGTATGGGCCAAGGTCCGGGTCAAGGGCCATGCCGAGGCCGTGCTCGCGGCCGTCCGGGAGCTCTGAGGCCAGCTCTCGGAGATCCGCAAAACCCGCTGCGATTTGCGATTGGTTAACCCTAACGAGGTCTAATCATCCTATCGCAGCGTCACTCCCGGTTTTGCGTATGACCTCCTTGGATTCCCGTGCTCAGGCCGCCGGCCACGAGCTTGCAGTGACTGGCATTCTTGCCCGCCGTAGCTTCACCGTTCGCCGCTCGACCGCGCTGCTCGGTCTCAGCCTCCTGGCGCTGACCACTGCCTGGAGCGGCGCGACGAGCTGGTACATCCTGCGCAAGGACGACCTTGCCGCGCGGTTGATCAGCCGCGAGACCTCCCGCCAGTACGCCTATGAGGATCGGATCGCCGCCCTGCGCGCCGATGTCGACCGGCTCGCCAGCCGCGCCTTGCTTGACCAGGATGGCGTCGAGGCCCGCGTCGGCGAGATCGCCGCGCGCCAGGCCGAGCTCGAATCGCGACAATCTCTGGTCAGCGCTGTCGCCGAAAGCCTGCAATCGGCAGGGATCGGTGTGTCGCAGGCGGCCAAGAACCCGCTGCGCCAGCGCATGATCAAGCCCGAGGAACCGGTCCGCGCCTCCGGCGTCACCAGCTTCGCGCCCTTTGCCTCGGGCAAGCCGACTCCGGCGCCGGAGACCCTGCCGCTGCGCGGCGCCGACGACCGCCCGGCGTCCTGGCAGTCGGGCGAGACCGAGGCGCCGGTCGCGCCGGCCAAGCGCGTCGCCGAGGCCTTGACCCAGCTCGACCAATCGATCGAGCGCAGCTCGGTCACGCAACTCGCGGCCTTGCGCGAACTCGACAGGAATCTCGGCGATACCCAGAAGACGCTGCGCAGCGCCCTTGCCGAAACCCGCCTGGACACCGACAAGCTCGCTGTCGCCGTCCAGGCCCCGAAGGGCGTCGGTGGCCCCTTGGTCCCGGTCAATCTCGATCCGTCAGCGGGGCCGTTCGAGGCAACCCTGAGTTCGCTGCAGCCGCGTATCGCGACCGTCTTCCGCCTGCGCGGCCTCGTCGAGCAACTGCCCCTGCGCCGGCCGCTCGCGGGAGAACTCGAGCTGAGCTCCAATTACGGCTATCGCGCCGATCCCTTCACGCGTGGCGCGGCCCTGCACACCGGCATGGACCTGCGTGCCGAGCACGGCTCGCCGGTGCGCGCGACCGGCCCTGGCAAGGTCGTGACGGCCGAGTATTCCGGCGGCTACGGCAATATGGTCGAGATCGAGCATGCCGGCGGCCTTAGCACCCGCTATGCCCACATGTCGGCGATCCTGGTCAGCGAGGGGCAGATGGTGACGGCCGGCACGCTAGTCGGCCGTGTCGGCTCCACCGGCCGCTCGACGGGCCCTCATCTGCACTACGAGACCCGCATCGACGGCGAGCCTGCCGATCCGAATCGTTTCCTGCGTGCCGGCGACAAGCTGGCCGGGCAGCTCTGACCGTCCGCGACTGACGAGCGCAAACCCTGACAACCGGCTGCAGCATTGACCTGCAACCGGTTGTTTTGATTTGATAAGCCAGTCGGAGCGAGCCCGCTCTCAGTCGATGTCTTCGACTTCGACGCTCGTGCCGTAGACACGCTGCGCCAGCGACGCTTCCATGAACGGGTCGAGATCGCCGTCGAGCACATCGGAGGGCGCCGTCGAGGTCACGCCCGTGCGCAGGTCCTTCACCAGCTGATAGGGCTGCAGCACATAGGAGCGGATCTGGTGGCCCCAGCCGATATCGGTCTTGGAGGCCTGCTCGGCATTGGCCTTCTCCTCGCGCTTCTTCAGCTCCGCCTCGTAGAGGCGGGCGCGCAGCATGTCCCAGGCCTTGGCCCGGTTCTTGTGCTGCGAACGCTCCTGCTGGCAGGCCGCCACGATACCGGTCGGGATATGGGTGATGCGCACCGCCGAATCGGTGGTGTTGATGTGCTGGCCGCCGGCACCCTGGGCCCGGTAGGTGTCGATGCGGCAGTCCGATTCCTTGATGTCGATGACGATGCGGTCATCGACGACCGGGTAGACCCAGACCGACGCAAAGGACGTCTGTCGCCGCGCATTGGAGTCGAACGGCGAGATGCGCACCAGCCGATGCACGCCCGACTCCGTCTTCAGCCAGCCATAGGCGTTATGGCCCTTGAACTGCAGCGTGGCCGATTTGATGCCGGCCTGGTCGCCATCCTGGTATTCCAGCATGTCGACCTTGAACTTTCGCCGCTCGCCCCAGCGCCGATACATGCGCAGCAGCATCTCGGCCCAGTCCTGGCTCTCGGTACCACCGGCGCCGGGGTGGATTTCGACATATGTGTCGAGCATGTCGGCTTCGCCGGAGAGCAGCGATTCGACCTGCAGCCGGCCAGCCTCGACCTCGACCGTCCTGATCGCAGCTTCGCCCTCGGCGATGGTGGCCGCGTCGTCTTCCATCTCGCCGAGCTCGATCAGGGTCAGCGCATCCTCGACCTCACGCTCGAGCCGCGTGATGCCCTCGATCTGCGTCTCGAGCTGGGTGCGCTCGCGCATCAGCTTCTGCGCGGCTTCCGCGTCGTTCCAGAAATCGGGGCCTTCGGAGAGCGCGTTCAGCTCCGCCAGGCGTCGTTGTGCGACATCCCAGTCAAAGATGCCTCCTCAGCAGTCCGATCGACTGCTTGGCGTTGTCGAGTTGCGTCTGGATTTCGGGTCGCATGATTGGTTCGCGTTGTCCGCTTTCGGTCGCTGTTGGCAGCTGGAGATAGGGGGGATGATGCCAGCTGTAAATGCTCAATCGTCGACGGTAACCGGCGGAGCAAGCTTCAGACGAACGAAACTCCGATTGCGCCGAGTCGGCCGAAATCGGCGTGGAAGACATCGCCGGCCACCACGTCGACGGCGCGCGTGAAGGAGCCGCAGAGCACGATCTCGCCCCGTCGGAGCGTGACGCCGTGAGCTGCAAGCTTGTTGGCGAGCCAGGCGATGCCAGCTGCGGGATGTCCCATAATCGCCGCCGACACGCCCGATTCCTCGATCACGCCATTGCGCGACAGCGTAGCACCGATCCAGCGCAGGTCGGCCTCATATGGCCGGACGATCCTCCCGCCGGTTACGAGTGCACCGAATGCGGCATTGTCGGCGATCGTATCAGTCACGACGAGTGGCGGCTCCGTGCGAAAATCTATGATCTCGAGCGCCGGCATGACGAACTCGGTCGCACGCAGCACATCATGAACCGCGCATCCCGGCCCGGTCAGATCCTCGCCCATGACGAAGGCGAGTTCGACCTCGATCTTGGGCGCCAGAAACATCGCCGCGGAGATCTGGCTGCCATCGCGGAACAGCCGGTCATCGAGGATGCAACCATAGTCCGGCTCTGCGATCCCGGCAGCGATCTGCATGGCCCGTGACGTCAGGCCGATCTTGTGTCCGACGATGCGAGCGCCTCCATCGAGGCGTTGGCGCACATATGACGATTGGATACGATAGGCTTCGTCGAGCGTTATCTCGGGATGGAGCATGCTGAGCTGGGGCATGCGCTGGCGCGTCCTCTCCGCTTCGACAAGCAGCTCGGCGGCCTGATGGGATTGCTCTTCGGTCAACATCGCTTGGCCCTCAGATGGTTTCAATGATGAGCATCGCGCTGGTATCTGGCTCGCAAGCTGCGAACAGATGCGGGACGTCGGCCGGGTAGCTGATGAAATCGCCCGCGGACAATTCGACGGCGCTTCCGATCGGGCCGGCCAGGGCACGCCCCTGACAGAGCAGAAGGTGCTCGACCGTGCCAGGCCGATGCGGCTGGGATTCATGCGGCTGACCAGGCTGCACGACGAGCCTGTAGATGTCTCGTCGCGCCGCGGGCGGGCACGTCGCGAGCAACGTCGCAGCATAATCCGATTGCTCTGCGCGTACCGTCGCTCCCTGCCCGGCGCGCACCACGGTCACACCCTGCCGCGGCGGTTCGATCAAGCGGCTGACCGGCACGCCGAGGACGCCAGCCAGTCCCCAGAGAGTCTCGATGCTCGGGTTACCGTTGCCGGCCTCGAGCTGCGACAGCGTCGATTTCGAAAGGCCAGCGCGCTTCGCCAGATCGCTTGCCGTCAGCCCCAGACGCTCACGCTCGCGACGTACGGCGAGTGCGACAAGCGCGCTCGGTCCGGTTGCGTCCTCTGCCGGGCCGTGATGCGGCCCCTTCTCGGCTCCGATCGACATGAGACACCCCCTCTTGACCGGCGGCTCCGCCGATTCTCTTGACCGGCATCCCACCAATAGCATTATATTGTACTGTTGTTCGATATAATGCAACATAAGGCACCACTTTGACGGCGCCAGTCTGGAGATCGGAGAATGACGCTGCATATCGGTATTGTCGGCTGCTCGGCCGAGGGGGCGGCACTGTGCTACCGCACCATCTGCTCAGAGGGAGCAGCGTTGCTTGGCCCGCATGCCCACCCGGAAGTATCGCTGCACACCCCCTCCCTCGCGGAGTATGTCGCGTACCTCGATCATGGCGACTTGGTCGGCGTTGCCCACCTTATGCTCGCCTCGGCGCATAAGCTTGCGTCCGCCGGTGCGGATTTTCTGATCTGCCCCGACAACACGATCCATCAAGCATTTTCGCTGTTGGCCGGGCGCTCACCGCGTCCATGGCTGCATATTGCCGAAGTCGTGGCCGCAGAAGCGCAGCGGCGCGGCTGTCGTCGCCTCGGCCTCACCGGGACGGCGTGGCTGGTCGACAGCGAAGTCTACCCTGAGGCCCTCGACCGTATCGGCCTGGAGTGGCGCAGGCCGTCCGCCGCCGATCGCGACCTGACAAGCAGGATCATCATGGACGAGTTGGTCTACGGAAAATTCTGCCGGGATTCAGTCCTGACGTTCCAGCGCGTCATCGACGACTTCAAGAGTCAGGGATGCGATGCCGTCATTCTAGGCTGCACCGAAATCCCGCTCATCATCGATGACGATAATTCCGCGCTGCCGACACTCGATTCGACTCGATTGCTCGCTCGGGCGGCGTTGCGACATGCAATGGGAGAGGAGCGGTGAGCGCGCGGCGCATCGTCGAAGTACCGGTACTCTCTGCGGCACTCCGGGATATGAACGTGCCGTTGTCGCTGGTGACGGCCGGAGGCGGTCTGGTTTTCGTCTCGGGAATGCCGCCGCTGGATCTCGACAGCGGCAAGCTTCGCGAGGGCGACATCGCCACCCAGACCAAGGCTTGTCTGGAGGCTTTGCTGCATTGCCTGACGGCGGCCGGATCGCGTGCCGAAAACGTCCTGATGATCCGGGTCTACGCCGCGAACGCCGGCCATTACGACACGATCAACCGGGTTTACGCGCAATTCTTCCCGGTCGATCCACCGGCCAGAACCTTCGTCCCGGTCGCGTCCTGGCCAAAGCCCTTCGATCTTGAGATCGACTGTACCGCGCTCGGCCCGGCGGCTCAGTAGAGACCGCCGGTGCCCGAGCCGACCGAGCGCCCGCCCGCCGGCGCGACGCTCATCGCCCCGCCGGTGCCGTCAGAAGCGCCGATCACCGAATAGCTGTCCGGCGGCGCCGTGCCCGGCTTGAAGGCTTCGAGGATGCCGCCTTCGCCGCCGGCGCGCATGCCGGTGCGGGGATCGACGCGGATCAGCTTGATGCCGGGCGGCACGCGGAACGGCGTCGCCGGCTTGTCCTTCAGCGCGACCTGCATGAAGTCGCGGAAGATCGGCGCGGCGTACTGGCCGGCGGTCGCCGAGTTGCCGAGCGACTTCGGCTTGTCAAAGCCCATATAGACGCCGACGGCGAGGTCCGGCGAGAAGCCGACGAACCAGACGTCCTTGGCGTCGTTGGTCGTGCCGGTCTTGCCGGCGAGCGGCTTGCCGACCGACTTGACCACCGTCGCGGTGCCGGCATTGACGACGCCTTCGAGCATCGAGACCATCTGGTAGGCGGTCAGCGGATCGAGGACCTGCTCGCGATTGTCGATCAGGCGCGGCTCACGCTGGTTGCTCCACTTTTCGGCCTCGCAACCTTCGCAGGTGCGCTGGTCGTGCTTGAAGATCGTCGCGCCCCAGCGGTCCTGGATGCGGTCGATCAGCGTCGGACGAATGCGCTTGCCGCCGTTCGCCAGCATCGAATAGGCCGCAGTCATCCGCATGACCGTGGTTTCGCCGGCACCGAGCGACATCGAGAGCACCGGCAGCATGTCGTCATAGATGCCGAAGCGGCGGGCATACTCCGCGATCAGCGGCATGCCGACATCCTTGGCGAGGCGCACCGTCATCAGGTTCTTCGAGAACTGGATGCCGTAGCGCAGCGTGCGCGGGCCGGTGAACTTGCCGTCGTAATTGCTCGGCGTCCACATACCGAGACCACCGCCCTGGTCGACCTCGATCGGCGCGTCGAGCACGATGCTGGACGGGGTGTAGCCGTTGTCGAGCGCGGTCGCATAGACGAAGGGCTTGAAGGACGAGCCCGGCTGGCGCAGCGCCTGCGTCGCGCGGTTGAACTCGGACTGGTCATGCGAGAAGCCGCCGACCATGGCGAGCACGCGGCCCGAGAACGGGTCCATCACGGTGATCGCGCCATTGACCTCGGGCATCTGGCGCAGGCGAACCTGGCCCGGCTTGCCGTCGATCGGCTCGACATAGACGACGTCACCCGGCGAGACGGCCTGCGAAACGCGGGTACGCCGCGTCCAGCGGATGCCGTCCGGCCCGAGCGTCACCGTCTCGCGCTCCGGACGGAGCTGGCCCGAGGCTTCGCGGACAGGCTGCAGGCCGAGGCGAGCGCTGTCGCCGCTGGCGTCGAGCACGACGGCCAGGCGCCAGGGCTTGACGTCGCCGAGCACCGGCAGCTCGGCGATGGCGAGGCCCCATTCGCGGCTCGCGGCGTCGATCTTCTGGATCGCGCCGCGCCAGCCGCGCGCCTCGTCGAAGCGCACGAGACCGTCGACCAGCGCCTTGCGCGCCATCAGCTGCATCTTGGGATCGACCGTGGCACGCACCGAGAGGCCGCCTTCGAGCAGCTTCTTCTCGCCATAGCGGTCCTGCAGCTCGCGCCGGATTTCCTCGGCGAAATAGCCGGCGGCGATCTGGTTCGGCGAAACCGTGCGCGGGTTGACGCCGAGCGGCTGCTTCTTCGCAGCATCGGCATCCGGCCGCTTGAGGAAACCGTTCTCGGCCATGCGGTCGAGCACGTAGTTGCGGCGCTCGATCGCGCGCTCGCGGTTGCGGAACGGGTGCAGGTCGGTCGGCGCCTTCGGCAGCGCGGCGAGATAGGCCGCCTCCTGCGCGTTGAGCTCATGCACCGACTTGCCGAAATAGTTCAGCGCCGCGGCGGCGACGCCGTAGCTGCCCTGCCCCGGCGCCGGCGCGCCGAGATAGATCTCGTTGAGGTAGAGCTCGAGGATCTTGTCCTTCGAATAGGTCGACTCGATTCGCAGCGCGATCAGCGCTTCGCGGATCTTGCGCTCGATGCTCTGCTCGGAGCCGACCAGGAAGTTCTTCGCCACCTGCTGGGTGATGGTCGAGGCGCCCTGCGGCCGGCGGCCGGAGCCGCGATTGCGGAAGTTCGAGACCGCGGCGCGGGCCAGGCCCTCAGGATCGACGCCGAAATGCTTGTAGAAATTCTTGTCCTCGGCCGAGAGGAAGGCGTCGATGATCAGCTTCGGCACCGCCTGGATCGGCAGATAGAGCCGCCGCTCGCGCGCGAACTCGGCGATCAGGCTGCCGTCACCGGCATGGACGCGGCTCATCACCGGCGGCTCGTAATTCCGCAGCTGCGCCGAATCGGGCAGGTCCTTGGAGTAGTGCCAGATCACGCCGGCCGCGCCCGCGACGCCGATCACGAACAGGATCGTACCGACGGCGAACGCCCATCCGAAAAGGCGCAGTATGAACCGCATCGAGAATTTTGACCCTGGCTAGCGGCAGTGTCGGCGCCCTCCCCCTTTGGCGTCGCGACCTGCCCGGCTGATTTTCAACTCATTCCTATATCACGGCAGAAATGGCGGAACCGTGGCTTTGCGACCACAAATCGCCATCTTCGACCGTCGAACAGTCAAGGCTTGCTTTGCGCGGCCTTGCCGGGGCTTTGCAGGCGCTCGAAATACTGGTCGATCGCCTGCTGGACGGCCGCGGAAGCCTGCGTGCGCCAGCCCTCGGAATTCAGGAGCTCGGCATCCTTCGGGCTCGACATGTAGCCGAGCTCGATCAGCACCGACGGCACGTCAGGCGCGGTCAATACGCGAAAACCTGCCGAACGCAACGGCACCTTGTGCATCTTCACCGAGCCACCGAGCCTTTCGACCAGGTTTCGCGCGAAGATCGTCGAGAAGCTGCGGGTCTCGCGCTTGGCGAGATCCATCAGGATGCCCGCGACATCATGCACGTCCTCGCTCGAGTCGAGGCCCGCGACGGCATCGGCCTGGTTTTCCTTGGCCGCCAGCCGCGCCGCCTCGGCATCGCTGGCGCGCTCCGAGCCGGTGTAGACGGTGGCGCCGCGCACGTCCTGGGCCTGCGCCAGCGAATCGGCGTGGATCGAGATGAAAAGGCTGGCCTCGACGCCGCGTGCGATACGGACACGGTCGTTCAGCGAAATGAAGGTGTCATCCGAGCGGGTCATGATCACCCGGTAGCGCCCCTGCGCCTCGAGCTGTTCCTTCAGCTTCAGCCCGAAGGCGAGGACGACCGCCTTCTCGGCGATCGCCGCGACCTGGGTCCCGGGGTCGATGCCGCCATGTCCGGGATCGATCACCACGATCCGGCGCGAATCGCCCTCGGCCTTGCGCTCGACAGGGATACTCGGCAGCTGCGTCTTCGCCGTCGCTTCGCGGGCGAGCGCGGCAAACTCCTCGCGACTCGTCCGCTTCAACTCGACGACCAGCTCGCCGAAGCCGCCGCGCACCGGCTTGACCGAGACGCTCGCTACCGCGGCTGGCTGGGCGAGATCGAGGATGATGCGGGATCGGTCGGCCATGAACAGGCCGTAGCGGAAGCCGGAGACGAAGCCTGCGGACTTGCGCCCCTGTTTCGGGTCGACCTGGAAGTTGATCGAGGGCAGCTCGACGATGACGCGATCGGGCCCTGCCATGACCGTGGCGCTCGCGCTCACCGGCCGCGACAGCGCCATGGTCAGCCGGACATTCTCGCCATTTACCTCGAGCCGCGCGTCGGTGGCGACCGGAAGGTCGGTGGCGGCAGGACGCGCCGGCGAATTCGCAGCTGCGAGAGATAGCGACGATAGAAGCAGTGCCGCACATGCGAGAAGCCGCAAGGCCGGCATGGCGATGCGGTGCGGGACGCCCTTTGCGGAGAGGCGAAGCCGGTGAAGCAGGAGGAAGCTCCTCGATTCGCTGGTTCGACGCTTAACAAGACTTAACCATAGCGTCGCCAATCGTTGACAACCCGTTACCACGGCCGACCGGCAGCGGAAACCGCGCCTGCCCGATCACCCACCGTTAACGCGCTTGCAAAAATACATCGCCTGTCTGTAATGGAGACGGTTGCATCGCGAAGGCTACCGCAGCGCGCAAACCGGGTCCCTGGCCCGCTGACGCCCTGCGAACTGGCCGAACGACCGGATCATCCCGATCCAGGCCGGCGCGAAGGCAGCCAGCAACGGAATCGTCCGCGGACGGGCTTGCGCCAGGCAGCAATCGGCGCCGGTCTTCTTGTCCGCGAGCGTGTCAACGCGGTGCGCCCCGTTCGAGGCGCGCTGCAGGTCAAAGGTAAGATGTCGGAGCAAACGACGCCGTTCTCCTTTTCGGTGTTTCGTCGAAACCTCTCAGGTGGCGACGGGCTGATTGCCCGCTCCGCCGCCCGCTCCCGTCGTCCGTCCCAGACCGAACTGCTCTCCCTGCAACAGGCCGGCTTCAGCCGGCAAACGCGCGGTGCCCCTGCCCGCGGCCGTGGACGCATGTCCGCGGCCCGGCGGATTGCCGAGGCCGCCGCGCCAATGGAATTGTGCCATGGCCAACAAGATGCTCATCGACGCCACCCACCCGGAAGAGACCCGGGTCGTGGTGTCTCGCGGCTCGCGTATCGAAGAGTTTGATTTCGAATCAGCCAGCCGCAAGCCGCTCCGCGGCAATATCTATCTGGCGAAAGTGACGCGGGTGGAGCCTTCGCTCCAGGCCGCTTTCGTCGAGTATGGCGGCAACCGCCACGGCTTCCTCGCCTTCTCCGAGATTCATCCGGACTACTACCAGATCCCGGTCGCCGACCGGCAGGCCCTGCTCGCCGAGGAAGCTCGCGCCGAGCGCGAAGAGGAGCGCGACGAGGAGAAGCGCGAGCGCCGTGGCCGCCGCGGCCGCCGCGACCGCGACAACCGGCCCAAGCGTGCCGCCGAGAGCGGCGAGACCGTCAGCGCCGAGGTCGATGCCGGCGCCGCCCAGCCCGAGGACCTGGTCGAGACCAACGGCAAGGAAGCGGCCATGGTCAACGAAGGCGCCCCCGCCTTCGGCGAGAGCTTCGCGCCCGAGATCGCCGAATCCGCCAATGAGGACGCGGCCGAGAATTCCGCGCCGCTGACCTTCGAGACCACCGCCGAGGCGCCGGCCTCCGAGGATGGCGACGAAGCGGCTGAAGCGCGGCGCCCGTCGCAGGACGACGAGGACGGCGAGGAGAACAGCGGCGACGAAGCCCAGGAAGAGCCGGAGCAGCTCGGCGGCGGCGACGCCCTCGACGACATGCCCGAGCGCCCCCGCAATCTGCGTCGCCAGTACAAGATCCAGGAGGTGATCAAGCGCCGCCAGATCATCCTGGTCCAGGTCGTCAAGGAGGAGCGCGGCAACAAGGGCGCGGCCCTCACCACCTACCTCTCGCTCGCCGGCCGCTATTCGGTGCTGATGCCGAACACCGGCAAGGGCGGCGGCATCTCGCGCAAGATCACTAATGCCGAGGACCGCAAGCGCCTCAAGGAGATCGCCCAGGAGCTGGAGGTGCCGGAGGGGATGGGCATCATCCTGCGCACCGCCGGCGCCTCCCGCACCAAGCCGGAGATCAGGCGCGACTACGAATATCTGATGCGGATGTGGGAGAGCGTTCGCGAATTGACGCTCGGTTCGGTCGCTCCGGCGCTGGTCTATGAGGAGGGCAACCTCGTCAAGCGCTCGATCCGCGACCTCTACAACAAGGATATCGACGAGGTTCACGTCGCCGGCGAGAGCGCCTATCGCGAGGCCAAGGACTTCATGCGCATGCTCATGCCGAGCCATGCCAAGAGCGTGAAGCCCTATCGCGAGCAGACCCCGCTCTTCGCCGCCTTCGGCGTCGAGAGCCAGCTCGACGCGATGTTCTCGAACACGGTGACGCTGAAATCGGGCGGCTATATCGTCATCAACCAGACCGAGGCGCTGGTCGCGATCGACATCAACTCCGGGCGCTCGACCCGCGAACACAACATCGAGGACACCGCCCTCAAGACCAATCTCGAAGCTGCCGAGGAAATCTCGCGCCAGCTGCGCCTGCGCGACCTTGCCGGCCTCATCGTGATCGATTTCATCGACATGGAGGAGAACCGCAACAACCGCGCGGTCGAGAAGAAGCTGAAGGAGTGCCTGAAGAACGACCGGGCCCGCATCCAGGTCGGCCGCATCTCCGCCTTCGGCCTGCTCGAGATGTCGCGCCAGCGCATCCGCACCGGCGTGCTGGAGAGTTCCTCGGTGCCGTGCCCGCATTGCGCCGGCGCCGGCCTCGTCCGCTCGACGCCCTCCATCGCGCTGCAGATCCTGCGCGCCCTCGAAGAGGCGCTGATCAAGAGCGCCTCGCATAATCTCGAGGTCCGCACCCGGCCCGAGGTCGCGCTCTATGTCCTCAACCAGAAGCGCGCCCATCTGCGCGACCTGGAAGAGCGCTTCAACATCACGATCACCGTCTCGGCCGACGCGGCCCTGCTCGGCACCCGCTATTTCGAGGTCGAGCGCGGCGAGTTCGTCGGCAACGAGAACCGCGTCGTGCCGGTCTCCAGCATGCGCGCCGAAGCGATCATCGACGAGCCCGAGGACGAGGACATCGTCGAAGTCGAGGTTGAGGCCGAGGCAGAGATTGAAAGCGGGGCCGAACGTGAGACCGCGGCTGAGCCGCGCGCCGCTGCCGAGGGCGAAAGCCAGGAGAGTCGCGACGGGCGCCGCCGGCGTCGGCGCCGGCGTCGCCGGCGTGGTGGCGAGCGTGACGGGCAGGACCAGCAGGGCGCTGCCGAGGGCGACGACCAGGCCGAAAGCGACGAAGACGACTCCGGCGAGGACGAGAACACTGCTTCGGCTCCTGTCGCGGCTACCCCAGAGGAGGAAGCTCCGGCCGTGACCGAAGCCCCTGCTGCGGAGCCGGAGGCCGATGCCAAGCCGAAGCGGGCGCGCCGCGGCCGTGCCAAGAAGGCGGAGGCAGAGACAGAGGCACAGTCTGAAACCGCCGAAGCCCCCAAGAAGGCTGTGAAGGAAGCTGCCAAGGCAGTGGAGAGCGCAGCGGAGAGCGTCGCCGAGCCGGCGGAAAAGCCCAAGCGGAGCCGCTCGCGCAAGAAGGTCGTGCCGATCAGCGAAGATGGCGTCGCCGCCGCCCCGGCTGAGGTCGCGCCTGCTCCCGAGCCGGCAACGCCTGAAGCCGTTGCCGCTCCGGCCCCCGAACCGGTCGTCGAAGCGGCGCCTGCTCCACGGGTCGTCGAGGAGCCCGTCGCGGTCGTGCTGACGCCGCCGGATCCGGACCGGCCTAAGCGCGGTGGCTGGTGGAACAAGCTGGCCGGACGCAAGTGAGATCAGGGCCGTCGCGAGCGATCGCGGCGGCCTTTTCCTTAGGCGGAGAGCATATGCGGCCACCGCGAAACGCCGAGCGAGGCGTGATCGCCGCCCTTGCCTGCGCCGGCTTGATCGGCGTGGCCGTCATCGCCCAGCAGGCGATCGGCTGGCTCGGCGTCGGCCTCATCGGCTTGTTCACCCTTTTCGTTGCGGTGCGCTACGAGCTCGAGGGGAATCTGCCGGTCGGCCCGCAGATGACGCCCGATCTCTATGCCAGCCAGTTCGGCAAGCACGGCCGCGAGCACGACGCCGAGCGCGCCGATCGGCGCCATGCATGGCAGCGCCAGCTCTCGGCCGCCCGCCTCGCCGCCGGCATGAGGACTCTGCTGGCTCTCGTCGGCTTCGGCTTCTTCCTCATCCTGGAATTCGGGCAGCAGACCGGCTGAGCGGGACTTGCTTCACTCCGCTGCCGGTGCGAGCGGCGTCGGCGGCGGGATGGTCGCGATCGCCGCGGCAGCGCTCTTGCCGCTCCCTTCCTTCACGGTGACGGCATTGGAGGCGAAAGGCACTTCCGCCTCGATCAGCCCGCGATAGACCCGCTTCAGCGCCTCGCGCTGCAGCATCGAGGCCTGGTTCGGCTTGGCGGTGAATTTCAGCCTGATCACGATCGCCGCTTCGGTGATGTCGGCGACGCCCTGCATCTTGAGCTGGGCGATGAAATGCGGCCCGTATTCCGGATCCTCCAGCAGCGCCGCCCCGATCTTCTTGATCGTCTTGCGCGCCTTCTCGATGTCGGCGGAATGGTCGAGGCGGACGTTGAACTTCACCGTCGCCCAGTCGCGGCTGGCATTGGTCAGCGACTGGACCTGGCCGAACGGCACGGTGTGGACCTGGCCGCTCTGATGGCGGAGCTGCATCGAACGCAACGAGATCTTCTCGACCGTGCCCTTGAGCCGGCCGGTATCGACATATTCGCCGACGCGGAAAGCGTCCTCCAGCATGAAGAAGAAGCCGGAGACGATGTCGCGCACCAGCGCCTGCGAACCGAACGAAATCGCGAGGCCGAGGATGCTGAAGGCCGCCAGCAGCGGACCGATATCGACACCCAGGCGCGACAGCAGGACGAGCCCGGTCAGGCCGAACACGGCGGTGAGTACCACGCCGCGCAGGATCGGCATCACAGTCGCCAGCCGTGACGGCACATGGTCGTGCGAAACCGCATCCTCATCGGCCGGGCCAGCCACAGCCCGGGGCGGCGCATAGGCGTCGAAGAAGCTGCGCAGGAAAACGATCGCGACCCAGCCCGCGAAGGCGAGCACGGCAACGCCCCCCGCCTGGCGCATCAGCACGGCGAACTGATCGGAACTGACGCCAAAAAGGAAGCCGGCCCAGAGCCGCGCCAGCAAATAGAAGCCGCTGGCCCAGATCGCGCCGCCGGCGGCAGCCCGCAGCGCATGTCCGACCGCGAGCGAAAGCGGCGCCGTCTCGCCCATCGCCGCCGCATGTGCCTGCCGGCAGGCCATCAGGCTGGTAACGCCGACCGCCAGGATCGGTGCCAGCACGATGATGAACTGCGTCAGTGCGGCAGCCTCCGCCCAGCGCGCGCCCCCCTCCATCATCGAGGAGGCATTGCCGACCATCCAGATCAGCACGGCGAGCGCTGCATAGAGCCAACCCGTCGTCCACGCGATCACGCGGCGCGCCGGCCCGGGCTCATGGGCCGAGGCAAGGATGAGCGCCGCAAGATCGTGCCGTGCATCGATGAACCACCAGACCTTGAACAAGGTCGAGACAATGCTGACCAGGGCGAACAGCCCGACGACGGTTCCAGGGCCGGTGGCATGCTGGATCGACACCGTCGCCGTCAGCAGTACGGGTGTGAGAATGCCGAAGAAGATCAGGAATTTGAAAGCCCGCTCGGCCCGCGGCAGCGGCATGATCCGACGTTCCGAGGCCCCGGGAGCGAGCAGGAAGCGTCCGAGGATCAGATATCCGGAGCCAATGGTGAGGCCGTTGGCGATCGTGCGCAGCACCATATGGGCAAGGTCGGGCTCCGGCAGCCAGAATTTGCGGACCGCATGCAGCACTGCAAGCCAGAGCCCGAGTGTCGCCAGGTCCTGCAGCAAGCCCCAGGACGACGCGATCAGGCGCGGCGTGAACTCCGGCCCTTGCGGCTGCAGCCGGCGCGTGAACCAATCTTTGGTCGCGAGCCGAAACAGCCAGGCTACGGCAAACGCGAGTACAACGGCCACCGAAAGCCACCAGCCGGCCGAACCATTGCGGTTCTGCGCCCAGGCAGCACGCCAGGCGTCCGGTATCTGGGCAAGGCGCGGCAAGGCTCCGAGGCCTTGCGTCACGCCATCGACGAAATGGTCCCAGAACGCCTCGGCAGGCGTTTCGCTTTCGGCGGGAGTACTGGCTGGCGGTGCAGCACCAGGGCTCGCTGCCGCGGCGGCCGGCGCGGCTGGGGCCTTGACCTCGTCCTTGCCTGCGATCCTGATCTCGACCTTGCGTCCGCCGGTCGACAGGGCATCGACCAGGTTCCGCACCGTCTCGGGCGTCTCGTCGCCGCGCAGCGTCAGGACCGGCGCAGCATCCGTCTTGGCCTGCTGCGCGGCGCCCGGGCCCGCGGCGACGCCAGCCAGCAGCGCCGCCGCGCACAACGCCATGGCTTTCAGCCAGTTCCGCATCGCGACCATGTCCTGCCCCCAAGCCGGATCAGATTGAGTCTACCGCTTCGCCTTGGCAAGCGCCGCTTCAACGCGTCTTCAGCCAGCGCCCCAGGCGCGCCACCGCCTCCTCGCATTCGGCCAGCGAACCAGCGAAGGAAAGCCGCACCGTCCTCGCCCCGCGCTCCTCGTCGAAATCGAGCCCTGGCGTGATCGCGACTCCGGCATTCTCGAGAGCATCGCGGCAGAAGCTCATGGAATCGTTCGAATATCGTCCGATGTCGAGATAGATGTAGAAGGCGCCGTCGACGGGCAGGAAATCGCCCAGCCCAATCTCCGGCAGCGCCTTCAGCAGGTAAGCACGGTTTTCCGCGTAGCCGGCCTTGATCGCTTCGCATTCATCGGTTGCGTCGAAGGCGGCCTCGCCTGCGACCTGGCTCAGCATCGGCACCGAGATCGAAAAATTCTGCTGCAGCCGCTCGATCACCCGCACCAGCCGCTCCGGCACCACCAGCCAGCCGACGCGCCAGCCGGTCATGCAGTAGTACTTGGAGAAGGAGTTGACGATGATCGCGTCAGGGTCGGCGGCAAGCGCCGTCGTCGCCGGCCTCTCATAGGTCAGGCCGTGATAGATCTCGTCGGAGATGTACCAGAGGCCGAGCCGCCGGCATTCGGCCGCCACCGCAGCGATCGCCTCTGGCGTCATCACCACGCCGGTCGGGTTGGCCGGGCTCATCGTCAGCACGCCGGCGAGCCGCCTTTCGGCATGGGCCTTGGCGATCAGCTCCGGTGTCAGCGCATAGCGTGTTTCCGGTCCAACGGGGATCGCGACCGGCTCGAGCCCGAGCGCGATCAGGATGTTGCGATAGGCCGGATAGCCCGGCGCAGTGATCGCGATGCGCGCGCCCGGCTCGAAGCAGGCGAGGAAGGAAAGGATGAAGCCACCGGAAGACCCGGTCGTCACCACGACGCGCTCGGCCGGCACCTCGACGCCGTAGGTGTCGCGATAGTGCCGCGCGATCCGGGCCCGGAGCGAGCCGATGCCGAGCGCCTGGGTATAGCCGATGCGGCCATGCTCCAGCGCCCGCGCCGCGGCGGCCCGGATGCTGGCCGGCGTCGCCGCTGAAGGCTGACCAACCTCCATGTGCACGACCGAGCCGCCGCGCCGCTCGATCGCCTCGGCCGCGTTCATCACGTCCATGACGATGAAGGGCGAAACGCCCTGCGCGCGTTGCGCGGGCTTCGGCGCCGGCGGCAGGCCGGTAGCGGCGATGGTCATGGCGTCCTCGATAGCAGTCACGTTGCCCGAGCCATGCCCTGCGGGCGCGCCGACCGCAAGCGGCTCAGAGGTCGAGCGAGCCTTGCCGCGAAGACAGGGCTCGTGCGCTCTCGCCGGATTTCAGTTCGCTATGGCGCACGATCGCGGCGCTCATGCTGACCCGGTAGCGCTCGCTGAGCGCGGTCGCGTCGAGCCGGCGCACCGCCGGGGTGTCCGGAATCAGGAAGGCGGCCGCATAGCGCCGCGCCTGATATTCCATCGACCGGAGCTTCGCCGAAACCCGCTCGGCCCGTCCGCCGGCCGGCCCCCGGTTCAGACTGCCCTCATGGCCGAGCAGCGCATGGCCGATCTCGTGCGCAACCGTCATCAGCGCCCTGCCCTCGCCGCGTTCGGCTGCCTGGAACACCGCCTCCGGAAGCAGCAGCCGCCTGGCTTGCGAATCCCACTGTGCCTCGGCCTCGCCGAGCGCGCCGTCCAGCACCCGCTCATAGGAGAATTCGGGGTAGCGCGCCTTGAGCCTCGCCAGCAGCACAGCGACCTCTACGGCCTCGTCGTCGCGAAAGCCGAGCCCGCGCCGATGCGCCAGGGCGCGAGCGTCGATCTGCGCATCGGTGAGGAAGGCATGGCGCATCGGCAGGCCTCCTGAGCCCGCCGATCATAGTGCCCTTGCCATGTCATCTCAACGAAGGCGGTCAGCTCGCCAGGATCGCCTCGACGATCTCCTGGACATTCAGCGCTTCTTCCAGCGTCGCCAGCTGGTGCGCCTCGCCGCGCGCCAGCCTGGCGACGCCTTCGAGCTGCCGCTTCAGCGCGACCGGCCGCGCTTCGAGCTGCGTCAGCGCATCCGGAGCCCGCTGCCAGGAGCCGTCCGGCTTGCGCTGCTCGGCCAGCGACCAGTCGCAGAGCCGGATCGCGCCGCCCTCACCTTCCAGCATCCAGATGTTGTGATCGTCCTTTGGCGTCGTGCCGACGCTGCCGATCAGCGTCACCGGGATGTCGCCCGCCATCAGGCGTGCCTCGATCCGGCGTTCAGACTTGCCCTCCTCCGGGAAGGAGACACTGGCCTGCAGGCCGCGAAGCACCCCGCCGAGCCGCCGGCTCAGGAAGAGGAAATGCGAGACGACCTCGCGGGTGAAGCCGCCCTGTTCGCGCCGGTCGAGCCAGCCTGCCGCATCGGCCTGCCAGGAGCGCGGCCAGGTTGCGAAGGCGACCTCGATTGAGATTCGCCGGTTGCCACCGACGCCGCCGGCCCAATCCTGCAATTGCGCGACCGCCGGCGAGGAGGCGAACGGGAAATTGACTGCTCCGCGCACACCCGCCTCGGCGACGAAGGCACGGGAATCGGCGACGTCGATCGCGAGCGGCTTCTCGCAGAAGACGGTTCTGCCGGCCGCGAGCGCGGCGCGGGCATGGCCGAGATGCGAGGCCGGCGGCGAGGCGATGTAGACGCAGTCGCTCGCCGCGATCACGGCGGCCGCGTCGGGCTTCTGCGCGACATCCGGCAGCTCGCTGGCGATCCGCGCCAGAGCCTCGCCGGACGGGTCCCAGATGCCGGCAGCGCGCACCAGCTCCGGCGATTGCGCCAGGATCGCGCGCAGCATGCGCTCGCCCATGATGCCGGCGCCGATCAGGCCGATGGAAACGGGTGCGGACATGGCAAATCTCTCATCGCGTCAGGACGCAGGCCGCATAGCAGCTCGGCAATGCAGCAGGCTACCCCGCCCGGCGTTCGCCGCCCTTGATCAGCTCGACCCGGTTCCGGCCCGAAGCCTTGCCGGCATAGAGCGCCGCGTCGGCGCGCCGGTAGAGATCGACCGCCGTCTCCTGCCCGTCGAAGCCGACCGCCCCCATGCTGACGGTGATGTATGACGCCGTCGGCGACGCTGCGTGCTCGATCCTGAGCTCGGCGATCGCCTGCGCGACCCGTTCCAGCCGCTCCTGAGCCCTCTGCGGCGTGGTGTCGTAGAGCAGCAGGCCGAATTCCTCGCCGCCGAGTCGCCCGACCATGTCCATCGGCGGACGCAGCTTGCTGTCGATCGCGCGGGCGATCAGGGCCAGCGCGATGTCACCGGCCTGGTGGCCATAGCGGTCGTTGTAGCGCTTGAAATGGTCGACATCGAGCACCGCGAAGACGACCGGCACCCGCTCCCGCCGCGCCTGCAGCAATGCCATCGCAACATGTTCCTCGAAGCCGCGCCGGTTGGCGATGCCAGTGAGCGCATCCGACATTGCCCGGCTGTGCAGCATGCGGCGTAGCAGGAACTGGTCGCGCTCGGCTCTCTCGCGCAGCCAGGCACCGACGGCACTGACGAAGACTGCGAAGAACAGCAGGATCGACAGCCGCCCATGCTCGGCCAGTTGCGCCGGTTCGAGCATCAGCACGCCAAGCACAGTGGTGAACACCGCGATCAGCAAAGCGATGCCCAGGCTCTGCAGGAAGGTCAGCCCGACCGGCAGGAAGACAGCAGCAATGATCACGAGCTGAGCGATGTCGGCCTGCGGCAGGCCGCGCAGCTTGTACATGTTGGCGATGAAGGCGCAGGTCACCCCGATCAGCGCCAGCGCAAGCATGGTGAGGTGGTGATAGGCATGGGCCTGGCGGTTGCGGCGCACGATCCAGAGCAGGCGCAGGATCACGGCGAGCGTCCCCAGCCTCAGCACGATCGCGAGTTCGACGAAGCTGTCCTGGCTCCCGATCGCGATGAGATTGTCGAGGCGCGTCAGGTCGAGCCCGATGAAGGTCAGCCAGATGCCGAGCGCCGTGATCAGGCAGACCAGCGTGCTGCGGCGCTGGTCGGCGCGCATGTGCTGCCGATACTCGCGTTCCAGCACCGGCTCGAAGCCGAGACCGTCGAGGCGACGCCCCACCGCCCCAGCGCTCGGCGGTTCGCCCGCCGGCTCGGCAGGCCTGGAGATCGGATCGTGGCGTGGGGCGTGCACGCGCAGGACAATGGCGGCAACTGGCTAACGCCGCTTTGACGGCGGGTGCTGGGCACACAGCTTTCGCCCGGCAGGGTTTCGCCCGCCTTGCCGCGATGGCTTGCATTCGATCGATTTCGGTGGCGCTTGACCTTCCATCAGGCGGAGGCGCTACCAGGTTGCCATGTCCATGACCGACCAGCGCGACACCATCGGCGAGGTCTCGGCCTGGTCAGACGAAGCCGATCCAGCGCCCGGCGACCAACACGCAGAGCCAGAGCGAGGCGGAAACCATGGCCAGCACCCGAACGCGCAGGCCGATCACACCGCCCGCCAGTGCCGGCTTGAAGCCATGATGCTGTAGCGCGATGTTGCCGAGCGCCAGGACCAGCAGGCCGAGCTTGCTCAGGAAGGCGGTGTTCCCGAGATATTCGCCCGGCTTTACTGTGAACAGCCAGAGCCCGGTCGTAAGCGCCAGCACCAGCCCGAATGCGGCCGTGCGGATCAGGATCGGGCCGATCAGCGGCAGCGCCGAGGCGCGCAAGACGCCGGCCAGCCGGAGATCGAGCGGCAGGATCGCCCCGAGCAGCAGGCCGATGCCGAGGATGTGCGCGGCGTTGACCAAGAGATATGCGGTGCCGGAGCGTTGCAGCAGCAACGCTCCCGGCCAGTTACCGAGCCAGTCGATCACTGTCGCCACAGGCGCTCAGTTCGTTTTGATCCGCTCCGGATACATGTCGTAGTTCTTGCCAGCGATGGTGATGCGTACCGCCTTCATCTGCCTTTTGCTGGCGTCCTGATGCCGGTTGCCGAGCACGGTGATGGCGTCGCCGACCTTCGCTGTGTCGCCGGTAAAATTCGCCCGTGCGGTCTGGCTGGGATTGCCGAGATCGATCTGCCAGAGGACGCCATCGGTCGCCGCGACCTGCAGCGTCGGATGCGGCGGCGCCATCGAGATCGCGCGGATCGTGCCCTTGAGCTCGCTCTGTTCGTCGACCGCCCAGCCCCAGCCATGATGCGCCAGGGCCGGCAAGGCAAGAATGGAAACGGCCGCTCCGCAGAGAAGCGCCCGCCGGCCGATCGCGAAACTGGTCATGGTCGCACCCTCCTGATTGTCCAGACACGGTGGAAGGCTAACGCGGCATCTGCACCCTGTCGCCGCCGGCGCGGATCAAACCTGCGTCATCCGCGGCACGCCGCGCAGCGGCGGTTTGCGCTATGACTGCCGCGCGAATCCGATCCGGAAGGAAGCCCCAGCCGTGGACATTTTCGACAGGTTGAAGGCCACCGCAGCCGCCGATTGGGCGTCCTATGTCGAACATGATTTCGTCCGGCAAATGGGCGACGGCTCGCTGCCGCAGGCCGCCTTCCGGGCCTATCTCGTGCAGGACTATCTCTTCCTGATCCAGTTCGCCCGCGCCTATGCGCTGGCGGCGTATAAGAGCCGAACCCTCGCCGACATGCGCGCCGCCAAGGCCGGCCTGTCGGCGATCCTCGACCTCGAAATGGACCTGCATGTCCGGCTCTGCGGCCGCTGGGGCCTCTCGCCCGAGCAGCTTGAAGCCGCGCCCGAGCATCAGGCGACGGTCGCCTATACCCGCTTCGTGCTCGATTGCGGCGTCTCGGGCGACCTGCTCGACCTGCATGTCGCGCTCAGCCCCTGCATCGTCGGCTATGCCGAGATCGGCGCTAGGCTCGCCGGAGAGCTCGGACCTGCGCTCGACGACCATCCCTATCGCGACTGGATCGGCGAATATGCCGGGCAGGCCTATCAGCAGGTCGCCCGCGACGCCCGCCGCCATCTCGACGCGCTCGCGGCGCGGGCGATGACCGAAGCGCGCTTTTCCGAGCTCGCCGCCCTGTTCGGCCAGGCTTCGAAGCTGGAGGCCGATTTCTGGCAGATGGGGCTCGACATGCCGCGTGCCTGAACCGTCAGGTCAGGAATGTCTGTGAGTGCCGGGCTACTGGCCCTGATGCCCACTCGCCCGGATCATCGCGTCATCGATGTCCACCTGAGTGATCCTGCCGATCTCCGCGATGAAGACGATTCTGGTGCCTCGCGCCGGCTCGTCCCGATCGAGAGGCGCCAGCGTGGCTCTCCCACCCGCGAGCTGAAAGAGATATCGGCCATCGGGCTTCTCGATCGTGTCGAGAAATCCCTTCGCACGGACGAGCCGCGGCGCAAGCCGACCGACGACCTGCTGAAAGCCGGCGAGCGAGATCGGCGTGCCGGATGTCCAGTTGAAGGTCTCGAACCGATCGATGCTCGGCCTTTTCGGGCGCGTCGTCCGCTCGCGAGCCGTCCCGACTTCAGGAAAGACAAGATCGAGCGGAATATCGCCGCCGGTCGCCTCTACGAGGGTGGCCCGGCGGTTGATCTGCGACAGGGAGCGGCAACGCTCGTCGAGCGAGGCCTTGTCGACGAGATCGCCCTTGCTGACGGCGAGAAGATCGGCGGCTCGCAGCTGGCTCAGGAACAGCGGGTCGTCGAGCAGCGCCTCCGGTGCCGCCGCATCGACGACGCACAGCACCGTCTCCAGGGGCGCTGCGCGCCAGATCACCGGGTCCATCAGGTTACGGATGATGTCTTCGGGATCGGCGACGCCGCTGGTCTCGATCACGATGGCTTCGGGGCGCGGGGTTCGCCGCAGCAGATTGGACAGCGTCCGCAGCAGATCGCCTTCCAGCGTGCAGCAGATGCAGCCATTGGCGAGGCTGACGACCCCGTCCTCCGCACCGGCGATCAGCTCCGCATCGATGTTGATCGCGCCGAAATCATTGACGACGGCGGCGATGCGTCGCCCGTCGGCCCGTTGCAGGATGCGGTTGACCAGCGTCGTCTTGCCGGCTCCGAGAAAGCCCGTCACCAGCAGGATCGGAACCGGCATGGCGTCAGGCCGCCGCACTGAGCGGTCGGCG
The DNA here is from genome assembly GCF_900109525.1 of Allobosea lupini. GTDB lineage: Bacteria > Pseudomonadota > Alphaproteobacteria > Rhizobiales > Beijerinckiaceae > Allobosea > Allobosea lupini. The sequence goes on along the minus strand of NZ_FOAN01000001.1, from coordinate 104,696 downwards.
CACAGGCCGGCCCGGCCGTGCCGCGACGTCCATGACTCCGTCGGCGATGACCGGCTCCCCGCTGACGATGAGATGCCGGACGCCTTCGGCCGGCCGGTTCATCGCCGAAAACTCCGCCCGATCGGTCAGCGTGTCGAGGTCGAACACCACGACATCGGCATCGGCTCCGGCCTTCAGCCGGCCCTTGTCACGCATGGCGGGCGTGCTCGCGGCCAGGATCTCGGCCGGGATCAGGGTGCATTTCGCGATCCCCTCCTGCAGGCTGACCGCCTGCCGCTCGCGCACCCAGTGCCGCAGGAAGCGCGTGAAGGTGCCGGACGAGCGCGGATGCGAAGTCGCTTCATCCGGGAGCGGCCAGGCATCGCCGGTATAGGTCGATCCGTCCGGCATCGACCACGGCATGGCGTCCGAGGCGATCGCGCCACCGGGATACAGGACCGAGAGGTCGAGCATGTCGCGATGGCGGGCGTTGTTCTCGGTGTCGAGCACATGCCAGAGAACGAGCTGCGACGGGTCCTCCGACTGCGCGGACAGCAGGTCCTCGCGGTCCTGGATCCGGCGGCCGCTGGTGACGAACTGGATCTGCTCGTAGCGGGTGTCATTGCGGCGCTCGAATTCGGGATCGCTGAAGAACGCCGCCGCGATCACCGTGGAGCCGGTGCCATAGGGATAGGCCTCCACCGTGATCGGCAGGCCCTGCGCCTGCGCCTGCTTGATCAGCCGCGCGCAGCGCTCGACATCGGTCTTGCTGGAGCTGTTGAAGTGGCAGATGTGCATATGCGCGCCGGTGGCGCCGGCATAGCCGATCAGGCGGATATAGGCCTCGGCCGCGCTCTTCGGGTCGGTGTTCGCCATATAGGCGATATGGGTGAAGGTCGGCACGCCGCGCTCGGCGGCGAGCTGGCAGAGCGCGGTCAGCTCCTGCACGCCGGCGCCGGGCGCATAGGCGTTCAGGATGCCGATGCCGATGCCACCCTCGTCGAGCCCCGCCGCGATGCGCTCGAGGATGTTCTGCTGTTCGGAGGGCGAGGAGATCTCATCCATCCAGCGCGGATCGCGCATCGCGCGTCCGAACGCTTCCAGCGACGATTCCTCGTTGATCCCGATCATCGCGCCGATCCGGGCGAAGGCCCAGTTCGTGGCGGCGCCGTAGTTGAGGATGCGGCCCTGCTCCGCCTGGCGGCGATACCAGGAGGCGACCGGCAGCACGCCGGCCTCGAGGTCCAGCGTCGTGGTGACCCCGTCGAAGGCCTGCATGCGGTCGGCGGGGATCGACTGGCCATGGGCATGAAGGTCGATGAAGCCGGGCGCGACGACCAGCCCGCGCGCGTCGATCACGCGCTCGGCGCTGCCGAGGCTGGAGCCGATCGCGACGATCTTTCCGTCTGCGATCGCGACATCGGCGATGCCATCATGGCCGCTTTCCGGATCGACGACACGGCCACCCGAAATCAACAGTCCGCTCATCTGCCTTTGCCCCTCATGCCTCGGTTGGCCCGCGACCAGTGACCGCGAAGCAGCCGATGTTGGCCGATCGGGAATTGCCGAGACAAGCGCGTTGCCGGTGAAGCGCCTTGGCGGATGACGCATGTCGGATCGGGGCTGAGCCTGTGAATCGACGCGCCGGAACCTCGTCCCAACCTTCTCCCGGATGGGAGAAGGTGGCGCGGAGCGCCGGATGAGGGCCTGCGCTATCCGCAGAAGGCCGCAGCGGCGCCGTTGCATTCAAATCATCAGCGGCGGTCCCTCACCCCTGCCCTTCTCCCACACGGAGACGGGTTCTTTGCGCCGAGGGTGTCTACTTTCAATGAAGTGACGCGAGAAAGGTCGTGGGCGTTAGCTGCACGTGAACATCGAGCGGCGGTCGAATGGAGAATGCACGTGGGGAGCGCGCGAAATTCCAGAGCCTTACAAGATGCCAGTTATCGCGATGACTGTCGGCAGCGGCTATCTCAGTGCGAGTAATGTGAAAAGGCGTTCGTTCCCAACCATTCGTCGTCTTCACTTCGATCAGTCGCGAACGCCCGTCTGCCTCAAAGCTTGCAATATCAAATCCGGCCCCATCTCCATCTTCACGTGAAACCCAGCGAACCCGAGCCGCTAAGGTCTCTTGGCCAGCAGCGCGTAAGGTATTCCTCTCATGGGCGAGGACGAGTCCCTCTCCCGCCTCTCCGAGAGCACGATTGCGCGCATCACGGGCCGCAACATCAAATTTTCTAGCAACCAGTTCGACCAAAGCCGGCTCGATTAGCGAAAGACTATTCGAGAATGTCGGCGGCGGGCCAATCCAGAGGCTTGCTTCATCACGAAACTCATTTCGCGCGAGCGTTCTGGCGGTCCTCTCCAGTTGTTGCGTCGTCCACAGAGGGTGCGCGTCAAACCATCTAAGGACGGCATCGACCAAGCTGTTCTGGAAGCGAGTTGCCGGCTTGTAGCCATCAATCCACGGCTCTCCCAACAGTAGGAGCACCGCGCTGATATTCTGAAATTTATACTCTACCGCTTTTGCTGAACGACCCTTTAGCAATGGCACCAACGCATCACGTGCTTGGGATTTCACGTATGGCTCTCGTCTCAGCTCGGCCGAGAGCATCTCGAAGTATGTGACGACCGTTAGATCGTTTTCGTAATCAGACCAGCTCTCGCCCGGCATCAAATCGTCAGCTCACATGCAAAGGCCGGCCCTAATAGGGCCGGCCTCATTGTTAGTGTCGACTGGGTTTCGAGAAAAGAGAGATCCCTCACGAACACCCGGTCGTCGAGCCGCAGGTATTGCACTTCAGGCAGGTGCCGTTGCGCACCAGCGTGAAGTTGCCGCACTCGCCGCAGCTGTCGCCGACATAGCCCTTCATGATCGCCTCGGCCCGGCGCTCGGAGGCGGTCGGCTGGGCGGCGGGAGCGGCGAAGCCGAGCTTGCTCATCTGCTCTTCGCCATAAGCCTCCGGCTCTTCCTTCAGCGCGGTGGCGCCGAGCGTCGAGATGCCGGTCACGCTGGCGCCGCCGCGGGCGACCGCATCGTTGGCCGCCGCCCCGCCCTGGATGGCGAGCAGGTTGATCGGCTTGCCGCGGCGGAAGCCCGAGGAGGCCAGCGGGGTCGAGGTGATCGGCCCGGCCGCATCCGGCGCCTTGCCCTGCTCGACGCCGCTGCCCATCACGTCATGGCCGATCTCGCTGGGATCGACATGGGCGAGGTCGTGCCGGCCGAGATAGGAGATCGCCAGCTCGCGGAAGACGTAGTCGAGGATCGAGGTCGCGTTCTTGATCGACTGGTTGCCCTGCACGAAGCCCGAGGGCTCGAAGCGGGTGAAGGTGAAGGCCTCGACATACTCCTCCAGCGGCACGCCGTATTGCAGGCCGAGCGAGACCGCGATGGCGAAGTTGTTCATCATCGCCCGGAAGGCCGCGCCTTCCTTGTGCATGTCGATGAAGATCTCGCCGAGGCGGCCATCGGCATATTCGCCGGTGTGGACATAGACCTTGTGGCCGCCGACCACCGCCTTCTGGATGTAGCCGGTGCGCCGCGCCGGCATTTTTTCGCGCTCGCGAACACGTTCCACGCGTTCGACGACGCGCTCGACGATCTTTTCCGCGATCTGGGTGGCGCGCGCTGCCAGCGGCTGCTGGTAGAGCGCCTCGGTCGCCTCATCCGCGTCGTCGTCCTCGTCGGCGATCAGGGCCGAGTTCAGCGGCTGCGACAGCTTCGAGCCGTCGCGGTAGAGGGCGTTCGCCTTCAGCGCCAGCTTCCAGGAAAGCAGATAGGCGCTCTTGCAATCCTCGACGGTGGCGTCGTTCGGCATGTTGATGGTCTTGGAGATCGCGCCCGAGATGAAGGGCTGCGCCGCCGCCATCATGCGGATATGGCTCTCGACCGAGAGATAGCGCTTGCCGATGCGCCCGCAGGGGTTGGCGCAGTCGAAGACGTTGTAGTGCTCCTTCTTCAGGTGCGGCGCGCCTTCCAGCGTCATCGCCCCGCAGACATGGACGTTGGCGGCCTCGATCTCGGCCTTGCTGAAGCCGAGGAAGGGCAGGAGCTCGAACGACATGTCGTTCAGCTTCTCGGCCGGAACCTTGAGCGTGCCGGTGAGGAAGTCCTCGCCCAGCGTCCACTTGTTGAAGACGAACTTGATGTCGAAAGCGCTCTTCAGCCCCTTCTCGACCGCCTCGATCTTCTCGTCGCTGAAACCCTTGGCCCGGAGCGAGCCGGGGTTGATGCCTGGCGCCTGCTTCATCGAGCCATGGCCGACGGCATAGGCCTCGATCTCGGCGATATCCGCCTCGCGATAGCCCAGCGCACGCAGCGCATCGGGAACCGCACCGTTGATGATCTTGAAGTAGCCGCCGCCGGCGAGCTTCTTGAACTTCACCAGCGCGAAGTCGGGCTCGATGCCGGTGGTGTCGCAATCCATGACCAGGCCGATCGTGCCCGTCGGCGCGATCACGGTCGACTGGGCGTTGCGGTAGCCGTGCTTCTCGCCGAGCGCCAGCGCCTCGTCCCAGCTCGCCTTGGCCCGCTCCGACACCGTCGCCGAGGAGCCGCCGAGGCGCTCCAGCGTGGCATGGTCGAGCGGCACCGGCGTGACCTGCAGGCCCTCATAGCCGGAGGCCTGGCCATGGGCCGCGACGCGGTGGTTGCGGATGACGCGCAGCATGTGCTGGGCGTTCTTCTTGTAGCCCGGGAACGGGCCGAGCTCGCCCGCCATCTCGGCCGAGGTCGCATAGGCGACGCCGGTCATGATCGCGGTCAGGCCGCCGGCGAGCGCCCTGCCCTCGTCGCTGTCGTAGCCGAGGCCCATGGTCATCAGCAGGCCGCCGATATTGGCGTAGCCGAGGCCGAGCGTGCGGTACTCATAGGAGAGCTCGGCGATCTCGCGGCTCGGGAACTGCGCCATCGTCACCGAGATCTCGAGCACGATGGTCCAGAGGCGGCAGAGATGCTCGTAACCGGCGACGTCGAAGGCCTTGGTCTGCCGGTCGTAGAACTGCAGCAGGTTGGCCGAGGCCAGGTTGCAGGCGGTGTCGTCGAGGAACATGTACTCCGAGCACGGATTCGAGGCGCGGATGCGTCCCGAGGCCGGGCTGGTGTGCCAGTCGTTCATCGTGGTGTTGAAGTGCAGGCCGGGATCGGCCGAGGCCCAGGCGGCGTAGCCGATCTTCTCCCAGAGGTCGCGCGCCTTCAGGGTCTTGGTGACCTTGCCCGTGGTGCGGCCGATCAGGTTCCAGTCGCCGTCATTCTCGACCGCGCGCAGGAAGTCGTCGGTCAGCGAGACGGAATTGTTCGAGTTCTGGCCGGAAACGGTGAGATAGGCCTCCGAATCCCAGTCGGTGTCGTAGGTGTCGAACTGGATCTCGGTGTAGCCCTGCCTGGCGAACTGGATGACGCGCTTGATGTAGTTGTCAGGCACCATCGCCTTGCGGGCGAGCTTGATCTCGCGCTTCAGCGCCGGGTTCTTCTCGGGATCGAAGCAGGCATCGTCGGCGGCCTCGCAGTTGACGCAGGCCTTCATCACCGCCTTCATCGCCTTCTGGACGATCTTGGAGCCGGCGACGAGCGCCGCGACCTTCTGCTCCTCCTTCACCTTCCAGTCGATATAGGTCTCGATGTCCGGGTGATCGACGTCGACGACGACCATCTTGGCGGCGCGGCGGGTGGTGCCGCCGGACTTGATCGCGCCGGCGGCACGGTCACCAATCTTGAGGAAGGACATCAGGCCGGAGGAGCGGCCGCCGCCGGCGAGCTTCTCGCCCTCGCCGCGCAGCATCGAGAAGTTCGAGCCGGTGCCGGAGCCGTACTTGAACAGGCGCGCCTCGCGGACCCACAGGTCCATGATGCCGCCCTCGTTGACGAGGTCGTCCTGCACGCCCTGGATGAAGCAGGCATGCGGCTGCGGGTGCTCGTAGCTCGACTTCGACTTCACCAGCTTGCCGGTCTTGAAGTCGACGTAGAAATGGCCCTGGCTCGGCCCGTCGATGCCATAGGCCCAGTGCAGGCCGGTGTTGAACCATTGCGGCGAGTTCGGCGCGACCATCTGCGAGGCCAGCATGAAGCGCAGCTCGTCATGGAAAGCGTGGGCATCCTCCTCCGAGGAGAAATAGCCACCCTTCCAGCCCCAATAGGTCCAGCAGCCGGCGAGCCGGTCGAAGACCTGCTTGGACGAGATCTCGGAGCCGAAACGCTTGTCTTCCGGCAGCTTGGCGAGCGCAGCCTCGTCCGGAACCGAACGCCAGAGGAAGGACGGGACGTCGTTCTCCTCGACCTTCTTGGACGCGGCCGGAACGCCGGCCTTGCGGAAGTACTTCTGCGCGAGCACGTCGCTCGCCACCTGCGACCAGGCCTCCGGCACCTCGATGCCTTCGAGCCGGAAGACGATCGAACCATCGGGATTGCGGATCTCGCTTACCGCCGAGCGGAACGGGATCGCCGCATAGGGCGACTGGCCGGCGGTGGTATGGCGGCGCTCGATGCGCATAAGCTTCGTCCCCAATGCTTGCCGCGGACGCATCATGGCGCCCCGCGCGGCCGGTTGCTCACCGGCTCCTGATGTCAGACCAACTCGGTTTGATGCTCCCGGATCCCGCGACGGTGTGCCCCGTCATCGGTTTCCTGATGCGGCCAGCCGGAGCACGCACGTCGCCGTTCGCCGTCGCCATCTCTGGCGCGCCGCGGTGATCGCCTTGACCCGTCTGGGAACTCGTTTCGCGGGTCGAAAAAGGCGTCTCCGCCAACCGTCACGCGACCGTCAAAATTTAGTCCCGATTGGGTCGCGCCGTCAAGGATTAGTGCGAGGCGATAGGTGTGGATACGACATCTTGTAGGGAGATGTGGATCATGGGGATAAGTTTCAAGGCACCTGCTAAGCTCAAGGAATCACATGTGGAATCGCGGCGCCGTTGCGAGCTTGCAACGATCCTTGCCGGTGTGAAATCACTAAAATCCGCCGGACCATGGTTAACAGGGCATCAACAGGACTTGGCGAACCCTACTAGCGGAAGTCCTCTCTGCAGCGGCAGCCACAAGTGCTTGAATCCGCGCGAAGCTTGGGCGGCTAGCCCGTCAGCGAGGCTCATCGAAGGCGCTCCGAATCATGACCGAATCGTGGCGAGGGACGCCGCGACGTGGCAGGCGAGATCGGTCGCACCGGCGTTCCGCCATGCCGTATAGCGACAGCTCCTGGCTGGCTTCGGTACAAGGGGCCGCGAGCGGCTGCCGCCAGGCACAGGCGATATCGAGAATGGCCATCCTTACCTCGTGGCCATTCATCATCTCGAACCCGACGACGCTGCTGCGCCGGGCCGCACTGGACATCCCTCGCCTCGCTCTTCATAAGTCGCGCGACGGCTCCAAGGCCTGCGCGGACGCAAAGCGATGACCAAGACCCTGCTCCAGCTCTTCACCTGGTGGAACGGCCAGACGATCGGCACGCGGTTCCACACCTGGCGCTTCGGCGAGAAGGTCGGCGAGGACGAGTTCGGCAACGTCTACTACCGCACCAAAGGCGGCGTGAAGGACAAGGCGCTCGGCATCCAGCGCCGTTGGGTGGTCTACAACGGCCCGATCGAAGCCTCGATCATCCCGCCCGGCTGGAACGGCTGGCTCCATCACACCGTCGATGTCGCTCCCTCCGAGGAAAAGTATACCCCGCGCGAATGGCAGAAGCCGCACCAGCCGAATTATACCGGCACCGCCATGGCCTATCACCCGCCTGGCTCGACCCTCGGCGAGAACAAGACCCCGGCCGCGACCGGCGACTATCAGGCCTGGACGCCCGGCCGCTGACAGGCGGACGAAGATGCGAGATCACACCGGCGGTGCCACGCATCGCCGGTTTTTTTGTGCCTGGACGCAAGGGAACCAGGCTCGTCCTCGCCCGTTGATCGGCGCGCCGTTCTAGCCGCGAGATCGATATGGCCCCTGATCGCACCTCATCGGCTCGCGGGCCGCTCGACGCGCTGAACTTCTTCCTCGCCGATGTCCGCGACGGCCTCGGCCCCTATCTCGCGATCTACCTGCTGACGGTTCAGCACTGGGACGAGGCCTCGATCGGCTTCACGCTCTCGGCGGCGGGGATCGCCGGAATCGTCGCGCAGACGCCGGCGGGTGCGCTGATCGATGTCGTACGGGCAAAACGCGCCATTCTCGTCGCCGCTGCGCTCGCGATCACGGCCGCTTCGCTCGCCATTCCGCTCTTTCCCGGCCTGGTGCCGGTCACGATCCTGCAGGCGATCTCGGGGGTCGCCGGCGCCGTGTTCCCTCCGGCGATCGCCGCGATCACGCTCGGCATCGTCGGACCGAAGGCGTTTGCGGCCCGGATCGGCCGCAATGAGGCCTTCAACCATGCCGGCAACGCCGTCGCCGCTTTGCTCGCCGGGGCGCTTGCCTATTGGCTTGGCCCCGTCGCGGTCTTCTGGCTGATGGCGGCGATGGCGGTGGCCAGCATCGCCGCCACGCTGAGCGTGCCCGCGGCTGCAATCGATCACGACGTCGCCCGCGGCCTCGACAGTGCGTCAACCGGCTCAGGCGAGGCGCGACCGTCGGGTTTCAGCGTGCTTCTCGCCAGCCCGCCTCTGCTGGTCTTCGCCGCGTCGACCACGCTCTTTCATTTCGCCAATGCGGCGATGCTGCCGCTCGTCGGCCAGAAGCTCGCGTTGGCCAATCCGGAGCTTGCCACCACGTTGATGTCGGCCTGCATCGTCGCAGCCCAGTTGGTGATGGTCCCAGTCGCCCTCGTCGTGGGCGCCAAGGCCGATCGCTGGGGCCGGAAGCGGATCTTTGCGGTGGCGCTGGCGGTCCTGTGCCTGCGCGGCCTGCTCTACCCGCTCTCGGATGCGACGCCGTGGCTGATCGGCGTCCAGCTGCTGGACGGCGTCGGCGCCGGCATCTTCGGCGCACTCTTTCCGCTCATCGTCGCCGATCTCACGGCCGGCACCGGCCATTTCAACGTCGCCCAGGGCGCCATCGCGACTGCGCAAGGCATCGGCGGCGCCCTGAGCACCTCTGTCGCCGGGGCGATCGTCGTCGGATACGGCTACGGCGCGGCCTTCATCACGCTCGGAATCGCCGCTGGCATCGCGCTGGCGCTGCTGCTTCTGCTCATGCCGGAGCCCAGCACACGGACTACCGCGCAGGCAACCGCGCCATGAACGCCCGGATGCGTTCGGCGATCTCGCCGGCATGCGTCTCCAGCGCGAAATGGCCGGCGTCGAACAGATGCACCTCGGCGCCCGGCACCTGCTGCTTCAGATAGTCGACCCCCTGGAGCGTGAAGAACGGGTCGTTCTTCCCCCAGACGATCAGCATCGGCGGCTGGCGTTCGGTGAGGTAGCGCTGCCAGGCCGGATAGGCTGCGAAATTGCTCTGATAATCGTGCAGCAGCCGCAGCTGGATCTCGCGATTGCCCGGTCGGTCCAGCCCGGCCTGGTCCATCGTCCACGCATCGGGCGAAAGCCTTTCGGCCCGCGCGGCACCGTGGGTGTACTGGAAGCGCGTCGTTTCCGGCTTCAGCAGATCGGCAAACGGCTTCTCGGTCTCGGCATTGCGCTCGCGCCAGAACGGCCCCATCGACGCCGTGATGTCGGGGTTCCAGCCCTCGGCATTGGCGACCGCGTTCTGAACGATCAGCCCGCGCACCCGCTCCGGCCGGCGTAGCGCCAGGCGGAAGCCCACCGGGCCGCCATAGTCTTGCAGATAGAGCACATAGCTCTTCAGCCCGAGCCGATCGACCAGCGCTTCCACCACCTCGGCGAGGCGGTCGAAGCGATAATCGAACGCGGCCGGCGACGGCGCGCCGCTATGGCCGAAGCCGGGATAGTCGGGCGCGATCACCCGGTACTGCCCCGAAAGGCGCGGAATCAGGCCGCGAAACATGTGCGACGAGGACGGAAAACCGTGCAGCAGCAGGAGCGCCGGCGCGTCCTGCGGCCCGGCCTCGCGATAGAAGATCTCGGTACCGGCGATCTCGGTGGTGCGGAACTGAGTTGGGCCGGGCTCGGCGACGGCAATGGACGTCATGGCAAGAACTCCTGCGGCGAGGGTGATGGCGGCAAAGCGGCTGAGGGAACGGGGCATCGCGAGTGGTGTAACCTCTGTTTATCTTCTTCAACGGTGTCACTTGATTTGACACCTGTCAATCGATAAATAAGCGGTTACAGATCGACATATCCCTCCGAGATCGAGATGACGTCTGCGACAGAGGCTTCCAGCGAATTCCGCGACGGCTTCCCATTCGTCGGCGGCTCGACCTGGCTGGATCTGCTCAACACCACGCCCGCCGGCGAAACCGGCCCCCAGGAGTTGATCGATGGTCCCGAGCGGGCATTGGCCTGGCTGAGAGCAGCCGGGCTCGGCGATGCTGCCGGAGATGGAAGCGAGGCAATGACCGATCTGCGCACTCTGCGCGCGGAGCTGCGGCCGGTCTTTGAGACGCTTGAGGCAGGCCAGCCGCTGCCCGATGCAGTGCTGGCGTCGGTCAATCGGCGGTTGGCCGGCCTCAACGGCCACCATGTCCTGCAGCGCGGGGACAATGGACCCGCGCTCGGATTCGCGTTCGATCCCGCCGGGCCCGCCGCCCAGATCTCGCTCGATCTCGCCCGTTTCGTCTGCGAGGCCGAGCCGGCGCGGCTAAAGCGCTGCGCCGCCGATGATTGCACACTCGTCTTCTACGATCGCGGCCGCAACAACACCCGGCGCTGGTGCACGATGAGCCTCTGTGGCAACCGCGACAAGGTCGCCCGCTTCCGCGGCAGGCGCGCTGCGCGCTGACTCAACCTGCCACGCCGATAAAGTCGACCAGCAGCTTGACGTTGAGCGCCGCGATCACCACCGCGATCAGATAGGCGAAGGCGATGAGCCAGCGCGGCGCGACGAGCTCGCCCATCTTGGCCTTGTCGGCAGTGAACATCACCAGAGGGAAGACCGCGAAGGAGAGCTGCAGCGAGAGGACGACCTGGGTCAGGATCAGGAGGCGTGCCGTGCCGGAATCGCCGTACCAGATCGTCACCGCTGCCGCCGGTATGATGGCGATGCCTCGGGTGATCAGCCGGCGCAGCCAGGGCGCCAGCCTGATCTTGAGAAACCCCTCCATCACGATCTGGCCGGCGAGCGTCGCCGTCACCGTCGAGTTGATGCCGCAGCAGAGCAGCGCGATGCCGAACAGGGTAGGCGCGATCGCCACGCCCAGCAGCGGGCCAAGCAGCTTGTGCGCGTCGCCGAGCTCGGCGACCTCGGTCTGGCCTGTCTTGTAGAAGGTCGCCGCCGCCAGGATCAGGATCGAGGCGTTGATCAGCAGCGCGAACATCAGCGCGACCGTCGAATCGATCGTGGCGAATTTCAGCGCCTGACGCTTCTCCGGCAAGGTTTCGCCATAGGCGCGCGTCTGCACGATGCCCGAATGCAGATAGAGGTTGTGCGGCATCACCGTCGCACCGAGGATGCCGAGCGCGAGGTACAGCATCTCCGGATTGGTGACGATCTCGGTGGTCGGCGCAAAGCCGCGGATCACCTGCCCCCAGTTCGGATCGGCGAGCGCGATCTGGATGGCGAAGCAGACCGCGATCACGCCGAGCAGCGTGATGATCAACGCCTCGACCCAGCGGAACCCGAGCCGCTGCAGATAGAGGATCAGGAAGACGTCGAGCGCGGTGATGATGACGCCGAGCTCGAGCGGAATGCCGAAGATCAGGTTGAGGCCGATCGCGGTCCCGATCACTTCCGCGATGTCGGTCGCGATGATCGCGGTTTCGGCGAGGAACCACAGCACATAGGCGACGGGCCGGGGGAAGGCGTCGCGGCAGGCCTGGGCGAGGTCGCGCCCCGACGCGATGGCGAGCCGCGCGCAGAGCGACTGCAGCACGATCGCCATGATGTTGGAGACCAGCGCGACAACCAGCAGCGTGTAGCCGAACTTGGAGCCACCTGCGATCGAGGTCGCCCAGTTGCCGGGATCCATATAGCCGACGGCGACGAGATAGCCCGGCCCGGCGAAGGCCGCGGCACGGCGCCAGCCCGGTCCCGAGTTGCGCACCGCGATCGAGCGATGGACATCGGCCAGCGAAGCCTCGCCCCGCTCGCTGCGCCAGCCTGCGGGCACCTTCTCGACCCGAGCGTCCATGCCTGATCCCAATTCTGCTCTTGCAGTGCATTCGCAAGATAAAGACATGCAAACGGTTCGCAAGAGCGAAAGCGCTGGTCGGCATGCGTCTCGATGCCGGCTCTATCCGAGGAAACGCATGACCGGCGACGGAGCGTCGTCGCGCTTGCGGTGCGAGCCCGGGCATTCACCGGCCTCTCGCCCTTTTTCCGCTGCGATTGCCGTGCTACTGCGCCCCATCGCGGCTCGGGCCCGCTTGAAGAGAATCGCATACCGGCATGCCTTCGCTCCGCAGGATCCTCGCCCTCGCCGCCGTCTCCGGCGCAGCGCTCGCACTGGCCGTCCCCGCCAAGGCCGACCGTATCCGCAATCCGACGGCGGTCTTCGCCGGGCTCGACAAGATCACCGGCCGGATCATCTCCTTCGAGGTGGCGATCGACGAGACCGTGCAGTTCGGCGCGCTGCAGATCACGCCGCGCATCTGCTGGACCCGTCCACCGACCGAGGCGCCGCAGACGACCTCCTTCACCGAGGTCGACGAGGTCACGTTCAACAATGAGTACCGGCGCATCTTCACCGGCTGGATGTATGCGTCCAGCCCGGGCCTGCATGGCGTCGAACACGCGATCTATGATGTCTGGCTGACCGACTGCAAAGGCGGCACCGAACTCGTGGTCGATCCGAAGGAGCCGGAGACCGCGCCTCCGCCTCTCACTCCCGAGCAGCGTCGCCCGGCCCGTCCCGCCCAGCAGACGCCGCCGCCGAACCAGCGCATCGATGTCGCCCCGCCGCAGGGCGTGCCGGTGCAGCCGCGCCAGACGCCCTCGCAGCGCTTCTTCCCGACCAATCCAGTGCAGGGCCGCGACCCGGCCGGCAACAACTGACCATGGCGCGGGTCACCGGCATTGGTGGCCTGTTCTTCCGCGGCCGCGATCCACAGGCTCTATCGGCCTGGTACGAGCTTCACCTCGGCATCGCCGACATGAACAAGGCGGTCTGGAGCCAGGATGCCGGGCCGACCATCTTCGGCCCCTTCGCTGCAACGACGGCCTATTTCGGCAGGCCGGACCAGCAATGGATGGTCAATTTCCGCGTCGACGATCTCGATGCGATGATGGCTTCGCTCCGTGCCGCGGGCATCGCGGTCGAGACCCGACCGGAATGGGATTCGGAAGTCGGCCGCATCTGCCGCATCCACGATCCCGAGGGCAATCCGATCGAGCTCTGGGAGCCCTCGCCGATGGCGAGCGGCGGACAGGCGACCTGACCGGCTCTCAGCCGGACAGCTCGGCAAGCGCCTCGCCCCCGGTGACCGCCTGCCCGGCAGGCCAGGCCCACCAGTCGCCATCGGCCGCGACCGCCGCGTCGAGCAGTTCGCGATAGGCCTCGCGCGGGACCTCGCGCGTGCCGAACTGTGAGAGATGCGCGGTCTGGAACTGGGTATCGAGCAAGCGGTAGCCGCCGCGCCGGAGCCGGGCGATGAGATGGACAAGCGCCACCTTCGAGGCGTCGGTCTCACGGTGGAACATGCTCTCGCCGAAGAAGGCGCCGCCCAGCGACAGGCCATAGAGCCCGCCGACCAGCCTGTCCTCGCGCCAGCATTCGACGGTGTGAACATAGCCGAGATGGAAGAGCTCGCCATAGAGCGCCCGGATGCGGCCGTTGATCCAGGTCTCGGTCCGGTCTGGCCGGCTTTCGGCGCAGGCCGCGATCACGCGGGCGAAGTCGTGATCGATCCGGATCTCGAAACGATCGGACCGGACAGTGCGCGCCAACCGGCCCGGCAGATGGAAGGCGTCGAGCGGGATGATGCCGCGAATTTCCGGCTCGACCCAGAACAGGCCGGGATCGTCGGCGCTCTCCGCCATCGGGAAGACGCCGGCCGCATAGGCGCGCAGCAGGATCTCCGGCGTGATCGCTGGCGTGCGCGCGGGTGTGGAACGGGCCTTCATGCGGCGATGGGAGCGCGGGTCGGCGGTTGAGTCAAACCCGAAGCGTCGTTCTCGGGTGGAGCGAAGCGCAGACCCGGGAATCTCGTGGCGAGAAGGCGTTACCGAGCCCTTCTCGCCTGAGAGGCTCGGGTCAGGCCCGAGCTTGACGGCATGCCCCGGACCTCACACCTCGCCCGGCTGGTCCATGCCGCCATTGGCGAGGAATTTCTCCAGCCAGTGGATGTTGTAGTCGCCGTTCAGGATGTCCGGATTGCGCACCAGCGTGCGGAACAGCGGCAGCGTGGTATCGACGCCGTCGACGACGAACTCGTCGAGCGAACGGCGCAGGCGCATCAGGCATTCAGCCCGGTTGCGGCCGTGCACGATCAGCTTGCCGACCAGCGAGTCGTAATGCGGCGGGATGACATAGCCCTGATAGGCCGCCGAATCGACGCGCACGCCGAGCCCGCCAGGCGTATGGAACGAGGCGATCTTGCCCGGCGAGGGTCGGAAGGTCGCGGGATGCTCGGCATTGACGCGGCATTCGATGGCATGGCCCTCGATGACGACGTCCTTCTGGCTGATCGAGAGCGGCGCCCCGGCAGCGATCCGGATCTGCTCGTTGACGAGGTCGATCCCGGTGATCATCTCAGTGACCGGATGCTCGACCTGGATGCGGGTGTTCATCTCGATGAAGTAGAACTCGCCGTCCTCGTAGAGGAACTCGATCGTGCCGGCGCCGAGATAGCCCATATCGGCCATCGCCTTGGCGCAGATGTTGCCGATCCGGTCGCGTTCGCCGGCATTGAGGGCCGGCGACGGCCCCTCCTCCCAGACCTTCTGGTGGCGGCGCTGCAGCGAGCAGTCGCGCTCGCCGAGATGGATCGCCCGGCCCTTGCCGTCGCCGAGCACCTGGATCTCGATATGGCGCGGCTTCTCGAGGTATTTCTCGATATAGACGGCGTCGTCGCCGAAATTGGCCTTGGCCTCGCTGCGGGCCGTGGCAAGCGCGACGGACACCTCGTCCTCGCTGCGCACGACCTTCATGCCCTTGCCGCCGCCGCCGGACGCCGCCTTGATGATGACGGGCAGCCCGATCTCTCTGATGATGCGCAGCGCCTCATCGTCATCGGCGACCCCGCCCTCGGAGCCCGGCACGCAGGGGATGCCGAGGCGCTTGGCCGTGCGCTTGGCCTCGATCTTGTCGCCCATGCTGCGGATATGCTCGGCCTTGGGGCCGATGAAGGCGATGTTGTGCCGTTCGAGGATCTCGGCGAAGCGGGCGTTCTCCGAGAGGAAGCCGTAGCCGGGGTGGACCGCGTCGGCACCGGTGATCTCGCAGGCGGCGATCAGGGCCGGGATGTTGAGATAGCTCTCGCGCGCCGGCGGCGGGCCGATGCAGACGCTCTCGTCGGCGAGGCGCACATGCATGGCGTTGGCGTCTGCGGTCGAATGCACCGCAACCGTCGCGATGCCGAGTTCCTTGGCAGCTCGCAGCACCCGCAGCGCGATCTCGCCGCGATTGGCGATCAGGATCTTGTCGAACATCTTGAGCCCGCTCCCGCCCGGATGAATCCTCACTCGATCACCAGCAGGGGCTCGCCGTATTCGACCGGCTGGCCGTCCTCGACGAGAATCGCGACGACCTTGCCGGCACGCGGGGCGACGATGTCGTTGAAGGTCTTCATGGCTTCGACGAGCAGCACGCGCTCGCCGGCCTTCACCTCCTGGCCGATCTCGATGAACGGCTTGGCGTCCGGCGAGGGCCGGCGATAGGCGGTGCCGACCATCGGTGAGTTGACCGTGCCGGGATGGGCAGCGGCGGCCTTGGCTTCGGCCGGAGCGGCAGCGGCGGCCGCCACAGGTGCAGGCGCGAAGGCCGGCGCAGGCGCAACCGGAGCCATCACCGTCGCGGTGATGGTACGGGCGACGCGGATGCGCAGGTCGCCCTTCTGCACCTCGATCTCGGTCAGATCGGTCTCGTTGATCAGTTGCGCCATCTCGCGCACGAGTTCGGGATCGATAGGGCTCTTGGTCGCCATGGCGGATTTCACCGTCTTCGTGAGCTCGGTTGGGCGGGACGGCAGGTCCCGAAGAGGATGCGCATATGCGAATGAATGGCGCCGGATCAAGCCGGCAGCCTCGCGATGTCGCGCGTCTTTACCCGGAACGGCGGGTCAGGAAAAGGGCGAAGGCGCCCTGTGGGCACCTTGCCTATGCAAATCGCCGCCATCCCGCGCGTTGGTCCACAGCAAACGACGCCGCGAGCCAGCTTGAAGGTCGTATCGGTTCAACCGCTGCAGGTCGCCTTGCCGCATTTGCGGACGGCTTCGATCTTCTGCTTCAGCGCCGCCTGGCCGACCGCGCCGAACACCACCTCGTCGCCGATGATGAAGGCCGGCGTGCCGGTGAGGCCGAGCCGGTCGCCCAGCGCGACCGTCTGCTCGATCACGGCGCGCGTCGCCGGAGCATCGATCTCCTTCTTGACGCGTTCGATGTCGGCGCCGGCTTCCTTGGCGATCTCCAGCGCCTTGGCGCCATTGATCCGGCCCTTGGTCGCCATCAGCTTGAGATGGAAGTCCCAGTATTTCTGGCCCTGCAGCTGGTTCTTCACGGCGATGGCGACGCGGCTGGCCTCGACCGAGTCGGGGCCGAGGATCGGGAAGTCCTTGATCACGACCTTGAGCTTGGCATCGTCCTTGGCGAGGGCGCGAACGTCTTCCATCGCCCTTTTGCAGAAGCCGCAATTGTAATCCATGAACTCGACGAGGGTGACGTCACCCTGCGGGTTGCCGGCGATCACCGAGGTCGCGGGATCGGTCAGGCTCGCCTTCTCGGCCGAGAGCGCATTGCGCTGCGCCTCGACCTGCGCGACCTGGTTGCGCTTCTCGAGTTCGACCAGCGCCTCCTGGATCAGCTCCGGATTCTTAAGCAGCGTCTCCTTGATCAGCTCGACCACGGCGCTGCGTTGCTCGGCCGAGAGCGACTGGGCCTGGGCCGGCGCGACGGCGACGCCAAGCGCACAGGCGGCGAAGCCGGCGAGCGCCAGACGGCGCAGCGAAGAGAAGATCATGACGACGGTCCTTTCCAGGGCGCGATTCGCGCTCACTATCATTGTTTGTCGGGAGGAACATACCTGATGACGGCACCTGCGCGCAGTGCCGCCGGCGATCCCTGCGGCAATTTGGCCGGAACCCGGCTCGCCTCGATCTGGGAGGCGAAAGGCTGAAAAATCCCTCAATTCTTGTCCTCCGCAGGCAAGGCTGCGTCAATTCACAGCTTTGCCAGCGGGGCGATCGCGCCCTCGTGCAACAAGATCGTGATCCTGCCATGGCAGCGAGCGAAAAGACTTGTCGCGTCCGCAAAGGGCGACAACATAACGTTCGCACCGCAAGAGGTCGTCATGTCGAAGCTGCTCACCCCTGTCCTCGCTCTCGGCGTCGCCCTGCCGCTCTTCGGGACTGTGACGCCCGCGGCCGCCCAGAGCTGCGAGGACCTGTGGTACCAGCGCAACGAGATCTACAAGGCGCAGGGCTATTGCTTCCGCACCCAGCGCGGCATCAGCGCTTTCGGCAATGCCGGCTGCCAGTACGACAATGTCGAGGACGTGCCGCTCTCGGCGACGCAGCGCCGCATCATCGCCGACATCCAGCGCGCCGAACGCACGAGCCGCTGCCCTCGCTGAACGACGATTGTCATTTGCCGTCATTCCGGCCGCAGCGCCGGGATGACGGACCATTTCAAAGCCGCTACCCCGCCGCCTGAAACCGGACTTCGCCCTCGTTCAGGAAGCAGGTCTTGCTGAACAGCGAGAGGTCGAGCGGGTTCGGCAGGCGAACATCCCCAAGATCGGGACAGGGTTTCGCCGCCGGATCGTAGGACCGGTTGATCTGCGAGATGAAGGCGAGGATTACGCCCCTCGCCAGCGCGAACGCCTTGAGATCGCGGATCTGGTCCGCCAGCTCCGCATTGCCGCGCTTCTGGTCGAGCAGTTGCAGATAGTCGACGATCGCCAGCGTGCCGCGCGGCGCCTCCGCCAGCGCCCGCATGATGTGGTCGGCACTGATCGCCTCCGAATCGTCGAAGGAAAACAGCGCCTCGAATT
This sequence comes from Allobosea lupini, assembly GCF_900109525.1. GTDB lineage: Bacteria > Pseudomonadota > Alphaproteobacteria > Rhizobiales > Beijerinckiaceae > Allobosea > Allobosea lupini. The sequence continues at coordinate 86,577 of NZ_FOAN01000001.1, read as the reverse complement.
GGGCGGGATCGACACCGAGTGCGCGAAAGCGGCCAACCACATCCCGGGCCGTGTATTCCAGCGTGAAGAACACCGCGCGGCGGCCGGCCTTCATCGCCTCGACCGCGAGCTGGAGGCTGAGCAGCGTCTTGCCATGCCCGGGCCGCGCGCCGATCAGCAGCAGGTCGCCTGGCTCCAGCCAGGCCAGCGGCCCCTCGGCAGACAGGCTCTCGGCGGATCTGGCCGCGAGCAGGCTCCAGGCGCCGAAGCCTTCGCCAATGGCGACGCGGTCGAGCGCGAGATGGAGCGGGATGTCGTCCTTGCGCGCCAGCTCCTTGGCCTTGCGCTTCAGGCGATAGATGGGGGCGGAAAGCTTCATCGATGGACCTCCTGATGCGAGCCAGATCCGCAACCCCTCCTTATGCGCAGCGCTCGAACAGTCGGTTCGATGACGGAAATACCCTGCACGGCAACGTGCTTCCCTGATGGAGGGCGGAGGCGCGGGCCGCGCCTGGAATCAGAGCATAGCCGATCCCGTTCAGGCCGTCGCCCTGTGCCTGTCCCAATCGAAGCCGCGCAGATGGTCGACCAGGGCACGCAGCTTCGGCGCCATGGCGCGGCGGCTGGGATAATAGAGATAGAAGCCCGCGAAATACGGGCTGTATTCCTCCAGCAACGGCACCAGCTCGCCACGCGCGATCGCCGGGCGGAAGCTCTCTTCCATGCCGAAGGTGATGCCGGCCCCCGCTACCGCGAGCTTGATCATCAAGGCCATGTCGCTGGTCGTGATCTCGGGCGCGACAGCGACGCTGAATTCCCTGCCATCCTCGGCGAACTCCCAGCGATAGGGCGGCAGCTTCGGGCCCGGCCGCCAGCCGATGCAGCGATGCGTCGCCAGCTCGCGCGGATGCGAAGGGATGCCGAAGCGCTGGCGATAGGCCGGCGCACAGACGGCGAGCTGGCGCTCCTCGCCGCCGATCGCGACCGCGATCATGTCCTGCTCGATGACCTCGCCGAGCCTGACGCCGGCATCGTAACCGGCGGCGACGATGTCGAACTCCTCGTCTGTCACGGTGATGTCGAGCTCGACCTCGGGATGGCCCGCGACGAAACTCGACAGGAATGGCCCCGATAGGAAGCGCTCGGCGATCGACGACACGGCGAGGCGCAGGCGCCCGCGCGCTCCGGCGCGCAGATCCCGCGTCGCCTCGACGGCGGCCCGCAGATCAGCCAGGGCTGGATCGAGATCGGCGAGGAGGCGCTCACCCGCCTCGGTCAGGCTGACGCTGCGCGTAGTCCGCTGCACCAGCGCAAAGCCGAGCCGCTCCTCCAGCTTCCGGATCGATTGACTCACCGCCGAACGCGTCACGCCGATGCGGTCGGCTGCGCCGCGAAAGCTCCTTTCCTCGGCGACGAGCGCGAACACGGCGAGCGCATTGAGGTCCATCTCCATTGGTTAGACTAGCTCTCCAGTCTGGGAAGGAATGAACGACTTATCGCGACAATGACCTGCTCCTAGCTTTCGGGCAACCGCAGCAGCGCGGTGACCCGAAACAACCAGACGGAGCAGACATGGCCAACAAGGTCGTCCTCATCACCGGTGCCTCCAGCGGGATCGGAGCCGGCATCGCCCGCGAACTCTCGGCGGCCGGAGCAAAGCTCATGCTCGGCGCGCGTCGCACCGACCGCCTCGATTCGCTCGCCGACGAGCTCAACGCGAAAGGTGGCGATGTCCGCACCCGCCGGCTCGACGTCACCGATCGCGCCGACGTCGCCGCCTGTGCCGAAGCGGCGCGCGAGGCCTTCGGCCGCGTCGACGTCATCGTCAACAATGCCGGTGTCATGCCCCTCTCGCAGATGGCCTCGCTCAAGGTCGACGAGTGGGACCGGATGGTCGACGTCAACATCAAGGGCGTGCTCTACGGCATTGCCGCGGTCTTGCCCGGAATGCTGGCGCGTGGCTCCGGCCAGATCGTCAACATCGCCTCGATCGGCGCGCTCGCGGTCTCGCCGACGGCAGCCGTCTACTGCGCGACGAAATACGCCGTGCGCGCGATCTCGGACGGTCTGCGCCAGGAGCACGCCAACCTGCGCGTCACCTGCATCCATCCCGGCGTGGTCGAGAGCGAGCTCGCCAGCACGATCACCGACCCGGCCGCTGCCGAGCTGATGAAGAGCTATCGCGCCATCGCGCTCCAGCCCGACGCGATCGGCCGCGCCGTACGCTTCGCGATCGAGCAGCCTGACGATGTCGACGTCAACGAGATCGTCGTCCGCCCCACCGCAACCCGCTGAGGATGAAGCCATGAGCAAGACCATCTCATCTCCGCTGCGCGCCGCCGCAGCCGCCTTCGCCATCGTGGCGATGCCCGCACCCGTCATCGCCGAGTCGAGCGACGAACGGCGCAAGCGCGGTGAAGCTGTCATCCGCAGCCTGAACAGGGGCGAAGCCCAGCCGGCGCTGGAGCGCATGCGGCAGGAGTTTCCCTTCCTCGCCGAGGCGACCGAGGCCTATGCGCTCGGCGATGTCTGGTCGCGGACCGGCCTCGACAATCGGACGCGCCAGCTCGCAGCGGTGGCGGCCTTCGCCGCGACCGGCCAGACCGCCTTCATGAAGGTTCATGCCGGCTACGCGCTGAACATCGGCGTGCCCGAGGAAGAGCTGAAGGAGATCGTCTACCTGATCACCGTCCCTGCCGGGATCTCGCGGGCGATCGCGGCGTCGCAGGCATTGTCGGAGGTCTTCGCCGAACGCCGCAGGCAGTGAGGGCAACGATCATGAACAGCTTGCTCGTAAACGCCTCGCTTTTGCTGGCCGCCGGCATCGGCCTCGCCACCACGACCATTGAAAAGGGACCGGAAGGATCCTCCCGCATGACCATCACCAAGGCAGCCGCTGCCGAGAGCCACCCCTATGTCGGCATGTGGGTCACCGCCGACAACCATGTCCGTCACGAGCTGCTGCCGAATGGCCGCTATGACGAGGCGCGCGGCAGTCGCGAAAGCGCCTATCGCGGCCGCTACAAGGTCACCGGCAGTTATATCGAGTACTGGGACGATACCGGCTTCACCGCCGACGGCACCTTCGTCGACGCGGACACACTCCACCATGGCGGCATGATCCTGCGCCGCCGCCCCTGACAGGGGCCGTCACCTCCATCGCGCAAAGCTGTGGAATGCGGGCCGGGCCTTGCCTCACTTGCCGGCGGGCGTGCTAGAAGCGCCGCCTTGCGTTTCCCGCCATGGCAAGGAGCGGCCTGGATTCCGGCATGAAGACTGGCATCGACATGGGGTCGACGCGCGGCGGCGAGCCCGCCGAGCTCGACCTTGCCGAATTGCTGGCAACGCGCCTGCTGGTCCAGGGCAATTCCGGCTCGGGCAAGTCGCATCTGCTGCGCCGCCTGCTCGAACAGAGCGCGCCCCTCGTGCAGCAGGCCATCGTCGATCCCGAGGGCGACTTCGTCTCGCTGGCCGACCAGTTCGGCCATGTCGTGGTCGACGGCACGGCGAGCCCGGTCGAATTGCAGAAGATCGCGCTGCGCGTGCGCCAGCACCGGGTCTCGGTGGTGCTCAACCTTGAGGAACTCGACGCCGACGAGCAATTGCGCGCCACCGCCGCCTTCCTCGGCGGGCTCTTCGACATCGACCGCGCTCATTGGTACCCAATGCTGGTCGTGGTCGACGAGGCCCAGCTTTTTGCCCCGGTGATGGCGGGCGAGGCCTCCGACGAAGCGCGACGCCTGTCCCTCGGCGCAATGACCAACCTGATGTGCCGCGGCCGCAAGCGCGGCCTTGCCGGCGTGATCGCGACGCAGCGCCTTGCCAAGCTCGCCAAGAACGTCGCGGCCGAGGCGTCCAATTTCCTGATGGGCCGCACCTTTCTCGACATCGACATGCAGCGCGCCGCCGACCTGCTCGGCATGGACCGGCGCCAGGCCGAGATGTTCCGCGATCTCGAACGCGGCCAGTTCGTCGCGCTCGGGCCGGCCCTCTCGAAGAAGCCGCTGCCGGTGCGGATCGGTCCGGTCGCTTCGATCGATCGCGGCGGCGCGCCTGGCCTGCTGCCTTTGCCCGACCAGGCACCGGAAGACGCCAGCAAGCTGATCTTCACCGCGGGAGAGGACGAGGTCGCGCCGGCGCCCTGGCCGAAGCAGCCGCGCCCGCGGCCGATGGTGGCGCCCGAGATCATCCGCCGGATCGAGACGCACCAGCCGGTGCCGCCGCCAGAGCCCGAGATCGAGATGGATCCGGCCGAGCGCGCCGCGGCGCTGGTCGAGATCCTCAACGAATTGCTCGACGATCCCGAGGCGCGCGACCGCCCGGTCGCGGTGCTCTACCAGGATTTCACCGTGCGCTGCCGGATGCGCCGCGTCAGCGGGCCGGAGACCAGCCTGGATGCCTTCCGCAAGCGCCTCGCCGTCGCCCGTGCCGGGGCGAGCGAAGCAGTCTTGTCGTCGGAGGCCTGGGAAAAGGCGCTGACCGCCGCGGAGACCCTGCCGGAAGACCTGCACGGGCTCTTCCTGTTCATCGCCCGCAGCGCGATCGAGGGTGCGCCCTGCCCGTCCGACGCCGAGCTGGCCGAAGCCTATGGCAGCCATTCGCCGAGCCGGGCGCGCCGCCTCATCGGCTATATCGAGGAGCGCGGCCTGCTCGTCTGCCATGTCGACTTCCGCGGCCAGCGTACGCTCGCCCTGCCCGCGCTCGGCGTCGAGACCGCGCCGGGCCTGGCTTCGCCGTTGGTCAAGGGCCTGCCGCCGAGGCGGGCACGGGGGTAACCTCTCGTCGTTCAGGGACAGGCCTGAGCCCGGAATCCAGGATCGACGCCCTTCCCCGTCATGGGCGGGCTTGTCCCGACCATCCACGCCTTCGCCTTGCTGATCGAGCGCGGTGTTCAAGACGTGGATGCTCGCCACAAGGGCGAGCATGACGAACCGTCGCGACTCTAGCCAGGCTCGCCGCTTACGTGGCGCCCACGGCTACCTTCAATGCCCCTTGCCGGTGCCGCCGAGCGTCATCCGATCGACCCAGGCGATGCCGATCGCCGAGAAGATGAAGATGGTGTGTATCAGCGTCTGCAGCAGCACGCCGGTCGCGGTGTAGTTTGTTGCCGTCGGCCCGCCAATGTTGCCGGCCTCGATGAAGGTCCGCAGCAGGTGGATCGAGGAGATGCCGATGATCGCCATGGCGAGCTTGATCTTCAGGATCGAGGCGTTGACATGGCTCAGCCATTCCGGCTGGTCGGGATGCCCCTGCAGGCGCAGACGCGAGACGAAGGTCTCGTAGCCGCCGACGATCACCATGATCAGCAGGTTCGAGATCATCACCACGTCGATCAGGCCGAGCACGACCAGCATGATCTGCTGCTCGCTGAAATCGAAGGCGTGGCTGACGAGGTGCCAGAGCTCCTTGAGGAACAGGAAGACGTAGACGCACTGCGCCACGATCAGGCCGAGATAGAGCGGCACCTGCAGCCAGCGCGAGGCGAAGATCACCATCGGCAGCGGCTTCAGGCCTTGGGCAGGCTGGTCTGCGGGATCGGCTGGCTGCGACATGGGGCTCCCAGATGGATTGTGCGCTGCGGAAACGTCCGCCAGATGGGGCCTCACGCGGCCGTACGCAAGCCGAAAAATACAGATGAAAGCCGGAAGTCGTTGAAATTTGGCCGCGTTTTGCGTCTACTTCCTAAGGTAAGGTGACAGAGTTCGGGCAATGCCGGTAGGTTCGCCCGTGAATCCTCCCGTTCGGAGGGACAAGGAGTTCGAGATGATCAGGACGACGATGATCGCCGCCGCCCTCGCTGGCGGTTTCGCCCTCGCGACACCGGCGACGGCCGCGCCGCTCGCGCCGGCCTCCGCCGCCATAGCGACCGCCGGCTCGACCAATCTCGTCGAGCAGGTACAGTACCGCCGCTACTATGGCCCGCGCTATGGCTATTACGGGCGCGGCTATCGCTATAACCGCGGCGCAGCCGTCGGCGCCGGCATTGCAGCGGGCGCGCTCGGCGCTCTTGCCGCAGGCGCCCTGCTCGCGCCCGGGCCGGTCTATGCCGAGCCGGTCCCGCCGCCGGTCTATGCTGCGCCCCGACCTGTCTACGTGGAGCCGGATGCCGACGCGATCGCCTATTGCTCGCGCCGCTTCCGCAGCTACGACCCGCAGACCGGTACCTATATCGCCTCCGGCGGCGTGGTTCGCGCCTGCCCGTAAGGCACGGCCGATACGCCGAATGATCAGAACCTCCCGGCCCAGGTCGGGAGGTTTTTTATGACCGCTGCTGACTTGCATTGACGGCTTGGCCGGCTCTTAGTCTCCGCTCGTCTGAATCGGAGCCGGCCCGTGCGCATCGCCACCTGGAACGTCAACTCGATCCGTCAGCGGCTGACCCATGTCCTCGCTTTCCTGAAGGAGGCCGAGCCCGATGCGCTCTGCCTGCAGGAGCTGAAATGCGTCGACGCCGACTTTCCGCGCGCCGAGATCGAGGACGCCGGCTGGCAGGTCACCACTCACGGCCAGAAAGGCTTCAACGGCGTCGCCATCATCTCGCGCCATGCGCTCGAGGATGTCAGGCGCGGTCTGCCGGGCGATGAAAGCGACGAGCAGGCGCGCTATCTCGAAGGCGTGCTGCCGCTGGGCGACGGCGTCGTCCGCCTCGCCTCGATCTACCTGCCCAACGGCAACCCGCCGAACACCGAGAAATACCCCTACAAGCTCGCCTGGATGGAGCGGCTTGCGGTGCATGCCAAGGGCTTGCTGGCCCATGAGGAGCCATTGGTGCTGGCCGGCGACTACAACGTCATCCCCGAGCCGCGCGACGCTCGCGACCCTGCCGCCTGGACCGGCGATGCGCTCTTCCTGCCGCCGACCCGCACCGCCTTCCGCAAGCTGCAGAGCCTCGGCTTCACCGAGGCGTTGCGGGCCACCACTGACGCACCCGGCCTCTACACCTTCTGGGATTATCAGGCTGGCGCCTGGCAGCGGAACAACGGCATCCGCATCGACCATCTCCTGCTCTCGCCGCAGGCCGCCGACAGGCTCGGCGCGGTCTCGATCGCCAAGCATGTCCGCGGCTGGGAGAAGGCCTCGGATCATGTCCCGGTGCTGGTCGAGCTGAACTGAGTCGCGCTCGGCGGACTCACCCATCTATCAGGCTGTCATCCAAGGTCTCCGCGGCTTCGCAGCTCGCCCGGAATGAATGCCGGCGCTATTGCGGCGAGCCGCGCTTGACACCGTCCTTGATGAACACCCGAAAAGGCGTCGTGCCGCTGGCAGTGCCGTCAGCGGAGCGCCATTGGCCGTTGCTGCAGAGCACGCCACCCTGCGTCTCGGCCGCCTCAAACTCGATCAGGTTGTGATAGGTCGTCCCGTTCGGCTCGACGGCGCGGAACTTCGTCGTGCACCGGCCGCTGGCGACGACCGGATCATAGTCATGGATCATGATGCCGCCGCCGCCCGTGCTAGGGAACGGATTCGTCAGCACCGGCCAGTCTTCGAAGCGCTCCTGCGCGCCGGCCCCGTGAAAGGCGAGTGCGGCGCAGACCCCGAGGAAGCTGAAGAATGCCGCGTCGCGCATGGCGAAGACTCCGAGATGCGATATCTCGGCTACGTCGCCCGGCACGGAATGGATGCAGAGATCGTCAGCGCCGCTCGGCGCGACCGTGCTGGCGCTCGGCCAGGGCAAGCGCAGCCGTCCGGTCGCCTGCGCTCGCATTGGCGAAGGCCGCATCGTAGCGCTCGACGATCCAGCCCTCGCGGGCAGTGTCGGCGCCCTCCCGGGCCAGCGCGAGCCACATCAGGCCCATGATCGGATGGCGCGGCACGCCGTCGCCACCGCGCAGCAGCATGTCGCCGAAGACGGCGCGCGCCGGGGCATGGCCCTTCTCGGCCGCGAGCTTCATCCAGCGCGCCGCCTGGCGCGGATCGCGCGCCACGCCGGTGCCGTTGAGATAGAGCCGGGCAAGATTGTACTGGCCGTCCGGGTCGCCGAAATAGGAGGCGGCGTAGTGGAACATGTCGAAGGCGCGGTCAGGATTGGGCTTCACATAGGTGCCCTTGACCCCGTCGAGGAAATAGCCGCCGAGCGCGACGAAGGCGGCCGCGACGATGCGCCCGTCCGAGGTGCCGGGAATTTCGTCGGCGTTCTCGTCCGCGATCTTCGAGAAATACTCGAACGCCTTGAGATCATTGGTCGGAACGCCATCGCCGCTGGCATAGACCCGGCCGAGCTTGAACTGCGCGGCGAGATGGCCCTGAGCAGCCGCATATTCGAGCGCCTTGACGGCACCGGCCTGATCGCCGGCGGTCGAATCGCGCATCCAGGCCTTCAGCGCGTCGCGGGCGCTGCTGAACGGGGCGATCGGCAAGGCGGTGTGGGCGGCCGGCCCGCTCGGCGCCGGCGCGATCACGCCGCGGCTGAGCGGCACGGGCGCAGCGCGGCTCTCCACCTCCGGCTCCGGCAGGGCGGCGCCTGGAATCGGTAGCGGCGGCAGCGGCACGCGCTCTACGGACGCATTCTGTGCCCAGGCTGCCGACTGGCAGCCCAGAGCAAGCAATGCTCCTGCAATGATGGCCTCAGATATCCGCATAGCACTGTATCTCGGCTGCGCCTCCCGGATGGGTGACGGCGCCGCCCTTGGCGGATCCGACCGTCTGCGCGTATTTCCAAAGCGCACCCGACCGATAATCCGTCTGGCGCGGCGTCCAGTCCTTACGACGCGCTTCAAGTTCGGCATCAGAAAGGCGGACTGCGAGCTTTCCTGTGATGGCGTCGAGTTCGATGATGTCGCCGTCGCGGATCAGGCCGATCGGCCCGCCGACGGCGGCTTCCGGACCGACATGACCGACGCAGAAACCGCGGGTCGCACCCGAGAAGCGCCCGTCTGTGATCAGCGCGACCTTGTCGCCCATGCCCTGGCCGTAGAGCGCCGCGGTGGTCGACAGCATCTCGCGCATGCCCGGGCCGCCCTTGGGGCCCTCATAGCGGATCACCAGCACGTCGCCGACCTGGTAGTCGCGGTTGGTGACGGCCTTGAAGGCATCCTCCTCGCAGTCGAAGCAGCGCGCCCGGCCGGCGAAGACGAGGCTCTCGGTCGGCATGCCGGCGATCTTCACGATCGCGCCCTCCGGGGCGAGATTGCCCTTGAGGCCGACGACGCCGCCGGTCTGCGTGATCGGCTTGTTCGCGGGATGGACGACGTCCTGCTTGTCGTTCCACTTCACCGAAGCGAGGTTCTCGGCGATGGTGCGGCCGGTCACGGTCATGCAGTCGCCGTGCAGATAGCCGTTGTCGAGCAGCGTCTTCATCAGGAGCGGAATGCCGCCGACCTCGAACATGTCCTTGGCGACGTATTTGCCGCCCGGCTTCAGATCGGCGACGTAGGGCGTCTTCTTGAAGATCTCGGCGACGGCGAACAGGTCGAAATCGATGCCGCATTCATGCGCGATCGCCGGCAGATGCAGCGCCGCATTGGTCGAGCCGCCCGAGGCAGCGACGACCATCGCGGCATTCTCCAGCGCCTTGCGGGTGACGATGTCGCGCGGACGGATGTTCCGGGCGATCAGGTCCATCACCATCTCGCCGGCGGTGTAGCAGAAGGTGTCGCGGACATCGTAGGGCGCCGGCGCGCCGCAGCTATAGGGCAGCGCCAGGCCGATCGCCTCGGCCACGGTCGCCATGGTGTTGGCGGTGAACTGGGCGCCGCAGGAGCCGGAGGACGGGCAGGCGACCTCCTCGAGCTCCTTCAGATCCTCGTCAGACATCGCACCGACCGAGTGCTTGCCGACGGCCTCGAACACGTCCTGGATGGTGACCGGCTGGCCTTTGAAATTGCCCGGCAGGATCGAGCCGCCATAGATGAAGATCGAGGGCACGTTGAGGCGCACCATCGCCATCATCATGCCGGGCAGCGACTTGTCGCAGCCGGCGAGGCCGACCAGCGCGTCGTAGCAATGGCCACGCATGGTGAGCTCGACCGAGTCGGCGATGACCTCGCGCGAGGCCAGCGACGACTTCATGCCCTGGTGGCCCATGGCGATGCCGTCGGTCACGGTGATCGTGCAGAACTCGCGCGGCGTGCCGGCGGCCGCGGCAACGCCCTTCTTCACGGCCTGGGCCTGACGCATCAGGGCGATGTTGCAGGGAGCAGCCTCGTTCCAGCAGGAGGCGACGCCGACGAAGGGCTGCGCGATCTGCTTCGCGGTCATGCCCATCGCATAATAATAGGAGCGATGCGGCGCACGGGCCGGCCCGACACTGACGTGCCGGCTGGGCAGCTTCGACTTATCGAATACGCGCGCGTCCATTCAAACTCTGTCCCGCCACCCCACCTGGCGGGCGCCAGATGTGCCACGCCGCCGCCCGCTGGTGCAATCATCCGCCCCCGAGCCGGCCGCGAGCATTTTTCTGCTCTACATCCTGCCTGAGGGGGCTTAATTCTTCCGTATCTCAGATAGTTACTGAAGTTTGCAGCTGGGGCCGCTTTGTGGCGGCTTCGCGGCAATCGTGGCAGCCCGCCGCCGCAACGCTGCAATAGCTGCCGATGTTGTAGAAAAGTCACGTCCCCAGGGCTCGCCACGGCATCGATAGCGCCGTCACCTGCAACCCCAGCGTGCAGCCGCCCGTCGCTCGGTGCTCACGATCCCGCCACTACGCCGGATGTTGCACGGACCAAGCGAATATCGCCAGCTCGGCAGGCGCCGACCCGAACTGCCTCAGGAACAGCGCCCCTTCCCGCCAAATCATTGAAGTGCTGTGACTTTTGAACCGTTGGGCCGATACCAAGTGCAGCGCTGCCGTGCCTTTGAGGCTCCATAGATTAGAATTCATCAAATAAGAAGCCAGTTTAGAATCTATATAACACATTGAAATGACAGGGATATTCCCTTGACCGCCTGGATTTGCCGCACTACCGCTCCCTCCCGAATGGCCGATTTGCACAGCCCCCGCCCGAAGGAGCGAACCATGACCATCCGCACAGCGCTCGCCGCGACAGCCCTGGCGTCTTGCCTGCTGGCCGCCCCTGCCCTTGCGCAGAGCGTCAACCTCTACACGACGCGTGAGCCGGCTCTGCTCAACCCGGTGATCGAGGCCTTCACCAAGGACACCGGCATCAAGGTCAACGCGGTCTTTCTCAAGGACGGCCTGCAGCAGCGCATCCAGGCCGAGGGCGCCAACAGCCCGGCCGACGTGATGCTCGTCGTCGATGTCGGCGAGATCCAGGCGGCGGCCGATGCCGGCGTCACCCAGCCGGTCAAGTCGGCGCTGGTCGACAAGATCGTGCCGGCCCAGCTGCGCGGCGCCGGCGACAACTGGATCACGCTGACCAAGCGCGCCCGCATCGTCATCGTCTCCAAGGACCGGGTCAAGCAGGACGCGATCACCTATGAGGACCTCGCCGATCCCAAGTGGAAGGGCAAGTTCTGCATCCGCTCGGGCCAGCACCCCTACAACACGGCGCTGTTCTCGGCCTATCTCGGCCATCACGGCGCGGAGAAGACGGAAGCCTATCTCAAGGCGCTCAAGGCCAACACCGCCCGCAAGCCCGGCGGCGGCGACCGCGACGTCGCCCGCGACATCCTCTCGGGCCAGTGCGACATCGCCATCATCAACACCTACTATATCGGGCTGATGAGCAAGGCGACGAACGAGCAGAAGGGCTGGTACGAGGCGATCAAGCCGCTCAAGACCACCTTCGCCAATGGCGGCACCCATGTGAACGTCTCGGCCGCCGCGATCGCCAAGCACGCGCCGAACAAGGAGAACGCCGTCAAGCTGATCGAGTACATGCTCGGCGAGAAGGCGCAGCACATCTATGCCGACGGCAATTTCGAGTTCCCGGTCAATGCCGACGTCAAGGAAGCCGCGGCCGTGAAGCTGCTCGGCGCCGTCACCCCGGACAAGCTGCCGCTCGCCGACATCGCCAAGAACCGTAAGGCCGCCTCCGAGCTGGTCGACAAGGCCGGCTTCGACAATTGAGCCTGAGCGCGTCCGCAGCACATCAAGCACGGCCGCCAGCTCGCTGGCGGCCGTCGACGCGTCTGGCCTATCTGACGGCCGCCGCCGCCTGCCTGGTCGCGCTGCCGGTGCTGGCGCTCGCCTTCACCGCATTGTCGCGCGAGGCGCTGACGGTCTGGCCGCACCTGGCCGCCAACGTCCTGCCCGTCGCGCTCTGGAACACTGCGCTGCTCCTCGCCGGCGTCGCACTCTTCTGCGGGGCGGTCGGCACCGGCGCGGCTTGGCTGGTGACGCAATATGAGTTTCCCGGCCGCCGCAGCCTCGAATGGCTGCTCGTGATGCCGCTGGCGCTGCCGACCTACATCACCGCTTACGTCTACGTCGAAATCCTCGGCTTCCAGGGACCGTTCCAGAGCGCGCTCAGGGCGCTGACCGGCTGGCGCTCTCTGCGCGACTACTGGTTTCCCGATCCGCGCAACCTGCCGGGTGCGGTCTTCATCCTCGGGATCGTGCTCTACCCTTATGTCTATCTCAGCGTGCGCGCGCTTTTTTCGATGCAGAGCGCCGCGCTGATCGAATCCGCCCGCACGCTCGGCACAAGGCGCTGGCCGCTGTTTTGGCGCATCGGCCTGCCGATGGCTCGCCCCGCCCTTGCCGCCGGGCTGACGCTCGCTCTGCTCGAGACGCTGAACGACATCGGCGCCAGCGAATATCTCGGCGTCCGCTCCCTGACGATCTCGGTCTATACCACCTGGATCAATCGCGGCTCGCTGGCCGGCGCCACCCAGATCGCCTGTGTCATGCTGCTTGTCGTGGTCGGACTGATGGCCGCCGAGGCGCGCACGCGCGGAGCACGACGCTTCGCACTCCCCGTGAAGCGGCCGCGGCCGGTCGGCCGTATCCGGCTCTCCGGCGCTCGCGGCTGGATCGCGTCGCTCGCCTGCTTCCTGCCAGCGCTATTCGGGGCGGTGCTGCCGCTCTATTACCTGCTCGGCGAGTTGTGGCGCCGCGACCTCGTCGCCCAGGCCGATCCGACGCTCTGGCGCGCACTCGCCAACACCGTCGCGATCTCGGCGCTCGCCGCGGCGCTGATCGTCGTGATCGGCATCGGCATCGCCGCCGCGCTGCGGCTCGGGCGCGAGCGCGCCCTGCCGCTGCTCGCCCGCATCGCCTCGCTCGGCTATGCGCTACCTGGCACGGTTCTGGCGCTCGGGCTGCTGGTGCCGCTAGCCGCCTTCGACAATGTCGTCGCCGATGCGAGCCGCGCGCTCTTCGGCGCGAGCCCTGGCCTGCTGCTGCTCGGCTCGGGCGCTGCGTTGGTCATCGCCTATCTCGTGCGCTTCCTGACGATTGCCGTGAACGGGGTCGAGAGCGGCTATGCCCGCATCTCGCCGCGCATCGACGACGCCGCGCGCTCGCTCGGCGCCGACAGGCGCGAATTGCTGCGCCGGCTGCATTGGCCGCTGATGCGCCCGGCCATCGCAGCTGCGGCCCTGCTCGTCTTCGTCGACTGCATGAAGGAACTGCCCGCGACGCTGCTGCTGCGCCCACTCAACTTCGACACACTCGCCACGGTGGTCTACGGCCACGCCGCCCGCGGCGTCTTCGAGGACGGCGCGCTGGCGGCACTGCTGATCGTGGCGATCGGCATCTATCCGGCGCTGAGACTCGCCCGCGCAGGCGAGCAAACGTCGGTTTCACGCGAAAACTGAGATGTTTCCCCGCCTTTTCGACGTCCGGAGGGGCCGCGAACTCGACATTCCCCGGCCGGAGGACTAAACCCTTGCCGCGACGATATGCCGGCCGCCGGTCGAATCGCTCGCGTTATCGGATTGCCTGACGACGGGGCCCCGCCGTTATGCAGATGAAGGCCACACACCAGGCCATGTCACGACGCGCACTCCTGATCGGCCTCGCCGCGGCCGCTGCGCTGCTGCTCACCCTCGGGCTGCGGTCGTGGAATCTCGCGGTGTCGCAGGTCGAGCGCTCCGTCGTCGCCGGCATCGAGACCCGTACCGGCCTCAAGGTGACGGGGCTGCGCCGGGCCGAGATCGCGATCCTCCCGCTGCCTCGGATCAGCCTGTCCGACGTGACCTTCGCCGATCCGCAGGGCGTGCTCGCCGGCAAGGCGGCGCGCCTGCGCGCCCGCGCCCGCCTTCTCCCATTGCTCACAGGCCAGCTCGACTTTGACCGCATCGATCTTGTCGCCCCCGAGATCGACGTCGCATCCGACGAATCCGGCGGCGGATATGCCGGCTGGCTCGATCGCGTCCTCGGCTATCTCGCGCGGCTCGATGGCCAGACCAGGCTCATCCTGACCTCCGGCAGCGTCATGATGCGCGCCGACCGCACGGTCCTGACGACGCTGCGCGACGTCAACCTGGTGATCGAGGAACGGACAGCGCAGGCTCCGGTCGCGCTCGCCGGCTCCTTCACCTGGCGCGGCGAAGCCACCAAGGTCGACATCCTCTGGCCGGTAGCCGGCGAGCGGGCCCGCACCGCCTTTTCGCTTGGCTCGCGCCTGCTGAATCTGCGTCTCAACGGCACGCGCTCGGCCGCCCAGAATGCGACCAGTGGCCAGATCGAGTTCAGCACGAAATCGCTGTCCGATGCCCTGGCCTGGATCGGCCCGCGTCCGCGCATCGCTTCGCTCGTCCGGCAGGTCGAGCTGACCGCGCAGGCCCAGATCAACCAGAGCAGCGTCGCGCTGGACTCGGTCGTCGCCATGGTCGACGGCGACCAGCTCGAGGGCGCTCTCAAGCTCGACGGCGCCATGCCGAACTGGGCGCTCTCCGGCACGCTCGCCGGCGCCGAGTTCGATCTCGGGCGCCTGCTGCGCCAGGCCGAACCGCAGGCACCGACCGGCAACGGTGACAACGCCGGCACACCGCTCGAGTTCGACGGCTGGACGACCAATGATGTCGACTTGCGCCTGTCCCTCGACTCCGCCCGGATCGGCACGGCCCGGTTCGGGGATCTCGCGGCCCAGCTTCTGATCCGCAAGGGCCGCTTCGAGGCGTCGCTGCTGCGCGCCTCGGCCTATGGCGGCTCGGCTCGCGCCCGCGTCCTCGCCACACCGGTCGCCGCCGGCGCCGACGTCAAGCTGCAGCTCGGCCTCGAGAAGGTGAATCTCGCTCTGGTCGCCGATGACCTGCCGACGCTCGCCCGCCTCAGCGGCACCGCGACCGGGCAACTCGCCTTCGATGGCGTCGGCAACAGCCTGGAACAGGTGGTGAGTTCGCTGACGGGCCGCGCCGGACTGACGATCCGGCAGGGCGAGTTCCGCGGCATCGCCTTCCCAGACCTGCTGCGCAAGGCGGAAAAGCCGCCGACCTCCGCGCGCGACTGGCGCCAGGGAAAGAGCACCTTCGAGACCCTGCAGCTCTCGGCGCTCGCCAATCTCGGCGTGCTCTACATCACCGACACGCAGATCGCCGGCTCCGGCTACACTGTGGTCCTCAACGGCACTGCCGATCTCACCCGGCGCTGGCTCGACCTCAACGGCGCGTTGAATTCGACGACGACCTCGACGCGCGTGCCCTTCGACCTGCGCGGCCCGTTCTTCGGCGCCGCCTTCACGCCCGAGATCGATGCGGCCTTGCGGCCGATTGGCCAGGCGATCCCGCTGCTGCGCTGAGCGCCTATCACTCTCCACATCCGCGTCATCCCGGACAAGCGGCAAGCCGCGCCGATCCGGGCTCCATTCCGGAGCCCGTCCGAAGAGGTTCCGGAATGGTCCCGGCTCTTCGCTCCGCTTCGCCCGGGACGACCCGCACTTTCAAGAACGGGAGAATGTTAGGAGAAGCCGATAGGGAGGCTCACGCCTCCCCGGCCGGCTCCTCACCGCCATTCTCGGTCTCGCCGGCCTCGCCCTCTTCCTCGGACTCCTCGCCGATACGCTCGACCGAGACGACCTTCTCGCCTTCGGCCGTGTCGAAAATGGTGACGCCCTGGGTCGAGCGCCCCGCGATGCGGATCGGCTTGGGCCCTTCGACCGGGATCCGGATGACCTGGCCACCATCGGTGACCAGCATGATCTGGTCGGTGTCGGTCACCGGGAACGAGGCGATCAGCTTGCCGTTGCGCTCATTGACGACCATTGCGGTGATGCCCTTGCCGCCGCGCCCGGTGACCCGGTACTCGAACGACGAGGTGCGCTTGCCGTAGCCCTTTTCCGACACCGTCAGGATGAACTGTTCGGACGCGCCCATCTCGGCGTACTTGTCCTGGCCGAGTTCGATGTCGCCGGCAGCCTCTTCCGCATCGGCGACCGGCGCGGCCGCCTCGTCACCGTCGCCGGTCACGGCGCGGCGGGCCGCCGAAGCGAGCTTCAGGTAAGCAGCCCGCTCGTCCGGCGTCGCATCGAGATGGTGCAGGATCGCAAGCGAAATCACCTCGTCGCCCTTGGCGAGGTTGATGCCGCGTACGCCGGTCGAGTCGCGGCCCTTGAAGACGCGCACCTCCGGCACCGCGAAGCGGATGCTCTGGCCCTCGGCCGTGGTCAGCAGGACGTCGTCATGCTCGGAGCAGATCTGCACGTCGACGATGGAATCGCCCTCGTCGAGCTTCATCGCGATCTTGCCGTTGCGGTTGACCTGGACGAAGTCGGAGAGCTTGTTGCGCCGGACATTGCCGGTCTTGGTGGCGAACATCACGTCGAGCCGGCCCCAGCTCTCCTCGTCCTCCGGCAGCGGCATCACGGTGGTGATGCGTTCGTCCTTGTCCAGCGGCAGCATGTTGTTGAGGAATTTTCCGCGCGCATTGGGCGCCGAAAGCGGCAGCCGCCAGACCTTCTCCTTGTAGGCCTGGCCCAGCGAGGAGAAGAAGATGATCGGCGTATGCGTGTCGGCAACGAAGAGGCGGGTGACGAAATCCTCGTCGCGGGTCGACATGCCGGAGCGGCCCTTGCCGCCGCGCTTCTGCGCCCGATAGGTCGAGAGCGGCACGCGCTTGATGTAGCCGGCATGGGAGACGGTGACGACCATGTCCTCGCGGGCGATCAGGTCCTCGTCGTCGAGATCCGAGCCCCAATCGTGGATCTCGGTGCGGCGCGGCGTCGCGAAGGCGGTCTTCACCTCCAGGAGCTCGGTCTTGATGATCTCCTGGATGCGCACCCGCGAGCGCAGGATGTCGAGATAGTTGGCGATCTCCTTGGCGAGCTTCTCCAGCTCGTCGCCGATCTCGTCGCGGCCGAGAGCGGTCAGGCGGGCAAGGCGCAGCTCGAGGATCGCCTTGGCCTGCGCGTCCGAGAGGCGGTAGGTACCATCCGCATTCATCGGGTGACGCGGATCGTCGACCAGCGCGATCAGCGGCGCGATGTCGTCGGCCGGCCAGTCGCGCGCCATCAGGGCCTCATGTGCGGCGGACGGCGTCGGTGCCGTGCGGATCAGCCGGATGACCTCGTCGATATTGGCGACGGCAGTGGCGAGGCCGCACAGGACATGGGCGCGCTCGCGCGCCTTGTTGAGCAGGTAGCGGGTACGCCGCGAGACCACTTCCTCGCGGAACTCGACGAAGGCCGAGATGAAGTCCTTGAGGTTCAGGACTTCCGGCCGCCCGCCGGTCAGCGCCACCATATTGGCGCCGAACGAGGTCTGCAGCGGCGTGAAGCGGTAGAGCTGGTTCAGCACCACATCGGCGACGGCGTCGCGCTTGATCTCGATGACGACGCGTACGCCTTCGCGGTTCGATTCGTCGCGAAGGTCGGAGATGCCCTCGATCCGCTTCTCGCGGACGAGATCGGCGATCTTCTCGACCATCGTCGCCTTGTTCACCTGATAGGGAACCTCGGTGACGATGATCGCCTCGCGCTCCTTGCGCAGCTCCTCGATATGCGTCTTGGCCCGCATCACGATCGAGCCACGCCCGGTGTGATAGGCCGAATGGATGCCGCTGCGGCCCATGATCTGGGCGCCGGTCGGGAAATCCGGGCCTGGCACGATCGCGATCAGGTCGTCGATCGAAAGCTCGGGCTCGTCGATCAGCGCGATGCAGGCGTCGATGACCTCGCCGAGATTGTGCGGCGGAATGTTGGTCGCCATGCCGACGGCGATGCCGCCGGCGCCGTTGACCAGGAGGTTCGGATAGCGCGCCGGCAGGACCGTCGGCTCGTGCTCCTTGCCGTCATAGTTCGGCTGGAAGTTGACGGTGTCGAGGTCGAGATCTTCCAACAGCGGCATCGCCGCCTTGTCGAGGCGTGCCTCGGTGTAGCGATCGGCCGCCGGGCTGTCGCCGTCCATCGAGCCGAAATTGCCCTGGCCGTCGATCAGCGGCAGGCGCAGCGAGAAGTCCTGCGCCATGCGCACCAGCGCGTCATAGACCGCGAGATTGCCGTGCGGATGGTATTTACCCATCGTGTCGCCGACGATGCGCGCGCACTTCGTATAGGGTCGGTCGGGCAGGTTCTTGTTCTCGTGCATCGAGAACAGGATGCGCCGGTGCACGGGCTTGAGGCCGTCGCGGACGTCCGGGAGAGCGCGGCTCACGATCACGCTCATGGCGTAATCGAGATAGCTCTTCTTCATCTCGTCGGTGATCGCGATCGGCTTGATGTCGCCACCCGGCTGCGGGCCGTCGTCGCGCTTGTCGTCGTTGTCTTCGCTCAAGGGAAAAAGTCCCGTTTACCGCTGGTTTTTCAACGCTCTGGCTACCCGATTCCGGCGCATGAAGCCAGCAAAACGCGAATCTATTCAGAGAAAATAAAACCGTTTTATCGCAGCGACTTACGAGGCGTTTTTGATTCGCTTTCGCGTCGGCTCCCCAATCTCGCCATGTTTCCTGCGTGACGGGTGCTGCGGGCCGAGCCTAGAGTGCCCCGGCAAGCGCGGAATCGCGCCGTCGTTCCGGACAATCCGCCTCGCGGCGCAGCACCGGAATGGCGAGAGGACAACAAGAGCAGTGCAATAAGCTCGGGGTGAGACATGTTCGCCGAATATCTCTCTTCCGCGCTCGTCACCTTGCTGGTGACGCTCGACCCGCCGGGGCTGGCGCCGATCTTCCTGTCGCTGACGCGCGGCATGTCGGCGAATGAGCGGCGGCAGGTCGCGGTGCGCGCCTGCATCATCGCCTTCTGCATCATGGCCTTCTTCGGCCTCGCCGGCGATGTCGTGCTGAAGGCGCTCGGCGTCTCGCTGCCGGCCTTCCGCATCGCCGGCGGCTTCCTGCTGTTCTGGATCTCGTTCGAGATGGTGTTCGAGCGCCGCAACGAGCGCAAGCAGCAGACGGCCGACACCGCGATCACCCAAGACCATATCCGCAATGTCGCCGCCTTCCCGCTGGCGATCCCGCTGATGGCCGGCCCCGGCGCCCTGACCGCGATGATGCTGCTCGCCGGCCGCGCCAACGGCGACATCGTAATGCTGTCCTCGCTCGCCGCGATCTGCGGGCTGGTGATCCTCTCCTGCCTCGTCGTCTTCCTGATGGCGGTGCCGATCGCGCGCCTGCTCGGCGTCACCGGCAATGTCGTGCTGACCCGCCTGCTCGGCGTCATTCTCGCCGCGCTGGCGGTGCAGTTCGTCATCGACGGCATCAGGGCGGTGATCCGGAGCGGCTGAGCCGCCCCGGATCGAGCTTGGGCTCAGGCCGTTCGCGCCCGCCGCCAGCGGGCGATGTCGACGAGCAGGAAGGCTGCGAGGCTCAAGCCCACCAGCGGCAGCGCCCAGCCCAATCCCGCGGCAACGACGGCCGCAATCGCCCTGCCCGCCCAGCCGAGCCGCAGCCAGGCCTGGACCAGCGTGCGCGGCAGCGAGCCCGGCGCCGGCCGCTGGCGCCACCAGATCCGGTAGCCGAGCAATGTCGTCACGACGAGCGCGAGGCCGAGGCCCGTCATCAGCAATTGGTTCGGCCAGCCGAACAGGATGCCCATATGGGCGTCGATGCCCCAGCGGATCAGCTTGGCGATCAGCGGAAAGGTCTCGAAGTCGGCCCGGCTGACGATGGAGAGATCGCGCGGATCAAGCGCGACCGTGTCGACCTGCGTCGGCCAGCTCCGATCGTATTCGCGCACGAGCCAAGCCTGGCCCTCGGCCCGGGGCGGGCGCATCTCGACATGCGGAGAATCGATGCCGGCCGCCCTTGCGGCGGAAAAGACCGCATCGAGCTGTTGAAAGCTCCCAGGCGCGGCCGAACCCACGGCCGAGTCATGATCGCCGTGATGGGCATGCGCGTCGGTAGCGGGCGCCGCGCCGAGCTTCAGCGAGACCGAAGGGGTCACCCAGCCTAGATTGGCCCGGAGCGCATCGATCCGGTCGCCTGCGTATTTCGACCAGGTCAGCCCGGTGATCGACAGGAAGACGAGGCCGAGCGACAGCGTCAGCCCGATCAGCCCGTGCCAGCGCCGGTCGCGCAGCGCAGGGTTCGTCCGCGCCCGCTCGGCGGCTCGTGGATGGCGCCGCCAGAACCACATCAGGACGCCGCCCAGAACCACCGCCCAGAGCCAGGATGCGGCAAGCTCGCTGTAGTTGCGGCCGAATTCGCCGAGCAGCAGGTTGCGATGCAGATAGTCGAGCTGCGTCCGGAACGGCAGGATGCCGCTGGTGCCGTAGACGATGAGGTCGCCTTTGATCGCCAGCGAGACCGGGTCGACGAAGATCGCCCGGCTTTCGGAATCGCCGAGACCGGCTTGAGCGAACATGACGCGCGTCGTCTGGCCAGCGGCTGGGGCGGGGCGGATGGCGAAGAAGCGCGGCCCCTCGCCGATGTGCTTTCGCGCGGCCTCGGTCTGGGCGGCGAGCGAAGCGGGGTCGCCCGCCTGGGTCGCGGTCAATTGCTCGCGATAGATCAGGTTCTCGATCTGCGGCGTCAGCACATAGAGCGTGCCGGTCAGCGCCGCGACCAGGATGAACGGGCCGACGAACAGCCCGGCATAGAAGTGCAGCCTCGCGATGAAGGCTTTGAATTCGGACGATAATGCGAAGGCGCGGCCGGCATCGGCGCGCGTGCGGATATCCGCGTGAGCGGTCATGGCTGGGTTTCCCGAAATGGACCTGCCGAAATGCCGCCGGCGCGCTGGCCTGGCGGAGCATTTGGTCATTGCGGCGGAAGCGGCCTCAAGGCCGCCGCGGCGTCAGGTCCGAATG
This sequence comes from Allobosea lupini, assembly GCF_900109525.1. GTDB lineage: Bacteria > Pseudomonadota > Alphaproteobacteria > Rhizobiales > Beijerinckiaceae > Allobosea > Allobosea lupini. The sequence goes on along the minus strand of NZ_FOAN01000001.1, from coordinate 65,574 downwards.
GGCGGTCCTCTCGGGCGTGCGGCGAGCCGCTCCTGCCCCGGCAGCGGCCGTTCGGTCAGATCGTCAAAGCCGACGATCGTGACGCCGGCCTCGACCTCCTCGAGGAGCGCCGGCCGGTCGGGCGGCGCATACGCCGCGCCGACCCAGGCGCAGCCGAGCAGGCAGCAGGCCGGCAGATGTGGCGCGGGCTCCTGCCCCGGCACCGGCACGCTCTCGGAACCGGGAGCGCACAGCGTCAGATGCGCGGCGCGATCGAGCAGCGCCGGCGCGAGACTCTGCCCGGAGACGAGCGCGCCGAAAAGCCCCTGCAGCACGAGCACATAGGCCGCGACGATCGCGACCCAGGATCTTGCTCTGATGGACTTGGCTGCGCTCAAGGACCGGCTCCCCGGCACCGTCGATAGCGACCTGCCTGGCCGCTGTCCATCAGCCGAACCGCCGCAGCCGGGCACGTGCCGTGCCATCCTAATCATCGATGAATTCGCTCGCTCGACTTGCGCGCCGCAAGCGGACCGATTGCTTACACGTCGCTGCTATGCAGCTTGCAAGCAGAGAGGAGCATCATGCAGCGCATCACCAGCCTGGCCGCCATCGCCTTCGCAACAACAATCGCACAAGCCTCGGCCGCGGGGCTCGACGGCTCGCTCTGGAACCATAATGGTTCGACCGTCCTCGTCGACGAGGCTCGTGGCAGGATCGTCTATGACGAGCCCAAGGCCGCGATTGCCGGCACGGTCCGCTCCGGAACCTTGCTGTTCGAGGGACGCTTCAACGGCAAGCGGATCAGTGGTACCGCCTATGTCTTCAAGAAGGGCTGCGAGCCGGCCGCCTACCCGGTCGCGGGGATGATGGAGGACAATCCAAACGGCTTCGGCTCGCGGATCGTCCTGACCGGGCCGGCGCCGAAGCGCGACAAGGCCTCCTGCGCAATCATCGGCAGCACCGGCGCCCATTCGCGGCTGGTCTTCGAAGAGGCTGGCGACATCTGACCATGCCGAGGTTGATCGAGAGCTGTACCCGCCGGCTCCACTGCGGCTACCGGAACGAAGACACGGGCAGCAAGGGCGATGCCGTTTGGGGCCACATCGCCCCCGACCGGTCGACGCTGGACGAGCAGTTGTCGGGGCTGATCGCCGAGCTGACCGAGGGCGGCTGGGAGATCAAGTCCGTAACGCCGCTCACCGCCAGCTATTACTATGCAGCCAGCCAGTACTCTGTTTCGCTCGATCGCACCAACTGGGGCGGCTACGGCGTCGGCTACGGCGCGCCCTATACCGAAGGCCTCGTGGTGATGGCCCAGCGCTGGGTCGAGATCACCGAGGCGCAGCAGGCCGAGCGTGACCGGGAGAGGGCGCAGCGCCAGGCGGTGGAAACTGCGGCCGCGCTGGAAGCAAAGCGAGAGCAGCGGCAAGGCGAGCTGGCCCGGCTCACCGCCGAACCGGTCGCCAAAGCCGGGTTGCTGCGCGACAAATGGCGCTTCCGCAGCCAGGACTACCCGACGGAAGCGCTCGCGCAGGGCGCCAAGGACGCTGCGCTCAAGGCACTGCGGGAGCGCCCGCTCTAAGGCCCGCGGACGAATGCGTGGCGTTCACGCCTTGACGTAGACCCACGCCTCCTTGCCCGAGGCCAGCCGGACGCTGATCCGCTTGTAGTCAGCGACCTCGTAGCGGTCGGCGGCAGCGAGCTCTTCGGCCGTGATGCTGAAGACCTTGCCGGGCACGCTGTCGGCGGGATCGTCGCTCGGCGCCACCACCGGATGGAAGCGCTTGCCGCTGGTGCGGATCACCTCGGGATCGGTGATCTCCAGCATGGTCTGGGCGAAGCCCGGCATGGCGTCGTCATGGCCGTCGAGCAGGCGCCCGAACGAGGCGAGCTGGACATTGTCCTGCTGCAGCGTGCCGTAGGAGAACAGGAGAATGCTACGGTCCTCGGCCATGCTCGCCCCGCTTCAACCGCAGCCTACAGCGCCGCCAGCAGCTTTTCGCGCGCCGCGCGCGAGCCGGCAAGGCGCTGCCTTGCCGCAGCCAGGATCGCCTCCGGCGCCTCCTGCGGCGTGCCGGCCCGGAACGGCGGCTCAGGCGCATATTCGAGCGAGAGCTGGATCAGTTGCGCCTCCTCCTCGCCGAGCAGTTCGGCGATCACGGTGAGCCCGAAATCGATGCCGGAGGTGACACCGCCCGCCGTGATCAGATTGCCGTCGCGCACCACGCGCCCCTCGGTCGGGATCGCGCTGAAGCGCGCCAGCAGGTCATGGGCGTTCCAGTGGCTGGTCGCGCGCTTCCCTTTCAGCAGCCCGGCCATCCCCAGTACCAGCGATCCCGTGCAGACCGAGGTGAGATAGCGCACCTGCCCGGCCCGCTCGCGCAGGAAGGCGAGGACGGTCTCGTCAGTCAGCAGCGGATTGACCCCGGCCCCGCCCGGCACGCAGAGCACATCGAGCGGCGGGCACTCGGCGAAGGTCGTGGTCGGCGTCAGTGTCAGCCCGGTCGCGGCCTTGAGCGGCGCCTTATCCTTCCAGATCAGATGCACCTGCGCATCCCTTGCCGACGCGAAGACCTCATAGGGGCCGGTCAGATCGAGCTGCTGGACCTGCGGAAAGACGAGAATGCCGAAGCTGAGGGACATGGGCGGAACTCCTGATTGACGGGAGCAGCCTAGCAGGCAAAGCTCTGGCCGAACTGCCAAGCACCCCTCGCTTCATGCCAAACCCGCGCCGCATCGAGATCCTGACCTTTCCCGGCGGGCAACTGCTCGACGTCGCCGGGCCCTTGCAGGTCTTCGCCACCGCCAACGACCTCGCTCATCTCGCCGCTCGACCCCTGCCCTATGAGACGGCGGTCGTCGCTGGCGAAGGTCGCGTGATCACGAGCGCGCGGCTCGAGCTTGGCGCGGCCCCACTTCCCGAGCCGGCCGCGCCGCTGCACACGCTGGTCGTCGCCGGCGGCTACGGCGTCAACGCAGCCTGCCGGGATGCGGCACTCGTCGACTGGGTCCGGCAGCGCGCCGCGGCGGCGCAGCGTGTCGCCTCGGTCTGCAGCGGCGCCTTCCTGCTGGCGTCGGCAGGCCTGCTCGACGGCAGGCGCGCCGTGACGCATTGGGGCCGCTGCGCCGAGTTCCGGGCGATGTTCCCGGCGGTGAAGCTGGAGCCCGATCCGATCTATATTCGCGACGGCGAGGTCTGGACCTCGGCCGGCGTCACCGCCGGCATCGACCTCGCGCTCGCTCTGGTCGAAGCCGATCTCGGCCGCGAGCCGGCGCTCGCCATCGCCCGCCAGCTCGTCGTCTTCCTCAAGCGCCCCGGCGGCCAGGCCCAGTTCAGCGCAGCGCTGACGTTGCAGGAGAAGGACGAGCGCTTCGACCGGCTGCATGGCTGGATCGTCGAGAACCTGCGCGGCGATCTCTCGCTGGAGCGGCTGGCCGGACAGGCCAATATGAGCCTGCGCAGCTTCGCGAGGCACTACCGCGAGGCGACCGGCCGCACGCCGGCCCGCGCCGTCGAGGAAATCAGGATCGAAACGGCGCGCCGCCTGCTCGAACAGGGCCTGTCCGTCGCCCAGGCCGGCCGCCGCTGCGGCTTCGGTTCCGAAGAGACCTTGCGCCGCGCCTTCCTGCGCCGGCTCGGCGCGAGCCCGCAGGCCTATCGCGAGCGCTTTGCCGGATAGCGCAGCCTACGGCTACTTCTCCAGGAACGCCTTCACTGCCCCTTCCGCCTGCTTCATCGAGATCACGCCGTCGAGATGGCCGCGCGTGCCCTGGATGGTCACATGGGTCACGTCACGCCCGGCCTTCTTCGCTTCGGCGACGGTGCGCTGGATCATCTCGTCGGGGAAGACCAGGTCTTTGGGCTGATTGACGATCAGAAGCGGCGCCTTGATCCGGCTCATCGCGTCGGCGAGCGACTTGCCGCCGGCGGCGTAGAGCTGGTTTGCCTTGACCAGATAGAGGAAATGGTTGGCGTCGGAGACCTTGGCGCGCGCTTCGCCGGCATTGTCGAGGATGCTCTGGACCTGAAACTTGTTGCCGAGCGCTTTCCCCGGGTTCTCGCCCTCCTTGGCTGGGCGGCGGCCAAAGGTGCCGTTGGTCCAGTCGCCATGATTGGCCTGCAGCGTCACCACCGTCAGCGCCTTGGCGAGGCCCGCATTGGGCGGCGTCTTGCCGTAATAGTCGCCCTTGTTCCAGTTCGGATCGACCAGGATCGGCGCCGCCCAGACGTCGAGCCAGGCGATCAGCTGGGCGTCGGCCTCGGCCGCCCCGATCACCGCCATCGCCTTGCCGACCATGTCGGGATAGCTTGCCGCCCATTCATAGGTCTGCAGCGCCCCCATCGACGGACCGGCGACCATGACCAGCTTCTTGATGCCAAGACTCTCGACCAGGGCCTTCTGGACGTTGACGAAATCGCCGATGGTCACGACCGGGAAATCGAGCGCATAGGGTTTGTTCGTATCCGGGTCGATCGAGGCCGGGCCGGTGGTCGTCACCTTCGGGTCGCCGGTGTTGAGGTTCACCAGCGTATCGGAGGACAAGACGAAATACTTGTTGGTGTCGATCGCCTTGCCCGGCCCGATGATCGCGTCCCAGTAGCCGGGCGCCGCGTCGGCGACCGCATATTTGCCGGCGGCGTGCGAATTGGCCGAGAAGAAATGGCAGATCAGGATCGCATTGGACTTGTCGGCGTTGAGCGTGCCGTAACTCTCCCAGCCGACCTTGACGTTCTTTAGTGTCCTGCCGCCCTGCGTGGTGTAGCTCGGCAGCTCGAAGACCTTCTTCTCGACGATCAGATCCTGCGCCTCAGCCATTCCCGCCACCATCACGCCTACCACGCCGAGCACACCTGCGATCCAGCCCTTCATGCCGCACTCCTCCGCTCCGGCCGGGTTCTTGGCCTTGAACGGATCAGAGCGGATTTGTCCGGCTAACGGAAGGGGGGCGCTCTCACAGCGTCTCCAGCAGCCCTTTGATCAGCGCCCGGCGCGGCGCGATCGAGGAGATCAGCGCGTATTCCTGCAAGGTGTGGGCACCATCGCCGTCGATGCCGAGCCCGTCCAGCGTCGGGATGCCCAGCGCCGCGGTGAAGTTGCCGTCCGAGCCGCCGCCGGTCATCGGGCAGTCCTGCAGGTCGAAGCCGACCTCGGCGGCCACCGCCCGCGCCTGCTCGAAAAGCGCTGCGACTTCCGGAGATTTCTCATAGGGCGGCCGGTTCATGCCGCCGGTGATCGAGAGCTTCACATCCGGATCATGAGCCTTCAGGCCGAGGATGCGTTGCTCCATCGCGACACCATCAGCAACGGTGGTGACGCGGCAATCGACGCTGAACCAGGCATGCTGCGGGATGACGTTGGCCGCGGTGCCGCCGCCGACCAGCGCGACCGTCGTGGTGATGCCGCGCGAATAGTCGGTCATGCCCTCGATCGCGAGGATCTGGTGCGCCGCCTCGCGGATGGCGTTGCGGCCATCGGCATGGCGCGAGCCGGAATGCGCCGGCCGGCCTTCGAGCTTGACCTCGAACCGGCCGACGCCCTTGCGCGCCGTAACGATCTTGCCGCCCTCGCGCGCCGGCTCGGTCACGAGCACCGCCATCGCCTCGCGGCCGATATCCTCGATCAGCTCACGCGAGGTCGGGGAGCCGATCTCCTCGTCCGGCGTGAACAGGAAGACCAGCGGCCGCTGCGCCGTGCCGGCCTTGGCGGCGTCCTTGAAGGCTTGCAGGGCGAGCCAGGCGCCGCCCTTCATGTCATACACGCCGGGGCCGTAAAGGCGGTCGCCCTCGACGCGGACGGCCAGGTCCTTGGCGCTGGTCCCGACCGGATGGACCGTGTCGAGATGCGACATCAATGCGATCGCCTTCTCGCCGTTCCGGACACCGGCACGCAGGATCAGGGTGTCGCCAAGCCCGTCACGGCCGGGAACGCGCTCGACCGCGATCGGCAGGCCTTCGACCTCCCTGGCGACGAGGTCCATCATGCCGTTGACGCCGGGCACGTGATGGGTGGGGCTCTCCAGCGCTACCCAGACGGTCAGCGCGGGGACGGCGGGATGGTGAATGGTCATTATGAGGAGGGTTTTCGCAGGAAAGCGTGGCGATAACGGGACATTGGCCGAATTGCCGGCGTTGTCCATGTCGAAACGCGCCTGGCAGCCTTGCGGGGGCGGCGTTTCAGAATTTTTTCGACGTGGTGTCGGCAGCGCCGATCCTCGTCCGTCCTCGACGCAGACCCGCCGAGGACCAGACGATGCGCCCGCCTGCCGCTCCCACCATTGCCATAGTGCCGGCCTTGTATTGGCTGCGCAGCGTCATGGCAGCGCTGGCCGGCTTCGTCGCGGTCCTCGTGCTCGCGCTCCTCGCCGATCAGCTCCTGCGCTCGCTCGGTCTGCCGCCGCCGGCGGCCCAGCTCACACCGGAACTCGGCCGCCAGGCACTTGCAGCCTGGCTGCGGGCAGGCTGCCTGCTGCTCGGCGGCCTTCTCGCCAGGGCCGCGCTCGCTAGGCGCGCTTGACGTTCCAGAAGGTCGGGAAGCTCGGCAGCACACCAGTGAGCTTGCGGCTGAAGGCCGTCGGCTGGAAATACTGGCCCAGCGGCGCGTAAGGCACGTCCTCGAAGGCCTGCTTCTGAAGTTCGGCCGCGATCTTCTGCTTCCCAGCGAGGTCGGAGGCCTCCATCCAGGCCTCGCGCAGCGCCTCGATCTTCGGCGCCACTGGCCAGCCCGGCCAGGCGGCCATGCCATTGCCGCGCAACGAGATGTGGCCGACCGGGTCGAGAATATCGATGCCGTTCCAGCCGGTGAAGAAGCAGTTCCAGCCGCCATTGCCCGGCGGCTCCTTGTTGGCCCGGCGCGTCACCACCGCGCCCCAGTCCATCACCTGGTAGTCGACGTTCATGCCGATGCGCTTCAGCATCTCGGCGCCGACCTCGCATTCGGCCTTGAGATTGGCGAGATCGGTAACGCCGAGCAGCACCACCTTCTCGCCCTTGTAGCCGGCAGCCGCCAGGGCCTGCTTGACCTTGGCGATATCGCGCGGGCCATTCAGCACCTCCACGCCGGCCTCGTTCGCCATCGGAGTGCCTGGCGGGAACAGCCCGACGCCGGTGCGCCACAGCGTCTTGTCGGGGCCACCGACCGCCTCCATGAACTCGGCCTGGTCGATCGCCATCAGCACGGCGCGGCGGATCGCCGGATTGTCGAAGGGCGGATGCAGATGGTTCATCCGCATGATCGCGATCGAGCCGGTCGTCTCCTTGATCGCGACCTCGAGCTTCGGATCCTTGGCCAGCAGCGGCAGGATGTCCGGCAGGGGCTGCTCGACCCAGTCGATCTCGCCGCTCTGCAGCGCCGCCGCCGCGGTCGCCGGGTCCGGCAGGGTGTGCCATTCGATCCGCTCGACATGGACGATCTTCGGTCCAGCGGTGCGGCCGGGCTTGCCGTCGCCGCGCGGCACGTAACCGGTGAACTTCTCGTAGACCGACCGATTGCCGGGCTGGCGCTCGCTCGCGATGAAACGGAACGGTCCGCTGCCGATCACCTCGGTGATCTGCGTCGTCGCCTCGGTCTTCGCCAGGCGCTCCGGCATGATCACCGGCACCGAGGCCGTCATCTTGGCGAGCGCGTCGGGCAGCAGCGGGAACGGCTTCTTCAATCTGAAACGCAAGGTCTTGTCGTCGACAGCGACCAGTTCGTCGGTCTGCGCCATCAGCGTCTGGCCGAAGGAATCGCGCTTGGCCCAGCGATTCAGGCTGGCGACGCAATCCCTGGCCAGCACCGGCGTATCGTCGTGGAACTTGAGGCCCTCGCGCAGCTTGATCGTCCAGCTCTTGCCATCGGCCTCGGCGAGCGCGCCTTCGGCCATTTGCGGCTGCGCCTTGTAGCTCTCGTCCTGTCCGAACAGCGTATCATAGGCGAGGAAGGCGTGATTGCGCGTGACGGTCGCCGTCGTCCAGATCGGATCGACGACGGCAAGGTCGCCCTGCGGCACGAACTTGATGACGTTCTTATCGGCCCCGCGGCCGATATTGGGTTTGCTGACCGCGATTGCGGCAGCCGTGCCTGCGATGAAAGCGCGACGTGTCGGCATTTCAAGCTCCCTGGCAACAGGGCGTCGATCCGGGATGGTGGAGCCCTGGCGATACGGCGGCCGTCAGGCAACCAGCATGCCAGCAGCCGGTCAAGCCGGCGGCGGAATCACCCGGATCGTTCAGGCCGCGTCGCGCAGGTCGCCGAGATCGAGCTCGATGAGGAAGTTCGGATCGGCTTCGACCAGCAATGCCAGGGCCGCATCGTCGGCGAGCGAATCCGCTAGTGCCCGTGCCTCGTCGCGGGCCGCCTCCGCATCGAGCCTGCGCAACAGCGCCATCAGCGCATTGGCCCCAGGACCTTCCAGGCTCTCGCAGGCGATCAGGACCTCCGCCAGAAGGTTACGGTCAATGCCGCCCCTGCCGTGGGATCCGGGGCCCACTTGCTTCAGCGCTTCCACGGCGGCGGCGAAGGCCGGCAGCAGGGCCTCCGGCATTGCTGCCTTGCGATAGAGCGCCCTGAGGCCGGCCCCGCGCCGATCCCAGAGCAGTGCCTGCACGCGCTTCAGCGGCAGGTCGGAGAGCGCCGCGAAGGCGGATTCGGCGAGGGCCGGCTCGCCGCTCAGCAGCGAGCGCAGGATCACGCCCGGCGTCAGGCGGCCATTCTCGCGCAGGCAATCGACGATCGCCGGTGCATCGCTCGCCTCGCCGCCGGCCGCGAGCGCGACCGCGACCCGCTCGGTCGATTCGCGGGCGAGCCGGGCGCTGCGCTCCTCGGTCAGCCAGCCGCAACCCGAGACGAAGGCGGCGAGCGCATCGGAAACCTTGGCGGCGATCGCCTGGCGCAAGCCCGGCGGCAGGTCGTCGCGCGCCAGCATGGCCTCACGCACCGCTCCTGCCTCGCCCTCGCGCTCGAAGATGCGCTCCAGCGAGAAATCGGGAATCTCGGCGGTCGGATTGGCGAGCAGGACAACCAGCGCCTCCTCGCAGCCGACCTCGGCCAAGGCAGCGCAGATGCCGGGCGACAGCCAGGACCGCTGCGCGATCGCCCGCTGCGCGAGGCCGTCTCCAACGGCTGCGGCATCGACGAGATCGGCCTCGGTAAGCACCGGCGACTGCGCCAGCAACAGGGCAGCGATGTCGCTCTGCTCGGCGATCAGCCCCAGCACCAGATTGCGCGGCGCCTGCGGCGCGGCAGCGAGTTCCTCGGCAAGCGCACGGCGGACCAATGGCGAGGGGTCGTCGACCAGTGATATGAGGGCCGTCTGCGCCTCGCGCTTATCCTCGGGCGACATCGCCGAGCGCAGATAGGCGCCCGCCAATGCGGCAGCCCCTTTCGCACGTGCCTCAGCCGGCGCAGTGCGGGCCCAGAGCAGGAAGCGACGGACGATCATCCGCGCCTCCCATGGAGCATGAACTGGCTGAGATCGAGCGGCCCGCGCCGCTGGCGCCGGGTGGCGACTGTCTCGCTGGACGCCGTCTGTGTATCCGCCACGGCGAGATCACGCGGCCGCGACGGCGGCAACGGCGCGCTGACGGTGGCCGAAGCGGTCGTTGCGCTCGCGCTGTCCGTCTTGGCGGTCTTGCCGGCGGATGAGGCTTCGCCTTCGCTCGTCGTGGCGCTCACACGCGGGAAATAGCGGGTCGCCGGATCGTCGCCGGTCGTACGGGACGTGCTGTTGCTGCGCGGCGTGGTCCAGAGATTGGCGACGGCCTTCGAAACCGGCGCACGCGATCCTTCGGTCGAGAACAGGCCGATCAGCCCCCTTGCCCGATCTGGCGCAAGCGCCGCGGCGATCGGTGCGACCGGGGGCTCGGACGCGTAAGCGGTCGCTGTCGTAGCAGTACCCGTAGGCTTGGCCTGCGCCAGCATGGCGCCGGTCGTCGCTGCGACCTGGGTGTTGGCATGGCTGGCGGCGAGCAATCCGTAGACCTCCTGGGCGCTGCGGGCCCGGCCGGCCTTGTCGTAGAAGATCGAACGATTCGCCGCGGCCGCCTCCGGGAAATCGCGAGCGGCGGCACGCGTCGGGTCATTCCCGGCCGTACGGATCAGGTCGGTGGCGCCACGCGCACCCAGAACATGCGCCATGTAGAGCTCGCCGGCCTGCGGTTGGCGCCCGAGCGCCTGGCCGAGCTGCTCGGCATTCTTCTGCGTCAGCGCGCCGGCCATCACGGTTGCGACCTGCGGATCGGTTCGCAACTGCAGGATCTTCTCGCGCAGCGCCGGATCCGACACGGTCAAGCGGCCGCTGCCGTCCTCGCTGATCGCGCCGGCATAATTCGCCATGCCCTGCTTCGGCCCTTCCTGACGCATGATCGACAGCCAGGTCTGCTCGATGAACTGGAACAGGCCGGTCGCGCTCGAGGTGCGCGCTTTCGCATCCGGCTCCAGCGAGGATTCGCGTTGCGCGGTCTTGAGGAGATAGTCGAAGCCGACGCCGGTCTTGTCTGCGCCCTGCTTGATCGCGCTGACCACAGGATTGGCGGGCGTTGTCTCGCGGGTGCTCGGCGTGCTGAAAAGGAACATTGGGTCACTCGGGCCGCTGCCGTTCCAGGCGGACCGGAGCACACGCAGAGACTGGACCGATTATGGTAAGCGAACCGTTAAAACGGCCGTTTGCCGACCCCGGCCCGGACCGAAAAAGTGCCACAGGAGCAAGACGATGGCGGAAGCGATGCGGCATAGGCGCGGCGGGCTCTATTTCGAGGATTTCGAGATCGGCGTCTCGATCGAGCATCGGCTGACCCGCACGGTCACGCAGATGGACAACATGCTGTTCTCCAATATGACGCTGAATCCGCAGCCCCTGCACATCGACGCGCATTTCTGCGCGACCGAAACCGAATGGGGCAAGCCGCTGATAAACTCGCTGTTCACGCTCGGCCTGATGATCGGCATCTCGGTCAACGACACGACGGTCGGCACCACCATCGGCAATCTCGGCATGACCGACGTCACCTTCCCGGCCCCGCTCTTCGAGGGCGACACGGTGAACTGCGTCACGCAGATCGTCGCCAAGCGCGAATCGAAGTCGCGGCCGGACGCCGGGATCGTCGACTTCCACCACCGCGCCTACAAGCAGGACGGCACATTGGTGGCGCAGTGCCGCCGGCAGGCTTTCATGAAGAAGCGTCCCGTGGAAGGACAGGCCTGATGCGCTCGCTCCTCTTCGTCCCCGCCGACAACCAGAAGAAGCTGCAGAAGGGCCTGGACAGCGGCGCCGACGCGCTGATCCTCGACCTCGAGGATTCCGTCGCGCTCGATGCCAAGCCGGCTGCGCGCGAACTCGCCCGCGATTTCCTCAAGGAGGTGAATGGCCGGGCCAAGCGCCCCCGCCTGATCGTGCGCGTCAACGCACTCACGACGGGCATGACCGAGGCCGATCTCGATGTCGTCATGCAGGGCAGCCCGGACGCGATCATGCTGCCGAAGGCGGAGGGTGGGCCCGATCTCAGCCATCTCGCAGCCCATGTCGCGGTACGCGAGGCGGAGTATGACCTGCCCGACGGCGGGACCAAGATCATCGCGATCGCCACCGAGACCGGCAAGGGCATCTTCGGTCTCGGCAGCTATGCCGGCGCCAGCCACCGCCTCTCCGGCCTGACCTGGGGCGCCGAGGATCTTTCGGCCGATCTCGGTGCCGAGACCAACCGGCTGGAAAGCGGCACCTATGCCGATCCCTACCGGCTGGCACGCTCGCTCCTGCTCTTTGCGGCTTCGGCGGCGCAGGTCGACGCGATCGACACCGTCTTCACCGCCTTCCGGGACGAGGCGGCCTTGCGCACCGAATGCATCGCCGCACGCCGCGACGGCTTCACCGGCAAGATGGCCATCCATCCGGCGCAGGTGCCTGTCATCAACGAGGTCTTCTCGCCCTCGCCCGACGCGCTCGCCCGGGCCGAGGCGATCATCAAGCTCTTCGACGAGAACCCCGGCCTCGGCGTGGTCGGGCTCGACGGCGAGATGCTCGACCGGCCGCACCTGATGCGCGCCCGCCGCTTGAAGGCGCGGGCTGACAGATTGCGTCAATGATCCGGCGCAAGCGATTCCGCTGATTCGAGTTTCGGGACGCGGTCACCGGGTCCCGATCTGCCGGCATTGATGCCGCGCCGCGCTTGCCAGGCATTCCTGCGCCTTCTTGGCGGCGTTCAGTTCGCGCAGCAGCCAGAACCCCGCCCCGATCATCACCAGCACGGCAATGATCGCGAGCAGGTTCACGGTCATGCGCCATTGCTCGTCCGGCTCCTCGTCCTGGCGCCGGAACATGGCGCTCAGCCTCCGGCCGGCCGAACGATCGAGAACAATTCGCTGACCTCGGCATAGTCGCTGTAGCCGCAGCGCGCGATCGGATTGGCTTTGGCCGTGTCGAAGCGGCCGTCATGGACGAAGGCCTCGCCGACATAGGTCGCGACGACCTGGCCGAGGACCATCCAGCGCGGCACGTCGTTGCCGTCGATGTCCTTGAGCTGCTGGATCGAGAGCAGCTTGCATTCGAGCGCAGCGGGGCTGGCGGCGACCCGCGGTGGCTTGACGATGCGCGACGGCGCCATCTCCAGCCCGGCATGGACATATTCATTCTCGCCGCGCGGCAGCGGCGCCGAGGTCAGGTTCATCTGCTGGTCGAGCGCCTTGCTCACCAGGCTGCAGGTGAACTCGCCGGTCTCCTCGATGAAGGCCACCGCATCCTTCTTGTTCTCGGAGGAGAACATCACGATGTTCGGGCGTGACGAGATGGCGTTGAAGAAGCTGTAGGGCGAGAGATTGACCTCGCCCTTGGCGTTTACCGCGCTGATCCAGCCGATCGGCCGCGGCGTCACGATCGCCTTGAACGGATCGTGCCGGAAATCGAGATCGCGCCCTTGATCCGTGTAGTACATCGCGCTCATGCTCCGAACCGGCTGACGATCGCGGCAAGGTCCGGCCGCTCGCGGTCGGCCGGGCGGCCATCCGCCTTGCCGAGATGGACGAAGCCGGCGACGCGCTCGTCCGGCGCGAGCCCGAAGGCATCGAGCACCTTGCGGTCGAAGGCGAACCAGTTGGTCAGCCAGGAGCCGTTGAAGCCGAGCGCCTCGGCCGCGATCAGCATGTTCATGCAGACGGCGCCGGCCGAGAGCTCCTGCTCCCATTCCGGGATCTTCTCGTGCTTGCGGGCCCGCGAGACCACGGCGATCACGACGGGGGCATGGAGCAGGCGCTTGCGCTCGAAGGCGACCTTGTCCTCGTCGGCCTGCGGATTGCGTTCCTTGAAGACGGCTCCGACGATCTCGGCTGCCTTCTCCTTGGCAGCCCCGGAGAAGACGATGAAGCGCCAGGGCGCGAGCTTGCCATGGTCGGGCACGCGCGCCGCCACGGTCAGGATCTCGCGCAGTTGCGCATCGTCCGGCCCCGGAGCGGTGAGAAATTGCGGTGGCACCGAGCGACGGAGCTTGAGCAGTGAGAGCGTGTCGGTCATGAACGATCCGGAAGATGGCGCAGCGACGGGGATGACGGTTCCCAGTTAAGGTTTCGCCATGATGAGGACAAGCGAACCTGCTCCTTCCCCGGTGCAAGGATGATGACGGCGCAGCGCATGTTTCAACGCAAAGAATTGAAGACGGTGGCAGCGCTCCCCGCGAAAGCGACGCGTGCGGCGATGGCTGCGCTGATGATATCTGCGCTCACCGTCTCTTCGACGCTCGCCCAGACGCCCGGCGCGACGCCCTCGGCCACGACGCCCGGCTCGCCGCCGCCGGATATCGCCCCCGCCGCCCGCCCTGGCCAGGCGATACTCACCGTCAGCGCCCAGTTCTCCGGCAATCGCAAGCCGGTCCGCTCCGGGCTGGTCTGGCGCGTGCTGAGCGAATCCGCCGACGGCTCGCCGCCCAAGATCATCGCGCGCTCGAACAATGCCGAGCCCAGCTTCCCGCTCGATCCGGGCATCTATCTGCTTCACGCCGCTTATGGCTTCGCCAGCGCGACCAAGCGCGTCACGCTCGGCCCGCAGGGACTGACCGACCGGCTCAGCATCAGTGCCGGCGGCCTTTCGCTCGCCGGCTCGATCGGCGAGACGCCGATCGCGCCCAATCTGCTGAACTTCTCGGTGTTCGTGCCGCTGCAGGGCAATTCGGAAGGCCGCCTGGTCGCGTCCAGCGTCAAGTCAGGCGAGCTGATCCGCCTGCCCGAGGGCACCTATCACATCGTCTCGACCTATGGCGATTCGAACGCGATCCAGCGCTCCGACGTCCGGGTCGAATCCGGCCAGGTCACCCAGGCGACCCTGCATCACCGCGCTGCGCAGGTGACCTTGAAGCTCGTCGCCGGCCCCGGCGGCGAGGCCTTCGCCGGCACCGCCTTCAGCGTGCTCACCCCGGGCGGCGACGTCATCCGCGAGGCGATCGGCGCCTTCCCGCAGGTGATCCTGGCCGAGGGCGACTACGTGCTGATCGCCCGGCAGGAAGGCCAGGTCTTCTCGCGCGACTTCAAGGTCGAGGCCGGCCGCGACCGCGATATCGAGGTGATCGCTCGCTGAGGCTGCCTCAATTCGTCGGCTTGCCCGGCTCACGCCCCTCGCCGAGGTCGGCGACAATGCCGTCGGCGAGGCGGATGGCGAGGCAGCGATAGCCGGCCTCGACCACCTGCAGCCCGTCCATGCCGACGATCTCCTCCTCGCTGAACAGCTTCGTGCCCGACCAGGCCTTCATCATCGCGTAGCGCGGGAAGACCGGCACGCCGCTCTCACTCGCCGTCTTCGCCAGCACGGCGCGGTAGTCGTCGTATTTCGGATAGCGACCCTCGCGCGGCAGCCAGGGCATATCCATCAGCACGAGATCGATCCCGGCCTCCTGCAGCTTGTGAGCACCCTTGCGCAGGATCTTGGCGAGCTTCTCCTCGCCGATGTCGCGGATGGCATCGTTCACCGCCGTCTGCCAGATCACCAGCGCCGGCTTCTCCGGAATCACCTCGGCCTCCAGCCGCAGATACATCTCATAGGCCGACTGGCCACCGACGCCGAGATTGAGCACCTTGACCTCGCGTCCCGGCAGGCGCCGGCGCAATTCGGCTTCGAGTACGGCAGGATAGCTGCGGTCGGCATCGCTGGCGCCGGTCCCGGCGGTCGTCGACGAACCGAGAGCGACGATGGTGAGCCGGTTCGTCTCGGTAAGGATGCGCTTGGCGGCCGTCAGCGTCGGCTTGAACGGGTGCTGGGCCGCCCCGGCGCGGCAGCGTCCGTCCACCATCTGCGCGAGCGGCTTGGGCCCGGCAATGGCCGGCAGAGCCGACGCCAGGAGCAGAAGGAGCGCACTCAGGCCGTAGCGGCCTGCTCGCGAGGGGCGCTTGCGGCGCGTGCCGTGAGCGTCTTGTACCACGACAGAAAGGTTCCTAGCCCGAGCAGGATGGTAATCCCGCTGAGGTTCACGATCAATTGGATCGAAAGAGCGAAGGATGTCTCCGCAAGGATGATCTGCCCGATGATCGCAAGGACTATGCCGGCGCAGAACACTTCGAGCGAATGCCGCCCGAGCGAGGCCAGCCGCCGGCCCGCCACGCCGGTAAGAATGCCTGCGTCAGGGCGGAGAAAACGCAATACGAGCCAAGCCAGCGCCGCCAGGTGCACGACACGCGGCCAGGCGAGATTGGTCTTGTCGATGCCGATCTGCAGGCTGTCGATCCACTCGTTCAACAGCGCGACGCCGAACGGATTACCCGAGGACAGCTTCACCATCGCGGCGAACAGGACGATCACGACGGCCGCGGCGTCGACGAGGCGCAGTTTCGGCACGCCGGCGCCGACAAGGCCGAGCCGGCCGATCACGACGCCGAACGTGAACAGCATCTGCCAGGCGAAGGGATTGAAGAACCAGCCGCCATCGCCCGGATGGTTCGGCAGGTTGAGTCCGGCAAGCGTCGCGCCCTGCCAGATCGCGACGGAAACCGCGAGCGCCG
The DNA here is from genome assembly GCF_900109525.1 of Allobosea lupini. Classification (GTDB taxonomy): domain Bacteria; phylum Pseudomonadota; class Alphaproteobacteria; order Rhizobiales; family Beijerinckiaceae; genus Allobosea; species Allobosea lupini. Next base: position 49,642 of record NZ_FOAN01000001.1, on the reverse strand, counting down.
TCAGAGGGCTGGTCCGCGCGGTGAGGTAGATCAGCGGGAACGCCGCCAGCAGCACGATGTAGAGCGGCAGGATGTCGAGATAATAGGGCTGGTAGACCAGGCCCAACGCGTTCACGATCGCCGCCGCTGTATCGCTGAAGAAGGGCTGGATGTTGATCGCCTCGACATAGAGTGCATTCTGGGTCCGCACGACCGCCGTCGCCACGATGCCGCAGACCAGCACGAACAGTGCCAGGTGCGCGATGTAAAGCGTCCAGATCCGGGCGCCGACCTTGAGCGAGCCGACGAGGAGCCCGCGCTGGTCGATCAGCCGGCCATAGGCGAACGTAGCCGAGACGCCGGCGAGCAGCACGAAGATGTCGGCAGCATCCGAGAAGCCGTAATTATGCGGCATCAAGGAGGAGACGATATTGCCCGGCATGTGATTGACGAAGATCACCAGCAAGATCAGGCCGCGGATCACATCGATGCGCAGGTCACGGCCCGGCGAGGCCGCATCGCGGGGCCCTTTTCCGAACAGCACCAGGCGCCAGAATCCGCTCACGTCACCACCGCATCCACCTGCGCGGCTGTGAGGTGGCCGCGCATCTGTTCATCCGCTGTTCATATTAACATTGTGTTGCGAGCAAGGCTCCGCAGCCGACGATCACAACCCTGTGCATCAACGTGAATGGGAGGCTTCTGTTCGGCGGCGGCCTGAGCGCACAGCACCAGGATCCGCCAGCAGCGCCAAGTATCTGCGGCGGATATCATCACTTTTGAACGAGTGATCACATGAATTTGGTGAGTAACCGAGCTGCGCTAGGCGTCTGCGTCCTCGGCCACCTTCGTCGCATCGCGCTTCCTCTCGACCCGGCGCACCGAGAACACCGAGAGCTCGTAGAGCAGCAGCATCGGCACGGCGAGCATCAGCTGCGAGATCACGTCGGGCGGCGTCAGCACGGCCGCGATCACGAAGACGAAGACGATGGCGTAGCGGCGCTTGTCCTTCAGGAACTGCGAATCGATGATGCCCGCCTGTCCGAGCAGCGTCAGGATCACCGGCAGCTGGAAAGAGATGCCGAAGGCGAAGATCAGCGTCATGATCAGCGAGAGATACTCGCTGACCTTGGGCAGGAGCGCGATGCCGGCCTGCCCTTCGCTCGCCGACTGCTGCATGCCGATCGAGAACTTCATCAGCACCGGCATGGCGAAGAAGAACACCAGCGCCGCGCCGAGCACGAAGAAGATCGGTGTCGCCGCCAGGTAGGGCGCGAAGGCCTGCCGCTCGTTCTTGTAGAGGCCGGGTGCGACGAACTTGTAGATCTGCGTCGCGATCACCGGGAACGCGAAGAAGCCGGCGCCGAAGGCCGCGACCTTGATATGGGTGAAGAGCAGCTCGAGCGGGCCGGTATAAATCAGCTGCGCATTGGCGCTCGACCCCGCCGCCCAGACATAGGGCAGTACGAGCATGTTGTAGATCTGCGTCGAGAAGGCGAAGCAGATGAAGAACATGACCAGGAAGGCGATGAGCGACTTGATCAGCCGCGAGCGCAATTCGATCAGATGGTCGATCAGCGGCGCGCGCGACGCTTCGATCTCATCCTCGCCTTCGCGCCTCGCCTGGGCGTTCGTCTCGACGACGCTCATGCCGTCTCTCCGCCCTCGGCCTCGGCGGCCTTGGCTTTGCGCTTGCGGGCCGGCTTGGCCGCCGGCTCTTCAGCCGCGATCTCGGTCGGCACGGCCGGCTCCTCGGTCGCGACCGTCTTGCGGCGGCGCTTGGGTTTCTCTTCCGGCGCGGGCTCGGCGACGGGTGCTGGCTCGATGCTGACGGGTGCCGGCAACTCGGGAGCCGGCAGCGCCGCAAGCGTCGCCTCGGCATCCTTCATCGCCTTGTCGTCGGCCGCAGCCGGCTTCGAGGCGTCGGTGGCGCCGAAATCCTTCATCGGCTCGATCGGATCGAAATTGGTCGAGGCCTGGATCGAATTGCCGATGTCGTCGACTTGCTTCTTCAGGTCGGTCAGCTCGGCTTCGCGCATCGCGTCGTTGAACTGGCCCTGGAATTCGGCAGCCATGCGCCGGATCTTGCCGATCGCCTGCCCGGCCGTGCGCAGTGCGCCCGGCAACTCCTTGGGGCCGATCACGACGAGCGCGACGCCCCCGATCAGCAGCATTTCGCTCCAGGCGATGTCGAACATCGACGGCCGGTCCTTTGGAAATCTTGTAGGGCGCCGGGAAGGCGCCGGAATCGAAACCGATCAGGATTCACCTGATCGGCAGGTCCGCTCCTACGAGATCAGGCCTTGGTCTCGGCCTTGGCCGGCTGCGGGCTCGCGGTCTGGGCGGTCTGGTCGATCACCTTGGGATCGACAGGCTGCTGCGCGGCCGGCGGCGGCGTGTCGTCCTCGGCCATGCCCTTCTTGAACGACTTGATGCCCTTTGCGACATCGCCCATCAGTTCGGACACCTTGCCGCGGCCGAAGAGCAGCATGACGATGACGCCGACGACGATCCAGTGCCAGATGCTGACGCCACCCATGGCGGTACTCCTCCGAATTTGAACGCGCGGCCCCGGTTGTGCCGAGGGGCCAGATGCTTGTGCCGGAACCTAGGTGTCCCCTACAGGGAACACAAGGACTTCGTCCATCGCAATGTCGATGCCGACATCCTCGCCCTCGGCGACCGAACCGCGCAGCGGCAGCCGCGCCACCAGAGGCTTGTCGAGACCATCGACCGCAAGCTCGACATGGTCGACCTCGCCGAGGAAGCGCCGGGTCATCACCCGCGCCTGCAGACAGAAGCCCTTCGGCACCAGCCGGATCGCTTGCGGCCGGATGCCGAGAACCGCCGGCGCGTTCTCGGGCAGACCTGCCGCCGGGAACCGACCGAGCGGGGTATCCACCGCGCCGTCCCGCGCAACAGTGTCGATTTCGGTAAGATCGCAGAAAAATCGGGCGGCAAAGAGGCTGGTAGGCCGTCGATAGAGCTCTTCGGCGGTGCCGCTCTGGACGATCCGTCCGTGCTGCATCAGCACGATCCGGTCGGCGACGCGCATCGCATCCTCCGGGTCGTGGGTGACGATGATCGAGGTTGCGCCGATCTCCTGCAGCAGCGCCATCGTCTCGTCGCGCACCACGTCGCGCAGGCGGCGGTCGAGATTGGAGAAGGGCTCGTCCATCAGGAGCACGCCTGGACGCGGTGCAACCGCGCGCGCAAGGGCCACACGCTGCTGCTCGCCGCCCGAAAGCATATGCGGATAGGCCTCGGCGAGATCAGCGAGGCCGACGCGGGCGATCGCGCGCAGCGCCGTCGCATCGGCTTCGGCATTGCCATAGCCGCGCAGGCCGAAACGGACGTTCTCGCGCACCGAAAGATGCGGGAAGAGCGCGTAATCCTGGAAGACGAGGCCGACCCCCCTCGCCTCCGGCTCGACGAAGTGAGCCGGCGAGGAGACGTCGCGCCCTTCGAGCAGAACACGCCCCGAACTCGGCCGCTCGACGCCAGCGGCGAGCCGCAGCAGCGTCGTCTTGCCGCAGCCCGAATGGCCGAGCAAAGCGACGATCTCACCCGGTGCGACGCTGAGCGAGACCTGGTCCAGTGCCGTCACAGCGCCGAATCGCTGGGTGACGCCATCGAAACCGAGCGCCATCGGAATGGCGGCGCCAGCGGTGCCGCGCCGTCCCCACCCCAGCCAGCGCATCCTGCTTTCGCTTCGAGCCAACTCGTTCTCCTGCCGGCCCGCCGGGCTCGATCGCCTGCGCTGTGCTAGCTGGCGTCGCCGTCGTCAAGCGGCGTGAACAGATCGCCGAGCGGATCCTCGTCGTCGCGCAAGCCCGGATCGTCGTCCGGCACCGGCACGGTGAGGTCCTTGGCGAGGCGCCCCTCGATGAAGCCGGCCCCCTTCAATTCCTCCAGCCCCGGCAGATCGTCGATGCGGTCGAGCCCGAAATGGTCGAGGAAGGCGGGCGTTGTGCCGAAGGTCACCGGCCGCCCCGGCGAACGGCGCCGGCCGCGCAGGCGCACCCAGCCCGCTTCGAGCAGGATGTCGAGCGTGCCCTTGGCGGTGGCGACGCCGCGGATCTCCTCGATCTCGGCCCGCGTCACCGGCTGGTGGTAGGCGATGATGGCGAGCGTCTCCAGGGCGGCGCGCGAGAGCTTGCGCGGCGCCTCGGCTTCCGGCGCGAGCAGATAGGCGAGATCTGGCGCGGTGCGGAAGGCATATCCGCCGGCGACGCGATGCAGCGTCACCCCGCGCAGGGCGTAGGTCTGCTGCAATTCGGCGATCACCCGCTCGATCGGCACATTCGCGGGCACCGATTTCGCGAGGTCCTCTGCCGAAAGCGGCTGCACCGAGGCGAACAGCAAGGCCTCGACGATGCGGCAGGCGCGCGCCAGCGCCTCGTCGGCGTCCCAGTCCTCCTCGTCCTCGCGTTCGGCTTCAGCGACGGCCATCAGCGCCTCACAGGCCGAGCGTCGGCGGCCGCGCCGAGCGGCGGCGGACATAGAGCGGCGAGAAGGCACCGTCCTGGCGCAGGTCGAGCAGGCCCTCGCGCACCATCTCCAGCATGGCCGAGAGCGAGGAGGCCCGGACCGTCGCGGTCATCGTCTCGGCGGGCAGGCCATGGCTGCTCATGTAGCGAGTGAGATAGCCGTCGATCGCGGTCCACTCGCCGGCCTCGCCGACCAGCCGCGCCAGCGCCTCGCGCGCCTCGACCAACGACAGCACCTGCCGCTGGCCGACGCTCATCGGCTGGCGGATGCGCTTTTGGCGCTGCTGCGCATAGGCCGCCAGCAGGTCGTAGAGCTCCGCCTGCCAGACTGGCCGATCCTCGACAGCGATCACCTCCGGCGCGCCGCGGGCGAAAACGTCGCGGCCGAGCCGTTCACGGGTGGCGAGCCGTTGCGCCGCCGCGCGGATCGTCTCCAGCCGCTTCAGGCGCAGCGCCAGTGCGGTGGCGAGATCGGCCGCGCTCGGCTCCTCGCCCTTGGGCGGCTCCGGCAGCAGCATGCGCGACTTGAGGTAAGCGAGCCACGCCGCCATCACCAGATAATCGGCGGCGAGTTCGAGCCGCAGCGCCCGCGCCGTTTCGATGAAGGACAGGTATTGCTCGGCCAGCGCCAGGATCGAGATGCGGGCGAGATCGACCTTCTGGCGGCGGGCGAGATCGAGCAGCAGGTCGAGCGGCCCTTCATAGCCGTCGACGTCGATCACGAACGAGGGCTCGCCGGACGCGCGTTCCGGCGTGCCGTCCTCCTGGAATGGCAGCTCAGCGGCCATCGATGGCCAAATCCCCATGACCTGCTCCGCCCAGTCGGCGGAGCCACAGCCCCGGGGAGAGAATCAGCCTAACCGCCGCCCAAAGCAAGGGCGCTGGCAAGCTGGGCGCGGGTGCTGTCCACATCGAGCGGCTCGGGCTCGTGCCTGATCCGTGCCAGCGCCATCGCAGCGCGGCGCGCTCGCGGTCCGGTCATCTCCGGAACGGCGCCGGCGACCGCGACCATCTCATCCATGATTCCATGGCAGTGCAGCACCACGTCGACCCCGGCCCTGATCGCCGCTTTCGCCTTGTCTTCGAACGAGCCCGACAGCGCCTTCATCGAGATGTCGTCGGTCATGATCAAACCGTCATAGCCGAGTTCGCCACGCATGATCTCTCTGATGATCTTGCGCGAGATCGTCGCCGGCCGGCGCTTGTCGAGCGCGGTGAAGACGACATGCGCCGTCATCGCCAGCGGCATGTCGGCGAGATGCCGGAACGGGCGGAAATCATGGGCGCGCAGCTCGTCCAGGCTCGCCTCGACCACCGGCAGGTCGTGATGGCTGTCGGCCTTGGCCCGGCCATGGCCGGGCATATGCTTGATCACGGGCAGCACGCCACCGGCTATCAGCCCTTCAGCCGCGGCGCGGCCGAGCGTCGCCACCATGGTGGGGTCGCGGGCATAGGCGCGGTTGCCGATCACGTCATGGCTGCCGGCGACGGGAACGTCGAGCACCGGCAGGCAGTCGACATCGATGCCGACGCTTTTGAGATCATGCGCCATCAATCGCGCCGAGAGCCGGACGATCTCGCGCTGCTGCACGGGATCGTTGATGGCGAGAAAGGCCAGCGCCGGCGGATAGGGCGGCCAGTGCGGCGGCCCCATGCGCTGCACTCGCCCACCCTCCTGGTCGATCAGGATCGGCGCGTGCCAGCCTACGCAATCGCGCATCTGCGCCGTCAGCGCAGCCACCTGCGCCGGATCCTGCGTATTGCGCTTGAACAGGATGAAGCCCCACGGCCGGGCGTCGCGGAAGAAGGCCCGCTCGTCGGCGGTGAGGCTCGTGCCGAGGCAGCCGGCAATGAAGGCGCGCGAGGTCATGGCGCCGTTATCGCCGATTCGGGGGCGATGAGCATTGCGTCATTGCGGGCTCACGCTTCCCGTCATGGTCGGGCTTGTCCCGACCATCCACGTCTTCCTTCGGGCAAAGCGACGTTCAAGACGTGGATGCTCGCCACAAGGGCGAGCATGACGAGCTGGATAAACCGAGTGCGCTACCCTCAGCGCAGCGACTGCGACGCCTGCGCGTTGAAGGCGTCGAACGGCAACTCGGCAACGCGGAACCAGAGCTGCTCCTTCTTCCAGTAAGGCAGGAAGGAATCCCACAGCGTCTTGAAGTTCGGGTTCTTCGCCGCCTGGTCCGCATAGAGCGCGAAGGCCTCCTTGAAGGCTGCCTGCATCACGTCCTGCGGGAAGGGTCGCAGTTCGGCGCCGGCGGCGATCAGGCGCAGCAGCGCGTCCGGGTTGCCGTGGTCGTATTTCGCCATGCAGAGCGCGTTCGCCTCGGCGCAGGCCGCCTCGACGATGGCGCGGTAATGCGCCGGCAGCCCGTTCCACTTCTCCTGGTTGGCGATGAAGCTGACATTGGCGCAGCCTTCCCAGAAGCCGGGATAGTAGTAGTACTTCGCCACCTTCACGAAGCCGAGCTTCTCGTCGTCATAGGGGCCTGAGAACTCGGCCGCGTCGATCGTGCCGCGCTCCAGCGCCGGATAGATGTCGCCGCCGCCGAGCGTCTGCGGGACGACGCCGAGCTTGGCCATGATCTGGCCGCCCAGGCCGGCGATGCGGAACTTGAGGCCCTGGAGATCGGCGAGGCTCTTGATCTCCTTGCGGAACCACCCGCCCATCTGCGCGCCGGTGTTGCCCGAGGGGATGGTGTGGACGCCGAACTTCTTCATCAGGTCGCGGCAGAGCTCGATCCCGCCGCCCTGGTAGAGCCAGGCGTTCTGCTGGCGCGTGTTGAGGCCGAAGGGCAAGGAGGTCTCGAAGGCGAAGGCGGTGTCCTTGCCGATATAGAAACTCGCCAGCGTGTGGCTGCATTCGACGGTGCCGTTCTGGACCGCATCGAGCGCCTGCAGCGCCGGTACGATCTCGCCGGCGGCGAAGGTCTGGATCTGGAAATTGCCGTCGGTCGCCTCGGCGACGCGCTTGGCGACCTGGGTCGAGATGCCGAACAGCGTGTCGAGGCTCTTCGGATAGCTCGAGGTCAGGCGCCAGTTGATCTTCGGATTGGTCTGCGCGATCGCCGGCGCGGCGATCGTCGCGGCGGCGGCTCCGGCGGCGGTCGTCTTGATCAGCTTGCGGCGGTCCATGGTGCTTCCTCTCACGTGCAGGCCTTCCGCATTTTCAGAGCGGATTAGGCCACGGATTCGGGGCGAAGCTAGAGCACGCGCTGACCGTGCTCCAGCCACGACGCTGCAACGGGTGCATGTCCGGATCGCGGGAGCAATCCGGGATTCCCGCACATCGGCATGGGCATGCGGTTCAGCGCGCGGCGCTGCGGGCCAGCAGGCCGGCTCCCAGCATGGCCAGCCGGCAGACCGTGCGGGTGCCGAGGCCGTCGATATCGGCCTCCGGCACGAATTCGACGATGTTGAAGCCGATGATCGGCGCCCGCTCCGCCACGCCGTTCAGCAGCGTGACGACATCGCCATAGGCAAGCCCTCCGGGCGTGCGGCCGAGCACGCCTGGCACGACGCTGGGATCGAAACCGTCGACATCGAAGCAGACCACCACCGGCCGGCCCGGCGGAACGGCCGCGATCGCGGGCGCCATCCCCTTCGCCCGCAGGATACCCATGTCGATCAATTGCGCCCCGGCAGCCCTCGCCTCCGCCACATCCGAGGGCCGGGCGCTGCCGGTGCCACGGGCGCCGACCTGCACGATCGTCCGGACGCCGTCGAGCTCGCAGGCACGCCGCATCGTGCTCGACAGACCGAAGCGCTCGCCCTCGACCTCGTCGCGCCAGTCGATATGGGCATCGACCTGGAGGATCGTGATCTCGCCGCGTGCCGCGAAGGCGCCGAGCGCCGGGATCTGGACGCTGTCGTCGCCGCCGAGGAGGAGCGGCGCCGCACCGCGCGCCAGCAGCGTCGCATAGGTCGCCGCGATTCGCGCACGGTTGCGGGGCAGGTCGTCCGGATCGAAGGCGAGATCGCCGCAATCGACCAGGCGCCCACCAGCGGGCAGCAGCGGCCCGCCGAGATCGAAATCGTAATGCGCGAGCTTGGCGACCTGGGCCGCACTGGCGCGGCGGATCGCGGCCGGCGCCGAGGCGCTGTGGGCACGGCCCGACCGATAGGGCGTCGCGGCCGGAATGCCGATGACCGCGACGGCGCGATGCGGCACGGCCTCCGGCGCGGAACTCTCGCAATCGAGGAACCGCGGGTCGGCGGCGCGGCCGGGAATTGGATCGGGAGACATCGCCTAAGCCTGCATCGCGGGAGATCGCGACAAGCCTGCCCCGCCCGCGAAGCCCCACGCAAGCGAAAGCCGGCCGCGACGATCGCGGCCGGCTTTGATTCTATCGGCGGCGGAACCCTCGGCTCTGCCTGCGTCCGCTCAGTTCTTGGCGATGAAGCACTGCCCGCCGGCAGCCTGAAGCGCCGAGCACATCGAGCTCGCATCCTCGCGGGAGTACGGGCCGACGCGCAGGCGGTAGACGGTCTTGCCACCGGCGAGCTCGGTCTTGCGCACGATCGGGCTCTGGCCGTTGAGCTGGCCGGGATATTTGCGCTGCAGCGCCGCGAAGGTGGCGCGCGCTTCGGCCTCGCTGCCCGGCGCGCCGAGTTGGACGGCGAAGCCGCCATTGGGATCGGCCCGCGGCGCGGTGGCTGCCGGCTCGGCCTGCTGCGGTGCAAGCGCGGCGGTACGGGTGTTGGCCGGGGGCGTCTGGGCAGCCGGCGGCGTCGCCGGAGCGGCAGCCCGCTCCTGCGTCTTCGGGGCAGCGGCGGGTGTCGCGCTCGGCTGTTGCGGACGCTGAGCGGCCTGGGCGGTCTGGGCCGGGGTCGCCGAGGCCGGACGATTCGACGGAGCCGAGCCGGTCACGATGCCCTGTCCCGGGGCACTCGACGCAGGAGCATTGCTCGGCGCCGGCGTGCCGTCGGGACGGATCGCCACCGTGCGAACCTTGCGTGGTTCGCCGAGCCCCGGCACGGCCGGGATCGGCACCAGACCGGGCTCAGTCGGAGCGAGGCCGGCGGCGGCGGTGTCGGTCGGCGTGATTGCGCCGTTCGAGCCCTGCGTCGGGCGCGGCGCCATGGCGCGCGCCGCCTGCTGCAGGTCGACCGGCTGCTCCTCGCGGCTGACCACCTTGGTCTTGTCGGCGCTGGCGTCGCCGCTGCGCTCATAGATCTGCTTGTTCTGGTTCGGGATTTCGGCGCCGCCCGGATTGACGGGGGCGACCTTGGACGGGCCGGTATCGGCCGCGATCACCGGCGGCTGGCCGTTGACGCCGGCCGGCTTGCCATTGCGGAAGACCATGGCGGCACCGACGCCGCCGACCGCGACGATGACCAGGGCCGCCGCCGTCAGCATGCCCTTGCGCGACCGCGAGCGCCGGAAGTCGCGATGCTCGTCCTCGGCATCCTGATGCTGCGCGTCATAGTCCGGCGCTGCCTGATGATAGTCGGGTGCGGGCTCGGGAGCATAGGCCTGCGCCTGCACATGGCCGTGCCCGGCAGCCTCGTCGAGATCGCGGGGCTGCTCGGGAACATAGGCGTGCGGCCCGTCCTGCATCGCATAGGGCTGCGCGCGCACCGGGAGCGGCTCCGGCTCGTCATAATGATGCGCCGGCGCTGCGGCTGCCTGCGCAACAGGCTGCGGCGTGGTCCGCACCGGCTCGGTCCGGCGCAGCAGCGCCTCGAACTCGTCGAGCGCACCGCGGACATCGGCCGGCGGTGAGACCGGCTGCACCGGCGGGGCGGTGACCAGCGTCGGCTGGAAGCTGGGCTCGGTCCGAGCCCAGGAGGCGGGCTGCGGTGCAGCCGAAGCCGCGGGGCGCGTCTGCTCGGCGGGGCGACCGGCGAAGAGCTCCTTCAACGGATCATCCTGACCGACGAGACGGGTCAGCTCCATCAGCGGATCCGAAGCCGCGCCCGGCTTCTGCGGCTGGGCCGCCCCGCGCAGCTGGCGCTCGAGATCGTCGAGATCGAGGGCGAATCGGTTTCTAGCTGGCTCGCTCATGACTTGATCCATTCCAGCGCATGCCGCCATCCATCAAAGGACGCCGCCACAGCGCGGTCAATCTGACGAAAGCCCGGCCGACCCGCCTTTCGGCATATCGGCCAACACCGCCTTCGTATCGGACCCGGCGGGCGCTGGCCGGATCATCCTGATCCGCAAAGCACCCGATGCGCCGGGATGGACCCGTCAGCGCATCTCCTCCGGCGCCGTCACCCCAACGACCGCCAGACCGGAAGCAAGGACGCTGCGTACCGCATGCACGAACGCCAATCTTGCCGATGTCGACTTTCGATCAGTTTGATTAACGAACCGTAATTGCGGCGAGTCTTTGCCCTTGTTCCACAGCGAGTGGAAGGCGCTGGCCAGATCGTGCACGAAGAAGGCGACACGATGGGGCTCGTGTGACGAAGCCGCGGCTTCGATCATCCTCGGATACGCCGCGATCATCTTGACGATACCGATCTCCGACTCGTCGGTCAGCAAACCAAGATCCGACTGCGCCAACGCCTGCGGCGAAAGGTCGAGATCCGGGAAAGCCTCGGCTGCCTGCCGGAAGATCGAGGCGCAGCGCGCATGCGCGTACTGGACGTAGAAGACCGGATTGTCCTTCGACTGCTCGACCACCTTGGCGAGGTCGAAGTCGAGCGTCGCGTCGTTCTTGCGGAAGATCATCATGAAGCGCACCGCATCGCGACCGACCTCGTCGATGACCTCGCGCAGCGTGACGAAGTCGCCCGAGCGCTTCGACATCCTGACCTGCTCGCCATTGCGCAGCAGGCGCACGAGCTGGCAGAGCTTGACGTCGAGCGCGCCCTCGCCGTTCGTCACCGCCTTCACCGCGGCCTGCATGCGCTTGACGTAGCCGCCATGGTCGGCGCCCCAGACGTCGATCATCTCGGCAAAGCCGCGGGTGAACTTCGAACGGTGATAGGCGATGTCGTTGGCGAAATAGGTGTAGCTGCCATCCGACTTCAGCAGCGGCCGGTCGACGTCGTCGCCGAATTTTGTGGCGCGGAACAGGGTCTGCTCGCGGTCCTCCCAGTCCTCGTCCTTCTGCCCCTTGGGCGGCGGCAGCCGGCCCTCATAGATCAGGTCGCGGGCGCGCAGATCCTCGATCGTCTGGTGCACGGCGTTTGAATTGCCGTCCCGGCCCTGCAGCGAGCGCTCCGAGAAAAACAGGTCGTGGACGACGCCGAGCGCGGCGAGATCGTCGCGGATCATCGCCATCATCCCGTCGATCGCCGCCTGGCGCACCAGCGGCAGCCAGTCCCGTTCGGGCTTGTCGCGCAGCGACGGGCCGTAGTCCTTCGCCAGCGTCTGCCCAACCGAGACCAGGTAGTCGCCGGGATAGAGCCCTTCCGGGATCGCGCCGATATCCTCGCCCAGCGCTTCGCGATAGCGCAGGAAGGCGGAGCGGGCGAGCACATCGACCTGCGCGCCGGCATCGTTGATGTAGTATTCGCGGGTGACGTCGCGCCCGGCGAAGGCGAGCAGGCTCGCCAGCGCATCGCCGAACACCGCGCCGCGGCCATGGCCGACATGCATCGGCCCGGTCGGATTGGCCGAGACGTACTCGACATTAATCCTGGGCTCGCCCTTGGCGGCGCCGCGGCCATGCTCGGCGCCGGCCAACACAGCAGCCTTGAGAACCTCAGTGAAAACAGCAGGTTGCAGCGTGAGATTGATGAATCCGGGCCCGGCGATCTCGGCCTTGAGCACATCGCCGTCCTTGGCGAGCTCGGCGACGATCAACTCGGCCAGCGCGCGCGGCGCCATCCCGGCCTCCTTGGCCAGCACCATGGCGGCGTTGATCGCGAGATCGCCATGGGCCGGATCCTTGGTCGGCTCGACCACGACGCGCGCCAGCGACAGACCGGCCGGGATGCGGCCGGTTTCAGCCAGTCCGGCCAGGACGGTGGCGAGGCGCGCGGAGAAAGTCTCGAAAATGTTCATGGCGACCAGGAATGCGTAAGGAAGCGCCCGGCCCTATCGCAGCGACGGGGTGGCGTCAAACAGGCGCCGGTGTTCGTCGAGCGCGTAGGAATCGGTCATCCCCGCGATATAGTCCGAAATCCGGCGTGCCAGCCGCGCCTCGTCGAGTCCGTCGCATCCGGCCGCCCATTCGGCCGGCATGGCCTGTGGCCGCGCCTGGAAGCGCACGAACAGGTCGCGGACGATGTCGGCCGCCTCCTTGCGGATCACGCCGATGCGCGGATGCCGGTACATGTTGGGATAGAGGAAACCCTTGATCGCCTTGTCGGCGGCGGCCAGCGCCGGCGAGAAGGCGACGACCGGCGCACCGGCCCGCCTGATCGCGTCGGCATCGGCGGGCGCCAGCGCCACGATCCGCGCCTCGGATTCTGCGATCACGTCCTCGACGAAGCGGGTGATCACGCGGCGAACCATTTCGTTGATCGCGCGCGGGCGCTCCAGCCCGGGATGCAGGGCATCGATCTCGTCGAGCAAACCAGCGAGGAAAGGCACCGCGCGCAATTCGGAGAGATCGAACAGCCCGGCGCGCAGGCCGTCGTCGATGTCATGGGCGTTGTAGGCGATGTCATCGGCGAGCGCCGCGACCTGCGCCTCGGCCGAGGCATGACTATCCAGCCAGAGATCCTGCTTCTCCTGGTATTCGAGAATCGCGACCGGAATGCCGGTCCTGGCATAGCGCTCGGTCGGCTTGCCGTCGGCATCGAGCAAGGGGCCGTTGTGCTTGACCAGCCCCTCCAGCGTTTCCCAGGTCAGGTTGAGCCCGTCGAAGCCGGCATAGCGCCGCTCCAGCCGGGTGACGATCCGGAGTGTCTGGGCGTTGTGGTCGAACCCACCAAAGCCGGCCATGCATTCGCCGAGCGCATCCTCGCCGGTATGACCGAAGGGCGTGTGGCCGAGATCGTGCGCCAGCGCCAGCGCCTCGGCCAGATCCTCGTCGAGCCCGAGCGCGCGGGCCAGAGCGCGGGCGATCTGCGCCACCTCGATCGTATGGGTCAGGCGGGTGCGGAAATGGTCGCCCTCATGCGAGACGAAGACTTGGGTCTTGTGCTTCAGCCGGCGGAAGGCGGTGGAATGGATGATGCGATCGCGGTCGCGCTGGAACGGATTGCGTGTCGCCGAGCCGGGTTCATCGACCAGCCGGCCGCGACTCGTTGCGGTCCGGCAGGCGTAAGGCGCGCGCCAGCGGTCGCCCGGCTCGCGCGTCGGGGCTGTGGCGGTCTCGTGTGCTTGCGGCATGGCAGCCCCTTGGGCAGGCGCGGCTTGAAGCGATGCGCCAGCGCCATTACCTTTGCTGACGAGGCAGGAGCAAGGATGTTCTGCGCATGACCATGGCGATCGAAGCCAAACCGCACGCGATCTCGCTGACCGACAAGGCCGCGAGCCGTATCCTCGCGGTGATGGCGAGCGAGGCACCGGGCTCGATGCTGCGCGTGAGCGTCGCCGGCGGCGGCTGCTCGGGATTCCAGTACGTCTTCGACATCGACCGCGAGAAGGCCGAGGGAGACCTGGTGCTGGAGCGCGACGGCGCTACCGTGCTGATCGACGAAACGTCGCTCGAGCTGCTCGACGGCTCGACCATCGATTTCGTCGACGATCTCGTCGGCCAGTCGTTCAGGATCATCAACCCGAACGCGACCAGCTCCTGCGGCTGCGGCACGTCCTTCGCGCTCTGAGCCTCAGCCGGGCAGCACCACGGCCCGGAATGCCCGCAGCAGGTCGCCATCGAGCTTGGCGCCCATTCCGACCAGCATGGCATAGGCCTCCTGCGGGGCCATTGGCGCCTTGTAGGGACGTCGTTCGATCAGTGCCGCGTAGATATCACAGATCGTGACCATCCGGACGACGTCCGAAATCTCGTGCGCCTTCAGCCCCTGCGGATAGCCGGTGCCATCGAGATATTCATGATGGCTGCGCGCGGCCTCGGCGACCTCGCCGGCAAAGGCTCCCTGCCTCTGCAGCATCTCATAGCCGATCTGCGGGTGCTCGCGCATGATCGCGAGCTCCTCCGTCGTCAGCTTGCCGGCCTTGTGCAGGATCGCGAGCGGAATGCGGGCCTTGCCGATGTCGTGCAGGACCGCGGCACTGGTGACCTGCTTGCGCGCTTCTTCGGGAAAACCGAGCGCCCGCGCAAAAGCTGCGACGAGACCTGCCACCAGCAGACAGTGCTGATAGGTCGCATCGTCATGGTTCCAGACCAGCTCGAGCCAGGCGCCGAGATCGCGGTCGTCGGCAGCGCGGTTGATCGCCTCGACGCTGCCTTCGATAGCAGCCACCGGCAGCGCCCGACCTTCCGCGGCAGCCGAAAGCAGGTCGGCCATGCCGGCGGATGCCGCGATGAAGTTCTGCTGGATCGCGCCGCATCCTTCAGGATTGAGAATGCGGCCGATCTCGTCGAGCAGGGTCCTTGCCGGGAGGCCTGCCGGCAGGACGGCGCTCGCGCCGATCGCATTGGCCTGGATCGTCAGGCGCGGAGATTGGTCCCGCAGCAGGCAGAGAAAGGGCATGCCCTTGCGCCGGTGCGCCGCGACCCGATCCCGGATGGCCTCGACCGCGACGCGGTTCGACAGATCGACGTCGCTGACGAGCAGCCGCGTCGGCACCGGCCCGCCTCGTGCCGGACGATACAGGTCGACGACATCGCACGGCCCCCACAGCGACAGGAGTCGCTCGAGTTTCTGGCTCTCTTCCGGACGGTCGGTGATCAGCAGCACGGCAATCGACATGTCCCCATAACGAAGACACTCTAGCTGCAGGTTCCTTGAGGTCAGGTGAAGCCGATTCACTCAAATTCGCCGTTTCTGTTCAGAACCGGCTGAGGTCGCTAACTCCGGGCCTGCCGCCGCCTCGCGCTCGCCTCGGCATATTGCAGCGACCGGTCCAGATTTGCGCGGGGGAGGTCGAAGGATTCGCCCATCTGCGCCAGCACCTCGTCGATATCCGGCGCTGCATGCTAGTCGTGAATCGCCATCCGAACCGCAACAAAAAAGGCGCCTCAGGGCGCCTTCTCCGAAAGGATCCTTCTCAGTGCGAACTGGGCGGCCCGCCCTGCTCGAACCGGATCTCGGCCGCCATCAGCCCCTTCGGTCCAGGCCCGTAGCGCACCAGCACGGTCTGCCCCGGAATCAGCTCGACGATGCCGTAGCGGCGCAGCGTTTCCATATGGACGAAGATGTCGGGCGCGCCCTCGCCCGCCGAGACGAAGCCGAACCCCCGCAGGCGGTTGAACCACTTCACCACCATGCGCTCCAGCCCGCTCGTCGGCGTCACCGTCGCATTGGTGCGCGGCATCGGCATCTCGGCCGGATGGCGCGCCGCGGAGGTGTCGATCGAGAGCACGCGCGTGGCCTGGCGACCACGCGCCTTGGCGACCGCCTCGAGCACGATGCGCGCACCCTCGGCGATGGCATGGAAGCCGTCGCGCTTCAGGGTGGTGACATGGACCAGGACATCGCTCCCGCCATCCTGTGGCACCACGAAGCCGTAGCCTTTGCTCACATCGAACCATTTGACGTGGCCGATGATCTCGACCACCTGCTCGGCGATCGTCTCAGGCCCGTCCAGACGCACGATCCGGTTGAGCGATTGCAGCGGGCCGACCGGTGGCCTGCCTCCGTCGCCGTATTCGTCGGACATGTTCCGCTCATCTCCGCCGCGAACGTGATTCGTGACGTGACGATAGCACCCGGACGAAGCCGGGAAACAGCCGCTTACCGCTCATCCACATCATCAGCATGCGCAAAGCGCGCGTAGGGTCGCCGAAAGCCGCGCCTTG
Source organism: Allobosea lupini (assembly GCF_900109525.1). Taxonomy (GTDB): domain Bacteria; phylum Pseudomonadota; class Alphaproteobacteria; order Rhizobiales; family Beijerinckiaceae; genus Allobosea; species Allobosea lupini. The sequence continues at coordinate 33,396 of NZ_FOAN01000001.1, read as the reverse complement.
TCGCTTCCGCGCATCAGGTCGATGATCGGCCAAAGAGTCGCGAGGCAAGAGTCGCGAGGCAAGAGCCGGAGCACCGTCATGCGCATCGCCCGTATCGAGCCCTTCATCCTCCATATCCCGGTCACCGGCGGCTCGATCGCCGACTCGACCCACCGGATCAGCCATTGGGGCGTGGTCGGCACGAAGATCGTCAGCGAGGACGGGCTCACCGGCTACGGCTTCACCGGCACCCATGCCGATCTCGCCTCCGACCGGCTGATCACGTCGTGCATCCGCGATTGCTACGCGCCGCTGCTGGTGGGCGAGGACGCCTCCGAGCATTCGCGGCTCTGGCTGAAGCTCGCCCGCCATCCGGCGCTGCAATGGGTCGGCCGCGCCGGCATCACTCAGCTGGCTCTGGCCGCCGTCGACATCGCGCTCTGGGATCTCAAGGCGAAGAAGGCGGGCGTGCCGCTCTGGCACCTGCTCGGCGGCGCCAGCAAATCGAAGCTCGAGGCCTACAACACCGATATCGGCTGGCTCTCGATCCCCAAGGACGAGCTGGTCGAGGGCGCGCGCATGGCGGTCGAGCGCGACGGCTTCCACCGCATCAAGATCAAGGTCGGCCATGCCGATCCGATGACCGATATCGGGCGGCTGGAAGCGGTGCGCCGCGCCATCGGCGACCATGTCACCATGGCGATCGACGGCAACGGCAAATGGGACCTGCCGACCTGCAAGCGCTTCTGCGCCCGCGCCGAGGCGCTCGACCTGCTCTGGTTCGAGGAGCCGCTCTGGTACGACGACATCGGCTCGCATGCCGAGCTCGCCCGCTCGACTTCAATTCCCGTCGCGCTCGGCGAGCAGCTCTATACGCTCGATGCCTTCCGCGCCTTCGTCCAGGCCGGCGCGATCCACTATGTCCAGCCCGACGTCACGCGCCTCAGCGGCGTCACCGAATACATCCAGGTCGCCGAGCTGACGCTGGCCCATCGCCTGCCGGTCGCGCCCCACGCCGGCGAGATGAGCCAGGTCCACGTCCATCTCGCCTACTGGCATCCGGCGACGCCGGTGCTCGAATACATTCCCTGGATCAAGGACGCCTTCGCCGACCCCGCCACTGTCGCCGATGGCTGCTTCCTGCGCCCGCAGCAGCCCGGTGCCGGCACCACGCCGACGAAGGATGCCTTCCAACGCTTCGCCAAGCCGCTGGCCTGAAGGACCCCGCCATGCTCGATGTCGCCACGCTCGCTCTGTTTACTGCCGCCTGCGCCGTGCTGACGGCGACTCCCGGCCCCGACATGCTGCTGATCGCCTCACGCAGCATGAGCCAGGGCCGCGCCGCCGGCTTCATGACCTATGTCGGCATCGCCGCCGGCAGCTATCTCCAGGCGCTTGCTGCCGCCTACGGCTTGTCGCAGCTCTTCCTGCTCGTGCCGGCCGCCTATGACGCCCTGCGCTGGGCCGGCGCGGCCTATCTCGCCTGGCTCGCCTGGAAGACGTTGCGCTCTCCCGCGACCTTGTTCGCGCCGACGGCCGATGCCGCGCGTTTCCCGCTGCGCCAGATCTTCCTGCAGGGCCTGCTGACCAATCTGCTCAACCCGAAGATGGCACTGTTCATGCTGGCCCTGCTGCCGCAATTCCTGAAGCCCGAGGCCGGCTCGTTGCTGCTGCAGGTCGTGGTGCTCGCCACGATCCTCAACCTGATGGGCCTCATCGCCAACGGCATCGTCATCCTGACGGCGAGCCGGCTCGGCCGCGCCATTGCGAGCCGGCCGCATCTGGCGCTCTGGCCACAGCGCATCCTCGGCGCCGTCTTTGGCGGGCTGGCAGTGCGCTTGGCGTTCGCTTCGCGCGACTAGTTGATCACCCGCCTTTGGACAAAACCCTTCCCGTCATGGTCGGGCTTGTCCCGACCATCCATGTCTTCGCCGCTAGCGAGCGGTGTTCAAGACGTGGATGCTCGCCACAAGGGCGAGCATGACGAGCTGGAATGGTGTCGTGTTCATGGGTTCCGCGCTCGCTGCTCCGCAGCGCCCCGGGAAGACCGCCGAGCCTGATCAATTCGCCAGTCGCGCCAAGGCCGGCCCGATCTCGCTGCGCACGACGAGATCGGCGATCGGGTCGAGATCGGTCGGCTCGCGATTGAGAATGACGAGCTTGGCGCCGTTGCGCTTGGCGATCACCGGAAAGGTCGCAGCCGGAAAGACGACGAGCGAGGAACCTGCAACCAGGTAGAGATCGGCCGACATCGTCAGCTCATGCGCCCGCAGCATCGGCTGCTGCGGCATCTGCTGGCCGAAGGAGATCGTCGCGGTCTTCACGATCCCGGCGCACATCATGCAGGAAGCCGGCTCGCCGCTCGCCTCGAAGGCCTCGCGGATCGCCGAAAGCTCGTGCCGCCAGCCGCAGGTCAGGCAGGTGGCATAGGTGCCGTTGCCGTGCAGCTCGATCACGCCGTCCTCGGCGATGCCCGAAGCCTGGTGCAGGCCGTCGATGTTCTGGGTGATCACGCCGGGCGAGCGCCCTTCCGCCACCAATGTCGCCAGCGCCCGGTGGCCGCGGTTAGGCTTGGCATCGCGATAATGGTCGTCCATCGCGAATTTGCGCCGCCAGGCCTCGATCCGCGCCTCACGGCTGGCGAGGAAAATATCGAACGGAATCGGCTTGTTGCTCATCCAGGGTGAGCCCGGCGTACGGAAATCCGGCACGCCCGATTCAGTCGAGATCCCCGCCCCGGTGAACGGCACAATCACCCGGGCGCGGTCGAGCAGGGCATGCAGTTCCTCGATCGCGTCCTGTGTCGTCTCGTCCATGCCGTCAGCCTCGCATTGCTCAGGTTCGAATATGGGGGCTGCCGGCGCCGCGCTCCAGCCCTGCCGGCACAGGCGTTGACGCAGCGAGAAACGCGCCGCAAAGCTCAACCATGCCTGCGTCCTCTCCCGCCCCGCTCAATCCCGATCTCATCGACACCGCGACGCCGCCGATCCCCGAGGCCAAGGCCTGGGCTCGTGGCTATGCCGGCGGCAACGGCCCGCTGATCGACCTGTCGCAGGCGGTACCCGGCTCGCCGCCGCCGGCCGCCCTGCTCGAGCGCCTCGCCGAAGCCGCCGCGACCGCCGAGAGCACGCGCTACGGACCGATCGTCGGCGACGATGTCCTCCGCGAGGCCTATGCCGCCGAGAGCAGCGCCTTCTATGGCGGGGCGATCCGGCAGCAGGAGATCGCGATCACCGCCGGCTGCAACCAGGCCTATGTCACCGTGATGATGGCGCTGGCACGGGCCGGCGACAATGTGCTCTTGCCGACGCCCTGGTACTTCAACCACGAGATGACGCTGAACATGCTCGGCGTCGAGCCGCGCCCGCTGCCCTGCGACCCGCAAGCCGGCTTCGTGCCGGATGCCGAAACCGCCGAGGCGCTGATCGACGAGCGCACCCGCGCCATCGTCCTGGTGACGCCGAACAATCCGACCGGGGCCGTCTATCCGCCTGCCGCCATCGCCGCCTTCGCCGCGCTCTGCCGCAGGCGGAAGATCTGGCTGGTGCTCGACGAGACCTATCGCGACTTCCTGCCGGAAGGCGCCGACCGCCCACATGAGCTCTTCGCTGCAAGCGACTGGCAGGATTCGCTGATCGGCCTCTACAGCTTCTCCAAGGCCTATGCGGTGCCCGGCTGGCGGCTCGGAGCGATCACCGCCGGCGAGGCGGCGCTCGCCCAGATCGGCAAGGTGCTCGACTGCATCCAGATCAGCCCGGTCCGCGCCGGCCAGAGCGCGGTCGCCTGGGGCATCGACGGCATCCGCGCCTGGCGCGAGGCCAATCGTGCCGAGATGAACTCGCGCGCCGCACTGTTCCGCCAGGCGATCGCGCCGCTGAACGGCTGGACCGTGCTCGCCGCCGGCGCCTATTTCGCCTATGTCGCCCACCCCTTCGAGGGCGTGCCGGCTGCGGAGGTCGTCCGCCGGCTGGTGCAGGAGCGCGGCGTGCTGGCCCTGCCCGGCCCCTATTTCGGCCCCGGGCAGGAGCAGCATTTGCGCATCGCGATCGCCAACGTCGCGGCCGAGCGCATCGCCGCACTCGGCGAGCGGCTGCAAGGCTTCGCGCTCTGATCGTGGCAGGCCGCTAGTCCTCGGCATCCCCACGCTGTCATCCCGGACAAGCCGCGTAGCGGCGCCGATCCGGGATCCATTCCGGAGCCTATCCGAGTAAGGTTGCGGAATGGGTCCCGGGTCTTCGCTTCGCTGCGCCCGGGACGACACACATATGTTGTTGCGAGGGAAGCTTACCCCTTCGCCCCCGGACACTTGCTCTCCGACAGCGGCCAGACCGTCTCCTCCGGCGCGACCTTCCGCACGATCTCGAAATAGTCCCACGGCCCTTTCGAATCCGCCGGCTTCTTGACGCGGGCGAGATACATCTCGCGCAGCACCCGGCCGTCGGCACGGATCCTGGCGTCCTTGGTGAAGGCGTCGTTGATCGGCATGGCGCGCATCGCGGCAGCGACCTTGTCGGGATCGTCGGTGCCGGCTTCCTTGATCGCCTTGAGATAGTGCAGCACCGAGCCGTAGACGCCGGCATGCAGCATGGACGGCATCATCCCAGCCTTCTCCAGGAACTGCTTCGACCAGGCGCGCGAAGGCTCGTCGAGATCCCAATAGGAGGCAGTGGTCAGGTAGGTGCCCTGCGTCGCCTTCAGGCCGAGGCTGTGCACGTCCTGCAGGAAGAAGATCAGCGCCGCGAGGTTCTGACCCTGCTCGACCAGCCCGAACTCGCCGGCCTGCTTGATCGCGTTGATGGTGTCGCCGCCGGCATTGGCGATACCGATCACCTTGGCGCCCGAGGATTGCGCCCTGAGCAGGAAGGATGAGAAATCAGCATTGTTGAGGGGGTGGCGCACCGCGCCGACGACCTTGCCGCCATTGGCCTCGACCACGTCAGTCGCGTCCTTCTGGAGCTGGTGGCCGAAGGCGTAGTCCGAGGCCAGCATGAACCACGAGGTGCCGCCGGCCTTGACCACGGCCGAGGCGGTGCCGCGCGCGACGCCATAGGTGTCGTAGGTCCAGTGGAAGCCATAGGGCGAGCACTGCTCATTGGTCAGCGCCGTGGTGCCGGCGCCGGAATACATCACGATCCGCTTCTTCTCGCGGGCCAGCGACTGCAGCGCCAGCGCCACCGCGGAATTCGGCACGTCGACGACAGCGTCGACCTTGTCGATGTCGAACCATTGCCGGGCGATCGAGGTGCCGAGATCGGCCTTGTGTTGATGGTCGGCGGCAACGATCTGGATCGGCTTGCCGAGCACCGTGGCGCCAAACTCCTTCACCGCCAGCTCGGCTGCGATCACCGAGCCCTTGCCGCCGATATCGGCGGTGACACCGCCCATGTCGGTCAGCACGCCGATCTTGACGACGTCATCGCTGACCTGGGCCAGCGCCGGCATGGTGGCTAGCGCCATGAGGGCGCCGCCTGCGAGAAGCGACCGCATCATTATCCTCCCGAGCTATCGTCCGGCGGGCTGAACGCCGCCGGTTCGAGCGTCAAAGACCCCTTGCCTCCAGCCAGGCGACGATCAGGGCCGCGATCTCGTCGCTGTTGTCTTCGCACATCGGCATATGACCGTTGCCGGCGATGCCGCGCTCCGGCAGGTACACGAACTCGGCACCAAGAAAGCGTGCCGTCGCCTCGTCCACCGCGCGCGGATGGCGCGGATCGCTGTCGCCGGTGACGATCAGGATCGGCATCTTGGCCAGATTGGCCGGATCGGCGATGCGCAAGCCCTTGCCGCCGATATTGAAGCGCTCGTTCATCAGGCGCGCGCTCTCGGGCACGATCGAGCGGCGATAGGCCTCGAAAGCCTGCTGCGGAAAGCGCGCGGAATTGGCCCAATAGGCCCGCATGAACTCGGTCGGGATGAAGAGCGGCTTGTCTTCCTCGACCCGGACAGGGCAGCCCAGGCTCTCGTCGTCCTTCAGCTTCGCCACCGCCTCGGCATCGTCGGGCAGAACGGGCAGAAGATTGGCCGGCCCGCCCGGCGCGATTCCGACGATCGCCGCGACCGCCTTGGGGCTCCGCTCGGCGATCCACCAGGCCATCGGTCCACTCGCGGAATGCACCAGCAACGCCGCCGGTCCGATTTCCTCCAGCAGCCGCTGCAGGCTCTGCGCGATCTCGACGCTCGACAGGGTTGCGAAATCCGGCCGCATCGCCGAGCGGCCATGGCCCGGCCAGTCCGGCACGAAGACCTCGCGACCGCAGGCGAAGACGGACGCCCAGCCGGGCCGACCGTCCGGTGTCGTCAGATAGCAGGCGCCGGTATGGCCGCCGCCATGGACGAGGACGATCGGCAAGCGCCCCGCTTGAGCGCCCCCGAGCCGGTCGACATAGATCGGATGGGCGTCCGTCCCCGAATAGAAGCACTGCCGCTCCGGCGCGTGCGAAAGCGCCTGTCGCCTTGTGGCACCAGCCTGGTCCATCGCCTCCTCCCGGCACGGCAAAACCGTGCCATTGCTTAGCGAGAATGCTAGGACCGGCTCATGGCGCGCGCAACAAAAAAGTCTAATGTGAGACTAATTCCGCAGGACGAGGCCCGCGAGCTCGACGCCGGGCAGCGGCGCGCCATCCTCGACGGCACCGCGATCCCGACCGCCTACAAGATCGGCTATATCCTCAACTTCTATCGCGAGCCCTCTTTCCGGGCGATCGAGATGGAGTTCGGGCTGACCCGGCCGGAGATCGTCATCCTGATCTTTCTGACCGTGCGCGACGGCGCCACTGCCAGCGAGTTCTGCGAGTTCTCCGGCCACCTCAAGGCGAGCGTCAGCCGCGCCGTGATCCTGCTCGAGAAGAAGAAGCTGATCCGGCGCGAGCCCGACAAGGCCGACAGCCGCCGCCAGCTCCTCTTCCTGACGGCGGACGGCCGCGCCCTCTACGAGCGCTACATTCCGGCGCTCAAGGCAAGGGAGGCAGCGATGCTCGATTGCCTTTCCGGCGATGAGCGAGGCCAGTTCGGGCGGCTGCTCGACAAGCTCGCCGCCCATGTCCCGCACTGGGGCTTCGCTTCGGAGCTCTGAAACGCGAGGCTCAGCGCAACAGCGCGGCATAGCGCTCGCGATAGGCGTAGACCAGGAGCCCGCCCGCCACGATCAGGATGATCGCGACCGGAATGCCGGCCGGGTTGATGGCGAAGTGGAACAGCACGATCACCGCCATCACCGGTGCGATCAAGGCGAGCCCGAAGGCCGGCACGACATTGAACAGCAGGCTCAGGCCGCCGGCGAGGTTCACCGCCTTGAGGAAGGGCCAGAAGAAGCCGGAGTTCTGCAGCGCGGCTTCGAAGATCAGTCCGCGTTCGGACGTCGGCGGGTGGATCAGGTGAGTGCCGGTGGCGAGCCACCAGAAGCCGTCGACCGCGCTGACGATGAAGAGCAGGCCGAGGACGATACGGGGCAAGGTGACCATCAGAAAATTGCGCATGGAACAGAGCTCGATGAGACTGGAGAGGATTTGGCGGATAGCCGCGCCTGCTTGGCCCGAGCAGAGGCGCTTTTGCAGAGCAGCCTGCCGTCATGTGCATAGGCACGGCCGGCAGCAACCGGCCTCTCGCCAAACGTCAAGTCAACCTTGACAAGACTGGGCAGGCCGGAGTAGGCCTTTCGTCAAGCTTACCTTGACAGGAGACGGACATGGCGGTCTCGGATCAGGCTCCGGCCGAAACCGGTTCCAGCGGACGCCGGAAGCAACCGGGCAAGGCGTTGAAGCCGCTCCTGCACTGTTCCTTCTGCGGAAAGAGCCAGCACGACGTCGAGAAGCTCGTCGCCGGGCCGGCCGTCTTCATCTGCAATGAGTGCGTTGCCAAGTGCAACGCGTTCATGGCGCTGCCGGTGGATGCGCCGCAGCCGGATACGGAGGTCCGGAGTATCCAGCAACTCGAGACGCTCCCGAGCGAGCGGCTGCTGCATTGGCTCAAGGTCGAGGCTGCACTTTACGAGCACGCCGCCACCGGGCTCGGCCGGACCGTCGATGTCCTGCGCAAGCGCAAGGTCTCATGGGCCGCGATCGGCGAGGCGCTCGGGATTTCCCGACAGGCCGCCTGGGACCGTTTTTCCTGACGCGCCGCCAGACCGCTTCAGATCCCTACGCCACCCGACACGCTGATCACCTCGCCGGTGATATAGCCCGCATTCGGACCTGCCAGGAAGCCGACCGTACCGGCCACCTCCTCGAGCGTGGCGAGGCGGCGGATCGGGTGCAGGTCTAGGAATGCCTCGGGAGCGTCCGTGCTGCCGAGAGCATCGACCATCATGTCCGTCGGCATCGCGCCGGGCTGCACCACGTTGGCGGTGATGCCGCGTGCGCCGAGATCGCGGGCGACCCCTCGCGCATATCCGATCAGCGCGGCCTTGCTTCCGGCATAATCGGCCACCCCGGGCATCAGGGCGTACGTGCCGAGACGCGAGCCGATGAAGACGATCCGGCCGCCATCCGACAGCACGGGAGCCGCCGCGCGCGTCAGGGCCACGGGTCCCATGACGTTGATCTGCCATTGCCGATCGAGATTGAACGTATCGAGATCGGGGCTATCGACCGTCTTGCCCTGTACCGCGATGGCTGCGTTGTTGACCAGGATGTCCAGTCTGCCGAAATGCGCCTTCACCGTGTCGACCAGCGGCTTGGCCGCGGCCATGTCGGCCTGGTCGCTCTGGATCGCGAGAGCGCGGACGCGATTCGCCGTCAGCTTCTCGACCACGGCCTGCGCCTTCTGGGCCGAAGCGACATAGCTGATCGCGATGTCCGCGCCCTGGTCGGCCAGCGCTTCGGCCACGGCGGCGCCAAGCCCGCGCGAGCCGCCGGTCACGAGGGCGACCTTGCCCTCCAGTATCTTCGACATGGGAAACTCTCCGGATGAATATGCCGCATGGGCCAGCGGCGGGCGCTGCCTGCTTATCGTAACGACTGTTACTGTAATGATTGGTATGAAATATGGACAATGCATGTCAAGTGGTTTAATAATGGCCGTTATGAAAAGAGCTGGACCGCACTGATGGGACGCCATCGCGAGTTCGACGTCGAGAAAGCACTCGACGCGGCGCTCTGCGTCTTCTGGCGCAAGGGCTATGAGGGCGCGTCCTATGCCGACCTGACGCAGGCGACGGGCGTCGAGCGGCCGGGCCTCTATTCGGCTTTCGGCAACAAGGAATCGCTCTTCGGCCTGGCCTTGAACCGCTATTACGAGCGCTATCTCGATCACTTTCCGAAGGCACTTCTACTGCCGACGGCACGCGAGGTCGCGGCAGGAGTCATCTATGGCGCGATCGACGTCAACACGCGTTATCCCGACCATCCCGGATGCCTCGGCATCAACGGCATCGTGGCGGGATCGGACGAGGCGGAGCCGGTGCGGCAGATGCTGATCGAGGCGCGCGCTGCCGGCGAGGCGCTGCTTCGCGAGCGCTTCGAGCGGGCCAAGGCCGAGGGCGACCTGCCAGAGACGGCCAAGCCCGATGTGCTCGCAGCGTTCGTGTTAACGGTGATTCACGGCATGGCGGTTCAGGCGAAGGCCGGCTTCAGTCGCGACATGCTACGGGCCATCGCCGCGCAGGCGCTGTCGACCTGGCCAACCGGCCGGCCCGGAACGTCAGGCTAGAGCGAGGCTGTAATAGCAACTCGCTCGCGCCCTCACCTCACATCGTCGCGCCGATCTGCCAGGGCACGAACTCGGCGTCGCCATAGCCCATCTCCTCGGACTTCGATTTCTCGCCCGAGGCGATCTTCAACAGGTAGTCGAAGATCTCCTTCCCCTTCTCCTCCAGCGTCACGCCGTCGAGGACATCGCCGCAATTGAGGTCCATGTCGTCGGTCTGCTTCAGATACATCGGCGTGTTGGTCGCGAGCTTGACCGAGGGCGTCGGCTTGCAGCCATAGGCCGAGCCGCGGCCGGTGGTGAAGGCGAGGATGTTGGCGCCGCCGGCGACCTGCCCCGTCGCCGAGACCGGATCGTAGCCGGGCGTGTCCATGTAGACGAAGCCCTTGCTTCGGACCGGCTCGGCATAGTGGTAGACGGCGGCCAGCGTCTTGGTGCCGCCCTTGGCGGCGGCGCCCAGCGACTTCTCCAGGATGGTGGTCAAGCCCCCCGCCTTGTTGCCGGGCGACGGGTTGTTGTTCATGTCCATCCGGGCGCGGGCCGTATAGTCCTCCCACCACTTGATGATGCCGACGAGCTTCTCGCCGACTTCGCGCGTCGCGGCACGGCGGGTGAGCAGGTGCTCGGCGCCATAGATCTCCGGCGTCTCGGAGAGGATCGCGGTGCCGCCATGCTCGACCAGGAGGTCGACCGCCTTGCCCAGCGCCGGGTTGGCGGTGATGCCGGAATAGCCGTCCGAGCCGCCGCACTGCAGAGCGAGCATAAGCTCGGAGGCCGGCACGGTCTCGCGCCTGGCCTGGTTGGCGATCGGTAGCATCACCTTCAGCGCCTCGATACCGGCCGCGACGGCCTTCCTGGTGCCGCCGGTCTCCTGGATCGTCAGCGTCCGGAAGACATCGCTCTCCTCGACGCCGTAGGCTTCCTTCATCCGCTTGATCTGGAAGCCTTCGCAGCCGAGGCCGACCACCAGCACCGCCGCCATGTTCGGGTTGCAGGCATAGCCCCAGGTCGTGCGCTTCAGCACCTCGAAGCTCTCGCCATTGTAGTCGATGCCGCAGCCGGTGCCGTGCGTCAGCGCGATGACGCCGTCGACATTGGGATAGTCGGCGAGCAGGCCCGAGCGCTTGACCTCCTCGGCCATGAAGCGCGCAGCCGAGGCCGAGCAGTTCACCGAGGTCAGGATGCCGACATAGTTGCGCGTGCCGGCATTGCCGGCCTTGCGGCGAAAGCCCTCGAAGGTCGCCTGCTGCTCGACCGGCAGCACGAACTCCGTCTTCGCCTCGGCGGCATAGGCATAGTCGCGCTCGAAGGCGTGGAAGCCGGTATTGTGCTCGTGCACCCATTCGCCGGGCGGGATGTCCAGCGTGGCGAAGCCGATGATCTGGCCAAACTTGCGGATCGGCTCGTCCTTGGCGATCCGGGTCAGCGCGATCTTGTGGCCGCGCGGGACGCGTTGCAGCGCGGTGACCCCGGCAGCACTGACGCCGACATCGATCGGATCGACGGCGACCGCGACATTGTCGGCGGCATTGAGCTTCAGCGTGCGCGGCGGAACGGCTTTGTCGAGCATGATGATACCTTGGAACCGGCGGCTCCCCCGCCTCCCCTAACCATTGCTCTGATTGCGGCCTTTTTTCAATCGGTTGAAACTAGGAGCCGAATTGCAGTCCGCGCCCGTCGGAGTTCCAACGGGTGGACAACGACGCCATACCGTCATGGTCGGGCTTGTCCCGACAATCCACGCCTTCCTTCCCACAACGCGGTGTTCAAGACGCGGATGCTCGCCACAAGGGCGAGCATGACGATCGTGCGCTTCACCCCAGCCGCAACTCCCGAACCACCTGCTCGACGATCGCCTCCCTGCTCGCCTCGACCTCGACGACGAGCGGCTTCTCGTCGGCACCCGGTTCCTCCAGCGTCGCGAACTGGCTGTCGAGCAGCGCGGGCGGCATGAAATGGTGCTGGCGGGCGGCCATGCGCTGACCGATCAATTCGCGCGAGCCCTTGAGATAGACCAGCGCGACGTCGGGCCGGTTTCCCACGATCACGTCACGATAGGCCTTCTTCAGCGCCGAGCAGGTGACGATGCCCTTGCCGCCGGTCGTCCGCAATTCATCGATCCAGGCCGCGATCGCCGCCAGCCAGGGCTTGCGGTCCTCGTCGGTCAGCGGGATGCCTGAAGACATCTTCGCGACGTTGGCCGGGGGATGAAACGAGTCCGCGTCGCGGAACGGCCAGCCGAGCCTCTCGGCCAGCCGCTCGCCGAGCGAGGTCTTGCCCGAGCTCGCCACGCCCATCACGACGATAACCGCCGGTGTCCCGGCGCCATTGGCAAAGGTCATGCTCGCTCAGCCCTGCTTCTTCGGCTCGACATGGCCACCGAAGCCGGCGCGCATGGCGGAGAGGATCTTTTCGGCGAAGGTATGGTCCTTGCGCGAGCGGAAGCGGGTGTAGAGCGAGGAGGTCAGTACCTCGGCCGGCGTCGCCGTCTCGATCGCCGCCTGCACCGTCCAGCGCCCCTCGCCCGAATCCGAGACATGGCCGGAATAGGCGCCAAGCTCCTCGTCGGCCGCGAGCGCCTCGGCGGTCAGGTCGAGCAGCCAGGAGGTCACGACCGAGCCGCGCCGCCAGACCTCGGCGATCTCGGCGACGTCGAAGTCGAAGCCGTATTCCTCCGGCAGGCCGTCCTTGGCCGAGGCGTTGCGCAGGAGGTCGAAGCCCTCCGCGAATGCCTGCATCATCCCGTATTCGATGCCGTTATGGATCATCTTGACGAAATGGCCGGCACCGGCCGGGCCGCAATGCAGATAGCCCTGCTCGGCCGTCGGATTGCGCCCCTCGCGATGCTTTGTCGGCTCGATCCCGCCCTTGCCCGGCGCCAGCGCCTGGAAGATCGGCTCGAGCCGGTCGAAGGTCGCCTTGTCGCCACCGATCATCAGGCAATAGCCGCGATCGAGCCCGTGCACGCCGCCGGAGGTGCCGATGTCGAGATAGTGCAGCCCCTTGGCCTCGAGCTCGCGTCCGCGCCGGACATCGTCCTTCCAGAAGGCGTTGCCGCCATCGATCAGCGTGTCGCCGGGGCTCATCATCGCCGCGAGATCGGCGAGCGTCGTCTCGGTGATCTCGCCGGCCGGCAGCATGATCCAGATCGCTCGCGGCGCCTCGAGCTTCGCCACCATCTCCTTGAGATCGCCGACATTGACGGCACCGTCTCTCGCCAGCGCCTCGCCCGGCTTCGGATCGCGGTCATAGACCACGCAATTGTGCCCGGCGCGGTGCAGCCGCCGGACGATATTGGCCCCCATGCGGCCGAGGCCGACCACTCCAAGCTGCATAGCGAACGCTCCTGCTGCCGGCAGAGAGCCGGCTTTGGCGATGCTAAATGCCCCGATGGAAGCCGGCCGGCAAGCGTTGGCCGGCCGGCACGCTAGCTGCATCGTGTTGTCGGGGCGCTCTGGCGGCCGGACGAAAGCTTGCCTAAACCGCCTGGGCGCCTTCTGCTTCGAAGGCGCGGATATCCACAGCGAAGGCAGGCAAAGGGAGCGTTATGGCGGCTGAAGGCTTCTCTCAGGATCTGGTTCAGGCTGTCGGGCTTCTGGGAGCAGGCGTCATCGCGGTGCCGATCTTCCGCAAGCTCAAGCTCGGCTCGGTGCTCGGCTATTTCGCCGGAGGCCTCGTCATCGGCCCCTCCGGCATCGGCCTGTTCTCCAACCCTGAGAGCGTGCTCCACGTCGCCGAGTTCGGCGTCGTCATGTTCCTGTTCATCATCGGGCTGGAGATGCAGCCCTCGCGGCTCTGGAACCTGCGCGGCGAGATCTTCGGCCTCGGCGTCGCCCAGGTCGGGCTGTGCGGCGCGCTGCTGACCGGCGTCGGCATCCTCGCCGGCCTGCCTCCCGCCGCGGCCTTCATCGCCGGCATGGGCTTCGTGCTCTCTTCGACGGCGGTCGTGATGCAGATGCTGAACGAGCGCGGCGAAGCCTCGACACCGCAGGGCCAGCAGGCGGTCTCGATCCTGCTGCTCGAAGACCTCGCCATCGTGCCGCTGCTCGCCGTCGTCGCGGTGCTTGCGCCCGCGAAGGCCGCCGAAAGCAGCGGGATCATGCCGCTGGTGATCGGCGCCGGTTCGCTCGTCGGCCTCGTCATCGCCGGCAAATGGCTGCTCAATCCGATGTTCCGGCTGCTCGCCAATGCCCAGGCCCGCGAGGTCATGACCGGCGCGGCGCTGCTCGTCGTGCTCGGCTCGGCGCTGGCGATGCAGCTCGGCGGCCTGTCGATGGCGATGGGCGCCTTCCTGGCCGGCGTGCTCCTCTCGGAATCGACCTTCCGCCACCAGCTCGAGGCCGATATCGAGCCGTTCCGCGGCCTGCTGCTCGGCATGTTCTTCCTCGCAGTCGGCATGTCGCTCGACCTCAAGCTGATCGCCCGGGAATGGCAGGTCGTGGCGCTGGGCGTCGCCGCCTTCATGCTGGTCAAGGCGGCCGGCATCTTCATCGTCGCCAAGCTGTTCCGCACCCGCACGCGCAATGCGATCACCCGGGTCGCGCTGTTCTCGCAGGGCGGCGAATTCGCCTTCGTGCTCTATAGCGCCGCCGCGGCTGCGGGCATTTTCGACGCACGCATCAACGCCATCGCCAGCGCGATCGTGATCCTGTCGATGGCGCTGACACCGCTGGTCGTGCTCGCCATCGACCGCTTCATGCCGCCCGAGCCGGAATCGCTGGATGGCGTCGAGCACGCCGAGGCTCTGAAAGGCCGCATTCTCGTCGTCGGCTTCGGCCGTTTCGGTCAGGTCGCGAGCCAGACCCTGCTCGCCCGCGGCTGCAGCATCTCGCTGATCGAGACCGACGTGGAGATGATCCAGGCCGCCGCGACCTTCGGCTTCAAGGTCTACTATGGCGACGGCACCCGCGCCGACATCCTCCACGCCTCGGGCGCCCATCAGGCCGAGGCGATCCTGGTCTGCGTCGAGAAGCGCGAGACGGCCAATGCGATCGTACGGGTGGCGCAGGCCGAGTTCCCGCATGCGAAGCTGTTCGTGCGCGCCTTCGACCGCGGCCATGCGATGGACCTGATCCGCGCCGGCGTCGACTACCAGATCCGCGAGACCTTCGAATCCGCGATGGTCTTCGGCGGCGAGGTCCTGCGGGCACTCGGCGTGCCGGAGGAGGAAGCCGCGGAGATCGTCGAGGATGTCCGCCGCCGCGACGCCGAGCGCCTCGACCTCCAGGTCGCCAGCGACATCCATGCCGGCCAAGACCTGATCCATTACGGCAACCAGCCGACACCCGCGCCGCTGACCAAGCCGAAGGCGGCGGGCACGGTCATCGGCGATCTGCCGGACGCAGCCGGCGCCAGACCGTAGCGGCACGAAACACACACCGGAGAACCCCTCCCCCTTGTGGGGAGGGGAAGGGGTGGGGGTCGCAAAGCCGGAGTGATCGGCCGAACCAGACAGCACTCCCGCTGCTGCCAGTCCTGCCGACGCTCGCCAAGCGGCACCACCTCCATCCCTATCCCTTCCCCACAAGGGGGAAGGGAAGAGTTCAGCCGACCGGCGCTGGCGACGCAGCCATATCAGGGGAACATCAGCGGCAGCGGCTCGGCCTGCCAGGTGGGCTCGACTGTGAGCAGCCTCACCTCGGCCCGAGCAAGCCCGTCGCCGACTGCCTCGGCAGCGAAGCGTTCGGCGCTGGCCGCGTCTGGGAAGCCGACCGCGACCAGCGTGTTGCCAGGCGCGTTCCGGTCGCGGGCGACGAAGCTGAGCTTCGCCCGCCCGTTGAGGCCGAGTCGGCCGACCCGCGCGAGCAGGGCATCGCGCAGATCGTCGCGCCCAGCCGCGATCTCACAGAGGACGAGCGCCTCCATGACGCTCAACCGTTGCGGAAGGTGTAGCTGTAGCCGTTGATCGCCGGCACGCCGCCGAGATGGGCGTAGAGCACCTTCGATCCCGCCGGGAAGAAGCCCTTCTTCACCAGGTCGATCATGCCCTGCATCGATTTCCCCTCATAGACGGGGTCGGTCATCATGGCTTCGAGCCGGGCCGACAGGCGGATCGCCTCGATCGTCTCCTTCGAGGGCACGCCATAGACCGGATAGGCGTAGTCCTCGTTCAGCACGATATCGTCCGCCGTGATCTGCTTGCCGCCGACGAGCTCGGAGGTCTTCTGCGCGATGTCGAGCACCTGCGCCCTGGTCTGCGCCGGCGTGAACGAGGCGTCGATGCCGATGACGTTGCGCTGGCGTCCGTCCTTGGCGAAGCCGACGACCATGCCGGCATGGGTCGAGCCGGTGACCGTGCAGACGACGATATAGTCGAACTTGAAGCCGAGTTCCTCCTCCTGCGCCCTCACCTCCTCGGCGAAGCCGACATAGCCGAGCCCGCCGAACTTGTGCACGGACGCGCCGGCCGGGATCGCATAGGGCTTGCCGCCCTTAGCCTTTACATCCTCCAGCGCCTTTTCCCAGCTGGCCCGGATGCCGATGTCGAAGCCCTCGTCGACCAGCTCGACATGGGCGCCCATCACCCGCGACAGCAGGATGTTGCCGACCCGGTCGTAGACCGCGTCCTCATGCGGCACCCAGCTCTCCTGCACCAGGCGGCACTTCATGCCGATCTTGGCGGCGGTCGCGGCGACCATGCGGGTGTGGTTCGACTGCACGCCACCGATCGAGACCAGCGTGTCAGCACCCGACGCGATCGCGTCCGGGACGATGTATTCGAGCTTGCGCAGTTTGTTGCCGCCGAAGGCGAGGCCGGAATTGCAGTCCTCGCGCTTGGCGTAGAGCGCGACCCCGCCGCCGAGATGGGCCGAGAGGCGCGGCAGCTTCTCGATCGGCGACGGCCCGAAGGTCAGCGGGTAGCGTTCGAACTTGGCGAGCATGGCGGGTTCCCCTCGTGGAATGACCCGCAAACGCTAGCAAAACGCTCCTGAAAGGTGCTCCCGAACTTGGCTTTTGATTTTCTCTCTGCTTTCGCAAAATTCTCAATCTGATACTTCTGGCGACAAGACGAGCGGCTAAGGCGGAAGAATCGTTCATGGAGGCTGAACTCGATAAAATCGACCTCAGAATCCTGCGTCTGCTGCAGGCCGACGGGCGCATGGGCAATGCCGAGATCGCCAAGCGGGTGAACACCAGCGCCGCCACCTGCCATCGCCGCATCCAGCGCCTGTTCGCCGAGGGCTACGTCACCGGCGTGCGCGCACAGATCGATCCGCACAAGGTCGAGAAGGGCACGCTCGCCATCGTCGGCGTGGTGCTCGACCGCTCGACCCCGGAAAGCTTCGGCCTGTTCGAGCAGGCGGTAAAGGCACTGCCGGCCGTGCTCGACTGCCACATCGTCGCCGGCGATTTCGACTATTTCCTCAAGATCCGCGTGCGGGACCTCGCCGACTTCAACAAGCTGCACGCGAAGACGCTGCTGGCGCTGCCCGGCGTGCGCCAGACCCGCACCTTCTTCGTGATGAAGGAGGTCATCGACAACGCGCCGCTGGAGTTCTGAGACGGGCGCACGGCGCCCCGAAAATACTTTCGCCGAGCGCATTGACTTGGAGTGCGCTCGAACTCGTAGCTTCCCCGGCGTCGTGATGAGAAGGCGGCCATGAAGATCGGTGAACTCGCCAGGCGCTCGGGACTGTCGGCCCATACGATCCGCTATTACGAGCGGATCGGGCTGTTGCCCTATGCCGACAGGGACCGGTCACGCCAGCGCGACTACGACGCCTCGATCCTGACCTGGATCGATTTCCTCGGCCGGCTCAAGACCACCGGCATGCCGATCCGCGAGATGTTGCGCTATGCGGCGCTACGCGAAGCTGGTTCCGGTACGGAAGCCGATCGTCGTAGTCTGCTGGAACGGCACCGCGAGCAGGTTCGCGCTCGCGTCGCCGAACTCGAAGCCTGCCTTCTCGTCCTCGACACCAAGATCGCCGGCTATGCCGACATCGAGAAGAGGATCGAAGACCATGACGCACATCAACGCACACGCCGAAACCAGCAGGCTGGAGCGCGGCAGGCGGGCTCTCGCTGAGATCGATGGCGAGGCTGGCCACAGGGTGATCGCGGCGCTCGCCGACATCGCCCCAGATTTCGCAAACTACGTGTTCGAGTTCTCGTTCGGAGACATCTATTCGCGGCCGGGGCTCGACCTGCGTTCCCGCGAGATCGCGACGATCGCGGCGCTGACCGCGATGGGCAACGCCCAGCCGCAGCTCAAGGTCCATATCGAGGCCGGGCTGAACGTCGGACTGTCGCGCCAGGAGATCACCGAGGTCATGATCCAGATGGCAGTCTATGCCGGCTTCCCGGCGGCGCTGAACGGGCTGTTCGCGGCGAAGGAGGTCTTCGCCGCGCGCGACCTCTCCGCTTGAGCTGAGGCTGCACCGGCCCCGCTGACATCTGATCAGCGGGGTCCGAGCGTCACACCTGAATCAACCGCTGCACCTGGTTGCCGTCCAGTTCCGCCATCGGCCCGGCCAGCACGACCTCGCCGCGGTCCATCACGAACATCGTGTCGGCGAGGTCGCGGGCGAAGTCGAAATACTGCTCGACCAGCACGATCGCCATGCCGCCCTTCTGGCGGAGGTAGTCGATGGCGCGGCCGATATCCTTGATGATCGAGGGCTGGATGCCCTCGGTCGGCTCGTCGAGAACCAGCAATTTGGGTCGGGTGACCAGCGCCCGCGCGATCGCGAGCTGCTGCTGCTGGCCACCCGAGAGGTCTCCGCCGCGCCGGCCCAGCATGGACTTCAGCACGGGGAATAGGTCGAACAGTTCGTTCGGGATGAAGCGCTCCTTGCGCGGCAAGGGCGCAAAGCCGGTTTCCAGGTTTTCCTTCACCGTCAGCAGCGGGAAGACCTCGCGGCCCTGCGGCACGAAGCCGATGCCGGCGCGCGCCCGGTCCTCGGTGCGCAAGGTCGAGATATCCTCACCGCCGAAACTGATCCTGCCGCCGCTGATAGGCTGCTGGCCGACGATGGCGCGCATCAGCGAGGTCTTGCCGACACCGTTGCGGCCCATGACGCAGGTGACCTTGCCGATCTCGGCGGTGACCGAGACGCGTCGCAAGGCCTGGGCGGCGCCGTAATGGAGGTCGATGGCATCCACAGTCAGCATGAGCAGTTGTCCCGCCGCATGACCTGATCGGAAAACCGGCTTCTACGTTTCCGCAGCATGCTTAGCGCCCCAGATAGACTTCGACGACTCGTTCATTGGCACTAACCTGATCGAGGGGTCCCTCCGCCAATACAGAGCCCTCATGGAGTACCGTGACCTTCACGCCGAGCTCGCGGATGAAGCCCATGTCGTGCTCGACCACGATCACTGAATGGTCTTTCGCGATCTCCTTGAGCAGCACTGCGGTCTGCGCCGTCTCGCCATCGGTCATGCCGGCGGCCGGCTCGTCGACGAGCAGGAGCTTGGGGTCCTGCGCCAGCAGCATGCCGATCTCGAGCCACTGCTTCTGGCCGTGCGAGAGCGAGCCGGCGAGCTTGTCCCGTTTGTCGGCGAGCTTGATGATGCCGAGGATCTCGTCGATGCGCTTCTGCTGCGGCGCCTCCGTCTGCCAGAACAGCGTCTTCAACACCGTGCGCTTCGACTTCAGCGCCAGCAGGATGTTGTCCTCGATCGTGTGGAAGTCGAACACGGTCGGCTTCTGGAATTTGCGGCCGATGCCGAGATTGGCGATCGCCGCCTCGTCGAGCCGGGTCAGGTCGACCGAGCCGCCGAACATCACCGTGCCCTCGTCGGGCCGGGTCTTGCCGGTGATGATGTCCATCATGGTGGTCTTGCCGGCACCGTTCGGGCCGATGATGGCGCGCATCTCGCCGGGTTCGATCGTCAGCGACAGGCCGCGGATCGCCTTGAAGCCGTCGAAGGCGACACTGACGCCGTCGAGATAGAGCAGCGAGGAGGTCAGGGCGCCGGGCGTGGGAGCGTTCATATCGGTTACTCCGCCGGCGCCGGTTCGGCCGCTGGCACGGGCGCGGGCCGCTTGCGGCTCTCCCACCAGCCCTGCGCGGTCCCCAGAATGCCCTTCGGCATGAACAGCGTGACGAAGACGAAGAGCGCACCGAGTGCGAACAGCCAGTACGGCGCCATGAAGCCCGAGGTGAACATCGTCTTGGCCCAGTTGACGACGACGGCGCCGAGCGCGGCGCCGACCAGCGAGCCGCGCCCGCCGACCGCCACCCAGATCACGGTCTCGATCGAGTTGGCCGGGGCGAATTCACTGGGGTTGATGATGCCGACCTGCGGCACGTAGAGCGCGCCGGCGACGCCGGCCATGCAGGCGGAGACGGTGAAGACGAAGAGCTTGAAGCGATCGACCCGGTAGCCGAGGAAGCGCGTGCGCGATTCGGCGTCGCGGATCGCGATCACCACCTTGCCGAGCTTGGAGGTGACGATGCCCCGCGCGAGCAGGAATCCGGCGATCAGCATCGTGCAGGTCATCGCGAACAGCGCCGCGCGCGTGCCCTGCGCCTGCACGTTGAAGCCGACAATGTCCTTGAAATCGGTCAGGCCGTTATTGCCACCGAAGCCCATGTCGTTGCGGAAGAAGGCGAGCAGCAGCGCATAGGTCAGCGCCTGGGTGATGATCGAGAGATAGACGCCGGTGACGCGGCTGCGGAAGGCGAACCAGCCGAAAACGAAGGCGAGCAGGCCGGGGACCAGCAGCACCATCAGCATCGCGAACGGGAAGGAGGAGAAGCCGTACCAGTACCAGGGCAATTCCTGCCAGTTCAGGAAGACCATGAAGTCGGGCAGGACAGGGTTGCCGTAGACCCCGCGCGAGCCGATCTGGCGCATCAGGTACATGCCCATCGCGTAGCCGCCGAGCGCGAAGAAGGCGCCGTGGCCGAGCGAGAGGATGCCGCAATAGCCCCAGACCAGGTCGAGCGAGATCGCCAGAAGGGCGTAGCAGAGGTACTTGCCCCAGAGCGACATGGTTGCGGTCGAGACATGGAAGGGCGAGCCGGCCGGGATCAGCAGGTTCGCCAGCGGCACCAGAAGGCCGATCGCAGCGACGATGGCGAGGAAGGCATAGCCACGCTTGTCCATATTCGAGAGAAGGAAGCGGGTGATCATGCTTCCACCGCCCTGCCCTTGAGCGCGAACAGGCCGCGCGGGCGCTTCTGGATGAACAGGATGATGAAGACGAGCAGCGCGATCTTGCCGAGCACGGCGCCGGCGTAGGGCTCCAGGAGCTTGTTGGCGACGCCGAGGCTCATGGCGCTGATCAGCGTGCCCCAGAGATTGCCGACACCGCCGAAGACCACGACCATGAAGCTGTCGATGATGTAGCTCTGGCCGAGATTGGGGCTGACATTGTCGATCTGCGAGAGTGCGACACCGGCCAATCCCGCAACGCCCGAGCCGAGCCCGAAGGTCAGCGCGTCGATCCGGCCGGTGCGGATGCCCATCGCCGAGGCCATACGCCGGTTCTGGGTGACGGCGCGCATCTGCAGGCCCATCGGCGTCAGCTTCAGGATCGCCAATAGGGCCGCAAAGACGAGAGCGGCGAAGACGATGATCCAGAGCCGGTTCCAGGTGATGGCGAGACCGCCGAGCTCGAAGGCGCCGGACATGAAGGCTGGCGCCCCGACCTCGCGGTTGGTCGGCCCGAAGGCGGTGCGCACCGCCTGCTGCAGGATCAGGCTGATGCCCCAGGTCGCGAGCAAGGTCTCCAGCGGCCGTCCGTAGAGGAAGCGGATGACGCCGCGCTCGATCGCGATGCCGACGGCGCCGGCGACGATGAAGGCGGCGGGGATCGCGATCGCCAGCGACCAGTCGAACAGCCCCGGAAAGCGCGCCCGGATCACCTCCTGCACGATGAAGGTGGTGTAGGCGCCGAGCATGACCATTTCGCCATGCGCCATGTTGATGACGCCCATCACGCCGAAGGTGATGGCGAGCCCGATCGCGGCGAGCAGCAGCACCGAACCGAGCGAGAGCCCGTACCAAAGGTTCTGGCCGGCCCGCCATAGAGCGAGCCTGCCCTCGATCTCGGTAATGGCGCGCGCCTGAGCCTCTCTCAAACCCGGCGAGGCGTCGCCCGGCAGGGCGCGCAGCGTCGCCAGCGCATCCTGGTCGCCGCGCTCGCGCAGCACATCGACGGCGGCAATGCGGTCGAAGGGCGGCGCGTCTGTCTTGACGATCAGGATCGCGGCCTGCGCCTCGCGCAGCGCCCGGCGCGCCCGATCGTTGGTCTCCTTGGCGATGGCAGCTTCGAGGACTGGCAGCACCGAGACGTCACGCGCCCGGAACACCGCCTCGGCCGCCGCGACGCGCTTGGCCGGATCGGGATTGATCAGCCCGAGCCCGCCGAGCGCGCCCTGGATCACCCGGCGGACATTGTTGTTGAGCCTGACCGCCTTGACGCCGGCCGGCTCGGCAGGGAGCGCCTGTCCCGTCTTCGCATCGAGGAAGCCGCCTTCCCTGGTCTTCACCGCGACCACGCCGCCGCCGGCGAGCAGCCGTCCATCGGCCAGCGCCTCGATGATCACAGCCGCATTCGGATGGGCGCCCTGAACGAGAATGTCGATGGCGCGCGCCGTGTCCGAGAAGCTGTCGGCGTTGAGCCGCGCGAAGGCGTCGTCGGCGCTCTGCGCGAGCACTATGGCCGGCGCGAAGGCGAGTGTCATCGCGAGCGCAAGCAGGCGCAGGAGGCTGGGAAGGATCCGCATGTCTCGCTTCGATTGGCTGGTCGGCTGTATGCACGCCGCCGGCCTATCCGGCGGCGTGCTCAGGCAATTCGAAGGGCGGCCGGCCGTTGATCGTCCGTGCCGCCCTTCCCCCTCTTAACTCAGGCGCCGCCGCACTTGCCGGTCTTGACGTTGAAGTTGCCGCACTTCTTCTCGACCCAGTCGCCGACCAGGTCCTTGGAGCCGTCGAGCTCCTTCGACCAGGCATCGCCCGCGACGAGACCGGTCTTCGAGACCACGTCGAACTGGCCGTCGGCCTTGATCTCGCCGATCAGCACCGGCTTGGTGATATGGTGGTTCGGCAGCATCTTCGAGACACCGCCGGTCAGGTTCGGCGCCTCGATGCCCGGCAGCGCGTCGATGACCTTGTCGGGATCGGTGGACTTGGCCTTCTCGACCGCCTTCACCCACATGTTGAAGCCGATGACATGGGCTTCCATCGGGTCGTTGGTCACGGCCTTGTCGTTCTTCTTGAAGGCCTTCCACTGCTTGATGAAGGCCTCGTTCTCCGGCGTCTTGACCGACTGGAAGTAGTTCCAGGCGGCGAGATGGCCGACCAGTGGCTTGGTGTCGATGCCGGCGAGCTCTTCCTCGCCGACCGAGAAGGCGACGACCGGGATGTCGGTCGCCTTGATGCCCTGGTTGCCGAGTTCCTTGTAGAACGGCACGTTGGCATCGCCGTTGATGGTCGAGACCACGGCGGTCTTCTTGCCGGCCGTGCCGAACTTCTTGATGTCGGAGACGATGGTCTGCCAGTCGGAATGACCGAACGGCGTATAGTTGATCAGGATGTCCTCGGACTTGACGCCCTTCGACTTGAGGTAGGCCTCAAGGATCTTATTGGTCGTGCGGGGGTAGACGTAGTCGGTGCCGGCGAGCACCCAGCGCTCGACCTTCTCTTCCTTGGCGAGGTAGTCGACGGCGGGGATCGCCTGCTGGTTCGGCGCGGCGCCAGTGTAGAAGACGTTGCGCTCGCTCTCCTCGCCCTCGTACTGGACGGGGTAGAACAGGATCGAATTCAGCTCCTTGAATACCGGGAGCACCGATTTGCGCGACACGGACGTCCAGCAGCCGAACACGGCCGCGACCTTGTCCTTGACGATCAGCTCGCGCGCCTTCTCGGCGAAGAGCGGCCAGTTCGAGGCCGGATCGACCACCACCGCCTCGAGCTTCTTGCCGAGCACGCCGCCCTTCTTGTTCTGCTCATCGATGAGCATGAGCATCACATCCTTCAGCGTCGTCTCCGAGATCGCCATCGTGCCGGAGAGCGAGTGCAGGATGCCGACCTTGATGGTCTCTTGCGCCTGCGCCGGAAGCAGAGAGGAGAGAACCGTGGCGCCTGCGAAGGCGGCGCCCATGACCACGCGACGAGTGAGTTTCACTGCGATGTCCCCCGAGGGTCCCTGTTGACCGCGCCCCTCCCGGGCGCAGTTGCCTTGTCGGCTGGCGGGAATGATCGCAAGCCACGTGCCAACCCGAGTTCCGGTTCGGTGGGCGTCGCAACAAACGTGTTGCGAGCGCTTTCCCAAGCGATTTCCTGCGGGCGATACGCTTCGCAACGCAAAGATCATGCGCGCGGCCGGAACCTGATCATCAAACAGGCAAACGACCTGCCCACAAAATAAGCAGAAATATCCGAAGTCGGCGCAATGACCGATTTTATTGCAGTCGCGGGCTCTGTGAGCCGCTGAATCTTTACCGTTTACGGCGCGCTTGGAATCACCCTAGCCTCTCCTTGTCGGTAACAACTGAAAGGAGGTGATCCAGTGTCTCATTGTCATCAACCGCTGTCGCGGGGGGCGCATGGCCTGGACTCGTCCCATGAGGGGTTCGGTTGCGCGTGAGTTTCCGTGACGCTTAGCCCTGTTACCGGGGCTGCGGTTCGGCAATGGAAGGGCTGCCCGCAAGGGCAGCCCTTCTCCTTTTCGGGCAGCAGTTCTGCACAGGCCGTTCTGGCGCGCCCGGTTACGGCGTGGCAGAAACCAGCCATGATAATCGCGCCCAGCCGCAGCTGACGAGGCCCCCGCCCTTGCCCCGTCCCGACACCGATCTCTCCCGCGACGCCATCCTCGCCTTCATCGCGGAGGAGCGCGCCGCCGGCCGCGAGCCCGGCCGCCGCGACATCGCCAAGGCCTTCCAGCTCGATGGCGGCGGCAAGATCTGGCTGAAGCGCCTGCTGCGTGAGCTCGAGCTGGAGGAGAATGGCAGCTCCGGCCCGGTCAAGCCGCATGCCGCCTTGCCCGCGGTCCTGCTCTGCGAGATCAAGACGCGCGACCGCGAAGGCGACCTGATCGCCGCTCCGCTCGAATGGAACGAGGCCGACCAGGGCGAGGCGCCGAAGATTCTGCTCGAGCGCCAGCGCGAATTCCGCCGCCAGCCGAAGACCCCGGCAGCGGCCGCCCCCGGCGTCGGCGACCACGTTCTGCTCAAGCTGACGAAGCTGCGCGGCGTCGAGGGCTATCAATGGTCCGGCCGCACCCTCAAGGTCATGGGCAAGGCCAAGGCGCAGGTTCTCGGCATCTTCCGTGCCCTCCCCGACGGCTCCGGCCGGCTCGTTCCAGTCGACAAGAAGGCCCAGGGGCGCGAGGCTCTGATCCCGAAGGGGCAGACCGGCAACGCCGAGGATGGCGATCTCGTCTCGGTCTCTCTTGCCCGCGAAAGCCGGTTCGGCCCGCCCCAGGCCAGGGTGCGCGAGCGCCTCGGCTCGCTGAAGTCGGAGCGCGCGGTCTCGCTGATCGCGATCCACGCCCATGGCATTCCGAACGAATTCCAGCCGGCGACGATCGCCGAGGCGCAAGCGGCGAAACCTGCCACGCTCGCTGGTCGCGAGGATTGGCGTGCACTGCCGCTGATCACCATCGACCCGGCCGACGCCAAGGATCATGACGACGCCGTTCATGCGGCGCCCGACGACGATCCCGACAACCCCGGCGGCCATATCGTCACCGTCGCCATCGCCGACGTCGCCTCCTATGTCCGCCCTGGCTCGGCGCTCGATCGCGAGGCGCTGGAGCGCGGCAACTCGGTCTATTTCCCCGACCGCGTCGTGCCGATGCTGCCGGAGCGGATCTCGAACGATCTCTGCTCGCTGCGCGGCGGCGAGGATCGGCCGGCGCTCGCCGTCCGCCTGATCCTCAAGGCCGACGGTTCGAAGAAGAGCCACAGCTTCCATCGCATCATGATGCGCTCGGCGGCGAAGCTCTCCTATCAACAGGCCCAGGCGGCGATCGACGGCAAGCCGGACGATCTCACCGGCCCGATTCGCGACAGCATCCTGATGCCGCTCTGGGCCGCCTATGGCTCGGCCGCGCGCGCCCGCGACGCCCGCCAGCCGCTCGATCTCGATCTGCCCGAGCGCAAGCTCGTCCTCGACACCAATGGCAAGGTCACGCGCGTGATCGTGCCCGAGCGGCTCGCCGCGCACCGGCTGATCGAGGAATTCATGATCCTGGCCAACGTCGCCGCGGCCGAAACGCTGGAAAAGGCGAAGAGCCCGCTGATCTATCGCTGCCATGACGAGCCCTCGCTCGAGAAGATGCGGGCGCTCGGCGAGGTCCTGGCCTCGATCGGCATCAAGCTGCCCAAGGACGCGGCGCTGCGACCAGTGCTGTTCAACCGCATCCTCGCCATGATCAAGGGCTCGGAGAACGAGCTCTTGATGAACGAGGTCGTGCTGCGCACCCAGGCGCAGGCCGAATACGTCGCCGAGAACTACGGGCATTTCGGCCTCAACCTGCGCCGCTACGCCCATTTCACCTCGCCGATCCGGCGCTATGCCGACCTGATCGTGCACCGCGCCTTGATCTCAGCTCTCAAACTCGGCGATGACGGCCTGCCGAGATCTACAACCCTCGCCGAATTGCGCGAGGTCGCGACCCGGATTTCGGCGGCCGAGCGGCGCGCCATGGCGGCCGAGCGCGAGACCACCGACCGGCTGATCGCCCATTTCCTTGCCGACCAGATCGGTTCGAGCTTCGACGGGCGCATCGCCGGCCTCAACCGCGCCGGCCTCTTCGTCAAGCTCGACGGCACCGGCGCCGACGGCTTCATCCCGGCCTCAACCCTGGGCGCCGACTATTATCGCCATGACGAGCGCGCCCATGCATTGGTCGGTGATCGCACCGGCGAAAGCTGGCGCCTGGGCGATCGTGTCCATGTCAAACTGGTCGAGGCGGCGCCGGTCGCGGGGGCGCTTCGCTTCGAGTTGCTCACAGAGGGTAGGCCCGCGACATCCGACCGCTCTGGCAAAAGGTCACGGCCTGTTTTACCTATGGGGCGAAAGCAGGGCCGCCCCCCGCCCAAACGATCGGGCCGCAAGCGCTGACGCCCCGCATTAACGAAGACATCCCATGTCCATACATTGTCACCAACCCAAGCCGGTCCAGGCTCGCGACTGGCGTCAAGCTATGCGTCGCGGCCTCTTCGGTCGCTGCCCGCATTGCGGCGAAGGCAAGCTGTTTCGCACCTTCCTCAAGCCGGTCGATTCCTGCGAGGCCTGCGGCGAGACCCTGCACCATCAGCGTGCCGACGACCTGCCGCCCTATATCGTCATCACGATCGTCGGCCACATCGTCGTCGGCGGCATCCTGCTGGCGGAAAAGTACAGCAACTGGTCGATCGCGCTGCACCTCTGGGTCTGGCTGCCGCTGACCGTCTTCCTCAGCCTAGCGCTGATGCAGCCGGCCAAGGGCGCGGTCATCGGCCTGCAATGGGCGCTGCGCATGCACGGCTTCGGCGGCGCCATGCCGAGACCTGAGCGCCAGCCGGCCATGAAGGCCCTGGGCGGTCGATGAGTGACCACACCGTCACCCTGACCCAGGCCGAGCGGGCCCGTACCAGCGTCAACCTGCGCCCGCGTGACGCGGCGACCATGCTGATCCTCGATCATTCCGGGAAGAAGCCCAGGGTGCTGATGGGCAAGCGCCATGCCGGCCACAAGTTCATGCCGGGCAAATACGTCTTCCCGGGCGGTCGCATCGAAGCCGGCGATCGGCGCATGGCCGCGACCGGCGCCCTCGCCGGTCCCTGCGAGCAGCGCCTGCTCGCCCGTTGCGCGCGGCCGAGCGAGGAGCGCGGGCGTGCGCTGGCACTCGCCGCCATCCGCGAGACCTTCGAGGAGACCGGCCTGCTCTTCGGCAGCGCCGAGTATGGCGCGCCCGAACGCCCACCCGCGGGCGCTTGGGCCGAATTCGCGGCCAAGGGCGTCTTCCCCGATCTCGGCGCCGTCACCTTCGTCGCCCGCGCCATCACCCCGCCGCGCCGGCCCAAGCGCTTCGACACCCGCTTCTTCGCCGTCGACGCCCGTACCGTCGCCGGCAAGGTCGAGGGCGTGATCGGCCCCGATTCGGAGCTGGTCGATCTTGTCTCCGTCACCTTCGACGAAGCACGCGAGCTCGACTTGCCGACCATCACCAAGGTGATCATCGCCGAGGTCGAGGAGCGGCTGAAGGCCGGATTTGCCCCATATCTGCCGGTTCCGTTCTACTGGGAGAAGCGCGGCAACTTCGTGCGCGAGCTGCTCTGACGCCTTGGGGCAGCGGAAAATCCGTATGCCCGCCCGATATTCCTTGACTTACCCACGCCGATACGGCATTCCCCGCCCATCGGATTGCCGGGCTCGCCCGGCCATTTTGTTTTCTGCGCGGGCCGACGGCGGCCCCACCTATTCGAGGGCTCCGCCATGGCCAAGGCCGTGACCATCAAGATCAAGCTCATCTCGACCGCGGACACCGGGTACTTCTACGTGACCAAGAAGAACTCGCGGACCATGACCGAGAAGATGTCGAAGAAGAAGTACGACCCTGTCGCGCGCAAGCACGTCGAGTTCAAGGAAACCAAGATCAAGTAGCGCTCAACGACGTAACTACTTGATTTTGCTCTGAAAATGACCGCCCTTAACCGGGCGGTTTTTTCATTTGGGCATCACCGGGGCAACAGAAGAACGCGCCTAGCTGCCCTGAATATTTTTCCTTTTTGCAGGATGTTTCATTTTCACTTGCGCTATTGCAAGATTTTGAGATCCGTGATTCGCAATGGCCATGTGGCCATTCACGCGCAAGGAGCACTGGGCGGAAGACGCGAAGAGCCTTGAGGCTCTCGCCGAGTTTTTTGCTGCAGCCAACGGGACGGCGAGCAAGATCGCTGCGAGCCCGGCGGTAGCGCTGCAATGCCCGCCGGTGTTCCGGGCCGTGGCGGTCCGATCGGAGGTGCTCGGCGCGCTGCCTCTGCATCTCCATCGGCGGCTCGACCACGGCGGGAAGGAACGCGCCGATCATCCGCTGGCGGATCTGCTGGCACAGCGGCCGAACGGCTGGACCTCTGCCCCGCTCTTCCTGATGGAGATGGAGCGCGACAGCCTCCTGAACGATGCTGGCGCCTTCGCCTTAGCCAATCGAGTCGGCGGCGGCCGCATCCATGAACTTGTGCGGCTCACGCCCGGCACCGTGACTGTTGAGACCGACCCGGGCGGAGAGCCTCGTTATCTGGTCAGCCGGAAGGGCGGAGGCCAGCGCGCCTATGGCTGGACCGATGTCCTGCATATTCCGAATGTCGGCAACCTCTGCCCGGTCAAGGCGGCGCGCGAGGCGATCGGGCTCTATCGGGCGATGGAAGGCCATGCCGGCCGCATCTTCAGCAATGGCGGCCGGCCGAGCGGCGTCCTGAAGGCCAAGGGCTCGCTGAAGGAAGCGACGATCAAGCGGCTGAAGGAGTCGTGGAATCGAGCTCACGCCGGCGACGCATCCGGCGGGACCGCAATCCTCGAGGATGGCATCGACTTTCAGGCGCTCGCCAGCACATCGGTCGATCTGCAGTTCCATGAACTGCGCGGCTTTCAGGTGGTCGAGATCGCCCGTGCGCTGGGCGTGCCGCCGACGCTGCTCTTCGACTTCGGCCGTGCGACCTGGGGCAACGCCGAGCAGATGGCGCAGGCGTTCCTGACCTTCACACTTCTGCCCCGGCTCAAACTCTGGTGCGGCGCGATCTCGCGGCTGCTCTCTGCCGAAGAGCAGAAGACGCTGGTGCCGGAGTTCGTTGTCGACGGGCTGGTCCAGGCAGATATCGCGGCGCGATTCGCAGCCTACAGCTCGGCCGTGTCGAGCCGGATCCTCAACCCGAACGAGATCCGCGCGATGGAGAACCGGCCGCCCTATGCCGGCGGCGAGCGCTTCGAGAACCCGAACACGACGAGCGGCGCGCCGGCTGCTCAGCAGGAGGTCGCCGCATGATCGCGCTTGAGCTCAAGGCTTCCGTCTCGGTCGACGACACCGGCGCCATCACTGGCATGGCGTGGCCGTTTGGCTCACCCGACCGAATGGGCGACGAGATCCTGCCCGGCGCGTTCAAGGGGGCGAAGGCTCCCCTGCCGCTGCTCGCCTTTCACCGGCCGGACGATCCTGTCGGCGTCTGGGAAGCGATCACCGAGACGCCGAAGGGCCTTGCCGTCTCCGGCCGGCTGCTGGTCGACGACCTTCCCCGCGCCCGCGAGGTCCGCGCGCTGGTGAAGTCCGGCGCCGTTACCGGCCTCTCGATCGGCTTCATGACCAAGAGCGCCAGTGCTCGACGTGGCGGCGGCCGCACGATCCGCGCCGTCGAGCTGGTCGAGATCTCGCTCGTTTCCGTCCCCGCCCACCCCGGCGCTCGCGTGAGCAGCGCCAAGTCGGCCGAGCAGGCAATCACGCTTGCAGAGGCCATCAACCGCGCTGCCGAGCGCCTGCGAGCATGAAAGGCCGCACAACATGATGCACGTCTCTCGCCGCGCCCTTGTGGCCGGCTTGATCGAACTGAAGGGCGACGACGACGATCCGGTCGCCGGCGTCACCAGGGCGCTCGACACGTTGTCGCGCGCTGTCGACGACCGTCTGAAGGCCGTCGAGCAGAAGGCGGACACCTCCGCGCTCGCCGGCCGTCTCGACCAGCTCGAGGCGAAGCTGAACCGCTCGGGCGCGGGCGGCGCGGATGAAGACGAAGGCGGCGCCGAGGAGCGCAAGTCGTTCCTGAGCTACCTTCGTCTCGGCAACCAGACGCCGGTCGAGGATCTGAAGGCGCTGACCGTCTCGAACGATCCGCAGGCCGGCTACCTCGCTCCGGCCGAGATGAGCACCGAGTTCATCCGCGACCTGGTCGAGTTCTCGCCGGTTCGCTCAGTCGCATCGGTCCGCTCCACCTCCTCGCCGGCAGTGAAGTATCCGCGCCGAACCGGCGTCACCAACGCGCAGTGGGAAGGCGAGGTCGAAGAGAGCGAGGAATCCGAACCGAGCTTCGGCATGCTCGAGGTGCCGGTCGACAAGCTGACGACCTTCACCGACATCAGCAACGAGCTCCTCGCCGACTCCGGTGGCCAGGCCGAAGCCGAGGTCCGCCTCGCCTTCGCCGAGGACTTCGGCCGCAAGGAGGCCATCGCCTTCCTGAGCGGCTCGGGTGTGAAGATGCCGGAAGGCCTGCTCGTCAACGGCGAGGTGCCCTCGATCGTCAATGGTCACGCCGCGAACCTCAGCCCCGACAAGCTGATCGAGCTGCTCTATTCGCTGCCGGCGGCCTATCGCAACGCGCCGGGAGCACGCTGGGCGATGAACGGCACGACGCTCGCGGCAATCCGCAAGCTGAAGGACGGCCAGAACAACTTCCTTTGGCAGCCCGCCTTCACTGCCGGCCAGCCGGAGACGCTGCTCGGCAAGCCGGTGCTCGAGATGCCGGACATGCCCGATATCGCCAACGGCGCAACGCCGATCCTCTATGGCGATTTCAGCGGCTATCGCATCGTCGATCGGCTCGCCCTCTCGGTCCTGTCTGATCCCTACACGCAGGCACGCCGCGGCGTGACGCGCCTGAACGCCACGCGCCGTGTTGGCGGTCGCGTCATCCAGCCCGCCAAGTTCCGGAAGCTCCGGACGGCCACCTCCTGAGGAGAGCATCATGCGTCGCGATCTCGCTTCGAATATCGCTGACGTGCCGGCCATTGCGCCGGCCGTGCAGTCCGCTGCCGCTGATGGCGCAGCGATCGACACCAAGGGCTTTTCGTCGCTCGCCTTCCTGGTCAACACCGGTGCCATCGTCGGCTCTGGCGACTTCGGTGTGAAGCTTCAGGAATCTGATTCTTCCGGCTCCGGATTCACCGACGTCGCTGCCGATCAGGTCGATACGACCGCGCCGGCCACGCTCACCGCGACGAGTTCCTACAAGCTCGGCTATCGCGGGAACAAGCGGTTCGTCCGCCTCGCACTCGCGAAGACCGGCGGCACCAGCATCGCGCTCGGCGCAATTGCCGTGCTCGGCCATCCGGATCACGCGCCCGTCGCCTGATCCGCCAAGTCGCCCGCCGGCTTCCGTCGCCGAGCGGGCACCGCCGCCGGTTATCGCCGGCGGCTGGCCGGGCGCGTGTGGCTCCCTTCGCGTGCCCGGCCATTTTCCAGGGAACGATCATGCTCGAAGTCATCACGGCCGCTGAAAACCGGAAGCTGACGACGCTGGCGGCTGTGAAGGCTGATCTTGGCCTCACAGGCGCCGAGGAGGATGCGCGCCTCGATGCGCTGATCGAGCAATACAGCGCTGCCATCGTCGGCTGGTGCGGTCGGCCATTCGCCCTCGAAATGCTCCGCGAGACGATTTTTAGTCCCGCCGCAACTAACGGTCTCATGCTCTCGTGCTGGCCGGTCGTCTCGATCGCCAGCATCACGCTCGACGGCGTTGCGATCGCTCCAGAGGCGTACACCGTCGATCGCAACGCCGGCCTCGTCCATCAGCGCCAGCCCGGCCCGAGCGGCTTCTGGTGGCCGCGCGGCGAGACTGTCGCCACGTACGCCGCAGGCTATATCCTGCCCGGCTCCGCCGAGCGCACCCTCCCGTACGATGTCGAGCGCGCTGCGATCATGCTCGTGAAGGCTGCGTTCCTTGCGGCCGAACGAGATCCGCATGTCCGTTCGGATAGCGTTGAGGGCGTCGGCACGACGACCTGGTTCTCGACACTCGGCACTGCCGGCGATGCCATGCCGCTCGAAGTGCAAGGCCTGCTCACGCCTTACCACCACCTCACTGTCGGATAGCGCCATGCCCTTTCGCGCTCCCCGCATCTGCTCCTGCGGCAAGGTGGTGGCATCAGGCCAGCGCTGTGCCTGCCGTCGTGCTGTAGCGAAGGCACACGATGTCGCTCGTGGCACCGCGGCCCAGCGTGGCTATGGCGCGCGCTGGCGGCGTGAGAGCAAGGCCTTCCTCGCCGAGCCCGGCCATGAACGTTGCGCTTGCGGCTGCGGCAGGGCCGCCGACATGGTCGACCATATCCGCGCCCCGAAGGGCGATATGGCGCTGTTCTGGTCCCGGCCGAACTGGCAGCCCTTCGCCCGCATTTGCAACTCGAGGAAGGCGATCGCCTCCGAGGGCGGCTTTGGGCACTTGAAATCCGGGGGAGCAAGCTCCCCCGGCACGGCCTCATCTCGACCAGTTTTTGCGGATTACCAGGAGTGAAGCAGTGATTTCTAGCACTAACTTCACCACGGTAAGGACCAACAGCACTTCTGCCATGGTTCCCCCCTTTCTTATTGGGAGGGAGCCACATCCAGCTTCACTCACTGACTTGAGCAAAGGCGTCACCAACGGAGAGCCATTGCGGCTCCTCGTTTCCATAACAAAGCAGGATTGGCTCCCGCCGAGTGTCAGCATCTCGACTATGGGGGGGAAGGTCAGAACTTTTCAACTGGGGGGCCAGACCGCACGGGGTGCCTCGCGCAGGGTTCCACCGAATTCGGTTCGCGGAGAATTCGGGCGATGAGAGGCCGCCGTCCTGCAACCCTGAAGGCGATCGAGGGCGGGCTCTCCGGAACCGCGCCGCTGCCGCCTGACGTGCCGAAGAGCTGCCGGGCCGAATGGGACCGCGTCGTCTCCGATCTCGCGGCGCGCAAGCTCCTGACGCCTGCCATGCTCGGCTCGGTCGCCGCCTATGTCATCGCCCGGTGGACCGTCGGCGAATGCGTGAAGGCGGTTCAGAAGTGTGAGATCGCCTGCAATGTTGCCCCCCGTGAGGGGCGTTTATCGCGTTGAAGGTTAGCCCCCCTGTTATCGGCTCTGGCTGATCCTTCCGGTT
>NZ_FOAN01000002.1 GCF_900109525.1 Allobosea lupini | reverse complement strand
CGCGGATGCGCAGGCCCATCCCAGTGGCGAGCGGCGCGACGCGGCCCGCAACGGTGCGCTCGCCGCCTTCGGGCTGATCGCCTTCCACGAGCGCGACTACCGCGAGGCGGCTCGCCTGCTCGGCGCCGCCCGTGACGGCTTGCTTACCGTCGGCGGCAGCCACGCCCAGCGCGACCTGTTCGAGCAGGCCTATGCCGAGAGCCTGATCCGGTCCGGAGAGCACGATCGCGCCGCGATCGTCCTGGTCGAGCGCCTGGCGCGGCGCAAGGGTCAGAACCGCTTCGCCAGCCGCCGGCTCGAAAAGCTCGGGCGGCTCGGAAAGACGGCGAGCGGCCTCGTCGCCGCGCTCGCCGTCGCATCCACCCCGCTCGCCATCGCCCACTGATCCCACGGAAAGGATCCGCCATGACCACCGCGACCATGACCCAGGCCTTCGCGCTGCCTTCCACCCGCACCGTGTTCAACCTCGCCATCGGTGGCTTCGCCGGCCTCGGTTTCTGGGAGCTGTTCTCGGCCGTGCCGACCGCCTGGTTCGCCGAATATCCGCTGGAGCCGCCGGAGCTGGTGAAGTCGCTGTTCGCGCATCAGTTCGGCCTGACCCTGTCGACGCCGACTGCCAAGCTGCTGCATTTCGTCACCGGCTTCCTGTTCTACCCGCTCGGCTACTGGCTGCTGACCCGCTGGGTGAAGAGCTTCGGCATGCCGGCCGATGGCTGGATCTGGGGCGTGGTCACCTATTTCATCGCGCTCGCCTTCTTCGCCCCGCTCGCCGGGCAGCACTTCCTCCTGAACGACGTGCCGCGCCTGTCTGCCATGAGTCTCGTCGGGCATGCGATCTACGGCTGGCTCGCGGCCTATGTCTTCGAGGCGCTTGAAGCGCGCCGGTCCTGAGCAGGAGACGGCACAATGCTCGACAGACGCACATTCATCCATCTTGCGGCTGCAGCGCTCGCCGCCGCCGGCAGCGCCAAGGCCGAGGCGCAAGCGGATACACCCCGCCTGGTCAATACGCTGGGCTCCCCGGGTGGCGTCGCGATCCGCGGTTACGATCCCGTCGCCTATTTTCGTGATGGCGGCCCGCGGCTCGGCAAGCCGGAGTTCTCGGTTCGGCATGGTGGCGCCACCTGGCGCTTCGCCAGCGCCGAGCACAAGGCGCTGTTCGAAGCCAATCCGGAACGCTACCTGCCGGCCTATGGCGGCTTTTGCGCCTACGGCACCTCGCGCGGCTATCTCGTCAAGATCGAGCCCGAGGCCTGGTCGATCGTCGATGGCAGGCTTTATCTCAACTACGATCTCGGCGTACGCGAGACCTGGGCGCGCCGGACCAAGACCTATATCGCCCGGGCCGACGGGAACTGGCCGAGGCTTACGCCAAAGGACATCCGCTGAGGGGCGGGCGCAGGGGCGAGCCCATGCGCGCGCTCCTGCCCGGAATCAGCCGGTCGCCTCTCTGAACAAGGCTTCGGCAGCGGCCTCGGTCAACGGCAGGGGGTTGCCGCCGGCGGTCGGGTCGACGATCGCCATCTTCGCGAGCCTGCCATAATCGAGCCCGGTGACGCCGAAGGATGTGAGCGTCTCGGGAACGCCGAGCTCGCGGCGCAAGGTCACGATCCAGTCGTAGAAAGCCTCGAAGCTCGGCTCCAGCCCGATATAGGCGGCGAGCCGCGCGATCTTCTCCTCGATCGCCGCGCGGTTGAAGTTGAGGACATAGGGCATGAACACGGCGTTGGTCATGCCGTGATGGGTGTGGTGGACCGAACCGATCGGGTGCGACAGCGCGTGGATGGCGCCGAGCCCCTTCTGGAAGGCGGTCGCGCCCATGGCGGCTGCGGCCATCATCTGCGCTCGCGCCTCGATATCCGTGCCATCGGCGACCGCGCGCGGCAGGAAGACCTTGCAGAGCCGGATGCCCTCGACCGCGATCCCGTCGGCCAACGGGTGGAAGCCCGGCGCGCAATAGGCTTCGAGGCAATGGGCCAGAGCGTCCATGCCGGCGCCGACCGTTACCTTCGCCGGCAGGCCGACCGTCAGCTCGGGATCGCAGATCACGATCTGCGGCATCATCTTCGGGTGGAAGATCACCTTCTTGGTCTGCGTCGTCTCGTCGGTGATCACACCAGCGCGGCCGACCTCCGAGCCGGTGCCCGCCGTCGTCGGGACGGCGATGATCGGGGCGATGCCGGCCGGGTCGGCGCGCGTCCACCAGTCGCCGATGTCCTCGAAATCCCACATCGGCCGGCTCTGCCCGGCCATGAAGGCGACGACCTTGCCGCAATCGAGCGCCGAGCCGCCGCCGAAGGCGATGACGCCGTCGCTGCCGCTGTCCCGCAGGACCTTCAGGCCGTCCTCGACATTCGCCGCGACCGGATTGGCCTGGACGCGGTCGAACAGCGTGACCTTGAGCCCGTCGGCGATCAGGCGCGCCATGGCGTCCTTGATCATCGGCAGGCCGGACAGGCCGGAATCGGTGACGAACAGTGGGCTTGCGATGCCGGCGGCGCGGCAGGCCTGCGCCAGTTCGCTGATCCGTCCCGGCCCGAAGCGGACGGCGGTCGGGTAATTCCAGTTGGCCTTCAGCGTCACGGGTCGCCTCTTTCAGAACGCAGTGCGGAGATGGAAGGATTTCGGGCGCGTCAGCGTCTCGTAGCCGATGCGGGAGAGCGTCGCGCCGCGGCCAGTGTCCTTGACGCCGGTCCAGGCCAGAGCCGGGTCGAGATAGTCGCAGCGGTTCATGAAGACCGTCCCGGTCTCGAGTTCCGCACCGAGGCGCGCGGCGGCCTCTTGATCCTGCGTCCAGAGCGAGGCGGTGAGCCCATAGGGGCTGTCGTTCATCAGCGCGACCGCCTCGTCATCGTCCGCGACCGCCATGATGCCGACGGTCGGCGCGAAGCTCTCGTCGCGCATCAGGCCCATCTGGTGGTTCACGTCGACCACGATCTGCGGCGCCATATAGGGCGTGCCGATGCGGTCGCGCGGGAACAGGCCGGAATCGATGAGCGCTTTAGCACCGCCACGCACGGCTTCGATGACCTGCCCACGAGCGAACTCTGCCGCTTCGGCCTTCACCATCGGGCCGAGCGTCGTCGTCTCGTCGAGCGGATCGCCGAGGAGATAGGTCTTCGTCAGCGCGACGAAGCCGTCGACGAACTCCGGATAGAGGTCGCGATGGACATAGATGCGCTCGATACCGCAGCAGGATTGGCCGGAATTGAAGAAGGCGCCGTCGACGAGATTCTCGACCGCCAGGGCAAGGTCGGCATCGGCCCTGACATAGGCCGGGTCCTTGCCGCCGAGCTCGAGCCCGAGGCCGATGAACGTGCCGCTCGACGCCGCCTCCATCGCCTTGCCGCCCGCGACAGAGCCGGTGAAGTTGACCTGATCGACCTTTCGGCCGGCGATTATCCGGGCGGTCTGGGCATGGTTGAGCGCAAGGTTCTGGAACAGCCCCGCCGGGAGCCCCGCGACCTCCGCGGCCTTCTGGAAGCGCTCGCCGACCAATAGCGTCTGGGCCGCGTGCTTGAGGATGACGGCATTGCCCGCCATCAGAGCAGGCACGACCGTGTTGACCGCGGTGAGATAGGGGTAGTTCCAAGGCGCGACGACCATGACCACGCCGAGCGGCTCGCGCGCGATCCAGCGCTCGAACTTGACCTTGGGCTCGGGCTGCAGCGGCGCCAGTGCGCTCGCGGCGATCTCGATCATATGGCGGGCGCGCTCCTCGAAGCCGCGCAATTCGCCGGCGCCGTAGCGGATCGGCCGGCCCATCTGCCAGGCGAGCTCGGGAACGATCTCGTCCCTCATCGCCAGCATCGCATCGACGAAGGCGGAGCAGAATCGGGCACGGCGGGCGATATCGAGCCTGCGCCAGTCGCGTTGGGCGTCTCGGGCCGCGCTCAGCGCCGCAGTGATTGCGGCATCGCCGGCGACCTCCCTCTCGGCATAGATGCGCCCGTCCACGGGCGACACGCAGCGCACTACATCGGTCATTGCCTGGCTATCCGTCTCAGTAGCGTTCGAAGCCGCGCTTCAGTTCCCAGTCGGTGATGCGGCGGTCGTATTCGAGCTGCTCCCAGCGGGCGGTGTGGACGTAATGGTCGACCACGTCATTGCCGAGTGCGGCCCGCAGCATTGCCGAGCCATCGAGCGTCTGCGTCGCCTCGCGTAGCGTATTGGGGATCTGGCGCAATTCCGCCCCGCCATAGGCGTCGCCGACGAAGGCCGGCTCCAGCTCGAGCTTCTGCTCGATGCCGGAGAGGCCGGCGGCGATCAGCGCCGCAAAGGCGAGATAGGGGTTGAGGTCGGAACCGCCGATCCGGCACTCGATTCGGATTCCCTTGGTGCCGGCCCCGCAAAGCCTGAAGCCCGCGGTGCGGTTGTCGTCGCTCCAGACGGCGCGCGTCGGCGCGAAGGTACCGACCTGCTGGAAGCGCTTGTAGGAGTTGATATAGGGCGCGAGGAAGTAGGTGATCTCGCGGGCATGGGCGAGCTGGCCGGCCACGTATTGGCGCATCAGTTCCGACATGCCGTGCTCGTTATTGGGGTCGGCGAACAGCGATTTTTCGCCCGTCGCATCCCAGAGCGAGGCGTGGACATGGCTCGAGGAGCCGGCGAGGTCGTAGCGCCATTTCGACATGAAGGTGACGGCCTTGCCCTGGGCGTGGGCGATCTCCTTGATGCCGTTCTTGATCAGCACGTGGCGGTCGGCCATGTCGAGGGCGTCGGCATAGCGGACATTGATCTCGGCCTGGCCCGGGCCCCATTCGCCCTTGGAATTCTCGACCGGTATGCCGCTGTCGTGCAGCCCGTTGCGGATCGCCCGCATCACCGGCTCTTCCTTGGTGGTCTGGAAGATGTGGTAGTCCTCGATGTAGTAGCCGGCGGTCTTCGGATCGCGATAGCCTTTGGCGTGGATCGCCTCATAGCTCTCGTCGAACAGGTAGAATTCGAGCTCGGTGGCGAAATAGGCCTTGATGCCCATGGCATCCAGGCGAGCGAGCTGCTTCTTCAGCATCCCGCGCGGCGCATGCGGCACGTCCTCATGGCTGTGATGGTCGAGCACGTCGGCGATGACCAGCGCCGTGCCCGGCAGCCAGGCGATGCGCCGCAGCGTCGCCATGTCGGGCCTGAGGACGAAGTCGCCATAGCCTTTCGACCAGTTGGCGGCGGCGTAGCCGGGGACCGGCTCCATGTCGATGTCGTTCGCCAGCAGATAATTGCAGGCATGCGTCTCGTCATGGGCGGTCGCGACGAAGTGCTCGGCGTGGAAGCGCTTGCCGATCAATTGCCCGGCCATGTCGACCATGGCGACGATCACGGTGTCGATCTCCCCGGCTGCGACCGCAGCCTTCAGGGCCTCGAAGGAAAACGCAGCGGGCATCGGCATCCCTGAAGGCTGGAGCGGCGGAAGCGCAATCGTCGAAGGACCAAGAGAAGCCCAGTTCGGCCAGCTCGTGCAACTGTTCTGCGGGGTGTTGGCAGCGATCGGGAACAGATTTGTTGCCGGCTATCGGATCGACGGTGTCGCCGTCGGCCTCGCTGCGGCCAGGGCAGCTGAGCCTGTGCTTGCGACCGAACAAGGGAAGGCGCTATGGGGGAGGGATGCAATGCTGCCGCCCGCTCCACGGGCGGCCTTTCCAACTCGCCTCTCGTGAATCCGGCTGCAGCGGAGCCGAGCGCTGGACACCATCGCACGGCTCCGGCGCGCTACGCCGGATTCCGGAGCTGCGCGGCGTCGCCGCTGGTCAGGAATGCTGGCTCGGGTGCTCGTGAAATGTCCTGGCCGACACGCAAGCTTGGCCAATTGCACCCAAGCGCGCGGCGCAATGTTTCGCATGGCCAGCAGGCGATCGACGAGGAGCAGCGGGCGAATAACGCGGAGTCGCGTCAGGCGGCGTCGTTCAATGGAAGTTTGGTAGGGAGAACCTGGCCGGCGGAGGGCACCGCGCCCTCCGCCTTGCCCTGTCTGGCTAGCTCCAGAAGCCTGCCTGGTGGTCGCGCGGAGAGAACGTTTCGCTGACGTCCTGCTGCTGCGCTTCGTGGTTCTCCTCGTGGTCGTGCTCGGTCTCGAGCACACACTCACAATCGTGCCGTTCCAGCATTGATCGCTCCTTTCGAAACGTGGGGAGGTTGCTTCGGCACGGGTTAGATATGAACTATTGCTGCATCGCACAAGCAATCTTAGCGGGTGCGGGACAACCGCCAGCGCATGGAACAAAATGAACACCGCGAAATCAGCTGCTGCCGGCATCCTTTGGGCCGGCGACGGTCGCCGATTGTTGCTCTGCCGCGCGGTCGAGGCAGGCGGCCATTTCCGCGGTGCCCCATTTGAATTTCGAGCATTGCTCGGTGCCGATGGTCAGATTCCTGGCGACGCCGCGCGAGCTGTCGCCTCCGCTGCAGCCGGCGAGAACGATGGCGATTGCCGCGAGTGCTATGCGCATGGTTGTCCCTCCTTCCGACCGGCCGAGTCGAGCAGGCGCATGGGGCGATAATTTGATCGGGCCCGCGCAGGGATGCGCGAGCCCGATTTTGGCGGCCTGACGCTGCGGGCGGCAAGCCCCTATTTCAGGAAGCCGGCCTCGCGGAAGGCCTTCTCGGCGCCCGGATGCAGCGGCACCGGCTGCGTCTTCCAGGCAGTGGCAGGGTCGTAGCGGCCCATCGCCTGGTAGATGTTCGCCAGGCGCGACTTGTTGGCGATGATCGCCTTGGTCATCGCGTAGACGAAATCGTCGGGGAGTTCCGAGGAAACCAGGTAGATGTTGCCCATCGAGGAGACGGAGACATCCGCGCTCTGCAGCTCGGGGAAAGTGCCGGCCGGAATGGTGCCCTTGGAGTAGCCGAACTTCTCGGTCAGGACGTTCTGCAGGTCCGCCGGGAAGGCGGCGAACTTCACCTTGCGCCGGCCGTCGACGATCTGGCTCGCCAGGCCCGAGGGGATTTCGCCCGCCGTCCACAGCACGCTGAACTGGTTGTCGTTGAAGCCCTGGATCAATTCGCCATAGGCCGAGATCACGACCTTGCCGCCGCCCGCGCGGATCTTGGCGAAGGAATTGCCGTAGTGCTCGAGCGCCCGCTGCAATGTCAGGTGCTCGGAGGTCGCGGCCGAGGTCACGCCGATGGTGAGCTTGGGGTCGGCGAGGATTTCGGCGAGGGAGCGCTTCTCCTCCACCGGCACGTAGACCATGAAATAGACGTCGACGCCGGTCGAGCCGAGCGTGCGCAGCTTGTCGTGCTTCTGCTTGTAGGGCTCCTCGCCCCTCAGCGCCGCGGCGCTGAGGAAGTCGATGCCCATGCCGATCTGGCTGAGCCCGGCCTGGATGCGGCTGGGGTTATCCTTGCCGCCACCCGGCACGATGCGGATGTTCACCCCCGGCGTCGCCTCCATCACCAGGGTCGAGACGCCGGTGGTCTGGGTGAACCAGGCGCCGCCTGGCGAGCCGGAGGTCCATTCCAGGTTCTTGCTCTGGGCCGCGGCGGGCAGGGGCGCGGCAAGGGCAGCGCCGATGAGCGCCAGCAGCGAGAGACGTGGGAGGAAGCGTGACATCCTTCAGGTTCCGATCATGGTGAGGGTTGCGGTTCAGGCGGTTCGGGCGGCGTCGTCTGCGTCGAACTCGGCGAGCGTGGTCTCGTTGGCGGGGTAGAGTCCGACGAGCTGCGCGCCGGCGGCGACGCGCTTCTGCACCCAGAGCTCGAACCGGTTCTGTTTCTCGCCGCCGATGGCGACCGCTTCGGCGAGCTCGGGCGGGACGACGAGGACGCCGTCCTCGTCGGCGACGATCAGGTCTCCCGGCCAGATCGCGGCGTCGCCACAGCCGATCGGCTCGCCCCAGCCGGCGAAGCTGAGCCCGCCGATCGAGGGTGGCGAGGCGGTGCCGCTGGCCCAGATCGCCAGGCCGACCTGGCGCAGGCCGGGCAGGTCGCGCACGACGCCGTCGCTGACGATCGCCTTGACGCCCTTGAGCCGGAGGCGATCGGCGAAGATGTCGCCGACCGTGCCGGCAGCAGGATGGCCGCGTGCGTCGATGACGACGATGCTGCCGGGTGGCGCCGCGTCGATCGCGGCCGGCAGGGCGCCGGGCCAGCCATAGCTCGCCGGCACGGCCTTGTCGTCGCGAGCGGGCACGAAGCGCAGGGTGAAGGCCGGGCCGCAGACAGTCTTCTCACCAATGAGCCGGCGCGGGCCGGACAGATAGCTCTGGCGTAGGCCGTGCTTGATCAACTGGCTCGACAGGGTCGGCGTGCCGATCGCGGGGAGGCGGGCCTGGATGTCGTTTGCCATGGCTCTGCTCAGTCGAAGGCCGGATCGACCGGCACGCGATAGGCGGTGACCAGTCGATTGGTCTCGTTGGCCATGCCGATCACCGCGACGAGCTCGGCGAACATCGCCTCGCTCATCCCGGCCTTGCGGGCGGCAGCCGTGTGGCTGGCGATGCAATAGGTGCAGTTGTTGGTGACGCTGACCGCGAGATAAATGAGTTCCTTCGTCAGCGGATCGAGCGCGCCCGGCGCCATCACCTCCTTGATGCTCTCCCAGGTCCGCTTCAGCGTCTTGGGATCGCGGGCGAGGTATTTCCAGAAGTCGTTGACATCGGGCACGTTGCGGCTGCGCTTGATGTCGTCGATCACCGCTTTCGCTTCGGGCGAGGCCTCCTCATAGGAGACCGGCTTCGGCCTGCTGCTCATGCTGCGTTCCTCCCTTGCTCGATCGGCCCGGCGATGTCGCCGAGCGTCACCGGTTTCACCGGCATGCGGATGCGCAGGTAGCCGATCTCGGCCGGCGAGCGGCCGGTCAGGGCCGCCATCGCTTCGGTGACGCTGTGGCCGCACATGCGTCCCTGGCAGGGCCCCATGCCAGCGCGCGTGAAGGCCTTGAGCTGGTTTGGCCCCTGGCATTGCTCGCCGACGGCGGCGGCAATCGCCCCGCGCGTCACCTCCTCGCAGCGGCAGAGAAGCGTGTCGTCGTCGCCGGGCGCGAGGAATTGCGGTGCCGGTCGGTAGAGCGCTTCGAGGAAGGGGCGGATCGCGCTTTCGCGGCGCAGCCTGGCGAAAGCTGGAGCGGCGGCGCGCTCCGCGGCCTCCTGCGACAGGCGGCCGAGATCGGCGCAAATCGCGAGCGCCGCGATCTCGCCGGTCAGCTCGGCGCAAGCCGCGCCGAGGATGCCGCCGGCATCGCCGGCGATCAGGATGTCGTCGCGGCTGGAGCGGCCCCAGCGATCGCGCTCTGGCCGCCAGCAGCGCTGGCTCTCGTCGAAGACATGGCGGCAGCCGAGCGCCATGGCGAGATTGACGTTGGGGATGACGCCCTGGTGCAGGAAGACCGTCGCGGTCGCGATCTCGCCGCGTTCGCCGCCGGCCTGCCAGCTGATGCTGCGGACGGCGCTCTCGCCCTCGATCCGCAGAGCCTCGACATGCCTGACGACCTTGATGCCGGCCCGCCTGATCTCCGCCAGCAGACCGAGACCCTTGCGCAGATAGGATGGCGCCGTCAGCGCGCCCGGCAGATGGCGCAGCGCCTTCAGGCGCGCTCCGCGTGGTGTCGTGTCGAGCAAAGCGGCGACCGGCACGCCGGCGCGGGCATATTGCGCCACGACGAGATAGATCAGAGGCCCGCTCCCGGCGAAGACGGCGCCGGGCGCGGCGCTGGCCGCGGTCTTGAGCAGGATCTGGGC
The DNA here is from genome assembly GCF_900109525.1 of Allobosea lupini. Taxonomy (GTDB): domain Bacteria; phylum Pseudomonadota; class Alphaproteobacteria; order Rhizobiales; family Beijerinckiaceae; genus Allobosea; species Allobosea lupini. The sequence continues at coordinate 818,709 of NZ_FOAN01000002.1, read as the reverse complement.
GGCGCCTGCCGCCATCACCCCGGGCAGCGTCCAGCCGGGGACCGGGAAGGCGCGCTCCATCGCCCCGCCAGCGACGAGGATCCGCTGCGCCTGGAGGCTTCGCGGGCCGTCCTGCCCGGAGAGGTCGAGCGTGCCCTTCTCCTCCTGCCAGACCAGCGAGCCCGGCCGGTAGTCGGCGCCGCAGGCGAGGAAGCGCTCCGCCAGCGGTCGCCCGGCGTGGTAATCGCGGCCAAGCACCGCAGCGGGTAGCGGCGCCGGCTCGGTGACGGCCCGGAAGACCTGCCCGCCTGGAGCCGGCTGTTCGTCGATCACCGCGACGCTGAGCCCATGCCGTCGCGCGGTGATGGCGGCGGCCATGCCGGCCGGTCCCGCGCCGATGATGGCGAGGTCCACGGTTCCGCTCATGCCTTGCTCCCGATCGCAGGGAGGAGGGCAGCGCCCTGCTGCGGCTCGACACAGATGCCGGCGCGCACGCGCTCCTGGCAGGCCTGGCGGTTCGGACGGCCGTCGATGGTGACGAGGCAGTCGAAGCAGACGCCCATCATGCAATAGGCGGCGCGCTCGCGCCCGCCGGCCGGCGTGGTGCGGAACGGCCCGAAGCCCTCGCGCAGCAGCACGGCGGCCAGCATCTCGCCTTCGGGCGCGCTGACCACGCGACCGGACAGGACGATGCCGACCAGGGGCCGGTCAGGCTGCGCGAGTTGCTTGAACATGGAAGCGGGCCGGAGAGAAGGGCATGGCGATATCGTCGGGCAGAGCGCCGGCGGCGATGGCGCCGGCGAGGGGACCGGCATGGAAGGGGGCGAGCGTCACCCCGCTATGGACCGAGGTCAGGAAGGCTTGCGGGTAGTCAGTTGAGTGCTGGTAGATCGGCTGCCCGTCCGGGCTCATCACCCGGAGCGCCCCCCAGGCGCGTACGGCCCGGACATCGCGCAGGAAGGGGAAGACGGTGGTGGCGCGCCGGGCCGTGTCCTGCAGGACATTACGGGTGGTGGCTTCCTCGAAACCGGCTTCCTCCGAGGACTCTCCGCAGATCAGCCCGCCATCGGCTGTCTGGCGGATGAAGCTGATGCCGCGCGGCATGAACGGGCGCAGCTTCTCGGTGATCAGGATCTGGCCGCGCGCCGGCCGCACCGGCGCCTCCAGCCCGAGTTGCGGCGCCAGGCGTGCATTGCCGAGCCCGGCGGCGAGCACGATCCGGTCGGCATGGCCTACGCCGGCGGCAGAGGCGATGTGGAAGCCGCCGGCGTCCGGCGCGATACTTTCGACCCGTGCACGCGGCAGGTAGCGCCCGCCGCGCTTCTGGAAGGCGGCGAGCAGGGCGCGCAGCAGGCGCAGCGGGTCGACCATGCCGTCGAGCTTGCAGAACGTCGCGCCCGCGACGTCGTCGCCGAGCATCGGGAAATCGGCCCGCATGTCGGACAGGCCTACGCGCGCATAGCCGCTGGGGATCTGCGAACGCGCCTCGGTCGCCTCCAGCTGTCCGGCGCGCTTGTCGAGCTCCTCGGGCGAAAAGCAGCAGAAGAAGGCGCCGTCCTGCCGGAAACGCAAGTCGATCCCGGTTTCGTCCGTCAGTGCCGCGGCGAAGCCGCGCCAGGCCAGGGCGGCTCGGCGGGTGAGCTCGGCATAGGGTGGGCTCGCCAGCCCTTTGCCCTGCACCCAGACATTGCCGAGATTGCCGCGGGCGGCGCGGTGCGCGATGTCGCCCTCGTCATAGAGCGCGACGCTAGCCCCGCCGCGCACGAGCCCGAGCCCGATCGCGGCGCCGACCAGGCCGCCTCCGACGATCGCGATCTCGGTTCCCGCCGCCATGCCAGCGCCTCAGCGCTCGTCCTGCCGGAAGCGGCGTGGCCGCAAGCCGGCATGGAACCAGTTCACCAGCGACACAGCGTCATAGACCGGCACGCCGAACTTCTCGACGATGTCGGCGCTGTAAGGCGTGAGATTGGTGCATTCGGAGACGATCGCGCCGATATTCGGATTCTCGCGCAACAGGCGGCCGGCCGCTTCCAGCACCTCGGCCCGCAAGGTGTCGAAAGGCACGCTGTTGTCGCCGTCGCGGATCGAGCGGACGAACTCGCTGTCCTGAGGCATGCCGACGACCGGCGTGTCGGCGGCGACGGCGACGCCCTCGAAATAGCGCCCGCTCAGCGAGGCCGCGTTGTAGGTGAGGACACCGACGCGCTTCGAGGCTGGGATCAGGCGCTCGACCATGGGTACCTGCAGCAAGGCGCTGGTCGCGACCGGCACGGAGCAGAACTCGGCGAGCTCGCGCTGGTAGATCGAGAGGAAGCCGCAGGTGGTGGTGATGCCGTCGACCCCGGCGTCGATCAGCTCCTGCGCCGCCGCCTTGAACTTGTCGAGCAGGTCGACATTGTGCAGGTCGGTCATCCGCGCCGGAATCGCGTCATGGACGATGCGGTACTGCACCGGGAAGTTCCAGGTGCCGGCATGGCCGATATCGCCGAGGAAGCGCTCGAAATAGGAGCGCACCATCAGGATGCCGACGCTCACGCCATAATAGGTCTTCTTCCGCTCATTCAACGCAGTTCTCCTTCGGCATGGCTGACCAGCGCCGGCTTGAGTTCGGGCGCAGTGCCGCGCGCGCTCGCGATCCGGCTCATCAGGATGGTGGCGCCGACCAAAGCGATGCCGGCGAGCCCGCGCTGCCAGACCGGCACGATGTAGGCGAGCGAACACAGGCTGCCGGCGGTGACATAGGCGAGGCGCAGCCAGGCCGGCAGCGGCCCCCAGGTGTAGCCGACGAGGCCGGCCGAGATCAGCACCAGCCCGGTCGCGAGCGCGATCGCCGTCGAGACGATGCCGAACAGCGAACCCTCCAGGATCAGTCCGGGCTCGTAGATATAGGCCATGCCGGTGACGAAGCCGCCGAGCGCGAAACGACAGGCATACCAGCCGGTCGTCATCGGCGGGGCGCCGGCGATGGTCGCGGCCGCATCGGCGACGGGCGCGACCGGCGGCGAGGCGTCGGCGAGGACGGCGAAGTAGAAGATGAAGAGATGGATCGCGATCAGCGGCACGCCGTGCTCGGCGATCAGCGGCGCGCCGATCGCGGCGGTGATGATGTAGGCCGGCGTGGTCGGGATGCCGACGCCCAGGAACAGGCAGGTGCCGGCGATCAGCAGCGCCAGCAGCAGGAGCGAGCCGCCGGCCGCCGCCTTGATCATGCCGGTGAAGGCGAGCAGCAGCCCGGTCGCGGTCAGCGCCGCGGTGATGATGCCGGCGGAGGTCACGGCGACCGCGATCATCGAGATCAGGAAGCCGCCGTCACGTAGGGCGATGAAGAGCGCGCGGGGCCCCATGCGGGTATGGCTCCGGAGCGCCGCGACCGCGACCGTCGCGATCGTGCTCCAGAACGCCGCGAGATAAGGCGAGAACCGCATCATCATCATCGTCACCAGCAGCGCGAGCGGCAGGACGAGATGGGCGTCGCGGGCGAGATCGGACAGGCTGGGCAGCATGTGGCGCGGGATCGCGCCGATGCCGAGCTTCTTCGATTCGTAGTGAACGGCGGCGAGGATGTTGACGTAATAGAGCGCTGCGCCCATCGCCGCCGCGACGATGATCGCCGAATAGGGCACGGCGATCATCTCCGACATGATGAAGGCCGCCGCGCCCATCACCGGCGGCACCAGCGGCCCGCCGACGCTCGCTGCTGCCTCTATGCCGGCGGCGAAGACCGGGCGGAAGCCGAGCCGCTTCATCAGCGGGATCGACATCGAGCCGGTGACCACGACATTGGCGACCGACGAGCCACTCATCGTGCCGAACAATGCCGATGAGATCACCGCGACCTTGGCCGGCCCGCCGGTGAAGCGTCCGCCGGTAAGGGCGCCGAAATTGCCGAAGAGCCGGCTCATGCCGCTCGCCTGCATCAGCGAGCCGAAGATCAGGAAAGAGGCGACGATGGTCGCGCTCATCACCGTCAGCGAGCCGTAGAGACCGCTGCCGACCGAGAGGAAGTTGATCTCGGTGATGTGGGCGAAGGTGAGCTCGCGGTAATACCAGGCGCCCGGCAGGAGATGGCAGATCGCCATATAGCCGATCACCGCGACGACGAGGCCTGCGAGCGTGTAGGAGATCGACCGGCGCGTCGCCTCGACCACGGTCGCGACCATTGCCGTGCCGAGCACGTACTGGACCGGCGTCAGCGGGTCGATGAAGCTTGTGCGCTCGTAGATCTGCTCCTGGTTCAGGTAGATGTAGACATTCGGCACGAAGGCGCAGACCGCCAGCACGAGGTCGAGAAGGCTCGGCCGGTTCTTCGGCGAATGCTCGGTCGCCGGAAACAGCAGGAAGACCGGCGGCACGAACAGCGCCAGATGGATCGCAGCGAGCTCCAAGGGCTCGGGATAGCCCGTGCCGGCGAACCAGATATGGACCAGCACCGCGGCCACCGACCAGAGGCCGAGAAGGACGCCTGGAATTCCGTCTATCCGCCGCATCGTTCGTTGCCCCCGAGCGCAGCCGCCATGCCGGACATGCACCGACCGAAACCTGAGGAAGAACGTCGGGCTTGACGGGTTCCCGCTTTTGTCGATTGCATGCAATAATCAAGACAGCTAAGTTCCGTGTCGTCAATTCTCTTTGACGCGCAATTTTCGGAAAAAATTTCTCCACACCGAACGGATCGTTCGTTGAGGCGGACAACTCCCGGTTGCCTGGCGAGCGGGTATGATCTTGCAGGGAATCGCGGATGCCGGGAGCGGCGCAAGGAATGGAGGCGGGAACGTGACGGTGCCGTTCAGCATGCCGATGCTGGAAGCCTCAGTGCGACGGGTCGCGGCCCAGCCGCTGCCCCAGCAGATCGCCGCCCATCTGCGCGAGCTGATCATCCATGACGAGCTGAAGCCGGGCGAGCGGATCCGCGAGCAGCCGCTGTCGCTGGAGCTCGCCGTGTCGCGCACGCCTTTGCGCGACGCCCTCAAGATCCTTGCGGTCGAGCGGCTGGTCGACCTGCACCCGAACCGCGGGGCGACTGTCGCGAATCCCAGCGTGGATGAGCTGCGCGACCTGCTGCGGGTCTACTCGACCATGGAGGGCCTGGGCGGGCAGATGGCCTGCGAACGCGCAGTTCAGGGCGATATCGACGCCGCCCACCGCTGGCACCAGGAGATGGTCGGGGCCTTCGAACGGCGTGACAAGCTCAGCTATTTCCGTGCCAATCAGGCCTTTCACCTCGGCATCATCGCGGCCTCGCGCAACGCCTCCCTGATCGAGGTTCACGGCCAGCTCAATCTGCGTCTGCACCGCGTGCGCTATCTCGCGATCATGCAGCAGAAGGACTGGACCTTCGTCAGCAACCAGCACGAGGCGATCATCGAGGCGCTCGACAAGCGCGACGGCGCGCTACTCGGGCGGCTGCTGGTCGAGCATTTCTCCAGCGCCTGGCGGGCGCTCGACCTGCTCGAGGCGCAGCAGGCGACGGCAGTCGATACGCCAGCTGCGGCCGGGCTCTAGCGCGGGAGGACGAGATGCTGCCGCAGCCGGAACGACAGACGCTGGCGACACATTGGGGCACCTATCGTGTCAGGACGGAGGCGGGCCGCCCCGTCGCGCTCGATCCATTCGAGGCCGATCCCGATCCTTCGCCGATCGCCTCCGCGATGCTGGAGGCGCGCACCGCCCCGGCCCGCATCCTGCGGCCGGCAGTGCGACGCTCTTTCCTGGAGCGCGGTCATGCCGCCGGCGGGCAGGGTCGCGGCGGCGAGCCCTTCGTCGAGATCGGATGGGACGAGGCGCTGGCGCTGGTCGCAGGCGAACTCGACCGGGTGCGCAGCCACCACGGCAATGGCGCGATCTATGGCGGCTCCTATGGCTGGGCCAGCGCCGGGCGCTTCCACCATGCGCAGAGCCAGGTCCACCGCTTCCTCAACACGATCGGCGGCTACACGCGCTCGGTCCAGAACTACTCCTTCGCCGCCGCCGACACGATCCTGCCGCATGTGATCGGCGATCGCAGGGGGCTCGCCAGCGGCCATACGCCCTGGCGGCTGCTGGCCGGCCATGCCGAGCTGATCGTGATGTTCGGCGGTGCCTCGCCGAAGAACGCACAGGTCTCCTCCGGCGGACTCAGCCGCCACGCTTTGCGCGAGGGCATCCTCGCCTGTCGCGATAACGGGGCGGAGCTGGTCTCGATCAGCCCGATCCGCGACGACACCGCGCTGGAGGCCGGCGCGCAATGGTGGGCGCCGCGGCCGCAATCCGACGTCGCTCTGATGCTCGGCCTCTGCCACACGCTGTTGAGCGAAGGCCTGCACGATCGCGACTTTCTGGGGCGCTGCACGACCGGCTTCGACAAGGTCGAGGCCTATCTCACCGGCGCCGCCGACGGCACGCCCAAGACGGCGGACTGGGCTGGGGCGCTCTGCGAGATCCCGGCCGAAGAGATCCGTGCGCTCGCCCGCAGGATGGCGGCGAAGCGGACCTTCATCATGATGTCCTGGTCGCTGCAGCGCGCCGACCATGGCGAGCAGCCTTATTGGATGGCGATCACCCTTGCTGCCATGCTCGGCCAGATCGGCCTGCCCGGAGGCGGCTTCGGCTTCGGCTACGGCTCGGTCAACGGCGTCGGCAATGCCGCACAGGAGATCACCTGGCCGTCGCTGCCGCAGGGCGAGAATGCGGTCGCCGACTTTATCCCTGTCGCGCGCATCGCCGACATGCTGCTCGATCCCGGCGGCGCCTATGACTTCAACGGCGAGCGCCGGAACTATCCCGACATCAAGCTGATCTACTGGGCCGGCGGCAACCCCTTCCACCACCATCAGGACCTCAACCGCCTGGTCCAGGCCTGGCAGCGGCCGCAGACGATCATCGTGCATGAGCCCTGGTGGACCGCGACCGCCCGCCATGCCGACATCGTCCTGCCCGTTACCACCCAGCTCGAACGCAACGATATCGTCTGCGCCAACCGCGACCTGATGCTCGCGGCCTCGCACAAGGCGGTCGAGCCGGCTGGCGAAGCGCGCGACGACTATGCGATCTTCTCCGGCCTCGCCGCGCGGCTCGGCGTCGAGGAGGCTTTCACCGAGGGGCGCGACGAGGAGAGCTGGCTGCGCCAGCTCTATGGGCTGGCGCGCCAGCGCATTGCCGCGGCCAATCTCGATATTCCCGATTTCGACAGCTTCTGGCGCCAGGGCGTGACGCTGCTGCCCGAGCCGGAGATGGTGAAGCCGCTGCTGGCCGATTTCCGCAACGATCCGCAGGCTCACCGGCTCGCGACGCCATCCGGGCTGATCGAGCTCTTCTCCGAGCGCATCGCCGGCTTCGGCTACGCGGATTGCCTCGGCCACGCCGCCTGGCTGCCTTCTCAGGAATGGCTGGGGGCGCCCGCAGCGGAACGTTTCCCGCTGCATCTGATCTCGAACCAGCCGGTGACCAAGCTGCACAGCCAGTACGACCACGGCAGCCATGCCCGCGACAGCAAGGTCGCCGGGCGCGAGCCGGTCCGCATGAACCCACGGGACGCTGCGAATCGCGGCCTGAAGGATGGCGACATCGTCAGGATCTTCAACGATCGTGGCGCCTGTCTCGCCGGTCTGCGCCTGTCGGATGCGCTGCGGACCGGCGTGGTCCAGCTCTCGACCGGTGCCTGGTTCGACCCGCTCGAGCCGGGTCGGCCGGGCACGCTCGACAAGCATGGCAATCCGAACGTGCTGACGCCAGATCGGGGCACGTCGCGCCTGGGGCAGGGGCCGAGCGCCCATTCCTGCCTCGTCGAGATCGAAGCCTATCGCGGGCGGCTGCCCGAGATCACCAGTCATGCGCCGCCGGCAATCGTGCCAACGAGCGTCGAAAAGCCTGAATGAGGATTGCCGTGTCGACCAACCAGATCCGCCGCATCGATTCCAACGGTCGCCGCAGCCGCGTCGTCGTCCATAACGGCACGCTGCATTTCGCCGGCCAGGTCGCCGACGATCTCAGCGGCGACATCGGCCAGCAGACGCAGGAAGCGCTCGCCCGCATCGACAAGCTCCTGGCCGAGGGCGGCAGCGAGCGTCGCAAAGTCCTCAGCGCCACGATCTGGCTCAAGGATATGGCCGACTACACCGGGATGAACGCGGTCTGGGATCGCTGGATCGATCCCGACCACGCCCCGGCTCGCTGCTGCGGCGTGGTCGAGATGGCCGATCCGGGCATCAGGGTCGAGATCATCATGACGGCCGCACAGTAACCGGGCCTCGCGCGGCGCCGGATAGCCCTGAGCCGCGCGCTCATGCGAGCGATCAGCACTGGCCGTCTGTCAGCGGACGAACTTGACTCCGCCCGGCACGGCAAAGAGCGAGGCCGGCTGCGGCCCGACGACGACATTGCTGTCGCGGATGACCAGCGTGCCTTTCGAATTGCCTTGTTCGTCCGGGATGGTGTGCCTGGCTTCGATCAGGACACCGTCCTTGCGGCAGGTCAGCTGCGAAATCTGCTGGAGCTGTCCGTTGACGTCCGCGGTGATGGTGACGACGACAGTCCCGTCGCCGCGATCCTGGGAGTTTACCTTGATGTCGCGGCGCCGGGTATTGGGCGGCGCAGGAAGCCGCGAGCCGACCTTGGTCTCGGGGTTGAACAATGTGACTCCCTGGCCCGGGCCGTTCATGATCTTGACCTCGGGGCCGGCCTGGCCGGAGCTTTCCTCGCGGAGCTTGCCGCCGGAGACAAACACCTTGACCCGCAACGATGCGTCAGGGCCGGATATGCTGCGATCGGCACTGTAGGAGCCGGGCGCGACCTTGATGCATTCATTGGCGGCCGCCGTATGGGCGAAAGCGAGCGTGCCGCACAGCGCGAGGAGGGCCAGGCGGACGGGAATGGGGCTTGGGGTCATGACTGTCCTCATCGCAGGGCCGGGGGCAGGAGCTCGGAGCCCCGCAGCATGACGTCGCCGACGAGTCGCGAGACAGAGGTGCCGTCCCGGACGGCCGACAAGGCGGCACCCGTCGGCAGGTCGGCCTTTCGTTTCGCGATCGCGAGTGCCTTACCTGTATATTGCGACCGAAGATCGGGCAGTGTCAGCACTGTCTGGCCAACGATCGAATCGGCCATGTAATAGACCTCGGAGACCGCCCGGCGCAGCACGCTGAAATGCTGGAACTTGCCCTTGTCGAGATGTAGGATCACCGGGGCCGCCAGCTTCGGCAAATCCTCCAGTCCGATCTCCGCGCCGGCGGCCTGAAAGCCAAGTTTCTTGGCCGCGAAGATCAGATCGTCGAAAGAGACGCCGTTGCCTTCGCGATTCTTCCACTGCTCGGCGGTGTAGCGCGAGCGGATGATCTCGAGCACCTCGATCTCGGTCGTCGGTCGATTCCAGTAGTAGGTCAGGATCGTGGCGACCGACGCGGCGCCGCAGGTGAAGTCAGCGGTCTGGCCGACGACGCCGTCGAATCTGCGCTCCAAAAAGGATTTCGGCCTGCGCACCGAGCTCTCCTGGGCCGGAGTCTCCTCGGCCCGCGCTGGCAGGCCGCTAGCTAGCGAAGCGGACAAAGCCACACCGTAGCCCATGAAGCGGCGTCGTGTCGGTGCGGGTCGCAGCATGGCTGCCATCCTCAAAAGCGTTTGCGCAAGGACAGCGAGAAGGCGGCGTCTGCCGCATCGTCAGTCAGGCCAAGCGTCACGGCCGGCTCAAGCCAGAAATCTTGGCCGACCCGCTGGATCAACGTGAAGCGGGCGTTCAGGTTCTCGTTGACCGAATTGGCTACGGGAACGCCGCCAACCTTCAATCGCTCCGACAGTGAACCGTTGAAGGACACGCCCAGCGTCGTGCGTTCCGAGACGGCAAAGCCGAAGCCCATATTATAGGTAATGCGGTAGCCCGGCTCGACCTTGGTGCCGTTGAAGGTTCGCGGCAGCGCATAATCAGTGCCGACACCAAAGAACAGGATCAGCGGGTCGACTGTCTTGAAGAATTGAATCGAACCGCGCGGCACCCAATGGCCGCTCGACTGGTTGAGCGCCAGCGGATCGGTCGGAATCACGCCTGCGCGCAGGTTCTGGATATCATAAGGTGCATCGCCGGTCGGAATCGACAGGCCGAGCGTGAGCGCGGCACCAGGGTACCACTCACTCTCGCGCCATAGATTGGCGGAGGCCTGGACCGATATGTCGCTGAGCCCGGAGCGATTGCGCACGATGGTCTGGTTGAAGGCGTTGGTCCGGCGCTGCGAAGCGAAATAGGGCACGGAGAGAGCGAGTTCGACATCGTTGGCGATGCCGTAGCGCATGGTCGTGGTGGCGCGGAAGCTGCGATCATTCTGGACGAAGCTGGTGCCACGCCCATAGTCGAAGCTCTGCGAGACCTCGAACTTGTTGCTCTGTAGTGTTGGAATGTTGTCGCGCGCCAGGAATGCCTCTTGGGCGACAGTGCTCTTCTGCTGGGCCGCAGCTTGCTGCGCACCGCCTTGCGGAGTCTGGGCAGTCTGGTCGCCCGTGGCGGCAGCTTGCTTCTGTTCTCCGGCTCGGCCTGGCGATGACGCAGGCTTGGCCTTCTCGCGCTTGCTGACTTCGCCTTCAAGCAGCTTCAATCGCGCTTCGAGTTGCTGAATCCGGCGCTCAAGCAGCTCTTCCTTCGACTGGGCAAAGGCAGAAACGCTGGCGGTCACTAAAACCGCCAGCGACACTCCGGCCGAGCGCGCCGCGAGACGCGCGATGTTAATAGAAGTCTTACGCAACAAACCCAATCCCTATCCACCGGGCAGGCCGGAATCGATTGAAACAAGCCGGATCAGCCGAACGCGATCCGGCCCGTCGGTGGAGATATCAGACGTTATAGTACTGATAGTAGTAGGCGTTGTAGAGATACTGGGTCGCGTAGTATGAATAGTAATAGGCATTGTAATAATAGTCGGCGTTCGAGTAGACATAGCCGTAATATGCGTAGTAGTTCGCATAGTACGAATAATAATACCCGTAGTAGCCGTAGTAGTCGGCGTAATAGCCCTTGCCGACGACCTTCTTGTTGGCGTCAGGCGTCAGCACCTTGGCGCTGGCATTGCCGAAAATCTGCGCGGTGTCGGCAGCGGCCGGAACCGCACCGAGCGCAAGCACTGCGACGGAGGCGAGCAACAACTTCTTCATCGAGAGTCCCCTTGCTGTCACGACAGGCGAGAATGGTTCCACCTTGCAATAACTGGGTACACTGCTGACGTTGCGGCGTCAAGCAATGAATCTGACCTGAGAAAGATTTCGGTGAGTTTACCGTTCTTGTGGAAAAAGAATGAGCTATAAAAATTGAATTCACTGAAGTCTTATGATTTAAAAATTAAACTAACAATAATTCCTTTTGCAAAAATGATATTAAATCAAGGTCAATTCGCTTTTTTTGTTACTAAACTAGATAAACATGCCCTTAGGTCATGGAATTATAAACCTAGGCATATTCTTGTTTTAGGGTGCTGCTCATGTTTTGGCCTGAAACGTTGCGTATCGGGCCTTGTCAATCATGCGGGCCACGGCGCGACCCGGCGAGCGGCGTGCCTCTTACCCCTCTTCCGGCTCAATCTCGGCGATGGTCGGTCCGCTTGTCCGCTCATGCAAAAGATTCTCGGCAGCCTCTGGGATTCGACAAGGTGCTGGCGGACGGAATTGTACGGTTCGGCCGGAGCACCAACTGCGAGCCTCCCCGAGCCGCTCGGGGAGCGCTGCTGCCCTCGCCGACAGTCCATACTCCCCCGTGACGGGCGACCATGTCCAGGGGGTAGGGGATGCTACTGCGCCTCCAGCACCAGCTCCAGCGTCATCAGCACCGGATTGTCGCCGCGCTTGAGTGTGCCTTGCGCCATGCCGCCGGTATAGTCGACCAGCGCGATCGCGAGCGCCGCTTCCGGCTTGCCGTCAATGCCGGGGGCGACATGGCCTGCGGTGATCGCGATCTCGGTGGCAAAAGGTTCGATCGAGCGGCCATCACTGAAGCGCGCGCCGATCGTCGAACCGACGCCGCCATGGATGACGGCGTGGGCGATCCCGCGTTCGGCGCAGAACGTTTCCAGCGCGGTGAAGACGTCGCGGTTCGGCCGCAGCCGCAGCACGAAGAAGCGGCTTTCCGCTTTCGTGTCGCGACTTGGCTGTACCGCCGGCATGAACAGCTTGAAGTTGGTTTCAGGATCATGGCTGGCGACGAAGCCGGCGCCATCGAGCCCGACCGCATCGACGGTGACCGGCTGGGCCAGTACGCTCTGGTCCGGCAGGATGTGTCCGCCATTGTGCCGGCCGTCGGCCTCGCGCCAAAGCGCGTGCCCGTGGAAGAACGGGGCGCCGTCGCGCTCGCCGAAAGTCAGTGCGCCCGTCTCGATCCGGGTCACGCCCTCCGGCCGGAAGGTCTCGCTATAGAAGGCGGCATGCTCCGGCGTCGCCGAGAGCGCCGGCATGACATAGGCGAAGGGCGCGAGCGGAAGGCCGGCAGGAAGGCGCAGCACGCCGCTGAAGAAACCCTGGGCTGCGAAGGCCTCTGCGATCGCGTCGAGCAGCAGGCCGGGTTTCAGCTCCAGGGTCAGCTTGCGACCCCGGGCCTCGGCCCACTGGACACGCTCGGCCTCGGCGGGCCCCGGCTGCTCAATCGTCCTCACACTGAGCCTCCCGGCGTGCGGACGAAGTCGAGCAGGCCGCGCCTCTCCAATTCGTCGCGCACCAGGCGCTTGGGCACCTTGCCATAGCCGGATTTCGGCAGTTCCTCAAAGAAGAAGAAGCGCTTGGGCATCTTGTAGCGCGGGATCTTCTCGGCGAGGTAGCCCGCCAGCTCATTCTCGTCGACAGGGCGGCGCGCGACGCAGACGGCGACGCCGATCTCGCCCCAGACCGCATCTGGCACGCCGAGGACCGCTGCTTCCGCGATCGCCGGATGGGTGAGGATCTTCTCCTCGATCTCGCGCGGATAGATGTTCGAGCCGCCGGAGATGTACATGTCCGAGGCGCGGCCAGTGATGTAGACGAAGCCCTCCTCGTCCATATGGCCGAGATCGCCGGTGCGGAACCAGCCACTGCGGAAGGACTTCGCATTGGCCTCGGGGTTCTCGTAATAGCCGGCGAAGACGGCCGGGCCGATCACGCAGATCTCGCCGGTCTCGAACGGCTTCAGCTCCTCGCCTGCGTCGTTCTGGATCGCGACCTGGATGCCGGTTCGCTCGACGCCGCAGCTGCCGATGCGCGCCTGTGGCCCATCCTCTTCCTCGTGCAGATAAGTCGGCAGCACGGTGATGTTGCCGGTGACTTCGCCGAGGCCGAAATACTGCACCAGCACCTTGCCGAGCTTGGCCAGCGCCGTCTTCTGGTCCTCGCGATACATCGGCGCGCCGGCATAGATGACATGGCGCAGGCTGGAATGATCGTGCTGGTCGACCGCCGGGTGCTCGACCAGCATCTTCAGGATGGTCGGCACGGTGAAGATGTTGGTCACGCGGTGCTTTTCGATCAGCCGAAAGGCTTCGTCGATGTCGAAGCGCTCGGTCGGAAGCAGGATCGTCGGCGCGCCGCGCGCCGTCAGCACGAGCTGGTGCACGCCCGCGCCGTGCGAGAGCGGCGCGACGACCAGCGAGGCGTCTGCTTCCGTCGAGCCTGGCACGAGGTCGGCGAGGTGGTTGGTGACGACGAAGCCCATCTGGCCATGGGTCAGCACCGCGGCCTTGGAGCGGCCGGTGGTGCCGGAGGTGAAGAAGAACCAGCAGGGATCGTCGCGGTCGACGACGGCGTCCGGTACGCGCTGGCCCCGATGAGCGGCGATCGCTTCCGTAAGCGTCGTCTCGCCGAACGAGCCGGCGCCGATCCGCCAGGTAAACTGCAGCGTCTTGCTCTCTTTGGCGACAGCCGCGGCATGATCGGGAAAATCGCCATGACAGAGAAAGCCCTTGGCACCGGAGGAGGTGGCAAGATAGGCGACCTCGTCCGGCATCAGCCGGAAATTGGTCGGCACCCAGACCGCGCCGAGCCGGAAGGCGGCGAACATCGAGACGAACATCTCGCCGCAATTCTTCGAGTGGACGAGGATGCGATCGCCCTTGCCGATGCCGCGCGCGGCCAGCGCCGCGCAGAGCGCATGCGTGGCCGCATCGAGTTCGCGCCAGCTCCATTGCCGCTCGCCCCAGATCAGCCCGGGGCGGTCGCCGAAGCGGCGGGCATTGCGCGTCAGGAAATGCGCGAGGTTCATCACTCGCGTGGTAACGGGTTTCAGCCCGCCCGCCGGCTCGGCGCCCGCTGCGCTCGTCGTCATGGCGTCGTCTCCACTATTCTGATCTCGGCTGTCGCCGGCTTGGCCTGTCGCCGGCCGAGCATGTCGACAATCCGCGTCTCGACCTGCCGCGCCTCGTGACGCAGCAGCGCCCCAAGTTCATCCTGCCGCTGCGGCTGCATGCGCGAATCGATCGCGGCGATGCTGAGCGCCCCGGCGACACGCCCGTCGGGATAGCGTACGCCGACGCCGATGCCCCAGGAATTGGTGACGATGCGGCCGGGGTTGAGGGCGAAGCCCTGCTGCCTGGCAAGGGCGATATCGGTGATCAGCTGCGCCGGCGAATAGGCCGGGTAGCGCGCTGCGAGCACGGCGCGATTGGCCTCGATCATCGCGGTCGACTCGGCGTCCGGCATCAGCGCCAGCATGGCGAGCGAGCCGGCGCCGACACCGAGCGGGTGCTGGTCGCCGGCTTGCAAGGCATGGGTACGCACCGGCCAGGTGCCTTCCTCGCGATGCAGGCAGATGGCGAAGCGGTCGCGCCGGATTGAAAAGAAGCTGGTGTCCTGCGTCGTGTCCGAGAGCGCCCGCAGGCTGGGCATGGCGAGGTCGAGCAGTCCGTGGCGCTGGCCGCAGAGCAGTCCGAGCACGAAGGTCTCCTCGCCGAGATGGTAACGCCGCGTCCGCGCGTCCTGTTCGACCAGCCCGGCCCGCATCAGCGCTAGCAGCAGGCGCCGGACGGTCGGCTTGTTCAGCCCGCTTTCCCCGACGATCTCGCTGAGCGGCAGGCCAGATGCACTCTCGCGACCGACGAGCGCCAGCAATCGCAAGGCGCGATCGACGCTTTGCGAGCCTGACAGATCGGGCGTCGGCATGGACTCGGACTGCATTTCCTCGATCACGTTGGGGTCCATGATGCGGACCTCTCATCTGCGTTAAAGGTGTAGATGGCCGCGCTGGCGATTGCAACAGCGGTTGATCCGTGTATGTTCCAGCCGGAACGAGCGAGTTAATTCGCCATAATGTGGACCCGTCGGATCGGCGGGCGATGGGAGGAGCGGCCCTTATGGCCGAGACAAGCACAGGCGTGGCCGCCGGCGCGCATGTCAGCGCAAACTCCAGCGACGGCGTTGCCGCGGTCCTGGAGAGCCTCGACCATACCCCGAAGCGTGTCGGCTCGGCGCTGGTGCGCCCGCTCGAGGTCATCGCCGCGTGCCTGCTCGTCGCCATCGTCACGCTGCTGCTGGCTGGGGTGACCTCGCGCTATGTCCTCTCGATCCCGGTGGTTTGGATCGACGAGGCCGCCTCGATCTGCTTCCTCTGGCTCGCCATGCTCGGCGCCGCCATCGCGATCGACCGCAACGAGCACCTGCGCCTGACCCTCTTCGTCGGCATGCTGCCGGAGCGCCTGCGCGGTCTCGCCCATGCCTTCGGCCTGCTCGCGGTCGCGACTTTCCTCGCGGTGATGACCTGGCCGGCGATCGACTATGTCATCGAGGAATCCTACGTCACCTCGGCGGCGCTCAACATTCCCTCGAGCTACCGTGTCTCGGCGATCGCCTTCGGCATCATCGCCATGCTGGCGCTGGTGCTGACCTATGCAGTCCGGACCTGCACGCTGCGCGATCTCCTGATCTCGGCTGCGGTGATCGGCCTCGTCGCGGCCGCCTTCTTTCTGCTGACGCCGGTGTTCAAGACGCTGGGGTACGTCAACATCGCCATCTTCCTGCTCGGTGTCGTCGGCCTCTGCCTCGTCGCCGGCATCCCGATCGCCTTCTGCTTCGGGTTGGGGGCGCTCTGCTTCCTGTCGTTCAGCACGACCGTGCCGATCTTCGTCATGATCGGGCGCATGGACGAAGGCATGTCGAGCCTGATCCTGCTGTCGGTTCCGATCTTCGTGCTGCTCGGTTGCGTGCTCGACGCCACCGGCATGGGCAAGGCGATCGTCGACTTCCTCGCTTCATTGCTCGGGCATGTCCGCGCCGGCATGTCCTATGTGCTGCTTGGCTCGCTCTTTCTGGTCTCCGGCATTTCCGGCTCCAAGGTTTCCGACATGGCGACGGTGGCGCCGGCCCTGTTCCCTGAGATGAAGCGGCGCGGCTATCAGCCCAAGGAGCTGATCGCGCTGCTCTCGACCGGCGCCGCCATGGCCGAGACCGTGCCGCCCTCGATCGTGCTGATCGTGCTCGGCTCGGTCGCTGGCGTCTCGATCGCGGGGCTCTTCACCAACGGCCTCGTCGTCGCGACCGTGCTGCTGCTCGTGCTCGCCATCCTGGCGCGCTGGAAGGCGCGGGGCGAGATGCTGAAGGGCGTGCGCCGCGCGCCGTTCGCGACGATCTGGAAGACGGCGCTGGTCGCGGCACCTGCCCTCGTCCTGCCCTTCCTGATCCGCAGCGCCGTCGGCGGCGGCGTCGCCACCGCGACCGAGGTCTCGACCATCGCTGTGCTCTATGCGCTGATCGTGGGCATCGTGCTCTATGGCGGCATCAGCTGGCGCACCTTCTACGGCATGCTGGTCGAGACCGCGGCGCTCTCGGGTGCGATCCTGATGATCCTCGGCACTGCCTCGGCCATGGCCTGGGCGCTGACCCAAACCGGCTTTGCCCGCGACCTTGCAACCGCGATGTCGCATCTGCCCGGCGGCTGGATCAGCTTCATGGCGGTGACGATCGTCGTCTTCATGATCCTTGGCTGCGTGCTCGAGGGCCTGCCGGCGATCGTGCTGATGGCGCCCCTGATGTTCCCGATCGCCAAGAGCCTGGGGATCAACGACATCCACTATTCGATGGTCGTCGTCACCGCGATGAACATCGGCCTGATGACGCCGCCGGTCGGCATCGGCTTCTATATCGCCTGCAAGATCGGCAATGTCGAACCGGATGAGGCGATGGGCGCGATCTGGCCCTATCTGCTCGCGCTGCTCGCCGGCCTGGCCATCATCGCCTACGTCCCGTCCTTCTCGACGATATTCCTGTGATGGGCGCCATGTCGTTCCATCATGGCCACCCGTCGCGCCCGTCGATTGCCGGATGGCGGAAACCCGCGCCAGCATGACCGAAACGCCTTGGCGTCCCCAAATAAGGGCGCGCTGACCAATGAAGAACCTTCAGGGAGGAAACACCATGTCGATCTCACGCCGCACGATCCTGCAGGGCGCCACTGCCGCCGCCACGATCGGGACCTTCTCGGTCGCCCGTGCCCAGACGCCGGAATTCACCTACAAATACGCCAACAACCTGCCGCTGGCGCATCCGATGAACGTGCGTGCCGCCGAGGCGATGGAGAAGATCAAGGCCGAGACCAATGGCAAGGTCGTCATCCAGATCTTCCCGAACAACCAACTCGGCTCCGACACCGACATGCTGAACCAGGTCCGCTCCGGCGGCGTCGAGTTCTTCACGCTGTCGCCGCTGATCCTGTCGACCCTGGTGCCAAACGCCTCGGTCAGCGGCATCGGCTTCGCCTTCCCGGACTATGACGCGGTCTGGAAGGCGATGGATGGCGAGCTCGGCGCCTATGTGCGCGGCCAGATCGCAAAGGCGAACCTGCATGTCCTCGACAAGATCTGGGACAATGGCTTCCGCCAGATGACCTCGTCGAAGGGGCCGATCAATTCTCCGGCCGATCTCAAGGGCTTCAAGATCCGGGTGCCGGTCTCGCCGCTCTGGACCTCAATGTTCAAGGCCTTCGACTCGGCTCCGGCCAGCATCAACTTCGCCGAGGTCTATACCGCGCTGCAGACCAAGATCGTCGATGGCCAGGAGAACCCGCTGGCGATCATCGCAACCGCCAAGCTGTTCGAGGTGCAGAAGTACCTCTCGCTCACCAACCACATGTGGGACGGCTTCTGGTTCCTGGCCAATCGCCGTGCCTGGGAGCGCCTGCCGCAGGACCTGCGAACGATCGTCGCCAAGAACATCGATGCTGCCGCTCTGCTGGAGCGCGACGACGTCGCCAAGCTCAATGCCGGCCTGCAGGCCGAGCTGACCTCGAAGGGCATGGTCATCAACCAGACCAAGGCCGACGAATTCCGGGCCGCGCTGCAGAAGGCCGGCTTCTACGGCGAATGGAAGGGCAAGTACGGCGACGAGGCCTGGGCGATCCTCGAGAAGGCAGTCGGCGGCAAGCTCGCCTGAGGTCTTCGGACGAGCGAACCACAGCCGTCATGGTCGGGCTTGTCCCGACCATCCACGCCTTCGTAGGTCGAGGGCTGTGGTCAAGGCGTAGATGCTCGGCACAAGGCCGAGCATGACGGTAGTGGTTGGCCGTGGCGCGACCGTTCACCCGCCCTTCTTCGCGCCCTTGCCCGGCTCGCTGAAGTCGAGCTGCTTCTGCAGGCCGAGCTGGACCATGAAGGCCGGCACCGCTTCCAGTCCCGTGTCCTTGGTCCTGCGCCAGGCGGCCGAGGCGGTTGCCGTCATGCCGTTGCCGAGGCCGCGCGCATAGTCGAGGCCGATGCTGGCCGTGCGCGTGGTCGAGTCGAGTCCGAGATAATCCTCGAGCTTCTGCCGGACGGTGAACGAAAGCGCGTTCGTGTCGTTGAAGCGCGCAGTGAGCTTGCCTTCGTGCTGGGTCACGAGGTTGATCACCGCGAAGGGCAGGGTGGTGTCCTCGACGGTGCGGCCCGACGACAGGTCGAGCGTCAGCCATTCATGGGGGATGCGCAGCTTGGCCGTGTAGAGCAGCGACTTCTGGTTCTCGAACTCCTTGTCCGGAAAGATGATCTGCAGCGGCGACAGCGAGGCCTCGAACGTCGCTCCCTTGAGTGCTGTCGAGACGAACAGATTGGGCTGCAGCCGGTAGTTGTCCCGGCGCATTCCGAGATAATCGATGCCATTGGTGAAGCGCGTGCTCGACGTCGTGAACGAGACGCCGATCTCGGTCTCGCTCTGGCGCCAGGCGATGCCCGGCGTGATGCCGAGCGTGGCAAGGTTCTCGTCCTGCGGCAGGAAATCGCCGTCGGCGAAGACGTTGCGCTCGTTCAGCGCGGCAAGCCGCGCCTCGGCATTGGCGAAGAGCCTGAAGGAGCCGAGGCTGAGATTGAGCCGCTCGCGCCAGGTCAGGGTATTGCGGCGGCGCGACCAGCTCTGCTCGTTCTCGATCGCGAGCGAGGACTGCAGAGAGAGCGTCTCGCCGATCCCGGTCGCATGCTTCAGCGTCAGCGCATGGGAGCGGCTGGCGGCGAGCTGGCGCGGATCGTACTGGGTGTCGACCAGCAGGACGTCGAGCACGTAGCCGTCCTGCAGCGTGCCGCGCAGATAATTCCAGCTTGCGAAGCCCGTCAGTGTCGGGCTGCCCCGCTCGCCTTTGCTGTTGGTCGGGCTGGAGTCGAAGCCGCCGCGCAGGCCGACCACGGCTGTCGAGGTCAGGGTCTCCGTCGTGTCCTCCCCTGCAGTGGCAG
Organism: Allobosea lupini; assembly: GCF_900109525.1. Taxonomy (GTDB): domain Bacteria; phylum Pseudomonadota; class Alphaproteobacteria; order Rhizobiales; family Beijerinckiaceae; genus Allobosea; species Allobosea lupini. The sequence goes on along the minus strand of NZ_FOAN01000002.1, from coordinate 799,138 downwards.
GAAAGGCACTGGCCGCAATGCAAAAGAGCGCGAAGACTGACCTGATCGGACGCATGAACATCACCTCTCTCAGTCGAGGATAGGTGATAATGCCTAATTGTCAGTTAATATTATCAATATGTCGGCTGTATAGCTAAGAAATGATCTAATAGAATATATGTCATACTATGAGTTGCTTCAGATCGTATTCGGACGCGCGGCGGTTAACGCTAGCAAGTATGGTTAACAATGTGTTCAGGTTGCGACGAAGATAAAATACAACCAAAACGTGCATATCGCTTCGACACCCGAAGCGAGTGCAGGGAGAGAAAGATGAAATACGCATTTGTTCTTGCCTCGATCGCCGCCTTCTCGGTCAGCCCCGCCTTCGCCGGCGGTCATGGCGGCTCCGGCAGCCGCGGCGGCGGGCTCCTCGGCAACGTCGTGGCGTCGGTTGCTTCGGTCACGACCGCCGTCTCCAACGTCAAGGTCCTCAACAATGTCTCGGTGCTGAGCGGCAACGGCATCCTGAACGGCAACAAGGTCAGTGTCGGCCGTGGCGGCGTCGGAATCGGTAATGGCGGGCATGGCTGCGGCTGCAACTGATCCTGCGATGTGACGACCGGGGATCGCACCGGCATGGAGGAAGAGGGGCCTCGCAGCCCCTCTTTTCATGTGCGAGTTCGGATAGTTGCCTACCTGCCAGTCGGTAGGTTAGGCTCATGCAGGAACAGCGGAGCATGATGGCGGCGATGGACGGTTTCGATACGGTCGGCGGTGGAACGCTCCGCTCGCCCTATTTCGGCGAGGAGCACGAGGCGCTGCGCGATCAGTTGCGCCGCTTCGTCACGAACGAGGTCAAGCCGCACGGGCTCGCCTGGGAAGAGGCCGGCATGGTGCCGCGCCAGGTGCTGGCCCGCATGGGCGAGCTCGGCTTCCTCGGCATCCGCTATCCCGCCGAGTATGGCGGCTCCGAGCTCGACACGCTCGCGACCGTGGTGCTTGCCGAGGAGCTCGGCCGCTCGACCTTCTCGGGCTTCGCCATCACCGCGCTCGTCCATACCGACATGGCCTCGGTCCATGTCTTCAATGCCGGCAGCAAGGCGCAGCGCGACCGCTGGATGCCCGATATCGTCGCCGGCAAGGTGATCTGCGCCATCGCCGTCACCGAGCCCGACGCCGGCTCCGACGTGAAGGGCATCCGCACCACGGCGCGGCGCGACGGCGATTCCTACGTGCTGAACGGCGCCAAGATGTTCATCACCAACGGCGTCCATGCCGATCTCTACTGCGTCGCCGCCAAGACCGATGCATCGGCCAGGCCCTCGCAGTCGGTCTCGATGTTCCTGATCGAGAAGGGCACGCCCGGCTTCCGCGTCAGCCGCGCTCTCGACAAGCATGGCTGGCGCTCCTCCGACACGGCCGAGTTGGTCTTCGAGGATTGCCGGATTCCGGCGGAGAACCTGCTCGGCGGCGAGGGGCGCGGCTTCTACGCGATCATGCGCAATTTCCAGAACGAGCGCACCGTGATCGGCGCCATGGCGATGGGCGAGGCGCAGGCCGCGATCGAACTGACGGTTGACTATGTTCGCACCCGCACCGCCTTCGGCGCGCCGCTCTGGGACAAGCAGGCGATCCGCCAGAAGCTCGCCATGCTGGCAGGCAAGGTCGAGGCCGGGCGCCAGCTCGTCCATCACGCCGCCTGGCTCGACGCCAAGGGCTTCGATGCGACGCGCGAGGTCTCGATGGTCAAGGCTTATTGCGGCGAGCTGGTCAACGAGGTCATGTACGCCTGCGTCCAGTTTCATGGCGGCATGGGCTTCATGCGCGAGAGCGCGATCGAGCGCATGGCCCGCGACGCGCGCGTCCAGGCGATCGGTGGCGGCGCCACCGAGGTCATGCTCGAAGAGGTGGCGAAGCGGCTGTGACGGTCGTGACCGGACGCGCCGAACGGGCAGTGCTCGAAGGCGGCGCGCGCCGCCTGATCCTCGACCATGCGGCGCGCCTCCTGCGCAGCAATGGCTACCACCAGACCAGCCTGCGCGAGATCGCCGAGGCGGTCGGGATCCGAAAGGCCAGCCTCTATCATCATTTCCGTTCGAAGGAGGAGATCGTCGAGGCGGTGGTCAATGACGGTGTCGGCTTCGTCCATGACGCTGTGCGCGCCGCCCTGGACGCGACCGGCAAGGCCGATATGCGCCGCCGGCTCGAAGCGGCGATCGCGGCGCATCTCGCCGCCCTGCACGGCCATTCCGACTACACCTGCGCCAGCATCAAGGTCTTCAGCTTCGGCGATAATCCGACGCCGGAGAGCGTGCGGGGCATCCGCCGCGCCTATGACGATCTCTGGCGGGCGCTGATCGAAGAGCTTGCCGGTGCTGGTGTCCTCGCGCCCGGCATCGCACCGGAACGGCTGCGGCTTTTCCTGCTCGGGGCGATGAACGGCTCGGTCGATTGGTATCGCGAGGGGCGTTTCGACATCGCACAACTTGCCGGCGAGCTCGCCGCGCTCGTCGCGCCTTAGGATGCTGATCGCCGGTTCGCTTTAACCTGGCCTTGACCGCTGCCGAACGAGTGTACGGCATGACACGCGACGGCCTGTTTCGATTTGGTGGCGAGTTCCGGGATTCCGTCCGCGAGGCGGCGTTCCGCGATGCGCGCTTCGGCGAGACGCTGCGGCAATGCCGGCTGATCTTCCTGATCTCGGCGGTCCTCAACACGCTCTTCCTCGCCAGCGACTGGCGCTTCCACGGCACACCGCATTTCTTCGTCGCCGTGCCGGCGCGGCTCGCGGTCGTCTTCGTCTCGCTGCTCTGCTTCGCGCTGGTTCGCAAGGCGGCACGCATCTCGCAGGCGCAAGGCGTGCTGATCGGCTGGGAGGTCTCGACCGCGCTGATGGTCGCGCTGCTGGTGTCGTCGCGCAGCGATCTAGCCCTCTTCGTCGTGCTGATGCTGCCTTCGATCTTCTATCTGGTCGCGCCGACGGCCTTCCGCTGGACGCTTGTCCTGGGGGGCGGCTGCAGCGCTCTCATGCTCGCAGGCTATCTCGGTAACGGGCCGCTGCCCTCGACGCTGCCCGGCCTGATCCTGGTCCTCGTCATGCTCAACTTCGCGCTCGGGCTGGTCGTCGTCCACGGCAACCGGCTGCGCCGACTCGAATGGGCGGCGACGCAGGCCGAGCGCCAGGCCAAGGACGAGCTCGGCGCCAGCCAGGCGATGATCGAGCGCATCTTCATGGCTGTGCCGATCCCGCTCGTCGTCACCTCGCGGGGCGAGGGCCGCTTCCTGCGCGGCAACGATGCAGCCAAGCGCTATTTCGGCGACGCGGTCACGCAGGCGCAGGTCCAGGATGTCCTGCTCGATGGCGGCAATCGCCGCGTCATCGCGCGCCTGCTCAAAGACCACGATCAGATCGAGGGCCATGAGGCGCAGGTCCGCGATGGCAGCGGCGCCGTCCGCGACGTGCTGATCACCGCTACGACGTTGCCGATCGGCGAGAACCCGGCCGTCGTCGCGGGGATCGTCGACATCACCGATCGCAAGGCGGCCGAGGCCCGCACCCGCCGCCAGGCGACTCATGACGCTCTGACCGGCCTGCCCAATCGTCTGCTGTTCCACGAGCGGATGCAGCAGGCCCTGGCGCGGATGGCGAGCAAGGGCGGGGCGGTCGCGCTCTTCCTGATCGATCTCGACGATTTCAAGTCGATCAACGACACGCTCGGCCATGACGCCGGCGACGCGCTGCTGATCGAAGCGGCGAAGCGGCTCGCCGCCGCGATCGGCCCGGACGAGTTGGTCGCTCGGCTCGGCGGCGACGAGTTCGTCGTGCTCTCGACGCAGCGGTTGACAGGGTTCGAGGCGTTGGTGCGAGGCGAGGCGCTGATCGAGGTCCTGCGCCAGCCCTGCGAGCATGCCGGCCAGATGATCGCGACGCGGGCGAGCCTTGGCATTGCGCTCGCGCCCGAGCATGATCGCGATGGCGTCGAATTGATGAAGGACGCCGATCTCGCGCTCTACCGGGCCAAGGCGAACGGCCGCAACATGGCGATCGTCTACGAGCCGGCGATGCGGGCGGCGATGGCGCGCCGCGTCGCGGTCTGCCAGGGGCTGGCCGGCGCGCTGAAGGACGAGCGGATTCTGCCTTACTACCAGCCGCAGGTCGCGGTCGACACCGGCCGGATCGCCGGCTTCGAGGCTCTGGCGCGCTGGCGTCATTCCGAGCGCGGGATCATCCCGGCCGCCGCCTTCCAGGAAGGCTTCCAGGATCCCGAGATCGCCAACGGGATCAGCGACGCGATCATCGCGGCCGTGGTGAGCGATCTGCGCCGCTGGCTCGATGCCGGGCTCGATGTCGGCCATGTCTGCGTCAACCTCGCGGCCAGCGTCTTCCGCGACCCGGCGCTGCCGGAGCGCCTGCTCGGCCAGCTTGCCGCAGCCGGCGTGCCGGCCAGCCATTTCGGCGTCGAGGTCACCGAGACCGTGCTGCTCACCCGCAATGCCGACGAGGCCGAGCGCACGCTGAAGACCCTGCGCGCTGCGGGCCTGCGCGTCGCGCTCGACGATTTCGGCACCGGCTACGCCTCGCTCACCCATCTCAAGCGCTTCCAGGTCGATGCGCTCAAGATCGATCGCGGCTTCGTCAGTCACGTCACCGAGAACGGCGGCGATGCGGCGATCGTGCGGGCGCTGCTCCGGCTCGCAGACGATCTGCGTCTCGATGTCATCGCAGAGGGTGTCGAGACAGCCGAGCAGGAGGCTTTCCTCAAGGATCAAGGCTGCCGCTTCGCCCAGGGCTATCGTTACGCCAGGCCTGCTCCGGCCGGCCGCGTGCCCTGGTTGCTGCAACTGCCGGACCTGCTGCCCAAGGGCGACGCCATGCACGGGGATAGTGCCGCCGCCTGATCCGGCGCACTGGTCGCAGCACAATTTTCGTGGCGCTATGCCGCTCTCAATGTCGATGCCGAGAGCCCTGCATGCGCGCCTTCTATCATCCCGACCAGTCCAAGCACGATCCGCAGCAATATATGCGCTTCGGAAGAATCGTCGCGCCGAAGGACCTGCCGGAACGGACCGAACGGCTGCTGGGCGCGCTCGCCAAGCACGGCGTCACGCCCGAGCGCCCGGCCGAGCATGGCACGGCGCCGATCCTTGCGGTTCATGACGAAGGCTTCGTCCGCTTTCTGGAGGGACTCTGGCAGCGCTGGCTCGCTCTGCCCGAGCACGGGCCGGAGGCCTGGCCCAATACCTTCCCTTATTGGAGCGGCCGCACCGACGAGGATGTTCGCCCGCCTTGCCGGCCGACCGGGATCATGGGCCAGCTCGGCTGGTATCTCGGCGATCTCTCGGTGCCGGTCGGCGAGCATTGCTGGCTCTCGACCCTGCGCTCGGCCGAGACCGCGGTCTCCGGCGCCGATGCAGTCATTGCCGGTGAGCGCGCCGTCTATTCGCTCTGCCGTCCCTCGGGCCATCATGCCCGCGCCGACCGCGCCACCGGCTTCTGCTATCTCAACAACAGCGCGATCGCCGCGCAGCGCCTGCGCAGCAAATTCGGCAAGGTCGCGATCCTCGATGTCGATGCCCATCACGGCGACGGCACCCAGCAGATATTCTATCGCCGCGACGACGTGCTGACGATCTCGGTCCATGCCGATCCGGCGGATTATTACCCCTTCTTCACCGGCTATGCCGACGAGCGCGGGAACGGACCGGGCGAGGGCTTCAACCTCAATTTGCCGCTCGCCCATGGTGCCGGCGGCGCCGAGATGGAAGCGGCGGTCGACCGTGCCGGCCGCGCCATCCGCGAGTTCGGTGCGGAAGCCCTGGTGATCGCGCTCGGCTACGACGCCCACAAGCATGACCCGATCGGCGTGCTCAAGCTGGAAGCAGCTGATTTCGGCACGATCGGCGAGCGGGTGAAGGCGCTAGGACTGCCGACGCTGGTGGTGCAGGAGGGTGGCTACGCGATCGAGGCGATCGGCGATTGCCTCGATGCGTTTTTGGGTGGGTTCAAGTAGAGCTTCCTTCTCCCACCCATCTCGGGCCTGCCCAAGATGGGCACTCTGGATGGTGCATGTCGGAAATATCCGACATGCACGGGGAGAAGGTCCCGGCAGGGGGATGACGGCGCTTTGACTGGGTGAAACGAAAAAGGGCCGCCTACGCGACCCTTTCCTCATCCGTCAGCGCTTCGCGCTGCCACCTTCTCTCCCGTGGGGAGAAGGCTTCACTACTCCGCCGCCTCGCGCCGCGGCAGCACCCAGTCCGGGCGGACCCAGTGGCAGGTATAGCCGGCCGGGTAGCGCTCCAGATAATCCTGGTGCTCCGGCTCGGCCTCCCAGAAGTCGCCTGCGGGCTTCACCTCGGTGGTCACGCGGCCCGGCCAGCGGCCCGACGCATTCACCTCGGCGATCACCTCCTCGGCGATCTTCTTCTGGGTGTCGTCGACATAATAGATGCCCGAGCGATAGCTGGTGCCGAGGTCGTTGCCCTGGCGGTTCAGCGTGGTCGGGTCGTGGATCTGGAAGAAGAACTCGACCAGTTGCCGATAACCGATCCTGGCGGGATCGAAGATGATCTCGATGCCCTCGGCATGGGTCCCGTGATTGCGATAGGTCGCGTTCTTCACGTCGCCGCCGGTATAGCCGACCCGGGTGCTCTCGACGCCGGGGAGCTTGCGGATCAGGTCCTGCATGCCCCAGAAGCAACCGCCTGCGAGTACAGCTCGTTCCGTCATGTCAAACCTCCTTGCTGCTGCCCAGATAAGTATCGACGCCTGAATTCGCCATGCCCGCGTATCTGGTTACAGAGCCTCAGATCACCGCCTCGATCAGGAACGGCCCCTTGCGGCTGAGCGCGCCCTTGAACAGCTTGGTGAACTCCTCCGCCGTCGTGGCGCGGCCGGCCTCGACGCCCATGCCCTTGGCCATAGACACCCAGTCCAGTGCCGGCTCGTCGAGATTGAGCATCAACTTGGCGTTGCGGCCGAAATCGTTGACGCCGACATTGCGCATCTCGCCGTGCAGGATCGCATAGGTCCGGTTGGCGAAGACGACGGTGACGACGTCGAGGTTCTCGCGCGCCTGCGTCCACAGGCCCTGGACCGTGTACATGCCGGAGCCGTCGGCCTGCATGCCGATGACCTTGCGGTCCGGGCAGGCGACGGCAGCCCCGACCGCGAGCGGGATGCCTTCGCCAATCGCGCCGCCGGTGAGCTGGATGTAGTCGTGCTGGGGCGCGCCGTGGCAGTCAAAGTAGAAGCTGCGGCCCGACGAGACCGACTCGTCGCAGATGATCGCGTTCTCCGGCAGCAGCCGCGCGACGATGGCGCAGACCTTGTCGGCGTCGAGCGTGCCGGTCGGCAGTGCGCCGTCGGCTGCCTGCGGCGTGGCGATGAAGGCCGGCGGCGTCGCCCGCGCCGAGAGCTCCTCGGCCAGCGCCTCGATCGTTCCCGGCAGGTCGTCCCCGGGCACGGCCAGTTGCTCGACCTGGCAGTTCTCGTGCACCAGCCGGCCGGGCTTGCCCGGATAGGCGAAGAAGCCGACCGGCACCTGGGCGCCGATCAGGACGAGCAGGTCGATGTCCTTGAGCTGCTGCAGCGCCATGTCGATCGGATAGAACACCTTCGGGATGGCGACGCGGCCGGCGCCGCGCTCGATCCGCCCGTTCGACATCTGCGCGAAGATCTGCGCGCCGGTCGCAGCGCAGACCCGCGCCGCCATCGCCATCGGCCCCTCGCGCAGCGCCGAGCCGGTCAGCATGATCGCGGCGCGCGAGCCGTGCTTGCGCAGCAGGCCGGCGACCGCGCGGATCTGGGCCGCATCGACCTGCCTGGGCGCCGGCACCGGCGTGCGCGTCAGCTCCGCGGGCTCGACGCTGCCCCAGGCGCAGTCGGCCGGCAGGATTACCGTGGTGACGCCGGGCAAGGACAGCGAGGCGGCATAGGCTTCGCCGATCGCCGGGCCGACATCCTCAGGCGAGGCGATGCGGCGCACGAATTGCGACATCGGCCGGGCGAGGCTCTCGATGTCGCTGGTCAACGGTGCATCGTGCTGGAGATGGTAGGTCGCATGGTCGCCGACCACGTTGATCATCGGGGTCCAGGCGCGCCTGGCGTTGTGCATGTTGGCGAGCGCGTTCGCCATGCCCGGCCCGCAATGCAGCAGCGTCGCCGCCGGCTTGTCGGCCATGCGGGCATAGCCGTCGGCCGCGCCGGTGACGACGCCCTCGAACAGGCCGAGCACGCAGCGCATCTGCGGCTTGCGGTCGAGCGCCGCGACGAAATGCATTTCGGACGTGCCGGGATTGGCGAAGCAGACATCGACATCGTTGACCAGCAGCGTGTCGCACAGGCGGTCGGCGCCATTCATCCGGGAAAACCTCTTTCATAGCCAAAGGCGCGTGGCGCCTGTCACGCCGAGGGGAGGGGATCGCCGCGGGAGTGTCAAACAAGAGAATGTCATTGCTTTCCCAAGCGGGGGTGATCGGCGGCTCATTCGCCGGCCCGCCTCGAGCCCTTATCCTTCGAGATGCGATCTGCGATCGCTCCTCAGGATGACGGCTGATTGGGCGATCGCCGCCTTGACCGGTTTGCATATGCATTTAACGTGATTTGGAACGAAGCTTGCTTTATGGGCGCGATCGGGCTGCGTTGGCCGGGGTCTCCGCCGCAAGCGGGAACAAGTGGGGAAGGGTTCGTCATGACAGGTTTGAAGCGTATCGGGATGCTGGCCGGGATCGGCCTTGCAGCCCTCATGACCGCCGGCGGCGTGCAGGCGCAGACCAAGGTGAATATCGGCATTTCCGGCTGGACCGGCTTCGCGCCGCTGACCCTCGCCAAGGAAGCCGGCATCTTCGCCAAGAACGGCCTCGACGTCTCGATCAAGAAGATCCCGCAGAAGGATCGCCACCTCGCCATCGCCTCGGGCGACATCCAATGCGCCGCGACCACGGTCGAAACCTGGATCGTCTGGGACGCTGCCGGCATCAAGACCAAGCAGATCTTCCAGCTCGACAAGAGCTATGGCGCCGACGGCATGGCCGTGCGCGGCTCGACCGCTTCCATCAAGGACCTCAAGGGCAAGACGGTCGCGGCCTCTGCGCCCGGCACCTCGCCCTATTTCGCCCTCGCCTGGATCCTCAAGGAAAACGGCATGTCGGTGAAGGACGTCAACGTCGTCAACATGGAGCCCGGCCCGGCCGCGCAGGCCTTCATCGCCGGCCAGAACGACGCGGCGATGACCTATGAGCCCTATCTTTCGGCCGTGCGCGAGAAGCAGGAGGCCGGCAAGATCATCGCCACCACCCTCGACTATCCGATGGTGATGGACACCTTCGGCTGCACGCCGAAATTCCTGGCCGAGAACGATGCGGCCGCCGTCGCGCTGACCAAGAGCTATTTCGAGGCATTGGAGCTGATCAAGGCCGACCAGGCCAAGGCCTATGGCATCATGGGCGCCGACGTGAAGCAGACCGGCGAGCAGTTCGGCAAGTCGGCCGGCTATCTGCGCTGGTCGGACTCTGCCGGCAACAAGGCCTTCTTCTCCGGCGAGTGGCAGGCCTTCACCAACAAGGCGGCCGACCTCCTGCTCGAGATCGGCCTGATCAAGGCCAAGCCCGACATCGCCACGCTGGTCGAGACCAAGTACGTCGCCGGCAAGTGAGCGGCGACGTCCTGCCGGACGTTCTGACGTCCGGCCTGCGTGTCGTCTTCTGCGGCACGCAGGCCGGAGCGGTCTCCGCCCGGCGGGGCGCCTACTATGCCGGCCCCGGCAACAAGTTCTGGAAGACCCTGTTCGAGACCGGGCTTATCCCTGAGCCGCTCGGCCCCTCGGATTTCGCAGGATTGCCGCGATACGGCATCGGCTTCACCGATGTCGCCAAGGGAACCTCCGGCCCCGACACGGCGCTGATGCGGCACCATTTCGATAGCGCCGGCTTCCTGGCCAAGCTTCGTGAATGCGCTCCGGCGATCGTCGCGTTCAACGGCAAGCGTGCCGCCCAGGCTGTGCTGGAGGAGGAGAGGGGCCGCAGGCTCGCCTATGGCCTCCAGCCGTCCCTGCTCGTAGGAAGCCGCGTCTTCATCCTGCCCTCTACCTCCGGGGCGGCCTCCGGCTACTGGTCCATCGAGCCCTGGCGTGAACTCGCCGCCCTCGTGAAGGAAACAAGTTTCTGACGATGAAACCACTCCAGCCTGTCTCCGCCGGCGCCCGCGTCGGCTACGGCATCGCCTTCTTCGCGCTCTTCGTCGTCGTCTGGTCGGTCGCGACCTTCGGCGGCTATGTCCAGAAGCTGTTCCTCGCCGATCCGCTGACCATGGTCGGCGAAGGCTGGAACCTGCTCGTCAACCACGGCTTCATCGTCGATATCGGTATGACGATCTGGCGGGTCGTCGGCGGCTTCATCCTCGCCGTCATCTTCGCACTGCCGCTCGGCATCCTGATGGGCGCCTACAAGCCGGTCGAAGCCTTCCTCGAGCCCTTCGTTTCTTTCGCACGCTATCTGCCGGCCTCGGCCTTCATCCCGCTGCTGATCCTCTGGGCCGGCATCGGCGAGACGCAGAAGCTGCTGGTCATCTTCATCGGCTCGTTCTTTCAGCTCGTGCTGATGATCGCCGTCGCGGTCGGTGGCATCCGGCGCGACCTGGTCGACGCCGCCTATACACTGGGCGCGAGCGATTCCTCCGTGGTGCGCCGCGTGCTCCTGCCTAATGCCGCGCCGGAGATCGCCGAGATCTTCCGTCTCGTGCTCGGCTGGGCCTGGACCTATGTCATCGTCGCGGAGCTGATCGGCTCGTCCTCCGGCATCGGACACATGATCACCGACAGCCAGGCGCTCTTGAACACCGGGCAGATCATTTTCGGCATCATCGTCATCGGACTGATCGGTCTGATCTCGGATTTCCTCTTCAAGGCGGTCAACCAGCGCCTGTTTCCATGGGCGCAGGCATGAGCAAGCTTCTGATCGACCAGGTCGGCAAGGTCTTCCCGGCTAGAGGCAAGGGCCAGCCGACGCGGGCGCTGATGCCGACCTCGCTCACCGTCGCCGACAACGACTTCATCACCATCCTCGGCCCCTCCGGCTGTGGGAAGTCGACGCTGCTGCGTATCATCGGCGGGCTGGAGACCGCGAGCGAAGGCAAGATCCTGCTCGACGGTACGCCGGTCACCGGGCCGGGCGCCGATCGCGGCTTCGTCTTCCAGAGCTACACGCTCTTCCCCTGGCTGAGCGTGGTGCAGAATATCGCCTTCGGCCTGCGCGAGAAGGGCGTGCCCGAGCGCGAGCGGCTCGGCATCGCCCGCAAATGGGCCGAGCGTGTCGGGCTTTCCGGTTTCGTCGACCATTTCCCCAAGCAGCTCTCCGGCGGCATGCAGCAGCGCACTGCGATCGCCCGTGCGCTTGCCAACGATCCCAAGATCCTCCTGCTCGACGAGCCCTTCGGCGCGCTCGACAACCAGACCCGCGCGCTGATGCAGGAAATGCTGCTCGGCATCTGGGAGCGCGAGCAGAAGACCGTGCTCTTCGTCACCCACGACATCGAAGAGGCGATCTTCGTCGGCTCGCGCGTGGTGGTGATGAGCGCTCGCCCCGGGCGGATCAAGGCCGACATACCGGTCGAGCTTCCCCATCCCAGGCCCTACACGATCAAGACCACGCCCGAATTCGTCGCGCTGAAGGAACGCCTCGTGGAGGAGATCCGGATCGAAGCTGTGCTCGCGGCCGAAGGGCACTAGCAACCAAGCCACCATACCGGTTGACTCGGGTCCGGTATGGTGGTTCCTTCCTCGCGAAATTGGCCTGACCACATGGCCAAATCGATGCCGCATGACCAGGCGGTGCAGGGAAGGGTCCAGGGTCTGATGCCGCTCGCAGTCGTCGAGTCGCCGCGCCTGTATCGGCAGATCGCCGATCAATTGCGCCATCTCATCGACCAGCATGAATTCCCGGTCGGCAGCCGCCTGCCGCCCGAACGCGAACTTGCGGAAAAACTCGGCGTTTCCCGCCCCTCGGTGCGCGAGGCGCTGATCGCGCTGGAGGTCGAGGGCCGCGTGCGCATTCGCATGGGCTCGGGCGTCTACGTCGTCGATCCCGCTCAGGCTGCTGCACAGCTCGCCGGCGCCGGCTTTCCCGTCGAGGGTCCGTTCGAGGTGCTCGCGGCGCGCCGGCTGGTCGAGGGCGCCGTCGCGGCCGATGCGGCAGGGCAGGCGACGCCCACCCAGCTGGCCGGGCTCGCCGGCATCCTCGACCAGATGGAGCAGCCCGGTTTGCCGGCGGAGCACCTGATCGCGCTCGACCGCGCCTTCCATGTCGAGATCGCGGCGATACTGGGAAACACCGTGCTGGTGCGCTGCGTCGGCGAGCTCTTCGACCAGCGCATGAGCCCGTATTTCCGCCAGCTCGCGCAGTATTTCGAGAACGAGGGCTCGTGGTGCTCGGCGGCGCGCGAGCATCGTGCCATCCATGCTGCACTCGCCAGCGGCGATCGCGAAGCCGCCCGCGCGGCGATGTGCGCCCATCTCCAGGCTTCGCAGGAGCGCTTTTCGCAGAGCTTCGGCGACGTCGACTTCAAGCGGGCAGGCGAGCGTCAGCGCCGGCCACGTCCGATCAAATGACGCAAGGCCAGACCTTATTCGTGACCTTCAGGGAGGACAGACGATGAAACTGCACTACGCTCTTGCCGCGCTCGCCGCCGGCGCTCTCTTCGCCGGCGCCCCGGCGCAGGCTCAGACCAAGCTGAAATGGGCCCATGTCTACGAGACCTCCGAGCCCTTCCACACCGAGTCGGTCTGGGCGGCCGAGGAGATCAAGAAGCGCTCCAACGGCAAATACGATATCACGGTCTACCCGGCCTCGCAGCTGGGCAAGGAGACCGATATCAACCAGGGCCTGACGCTCGGCACGGTCGACATGATCATCTCGGGCTCGAGCTTTGCGGCGCGCGCCTATCCGCCCATCGGCGTGACCTACTACCCCTTCATCTTCCGTGGCCCCGACCATCTGCTCGCCTATGTGAAGAGCGACGTCTTCAAGGAGATGGCCAAGGGCTATGAGGAGAAGAGCGGCCACCAGATCCTGGCCGTGACCTATTACGGCACCCGCCACACCACCTCGAACAAGCCGATCAAGACCTGCGCCGACATGAAGGGCCTGAAGATCCGCGTGCCCGACGTGCCGGCCTATCTCGCCATGCCGCGCGCCTGCGGCGCCAACACCACGCCGATCGCCTTTGCCGAGGTCTATCTCGCCTTGCAGAACGGCACCGTCGAGGCGCAGGAGAACCCGCTCAACACCATCGACGCCAAGAAGTTCTACGAGGTGCAGAAGCACATCGTGCTGACCGGCCACATCGTCGACCACCTCAACACGGTCGTCTCGAAGCAGCTCTGGGCCAAGCTCTCGCCCGAGGACAGGAAGATCTTCACCGACGTCGCCCAGGAAGCGGCCGAGCGCGCCACCAAGAAGATCCAGGCCGACGAGGTGAAGCTCGTCCAGGTCTTCAAGGACAAGGGCCTCTCGGTCACCGAGATCGACAAGGCCGACTTCCTTGCCGCCGTCGAGAAGAACGTGACCTTCGAGCAGTACGGCTATCGCAAGGCCGACTGGGAGCGCATCCAGGCGATCAAGTGATCGCCCGCCTCTTGCAGTGACGGTTTGTCGTCATTGCGAGGGGCGACAGCGACGAAGCAATCCAGGGGCCGCCGAGCGGGTCTCGCTGGATTGCTTCGCTACGCTCGCAATGACGCCAAGCGCCGCGGCCCAGACATGACCGGATCCAGCCCATGACCACGACGCCGGAAGTCCACACCCAAGTCTCCAGCGAGGAGATCGCCCACGTCTTCGACGAGGCGCCGCCGCCGGCGGATCTCTCCGGCTACGGCCTCGAGGACTGGGTGACGCTCGCCGCGTTCTGGCTGATGGTCGCCTGCGTCGTGGCGCAGTTCTTCACCCGCTATGTCCTCAACGACAGCTTCGCCTGGACCGAGGAGATCGCGATCTACGCGCTGATCGTCGTCGTCTTCCTGGGTTCCTCGCTGTGCGTGCGTGCCTCCAGGCACATCCAGGTCGACTTCCTGTATCGGTATCTGTCGCCCGGCGCCGGACGGGCGCTCTCGACCGCGGTCGATCTCATCCGCATCGGCTTCTTCGCCTATGGCACGGTGCTGGTGCATCGTTATGCCGAGCTCATTCCCGACGAGACGATGACGACGATCCAGTTCCCGAAGTCGCCGGTGTTCTACGCCGTCGTCGTCGCCTTCGCGCTGATGACGCTGCGCTCGATCCAGGTCGCCTGGCAGAACTGGCGCCGCGGCTACTCCGTGCTGGAGCGTCCCTCGGCCTTCGACGGCTCGGAGGCCTGACCCATGCTGATCCTGCTCGGAACCTTCCTTTGCCTGATGGTGCTCGGCGTTCCCGTCGCCATCTCGATGGCCGTCGCCTCGCTTGCCTTCATCCTCGTCTCCGGCACCGTGCCGGACGTGATCCTGGCCCAGCGCATGATCGCCGGCGTCGAGAGCTTCCCGTTGCTGGCAGTGCCGTTCTTCATCCTCGCCGGCAACCTGATGAACATCGCCGGCGTCACCGGCCGCATTTACTCCTTCGCCGTCGCGCTCGTCGGCTGGATGCGGGGCGGCCTCGCCCAGGTCAACATCATCGGCTCGGTGATCTTCTCCGGCATGTCGGGCACCGCGATCGCCGACGCCGCCGGCATCGGCACGATCGAGATCAAGGCGATGAAGGACCATGGCTATTCGGCCGAGGTCGCGGTCGGCGTCACCGCGGCTTCCGCCACGCTCGGCCCGATCATCCCGCCATCCTTGCCCTTCGTCATCTACGGCATGATGTCGAACACCTCGATCGGTGCGCTGTTCCTCGGCGGCGTCATCCCCGGCGTGATCATGACGCTGTTCATGATGCTTACGGTCGCGATCTTCGCCCGCATCTACAAATGGGGTTCCGACACCAAGTTCTCGCTGCGCGAGCTCGGCTCTGCCGGCATCGAGGTGCTCGTCGTCCTCGGCTTCCCGGTCCTGGCCTATGGGCTGGTCTTCGCCGGACTCGATCCCAATCTCGCAATCGGCATCGCGCTCGCCGTGCTGCTGGCGGTCGATTACTATTTCGACTTCTCGGCGGTGATGGCGCTGATGACGCCGGTCATCCTGATCGGCGGCATGACCATGGGCTGGTTCACGCCGACGGAAGCCGCTGCCGCCGCGGTGATCTGGTCGCTCTTCCTCGGGCTGGTGCGCTATCGCTCGATGACCATGCGCAGCCTGACCAAGGCGACCTTCGACACCATCGAGACCACGGCCTCGGTGCTGTTCATCGTCACCGCCGCCTCGATCTTCGCCTGGTTGCTCACGGTGTCGCAGACGGCCCAGCTGCTCTCCGACCTGATCCTCGGCTTCACCCAGAACAAGTGGGTGTTCCTGATCCTGGTCAACCTGCTGCTGCTCTTCATCGGCTGCTTCCTCGACACCATCGCCGCGATCACCATCGTCGTGCCGATCCTGTTGCCGATCGCGCTCAAGCTCGGCGTCGACCCGATCCATTTCGGCCTGATCCTGACGCTGAACCTGATGATCGGGCTCTTGCATCCGCCGCTCGGCATGGTGCTGTTCGTGCTCTCGCGCGTCGCCAAGCTTTCGGTCGAGCGCACCACCATGGCGATCCTGCCCTGGCTGATTCCGCTCTTTGCCGCACTGTTCGCGATCACCTTCATCCCTGAGCTGACGCTCTGGCTGCCGCGTACAATGGGCATGATCCGGTAAGGCTTTGCGGGGGGCGGACTGGCGAGAATGAAGCGCCGCCCCCATTTTTTCTGTCAGGAGGCTGACAGCTGCATGCGGCGGGCGTGGATCAGCTTTGCGCCGAACCCACTGTTACGCTGCCGCGGGTGATCGCCATCTTTGATGGCGAAGGGGCACTGCCGTGAGGTGGCGCCATGCGCAGTCTGATTATGAATATGTTGTCTCGGCTCATTTGCGAGCCGCGGGTGGATGTGGTGTTCGCCGATGGATCGCTCCATTCGGCCGGGCGGGGTTCGGCGCCCGCGATCACGTTGCGTATCGCCGACCGCGAAACCGAGTTCAAGCTGGCCCTCGATCCCGAGCTCGCGCTCGGCGAGGCCGTGATGGATGGCCGTATCATCGTCGAGCGCGGTACCATCTACCAATTGCTCGAAACCCTGATCCGTGGCCTGTCGCGACAGCCGCCTTCCGCCTTCGCGGGAACGCTGACGCGGCTGCGTACGGCAGTGCGTCGTCTGAAGCAGCACAACACACCGCGTTGGGCCAAGCGCAACGTCCATCACCATTACGATCTGAAAAGCGAGTTCTTCCAGCTCTTCCTCGATGCCGACCGGCAGTATTCCTGCGCCTTCTTCGAGCATCCGGGTGCGACACTGGAGGAGGCCCAGGCCGCCAAGAAGCGCCGCATCGCGGCGAAGCTGGCGCTGAGGCCGGGCCAGCGCGTGCTCGACATCGGCTCCGGCTGGGGCGGGCTCGGGCTTTCGATCGCGCGTGAGACCGGCGCGAAGGTCACCGGCATAACCCTCTCCGAGGAACAACTCGCCGCTTCGAACAAGCGGGCCGAGGAATCGGGGCTGCCGGTCGCGTTCCGCCTCCAGGACTACCGGGCCGTGACCGAGCGTTTCGACCGCATCGTCTCGGTCGGCATGTTCGAGCATGTCGGGGTCGGCTACTATCGCGACTATTTCCGCAAGATCAGGGAACTGCTCGAGGATGACGGCGTCGCGCTGATCCACACGATCGGCCGCAGCACGCCGCCCGGCGCGACCAACCCCTTCATCGCCAAGTACATCTTTCCCGGCGGCTATATCCCCGCTTTGTCGGAAGTCACGGCGGCGGTGGAGAAGGAGGGGCTGATCGTCACCGATGTCGAGGTGCTGCGCCTGCATTATGCCGAGACGCTGAAGGCCTGGCGCGAGCGTTTCCTCGCTCATCGCCAGGAGGCGGTCACGATGTATGACGAGCGCTTCGCACGGATGTGGGAGTTCTATCTCGCCGCCTCCGAGGCGAGCTTCCGTCATGACGGCCTCGTCGTCTTCCAGCTCCAGCTCGCCAAGCGTCTCGGCACGTTGCCAATGACCCGGGACTACATGAGCGAGAAGGCGCGGGTCGCGGGCGCGATCGACCGGGCCGCCTGAAACGTACGCGATTGAGCTAACGCAATGTCCCAGCTACGCTTCGCCCGGCGGGGGCATTGCGGAGGTCGATCGTGCGATCATCGATGATTGCGCTCGCGGTAGCGGCGCAGATGTCAGCTCTTCCAGCCCTCGCCCAGGAGCGCCAGGTCCGCGACGAGTTCTTTTGGCTCGGCGAGATCAACAAGGCCACGGCCGTGATCAACACGGATGAGGGCCTGCTCGACAAGGCGCTGGCGCCGCGCATTGCGGCCGGTCTGTCCAAGGTTCTAAGCGAGGGCGCTAAGCCGGGAGGCAAGCGGCCTTCGACCGTGATCAGCTTCGAGCCGCTGCTGATCGCGGCTGGCGGGCAGGAGGTCACGCTGCTGCATGCCGGCCGTTCGAGCCAGGACATGCATGCGACCTACCGTGCCGCGATCCTGCGCGACGACATGCTGGCGCTCGCCGAGCAGCTCAACCGCACCACGGCGACGCTGGTCGGGCTCGCGGAGAAGCACGCCGCGACCATCGTGCCGAACTATACCAATGGCGTCGCCGCCCAGCCGAACAGCCTCGGCCACACCCTGCTCGGCCATGCCGCCGGCCTCGAGCGCGACGCCCAGCGCATCCGCGAGGCCTATGCCCGGATCGACCGCTCCGCGATGGGCACGACCGTGCTCAATGGCACGAGCTGGCCGCTGAACCGCAAGCGCATGGCCGATTATCTCGGCTTCGCGGCGATCGTCGACAACGCCTATGACGCCGGCCAGATCTCCTCGGCCGAGCATCCGGTCGAGGCCGGCGCGATCGTCACCAGCATCGCGCTGCATGCCGGCGCCTTCGTCGAGGATGTGATGACGCAATACGCCTTCGCGCGGCCTTGGATGCTGCTGCAGGAAGGCGACGGCAACACCTATGTTTCCAGCGCCATGCCGCAGAAGCGCAATCCCGGCCTGCTCAACACCACGCGCCAGCAGGCCTCGACCTCGCTCTCGCTCGCCATGGGAGCCGCGATCCAGGCCCACAACATCACGCCGGGGATGAGCGACCCCAAGGATGTCAGGCCCAACAGCGCGATGATGAAGAGCGCGGCCACCGTGCTCGCCAATTGGGACCGCATCCTGAAGGGGCTGGTGATCAGCCCCGAGCGGGCGCTTGAGGAATTGAACAGCGACTGGACAGCGTCACAAGAACTCGCCGACCTGCTGATGCGCAAATACAGGCTGCCCTTCCGCGTCGGCCACCACTTCGCCTCCGAGGTCGTGACCCACGCCAAGGACCACGACGTCAAGCCGCTCGACTTTCCTTATGCCGAGGCGAAGCGGATCTATGCCGCGGCGGTCAAGGGCACGGAGTATCCGGCCGAGCTGCCGATCAGCGAAGCCGAGTTCCGCGCTGCGCTCGACCCCGTGGCGATCGTACGCAGCCGCGCAACCGCAGGCGGCCCGCAGCCGGCCGAGATGGAGCGGATGCTGGCGGCGGCGAAGGGCAAGATCGCGGAGCAGGGTACCTGGATCAAGGAGCGGCGCGAGCGGATCGCCGGCTCGCTCGGCAGGCTCGACAGGGATTTCGAGGCGCTGCGCGCCCAGGCGCAGTAGCGGAAGTCTCAGCCAGGCGCCGGCCCGACATAGCGGGCTCGCGGGCGGATCAGCCGGCCGGTCTCGTTCTGCTCCAGCGCATGGGCGAGCCAGCCGGTACAGCGCGCCGCGGCGAAGATCTGGAACGGCGCGGTCTCCGGCAATGCCAGTTTCGCCGCCAGCGCCGACAGCGCGAAGTCGATGTTCGGTTCCTCGCCCGTCAAGGTGGCGATGGCGGCCTGGGCCTGCGCATAGGCCGGCGGCGGCTCGAACGCTGCGAACAGGGCTCGCGCTCGCGGGTCGCCATCGGGATAGAGCGGATGGCCGAAGCCGGGCAGCTTGGCGCCGGCCTCCAGCCTTGCCGCCAGCGCAGCCTCCAGCCCGTCGCGCTCGATGTCCCGCATCAGTGCCAGCACGCGCGGCGCGACACCACCATGCGAGGGCCCTGAAAGCGCCGCGAGCCCCGCCAGCGCGCAGCCGGCGAGCGAGGCGCCGGTCGAGGCGGTGACGCGGGCGGCGAAGGTCGAGGCGTTGAGCTCATGGTCCGCGAGCAGGACGAGCGCCCGCCGGATCGGCTCGGCGTCTTTTGTTTCGCAACCCCAGGCCCGGGCCAGCCGGGCATGGATAGGCCCTTCGCCCGGCCCACCGGCGATCGCGTCGACCAGCGTGTCGAGCACGGCGGCGGCTTCGAGATACAGCGCCTTCTTGGCGCGCCCGACCATTGGCCGGTCGGTCGCGGTCCGCGCTGCGATCGTCACGAAGACGCGCGCCAGCGGTTCGCCCGGCGGCACGATCGTCGCCAGAGGCGGGAAGCGCTGCGTGCCGCAATCCCAGAGCAGGCGAGCGACGTCCTCAAGCTTGGCGCTCTCGGCGAGGCGCGCCGCATCCTGCCCGCGATACCAGAGGCCGCCGCGCTCGATCGTGGTGATGCTCGAAGACAGGACAGGCTCGCCATAGGCGATGGCATCCTCGGCGATCGCGGCCGGACGCCGGCCGCGCGCCTTGCGATGCTCCAGCCGGGCGATGTCCTCGGCCCGGTACAGGCTGCGCCTAGAATCGCCTTCGTCGCCGCGCGCTTCGATCAGCCCGCGGCTGACATAGGCGTAAAGCGTCTGCGGCTTCAGCCCGAGCCGCGTCATCGCCTCCTGAGCCGTCAGCCAGTCCTGCATCGCCCCTCCTTAGATATATTGATTATATTGTTCAAGATTGATTGTTGCAATGCGGGAGCCGATTTTCGGGCCGAACGCTTTTGAGGAGTTCCTGACATGTCCGATGGTCTCGATGACGTCGTCGCCGCCCATACCGTGCTCTCCGAGGTCGACGGCGCTGCCGGCCGCCTGGTGATCCGCGGTCACAGCCTCGCCGAGCTCGCCGGCCGCACCAGCTTCGAGGAGATGGTGGCGCTGATGTTCGACGGGCTGCTGCCCGGTCTGCCGCAGGGCCGCGAACTCTCGATGGCGCTCGGCCACGCCCGCGCCGATCTCTTCGGCATTGTCGAGAGGACCGCGCTCGCGGACGGTCTCGGACCGGTCGAGGCAGTGCGGGCCTGGACCGCTCAGATCGCCGATGGTGAAGGGCCGGACACCGCGCTGAAGCTGCTCGCCGCGCCGGCCGTCTTCACGGCCGCCGCCGTGCGCAAGCAGCGCGGGCTTGCGCCGATCGCGCCCGATCCGGCGCTGTCGCAGGCCGCCGATACGCTGCACATGCTGCACGGCGAAGCGCCGACGCCGGCGCAGGCCGCGGCGCTCGATACCTATCTCGTCACCGTCGCCGATCACGGCCTCAACGCCTCGACCTTCGCGGCGCGCGTCGTCGCCTCGACTAGGGCCGGGCTGGTCTCGGCCGTGCTGGCGGGGATCAGCGCGCTCAAGGGCCCGCTGCATGGTGGCGCGCCGGGGCCGGTGATCGAGATGCTCGATGCGATCGGCGAGCCTGCCAATGCCCGCGCCTGGTTGGAAGACGCGCTGGATCGCGGCGAGCGGCTGATGGGTTTCGGCCATCGCATCTATCGCGTCCGTGATCCGCGCGCCGATGCGCTGAAGCAGGCGATCGCCAGGCTCGGCGCCGATGCGGGGCGCCTGCGCCTTGCCGAGGCGGTCGAGCAGGCGGCGCTCGCCATCCTGCGCGAGCGCAAGCCCGGCCGCTCGCTGGAAACCAATGTCGAGTTCTACACGGCTTTGCTGCTGGAGGCGCTCGGCTTCCCGCCCGAGGCCTTCACCTGCGTCTTCGCGCTCGGCCGCACCACAGGCTGGCTCGCCCATGCCCGCGAACAGATCGAGACCGGCCGCCTGATCCGGCCGCAATCGGTCTATGTCGGCCCGCAGCCGCGGCAGGCGGCGTAGCCGTCGTAGGGCGCGGGGAACCCTTCTCCCGGATGGGAGAAGGGCAGGGATGAGGGCCTGCCCTAACCGATTGAGGTGCAGCGGAGCCGTTGCATTCCAATAACCAGCGGCGGTCCCTCACCCCTACCCCTCTCCCATCCGGGAGAGGGGATCCCGCGCATGCCTATATTGCTGTCAGCCAAACCGCATAGAGCTCAGCCTCACCGCCGCTCGCCACCAGCTCGACGCCTCCCGGCGCATCCAGCACCGCACTGTCGCCGGCGGTGAGCGTCGCGCCGTTCACCTGCCAGTCGCCCTTGCGGGCGACCAAGACCAGCAGGCCTTCGGTCGCGTTGAGCGAGCCTGCGCCGGAGAGACGCTCGACCCGGTGCCGCCAGCGCCCGCGCCGGCTCATCACGTTGAGATCGTCGATCGGGCCGTCCACCAGCAGCCCGTCGACCGCCCGGTCGGCGGCGAAAGCGTAGGGCGCGCTGCTGCGATCGAGCTGGGTGCGCTCGCCATCGCCGAAGGCCAGCGTGATGCCGGCCCCGGTCAGCACCGACAATGTCCGGTCGATGCCGGGGAAGGACGAGAACGGTCCGTCCTGCCCGACATGGGCCATGCTGATGCGCCAGTCGAAATCATTCAGCGAGGCGCCTTCGGGCGCCACCGCGATCTCGGTCGTCGTCCCGCCGCCGTTCTTCCACGGCATGGAGAGGCAGTCGGCGGCGCGGATGATGCGCATGATGCCGATCCTCAGCCCAGTATGCCGGGCAGCTTCAGACCCTTCTCCCGCGCGCAGTCGAGCGCGATGTCGTAGCCGGCATCGGCATGGCGCATCACGCCGGTGGCCGGGTCGTTCCAGAGCACGCGCGACAGGCGGGCGGCGGCGTCATCCGTGCCGTCGGCGCAGATCACGACGCCCGAATGCTGCGAGAAGCCCATGCCGACGCCGCCGCCATGGTGCAGCGAGACCCAGGTCGCGCCTGACGCCGTGTTGAGCAGGGCGTTGAGCAGCGGCCAGTCGGAGACCGCGTCCGAGCCGTCCTTCATCGCTTCAGTCTCGCGGTTCGGCGACGCGACCGAGCCGGAATCGAGGTGGTCGCGGCCGATCACGACCGGCGCCTTGAGCTCGCCGGTCCTGACCATCTCGTTGAAGGCGAGGCCGAGCCGGTGGCGATCGCCGAGGCCGACCCAGCAGATGCGCGCGGGCAAGCCCTGGAACGCGATGCGCTCGCGCGCCATGTCGAGCCAGTTGTGCAGGTGCTTGTTGTCGGGCAGCAGTTCCTTCACCTTGGCGTCGGTCTTGTAGATGTCCTCCGGGTCGCCGGAGAGCGCGGCCCAGCGGAACGGGCCGATGCCGCGGCAGAACAGCGGGCGGATATAGGCCGGCACGAAGCCGGGGAAGGCGAAGGCGTTCTCCAGCCCCTCGTCCTTGGCGACCTGGCGGATGTTGTTGCCGTAGTCGAAGGTCGGGATGCCCATGTCCTGGAATGCGATCATCGCCTCGACATGCTCGCGCATCGAGGCGCGGGCCGCTTTCTCGACGGACTTCGGATTGGCTTCGCGCGCCTGCCGCCACTGGCCCATGGTCCAGCCCTTCGGCAGGTAGCCGTTGACCGGGTCGTGGGCCGAGGTCTGGTCGGTAACCATGTCCGGCCGGATGCCGCGGCGGACCATTTCGGGCAGGATCTCGGCGCAGTTGCCGAGCAGGCCGACCGATTTCGCTTCGCCGTTCCTGGTCCAGCGCTCGATCATCGCCAGGGCTTCGTCGAGCGTCTCGGCCTTCTCGTCGAGATAGCGGGTGCGCAGGCGGAAATCGATCGAGTCCGGGTTGCACTCGACCGCGAGGCAGGAGGCGCCGGCCATCACCGCAGCCAGAGGCTGGGCGCCGCCCATGCCGCCGAGGCCGCCGGTCAGCACCCATTTGCCCTTGAGATTGCCGCCATAATGCTGGCGCCCGGCCTCAACGAAGGTCTCGTAGGTGCCCTGCACGATGCCTTGCGTGCCGATATAGATCCAGGAGCCGGCCGTCATCTGGCCGTACATCGCGAGCCCCTTCTTATCGAGCTCGTTGAAATGGTCCCAGTTGGCCCAGTGCGGCACGAGATTGGAATTGGCGATCAGGACGCGCGGCGCATCCCTGTGCGTGCGGAACACGCCGACCGGCTTGCCGGACTGGACCAGCAGGGTCTCGTCGGCCTCGAGCTGGCGGAGCGCCGCGACGATGCGGTCGAAATCCTCCCAGGAGCGGGCCGCGCGGCCGATGCCGCCATAGACCACGAGCTCCTGCGGGTTCTCGGCGACATCCGGATGTAGGTTGTTCATCAGCATCCGCAGCGGCGCTTCGGTCAGCCAGCTCTTGGCGCTGAGTTCGGTGCCGGTGGCGGGGCGGATGACGCGGGTATTGTCCAGGCGGGTCATGGCTTGCTCCGTTCGAGCTGGGTCGCAGCGGCGAGCGCGGCGTCGATCATGGCGGAAAGGGTGGCTTGCAGGCTGGCGGCCTTGCCCGGAGCGAAGGTCCAGGGTGGAGCTTCGTCGTCGAGATAGGCTGACAGCGCGATCTCCATCTGGAGCGCGTGCACGTGTTCAGCCGGTTGGCCGTAATGCCGGGTGATCCAGCCGCCCTTGAAGCGGCCATTGATCACCTGCGTGAAGGTGCTGCCGGCCATCGCCTGCGCCGCCGCGACTTCCACGGCGGGCGCAGGGCTCTGGCCGGAGTTGGTGCCGAGGTTCAGCGTCGGCAGCGTGTCCGGGAACAGGCGCGGGATCACCGACTTGATCGAATGGCAGTCCCAGAGCAGGCAGAAGCCGTGCTGCGCCTTGGCGTGTGCGATCTCGTTGGCGAGGGCGTCGTGATAGGGCTGAAAGTAAGCCTCGCGCCGGCGTGCGATCTCGGCCTCGTCCGGCGCCGTGTTCCAGATCGGCGCGCCGTCGAAGGTGGTGGTCGGCACCAGCTCGGTCGTCGCCTGGCCGGGATAGAGCGAAACGCCGGCCGGGTCGCGGTTGAGGTCGATGACGAAGCGCGACAGCTGCGCTTCGACGATGGTCGGCTGGAAGCGTTCGGCGAAGCCATAGAGCTGGCGCATATGCCAGTCGGTGTCTTCGACTTGGCTGCCGCGCGCATTGAGCTGCGCCGCGACCTCGGCCGGCAGGCCGGTGCCGGGATGCGGCATCGACAGGACCAGCGGCGAGGAGCCGCGCGTGACGGAGACGATGTCGGTCATGGGCGCCCTCCGACGTCATGCTCGGCCTTGTGCCGAGCATCCACGTCTTGAACACCACGCTTGACCAGCGAAGACGTGGATGGTCGGGACAAGCCCGACCATGACGGAAAGAGGGAGTTCTTCATGCGGAGAACTCCCCATAACTGTCGACGCCGGCCGCCTTGCCGAGCGCGCCCGAGAGCACGAGTTCCGTCGCGGCGGCGAGATCGGGAGCGAGGTAGCGGTCTTCGGTCAGCGGTGCGATTCTTTCGCGTATCAGCGCCAGCACCGGCTCGAGGCGCGGCGAAGTCTTCAGTGGGCGGTGATGCTCGATCGCCTCGGCGGCGGCCATCAATTCGACCGCGATGATGCTCGCCGCGTTCTTCGCCATCTCGATCAGGCGGAAGGCGCCATGCGTCGCCATCGAGACATGGTCTTCCTGGTTGGCCGAGGTCGGGATGGTGTCGACCGAGGCTGGGTAGGCCCGCTGCTTGTTCTCGGAGGCCAGCGCCGCTGCGGTCACCTGCGCGATCATGAAACCGGAGTTGAGCCCGGCATCGCGGGCGAGGAAGGGCGGCAGGCCGCTCATGACGGGGTCGACCAGCAGCGCGATCCGCCGTTCGGCGAGGTTGCCGATCTCGCAGACCGCCATCGCCAGCATGTCGGCGGCGAAGGCGACCGGCTCGGCG
This sequence comes from Allobosea lupini, assembly GCF_900109525.1. Classification (GTDB taxonomy): domain Bacteria; phylum Pseudomonadota; class Alphaproteobacteria; order Rhizobiales; family Beijerinckiaceae; genus Allobosea; species Allobosea lupini. The sequence continues at coordinate 774,229 of NZ_FOAN01000002.1, read as the reverse complement.
TGGAAATTGCCGCCCGAGACGATCTCGCCCGGCCCCAGCACCAGCGGGTTGTCGGTGACGGCGTTGGCCTCGATCGAAAGCGTCGTCGCGGCATTGCCGAGGAGGTCGCGCACCGCGCCCATCACCTGCGGCTGGCAGCGCAGCGAATAGGGGTCCTGCACCTTGCTGTCGCCAAAGCGGTGGCTCTCGCGGATCTCGCTGTTGGCGATCAGGTCGAGCAGGAGGGCCGCGACCTTGATCTGGCCGGGCTGGCCGCGCAGCTGCTGGATGCGCGGGTCGAACGGCGTGTCGGAGCCCTTCAGCGCATCGACCGAGAGCGCGCCGGCGATCAGCGCCGCATCGAAGACACGGGCGACGCTGGCGAGGCCGGCGAGCGCCAGAGAGGCCGAGACCTGCGTACCGTTGATCAGCGCCAAGCCTTCCTTGGCGCCGAGCGCGAGAGGCGCCTGACCGATCCGTGTCAGGGCCTCGGCTGCGGGCAGGACTTCGCCCTTCAGCCTGATCTCGCCAACGCCCATCAGAGCGGCGGTCAGATGGGCGAGCGGGGCGAGATCGCCGGAAGCGCCGACCGAGCCTTTGGCGGGTACGATCGGCAGCGCGCCGGCTTTCAGCGCGCCGACCAGTGCATCGACCACGACGGGGCGTACGCCCGAGGCGCCGCGCGCCAGGCTCGCCGCCTTCATCGCCAGGATCAGCGCGACCACGGAATCGGGGAGAGCAGGGCCGGTGCCGACCGCATGCGACAGGATGAGATTGCGCTGCAGCGTGGCGAGATCGCTGTCGGCGATGCGCACGCTGGCGAGCTTGCCGAAGCCGGTATTGACGCCATAGGTCACGGTGCCGGCGGCGACGATGTCGTCGACGATCGCCTGGGCGCCGGCGATCGCGCCGGTATCAGCGAGAGCGACGGTGGCGCCGTCGATGATATGGCGCCAGTCGGCGAGGCGGGCCTGGCCCGGAGTGAGCGAGAGCGTGGTCATAGTCCGTTCCGAATGCGGGTGTGAAGCGGGTTGAAGCCGATGCGGTAGGCGAGCTCGGCGGGGCGCTCGATCTCCCAGATGGCGAGATCGCAGGCCTTGCCGGCCTCCAGCGTGCCGATCTCGTCCTGAAGGCCGAGGGCGAGCGCCGCGTTGCGGGTCATGCCGGCGAGCGCCTCCTCCGGCGTCAGCCGGAACAGGGTGCAGCCCATGTTCATGGTCATGAGCGGCGAGGTCAGCGGCGAAGTGCCGGGATTGGCGTCGGTGGCGAGCGCGATCGGCACGCCATGCTGGCGCAGCAGGTCGATCGGCGGCTTCACCGTCTCGCGCAGGAAATAGAACGCGCCGGGCAGCACGACGGCGACCGTGCCGGCCTTGGCCATGGCGATCACCCCGGCCTCGTCGAGATGTTCGAGATGGTCGGCCGAGAGTGCGCCGAAGCCGGCGGCCAGCGCCGCGCCGCCGAGATTCGAGAGCTGCTCGGCGTGGATCTTGACGGGCAAGCCCCTGGCCTTGGCCGCAGTGAAGACACGGGCCGTCTCCTCGGGCGAGAAGGCGATGCCCTCGCAGAAGACGTCGACGGCGTCGGCGAGGTTCTGCTCCGCGATGGCGTCGAGCATTGGGCCGCAGACGAGGTCGACATAGTCGCCCGAACGTCCCTTGAACTCGGCGGGAACCGCATGGGCGCCGAGGAAGGTGGTCTGCACGCCGACCGGACGCTCGCGCCCGAGCCGGCGGGCGACGGCGAGCACCTTCACCTCGCTGTCGGTGTCGAGGCCGTAGCCTGACTTGATCTCGACCGTGGTGACGCCCTCGGCGATCAGTGCGGCCAGGCGCTTGTCGGCGCTGGCGAAGAGCTCGTCCTCGCTCGCCGCGCGCGTCGCCTTGACCGATGAGACGATGCCGCCACCGGCGCGGGCGATCTCCTCATAGCTCGCGCCCTTGAGGCGCAGTTCGAACTCGTGCGCGCGGTCACCGCCATAGACGAGATGGGTATGGCAATCGATCAGCCCGGGGGTGATCCAGCGGCCCTCGCAGTCGATGACCTCGGCCTGGCCGATGCTGGAGACCTCGCTGCTCGGTCCGGCGAAGACGATGCGGCCGTTGCGGGCGATGACGATGCCGTCCTCGATCGCGCCATAGGGTGTGCCCGTATCGGCCACCATGGTCGCGAGCCGGGCATTGGCCCACACTCGGTGGCTGGGGGAAGGGGTGGTCGCCACGTCGCTTCCTCTCGACTTCGTCCGCTTTCAGATTATGCTAGACAATTGCATATGCAAATAGCAAGCTCCATTTGCATATGCAAATAAAAAGAGGACAACCCGCGTGACCGGAATCACGACCCTGCATCTCGCCCAGGCGCTCCTGCCCGAGGGCTTCGCCGAGAACGTCACGCTGACGCTCGATCGTGGAGTGATCATGTCGGTCGCGGCGGGGCAGGCGGCTCCTGCGGGCGCGACACGGCTCGCCGGGCTCGCGCTTCCCGGCCTGCCGAACCTGCACAGCCACACCTTCCAGCGCGGCATGGCCGGCCTGGCCGAGCGCCGCGGCGCCTCCGAGGATTCGTTCTGGACTTGGCGCGAGGTGATGTACCGCTTCCTCGATCGTCTGAGCCCCGACGACGTCCAGGCAATCGCGGCGCAGGCGATGGTGGAGATGCTGGAGGGCGGCTTCACCGCGCTCGCCGAGTTCCATTACCTCCATCACGACAAGGACGGCACCGCCTATGCCGATATCGCCACCATGGGTGGGGCGATCGCTGCGGCGGCCGAGGAAACCGGCATCGGCCTGACCTTGCTGCCGGTGCTCTATCGCTACGGCAATTTCGGCAAGGCGCCGGCCGCTGCCGGCCAGCGCCGCTTCCTCAACGACCGCGACGCCTATGCCCGGCTGATCGAGGGCAGCGAGAAGGCGGTCGCCGGCCTCCCCGATGCCCGCGTCGGCATGGCGCCGCATTCGCTGCGCGCGGTGGCGCTCGAGGACCTCGACTGGATCGCTGAGCTTCGTCAGCGCGTGCCGCTGCACATCCACGTCGCCGAGCAGACGCGGGAGGTCGAGGACAGTCTCGCCATCACCGGCCGGCGGCCGGTCGAACTGCTCATGCAGCATACCGCAGTGAACGAGCGCTGGTGTCTAATCCATGCAACGCATCTCAGCGATGCCGAGCGCGACGCCATGGCCCTCTCCGGCGCGGTCGCGGGACTGTGCCCGATCACCGAGGCCAATCTCGGCGACGGCATCTTCGACGGTGTCCGCTATCGGGCGAATGGCGGGCGCATCGGCGTCGGCAGCGATTCCAATGTCGAGATCGGCGCCGGCGGGGAATTGCGCGTGCTCGAATATTCGCAGCGCCTGCGCGACCGGCGCCGCGCGCTCTGGGCCGAGCCCGGCATCTCCGCCGGCTTGAGGCTCTGGCAGGATGCCTGCGGCGGCGGCGCCCAGGCCTGCGGCCGCAGCATCGGCGCGATTGCGGTCGGCCATCGCGCCGACGTCGTCACCCTAGATGCCGAGCATCCGGCGATCGTCGGCAAGGCCGGCGACTTTGCCCTCGACAGCGCGATCTTCGCTGCGCCGGCCCTGCCGGTCGCGGAGGTGATCGTCGGTGGAAAGCCTGTGGTCAGCGGCGGCCGGCACATTGACCGCGCCCGCATCGCTGCCCGCTATGGCCAGGTGATCCGCACCGTCCTCGATTGAGCCGCAGGGAATGTCAGCCACTCAGATCGACGCCGTGACGCTGGATGGAGCCGGGCCGCTCTACGACCAGATTCGCCGCGCCATCCGCGATCTGATCCTCGCCGGCACCTGGCCGCCAGGGACGTCGGTGCCGCCCGAGCACGCGCTGATGGAGAAGCTCGGGGCCTCGCGCATGACCGTGCACCGGGCGCTGGCGCAGCTCGCGCGCGAGGGCCTCATCCTGCGTCGGCGCCGGTCGGGCACGGTGGTGGCGAGCCCGCCGGCGAGCCATGCCATGCTCGACATCCTCTCGATCCCAGAGGAGGTCGGCGAACTCGGGCAGGCCTACAGCTATCGCATCCTGCAGCGGCGCGACGGCAAGGCCTCTCGCGAGGTCGCCGCGCGCTTCGAGCTAGGCCGCTCAGTCAACGTCACCCATCTCACTCTGCTGCATTTCGCCGATGGCGCGCCGCATGTGCTGGAGGATCGGGTGATTCACCCTACTGCCATGCCGCAGGTCGCGGATGAGAGCTTCGCGCAGACGCCGCCGGGCGACTGGCTGCTGCAGAACAGCCTGTGGACACAGGCCGAGCACGCGATCAGCGCCATAGCGGCCGAGCCGGACGAAGCGGAATTGCTGAAGATCGAGGCCGGTTCGCCATGCCTGCTGGTCGAGCGCCGGACGTGGAACCAGTCCGAGCCGATCACCGCCGTGCGGCTGCTCTATCCCGGAGGCCGACACCGCTTCGTCGGCCGCTTCGGGCCTTACGGCGCTGTCTGAGAGCTGCTGTCGTCATTGCGAACGCAGAAAAGCAATCCACGCGGCCACGGAGTTCCGCGGCCGCTGGATTGCTTCGTCGCTCACGCTTCTCGCAACGGCGCGTGAACCTCAGCAGGCGTAGCGGACGCGCCGGCCCCATTCGTCGCGACCATAGCAGATCTGGTCCGGGGAGGTCGCATTGCCGATGATGGCGCCACTGGCACCGCCGATCGCGGCGCCGGCCAGCGCGCCACCGGCTCGGCCGGTCGCGGCGCCGCCGATGACGGCGCCAGCACCGGCACCGATCAATGCGCCGGTGGCGGTCCTTTCCTCGCGCGGCGTACAGGCGCCGAGCGCGGTCACGGCGGTGGCGACAAGGAGAAGCTTCTTCATCGTCATCGGGATCGTCATCGGGCGTTTCCTTTACTTTGAGGGCGAGGGCCGACGACACGCGGCAACACCGCTAGCGTTCATCCGCCTCGTGAATCGCGTCGCTTAAAGCCGCGTTCGATCGGTCATCAAACCGCAGCCGTCCGCATTTGTTCCGGGCATGGGCTGACAGGCCGTCCGCTGAATGTTCGCGATGGCCGGGATGCCCCGTCGCGGCACTGTCTTGAGGACGCGCTTTTTTCGCTCGCGCCTCGGAACCAGGCAGCAGCCTCGGGGTTGATTGAGCAGGCCGGCCTACCGGCTTGTCAGATATGCATGGAGGGACCGATGAGCGCTACGATGACCGCAGCCTCTCACGCCGCCAACCCGCTGATCGCCGGTGCCCGTGTCGCCGGCACCGATGTCTACAATACCGCCGGCGAGCATCTCGGCTCGATCTACGACGTGATGCTCGACAAGGCGACCGGCAAGGTCGCTTATGCGATCATGTCTTTCGGCGGGTTCCTCGGCCTCGGCGAGAAGTATCACCCGATCCCGTGGAGCATGCTCGACTACGACGTCGACAAGGGCGGTTACGTCGTCCCGCTGACCCGCGAGAAGCTCGAGGCCGCTCCGATGTACGGCGCCGACGGCGAGCCCGACTGGCACGACAAGGAGTATGGCAAGCGCGTGCACGACTATTACGGCACGATGCCCTACTGGATGATGTGAGAGCGCGCCGCTAGGCCGTCGCTCCACGCCAAGGCGCAGCTCGCGGCGATCGCTATCCCCCCAGCCGGATCGTCGTGATTGCGTGGTGCGGGCCGAAAGGCCCGCACCTTTTTTATGCACTCAGGCTGGTCATCGGGCGGGAACTTCGGCCGGCCGAGCGCGTCATTAAGGGCCGGTCGGGGAGCTCCCCCGCCGCGGCGGGGCGGCTCCCATCGCGCAGCGTCGAGGTCACTATGCATATCCGCTATGGCTACCGGATCGAACTTGTCTGTGAACAGCCGAGCGCGTTGTTGACGCTTCTGGACGTTCATCCTTCGCGCCGGCACGATCTGATCCACCCCGACGAGATGCGCGCCACCTCGCTGCGCGGCCCAGGGCGATCGATCGAGATCAGTCAGCACATCGACGCGTTCGGCAACATCTGCCGGCGTCTGGTCGCGCCTGCGGGCGGCGTGCTGCTCGCCTGCGAGGGGCTCGTCTATGACGACGGCGAGCCGGATCGCATCGATCTCTCCGCACGTCAGGCCCAGCCGGCGGAGCTGCCGGACGAAGTCCTCCCCTATCTGCTCGGCAGCCGCTACTGCGAGACCGATCGACTGGCCGACACCGCCTGGAACCTGTTCGGCCAGGTGGAGCCAGGCTGGGCCCGCGTACAGGCGGTCACCCAGTTCGTCCACAATCATATAACCTTTGGCTACGCATTCGCCCGCAACACGCGCACCGCGGCCGAAGCGTTCAACGAACGCATCGGCGTCTGCCGCGACTTCGCCCATCTGGCGATCGCCCTGTGCCGCTGCCTCAACATTCCGGCGCGGTACTGCAATGGCTATCTCGGCGATATCGGCGTGCCGCCCGATCCGGCGCCGATGGACTTCAACGCCTGGTTCGAGGTCTGGCTCGGCGGGCGCTGGCACACCTTCGACGCGCGCCACAATGAGCGGCGCATCGGCCGGATCGTCATCGCTCGCGGCCGCGATGCCACGGACGTTCCGATGCTCACCTCGTTCGGCCCGCACTGGCTGCAGCGCTTCGAGGTGATCACGGAGGAAGTCGACGAGGAATCGTTGCGTAACATGGCCCGCCTTGTTCCCGCCAGAAGGGACGTCCATATCGCCGCCTGATATGGCGAAACCGTCGGACCCGTTGCAGGAGCTCGATGCGCAGGCGAAGCTTCGCTGCTTCCGCGTGATCGCCAACGCGCGCGCCGGAACGGTGCTGGAAGCCGGAGCGGAGAGCTTCGCGCGCCAAATCGAGGCGGCCTTCGAAGCGGCGGGGTGTCGGGCCGAGGTCGAGCTGGTCCCTCCGCGACAGCTGGAGGAACGCTTGCGGGCCGCGATCGCCGACGAGGCGGTGACGACCGTCGTCGCCGGCGGCGACGGCAGCATCAACGGGGCCTTGCCGGTTCTGGTCGGGTGCAAGCGGCCCGTGGGCGTGCTGCCGCTCGGTACCGTCAACGTCCTTGGCCGCGATCTCGGTCTGATCGGCCCGCTCGAAGAGCAGATCGCTGCGATCTGCGCGGGCGAGCCGGTCTCAATGGATCTCGGCAGCGTCAACGGCCGGCTGTTCCATTCGATCTCTGGCATGGGCTTCTTCAGCCTGATGGCGCGTGAGCGCGAATATGCGCGCCGGCGCTTCCCGTTCAGCCGTCTCGTCGCCTTTCTCTTCGCGGCGACGCGATCGATCCTGTTCACCCACTCGATCCGCATCGAGATGGAGATCGCCGGTGAGCGTCGGCAGGTCGAGGCCGACGCGGTCCTCGTCACCGTCAACCAGTTCGACGGCACCGAGTGGCGCCGCAACCGCCTCGACGGCGGCGAGTTCGAGGTCCACATCCTCGATACCGGCGGCCTGCTGTCGCGCTGCAAGGCCGCCTTATCGATGCTGACCGGCGGCTGGCGCAATTCGCAGCATCTGGTTTCGCTGACCGGCACGGCGGTGACGATCAACCGTCGCGACAAGCGCCGCGGTCACGTCACCTTCGACGGCGAGGTCGAGCGTCGCGCCAGCCCTTTCACCTATCGCCTGTTGCCGGGGGCGCTGCGGGTTATAGCGGCGCGACCGGCCAAGATCGAACCGCACCCGGCCGAGCACATGTTCCCCTCATGAGGCATGCGATGTTCCTCCTCCAGCCGCGCTTCCTCCTGCCTGTCGCGGCGGCCTTCGGTTTCGTCGGGCTGGCCTTCTATGTTATCTCCGATGGCGGCGCCGCGCTCGACAGCGCCCTGGTCATGCTGTTCCGCGATCCGGCCAACCCGTCGCTGCCGATCGGCCCGGCCTGGTTCCGCGAGATGATGCGCGACCTGACGGCTCTCGGCAGCTTCATCGGGCTCGGCATCGCGACCGTGATCGCGACGCTGACGCTGCGGCTCTGCGGCCATCGCCCTCTTGCGATCGGCCTGGTGCTGAACGTCCTGGCGGCCGTGGTGGCGAGCACCCTGCTCAAGATCGGCATCGGCCGCGAACGGCCGGATATCGTCGAGCACGCAGCGTTGACCTTCACGGCGAGCTTCCCGAGCGGTCACGCCTTCCTTGCCGCGGTGGTGCTGCTGAGCATTGCGAGCTTCGCCGGCATCGCGTCGCGCCGCGCCGATATCGCGCGGCTCTGCCTGTGGGTGGCCTGGGCGCTGATCATCGCGATCGGCCTAAGCCGGATCTATCTCGGCGTGCATTGGCCGAGCGACGTGCTCGGCGGCTGGTGCCTCGGAGTGGCCTGGTCAAGTCTTGCCACTTTCCTGATCGGGCGCCGGGCAGCCCGCTCGGAGGACGATCTCGCCCAGGTCGTCGCATCCCGCAGCGAGGCCGCAGACTGAGAAGGTCGGAACCCGCGCGCCGGCGTCGGCGTTGATGAGTGGCGCCGTGTCGGCGTCCCCGCAACGGAGTTCCTGATGACGCTGTCCCGCAACACGCTTGTTCTCCTCGTCGCCATGCTCGTGCTCGGCCTCGGGGCCGTCAGCTATGCGCTTTACCAGGAGAAGAAGCAGCCGGAGGGCGTCGAGATCTCGGTCGGCAAGAACGGTCTGTCGATCAAGGAGAAGTAAGAAGTAAGCGGCTGCTCAGCTGTTCGCCAGGATCATGTTGCGGACGATCGGGTAGATCTGGTTCTCCCATTTGCGGCCCGAGAACACGCCGTAATGGCCGACGCCGGCCTGCATGTGATGGCGCTTGCGGAAGGGCTTGAGCCCGCGGCAAAGGTCGTGCGCCGCCGCGGTCTGCCCGAGCGAGCAGATGTCGTCGCGCTCGCCCTCGACTGTAAGCAGCGCCGTCCTGCGGATCGCGCTGCAATCGACGCGCTCGCCGCGATAGGTCAGCGTGCCGGCCGCCAGCCGCGCCTCCTGGAAGATCCACTGCACGGTCTCGAGATAGAACTCGGCCGGCAGGTCGAGCACCGCGAAATACTCGTCGTAGAAGGCCTTGATCGTCTGCGCCTTCTCGGTCTCGCCGGCGGCGAGGTGGGTGAAGAGATCGATATGCGCGTTGACGTGCCGGCTCATGTTCATCGCCAGAAACGCGCCAAGCTGGACGAAGCCTGGATAGACCCGGCGGCCGCCGCCGCCATAGCGCCGCGGCACGGTCGAGATCAGGTTGCTGCGGAACCACTCGATCGGCTTGTCGTTGGCGAGCCGGTTCACCGCCGTGGGGTTGATGCGGGTATCAACCGGCCCGGCCATCAGCGTCATGCTGCGGGCCTGGGCGCGGTGGCCGGCCTGCGCCATCACTGCCGCCGCGGTGAGCACCTGCACACAAGGCTGGCAGACTGCGACGAGATGTGCCTGTGGACCGAGCACGTCGAGGAACCGGATCAGATAGTCGACATAGTCGTCATAGCCGAAGGGCCCGGCCTCGAGTGGCACGTCGCGGGCATTGTGCCAGTCGGTGATGTAGACGTCGTGATCCTGCAGCAGTGTCGCGACGGTGTTGCGCAGCAAGGTGGCGAAGTGCCCGGACATCGGCGCGACCACCAACACCTTCGATTGGGCGAGATCGCTGTCCTTGCGGAAATGCAGCAGGGTGCCGAAGGGAAGGGTCAGTGCCGCCTCTTCGGTCACCGGCACGTCGCGATTGCCGGTGCGGACGCTGGCGATGCCATAGGGCGGGCGCTTATGCGTCAGACCGGCCCGCGTCACCATCTCGTAGCCGGCGGCCGCGGCACGCAGACTCAGCGGCTCGCCGAGCAGGGCCCGGCTGCCGAGCGTCACGATCGCCGCCTGGGCGAGCGCGCGAGCCGGGTCCAACAGGTCGGATTGGGCCTGATAGGCGAGATAGAGCATCCGTCTGCGATCCCGATCGTGCCGCGCCGGCATAGGCCGTTGCCCCGTGCAATCGGCATGCCCACGCCGCCCCACGCATGCCGGCGCCGCTGGAACATCTCTTGCTACGCCGGTTCTACGCGCGCCGAGGATGCCGAGCATGCCCGCCACCACGCTGACCATCAGCAGCAAGAACTACTCGTCCTGGTCGCTGCGCGGCTGGCTGCTCTGCCAGCTCGCAGGTCTCGAGGTCGAGGAGATCATGCTCTCGGTCGACGACCCCTCGGCGCGGGCCGAACTGCTGCTGCTCTCGCCCTCCTTCCTGGTGCCCTGCCTGCGCCATGACGGCGTGGTGATTTGGGACACGCTCGCCATCGCCGGCTATCTCGACGAGCTGAAGCCGCAGGCCGGACTGCTGCCGGCCGAGGTCGGCGCGCGCGCCCGTTGCCGCGCCATTTCCGGTGAGATGCATTCGGGTTTCGCCAATCTGCGCTCGGCCCTGCCAATGAACCTCAAGGCGCATTATCCTGGCTTCAAGCTCTGGGCCGGAGCCCAGGCCGATATCGACCGCGTCATAGAGATCTGGCGCGACTGCATCGCGAGCTATGGCGGGCCCTATCTCTTCGGTGAACGTCTCACCATGGCGGATGCGATGTATGCGCCGGTCTGCCTGCGCTTCCTGACCTATGACGTCGCGCTCGACCCGCTCAGCCGGGCTTATTGCCAGACGATCCTCGGCTGGCCGGCGCTGCAGCGCTGGATCGCCGCTGCGAAGACCGAGCCGGACGAACTCGAGGAACTCGACGCCGAATTCTGAGGGCGTCGGAGATCAGGCTGCGCGGCGCGCGACGACGACGCGGTCGCGGCCGGCCTGCTCTACCCGGTAGAGCGCGGCATCGGCTTCCTGCAGCAAGCGGCAGTAGCGGCCATGAACTGCGGCCAACGACCTCTTGTCAGCCCTGCCGCATGCGCCCATGGCGGGGCGCACATCGCCATTCATCGGGCCGTCCTGCATGGCCTTGCCGACATAAAACGGTTAAGACCGGCTCCTCAATTCGGTTTGGCACGTTTGGTTAGGCAAGAGGTTTTGCGATGAATGCTCCCTTCAAGAACCTGATCGCCGGTGAATGGACCGGCTCGCAGAACGCTTCGCGCAACATCAACCCCTCCAACACCAACGATGTCGTCGGCGAGTATTCGCAAGGGTCCGTCGACGACCTGAACAATGCGGTCGCCGCCGCCAAGGCCGCGTTCCCGGCCTGGAGCCGCACCACCCCGCAGGAGCGCTACGAGGTCCTGAAGAAGGCCTCCGACGAGATTCTCGCCCGCAAGGAAGAGCTCGGAAAGCTGCTCTCGCGTGAGGAGGGCAAGACCCTGCCCGAGGGCATCGGCGAGGCGACCCGCGCCGGCCAGATCTTCGCTTTCTTCGCCGGCGAGTGCCTGCGTCTGAACGGCGAGAGCATCCCCTCCGTGCGTCCTGGCGTTGGTGTCGAGGTCACCCGCGAGCCGGTCGGCATCGTCGGCATGATCACGCCCTGGAATTTCCCGATCGCGATCCCGGCCTGGAAGATCGCCCCTGCGCTCGCCTACGGCAATTGCGTGGTGATCAAGCCGGCCGACCTGGTGCCCGGCTCGGCCTGGGCGCTGGTCGACATCATCCAGCGCGCCGGCCTGCCCAAGGGCGTGCTCAATCTCGTGATGGGCCGCGGCTCGGTGGTCGGCCAGGCGCTGCTCGAGCACAAGGATGTGCACGCGATCTCCTTCACCGGCTCGGTCTCGACCGGCCGCAAGGTCGCGGCCGCCTGCATCGCCGGGAACCCGATGAAGAAGGTCCAGCTCGAGATGGGCGGTAAGAACCCGCTCGTCGTGCTCGACGATGCGGATCTCAAGGTTGCGGTCGAGGCTGCCGTCCAAGGCGCCTTCTTCTCGACCGGCCAGCGCTGCACGGCCTCCTCGCGCCTGATCGTCCAGGCCGGCATTCACGACCGCTTCGTCGAGGCCTGCATCGAGCGGCTGAAGGGCGTCACCGTCGACGACGCGCTGAAGGCCGGCACCACGATCGGCCCGGTCGTCGACCAGAGCCAGCTCGACCAGAACCTGAAGTACATCCAGATCGCCCGTGACGAGGGCGGCAAGCTCGCCTTCGGCGGCGAACTGCTCAATCGCGATAACCCCGGCTTCTACCTGCAGCCGGCGCTGTTCACCGAGACCACCAACGCCATGCGCATCTCGCGCGAGGAGGTCTTCGGCCCGGTCGCCAACGTCGTCCGGGTCAAGGATTACGAAGAGGCGCTCGCCATCGCCAACGACACCGAATTCGGCCTGTCTTCGGGCATCTGCACGACCTCGCTGAAGTATGCGACGCATTTCAAGCGCAATGCCGAGGCCGGCATGGTGATGGTCAACCTCGCCACCGCGGGCGTCGACTACCATGTGCCGTTCGGCGGCCGGAAGGGCTCGAGCTACGGCCCGCGCGAGCAGGGCGCCTATGCCCGCGAGTTCTACACCACGGTGAAGACCTCCTACACGCTCGCCTGAGGCGGGACGTCATCCAAGGCTATCGGGGCCGCGCCGCAAGTGCGGCCCTTTTCATATTGCTCTTCGGTTTGTTCTTCTCAGCCCTCATCCTGAGGAGCCGCGAAGCGGCGTCTCGAAGGATGCTCCAGGAGGCTCGCGAGACCACTGGAACATCCTTCGAGACGCGAGCTGTGCTCGCTCCTCAGGATGAGGGCTGTGAGTTTCCACGAGCCTCGAACAACGCGCTCAGTCGAACAGCGCCTGCTCCAGCCCGGCGATGCTCGGCAGCAGGATATGGCTGAGCGGGCGCAAGGTCTCGGCGCTGCCGGCGCCGGTCAGGACGGCGACCCGAAGGCCAGCCCCGGCCGCGGCCGCCATGTGCATGTCATGGCTGGAATCGCCGACGACGGCGACCGCATCCGCGGGCAGCCCCGTCGCGGCACAGAAGCCGTCGACCATGCCGCGCTCCGGCTTGGCGCCATGGCCGGAATCATAGCCGCACTGGAAGACCAGATGCGATTCGAGGCCGAAGCGCTCGGCCGTCGCGGTCACCGCCGCTTCGCTGTCGCTGGAGGCGATACCGAGCGCGAGGCCGCGATCGGCAAGGCTGGCGAACAGGGCAGCAAGATCGCAGACCGGCACGGCGGCGACGACCGCGGATCGAAAGAGGGTGTCGAGCCGGTCGGTCAGCTCCGCCATCCCGAACCGGGCGCCGGCCTCCACCCAAGCCTGAGCCACGTCCTCGGTATTGCCGGAGGCGAGCAGGCCGTCGGAGGTGGCGTAGCCTGTCGCGGGATCGACGCCTGCGATCGTCAGCAGCCGCGCCGCCAGCTCGATATCGCCCCGGGCCGCGAGCCGGCCGGCGCCGAGATTGGTTGGGGCCCAGCTCGCCTGGTAGTCGATCAGCGTGCCGTCCTTGTCGAACAGGACGCCGCGGATGGAAGGGCGCGCCATCACGTCACCGGCAATCATATGACGGGGACCACGTCGACCTTGACGTCGAGCTTCTGGCTGCCGGGTCCAACCAGAACGCCGTCGAGCGGCGAGACGTCGGCATAGTCGCGCCCCGTCGCGGTAACGATATGATCGTCGGCGACGACGAGATCGTTGGTCGGGTCGAGCCCGATCCAGCCGGTCTCCGGCCCGCACCAGAGCATCACCCAGGCATGGGTGGCGTCGGCGCCCTCCAGCCTCGGCTGACCCGCCGGCGGGATCGTGCGCAGATAGCCGCTGACATAGGCGGCCGGCAGGCCGAGGCCCCTCAAGCCCGCGATCATGATATGGGCGAAGTCCTGGCAGACGCCGTGTCGGTTGGCGAAGGCCTCGCGGATCGGCGTCGAGACCTCGGTCGCCTCGGGATCGTAGACGAACTCCTTGCGGATCCGGGCCATCAGCTCGCCCGCCGCCTCGAAGACCGGCCGCTTCGCGGCAAAGCTCCTGCGGGCATAGTCGGTGATCTCCGACACGGTCGGCGCCAGCCGGCTGGGATAGAGATACTGGGCGGGGGAATCCGGGGAGAGGCTCTGCGCCTGCAAGGCGAGTTCGGCGACCTCCTCCCAGCCTCGCGTCAGGGCCGGAAAGGGCGGCGCAGTCCGCATCACCTCGACCCGCGAGGTCATCTCGATCCTGAGCTCGCGATGCGGCTTGGCGATGGTCAGCGTCGTCGTGCGATTGCCGAAGAAGCAGACACCGTCGCGCCGCTCGGCACCGCGCGGCGCCACGGAGAGTTGGCTGGTCAAGACACGCTGGCCGACGCCGTCGCGCGGCAGCACGCGCAGGATGCAGCGCGCGAAGGGTACCGGCCGGCTATAGCTGTAAGCCGTGAGATGGCGAATGGCGTAGATCACCCGGACTCCCTTACGCGAGTCGCGTCATCCGCGAACCTTCCGGCGTGGAGTTCTGCAGGAAATAGCGCTCCGCGACTGCACTCGAGAGCCCCATCAGCAATTGCTCGAAATAGAGGATGCCGGTGCGGTCGAGACGGCTGGCCTCAGCGGTGCGGCATTCGGCAGCGAGCTTGAGTGCGAGCCGGCGCGGCTCCTCCAGCATCCCGTCGTCGTTGAGGGAAGGCAGTGCCGCAATCTCGGCATCGAGCTGCTCGATCTGGAAAGCGACGGAGCGCGGATTGTAGGGATCGAGCATGACGAGATCGAGAACCGGCTGCAGCGCGGCGCCGAGCATGTAGCGCGAGCGATAGGTGATCTGCGAGTCCGTCAGGTCGAGCAGCGCGTCGAGGCAATTGCCCGGTGCGTTGTTCTCGACGAAATGGCGGGCGAAGCGGCAGGTGGTGATGCCGCGCTCGATCCGCCGGCCGATGTCGAGGAAGCGCCAGCCGGCGCCGCGCACCATGTTCTCCTGGGAGAGCCCCGAGAAGGCGGCGAGCGACTTCAATCCGGTATCGGCGATCTCGAAAGCCTCGCCCTCGCTGGTCGCCTTGCCGGGGTCGGCGAGCTGCCGTTGCAGATCGCCGAACAGCCGCCAGGCATCGACCGAGAGCCGCTCGCGGATGACGGAGGCGGTGCGCCTGGCTTCGCGGACCGAGGCGGCGGCCGAACCGTAATGGTCGAGATCGTGCAAAGCGGAGCGTGCCTGGACCACGACGGAGCGGGCCTTGGACGCCGTCGGCGCCGCGCCCCAGGCGACGAGCAGATTGGCGAGCCGCTTGATCGTCTCGCCGTGGCCGGGTGCCTGGTCGTCGGCATTGATCAGGCGCCCCAGCAAGGCGCGCACCAGCCGCAGCGTAGCCTCGCTGCGCTCCAGATAGCGCCCGAGCCAGAACAGGTTGTCGGCGGCGCGGCTCGGCAGGATGCCGACGATGCGGCGGATGCCGATCCGGTCCGGGCTCGGCAGCAATGTCACCTGCTCGACCGGCTGGTCGGAGGTCACCCAGACATCGCTGGAGCGCACGCCCGCGCGCATCGTCACGGCGCGCGCATCGCAGTCCTCGGAGATGCGGCAGAAGCCGCCTGGCATCACTTGCCAGCCATCGGGCGTCGCGGCAGCAAAGACACGCAGTGTCATCGGCCGCGGCTCCAGCCGGCCGCCCTGCATCACCGGCATGGTCGAGAGGTTGACGACCTCCTGCCCGACATAGTCGAGCCCGCGCTCGCCGATCCGGGCGCGCAGTGCCTCGCGCTCGGCCTTGTCGAGATCGGCGACCAATACGGTGCCGCCGTCGAGCCCGTCGCCTGGCGCGCGGAAGGCGGGGGAAACGCTCATCTCGTCCAGCCGGTCGAGCACGATCCCGCGCTCGCGCGGCTGGCCGCACCACCAGGTCGCGACGTTCGGCAGGATCAACTCTTCGCCGACTACCTCCCGCGCCAGCCGGGGAATGAAGCCCATCAGCGCGCGCGCCTCGACCACGCCGGAGCCGAGCCCGTTGGCGACGGCGACGTTCTCGGCCCGCACCGCCTCGACCAGGCCGGGCACGCCCAGCGCGGAACGGGCGTTGAGCTCCAGCGGGTCGGCGAAATCGCCGTCGATGCGCCGCCAGATGATGTCGGCGCGCTTGAAGCCGGCGATGGTGCGCACATGCACCAGCCCGTCGCGCATGACGAGGTCGCCGCCCTCGACCAGCAGGAAGCCGAGATAGCGGGCAAGATAGGCCTGCTCGAAATAGCTTTCGTGCATCTGGCCAGGCGTCAGCAGGCAGATGCGCGGCTCGACCCGCCGGGCGCGCGAGACGAGCCCGGCGCGGAAGCCCTGGAAGAAGCCGGCGAGCCGCTCGACGTTCATCGTCCGGAACAGGTCGGGGAAAGCGCGGCCGAGGGCGAGCCGGTTCTCCAGCGCATAGCCTGCGCCGGATGGTGCCTGGGTGCGGTCGTTCAACACCCACCAGCGCCCATCCGGCCCGCGGCCGAGATCGGCGGCGTAGATCTGCAGTTGTCCCGCGCCGGCCGTGCCTTGCACCGGCCTGAGATAGTCGGGGCTGCCCGTGATGGCCGCGGCCGGCAGTGCACCTTCTGCGATCAATCGGCCGGGGCCGTAGATGTCTCCGAGCACGGTGTCGAGCAGGCTTGCGCGCTGGGCGACGCCGGCGGCGATCACCTGCCATTCCTGCCCGGTGAGTACGAGCGGGGCATGATTCAGCGGCCATGAGCGCTCGCCGGCGAGAGGATCGCTCTCGTCGAGGTCGCCATGGACGCGATAGGACACGCCGGTGTCGCGCACATGCCGGTCGGCGAGGCCGAAGCGGCGCTGCAACTCGTCGCTGGAGAGCGAAGACCATTCCGCCAGGAAAGGCTCCCAATGCGGCCGGATCGAGCCATCAGGCGCCATCAGCTCGTCGTAAGCGCCTGGCAGCGGCCGATAGCCCGCGAGAAGGGCGTTGCGGCGCTCGTTGCGCGTCCTCGTCGAACTCGATCGGCGCTGCAAAGCCATCCTTGACCTCAAACCCCCGGCGGGCGGCGCAGGTCGAGGGTCATCGGGAACTCCGGATTGCGCTCTTCTGCGGGAATCGCCAGCGGTCCCGGACTATGGCCGATCGCTTCGAACCGGGCCAGCCTCCTGGCCTCCGCCTCGTAGGAATTCACAGGCGGTGTCTCGTAATTGCGCCCGCCGGGATGGGCGACATGATAGACGCAGCCGCCGAGCGAGCGCCCAGCCCACGTATCGACGATGTCGAAGGTCAGCGGCGCATGCACCGGTATCGTCGGATGCAGTCCAGAAGCCGGCTGCCAGGCTTTGAAGCGCAGGCCGGCGATGCAGGTTCCGGCGGCGATATCGGTCATCGGCAGCGCGCGGCCATTGCAGGTGATCACGTGCCGGCCGGGGGTCAATCCCGTCGCCTTGACCTGCAGGCGCTCGACCGAGGAATCGACATAGCGGACAGTGCCGCCGATCGCGCCTTCCTCACCCATGACGTGCCAGGGCTCGAGTGCCTGGCGCAGTTCCAGTTCGACGCCGCCCTGGTTGATCCTGCCGAAGAAGGGGAAGCGGAACTCGTGCTGCGCCGAGAACCAGGCGGGATCGAAGCGGTAGCCGGCCCGTTCCAGATCGGCGAGCACGTCGCGGAAATCCTGCGAGACGATCTCCGGCAGCATGAAGCGGTCATGCAGGCTGGTGCCCCAGCGCACGAGCCTGCCTTGTTGCGGCTCACGCCAGAACCAGGCGATCAGCGCCCGGATCAGCAGTTGCTGCGCCAGCGACATCCGCGCATCCGGCGGCATCTCGAAGGAACGGAACTCGATCAGCCCGAGCCGGCCCGTCGGCCCATCCGGCGAATAGAGCTTGTCGATGCAGATCTCGGTGCGGTGGGTGTTGCCGGAGACATCGACCAGGAGGTTGCGATAGAGCCGGTCGACCAGCCAGAGCGGGATGGCGGGATCGTGCGGGCCGGGCGTCTGCGCCAGCGCGATCTCGAGCTCGTAGAGCTGGTCGTGCCGGGCCTCGTCGATGCGCGGCGCCTGGCTGGTCGGGCCGATGAACAGGCCGGAGAACAGATAGGACAGCGACGGGTGACGCTGCCAGTAGAGCACGATGCTCTTCAGGAGGTCCGGCCGGCGCAGGAACGGGCTGTCGGCCGGGGTGACGCCGCCGAGCACGACATGGTTGCCGCCACCGGTGCCGGTGTGACGGCCGTCGACCATGAATTTCTCGGCGCAGAGCCGGGACTGGCGGGCTTCCTCGTAGACGCCGCGGGTGATCGCGACAGCTTCCGCCCAAGTCTTCGCCGGGTGGATGTTGACCTCGATCACGCCAGGGTCGGGCGTGACCTTGATGACGTTGAGGCGCGGGTCATGCGGCGGTGAATAGCCTTCGATATGCACCGGCTGGCCAGTCTCTTCCGCTGTCGCCTCGATGCTGGCGATCAGGTCGAGATAATCCTCAACTCGCTCGACCGGCGGCAGGAAGACGCAAAGCACGCCGTCGCGCACCTCGATGCTGAGCGCGGTGCGCACCGATTCGGCGCCGAGCTCCTGCTCGACGATGTCCTGGCGCGCAGTCTGGGGCTCGCTGCTTCCGGCCGGCCGCGTCGGCTGGATCGGGCCGTCGAAGCTCGGCGGGGAATCGGCGGCGCGCGGTGCGCCAGGTGAGCTGGCCGTCGCAGGCGGCAGCGGTCCGCGCGGCTCCAGAGGGTCCTGCGGATGAATATGTGGATAGGATTTGGCCGGGACATGCGGCAGCGATCCGAGCGGCAGCCGGAATCCGACGGGTGAATCGCCCGGTACCAGGAAGAGCTTGCCGCGCCTGAGCTTCCACTTCTCCGAGCGCCAGCGCCGGTCGTCCGCTGCTGCCTGCCAGCGCTGCACCGGGATGACATAGCCGCTCGGCTTGCCGAGCCCGCGCTCGAAGACGCGGACCATGCGAGCGCGTTCCTCCGGATCCGACAGCTTCGGGTCGAGCGGGTCGACATTCTCCGGTAGCTGGCCTTCCTTCACCAGCCAGTGGCCGGTGTCCTCATAGGCCGGCAGCACATAGTCGGCCCCGAGGCCGAGCCGCTCGGACAGGCCCGCGGCGAGTCTCTCGACTGCGGCCGAACTCGGCACGACTTCGTGCTCGCGGTCGCCGCCCGTCTTGACGCCGGGCTCGCGCGCGATCAGCGCGGCATTGCGCCAGATCGGCTCGCCATCCTCGCGCCAGTAAAGCGCAAAGGCCCAGCGCGGCAGGCTCTCGCCCGGATACCATTTGCCCTGGCCGTAATGCAGCATGCCGCCCGGTGCGAAGCGCTCGCGCAGGCGCCGGATCAGCACGTCGGCGCGCTCGCGCTTGGTCGGCCCGACGGCGGCGGTGTTCCATTCCTCGCCGGTCTGGTCGTCGATCGAGACGAAGGTCGGCTCACCTCCCATGGTCAGGCGAACGTCCTGCGCCGTGAGATCGGCCTCGACCTGCTCGCCGAGCGCGTCGAGCTCGGTCCAGGAGGCATCCGAGAAGGGCAGGGTGATGCGCGGCACCTCGTGCACGCGCGTGACGCTCATGTCGAAAGCGAACTGCGTCTCGGCATAGCTCGCGACGCCGCTTACGGGGGCGGCCGAGCGGTAATGTGGCGTCGCCGCCAGCGGCAGGTGGCCCTCGCCGGTGAGCAGGCCCGAGGTCGGATCCATCCCGATCCAGCCTGCGCCGGGAAGATAGACCTCGGCCCAGGCGTGCAGGTCGGTGAAGTCCTTGTCGGTACCGCGCGGCCCTTCCAGCGGATCGACGTCCGCCTTCATCTGGATCAGGTAGCCGGAGACGAAGCGGGCGGCGAGGCCGATATGCCTGAGGATCTGGACGAGCAGCCAGGAGGTGTCGCGGCAGGAGCCGGATTTGATCGCCAGCGTCTGCTCGGGCTCCTGCACGCCCGGCTCCATCCGGATGCCATAGGCGATCATCTGCTGGAGACGGGCGTTGAGATCGACGATGAAGTTGACTGTGTTGGTCTTCTCGCGCGGGATCGTGGCGAGGAATGCGGCAAGCAGTGGCCCGGCCTCCTCCTTGACCAGGTAGGGCGCAAGCTCGTCGCTCAATTCATCCGGGTAGGCGAAGGGAAATTCCTCGGCTTCGCTGGCGACGAAGAAGTCGAACGGATTGATGATCGAGAGCTCGGTGACGAGGTCGACCTCGATGCGGAATTCGGTCACCGGCTCGGGGAAGACGTAGCGCGCCAGCCAGTTGCCGTTCGGGTCCTGCTGCCAGTTTACGAAATGCTCGGCCGGCGTGACTTTGAGCGAATAGCTCTTGACCGCCGAGCGGCAATGGGGCGCCGGCCTCAGGCGGACGATCTGCGGGCCGAGCGTGACCGGGCGGTCATAGCGATAATGGGTCAGGTGATGCAGTGCAGCGATGATGGCCAAGAGCGGGGGTCCTGCTGTGCCATGAACCGGCCCGGGCTGGCCGCTGCCATTACGATAGCGGCAGGGGCAAGCGGAGCAAGCCCGTTCCTGCGCAGGAATGCGCCGGCAATTCAGGCTGTTGCGCAACAAGCGTGCATGCTGGACGCCATCCCTCGAACACTGCTCTTCCCCGGCTGGACATCGGCCATGATCTGGCCACAGAGTGCGCGCCAACGGGCGCCTGCGAGTGCCCGCAGACCACACAACGGGGATTTTCCATGCGTCATGTAGCGAAATTGATGGCGGCTTCGGCTTTCGCCGCCCTGCTGGCGAGCGCTGCCCAGGCCCAGACGCCCAAAGACACCATCGTGATGGCCAAGCAGATCGACGACATCATCACGCTCGATCCGGCCGAGGCCTTCGAGTTCTCCGGCGTCGAGGTCGTCACCAATCTCTACGACAAGCTGATCGGCGTCGATCTCAAGAACAACAATGCGCTCGTCGGCGAGCTCGCCGAGAGCTGGACCGTCAGCCCCGACAACCTGACCTACACCTTCAAGCTTCGCCCCGGGATCAAGTTCCACTCCGGCAATCCACTCACAGCCGCCGACGTGGTCTATTCCTTCCAGCGCGCGGTGACGTTGAACAAGTCGCCTGGCTTCATCCTCACCCAGTTCGGCCTGAACAAGGATACAGTGCTGGATAAGGTCAAGGCGGCAGACGCCAACACCGTCGTCATCACCGTCTCCAAGCCCTTCGCGCCGAGCTTCTTCCTGAACTGCCTGACCTCGGGGGTCGCCTCGATCGTCGATTCCAAGCTGGTCAAGGCCAACGAGAAGGACGGCGACTGGGGCAATGGCTGGCTCAAGCTCGCCTCGGCCGGCTCCGGCGCCTACAAGGTCCGCGCCTACCGCCCGAACGAGCAATACGCGCTCGACGCCAATGAAGGCTGGTACAAGGGTGCGCCGAAGAGCAAGCGCATCATCGTGCGCCACGTCGCCGAGCCGGCCTCGCAGCGCCTGCTGCTGGAGAAGGGCGACATCGATATCGCCCGCAATCTCTCCAAGGACCAGCTCGCCGCGGTCAAGAGCAACGCGAATGTCGAGATCACCCAGGGCGACAAGGGCTACATCCTCTATCTCGGCCTGAACCAGAAGAATCCGAACCTCGCCAAGCCCGAGGTCCGCGAGGCGCTGAAGTGGCTGGTCGACTACGACGCGATCGAGAAGAACATCGTCGAGGGCACCTATAAGGGCCACGAGTCCTTCCTGCCCAAGGGCTTCCTCGGCGCCATCGACGACAGGCCCTACAAGCTCGACGTCGCCAAGGCCAAGGAGCTTCTCGCCAAGGCCGGCCTGCCGAACGGCTTCACTGTCACGATGGACACGCGCTCGGTCAACCCGATCACCGATATCGCTCAGGCGATCCAATCGACTTGGGCTCAGGCCGGGATCAAGCTCGAGATCCTTCCCGGCGACGGCAAGCAGACCCTGACCAAGTACCGCGCCCGCACCCACGACATCTATATCGGCCAGTGGGGCCCGGACTATCTCGACCCGCACACCAATGCCGAGACCTTCGCCATCAACGAGGACAATGGCGAGGAGGCAAAGTCGAAGACGCTGGCCTGGCGCAATGCCTGGGATATCCCGGACATGACCAAGATCACCCAGGCCAACGTGCTTGAGAGCGATGCGACCAAGCGCGCCGCCGTCTATGGCGAGCTGCAGCGCGACCACCAGAAGGTTTCGCCCTTCGTCATCATGTTCCAGCAGATCGAGGTCTCGGCGCAGCGCAAGGGCGTCGGCAACTGGGTGATCGGACCGAGCTCCGACACCAATTTCTACGCTCCGATCACCAAGAACTGAGGCGTTTCGCCAGCGCAACCCGCCGTAGCCCATCACCAGGCTGCGGCGGGTTCTTGCCATTGGTCCTGGCCTGATCTGGCCGACGCCCTCCAAGAACAAGAAGAACGGAGCCGACGATGGTTTCCATCACTGCACCGACCCCGCCCGCACCCCCGCCACGCGCCAAGAGCGGTGTCGTTCGCTGGGCCAAGATCCTCGGCCGCGAGCTGACCACGGTCGCGATCACCATCTTCGGCCTGCTGCTGGTGACCTTCCTGATCGCCCGCGTCATGCCGATCGACCCGGTGCTCGCGGTGGTCGGCGACCGCGCCCCCGCCGATGTCTACGACAAGGCCCGCCTCGCGCTCGGCCTCGACAAGCCGTACTGGCAGCAATTCGCCGTCTATATCGGCAAGGTGTTCACCGGCGACCTCGGCACGTCGGTGCTGACTGCGCAGAAGGTCACCGACGACATCAAGACCGTGTTCCCGGCGACGCTGGAGCTGGCGACGCTCGGCACGCTGATCGGCGTCGCGCTCGGCGTGCCGCTCGGCATCCTGGCCGCCGTCAATCAGGGCCGCTGGATCGACCAGGTCGCCCGCGTGATCGGCCTGATCGGCTATTCGATCCCGGTGTTCTGGCTCGGCCTGATGGGGCTCCTGCTGTTCTACGCCAAGCTCGGCTGGGTCGCCGGCCCCGGCCGCCTTTCGATCGCCTATCAGGATTTCGTCACGCCGATGACCGGCATCGTCATGCTCGATGCCGCCATGCAGGGCGAGTGGGAGGCGTTCGTGGACGCCTTCTGGCATCTGATCCTGCCGGCCTCCGTGCTCGGTCTGCTCTCGGTCGCCTATATCAGCCGCATGACCCGCAGCTTCATGATCACCGAGTTGCAGCAGCAATACGTCGTGGCTGCACGGGTGAAGGGGCTGTCGGAATGGCGCGTCGTCTGCGGCCATGCGCTGGGCAACGCCCTCGTACCGCTCGTCACCGTGATCGCGCTCTCCTACATGCACCTGCTGGAGGGCTCGGTCCTGACCGAGACGATCTTCGCCTGGCCGGGGCTTGGCCGCTATCTCACCAATGCGCTGCTCAACGCCGACATGAACGCGGTGCTCGGGGGCACGCTGGTGGTCGGCGCCGTCTTCATCGCGGTCAACCTGTTCTCCGACATCCTCGGCCGGCTAGCCGATCCGCGAGCGCGCTGAGGAGGATCGCCATGACCGATCACGCCACCTCACCCGTCACCTGGCATGCCTGGCTGACCACGACCTCGCCGGAATCTCGCCGGCAGGCCAAGCTCGGCCAGCTCTACCGGCAATGGCTCGCCTTCAGGAAGAACCCGGCCGCCGTGGTCGGGCTCGTGATCGTGCTGGCGCTGTTACTGATGGCCGCCTTCGCGCCGCTGATCGCGCAGCATGACCCGCTGGCGCAGGCGCTCGACCAGCGCCTGCTGGCGCCCTCGGCCAAGCACTGGTTCGGCACTGACGCGCTCGGCCGCGACATCTTCAGCCGCGTCGTCTACGGCGCCCGCGTCACGCTGGTGATCGTCATGCTCGTCGTCATCACGGTCGGGCCGGTCGGCCTGCTGATCGGCTGCGCCGCCGGCTATTTCGGCGGCTGGGTCGACACCGTGCTGATGCGCATCACCGACGTCTTCCTCGCCTTCCCGCGCCTCGTGCTGGCGCTCGCCTTCGTCGCGGCGCTGGGGCCGGGCCTGGAGAACGCCGTCATCGCCATCGCCTTCACCGCCTGGCCGCCTTATGCCCGCGTCGCCCGCGCCGAGACGATGATCATCCGCAATGCCGATTACATCTCGGCGATGCGCCTGCAGGGCGCCAGCCAGATGCGGATCGTGCTCAAGCACGTCGTGCCGATGTGCATGCCCTCGCTGATCGTGCGCACCACCTTCGACATGGCCGGCATCATCATCACGGCCGCCGGCCTCGGCTTCCTCGGCCTCGGCGCCCAGCCGCCGATCCCGGAATGGGGCGCGATGATTTCGACCGGCCGCGAGCAGATCTTCGACCAGTGGTGGGTCGCGACCTTCCCGGGCATCGCTATCTGCGTCGTCGCGCTCGGCTTCAACCTGCTCGGCGACGGCCTGCGCGACGTGCTGGATGCGAGGTGAGCAGCATGTCTGATCAAGCCCTGCTGACGCTCGACGACCTGCGCGTCGACTTCCACACCCCGACCGGCATCGTCAACGCGGTGCGCGGGCTCTCCTTCACGCTTGGCCGCGAGAGGCTCGGTATCGTCGGCGAATCCGGCTCCGGCAAGTCGATGACCGGCCGCGCCATCCTCGACCTGATCCCGCATCCCGGCGTGGTCACGGCCAAGCGCATGGAGTTCCGCGGCAAGGACCTCACGACCATGGACAAGGCGAGCCGCCGCAAATTGCGCGGCCGTCACATCTCCATGGTGATGCAGGACCCGAAATTCTCGCTGAACCCTGTCCAGACCGTCGGCGACCAGATCGCCGAGGCCTATCGTGTCCACCACAAGGCGAGCGCGCGCGAGGCGAAGGAACGCAGCCTCACCATGCTCGAAGCGGTGCAGATCCGCGAGCCCAAGCGCGTCTACGATCTCTACCCGCACGAGGTCTCGGGCGGTATGGGCCAGCGTGTGATGATCGCGATGATGCTGATCGCCGAACCGGAGATCCTGATCGCCGACGAGCCGACCTCGGCGCTCGACGTCACCGTGCAGTTGCAGGTGCTGAAGATCCTTGACGATCTCGTCACCAGCCGCGGCATGGGGCTGATCTTCATCAGCCACGATCTGCATCTGGTGAAGTCGTTCTGCGACCGCGTCATCGTCATGTATGGCGGCAAGGCGCTGGAGACGCTGCCGGCCGGCGAGCTCGACAAGGCACAGCATCCCTATACGCGCGGCCTGCTCGGCTGCCTGCCCGATCTCGACCATCCGCGCGAGAAGCTCGCCACCCTCAACCGCGACCCGGCATGGCTGGCATGAGCACGAACCCCGCGATCAACGTCGACAAGCTCAACGTCTCCTTCGGCGACTCGCATGTCGTGAAGGATCTCTCCTTCGCGGTCGAGCCGGGCGAGAGCTACGGCATCGTCGGTGAATCCGGCTCGGGCAAGTCGACCGTGCTGCGCGTCCTCGCCGGCCTCAACCGCGACTGGAGCGGCGAGGTCGACATCCTCGGCAAGCGCCAGCCCAAGCTCCGCGACAAGGCCTTCTATCGCGCCGCCCAGATGGTGTTCCAGGACCCGTACGGTTCGCTGCACCCGAAGAAGACCGTCGACGACACCTTGGCCGAGCCGCTCGCCATCCATGGCATCCGTGATGCCGAGGCGAAGATCAGCCGCGCCATGCAGGATGTCGGGCTGCCGACCTCTTTCCGCTTCCGCTATCCGCACCAGCTCTCCGGCGGCCAGCGCCAGCGCGTCGCCATCGCCCGCGCCCTCGTGCTCGAGCCGACGATCCTGCTGTTGGACGAGCCGACCTCGGCGCTCGACGTCTCGATCCAGGCCGAGGTGCTGAACCTGCTGCAGGCGCTGCGCCATGAGCGCAAGCTGACCTATATCCTGGTCAGCCACGACCTCGCCGTGGTCGGCCATATGTGCGAGCGGCTCCTCGTCATGCAGTTCGGCCGCGGCGTCGAGGAGATGACGGCGGCGACGCTGGCTGCCCGCGCCCCGCAGACGGCCTATGCCCAGCAATTGCTGACGGCGAGCGAGGGCTTCAGGCGGGCGGGGTAGGGGCGCACCGCGCGCCATCCCTGAGCCCAAACCGTTTGGCAAGCTGCCTGCTTGGTCGCATTGTCGTCGCAGGATTCGGTTCGACTGGACCGATCAGGAGTATGCCGCCATGGACGCCATCGCCGAACGCCTGCTGAAGCCGGAGGCTGCGCCGGAGCGCACGCCGGTCCCGCCCTTCGATCTGGTGATCTTCGGTGCCGGCGGCGACCTCGCCTTGCGCAAGCTCTTCCCGGCGCTGGCCCAGCGCAATGAGGAGGGCGTGCTGCCGGAGGAGAGCCGTATCCTCGGCATCGTCCGCAAGCAGGAGGATGTCGAGGGCATCCCCAACGAGATCGCTGCGAAGCTCGCTGCCGCCGGCCTGTCGCAGGACCGCGTCGCCGCCTTCCGCCGCCGCCTCACCATGGTGCTGCTCGATGCGGTCAAGCCCGAGACCTATGGCGCGCTGAGGGAAGCGCTCGGCGATTCCCAGCGGGTGCGCTCCTTCTACCTCTCGACGCCGCCGGACCTGTTCATCCCGATCTGCGAGAACCTCGCGAGCTCCGGCATTCTGACGCCGACTTCGCGCGTCATCCTGGAGAAGCCGCTCGGCCGCGATCTCGCCTCGGCCCGCGAGATCAATGACGCCGTCGCCCGCATCCTGCCTGAGAGCCGGACCTACCGGATCGATCATTATCTCGGCAAGGAGACGGTGCAGAACCTGTTGGTCCTGCGCTTCGCCAACACGCTGTTCGAGCGCTCCTGGTCGAGCCGCGACATCGATAATGTCCAGATCACTGTGGCCGAGACCGTCGGGCTGGAATCGCGTGCCGGCTATTACGACAAGGCCGGCCATCTGCGCGACATGGTGCAGAACCACGTCCTGCAACTGCTCTGCCTGTTCGCGATCGAGCCGCCGAACCAGCTCGAGGCCGATGCCGTCCGCGACGAGAAGGTCCGGGTGCTGAAGGCGCTCCGCCCGATCGTCGGGCCCGATGTGCAGCGCCACACGGTCCGCGGCCAATACGGGCCGGGCGTCATCGATGGCCAGCGGGTCAAGGGTTATGCCGAGGAGCTCGGCCATGTCAGCGGCACCGAGACCTTCACCGCGATCCGCTGCGAACTCGACACCTGGCGCTGGGCCGGCGTCCCGATCTATCTGCGCACCGGCAAGCGCATGGCGCAGCGCTATTCCGAGATCGCCGTTACCTTCAAGCCGGTGCCGCATTCGATCTTCGGCCGCGCCCCGGGCTGCGAGGAGCTCTACGCCAACCGACTGATCATCCGGCTCCAGCCCAATGACGGCGTCCAGCTCCAATTGATGATGAAGGTGCCGGGCTCCGGCAAGCTCAAGGTCGTGCCGCGCCAGCTCGATCTGCGCTACGAGACCGCCTTCGACGTGCGCACGCCGGACGCCTATGAGCGCCTGCTGACCGATGTGATCCGCGGCGACCAGACCCTGTTCATGCGCCGCGACGAGGTTGAGCAGGCCTGGACCTGGGTCGACCCGATCCTCGCCGGCTGGCAGGAATACTATCCCCAGCCGCATCGCTATGCCGCCGGCTCCTGGGGGCCGTCGCAGGCGATCGGGCTGATCGAGCGCGAGGGCCGCTCCTGGGCCGATCCGGAGTTCGGCGAGTGAGCGCGGCCGGCCCGCTGATCCGCCATCGCTTCGAGACGCTGGCCGACGCTTCCGAGGCGCTGGCCGAAGCGGTCGCGATCCGGCTGCGTGCGCTCGTCGCGGTGCAGGGCAGGGCGTTGCTTGCGGTCCCTGGCGGCACCACGCCAGCGCGCTTTCTTGTAGCGCTCGGCGCGCATGACCTGCTTTGGGAAAGCATCACGCTGATGCCGACCGATGAGCGCTTCGTCGCCCCCGACGATCAGGCCTCGAACGAGCGCATGATCCGGGCGACCTTCGCTCCCTTGCGCGAAGGCCGAACCCCGTTCGTCTCGTTCCATAACGCCGGCGATGACCTCGCCGCGGCCGCAGCCAGCCTCGACCGCGTGCTGAAGACCCTGCCGCCGCTCGACATCGTCGTTAGCGGCATGGGGGCGGACGGGCATATCGCCTCGCTCTTCCCCGGGCAGACGGCGGCGCTGACCGCGCCGGCTTCGGTGCATGCGCTCGCCGCGACCCCGCCCGACTTGCCGCCGCGGCTGTCGCTCTCGCCCGCCCGGCTGCAGGGCGCCGGCCATGTCGCCTTGCTGATCTCCGGTCGGGAGAAGGAGGACGTTTTGGCTTCAGCGGTCGAATTGCCGGCAGCCTTCCCGGTCGGCCTGCTGCTCTCGCGCCCGCAGGGGCTCGACGTCTACTGGGCCAAGGCGTAAGCGAGGCGCGAAAGGAACTTTGCCGATGTCGATCGCTCCCGAAATCGCCCGCCTCAAGGCCTGCGGCGTCGTCCCCGTCGTCGTCATCGACGAGGCCGAGATCGCCGTGCCGCTGGCGGAAGCCTTGCTCGCCGGCGGCATCGACGTCATCGAGATCACGCTCCGCCGCCCGGCCGCGATGGCGGCGCTCGAGGTCGTCGCGAAGAAGGTTCCGGGTATCCTGCCGGTTGCCGGCACGGTGGTGACGCCGGCCCAGGCGGCCGAGGTCCACAATGCCGGTGCGCTCGCCGTGGTCAGCCCCGGCTTCACAGAAAGCGTCGACGAGGCCATGCGCAAGACCGGCCTGCCCTGGCTGCCGGGCGTCGCCACCGCCTCGGACTGCATGCGCGCAGTGGGAGCGGGACGCGTCACATGCAAGTTCTTCCCGGCCGAGCAGGCCGGCGGCGTTGCCGGCCTGAAGGCGCTGTCGGGGCCGTTCCCGCAGATGCAGTTCTGTCCGACCGGCGGCGTCTCGCTCGCCAATCTCGGCAGCTACCTAGCGTTGCCGCAGGTGATCTGCGTCGGCGGCTCGTGGCTCGTTCCGGCCGAGGCGGTGAAGAACCGCGATTGGGCGCAGGTGACGAAGCTGTCCAAGGAAGCGCGCGAGAAGGTCGCCGAACTGCGCGGCTAATCCTCCGTTCGCACTGCGCTCCAGGCCAGTTCCTGTGTGTAGGTGCGGATGTCCGCCGGCCAGCCTGCGGCCTGCCGGAAGAAGCCGATCTCGTCATTGGCGAAGAGCGCGCGCGTCGCCTCCTCGAAGCCGGACAGGTTGCCGGCGAGCGCGCTCATGAAGCGATAGGCCGCCTCGCGGGCGATGCGTCCTTGCGTCTCGCCGCGATCGCCGCGCCGCGCTTCGTCGATCAAGCGTCGCAGCGCCTGCGAGGCTCCGCCCGGCTGCGCCGACAGCCACTCCCAATGCCGCGGCAGCAAGGTCACCTCGCGCGCGACCACGCCGAGCTTCGGCCGTCCGCGCCCGCGCGGCTCGTCCCCCAGCCGCGCCACGATCTCGGCTGACGTGCCGCGCAGGTCGAGATCGACTACCCGTCCGGTCGCATCGTCGAAGGTCAGTAGGGCTGCGTCCGGT
The DNA here is from genome assembly GCF_900109525.1 of Allobosea lupini. Taxonomy (GTDB): domain Bacteria; phylum Pseudomonadota; class Alphaproteobacteria; order Rhizobiales; family Beijerinckiaceae; genus Allobosea; species Allobosea lupini. Next base: position 745,201 of record NZ_FOAN01000002.1, on the reverse strand, counting down.
CGCTCGATCAAGTGTTGTTGCACCGCTAGGGCGACCTCGGCCAAGCGGCCGCGAGCCAGGATGCTGTTGCCGTCGAAGGCGGTCGAAAGGCGGTCGGCATCGGACATGATCGGTTCCCGAGTGGTGTCATTAAATACCCGGATAAAAATGCTTGAGTCAATATTGCCCGGGTGATATTTGCGGCGCCTCACATGAGGAGGGCGCTATGCGTCACGAAGACAGGAAGGTCGCCGTCGCGGCCTACAAGGAGCGCAAGGTCGTGGCCGGCATCTATCTGCTGCGCTGCCTTGCGACCGGCGAGCGCTGGGCCGGTCAGGCGCCGGATCTCTCGACGATCCAGAACCGCATCTGGTTCACGCTGCGCCATGGCAGCCATCGCGGACGAACGCTGCAGGCGGCCTGGAACACGCATGGCGAGAATGCCTTCGCCTTCGAGGAGGCCGAGCGGCTGGACGAGAAGGCGCTGGAGGCCGGCCGCGAGCGCGTCATGAAGGCGCGGCTGATGCATTGGTGTGCGGAACTGGGCGCGGAGGCGGTGTGAAGTAGAGCGCGGGGAACCCTCTCCTGGAAGGAGAGGGCAGGGTGAGGTGTAGGCCGTTCGACCAGCGCCGCGAGCACTTACCGTGCGGTCGGGTTCAGGCTAACGATGTCTCTCCCGAACACCTCACCCCCACCCCTCTCCTTCTAGGAGAGGGGATCCCGCGTTTCCTCACCACGGTTGAGCGTCAGCTCACCAGCCGCTCCACCACCAGATCGGCGATCGCGAGCGAGCTCGTCAGCCCGGGGCTCTCTATGCCGAGCAGATTGACGAGTTCCGGCACGCCATGCACCGCCGGCCCGTCGATACGGAAATCCGGCATCGGCTCGCCCGGCCCGTGCAGCTTCGGCCGGATGCCGGCATAGTCGGCGACCAGCGCATTGTCCGGCAAGGCGGGCCAATAGGTTCGGATAGCCGCGTAGAATTTTTCGGCGCGGGCCGGATCGACGACCAGGTCCTGATCGTTCTCGACCCATTCGACGTCGGGGCCGAACTTGACGCGGCCGGCCATGTCGATGGTTGCGTGGATGCCAAGGCCCGCCGCTTCCGGCACCGGATAGACCAGATGCGAGAACGGCTGCTTGCCGAGCAGCGAGAAGTAGTTGCCCTTGGCGAAGGACTGCTTCGGCACATGCTCGACCGGGAAGCTGTCGAGCTTGCCGAGCAGGCGCGGAGCGCCATGGCCGGCCGAATTGACCACGGTGTTCACGCTGTAGGTCGCCGGGTCCTCGCCGCCGAAATCGACGCTGAAGCCATCAGCCTCGCGGCGCCAGGCCAGGATCGGCGTGTTGAGCGCCAGCGAGCCGCCGGCCGCCTCGCACTCGCCGAGCAGCGACAGCATCAATGCATGGCTGTCGACAACGCCGGTCTCAGGCGAGAGCAGGGCGACCTCGCACGTCACCTCCGGCTCCAGCGCCTTGGCCTCAGCACCATCGAGCCAGCGCAGCGAGGTGACGCCGGAAGCCGCGGCGCGCGTCGCGATCGTCTCCAGCGCCGGACGCTGGCCGGCATGGGTGCCGACGATCAGCTTGCCGCAGGCTTTGTGCGGCAGGCCGCGCTCCCTGAGATAGGCGTAGAGCAGCTTGCGCCCCTCGACGCAGACTCGCGCCTTCAGCGAGCCAGGCGGATAATAGATGCCGGCATGGATGACCTCGCTGTTGCGGGCCGAGGTCTGGGTGCCGATCCCGTCCGCGGCCTCGGCGATCACGACCTCGCGGCCGGCGAGCGCAAGCGCGCGCGCCGTTGCGAGGCCGACGACGCCGGCCCCGATCACCAGGCAATCGATGTCGCTCATGCCGCGCGCTGCGGCATCGCCATCTCGACCAGGCTCGCCCAGTAGGTCATGCCCACGGGGATGGCTTTGTCGTTGAATTCATAGGCGGGGTGGTGCAGCCCGGCGGACTCGCCATTGCCCATGAAGATGTAGGCGCCGGGACGCTCCTCGAGCATGAAGGAGAAGTCCTCCGAGCCCATGGTCGGCGGCACCGTGGTGTCGATCGCCTCCTTGCCGAAGGTGCTCTTCGTCGCGCTGGTGACGAAGTCGGTCTGGCCGGCATGGTTGAAGGTGACCGGGTAGCCGCGCTCGTATTCGATCTCGAAGGTCAAGCCGAAGGCCTGGCAGGTGCCGGCGACGATCTCGCGGAAACGCTTCTCGGCGAGGTCGCGCATCTCCGGCGAGAGCGAACGCACCGTACCCTTGATCACGGCATGCTGCGGGATGACGTTGAAGGCCTCGCCGGCCTGCAGCGCGGTGACCGAGACCACGACGGAATCGAGCGGGTCGGCATTGCGCGAGGCGATCGTCTGCAGCGAGGTGACGATCTGGCAGGCGGAGACCAGCGGGTCGATCGTCTCGTTCGGCTTGGCGGCGTGGCCGCCGCGGCCTTCCAGCTTGATCAGGAAGCGGTCGGCCGCCGCCATCATCGGCCCCTTGCGGATGGCGAACTGGCCGATCGGCAGGCCAGGCATGTTGTGCAGGCCGTAGACCTCCTGCACGCCGAAGCGCTCCATCATGCCGTCCTTGCACATCTCGCGGCCGCCGCCACCGCCTTCCTCGGCCGGCTGAAAGATCACGATCGCGGTGCCGTCGAAATCGCGGGTCTGCGCCAGATATTTGGCGGCGCCCAGCAGCATGGCGGTGTGCCCGTCATGGCCGCAGGCGTGCATCTTGCCGGGCACGGTCGAGCGATGCTCGAGATTGGTCTCCTCATGGATCGGCAGAGCGTCCATGTCGGCGCGCAGGCCGATGACCTTGCCGGAATCCTGGCCCTTGCCCTTGATCACGCCGACGACGCCGGTGCGTCCGATCCCGGTGACGACCTCGTCGACGCCCCATTCCCTGAGCTTGTCGGCGACGATGCCGGCGGTGCGCTGCACGTCGAAAAGCAGCTCGGGGTGGCGGTGGAAGTCGCGGCGGATCGCGCTGATCTCGGGTTCGATCGCGGCGATGAGATCGGATTTGGGCATGGTGTCCTCGACAGGTCGCGGCCCTGCGGAAAGCAGGTCGGCAGAAAACGGGTTGCCAGGCGCGCACGCTAGCCCGGAGCCATGCGTCCTGTCCAAGCCGAATGCGGCATGAGGGGTGGGAGGCTGGCGAATGCGTGGTGCGCGCTGTCCACATCGCCACGAAACCGTTAAGAGCCACGCAGCCGGAGAGTGTCGCTCCGGGCGATCCCGAGCTGACGAGCATCCCCATGTCCGAGGCGAACACCATTCGCGATGTCACCATCCCGGAGCTGCCGAACCATTATCGCGGCAAGGTCCGCGAGAACTACGACCTGCCGGACGGCCGCCGGATCATCATCGCGACCGACCGGCTCAGCGCCTTCGACCGCGCCATCGCCTGCATCCCGTACAAGGGCCAGGTGCTGACGCAGACGGCGCGCTTCTGCTTCGAGCAGACCGCCGACATCTGCCCCAACCATGTCCTCGACTATCCTGACCCGAATGTCGTCGTCGGCCAGCGGCTCGACATCCTCCCCGTGGAGATCGTCGTGCGCGGCTATCTCGCCGGCACCACCGGCACCTCGATCCTGACCATGTACAAGCAGGGCCAGCGGGAGATGTATGGCACCCGCTTCCCCGATGGACTGCGCGACAACGAGGCGCTGCCGCAGGCGATCATCACCCCGACCAGCAAGGCCTTCGACGGCGGCCATGACGAGCCGCTCTCGCCGGCTGAGATTCTCGAACAGTGCCTGCTGACAGCGGCGCAGTGGGAGACGCTGTCGGACTATGCGCTGAAGCTCTTCGCCCGCGGCCAGAAGATCGCCGCCGAGCGTGGCCTCATCCTCGCAGACACCAAATACGAGTTCGGCACCGATGCCGAAGGCAGGATCATTCTGGCCGACGAGATCCACACGCCCGATTCGAGCCGCTACTGGTTCGCCGGCAGCTATCCCGAGCGTCTCGCGAAGGGGGAGAAGCCCGAGAGCTTCGACAAGGACTTCGTGCGCAATTGGGTCGCGGCCCGCTGCGACCCCTATCACGAGCCGATCCCCGCAATCCCGGACGAGCTGATCGAGCAGACGTCGCAGGTCTATATCCGGGCCTTCGAGACGATCACCGGCAGGGCCTTCGTGCCGCCGGCGGCCGATGTGGCGCCGCTGGAGCGGATCAGGCGGAACCTGGCACGTTATTTCTGAGGCGGGTCGCGGCTCGGCTGGCACGAGCCGGCGCCACGGAACAGCCGCAGTGCGCGCGCGTTGATGGTTGACCGTCCTGCTGCCGAGGGAGGCTGCCATGCGCCGCTTGATCGTTCTTGCCGCTTCACTCGTTCCCCTACTCGCCTTCTCCGCCAGCGACGTCTCCGCGCAGGCCTTGAGCGGTGGCGTTGGTCCTGGCGGCGTCCGTGCGATCGGCGGTCCCAGCGGCGGAGGCCGAGCTCTCTCCCGTGGCGGCTTGGGCGGTGGCTATCGTCCCAGCCTTGGAGGCGCAGGCTACGGTTATCGCGGCGGTTCGTATCGCGCTGGTGGCGGCAACTGGGGCTATCGCCCCAACCGCTGGTATGGCGGCGGCTATTACGGGCGGCGCGGCTATTATGGCGGTGGCTGGGGATTGGGCGCTGGAGCTTTGGCGGCAGGGGCCATTCTCGGCAGTGCCGCAGCCTATCCCTATTACTATGGCACGCCGTATTACGACGAGCCGGCCTACTACTATTACCGCCGGCCCTACTATGCCGCTCCGGTCTCGTCGGGCGTTGGCGACTACTGCCGGACGCCGGTCCGGACCTGCCAGCTGATCAATCCGGCCGAGCTCGGCGCGAACTGCTCTTGCCGCGTCGCCGGCGGGCGGGCTCGCGGCAGCGTCGTTCCTTAGAGCTGCGCATCGCACGAGAGTGCGCCGATGACCGGCGTGCTCCGCCGTCTGGCTCATACCCCCGAAGTTTTTATACCCCGAAGTCCTGCCGCCAGCGCTCGATGTCGTCGAGTGAGACGTTCGAGCCGCACAGCACCAGCGCGACGCGATCGCCTGGCTTGAATTGGTCCTTGCGTGCCATCGCGGCCGCGACCGTGCAGGAAGCGGCCGGCTCGAGCAGGACGCGCCCGTTCTGCAGGACCCAGACCAGCTCGCGCACCGCCTCGGCGTCGGGCACGACCACGATCTCCTCGAGGAACTGGCGCGCTGCCGCCATGGTCCGCTCGGTCGCGAAGGGCGCGCCGAGGGTCCGGGCGATCGAGGTCGGGCGGATCGGCACTGGCTTTCCGGCCTCCAGCGCCTGGGTCATCGTGGTGGCGCCCTCGGTCTCGACGCCGTGGATGCGAACGGCGGGATCGAGCCCCTTCAGCGCCGCGCCCACGCCGGCCGAGAAGCCGCCGCCGCCGATCGAGATGAAGACATGGTCGATCCGCCCGCCGGCATCGGCAGCGAGCTCGAGACCGACCGTGCCATGGCCGGCGATGATCGCCGGATCGTCATAGGAATGGACATGGGTCATGCCCTTGCCCTCGTACTCCTCCGCCCTTGAGAAGGCAGCGAGGGCATCCTCGCAGAGCTCGACCTCGCCGCCGGCCTCCTGCGTCAGGCGAATGTTGAGCGGGGCGACGTTCTTCGGCATCAGCACCAGCGCCTTGATGCCGAGCATGCTGGCGACCAGCGAGACGGCGATGGCGTGGTTGCCGCCGGAGACGGTGACGACGCCCCGCGCTCGCTCGGCGTCGGAGAGCCCGAGCAGCTTGTTGTAGCAGCCGCGGACCTTGAACGAGCCGGCGAGCTGCAGGCTCTCGACCTTGACCACGGTTTCGACGCCGAGCCGGGCCGAGAGGCCGGCGCTCATGAAGGTCGGCGTGCGCCGGACCTTGCCGGCGATGCGGGTGGCGGCGGCCTGGATGTCGGCGAGGGAGACGTCGAAGGGCATGGCGGACTCACGGGGAAGCTTTGCTTGGCCGGCACATCAGCGCGCCGGGCGCAGCCCGGTCAAGCGCCGAGAAGCGATTGACGACAGGCAATGCCAGCGTAGCCTGCCGGCACGGTTCATGCCTATTCGCCGATTTCTGGAGATTTTACCCGTGCGATATTCACCCAAGGAGATGCTGGCCAAGCTGGTGTCGTTCAACACCGAGTCCTGGCGAAGCAATCTCGAGCTGATCCATTTCTGCCGCGACTATCTCGCTGCGCACGGCGTCGAGAGCACGATCGTGCCGAGCCCGGACGGACAGAAGGCCAATCTCTACGCGACCGTGGGCCCCAAGGTCGAAGGCGGCATCGTCCTCTCCGGCCATACCGATGTCGTTCCGGTCGAGGGCCAGGACTGGAGCTCCGATCCGTGGACGCTGACCGAACGCGACGGCAAGCTCTACGGTCGTGGCGCCTGCGACATGAAGGGGTTCGATGCGATCGCACTGGCGCTGGTGCCGGAGATGCTGGAAGCGGGGTTGAAGCGGCCTTTCCACATCGCTCTCTCCTATGACGAGGAGGTCGGCTGCATCGGCGCCGCGATCATGATCGACGCCATGGCGGAGGCAGGCCTGAAGCCCTCGGCGGTGATCGTCGGCGAGCCCTCGATGATGCAGGTGGTCACCGGCCACAAGGGTGGCACCCGCATGAAGACGACGGTGCGCGGCCACGCCGTGCATTCGAGCCGCGTCGACATCGGCGTCCCCGCCGTGATGGTCGCCGGCAAGCTGATTGCCTGGCACGACGACGTGATGCAGGAGAACAAGGCGAAAGCGCAGCCCGGCATTGCGTTCGAGCCGCCCTATTCGACGCTGCATGTCGGGGTCGTCGCCGGCGGCACGGCGGTCAACATCACCGCCGAGCACGCCAGCTTCAGCCATGAGGTTCGCGTCATGCCCGGCGACGATACCGACTACGTCGCACGCTATCGGGCGAAGATCGCCGAGCTCGAGGCGCCGATGAAGGCGATCGCCCCCGAGACCGGTATCACCATGGAGATCACCTCCCAGACGCCGCCGCTGGCGCCGGAGCAGGACGGCGTGGCGGAGACGCTGTCGCGTCGCATCACCGGCGACAACGCCAGTCACGTCGTTGCCTATGGAACAGAGGGCGGACTGTTCCAGGCAGCCGGCTGGTCGACGGTGGTCTGCGGACCCGGCGATATCGCCCAGGCGCACCAGCCGGATGAGTTCCTCACGGTGACCCAGCTCGACGCCGGCACCGCCTTCGTCCGTGCGCTGATCACGGAACTGGCCCGCTGAGCGCACAGGGCGGGGTGCTTCATTGCAGGCTTTTGCCTCGCCCTTCGCAGCTTCGTGCGCCGCATTAGTTGGATTCGCAACAAAGTTCGATCTGGAACGAAGTCGATTGGACGCACTGGACGCGGGCTTCGAACCGTCATTAATCTGCCGCCTTCGTCGTCCTGCCGCCAAAATAGGCGCGCGGCCGGCACCGCTCCTGGGGAGGAGTGGTTTTCAACCAAAGGGAGCAGTCTCACATGTCGTTCAAGACCAATTGCCTGGCAGCCGTTGCCGCCCTGGCCTTGATGTGCGGGGCTGCGCAAGCCCAGACCTTGCGATACGCCAACCAGGGCGAGCTGAAGTCGCTCGATCCCTATACCGTCAACGAGACCACCACCAACGCCCATCTCGGCCATCCCTATGAGGGCCTGACGGCTCGCGGCAAGGATCTGAAGATCGAGCCGGCCCTCGCCGAAAAGTGGGAGATTTCGGCGGACGGCCTGAAGTGGCGCTTCTACCTGCGCAAGGGCGTCAAGTTCCACGACGGCTCGGATTTCACCGCCGACGACGTGATCTTCTCGGCCGACCGCGTCCGCGCCCAGGGCTCGAACTTCACCACCCGCATCCCGACGAGCGCCAAGTTCGTCAAGGTCGACGACCACACCGTCGACGTGGTCCTGACCGCGCCGAACCCGATTCTGAACGCGCAGTGGGACACCTGGTACATCATGTCGAAGAAGTGGGCGGAGGCGAACAACGCCGTCGCTCCGACCCCGGCGGCCGCGACCACCCCGAGCCATGCCTCGCTCAACGCCAACGGCACCGGCCCCTACAAGATCGAGAGCCACCAGCCGGGCGTGAAGACCGTCTTCAAGCTCAACGAGAACTACTGGAAGAAGATCGAAGGCAACATCAAGGAGATCATCTTCACCCCGATCTCCTCGGATGCGACCCGCGTCGCCGCGCTGCTCTCCGGTGAGGTCGACGTGATCGAGCCGGTTCCGATCCAGGACATCCAGCGCGTCAACGCTGCCGGCAACGCCCAGGTTCTGACCGGCCCCGAGCTGCGCACCATCTTCCTCGGCTTCGACCAGACCCGCGACGAGCTGCTGGAATCGAGCGTCAAGGGCAAGAACCCGTTCAAGGACCCCAAAGTCCGCCAGGCCTTCTACCAGGCGATCGACATCGAGACGATAAAGAGCCGCGTCATGCGCGGACTCTCGACCCCGTCGCCGCTGATGATCGCGCCGGAGCTCTATCCGCATGCCGGCTTCACCCGGGCCAAGTTCGACACCGAGGCCGCCAAGAAACTGCTTGCCGAGGCCGGCTATCCGCAGGGCTTCGAGCTCGGCATGGACTGCCCGAACGACCGCTACGTCAATGACGGCCAGATTTGCCAGGCCGTGGTCGGCATGCTCGCCCGCATCGGCGTCAAGGTGAACCTCAACGCCCAGCCCAAGGCGCAGTACTTCGCCAAGGTGCTGAAGCCCGGCGGCTACAAGACCTCGTTCTACCTGCTCGGCTGGACCCCCGGCACCTTCGACAGCCACAATGTCCTCTACGACATCCTCGGCTGCCGCGACGTCGCCGGTTCCTCCCGCGGCGAGTCGAACCTTGGCAACTACTGCAACAAGAAAGTCGACGAGCTGACCGACAAGATTCTCGTCGAGTCGGATACCGCCAAGCGCAACGCCATGATCGGCGAGGCGTACAAGATGACCGTCGACGAGTTCTCCTACATCCCGCTGCATCAGCAGGCCCTGGCCTGGGGTGTGTCGAAGAAGGTGAAGCTCGCCCAGCGCGCCGACAATTCGGTGCTGCTCTACTACGCCACCAAGGAGCAGTGAGGGCCTGAGGGCGCGTAGGCGAGGAGCCAACGCGCCCTTTCTCTATCTGCAGCAGAGAGGCCGTTCCTGCGGAGCGGCTTCAGATTCCTTGTAAGGGCGATCATGCTCGCATTTGTCCTGCGCCGGCTGTTCCAGTCGCTGATCGTGATGCTCGCGGTCGCGCTCATCGCCTTCGCCATGTTCCGCTTCGTCGGCGATCCGGTGAACCAGATGGTCGGCGTCGACACGCCGCAGGAGCAGGTCGCGCAACTGCGCCAGACGCTCGGCCTCGACGAACCGGTGGTCGTGCAGTTCGCGCGCTACATCTACAACGCCGCACGGCTCGAGTTCGGCGTCTCGTATCAGTTCCGCCTGCCGGTGATCTCGCTGCTCGGCGAGCGCGCCCCGGCGACGCTGGAGCTCGCCTTCATGTCGGCGCTGTTCTCGCTTCTCGTCGGCATACCGATGGGCGTCTACACCGCGCTGCGCCGCGACAGCTGGCTGGCCAAGATCTTCCAGACGGTCTCGCTGGTCGGCATCAGCCTGCCGACCTTCCTGATCGGCATCCTGCTGATCTACCTGTTCTCGGTCACGCTCGGTTGGCTGCCCTCGTTCGGGCGCGGCGAGGTCGTCAAGCTCGGCAACTGGTGGACGACCGGGCTTTTGACCGCCTCGGGCTGGAAAGCGCTGATCCTGCCTTCGATCACGCTCGGCCTGTTCCAGATGACGCTGATCATGCGTCTCGTCCGGGCCGAGATGCTCGAGGTTCTGCGCACCGACTACATCAAGTTCGCCCGTGCCCGCGGCCTCAAGACCCGCGCCATCCATTTCGGCCATGCGCTGAAGAACACGCTGGTGCCGGTCATCACCATCGCCGGCCTGCAGCTCGGCTCGATCATCGCCTTCGCCATCATCACCGAGACGGTGTTCCAGTGGCCGGGCATGGGCCTGCTCTTCCTCAAGGCGGTGCAGCAGGTCGATATCCCGATCATGGCCGCCTACCTCATGTTGATCTCCTTCCTGTTCGTCAGCATCAACCTGATCGTCGACCTGCTCTACGCATTGGTCGATCCGCGCCTGCGCGCGACGATCGGGGCGCATTGAGGCCGTCATGAGCGCGCAACCCGCTTCCCCCACGAAACAGCCACCCTCGCTCTGGGCGCGCATCCTCGACAGCGACATCCTCGCGAGCTTCCTGCGCTCCAAGGTGACGATGGTCGCAGCCGTCATCGTGCTGGCGCTGTTCATCGGCGCCTTCTTCTCGCCCTGGATCGCGCCGACCAACCCGTTCGACCCGGCGACCGTCTTCCTCTCTGACGCGAACATCCCGCCGGCCTGGCAGCAGGGTGGCGATCCCAAGTTCATCCTCGGCACCGACGACCAGGGCCGCGACCTCTATTCGGCGATCCTCTACGGCCTGCGCGTCTCGCTGATCGTCGGCCTGCTCGGCGTCGCCCTGGCGGCGACGATCGGCATCACGCTCGGCCTGCTTGCCGGCTATCTCGGCGGCCGCGTCGACTCGCTGATCATGCGCATCGCCGACGTGCAGCTGACCTTCCCGGCGATCCTGATCGCCCTGCTGATCGACGGCGTCGTCCGCGGCATCTTCAAGCACGCCAACCGCGAGGACACCGCGCTCTACGTGCTGGTGATCTCGATCGGACTGAGCTTCTGGGTGCAGTATGCCCGCACCATCCGCGGCTCGACCCTGGTCGAGCGCAACAAGGACTATGTCCAGGCTGCCCGCCTCGTCGGCCTGCCGGCGCCTCTCATCATGCTGCGCCATGTCCTGCCGAACGTGATCGGCCCGGTGCTGGTCATCCTGACGATCAATCTTGCGCTTGCCGTCATCACCGAGGCGACGCTCTCCTTCCTCGGCGTCGGCCTGCCGCCGACCCAGCCCTCGCTGGGCACGCTGATCTCGATCGGCAACCGCTACCTGTTCTCGGGCGACTGGTGGATCGTCACCTTCCCGGGCGTGACGCTGGCGATCCTGGTGCTCGCCGTGAACCTGCTCGGCGACTGGCTGCGCGACGCCCTGAACCCGCGGTTGAGGTGAGCCGATGAGCGAGACCGTCCTCTCCGTCCAGGATCTCACCGTCGAGTTCGTCACCCGCCGCGGCACGTTGCGCGCGCTCGACAGGATCTCCTTCGACATCGCCCGCGGCGAGGTGCTCGGCGTCGTTGGCGAATCCGGCGCCGGCAAGTCGGTCACCGGCTCGGCGATCATCGGCCTGATCGATCCGCCCGGTCGCATCGCCGATGGCAAGGTCGTGCTCTCCGGCGAGCGTGTCGACCATCTCCCGCCCGAGCAGATGCGCCGCGTTCGCGGCAAGCGCATCGGCATGATCTTCCAGGACCCGTTGACCAGCCTCAATCCGCTCTACCGGGTCGGCGAGCAATTGATCGAGACGATCCAGACTCATACCGATCTCAACGCGGCCGATGCCCGCAAGCGCGCCATCGCCTTGCTCGACGAGGTCGGCATCCCCGCGCCCGAACGGCGCATCGACGGCTACCCGCACGAATTCTCCGGCGGCATGCGCCAGCGCGTCGTCATCGCGCTCGCGCTCTGCGCCGAGCCCGAATTCATCATCGCCGACGAGCCCACCACGGCGCTCGACGTCTCCGTGCAGGCGCAGATCATCGGCCTGATCAAGCGGCTCTGCAAGGAACGCGGGACCTCGGTGATGCTGGTGACGCACGACATGGGCGTGATCGCCGAGACGGCCGACCGGGTCGCGGTGATGTATGCCGGCCGTGTCGCCGAGATCGGCCCGGTGCGTGAGGTGATCAAGCAGCCGCTGCACCCCTATACGCAGGGATTGATGGGCGCGATTCCCTCGATCACCGGCGATGCTTCCAGGCTTGTGCAGATTCCGGGTTCGATGCCCAGGCTTTCCAGCATCCCCCAAGGCTGCGCCTTCAATCCGCGCTGCGCCAAGGTGTTCGACCGCTGCCGGATCGACCGGCCGGAGCTCATCGATGTCGGCGGCCACCAGGTCGCCTGCCATCTCTACGACAAGGCCAAGGCGCCGGCCGGCAAGACGGAGATCGCGGCGTGAGCGACAAAGCCTTCGTCCAGGTCCGCGACCTCAAGCGCGTTTTCGATGTCTCCAGGCCCTGGCTCAACCGGGTGCTGGAGCGCCAGGACAAGCAATTTCTCAAGGCTGTCGACGGCGTCTCCTTCGATATCCGCAAGGGCGAGACCTTCGCGCTCGTCGGCGAGTCCGGCTCGGGCAAGTCGACCGTGGCGCGCATGGTCGTCGGTCTCCTGAAACCATCCGGCGGTACGGTCGCGATCGACGGCGTCTCGATGAACGACGTCAACGTCGCCCAAGAACGCCAGCGCCTGCGCAAGCGCATCCAGATGATCTTCCAGGATCCTTACGCCTCGCTCAATCCGCGCTGGCGTGTCGGGCGGATCATCGCCGAGCCGATCCGGGCCTTCGGCATCATCCAGGGCGATGCCGCGATCGAGGCGCGCGTCGGCGAATTGCTCTCGCTGGTCGGCTTGCATCCGGACGACGCCAAGAAGTTTCCGCACGAATTCTCCGGCGGCCAGCGCCAGCGTATCGCGATCGCCCGCGCGCTCGCCTCCAACGCCGAGTTCATCGTCTGCGATGAGCCGACCTCGGCACTCGACGTCTCCGTCCAGGCGCAGATCCTCAATCTGATGCGCGACCTGCAGGAGAAGTTCGGGCTGACCTATCTCTTCATCAGCCATAATCTCGCGGTCGTCCGGCACATGGCGACGCGCATCGGCGTGATGTATCTCGGCCGCCTGGTCGAGGTCTCGGACGGCAAGCAGCTCTTCGCCGCGCCGCGCCACCCCTATACCAAGATGCTGCTCGACGCGGTGCCAGACCTCGCCATGGTCGGCAAGCCGCGCGAAGGCGTGAAGGGCGAGATTCCGAACCCGATCAACCCACCCTCGGGCTGCACCTTCCATCCGCGCTGCCCGCTGGTCTTCGATCGCTGCCGCATCGAGAACCCGCCGGTGATCGACGGCGTCGCCTGCCATGCGGTCAATGCGGGCCGGGAAGCGGCGTAAGGACCTGCTCAGGCGACGCGTCGGCCGCTCGTCTTGAGCAGGGCCCAGCCCTTTGCTGTCACGGCGATCAGTCCGCCCTGCCGTGCGAGATAGCCATGCTCGATCGCGTCCTCCCAGACCGTCAAGCGCGGGCAGGAGGTGCGCCAGCTCTCCATGAGGTCGGCATGGCTGCGCTCGCCGCGCGCGACCCATTCGACGAGATCGAGGATCAGCGGATCATCTGTGGCAAGCATCGCGGCCTCGCCTTCCGATCGGCACGGACGTGCGATGATAGCGCTCCGCAGCGGGCGGGAGAAGCCGCCTCAGATCACTGCCCGGCGTGGAGGTTCGGCGCCTTGGGACGACGGCTCAGCGGCGCCACCGGCCGCTCGGTGCGATACTGGCCGCGCGCGATGGCGGTGAAGAGCAGCGCGACCGCCGTCAGCGTCATCAGCCACCAGGTCTGGAACGAGGCGAAGCCGAGCGCCGCCAGCGCAAAGGCCGTGACATAGGCCGCGACGCCGCCGGCGGCGAGCGCACCCGGCATCCGTCCGGCGGCGCTGACCGCGAAATAGAGGCAAAGCGCCGCCGTCGCCGCGCCGACAAGACCGAGCTCGTACCAGGTCTCGAACAGGATGGTGGTCGGCACCTCCAGCGGCAGCGCCCCGGTGGTGCGTCCGCGCAGCACGGTGTCGAGTCCATGGCCGGTGATGAGCTGCACCGGGCGGCTCGAGATGATGTCGGCCCAGATGTCGAGGCCGGCGCCGACCGTGCTGAATACCGCCGGCGAGAGCCTGAAGAACGGCAGCAGCAGGAAGGGTAGCAGCGGCGCGAGCAGCATCAGTCCGGCCATGATCCCGCCCATCAACCGCGCGCCGACGATGCGGTTGGCGCTGACCGCGCCGAAGGCGATCGCGCCGCAGAGCATCGCCATCGCTTCGCCGTCCTCGATGCGCGAGAGCGCAAGCAGCCCGACGACCAGTGCCAGTCCCAGCGCCGTCAGCCCGCGCTCGCGCGACAGGAGCCAGGCGAGCGCGGGCCAGGACATGATCAGGACGACGCTGATGCCGCGCTCGACGCTGCCCGCGGCGTCGGCGGCGCGCGAGTCGACTGGGCCGAGCGCTTCCGTCAGGAGCAGCCCGAGTGCGAAGATCGCAGCGGTGCCGGCGCCGAGCGCAGCGAGGTTGAGATTCGAGGCGCGCATGCGCTCGGGCAGCGCCGCCGCGCCGGCGAAGCCGAGCGCCACGGCAAGGAACAGGTTGGCCGCCTTTTCGGTGGCCGAGCCGGTATAGGGGCTCCAGATCAGCGAGAGCACGGCCCAGCCGACCAGCGCCCACAGCGTCAAGCCGGCGCGACTGAAGATCGAAGCCCGGATATTGCCGGCGAACCAGCGCGGCGCCTCGATCAGCGCGGCGATCGACAAGAGGATCACCCCGATCGGCACCAGCACGACGGCGGCGCGGCGCGAGACCAGCGAGGCGAGTGGCAGGGCGAGCGCCAGCGTCGCAAAGCCGATGCGGCGCAGCAGCAGCGCGGCGTCGGTCGCAGGGTCGAGGGGCGTCTGGGCGTTGGGACGGATCATCGGCAAGCGGGTACTCGGCGAGCCGCGCCCGGCCAGGATGCCGGGAACAGCCCATGTCACCCTAGCGCCTGCCTCAAGCTTCGACTGTAGGTGCGCTGCAACACTGGCAAAGCATCTCGCGCATTTTGGAACACCTAAAGTTCACTGGCAGTGGGTGCCGTTCCGTGGGATGAAGCAGATGATGACTGCTCCGCTTGCCGCGATCGTCTATTCCTCGGGCTTCCCCATCGACGAACTGATGGCGGAGGTCGCCGATATCCTGAAGCGCGAGGCCGTCCGGCTCGGCGGCGTCGTCCAGCACAACAATGGCGACTGCACGAGCGGCTGCGCCAGCATGGCGCTCGAGGACCTCGCCTCCGGCCGGCTCTTTCCGATCAGCGAGGATCGCGGTGCCGGCTCGGCTGGCTGCCGGCTTGACGCTGCCGGCCTCGCGGCTGCTGGTGCCGCCGTCTCTGGCGCGCTGTCTGGGCCGGTCGACCTCGTCATCGTCAACAAGTTCGGCAAGCAGGAGGTGCTGGGCCAGGGGCTGCGCGCCGAGATCGCCGCCGGCGTCGTCGCCGGCCTGCCTCTTCTGACCGCAGTGCGCGACGACATGCTTGCCGCCTGGTCGCAGTTCGCCGGCGAAGACTGGCAGCGCCTGCCGCCCGAATCTGCTGCCGTGACCGATTGGGCGATGGCAGCGCTCCGCCAGCCGGCCTGAAGGCTAGCAAGGAACGATCCGTGCCCCTCGGCAGCGATTTTCTCGACGATTACCTGATCCGGCCCGACCCGGCTGCCGCGCGGCTCGGCGCGACCGTTGCCGGAATCGACCATAGCGGCGCCCATGTCGAGACCCGCGTCGTCACCGAACGGGCTCTGACGCTCTATCTGAACAGCCAGGAGATCGTCACGATGATGACGATCGGCGACCATCCCGAGTATCTCGCGCTCGGCTATCTCCTGAACCAGAACATGCTGAGGCGCGGCGATCCGGTCGAGGCGGTCGACTATGACGAGGAACTCGAGGTCGTGGTGGTGCGCACGCCGGAGCGCACCGATTTCGAGCAGAAGCTGAAGAAGAAGACGCTGACCTCGGGCTGCGCGCAGGGCACCGCCTTCGGCGACCTGATGGAAGCGATCGACGAGATCGTCCTGCCGAAGGCCGAGTTGCGTACCAGCTGGCTTTATGCGCTGACCCGCAAGATCAACACCACGCCCTCGCTCTATCTGGAGGCGGGCGCGATCCATGGCTGCGTGCTCTGCGAGCGTGACAAGCCGCTGGTCTACATGGAGGACGTCGGCCGCCACAATGCCGTCGACAAGGTCGCCGGCTGGCTCTTCCGCCATGATGTCGATCCCGGCAGGATGATCTTCTACACCACCGGCCGACTGACCTCGGAGATGGTGATCAAGACGGTGCGCATGGGCATCCCGATCCTGGTCTCGCGCTCGGGCTTCACCGAATGGGGTGTCGAGCTCGCCCGCAAGGCCGGCCTCACCCTGATCGGCCGCGCGCGCGGCAAGCGCTTCCTGGCGCTGGCCGGCGAGGATCGCATCATCTTCGACCAGGACCCCGACAGCGTCGAGGAGGAGGGCGGCAAGCATCGCCGCAAGGGAGCCGGCGATGACTGATCCCGGCCCTCCCACCCTGGGCCTGCTCCTTGCCGGCGGGCTCGCCCGGCGCATGGGTGGCGGCGACAAGCCGCTGCGCACCATCGCCGGCCGCACCATCCTCGCCCATGTGCTCGAGCGGCTGGCGTCGCAATGCGACGGGCTTCTGCTCAACGCCAATGGCGATCCCTCTCGCTTCGCCGATTACGGTCTGCCTGTCGTCGCCGATAGCGTGCCGGACTTCGCCGGGCCGCTCGCCGGCATCCTCGCTGGCCTCGACTGGCTCGCGGTGAATCGGCCGGGCGCGGAGTGGCTGGTCAGCGTCGCCGCCGACACGCCGTTCATCCCGCGCGATCTGGTGGCGCGGCTGCATGCGGCGCGGGAGGCGGGGAATGTCCCGCTCGCCTGCGCTGCCTCAGGCGGCTGGACCCATCCGGTGATCGGTCTCTGGCCGGTCGCGCTGCGCGAGGAGTTGCGCCATGCGCTCACCGTCGAGGACGAGCGCAAGATCGACCGCTGGACGGCGCGCCATGGCGTCGTGTCGGTCGAATGGCCAGTCGAGCCGGTCGATCCGTTCTTCAACGCCAATCGGCCTGATGATCTCGCAGACGCCGAGCGGCTGCATGCCGCGCTCGGCGACGCTTGATCAGCCGCAGCCCCGCCCCTAGATTCGAGGGATGAGCGAAGCTTATTCGCCTGCCTCTGGGGGAAGTCGCATGAAGTCGTTTGCCATCGCCGTCGCTTTCGCTGCCATTGCCGCCTATGGGGCGAGCCTGGTGCTGGCGACCTATCAGCGCCCGGTCGATGTCGCCTTTGCGACCAGCAGCGTGCGACTCTAGCCCTCCAGCAGCTTCTTCAACCGGGCGAGATCGGCCGCGATCCATTCGGCATCGCGGGCGAAGGCGTCATCCGTCATCTCTGGCCGCCTGAGCAGCGTGAACACCACCTCGCTGCCGCTGCCATTCGCCAGCGCACGCATCGGGTTGTGCATCGGCGCGCCGCTGTCGGGGATGACGGCGTGGTCGAGCACGCCGTAGCGGTTGGGCTCGCTGAACATCACCCGCATCGGCCCCATCGGCGTCTTCGCGCGATAGGTCATGCCCTCGACATGGCTGAATTCAGCCCCGAGCCCCTCCGCCCATGTCGGGAAGTTCATGGGATCGGCGAGGAAGCCGTAGACCTCCTCGATCGGCCGGTCGATCGCGATGCTGATATGGCGCGTTGGCAGCACGGGCATGGCCGCGTCTCCATCATTGTCACCTTGGAACATAACATGAACAAGATTCTTTGTCATCGCGGATCGGTGATGGGCCGTGCGCGAGCTCGCCGCGGATCGATCAAGAATCCGCCGGTTTCGCCCACCCTCTATTCCAGCGGCGACGGATCAGGAGATTCGAGATGAAGCAGACCATCGGCTTGGGCCTGGGGATTTTCGTGCAGCATGGGCGTGAGCAGGAGGCCGCGGATTTCT
The DNA here is from genome assembly GCF_900109525.1 of Allobosea lupini. Lineage (GTDB taxonomy): Bacteria > Pseudomonadota > Alphaproteobacteria > Rhizobiales > Beijerinckiaceae > Allobosea > Allobosea lupini. The sequence continues at coordinate 727,526 of NZ_FOAN01000002.1, read as the reverse complement.
ACAGCGAGGCTTTCGAGGCGCGGCAACTCAAGACACACAGGATCGACGGTGAGATCGCCGGGGTCGAGATGCTCATCGGTGGAACCCGCGTTTCCGTCGCCGGTTCCAATCCGCGCCGCGAGGAGGAGCCGTCCTATGGCGGCCCGTTCTTCCCCAAAGCGGCCGGGGCGGTCAGCATGACGATCCTGCTGACGGTTCCCGATCTCGAGACCTGTTTCGCGCAAGCGATCGTGGCGGGCGCTGCGCTGCGTGACCGCGTCCAGACCGATACCGAAGGCAGGCGGGTCGCCTCGCTCTTCGATCCGTTCGGCCATATCTGGATGTTGACGGAGCGACAGACGGAAGCGGAGAGAGCGTCTTCCGACCAGTTCGTGGCGCAGGCCGACAGGCCTGGTGTCTCGGTGCTCCGCGGCTAGCGTCGAAGCCGGTTGGCCTTACTCGATCACGATCCGTGGCGCGGCCCGGGCGGGCCCGCCAAGTCCGGCCTTCACCTGCCGCGCCAGGGCGACATAGGCCTTGGCATGGGCGCTGTCCGGGTCGCTCGCCACGATCGGGCGGCCGCCATCGGAGGTCTCGCGGATCGGCATGGCGAGCGGGATTTCGCCCAGGAACGGCACGCCCTGCCGCTCCGCCTCGTGCCTTGCCCCGCCATGGGCGAAGATGTCCGAGCGGTGGCCGCATTCCGGGCAGATGAAATAGCTCATGTTCTCGATGATGCCGAGGATCGGCACCTCGACCTTCCTGAACATGGCGACGCCGCGGCGGGCATCGAGCAAGGCGAGGTCCTGCGGCGTCGAGACGATGACGGCGCCGGCGAGCGGGGTCTGCTGGGCCATGGTGAGCTGGGCGTCGCCCGTCCCGGGTGGCATGTCGACGACGAGCACGTCGAGCTCGCCCCAGGCGACCTCGCGCAACATCTGGGTGATCGCCGAGATCACCATCGGCCCGCGCCAGATCATCGGCGTTTCCTCGTCGATCAGGAAGCCGATCGACATGATCTTGAGGCCATAGGCCTCCATCGGTGCGAGCGTGCGGCCCGAGACCAGCCGCGGCTTGCCGGTGATGCCGAAGATCTTCGGTACCGAGGGGCCGTAGATGTCGGCATCGAGTACGCCGACCTTGAGGCCGAGGGTCGCCAGGCCAACGGCGAGATTGGCCGTGGTGGTCGATTTGCCCACGCCACCCTTGCCGCTCGCCACCGCGATGATCTGCTTGACGCCGGGAATGCCGGCCGCCTTCGGCACCGGCCCGCCGGGCGCAGGCTGGCCGTGCGCCTGCCGGCGTGCCTCCGCCGCCTGTGAGGGGGCTCGCCCCGGCGCCTTGTCGGCGGTGAGGCCGACCAGGACCTGCGTCACGCCCGGAATGCCGCCGACCGCACTCTCGGCCGCCTTGCGCACCGGCTCCATCGCGCCGGCTTCGGTCGCATCGATGCCGATTGCGAAGATCACCTTGCCGTCGTTGATCAGGATGTCGCCGACGCGGCCGGAGGCCGCCAGCGATTGCCCACTCGCCGGCAGCTTCACCAGCTCGAGCGCGCGCAGGATGTCGTTTTGCGAAAGGGCCACGATCTGGGCTCCGGTTGTTGCGCGACGCTAGGCCGCGGCCTTGCGGATGTGGAAGACCAGCAGCTCGCCCTCGCTGCTGCTGAGTTCGATCGCGTCGCCGGTCTCGCGCATCAGATTGGGGATGTCGATCGCCGCCATCGGATCTGTGCACTCGACCAGGAACAGATCGCCGGGAGCCGCCGCTTTCAACGCCTTGCGCACGCGCAAGGCGGGGAGGGGGCATTTGAGGCCGCGCAGATTGAGCGGGATGGACGTCATGGGCGAAGGCCGATCGAACGAGACAGCGCTTCATATGATGGCTTTTTGTACGGGAGCAACAGGTGGGAGGCTCTTCTCCCGCGGGGGAAGAAGGCGAGGCCGCCTTGCCAAGGCTGATTGAAGCGACATGATCGCTGCATGATCAGGATCGTCCTTGCCCTGTTTGCGCTCGCCTTCGGCAGCCATGTCTTCGCCCAGGAGCTGCGTGGCCATGGCGGACCGGTTCGCGCGGCCGCCGTCTCGGCCGATGGCACGGTGGCGCTGACGGGCTCCTTCGATCAGTCGGCGATCCTCTGGGACCTGTCCCGCGGCAGCGCGATCAGGGTGCTGCGTTTCCATCAGGGCGCGGTCAACGCCGCCGTCGCGGTCAAAGGCCTGGGCTTCGCCACTGGCGGCGAGGACGGCAGGATCGGGCTCTGGCGCGGCGATGCCGCCGAGCCGGCGAAGGTGATCGAAGGCCACAAGGGGCCGGTCGCGGCGCTGGCGATCTCACCCGAGGGCGGGCATCTCGCTTCCGCCTCCTGGGATGGAACGGTTCGGGTCGCCGCGCTGGCCGATGGTACGGCGCGTGTGCTCGAAGGCCATCAGGGGCCGGTCAACGGCGTCGCCTTCGCGCCGGGCGGGATGGTCGTCTCCTCCGGCTATGATGCGAGCTTGCGCTTCTGGCCTGCGGATGGCGGCGCCCCGCTGATCGTCACCGCCCCCGCGCCGCTCAATGGCGTTGTCGCTGCGCCCGATGGCGAGATCGCGGTCGCTGCTGCCGATGGCCGCTTGCGTCTGTTCGGCTCGGATGGCACCCGGCGCGCCGAGATCGCCGTCGGCGACACCCCATTGATCGCACTCGCCATCTCGCCGGATGGTGCAACGATCGCAGTTGGTGGCCTGCGCGGCCAAGTCGCGCTGATCGACCGCAAGATGCGCACGATCCGCGCCACGCTTGTCGGGCCTGGCCTGCCGGTCTGGTCGCTTGCCTTCCTGCCCGATGGCAAGCAGCTCCTATCCGGGGGCGCCGACCGGCTGGTCCGGCGCTGGAACGCCGTCACCGGCGAGCATGTCGGGGCGGTGGTGCCGCGTGCCGGCGAGGATGCGCTCGCCGCCTTCCAGGGCGAGCGGGGTGCGCAGCTCTTCCGCGCCTGCGCGGCTTGCCACACCTTGACGCCGGCGGATGGCAACAGAGCCGGTCCGACGCTGCACGGCATCTTCGGTCGCCGCATCGCCACCGCGCCCGGCTATACCTATTCCGATGCGCTCAAGGGCATGGACATCGTCTGGAGCAAAGAGACCGTCGCCAGGCTGTTCGAGATCGGCCCGAACACCTACACGCCCGGCACCAAGATGCCCGAGCAGACGATCGGCGCTGCCGAGGATCGACAGGCGCTGGTGGACTGGCTGGAGAAGGTGACGCGGTAGGGAGGACCGCTCTCTCCGTCATGGTCGGGCTTGTCCCGACCATCCACGCCTTCGTTCGGGCAATGCGGTGTTCAAGACTTGGATGCTCGCCACAAGGGCGAGCATGACGGGAGCGTATCCTACCCCAGCGGGTCCTCACCGCGCTCCGCCCGCTCCCGCAGATAGTCGTCGGTGGTGCGCACCGGCGGGCGCTGCGGCGAGTGATGCGGGTCGAAGCTCTCGTTGACCACCGCCTCGACCCGGCAATCCTCGCACATGCGCAGGATCGAGGCGCGCTTGGCGCCTTCGCCAGCGAACATCCAGTGCTTGTTCTCGAGCTTGGCGGCGATCTTTTCGATCGTGCTGCGCACGCCGAAGGGCTTGGCGCAGGCGATGCAGTGGAACGGCTCCTCCTGCTTGACGACCCGTCGGCCGCCCTTCCAGGCGTCGAAATCGACGCGCGGCTCCAGCGTGATCACCTTTTCCGGGCAGGTCGCGGCGCAGAGCCCGCACTGCACGCAAAGATCCTCCTGGAAGGTCAGCGTCGGGCGCTCCGGGTTGTCGCCGAGGGCGCTGACGGGGCAGGCGGAGACGCAGGCGAGGCAGAGCGTGCAGCCCTCGGTGTCGACATGAACGGTGCCGAAGGGTGCGCGTGGTGGCATCGCCACGTTTGCGACCGGCACCGGCGCGGCGGCATGCAGTTCACCGATCGTCTGGCGCAGCAGCGGGCGTCCGGCTCCCATCGGCCGGAAGCGCGCTGGTTGCGCGACGTTGGGGCCGGGCGTGATCTTCGACAGGGCGGCGTTGAGTGCGTCGGGATCGTCGGTCTCGATCAGCGCGGCGCGGGCTTCGCCATAGCCGAGCGCGCCCGCGAGGGCGTTGGCGTAGTCGAGATTGCGGGTGAGGCCGGAGAGGTCGTGCTTCGGCTTGGCCCGGCCGATCACGCGGATGGCGGAGGCGCCGAAGGCGAGCGCGGCAGCGAAGGTTTCCAGACCGATCTGGGTGATCTCGTTGACGCGCAGGGGCAATACCCGCGCCGGCAGGCCGGCCCCATGGCGCGCGAGCGCCTCGATCAGGGGTTCGCCGTGGTCGCCGTCATGCAGCAGCACGACGGGCTCGCGCCCGCCGGCCTCGGCATAGGTGACAAGCAGCGTCCGCAGCTTGCGCAGCAGCGCATCGGCCGGCGGCAGCGCATAGGTCACCGCGCCGGTTGGGCAGACAGCGGCGCAGGCGCCGCAGCCGGCGCAGATCTCGGCGGAGATCGCGACATGATCGCCGGCCGGGGTTATCGCGCCGGTCGGGCAGAGTTCGAGGCAGCGCGTGCAGCCTGTCTTCTGCGAGCGCGCATGGGCGCAGAGGCCTTCGTTCAGGGCGACATAGGCCGGCTTGTCGAACTCGCCGAGGAGCCCGCTCGCCTGGAAGGCGAGCCGCTCGACCGCGGCCGCATCGCGTGGATCGGCTCGCAGATAGCCGGCGCGGAGGTCACCGGCCGGGAAGAGCGGCGTGCCGCCGGAGACGTCGATGACGACATCGCAATGCGAGACCGCGCCATTGCGCGGTGCCTCGAAGACGAGCTTCCCGCGCGAGGACGGGCTCGGGGCGGCGTAGTCGTTGACGGTGAGTTCGAAGGCGCCGAGCCAGCCGCTCGCCTGCGCGATCGTGCCCTTCAGCACGGGGAATTCGTCGCTGCGCGGTGGCGAAATTTCGCCGGGACGCGACAGCAAGACGGTGACGTCGAGATGCTCGGCGAGCCGGTGAGCCAGCGTGATCGCGATCTCGTCGCGGCCGTAGATCAGCGCGACGCCCTTGCTGGTCAGCGTGGTGAAGGAGGCCGGCGGCATGGGTTCGCTTGCCGCGGCGAGCAGGGCGGCCATCTTCGGGCCGGCGGACCCGGCCTCGTCCGACCAGCCGGCCTGTTCGCGGATGTTGGTGAAGATGAGATCGCCGGTGTAGTCGAGGTCTGCTGCGATCTCCTCAAAGAGGGGCGCCTCCTGCGTGCAGGCGACGGTGATGGCATTGCTCTTGGCCAGCATGGCGTGGAAGCGTTCGACCTGGCTGCGGCAGAGATGGCGATGCTCGCTGATCTCGGCGCCGGCGCAGCCGCGCTGGATCGCCTTGCCGTCGAGCGGCATCGTATCCTCGCACGAGCAGATCATCAGCGTGCGGGCGACATCGGTCATCGGCCAGGCGTCCTCATGATCGAAGCAGCGGCTTTCGTCGCGCTTGCGATAATTCCTCCCTATATGGGATTGGAATGGCTCCAAAGAAGCAAGCCTCTCCCTTGGGATAAGAGGCGACAGGGCAGCAACGATGGCGGCAGGGCCGGTCAGGCAGAACGATCTCAGGCGCGAGCCGGTGCTGCCGCCGGGCTTTTCGCTCGTCACCCTGCGCGAATCGGGCGACGCCTTCGCCCATGCGCAGGCGATCGCGGCCGAGGCCGGAGCCGCGACCCTGGTTTGGGTGCGACGTTTCGACATCGTCGAATTCGCGGTGGTCCTGGAGCCCGACGCCATCCTCGCCGAGGCGAGGCTCGCCCATTACCTCGCCATGAACGCGCTCGCCGATGCGCTTGCCGTGCATTCGCCGCCGGAGCGGCCGGTGCTGTTCCGCTGGCCGGATGCGCTGACCTACGATCTCGGCCTGATCGGCGGCGGCCGCCTCGGCTGGCCGACGGATTGCCCGGAGAATCAGGTGCCGGACTGGCTCGTCTTCGGCGCCATGGTCCGGGCGACCACGATGTCGCCCTTCGAGCTCGGCCAGACCGGCGTCGGCATGGCCGAGGAGGGCTTCGAGGAAGTCGATGCCGTCGACCTGATCGAGTCCTTCTGCCGCCATCTCATGCTCGGTGTCAGCCACTGGCAGGACGAGGGCGCCAAGGCGGCTGCGCGGCGATGGCTCGACCGGCTGGAAAAGGTGGTCGGCGTGCGCCACGGCATCGAGCCGAACGGCGACCTGATCGCGACCTCGCAGTTCGGCACGGAACGTCGGAGCCTCACCGAGGCGCTGGCGAAGGTCGACTGGCTCGACCGCGACAGCGGAGCGCCGAAGCTGTGAGCGCCGTCGACACCGCCCCGCCTTTCTCCTCAGCCCTCATCCTGAGGAGCCGCGCTGCGGCGTCTCGAAGGATGTTTCAGAAGGCTCCGGAACCGGCTGGAGCATCCTTCGAGACGCGCTCCTGCGGAGCGCTCCTCAGGATGAGGGCTTCACATTGAATGCCCTCAAGCTCCCACGCGCGATCCGGCTCGATCCGTCGGACGGCTTCGTCTTCCGCAAGGCGGCGGAACCTGGCGAATGGCTGGTCACCGGCTCCTTCCTGTTCACGCCGGATAGCGTTGCCGGACTCGACACCAAGGGCCGCGTCGCCTTCCGCTCCGGCTTCCTCGGTATCGGCAGCTTCGGCTGGAGCACGCTCGCGGTCGTCACCGAAGTGACGGTGGAGGAACGTCAGCAAGCGGTTGCCCAGCTTGCGACGCAACTCGTCGACAAACTCGGAGCGCCCGATCTCGCGGCGGCGCGCGCCGCAGCCGAGGAGGAGGTCGCATTCGCCGCTTCGCTCTGCGATCATCCCGCGCAGACTCTGCTCGCTTTGCATCGCACGCTCGAGGATGGCGAGATCCGCGAGCGCTTCCGGACCTTGATGCCGCGCGGTGATACGCCCAAGGATGCGTTCCGCGCCTTCGAATTCATCGAGACCGATGGCGAGGACGAGCCTGAGGAGCATGTCGACCTGATGCAGTTGATCAAGGACGCGCCGAGATGACCCATTTCTGGGCGAGCTCCGGTCATCTCCTGCTCGACCGTGAGGTTGGCGGCGGACTCGTCGTCACCGATGATTTCCTCAAGGCCTATCTGGCGCGGCCGGAGGTGCTGCCGCCGGAGGAAGCCTGCGATGCCGAGCGGGCACTGCATGCCAAGCTGATGGCGCAGCCGCAGGCCGAGGTCGCCGAGCGCGAGATCGCGGCCATCGCCGATGCCGATGCGCGCGAGAACTGGCGCTTCCTGCTCGGTTGGCGCGAGCGTCTGCTGGCGGCGCCGACGCTGCAGGGTGCCTATGCCGGGATCATCCGCCGCGGCGTCTCCGGCGTCCCGCCCGTCTTCCTCGACCAGCTCGTCCACGTCATCCTGCGCGCCGGGCTAGACGAGGAAGGCGACCCCTTCGTGGTGCGTGCCGCCGAATGCCTGTTCCGGCCGCAGCGCGTCACCTTGCACGAGAACACGATCCTGCTCGCCGATGCCGAGATGATCGAGGGCCACGAGGCTGACAGGCATGCGTCGCCCTTGCTCGCCATGCTCGGCGGTCCGGCAGTGACCTCGCTCGATATCCTCAAGAGCGGCGATGCCGACCGCTACTGGCAGCGCTCGGACGCCTTCGACCTGGTGCTCGACCTCGGCGGCAAGCCCTCCGGCCGCGCTGCGCTCGGCAAGGCGATCGCCCACTGGGTCCGGCAGATCCATGGCTTCGACGTCGAGATCGAAGCGATCGAGAATGTAAGGGACGCAAACTGGCGCTGGTTCGTCGGCCTCGATGCGCAGGCAACCGCGATCGGCAATGCGCTCTGGAAGGGGGAGGCGCTCGATGAGGACAAGGCTTCACGCCTGATCGCGCTCTACCGTTTGACCCTGCCATCCGAGGTGCCGGTGCTGCCGGCGGCCGAGGGAGCGCCTATCTATCTGATGCTGGCGATGGACGGCGACCGACTGGTCAGGATGAAGCCGCAGAACCTGGTGACCGGCCTGCCGCTCGCCGCGCACGAGATGGCGAATTGAGGACGAGGCCATGCAGCAACATCACGAGGTTGGTGTCGTGGTCGAGCGGCGCAAACTTGATTCGCCCTGGGCCGACCATGCCTGGGCGCCGATCGCGGTGCTGCCCGAGCCGCCGCCCCTCGCGCCCTGGAGCCGGCTCGCCGGCGACGACAGGCGCGAGCAGTTCTATCTCGGCTCGGCCGTGCTGACGCTGCATTCGGTCGACACTGCCCATTTCCGCGAGAATTTCGCGAGCGGCAACGCCAAGCTCTGGGTCTCGATCCGGCCGACCGGGATCGAGCCGGCGCTGGAGCTGGTCGGCGTTACCGCCGATCCGTCCGAGGGCGAGGTCTTCCTGGAGAATGTCGACGACATCGTCGAGGCTGTGCCGATGCCGGCTGCGATCGCCGAAGCGGTGCTCGCCTTCTTCGAGGCGCACCATGTCGAGCGCGAATTCGTCAAGCGCAAGCGCACGGAGCATGATCCGCGCAAGGGCGGAATGCGGCCGCGCCCGGGTCTCCAACGTGGAGAGGATTGATGCCGCGCCCCGAGGACGAGGACCGCGAAGAAGGCTTTCTCGGCCGCTGGGCGCGCCGCAAGAAGGAGGCGCAGCAGCCGGCCACGCCCGTCGCCGCAGAGCAGCCAGATGCTCCCGCTCCCATCTCGCAGGCCTCTCCACCTGAACCCGAAGCGGAGATGGTCGAGCCGCCCTCGCTTGACCTCGTCGACAAGGATTTCGACGTCGCCCATTGGCTGAAGCAGAACGTGCCCGAGGAGTGGAAGCTCAAGGCACTGCGGCGCGCCTGGGAGAGCGATCCGGCGATCTCGGGCTATCTCGACCCGGCCCGTGACTATGCGCTCGATTGGAACACGCCGGGTGGCGCGCCGGGCTATGGGCCGCTCAGCGAGTCGGACAATGTCGAGGAGATGCTGGCCAACATCTTCGGCAAGCCGCCCGAGCCGGTTGCCGGTCCAACCGAGGAGGTGCGTAACGACGTCGCAGTTGTTCGACCTTCGTCTAATGACGAGAGCGGGTCTGATTCTGCTGCGGCGCAGCAGGTTCCTGGAATAGCCGCCGATGACGCCCAGCCGGTGCGGCTAGGCGACGAGGCTGTTTCCCAAAAATTCGCTGAAAAAGCTGCTGAATCGAGTGTTTCTCCGGGCGGCAGTTCTGTTGCAGCGCAAAAAATACCTGAAATTCAGCCGCCACAGCAGCGGGCAAGGCGTCGTGGCGGGGGGGCGACGCCGCTCTGAGCTTCAGTTGAGAACAATTGCAATCTAAACCGATAAGGTCTCATTATCGCCGCGTGCTCCGGCGGGTTCTAGCTTGCTGGCGCGGGATTGGAGACGCCTTCGTTCATGCGGGACCAGGCTCTGGAGCGAGCGATCGAAGCGGCCGGCGGCGTGCGTGCGCTGGCGCGAGGGGTCGGTGTCTCGCAGCCGGCGATCTCGACCTGGAAGCGTGTCCCGGCCGATCGCGTCCTCTCGGTGGAGGCTTTGACCGGCGTCTCGCGCAGCGATCTGCGGCCCGATCTCTACCCGCAGGAGCCGATCATCGTCGAGACTGCCGCCCTCGCGATCGACGCGCTCGACGCCGCCCGCGCCGACGAGTTCGAGCTGATCGGCGCTCTGCTCTGGCGCGCTCCGACAATCGAAACCCTTGCGGCCCTGCAGAGCCTGCGCGGCGATGCTTCCCCGCTCGGAATGGCCCATATGGCTCTGGCGGAAGCCGCCGCCGAGGCGAGCCCCGAACAGGTGCGAGACGAGTTTTTCCAGCTCTTCATCGGTGTCGGCCGCGGTGAGCTCCTGCCATATGCCTCCTACTATCTCACCGGCTTCCTGCACGAGCGCCCGCTCGCTTTGGTGCGCGAGGACATGGGCAGGCTCGGTCTCGCCCGCGCCGAGCGCGTCGGCGAGCCCGAAGACCATATCGCCGTGCTGATGGATATCGAGGCCAAGCTGATCCGCGACGAGGTCTCGGGCGAGGGGGTCGACGAGGCATCTTTCTTCGCCCGCCACATCCGCCCCTGGGCCGACCGCTTCTTCGCCGATCTCGAAACCGCGCAGGCGGCGCGGTTCTACCGCGCTGTCGGCCGGGTCGGCAGCCTTTACCTTTCGATCGAGACGCAGGCCGCGAGCCTGCCCGCATGACATACGGCACGGAGGAGACGACGATGTCGCAGAAGAGCAAGGAGACGGCTCTCGACCGCCGCAACTTCTTCAAGGCGCTCGGCGCCGGCGCAACGGTGGCCGTGGCTCCAGTCGCGGTCGCGCCTGCCGCCGCCGTCGATCCCGGCAAGGACGAGACGAAGGCGCGCTATCGCGAGAGCGAGCACGTCAAGGACTTCTACCGTGTCAACCGTTACTGAGGAGGCGGCATCATGCTGATCAAGCGCAAATCCGCCGACGTCCAGCGCGGCCGCCTGCAGAGCGCCCTTGGAGGCCTCGCCTCCGGCGTGATGGACCGCCGCTCCTTCCTGCGCCGCTCCGGCCTCGTCGCCGGCGGTGTCGCGGCTGCCGGCGCCCTGCAGATCGGCTCGGTCCGCAAGGCCGAGGCCGCCGTGCCCGGCCCCGCCACCGGCACCAAGGTCGTCAAGAACATCTGCACCCATTGCTCGGTGGGCTGCACCGTCCGGGCCGAGGTCAACAACGGCGTCTGGGTCGGCCAGGAGCCGGCCTGGGAGAGCCCGATCAACCGCGGCAGCCATTGCGCCAAGGGGGCCTCGGTGCGCGAGCTCGTCCATGGCGATCGCCGCATCAAGTATCCGATGAAGCTGGTCGACGGGCAGTGGCAGCGCCTGTCCTGGGACCAGGCGATCAATGAGATCGGCGACAAGATGACGGAGATCCGGGCCAAGTCCGGCGCGGATTCGGTCTATCTGCTCGGCTCGGCCAAGTTCTCCAACGAAGGCTCCTATCTGTTCCGCAAGTTCGCGGCCTTCTGGGGCACCAACAACGTCGATCACCAGGCCCGCATCTGCCACTCGACCACGGTCGCAGGTGTCGCGAACACCTGGGGCTACGGCGCCATGACCAACTCCTACAACGACATCCGCAATTCGAAGACCGTCATCTTCATGGGCTCGAACGCGGCCGAGGCGCATCCGGTCTCGATGCAGCATATCCTGACCGGCAAGGAGCAGCAGCGCGCAAACGTCATCGTCTTCGACCCGCGCCTGACCCGCACCGCGGCGCATGCCACCGACTATGTCCGTTTCCGCTCGGGCACCGACATCGCGGTGATCTGGGGCCTGATGTGGCACATCTTCAAGAACGGCTGGGAGGACAAGGCCTTCATCGCCGCGCGCGTCCACGGCATGGACGACGTCCGCAAGGAGGTTGAGAAATACGATCCCAAGACGGTCGAGGACATCACCGGCATTCCGGGCGAGCAGCTGAAGCGCGTCGCCCAGACCTTCGCCACGGTTAAGCCGGCGACCTTTGTCTGGTGCATGGGCGTGACCCAGCACTCGGTCGGCACGGCCAATGTCCGCGCTATCTGCAACCTCCTGCTGGCGACCGGCAATGTCGGCTCCAACGGCACCGGCGCCAACATCTTCCGCGGCCACTGCAACGTCCAGGGCGCAACCGACTTCGGCTTGGATATCTCGAACCTGCCTTGCTATTACGGCCTGGTCGAGGGCGCCTGGCGCCACTGGGCCCGCGTCTGGGGCGTCGACTACGACTATTTCGTCTCACGCTTCGACGAAGTGCCGGCCAAGGGCGGCCGGCCGGCCCGCACGCGTAAGGCCAATATGGAGACCTCCGGCCATACCTCGACCCGCTGGTTCGACGCCGCGAACCTGCCGGCCGAGCAGGTCGACCAGAAGGACAACCTCAAAGCCATGTTCGTCATGGGCCATGGCGGCAACACCATCCCGCGCATGCCCGATGCGGTGAAGGGCCTCGAGAAACTCGATCTCCTCGTCGTCTGCGATCCGCATCCGACCAATTTCGTCTCGCTCGGCGGGCGCAAGAACGGGACCTACATCCTGCCGATCTGCACCCAGTTCGAAACCTCCGGCTCGCGCACCTGCTCGAACCGCTCGGTGCAATGGGGCGAGAAGGTCGTCGAGCCGATCTTCGAATCGGCCAGCGACTACGCGGTCATCTACAAGCTCTCGCAGAAGCTCGGCTTCGCCACCGAAATGTTCCGGCCCTATGAGATGGTCCAGGGCAAGATCGGGCTGGAGCCGACGGCCGAATCGATCCTCAGGGAGATCAACCGCGGCGGCTGGTCGACCGGCTATACCGGCCAGTCGCCCGAGCGCCTGAAGCTGCACATGGCGAACCAGGACAAGTTCGACATCGTGACGCTGCGCGGCGCCAAGGGTTCGCCGGTCGAGAACGATTTCTACGGCCTGCCCTGGCCGTGCTGGGGCACGCCCGAATACAAGCACCCGGGCACGCACATCCTCTACAACACCTCGCTCGCGGCCAAGGATGGCGGCGGCACCTTCCGCCCGCGCTTCGGCCTCACCCGCGAGCGCACGCTGCCCGACGGCAGCAAAGTCGAGGATACCCTGCTCGCCGAGGGCGGCTCCTACTCGCTGAACTCGGACATCAAGGACGGCTATCCCGAGTTCACCATGGGTGTGCTGAAGAAGCTCGGCTGGGACAAGGACCTGACGCCGGCGGAACTGGCCACCATCTCCTGGATCGGCGGCAACGCCGTCGATGGCGTCTCCTGGTCGACCGACCTCTCCGGCGGCATCCAGCGCGTCGCGCTGGAACATGGCTGCGTGCCGTACGGCAACGGCAAGGCCAGGGCCAATGCCTGGAACCTCCCCGACCCGGTGCCGGTCCATCGCGAGCCGATCTACTCGCCGCGCGTCGACCTCGTGGCGAAATGGCCGGCGCGTCCGGACGAGCGCACGCTGCGCATCCCGAACCTCCACACCTCCGTGCAGAAGGCGGCGGTCGAGAAGGGCATCGCCAAGTCGTTCCCGATCGTGCTGACCTCCGGCCGCCTCGTCGAATACGAGGGCGGCGGCGAGGAGACGCGCTCGAACAAGTGGCTGGCCGAATTGCAGCAGGACATGTTCGTCGAGATCAACACGGCGGATGCGGCCGAGCGTGGCATCCGGGATGGCGCCTTCGTCTGGGTGACAGGACCGGAGAACAACTCCAAGGCCAGGGTCAAGGCGCTGGTCACCGAGCGGGTCGGCAAAGGCGCCGCCTTCATGCCCTTCCATTTCGGCGGCTTCTATCAGGGCGTCGACCAGCGCGGCAATTATCCGAAGGGCCTCGACCCGATCGTGCTGGGCGAGTCGGTCAATATCGTCACGACCTATGGCTACGACCCTGTGACCGCCATGCACGAAGGCAAGGTCACGCTCTGCCAGATCGCGGCGGCGTGAGGAGGAACTGAACCATGGCCCGGATGAAATTCCTCTGTGACGCCGATCGCTGCATCGAGTGCAACGCCTGCGTCACCGCCTGCAAGAACGAGAACGACGTGCCCTGGGGCATCAACCGCCGGCGCGTCGTCACCATCAATGACGGCAAGCCCGGCGAGCGCTCGGTCTCGATGGCCTGCATGCATTGCACGGACGCACCCTGCATGGCCGTCTGTCCGGTCGACTGCTTCTACAACACCGCCGACGGCGTCGTGCTGCACAACAAGGACCTGTGCATCGGCTGCGGCTACTGCTTCTACGCCTGCCCGTTCGGCGCCCCGCAATATCCGAAGGTCAGCAATTTCGGCTCGCGCGGCAAGATGGACAAGTGCACCTATTGCTCGGGCGGCCCGGAGGCCGACCTGTCGCCGGCCGAGTATCAGAAATACGGCTCGAACCGTCTCGCCGAGGGCAAGCTGCCGCTTTGCGCCGAGATGTGCTCGACCAAGTCGCTGCTCGCCGGCGACGGCGAGGTGATCGCGCAGATTTACAAGGAACGCGTGGTCAAGCGCGGCTACGGCTCGGGAGCCTGGGGCTGGCAGACGGCCTATCGGGAAACCATCACGATCTGAGCTGGGGGAGGAGGGCGCATCACGGCCTGGCAAAAGGTCGGGTGCGTTCTTCCCCAGATTGACGCTGCCTTCGCGAAAAGGATGCCGCAATGTCGCTGCGCGCTCATCTCCGCTTCCTCGTAACGGCGCTGCTGCTGGCCATCGCCGTCGGCATCGCCCAGCCTGGCTCCGCCCAGCAGGTCAACCCGACCGCCGATTCGGTCAGGGAGAAGCAGTTCCTCGATGCGCTGAAGGGCAATCCTTCGGCCGAATTGCAGGGCCGCATCAGCATCCCCGACACCAAGGCGGCGACGCTGGAGCGCCCCGCCGGGCGCGAGTGGCGGGCCTTCCACCAGAACACCATGACCAAGATCGGCGCGGTCGCTGTGCTCGGCATGCTGATCGCGCTGATCGCCTTCTATCTCATCCGCGGCCGTATCCGGATCGAGAGCGGTCCCTCCGGGCAGACGCTGACGCGCTTCAACGGTTTCGAGCGCTTCGTCCACTGGCTTACTGCAGCCTGCTTCATCGTGCTGGCGCTGTCGGGTCTGAACGTCACCTTCGGCAAGGCGCTGCTACTGCCGTTGATCGGCCCGGAGGCGTTCACCAACGTCTCGATCGTGGCGAAATGGGCGCACAACTACCTGGCATGGCCGTTCATGCTGGGTATCGCCCTGATGTTCCTGATCTGGATCAAGGACAACATCCCCGGCATGGTCGACGTCCGCTGGTTCGCGGCCGGCGGCGGCATCGTCGGCAAGGGCCATCCGCCGGCCAAGCGCTTCAACGGCGGCCAGAAGATCGTGTTCTGGACTGTCGTGCTCGGGGGCGCTGCGCTCGGCGTCTCGGGCGTCTATCTGCTTTTCCCCGCGACGGCCGGCGGCGTGCTCAACCTGCAATTCTGGAATGTGGTCCACGGTATCGTCGGCGTGCTGATGATCGCTGCCATCCTCGCCCACATCTATATCGGCACGGTCGGCATGGAGGGCGCCTTCGACGCGATGGGCTCCGGCGAGGTCGATCTCAACTGGGCCAGGGAGCACCATTCGCTCTGGGTCGCCGAGGAAATGAAGAAGGGCCATGTCCACGGCGGCAAGCTGCAGCCGGCGGAGTGAACTTTTGCCGCGCTTGACCCGCTGACGGCATTTGCATGATGACAGCCGGGCGCATCTCGCGCCCGGCTTTGTCTTTTTGAGGATGTCGTTGTCGATGCGCGTGATCGGACTGGCGGGCTGGAGCGGGGCCGGCAAGACGACCCTCCTCACCAAGCTGATCCCGGAATTCAATCGCCGCGGCGTCAGGGTCTCGACGATCAAGCACGCCCATCACGCCTTCGATCTCGACACCCCCGGCAAGGATTCATGGGCGCACCGGCAGGCCGGCGCCTCCGAGGTGCTGATCTCCTCGGGCAAGCGCTGGGCGCTGCTGCACGAGTTGCGCGACGAGCCCGAAGCGGCGCTGCCGGAGCTGCTGGCGCGGCTGTCTCCGGTCGATCTTGTCATCGTCGAGGGCTTCAAGCGCGATCGGCATGCCAAGCTCGAGGTCTATCGCGCCGCCAACGACAAGCCGCCTTTGCATCCAGGCGATCCCAGCATCGTCGCCATCGCCAGCGACACCGCCCTTCCGGATGCCGGTTGCCCGGTGATCGGGCTCGACGACGTCGCCGCCATCGCCGATTGTCTCTTCGCCAAGGCCCAGCCGCTCGACACGGTGCTGGCCCGGGCGAAAGAGGATTCCTGACGATGGCGCAGCTCAGCGCGGATGCCGACGCCTTCGGGCCGATGCTGACGATCGAGCAGGCGGCCGGACACGCCGCCGAGCGCATCGCGGCGGTGGCCGGCAGCGAGACTGTTTCGCTCGCCGCGGCGGATGGGCGCGTGCTGGCCGCGGATGTCATCGCGCCGCTGGACCTGCCGCCCTTCGCCAATTCGGCGGTCGATGGCTATGCTGTCCGTTTCGCCGACCTGACGGCCGCGGAAACGCAGCTTCCGCTCTCGGGCAGGGTTGCAGCCGGCAACGACGCCGTCGGTGTCGCGACGGTGGGGGTGGCCGTGCGTGTCTTTACCGGCGCGCCGATGCCGGCGGGTGCCGATACCGTCTTCATGCAAGAGGACGTCACGCTGAAAGCCGGCGCGGTCATCCTGCCGCCCGGGCTGAAGCGTGGCGCCAATACCCGGCCAGCGGGCGAAGATCTGCCGCGCGGGCATGTCGCGCTCGCTGCCGGCCGGCGCCTGCGACCACAGGACCTCGCGCTGCTTGCCGCGCTCGGCCTGACCGAAGTCGCGGTGCGCAGACGTGTCCGCGTCGCGATCTTCTCGACCGGAGATGAGCTCAACGAGCCCGGCACGGCCCTGCCGCGCGCGGGCATCTACGATGCCAATCGCAGCCTGCTGCGCGCGCTCGTCACCCGCGCCGGGGCGGAGGTCGTCGATCTTGGCATCCTCAAGGATGAACCTGAGAGCCTCGCCGCACGCCTGCTGCGGGCTGCGGAAAGCTGCGACCTGATCCTGACCTCGGGCGGCGTCTCCACAGGCGAGGAGGACCACGTCAAGGCGGCGGTCGAGCGCGCCGGCGAACTCGCCTTCTGGCGTGTTGCGATCAAGCCCGGCCGCCCGGTGGCGATGGGGCACGTCGCCGGCACCCCCTTCATCGGTCTCCCCGGCAACCCCGTCGCGGTCTTCGTCACCTTCGCGTTCGTTGCCCGCACCGTGATCGCGCTCCTCTCGGGCACACCGCCGAACAGGCTGCACGGCCTGCCGGTCAGGCTCGGCTTTCCCTACAAGAAGAAGGCGGGCCGGCGCGAATACGTCCGTGTCTCGCTGGCTCCCGGGCCGGACGGCATCTCCGTGGCGCGCAAGCATCCGCGCGATGGCGCCGGCGTGCTGACCTCGCTGACCGAGACCGACGGGCTGGTCGAGCTCGCCGACGAGCTGACGAACGTGGCCGAAGGCACGATCGTGCCCTTCCTTGCCTATGAGATGCTGACGGGCTGAAGCGTCGGACCGAAAGTCGAATCCACTTACTCGAAACAAGCCGACGTGCGATCCAAGGCTCAGTCGCGCCGGAAGATCACCGTCGCCAGCCAGCCCAGCAGCAGGGCCACCGCGACCGTCGCCAGGCCGTAGAGAAGCGGCCGGTCATGCGCGGCCGAGGTCATGCGCTGTTCTGCGCCGGTCTTCACCACCTCGAAATTGGTGGTCTGGCGCGCCAGGATCGAGCCGCCGGCATAGAGCAGGACCTCGACCTCATAGGGGCCGGTCGGCGCGACCGCCGGAATCTTGATCTGCGAGCTGAACAGGGCCGGCGACAGGAAGGTCACGCCTCGTTCGTCCAGCGCATAGAGCTGCTTGCCTTCGAGCGTCCGGATCAGTGCTTCGCGAAAGCGGGCGATATCGAGTTCGAAGTCGAAGCCCGTCGGTGTGCGCTGCGCATTGGCCAGGCCGATCTTGTCGCGTCGCGCCGCCTCTTCCGACAGGATCTCCTTGATCGGCCGGTTGGTCGCGACCGAGAGATAGATCGAGCGGTCCGGGAAGCGGCGCTGGGTGCGGTTGATCCAGAGCGGGCCGACGCGCTCCTTCTCGCGCACGATCAGCATGCGCCGCGGGCCGCGGACGGTGACGACGATGTCGTAGGGGTCGGCCCGCGCGACGGACCGGCCATCGCGCTCGACCAGGCCGAACACCGCGAGCTGGTCGCCGGTGAAGTTTGAGGCGATCGCGATCCGGTGGGTCGACAGGGCCGCAATCAGCGCCTCGGCCTTCGCGGGGAGGGCGGCGAGGACCGCGAGGCAGGCCGCTATGAGGGCGAGCGCCGCGTGTCTCATCGCTGCGCTCCGTCCTGCACCACCACCGAATAGGGCTCGCTCGGGGGCAGGAAGAGCTCGACCGCGAAGCGCAGGCCGACCGACAGAATCAGCAGCGCCAGCAGCAGCCGGAACGAGGAGACGTTGAGATTGCGCGCTGCCCGGCCGCCGAACTGCGCGCCGATGACGCCGCCGACCAGCAGCAGCATGGCCAGGATGATGTCGACCGACTGGTTGGTGACGGCGTGCAGCACCGTCGCGCCGGTCATGGTGACCAGGATCTGGAACAGCGAGGTTCCGACCACCACGGCCGGCGGAATCCGGAAGAAATAGATCAGTGCGGGGACGAGCATGAAGCCGCCGCCGACGCCGAGAACGGCACCGATGAAGCCGATGATGACGGCGAGCGCCATGATCGGGATCACGCTGGCATAGAGCTGGGAGCGCGGGAAGCGCATGCGCAGCGGCAGGCCCATCCAGGGCGGATGCGAGCCGGCCTCGCGCAGGCGGCGGGCCGGCTTGCCCCGGCGGTCGCGTAGCGCGACGCGCACCGCGTCGAACAGCATCAACCCGCCGATGCAGGTGAAGAGCGTGACATAGGCCAGGGTGATCACCAGCTCGAGCTGGCCAAGCCGCCGCATCGAGTTGAAGAACAGCACACCCAGGATCGTGCCGACTATGCCGCCCGAGACCAGGATGCCGCCGAGCTTGAAGTCGAGCGCGTTGCGCCGCCAGTAGGTCAGCACGCCGGTCATCGACGAGCCGGCGACCTGCGCGGCGACGGTCGCGACAGCGACGGCCGGGGGGATGTCGAGGAAGATCAGCAAGGGCGTCAGCAGGAAGCCGCCGCCGACGCCGAACAGGCCCGAGATGAAGCCGACCGCGCCGCTCAGCCCGAGCACCAGGAAAATGCTGATCGGCAGTTCCGCGATCGGGAGATAGATCTGCACGCTTCCAAACCTTACCGGCCGTCGATGCCACCTCATGTCGGGCATGAGCCGCAAAAGTGGATACGACTTTTGCGACGAGAACATGCCCGACGTGCTGAGCCGGCACGAATTTCTGCTGCTCCGCCGGGACCGTCCGAACGAAAATCACGCCATAGCGGTGACGCTACAGCGGAATCCTTTTCAATTTGTGCAGTTTTGAGGGGCTTTCGGCGCAGGTCCGGCCTGCACCGAAAGCTCAGCCGCGGCTCGGCTTGGCCGGCTTTTTGCCGGCGACCGGCGGCTCGTCCCAGCCCTTGGCCGGCTGCGTGACCTCGTTGGCGTTCGCCTCCAGCGGCTTCGGCTTCCAGCTCTCAGCCGCTGCCTTGGCGGCGGCGAGATCACCGGCCGGCAGCCGGCCCGCCACCTCGTCGCGCTTGCGGCCGGCATCCTCGTCACCCTGGGCTGCCGCGATCGCGAACCAGCGATAGGACTGGCCAAGATCGGCCGGAGCGCCGAGGCCCCGGCCGAGCAGGATGGCGAGGTTGTACTGGCTGTCGCGCACGCCATGCTCGGCGGCGCGGCGGAACCAGTCGGTCGCCGTGGCATAGTCCGGCTTGCCGCCGGCACCCTCGGCGTAGAGCACTGCGAGATTGTGCATCGCCTTGGCGTTGCCGCGCTCGGCGGCGCGCCCATACCAGACCTTGGCCAGCGCCGGGTCGCGGTTGGTGCCGATGCCCTTCTCGAACATGTTGCCGAGGCGGAACTGCGCCGGCCCGAGACCGGCGACGGCGGCGCGCTCGAACAGGCGCAGCGCCAGCTTCGGGTCGCGGTTGCCGGGGCCGTCGGCCGCCTGGGCCGCGATCTGGTAGACCGCGCGGGCGTCGCCCGCGAGCGCTGCCTTGCGCAGGCCGGCGCTGCCGACAGTCGGCGGCAACTCGCCGATGCCGGTGACGGTATCGACCGCCTCGGACGGGCTCTGCAGTGGCAGCGAAGCCACCATTGAGGGCACGGAGGCTGCCGGCGGCAGCGACTCCGCATTGGCCGTCTGGGCCGGCGCGGGAACCGCGGCCTGCGCCGGCGTCGTGCCGATCTGCAGCGGCGGCAGGGCCGAGCTCTGGTCCTTCACCGGCGGTGCCGCCGGCTCCGCCGGGGCGCCTTGCGGGGCCGGCTTGGCCGCAGGAGCTTCGGCGGGGGCGGGCCGGGTCGCTTCAGTCCGGCTGCTGCTCTCGTTCACCAGCTGCTTCTTGGCGCTGCCCTGCTGACTGCTCGAGAAGACCTGGGCGGCGCCGATCGCGAGAACCAGCGCGGCGAGGCCGAGCAGCAGCGGCCGCCGGCGCTTTTCGAGAATTTCCTTGAGGCGCCCGCCGCCGGAGGGTGATTTGGCCGCCTTGCCGGGCTTGCTCGTCTCGGTCGTCGCCGGGTTGGTCGCCGCAGCGTCGCTGGCGGCCTTGGCCGAGCGACGCGCCGCGGCGATCAGGCTCTGGCGCACGGCCTGCGGATCGTTGCCCTGTGGGGCGGGCGCCTCGGGGCGCGGCCGGCCGGAGCCCGGCTCCAGCGGCAGGTCGAGCCCGCCGGTGCGCGGCAGGCGCGTCTCGGCGACGAAGCGCTCGGCCATCGGGGCAGTGGGAGCCACCGCCCGGATCTCGTCGGCCGCAGCGGGTGTGCGCACGCGTGGCGTGGCTGCGCCACCGCGCCGGTCCTCGCCCAGCTCGGCTTCGAGATCGCCGAGGCGACCGATGATGGTCTCCAGCGTCCGGTGCACGGCGCCGATCGCATCCTGGGTCTCGCGTCCGGTCGAGACATGGGTCTCGCGCAGGCCGCTCATCAGGTCGCTGAGTTCCGACAGGCTGGCGCCGCGAGACGGCGGCAGGTCGGCCATTGCGGCGCGCGCCGCGCGCTCGGCCGCCGCCGTGGTGTCCTCGCGCATGCCCTGGAGATGGACGACGAGGTCCTGCAGCGTCCGTTCGATGCCGTTTTCGGCAGAGCGGGTCGCGGCCTGTTGGTCCAGCCGCTGGGTCAGGCCGGCGATCTGGCGCTCGAGCGCATCGAAGGAATCGGAGCCGGCGCCGGGTCGGCCAGCCTCGTCGATCTTGGCGGCGAGGCCGCGCAGCATGTCCTCGACCGGGCGCATGTCGACCCGGGCGACAGGTGTGCCGCCGTCATCCGTCATCTGGGCGAGCCTGCTCGAGGCGGCGAGCTGCTCGATGCGATCGGTCAGCGTCTCGATCCGGTCCTCGAGCCGGCTCGGCGGCCGGTCGGCCAGCTCTTCGAGCTTGATCACCAGCGATTCGATGCGCTCGGCGAGCTGGTTGGAGGCCGGCCGGCCGATGGCGTCGAGTTCGCCGAGGCGGGCGACGAGCTGGTCGACCTGCCCGTCGATCACCGAGGTCGTCATCGTCGGTAGCGTGTCGAGCTTCTGGGCGAGCGATTCGACCTGGCGCGACAGGGCCAGCAGCGGGGCGCTGTCACCGGTGCGCTCGCGCAGGCGATCGGCGTGCAGGCTCTCGCGCACATCCTCGATCGCCAGCGACAGGCTGCGCAGGTCGCGGGTGTCGTCGCGCAGGCGCCCGACATCCGAGGTCAGGGCGTTGAGCTGCAGCGACAGGTCGTCGAAGCGCCGGCCGTCCGGAGTGGAGACGATCTCTCGCAACTCGGCGAGTTCGTTCAGGATCGGAGCGATCAGCTGGCGGTCGCCGCCGCGTGCGGCGAGCGCGTCGACCTTGGCGGCGAGATGGGCGACTTCGAGCTCGAAGCGGTTGTAGCTTTCCTGCGAGCGCCCGTCGGACAGGCGGCCGATCTCGGCCTCGATCCGCGCCAGCGGCTTCAGGATGGGGTCGAGCCGCTCACGCCCGTCGAGGCGGTCGAGCCTGGCTCCGAGCTCGCTGATCGCCCGTTCGAGCGGCTTGTAGGCGGCGCGCTGCTCCTCGACCCGCATCGCCGGCTGGGCCGGCGCGATGCGATCGTTCAGCTGGCGCAGATCCTCGCGCAGGCTCGCGAGCGTCGGCGCGGCGGTGGCAGGGCGCTCAAAAGCTGTGGCGGCAGGGCGCTCGAAGACTGCGGCGCGCGCATCGCCGTCGAGGGCGCGCTGGCGCGAACGGATGTCGGACACAGCGGCGGCGAGACCGTCGCGGCTGAGCACGACCGGGCGCGTGGCTTGCGGCAGGGGCGCTGGGGGGGCAGCCGGCCTGCGGCTGGTCTCTTCGGCCCGGCGTTCGATGTCGGCGAGCCGGGTGCCCATCGTCTTGATCGCGTCGGCGATTACGGCGGTGGCGCGCTCCTGGCGCTCGACCGTGGCGCGCTCGCCATCCGACAGGCGGCCCTCGGTGCGCTCGATCCATTGCGCGATCGAGTCGAGCGCGCTTGCGGTGCGCGCATTGCTGTCGCGCGTCAGGCGCTCGGCCATGGCGGCCTGGGTTATGAACGCGTCCATGCGGTCGCGCGAGAATTCGGGCCTGGCTGGGGCGGCCTGCGGAGCCGCAGCCGTCTGCATGCCGCCTTGGGAGAGGCGGGCGAGGCGCTCTGAGAGCGCGGCGATGTCCTGCTCCTCGGCGTGCTGTGCGACGGTCTCCGGTTCCCCGGCCTCTTCGCGAATCTTGTTGTCGAGCCACTCGCCGAGCGTCATCCCGGCGCGGCGCGCGGCCGCCTTCGCCGCGTCACGTGTGCGCGGATCGACGCCCTTGACGCTCCAGGGCAGGCTGGTCGCCATGTCACGCTCGCCTCGAGGGGCAATCTCGACCAAAGGCGCTTGCAGCCCCCTCAGGCGGCGGCGCCCTTGCGATCCCGGCAATCATGAACATCGGGTTGATGCGAATGATACTGCAGACCGCGGCACCGACTTTTCGCCGTCACGGTAAATAGAGCGTTAAGATCGAGGCGCCGGACGTTAATTTTCCGGAAACGCCTGCCCAGGCAGGTTGCCCAGGCCGGGCATAACGGTAACTTACCCCCGGTTGGCGGCTAACGACGTGACGTAAGGGAGCCGCCTCGCCTACATTGCCGGCAACGCAGGGACGCCTTCCGGTGGGTCGCCGCCCTGCTTCGCAACCTTAAGGAACAGATATGCCGCGCCAAAGCTCAGCTCTGGCGGCCACCTCAAGTCACGACGGCCGCTCCGCCTCCCCGCAGACCACGAATCCCGCCGAAGCCGATGGCTTCACCATCAGCGACCTCGCCCGCGAATTCGGGGTCACCCTGCGCACGTTGCGCTTTTACGAATCGCGCGGCCTGCTCGCGCCGGCACGTTCCGGCCTGACCCGGATCTATTCCGGCCGCGACCGCGCCCGGCTAGCCCTCATCCTCAAGGGCAAGCAGCTCGGTTTCACCCTGGTCGAGATCCGCGCCATGCTCGCCAACGAGGAAGGCAAGGAGCTCAAGGGCAAGGAACCGTCCGCCTCGGTCGGCGGCCTGCAGCTCAGCCGCAGCCAGATCGCCGAGCAGCTCGAATTGCTGCGCAGCCAGCGCACCGAGATCGAGACCGCTATCGCCGAGCTCGAAACGACGCTCGCGCGCCTCGACGCCTGAAGCGGCCCGGTCGCCTGACCGGCTCACCTCGCTGAGATAATGATGCCCCGAACCTCGCAGGTTCGGGGCATTTTTCGTTTGCACGTACTGCGTGCGCGGCGCCAATCTCTCCCGACTGCTCTATCCGGAAGAAAAAGTGGGCTGGCCCCTTGGCAAGCTGCGGCTAGATAGTTTATATGTGAACTATCTCGAAGCGCCGCTGTCCTATCGAGCCGGCAAGCTTCGTCACCAAAGCTGTACGAAACGCCAGGGAGGGATGCGATGCCGGTCTACAAGGCGCCTGTCGAGGACACGCTGTTCCTGCTCAACGACGTCTTCCAGTTCGAGCGCTACAACAACCTCCCGGGCTTTGCTGAGGCGACGCCGGACCTGGTCGAGGCCGTGCTGGGCGAGGGCGCCAAGCTCTGTGAGGAAGTCCTCCAGCCGATCAATCATTCAGGCGACCAGGAAGGCTGCAAGCGCAATGCCGACGGCACGGTGACGACGCCGAAGGGCTTCAAGCAGGCCTATGAAGCCTACGCTGCAGGCGGCTGGATCGGGCTCGCCATGGATCCCGAGTACGGTGGCCAGGGCCTGCCCTACACGCTCGGCGCCATCATGAACGAGTTTTCCTCCTCGGCGAACATGGCCTTCTCGATGTACCCGGGCCTGACCATGGGCGCGATGGCCGCGCTCTATGTCCACGGCACGGACGAGCAGAAGCGCACCTATCTGCCGAAGATGGCCGAGGGCACCTGGTCGGGCACGATGAACCTGACCGAACCGCATTGCGGCACCGATCTCGGCCTGATCAAGACCAAGGCCGTGCCGAACGGCGACGGCTCCTATGCCATCACGGGCACCAAGATCTTCATCTCGGCCGGCGAGCAGGACATCACCGAGAACATCATCCACCTCGTGCTCGCCCGCATCGAGGGCGCGCCGCAGGGCGTCAAGGGCATCTCGCTCTTCGTCGTGCCGCGCAACGAGGTCGGAGCCGACGGCTCGGTCGGCGCGAACAACAAGGTGTCCTGCGGCTCGATCGAGCACAAGATGGGCATCCACGCCAACTCGACCTGCGTCATGAACTATGACGGGGCGAAGGGCTGGCTGGTCGGGGCCGAGAACAAGGGCCTCAACGCCATGTTCGTGATGATGAACGAGGCCCGCCTCGGCGTCGCGATCCAGGGTCTGGCCCAGTCCGAGGTCGCCTATCAGAACGCTGTCGCCTACGCCAAGGACCGTCTGCAGGGCCGGGCCCTGACCGGCGCCAAGAACCCCGACAAGCCGGCCGATCCGCTCTTCGTCCATCCGGACGTGCGCCGCACGCTGATGTCGATCAAGGCGTTCAACGAGGCGGCCCGCGCCTTCGTCATCTGGAACGCGATCAAGTCGGACATCGCCCATCGCTCCGGCGATGACGCCGAGCGCCAGGCCGCCGACGACCAGCTCGGCCTGATGACGCCCGTGCTCAAGGGCGTGCTCACCGATGTCGGCTTCGACAATGCGGTGAAGGCCCAGCAGATGTATGGTGGCCATGGCTACATCGCCGAATGGGGAATGGAGCAGTTCGTCCGCGATGCCCGCATCGCCATGATCTACGAGGGCGCCAACGGCGTGCAGGCGATGGACTTGGTCGGCCGCAAGCTCGGCCGCGACGGAGGCCGCGCCATCATGGCTTTCTTCAACGAGGTCGGCGCCTTCGTGAAAGACAACGAGGGCGATGAGGCGCTGAAGCCGCTGCTGGCCTCTCTGCAGCTCTCGTTGAACCATCTGCAACAGGCGACGATGTGGTTCATGCAGAACGCGCTCGCCAAGCCGGACAATGCCGGCGCCGGTGCGCATGACTACATGCACCTGCTCGGCCTGGTTAGCCTCGGCTATATGTGGGCGAAGATGGCCAAGGTCGCGCAGGAGAAGCTCAAGGCCGGCGCCAATGGCCAGGCCGAGCGCATGAACGCCAAGCTCGTCACCGCGCGCTTCTTCATGGAGCGCTCGCTGCCCGAGACCGCTGCGCATCTGGCGCGGATCACCTCCGGCTCCGACGCCACGATGGCGCTGAGCGCCGAGCAGTTCTGAACAGCGTCGTTGCGAGGAGACGAAGCCGACGAAGCAATCCAGGAGCGGCAGAGCTCTACGGTCTGGATTGCTTCGCTTCGCTCGCAATGACGGCTAGGTTGCCCGCAAAACGTCCGATGGGAGGCCCTTGATGGCTGATGCTTTCATCTATGACCATGTCCGCACTCCGCGCGGCAAGGGCAAGGCCGACGGCTCCTTGCACGAGGTCACCGCGATTGAACTGGGCACGCAGACCCTGCGCGCCATCAAGGAGCGCAACAATCTCGACACCAAGCTGGTCGAGGACGTGGTCTATGGCTGCGTCGATCCGGTCGGCGAGGCCGGCGCCGACATCGCCCGCACCGTTGCGTTGAAAGCCGGCTACGGCAAGGAAGTGCCGGGCGTGCAGATCAACCGCTTCTGCGCCTCGGGCCTCGATGCGGTCAACCTCGCCGCGGCGCAGGTCATGTCCGGCCAGAAGGAGATGACGATCGGCGGCGGCGTCGAGAGCATGTCCCGCATCGGCATGGGCGCCTCGGGCTTCGGCATCGCGGTCGATCCCTCCGTCGCGATCGACACCTACTTCATGCCGCAGGGCGTCTCGGCCGACCTGATCGCGACCAAGTACGGCTTCTCGCGCGACGATGTCGACGCCTATGCCGTGCGCTCGCACAAGCGCGCCGCCAAGGCCTGGGAGGAGGGGCGCTTCAAGAACTCGGTGATCCCGGTCACCGACGTCAACGGCCTGATCATCCTCGATCGCGACGAGACCATCCGCCCGGCGACCGACATGCAGGCATTGGCCGCGCTCAAGGCCTCCTTCGTCCAGATGGGCGAGATGGGCGGCTTCGACGCGGTCGCGACCGCGGCGCATCCGGACGTCGAGTTCGTCAACCACGTCCACCATGCCGGCAATTCCTCCGGTATCGTCGATGGCGCTGCCGCCGTGCTGGTCGGGTCGAAGAAAGCCGGCAAGGCGGCGGGCCTGAAGCCTCGCGCCCGCATCAAGGCCTTTGCCACCACCGGCTCGGACCTTGCGCTGATGCTGACCGGCCCGGTCGACGTCACCGAGCTCGTGCTCAAGAAGGCCGGGATGAGCGTCAAGGACATCGACCTGTTCGAGCTGAACGAGGCCTTCTCCTCGGTCGTGCTGCGCTATCAGCAGGCCTTCGACATCGACGACGCCGTGCTCAACGTCAATGGCGGCGCCATCGCCATGGGCCATCCGCTTGGCGCCACCGGCGCGATGATCCTCGGCACCGTCCTCGACGAGCTCGAGCGCACCAACAAGCAGACCGCTTTGGTCACGCTCTGCGTCGCCGTCGGCATGGGCGTCGCCACCATCATCGAACGGGTTTGAGGAGAGAGCCGATGAACCTCGTCAATTTCCGCTTCGACACCGACGCCGACGGCATCGCCACCCTGACCTGGGACATGCCCGAGCGCTCGATGAACGTGATCACCCCGCAGGTGATGGAAGAACTTAACCAGGTCGTCGACAAGGTCGCCTCGGACGAGGCGATCAAGGGCTGCGTCATCGTCTCCGGCAAGGAAGCCTTCTCCGGCGGCGCCGACCTCACCATGCTGCAGGGACTGCGCGACCTCTATGTCAAGCTCGCCAAGGAGCAGGGCGAGCAGATCGCGATGCAGCGCTTCTTCGACGAGAGCCGCAAGCTCAGCCAACTCTATCGCAAGCTCGAAACCTGCGGGAAGCCGTTCGCGGCGGCGATCCATGGCGTCTGCCTCGGCGGCGCCTTCGAGCTCGCGCTGTCCTGCCAGCTCCGCGTCGTCTCGGACGATGCCTCGACCCGCGTCGGCCTGCCCGAGATCAAGGTCGGCCTGTTCCCCGGCGCCGGCGGCACCCAGCGCGTCTCGCGCCTGATGCAGACCGGCGACGCGCTGCAGATGATGTTCAAGGGCGACCAGATCAAGGCGCTGCCGGCCCGCAATATGGGCCTCGTCCATGCCGTCCTGCCGCGCGACCAGATCGTCGCCGCGGCCAAGGAATGGCTTAAGGCCAACCCGCAGGCGAAGCAGCCTTGGGAAGACCCGAAGTTCAAGCTACCCTCGAACAAGGTGCATTCGCCGGCCGGGATGCAGATCTGGCCGCCGGCCAACGCGATCTATCGCCGCGAGACCAACGACAACTATCCGGCCGCCCGCGCCATCCTGAGCGCGGTCTATGAGGGCCTGCAGCTGCCGATGGACCTCGCCCTCAAGGTCGAGAGCCGCTACTTCGCCAAGATCCTGCGGACGAAGGAGGCGGCCTCGATGATCCGCTCGCTCTTCGTCTCGATGCAGGAGCTGAACAAGGGCGCCCGCCGCCCGGCCGACGTGCCCGCTTCGAAGCTGAAGAAGGTCGGCGTCGTCGGCGCCGGCTTCATGGGCGCCGGCATCGCCTATGTCACCGCCAATGCCGGCATCGAGGTGGTGCTGGTCGACCGCGACATCGAGGCGGCCGAGAAGGGCAAGGCCTATTCGCACAAACTGGTCACCGACCAGATCACCAAGGGCCGCGCCAAGACCGCCGATCGCGACGCGCTGCTCGGCCGCATCAAGGCCTCGGCCGACTATGCCGATCTCAAGGGCTGCGACCTGATCGTCGAGGCCGTGTTCGAGGATCCCAAGGTCAAGGCCGAGGTCATCGCCAAGGTCGAGGCCGTGGTCGGCCCCAAGACCATCTTCGGCTCCAACACCTCGACGCTGCCGATCACCGGCCTCGCCGAGCACAGCGAGCGGCCGAAGAATTTCATCGGCATCCATTTCTTCTCGCCGGTCGAGAAGATGCTGCTGGTCGAGATCATCATGGCCAAGAAGACCGGCAAGAAGGCCCTCGCCATGGCGCTCGACTTCGTCCGCGCCATCAGGAAGACGCCGATCGTCGTCAACGATGTCAGAGGCTTCTACGCCAATCGCTGCGTCGGCAACTACATCCGCGAGGGTCACCTCATGCTGATGGAGGGCGTGCCGCCGGCGATGATCGAGGCCGCCGGCAAGCAGGCCGGCATGCCGGTCGGCCCGCTCTCGCTCAATGACGAGGTCGCGGTCGATCTCGCCTACAAGGTGCTGAAGGCGACCAAGGCCCAGCTCGGCGAAGGGGCGGTCGACCCGGCGCAGGAGAAGCTGCTCAACGAGATGGTCGAGAAGCATGGCCGCCTCGGCCGCAAGAACAGGAAGGGCTTCTACGATTATCCGGAAGCCGGCCCGAAGCGGCTCTGGCCCGGTCTCGCCGATCTCGTCTCCAACCATATCCACCCCGAAAAGGTGGATATGGATGAGCTGAAGCACCGCCTGCTGGTCACGCAGGCGCTGGAAGCCGCCAAGACCTATGAGGAAGGCGTCGTCACCGATCCGCGCGAGGCCGATGTCGGCTCGATCATCGGCTTCGGCTTCGCGCCCTACTCGGGCGGAACGCTATCCTATATCGACAATATGGGCGCCGCCGCCTTCGTGAAGCTCTGCGAGAGCCTCGCCAAGAAGCATGGCGAGCGTTTCAAGCCGAACCGGCTATTGAAGCGCATGGCCAAGACCGGCGAGAGCTTCTATGGCAGCGCCGAGAAGAAGGCTGCGGCCTGATCAGGCGAAGAGCCGCTCCTTCAGGAGCGCTCCAGCCATTCGGCGAAGACCTTCAGGCGGCGCGACAGGTGCTGCCTGTGGGAATAGAGCAGGGCGACCGGCATCGGCTCCGCCCTGTGCTCCGGCATCACGTCGACCAGCTCGCTAGCTGCCGGATGTGTGGTGGCAACCTAAGGGATGTGGAGCGCATCCATCCGGATCGCTACGCTGTATTGGCGATGACGCTCCAACCGGGGAGCGCATGACAAGACTGCGATGCCTGTCCGACCGATCCTGAGCTTTCCCGATCCGCGCCTGCGGCTACCTGCTCCACCGGTCACGCGGTTCGATGCGGATTTGCGTGCTCTTGCGGAAGACCTGCTCGATACGATGCGGTCGGCGCCCGGCATCGGCATCACCGCGCCGCATATCGGTGTCCCGTCCCGGCTCGTCGTGCTGGAGCTCACGCCCGGCGACGTCCGCATCTATGCCAATCCCAAGCTCGACCAGGTCTCTCGCGAGAGCATTCGCCATACCGAGGGCAGCGTCTCGATGCCGGGTGTCACCGACGAGCTCGAGCGCCATGCCCATGTCCGCGTGCGCTATCAGGATCTGGAAGGCAAGGAACAGAGCGAGGATGCCGACGGCTTGCTCGCCGTCTGCCATCAGCATGAGATCGACCAGCTCGACGGCATCTTTTGGATCGACCGCCTGTCGCGGCTGAAGCGCGACAGGTTGATCACCCGCTACAACAAGCTGCGGCGGGGGTGACACTCGTCATGCTCGGGCTTGACCCGAGCATCTCGGGCCGGAAGAAGCGCCGAGAGGCGCCTTGTCTTCATGAGATTCTCGGGCCTGCGCTTCGCTTCGCCCGAGAATGAAGTCAGTTCGGCTCAGTTCGCCACCGCCCTGATCACCCGCTTGAGCTTGCCGATCAGCTCCTCGACTTGGCTCTCCGTGATGATCAGCGGCGGCGAGAAGGCGATCGTGTCGGCGGCGGTGCGGATCATCAGCCCTTCCTCGTGGAAGGCGCGCTCGATCACCGCGTAGCCGCGCTTGCCGGGGCCCTCGGCCCGCGGCGCGAGATCGACGGCGCCGACCAGGCCGAGCGTGCGGATATCGACCACGTTCGGCTCGCCCTTCAGGCTCATCACCGCATCGGCCCAAGCGTCCTCCATCGCCCGCGCCCGCTCGAACAGGCCTTCCTCGCGATAGATGTCGAGCGCTGCCAGCGAGGCCGCCGCCGCCAGCGGGTGGCCGGAATAGGTGTAGCCGTGGAACAGCTCGATGACGTTGTCGGGCCCGTTCATGAAGGCGTCGTAGACGTGCTTGCGCACGATCACGCCGCCCATCGGCACCGTGCCGGAGGTGACGCCCTTGGCGAAGGTGATCATGTCCGGGATCACGCCATAGCGCTCGGCGGCGAAGGCGAAGCCGAGACGGCCGAAGCCGGTGATGACCTCGTCGAAGATCAGGAGGATGCCGTGCTTGTCGCAGATCTCGCGCAGGCGCTTGAGGTAGCCCTTCGGCGGCGGCAGCGCCCCGGTCGAGCCCGCCATCGGCTCGACGATCACCGCGGCGATGGTCGAGGCGTCGTGCAGGGCGACGACGCGCTCGAGATCATCGGCGAAATGCGCGCCGTAGTCCGGCTCGCCCTTGCTGAAGGCCTGCTTCTCGCGGTCATAGGTGTGGGAGATGTGGTCGGTGCCGGTCAAAAGTCCGCCGAAGAACTTGCGGTTGTTGACCATGCCGCCGACGGAGATGCCGCCAAAGCCGACGCCGTGATAGCCGCGCTCGCGGCCGATCAGCCGGGTCTTCGAGCCCTTGCCCGAGACGTTCCAGTAGGCCAGGGCGATCTTGAGGGCCGAGTCGGCCGCTTCCGAGCCCGAGCCGGCGAAGAAGACGTGGTCGAGATCGCCCGGCGCCAGCGCCGCGATCCGAGCTGCCGCCGCGAAGACCTTGGGATGGCCGTACTGGAAGGATGGGGCGTAATCGAGTTCGCGCGCCTGCGCCTGGATCGCCTGGATGATCGGCTCGCGGGCATGGCCGGCATTGCAGCACCAGAGCCCGGCGGTGCCGTCCATCACCGGCTTGCCCTCGGGCGTATAGTAGAACATGCCCTCGGCCCGGGCGACCATGCGCGGATTCTGCTTGAACGACCGGTTCGCCGTGAACGGCATCCAGTAGGCTTCGAGATCGTTCGGGGCGCTGATGGCGCGCGGCGCAGAGGTCATGGTCCGGTCCCATTTAGTTTTTTAAAGCTTCCTCAACCTAGCAGCGCGGTCGGGGCTGTAAATCCATGTCGGCTCGGGGCATGCCTGCGTCCGGCGAGCGGCGGCCAGCCGCTCGGGGCAGGTGACCTTACGTCGTTTCTGGCGTAGTCTGAACAAGGGGGTAACACTGGACTACGCCCCAATGACTGAAGGCGTTGCCGGTCGGGACGGAAGCGGCACGATCGCGCCGGAGGACATCCGCGCGCAGCTCGACCGCGTCCTTGCATCTGACATCTTTCGCAGCGCGCCACAGCTCACTGCCTTCCTGAGCTATGTCGTCGAGCAGGCCCTGGCCGGCCGCGCCGCCGAGCTCAAGGGTTATACCATTGCGGTCGAGGCATTCGGACGCCCGCCCGAGTTCGATCCGCAATCTGACCCGATCGTGCGCGTCGAGGCGGGGCGCCTGCGCAAGGCGCTCAATCTCTACTTCGCGGCCGAGGGCGTGCGCGATCCCGTGCGGATCGCGATTCCCGTCGGTGCCTATGTGCCCAGCTTCACGCGGCAGGGCTTCGCGGAACCGGAGGCAGCGACCGCGAGCTTGGAGCCTGCGCAGCCCGCAGCCGCCGCCGGCAGGCGATGGCGAGCATGGGCCTATGCGGTTGCAGCGCTGGTTGTGACCGGCGCGATCGCGTTCGTCGCCTGGCGCCAGGCCGGGACCGGGCCGGAGCTGAGCGTCGCCGTCGCGAGCGGGGAGATGCTGGCGCCGCGGCCGGCAACCCCCAATGCGCCCGACCAGTCCTCTTCGGCACAGCCTCCCGAGCCGGTCGCTTCGCCTGCGAGCCTGCCCGTGATTGCCGTTGTGATCGCCGGCGACATCGTCGATCCCGCGGTCGAGGATGCGGCGCGGCTGTTCATGCGTCATCTCGTCGACACCATGGCCCGCTTCGACGACCTGCTCGTGGTCAAGTCGCGAGGTACGGCGCTGCGGCCGGAGGAGGGTGCCGATTATATCCTGACCCTCAACACGTCGCGGGCCGGCGACAAGATCGAGGGGTTCGTGCGGCTGAGCGCAGCGAGGGACGGGCGGGTCGTCTGGACCACCTCCGGCGCGCGCAGCCTGGCGGCCGTGAGCGACGGCACGGAACTGCGCGAGCTGGCGCAGGGCGTGGCGATCCGGCTGGCTCAGCCCTTCGGCGTCCTGCATGCCGATTTCAGGCTCGCCACGCTGCCGCCGGGGGTCGGCTGCATCTACATGGCGCTCAATTTCCGCCGGCACATGAAGGCGGACGATCATCTGGCCGCGCGCAACTGCCTCGATGCGCTGGTCGCGCGCGATCCAGACTTCCATCCGGCCTGGTCGCATCTGGCGTTGCTCACCGCGGATGAATACGCCGCCGGTCTGAACGCGCGCTCCGGCTCGCCGCTCGACCGGGCGCTTGCCGCCGCGGTCACTGCCGTGAGGCTGGCGCCGGCGAGCGCGCGCGCTCATCAGGCCCTGATGGAGGCGCAGTTCCTGCGCGGCATGACCGAGGAAGCGCTCAAATCCGGCCGGGAGGCGATGGCGCGCAACCCCTACGATCCCGACATCATGGCCGATCTCGGCGCGCGCTACGTTCAGCTCGACCGGGCGGCCGAGGGCCTGCCCTTGCTCGAGCGCGCCGCTGCGCTGAGCAATGGCCGGCCTTCCTGGTATGACGTCTTCCTCTACTTCGCGGCGTACCTGACCGGCGCGAACAAGCTCGCGGAGAGTCAGGCGTCCCTGATCAAGGCGGAGGAGACGCCGCTCGCTTTGGTCGCACGTGCCGTGGCGAGCGCCGCCGCGGGTGATCGCGACGGGCTGGAGGAGGCCATGCGCATGCTGGGCCAGACCGAGCCGCTCTTTGCTCTCGATGCGCGGCTCTTTTTGGCCCGCAAAGGGTTCTCGCCGCCGGTCATCGACCGCATCCTGGCTGCGATCGGCCAGGTCGGGCTGCAGTTGCGGTAGACCGGGAACAGGGGGCTTCGGCAAGGTTCGGTCGCACAATCCGTCGATGGACCTCGCAGTTGCTGAATCCGGCCGCTATTCTGTGGCTGTCGCAGCTGATTCGTAGCGTTGCGTTGCCCCTCAACCCCTTGCGCGATTTCGGCCCTTGGCTCGCACCCGCCTCAGCGCTCTCTCTCCGGCCGCCAGCGGCGTCGTCGGCTTCTCGCTGGGCGCAGCGGCGATCCTGCTCCTGCCGGGCAATCTCGCCAACGCATTGGGATTGCTGAGCGCCGGGCTCGGTTTGGCCGGAGCGGCAGCCTTGGCGCGCCGCAACACGGCGCGCGAGCGCGAGCAACTGCTCGCGGCGATCGGCGAGGTCAAGGTCCGCCTCGCGACCAATGCCATTCGCGTCGATTCGATGGCCAAGCGCCTCGACCAGATGCCGATGGGCGAGGCCGATGCTGCGCCGGCCAAGGCGATGCTCCACGAATTGACGGCGGAGGTCGGTCTGCTCGGCGATCTCCTGCAGCAGGTCGCGACGACCTTGGGCGAGCATGACGACCAGCTCAGTCGTATTGAAGGCCGGCTCGCCAATCCACCGCCGCCGCAACCGGCGCGGATTGCGGCGCTGGTCCCTGAACGTCCCGATTTCCGCGCTCCCGAGCCTCTGGTCGCGACACGGCAGGACCCGGCCGAGGCGGCGCAGCACCGCGCGGCCGAGGAACGCGCCGCCCTGATCAGCGAAGCTCTGGCGAAGGGCCAGGTCGAGGTTCATCTCCAGCCGATCGTCAGCCTGCCGCAGCGCCGGACGCGGGGTTACGAGGCGCTCGTCCGGCTGCGCCTGGACGAGAAGACGCTACTGCTCCCCTCCGAATTCCTGACCACGGTCGAGGACCGCGGCTTCGGCCCGACGCTCGATGCGCTCGTGCTGACCCGGGCGCTGGCCATCGCCCGCCATCTCGGCAGCAAGCCGGGCGAGCTCTTCGTCTCCTGCAATTTCAGCGCGGCGACCTGGGGCTCGTCGCGCGCCTTGGCAGCGCTGTCGCGCATCCTCGAAAAATACCACGACCACATCGGCAATCTCGTCATCGAGGTGCCGCAGCGCGTCTTCCGGGCGCTGGAACCTGCGAGCCTCGGCCTGCTCGGCGCCATGTCGGCCAATGGCGTGCGCTTTGCACTCGACCATGTCGCCGATCTGCGCTTCGACCCGGTCTCGCTGCATGATCGCGGCGTGCGCTTCGTCAAGGTCTCGGCGGCGCTGCTGCTGGCCGAGGCGCGCGGTGGCAAGCTCGCCGACATAGCGGCGGGCGACATCGCGATCCAGCTCGCGCGCGGTTCGATCCAGCTCGTCGCCGAGGAAGTCGAGGACGATCCGATGGTCGCCGACATGCTCGATCTCGGCATCGGCTTCGGCCAGGGCATCGTTTTCTCGCCGCCGAGGCCGGTCAGGCCCGAGGTCTTCGCCGAGCCGCAACCGGCTGAGACTGCGCCGATACCGAAGCCCGCTGCCGCCATGGCGGCGCCCGCTTCCGCCGAGGTGGTCGAGCACCCCGCCATGGCATCGCCGCCTGAGGTCAAGCGCGTGCCCTTCCGCGACATCCTGCGCCGCGCCACCGCCTGACTCGCTCCTCGGGGATTGAAGCGCTGGCCTGTGCCGGCGAAGCCGCGTAGACAGGCGGCGCCAGTCCGATTGGAGTTTGCCCGTGCCGTCATCAACCCGCCTTCTGTCCGGGGTTGCGCCCGTCATCGGCCAGTACGAGCTCTGCCTCTGCGACATCTGGGGCGTGGTCCATAATGGCGTCGCGCCGTTCGCTGCCGCCTGCGATGCCCTGGCCCGGATGCGGGCGGGCGGCGTCACCGTCGTGCTGGTCTCGAACGCGCCGCGCCCGCGCTCGGAGATCGCCGTCCAGCTCGGCAAGCTCGGCGTGCCCGGCGACGCCTTCGACGCGATCGTTACCTCCGGCGACGTCGCGCGCGACCTGATCGCCCATCGAGCCGGCGAGCCGCTCTATCACCTCGGCCCGTCCCGCGACCTGCCGCTGATGGCAGGGCTCGACGCGCCGCGCGTCGGCCCCGCTGAGGCGCACTACGTCCTCTGCACCGGCCTGTTCGACGACGAGACCGAGACGGCCGAGAGCTATGCCGAACAGCTTGCGGATTTTGCCCGGCGGAAGCTGACGCTGATCTGCGCCAATCCGGATCTCGTCGTCGATCGTGGCGGACGCATCGTGCCCTGCGCCGGCTCGCTCGCCGTCGCCTATGAGCAGCTCGGCGGCGAGGCGATCTATGCCGGCAAGCCGCATGCGCCGATCTATGACCTCGCCATCCGCATCGGCCAGGAGCTGCGCGGCGAGACGGTCGAGAAGGCGCGCATCCTGGCGATCGGCGATGCGATCCGCACCGACATCGCCGGCGCAGCGCAATATGGCCTGGCTTCGCTGATGTGCGTCGCCGGCATCCATGCCGGCGAGATGGCGGGCTTGTCGGATGGGGCGCTGCAGGGCTGGTTCGGCCGCCAGAGCCACCGGCCCGACTACGCCATGCCGCATCTGGCCTGGTGAGAGTACCTCATAGGCCTCTCGCTCCGGCCAGCGGCCAAGCGCAGCTCCGGAAACCATTGTGCATCGTCGACCGTCTGTTAGAAATTCCCGGTGCCCTCAGCCTTCGAGACGGCCCTGCCGCGCCCTCAGCATGAAGCTGCGAGTTTCCAAGCAGGTCTAGGCAAGTGCCCTCATGGGGCCGCCAGATGTCGCATGAGTGCACGATGCTTCCGGCAGCTCGTCCAGCAGGTCACACAAGTCATGCTTCCCAGGCGAGCAACCACGGCTTGCCGTTGAAGCTGGCGACATTCGCCCATCGATAGGATCCATACCATGGATCCATGAAGCTGATCTGTGCGACGCCATTTGCGTGGCTGACGCCATAGATGACGATCGTATGTGAATTGAGGACGCTCGACTTGTATATGAGCACGACGAGTCCGTTGCGCAGATGCGAATCGATTAGGCTCTCAGTGAGGCTTTCACGTCGCCAATCCGTGAAATCCATGCTGAAATCGCTCAATAGAGTCAGAATACTTTTCTCGGATGCTCCGCCACTCGGGGGTGGATTGTCGTCATAGCTTGCGGCGATCGAACTCTGCGTGTGGCCAGCATATCCAATCGTGGCTCTCGTCCATGACTCGAAGGCTGCTGCGTAGCAGTGCATAGGTGTGTCTTGTTTAACCTTGGGAGAAACACGCCTGTACATCGATCGCACCCCTTAATCTAAATATTCAATGGCACATGCGATATGAGGCTCTCGCGATAGCACGCTTTCAGAAAACCTCTTTCCAGTCAAAAGCAGATGACAGCCTGCGCGCGGGTGCAGCCGGCCTTGGATGCCGTTTGGAAACTCACAGCCCTTATCGTGGGGAGCGTGTCGAAGGATATCCAGAGATGCCATTCCTCGCAGGATGGCTCCTCAGGATGAGGGCTCGGTGAACTTCCGAATAGGCTGTGAGCCCTGTGACAGCGTCCGGCCCCGGCTCGCCCCGGCCGCAGTAACGGCGGGAAAGCTATCAAGCGATGGAGTGCGCGACGCTGCCTCAGGCGGCGCAGGCCGCCTCGATCTTCGATTTCAGCGTCTGGGCGTTGAACGGCTTGACGATATAGTTGTTCACGCCGGCCTTCTTGGCGGCGATGACGTTCTCGGTCTTCGATTCCGCCGTCACCATGATGAACGGCGTCTCGGCGATGGCGTCCTCGTTCCGGACCTGGCGCAGCAGCTCGTAGCCGGTCATCGGCTCCATGTTCCAGTCCGAGATCACCAGCCCGTATTTCTTGTCGCGCATCTTGGCGATCGCGGCATTGCCGTCGGAGGCGTCGTCGACATTCTCGAAGCCGAGCTGCTTCAGGAGGCTGCGGATGATCCGGACCATCGTCTGATAGTCGTCCACCACCAGGATCGGCATTGACGGGTCGACAGCCATGACGGCGCTCCAAGCAAGTAGTCAGCAGGGCCCAACGGCGCCGGCGCGGGGTCGCTCTCGCAGAGCGGCGACCTTGGGTCAATTGTCATAGGCGCTCGGCGTTTCAAAGCCGTTAACCCGGTCGCCGAGTGACCCTGCGGCATACGACCTTTGGCGGACGGAGGAACAAGCGACAGGCACCAAAGTTCAATGGTGCGGTGCAGCGAGGTGTGAGAGGCTGCCTGCTCGATTCCGGATTCAGGCGGCCTTTTGGCCGTGCTGCAGTTGCGAGAGCCGACCGATGATGGCGAGCACGCTCTATCAAGTCCATGCCTTCGAGGATCTGGTCGTCGGCCAGCGCGAAAGCCTGATGCGCACGGTGATGGAGCGCGACATCTCGCTCTTCGCCGATCTGTCGGGCGACGCCAATCCGATCCATCTCTGCGACCGCTACGCCGCCTCGACCAAGTTCGGCCAGCGCATTGCTCATGGCATGCTGACGGCAAGTCTGGTCTCAGCCCTGCTCGGCACGCGCCTGCCAGGACCGGGCGCTGTCTACCTCTCGCAGACCCTCAATTTCCTTGCGCCGGTGAAGATCGGCGACGTCGTCACCGCCCGCGTCGAGGTGGTCGAACTCGTGCCGGAGCGACGCCGCGCCCGGCTCTTCTGCGACTGCCTGGTCGACGGCAAGGCTGTGCTGGAAGGCGAGGCCTGGGTGGCGCTGCCGCGTGCCACGCAAGCCTGAACCGGCCTTGACGCTTCCCGCCGCTTGGGGCCAAACACGGCGGTAGCCGGGGCTTCCCGGCGTCGACCCTGCGTTCCATGAGCTCATTCCCCGAGGCCGCGCGACCCGATGCGCTGCCCACCTTCACCCTTGAACCCGGCAAGCCGGTGCCGGCCGATCTGCGCGGCCGCGTGCTGGCGCTCGGCAATTTCGATGGCGTCCATCGCGGCCATGCCGAGCTCGCCCGCGTCGCTGGCGAGATGGCGGCTCAGCAGGGGACCAGCGCCGCGGCGCTGACCTTCGAGCCGCATCCGCGGACGGTTTTCAGGCCGCAGCAGCCGGTGTTCCGGCTGACGCCGGAGCCGGTCAAGGTCGCGCTCCTCGCCAGCCTCGGGCTCACGCCCAGCTTCGTCGTCCCGTTCGATCGCGCGGTCGCCGCCATTCCGGCCGAGGCCTTCGTCGATGACCTCCTGCTCGGCCAGCTCGGCGCCGCCGGCCTCGTCTGCGGCTATGACTTCCATTTCGGCAAGGGGCGCACAGGCTCGCCCGAGATGCTGCAGGCGCGCGCCGGCCATGCCGGCATTCCGGTCGTAGTCGTGTCGCCCTTCGCCTTCCAGGGCGAGCCGGTCTCCTCGACGCTGGTGCGCACGGCGCTCGAGGCCGGCGATGTCGGTCATGCCGCGGCGCTGCTCGGCCGGCCCTGGTTCGTGCGTGGCGAAGTCGCCCATGGCGACAAGCGCGGCCGGGATCTCGGCTATCCCACCGCCAACATGCATCTCAGCCATGATTGCCGCCTGCGCTTCGGCATCTATGCGGTTCGCATGAAGATCGACGGAGCCTGGCATAACGGTGTCGCGAGCTTCGGCAGCAGGCCGACTTTCGACGACGGCGCGCCCAGGCTCGAGACATTCGTCTTCGACTTCTCCGGCGATCTCTACGGCAAGACCGTCGACGTCGCCTTCGTCGCCTTCCTGCGCGGCGAGGCGAAATTCGATACCCTCGAGGCGTTGATCGTCCAGATGGATGCCGACAGCGCAAGCGCACGTGGCATCCTGGCGGCGACGCCGGCCTTCCTTCCATGACCGCGCTTTGCTAGAAGCCGCTGATGTCCGCTCTGCACCTCGTTTCGCCCCTGCGAATTACCGGCCCGGCTGCCGCCCTGCGCTGATGGCGCGGGCGCTTGCGCAGGCCGGGACGACGATCGCTTCCCCGTGACATCTCCAGGATGGGCGCTGCACCGCACGCCGAGCCGCCATCCGCACCGCTGAGCCGGATCATGACCGACAAGACCGCCGAGAAGCCCGAGACCACCGATTATTCGCAGACCCTGTTCCTGCCGCAGACGGAATTCCCGATGCGCGCCGGCCTGCCGCAGCGCGAGCCTGAATTGCTCGCCCGCTGGGCCAGGATGGACCTTTACCGCAAGCTGCGCGAGGCCGGGCAGGGCCGCGACCGCTTCGTCCTGCATGACGGCCCGCCCTATGCCAACGGCAACATCCATATCGGCCATGCGCTCAACAAGGTGCTGAAGGACCTGGTGACGCGCTCGCAGCAGATGCTCGGCTACGATTCCAACTATGTGCCGGGCTGGGACTGCCACGGCTTGCCGATCGAGTGGAAGATCGAGGAGCAGTACCGCGCCAAGGGCCTGAACAAGGACGACGTCGATGTCGTCGAATTCCGCAAGGAATGCCGCGTCTTCGCCGAGAAATGGGTCGACATCCAGCGCAACGAGTTCAAGCGGCTCGGCGTCGAGGGCGACTGGGACGATCCGTACCTGACCATGGCTTATGGCGCCGAGGCGCAGATCGCCCGCGAGATCATGAAGTTTGCCGAGAACGGCATGCTCTATCGTGGCTCCAAGCCGGTGATGTGGTCTGTCGTCGAGAAGACCGCCCTGGCCGAGGCCGAGGTCGAGTACGAGGAGCACACCAGCGATACGATCTTCGCGGCGTTTCCGGTGCTTGGCTCGGGGCCGCTCGCGGGAGCGTCGGTGCTGATCTGGACGACGACCCCCTGGACCATCCCCGGCAACCGCGCGATCTCGTTCCACAACAAGATCGCTTATGGCCTCTACCGCGTCACGGCCGCCCCGGAAGGCAACTGGGCCAAGGTCGGCGCGCGCTATGTGCTGGCCAAGAACCTTGCCGAAGCGCTGTTCAAGGCTGCCAAGGTCGAGGCTTACGAGCTGGAGCGCGACGTCAGCGCCGCAGACCTTGCTGGTCTTACTGTCGCCCACCCTCTGCGTGGCCAGGGCTACGAGTTCGACGTGCCGCTGCTCGACGGCGACCATGTCACCGACGATGCCGGTACCGGCTTCGTCCACACCGCCCCGGGCCATGGCCGCGAGGACTTCGATGTCTGGATGGCCAATGGCCGCATGCTCGCCGAGCGCGGCATCGAGACGCGCATTCCCTACACCGTCGACGCCGATGGCCGCTTCACCAAGGAGGCGCCGGGGTTCGAGGGCGCGCAGGTCATCACCGACAAGGGCGAGAAGGGCAACGCCAACGAGGTGGTGATCAGGGCGCTCGCGGCGACCGGCAACCTCGTCTCGCGCGGCCGCC
Organism: Allobosea lupini; assembly: GCF_900109525.1. Taxonomy (GTDB): domain Bacteria; phylum Pseudomonadota; class Alphaproteobacteria; order Rhizobiales; family Beijerinckiaceae; genus Allobosea; species Allobosea lupini. The sequence goes on along the minus strand of NZ_FOAN01000002.1, from coordinate 687,358 downwards.
TCAAGCACCAGTATCCGCACAGCTGGCGCTCGAAGAAGCCGGTGATCTTCCGCAACACGCCGCAATGGTTCATCGCCATGGACAAGCCCTATGGTGATGCCGGCGCTCCCGATCCGGCGGCGCCGGCCCCGACGGCCGGCGGCAATGCCGACACGCTGCGTAACCGTGCGCTCAGGGCGATCAGGGAGACGCAATGGGTTCCCGCCGCCGGCGAGAACCGAATCAACGGCATGATCGCCAACCGGCCCGACTGGGTGGTCTCCCGCCAGCGTGCCTGGGGCGTGCCGATCACCGTCTTCGTCGACAAGGAGAGCAAGGAGATCCTAGTCGACGACAAGGTCAACGCCGCGATCGCCGAGGCCTTCGAGCAGGAGGGCGCCGACGCCTGGTTCACCGACACCGACGGTGCGCGCTTCCTGAAGCCCTATGGCTACAATCCGGCGAAGTACGAGCGCGTCGTCGACGTGCTCGACGTCTGGTTCGATTCAGGCTCGACCCATGCCTTCACCCTGGAGAAGCGCGCCGATCTCAAGACCCATCGCGTCGTCGATGGCGGCCGCGACAAGGTGATGTATCTCGAAGGCTCGGACCAGCATCGCGGCTGGTTCCATTCGAGCCTGCTCGAAAGCTGCGGCACGCGCGGCCGGGCCCCCTACGATGTGGTCCTGACCCACGGCTTCTGTCTCGACGAGAAGGGCGAGAAGATGTCGAAGTCGAAGGGCAACGTCACCGCCCCGCAGGACGTGATCAAGGACAGCGGCGCAGACATCCTGCGCCTCTGGGTCGCGGCGGCCGACTATTCCGACGATCTGCGCATCGGCAAGGAGATCCTGAAGACCTTCGTCGAGACCTATCGCAAGCTGCGCAACACCATGCGCTGGATGCTCGGCACGCTGGCGCATTTCGACGAGGCGATCCGCGTCTCCGATCCGGCCTCGATGCCGGAGCTGGAGCGGCTGATGCTGCACCGTCTCGCCGAGCTCGGGCCGCAGGTCGAGGAGGCCTACCGGACCTACGATTACAAGAAGGTCGTGACGCTGCTCTCGCAGTTCATGAACACCGAGCTCTCGGCCTTCTATTTCGACGTCCGCAAGGACGCGCTCTATTGCGATCCGCGCTCCAGCCATGTCCGCAGGAGCGCGCTCACCGTCGTCGACCATCTCTTCCGCTGCCTGACGACCTGGCTCGCGCCGATCCTGGTCTTCACCGCGGAGGAAGCCTGGCTCGACCGCTATCCGCAGGTGAAGGACGGCGATGGCTCGGTGCATCTCGAGCTCTTCGCCGAGGCGGATGATGCCTGGCTCGATCCGGAGCTGGCCGAGCGCTGGGCCAAGGTTCGCCGCGTGCGCCGCGTCGTCACCGGTGCGCTGGAGCTGGAGCGCGCCGGCAAGCGTATCGGTTCCTCGCTGGAGGCCGCTCCTGTCGTCCACATCGCCGATCCCGATCTGCGCGTGGCTCTGAGCGGGCTCGATCTCGCCGAGATCTGCATCACCTCCGGTGCGACGATCGCCGACGGGGAGGGGCCGGCCGAGGCTTTCCGCCTGCCGGACGTCCCCGGCGTCTCGGTGGTGCCGTCGCGCGCTTCGGGCATCAAATGCGCCCGCTCCTGGAAGTATTTCGATCCGGCGACGGCCGAGCCCGGCTTCCCCGAGGTGACGCCGCGCGACGCCAAGGCGCTGCGCGAGCTCGGGCGCGCCGCGTGACGGCTGCGATGACGTCGCTGCGCCGTCTCGGCGCCCTGATCGTCGGGCTCACCTTCGTGCTCGACCAGGCGCTGAAGCTCTGGCTGCTCTTCGGCCTCCGCTTGGCCGAGGAGGGGCCGTTCCAGCTCGCCTCCTTCCTGGAGATCGTGCTCGCCTGGAACCGCGGCATCTCCTACGGCCTGTTCCAGCAATCGACCGATATCGGCCGCTGGGCGCTGGTCGTGCTCTCCATCGTCGCGGCGATCTGGCTCTGGCGCTGGATGTGGCGCAGCGACGACAGGCTGACGGTGGTGAGCCTTGCTCTCATCATCGGTGGCGCGCTCGGCAATGGGCTCGACCGCATGGTCTACGGCGCCGTCGTCGACTTCGTGCATGTCCATGTCGGCAGCTTCAGCTGGTACATCTTCAACATCGCCGACGCGGCGATCGTCTTCGGCGTGCTCGGCCTCCTGTGGGAATCGCTGAGGCCGGGGGCGGGGCGTTCCAAGGCGGCTTGAGGCGTCCTAGTGGCGCTGGCAAACAGGCCGGCCACAGCTCATTTACGGCAATCTGGCAAAAGGGCTCCCGATTTTGCGGGATATGGGTTAAAAGGCCCGCCATGCTTTCGCCGTGTCGCTCAGGCAAGACGCGGCAGGTATCGGTATGGAGAGGTGAGATGGCTTATCGGATCCGCGCTTCGCGCATGCTGCTAGCCGGCGGCCTGCTGCTGGCGACGACCCCTGCTTTCGCCCAGGAGGGCATGCTCTTCAAGAACCTGGTCGATGGCATGGGCCTGTTCGGCCGCGACAAGGCGGATATCGAGTACAAGCAGCGCGCTCCGCTGGTTGTGCCGCCGTCCTCCACCTTGCCGAAGCCGCAGGAGGCCGGCGCCAACCGTAGCGCCGCCTGGCCGGACGATCCGGACGTCGCCCGCCGCAAGGCCGAGCGCGACAGCTCCAACATCCTGTTCTCGACCACCGAGGCCTACCGCGCCAACACCAGGCCGCTGATGTCGCAGGAGGAACTGCGCCGCGGCCGCGTCGCCGGTCGTGCCAACGGGCCCGAAGGTATCGTTCCCGACCACAACACCGGCAACAATCAGATCGAGCCGATCCGTATCGGCCGCGAGATGGCGGCACGTCAGGCGCAGACCGATACCTCGAACCTCGCCTACGGCACCGAGCCGGCTCGGCGCTTCCTGCACGAGCCGCCGACCGGCTATCGCCGCCCGGCCGCGACGGCCGCGCTCGGCCCCGGTCAGACCGGTCCGCGCGAGGACAAGCAGGCTGTCGGCCAGCGCGAGTTCCTCGTCGGCCAGAAGGTCTACGAGAACCAATAGGCTGCATGCCATTGTCTTGCGCTGCGTTGGTTTTCTGCCGCAGCCGGACTATCTAGAGCACGAGCCCCATTTCCGGCTCGGGTCCATGCGGGCCCGAGCCGCTTCGTTTCTGGACCTCGCGATCTGCAGGAGCTTTTCAAGGTCATGACGGTGCACACCGCTCCCGCCAACACAGCCAGCCAGATCGACTCCTACAGGCTCGCCAACGGGCTCCAGATCGTGGTCGCGCCCGACCACCGCGCCCCTGTCGTCACCCATATGGTCTGGTACCGCAACGGCTCCGGCGACGATCCGGCCGCCAAGTCGGGCATCGCCCATTTCCTCGAACACCTGATGTTCAAGGGCACGGCGAAATGGCCGGCCGGCGAGTTCTCGAAGATCGTCGCGAGCTATGGCGGCCAGGAGAACGCCTTCACCTCCTATGACTACACCGCCTATTTCCAGCGCGTGCCGAAGGAGCACCTGCGCGCGATGATGGACTACGAGGCCGACCGGATGACCGGCCTCGCCTTCGACGAGAGCGTGGTTGCGCCGGAGCGCGATGTGGTGCTGGAAGAGCGGCGCATGCGCGTCGACGCCGACCCCGCCGCCCAGCTCGGCGAGGAGTTCTCCAGCGCGCTCTATGTCCACCATCCCTACGGGACGCCGATCATCGGCTGGGAGCACGAGATCGAGGGGCTCTCGCGCGACGACGCCTTCGCCTATTACCAGCGCTTCTATACGCCGGAGAACGCCATCCTGGTCGTCGCCGGCGATGTCGAGCCTGCCGAGGTCCTGCGTCTCGCCCAGGAGACCTATGGCGTGATCCCGGCCCGCGGTGAGGCGCCTGCCCGCAAGCGTCCGGCCGAGCCCGAACCGCGCGCCGCCCGCCGCGTCGCCCTCAACGATCCGCGCGTGCAGCAGCCCTCGCTACGCCGCGCCTGGCTGGCTCCGACCTATGTCTCGCCGCAGCGTGACGAAGCCTTTGCGCTCGAACTCGCAGCCGAGATTCTCGGCGGGGGTACGACCTCGCGGCTCTATCGCAAGCTCTGCGTCGAGCAGGAACTCGCCGCCGGTGCCGGCGCTTATTTTATGGGCTCGATGGTCGACCGCTCTGCCTTCCAGCTCTCGGTCAGCCCGCGTCCGGGTGTCGAGATGGCGGCGCTCGAAGCCGGGCTCGATGCGGCGCTCGCCGCTTTCATCGCGGAAGGGCCGACCGAGCTCGAGCTCGCCCGCGCCCGCACCCGTCTCGTCGCCGAGACGGTCTTCGCCCGCGACAGCCAGTCCTCGCTCGCCCGCATCTTCGGCTCGGCGCTCGCCGTGGGCGAGAGCGTCGAGGACGTGCTGCTCTGGCCGCAGCGCATCGAGGCCGTGACGCGCGAGCAGGTGATGGAGGCGGTTCGGCGCTATCTTCGCCCCGATCGCTCGGTCACAGGCCTGCTCCTGCCGGCCGCCGCCTGATATCGCGCTCAAAGCCATTATGGGCGGGCTATGGTCCGCCACCGAGGATTGCCGATGACCGTTTCGCTCGCTCCCGCCACTGCCACTCCCGGTCCCTCGCTCGCCGTCCAGCGCGTCACCGCCGCTTGCGGTGTCGAGGCCTGGCTGGTCGAGGAGCACAGCCTGCCGCTGCTAGCCCTCGATTTCGCCTTCGACGGCGGCGCCAACCGCGATCCGGCCAATGCCGCCGGCAGTGCCAACCTCATCTCCGGCCTGCTCGACGAGGGCGCCGGCGATCTCGATGCCGAGGCCTTCCAGGGCCGGCTGGCCGACCACGCCATCAACCTCTCCTTCGATGCCCGCCGCGACGACTTCCACGGCCAGCTCCAGACGTTGTCGCAGCATCGCGAGACCGCCTTCGAATTGCTCGGCCTTGCGCTCAATGCGCCGCGCTTCGACGCCGATGCGGTCGCGCGGGTCAAGGCGCAGGTTATCGCCGGCCTGCAGCGCCAGGCGCAGAACCCGGATGTGATGTGCCGCAACGCTCTCTTCGCCGCCGCCTTTCCCGGCCATCCCTATGGTCGGCCGGAGCGCGGCGACGTCACCAGCGTCGGTGGCATCGAGCCCGCGGCGCTGAGGGCGCTGACGCAGGGCCTCTTCACCCGCGGCGGTCTCAAGGTCGTCGCGGTCGGCGACATCACCGCGAGCGAGCTGGCTTCGCGGCTCGACGCTCTCTTCGGTTCTCTGCCGGCCGGGGCGCCGCGTGTCGAGCCGGCAGCCCCCTTGCCGGTCGCAGGGCTCGGCCAGACCCATGTCGTCGATCTCGACGTGCCGCAGACCGTGCTGCGCTTCGTCGGCCCCGGCCTGATGTGGGATGATCCGGATTTCATCGCTGCGACCGTGCTGAACCATATCCTCGGCGGCTCGGCCTTCACCTCGCGCCTGTTCATGGAAGTCCGCGAGAAGCGCGGCCTCGCCTATGGCGTCTCCTCCAGCCTGATGCCGCTGCGCCAGACCGGCTTCCTCGTCGGCGGCACCTCGACCCGCAACGACCGCGTGGCCGAATCGATGAGCGTGATCCGCGAGGAGATCGCCAAGCTCGTGACCGAAGGGCCGAGCGAGCACGAGGTCGAGGAGGCCAAGCGCTATCTGATCGGCTCCTACTCGCTGCGCTTCGACACCTCGCCGAAGATCGCCGGCGAACTGCTCGGCCTTGCGATCCGCGGGGAGCAGCCGGACTTCGTCGAGACCCGCAACCAGCGCTTTGCCGCGGTGACGCTGGCCGATGTCCGGCACGTCGCCCAGCGCCTGTTCGGCGCGGGCAAGCTGCTCGTCCAGGCCGTCGGCCGGCCGGTGGGGCTGGTCTGACGCTCCCGGCCGAGGAGCTCTCATGAGCATTCGCCGTCTCGATCCCGTCCTGGTCGATCGCATCGCCGCCGGCGAGGTGATCGAGCGGCCGGCCGCAGCGGTGAAAGAGCTGGTCGAGAACGCGATCGACGCCGGCGCCAGCAGCATTGCCGTCACCATCCGGGCCGGCGGGCGCGAGTTGATCCGCGTCGTCGACGACGGCATCGGCATGAGCCCGGAGGACCTTACCCTCTGCGTCGAGCGCCACGCCACCTCCAAGCTCCCCGATGGCGACCTTTTCGCCATCCGCTCGCTCGGCTTTCGCGGTGAGGCGCTGCCCTCGATCGGCTCGGTGGCGCGGCTGTCGATCACCACGCGCCAGCGCGATGCGACGCAGGGCTGCGCCCTCGTGGTCGAGGCCGGCGCCAAGGGGGCGGTCAGGCCGGCGGCGGCAGCGCCCGGCACCCGGATCGAGGTCAGCGACCTCTTCATCTTCACCCCGGCCCGCCTGAAATTCCTGAAGAGCGACCGCGCGGAGGCGCAGGCCGTCTCCGACATGCTGCGGCGGCTCGCCATCGCCCATCCCGAGGTGCGCTTCTCGCTCGAGGGCGAGCATGCCGGCGCCTTCGACTGGCCAGCCGAGCCGATCGGTTCGGATGGCCATCTGCGCCGCCTCGGCCGCGCGCTGGGCCGCGATTTCCCGGATAACGCCGTGCCGGTCGAGACCGAACGCGAGGGCGTGAGGCTCTCCGGCTTTGCCGGCCTGCCGACCTTCCATCGCGGCACCTCGGCCGGCGTCCACATGGCGGTCAACGGCCGGCCGGTGCGCGATAAGCTGCTGCTCTCGGCGGTGCGCGGCGCCTATGCCGACGTGGTGCCCTCCGACCGCCACCCGGTGCTCTATCTCGACGTGCTCTGCGACCCCGCCGTCGTCGACGTCAACGTCCACCCGGCCAAGAGCGAGGTTCGCTTCCGCGATCCGGCGCTGGTGCGCGGCCTCGTCGTGTCGAGCCTCAAGGCGGCCTTGGCAGGCGCCGGCCACCGCGCCACCACCACCGGCGGCGCCCGCACGCTCGACGCCTTCCGCGCGGTGTTCTCGGGCGGCGGCTTCGGCAATGGCGGGCCGGCCACGATCCAGCGCCCGAACTTCGGCAGCGTCGCCGATTGGCGCATCCCAGAGCCGGCCATGCCCACCCAGCCGATGCAGGCCGGCTTTTCCGATCTCGCCATGCCCTCGGCCGATGCGAGAGCCCATCTTGCCGAGCCGCCGCAGGACGCGCTCGACCGGCCGCTCGGCGCGGCCCGCGCCCAGGTCCACGGCACCTATATCGTCGCCCAGACCCGCGACGGCATGGTCATCGTCGACCAGCACGCCGCGCATGAGCGCCTGGTCTATGAGCGCCTCAAGGCCGAACGGGCGAGGACTGGCATTGCTCGTCAGCCCATGCTCTTGCCCGAGGTGGTCGAGCTCGATCCCGTCGACGCCGACCGGCTGAACGCCGCGGCTTCGGACCTCGCCTCGCTCGGCCTGGTCATCGAGAGCTTCGGCCTAGGGGCCGTGCTGGTGCGCGAGGCGCCGGCCGCGGTCGCCGGCGGCGATCTCCAGGGCATCGTCCGCGACGTCGCCGACGCGCTCGCGGAGCATGGCGACGCCGGTTCGCTGGAACGGCGGCTCGACCATGTGCTGGCGACGATGGCGTGCCACAACTCGGTCCGCGCCGGCCGCCGCCTGCGGCCCGAGGAGATGGACGCGCTCCTGCGCGAGATGGAGGCTACGCCGAATTCCGGCCAGTGCAATCACGGCCGGCCGACCTATGTCGAGCTGAAGCTCAGCGATATCGAGAAGCTGTTCGGGAGACGGTGAGTTGGGCGCATTTAGCGGCCGACCATCTTTGGAGTCACATCATTCAGCAGTCTCGCGATCGGCGAGATAGTGGCGGCCTATCCCACAATTCAATAGCGGCATCACGCATAAGGTCAGCGCTGCGGCTCTTTGTCTAAACCGCTGAATGCGCCTTCAGCCTCAAGCTTTTTGGCCAAACTTGGAAAATGACGAGCCGCAGGCCAATCCCTCTCAGAATCCCAGTAGCCGATGCCTTTGAGGTGGACGATAGGTGCACCTTCCTTGCTCATGCGCCACAGCATAGTGCTCAGAACCGTCTCAGGCTCGGTGCCGTCTATGACCAGCCCTCGCTCACGCAGCAAGTTCAAAAGCACTGTTCGCTGGATTGGAGCGCCGTGAACCTCAATGAGTTCACGAGTTACGCGCGCGACCTCTTCCTTTGTTGAATTGTTGGTCGCCATGCGCTTTCGAGGCGACGGCGAGGGCAGCGGAATGTCATCTCGGATTGGCATAACCACGACTGGCTCCTTGGCAGTCGCAGCGTTCGTGACATCTGCGTACTTATGCCAAGTTGCGATGAACGCATCGATCTCCGCTGCCGAGCGTCGCCATTCTTCGATTTGTTGTTGAGCTCGATTGATCTGTGCGGCTATCGCATCACGGTGGCGAAGAGCGTTCTCAAGAGCCTTGTCGGACATTTTTTGTTCCCCGGGCGTTCGCTGATTTCATAGCACAAAAGAATCTGCTGGGGAATTCAGGTTTGTTGTGTGAATGGCTCTTGTGCCCATTCAGGACATCGGTCATAATTTATCGTCGGCCTGAAACGAGTACGGCCCGGACAGAGGCGATTGCAGTCGCCAGAGCCGGGCCGATTTCAGGTGGCAGCCGGGGTGTCGTGGCACGACCGGATGCCGGAACGCGGGAGTGGGCTCCCAGAGTTCGCTATTGGAATATAGCCCCTCTCGCCTCTCGGCGCAACGTGCCTTCATTCTAGGAGGCACCGATGAGCGTTATTGCTTGTCACTGGGTGTCTGCGTACACGCGCATCCGCTTCGGGCGGCTTGAGCATGTCTGCGGACACTGGCGCTGTTGCTGGTAAGGTTTTCAGCGCCTTAGTCGGTCGATGGCTTGCGATTGCGGTTTGAAACTGACGTACCACGTCTTGGGCGTGCTGGCCGTCGGGAGAAACTCCTCCCGACGGCATTTTTCCATTTCTCCGCTAGTTCGGGTCCGGCCAACATAGTTTGCAACAAAACGGCTCAGTGCTTCACCTGAGCGGATCGTGGGCTTGAAGGTAATTTCAACTGTCACCTGTCGTTGCTCACGTTCTTGATTGTAGCGCTCGGCTACATATTCGGGGCGCGACGGACACGGAGATTAAGCGCGAAAATCGGACCGGGGATAAGATTGCATTCTATCCCCGCTCAACCTGGTCGTCCCGGGCGACCGCAGGGAGACCCGGGACCTATTCCTGAACCTTTATCGGAGACGCCCAGGCATGGATCCCGGATCTCCGCTTCGCTCCGTCCGGGATGACCTGTCTCACACCACCCGCAAGAACCGCACCTGCGTCTCGCCATAATCGCGCCGATCGAGCTCCTCGAACCCGTCCGGCAGCGTGATCCCGGCGTCGGCGGCTTCCTCCAGCACGATCAGCGCATCGCTCGCCAGCCAGCCGCCTTCTCGGGCCGAGGCGAGAGCTTTTTCACCCAACCCCTTGCGATAGGGCGGGTCGCAGAAGACGAGGTCGAACGGCGCCATGCCGGTGATCGGGCCGAGCCTGGTCGCGTCGCGCCGGAAGATGCGGCTATAGCCGGCGAGCCCGAGCGCCATCTGGTTCTCGCGGATCAGCCCGCGCGCCTCGGCCCCGTCATCGACCAGCAGCGCGAAGGCGGCGCCGCGCGACAGCGCCTCGAACGCCATCGCGCCGGTGCCGGCGAAGAGGTCGAGCACGCGCGCGCCGTCGGCCGCATCGCCATGGCCATGCGCCAGCACGTTGAACAGCGATTCCCGCAGGCGGTCCGAGGTCGGCCGGATCGCGCCGATGCCCGGCTTCGGGCTGGCGAGAGACCGGCCGCCGAAGCGCCCCCCGACGATGCGCATCGATTAGACCTCAGCCGCGACGGTCACGCCCGCCACCAGAGCGCGGCGGACCGGAGCGCGGCGGGCGCTTGTCGCCGCCAGGGCGCGGGCCGCGTCCGCCCGGACGATCGCCACTTGGCCGGTCGCCGGTCGGCTTGCCGCGGAAGGAGCGGGCAGGGCGTTCGTCGGAACCAGCGCCCGCACCTGGCGGGCGCTTGCCGCGCGTCGGTTTGTCGGCCCAGTCGCCGCTGCTGCGCCAGGGTGCTTCGCCGCCGCGATCGCGGCCGAAGCTCTCCTCGCGCGGTGCCCGGCTTGGGCGCTCGCTGCGTGGCGCGCGCGCCGGCCTGTCCTCGCGCGGCTCGTCGCTGGGCTTGGCGCTGATGCGCTCGACCTTGACGCGCCGGCCCTTCGGATCGGCGATCGCCTTGTCGCGCACGCGCGTGACCGTGCCGGTGGCCTCGCGCACCTGCCGTTCTTCCTTCGGATCGGCGCCACGGCGCGGTGGTGCCTTGCGCTCGCGCTGCGGCTCGGCCTCGACATCGCGCCAGACGCCGCGCGTCCACGGCTTGTCGCCGCGCAGCGGGCGCGCCTCCTCGGCCTGCTCCTCGCGCGGCCGGCGGCGCGGGCGATCGTCGCCGGCGGGCGCGGGCCTGCCACGGGCGGGCCTGTCGTCCGCTCGAGTCTCGTCGCGCCGCGGCGAGTCGAAATCGACGCCGGCCTTGGCCATCAGCTCGGTGCCGAGCTGGTCCTTGAGCACTTTGGAGCGGACCTCCTCGGCCTCGCCCTCCGGCAGGTCGCCGAGCTGGAACGGGCCGAAGGAGACCCGGATCAGCCGGTTCACCTGCAGGCCGAGATGCTCCAGCACCGTCTTGACCTCGCGGTTCTTGCCCTCGCGCAGGTCGACGGTCAGCCAGGTGTTGGACCCCTGCTCGCGCTCGAACTGCGCGATGACCGGGCCGTACTGGACGCCGTCGATGGTGACGCCGCCTTTCAATGTGTCGAGCTGGGCCTGGTTGACCTGGCCGAAGGCGCGGACGCGATAGCGCCGGAGCCAGCCGGTCTCGGGCAACTCCAGCATCCGCGCCAGCCCGCCGTCATTGGTGAGCAGCAGCAGGCCTTCCGTGTTGATGTCGAGCCGGCCGACCGAGAGCACCCGCGGCAGGTCCTCCGGCAGCGCGTCGAACACGGTCGGGCGCCCCTCGGGGTCATGGTTGGTCGTCACCAGGCCGCGCGGCTTGTGGTAGAACCAGAGCCGCGTGCGCTCGCGCGCCGGCAAGGGCTCGCCATCGACCAGCACGACATCGTTCGGGCCGACATCGAGCGCCGGGCTCTCGATCACCCTGCCGTTGACGCTGACGCGGCCTTCCGCGATCAGCGCCTCGCTGTCGCGGCGGGAGGCGACACCGGCGCGAGCCATCACCTTGGCGATGCGCTCCGGCTCCTGTGGCGCAGCCGGAACCGATACGGCCTCGGCGATCTCGGCGGCGTTGCGATGCGCCCGGTCGGGACGAGTGCGCGTCGGGTTGCTGCCGCGCGGGGTGTCGAAGCGCTTGCCGCCGCCGAAGCTGCGGCCTTCGCTGCGCTCGCGCGGCGGCCGGTGCTCTTCACCGTCACGCGAGCGGAAGGGACGTTCGCCGCCTTCGCGCGGTGGGCGCGAGGGTGCGCCGTCGCGGGAGGGGCGTGCCGCACGACGCTCGTCATCACCACGTCCACGGAAGGGACGGTCTCCATCGCGCGGTGGGCGCGACGGGGCGCCGTCGCGGGAAGGACGTCCGAAGCCACCGGGCCTGTCACCACCGGTCCTGTCGCGACTTGGCCGGTCGCCATCGCGGGGCGGCCGGCTGGCGCGGCGCTCGTCGCTGCCGCGGTCGCGGAATGGCCGCTCGCCACCCTCGCGCGGCGGCCGCTCGCCGCTCGGGCGCTCGCGGAATGGCTTCTTCTCGAAGCGACGCGCCGGGCGCTCACTATCGCTGCGGCGCTCGGCGCCTTCGGCCGGCGCGCGCCGGGGGCGCTCCTCGCCATCGCGCGAACGGAAGGGCGGCTTCCCGCCGCGCGCGGGCGGACGGCCACCGGAGCCACCGCGTCCGTGACCGCCATCGCGCCCGCCGCCGCGGCCGCCGGCGCCGCCGCCCTTGCGCGGGCCGCGGCTTTTCTGGTTGTTGTCGTCGCTCATGGTGGCTCCTGAAGCCGGATCATCGCGGACCGGGTTGCGAAGCGATCCGGGACGGCAGCGGCTCTTGAATCTGGTATTAGCCGGCGCTTGTAGCAGGCGACTTCGCCCGCTGCGAGCGGCAATGATGGGGTTCGATGGGATCGATCGACGCAAAGCAGATCGAGACGCCGATGGCGCGGGCGCTCGCCGAGGCGCGCGCCGCGGCGGAGCGCGGCGAGGTACCGGTCGGGGCGGTGATCGTCCGTGGCGGCGAGGTGCTGGCGAGCGCCGGCAACCGCACGCTCGAGCTGAAGGATCCGACTGCCCATGCCGAGACATTGGCGATCCGGCTGGCCTGCGAAGCCATCCAGTCGGAACGGCTGATCGACTGCGATCTCTATGTCACGCTCGAGCCCTGCCCGATGTGCGCGGCGGCGATTTCCTTCGCCCGGATCAGGCGGCTCTATTTCGCAGCCTCGGACCCGAAGGGCGGTGCGGTCGAGAACGGCGTCAGGCTCTATCGCAGTCCGAGCTGCCATCACGCGCCCGAGGTCTATGGCGGCCTGAGCGAGCGCGAGGCGGCCGAGCTGCTGCGCGACTTCTTTCGCGAGCGGCGCTAGCATTTACGAATGAAGTAATAGACCGATTTTCTATAGAAAATATGCTATCAAGACTGTGTATATTTTCGACGTAAGGGCCAAGAGCGCCTAGTCCGATCGATCTAGCTCCAATGGGGTAAGCGCGCTTCGAGTTGATCGACCGAGGCGTTGCTGGCGCTTTTCGCCATGTTTTTGCCTTCTATCATTCGTACGTCGCCGCTGCACTGCTCAGCCAGACCAAGGAATGGTGGCTTGAGCCTTCCATTCTCCAAAGTCGGTAAATCTCCATTATGCGTAAAGTTGCGTTGGCTGCGCTGTCCGCGGCCTGCTGGTCTGTGTCTCCCTCCTTCGCCGCCGATACCCATCTCGCGATGATCTCGTTCCAGCCCCAGGTGAAGGGGCTCGGCTGCCTGAAGCCGGAAGCCCTCGGCATGATCAAGGAACTTACCGCCAAGATCGGCCCGATCCAGATCACCTCGACATGCGGCGGCCGCCACGCCCGCAACTCCCAGCACTATCGCGGCAATGCCATCGACTTCCGTCCTCTCGCCACCTCGCCACGGAACGCCGCAGCCGTTGCCAAGAAGATCGAGAGCGTCGGCGGCGTCGGCTCCTATTCGAACGGTCTCGTACACGTCGATGTCGGCGACCGCGAAATCGCCTGGTATGGCCACAAGCGCAGCCGCCGCCTGGCCTATGCCGGGCGCGGGCGTTGAGTTCAGCTCAGAGCAAGGTCCGGACGACCAGATAGCCGCCCAGCGCCAATAGCCCGGCGAAGAAGCAGAGCTTGAAGGTCGCAGCCGAGATCCGCTGGCGGATCGCCTGGCCGAACCACATCCCGGCCAGCGCCGGCAGCAGCGCCAGCAGCGAGGCGCCAGCGACCTTCAGGTCGAGCGCTCCGGCGCCGACAAGCCCGAAGGACAGCGCGATCGTCGAGACGATGAAGGAGAGGCCGAGCGCCTGCACCAGTTCGTCCTTGTCGAAGCCGAGCGCCTGCAGATAGGGCACGGCGGGCAGCACGAAGACGCCGGTCGCGGCGGTGGCGGCGCCGGTGATGACGCCGACCAGGGGGCCGAGCCAGATTTCGGTCTTTTCGGGCACGCGCAGCTTGGCCGCCTTCAGCCCGACCAGCGCATAGAGCACCAGCGCGATACCGAGCCAGAGCGTCGCCGAGCCGTCCTTGGCCTTCTCCAGCAGCCCGGCTCCGGCCCAGGTTCCGACACAGGTTCCGGCCAGCATCGGCCAGAGACGGATGGCGATGGCCTTCAGCTTTGGCCCGGCGAGCTGCCAGCTATTGGTGACGAGGTTGGGGATGACCAGCAGCGCCGCCGCCTGCGCCGGCGCCATCACCACGCCGAGCACGCCGACTGCGATCGTTGGGAGGCCGAGCCCGATCACGCCCTTGACGAAGCCGGCGAGCACGAAGGTCGCGGCGATGAAGGTGAGGAGCGTCGTCTGGTCCATGATCCTGCCAGTCCCGATTGCGATGCCGTGACTTCTGGCAGTCCTGACCCCGGCTGTCGCTTTTCGATACTACGGTCCCCGCCGTAGCGTCCTTGCTTGCCTCAGCGGGCACGGACGTCATCATGGCAGCCACAATGGAGGCGTCGAGCCATGGCCATGCACGGACCCTATCTCGCCGAGATCGCCCATCTGATGGGGGATCCCGCCCGCGCCAACATGCTGCATGCGCTGATGGATGGCCGCGCGCTGACGGCGAAGGAGCTCGCCTTTCTGGCAGGCGTCGCGCCGCAGACTGCGAGCGGTCATCTCGCCAAGCTGATGCAGGGCGGCCTGCTCGATGTCGCCGCGCAGGGCCGCCATCGCTACTACCGTCTGGCCGGGCCGGAGGTCGCGACCGCATTGGAAGGGCTGATGGTGCTCTCCGGCGGCCAGGCGAATGGCAGACGGTTGCCCTCGCGCATCAGTGCCGACCTCGCCCGTGCCCGTACCTGCTATGATCATTTCGCCGGCCGCCTGGGCATCGCGATCCATGATGCGCTTTTGGCGGGCGGCCATCTCACCGTCGCCGATGGCGGCTACGGGCTGACTCGTTCCGGCGTCGCGCTCTTCGCCGGGCTCGGGATCGATCCGGCGACGGCGAGCAAAGGCAGGCGGGCGGCGCTGCGCCCGTGTCTCGACTGGAGCGAGCGCCGCCCGCATCTCGCCGGCTCGCTCGCGGCGGCCTTGGCCTGCCGCTGCCTCGAGACGGGCTGGGTAATGCGGATCAAGGATAGCCGCTCGGTGGTCCTGACGGAGAAGGGTCGTGCGGCGCTGGAGGCCGGCTTGCCGGGCTTCTGCTGCGACGAGCCCGAGGCGGTCACGCCGCCCGTTCGAGCGCCTCTGACAGCCTCCGCTTGACCTCGTCCTTCGCCGGCTGGGCGGCGTCGAGGATCGCCTGCCAGCGGAAGAAATCGAGTCCGCCGAAGCCCTCGCCACCGGCGCGGATCAGGATGTCCGGCGGCTGGCGCTCGATCATGCGCTGGACCAGTGCCCGCGTCAGGATCTGCGAAACGCCGACCATGGCTTCCAGCGGCTCGGGCACGCGGCTGTCGCTGACCGTCGCGGGTGCGCTGGTGTCGACCGCGAGGACGAGGCGCCCCGGTCCGAGCAGGCGGTCATAGGGCAGGGGATTGATCGCGCCGCCATCGATCAGAACGCGGCCGCCGATCGTCACCGGCTTGACCAGGCCGGGGATCGCCAGCGAGGCGGCGACAGCCGGCGTCAGCGGGCCGCTGCCGAGCATGACCTCGTCATGCAGATGATAGTCGGTCGCGACGCTGAGGAAAGGGATGCCGAGCTCCTCGAAGCGATCGGGCACGGCCTGCGGCCAGAACAGGTCGAGCAGGCGCTCGCCATCGATCAGCACGGGGTTGCCGAGGCCGCCGCGCCAGAGATCGGCGATCTTGCCGATGCGTGCTTCGAGCAGCCTGGCGATCACCCGGGCCCGGTCGCGGAAGCTCGCCTCGACATGGGCACGCAGGTCGCGGCCGGAGAGGCCGGCGGCATAGGCCGCGCCGACGATCGCCCCCATCGACGAGCCGGCGATCAGCGCCGGCTTCAGACCAAGCTCATCGAGGGCCTCCAGCACCGGGATATGGCTGAGCCCGCGCGCGCCGCCCGAGCCGAGCACGAGGACGAGCTCGGGCTTCGAAGAGACTTTGTGCGTCGTTGGCAGGGCTGAGGTCATGGCGAAAGGCGATCCGCTTCTACCCTTTCATAGTCATCCTGGGCGACCGAAGGGAGACCCGGGATCCATCCCGAAACCTATATTGGCGAGGCTCAGGCATGGATCCCGGATCTCCGCTTCGCTGCGTCCGGGATGACCAGCATGTTTATGAAAGCGGTTGCACCAGGAAAGGTATCACCTTTGCCAGCGTGTCCTGCGGATTCTCCTCCGGCAGGAAGTGGCCGCTGGCGATTGCCTGCCCCTCTGCCTGCGGCGCGAAGGTCTCGTGCCAGATGTCGAGCGGGCTTGCGCCCTTGGCCGGGATGCCGGCCTCGCCCCAGAGCACCAGCACCGGGCAGAGGATCTTTTTGCCCGCGCCGAGATCGGCCTTGTCGTGCGCGAGATCGGTCGTCGCACCGGCGCGATAATCCTCGCAGGCGGCGTGGATACGCGACGGGTCGTTGAAGGAGTCGGCATAGGCGGCCATGGCCAGCGGGTGAAAGGCCTCGATCTTCTTGGCTCGCGTCCAGCTCGCGATCGTGTGGTCGAGCCAGCCGGCGGGGTCGGCCTGGATCAGCTTCTCCGGCACAGGCTCGGGCTGGGCCAGGAAGGTCCAGTGATAGACCTGCATGGCGCGCGCCGCGTCCATGCCTTCCCACATCGAGACGGTCGGCAGGATGTCGAGCAGGACGAGCCGCTCGACCCGGCCGGGATGGTCGAGCGCCAGGCGGTAGGCGACGCGGGCGCCGCGATCATGGCCGATCACGGCGAAGCGGTTGAAGCCGAGCGCGCTCATGACGGCGACGATGTCCTCGCCCATGCCGCGCTTGCTGTAGAGCGCCTTGCCGCCATCGCCATGCGGTGCCGCCGACCAGCCATAGCCGCGCAGATCCGGGCAGACGACGGTATGGGTCTTGGCCAGTTCGCCCGCCATCTCGTGCCATTCGGCATGGGTCTGCGGGAAGCCGTGGATCAGCACCACCGGCGGCCCATCGCCGCCGACACGGGCGAAGATCTTGCCGACCGGCCCGTCGATCCAGCGCGCCTCGAATCCGGGGAAAAGGCTGTCGATATTGGTCATGGCCGCAACTCCTGTGATGCTACGGCCGCGACGAGGTCGGTCCGGCCGAAATCCTCGCCCTTGTAGAGCAGAGGCGCGTTCAAGGATTTGGCAAGAGCATAGGAGAAGCAGTCGCCGAGGTTGAGCTTGGCGGGATGACGCCCCTTGCCGAAGCGAGCGAAAGCTTCGGCTGCGAGGACGGCTTGCTTCTGGTCCAGCGGGGCGGACTCGACGCCAAGATATTCGAGCAATCTTAGATGCAAGGCGACTGGAGCATTGGCGTTGCGGCTCGTGGAAACCATGAAGCTCTCAACGAAGGTCACCATCGAGCAGAAGTTGGCGGCACTGGCGTTGAGCGCGGCTAGCAGCCTGTCTCGTTCAGGCTCGTTGCGAAGGATGGCGATGATCGCCGAGCTGTCGACTACGATCGGCGAGCTGATCACGAGGGAACGCCGTTCTCATCATAGCCAATGATTTCGTCATCGGTCAGATGCTCGTTGATCCTTGGATAGGAGCGGATTTCAGCGAGCGTTCGCTCCAGCTTCTCCATGTCGATCCGTCCCTTGCGCGGTGGCAGCTCAGCGAGCTCGCGCTCCGCCGCTGTCTTGACCGCATCGGTGATCGTCCTACCGGTGCGCGCGGCAAGTTCGCGGACGATTCGGTCGGTCTCGGGATCCTTGATCAGGATGGCCATGACATCCTCGTATATATATATCGATCGTATCTCGATATATATACGAAGCGGCGGTCGCTTTGTCAGCCTTCGCGCTCGCGCTTGACCGCCTGCCAGCCGATGTCGCGCCGGCAGAAGCCACCCGGCCAATCGATCAGGTCGACGGCCGCATAGGCCTTCGCCTGCGCCTCGCTGACGCTTTTGCCGAGCGCCACGATGTTCAGCACGCGCCCGCCATTGGCGACGATATCGCCGTCCTTCGCCTGCGTGCCGGCATGGAAGACCAGCACGTCCTTCTCGGCGGCGGCCTTGTCGATGCCCTTGATCACGCTGCCCTTCTCCGGTGTGCCGGGATAGCCTTTCGCCGCCATCACCACCGTCAGCGCGACCTTGTCGGACCAGCGCAGGTCTACGGCGTTGAGCACGCCGTCGCGCGCGGCGAGCAGGGCAGGCACGATGTCGCTCTTCAGGCGCGGCATCAGCACCTCGCATTCGGGATCGCCGAAGCGGGTGTTGTATTCGATCAGCTTCGGGCCATCGGCCGTGATCATCAGCCCGGCGAAGAGCACGCCCTTGAACGGCGTGCCGCGCTGGTGCATGCCCGCCAGCGTCGGCCGGACGATCTGCGCCATCACCTGCTCTTCCATCGCCTGGGTCATGACGGGAGCCGGCGAATAGGCGCCCATGCCGCCGGTGTTCGGGCCGGTGTCGCCGTCGCCCACGCGCTTGTGGTCCTGGGCCGAGGCGAGCGGCAGCGCATGCGTGCCGTCGCAGAGCGCGAAGAAGCTGGCTTCCTCGCCGATCATCCATTCCTCGATCACCACCTCGGCTCCGGCCGCGCCGAGCCCGCCCGAGAACATCATCGCCAGGGCGTCATTGGCCTGCTCGACCGTCTCCGCCATGACGACGCCCTTGCCGGCAGCGAGTCCGTCGGCCTTGATCACCAGCGGCGCGCCGGTCTTGGCGACGTAGGCCCTGGCAGCGGCTTCGTCGGTGAAGCGGGCGAAACCGGCGGTCGGAATCCCGAATTCGGCGCAGAGTTCCTTGGTGAAGGCCTTCGAGCCTTCGAGCTGCGCGGCCGCCTTCGACGGACCGAAGGTCTTGATCCCGGCGGCTTCGAGATCGTCGGTGATGCCTTCGACCAGTGGGCCTTCCGGCCCGACCACGACGAGGCCGACGCCCATCAGCTTGCAGAAATCGGCAACGGCGCGGTGGTCGGCGATATCCAGCACGACATTCTCGCCGCATTGGGCGGTGCCGGGATTGCCCGGCGCGATGAAGAGCTTGTCGCAGAGCGGCGAGGATGAGATCGCCCAGGCCAGGGCATGCTCGCGCCCGCCGGACCCGATCAGAAGAATGTTCATCGCATCTCTCCGCTTGCTCGAAGGCGCAATAGCTGCCGCGGGCTGGCGGAGCAACGCTTCTGCTGGCGTCCGCGTGTCGTTAAATACGTTCCATGGACAGCGAATCGCCTCAGCCCGCCGGCAACGCCCCCGAATGGTCGGTCTCCGACCTCTCCGGCGCGCTCAAGCGCACGCTGGAAGACGCCTTCGGTTTCGTGCGCGTCCGCGGCGAAATCTCCGGCTACCGCGGGCCGGTCGGCTCCGGCCATGTCTATTTCTCGCTGAAGGATGCCAACGCCAAGATCGACGCGGTGATCTGGAAGGGCGTCTTCGGCCGGCTGAAGACCAAGCCACAGGAAGGGCTCGAGGTCATCGCCACCGGCAAGATCACCACCTTCGCCGGCAAATCGAGCTACCAGATCATCATCGATTCCCTGGAGCCGGCCGGCATCGGCGCGCTGATGGCGCTGCTGGAGGAGCGTCGCAAGAAGCTCGCCGCCGAGGGCCTGTTCGATCCCGGCCGCAAGCAGCTCATCCCGTTCCTGCCGCGCGTGGTCGGCGTCGTCACCTCGCCGACCGGCGCCGTCATCCGTGACATCCTGCACCGGCTGGAGGAACGTTTTCCACGTCAGGTCCTGGTCTGGCCGGTCCGCGTCCAGGGCGAGAGCAGCGCGGCCGAGGTCGCGAATGCGATCGCCGGCTTCAACGCGCTGCCGGAAGGCGGCCGGATTCCACGTCCGGATGTGATCATCGTCGCGCGCGGTGGCGGCTCGCTCGAGGACCTGATGGGCTTCAACGAGGAGGTGGTGGTCCGCGCCGCCGCGGCCTCGCTGATCCCGCTGGTCTCGGCGGTCGGCCACGAGACCGACGTCACCCTGATCGACCATGCCGCCGATCTGCGCAGCCCCACGCCGACCGGCGCGGCCGAGAAGGTCGTGCCGGTGCGGGCCGAATTGCTGGGGCAGGTGACGGACCTGTCGCGCCGGCTGTCCGGCGCGACGCTGCGCCTGTCCGAGCGCCGGCGCAGCGATCTGCGCGCGCTCGCCCGCGCGCTGCCGACGCCCGAGACCCTGCTGGCGGCGCCGCGCCAGCGGCTCGATCTCGCAGCTACGCGGCTCGGTCCGGCCCTGGCGCGCAATGCCCGCGCCTATGAACAGCGCCTGGCGCAGCTCGATCGGCGCCTGCATGCGCAATCGCCGGCGGCACGGCTTGCCACCCATGCGGCCCGGCTCGATGGGCTCGGCAAGCGGCTCGCGGCGGCGCGCGGCGCGCTTCTTCGTACCGAGCGCGACCGTATCGCCCGCGCCGGCGATCGGCTCGATGCCGTCGCTGCGCGCGCGGTCGCCGCTTTCACCGGCCAGGTTCAGCGCCGCCGCGACCGGCTGGAGAGCGTCTGGGCGCTCGCCGCCTCGCTCGGGCCGCAGGCGGTGCTGGCGCGCGGTTATGCGCTGGTGCGCGACGAGGGCGGCAATCTGCTGCGCAGCGCCACGGCAGCGCGGCCGGGATTGGCCCTTCAGGTCACGCTCGCCGACGGCAGCTTCGGCGCGATTGTGCCGGGCGGGGCTTCTCCGCCGCAGGTGCCGCGACAGGCCGCTCGCAAGGCGGTCGGCGGGAGCGGGCAGGGCGATCTGTTCTGATATTCCGAAAACCGGTCATTCACCACCAATTTGGATGAACCGCGTCCCGTTCAGATAGCGTTCAGCTAGCCCTGGCTAATCGCTGCCTGATAGCGGTTGGGGGAATGGTCCTTGATGCTCGCCGGTTTCCGGATACGCCTTGCTTGTGCCTTTGCCATGCTTGCGCCTCTGGGCCTGCAGGCTCAGCAGGCAAACGCGACCGAGTTCGTCTGCAGGCCGTCGACTCTCACACGCGATGCCGCTGATCTCGCTTCCGCCTGGAAGGGGGGTAGCGCTCCCCTACGCATTCTCGCCATCGGCTCGTCCTCGACTGAAGGAATCGGCGCCAGCGGCAAGGACAAGACCTATCCGGCCCGACTCGGCTCGCTGCTGCGCGAAGGGCTCGGAGGCCGCTCCATCGAGATGGTCAATGCCGGCATCGGTGGTGAAACCGCGCCGCAGACGCTTCTGCGCCTGAAGGCTGCGCTGGTGGACGGCCGCTACGATCTGGTGATTTGGCAGGTCGGCACGAACGACGCGGTGAACGGCGGCGACCTCGGCACCTTCCGCAATCTCGTGGCGGATGGCATCGCCGCCGCCAAGCAGGCCCGGACCCGGCTCGTCATCCTTGATCCGCAGTTCTATCCGGGCATCAAGGAGACGGCGCGTTATCGCGCCTATGTCGACGCCATCGCCGACGTCGCCAGGACGCAGGCGGTTCCGGTGCTGTCGCGCTACCAGGCGATGCTGAGCTGGTATCAGCGCGACGCGGAGGGCTTCATGGCGGCGCTCGCCGGCGACCGTTTCCATATGAGCGATGCCGGCTATGGCTGCCTCGCGCAGGACATCGCCCGCTCGCTCCTGGGCGACAAGCCGGCTGTGACGCTCACGGCCTCGGCACGCTGAGCTTTGATAAGGCCGCTGCTCGCCGGCCCGCTTCACTTGCCCATCAGGAAGGCCTTGACGCGCCTGATCGCATCGTCGCGCGCGGCCGGGTCGGTGCCCACCGTGACCTTGCCGGTTCCGGAGGCCGAATAGGCAACGCCTTCCTTCTCGCGCTTGTCCAGGCGCGGATGGTCGAAATCATGCACAGCGCCGGGATAGAGCACGAGCTCGACCGGTTCGCCACGGGCGCGAGCGGCCTTGGCGAGGAAGTCGCAAGGGGCAGGCGGCGTCCAGTCGTCGGCGTCCCCCATCAGGATCAGGGTCGGCAGCCTGGCCTCGAAGCTCCCCGACTCCGATTGCAACCGGCAGCCGGGATAGAAGGCGACGGCGCGGGCGAAATCCGGCTGGCGGTCGGCCGGCCGGCGGTCCTTTCGAATTGCAGCCAGAATGGTGGAGCCACCGCCCGACCAGCCGAGCAGCGCGATTGCATCGCGGCGGACATCGGGACGGTCCTGCAGCCAGCGCCGTGCCGCCATCGCATCGCCGACGCGTTCGCGGCTGGCGCGGATGGTGACGTCCTTGACGCCGCATTGCGAACCGAGCCCGCGCGACCCGTAGCTGTCCGGCATCAGGACGATGAGCCCGGTCCCGGCAAGGCGCTCGCCCCAGTCGCTATGCCGCATCGAAAGCTTGTCGGGCTCGCGCCAGAGGCCGCCGCAACCATGCAATGCGACGACGGCGGGGAACGGTCCTGGGCCTGTCGGCCGAAACATCACGCCGTCGAGCTGGTAATCGTCATGCGGGATGCGGACGCGTTCATAGCCGCCCGCCATCGCGGCTTCCGCGAGCAGGGAAACAAGACCAATCGCCAGCAAGGTGGCGCGGGTCAGGCTGGACATCATCGGAACTGACGCTATCACAGAAAGACCATATTGGAACAATGCGTGGTTTCAGAGATGGTTGCGTCAAGCTGCAACCTGTACGCTAACCGTCCGCCGCTCGATCCCCCGGCCCTATGATGAACATCAACGAACGTCTGCCCCCTTCAGGATCGGAAGCGCTGGTCGATTACGGCCATGGTGAGTTCCGCGTCGTGCGCCCTGGCGCCTTCGTCCGCTGCGCCGTCACTGGTGCTGCGATCCGGCTCGAGGATCTGCGCTACTGGTCGGTCGACTGGCAGGAGGCCTATGCCTCGCCTGAGGCGGTGCTATTGCGCGTGCGACGCGCCGGCCGCAGCTGAGCGGGCCTTTACGACGGTATGACGCAGCAGCGCGTCGAGTGCTGCGTCATCCTCGAAGGCGAGCGTGACCGGCACGCACAGAAGGAGCGAGCGTTCGGCCGCCGGCCAGAGTGGCGCGAGCTTGACCATGTCCTTCTCGGTGACCGCGATGCGGCAGGCCTTCGCCTTGGCGTCGCCGATCAGCGCCGCGACGTCGGCATCCGAATAGGCGTGGTGGTCGCCATAAGCGCGTTCGCCGGCAAGCCGCGCACCGGCGGCGCGCAGCGTCGCCGCGAATTTCTCGGGCCGCCCGATCCCCGAGGCGGCCAGAACCGATAGGCCGGCGAGCTCCGCCTGAATGTCGACCGGCGGCACGAGCTTGGCCCGCAGCACGCGTTTGCCGACTGTGAGTGCCTGCGCGGCGACATGCTCGCCGGCCGCTCCCTCACCGATGACGACGAGGGCATCGACCTGCCCGAGCTGCCCGGCGAGCGGTGCGCGCAGCGGCCCGGCCGGCAGGCAAAGCCCGTTGCCGACGCCGGCGGCGCCGTCGACGACCGCCAGTCGCAGGTCCTTGTGCAGCGCGGGATTCTGCAGCCCGTCATCCATCAGGACGACGCTGGCGCCCGCTTCGCGTGCGAGCGTAGCGCCGGCTGGCCGCTCCCGCGCTACGATCGTCGGCAGCTGCGCCGCCAGCAGCAGGGGTTCGTCGCCAACGTCGACGGCGCCGTGCCGGGCCGCGTCGACCCGCAGCGGGCCGGGCAGCCGCCCGCCATAGCCGCGCGTCAGGGCGAAGGGCGTCTCACCCATCCTGGCGAGCCGGGATGCCAGCGCCAGCGTGGTCGGCGTCTTGCCGGCGCCGCCGGCGACGAAGTTGCCGACGCAGATCACCGGAAGGCCGGCTTCGATACCCGGACGGCGCATGCGCTTCAGCGTGACCGCGCCATAGAGCATCCCGAGCGGTTGCAGCAGCCGGGCGAGGGCGGATGGCGGCGCGTGCCACCAGAAGCCCGGGGCGCGCATCACTCCACGCTCTCGCGCTGGCCGATGGTCGCGCGCAGCAGCAGCGGCTCGATCGCCTGGACGGTCCGTTCCAGCGCGCCGCTGAGCTCGGTGCTGGTGCGGGCTGCGGCCCGCGCGGCCTGGCGCGCTGCAGCGGGGTCGCTGAGCCAGCGATGCACTGCCTGGGCCAGCTCCTGCCGGTCGGCGACCTGGATTGCGCCACCGCCGGCATCGAAGGCGGCAAAGAGATCGGCGGATTTATGCACGAGCGGGCCATGCAGCAGGGCGCAGCCGAGCTTGGCCGGCTCGATCGGGTTGTGGCCGCCGATGGGGGCGAGCGAGCCGCCGATGAAGGCGACCGGCGCCAGCCGGTAGAACAGGCCGAGATCGCCGAGCGTATCGGCGATGTAGAAGTCGATGTCGCGCTCGGGGAGGTGGCCGAGCGAGCGCCGGGCGCTGGCGACGTCGTTGGCCAGCGCCAGCGCCTCGACCTCAGCGCCGCGATCGGGATGGCGGGGCACGACGATGGTGAGGAGCTTCGGCAGATGCGTCCTGACGCCGAGATGGGCCGCGAGCACGTCCTCTTCCTCGCCCGGATGGGTCGAGGCGGCGACCCAGACCGGCCGGCCGGCGGCGAGGCCGTCAAGCAAGGCAAGCGTATTGGGGTCGGCCGGTGGGGCGGGGACGTCGAATTTCAGGTTGCCGGCGATGCTGACGCGCGGTGCGCCGAGCTGGGCGAGGCGTTGCCCGTCCTCCTGCGATTGGGCCAGGCAGCGGTCGAAGCCGGAGAGCAGATAGCGCGAGGTCTGCGGGAACTTGTACCAGCGCCGGAAGGAGCGCTCCGACATGCGCGCATTGACCAGGACGAGCGGCACGCTGCGCTTGCCGGCTTCGATCATCAGATTGGGCCAGATTTCGGATTCGCAGATCAGGCCGAGATCGGGGCGCCAATGGTCGAGGAAGCGGCGCATATAGCGGGGAACGTCGAGCGGCAGGAACTGATGGATCGCCCCGGCCGGCAGGCGCTGCGCCAGGAGGCGCGCCGAGGTCACCGTGCCCGAGGTCACCAGCACGGCGAGCCCGCGCCGCTGCAGCCGCTCGATCAGGGGCAGCAGCGTCACCGTCTCGCCGACGCTGGCGCCATGCAGCCAGACGAGCGTCTTCGCCGGCCGCTCGATGCTCGGATGGCCCCGCCGCTCGGAAAGGCGTGCCGGGTCCTCCTTGCCGCGCCGGCGCCGCCAGAGCAGCAGGCCGGCGGCTGCCGGCTCGAGCAGGGCGGTGAGCGTCCGGTAGGTCTGGATGATGATGCTGCGGCCGATCATGCGGCGCTGGCCTTGGCCGTTGCTTTTGCAGCCTGGACTTCACGCAGGTCCGCGCCGGGATCGCGCGCGCCGATCAGCGCATAGGCGCGCTCATGCACGGCGTCGAGCCCGGCCTGGACGGCAAGGCGCGCCGCCTCGCAGGTCGCCTCGTCCGCCTCGCGAGCAACCCAGACGGGATCGCCGACGACGATGGCACCGCGCCCGAAGGGCAGGCCGATCGAGGCGCGATCCCAGCTGTTGAAGTCGATGCGCCGGCTGGTCACCACGGCGATCGGGTGGATTGGCCGCCCCGAGGCGCGCGCCAATTGGACGATGCCCGGGCCGCAGATGCGGGCGCGCTTGGGGATGTCGGCGGTCAGCACCATGGTGTCGCCGGCGGCGAGTCGGCGGACCATGGCGAGGAAGGCCGGCGCGCCGCCCTTCTCGCGGACCTTCTTGCCAGAGGCGCCCGAGCCGCGGATCGCCCCGATGCCGAGCTCGCGCAGCGCGACGGCGTTGAAGCCGCCGTCGCCATGGCGCGAGACCAGCGAGCAGGACGGCATCCACTCCGGCCGGGCGAACGGGATCATGACATGCTGGCCGTGCCACATCGCGATGATCAGCGGCAGCTCGCCGCGCACGCGATCATAGACGTCGGCCGGCTCGACGACGAAGCGGTTCGTGCGCCTGACCAGGCGCAGATAATAGGCGAGGCTGCGCCCAAGCGCCTCCTGCGCGAACTTCGTCTTGAGCAGCGAAAATCCCATCGAGCCGGACTGCAGCGTCTTTCAGATCAGCTCTGGGCTGTCGAGGGATCGAGCAGGCGATGCAGGTGGACGACGAAATAACGGGTCTGAGCCTGGTCGACGGTCTGCTGCGCCTTGGACTTCCAGGCCGCATGGGCGGCGGCGTAGTTCGGGTACACGCCGACGATGTCGACCTGGGCTAGATCCTTGAACTCGACCCCGTCGAGCGAGCTCAACTCGCCGCCGATCACGAGGTGCAGCAGCTGCTTGGTGTCCTGGCTCGTGCTCATCGTTCGTCTCCGACCGGTGTCCTGAGGTCTGCGTCGAAAGCAAGCTGGAGCAGCGCCGGACTTGCTCCGACCTGCCTTGCCTGCGCTTTTGCCGTGCGATCAGATAAGCCATCAGCCGCGCGCGCGCGAGGGCCGATCGCCAACAAATTGCGGTTATTTCCGGCAGCTTTCGCCCTGGCGCTGCGGCAGCGGCGTCGCGCCGCGCTTCAGCTCCGCTGCGGCTGGCTCTCGCGCAGCCGGCGCAGCGCCTGCGCGAGTGAGGTGGCAAGACTGGTTCCAGACGCCATCAGCATGCCGTGGACCGGTATCTCGCGGTTATAGCTGAGCGCTTCGCCATCGGAGGTCGTGACCTGGCCGCCGGCCTCCTTGAGCACGAGATCGGCGGCGGCGAGATCCCAGTCGCGCGCATCCGGTGACACGAGCCCGGCATCGATCGTGCCGTCGGCAATGCGGGTCAGGCGCAGCGCCAGCGACGGAATCTTGTCCGTGGCGACGAAATCCTGCTGGCGGGCGAGGGCGTCGAGGATTGGTTTTGGGCCTGCGATGCGGGCACCGGCGAGCGTCGTGAGCCCGTTCGCGCGGATCGGCTTGCCGTTGCTCTGCGCTCCACCGCCGCTGACCGCCGTATAGGTCGTCGTCCCTGCCGGCGCATGCACCACGCCGAGGATGGGGCGCCCTTCGTCGAGCAGGGCGACGCAGACCGCCCAATCGGCCGAGCCCGCCATGTAGGCGCGGGTGCCGTCGATCGGATCGACCACCCAGACGAAGCGGCGCGACAGCCGGATCGTGTCGTCAGCCGTTTCCTCCGAAAGCCAGGCGGCTTCCGGCAGCAGCGCCGCGAGGCGGACATGCAGGAAGGTATCGACACCGATATCGGCTTCGGTCACCGGCGAGCCGCCGGCCTTCGACCAGGTCTTGGCGACGGTATTCGCCCCGGGGCGGAACAGGTCGAGCGCGAGACCTCCGGCCTCGCGGCAGGCGGCTTCGACGGCGGCCAACAGATCCCCGGCGATCGGCAATGGTGTGGATGTCATCGCACTTCGTTACGGCCTTGCGGGGCGGCTGAACAAGGAAAAAGCCACCATCGGGAGAAAGATTCCGTCAAGCATCAACCGGGAAACAAACCGCAAAAGGGCGGAAAACCGCTTCAACACCTTTGTTTAACCCTCAAGCTTAAGCGCTCGGACAATCCTTCCGGCCACTCTCCTCCCTGCAGAGCACGAGAACCCCGCATCCACAGAGGGTTCCGGGCAGCAGGGATTAAGAGAGAGGCGTTAAAACCGATGGCCAGCGTCACGCCGGCTGCTGGGGAGGCTGGCTGCGTGCCTGCCTTCCCCAGCAGCGCGCATAATCAGAGCGGGCAGCCCTCGCAGTCGGCGCAAGCGCCGCAGCAGCAAAATAGCCCACGCATCGAGCGTGTCGGGCCGGTGCGTATCCTGCGTGGCGGCAAGGGCTGGCGCGGCATCGCGCTGCGCCTCGCCGGCGGCGCGATCGCCGACGATGACCGTTTTCAGGTTGCTCTGACCGCGGGCGATGGCCGTTCGGTCGTTGTCGCCGTGCTCGATCAGGACGATGCCATCGCCGTCTGGCGCGATGCCGGCCGCACGAGCGGCCTGCCGCTGCTGCTCGAAACCAGTGACGGCGCGATCACCGAACCTTATCCGCAGCTCGGCCGGGTCGCGCTCGGCGCGGTCCGCATCCGCCGCCGGCATGCTCTGCTCGCCGGCCGCCGCCCGCGCTTCCTGACGCGGCGCAAGACCGGCCGCCTGCCGGAGCGCCCCGTGGTGATCCGCGGCGAGATCCTGTCCTAGAGCAGGATGGCTTAGCGCAGAAGCAAGCCGTCATTCCGGGCTCGATCCTTTTGGATTGCCCTGGAATGACCGAGTGATTTTCGGTCGCTAGAACGCGAACTTCACCAGCGCATCGAGTGCGAAGCCGGCCGCCAGCAACAGGCCGGCATGCCAGTTCGACCGGAACAGCTTCAACGCCGCAGGCCCGTCTGCCCCGGCGATGCTGTGGACCTGCCAGCCGAGGTGCAGCGCGAACAGCGCCACTCCGATGAAGGCGACCGGCCCCGCCCCCGCGAACCAGGCGGCGACGCCGGCGAGCGCGATCGTCATGCCGTAGCAGAGCCCGACCGCCTGCTGGGTGAAGGCGCCAAAATAGCGGGCGCTCGACTTGATCCCGGCGATGACGTCGTCCTCGATGTCCTGCATCGCATAGATCGTATCGTATCCGATGGTCCAGAACACCGCAGCGGCGTAGATCAGATAGGCCGGCGCATCGAGCTGGCCGAACACCGCGCTCCAGCCGACGAGTCCACCCCAGGAAAAGGCGAGGCCGAGCACGAATTGCGGCATGTTCGTGATCCGCTTCATGAACGGATAGATCGCGACGATCGCCAGCGAGGCGATGCCGGCGATCACCGTGAAGCGGTTGAACTGCAGCAGGATGACGAGGCCGACGAGGGACAGCCCGACCATGAAGGCGGCGGCTTGCTTCGGGCTGACCTGGCCGGAGGGCAGGGGACGGCCGCGGGTGCGCGCCACCTGCGCGTCGAGCTTGCGATCGACGATGTCGTTGAAGGTGGAGCCGGCGCCGCGCATCACGATCGCGCCGATCAGGAACAGCAGGCAGTGCCAGAGGTTCGGGACAGGCAGTCCTGCCGCGACAGCGGCAAGCCCCGCTGCCCACCAGCACGGCAGCAGCAGGAGCTGCCATCCGACCGGGCGCTCGATCCGGGCGAGCTTGAGATAGGGCCGTAGTCCCGAAGGCGCCTTCGTATCGACCCAATGTCCTTTCAGGGCGTCGGGAAGCGGTGCGTCAGCGAGTGGAGGCGAGGGTGCCATATTGGCACCGCCGGATCAGAGCGCGCCCTGCGGCACGCGCATCGGGCCGCCGGTGATGGAATCGGCGCCGCCGAACGGGTTGGCGCCCTGCTGTTGCTGCGCCTGCTGCTGCGCGCGTCGCTGCATCTGCGCCTGCTGCTTCACCGCATTGCAGGCCTGGCCGCGGATGGCGCCGGCCTTCTCGTTGTCGGCCTTCATGCCGTCGACGAAGCTCGCCGGAATCTGGCACCAGTCCTGGTTGGCGGACGCGAACTTGATCAAGGTATTGCCGTTGCCGACAAGCCGACCGAGGATGCCGCAGGCCTGCTGGGGCGTCATTTTGCGCTTGGCCTTCGCGTTCGCGTTGAGCTGCCCGACGATCGACTGGCGCTCCTGCATGAGCTTCTGGATGTTCTCGCAGCCCGAGGGCACCTGCGCGAATGCCGGCTCGGCCAGGGCCAGCCCAGCCAGCGCCACTGCCAGCTTCAGGGTCGCGTATCGCCGCATCATCCGCTCCGCTCTTGTCCCGTCACCCACGCCCGTCCCGGCGTCGCGGGCCTTTCCATAACAGTGAGAGCCGTGCGCCAACAAGCGCCGGCTCGCATTTCACCGAGATTGCTTGCCGATAGCGTGGGATTGTGGCGACTTTCGCGCCGTTATGACGGGATCGGATTCGAAGAGCATGCGGGATTTCACCAAGCACCGGCTGTACAGCGAGGCGCCGTTGGCACCGGGCGCCGTGCTGGACCTCGCGCGCGACCAAGCCAATTATCTGCTGAACGTGCTGCGGTTGCGCAGCGGCGACACCATCCTCGTCTTCAACGGCCGCGACGGCGAATGGCTCTGCGCGATCCGGGTGGAAGGACGCAAACAGGCCAGTCTGGAGGCGCTGAACCAAACCCGCCCGCAGCCGCCCGCGCCCGGTCTTCTCTACCTTTTCGCGCCGCTGAAGCATGCGCGGCTCGACTACATGGCCCAGAAGGCGGTCGAGATGGGGGCGGGCGTACTTCAGCCGGTGCTGACCCGCTTCACTCAGGTCTCGCGGCTCAATCTCGACCGGCTCGCCGCCAATGCGGTAGAAGCGGCCGAGCAATGCGGTATCCTCGCTCTACCGGAGATCAGAGCAGAGCAGCCGCTCGCGGCAGCGCTCGCCGGGCTCGAGCCGGAGCGGCTGCTGGTCTTCTGCGACGAGGCGCAGGAGCCGCAGAGTCCGATCGCCGCCTTGCAGAAGGCCCCCCGCGGGCCGATCGCCCTGTTGATCGGCCCGGAAGGCGGCTTCGACGAATCGGAGCGCGCTCTGATTCTGCAGCGCGAGCGGGTGCTGCGCCTGTCGCTTGGCCCGCGCATTCTCCGAGCGGATACGGCGGCAGTCGCGGCGCTCGCCGTCGTGCAGGCGACATTGGGCGACTGGTCCGCCAGATAACTCCGCAACTTGCGTGCCGTCGGCTCCTCTCCCGCTGTTCGGAACGCGGCGGCCGCTTCCGCGTTTAGGCGTGAAAACTGCGCGGCTGGTCGCAGTTCCGACTCATTGACTGGCAGTCTGGCGCCGCTGCTTCGCTCCGGGGCGGCGCGCCACGGGGGAGAGACATCATGGTGAGCAGCGCCTACCGCTTCGGTATCGAGGAAGAGTACTTCCTGTCCGATGCCGCAAGCCGCGGCGCCGTGCGCAAGATCGCACCGCGTTTCATCGAGGCGGCGCAGGCTGCCTTTCCCGAGGAGTTGCAGCGCGAGATGCTGCAATCGCAGATCGAGGTGGCGACGCCGGTCTGCGAGAGGATGACACAGGCCCGCCATTCGCTGCGGCGGCTGCGCGCGGGGTTGGCTGCGATCGCGCGCGAGCACGATATGCTGTTGCTTGCCTGCGGTACTCATCCGAGCGCCGTCTGGGCTCGCCAGCGCGCCACCGAGGCCAAGCGCTACGATGGCATCATGCGCGACCTTCAGATGCTCGGAAGCCGCAACCAGCTCTGCGGCTTGCATGTCCATGTCGAGGTGCCGGACGAGGATCAGCGCATCTCGATCATGGTCCGGATGCTGCCTTTCCTGCCTCTGCTGCTCGCGCTCTCGACCTCCTCGCCGTTCTGGCAGGGGCGACGGACCGGGCTGATGGGCTATCGGCTCTGTGCCTATGCGGAACTGCCGCGCACCGGCCTGCCGGAGCTCTTTGCCGATGCCGCAGATTATCGCGCCTATGTCGATACCATGGTCGCCGCCGGCGCGATGCGCGATTCCAGCTTCGTCTGGTGGGCGATCCGTCCCTCGGATCGGCACCCGACGCTGGAGTTGCGCGTTGCCGACAGCTGCACGCGGCTCGACGACACGCTTGCCATCACCGCTCTCTATCGCTGCCTGGTACGCCATCTCGCCCGCAAGCCCGGGCTCAACGCCGACCTCACTGCCGCCTCGCGCGCCCTCGCTGGCGAGAACATCTGGCGTGCCCAGCGCTACGGCCTGCATGGCGGCTTCGTCTGTGAGAAGCGCCGCGCCATGCTGCCCGTCGGACAGGTGCTGGACGAGGTGCTGGCCCTGCTCGATGAGGATGCCGCTGCGCTCGGCTGCGGCCTCGACCTCGCCCATTGCCGTAGCATCGTCGCAGGCGGCACCAGCGCCGACATGCAACTGGCGATCTTCGAGGAGGCCCGCGCCGGTACGGGCGGCCAGAACGCCGGACTCGTCGCCGTCACCGACTGGATCGCCGCGCAGACGCGTACGGATGATGCGGATGATGACGGGTTCGTGCCGAAGGGTGCAAATCTGCTGCGCGGAGCCGCTTGACCGCTTCGCGATCATGCATTGATGCAAGGTCGGCGTGCGCTCGCACGCGTTTGCGGTCGTTGTCGGATCAACGCCGCTCGCCTATTGCTGGCGCTCCTCAGCGCATGGCGCGGCGGGAGCACCAGCTCCCGCTGCCCGTGCCGCACTTGATCCGGCGCGTTGCCCGGCTGCCAGATCGGCAGGCGGCGCGCCGGTGCACGCATGCCGGAGCGCCCATGGCCCGCGACGTATCCGATTCGACTCCGATCAGCTCGAAGGCCGAACTCGTCGGCTGGATCGCGCAGGGTGAGAAACCGGCCTCCGAATTCAGGCTCGGCACCGAGCACGAGAAGTTCCCGTTCTATCGCGACGATCTCAGCCCCGTTCCCTATGAGGGCGCTGCTGCCGGCCGCAGCGGCGGCATCCGGCAATTGCTGGAGGGCATGCAGGCCCGCCTCGGTTGGGAGCCGATCCTGGATGCCGGCCATGTCATCGGCCTGGCCGGCCCGGATGGCGGCGGCGCGATCTCGCTCGAGCCTGGTGGCCAGTTCGAGCTCTCCGGCGCGCCGCTTGCAAATGTGCATGAGACGGCCAGCGAGCTCGACCAGCACCTCGCGGATGTGAAGGCGGTCGCCGAGCCGCACGGCATCGGCTTCCTGCCGCTCGGCCACTCGCCGCTCTGGACCCGCGAGCAGACGCCGATGATGCCGAAGCGGCGCTACCAGATCATGAAGAACTACATGCCGAAGGTCGGCACGCGCGGCCTCGACATGATGTTTCGCACCTGTACCGTCCAGGTGAATCTCGATTTCGCCGACGAGGCCGACATGGTGCGCAAGCTGCGGGTCTCCCTCGCCTTGCAGCCGCTGGCTGCGGCGCTCTTTGCCGCCTCGCCTTTCAGCGACGGCAAGCTCAACGGCTTCCAGTCGATGCGCTCCGAGATCTGGCGCGACACCGACAATGCCCGCTCCGGCATGCTACCCTTCGCCTTCGACGAGGGCATGTCCTACGAGGCCTATGTCGACTGGGCGCTCGACGTGCCCCTGTATTTCGTCAAGCGCGGCGACATCTATCACGACGTCGCCGGCGCCTCCTTCCGTGACCTGCTCGCCGGCAAGCTTCCGCAACTGCCGGGCGAGCGGGCCACCATGTCGGACTGGGTCAACCACCTCGGCACCCTGTTCCCGGAGGTGCGGCTGAAGCGCTATATCGAGATGCGCGGCGCCGATGCCGGCCCGGTCGAGATGCTGAACGCGCTGCCGGCCTTCTGGGTCGGCCTGCTCTATGACGATGCTGCGCTCGCAGCCGCCTGGGACCTGGTCAAGGGCTGGAGCGCCGAGGACCGTCAGCAACTGCGCGACACTGTGCCGAAGGCCGGACTCAACACCAGGATCGCGAACCGTCCGCTGCGCGAGCTCGCCCGCGAGGTAGTCGAGCTGTCGCGCGCCGGTCTCGTTCGCCGGGCTCGGCTCGACGACAAAGGCCGTGACGAGGCGATCTATCTCGAGCCGGTCATCGCCATTGCCCAGAGCGGCCGCACGCTCGCCGAGCGTCTGGCTGTGCGTGAGCAGGGGGCCTGGGGCGGAAAGGTCGAGCCGGTCTTCCCGGAACTCGCGCTGTAGGCGCTGAAGGCGAGCGAGACATTCGCCGGTGATCGCGTGTTTTGCGCTTCGGATTAACCAATTATCCGGAGTTTTGGGCTAATCTGGCGGGTATGGAACGCTTGTCCGCCCTGGCCCTCGAATTCCTGCGTGACCGCCGCGGCGCGACTGCGCTCGAATACGGCTTCATCGCGTTCTTCGTCTCGATCGCTGCGATCGCGACGATCCGGCAGATCGGCCCGCTGCTGAACGCGAAATACGCCAGCATTCTGCCCGGTCTCCAGTAGGATAGCTCTGCGGTCGCCTGCCAGGGCGTATCGGTCTTGCTCGCTCGCGCTGCAGCTCTCCTTTCAGTTTTAAGCGCATTTTACCATATCGCCGGAAGGTCACGCTGCCAGGCGGGTTTTCGCAGCGATACCAGCGACATTCACGGGTTTCGGAAAGGTTTTCTCAATCGCCCCGTACCTAACGTTCAGGCAACCGTCCTGTCGTTCGCCTGTCCCGTTTGCGAGGCCCCCCAATGCCCGGCCTGTTCCGATCTCTCCTGACGGATGTGCGCGGCGTCAGCGCGCTGATGTTCGGGCTCGCCGCACCTGCGATCGCGCTTGCCGTCGGCGGAGGCATCGATCTCAGCCAGGCCGCGGCGCGGCGCCAGCGCATCGCCAGCGCCGTCGAGATCGGGTGCCGGGCGGCTTCGCTGGAGATCAATTTCCAGTCGCGGCAGACGGGGGCTGATCCGAAGAAGGACTATACTTCGGTCGCGAACACCAAGATCCGGGAGAGTGTCAACGGCTTGTCCCAGCCCGGTGTGACGGGTGTCAACGTGACCGCTACGCTCGCCAACAACATCATCACGGCCGTCGCGACGGCCGCAAGTGCCAACGCTTTCGGCGGCATACTGGGCTACAATACGGTAGCGCTCCGCGTCGAACGGAACTGCAATTATGTGGTCGGTACGCCCGGGACGCCGACGCCAACCGGCACGGTTCTGTTCGTCGAATCCTTCGAGACCGGACACAATGTCGCGTCGAACAGCTGGACCGTGCTGAACAACTGGAACGGCTGGACGACCCAGAGCGGCAAGGGTGGCATCGAGATCAACGGCATCCCGGAGCTCGCGGCCAATACCATCCGCTTCGGCAACTTCTTCGCCGAGCTCGACTCGCACTGCTACACCTCAGGCTGCAAGACCAATTCGAACATGTGGCGCGAGTTCACGCTTGAGGTCGGCGACTACGAATTGAGCTACTGGTACATTTCGCGTGTTCGCAACGCAGCTTATGCCGGCCAGACGCTGTGCGCCTACAGCACCGACGCGAAGGCGGTGTGGGACAAGCTCAAGGCGGCGACCTGGGAAAGCCAGACCAACCGCATCGAGGCCTTTTTCCAGAAGAAGTCGGGTTCCTACTCCACGCCTTCCAAGGACGTGGACAAGGCCACCGACCAGGTCGACGTCTGCGTCCACACCGACAAATGGACCGAGCGGAAGATTCCGCTGAAGGTCACGACGAAGGGCACCTATCGCATCTTCTTCCAGGCAGCAGGCCGTGAGGACACCTATGGCGGCCTGATCGACTACATCCGCTTCTGCAGCGGCAGCTGCCCGTGAGAGTGCCTGACCATATGGGCGGCGATACTCCGCTGATCGGCAAGGCGCACTTGCGCGCATTCCGTCGCGACATCGCAGGCTCGACGGCGATCGAGTTCGCCTTCATCGGGATGGCGTTCGTCGTCCTGCTGCTGGGCATTCTCCAGTTCGCGCTCGCCTTCATGGCGCAGATGTACATCCATGATGCCGTATCCGACGCGGCCACCGGCAGGACTGCCGGTACCTATGCGGGAAACCGGGCGCAGGTGAAGAACCAGATTTGCGGCCGATTGATCGCGATCGACAATTGCGTCGGCAGTCTTCTCCTCGAAACGCAGCCGCTGGCGAATTATGCAGCCGGGTCGCAACCGATCACTGGCGCGACCTTTGTCGCCGGCACTTCCGGGACGATGATGCTGATCCGGGCAAAGGCGCAGGTGATCACCTTCGTGCCGGGGCTGCCGACGCTGCACGTCACCGGAGCCGCACTCTATACGAGGCCGTAATGAGACGTTCCTTCGGATTGTTCAGGCGATCGCGGCGCCGGCACGGATTGATCCGCGATCAGCGTGGCGTCGCCGCGATCGAGTTCGCTCTGATCAGCACCGCCATGTTCGCCTTGCTTTCGGGCGCGGTCGACGTCACCCAGGCGATCACCATTCAGCGTGACCTCAACCGGTTCGCGGCAGAGGTCGCGCAGGCCATTGCCGGCTCCTGCAAGGGGGCGGCGAGCTGCGCGGCAGCGGCGATGGAGACCATCCGGGCGCGGCAAGGCAACATCGCGCCCAAGCTCGCGACTATCCAGCTCGGCATCGCGAATTTCGATCGGGCCAACAACCGGATCGAGAACATCATCGGTACGATGACCTATCTGCCGGCCGACATGAATACCCAGGCATTGGCGATGATGGCGAACGGTGACAAGGGCGTAGCGGTGCTCGCGACCTATACCCACACGCCGATCATTCTCGGCCTCGCCGATGACTGGGGCTTCACGACCAAGACCTTCACCGCCAAGAGCGTTGTTCTCGCCGCTCGCCCCTGACCGTCGCCTACTCCGCCGCCACCTTGAAGCTCTGCAGGTTGTCCAGGCTCTGGATGATGTGCTCGGCGAGCGCGTTCGACAGGATCGAGGGGTCGTGCCGCGTGCGCAGCAGGCCGATCTTGCAGGAGGGCAGGGTTGAGAAGCCCTCGGCTGGGCCCAGGATGCGCATGCCCGGCCGGACAGCGCTCTCCGGCAGCACCGAGACGGCGAGGCCCGCCACCACCGCGGCGCCGACCGCGGTCGAGTTCCAGCTGGCATAAAGCACGCGGAAGCGCCTGCCCTTGCTCTCCAGCGCCTCGACAGCCGCCTGGCGCCAGTTGCAGGTCGGGCGGCCCAGCGCCAGCGGCAGCGGGTCTTCCTCATGCACGCAATGACGGGCCGAGGTCACCCAGAGCAGCGGCTCGATCCGGATGATCTCGCCCTGGCCGCGCCCTTCGACATGGGTAATGATCGCAAGGTCGATGTCGCCGCCGCCGATCCGTTCCGCCAGCATCGGCGTCGGCTCGCAGACAACGGTGACCTCGGTGCGCGGGTTGGAGCGGGCGAAGCGCGCCAGGATCTCCGGCAGATAGCGGTCGGCATAGTCATCCGGGACGCCTAGCCGGATGCGGCCCTTCAGATCGGCCTCGGTGAAGCTCGCGACGCATTCGAGGTTGAGCCGGACGATGCGGCGGGCATAGTCCAGCAGGCGCTCGCCATCCTCGGTCAGCTTGGCGTGGCGCCCGTCGCGGCCGAAGAGCGGGCGGCCGACCCGCTCCTCCAGCCGCTTCATCTGCATCGAAACGGCCGATTGCGTCTTGAACACGATCTCGGCGGCGCGGGTGAAAGAACCGGTATCGGCGATGGCGACGAAGGTCTTGAGCTGATCGGCGTCGAGCACATGGGCCATGCCGGCCTCCTTCAAGAGGTTCATCAAGATCGGTTGTGTTTAGCATCATAACCATTCGTTTGGCTGATGGCCAGTGCGGAGTTATCGTTTGGGCATTCTCCCGCCGATGTCAGCCGACTCGGATGGGAGGCGAGTTTCCACGTCCAACCCCGAGGAGGCTGTCATGCTGGTCATGACCTTCGTCACGAAGACCTTGTCTGCCGTTTCCGGCGGCGCGGCGCGTGCTGCCGCTCATTCGGTCACGGGCACAAAAAACCTGGTGCGCGCGTTCCTGCACCGCCGAGAGGTGATGCGCCTCAGCGAGCTCGACGAGCGCGGGCTGAAGGACATCGGCCTCGTCCGCTCCGATATCGACGGCGCACTCGCAGTCTCCTGGCTGAGCGATCCGTCGAGCGTGCTCCAGAATCGCTCCAGCCAGCAGCAGTCGGCGGCCGTGAGCCGGCGAGAGGCCGGGGTTCGACGGCCCGTGGTGATCCAGGCCGCCGTGCGGCCGGGCGCGAAGGAGATCAAGATCGCGTGCAACGCCTGACCCCTTGGCGTGACGCGTCCCTGCGGGCGGTGGCTGCGGCTGCCGCCCTTTTTTTATGCCGGAGGGGGCAGCCTCGGCTGCAATCGTTAACTGGCCTGCGCGTCACGTAACGCTTCATTCAGCAAGTTCGATCATCTTTGCGCCGCATTGCGCCGAGTACGGCGCCCCGATCCCTTGCCCCGGGGTTTTTTATGCGACGCTTTCGCTTCCGCCTGCATGACTTGAGAATCCGAACCAAGATCGCTATCCCGATGGTCGTCATGGGCGCGATCGGCATCGGCTCAGCCGTCTATGGCGCCTTCGAGTTCGGCAAGATCGAAAAGACCTATGGCGATCTGGTTTCGCAGCGTGCTGCCGCCATCCTCGATTCGGCCCGCGCCGCCAGTGGCATGACCGAGATCGTCGGCAATCTCTATCAGGCGATCGCCTATCCCGAGTTCATGAAGCAGAACACGACCAGCATCGAGAAGGTGAAGACCGCCTATGCGGCCTCGCTGCAGGCGCTGGTCGAGGCCAAGATCAGTTTTCCGCAGCGGGCCGAGAGCTTCGACGAACTGAGCCGACGCCTGCAGGCGACCAAGTCCGACATCGACCAGATCATCGCCCAGGCCGCTCGCGACGAGGACCTGCCGGCACTCTCGATCATGTCGCAGCTCGACAGGACGGTCAGCGAGATCGCCGGCGCCGCGGCAAAGGTCAACGACGAGATCAGGAAGGATACGGAAGCGACCTCGGACCTACTGGCGGCCGATGCGCGCCGCGTCACCATGGTGGCGATCGGCCTCAGCATCGCCGGCGTTTTGCTCGGCCTGATCGGCGGCGCGCTTCTGACAAGCGCCGCCATCACGCGCCCGCTGGAACGGCTCAAGCTCCGCATGGGCCAGATCGCCAATGGCGACTATGCCGCCGAGGTGGAGGGCCAGGATCGCAAGGATGAGGTCGGCGAGATGGCCCGCGCCGTCCAGGTGTTCAGGGAGAACGGCCTCGCGGTCCAGCGCCTCGAGAGCGAGACCGAGGCCAGCCGCACCGCAGTGGAGCGCCAGCGTCTCGCGGCGGAGGCCGAACGCGGCAACGCCGCGGCCGTGCAGCAACGCCTGGCGGCGGAACAGGCGGTCGTGGTCAACGCCCTGGCCGAGGGGCTGACCAGACTTTCGCAGGGGGATCTCAGCGCGCGCGTAGAAGACGAGGTCGCGGCCGACTATGCGGCGCTGAAGCAGGATTTCAACAGTGCCGTCGGTCATCTTGCGCAGACGATCGCGACGATCCAGGCGACTTCGGTCGATGTCGGCAACGCCGCGCGAGAGATCAATTCGGGCGCCGACGATCTCTCGAAGCGCACCGAGGAGCAGGCCTCCTCGCTCGAGCAGACCGCCGCCACCACCGAACAACTCGCCGCTTCGGTCAAGGCATCGGCGCAGGCTTCGCGCCAGGCCGCTCAGCTCGCCAACGAGGCGACGGAGGTCGCTACGAATGGTGGGGCCGTCGCCGGCCAGGCGGTCGATGCGATGGCGCGGATCGAACAGACCTCGCGCAAGATCTCCGACATTACGTCGGTGATCGACGAGATCGCCTTCCAGACCAATCTGCTCGCGCTCAACGCCGCGGTCGAGGCGGCTCGGGCCGGAGACGCCGGCAAGGGCTTCGCCGTCGTCGCCTCGGAGGTGCGCACGTTGGCTCAGCGTTCGGCCGACGCCGCCAAGGACATCAAGGGCCTGATAGGTGAGTCAGGTGTCGAGGTTGAGCAGGGCGTCGGGCTGGTCCGGGCTGCCGGCGAGGCGCTGAGCCGGATCGTGGAAGCTTCCAGGAAAGTCGCGGCCACGGTTTCCGACATCTCGGCAGCGGCGGCCGAGCAGGCCAATGGCATCGACGAGATGAGCCAGACCGTCGCGCATATGGACGAGATGACCCAGGCCAATGCTGCACTCGCCGAGCAGAGCGCAGCGTCCGCCGGCTCGCTCAGCGGTCAGATCAGACGGCTCAACGAGCTGGTCGCCAGTTTCCGCACCGGTGGGCACGGAGATGCCCTGGCGGGTGGTCCCGCCGAGTTCGCGCAGGCATACGATCGCGACGAGCGCCTGCGCGCCTGACGATATCCGACATCACTGAAATTGATCGACGGCGGCTTCACAGCCGCCGCTCGCTTATTCTTCAGCCCTTGCGCTGGCCGCCGCCGAGCATGGTCTCGAAGATCGAGCGCAGCGCGTCCTGCTGGCTCGCCTGGACCTGGCGGCCGTGCTCGAACATCTGGTTGAGCGCATCGAGGCCGATCGAGCCCGGGCTGGCCTCGCCCGCTGATTGGGGAGCCTGTTCCGGCTCGGGTTCGGGCGCCGGACGGCGCGATTTAGGCGCCGGCTGGGGGCTGCTCTGCGGGGCCTGCGCTTGTCCCTGCCCACCGAACATGCCGCCGAGGATCTGGCCGAAGATGTTGCCCATGTCGGCCGGCATGCCGGGCATTCCGCCGCCGAAGGGGCCGCCGCCCTGTGCCTGACCGGCCTGGGGTCGCTGCCCGCCGAACAACCCGCCGAGGATCTGCTCCCAGGGATTGGCCGCGTTCGGCTGCGGCGCCGGGGGCTGCATGCCCGGCATCTGGCCGCGCATCATCTCGGCGAACTGGCCGAGAATGCCGCCAAGACCCTGGTTGTTCACCGATTTGAACAACCCGCCCATCAGGATCGAGGCGATCACCGGCAGCATCTGCTTGAGGATCGCCATGCCGACGCCGCTTGTCGCCGCTGCCTGCGCCGCGACGGCATTGGCAACCTCCTTCGAGCCGAAGATCTGGCTCATCACGTCCTGCCCGAGCGGCAGCGCCCGGTCGGGAATGCCGTCGCCATCGCTGTCGTACATCTGGCCGAAGGGCGTCGCCGTCATCATCTGGGCGAGATTGCCGAAGGCGTAGGGATTCTGGGTCTGGCGCTGCAGCCCCATCGAGAAGGCGGGTAGCAAAGCGTCGAGCGCCGCCTGGGTCTGCTGCATCGAAAGCCCGTATTGCCGCGCCAGGTTCTGCATGGCCTGGCCGTTCTGGGCCGACTGCATCATCTCGAACAGGTTCATCATGCGCGCTCCCGAGATCATCGCGCGTCCGACCGGACGCGGTCACGATGATCTATCACATTGTGATCGCATCGGATTATTCCGAAAAGCGGATTCCACTTGTCGGTCCGATGCTATAGCGGGACCCGCCCGCTCATCCACCGGGAAACGATAGCAGCCGCCTGCCGTCAGGCAAGCGACGGCCTGGCGGCGGCCTGGGCCGTGCCTTCGAGCCGGCTGATGCCGCGATAGGCGGTGACGAGCGCGGCGATGCCGAACAGCACGGCGCCCAGCGCTGCGCCGGCAAGAGCGCCCTTGGGCCCGGCATACTGCGCGCCCAGCCAGGCGAGCGGCACCGTGCCGAGCGTGGCCCGGCCCCAGCTGAACAGCGTCGAGTAGAACGGCATGCCGAGATTGTTGAAGGCGGCGTTGGCGACGAAGAGTGCGCCGACGAAGAGCCACATCGGCCCGGCGATCAGGCAGAAGAAGGCGACCAGCTCGGCGGTCTCGCCGCCGGTGCCGAACAGCGCGGCGATCTGGTGGCGCAGCAGTGCCAGCAGCAGGCCGGCTGCGGCGACATAGGCCGCGGCGAAGCCGACCGCATCGGTCAGCGCCCGGCGCATCCGGTCATAGCGCTGCGCGCCCCAGTTCTGCGCAAGGATCGGCCCGACCGCACCCGACAGGGCGAACAGCACGCCGAAGGCGACGGGTATCAGCCGGTCGATGATCGCGGTCGCAGCGATCGCCTGGTCGCCGAAGCGGGCGATGATGGCGAAGAAGCAGGCATTGGCGATCGGATTGGCGAGATTGGTCAGGATGGCCGGAGTCGCGATCGCGAAGGTCGGCCTGACGTCACGGCGCAAAACGGGCCAGCTCGGACGTGCGATCATCTTGTGCACGCTGAGCGCGCCTCGGAAGCCGACGGCGAGGAAAACGATGCGCGAGAATACCGTCGCCCAGGCGGCGCCGTCCGGGCCGAGGCCCATGCCGAAGATCAGCAGCGGATCGAGCCCGGCCGTGACGATGCCGCCGGCGAGCGTGACATACATCGCCCGCTTGGCGTCGCCGACGG
Source organism: Allobosea lupini (assembly GCF_900109525.1). Taxonomy (GTDB): domain Bacteria; phylum Pseudomonadota; class Alphaproteobacteria; order Rhizobiales; family Beijerinckiaceae; genus Allobosea; species Allobosea lupini. The sequence goes on along the minus strand of NZ_FOAN01000002.1, from coordinate 646,252 downwards.
CGCGCAGGACGCCGGACAGGCCCATGCCGAGCGCCATCAGCGCATTCGACGGCAGCGTGATCCACAGGAAGGAGGTGGCGACGGTCAGCGATTCGCCATGCGCGCCGAGCTTCGGCAGGAGCCAGGGCAGCAGCGGCAGCATGACCAGGCTGAGGACCAGCCCGCAGATGGTCATCACCGTCAGCGTCGAGCCGGCGATGCGGCGTGCGCCCTCGCGGTCGCCGGCGCCGAGCGCCCGTGCCGTCAGCGCGGCAACTGCGATCATCAGCCCGACATTGATGGAGACCATCAGGTAGAGCACGATCGTGGCGTAGCCGACGCCCGCCGTCGCCTCGGGTCGGCCGAGGCGCGAGACATAGAGCAGCGACAGGAAGTCGACGACGAAGATCGCGATGAGGCCGACCGAGGCGGTCGTGGTCATCACCGCGACATGGCGCAGCGTCGAGCCGCTGACGAAGACGGCCTGTTGCGGCTTTTGCGGTGCGTTCACTCGGCCGGCTCCCCGACCCCACCGACCGCGACCTCGGCCCCGCCATCCTCGATGACGTCCTGCGTCTCCTTGGTGAGCGGCTTCGACTTGCTTTTCGGAGCGATGATCGGCTCGGGCGTGACGCGCGGCACCTTGTCGATCCCGGCGGCGATGCCCTCGCTGAACTGGATCTCCATGCGCTGCGCGTCGCGGTCGCGCACATGCTCGATCACGAAGCCGGCTTCCTCGTAGCTGAGGCCGAGCGCCTCCAGGGTCACGCGGCCGAAGCCGAGCGCCGATTCGAAGGTCTCGCGCATCTGGTAGTCGACGTCTGCGCGCATCAGGTCCATCGCGTGGACGCGGTCATAGGCGCGGGCGTGGATGCGCGCGGCCGGGAACTCGGCCTTGGCCATCTCGACGATGCGCAGCGCCGCCTGCCGATCGTCGATGCAGACGCAGATCACCTTCGCCTTGCCGGCGCCGGCGGCGCGCAGCACGTCGAGCCTGGTGCCGTCGCCATAGTAGATCTTGAAGCCGAACTTGTTGGCCGAGCGGATCCGCTCGATGTCGGAATCGATGATGGTGACGTCGAGATGCTGCAGCAGCAGCGCCTGTGTCACCACCTGGCCGAAGCGGCCGAAGCCGATCACCAGCACGGAGGGCGTCACCCCGTCGAAGGTCTCCTCGATCTCCTCGGGCGGCGGTGCATGGGCGGCGAGCCAGAGGTCGATCAGCTTGGCGGCGATCGGGCCGATCAGCATGCTCAGCGCCGCGATCGCTGTCGCCAGCGCGCCCTGCTTCTCGTTGAGCAGGCCGAGCGAGGCGGCGAGCGGCAGCAGCACGAAGGCGAACTCGCCGGCAGGCGAGAGCAGGGCGCCGGCGCGGATCGCCTCGGTGGTCGAGGAGCAGGACGCCCGCAGGATCGCCGCCGCCGCCGCGATCTTGAACAGCACCAGCAGCGGCGCCGCCAGCGCCAGCAGCAGCGCGTTCTCCGCGACAAGCTTCAGGTCGATCGACATGCCGACCGCCATGAAGAACAGGCCGAGCAGCACGCCGCGGAACGGCTCGATATCGGCTTCCAGCTCGTGCCGGAAATGCGAATCCGCCAGCAGCACGCCGGCGAGGAAGGCACCCATCGCCATCGAGAGGCCGACCTGCTCCATCAGCAGCGCCGCCCCGAGCACGACCAGCAGGGCAGCGGCCGTCATCACCTCCTTGGCGCCGGTCTTGGCCAGCAGCCGGAAGAACGGGTTCAGCGCATAGCGGCCGGCGAGCACGACGACGGCGATGGCGAGCAGGGCAAGGCCGAGGCCCGTCAGAGCCTTGGCGGAGCCGCCGCCATGGGCCGCCTCGGTCGTCGCCAGCAGCGGCAGCAGCGCCAGCATCGGCGCGATCGAGATGTCCTGGAACAGCAGGATGGAGAAGCAGCGCCGGCCATAGGGTTCGGCCCCGTCGCCGCGCTCCTCGAGCAGTTGCAGCGCGATCGAGGTGGCGGAGAGGGCGAGCGCCAGCCCGACGGCCAGCGCACCGGCGGGGCTGAGCCCCAGCTTCCAGGCGACGGCGCCGATCACCGCGGCGCTCAGCAGCATCTGCGCGAAGCCGGCGCCGAGGATGTCCTTGCGCATCGAATAGAGCCGCTCCGGCTGCAATTCGAGCCCGACCAGGAAGAGCAGCAAGACGACGCCGATCTCGGCGGTGCTGCGGATCGTATCCGGGTCCTTGATCACGGCGAGCGCCGAGGGGCCGATGACGACGCCGGCGGCGAGATAGCCCAGCACCGCCGACAGGCCGAAGCGCCGGAACAGCGGCACCGCCACCACCGCCCCTGCGCAGAAGGTCAGGATCGACGGCAGATAGCTGGCATGCGAGGCGGCATCGGCCATGAAGAAACTCGTGCTGAAGCGAAGGGGGCCCGTGCGGAGGCAGGTGGCCGGACGCGTGCAATGTAAGGCCAATCCTTGCATCCTGCGAGGGGCTGCCGCGCATGGCCTACGGCACTGCGTCGCCGCGCTTCCTTGACATCGCCGGCGCCAGACAGAAAAGAAGGCGCGATCCCTTCGGAACCAGCGCCCCAGTGACCGCCAAGCCGCCGCTCGACATCCTGCTCTGCGCCCCGCGCGGCTTCTGCGCCGGCGTGGTCAGGGCGATCGACGCCGTCGAGAAGGCGCTCGCTTTGCATGGCGCGCCGGTCTTCGTGCGCCACGAGATCGTGCACAACAAGTACGTGGTCGAGTCGCTGAAGCGGAAGGGTGCGGTCTTCGTCGCCGAGCTCTCCGAGGTGCCCGATGCGACCCGGCCGGTGATCTTCTCGGCTCATGGCGTGCCGAAATCGGTGCCGGCGGAGGCGCAGGCGCGCCAGTTCTTTGCCATCGATGCCACCTGCCCGCTGGTCACCAAGGTGCATCGCGAGGCCGAGGTGCATCACAAGCGCGGCCGGCACATCCTCCTGGTTGGCCATGCCGGCCACCCCGAGGTGATCGGCACGATGGGGCAGTTGCCGGAAGGCGCGATCACGCTGATCGAGACGCTCGATGACGTCGCGCGACTGACCCCGCCGGAAGGGCGTGAGCTCGCCTATGTCACGCAGACCACGCTCTCGGTCGACGACACCCGCGAGATCGTGCAGGGCCTGCAGGCGCGTTTCCCTGCGCTGATCGCCCCGCACAAGGAAGACATCTGCTACGCCACCACCAACCGCCAGGAGGCGGTCAAGCGCGTCGCGCCGCTGGTCGACGGGCTGATCGTGGTCGGCTCGCCCAATTCCTCGAACTCGCAGCGCCTGCGCGAGGTCGCCGAGCGCGCCGGCTGCCCGGTCTCGCGCCTCGTGCTGCGCACCAACGAGATCGACTGGTCGCTCTTCGGCGGCATCCGCCGCCTCGGCATCACTGCCGGTGCCAGCGCGCCCGAGGTTCTGGTCGAGGAGATCATCGACGCCTTCGCCGAGCGCTACGAGGTCACGGTCGAGACCGTCTCGACTGCCGATGAGAGCGTCTTCTTCCCGCTGCCGCGCGAATTGCGCGAGCCTGCCCCGTCCGCAGCCGAGTGAGCTGAGTATCCAGCGTGGCCGTCTACACCGAAGTGCCCGATGACGAGATGGCCGCCTTCGTGGCGCGCTACGGCATCGGCGACCTGCTCTCCGCCAAGGGCATCGCCGAGGGGGTCGAGAACTCGAACTACCTCGTTCACACCACGCGGGGCTTCTACATCCTCACCCTCTACGAGAAGCGGGTGAACCCGGCCGACCTGCCGTTCTTCATCGAGCTGATGCAGCACCTTGCCGGGCGCGGGCTCAACTGCCCGGTGCCGGTGCTCGACGCCTCGGGCCAGGCGCTCGGCACGCTCTCCGGCCGCCCCGCGGCGATCGTCAGCTTCCTCGACGGGCTCTCGGTGCGCCGCCCCGGCGCCGGCCATTGCGGCGAGGTGGGACGGGCGCTCGCTCTGCTGCACCGGGCCGGCGCGGACTTCGCGATGACACGCGTCAACGCGCTGTCGGTGCCGGGCTGGCGCCCGCTTGCCGAGCAGGCCGGAGCCGACGCCGACAAGGTCTCGCCCGGGCTGGCGCAGCGGGTCATGGCCGAGATCGCGGTGCATGAGGCGCGCTGGCCGCAGCACCTGCCCGGCGGCGTCATCCATGCCGATCTCTTCCCGAATAACGTCTTCTTCATCGGCGAGAAGCTGTCGGGCGTCATCGACTTCTATTTCGCCTGTACTGACGCCTATGCCTACGACCTCGCCATCTGCCTGAATTCCTGGTGCTTCGAGGCCGATTCCTCGTTCAACCTGACCAAGGGCCAGGCGATGCTCGCCGGCTATGAAAGCGTGCGCCCGCTCGGCGAAGCCGAGGTCGCGGCCTTGCCGGCGCTCTGCCGCGGCTCGGCTTTGCGCTTCCTGCTGACCCGGCTGGTCGATTGGCTCAACGTGCCGCCCGGCGCGCTGGTCAAGCCGCATGATCCGCTCGAATACGACCGCAAGCTCGCCTTCCACCAACGGGTCAGCGACGCGCGCGAATATGGGCTGCGCCGATGACCGACCCCGTCGAGGTTTGGACTGACGGCGCCTGCTCGGGCAATCCGGGTCCCGGCGGCTGGGGTGCGATCCTGTCCTACAAGGGCAAGGAGCGCGAGCTTTCCGGCGGCGAGGCGCTGACCACCAACAACCGCATGGAGCTGATGGGCGCGATCTCCGCGCTGGAGACGCTGACGCGGCCCTGCACCGTCGCGCTCCACACCGACAGCCAGTATCTGCGCCAGGGCATCACTAGCTGGATCCATGGCTGGAAGAAGAACGGCTGGAAGACCGCCGACAGGAAGCCGGTCAAGAACGAGGAGCTCTGGAAGCGCCTCGACGCCGCGCTGAAGCAGCACAAGATCGAGTGGAAATGGGTCAAGGGCCATGCCGGCGACGAGATGAACGAGCGCGCCGACGCGCTGGCGCGCGCCGGCATGGCGCCGTTCAAGCTGGGGCGGTGAGCGGCGCCCTCAGCGCCACCCCAGCCCCGGTGCGACATGCTTCAGGATCGCCTCGATGACATGGGCGTTGTAGTCGACGCCGAGCTGGTTCGGCACCGTCAATAGCAGCGTGTCGGCCTCGGCGATCGCCTCGTCCCGCTTCAGCTCCTCGATCAGCTTGTCCGGCTCGGCCGCATAGCTGCGCCCGAAGATCGCGCGGGTGCTGTCGTCGATATAGCCGATCGAATCGTCGCTTTGATTGCCGCGGCCGAAATAGGCGCGGTCGCGCTCGTCGACCAGGGCGAAGATGCTGCGGCTGACCGAGACGCGCGGCTCGCGCTGGTGGCCGGCCTCCTTCCAGGCCTGCCTGAACAGGCGGATCTGCCTGGCCTGCTGGATGTGGAAGGGCTCGCCGCTCTCGTCGGTTTTCAGCGTCGAGCTCTGCAGGTTCATGCCGGCTTTCGCCGCCCAGATCGCGGTGGCGTCGGAGGAGGCGCCCCACCAGATGCGCTCGCGTAAGCCCTCGGAATAGGGCTCCAGCCGCAGCAGACCCGGCGGATTGGGGAACATCGGGCGCGGATTGGGTTGCGCGAAGCCCTCGCCGCGCAGCACGTCGAGGAAGACCTCGGCATGATGGCGCGCCATGTCGGCGTCGCTCTGCCCCTCCGGCGGCTGGTAGCCGAAATGGCGCCAGCCATCGATGACCTGCTCGGGCGAGCCGCGGCTGATGCCGAGCTGCAGCCGCCCGCCGGAGATCAGGTCGGCCGACCCGGCATCCTCGGCCATGTAGAGCGGGTTCTCGTAGCGCATGTCGATGACGGCGGTGCCGATCTCGATGCGCTTGGTCCTGGCGCCGACCGCAGCCAGCAGCGGGAAGGGCGAGGCGAGCTGGCGGGCGAAATGATGCACCCGGAAATAAGCGCCGTCCGCGCCCAGCTCCTCGGCCGCGACGGCAAGGTCGATCGACTGCAGCAGCGTGTCGCCCGCCGAGCGGGTCTGGGATTGCGGCGAGGGAGTCCAGTGTCCGAAGGACAGGAAGCCGATCTTTTTCATCGCGTGACGCCTGTGAACCACCGCAAGCGCGGGGCTTTTCTGCCAAAGGACAACGCCCGAGCGGCCATCACCGCCGGGTTTGTGTCATCGGCATATAGGCAGGATTCACTTTCGTGCCGCGGCGCTCATGCACAGACGCCAATGCGGCGATGCAATCTCGGCAGCAGGAATGTGGGCGTGCCAGCTCAGCCCAGCGGCTGGCGGTAGACGATGAAGCCGGATTTCTGTGCGACCTTGTCGTAGAGTTCCTGTGCCTGCAGGTTGCTCTCATGCGTCTGCCAGTAGACGCGGAACAGGCCTTTCGTTTCCGCCATCTGCCGGACGGCCTCGATCAGCTTGCGGCCGACGCCGTGCCCGCGCGCCTCCTCGCTGGTGAAGAGATCCTGTAGATAGCAGATCTCCTTCTGGCTCCAGGTCGTGCGGTGGAGCACGTAGTTGACGATGCCGAGCGCCTTGCCGTCGCGTTCGGCGATGAAGCCGCCCATGGGCTCCTGCCCGCCCGTCAGGCGCGCGAAGGTGGTATCGGTCGTCTCCGGCGTCAGCGAGGCCTTGTAGAAGGTGAGATAGCCCTGCCAGAGCGGCTCCCAGGCGGCGCGGTCATCGGCCGTGAGTGGGCGGATGCTGATCTCTGACATGGCGTGGCGTCTCCTCGATCGTGCCGGGAGGCTAGCGGCGGCTTTGGGCGCTGTCTCATGACAAGCGCAGATCGGATCGATCGGATTTGGTGCTGAAAAGCGAAAGCCCGCGCCAAGCCGGCGCGGGCGCAAAGCGACGGGGCCGACGCCGAGCCTCAGAGCTGGTTCAGCATCGCTTCGGCGCCGGAGACATCGGCCTTGCCCGGCGCGTCCTCGACGTTGAGCGCGGTCACGACGCCGTCTTCGACGACCATCGAATAGCGCTGCGAGCGGGTGCCGAGGCCGAAGCCCGAGCCGTCCATCGACAGGCCGATCTCCTTGGCGAAGTCGGCATTGCCGTCGGAGAGGAAGGTGATCACGCCGGCGCCGCCGGTCGCCTTCGACCAGGCGTCCATCACGAAGACGTCGTTGACGCCGGTGACGAAGATCTCCTCGACGCCCTTGGCCTTGATCTCGGCCGCCTTGTTCACATAGCCGGGCAGATGGTTCTTGTGGCAGGTCGGCGTGAAGGCGCCCGGCACCGCGAAGAGCACGACCTTGCGGCCCTTGAACAGATCGTCCGTGGTCTTGGCCGCCGGCCCGTCGGCCGTCATCACGCGAAACGTCGCCTGCGGAAGCTTGTCACCGACCTTGATCGCCATGTCCGTATCTCCTGCATGCGGCAGCGTGCCGCCCGCGCGCAGGGTTACGGCTTCGCGTTGCCGATGTCGAGTTCGAGCCGCGTCTCGACCGATTGGGGCTTTCCGCGCACGGTGATGATCAGGGGGGTGGGGCCGGTCGCGCCCTTGGGGCGCTCGACAATTCTGAGCTTTGCGGCCACCGTGCCGTCGGGCTGCGGCATCAGCATCGCCCGGCCGAAGGACCACATCCCGGCGCCTTCGACGAAGACATCGTCGACCGAGCCGCCCTCTGGGGCCTTCAGCACCAGCTTCACCGCGGCGTCGCTATGCGTGACTTCCAGGATCGACAGGCGGTCATCGGCCGCGCCCAGCTTGACCGCGTGCGGAATCCGCGCCTCGAATTGCTCCAGCCGCGGCGAGGTCACCGAGGTGACGCCGGGTTCCAGCCAAAGCCGTGCCTCGCCCTTGGCGGGAACGCAGATCTTGTCGCAGACCGCGTAGTCGAGCTTCAGCACCACGGTGACCGGCCGCGTCGGATCGATCGGCTGGACCGAGACCGGCACAACCACATCGCCGACATAGCCGATGCCGGAGCCGGCGCCGTCGTCGAAGCGCTCCGGGGTCGGCCAGCGCACGTCGAGCCCGCCGACATTCTCCGAGCCGCTCCAGTCGAAGACCGGCGGTACGCCGGCATCGCCGGGGCTGCGCCAATAGGTCTTGAAACCTGGCGACATCGTGATCTCGACGCCGACGCGCTGCTTGCCCGAAGGCGCAGTCGCGCCCGCGATCAGGCGCATCGACGAGTATGCGGCCTTCGACCACGGCGAAACCGCGGCGTCCTGGGCGGAAGCCGGAGCGCCGAGCGTCAGCGCGGCGAGGAAGGAGAGGGGCGTGACCGTTTTCACGTGGTCTGATTTAGGCGATCCGGACGCGTTTTGCGAGGCCGATACCGGCGCTGTGATCCGGGATCGATAGTGCAGCCAAGCATGGCCAGCTTTGCGCCAGCATTGCGGCGGGGCGGACCGGCATCCCGCAGAGCCGTCCGGATCAGCCTGAATATCCTCCGCTTGCCTGCGCGCCAAAAATGTTCCCACACCAGCCGAACATGTCTTAGCATGGCGCAATGAATATCGGATCGAACCAGCGCATCAGCGGCCGCAGCTATCTCGACGGGCAGTGCCTGATCGCCATGCCGGGCATGAGCGACCAGCGCTTCGCCCGCAGCGTCGTCTATCTCTGCGCCCATTCCGAGGACGGTGCGATGGGCATCATCGTCAACAAGCCCGCCGCCGACACCCGCTTTCCGGAATTGCTCGTCCAGCTCGACGTGATTCCGCCTGACCAGGCGATCCTCCTGCCGAGCCAGGCTGAGAGGATGAAGGTGCTGCGCGGCGGGCCGGTCGAGACCAAGCGCGGCTTCGTCCTGCATAGCGCCGATTTCTTCCTCGAATCGGCGACGCTGCCGATCGACGACGGCATTTGCCTGACCGCGACGCTCGACATCTTGCGCGCCATCGCCGTCGGGACCGGGCCGGAGAATGCGGTGCTGGCCCTCGGCTATGCCGGCTGGGGGGCGGGGCAGCTCGAATCCGAGATCCAGTCCAACGGCTGGCTGCATTGCGCCGCCGATCAGGCGCTGCTCTTCGATGACGCGCTCGACACCAAATATGCCCGCGCGCTCGGCAAGCTCGGCATCGACCCGGCTTTCCTGTCCAAGGATGCCGGGCACGCGTAACATGCGTCATGCTCGGGCGTGACCCGAGCATCTCAGGCCGGACGAGGCTCAAACCACCGCTTTCTCGTCACGAGATTCTCGGGTCTGCGCTTCGCTTCGCCCGAGAATGACGTCGCAGCTCACGCCGCCTCGAAGGACGAGCTCGACGCCCCTACCAATCGCCGCGCCTCCGCCGCCGTCATCGGCTGGCCGAAGGTGTAGCCCTGCGCGTACTGGCAGCCGAGCTGGTAGAGCTCGATCGCGTCCGACTCGGTCTCGGCGCCCTCGGCGACCACGTCCATCTGGAGATCGGCGGCGAGCTGCACGATCGAGCGCAGGATCACCGGCGGCTTGCCGTTCCCCATCTGGCGCACGAAGCTCTGGTCGATCTTGATGGTGTCGAAGGGGAAGCGCTGCAGATAGGACAGCGAGGAATACCCCGTTCCGAAATCGTCGAGCGACAGGCCGGCGCCGAGATCGCGGATGCGGCTGAGCATCTGCGCGGCATATTCGGGGTTTTCCATCACCAGGCTCTCGGTGATCTCGAGCTTCAGCGTGCCCGGCAGCACGCGCCGGCGCGCCAGCACGGCCTTGACGTCCTTCAGCAGATCGTGGCGCAGCAGCTGGCGGCTGGAGACATTCACGCTGGCGAAGATCGGCGGCTCGACCTCGAGCGCGGCCTGCCAGGCGGCGAGCTCGCGCGCGGTGCGGTCCATCACATAGACGCCGAGATCGACGATCAGCCCGCTCTCTTCTGCGATCGCCAGGAAGTCCTGCGGCAAGAGGCGGCCCTCGCGCGGATGGTCCCAGCGCATCAGCGCCTCGAAGCCGGCGATGGTCCGGTCCTCCAGCCTGACGATCGGCTGGTACATCACCTGGATCTCGCCGCGCTCGATCGCCCGGCGCAAGTCGCTTTCGAGCGCGAGCCGGTCGTTGCGGTCGCTGCGCATCGCCGGAACGAAGACCTCGACGAGGTTGCCGCCCTGGTTCTTGGCATGCGCCATGGCGAGCTCGGCATTCTTCAGCGCGTCGTCCTTGCGTGCGGTCGGTGTGCCGTCGAAGAGGGTAAGGCCGATCGAGGGCGTCAATACGATCTCGCGCTCGGCGAAGGTGATCGGCGTCGAGACGGCGCGGCGGATCAGCTCGGCCAGGGCGAGGATACGCTCGGGATCGCTCTCCGAGACGATGATCATCGCGAAGATGTCGCCGCCGATGCGTGCGAGCGTGTCCTGCGTCCGCAGCAGCCGGCCGAGGCGGCGCGCCAGCGTCAGCAGGATCGAATCGCCGGCCGAGAAGCCGACGGATTCGTTGACCTGCTTGAAGCGGTCGATGTCGATGACGATCACCGTCGGGCGGATGGCGTCGTCGGCGCGGCTGAAGCCGAACACGGCGGTGAGCCGGTCCTGGAACAGCTCGCGATTGGGCAGGCCGGTCAGGTTGTCGTGCACGGCATCGTGCAGCATGCGTTCCTGGGCGGTGCGCTGCTCGGTGACGTCGGCGAGCGTGCCGATGACGCGGATGACCTCGCCATCCGAGCCGATCACCGGCCGGGCCTTCAGGCTGAACCAGTGATAGGCGCCATTGGCGGCGCGCAGGCGGAAATCGAGCTGCAGTTTGCCGCGGCGCTGCTCGATCACAGCGTCGAGCGAGACGCGGTAGCGGTCGCGGTCGGCGACATGCATGTGCTCGAGCCAGCGCGCGGCCGAGCCTTCGAGCGCGCCCTTGGATAGGCCGAGCAGGATCTCGGCCTGCGGCGAGACGAAGATCTTGTCGGCAGAAACATCCCAGTCGAAGACGAGGTCGCCCGAGCCGGAGAGCGCGAGCGCGCGTCGCTCGGTGTCGGAGACCAGCCCCTGCGCCAGCGCGCCGCCGGCGAAGGCATGCTGCACCACGGTGAAGCCGATCAGCAGCACGATCAGTACGAGGCCGCCGATCAGGGCGGGCGGCACGAGGTCGCGCGTGACCTGTCCGATCACGGTGAAGCTGGCCGCGGTCACCCAGACCAGCAGCAGGAACCAGGTCGGGATCAGCATCACCGCCCGCTCATAGCCATGGGTGGCGAGGTGCAGGATCAGCACGAAGCCGATCGTCGCCACCGCCGCGATCGAGATGCGGGCGATACCGGCCGCCATCGGCGCATCGAACACCGCAAGTCCGACCAGCCCGGCGAGGCCGAGGATCCAGACGATGGTGATATGGCTGTAGCGCACATGCCAGCGCGACAGGTTGAGATAGGCGAAGAGAAAGACGACCAGCGTCGCCGCCAGGACCACCTCGGCGCCGGCGCGGTAGATTCGCTCGATCGCCGGCGTCAGCGGGAAGATGCGCTGGAAGAAGCCGAAATCGAGCCCTGCATAGGCCAGCACCGCCCAGGCCAGCGCCGCTGCGGCGGGGAAGATCACCGCACCCTTGACCACGAAGATGATGGTCAGGAATAGCGCGAGCAGGCCGGCGATACCGATGATGATGCCCTTGTAGAGCGTCAGCCCGTTGGTTTTCTGGCGATAGGCCTCCGGCTCGAACAGATAGAGCTGGGGCAGGTTCGGCGACTTCAGCTCGGCGACGAAGGTCACGGTGGTGCCGGGGTCGAGCGTGATCTGGAAGATGTCGGCGTCGGGCGCTTCCTCGCGCTCGGGCCGCAGGCCCTGGCTCGCGGTGATCGCCTCGATGCGGCGGTCGCCGAGATCGGGCCAGACCACGCCCGAGCCGATCAGGCGATGGAAGGGCGCCACCAGCAGCCGGTCGATCTGCTCGTCGGAATCATTGGTCAGCGCGAACACGATCCAGTCCGGCCGCGCTCCGGATTCGCGCGCCCGCACGGCGATGCGCCGGACGATGCCGTCGGCCCCCGGCGCGGTCGAGATCTGGATGACGTCGCCATCGGCCTTGTTGCGCTCGACCACGTCGGTGAGGTCGAGTACGGGCACGTCGAGCGGCACGCGCTGGGCCTCGACCGCCAGTGCCGGCCGCAGCAGCGAAAGCAGTGCCAGCATCAGGAGGCCGAGGACGGCAATGCCGGACCGGAGGAAACGTGGTGTCGCTGACAAGATGGGCTCTGCGGGACAGTCTTCAGGCGTGACGGTCAGTGGTATCGGCGCGACGTGGCGAGGGCAAGGCAGTGCCGGCCTGTTCACAGCTTGCGATCGGTTTCGGCAGGGCGGCGCAGCTCCGCGGCAAGCATGCCGTAGAGCAGGTGGTCGGCCCAGGCGCCGTTGATGCGCAGGTAGCCGCGCGCCTCGCCCTCACGGGTGAAGCCGACGCGCTCCAGCAACCGGCGCGAGGGCTCGTTATGCGGCAGGCAGGCGGCTTCGACGCGGTGCAAAGCGAGTTCGGAAAAGGCGAAGTCGAGTGCGCCGCGCACTGCTTCGGTCATGTGGCCTTTGCCGGCATGGCGCTGGCCCATCCAGTAGCCGAGCGTGCAGGCCTGGGCGACACCGCGCCGGACGAGACCCAGCGTCAGCCCGCCGAGCAGCGCCTCCGAGCGGGCGTCGAGGACGAACAGGGAATAGGCTTCGTCGGTCGCGATCTCGCGGGCCGCGCGCTTCACCCGCAGGCGGAACGAGGCTCGGGACAGATCGTCTTCGGTCCAGATCGGCTCCCAGGGGGTGAGAAAGTCGCGGCTCTCCATCCGCAGATTCGCCCAGGCCGAATAGTCGCCGGCGAGCGGAGCACGCAGGATCAGGTTCTGCGTCCTGATCAGCGGCCGCGCCGGCGGGTCGGTGGCGAAGCGGAAGAGAGCCATTGGAGTCAGGCGGCTCGCGCCAGCAGCGCGCGCAAGGCTGTCACGGGGGCAAGACCGTCGAGCGGGCCGACGGCCGCGACCGTGACCACGCCGTCGAGCAGGCCCTGACCGGCCGCCCGCACATCGGCGAGGCTGACCGCGTCGAGCCGGCGCGCCAGCTCCTCGCGCGGGATCGCCCGGCCGAAGACCAGCACTTGTCGCGCCATCTGCTCGAGCTTGCCGCCAGGGCTTTCGAGCGAGGCCAGCAGGCCGACCTTCATCTGCGCCCGGGCCCGGGCGACCTCGGCTTCGCTGACGTCGCGAGCAGCCTGGCTCAGGCAGTCGAGCGCGACCTCGACCAGCTCGCCGACATCCTCCGGCGCGGTGCCCGCGCTGATGCCGAAGACGCCGCAATCGGAGAAGGGCCAGTGGAAGGCATCGACCGCATAGGCGAGGCCGCGGCGCTCGCGCACCTCCTGGAAGAGGCGCGATGACAGGCCGCCACCGAGCACGGCCGAGAAGATCTGCAGCGGATAGTGGACGCCGTTGGTGAACGGCTTGCCGGGGAAACCCAGCACGATGTGTACCTGTTCCTCGTCGCCGTCGATGCGGGCTTCGCCACCATGATAGGCCGCCGGCGTGCGCGCCGCGGGAGCGTTTGCGGGCCGTGCCGGCAGCGCTGCGAGCGCCTGTTCCGCCAGCGCGACCAACTCGTCATGGTCGACCGCACCCGCTGCGGCCAGCACCATGTTGCCGGCATGGTAGTGTCGGTCGAGATAGGCGCGGATCGCCTCGGGCGTGAAGCTCTTCACGGTCTCCGCCGTGCCGAGGATCGGCCGGCCGAGCGGCTGCTCCGGGAAGGCGGCCTGCAGGAAGCGGTCATACACGAGGTCGTCCGGCGTATCCTGGACGGCGCCGATTTCCTGCAGGATCACGCCCTTCTCGCGCGCCAGCTCCTCCTCGGTGAGCGAGGGTTGGGTCAGGATATCCGCGAGGATGTCGACCGCCAACGGCAGATCCTGGCCGAGCACGCGGGCGGTGTAGCAGGTATATTCCACCGAGGTCGCGGCGTTGAGGTCGCCGCCGACGCTCTCGATCTCCTCGGCGATCTGCAAGGCGGTGCGCCGGGCCGTGCCCTTGAAGGCCATGTGCTCGAGCAGATGGGCGAGGCCGTGCTCATGCGGCAGCTCGTCCCGTGCGCCGGCCCCGATCCAGATGCCGAGCGACACGGTCGAGGCATGGGCCATGTGCTCGGAGACGATGCGCAGGCCCGACGGCAGCGTCGTCAGGCTGACGGCCGGGTCGTGGCCGGCTTCGCCTGGTTTCACGGGCTTCTCGATCTTGGCCTTGAGCGTCTTGGCTGCCGTCATGCCGCAGCACTCCTGACGGCCCGTGCCCGCTCGGCGATGAAGCGCTCGAGCTTGCTTTGGTCGTTCGGCAGCAGGCTGAAGCGCTCCTTGCGCTCCATCAGGTCGGCGAGATGCTCAGGGAGAGCGGGCGTCACGCCGCTCGCCGCCGCGACGGCGGCCGGGAACTTGGCCGGGTGGGCGGTGCCGAGCGCGACGACCGGCGTGGCCGGATCGGCCGCAAGCAGCTTGCGGGCGGCAGCGACGCCGATCGCGCTGTGCGGGTCGAGCAGATAGCCGGCTTCGCGCCAGGTGATGCCGATCTCGGCCGCGATCGCGGCCTCGTCCTGCGAGACCGCATCGAAATCGGTGCGGATACGGGCGAGTGGCTCAGGAGCGATCTCGAAGCGTCCGGACTGCGCCAGCGACTGCATCAGCCTGCGCACGGCGACGCCGTCTCGCCCATGCGCCTCGAACAGCAGCCGCTCGAAATTCGAGGAGATCTGGATGTCCATCGAGGGTGAGCTCGTCGCCGCGACGCCGCGCATCTCATAAATGCCGGTTTCGAGCGTGCGCGCCAGGATGTCGTTGCTGTTGGTGCCGACCATCAGCCGGCCGATCGGCAGCCCCATCTGCTTGGCGATCCAGCCGGCGAGGATGTCGCCGAAATTGCCGGTCGGCACCGCGAACGAGATGGGCCGGTGCGGCGCGCCGAGCGCAACCGCCGCGGTGAAGTAGTAGACGACCTGCGCCGCGATCCTTGCCCAGTTGATCGAGTTGACGCCGGAGAGCCGGATCTCGTCACGGAAGGCGTGGTGGTTGAACAGCGCCTTCACCAGATTCTGGCAGTCGTCGAAGGTGCCCTCGACCGCGATGGCGTGGACATTGTCCGCCTCGACCGTGGTCATCTGCCGGCGCTGCACGTCGGAGACGCGGCCTTCCGGATAGAGGATGAAGACGTCGACGCGTTCCAGCCCCTTGAAGGCGTCGATCGCGGCGCCGCCGGTATCACCCGAGGTCGCTCCGACGATGGTGGCGCGTTCGCCGCGCTGGGCCAGCACATGATCCATCAGCCGCCCGAGCAGCTGCATCGCCACATCCTTGAAGGCGAGCGTCGGGCCATGGAAGAGCTCGAGCGAAAACAGGTTGTCCCCGAGCTGGACCAGCGGGCAGACAGCCGGATGGCGGAACGTGCCATAGGCCTCGCTGATCATGGCCTTCAGCGCATCGGCGGCGATGTCGCCATCGGCGAGCGCGCCGAGGACGCGCTCCGCGACTTCGGCGTAGGGCTTGCCGGCGAAGCCGGCGATCTCCTGCGCGCTGAAACGCGGCAGGGCTTGCGGCAGATAGAGGCCGCCGTCACGGGCAAGTCCGGCGAGCAGCGCGTCGGCGAACGAGAGAGACGGCGCTTCGCCGCGGGTCGAAATATGCAGCACGGTTCTTGATCTCGGATGGCGTGCTGATCCTATAGGCCCGTTGGCGGGGGAGGGCAAAAGCAAAGGCTGATTAGCCGCTCTGCGTCGGCCTCCGCGCCTGCCAGGCATAAGCGCCGAACACCCCGATCAGCGTCAGCGCCAGCCCCCACCAGGTCAGCGCATACTGCAGATGGTTGTCCGGGATGCGGGCGATCAGCTCCCTGGCATCAACCCCGGCCGGCGGGGTCAGCCCGTCGCCCTGGCGTTCGGCCTCCAGATAGAACGGCGCCGTTGCGGGCAGGCCGAGAGATGCGGCAATCGCTGCGGGGTCTCGCGTGTAGAACTCGCGCTGCTGTGGCAGATCGGCGGGGGTAAAGCTGTTGCGAGCCTCCGGGATGCGCAGGAAGCCGGTGACGGTCGCCTGGCCGCTCGCCGGCGTGATGGCGCTAAAACGCGCCTCCGGCACGAAGCCGCGATTGATCAGGATGGTCGCGCCGTCTTCCAGCCGAAAACCCTGGAAGACCCAGCGGCCGAAGCCGGAGAGCTGGCGTGAGCCGGGCGGACCGGCGGCGATCGTCGTGCGCACGCCGGCAATACCGTCGAGATAGCTGCCCTTGGCGACAGCCCTTGTGAGATCGACGGCTGCGAGGTCGAGCCGCGGCCAGTCGCTCGCCGGCGGCAGCGGGGCAGCGGAGCCTGCGGCTTGCGTCTCCAGACGGGTGATGAAGGCGCGCTTTTCGTCCATACGCTGCCATTGCCAGGCACCGAGATAGAAGAGCACGCCGACGCCGACGACGGTCAGGAGCGCCGGCAGCAGCAGCTTCGGCCGGGGCGTGGGAGACGCGGACTCGCTCACTTCTTCAACCTGCCTTCCTCGGCCTTGTGGGCATATTGCAGGGCGACTGCGAGCCCCTTCATCGGCCTGAGCAGCCCCAGGCAGGCGACGAGCGCCAGCGGCAGCCAGAGCAGGAGATGCAGCCAGATCGGCGGGGTGTAGGCGATCTCGACATAGAGCGCGAGGCCGAGCACGAAGAAGCCCGCGATCAGCATGATGAACACCGCCGGCCCGTCGGCCGAATCGGCGAAGGCGAAGTCCAGCCCACAGGCGGCGCAGCGCGGCTTCAGCTTGAGGTAGCCGTCGAATAGCTTGCCCTCGCCGCAGCGCGGGCAGCGACCGGTCAGGCCCGTCGCATAGGGCGAGGGCGGAGTGATCTGCGGCTGCGCCATGGCGGTCTCCTCAAACGGAAAGGGCGGCCTCGCGGCCGCCCCTTTTTGAAGGTTCGCGGCCGCTTCCGGCCCGAGTGCTAGTGTGCCGCAGGCGCCCCGGCGCCCCAGACATAGATCGAGGCGAACAGGAACAGCCAGACCACGTCGACGAAGTGCCAGTACCAGGCGGCGAACTCGAAGCCGAGATGCTGGTCCGGCTTGAAGTGGCCGAGATAGACGCGCCACAGGCAGATCGCCAGGAAGATCGTGCCGATGATGACGTGGAAACCGTGGAAGCCGGTCGCCATGAAGAAGGTCGCGCCGTAGATGTTGCCTTTGAAGGCGAAGGCGGCGTGCGAGTACTCGTAGGCCTGGCACAGGGTGAACAGGATGCCGAGGATCACGGTCAGCCACAGGGCCTGCTTCAGGCTCTTGCGATCGCCCTGGATCAGGGCGTAGTGCGCCCAGGTCACGGTCGTGCCGGAGGTCAGCAGGATCAGCGTGTTGAGCAGCGGCAGATGCCAGGGGTCGAAGGTCTCGATGCCCTTCGGCGGCCAGTGCCCGCCGGTGAACTCGGCGCGGGCGAACTGGATGTGCTCGCCGGTGAACAGGCTCGCGTCGAAATAGGCCCAGAACCAGGCGACGAAGAACATCACCTCGGAGGCGATGAACATCATCATGCCGTAACGATGGTGCAGCTGCACCACGCGGGTGTGATGCCCCTCGCGCTCGGCCTCGCGGGTCACGTCCATCCACCAGGCGAGCATGGTGTAGAGCACGCCGAGCAGGCCGACGCCGAACACGAGCGGGCCGATGTTCATGCCGAGCAGCGGCAGTGCCTTCATCCACATCACCGCGCCGATCGCCATGATGGTCGCGCTGGCGGCGCCGACGATCGGCCACGGGCTCGGATCGACGAGGTGGTAGTCGTGGTTCTTGGTATGAGCCCCGGCCATCGTGCTTAAGTCTCCGCGTCCGTAGAAGTGCAGCGCTTGTCGCGCAGCTTTATAGTTTCGATTGGTTGCCGTCACCCTTGGTTTCCGCCACCGGCTGCCCGTTCTTCGACGGGAAGTAGGTGTAGGACAGGGTGATCGATTTCAGGCTGGCGAGCTCGCGGTTCAACTCGATCTCGGGATCGATGTAGAACACAACCGGCGCTTCCAGGGTTTCGCCTGGCTGCAGTGTCGTCTCGGTGAAGCAGAAGCACTGGATCTTGACGAAATAGGCGCCCGACTGGTTCGGCTGGACATTGTAGGTCGCGATCCCGGTCATCGGCCGCGAGGACGTGTTTGTGATCTTGTAGAACACCGTCTGCGTCACGCCGACCTGTGCCCTGATCTCGGTCTTCTCCGCCTCGAAGCGCCAGCCCAGCGCGGGCGCGACATTGGCGTCGAAGGCGACCGAGACGATCCGCTCGCTGGTCTTGCCGGTGGCGGCGGTGCCGACCATCGGCGTACCGGCGAAGCCCGTGACCTTGCAGAACAGGTTGTAGAGCGGCACCGCGGCGAAGGAGAGCCCGGTCATGGCGATGACGGCGGCGCTGCAGGCCAGTACGGTGCGGCGGTTGCGGGAGGCGGTGCTCATCGCGTCACAGCGGCCGGTTGAGGATCGCCGGCCCGGTCTTGGCCAGCGTCACGATGAAGAAGAAGACCACGAGGCCGCCGAGCACGAGCGCGAGCGCAATCGAGCGGCGATTGCGCCTGGCCATGTCCTCCGGCGAGAACGCCGCCGGCGGCTGCTTCCTGTCCTGCGGGCCCTGGCTCATCCCAGCACCTTGGGCAGGGCCCACATCAGGCCGAGGCCGTTCTCGGCCAGCAGTACGGCGAAGAGCAGGAAGAGATAGAGGATCGAGAAGCCGAACAGCGCATAGGCCGCCTTGTTGGCCGGCTCGCCCTCGGTGACGTGCAGCACGCGCAGCGACAGGCCGATCATGGCAAGGCCGGTGACGACCGAGACGATCAGGTAGATCAACCCGCCGAAGCCCATCAGCGCCGGCAGCACAGCGACCGGGGCCAGAACCAGCGTATAGGCGACGATCTGGCGGCGCGTCGCGGCCGGGCCGGCGACGTTCGGCAGCATCGGAATGCCGGCGCGGGCGTAGTCGCCAGACTTGACCAGCGCCAGCGCCCAGAAATGCGGCGGCGTCCACAGGAAGATGATGGCGAACAGGACGATCGAGGTCAGGCCGAAATCGCCGGTGACGACGGCCTCGCCGATCATCGGCGGGAAGGCGCCGGCGGCGCCGCCGATGACGATGTTCTGCGGCGTCGCCCGCTTCAGCCACATCGAATAGACGACGGCGTAGAAGAAGATCGTGAAGGCCAGCATCGCTGCCGAAAGCAGGTTGGCGACGAGGCCGAGCACCAGCACGGAGCCGATCGAAAGCGTCAGCCCGAAGGCGAGTGCTTCTGACGGCAGGATGCGGCCGGCGGGGATCGGCCGGTTGGCGGTACGCGCCATCACCGCGTCGATATCGGCGTCCCACCACATGTTGAGGCAGCCCGAGGCGCCGGCGCCGACCGAGATCGCCAGCAGCGCAGCAAGGCCGATGACCGGATTGACTGTGCCCGGCGCCGCGACCATGCCGCCGAGCGCCGTCACGATCACGAGGAACATCACCCGCGGCTTGAGCAGCGCGAAGAAGTCCTGCGCCTCGCCGGGGGAACTCAGCGAGACGCCGTCGTCAGCCTGGGTGATCTGATCGAAGGCAGCAGACATCGAAACTCGTTCACTTCAACGTTCGAAGACACCTCAATCGGGTGTCGCTTGCGGGATCCGCCCGTCTCCGGAACGCCCTGGATCAGGCGCTCGGGGGAGGGGCGGCGGCGGGCTTTTGGCCCGCCGCCGGTGTGTTCAGTGGTCCGAGCCGGTGATGCGCGGCAGCGTCTCGAACTGGTGGAACGGCGGCGGCGAGGACAGGGTCCACTCCAGCGTGGTGGCGCCTTCGCCCCACGGATTGTTGCCGGCGAGCTCCTTCTTGGTGAAGGCGACGACGATGCCGTAGAGCCAGACCAGTAGGCCGGCCGCGAAGATGTACGAACCGATCGACGACCAGAAATGCCAGTGGGCGAAGGCGTCGGGATAGTCGACATAGTGCCGCGGCATGCCCGACAGCCCGAGGAAGTGCTGCGGGAAGAACAGCAGGTTCGCGCCGATGAAGGCGACCCAGAAGTGCAGGCGGCCGATCCAGTCCGGGATGATGTAGCCGCTCATCTTCGGGAACCAGTAGTAGAAGCCCGCGAAGATGCCGAACACCGCGCCGAGCGACAGCACGTAGTGGAAGTGCGCCACCACGTAGTAGGTCGCGTGCAGCGAGCGGTCGAGGCCGGCATTGGCCAGCACCACGCCGGTGACGCCGCCGACGGTGAACAGGAAGATGAAGCCGATCGCCCAGACCATCGGCGCGGTGAAGCGGAGCGAGCCGCCCCACATCGTCGCGATCCAGGAGAAGATCTTCACGCCCGTCGGCACCGCGATCACCATCGTCGCGAAGACGAAGTAGCGCTGCGTGTTGAGCGACAGGCCGACCGTGTACATGTGGTGGGCCCAGACGATGAACCCGACAACGCCGATCGCGACCATGGCGTAGGCCATGCCGAGATAGCCGAAGATCGGCTTCTTCGAGAAGGTCGAGATGATGTGGCTGACGATGCCGAAGGCCGGCAGGATCATGATGTACACTTCGGGGTGGCCGAAGAACCAGAACAGGTGCTGGTAGAGCACCGGATCGCCGCCGCCGGCCGGATCGTAGAAGGTCGTGCCGAAGTTGCGGTCGGTCAGCAGCATGGTGATCGCGCCGGCAAGGACCGGGAGCGCCAGCAGCAGCAGGAAGGCGGTGACCAGGACGCCCCAGGCGAACAGCGGCATCTTGTGCATAGTCATGCCAGGCGCGCGCATGTTCAGGATGGTGGTGATGAAGTTGATCGCGCCCAGGATCGACGCCGCACCGGCGACGTGGAGCGACAGGATGCCGAAATCGACCGACGGGCCGGGGTGGCCTGCCGACGAGAACGGCGGATAGATCGTCCAGCCTGTGCCGACGCCCTTGGCGCCGGGGGCGCCCTCGACGAACATCGAGATCAGCAGCAGGATCAGGCCCGCGACCGTCAGCCAGAACGAGATGTTGTTCATGCGCGGGAAGGCCATGTCCGGCGCGCCGATCATCAGCGGCACGAACCAGTTGCCGAAGCCGCCGATCACGGCGGGCATGACCATGAAGAAGATCATGATCAGGCCGTGGCCGGTCACGAAGACGTTGTAGCTCTGGCCGTTGGCGAAGATCTGCAGGCCCGGCTGCTGCAGCTCGATGCGCATCATGATCGACAGGAAGCCGCCGATCAGGCCCGCGATGATCGAGAAGATCAGGTAGAGCGTGCCGATGTCTTTATGGTTGGTCGAGAGCAGCCAGCGGCGCCAGCCCGTCGGGGTGTGGTGCTCGTGGGCGTGGGCGTCGTCGTGCCCGTGGGCGTGGGGAGCCGCGGTAGCCATGAATTTCGTCTCCTCCTGCGAATGCGCTTCGCGTGAGTTCTTTCAAGAATGTCGGGTTCAGCGGGTCGCTTCGGCGACCTTGCTGGTGGCGTCGGCCGCATTGGCGAACTTCTGCTTCGCTTCCGCGAGCCAGGCCGTGTAGCGCTCCTGGCTGACGACGCGGATGGCGATCGGCATGAAGGCGTGGTTCTGGCCGCAGATGAACGAGCACTGGCCGTAGAAGATGCCTTCGCGATCGGCCTTGAACCAGGTTTCGTTCAGGCGGCCGGGGATGGCGTCGATCTTCACGCCGAAGGCGGGCAGCGCGAACTTGTGGATGACGTCGGCGCCGGTGACCTGCACGCGCACGATCTTGCCGACCGGCACCACCGCTTCGTTGTCGACGGCGAGCAGGCGCGGCGCCTCGGCCTCGGCGATCTTCTTCGACGAGATTGCCTCGGCGCGCTGCTTCTCGTCGAGCATCAGCGAATCGAAGCCGAAGCTGCCGCCGTCCTGCGGATACTCATAGGACCAGTACCACTGCTTGCCGGTGACCTTCACGGTCATGTCGGCCTGCGGAATCTCCAGCTGCAGCTTGAGCAGGCGAAACGAAGGAATGGCGATCACGACCAGGATCAGGACCGGGACGATCGTCCAGGCGACCTCGAGCAGAGCGTGGTGCGTCGTCTTCGAGGCGACCGGGTTGCGCTTCTCGTTGAAGCGCCAGGCGACGTAGATCAGCAAACCAAGCACGAAGAGCGTGATGATGAAGATGAGGACGTTCACCCAGTCATGGAACCAGTGGATGAACGTCATCACCTCGGAATTGGCCGGCTGGAGATTGATCTCCCACGGCTGCGGCATGCCGTTCTGGGCCGATGCGACGGCCGGCGAAAACGCTACCAGGGCAGCAGCAAGGGCCGCCAGCGCGTTCCTGAGAGGAGTGGTCACAAATCGCATCGGTCCGACATAGCTCCTTTGATGCCGCGCGATCCGCCTTCGTCAGCTTAAGACAGGCGCGCGCCGGGGCGGCCACGTCTGACCGGCCCGGTTCTTCGGCATTGCGATAAATCAAAGATCACGCTTGCGCCAGTGGGGCAATGAAAGGCTGTGACGCAGCCCGTGCGGCATAAGTACGCGACGAGCGCATGGGTGTCGGGCGGTCGATCTGCGCTGTTTGCAGGGAGTCCGCCACGAGTCCGCCACGAGTCTGCCGCGCGGACGCACGTGATCCTTCGCCTTGACAGGAATCGGGACGCATGGTCGGAACGCATTCTCGCGTGGCGGGGGCGCCGTTTCGGTGTGGGTGTGCGCACATTCCCACACCTTTAAGGAGAGGATGACAGGGATGCGCTCATTGATCGGTCCCGTGGCCGCGGCGCTCGCCGTCATCGGCTGCGGCTGGCTCTCGGCCACGCCGGCCCAGGCGCAAGGCGCGGTACGTTCCACCCATGGCGATTGGCAGATGCGCTGCGAGACGCCCCCCGGCGCCAAGGCCGAGCAATGCGCGCTCGTTCAGAACGTCGCCGCCGAGGACCGCCCGAATCTGACGCTGCTCGTCATCGTGCTGAAAACGGCCGACCAGAAGAGCCGTCTGCTGCGCGTCGTCGCCCCGCTTGGCGTCCTGCTCCCCTCCGGCCTCGGTCTCAAGATCGACGACAAGGATATTGGCCGCGCCGGCTTCGTGCGCTGCCTGACCACCGGCTGCGTCGCCGAGGTGGTGATGGACGATACGCTGCTCGGCCAGCTCAAGACTGGTAAGAGCGCCACATTCATCGTGTTTCAGACGCCGGAGGAAGGGGTCGGAATCCCGGTTTCGCTCAACGGATTCGGCCCTGGTGTGGAGGCTTTGCCGTGATTGATCGCTTTGCTGGCCGTTTCGGCCGGTTCATTCTGCCCGCCGGCCTTGCGTTTGCGCTTGCCGGCTGCGGCTCTTCCGGATCGTCGAGCACCGGCGAGCCCAGCGCCACGCAGAAGCTCGGCAATATCCTGATGTTCCAGTCGACCACCCCGCCGCCGGTCGACCAGCTGCCGCAGGATGACGAGGCGAACTTCATCTGCCCGCAGGTGATCATTTCCGATGGTGGCGCGGCGATCCGTGCCCAGTCGGGCCAGGACAGCAGCAGCCTGCGCAGCCAGGTCTCGATCAACACGGTCGCGCGTGAATGCACGCCGATCGGCAAGGATGGCGCCTTCACTCTCAAGGTCGGCGTCGAAGGGCGTATCCTGATCGGACCGGCCGGCAGTCCCGGCAATTATGGCGCGACGCTGTACACGCAGGTGATGCGCAACAACCAGGTGATCGCGCGCCGCAGTTCCCGCGTCGGCGGCGCCATCCCCAGTGGCCAGACCGGTGCCGATTTCTCGCATGTCGAGAGCAACATCTCGGTTCCCGCAGGGTCCGGCGAGGTCGAGATCATCGTCGGCCTGAATCCGGGCGGCGGAGGCGAGCCGGCCCGGCGCCGGCGCAGATAGGCGGCACGCTGCCCTAAATTCACGCGGGCGGGCCGATTGACTCGGCTCCTCGCTCGTCTATTGCTGGCTCAGCCGCATCATCCCCGCGGGAGAGACCGGGACCGGACTTGTCCGGACCCGGCGCCGAAGGCGCAACCGCCCCGGAAACGCTCAGGCAAACGGACCGCGTGGGAATTGGCGCTCTGGAAAGAGGCTGGCTTTTGAAGCCCGCCCACCGACGGGGGTAACTCGCCCAAGGCTTCGGCCCGGCGGGGAAATCTCTCAGGTCCCGAGACAGAGGGGGCGCGCTCCGGACGAATCCGTCCGGGGCTCGCGCTCGACTCTGGAAGGGATGCCATGGCTGCCGAAGCCGAGACTGCAAGCACCGAGCCGCTGCTCAAGACGCCGTTCCACGCCCGCCATGTCACGCTGGGCGCGCGCATGGTGCCGTTCGCCGGCTACGACATGCCGGTCCAGTATCCTGCCGGGATCATGGCCGAGCACAACTGGACGCGCGAGAGCGCCGGCCTGTTCGATGTCTCGCATATGGGCCAGGCCTTCCTCGTCGGTCCCGACCACGAGACCACGGCCCGCGCGCTGGAAGCACTGATCCCGGCCGACATCGTCAACCTGCCGCCGGGCAAGCAGCGCTATTCGCAGCTGTTGAACGAGGAGGGCGGCATCCTCGACGATCTGATGGTGACGCGCTCGGCCGATCCGGACGAGGACGGCGCGCTGCTGCTCGTCGTCAACGCCGCCTGCAAGACGCAGGACTATGCCCATATCGAGGCGCGGCTGCCCGCCAATGTGAAGCTGGTCAAGGCGGAGCATCGTGGCCTGATCGCGCTGCAGGGGCCGAAGGCGGAGGAAGCGCTCGCGGCGCTCAATCCCGAGGCCGCCGAGATGGGCTTCATGACCCTGCGCACGCTGAAGCTCGGCGGCGTCAAGGCCAATGTCAGCCGCTCCGGCTATACCGGCGAGGACGGCTACGAGATCTCCGCCGCGGCCGACCGGATCGGCGAGATCTGGGATGCGCTCCTGCTCGACGCACGCGTCAAGCCGATCGGCCTCGGCGCGCGCGATTCGCTGCGGCTGGAAGCCGGCCTGTGTCTTTATGGCCATGACATCGACGCCACGACCTCGCCCGTCGAGGCGGCGCTCAACTGGTCGATCCAGAAGCGCCGGCGCGAGGAGGGCGGCTTCCCGGGCGCGGCCCGCATCCAGCGCGAATTCGCCGAGGGGGTCTCGCGCGTCCGCGTCGGCCTGCTGCCGGAAGGCCGGGCTCCGGCCCGCGAGGGCGCCGATATCGCGACCGCCGACGGCACCATCGTCGGCAAGGTCACTTCGGGCGGCTTCGGCCCGACCCTGAACGGCCCCTGCGCCATGGGCTATGTCGCCAAGGAGCATTCCGCTCCCGGCACGAAGCTCGACCTGATCGTGCGCGGCAAGCCGCTGCCGGCGACCATCGCCGCGATGCCTTTCGTCCCCAACCGCTACAAGCGCTGAACCCACCTTTTCCGTCGGAGGAAACCATGGCCGAGACCCGCTACACCAAGGACCACGAATACATCCGCGTCGAGGGCGACACCGGCACGGTCGGCATCACCGATTACGCCCAGGGCCAGCTCGGCGACGTCGTCTTCGTCGAGCTGCCGAGCGTCGGCAAGGCGCTGAGCAAGGGCGGCGAGGCCGCCGTCGTCGAGAGCGTCAAGGCGGCGTCCGAGGTCTATGCGCCGGTCTCCGGCGAAGTCGTCGCCGTCAACAGCGAGCTCGAGGCCGCGCCGGGCACCGTCAACGAGGACCCGGCCGGCAAGGGCTGGTTCGTCAAGATCAAGCTCACCAACACGGGCGAGCTCGACGGCCTGCTGAGCGAGGCCGAGTACCAGGACTACGTCAAGACGCTCTGACCCTCACCGAGTCGTCCCGGACAAGCCGCGTAGCGGCGCTGATCCGGGACCCATGCCTGAACCGCTCCGGCATGGGTCCCGGGTCGCCCTCCGGTCGCCCGGGACGACCTCGCAGTTTTGAACGGTCGCGACCGTATCAGAGAACGGAACCTCCATGCGCTATCTCCCCCTGACCGAGACCGACCGCGAGGACATGCTCGCGCGCATCGGCGTAACCGATGTCGATGCGCTCTTCTCCGACGTGCCGAACGGCAAGCTCCTGAAAGAGCCGCTCGACCTGCCGCGCGCCAAGGGCGAGCTCGAGGTCGAGCGCATCCTCGGCAAGATGTCGTCGAAGAACACGGCGGCCGGCTCGGTGCCGTTCTTCGTGGGGGCCGGTGCGTACAAGCACCATGTCCCCGCGACGGTCGATCACCTGATCCAGCGCTCGGAATTCCTGACCAGTTACACGCCCTACCAGCCCGAGATTGCCCAGGGCACGCTGCAATACCTGTTCGAGTTCCAGACCCAGGTCGCGGCCCTGACCGGCATGGAGGTCGCAAACGCCTCGATGTATGACGGCTCGACCGGCACGGCCGAAGCGGTGCTGATGGCGCATCGCGTCACCAGGCGGCGCAAGGCCGTGCTATCTGGCGGCCTGCACCCGCATTACACCCAGGTCGTCGAGACGCTGTCGGAGATGGCGAACGACGAGGTCGTGGCGCTGAAGCCCGACATCCGCGCCACCGAGGACATTCTCGCTGCGATCGACGACAGCGTCTCCTGCGTCGTGGTGCAGTCGCCCGACGTCTTCGGCAATCTGCGCGATCTCAAGCCGATCGCCGACAAGGCGCACGCCCATGGTGCGCTGCTGATCGCGGTCTTCACCGAGGTCGTCTCGCTGGGCGCGGTGACGCCGCCGGGTGCGCAGGATGCCGACATCGTCGTCGGCGAGGGCCAGTCGATCGGCAACGCGCTGAACTTCGGTGGCCCCTATGTCGGCCTTTTCGCCGCCAAGTCGAAATACATCCGCCAGATGCCGGGCCGGCTCTGCGGCGAGACGGTTGATGCCGATGGCCGCCGCGGTTTCGTGCTGACGCTCTCGACCCGCGAGCAGCACATCCGCCGCGACAAGGCGACCTCGAACATCTGCACCAATTCCGGCCTCTGCGTGCTGGCCTTCACCATTCACATGACGCTGCTCGGCCAGGCCGGCCTGACCCGGCTCGCCGAGGTCAACCACGCCAATGCGGTGAAGCTCGCCGACGCGCTGTCCGGCGTGAAAGGTGCCGAGATCCTCACCGAGAGCTTCTTCAACGAGTTTACCGTGAAGCTCGCCAAGCCGGCGGCAGAGGTGGCCGAAGCGCTCGCCGCCAGGGGCATCCTGGCTGGCGTGCCTGTCTCTCGGCTTCTGCCGGGCGCCGGGCTCGACGATCTCCTGATCGTCGCCAATACCGAAGTGAACACGGATGAGGATCGGGCGGCCTTCGTGGCGGCGCTCGCGGAGGTGCTGTGATGCTGAACCGTCAGGGACGTCCCAGCCAGGCTGGTGAAGCTTCCGCCGAGGTCCATGAGACCTTCACCGGCAACCGCGCGCTCCAGCAGATCGAGCCGCTGATCTTCGAGATCGGCCATCACGAGACGACCGGCGTCGACATCGACAAGCCTGCGCCGTTCAAGAGCCGCCTCGGCAAGCACGCCCGCCAGGGCGAGATCGGCCTGCCCGGCCTCTCCGAGCCGGAGACGATGCGCCATTATGTGCGTCTCAGCCAGAAGAACTACGGCATCGACACCGGGCTCTTCCCGCTCGGCTCCTGCACGATGAAGCACAATGCCCGCCTCAACGAGAAGGTGGCGCGGCTGCCGGGTTTCTCCGACGTGCATCCGCTGCAGCCCACATCGACCGTGCCGGGCGCCCTCGACGTCATGCTCGAGCTCGCCCGCTACCTGATGACGCTGACCGGCATGCCGGCCGTGGCGCTGTCGCCCAAGGCCGGTGCTCATGGCGAAGCCTGCGGCATGATGGCGATCAAGGCTGCGATCGCCGCCAAGGGCGAGGGTGCGACTCGCACGGTCGTGCTGGTCCCTGAATCGGCTCACGGCACCAACCCGGCGACCGCCGCGCTGATCGGCTTTTCGGTGAAGGCCGTTCCGGCCCGTCCGGACGGCACCGTCGCGGTCGAGGACGTCAAGGCCCTGCTCGGCCCCGACGTCGCCGCGATCATGCTGACCAACCCCAACACCTGCGGCATCTTCGAGCCGCAGATCGTCGAGATCGCCGCGGCGATGCATGAGGCCGGCGCCTATTTCTACTGCGATGGCGCCAACTTCAACGCGATCGTCGGTAAGGCGCGCCCGGGCGATCTCGGCGTCGACGCCATGCATATCAACCTGCACAAGACCTTCTCGACCCCGCATGGCGGCGGCGGCCCGGGCGCCGGCCCGGTCGTGCTGTCGGAGCGACTGGCGCCGTACGCGCCAGTGCCGTTCATCCATGTCGAGGGCGGCAAGTCGCGTCTCGTCGAGCACAAGGCCGATGCGCCAGAGGGCAGCGACCCGTTCGGTCGCATGACCGCGTTCCACGGCCAGATGGGCATGTATGTCCGGGCACTGGCCTACATGCTGAGCCATGGCGCCGACGGCATGAAGCAGGCGTCGGAAGATGCCGTGCTCAATGCCAACTACATCCGCGCTGGCCTCGCCGACCTGATGTCGCTGCCCTTCCCGGATCACCCCTCGATGCATGAGGCGTTGTTCGACGACGAATGGCTGAAGGGCACCGGCGTTACCACGCTCGACTTCGCCAAGGCGATGATCGACGAGGGCTACCACCCGATGACGGTGTATTTCCCGCTCGTCGTCCACGGCGCCATGCTGATCGAGCCGACCGAGTCCGAATCGAAGGCCTCGCTCGACCTGTTCATCGCGACGCTGCGCGACCTCGCCATCGCCGCCAAGGGCAACGACAAGAGCCGCTTCACCGCGGCTCCCCATCACGCCCCGATGCGCCGTCTCGACGAGACCAGGGCCGCGCGCCAGCCGGTGCTGAAATGGGAAAAGCCCGCGCCCGTGAAGGAAGCGGCGGAGTAACACCTGGCGAGAGGGCAGGGCCGGTTGCTCCTGCCCTTCCGTCACCCGAGCCGGCTGCCTTAAGTCTTCCTTGACCATATGCGAGGGAAGCTTCCGACGGCGTGTATCCTCGCGCCTTGGAAGCTCGCCCATGTATCGCGTTCGCCTTCGCCATATGCTCGCCGCCGCGGTCTCTTTCGCGGCGATGCTCTCGGCCTCCCGCGCCGAGGAGCCGGGCTATGGCCCCAAGACCTATGACCGCACGCTCGAGGCGCTGATCACGCATGAGGATATCGCTGGCCGCGGCGGCTGGCCGAAGGTTCCCGGTTCGGCGAGCGCGCTGAAACCCGATTCGCAGGGGCCAGATGTCGCGCTGCTCAAGCAGCGCCTGATGCTGAGCGGCGATCTGCCGCCCGACGCCTTGCCTGGCGATGTCTATGACGCGGCCGTCGTCGCTGCGGTGAAGCGCTTCCAGCGCCGCCATGGCTTGTCCGATCTCGGTACCGTCGGCCGCCTCACCCTGAAGGCGCTGAACGTACCGGTGGAAGTGCGTCTCAACCAGCTCACGGCCACGCTGGAGCGGCTCAAGGGCAACGGCTTCAGCTTCACCGGTCGCTATGTCGTGGTGAACATCCCCGGCGCCAGCGCCGAGGCGGTGGATGGCGGTGTCGTCCAGCGCCGCCATCTTGCCATCGTCGGCCGGCCTGATCGCCCGTCGCCGGTGCTCCAGGCCAGCATCACCTCGGTCAACCTCAATCCCTACTGGACGGTGCCGATGTCGATCGTGAAGGCCGACATCATCCCGCATATGCGCAAGGATCCCGGCTTCATCGCCAAGTCCAACATGAAGCTGCTCGGCGCCGAGAACCGCGAGATCGACCCGGCGAGCGTCAACTGGGCTAGCCTGAGCAACCCCTATTTCTATGTCCGGCAGGAGCCGGGCCCGACCAACTCGCTCGGCCAGCTCAAGATCGACATGCCGAACAGCGAGGCGGTCTACATGCATGACACGCCGAAAAAGTCGCTGTTCCGCAACGATGTCCGCTTCAACTCATCCGGCTGTGCCCGCATCGAAGGTGTGCGTGATCTGGCGGCCTGGTTGCTCGAAGGCACCGAGTGGAACCAGCCGGCGATCGAGGCCGAGATCGCCAAGGGCGAGCGCAAGAACATCGCCTTGAAGAAGGCCGTTCCGGTGGCCTGGGTCTACATGACCGGCTGGCAGGACGCCGAAGGTCTCGTGCAGTTCCGCGACGACATCTATGGGCTCGATACGCCGCAGGGCATCGTCACCTCGACGATCCAGCCGCGCCGGCCCAAGCCAAAGCCGGTCGTCGCTCCGACAGAGGCAGCGCCCGCCACGGCCAAGCTGCCCCAGCCGGTCGTCCGGCCAGCTGCCCCGGCGGCCGTCGCCATCCAGTAGGACAGGGCGCTGCTCTTTCCGTTTCCTGGAGCTCACATGAAAAACGCCGCGGTCCGAAGACCGCGGCGTTTTCGTTTCTCGTGATGTCGCAGCGGCTCAGTTGAGCTTGGCGCGAACATCCTTGAGGCCGGCGGCGATCAGGTCGGCACCGGCCTTGCCGGCGACCTGGCCACGCAGAATGACCTCGGCGGCGCGCGTCGCAGCCTCGGCTGCGGCGGCACGGACCTCGGCGGTGGCCTGCGTCTCGGCCTGGGCGATCTTGTCCTGCGCCGACTTGGTCCGGCGCGTGACGAACTCCGCCAGCTTCTCCTCGGCGTCCTTGGCGAGACGCTGGGCCTCGTCCTTGGCGTTGGCGACGATCGCCTCGGCCTCGGCCTCGGCCGCCTTGCGCTTGCCTTCGAACTCGGCCAGCAGCAGCTCGGCCTCGTGGCGCAGGCGGCGGGCCTCGGCGAGCTCACGGGCGACGAGCTCGCCGCGAGCGTCGAGCGCGCCGGTGAGGCCCTTGAGAGCACCCATCTTCACCGCCATGGCAAGGAAGATGACGGTCGAGACGAGAACCCAGAAGGTCGGATTGCTCAACATGGTGCTCAGCCTCCCAGCGCGGTCTTGACCGCCTTGGCGGCGTCGGCCGGGGCCGGAGCCGTTCCGGTCAGATGGCTGACGATGGCGCCGGCCGCGTCTGCGGCGATCGCATCGACATGGCTCATCGCCTCGGTCTTGGTGGCGACGATCTTGGCCTCCGCATCGGCGAGCTTGGCGGAAAGATCGGCCTCGACCGTCTTGCGCCGCGCAGCGCTGTCGGCGTTGACCTTCTCGCGCGTCTCCTGCGCGATGGCCTGCGACTTGGCGCGGGCTTCGGCAAGGGACTTCTCATAGGCCTGGCCGGCCTCTTCGGCCTTGGCTTTCATCGCCGCCGCCTCGTCGAGATCGTTGCCGATCTTGTTGGCGCGGTCCTCGAGGATGCCGCCGAGGCGCGGCACGATGACCTTGGCGGCGAGCCAGTAGAGGAAGCCGAAGGTAATCGCCAGCCAGAGCAGCTGCGAGGCGAAGGTTTCACCCTGGAACGGCGGGAAGCCGCCGCCATGGGCGGGAGCCGCGCCGCCATGGGCGGTCGTTCCGGTGGTCGTGGCTGGCGCTGCCATCACTGAACCTCATCCGGCCGCACGAGCCCGGACGGTTCGCACGGCGATATGGGAAGGGAGGCGGGAGCCTGCCGCGTGACGCCCTGTGAGGGCCGTCGCCTGCGGCAGGCTCTGGTCGTTTTCGCGATCAGACCGCGAAGAGCAGCAGCAGCGCGATCAGCAGCGAGAAGATGCCGAGCGCTTCGGTCAGCGCGAAGCCGAGCAGCAGGGTGCCGCGCTGGCCATCGGCCGCCGACGGGTTGCGCAGGGCGCCCGAGAGGAACTGGCCGAACAGGTTGCCGAGGCCGATGCCCGCGCCGGCCATGCCGAGGCAAGCGAGACCAGCGCCGATGTACTTGGCTGCGACGGGATCCATGGAAATGCTCCTTAGGGGGATGGTTGTGACAGTCGAGGGGTGAACTTGAGGATCAGGGCCGCTCAGTGGCCCGGATGGAGGGCGTCGTGCAGGTAGATGCAGGTCAGCACGGCGAAGACATAGGCCTGCAGTCCGGCGACCAAGAATTCCAGCGCGATCAGCGCGACGGTCAGCACGAGCGGCAGCGGCGAGAGGATGGCCCAGCCGCCGGCGAAGAGCAGCGTCGCCACAAAGCCGGCGAAGATCTTCAGCGCGATGTGGCCGGCCAGCATGTTGGCGAAGAGGCGGACCGACAGGCTGATCGGGCGCGAGACGAAGGAGATCACCTCGATCGGCACCAGGATGATCAGCATCAGCGGATGCACGCCCTTGGGCACGAACAGGCCGAAGAAATGCGCGCCGTGCTTGGCGATACCGTAGATGATGACCGTGAAGATCACGAGCGCGGCGAGCGCGGCGGTGACGATCAGGTGGCTGGTGACGGTGAACGCGCCCGGGATCATGCCGAGCATGTTGCAGACCAGCACGAACATGAAGAGCGAGAACACCAGCGGCATGAACTTCATGCCGTCATGGCCGGCCGAGTCTTTCACGGTGTTGGCTACGAACTCGTAGCCCATCTCCGCCAGCGATTGCAGCCGGCCCGGGACCAGCGAGCGGTTGCGCGTGCCATAGACGAACAGCAGCACGATGATGGCGACGGCAGCGACCATGAACAGGGCGGAATTGGTGAAAGCGATTTCGCTTCCGCCGATCTTGCCAAGAGACACGATCGGTTTGATCTCGAATTGTTCGATCGGACCAGCCATCTGTCGCCCTTGTTCCTGCCATAAGACGGCCCCTTTCGGGACCGAGCCTCAGTTCTGCGCGCTCGACTTATCGTCAGTGCGCGATTTCATCAAGCCCGCTGCGCGCACGACGTTCATCACGCCAGCGCCGAAACCGAGCATCAGCAGGACGATCATCCCGAAGGGCGCCGTCCCCAGCCATTTATCGACGGCCCAGCCGAGCCCGCCGCCGACAATGATGCCGGCAACGAATTCCGTGGAAAGCCGCATCGCCTGCCCGATTCCGCTGGAATCGGCGGATGTGCTCTCGCGCCGGATTTCGGCTTCCGTCTGGTTGGTCGCACGCTTCAAGCCTGCATCGAGGGATTTGAGCCGGACTTCCAGGCTCGCATCCTCATCAGCAGGCCGCCCCGGGCCCGAACTCTTTCCGTCCTGGCCCGTCATTGCCGCTCGACCGCCGTCATGACACGACCCCTCCGTGCTCGGTCCCCTGGAGAACCGGACAATACCGGAATTGTCGCTGATTTGCGCTGCCATATCAGCTGATCCGGGAACCGGATCGTCGTGGCGTGCGCTCATCGGATTGCCGATCGTTCCGTGCGATGAAACAAGCCCCGCCACCCGGAAAAATCGGGCGCACCATATTGACGGGGTCATATGGTGTCAAGCTGAGTGGGAGGCTATTAATGCCTTGAAAAATAAAATGATTTTGGACTGCCGCAGGTCTCTGGAGACGATTTTTGTGCGCCGCGGCAATAATGTCAGACCGCCTCGCGGATGCGCTCGGCCGTGGCGAGGTCGACCGAGACCATCTGGCTGACACCGCGCTCGGCCATGGTGACGCCGAATAGCCGGTCCATGCGGGCCATGGTGATCGGGTTGTGGGTGATCAGGATGAAGCGCGTCGCGGTGTTGCGCGCCATCTCCTCGAGCAGGTCGCAATAGCGCTCGACATTGGCATCATCGAGCGGGGCGTCGACCTCGTCGAGCACGCAGATCGGCGAGGGGTTGGTCAGGAACACCGCGAAGATCAGCGCGGTCGCGGTCAGCGCCTGCTCGCCGCCGGAGAGCAGCGTCATCACCTGCGGCTTTTTGCCCGGGGGGCGCGCGATGATCTCGAGCCCGGCTTCGAGCGGGTCTTCCGAATCGACCAGCGTGAGATCGGCGGTGCCGCCGCCGAACAGCACCCCGAACAGATGCTGGAAATGGCCGTTGACGATCTCGAATGCGGCAAGAAGCCGCTCCCTTCCTTCGCGGTTGAGCGCTCCGATCGCCTGGCGCAGGCGCCGGATCGCCTCGGTCAGGTCGTCACGCTCGGTGGCGAGGCCGCTGCGCTTGCCCTGGACTTCGCTCAGTTCGTCGTCGGCGCGCAGGTTGACCGCCCCCAGCCGCTCGCGCTCGGCCTTGAGTCCGCCCAGCCGCCGCTCGACATCCTCTGCATCCGGCGGCGTGTCGCCGATCTTCAGCCCGGCGAGTTGATGCAGGGTGGCGACTTCGGTCTCCAGCCCATCGACGATCTGGCGCACCACGTCTGCGAGGCGCTGGCGCGCGGCCTCCAGCCGGGCCTCGGCGCTCGCCCGTCCCTCGCGCGCGGCTGAAAGTGCTTCCAGCTCCGAGCGCGCCTGCCGGTCGGCTTCTGCCTGCGCGACTTCACCGGCGGCGAGCTTGTCGGCAGCGGTGCGCCGGTTGGCCTCGGCCGTCTCGATCTCGGCGAGGAGCCGGCGGCGCTCGACCAGGAAAGTGTCGGGTGCCTCGAGCAGCGCCTTGTGCTCGGCCGCCGTCGTCTCGATGCGCCGGCGGGTATCGGCGGCGCTCTGCTCGCTGGTGGCAGCGCGTTCGCGCCAGGCGCGCAGATCCCCTGCGATCGCCTCGCGCCGGCGGCTGCGCAGCTCGGCCTCGCGCCCTTGCGTCTGCACCCGCGCCCGCGCCTCGGAGGCTGCAGCGCGCCGCTCGCCTAGCTCCGCTCGCGCAGCGAGCAGGGCGCTTTCCAGTTCGGGCGCCGGGGCGAGGCCGGAGAGATCTTGATTCGCGGCCTCTGCCTGCGCCTGCGCATCGGCGATGTTCTGGCCGAGCCGGCCGATCGCCTCGGTCAGGGCCGAGCGGCGCGCCGCCGTTTCGCCGGCCTTGCGTTCGGCCTGGGCCAGCCGCTCGCGAGCCTGATCGAGGTTGCGCCTGGCCTCGCGGATCGCCTCCAGCGCCTTCGCCTCGGCCTGTGCCGCAGCCTTGGTGCGCTCGCTTGCCTGGTCGAGCCCGTCGCGCGCCGCTTCGGAGGCTTCGCGCGCTGCCTGGGCCTCGCGTTCGAGATCACCGAGGCGGTTCTTCTCGGCGAGCCGGCGGGCGGCAGGCGAGGGCGCATCGGCGGCGCTGGTGAAGCCGTCCCAACGCCAGATGTCGCCCTCGCGCGAGACCAGTCGCTGCCCGGGCAACAGTTTCGGCCGCAGCGCGGCGCCGTCTGCCCGGGCGACGACGCCGATCTGGCGCAGCCGCCGGCCGAGCGCCGCCGGGCCGCGAACTTGTTTGGCGAGCGACTCGACGCCATCGGGAAGCGACGGGTCGCTTTCGCCACTGCCGCTGTCGGACCAATGCGCTGGCGCTGCCGGATCGGCCGACGCGTCGAGATCGTCGCCCAGCGCCGCGCCGAGAGCCGTTTCATAGCCTTTGGCCGCCACAATCGAATCGAGGATCGCCGGCCAGCGTCCACCCGCCGCCGGAGCGAGCAGCTTCTGCAAGGTCCGGACTTCGGTTTCGAGGCGCTGCGCCTTGCGATCAGCCTCTGCGACCGGCCCGCGTAGCCGCGATTCCTCCTCGCGAGCTGCCGCAAGGGCGCTGCGCGCGACGCCCGCGGCGGCATCCGCGCTTTGCATCACGGAATCCGCGGTCGCGACCGCCGCGCGCAAGCCGTCGAGCGAGGCGGCGGTGCCATCGGCATCGAGCGCTGCCTGGTCGCGCTGCAGCCGTTCGCGCTCTGCGGTGTGGCGGGCCTCGCGTTCCGTCGCCTCGCGCAGGGCCCGTTCGAGCGCACCGCGCCGGGCGGCGAGCTCGGAGAGGCGCGCCTGCACCGCGGCGTGCTCCGCTTCCGCCGCCGCAAGTGCTTTTTCCGCCTCGGCGAGTTCGGCTGCTGCGGCCACGCTGCCACCGGCCGCAGCCTCGCCCTCCAGTCGCAGGCTCTCATCCTCGGCCGTCAGGCGCGACAGGCTATCGCTCGCATCCTTGCCGAGGCTGTCCTGCCGGGCGAGATCGCTCTGCAGTTCGGCGAGCCGCTTGGCCAGTTCCTCGGTGCGCTGTTTGGCGCGGCGGTTCTCGGCCTCGATCTCGTCGAGACCACGCTTCAGGCGCACGAGCGCCGCCGCGGCGGCGGCCTCGCCTTCGCGCAGCGCCGGCAGCTCATGCGTCGCGATTGCCTGCAAGCGGGCTGCTTGCGCCTGCACGCCCGTCCTGTCGGCGACCTCGCGCACGGCCGCTTCGAGGGCGCGCTCGGCGACAGCTTCCTGCGTCCGCGCCTCGTGATGGGCGATGAGCGCCAGCACCGCCTCGGCCTTGCGGATGTCGCTGGCGAGGTTGCGATAGCGCGTCGCCTGGCGCGCTTGCCGTTGCAAGGCCTCGACCTGTCCGTCGATCTCGGCGAGCACGTCTTCCAGCCGGTTGAGATTGTCCTCGGCGCCCTTGAGGCGCAGCTCCGCCTCGTGCCGGCGGCTGTGCAGCCCGGCGATACCGGCGGCGTCCTCGAGGATGCGCCGGCGTGATTGCGGCTTGGCGGAGATGATCTCGCTGATCTGGCCCTGGCGCACCAATGCCGGCGAGCGCGCGCCGGTCGCGGCGTCGGCGAAGAGGAGCTGCACGTCGCGGGCACGCACCTCCTTGCCGTTGATCCGGTAGGTCGATCCCTCCTCGCGCTCGATCCGGCGCGTCACCTCGAGCACTTCAGCCTCGTTGAAGGCGGCAGGCGCCTTGCGGTCGCTGTTGTCGAGGGTGAGCGCGACTTCGGCCATGTTGCGGGCCGGGCGCTCGGACGAACCGCCGAAGATGACGTCGTCCATGCCCGAGCCGCGCATGTTCTTGAACGAGCTTTCGCCCATCACCCAGCGCAGGGCTTCGACGAGATTGGACTTGCCGCAGCCATTGGGGCCGACAATGCCGGTCAGCCCAGGCTCGATCTGGAATTCGGCCGGTTCGACGAAGGTCTTGAAGCCGGCGAGCTTGAGGCGCGTCAGCTGCATCGACGCGCCATCAGGCTGCCGGACCGCTCAGCTGCCGAGCAGCGGCTCGAGGATCTTGTCGAATTCGGCGAGGCTGAGTGCACCGGAGCGCTTCTGCCCGTTGATGAAGAAGGTCGGGGTGGAGTCCACGCCAGCCTTGGCTCCACCTTCCTTAACCTGCGTGACAGCGTCGTAAATGTCCTGACGTTTCAGGCAGGCCTCGAAAGATTCCTGTGTGAAACCGGCCTGCTTGACCAGGCTCGAAAGCGCATCGACCGGCTTTTCGGTGAAGGCCCAGTTGCGCTGCTGCGCGAACAGCAGGTCGGTCAGCGGATAGTATTTGTCGGTGCCGTTGCAGCGGGCCAGCATGAAGCCGGCGGTGGCGAGCGGATCGAGCGGGAACTCGCGCAGCACGAAGCGCACCTTGCCGGTGTCGATGTACTTCGCCTTCAGCGCCGGCCAGGTATCCTTGTGGAAATTGGCGCAGTGGCTGCAGGTCAGCGAGGCGTACTCGATGATCGAGACCTTGGCGTCGGCATTGCCGAGCCAGACATCGCCGAGCGGGTTGGCGACCCCGGGAAGCGTCTGGGCCGAAGCGCCCTGGCTGGCGAGAAGCGGCGAGAAGGCCAAGGCGGCTGAGCCGATCAACACCTGGCGGCGGCTGGTCATGAGACAATCCCTGATGACGAAGTAGTTGCGCGGACCATAGTCACCAGCAGGATTGTGGCAAGATCGGTTCGCTGCTTCCCGCTCACGAAGCCGTGTCGTCGCCCGCGACCTGGCGCCGTTGCGCGATGCCGCGCCCGAGCCGCGCCAGCGCCTCGCGCAATTCGGCGCTTTCGACGCCGGCGACCTGTGCTTCGATCCGTGCCAGCACAGCAGGATCTGGCGGCGGGGCGGGCTTGGAGACTGGGAGCGGGGCGACCGGCCCCTGCTTCAGCACCAGTTTGCCGACAGCGCGCCAGCCGAGATGGCTGTTGACCCGCTCCAGCACCAGTGGCCCGAGCTGCTGCATCTCCAGCGCGAAGGCGCCCTCGACACGCACGACCAGCGTCGCCGGGTCCGAGAGCTCACCAGGTGCACCGCGACGCCGCGGCCAGTCGATCTTGAGAGGCCGCGTGCGTTGCGCCAGCCGCTCGCCGACGATCTCCGGCCAGAAGGCCACGACCGAGCGTCCCGCAAAGCCTTGGGCGGCGAGCGCGGGCGCGAGGCAGTCGTCGATCAGTTCGGCGAGGGGTTTTGCGACCATGCAGCCACCCTATAGCTGCGGGTGCCTGCGACAAACAGCTGTTTGCAGGACAGCGGGATGCTTGCTTGACCGGGCGGTCGCGCTACACAAAGTCCGATGGACGCTTCCGCCCCCCAGCCCCGCGCCGCCGATCTCCTCGCCTGGTATGACCGCCATCGCCGCGTCCTGCCCTGGCGGGCGCTGCCGGGCGAGCGGGCCGACCCTTACCGCGTCTGGGTCTCCGAGATCATGCTGCAGCAGACCACGATCGCGGCGGTGAAGCCCTATTTCGAGCGCTTCATGGCGCGCTTTCCGACGGTCGAGGCGCTAGCCGCCGCGCCATCGGAGAGCGTCATGCAGGCCTGGGCCGGGCTCGGCTACTACTCGCGCGCCCGCAATCTCCACGCCTGCGCCAAGGCGGTTGCGCATGAGCATGGCGGCCGCTTTCCCGATACCGAGGAGGGCCTGCGCGCCTTGCCGGGTATCGGCGCCTATACGTCGGGAGCCGTCGCTGCGATCGCCTTCGACCGGCCGGCGGTCGCGGTCGATGGCAATGTCGAGCGGGTGATCACGCGCCTCTTCGCGATCGAGGACGAGATGCCCGCCGCCAAGCCGCTGATCCGCGAGCGGGTTTTGGCGCTGCTGCCGCATGCCCGCCCTGGAGACTTTGCGCAGGCGCTGATGGATCTGGGCGCGACGATCTGCACGCCGCGCTCGCCGGCCTGCGGGCTCTGCCCCTGGCGTGAGCCCTGCCAGGCGCGCATCGCCGGGACGCAGGAGAGCTTTCCGCGCAAGGCGGCGAAGAAGACCGGCAAGACCCGCTATGGCGCCGCCTTCGTCGCGATGCGCGAAGATGGTGCCGTGCTGGTCCGCACCCGCCCGGCCAAGGGCTTGCTCGGGGGAATGGTCGAGGTGCCCGGAGGCGACTGGCGGACGGATTACGAGGTGGACGACGCCCTGCGCGACGCGCCAGTGGGGGCGACATGGCGCCGGCTGATGCTGCCGGTCCGCCACGTCTTCACGCATTTCCCGCTGGAGCTGACGATCTTTGCCGGGCGCGTGCCGCTGGAGACGCACGCGCCGGAGGGCATGCGCTTCACCCCGTTCAACCGGTTGAAGGACGAGGCGTTTCCGAACGTCTTCCTGAAGGCGCTCGAAGCCGGACTGGAAGAGCTGCAGCGGCCTCTAGACTAGAAGTGAGAGACGGATTCACCGATCAGGTTGTCTCGACCTGATCGGATCCGGCTCTAGGCCGCCGCCATCTGCGTCCTGATCTCACCGCGCAGGACATCGAGCAGCATGGCTTTGCCCTCGCGCTCGACATGCCAGAAAGTCCAGCCATTGCAGGCCGGCAGCCCCTGCGCCAACGCGCCGACCTTGTGGATCGAGCCGACGGCCGGGCCGAGCACCAGAGTGCCATCGGCGCGGATGGTGGCGCTGTGACGCCGCTTCTCGTCGAAGACGGTCTCGCCCGCCTTGACCAGCCCGGCCTCGACCAGGCTGAGGAAGGGTACGCGCGGCTCGCTGCGCTTCGACGGCGCCGTGGCGAAGGCTTCCGGCGGCAGCGGCTGAACCGCTGCGATGCGCTCGCGCGCCGCCTTGGCATAGACCTCTTCGCGTTCGACGCCGATGAAATGGCGGCCGAGCGCCTTGGCGACGGCGCCGGTCGTGCCGGTACCGAAGAAGGGATCGAGCACGACGTCGCCGGGATTGCTGGCCGAGAGCAGCACGCGGGCGAGCAGCGATTCGGGCTTCTGGGTCGGGTGGACCTTGGCACCCTTCTCGTCCTTCAGGCGCTCGTCGCCGGTGCAGAGCGGCAGATACCAGTCCGAGCGCATCTGCAGGTCGTCATTCCCGCCCTTCAGTGCCTCGTAATGGAAGGTGTATTTCGACGCTTCGCCGCGCGCCGCCCAGATCAGCGTCTCATGCGCATTGGTGAAGCGGCGGCCACGGAAGTTCGGCATCGGGTTGGCTTTGCGCCAGACGATGTCATTCAGCATCCAGAAGCCGAGATCCTGCAGGATCGAGCCGACGCGGAAGATGTTGTGATAGGAACCGATCACCCAGAGCGCGCCGTCCGGCTTCAGCGCCCGGCGGCAGGCGGTGAGCCAGGCGCGGGTGAAGGCGTCGTAGTCGGCGAAGGAGGCGAACTTGTCCCAGTCGTCGTCGACGGCGTCGACGAGGCTGTCGTCAGGTCGGCGCAGATCGCCGCCGAGCTGGAGATTGTAGGGCGGGTCTGCAAAGACGAGGTCGACGCTCCCGGGGGGAAGGGCCTCGATCGCGGCGACGCAATCGCCCACGATCACCTGGTCGAGCGGCAGCTCGCGAGGCGGGAGGATCTGAGAGGGAAGAAGGCTCTTGGCCTTCATCCGGGCCCCCAGCGCGGGCCGTCCGGTACGCGAAACCTGAATCCGGACGGGAGCGCTGGCGGTCCCGGTACGCGAGGTACTCATGACGCCAAGACCGTTACGCAACTTCAACGCTCGCGATCCTGGCTGGTCACGGTAAAGGACGGGTTTCCGGGTTGAAAAAAATGCGTCCCATTCTGGGGCTGCAGATTTTGCCTAGCCCATTGAATATGTTTGGAAAATCGTAACGGAGATTAAGGAAGGGTAACCGGCTCCCGCCTGCCGTTGCGGCAGTTCGGTGGCTGCTCCGCAGGTCTCCCAGCGGTCAGTCAGGCAGGTAGATTTCGGCCTTCATGAACGTCACCGCGTGGCCGGCAATGAGCACACGCTCTCCCGCCAGCTCGCAACTCAAGTGTCCGCCACGCGCGGAAGCCTGGAAGGCCTCAAAGCGGTTCTTGCCAAGCTCCTCGGCCCAGTACGGGACCAGGGTGGCGTGGATCGAGCCGGTGACGGGGTCTTCCGGGATGCCGGCGCTGGGCGCGAAATAGCGCGAGACGAAATCATGGGCCTCGCCGGGCGCGGTGATGCCGAAGCAGAGCGGGGCGAGAGTCGCGATCGCAGCGGCGTCGGGCACGAAGGCGCGCACGGCCTGCTCGTCAGCCAGAACGGCGAAGACATTCTCGAAATTGCGGAACAGCGCACGAGGTGGGACCGGGAAAAGCGCGGCGATGACCGAAGGCAGCGCCTCGATCGGCTCCGGCGCGAAGGCCGGCAGGTCGAGCCGGTAGCCTTCATCCTGTCGCGAGACCCGGATCGGGCCGACGCGGGTCAGAAATTCCATATCGCTGGAGACGCCGTGCGCACTGGCGAGGACATGGGCTGTCGCGAGCGTGGCATGGCCGCAGAAATTGACCTCGTGCACGGGCGTGAACCAGCGCAGGTCCCAAGCGCTGCCGTTCGGCCGGGCGAAGGCGGTCTCGGCCAGATTGTTCTCATTGGCGATCGCCTGCATCGTCGGCTCGGCGAGCCAGTCGTCCAGGATGAGGACGGCTGCGGGGTTGCCGGCGAACACCTTGTCGGTGAACGCGTCGACCTGATGCATCGTCAAGGTGGGCATGACGTCTCCCGCCGGCTCAAGCGATCGAGCGCGACCAGACACCTTTGATCGGGGCGAAGGAATAGCGATGCGCGGGGCAGGGGCCATGCGTCTTCAGCGCGGCGCGATGTGCCGCGGTCCCGTAGCCGGCATGGTTGGCGAAGCCATAGGCCGGATAGGTCAGCGAAAGCCGCGCCATCATCCTGTCGCGCATCACCTTGGCGACGATCGAGGCTGCGG
This sequence comes from Allobosea lupini, assembly GCF_900109525.1. Lineage (GTDB taxonomy): Bacteria > Pseudomonadota > Alphaproteobacteria > Rhizobiales > Beijerinckiaceae > Allobosea > Allobosea lupini. The sequence continues at coordinate 604,936 of NZ_FOAN01000002.1, read as the reverse complement.
CGATCGAGGCGATCAGCCCGTCGCCGCCGATGATCGACTCGCAACCGCAGGCCAGCGCCGGCGGATCGTTGCCATCGACCAGCACGAGATCGGGTGAGAGCGGCAGCGCTCCGACCGCGCGCCGCATGGAAAGCAGCGTCGCCTGCCGGATGTTGATCCTGTCGATCTCGGTCGCCGAGGCGCTGCCGACACCGACTGCCAAAGCGCTGGCGAGGATCAGCACGCAGAGCTCCTCGCGGCGCTGGGCGCTGAGCTCCTTCGAGTCGGCGAGGCCGTCGGGAATCGCCGTGGGATCGAGGATGACGGCGGCGGCGACGACCGGGCCGGCGAGGGGGCCGCGCCCGACCTCGTCCACGCCGGCAACACGGGCGCGCCCGGCAATCATCGCGGCCTGCTCGCGGCTGAAATCGGCGGTCATGGCGCCGCTATGCCAGATCTCGATGCGAACGTCTGCCGGAATTGCATCCTGTCCACTTGGTAACAGCCACACTCAGCGCGGTCGTCCCGCGCGACCGGAGGCAGACCCGGGACCCAGGCCGGAACCTTCATCGGAAAGGCTCAGGAATGGATCCCGGCTCTCCGCTGTGCTGCGTCCAGGATGACAGCCATGAGGCACGTCGGATCAAAACAAGCTGAGCTGTGCCTTCTCCTTCTCCGGCTTGACGAAGAGGTCGGTGCGGAGCCTGAGCCGGGTGCTGTTGAAGCCGAGCCGCTCGGCCGCCATTTCGAAGCGCCGGCCGATCATCCAGGCATAGGGGCCGGAGCCGACCTGGCGTTGACCCCAGGCGGCGTCGTAATCCTTGCCGCCCCGGGTCGAGCGGATCAGCGAGACGACATGGCGCATCTTGTCGGGATGATGCGTCACCAGCCAGTCCTGCACGATGTCCTTCACCTCGAGCGGCAGGCGCAGCAATACATAGCCGGCCTCGCGCGCGCCGGCTGCTTTCGCTGCATCGAGGATGCGCTCGATCTCGTGCTCGTTGATCGCCGGCACGATCGGCGCGACCAGCACCGTCACCGGAATGCCGGCCTCCGAGAGCTTTCGGATCGTCTCGATGCGCTTGGCAGGGGCGGCGGCACGCGGCTCCATGTTGCGGGCGAGCTTGGGATCGAGCGTCGTCACCGAGAGCGCGACCTTGACCAGCCCCTTCGCCGCCATCGGCGCGAGGATATCGATGTCGCGCTGCACCAGCGCCGATTTGGTGACGATGCCGACCGGGTGGTTGAACTTCGCGAGCACCTCCAGGATCGCGCGCATGATCCTGAGCTTCTTCTCGATCGGCTGGTAGGCGTCGGTATTGGTGCCGATTGCGATGGTGCGCGGCTGGTAGCTTGGCGAGGACAGCTCTTTCTCAAGCAGCAGCGCCGCATCGGGCTTTGCGGTGAGCTTGCTCTCGAAGTCGAGCCCGGGCGAGAGGCCGAGATAGGCATGGCTCGGCCGCGCGAAGCAATAGACGCAGCCATGCTCGCAGCCGCGATAAGGGTTGATCGAGCGATCGAAGGAGATATCGGGGGAGTCGTTCCTGGTAATGATGGTCCGAGGCTTCTCGACCGAGACCTCGGTCTTGAAAGCCGGCAGCTCGCCGAGCGTCCCCCAGCCGTCATCCTCGCTGATGCGCTGCTCGGCCTCGTAGCGCCCGCCGGGGTTGATCGTCGCGCCGCGCCCGCGCCGCCTGTCAGGGTCGATCTGGCTGCCGATATGGGTCAGCGGGTCGACCGGCGTGAGCCGAAGTGGTGCCGAGACCGTATCCGGTTCACTGTCGCGGCGCTTGAGTGGTTGCGTTCTGGCTGAGGGCCTGGCCTGCAGCATGGCTTCGTCTCCTCGGCGGAATCGGGGATTCCGAGACCAACGAATGTGAACATATCAGGAACAAAAGGCAAGTGACAGGATTGCGACATGTTGCAGTGCGTCATAAGCTGACAGCCTATGATCACTGCCGTCATCCGGGCCAATCGTGACGCAAGGGCGCTTGCCGCAACCTTGTCGGTGCTGATCCCCGCGGTTGCGAAAGGTGTGATCGGCCATGCCGTGGTGGTCGACGATGGCGACGACGCCGCGATCGCGCGGCTCGCGGACGAGACCGGGGCGAGCTATGTCAGGGCCACGGCCGGCGAGGCCTGGTCCTCGGGTGTCGCGCAGGCGCGCGGCGACTGGGTGATCCTGCTCGAGGCGGGCGACCTGCCCGAGCCGCAATGGACGCCAAGCATCGAGCGGCATCTGTTGACCGCAGCGGCCCGGCCGGCGCTGATGCCGCTGCGCGGCATGGCGGCGGCGCTGCGCGAATGGGGCGCGGTCTCGCTACGCTCGCGCGGCGTCAGGGCGGGGCTGCTCGCGCCGAAGACGCAGATCCTCTCCGGCAAGCTGGCGCGGGCGCCGCGCCGGCTTACTGTCCGCCGCGAGCGCGCCGAACTCTGAGGCTCAGAGCTGGTTGGTGCGGAAGGTGTCGCAGCTCTGCATGGAACCCGACTTGAAGCCGGTGTTGAACCACCGGGTGCGCTGCGCCGACGAGCCGTGCGTGAAGGAATCCGGCACGACCACGCCGCGGCCCTGCTGCTGCAGCTTGTCGTCGCCGATCGCCGAAGCTGTTCGCATCGCCTCGTCGATGTCGCCGGCCTCGATCCGGTCCATCGCCTGGAGGTTGTAGGCCCAGACGCCGGCGAAGCAGTCCGCCTGCAATTCGACGCGCACCGAGAGCAGGTTCGATTCGCGCTCCGAGAGCCGCTGGCGCAGCTCGTTCACCTTGGGCAGGATGCCGAGCAGGTTCTGGATATGATGGCCGATCTCGTGGCCGATGACATAGGCATAGGCGAAGTCGCCGCCGCCGCCGAGCTTGCGCTGCATCTCCTGGAAGAAGGAGAGGTCGAGATAGACCCGCTGGTCGTTGGGGCAATAGAACGGCCCCATCGCCGACTGGGCCGTGCCGCAGCCGGAGCGATCGACGCCGCTGAACAGCACCAGCTTGGGCGGTACGTATTTGCGGTTGGCCTGCTGCGGCAGCACCTTCGTCCAGATATCCTCGTTCTGCGCCAGCACGGCCGAGATGAACTTGCCCATCTCGTCCTGCGGCGGGCCGGCCGATTTGCGCTGCTCCTGTGTCGGCGCGCTGCGCCCGCCGATGCCGCCGATCATCTCGGCGCCGCCGATCAGGATGCGCGGATCGATGCCGAGCGCCCAGCCGAGCAGGCCGAGCACGACCATGGTGCCGATGCCGATGCCGCCGCGCCCGCCGGGAAGCCCGGCATATTCGCCACCGCCGCCGCGCCGGTCCTCGACGTTATCGGACTGGCGGTAATCTTCCCAACGCATGCGCGGACCCTTGTTGCAGCGCCGCCAATGTCGGCGAGGATGCGGCGGAACTCAAGCGTAGCCGTCAGCTTGGTCATGCAGTCGGTTACTTGGCATCGCCGCGTGAGACGTCTGTGATCATGCGCGCCAGCAGATAGAGCCGGGGCACGACCGAATCCAACGCGACATATTCGTTCTGGTTCGAATGGGCGCCGAAGCCCCTGAGACCGAAGCCCTCGATCACCGGGCCCCTGGCCTGGAGCGCGGCATAGGCTGCATCGGTTCCGCCGCCGCTCGCTCGTTCGGCGATGGTCAGCGAGCGGCCAATCTCGCCGAAGATGCGCTTGGCATGCGCGCCGAGCGCCCTGCTGGCCTCGGTCGGCGCCAGAGGCGGGCGCCCGCGCGTGAATGTCGCTTCCACCAAGGTGTCGGGGATGAGCTTGTTCTGGATGCGCTCCCTCACCGCGGCCTCGATCAGGTCGAAATCGGCCATGCGCAGCGCCCGCATGTCGCCCTGCGCCTTCGCCTCGGCCGGAATCGTATTGCTGACCGAGCCGGCTGAGGCGAGCGTCCAGTTCAGCTTGAGGCCCATCTCCGGCTTGGAGAGATCGCGCATCTGCAGGATCTGATGGGCGAGTTCGTACAGGGCGTTGCGGCCTTGCTCCGGCGAGCCACCGGCATGCGAGGCCCGGCCGGTGACCTTGAGCTGCACGGAGCCGACGCCGCTGGTGGCGAGGCGCAGCGTGTCCTGGCCGATGCCGGACCCTTCGCATGAAAACACTGCGTCCTGCTCGGCCGCGAGCCTGGTGATCAGCGCCCTTGAGCCGGCCGAGCCGATCTCCTCGTCGCCGTTGATGAGGACGGTGAGCGTGCCGTAGTCCCGGGCCGCGATCCTGTTGAGCAGCGCGATGGTATGGAGGATCAGGGCGACGCCGTGCTTGTCGTCGGCGATGCCGAGGCCATAGGCCCTGTCGCCCTCGATCCGGAAGGGCTGCTGGGCCAGCATGCCCTTGGCGTAGACCGTGTCCATATGGGCCAGCAGCATGATCTTCCTGGTGCCGCTGCCCTTGAAGCGTGCCAGCGCGATCTTGCCCGGCGATCGCGTCGGTTCGGCCGAGTCGATCAGCTCGGTCTCGCCGCCCAGGGCCTTGAGGCGCTCGGCGATGAGTGCGGCGATCGTCGCCAGACCCTGCACGTCCCGCGAGCCCGATTCGATCGAGACCAGCTTTTCCAGCGTTGCGAGATAGGCCGGCTTCTCGGCCTCGGCCGCGTCGAGGACGGGCTTTTGCGGCGCTGCCAGAGCAGGCGTGGCAAGCATCAGGGTTGCGATCAAGGCGCTGCGGGCCATCCCGGTCGCGAACATCATCGACTCCCTGTCGAAGCGGAATCGCAGAATCTGCTCAGGGCGCCGCGAGCGCGGCCTTGAGCGTACGCAGGTCGCGCCAGGCCAGGCGCTTCTGCAAGGGCTGGCGCAGGAGATAGGCCGGGTGCAGCGTTGCGATCGCCCGGATCATGCGCCTGCCGGTGTCATATTCCATCCAGCGCCCGCGCGAGGCCAGGATGCCGGAGACACCGAGCAGCCCCTGGGCCGACGGGCCGCCGACGCAGACAAGGATGTCGGGGTCGACCAGTTCGATCTGGCGCTGGATGAAGGGCAGGCAGATCGCGACCTCCTGCGGGGTCGGCGTGCGGTTGCCGGGCGGGCGCCAGGGCAGGAGGTTGGCGATATAGACATGCTCCTGCCGGGTGAGGCCGATCGCGGCCAGCATCCGGTCGAGCAACTGGCCGGAGCGGCCGACGAAGGGCACGCCGGCGCGATCCTCGTCCGCGCCGGGTGCCTCGCCGACGATCATGACCTTGCCGGCCGGATTGCCGTCGGCGAAGACGAGGTTCTTGGCTGTCGCCTTGAGCGGGCAGCCCTCGAAGCTGGCGAGCGCCGTCTTGAGCTCATCCAGCGAGGTCGCCTCGCGCGCCAGCGCCCGGGCTGACAGCGCGGCTTCGTCCGGCGGAGTGGCTGCGGCCACGGCTGCAGGGCGTCGCGCCGCCGGCTGCGCAGCGGCGACGGGGCGTGCGACAGGCTGTCGCGCCGGCTCGGGTGCGGCTGCGAAATGGTCGTGCGGCGTCTCGTCGAGCGCTTCGGTCACGCCCATTTCGGCGTACCAGGCGATCAATTCGGCTGCGGAGACGGCGTCGAGCGACATGGGCAGGAGAATAGAGCGGCGCTCGGAACGAAGCGAGCCCCTTCGCTGTTGCAAAATGAACGGGAGCCCCGGATAGAGGAATTCCAATCAGCCAAGCGCAGAGCTTGGCGGGTCGATCAAGATAGTTCATATATAAACTATCTAACGATGAAGACGCGCGGGTGGAGGGCAGGATGGATCTGAAGGAAGCGCAGAGCACGCCGCGCGAGAGCATGGACTATGACGTCGTCATCGTCGGTGCCGGTCCTGCCGGGCTCGCCGCCGCGATCCGGCTGAAGCAGCTCGACGAAGCTATCTCGGTCGTCGTGGTCGAGAAGGGCTCCGAGGTCGGCGCGCATATCCTCTCCGGCGCGGTCATCGATCCGATCGGCCTCGACAAGCTCCTGCCCGACTGGCGGCAGGACGATGCCCGCCCCCTGCATACGCAGGTGACCGAGGACGTCTTCTATTTCCTCGGCCCGGCCGGTGGCGCGCGCCTGCCGAACTTCGCCATGCCGAAGCTGATGAACAATCACGGCAACTTCGTCGGCTCGCTCGGCCTTGTCGCCCGCTATCTCGCCGCGCGTGCCGAGGCGCTCGGCGTCGAGATCTATCCGGGCTTCGCCGCCGCCGAGCTGCTTTATAACGACGACGGCTCGGTCGCCGGCATCGCCACCGGCGACATGGGCATCGCGAAGGATGGCACGGTCTCCGACCGCTTCACCCGCGGCATGGAACTGCGTGGCCGCTACACGCTTCTGGGAGAGGGCGCCCGTGGCTCGCTCTCGAAGATCGCGATCAGGCGCTTTGCTCTGGATGAAGGCCGCGAGCCGCAGAAATACGGCATCGGCCTCAAGGAGATCTGGCAGGTCAAGCCGGAGAATTTCAGGAAGGGGCTGGTCCAGCACTCCTTCGGCTGGCCGCTCGACATGTCGACCGGCGGTGGCTCCTTCCTCTATCATTTCGACGACAACCTGGTTTCGGTCGGCTTCGTCGTCCACCTCAACTACTCGAACCCGACGCTCTCGCCCTTCGACGAGTTCCAGCGCTTCAAGACCCATCCGATGATCCGCGACGTCTTCGAGGGCGCCAAGCGCCTCTCCTACGGCTCGCGCGCCATCACCGAAGGCGGCTGGCAGTCGGTGCCCAAGCTGACCTTCCCGGGCGGGGCGCTGATCGGCTGCGCGGCAGGCTTCGTCAACGTGCCGCGCATCAAGGGCAGCCACAACGCCATCCTGTCGGGCATGCTGGCGGCCGAGCATCTCGTGCCGGCGCTGGCGGCGGGCCGCTCGCATGACATGGTCGACGGCATCGAGGACAGCTGGCGCGCCTCCGAGATCGGCCGCGACCTCAAGCCGGTGCGCAACGTCAAGCCGCTCTGGTCGAAGCTCGGCACGCTCGGCGGCGTCGCGCTTGGCGGCATCGACATGTGGCTGAACCAGCTCTTCGGCTGGTCGCCCTTCGGCACGCTGAAGCACGGCAAGCCCGATCATGCCACGCTGAAGCCGATCGGCATGGTCACTCCGATCGTCTACCCTAAGCCTGACGGCAAGATCTCCTTCGACAAGCTCTCCTCGGTCTTCCTCTCGGCGACCAATCATGAGGAGGACCAGCCGGCGCATCTGAAGCTGACCGACCCGAACGTGCCGGTGCTGCAGAACCTGCCGATCTATGGCGAGCCGGCGCGGCTCTATTGCCCGGCCGGCGTCTACGAGGTGGTCTATGCCGATCCGGACAAGCAGTCGCTGCCGCGCTTCGTGATCAACGCGCAGAACTGCGTGCACTGCAAGACCTGCGACATCAAGGACCCTGCCCAGAACATCACCTGGACGGTGCCGGAAGGCGCGGGCGGGCCGAACTACTCGAACATGTGATCGCGTGGGCCGCCGGTCGCGGCGGGCGCTTCAAACATGAAAGGCCGCGCGGCCTCGGATCGCGCGGCCTTTTGCCATTGTTCACCCTGAAAAGGGCGGCGAATCAGCCTTTGCGGACGATCGGACCCGGCTTCTCGGGTTCCTCGGTGGCGCAGCCGCCGGCAATGCCGGCGAGCGTGAGGACGGTCGCGAGCGAGACCTTCTTCCTCTGGAAGCACCTTTGACGAATCGCCACGAAGCCAACATCACGCCCGAAAAATTGACGAAATCCATCGATGCAACCGGCCGGGCATGGGCGCTGTGTCTTTTTCACGTCAGCGCTACAACGATGACGCAGCGCGGCGCGCAACTCTTGTCGGCAGGCCCGGAAACGGCCATGTTGACTGCCTAATCGTTCAGGTCACGGTCCCGTCCACGGACCAGTCCCCGGCGGCCGGGGCGGACCGAGGGAGAATGTCGAACGTGACGTTTCAGATCAACGGCCGTAGCGCCGCTCTTGTGCTGGCGTTTGTCGCAGGCTTGCATGTCGGCATGCCGGCGCTCGCGCAGGCCCGTCCGGTCGAGAAATTCGAGCCAGCCGAGAGCCTTGAAGGCAATTACCTGGCGGCCGTGGTGGCCGGCTCGGCGCGGGATCTTGGCGCGGCCTCGATCTATCTGCGCGAGGCGATCCGGAACGATCCGCAGAACAGCGAACTGCTCGAGCGCGGCTTCGTTGCCTTCCTCGCCGACGGCGCGATGAACGAGACCTTCCGGGCCGCGGAGAAGCTGATCCAGCGCGACGCCACCAACGGCCTCGCCCAGCTCGCGCTCGGCGTGCGTGCGCTGAAGCAGAAGAACTATGGCGCCGCCCGCACCCAGCTGCAGCGTGGCGGCCGCGGCCGTTCGGCCGACATCACCGCGACCCTGCTCGCCGCCTGGGCCTACTCGGGCTCGGGCGAGACGAATCGCGCCATCGACACGCTGGAGCGTCTCAAGGGCGAATCGACCTTCGACCGCTTCCGCGATTTCCATGCCGGATTGATCCTCGATATCGCGGGCCGCCGCAACGAGGCGAATCGCCGGCTCAAGGCAGCCTACGATGCCGAGAAGACCAATCTGCGCCTCGTCGATCTCTGGGCGCGCCAGCAGGCGCGCGCCGGCGACAGCGAGGCGGCCCTGGCGACCTTGAACGATTTCGAGCGGAGCGTCCGCCCGAACCATCCGGTGGTCCGCGACGCCATCGCCAAGATCAGCAGCAAGGAGCCGCTGCAGCGCATCGTCGGCAACACCCAGCAGGGCGCCGCCGAAGTGCTCTACGGGCTCGCCAGCGCGGGCATTCTCCAGGGCGACGAGGCGACCGCGCTGCTCTATCTGCGCTTCGCCGTCTATCTCGATCCCGGCCACGATCTCGCCGTGCTGACGCTGGCCGATATCCTCGAGCGCGCCAAGCAGACCGAGGACGCCGTCCAGGTCTACAGGCGCATGCCGGAAAACTCGCCGCTGCGCCCGGTCGCCGACATCCAGATCGGGCTCGGCCTCGAACAGCTCGGCAAGACCGAGGAGGCGACCAAGCATCTCGAGGGCATCATCGCCGCGCGTCCCGACGACATCGAGGCGATCTCCGCGCTCGGCAACATCTATCGCTCGCGCAAGCGCTTCGAGGAGGCGGCTGCGACCTATGACAAGGCGGTCGCCAAGCTCGGCACGCCGAGCCGCGCCAACTGGGACATCTTCTACTCGCGCGGCATCGCCTATGAGCGCATCAAGAAATGGCCGCAGGCCGAGGCCGACCTGCGCAAGTCGCTGGAGCTGATGCCGGAGGCGCTCGGCCGCGAGCGCGCCCTGGTGCTCAATTATCTCGGCTATTCGCTGGTCGACCAGAACCTCAAGCTCGAAGAGGCGCTCGGCATGTTGCGCCGGGCCGTGGAGCTCCGGCCGCGGGACGGCTACATCATCGACTCGCTCGGCTGGGCCCACTACCGGCTGGGCCGCTATGACGAGGCGGTGACGGAGCTGGAGAAGGCGATGGAGCTGCGCCCGTCCGACCCGGTGATCAACGACCATCTCGGCGACGTCTACTGGAAGACTGGGCGCTATCTCGAAGCGCGCTACCAGTGGAATTACGCCCGCGATCTCGGGCCGGAGCCCGAGGACCTGACCCGGATCCTGCGGAAGATCGACAAGGGCCTGGAAGACCCGGCGCCCTCGGCCAATGCGGCCGAGCCTAAGAAGGATGGCGGCTGATCCTTGCGCCTGGCGACCCGCGCCCCGGCCAAGGTCAACCTCTCCCTGCGCGTGATCGGTCGCCGGGCCGACGGCTACCATGAACTCGACAGCCTCGTCGCCTTCGCTGGCGTCGGCGACGAACTGAGTCTGTCGCCGGGTGAACCTGGCGACATGAGCATCTCCGGCCCCTTTGCCTCGAGCCTCTCGACCGGCCCGGACAATCTCGTCCTCAAGGCCGAGCGTGAGCTTCGCGAGGAGATCGCCGGGCTGCGCTCCGGCCGCTTCCATCTAGTCAAGCGCCTGCCCGTCGCTTCCGGCATCGGCGGCGGCTCGGCCGATGCCGCCGCGGCCCTGCGCCTGCTGGCGCGGCTCAATGATCTGCCACTGTCGCACCCGGCGCTGCTCGCCACTGCCGGTCGCGTCGGCGCCGATGTCCCTGTCTGCCTGGAGGCGCGTGCCCGCGTCATGCGCGGCATCGGCGAAAAGCTCGGCCCGGTGCAGAGGTTGCCGCGGCTGTTCGCGTTGCTGGTCAATCCAGGGCTGGCCGTCGAGACCGCGGCCGTGTTCCGGGCGTTGGGGCTTCAGCCGGGGGAGGGGCATGCGGTCGCTGTCGAGCCGTACAAGGCAGAGGAACCCTCGCCGGCGACAGCGACTGAGTTGATCGACGTGCTCGCAGCAACGGGCAACGATCTCGAACTGCCGGCACGGGCCGTCGCGCCGGCAATCGGTGAGATGCTGTCGGCGCTGTCGGCCTTGCCCGGCTGCCGGCTGGCACGCATGTCCGGCTCGGGCGCGACCTGCTTCGCCTTGTTCGATGACTGCCGTGCTAGCGCGGCAGCGGCGAAGCAGCTTCCGTTTCAGCACCCCGGCTGGTGGGTAAAGCCGACCATGTTGAGGTGAGGCCCGGCCTTAGTGCGCCCGCGCCACGCAGAAGTCGACGGCGTCGTTGAGCGCCTGCTTCATTGGCGATGACGGGTAAAGGCCGAGCGCATCCTTCGCCATCTTGGCGTAGTGGCGGGCCCGCTCGATCGTGTCGGCCAGGGCGCCATGCTTGCGCATCAGCGCCTGCGCCTCCGCGAGATCGCCGTCACGCACCTCGCCCTCCTGCAGGGTGCGGCGCCAGAAGGCGCGCTCCTCCGCATTGCCGCGGCGGAAGGAGAGCACCACCGGCAGCGTGATCTTGCCCTCACGGAAGTCGTCGCCGACATTCTTGCCGAGCTGTCCTGCAGAGCCGCCATAGTCGAGCGCGTCGTCGACGAGCTGGAAGGCGATGCCGAGATTGAGCCCATAGCTGCGGCAGGCGGCGGCCTCGCCCTTGGACGAGCCGGCGATCACCGGCCCGACCTCGCAGGCGGCCGCAAAAAGCTCGGCGGTCTTGCCGCGGATCACGGCGAGGTACTCGTCCTCGGTCGTCTCGGTGTTCTTGGCGGCGGCGAGCTGCATCACCTCGCCCTCGGCGATGACGGCTGCCGCGGTCGAGAGGATGTCGAGCGCGCGCAGCGAGCCGACCTCGACCATCATCTTGAAGGCCTGGCCGAGCAGGAAGTCGCCGACCAGCACGCTCGCCTCATTGCCCCAGAGCATGCGGGCCGCGGCCTTGCCACGGCGCATGTCGCTCTCGTCGACGACGTCGTCATGCAGCAGCGTCGCCGTATGCATGAACTCGACGCTGGCCGCGAGCTTGACATGGCCCTCGCCGCGATAGCCGCAGAGCGCCGCCGTCGCCAGCGTCAGCATCGGCCGCAGGCGCTTGCCGCCGGAGGAGATCAGATGGTTCGCGACCTCCGGGATCATCGTGACCTCGGAGCCGGTGCGCGACAGGATCATCGCGTTGACGCGTTCCATGTCGGCGCGCGTCAGCCCGACCAGTGGCTCGATGCCGCCCTGGCTGGTGTCCTTGTCTTCGAAAGCTACGACGACGCCCACGCGCAAACTCCGGCCTCAATCTCGCGCATTCGCGCGCTATGCCCTTGCCACAAACGTCGCATGCGTGGCCAGCCCCGGCAATCCTTTCGCGGCGCAGCAGTTTGACGCTGCGCTGCCGTTTTGACCCGGGCGATGCGATCTTTCCTGTTGCGCAGGGCTGGCCCGGTGGGCTCCATGAGCGCATGCACGAACTCGTCCGCTCCAATGATCTCGTCCTGCTCGGTGCCATCGAGGCGCTGCTGGCCTCGGCCGATCTGGGTTGCCTGATCGCCGACCAGCACATCAGCTCGCTCGAAGGCATGATCGGCGCGTTCCCGCGCCGCCTGCTGGTGCGCGAGCAGGACAGCAGGCGCGCCCGCGCGTTGCTGATCGAGGCGGGCTACGGGGATGAATTGCGTCCCGCCCCTTCGTCATGACGGAAACGTCCATGGCCGAGCGGTTTCCCGGTCTCGGTGAGATCGCCGAAGACCGCCTGCTCGGCGGGCGTTTGCGTCTGCTGCAGCCGGTCAAGGGCCACCGGGCTGGTTCCGACGCGATTCTCCTCGCAGCGGCGCTTCCCGAACTGGGCGAGGGACGGCTCGCCGATTTCGGTGCCGGCGTCGGCACGGTCGGGCTCGCAGTGGCGCTACGCCAGCCGGGGCTGGAGGTCGTCCTGGTTGAGCGCGATCCGGAGCTTGCGGCACTCGCGGCCCGCAATGCCGGGCTCAACGACCTGGAGGCGCGGGTGCGCGTCGCGGTCGGAACGATCGGCGAGCGCAATGGCGATCTTGCCCGCGAGGGGCTGGCGGCAGCATCCATGGCCTGGGTCGCGATGAACCCGCCCTTCTTCGAAGCAGGTGAGGTGCGCGCCTCGCCGGTCGCCAATCGCCGTGCGGCACATGTCGCCGGGCAATCCCTGGGCGACTGGCTGAAAACGGCGCGCCATGCGCTGAAGCCGGGCGGCGGCATAAGCATCATCCACCGCGCCGAAGCGGTGGGAGCAATTCTCGCAGCGCTGGAGACGGGTTTCGGCGCGATCGAAATCCGTCCCGTCCATGGCCAGGCCGAACGGCCGGCGATCCGGGTCATCGTCTCGGCCCGCCTCGGCAGCAAGAAGCCGGCAGCGTTGCTGCCGGCTCTGGTTCTCAATGGCGCGGATGGGAGCTTCACCGCCTTCAGCGAAGCGCTCCATCGCGGCGAGGCTGTGCTCGCCTAGCTTGGTTCAGCGGCAGATGCGGCGCTCGCGCACCACCCAGCCCCAGCCGTCCCAATAGCGCACCGGGCGGATATAGCAGCGCGGGCCGTAATAGCCGCCGCCCCAGCCGTAACGCGGCCCGCCATAGCCATAGCGTGGCCCGCCATAGCCGTAGCGCGGGCGGCCATAATATCCGCCGCCGCCCCACCCGGGATTGCTGTAGCGCGGCGCCGACGGATGGCGGCTGCCGCCGCCAGGATAGCCGTAGCCGCCGCTCAGCGCCTGCGCCTCGGCCGGGGTGGCGGTGACCGCACCCATACCGAGGCCGGCCACGCCGAGCGCGGCAGCGGCGGACAGTCCAAGAACGAGTTTGCGAAGCATGATTACCTCCTTCGCTGACAGCCCCGGCCTGTGCCGGGGCGATCGGGCGTCATCGTGGCGGCCAGCTTGCGGTCGCCGGGCTGAACGGGGCGTGGCCGCGCCGTTCAGCCTCTCTTCATGAGCTCAGGTGGCCGTCAGCGGCAGACGCGTGTCGACCGGATCACGTAGCGCCGGCCGTTCCAGACGCGCTGGTCGACGATGCGGCAGCGCTGCCCATAATGCGGACGGCCATAGCCCGGACGCGGGCGAACATGCGGGCCGCCGCCCCAGCCGGGATTGCTATAGCGCGGTGCCGACGGATGCCGGCTGCCGCTGCCGGGATAGCCGTAGCCGCCGCTCAGCGCCTGGGCGTCGGCCGGAGCCGCCGTGATGGCGCTGACGCCGAGCGAGGCGGCGCCGAGGGCGGCGGCGGCCGAGAGGCCGAGGAAAAGCTTGCGAAGCATGTCATATCCTTCTTGATGAACCGCGCCGGCCTGTGCCGTGGCGATCGGGCGTCATTATGGCTGCCGGCTGGCCTCGGGGCCTGGCGGATCGCGCCGCCAGGCCCTTCCATGTGCAATGCGTCAGCGGCAGACGCGGACCGGGCGGATCACCCAGCGCCAGCCGTTCCAGACACGGCGGTCTACGAAATAGCAGCGCGGACGATAGACCGGGCGGCCGTAATGGCGGCGCGGGCCGTAATAGGGCCGGCCGTAATACTGGATCTGCTCGATCTGACCGGTGGCGGCCGGGACGCTGCCGGCCGCGATCGGCGCGGCATTGGCCGGGGCGACGGCGAGGCCGGTGAAGAGAAGGGCGCCGGCACCGAACAGGGCGGCGGCGATACGGTTCGACAGCATTGTGTACTCCTGCTTGTCGCGTCGGCCCGTCTCAAGCGCTCGCCCCGAGCGCCGCGGACCGTTCGATGGGGCGAAAATAGCCGCCTCTCTATGAACGCGATCCTTGCCGAAGGGTTCATGGGTCATTCATGGCAAGGAGCAGTTCCTGCAGAACTGTGCAGCGGTTCTGCGGCTGGAATTGCGGCTACCGACGAGACGACGCACCTCCGGCAGCTGTCCCGGGACATGCCGTTGCGCTTGACCATGAGCGTCGCCAGCCCCTAATCACGCCGCATGTTTCTCGACAGTTTAAAAGGCTGATGCCCTTGGCCGCGTCCTCCGACCCGCTGAACCCGACCCGCTCTTTCCAGGGGCTGCTGCTGACCTTGCAGCGCTTCTGGGCCGAGCGCGGCTGCGTCATTCTCCAGCCCTATGACATGGAGGTCGGCGCCGGTACCTTCCATCCGGCGACGACGCTGCGCGCGCTCGGGCCGAAGCCCTGGAAGGCGGCCTATGTCCAGCCTTCGCGCCGGCCCAAGGACGGCCGCTATGGCGAAAACCCCAATCGGCTGCAGCACTATTACCAGTTCCAGGTCATCCTGAAGCCGTCGCCGCCCGACCTGCAGCAGCTCTATCTCGACTCGCTCAAGGCGATCGGCGTCGACCTCGCTTTGCACGATGTCCGTTTCGTCGAGGACGATTGGGAGAGCCCGACGCTGGGCGCCTGGGGGCTCGGCTGGGAATGCTGGTGCGACGGCATGGAAGTCAGCCAGTTCACCTATTTCCAGCAGGTCGCCGGCGTCGAATGCGCCCCGGTCGCGGGCGAATTGACCTATGGGCTCGAACGACTCGCCATGTATGTCCAGGGCGTCGAGAACGTCTACGACCTCAACTTCAACGGCCTCGAGGGCGAGGACCGCGTCTCCTATGGCGACGTCTTCCTGCAGGCCGAGCAGGAGTTCTCGCGGCATAATTTCGAATACGCCAACACCGAGACGCTGTTCCGCCACTTCAGCGATGCCGAGGCCGAGTGCAAGGCGCTGCTCGCCGCCGGCGAGGCGGAAGAGGGCGCCAATTCCGCCCAGCACAAGCTCGCTCTGCCGGCCTATGACCAGTGCATCAAGGCGAGCCATGTCTTCAACCTGCTCGATGCGCGCGGCGTGATCTCGGTCACCGAGCGCCAGAGCTACATCCTGCGCGTGCGCGAGCTCGCCAAGGCCTGCGGTGCCGCCTGGCTGAAGACCGCCGGCGGGGGAGCAATCTGATGCCTGATCTCCTGCTCGAACTCTTCTCGGAAGAGATCCCCGCCCGCATGCAGCGCAAGGCGGCGGAGGACCTGAAGAAGCTCGTCACCGATGCGCTGGTCGAGCGCGGCCTGACCTATGAGGGCGCCAAGGCCTTCGCGACGCCGCGCCGGCTGGTCCTCACCATTGCTGGCCTGCCGGTGCGCGGCCGCGATGTCCGCGAGGAGCGCAAGGGGCCGCGCGTTGGCGCGCCCGAGGCCGCCGTGCAGGGCTTCCTCAAGGCCGCGGGGCTGACCTCGCTCGCTGAGGCGACGATCGTCAGCGATCCCAAGAAGGGCGACTCTTATGTCGCCGTGATCGAGAAGCCCGGCCAGGAGACGGTCGCGGCCATCGCCGAGATCGTGCCGGCGGTGATCCGGTCGTTCCCCTGGCCGAAATCGATGCGCTGGGGCAAGGCTTCGGCAGCAAGCGGCTCGCTGCGCTGGGTCCGCCCGCTGCATTCGATCCTCTGCACCTTCGGCGCCGAGACCGAGGATCCGGAGGTGGTGCCCTTCGAGGTCGACGGCATCCAGTCCGGCAACGTCACCTATGGCCACCGCTTCCATGCGCCCGGCCCGATCACCGTGAAGCGCTTCGACGACTACGTCCCGAGCCTGGAGCGGGCCAAGGTCGTGCTCGACGCCGATCGCCGCAAGGAGATCATCCTTGCCGACGCCAAAAATCTCGCCTTCGCCGTGGGTCTTGAACTGGTCGAGGACGAGGGTTTGCTGGAGGAGGTCGCCGGCCTCGTCGAATGGCCGGTCGTGCTGATGGGCGATTTCGAGGAGCGCTTCCTCGAGATTCCCGGCGAGGCGATCCGCGCTACCATCCGCGCCAACCAGAAATGCTTCGTGCTGCGCGATCCCAATAGCGGAGAACTCGCCAACCGCTTCATCCCGGTCTCGAACCTGATCGCCAGCGATGGTGGCCTGGCGATCACCGCCGGCAATGGCCGGGTTGTGCGCGCCCGCCTCTCCGACGCCGCCTATTTCTGGCAGACTGATCGCGGCCCGCTGCCCGATCTCGATACGCTGAAGGACAGCGCGGAGAAGCTCGCGCTCGATCTCGCCAAGCCGCTCGACCAGCGCATGGCCAAGCTCGACAGGCTCGGCGTCGTCTTCCACGCCAAGCTCGGCACGCAGGGCGAGCGCGTCCAGCGCATCGCCGCGCTGGCGAAGGCTATTGGGGAGCTTATCGAGCCTCAAAAGCAGATAGGCGAGACCGTCTACAGCGGAAGTTCGGCATCGTATCACAACGATATCGCTCGTGCCGCTTGTCTGATGAAAGCCGATCTGCCGACCGAGATGGTCGGCGAGTTCCCTGAATTGCAGGGGTTGATGGGCCGCAAATACGCGGAATTGCAGGGCGAGAACCCCTCCGTCGCCGCCGCGATCGAGGAGCACTACAAGCCGCTCGGTCCCGCTGATCGTATCCCGGCTGATCCCGTTTCGGTGGCTCTCGGGTTGGCCGACAAACTCGACACGCTAGCCAGTTTTTGGGCTATTGAAGAGAAACCTACGGGGAGCAAGGACCCTTATGCTTTGCGCCGGGCTGCGCTGGGAGTAATCCGGCTAGTAGTGGAAAACGGAGTACGAATTAGACTGCTTCCGATTATCAGCGATGCCGGCAAACGCACGCTCGATGCTGTAGTTGCGACAGGGCTCCGTCGTATGCGCGCTGAGGAAGCACTGTTGAGCCAGGAATTCGAGCACGCCCGTTCGTTGCCTTTTGCAGTTGGCATCCAACAGGGCGCAAAAGCTGAAGCAATATTAATCGCCCATAGAGCCGAGATAGAAAATCTCAAGGCGAGACAGCATTACACATACTCGGAGGCGCAGGCCTTTTCGACAGACCTCCTCTCATTCTTCCACGATCGCCTGAAGGTGATGCTGCGTGACCAGGGCGCGCGGCATGATCTCGTCGACGCGGTGCTGGGCGAGGGCGCCTCGGGCAATGACGACCTCCTGCTGATCACCCGCCGCGTCGCCGCGCTCGGCCGCTTCCTCGAGACGGAAGACGGCAGGAGCCTGCTGGCCGGCTACAAGCGCGCCGCCAATATCCTCAAGGCCGAGGAAAAGAAGGACGGCGAGGGTGCCTTCGCCGGCCCGGCCGATCTCCAGCTCATCGCCGATGCCGGGCTGATCGAGGAGAAGGCGCTCGCGGTCGCGCTCGCCCAGGCGACGCCGAAGGCGGAAGCCGCCATTGCTGCCGAGGACTATGAGGGCGCCATGGCGGCGCTCGCCGAGCTTCGGCCGGCGGTCGACGCCTTCTTCGACAAGGTCACGGTCAACGATCCCGATCCGGCCTTGCGCGCCAATCGCCTCAAGCTGCTCAATCAGCTGCGCGAGGCGACCCGCGCCGTGGCGGACTTTTCGCGGATCGCGGGGTAGGGCGCGACGCAGAACCCCTCTCCCGGATGGGAGAGGGGCAGGGGTGAGGGACCGCCGCTGATTGTTGAGGCGATGCGGCTCCGTTGCGCCTTCTGGGGTGAGGGCAGGCCCTCATCCCTGCCCTTCTCCCACACGGGAGAAGGGGTCCCCGCACCCTCGTTCGCAAGGTTGGCTCGTCCTCAGCCAGCCCCCCTCCGGAACTTTTTCCCCGGGCTCGACGTTCTCTTTTCCGAGGCCGCTGCCTGCGAACGTGTCGCAGCCAGCAACCTCGGGGGGCCGGCTTTCGGCCGCGATAAGAGGATTTAAGCCATGAGCATTCTGATTTCGCTTTTGATCACCATCCTGGTGATCGCTCTCGTGC
Organism: Allobosea lupini; assembly: GCF_900109525.1. Classification (GTDB taxonomy): domain Bacteria; phylum Pseudomonadota; class Alphaproteobacteria; order Rhizobiales; family Beijerinckiaceae; genus Allobosea; species Allobosea lupini. The sequence continues at coordinate 587,058 of NZ_FOAN01000002.1, read as the reverse complement.
TTTACCTGGTGCGGATGCTGCCGGTCGACGGCAACATCAAGAACATCATCCAGATCATCGTCATCATCATCGGCATCATCTCGTTGCTGCGCTATCTCGCGGTCTTCTAGCCAAAGGGGCCGCCGTCATGCCCGCCCCGTGGCGGGTGTCCATGCGAACATCGCCCGTGACCGGCGAGGACATGGATGGTCGGGACGAGGCCCGGCCATGGCGGTGGTGACGTCTTCAACCGGCAATTGACGAAAATGCCGCGCTGATCCAGAATCCCAGCGGTCCAGAGGGCCCCGGACGCAAGCCGTCCCGGGGCCCTTTCCTGTTCGAGACCGAGCGATCGCCGCGATGACTTCGCAGAACCGTACTTCGCATATCCGCCTGACCTCGCATCCCGAGCCCGGCAGCGCCGCCGCCCGCTTCCCGATCCAGTGGGGTGCTGCGACGCCGCAGGAGCGAGGACCGGTCATCGCCTCGACAACCAATCCGGCCGACCGCAACGTCATCGGCGCCCATGGCGGCTCCTATTCGGTCTATCGGGCGCTCGCCATCTCGGCCCGAGCGATGAACCCGGCGCAGCGTCCGGACCTGACCAACACCCACCCGACCTCCGACATCCTGCCGCAGCCGCAATGGTTCGATCCCGGCCGGATCGTCTCGCTCGACCCGTTCGGCCATCGCGTCGCCCAGGATTTCGGCAAGTGGATCGGCGAGGGCATCGATATCCGCCCGACCATTGCGGTCACCAAGGCGCGGCTCAACCTGCCCGAGATTCTCGCCGCCATGGCCGGCCACCGGCTCCAGGCCGATGGGGGAATCCTGCACGGTTCCGGCGACATCAGCGTCACCAAGATCGCGGTCGACCCGGTCTGGCATCTGCCGGGGATCGCCGAGCGCTTCGGTACGACTGAGAACGAATTGCGCCGCACGCTGTTCGAGCAGACCGGCGGGATGTATCCCGAACTGGTGACACGGCCCGACCTCAAGGTCTTCCTGCCGCCGATCGGCTCGATCACGGCCTATGTCATCGGCGAGGTCTCGGCGATTTCCGACCCCCGGAAGACGCTGGCCTGCCGCGTCCATGACGAGTGCAACGGCTCCGACGTCTTCGGCTCCGATATCTGCACCTGCCGGCCCTATCTGGTGCATGGCATCGAGGAAGCCGTGAAGGAGGCTCAAGCCGGCGGCGTCGGCCTGATCGTCTACAACCGCAAGGAGGGCAGGGCGCTCGGCGAGGTCACCAAGTTCCTCGTCTACAACGCCCGCAAGCGCCAGGAGGGCGGCGATTCCGCCGCGACCTATTTCGAGCGCACCGAATGCGTCGCCGGCGTGCAGGACGCCCGCTTCCAGCAATTGATGCCGGACGTGCTGCACTGGCTCGGCGTGAAGCGGATCGACCGGCTGATGTCGATGTCGAACATGAAATACGACGCCATGGTCGAAAGCGGCATCGAGATCGGCGAGCGCGTCGCCATCCCGCCCGATTTGATCCCGCCGGACGCCTCGGTCGAGATCGAGGCCAAGAAGGCCGCGGGCTACTATTCGCCGGATGGCGCGCCCGGCGACAACGCACTCAAGGCCACCGTCGGCCGCGATCTTGAAAAGTTCTGATCCCGCCTATGCCTGACACCAATCCCGAAGCCGTCCGCCAGCTGCTCAAGCCGGCAGCCGTCCGAGAGCGCGCGCAGGAGATGCTGCGGCTCGGCCTCGAAGGGCGGCTGGCGCATTTCAGCGTCCATCCCGAGCGGCTGCCGGCCTGCGCCGCCTATGTGCTGGAGACGATCCGCCAGAACTATCCGGCGCTCGACATTCCCTTCCATGCCCGCTGGCGCCATTTCATCATCGCCGGCATGGATCGCTGGCAACTGCTCGATGCGAAGGCGCATTTCCCCGACGCCCGGGCGAGGGGCCGCGCCGCCTATGATCTGGCTGTCGTCAGCGTCCTGCTCGATGCCGGCGCCGGCGCCGACTGGCGTTATCGCGATGCGGTGACCGGCCAGAGCATCGGCCGCTCGGAAGGGCTGGCCTTGGCCTCGCTCGACATGTTCGCCGCCGGAGCCTTTTCCGGCGATCCGGCGCAGCCGCTGCGGGTGGATGTCGCTGCACTCGAACATCTCGACGCCGAAGCGCTGGCGGCCGGATTCCAGGTCTCGGACGGCAATCCGTTGATAGGGCTGGGAGGTCGCGCCGCGCTGCTCAACCGCCTCGGAGAGGAGCTGGAGAAGCAGGGGCTCGCCCGTCCGGGCGATCTGTTCGACCGGCTGGTCGAGGCAGCCGAAGGTCGCTCGATCCGCGCAGCCTATATCCTCTCGCAGGTGCTGGAGGTGCTCGGCGGTATCTGGCCCTCGCGCCTGAGCTATGCCGGCATCGCTCTCGGCGACAGCTGGAAGCACCCGTTGATCGCGCCGGGCGAGATCACCGCCGGCATCGTGCCGTTCCACAAGCTTTCGCAATGGCTGAGCTATTCGCTGATCGAGCCATTGCAATGGGCCGGCATCCAGGTCGTTGGCATCGACGATCTGACTGGCCTGCCCGAATACCGCAATGGCGGGCTCCTGCTCGATCTCGGCGTGCTCGAACTGAAGGACCCTGCCGACGCGGTGCGGGGCCATGAGGTCGGCTCGCAGCTCGTGGTGGAGTGGCGGGCGCTGACGGTTGCGCTGCTCGACCGGATCGGCGAACTGGTGCGCGCCGAACTCGGCCTGAGCGCCGAGCAGCTGCCGCTCGCCAAGGTGCTGGAGGGCGGGACCTGGGCCGCCGGCCGCCGCATTGCTCGCGAAAAGCGCGAAGGCGGCGGACCACCCTTGACCATCGTCAGCGACGGCACGGTATTCTAGAGAACAACGACAAGACGAAGGGGATCAGGACTGCATGGCCATGAGCGCTAACGGCGTCACCGTCGTCGACCACCCGCTGGTGCAGCACAAGCTGACGCTGATGCGCGAGAAGGACCGCTCGACCAAGAGCTTCCGCCAGCTCCTCAACGAGATCGGCATGCTGCTCTGCTACGAGGTCACGCGCGACCTGCCGACCGAGATGATCGAGATCGAGACACCGTTGCAGAAGTCGATGCAGCCTGTCATCTCCGGCAAGAAGCTGGTCTTCGCGCCGATCCTGCGCGCCGGCGTCGGCTTCCTCGACGGCATGCTGGAGCTCGTTCCCGCCGCCCGCGTCGCCCATATCGGCCTCTATCGCGACCCGCAGACGCTCCAGGCGGTCGAGTATTATTTCAAGGCGCCTTCCGATATCGCCGACCGGATGATCGTGGTGATGGACCCGATGCTGGCGACGGCGAACTCGGCGGTGGCGGCGGTCGACCGGCTGAAGGAGCGCGGCGCCAAGGATCTGCGCTTCGTCTGCCTGCTCGCGGCGCCCGAGGGCATCGCGCGCATGCGCGATTCCCATCCGGATGTGCGCATCTGGACGGCGGCGATCGACGAGCGCCTCAACGATCACGGCTATATCGTGCCGGGCCTTGGCGACGCCGGCGATCGGATGTTCGGCACGCGTTGACATCAAAAAAGCCCGCCCCGTTGCCAGGGCGGGCCTCGCGATCCGGGATGGCTGCTCAGGCCGCGATGGCGCGAGCAACCTGCGGATCTGCCTAGATCACTCGATGATCTGCACAACGCGGCGGGTCTGCGGCTCGACCAGCACCGCGCGATTGTTCACCACCGTGTAGCGATAGCCGCTGGCGCGCTCGCCGAACTCGGCCGGCACCTCGCGGTAGACCACGCCCTGCTGCGGCAGAACGGTACCGACTGTTACCGGCTCGGCATAGGTGTAGGACGGGACGCGCTGCTCCACCACATAGGTGCGGAAGCGCGGGGCGTTGTCGCCGATCACCGCACCGGTGAAGCCACCGACCACGGCGCCGCCGACGCCGCCGACGACAGCGCCGACCGGGCCGCCGACCACCGCGCCGCCGACAGCACCCGCGGTCGCGCCGCCGACGATGCCGCTGGCCGCGCCGCCCTGGGCGCCGTCCGGGTTCTGGGCGAAGGCCGCAGCCGGGACGATGGCAAGGGCGGTGACGAGAGCAAGCTTCTTGAACATATCCGTTCTCCTTCCAGAATGGGAACCTCGGGGAGGGAAACGGGAAGCTCTGCCTCAGGTTCCGCGCAGGCGGTCACGAGGTGTGAACAATCGTGACAAGCGTTAGGGGTTTGCCCGCTCGAACAAGGCGTTGGCATCGATCACGAGCTCGATGCCGGCCGCTTGAAAATCGTGCACCTGGGTGCGTCGGGGGGCGCGGCCGGGATTGTCGAACAGCTCGTTCACCGTCGCTTCCTCCGACAGGAACAGGAAGTCGGCGTGGCTGCCGTGCTCGGGATAGGCGTCGATCGCGTGCCAGGTGCCACGATGGAACAGCACGCCTTCGCCGTCGAGCCGAAAGGCGCGCAGCGTCTCGGGCGCCGGCGGTGTGTCGGAGGGCTCGGCGACGACGATGATGGCGGGCGGTCCGCCGAGCGGCTGGCGCGCCTCGGTGACATGCAGATGCCGCTCGATCAGGGCGACCACGAAGGGACGTGCATGGTAGCGCACGATCTGCAGCCGCGGCCGGCTTTCGGCGGCGAAAGGCTGGATCCAGATGTCGTAGCCCTCGCGGCCGGTATCGCGCTCTCCCGATGGAGACAGGACACGGCCGTACGGAGCGAAGGCTTCGGCGGAGAGCGGGGAGATGGGCAGGGCAACGCGGCGCATGCCGCATCCTAGTGCGTCAGGGCCAAAAGAAAACGGCGGGCCGTGAAGCCCGCCGTCGATAAGCCTTGTCGTCTACCGATTCACTGCTTCGGCGCGGCGGACAGCACCGGCGAGAGCTTGTCGGCATCGCGCTTGATCAGCGCAGCGAAGCCGGCCGGGGTGCGCTCTTCCTTGGTCGGCAGCACGGTACCGAGATCGAGCAGGCGCTTCTTGACAGTCTCGTCGTTCAGCGCCTTGTCGAGTGCGTCGACCAGCTTGTCGACGGCCTCCTTCGGCAGGCCCTTCGGAGCGGCGATGCCGTTCCAGGCCTCGATCTGGTACTCCGGCAGCCCGGCTTCCTTGGTGGTCGGCACGTCCGGCAGGGCAGGCGAGCGCTCCGCCGAAGCGACCGCATAGGCCTTGATCGTGCCGGCCTTGATCTGCTCGGCGACGCTGACGATCTGGTCGCACATGAAATCGACCTGGCCGGAAACGAGGTCGTTCAGCGCCGGACCCGTGCCGCGATAGGCGACCGAGTTCAGCTTCGGCACGCCGAGCTGGCCCTTGAGCAGGGTGCAGGTCGTCCAGGATACCGAGCCCACGCCGGCATGGGCTTCGTTCACCTTGTCGGAGTTCGCCTTCACATAGGCGACGAACTCCTTGAGGTCCTTCGGCGCGAAGGCCTTCTTGGCGACGATCAGGATCGGCGTGCCGCCGGCGAGGCCGATCGTCTGCATGCCGTTGATCGGGTCGTACTTCAGGCCGGGATAGGTCGCCGGAGCCGCCGAGAAGGTGCCGAGGTGCCCCATCGCGATGGTGTAGCCATCCGGCGCCGCGGTCACCGCGCGGGTGATGCCGGTGGTGCCACCGGCGCCGGCGACGTTCTCCACCACGATCTGTTGGCCGAGCGTCTTCGACATGTTCTCGCTGACGATGCGGGCGATGATGTCGGTCGGGCCGCCGGCGGCGAAGGGCACGATCATGGTGATCGGGCGCTCCGGATATTTGGACTGGGCCTGCGCCGGCAGCGCCAAGGCGAGCGCTGCGGCGAGACCGAGGGCGAGTGTCTTCATGGGTAATCCTCCCTGACGATATATGTTGAAGATGGGAAACCGGGGGCGTGCGACAACCCCGTCATTCGGTGAAGACCTCGTCGCGCTTTTTCGACATCGACGGCAGCAGCGCGATGACGAGGATGGCGACGGCGACCAGCAGCAGGCCGGCCGAGATCGGCCGCTCGATGAAGGTCATGAACGAGCCGCGCGAGATGATCAGCGCCTGGCGCAGCTTCTCTTCCATCAGCTTGCCGAGCACGAAGCCGAGCAGCATCGGGGCCGGCTCGAAGCCGAGCTTGATCAGGAGATAGCCGAACAGGCCGAACAGCGCGGTGAAGGCGACGTCGACCGGCTGGTTGTTCACCGAGTAGATGCCGATCGAGCAGAAGATCAGGATCGCCGGGAACATCAGGCGGTAGGGCACCTGCAGCAGCTTCACCCAGACGCCGACCAGCGGCAGGTTGATGATCAGCAGCATCAGGTTGCCGATCCACATCGAGGCGATCATGCCCCAGAACAGGTCGGGGTTCTTGGTCATGACCTGCGGGCCGGGGATGATGCCGTGGATCGTCATCGCGCCGACCATCAGCGCCATCACCGCATTCGGCGGGATGCCGAGGGTGAGCAGCGGGATGAAGGCGGTCTGCGCGCCGGCGTTGTTGGCCGATTCCGGACCCGCCACGCCCTCGATCGCGCCCCTGCCGAAGCGCGAGGGGTCTTTGGCGAGTTTCTTCTCGATCGTATAGCTGGCGAAGGGGCCGAGCACGGCGCCGTTGCCGGGCAGGATGCCGAGCGTGCCGCCGATGAAGGTGCCGCGCAGGCACGGCGCTATGGACTGCTTGATGTCCTCCCAACTCGGCAGCAGGCGGCCGATCTTGGTACGAACGACGTCGCGCGTCTCCGGGTTCTCCAGATTGCGCAGCACCTCGGCGAAGCCGAACACGCCCATCGCCAGCACGGCGAAGTCGATGCCGTCGGAGAGGGGCGGGAAGCCGAAGGTCATGCGCTCCTGGCCGGTCTCCAGGTCGGTGCCGACGGTTGAGAGCAGGAGGCCGAGCATGATCATGCAGAAGGCCTTGAGGATCGAGCCACGCGCTAGCACGACGGCAAAGCACAGGCCCATCACCATCAGCGAGAAGTACTCGGCTGGACCAAACAGCAGCGCCAGCTTGGTCAGCGGCGCGCCGAGCGCCGCGATGATCAGGGTCGCGAAGCAGCCGGCGACGAACGAGCCGATCGCGGCGGTGCCGAGCGCCACGCCGGCGCGGCCCTGCTTGGCCATCTGGTGGCCGTCGAGCGTGGTGACGACCGCGGTCGCCTCGCCGGGGATGTTGACCAGGATCGCGGTGGTCGAGCCGCCATATTGGGCGCCGTAATAGATGCCCGCCAGCATGATCAGCGCGCCGACCGGATCGAGCCCGAAGGTGATCGGCAACAGCATCGCGATGGTGGCGATCGGGCCGACGCCGGGGAGCACGCCGATCAGCGTGCCGACGAGGCAGCCGACGAAGCAGAGCGCGATGTTCTTCAGCGTCAATGCGACGCCGAAGCCGAGCGAGAGATTCGCGAACATCTCGGTCATGGCTCAGATTCCCAGCAGCCAGGGCGCCAGCGGGATCGGCAGACCCAGCGCGTATTTGAACAGGAGGGCGCAGCCGGTCGTCATCGCAATGGCGAAGATCACCAGCTCCTTGAGCCTGACATCCTCGGCGGCGAGGCCGGAGATGAGCACGACGAGCGGACCGGACACCAGCATGCCGAGCTGCGGCACCTTGAGCGGTCCGATCTCGAAGCCGCGGATCGTCAGGCCGAAGACAACCGCCGCGCCGAGCACGAAGATGACGCCGCGCCAGGACCAGCCGGCGAGTTTGTCGCCATTGTAGCGCAGCGAGTTGAACGCAAGCAGCGCACCGAGCCCGGCACAGATCCAGGCGAAGGCCTTGGGCAGCATGCCCGGGCCGATCTGGCGCAGCGTCCCGGTCGCCAGGTCGCGCGACAGGAACAGCGCCAGTCCGGCCAGCACGATCATGAACAGGCCGGCGGCCAGGTCCTGTGTCGAGCGGATACGCCAACCTCGCGCCGCGTCGATCTTGTTCAGACTCATCAATGTCCTCCGGCTCGGGTGGTTGCTGTGCGTGCGGCAGGCTTCCTGCCGCGCCCGGTTACGCTGAACGGCAGGACGTTGCCGTCGTCGATCAATGTCACGCTCTCGCGCAGAATGGCGAGGAAGTCGTCGCGGGCGGAGAGCTTCTGGTGCGGCCGCCAGGCAACGCCGACGAGGGCCCCCGGCGGCGGCGGGTCGAGCAGCGCGCCGCGCAGGCGCCGCATGGTGACGCCTGGAAAGCTCAGCCGCGAGACCCAGTCAGGCGCCAGCGCCATGCCGAGGCCGGCTGCGACCGCGGACATCATCGCCGGCTTCTCGGTCGCCTCGATGGTGACGTTTGGCACCGCCCCGACGCTCTCGAAATAAGCCATGACGAGGTCGTAGGCGAAGGGGCGGATCCGCTTCGACGGTACGACGAAGGGCTCACCGACCAGGTCCTGCATGGTCAGGAATTCACGCGCCGCGAGCGGGTGGCTCTCGCTCAGCACCACGATCGGCCGCTCGACGCGCAGAATCTCGAAGGCGCAGTCGGTCGGCTTGCGCGGCGGGCGCAGCAGAGCGAGGTCGAGCTTGCCGGCCTCCAGCATCTGCACCAGCGGCGCCGTCATCGCCTCGACGAACTTGATCTCGATGCCGGGATGGCGCGAGCGGAACGTCACCAGCGCTTCCGGCACGAAACTCGACGAGGCCGCGTCGATCGCGCCGACACGCAGGACCTTGCTCGAGGCCAGCGACGCTTCGCGCACCGAGCGCGATGCGCGTTCCATCCGGACGAGGATGGCCTTGGCTTCCTCGAGCATGATCAGGCCGGCGCGCGTGAGCGCGACCTGCCGGGTGGTGCGCGTCAGCAGGCTGACGCCGAGCTCGTCCTCGAGCGCGCTGATCTGGCGTGAAAGGGCTGGTGGTGCGAGGCCGAGCCGCTCGGCCGCCCGGCCGAAGTGCAGCTCTTCCGCCACCGCGATGAAACATCGCAGTTGCCGCAGGTCCATGGTTGTCGCGCTCCCCTCTGGCGTATCGCTTTTTGTGATATCTGCCAGTTGTTTCGGTTATGCCCTTTAGCGCTATCCGCCGGTTTTGCGACCCTAGAGCAATTCATAATTTATTGGCAACAAAGCTTGCTGCAACGGGAAGGGTGTCCACAGGGGTGAACGCCGCTCGCATGCTTGAGCCGAGCGCAATGAATTGATTTTACAGGAGTTTATGGACGCCGGCCGAAGCTGGTCAAGCTGTCGGTAGGTTCGCCCGCCGCCTGCTCCATAACCCGGCCACGCGGCCGTCGATCAGGGCAAGCCCGACAAAGATCGCCGCCATGCCGGCGAAATGGCGGGGCAGAAGCTCTTCTCCAAGAAGCCCGGAGCCGAGCAGTATGGCGCTGACCGGGATCAGGAAGGTCACCAGCATGACGTTGCTGGGCCCGGCTGTGCGCATGATCCTGAAGAAGAGGATGTAGGCCAGCGCCGTCGAGATCAGGGCGAGGCCGACCGCCGCCAGGATCGCCTGCTGCGAGGGCACCGGCAGCGTCCACGGCGGATGCAGGAAAAAGACGATCGGGACGATCATCACCGTCGAGGCCGTGAGCTGCCCCGTGGCGGCGACGAGCGGCGGCATGCCGCGGAAGCGCCGTCCGAACAGGCCGGAAAAGGCATAGGACACCGCGGCGAGGACGCAGGCGAGCTGCGCCGCCAGGTTGGAGCCGAGGCCTCCGAGTGCATCGGGACCCATCAGGATGCCGACGCCGACGAGGCCAGCCAGGACGCCGCCGAGCTTCAGCCCGGTCGCCTTCTCATAGGCGAAGCAGTGCATCACCAGCACCGAGAAGATCGGCGTGGTTGCGTTCAGGATCGAGGCGAGGCCGCTGGCGATCTGCTGCTGACCCCAGAGAAACAGGCTGAACGGGATCAGGTTGTTGAGGATGCCCATGCCGAAGAAGGCAAGCCAGACGCTGCGGCCGACCGCCATCGAGTGCCCGGTGATCCGCACCACCAGCAGCAGCGCCAGCGCCGCGAGCCCGACGCGGACCTGCACGACGGCGAAGGGCGGCCATTCCGCCACGGTGATCTTGTTGAAGAAGAACGAACCGCCCCACAGGATCGAGAGGGCGACGAGCAGGAGCCATTCGGTCGGGCCCATGCGGAGCGAGGGAGCAGAGGTTGGCTGTGTCATGGCGCAATCTGTCCTCGCAGGGCCGGTCATCCTGCGTCAGTAGGTGGCCGGGCAGGACCCGGCCACCCGATTTCCGCCAGAGCGTTATGCCGGCTCCGCATCGCGCGCCGCCCACATCGCCTTGAAGGCGGGGCGCTGGTGCAGCTTGTCGAGCCAGGCCTTGACGTTCGGCGCGGCATCGAAGAGCTGCGTTGCCGGCTTGGCGTAGCGGATGACCTCGCCGACATTGATGTCGGCGACGGTGAAGCGCCCGCCCATGACATAGCCGCCGCCGTCCGCCAGGGCCTTGTCGAGCACGGCGAATGGCGCGGCCAGCGCCTCGAGCGCCTTGCTGACGATGGCCGGATCACGCTTCTCCGGCGGATAGGCGGCGAGATGGTAGGTCAGGTTGAGCGCGTTCGTCTCGCATTCGGTCGCGGCCCAGAGCGCCCACATCGCGGCGAGCCCCTCCTCCTGGACGTCCTTCGGCGCGACCGGCCCACCATGCTTGCGGGCGAGGTAGAGGTTGATCGCCAGCGATTCGTGCATGACGAAGCCGTCATCGTCGATCGACGGGATATGACCGTTCGGATTGACCTCGAGAAATTCGGCGCTGCGGGTATGAACGGGGGCATCGGCCGCCTTCGGATCGGGCAGGCGATAGGCCTGGATCACCGGCACATGCTTGAAGGTGATGCCTAGCTCGTTGGCGAGCCAGACATTGCGCGTCGCGCGCGAGCGATAGCAGCCATAGATGGTCAGGGACATGTGCAGGATTCCGGCAGACGGGGATGAGCTCCGAATCCGGGGACCCGAAGAAGAAAATTCTACGAAGCTCAGCCGAGCTGACGCAAGGTCTCGCGCGCGATGATCAGGCGCTGGATCTCGGAGGTCCCTTCGTAGATCCGGGTGATGCGGGCGTCGCGCGCATAGCGCTCGACCGGGAAATCGCGGCAATAGCCGGCCCCGCCATGGATCTGGATCGCCGTATCGGTGCAGCGATGTGCCGCCTCCGAGGCGAAGAGCTTGGCCATCGAGGCCTCCTTGGCGAAGGGCTCGCCGCGATCCTTCTTCGCGGCGGCATCGAGGATCAGGAGGCGCGCCGCGTGCAGGTCGAGCTCGCGGTCGGCGATCATCCACTGCAGGCCCTGGAAGTCGGAGATCGCCTGCCCGAACTGCTTGCGCTCGCGGGCATAGGACTTGGCGGCGTCCATCGCGGCGCGAGCGATGCCGAGCGAGACCGAGGCGACGCCGATGCGCCCGCCGGCGAGCTCGCCGACGGCGACGCGGAAGCCGTCGTTCTCCTTGCCCATCAGGTTGGCGGCGGGGATGCGCGCGGCGTCGAAATGGATGGTGTTGGTCGCCGAGCCGGTCTGGCCCATCTTCTTTTCGGCCTTGCCGATGCTGACGCCGGGCGTATCGGCCGGCACCAGGAAGACCGAGATGCCCTTGCCCTTCGGCGCCTCGGGATTGGTCACGCCCCAGACGACGAAGAGCCCGGCATATTCGCCGGAGGTGATGTAGATCTTCTGGCCATCGAGGACGTAGCTATCGCCGTCGCGCCGGGCGCGCAGCTTCATGCCGGCGGGGTCGGAGCCCGCCCCTGACTCGGTGAGGCAGAAGGCCCCGGCCGGATAGGTGCCATCAGCCAGCTTCGGCAGATAGGTCGATTTCTGCGCCTCGTTGCCGACGGCCTGGATGACTTCGCCGACCATGTTGGTCACCGACGTCGTGACCGCAGTCGAGGCGCAGGCGGCGGCGAGTTCCTCCAGCGCCAGGGCGAAGGAAACGGTGCCGGCCTCGGTTCCGCCGAACAGGCCCTTGACGTTGAGCGCCATGAAGCCGTTTTCGGCGAGCAGCTTGAGGTTGGCAAGGAACTCGGCTCGGCCTTCGCCGCGGTCGAGCTGCTCGGCCAATGGCGCCAGCCGGTCCGCCGCGAGCTTGCGCGCGCTCTCGCGGATGAGTTCTTCTTCTTCGCTGAGCGCGAACTGCATGCGGATGCTCACCGATCGGGGGCAGGGGCGCGAAGTCTAGAGCGAGCTGCGCCGTGCGCCAATGCGCGGCTCCGCTTTCCCCGGCGTGCGCATTGAGGCGCTGTCCGCGCAGTTGACGCTCAGCTTGCCAGCACCCGTTGCGGCGGGAAGGTGACCTCGACCAGCGTGCCTTCCTTCTTGACGCTGGTGATGGAGAGCGCCGCGCGGTTGGCTTCGACCAGCGCCTTGGTCAGGGGCAGGCCGAGGCCGGTCCCACCCGATCTGCGCGTCGTCGGCACCTGCCGGAACGGCTCCAGCGCCAATTTGATCTCGTCATCGTCCATGCCGATGCCGGTGTCGCGGACCCGCAGGATCGCCTCGCCCTGGTCGCCGAGCGCGGTCGAGACGATCACCTGTCCGCCGGCATCTGTGAACTTCACCGCATTGGAGAGCAGGTTGATCACGATCTGGCGCAGCGAACGCTCGTCGGCGACCACCGGCGGCAGCTTCGGCGCGAGACCGGAGCGCAGCACGACGCGGCCGCGCTGGGCTTCCGGCTGCAGCAGATTGACGGCCGAGAGCGCGATCTCGTTCAGGTTGACGCTGACGAAGTCGAGGTCGAGCTTGCCGGCCTCGATCTTGGCGAGGTCGAGCAGGTCGTTGACCAGGCTGATGACGTAGCCGCCCGACAGGTGGATGTCGCGCAGATACTCCTTGTAGCGCTCGTTCTCGATCGGGCCGAAGCGCTCCTCCGCCATCACCTCGGCGAAGCCGATGATGGCGTTGAGCGGCGTGCGGATCTCGTGGCTGATCTTGGCCAGCACGTCCGATTTCTGCGCGCTCGCCTTCTCGGCGCTCTTGCGCGCTTCGACAAGCTCGCCCTCGGTCTTCTTCCAGGCGGTGATGTCGCGCAGGACCGCGCAGAACTTGCTGTCCGGCCCTTCGGCGATGCGGCCCATGGTCATGAACAGCGGGATGCGCCCGCCCTGGCGCACGCGGCCGATGACCTCGCGGCCATCATTCATCAGCGAGGCGACGCCACCGCCGATCAGCCCATCGAGATAGTCGAGGGCGGGGGAATGACTCTCCGGCGCGAAGAGCAAGGTGAAGAGCTCGCCGGCGACCTCGCGCTGGTCATAGCCGAACAGCGCCTCGGCGCTCTTGTTGAGCGACAGGATGCGCCCGCGCCCGTCGACGGTGACGACGCCATCCGTCGCGGTGTCGAGCATTGCAGACAGCTCGGATACGCGAGCGTCGTTGGCCTGTCCCTCCAGCCGCAGCTGCTCGACGCGGGACGTGGCCTCTTCTTCCTCCGCCGCGAACTCGGCCGCGAGCTCCTGCTCTTCCGCCTCCTCGGGCGTCAGCATCCTGAGGTCGCCGCCCGGCACGCTGTTGCGGAAGGCCATCAGCGTCGCAGGCTCGCCCTGCCAGCTCACGCTCGAGAGCCGGCCGTCGACGCTGATCAGCCCGCCCTTGCGGTCGACCAGGATCATCGCGCCGTCGCTGCTGCGGCTCACGCCCCTGATCAGCGTGCTGATGCCGCCCGCCGCCGAGAGATCGTCGAGATCGGCATAATCCAGCAGGTCGAGCAGGGTGCGGTTGGCGTAGAGTGCCGTCTCGTCGCGATTGACCAGCACGGCGATCGGGAGTCGGTCCAGAATCTCCGCATGGGCGTTGGCGACGCGGGGGCGCCCTTCCGGAGCCGAGGGCTGCACCGGCGCAGCAGTCGAGGGAATCGCGGCAGACGATTCGTCCTTGGCGTCGTTCGCCTCCTTCTCTCGCACGCGCAGTTGCGCCGCGACCGGCAGACGAGGGCCGCCTGGCTCGTCTTCTTCGCCGGCGATGCGGGCGCCGAGCGCCTTGGCGATCTCGCGGAAGGCATTGCGTTCGGCCGAGGAGAGCAGGGTCTTGGACGGCTCAAGCACTGGGCGAACGGCGGCCAGATGGCCATTGCGCAGCGGCACGACATTGGCCGGCGGCGCTTCGGCAGCCGGCGGCGGTTCGCTGGCCTTGGCGGCCTCGCCTCCGTCTTCGGCTTGCTCTGTCGTGGCATCGTCATCCGACGCTTCGGGCTCGGCCGGCGCGTCTTGCGCTTCCACGGTTTCGTCCGGCTCGGAGGACGCCTCGGCGGGCGCGTCCGGATCAGTCGGCACGCCGTCGATCTCGTCGTCGCCGGCCTCTGCCCGGGCCGGCTCGATCGGCGCCGCCTCGGCGGTTTCGATCGAAGGAACGGCGGGCGTGGGGGCTTCCGCGATGGCTGCGATCGGCGGTTCTGCCGCCGGGATATCAGCCTCCGGAACTAAGGAAGCGACGTTCGCTTCAGGTGTTTCCCGCCGCGGAAAAGTCTCGTTGGCGGGCGAGCGGGTGAGGCCGAAGCCGCGAAAGCCGGCGGGATTGCGCTCACTATCGAACAGCGGGAAGCCGGACAGCTCGACGCGTGCGCCTTCGTCTGGGGAAACGCGCCAGAGCACGGCCCGGCCGCTCCAGGTCGAGGAGGTCGCGAGGCGTGTCGCCAGGTCGCCCTCGAGATCGACGACGTCGCTGGCGAGCAGCGCGGACCAGTTGCGTCCCTGCGTCGCGCTCGCGACCTTCTGGCCGACCAGCGCCGCGAAGTCCTGCGACAGGCTGACCAGCGTCCCGTCGAGGTCGCTTTCCCACAGGAAGCGTAGATTGGCGCGGCGCGGCTGCTCGGGTGATTCGCCGGTGGTGCCTGCCATGACAGGCGCCGCCGAGGGCGCGGCAGGAGAGGGGGCAGCGACCGCCGCCGACTCGCCCTTGGGCACGGTGATGCCGAGGCGGCGCAATTCGGAGGCGGTGACGCCGATCGCCAGCGCCAGGCCGGAGTCGGTCTCGATGCGCTTGCAGCCGCAGGTCACGAGCCCTGCGAGAGAGGCGCCGAGCCGCAATCGTTCCAGCCTCAGCGCCGTCGGTGAGGCGAGCCCGCCGGCAAGCAGCCGTAAACGCTCGCGCGTTGCCGCGGGAAGCTTGGCGGCTCCGCCGAACGCGTCGAGCAGGGCCCGGCCGCCGGCGTTGGCGAAGGCCGGGGCGTCGCCGTCGGCTGGCCAGAGCAGCAGCGCGCCGTCACGGGCAAAGCCCGCGAGCGCGGGATCCAGCGCCAGGGCGCCGGTGAGGCCGTTCCAATCCTGTCCGGATTCGCTCATCCTGCTCCGCTCTGCTGCTGGCGACTCCAGCCCGCGCGAATATGCCTAACAAATCTTTAATAACTGCGCGAGCGGGGTGAATCCATGCGGGAACCCGGCCTCTCCCCTGACGTTTCAAAACAACGTTAATATGCCCCCGCCGCCGTCTCGGTGGCGGCATTGTCATTGCACTGCAATAATGATATTGCAGTGCACAATAGGAGCGCGGCGCCGGAGACGGCGCGGACGCTTGGCTCGGTCGCAGGAGGACCTACCATGGACGGCAAGCTTCCCTACGAAGTTCCCACCGAGATGCGCGATTTCGCCGAAAAGAGCGTCGATCAGGCGCGCAAGGCCTTCGACGGCTTCATCGGCGCCGCCCAGAAGGCGGTCGACAGCGCCCATGGCTCGGCCGAGTCGGCCCGCGTCAACGTGCAGGACATGACCAAGAAGGCGATGTCCTATGCCGAAAACAACATCGCGGCCGCCTTCGACCTCGCCGACAAGCTGGTCAAGTCCAAGGACATGAACGAGGTGCTCCAGCACCAGTCCGAATTCCTGAAGGCGCAGGTCGCCGCGCTGCAGGCGCAGCTCAAGGAAGTCGGCGCGAGCGTGCAGGATGCGGCCAAGAAGACGGCCGAGACCGCCGCCAAGGCGACCAAGCTGAAGTGAGGCCTTGAGCGCCGCGAGCGCGGAGCAGGCTTTCACGACCAAGCGGCCGGGCCGGTGCGTGACTCTTTGTTGGGGCGAGACTCGCCCTGCCGGAGTTTGCTCGTGCCCGGCTCCGTCTATCGCGCAGGCATGTCCTGCCGAAACCGTGAAGGAGAGATCCGATGGCTAAGCAGACGATCCCCGGCAAGGCGCCGGTCAGCCTCGCGCCGGTCAAGGCGCTGAGCGAGCCGAAGCCGGTTGCGCCGGCCGTGCAGGCTGCGCCCGTCAAGGCTCCGGAGGTCAGGCCGCTGGAATCCAAGCCGGTGGAAATCAAGCCTGCGGCCGAGGTGAAGCCCGTTGCCGATCCGGTCGCGGTTGCGCCCGCTCCCAAGGTCGAATCGAAGTCCGCTGCCGCTGCTCCCAAGCCCGCTGCTCCCAAGCCTGCTGCTATCAAGCCCGCCGTCCCGCAGGCTGTCCCGCAGCCGGTGGTGAAGCCCGCCCCGGTCGTTGCCGCCGCGCCCGCAGCGAAGCCTGTCGCGAAGCCTGCTGCCGAGCCCACCAAGCGTGTCGCCCCGCAGAAGACCAAGATTGCGAGGCCTTCCGCCAAGGTCGCTTCTCCGGCCCTCAAGCCCGCGCCTGCCAAGGTCGCTGCCGAGCCGGTCAAGACGCAGCCCACTCCCGCCAAGGTCGAACCCGCTGCTGTAAAGCCGGTGGCTCCCGTTGCGGCCAAGGTCACCGAAGCCGTTCAGCCAGCCAAGCCCGTTGCGGCGCCTGTGGCGAGCGCCCCCGTTGTCACCAAGCCGGTCGAGGCGCGGAAGCCGGCTCCCATCGCCGCTTTCTCGGCGGCTGTCTGGATCGAGCCGGCCCTGGCACTCACGCGCGCCTTCGGCGTCGTCCAGGCCAAGGTTCTCGACCATGCCTGCGCCGAGCTCAAGGCGACGCTGGGCGAGGTCGAGACCTTGGCGCGCACGCAGAGCACTGCAGACGCTGTCGCGCTCCAGACCAAGGCCTTCCGCCGCAGCTACGAATCCTTCGCCGCCCATCTCGGCGATCTCGCCGCAACGGCGCGCCAGGAACTGCCCCGCCGCTGATTTTGAAGGCCGGCGCGGTTTTCCACGCCCGGCCCTGTATTTGCCGTTGCATTCGGCGAGGCGTGGCACTAGGTTCCGCGCCGTCGCCGGATCGGTTCCAAGGTCGCGACTTCGGCGCGAGCCGTGCAGCCATAGCTCAGTTGGTTAGAGCGCTAGATTGTGGATCTAGAGGTCCCCCGTTCAAGCCGGGGTGGCTGTACCATCGCGATATCCCCGGATTATCGTTCTGAATAGGACCGGCGCAGTTCCGACCCGGTTGCGTCCTGGTGTGGCCAGCCGGACGCTCGATTGCCATGCCCTCGCTCATGGCTTCCGCTATCCTCCACAAAACATTCGGCGTGGGCCCGGTGCAGTTGGGCTTTGCTCCATCTATCGCGAATACAACCTATAGTAGATTATTGTACTGGATAATATCCAGGCAGAGCGCAAAAACTCTCGGCGCGAGCCTTGGCCCCGTTCCGCGTAATGCTTTGCTAACGATCTTCATTAAACGTCATTGACGTTGCGGCATTAACTTCGCGGTCAAGGGGCGGCCTGAATGAATCTTTTCAAAAAGAGCGGGACACAAGCGACCGCCGAGGCGTTGTCGATTCGACGTTGGCAGGCCGTCATCGAATTTGATCTCGACGGCAAGATCATCGAGGCAAACGATCTGTTCCTGCAGGCTGTCGGTTACCAGCGCTCCGAGATCATCGGGCAGCATCACTCCATGTTCGTGCCGCCCGAGGAGAGGGCTACGGAAGCCTATCGCAGCTTCTGGCAGGATCTGAGCGGGGGCAAGGCGTTCCAGGCGCAGTTCGCGCGCGTTGCCAAGAGCGGCAAGCGGGTCTGGCTTCAGGCGACCTACACGCCGATCTGCGGAACCGACGGCAAGCGGCCGTTCAAGGTGATCAAGTACGCCAACGACATCACCGGCATCAAGGAAGCGGTGTCGAATGCTGAAGGTCAGCTCGCGGCGATCAGGAAGGCGCAGGCGGTCATCGAGTTCGACTTGACGGGCAAGGTTCTCGACGCCAACGAGAACTTCCTGCGGGCGCTGGGCTATACGATCGGTGAAGTCAAGGGACAGCACCATTCGATGTTCGTGCAGCCGCTCGAGCGCGACACCGAGGCTTACGCCCGGTTCTGGCAAAAGCTCGCATGCGGCGAATACGACGAGAACCAGTATCTGCGGATCGGCAAGGGCGGCCGCAAGGTCTGGATCCAGGCGAGCTACAACCCGATCCTCGATTCGCTGGGTAAGCCCTACAAGGTCGTCAAATACGCCACCGACATCACGGCCAGCAAGCTCGCCACCGCGGCGCTCGAGGCAGCGGTGGAGCAGACGCGCTCCGTCATCGTGGCCACGCAGGCGAAGGATTTGACGCAGCGCGTGCCGCTGGATGGCAAGTCCGGAGAGATCGGTGAACTCTGCAACGGCATCAACGAGCTTCTGGATACGTTCTCGAACGTGATTCAGACCGTCACCGGAATTTCCGAGCGCATCTCCGTCGGATCGCGTCGCATTGGTTCGGACAGCAAGGATCTTGCCCAGCGCACGGAAGAACAGGCCGCATCCCTCGAAGAGACCGCCGCGACCACGGAGGAGCTCGCGGCTTCCGTGAAGCAGAGCTTCGAGCGCGCGCGCGAGGCGGCTGAACTCGGGGCCGTGGCCAATGGCGTCGCCAACCGAGGCGGAGCCATCGTGGGCGATGCGGTGATCGCGATGGAGCGGATCGAGAAGGCGTCCGGCGATATCGGCGAGATCATCCGCGTCATCGACGACATCGCGTTCCAGACAAATCTGCTCGCCTTGAATGCGGCCGTCGAGGCGGCGAGGGCGGGGGATGCCGGCAAGGGCTTCGCAGTCGTCGCATCGGAGGTGCGCACGCTGGCGCAGCGCTCCAGCGATGCGGCCAACGACATCAAGAAGCTGATCACCAATTCCACTGCCGAGGTTGCAGGAGGCGTCAGGCTCGTCCAGCAGGCTGGGTCGGCGCTGGGCGAGATCGTCACCTCCTCGACCAGCGTCTCTGCCGCGCTGGACGAGATCAAGAGCGCCTCGCGCGAGCAGGCGAACGGGATCGAGGAAGTGGCGAAGGTTGTCGCCCATATGGACGAGATGACCCAGCGCAATTCGTCGATGGCCGATCAGAGTGCGAGCGTCGCAGCAGAGCTGCAATTGGCAACCGACTCGCTGCAGGGGCTCGTGGGCGGCTTCCGCGTCGCCGGCGTAGCGACGAAAGGCGATCGCACGGTCGAAGGCGTGGCTCAGTTGCGGCAAGCGGCCGCCCAGATGGCGCGCCCGGCTTCCGCCCCGGTGTCCCGTCAGGCAGGTTCAAGTCAACGCCGGGTCGCCAATGGCTCTGCGGCGGGCTGGGAAGAGTTCTAAGCCGGCGACTGCATCGCGCGGCAGATCGTCGAGGCAACCGACTTCTGACCGTGTCGGGCTCACAGGGCGCGCTGGCGACAGTGCGCCCTGGTCCGGTCATGCCGCTCCCGGGCATTTGCACATGCTGCCCCGCAGCCTCTAGCTTGCGGCCGGATCGCGCGGCGTTGCGCGCTCTAGCCTCGGGAGCCGCCCATGCCCAGCAAGATCGATCTTCTCAATCCCGCTTCGCTCTCTCCGCCGACCGGCTATTCGCACCTCGCGATCGTCGAGGCCGGCAAGCAGGTGCATGTCTCCGGCCAGGTCGCTTACGACCCGATGGGCAAGGTGGTCGGGGAGGGTGATATCGCCGCCCAGGCCGAGCAGGTCTACGCCAACCTCGCCGCCGCCCTGGCCGCCGCCGGCACCGACTTCACGAAAGTGTTCAAGCTGGTGACCTACGTCGTCGGGCTCAGCACCGAGAAGGCGGTCGCCGTACGCAAGGTGCGGATGAGGTATCTCGGCGATGGTCCCTATCCGGCGAGCACCATGGTCGGCGTCACCGCGCTCGTCGATCCGCGCCTGCTGATCGAGATCGAGGCGATCGCGGCGCTGGATTGAGGCGTCGTCCGCAGGGCTTGCGGCGGCACGCGCCGCTCGCCATATCTCAGTCACGCGGTTGGGTTCGCCTTTCGCGTGCGGGGTGCTGCGCAAGCGGGCTCCGATAGTTCCAGAGGCGCCTTTTCAAGGGCTTCGTGATGACGCGTCCGCCTAGCCTGTCGCATCCCTTCCTGCTCGGCTTCGACGATATCGAGCGGGCACTCGACCGTGTCGCCAAAGGCGCCGGCGATGGCTATCCGCCCTATAATATCGAGCGCATGCCGCGCACGGAGGATGAGCCCGACAAGCTCAGGATCACGCTCGCCGTGGCCGGGTTCTCGCGCGACCAGCTCGAGATCACGCTGGAGGAAAACCAGCTGACCATCCGCGGCCGGCAGGTCGACGACAAGACGCGGCATTTCCTGCATCGCGGCATCGCCGCGCGGCAGTTCCAGCGCTCCTTCCTGCTCGCCGACGGCATGCAGGTCCTGGGGGCTGATCTCTCGAACGGGCTGCTCGCCATCGATCTGGCCCGTCCGGAACCGGAACGGCTCGTCAGGCGTATCGATATCATGAGCCGCGACTAGGCCCCTGAGGGCTACAGAAGGTCTTTACGAGAAAGGCATGCGGTTTGCCTTCCGTTCATGATCAAGGATGCACAATCAAACCGCCTCGCACTGCTCTGAAGGAGGGCGCGATGACTGAGACCAGAAACAACCCTCTGACCACGGCCGAATTCGCCGCTCTCGGCAACGGCCAGGTCGCCTATCTCAAGCCGATCATGTCGGATGAGCTGGCCCGCATCTTTCCGCAGGCACCGGATATCGAACCCGGCCTGCAGCTCTTCGCGCTGCTTGCAGCCGATGGCGCGCCGATCCTGGTGACCGATTCCCGCGAGGCCGCGACGGCCAACGCTTGGGAGCACGATCTCCGGATGGTCAGCCTGCACTGACCCGAAACGTCTATGCCGTCGTGGGCGCGATGCCCTCGACGGCGGCGACGAGGCGCGCGATGTCCTCCGGCGTCGACAGGCGATGGTCGCCGTCCTTGACAAGGGTCAGCACGACCGGATCGTGCGGCAGGTGCTCGACCAGCTTGAGCGCCTGGCCATAGGGCACGTCGGGATCCTTCATTCCCTGCAGGATATGGATGGAGCAGCCGGTTTCGAGCGGGTGCCCGAAGAGGAGATGGTTCCGTCCGTCCTCGATCAGCGCCCGCGTGATCGGCATCGGTTCGGGAGAATACTCCGAAGGCCGCTGCCAGACGCCGTCCCTGATGATCGTCTCGCGGATCGCCTCCGGCATCTGCGCCCACATCAGCTCCTCGGTGAAGTCGACCGCCGGCGCGATCAGGACGAGGCCGGCGGGCTGCAGGTCCGGGGTGGTGTTGCGCAGTTTCAGCGTCGTCAGCAGCGCGACCCAGCCGCCCATGGACGAGCCGACCAGGACGGCAGGACCTTGCGTATGGGCGGCGAGGACAGCCTGCGCATCTTCGATCCAGTGCGACATCGTCCACCGCGCGAACTCGCCGCCCGATTCGCCATGGCCGGCATAGTCGAAGCGGATGAAGGCGCGCCCGGTGCGCTCGGCCCAAGCGGCCAGCGCCTCGGCCTTGGTCGCGCGCATGTCCGAACGCAAGCCGCCGAGCCAGACCACCGGCGGGCCCTTGCCGGCTTGCGTCAGCACTGCGATCTCCCGGCGTTCCGCGCCGGAGCCGACGCTCAGAAATTGCGGCTGGGGCCTCGTCACTTTAATCTCTCCTGTGATGAACCGGGCGAAAGCAGGTATAACCCTGCTGCAATCCCGCCCGATTTTGTGATCATCACGACCCCGATAGCATCGGCGAGTCGCCAAGCAGAAGGCCCTTTCGAATAGTGAGCATCTCCCTGCGTTCCGGCGCGCACCTCTCCCTGCCGTCGACCGAGACGCATCCGCTGGCCGGGCGCACCGTGCTGCAGATCATCCCGGAGCTGGAAGCCGGCGGCGCCGAGCGCACTGCGGTCGACATCGCCGCTGGGCTGACTGAGGTCGGCGCGCGGGCGCTGGTCGCGACGGAGGGTGGGCGGCTCGTCGCCGAGTTGCAGGCCAAGGGCGGTATCTGGCTGCCATTTCCGGCGGCGGCCAAGAACCCCGTCTCGATGCTGCTCAACGTGCGGACCTTCGCCCTGCTCTGCAAGCGTGAGCGGGTCGAGCTCGTCCACGCCCGCTCGCGGGCGCCGGCCTGGGTCGCGCTGGCGGCGACGCGGGCGCTGAAGCTGCCCTTCGTCACCACCTATCACGGCTCCTACAATGCCCGCTCGGTGGTGAAGAACCTGTATAATTCGGTGATGGCGCGCAGCGACGTCGTCATCGCCAACTCCGGCTACACCGCCGACCTGATCCGCGCCCGCCACCCCTTCGCCCGCGACCGCATCCGCGTCGTCCATCGCGGTACCGATTTCTCCGCCTTCGCGCCGTCGGCGGTGAGCCCGGAGCGGATCAGCGCCCTGCGCAGCGCCTGGGGCGTCGAGCCGCATCAGCGCATCGTGCTGCTGCCTGGCCGGCTCACCGGCTGGAAAGGCCAGAAGGTGCTGATCGAGGCGGCGCGCCAATTGCGTGATGCCGGCGATGAGGACACCGCCTTCATTCTCGCCGGCGACGCTCAAGGCCGCGATGGCTATGTCCGCGAGCTCGACGACGCCATTGCCAGGGCAGGGCTTGAGGGCCGGGTCCGCCGCGTCGGCCATTGCGCGGACATGCCGGCCGCCTTCCTGGCGGCGGCCGTGGTGGCGGTCCCCTCGACGGAGCCGGAAGCCTTCGGCCGTGTCGCAGTAGAGGCGCAGGCCATGGGCACGCCGGTCGTCGTCTCCAACCTCGGCGCCGTGCCGGAGACGGTGCTGGCCCCGCCCCAGGTCGCGCCGCAGGAACGATCCGGCTGGCATGTCCCACCCGATGATGCGGCGGCGCTCGCGCAAGCCCTGCGCGAGGCGCTGGCGCTGCGCCCCTCCGCCCGCGATGCGCTGGCGCGCCGCGCCCGGCTGCATGTCGAGCGCCACTTCTCATTGGCCTCGATGGTCAATGACACACTCGATGTCTATTGCGCCCTGCTCGGGCGCTGAAACCGCCTGATCCATTGACAACGCTTCGCGTTGTGCAATGTGTCTCACCAACGGCGCGATGCGCGCCATTCACAGGAGAATACAGCCATTCGTCGTCCATTCCGTGCCGCACCAGCCCCCGTCAAGGACGGTCCTCGCGCCAACCGCGACATCCGTGGCGTCCGCGACGTCCAGCTCATCGACGATACCGGCGCCAATCGTGGCGTGGTCTCGTTCTTCGAGGCGCTCAAGATTGCCGAGGACGCCGGTCTCGATCTGGTCGAGATCGCCCCCAATTCTGTGCCTCCGGTCTGCAAGATCCTCGACTACGGCCGCTTCCGCTTTCTCGAGCAGAAGAAGGCGTCCGAGGCGCGCAAGAAGCAGCGCACCATCGAGATCAAGGAAATCAAGCTTCGCCCCGGCATCGACAAGCACGACTACGACGTGAAGATGAAGGCGATGCACGGCTTCTTCGAGGAGGGCGACAAGGTCAAGGTCACCCTGCGCTTCCGCGGCCGCGAGATGGCGCACCAGGACCTCGGCGTGAAGGTGCTGGAGCGCGTCAAGGTCGATACCGTCGACGTCGCCAAGGTCGAGAGCGACTGGCAGCTCGAAGGCCGCCAGATGGTCATGGTGCTCGCGCCTCGATAAGGCGCGGGCGTCACGAAGACGTGAAAAAGGGCGCACTGCCGGTGCGCCCTTTTTCGTTCAGCCCAGCAGGCGTTTCAACTTGCGGACCGC
Source organism: Allobosea lupini (assembly GCF_900109525.1). Classification (GTDB taxonomy): domain Bacteria; phylum Pseudomonadota; class Alphaproteobacteria; order Rhizobiales; family Beijerinckiaceae; genus Allobosea; species Allobosea lupini. The sequence goes on along the minus strand of NZ_FOAN01000002.1, from coordinate 563,464 downwards.
GCTGTCCGGCGTTGTCAGCACCGGCTTGCCCGTCATCTCCGCCACCGCCGATGCGGCCCGTGCCAGGCTGAACTGCGCCAGAGCGATCGCGTCGCACCCCGCCAGATCGCTAGCCGCCAACGCCGCCAGCCGGTCGTGCTCGGCCCCGTCGCCGCGATCGAGCGCGGCGAGCGCGCCCTCCGCCAGCTTCGGCGTGACAGTCAGCGATCCCGGAAATTCCGGCGGCATCGACTGCAGCGTCGGTTCGAAGCTGGCGAGCAGGCCGATCCGGCCACCGATCGCCATGGCTTCCTCGATCATCGCCTCGTTCGGCTTCAGCACGGGCAGGGGAGCCAGTGCGCGCTGCACCGCCTCGATGCAGGGGCCGAAGGCCGAGCAGGTGAAGAGGATGCCGTCGGCGCCGGTCGCCCGCGCATAGCTGGCGAGGCTGAGGAAGCGCCCGGTCATCGCCTCGGTGATCCGCCCGTCGCGGGAGAGATCGGCCGAGAGGCTGTCGTCGAGCAGGTTCATCAGCGTGACTTCTGGCCACAGCCGCGCGAACGCCGCCTCGATCGGAGGCGGCGAATGGCGCAGCGCATGGATCAGCGCGATCCGCATCAGCGAATGGGATGCGGGTATTGCAGCCCGCCCTTGGAGGCGAGGTCGTTCAGCCCCCGCTTCAACTGCAGCTTCGAGCCCCCACCGACATTGCGCTCGAAGCTCTCGCCGTAATTGCCGATGTGCTTGATGACGCGATAGGCCCAGTCATTGCTCAGGCCGAGGCCCTCGCCGAACTTGCCTTCGACGCCGAGCAGCCGCTTGATCTCGGGATTGCCCGATTTCAGCTGCTCGTCGACATTGGCCTTGGTCACGCCGAGCTCCTCGGCGTTGAGCATGGCGTAGTGCACCCATTTCACCAGCGCGACCCAGCTCTCGTCGCCGCGCTTCACCGCCGGGCCGAGCGGCTCGCGCGAGATCAGCGTCGGCAGGATGACGAAATCGTCGGGCTTGGAGAATTTCAGGCGCTCGGCGGCGAGGCCCGAGGTGTCGGTGGTGAAGGCGTCGCAGCGCCCGGCCTCCAGCGCCTTCACGCCCTCCTCGTTGGTGGCGAAGCCGATGATCTCGTATTTGAGTTTGTTGGCGCGGAAGAAGTCGGCGAGGTTGAGCTCGGTCGTCGTTCCCTGCGTCACGCAGATCGAGGCGCCTTCCAGCCCCTTCGCCTCGGTGACTCCGAGCGACTTGCGGACCATGAAGCCCTGGCCGTCGAAATAGTTGATGATCGGCCAGGACATGCCGGCCGAGGTGTCGCGCGACATCGTGTAGGTCGCGTTGCGGGCGAGCATGTCGACTTCGCCGGACTGGACCACGACGAAGCGCATCTGCGGCGTTGTCGGCACGAACTTGACCTTGTTCGGGTCGTTGAAGATCGCGGCAGCGACGGCGCGGCAGAGATCGATGTCGAGCCCGTCCCAGCGCCCGTCCGGCCCTTGGATGCCGAAGCCGGGCAGGGCGATGTGGTTGCCGCAGATCAGTTCGCCGCGCGCCTTGACGCGGTCGAGCGTGCTGGTCTGGGCGCTGGCAGCGCCGGTGAAGCCGAGCGCGGCGAGCCCGGCAAAAGCCAAATGTTTCAGTCGTTTCATGATCGTTCCCCTGTTGTGGAAGCACCGGGCTCTTCTCGGCCCGGATCCTGGTTGAGCCTTTAGGCCGGTCGGGCCGAGGCCAAACTCGCATCGAGCGCGTCGCCCAGCCGCTCGACGATGGTGTCGACGGTCGCCGCGTCGATGATGAAGGGCGGCGCCAGCAGGACATGGTCGCCGGCGGTGCCGTCGGCCGTGCCGCCCATCGGGTAGATCAGCAGCCCGCGCTCCTGTGCCGCCTGCTTGATCCTGGCGTTGAGTTTGAGCGCCGGGTCGAAGGGCGTCTTGGTCGAGCGGTCGGCGACGATCTCGACGCCCCAGAAATGGCCGCGCCCCCGGATGTCGCCGACATGGTGGTGATTGCCGAAGCGCTCGCGCAGGCGCTGCTCCAGCCGCGCTCCTTGCCTGCGGACATTGGCGAGCAGGTCGTCGCGCTCGATCACCTGCTGCACCGCGAGCGCGGTGGCGCAGGCGAGGGGATGGCCCACATAGGTCTGGCTGTGCGGGAAGACGCCCGAGCCCTGCCGGACCGTCTCGACGATCCGCTTCGAGGCCAGCATCGCGCCGATCGGCGCATAGCCCCCGCCGAGGCCCTTGGCGATCGCCATCAAGTCGGGCGCGATGCCTTCCTGCTCGCAGGCATGCAGCGTGCCGGTGCGGCCCATGCCGCTCATGACTTCGTCGAGGATCAGCAGCACGCCATGGCGGTCGCAGATCTCGCGGATACGCCTGAAATAGCCAGGCGCGGCCGGCACTGCGCCGAGCGTCGCGCCGACCACCGTCTCGGCGACGAAGGCGCAGACCGTCTCAGGTCCGAGCTCCAGGATCTTGGCCTCGAGCTCGTCGGCGACGCGTAGCCCATACTCGTCGCTGGTCTCGTCGGGCCGGCGGCCGCGATACTCATAGCAGGGCGAGATATGGTGCCCCTGCATCAGCATCTGCTCGAACGGCGCGCGGTCCTTCATCCGCCCGCCGACCGAAAGCGCGCCGAGCGTGATGCCGTGATAGCTCTGCCGGCGCGAGATGAAGTTGACGCGACGCGTCTCACCCTTCTCGACGAAATAATGCCGGGCCAGCTTCAGGCAGGCCTCGATCGCCTCCGAGCCCGAGCTGCAGAAATAGACTGAACCCATTCCGGCAGGCGCCCGCGCGATCAGATGGTCGGCGAGCTCTTCGGCCGCGTCGGTGGTGAAGAAGCTGGTATGGGCGTAGGCGAGCTTGTCGATCTGCGCATGCATCGCCGCCAGCACGTCGGGATGGCCATGGCCGAGACAGGACACGGCGGCGCCGCCCGAAGCGTCGATATGCTCGCGCCCGTCGCGGTCGCGCAGCACCATGCCCTCGCCGCCGGCCGCGGTCGGATAGGTCTTGCTCAGCATGCGATGCAGGATGTGGCTCATCGATGGCCTCGCCTGGTGGATCGGGGAGTGAGGAAGGTGCCGGCCGCGTCGAGCGCGGCTTCGTGGCGGGCAATCGCGTCGAGCGCGGCCTTGCCCTTGCGCGCCGTCATCAGCGCCGCCAGGCATTCGACTGCGGCGAAGGCCGGCGTCATCGTGTGGAAGAAGGAGGGCGTCTCGGTCCGCACCAGCAGTGCCACATCGGCGATGGCGGCGAGCGGAGAGAGAGCGCTGTCGGTCAGCGCTATAACCTTTGCGCCGCGTTCCCGCGCTATCTCCGCAGCCTGCACGGTCTGGCGCGTATAGGGCGCGACCGAGACGGCGAAGAGCGCATCGCCCGGCCCGATCCGTCGCAGCGCGTCGATGCCGCGCCCGCCCGCGCCGTCGGCCAGCACCGAGCTCGCCCCGATCAGATCGCGGATGTAGTCGAGCATGAAGGCGGCCGGAAAGGCCGAGCGCAGGCCGAAGCAGAACACCGTCTGCGCCTCGCTCAAGAGGTCGGCCGCCTGCTCGAAACGGGCGAGCGCCTGTGGTTCGCGCAATGCTTTCAGATGCTCTGCCAGCGCCGCGAACATGTCCTGTGCAATCGCGCTCGGACCCTCGTCGCCATGGCGCTGCATCAATTCGCCGGCGCGGCCGGCAAAGCCCTCCGGCCGCCGCCGCAAGGCTGCCGCATGGACGGCGCGCAACTCGTCATAGCCCTTGAGGCCGAAGCGCTGCGCCAGCCGGGTGAGCGTGGCCGGCGACAGACCGGCGCGCTTGGCCTGCTCGCGCGTCGTCAGCAGCGCGACATCGGCCGGATGGTCCAGCACCCAGCGTGCCGCCGCCTGCAATTGCTGCGGCAGCTGTTCGAAGCTCTCGGTGAGGCTTGCCGTCAGGCCAGGTTTGTCCATGCGCCGGAGCTTAGCAGGGGGGTGCGCTGGATGAAACAGATTATTTGATATGACCTGGATGAAACAATCGTTTCATGCCATATGGCGCCACTCGCGACCGCCGAGTTCGGCTCAGCTCCGAGCGAGGAGCCCGTCGAGCATCAGGTTGAAGGCATCGATCGCCTTGCGCGAGATCGCTTCCGGTTCGGGGGCGTTCGCGATCCACTGCGCCGCATATTGCGTCGCCCCCGCGATCAATCTCGCGGCTGCCTCGGGATCGATAGGGGCAATGACGCCGGTCTCGGCCAGCTTCGTCAGGCTTTCCGTCATGGAGCGGATACACTCGCTCAGCGTCGGCCAGTCCCAGGGATCGCCGAGGACGGCTGGGCCGTCGCGCAGCATGATGCGCTGGATTTCGGGATCGAGGGCCAGCTCGATATAGGCGGTGCATTCGTCGCGGAAGCCCGTCCAGGGGTCGCCGGCCTTCGCCGAGACCGCCTGCATATGGGCGTTCATCTCGGCATCGATCTCGGTGATCACCGCGACCAGCAGGCCCTTCTTGTCGCCGAAATGATGATAGAGCGCGCCGCGCGTCAGCCCGGCCGAGGCGGTGAGATCGTCCATTGAGGTCTGCGCATAGCCGACCGTGCCGAAGGCGGCGCGCGCCGCGGCGATCAGCTTGGTCCGCGTCTCGACGATCATCTGGCTGCGCGGCTTGCGCATCGTCCATGTTCCTTTCGCATACGGTGCGTATGTGAATTGACATACGGTGCGTATGTAATTACTCATGTCACATACGCAACGTATGTCAATTACGCTTTGATGTGACGGAGACGTCCATGCCTAATCCCTATCGCGAAATTTTCCGGGCTCCCGGCTCGATCGGATTTTCAGCTGCCGGCTTCATCGCCCGCATGCCATTTTCGATGGTGACGATCGGCATCGTCACCATGCTCTCCCAGGCGCGTGGGCAATACTGGCTCGCCGGTGGCGTCGCCGCGACCTTCGCTCTCGCCAATGCGCTGATCGCGCCGCAGATCTCGCGCCTGGTCGACCGTCACGGCCAGAGCAAGGTGCTGATCCCTGCCACACTCGCGACCGTCGTCGCGCTGACCGGACTGATGCTGGCGACGCGCCTGGAGGCGCCGAACTGGGTGCTCTTCCTGTTTGCCGGCCTCGCCGGATTGACGCCCAGCATGATGGCGATGGTGCGCGCCCGCTGGACCGAGATCTATCGAGACACGCCCCATTTGCGCACTGCCTTCGCTTTCGAGTCGGTGGTGGACGAGGTCATCTTCATGCTCGGCCCGGTGATCGCGATCGGCCTCAGCGTGGTCTGGTTCCCGGAGGCCGGGCCGCTCGCGGCGACGATCCTGCTCGCCGTCGGCATGGCTCTGTTCGTGGCGCAGCGCGCCACCGAACCGCCGGTGCATGCCCATGACGCCGGTGGCCGCGGCTCCGCCATCCGGCTGGTGCCGGTGCAGATCATCGCGCTGCTGATGGTCGCGCTCGGCGTCGTCTTCGGCACGGCCGAGGTTACCGCGGTCGCCTTCGCCGAGGCGCAGGGCAACAAGGCAGCGGCGAGCCTCGCGCTCGCGGCCTATGCCGCCGGCTCTTTCATCACCGGCCTCGTCTTCGGCGCGCTGCGCCTGCGTATGTCGCTCGCCATGCAATTGCTGCTCGCGATCGGGCTTGCCGCGGCGACGACGCTGCCGCTGCTGATCGTCTCGTCGCTCTGGATGCTGGGCATCGTGCTGTTCATCGCCGGCGCCTCGATCTCGCCGACCGTCATCGTCGCGATGGCGCTGGTCGAGCGGCATGTGCCGGCCGCGAAGCTCACCGAGGGGATCACCTGGGTGATGACCGGCATGGGCATCGGCATGGCGGCGGGCTCGGCCGCCTCCGGCTGGCTGATCGACGTCTATGGCGCGAGCGCCGGCTTCTACGTGTCGGTCGCCGGCGGGTTCTCGGCGCTGGCGATCGTCACGATCGGGTTCTGCCTGATCGCCGAGCCGCGGCGCGAGCCTGAGCCGGCCCTTGCCTGATTGGATAAGGAAGGCCGCGCTTGCAAGGGCGCGGCTTTTCTGTCATAGGCGCCACCTTCGATCGCCCGGCTGATAAGGGCTGCCGTGGCGGTCGTTCTTTGCTTCCCAAAGCAAAATTGAAGCGGCGCATTGTTCGCGCTCGCGACCTATGAGGAGCTGAAATGCCCAAGATGAAGACTAAATCGGCCGCCAAGAAGCGGTTCAAGGTCACCGGAACCGGCAAGGTGCTCTACGCCCAGGCCGGCAAGCGTCACGGGATGATCAAGCGGACCAACAAGCAGCTCCGCAATCACCGTGGGACGAACGTTCTTTTCGAAGGCGATGCGGCCAACGTGAAGAAGTACTTCCTCCCCAACGGCTGACGTCCCCTAACTTTTCCGGAGATCAAACATGGCTCGCGTGAAACGGGGCGTTACGTCCCACGCCAAGCACAAGAAGACATTCAAGGCCGCCAAGGGCTTTTACGGCCGCCGCAAGAACACGATCCGCGCTGCCAAGGCGGCCGTCGATCGGTCGATGCAGTACGCCTATCGCGACCGCAAGAACAAGAAGCGCACCTTCCGCGCGCTCTGGATCCAGCGCCTGAACGCTGCGGTGCGCGAGCACGGCCTGACCTATTCGATCTTCATCGGCGGGCTCGCCAAGGCGGGCCTCGAGCTCGACCGCAAGACCCTGTCGGCTCTCGCCATCGATGACGCTGCCGCCTTCGCCGCGGTGGTCGAGACGGTCAAGGGCGCACTGGGCACCGAGGCCCAGGCCGCCTGAGCGGTCTGACCCGATCGGAATGCGAGAGGCCGGCGGAAACGCCGGCCTTTTTCGTTTCCGTTACCTTTCTGGTCATCCCGGACAAGCCGCGAAGCGGCGCCGATCCGGGATCCATTCAGGAGCCTTTCCAAGAAAGGTTCAGGAATGGGTCCCGGGTCTTCGCTGCGCTCCGCCCGGGACGACCGCGGTGAGATGTGGCGGGCTTTACGTCTGCACGTTGTCCACCGCCTTCGGCGCCCAGCTCTCGCCGGCACCCTCGACGATGCGCCGATAGGCGTCCTCGGGGCTGTCGGCGTAGCAGAACAGCTTCAGATCCTCCTGCCGGATGAAGCCGGCCTCGGCCATCCGCGCGAGATTGATCAGCCCCTGCCAGTAGGCGCTGTCGTAGAGCACGATCGGCACCGGCGGCATCTTGCCGGTCTGCACCAGTGTCATGATCTCGAAGAGCTCGTCGAGCGTGCCGAAGCCGCCGGGAAAGACCACCAGCGCCGCCGCCCGCATCGCAAGGTGCATCTTGCGCATCGCGAAATAGTGGAAGCGAAAGGTCAGGTCCGGCGTCGACCAGGCGTTCGGCTCCTGCTCGTGCGGCAGGGTGATGTTGAAGCCGATCGAGACCGCGCCGGCCTCGGTGGCGCCGCGGTTGGCGGCCTCCATGATGCCGGGCCCCCCGCCGGTGGCGATGACATGGCGCTTGCCGCTCTCCTTGCCGTCGAGCGCGCCGCCGCGCTCCGAGGCGATTTTGCCGAACTCCCGCGCCGCCTCGTACCAGGGATTGCCCTCGCGCACCCGTGCCGAGCCGAAGACGACGATGGTCGAGACGATGCCGCGGGCGCGCAAGGCATCCTCGGCCTTCTGGTATTCGAGCATGAAGCGCGTCCCGCGCATCGAATCGCCGAGCAGAAAATCCTGATCGAGCGCGGCGAGCCGGTAGGAGGGCGAATTCTTCTGGGCGGTGTTGTCGGGCATGGTGGCCTCCCGGCTGGCGCGCGGTCCGCCCGGCCTGACTTGGTCGAACGGTCCGGCTCGCGCCGACTCAATCAGGTCTATCTGGCCCGACTCGCCCCGATCACGACAGATATTTGCGCAGCACCGCGGTCATGCGCTCCGGCGAGGTCCGGTGCGGCAGCAAAGTCAGGAAGCGCCCATCAGGGCCCATCAGATAGGTCAGCGAACCATGGTCGATGGTGTATTGGCCCTCGCCGTGATGGGCTTGCGTCAGCTTGCGGCGATGGACCCTGTAGGCCTTGGCTGCGGCGGCGATGTCGGTCTCGCTGCCGGAAAGCCCGATCAGGCGCGGGTGGAAATTGGCGACATAGGCCGCCATCAGGGCCGGAGTGTCGTTGACCGGGTCGACGCTGATGAACAGCGGCGCGACCTTCGCGGCCAGCGGGCCGAGCGCATCGAGCGCCTGGGCGATCACCGGCAGATCAACCGGGCATGTATCGGTGCAGGTTGTGAAGCCGAAATAGACCAGCATGAAGCGGCTGCGGAAGTCGGCGTCGGTGACGCGCTTGCCGGTATGGTCAGTCAGCGCGAACGGGCCACCGAACTGCGTCGCCAGCAGGTCGGGAGCAGAAGGGGAGGCCGGGGAGGCGGGCGCCGCCTTGTGGTCATGGCCGAAGGCTCTTGTCGCCAGCATCATGCCCAGCCCAGCGAGAACGCTCCGGCGTGCGACGCTCGCGCTCACGGCTTCGGTTTCGGCTGGAGGTCCTTGATCCCGAACGGCCCGTCCGCGGCGATGATGCGGTTGGCCTCCGGATCAGCCCGCCACCATTCCTCCGCCTTGCCGTTCTTCGCCTCGAAATCGGCCTTGAAGCGCTCGGCCGCGATCCAGTCCTGGTCCGGCCGCTCGCGCAGGCGCTGCACGAAGAACAGGGTCACCGCCGGGTTTTCGATCAGCAGGCCGTCGGCCTCGATCTCGCGGCCGCAATAGGGTGACAGATCGGTCGTCGCGCCGGCGAAGTCGATGTTCGATTTCGCCACCAGCCTGAACATGCCATCAGAGAGCACAAGGCCGAGCTGGCGCTTGCCACCACCGCAATCCGGCGTGCAGCGGCCCTTGAGCTGGCAGAGCGCGTCGACGACGCGCCCCTTCAGCACGGCTTGCCTCTCATGCGGGATGTTCCAGGGCTCGGCAGCCTGGGCGGGCGCTGTTGCCAGCCCGGTTGCGATGAACAGTGCCGTGACGCCGCCTCGCATCGCTTCAGTTCCCGAACGGCTGGATGCCATGTTCCTCATGCGTCATCGTGATGACGCCCTTGTCGTCGGCGATGCGGTCGACCAGCAGGTACTTCACGCCGTCGCGCTCCAGCAATTCGCCATCGACCGTGACCTCATGCGTCGCCAGCTTGGCTACGCGCGGATTTCCGGCGCTGTCCTCGTCGTCGCCGATCTTCAGGATCAGGTAGAGATTGCCGTTGGCGTCGCGGATCGCGACCGGAATGCCGCCGAGTGCACACCAGACGGCGCATTGATGATGCGCGGTGCCCTTGGCGAACATCAGTCCGCTGATCGTGCACCAGCTGTCGCTGATCTCGCCGGTGACGGTGACGCGCTGGCCGCTTTGCTGGGCGGATGCCGGCACCGCGGCTGCGAGCAGCCCGGCAAAAGCCGTGGACAGGAGTGCGCGACGCCGGACTTGAGACAAGATTGTCATCTTCGCACGCGATCCCGCAATTCGGGTGGCATTTCCGTGCCGGCGAGATGCTTTGCCAGCACGATTGCCCCTAGCCTCTCCGCCGCCGACACCATAGAAGATGCCTCGCAAACGGACCAGAGCAGGCATGAACGACATCGACACCCTTCGCGATTCACTTGTCGGTGAGATCGAGGCGGCGAGCGACGAGGCGACGCTCGAGCAATTGCGCATCGCGGCGCTCGGCAAGTCCGGCTCGGTCTCGGGCCTGCTGAAGACGCTCGGCACGATGACGCCGGAGGAGCGCAAGGAGCAGGGCCCGCGCATCAACGGTCTGCGCGACACGGTCCAGCAGGCGATCGCCGCCCGCAAGGACGCGCTCGGCGAGGCGGCGCTGGAAGCGCGGCTCGCGAGCGAGCGGCTCGACATCTCGCTGCCGGTACGCGAGGGGCCGGAGGCGCGCGGGCGCATCCACCCGATCAGCCAGGTCATCGACGAGATCACCGCGATCTTCGGCGACATGGGTTTCTCGGTCGCCGAAGGTCCGGATGTCGAGACCGACGACCTCAACTTCACCAAGCTCAACTTCCCGGTCGGGCATCCCGCCCGCGAGATGCACGACACCTTCTTCTTCGCGCCCGATGCCAATGGCGAGCGCAAGCTGCTGCGCACCCATACGTCGCCGGTCCAGGTGCGCACGATGATGTCGCAGGAACCGCCGATCCGCGTCATCTGCCCGGGCCGGACCTACCGCATGGATTCCGACCAGACCCACACCCCGATGTTCCATCAGGTCGAGGGCCTCGTCATCGACAAGAAAACCCATTTCGGCCACATGAAATGGGTGCTGGAGGAGTTCTGCAAGGCGTTCTTCGAGGTCGAGGGCGTCAAGATGCGCTTCCGCCCGTCCTTCTTCCCGTTCACCGAGCCGTCGGCCGAGGTCGACATCCAGTGCTCGCGCAAGGATGGCGAGATCCGCTTCGGCGAGGGCGAGGATTGGCTCGAGATCCTCGGCTGCGGCATGGTCCATCCGAACGTTCTGAGGAATTGCGGGCTCGACCCGGACGTCTATCAGGGCTTCGCCTGGGGCATGGGCATCGATCGCATCGCCATGCTGAAATACGGCATGCCGGACCTGCGGCCGTTCTTCGAGGCGGATGTCCGCTGGCTGTCGCATTACGGCTTCCGTCCGCTCGACCTGCCGACCCTGACCGGCGGTCTGACCTCTTAAACCTCACCCTGAGGGGAGACGCATGAACGGCGCGCAATGGGCTGGGCTGATCGCGGCGCTAATGGTCGCCGCCAATCTGCTGTGCTTGGCCGTCGCCTTCGTGCGCCTGCGTCGCAAGCAGGCACCGTCACGCCTGCAGAAGCTCGCGCCGCCGGTGACGATCGTGCGCCCGGTCTGCGGCATCGAGACCTTCAGCCGGGAGACGCTGACCTCGGGCCTGGAACTCGACTATCCCCACTACGAGACGATCTTCTGCGTCGCCGACGGCCATGACCCGATCGTGCCATTGATCGAGGAGCTGATCGGGATCTACGGGGCCGATCGCGTCCGCCTGATCGTCGGCGATGTCGCGGTCAGCGCCAATCCCAAGCTCAACAACTGCGTCAAGGGCTGGGAAGCGGCGCGTCATGACTGGGTGATCCTCGCCGATTCCAACGTGTTGATGCCGAAGGACTATGTCCAGCGGCTGATGGCCTCCTGGCGCGAGGACACCGGCCTCGTCTGCTCGACGCCGGCCGGCTCGCGGCCGGGCTGCTTCGGCGCCGAGGTCGAGTGCGCCTTCCTCAATACCTTCCAGGCGCGCTGGCAATATGCCGGCGAGGCGCTCGGTTTCGGCTTCGCCCAGGGCAAGTCGATGCTCTGGAACAAGCCCTTTCTCGACGCCAATGGCGGCATCGCCGCGCTCGCAGCGGAAATCGCCGAGGATGCGGCGGCGACCAAGCTGGTGCGCAAGGCCGGCAAGCATATCCATCTCGTCGGCCAACCCTTCGAGCAGCCGCTCGGACCGCGCAATCTGCGCGATGTCGTCCAGCGCCAGTTCCGCTGGGCGCGCCTGCGCCGCGTCACCTTCCTGCCCTTCTTCGCACCGGAGATCCTGGTCGGGCCGCTGGTGCCGGCCGTGCTCGCCGGCTTCGGCGCGCCGGGCTTCGGCTTTCCCGCCTGGCTGGGTGTGCTGGCAGTGCTCGTGCTCTGGTATGCCGGCGAGATCGTGCTCGCCAGGAGCGTCGGCTGGTTCCTGAACTGGCGGACGCCGCTCGCCTACCTGGCGCGCGATCTCGCTTTCCCCGGCATCTGGGCCTATGCCTTCGTCGCGCGCGAAGTCAGCTGGCGCGGCAATGCCATGAAGATCAAGGCCGATGGCGAGGACGAGCTCAATCGAGCCGTCCCGGCACTCTCGGCAGTCACGATGCGTAGCGACGGAAGACCATGAAGTTCACCCTCTCCTGGCTCAAAGAGCATCTCGACACCACCGAATCGCTCGACACCATCACCGAGACGCTCACGCGTGTCGGTCTCGAGGTCGAGGGCGTCGAGGACAAGGCCAAGGCGCTCTCGGCCTTCACCATCGCCTATGTCATCGAGGCCAAGCAGCACCCGAACGCCGACCGGCTGCGCGTCTGCATGGTCGACACCGGCTCGGGCGAGCCGGTCCAGGTCGTCTGCGGCGCGCCCAATGCCCGCACCGGCATGAAGAGCGTGTTCTCTCCGCCCGGCACCTATATCCCCGGCAAGGACATCACCCTCGGCAAGGGCGTGATCCGCGGCGTCGAGTCGAACGGCATGCTGTGTTCGGCCGCCGAACTGCAGATTTCCGAGGATCACGACGGCATTATCGACTTGGCCGAGGATGCGCCGGTCGGCCAGCCCTACGCGACCTATGCCGGCCTCGACGACGCCGTGATCGAGATCGCGGTGACGCCGAACCGCGCCGATGCGCTAGGGGTCGCCGGCATCGCCCGCGACCTCGCCGCCGCCGGCCTCGGCACGATCAAGACCCCGCTGGTCCAGCCGGTGCGCGGCTCCTTCCCGTGCCCGGTCGTGCTCAAGCTCGATTTCGCCGAGGAAGACCGCAATCTCTGCCCGGTCTTCGCGCTCCGGCTGGTGCGCGGCGTCAAGAACGGCCCGTCGCCGGAATGGCTGCAGGCGCGCCTGCGCGCCATCGGCCTGCGGCCCATCAACGCGCTGGTCGACATAACCAACTTCATGACCTTCGATCGCAACCGGCCGCTGCACGTCTTCGACGCTGCGAAGGTCAAGGGCGACCTCGTCGTCCGCCGCGCCAGGGATGGCGAGGAGGTGCTGGCGCTCGACGGGCGGACCTATGCGTTGACCTCCGACATGGTCGCGATCGCCGACGACAACGGCGTCGAATCGATTGCCGGCGTGATGGGCGGCGAGCATTCCGGCTGCGACGAGAGCACCACCGACGTGCTGATCGAGAGCGCGGTCTGGAACACGCTCAACATCGCCCGCACCGGCCGCACCCTTGGCATCAACTCCGACGCGCGGTACCGCAACGAACGCGGCATCGATCCGGACTTCACCCTTCCCGGCCTCGACATGGCCACGCAGTTGATCATGACGCTCTGCGGCGGCGAACCCTCCGAGGTCGTCTTCGCGGGAGAGCTGCCCGAGAGTCCTGGCGCCATCGATTTCCCCTGGTCCGAGGTCAAGCGCCTGACCGGGCTCGACCTGCCTGTGGTCGAGATGAAGCTGGCGCTGACCTCGCTCGGCTTCCACGTCTCCGGCGCCGGTGATCGCGTCAAGGTCGCGCCGCCGTCCTGGCGCGCCGATGTCGAGGGCAAGGCCGATCTCGTCGAGGAGATCCTGCGCATCGCCGGGCTCGATCGCGTCGCCCCGGCGCCGCTGCCGCGGATCAAGGGCGAGGTGATCAAGCCGGTGCTGACCGTGCTGCAGAAGCGTACCCGCGCGGCCAAGCGCCTGCTCGCCAGCCGCGGGCTGGTCGAGGCGGTGACCTGGTCCTTCATCTCGCATGATGCCGCCAAGCTCTTCGGCGGCGGCTCGCGCGAACTGGTGCTCGCCAATCCGATCGCAGCCGATCTCTCCGACATGCGCCCCTCGCTGCTGCCGGGGCTGATCCGCGCAGGCCAGGCCAATGCCGATCGCGGCTTCGGCGACATCGCTTTGTTCGAGGTCGGCCAGGTCTTCCAAAGTGACGAGCCGGAAGGCCAGCTCATTGCCGCCGCCGGCCTGCGCCGCGGCACCGCGAAACTGGAGGGGGCTGGCCGTCATTGGGACGGCGCTGCGAAGACCGTCGACGCCTTCGACGCCAAGGCCGATGTGCTCGGCCTGCTCTCCGGGCTCGGCATTGCCGTCGGTGGCCTGCAGGTCGTCGCCGGTGGTCCGGCCTGGGCCCATCCCGGCCGTTCGGCGACGCTGCAATTCGGGCCCAAGGGCGTAATCGGCGCTTTCGGCGAGGTGCATCCGCGCGTGCTCAAGGCGCTCGACGTCAAGGGCCCGCTGGTCGCCTTCGAGATCCATCTCGATGCGCTGCCCCTGCCCAAGTACAAGCCGACCAAGGTCAAGCCGAAGCTGGCGCTTTCCGACTTCCAGCCGGTGACGCGCGATTTCGCCTTCATCGTCGACAAGGCGGTGGCGGCCGGCGAGATGGCAAGGAGCGCCCAGAATGCCGATCGGGCGTTGGTTGCCGAGGTGAGCGTCTTCGACATCTACGAGGGCACGGGCGTCGAGCCGGGCAAGAAGTCGGTGGCGCTGGCGGTGACCCTGCAGCCGACGCAGAAGACGCTGACCGATGCCGAGATCGAGGCCGTCGCGGCCAAGATCGTTGCCGAGATGGCCAAGCGTTACGGCGCGGTGTTGCGCGGGTAAGAATTTGCGTCATGGTCGGCCCTGAGCCGACCATCTCTTGCCGGAAAGGCTGCCAGCCGGCGCCCTCTCGTCACGAGTTTCTCGGGTCTGCGCTGCGCTACGCCCGAGAATGACGGCCGGGAGTCGCCCGCCTCGCTCTGCGTTATTGACCAGAATTATGAAATAATCGGCGCACGAAATCGTCTGAAAATCCGGGTATCGGCTCTGATTGTTGCAATCTGTGAGGCCTGATGTCGCTGGTCGAGCTCCCTGTCGCGGACGATCTGTTTCCCGGCTTCCGGTTGTTCGACGTCACGACGTCAGGTGCGCGCATCCGCGTTCGCACCGGCGGGGAGGGCCCGCCGCTGCTCCTGCTCCACGGCTATCCGCAGACGCACATCATGTGGCGGCGTATCGCTCCGCAACTGGCGCAGCGCTTTACTTTGGTCTGCCCGGATCTGCGCGGCTACGGCGATTCGGAGAAGCCGCCGAGCGCGGCCGATCATGCGCCTTATTCCAAGCGCGCCATGGCGCAGGACATGGCCGAAGTCACGACCGCGCTCGGCCATGACCGATTTTTCCTCGGCTCGCATGATCGCGGGGCTCGCGTCGGCCACCGGCTGGCGCTCGACCATGGCGAGCGTGTTCTGAAGCTCGCGACCCTGGACATCGCTCCGACGCGCGAAATGTACCGCGATACGACCGATGCCTTCGCCCGCGCCTATTGGCACTGGTTCTTCCTGATTCAGCCGGCGCCGATGCCCGAACGCATGATCGAGGCCGATCCGGAATTCTACTGGACCAGCCGGCGCGCCTCCGACATGAAGCTGTTCGAGCCGGCGGCGCTCGCCGAATATCTGCGCTGCTTCCGCGATCCTGCGATGATCCATGCCAGCTGCGAGGACTATCGCGCCGCGGCGACGATCGATATCGCCCATGACGATGCCGATGGCGGGAAGAAGGTCGCTTGCCCGCTGCTGGCGCTGTGGGGCGATCGCGGCGCGGTCGGAAAGTGCTTCGATGTGCTCGCTCTCTGGCGCGAGCGCGCGGAAAACGTCCAAGGCCGGGCCCTGCCGGGCGGGCATTATCTGGCGGAGGAGATCCCCGATCTCGTCGTCGCCGAATTCTCGGCCTTCTTTGGAGAGAACACATGAGCCGCACCAATCGCGTCTACCGCATCGCCGCCATCGCCGGTGACGGCATCGGCAAGGAGGTCATGCCCGAGGGCCTGCGCGTGCTCGAGGCGGCCGCAAAGCAGTACGGCTTCGAGTTGCGTTTCGACGAGTTCGACTTCTCCTCCTGCGACTACTACGCCAAGCACGGCAAGATGCTGCCGGACGACTGGAAGGAGCAGATCGGCGGCCACGACGCCATCTTCTTCGGCGCAGTCGGCATGCCGGCCCAGGTGCCGGACCACATCTCGCTCTGGGGCTCGCTGCTGCTGTTCCGCCGTGAGTTCGACCAGTACGTCAACCTGCGCCCGGTTCGTCTGATGCCGGGCGTGCCCGGGCCGCTGGTCGGCCGCAAGCCGGGCGATATCGACTTCTTCGTCGTGCGTGAGAACACCGAGGGCGAGTACTCCTCGGTTGGCGGGCGCATGTACGCCGGCACGGAGCGCGAGATCGTCATCCAGGAGACGGTGATGAGCCGCGTCGGCGTCGACCGCGTGCTCAAATACGCCTTCGAGCTGGCCCAGCGCCGGCCGCGCAAGAAGCTGACCTCGGCGACCAAGTCGAACGGCATCTCGATCACCATGCCGTATTGGGACGAGCGGGTGAAGGAGATGGCGAAGAACTATCCCGATGTCGCGGTCGACCAGTACCATATCGACATCCTGACCGCGCATTTCGTGCTCAATCCCGACCGCTTCGACGTGGTCGTCGCCTCGAACCTGTTCGGCGACATCCTCTCCGATCTCGGTCCGGCCTGCACCGGCACGATCGGCATCGCACCATCGGGGAACATCAACCCGACCGGCGAATTCCCGTCCCTGTTCGAGCCCGTGCACGGCTCGGCGCCGGATATCGCGGGGCAGGGCATCGCCAATCCCGTCGGCCAGATCTGGTCGGGGGCCATGATGCTCGACCATCTCGGCGAGCACGAGGCGGCCAAGGGTATCGAGGCGGCGATCGAGCGCGCGCTTGGCGATGCCCGCACCCGCACCCGCGATCTCGGCGGCAGCCTCAATACCGAGGCTGCCGGCAAGGCGATCGAGCAGGCGCTGGCTTGACGACGACGCCCGCGCTGACCACAAGCAGTGGTCGGCGCCGAAAAAGACGTAAGACTTAAGGAGGGGACCAAGGTGCCTGATCTGACGTTTTCGCTGCTCGACGCCGCTCTCTGGGGCAAGCTCTTCGAGATCATCGCGCTCAACATCGTGCTGTCGGGTGACAATGCGGTGGTGATCGCGCTCGCCTGCCGGGCTTTGGCACCCGAGCAGCGCGCCAAGGGCATCGCGCTCGGCGCCGGCGTCGCCGTACTGCTGCGCGTCGTCTTCACGGTGCTGATCGCCTCCCTCCTCAACATGCCGTTCCTGCACATCATCGGTGCGCTGCTGCTCGTCTGGATCGCGGTCAAGCTGATCATCGAGGATGGCGAGAGCGACGAGAACGCTGTCGCCGCCAGCAGCAAGCTCTGGAAGGCGGTGCAGACCGTCGCCATCGCCGACATCGTCATGAGCCTCGACAACGTGCTCGCCATCGCCGCCGTCGCCAAGGATTCGATCCCGCTGCTCGTCGGCGGCCTGATCATCTCGATCCCGCTGATCGTGCTTGGCGCCTCGCTCATCACCTCGCTGCTGACCCGTTTCCCGATCCTGGTTTGGGCCGGCGCCGGCCTGCTCGGCTGGGTCGCGGGTGAGATGTTCGAGACCGATCCCTGGCTGATCGGCAAGCTCGGCGAGACGCTGGCACACCAGCTCGAATATCCCGCCGCGATCCTGGGTGCCGTTCTGGTGCTCGGCCTTGGCTATTTCCTCAAGCAACGCCGGCCAGATCCGGCCCTTTAAGACAGGGACTGACCGACCTATGGATTTCTCATCTTCAGCCTTCTGGACATCATTGCTCCAGATCATCTGGATCGACCTTCTGCTCTCGGGCGACAATGCGGTCGTCATCGCCCTCGCGGTGCGCTCGCTGCCGGAGAAGCAGCGGAAGGTCGGCATCCTGCTCGGCGCCGGCGCTGCTGTCGGCCTGCGCATCCTTTTCGCGGTGGTCGTCACCTACCTGCTCGCCGTCCCCTTCCTGAAGGTCGTCGGCGCGCTCCTGCTGTTCTGGATCGCGATCAAGCTCGCCAAGGGCGAGGAAGAGGCGCATGGCGACATCCAGGCCTCCGACAACCTGTGGAAGGCGGTGCGCACCATCGCCATCGCCGATGCGGTGATGAGCCTTGACAACGTCCTCGCCATCGCAGCCGCGGCCCGCGGTCATTTCGAGCTCTTCATCTTCGGCCTGCTGCTGACGATCCCGCTGATCGTCTACGGCGCCCGCCTGCTCTCGACGGTTCTCGAGCGCTTCCCGATCCTGATCTGGCTCGGCGCGGCGCTGCTCGGCTGGATCGCCGGCGAGATGCTGCTTGGTGACCTGGCGGTGCTGCAGTGGCTGCAGGCGAACATGCCGAACTGGGTGGTGAGCGTGCCGGTCTCCGACACCAACCCGATCGGTCTCCTGCCCGCCAAGGTGCCGTTCTATACGGCGGCGACTCTCGGCGCGCTGATCGTCGTCGTCGCCGGCTATGTCCTGAAGAAGAAGCCGGTCGACCAGCCCGGCTGAACAATCAGGCTCGATCGAGAATGATGAACGCGGCGGCCATGCTTTCATGGCCGCCGCTTTTCGTGAGGCGGATGACCCCGGCGGCTCGGCGGCCAGTCTCGTCATCGTTGACGGTGAAGCGCTCGGCGCCGTCGAGTTGCACCGAAAAACTCTCTGGTTCCCGCGCGAAGCCGGTGCCGAGCGCCTTCACATAGGCTTCCTTCGCGCTCCAGAGCTGGGCGAAAGCCAGCGGCCTTGCAGAGGCGGGCAGGCTCTCCAGCCAGAGCTGCTCGTCCGGATGCAGCATGGCGAACGGCGGCTCGCTCGCGAGTGCGACCCGCTCGACATCGATGCCGACCGAGTGATGCGCCAAGGCTATCGCGACAAGGCCCGCGCGCGTTGCGAGCGACAGGTGCAGGCCTGAGGCGCGCGGGCGAAGGATCAGCGGGCGTCCTGCGGGCTCATGCCCGATCTCGACAGCAGCTTCCGCTAGGCCGAACTGGCGGGCCAGCAGCGTGCGGGCGAGTGAGCGTCGCAACGCCGAGCGCTCGGGCAGATTCGCAGGTTGCGCCTGCGTCGCGATCAGCCAGGCTGCGGGCAGGGCAGGGGCGGTCTGATCGATGGAGGAGAGCCAGAGCATATCGCGGTTCTAGAGCAGCATGCTCGCGTGAAAAAGGAGAGGGTCGGCCCGCCCTGCGCGGCGCTCATGGAGGCCCGGAGCTTGCAAGATGTTGACGTGAGCCAATGAAACCGGTTCGAGGACGCATGCCTTCCTCCGACGACAATTCCGACCCGCCGGCCGCGGCCCAGCTCACCCTCGCCGGCATGCGGCTCGGCCTGCGCCGCGTCTCGGTGCTTATGCCGGGCGTGATCGTCTTCGCCGTCGCCTTCGGCGCTGCCGCCTCGGCCAAGGGCCTCACCCTGTTCGAGGCGGTGCTGATGAGCGCGCTGGTCTATGCCGGCGTCTCCCAGCTCGTGGCGATGGAGCTCTGGCGGCCGGAATGGACCTGGGGGGCGATCGTCGCGCTGGCCTTCGTGACGGCGACGGTCAACGCCCGCACAATCCTGCAGGCGGCGTCGCTGCAGCCCTGGTTCTCGCGCTATCCCTGGTTCGTGACCGCCTTCCAGCTCTCCTTCTTCACCGATGCCAACTGGCTGGTCGGCACGCGCTACCATGGCGAGGGCGGCCGCGATCTCGGTGTCGTCCTTGGCGCCGGCCTTGCGCTCTGGGTCCTCTGGGTCGCCATGACCGTCCCGGGCTACCTGCTCGGCACCCTCGTCGCCGACCCCCGCAGATACGGCATCGACATGGTCATGCCGATCTTCTTCGCGGCGATGATCGTGCCGCTCTGGCGCGGCAAGCGCGCGATGCTGCCCTGGATCATCGCCGGCGTCGTCGCGCTGGTCACCGCGCGGCTGGTCGACGGCTATGCCTTCATCATCGTCGGCGCGCTCTCCGGCGCCGTGGCGGGGGCCTTGCTCGATGACCCCGCCTGAACCGGGAAGCTGGGGGCCCTATCTCGCCATCCTCGGCATGGCGCTGGCGACCTATCTCTGCCGCATCTCCGGCGTCGTGCTGATGAGCTTCATCCCGCTGACGCCGCGGGTGCGGCGCGGGCTCGCCGCCCTGCCGGGCTCGATCGTGGTCGCGACCGTGCTGC
Source organism: Allobosea lupini (assembly GCF_900109525.1). Classification (GTDB taxonomy): domain Bacteria; phylum Pseudomonadota; class Alphaproteobacteria; order Rhizobiales; family Beijerinckiaceae; genus Allobosea; species Allobosea lupini. The sequence goes on along the minus strand of NZ_FOAN01000002.1, from coordinate 543,884 downwards.
CGCTGATCGAGCGCCTCGGCCTCGCCGCCGGGCTCGCTTTGCTGGCCGCGATCGCCAGCATGGTGATCAGGCGCAGCGAACTGCTGGCGCTCGTGACCGGCATGGTAGTCGTCTCTCTGGTGCGAGCTGCGGGCTTTTGAGCCTCGGCCGCGATCGCGCAGGCCTGTGAACGAAGCTGCGCCTGCCGCCGCGATCCATCACCGGCTACGATCGCATCCATCACAGCAATCGTTCATCGGCATGCGGCGGGCATGTTGACGTCGCCCTGCCTGCGGCAGACGGTGCCGGCCAGAAGCACTGGCGATTGGAGCGCATGATGGCCTGGTATTCGCAGACATGGACCTGGTTCGACGGTGAGTGGCGCGAGGGCAATCCCGGCATCATGGGGCCGCGCACCCACGCCGCCTGGCAGGCCTCCTGCGTCTTCGACGGCGCCCGCCATTTCGACGGCGTCTCGCCCGATCTCGACCGGCATGCGGCACGCGTGAACCGCTCCGCACTCGCGCTCGGCCTGAAGCCGACCGTCTCGGCCGAGGAGATTGTCGCCAAGACCGCCGAAGGCGTGAAGAAGTTCGCGGGAGGCACCGCGCTCTACATCAAGCCGATGTACTGGGCCGAGGCCGACGGTCCGTCCACCATAATCGGCGACCCCGAGTCGACCCAGTTCGCGCTCTGCCTGTTCGAGGCTGCGATGGGCGATCCCGGCAAGGGTTTTTCGGTGACCAAGGGCGCGTTCCGCCGCCCGACCCTGGAGAACGCCCCGACCGACGCCAAGGCCGGCTGCCTCTATCCCAACAATGCCCGCGTGCTGCGCGAGGCCAAGGCCAGGGGCTTCGACAACGCGCTGGTGCTCGACATGCTCGGCAATGTCGCCGAGACCGGCACCTCCAACATCTTCCTCGCCAAGGACGGCGTGGTGAAGACGCCAGCCCCGAACGGTACCTTCCTCAACGGCATCACCCGCCAGCGTACCATCGCCCTGCTGCGCCAGGCCGGCGTCGCCGTCGAGGAGACGACGCTGCGCTATGAGGATTTCGAGCAGGCCGACGAGATCTTCTCCTCCGGCAACTATTCGAAGGTGATGCCGATCTACAAGATCGACGATCGCGAGCTGCAACCTGGCCCGATGTTCCGCAAGGCACGGGAACTCTACATGGAGTTCGCCCACAGCAAGGGCGCCTGAGGCCTGATGGCCCGGCTGAACGCGGGCGTAGGATCGATCGCCGGCTGAACCACGCGGTCTTTCCGGGGCAGGCCGAAGGCCTGAGCCCGGAACCCATGAACACGACCCCTTCGTCATGGTCGGGCTTGTCCCGACCATCCACGTCTTTTTCACGCTGACCACATGTGGTGTTCAAAACCTGGATGCTCGCCACGAGGGCGAGCATGACGTACGGGAGCCGCGTCGTGGTCATGGGTTCCGGGCCTTTCGCTGAGCGAAATCCCGGAATGACGGCGGCTGCTAGCGCAGAAGCCGCCAGAGCCCAGCCGATCTCAATCCCCCAAGCGCCACGACGCCATAGATCCCTGCCGCGACGAGGCTGAGGATGGCGAGTGCGATCAGGCGTGGCTCGACAGGGAACCCGATGAGCAGCCCGTAGAGCGGTTCGGCCAGCAGCCGGGCGACCAGCGCGGCAAGGCCGGCAGCGACGCCGACGATGACGATCAGCAGCGGCAAGGCGCGATCGGGGTTGGTCCAGCCGCGTTTCAGCGCCAGGCCGTAGAGCGCGCCGAGATTGATCCAGGCGCCGACGGCAGTGGCGAAGGCGAGGCCGGGCGCGCCATGGCTGCGCCAGAGCAGCAGCTTCAGCCCGACATTGGCGGCAATGGCCGCGAGCGAGACCAGCATCGGCGTCGTCGTGTCGCCGCGCGCCTGGAAGCTCGAGACCTGGGCGCGGATCAGCACGATCGCCGGCAGGCCGATCGCATAGGCGAACAGCACGGCGCCGGCAGCCTGCGTCGCCGCATCGTCGAAGCGGCCGCGCTCGAACAGGGCCGCGACGATCAATTCGGGAATGGCGAGGAAGGCGGCGGCGAAGGGCGCGGCAGCGACCAGGGTCAGCGCGATCGCGCGGTTCTGCGCTGCTTCCGCCTTGGCTTCGTTACCGTTGGCGATGGCGCGGCTCATCGTCGGCAGCAGCACCGTGCCGACACCGATCGCGATCACGCCGAGAGGCAGCTGGTAGAGACGTTCGGCATAGTACAGCGCCGAATAGGCGCCCGCCGGCAGCAGCGAGGCGATGATCGTGTCGGCGAACAGGGCGATCTGCACGCCGGCCGAGCCGATCACCGCCGGTCCGAAGGCCTTGAAGAAGCCCTTGACCTCGCCATCGAGGCGCGGCCGGGTCAGTGCCGCCGACACGCCCGCCTGCCGCGCCGCGATCCAGAGCAGCAGCCATTCCAGCAAGCCGGCGACGGCGACGCCCCAGGCGGCGGCATGGGCCGCGCTCGGGAACAGGAAGGCGACGAAGAGCGCCCCGATCAGGCAGACATTCAACAGGATCGGGGCGGCGGCCGCCGCGGCAAAGCGATCGACGGCGTTGAGATTGGCCGAGAGCAGCGTCACCAGCGTGACGAAGAGCAGATAGGGGAAGGTGATCCGCGTCAGCGTCACCGCGAGGTCGAAGCGGGCGGGATCGCCAGCGAAGCCGGGCGCCAGCAGCCGGACCAGCTCCGGCATGAACGGGATGGCGAGCCCCGCCAGGACGAGCTGGACGAGGAGGTTGAGCGAGAAGACGCGGTTCGAGAACTGTGCTGCGGCGGCTTCGCCCGATTGCTCGCGGATGCGGCTATAGGCCGGGATATAGGCCTGGTTGAAGGCGCCTTCGCCGAAGATGGCGCGGAAATGGTTCGGCAGGCGCAAGGCCACCGAGAAGGCGTCCATCAGCCCGCTCACGCCGAGCGTTGCCGCCAGCACGGTGTCGCGGAGGAAACCGGACAGCCGCGAGAGCAGCGTGAAGCCGCTGACGGAGAGGATCTTTCTCAGCATCGCGCCACTCGGGCCCGCCACGGTCGGCGCTCCCCTTTGCAGGTAGCCGCATAGCTGCGTCGCGGAAGATGGTCCAGCACTGGGCTTGCTATGGCGCCTGCCCGATCCCGGGCGGCAGCTCACCGCCGCGCGGTTGGGTGTTGTCCTGCCTGTCGAATCCGACCCGCTCGCCGACCAGATAGAGCGGCCGGCGCTTCACCTCGGCGAAGATGCGCCCGACATATTCGCCGATCATCCCGAGCGAGATCAGCTGGATCCCGGAGAAGAACATGATCGAGACGATCAGCGAGGGAAAGCCTGGCAGGTCGGTGCCGAAGAGCAGCGTCCGGACCATGAAATACAGGCCCGTCAGGGTCGCTACGATAGCGATCAGCACGCCGAGCCAGGTCGCAATCTTGAGCGGCACGGTCGAGAACGAGGAGATTCCATCGAAGGCGAAGCTGAACAGCTTGCGAAAGCGGAACTTGCTCTCGCCATGGGCGCGGTCGGCGACCGCGAAGGGCACGCCGGTCGCCCGGAAGCCGACCCAGGCATAGAGACCCTTCGAGAACCGCGCCCGCTCGGGCAGCGCCCGCAGCGCCTCGACCACGCGCCGGTCGAGCAGACGAAAATCGCCGGCGCCCTCCGGCAGCTCGGTCTCGCCGAAGCTGGCGAAGAGCTTGTAGAACGCCTTGGCGAAATTGCGCTTCAGCGCGCTCTCGCCTTCGCGGTCGGTGCGTTGGCCGTAGACATTGAGGAAACCCTCGCGCCATTTCGCCAGGAAGGCGGGGATCACCTCCGGCGGATGCTGCAGATCGGCATCCATGATCACCACGGCGTCGCCATTGGCATGGTCGAGCCCGGCGGCGATTGCGACTTCCTTGCCGAAATTGCGGCTGAACGAGATGGCTTGGATCCGGCTGTCCTGCGCGTTGAGGGCCCGTAGCGCCGCCAGCGTGCCGTCGCGGCTGCCGTCGTCGACGCAGACGATCTCCCAGGAAGCGACATGGGCGTCGAGGATCGGCTCGAGCCGCGCGATCAGCGGCGCGAGATTGTCGGCCTCGTTGTAGACCGGCACCACGATCGAGAGCTCCGGCCGTGGAGCGAGGGCCGGCATCGTGGCGGAGGCGGAGCTGGGCGCAATCGCGGACAAGGCTTTCGGGACCTTCGTTGCTCGGCTAGAGCCGGGGCCAATCAGATTGAGTCAATCTGATTGGTGAATCCGTCTCTCATTTCTAGTTTAGAGACCGTTTTACCGATCAGCTTGCGATGCAAGCTGATCGGAACGGGCTCTAGGGCTGTGGAACCAACCGCAGGCTCCATATACCAGCGCTGATGAATAGGGGGTAACAGCCGGCATGACCCGCAGCTTCGTGCTCTGCGCCGATGATTTCGCCATGACCGAGGGTGTCAGCCGCTCGATCCTGGAGCTGCTCGCCGCCGGCAGGCTCTCGGCCACGGGGGCGATGACCAACCGGCCGCACTGGCCGCGCCTTGCCGGCGAGCTTGCGGCCTTTTCCGGCCGAGCCGATCTCGGCCTTCACCTTAATCTGACCTGCGCCGCCCCGCTCTCGCCGATGCCGACCGTCGCGCCGTCAGGCACCCTGCCGAGGCTCGGCGGGCTCGCGCCGCTGGCGCTGCGCTCCGGCGCGGCGCGTGCCGAGATTACGGCCGAGATCGCCCGCCAGCTCGACGCCTTCGAGCAGCATCTCGGCCGGGCGCCCGATTTTGTCGACGGCCACCAGCACGTCCATGTCCTGCCCGGCGTCCGCCATCAGGTGCTCGACGCGCTGGCTGCGCGCTATCCCGCCGGCTCGGTCTATCTGCGCGATCCCTCCGATTCGATCGCGGCGATCCGGGCCCGCGGCATCGCGGTCGGCAAGGCGCTGACCGTCGCCGGGCTCGCCATGGGGCTGCGCCGGGCCGCAGCCCGACGCGGCATTCCGACCAATCGCGGCTTCTCCGGTTTCTCGCCTTTCGATCCCGAGCGCGATTTCGCTGACGATCTCGAGGCCTTCCTCATCCGGCCGGGGCCGGCGCATCTGGTGATGTGCCATCCCGGCCATGTCGACGACGAGCTCGTCGCGCTCGATCCTGTCGTCGCGACGCGCCCGCTCGAACATGCGGCGCTGATGGCGTTCGCCCCGCCGGGCCTGCGGATAGGCCGTTTCGCGGACATTGCCTGACCTGAGATCTTGTCGCTGCGCGCGCGGGATGCGTCGACTGCAATCGAAAATTTACCCCGTCCGTTCACCTTGCGGAGTGACGGTCCCGGCAGCCTGGGAATGTCGGTGTCTGGAGTCCGTGGGAAGATGAGCGTGATGGCCTGGTTTCAGTCGCGGGCTCCGCGATCGCATGTGGCCGTGCCGCAGCTCGGCCAGGTCGAGAGGGTGACGCGCTCGCTCAGCAGCCGGATCGCCGGGGCTGCGGTCGCCATCGTCGCCATCGCGATTGCTTTCGTCGTCATTGCCGCCTCCCGCTACAACGAGACCAAGACGCGCGGCGATCTCGAGCAGAAGATGGCGGCGCTGACAGCGATGATCGCCCATGCCGCGCCGCCGATGATCCTGGCGCGCGACACCATCACCCTGACCTACATCCTGGAATCGCTGAAGCGCGATCCCGATTTCGATGCGGGTTTCGTCGCTGACGATTTGGTCGCGCTCGCTTCGGCCGGGCGCAATGACGAGGCGCGGCTATCGTTCACCCCGAACGGGCTCGGCCGGCAGCTCGGCCGGGAAGCCTGGAATCTCGTCGGCGAGCAGGACACGCTGCGGCTTGAGGACAAGACCTATGTGACGCAGCTGCTCTCGGTGAAGGTCGGCAGCTTCAAGAAGCAGATCGGCTATGTCGCGCTGCGCTTCGACAAGACCCGGCTCGTCGCCCGCGCGGCCTGGGAGCAGTTCCTGACGATCGGGATCGGCATCGCCCTGCTCGTCGTGCTCGGGCCGCTGCTCTGGATCTCGCTGTCGCGGACCATGCGGCCGCTGAAGAGCATGACCCGCGCGATCGTCGGCATCTCCGACGGCAAGCTCGACACGCCGATCGACGCTGTTGGCCGCCAGGACGAGATCGGGGCGATCGCCAGGGCGCTCGGCGTGCTCAAGCTGCGCCTCGCCGAGCGGGCGAGCCTGCAGCAGCAGCAATTGACGACCGAGGCGGACCGTCATCGCCACCAGAAGCATGTCGAGGAGGCCATCGCCTTGTTCCGCGGCGAGGTCGGCGTCGCGCTCGAGGCCTTCAAGAGCAATGCCGACCGGATGGGCGAGGCTTCGGACGGCCTGGCGCGGGTCGCGGCGGAGTCGTCCGAACGCGCCGCTCGCGCCGCCCAGAATTCGCAAGGCGCGTCGGCCAATGTCGAGAACGCCGCCCAGGCGGCCGAGGAAATGGGCGCGGCGATCCGCGAGGTCGAGTTTCAGGTCCGCCGCGTCCGCACCGAGATCGTCGAGGCGGCCTCGGCCTCCCGCGACACGGCCGGCTCGGTCCAGGCGCTGGACGAGACGGCGCGGGCGATCGGCGAAGTCGTCAACCTCATCCGCGACATCGCGGCGCAGACCAACCTCCTGGCACTCAACGCGACGATCGAGGCAGCGCGCGCCGGCGAGGCAGGTCGCGGCTTCGCGGTGGTCGCGGCAGAGGTGAAGAGCCTGGCCTCCCAGACCGCCGACGCCACCGATCGAATCGTCAGCCAGGTCGGGGCGATCCAGGGCGCGACCACCGAGGTCGTCGACGCGATCCAGAATATCGCTACCCGTATGGGCGCGATCGAGAGCTTCGCCAATTCGGTCGCGACCTCGATCGAGCAGCAGGCGATCGCCACCGGCGAGATCGCCAGCGGCGTCGCGATGGCGAGCTCCTCGGCCCTCTCCGTGTCGAGTGATCTCAGCGTGTTGGCCGACAGCGTCGAGGAGACCGGCCGGTCTGCCGAGCAGGTCCGCCAGGCGGCCGGTGAGGTCTCGGCCCAGGCGATGCGGCTCGATTCGACAGTCGACCAGTTCCTCAAGCGCGTAGCGGCTTGAGCTTTGACCAAACGAAACGGGGCCCGCAGGGCCCCGTCCGTCTTCATTGATCGATGTGACGATCAGGCCTTGGCGCCGTCATAGAGCTCGGCGACGTAGTCCCAGTTCACCAGGCTCTCCAGGAAAGCCTTGAGATAGTCCGGGCGGCGATTGCGGTAGTCGATGTAGTAGGAGTGCTCCCAGACGTCGACGCCGAGGATAGGCGTGCCGCCATGGACCAGCGGGCTCTCGCCGTTCGGGGTCTTGCTGACGGCGAGCTTGCCGCCCTTGACCTCGAGCCAGGCCCAGCCGGAGCCGAACTGGCCGACGCCGGCGGCGACGAAGTCTTCCTTGAACTTGTCGACCGAGCCGAAGGAATCGGTGATCGCCTTCTCCAGCGCGCCCGGCAGCTTGCCGCCGCCATTGGGCTTCATCCACTTCCAGAAATGGAGGTGGTTGTAGTGCTGGCCGGCGTTGTTGAACACGGCCGGGTTCTTGCCATAGGAGCCCTTGACGATCTCCTCGAGAGACTTGCCCTCGAATTCGGTGCCCTTGATCGCGTTGTTGCCGTTGTTGACATAGGCGAGGTGATGCTTGTCGTGGTGGTACTCCAGCGTCTCCTTCGACATAAAGGGCTGGAGGGCGTCATGCGCATAGGGAAGATCGGGCAGGGTAAAGGACATGGGGCCTCTCCTTGGGCTGTCGAAATCGCGACGTGAGAATGGCTGCAATGACGCAACGCTTGGGCAATGATTGCCCGGCGGAACACCCGCCATTCGCCTGTTAGTTAAGCCCCTCGGCCGGCAGCGGCAACCGCCGTGGCCCGAGAAATCCGGCACGGCCAGCCAGCGTTCCGTTGGGAGGGCCGGCGCAGGCCGTTTGGTTGGCAATACCGGATGGTATCGATAGGTTAACCGCCGAGGCGGCAAGCTGTCGCAGCTCGTCTCGCCCCAAAGGAGCAAGCGTTGGTCAGGCTTTTCGTGGTTCTCGGGTTCGCGCTGCTGGCGGGCGGTGCCTATGCCATAGTCGATGGCTGGCCATATCGCGTCCTGGAGAGTGGCTTCACTGAGGTCATCCTCGGAGGACTGTCGGTGGTCGCCGGCTTGATCCTGCTCGCGCTCGCGGCGGTTCTCGCCGAGGTCCGCCGTCTCAAGGGGCTGGTCAGCGGCGCCATGGCGGCGGTGGCACTGTCCGAGCCGCGTGTCTCCGAGCCGCGTCTCGCCGAGCGTCCGGCGCCGGCCACCGCGCCTTCGCCTGCGGAGCCCGTGCTCGAGAAGGCGCCGGCGCCCGATGCCGGTTCTATCGGCATCGCGACCACGCTGGCGGCCGGAGCCGGTGCTGCTGCAGTGGTCGGTGCGCTGACCAGCCTCGGCAAGGCTGAGGATAACCCCGACGAGAAGAAAGCAATCGAGGCGGCGGACGCAACCGAAAGGGCAGAGGGCGACGACGGAGCCCGTTCCGCTCGCGCCGAGCCGCTCTCGACCGTCCTCGCCGAACCACCCCAGTCGCCCGCCGCCACGGCCGGCGACATCGATGACTGGCTTTTGCCGCCGGTCGCGCCGGTGTTCGATCTCGCCCCCGCGGATGTTCGCCCGGACGAGCGGGACGGAAACGGTGAGGCGGACGAGAAGGCCGAGGACCCGCAGGACAAGCGCAAGCCCCTGGACACCGTCGATATCGACGAGGCCTCGCACCCGACTGACGAGAAGGTCGATGACACCGCCGAACCGGATGCCGCGGTGGATGAGCCCGAAGCCGGGCTGGGCGAGGACGAGCGCGACGATGCCCCCAAGCCGCAGACCGCGCCTGCGCCGAGTTCTGAGGACCAGCTGTGGTGGCCGCGCATCGATCACTCCGCGCGGTCGGAATCGTCCTCATCGGTCGACGACGAATTCAACGCGCTGCGCGATCAGCTCGCCGGGGTCGTCAATGCGCCGGAGGTCGCGCCGCCGCGGCGCGACCGTGATGACAGCGATGCAGCCGAGAGCTGGATAGCGCCGCGGCCCTGGCCGCCGGTGACGCAGCCGCGCGATCCCGGTGCCCTGCGCGAAGTCGAGGCCGAGGTCGCCGAGAAGGCGCCGTCTGAGGAGGCGAAGGTCGAGCCCGCTCCCCTGGTGGATGAGCCTTCGCAGGCCGAACCGGAGCCGGAGTTGGCTGCCGAGTCAGCGCTTGCGACGGTGGACGAAACGTCTGTCGACACAGCCGAGCCATCAGCGGCCGAAGCCGAGCCGGACGAGGCTCAGCCGGACGAAGAGCCGGCGGCGTCAAACGAGGGGGTGATCGGCGCCTATCAGGTCGGCGAGACGCAGTTCACCATGTTTGCCGACGGCTCGATCCATGCCCGCACGCCGGATGGCGACTATGTCTTCGCCTCGATGGACGAGTTGAAGACCTATCTCGCCAGTGAGAAATCGCGGCTCGAACCGGGTGTATCATCCGCCTGAATCCGCATCAGATTGCCGTTCGTCCTTAATCGGACGGCGATCACCTTCGTCGAAGCATCGGATTCCTACGCTAAGGTGCTTAGCGGGACGTCGCAGCACCCGGCTGCGCCGTGAGGACGGCTTCGTCGCTGTCACCGTGTGTCGGCCCATTCTGGGCGGCCGATGCGTCCGGAGGTGTCACGGTGGCGGGGCCGCGGGCTCCCACATTGGCCAGGCTGCCCTTGAGCGCGGCTTCCAGCAGCGCCTTCATGTCACCGTCCGGGCCACCGAAATATCTGCGGGTGACGGGGTTGACCGTCAACTGCATGCCCCAGATTCCGCGACTCTGCCGGTCGATGATCACGACCAGCTTGTTGTCGCCGCAGTCGTGCGGCTGGCACAGCTCGGCAACTGTCCAGCTTTTCCCCGACGCATCCCGCATGACGACCGGAGCCGATCCCACGCCGCCCAGACCCGGAATCCATTGGTCCCATTTCTTGAAGCTGGCCCCCTTGATCGCTTGCGTCCATTTCGCCTTGATCCAGGGTTCCTTCATCAGATCGGATGGATGCTCCTGGGAAAACGCCGCCGCCGGAAAAAGGCATGTCAGCAGGATCGCTATGAATCGAAGCATGGAGCGGGCCTGAGCTGGGCTGAAGTCTTCGCAGATGATGCATGCGCCCGGCACCATGTCCAGACGATGCTCGGCATGGCACTTCCGGGCAGGAACTGCGCTCAGCTCGATCCAGCGGCATCCCAGCCCCCGCCGGCCGCCGTGATGGCGAAGGCATAGGCGAGGGCGGTCTCCTTCATCGAATCAAAGCGTCCGGCCGCGCCGGCATGGCCGGCGTCCATATTGGTGTGCAGCATGATCGGGCCGCCGCCGGTCATGGTCGCGCGCAGGCGCGCAACCCATTTCGCCGGCTCCCAATAGGTCACGCGCGGATCGGCCAGGCCACCCGTCGCCAGGATCGGCGGATAGGCTTGCGCCTTGACGTTGTCATAGGGCGAATAGCCCAGGATAGTCCGGAAGGCGGCGACGTCCCGGATCGGGTCGCCCCATTCCGGCCACTCCATCGGGGTCAGCGGCAGGCTCTCGTCGAGGATGGTGTTGAGCACGTCGACGAACGGCACCTCGGCGATGATGCCGGCGAACAGCTCCGGTGCGAGATTGGCGACCGCGCCCATCAGCATGCCACCGGCGCTGCCACCCTCGGCGACGATGCGGCCCCGGCTGGTGAAGCCCTCGGCTGCGAGCATTTCGCCAGCGGCGATGAAGTCGGTGAAGCTGTTGGGCTTGTTCTGGCGCTTGCCGTCGAGATACCAGCCCCAGCCCTTGTCGGTGCCGCCGCGGATATGCGCGATGGCGTAGACGAAGCCGCGATCGACCAGGCTGAGCGGACGCGTCCGGAACGAGGCCGACATCGCCGCGCCATAGGAGCCGTAGCCGTAGAGCAGGCAGGGCGCCGAGCCGTCGAGCTTGAGATCGCGCCGATGCAGCAGCGAGACCGGCACCCTGGCGCCGTCTTTGGCCATCGCGAAGATGCGGCGCACGACGTAGGCCTCGGCATCGTGGCCGGAGGGCACCTCCTGGCGCTTCACCAGAGTGCGCTCGCCGGTCGCGAGGTCGTAGTCATAGGTCTCTGCTGGCCGCGCCATCGATGCGTAGATGAAGCGCAAGCGGTCGGTTTCGAACTCGTAGCCGGCGTCGACGCCGAGCCCATAAGCCTCCTCGTCGAAGGCGATGCTGCTTTCCGTCCCGCTCTCGAGGTCGCGGATGACGATGCGCGGCAGCCCTTCCTCGCGCTCCAGGCGGATCAGCCGGCCAGCGAGGCAGATATGGCTGAGGATGAGCCGGCCGCGCTTGTGCGGCACAAGATCGACCCAGTTGGACGGCGAAGGATCGCTGAGCGGCGCACGCACGATCTTGAAGTCTTCGGCGCCGTCGGCATTTGTCAGGATCAGCAACTCGTCGCCGTGATGCTCGACGCTATACTGGCGGCCCGCCAGTCGCGGCGCGACCAGCCTGGGCTTGCCCGCCTTGTCGGCGAGGTCGACCAGGCTCACCTCCGAGGTCTCGTGGTCGCTGCTGGAGATCAGCAGGAGCCGGCGCGACTGGGTCTGGTCGATATCGGCGAACAGGCCGGGATCGGTCTCCTCATAGAGCAGTTCGTCCTCGCTCTGCGGCGTGCCGAGCCGATGGCGCAGCACACGCGTCGGGCGGTGGTCGTCATCGAGCGCGACATAGGTGAAGGCGCTGGAATCGGCTGCCCAGATCATTTCGCCTGAGGTATCGGCGATCGCGTCCGGCAGGTCCCGGCCGGTGGCGAGATCACGAACCCGGATCAGGAACAGCTCCGAACCGGCTTCATCGGCGCTCCAGGCCAGCAGGCGATGGTCGGGGCTGTGCTCGGCGTCGCCGAGATCGAAGAACTCCTTGCCTTCGGCCAGCGCGTCAGCGTCAAGCATGACCTGTTCGCGGCCGGGCTTGCCGCCTTCGTTCGCCTGTGGCTTGCGGCAGATCAGCGGATGCTCGCCGCCACGCCGATAGCGGCTGTAATAGAGGAACGGTCCGTCCGGCTGGGGCGGCTCGCTGTCGTCCTCCTTGATGCGCCCGCGCATCTCCTTGATCAAGTCGCGCTGGAGTGCCTTGGTCGGCGCCATCAATGTATCGCACCAGGCGTTTTCCATCTCGATATGCTTGCGGATCTCGGCTGGCAGCGTATCGGGATCGCGCAGCACGTCGCGCCAATTCTCGGCGCGCAACCAGGCATAATCGTCTTTCAAGGTAACGCCGTGGACGACGCGGCTTTGCGGACGGACCGCGGCAATCGGCGGCGAGGCGACCTTGCTTCGGCTAGTCATACTTGGTTCCCAGGCTCGGTTTGATCATTTCCAAGGAGGCGATCGATATAGCGATCGTCCTATCTTTGCCGATGACGACAGGTAGAGGTCGGGGTAGACACTGACAAGGACAACTTTTTGGCGCAAATGCTGCAGCGCAAAGCGTCATGGTTACGATCTAAGCTCGCAAAATAAGCAATAATATGTCTCGATGAATGTATTCGAATCCTTGTCCAGCCACTTGCGATATTGAAGCGTATGGCTTAGACGAGTGCCGGCTGGTCCGTTTTGCATGATTCTATTCCGGCGGAAATTCGACCGTTCGTCGGCGGCGATCAGGGAGGGCGCTCGCGCCTGGAAACAGAGCTGGGCGCAGTCACCGCTATGACCGGTCAATATAACAATGGAGCAACGCCATCATGGCTGACCAAGACGGTTCCGATTTCATCGAGCTTACGGCAGATATCGTTTCCGCCTACGTGTCGAACAATTCTGTCCCGGCATCGGACTTGCCGTCGCTGATCAGCGACGTTCACGCCGCCCTCAATCGTGTTGTCGGCGGTGCCGCCCCGATTGTTCCGGTCGAGGCACCGAAGCCTGCCATTGCGGTGAAGAAGTCGATCACGGCCGACTATCTGATCTGCCTGGAGGACGGAAAGAAGTTCAAGTCGCTCAAGCGTCATCTGCGCACGCAGTACAACATGTCGCCCGAGCAGTATCGCGAGAAGTGGGGCTTGCCGCCCGATTATCCGATGGTCGCGCCGAACTATGCCGAGGCGCGCTCGCAGCTTGCCAAGAAGATGGGTCTGGGCCAGCAGCGCCGCAAGCGTCGCTGAGTCACAGCAGACCAAGCTGCATCACCGCCTATGCAGTGAAGCCGCCGGATTGCCGGCGGCTTTTTCTTTTGGGGCCACCTCTCTTCGCCGATGGCTTCGTGGCGCTGCGCGCCAGGTGCCTTCAACCCAAACATGTCAGGAGCCTGTCGGGATGGGCGACTTCGGGCTTGCAGCGAGGAAGTGTAGGAATATATACCTGTAAGCGTCGCGGTTGAATTCGGGGAGGCAATGCTCGCAATGGAACATATCATGAACATCTTGATTGCCAAGCGGTCAGACGTGATGCGATGGAGGGCGCCGGCGAGCTTGGTCGAAGCCGCGGTTTGCGGCGCGATGGGCCTGCCTGCCGGGGTCCTTCGAACCGGGCGCGGCCAGCGCCGGGTCGCTTTCGCCCGCCAGCTCGCGATGTATCTGACCCATGTCGGCTTCGGCCTGACCTTGACGCAGGTCGGCGCCTGCTTCGAGCGCGACCGTACCACCGTGCGCCATGCCTGCGCCCTGGTGGAGGACCGGCGTGATCAGCCGGCCTTCGACCTCGCCGTATCAGCGCTCGAGACAGGGCTGGCGCATTTCGCCTTCGGCCTGCAGCTGAGTTTCGCCTCGGAGGCTGCATGATGAGCGCTGACGATCGCGACCAGTCGCCATCCCGCCTGCTGCGGCATCTGAGCGAGCCGGGCGCCTATGGCGTCGAATCCTCGCTTGGCTGTGGCCGGATCGCGCTCTATCGCCGGGGTGCCGGTGGAGCCACGCTCGGGGCCGGCTATGTCGAGGCCGCCGAGGCGCAGGCCTTGGTCGCGGCCGGCTTCGCCGGCTGGATCACGGAAGCGGGCAAGCGCCGGTTGCGCCTTGCCGACGCGGAGCCCGACAGGCCGCGGGCGACCGCGACGATGATGGTGGACGGGCAAGCGCAGCAGGTCGTGCTGGACGAGCGCGAGAGCCCGCTGCTCTGGCTCCATCGCCGTCCGGGCAAGGACGGGCAGCCGCAGATATCCGCCGTCGAGTTCGCCGCCGGCGAGCGCTTTCGTGCCGATCTGACCCTGGCGAAGATGCTGCCGCGGGTGACGGTCAACTGGGATGCGGGCCTTGCTGCCGGCACCCATGCCGCGGTGCGCGGGCCGGCGGAAGCCTCCGATTCCAGCCTGGCGGCGCGCCAGCGCGTGCGCTTCGCCTGCAAGCGCCTCGGCCCTGAACTGTCGGGCCTGGCGATCGATGTCTGCGGTTTCCTCAAGGGGCTCGACCAGGTCGAGCGCGAGCGCAAATGGCCGGCGCGCTCTGCCAAGGTCGTGCTCCGGCTGGCGCTGTCGGCGCTGGTCGAGCACTACGGGCTCGGCGCAAAGCAGGAACGACCGGTGGGCCATGCCTGGCGCGCGTCCGATGCGCGCCCGACGATCCAGGCTCCGCTGGAACCTCGCGATTAGGCGAGCGCCGCGCGGGCGTCGTTCTTGATCCGCTCCATCATCGCGCGCACGCCGTTCGAGCGCTGCGGCGTCAAATGGGCAGCAAGGCCGAGGCGCTCATAGATCGCGAAGGCGTCGGTCGCCAGGATCTCCTGCGCCGTGTGGCCGGAATGGATGGCGATGGCGAGCGCCACCAGCCCGCGCACGATATGCGCGTCGCTGTCGCCGCGGAACGAGAGGCGCGTCGCCGCGCCGGGACCGCCCTCGCTCTTGGTCTCGAGCCAGACCTGGCTGGCGCAGCCACGCACCTTATTGGCGTCGTTGTGTGCCTCTTCAGGCAGCGGCGCCAGCGTCCGCCCTAGCTCGATCAGGTAGCGATAGCGATCGTCCCACTCGTCAAGCAGCTCGAAATTGGCGACGATCTCGTCGAGGCTCTCGCTCATGAATTCCGCTGTCGGCCTCCGGCTCAACCCGCCGGTCCTGGGGGCGGAGATCGCGAAGCTCTTCGGCCTGCCGCGCGGCGAGGTCAAGCCTCAGCGGTGTCGCGGCGACGTTTCGCTGCTGCGGGTTGCGGCGCTCGCGGCCAGGGCAAGCACCCGGGCGCGCGTCTCCGGCTCCAGTCCCGCCAGGACTTCCGCGGCTTCGCGTATGCTGGCAGCGCCTTGCAGCGCCGCCTTCGGATCGATCTTGGCGAGGATGGCGATCGCCGCCTTCGCATCGACCATGAGAGCATCGGGCTCGCTCTTCGTGCCGTACACGGGCGAGTTCAGCGCGATCACGCCGACGATCGCCATGCTGCGCAGAAGATAAGCCATCTTGGTCCCCATCCGGTTGCGGGCTCCCTAGCCCACGGACGAGCGAACCATAGCGCCTGGGTCGAAAGATCGGGTGTCGGCGACAGCATCGATTTGAATCAAAGGCGGTGTCTCCTCTTCAGCTTCCATTCACCTTGCCGCGAACAACAGCCTGGCGCAGGCAAGCGCGCTACGGGTCTCACAATTCATTGAAAAGAAAAGACTATTTGTGCTGTCGTCGGCAAAAGACCCGGTTTCCGGCGCTCTCGCCTTAAGCCCCGCTTAAACGGCAGCCGCGAGGATCGGCTCAACAAGGCGAGGCGAAAGTGCCGACGGCCGGCAGAGGTGCGCGTTGCGGTTTTCCAATTTGATGACGGCGGTGAGGGCGCAGGTCGCGGCGATGGTCCATCCATCGGCGCTGGCCGATTCGCTCGAACGCATGCGTCATGAGCGCTTCATGCTGAGCAGGCTGGCCGCTTCGGTCGCGGCGCTCAGCCTGATGCCGGCCTATATCGCCTGGCGCGGCCGCATCGGCGCGCTCGAACTGCTCGTGCTCGTCGCCATGGCGATGCCGCTGCTGGCGGTGTTCCTCCTCTCTCGCACCGGCCGGCTGGATCTCGCGCATTGCCTGTCCGGCGCGGCCCTGACCTTGCTGGTGACCACGCTCGCCTGCCTGACCGGAGGCGCTGCCTCGCCGCTGCTGCTCTGGCTGGCCGCGGTCCCCGCTGAAGCGATGTTCTTCGGCTCCCGGCCCTATGTGGCGCGCGCCAGTGCGCTCGCAGTGATCGGTCTCGGCGTCGTCGTCGCCCTGCAGGGAACCGGGATGATCGCGGAGCCGGCGCCATGGACCTGGCAGGCGATGCCCGTCTTCGCTGGCGTCGCGATCCTGCATGCGGCGCTAATCACGGTCGGCTTCCTCTATCGCCGCGATGACGAGTTGCGTGAGCATCGGGCTTCCGATGCGCGTGCTCAGTTGATGCTCGAGCATGTTGGCGATCTCGTCACCTGGCATGATGCGGCCGGGTCCGTCGTCTTCGCCAACGAAGCTGCCCGCAACCTGACCGGAGCCGAGCCCGCGGGGCTCTTCGGCCGCGGCCTGTTCGAGCGCGTCCACATTGCCGACAGGCCGCTTTTCCTGAAGGCGCTGAGCGATGCCGCTCATGGCAGCGGCCGGGCCACCGCCTGCTTTCGTGTCCTCTTCGTCCCGGCGGGAGCCGATGGGCGCGCCAATGCGAGCCCGGTCGTCCGCTGGCTCGACCTCAGCGCACGGCGCATCGAGCAGTCCGGCCCGCACGGCGCCGCCGCCGTCGTCTGCGTCAGCCGCGACGTGACCGACCGACATGCGATCGACGAGGAGCGCGAGCGCAATCGCGTCGAGGCGGTCAAGTCGAGCGACGTCAAGGGCCAGTTCCTGGCGACGGTCAGCCATGAGCTGCGTACCCCGCTCAACGCGATCATCGGTTTCTCGGAGATGCTGAGCGGCGATCTCGCGGTTTCGTTCAGCCAGGCGCAGCGTCAGGAGTACGCCAGGATCATTCATGATTCCGGGCAGCACCTGCTCGACGTGGTCAATACGCTGCTCGACGTCTCGAAGATCGAGAGCGGCGCGATGACGATCGAGCAGGATGCGCTCGACATGGCCGAGCTCGCCGAGGATTGCTGCAATGTTGTCGCGCTCAAGGCCGGCAGCGGCACGGTCGCGCTCGAACGCGTCGTGGGTCCGGACCTGCCGCAGCTGCTCGGCGACCGGCGCGCCCTCAAGCAGGTGATGCTCAACCTGCTCTCGAACGCGATCAAGTTCACGCCGCCCGGTGGGCGCGTCACGCTCGCTCTGGTGCGCGACGGCGGCATGATCGACCTCTCGGTTTCCGATACCGGCATCGGCATCGCCGCCACCGACCTGCCGCGACTGGGCGATCCCTTCTTCCAGGCCAAGTCCTCCTATGACCGCGCTCACGACGGCACGGGCCTCGGCCTGTCGGTGGTGCGCGGCCTTGTCGGCCTGCATGGCGGCACGCTCACCATCGAGAGTGCACCGGGCATCGGCACCCGCGTCGGCGTGCGCCTGCCGATCGGCGGCGTCGCCGCCGCGAGCGAGCCGGCCCGCATCGCGACCTTCGCCCGCGCCCCGCGCCGTGGCCTCGACACCAAGCAACCCGTTCGTCTGACCGCCTGACCCGAGAGCTCAAGACCCATGTCAGCCACGCTTGCCGCCCGTGCCCGCTCCGATGCGACGCTGTCGATGCCTGTTCGCCGTCCGGCCGGCCGGCGCGCCGCCCCGTCGATGCCGACGCGGCTGCTGCGCTGGTTCGCTCGCCGTCCGGGCCGGGGCCTCATCGTGCTGCTGTTCGCGGCGGTATCGGTGCTGATCGTCCTGAATGCGGTGCTGTTCCAGAAGGGCCGTCATCCCGCCCCGATGCTGTCGCCGCCCTCGCAGTCTGCTGCGCGACCGGCCGAACAGCGCCGCGTCGAGACGCCGGCCGTCGCCGAGCCTGCGCCCGCCCCGCAGGCGGTGATGCCGCCGGCGCGGCCCGGCTCCCTGGCACCGGCCGCTCGCGATGCGGCGCCGCGCCCACCGGCGCCGGTCGCGCCTGCCCAGCCGCGCCAGGCCCAGGCAGCTCCGGCTCCGGCCCGTCCTGCCCCGGCCGCCCAGCCGGCGGCACGCGATCCGATCGCGGACCTGATCAACGGCGCCGACATCCGGCCGCCGGCTGACATCAAGGGCCAGCGGCGCTAGAGCATTTTCAAGCGAAGTGGCGGCCGGTCCGCGTGAAGAAAATGCGACAGAACAAGACGATTGAGAATGTCCGCGCTTCGGAGAGGCGCGGACATTCTCAGTCCCGCGAGCGCTCATCTTGCCGCGCCTGACCAGCGATTTCTGGGTCTCGGCCTATCTGCGCCAGGCTGCGCATGACGGGCTCGTCGCGGTGCTGCGCCGGCGCGGCGCGCGCGAAGCCGGCGCGATCTTCGTCAAGCTCGACCGATTGGACGGTACCGCGGCGCTCTACGGCCCGGCGCCGCAGGCGCTGGCGGACGAGGCCGGCGCGCGGCGTTTCCAGCTTGTGCTCGATGCCGATCCGCTCGCGATAGAGGATCGGGTCGCGCGCGAGGTCCGCTTCGACAGCGATCTCTGGCTGGTCGAGATCGAGAATCGCGCCGGCGATGCGCGTCTCGACATTGTCGAAAGCTAGCGTTCAGTCGGCGCCGCCACCGAGCCTGCGCCTGACCTCCTGAACGATGCCGCGAACCGGCGCCCGCTCGGCGCTGGGACGGGCCGAGGTGCCGCTGGGGTCCATGGCAGGCTGCAAGACGCCGGAGCGGGCACTGCGCGGCGCGATCCCGCCGATCTGCTGGGCGAGCCGGCGAGCCACCGCCGGCTGCAGCGCCCGCATCAGCTCGACCAGCGCGAAGATGCGCTCGACCGAGCGGGCAGCCTCGTCGCCGAGGCCGATCAGGAAGCGCGTGGCATCTTCCGGAGCCGCGCCGCAACCGATCAGCGCCAAGGCCGCAAGCTGACGGGACGCATCGTTCGCCATCGCCGTCGCGAAGCGCGCATCGCCGCCGAAGGCGTGCGCCAGCGCAGTGAAGGCGTTGCGTCGGTCGGAGAGCGCTGTCGCGATCAGAGCGGAGATCTGCTCGCCGGGGAGCGTCGCCGGGCGTGGCGAAGGCGCCAGCGCCTCACGAGCGGTGGCGGCGTCGATCATGGCGAGGCGCTTTTCCAGGCTCGCCTGCAGGAAGAGCGGCGTCAGCTCCGAGACGGGCAGGTCGGCCCGCGCCAGCAAGGCAGCGCCGAGAGCCGGCGCGCCCACCGCTCGCGGCAGCAGCAGGTCGAGCGCGGCATGGGGCAGCGATGCAGCCCCGTTCGCGACCAGTGCCGCGTCGATCTCCGCGCTGCCGCAGCCGGCGAGCGCGATGCTGGCGCTGCTGGTCAGGTCGCGCCGGCCGGCGAGGGCGGTCTTGGCCTCGTCATCGCCTTCGTCCGCGATCTCCTCGATCTCGGTCGCGCTGAGCGACATGTCATGCTTGATCAGCGCGGCCAGCACCTCGCCCCCACGCTTGCGTAAGGCAGCGAGCGCCTCGCGCGGTGCATGCGGCCAGCTTGCGAGCTTGCGGGCGAGGATCGTCGCCGTCGCCTCGTCGACCACCGGGATCAGGGCCTCGGCCATGGCGCGGAAGGCGTCCATGTCCTCCGGAGACGGGCAGGGCGTCGCCAGGAGCAGATCGGTCTTCACCCGCAGCGCGACCTGGCGCAGGTCGAGCCCGCCATCGCTGGCCAGCCTGGCGAGTTCGGCAAGGTCTGTGGCGATGCGGGACGGCATGAGCGATTCTCGTCGGCGAACTGCACTTTTGCGAAACTTATCCCCGATGCGTTAGCACGGCGTTAACCATGATGGCGCTTGATGATCTTGAGGATGGCTGGCGCGGTTTGTGCAGGCGGCCAACCGGCTTCCGCGTGGTTCGCGAATTGGTCACAGGCGCCAGCAAGGGAGGCGCATCATGGCAGACGTCATTCCTTTCGCGCCGCGCAGGCGCTCAACCAGCCAGGGCAACGCAGCGGCGGGCCCGTTCGGCCAGATCCTGTTCTTCACCGGCGTGCGCTACGAGCGCCAGCACGAGCCGGCCGCGAGCAAGCCGCCGCGGCGCCCGCGCCCTGCCGGCCGCGGTGAACGCGAGACACGGCGCAGGCGTCCCGGGTGAGGACTTTCGGTTCACGCTGATTCTGGATCGATCCAAATCAGCGCGTGCCTCGTTTCAGAGTTCGAGTGGGATTCATGCGAAAAACTGGCTCCGACTTTTTCGCATCCCATTCGGTCGCCACGATCGCGGCACTCTGCCTACTGCTCGCCGGCTGCTCGACCACCGGCGATCTCGGCCGGCCCCGCCCCAACATCATCGCCGACAAGATCGCGCCGGCGATCGGCGACTGGAGTGCGCGCTTTCGCGGAGAAGCCTCCTCATGGTCCCACCTGACGGACGACGAGGAGCAGTTGCGGGCCCGCGCCTGGCGCCTCGTCCTGCCCGCGCATGAGCGCAGCCATTTCGACCGGGAGGTCTCGAAGCTCGCCCACGCCCGCATCCTGCCGGTCGAGGCGCAATCGAACGATGTCTCCGCCTATTACCGCGCGTTGACCTCGGGCTCGTTCGCCTCGCAGGCATCGCGCTACAATCGCCTGGGCGAAGACGCCAATGGCGACCGGCTGCTGCTCGGTCAGTTCCGCGCCAACGCCTTGCGCGTCATCAACGCCGACCGTGCGCGCCTGCGCGTCCTCGACGCTTCGCAGCAGGTGCCGCCCGAACAGCGCGATTCGGCCGCCCAGCGCGTCGCCGAGAACGAGGGGCTGATGCTCTGGGTTTGCGAGCGGGCGCACTTCAGGCTGAAGAGCTATCGCTACTCGCTCGACAATCTGGTTGTCGAAATGCCGTCACGCGAGGCGATCCGGGCCGAGCGTGCCATCATGGGCATGGAGAGCGAGATCGGCCCCACCTGCAACTTGCCGCTGATCGGCGTCTTCGGCGGCAAGGGCGAAGGTGCGCCGCCGCGCGCTCCCGTCGTCTACAAGGGCTGATGGCCTGTCGCCGGACGCGAGCGCTTCGATCGGTCGAAGGCCGCGTCGTCCCGCGTCGCGAAAAGTGGTTCCCATCCCCCGCGCATTGGGTCTAGCCTGCCGATCATGAGCCGGCGATCGGTGGGGGATCGCATGTCAGTGACGCAAATCAGGTTCCCGGCCTCGGCCGCAGCGGAAGCGCCCTCCGATCCGCCCGTCGATCATGGCCATCGCCATGAGGCCGGCGTCATCGCCTCGAGCGTCTATGCCCATGGCGTGCGCGTCGCCGACATCCCGGTCGAGGAAGCGGGGGAATGGTCCCGCAAGGACGGCCATGTCGTCTGGATCGGGCTGTTCGAACCGGAGGCCGCACTGCTCAAATGCGTGCAGCAGCAGTTCAATCTGCATCCCCTGGCGGTCGAGGACGCGACCAACGCCCATCAGCGGCCGAAGCTCGAGCAATATGGCGACGCGCTCTTCGTCGTCGCCCGCACCGCCCAGATGGCCGACAAGCGCATCGCCTTCGGCGAGACGCATATCTTCGTCGGTCGCGGCTATATCGTCAGCGTCCGCCACGGCGCCTCGAATTCGTACACGTCGGTGCGGCAGCATTGGGAGACCTGCCCGACCTCGCTGGCCAAGGGCGAGGACTTCATCCTTTACGCCATCCTCGATTTCATCGTCGACAACTACATGCCGGTGCTCGAGGCTATCCATGACGAGGTCGAGGAGATCGAGGACAAGGTCCTGGCGACGCCGATGACCCGGAGCGACATCGAGCGCCTCTACATGCTCAGGCGCGACCTCTTGCGTTTGCGAAACGCGGCCGGCCCGCTCGTCGACGTCTGCCAGCGCCTGACCAATGGCAGCGTGCCGCAGGTTCGCCCGACGCTGGCGCCGATGTTCCGCGACGTGACCGACCATGTCCGCACCGTGCAGGAGAAGATCGACAGCCTGCGCGAAGTCCTCGCCTTCGCCTTCGAGGCGAGCCTGCTCGTCGGCCAGAGCCAGGAGAATTCCATCACCAAGCGGCTCGCCTCCTGGGCGGCCATTCTCGCGGTGCCGACGGCGGTCGCCGGCATCTACGGCATGAACTTCAAGAACATGCCGGAGCTGGAGATGCATTACGGCTACTACATCGTCCTCGGCTTCATCGTCACCGCCTGCCTGACGCTCTTCTGGCGCTTCAAGCGCAATGGCTGGCTCTAGCGCATTCTCGAGCGAAGTGGATACCGGCTTGCGCGAAGAAAATACGATAAAACAAAAGCTTGGCTAATCCGCCAACCCGCAGGCGACGCCGGTCGCCTGCGCTTCCGCCTCGCTGCGGTCGAAGGCGCGGCGGACCACCACCCGGGCGACGACGAGCCCCTGCAGCGATGGCGAGACCACCCGCAGTTCCCGCGAGGTCTCGCCCTCCTCGTCATTGGCCAGCCGCTCGTCGAGCTGCTCCCGCGTCATCACCACGAATTCGAGCACGCCGCGGATCGCGGCCCGGTCGGTGATGGCATAGGCGACGCCGCCGCCACGGCGATGGACGGTGAGGCCGAGCGGCAGCGAGCCGGTGTGGGCTATGACGCGCAGCGGCCCGGCCGAAAGATCGTAGCTGCAGACCGCGGCGACGCTGTTGGGATCGCCGTCGAGGATCGCCGGCAAACCTGCAGGTGGCGGTGTCACCAGCTCGGCGCGGCCGTTGGCACCGAGCGCGGCGTAGACCGTGGCCGCATCATGCGTGGCCAGGGCCGGGATGCGCAGCACGGTGACGATGTGGACGATGCCGGCGAGGAACAGGCCGGCCAGGGTGAGCAGCGCGAACCGCAGCAGGCCTCTGCCCAGCCGCGACAGAAATCGGCGGGACGCATCCGCGCGGGTAGCCGGAGGGCGCTTTGCGGCCGGCACGGCCCGGCTGTCGTCGATCGCGCTCACCGGCAGTCGATCCTGGTGATGCGGGGGAGGGTGTCCGGCCGGAGCTCGCCGGCATGGCTCGAGATCGGCGTGTCGTAGAGGCGAAGGCGCAGCTGGAAGCGCCCTCCCGCCGGCAGGGGCAGCCAATTGCCGGTCTCGGGCGTCGTCGCCAGCACGATGCGCATGCCGCCGCGCTCGCCGCGGACGATCTCGGCATCGGTGAAGCTTTCGCGCTCGATCGGCAGCTGCGGGGGCCGGCCCCGCGGGTCGGCGACGCCGAGCGACCAGCCGCGCGCCGGCGGTGTCGCCCCGCTGACCAGATAGCGGCAGCGCGCATCGAGCGCCTGCCCGGCGTCGTCTTGCCCGGCGATCAGCTCCAGCCCCTCGCCGGCGCCGAGCGGGAGGTGCACGCCGCGGGCCAGATAGGCCCGCATATAGGGATCGATGTCGCGCGCGCCGCTGTTCGGCCAGCTGGTCCAGGCGCCGACCTGGGCGCGGCCGACCCAAGGCCGCTCCGCCACCGCATAGCGGGCGGAGGTCAGGCCGAGGCCGGCTCCAAGCGCGATCACATAGGCCAGCGGGAGGACGCGCATGGAACGATCCGGATCCGCATGGATGGCGGTCAGCGTATGGCGGTGAGGCCGGTCGCGGCCTCACGGGCCCCGACCTGCACGGAAGCGCGGGCCGTGCGCGGCGTCTCGACCGCCTTGAACATCGCGCCGACCGAGGAGAGCACCTCGAAGGACTTGCGCGGCATATGCCCGGCGCCGGCGCCTGCCGCGGCGGCCGGGTCGGTCGCCTTGGCAACTGCCGCCTTGGCGTCACCCGGCTGCGGCGCCACGCCGGGCATCGGCTTCAGCTCGATGCCTTGGTGCGCGAACGCCATGATCTCCTTCCAGGTCATCGCCGGCAGCGAGCCGCCGGTCATGTTGGCGGTCTCGGACGAATCGTCGTTGCCGAACCAGACCGCGCCGACCAAGTTGCCGGTGTAGCCGACATACCAGGCGTCCTTATAGCCATTGGTCGTGCCGGTCTTGCCGGCGCTGACGACGCCGTCGAGCGCGGCACGCCGGCCGGTGCCCGCGGTCGGCACGGTCGAGAGCATCTGGTTCATCTCGTAGGCGACCTGCGTGCTCAGCACCTGCGCCGGCGTCGGCTCGTCGCGGTCATGGCGATAGATCTCCTCGCCCGCCGAGTTGCGGATGTCGAAGGCGGCATAGGGCCTGGCCCGCTTGCCGCCATTGGCGAACACGGCATAGCCGGCGGCCTGCTCGATCACGGTGACCTCGCCGGCGCCGATCGGCAGGGAGACCGTATCGGTCAGCGGCGTGGTCAGGCCCATGGCCCGGCAGGTCTCGACGATCTTCATCCGGCCGATGCGGGCGGCGCGGGCCTCGTGCGTCTCGCCGGTCGCCTTGCCGATCGCGATCGACATCTGCACCGGGATCGTGTTGATCGACTTCGCCAGGGCCACCGTCAGCGGCATCGAGCCGGCATAGGAGCGCCCGTAATTGTTCGGGCACCAGTTGCCGATGCAGACCGGCCGGTCGGTGACGATCGTGGTCGGCTTGTAGAGCCCGGCGCTCATCGCCGCCGCGTAGACGTAAGGTTTGAAGGACGAGCCGGGCTGCCGCAGGCTCGACGTCGCCCGGTTGAACTGGCTCGCGCCATAATCGCGCCCGCCGACGATCGCACGCACCGCCCCGTCCGGATCCATGATCACCGCCGCCGCCTGCCTTGCCCGATAGGCCGGGCCGTGCTGGCGCAGGATCGACTCGACCGCCTCGTCGGCGCGCTTCTGGATCGCCGGGTCATGCGGGGTCTTGACCGTCAGCACCCGCTCGGGACCGAGCTTGCCGTCGTCCGCCAGCTTGCGGATTTCGTCGAAGGCCCAGTCGAGATAGTAGTCCGGGCTGGCATCGCGCTTGCGGTCGATCGGCGTCGCAGGATTGCGCCGGGCGGAGTCGACCTGTCCCGCGGTCATGAAGCCGGCATCGACCATGGCGTTCAGCACGTCGCTGGCGCGCGCCCGCGCCGCCGGCAGGTTGACGTGTGGCGCGAACTTGGTCGGCGCCTTGAACAGGCCGGCAAGCATCGCCGCCTCCGCCAGCGTCACGTTCTTCACCGACTTGCCGAAATAGTATTCGGCCGCAGCCGCGACGCCGAAGGTGCCGCCGCCCATATAGGCGCGGTCGAGATAGAGCTTCAGGATCTCGTTCTTGGTCAGCCGGTATTCCAGCCAGAGCGAGAGGAAGGCTTCCTTGATCTTGCGGTCGAGCGAACGCTCGTTGTTGAGGAACAGGTTCTTGGCCAATTGCTGGGTCAGCGAGGAGCCACCCTGGACCACGCCCGAGGCGCGGGCGTTGACGGTGATCGCCCGGAAGGTGCCGATCACGTCGATGCCGAAATGGTCGTAGAAGCGCCGATCCTCGGTCGCCAGCACGGCCTTGAGCAGATGATCGGGGAATTCCTCGAGCTTCAGCGAATCATCGTGGCGGGCGCCGCGATGGCCGATCTCAGAGCCATAGCGATCCAGGAAGGTGACGGCGAAGACCTGGTTCTTCAGCGCCTCCTCGCGCCCTTCGCGAAAGGCGGGGATCGCCAGCATCAGCATCACGATCGCACCGGCGATGCCGACGTTGAGCCCCTCGCTGGCGAATTCGGCAGCGAGGCGCTTCGGGCCGCTGACGGTCAGACGGTCGGTGACGCTGCGGATGCGTTCATAGATCTCGCCGGCGCGGTGGCCGGCCGCATAGAGCGAGGCGTCAATCCACGAGTCGGCGCTCAGCGCGAGGCGCTTGAGACGGGTCGTCCAGCTCGCTTTCCGGAACTCGATCACGGTCGTGCGGCATCCTAAGCCTGCCGCGGGGGCGCGTCCGCGGTGTCCCGGACCGGCCGACGAAGGCCAAGCCCGATCTCAGAAGGTAAGGGCTCGCGGCTCCGAACGGAAGTATGCGAAGGTGGGGTTGCCCGACAAAAAGAAGCTGGGGTTACCCCGCAATCAGCCCTTGGTCGCCAGCACTGCAAAGCGCGTGGAGGAGGCGAGGCGAAGCGCATCGTGCAGGGCGGCGTTGCGCTGCTGCGCCCTGACCACCTGTGCGTAGTCGGCAGCCTCGATGCGGGCGAAGCCGGTCTGGCGCAGCATCGTGCCCAGCCGCTCGAAGCTCAGCCCGTCGCGAAAGAAGAAGCGCTTGGTGATCGAGTCGAAAGCGTCGCGATCGGCTGCGTGCGGAGCAGCGCCGGCGCGCTCGCGCAGGAAGGTCGCGGCTCGGTTCAGCATCTGCTGCAGCCATGAGCGGTTGATCCAGTCGCCATCGATGACGAGCAGCTTGCCGCCGGGCTTGAGCACCCGGAACCATTCGGCGAAGGCCGCTTCCGGATCGGTCAGCGTCCAGACCAGGTGGCGCGTCACCAGCGCGTCATAGGTCCCGTCGTCGTCGAGCAGCCGCTCGGCGTCGCCAGCGAGGATACGGGCCCTGTCGCCATGCTTGGCGCGGGCGCGGGCCAGCATCTCCTCGGAGAAGTCGAGTGCCGTGACCTTGTGGCCGAGCGACAGCAGGGCGCGCGTGATCTCGCCGGTGCCGCAGGCGAGATCGAGGACCTCGCGCGGCTCCGCGCCGAAGGATTGCCGCAGCAGCGACTGGAAGGCAGCGAGCTCGGCGTCCGACTTGATGGCGTGGCCGACTTGGCTGTCGAACGTGGCGGCCCGGCCTGACCAATAGGTCCGGATCTCCTCCTTGAGGGAGTAGTTGGCACCAGGAGTGGGAAGGCCGGAGGAAAGGCTGCTGTCTGACATCGGCGGGTCGCCAGGTTGAACTGAGAGGGGGTTATTCTGCTGCCTGGGCGGGGGCAAGCGGTGTCTCGCCGCGGCTGTGCCTGCGAGCCGAGCCGTGGACGACGATGAAGGGCGTCTCGCCTTCGTTCGCCTCGACCCGCGCGACGACGCCGTAGACCTCTTCGAGCAAAGCCGGCGTGATGATCTCGCGCGGGGCGCCGAAGGCGGCGAGCCGCCCTTGCGACAGCACCATCACCTTGTCGGCGATGCGCAGCGCCTGGTTGAGGTCGTGGATCGCGATCAGCACGCAGATCTGCCGCTCGCGCGCCAGCCGGCCGACGAGGCTCAGCACCTCGAACTGGCGGTGCAGGTCGAGCGCGCTGGTCGGCTCGTCGAGCAGCATGATCTCGGGCCGGCGCACCAGTGTCTGGGCGATCGAGACGAGCTGGCGCTGGCCGCCCGAGAGCTCGCCGAGGCCGCGGAAGGCGAGGTCGGCGATGTCGAGCGCGTGCAGGGCTTCGTCGATCGCGGCAAGCTCGTCGTCGCCGACGCCCCAGGAGCCGCCCTGCTTGCGGGCGAGCAGGATCGATTCGTAGACGGTCAGCACCGCGTTCACCGCCGTGTCCTGCGGCAGGTAGCAGGGCGTCTTGCCGGTCGTGCTTTCGACCTGGACCTTGCCGGTACCCGGGATCAGCCCGGCGATGCGGCGGAACAGGCTCGACTTGCCGGCGGCGTTGGGGCCGATCACGGCGACGACCTCGCCACCGGCCATGGTCGGCGTGGTGATCCCGTCGAGAATCCGGCGCTTGCCATAGGCGACGCCGACATCGTTGAGCGTCAGGCGCTTCACCATGAACGCCTCCGGCTGGTCAGGATCAGGCTGAAGAAGAAGGGCACGCCGACCAGCGCGGTGACGATGCTGATCGGGAAGATCAGCCCGGGGATCAGCGACTTGGAGACCACCGAGGAGGCCGAGAGCACGGCAGCGCCCGCCAGCGCGGATGCCGGCATGAAGAAGCGCTGGTCCTCGCCGATCACCATGCGGGCGATATGCGGGCCGACCAGCCCGATGAAGCCGATCGTGCCGACGAAGGCGACAGGGACCGCTGCGAGCAGCGCGACGAGCAGCATGGTCTCCAGCCGCAGATATCGCACGTCGATGCCGAAGCTCGCCGCCTTCTCATCACCGAGACGCAGGGTCGTCAGCGCCCAGGCCCGGCGCGCGAACAGCGGGACGCAGATCAGCAGCACCGCCGAGGTGATGGCGAGTTTGTGCCAGTTCGCCTTGGTCAGCGAACCCATCATCCAGAACACGACGGCCCCGAGCGCCTGCTCGGAAGCAAAAAACTGCAGCAGTGCCAGCAGCGCATTGAAGGTGAAGACCAGAGCAATGCCGAGCAGCACCACCGTCTCGGTAGTGACGCCGCGGCGCTGGCTGAGCAGATGGATCAGCAAGGAAGCCCCCATCGCCATGATGAAGGCGTTGAGCGGCACGACATAGTCGATCGCGAGCGGCACGATCGAGACGCCGAAGACCAGCGCGAGCGCCGCCCCGAAGCTCGCCGCGGCAGAGATGCCGAGCGTGAAAGGGCTGGCGAGCGGGTTGTTCAGCGCGGTTTGCATCTGCGCGCCGGCGATGGCGAGCGCGGCGCCGGTGACGACCGCCATCAGCGCGACCGGCAGGCGGATGTCCCAGATCACCACTCGCACGGCGGCCGGTGCGGTCGAGGGCGAGAGCAGCGCATTGACCACCTCGCTCACGCTGTACCGGGCCGGGCCGAGCATCAGGTCGACGATCAGGCAGGCCAGCAGCACGGCGGCGAAGCCGGCGAGGATTAGCTTGCGGCGCAGCGCCAGCGCCCGATAGGCGTCTCTCCCTTGGGCCGTGCTCCGCGACGCCTCTGCCGGCGTCGTCACAACATCGTCCGCGCTGGCGGGAGCCAGGCTCATTTGCCCGCCTCGAGCGAGACCCACAGGCCGGGCTCATAGGGCAGCGGCAGGAAGCGCTCGTGCAGCAGCTTCATGGTCGCGCCCGGATCGACGTCCTTGAACAGCTCCGGGTGCAGCCATTTCGCGATCTCCTGGATCGCCACGAACTGATAGGGGCTGTTGTAGAACTGGTGCCAGATGCCGTGGACGCGGCCGTTCTTGACGGCGGCGGTCTGGGTGAAGGCCGGGCGCTTCATCAGATTGGTCAGCTTGCGGCGCGCCTCCGTCATGTCGGCGCCGTAGCCGAGGCCGACCCAGTTGCCGCCCGGGACATAGCCGTCCCAATTGCTCCCGGTGACGATCACGACATCGGGATTGGAGGCGACGATCTGCTCGGCATTGACCGTGCCGAAGGTGCCGGGGATCAGCGGCGTCGCCAGGTTTCGGCCGCCGGCGAAGTCGACCATCTTGCCGAAATTCTCGTTGCCGAAGGACATGCAGCAATCGTCGGAGTAGCCGCCGGCGCGCTCGACCATCACGAGCGGGCGCTTCAGGTCCTTGGCAGCGGCGAGGCGGTCGGTCACGACCTTGATCTGCTCGGCGCGGAACGTGATGAACTCCTCCGCCACCTGCTCCTTGCCGAAGAGCTTGCCGATCAGGCGCATCGACGGCTCGGTGTGCTCGAACGGCTTCTCGCGGAAGTCGACATAGACGACGGGGATGCCGACCGAGGCGAGCTTCTCGACGAGCTTGGCCTCGTCGCTCGCGATCTTCGCCTCGATGTTGAGGAAGAGCACGTCGGGCTTGAGCGCGATCGCCTGCTCGACGTCGAATGCGCCTTCCTTCATGCCGCCGAAGGTCGGCAGCTTGGCGATCTCGGGATAGCGCTTGGCATAGGCACGGAAGGTCTCGGGATCGGCCTTGCCGAGATCGTCGCGCCAGCCGACGACGCGCTTGAACGGCTCGTTCTTGTCAAGCGCGCCGACGAAGTACATCTGCCGGCCTTCGCCGAGGATGATCCGCTTGACCGGCGCCTCGACCTCGACCTTGCGGCCGACGATATCGGTGACGGTGACCTTCTCCGCCAGCGCGGGAAGGGCCGCCGCGGCCAGGCCCGCGGTGATGGTAAGAGCGCGTAGCAGATGTCGGCGGTTCAGCATTGTCGAACTCGGAAACGAGGGAATTCTTCCCCCCGTTAGGCCGATCCGAGTATTCGGTCAATTTTCATAGATTATAACTTTTCTAAGTATAGATTAGAATTGATGTAATGAGGGGCGACCGCTAAGGGCCGCCTTCGCGGCCGGGGCCGGTTCCGATCGCCGATGTCCGATTGCGGACGATCACCTCCAGGGTGCATAAGCGGCCATGGCCGACGCAATGACCGAAAGCACGCCCTTCTGGCGCAGCAAGACGCTCGACGAGATGACGCAGGCGGAGTGGGAATCGCTCTGCGACGGCTGCGGCCGCTGCTGCCTGGTCAAGCTCGAGGACGAGGATAGCGGCAAGATCCACGCCACCGATATCGGCTGCCGCCTGTTCGATGCCGCGACCTGCCGCTGTCATGACTACGCCAACCGCTCGAAGACGGTGCCCGATTGCGTCACGCTGACGCCGGAGGCGGTGCGCACCTTGCCGTGGCTGCCGCCGACCTGCGCCTATCGTCTGCTCGGGGAAGGCAGGGATCTGCCTTGGTGGCATCCGCTCGTCTCCGGCGATCCCGAGACGGTCGTCGCTGCGGGCGTGTCGGTCCGCGGGAAGGTGCACGCCAACGAGGACGAGGTCGCCGAGGAGGAGATCGTCGAGCGTATCGTCGCCTGGCCGCTGCGCTGGCCTAAGGCGGCGCGCGGGCCACGGTAAGAGCACGCCGTGCTCGAGCTTGCAGCGTCACGGTCGAAGTCTTACTCTTACGTGTAAGAGTAAGGAATGTTCCTATGCGGATCACGTCAAAGGGCCAGGTGACCATTCCTGCCGACATCCGTGAACGGGCCGGTCTCCTGCCCGAGACCGAGGTGGATTTCGAATTCGACGGCAAGGTCGTCCGGATTATGCCGGCTGCGGCGCGCCGCAAGACGGGGCGCGGTGACAGGCTCGTCGCGCATCTGCGCCGCAGCAAGGGTGATATCGCCATGACGACCGATGAGATCATGGCGCTGACGCGCGAGCCCGAATGAGCGCAGTCCTGGTCGACAGCAATGTCCTGCTTGACGTTCTGACGCAGGACACGCGCTGGGGCGCCTGGTCGGCGCGGGCCTTGTCCGAGGCTGCGGATCGGCAGCGGCTTGTGATCAACGCGATGGTCTATGCCGAAATCTCGGTTCATTATTCGCGGATCGAGGATCTCGATGAGGCCCTCCCGACGACGATGCTGGAGCGGGAGCCAATTCCGTTTGCCGCTGCGTTTCTGGCCGGCAAGTGCTTCCTAGCTTACAGGCGCCGAGGCGGTGTGCAGCAATCGCCGCTCCCCGATTTCTTCATCGGCGCGCATGCGGCGGTGGCCGGATACACGCTGATCACGCGCGATGCGTCCCGCTACCGGACCTATTTCCCTGGCTTGTCGCTGATCGCTCCGGATGTAGCGCCGCGAAAGTGAGACGTCTGTGAGACGTGGCGGAGCCGGTTCTACCTGAACCGTAAATTCTCGCGCGAGAGCTGGTCGAGACTGGTGACGCCCATCAGCTTCATGCTGCGCTCGACTTCCGTCTTGAGCTGGCCGAGCGCGCGTTCGACACCCGGCTGGCCTGCCGCCGCGAGCGGGTAGAGGTAGTAGCGCCCGATGCCGACTGCCTTGGCGCCGAGCGACAGGGCCTTCAGCACATGCGTGCCGCGCTGGATGCCGCCATCCATGATCACGTCGATCTTGTCGCCGACAGCGTCGACGATCTCGGCGAGCTGGTCGAAGGCGGCGCGGGAACCGTCGAGCTGCCGGCCGCCATGGTTGGAGAGGATGATGCCGGTGCAGCCGATCTCTACTGCGCGCTTCGCATCGGCGACGGACATGATGCCCTTTAGGCAGAACTGCCCCGACCACAGCTTGACCATCTCGGCGACGTCGCCCCAGGTCATCGCCGGGTCGAGCATTTCGGTGAAATAGCGGCTGATCGACATTGCGCCGCCGCCCATGTCGACGTGGCTGTCGAGCTGCGGCAGGCTGAATTTCTCGTGGGTGAGGTAGTTCAGCGCCCATTGCGGCTTGATCGCGAACTGGGTGATGCCGGCGAGGTTGAGCCGGAACGGGATCGAGAAGCCGGTCCGCAGGTCGCGCTCGCGATTGCCGCCGGTGATGCTGTCGACGGTCAGCATCATCACGTTGACGCCGGCGCTCTTGGCGCGCTCCATCATCGCCCGGTTCAGGCCGCGGTCCTTGTGGAAATAGAACTGGTAGACCTGCGGGCCGCTATGGGCCTTTCGCAGTTCCTCGAGGCTGATCGTGCCGAGCGAGGATACGCCGAACATGGTGCCATAGCGCGCGGCCGCGGCGGCGACGGCACGCTCGCCCTGATGATGGAAGAGGCGCTGCAGGGCTGTCGGCGAGCAGTAGAACGGCACGGCGAGCTTCTGGCCCATCACGGTGACGGAGGTGTCGAGGCTGCTCACGCCGCGCAGCACGCTCGGAACGAGGTCGCAACGTTCGAAGCTCTCGGAGTTGCGCCGCAGCGTGACCTCGTCGTCGGACCCGCCATCGATGTAGTTGAAGATCGGGCCCGGCAGCCGCTTCCTGGCGAGGGTCCGGAAGTCGTGGAAGTTGTGACAGGCGTTCAGGCGCATCGTTGGCTTCGGTGTCGTTCTGGCTCGGCGAGTGTGGCGCTGGCGACCATCGGATCGGCGGCGGTCGTCGCTGCTCGAAAGGCGGGGACGGTACCCTATCGCGCGGCGCTGACCTTGGCCATATTGCGCGACCGGTCGCCAGGCCGCCCAGAATTGAAGGTTGGGTGGGCTGGCTCCGCGGCATGATCATTGATTGTTCATCCGGTTTTCGGCATGACCACCCCCGCACCCGGTGCGCTGCAACAAGCGGGCACCGCAAATGCGAAACCAGGCGTACCCGCCGGCGTTGATGTCGGCGACAACGTTGGGAAAGGCAGGCTATGGCAGGGCAGAAGTGGGTCTACACCTTCGGCGACGGCAAGGCCGAAGGCGAGGCGGGCATGAAGAACCTGCTCGGCGGCAAGGGCGCGAACCTGGCCGAGATGAGCAATCTGGGGCTTCCGGTGCCTCCGGGCTTCACCATCACCACGCAGGTCTGCACCTGGTATTACGACAACGGCAAGAGCTTTCCGGCCGAGCTCGACGGGCAGGTCAAGGACGCGCTCGCCGGCATGGCCAAGCTCACCGGCAAGACCTTTGGTGACCCGGCCAATCCGCTGCTGGTCTCGGTCCGCTCCGGCGCCCGCGCCTCGATGCCGGGCATGATGGACACGGTCCTCAATCTCGGCCTCAACGACGTCACGGTCGAGGCGGTGGCCAAGGCCTCGGGCGATGCCCGCTTCGCCTATGACAGCTATCGCCGCTTCATCACCATGTACTCGAACGTCGTGCTCGACATCGACCACGGCCATTTCGAGGAGGCGCTCGAAGACTACAAGGAGCGCAAGGGCCTGCATCTCGACACCGATCTCTCGGCCGACGACTGGAAGGTTCTGGTCGGCAAGTACAAGGAGATCGTAAAGAAGGAGCTCGGTTCCGACTTCCCGCAGGATCCGCAGCAGCAGCTCTGGGGCGCAGTCGGCGCCGTCTTCTCGTCCTGGATGAACGCCCGCGCCATCAAGTATCGCGAGCTCAACAGCATCCCGGCCTCCTGGGGCACGGCGGTCAACGTCCAGTCGATGGTCTTCGGCAATATGGGCGAGACCTCGGCGACCGGCGTCGCCTTCACCCGCAATCCCTCGACCGGCGAGAACGCGCTCTATGGCGAGTTCCTGATCAACGCCCAGGGCGAGGACGTCGTCGCCGGCATCCGCACGCCGCAGGATATCACCGAGGCGGCCAAGCTCGCCGCCAAATCCGACAAGCCTTCGATGGAGAAGGCGATGCCGGAAGCTTATGCCGAGCTCTGCCGCATCTACGGCATCCTCGAAAAGCACTATCGCGACATGCAGGACATGGAGTTCACCATCCAGGAGGGCAAGCTCTGGATGCTGCAGACCCGCTCCGGCAAGCGCACCGCCAAGGCGGCGCTCAAGATCGCAGTCGATCTCGCCCGCGAGGGCCTGATCACCGAGAATGAAGCGGTCGGCCGCGTCGAGCCCGGCGCGCTCGACCAGCTCCTTCATCCGACGATCGACACCAAGGCTGAGCGGCGCGTGCTGACCGCCGGCCTGCCGGCCTCGCCCGGCGCCGCCGCCGGCGAGATCGTCTTCACCTCCGAGGCGGCCGAGGCCGGCAAGAAGGCAGGCAAGAAGGTCATTCTCGTCCGCGTCGAGACCTCGCCGGAGGACATTCACGGCATGCACGCCGCCGAAGGCATCCTGACCACGCGCGGCGGCATGACCTCGCATGCGGCGGTCGTGGCGCGTGGCATGGGCAAGCCCTGCGTCTCCGGCGCCGGCCAGATCCGCGTCGACTACGCCAAGGGCACGATGACCGTCGGTCCGACCACGCTGAAAGCCGGCGACTTCGTCACCATCGACGGCAGCAACGGCCAGGTGCTGCTCGGCGAGGTCAAGATGCAGCAGCCCGAGCTCTCCGGCGACTTCCGGACGCTGATGGGCTGGGCCGACAAGGTGCGGCGCCTGAAAATCCGCGCCAATGCCGAGACGCCGCGCGACGCCAAGGCGGCCCGCGAATTCGGCGCCGAGGGCATCGGCCTTTGCCGCACCGAGCACATGTTCTTCGATGCCGGCCGCATCCTTGCCGTCCGCGAGATGATCCTGGCCGAGGACGAGAAGGGTCGCCGCGCCGCTCTTGCCAAGCTCCTGCCGATGCAGCGCCAGGACTTCGTCGAGCTCTTCACCATCATGCAGGGCCTGCCGGTCACGATCCGCCTGCTCGATCCGCCGCTGCACGAGTTCCTGCCGCATACCGACGAGGAGATCGCCGAGGTCGCGGCGGCGATGGGCACGACCGCCGACAAGCTGAAGCGCCGGGCTACCGAACTCCACGAGTTCAACCCGATGCTCGGCTTCCGCGGCGTGCGCCTCGCGGTCGCCTATCCCGAGATCGCCGAGATGCAGGCGCGGGCGATCTTCGAGGCGGCGGTGATCGCCGCCAAGGAGACCGGCCATCCCGTCATCCCGGAGGTCATGGTGCCGCTCGTCATGGGCGCGCCCGAGCTCGACCTGGTCAAGAGCCGGATCGACGCGATGGCGGAGGCCGTGAAAAAGGAGAGCGGCACGGAGTTCACCTATCAGGTCGGCACCATGATCGAACTGCCGCGCGCCGCGCTGCGGGCGGAGGAGATCGCGGGGAGTGCCGAGTTCTTCTCCTTCGGCACCAACGACCTGACGCAGACCACGCTCGGCATCAGCCGCGACGACGCCGGCTCCTTCCTTGGCTCCTATACGGCGCGCGGCCTGCTCGAATCCGATCCCTTCGTGACGATCGACCAGGACGGCGTTGGCGAGCTGGTCAGGATCGCCGTAGAACGCGGCCGCAAGACGCGTCCGAACATCAAGCTCGGCATCTGCGGCGAGCACGGCGGCGACCCCGCCTCGATCGGCTTCTGCGAGAGCGTCGGGCTGGATTATGTCTCCTGCTCGCCCTTCCGCGTGCCGATCGCGCGCCTCGCTGCCGCGCAGGCAGCGCTGGGGGCGATCAAGGCCAAGGACGCGTGAGGCAGCAGGTGCGGGAAACAAGCCGTCATGCTCGCCCTTGTTGTGAGCATCCACGTCTTGAACACCAAGCTGCCCGAAGGAAGACGTGGATGGTCGGGGCAAGCCCGACCATGACGAGGTGGCCGTGACCGTGAACCTCACCACCATCGGCTTCGATGCCGACGACACGCTCTGGCAGAACGAGCAGTTCTTCCGGCTGACGGAAGACCGCTTCGTCGCGCTGCTCGGCGAGCATGGCGAAGCGGCTGAGATCTCCGGCAAGCTGCTCGAGGCCGAGAAGCGCAACCTTGCCTTCTACGGCTTCGGCATCAAGGGCTTTACCCTCTCGATGATCGAGACAGCGCTCGAGATCACGCGCGGCCAGGTTGCGCCGGCGGTGATCGGTGAAATTCTCGCCGCCGGCCGCGAGATGCTGGCCCATCCGGTCGAGACCTTGCCGCATGCGCAGGAGACGCTCGCTAGTCTCGCAGGCCGCTACCGGCTGGTACTGATCACCAAGGGCGATCTCTTCGACCAGGAGCGCAAGCTGGCCCAGTCCGGCCTCGGCGATTTCTTCGACGCGGTCGAAATCGTCAGCGACAAGAGCGCCGCGACCTATGAGAAGCTCTTCGCCCGCCATGGCGACGGGCCGGTGCGGTCGATGATGGTCGGCAACTCGCTGAAGTCGGATATCGTGCCGGCGCTCGCCGCCGGCGCCTGGGCCGCGCATGTGCCGCATGAGCTGACCTGGGCGCTGGAGCATGCCGAGGAGCCGGCAGGCGAGGTCCGTTTCCGCAAGCTGTCCGATCTCGGCGGGCTGGTCGATCTGGTGCACGAGATCGGCTGAGGGCGGGGCTTTGGCCTGCAAACTGGACCGACCTTGCAATTTGTGCTAGGTCCACCGATGTAAGACGAGATGCGGCCGGTTCTGGCCAATCCTCCGCGCGGGTATTCCGACCGGCGGGCCACTTCAGATCCACCACACGTCGATACAAGACCATGGCAAGGCGTCCGCGCGTCCGGTCATGGGTTCCACGAATACGCGGATCTGAAGTGCAAGGATTAGTCCCGCTATGAACAAGGGCACCGTCAAGTGGTTCAACGCCACCAAGGGCTACGGCTTCATCACCCCTGAGGCCGGCGGCCCGGATATTTTCGTCCACATCAGCGCTGTCGAGCGCGCCGGCCTGCGCGAGCTGCGCGAAGGCCAGGTCGTCTCCTACGAGCTGATCGCCGATCGCAAGACCGGCAAGTCCTCGGCTGGCAACCTCGTCGCCAACTGAAGACACCTATCGGGCGGGCCATCAGCGTCCGCCCGTTTTCAAGACGCGAGCCTCAAGGCCCGCGACACACGACATCCTCCGGCGCAGTGGCTAGCGGTTCGCCGGGCGGAAAGAGACCATGCGTAGACCGAGACGGCATGTCGAGGCGCTTCCGTTCACCACGTGCGCCCCATTTCGTTCGGCTCAGAAAGACCTGATTTGACCAAATTTACCGACCTCGGCCTGGCCGAGCCGCTTCTCAAAGCGCTCGCCGCCGAAGGTTATGAGACGCCGACGCCGATCCAGGCGCAGGCGATCCCTTCGATTCGCGATGGCCGTGACCTGCTCGGAGCCGCCCAGACCGGCACCGGCAAGACCGCCGCTTTCTCCCTGCCGATGCTGCACCGCCTGCTCAACCAGCCGCGGCGCATGCAGCCGCGTTCGGTGCGCGCCCTGATCCTGTCGCCGACGCGTGAGCTCGCCGCCCAGATCGAGGCCAGCATCCGCACCTACGCCCAGTTCACCTCGCTGAAGTCGACGGTGATCTTCGGCGGCGTGCCGGTCGGCAAGCAGATCCGCGCGCTCGGCCAGCATGTCGACATCCTCGTCGCGACCCCTGGCCGCCTGCTCGACCTCGTCGACCAGCGCGCGGTCTCGCTGCGCGAGATCGAGTTCCTGGTGCTGGACGAAGCCGACCAGATGCTCGACCTCGGCTTCATCCACGCGCTGCGCAAGATTGCGACGCTGATCCCGAAGCAGCGCCAGACCCTGCTGTTCTCGGCGACCATGCCGAAGGCGATCCGCGAGATCGCCTCCGCCTACCTGACCGATCCGGTCGAGGTCGCGGTCGCGCCCGTCGCGACCACAGCCGAGAAGATCGACCAGCGCGTCATCTTCACCGAAGCCGGCCAGAAGCCGGCCTTGCTGGCGAAGACCCTGAGCGTTCCGGAGATGGAACGCGCCATCGTCTTCACCCGCACCAAGCACGGCGCCGACAAGGTCGTGCGCCAGCTCGAGCAGGCCGGCATCGCGTCCGCCGCGATCCATGGCAACAAGAGCCAGGGCCAGCGCGAGCGGGCGCTGGGCGCCTTCCGCGACGGCGAGCTTCGCATCCTGGTCGCGACCGACATCGCGGCGCGCGGCATCGATGTCGACGGCATCAGCCATGTCGTCAATTTCGACCTGCCGAACGTGCCCGAGACCTATGTCCACCGCATCGGCCGCACTGCGCGCGCCGGCGCCTCGGGTCTCGCCATCGCCTTCTGCACGCCGGAAGAGCGCGGCGATCTCGCCGCGATCGAGAAGCTGACCAAGATCGCGCTCACCCCGGTCGGCGACGTGCCGCATTGGGATGGCCGCACCCCGAAGAAGCCGCCGCAGAACCGTGGTGGCCGCGGGCAGGGGCGCCCGCAGAACGGACAGCAGCCGGGTCAGGGGCAGCGCCGCGACGGCCGGGGTGCGCAGGGCCGCAATGGCCAGCGCACCGAGCAGGGCGAGCGTCAGGACCCGCGCCGCGAGCAGTCCCGTCCGAGCCAGCCGCGCCAGCAGCAGGCACGTCCGGAGCAGCAGCGTCATGAGCGTCCGGCCCAACGCCAGGATGGGGGCGGCGGGCGAAAAGACGCGGCTTCCGGCAAGGAAGGACTTGGCGGCGTCGCGTTCTTGCAGCAAAGAACGGGACAACGACGCACCGGCGGCGGCGGGCGGCGCCCGAACTGACAGGCGCCGTAACCGCTGGGGCCCGGCCTAGCTGGCCTGGCCCCGCGCCGAGGACAAGACGAAGGATCAGCGAATGGCGAAAGAAGAACTGCTCGAATTCGACGGCACCGTGGTCGAGGTGCTTCCGGACGGCAACTACCGGGTCAAGCTCGACAATGACCACGTCATCCTGGCCTATGCGGCCGGCAAGATGAAGAAGAACCGCATCCGCACCATCGCCGGCGACCGCGTGGTCGTCGAGATGTCGCCTTACGATCTCGATCGTGGCCGGATCAACTTCCGCCAGAAGACCGCCAGCCCCGGCCCGATGCCGCCGCGGCCGCAGAACTTCCGCCGGCGCTGAGGTTACGATGCGTTTCAGCCGGCCCGAGCAATTCTTCGCCGCGGCCGGCATCGGCCTTGGCGCGCTCGCCTCGCTTGCGGTCAATACCGGCTGGATCGCCAGAGGGGGGACCTTCCCGCCCTTCGTCTATGTGCTGCTGGCGCTCGCTTTGGTCGAGGTCGCCGCCGGCCTCATGACAAAGCAGCCGCCCGGCACCTTGTTCTCCATGCCGGCCCGCATCCTGGCCTTCGCCCTCGGCATCGGCGTGCTGATCCTGCTGACCGGCGGGCTGGCCTGAGCGTCGGCGACCTTTCGATCTCGACATTGATCCATTCGCGTCATGCTCGCCCCTGTGGCGAGCATCCATGTCTTGAACGCCGGATGCGATCGAGAACGCGATGACGTGGATGGTCGGCACAAGCCCGACTATGACGGATGAGGGCGACTCGCCCACCTCTTCAGCGTTGATGCCAAACAAGAAAAAAGCCCCGGCCGAGGCCGGGGCGTGAGGTGTTTTTACGTGGTGACAGGTACTACGAAGAAAACTTGGAAAACTCAGTAGCCGCCCTTGGCCCAATGCTGCGAGCCGGGGCTGACAAGGACCTGACGCTGCCGCGTCGCATACTCGGCCGGCACGGTCTGGTGCTCGACCCGCGACGCACTGACCATTACGCGGCGGCTGCGCTGGCCATAGACGGCCGGGATGACGTCGTAGTCGACCGAGGCCGGAGACACTTCCACCGTGCGCTGCTGATAGCCGTATTGCGCGGGGACATGCACCCAGCAGCCGGTGGTCTGGCCGTAGGCGTCGCGGCTGACTTCCCAGCGCTTGGTCGCCGGCGAGATCAGGACCTTCTCTGAGACGGTCCGGTACTGGGCCGGGATATGGCGGGCGACGCGGCGTTCCGGCTGGATCACGACCTGCTCGGTGACGGTGTCGTACTGCGCCGGGATGACCCGCGAGAAGGTGCGCTCGGGACGCACGACATAGCTTTCATCGACGGTGCCGTAGACCGGTGGGGTCGAAACCAGCTTGTAGCAGGAGCCGCTGCCGCAAGTGCTGACCGGCGCCCGGTAGCAGGAGGAGCTGGTGCAGCCGCCGGCGAGCGCCGGAGCGGCGAGGCCCATGAGCGCCGTGGTGGCGAGAGCCGAAAGCGAAAGAAGCCTGAACGTCATAGCTGAGCCCAACCCTGCGTTGCGCAACGGTGCCGCTGCGTCGTTGGGGTGAGAAAGCCAGAGACGATCCATGAAGACAAGGTTAACTGCAAAACAAGGTAAAATTAACTAATTCTGCCCGAACGGAAGCGGTCTCGTCATGACTGCCGCGTCCGGTACGCTGCCCAGTATTCAAGGGTTTCGGTGCTGGCCGGCGCAGTCGCCGGCCAGCACCGCCAGCCTTGTCTGGAAGCAGCTTTGCGGTCGGTTGTCAGTCGATGGCACCGCGCTTCATGCCGAAGCCTTCGATATAGCAGCTGCAGGACGAATTGGCCGGAGCCGGCCGGGCCGCGCAGGAGCCGCGTGAGGTCACGCAGGTGTCGCCGAAGCGCTGGCGATAGGGCCGCTCATAGCCGTAGCGCGGGCGGTCGTAGCCATAGGGCGGCGGCGGCCGATCGTAATCATAGCGCGGCGGCGGCGGCCGGTAGGGATCGTAATACTGGGCGTTCGCGCTGGTCGCGGACGAGATGGCCGCTCCGACGAGGGCCGCGATGGCGAGGGTCTTGAACATCATGGCGTTCTCCGGGCTTCCCCAGGCCGGGCTGGGACAGTTGACCATCGGCAGGATAGGATCGACTCGATGAACGCGGGCTGAGCGACGTCAGCGCCCCAGTGCCTCGAGGCTTGCGTCGATCGTTACGCACAGCCCCGCCGGGTTCCAGTCATATCGCACCTCCAGCCCTCGATGAGCTCTGATGGTGCGCTCGATCATGGTCGAGCCAAAGCCACTGCGCTTGGGCTGCGCCTCGATCGCCGGGCCGCCCGCTTCGCGCCAGCAAATTCGGCCAGCACGTTCGTCGCGATCCACCGTGACAGTCACCATCCCGGTCTGCGATGACAACGCCCCGTACTTCACCGCGTTCGTCGCCAACTCATGGACGATGAGGGCGATGCAGGTCGCTGCTTGCGGGCCGATCGGGCCGTCCTTGCCGTCTATCTGGACCCGTTCGCCGGCCCCCTCCCGATAGGGCGCGAGCAGCCGGGAAAGCAGGTCGATGAGGCCGCCCTCGGCATCGGTCCTGCTGCGGCCGACGAAGGCGTGGGCCCGGTGCAGTGCCGCCAGTCTCTCTTCGATCCTGGCGGCAAAAGCGCGACTCTCTGGCTCGGAGCGAGCCGCCATCCGGACGAGGCTGCTGACCACCGCGAAGATATTTGCGATCCGGTGCGAGAGTTCGCGGGCGACGAGTTCGTATTGCTCCTCAGCCTGCTTGCGCGCCGTGACGTCGATGTGAGCGCCCTGGAGCAGCAATGCCGCGCCGTCGGCATCCCGTTCGATCTCCGCCTTGGCGAGGATCCAGCGAATCTGCCCATCGCTCGGCCTGATGATCCGGTACTCGACCTCGTAATCGGTCGCGTGACCGCGAACGGTCTCGAGAAAATGGCCAAGTACGCGGTCCCGGTCATCGGGGTGGATACGCTGGACCCAGGCCTCGTGCGTCTCGTGAACCGCCTCGGGCGGCAGGCCGTGGACGACGAGATATTCGGGCGAGCGGGTGTTGCGGAACCGGCCGCCGCGCAGGTCGACCGTCAAGCCGCCGATCTGTCCGATCTTCTGGACGCGGGCAAGTTCGGCCTCGCGGGCCGCAAGTCGCAGTTGAGCGTCCGACGACGCATCCCGATCCATGCCAGACGCCTCTGCCCGCCGTTCCGCGCAGAACTAAGGCAGAGACGCCGTGGATGCAAAGTCATTTGACAGGATCGGCCGGCGGCCGCGCTGCTTCGGCTGCCGGCCTTCATGCTCGCCGCCCAATAGTCCTCGACGTGCCGAACCAGCGCCGGGTGCCCGTCAACAAGAAGACCCCGCAGGCGCTAGCCTGCGGGGTCTGCGCAAACCCGCTTTACAGCGAGCCGTTCGCAATGCCGGTCATTGCCAGGTTTGGCGGCCATACCAGTCGTCGACATCGGTCCGGACCTTGTCCTTCTCGATCCCGTAGCGTTCCTGGATCTTGCCCTCGAGCTGGTCGCGCTTGCCGGCGATGACATCGAGATCGTCGTCGGTCAGCTTGCCCCACTGCTCCTTGACCTTGCCCTTGAGCTGCTTCCAGTTTCCTTCGACGCGGTTCCAGTCCATGGGACTCTCCTCGTGGTCGTGATGGGTATGCTTAAGGAACGCGCGGGCGGCGGAATGGTTCGGCACAAAAAGCCGTGTCAGCGGCAAATGCCGGGCCTGCGATCGCCTGGAAGATTTCCGCAATTCTTCGGATCGCGGAAATCTTCCAGGTCCTGATTCTATCGCATTTTCATCACGCGAACCGGTGCCCACTTCGCCCGAAAATGCTCCAGGAGCGATCCCCGCCACGAGCGGCCAGGCGTGCGCGCAGGCGCGGCGCCACCCAGTCCAGGAAGGTGCGGACTTTCAGGCTGCGCAGGCCTCCTTCTGCATAGGCGAGGCTGACGGGCAGCGCCGCAGCGAAAAATCGGCAAACCGCTAAAATGCGAGCAAAATCCGTA
Organism: Allobosea lupini; assembly: GCF_900109525.1. Lineage (GTDB taxonomy): Bacteria > Pseudomonadota > Alphaproteobacteria > Rhizobiales > Beijerinckiaceae > Allobosea > Allobosea lupini. The sequence goes on along the minus strand of NZ_FOAN01000002.1, from coordinate 501,757 downwards.
TCGGTCGGCCAAGAGCTTGCCGGTTAGGGAGGAGCATCACAGCCCAGAACAGGCCATGACGTACTCAGCGCAAGACATCACAAACGCCCTCCTGCGGATCAAGGAGGATGGCTTCGTCCTCGACAACGACGCCTTCGGCTATGCCGCGATCAGATGGGACGCCCGCCGGCTGAAGCGCGACCTGCGCGAGGCCGGTTATGCCGGCCCCGAGCTGGCTCAAGGCCGGATGATGAACGAGGGTGAGTCGATCTGCTGGCTCTACAACCCCGACGCCGTCGCCAAGGACAGCGTCGATCGCCTCGCTGCGGCGCGGCACTCGGCGCTCTATGGCGAATAGGCGCTCGGGGTGATCGAGCCCCGCCAGTGCAAGCACCGACGGCGCCACTCTCCCTCACTGACGAGCGTCGCCGGCGCCTATCGTCCCCGCTGTTTGCAGCCGGGCGTCGTGGCTTCCTGTTCGAATGCGTCCGCTTGCCCTTCATAGGCGCTCGCCATGGCGGCCAGGCGAGCTGCGCCTTCGCTGTCCCGGGCCGTATCGGCCCAGCGGCGGCACATCAGCGCCTTGACGCGCAGGGCCTGAGCCTGCCGAACTCTGTCGTGGTCCATGGCGGCGCTCCAACACACCAGATCACCCTGCAGCTTGCGGCCGTCAGAGACGAAAGCGCTTCGATCGCGGGAGTGATCACGCGAGCCCGAACAGCTTGAGACAGATTACTGTCCAAGCAGGCTTTTGGATGCACAGGCCGAAATCAAAAACGCCTCGATCTGCTGTGACGCAGCTGTTCGTCGTCTTTGACGTCACCTTACTATTTGTTCGGCAAAGTGCTACGCCATGTTATTGGCAGCGTTAATGGCAGGAGTCAGAAACGGCAGGCCGCGAATATTAAGCATGTTTCCTGGCTGGAACTCCGAAGAGTACCGTATCACTATAAGTCCTACGCGGCGAAGGGGCTGCCAGTCGCTCAAGCGAATAGGTCCCGCGCCTGCGGCTTGGAGATCGTCGATATCAGATGAATGAGGGCGCTTGAGCACTCGGGATGATAGTCAACGATTGCCGTGTCGGACAGTTGGGCAATGCGTCGACTAGGTTTGCCCGGGCCGCAGCTTGTAGAAGACGTGCCGGCCGATCGTGTCCATCTTCTTCAGTTTCCGCGCCCAGTACGGCCGGACATAGTCGGCGTGGTAGTGGGTGGAGGCGCCAACCTCAGCCAGATAGGTCGTGCCGTCATAAACCTCGCGGGCGATGCGGACGGCGTCGCGCCAGGGGCCGGGCTCGGTGATGCGCAGCGCCTTGCCCTCGCAGGCGAAGGTGAACTGGCAGGCGAGATGGCGGCTGGCGTTCTGGTAGACCGCGCCGCAGACCGTGTTCGGGTAGAGCCCGCTCTTGACCCGGTTGAGAACGACCTGCGCCACTGCGGCGCGGCCCTGCTCGCCTTCCGAGCGCGCCTCGAAATAGACGGCTTCGGCCAGGCAGCGCTGCTCCTTGGCCATGTTCTCGGGCGCAATCAGGCTGGTGTAGATCTGCTTCTCGCTGGGGTCGACGGTGCGCAGGTCGATGGTCGTGCCGCGCTCCGACTTGGCGATGCGACTGCGCGATTTCGGCTCGGCGGCAACGGGCGCCATCTGCATCGGCGTGGCGGAGGCCGCTCCGGCGACGCCGGTGGCTGCGGGCGTGCTGGAGGACTGGCCGAGCGCCGTGGAGACGGACGGCGTCGAGCCGTCGAGGTTTTCCGGATTCAGTTCGCCATGGCGCGGAGAGCCGATGCTCTTCGGAACCGCCGTCGGCGAGGAATCGGACAGGGCCGGGTCGGTCATCCCCTCGTCGCGCAGGAAGGGTTCGAAGCCGAGCGGCGGCTCCTCCGGGCTTTCCTGCGCTTCGAGCGAAAAGCCGCCCGAGATCAGCCCGGGCTGGGTGTCGCCGAAGACGACCTGCTCGAGCTCGCCGGGTGGGCCGTTGCGGGTCAGCGTCGGACGTAAGGGCACGATCGGGTCGCCCTTGCTGCTGCGGTCGACCTGCGGGAAGGCGCTGGCCGTGCGCTTCATGTCCTCGCGCGGCTGGCGCGGGTCGATCGCGAAGGTCCGCTCGGGCGTTTCGAAGGAAAGTCGCGCCGGCTGGATCAGGCGGGCATAGGCGCGCTCTGGCATACGAAAGGCGCTGGCGGCCACGAGCAGCGACGGGCCTTCCGCAAGGTCGGAGAGCGCGCCCGGCGCGGTGCGGGGGATCAGCGAGCCCGGCGGGCCGAGGACATCGGGCTTCTGCCCGGCCGAAGCGGTGAAGGAGACCAGCATGCCTGCCGAGAGCGCCCAGGGAGCGACGGTCGCCAGCGCCCAGCGCAGCTTCTGCCAGCCCATTCGCTTCGATCGCCGACGCAGACGCAACTGACCCAGGCCCTCGTTTCGCAAAGACGACAGATGAGCGACCGCGAATCCCAATGATGCAAATTCGCGACAGTCGGATAATCCCTTGTCAGGGTTGAAAGGCGGTTAACGGCCGTCCGCTCGCGTCGGCAGCCCTCCGCCAAAAGACGGCTTTCCCGATCGGGGATTTGTCCCTTATGCTGCGCCGCAACAAAGGGAGAGAGACATGAATGCCACCGCCCTCAAGGCCGATTCCGAAGCCAATGCCGTCGCGTTGATCGCTGCCGCCTTGCCGGGCTTCGAGGCCTTGCTGGAGGAGGCGGTCGCAGCCGTCAGGCAGAAGGTGCTGGTCGACGGCCGGATTTCCTCGGCGAGGCTTGAGCAGGAGCAGCACGCTGCGCACGGCCTCTCCTGGCTCGCCACCTATGTGATGGGCCTGCGCGAGCTCAAGGCTTATGGCGAGCGCCTGCAGGCCGAGGATCGCTACGGCGCGATCGAGGACTACGCCATCCGGATCGGCGCAGGCGAGTATGCCGCCCAGATCTTCGGCGGCATCCCGATGAGCCAGGGCGAGATCGTCCGCCTACCGGCGCTAGGCCTGACGGCCAAGGCCGTCGCCGCCGCTTGCTCGGACGCGGCGGAGCAATTGATCGCCGAGGGCAACACGCCCGAGAACCGCGCCCGCTTCGTTGCCCTGTTCAGCCAGAGCCAGGGCCTCGCCAGCGTCGGCGATCCCGGCCTCGACGAGACGCTGGAAGCGATCCGCTCGGAGATGCGCCGCTTCTGCGAGCAGCAGGTGACGCCGCATGCCCATGAATGGCATCTTCAGAACGAGTACATCCCGCTGCCGGTAGTCGAGCAGATGGCCGAGCTCGGCGTCTTCGGCCTGACCATCCCCGAGGAGTTCGGCGGCATGGGCCTGTCGAAGGTCTCGATGTGTGTCGTCTCCGAGGAGCTCTCGCGCGGCTATATCGGCGTCGGTTCGCTCGGCACCCGCTCCGAGATCGCCGCCGAACTGATCCTGAACGGCGGCACCGACGAGCAGAAGGCCTATTGGCTGCCGAAGATCGCCTCGGGCGAAATCCTGCCGACCGCCGTCTTCACCGAGCCCAATACCGGATCCGACCTCGCATCGCTGCGCACCAAGGCGGTGAAGGACGGTGACACCTGGAAGGTCTACGGCAACAAGACCTGGATCACCCACCCGGTTCGCGCCGACATCATGACACTGCTGGTCCGCACCGATCCGGATGCGCCGGGCTATCGCGGCCTCTCCATGCTGATCGCCGAGAAGCCGCGCGGCACGGATGCCGAGCCGTTCCCGGTCGCGGGCCTGACCGGCGGCGAGATCGAGGTGCTCGGCTATCGCGGCATGAAGGAATACGAGCTCGCCTTCGACGGCTTCGAGGTGAAGGGGGAGAACCTGCTCGGCGGCGTCGAAGGGCAGGGCTTCAAGCAACTGATGCAGACCTTCGAGGCCGCCCGCATCCAGACCGCGGCGCGGGCGCTCGGCGTCGCGCAATCTGCCTTCGATCTCGGCCTGCGCTATGCCCAGGAGCGCATCCAGTTCGGCAAGCCGCTGATCGCCTTCCCGCGCGTCGCCGACAAGCTCGCCATGATGGCGGCCGAGCTCGTCATCGCCCGCCAGCTCACCTATTTCGCCGCCCGCGAGAAGGACGCCGACCGGCGCTGCGATTTGGAAGCCGGCATGGCCAAGCTCCTGGGCGCCCGCGTCGCCTGGGCGGCGGCCGACAACGCCCTGCAGATCCATGGCGGCAACGGCTTTGCGCTGGAATATCCGATCAGCCGCGTGCTCTGCGACGCCCGCATCCTCAACATCTTCGAGGGCGCGGCCGAGATCCAGGCGCAGGTGATCGCGCGGCGGCTGGTGGAGGGGTGAGGTGAGGCCTTTGGCCTAGAGGCTGGCCGCCGCTCGCGCCGCCTGGTCGTACTGGCCCGACAGCGAGCGCATCGCGGCGGCGATCTCGGACAGGCGGGCCGGATCCACGCCGGTCGCCAGCACCGATTTCACCAGCAATTGCTCGCGGATCTGGGCGTAGCGCTTACAGGCGTCCTCGCCCGCGGGGGTGATCGCGACGGTCTTTTCCTTGCCCTTGCGGCCGCTCTTCAGAAGCTTCAGGCGCTCGAGCTTCTTCAGCGAATAGTTCACCAGATGCGTGTCCTCGATGTTGAGGACGAGGCAGATGTCGGCGAGGCGCTTGGCCTTGCCGCGATGGTTGACGTTGTGCAGGACGAGCACGTCCATCGGCGTCAGCTCGGGAATGCCGGCGGCGGTCATGCAGCGCAGCATCCAGCGCTGGAAGGCGTGCACCGTCATCGTCAGCGCGAACTCGAACTCCGACAGCGCCGGCATCGCGCCGGAGGCGAGATGGCCGGAAGAGACGATCGGGCCGAGGTCGTCGGAAGGGAGCATGCTGTCTCTAGCCGAAAGAGGCGCGGTCCGCGGGGGGGCTCCCTTCTCCCCTCGGGGGAGAAGGTCCCGGCAGGGGGATGAGGGCAGTACGACTGGGTGAGAGTCGGACAGGTCGAGCCTATCCTTCCCTCATCCGTCAGCGCTTCGCGCTGCCACCTTCTCCCCCGAGGGGAGAAGGAAAGCATCGCGCCTCACATCTTCTTATAGGCGTCCACGATCGCCTGGCCGTCGGCGCCGGCCTTCTTCAGCCAGTCGGCGGTCAGCGTCTCGCCGGCCTTCTTGAAGCCGTCCTTGAGCGCCGGCGACGGGGCCTGCACCTTCATGCCCTTGGCCTTGAGCTGGTCGAGATACCAGTTGGTCTTCTCTTCCCACATCTTCCAGCCGCGGGCTTCGGCATCAGCCGAGGCCTTGAGGATCGCGTCCTGCGTCGCCTTGTCGAGGCCGGCGAAGGCGGCCTTGTTGACGAAGGTGGCGTTCTTCGGGATCCAGGCCTGGACGTCGTAGAAATGCGTCAGCGTCTCCCAGGCCTTCGAGTCGTAGCCGGTGCCGCCCGACGACATGAAGGAGTTGACCACGCCGGTCGCCAGCGCCTGCGGCAGCTCCGCCGCCTGGATGGTGACCGCCTGCATGCCGAGCAATTCGCCGAGGCGGGTCGTGCCGACATTATAGGCCCGCCACTTCAGGCCCTTCATGTCCTCGATCGTGTTGATCTCCTTCTTGGCGTAGACGCCCTGCGGCGCCCAGGGGACCATGAACAGGAGCTTGATCCCCTGGCTGTCGAGCTTCTTCTCGACCGCCGCCTTCGAGGCCGCATAGAGCTTCTTCGACTCGGCGAAGGAGGTGGCGAGGAAGGGCACGACGTCGATGCCGAAGACTGGGTCCTCGTTCTCATGCAGCGAGATCAGCACCTCGCCCATCTGGGCCTGGCCGGTCTGGACGGCGCGCTTGATCTCCGGCGCCTTGAACAGTGAAGCGTTGGCGTGGACGGTGATCGAGAGCTTTCCGCCGGTCGCCGCTTCGACGTCCTTGGCGAAGGTGGCGAGGTTCTCGCTGTGCGGATTGTCGGACGGATAGGCCGCCGGCAGGTTCCACTTCGCCTGGGCGAAGGCCGTCGGAGCGGCGAAGGCGAGCGTTCCGGCGGCGACGCCGGCGACGAGCAGGCCCTTGATGAAATCGCTACGCTTCATGGTGTTCTCCGTTCCCTCTTGGTGGTGGTTGCGCATCATTTCGGAAAAGCGAGTTCGGGCAAGACCATCACGATCTGCGGGAAGACCGTGATGATGGCGACGGCCGCGACGAGCAGAAAGAAGAAAGGCAGGGCGGCGAGCGCCACCGTGTTCGAATCCTTGCCCGACATGGTCTGGAGCACGAACAGGTTGAAGCCGACCGGCGGCGAGACCTCGGCCATCTCGACGATCAGCACCAGAAAGATGCCGAACCAGACGAGGTCGAAGCCGGCGGCCTTGATCATCGGGATCACGATCGCGGTGGTCAGCACGATCATCGAGATGCCGTCGAGCGCAGCGCCGAGCAGGATGTACATCACAGTCAGCGCCGCGATCAGCGCATAGGGCGACAGGTGCAGGCTATCGACCCAGGCGGCGAGCGCGGCCGGGATGCCGGTATAGGCCATCGAGGTCGACATGAACGAGGCGCCGGCGAGGATCAGCATGATCATGCAGGTGATCCGCGTCGTGCCCATCACGCTCGCCCAGAAGGCTTCCTTGGTGAGCGATCCAGACCACCAGGCGATGCCGAAGGAGCCGAGCACGCCCCAGGCCGCGCATTCCGTCGCCGTCGCCCAGCCGAGCAGTAGCGACAGGAAGACCAGCGCGATCAGCAGCATGCAGGGGATGAGGTTGGCCGATTCCCTGAGCTTCTCGCGCAGGCTCATCTTCGGCTCGGCCGGCGGCGCCTGCTCGGGGTGGAGCAGGTGCCAGACCGCGATGTAGCCGGAATAGAGCGCCATCACGAGCAGGCCGGGCAGGAAGCCGGCGAGAAAGACCTGGATGATCGAGACGTTGGCCGCCACCGCATAGACCACCATGGTGATCGAGGGCGGAATCAGGATGCCGAGCGTGCCGGCGCCGGCAAGCGAGCCGAGCGCGAGCTTCTCATTGTAGCCGCGCCGCTTCAGCTCCGGCAGCGCGATCTTGGCGACGGTGGCGCAGGTCGCCGCCGAGGAGCCGGAGACCGAGCCGAAGATGCCGCAGGCCAGCACGTTGACGTGCATGAGCCGGCCCGGCAGCCAGTTCAGCCAAGGGGCGAGGCCGCGAAACATCTCTTCCGACAGCCGCGTGCGGTAGAGGATTTCGCCCATCCAGATGAAGAGCGGTAGGGCAGCCAGTGTCCAGGAGGCGCTGTTGCCCCAGATGGTCGTGGCGAGCACGGAGCCGGCCGGGATGCCGCCGGCGACGAACTGCATCGCGACCCAGCCGCAGGCCATCAGCGAGATGGCGATCCAGACGCCGCCTGCGAGAAGGACTGCTAGCAGGACGAGCAGCAATGCGGAGATTTCGATCATCGCCATCGGTCAGACTCCGCTCGCCATGGCGCGCTCGACGATCTCCTCGTCGGATTGCGGCGGCGGCTTCTCGTAGCGCGGCGGCTGGCCGCGCAGCACGACATGGACGAACTCGTCGAGCATGGCGATGAACAGGATGACGAGGCCACCGGAATAGCCGAGCTGCGGAATCCACATCGGCATGGCGACCACACCGCCGGCGATATCGTTGAACTCGTAGGATTGCCAGGTCATCACCACGGCATGCCAGGCGAAGAAGCCGGCGAAGCCGAGGCCGAGCACCAGCGAGAACACCTCGAACACCCAACGCGTGCGGCCCTGGAAGCGGTCGATCAGCAGGCCGACCCGGATCATCTCGCCGGATTTGAAGGTGTGGGCGAGGCCGAGGAAGGCCATCGCCGCCATGCACCAGGAGGCGAAATCGTCGCCGGCCGGGATGTTGAAGCCGACCTCGCGGCCGATCGACAGGCCCATCATCAGGACGAGGATCGCGATCAGGAAGAGGCCGGCGGCGTAGCCGGCGAAGAGGTAGAGTCCATCGAGGAAGCGGCGGATCATGCGCGCGCGCCGAGACGATGCGTCGCCGCGCCGGGCCGCTCGGCCATGCGCAAAGCGGCGGTTGCCAGGACTGGTCCCGTCATGAAAGCCTCCCCTAAGATCGGCCCGGCCCCTCAGCCATGTCCCGATCGCTGATCGTCGATCCTAATCGGCGAAATGAGCTTGTCAACGTTTCATCGACGATTTATCGATGAAACGTCAAAGAGCCTTGTTGGCCAATAATCGGGGGATCAGATGACGAACGGCCGTTGGGACTTCTGGATCGACCGTGGCGGCACCTTCACCGACGTGATCGGCCGTGATCCCGCAGGCAAATTGCATGCCCGCAAGCTGCTCTCCGAGAATCCCGGAGCCTATCGCGACGCCGCCGTCCAGGGCATCCGCGATCATCTCGGCCTGAAGCAAGGCGAGCCGATCCCTGCCGGCACGGTCGGCGAGGTCCGCATGGGCACGACGGTCGCGACCAATGCGCTGCTGGAGCGCAAGGGCGACCGTACCTTGCTCGTCACCACCAAGGGTTTCCGCGACGCACTGCGCATCGGCTACCAGGCCCGGCCCGACATCTTCGCCAAGGAGATCATCAAGCCGGAGCAGCTCTACGACGCAGTGGTCGAGATCGAGGAGCGCGTCCTCGCCGATGGTACGGTCGAGAAGGCCGCAGACGAGGCCGCGATCCGCGCCGCCTTGCAGGCTGAGTTCGATGCCGGTTTCCGCGCTGTCGCCATCGCCTTCATGCATGGCTATCGCTACCCCGCGCATGAAGAGCTCGCCGCCAGGGTCGCCCGCGAGATCGGCTTCCCACAGGTCTCGGTCAGCCATGAGGTCTCGCCCCTGATCAAGCTGGTCGGGCGCGGCGACACCGCCGTGGTCGACGCCTATCTCTCGCCGATCCTCGCCCGCTATGTCGCGCAGGTCTCCGAGGAACTCGACATCGCCCGCACCGGTGCGCGGCTGATGTTCATGATGTCCTCGGGCGGCCTCACCGCCGCCGACCTGTTCCAGGGCAAGGACGCGATCCTCTCCGGCCCGGCCGGCGGCGTCGTCGGCCTCGCCGAGACCGGCCGCTCGGCCGGCTTCGACAAGGTCATCGGCTTCGACATGGGCGGCACCTCGACCGACGTCGCCCATTTCGACGGCGAATACGAGCGCGCCTTCGAGACCGAGGTCGCCGGCGTGCGCATGCGCGCGCCGATGATGCTGATCCATACCGTCGCTGCAGGTGGCGGGTCCATTCTGCATTATGACGGCTCGCGCTTTCGCGTCGGCCCAGATTCCGCCGGCGCCAATCCCGGCCCGGCCGCCTATCGCCGCGGCGGCCCGCTCGCCGTGACCGACGCCAACGTGATGGTCGGCAAGCTGATCCCGTCCTATTTCCCGGCGATCTTCGGCCCCGGCCAGGACCAGCCGCTCGATGTCGCGACGGTGCGCGAGAAGTTCGCCGCGCTCGCCGCTGAGGTTGGCGATGGTCGGTCGCCCGAGGAGGTCGCAGACGGCTTCGTCCAGATCGCCGTCGCCAACATGGCCGAGGCGATCAAGAAGATCTCGGTCCAGCGCGGCTACGACATCACCCGCTATGCGCTGAATTCCTTCGGCGGCGCCGGCGGCCAGCATGCCTGCCTCGTCGCCGATGCGCTCGGCATCAAGACGGTGCTGCTGCACCCGTTCTCCGGATTGCTCTCGGCCTATGGCATGGGACTGGCCGAGATCCGCGCTACGCGCACCGCGGCGCTCGACGTGCCCCTCGATGCCGAGGCCAAGGCCGCGATCGGCGTGCTCGCCGACAGGCTTGGCGCCGAGGCCAAGGGCGAGGTTGCAGGACAGGGCGTGCCGGATGGCGACATTGCCATCCATGTCCGCGCCCATATCCGCTACGCCGGCACCGACACCGCGATCGCGACACCCTTCGGCAGCCGCGCCGAAATGCAGGACGCCTTCCAGGCGGCGCACAAGGCCCGCTTCGGCTTCATGGACGAGACCAAGGCGCTGGTCGTCGAGGCCGTCGAGGTCGAGGCCGTCGGCGGCGGCGCCCGTTTCGAGGAGGCTGCGGCAGCCGAGAGCGCCGGCGATCCGGAGGTCGCCGAGCGCACCCGCTTCTTCTCCAGGGGGCAGTGGCACGAGGCGGCGATCGTCCGGCGCGAGGCGATGGCCCGCGGCCAGGGCATTGCCGGCCCGGCGATCGTGATCGAGGCGAACCAGACCGTCGTGGTCGAGGATGGCTGGACTGCAAAGCTGACCGCCAAGGACCATCTCGTCCTGACCCGCAGCAAGGCGCTGGTTCAGAACGCTGCGATCGGCACCAAGGCCGACCCGGTCATGCTCGAGATCTTCAATAACCTGTTCATGTCGATCGCCGAGCAGATGGGCGTGACGCTGCAGAACACCGCCTATTCCGTGAACATCAAGGAGCGGCTCGACTTCTCCTGCGCTGTCTTCGACCAGACCGGTGCGCTGGTCGCCAACGCGCCGCACATGCCGGTGCATCTCGGTTCGATGGACCGCTCGGTCGAGACGGTGATCTCGAACAATCCGGTGATCCGCCCGGGCGACGTCTACTGCCTGAACGCGCCCTACAACGGCGGCACGCACCTGCCCGACATCACGGTCTGCACGCCGGTCTTCGACAACGAGGACAAGCAGATCCTGTTCTGGGTCGCGAGCCGCGGCCACCACGCCGATGTCGGCGGCACTGCGCCGGGCTCGATGTCACCGCTGGCGACCAATATCGAGGAAGAGGGCGTCTATATCGACAACTTCAAGATCGTCGATCAGGGCCGCTTCTGCGAGGAGGGGCTGGTCAAGCTCCTGACCGGCGCGCGCTATCCCGTCCGCAATGTCGTCCAGAACGTCAACGATCTGAAGGCGCAGATCGCCGCCAACGAGAAGGGCGTGGCGGAACTGCGCAAGATGATCCGCTCCTTCGGCCTCGACGTCGTCCAAGCCTATATGGGCCACGTCCAGGACAACGCCGCCGAGAGCGTCGCGCGCCTTTTGACCCGCCTGCATGACTCCGAGTTCACCTATCCGATGGACCAGGGCTGCGCGATCAAGGTGAAGATCACCATCGATCGCGAGAAGCGCGAGGCGACCGTCGACTTCACCGGCACTTCGCCGCAGCGCGAGGACAATTTCAACGCGCCGGCGCCCGTCACCCGCGCCGCCGTGCTCTATGTCTTCCGCGTCATGGTCGACGACGCGATCCCGATGAATGCCGGCTGCCTGCGCCCGATCAAGGTGATCGTGCCGGAGGGCTCGATGCTGGCGCCGCGTTATCCAGCCGCCGTCGTCGCCGGCAATGTCGAGGTCAGCCAAGCCGTGACCAACACGCTGTTCGGCGCGCTGGAGGCGATGTCGTCCTCGCAGGGCACGATGAACAACCTGACCTTCGGCAACGACCAGTACCAGTATTACGAGACGATCTGCTCGGGCTCGCCGGCCGGGCCGGGCTTCAACGGCACCTCGGGCGTCCACGTCCACATGACCAATTCGCGCCTGACCGATCCGGAGATCCTGGAGACGCGCTTCCCGGTCGTGCTGGAGGACTTTCACATCCGCGCCGGCTCGGGCGGCAAGGGCGAATGGAATGCCGGCGACGGCACCAGCCGCACCATCCGGTTCCTCAAGACGATGGACTGCGCCATCCTCGCCTCGCATCGCAAGGTCAGGCCTTTCGGCATGAAGGGCGGCGAGCCCGGCGAGCTCGGCAGGACGCTGGTCCGGCGGCTTTCGGGTGAGATCGAAGAGCTGAAGCCATCGGACCAGACGCTGCTGCAGGCCGGCGAGGCTGTCACCGTGATCACGCCGACGGCCGGCGGCTATGGAAAGCGCAAGGGCTGAGGCTTAGGTCTGGTCTTCAAGACGGAGACGACCATGCCCCAGACCTGGATGATCACCGGTGCCAATCGCGGCATCGGCCTGGCGTTGACGATGGAATTGCTGCGACGGGGCGACCACGTCGTCGCCGCGGCGCGCGATCCCTGGGGCGGGGCTTTGGCGGAGGTCGCCGGCGGGCAGGCCGGGACGCTGACTCCGCTCGAACTCGACGTCACCTCCGACAAGAGCGTCGCCGCAGCCAAGCAGGCGCTCGATGGCCGCCCGATCGACGTGCTGGTCAACAATGCCGGTGTCTACGGCCCGCGCGACCGGCAGTCGGCGCTCGACATGGATTTCAACGCCTGGCGCGAGGTCTTCGAGGTCAATGTCTACGCCCCCTTGCGGGTGGCGCAGGCCTTCCTGCCCAATGTCGAGGCGGGCACCGGTCGCAAGATCGTCACGATAAGCAGCCGCATGGGCTCGATCGGCAGCAATCCCTCCGGCGCGATCGCCTATCGCTCCTCGAAGGCGGCGGTGAACATGGTGATGGTCGGTTTCGGCAATGCGGTGCGCGGCAGCGAGGTCGCGGTGCTGCTCTTCCATCCCGGCTGGGTCCGCACCGACATGGGCGGAGGCGGCGCCGACATCCCGCCGGCTGAGAGCGCCGCCGGGTTGATCGCTACGATCGACGCCTCCGGCATGCGCGAGACCAACAGCTTCCGGAACTGGAAGGGCGACGAAATCCCCTGGTAGGGGTTCAGCTGCCGCGGGTCGAGGCGAGCCAGAGCCCGCCGCCGATCAGGAAGCCACCGCTGACCTTCGACATCAGCTGGACGCGCCGCTGCGACAGGAAGCGGCCGGCCCGGCCGGAGAGGATCGCATAGGCGCTGTCGCTGACCGCGGCGAAGAGCATGGCGGTCGCGCCCATGATTGCGATCTGGGTGGCATAGTCGCGGGCCGGGTCGAGGAACTGCGGGAAGAAGGCGCCGAAGAAGACCAGCGTCTTCGGATTGCTCAGCGCCACCAGCAGTCCCTGCAGGAAGAAGCCGCCGCGCGGCGGGCGCGCCTCGATCGCGCCCTCGGTGATCTCGCCGGCGCTGCGATACATCTTCCAGCCCAGCCAGATCAGATAGGCGGCGCCGGCGAGCCTGACCCAATCGAACCAGTGGCCCATCGCCGCGATCACCGAGCTCAGCCCGATGCCGACGATCGCGATCATGATCACGCGCCCGGCCTGCGTTCCTGCCATGTTGAGAAGCCCGGCGCGGCTACCATGCCTCAGGCTGTTGGCGATGATCAGCGTCACCGTCGGGCCGGGAACGATCACGATGACGAAGCAGGCGACGAGATAGGCGGCGAAGAGTTCGAGTGACATGGAATAGCCTCCGACGGCGGCCGCCTCGCAGGCGGCGCGTCATTCCTCTCCTGTTTGCGGAGGTCTGTCGAGAGAGGGGAGAAAACGCGTGGCGAATCGCGAGTTTCAGGTCGTCCCGCTGACGCCGGAGCTTTGGCCGGCGCTCGAGGATCTCTTCGGCCCGCAAGGGCCCTGCTATGGCTGCTGGTGCAATCATTTCCGCATGCCGCCGAAATTGCGCAAGCCGTTGCTTGGCGAGGGAGCGCGCCAGCTCTTCGAGAAGCGGGTCGAGAAGGGGCCGCCGCCGGGCGTGCTAGCCTTCGCCGGCAATGTCGCCATCGGCTGGCTGCAGATCGGGCCGCGGGCGCATGTGCCCGAATGGAATAATCCGCGCCGGGCCTCGACGCCGCTGCCGGATGCGCCGGCACAGGATGAGCGCAACTGGGCGGCCTCCTGCTTCTTCGTCCGCAAGGGCTTTCGCGGCAAGGGCGTCACGGCGGTGCTGCTGGCTGGCGGGCTCGATTTCGCGCGGGCGAGCGGCGCATGTTTGGTCGAGGCCGCGCCGATGGACAACGAGGCCAGGCGCAGCGCCGACGGGCTCTATGTCGGTCCGGAGAGCGTGTTCCAGCGCGCCGGGTTCGTCGAGGTCGCCAGGCAAAAGCCGGGTCGGCCGCTGATGCGCTGCGTCCTGTAGCGGAAGCGCCTTCGCAAGGGTGTCGAAAGGGTCGGTGTCAAGCCAAATATTTTATATTTTTTAGATACTTAGCTGGCTCCGTTAAGGATCTGTTTGTCTCGCATTTGCGAAAGCTCTGCTCGCTGACGAAGCGGTGAAGACGATGCGGCCGTTCGGGCTTACAGCCAAGATCACTGTCCTGTTCGCGATCTTCGGGATCGCGGCTGCCCTCGGTTTGGCGAGCGCGGTCAGCGGGCTCGATTCCGTCCACGAGATCGACAGCGAGGCCTTCTCCGGACAGCAGCTCGCCAACAAGGCGGCGTTGCTGTCGAGCCGGGTCGCGCAAGCTTCGCTCCTCAGCCGTTTCGACGATGCGACGGAGCCAGGGGCGGTCGCAACCGCGCTCGACCAACTCGATGAAGCGGTCGAGCTGGTCGATGCCGCACGCGCCAATCTGCTGTCGTCGCTGCCTACCGGCCAGCGCCAGGTCAATGCCGTGCTCGACCCGCGCATCAGGACCTTCATCGCCTTCCAGCGCGACATCGTCGATATCGGCCGGCGTGTCTCGCCCAAGGCGGCGCTGATCGAGGCCTCAGCCGCCGAGGCGCGCGAGAACGTCCGCCAGATCATCGCGGCTACGGCGCGGCTCCGCGACGATCTCGATCGCCAGGCCGGCCTCGCCGCCAGCCGCGCCCGCGCTCTGGCGCAGGAAGTCAGGCTGCGCGTGATCCTGATCGCAGCCGGTCTTCCGCTGGCGGGTGGTCTGCTCGCGATCCTGCTGCTGCGGACCTATCTGACGCGGCCCCTGCGCGTGCTGATGGAGACCATTGCGAAGGTCACCTCCTCGGATCGTGCAATCGAGGTGCCCTACGGCAAGCGGCGCGACGAGATCGGTCAGCTTGCCCGCACCGTGCGCACGCTGAGCGAGGTCCGCGCCACTCTCGTCACCCGCGATGCCGAGGCCGATCTCGCACAGCAGCATCGGCAGCATCGGACGGAGGAACTGCACAGAATCGCCCAGGAGTTCGAGGCGCGCATCGGCCGTCTGCTCGCCGATATCGGCCGGCTGAGCGAGGGCCTGCGCGCTGCGCTGGACGCCTCCGCCCTCCGTGCCGGCCAGATCTCGCACAGCGGCAATGCCGCGGCGCAGGCCGTCGCCGGAGCCGGTGACGAGGCGATCCGCATCGCCGATGCGGCGGTACGGCTGGAAGCGGTCGTCGAGCAAATCAATCGCGAGGTCAGGCGCGTCTCCGAGACAGCGAGCCTCGCGACCCGCGACGCCTCCGGCACGGTCGGCCTGGTCGGCCGCTTGACCGAGAACGCCGGCAAGATCCGCGATGTCGTCCAGCTGATCGAGGCGATCGCGCGCCAGACCAACCTGCTCGCACTCAACGCCACGATCGAGGCGGCCCGCGCCGGCACGCATGGCCGCGGCTTCGCCATCGTCGCCAGCGAGGTCAAGGCCCTGGCGACCCAGACCGCCGACGCGACGGCGCAGATCTCGATGCGGATCGCGACCGTCGACACGGCGCTGTCGCAGGCTGCGCAGGCGATCACCGGTATCGCGAGCCGCGCCGGCGCCGTCGAGCAGGCGAGCACCGAGATCTCGACCATGGTCGCCTCGCATACCGGCCTGCTGCAGGGGCTTGGTGAGACCATCGCGCGCATCTCGGTGGTCACCGGACAGGCGGCGGCCGCGGTGACGACGATCGCCGGCGCCGGTGTCCAGACCACGGCGCATGCCGAGCAGGGCGCGAGCGGCGCCCGCCAGCTCGACGAACGCATCTCGGCGCTGCAGGCCGAGGCCGACGAATTCGCCCGGCGCCTGCGCGCCGCCTGAACCGGCTTGCCTTGGCCGCCCGACTCGCGGCCTTGTGCGCCATGCCCAAAAGCATCTGCAACCTCCCATGAGCTGGTCGCCGCAGCAGGACGCGGCGCTCGCCGCCGTGGCCGATTGGCTGAAGGTCGGCTCGCCACAGCTCTTCCGCCTGTTCGGCTATGCCGGCACCGGCAAGACCACGCTCGCCCGGCATATCGCCGAGGGCGTCGACGGCACCGTCGTCTTCGCCGCCTTCACCGGCAAGGCGGCGCTCGTGCTGCGCAACAAGGGCTGCGAGGGCGCGCAGACCATCCACTCGCTGATCTACCGCTCGCGCGGGGTCGACGAGGAGAGCCCGACCTTCGTGCTCAATCGCGAGAGCACGGCGGCCAAGGCCAAGCTGATCATCATCGACGAATGCTCGATGGTCGACGAGGAGCTCGGGCGTGACCTGCTCTCCTTCGGCACGCCGGTGCTGGTGCTCGGCGACCCCGCCCAGCTTCCGCCGGTCAAGGGCGGCGGCTTCTTCACGGAAGGTCAGCCCGACGTGATGCTCACCGAGGTTCATCGCCAGGCGGCCGACAACCCGATCGTGCGCATGTCGATGATCGTGCGTGAGGGCGGCCGGCTCGAGGTCGGCGACTATGGCGCAAGTCGGATCATAAGGCGCGCCGAGATCACGCCGGAGCTGGTGCTCTCGGCCGATCAGGTGCTGGTCGGCCTCAACAAGACGCGCCGGCTCTACAATGCCCGCATGCGCCAGCTCATGGGCCATACCGCCAATGTCCCGGCAGTCGGCGAGAAGCTGGTCTGCCTGCGCAATGACAAGAGCAAGGGCTTGCTCAATGGCGGCGCCTGGATCGTGCAGGAGCTCAAGACCTCGAAGAAGGGGCTCGTCACCATGCGAGTGACGCCGGAGGACGACACCGGCGGCAAGCCGGTCAAGGTCTCGGTCATGCCGAATTTCTTCGACGGCACCGAGGACGAGGTGCCCTGGGAACTGCGCCGCCACACCGACGAGTTCACCTTCGGCTATGCGCTGACCGTCCACAAGGCGCAGGGCTCGCAATGGGACAACATCGTCATGTTCGACGAGGCCTTCGCCTTCCGCGAGCACCGGGCCCGCTGGCTCTACACCGGTCTGACCCGCGCGGCCGAGACGATCACGGTGGTGATGTAAGCTCTGCGAGCAGGCGGGCGCGCTCCAGGTCCTTCGGGCGCCCGAACCCTGCGATGATGCGCCTGAGCTCATCCCGCTCGGGGATGTAGACGGTCGCCGAGCCGAGAGTGACGGCCCGACGCGTCACTGGCTGCACCGGATGCCAGGCATCGCCGACGCGATGCTCGAAGCCGGCCATGAGATCGACCGGCACGGGCTGCGTTGCCCATTTGGCCAGGACCTTGGATCTGAACAGCGGGCTCGGCGGCGCCGGATAGGGTTCGATCCCGATCAGCGGCAGGATACGGCCGATATCCTCGACGCTGAGCAGGACATCGACGTCGGCAACGGTGATCGGCCTGGCCCCATGCAGGGCGGCGGCCGCGCTGGCGATGATCCACCAGGGATCGCGTGCCGCTTCCATGATTCTTGCGACGGAATCGAGGGTCTCGATCAGGGGCGCGGGCAGGTTCATGAGCCGCCTATAGCAGCCCTCCAGGTTCTGCGGCGAGCCGGCGCCAGACCGCCACGGTAGATGGGAATTGCGTGAAACGCTGCTGGCGGAGAAGATTTTTCTTGGTATGCGATGGTCCTGTGCTGGCCCGGCAATGCATCGGAACCCATGATGATCGCAGCTTCGACCTTTGATTTGCGCATCGACCGCCGCGGCAGCAACTGCGCCAAATGGGACAAGATGGAAGCCATCTACGGCGTGGCGGCTTCCGAAGGCATCGCCATGTGGGTCGCCGACATGGACTTTCGCCCGCCGGCCTGCGTCCAGGCCGCGGTCGAGGCAATGGCCGCCCATGGCATCTACGGCTATTTCGGCCACGAGAAGACGAACAGCGACGCGATCCGCTGGTGGATGCGGGAGCGCCATGGCTGGAGCGTCGAACCGGAGGCGATCTTCACCACGCATGGGCTGGTGAACGGAACGGCGCTCTGCGTCGACGCCTATACCAGGCCGGGCGACGGCGTCGTCCTGATGACGCCGGTCTACCACGCTTTCGCCCGCGTCATTAAGGCGGCCGGCCGCCACGTCGTCGAATGCCGGCTGGCGCAGCAGGACGCCCGCTATGTCCTCGACATCCCAGCCTGGGATGCGCAGATGACCGGCAAGGAGACGATGCTGGTCCTGTGCTCGCCGCATAATCCGGGCGGGCGGGTCTGGAGCCGTGACGAGCTCCGCCAGATCGCCGATTTCTGCGTCCGCCACGACCTCGTTCTGGTTTCGGACGAGATCCATCACGACCTGGTCATGCCCGGCTACAAGCATATGGTCATGCCTCTTGCGGCACCGGAGATCGTCGATCGCCTGGTGATGATGACGGCGACGACGAAGACCTTCAACATCGCCGGCGCTCATGTCGGCAACGTCATCATCCCCGATGAAAAGCTGCGTGCCCCGTTCCGCGCCCGCATGAACGCGCTCGGCATCTCTCCGAACTCCTTCGGCATGGAGATGTCGACCGCCGCCTACAGCAAGGAGGGTGCCGCTTGGGTCGATGCGCTCGCCACCTATCTCGACGGCAATCGCCGGGTCTTCGACGCGGCGATCAACGCCATCCCCGGCCTGCGCTCGATGCCGCTGGAGGCGACCTATCTCGCCTGGGTCGACTTCTCCGGCACCGGCATGGAGCCGAAGGACTTCATCGCCCGCGTCGAAAAGCAGGCGAAGATCGCGGTCAACCACGGCTCCAGCTTCGGCGCCGGTGGCGACAGCTTCCTGCGCTTCAACCTCGCGACCCAGCGCGCCGTCGTGGTCGAGGCGGCCGAGCGCCTGAAGCAGGCCTTCGCCGACCTGCAGTGAAGATAGCTTCGTTCAGAAATGCGCGAGATAGCCTCCGTCGACCGGTAGCGTCACGCCGGTGACATAGGCCGCTTCCGGCGAGCACAGGAAGGCGACGGCGCCAACCAGCTCGTCGGGGACGCCCCAGCGCCCGATCGAGGTCCGCTGCGCCAGCATGCCGGCGATGCCGGGATCGGCGACGAGGCCGGCATTGGCCTCTGTCGCGAAGAAGCCGGGCGCGACGGCATTAACCGTGATGCCGCGCGGGCCGAACTCGGCCGCAAGCGCGCGGGTGAGCGCCTCCAGCCCGCCCTTGGTCGCGATGTAGCCGGGGTCGCCGGCGCGCGCGATCGAGCCGGCGATCGAGGTGATGTTGACGATCCGCCCGCCATCAGGAATGTGCCGCGCAAGCCGCCGCACCAGGTCGAACGGCGCGACGAGATTGACCTCCAGCAGCGCCCGGAAGGCGGCGCGGTCGAGCGCATCGAGTGGCCGGCGATCGCGCAAGCCGGCATTGTTGACGAGGATGTCGATGCGGGGATGACGGGCGAGCAGCGCATCGAGCGCCTGCGCGGTCGCATCCTCGTCGGCGAGATCGGCAGCGAAGGTCGAGACCGCCAAGCCTTCCGCCGCCAATTCAGCCGCCGCGCTGTCGAGCGCTGCCTGGCTGCGGCCATGGATCACGACATGGCCGCCACGCGCGGCGAGCCCTTTGGCGATCGCGAGGCCGAGGCCCTTGGCCGCCCCGGTGATCAGAGCGGTTCGTCCTTTCAGATCAGTCATCGCCTCTCGCCGTCAGCCTTGCAGGTCCGCCGAGCTTGCCGCACGGCGGCGTCCTGTCGCGTCAGCACCCGCCCGGTCCATCACAGCCGCTGCGAGGTCGTACCCTTGGCGATGATCGGGCCGGTCGGGCGCCCGGTCGGCGAGCCCGACGCCGGCTCCAGCGTGATCTCGAAGAGCTGGCCGTTGCCGAGCGGCAGGTTGTCGAGTCGCAGGGGCGTCGAGCGCGCGCGGTCGATCAGGCCGACTGAGCGCGGCCCGACGGCGCGGTCCCACAGCGTCCAGATCTCGAGCGCCTTGCCGGCCGGCACGTCGATGCTCTGCAAGGGCAGCATCTCGACGCGCCCATCGGCGAAGGTGTTGACCACGGCGGCGGCGGCGTTGCCCTCGGTCAGCAGCACTGCGACCATCAGCGGCTGGCGCTTGGCGCGATCGAGCGCGCCGAAGAGGCCGACAGCCAGCAGCACGCTAGCCAATGCACCGGCGAAGGCTGCGCCGCGCCAGACGAACAGGCTGTTCCACCAGTTTGCGAAGCGGCTGGAGGTTGCCAAGGCCGGGCGCGCGATCCCCGCCGAGGCGGTCGGCTGGATCAGCCCGGCGATCCCGGCCTCGATGCGGGACCAGAGGTCGGCCGATGGTGTGATCGGTGTGGCCGTGGCGTCGAGCGCGGCGAAATGGCGGCGCCAGCGTTCGACCGCCGTGGCGAAGGAAATGTCCTGCTCGAGACGGTGCTCGGCGGCTTCGCGCTCACGGCCTTCGAGCAGGCCGAGGACATATTCACCCGCGAGCGCGATGGCTTCGGGGGAGGTAGCATCGGCGGCGGGGCTCATCCGAGGCACTCCTTCAGCGAGAGCAGCGAACGGCGGATCCAGGATTTCACCGTGCCGAGCGGCAGCTTGAGCCGCCCGGCGATCTCGCCATGGGTGAGGCCCTGGACGAAGGCGAGCAGCACGAGGCCGCGGCGCTGCGGCGAGAGCGTCTCCAGGCAGGCCCGCAGCGCGCTGGCGTCGGACAGTTTCGCCATCACGGTCTCGGGATCGTCCTCTTCGCTCGCCGTCTCCTCGGCGATCGGGGTATCGCTGGTCTCCGTACGCTTCTCGTCGCGCAGGATCGAGAGGGAGCGGTTGCGCAGGATCGCGTAGATCCAGGTCAGGCCGGCGCCGCGCTCGGGATCGAAGCGGCCGGCATGCCTGAAGATCAGTACGAATGCGTCCTGCACCGCTTCCTCCGCCAGCGCCCGGCGCTTCAGCAAACGCTGCGCTACACCGAGCATACGCGGCGACTCGGCCTCGTAGATGCGGCGGAGTGCAGTTTTATCGCCGGCGGCGCAGGCGAGCAGCGCGGCTTCGATCTCGCCGGTCTGTCGCGGCTGCGTAGCGTCGGTCGCCATCCATCTCCCCGCTTTCCCGCCGTCCTCTCGGATGCGGCGAGCCCATTGATACGCGATACCTGCCGCCTTGGATGCTGCCGGAAGCCTTTATTTTTTCTTTCGCATCCGGTCCGGGAGTCCGCCGCTATCCGCCATGGGTGCCGCGCCGCAGGAGGCGTCGGCCAGCCCTTCAGAGATCGCGACACGAACCGGAGGACGTCACATGACCAAGGCTCGCAACCTGCTTCTCGCTTCCACCATTCTCAGCGCGGCTTTCGCGGCGACTGCAGCCCAGGCCGGCACGCTCGCCGTTCTGACCGGCGACGACACGCTGACCATGGTCGATACCGCCACCCAGAAGGCTGGCAAGTCGATGAAGGTCAGCGGCATCAACGGCAAGATCGCCGGCATCGATGTCCGTCCCGCCGACGGCCTGCTCTATGCGCTCGCCGCCGACGGCACGATCTACACGGTCGACAAGGCCGGCAAGGCCACGATGAAGTCGAAGATGGACACGGTCCTGTCCGCCAGCACCTTGGCGACGGTCGACTTCAACCCGGCCGCCGATCGCCTGCGTGTCATCGGCGCCGATGGCACCAACCTTCGCGTCAACGTCGACGATGGCAAGACCACGGTCGACGGCAAGCTGAAATTCGCCGAGACCGACATGCACAAGGGCGAGACGCCGATGGTCGTCGCCGGCGCCTACAGCAATTCGGTCAAGGGCACCAAGGAGACGGCGCTCTACGACATCGACGGCAAGATTGGCGGGCTCCTGAAGCAGGCGCCGCCGAATGACGGCGTTCTCGGCGCGATCGGCAAGCTCGGCGTGACCCCGAAGGCGATCGCTTTCGACATCGAGACGGCCGCAGACGGCAGCAACACCGGTTGGCTCGTCGCCGATGGCGGCCTCTACAAGGTCGACCTCGCCACCGGCAAGGCTGCCATGGTCGGCAAGATCGCGGGGATCAGCGCAGCGGTGCGCGACGTCGCCGCGCTGCCGGCGATGTGAGCTGAACGCATCACCTGATTTCCAAAGGGCCGCCGTTCCCCGGGACGGCGGCCTTTTTCGTTGTGGAGACTGCCGGGCTTTCGCCATAGTTGCAGTGGAGTTTGCGGATGGCGACGCAGATGGCGGAGGCGAGGGCATGGCGGATTGGTCAGACCCACGCTTGAGGACGCAGGTTTTGCAACGCTTCGGCCTCGGCCCGAAGCCGGGGCAGGGCGGAACGGTTGCAGACGTTCGCGAGCGCCTGCTTGCAGAGATTAGCAGCGACGGGGCGCCGCAGCCGCGCGTCGGCTTCTCCGGTGCGGCGCCGATCGGCCGGGCGCTCTACGCTTTCGAGGACGAGGAGCGCGCCGCCCGCGAGGCAAAGCGCGTCGCCGTCCAGCAGGGCGGCGGGCAGCCGGCGATGGGGCAGGGCGTTCAGGTCGCGGCTGCATCGCCCATGCCTGGCCAGCCGCAGGGCTCGATCGCGGCACCGGCGCAGCCGGCCCCGCCTTTTCCGCAGGCGGTCTATCGCGAGGAGGTCGTCAGCCGCGTCCAGGGCGCGCTGGAGGCCGAGGCCGGCTTCGCCGAGCGGCTGGTGCAGTTCTGGTCGAACCATTTCTGCGTCTCGGTCGCCAAGGGCAATTTCGTTCGTGCCATGGCCGGCGCGTTCGAGCGCGAGGCGATCCGCCCCAATATCTTCGGCCGTTTCGAGGACCTGCTGATCGCCGTCGAGAGCCATCCGGCGATGCTCAACTTCCTCGACAACCAGCTTTCGATCGGTCCGGATTCGCGCGCCGGGAAGCGCCGCGGCCGCGGCCTCAACGAGAACCTCGCCCGCGAGATCATGGAGTTGCACACGCTCGGCGTCTCCGGCGGCTATACGCAGGCCGACGTCACCTCGCTGGCGCGGATCATCACCGGCTGGACGGTGGTCGGGCGCGATGCGCGGTTGGGCTTCCCCGGCTCCTTCGCCTTCAATCCCGGCCTGCACGATCCTGGCGGCCAGAGGCTACTCGGCAAGGTCTACCGGCAGGAGGGCAAGGAGAAGGGCATGGCGGCGCTCGCCGATCTCGCCCGCCATCCGAGCACGGCGAGCTTCATCGCCCGCAAGCTCGCCCGCCATTTCGTCGCCGACGACCCGCCGCAGGCGCTGGTCGCCGAGCTCGCGCGTGTCTTCCGCGACACGGGCGGCGACCTCGCTGCGCTCTCCCGGGCGCTGGTGACCTCGGAACTCGCGGGCGTAGCGCCCGCGACCAAGCTGCGCACGCCGCAGGAATTCCTGGTCGCCGCGTTCCGGGCGCTCGGCCGCAAGCCGGATTATGGCCAGGTCGCCGGGCCGCTCGGCGTGATGGGACAGCCGCTCTGGCAGCCCTCCGGCCCGGACGGCTATCCCGACACGAACGCCGCCTGGGCAACGCCCGAGGGCATCAAGACCCGCATCGATGTCGCAGCCCAGCTCGGCCGGCAGGCGGCAGGTTCGGTCGCCGATCCGCGCGCGCTGGTCGAGGAGGTGCTGGGCCCGCTCGCGTCGCCGCAGACCCGGCAGGCGGTGGCGCGTGCCGAGAGCAAGCCGCAGGCGCTCGCCTTGTTGCTGATGTCGCCCGAATTCCAGCGGAGGTGAGCATGGCCGCCGATGATGATGACTGCGAACGGATGACACCCTCGCGCCGGGCTGTGCTCGGGGCGGCCAGCGCGCTCTTTGCCTGGTCCTACATGCCGAAATTCGCCCATGCGGCGGCTGGCTCGCGCGATTCCCGCTTCCTGCTGGTGGTGCTGCGCGGCGCGCTCGACGGACTCTCGGCCGTGCCCCCGCTCGGTGACCCCGGTTACGCCGATCTGCGGGAGGGCATCGCGCTGGCCAAGGACGGGCCGGAGGCGGCGCTGCCGCTCGATGGCTTCTTCTATCTGCACCCGGCGATGCCGAACCTGGCCCGGCTCTACGCCGAGGGACAGGCGGCGATCGTCCATGCCAGCGCCACCGGCTATCGCGAGCGTTCGCATTTCGACGGGCAGGATGTGCTCGAAAGCGGACAGGGCGGCCCGGGCAAGACCGATAGCGGCTGGCTCAACCGGCTGATCGCCAGCCTGCCGCCGGGCGAGGCGGTCTCGCGCCACGGCGCGCTCGGTGTCGGCGTGGTCCCGCCTCTGGTGGTGCGCGGCTCGGCGCCGGTGCTCGGCTGGGCGCCGCCGCGCATGGCGCGGGCCGGCGCCGACCTCGTCCAGCGCCTCAGCGATCTCTACGGCGAGCGCGATCCCGCTCTGGCGTTGGTGCTGAAGCGGGCGATCGAAACCGAGCTGATCGCGTCGAAGCAGGGCGCCGAGCAGCCGCGCGGCGGCGGCGGACCCGACAGCGCCGAGGGCATGAAGCGCATCGCCGAGGGCGCCGCGCGACTGGTCGGCGCCGAGGACGGTCCGCGCATCGCGGCATTGGCGTTCGAAGGCTGGGACACCCATGCCAATGAAGGCGGTGCCAAGGGAAGGCTCGCCACGCTGCTCGGCGGGCTCGACGGCGCGCTCGCGACCTTCGAGAGCGGGCTCAAAACCGTTTGGAAGGACACGGTGGTGATGGTCGTCACCGAGTTCGGCCGCACCGCCCGCGTCAATGGCACGGTCGGCACCGATCACGGCACCGGCACGGTCGCCTTCCTGGTCGGCGGCGCGGTCAAGGGTCGGCGGATGATCGTCGACTGGCCCGGGCTGAAGCCGGAGCAACTGCACGAGCAGCGCGACCTCAGGCCGACCACCGACATCCGCGCCGTCGCCAAGGGCGTGGTCGCCGATCTGTTCGGGCTCTCCGGCCCGGTGCTGGCCGAGAAAGTGTTCCCCGGCACCGGCGGGTTCGCGCCGATGCAGGGGCTGGTGATCTAGCGTCCTTCTCCCCTCGGGCGAGAAGGTCCGGCAGGGGATGAGGGCGTTATGACGGGGTGAGACACTACAAAAAGGGCCGCTTATGCGGCCCTTCCCTCATCCGTCTCGGCTTCGCCGAGCCACCTTCTCCCCCGAGGGGAGAAGGGAAGGTTACGCCCAGGCGCGGCCCTTCAGCTTCTCCTCATAGGCGTCGATCTTGCTCGACTTCTCCATGGTGAGGCCGATGTCGTCGAGGCCGTTGAGCAGGCAGTGCTTGCGGAACGGGTCGATCTCGAAGCGGACCTCGCCGCCATCCGGCCCCTTGATGCTCTGGTTGACCAGATCGACGGTCAGCGTCGCGTTGGCGCCGCGGTCGGCGTCGTCGAACAGCTTGTCGAGATCTTCCTGGCTGACCACGATCGGCAGGATGCCGTTCTTGAAGCAGTTATTGTAGAAGATGTCGGCGAAGCTGGTGGAGATCACGCAGCGGATGCCGAAATCGAGCAGGGCCCAGGGCGCGTGCTCGCGCGACGAGCCGCAGCCGAAATTGTCGCCGGCGACCAGGATCTCCGACTTGCGATAGGCCGGCTGGTTCAGAACGAAATCAGGGTTCTCCGACCCGTCGTCCTTGTAGCGCATCTCTGAGAACAGCGCGGTGCCGAGGCCAGTACGCTTGATCGTCTTCAGATACTGCTTGGGGATGATCATGTCGGTGTCGACATTGATCACCTTCAGCGGGGCGGGGGTCGAGGTCAGGGTGGTGAAGGGCTGCATCGCGGATACTCCGGCAGGTCTTGTCTGGTCAGGTTGGCGCGACGGCTCAGTCAGAGCTGCGCCGTCAGGAGCTTGAAGCTGGCGAAGGTGAAGAAGGCGGCGAGGCAGGCTTCCGCCCGGCGGCGGATCCTGCGGTAGCCCGCCACCATCGAGGCGGTCGAGAACAGGTAGGCATAGGTCTGGTTGATCGCGAGCGAGATCGTCAGGCATCCCAGGATGATGGCGTAGAGCACCACTGGCGGCGTCTCGGGCCTGAGGCCGAGCGCGATGATCGCCGTCCAGCTCAGGATCGCTTTCGGGTTGGTGAGGTGCATCAGGTAGCCGCGCAGATAGAGGCGGCGGCCCGAGCCGCTGGCTTTCGGCGGCGGCATCTCCGCCTGCATGGCCGAGCGGGCGGAGCGCCAGGCCAGGAACAGGAGATAGAGCCCTCCGACGATCTTGATGGCGTAGAGCGCGCCGGGATGGGCGACGATCAGTGCGGTGACGCCGACCGCGGCGAGGATGCCCCAGGTCAGCGATCCCGTGGTGACGCCGAGCGCCAGCGTCATCCCGGCTTTCCGGCCATGCTCCATCGAGGTCGCCATCACCTGGAGATTGCTCGGTCCAGGGCTGGCGACGGCGATGAAGAAGGCCGAGAAGACCAGAGCGAGGTCAGGCAGGTGGCGGATCAGTTCGTCGAGCATCTCTCTTATCCTGCCGCCTTCTCGATCGCGTCCATGTCGTCGTCGTCGAAGCCGAAATGGTGGCCGATCTCGTGGACGAGCACATGGGTGACGATGGCGCCGAGCGTCTCGTCATGCTCGGCCCAGTAGTCAAGGATCGGCCGGCGATAGAGATGGATCGTGTTGGGCATCTGACCGGTCTGCGGGGCGTAGCCCTGCTGCGGCAGGCCGATCCCTGAGAACAGGCCGAGCAGGTCGAAAGGGCTCTCGGCCTCGAGTTCCTTCAGCACGTCGTCCTCGGGGAACTCGGTGATGGTGATGACGAGATCGGCGCAGAGCTTGCGGAAATCCTCGGGCAGGCGGTCATAGGCCGCCTGCGCCAGGATCTCGAACTCGGCGGTCGAGGGCGCGCGCACTCCGTCCCAGTCGAGGCCCTGCGAGGCCTCGCCCGAAGCGGTGGACTTGATCGAGGGAACGCTGCCCATCACCAGATCTTCAATTGATGCCCGAGCCACCAGGACAGGCCGATGAAGGCGATCAGCGAGAGTCCGCGGCCGATTCTGCGGCCCCAGAGCTCGATGTTGTCGCCTTCCGGCGCGTCCTTGCCGGAGAAGTGGTCGGCCGCGCGCCCCATGGAGGAGCCGAGGAAGCTCTCATCGTCGCGCCTGACGCGATCGAGCGCTTCCTTGGCCTCCTTGGCGCGGGCAGCTTCGCGGGGATCGGTGCTCATGACGTCCTCCCGCGAACCGATCCGCCTCAGCCCAGCGTCCGCACGTCGACGAAGCGGCCGATCAGCGATGCCGCCGCCGCCATCGCCGGCGAGACCAGGTGAGTGCGGCCCTTGAAGCCCTGGCGGCCCTCGAAATTACGGTTCGAGGTCGAGGCGGCACGCTGGCCCGGCTTGAGCTGGTCCGGGTTCATGCCGAGGCACATCGAGCAGCCCGGCTCGCGCCATTCGAAGCCGGCGGCGATGAAGATCTTGTCGAGCCCCTCGGCCTCGGCCTGCTGCTTCACCAGGCCGGAGCCTGGCACGATCATGGCGTAGTCCAGGCTCTCATGGATCTTCTTGCCCTCGACGATCTTGGCGACCGTGCGCAGGTCCTCGATGCGGCCATTGGTGCAGGAGCCGATCCAGATCACGTCGAGTGGGATGTCGGTCATCTTGGTGCCGGCGGTCAGGCCCATATAGTCGAGCGCCCGCTTCTTCGAGGCGCGTTTGACCTCGTCCTCGATCTGGTCCGGATCGGGCACGGCTCCGGTCACCGAGATCACGTCCTCCGGGCTGGTGCCCCAGGAGACGATCGGCGGCAGGTTGGCGGCGTCGAGCTTGACGATACGGTCGAAATGCGCGCCCTCGTCGGTGCGCAGCGTCTCCCAGTAGCGCACGGCCTCGTCCCAGGCGGCGCCCTGCGGCGCTTTCGGGCGGCCTTTCAGATAGGCATAGGCCTTCTCGTCAGGCGCGACCATGCCGGCGCGGGCGCCGCCTTCGATCGACATGTTGCAGACGGTCATGCGGCCTTCCATTGAGAGGCCGCGAATGGCCTCGCCGGCATATTCGATCACCGAGCCGGTGCCGCCGGCGGTGCCGATCTCGCCGATGATGGCGAGCGTGATGTCCTTGGCGCCGACGCCCGGAGCGGGCTTGCCGTCGACCTGGACCAGCATGTTCTTGGCCTTCTTCTGGATCAGCGTCTGGGTGGCGAGCACATGCTCTACCTCGGAGGTGCCGATGCCATGGGCCAGCGCGCCGAAAGCGCCATGCGTCGAGGTATGGCTGTCGCCGCAGACGATGGTGGTACCGGGCAGGGTGAAGCCTTGCTCGGGGCCGACGATGTGGACGATGCCCTGACGGATATCGAGCTCGTTGAAATACTCGACGCCGAATTCCTTGGCGTTCTTGGCCAGCGCCTCGACCTGGATCCGGCTCTCTTCCTCGGCGATGCCCTTGCTGCGGTCGGTCGTCGGGATGTTGTGGTCGACGACGGCCAGCGTCTTGCCGGGGGCATGGACCTTGCGGCCGGTCATGCGCAGGCCCTCGAAGGCCTGCGGGCTGGTGACCTCGTGCACGAGATGGCGGTCGATGTAGAGCAGGCAGGTGCCGTCATCCTGACGATCGACGACGTGGTCCTCGAAGATCTTGTCGTAGAGAGTGGTGGGGGCCTTGGTCGCAGTCATGGCTTCATCGCCTTCGGTATGGAAATCGGGTAGCGGCCCGCCTCGGGGCCAGCACGCATCGCAATGGCCTGTCGCCGGCTGGACGGCCGGTCTCAGGCGAGCGTAAGGCCGGCTGCGAGCGAGGCCGTGAAGCGGCCGAAGAAGCGCCAGGGCAGGCGGGCATGGTCATGCAGCGCGGCGAAGCCCTGGGTGGTCGGAAAACGGCGCAGGTTCAGCGTGCGGCGCACGACGCGCCGGACTTCGCCCCTGTTCTGCCGCTTCACCGTCATGACGTGCTTCTACCAGTTCCAAACTGCACCGGCAACGCGCTGCGCCTGTCGCAGCGGCAGCCGCGTAGCGCGTTCAGTGCAGGGCTGTTATCTAGCGGCTCCCGGTGCGCCGCGAAAGAGCAGGTTGCGCCGGCAAACGGAACGGTGATGCGATGGCGCGCTTCTTTCCCTTCATGCTGCTGGCGGTCATCGCCTATGGCGTCACCGTCGCGGCGTTGGGCGTGCCGCTCTCGCGTGAGCTTCTCAATATCGGCCTGCCGTCCGGCACCGCCTTCGTGCTGACGGTCAGCGAGCTGCTGCTCGCAATCTCGACGGTGGTGCTGTTCTTCGAGATCATGAACGCGACAAGCGCCAAGTCGAGCTCGATCCTCAACCACGGCCTGTCCATGGTTGTGTTCATCGCGTGCGGGCTGATCTTCCTGTTCATTCCCGGCTTCGGCACCGGCACCTTCGTGATCATCACGCTGATGGCGCTGGTCGACGTGATCGCCGGCTATTCGATCAGCATCCTGACGGCACGCCGGGACATGACTTTCGGGAACAACGAGTAGCCCTTCCCGTCGCGAACATGTAGCTCCAGCTCGTCATGCTCGCCCTTGTGGCGGGCATCCACGTCTTGAACACCACATTGCCTCGACGAAGACTTGGATGGTCGGGACAAGCCCGACCATGACGGGGAAGGCGGTGTTCGTGGTTTCCGGGCTCAGGCCTGACCCGAAAGACGGCGGCGCTAAAGCTCGCTGCGCAGCTGCCAGAGCTCCGGGAAGAACGAGCGCTCCAGCGCCGTCCGCAGAAACTTTACGCCACTTGAGCCGCCGGTGCCTTGCTTGAAGCCGATGATGCGCTCGACTGTCTTCATGTGGCGGAATCGCCATTGCTGGAACTGGTCTTCGACATCGACCAGCTCCTCGGCGAGCTCGTAGAGATCGAAATAGGTGTGCGTATCGCGATAGATCGAAAGCCACACCGCCTTCACGCCCTTATTCGCGACATGCGGCTGGCTCCAGTCGCGCTCGATGCACTCGGCCGGAACCGGCAAGCCGCGGCGGGCGAGCAACCTGAGAGCCTCGTCGTAGAGGCTCGGCGCCTCCAGCAATTCCTTCAGATGGTCGTGATGCTCGGGGTGATGCTTATGCATCGCCAGCATCCGCGGATCCTTGGCGCCGAGGCGGAATTCGAAGGCGCGGTACTGATGGGACTGGAAGCCGGAGGATTGGCCGAGTGCGTCGCGGAAAGCGAGATAATCGGCGGGTGTCATGGTCGAGAGCACGTCCCAGGCGCTGATCAATTGCGCCTGAATGCGTGAGACCCGCGCCAGCGACTTGAAGCCCGGCTGCAATTCGTCGGCCTTGATCGCGGCGATCGCGCCGTCAAGCTCATGGGCGGCGAGCTTCAGCCAGAGTTCCTGGACCTGGTGGATGGTGATGAACAAGAGCTCGTCGGGCGCATCGCTCAGTGGCTTCTGTGCCGCCAGCAGCAGGTCGAGGCCGAGATAGGAGCCATAGTCCATCCGCTCCTTGAAATCGGTCTGCATGCCCGGCTCGATCCGGCTCTGGTGATCGCCCGTCCCGCTGGTCATGATGCCGCCCTCGTTCGCCTCGCGCCTTGACTGGGGAGAGGCGCAAGATATTTTAAGCTTAAAGTATTTTGTCGGATCGGCAAGGTGGCGGAGCCTGATGATGGACCAGATGACGAAGGTTCCTGCAACGCTCGGCCGCCCGCCCTTCGACCTGTCGGCTGAGTTCTCACGCTTCCGCCAGAGCTGGCCTTCGAGCCTGCATTTCGCCGCGCACAGTCATCATTTCTGGCCGGATGCGACCCGCGCGGCGCATTTGCGTGCCTGGGACGATGCCGCTCGCCTCGTCGACGGCAAGTGGCAGGAGGTGCTGGGGCCAGTCTGGCAGAAGGTCGCGCAGGGCGTCGCGCGGCATCTCAACCTGCCAGGGATCGACGGGCTCGTTCCTGCCAACAACACCCATGAATTCGTCAACCGGCTGCTCTCCTGCCTGCCGCGCGAGCGCAAGCCGCGCATCCTGACCAGCGACGCCGAATTCCACTCCTTCCGGCGCCAGATCGAGCGGCTCGCCGAGGACGGTTTGATCGAGCTCACCGTCGTGCCGGCCGAGCCCTTTGCCGGCCTGACCGAGCGGCTGGTCGCAGCGGCGCAAACCGGCCCCGGCCCCGACATGGTCTTCGTCAGCCAGGTCCATTTCAACTCCGGCTACGCGCTGACCGATCTGGAGGGGCTGGTCCACAGCGTCAGCGCTCCCGGCCGGCTCGTCGTCATCGACGGCTATCACGGCTTCCTGGCACGGCCGACCGATCTCTCTGGGATTGCCGACAAGGCCTTCTACATCGCCGGCGGCTACAAATATGCGATGTCGGGCGAGGGCGCCTGCTTCATGCATTGCCCGCCCGGCTTCGCCATGCGCCCGCGCGACACCGGCTGGTATGCTTCCTTCGGCGCGCTCGCGGGCGCGCAGGGCGAGATCGGCTATGCCGAGAATGGCTGGCGCTTCATGGGCGCGACCTTCGATCCGTCCGGCCTCTATCGCATGGGCGCGATGTTCGACTGGCTGGATGCCAAGGGCCTGGATGCCGCTGCGATCCACGCCCACGCCCACGCCTTGCAAGCGATCTTTGCCGAGGGCTTGGCGCGGCAGCCCTGCGGCGTGCTCGCACTGGAGAACCTGGTCGTGCAGCTGGATGAGCCGGCGCGCGGCAACTTCCTCACCTTCCGCCATACGGATGCGGCCCTCTGGCATGAGAAGCTTAAGCAGGCCGGCATCACCGTCGACCTGCGCGGCGACCGCCTGCGTGTCGGCTTCGGGCTCTACCAGACGGAGGGCGACGTTAAGCTGCTGCTGGAGCGGATGCTGACGTCGCGGTAGGCTCCTCTCCCGATCAGCCTGCATCCAGCGCTGATCGATCGGACGGAGCTGATGCATGAAGACTCTGCCGGCCTTGGCAATAGCTGCTGCTCTCGCCTCCCTCGCTCCCGCCTTCGCCCAGGCTCCCAAGCCGGCCACGGCTTCAGCGGCCGTGCAGAAGGAGTTCGGCGACTTCATCGGAAGGTTCCGCGCGGCATTGAAAGCCAATGATGCGGCAGCCGTCGCCGACATGACGAAGCTGCCCTATATGGGCGATGCTTCCATCGCCGACGCCGCGCAGTTCCGCGCCAAGGTCTGGCTGCGTGACTTCAGCACGAAGAACCGCACCTGCCTGCAACGCACCAAGCCGGTCTACGACCGCGATGGCGCCAACAACGAAATCTACGCCATCGCCTGCGGCGGCAGCATCTTCACCTTCACCAGGACATCGGCCGGCTTCCAGCTCACCGATGTCGATATCGCCGACTGATCAGGTCATACGGCGCGTCAGCGCTGCGCGGTGTCGACGCTGACCACGACCGACATGCCGGGCGACAGCCGCTCCGCCAGCACCTGGCCGGGATCGATCGCGATCCGCACCGGCACGCGCTGGGCGATCTTGACGAAGTTGCCGGTGGCGTTCTCCGGTCGGATCACGCTGAACTCCGAGCCGGCCGCCGGTGAGAAGCGCTCGATCGTGCCGGTCAGCCGGGCATGGCGCAGCGCGTCGACGGTGAAGCCGACCTTCTGGCCGATGCGCATGCCGGGGAGCTGGGTCTCCTTGAAGTTTGCGATCACCCAGACCTGGCTCGGCACCAGCGCCATCAATTGCGTACCGGCCGAGACATACTGCCCAAGCCGGGCCGAAACCTCGCCGAGACGCCCGTCCTGCGGGGCGGTGATGCGGGTGTTCTGCAGGTCGATCTCGGCGAGATGCACGGCGGCCTCGCCGCCCTGCACAGCCGCTTCCAGCGATGCCTTGTTGACGATGGCGCTCTGCACGTCCTGACGTGCGACGTCGACGGCCGCGTGGCTCGCCGTCAGGGCGGCCTTGGCCTGGTCCAGTGCCTGCTGGCTCTGATCCGTGTTGGTCTGGCTGACGATGCCGCGCTCGCGCAACGGCTCGATGCGGCCCCAATTGGCTTCCGCCGTGCGCAGCGCGGCCTCGGCGCTGGCGACATTGGCCTCGCTGGCGCGTTGGCGTGCCTCGGCGGCATGGCGGGCCTGCTCGGAATTGGCGAGCGCAGCATGCTGCGCCGCGAGACTGGCGCGGGCCTGATCGAGCCGTTGCTGGAAGATGCGCTCGTCGATGCGCACGAGGAGCTGGCCCTGCCTGACAGTGGCGAAATCCTGCACGGCGACCTCGGCGATGTAGCCGGCGAGCTGCGGCGCGATCACGGTGACCTGGCCGCGCACATAGGCGTTCTCGGTGGTCTCGATCGCGCTGGCGAAGGGCGGCAGCCGCCATGCGTAAAGGATGACGCCGATGCCGGCGAGGCCGACGGCGAGCGCGACATAGGTAGAGACTGAGCGAAAGATGCGGGTCATGGCTGGGGCGCGGGGGCGGGAGTGGTGGCGGGAGCGACGAAGCGTTCCCGCAGATGCAGGATGGCGAGATGGGTGAGGAGGCCGATCAGCGCGCTGCCGGCGATCACAGCGATCAGCAGGAAGGCGTCGTTATAGGCGAGCACGGTCGCTTCCCGCGTCGCCTGCTGGGCGAGCAGGGTGACGCCTTCGGCCCGGGTCAGCCCGAGATCGGTCAGGACGTGGCCATAGGCGCCGCCGAGCTGCTGGATGCGGTCGGCGACGAGCGGATTGGCCAGCGAGAAATGCTCGGCGAGCTGGCTGTAGTGAAAGCTGGTCCTGAGCGTGATGAAGCTGCCGAACAGCGCCGAGCCGAGCAGGCCACCGATGCTCTGGGTGAACAGGAAGATCACGAAGAAGCTGAGGATATAGACCGGTCCCCGCGCCAGCGCCGGGGCAAGGCCCTGTCCCATCGCCGCGGGCAGGAACAGCGCCGAGCCATAGGCCACCAGTGCCTGGCTGAGATGAATGTCGTCCGGCCGGGTCAGGTTGGTGGCGCTGCTGTCGAGCAGCGCGCCGGCCATGATGCAGACCAGCGCCACCGCGTAGAAGGCATTCTCCCGGCCGGGACGCAGGAGCGTGGCACAGGTGAAGCCACCTGCCAGGATCGCCACGAGGATCACGCCATAGAGCGGCATGGTCTGCTCGTTCTGGAAGCCGAGCACCTGAAAGAAATTGGAGGCCCCGACCGTCTGCTCCGCCAGCACGATGCGGAAGAGCAGCAGCACGGTGGCGTAATGCAGCGTCGCCGGGCTGGTCAGCCAGCGTATGTCGATCAGCGGGCTCTGGCGGTGCAATTCAATGACCGCCGCCAGCGTCAGGCAAAGGATCGCGCCGGCGAAGAGCCAGCCGAGCCAGGGTGCTTCCAGCCACCAGTAGATCCGCCCGAGCGAGAGCGCGACGGCGATGGCGCCGAAGCCGAGCGCGAGCAGGAGATAGCTCACACCGTCGAGCGGACCGATCACCTTGACCCGTGGCGGCGTGGTCAGAGGCAGGGCGTAGACCAGGCCGAATGCGACCAGCGCCAGCCCCATCTCGAACAGGGCCAGGCCATGGAAGCCGCCGATCTCGAGCAGCGACGGCGAGAGCAGCCGCGTGATCGGGATGCCGAGCGTGGTGTTGGTCAGCGCCAGCGACAGGCCGACCGTCAGCTTCTGGCGCGGCTGCAGCGGCTCGATCATGTAGAGGAAGGCCAGCGAGGACAGCGGCGCGGCGGCGATGCCGCTCATGAAGCGCACGACCAGCGCCGACTGCAGGTCGTGCACGAAGAAATTGAGCAGGGCGGCTATGACGAAGCCGGCGATGCTGATCTCGGCGAAATTGCGCAGGCCGTACTGCATCCGGATCTTGATCAGGGCGATCGAGAGCGAGACGTTCGGCGCCATATAGGCCGCGATCAGCCAGTTGGTCTCGGCCACGGTGGCGCCGAGCTCGCCCTGGATCTGGTAGACATTGGTCGTGACCAGATTGGCGCCGACCTGCTGCGTCATCGCCAGCATGGTCGCGGCCAGCATGTAGGCCAGTGCCCGCGGCCGGCTCATGCTCGCCGCCGCTGCGGGTGGTGGCGATCCGGCTTGCGGAGCGGCAGAGGAGGGCGCGTTCATCCCGCCGCCCCGCGATTGGCGACGATGTTCCGGGACATCCGCGAGAGCACGCGCAGGGCGACTTCCAGCTCCTCTCTGTCGATCCCGTCGAGCACATCGGCACGCAAATCGGTCAGGAAGGCAAGGATGTCCTCGGCCTGGGCGCGCGCAACTGGCGTCAGGAACACCCGCCGGGCTCGCCGGTCGCCTTCGGCTGCGCGGCGCTCGATCATGCCGGTACGTTCAAGGCCGTCGAGCAGGCGCACCAATGTCGGCTGTTCGATGTCGAGCAGCCCGGCGAGATCGGACTGGATCGGCCCGTCGGCCTTGGCGAGCTGCATCAAAAGGCGGGCCCGCGACAACGTGAGCCCCATGTCGCGGGCGCGCTCGTCGACCAGAGCCTTGAGCTTGCGGTTGGCTGATGCCAGCTCGGCAGTGAAGGCGGCCTGAAGCTCCGGAGCGTTCATCGCATCCATATGAATAGCTTGCTAATGATATGCTGACATATCAATGCGAATGATGCATTGCAATCGTGTTCCTGGCGATTTGATATGTGTGGGAGGAATGCCTTTTCGAGCAACCCGTCAGTGCGAGCGCGGCGAAGCGATCCAGGGAATGCCGGGCGCCACGTCGTCTTGGAACGCATCGTCGCTTGCGCCCCTCATAAGGATGGAAGCACAGGCAATAAAAAACGCGGCCCGAAGGCCGCGTTCCTGACGTCCCGAAGCGTGACGAGACGCTTACTTGCCGCCCTTGGCCGGCTTGGCGTCGACGCGCTCGGCGATACGGGCCGACTTGCCGCGGCGATCGCGCAGGTAATACAGCTTGGCGCGGCGAACCTTGCCCTTGCGGACGACCTTGATCGAGTCGAGGTTCGGCGAATACAGCGGGAAGACGCGCTCGACGCCCTCGCCATAGGAAATCTTGCGGACGGTGAAGCTCTGGTTCAGGCCGCCGCCATTGCGGGCGATGCAGACGCCCTCATAGGCCTGCACGCGGCTGCGCTCGCCTTCCTTGACCTTGACGTTGACCTGCACGGTGTCGCCCGGCTGGAAATGCGGGATTTCCTTGCCGTCGGCGAGCTTGGCAATCTGCTCCTGGTCGAGCTGCTCGATGATGTTCATGGCTATCTCCATGGCCGTGTTCGCGCGGATGCGCGGGCTTTCGGCTCGCTGTTTTAAGTTGAGGGCGTGGCCATACAGCAGGGCGGCGGGTTTGTCGAGACGCTGCGACCGTCTAGCCGGGCCAGTCCTACTCATCTTGCGCAATGTCGTCGGCAAGGCCACGAGAATCAGCATGCCGGCCGAGATCCTGTCCTATGCCTCGCTGTTCACCCTGGCGGTCGGCTTGATCGCTGGCACTGTCGGCGGCGTGGTCGGAACCGGCTCCTCGATCATGCTGTTGCCGGTGCTGGTCTGGTCGTTCGGGCCGAAGCAGGCGGTGCCGATCATGGCAGTGGCCGCCGTGATGGCGAATCTGGCTCGGCTCGCGGCCTGGTGGCGCGAGGTCGACTGGCGCGCCTTCCTCGCCTATGCGCTGCCCGGCATACCCGCGGCGATGCTCGGCGCGCGCACGCTGCTGCAATTGCCGGCGGCGGCCATCGATATCGGCCTCGGCCTGTTCTTCCTGCTGATGATCCCTGGCCGGCGCTGGCTGGCGGCGCGCCAGATCAGGCTCGGCCTCTGGCAGCTGGCGCTGGCCGGTGCGGCGATCGGCTTCCTGACCGGCCTCGTGCTCTCGACCGGGCCGCTCAGCGTTCCGGCCTTCGCCGCTTACGGCCTGAGCAAGGGCGCGCTGCTCTCGACGGAGGCTGCGACCTCGCTGTTCATCTACCTCACCAAGGTCGGGACCTTCCGCAGCCTGGGTGCGATGCCGCTTATGATCTTCGCAAAGGGGCTCATCGTCGGTTCGTCGCTGATGCTCGGGGCCTTCATCGGCAAGGCGCTGGTGCGGCGTATGGATGAGCGTACGTTCCGGCTCCTGCTCGACGGGATGATGCTGCTATCCGGCCTGTTCCTGCTGCTGGCGGCATTTCGCTGACTGCTTCCGGCCGGCCGTTCCGCGCTGTATGCAGAACGAAAGCCCCAAGATTGCGGAGCCGCGCCATGTCCGAGAATTCGATCAAGACTGCCCTCGTCACCGGGGCCGCGCGCGGGATCGGGCTCGCGACGGCCAAGCGCTTCCTCGCCGACAACTGGCGCGTTGCCTTGCTCGACATCGACGAGCCGGAACTCGCCAAGGCGATGGCCGATCTCGACGCGCCGACGGCGACGATGTCGATCGGTTGCGATGTTGCTATTCCCGGGCAGGTCGCCGAAGCGGTCGATGCGGTGGTCGAGCGCTTCGGACGGCTCGATGCCCTCGTCAACAATGCCGGCACCGCCGTGTTCAAGCCATTACTGGAGACGACCTACGCCGAGTGGCAGCGCGTCCTCGCAGTCAATCTCGACGGCCCCTTCCTGACGACGCAGGCGGCCGCGTCGGTGATGGCGGACAATGGCGGCGGCGCCATCGTCAACATCACCTCGATCTCGGGTTTGCGCGCCTCGACGCTGCGCGTCGCCTACGGAACCAGCAAGGCGGCACTCGCCCATCTCACCAAGCAGCAGGCGGCTGAGCTCGCCGGCCTCGGCATCCGCGTCAATGCCGTCGCGCCCGGCCCGGTCGAGACCGCCATGGCCAAGGCCGTGCACTCGCCTGAGATTCGCGCCGACTATCACGACGCGATCCCGCTCGCCCGTTATGGTGCGGAAGAAGAACTCGCCGAAGCGATCTTCTTCCTGTGCAGCGAGCGGGCGAGCTACATCACAGGACAGGTGCTCGCGGTCGATGGCGGCTTCGATGCGGTCGGCATCGGTCTGCCGACGCTGCGTGGGCAAAGGCGCAATCGCTAGCCCAGCAGCCCGGCCAGCGCCTCCTTCAGCGTGACCTTGCCGCGGCGCGTCTCGCCGACATCCTCGAAACCGGCGCGCCCGGCGTTCATGGCGTCGTAGAGCCCGGCGAGCTCGCGCGCATGGCTTGCGCTCAAGCCCGCGGCGACGAGCCCCGGTTCCCATTCCGCGCGCGGCGTCGGCACCGCCATGACCGGCTTGCCGAGCAGGTCGCCGAGCGCTTGTGCGGCCTCTTCGGACGAATACTCCGCTGGCCCCTTCAGGTTGACGATGCGCTCGCCGGCATGCGGACGGGCAAGCTCGACGGCCGCCTGCCGGCCGACATCGAGCGCGGAGACCGTCTCGCCGGCGGCGTCGAGCGGTTGGCGCATGCTCGGCAGGATGCCGTGCTCGGCCGCGACAGCAAGAACGCTGCCCCAATTCTCCATGAATTCGGTGGCGCGGATGAAGGTCAGTGACGGAGCCGCCCCACGCAGCGCCTGCTCGAAATCGTGCAGCGCCCTGACGATGCCGGTGCCCTCCGTGCGATGTGCACCGCTCGACGACAGCGCCACCACATGCGGCACCCCGGCGCGGCGGATCGCCTCGGCGATCGCTGCGCCGTTCCTTGCTGCCGCAGCGAAAACGTCCTCGGCGGCGTGGGGCACGGGGTTGAGGACATAGGCCGACTCGGCGCCGGCAAAGGCGGCCGTCAGCGCCTCGACATCGTCGAGATCGGCCTTTGCAAGAACGGCCCCTTTGTCGGCCAGCGCCGTGGCACGGCCCGGCTCTCGGACGATCGCCTTGACCGTCTGTCCTGCTGCAAGAGCAGCCGCCAAAGCCGCGCCGCCCGTCTGTCCCGTCGCTCCCAATATCGCAAACATCGTGTTCTCCATCGGTTGATGGAGACGAGGTAACAGGGCAGTATCGAAGACGTAAGTACGCACAATTTTTATACTTGATTGGAGCCGCCGATGCGCCCCTCGCTCAAGGACATCCCCTATGTCTGGTGCCCGGTAGAGGCGACGATCGACGTGATCGGCGGCAAGTGGAAGGCGCTGATCCTGTTCCAGCTGACGCAGGGGCCGCGCCGCTTCAACGCGCTGCGCCGGCTGCTGCCGCATGTGACGCAGCGGATGATGACCTTGCAGCTGCGGGCGCTGGAGGAGGACGGCATCATCTCGCGCAGCGTGCAGGAGACGGTGCCCCCCAAGGTCGAATATGCGCTGACCGAGCGGGGCTGGGCGCTGGCGCCGATCTTCGAGGCGATGACGCTGTGGGGACAGGCGCATGGCGCGCGCCGCTCGGCGCCGGCCTGAGCCGGCGGCAACATTCCGCTTGCGCCGCCCCCGGAACGGCGCGAACCTGCCCTCCGACATCCCTCTTCGACGGCCGCCCGACCCTGTCGGGCCTGTGCGACCGCCGCCTTTCCGGCGTGGGCGCTCCATTCCCGTTCCCGCCGGTCAACCGCCGCCCCGGACGAGAGGCCGTCTAGGCCATCGTCCGTTCGCGGCCAGAACCGAAGGAGGACGACATGGCTGCGAGCGCCAGCACTGGAGGAAACCCGTCCGGCGTCAGAGGCAGGGGGCCGCGATGCATCGCGATCGTCGGTCCCTTCCAGAGCGGCAAGACCAGCCTGTTCGAGAGCATATTGGAGCGTTGCGGCGCCGTTTCGCGCGCCGGCTCGGTCAAGAGCAGGAATAGCGTCGGCGATGCCTCACCCGAGGCGCGCGCTCACCAGATGAGCACCGAGCCCAATGTCGCCAGCGTCGACTTCATGGGCGAGCGCTACACTTTCATCGACTGCCCCGGCTCCGTCGAATTCCTCCAGGAGATGCGCCACGTCCTGCCGGCGGTCGACGCCGCGGTGGTCGTCTGCGAGGCCGATGACCGCAAGGCGCCGGCGCTTGAGCTCGTGCTGCGCGAGCTCGAGGAGGCCGACATTCCGCGCTTCCTCTTCCTCAACAAGATCGATTCCGCCTCGCGGCGCGTGCGCGAGACGCTCGGATTGCTGCAGCGCGCCTCGCGTACGCCGCTGCTGCTGAGACAGATCCCGATCTGGCAAGGCGGTATCGCCGTCGGCTTCATCGATCTCGCGCTGGAGCGGGCCTTCATCTACCGCGAGCATGCGCCGAGCGAGATCGTGCCGCTGGCGCCCGAGGAAGTCGAACGCGAGCGCGATGCCCGTTTCTCCATGCTGGAGAAGCTCGCCGATTATGACGACACCCTGATGGAGGATCTGCTCGGCGATATCGAGCCGCCGCGCGACCTGATCTTCGACGATCTCGCCCGCGAACTGAAAGAGCGTCATGTCGTCCCGGTGCTGATCGGCGCGGCCGAGCGCGGCAACGGTGTCACTCGCCTGCTCAAGGCGCTGCGGCACGAGGCGCCGTCCCTAGACGTGACGCGTGGACGGATCGGCGTGGTCGACAGCGGCACGCCGCTCGCGCTGGTCATGAAGACCTGGCAGTCCGGCCAGGGTGGCAAGCTCTCGCTGGCACGTGTGCTGCGCGGCCGGATGGCCGAAGGCGACGTGATCACCTCGTCCGGCGGCGTCGAGGCCCGCATCGCCAGCGTGCTCGAACTCAAGGGCGCCGAGCAGCAGCGCCGCCCGGCAGCGGAGGAGGGCGAGACCGTTGCTTTCGCCCGGCTGGAAGGTGTGCGCACCGGCGACGCAATCGCGGTCGGCAAGGTCCGGCCCGATGTCGTCAGCGCCGTCGCGCCGCCCGAGCCGGTCCATGCACTCTCGGTCGGCGTCAAGGATCGCAAGGACGATGTCAGGCTCACGACCGGCCTCGCCAAGCTGGTCGAGGAGGATCCGGCGCTCGCCCTCGAGCATCGTCCGGAGTTCAGCGAGATGCGCCTGTCCGGCCAGGGCGAGATGCACTTGCGCGTCGCGCTCGAACGGCTCGCGGGGCGCTATGGCGTCAATGTCGACAGCGGCGCGACGCAGATCGGCTATCGCGAGACCCTGCGCGGCAAGGCCAGCGCTCGAGGCCGGCATCGCAAGCAGAGCGGCGGCCATGGCCAGTTCGGCGATGTCGTGCTGGAGATCGCGCCGCTGCCGCGTGGCGAAGGCATCCGCTTCGTCGACCGGATCACCGGCGGCGTCGTGCCGAAGCAGTACATCTCGTCGGTCGAGGCGGGCGTGCGCGACTACTGCCAGCGCGGGCCGCTCGGCTTCCCGCTCGTCGACATCGAGGTGACGCTGACCGACGGTTCCTACCACACGGTCGATTCCTCCGACATGGCCTTCCGCCAGGCGGCCCGGCTCGCAATGACAGAAGCCTGCCCGCAGGCCAGGCCCGTGCTGCTGGAGCCCATCCTGGCGGTCGAGATCGTGATTCCCTCGGATGCGATGTCGCGGGCCTCGGCGATCGTCTCGGCCAGGCGCGGCCAGATCCTTGGCTATGACGCGCGGCCGGGCTGGCGCGGCTGGGACCAGATCAACGCGCTGATGCCTGAGGCCGAGATGGGCGGCTTGATCGTCGAGTTGCGCTCGGCGACAGCGGGTGTCGGCACCTTCAGCGCCCGCTTCGACCATCTCGCCGAACTCGCCGGCAAGCCGGCCGACGCGGTGGTCGCGGCGCAGGCGCTGGTGCAGGCACGCTAGAGTCCGCCTGAGCCAGACAGCGCCGCAAATCGGCGGAAGGGAGATATTTAGACTAAAGTCTACGAACTAAAAGATGATGACGCTTCCCCGGCCAGGCCGTTCAAGCCTGACCGGGCTGCGCCCTGGCCTCGCGGTGGCGCCTGGCTTACAGGCTGGTCGAATGCCGCCTTTATCGAGTTGCAGTAAGAAGGTTTATATGTAAACTTTCGAGCGGCGGGTGCTTGCGCCCGCCGCTAGGCTTGCGCAGTGTAGTGCCGAACAATCAGAAGGTGCGGGTCGTGACCGGCGGACAGCCGGGCGTCCGCCGCGCGGCATCCAGGCCCGGCAACAGGGCGGACCGCAAAGGGGAGGATGGGGATGACGGTTCTTTCCGCGGCTCAGGCGACATCGGATGCGCGCCCCTGGCTGGCGCATTATCCGCCGGCCGTGCCGCCGGTGATCGACGAAGCCGGTGTCGGCACGCTTGCCGACCTGATCCGCAATGCCTGCGAGACCTATGCCGATCGCCAGGCCTTCGAGAGCTTCGGCAAGTCGATCACTTTCGCCGAGGTCGGGCGTGCCGCGCGCGCCTTCGCCGCCTGGCTGCAGGCGCAGGGCTTCAAGAAGGGCGACCGCATCGCGCTGATGATGCCGAACATCCTCGCCTATCCGGCGACGATCTTCGGCGCGCTGATCGGCGGCTTCACCGTCGTCAACGTCAACCCGCTCTACACCGCCCGCGAGCTGGCTCATCAGGTCAACGACGCCGAAGCGCGCGCGCTGGTGGTGATCGAGAACTTCGCCCATGTCGTCGAGGAGGCGCGGCCCAACCTCA
The DNA here is from genome assembly GCF_900109525.1 of Allobosea lupini. Lineage (GTDB taxonomy): Bacteria > Pseudomonadota > Alphaproteobacteria > Rhizobiales > Beijerinckiaceae > Allobosea > Allobosea lupini. The sequence goes on along the minus strand of NZ_FOAN01000002.1, from coordinate 460,078 downwards.
AGCTCGACGCGATCCTCATCGCCACTGCCGGCGACCTGATGGGGTTCAAGGGGACGATCGTCAATTTCGTCGCCCGCAAGATCAAGAAGGTGGTGAAGCCCTACAATCTGCCGGGCTCGGTGCCGCTCAAGAGCGTCTTCGCCCAGACGGGGACGATGAGCCCGGTCACGATCGCGCCCGGGGACGTCGCCTTCCTGCAATATACGGGCGGCACCACCGGCGTCTCCAAGGGCGCGACGCTGACGCACCACAACGTCGCCTCCAATGTCGCGCAATGCGCGCTCTGGCTCGGCTGGCAGCTCGAGGCGCCGCATGGCCGCAGCGACTATCAGCATGTCATGGTCACGGCGCTGCCGCTCTACCACATCTTCGCCCTGACCTGCTGCTGCATGTTCATGCTGCGCATCGGCGCCAAGAGCCTCCTGATCGCCAATCCGCGCGACATCGCCGGCTTCATCAAGATCCTGAAGGCGAGCCGTTTCACGCTCTTCTCGGGCGTCAATACGCTCTACAACGCGCTCGCCAGCCATCCCGAGATCAAGGACGTGAACTTCTCGGAGCTCAGCTTCGCCATCGCCGGCGGCATGGCGACCCAGGCCGCCGTGGCCAAGCGCTGGAAGGAGGTCACCGGCCGGCCGATCATCGAGGGATACGGCCTCTCGGAGACATCGCCGGTCGCCTCGGTCAACCGCACCGACATCACCGAGTTCAGCGGCACGATCGGCTACCCGCTGCCCTCGACCGACTTCGCCATCCGCGACGCCGAGGGCAACGACGTGGCGACCGGAGAAGCCGGGGAGATCTGCATCCGCGGGCCGCAGGTGATGGCCGGCTATTGGAACCGGCCGGACGAGACCGCCAAGGTGATGACGGCGGACGGCTATTTCCGCTCCGGCGACGTCGGCATCTTCCTGCCGGACGGGCAGATCAAGGTCGTCGACCGGATGAAGGACATGGTCCTAGTCTCCGGGTTCAACGTCTACCCGAACGAGGTCGAGGACGTGCTCGCCAAGCATCCCGGCGTGCTCGAATCGGCCGTGATCGGCCTGCCGGACGAGCATTCCGGCGAGGCGGTGACCGCCTTCGTGGTCAAGCGCGATGCGGCCGTCACCGCCGAGGATCTGCGTGCCTTCTGCAAGGAGAACCTGACCGGCTACAAGGTCCCCAAGCAGATCATCTTCCGCGAGGCGCTGCCCAAGACCAATGTCGGCAAGGTGCTGCGCCGGGCGCTGCGCGAGGAGATCGCTGCGCAGAAGGGGTGAACCCCCACCTTCATCGTGAGGAGACCGCGTTAGGGGCCGCCTCGAAGGTTGAAGTCCCGGGCGGTAGCGGGCCTATTCCGGCGCATGGATGGTCGCGCGCAGGGCCTTGAACTGCGGCAAAGCAGCGGCGAGGCTGGCCGGGTCGGTGGCGCAGATCAGGGCGGTGCGGCCCTTGGCCGTCTCCAGGGTCGAGGTGAACATGCGCACATTCTGCGCGTTCGGCCCGGCCTTGGGCGTCACGACCAGCTCGATGCCGGTGAAGCCCTGGTGTTCGAACAGCTTGAGGTCGGACACGGTGCCGATCGTCTCGAACATCTCGCGATAGAGCTGCTGCCATTCCGGCCTGGTCATCTGCTCGTTGACGATGTCGCGCGTCAGCTGCGCGTTCTGCGTCGAGGGCTTGAAGCCGAGCGTGCAGAGATGGCCAGTGCTGTTCACCGCCTTGGGCGTGCCGGTCTTCGAGGAGATGTCGATCGTCACGTCGAATTGCGGATGTGGCTTGCCGGCTTCCGCCTTGAAGCCGGCCGGCGGCGAAACCGAGAGGCCGCTTACGGAATCGCCATAGGATTGCGCGGTAGCGCTGGCGGCGGACAGGATGGCTGCGAGGGCGGCGGACAGGCGAAGCGATCTGGTCATGGTCACGGGCTAGTTCCCGATTGCGACGGCAGCGAGACGGATGAAGCGCTGCCGGCTATGGCCGGGGAGGGGGGCCGGGTCAAGCAGCGAGCAGTGATTTGCCGCTCCGGGCATGGCTCGTCACTCCCAGGATCTGACCGGGCGCGACGCTGTGGCCGAAGCGCACCAGCGTGAAATCCTCGGCTCGGCCGGTATCGCCGCGCTCGGTCAGGACGGAGAGCGGCCGGCCGATTCGGGCGGAAAGATGCCGCCCATGGGCCGCCTCCGCGGCTTCCCGCAGGCGGGCCGCGCGTTCCTTGATTTCGCCGCCGGCGACCTGCGGCATGCGTGCCGCCGGCGTGCCGGGCCGCGGCGAAAACGGGAAGCCGTGGACATAGGACAGGCCGCACTCCTCGATCAGTGCGAGCGTGCGCGCGAACATCGCCTCGTCCTCGGTCGGGAACCCTGCGATCAGATCGGCGCCGAAGGCGATGTCGGGGCGTAGAGCCCGCAACTCCTTGCAGAAGCTGATCGCGTCGGCGCGGCTGTGGCGGCGCTTCATCCGCTTCAGCACGAGGTCGTCGCCCGATTGCAGCGACAGATGCAGATGCGGCATCAACCGCGGCTCGTCGGCAATGAGATCGCGCAGATCGTCATCGACCTCGACAGCGTCGAGCGAGGACAGGCGCAGGCGCTTCAGCTCGGGCAGCGCCGCGAGGATCGCGCCGACGAGAGCGCCGAGCGTCGGTCCGTCCGAGCGCTCCCGGCCATAGCTCGTCAGGTCGACCCCGGTCAGCACGATCTCGCTCGCCCCTTCCGCGACGAGACGGCGCGCCTGCACGATGACCTCGGCGACATCAGCCGAGCGGGCATTGCCACGCCCGAGCGGGATGACGCAGAAGGTGCAGCGATGGTCGCAGCCGTTCTGCACCTGCAGGAAGCCGCGCGTATGCAGGCCGAGCGCCTGCGTGCGCTGCGGAGAGGCATCGCGTGCCTGCATGATGTCGCCGACCACGATCTTGCTCGTCACATCGGCCGACGGGCCAGCCCGCAGGCTGTTCGAGCTCGCGAGAGTCCGCCAGCGCGCCGGGTCGAGCTTCTCGGCATTGCCGAGCACCCGCGTCACCTCCGGCATGGCGGCGAAGCGTGCGGGCTCGATCTGCGCGGCGCAGCCGGTGACGACGATCGGCCGCTCGGGCCTCTCGCGGGCGAGTCGGCGGATCGCCTGGCCGGCCTGGCGCACGGCTTCCGCAGTCACCGCGCATGTATTGATCACCGCGATCTCGGAGAGGCCGGCAGCCAGTGACTGCCGCTCGATCGTCTCGCTCTCGACGAGGTTCAGCCGGCAGCCGAAGGTGACGAGCTCGACGCCCATCAGGCGACGGCGGCGAAGAGGCCGGGCTCCAGCACGCCGTCCCAGTCGAGCGCGGCCGGCCCGGTCATCAGCACATGGCCGTCGCTCTCGCGCCATTCGATGACGAGGTCGCCGCCGGGCAGGCTGACGGTCGCCTTGCGCTCGGAGAGCTCGCGGCGCACAGCCGCGACCAGCGCCGCACAGGCGCCCGAGCCGCAGGCTCGGGTGATGCCGGCGCCGCGCTCCCAGACCCGCAGCACGATATGGTCCGGCGCCTTGACCGCGGCGAGGCCGATATTGGCGCGGTCCGGAAAGATCGGGTGGTTCTCCAGCAGCGGGCCGATCTGCTCGAGATTGAAGCGATAGGGATCGTCGACGAAGAACACGGCGTGCGGATTGCCCATGCTCACGGCGCAGGGCGTGTGCAGGATCGGATCGTCGATCGGCCCGATCTGCAGTTCGAAGCGGCTGGTGTCCTCGAAGGGCTCGGCCAGCGGGATCTCGTTCCAGGCCAGGCGCGGCGCGCCCATGTCGACGGTGAAGACGGCCTCCGACAGACGCGCCACCGGCAGCAGCCCGGCCTTGGTCTGCAGCAGGAGCCCGTCGCGGCCGGCCTGGCCCATCCCAGGGTCGGCGGTCATCGCCCAGGCGACGCAGCGCGTGCCGTTGCCACAGGCGCCGGCCTCGGAGCCGTCGGTGTTGTAGATGCGGACATAGGCGTCGATGCCCGCCGCCTTTGCGTCGTGCAGGACCATCAACTGGTCGAAGCGGGTGCGCTCCTGACTGGCGATGGCGCGGGCCTCGGTCTCGGAGACGATATGCGTCGTTCCGCGCAGATCCAGCACAGTGATCTCGTTGCCGAGCCCGTTCATCTTGAGGAACCGGCGATTGGCGAGGGCGTTCATATCGTCACAAGTCCATGATGCTGGCGGTATATGAGCGCGATGCCGAAAAATTGCCACCCTTCGCGATCTTCCTGCCGTTACGGGATCAGCGTAGTTTGCGGCACGGCGCGAATCGGTCGTGTCAGCTCGGGATATTCGGGTATGCGGCAGTCGAGATTCAGCGCGCTCCTTCTTGCGCTCGCCTTTGCTTGTCCGGCTGCCGCGCAGACGCGCGTGGCGCCGCCGACTGCCGTGGAGAACACGCCGCTCGCCGCGCCGCCGGGGACCGCGACGCCGGCGCAGAATGCCCAGCAGGCGCCGACCCAGAGCCAGGGCGGTCAGCCGGCTCAGGCCGAACCCCAGCCGGTGCAGCCGCCGCCGGCGCTTCAATCACCCGTGACACCGCAGCCGGTCCAGCCCGCTCCTGCGGCGCCGGCCGAGCCGCAACCCGTCCAGCCGCCCCCGACTCTGCCCAGCCCGCAGCCCGCGCCCCCTGTGCAGCAACAGCAGACCGGCACGCCCGACTCGAATGCGACGCTCGCCGGCAAGAAGGGCGACCCCTCCGATGTCGACGAGGTGCAGCTGACGGCCAAGCCTGTATTGCTCTTCGCCGGGCAGGCGAGCTGGGATCAGGGTTTCCAGAAACTGGGGGAGACCATCGCTCTCCTGCGGGCCGAGGCCGACAGGGCCGGGCTCAAGGTCGCGGGCCGGCCGCTCAGCCTGTTCGTCGAGACCGACGACAACGGCTTCAAGTTCGAGGCGATGCTGCCGGTCGACAAGCCGGCTGCCACGGCGCTGGCGAATGGCGTGCGCAACGGCCAGTCACCGGTCGGTCGCGCGCTGCGCTTCGTCCACACCGCTCCCTATGACGATATCGATTCGACCTATGAGACGATCACGGCCTATCTCGAGGCCAAGAACATCGTCGTGAAGGACGCTTTCCTCGAAGAGTATGTCAGCGATCTCAAGGACGCCGGGGACCCGAACCTCGAGATCAACGTCTACGTCCAGCCGAAATAGGGCATACGTCTCGAATAACGACGTAGTCATCCCCGACAAGCGGCGGTAGCCGCGCCGATCCGGGATCCATGCCTGAGCCTATCCGAAAAGGGTTCCGGGTTTCCCTCCGGTCGCCCGGGCCGACCGAGTCGAGTTAGGGGTTCACGCCTCCCACACCAGCCCCGGCCGCATCGGCCGAAAGCGCTCTTCGGGCAGTCCTGCCTGCTCCAGCGCGATCGTGAGCGCCTCCGGCGGGCGGGTGACGCCCTCGTCCGTGAGCTGGAAGGTGCCCCAATGGTGGCCGAGCGCCTGCTCGGCGCGCAGAGAGCGCATGACCTTGACCGCTTCCTCGGGGTTCATGTGGTTGTCGCTCATGAACCAGCGCGGCTCATAGGCGCCGATCGGCAGCGCCGCCAGGCGGAACGGGCCGTGCTCCCGGCCGAGCCGCTCATAGAGCGAGCCGTCATGATAGCCGGTGTCGCCGATATGGAAGAGCTTGCCGCCCGGAGTCTCGATCACGAAGGAGCACCACAGCGCCATGCGCCGGTCGAAGGCGCCGCGCGCCGACCAGTGATAGCTCGGCACCAGCGTGGTCGCGACCTTGTCGGACAATTCGAGCCGCGTAGCCCAGTCATGCGCCTCGGCGCGAACGCTCGCCTCGCGTGCCTTGACGATCACATCGTTGCCGAGCGGCATGATCATGCGCGGATTGTCGCGGGCATGAACCTGCGCCAGCGTCTCGACGTCGAGATGGTCGTAATGGTTGTGCGTCACCAGCACGACGTCGATCTTCGGCAGGTCGGCGAAGGCGACACCAGGGGCGTTCACGCGCTTGGGCCCGAAGAAGGAGAACGGGCTGGCGCGTTCGGAGAAGACCGGGTCGATCAGGATGTTGAGGCCGGCGACCTGGTATAGGAACGAGGCGTGGCCGAGATGGACGACGCGCAAGCCTTCGACGCGGGCCGGCGGCTTGTCCTGCGGCGGGGCCTCGTATTGCGCCGGAAACGCCTCGCGCTCGCGTTTCGAGAACTGCCAGCGCAATACATCGGCCAAGCCCTTGGTGACCGGCCGGCCGTCCGTGAAGACCAGACCGTCGAAATGGTCGCTGACCGGGCCCTGGTAATAGGGATTGCGCGAGCGCGCATAGGAGGCCCAGGCGAAACCGGAGGAGCCGAGAAGGGCGGGGATGCCGAGAAGGCGCAGGAGCTTGCGGCGTGTCATGGCATAGTCAGGTCGTGCGCGTATCGCGCAGCGTCAAGACCGCGCCGTCCGTTTCAAGACAACTTGATCGCCGTCGCGTGCAGCCAGCGCGTCGGCTCCTGGTCGTAGCCGCCACCCAGATCCTCCTCGATATCGATGCGGTTCCAGCTGCCGTGGCCGTAGGCCGTGCGCAGCCAGTCGGCATCCGGATAGTTGTAGTAGCGGCCGAAGCGGTCGCGGCCTTCCGCCTCGCCGGCCTTGTAGCTGGCGTAGAAGACGCCGCCCGGCCGCAAGGCCCGGTGCACTCTCGCGACGATGCCGGGCAGGGCCGGCCGCGGGACATGCAGCAGGCAGGCATTGGCCCAGACCCCGTCGAAAGCCGCATCCGCCACGAGGTCTTCGAACAGCAGCACGGAGACCGGCCGGCCGAGGCGCTTTTGCGCCTGTGCGGCGAGTTCGGGCGAGCCGTCGGTCGGGCTGACGTCGAGGCCGAGCCCGAGCAGGGCTTCGCTGTCCTGGCCACCGCCGCAGCCGAGTTCGAGCACTGTGGCCTGGGCCGGCAGCAGCCCGGTGAAGCGTCGCAGCCGCGCCTCGCCGAGTTCGCGGTCACGCCCGGCATACACTTCAGCCTCGGCCGCGTAGAAGCCGAGCGTATCCACGTCGCGTCCGCTCATGCTTGATCCTTCAGTTGTTGCCGGAGCGCACCGCGACGGTGGCGATGCCGGCGCCGATCAGCAGCGTGCCGCCGGCCTTGTTGAACAGGCCGATGGCGCGGGAATTGCCGACGACGGCGCGGGCGCGCGAGGCGATCAGCGCATAGCCGAAGGCATTGGCGAAGGCGAGGGTGATGAAGGTCGCCTCGAAGATCAGCATCTGCGTCCAGAAATCGGCCTTCGGGTCGAGGAACTGCGGCAGGAAGGCGACGAAGAAGGTGATGCTCTTCGGGTTCAGCGCCGTCACCAGCCAGGCATGGCCGAGCATTTTCAGCGCCGAGCTTGCGTCCCGGCGCGGTTCGGCATCGAGACTGCCGCCGGCCCGAAAGAGCTTGACGCCGAGATAGATCAGATAGGCCGCGCCCGCCCATTTCAACGCGGTGAAGATCGTCGCCGAGGTCGCCAGCAGCGCACCGACGCCGAGCATGGACAAGGTCATCGCGGTGAAGTCGCCGAGCGCGACGCCGACCGCCATCGGCAGGGCCGTGCGCCAGCCCTGGCCGAGCGCATAGGAGATCACCAAGAGGATGGTCGGCCCGGGGATCACGAGGAGGACGGCTGTGGCGGCGGCGAAGGCGGCCCAGGCTTCGAAGGTCATGGTGTAGAGGCTCCGCTAAAGACCAGAGCCATCACCACGACGGGATGTTTGTAAAGGGCTATTTTGCGCGCAGATAGCCGCTCATTGCCGTGATTACGTCGACAAGTTGCCCGTCGTCGACGCGGCCGATCGCCTGCGCATGGCGAGCCTCGATCGTGGCGATCTTGCAGGGGCGGATCGTCGATGGCGCCGGCAGGCCCGCTTCGCGGTATCGCGCTCCCAGTGGCACGTCACCGGGCCAGGGGCGGTTCTCGGCGCTCGTGATCATCGCGACCCAGAGTAGTGCCTCGCCGTCTCCAATGCCGCCGGCCGACACGACCAGCGCTGGCCGATGCTGGCGCGTCGCGCGATCGGTATAGGGAAAGGGAACGCGGACGACGTCGCCCTGCTCAAAGACCGGCATAAGCCTTCCGATCCGCCTCGCTGTCCCATTCGCCGAACGTCGCGAATGGGTCTTCGGCAGCCGGCGAGGTCGCCTTGCTGATCACGACATGATCGTCGGCGATCACATAGGCGATCTCGTCGCCATCCCTGAGCTTGAGGGCGGCGCGGACCGGTTGCGGGATCGTCGTCTGCGCCTTGCTCGTCAGCTTGCTCGTGATCATAGCAACCTCCTGTTGGATAGGTAAGGAATTTCCTTTCTTTCTGCAATCCATCCGCGATGACGTCCTAAAGCGGCGCCCCCCAACGGAAGGTCGTCGTCCCGCTGCCGCGCGCCGGCACCAGGGGCCCTGCCGACATCTCCTGCCGCTTCTCCGGATCGCCCGCCAGTACAAGCGTCCACCAGGCGCCGTACCGGGTCTGCGGGTTCTTTGCGAGGGCAAGGCCGATGCGCGTCGCCTGCGGCATCGACAGGTTGGCTTCGTGGCCGGAGGATTTCTTCCAACCGTCGAAGGCCTCTTGCGTCGAGTAGTAGCCGGCGCCGAGATTCTCCGCGGCGCGCACCGTGTCGAGGCCGGCGGCGCTGACGCGGGAATTGAAGCTGCCGGCGGCGCTGTGGGAAAGGTCGTCGCTGGCGGCCATCGCGTCGGACTGGCGCTGGGCCATCGTAGTCAGCGTCGAATCGAGCCTCACTGGGCCGAGGCCCTTGCCGGCGCGATAGGCGTTGAGGATGCGCACCGCCTCGGCCGGATCGGCCTTCACCGCGGCGAGGCGCTCGATCTTGCGCGGGCTCGGCGCCGTGGTCTCGCGTTGCGTTCCGGCACAACCGGCCAGAAGCAGGGCGATCAGGAGGGCTGTGCCCGAATGCTTCGTCATCTATGGGGGGATCCTGTCAGGCACGATCGGCTGGCGTATCCGCCTAATGGCGGATTCTGGCAGGATTGTCGCGGCGCCGCCTGAGCGAGACGCCGCGTCTTGCGCAGGATCAGCCCTGCGCGCCGGAGATCACCCGGCATAGCGCGTCGCGAACGTAACCTTCGGGAGCGACCTGGCCCTGCTGGACGACGAAGACCGCATCGACCCGCGTACTGCTGCCACTCTTGCGGGCGGTGATGCGCAGGGTCTGTGGCCGGCCGGAGCCCGAGGTCTCCTGGATGGCGAGGACGGAGCTGGTCGCGTTGTCGATGCGCATGTCGGCGAATCCTTCGGCCGAGACGGCGGCGCCGAGATCCTTCAGCACCCGCGCCGGCGCGCGCTTCTGCACGATGTCCCAGGTCTTGTAGGTCAGGCCGGTCAGCATCGGCGTGCCGACCACGGAGAAGTTGCCTTCGCAGGACTGCGCCTGCGCCTGGGTGAGGCCGAGCGCGAACAAGGCGGCGGCGAGGACCGGAAGCTTCATTGTATCTCCGTGATGAGGATCGCGCAGGGCTGGCGCAGCCGCCGCTTGTGCGCTTCAGCTTGACTTTCGCCGCATTTGTCCGCTTTAACGCGCGCATTCGTTTCGCCGACATCGCCGAAACCTCATCCGCCGACCGGGCCGCTCGCTGAGCTACCATGAGCCCGGAGGTCAACGCCCGACAGCGCGTCTGCGCCCTCGGGCGCGAAACCGTTTGGCGGTCATGTTGGTTCTTGCGGCCGACGCCGGCAAACAAGGATAGGGCAATCGCCGCATGTTCGGCACGCTGAGCGACAGACTTTCCGGCATCCTCTCGGGCCTGACCCGCAGGGGCGCGCTGACCGAGGACGATGTCAACGCCGCGCTGCGCGAGGTTCGCCGGGCGCTGCTCGAGGCCGACGTCGCGCTCGAGGTCGTGCGCAGCTTCACCGACAAGGTCCGTGAGCGCGCCGTCGGCGCCGAGGTGCTGAAGTCGGTCACGCCCGGCCAGCAGGTCATCAAGATCGTCAACGACGTCCTGATCGACACGCTCGGTGGCGAAGGCGAGGGCATCACCTTCGACGCCGTGCCGCCGGTGCCGATCCTGATGGTGGGTCTGCAGGGCTCGGGTAAAACCACCTCCACGGCCAAGATCGCCAGGCGCCTGACCGACCGGGACAAGAAGAAGGTCCTGATGGCGTCGCTCGATACGCGCCGTCCGGCCGCGATGGAGCAGCTCGCCATCCTCGGCAAGCAGGTCGGCGTCGAGACGCTGCCGATCGTCGCCGGCCAGAGCGCCGTGCAGATCGCGCGGCGCGCCGTCGAGGCGGGCAAGCTCGGCGGCTACGACGTCGTCATGCTCGACACCGCCGGCCGCGTCACGCTCGACGAGGCGCTGATGGCCGAGGTCGCCGAAGTCAAGGCGGCGACGAACCCCCATGAGGTCCTGCTCGTCGCCGACGCGCTGACCGGCCAGGACGCGGTCAACACCGCCCGCGCCTTCGACGGCCGCGTCGGGCTCACCGGCATCGTGCTGACCCGTATGGACGGCGATGGCCGCGGCGGCGCCGCGCTCTCGATGCGCGCCGTTACCGGCAAGCCGATCAAGCTCGTCGGCACCGGCGAGAAGACCGACGCGCTCGAGGATTTCCATCCCTCGCGCGTCGCCAACCGCATCCTCGGCATGGGCGACATCGTCGGCCTGGTCGAGAAGGCGGCGGCCACGGTCGATGCCGACAAGGCACAGGAACTGGCCCAGCGTCTGGCCAAGGGCAATTTCGACCTCGGCGACCTGCGCACCCAGCTCCAGCAGATGGAGAAGATGGGCGGGCTCGGCGGGTTGATGGGCATGCTGCCCGGCATGGCGCAGATGAAGAACCAGATCGCCAACGCCAAGATGGACGACAAGGTCATCGCCCGGCAGATCGCGATCATCAATTCGATGACGGCGGCCGAGCGCCGCAATCCCGACCTGCTCAAGAACAGCCGCAAGAAGCGCATCGCCGCCGGCTCCGGCACCTCGCCGGAAGCGATCAACAAGCTGCTCAAGATGCACCGCCAGATGGCGGACATGATGAAGCAGATGTCCCGCCAGAAGGGCGGCATGCTCGGCAAGCTCGGCAGCATGTTCGGGCTCGGCGGCGGCGGCATGCCGGCCGGTATGCCCGACCCCTCGAAGATGGATCCGGCCCAGCTCGCCGAACTGCAGAAGCAGCTCGGCGCCGGTGGTGGCCTGCCTTCGCTGCCTCCAGGCGGCTTCCCAGGTCTGCCCAAGGGCGTCACCCCGCCCGCCGGCATGATGCCGAAATTGCCCGGCCTCGGCGGTCTGCCCGGCCTCGGCAACAACCCGTTCAAGAAGAAGTAATTCTACCGCTCGAACCAAAGGAAGAAGAGCAATGTCCCTGAAGATCCGCCTGACCCGTGGTGGCGCGAAGAAGCGCCCGTACTACCGCATCGTCGTCGCCGACGCCCGCTCGCCGCGCGATGGCCGCTTCATCGAGAAGATCGGCGCCTATGACCCGATGAAGGCCAAGGACTCGCCGGAGCGCGTCATCCTGGATCTCGAGAAGGCCAAGGCCTGGCTCGCCAAGGGCGCCCAGCCGACCGACCGCGTCCTGCGCTTCCTCGACGCTGCCGGCGTGTCCAAGCGCCCGGCCCGCAACAACCCGAAAAAGGCCGTTCCCGGCGAGAAGGCCAAGGAGCGCGCCGAGAAGAAGGCCGAGAAGAGCGCTGCCCCGGCCGAAGCCGCGGCTGAGTGACATGAAGTACGCGGGGAACCCTTCTCCCGTGTGGGAGAAGGGCAGGGATGAGGGCCTGCTCTATCCGATTGAGGTCGCAGCGGCGCCGCTTCGCCCTAACAATCAGCGGCGGTCCCTCACCCCTGCCCCTCTCCCATCCGGGAGAGGGGTTCCCCGCGCTTTTCCTATTCGCCGTTGCACCCTGACATGAGCGACGACCTCGTCCTGCTCGGCATCGTCGGCGCGCCGCATGGCGTGCGCGGCGAGGTCCGGATCAAGACCTTCACCGCCGATCCGCTGGCGCTGGCCGAATACGGCCCGCTCGTCGACGAGAAGGGCCGGCGCTTCGAGATCGCCGATATCAGGCCCGCCAAGGAAGTGGTCGTCGCCCGGCTCAAGGGCGTGACCAGCCGCGAGGGCGCCGAGCTCCTGAACGGCGTGAAGCTCCATATCGAGCGCTCGCGCCTGCCGGCACCCGAGGACGAGGACGAGTTCCTCCAGGCCGACCTCGTCGGTTGTACGGTCATTGGCCCTGATGGAGCCATCCTCGGCACTGTCACCGCCGTTGCCAATTACGGCGCCGGCGACCTCATCGACATCGAGACGCAAGATGGCCGCTCGGTGCTGATGCCTTTCACCAAGGCCTATGCGCCGCGCATCGACATCGCCGCCAAGCGCATCGAGGCCCTGCCTCCCGCCGGCCTGTTCGAGGATGACGATGCTGCCTGAGACACCGGCCAAGGGCCTGATCTTCGACATGGATGGCACCATCGTCGACAATATGCGCTACCATGACGACGCCTGGGAGGTCTGGTACCGCAAGCACGGCCTGCCCTTCGAGCGTGCGACCTTCTCTGCCCGCACCGCCGGCATGGCGATCTCCGACATCATCGGCCCGCATTTCCCCGGCGTCGACGCGGCCGAGCTCGACCGGCTCGCCGAGGAGAAGGAAGAGCTTTATCGCGAGACCTACGGCCCGCTGGTCAAGCCGCTCGCGGGACTGATCGACCTGCTCGACCGGGCGCGCGAGTATGCAGTCCCGATGGCGGTCGGCACTGCCGCTGCCCCGCCGAATATCGCGCTGATCCTCGACACGCTGTCGCTGCGCCAGCGCTTCGCCACCATCGTCTCGCCGAGCCAGGGCTTCCCCGGCAAGCCGCATCCCGACATGTTCCTGGCGGCGGCCGAGCGCATGGCCGTCAAGCCGGCCGACTGCATCGTCTTCGAGGATGCGCCGAACGGCGTCGAGGCGGCCCGCCGCGCAGGCATGCGCGCTGTCGCGGTGTTGACCATGCTGCCGGCCGAGGCCTTCGCCGCCTTCGACAACGTGATCGCCAGCGTTGATGACTACGCGGCGCTGGACGGCAATCCGGCGCTGCGCTTTGCTTGAACGATGGCATTTCGCGCCTCGGTCCTGACCCTCTATCCCGAGATGTTCCCCGGCCCGCTCGGCGCCTCGCTGGCCGGCGAGGGCCTGCGTACCGGCCTCTGGTCGCTGGAGACGCATCAGATCCGCGAGCACGGCATCGGCCGGCATCGCAATGTCGATGACACGCCGGCTGGCGGCGGCGCCGGCATGGTGCTGCGCTGCGACGTGCTGGCGGCGGCGATCGATGCGGCGGTTCCAGAAAACGATACTCGGCCGCGCCTCCTGATGTCGCCGCGCGGCCGGCCGCTCAGCCAGCGCATGGTGCGGGACTATGTTGCCGGCGAGGGCGTCGTCATCGTCTGCGGCCGCTTCGAGGGCGTCGATGAGCGCGTGATCGAGGGGCGGGGGCTGACCGAGGTCTCGGTCGGCGATTACATCCTGTCAGGCGGCGAGATGGCCGCCATGGTGTTGCTCGACGCCTGCGTGCGGCTGATCCCCGGCGTGATGGGCAAGGAGGCCTCCGGCACCGAAGAGAGCTTCGAGAACGGCCTGCTCGAGTACCCCCACTACACCCGCCCGCGCGAATGGGAAGGCAGGGGCCTGCCCGAGGCGCTACTCTCCGGCGACCATGCCCGCATCGCGAGGTGGCGGCGGGAGCGGGCGGAGCAGATTACAAGGGAGCGGCGGCCGGATCTCTTGAATCCTTCTCCCCTCGGGGGAGAAGGTGGCAGCGCGAAGCGCTGACGGATGAGGGAAGGAAGGCTCGATCTATCCTTCTCTCACCCCGTCGTACCGCCCTCATCCCCGCCGGACCTTCTCCCCCGAGGGGAGAAGGAAGCGCGTCACGGATAGCTCGTCACCGGCAGGCCTTCCGCCAGCCAGCCCTTGTCCTTGGGATTGCCGAGCAGCCCGCCGCGAACATCGACCAGCTCCTTCCAGCCGCGCGCCGCGAGCGTCTTCTGCAGGGTCGAGGTCCGGTTGCCGGTCCGGCAGATCAGCGCGATCGGCTTGCCGGGATGGTCGAGCTTCAGTGCCGCCAGCCTGACCTCGAAACCGCTGCCGGTCATGTCCAGCTTGATCGCACCCTCCGGCACGCCGGTGTCGGTCCATTCCTCGGGCGTGCGGATGTCGACGAGGACGAGCTTGCCGGCCTTGGCTGCCTCATGCGCCTCGCGGACGGAGAGCGAGGGCAGGGGTGTCTGCGCCTCGGCAAGAGCCGGCAGCGAGCAGAGAGCGGCGAGCAGCAGGAATGCGCGACGATTCATGTCGGAGCGTTACCGAAAGGTGCGGGCCGCCGCAATTCACGAAGCCCGGATGGGACCGAGCCCACTCAAGGGCGCGTCGAGCGAAACCCCGTCCTGTCCGCCGCCGTGATCGCGCGCAGCACCTTGCAGGGCACGCCTGCAGCGATCACGCCGGCAGGGATATCGCGCGTCACGACGCTGCCGGCGCCGATGATGCTGTCGTCGCCGATCGTGACGCCTTGCGTGATCTGGACGCCGCCGCCGACCCAGACCCGGTTGCCGATCTTGACCGGCCTGGCATAGCATCCGCCGGCGACACGCTCGGCCGGGTCGATGGCGTGATTGGAGGTGTAGATGCCAACGCGCGGGCCGAGCAGGACATGGTCGCCGATGGTGATCTCGCCGCCATCGAGCATGACGCAGTCGAAATTGGCGTAGAAGCTGTGGCCGATCGAGATGTTGAAGCCGAACTCGCAGCGGACATTCGGTTCGAAATGGGCGCTGGGGCCGACATCGCGCAGGAAAGCGCGCAACAGCGCCTCGCGCTCGGCCTGCGGCTTTCCAAAGCTGCGGTTGTAGGCGTCGGTCAGACCGACCGCCCGCGCCCGGGCTGCGATCAGCTCGGGCGTCAGGTCGTCATACATGCGCCCCGACAGCATCAGGGCGCGCTGCTCTTCAAGTGTCATCGCGGATGAGGACGAGGCCGGCAGCCGAGCCGCCGGCCTTGCGATGTCTCAGCGCAGCTCGGCGCAGAAGCGCTGGATGCGGCGGCAGGCCTCTTCCAGCTTCTCGTCCGAGGTGGCGTAGGAGATGCGGAAGTTCGGGCCGAGGCCGAAGGAGGAGCCGTGCACGGCCGCGACCGCCTCGTTCTCCAGGAGGCCCATGACCAGGTCCTCGTCGGTCTCGATCTTTTTGCCGTTCGGCAGCGTCTTGCCGATCAGCTCCGAGCAGTCCGGGTAGACGTAGAAGGCGCCTTCCGGCGTCGGGCACTTCAGGCCGCGGGTCTGGTTCAACATGGAGACGACGAGGTCGCGCCGACGCTCGAACGCCTTCTTGAACACCGGGATGTGTTCCTGCGTGCCGTCGAGCGCCTCGACCGCGGCCCATTGCGAGATCGCCGACGTGCCCGAGGTCTGCTGGCCCTGGACCAGGTCCATGGCGTTGATCAGGTGCTGCGGACCGGCGGCGTAGCCGATGCGCCAGCCGGTCATGGCATAGGACTTCGAGACGCCGTTCATGGTCAGCGTGCGCTCGTACAGGCCGGGCTCGACCTGCGCCGGGGTGACGAATTTGAAGTCGCCATAGACGAGGTGCTCGTACATGTCGTCGGTGAGGATCCAGACATGCGGATGGCGCATCAGCACGTCGGTCAGCGCCTTCATCTCGTCATGGGTGTAGGCGGCGCCCGACGGGTTCGACGGCGAGTTCAGGATCAGCCACTTGGTCTTCGGCGTGATCGCAGCCTCGAGATCGGCCGGCTGGAGCTTGAAGTTGTTTTCGAGGCGTGCCTCGCAGAAGGTCGGGGTGCCGCCGCAGAGCGCGACCATCTCGGGATAGCTGACCCAGTAGGGCGCGACGCAGATCACCTCGTCGCCCGGGTTCAGCGTGGCGAGCAGGGCATTGTAGATGACGTGCTTGCCGCCGGTGCCGACGATGGTCTGCGAGGCCTTGTAGTCAAGGCCGTTCTCGCGCTTCAGCTTGCGCGTGATCGCCTCGCGCAGCTGCGGAATGCCGGCGACCGGCGTGTACTTGGTCTCGCCGCGGCGGATCGCGGCGATCGCCGCTTCCTTGATATTGTCCGGCGTGTCGAAATCGGGCTCGCCGACGGAGAGGGAGATCACGTCCTTGCCCTGCGCTTTCAGGTCGCGCGCCTTCTGCGTGATGGTGATGGTCGCAGACGGCTTCACGCGCTTCAGGGCGTCGGCAAGGAAAGCCATGATCCAGATCTCCGGGAGAACGATGGCGCCCGTCGCGGGCGCGGGGCGTGGTTTAGGCCCCCGGAGCGGGCACTGCAAGCAAGACTGCTTGATAGCGGCCAGAAACGACAGGAATGGCAGCGCGGCGTGCCGTCGACCCGGGGGCGAAAACGGCCTGTCCGCGGCAGACGCCCGCAACCGTATCGCCCTGGCCCGAAACGTGCTTGGTAGAGCAAGCTGGGGAGCCAGAAGACGACAGCGCGCCGACGCGCAGAAGGCCCATGCATGAAACTCCGGATCGGCTACGAACTCGACTACGTTTTTCCACAGCCGACCCCGATGATCTTGATGCTGCACGTGCATTTCAGCCGGGTCTCCGATCTCTCGGCGCCGGATCACATGCGCATCCAGCCTCCGACGCCGGTCACTGCCTATCGCGACGGCTTCGGCAACTGGTGCAGCCGCCTGGTGGCGCCGCAGGGCACGATGCGCATTTCCGCCGATGCGGTGATCAGCGATAGCGGCCTGCCGGAGGCGTTCGACCGCAAGGCCGGGCAGGTACCGGTGGAGCGCTTGCCGGAAGAGTGCCTGGTCTTCCTGCTCGCCAGCCGGTTTTGCGACAGCGATCGCTTGCTCGATCTCGCCTGGGAGCTTTTCGGTCATACCCCGCCGGGCGCGGCGCGGGTGCAGGCGATCTGCGACTTCGTCAACCAGCGCATCGCCTTCGACTATATGGACGCGAGCGTCACCCGCAGCGCCTCCGAGGCCTATCGCGAAGGGCGCGGCGTCTGCCGCGACTATGCTCACCTCGCCATCGCCTTCTGCCGGGCGATGAACATCCCGGCGCGCTACTGCACCTGCTATCTCGGCGATGTCGGCACGCCGCCACCCTGGCCGCCGGGCGATTTCGCTGCCTCCTTCGAGGCTTTTCTCGATGGCGGCTGGCAGATGTTCGATCCGCGCAATAATGTCCCCCGCATCGGCCGGGTGCTGATCGCACGCGGACGCGATGCTGCCGATGTCGCGATCGCCACCACCTTCGGACCGAACACGCTGACCGGTTTCAAAGTCTGGACGGACGAGGTCGCCGAGGCGGCCTGAGGCCGATTCGCCAGGACCTATCGGTCGAGCAGTGGGGCAGTCTTGGCCTTCTTCGCCCGCAGCGGCGTCTTGCGGACCAGCCCCTTGCGGGCGGCCGGAGGGGTGTCCTCCGGCGCTGGCTCTACCGGTGCGGCTGCGACAGCGTGCACGGGAGCCGGTTGCGGTGCCGGCTTCTCGGGCTGGGTGGGGTCGATCGTGCGGAAGCGGATCATTTCTTCTTCGGACCCGCCGCTGCCTTGGCGACGGCCGAGGCGAAGCCCACCGGAGGGGTCGCGCTCGCCTTCGGCTTGTCCTTCTTGGGCTTCTTGGCCTCGCGATTGCTGCGCTGCTCACCTTTTGCCATGTCTCGTCTCCTTCGGTCGGAATGGCAGGCATCGCCGCTTCGAATCGAAGGGGCTTGAACCTGCGCTGAGCGGGTCGGGACGGCTGCGAGCTCAGGTCATGGCGGCCGGCTTCCGACTGCCACGGCCGGCCCGTGGACATCGGGCCGTGAAGTCGAAGCAGAAGGGGAGCCTAGGGCAGAGTCGCAGCGAGAGCACGCGCTTTCTTGGCGCAGCAGCGCCCCATCCCCAGCGTGCCGGAGCGCCCAGCGGCGCTGCACCATGGCGACAGTGCCAGCGCCCCAGCGTGGCCGGCCGAAACAGGGAAAGCCGCGGCGGTTGAGCCGCCGGGCGATGTCGGCAGGATCGCCGATGCCGGCGCCGGCGAGTTGGTCGATCAGTGCGCCAGCGGCTTCCAGGAAGATGCCGAGCAGCGCCCTGTCGAGGTCGCGGCTCGCCTTGTCGGCGCCGGGCATGCCCTCAATGGACGCCCAGACCATAGCTGGGCTCGACTCCGTTCGGGGAGATCAGCACGGCATTGGGATGGCCGCCCTCGGAAAGGGCGAAGCGAACCGCCTCCTTCTGGTTGCGGAAGATGCCTTCGCTGCGGCCTTCGAGGTCGCGCGCGACCCAGAAGCCGTGGCTCGACCGGCCGACCAGGAAGAGATGGCTCTCGCCATTGAGCGGCTGCAGCGGCTTGAATTGTCCCATGGCGGCGTCCTCAGTTCGGCAAGGCGAACCAGGCGCGCAGGCCGAGGACGGCGGCGGCGGCCAGTGCGAACACGGCGAGCGCGACCATCTCGGCACAGAGGATCCCGACGACCGGGCGGCGGCTGGCGACACTGTCATAGACGGCGCGGGCACGGCGCCGCTGGCTGGTGCGGAACAAGGCGTTGTTCATCGACATATCGACCTCCATCGATGCCGATGATGTAGGTCCGCCCCCGATAAGGCCGCCATGCGGAAGGTGCTTGCACGCATAAGGCCGGCATAAGGGCTTGCGTGGGGGCCGCTCGGCTGCGATGCCGGCGCCATGGATGCGCCCCCCAACACCATCGTGATCTATATCGACGCCGACGCCTGTCCGGTGAAGCCGGAGGTCTATCGCGTCGCCGAGCGGCACCGGCTCAAGGTCTTCGTCGTCGCCAACAGCTTCATGCAGGTGCCGCGCGAGACCTGGATCGAGCGCGTCGTCGTGCCTGGCAACTTCGATGCCGCCGACGACTGGATTGCCGAGCGTGCCGCCCGCGGCGCGATCGTCATCACCGCCGACATCCCGCTCGCCGACCGCTGCATCAAGGCCGGCGCCGACGTGATAGGCCCGACCGGCAAGCCCTTCACCGAGGCCTCGATCGGCATGGCGCTGGCGACGCGCGACATGATGGAAGACTTGCGCGCCATGGGCAGCGTCGGCGGCGGCCCGAAGCCGTTCTCGCAGAAGGATCGCTCGGCTTTCCTGCAGGCGCTCGACGTCGCGGTGCAGCGATTGAGGCGGGCGGGCCTTTCCGCCTAGATCTCGCTGAAATCGCCGCCGCGGCCCTTGCCGGCGGCGAAGCGGCCGGCGCCGGCCGCCCCTTCGGTCGCGATGGTATGGACGCCGCCTTCCCATTCGCGCGCCAGCGCCTCGCGGACGGGCAGGCCATGCCCGGCGATGACGCTGCGGCGGTCGGCCAGCATGGCGCCGCTCGGGAAGCGCGCGATCTCCTGCGCCATTGCCTCGGCCGCGGCGCGCGCCTCGCCTCGGGCAACGACCTTCTCGCACAGCCCGATGCGCAGAGCCTCCTCGGCCTCGACCTTGCGGCCGGTCATGACGATCTCGAGCGCGCGGCCCTGACCGACGAGGCGCGGCAGACGGACCGTGCCGCCGTCGATCAGCGGAATGCCCCAGCGCCGGCAGTAGACGCCGAAATAGGCGTCCTGCGCCATCACCCTGACGTCGCACCAGAGCGCGAGCTCCATGCCGCCGGCGACAGCCGGGCCTTCCACGGCCGCGATCACCGGCTTGCTCATCTCCAGGCGCGAGGGCCCCATCGGCCCGCGCGGCGGCGGCGCATCGCCCGGCGGGAAGGCGAGGCCTTCGACGATCTCGCTCCGGAAGCGCTCGGCCTGCGTGAAGGCCTGAGCGTATTTCAGGTCCCATCCAGCGCAGAAGGCGCCGCCTTCGCCCCAGAACACGATCACGGCGGTTTCCGGATCGGCGTCGAGCGCGACAAAGGCATCGGTCAGGGCGATGGCGCTGTCCGGATCCATGGCGTTGCGAGCCTCGGGACGCGCATGGATCACGGTCGCGACCTTGCCGCTGCGTTCGATCCGGATCGTCATGGCATCTCGTCTCCCTCAAAGCCTCATTGCCAAAAAGGCTAAGACAGGACGCCACTTACGCGCCAGTCGCTGGACGCAAACCCGCTTTGCCCGTAATCCTCCCGCGAAAGCCCGTCTCCCAATCGGGCTCCCGGGAGGAAGTTCATGTCGCTGACCCGCCGTTCCACGCTTGGCCTCGTTGCCGGCGCCGTCTTCGCTCCGGCCATCGTCCGGGCGCAGAGCTATCCGTCGAAGCCGATCACCCTGGTCGTGCCCTATCCGGCCGGCGGGCCGACCGACGCGATCGCGCGCTTCGTCGCCCAGGATCTCTCGACCTCGATCGGCCAGAACGTCCTCGTCGATAACCGCGCCGGCGCTTCGGGCGCGGTCGGCACCCGCGCCGTCGCGCATGGCGCCGCCGACGGCCACACCTTCATCTTCGGCAACAACCAGACGCATGGGAACAACATGTTCCTGCTGAAGGACCCGGGCTACGACGCGGTCAAGGATTTCGCACCGGTCGCCGGCGTCGGCGCCTTCGAGCACGCTTTCGTGGTGCGCAACGACCTGCCGGCGAAGACCATCAAGGAGCTGATCGCGCTCGCCAAGGCCGATCCCGGTAAGCTCAATTACGGCTCGACCGGCGTCGGCTCCGGCTCGCATCTCGCCATGGAGCTGTTCATGCAGCGCACCGGCATCAAGATGACGCATGTGCCGTTCCGCGGCGCGGCGCCGCTGGTGCAGGAGATCATCGGCGGGCGCATCGACATCGCCAATTCGACGCTGCCGTCCGTGCTGGAGCAGATCAACGCCGGCACGCTTCGGGCGATCGCGCTGGCGAGCCCGGAGCGCAATCCGCGCGCCAAGGACATCCCGACCCTGCGCGAGCAGGGCGTGAGCGATGCCGACGCCGACAGCTGGGCCGCCTTCTTCGCGCCCGCCGCGACGCCGGCGCCGGTCCTCGATACCCTGTCGAAGGCCGTGCTGGCCTCGCTCGCCAAGCCGGCGATCGCCGAGCAGATCCTCAAGCTCGGCTTCACCCTCAAAATCCGCGACCCCGCCGCCTTCCGGCCCTACCATCAGCAGGAAATCGCAACCTGGGAGAAGATCATCAGGGAAGCCGGCGTGAAGCCGGAGTGAGCGTTCCGATGGGCGTGCCCGCGTCGCTGCCGCGCCGGCTCGTGCTGGTCGCGCTCGCCGGGCTGCCGTTTGCGGCGACTGCGGCGGCGCGTGAGAGTGCAGACGCCCTGTGGGATGCGCTTGCCACGCCTGGGCACATCGCGCTGCTGCGTCATGCCGACGCTCCCGGGGTCGGCGATCCGGCCGGCTTCCGGATCGGCGACTGCGCGACGCAGCGCAATCTTGGCGAGCAAGGCCGCGCACAGGCCCGCCGGATCGGGGATGAGTTTCGCCGGCGCGGCGTGCGCGTCGGCCTCGTGCTCACGAGCCAGTGGTGCCGGGCGCGCGACACCGCGCAACTCATGAGCCTGGGAACCGTCGAGGACGCACCCGAGGCGCTGAACTCCTTCTTCGGCCGCTCCGGCGAGCGCGAGTCCGCAACGAATGCGCTCCGACGGCGGCTGTCCGGCCTGCCGCGCGATGCGGGAACGGTCGTGATGGTGACCCATCAGGTCAACATCACCGCGCTGACCGGAGTGTTTCCCAGGTCGGGCGATATCGTGGTGCTGCGTCGCGAGCCTGACGGCGGCATCAGCGTACGCGGCACGATCCCTGCGCCGTGACGGCCAGCGAGAAAAGGGCGATGCGATGAACCTGATGCCAAAGCTCGCCGCCCGCGCCGAGGCCGGCCGTCCCGTTCGCTGCGCCCTGATCGGCGCCGGCAAGTTCGGCTCCATGTTCCTGGCCCAGGCGCCGCATATCGAGGGACTGGAAGTTGCGGCGATCGCCGATCTCGATCCCGAGCGGGCGCGTCAGGCCTGCCGCACGGTCGGCTGGGACGAGGCCCGCATCGCCGCCACGCGCTTCGTCGACAGCGGCGTCGCCGCCGCGGAAATGGACGGCGTCGAGGTGGTGATCGAGGCGACCGGGCATCCGGCCGCCGGCGCCCGCCATGCGCTCGCCGCGATCGCGGCCGGGCGCCATGTCGTGATGGTCAATGTCGAGGCCGATGTGCTGGTCGGCCCTGTCCTGGCAGCCAAAGCGAAGGCAGCCGGCGTGGTCTATTCCATGGCCTATGGCGACCAGCCCGCCCTTGTCGCCGAGATGGTAGACTGGGCCAGAGCCTCCGGCTTCACCGTCGCGGCCGCCGGCAAGGGCACGAAGTATCTGCCGGCCTATCACCGCGTCACGCCGGACGAGGTCTGGGGCCATTATGGGCTGACGCCGGAAGCGGCGAAGGCTGCTGGCATGAACCCGCAAATGTTCAACTCCTTCCTCGACGGCACCAAATCGGCGATCGAGATGGCGGCGATCGCCAATGCCAGCGGGCTCGACGTGCCGGAAGGCGGTCTCGCTTTCCCGCCCTGCGGCGTCGACGATCTCGCCCATGTCCTGCGGCCGAAGGCGGTCGGCGGCCGGCTCGACCATGACGGCATGGTCGAGGTCGTGTCCTCGCTGGAGCGGGATGGGCGGCCGGTCTTCCGCGACCTGCGCTGGGGCGTCTATGTCGTGCTGAAGGCGCCGAACCCTTACGCCGCCGCCTGCTTCAAGCAATACGGTCTGCCAACCGATTCCACCGGCCTCTATGCGGCGATGTACAAGCCCTTCCACCTGATCGGGCTCGAACTCTCGATCTCGGTGCTGAACGCGGTGCTGCGCGGCGAGCCGACCGGCACGACCCGGAGCTGGCGCGGCGACGCGGTCGCGACCGCCAAGCGCGATCTCAAGGCCGGCGAGATGCTGGACGGGGAGGGCGGCTACACCGTTTATGGCAGACTGATGCCAGCCGCCGCCAGCCGCGCGGCGAAGGCGCTGCCGATCGGACTGGCGCATGGCGTGACATTGAAGCGCGACGTTGCGGCAGGGGCCGTGGTCACCAGTGACGATGTTATGCTCGACGAAAGAGCGGAGATCGTGCGGCTCCGACGTGAACTCGAGGCGGCTGACCGGTAAACGCCCTTGCGACGAACGCACGACCCGGTCCGTTTCGAGGATAGTGTTGACCCGGCTTTAAGGGCCCGAGGGCATGATGGCGGCAAAGCCGCTGGAGCGTGCGATGTCGGGACATGGGGTGATCGCGGATCGGGCCAACCGTCTGGCCTGGATCCTGACTGGGAGCTTGCTCTTGGTCGATCTCGCCTGGCTGGCGTTCTCGCAAATCTCGGTCGTGCCGCTCTCGCTTGCCGGACCCGTCGCGGTGGGAGCGGGCCTGGCGTTCGCCGCTCGCTACTACCGATACCGTCGCGGCGAAGCACGCCTCGCCGATGCGCTGGACCTCTGTGGCCAGATGACGGCCTTTATGACGGTCGGGGCGCTGTTTTCCTATCTCGTCGCGACCTTGGGTATGCCGATGCAGGATGCGGCTCTGTACGCGATCGACCAGGGCCTCGGGCTCGATTGGCTGGCCTATCTCAAGGTCGTCGACCAGCGCCCATTGCTGGGTGTCCTGTTTCGCGTGGCCTATCAGAGCTTTATCCCGCAAGTGCTGGTTCTGATGCTCGTGCTGTCGTTCTCGGGCCTGGGACACGCGGCGCGCGTCATGACCCTGGCCATGATGCTGTCCGGCATCGTGACGATAGCGATCTCAGGCTTGCTGCCGGCGATGGCGATGTTCGTCCATCTCAACCTGAGCCCCGCCGATTATCCCAATCTGTCGCCCTCGGCTGCCTTCGTGCACGTCAAGGACATGCATGCCCTGCGGGCTGGGCTGCCGCTCGAGCTCGACCTGTCGAAGGCCGAAGGCATTATCACCTTTCCGTCCTATCATGCTGCGCTCGGCCTCCTGATGTTGCTGGCCGGGTTGTCCCATTCCGTGCTGCGCTGGTCTTTCGGCGCGCTCAATCTGGCCATGATCGCGGCCACGCCGATCGATGGCGGGCACTATTTCGTCGATGTCGCCGCCGGACTGGTCATTGCCGTTTTGTGCTATCTGCTCGCACGGCGCCTGCTGCGTGTGAAGAGCGGTGTCGCACGGCAGAATTCGCTTGCTGCGCCCGTTGCTATCGCGAAATCATGAAGAGCAATCCAGGCCGCTAAGCGCAAAACAGCTGGCGAGGCGCTGTCCGGGACCTTATCTCGTTTCCAGGCGAAACGGAGGAGAGGTGCGGATGATGCGGGTTTTTCGAGCGCTCGTTCTTGCTGCAACGCTTCTTCCGGGCTGGGCTTTCGCCCAGCAACGGCACCCATCGAGCGCCGGAGAGCTCGTGGTTGAAACCGTCGCGAGCGGGCTGGAGAACCCCTGGGGCCTCGCCTTCCTGCCGGACGGGCGCATGCTGGTGACCGAGCGCCCCGGCCGCCTGCGCCTCGTCGGCAGCGACGGCAAGCTCTCGGCGCCGATCTCCGGCGCGCCCAATGTCGTGGCGCGCGGGCAGGGCGGCCTGCTGGATGTCGTGCTCGATCCGAATTTCGCCCAGAACCGCTACCTCTATCTCTCCTTCGCCGAGCCGCGCGCCAACGGCAACGGCACCAGCGTCGCTCGCGCCAGGTTGAGCGCCAACGGCACTGCGCTTGAGGGCCTCAGCGTGATCTTCCGGCAGATGCCGACGATCGCGAGCAACATGCATTTCGGCTCACGGCTGGTCTTCGACCGGACCGGCGCGCTCTTCGTCACCGTCGGCGACCGCTACAGCCAGCGCGACCAGGCGCAGAACCCGGAGAACCATATCGGCAAGGTCCTGCGCATCAAGCCGGAGGGCGGCGCGGCTGAGGGCAATCCGAAGACGCCGGGCTGGCAGCCGGAGATCTGGTCGATCGGCCACCGGAATGTCCAGGGTGCCGCCCTTCACCCGCAGACCGGCCAGCTCTGGACGGCCGAGCACGGCGCGCGCGGCGGCGACGAGATCAACACACCCAAGGCCGGCCTGAACTATGGCTGGCCGGTCATCACCTATGGCATCGACTATTCCGGCGTGAAGATCGGCGACGGCACGTCCAAGCCCGGGATGGAACAGCCGCTGTTCTACTGGGACCCGTCGATCGCGCCTTCCGGCGCCGCCTTCTACACCGGCGATCGCTGGCCGGCCTGGAAGAACTCGCTCTTCGTCGGCGCGCTCGCTGGCCAATTGCTGTCGCGGCTCTCGACCGATGGCGAGAAGGTCACCGGCGAGGAGCGCCTGCTGAGCAATCTCGGCGAGCGCATCCGCGACGTCCGGCAGGGGCCGGACGGCTTCCTCTATCTCCTCAGCGACGATTCGAACGGCAAGGTGCTGCGGGTCAGGCCGGCGCGCTGAGGCGCTCCGTCATTCCGGGCGCCGCAAAGCAGCGAGCCCGGGGAAGCAAAGAACACGACGCTATTCCAGCCCGTCATGCTCGCCCTTGTGGCGAGCATCCACGTCTTGAACACCGCCTTGCCCGAAGGAAGACGTGGATGGTCGGGACAAGCCCGACCATGACGGGAGTTATGGCGATGCTCGGTGAGTGTCGGGCGTCACGGCCCGCAATCCCATTCGCGCTCGACGACGAAGACCCTGCGGGTCGCAAGATGCCCGTTGGTGTCGTAGAGATCGCCGACATAGTACTCGGTCCCGGCGGCGTCGCGCACGCTGCGGTCGACCTGCAGCGACCAGCCATAGCCAACCCGGTTTCCGCCCTTCCAGTCGCGATGGAGATTGCCGGTCGAGGCCGAGGCGAGGATGCGGGCGCGCTCGTCGCTCGGCGAGCAGGTCGGTCCGGCAAGGGCGGCGCCGGACAGAGCGGCTAGGCAGAGGGAGAGCGTGATCGGCTTGAGCAAGGCAGGCATCCTTCGGAGGAATTCGAGCAGAATCAGGTGATCTCGGCGAGCCGCGTATCGAGCGACAGAACGAGGCACCAATGTGGCTCGAAGTCGGCTCCCAGCGGCCAGACCTGCTCTTTGAAGATCGTCAGCATGGCCGCCTGGTAGCGCTCGAACCAGTCGCGCTGGCAAAGCACGAACTTGGTCGCGCCGACAATGGTCTCACGGTCGATGATGCACAGCGGAACGATGTCGGGATTGGCCGCAAGATAGTCCTGCACCGCGACCATCAGCGTCGGGTAGCCGGGGTGCAGCATGTCGTCGAGCACGATGAGCCCGCCTTCGGCGAGGCAGGCGGTGGCGAGCGCCAGATCCTTGCTCAGCGCCGCGCGCGAATGCTCGCCGTCGATATGGATGAAGCGCAGCTTCTCGCCGCGGGCATGGCCTATCAGTTCTGCCGGCGACATCGTGCCGGCATCGGCCTTGATGGTAACACGGCGCTCGGGCGCGATGCCGTGCTTCAGGCAGTTCGCCTCGAAGCGATCCTTCACCTGAGGATTTGGCCATTCGAAGATGTCGATGCCGACGGCAAGCTCGCCAGGCTCCAGCGCATGCGCCAGCGCGATGAAGAAGCGACCTTCGAAAGCGCCGATTTCGGCGATCGGCCCGCCGACCCCCTCTTCCGTCTGCAAACGCAGCAGCCGCGCGCAGATTGCCGCCGCAAAGCGCGAGGACATGCCGACGACGCTGTCATAGCCCTCGGCGAGATAGGCTTCGACGGCAGGGTGGCCGGAGTGCGGGATCGGCGCCATCGCTCAGGCCTTGGCGTGGAAGATGAAGAAGGCGCCGGCCGCGATCAGCGCAAAGCCGATCGCATGGTTCCAGGTCAGCTGCTCCTTGAGCCAGAACACGGAGAAGCCGGCGAAGACGCAGAGCGTGATCACCTCCTGCATCGTCTTCAGCTCGGCGGCCGAATAGACGGCGGAGCCGATGCGGTTGGCCGGCACCGCGAGCATGTATTCCGGCAGAGCGATCATCCAGCTCGCCAGGATCGCCAGCCAGATCGCCGTGCTCTTGTAGGAGAGATGGCCGTACCAGGCGAAGGTCATGAAGACGTTCGAGCCGATCAGCATGGCGATCGGCAAGAGATGGGCGGCGCTGAGGGTTGGCATGGCAGGGTCCGGATTTGCGCAGGATCGGCGGGATCAACGGCTCAGCCGTAGCGGAGTTTCATCGTCAGGATGATCAGCACCAGCGCGAGCGTCACCGTATTGGCGCCGATCAGCGGCCATGAGGCGATCAGCACGCCATAGATCAGCCAGAGCACGATGCCCGTGGCAAAAAGCGCCTGCGTCCACAGCGAGATGCCGCTGGTGTCGCGCGTCTTGATCGTCTGCCAGGCCTGCGGCAGCCAGCAGAAAGTGGTGAGCAGGGCGGCGCAGAAGCCGAGCGCTTCGATGGCGGCGGTGGACATGCGGGCCTGCGGCGATTCGCGCGAGAGTCGAGGTCGATCAGACATAGCCGGTTTCGGCGTTCCGCGCGCGGCAGGCCTCGCATGGTTAACCTCCGTTAACCGCAGCGCCCTAGTTTTGCGTCAATCCTGCGATTCGGTGGACTTATGCGCACATTGATCCTGGCCTTGCCTCTCGTCCTCGCCGCCGCGACCGCGGCCCGGGCCGATTTCGACTCCTGCGTCGCCGGCCTGCGTTCGGCCGCCGCGGCCAAGGGCGTCTCCGGCGCCACCTTCGATCGCGCCATGGCGGGCGTCACGCCCGACATGAAAGTGATCGAGGCGATGAACAACCAGCCGGAGTTCAAGACTCCGATCTGGGACTATCTCGGCACGCTGGTCGATGACGAGAAGGTCGCGGAAGGGCGCTCGATGATGCGCCAGCACGCGTCGACGCTTGCCGCCGCCGAACAGCGCTTCGGCGTCGACCGCCACACCATCGCGGCGGTCTGGGGCGTCGAGAGCGATTTCGGCAAGGCGCGGGGCAAGATGCCGCTGGTCCAGGCGCTTTCGACCGGTGCCTGCCTGGCGCCGCGGCGCAATGCCTTCTTCAAGGGCGAATTGATCGCTACCCTGCAGATCATCCAGCGCGGCGATGTCCGCCCCGAGCGGCTGTTCGGCTCCTGGGCCGGCGCCTTCGGCCACACCCAGTTCATCCCCTCGACCTATCTGCGGCTCGCGGTCGACGGCGATGGCGACGGCCGGCGCGACCTCGTCGACTCCATTCCCGACGCGCTGCATTCGACCGCGAACTTCATGGACAAGGCCGGCTGGGTCACCGGCGCGACCTGGGGCTACGAGGTCCGCGTGCCTGGTGGCTATTCCGGCCCGACCGGGCGCAACCCGAAGCAGCCGGTCTCGTCCTGGGCGGCGCGAGGCATCGTCAAATTCGACGGCTCGGCGCTGACCGGTTCCGGCAATGCCGGCTTGCTGATGCCGGCCGGCCGTAATGGCCCGGCCTTCCTCGTCTTCAAGAACTATGACGCCGCCTACAGCTATAACGGCGCGGATTCCTATGCCCTTGCGATCTCGCTCCTGTCCGACCGCCTGCGCGGCCGGCCCGGTGTGCAGGGCGAATGGCCGACCGACGATCTGCCGCTCTCGCGCGAGCAGCGCCGCGAATTGCAGCGCCTGCTGATCCAGCGCGGCTACAACGTCGGCGAGCCCGATGGTGCGGTCGGCGCGCTGACGCGGGCGGCGATCAAGGACATCGAGGGCAAGATCGGCATGCCCCAGACCGGCCGCCCCGGCGAGAAGGTCCTGCGCGCGCTGAAGGGCGGGCGCGTCTGAGGCGCAGCCGTCCCGTGCTTGCGCACGAACGCTGCGCCTCGTAAGCAGCCAGCGCATTTCTGTTGCGCGAGGCTCCCATGGCGAACCACAAGCTCCTGCTGCTCCCCGGCGACGGCATCGGCCCCGAGGTAATGGGTCAGGTCGAGAAAATCGTCTCCTGGTTCGAGAAGCAGGGCCTCGGCTCGTTCTCGCTCGAGCGCGGCCTCGTCGGCGGCATCGCCTATGACACCCACAAGCAGGCGATCTCGGAAGGCGACATGAAGCTCGCCCAGGAAGCTGACGCCGTGCTGTTCGGCGCGGTCGGCGGCCCGAAATGGGCCGATGTGCCCTATCAGCATCGTCCCGAGGCCGGCCTGCTGCGCCTGCGCAAGGATCTCGGCCTGTTCGCCAATCTGCGCCCGGCGATCTGCTATCCGGCGCTGGCCTCGGCCTCGTCGCTGAAGCCGGAGGTCGTCGAAGGGCTCGACATCCTGATCGTGCGCGAGCTCACCGGCGGCGTCTATTTCGGCGAGCCGAAGGAGATCGTCACGCTGGAGGACGGCTCCAAGCGCGGCGTCGACACCCAGCTCTATACGACCGGCGAGATCGAGCGGATTTGCGCCGTCGCCTTCGAGCTGGCCCGCACCCGCCGCAACAAGGTCTCTTCGGCCGAGAAGCACAACGTCATGAAGACCGGCGTGCTCTGGAAGCAGACGGTCACTGCCCAGCACGCCCGCGACTACAAGGATGTCGAGCTCGAGCATGTGCTGGCCGACAACTGCGCCATGCAGCTGGTGCGCTGGCCCAAGCAGTACGACGTCATCGTCTGCGACAACCTCTTCGGCGACATCCTCTCCGACGTCGCGGCGATGCTGACCGGCTCGCTCGGCATGCTGCCCTCCGCCTCGCTCGGCGCCGAGGATCCGGCCACCGGCAAGCGCAAGGCGCTCTATGAACCCGTCCACGGCTCGGCGCCCGACATCGCCGGAAAAGGCCTTGCCAACCCGATCGCGATGATCGGCTCCTTCGCCATGGCGCTGCGCTATTCCTTCGGCGCCGGCGAGGCGGCGGACCGGCTCGAAGGCGCGATCGCCGACGTGCTCGGCGCCGGCACCCGCACCAAGGACATCGCCGCGCCCGGCGCCAACGCCGTCTCGACGACCGAGATGGGCGACGCCATCGTCAAGGCGCTCGAAGCGCGGGGGTGAGGTTCGTCATTCCGGGGCGCTGCGGAGCAGCGAGCCCGGAAACCATGAACACCACGCTGCTCCACTACGTCATGCTCGCCCTTGTGGCGAGCATCCACGTCTTGAACACCGCCTTCAATCAGCGAAGACGTGGGTGGTCGGGACAAGCCCGACCATGACGAGGTAGGCTCTTCAGCCCCTCAGCTTGCCCTGCCCCCATACTGCGCCTCATGCAGGCGCCGGTAGATCCCGGGCCGCTGCACCAGCTCCTGATGCCGGCCCTGCTCGGCGACGCCGCTCTCGTCGATGACGATGATGCGGTCGGCATCCTGGATCGTCGCCAGGCGATGCGCGATGACGAGCGTCGTCCGGCCCTTCGAGAGCTCAGCGAGCGAGGCCTGGATGGCGCGCTCGGTCTCGGTGTCGAGCGCCGAGGTCGCTTCGTCCAGGATCAGGATCGGCGGGTTCTTCAGGAACATGCGGGCGATGGCGAGGCGCTGCTTCTGGCCGCCGGAGAGCTTGACGCCGCGCTCGCCGATCACCGTGTCGAGGCCGTCCGGCAGCCGCGCGATCATCTCGTCGAGCCGGGCGCGTCGCGCAGCGTCAACAATCTCCTCCTCGCTCGCCGTCAGCTTGCCGTAGGCGATGTTCTCGCGGAGCGTGCCGGCGAAGAGGAAGACGTCCTGCTGGACGATGCCGATCTGGCCACGCAGCGAGGCCAGCGTCATCTGGCGGATATCGATGCCGTCGATGGTGATTTGGCCGCTCTCGACATCATAGAAGCGCGGCAGCAGCGAGCAGATCGTCGTCTTGCCGGCCCCGGACGGGCCGACGAAGGCGATGGTCTCGCCGGCGCGGATCGCAAGGTCGATGCCCCTGAGGATCTTGCGGTCCGGCGTATAGCCGAAGCTGACATTGTCATAGGCGATGTCGCCCTTGAGACCGGAGACAGCGATGGCGCCCGGCAGGTCGGCGATATCGGGCCGCGTATCCAGGAATTCGGTATAGCGCCGGAAGCCGGCGATCCCCTTTGGATAGGTCTCGATCACCGAGTTGATCTTCTCGATCGGCCGGAAGAACACCGTCACCAGCAGCAGGAAGCCGACGAAGCCGCCGGCAGTCAGGTCGCCGATCAGCACGTAATAGGCGCCGGCGATCATCACCGCCATCTGGGTCAGGCGCATGCCGAAATAGGAGAGCGAGGTCGAGGCCGCCATCAGCCGGTAGGCGTCGAGCTTGGTGCGGCGATAGCGCTGGTTATCCTCTGCGAACAGGCTGCGCTCGTGCTCCTCATTGGCGAAGGCCTGGACGACACGGATGCCGCCGACATTCTCCTCGATGCGGGCGTTGAAGGAGCCGACGCTGCCGAACAGTTTCTGCCAATTCGCCGTCATCCGCCGGCCGTAGCGGCTGGTCAGCCAGGCGACCAATGGCACGATCGTCGCGGTGATCAAGGCGAGCTGCGGGTGCACCATCAGCATCAGCACGAAGGCGCCGATGAAGGTCATCACCGCGATGAACAGGTCCTCCGGCCCGTGATGGGCGACCTCGCCGATTTCCTCGAGGTCCTTGGTCAGGCGCCCGACGAGATGGCCGGTCTTCTGGTTGTCGAACCAGCCGAAGGAGAGCTTCTGCAGATGGTCGAACGCCTTGCGGCGCATCTCGGTCTCGATGTTGATGCCGAGCATGTGGCCCCAATAGGTCACAACCACCATCAGGCCGGCATTGATCAGGTAGATCGCGAGCAGGCCGAGCGAGGCCAGCACGATCAGGCTCCAGTTCCCGCTCGGCAGCAGCTGGTCGACGAACAGCTTCACCGCGATCGGAAAGCCGAGCTCGAGCAGGCCCGAGATCACGGCGCAGCCGAAATCGAGCAGGAATAGGCCGCGATGGGGGCGATAATAGGCGAAGAAGCGGGCGAGCATGCCGGGGCTGTTAGCATATTGGCGGCAAGCTGGTCAGGTGGAGACGCACGGAGCGTCACGCACCGGTCGCATTGCGGCGACGGGGCGAGGCGGTTCGGCGGAGGTACCGACCTTGCTTCGTTGACGCGCCCATCGTGCGCGTCACGATCGCTGCTCTGTCGCGGAGGGGGTGCGCATGAATAGATTGGCGATCATGACAGGCATGGCGGCGTCGTTCGTCATGCTTCTGAATGGCCCCGTGCAGGCCCAGGAGGGCTGCAAGCAGGTCAGAACCTCCTGCTCCGCCATTTTCAGGAGCTGCGAGCAGAACTGCAACAAGGTCGGCAGCAACCCTTCTGCCTGCATCGCCCGCGTCTGCACGCCGCCGCTCGACGGCTGCAAGTCGAACGGCGTCTGGCGCAGCGTCCAGAGCGGCTCGGCCTGCTGGGCGACGAACAACAGGTCCTAGCTTCGAGGTCGAAGGCCGCTACTCGGTAAGCTTGTTCGCGCATGCTTATGGTTGAGATGTCGGTGAGACGCTACTTTCGGTCGCGCGTAACAAGCTGCCGGTAAGTGGATTCTCATGTTCAATATCTGGAAGAAGCTCGACCCGGACGCCATTTGGACGGCGCCGGCGCTTATTTTAATGTCGATTCAATCAGCTATTGTAGGAAAGGGTTATGTAAATCAGGATTTGGAATTGAATATGATATACATTGCATTAGTTCTTCTTTTTATAGGCAGTGCCGTTGGACTATTGAAGCCTATTAAAAGACGAATTGAGAGAGGAATTATAGTAGAGGATGATGCGCAAAAATACAAAAAAGCATATGCTGTAATATTAATGATATTAATTTTGCCTTGGATGTGGAATATAATTTCGCGTCTAATTCGCTAGAAGGCGTAAAATCGACCATTGAGGGGCGCCTCCGATTGGAGGCGCTTAACTCCCCAGCCGATACTTCACGAACCCTTCGCCGGCATCGCCGACCGGCTGCGCCTTCAGCGTTTCCGGCTTCTTGCTGACGGCGGCCGGAGAGGTCGGGAAGGTGACGTTGACGGTTGCCGGCAGCGGCTTCAGCGACCAGTTGTTGTCGGCCGCCGGATTGATCGTCTTCTTCTCGATGATGTAGCGCACGATCACGTCGCGATTGAGGTCGGGCGCCTCCAGCACCACCGTCGTCTTGGTGCCCGGGAAATTGCCGCCGCCGGAGGCACGGTAATTGTTGGTGACGACGATGAACTCGGCTTTTTCGTCGATCGGCTTGCCCTGATAGGCGAGCGCGACGATGCGATGGGCGCCTGGCGCCACCAGCTTGCCGTCGCCGTCATAGCGCGAGGCTTGCGTCACGTCGATCTGGTAGCTGACGCCGTCGATCACGTCGAAATTGAAGGCCGGGAAGCCGGGATTGATCAGCGGCTGCTCCTCGGTCCTGGCGACGTCGATCTGGTTGAAGATGCCGGCCGAGCGCTCCAGCCATTCGCGGATCTGCGCGCCGCTGACTTTCACGACCTGCACCGTGTTCGGGTAGAGATAGATGTCGGCGACGTTCTTGATCGCGATCGGCCCGGCCGGGATATCGGTGAAGAAGGCCGGCCCGGCGCGCCCGCCCGATTTGAAGGGCGCTGCGGCCGACAGGACGGGCAAGTCCTTGTACGGCGTCTGCGCCATCAGCGGCTTGGCATAGGCGATCTGCGCCTCCGCCACGATCTGTACGGAAGGATCGTCGGCGACGAGGGCGAAATAGCTGTTGATCGGCGCGCTCGTGGTGCCGACCGGCTCGCGCATATAGCTCAGCGTCGCCTCGTGGTCGGCCTTCACCGTCGCGAGCACGGCGGCTTCGGCCTCGGCCTTCGGCACGATCTTGCGGTTGGGCGTGCGCTCATAGATCGGCTTGGGGTCGACCTTGAAGTCGGCGATGCGCCAGCGCCCGTCGCGCTTCTCCAACTCGAGGTCGACGATGCCGACATGCGAGCCCCAGAAGCCGGGCTGGCAGGCCGGCTTGCCATGCAGCGAGCCCTTCTTGTTGTCGACGCCGGGAATGCCGTCGAAGGCCTTGCCGCCAGGGAAGACGAGATGCTGATGGCCGGTCAGGACGACGTCGATGCCGTCGAGCTTGGCGAGGTGCAGCGCCGCGTTCTCCTCGCCGCCCTTGCGTTCGCCGCCGGCGATGCCCGAGTGGCAGAGCGCGATGGTCAGGTCGGGATGGGCGAGCGCGATCTCCGGAAGGTATTTCTGCGCGGCATCGACGATGTCGATTGCGGTGACCTTGCGGTCGAGATTGCCCTTGTCCCATTGCATGATCTGCGGCGGCACGAAGCCGATTACCGCGATGTTGAGGATATGCTTCGTGCCGGCCTCGTCCTCGAAGCTCTGCTCGAAGATGCGCCAGGGCTCGATCAGCGTGCCGCCGCCGACCCGGTCGACATTGGCGCAGACGATCGGGAATTCGGCACGGGCGAGGCCGTGCTCGAGGAAATCGAGCCCGTAATTGAACTCGTGATTGCCGAGCGTGCCGCACTGATAGGGCAGGGCGTTCATCGCGGCGATCATCGGATGGGTCTCGCCGGCTTTCAGCCCCTTCTTGTAGGCGACGAAGTCGCCGAGCGAGGAGCCTTGCAGGAAGTCGCCATTGTCGAAGAGCAGGCTGTTCCTGGCTTCCGCCTGCGCCGCCTTGATCAGGTTCGCCGTCTTGGCGAGGCCGACCGTGTCGTCGGGCGCGTCGCGGAAATAGTCATAAGGGACGACGTTGACGTGCAGGTCGCTGGTCTCCAGCAGCCGGAGCTTGAGCTTGGCCGGGGCCTGCGCCGCGACCGGGCTGGCGAGCGCGCCGGCTGCGGCGATGGCGGCCCCGGCCTTGAGCGTGTCACGGCGGCTGAAACTGCGGGCGCGGTCCATCATCGGCTCCTGAAGCGAGGTGCTGCGACAGACGCTAGCACCATGGCAGGACCGTGACACGGGGACTTTCGTCATTGCGCGCGGTGGGAAGCAATCCTGGGGACGTTGTGCCGCCCTTGGATTGCTTCGTCGCTGCGCTCCTCGCAATGACGATTGGCGTTACCGGCTCACGCCCTCCATCCGCACTCGCCCGTCGGCGCCCTCGGTCCAGGCGGCGATGGCGCCGTCCGGGAGCCGTTTCGCCTTCACCTGGAACGCCTCGCCGGCGATCAGCGGCGCGAGCCCGCGATAGTCGAGCCGGATCGGCTCGCCGCCGGAGAGCGTCGCGATGATGTTCATGATCAGCGTCGCCTGGATGGGCCCGTGCACGACGAGGCCGGCATAGCCTTCGACGCCGGTGACATAAGGCTGGTCGTAATGGATGCGGTGGCCATTGAAAGTGAGCGCCGAATAGCGGAACAGCAGCACCGGGTTTGCCTCGACCGTCCAGGTCAGGTCGGCCGGGCGAGGCTCGGCTGGAGCCGGTGCCGGCTCGGCTCCTGGCTTGGCCGCCTCGCGATAGACGATATCATGGCGCTCGCGCAGCGCGACGCCGCGCGCCGTGACGAATGCATGGTTGACCGCGACGAAGCAGAGCGGGCCGGCGCGACCTGCTTTGTACGTGACGTCACCGATGGTCGAGCGGCGGGTGACCTCGTCGCCTGTGCGCAAGGGAGCGAGCGTTTCGATCCGTCCGCCCGCCCACATCCGCCGCGGCAGCGCCACCGGCGGCAGGAACTTGCCCTTGGCAGCGTGGCCGTCATCACCGAGCGCGGCCATGGGCGAGATCGGCGGGGCCAGGCACCAGTGCAGGGCGAGCGGCGCTTCGCCCTGCGGGTATGGCGCAAGATGAGGGGAGAACGTCGCCTCATAGCTGGCGACGAGGCGCGGCGTGATCAGGTCGGACGCCTCTTCCGAGCGGCCGATCCATGATTTCAGATGATCGATATCCATTGCGCTCAGTAGCTTCTCGGCATGCCGAGGACGTGCTCGGCGAGATAGGACAGGATCAGGTTGGTCGAGATCGGCGCGACCTGGTAGAGCCGCGTCTCCCTGAACTTGCGCTCGATGTCGTATTCCTCGGCAAAGCCGAAGCCGCCATGCGTCTGGATGCAGGCGTTCGCCGCTTCGAAGGAGGCGTCGGCCGCCAGCATCTTGGCCATGTTGGCCTCGGCGCCCGGATTGGCCCCGGCCTCGTAGAGGCGGATCGCCTCGCGCACCATCAGTTCAGCCGCGCGCATATTGGCGTAGGCCCTGGCGATCGGGAACTGGATGCCCTGGTTCTGGCCGATCGGCCGGCCGAAGACTTGGCGCTCCTTCGCGTAATTGGAAGCTTTGTCGATGAACCATTTGGCATCGCCGACGCATTCGGCCGCGATCAGGATGCGCTCGGCGTTCATGCCGGAGAGGATATAGCGAAAGCCCTTGCCCTCCTCGCCGACGAGGTTGGCCGCCGGCACCTTCACATTGTCGAAGAAGACCTCGGTGGTGGCGTGGTTCATCATCGTGCGGATCGGCCGGATCGTGAGGCCGGCCTGCAGCGCCTCGCGCATGTCGAGGATGAAGACCGAGAGCCCGTCAGTACGCTTTTGCACCTGATCGCGCGGCGTTGTCCGGGCGAGCAGCAGCATCAGGTCGGATTGCGCCGCCCGGCTGGTCCAGATCTTCTGGCCATTGACGACGTAGTGATCGCCTTCGCGGCGGGCGGTGGTGCGCAAGGCGGTCGTGTCGGTGCCGCTGGTTGGCTCGGTGACGCCGAAGGCCTGCAGGCGCAATTCGCCCGACGCGATTGCTGGCAGATAGCGCTGCTTCTGCTCGGCGCTGCCATGGCGCAGCACTGTGCCCATCACATACATCTGGGCATGGCAGGCGCCGCCATTGCAGCCCTGGCGCTGGATCTCCTCCATGATCGCCGCCGCGGCCGAGAGCGTGAGTCCTGCCCCGCCATACTCCTCCGGGATCAGCGCAGAGAGGAAGCCGCTCTGCGTCAGTGCCGTCACGAACTCGCTGGGATAGGCCATCTCGCGGTCGAGCTTGCGCCAGTACTCGCCGGGGAAGTCGGCGCAGAGCCTTGCCACCGCCTCGCGGATGTCGGTGTGATCGTTGGCTGTGGTCATGCTCATCTCAGGCCGATCGCGCCGCTTTCGCCATGAACTCGCGGCGTAACGCTTCATCATGTTCGCCGAGGCCAGGTGGCGCCCGCATCAGGGCGCGCTCGCCGTCGACCAGCACCGGTGGCGCCAGCACCTCGATCGGGCCGTTCGGGGTCGGGACGGGCAGGGCGGTCGCGGCCGGATGGTCGATCAGGTCGGCCATTGTCGAGACCGTGCCATAGGCGATGCGGGCGGCATCGAGCCCTGCTGCCGTCTCGGCATAGGTTCGGGTGGCGAGCGTCGCCTGGATCGCGGCATCGAGGGCAGGGCGGTTGCGCACGCGCAGCACATTGCTGGCAAAGCGTGGGTCGTCGAGCAGGCCGTCATTGCCCAGCACGTCGCGGGCCAGGATCTGCCATTCGCGCTCGCTCTGGATCGAGATCAGCACCTCGGCATCGGCGAGGCGGAACACGCCATAGGGCGCGATCGAGGGGTGGGCTAGACCGAGCCGCGGCGGTTCGATCCCGCCATAGCGCCGGGTGAGATAGGGCACGTTCATCAAATCGGCGATGGTGTCGAACAGCGAGAGCTGGATGCGCGACCCTTCGCCGGTGCGACCGCGCCGGATCAGCGCTTCGAGGATCGCGGCATAGGCGGCATTGCCGGTGGCGATGTCGGCGATCGAGATGCCGATCCGCGTCGGGCCGGAATCGGGGCTGCCGGTGACGGCGGCAAGGCCGGCTTCCGCCTGGATCAAGAGATCATAGGCCTTCTTGGTGTAGTGCGGCGTACCGGGCGCATAGCCGGAGATGTCGCAGGTGATCAGCCTGGGATGGCGCTGGCGCAGCGCCTCGCTGCCGATCCCGAGCCGGTCGGTCGCGCCGGGCGCGAAGTTCTGGATGAAGACGTCGGCCTCCGCCAGCATCGCTTCGACCAGAGCGAGGTCATTCGGATCCTTGAGGTCGACCCGGCAGGATTCCTTGCCACGGTTGATCCAGACGAAATAGGAGGACAGGCCTCCGGCATAGTCGTCATAGCCCCGCGAGAAATCGCCTTCCTCACGCTCCAGCTTGATGACGCGGGCCCCGGCATCGGCGAGCCGGCAGCTCGCCAGCGGAGCGGCCACCGCCTGCTCCAGCGCCACCACCAGGATTCCATCGAGAGCATTCGTCATCAGACCGTCGCGCGCCTTCCGTTCCGCGCGAGAGATCGTCGTCGGCCCGATGAAGTCAAATAGCGTTTCGCGATGGCGGCCATAGCGCCCGGCTCCATAGAAAAACCCTATGGCCTTCATCGCTTTATCCTTCTTGTCCGAGTGCTGGCTCTATGCGCCCTTTTTCGCCGGACGAGGCGCCGCTCAAGAGCGCCCGATGTCATGCGAGGTTCTGGGAGGATGCTCATGAAGACGATGAAACTGGCGCTGGCCGCGCTGGCCGGCACGCTGCTCGCAGGCTCGGCTCTGGCACAGGACAAGCCGAAGGAACTGGTGGTCGGCATCGCGACCTTCCTGTCGGGGCCGGCCTCGGTCTTCGGCGTGCCCGGCCGCAATGCCGCCGACCTCCTGATCGCGGAGATCAACGCCAAGGGCGGCGTGCTCGGCGTGCCCCTGAAGCCGGTCTATGTCGATGAGGGCGCCGGCACCAACCAGCTCCTCTCAGAATATCGCCGGGTCGTGCAGGAGCAGGGCGCGCAGGTGATGCTGGGCGCGATCTCGTCCGGCTCCTGCAATGCGCTCGCACCCGTCGCCGAGGACCTCAAGGTCGTCAATGTGATGTGGGATTGCGGCACGCAGACCATCTTCGAGGACGGCAAGTGGAAATACTCCGTCCGCACGCAGGCTCATGCCGGCGCCGAGATGATGGCGACCTTGCTCTACCTGATGAAGGTCAAACCCGACTTCAAGAGCGTCGCGGTGGTGAACCAGGACTATGCCTGGGGCCGTGAATCCTGGGCGCTGCTGCAGGCCGGCCTCAAGGCTCTGAAGCCCGATGTGAAGGTCGTCGCCGAGCTCTTCCCCAAGTTCGGCGCGCCTGATTTCTCCACCGAGATCACAAGGCTGTCGGCGCTGCGGCCCGACGTCGTGATCTCGACCTCCTGGGGTGGCGATCTCGACACTTTCGTCCAGCAGGCGGCTGCGCGCGGCCTGCTGAAGCAGTCGACCTTCGTGCTGCCGCTGGCCGAAAGCTCGCTGGAGCGGCTCGGCGCCGTCCTGCCGGAGGGCGTGATCGTCGGCTCTCGCGGCGACCATTACTGGCGCCATCCCAAGCACAAGGACACGCCGGAGATGCAGTCCTTCGTCAAGGCGTACAAGGACAAGACCGGCGTCTATCCGATCTACCCGACCTTCCACATGCAGCAGGCCCTGACCGGGTTGACCAAGGCCTATGAGAAGGCCGGCGCCGGCGGTAAATGGCCGAGCAAGGAAGAGGTCATCGCCGCCTTCGAGGGACTGGAGTTCAAGTCGCTGACGGGCACGGTCACCATCCGGCAGGACCATCAGGGGCTCGAGGACCAGCTGCTCGGCACGACCAAGCGCGTGCCGGACTATCCCTTCGCGGTCTACGACAAGATGGCGCTCTATCCCGGCAAGCTGGTGACCACGCCGCTCGGCGAGAAGTCGCTCGACTGGTTCGCCAAGGTGAAGCCGGACCTCGTCACCGACAAGTCGATCGAGACCTTCGACTACGCGAAGTGACGTCGCTTTCCTCGCGCTGGTCGTCCCGGAAAAGCCGCGTCAGCGGCGCTGATCTGGGACCCATGCCGGAACGGTTCAGGCATGGGTCCCGGGTCTCCCTCCGGTCGCCCGGGACGACACGTGCTGAAAGCAACCGTCCAAAAAATCTCAAGAACGGACCGCATGCCTCCTGAAATGCTCCTCCTCGCCGCGCTCGACG
Source organism: Allobosea lupini (assembly GCF_900109525.1). Lineage (GTDB taxonomy): Bacteria > Pseudomonadota > Alphaproteobacteria > Rhizobiales > Beijerinckiaceae > Allobosea > Allobosea lupini. The sequence continues at coordinate 420,584 of NZ_FOAN01000002.1, read as the reverse complement.
GCCTGGCCTACGGCTCGCTGATCTTTCTGGTCGCGGTCGGACTGTCGCTGATCTTTGGCGTGCTCGGCATCGTCAATGTCGCCCATGGCTCGTTCTATGCGATCGGCGCCTATGTCGCGGCGGCCGGCGTGCTCGCGCTCGGCGCGGCCGGGCTGCCGACCTGGCTCGCCTTTCCGGTGCTGCTGCTCGCGGCCGCGCTGGTCGGCATCCTCGTCGGCGGCCTTGTCGAGATCGCCTTGCTGCGCCGGGTTTACGGCAAGGAGGAGGTGCTGCAGCTGATCGTCACCTTCGCCGTCTTCATGATCCTGGAGGACGCGCAGAAGGTCGTCTTCGGCGTCCAGCCCTATTTCGCCAACGCGCCGATGAACTGGCTCGGCACCGTCGAGGTCTTCGGCATCTTCTACACCACCTACCAGCTCGTCCTGATGCCGCTGGTGGCGCTCGCGGTGCTGCTCGGCCTGCGCTTCTTCCTGCGCCGCACCAGCTTCGGCCGCGCCATCGTCGCGGTGACGCAGGACCGCGAGGCTGCGACCGCGATGGGCATCGACGCGGCGCGGGTCTACCTGATCACCTTCATCATCGGGGCATCGCTGGCGGCGCTCGGCGGCGCGCTCGCCTCGGCAACGACATCGCTGACCCCCGGCATCGGCGCCGGCACGCTCGTCCTCTCCTTCGCGGTGGCCGCGACGGCCGGGCTCGGCCGCATCGAGGGCGCGGCGGTGGCGGCGCTGCTGATCGGGCTCGGGCGCTCGGCCGCCGTCTATTTCGCTCCCGAGTTCGACGTGCTGATCCCCTATCTCATCATGATGCTCGTGCTGCTGGTCCGTCCGCAGGGCCTGTTCTCGACCGTACAGACGAGGAAGGTGTGATGGCGCGCCAGCTCGTCTTCGGCCTTGCGCTGATCGCGGCGCTCGCGGTCTTCCCGCTGTTCTCGCCCTGGTCGACGGTGATCCTCACCGTGGCGCTCTGCGAGGGCCTCGCGGCGCTCGGCATCATGGTGCTGCTGCGCGCCGGCCAGGTCTCCTTCGGCCATGGCCTGTTCTTCTCGTTCAGCGCCTATGCGGTCGCTTTCCTGGCGGCGGCCAAGGTCGGGCACGAGGCGCTGATCCTGATCCCGGTCGGCATGGCGGCCTCCGGCCTGCTCGCCGCCATCGTCGGCCTCTTCATCGTGCGCTACCGGGCGATCTTCTTCGGCATGCTCAACCTCGCCATCTCCATGGTGTTCTTCTCGCTGCTGGAGAAGCTGTTCTCGATCACCGGCGGCGCCGACGGCAAGCGCGTGCCGCGGCCGACCTTCGCCGGCATCGAATTCGGCCGCGAGCAGTTCGAGCTCGCGACCTTCTATGTCACGCTCGTGCTCTGCATCCTCGCGGCGCTCTTCGTCGCGCGTTACCTGCTTTCGCCCAGCGGCAAGGCGCTGGAGGCGATCAAGTCGAACGAGACGCGGCTCGAATATCTCGGCGTCTCCCCGCGCAAGGTGCTCTACGGCGCCTATCTGCTCTCCGGCCTGCTGGCGGGGCTGGGCGGCGCGATCATCGCGCTCGTCTCCGGCCATGTGACGCCGGAGCTGGCCTATTGGGTGCGCTCCGGGGAATTCGTCTTCATCGCGATCCTGGGCGGCATCGGCGGCGTCGCCGGGCCCTTCCTCGGCGCGCTGATGTTCCAGATCATCCGCGGCTATGCGGCGGTCTATGCGCCCGAGACCTGGCATGCCGTCCTCGGCGTCATGCTGCTGGTCATCATCTTCTTCGCCCCGGCGGGCCTCTACGGCATCGTCGCCGGCAAGAGCAGGCCGCAGCGCGAGGAGGGCGGGCGATGAGCGGCGTCATCCTCGAAGCCGACGACCTCAACCTGCGCTTCGGCGGCGTGCAGGCAGCGAACGGCGCCTCGCTCAAGGTCGCGGCCAACGAACGCATCGCCATCATCGGCCCGAACGGCGCCGGCAAGACCACCTTCATCAATCTCTGCACCGGCTATCTCAAGCCGCAATCCGGCCGCGTCGTCTTCAATGGGCAGGATGTGACGCGCCTCTCGCCGCAGGCGATCACCCGCCTCGGCATCGGCCGCTCCTTCCAGATCCCGCAGCTCTTCCTCGACAACACCGTGATCGAGAATCTGCTGCTGGCGCTCTCGGCGCGCGAGGGCTCCTGGTCGCCCTTCCTCGCCATGCAGCGCCACCCCAAAGCCGAGGAGATGTGGGCGCTGCTCGATCTGGTCGGCCTGAAGGCGACCGGCAACCGAATTGTCCGCGAACTGCCCGAAGGCATGCGCAAGCTGATCGACATCGCCGTCGCGCTCGCGCTCGAACCGAAGCTGATCTTCATGGACGAGCCGACCAGCGGGGTGTCCTCGACCGAGAAGTTCCAGGTGATGGACACGCTGACCCGCGTGCTCGACGCCCGCGCCACCACCGCGGTCTTCGTCGAGCACGACATGGATGTGGTCGCCCGCTACGCCAATCGCGTCGCGGTCTGGACCGGCGGGCGCATCGCCCATCAGGGCACGCCGGACGAGATCCTCAGCCATCCGGAGGTGCGTGAGACCGTGATCGGGGTGGGGGTCTGAGATGCTGGAGATCAGGGAGCTCTCGGCCGAGATCGAAGGCGTGCAGGTGCTGCGCCGGGCCTCGCTGTCGCTGGAGGAGGGTGCGACCGTCGCGCTGATCGGACGCAACGGCGCCGGCAAGACTAGCCTGCTGCGCGCCATCATGGGCTTCATGACGGTGACCGGCGGCGCGATCAGCTTCGATGGCAAGCCGCTCGATACGGTGAAGGCGCATGAGCGGCCGCGGCTCGGCATCGGCTATGCGCCGGAGGACCGCCGGCTGTTCTCGACCTTCACCATCGAGGAGAACATCCGCCTGCCGGCCGAGGTGATGAAGCTCGGCGAGGCCGAGATCGAAAGAAGGTTGGAACGAATTTACGCGGTGCTGCCCGAGCTCGCCGATCTGCGTCAGCGCCCGGCGGCGGGGCTCTCCGGCGGGCAGGGCAAGATGGCGGCTCTTGCCCGGGCGCTGATGATCGGCAGCCGCGTCATCCTGCTGGACGAGCCCTTCCAAGGGCTCGCCCCGGTTCTGGCCAACCGCTATGCCGCCGCCCTGCGCGCTCTGCGCGACAGCCATCCCGACATCGCCTTGCTGATCACCGAATCCAACCCCAGTCTGCTGCGCAACTTCGCGGCCAAGGCCTATGCGATCGAGCGCGGCGAGGTCAGCGAAACGCAGTTGGCCGAAAGCTCGCTCGCCGCAGCCGGGCTGCATTGAGACAAGACGAGACGGCATCGCCGTATACGGAGACCATCATGACCCAGCACTTCATCAACGGCCGGCATATCGCCGGCCGCACCGGCGAGACCATGGCGGTGCTCGCTCCGGCGACCGGCGAGGAATTCACCCGCATTGCCTGTGGCACGGCCGAGGACATCGATGATGCGGTGCGCGCTGCCCGCGCCGCCTATGAAGGCTCCTGGGGCAGGTTGACCGCGGCTGAGCGCGGCCGGCTGATCTCCAGGCTCGCCCTCAAGGTCCAGGACCATTTCGACGAACTGGCGAAGATCGAGGCGCAGGACACCGGCAAGCCGATGGCGCAGGCGCGGGCCGACATCGACGCGACCGCCCGTTATTTCGAGTTCTATGGCGGCGCCGCCGACAAGGTGCACGGCCACGTCATCCCGTTCCTCAACGGCTACAGCGTGAATGTCGTGCACGAGCCCTATGGCGTCACCGGCCACATCCTGCCCTGGAACTATCCGGCGCAGATGTTCGGCCGCTCGCTGACCGCCTCGCTCGCCATGGGCAATGCCGTGGTGCTGAAGCCGGCCGAGGATGCCTGCCAGACGGCGCTGCGCCTCGCCGAACTCGCCACCGAAGTCGGCTTCCCCGATGGCGCCATCAACATCGTCACCGGCGGCGGCCATGAGGCGGGCGAGGCGCTCTGCCGCAATCCCGGCGTCGGCTTCATTTCCTTCACCGGCTCGCCGCAGGTCGGCCAGATCATCCAGAAGGCCTGCGCCGACAACTTCATCACCTGCACGCTCGAACTCGGCGGCAAGTCGCCCCAGATCGTCTTCGACGACGCCGATTTCGACGCCGCCGTGCCGATCGTCTGCAAGGCGATCGTCCAGAACACCGGGCAGACCTGCTCGGCCGGCAGCCGCGTGCTGGTCCAGAAGACCATCTATGACGATTTCGTCGGCGCCGTCGCCAGGCAGTTCTCCAAGCTGCGCGCCGGCACGCCCGAGATGGATCTCGATTGCGGCCCGGTGATCAACGCCAAGCAGCGTGGCCGGGTGCAGAGCTTCGTGGATCAGGCCCGTGAGCAGGGCATTCCGGTCCTCGCCGAGGGTGCGATCGCGCAGGGCGTGCCCAATGGCGGCTTCTATGTGACGCCGACCCTGTTCGGCCAGGTGCCGCGCGGCAACCGGCTGGAGCAGGAGGAGGTCTTCGGTCCCGTGCTCGCCGCCTTCTCCTTCGACGACGAGGAGGACGCGGTGAAGCTCGCCAACTCGACCCCCTATGGCCTCGTCGCCGGCGTCTGGACCAATAATGGCGGACGCCAGCAGCGTGTCGCCAAGCGCGTCCGCGCCGGGCAGGTCTTCATCAACGGCTATGGTGCGGGCGGCGGCATCGAACTGCCCTTCGGCGGCACCGGCAAGAGCGGCCATGGCCGCGAGAAAGGCTTCATGGCGCTAGAGGAGTTCGCCGTCGCGAAGACGATCGTCCACAAGCACGGGTGAAGCGGAACAGGTGAATCGCGGCCAGGTTGTTCGCCCGTAAGGAGTAGCTTGGGATCGTACGAGAACAGGTCTTGCGCCCCGCTGCGGGCGCAAGCATTGATTGACGATGTGGACGCTGCCGGCAGGCGATACCGTAGATATCCTGGGAGGATTACTTGCGCCCCTGCAAGGCCGGCGCATTCTCGATATCGGCTGCGGTCGGGGCAATCTGCTGCAGGCGCTGGCCGAGCGAGGCGCCAGCGTCGCCGGGCTCGATCCGGACGAGGCGATGCTGGAGGTCGCGCAGGCCCTTGTGCCCAAGGCCACGCTGAAGCAGGGCTGTGCCCAACTCGTGCCCTGGGGCGATGCCAGCATGCACGCCGCGATCTTCCTCAACAGCCTGCACCATATCCCTGTCCCCGACATGCTGCTGGCACTGGAGGAGGCCGCCCGCGTCGTCGGCAGGGGTGGCAGCGTCATCGTCATCGAACCCCTGTCGGAAGGATCGTTCTTCGATGCGCTGCGGCTGATCGAGGACGAGACCGAGGTCCGGCAGGCCGCACAGGATGCGATTGTCAGGGCGAGGCGCCGCGGCATCGTCAACGAGATCAGGCGGATCGAATACGACCGTATCGAAACGTTTTCCGATGCCGAAGCCTTCCTGGAGCGTGCCGTCGTGATCGATCCGTCGCGCGAGGAGCGGGCGCAAGCGGCGCGCAGCAAGCTGCTCGCCCGCTTCGAGGCGCTGTCGGACCATGACAAGGGCGGCTATGTTCTGCACCAGCCGCTGCGGATGCACCACCTCAAGGTGCCGTTCGGGCCGAAGCCGGCGAGCACCCCCGCCATGTTCGGCTGAGGCTCAGCCCGCGCCGGCTGGGGCCGGCAGCCGAGGGGCCTTCACCCGCCCCGGCCATTCGCCGGTGATGCCAGGCTGGACCGGCCGTTCCAGGTAGGTCGAGAGCACGACATAGCTGCGCGTCGCGGTGACGCCGGGCACGTCGTAGATCTTCGCCAGCAGGCCCTCGAGCGCGTGCGTGCTCTGCGTGCGCACCTTCAGCATCATGCAGGTGTCGCCGGCGACCGAATGGATCTCCTCGACCTCGGGATGGGCCTCGATCGCCAATAGCGTCGTGGTCTTGCCCCAGCCGGTGGTATCGACATGGACGAAGGCGAGCAGCGTCTTGCCGGTCGCCTCCGGCTCGATCAGCGCCGCGACCCGCTTGATCGCACCCGAGCGCCGCAACCGCTTCACCCGCTCATGTGCCGCCGGCGGCGACAGGCCGACACGCTCGCCGAGATCGGCGTAGCTGATCGTAGCGTCCTCGACCAGGACGCCTAACAGCTTTCGGTCCATCGCATCGAGTTCGCGCTCGGACCCGCGGTTGCGCCGAACGCCATCTGTTTTTTCAAGCATTCGCTGATCCTCGATTGAAGCTGAATCAAATTCGGTCATTCTGTCGAAATGACGAATGAAGATCAAATTAGCGCTGGAGCAGCCCGCATCCCCGCCGCGGCCTATGCACTCTGCCTGTGCATCGGCCTCGTCGGCGCCAACTCGCTGGCGCTGGGGCCGATCGCCCCGCGCGTGGCGGAGAGCTTCGCCTCCGGCGTGCCGGCGGTGATGACGGCCTCGGCCGCCTTCGGCATCGGCACGGCGGCGAGCGCCCTGCTGCTCGCCGGGCTGATCGACCGCTTCGGCGCAGGCCGGGTCCTGCGCTACGCGTTGCTTGCCTTCCTGGCGGCCCTCGCGGCGAGCGGGGCGGCACCAGCCCTTGCGGCTTTCGTCGGCGCGCAATTGCTGGCCGGGCTCGCCGCCGGCCTTGCGCTGCCGGCCATCTACACACTCGCTGCGCTGGCAGCACCCGCCGGCCGCGAGAGCGACACGCTCGGCATCGTCCTGTTCGGCTGGACGCTGAGCATGGTCGCCGGCGTCTCGCTCTCGGCCGTGATCGCCGATCTCCTCGGTTGGCGCATGGTCTACGCCATCGTGGTGGTCGCCGGGCTCGCCGCCATGGCCGGGACAACGAAGCTGACAGCCGGCGGCAACCCGACCAGGCGCACCGCGCCGTCGCCGCTCTCGGCGCTGAGGGTTCCCGGCATCGCGCCGCTGCTGCTCGCCTGCGCCGCCTTCATGGCCTCGTTCTACGGCGTCTATGGCTATGTCGGCGACCATCTGCATCGCGGGCTCGGCCTGCCGGTCAGTGCCGGTGGCCTGCTGGCACTGTGCTATGGCCTCGGCTTCGGGGCGACGACCTTCCTCGACCGCTGGATCGACCGGCTCGGTCCCGCCCGATTGCTGCCGCTGTTCTTTGCGGTGGTCGGTGCTGTCTATCTGGCGATGACCGCTGCCTCCGCCTCCTATCCGGCATTGCTCGCCGTCGTCTTCTGCTGGGGCATGGCCAATCACGCCGCGCTGAACGTGCTGATCCTCCGGCTGGCGGCACTCGATCCCGGCCGCCGCGGCGCGATCATGGGCCTCAACAGCGGCGTCACCTATCTCGCGCTCTTTGCCGGAACGACAGGCTTCGGGCCGCTCTATGCCAGTGCCGGCTTCTCGGCGCTCGCCGGGCTTGCGGTCGCGCTGATGCTGGTGGCGGCGCTTGCCGCTGCGCTTGCGCCGCGCGCGGCAACGGCAAGCGCATGATCCCTACATCTGGATGACGTGCCGGATCGTCCGGCCTTCGTTCAGCGCGTCGAAACCCTCATTGATGCCGTCGAGTGGGCTCGAGCTGGTCCAGAGCTTGTCGACCGGCAGCCGGCCGCGCTGATAAAGGTCGATGAAGCGGGGAATGTCGCGCACCGGAATGCAGGAGCCGACATAGGAGCCCTTCAGCGTCCGCTCTTCGCCGACGAGCCGAACCGGCGCCAATGACATCGTATGAGCGGGGTTGGCGAGACCGGCCGTCGTCGTCGTGCCGCCGCGCCGCGTGATCTGGTAGGCAAGCTCCAGCGCCTTCACCGAGCCGGCCATTTCGAGACCGTGGTCGACGCCCCCCTTCGTAGCGGCGCGGATCGCCTCGACGACATCGGGCGCGCCGGCATTGAAGGTGTCGGTCGCGCCGAGCTCGCGGGCGATCTTCAGCTTCTCGTCCGAGAGGTCGACGGCGATCACGCGCGAGGCGCCGCAGGCGACCGCGCCGAGCAGGGCGGAGAGGCCGACACCGCCGAGCCCGACGACCGCAGCCGTCTCGCCGGCCCGGACCTTCGCCGTGTTCACGGCCGCACCGACTCCGGTCAGCACGGCGCAGCCGAACAGCGCGGCGATCTCGTGGGGAATGTCGGCCTCGATCTTGACCAGCGAATGGCGCGACATCACCGTGTGCTCGGCGAAGGCGGAGACGCCGACATGATGGTGCACCGGCTGGCCGTTCTGCGAGAGCCGGCGCCCGCCCGCCATCAACTCGCCGACGCCGTTGGCGGCGTTGCCGGGTTCGCACAAGGCAGGGCGCCCCTCGCTGCACGGCGCGCAATGGCCGCAGGATGGCACAAAGACCATGATGACACGGTCGCCCTTCCTGAGGTCGGTGACGCCTGGCCCGACCTCCTCGACCTCGCCGGCGGCCTCATGGCCGAGCACCATCGGCACCGGGCGCGGCCGGTTGCCGTCGATCACCGAGAGGTCGGAATGGCAGAGGCCCGCGGCCCGAACCCTGACCAGCACCTCGCCCATGCCGGGCGGGGCGAGCTCGACCTCCTCGATCCGAAGCGGTTTCGACTGCGCATAGGGCGCGGTGACGGGGCTGGCGTGCAGCACGGCGGCGCGAGTCTTCAAGGCGTATCCTCGTGAGCTGATTTGCCGGCGAGTGTTCGGCTCGCCGCGCCGCCTGTCAAAGACGAAATCCCGATCAGCCGTATAAGGCGGGCGGATCGGTCTCGTCGCCCAGCGTCGCGGTCCAGCGCTCGTCGGCGACGAGGCCGCGCAGGATCTCCCAGGAGAGCTGGCCGATGGCGCGGGCTGCGGCCGTCATCGGCCGCTCGGTCGAATATGCCAGGTAGACCTTGCGATAGAGCGACGGCTCTTCCAGCGGCCAGGTCTGGAAGATGCCGGCCTTCTCCTGCGCCCTGACCGCCATGCGCGGCAGGATGCTGTAGCCGAGGCCGCGCTCGGCCAGGCGCTTGATCTGCGAATAGGATTCGATCTCGACCGCGGCATGGACGGTGGCGTTGATGCCGGCCGCCGCCTCGTCGATCTGGTCGCGCAGGCCGTGGCCCGGCCCGGGCAGGATCAGGTCGAGCCCGGCGGCCTCGGTCAGCGTCACCGCCTTGCCGGCAGGCGTCTTCAACGCCGTCAGAGCCGGGATGCCGAAGAGGCAGAGCTCCTCGGTCAGGACGTGGTGTATGCCGAGCCCCTTCGGATCGGAGGTCGAGTAGATCACTGCGAGATCAACCTCGCCCTTGCGCAGCCAGTCGAGCACGAAGCCGCTCATCGCCTCGGCGACGCGGATGCGCACATCCGGGAAACGCTCCTGCGTCGCCTCGATCAATGGCACGCTGAACTGCTCGCTGACCGTGCCTGGCAGGCCGATCCTGACCTCGCCGGCCGGCGCCGCCTGCTCGCCGCGCACGCTGTCGCGCAGTTCGGCGAATTCGGCGAGGATGGTGCGTGCCTTGGCGAGCAGGCGCTCCCCCGCCTCGGTCGGCTGGACGCCGCGCGTGCCGCGATGCAGCAGGGCGACGCCGAGCTCGTCTTCCATATGGCGCAGATGCTGGCTGAGCGCCGGCTGCGCCACCCGGAGCTTGAGTGCCGCCTTGGAGAACGAGCCCTGTTCGACGATGGCCGTGAAATAGCGCAACTGGCGCAGATCCATCGTCGTCCCGTTCCCCTTGATTGGCCCGCGAGCGCGAGCTTTCGCTTATGCAGACTAGAGCGAAGCCTTATTGGCCGTCCACTCCGCAGGCGTGCATCCTTTCCTTCCGGCAAGGCCTGACGCGACGCAAGGCCGCCCGGCGAAGAAGACGGCGCCCGACGCCGCTCCCTTTCCACGCGGAGGAACGCCATGTCGAACCTGCTCATCCCGTCCACCAGCCGCCGCGGCTTCCTGTCCGGTGCGGCCGCGCTCGCCGCCGGTGCGGCCTTGCCCGGCGGCGCGTTGGCCAAGGCCCCGCTCGCGAACAGCCAGGTGCCCTATTACTATCGCTTCGGGCTCGGCCAGGCCGAGGTCACGGTGGTTTCGGACGGGCCCTTGCCGCTCGGCGATCCCGGCTCCAGCTTCCTCGGCCTGCCGAAGGAGCAGGTCTACGGCCTGCTCGAAACGAACTTCCTGGCCAAGGACAATGTCGTGCTCGAGCAGAATATTCCGATCGTCAATTTCGGCGACCGGCTGGTGATGTTCGACACCGGCATGGGCTTCTCCAAGGCTTTCGGCCCGACGACCGGCCGGCTGCTGAAAAGCATGCAGGAGGCCGGCATCGACCCGGCTTCGATCGACGCCATCGTCTGCAGCCATGCCCATATCGACCATACCGGCGGCATCTGTTCGGCCGAGGGCAAGCCGAACTTCCCCAATGCGCAGATCTATATCAGCCAGGTCGACCATGATTACTGGCTCGACGACGCCCGCCTCGGCACGCCGTTCAAGGCCTTCGGCGACCATGCCCGCGCCAATTTGCGGCCGGTGCGCGATCGCATCGTCTTCTTCAAGGACGGGCAGGAGTTCCTGCCGGGCATCACCGCGATCTCGGCGCCGGGCCACAGCCCAGGCCACACCATCTTCAACGTCTCCTCGGGGGGCAAGTCCTTCGTCTTCCTCGGCGATCTCACCCACCACCCGATCCTCCTAACCGAGAATCCGCGGGTCGAGTTCGCTTACGACTGGGACCCGAAGATGTCGGTGCAGTCGCGGGTGAAGCTGCTCACCATGCTGGCCGAGCAGAAGACGCCGGTAATGTCCTATCACTTCGCCTGGCCGGGCTTCGGCAACCTCGCCAAGGCCGGTGACGGCTTCCGCTACTATCCCGCTGCGATGCAGATGCTGCGCGGCTGAGCTGATCCTCCCCCAGGCTCGGCCTCGGCAGCGTCCATGCGCGCCTGGAAGCTCTGGCCCCAGGCGCGCATGGCGAGCAGCACCGGCTCCAGCGATTGCCCGAATTCGGTCAGCTCGTATTCCACCTTGGGCGGCACTTCCGGATAGACGATCCGGCGCACCACGCCGTCCGCTTCCAGCTCGCGCAATTGCAGGGTGATCATCCGCGGCGTCGCTCGCGGCGTCAGCCGGCACAGCGCATTGAAGCGCAATTTGCCACGCAGCAGCTGGAACAGCAGCACCGGCTTCCAGACACCGCCGATCACCGACAACGTCGCCTCGACGCCGCAGCCCGTGCGGGCCGCCGGCTCGCGGCGCGGTCGTGTTCCTGTGGCGTGAATGGGCTCAACGACACTTACATCCATGATAGTACATGTTCTCTTTGTACGTACTTGTGCCAGATGAGCTATGACGACACTTGCCTGCTTCCGCAACCACGCAAGGAAGCACGGCAGTGAAGGCAGCATGGTATCAGCGCAAGGGACCGGCGAACGAGGTCCTTGAAGTCGGCGAGCAGCCGCAGCCGGTCGCCGGCCCGGGCGAATTGCTGATCAGGGTCCGCGCCAGCGGCATCAACCCGTCCGATTGGAAGGCGCGCGCCGGCTGGCTCGGCCGCAGTGAGATGCCATTTCCGCTGGTCATCCCGCATCAGGACGGCGCGGGGGAAGTGGTCGCAGCCGGCTCGCCCGAGCTGGAGAGCCGCATCGGCGAACGGGTCTGGTTCTATGAAGCCGCGCTCGGCCGGCCCTTCGGCGGCGCGGCCGAGTATGTTGCGTTGCCGGCGCGGCAGGTCCAGCCGCTGCCGGCAAGTGTCACGTTCGAGGAAGGCGCCGCTCTCGGCGTACCCGCGATGACGGCACATCGCTGCGTCCTCGCCGATGGTTCGGTGGCAGGAAAGGTGGTGCTCGTCACCGGCGGCGCCGGCGCAGTTGGCCGCTACGCCATCCAGTTCGCCAAGCAGAGCGGGGCGCGGGTGATTGCGACCGTCAGCCGCGAGGAGCAGGCGCGTTCCGCCAAGGCGGCGGGCGCCGATCTCGTACTCAACCGCCACAATGACGATCTCGCGGCGCGCATTCGGGACTTCACCGGCAAGGAACGTGGCGTCGACCGCGTCGTCGAGGTCGCCTTCGGCGCCAATCTCGACCTGACCATGCAGGTGCTGGCGCCGCGCGGCGTGATCGCGACCTATTCATCTGATGCGGTTGCCGAGCCCGTCCTGCCCTACTGGCCGCTGCTTCAGCTCGATGCCGCGATCCGCTTCGTGCTGGTCTATGTCATGGATGCGGCCGCGCATGATGAGGCCGCGGCTGCGATCGGGGAGGGGCTGCGAGGCGGATGGCTCAGCCACGAGATCGCCGCGCGCGTCCCGCTCGACGAGATCGCGCAGGCACATGAACTGCTCGAGAGCGGCCGCGCGGTCGGCAAGGTCGTGACCATCAGCTAGTCGATAAGCAGCGGGCGCGACGCCGTCTCGCCCGCTGCTCAAAATAGCTAGATCGGAGGACGCTGCGGTGTTCTCAGGCCGCTTCGGTCATCGCTCCGCCGAGGAAGAGCTGGGCAACGCGGGGATCTGCGAGAATGGTGGCTGCCGGGCCCTGCATGCGGGTCTGGCCGAGCTCCAGCACCAGGCCTTCGTCGGAGATTTCCAGCGCCGAGCGGGCGTTCTGCTCGATCATCAGGATGGTGACGCCCTTGGCACGCAGCTCCTTCAGGATGTCGAAGGTCTCCTGCACCAGCATCGGCGAGAGCCCGATCGAGGGCTCATCGATCAGCACCAGCTTGGGGTCGAGCAGGAGCCCGCGCACGATCTCGAGCTGCTTCTGCTGGCCGCCGGAGAGCGTCGAGGCCTGGACATCGGCCTTGGCGCGCAGCGACGGGAAGCGGTCGAGCGCCGCCTCGATGCGCCTGGGCATGTCGGTGATCTGGCTGCCGGCCGCGACCGCGCCGAGCTCGATATTGTGGCGCACCGAGAGCTCGGGGAAGATGTTGCGGCCCTGCGGCACGTAGCAGATGCCGGCCTCGAGCAGCTTGCGCTGGTTCCAGTTGGTGATCTCCTGGCCTTCCAGCCGGATATGGCCCTCGCGCACCTTGAGCAGGCCGAAGATCGCCTTGAACACGGTCGACTTGCCGGCGCCGTTCGGGCCGATCACAGTGGTGATCGCGGCGCGCGGCACCTTGAATGTCGTGCCGTTGAGGATGGTCATGGCGCCGTAGCCGCCGACCACGCCGTCGAGTTCGAGGATGGGAGTGGTCATGGCATCGCTCCTCAATGCCCGAGATAGGCTTCGATGACCGCCGGATTGGCGCGGACTTCGGCCGGTGTGCCCTCGGCCAGGACCTTGCCTTCGGCCAGCACGATGACGCGCGAGCACAGCGACATCACGAAATCCATGTTGTGCTCGATCACCACGAAGGTCGCGCCCTGCTCGGCATTGATGGCACGCAGGCGCTCCTTGAGATCGCCCAGCATGGTGAGATTGACGCCGCCGGCCGGTTCGTCGAGCAGGACGAGGCGCGGCCCGGCCATGAAGGCCATGGCGGCGTCGAGCAGCTTCTGCTGGCCATAGGAGAGCCCGCCGGCCTTCGCCTCGGTGAGGTGGCCGAGCTTGAAGAAGCCGATCATCTGCTCGGCCTTGGCCGAAAGCCCGGCATCGCGCGCGCCGAAGAAGCGCGACAGCATCGTGCCTTCGTGTTCCTGCCCGGCGAGGATCAGGTTCTCGCGCACGGAGAGCTCGGGGAAGACCTGCAGCAGCTGGAAGGTGCGGCTGACGCCGAGCCGGTTGAGCTCGGAGGGACGCATGTTCGTGACGTCGCGGCCGTCGAGCTTGACCGCGCCCTCGGTCGGCTCGAGCTGGCCGAGGATGCAGTTGAACAGGGTCGACTTGCCGCAGCCATTGGGGCCGATGATGCCGAGGATCTCGCCTTCATTGACCTTGAAGGAGACGCCGTTCACCGCCTTGATGCCACCGAAGGCCTTGTGCAGGTTGGAGACCTCGAGGACTTCGGTCATCGCGCGCCCTCCTTCTTGCCGGTGAGCTTCGCCCAGCCGCGTTCGAGCAGGCCGCTCATGCCCTGGGGGCAGGCGATCAGCAGCAGCATGACGATCGCCGCGAAGATGATCAGGTAGAGCGAGCCGGCAAAGCGCAGCCATTCCGGCAGCACCACGCCGAGCAGCGCCCCGATGAACGGCCCGAGCAGGTAGCCGGCGCCGCCCGCGACCACCATCAGCAGCAGGAAGAAGCTCTGCGACAGCGAGAAGGGCGAGGGGTCGATGAACTCGACCAGCGGCGCGTAGAGCGCCCCGGCGAAGCCCGCATAGGCCGAGCCGATCGCGAAGGCGAGCAGCGTGTACATGCGGGTGTCGATGCCCAGGCTCGCGGCGCGGATCGGGTTCTCGCGCAGCGCCGTGAAGGCGCGGCCCCAGGGCGAGCGGATCATCCACCAGAGCACGACGGCGAGCAGGAAGGTGACCACGACGACGAAGCGGTGGAAGGCGAGCGCGCCGTCGAGCTTGAGCCCGAAGAAGCTCGGCCGCGGGATGTTGGAGAGGCCGAAGACGCCGCCGGTCAGCCATTGCTCGTTGCGCAGGACGAGCCAGATCAGCGTCGAGAAGGCCAGCGTCACGAAGGCGAGGTAATGCGCTTTGACCCTGAGCGCCGGGAAGCCGAGCACGAGCCCGACCGCGAAGGTGATGAGACCCGAGATCGCGAAGGAGGCGTACCAGTTCAGCCCAACCTTGCTGGTCAAAAGCGCCGTCGCATAGGCGCCGATGCCCATGAAGGCGGCCTGCGCCAGCGACTTCAGGCCGGCATAGCCGAGCGTCAGGTTGAGCCCCATCACCGCGACGCTCATCACCAGCCAGAGCGAGAGCACATAGGTGCCGTAGCGGCCCATGCCGGAGGGAGCGAACCAGAGGATGACCGCGGCGATGACCAGCGTCAGCAGCGTGCCGTCGACGAAGCCGGGCAGGGGCAGGCGGCGCGCCGCGGAGGTCGCGGCGCCGTGGGTTGCGGGCGCGGTCATACCCGGCGCTCCTCTTTGCGGCCCATCAGGCCTTCCGGCTTGACGAGAATGACGACGACCAGGAGCACGAGGGGCACGGCGAGGCGGTACGAGGTCGAGATGTAGGCGGCAGCCATGCTGTCGACGATGCCGACGATCAGCCCGCCGACGAGGGCGCCGCGGACCTGGTTGAAGCCGCCGACGATCGCCGCGATGAAGGCGAACAGGCCGATCACCTCGCCATTGGAGAATTTCGCCAGATAGATCGGCGAGATCAGCACCGAGGCGACGACCGCTAGCGCCGCGTTGATCACGAAGGTGAGCAGCACCATGCGCTCGACCGGAATGCCGAGGATGCGCGCCACCGTCGGGTTCTGTGCGGTCGCCTGCATCTGGCGGCCGAGCCGGGTGCCGCCGACGAACCATTGCAGCAGCCCGATGACGGCAAAAGCGACGGCGATGATCGCGACATGCTGCAGCGAGATCGCCGCGCCGAACACCGAGATCGTCTCGGTCGGCACGAAAGAGGGGAATTTCTGCGCCTCGGCCGAAAAGCCGTCCTTGGCGCCTTCCTTCATGATGATCGACAGCGCCATGGTGGCGATGGCGAGCGGCAGGACGCCGTGCCGGATCATCGGATCGACGATGGTCAGCTTGAAGCCGACGCCGAAGATCAGGATGAAGGCGGCGATGCCGATCAACGCTCCCAGCCAGATCGGCGCGCCGAACAGCTTGATCGCAAGCAGGACCAGCACGGCCGGCAGCATGACGAACTCGCCCTGGGCGAAGTTGATCGTCTGCGAGGTCTGCCAGACCAGGGTGAAGCCGATCGCGGCCAGTGCGTAGATCGCGCCCGTGGCGATGCCGGCGATGAGATAGGCGAGGAATTCGGCCATGGCTTTGCTCTCGCTCGTGTGGCGATGGTCGGCGCAACCTGGCCCCTCCCCCTTGTGGGGAGGGGATCGGGGTGGGGGTGGTGCCGCTTGGCGATCGGTCGCGAGGAAAGCGCCGGATCAGCGGATTCGTCTTCTCGATCTCTGTGGAGCCCGCCTTTGCGACCCCCACCCCTGCCCCTCCCCACAAGGGGGAGGGGTTTCGGTCGCGGTTCTTACGGGTTGATCTTCGGCAGCGTCGCCGTGATCACCTGCTTGCCGTCCTTGACCTCGGCGAGGAAGCTCTCGCGGTCGAGGTCGCCGTTCTTCTCGATCGTGGTCTCGATCAGGATGCCCGGCTCGTCCGAGGTCTTGATTGTGGCGCCGCGCAGCGTATCGGCGACGCCCTTCTTGTCGAACTTCTTCTGCTTCTCGGTCGCCCACTTGACCATGTAGACGGCCATGTAACCCTTCATGCCGTTATGGTCGGAGGCGTAGTTGTACTTGGCCTGGAACTTCTTGCCGAACTCCTGGAAGGCCGGGATCGGCGCGTCGATCGAGAGGCCGACATGGCCCTTGACGCCGTTGGCGGCGTCGCCCGCGAGCTCGATCACCTTGGCGCCGAGCAGGGTGGTCTCGCCGACCATCGGCTTGGTGATGCCCTGCTGCTTGGCGGCGCGCAGGAAGCGGGCGCTCTCCTCCTCGTTCAGATAGACGAAGATCGCATCGGCATTGGAGTTCTTGACCTTGATCGCATCGGCGGCGAAGTCGGCCTGGCCCTGCTCGGTGGCAACGTCGGCGGCGAGCTTGATGCCGGCCTTCTCCAGCTCGGGGATGATCGCGTCGCGGCCGCCCTTGCCGAAGTCGTTGTTGACCCAGACGACGGCGACCGAGGCGGCCTTGACCGTGTCCTTCAGGTATTTGGCGATCTTCGGCATCGCCGCGGTCTGGCTGAGCGAGGTCCGGAACAGGTACTGGTTGCCCTGCTTGGTCAGGCCGGCCGCCTCGCCGCCGACGAGCTGGGCGATCTCGGCGCGCTGGGCAATCTGCATGGAAGCGCCGATCGGGCCGGAGAAGACCGGGCCGAGCACGGCATAGGTGCCCTCGTCGATGGCGCGCTGCACGGCGGCGCGGGTGTTCCCCGGATTGGTCTGGGTGTCGTAATGGACGATCTCGATCTGCTTGCCGAGGATGCCGCCCTTGGCGTTGATGTCGGCGACGGCGAGATCGATGCCGTTCTTCCAGTTGGTGCCGGCGGTCGCGCCCGCGCCCGAGAGCTCGACGACGTCGACCAGCTTGACCTTGTCCTGCGCCAGGGCCGGCAGGCTGACGGCCATGCCGAGCGCGGCAGCGATGATCCAGTGCTTCTTCATGCTCGTTTCCTCCACTTGTCCCTAGTGTCTGAAATCCCCGCCCGGTGTTGTCCGGGTCGTCTTGCTCAGGCGGCGTGTTCGGTCGTCTCGCCCGCCGCGGTCACGGAGTCGAAGGCGGCGCCGATCACCGCCTCCGATGCTTCCAGGCCGGTGAAGAGCCGGAAAGCATCGACCGCCTGGTGAATCGAGAGCTCGCGCCCGGTCATCACCGTTGCGCCGGCTTTTTGCGCCGCTTTCAGCAGCGGTGTCCAGAGCGGGTGATAGACCGCGTCCGCGACCCATTGCGAGGCCTGGATCGCGCTTGGCTCGATCGGGATGCCGCGGTCCGGCAGCATGCCGACCGGCGTGCCGTTGACGATGCCGGCGGCCCCCTCTGCCGCCGCCTCGGCGCTGGCGGCGATCTCGACGCTCGCGCGGGTGCCGAGGAGCCCGGCCAGCGCTTCGGCCCGGCTGCGATCGACGTCGCAGAGCCGCAGCCGGGTGACGCCGCAGCCGGCGAGCGCGAAGGCGATCGCCTTGCCGACGCC
Source organism: Allobosea lupini (assembly GCF_900109525.1). Taxonomy (GTDB): domain Bacteria; phylum Pseudomonadota; class Alphaproteobacteria; order Rhizobiales; family Beijerinckiaceae; genus Allobosea; species Allobosea lupini. The sequence continues at coordinate 403,074 of NZ_FOAN01000002.1, read as the reverse complement.
GCCGGTGCCGATGATCGCGACCGGCTTGTCGCCATCCTGCCGGCCAAGCCGGCGATAGGCGGTGGCGAAGCCCGAGGCATCGGTGTTGTGGCCGATCAGACGGCCGTCGTCGACGACGATCGTGTTGACCGCGCCCATGGCTGCAGCCTGCTCGGACAGCCCGTCTAGCAGCGGCACGACCGCTTCCTTGTAGGGATAGGTGACGTTGATGCCGGAGAAGCCGAGCCGCCGGATGCCGTCGAGCATGGCGGCGAGGTCCTCGCGGCTGGCGCCAGCAACCTCGATCAGATGGTAATGCGCCTCGATCCCGGCGGCTCGCGCCGCAGCTTCCTGCGTCGTCGGCGTCGCCGAATGCGCGATCGGGAAGCCGATCAGCCCGAGCAGCACCCGCTTGCTCTTCCTGGCGATGACCATGGTCGCTATTCCATCCCTGTCACGGCCCGTCTCGGCGGGCTTGTGCATGAGCCCGCAGCTAAACCGATTTGCCGCCGTAACGCGATAACCAATTCGTCGCTGCCGCCTAACATGATGTTATCTTTCTTCGGCAAGTCGCGGCGAGACCACCGCGTTCATCTCCTCGCGCAGCAACTTCACGAAAGTCTCGGCATAGAGCGAGAGCGCCTTGTCGTTCTTCATCGCGACATAGGTCTGGAAGCGGGTCGGCTCCTCGATCGGGATCGTGGCGATGCCTTGCATCGAGCCATGGGCGACGGTGAACTGGTCGATGATGGCGATGCCGAGCCCGGCCCGCACCAGCGAGCAGACGGTGGTGCCGAAGCGCGCCTTGATCGCCATCTCGTACTGCAGCCCCTGGCGCTGGAAGATCTCGCTCATGATCCGGCCATAGGGGTCGGTCGGGTCGATGCCGATCAGCTGATGCTGGACGATCTCGCGGGCCGAGATGCTGCTGTAGCCGGCGAGCGGATGGTGCTGCGGCACGATGCAGAGCAGCTCGCCCATGGCGAGAGGCACGAAGTCGAGGCCTGGATGGTCCAGCTTGTAGCTCATCGCGACGATCTCGCCCTTGCCGAGCAGGAGATAGTCGAGCGCTTCCTCGATCTTCAGGATGTTGATGTCGATGCGCAGGTCGGGATGCTTGCGCCTGAGGCGCTCGATCGCGCGCGGCACCATGACATGGCAGATGCTCGGAACCGAGCCGAGCTTGAACTCGACGTCGCCGCCGCGTTCGATCCGGGCCAGCATCGAGTGCAGGTCGTCGACCTTGCGGTAGACGCCGTTGATCTGCTCGAAGATGTCCTTGGCCTCCGGCGTCGGCACGTAACGGCCCTGCCGGCGCTCGAACAGCTTGAGCCGGAGCGAGCGCTCGGTGTGTTTCATCAGCCGGCTGATGCCGGGGGCCGAGACGTTGAGCAACTTCGCCGCGCCGGCGATCGTGCCGGTGATCATGATCGCCCGGATCACCTCGATCTGGCGCAGGGTGAGCATGGGTGGCGTTCCTCGCCGGCTTCTTGCCCCAAGCGGAGGCGAGGGCTGCGGACCTGTCAAGACGCCATGCGTGGCTCGCTCGGTCCGATTGACTTTCGCAGGATTTGATCGTCACCTGACCTTAAGTCGTCAACCGCTCCGGGGGGATGCCATGGCGGACCAGGTTCACCCGGCGGCGGCGTCGCACCTGCCTGCTTTCGTCGCAAGTCCAGGTGGCACGGACGTCCTCATGGTGGTCGCGGCGATCATTCTGCTCGCTGCTGTCCTGGGCGTCGGGTTGCTCTTCCTGCGCCTGCACACCTTGCCCGAGCGCATCGCGCATAAATCCCACAAGCTGCAATTCGAGATCGTCGCCGTGCTCGGGCTGCTAGCCCTGTTCACGCATGTGCATCTGTTCTGGGTCATCGGCCTGATGCTCGCTTTGATCGACGTCCCCGATTTCTCCGGCATGTTCAGCCGCATGGCGGGCTCGCTCGAGAAAATCGCTGGCATCGCGCCGGGACGCGGTGGCGAGGCGGCGTCGGATATCGAGCACGGCATCGTGCGGCCGGACGACAAGCCGGCGCCTCCGCCAGCCGTGGCCGCCGCGCCGGCTGGCCAGCTCTGAGGAGGCCGCGATGCTCGAACTCCTTGTCTGTGCCCTCTTCACCATCGTCCCGGACTATCTCTATCGCCGCTACGGCCAAGGCAGGCGGCTGGGCAAGGAGATCACGCTCTATTCGGTCTGGTTCGAACTGCGCTGGGGCATCGTCACCTGCGTGATGCTGACGGTCGGGCTGATCACGGTGATCTTCTACAATCATCCCTCGACCACCAGTGCGACCGTGTTCTTCCGCAGCGTCCCGATCATTCCGGAGATCAATGGCCGGGTCGCGCAGGTGCATGTCGGCGTCAGCGGCAAGGTCGCGCAGGGCGCGCCGATCTTCACCCTCGACAGCACCAGCCAGCGGGCCGCGGTCGAGACGGCGCGGCGCAAGCTCGCCGAGGTCGATGCCGCGCTCGTGGTCGCAAAGGCCGACATCCTCACCTTCGACGGCAAGATCCAGGAGGCGAAGAGCGCGCTGCAGCAGGCGCTCGACGAATTGCAGACCAAGCGCGAGCTGAAGCGGCGCAACGACGACATCGTCGCGACCCGCGAGATCGAGCGGCTCGAGAACATCACGGCCGGGCGCGAGGCCGCGGTCGCCTCGACGACAGCGTCGCAGGCCGCCGCCCAGACGAAGATTTCGACCTTGCTGCCGGCCGAACGCGCCAGCGCCGAGGCTGCGCTGGCGCAGGCCGAGGTCGAACTCGCCAAGACCGTGGTCCGGGCCGGCTTCAACGGCCATGTCGAGCAGTTCACGCTGCGGCCAGGCGACATCGTCAACCCGTTCATGCGCCCGGCTGGCGCGATCATCCCGGAAGAGGCCGGACGCGGGCGGCTGCAAGCCGGCTTCGGCCAGATCGAGGCGCAGGTGATGAAGGTCGGCATGGTCGCCGAGGTCACCTGCATTTCGAAGCCCTGGACGGTCATCCCGATGGTCGTGACCGGCGTCCAGGACTTCATCGCGGCCGGCCAGGTCCGCAGCGGCGAGCAGCTGATCGACGCCCAGCAGGTCGTGCGGCCGGGAACGATCCTGACCTATATGGAGCCGCTCTATCCGGGCGGGCTCGACGGGGTGACGCCGGGGTCGAGCTGCATCGCCAACGCCTACAGCAACAACCACGACATCATCGCCGCCAAGGATACCGGAACGCTACGGCGCATCGCCTTGCACGCGGTCGACGCGACCGGGGTGGTGCACGCCATGCTGCTGCGCATCCAGGCGCTGGTCCTGCCGATCAAGACGCTGGTCTTCAGCGGGCACTGAGCTGCGGGCGGTCGAGCTTCAGATCTCGAACCAGTGCGCTGCGGGGCCGAGATTGTGCACCTCAGAATGGCCGATGGCGCCCTTCGTGCCCCAGGCGTGATGGATATGCCCACAGAGCACCAGTTGCGGCTGGTGCCGCTCGATGGCGGCCCGGATTGCTCTGCTGCCCTCATGCCGGCCGTTGCGCTGCAGGTCCGCAACGCCATAGGGCGGTGAGTGCGTGACGAGCACGGCCTTGTCCGGGCAGGCCGCGAGCAGTTCTTCTGCCTCGGCCTCCGAGAGGCGCTGGTTCCAGGATGCTTCGTTGGTCGCCGGAATCTCGTAGCCGAGGCCGAAGAACGCAGTGTCGCCGATCGCAACACCACTTCCGTGCAGGACATGCAGATGCGGCCATCCCCGATTGGCGGCCTGCATCTCAGCGAGATTGTCATGATTGCCGGCGACGACCAGGACGGGGACCGTGATGTCACGCAGGATGTCGAATGTATCGGCCAGGCCTTCGCCTCTCGTCCCGAAATCGCCTGCTCCGATGACGACGTCTGCGGCTCGCGCAGCGTCTCGCAGTGACCAGGCGGCGTCCTTGTCGCGGTGCAGATCGCTGAAGGCCAAGATCTTCATCGACATCCTCCCGGGCGCTCGATCCGAGCGGCTCAGAGCACGTCGCGCACGCGCACCAGCGTGGAGTCCATGTGCTTGCCGATGATCACGGCGAGCGCGTCGCCGTCGCGCTTCAGCAGCGCCGCGATCATCTCCTCGTGCTCGGCCACGGCGCCGGCCCATTTCTCCGGGCCCTCATTGCCGATGAAGCGCAGCCGCTTGATCCTGGCCTGCAAGGTACCGTGCATCTCGACCAGCACGTCGTTGCCTGAGGCGGCGACGATGGCGCTGTGGATCGCCTGGTTGAGCTTGAAATAGTCGAGCCGGTTGCGGGTCCGATAAAGCTCCATCATCTCGTCATGGAGCGCCTTGATCGCGGCGATCGTCTCGTCGCTCGCCTGCGCGCAGGTCATCCGGCCGCCGAGCTGTTCCAGCGTCTTCAGAACCTCCAGGATCTGCAACAGGTCGCCAGCCGAGAACTTGCGGACGATCGCTCCCTTGGCCGGCTGGATCTCGACCAGCCCCTCGCTCGCCAGGGTCTTGATGGCTTCCCGGAGGGGCGTACGCGAGACGCCGAGCTGGGCCCCGACGGCGCCTTCGTTGATGCGCTGCCCAGGGCCGAGCCTGCCCTCGATGATCATGTCGCGCAGCCGTTCGAGCACCTCTTCGTGCAAGGTGCGGCGGGTGATGCGCGGATAGGTATCCTGCGCCTCGCTCGACATGCCGGCCTCGTTCGTCATCGCGGCTCTCCTTTGTCTTTCTGTACGGCATGGCGCTTTCGCGCTGTCAACGCGAGCGGCCCGGCTCCGGCGACGACCTCCCGACCGGACGTAGCGAGACCTGTGGACAGGTGAAGCCGTCGCCGGACTCGCGGCAGAGTAGTGCAGGAATGTTATGCTGCATACAGCATACTTGCTTTCGCGGCGGCCCCCATGATAGGCCGGAAGCCAAGCAGCCGGCGGTGGCCGGCCTCGGGAGGACGAGATGGACATCAAGGCGCAGGTTTCCTTGCCGGTGATCGCGGTCGCGATGGGCGATCCCTCCGGCATCAGCCCCGAACTCACCGCCCGCATCCTGGCCGAGCCCGATCTGAGCAAGGCCGCGCGCTACATCGTCTTCGGCGACTTTCGCCTGTTCCAGCTCGGCGCCGACGATGCCGGCCTCACGCCTGATGTTCGCGTCATCGGCGAGGGCGATGCCCTGCCGGCCGACGCCGGCAAGCCGGTCTTCGTCGATCTCAAGAACCATGATCCTGCCGATCTCCAGCGCGGCACGGCGACGCTCGCCGGCGGCAAGGCCGCGACCGACAATTTCCGCCGCGCGCTGCGTCTCGCCGCGTCCAGCAAGGCCGATGCGGTGTTCTTCACCCCCTTCAACAAGGCGGCGATGCGCTTTGCCTATCCCGGCTATGACGACGAGATCCGCTTCGTGCGCGACGCGATCGCGTTCGAGGGGCCGGCCAGCGAATTCAACGTGCTGGACAAGCTCTGGAACGCGCGCGTCACCTCGCATATCCCGCTCTCCGAAGTGGCGCAGAACATCACCCAGGAACGGATCCTGCGGGCGCTCGATCTCGCCGAGAAGAATCTGCGTGCCGCCGGTTTCAACCCGCCGCGCATCGCGGTCGCCGGCATCAACCCGCATGCCGGCGACGGCGGCAATTTCGGCCGCGACGAGATCGAGACGATTGAGCCGGCGGTGAAGACCGCCAAGGCCAAAGGTTACGTGGTCGAGGGTCCGTTCCCGTCCGACACGGTGTTCCTGCGCGCCAGGAACGGTGACTTCGACGCGGTGCTGACGATGTATCACGACCAGGGCCAGATCGCGATGAAGCTGATGGGCTTCGACCGCGGCGTCACGCTGATCGGCGGCTTCCCGTTCCCGATCTGCACCCCGGCCCACGGCACCGCTTATGAGATCGCCGGCAAGGGCATCGCCAATCTCGGCGCCACCCGCGCGGCGCTGTCGCTCGCGATCAAGATGGCGAGCGAGGGCAAGGCGGCGCGCAAGGCCGCCTGATGCAGATTTCCCGGCGCAGCGGCCGAGAAGAGCCGCGCCAGTTCCAACGATCATCCAGGGAGAGACAGCATGAAACGTTTCTGTATTGCGGCGGGCGCCGCGCTCGCTTCCGTCATTGCCGCGGTGGTGCCGGCCGCGGCCTGGCAGCCGACCAAGCCGATCGAGTTCGTCGTGACCTCGGGGCCCGGCGGCGGCACCGATAATTTCGCCCGCATCGTCCAGTCGATCATCACCAAGCACAAGCTGATCGAGCAGCCGGTCGTGGTACTCAACAAGGGCGGCGGCAGCGGCGCCGAGGGCTACATCTACGGCAAGGGCGCCAAGGGCGACGCCCACAAGGTCGTCTTCGGCACCAACAACGCCTATCTCCTGCCTTACGTCGCCAAGCTCGGCTACAAGCTCTCCGACCTGACGCCGGTTTCGGCGCTGGCGCTCGACGAGTTCCTGATCTGGGTGAAGGGCGACGCGCCTTATGCCGACGCCAAGGCCTATATCGAGGCCGCGAAGGCCAAGCCAGGCAGCCTGAAGATGGCCGGCAGCCAGTCCAAGGACACCGACCAGACCCTGACTGCGATGATCCAGGAGGCGACCGGCGCCAAGTGGATCTACGTGCCCTTCCAGGGCGGTGGCGCGGCTGCAACCCAGCTCGCCGGCGGCCATGTCGATTCCAACACCAACAACCCGAACGAGAACATCGGACAGTGGAAGGCCGGTCAGGTGAAGCCGCTCTGCGTCTTCTCGCCGGTGCGCCTCGCCAAGAGCGATCCGATCCATGACGGCAAGGGCTGGGGCGACATCCCGACCTGCAAGGAAGCCGGCCTGCCGCTCGAATCCTTCCAGATGCCGCGCACCGTCTGGCTGCCGGCCGAGGTCCCGGCCGACGCGGTTACCTTCTATGCCGATGTGATGGAGAAGGTCAGCAAGACCCCGGAATGGGCCGAGTTCATCGCCCGTACCGCGCAGACCGCCCGCTTCATGAAGGGCAAGGAGCTCTCCGACTTCGTCGCCAAGGACGAGGCCGCCAACGCGAAGGTCTTCAAGAGCGAAGGCTGGGTCGTAAACTGACGTCGTCAATCTCCGGTCATCCCGGACAAGCGGCGAAGCCGCGCTGATCCGGGATTCCATGCCAGAACCGTTCCGGCATGGGTCCCGGGTCTCCCTTCGGTCGCCCGGGACGACATGGTCGGGCTGGGCGTTCGACGTTTGCAGGAGGAAAGCCGATGATCAGCCGTTTCCAGGCCGAGATCGCGACAGCTTTGGCGACGCTCGCCTTCGGCCTCGTCATCGTCAACGGCGCCCGCGAGTTCGGCATCGGCTGGGATTCCTCCGGCCCGCAGCCCGGCGCCTTCCCGTTCTATTGCGGGCTGCTGATCGCGCTTGCCAGCGCGGGCACGATCGTGACCACGATCGGCCGGCGGATGGGCGGCTCGGCGGCGCTCGCCGGGACTTTCCTCGACAGGGAGCAGGGCAAGCGCGTGCTCTCCTTCTTCCTGCCGATGCTCGCCTTCGTCATCCTGACTGTTACGCTTGGCATGTATGTCGCGATGCTGCTCTATCTCGTCTTCGCGATGCGCTTCCAGGGCCGCTATGGTTGGCTGCCTTCGCTCGCGACGGCGATCGGCACGGCTGCCTTCTTCTATTTCGGCCTTGAGAAATTCGCCCAGGTCGGCCTGCTCAAGGGGCCGGTCGAAGCGATGCTCGGTCTTTAGAGCCGCGAGCCGGAGCATCTCATGGAAAACTTCGCCTCGCTTCTTCACGGCTTCCAGATCGCGCTGACCACGCATCACATCGCGCTGATGTTCGCCGGCGTGCTGCTCGGTATCCTGGTCGGCGTCCTGCCGGGCCTGGGCGCGCCCAACGGCGTCTCGCTGATGCTGCCGCTGACCTTCAGCATGGACCCGGTCTCGGCGATCATCCTTTTGACCTCGCTCTATTGGGGGGCGCTCTTCGGCGGCTCGACCACCTCGATCCTGTTCAATATCCCCGGCGAGCCCTCTTCGGTCGCGACCACCTTCGACGGCCACCCGATGGCCAAGCAGGGCAGGGCGACCGAAGCGCTTTCCTTCGCCTTCCTGTCGGCCGGCATCGGCGCCATGGCCGGCGTCATCCTGATCACGCTGCTTTCCGGCTGGGTCGCGCGCTTCGCGCTGAAATTCTCCTCGCCGGAGTATTTCGCTGTTTATTTCATGACCTTCGCCAGCTTTGTCGGGCTTGGTGGCGCTTCGCCCTTCAAGACCATCGTCTCGATGGCGATGGGCTTCGCCTTCGCCTCGATCGGCATGGACTCGGTCTCGGGTAATGTCCGCCTGACCTATGAGTTCGACGTGCTGCTCGCCGGCGTCAGCTTTCTGATCGCGGTGATCGGCCTGTTCGGCCTCGGCGAGCTGCTGCAGACGATGGAGGAGGGCCTGCGCTTCGACGGGGTCAAGGCCAAGGTCAGCCCGCGCGACGTGTTCGCCACCGCGCTGAAACTGCCGCGCTACTGGCTGGCGCTGCTGCGCTCCAGCATCATCGGCATCTGGATGGGCATCACGCCGGGCGGCCCGACCGCGGCCTCTTTCATGAGCTATGCGATGGCCAAGCGCTCCTCGCGCAATCCCGAGAAGTTCGGCAAGGGCGAGCCCGAGGGCGTGATCTCGCCCGAGACCGCCGACCATGCCGCCGGCTCCTCGGCGATGCTGCCGATGCTGGCGCTCGGCATCCCGGGTTCGGCGACGGCTGCGGTGATGATGGGCGGGCTGATGATCTGGGGCCTTAACCCCGGCCCGATGCTGTTCGTCGAGCGGCCCGACTTCGTCTGGGGCCTGATCGCCTCGATGTATCTCGGCAACGTCGTCGCGGTCATCGTGGTGCTGGCGACGGTGCCGCTCTTCGCCTCGATCCTGCGCATCCCGTTCTCGATCATTGGCCCGGCGATCGTCGTGGTCTGCTTCATCGGCGCCTATACCGTCGGCAACAAGGAATTCGACATCTGGCTGGCGCTCGCCTTCGGCATCGTCGGTTATCTCTTCAAGAAGCTCGACTATCCCATCGCGCCCCTGGTGCTGGCCATGGTCATCGGCGACAAGGCGGAGGACGCCTTCCGCCAGTCGATGATCTTCAGCCAGGGCTCGCTCTCGATCTTCTGGTCGAACGCCCTGGTCGCGAGCCTGATGGCGATCGCTCTTGCGCTCCTGCTCTTCCCGCTGATCGGCTCGACAAGGCGCGGCATCCGCAAGCTGGTGACGGCGCGCGCGGCGAAGGCGTGACGGTGGCGGCATGGCGGGCGATCTTGCCGGCAAGCTCGTAACGCGTTACGTTTTCCGCTCGTTACCGGAGGTCTCGCCGTGGCAGCGGTTGCAGAGCGGATGCGCGACATGCGTCGTAGACGGCGCGAGCAAAACTTGCGCGAGGTGCGTCTGCTCGTTCCCGATGCGCGTTCGCCGGCTGTCCGTGCTCGGATCGTGCGGCAGGTCGCGAGGCTCGATCTCGCCGCAGAGGACGACGCCTTGCGCTGGATCGAATCGGTGTCCGAATTTGACAACCCGGCGAGGGACGATTGAGCTTGAGCCGCGGCGCTGTCGTGATCGTCGCGGCTGCTGGAGATTATGGCAAGCCACGGCCAGCGGTCATCGTTCAGAGCGATGCGATTCCAGCCGCGCATCCCTCCGTTGTGGTCTGTCAGATGACGTCGACCTTGGTCGATGCGTCGGACCTTCGTGTCATGATCGAACCGTCGCTGGAGAATGGCTTGCGCGAGCGATCGCAGGTGATGGTCGACAAGCCGGTCACCCTCATGCGCAGCCGGGTATCCGGCTCCATCGGACGCTTGACCGCCGCCGAGATGGCGCGCGTGACGGCCGGGCTGGCTTTCGTCATCGGTGTCGCCGACTGACGCATCGTTCGATGGAGAGCCGGTGGCGATCGATCACCACTGTGCTTGTATCGTCGGCAGGGCGGGGCGATCCGATACCAGCGGAAGGACAGCCAGCCATGAGAATTGCCGGCAGACTTCAAGCCATCCAGGCCGACATCACCACGCTTGCCGTCGACGCCATCGTCAACGCCGCCAACAATTCGCTGTTGGGGGGAGGCGGCGTCGACGGTGCGATCCATCGCGCCGCAGGGCCGGAATTACTCCAGGAATGCCGCCGGCTCGGCGGCTGCCAGACCGGCGACGCCAAGCTGACCCAGGGCTATCGCCTGCCGGCGCGCTTCGTCATCCATACGGTCGGGCCGGTCTGGCAGGGCGGCGGCCGGAGCGAGGCTGAGCTGCTCGCCTCCTGCTATCGCCGCTCCCTCGCGGTCGCGGCCGGCGCAGGCCTGCGAACCGTCGCCTTCCCGAGCATCAGCACTGGGATCTACGGTTATCCGATCGCGGCTGCGGCGGATATCGCCGTGGCGACGGTCGCGGAAGCCCTGAAGGCCGGCGCTTCCTTCGACGCAGTCATCTTCTGCTGCTTCTCGCCCGAGGACCTCGCCATCTACCAGCGCGGGCTTCCCGGCAGTGGCGATTGGCAGACGCAATGAGCTCCACCCCCTCCCAGCCACGAACAGCCGAGGCCTTGCCATGAGCGAACCCTATAAAGGCATCATCCCGATCGCGCCGACGATCTTCCACGAGAACGGCGACGTCGATCATGAGGGCAATCGCCGGGTGATGGACCTGATGGTCGACCAGGGCGTCGACGGCATCTGCATCCTTGCCAATTTTTCCGAGCAGTTCCTGCTGACCGACGCCGAGCGCGACGAGGTCATGCGGCTTTCGATCGAGCAGGTCGCCGGCCGGGTGCCGGTCTGCGTCACCACCTCGCATTTCTCGACCCGCATCGCCGCGCAGCGCGCCAAGGCGGCGGCCGAGGCCGGCGCCAAGATGCTGATGATGATGCCGCCCTACCACGGAGCGCTGCTCAAGGCGGACGAGCAGGGCATGATCGAGCATTTCAAGATCGTGGCGGATGCAGCGGGAATCCCGATCATCCTCCAGGACGCGCCGCTCTCCGGCGTGACCATGACCGTGCCTTTCATGGTCAGGCTCAACAAGGAAGTGCCGCTCGTGCGCTACTTCAAGATCGAGGTGCCGGGCACGGCGGGCAAGCTGCGCTCGCTGATCGAGGCGGGCGGCGACGCCATCGTCGGCCCGTTCGATGGTGAAGAAGCGATCACGCTGATGGCCGATCTCGACGCCGGCGCCACCGGCACGATGACCTCGGCAATGATCCCCGACCTGATCAAGCCGATCCTCACCGCCCATGCCGCGGGCGACCGCAGGCAGGCGGCGGCGCTCTATGCCCGCGTGCTGCCGATCATCAATTACGAGAACCGCCAATGCGGCCTGCGCTCGGCCAAGGCGGTGATGAAGGCCGGCGGCGTGATCAAGTCGGACGCGGTGCGCCATCCGCTTACGCCGCTGCATCCGCAGACGCGCGAAGGCCTGCTCGAGCTCGCGCGCGAACTCGATCCGCTCGCCTTGCGCTGGGGCAAATAGCCCAGCTGCTCTCGCTGCCCGCCGTCGAAGGCTGGCAGCGACCGTCAATAGGCGCCGATGCCGCCGGAGGGCGGCGGCATGTTGCCCCGTCGATCTTTGGTGATGAACTCCGGTGTCACCAGAAGCATCCGGGACAGCCAGGCGCTGTAGTCAGCTAGCAACTCTATGACGGCACGCATTGGTCGCCTCCACGATTGCAGAGGCAATTCTAGCAGATAAACAGCTTTTTGCCGACGAAATCCGATGAATTTGCTGCGTGGCGATCATGCAATCCTGTGATGCGCAACGTAACGGAATCGCGTTGGCATGCTCGGGTTGCACGCCCTATCGTGCAGACACACGATTCTCGCTCCGGAGCCCGTCATGACCGCAACCGCCAGGCGCGGCTACGCGCCGGAGATCATCGTCGCCGCCGGCTGCCTGATCGCGCTGATCAGCTTCGGCCCGCGCGCCAGCGCCGGCCTGTTCCAGATCCCGATGACCTCTCAGTTCGGCTGGGGCCGCGACACGTTCAGCCTGGCGCTGGCGATCCAGAATCTGCTCTGGGGCCTGGGCGCGCCCTTCGCCGGCGCGATCGCCGATCGCTTCGGCATGGTGCGGGTGCTCTGCGCCGGCGCGCTGCTCTATGCCGCCGGGCTCGTCACGATGTCCTATGCCTCGACGCCGCTGCAGCTCCATCTCGGCGCCGGCGTGCTGATCGGCTTCGGGCTCTCGGCCTGCTCCTTCAACCTGATCCTCGCCGCCTTCGGCAAACTCCTGCCTGAGCAATGGCGCCCGCTCGCCTTCGGCGCCGGCACTGCCGCCGGTTCCTTCGGCCAGTTCCTGTTCCCGCCGATCGGCAACATCCTGATCGAGACGCTCGGCTGGCAGCAGGCGCTGATCGTCTTCGCCTTCACCCTGCTGCCCGTGCTGCCGCTCTCGGTGATGCTGGCGATGCGGGGCGCCAAGCAGCCTGCCGCTGCGCCCGGCGCGGTTGTGGCGCCGAACCAGAGCATCGCGCAGGCGCTGGCCGAGGCCTTCAAGCACCGCTCCTATGTCCTGCTCGTGCTCGGCTTCTTCACCTGCGGCTTCCAGCTCGCCTTCATCACCGTGCACATGCCGGCCTATCTCAAGGACACCGGCCTGCCGGCCTGGGTCGGCGGCTGGACGCTGGCTGCGATCGGCCTCGCCAATGCGGTCGGCTCGCTCGGCTCCGGCTGGCTGACGGCACGCATGCCCAAGCGCCATCTGCTCGCCTGGATCTATCTCGGCCGGGCCGTCGCCATCGCCGCCTTCATCCTGCTGCCGCCGAGCCCGACGACCGCGATCGCCTTCGGCATCGTCATCGGCGTGTTCTGGCTCTCGACCGTGCCACCGACTTCGGCGCTGGTCATGCTGATGTTCGGCACCAAGTACATGGCGATGCTCTACGGCTTCGCCTTCTTCTCGCATCAGGTCGGTGGCTTCCTCGGCGTCCTGCTCGGCGGCATCCTCTATGAGCAGTTCGGCTCCTACACCATCGTCTGGTGGCTTTCGGTCGCGCTTGGCGTCGCCTCGGCGCTGATCAACCTGCCGATCGTCGAGAAGCCGGTGGCGCGCGCCGTGCCGCAGCCGGCCTGACTAAAGCCGCACGAGCTTGCCGCTTGCAGGCGGCGGCCGGGCGGGTCACTCCTAGGGAAAGTTCGATCGCGTCCCGGGAGTGAGTTCATGTCGACCTTCAAGGCCCTCATCGCCAACAAGGGCGAAGCCGGCACCAGCGTCGCCTTCGGCGAGTTCGCCGAAGCGGACCTGATGGAAGGCGACGTCATCGTCCGCGTCACCCATTCGACGCTGAACTACAAGGACGGCCTTGCCATCACCGGCCGCGCCCCGGTGGTGCGGCGCTGGCCGATGATCCCCGGCATTGATTTCGCCGGCCGGGTCGAGTCTTCCGATCATCCCGAGTTCAAGCCCAGCGACCTCGTCATCCTCAACGGCTGGGGCACCGGCGAGACGCATCTGGGCGCCTATGCTCAGAAGAGCCGGGTCAAGGGCGATTGGCTGGTCCCGCTGCCCGACGGAATGACCCCTGCCGAAGCGATGGCGATCGGCACCGCCGGCTACACCGCCATGCTCAGCCTGCTTGCGCTGGAGCGCCATGGCGTCAAACCGGCCGACGGCCCGGTCGTCGTCACCGGCGCAGCCGGCGGCGTCGGCTCGGTCGCGACCGCGCTGCTCGCCAAGGCTGGCTGGCATGTCATCGCCTCGACCGGCCGGCCGGAGGAAGCTGATTACCTCAAGGGCCTTGGCGCAGCCGAGATCATCGATCGGAACGAACTCTCCGGGCCTGGGCGCCCGCTCGGCAAGGAGCGCTGGATCGCCGGCGTCGATGCCGTCGGCTCGCACACGCTCGCCAATGTCCTGTCGATGACCAAATACGGCGGCGCTGTCGCCGCCTGCGGCCTGGCGCAGGGCATGGACCTGCCGGCCTCGGTCGCGCCCTTCATCCTGCGCGGCGTCGCGCTGCTTGGCATCGATTCGGTGATGTGCCCGAAGACGCGCCGGCTGGAAGCGTGGCAGCGTCTCGCGCGCGATCTCGACCGTGAGAAGCTGGCGGCGATGACGACGACGATCCCGCTCGAGGATGTCGTCGAGACCGGCCGCGCTCTGCTCGACGGCAAGGTGCGCGGTCGGGTCGTCGTTGAGATCGGCTAACCGAATTCGCCGATACGCTTCTCAAAAAGCGCGCGCAGCCGTTCGCCGGATTGAGTTAGCTCGATTACGGGGGTGGAATCACCTCCATCTACAATAATGAACCTGATTGTCCCATCTCGAGCCTCGATGATGTCAATCAGTCGCCCCTTTCTTTCTTGACGGTAAAAAACGACCATCTTTCCCTGATAATCTCGGAACTTGACGTCTGATATCGCGTCGAATGTCAGCGGATTTCCTGCGGAAAGGAATGCTAGATGCCGCCTAACGCTTTCAAAGGCCGCGATTTCTGCTTCCGACGTTACGATTCCTGCTGGGGATGGTGATGGCACTTCAATCGGAGTTGAGAGTGGTGTGTTCTCGATCCGGGTGGGTTGCTTGGGAAGCGACGGGGATATATCAAGCTTTTTGAGGACATTGGACGTAAAAACGTCATTGAATGCGGCCTTTGTGATGGCTCGATAACCTTCGATTGCATGAGTTCTAATATGCTTTATGTCATTTTCTTTTAGCAGGAAGCGCGTGAAATCTATAGATGGTTCGGCGAATTGCTTCGATAAGTAATCAAAGAATGCGCGATGCGTCAGGCTGCGGCGTGCATTCTCCGCGATTGTGTCTGGATCGAATTTTGCTTTCGTTAGTGCGTGGAGACCTTCGATAGCTGTATCTGAGACTTGTGCCTTCGATATCTTTTCAAAATCGATAATTAGAAACGGATCGTCATCCATCATATTTGGCTCTTCAGAGTCTACAAAAAACTCGTAAACGATTCCGTCCGTTAGAATGCCCAGTTTGACTGTTTTTGATGCATTAAAATAACTTTTCAGTTGACCTCTGTCGTCTTTTTTCCCATTACCAATGGATTTGCATTCTATCGCAATAATGGGATTCATTTCTTTCAAAATAGCATAATCAACTCTATTCTTATATTTGTCCGAAAAATCTGCGGCGTGCTCTGCGGCAACTTCTGTTGGGTCTCTATCATCATAACCAAGAAGTGCGATAAACGGGAGTATTAATGCAACTTTGGTAGCTTCTTCATTCTTAATATGCTCGCGAACCCGCTGCACACGTTCTGCATAAGAGACAAGGCTCGTGCGGAAATCCTCAATCGTGGTCACTCTCTATCCCCCCGGTAGTGCTTGTTAGCAAGGATAGCCCGCGAACTTGCTATTTCTCAACTGCCATATGCAACGCTGGGGTGTAGGCGAATCTGGAGCTGCCGCGTGCGTGTAAGGACTCCAGGCTTCGCTGCTATGAAATCGGGGCGCTTCTAAGCTTCACACCGCACCCTCCAGCAGTGCCTTCCGTTTCGCCAGCTCGCCGCCGACGAAATCCATGAAGGCGCGCACGCGTGGCGCATGCCTGATGTCGGGGTGGGTCAGGATCCATAGCCCGGTGGAGAAGTCCGGGTCCGGTGGCAGCAGCCGCACGAGCCCCGGCCGCTGGTCGGCAATGAAGCAGGGCAGGGGGCCGATGCCCATCCCCTGCTCGACCGCTTCCGTCAGCCCGAGCACGGCCGAGGAACGCAGCGCGATCCGTTCGGCTGGGACATGGTCGCGGACATAGCGGGCCGCCTTGACGTAGCCGAGCGGGTCGCCGAGCGCGACCCAGTCGCGCCGGAACAGCAGCTTCGGCTCATGCGACTCGGCCTCGGTCGCCGGCGCGTCGGCGCGGGCGTAGACGGCCCAGTTCAGGTTGGCGAGGCGGCGGCCGACCAGCGTCTCGCCCGGCGAATCGCTGGCGCGGATGGCGACGTCGGCGTCACGGCGCGAGAGATTGAGGGTTTGGCTCGCCATGACGACATCGAGCCGGATCAGCGGATGCGCTGCCCGGAACGCTGCGAAGATCGGCAGCAGCACATGCAGATAGAGCGTGTCGGTGGTGGTCACGCGCAAGTCGCCTGACGGAGCGAGGTCGCGCCCAGCGAGCCTGCGCCCGAAAGCGGTGACGTCCTCATCGATGCGCGAGGCCAGCGTCGTCATCTCCTCGCCGGCCGAGGTCGCGACATAACCGGTCTTGCGGCGCTCGAAGAGAGCGTGGCCAAGCTGCTCCTCGATCTGGCCGAGCCGGCGGAACACCGTGGAATGATTGACGTTGAGGGCGGCTGCCGCGCCGGTCAGCCCGCCTGCATCGGCGATCGCCTTGATCAGGCGGAAATCATCCCAGGCGAGCTTCGACGTCGACAATGGTCACTCTCCGGCAACTCCGCGCGCAGCATTGCCAGATCTTGCGGAATTGCAAGCGGATCTCGGGCGATAATGCCGACTTCAACGCGGCGCCGCGGCGCGGCGCAGCCGGTCGTTGATCGCTTCGCCAAGGCCTCGCATCGGGATCGGCGCGATGGCGATCGTCGCCGGGCGTTGATCGTCGAGATGGCGCATCGCGGCGAAGAGATTGGCGGCGGCCTCGGTCAGGTCGCCTGATGGACTCAGGTTGAAGGCGAGCGCGGGCAGGGCGCCATCCGGTCCCGGACCGAAGCCGAGCCAGGCTTCGCCCGGTCGCGGCGCCTCCGCATCCAGCCTGACCGCGGCCCTCGGCGCGTAGTGCGAGGCGAGGAGGCCTGGCGCGAGCGGGGCCGTACCGCCTTCCTCGACGATGACGAGGGCCTGCCCGATCGCAGCCTCCAGCGCCGCACGCGGCACGCCGCCCGGACGCAGCAGGCGCGGCGCCCCGCCGAGGCAGGCGACGATGCTGGATTCGACGCCGACCGCCGTCGGCCCGGCATCGAGCACGGCGTCGATGCGCCCGTCGAGATCGGCGAAGACATGCTCGGCCTGCGTCGGGCTGACCCGGCCCGAGCGATTTGCCGAGGGCGCCGCGATCGGCCGGCCCGCAGCCTGCAGGACAGCGCGCGCCACCGGATGCGACGGCACCCGCAGCGCGACGCTGTCGAGCCCGGCGCGGGCGAGGCTGCAGACCGTGCACGAGCTCGAAGCCGGCACGACCAACGTCAGCGGGCCCGGCCAGAACGCCTTCGCCAGCGCCAGCGCCGGCGCATCGAACAGGCCCTGGCGCCTGGCAGCATCGACATCCGGCAGATGCGAGATCAGCGGGTTGAAGCTCGGGCGCTCCTTGGCGGCATAGATCGAGGCGACGGCGCGGTCGTCGCTTGCGTCGGCGGCGAGCCCGTAGACCGTCTCGGTCGGCAGCGCGACGAGCTTGCCGGTGCGCAGCAGCTCTGCTGCGGCGGCGATGCCGGCCTGGTCGGCGGAAAGGCGCTGGGTCTGACGAGGTCCTGTCACGGTCGCTCTTGAAAGTTCATATGTAAACTATAACAATGCCGACGCGGCATGCGTGAACCTGCGCCGGCTTGCGCGTGGCGGCGGGCATAGTTCGTCGCTAACATCGCCGTCAAACGCAACGAGCAGAATGCCCGGTTCGAAAGTGCGGGCGCCGAGGGAGGTAAGCGATGTCGTACCGTGCTCCGGTCGAGGATATCCTGGCGACGATGCGCCATGTCGCCGGGCTCGACGCCCTGATCTCCGAGGGGCTCGCACCGGAACTCGCGGATGGCGTCACCGAGGCCGTGCTGGAGGAGGCCGCGAAGTTCGCCGGCGATGTCCTGGCGCCCCTGAACGTCGTCGGCGACCGCGTCGGCTCGAAGCTCAAGGACGGTACCGTCATCACCCCGCCGGGCTGGAAGGAAGCCTATCACGCCTGGGCGCAAGGCGGCTGGAACGCGCTGCCGGGGCCGGAGGCCTATGGCGGCCAGGCCCTGCCGACCTTGGTGCAGTCGGCCTGCACCGAAATGTGGAATTCGGCTGCCTTCGCCTTCGCGCTTGGCCCGCTGCTGACGGTCGGCGCGATCGAGGCGCTGCATGCCCATGGCTCCGACTATCTGAAGGAGACCTACCTCGCCAAGCTCGTCTCCGGCGAGTGGATGGGCACGATGAACCTGACCGAGCCGCAGGCCGGCTCGGACCTCAACGCGCTGCGCTCCAAGGCCGAGCGCGCCGGCGACGGCACCTACCGCATCAGCGGCCAGAAGATCTTCATCACCTATGGCGATCACGAGATGACGGACAATATCGTCCATCTCGTCCTTGCCCGCCTGCCCGATGCCCCTCCCGGCACGCGTGGCATCTCGCTCTTCCTCGTGCCGAAATTCTTGGTCAATGCCGACGGCTCGCTCGGCGCGCGCAACGATGTCCGCTGCACCGGCGTCGAGCACAAGCTCGGCATCCATGCCTCGCCGACCTGCGCGATGAGCTATGGCGATGAGGGCGGCGCGATCGGCTGGCTGATCGGCGAGGAGAATCGCGGCCTCGCCTGCATGTTCACGATGATGAACAATGCCCGCCTCAACGTCGCGGTGCAGGGCGTCGCCATCGCCGAGCGCGCCTACCAGCAGGCGCTTTCCTTCGCGCAGGAGCGCAAGCAGGGCACCGCGCTCGATGCGCCGAAAGGCGCGCCGATGAGCCCGATCATCGTCCATCCCGACATCCGCCGCATGCTGATGGAGATGCGCGCCAAGACGCAGGCTGCGCGCACGCTTTCCCTGCTGCTGGCCGCATTGCTCGACCGCTCGCATCGCGACCCCGACGAGGCCAGGCGCAAGGCGGCTGCCGAGCGGGCGGCGATCATCACGCCCATCGCAAAGGCCTACGCCACCGATATCGGTGTCGAGGTCGCCTCCACCGGCGTCCAGATCCATGGCGGCATGGGCTATGTCGAGGAGACCGGCGCCGCCCAGCACCTGCGCGATGCCCGCATCGCCACGATCTACGAGGGCACCAACGGCATCCAGGCGATCGACCTCGTGCTGCGCAAGCTGCCGCTCTCCAATGGCGACGCGGTCAAGGCGCTGATCGGCGAGATGCGCGGCGTCGTCGCGCAGGTGCGCGAGGCTAACACGCCTGGCTTCGGCCATAGCGCGGCCCGGCTCGGCGCCGCCGTCGACTCGCTGGAGCGCGCGACCGAATGGATGCTGGCGACCATGGGCATCGACCAGGCGAGCGCGCTCGCCGGCGCGACGCCTTATCTCAAGCTGTTCGCGCTCGCCCAGGGCGGCACCGGCCTCGCCAAGAAGGCGCTGGCGCTGCAGGGAGAGGATCAGGGTGCCGCGGCGCTCGCCACAGCCCGCTTCTATGCCGAGCACCATGTCGGCGAGGCCACGGCGCTGGAGTTGGCGGTGACCGAGGGCGCCGGCGCGGTCGAGGATTCGGCTGCGGTCTTCGCGGCGTGACGCTGTCCGCCGCGCCTGACCTATCGCACCGGCTTCCGCACCCGCATGTGCAGGAACAGCGGCGCGATATAGGTGTCGGCGAGATAGGGCACGGCCTTGGCCGTCTGCGCATCGACGCCCGGCTCGTGCATGTGCTCGATCCGGAGGCCGCTCGCGACGAGCAGGTTGATCCAGTCGCTCAGCGTGCGGTGGAAGCGCGGCACGCGGAACGGCTCGACCCTGGCCTTCTCCTCGGGCGGCGCGGCGCCGAAGCGCCAGCTCTCGATCTCGCCGTCGGTGACGCGAAAGTACTCGCGCACCTCGATGCCGAGCACCGTGCCCGTCTCGTCGCGCATCACCTTGCGACCGGGCGTGGCGAAGCAGGGATGCAGGATCGAGAACTGCAGGAAGCCGCTCGGCTTCAGCACCCGCTTGGCCTCGGCCAGCACGCGGTCCTGATGAGGCATGTCCATCAGCGACATGAAGGCGGTGGCGAAATCGAACGAGGCATCGGCGAAAGGCAGGGCCATGCCGTCGGCGACGCGGTAGTCGATCCCGAGCGGGTTGGCGGCCTCGGTTTCCCGCGCATGGCGGATGAAGGTGGGGGCGATGTCGATCGCGGTGACGCTGGCGCCGGCCTCAGCGAGCTTGCGCGTGTTCGAGCCCTCGCCGCAGCCGATGTCGAGGCCGTCCAGTCCGTCGATATCGGGCAGGTGCGTAAAGAAGGCCGGGGTATTCTGGGCATCCCGGTAGAGGTCGTAGCCGGCGCGCGCATGCCGGGTCCAGGTTTCGGCATTGGCCTCCCAGCAGGCTGCGACATCGCTCGCTTCCATGACCGTCCTCGCCGTTCGGGGGAGGGGGCTTCTAGCGGAGCTGCTCGCATTGCGCCAGCGGTATCGCCATGACCGATGACAGCCCGCAAAAGCCGCTAGCCGGCAAGGTCTGCCTCGTCGCAGGCGCCTCGCGCGGGCTGGGGCGCGGCATCGCGCGGGCGCTCGGCCAGGCCGGCGCCACCGTGATCGTCACAGGCCGCTCCAGCGAGGCCGGGCCGCGCACCGACCAGCGTTCGGAGACCTTCGAGGACACGGCCCGCGAGGTCGAGGCTTCAGGCGGCCGCGGCGAGCCCTATCGCTGCGACCATACCAATGAGCGCGAGGTCGATCAGCTCGTCGCCTGGTCCCTTCGGCGCTTCGGCCGGCTCGACTGCGTCGTCGATGCGGTCTGGGGCGGCAATGAGGGCTATGACGGCGAGCGCTATCCTGATGGCTCCGCCTTCGGCGCGCCGTTCTGGCGCCGCCCGGTGGCGCGGCTTGGCGAGAGCTTCGAGAGCGGCGTCTACGCGCAATTGCTGCTGGCGCGTGCCGTCGCGCCCGCCATGGTCCAGATGCGGCAGGGGCTGATCGTCACGGTGAGCTTCGACACCGCCGGCGGCTATCTCGGCGATGTCTTCTACGACCTGTCCAAGACAGCGATGAACCGGCTGACGCTGGCGATGGCGCAGGAGCTGAAACCCTATGGCGTCACCGCGCTGGCCTTGTCCCCGGGCCATGTCCTGACCGAGCGCGTGCGTGATGCTGGCATGGCCGCCGAGACCACCGAGACCCCGCTCTATGCCGGCCGCGCGGTCGCGGCGCTCGCCGCCGACCCCGATATCGCCCGCCACGCCGGCCAGGTGCTCCATGTCGCCGATCTGGCGCGCGCATATGGCTTTACCGATGCCGACGGCAGTCAGCCGGACCGGTTCATTTTGCAAGACTAATGAGGGAGGACACCATGTCGCTCAAGGGCAAGACGCTCTTCATCACCGGCGGATCGCGCGGCATCGGCCTCGCCATCGCCATCAGAGCGGCGCGCGACGGCGCCAATGTCACCATCGCCGCCAAGACGGCCGAGCCGCATCCCAAGCTGGAAGGCACGATCTATACCGCCGCTGCCGAGATCGAGGCCGCCGGCGGCAAGTGCCTGCCGCTGATGGTCGACGTCCGCGACGAGCAGAGCGTCGCTGAGGCGATCGCCAAGACGGCCGAGACCTTCGGCGGCCTCGACATCGTCGTGAACAATGCCAGCGCGATCTCGCTGACCAATACCCAGATGACCGACATGAAGCGCTTCGATCTGATGCACCAGATCAACACGCGCGGCACCTTCATGGTCTCGAAATATGCGATTACGCATCTGGAGAAGGCAGAGAACCCGCATATCCTGATGCTGTCGCCGCCGCTCGACATGAAGATGCGCTGGTTCGCGCCGCACCTGGCCTACACCATGGCGAAGTATGGGATGAGCCTGTGTGTGCTGGGCCTTGCCGGCGAGCTGGCGCCCAAAGGCATCGCCGTCAACGCACTCTGGCCGCGCACCACGGTCGCCACTGCTGCGGTGAAGAACCTGCTCGGCGGCGATAAGATGGTGCAGGCGAGCCGCACGCCGGAGATGCTGGCCGATGCCGCCTATATGGTCTTCAACAAGCCCTCGCGCAGCTTCTCGGGCAATTTCCTGATCGACGACAACTTCATGGCCGGCGAGGGCGTCACCGACTTCACGCCCTACCGGGTCGATCCGTCGGTGCCGCTGATGCCGGACTTCTTCGTGCCCGAGGAGATCAAGCCGCCTGAGGGGGTGAAGGGCGGCGTCTGAGCCGGAAGGCTCAGAACTCTTCCCACTCGCGGTCCCGCGCTCCGCCGTTCGCGACCTTGCGGGCGGGCATCGCAGCTGCCGGGGCAGGTTGTGCCTTCCGCGCCGGAATGCGCGGCGCCGAGCGGGTTTCCGACATGGCGGCCGCGGCGAGGTTGCGCAGGCGCTCCGGCTCGCTGGTCGAATGCGCAGTGCTGCCGGCGATGCGGAAGGCCGCGACGAGCTGATCGAGGCTGTGGATCTGGTCGGCGAGCGAAGCGGCCGAGGCGGCGCTCTGCTCGGCCAAAGCCGCATTCGCCTGGGTCATCTCGTCCATATGGGCGACGGTCTGGCTCATCTCGTCGATACCGTTGGCCTGTTCGCCTGCCGCTGCCGAGATTTCGACGACGGTCGCCGCGACCTGCCGGGAGGCGGTGACGATCTTGTCGAGCACCGTCCCGGCCGAGCGCACCAGCTTCACACCCTCCTCGATCTCGGTGGTCGAGGACTGGATCAGGGTCGTGATGTCCTTGGAGGCTTCGGCGGAGCGCTGCGCCAGCGTCCGGACCTCCGAGGCGACCACGGCGAAACCCTTGCCGGCATCGCCCGCGCGTGCGGCTTCCACCGCAGCGTTGAGCGCCAGCAGATTGGTCTGGAAGGCGATGCCGTCGATCACCGAGGTGATGTCGGTGATCTTGCGCGAGGCCGCCTCGATCCGTTCCATCGCCTCGACGGCGTTCTGCACGATCGCGCCGCCCTGCTGCGCTACGTTCGTGGCCTCGTCGGAGGACGATGCCGCCACCTTCGAGGAGCTTGCGCTGGCCTTGACCGAAGCTGCGAGTTCCTCGGTCGTCGCGGCCGTCTCCTCGAGCGAGGCGGCCTGCTCCTCGGTCCGCTTGGCGAGATCGTCGGCGCCCGCCTTGATCTCGCGAGCGGAGGCCGAGACCTGCGAGGTCGTCGCCTGGATGCCGCCGATCGTCTCCGAGAGGCGCTCGACCGTCTCGTTCACGGAGTGCTTGAGCTCGGCGAAGCGGCCCTGATAGCTGGTCGCGACGCGGCGGGTCAGGTCGCCCTGCGAGACCGACGCCAGAATGTCGGCGAACTCGGTGGTCGCGCCGTCGACCACGGCGTTGATCTGGTTGATGCCGTCGACCAGCTGCTGCATTTGCGCATCGGCGCTTTCCAGGCGCAGGCGCGCGCTGAAATCGCCCGCAGCCGCAGCCGCGACGACCGTGCCGACATCGCTGACCACGGCGACCATGGCTTCGGTCCGCGCCGCCCGCTCGGCCGCGGCGGCGCGCTCCTGCGCCTCCAGCGCCTGGACACGCAAACCGTTCTCCTTGAACACCCGGACGGCGGCGGCCATGCCGCCGATCTCGTCATTACGGCCGCTGTCGATGACCTCGGCGGTGAAGTCGCCCTGCGCCAGCTGCTTCATCGAGGCGGTCAGCGCAGTGATCGGGCGCGTCACGCGGCTTTGCACCAGCCAGAGCCCGATGAGTGCGAGCGCCAGCGCGGCCAGCAGGAGGAGGCCGTAGACGATGAGCGAGCGCATTGCCGCATCGGCCTTCGCGTCCGCCACATCCGAGACGACGTCAATGGCGCGGCTCGCCACGGCGCCGACTGTCTCGGAGGCGGCGACGATCTGGTTACGCCATTGATCGGGATTGATCGCAGGCTTGCGGCCGCCCGTCACGTTGGCGACGAGATCGGCCCGCGTCGCCTTGAAGGTGCCGCCGAAATAGGTGTTCTCGGCGGTGGTGAGCGCGTCCTTGAGCGCCTGCGGGGTGCTGGCCTGGCCGATGAGCTGCCTCACCACGCCCCAGGCGAACTCCATGCGCGCATCGTTGACGAGGACGGCATTGCTCTCCTTGGCGTCCAGCGGCCGGTCCTGGGCGACGGCGTTGTTGAGGACGATCGTCGACGATCCGCTGAGCGAGCGTGCGGCCCAGGCCATCGAGCGGACGGAGGTCAGGTTGGCGAAGCTGGCGTCAAGCGCGAGAATGCGTTCCTCCAGCGTCGCCGAGGCAGCCTCGAGCGCGCTCAGGAACTTGCCGGTCTGGGCCATGCTGGCCCCGGCCAGCTCCTTCTCCCGCGACTCCAGCGGCAGCTTCCAGTTGCCGTCGACCTTCGCGCGTAAGGGCTTGAGCGCTGCGACATGGCCGTCGATCTCGGTCGAGACGGTCTTGGCGACCTCATAGCCGTTGTCCCGGACGATCGTCTGGGCCGTGGCGATGGCGTCGTCCAGACGCTTTCGGCGCGTCAGCACGTCCTCGATCATCCCGGCGTTCTTGTCGGTCGGCATGGTCAGCGCGCTCGCGCCATTGCCGCGCTCGTAGCGCAGGTTCTGCAGCGCCGTGAAATAGGCCTTGTTCAGATCGGCGAGAGCGGACACCTCGACGGCGGTATTGTGGCGCGTCCAAGCCTGCCAGAGCGCCTGCGACGAGAGCGTGACGATCGCTGCGCTGGCAAGGCCGAGCACAGTCAGAAGCATAGTCTTGATGCTGAGATTCTTTGCGGCGTTGAGCATGACAAGTCCGGAGGGGCGACGGATTCGTTCAGCTTCTCATCCGGCGATTGATATTGTGCTAACCCTGCCGCAGCGCTGCCATATTTCTGGCCCGAGCGGGAATACCGCGGCGGGATCAGCCGCTGCCCCAGAACCGTCATCGGTTTGACACCGCCGGACGTTTGGAGTTGTTGCGGCACAAATCGCGCCTTGCGGTGCCCGATTCCGGACGACCGACCATGCTCCTGATCCACGGCATCTGCCAGACGAGCGGCGACAAGCTCGCGCCGCGCAACCTCATTGCCGAAGACGAGATCCCGCCGGGGTCGATCTGGATCGACCTGCTCAACCCGACGCCGGCCGAGGACGCCAGGGTCGAGCGCCATCTCGGCATCTCCATTCCGACGAAGGAGGAGATGCACGATCTCGAACCGTCCGAGATCATCTACGCCGAGAACGGCGCGCATTATATGACGGCGCGGATCATCTGCCAGTCCGACACAAACGTCCCGCGCCTCGCCGACGTCACCTTCATCCTGACCGAGAAGGCGCTGGTGACCGTGCGCTATGACGAGCCCGGCGCCTTCAACATCTTCAAGAACCGCGTCACCAAGCCGGGCGGCTGCGAGCTCGAGCCTGCCGGCGTCATCGAGGGGCTGATCGAGGCGATCGTCGACCGCGCCGCCGAGGTGCTGCGCGGCGTCGGCGATCGCGTCGACATGCGCTCGCGCCAGATCTTCGACGGCGACAGCGCCCATGTCGAACAGGGCCGCGTCTATCAGGCGGTGGTGCGCAAGATCGGCCAGTACGAGCACATCATCTCGAATGTCCGCGAGAGCATGGTCTCGGTCGAGCGCGTGCTGCTCTACCTCTCCGCCAATTTCAAGCGCACCAAGAAGGCGGCCGGCGGTTTCAACCCGGAATGGCGCTCCGCCTTGCGCGACGTTCAGGCGATCGAGGAGCATGCCACCTTCCTATCGAGCAAGCTGCAGTTCATGCTCGATGCGACGCTCGGCCTCGTCAGCATCGAGCAGAACAAGATCATCAAGCTGTTCTCGGTCGTCTCGGTCGCGCTGATGCCGCCGACCCTGATCGCCTCGATCTACGGAATGAACTTCAAGACCATGCCGGAGTTGGAATGGCAGCTCGGCTACCCGATGGCAATCGGCCTGATGATCCTCTTCGCCGTGCTGCCCTACATGTTCTTTCGCTGGAAAAAGTGGCTTTGACCGCGCCCGGGGCGCGCCCCTTCGGATAGCTTGCCCGGATGACGCTGCCACAGATTCTTTCTTGCTCACTAGTCGCCGCGATGATGGCCGCCTTCGTCTGGGGCAAGCTGCGCTATGATGTGGTCGCGCTCCTGGCCCTGCTGGCGGGCGTCGCGCTCGGCGTCGTGCCGGCCAGGGAAGCCTTCAAGGGCTTCTCCGACGACATCGTCATCATCGTCGCCAGCGCCCTGATCGTCAGCGCCGCGGTGGCGCGCTCCGGGCTGGTCGAGACCGCGCTCGCCCGCATATCCCCCTCACTGCGCTCGACGCAGGCGCAGGTCGCGGTCCTCGTCTTCGTCGTCGCCGCCATGTCGGCGATCATCAAGAACATCGGCGCGCTCGCGATGATGCTGCCGATCGCCTACCAACTCGCCCGCAAGGACGGGAAGTCGCCTTCGGTCTTCCTGATGCCGATGGCCTTCGCCTCGCTGCTGGGCGGCATCGTCACGCTGGTCGGCACCTCGCCGAACGTCATCGTCGCGCGCGTGCGGCAGGAGCTCGGCGGCGAGCCCTTCGCCATGTTCGACTTCACGCCAGTCGGCATCGGCATCGCGCTCGCCGGCTGTGCCTTCCTGAGCGTTGCCTACAGGCTGCTGCCGAAGGATCGCCAGGGCTCGCGCTCGCTCGACCAGGCTGTCGACATCAAGGACTATGTCACCGAGGCGCGTCTCCCCGAGAAAGGGGCGCTCACCGGCAAGACCGTCGCCGATCTCAGGAAGCCGGGCGATGGCGAGGTCGAGGTCGTCGCCATCCTGCGCGATGGCGAGCGCCGCCGGGCGCCGCTGCCCGATGCCAGCCTGCGCGCCGGCGACATCCTGCTGCTGCGCGGCGAGCCCAAGGCGCTGGAGCGCGTTGTCGCCGCGGGTGAACTCGAACTCGTCGGCCAGCATCGCTCGACGCAGAAGGAAGGTTCGCTCGATCCGGCCCGCACCGGCGAGGCGATCGTCACGCAGGGCTCGCTGCTCGAAGGTGTCAGTGCCGCCGAGATCGACCTGCACGCCCGCTTCCACATCAACCTGCTCGGCATCAGCCGCGCCGGCGAGCGCTTCACCGAGCGATTGCGGGACATCCGCCTGCGTGCCGGCGACGTCGTGCTGCTGCAGGGCGACGAGGACCTGCTGCCCGAGCGCCTGCGCGAGCTCGGCCTGTTGCCGCTGGCGGCGCGCAGCCTCCAACTCGGCAGTACGCGTCGCCGTCTGGTCACCGGCACGATCGTTGCCGCGACGGTCGTCGTCGTCGCGCTCGGGCTGCTGCCGGTGGCGATCGCCTTCTTCGCCGCTGCGGTGCTCCTGCTGGTGACGCGCGCCCTGACGCTGCGCGACGCCTATGACTCGGTCGAGGCGCCGATCCTGGTGATGCTGGCGGCGCTGATCCCGGTCAGCGACAGCCTGCGCGTCACCGGCGCGACCGATGTCTTCGCCGGCTTGCTGGCGCAGCTCGGCGCCGGCCTGCCCAGCTGGGGCGCGGTCGGGCTGATGCTCGTCGCAGCCATGGCGGTGACGCCCTTCCTCAACAATGCAGCGACCGTGCTGGTGATGGCGCCGATCGGCGCGGGCTTCGCCAAGACGCTCGGCTACAACCCCGACGCCTTCCTGATGGCGGTGGCGATCGGCGCGGCCTGCGACTTCCTCACCCCGATCGGCCACCAGTGCAACACGCTGGTGATGGGCCCCGGCGGCTACCGCTTCGGCGACTATGCGCGGCTCGGCGCGCCCTTGTCGCTGCTGGTCATCCTGCTCGCCGTGCCGCTGATCCTCTTCGTCTGGCCACTGCGCTGAACGGAGGCATTTGCGGACATAGAAACGAAGCTGGAGAAAATTATTCTCCGTGGAGTAGTTTCATGGAGAACGGTCCTGCTGTTCTGTCGGTGCAATATGGCCGTGTCTGGCTTCCCGCAGTTTGGTGCGGTGCTTATATAAGCGGCAGACATGTGCAGCCGCGCTGCGGCAATTTGACGAGTTTCCATCATGACCACAGTGACGCCCCGAGCCGGCGCGGCGACCGCCGGCCCCAAGCCATTTTTTGCGAGCTTCGGCTTTCAGGTCCTGGCCGCCATGGTGATCGGGCTCGCGCTCGGCTGGATCGCGCGCAATATCGGCCCCGATGCGGCCGGCCAGCCGAACTGGCTGACGACGACTTTGGCGACGACCGGCTCGATTTTCGTGCAACTGCTGCAGGCCTTGGTGCCGCCCCTGATCTTCACCGCGATCGTCGCCTCGATCAGCAATCTCAGGCAGCTCTCCAACGCGGCCGCGCTGGTCTGGCAGACATTGCTCTGGTTCGCCATAACCGCCTTCATCGCCGTGCTGATCGGCATCGCGCTTGGCCTGATCATCCAGCCCGGCATCAATTCCGGCGCGATCGCCGCCAGCGCCAAGGCGCCGGGCGCAGTCGGCTCCTGGCTCGACTTCCTGAAGGGCCTCGTCCCCGCCAACATGCTCGGCCTGCAGGCTACGACGAGGGTCGACGGCGGCGCGGCGACCACCCGCCTCGGCTTCAACGTGCTGCAATTGCTCGTCATCTCGATCGTCGTCGGCATCGCGGCGCTTAAGGTCGGCGAGCGCGCCAACAGCTTCCTCGCCTTCAACGAGTCGCTGCTGGCGATCACCCGCAAGATCCTGTGGTGGGTGATCCGCCTGACACCGATCGGCACCATCGGCCTGCTCGGCAATGCGGTGGCGCAGTATGGCTGGCAGACGCTGCAGCAGCTCTCTTGGTACGCCTTCGCGATCTATCTCGGCCTCGCCATCGTGCTGCTGATAGTCTACCCGGCGCTGCTCATCCTGCACGGCCTCTCGCCGCTGCGCTTCTTCGCCGGTGCCTGGCCGGCGATCCAGCTCGCCTTCGTCTCGCGCTCCTCGGTCGGCACCTTGCCGGTGACCGAAGCCGTGACCGAGAAGAGTCTCGGTGTGCCCAGGGAATACGCCGCCTTCGCCGTGCCGCTGGGCGCCACCACCAAGATGGATGGCTGCGCCGCGATCTACCCGGCGATCTCGGCGATCTTCGTCGCGCAGTTCTACGGCGTCCCGCTCGGCATCCAGGAATATGTGCTGATCGCCTTCGTCTCGGTGATCGGCTCGGCCGCGACCGCGGGCCTGACCGGCGCTACCGTGATGCTGACCCTGACCCTTTCGACCCTCGGCCTGCCGCTCGCCGGTGTCGGCCTGCTGCTGGCGATCGACCCGATCCTCGATATGGGTCGCACCGCCGTGAACGTCGCCGGCCAGGCCCTGGTGCCGACCATCGTCGCCAAGCGCCAGGGCATGCTCGACCAGGCGCAGTACGACCGCGCCGGTGATATCGAGGCGATCGACGCCGGCGCGCAGGTGGCATGACGTCGCCCAGTTACAGGCTGGTTGCGGGAAGCCGCTCCAGCCTGTCGCCGATCGCGATCGCTCCGCTTTCGATCACCCGCGCCGTGATGCCGCCATGGCCGCGCACGGCGTTGTAGCCGCCCTGGCCGAGAACCTCCTCCATCCGTGAGCAGGGATGGCATTCGCCGGTCCAGGCGAGGATGGCGCCGCCGAGGCGAAAGTGATGGCCCTTCAAGGTCGCGAGGTTGATGCCTTCGACGACGATGTTGCGGCGCAGCTGCTCCGCAGCGACCCCCTCCAGCCCGAGATGGCTGGCGATCGCTGCGAGATGTTCCCGCTGGATCAGCGTGACCTGCCGCGAGCCGCTCCGGCCGCTATAGCGATCGCCGACAAGGCCTTCCGCCGCACTCGCCGTGGCCGTCTCGACGCTGGTCATCGCAGCACGTCGTGCCGGTCGCAATCCGATCCAGACGATCCGACCTTGACGGATCGGCGCATTCAGCAGCGCGGAGAGAAGTGATCCGGTCGGCGGGCGCACGGCGTCTAGGCCATTACCTTCGTCAGCACGTCCTTCAGCCCGCCATCGCGCTCCAGCCAACCGGGCACCGGCAGGTTCTTCGAGCGCAGGAACTCCGGGTTGAACAGCTTCGACTGATAGCGCGTGCCGTAGTCGCAGAGGATGGTCACGATGGTGTGGCCGGGCCCCATCTGCTTCGCCAACCGGATCGCGCCGGCGACGTTGATGCCGGAGGAGCCGCCGAGGCACAGGCCCTCTTCCTCCAGCAGCTGGAAGCAGAGCGGGATCGCTTCCTCGTCGGTGATCTGGAAGGCGACGTCGATCGGCGCGTCCTTGAGATTCGCCGTGATCCGGCCCTGGCCGATGCCCTCGGTGATCGAGGAGCCCTCGGCCTTGAGTTCGCCGGTGGTGTAGTAGGCGTAGAGCGCCGCGCCCATCGGGTCGGCGAGGGCGATGCGGATCTTCGGGTTGAAGCCCTTCAGCGCAATGGCGACACCGGCGAGCGTCCCGCCCGTGCCGACGGCGCTGACGAAGCCGTCGACCTTGCCATCGGTCTGTTGCCAGATCTCCGGGCCGGTGGTCTCGATATGGCCCTGGCGGTTGGCGGTATTGTCGAACTGGTTGGCCCAGATCGCGCCGTTCGGCTCGGTTCGGGCCAGCTCTTCTGCGAGGCGGCCGGAGACCTTCACGTAATTGTTCGGATTGACGTAGCCGACGGCCGGGACCTCGACCAGCGTCGCGCCGGCGAGCCGCAGCATGTCCTTCTTTTCCTGGCTCTGCGTCTCCGGGATGACGATCACCGAGCGATAGCCGAGCGCGTTGCCGACGAGCGCGAGGCCGATGCCGGTATTGCCGGCCGTGCCCTCTACGATGACGCCGCCGGGGCGCAGCGCGCCGCTCTTCTCGGCGTCGCGGATGATGGCGAGCGCGGCGCGGTCCTTGACCGACTGGCCGGGGTTCATGAACTCGGCCTTGCCGAGGATCTCGCAGCCGGTTTCCTGCGAAGCGCGCTTCAATTTGATCAGGGGTGTGTTGCCGATCGCTTCGACGACGCCGTTGCGGATAGTCATGTCAGGCAACTCCAGCCATTTCCCTGTCGCTCGCCACCTGATAGGCCAAACCCGCAATCACGTCACGATCTGGAAACACATGTCCGCCCTCGCCATGAATGAAACGCTCGCGATCGCGCGGCTCGGCCAGCGCGGGGACGGCGTAGCCGAGACGACGGGCGGCCCGGTCTTCGTGCCTTTCGCCTTGCCGGGCGAGAGTGTGCGGGTCGTGCGCGACGGCGACCGCGCGCAGGTCGTCGAGATCCTGACGCCCTCGGCCTCGCGCGTTGCCGCGATCTGCCCGCTCTTCACCCGCTGCGGCGGCTGCGCGGCGCAGCATATGGGCGAGGGGCTCTATGCCGAATGGAAGCGCCAGCAAGTGGTGACGGTGCTCTCCCGCGCCGGGCTGGAGACAGAGGTGCTTCCTGTCGTCGATGCACATGGCGCTGGCCGCAGGCGCGTCACCTTCCACGCCAGGCGCGAGGATGAAGGCATGCGCGTCGGCTTCATGGTGGCAGGTACACACGACCTGATCGAGGTCGAAACCTGCCCGGTGCTGGCGCCGGGGCTGGAGCGGGCGCCGATCGTGGCGCAGCATCTCGCCAACCGCCTGCGCGCCTCGAACAAGCCGCTCGACATCCAGCTCACCGCCTCGCAGGCCGGGTTGGACGTCGACATCCGCGGCCACGGGCCAGCCGGCGACAGCCTGCGCCGGCAACTCACCGAAGCCGCCGAGCGGCTCGATCTCGCCCGGCTCGCCATGCATGGCGAGATCATCGTCGAGCGGCGCGCGCCCTTCCAGCTGATGGGCAAGGCCGCGGTGACGCCAGCCCCCGGCGGCTTCCTGCAGGCGACCGCGGAGGGCGAAGCGATCCTGTCGCGCCTGGTGCTCGAGGCGATCCCGAAGGCAAAGCGTGTCGCCGACCTCTTCGCCGGCTGCGGTCCGTTCAGCCTTCGGCTCGCCGAGAAGGCGCAGGTTTCGGCTTTCGAGAGCGACAAGGCCGCGATTCAGGCGCTGAGCCGGGCCGCCAACCATACGCAAGGCCTGAAGCCGGTTGCTGCGGAGGCGCGCGACCTCTTCCGCCGCCCCTTGCTGGAGCACGAGCTCAACGTTTTCGATGCCGTCGTGCTCGATCCACCCCGCGCTGGCGCGGAGGCGCAGGTCAGGCGCCTCGCGGTCTCGAAGGTGCCGCTCATCGCCTATGTCTCCTGCGATGTCGGCAGCTTTGCCCGCGACGCAGCGCTTTTGGTCGCAGGCGGCTATGCGCTTGAGCGCGTGACGCCGGTCGACCAGTTCCGCTATTCCGCCCATATCGAACTCGTCGGCGTCTTCCGCAAGGCCGCCGCCGGCCGCAGATAAGATCGCCTTGGAGGCAGGATGAGCGCGTCCGTTATCGAAGCTCTGGCCGGTATCGTCGGTGCCAGGAACGTCATCAGCGACCCCGACGCGATGGTGCCCTATCTCAAGGAATGGCGTGATCTCTTCCGCGGCAAGGCGCAGGCCGTCGTCCGGCCGGGCTCCGTGGCCGAAGTCTCGGCCGTGATGAGGTGGGCAAGCGAAAACGGCGCGACCGTCGTGCCGCAAGGCGGCAACACCGGCCTGGTCGGCGGGCAGATCCCGATCGCCGAGGGCCGGGAGATCATCCTCTCGCTGCAGCGGCTCGATAAGGTGCGCTCGGTCGATCCCGCGGGCGACACCATGACGGTCGAAGCCGGCGTCTCCTTGCAGCGTGCGCAGGAGGCGGCCGAGGCCGCAGGCCGGCTCTTCCCGCTTTCGCTGGCCTCCGAGGGCTCCTGCACGGTCGGCGGCAATCTGTCCACCAACGCTGGCGGCACGGCGGTGATCGCCTATGGCAATGCCCGCGAGCTCTGCCTCGGCCTCGAGGTGGTGCTGGCCGATGGCCGCATCTGGAACGGCCTGCGCCAGCTCCGCAAAGACAACACCGGCTACGACCTCAAGAACCTCTTCATCGGCTCGGAGGGTACGCTCGGCATCATAACCGCCGCCGTGCTGAAGCTCTTCCCGCTGCCGGCGGCGCGCGCCACCGCCTTCCTTGCCGTGCCCGATCCAGAGGCCGCGCTCGCCTTGCTGAACAAGGCAAAGGCCAGTGCCGGCGGCACGCTCACCACCTTTGAGATCATGCCGCGCATCGGCCTCGACTTCGTCGTCCGCCATGCCAGCGGCGCCCGCGATCCGCTTTCCGAGCCATCGCCCTGGTATGTGCTGATGGAGGTCAGCGCCCAAGCCGAAACCGGGCTTAGCGACGCCGTCGAGGCTTTCCTCGGCGAGGCGCTCGAGGAGGGTCTCGTGACCGACGCCGTGCTCGCCGGCTCGCTCGGCCAGCGCGCCGATCTCTGGAAGCTGCGCGAGATGCTCTCGGAGGTGCAGACCCATGAGGGCGGCTCGATCAAGCACGACGTCTCCGTGCCGATCCAGGCGACGCCGGAGTTCCTGAAGCGCGCGATCGCCGCTGTCGAGGCGCTGGTGCCGGGCTGCCGGCCGGTGCCCTTCGGCCATCTCGGCGACGGCAACATCCATTTCAACGTCAGCCAGCCGGTCGGGGCCGACAAGGCCGCTTATCTCGCCGGCTGGGGCGCGATGAACGAGGCGGTCCACGCCATCGTCACCGAGCTCAAGGGCTCGATCTCGGCCGAGCACGGCATCGGACGCCTCAAGCGCTCACTCCTGCCCGGCGTGAAGGACCCGGTCGAGCTGGACCTGATGCGGACGGTGAAGGCGGCGCTCGATCCCAAGGGTCTGCTCAATCCCGGTTCGGTGCTGTAGCGGGCGAGGGTCGTTGGAAGGCCGTGTCGCCCTTGGTGACGCGGCAGACCTCGGCGAGCGCCAGCACCAGATGGTACAGCACCCGGACAGGGACCCTGTCGCTGATCGGCTGCCCCCGGTGGTCGAGCTGGTTGACCCAGATTCCGCTCTCGCGATCGACGAAGTGCCGGAACATCAGGCGCAGATGCTGGTCGAGCCGTGCTGCGGCATCGGCGTCGCCCTCGAATTCGATGCGTGCGACGAGCGCCTTCAGGTATTCGGTCTGAGGCCAGAGCAGCGCAGCGCCGTTCAGCACGCGCCCTGCCGGGTCCACCTCGTTCACGACGAGCCGCAATGAACTGGCGGTAGCGTCGACCTGACGCTGCCCGAACGCATGGAGCTTGCGCGCCGTCTCGCGAGCTTCGGCCGACCCGGTCAATCGCTCATGGTGATAGAGCAGCCACGTCCACTCGAAATGATGGCCGGGCTCGCGGATCAGTCCGCGCGAGCCGGGGAGGGCCGCCCAGTCCTCGCCGAAGAACTCGCCGAGCGTGCCATTGGCGTCCAGCATCCGCTCCCGCATCAGCTGCACGAGCCTGTCGGCCGTCGACAGCCAGCGCGGGTCGTGCGACCTCGCCGCGAGGGCGTGGCAGGCCTCGAGCAGATGCATATGCGGGTTCTGCCGCCGCGGCTGCGTACCCAGCGTGTCCTCGCGAAAGCCCCCGGCGGGGTCGGCCAGCTCGCCATCAAGGAAGTCCATCACCTCGCCGGCGATTGCCAGCACGTCCGTCTCGCCGGTCGCCTTCGCGAACCAGCCGAGCGCGAACAGCACGAAGGCGAGGTCGTAGAAGTCGGTCTCGCCAACGACGATTTCGCCACGCTCAGTGCAGGAATGGACGAAGCGCCCGTCGGCGCGCCGGCAGGCGCCGGTCAGGAAGGCGAGGCCGTGGCGCGCGGCGGCAAGCGCCCCCGGGACCCCCAGCAGATGCGCGTGGCTGAAGACATAGGTCAGCCGGGCCGTGACCAGCGTCGTACGCAGGTCACTGGTCTCGGGCGTTCCATCCGGCCTGAGATACTCGACGAAACCGGGCCGCGACGGGTCGTAGGCGCGGGCGATCCAGCCCGGCAGCAATGTATCCGTCAGCCAGGACTGAAGATCGTCGGGGGCCGTGCTCACAATGCTTCCATCCTTGGCGCCGCCGGCGAAGGGCCTCGACGTGGCGCTGTGGCCGCTCAGGGCGTCGCGACATAGCCGTCGCGGCGCGGATCGCAGGCACCGGTCAGCCGCCCGCTCGCTGGATCGCGCGACACCGCCTGCATGCCGCCGACACGCATCGTCCAGCCGCCTTCATTGGCGAAGATGCCGTGCCCACGCTCGGCCAGCGCCGCGATCGTCCCGGCAGGAATGCGGTTTTCGACTTCGACCTCGCGGCCATCCCAGAGCCGGGCGCGCGGGGCCTCGATCGCATGCTGCAGCGGCAGCCCGAAATCGACATGCTGGACCATGGCCTGCACCTGCGTCTGCATGATGCCGTAGCTGCCGGGCGTGCCCAGCGCGAGGACCGGCGCACCGTCCTTGGTCGAGAGCGTCGGCGACATGCACATCGGCAGTTCCGAGCCGGGCAGCGAGCGGTTCGGGCTGCCCGGCTGGACATCGGCCCAATAGAGGAAGTTGTTGAGGGTGATCCCGGTGCCCGGCACCACGACTCCGCTGCCGAACGGGCTGCCGATGCTCTGCGTCACGCAGATCAGGTTGCCCTCGCGATCGGCGATCGAGAAGGAGGTGGTGTGGCCGGGGTCTTCGCCCGCTGGCGCCTGCGGCATCCATTGCTCGGTCGGGCCGTCGATCGGCTTGCCGTCGCGCACCCGCGCCCGTAGCCGTTCGACGAAGGCGTCGGACAGGATCTCGGCGAGCTTCTCGGGATTGGGGTTGTTGTTGTTGATCCGGACGCCGGCGGCGAGGCGGATGGCGCGGTAGACGATGTCGAGATGCTCGGTGCCGTTGCGTTCGAGCTTGCCGAGGTCGAAGTCG
This sequence comes from Allobosea lupini, assembly GCF_900109525.1. GTDB lineage: Bacteria > Pseudomonadota > Alphaproteobacteria > Rhizobiales > Beijerinckiaceae > Allobosea > Allobosea lupini. The sequence continues at coordinate 367,795 of NZ_FOAN01000002.1, read as the reverse complement.
TCGAGGATGCGCAGGGTCAAGAGGAACTGGAAGCCCTCGCAGGCGGGCGGCGGCACATGCACCTGCCGGCCGCGATAGTCGGCGGCGAGCGGCTCGCGCCAGCGCGGGGCGACCTTGGCGAGATCGGACATGGTGAGCGTGCCGCCCTGCGCCTTGAGATGGCTTGTGATCGTCTCGCCGAGCGCGCCCCGATAGAGATGATCGGGGCCCTTGGCGGCGATGTCGCGCAGGGTCGCGGCCAGCTCGGGCTGGCGCAGGATCTGCCCGAGCGTGACGCTCGTCCCACCGTCGCGCAGATAGTTTCGCGCCCAGTTCTCGTAGAGATCGGGCCGTTCGCGCAGCAGGGGCGCCTGCTCGTTGAACTCGATCACGCCGAACTCGGCGATCGGGAAGCCGTCCTGCGCGAGCGCGATCGCCGGCGCCAAGATCTGCTCCAGCGAAAGGCGGCCATAGGCGCGGTTGAGCTCGCACCAGCCGGCGAGGTTGCCGGGCGGAGCGACGGCGAGCGCCCCGCGCTCGAGCTCGGAGCGCTGCGTGAAGCGTTCGAGCGGGAAGCTCTCCGGCACGGGCGGCACGAAATCGAGCACGCGGACGCGTTTCTCGGCAGCGACCCACATGATCGCCGACCCCATGCCGGCAAGGCTCGACATGAACGGCTCGACCACGTTGAGTGCGGACGCGACCGCGCCGACGGCATCGAAGACATTGCCACCCTGGCTGAGGATGCGCGCGCCGGCCTGCGCTGCCAGCGGGTGGGCAGCGGCGACCATGCCGTGCAGGGAGCTCATCGTCGGGCGGCGGCCATCCATGTCGTGCGTTCCCACTATTGGTCTCGTTTGGGACCAGAGTAAGCGCGCGGATATGGCCAGCGCTAGAACAGGCTGCCCTGTGCATCGTCGGGGCCGCCCCGACGGGAACGCATGGCAGGCTTGGGAGCAGGTGCCGGTTCCGAAGCAGGGTCGAACGGCTCCTGCACCGCCGGGCCGTCATTGGCGACCTTGTTCACGCCTGCGCCGAGTCGGAACATCTCGAAGAAATCGTCTGGTGGCGGGCGCATCAGGCTCTGCACGGCGGCAGGCTCCGCCGAAGGATCGAGCCAGGCATCAAACGCTTCGGGCGGCACGACGACCGGCGAGCGGTGATGGATCGCCGCCATCTGCCCGTTCGCCGGGCCAGTGACGATCGCGACCGTGTCGATCTCGGAGCCGTCCTGGCTGTGCCAGGTCTCCCACAGCGCCGCGAAGGCGAAGATGCCGCGATCCGGCCTGCGGAAGAGATAGGGCCTGTTCTCCTGCTGGCGGCCCTCGCCGAGGCGGTGCCATTCATAGAAGCCGTCGGCCGGCATCAGGCAGCGCCGGCGGGTGAGGGCGGCGCGGAAGGACGGTTTTTCGCTGGCACTCTCGCTGCGGACATTGATGACCAGAGGGTAGTCCTTGGGATCCTTGACCCAGCCGGGAATGAAGCCCCAGCGCATCAGGATGAACTGGCGCCGGCCCTCGTCGAGACGCACCACCGGCACCGGCTGCGTCGGCGCGATATTGTAGCGCGGCGGGAAGTTCGGCTGCTCGCGATAGGCGAAGGCTTCGCGCATCGCCTCCGGCGGCAGGGTAACGGCATAGCGACCACACATCCTCCGGTGTGTTCCGCCTTATCGTGACCGGATCAAGACTTTGTTTGCGGTTGGCACAGCATAGTCGCGGTGCTTCCGGGGCCTCTTCATGTCTGCTTCCGCCACCGAGACATCACCGACTGCGGTGAGCGGAGCTGCTCCGCAACTCTCGACCGACTACCTCAACCGGCACAGCGAGGCGCTGATGCTGCTGGAGATGGTGCCGATCGACCGCGAGATCGTCGGCGACCTCAAGGCCTGGCGCGCCCTCGGCTATGTCGAGCATTTCGCGGCCTCGCCGTTGCGCTGTGCAGGCGAGGCCATGGCGGCCTATCGCGGGCTCGATCAGAGCCATGCCCGCAGCTTCGATGCGCTCTGCGCCGCCATGGACCGCCTGATCTACACGGCGACGGCGCTGCTCGACGAGATGCCGGCGGAGGAGGATCCGGGGCTGATCGTCGACGTCGCCAGCCTGTCGCTGCGCCGCCTGATCGCCCGCGCCACCGCCTTCATCAACGCCAATGGCCAGGGCGAGGCGGCCTATATCGATCCAAATGCGGTACAGGCCGATATCGACGCCGTGATGGCGAGCTAAGCCTTTCGCTCGCCGCCAAGCAGGAATTCGCGGTTGCCGTCGCCGCCCTCGATCGGGGAGGGGATGAGTCCTGCAATGGCGAAGCCGAGGCCGGCGGCAGCGTCTGCGATCTCCATGCAGATCTGTTGCTGCAGTGCTTCGTCGCGCAGCACGCCCTTCTTCAGCGCCGAACGCTTCGTCTCGAATTGCGGCTTCACCAGCGCGACCAGCCGCGCCTCCGCGGCGAGCAGCGGCGCCACCGCCGGCAGCACGAGCTTCAGCGAGATGAAGCTGACATCGATCACCGCGAGCGCCGGTGCCTGTCCAAACAGGCCAGGATCGAGCGTGCGGATATCCTGGCTCTCCAGGCTGGTCAGGCGCGGATGGCCGTGCAGGCTCTCGTGCAGCTGCGCCTGGCCGACATCGACGGCATAGACATGCGCGGCTCCGCGCCGGAGCAGCACGTCGCTGAAGCCGCCGGTCGAAGCGCCGACATCGAGGCAGGTCAGTCCGTTGGGATCGAAGCCGAAGGCATCGAGCGCTGCGGCGAGCTTCACCCCGCCGCGTGAGACGTAAGGATGCGCCGCCTGCGCTTCGATTGCGGCCGTGTCGGGGACAGTCTCCGAAGCCTTTCGCAGCACGACACCGTCGGCGCGGACCAGGCCGGCGGCGATGGCGGCCTGCGCCCGCGCCCGGCTTTCGAACAGGCCGCGCTCGACCAGCAGCAGGTCGGCGCGCACCCGGCGTGGCAGGCCGGTGGTCACGGGTTCAGGCGCGGCGAATGACGCTGGCGGGGCCGAGCGCCTGTTCGACGGTGCGCACGATGCCCGCCGCATCGAGCCCGGCCTCGGCGTACATCGCCTCGGGTTTGTTGTGGTCCTGGAAGATGTCGGGCAGCACCAGGCTGCGGATCTTCAGGCCGCGATCGAGCGCGCCCTCGCGTGCCAGCAATTGCAGGACGTGGCTGCCGAAGCCGCCGACCGAGCCTTCCTCGACGGTGACCAGCACCTCGTGCTCCCTGGCGAGGCGCAGGATCAGCTCCTCGTCGAGCGGCTTGGCGAAGCGGGCATCGGCGACCGTCGTCGAAAGTCCGCGCTGGCCGAGCTGGTCGGCGGCGGACAGGCATTCGGCAAGGCGCGTGCCGAGCGAGAGCAGGGCGACCTGCGTCCCCTCCCTGACGATCCGGCCCTTGCCGATCGCGAGCGGGACGCCATGCTGCGGCAGCTCGACGCCGACGCCTTCGCCACGCGGATAGCGGAAGGCGATCGGCCCCTCGTCATAGGCGGCCGCGGTCGCGACCATGTGGGTCAGCTCGGCCTCGTCCGCCGCCGCCATCACCACCATGTCGGGCAGGCAGGCGAGATAGGCGATGTCGAAGGCGCCGGCATGGGTCGCGCCGTCGGCGCCGACCAGGCCGGCCCGGTCGAGCGCGAAGCGCACCGGCAGCTTCTGGATGGCGACGTCGTGCACGACCTGGTCATAGGCACGCTGCAGGAAGGTCGAGTATATCGCGCAGAAAGGCTTGAACCCTTCCGTCGCAAGGCCGGCGGCGAAGGTCACCGCATGCTGTTCGGCGATGCCGACATCGAAGGTGCGGCCAGGGAACTCGTTGCCGAAGGCGTCGAGCCCGGTGCCGGACGGCATGGCGGCGGTGACGGCGACGATCTTGTCGTCCTCGCGCGCCGCCTTGATCAGGGCGTTGGCGAAGACATTGGTGTAGCTCGGCGCATTCGCCGGCGCCTTGGCCTGCAGGCCGGTCACGGGATCGAACTTGACGACGCCATGATATTTGTCGGCGCTGGCCTCGGCCGGGGCATAGCCCTTGCCCTTCTGCGTCACGACATGGACGAGGATCGGCCCGGTCTGCGCATCGCGGACATTGCGCAGCACGGGCAGCAGATGGTCGAGATTGTGCCCGTCGATCGGGCCGACATAGTAGAAGCCGAGCTCCTCGAAGAGGGTGCCGCCGGTCCAGAAGCCGCGGGCATATTCCTCGGTACGCTTAGCTTTCTCATGGAAGAAGCGCGGCAGCCTCTCGGCGAGGTATTTGGCGACCTCGCGCAGCGAACGATAGGTCCGGCCCGAGACGAGGCGAGCAAGATAGGCCGACATCGCCCCGACCGGCGGCGCGATCGACATGTCGTTGTCGTTGAGGATGACGATCAGCCGCGAGCCCGTCGCCCCGGCATTGTTCATCGCTTCATAGGCCATGCCGGCCGACATGGCGCCGTCGCCGATCACGGCGATGACGTTGTTCTTGCCTCCGGCGAGATCGCGTCCGACTGCCATGCCGAGCCCGGCCGAGATCGAGGTCGAGGAATGGGCGGCGCCGAACGGATCGTATTCGCTCTCCGCGCGCTTGGTGAAGCCGGAGAGCCCGCCCGGCTGGCGCAAGGTGCGGATCTCGGCGCGCCGGCCGGTCAGGATCTTGTGCGGATAGGCCTGGTGGCCGACATCCCAGATCAACCGGTCCCGCGGCGTGTCGAAGACATGATGCAGCGCGACGGTGAGCTCGACCACGCCGAGCCCGGCACCGAGATGGCCGCCGGTGACCGAGACGGCGTCGATCGTCTCGGCCCTGAGCTCGTCGGCTAGCTGGCGCAACTGCGCATCGTCGAGCCGGCGCAATGCGGCCGGATCGGGCACCTTGTCGAGGAGCGGCGTGTTGGGGCGAGGCACGAGGCTGTCGGATCCTTCCCTGGGATGATCTGGAAATAGAGCCTGAGTGGCGCGCTGGCAAACCGGAGTTGGAAATCCGGCCGTCATCAGCGCGAGCGCCCTGCCTTCCCACGAAACGGGTGGCTCCCATGCCGGCAAGGCATTTTGGTGACCTCACAACCGCTTCCGAGGACACTAACGTCATGCAACCGGCCGATATCACGCCATTGCCGACGGCATTTCGCCGCATCGGCTGGTCCAATCTCTTTGCCCAGTTCTCGGAGCAGATCGCCTTGGCCGCGGCGCCTTTGGCCGCCGTTCTGCTGCTCGCGGCGGGGCCGGCCGAGACCGGCTGGCTGCAGACGGCGCAGACCTTGCCCTTTCTGCTGCTGTCGATTCCGGCCGGCCTGATGGTCGATCGCGCCTCGCGGCGGCGGCTCATGGTCGGCACGGAGGTATTGCGCGCGGTTTCGCTGCTGGCGATCCCGCTGCTGCTCGCTCTGGGCAGTCTCGACCTGACCTGGCTCGGCGTCCTCGGTGCGCTCGGCGCCGTCGGCACCGTCTGCTACAGCGTCGCCGCCCCGGCATTCGTCCCCTCGGTGGTGCCGCGCGCGCGGCTCGCCGACGCCAATCGCTGGTTGGAGCTGGCGCGCAGCGCCGCCTATGCCGGCGGTCCGGCGCTCGGCGGGGCGCTTGTCGGCTGGATCGGCATCTCGAGTGCCTATGGCCTTGCTGCCGGGCTCTCCATCTTCGCCGCGCTCCTGCTGGCCGGCCTGCCGAAGGACGAGGCACCGTCCGGCCCGCGGCGCGACCTGCTGCATGATCTCAAGGAAGGCGCGCGTTTCGTCGCCGGCCATGATCTGCTCAGGCCGATCCTGATGACGGCGGTGTTCTTCAACGTCTCCTGGTTCATCTTCCAGGCAGTCTATGTCGCCTATGCCGTCCAGAATCTCGGCCTCAGCGCGACGCAGGTCGGCATCACCCTGGGCATCTACGGCGCGGGTATGATCGTCGGCGCCGCATGCGCGTCCCAGGTCGCCCGGCGGGTCTCCTTCGGTACATTGATCCTGCTTGGGCCGTTCGCCGGCCTCTGTGCAGCCGGCGTGATGCTCGCGACGCTCTGGTTTCCCTCCATCTATCTGGTCGCGGCGAGCTTCTTCCTGTTCGGCGTCGGGCCGATCATCTGGTCGATCTCGACGATGACCCTGCGCCAGGCGGTCACGCCGAATGCGATGCTTGGCCGCGTCTCCGCGCTGATCATGACCGCGACCTTCGGCGCGCGCCCGGTCGGCGCCGCGATCGGCGCTACCGTGGCAACGCATCTCGGCATCGCCGCGTGCCTGCAACTGGCGACCGCCGGCTTCCTCATCCAGCTTCTCCTCATCGGCTTTTCACGGGTGCCGCGCTTGCGCGACGTCTCAGAGCTCGCCTGAGAAGGCGGGCTCAACCTCGGCCAGAGGCTGGCGTCGGCCGCGTCGCCAGCAGGACGCCAGCGACGATGAACGCGATCGAGATACCCTCTGCCGCTGTGGGGATTTCGCCAAGGACGATGATGGCGAGCAGCGAGGCGATGACCGGCACCAGCGCGATCATCGCCGCGGCTGCCGAAGCGCCGAGCAGCGTCACGGCGCGGTTGAAACTGATCAGCGCGACGATGCTCATCAACACGCCTTGATAGACGCCCTGGACTGCGATCTCGGCTGTCGGCGCCTGCCCGAGATGGCCGATGCCGAGGACGACATAGAGCGGAACGAAGATCAGGCCCGACCAGAAGCAGATCAGCGCCGCTGACTGCATCGGGTTGAGGCCGCTGCCGCGCAAGAGCAGCGTGTAACCGGCCCACATCGCCGCTGCCAGCGCCAGAAACCCGAGTCCGAGCAGGCTCGGCGCCACCCCGCCGCTGGATGCCGAGACGACCAGGCCGCAGAGTCCGGCGGCAATGGCGGCATAGCCGGCGAGCCTGGCCCTGCCGGGAGGCTGGCGCAGCAGCAGCCAGCCAAGCAGCCCGGCGAAGACCGGCATCAGGGTCGGCGTCACCGAGGCGGCGCGCCCGGCCGAGGTCATCTGCACGCCGAGCGCGACCATGGCCGCGAAGGGAGCGCCCCAGAGGACGCTGAAGATGAAGCCGTTGCGCCAGGCCTTTGGCGGCAGATCGCGCAGCAGCACCGGTGCCAGCAGGATCGCACCGATGCCGTAGCGCAGCGCGGTCAGGTCCCAGACGTTCAGGCTGCGGGTCACGCTGAAGCGCGTGACCACAAACCAGCCGGCGAAGATCGAGACCGTCAGCACCGCCCAGAGAAAGCCGATCAGCCGTTTGCGTGACGAACGCGCGCCATCCGAAGCATCCGGCGCGCCGTCCGGAGGGCGATCGGGAGATTCGGCCGGCATGTCGGTACGTTCAGCGCTCCGGCAGCGGAATGAACTCCTCCTCGTCGCCGGGGACGGTGTCGAAGCGGCCGGTCTTCCATTCCTGCTTGGCCTGGTCGATCCGCTCCTTCGATGAGGAGACGAAGTTCCACCAGATATGGCGCGGGCCGTCCATCGGCTCGCCGCCGATCAGCATCAGCCGGCTCTGGTCGACGGCGAGGATGGAGATCCGGTCGCCCGGCTTGAAGATCAGGAGCTGGCCGGCGCCGAACTCGTCGCCGGCGATGTCGATCTTGCCGGTGACGATATAGACGGCACGCTCGTGATAGTCGGGATCGAGCGGCAGGATCGCGCCCGGCGCCAGCACGGCCTCGGCGTAGAGCGTGTCCCAGGGGAATTTCACTGGAGAAGTCTCGCCGAAGGCCGAGCCCATGATCAGGCTGACGCGTTTTCCCTCTCCGACGATGCGCGGCAGCTCGGGCGCGGCATGATGGATGAATTCCGGCGCGATCTCCTCATGCGTCTTCGGCAGAGCGAGCCAGGTCTGGATGCCATAGAGCTTGGGCGCCTTAACGCGCTCTTCCGGCGCGGTACGCTCTGAATGGACGATGCCGCGCCCCGCCGTCATCAGATTGACCGCGCCCGGCCGGATCGGCAGCGCCGTGCCGAGCGAATCGCGATGCATGATCTCGCCGTCGAAGAGATAGGTGACGGTGGAGAGCCCGATATGCGGATGCGGGCGCACGTCGATGCCTTCGCCGAGCAGGAACTCGGCCGGGCCCATCTGGTCGAAGAAGATGAAGGGGCCGACCATCTTGCGCCCGATCGAGGGCAAGGCGCGGCGGACGGAGAAGCCGCCGAGATCATGCGCGCGCGGCACGATGACCTGCTCGAGCGCTTCGCAGGAGCGTGTATCGCCCGCGACAGGGTCATGATCGGGCAGCTGCGACATGGCGATGTCCTCCTGTGAAGGAAGGGAGACTGGCCCCGGATGCTGTGTACGGCAAGGGCACAGCCGGCCGCACGGGCTCGACGCCGATGCTGCGGGAAATTATCGATAATGCATGGCCAAAGAGAAATCAGAGACCCTGCCGGTCCGCATCAGCCGCATCCTCGCCGAGCGGATCATCTCCGGGCAGATCGAGCCGGGCGCGCGGCTGCGGCAGGACCATGTCGCGGTCGAGTTCGGCGCCAGCCATGTCCCGGTGCGCGAGGCCTTCCAGCGGCTGGAAGCACAGGGGCTCGCCGTCAGCGAGCCGCGTCGCGGCGTGCGCGTCGCCGCCTTCGACCTGCGTGAGGTCCGCGAGGTCGCCGAGATGCGTGCGGCGCTGGAGGTTCTGGCGCTGCGCCATGCCGGTCCGCATCTGACGCGCGCCATCCTCGACGAGGCCGAGGAAGCGACCCGCGCCGGCGATAATTCTCCGGATGTCCGCGCCTGGGAGGAGGCGAACCGGCGCTTCCACCGTTTGATCGTGACGCCCTGCGCCATGCCGCGCCTGCTTGCGGCGATCGACGACCTCCATGCCGCCAGCGCGCGTTTCCTGTTCTCGGCCTGGCGCTCGGACTGGGAGGCGCGCACCGACCACGACCACCGCGCCATCCTCGCCGCGTTGCGCGCCGGGCAGGTGGATGAGGCGGCAGCCATCCTCGCCCGCCATGTCCAGTGGATCGGCTCCAAGCCGGTGCGGACCGCCGCCGGCGGGACGCGGGACGTCTTTGCGATCCAGGGCTGAGGCCGGCTCGTCTGTCGGCGGGCAGGATCGCAGCGGAGTTGTGCAGCGATGCGCTCACGGATGAGCGCGCCGGACGCGCTTGCATTCCTGGAGCGGCTGTGGACTCTACGATAGATCAAGCTACAAAATTATCTATAATTATGGAATCGATGGAGACGATCTCGTGAGTGACCTCAGCTACGTTCCGCCTGTCCGCTTCAGCCCGCTCGGGCTGCAGGCGCGTCCGGTCCATATCAAGGCCGCCGCCGTCCTGCTCGGTACGCTCGTCCTGGCGATCGCCTCGCAGATCAGCGTGCCGATGCTGCCGGTCCCGATGACCATGCAGACGCTGGCGGTGATCCTGATCGGCGCGCTCTATGGCTGGCGGCTCGGCGCGCTCACCATCCTCGCCTGGCTCGGCGAGGCGGCGCTCGGCCTGCCCGTGCTCACCAATGGCAGCGGCGGCCTCGCCCCCTTCATGGGCCCGACCGCGGGATACCTTGCTTCTTTCCCCTTCGTCGCCGCACTGGTCGGCTGGCTTGCCGAGCGCGGCTGGAATGGCAACCGGCCGGCTTTCGCCTTCGCCGCGATGCTGCTCGGCCACGCGCTCTGCCTGCTGTTCGGCGGCCTCTGGCTCTCCACCCTGATCGGTGCGGAGAAGGCCATGCTCGTCGGTGTCGTGCCCTTCCTGCTCGGCTCGCTGGTCAAGTCGGGCTTGGGCGCCGCGATTCTGATGGCGCTCGTCCGCACGAACAAGGCCAAACGGGCCTAAGCTGACGCGATCCCGGCCGATCAAGCGTCCTGTCGCGCTTCGAGCCGGGCAAGCCGCGCGACATAGTGCGCGGCTGCCGCCGCCAGCGCCTCGGCGTCGGCCCGGCGCGCATTATAGATCAGGAACGGCTCCTGCCAGGCGAGGGCGCAGCGATGCGCCGTCGCCTGCAGCGGTTTCAGCAGCTCGCGCAGCGAGAACAGGTTGGCCCCGCTCGGCGTGTAGGCCTCGGGAACGTTACCGGCGGTCGCGGCGACCATGAGGGGCCGGCCGGCGAGCCTGGCGCCCTCAGCCTCGTAGTGGATGTAGAACATCCGGGTCAGCACCGCGTCCTGCCAGGCCTTGAGCAGCGGCGGCGTCGAATACCATTGCACCGGGAACTGCAGCACGATGCGCTCGGCGGACAGCAGCCGCGCGACCTCCACGTCACCGTCGATCCGCCCATCCGGATAGATCGCCTGCATGTCGATGACCTCCGTGCCCGGGCAGCTCCGCGCGGCCTCCGCCAATGCCCGGTTGGCGCGCGAGCTCTGATAATCGGGGTGGAAGAGCAGGATCAGCGTCTGCGTCATGGCGATCTCCTTCGGTTCGAAAGCAGGATGTCGCTGACCAAGAAATTACTCCAACGGATGATCGATATATCATATTATCGATATCATGAATTTACGGGCGATCGATCTCAACCTGCTCGTCATCCTCGACGCCTTGCTCGACGAGGCGCATGTCTCGCGCGCCGCCGAGCGGGTCGGCCTCTCGCAACCGGCTGCCTCCAGCGCCCTCGAACGCTGCCGCCATCTCTTTGGCGATCCGCTGTTGCTGCGGGGCAGGGGGCGGATGCGCCTGACCGCGAAGGCGCAGGCCCTGCAGCAGCCCTTGCGCGATATTCTCGGACAGGTAAGCGCGCTACTTGACGCGCCCGAGCCCGACCTCAAGAGCTTGGTGCGGACCGTCCGGGTCATGATGGCCGAATTGCCGCCGGCTCTGGTGACGGGCCGCGTCTATGAGCGGTTGAGACAGACCGCACCGGGCCTGACCCTCGCCATCCTGCCCTGGCAGGGTGCGCCGGCGACTCTGGAGGCCCTGGCGCAGGGGCGGGCCGACCTCGCCATTTCGGTCTTCCCGACGATCGACGCCGATTTCACCCGCCGGGGGCTGTTGCGCGAGCGTTATGTCGTGGCGATGCGCCGGGATCATCCGGCGGCAGCCGGCTTTGATCTCGACCGCTGGCTAGCCTTTCCGCATGTGCTGGTGTCCGGCCGCGGTGAGACGCATGGCCCGCTCGACGAGGCGCTCGCCCGGCTCGATCGCACGCGCCAGATCGGCCTGGTGGTGCCGAGTTTCCTCAGCGTGCCGCCCTTGCTGTTGGGCTCCGAGCTGATCGCGCTGCTGCCGAGCCGAATCTTGCCGCCGGAGGAGGCCGATCGCTTCGTCATCTTCGAGCCGCCGGTCCCAGTCGAGGGCTTTCCGCTGCATCTTGCCTGGCATCGGCGCAGCGAGCGTGATCCGGCCGTGCAGCACATTGCTCGACTGATCGAAGCCGTGCTCGGCGAAGCCGCTGCGGTCAGTCCGCCGGCCTGATGCTCGTCATGATGGCGCGGCCGGCCTGGTGACGCTCGCTACCGGTCTCGCAGGTCTTGCAGATCACGCCGAGATAGCGCCCGTCGATCACCGTCTCGGCGAACAGCCCGGACTTGTAGTTGTGGCGGGCGTCGGTCTCGATCATCCACCAGTCGCGCGTCCCGAGTGATACGCGCCCGAGTGGCTGCAGCACCTGCGCATCCTTGCTCGTGCTGCGCAAGACCGCGCGGATGCGGAAATAGCGGTCCATCGGTGCAGCATAGAGCGAGGCGAGCCGGGCGGCGTCATCGGCGCCCTCGACGGGCTGAGGCCGCATCAGGATCGTGCAGGTCTCCTGCGTGCGCTTGCAGGCCTCCGCCTCGCACACGAGCTGGACGCGGGTGCGCCCATCCTTGCCGGTCTCGCCTTCGGCGGTGCCGTCGATCCGCCAACCCTGCGGCAGGTCGAGCATCAGGCCATCCGGCAGTGGCAGGGGCTCTGCGCTCGCGGGGCTGGCCAGCAGCGCGCTGCCCAGCAGGGCGATGCAAAGCGCAATATCGCGGCTTCCGGTCATGCAGTGCCTCCGGCGCGGCCGATATGCGTGGCCGCCAGCCGATCGAAGAGCTGCATCTGGTCGGAATTGAGGACGCGCGCCGGCAGCAGCAGTGGATCGCCGCGGCGCAGAACGACGAAGATGTGGTCGCCGCGCCGCTCGATGCCCGTGAACGCCGCCCAGTCATAACAGCTCTCGATGCCGCGTTGCCGGCTCCTGATACTCTCCGGCGAGATCAGGACCCGGACCTCATCGTCGCTGGCCCGTCGATGCAGGGTCTTGCCGAGGCTTTTGGCATTGAGGCGCATGAACAAAGGCGTCGCGACATGGCCGACCAGGACCAGGCCGCAGAGCCCGGCCGTGATCGGCCAGAACGTCTTCACCGCCATCTCGGCGAAAAGCGGCAGGGCGAATTCGAAGGGCACGCGATCGGGATCGATGCTCCACAGCAACAGCATGACCGCCGGCACCAGCAGCAGCGCGAAGACGAGGCCGAATGCCGTCCGGCGCAGCAGGCGGCTGCGCGGCCAGAACCGCTCCTGCTGGCGGAGGGCCATCGCCGTGCGATCCTCGGGCGTCAGGCGAAAGCGCAGATCGAGAGGCGCTTCGTCGGCCGGTTCCTTTGCCGATTGCTCCGCTGCGTCGGTATCCGAAGGCTCCGCCTGGCCGATGAAGAACCCGCCCCAGTCCCGAAGATGCGCCTGCTGTTCGGCCGACAGGTCTCGCCTCGGCAGCGCGACGAGATCGTCGACCCCTTCGATCTCGATGAAGAAGTGCTCGGGACCTTCGGCCAGCTGGCGCAGGCGGCAGGCCGGGATATGGCTGCGATGGTGCGGCTCGCTGCTGTCGAGGCCGGCTTCATGAAAGCCATAGCTGCAAGGCGTCGCGGTCGTGAGGCCCTCGTTCCGATACCAGCGCCGCAGGCGACGGCGCGTGGAAAGGCCGAAGAACGCGTAGGCCATGACGCCCGCCAGGGCGAAAATCGCCAGGAGGATACCGGTCGGACCGAGCAGTGCGTCGAGGAAATTGCGGCCCATCAGGGCGTAGTCGCCGCGGCCGCTCCCACCCCAGGAGGTCGAGAGCTGCCCGAGGACGATCAGGAGCAGCGCGATGCCGGTGATGATCAGGACGTTGCGGCGCCGCGTCGCGATCAGGTCGCGGTAGAGATGCATCGCGGCTGCGACGCGGTCCTCGCCGGTCAGCGAGATCGCAAGCTCGAACGGCGGCGGGGCCGTGAGCGGCCTGCTCGCTACGGAGGGCGTAGTCCGCATCTCGCGGCGCGCCAGCTGCGCTCCTAGTTCCCGACGTCGAGCGGCTGGGTGCCGGTCGGCTTGCCGTCGGCGCCAAGCGTGATCTTCTCGATTCGGGCTTCAGCCTGCTTCAGCAGCGTATCGCAGCGCGCCTTCAGCGCTTCGCCGCGAGTGTAGATGTCGATCGATTCTTCCAGCGCGACGTCGCCGCGTTCGAGCCGGGCGACGATGGCTTCCAGCTCCTTCAGGGCCGCCTCGAAGGGCAGGCCGGCGACATCGGCATTGGTCTTGGCGTCGGTCACGGGCGCGATTCCTGTTGGGGGCTCGTTATCGACTGTGATGCCTGCTCCCGCAACCCTTTCGGGGCAGCAACCGCCAAGGCCGTCATCGCTCCTCAGAGCGTCACCGCAAATGAACGCAACGATTCGAAGGGCTCTTCGACTGCTAAAGAAGCGCAGGTCGTCCCGGGCGACCGCAGGGAGACCCGGGACCCATTCCGGAACTTTTATCGGTGAGGCTCAGGAATGGGTCCCGGATCTGCGCTTCGCTCCGTCCGGGATGACCGCGTCATGGATATCGAAGCCTGCCCCCTGAAAACCTGCGCATCATTTTGCCTCACATCGGCAGGGCCGAGGTCTTCTTGATCGTGCGCAGCGTCAGCGTCGACTGCACCCGGGTAACGCCGGGCAATTGCGTGATAATGTCGGTGTGGATGCGCTCGAAATCGGCGCTGTCGCGATAGATCACCCGCATCAGGTAATCATGCGCGCCGGCGAGCAGATGGCATTCGAGGATCTCCGGCAGGTCCTGCACCGCCTTCTCGAAGCTCTCCAGCGAGGCGCGGCCCTGCTGGTCGAGCGTGACGAAGACGAAGGCGGTGCCGGGGAAGCCGGCGATGCGCTCGTCGAGCATCATCACATAGCCGCGGATCAGCCCGCTCTCCTCGAGCTGGCGCACGCGGCGCAGGCAGGCGGAGGGCGAGAGGTGGACCTTGTCGGCGAGGTCCGAATTGGTGATCCGGCCATCCTTCTGGAGGATGCGCAGGATCGTCTTGTCGCGGGAATCGAGTTCGATCTGCATCGCTGGAGCGTCGTCCCGTGGGCCGGTACCGTCTGACGCGGTCACCGGAAAGCGCAGATGCTTCTGCGCAAAAAGCGCAGTTGGCAAGCATGATCTTGCGCGTGATCTCGCCAAATCCGCATGGCGGCGCTGTCGCGGCGTCTGAAGCCGCAGGATCGTGCGGCGCAGCATTCGCATTTTTCCTGCCTGGATCGCGGTGATGCGGCGCGTTCGAAACCACTGGAATGGCGGGTCTGGCCGTGGCGGCAAAATAGTTTACAACTGAACTATTCTATCCGGGACGCCGTCATGAATCTCTGGTTCCGCCTGATCTGGCTGCTGCTGACGCGGCCCTTCCAGCCGAAGCTGAAACCGCCCTTCGAGGCCTCGATCCTGCCTTTCCGGGTCTGGCCCCATGATCTCGATACCAGCCTGCATATGAACAATGCGCGCTATTGGGGGCTGATGGATCTCGGCCGCACGGACCTGATGTTGCGCAGCGGCCTGTGGCGCGCGGTCCTGCGCCATGGCTGGGTGCCGGTGGTCAATTGCGGCACGATCCGTTTCCGCCGCGAGGTTCGCCTGTTTCGCGCCCTCCGGCTGGAGACGCGATTGCTCTGCTGGAGCGAGGGCTGGGTCGTGATCCAGCACCGTGTCCTGGCGGACGGGCGCGACGGCAGCGAGATCGTCGCCGCGGTCGCGCTCGTGCGGGCGGCGCTCTACGACCGCAAGGGCAGAGCCTATGTGCCGGCCGAGCGCCTCTTCGCCGAGATGGGCGTCACTGCCCAAAGCCCGGAGCCGAGCCCGGAGGTTGCCGCCTTCCTTGCGGCCGAGGAGGCGCTGCGGCAGGCCGGGGGCTCAACCGGACAGACGCCGGCCGAGCCTGTGCCAGAGTGAGGCGAAGGCCGCCAGCGCCAGCGCGCCAGGCAGGACGACGAGCACAAGGAAGTCGAAGCCGAGCTGCTGGTCGACGATCAGCAGGGGATCGATGCCCGCCGGTGGATGCATCGTCCGGGTGACGTGCATCAGGAAGGCGGAGAGGCCGACGGAAATGGCGATAGCAAGGCTCGAATGCCCTGCCACCGATAGCACGGCGTAGCCTGCCAGGCTGGCGACGAGGTGTCCGCCGATCAGGGCGCGAGGTCTGGCCGGCGCCGCGTCCGGCAGCGACAGCACCAACACGATCGATGTGACGAAAGGAATGAGACCGAGCGGCCGCCCGGCCATGGCGGCAGCCTGTTCCATCGCAGCGATGGCAAGGGTCGTCCCGGCGCCCGCCAGCAAGCCGAAGGGCAGCGTGCGCCGCAGAGCGGTGAGAAGGGATTCCATCGCTGTCAGATCACTCCGCCGCCAGCCTTGTCGCGCGCCATTGCGCCAGCAGCGCCCGCAGCGCGCCTGGCTTGAGCGGCTTGTTCAGCACATGGATGTCGAGCGCTGCCGCCTCCTCGCGCACCTCCGGCGAGCGGTCCGCCGTCAACAGGATCGCCGGCAGCCCGCCGACGCTTTGTCGCAGCGCCGAGATCACTGCGATCCCGTTTTCGCCATGGTCGAGATGGTAGTCGGCGATCAGCACATCCGGCGCGCCGGTCGTGGCGATGAGCGCCGAGGCTTCGTCGAGACCGCCTGCGGTCTCGACCTTGCAGCCCCAGCCGCCGAGCAGCAGGCGCATGCCGTCGAGAATCGTCGGCTCGTTGTCGATGGCGAGCAGCTTGAGGCCCGCGAGTTGGCTGCTGGACGGGGTGCCGCGCGCAGCCGACGCCGTCGCCATCGCCGGCAGCGGTGCGGCCCGCGGCACCAGGATCGAGAAGCGTGTGCCGCGCCCGGGCGTCGAGGCGAGAGCGAGCTTGTGGTCAAGGGTGCGCGCGATCCGCTCGACGATCGAGAGGCCGAGGCCGAGGCCGCGCGCCACCTTTGCGCCCTGGTCGAGGCGCTGGAACTCGCGGAACACGGTCTTCTGTTTGCTCGCGGGGATGCCGAGCCCCGTATCGAGCACCTCGATCGAGACTTGCCCGTCGCGCCGGCGGCAGCCGACCAGCACCTTGCCATTCGGCGTGTATTTGATCGCGTTCGAGACGAGGTTCTGCAGCAGGCGGCGCAACAGGCGCCGATCGGAGCGGACGGTCGCAGCGGTCGTCACGAAGACGAGCTGGAGCCCCTTCTCCTGAGCGCTCGGCTCGAACTCGCGCTGGAGCTGGCGCATCAATTCGTCGAGGCGGAAGGCGCTGATCTCCGGCTTGAGCGCGCCGCCGTCGAGTCTCGATATCTCGAGCAGGGCGGTCAGGATCTCCTCGACCGCGTCGAGCGAGGCGTCGATGTTCTCCGCGAGATCGGGCTGCGCACTGCTGCGATCGCGCTCGACGAGGGCGGATGCGTAAAGCCGCGCGGCGTTCAGAGGCTGCAGGATGTCGTGGCTGGCGGCGGCGAGGAAGCGCGTCTTCGAGGCGTTGGCCTCGTCGGCCTCGGCCTTGGCGCGCTGCAATTCGGTGTTGACGTGCCTGATCTCCTCGGTGCGCTCGGCGACGCGCTTTTCCAGGGTCTCGTTGGTCCGCTCCAGCTCCTCCTCGGCCGCGACCGCATCGGTGATGTCGGTATAGGTCGTGACGATGCCGCCATCCGGCAGCGGGTTCGAGCGGATCTCGATGACATTCTTCGACGGGTAGAGCTTGAGGCGGACCGGTTCGCGGTCGTTGACGAAGCTCTCCAGCCGCGCCGCCATCAATTCGTCGTGCCGGCCGGCGCCATAGGCGCCGCGTTGGGCGTTGTAGCGCACGATCTCGTCGAGCCCCGTGCCGAAGCGCACCAGCGAGGGCGGCAGGTCGTAGAGCTGGATGAACGCCTTGTTCCAGGCGAGCAGCCTGAGGTCGCGGTCGAGCACGGTGATGCCCTGGCCGGCATGGTCGAGACCGTTCTGGAGGATATCGCGATTGTATTGAAGCGCCGCCGAAGCGTCGTCCAGCAGCTTGAAGGCGGCCTCTGTCGAGAGATTGCGCCGCTTCAGCAGCAGCGACAGCACGAGGCGGGAGGAGGCTGCACCGATCGCGGAGGAGAGCAGGTGCTCGCCGAAGCGCAGCATGTGGATGTCGGCCTCGCGCGTGCCGGTCAGCACCTCGCCGCGCGAATGGGCGAAGCCTTCGAAGGCGCGCTGCGTCCGTTCCTGGCCGAGATAGCGGCCGATCGTCGATTGCAGCTCGGCTTCGGTGACGCTGGAGCGCCAGAGCGAGAAGGACTGGGCCATGGTCGCCCGGTCCGACTCGACGAAGGCGTTGGCCTGCAGCCGCTCCATCGCGCTTGCCGGCCGCAGCATCGAGAAGCCGAGATAGCAGGCCAGGTTGATGCCGAGGCTCCAGAGCACGCCATGCGGCAGGGCCGGCAGCGACAGGCCGAACAGCGCCTCCGGCCGCAGGGCGGTGATGCCGAGCGGCCCGTGCGCGACGATGTCGGCCCAGTAGCCGCCCGGATTGGCAAGGCTCGGTATCAGCAGCGTGTAAAGCCATGTCAGCAGGCCGGCCGACAGGCCGGCTGCCGCGCCAAGCGCGGTGCCGCGCCGCCAGATCAGCCCGCCGAAGAAGGCCGGTGCGATCTGCGCCGTGGCGGCGAAGGAGAGCAGGCCGATCGAGACCAGCGCCGCCTCGCCGGCGGCGCGGTAATAGGCATAGCCGAGCAGGATCACGGCGACGATCGCGCCCCGCCTGATATGCACGACCTGCGAACCGAGATCGCCGCCGGTCGGGCCGCTGCGGCCCTCGCCGCCCTCGATCAGCGCCGCGGCGCGCTCGGGATCGACGCTGACGCCGCGTCCGCGCAGCAGCAGCGGCGTGACGAGATGGTTCGAGATCATGATCGCCAGCGCGACCGAGGCGACGATCACCATCGCGGTGCCCGCCGAGAGCCCGCCGATGAAGACCAAGAGGGCGATCAGGCCGGCCTGCTTCTCCAGCGGCAACAGCAGCACCGTCATGTCGCGGTCGACGCCCGAGCCGGGGAGCAGCACCTCGCCGGCGGCCGCCAGCGGCAGCACGAACAGGTTGATCAGCACGAGGTAGAGCGGGAACATCCAGGCGGCGCGGCGCACGTCGCGGACGTCGCGGTTCTCGACGATCGCCATGTGGAACTGCCGCGCCAGCAGCAGCGCGGCGCAGGAGGACAGCGCCGTCAGC
Source organism: Allobosea lupini (assembly GCF_900109525.1). Classification (GTDB taxonomy): domain Bacteria; phylum Pseudomonadota; class Alphaproteobacteria; order Rhizobiales; family Beijerinckiaceae; genus Allobosea; species Allobosea lupini. The sequence goes on along the minus strand of NZ_FOAN01000002.1, from coordinate 349,530 downwards.
GTCAGGAACATCGGCCAGCTCGATGTCCGCTCCCAGATCGGCGGCCTGTCGCCCGCGGCCTTGGCCGCCTGGGCAAAAAGATCGCCGGCCCCGTCGAACAGGCCGTAGACGACGAAGACGCCGAGCGCGAGGAACGCGACGAGCTTGACCAGCGACTCCGCCGCGATCGCCAGCACCAGCCCGTCCTGGTGCTCGGTCGCGTCGATATGGCGGGTGCCGAAGGCGCAGGCGAAGCCGGCGAGCACCAGCGCGACGAGGAAGGCAAGGTCGCTCAGCACCGGTATGTCGGTCATCGGCGGCGGCCCGCCGGCCGCGGCGAAGAACACCGAGAGCGAGTTCGCCACCGCCTTCAATTGCAGGGCGATATAGGGCAGGGCGCCGACCACCGCGACGATGCAGACCAGTGCCGCGACCCGCTCGCTCTTGCCGTAGCGGGCGCCGACGAAGTCGGCGATCGAGGTGATGTTCTGCGACTTGGCGATGGCGACGATGCGGGCGACGAAGCGGTGCCCGAGCCCGATCACCAGCGCCGGGCCGACATAGATGCCGAGGAAGTCGAAACCGGCCCGGTTGGCGAAGCCGACCGAGCCGTAGAAGGTCCAGGAGGTGCAGTAGACGCCGAGCGCCAGCGCATAGATCGTGGTCCGCGCCCGGCCGCTCATCAGCCGGCGCCCCGCCGTGTCCGCGAGATGGGCGATCGCGAACAGCACGCAGAGATAGCCGAGCGCGCTCAGGACGACGGACCAGGCCGGGAGCATCCCACCTCCTTGCAACGGCGATCGCCGGCAAATCTATCGCCGCGGCGCTGCCGCCGCCATCGGCCTTTCGGCCTGTCCTCAGGCGGCTGCCTGGACCTGCGCCAGCCGTTCCAGCCGCCGCTCGCCCCAGGCATGCATGGCGCGGACGATCTCTTCGAGCGAACGGCCTTCCTCGGTCAGGGCATAATCGACCCGCGGCGGAACCTGCGCATAGACCGTCCGCAGGACGAGTCCACACTCCTCCAGCTCGCGCAACTGCCGGGTCAGCATGCGCTGCGTCGCGCTCGGAAGCTTGCGCCGGATCTCGTTGAAGCGCAGCGTGCCGGAGAGCAGGTGGTAGACGATCACGCCCTTCCACTTGCCGTCGATCAGGTCGAGCGTCACCTCGACGGGGCAGCCGGCGGCGCAGTCGTAGCGCTTCTTCGTCTTCAACATCCGACAGTATCCATTGTGATACTACTGGTCCGATTTGTGCGTATTGCAGCTCCTGAGCCTAACAGTATGTCAGGGCCTGCAACAGGAGATTTTCCGATGAAGGCCGTCGGCTACCGCGCATCCCATCCGATCGAACATCCCGAGGCGCTGCTCGACCTCACACTCGACAAGCCGGAGGCGGCCGGCCGCGACCTGCTCGTCAGGGTCGAGGCCGTCTCGGTCAATCCGGTCGACACCAAGATGCGCCTGCGCTCGCAACCCGAGGCTGGTGGCGTGAAGGTGCTCGGCTGGGACGCCGCCGGCACTGTCGAGGCGGTCGGCCCGGATGCGACGCTGTTCAAGCCGGGTGACAAGGTCTTCTACGCCGGTGCGATCGGCCGTTCCGGTACGAATGCCGAATACCATCTGGTCGATGAGCGCATCGTCGGACGCCGGCCGGCCTCGCTCTCGGTCGCGGAGGCGGCGGCGCTGCCGCTGACCGCGATCACCGCCTGGGAGGCGCTGTTCGACCGGCTCAACATCCGCAAGCCGGTTGCTGGTGCTGCGAACGCGTTGTTGATCGTCGGCGGTGCCGGCGGCGTCGGCTCGATCGCGATCCAGCTCGCCAAACGGCTCAGCAGCGTCACGGTGATCGCGACCGCCTCGCGGCCGGAAACGCAGGACTGGGTCAGGGAGCTCGGCGCCGACCACGTCGTCGACCACACCAGGCCGTTGGCCGCTCAGGTCGCCGGGCTCGGCATCGGCGCGCCGGCCTTTGTCTTCTCGACCACGCAGACCGACCGGCATTTCGACGAGATCGTCGAACTGATCGCGCCGCAAGGCCGCTTCGGCCTGATCGACGATCCCGCGCCGATCGACGTGATGAAGCTGAAGCGCAAGAGCGTTTCGCTGCACTGGGAGCTGATGTTCACGCGCTCGCTCTTCGCCACCCCCGACATGATCGCTCAGCACGAACTGCTCAACGAAGTCGGCGCCATGGTCGATGCCGGCAAGCTCCGGACCACGCTCGGCGAGCATTTCGGCCGGATCGATGCGGCCAATCTCAGGCGCGCCCATGCCTTGCTCGAAAGCGGCAAGGCCAAGGGCAAGATCGTGCTCGAAGGCTTTTGAGGGAGGCGTTGCGGCAGGACCGGATCGCTGCCGCAACGTTCGTCGTCGCGCGATCTTCGCAGATTGGATGATTGCAGCCTGGAATCGGTCTTTTCCGTGAGAAAATGCCGAGGAAAACGGCCGGAAGCCTGCTTCCACCACGAGTGTCGCTGGTCTAGCGTGCGCGCGGGGGCGGCATTGCGCAGCGTGATGCCGAAGACTGGCCAGGCATTCGGAAAGGCGCGCCATGATCAAGGAATTCAAGGAGTTTGCCCTGAAGGGCAATGTCGTCGATCTCGCCATCGGCGTGATCATCGGCGCTGCCTTCGGCAAGATCGTCGAATCGCTCGTCGGCGACATCATCATGCCGCTGATCGGCGCCATCGGCAGCGTCGATTTCTCCAACTACTTCATCGGGCTCAACAGCGCCGTCACCTCCCCGGTCCTCGCCGATGCCAAGAAGCAGGGCGCCGTCCTTGCCTATGGCAGCTTCATCACCATCGCCGTCAATTTCATGATCATCGCCTTCGTGCTGTTCATGGTCGTCAAGGGCATCAACCGGCTCAAGCGCAAGGAAGCCGCCGCTGCTCCGGCCGAGCCGGCGGCCCCGGCGCAGGATGTCGTCCTGCTCGGCGAGATCCGCGATCTGCTGAAGCAGAAGGCCTGACGCGCATTTCGAGGGGTGCCGGCTCGTCGGCACGCCTCGCGATCCATCACTGCGACCGATCGGGTCGATCTCGTCAATTCATGCCGCCAGGGCGCGATCTGCGTTAGATTGGCCTGCATGTTTCTCGCGACGGATCGCCTGAAGGATCGCTCATGAACATGCACGCACCGGCCGGCACCAGCCTGATCGCCGATTTGCGCCCCGAGGCGCGCAACGCGCCCGAGAGCGGCATCGTCGAGGTCGTCAATCACGGCCGGCTCAAGCCAGGGCTGATCCCGCTCTGGGTCGGCGAGGGTGATCTGCCGACGCCGGACTTCATCGTCCGCGCCGCCAACCAGTCGCTCGCCGACGGCGAGACCTTCTACACCTGGCAGCGTGGCATTCCGGAGCTGCGCGAGGCGCTGGCACGCTATCACAGCGCGCTCTATGGCCGCCCCTTCGCCATGGACCGCTTCTACGTCACCGGTTCCGGCATGCAGTCGGTCCAGATCGCGGTCCGGCTGATCGCCGGCGTCGGCGACGAACTCATCATCCCGACCCCGGCCTGGCCGAACTTCGCTGCTGCCATGGGCATTGCCGGCGCCAACCCGGTCTGCGTTCCCATGCAGTTCAAGGATGGGCGCTTCACGCTCGACCTTGAGAAGCTCGAAGCGGCGATCTCGCCGCGCACCCGCGCCTTCGTCATCAACTCGCCGGCCAACCCGACCGGCTGGACCGCGACCCGTGACGAGCTCGCCGCGATCCTCGCCATCGCTCGCAAACATGGCATCTGGATCATCGCCGACGAGATCTATGCCCGCTTCGTCTATGACGGTTCGCCCCGTGCGGCCTCGTTCCACGACGTGATGGAGCAGGAGGACCGCATCCTCTTCGTCCAGACCTTCTCGAAGAACTGGGCGATGACCGGCTGGCGCGTCGGCTGGATCGAGGTGCCGCCCGCTTTCGGCCAGATCGTCGAGAACCTGATCCAGTACTCCACCTCCGGCTCGCCGGTCTTCGTCCAGCGCGCCGCCATCGCGGCGCTGGAGGAGGGCGAGCCGTTTGTCGCGCAGCAGATTGCCCGCGCCACCGAAGGGCGCCGCATCGTCGCAGAGGGGCTGAAGGCGACCAACCGCGTCGAGCTGCAGGCACCGGACGGCGCCTTCTACCAGTTCTTCAGCGTCGACGGCTGGACCGATTCCCGCAAGCTGGCGATCGAGCTGGTCGACACGGCCAATGTCGGCCTGGCACCGGGCACCGCTTTCGGTCCTGGCGGCGAGACCGGCCTGCGCTTCTGTTTCGCCCGCAAGGCTTCGGATCTCCGTGAGGCGGTGGCGCGGCTGCAGAAGGCGCTGGCGGGCTGATATCGGCGGCGGTCATGCCCCGCTTGCGTCAGGGGCGTTTGACCTGAGCGTCAGCCGCCTCCATTGATGCCCGATGCGTCCTGACGGCGCATCGCGAGCCTCATGCCTGTTCCGAGCTACGTCCCCTATCATCTGCGCACCTTGTCGCGTGAAGCGGCGGTGATCGCTTGTGCGGCGGTCGGCGGCACGCTCTTTACCTTGCTGGGGGTACCGGCGGCCTGGCTCTCGGGCTCGATGCTGGTGGTCTCGATCTTCGGCATCACCCGGCCGCTGCCGGACCTTCGCCGCCCCTGGTTCGATTCGACCATGGTGATGTCCGGCGCGCTGATCGGCTCGGCGGCGACGCCCGAGGCGCTCGCCGCGACGGCGCGTTATCCCGGCTCACTCTTGGTGCTGGTTGTCGGCCTCCTCGCCATCATGCTGGCGACCGGCGCCTATCTGCGCTTCGTCGCACGCTGGAGCTGGATCGATTCGCTCCTCGCCGCCGCGCCTGGCGCGCTCTCGGCGGTGATCTCGGTGGCGCAGGACAAGGGCGCCAATATCGGCCGCATCGCTGCGATCCAGCTCTTCCGCATCCTCGTCCTGGTCGCGGTGCTGCCCAGCATCATGAAGCTGAGCAGCGGCGGCACCCCGCTCTCGCTGCCGCCTCCGGTCGCGATCGCCAGCGTCGGCGACCTGGCGCTGCTGCTCGGCAGCGGGCTGGTCACCGGGCTGATCTTCGAGCGCATCGGTATCACCGCGCCCTTCATCCTCGGGGCGACACTGGCGAGCGCCCTGTTGCACGGCACCGGCCTCGTCCACGGCACCATGCCGCCGGAGATCGCGATCGCGGTGATGGTCATGCTCGGCGCCGCGATGGGCGGGCGCGTTTCCAATCTGAAGCGGGGCGAGATCGCGGCGCTGTTCCCGCTCGCGATCGGGGGCTTCGTCGTCTCGATGGCGGTGGCTTTCGCCTTCGCCTGGCCGGCGGCCTGGCTCGCCGGCGTGCCCTATGCCAGCGCCATGGCCGCCTTCGCACCGGGCGGGCTCGAGGCGATGGCGATGCTTGCCTTCGCCATGGGGCTCGACCCGCTCTATGTCGGAGCGCATCACCTTACACGCTTCATGCTGCTCGGGCTCCTGATGCCGTTCCTCGTCGGCTGGGTGCAGCCGGAGAAGCCTTCTGCGCCATAGCGGCGGCCCGGAGCCTGCCAAGGCCGGCTCCGGGGCAGGGGTCAGTCCAGGCTGATCGTGGTCAGGTCCTGGAACCAGTGCTGGGCCAGCACGAACTGCTTGATCTTCGGCGAGAGCACATGCGGGTTGGTGTCGTGCACGACCCAGACCAGAACCGCGTCGTCGACGATCTGCGCATGCGCCCTGGCCAGCAAGGCGTCCTGCCGGGCGACGTCGAAGGTCTTCATCGCCTCGTCGAGCAGCCCGTCGACCACGGGGCTCGCATAGCCACCCCAGTTCACGCCGACCGGCGCTGCCTGGTTCGAGTGGAAGAACCGGATGATCGCATAGAGCGGATCGGAGGTGACATAGGCGATGTTGTTCGAGCTGATGCCCGCGTTGATCTCGTCCTTCGCCCCCTTGCGCCAGTGGGTGTACAAAAGTTCGAGCTCGACCACCTTGAAGTCGATCTCGATGCCGACCTCCTTCAGGTTCTGCTGGATGAACTCGTTCATGGGCAGCGACAGCATCTGGCCGGTGCCGCCCTGCGCGATCACGAAGGTCGCCTTCAGCGGCTTGGCGGGCGAGTAACCGGCTTCCGCCAGCAACTTCTTGGCTGCTTCGGGGTCGTACTTGATCTCGAAGCCGGGCTTTCCGAACCACGGGCTCGCCGGATCGACCTGGCCGACGGCAGGCTTGGCGAGGCCGTTCATCAGCGCAACCACGCCATTGCGGTCGATCGCCAGGTTCATCGCCTTGCGCAGCCGAATATCGGTCCAGGGCGAGCCGGGAAGCACGCTGAGATGGTAGTTCCAGACATGCGGCGTGACGTTCTCGACGATGCGCATGCCGGCCCGCTTCAGCTGCGGCACGGTGTCGGGAGCCGGCGTCTCGATCAGGTCGACCTGGCCCGCGATCAGAGCATTGGTCCGCGCCAGCACTTCCGGCATCGGTACGAGCACCAGCTTGTCGACCTTGGCCAGCCGGTCCTTGTTCCAGTAATCCGCGTTCTTGCTGAGCTCGGCGAGTTCGCGCGGCACCAACCGGGTCAGCTTGAACGGGCCCGTGCCGGAGGGCTCTCGAGCGAACTTGTCCCAGTCCCGGCCGAGCTTCTCGTATTGCGCCGGGCTCGACACCAGGAACCAGAGCATCTGGTAGGGAAAGAAGGAGTCGACCGTCTTGGTCGTGATCTCGACCGTCTTGGCGTCGATCTTGCGCCAGCTCGCGATCGAGGGCAGGCGCGGCTTGACCTGCGCCGCCTGGCGCCGGTCGTAATGCGCCGCCTTCTCGTCGAGCACCTTGTCGAGATTCCAGACGACGGCGTCGGCGTCGAAGGCGCTGCCGTCATGGAATTTCACGCCCTCGCGCAGCGTGAACAGCCACTTCGTCGGATCGGCAGGATCGACCTTCCAGCCCGTGGCGAGCCCCGGAACCAGCTTGCCCGGCCGGTCGCCGATATTCATCTCCCAGGCGACCAGCGGATCGTAGAGCGTATAGCCCGTGAATTTATAGGCGCCCGCACCGCGATCGGGCTGGCCGGAGGTCAACGGTATGTCCGCCATCGAGATGCCGTAGCGGACGACCGTCTCGGCCAACGCCGGACTGGTCAGGAAAAGGGCGATGAGGGCGGACCCCGCCAAGCGTTTGAGCATTGCGCGCACCGGTGTGAGGAGTGGTGCGCCATCTCGGCAAAAGCCGTGCCATCTGGAACCTTCGGTCGGGCGACTATGGCCCTCGTCAGCGCTCAGCCGACGCCGTTGGTGTGGGTCATCAGCGCATAGAGCGATGTGGTCCCGCAGATGAACAGGCGGTTCCGCTTCGGGCCGCCGAAGCAGAGATTGGCGACCACCTCCGGCACCAGCACCTTGCCGATCAGCGTGCCGTCCGGGTCGAAGACGTGGAGACCGTCGGCGGCGCTGCTCCAGAGCCGGCCTTCGACGTCGAAGCGGAATCCGTCGAACAGCCCGGCCGTGCAGGTGGCGAAGACCGAGGAAGCGCCTAGCGTTGCGCCGTCGCCGGTTACCGCGAACTTGCGGATATGGCGCGGACCGTTCTCCGGATCATGGCTCGCCCCGGTGTCGGCGATGTAGAGCGCGCTTTCGTCGGGCGAGAAGGCAAGGCCGTTCGGCTTGACGAAATCATCGGCGACGATGGCGATCTCGCCGCTGTGCGGATCGATGCGGTAGACATTGCAGCGGCCGATCTCGCTCTGCGCCTTGTCGCCCTCATAGTCGGTCAGGATGCCGTAATCGGGGTCGGTGAACCAGATCGCGCCGTCCGACTTCACCACCACGTCGTTGGGCGAATTCAGGCGCTTGCCCTGGTAGTGGCTCGCCAGCACGGTGACGGAGCCGTCATGCTCGGTGCGCGTCACCTGTCGCCCGCCATGCTCGCAGGTGACGAGCCGGCCCTGCCGGTCGACGGTGTTGCCGTTCGAATTGCGCGCTGGCTGGCGGAACGTGCCGACCTCACCGGTGAGGGCGTCGTAGCGCAGCATCCTGTTGTTGGGGATGTCGGACCAGACCAGCGTCTGGTGCGCGGGGAACCAGGCCGGGCCTTCCGACCAGCGCGCGCCCGTCCACAGCCGCTCCATCCGGGCCGAGCCGGGCACGATCCGATGGAAGCGCGGGTCGAGCACCTCGACGCGAAAACCCTCGATGAAACCGAATGTCATGCCTGTCCTCCCTTGGTGGCGGGAGGATCGGCGATCATGGCCGTGGAGGCAATCGCGTGAGGAACACAGCCCGCATGCTCGGGCGTCATTCTCGGGCTTGGCTAGGAGCGTTCGAAGGTGACGGCCTGCCGACGCAGGCTGGCTCGCGCAGATGACAGGCGCGGGGAACCCTTCTCCCGTGTGGGAGAAGGGCAGGGATGAGGGCCTGCCCTATCCGATTGAGGTCGCAGCGGTGCCGTTGCGTTCAGATGATCAGCGGCGGTCCCTCACCCCTGCCCCTCTCCCATCCGGGAGAGGGGTTCCCCGCGCTTAATCACTCAGCCGCGACGAGCTCCGGTGCCACCGCTTCCCCGATCCCTGCCTTGGCCAGCTTCTCCGGCAAAGGCCCGCCGGTCGCCCAGTCGAGCAGTTCGGCCGTGTGCAGGATCGGCGTCGTCGCGCCGCGGTCGGCGAAACCCTTCGCGATCTGGGTGATGCAGCCGATATTGCCGGTGGCGACGAGGTCCGGCCTGGTGCGCTGGATGTTGCCGACCTTGCGCTCGCGCAGCTGCCCGGCGATCTCCGGCTGGAGGATGTTGTAGACGCCGGCCGAGCCGCAGCAGATATGGCCCTCCGGCACCTCCTTGACCCGGAAGCCGGCCCGCGCCAGCAGGCGCTTCGGCCCGTCCTTGAGCTGCTGGCCGTGTTGCATAGAGCAGGCGGAGTGGTAGGCGACGGTCAGGTCGAAGCTGCGGGTTGGCGCGATCTCCAGCGTCTCGACGAACTCGGTCACGTCCTTGGCGAGGCCGGCGACCTTCGCCGCCTTCTCCGCATAGGCCGGCTCATTGCGGAACATGAAGCCGTAATCCTTGATCGTGGTGCCGCAGCCCGACGCCGTGATCAGGATCGCATCGAGACCCTCGCCATCGATCTCGGCCATCCAGACGTCGATATTGGCGCGGGCGAAGGCGAGCGCGTCATGCTCGCGGCCCATATGGTGGACGAGCGCGCCGCAGCAGCCCTCGCCCTTGGGCAGTATCACCTCGACGCCATGTCGGGTCAGCAGGCGGATCGTCGCCTCGTTGATGCCGGGATCGAGCACCGGCTGGGCGCAGCCCGAGAGAATGGCGACGCGCTTGCGACGCTCGCCCTCGGCCGGGAAGGAAGCTGGCCCTTCCATCGAAGAGCGATCGGGCAGGCTCCAGGGCGCCAGCGCCAGCATTGCCTTCAGCCGATCGCCGACGACAGGCAGCGACCCGAGCACGCCCGCCAGCGGCTTGCCAAGCCGCGCCGCCAGCATGGCGAGACGGAAGCGGCCGGGATAGGGCAGGATCGCCGACAGGATCGCCCGCAGCGTCCGGTCGACGACGGGCCGTTCATAGGTCTCCTCGATATGGGCGCGGGCATGGTCGACCAGGTGCATGTAGTGCACGCCCGATGGGCAGGTCGTCATGCAGGAGAGGCAGGACAGGCAGCGGTCGACATGCTTGACCACGTCCGGCGTTGCCGGCTTGCCGCTCTCCAGCATGTCCTTGATCTGGTAGATGCGCCCGCGCGGCGAATCGAGCTCGTCGCCGAGCAGCAGATAGGTCGGGCAGGTCGCGGTGCAGAACCCGCAATGCACGCAGGTGCGCAGGATCTTCTCGGAGGCCGGAAGACGCGGGTCTGAGGCGAGAAGCTCGGGCGTGAAGTTGGTCTGCATGATCCTACACCGTCATGCTCGGCCTTGTGCCGAGCATCCACGTCTTGAACACCGCCTTCGCGAAAGGAAGACGTGGATGGTCGGGACAAGCCCGACCATGCCGACGACACGCCATCTCACACCCCCGCATACATCCGGCCAGGCTCGAACACGCCCTCCGGATCGAAGCTCTTCTTAATGCCCGCCGTCACCCGCATCAGCGGCTCGGAGAGCGGCTCGAAGACGGGAACCGCCGCCCGCACCGCATCGGGCGCCCGCACCAGCGTGGCATGGCCGCCGAGCGGCTTCAGCGCGGTGCGGATCGCTGCCGCTCCGGCATCGCCATCGGCTGCCACGGCGAGCCAGATCAGGCCGCCGCCCCAATCGTAGAACCAGCGCGCGCCGGGTACCATGCGCGCGATCGCGGCGGTCGCTTTCGGCCCGTTAGTCGGTGCAAGCGAAAGCCGCCAGACGGCCTCCGGCGTGCCGGCGAAGAAGGCTGCATCCCTGACCTCGCGCCAGAGCGCGTCCGAGGCGCGGCCCTCGATCAGCTGCGGCCGGCCGTAGCCTTTGAGCAGGCGCGCGAGCTCGGCGGCGCGGTAGCTGATCGAGGCGGAGAAGTTCTCAAGCCTGAGCAGCGTGCGCGCGTGCTCCGCGCCGACGCCGGCCGGCAGATGCGCCGCAGCCATCGGCTCGAAAGGCGAGCCGAGCGCTCCCGACAGCAGCGCCACCGCGGCCTCGTCGGCGAGGTCCTCCCAGATCAGGGTGACGATGCGCTCCGGCCGCGGCAGCACGCGGAAAGTGACTTCGGTCAGGAAGCCGAGCGTGCCGAAGCTGCCGGAGACGAGTTTGACCAGGTCGAGGCCGGTCACGTTCTTCATCACCCGCCCGCCGGATTTTACCAGCTCGCCACGGCCATTGATCAGCTTGATGCCGATCAGCGAGTCGCGAGCGGCGCCGGCATTGATCCGCCGTGGGCCCGAGATGTTGCCGGCCGCGATCGCGCCGATCGTCGGCTCGCCCTCCGTGCCGAACAATGCGCGATGGTCCATCGGCTCGAAGGGCAGCATCTGGCCGCGGCTTGCCAGCGTCTCCTCGATCAGCTTCAGCGGCGTGCCGGCTTTTGCGCCGATCACCATCTCGGAGGGTTCGTACAGGGTGATGCCGGTAAGTTCGGCGCTCGAAATCGTGCTGACGGCGTTGTCCGGCCGGCCGAGACCGGAACGGGTGCCGCCGCCGCGGATGGCGAGCGGAACGCGCGCCTCGACGATAGAGGCGACGACGGCGCAGGCCTGCGCCTCTGTGGTGGGTGTGTGGAGCATCAGGCACCAACCGCTGTCATTCCGGGGCTTCGCATCGCGAAGAACCCGGAACCCACGACTGGGCATCGCCGGTCAGGACAGCCTTTCATAGAAATCCTTCCATTCCGGATTCATGTCTTCGATGAGCTTGATCTTCCAGGCTCTGCGCCACTTCTTCAGGACCTTTTCTCGGTCGATCGCATCCCTCACATCTTCGAACTGCTCGTACCAGACCAGTCTGTCCACCCCGTAGCGGCTCGTGAAGCCGATGTTCCGTTTCGATTTGTGCTCATGGGCACGTCTTGCCAGATCGTTGGTGATGCCGAGGTAGAGCGTACCGCTTCGTTTGCTGGCCATGAGGTAGACGAAATACGCCATCCGCTCACCCGGTCGTGGGTTCCGGGTTCTCGCTGCGCGAGCCCCGGAATGACAAAGCTCAGGCCGCGATCCGCCCTTCCAGCGGGAACACTTTCGCCGGGTTCATCAGCCAGCGCGGATCGAACACGGCCCTGACCCGTTGCTGCTGGTGCAGATCGGCCTCGTTGAACTGGACCGTCATCAGGTCGCGCTTCTCGATGCCGACGCCGTGCTCGCCGGTCAGGCAGCCGCCGACCTCGACGCAGAGCTTGAGGATGTCGTTGCCGGCGTCCTCCGCCTTCTGCGCCTCGACCGGGTCGTTGCAGTTGTAGAGGATCAGCGGGTGGAGATTGCCGTCGCCGGCATGGAAGACATTGGCGACGCGCAGTCCATAGCCCTTGATGATCTCGTCCATGCGCTCGAGCACGAAGGGCAATTGCCCGGTCGGGATCGTGCCGTCCATGCAGATATAGTCGGCAATGCGGCCGGTGGCGCCGAAGGCGGATTTGCGGCCCTTCCAGATCGCCGCCGTCTCCATCGCCGACTTGCTCTCCTTGACCGTGCCGACGCCGTGCTCCCTTGCGATCGCGACGATGCGGGCGAGTTGGGCATCCATCTCGGCCTCCGAGCCCTCGACCTCGATGATCAGCAGCGCCCCGCAATCCATCGGATAGCCGGCATGGGCGAAGGCCTCGCAGATCTCGATCGCCGGCTTGTCCATGAACTCCATCGCCACCGGAATGATGCCGGCGCCGATGATGGCGGCGACCGCCGCACCGGCCTCGACGCTGGTCGGGAAGCCGAACAGGACGGGCCGCGCGCCTTCCGCCTGGCGCAGGATGCGCACCGTCGCCTCGGTGACGATGCCGAGCTGGCCCTCCGAGCCGACGATCAGGCCGAGCAGGTCGTAGCCGGGGGCGTCGAGGTGACCACCGCCGATCTCGACGATGCTCCCATCCAGCATGACCAGGGTGACCCCCAGCACATTGTTGGTGGTGACGCCGTATTTCAGGCAATGGGCGCCGCCCGAGTTCATCCCGATATTGCCGCCGATCGAGCAGGCGAGCTGCGAGGACGGATCGGGCGCGTAGAAGAACCCGTCTGCCGAGACGGCGCCGGTGACGGCGAGATTGGTGACGCCGGCCTGCACCTTCGCCACGCGGTTGGCGTAGTCGATTTCCAGGATGCGGTTCATCTTGGAGACGCCGATCACCACCGCGTCCTCCTGGGGGATCGCGCCGCCGGCTAGCGAGGTGCCGGCGCCGCGCGGCACCACCGGCACGCCCTGTTCGGAGCAATAGCGCAGCACAGCCGCGACCTCCCGCGTGGTTGAAGGCAGCACGACCGCGAGCGGCATGCGGCGATAGGCGGTCAGCGCGTCGGTCTCATAGGGACGCCGCTCGTCCTCGGAGGTGATCAGCGCGTCGGCTGCGACCAGTTTGGCGAGGCCCGAGATGATGGCGTCGCGGCGGGCGAGGATGCCGGCATCGGGCGCCGGAAAGGCGATCGCACTCATGACACTCCGTCCTCACCCTCTCCGGTTCTCGCACGACTCTAGAATACTTCCACAGGGGATGCAGCGGGGCTAACGTGCATGATTATTTCCAAAACGGAAAAGATGGTGGACGCATGGACAGATTCGGCGACCTCGACGTCTTCGCCCATGTCGTCACCGCCAGGAGCATGTCCGCCGCCGCACGCGAACTCAATCTCTCGCCGGCCGTCATTTCCAAGCGCATCCGCCGCCTGGAGGACCGGCTCGGCGTGCGCCTGCTCCAGCGCACCACCCGGCAACTCTCGCTGACAGAAGCCGGCCAGGGCTTCTATGAGCGCGTCGTCTCGATCCTCGGCTCGATCGAGGAGGCGGAGGCCTGGGTCGCCAGCGGCACAGGGCAGGCCCGCGGCACCCTGCGCGTCTCGGCGCCGACCTCGTTCGGGCGGATGCATGTCGCGCCGCATCTCAAGCCCTTCCTCGACGCCAACCAGGCGGTGAATGTCGAGCTGATCCTCAGCGACGCCTTCGTGGACATCGTCGCCGACGGCTTCGACGTCGCGATCCGGATCGCAGACTTGCGCGATTCCAGCCTGGTGGCGAAGCGGCTGGCGCCGAACCACCGCGTGCTTTGCGCGACGCCGGGCTACCTCGCCGCCCGCGGCATCCCCGGGACGATCGAAGACCTCGCGCGCCACACCCTCATCGCCCACAACGCCGACCAATGGCGTCTCGACGGACCGGAGGGCCAGGTGACGGTCAAGATCAACGGCCAGCTGCGCACCAATTCCAGCGAAGTCGTGCGCGAGGCTCTATTGGCGGGCGTTGGCATCGCACTGCGCTCGACCTGGGATGTCGGGCCGGAGCTGAAATCGGGCGCCCTGGCGCGGGTGCTGCCGGCCTATTCGGTCGGCAAGCGCGTCGCGGTCTACGCGGTCTATCCGAGCCGTCGGCACATGGAGCATAAGGTCCGCGCCTTCGTCGATTATCTCGCCGAGCTTTACGGGGCGACTCCGTACTGGGATGAAGGATTGGCGTTGTAGAAAGCGCTTGCGTCGGGAGGATCGTGGCCGCCAATATCATCTTAATATTGGCCGGAGTGCCTCTATCCTTTCCATGCCGCAACGGAATTGATGCCCATGACGGATTGTCTCAGCTCGCGTTTCGTCGCTTTGGCATCTCTCACCCTGCTTTCTGCTGCCGCGGCGACACCGGCAGCCGCACAGATTCGGATCGACAGGGACCAGACCGGGCGCGTCGTCGCGATCACCGGTCTGCCGACCGGCTCCGGCTGTGTCCGCGGCACAGGCACGGGGCAGGTCGTCGACCGCGCGGTCGAGAAGGGCGAGCTGCAAGGCTTCACATTCAACGAGCCCCCCTATGACGACAGCTACATCAATCTGCCCGCGGCCTACGACATCAGGGATCGCGCAGCCTATGCCCGTCTGCAGGCCGCGTTCGACGACCTGTTCCGCAAGGGTGCCCGCCTCAAGATCAGGTCTGTCGCGTGCGGAGCGGCCGGCCGGATCGTCAAACTGGTGTCGGCCACGCTCGTCGACGGTCCCCCGGCGCCAAAGGCAGTGGCTGTCCCGGCTCCAGCTCCGGTTCCCAATCCCGCCACACCCGTTGCTCCGCAGCCAGCTCCCGTCGCGGCCGAGCCTGTCGATGCTCTGCTGCGATCCCCCGACAGCCCGGCAAAGCCAGCCGAAGTCCCGAAGGTCGACGAGCCACCCGCTGCTGGCGCCAGCCAGCCGAAGCATGCGGCCGAGCAGCCACCGGCTGCGGCGAGCGAACCAAAGCCGGCGGCGGAAACTCCGCCGGCCGCTCCGCGCAAGCCCTCGCGCTGGCGGCTGACCCAGCCGACGAAAGTCCAGGTCGACATCTCGATCAGCTCGAATGACCGGGCTTTCAGCCTCTCGCTCAGTTGCAGCAAGGGTTCGAAGGGTGGCGTTGACATCAGCAACTGGTTCCTGCCGCCCGGCAACTGGTCGATCTCGAACTCGCCGACGCCGGTCTCGATCGACGGGCGCCCGCAGCGCTGGGAAGTCGGAGGCGCGGACGAGGGCCTCGTGTTCAGCGATGGCGAATTCAATGGCATGGCGACGCTTTCGCCCGGCGCGCGCGACCAGCTCGCACGCGGCCAGCGCTTCGTCGTGAGCGGCCGCATGGATCGCGGCGGCAGGCCGCGCGAGGCCGTTTTCGACATATCCAACAGCGAAGAGGTTTTCGCCGCCTTCGATGCGCGCTGCCGGGCGTTCCGTCGCTGAGATCCTGCTTATGGCTGGTGACCCTGCGAGGGCGAGTGCCGTCGCAGCGGCCCGCGAATGATGCGCCTAGCCGGATTGCGCGGCCGTGCTTGCCCCAAGCGGCGGTCCGGTCTAACCCGCTCGGACATCGATCAGCATTGACTTACCGAGTTCCCCGCCATGTCCGCCGACAAGTCCGCCCCTGCCAAGCTGAAGGCCCGCCAGCCGCGCGGTTTCGTCGATCGCGGCCCGGCCGATGTCGCCGCTACCGAGCGCATGCTCGCCGTGATCCGCGAGAGCTTCTCGCTCTACGGCTTCGATCCGGTCGAGACGCCCTTCGTCGAATACACCGACGCGCTCGGCAAATTCCTGCCGGACCAGGACCGGCCCAACGAGGGCGTCTTCTCCTTCCAGGACGATGACGAGCAGTGGCTCTCGCTGCGCTATGACCTGACGGCGCCGCTCGCCCGCTATGTCGCCGAGAATTACGACGCGCTGCCAAAACCCTATCGCAGCTACCGCGCCGGCTATGTCTTCCGCAATGAGAAGCCGGGCCCGGGACGCTTCCGCCAGTTCATGCAGTTCGATGCCGACATCGTCGGGAGTGGCACGGTCGCCGGCGATGCCGAGATCTGCATGCTCGCCGCCGACACGATGGAGAAGCTCGGCATCAAGCGCGGCGACTATGTCGTCAAGGTCAACAACCGAAAAGTGCTCGACGGGGTGATGGAGGCGATCGGCCTCGGCGGCGAGGAGAATGCCGGCCGCCGGCTGACGGTGCTGCGCGCCATCGACAAGCTCGACAAGTTCGGACCCGAGGGTGTGCGCCTGCTGCTTGGCGAGGGTCGCAAGGACGAGAGCGGGGATTTCACCAAGGGGGCGGGTCTGAGTGAAGACGACGCCGACATGGTGCTCTCGCTGGCTGCGCTTCAGAGTGGGGAAGTCACGGAGTTGCAAGAGGTTGGTGGCGGCAAATTCGTCGAAACCAACAAGGGCGTGCTCGGCGGTATGCGTACTCATTTCGGAAATAATGAAACGGCGGCGGCTGGAATTTCCGAGCTTGAGCAGATTGCGAAGCTCGTCGAAGCAGCGGGTTATGATCGCGGTCGCATCCGCATCGACCCCTCCGTCGTCCGCGGTCTCGAATACTACACTGGCCCGGTCTACGAGGTGGAGCTGACCTTCCCGGTCACCAATGAGGACGGACAGGTCGTCCGCTTCGGCTCGGTCGCGGGCGGCGGGCGCTACGACGGCCTCGTCGGCCGCTTCCGGCCCGAGCCCGTGCCGGCGACCGGCTTCTCGATCGGCGTCTCCCGGCTCTATTCGGCGCTGAAGGCGGTGAAGTCGCCGATCGTCGACCAGAAGAACGAATTGCCGCTCGTCGTCGTCACCGCGATGGACAACAAATCGCCGGAGTTCATGCCGGCCTATCAGGCTTTCGTCGCGCAGCTTCGGCAGGCCAAGGACGAGCATGGCAGGGCGCTCTGCCGGGCCGATCTCTATCTCGGCTCCTCCGGCTTCAACGCCCAGATGAAATATGCCGACCGCCGCGGCGCCGTCTGCGCAATCATTCAGGGTTCCTCGGAGCGCGAGGCCGGCACGGTGGTGATCAAGGACCTGATCCTCGGCGCCGAACTCGCTGCAGCGGGCCGCGACGTCAAGGACTCGGCCGAGCACAAGGAGCGCCAGGCGCAGGCGCAATTCTCCGTGCCGGTGGCCGAGTTGGTCGAAGAGGTGAAGCGGGTGTTGGCGCGACATCGCTAGCTCCCTTCTCCCCTTGCGGGAGAAGGTGCCGGCAGGCGGATGAGGGGTCGCGCTGCGCTTGTTCCGTGGCGCTCCACTCGCTCCTTCTGGAATGTGGCGCGACCCCTCATCCGTCTCGGCTTCGCCGAGCCACCTTCTCCCGCAAGGGGAGAAGGGAAGGGCGGTCTCCGGATTCCCGTTCACCCAATTCCCTAAAAACCGTCGAAAATCGCGGGCGTCCCTGCTAGGACGGCGCCGCAACAGGGTTTTTGTAAAGTGCCGGCCATGCGCTCAAAGCTCGAGACCGTGATCGCGCCGTTCGAGCGCGAGGGCTACAGGCGCGCCGAGCCGGCGATCCTGCAGCCCGTCGAGCCCTTCCTCGACCTCTCCGGCGAGGATATCCGCCGCCGCATCTTCCTGACGCAGGACGATGACGGGCGCGAATGGTGCCTGCGGCCGGAATACACCATCCCCGTCGCGCTGGCGCATATCGCCGCTCATGCCAGCGAGCCGGCGTCCTACGCCTATGCCGGCCCGGTCTTCCGCATGCGCGGCGCCAACGAGCCGAGCGAGTTCGCCCAGGCCGGCCTCGAATCCTTCGGCCGCAGCGATTTCGCTGCCGCCGATGCCGAGATCATGGCCCTGACGGTCGAAGCCGCCGCCGCACTCGGCCTGAGCCGGCCGCGCCTGTTGATGGGCGATGTCGCGCTTTTGACCGCGCTGCTCGATCGGCTCGGCGTGCCGCAGGCCGCCCGCCGCCGGCTGATGCGCGCTGTGGCGCAAGGCAAGGGCGCCGACGCCGTCGCCGCGCTCGAGCCGCCTGTGAACGAGGTCGAGCATGCCCATGCCGGCCTGCTCAAGGCGCTGGAGGGGCAGGATCCCAAGGCGGCGCGCGCTTTCGTCGAGGACGTGCTCTCGATCGCCGGCATCTCGACCGTCGGCGGCCGTTCGGCCGGCGACATCGCCGAGCGCTTCCTGGCGCGCGCCGCCGAGCGAGACAATCCGGTCAATGGCGAGGCGAGCGGCGTGATCGCGCATGCGCTGGCGATCGGCGGCGATCCGGACGGCGCCTCCGCCGCCCTCCGTAAGCTTGCCGGCGAGGCCGGGCTCGATCTCTCCGCCGCGCTCGATGCCTTCGACGAGCGCACCGGCTTCCTCGCCGCACGCGGCGTCGATGTCGGCAGCATCTCCTTCTCGGCCGGCTTCGCCCGCAATCTCGACTACTACACCGGCTTCATCTTCGAGTTGCACGATCCGGCCCGGCCGGATCTGAAGCCAATCGCCGGCGGTGGCCGCTATGACGGCGTGCTGCAGCGCCTCGGCGCGCCCGCGGCGGTGCCGGCCGTCGGTGCCTCGCTCTGGCTCGATCGTCTCGCGGGAGGCAAGGCATGAGCGGGACGGACAAGATGACCAACGACGCGCCGCTGGTTCTCGCAGTGCCCTCCAAGGGCCGGCTGCAGGAGAACGCCACCGCCTTCTTCGGCCGCGCCGGCCTCTCCTTCGTTCAGGCACGCGGCCAGCGCGAGTACCGCGGCCAGATCGCCGGGCTCGGCGGGGCCGAGGTCGCCTATCTCTCGGCCTCCGAGATCGTCGCGCAGCTTTCGTCCGGCTCCGCTCATCTCGGCATCACCGGCGAGGACCTCGTGCGCGAGCAGGTCGCCGATGCCGATGCCAGCATGGTCATGCTGGCGCCGCTGGGCTTCGGCCACGCCAATGTCGTCGTCGCCGTGCCACAGGCCTGGATCGATGTGCGCACCATGGCCGATCTCGACGACGTCGCCGCGACCATGCGCGCCCGCACCGGCCGTAAGCTGCGCGTCGCCACCAAATACGTGAACCTGACCCGGCGCTTCTTCGCCAATCACGGCCTCGCCGACTACCGCATCGTCGAGAGCCTGGGCGCGACCGAGGGGGCTCCGGCCGCAGGCACCGCCGAGATCGTCGTCGACATCACCACCACCGGCGCGACGCTGACGGCGAATGCGCTGAAGGTGCTGGACGACGGCGTGATCCTGGCCTCGGAGGCCAATCTCGTCGCATCCGTACGTGCGCCATGGGGCAAGCAGGCGCGCGATGCCGCCGCCGCCATCCTGTCGCGCATCGCGGCCGAGGAGGAGGCGCGCTCGGTGCGCGAGGTCCGCGCGGTGCTCAACGCCGTCTCGCCCCAGCGGCTCGGCGAGATCGCGCATCGGCTCGGCGCGCGCCTGCCTTTCGGCACCGCCAGTGGTGAAGGTGTCATCACCTTGCACTGCCCGCGCAAGGCGGTGTTCCCGCTGGTCGAGGAGCTGAGCAAGGCCGGTGCCGACGACATCACCGTACGGGCGCTCGACTATGTCTTCCGCCGCTCCAACCCGCTGATCGAGCGGCTGCTGGCGAGAATCTGACGCGCTTTCCGTTCGGCTGGTAACAGCCGAACGAACAGAATTCGCGCAAACTCAAAGACGAACATGTTCTCATCGCAAAAGTGGTGCCCACTTTTGCGGAACATGTTCAGACGCCGGATTCCCGACGCAATGTCCGGGTAGTTCGGCCGGGCGAGGCGATTTCGGTGCAAGGCGTGCCAAAAGCGGTGGGATCGAGACTTGCGCTCGCCACCACGATCGGTGCAGTGGAAAGTATCGGGTTCTCCTACGGGCTGTCGCTCTTTCCAATCGGGGTCTGGACCAGTTGAATACGCAGTCGCGCCTTGGCCTCCTGGCCGCTCTCGCTCTCTCCCTGTCGCCGGTTCTGGTGAGCGATGCGCTCGCGCAGCGTCGCCAGCAGATGCCGTCTCGTAGTGAGCAGCCGCAGGACGCTCCGCCGCCGAAGCAGGAAAAGAATTTTCCGTTCGACGCCTCCTGGACGGCGACCCAGCTGAACGGCAAGCCGATCAACAGCTTCAAGGCAACGCTGAAGGTCGATTCCAACCTGCGTGGCACCGGCTTTGCCGGCTGCAACACCTTTTCGGCCTCGGCCTATCCGCTGCGCCAGCAGGGCTTCGCCGTCGGCCCGATCGCGGTGACCAAGGCCGCCTGCGACAAGAGCGTCGCGGATTTCGAGCGCAGCTATCTGATGGCGCTGCGCACCGCACGGCAATGGGACCTGGTCGAAGGCCGTCTCGTCATCAAGACGGGTGCCGGCGAAATCCGCTTCGACCGCGGTATCTGAGGCGGCACCCGCCCTTCTCCCCTTGCGAGAAGGTGGCCCGAAGGGCCGGATGAGGGTGCGCTCAGGTTGGGAGGGGGCCGCCTCCACACGACGCACGGCCAGCGACCTGCGTTGCGAGACCCCTCATCTTCACCCTGTCCCGCGAGGGGAGAGGGACAGGTCGCTGTGGTTACCTCGCCTCCGCCATGGCCTTCGCCTTCGGGCTGAAGGTGCCGTCGGCGTTCTTTTCCATTGCGACCAGCCCGTCGTGCAAAGCGCGCAATGTCGAGCGGTGACCGATCGAGACGATGCTGGTCTGCGGCAGTTCGCGCCGGATCATCGCATAGATCTCGTTCTCGAGCGTTTCGTCGAGCGAGGCGGTCGCTTCGTCGAGGAAGAGCCAGTCGGGCTTGGCCAGCAGCGCACGGGCGACCGCGAGCCGCTGCTGCTCGCCGCCGGAGAGGCGCTGGCCCCAGAGGTCGACCTCATCGAGCCGATCGGTGAGATGGCCGAGCTTGACCTTCTCCATGGCTGCGCGGATGTCGGCATCGCTGAAGGCGTTCGGCTCTGCGGGGTAGGACAGCACCGCCCGCAGGGATCCCTGCGGCAGATAGGGCCGCTGCGGCAATAGCAACATGGTCTGGCCGGCGGGCGCCGCTACCTTGCCCTTGCCGAAGGGCCAGATGCCGGCAAGCGCCCGGAACAGGGTCGACTTGCCGGAGCCCGAGGGGCCGACGACCAGCGTCGAATGACCCGCAGGCAGGGTCAGGTCGGATGCGTTCACGATCGGCTGGCCATTCGGCAGGGTGAGCGACAGCGTCTCGATCGTCGTGTCCGTGCCGGCCTTCTGCGCGATGTCGATCCCGGCGTCTGCGCCGCCGGCGCCCTGCGCTTCCGCCTGGGCGATCGCAGCCTCGAAGGTGGTGAGGCGGTTGATCGAGGCGACATAGGAGGCGATCGACTGGTAGCGGTCGATGAAGAACGACATCGCCGTCTGCACCCGGTCGAAGGCCGAGGCGACCTGGGTCATGATGCCGAGCGTGATCTTGCCCGAGAAGTAATGCGGCGCGAGCAGGATGTAGGGCACGACGACATTGGCTTGCGCGAAGGACAGGGTGAAGGTCGTCAGCCGCACCCGCGCCCAGACCAGCCGGTAGAAGTTCTGGACGATGTCGCCGAAGCGTTCGGTGAGGTGGCGCTGCTCGGAGGTTTCGCCGCGCATCAGGGCGATCTGCTCGGAATATTCGCGCAGGCGGGCCAGCGAATAGCGGAAATTCGCCTCGCGCCGCTCCTGTTCGAACTCGAGGCCGATCATCGGCCGGCCGATGAGATGGGCGATCCAGGTCGCGGCGACCGAATAGATCAGCGCCATCCAGAAGATGAAGCCGGGAATGCTGATCTCGGTCCCCGGCACGACGCTGGCAACCGGGATCGACCAGAGGATGATCGAGAACGAGACCAGCGTCGATACCTGCGTCAGCAGCGGCAGGGCGAAGCTGTAGGTCTGGTTGACGAAGGCGCGCGTGTCTTCGGCGATACGCTGGTCGGGGTTGTCGGCGGTGTGGGCGAGCGAGACCCGGTAGTGATTGGCGTTGCGCAGCCAGGCCGCGCTGAAGCTCTCCGCCATCCAGCGGCGCCAGCGGATCAAGAGCGTGTAGTTGGCGATCATCTCGATCAGGTTGGAGATGACGAAGATCGCGGCCCAGACGCTGAAGACGTAGATCAGCTGGTACCAAAAGGTCGCCGCGTCCTTCTCCTGGATCGCGTTGTAGAAATCGCGGTTGAAGAAGGAAAGGCGCAGCGAAATGCCGACCTGGATCTGGTTGAGCACCACGAGGAAGACCAGCAGCGCGATGCCGAGGCGGCCCGTGCCGATCGAGAAGGGCTTCACCGGCCAGAGCTGCGCCGTGGTCGCTTCCGGCGCCTCGAAATAGGGCGAAGCCAGCCGGGCGATGCGCCGGATCGCCGGGATGAACGAGATCGCATAGACGAGGATGCCGAAGACGGCGATCGTCGTCGGCAGGCTCGCCGGCGGTGCGATCGCCTGCCAGCCGGCCGGCCAGAAGCCGACTTGCGCCAGCACCGCGCCGGCACCGGTCGCGACGTATTCCACTGCGAAGATGACCGAGAAGATTTTCAGGAAGGTGCTGATCTCGGTAGCCCGGAAAGTGGCGAATGCCAGCAGCAGGCCGACGGCGCCGAGACCGAGGATGCCGTGGCTGCCGCTTTGCTGGCCGACCACGAGCGCGATCACGGCAAGCGCGGCGACGGCGAAACTCAACAGGCGCATGGCATCGTCCTTGTCGGGGAATCAGCGCGGGAGACGCGCTGCCTGGAAGAAAGCGTTGTAGATCAGCCCTGCGCACAAAAAAGGCCCGGCTCAAGTCCGGGCCGCGCTTTTTCAGCGTTTTGTGATGGGCTTCAGTCCTTGTCGACCGAATAGGCGCCTGCGCCGGCCGCGAACAGCACGAGGAAGCCGCCGGCCACGGCAAGGTTCTTCATGAACAGGAGCTGCTGCATCGGCTGCGCCCAGTTCATGTGGAACAGCACCGAGGCCACGATGGTGAAGGCGAACAGGGCGAGGGCGACGAGGCGGGTCTTGAAGCCGACGACGATCATCAGGCCGCCGATCAGCTCGACGATGATGACGAGTGGCAGCAGGATGCCGGGCACGCCGGCCGAGGCCATGTAAGCTTGCGTGCCGGCATAGCCGCTGATCTTGGACCAGCCGGCAAGCACGAACATCAGGGCGAGCAGGATGCGGCCGATCAGCTTGGCGGCATCGCCCAAAGCAGGGTTGTTCATGAAAGGGACCCCCGAAAGCAGAGCGCGGCAGGATGCCGCACCAGCTGCGATCTAGGGCCTACAACCAAAGTCGATGCAAGCGCGTGGCTTCACATGCCTGTGCAAAGTCGAGTCGCTTAGGCAGCTACTCGCTTGCCGGCCTGCCCGGACGCGCGTGCTTCGCCTATCGCTTCGGCGATCGAGGCGCGCACGGCCTCCCAGCTCAACGAAAACACGTGGAAGCCCTGGTCGGAGATCCGCTCTTCGGAGAAATCCTTCATCACCCGCTGGATCAGCAGGTTGAGGTCCTTCCGGCAGCCGTGCAGCGTCGCAAGGTCATCTGCCTCCTGCGCCCGCGACGCGATGTCGATCAGCTTGTCATTGTAGGCGCTGACCCGGACCTTGCGTCGGTTGCGGATCTGCAGCCGCAGCATCATCACGCCGGAATACGCGATGGTCAGCATCGAGATCATGAAGGTGATCTCATCGCGATAGCGCACCAGAAGGAACGGCCTGGCGCCGTCGTAATAGGCTTTTGCGCCAGCATGGATCGCCACGGATGGGCCGTTCTGTGCCGGCCGCGCGATACCCGCGGCGAGCGGTGTCCGGAAGGCGAGACGCAACTGCTCTTCGAACAGGATGCGTGTCAGTTCCTCGACGGCGGCGTCCGGCACTTTGACGCCCGCAACAAGATTGATTCCGATCGCCAGCGTCGGCGTGTCCTGCTCGGGGACTGGCGGATATCCCTGATAGGTCCCCTGGCTGATGCTGCTTTCGCTGACATAGGGCTTCACCAGCTTGATCGCTGAGGCCTGCTCGACCGGCACGAAGAAGAGCCCGTCGCCGCGTTGCTGCAGGCGCCGCATGACCTCGACAGTGGCGGGATCGCGTAGTGCCCTGACGAAGGCGATCGCGTCGATCTCGCCGCGCTCCAGTGCTGCGAAGTTGTCGTTGACGGGGCCGGCGCTGACCTTGATCTCGGCCAATGGCAGGTCGTGATGCTGCGCGAGTGCGAAGAAGTTCTGATTGCCCGAGGTGCCTTCCGGCGGAAGGGCGAGGCGCTTGCCGGCAAGATCCCGCAGGCTCCGGATGCCGGACGAGCGGCGCGCGATCAGCTGGAAATGTTCGCGCGCAACGACTGCGACGGCCCTGACGGTCGGCGCGGTCATGATGTCGGCTTGCACCGAGGCGAGGGCCGCCTTGCCGTCGGCAACCAGGCGCGCATTCGTCGCCGAGCCGTCGGTATGTACGATCTCGAGGCGGATGGTCTTCGACTGCGTCGCGACAAGATCGCGGACCTCGCCCATCAGCTGATCGACGTTGCCGCCCTTTCCGCCAACCGCGACCGACAGGATGGTGGGCGGGGCGTCTCGGAAGGCGTACCAGCCGCTCGCGGCCGCGGCCGCTACCGCCAGGAAGCCGATCATGGCGTAGACGCCGACAATCACAGCAGACCGCCGAACCATTGATGATCTCCGCTCCGCCCGTCGCGCGGGTATGCCTCATTGTGGCGCGCGATGGCGAAAGGCCGGCCCGACTCACGGGGAGCGGGATAGTCGTGCGATGTCTGCAGTTGGAAGAACCTTGCGGCAGCTGGCAAGATTGTCCGGGTCGATATCGCCAGGATCTTGGGTGATGTGACGAAAAAGGCCCGGCTTGCGCCGGGCCTTCCATAGTTGAGCCTGGTGGCCTGGATCAGAAGTCCATGCCGCCACCGAAACCGGGCTTGCCCGGTTTCGGGAGTTAATGTCTGGGGCGTCTGGACTTCCTCAGAAGTCCATGCCGCCCATGCCGCCGCCGCCCATCGGGGGCATCGGGGCGTCCTTCTTCGGCGTCTCGGCGATCATCGCCTCGGTGGTGATCAGCAGGCCGGCGATCGAAGCCGCGTCCTGGATCGCCGTGCGCACGACCTTGGTCGGGTCGATGATGCCGGCCTTGACCAGATCGCCGTACTCGCCGGTCTGGGCGTTGTAGCCCCAAGCGTAGTCCTTCGACTCCAGCAGCTTGCCGATCACGACCGCGCCGTCACCGCCGGCGTTGTCGACGATCTGGCGGGCCGGAGCAGCGATCGCCTTGCGGACGATCTCGACGCCGGTCTTCTGGTCGTCGTTCTGGGTCTTGATCGACTTGACCGAGTTCAGGGCGCGCAGCAGGGCGACGCCGCCGCCCGGCAGGATGCCTTCTTCCACCGCAGCGCGGGTGGCGTTCAGGGCATCGTCGACGCGATCCTTCTTCTCCTTGACCTCGACCTCGGTCGCGCCGCCGACGCGGATGACCGCGACGCCGCCGGCGAGCTTGGCCAGACGCTCCTGGAGCTTCTCACGGTCGTAGTCCGAGGTGGTCTCCTCGATCTGCGCCTTGATCTGCGCAACGCGGCCCTCGATGTCCTTCTTCTTGCCGGCGCCGTCGATAATCGTGGTGTTCTCCTTCTCGATGCGCACCTTCTTGGCGCGGCCGAGCATCTGGAGCGTCACGGTCTCGAGCTTGATGCCGAGGTCTTCCGAGATCATCTGGCCGGCGGTCAGGATCGAGATGTCCTCGAGCATGGCCTTGCGACGATCACCGAAGCCCGGAGCCTTGACGGCCGCGACCTTCAGGCCGCCACGGAGCTTGTTGACGACGAGCGTGGCCAGAGCCTCGCCCTCGACGTCCTCGGCGATGATCAGCAGCGGCTTGCCGGTCTGCACGACGGCCTCGAGGATCGGCAGCATCGCCTGGAGCGACGACAGCTTCTTCTCGAAGATGAGGATGTAGGGGTCCTCGAGCTCGGCGACCATCTTCTCGGCGTTGGTGATGAAGTAGGGCGAGAGGTAGCCACGGTCGAACTGCATGCCCTCGACGACGTCGAGCTCGGTCTCGGCGGTCTTGGCTTCCTCGACGGTGATGACACCCTCGTTGCCGACCTTCTGCATCGCGGTCGAGATCATCTTGCCGACCGACTCGTCGCCGTTCGCCGAGATGGTGCCGACCTGCGCGACTTCCGCGTTCGAGGTGACCTTCTTCGAGTTCTTCTTGAGGTCGGCGACGATGGCCTCGACGGCCAGGTCGATGCCGCGCTTCAGGTCCATCGGGTTCATGCCGGCCGCAACCGACTTGGCGCCTTCACGGACGATCGCCTGGGCGAGCACGGTGGCGGTGGTGGTGCCGTCGCCGGCATGGTCGTTCTGGCGCGAAGCGACTTCGCGGACCATCTGAGCGCCCATGTTCTCGAACTTGTCGGCGAGCTCGATCTCCTTGGCGACGGTGACGCCGTCCTTGGTGATGCGCGGGGCGCCGAACGACTTCTCGATCACGACGTTGCGGCCCTTGGGACCCAGCGTGACCTTCACGGCATTGGCGAGGATGTCCACGCCGCGCAGCATCTTGTCGCGGGCGTCGGTGGAAAAGCGAACTTCTTTGGCAGCCATGAGACTACTCCTGATTGAACTCTACGGACGGGTGGGCGCCTGGCTGCTCAGCCGACGATGCCCATGATGTCGGATTCCTTCATGATCAGGAGATCCTGGCCGTCGATCTTGACCTCGGTGCCGCTCCACTTGCCGAAGAGGACGCGATCGCCCTTCTTGACATCGAGAGCAACCAGCTTGCCGGCGTCGTCGCGGGCGCCGGGGCCGACTGCGACGATCTCGCCTTCCTGGGGCTTTTCCTTGGCGGTATCGGGGATGATGATGCCACCCTTGGTCTTCTCTTCGCCATCAAGGCGACGGACCACAACGCGGTCATGCAGCGGACGGAACTTCATGGTTCTGTCTTCCTCTCGGTCTTATTCTGGACGGGCTCGAATTTGCCCGTGAAAGGGGTCTGTTAGCAGTCTCACCGAGTGAGTGCTAACCGACGTGGCGGAGATAGGCCCGAGGGCTGCCGGAGTCAAGGAATCCGCTGCGTAAAAGGTGAACGCGATGACTGCCGCCATCTGCCCTGCTGCGGCCGGACACTAAACCCGCTATCGTGGCGGGATGACGACGCCAGTCCCTGATCTCCCTCTCGACGACATCGCCCGTTCCTGTGTGGTGCTGCATGTCCGCATGACGGCACGCGCCGTCACCCGCGCCTATGACGAGGCGATGCGGCCGAGTGGCTTGAAGATCACCCAGTTCGTTCTGCTCTCGGCGCTTTCGACCGGCGCCTGGCGCTCGGTCACCGAGCTCGCCGACCGCTTCGCGCTGGAGCGGACCTCGCTGACGCGCAACCTGCAACTGCTTGCTGCCGAGCAGCTGATCGAGCCGGTCGACTGCAAGGGTAGGGCGCTGACCTATGCCGTCACGCAGAAGGGCCGCGCCGCGATCGAGGCGGCGATCCCTTACTGGCGCGCGGCGCAGGACAGGATCGAGGGCGGGCTCGGCCAGGAACGCTGGAGCGAGACGCGCGACAGTCTCAAGGCAATCCGGCGGGCGGCGAGGGAAGTCGGCTGATCTCGCACCAGCCGGCTTGACCGCTATCCAGCTCCATCCATATCGTGCATCTACACGATAGAGATGGAGCGCAGCCGTGTCCCGCAAGGTCGGAGTCGTCAGTCGTGATGTCCTGCTGGCGGAGGACGGCGCATCCTTCCTGCGCGGGATGATCGAGGGACGCCATCCCGGCCCGCCCTTCGCCGATGCGATGGATTTCGATATCGCCGAGGTCGAGGAGGGCCGGGTGGTCTTCGTCGGCACGCCCTCGCCGCGCTTCTTCAACCCGCTCGGGACGATCCACGGCGGCTGGACGGCGACGATCCTCGATTCCGCCATGGCTTGCGCCGTGCATTCGACGCTGCGGGTCGGCGAGGGCTACACCACGCTGGAGATGAAGCTGAACTATGTCCGCCCGGTCATGCCTGCCAGCGGCCCGGTGCGCTGTGAGGGCAGGCTGATCCATCGTGGCGGTTCGGTCGCGACCAGTGAAGGCAAGCTGGTCGACGCAGCAGGCAAGCTGTTGGCGCACGGGACCGAGACCTGCATGATCTTCGGCGGCAAGCGCTGAATGTTGCTCACGCGATGCGATAGGCGCCCGGACTCACGCCCATCACCCGCCTGAAGCGGCGGTTGAAGGTTGAGAGGTCGCCGAAGCCGCAATCGAAGGCAATGCCCGCGATCGGCTGGTCCGTCCGGCGCAGCAGCACGGCCGCTCGGTGCAGGCGGGTGCGCAGCACATATTGATGCGGCGTCATCCCGGCCACCGCCCTGAACGTCCGCAGGAAATGATAGGGGCTCATCGCCGCCTGCCGCGCCAGCTCATCGATCGGGAGAGCGTCCTCGCAATGCGCTTCGATATGGCGCAGCGCCCGCGTGATCCGGCGTTCGTCGCGGGCGCTTGGCGTCCCGATCCCGGGTTTTGCGCCTGACAGCACGCTCGCCACGGCGCCGCCGAGGCGCAGCGCCGTTTCCTCCAGCCTCTCGGGCTCGTCCGCGGCGATTTCCGCTTCGGCGACGACACTGGCGAGCACGGGCAGCGCCGGCAGATGCGGCTGCGCGAAGTCCAGCCGCCGGGCGCCCGGCACGGCCGCGACGATGCCTTCGAGCCAGGCCGGCTCGAACTGGAAGGCGAGGCAGCGGTCGCCGGCCGCATGCTCATGGCCGCATTCGAAGCAGGCGCCGCGATTGCCGAGCAGCAGCGCGCCCGGCGCGAGCACGGCGCTGCCTTGCGTCGAGCGGTAGCGGAAGGAGCCGCTGCGGACGATGGCGATGCAGTGCTGCGGGTGCGCTTCCTCGAAGGCGCGATCGTCCGGGCCGGCCGTGCAGACAATGTCGCTGACCCGCCAGCCGGAGCCTGATGCCAGGAGATGGGCGGTCGCCGTCATGGTTCGCGAGTTTAGCAGTTTTTCCCAAGCGCGGCCCGAGGCTCCGGGTCAAGCTGGACACCAACTTGGTCCAGACGGAGCACGATCATGACAGCAGCGCCATCGACGCTGGCCGATGCCCTCATCGCGACCGGGCCGGACCCTGACCTCGCCGGCAAGCTCGCCCTCTACGGCCAGTTCGTCGGCGCGTGGACGATGGCTGCCGTGATGCACACCGATGACGGCCAGCGCCATGAGGCCAAGGGCGGGATCCATTTCGGCTGGGTACTCGGCGGGCGCGCCGTGCAGGATGTCTGGGCGCTGCCGGGCTTCTTCCACGGCACGACGCTACGCATCTACGACCCCGGCGAGGATGCCTGGCACATCCGCTGGAACGACCCGCTCAAGCAGTACTACACGCACCAGATCGGCCGGGCCGAGGGCAACGACATAGTCCAGCACGGCAGGCTGGACGACGGCACCGCGATCCGCTGGCGCTTCACTGAGATCACGCGGGATTCGTTCCACTGGATCGGCGACCGCTCGCGCGATGGCGGCGGGAGCTGGCAGCTCCAGGCCGATTTCCGCGCAAAGCGCATCAAAGCCTGAGAGGGAGGAAACAGGCCATGTTCGACCATGTCTCGATCGGCGTTCGCGAGATCGCCCGCACGAAGTGCTTCTACGACGCCGCACTTGGCGCTCTCGGCTATGGTTGCCTCAGTGCCGACGAGAGTTCGCTCGGTTATGGCAAGGAAAGCGTCGGGCTCTGGATCGGCGCGGTCTCGGCGCCGGTGCCGCCGGACCGCGACTCCAATCTGCACTTCTGTCTCGTCGCGCCGACACGCCAGAGCGTCGACGCTTTCCACGCGGCGGCGCTCGCGGCGGGCGGCACCGACAACGGCAAGCCGGGCCTGCGCGACTCCTATGGCCCCGACTATTACGCCGCCTTCGTCGTCGACCCCGACGGCTACCGGCTGGAGGCCTATTGCGGCAAGCCGGCCTGAGGCTCTCGCAGCAGGGCTAATGCTCGGGCGGCAGGTCGTGTGCTGCCCATTCGCTGCGCGGGATCGCCGCGCCGACGCGGAACTGGAAGCCGGCGACCTTGCCGTTTGCCGCCATCTCGCAGCGAAAGCGCAGGCCGTACCATTGCTTGCGGCTGCGGAAGGCGGCGCCCTCGGCTTCGAGGGCGCCCTTGGTCAGCTTCGTGCTGGCCATGGCATAGGCGACGACGCGATCCGGCTCGAACTCCGCCTTCCAGGCATGGATCTGGCTCATCGCCTCGAGATTGCAAAGCTGCTCGATGCGCTCGCTCGCCTCGAGCGTCTTCAGCGCCTCACGCGCGCCGCGGCTGCGCGGATTGGCCAGCACGCTTTCAGAATGCAGCGTCCGGGCGGTGATCATCGCTGGCGGCTCGGCCGGTGGTGGAACGGGCCGGCTGGCTGGCTTTTCCGGCTGCGTAGTGGGGGGAGCCGGCTGCGGAGGTGACGCGATCTCGGCTAGGGGAGGAGCGGGCGCCTGGGCCGGAGCGGGAGGCGCCAGCGACTCCGGCGCAACCAGTTCGACCTCGATGCTCGTCTCGATCGGCGGTGTGAAGCTGCTGAGCGTCCGGATGGCGAGGAGGAGGCCGAACAGGAGATGAACGCAGAGCGCGGCGGGAAGGCCGGGTTCGCGCAGGACGCGAGCAGCGGTGCCGGCGCGCTGCATGCTTCGGTCAATCGCAGTCGGACAGGAATGCAAGCATGGCGGGCGGTCTCTCCCTTCGCATTGCCTCGTGCAGAAGCCGACCAAGCCGGCGAATTCGTGGCGACTATCAGCGCCGGCTGACGGCGAGGGCGCCGGCGACGATCAGGACCGCACCGGCATAGGTGGTCCAGAGCGGCACTTCGCTGAAGACGAACCAGCCGAGCAGGCTCGCCCAGACCAGCGCCGTGTACTCGATCGGCGCCAGCCGCGAGGCCGGCGCCCGGGCGAAGGCCGAGGTCAGCGACAGATGCCCGGCGACGCCGAGCGCGCCGGCGGAGAGATAGGTGGCGAGGTCGCCACCGCTCATCGGCTGGAAGACGTACCAGGCCGGCCAGGCCAGGCAGAGCGCCGGCCCGGCGTTCTGGAACAGCACGATGATCGCCGGATGCTCCTTCACCGCGATCGTGCGCAGCAGGATCAGGTTGAAGGCGTAGGAGATCGCCGAGACGAGTGCCGCGGCGACGCCGAGCTCGGCACCAGTGACGCCGCCCTGCAGGCGCGGCCAGACCATCACCAGCATGCCGGCGAGGCCGAAGCCGAGCGCCTGCAGGATGCGCCCGTCGAGCCGTTCCTTCAGGATCAGCGCTCCGAGCAGGGCGACGAAGACCGGGGCGAGGAAGGAGAGCGTCAGCGCCTCCGCCAGCGGCAGCACCGAGATCGAATAGAAGAAGCTGCCGGCGGTGAGGATGACCAGCGGGATGCGGATGCTGTTGCCGATCAGGCTCGTGCGCGTCGGCCGTGCCGGCCGCAAGACCGCGACGACGACGATCGCGCAGACGGCGCCCGCGGCAAAGCGCATGAACAGCGCCAGCAGGAACGGGTGCTGCTGCATCTGCGCCTTGATCACCGCATCCATCGCGGTGAGCAGCGCGATGCCGAGAACCGCCCGCAGCGCGGTATTGAGATTCATGACTGCGCCGGGGCGAGCGGCTTGCGGAAATGGTATTCCCAGGTCGAGGAGATGTCGGCGAGGTAGCGCTCGCCCGGCCAGCGCACGAAGCCGAGCTTCTCGTAGAAGCGGTGGCCGCGGGCGAATTTGCTGTCCGACCACAGCATCATCTCGCCATAGCCGCCGGCTTCAGCGAAGGCGAGGGTGCGGGCGAACAGGGCCTGCGCCAGCCCGCTGCCGCGCTGGCTCGGATCGGCATAGACCTTGAATAGCTCGACCGCATTCTGGTCCGGCACCGGCACGACGGCGATCGAGCCGACGATGCGCCCGCCCGGCCCATCCGCGACCCAGAGCTTGCCGCCCTTTTGCGCATAGTGGCTGGCGGGGCGGCGCAGCTCCGGGAATTCCGACCAGTCGAACCAGCAGTTCGGATATTCGGCGAAGGTCGCGGCGATCAGGGTGGCGAGCGGCTCCGAATCGGCGTCGGTGGCGTCGCGAAGGGCAGGCAGGGCGGTCATGATCGATCGCTTAGGGCCAAATCCGGTCTGCTGCAAAGATGGGGCGCTCGCGCTCCTGCCATGCCGTTATCGCAGCAATGCGAGGGCGGCGTCGGCCGTCAGCTTCAGCGCTGCCGCCGCAAGCAGCAGATAGCAGGCGAAGAACAGTCGTTTCTGGTCGAGCCGCTCGTGCAGCCAGCGGCCGATCCAGACGCCGATCGGCGCTGCCGGCAGCAGGGCGAGCGCGGCCCAGAGCGCCTGCGGCTGCTTCAGGCCGAGCGCCAGATAGGGCGGCAGCTTCAGGATGTTGCCCAGCATGAAGAAGGCGATGGTCGTGCCGACGAAGGCGGTCTTGGAAAGCCCTCGTGCCAACAGATACATCGCGACCGGCGGGCCGCCGGCATGGGCGACGAAGGTGGTGAAGCCCGAGGCCGTCCCGGCCAGCAGCGCGAGCGGGGGCGAAACTCGCAATTGGCCGGCAGGCGCGGTCCGGCCGCGCAGGAACCAGTGTGCCGTGAAGGCGAGAGTGATGACGCCGATGATCAGCGTGACGATGCGGGCGTCGACGATCAGGAAGACGGCATAGCCGATCGCGATGCCGACGATCAGGCCGGGGATCAGCCAGGCGAGATCCGGCTTCGACCAGGTCGAGACACCGAAGCTGCCGATGGCGACAAGGTCCATCGCGGCGATCAGCACCGCCACCATGATTGCGCCCTGCAGGGGATCGACGACGAGCGCCAGCAGCGGCACGCCGAGGATGGCGAGGCCGCCACCGAAGGCGCCCTTGCCGATGCCCATCAGCAGGGTCGTGGTCCAGCCGACCAGGTAGAAGATCGGATCGCTCGGCATAGGCTCAGTCTGTCGCCAAGGCGCAGAGCGAGGCTGCGCCAGTTTCCGCTTGGACGGGCGGGGTTTGGCGGCTAGGCGGGATCAGCGCAGTCATGCGCGGCCGGTGCTGAGTCGGCTTGCCCCTTTGCGATGGCGTCATGACCGTACTCCTGCCCTTCGTGATCAATGCCGGGCTGAACTTCGTCCTCGGGCTGCTCATCGCCTATTTCCTCGGGCCCGCCGAATTCGGCCGCTACGCCATCGGTGCGGCGATGCTCGTGCTGCTCAACACCGCGCTGCTCGACTGGATCAGGCTCTCGGCTGTCCGTTTCTACTCGCAGAAGACCCGCGAGGAACAGCCGCAGATCCGGGCGACCCTCGATGTGCTGAGCGCGGGGATCACGCTCGCCTTGTGCGGCATCCTGGTCGCGGCGGTCGTCGCGGGCGTCGATTTCGGACTGCCGGTCATGCTCGTCGCCGGCTCGGTGCTGGGCGGCATCTGCGCCGGCCTGTTCGACTACCACGGCGCCATCGCCCGGGCCCGTTTCCTCGATGCCGCCTATGCCCGCCTGATCATCGTCAAGAACGTGCTCGCCTTGCTGCTGATGGTCGGCGGCGCCTGGTGGACGCGCGACGCGACGGTCGTGATGTTCGGCGGCGTCCTCAGCGCCATGGCGGCCCTGCTCGCGGTGCGGCGGGCGCTGGCGGATGGGCCGCTCGCCTGGTCGGCGGCGCGGCGCGATCTGGCATCGGACTTCGCGCGCTATGCGCTGCCGATCGTCGGCGCAAACGCGATCTATTCGCTGATCCCGCTGCTCAATCGTTCGCTGCTGGCCGACAGCAACGGCTTCGCCGAAGCCGGCTATTTCTCGCTCGCCGCCGATATGGGGTTGCGCCTGTTCGGCATGCTCGCCACGACGCTGGAGATCGTCATGCTGCGCGAAGTGCTGCGGCTCGACGAGACCAAGGGTGTGCGCGCGGCGCAGAAGCGCATCGCCGCCAATTTCGTGATCGTGCTGATGGTGTCGCTGCCGGTGGCCGCCGGCCTCTTCCTGGTCTTGCCGGCTTTCGAGGCGCTGCTCGTGCCGGCGAAGTTCCATGGCCATTTCTCCGGCTATCTGCAGCTGCTTCTGCCGGGCCTCGTCGCGCTCGCTGTCTTCGCCGCCGGCATCTACCCGGTCTTCCTGCTCGGCAAGCGCACCGGCCTGGTGACGCTGGCGGCCCTCGCAGGTCTCCTCGTCAACCTCGCTCTGGTCTTCGCCGCCGGCGCGCTCGGTCCGGAACGCTATGCGCTCGGCCAGACCCTCAGCTTCCTCGTGGTTCTCGCCATCACCGGCTGGGTCGGCCTGCGCTCGCTCCCGGTCTCCCTGAACTGGCGCGAGATCGGCATTATCGTCGCAGCGGTCATCGCCATGGCGATCGTCGTCTGGCCGCTCTCCGGCCGGCTCTCTCCTATGCCCGAACTGCTGCTGCAGGGCACGCTTGGTCTTGCCGTCTATGGCGGGCTGATGCTCACCTTCGACGTGGCCCGCTGCCGGACGCTGTTGCGGCTCTGGCTCGCCATGCGCAAGAGTCGGCGCTGATGGGGGGCGTGAACCGGGCGTTTACCGCGTTTGCTCGGGGATCGCTAAGGTTAACCCCGGGAAGTTGAGCGATCAGGCCGGTTCCGGGGCTGATAGAGTCAACGATTCACCATTCATTTCAACGCATCGCCTCACGCTTCAAGCCTGTTGCGTAAAGAGAGTTGCGTCATGCGTTCGCTCTATCTCGTTCCCTTTGCTGCGCTCGGCGGCTTGCTGTTGTCGGGCCAGGTCTATGCCGAGACCTATTGGCGCCCGGCCGATCCCATGGTCACGCATTCGGCCGGCCGCGGCCAATATGGCGGCGGCTTCATCGAGATGATGATGACTGGCCAGGACCCGACCGACTATGGCCGGGGCGGGGCGGTCTACAACCGCCCGCAGCGCGGCGCCTATGGCCAGCAGCCGGCGATGCGCCGGCTCTCCGACTACGAGGCGCCGGTGCCGATCCAGGGCGATCCGATGGAGCCGCGCCGCGAACGCCGCTCGGCTGCGCTCGGCGAGCCGATCCCGGCGGAGCGGCCGATCGCGCGCACCCTCGACCCGCGCTTCCAGAAGCAGGAAGTCGCCTATGATGGGCCGCACAAGCCCGGCACCATCGTTATCGATACGCCGCGCCGCTTCCTCTTCCTGGTCCAGCCCGGCGGCCGCGCTCTGCGCTATGGCATCGGCGTCGGCCGGCCCGGCTTCGAATGGGCCGGCATGAAGGCGGTCACCCGCAAGGCGGAATGGCCGAGCTGGACGCCGCCGGCCGAGATGCTGAAGCGCCGTCCCGATCTGCCGCGTTTCATGGCGGGCGGCCCGGAGAACCCGCTCGGCGCGCGCGCCCTCTATCTCGGCTCCTCGCTCTATCGCATCCATGGCACCAACGAGCCGAACACAATCGGCCAGGCGGTGTCCTCCGGCTGCATCCGGATGAACAACGAGGATGTTGTCGATCTCTACGAGCGCGTCCGCGTCGGTGCCAAGGTCTTCGTGATCTGAGGTCGGCCGCACCCGTCCGACAAGAAAGGCCCGCCTGTCGCCAGGCGGGCCTCGTCGTTTCAGCGGACCATGTCAGGCCTCAGGCCCAGTCGTCGTCGCCGCCGCCGCCCATGCCGTCATCGTAGCTGCCATCGTCGTAGTTGGCGTCCTGATAGGTCGGCTCCTGATAGGCCTGCTGCGGCTCCGCCGCCGGCTGCTGGTCAGCCGCCGTCTGCGTGTTCTGGGCAGCTTCGTCGTTCTGCCCGGTGTCCTTGTTCTGAGCGGTGCTCGCTTCGGCCGGCTTGGTCTCGCTTGCGGCGCTCTTGTTACCGCCGAGCGCGTTCATCAGCATGTTGCCGGCGACCATGCCGCCGGCGACGCCGGCTGCCGTCGTCAGCGCGCTCGCCATGAAGCCGCCGCCTCGGGCCGGAGCCTGGGGTTGGGCTGCCTGGTTCTGCCAGGTGCCGGGGGCGGGAGCCGCCCCCATGCCTTGCTGCGGGGCCATGCCCTGCTGCGGCGCTGCGGCCTGGCTGCCCCAGGGCGGCGAAGCCGGCTGCGGCGCGGCGCGCTGCGGGAAGGACGGCACAGAGCCGGAGCGGGCCGGCTGGCTCGCGCCACCGCCGAAGATGCCCGACAGGAAGCCGCCGGACTGCTGCGACGGAGCAGGAGCGGGCGGCTGGCTGCGCAATTGCTGGATCTCGGCCTGCAACTGCTCGATCTGGCCCTGCAGGCTGGTGAGCGCCTGCTCCTGGATGTAGACCGACTGCGCCATCGCATAGACGGCATAGGGCTGCTCGCGCAGCCTGTCGGCGATGAAACGTTCAGCCTCGGGGTCGCGCGGCTGGTTTTCCGCCTGACGCAGGCGATCGAAAATCCCGGCGATCACGTCGCGTTCTTGCGGCGTCATCGTCATCTCCTCTCATGGTGGACAAGGCGGTCGCCCTGTCGCTCCGAAAGGTGGTGACGGCTTATGACGCTATCAAGGCGAACGCCCGGCGCCTTTCTGTCGCGTCGCCAGGGAACGTGCTTCAGGCGTTACCTACGTTCACATAGGTGAAGCCGCGCGCGTGCATCTCGCCGGAGCGGTAGATGTTGCGCAGGTCGATCACGACCGGATGCCGCAGCGCCGCCTTGACCCGATCGAGGTCGAGGGCGCGGAAGGCGTCCCATTCCGTGACGATCACCAGCGCATCCGCGCCGTCGAGGCAGGCATAGGCGTCGGGCGCGTAGGCGATCTCCGGCATCAAGGACTTGGCACTGTCCATCGCCTCGGGGTCATAGGCGACGATCTCGGCGCCAGCGTCGAGGAGCGCCGTCACGATTGACAGCGAGGGCGCCTCGCGCATGTCGTCGGTGTTCGGCTTGAAGGCGAGGCCGAGGATGGCGATGCGCTTGGCCCGGACCGAGCCGCCGCAGGCGGCGATGATCTTGCGCGCCATCGCACGCTTGCGCTGGTCGTTGACCGCCACCACCGTCTCGACCAGGCGCAAGGGGCTTTCCATGTCCTGCGCGGTCTTGATCAGCGCGAGCGTGTCCTTCGGGAAGCAGGAGCCGCCATAGCCGGGGCCGGCGTGCAGGAACTTGCCGCCGATGCGGTTGTCGAGGCCGATACCGCGCGCCACCTCCTGGACATTGGCGCCGACCCGCTCGCATAGGTCCGCCATCTCGTTGATGAAGGTGATCTTGGTCGCGAGGAAGGCGTTTCCGGCGTATTTGATCAGTTCGGAGGTTCGCCGCGCGGTGAACAGCAGAGGCGCCGCATTGAGGTAGAGCGGCCGGTAGAGATCCTCCATCACCTTGCGGGCGCGATCGTCCTCGGTTCCGATCACGATCCGGTCCGGGCGCTTGAAGTCGGCAATCGCGGCGCCTTCGCGCAGGAACTCCGGATTGGAGACGACGGCGAAATCGGCATCGGGTCGGGTTTCGCGCATGATCCGCTCGACCTCGTCGCCGGTGCCGACCGGCACGGTCGACTTGGTGACGACGACCGTGAAGCCGTCGATCGCCGCGACGACGTCGCGCGCCGCCTGGTGGACATAAGACAGGTCGGCATGGCCGTCGCCGCGGCGCGAGGGCGTGCCGACCGCGATGAACACGGCATCGGCCGCCGCCACAGGCCCGGCGAGCTCGGTGGTGAAGGAGAGCCGCCCAGCACGGACATTGTTGGCGACGAGGTCGTCGAGGCCGGGTTCGTAGATCGGGATCTCGCCGCGCTTCAGGGCGGCGATCTTGCCGGCGTCGGTGTCGACGCAGGTCACCTCATGGCCGAAATCGGCGAAGCAAGCTCCGGAGACCAGGCCGACATAGCCTGAACCGATCATCGTCACGCGCATCTGGCGGTCTCATCGTCTCGTCGGCGGGCTGCCGACCGGCAGGGCGTAGCGCAAAACCGCGTCGAGGCAAATCGCAGCCGCCCGGGGCTGGAGGAGTAGCCCGATCTGGCGAAGGGACCGTGACGGCGCGGCGGCGACATGAAAAAGGGCGGCTGCGAGCCGCCCTTCTCGAAGTAGTCGACTGTCGCGGCCGCGAGCCTCAGATGTCGTCCGGGGGCAGCGGCGCGTCGGTCTCGTCGATCTGCGGCTCCCCGATTGGGTTGCGGTTCAGGACGACCACGGGAGTCCCGGTCGGGACGCGGCTGTAGAGGTCGATGATGTCCTGGTTGAACAGGCGGATGCAGCCCGACGACACCGCCTTGCCGATCGACCAAGGCTCGCTGGTGCCGTGAATGCGGTAGAGCGTGTCCTGGTTGCCCTGGTAGAGATAAAGGGCGCGGGCGCCGAGCGGGTTCTCGATGCCGCCGGCCATGCCGCCGGCCCAGCGGGCGTTCCGCTCCGGCTCGCGGGCGATCATCGCGGCGGTCGGCGTCCAGCGCGGCCACTCGGCCTTGCGGGCGACGGTAGCGCGACCGCGCCAGGACATGCCTTGCTTGCCGACGCCGATGCCGTAGCGGATGGCGCGGCCGTTCTCGCGGACGAGGTAGAGATAGCGGGCCGAGGTGTCGACCACGATCGTGCCGGGCCGCTCCGTGGTCCGATATTCCACTTCCTGGCGCAGGAAGCGCGTGTCGACCTCGTCGATATCGGTTGCCGGCAGCGGATGCCGCTCGTCGGGCCGCTCGTCATACATCGACAGGAAGGCTGCGTTCTGGTGAACCGGGGTCCGGGCTTCGTAGGGCTGCTGCGGGCCGCTGACACAGCCGGCGAGGCCGACGGGGACGAAGGCCGAGACCATCGTCAGGAAGCGGCGGCGGGAACAGGCGGTGGCGGCGTCGGGCAGGTGGGCGGACATGACTCGGCTCTTGGATTGGGCGGCGGCTGGCAGCGAAAACAGGCGAATTGCCGACAAGTTCCAATGATCCTCGCCGGCTGGTCCTTTTCAATTCACGGTCTCGCGTGGCGCCGGGGTGAACAGCATGTGGCGAAATTGTGGCCGGCGCAGAGCGTGGCCGGAATGCCACAGTGCGACATGCCGCACCTGCATGTCGCACTGGCTGCCACCCTGTGTAGGTAGTTGCTCAACTATGCAGCTGAAAGGCGAGGAGTTGCCGAGTTTTACTGCAGTTTCCCAAGGGAAGGCGGGCTGTCTTAAACGGCCTTTAACCACTACCGGCAAAGCTTTTTAAGCCTTGTGGGCTTCGGTGCCGGGTCATGCCGAACGTTTAAGTGCGGGTCAGTCTTCGATCGCGCAGAAAAGTACGAGCAAGAATATGAAATCGATCCGCTTCAAGGTGCTGGCGATGCTGGGGATCGTCGCCGCCGGTGCGATCCTTTCCGCAGTCCTGAGCCTCTACGCATTGTCACGTTCCGGCGACCTCAACGCGCGTTCCGACGTTCAGGGCGAGATCGCATTGCTCACCGAGCGGCTCAACACGCAGGTCTTCGCCGTGGTGATGGATTCCCGCGGCATCTACATGTCGAAGGACGCCAAGGAGGCAGAGGCTTTCGCCAAGCCGAAGGAGGCGCGCTTCCCGGTGATGCGCAAGCTTGCCGCCGACCTGGTTGCGCTCGTGCCGGCCCAAGAGCGCGAGACCGCGCTCAAGCTGCAGAAGCTGGTCGAGGAGTTCATCACTTTCCGCGGCGAGCTGATTCGCCTCGGTCGCGAGGTCTCGACCGCGGCGGCCAATCAGCAGGGCAACAACGATGAGAACCGCGCCAATCGCAAGGCGTTGAACGACCAGCTCGTCGCTTTCGGCAAGCGCAACGAAGAGGTCGGGAACCGGCTCTCCGAAGAGGCCGCTGCCTTCACGCGCCAGGTCCAGTGGATTCTCCCGTCAGTGCTGTTCGCCGCCCTGCTGGCTTCGGTCGCCGCGGCGCTGCTGTTCGCACAGCGTTCGATCACGCGTCCGCTGCTCGATCTCAGCGCGAGCATGAGCCGCCTCACCGCTGGCGAGACCCAGATCGAGGTGCCGCACACCAAGCGCCGCGACGAGATCGGCGAGATGGCGCGGGCCGTGGCGGTCCTGCGCCAGAGCACCGAGCAGGTCGCGCTGCTGCAGGAGCAGGAGCGGGCCGCCGCGGCGGACCGGATTCGCTCCGCCGACGCGATGTCGGTTGTGGTGTCGGATGTCGGCGAGGTCGTCGCGGCTGCTGCCGCTGGTGATTTCTCGGCACGGCTCAAGGTCGAGGATGCCGACGAGCAGATGCAGAAGCTCGTTGCCGGCATCAATGAGATCAATGCCGTGGTCGACGGCGCCACCACCGAATTCGTCGATGTACTGCAGGCGCTCGCCGCGGGTGATCTGACCCGCCAGGTGCCGACCGCCTATCGCGGGCGCTTCGCTGAGCTCAAGGACGCGGTCAACGAGACGATCGCCCGCCTCTCTGCCACGGTGTCGACGATCCAGGTGACGGCGTCGGATGTCGGGATTGCGGCGCGCGAGATTAACACGGGCGCCGACGATCTGTCGAAGCGCACCGAGGAGCAGGCCTCCTCGCTCGAGGAGACCGCGGCGACGACCGAAGAGCTGGCGGCCTCGGTGAAGGCTTCGGCCCAGGGTGCGCGCCAGGCGGCGGCGGTCGCCGAGGAGGCGATGAAGGCGGCTCAGGACGGCGGCGCCATCGCCGGCGAAGCGGTCAGCGCCATGGCGCGGATCGAGGACGCCTCGCGCAAGATTTCCGACATCATTCGGGTGATCGACGACATCGCCTTCCAGACCAACCTGCTGGCGCTGAACGCGGCTGTCGAGGCGGCAAGGGCCGGCGATGCCGGCAAGGGCTTCGCCGTGGTCGCGAGCGAAGTGCGCACGCTCGCCCAGCGCTCCGGCGAGGCGGCCAAGGACATCTCCGGGCTGATCTCATCGTCCAATGCCGAGGTCGAGGCGGGGGTGAAGCTGGTGCGCCGGGCCGGCGAGTCGCTGGAGACGATCCTGGCGGCGTCGCGGAAGGTCACCGGCACGATCCAGGAGATCTCGGCGGCGGCGGGCGAGCAGGCCAACGGCATCGAGGAGATGAGCCAGGCGGTCGCCCATCTCGACGAGATGACGCAGGCCAATGCGGCGCTGGCCGAACAGAGCGCCGCCTCGGCGGGGGCGCTGTCGGGCCGGATCGGCGAGCTCAATACGCTGGTGGCGAGCTTCCGCACCGGCAACCCCGCCCACGGCACCATGGCGCCTGCACCGGCCTTCGCCGGCCCCGGAACGCGTCCGGCTGCCCGGCCGGCGATGCGCGCGCCCGCACGCCCTGCCGGCGCCACGCCGCATGCCGCCGGCCCCGCGGATCGTGGCAGCGGCCTGGCGCCCGAGCCGGAGCGTTTGCGCCAGCTCGCCGAAGCCGCCTTCGCCCAGAGCAAGGCCGCTGCGCCCCAGCCCCGCAAGGCCGCGAGCGGACGCGCCAGCGATGCGGGATGGGAGGAGTTCTGAGGGGCTTAAGCCGAGCGCAGGCTCGGTGTGGCGGCCGAAAGCATGGTCTTGGCCATCAGCTCGTAGAGCTCGGTCCAGGCTGCCCGGGTCTGGGGTGTGAAGTCGGGCCCCAGCGAG
Source organism: Allobosea lupini (assembly GCF_900109525.1). GTDB lineage: Bacteria > Pseudomonadota > Alphaproteobacteria > Rhizobiales > Beijerinckiaceae > Allobosea > Allobosea lupini. Next base: position 308,468 of record NZ_FOAN01000002.1, on the reverse strand, counting down.
GTCTCGAGGGTCCAAAGCAGCGCGCTGCCGACTGCGTCATAATGCTCGGGCTGAACGCCGTAGCCTTGATGACGCTCGCCAAGACGGTTGAGCAGGACCTTGAGACCGCCGGGATCGTTCAGCGTGGCGAGCGCGACCATCAGCGTCTCCATCAGCTTGGCCGCCTGGGTCTCGATATCGGTCTTGAAGAGGGCACGTGCGCCGGGCGTCGTGGTGAACAGCCGCTCATAGAACAGGCACGCTGTCTCGATCTTGCGCCGATGCAGCTGCGCAAAGCTCGACCGGACAAGCGCGATATCTTGCGGCGTCACGACTCGTCCCTTTTCAGCGCGGCGGCATGAGGGATCGTCGCAGGAAGTGTCCGCCAAGATGCGCGAAAATGCAACCTGGAGTTAACGAACCGCTACGCTGCAGTCGCAGCGTCGCTACGAGGCCGGCAGGCCAGCCGATCTGGTCAGGCCGAGCCGCTCGCGGGCGAACCAGCGAGCCAGCATCAACGCGGCGACAATCGCGAGGCCGGTCGCGAGCCCGATCCAGATGCCGACGCCGGCGAGCGGTGTCAGGAAGCCGAGCGCCGCCGAGAGCGGCAGGCCGATGCCCCAGTAGCCGAGGCCGGCGAACAGCATCGGCACGCGCGTGTCGCGCAGGCCGCGCAGGATCGAGACCCCGACCACCTGGATGCCGTCGACGATCTGGAAGATCGCCGCATAGAACAGGAACACCATAGCGAGCTCTGCCACTTCGGCGGCGCGCGGCTTGCCGGCGTCGAGGAACGGAACGACGAGCCAGTGCGGGATCAGCAACATCAGCAGGGCGGTGAAGCACATGAAGGCGGTCGCGAGCGCGAGCGCCGTCGCGCCGGCCCGGGCGATGCCTTCTTCGTCGCCGGCGCCGAAGGCGCGCCCCACTCTGACGGTTCCGGCCTGGCCGATGCCCATCGGCACCATGAAGCAGAGCGAGGCGATCTGGATCGCGATCGCATGGGCAGCGAGCGAGGTCGGGCCGAGCAGGCCCATCAGGAAGGCGGCGCCGTTGAAGATCCAGACCTCGAAGCCGACGGTGGTGCCGATCGGCAGGCCCATCCGCCAGAAGGCGCGATAACGGCTCCAGTCCGCCCGCCAGAACCGGCCGAACAGATGATAGCGCCGGAAGCGTCGGTCGAGCGAGACCACCAGCGCGAGGCCGGCGAACATCAGGGTCGAGGCCAGCGCCGTGGCCATCCCGGAGCCGGGCAGGCCGAGCGCCGGGAAGCCGAGCCGCCCGAACATCAGCACCCAGTTGGCGAAGGCGTTGAAGCCGACCGCAAAGAGCACGGTCACGAAGACCCAGAACGGCCGCTGTAGCGCTGCGAGGAAACCGCGCAAGGTGAGATAGAGGTAGAAGGGCAGGAGCCCCCACTGCAGCGTGTGCAGGTAGGAAGCGGCAGCTTTTGCCAGCGCCGGATTCTGGCCCATCGCCGTCAGGATCGCCTCGGCTTGCCAGAGGCAGAGCCACATTGGGCCGGCCATCGTCGCCGCTACCCAGAAGCCCTGTCGCACCGTGCGGCGCACGTCGCGGACCGAATGCCGATTCCGCCCGAGCTCGATCGCGACCATCGGTGCGACGGCGGCCATCACACCGATGCCGAAGATCAGGAAGGCCATGTAGAGGTTGGAGGCGAGCGCGCCGGCAGCCAGCGAGTCGGGGCCCAGATGGCCCATCATGATCACGTCGGTCGCCGTCATCGCCGTCTGGGCGACATTGGTCAGCACCATCGGCCAGCTCAGCGCCAGCATGGCTTTGACCTCGGTGAGCCAGGGGCTCCCCGAGCGATAGGGCAGGGCGATCTGCGACATGATGACTGCCTTTTATCTGGGCAGATTGCTCCTTCAAAGTCCTCGCCGCGCCGGGGCGGGCCGCGCCCTGCGCGTGGCGCGCTGCCGGCACGCGTCGTGTCACCCAATCTGCCTCTTGCGCGCGGGCGCCCGTTCCGGCCTGCTGGGTCCAGACCAGAGCGCCTATGGAGAGCCGACGCGATGAGCACCAATCTGCGGATCGATGGGGAGCGCCTGCTCTCGCGGCTTGCAGCCCTGTCGAGGATCGGGGCGACGCCGGAAGGCGGCTGCCGGCGCCTTGCGTTGACGGATGAAGACAAGCAGGGGCGGGATTGGCTGGTCGGCGAACTGAAGGCGCTCGGCCTCGATGTCCGCGTCGATGCGATCGGCAACATCGTCGGCATTCTCAAGGGGCAGGAGGACGGGCCGGCAGTGATCATGGGCTCGCATATCGATACGGTCGGCACCGGCGGGCGCTTCGACGGCGCGCTCGGCGTGATCGGCGGCGTCGAGGTGCTGGCGGCCTTGCGCGATGCCGGTGTGACGCCGAAGCGCGACATGGCCGTGATCGCCTTCACCAATGAGGAGGGCGCTCGCTTCCATCCCGACATGCTCGGCTCCTATGTCTGGGCCGGCGGGATGAGCGTCGAGGCTGCCCATGCCGAGAAGGATTCCGACGGCGCCGGGCTCGGCAGCGAGTTGAAGCGCATCGGCTATCACGGTGCCGAGCAGCCCGGCTTCCTGCCGGCGCATGCCTATCTCGAGCTGCATATCGAGCAGGGGCCGGTGCTCGAGAGCGAGGGCGGCGGCCTCGGCGCCGTCACTGGCATCCAGGCGATCTGCTGGCTCGAACTGACGCTTACTGGCCGGCCGAGCCATGCCGGCACCACGCCGATGCGCTACCGCAAGGATCCCGGCCTCGCCGCTGCCCGCATCAACATCTTCGCCAACGAACTGACCAAGACGATCCCGGGCCAGCTCGCCAATTCAGGCGTGATCCGCACCTGGCCCGGCAACGTCAACGTCGTGCCCGAGACCGTCGTGATGACGCTCGATTTGCGCAATCCGCTCGATGCGCCGCTGGCAGAGGCCGAGGCCGCCGTCCGCAAGTTCTGCGCCGAATTGTCGGCTCGCGACGATATTTCGATCAGCTTCCGCGATCTCGCCCGCTTCCCGGCGACGCCCTTTGCCGAGGAGCTGATCGCCAGTGTCGAGGCGAGCGCCGCCGAGTTCGGCTTACCCATCCGCCGGATGATCTCGGGGGCCGGTCATGATGCGCAGATGATGTCGCGGCTCTGCCCGACCGCGATGGTCTTCATCCCCTCGATCGGCGGACTCTCGCACAACCCGGCGGAGCTCAGCAGCGACGACGACATGGTTGCCGGCGCCAATGTCCTGCTCAGCGCCGCCTGGCGCGCCGCCAACGCCTGAGGGGGATTTTCCTATGACCACCATCGCTTCGCTGTCCGCCGCCGAGCTCGGCTATCTCTACGCCGCGCGCGAACTCTCGCCGGTCGAGGTCGCCAGGGACGCGCTCGCCCGCATCGAGCGCTTCGAGCCGGAGGTGAACGCCTTCGTCGTCCGCGACGAGCCCGTGACGCTCGCCATGGCGCAGGCTGCGGAGAGCCGCTGGCTGAAGGGCGAGGCGCTTGGCCCGCTCGACGGCGTGCCGGTGACGATCAAGGACAATCTCGGCGTCGCCGGCTGGCCGATGCGGCGTGGTTCGGCGCTGGCTTCCGATGCGCCGTTCCAGGAGGACGCGCCGGCGACGGCGCGGCTGCGCGAAGCCGGCTGCGTCTTCCTCGGCAAGACCACCATGCCGGAGTATGGCTGGAAGGGCGTCGGCGATTCGCCTTTCTCCGGCATCACCCGCAATCCCTGGGATGTCTCGACCGGGCCGGGAGGCTCCTCATCGGGTGCAGCCGTGGCCGCAGCGCTCAATCTCGGCTGCATCCATCTCGGCACCGACGGCGCCGGCTCGGTGCGCATCCCTGCCGCCTTTTGTGGCGTCTTCGGTCTCAAGCCGACCTATGGCCGCGTGCCGGCCTGGCCCGCCTCGGTCATGGGCTTCCTCGCCCATCTCGGGCCGCTGACCCGCACCGTGCGCGACTCGGCCCTTGCGATGAACGCGATCGGCCAGCCCGATGCGCGCGACATGACCGCTTTCAAACATCCCCCGCCCGATTTCACGGCCGGGCTCGATCGCGGCGTGCGCGGCCTGCGCATCGCCTGGTCACCACGGCTTGGCGGCGATGCGCTGGTCGACCCCGAGGTCGCGGCTCTGACGCATGCGGCGGCGCTGACCTTCCGCGAACTGGGGGCGACCGTCGAGGAGGTCGATCCCGGCTTCGACGATCCGATCGAAACGCTGATGACGCTTTGGTCGGCCGGCGCGGCGCTGGCCCTGCGCAGCACCGATGCGGCGGGGCGCGCGCAGATGGATCCCGGCCTCGTAGCCGTCGCCGAGATGGGTGAGCGGATTGAAGGCGCTGCTTACGTCGATGCCCTGCTCTATCAACGCAATGCGCTTGCCTATCAGATGGCGCAGTTCCATGAGCGCTTCGATCTCCTGCTGACGCCGACGCTGCCGCTGCCGGCCTTCGCGGTCGGCAGGAACACGCCCGGGCATGGCGGCTATGGCGAGGACTGGACGCGCTGGACGCCGCTGACCTACCCCTTCAACATCACCCAGCAGCCGGCCGCCGCAGTGCCCTGTGGGCTGACCTCGGCCGGATTGCCGGCGAGTCTGCAGATCGTGGGGGCATTCGGGAATGATGCGCTCGTCATGCAGGCGGCTGCATCGTTTGAATCCGCGCGTCCGTTCGCGCGCGTCGATGCGCCGATCAAATCGATTTAGGCGGATCGGCGCAATTTTCTGCGCCTGTCCCCCGGCTTCGCGTGTCGTTTGCTTGCAAACGATGTCGTGAGCCGCAAACCGGTTCCGTCTGGCACGAACCGTGCAGGGCCAATTCTTGTCGTAGCGACCCGTCAAGCGTGTTGTCAGGCGCAGATTTTTCTGCCCACACTCTAGGCAAGGTCGCCCGATCAGAGGCCGCCGCCGCTTCAGGGGAGAGTACAAGATGGACCGCAGGAATTTTCTGAAGACCGCCGCCGGCACCGGCGTTCTGGCAGCAACCGGCGGCCTCGCCATGCCAGCGCTCTCGCAAGGCGCGGCGGCCAAGACGCTGCGCTTCGTGCCGCAGGCCAACCTCGCCAATTTCGACCCGATCTGGGGGACGCAATACGTCGTCCGCAATGCCGCAGCCCTGGTCTGGGACACGCTCTACGGCATCGATTCGAAGTTCCAGCCGCAGCGCCAGATGGTCGAGGGCGAGGAGGTCTCCTCCGACGGCCTGACCTGGACCTTCAAGCTGCGTTCCGGCCTCAAATTCCATGACGGCACGCCGGTGCTCGCCAAGGACGTGGTGCAGAGCCTGAAGCGCTGGCAGGCCCGCGACCCGATGGGCCTGATGATCAAGGCGATCGAGAACGAACTCGCCGCCGTCGACGACCGAACCTGGACCTGGAAGCTCAAGCAGCCCTTCCCGAAGATGCTGCTGGCGCTCGCCAAGAACAACGCGCCGTGCTCCTTCATCATGCCCGAGCGCATCGCCAAGACCGATCCGTTCACGCAGATCACCGAGTATGTCGGCTCCGGGCCGATGAAGTTCGCCCGCAGTGAATGGGTGCCGGGCGCCAAGGCGGTCTTCGAGAAGTTCGCCGACTATGTGCCGCGCTCCGAGAAGGCAGATTGGCTCGCCGGCGGCAAGAACATGCTGGTCGACCGGATCGAGTGGGTGATCATCCCCGATGCCGCGACCGCGGCAGCCGCGCTGCAGAGCGGCGAGGTCGACTGGTGGGAGACCCCGCTCTCCGACCTCGTGCCGGTGCTCAAGGCTCACAAGGACATCAGCGTCGATATCGGCGATCCGCTCGGCAATATCGGCGCCTTCCGCATGAACCACCTGCATCCGCCCTTCAATAATCTGAAGGTGCGCCAGGCGGTGCTGACGGCGATGAACCAGGAAGACTTCATGCGCTCGATCGTCGGCGACGACGACAAGCTCTGGAAGCCGCTGCCCGGCTTCTTCACGCCGGGCACCCCGCTTTATACCGAGGCGGGCGGCGACATGCTGAAGATGAAGAACGTCGCGGCCGCCAAGAAGCTCATCGCCGAGTCCGGCTACAATGGCGAGCCGGTGATCTGCGTCGTAGCGCAGGACATGTCGGCGACCAAGGCGATGGGCGACGTCACGGCCGAGCTGCTCAAGAGCATCGGCCTGAAGGTCGATTTCGTCGCCACCGACTGGGGCACGGTCGGCGCACGGCGCGCCCAGAAGACCCCGCCGAGCCAGGGCGGCTGGAGCATGTTCCACACCTGGCATGCCGGCGCCGACTGCATCAATCCGTCCTCCTACACGGCGATCCGGGCGAATGGCGACAAGGCCTGGTTCGGGTGGCCGGACGTGCCGGCGGTCGAGACCGAGGTCACCAATTGGTTCAACGCCAAGGATCAGGCCGAGGAGAAGGCGGCGATGGACCGCCTCAACAAGGCCGCCGTCGAGAACGTCGTCTATGCGCCGACCGGCTTCTATCTCGGCTACCAGGCCTGGCGGAAGAACGTCACCGGCGTGACCAGCGGCCCGCTGCCCTTCTTCTGGGGCGTGTCGAAGGCCTGAGACCGAGCAAGCCTGCGGCCCGGCTGATCCCGGGCGGCAGGCTCCAATCAAGCCGCCGGATGTGTCGGGGTTGCCATTCCGACAACTCCGGCGCCAGTAGCGGCAACTCAGGGGTTCGATGCTCGCTTTCATCGTCAGACGCATTATCTCGACGATACCCGTCATGGCTTTCGTGGCGCTGTTCGTCTTCTCGCTTCTCTACATCGCGCCGGGCGATCCGGCGGCCGTGATCGCCGGCGACCAGGCCTCACCCGCAGACGTCGAGCGCATCCGCGCCAGCCTGGGCCTCGACCGACCCTATCTGGTCCGCTTCGGCGAATGGTTCTTCCGGGTGTTGCAGGGCGATCTCGGCACCTCGATCTTCACCTCGCTGCCGGTGACGCAACTGATCGCCCAGCGCATCGAGCCGACCTTGTCGCTGATGGTGCTGACGCTGATCCTGGCGGTTTCGATCGCCGTGCCGCTTGGCGTCATCGCCGCCTGGAAGGCCGGCACCTGGGTCGACCGCGCCGTGGTCGGCTTTGCGGTCTTCGGCTTCTCCGTGCCGGTCTTCGTGATCGGCTACCTGCTCGCCTACGTCTTCGCGCTCAAGCTCGACTGGGTGCCGGTGCAGGGCTACACGCCGATCTCGCAGGGTATCTGGCCTTGGTTCAAGAACTTGATCCTGCCCTCGATCACGCTGGGCACGGTGTATATTGCGCTGATCGCGCGCATCACCCGCGCGACCATGCTGGAGGTGCTGCAGCAGGACTATGTCCGCACCGCTCAGGCCAAGGGCGTCGGCAACCGTGACGTGCTCTTCCTGCATTCGCTGAAGAACGCGGCGGTGCCGGTCGTCACCATCATCGGCATCGGCGTCGCGCTGCTGATCGGCGGCGCCGTCGTCACCGAGAGCGTCTTCGCCATTCCTGGCCTCGGCCGGCTGACGCTCGATGCCATCCTGCGGCGCGACTATCCGGTCATCCAGGGCGTCGTGCTGATCTTCTCGTTCGTCTACGTGCTGGTGAACCTGGCCGTCGACCTGATCTACACCCTCGTCGATCCGAGGATACGCTATTGACCGCTCCAGCTGCCCCACTGCCTCTGGCGGATGAAATCGGCGCGGGCGTCAAGCCGCCCAAGCGCTCTTATCTGCGCAAGCACCCTTCGGTCGCGATCGGCGGCTTCCTGCTGCTGGCGATGATCTTCATCGCCGTCTTCGCGCCACTGCTCTTTACGGTCGATCCGACGGCGATCTCGACGGCGCGGCGTACGCGCGTGCCGTCCGAGCTCTACTGGTTCGGCACCGACATGCTCGGGCGCGACATCTATTCGCGCGTCGTCTACGGCGCCCGCGTCTCGCTGATCGTCGGCTTCTCGGTCGCGATCCTGGCCTCGATCGCCGGTCTGGCGATCGGGCTGTTCTCCGGCTTCGTGCGCTGGGCCGACGGCATCGTCATGCGCGTCATCGACGGCATGATGTCGATCCCGCCGATCCTGCTCGCCATCGCTCTGATGGCGCTGACGCGCGGTTCGGTCGGCAACGTCATCCTCGCCATCACCATCGCCGAGATTCCGCGCGTCGCCCGTCTTGTTCGAAGCGTCGTGCTCTCCCTGCGCGAACAGCCCTATGTCGAGGCGGCGATCTCGAACGGCGCCCGCGTGCCGCGCATCATCATCAAGCACATCCTGCCCAACACGATCGCGCCGATGACGGTGCAGGCAACGTATATTTGCGCCAGTGCCATGATCATCGAGGCGATCCTGTCCTTCATCGGCGCGGGCGTGCCGCCGGCGACCCCGTCCTGGGGCAACATCATGGCCGAGGGCAGGGCGCTCTGGCAGGTCAGGCCGCACATCGTCTTCTTCCCGGCGCTGTTCCTCTCGATCACCGTGCTGGCCGTCAACCTGCTTGGCGACGGATTGCGCGACTCGCTCGACCCGCGCCTGGCCAAGAGCATCTGAAGGCGGTTCGACGTCATGTCCTGCGCTGTCGTCGGGCCTGGTCGAAGCCCGACCCGCTTAGCGAATTGGCCCGCCTATGGGCCCATTCATTTTCCTGGCGATGCCGTCGCTCTCGGTGATGGCATCGTCGAGCGCGCGTCAGGCGCGCAGGTCCAGGACGACTTCCCCGGACACCGCGTCGGTGACGCCGAGGCCATTGCCGAGGTCCTCGAGCGTGTCGCGGAAGCTGCCGAGCGTCGCGATCATCTGATCGCGGGCGCCCTTCAAGGCGGCGAGGTCCTCCCATTCGCCGATCAGGCAATAGGCGTGGTCGCCGGTCTTGATGATGTGGCCTCGCGCAAGGCCGGGCCAATTGGCTTTGCCTTGGCGGTGGGCGTCGAGGAATTCGGCCTCACGCCCGGGCTTGATGCGGAAGCGGACGACATTGAACGTGGCCATGACTTTGATCCGCAGCTCGATGCTGCCCCGGCAGCCGCGGCCGGCGCTTCCGGACCGAGCCCAGAGGGAACGCTCGACGCTATTGCCGTAACGGCAACTGCGCAATGGCGCACACGGATAACCGCGTCCGCCTCGCGCAGCATCCTCGAGCAACGACCAAGCACAGCAGGAGCCTTCCGATGCCTCGTATCCTGACCGTCGGCGCAGCCCAGCTCGGGCCGATCCAGCGCGAGGAGAGCCGCAGCTCTGCCGTCGCCCGCATGATCGAGCTGATGCGCCAGGCGAAGGCGAATGGCTGCGACCTCGTCGTCTATCCCGAGGCGGCGCTGACCGCCTTCTTCCCGCATTGGTGGATCGATGACGAGGCCGAGATCGACTCCTATTTCGAGAGCGCCATGCCATCGAACGAGACGGCGCCGCTCTTCGCGGAGGCCGAGCGGCTCGGCATCGGCTTCCATCTCGGCTATCCGGAACTGGCTTTCGAGGACGGCCGCAAGCGCCGCTTCAACACCGCGATCATGGTCGACAAATCGGGCCGGATCGTTGGCAAATACCGCAAGATCCATCTGCCGGGGCATCCCGAGCATCGGCCGGACGCCGTCTTCCAGAATCTCGAGAAGCGCTATTTCGAGACCGGAAATCTCGGCTGGCCGGTCTGGGAAACAATGGGCGGCCGGCTCGGCATGATGATCTGCAACGACCGGCGCTGGCCCGAGAGCTATCGCGTCATGGGGCTGCAGGGCGTCGAGATGATCGTGCTCGGCTACAACACGCCCAAGCACAACCCGCCGGCGCCCGATCACGACCGGCTCGGCAATTTCCACAACCAGCTGGTGATGCAGGCCGGCGCCTATCAGAACGCGACCTGGGTGGTCGGCGTCGCCAAGGCGGGATTGGAGGCCGGCGTCGACCAGATCGGCGGCTCCTGCATCATCGCCCCGACAGGCGAGGTGGTGGCGCAGGCGGTGACCGAGGATGACGAACTCGTCGTCGCCCGCTGCGATCTCGACCTCGGCAACAGCTACAAGAACTCGACGTTCAATTTCGCCAAGCATCGCGAGCCGCAAACCTACGGCATGATCGTCGAGCGCAAGGGCGCGGTGATCGCTTAAGTTTACCGTCATTCACAAGGGCGATACGGCCAGTTTCGCCTGAACGCGAAGCGTCCGTCCGCCTGGTTTCCCCAAGGAGCAGTCATGACCCACGATCTCATCCTCAAGGGCGGACGGGTGATCGACCCGTCGCAGAAGCATGACGGCGTCCTCGACGTCGCCTTCACCGGCGGGAAGGTCTCGGGTTTCGGCAAGGACCTGAAGGGAGCCAAGGAAGTCCGCGACGTCTCGGGCTACATCGTCACGCCGGGCCTGATCGACCTGCACACTCATGTCTACTGGGGCGGCACTTCGCTCGGCATCGACGCCGACGAGTTCTGCCGCGCCTCCGGCGTCACCACCTCGGTCGATACCGGCTCGGCCGGGCCCGGCAACTGGCCGGGCTTCCGCAAGCATGTGATCGAGAAGAGCCAGGCGCGCATCCTCGCCTATCTCCACGTCTCGCATGCCGGCATCTATGGCTTCGACCACCGCGTCATGGTCGGCGAGAGCGGCGATCTTCGCCTGATGAATCCGATCGATTGCGTCGAGGTCGCCGACAAGAATCGCGACCTGATCGTCGGCATCAAGGTCCGCGTCGGCCTGCACGCCTCCGGCACGTCCGGCACGGTGCCGCTCAACATCGCGCTGCAGGTCGCCAACGAGGTCGGCATGCCGCTGATGTGCCATATCGACCATCCGCCGCCGTCCTATGAGGAGGTGCTCGCCATGCTGCGCCCCGGCGACGTGCTGACCCACGCCTTCCGCCCCTTCCCGAATGCGCCTGCGACGGCACAGGGCACGGTGAAGCCCGAGGTGGTCGCCGCCCGCAAGCGCGGCGTCATCTTCGACATCGGCCACGGCAAGGGCTCGTTCTCGTTCAAGACGACGCGCGCCATGCTCGCCAACGGCTTCGAGCCGGACGTGATCTCCTCGGACGTGCACAAGCTCTGCATCGACGGCCCGGCCTATGACCAGGTCACGACCATGTCGAAGTTCCTGTGCATGGGCATGAGCCTGAACAATGTGATCGCCGCCTCCACCGTGAATGCGGCGATGGCGCTGAAGCGGACGGAATACGGCTCGCTCAAGGTCGGCTCGCTCGGCGATGCGACCGTGCTCACCGTCAAGGAAGGCAAGTTCGACTATGTCGACGTCGTCGGCGAGCACCTGATCGGCGATCGCAAGATCGTCTCCGAGGGCGTGGTGCTGAAGGGCGCCTGGTGGCACCCCAAGCGCAGCAACAAGTTCAGGAAGGTCGAGGCGGCGTAGGAAACGGGCGTCATTCTCGGGCGAAGCGAAGCGCAGACCCGAGAATCTCATGATGAGAAGGAGCCAATCCGCGCCCTTCCGGCCAGAGATGCTCGGGGCAAGCCCGAGCATGACGCGTGATCGCTCCGATGAGCATATCCTCACCCTCCTGGCGCCCCATGGCAGCCGCCGACCTGCCGGCCATCATGGCGGTCGCGGGACAGGTGCATCCGGACTATCCGGAAGGCGAGGCCGTCTTCGCCGAGCGGCTCGCGCTGCATCCGGCCGGCTGCCTCGTGCTGGCGGGCGGCGAAGGGCTCGGCGGCTATGTGCTGAGCCATCCCTGGCGGCTCGGCCAGGTGCCGGCGCTCGACAGCCTGCTCGGCGCTTTGCCGGGCGATGCCGATGCCTATTACATCCATGACCTCGCTTTGCTGCCCTGCGCACGGGGCGGTGGCGCCGCCTCGGCATGCGTCGATCGGCTGGCAGCGCATGCCCGCGATTCAGGCTTTGTCCGCATGGCCCTGGTCGCGGTCGGCAACTCGGCCGGCTTCTGGCGTCGCCAGGGCTTTCGCGAGGCGCATGACGAAGCCCTTGCCCGCAAGCTTGCGAGCTATGACGATGCGGCCCGCTATCTGGTCCGCGATTTGAAAGACGATTGGAGAAACGCATGAGTGCCGATGACAAGCTCAGGGAATTGGGCCTGACCCTGCCCGACGTCCCGACTCCGGTCGCGACCTATGTCAGCTTCAAGCGCGTCGGCGACTTCATCTACCTCTCCGGGCAGGGCCCCAAGCGCGCCGACGGCACCTATCCGACCGGCAAGGTCGGCGCCGACGTCTCGATCGAGGACGCCTATGAGCACGCCAAGCAGACCGGCCTCGGCCTGCTCGCGGCAATGAAGAAGGCGGCCGGATCGCTCGACAAGATCGAGGTGGTGAAGCTGCTCGGCATGGTCAACGCCGCGCCCGATTTCGCCCAGCATCCCAAGGTCATCAATGGCTGTTCGGACCTGTTCGTCGCCGTGCTCGGCGAGAACGGCCGCCATGCCCGCTCCGCCGTCGGCATGGGCTCGCTGCCGAACAACATGACCGTCGAGATCGAAGTCATCGTCCGGGTGCTGCCGTGACCGCGCTCGCAGACGAGATCGCCCGCGTCTACGGCACGCCGGCGGTCGTCATCGACCTCGACAAGGTCGAGGCCAATATCGCCCGGCTCCAGGCCGCCTGCGACGCTGCCGGCGTCGCCAACCGCCCGCATATCAAGACGCACAAGTCGCCTGAGCTGGCCCGGCTCCAGGTCGCCGCCGGCGCGCGCGGCATCACCTGCCAGAAGCTCGGCGAGGCCGAGGTCATGGCCGATGGCGGCATCGACGACATCCTGATCAGCTACAACATTCTGGGTGAGGAAAAGCTGGGGCGTCTCGGTGCCTTGCAACGCCGCGTCCGCATGATCGTCGCGGCCGATAATCCCGTCACCATCGCCGGCCTGCCGAAGGCCGCCGAGATCGCCGGGCGCAATCTCGAGGTCGTGGTCGAGTGCGATACCGGCCGCAAGCGCGCCGGCGTCGAGACGCCGGGCGAGGCGGTCGAACTCGCCAGGCAGATCGCGGCCTCGAAGGGCCTGACCTTCGCCGGCTTCCTGATGTATCCGCCCGAGACGGGCTGGCCGGCGACGCAGGATTTCCTCGACACCGCCAATGCCGGCCTGCGCGAGGCGGGGCTGGAGGCAGGCATCGTCTCGACCGGAGGCTCACCCAATATCCCGAATATCGGCAAGCTCAAGGGCTCGACCGAGCATCGCTCGGGCACCTCGATCTTTAACGATCGCATGCAGATCGCGGCGGGGGTGGCGGCGCTTGAGGACTGCGCGCTGACCGTCTACGCGACCGTGGTCAGCCGGGCCGGGCCGGAGCGCGGCATCCTCGATTCCGGCTCGAAGACGCTGACCAGCGACAAGGGCGGGCTCGACGGCCACGGCTACATCCTCGAATACCCGCTGGCCAGGATCGCCCAATTCGCCGAGGAGCACGGCTTCCTCGACCTGTCCGGCAGCAATGAGCGGCCCAATGTCGGCGAAGTCGTGCGGGTGGTGCCGAACCATGTCTGCGTCGTCGTCAACATGGTGGACCGGCTGGTGACGGTGCGCGGCGACAAGCTCATCGGCGAACTGCCGGTAGCGGCGAGGGGGAAGCTGACCTGAGGATTACGAGGCGAGACGGCTCTGAAGGGCGCGGGGAACCCTTCTCCCGTGTGGGAGAAGGGCAGGGATGAGGGCCTGCCCTATCCGGAGAGGTCGCAGCGGCGCCGTTGCGTTTGAGTGGTCAGCGGCGGGCCCGCACCCCTACCCCTCTCCCATCCGGGACAGGGGATCCAGCGCCTCACGTTTGCGACGCGATCCTTGCTACCCCTTCCCGCGCTCCTCCAGGAAGGCGACCAGGTCTCGCCGCACCAGCTCGATATGGTCGACGAGGAGGCGGCACGCCTCCTTCATCGCTCCGGCACGGCTGAGCCGGATCAGCTCGTTGTGCTCGATCCGCGCCCGCTCGATCGATGAACTGTGCTGCAATTGCAACCGCGTATAGCGATCGCTGGTCTGCAATAGCCCCGCGACGATCGCGAGCGTGCGCGGCTGCGTCGCGCGGGCATAGAGCGCCATGTGGAAATCGGCGTTGAGCAGCCCCCAGCGGCTGATGTCGCGCGCCGTCATCGCCTCCTCGAAGGCGGCTTCCATTCCGGCTACCGCGTCGAAGTCTTCAGCCGTCAGCACCGGCACCGAACTCGCCAGCAGCCGCGGCTCCAGGAGCTTTCGCAGCTCGAAGACGTCGTTGATCTCGTCGAGCGACAGCCCTGAGACAATTGCGCCCTTGTGCGGGACGATCCTGACGAAACCCTCCGCCTCGAGCTGGAACAGCGCCTCGCGCACGGGGATGCGGCTGACCTCATAGGCCTGCGCCAGCGCGTCCTGCCGCAATTGCGAGCCGGCCGGATAGCTGCCGGCGAGGATCTCCTGTCGCAGGCGATCGACGATCGCCGAGGCAAGGGTGCGGTGTTTCAGGGGAGGTGACATCGACTGCACCGTAGTGGATCGCCGCACGAAAAACCATTGACACGTAGATTTTATACAATCTACAAAGTGGCAAGGGGAAGGCAAGTATGAACAACGAAGCTGTCGCGGCGAAACGCCGCTCCATGGCCGTGCCGGAGGCGATCGTCGCCGTGTCCGGAGGCCTGCTCAGGGTCGAGCATCGCGCTATCCAGGCGCTGATGTTCCTGCTCTCGGCGCTGATCCTGCTCAACGTCGTCACGCGCTACACGGGCTACCCGATCTACTGGATCGACGAATCCGCGGTTTACAGCGTCGTCTGGCTGACCTTCATCGGCGCTTCCGCCATGACGCGCATGCGGCTCGATTTCGCAGTGACCATGCTGACCGAGCGCTTCTCGGCGCGTGGCGCCGCGATCTTCCGGGTGATCGCAACGCTCGGCGTGGTCCTGTTCGGCGTCGCCCTCGGGGTGATGTGCTGGCTCTGGCTCGATCCGGTCGGCATCGCCCAGGCCGGCTTCGACGCCAGGGACTATGCCGGCCAGTCGTTCAACTTCATCTACACCGAGCGGACCCAGACGCTGAACTGGCCGACCTGGGTGATCTACCTGATCATGCCGCTCTTCGCCTTCACCATGACGCTGCATGCGCTGGCGAACCTGTTCGAGGATCTCGGCCTGGTCGCGAAGCAGGAGCTGCCCGGCTTCGCTGCCGCCAATGCCGACGGGGTGGTGAACTGATGGCACTCACGGTTGGAGCCTTCTTCGGCATCATGCTGGCCGGCGTGCCGATCGCGCTATGCCTGTGCCTGGGCGCCCTCATCTACATGGCGGCGGCCGGCAATATGCAGTTGCTGCCGAACTATCCGCTGCAGATGTTCGGTGGTGTCGACAGCTACGGGCTGATCGCGATCCCGCTTTTCATCCTGATCGGCGAGATCATGAATGGCGGCGGCATCACCCGCCGCATCGTCGACCTCGCCATGGCCTTCGTCGGCTCGCTCAAGGGCGGGCTGGCCTATGTCAATATCCTCGCCAACATGTTCGTCTCCTCGATCCTTGGCTCGGCGACGGCCCAGGTCGCGATCATGGCGCAGGTCATGGTCCCCGAGATGGAGCGCAAGGGCTACGACAAGGACTTCGCCGCCGGCCTCACCGCCTATGGCGGCATGCTCGGGCCGATCATCCCGCCCTCGGTGATGTTCGTCGTCTACGCCGTGCTGGCGCAGGTCTCGGTCAGCGATATGCTGATGTCCGGCATCGTGCCGGGCGTGCTGCTGACGCTGCTGTTCTTCCTCGTCATCGCCGGCATGGGCTTCGTCTACAACTATCCGGCCGGCGACAAGCTCTCCCTGCGCGAGCGGGTCAAGATCGTGCTGGGCGCCGCGCCGACGCTGCTGATCCCGATCGTGATCGTCGGCTCGATCCTCGGCGGCTTCGCCAATGCGACGGAAGCGGCCGCGGTCGGCTCGGTCGCGGCGGCGCTGATCGGTTGCTACTGGACCAAGGAGCTCAAATTCAAGCAGATGCCGCAGATGATGCTGCGCGCCGGCGTCTACTCGGCGATCGTGCTCTTCCTCGTCGCCGCTGCCGCGGTGTTCTCCTGGGTGCTGGTCTACGGCAAGGTCCCGCAGGCCGTCGCCGCCTCGATCCAGGCGATCGCCAAGGATCCGGTGACATTCATGCTGCTGGTCAACGTCATCCTGCTGGTCATCGGCACGGTGATCGACGGCATTCCCGGTCTGATCATGACGGTGCCGATCCTGCTGCCGATCGCGGCCGAGGTCTACAACATCGACCCCCGCCATTTCGGCGTGGTCGTGGTGATCAACCTCGTGCTCGGCCTGCTCTCGCCGCCGGTGGGCCTGTGCTTCTTCGTCGCCGCCGCGGTGACGGGGGCCAAGCCCGGCAGGATGTTCATGGTGACCCTGCCCTTCTTCATCATCTCCTGCGTCCTCCTGGTCCTGCTTTCGATCTATCCATGGCTCTCGCTGGCCCTGGTGAAGTGAACCTGCCTGCCAACCAATAAGGGGAGTTCCGTCATGACCATTTCACGCCGTCATCTCATCGCAGCCGCTGCGACCCTGCCGATCGCCAAGCCGGCGCTGCTGCTCGCCCAGAGCAAGGAGCTGCGCCTCGGCATCCTCACCCCGAACGGCCATCCCTGGAACGTCGCGGCCGTGAAGGTCGGCGAGCGCCTGAAGGCCGAGACCAATGGCCGGCTGAACCTGACGGTCTTCCATTCCGGCCAGCTCGGCAACGAAGCGGCGATGCTGCAGCAGATGCAGTCCGGCGCGCTCGACCTCGGCTGGATCATGGCCGCTGAGCTTGGTTCGCGCGTTCCGGCGATCGGCGCGATCACCGCGCCCTATATCGTCGACTCCACTGCCAAGATCGCCAAGCTGGTGCGCGATCCCGTCGCGATGAAGCTGTTCGATGTTCTGCCGCGCGAGACCGGTTGCGTCGGCATGGCCTGGGGTATCACCGGCATGCGCGCCGTCTTCTCCGCTAAGGAGATCGACGGTGTCGCCGGGATCAAGGGCATGAAGCTGCGCATCAACCCGACCCCGGTCTATCGCGATTTCTACCAGCTGCTCGGCGCCGCGCCGACCCCGATCCCGACGCCGCAGGTCTTCGACGCGATGACCAACGGCCAGGTCGACGGGCTCGAGGCGGATCTGGAGTTCTCCTGGAACCAGCGCTTCGACAAGGTCTCGAAGACCATCCTGCAGATGAACGCGATCTTCATGCCGGTGATCGCGCTCGCCTCGGGTCGTGTCTGGCAGGGCATGCCGGCGGCCGACCGCGAGCTGATCCAGAAGACGGTCCGTGCCGCGCTCGACGAGCAGATCGACGCACTCGCGGTTAACGAGCCCAAGCTGGTCGAGCAGTTCAAGGCGGCCGGCGCCAACTTCAAGCTCGCCAATCCGAAGGATGCCGAGGCCGTCGTCGCCGAGTTCGACAAGATCTGGCTGCCCAAGGCGCCGGTGCTGGCCGACCTGCGCAAGGCCGGCAAGGCGATCACGGCCTGATTTTTTCAGCTATCATCCCGGCTGCGGGCGCTCCGCCCGCAGCCGCATTTCCTCCCGCGAGCGGATACCTGCCATGACCAAGAACATCTTCAGCGGTACGATTCCCGCCCTGATGAGCCCCACCACCGCCGCGGGCGACGTCGACTACGCCGAGCTGGTGCGCACCGGCCGCCATCTGATCGACGCCGGCATGTCGGCGGTCGTCTATTGCGGCTCGATGGGCGACTGGCCGCTGCTCACCGACGAGCAGCGCATGGAAGGCGTCGAAGCCCTGGTGAAGGGCGGCATCCCACTGATCGTCGGCACCGGCGCGCAGAACCCCAAGCGCGCCGCAGCGCTCGCCGCCCATGCCAAGAAAGCGGGGGCGCAGGGCCTGATGGTGATTCCGCGCGTGCTTTCGCGCGGCTCTTCGCTCCAGGCGCAGCGCGCCCATTTCGAAGGCATCCTGGAAGCCGCGGTCGACCTGCCCTCGGTGATCTACAACAGCCCCTATTACGGCTACGAGACCAAGGCCGACCTGTTCTTCGCGCTCAATCAGCGCTTCCCGCATCTCGTCGGCTTCAAGGAGTTCGGCGGCGGCGCGGCGCTGACCTATGCGGCCGAGCATATCACCAACCGTGATCCCAAGCTGACCCTGATGGTCGGCGTCGACACGCAGGTGACGCACGGCTTCATCCGCTGCGGCGCCAGGGGCGCGATCACCGGTATCGGCAACGCCCTGCCCAAGGAGGTGCTGCACCTCGTCGCGCTCTCGCAGAAGGCCGCCGCCGGCGACCCGCAGGCCGAGCGTGATGCGCTCGAACTGGAGCGGGCGCTGTATGTGCTGTCGTCCTTCGACGAGGGCGTCGACCTCGTACTCTACTACAAGCACCTGATGGTGCTGGAAGGCCACAAGGCCTATGAGCGCCATTTCAACGACGCTGACAGGCTTTCCGATGCCCAGCGCAATTATGTCGAGACCGAATGGCGCCGCTTCAAGAGCTGGTACGCCAAATGGGCGGCCGAAGGGCGCGCTGCCAAGGCGGCTTGAGCAAGGTCGTCATTCTCGGGCGGCGCGCAGCGCCGACCCGAGAATCTCATGACCAGAAGACACTGGTTTCCGAGATGCTCGGGTCAAGCCCGAGCATGACGATCGACTGCCGCGATCGTTATTCAGGATGCCGCGCGTTCCACGCCTCGGCATATTCGGCACACAGCCGGTCGAGCTCGGCCCGGTCGGTCACGCCGGCAGGCCGCGCCCGCGAAGGCGAGGCCTGCTGGAACGGCACTGAGCGCTGATGCGCCACCCGCCAGATCCGGCGCAATTCGGTGAGCGGCTCGGCATGGTCGTCGACCCGAATGTCGAAGCTCGGCACCGGCTCACCTGCCCAGATCCTAATCGCGCAGGATTGCCGGCCGCGCTTGTCGCCGCCGGCCTTCTCGCCGGCTTCGAGCGCGACCAGCAGGCGCTCGTCGAAGTCGAGCCCCGAATTCTCGACATAGGCCTTCAGCGTCTCCTGGACGACCTCCGGCCCCGCCAGCATGTTGCCGGCGACCGAGACCTGCGGCCCGTTCACCGCCCCGCACCAGTCGATGCAGGCATTGCCGGTATAGGACGCGGTGCGGCCATCGCGGTCGATCAGGTGCAATTGCCGATGCGCCCTGCCTTCGTCCGCAGAGGTCAGGTTGGCGATGATCTCGACCGAGGATCGCCCCTCCTGAAGCAATCTCAGGCCGTCGACGCCGTAGAGCGGGTTTACGAAGGCCTGGGTCGCGATCGCGCCGACCCGGCCGCAGCCATAGGGTACGCGCGCGCCGACGGCGAAGGCGCAAGTGGAGACGGCGACGCCATAGGCGCCGGTCGCGGCGTCGCGAGCGACGATGGACCATGTCATGGAAGAAGGCCTCCTACCGCCCGGCGGCGTAGGCCTGCATCAGACGCGGCGTCGCGGCGGCGCGCAAGAGCCCGTCGGCGCTCTTCTCGGCTGCGGTCAGCCGCCCCACCGTCCAGGCCGGCGCCTTCTCCAGCCTGTGGCCGCGCCGGGTGAGCTCGGCCAATGTCGCCTCGCCGACGCTCTCCTCGACAGTGAGATGCCCCGGCCGCGCCTCGCGCGGATAGAAGGTCGAAGGGAAGTGCTGGGTGTGGAACAGCGGCAGGTCGATCGCCTCCTGCAGATTGAGGCCGTGATGCACCCGGCGCAGGAACATGCCGAGCTGCCACTGCTCCTGCTGGTCGCCGCCCGGCGTGCCGAAGGCGAGGCGCGGCTGTCCGTTCTCGAAGGCGATGGTCGGGGTCAGCGTCGTGCGCGGGCGCTTGCCGGGCGCCAGCGAGGACGGCAGGCCCTCTTCGAGGAAGAAGGCCTGGGCACGCGAGTTCAGCGGGAAGCCGAGCTCCGGGATCACCGGCGAGGATTGCAGCCAGCCGCCCGAGGGCGTCGCCGCGACCATGTTGCCCCAGCGGTCGATGACGTCGATATGCACGGTGTCGCCGCGCCGCGACGAGGCGACCATCGAGGCCAATGTCGGCTCGCCGACGGTCGCGCCGCCCTTGGCACCATGCTGGCCGGCGATCCGGATATTGGCGAGCGCCTGCGCGACCTGCGCCTCGAAGCCGGCGACTGCGCCTGGACGGATTTCGAGCGAGGCCTCGTTGCCGATCAGCTCGCGCCGGCCGCGGGCATAGTCGTCCGACAGCAGCGTCGCCAGCGGCACCTTCACGAAATCGGGATCGCCGTAATAGGCCTCGCGATCGGCGAAGGCGAGCTTCATCGCTTCCGCGACGTGATGGATGAACTCCGGGCTCGCCGGACCCATGGCGGAAAGATCGAAGCCTTCGAGGATCTTCAGCGTCTGCAGGAACACCGGACCCTGGCCCCAGGGGCCGATCTTGAAGACCTCCCAATCATGGTAGGTCACGCTCGCCGGCGCCTCGTAGTGCGGCGTCCAGCCGGCCATGTCCTGCGCGGTGAGCAGGCCCTTGTGCCGGCGGCCGGTCGAATCCATCGGCGCTTCCGTGCGGCAGAAGGCGTCCATCGCTTCGGCGACGAAGCCCTTGTACCAGGCATCGTAGGCAGCCTGGATCTGCTTCTGCCGGTCGCCGCCGACGGCCTCCGCCTCGGCGAGGATGCGCTTGTAGGTGTTGGCGGCGGCCGGATTGCGGAAGAGCTCGCGGCCCTTCGGGACATTGCCGCCGGGCAGGTAGACTGCGCCCGAGGTCGGCCATTCCTTGGTGAAGAGGTCGCTCAGGCCCGCGATCGTGTCGGAGACGCGCGGCAGCATCGGATGGCCGTTCTCGAAATAGCCGATCGCCGGCTCCAGCACCTCGCGCAGCGGCAGGCGGCCATGGTCGCGCAGCATCGTCATCCAGCCGCCGAAGGCGCCGGGGATCACGGTCGAGAGCAGGCCGTCGCCGGGGATGATGTCGATGCCAAGATCCTTGTAGGCCTTGATCGTCGCCGCTGCCGGCGCGGGCCCCTGGGCGCAGAGCACTTCGACCTTTTTCGTCTCAGCCGAATAGAACACCGCCGGCATGTCTCCCGCCGGGCCGACGAGGTGCGGCTCGACCACCTGCAGCACGAAGGCGGCGGCGGCGCAGGCATCGAAGGCGTTGCCGCCCTTCTCCAGCATTGCCATGCCCGAAGCGGTCGCGAGCCAATGCGTCGAGGTGACGACGCCGAAGGTGCCGAGGATCTCGGGGCGGGTGGTGAACATGGTCGGTTCCTTAGGCGGTGAGGTCAGGATTCTTTGGGATCGAGCGCGTCGCGCAGGCCGTCGCCGAGCAGATTGAAGCCCAGGACCGCCAGGAAGATGGCGACGCCGGGCGCCACCGACATCCACGGCGCCTGCTCCATGAAATTCTTGGCGACGTTGAGCATCTGGCCCCAGGACGGGGAGGGCGGCTGCTGGCCGAGGCCGAGGAAGGAGAGAGCGGCCTCCAGCACGATCGCCTGCGCCATGAACAGCGTGGACTGCACGATGATCGGCGAAAGTGTGTTCGGCGCGACATGGCGGAACAGGATGTAGAGCTTGCCGCCGCCGATGGCGCGGGCACCGTCCACGAACTCCTCGTTCTTGATCGCCAGCACCTGACCGCGCACGAGCCGGATCAGGATCGGTGCGAAGGAGAGACCGATCGCGATCATCGCATTGGTCAGCGACGGGCCGAGCACGGCCGCGAGCGCGATCGCCAGGATCAGGAACGGGCAGGCGAGCAGGGCCTCGGTGACGCGCGAGATCACCGCGTCGATCCAGCCGCCATACCAGCCGGCGATCAGCCCGATCGGGACGCCGACCGCGAGCGCGATCGCGACCGAGACGATGCCGGCGAGCAGCGAGGCCTGCGCTCCGAAGATCAGCCGCGAGACCTGGTCGCGGCCGAGCTCGTCGGTACCGAACCAGTATAGCTCGGACGGCGGCTTGCGGATGGCGAGGAAATTCGATTTCAGCGGGTCGGCGAGCGGCAGCAGCGGCGCCAGCAGCGCCATCGCGACGAAGATGAGCACGATCAGGCCGCCGATCCGGGCCGAGCGGCTGCGCATCAGCTTGCGGAGGGAGCCGCGGCCCTGAAAGGTCGCCCCGGTGGCACGGACGGTCATGGCGCCCATCAGCCGTCCCTCAGGCGCGGATTGACGAGGATGTAGAGGACATCGGCGAGGAGGTTCATGATGATGAAGCCGATCGCGGTACAGAGCACGACACCCTGGACGACGCCGTAATCGCGGTTGAAGACGGCATCGACGATCAGCTTGCCGAAGCCGGGGATGGTGAAGACCTGCTCGGTCAGCACTGCGCCGGCGAGCAGTTCGCCGAACAGGATCGTCGACAGGGTGATGATCGGCACCAGCGCGTTGCGCAGCGCGTGCCGGTTGATCACGGCGTCCTCGGCCAATCCCTTCGCGCGCGCAGTCCGGACATAGTCGGATTGCAGCACTTCGAGCATGGCCGAGCGGGTATGACGCATCAGCGATGCGGCGAGCCCGCCGCCGAGCACGAAGGCCGGCATGATCAGCCGCTCGATCGCGGCGCGCGGATCGCTGAAGATCGACTCGAAGCCCGAGGCCGGCAGCCAGCGCAACTCGACCGAGACCAAAAGGATCAGCATGATCCCGAGCCAGAAATGCGGGACCGAGAGGCCGAACAGTGCCACCGCGCTGGCGGAATAGTCGGCGATGGTATCCTTGCGCCTGGCGGCGATGATGCCGGCGGGGATGCCGATGCCCACCGCGACCAGCATCGAGGCGACGGCGAGCTGGAAGGTGACGCCGAGCTTCTGGATGATGAGCCCCAGCACAGGCTCGCCGGTCCGCAGCGAGCGGCCGAAATCGCCCTGGATCACCTGGCCGAGCCAGGCAAAGAACTGCACCACGATCGGATCGTCCATCCGGTAGATCTGGCGCAGGCGCGCGATCACCTCGGGGTCGCGCTCCTCGCCGGCGATGACCAGGAACGGATCGCCCGGCAGCGCCCGTTGCAGGGCGAAGACGAACAGCGACACCAGGAACAGCGTCGGGATCGCGATCAGGAGGCGCCGGCCGATCAGGGCGAGCATGGCTGCCGGTCGCCATTGCAGGCCGGGGAGGGAGCGCGGCTGCGCTCCCTCGTCTCGGATGAACGTGTCACGACCGCTTCAGCCCCGAAAGCCGGATCATCCCGTCGGGATTGATGACGAAGCCCTGGATGTTCGAACGCAGCGCGAAGAAGACGGTCTGGTTGTAGAGATAGACGATCGGCAGTTCGTCCTGCAGGATCTTCTGTGCCGCGTCGTAGCGCTTCTTGCGCTCGGCGACGTCGTAGATGGTGCGGGCTTCGTCGAGCAGCCTGTCGACCTCGGCGTTGGAATACTTGCCGTCGTTCTGGTTGCCCTTGGTGGTGACGAACTGGTGGATGTTGCCATCCGGGTCGATGCGGCCGGACCAGCCGATGCGGCTCATCTGGAACTTGCCCTGCTGCTGGTCGCGCAATTGGCTGGCGAACTCGCTGGAGCGGATCTGGATGTCGATGCCGGCCTCCTGCGCCATCGCCTGGATCACCTGGCCGAGCTGGGCGTCGACGGGGTTGTTGGTGACGAAGAGCTCGACCGATACCTTGCTCTGGCCGGCTTCCTTCAGCAGCGCCTTGGCCTTGGCGACATCGCGCTCCGGCACGGGCAGGGCGGCGGAAAGGTATTGGTTGCCCGGGTTGAAGGGCTGGTTCATCGGCGCATAGAGCCCTTCGAACACCACCTGGCTCAGCACCTTCCGGTCGATCGAGAGCGACAGCGCCTGCCGGACGCGCTTGTCCTTGCCCATCGGCTGGTTGGCAGCGTCGCCATGATTGGTGTTGATGGTGATGCCCTGATAGCCGAGGTTCGCCGTGCTCTGGACCTTCAGGCTTTTGTCGCCCTGGGCCGATTTCACATCGGTCGGGGCCAGCCGTTCCAGCATGTCGAGTTCGCCGGCGCGCAGGTTAGCGAGGCGGACGGTGGTGTCGGGGATGGCGCGGTAGACGATCCGGTCGAACTGGTACTTGTCGGCCTCCCAGTGCCCTTTGAACTTCTCCAGCACGATCCGGTCGTTCTGGACGCGCTCGACGAACTGGTACGGGCCGGAGCAGATCGGCTTGGCGGTGATGTCGGGACCGAGGCTCTTCGGCGACAGCATCATGCCGGCGCGGTCGGTGAGCTGGGCGAGGAGCGTCGCATCGGGGCGCTTCAGCTTGAGGACCAGCGTCGCCGGATCGGGCGCGCTGACGCTCTCGACCGAGGCGAGTTCGGATTTGCGCAGCGAATCCGGCAGCGTCATCGCCCGTTCGAGATTGGCCTTGGCCGCCTCGGCATTGAACGTCTCGCCGTCATGGAACTTGGCGTCGGTGCGCAGCTTCATCGTCAGTGTCAGGCCATCGCCTGAGAACGACCATTCGGTCGCCAGCCGCGGGATGATCTTCAGCTCGGGATCGATATCGACGAGCCGGTCGCACAGGCCCATGAAGACGATGCGGCCGACGAAGGTGCGGGCCTTGTGCGGGTCGAGCATGTCGGGGTCCTCCTGGAGCCCGATCCGCAAGGTCGACGGCGATTGAGCTTGGGCTGGACATGCGGCGAGGCCCAGCAAGGCCGCCGACGCCAGCAGAACGATACGCTTCATGGCTGTTCCCCTGATTGTTTTGTGTTGATCCTGGCCCGCTGAATGGCGCTCGCTCGCTCTTCGGCGCTTGCGGGAGTTCCGCGGGTCATTCTGAGTTGGTCCCATTCGGTACCAAGCTGGCGCATTTTTCGGTGATCGTCGATAGGCTCGGCTTGCTCCGGCCGGGCGTTGCCGCGAACATTCCACGCCACCGCGATTGGTGCAATGGATACAGTGTGACGATTGGGTACCGCCGGTGCTCGCATGGCGGCAGGGCGACCAAGGTCTGTCGCCGCTCGCACGAATTCTGGTATGCAAGATTCCGCCGACGACGCGCGAATTCGAGGCGCGGGGCACAGGAAAGGTCTAGCGATGCTGCTGGGTGTGATTGCCGACGACATGACGGGCGCGACCGACGTCGCCCTGATGCTGAACCGCGCCGGGATGCGTACGGTCCAGGTCATCGGTGCTCCCGCAGCCGGCGCCAAGCTGCCTGAAGCGGATGCCGTGGTCGTCGCGCTGAAGTCGCGCACCAATCCCGTCGCCGAGGCTGTCGCGGATTCGCTCGCTGCCTGCGAGGCGCTGCTCGCGGCCGGCGCACGGCAGATCCTGTTCAAATACTGCTCGACCTTCGACTCGACCGCGCAAGGGAATATCGGTCCGGTCGCCGACGCGCTGATGCAGCGCCTCAATGCCCATCAGGCGATCGTCTGCCCGGCCTTCCCGGCCAATGGCCGCTCGATCTTCCAGGGCTACCTCTTCGTCGGCGAGGTGCCGCTGCACGAGAGCTCGATGAAGGATCATCCGCTGACGCCGATGCGGGACTCGAACCTGATGCGGCTGATGGGCGCGCAGACCGCGCACAAGGTCGGACTCGCCTCCTATGCCGCCGTCAACCAGGGCGCCGCAGCCGTGCGCAAGCGCCTGGCCGAGCTGGCGGCCGATGGCGTGCGCTATGTCGTCGCCGATGCGCTCGACAATGGCCATCTGATGGTGCTCGGCGAGGCCATTTCCGATCATGTCCTGCTTACTGGCGGCTCCGGCATCGCGATGGGCCTGCCCGAGAATTTTCGCAAGGCGGGCCACTTGCCCTGGCGCGAGACCGCGACGCATCTCGCCGCGCCGGCTGGCCGCGCCGGCATCATTTCCGGCAGCTGCTCGACCGCGACGCGTGGCCAGATCAAGGCGGCGCTCGCGGCTGGCATTCCCGCACTGAAGGTCGATCCGCTGGCGTTGGCCAGCGGCAAGCAGACGGCGAAGGAGCTGGCGGACTGGGCTCTGGCCCAGCCCGTCGACAAGCCCTTCCTCGTCTATTCCAGCGACGATCCGGCCGAGGTCGCGTCGGTGCAGGACAAGCTCGGCCGCGACAGGGCCGGCGAGATCGTCGAGCATGCGTTCGCCGAGGTCGCGCGGCAGCTGAACGCTGGTGGTGTGACCCGCCTGCTCGTCGCCGGCGGCGAGACTTCCGGCGCGGTCGTGCAGGGGCTTGCCATCCGCACCCTGGAGATCGGCCCGGAGATCGATCCGGGCGTGCCCTGGACCCGCGTCGTCGACGGGCCGGAGATGGTGGTCGCACTGAAGTCGGGGAATTTCGGTGCGCCTGATTTTTTCCTCAAGGCGTGGGACTTGCTCCGATAGAACCATTTGCCGAGGCTGGGAGGCAGATCCGATGGTCAACATATCGCATGAGACACCCGAGGCGACCGAGCGCCGACTGCTGCAGGTAACGACGCAGGCACGGCTTCAGGTCTATAGCGACACGTACGCATTCCTGGAGTTTCCGCTGTCGGCCTTTCCGGGCGCGGTGCGGCCCGACGCGCTGGCTCTGGTCCGCGATGATCAAGTCTGGAGCCAGCTCGTCCCCTGCGACGATGCGAACGAGGAATTGTTCGGCCTGTTTCGGTTTCACTTCCCGGCCGGCGCCGACAACAGCGGCTTTGTCGGTTGGCTGGCCAGCCGCTTCAAGCAGCGCTTCGGCACAGGGGTCTTTGTCACCTGCGGACAGAATCGCCTTGACGGGGGCATTTTCGACTATTGGGGTGTGCCAGTCGCCCTCGCTGCCGCGGTCATCGCCGAGGTCAACGCATTGGTGGAAGGAACCGCCGGCTGATATTCGCCGCAGGGCCGTACGTTTGCACTGCAGCGAACTCATATAGGATAGGCGGAGCAAGCGAGGCATTCGGAGGTGCAAATGGCGTTTCTTGGCGATCTCCTGACCAGCGTCGCCGATCGCGGCCGGGCGCTGATCAATTTCGAGCGCTTCGCCTCGAACCGCCGCCGGCCGCTCGACAAGCTCTGCGAGGACCTGCTCTCGGGCCGCGGCGAGGCCACGGGCATGGCGCTGGCCCAGGCCGTGCTGGAGGATTGGCAGCAGCTCGACGAGGCTGGCCGGCTCGCCTTCTTCCGCCTGCTGCAGGAGCGCTTCGGCCCCGATCGCGAACGGCTTGACGCCGCGCTGCAGCATTATCGCGACAATCCCGACGCCGAGGCGATCGGGCAGCTCCATCTCGCCTCCGAACCCCGCCGGCAGGAGCTGTTCCGCCGGCTCAACCTCGCTCCCGGCGGTACGCATGTGCTGGTGCGCATGCGCGAGAGCCTGTTCGAGGCGATGAAGCAGGAGCCGGAGCTCAAGGCGGTCGATGCCGATTTCCGGCATCTGTTCGGCTCCTGGTTCAACCGCGGCTTCCTGGTGCTGCGCCGGATCGACTGGACCACGCCGGCCAATGTGCTGGAGAAGATCATCCGCTACGAAGCGGTCCACGCCATTAAGGACTGGGACGATCTGCGCCGCCGGCTCGAGCCGGCCGACCGGCGCTGCTTCGCCTTCTTCCATCCGCAGCTGATCGACGAGCCCCTGATCTTCGTCGAGGTGGCGCTGACCCGCGAGAGTCCCAGCCGCATCGTCGACGTTCTGAGCGAGGATCGCGAGGTCCTGTCGGCCTCCTCGGCCACCACAGCGGTGTTCTACTCGATCTCGAACTGCCAGGAGGGCCTGCGCGGCATCTCCTTCGGCAACTTCCTGATCAAGCAGGTCGCCGAGGACCTGAAGCGGGAACTACCGGGGCTCGACGTCTTCGTCACGCTCTCGCCGGTGCCGGGCTTCGCCCGCTGGCTGGGTCCGGCGCTGGCCGAGCCGGCAGAACTTGGCCTGACCAATGAGGAGGCGGCGCTGCTGATGCAGGCGCCGGCGGAGATCGCGGCGCAGGATGAGGTCACCCGCGCCCGCCGCGACAAGCTGCTCGGCCAGATGATGGCGCAGTACATGCTGCGGGCGAGGACATCGTCAGGGCGCGTGATCGATCCGGTCGCCCGTTTCCATCTCGGCAATGGCGCGCGGCTGGAGCGCATCAATGTCGGCGGCAATCTCTCCGACCGGGGCCTGCGCGAGTCGCATGGCGTGATGGTCAACTACCGCTATGAGCTCGATGACATCGAGGCCAATCACGAGGCCTTCGCCAGCCGTAACACCGTCGTCGCCTCCTCCTCGGTGAAGAAGCAGCTTCGGCCCGCGACCAAGTGAACACAGACAACGGAAACGCCTGAAAGGACCCGAAATCATGGGCAATCATCTGTTCGACCTGATCAAGGCCCGCATGCCGGCGCCGACCGCGCCCTTCGCGTTGCTCGATGACGGCCGGACTTATTCCTACGCCGACATGGTCGCGGTCTCCGCCCGCTTCGCCAACGCGCTGATGGCGCTCGGCGTGAAGCCGGGCGACCGGGTCGCCGTCCAGGTCGAGAAGAGCATCGAGGCACTGATGCTCTATCTCGGCACGGTTCGTGCCGGCGCGATTTTCCTGCCGCTCAACACCGCCTATACCCCGGCCGAGATCGAATACTTCCTCGGCGATGCCGAACCGGCCGTCTTCGTTTGCGATCCCGCCAAGGCGGAGGCGCTGAACCCCTTCGCCGACAAGGCCGGGGCCAAGCTGGAGACGCTCGGCGTCGGCACGGGCAGCCTGCTCGACAAGGCCAATGCCGCCTCGGCCGAGTTCGCCGACATTGCGCGCGTCGCCGATGATCTTGCCGCCATCCTCTACACCTCCGGCACGACCGGGCGCTCCAAGGGCGCCATGCTCAGCCATGACAACCTCGCCTCGAATGCGCTGGCGCTGGTCGACTACTGGCGCTTCACCAAGGCCGACGTGCTGCTGCACGCCTTGCCGATCTTCCACACTCACGGGCTCTTCGTCGCGACCAACGTGATCCTGTTCGCCGGTGCCGCAATGATCCTGCTGCCGAAGTTCGATCCGGAGCAGGTCTTCAAATACCTGCCCAAGGCCACCAGCATGATGGGCGTGCCGACCTTCTACGTCCGGCTCCTGCAGGATCAGAGGCTGAGCAAGGAGACGACGAAGCACATGCGCCTCTTCGTCTCCGGCTCGGCGCCGCTGCTGGCCGAGACGCATCGCGAATGGCGCGAGCGCACCGGCCACGCCATCCTCGAGCGCTACGGCATGACCGAGACCAACATGAACACCTCGAATCCCTATGACGGGGACAGGGTGGCCGGCACGGTCGGCTTCCCGCTGCCCGGCGTACTCGCGCGCGTCACCGATCCGGAAAGCGGCAAGGAGCTCGCCCGTGACGAGATCGGCATGATCGAGGTCAAGGGCCCCAACGTATTCAAGGGCTATTGGCGCAATCCCGAGAAGACCAAGGCTGAGTTTCGCGCCGATGGCTTCTTCATCACCGGCGATCTCGGCAAGATCGATCCGGCCGGCTATGTCCACATCGTCGGGCGCGGCAAGGACCTGATCATCACCGGCGGCTACAACGTCTACCCCAAGGAGGTCGAGGCCGAGATCGACGATATGCCGGGCGTGATCGAGAGCGCCGTGATCGGCTGCCCGCATCCGGATTTCGGCGAGGGCGTCACCGCCGTGGTGGTAGCCAAGCCCGGGGCCGATATCAGCGCCGCCGGCATCGCCAAGGCCCTGGAGCAGCGCCTCGCCAAGTTCAAGCAGCCCAAGCAGGTCTTCGTCGTCGCCGACTTGCCGCGCAACACCATGGGCAAGGTCCAGAAGAACCTGCTGCGCGAGCAGTACAAGGACATCTATGCCAAGCAGCTCAAGGCGGGGGAGTAGGAGCTATCCTTCGAATGGAGGACGCGATCAGGCGTTTCCGGAGCAAGGATCGGTGCAGCGATATCCGCACCGTCCTTCGGAGATTATCATGCGACGCATCCTCCTGCCGCTCCTTGCAGCCCTCTTCGGTTCGGCAGGGATCGCCTCGGCCGCTACTGATTGCCGCAGTGCACTGACCGGGCGCTGGGCCACCAAGGGCGACGTCGCCATGGGGCCGATGAAGGTCAAGGTCGACAATCTCGACGCCTACAACGCCGACGGCTCCTTCAGGGCCGTCCGCCGCTTCGTCAATCAGGAAGGGAAGTGGGAGGAGCAGGTGACCTCCGGCCAATGGACCACCAAACCCGGCGCCGGTGCCGGAGAGTGCGTGCTGGAGATGTCCAGCAAGAGCGAGTTCGGCAATTCCAGCTCGTCGACGACCGTAACCGTCGTCGACCGCAACACCTTCCGCTCCTTTGGTGTTGACGCCAAGCGCGTTAGGTAAGCACCGCTCAGGGGCCAATCGGCGCCTTCAAGTCGATCGTCTCGCCATCCGCCGGGATCAACAGACGCTCGCGGCCGATGCCGCGGGCTTCGGCCGCTTCGCGCAACGCCTGCCGGCTGACCGTTGCGTGATCGAGCGCTTCCATGTGGACGGCGACGATCACCGCCTGCGGCGCCTGCTCGGCAAGGTCGAGCGTCTGCTGCGCGTCCATGACGATCAGCGTGCCGTCCCAGAGCGCACCGCAGGAATGGGTGACGATCACATCGGGCTCGGCCTTGGCGACGGCCTCCTGCAGCGGCGGATAGAGCACGCTGTCGCCGCACCAGTAGACGGACGGCTCGCCGGGCGCTTCCAGGGTGAAGCCCATCACCTTGCCCATCACCTCGACGACCGCCCCGGTACCGTGCTGGGCCGGCTGCGGCTTCACCACGATCGGCCCGATCCGGATGAAGCATTCGAGCGGCTCGACATTGCTGAAGCCGGCCGCCCTGATCGCCTCTTCATTGCCGGGCTGGCAGATCAGCGGAATGTCTTTGGGGATCCTCGCTTTGGCGACCTCGTCGAAATGGTCGGCGTGCAGATGCGAGACGATGACATGATCGACGCCGGCGAGGATCTCCTCGATCGGTTCGGGCAGGTCGACCATCGGGTTCTGCGACTTGCCGGCGATCGAGCGGCGGCTGAGCTTCTCGCCGAAATCGGGATCGATCAGCAGGGTCTTACCGGCGTAGCTCAGCTTGAGCAGGGCGTTGCGCAGGAGTTTGAGCTGCATGGCGGCTCCGCAGTGCGAGGGATCGGTTTGCCCGATCCTTCGCCGGATGCCGCGGCCACGACCAGTTCCAATTTGTGAAGCAAACTGCATCGCGGCGTTGGATGCCTGCATTGTCAGGGAGATTTTCCACGCGCGGTCATCGGGACGTGGAATTTGCCTCCTACGACCCGCCGGCGCGAGAAGATCTCTGCGAGCGGGCTACCGAGATTGTGTTCCGCCGGATGCTGCTCAGGCTGCGAACTGGCCGTAAGGCACGGTGTTGCGGGCCGTCCTGAGCGCGCTCGCCCACCAATGGAGCTGTCCGAGCATGGTCGCCATCGCCCGCTCGGCACGGTCGGCGTCCCGCAGGCGACCAGTCTCGTCGAACTGGTCCCAGGCATTGGCGAAGCAGACGCCGTCGCGGATCGTCGCGGCATGCAGTTCGGCAAAGACAAGCCGCAATTGCTCGACGGCGCGCAAGCCGCCGGAGACGCCGCCATAGGAGACGAAGCCGACCGGCTTGCCGCGCCATTGTGCGCCGGTCCCGTCGATCAGCGCCTTCAGCGGGGCCGGGAAGCTGCGATTGTATTCGGGCGTGACCACGATGAAGGCGTCGGCGCGGCCGAGCCGCTCTGTCTGCTCGACGAGGTCGTGCGCGCCGGGGTCGACGCTCTCGACGCAGAACGGGCCGTCGCCCTCGATCTGCGCGATCGTCCAGCCGGCGACCTTGGTGCACAGGCGCCCCTGGCGCGTGCTGCCATAGATCACGGCAACCTTGATCTGGGGGATGAGCGGGCGATGCATGGGAAGGCTCCGAGGGGCTGGCGATGCAGCGGAGCGACCTCTATAAGACCTCAAGTAAGGTTAAGGTCAAGCGCCATGAAGCACCCAGCCCGCAATCCCTTTGCCGACGATCTCAGCGTCGGCCAGGTCGCGAGCCGCAGCGGCATCGCGGTCTCGGCGCTGCACTTCTACGAGGCCGAAGGGCTGATCCGCAGCCGCCGCAATGCCGGCAACCAGCGCCGCTATCCGCGCGAGGTGCTGCGCCGTGTCGCCATCATCAAGGTGGCGCAGCGCACCGGCATCCCGCTCAAGACCATCCGCGAGGCCTTCAAGGCGCTGCCGCAGGAGCGCACGCCGACGGCGGAGGACTGGAGCCGGCTCTCGGCCGCCTGGAAGGAGGAACTGGAGCACCGCATCGACCGGCTGACGCGCCTGCGCGACCACCTCAACGACTGCATCGGCTGCGGCTGCCTCTCGGTGAAGAGCTGCCCGCTGCACAATCCCTGGGACGAGCTCGGCAAGCAGGGGGCGGGGCCGAGGCTGCTCGATCCGGATTGATGCGCTCACCCCGCCTTGTGCAGCTTCGCCAGCGGAAACCGCGCCACATCCGCCAGCAGTTCGATGAAGCCTCTGGCCTGAAACTCGGCTGTCGCCTTGCCCTTCTCTGCCGTGGCGAGGCTGGCATCGCCCGCCGCGCCAGAAGGGTGAACGTCCTGCGCCATCCAGGCGAAGGGATGCGCGCCGGTCGGCCGCAGCCATCTATAGCCCTCATCCGCCATCTCGACCGTGCGCGGCACGAAGCGCTCGGCCTTGCTCATGTCGACGAGGTCGGGCCGGAAATGCAGCATCAGCGAGGTTTCGATGTCGCCGGCATGGATGCCGTGCCTGGCGTCCATCTCGCCATAGAGCTCCGGCGGCAGCCCAAAATTGCTCCAGGAGGTCGAGACCGCGAACATCCCCTGGCTGACGCGCAATTCGCGCGCTACCACCTTCATCGGGTCGACATTGCCGCCATGCGAGGTGACGAGCACGAGCTTGCGCAGGCCGGCGCGCTTCACGCTCTCGCCGATCTCGATCCAGCTGCGGATCGCGCTCTCCCACGAGATCGTCAACGTGCCCGGCGAATGCAGGTGCTCGTTCGACTTGCAGATCGCCTGCGTCGGCAGCACCAACGCGTCGAGCCCGGCAGGAACCTGCGGCATGGCGAGCGCCAGCATCGCGTTCATCACGGTGGTGTCGACCGACAAAGGCAGGTGCGGGCCGTGCTGCTCGATCGCGGCGAGCGGCAGCACCGCGATGGTCGCCTCGGGCGAGAGGCCGGCGAAGTCGGTGGTCTTCAGGTCGCCCCAGAAGCGTGCGCTCATGTCTCGAGGTCTCGTCGGTCAGGGTGCGGGCAGACCCCGCGATTCGTGCCTGCTGCCTCAGGGCGACAGGACTGCCCAGCATAGTGGCCGCGAATGACGAGGGAAGGGCTGGTGGCATGCGCATGCCATGCGGGCCGGAGCCTCGCCGGCAAAGCCTGTCTGTGCGAAAGCCGGCGACGGCGCATTTCCAGCGGCCCACAGGCCGTGGCATACAGGCTATCTGCTGGATGCAAGGGTTGTGCGGTCCGGCGACAGGTTCGCGACATGATGGAGGGGGTTAGGCCATGACGATGAAATATCGCCTCGACCGGCGCGCTGCGCTTGGCTTGCTCGGCGGCTCGGCCGCCTCGGTGCTGATCCCGGTGCCGGGCGCGCGTGTCAATGCGCAGACCCTCGACAAGGTCAGCTACCAGACCAACTGGCGCGCCCAGACCGAGCATGGCGGCTTCTATCTCGCCGCCGCCAACGGCATCTACAAGAAGTACGGGCTCGACGTCGACATCCGCCCCGGTGGCCCGCAGCAGAACCCGACCCAGCTCCTGCTCGGCGGCCGCGTCGACATGATCATGGGCAATTCGCTGGAGGCGCTGAGCTTCGCGCAGGAGAACCTGCCCTTCCTCGTCATCGCCTCGATCTTCCAGAAGGACCCGCAGGTCCTGATCTCGCATCCCGGCCAGGGCAACGACTCGCTCGCCGCCCTCAAGGACAAGCCGATCCTGATCGCGGCGCAGGCCCGCGTCGGCTTCTGGCCGTTCCTGAAGCTGAAATTCGGTTATCGGGACGAGCAGATCCGGCCCTACACCTTCAACATGGCGCCGTTCCTGGCCGACAAGAAGCTGACCCAGCAGGGCTTCCTCTCCTCCGAGCCCTTCGTCATCCGCAAGGCTGGCGTCGAGCCCGTCGTCCATCTCCTCGCCGATGCCGGCTTCGAGAACTACAACACGACGATCACGATCTCCCGCAAGATGGTGCAGGAGAAGAAGGAGATCGTGCAGCGCTTCGTCGACGCGACGGCCGAGGGCTGGGCCGAATACATGAAGGGTGGCCCGAACATCGCCGCCGCCAATGCCCGGATCCTGAAGGACAATCCCGACATGGATCAGGAGAAGATCGACTACGCCCTCAAGGTGATGAACGACAACGGCATCGTCGCCTCGGGGGATGCGAAGACGCTCGGCATCGGCGCCATGACCGACGCGCGCTGGGAAAGCTTCGCCAAGACCATGACCGAGGCCGGCGTCATCCCCGCGGGCGTCGACGTGAAGAAGGCCTACAGCCTGGATTTCATCAACAAGGGCGTCGGCAAGCCCTGAAATGCGTCATGCTCGGGCTTGTCCCGAGCATCTCTTGCCGGAGATTCTCGGGTCTGCGCTCCGCTGCGCCCGAGAATGACGGCCTTTCACACAACGGATCGTCAGGCCTTTGGACACAGCCTATCTGAGCACACATCCGGCGGGGGGGCAGGCGAGCGGGGCTCCGCTCGTCTCGATCCGGCGGGTCTCCAAGCAGTTCGCCAACGGCACCATCGCCGTGCGCGATGTCGATCTCGATCTCGGCACCGGCGAGTTCGTCAGCCTGCTCGGCCCCTCCGGCTGCGGCAAGTCGACTTTGCTGCGCATGATCGCCGGGCTGGGCAGCCCCTCCACCGGCACGATCGACTGGCCCGGCTCGAGTGAGGACAAGGCAGGGCGCGATCTCGGCTTCGTCTTCCAGGACCCGACGCTGATGCCCTGGGCCAATGCGCTGTCCAATGTCATGCTGCCTCTGACGCTGAAGCATGTGCCGAAGCGCGAAGCCGAAGCGCGCGCCGCCGAGATGCTGGCGCTGGTTGGTCTCAAGGGCTTCGAGACATCCTATCCGCGCGAGCTCTCAGGCGGCATGAAGATGCGGGTCTCGATCGCTCGAGCGCTGGTGATGCGGCCGAAGATCCTCCTGATGGACGAGCCTTTCGCCGCGCTCGACGAGATCACCCGCCATCGCCTCAACGACGACCTCCTGAACCTGTGGTGGCGCGAGCGCTTCACCGCCGTCTTCGTCACCCATTCTGTGTTCGAGTCGGTCTATCTCTCGCAGCGCATCGTGGTGATGGCAGCCCGACCCGGCCGCGTCATGGCCGATCTCGACGTCTCCGCGCCCTATCCGCGCGACGAGCTGTTTCGGACCTCGGCCGAATACGCCCATCTCTGCCGGCTGGCCTCCGGCAAGCTCAAGGAGGCGATCGGCGCATGAGCTCTCCGTCCTCCGCGGCTGCCGTGCCGCATGACGGCACCGATGCCGAAGCCCGTCCGCTTGCGCTTGCCGAGCCCCCCATCCTCGGCCTGCCGGTCAGCTTCTGGCCGCGCATCCTCGCCCCGATCTTCGTCGGCATCCTGGTGCTCGGCCTCTGGGAGTTCGCCGTGCGCTGGAACGAGGTGCCGTCCTATGTGCTGCCCGGGCCGCTTCTGGTCGGCCAGACCCTGATCGCCGATTGGGGCACGCTCTCGGCCTCGCTCTGGATCACCTTGCGCATCACCTTCATGGCGCTGGCGGCGGCGGTGATCGTCGGCGTCGCGCTTGCTGTGCTCTTCACTCAGTCGAAATGGCTTGAGATGGCGCTGCTGCCCTATGCGGTGATCCTGCAGGTGACGCCGATCGTCGCGATCGCGCCGCTGATCATCATCTGGGCCGGCGACATCAACCTGTCGCTCTTGATCTGCGCCTGGATCGTCGCCTTCTTCCCGATCCTGTCGAACACCATCCTCGGGCTGAACTCGGCCGATCACAACCTGATCAATTTCTTCCAGCTGCATGGCGCGACGCGCTGGCAGACGCTGCGCTATCTCAAGCTGCCGGCGGCGCTGCCCTATTTCCTCGCAGGTCTCAAGATCTCGGGCGGGCTCGCGCTGATCGGCGCCGTCGTCGCCGAGTTCGTGGCGGGGACGGGCGGTTCGGAATCGGGGCTGGCATACCGCATCCTCGAGGCCGGCTATCAGCTCAAGATCCCGCGCGTCTTTGCGGCGCTGCTGATGATCTCGCTCTCGGGCATCGCCATCTTCCTGGCGACCAGCCTGATCTCGCATCTCCTGCTGCGGCGCTGGCATGAGAGCGCGCTGAGGCGCGAGAACTGAGGCGGGACGAATTCAGCCGAAGAAATGCAGTCGGTCCTCGACCGGCAGCGAGGCGATCGCCCGCAGGTCGGCCTCGGAATAGCTGAGCTCGAGCCGCGCCGAACTGGCCGTGTCCGGCAGCAGGATCGATTCTGGCGGTGCACCGACATCGGCGAAGGCGATATCGTCCTCGGCCACCTGGGTGCTGCTGCGCCGGCGATAGGGCTGCGTCTGCTGGTGCAGCCCGGTCTCGTTCAACGGCACGCGCTGCTTCGTTCCGGCATCGACCACATCGATGTCGCCGAGATCCGTCATCGGCTCGATGATGGCCGGTTGCGCGGGCGCGGGGGGCACGGCCGGCTGCGATTCCTCGGCCGCGACCTCGGCTGCGGTCCGCAAGCTCGCATCGAGCATGGCGACGGTGTCGGAGACCTTCTCGATCTGGTTGGCGCCGGCCTCGATCACGGTGGTCGCGCCATAGATCTCGCTCGCGCGCCGGTCGAGCCGATCGCATAGCTCGGGCTCCACGCCGCTCTCGCGCAGGGTCCAGGCTATCTCCTGGATGGATTCGGCCGCCTCGATGATGCCGGCGGTGGTCTCCTGGATGCGGGCCGACAGGCGGGCCGAGGCGCCGCCCGGGTCGAGATCGTCGCGCAGTTCGGCGATGGTGCGGGCGGTTTCCGAGAATTCCGGCCCCAGCTCCGGCAGCGCAACCGGCACCGTGCAGAGCCGTTCGAGGCGCGCGATCGCCGACAGCACCATCTCGGTGTCGGTCTGCCGGTTGCGCCTGGCATATTCAGACAGGAACCAGCGGCCGCGCGCCGTTTCCATCACGGCGGCGGCAATCGCGTCATAGTCGGCCGCGCTCAGCGGAGATAGCGAACGCGCGTCGCTCATGGCCAGGCTGCACTCCATGGGCTGGTCGAATCGTGTTTCGCCGACCGAAGATGCCCATCGGCAAAATTGCTGCTGATTCTTTAAGAAATCGCTGCCAAAGGCATGTCACCGCCGCTCCGGACCGGATTCTCGCGCGTGTTGGCTCTGCGCCTCTCGCTCATGCACGCGCTGAACTTCCTCGGCGTGGGCTTCTATCTGCCATTCTTTCCCGTCTGGCTCGCCTCCACGGGACTGGGCGATGTCGACATCGGCTATGTGCTGGCGATTCCGATCCTGGTGCGCGTCTTCGTGGCATCGTCGGTGACGGGGCTCGGTGACCGCCTGCGCCCGAATATCCTGCTGGCGCTGCTCAATGCGTTGGCAGCACTTGCTTATTTCGCCCTGGCGCAGCAGGCGGACCTCCTGCCGATCGCCGTCCTGACGGCGCTCAGCGCCATCGCCCTGTCGGGTGTGGTGCCGCTTGCCGACGTCCTGACCACCGCGCAGGTCAAGGCCGGGGCACTGAAGGATTATGGCCGGGTCAGACTCTGGGGCTCGGTGACCTTCGTGCTCTCCAATCTCGCCGGCGGCTACCTGATCGCGCAGCACGGCGCCTGGCTGATCCCCTTCGTCCTCGCCGGGAGCAGTGCGCTCGCTGCGCTTGCCGCGCTGCAGGCTCCGTCGCCGCCAGCGGGGATTTCGCCGGCCGCTCCGCGAGGAGCGTCTGCGGCTGGCTTCGGGGTGTCGTTCTGGCTCGCTGTCGGGGCGGCTGCTTGCGTCAACGCCACACATGCCGCGGTCTATGCCTTCAGCTCCCTGCACTGGCGCAGCATCGGCTTCAGCGGCGAGGCGGTCGGCTGGCTCTGGGCAGTTGCAGTCCTTGCCGAGATCGCCGTCTTCCTCGTCGGGGGCAGCATTGCCGCCAGCGGTCTCATCGGCCTGCGCTGGATCGCGATCGCGGCGGTCGCCGCCGTCCTGCGCTTCGCGGCGATGAGCGTCGATCCCGGCCTTGCCATCACCGCTGTCTTGCAGCTGCTGCACGGCATAACCTTCGGCTGCATGCATCTGGGCACGCTCGCGGCGCTGTCGGCGCTGTCCCCAGAGGCGCGCCGCGCGGCAGCGCAGGGGCGCCTCGTCGCGGTGAGTGCGCTGGTGATGGGGCTTGCTACCGTGCTGTCCGGCTATCTCTATCGCCTGTTCGGGCCGGGCGTGTTCCTCGCCATGGTGCCGGTCGCGCTGCTCGGGCTGGTCTTGGCGGCCCTTGCCTTCCTCAACTCCCGCAGCAATACAGGTCTCGGGGGCCGAATCTAAGCGCGGGAGCAGGCGAGCCGGCATGGCTGTCGTCGACGACGTTGAGCCGCAGGCGGTCTATCGCGACGATGGCGGCGTCCTCGTTGTGTCTCTGGCCGGTCGCTGGAGCGTTGGGCGGGCGCCGCGCCTGGAAGCCCTGACCAGCGAATTGTCCGAGCGCGTCGGCGGCGTCCGCCAGGCGCGCCTCGACCTATCGGAGATCGAGCGCCTCGACACGCTCGGCGCCTATCTGCTCGACCAGGTGAAGCAGGCAGGCGAGGCGAAGGGCGTAGCCATCGAGTTGGTGAGCCGCCGTCCGGAGCATGCGGTGCTCCTGCGCGAGGTCGAGCGCAATGTCACCGACTACGAGCCGCCGATCCGACCGATCGGGCTCGTCACGATCCTCGTCGACATCGGCCAGGCCGTCATCCGCTTCGGCCGTGACCTTGCCGGTGGCGCCGTCTTCCTCGGCGAGGTGATGGCGGGCTGCGTCAGCGCCCTGTTCGGGCCGCGGCGCTTCCGCGGGCCTTCGCTGATCAACCAGATCGAGCTGATCGCCTTCAACGGCGCGCCGATCATCATCCTGATCTCGTTTCTCGTCGGCTGCATCGTCGCGCAGCAGGGCATCTTCCAGCTCCAGCGCTTCGGCGCCACAGCCTTCGTCGTCAACTTGACCGGCATCCTCGTCTTGCGCGAGCTCTCGGTACTGCTGACCTCGATCATGGTCGCCGGCCGCTCCGGCTCCGCCTTCACGGCCGAGATCGGCTCGATGAAGATGCGCGAGGAGATCGACGCGCTGAGGGTGATGGGGCTCGACCCGATCGAAGTGCTGGTGGTGCCGCGCATCCTGGCGCTCATCATCTCGCTGCCGATCCTGACCTTCATCTCGGCGATGTCCGGGCTTATCGGCGCTGGCCTGGTGAGCTGGCTCTATGGCGGCATCGGCCTCGACACCTATCTCGAACGCCTGAAATCCGTGATCACCTGGCAGCATTTCGCTGTCGGCCTCATCAAAGCCCCGTTCATGGCATTCGTGATCGGATTGATCGCCTCGATCGAGGGATTGGCGGTCAAGGGCTCGGCCGAATCGCTCGGCCATCAGGTGACGGCCTCGGTGGTGAAGGCGATCTTCATGGTGATCGTGGTCGACGGGCTGTTCGCGATGTTCTTCGCCTCGATCAGGATGTGAGGGGAGCTGAACGTGCTCGACAGACCCTCTCAGGCCGGCCCGCGCGAACCACAAGCGTCGGGCGGTGAGGAACCCGAGGCGGTGATTCGCGTTCGTGATCTGAAGGTCGCCTTCGGCGATAAGGTGATCATGGACGGGCTCGATCTCGATGTGATGCGTGGTGAAATTCTCGGCTTCGTCGGGGGATCCGGCCAGGGCAAGTCGGTGCTGACCCGCACCATCCTCGGTCTCGTGCGCAAGCAGCGTGGCTCGATCGAGGTCTTCGGCGAGAACGTCGACAAGCTCGATCCGCGCGGCAGGCGGCGGCTCGAGCGTCGCTTCGGCGTGATGTTCCAGCAGGGCGCGCTGTTCTCGGCGCTGACCGTCAAGCAGAACATCCAGGTACCGATGCGCGAATATCTCCAGCTCTCGCCGGGCCTGCTGGAAGAGCTCGCCATGCTCAAGATCGAGATGGTCGGCTTGAAGCCCGATGCGGCCGACAAGACGCCCTCCGAACTGTCCGGTGGTATGATCAAGCGTGCGGCCCTCGCCCGGGCGCTGGCGCTCGATCCCGAGATCGTTTTCCTGGACGAGCCGACCTCCGGCCTCGATCCGATCGGTGCCGCCGAGTTCGATGAGCTGATTATGACGCTCAAGCAGACTTTGGGCCTGACAGTGTTCATGGTAACCCATGATCTCGATAGTCTTTACGTAGCTTGCGACAGGATAGCCGCCTTGGCGGACAAGCGTGTCATCGCGGTCGGTCCGCTCGCCACCATGCTGGCTTCCGATCATCCCTGGCTCAAGGCGTATTTCGGCGGCGAGCGGGCACGCGCCCGGTTGCCCGCGGATCAAACGAGGACCTGACCGCTCGCGATGGAATCCCGTGCCAACTACGCCCTAGTCGGCCTCTTCACGCTTGCGGTGATCGCGGCGATGTTCGGCTTCGTCTACTGGTTCGGCAGCGGTGGCGGCGGCCGCAAGCAGGACGTTCGCGTGATCTTCACCGGGACGGTCACAGGCCTGGGACGCGGCTCCAGCGTGCTCTTCAACGGCCTGCGGGTCGGCGAGGTCAAGCAGATCGGCCTGCAGCCCGACGATCCGCGCCGCATTTTCGGTGTGATCGAGGTCGACAACACCACGCCGCTGCGGGTCGACACGCGCGCCCGCATCGAGGCGCAGGGGCTTGCCGGCGTGGTCGCGCTGCAGCTGATCGGCGGCGAGCCGGATGCCCCGGTGCTGCAGGCCAAGCCCGGCGAGACGCTGCCGACTATCGTCGCGGAGCGCTCCGAGCTGCAGGACATCATCGAATCGGTCCGCAATGTTTCCAAAAAGGCCGACGAGGTGCTCGGCAATCTCGACGGGCTGATCAAGACAAACGCCGGCTCGATCACCAACACCGTCCGCAATGTCGAGAAATTCTCGCAGGCGCTCGGCGACAATTCCGGCAACATCGACAAGCTGATGTCGAGCTTCGGCCAGATCGCCGATACGATCGCACCGCTATCGCAGAAGCTGGGAACGCTGAGCGAGGAACTGACCTCGGTGGTCCGCTCGATCGATCGCGCGAAGATCACCGGTATCATCGAGAACGTCGACAAGTTCACCGCTGCGCTCGGCGGATCGAGCGCGGATGTGTCGAAGGCGGTCAGCGACGTCGCCTCGATCACCGACAAGCTGAACCGCGCCGCCGATCAGGTCGAGGGCGTACTCAAGGCCGCGCAGGCCTTCCTGAATACGCAGGACGGGCAGGGCGCGTTCGCCGAGGTCGCCAATGCCGCGAAATCGATTCGGGTGTTGGCCGACAATCTCGACAAGCGCACTGCGGAGATCACCGTCGGCATCAACCGCTTCACCGGCCCCGGCCTGCGCGATCTCGAAACGCTGGCATCCGACGGCAAGCGTACGCTCGGGGATCTCAACCGTGTCCTGCGCAATGTCGAGCGCAATCCCCAGCAGTTCATCTTCGGCGGCCGTCCGCCGCTTCCCCAATACAGCGGATCGCGCTAGCCGATATGATCATGCCGATTCTGCCCTCGCTGCTTCGTCGTCGTCTGCGCGCCCTGTCTCTGGCGGCGGCAGGCTCTTTGCTGCTGGCCGGCTGCGGCGGCGGATCGGCGCCGACGACCTATGACCTCTCGGCACCACGCGATTTCGGCCGCATCGGCGGCGGTGGCGGCGTGTTGATCGTCGCCCAGCCCACGGCGGTGCAGGCGCTCGATTCCGACCGGCTGATCGTCAAGGATTCGAGCGGCGCGCTTTCCTTCCTCGGCGGTGCACAATGGGCCGACCGGGTGCCCAATCTGGTGCAGACCCGCCTGATCCAGACCTTCGAGAACGGCAGCCGCATCGCTGCCGTTGGACGGCCGGGCGAACGCATCGTGCCCGATTTCCAGCTCAACACCGATATCCGCGCCTTCAACATCGACGCCGCTAGCGGCCAGGCCGTGGTCGAGATCACCGCCAAGCTGATCGGCGACCGCACCGGCAAGGTCCAGCGCGCCAGGCTGTTCTCGGCCCGCGTTCCCGCTGGCGCCGAGGGGGCGGGGGCGGCGCAGGCCCTCGACCAGGCACTGTCCCAGGTGCTGATCCAGATCGCCCGCTGGGCGCGCTGAAGGCCTGCGCCTACGGCATCGTGGCGCAGCGCGTCCGCAGACCTCGCCCACCCGATCCCTGCTGGACAGCAATCTTCAGGCTCAGCAACTGACGATGGCGCGATGGCGCGATGGCGCGATGGGGCGGTGCTGTCTCCTCGATGGCATCTCGCCCGGAAGCCCCCATCCAGAGGAGCCGCGTCGGCGGCGTCCCGAAGGATGGCCCATGAGGCTCCGGAACCTGCTGGA
Source organism: Allobosea lupini (assembly GCF_900109525.1). Lineage (GTDB taxonomy): Bacteria > Pseudomonadota > Alphaproteobacteria > Rhizobiales > Beijerinckiaceae > Allobosea > Allobosea lupini. Next base: position 266,364 of record NZ_FOAN01000002.1, on the reverse strand, counting down.
GCATCCTGCGGGACGCAATTTGCAGCGAAATAGCTCCTCAGTATGAGCGCTCACACGATCAGACATTGCCTCGCATCGGAGCGGGGGCACGCAGAAGCAAAAGAGGCCGCCTCCCGGGCGGCCTCTTCTGGTTTGCGCGCAAGGGCTGTTCTTACTCGAAGCGCCCGCTGGCATGGGCCAGCATGGTGTAGACCTTGCCGGTTTCCGAGGTCAGGTAGGTCTTCGCTACCATCGAGTCGCGGTCGTCCTTGGCCGCTTCGCCGAGCAGGCGCTCGAACTCCTCGATATAGCGGTCGACCGTCTCCTTGAACTCGGTGTCGCGGCGGTATTTGCGCCGGATCTCGTCGAAGGTCTGCTGGCCCTGCAGCGTATAGAGCCGGCGGGTGAAGACGTTGCGCTCGCCGCGCTTGTAGCGCTCCCAGAGCTCGACGGCCGCGTCATGGTCGATCATCCGGGCGATGTCGACCGAGAGCGAATCGAGCTTCTCGATGCTATGCGCCGTCGGCTTGGCCGCTTCCGGCGCCCGGTCGTCGCGTGAGGCGCGGCTGAGCAGGTCCGAGAGCCAACCCGACTTGGCGGGGGCAGGCTGCTCGACGGCGGCGCGGCGAGCCGGCTCGGCGCGCTGAACCTCAGGCCGTACCGGCTCGGGGGCAGGGGCCGGGCGCACTGGCGCCGCCTGCGTCTCGGCCCGGGCCGGCTCCGGCGTCGGATCGATCGAGGCGCGTAGCGGCTCGGTCAGCACCGGCGCGCTCTGCACCGCGATCGAGGACGCGGCGCTGACGACCGGGACCGGCTGCTGATAGCTCGTCGTCGGCCGCCGCTCGCCCTGTGGGCGCGCGACATCGCTGCTGCGGCCCGAGCGCGAGACGATCTCGGTCAGCTCGTTGAGCGCCTTGATCTGGTCGGCGACGACGCGGCGCATGGCGGCGGTCGATTCCTGCGTCTCGCGCGGCAGCTCGAGCACGCCCTTCTTGAGCTCGGTCCGGGTCGACTCGAGCTCGCGATGGATCTCCGCAGACATGGCCCGCATGTCCTCGGCGGCGCTCTGGAAGCGCTCGGTGACCTTGGCGAACTCGCCGGAGATCTCGTTGACCACCTCCTCATAGGCGGCGCGCAGGGCCAGCGCCGTCGCTTCGCGCTCGCGGCCGCTGGCGGCGCGGATCGAGTCGAATTGCTGGGCGATGGCGCTGCTGGTGGACTCGGCTGCGTCGCCGAGCACGGTGCTGAGCTGGCGGGTGCGCGTCTCGGCGTTGCTGAGCGAATCGTCGAGCGCCGAGGAGAAGGAGCGAGTGATCTGCTCGATGTCGTCGGTGCGCGTCGAGATCAGCTCGTGCAGGTGCTCCAGCGCCTCCTTGCGGTCGGCCAGGACGTTGCCGACGCGGGCCTCGACCTGCTCCAGCCGCTGCGCGACGGCGTTGAGCGCCGCGGCGTTGGCCTGCGTGGTCTCGGTCATCGACGAGCCCTGCGCGTCGATCCGGGAGATCAGTGCTGCGGTGTCGCGCAGCGTTCCTTCCGAATAGCCCTTCAGCGTCGCGATCTGGCTCGCGACCTGCTCGGAGGTCCGGTTGGTCTCCTGCACCACCGTCGAGAGCACGTTCTGCAACTCCTCGACCCGGCCCGACAGGCTGCCTTCGACCGCCGCGAGATTCTTGTTCGCGCCGGTGACGATCTGCTGCATCAGCTTGTTGGCCTCGCCGAGGCGGCCCAGCATGCTGCCGAGCTCGCTGCGCAGTTGCTCGTTGGTCTTGAGCAGCGCTTCGACGGAGTGGTTGGTGCCGCTCTCGATCGTCTCGCGCAGCGCGCCCGAAGCAAGCTCGAGCGCCTGGCTGATCTCGGCGCTGCGCTCCTGCAGGCCGGCGACCATGCTGTTGCCGCGGGTCTCGATATTGTTGACCAGGGCCTCGCCGAGGTTGGCGAACTGGTTGGCGAGCGTCACGCCCTTGCGGCCGATCGCATCGACCACACCGTTGCCGCGCTCGTCGAACAGGGCGCGGAGTTCCTCGGTGCGCGTGATGAGCGCCGAGCTCATCCCGTTCGACTGCTCCGCCAGGGTCCGGGTCAGGTTGCGGCTGTGCTGGTCGAGCGTGTTCAGCATGTCGCCGCCACGCTCGTCGAACACGGCGCGCAATTCCTCGGTGCGGCCTGAGAGGGCGGTGGCGATGCCCTCCGAGCGCTCCTGCAGGATCTGGGCAATCTGGCTGCCGCGATGGCCGAGCGCATTGAGGATACCGCCGCCGCGCTCGTCGAACACGGCGCGCAGCTCGTTCGAACGGTCGGAGAGCGCGGCCGCGATGCCGTCCGACTTCTCCTGCAGCGTCTGCGCGATCTGGTTGCCGTGCTGGTCGAGCAGGGTGACCAGGCCGGTGCCCTTGTCGTCGAACAGGGCACGAAGCTCGTCGGTGCGCGCACTGAACGATACCGCGACCGAGGCCGCGGCGCCGTCCAGGGTCTGGACGATCTTGTTGCCCTGCTGATCGAGCAGGGTGATCAGGCCGGTGCCCTTGCCCTCGAACAGGGCACGCAGCTCGTCGGTGCGGGCACTGAGCGAGCCGGTGACCGCATCCGCGGTGCCTTGCAGCGTCTGGACGATCTGGTTGCCGCGCTCGTCGAGCAGGGTGATCAGGCCGGTACCCTTGCCGTCGAACAGGGCGCGCAGTTCCTCGGTGCGGTCGCCGAGCGAGCCGGCGATCGAATCTGCGGTGCCCTGCAGGGTCTGCGCGATCTGGCTGCCGCGCGCGTCGAGCGTGCCGGAGACCGTGTCGAGCCGGTTGACGACGCGCTCCTCGAACCGCGCCACGCTCTGGTCGAGCGTATCGGCGATCTGCAAAGCGCGCCCGCCCAGCGTCGCATTGATGCTGTCGGCCTTCTCGGCGAGCGTCTGCGTGAGCGCCTCGCTCTTCGTGGTGACGATCTCGCCGATCTCGTCGGCCTTGGCGGTGAGGGCACGGGTGACCTCGCGCCCGCCCTCGGCCATGACCCGGGCGATGTCGACCGTGCGCTCGACCAACGCCTCGTTGAGCGCGCTGGCGCGCGAACCGAGATTGCCGTCGATGCGGGCGATGAGCCCGTCGAGCGAAGTCGCGATCTCGGCGCTCTTGGCGCTGGAACGCTCCTCGAAGATCTTGATCTGCGTCTCCATGGCGGCGGCCGCTTCCTGCGTGCGCGCCATCATGGTCTCGGCGGCGTGCTGCGAGCGCTCGCCGATCCGCTCCGCCAGCGCCTGGCCTTCCTCGCCGAGCAGCTTCTCGACCTGGCCGAGGCGCAGCGTCACCTGGTCGGTGAAGGAGCGGGCGTCGTGGCCGAGCTTGGCGGCCAGCGTGCCGCCGCGGGTGACGATGATTTCCTCGAAGGCGCCGAGGCGAGCGCCGATCGTCGCCTCGATCTCGCGACCCTGGACGTCGAAGAGGCGGTTCAGCGCGTCATGCTTGCTGGCGAGCGACTCGTTGAGCGCCTGCGAGCGGGCATCGACCGAACGCAGCAGCGATTCGGCATTGGCGGCGAGCGCCTGGTTGACCCGGCCACCCTGCTGGGTGAGGGCGATGACCACGTCCTTGCCGGTCGCGGCGAGCAGGCTGCTGGCACGCTCGGCCTCGGTCGTGAAGGTACCGCGCAGGGCTGTCGCCGCGTCGGTGACGCGGTCGGCGATCTCGCGCCCGTCGACATTGATCGCGTCGGCGAGGGATTTGGTCGCTTCGTCGAGACGGCTGGCCAAGCTCTGGCTCTGCTCGCCGATGAGGCTATGGACCTCGCGGCCGGTGGCGGTGAGGCCGGCGATGATCGCATCGCGCTGCGTGCCGAGCAGGGCGCCGACCTCGTCCCCGGCCTGGCCGAGGCGGGCAATGAAGCCGCTGTGCTGGTCGTCGATGACCGATTTCGCCGTCTCGCTGGCGGCGAGGATCTTGGCGGCGAGCGCTTCGCCGGTCTCGTCGAGCTGGCGATGCGCGGTCCCGCTCGCTTCGGCCAGCCGGTCGATCAGGGCGTTGCCGCGCTCCGCCAGCAGGCCATGCACCGAGCGGCCGACATCGGCGACGCGGGTGACGAGGGCCTGGCTCTGGCCGGAGAGCAGCTCCTGCATGTCCTGGCCGGTTGCGATGACGCGGCCGCTGAGCGCTTCGCCCTCGGCGATCAGAATGTTGCGCACGCTGGCGCCGGCATCGGTGAGCTGGGTCACCAGCGTCTCGCGCTGGCTGCCGATCGCGGTGTGGACCTCGGTGCCGACATCCGACAGGCGGGCGACGAGGCTGTCGCCGCGCTCGCCGATCGTGGCATGGACCTCGCGCGCGACCTCGGACAGGCGGGCGATCAGCCCGTCGCCACGCTCGCCGATCGCCGATTCGACGTCGCGGCCGGCATGGGCGACGCGGGCGACGATGCCCTCGGCGCGGTCGCCGAGCGTCCGGTGAATCTCCTCGGTGGTCTCCGACAGCTTGGCGACGAGGCCGTCGCCACGCTCGCCGATCACGCTCTCGATGCCGCGGCTGGCATCGGCGATGCGCGCGACGATGCCGTCGGCGCGGCCGCCAAGCGTCTGCTCGATCTCATAGGTGGTCTCGGACAGCCGGGAGACGAGACCGTCGCCGCGCTCGCCGATCATGGCCTCGACGCTGCGGCCGGCATCGGCCACGCGACTGACGATGCTGTCGGCACGCTCGCCGATCGCATGCTCGACTCCCTGGCCGATCTCGGCCATGCGCAGCACCAGCCCGTCACCGCGCTCGCTGATCGCTTCCTGCAGGCGCTGGCCGGTCTCGGCCAGACGGCCGACCAGATGGTCGCCCTGCTCGCCGATCGTGCTGCGGACCTCATGGCCGACGTCGGAAAGGCGGGTGACGAGGCTGCTCGCCTCTTCCGAGAACAGGCTGTGCACGGTCGCGCCGACGGCGGAGATGCGGGCGGTCAGTTCCTCGCCGCGCTCGCCGATCAGGTTGTGCAGACCCTTGCCGGCCTCGTCGAAGCGCAGGGTGATCGAATCGGTCTTCTCGCGCAGCAGGTTGTCGACGGTCTGGACGGTGCCTTCGAGCTTTTCGACCAGCGTCTCGCCCTGGCTGGCGATCAGGCCGTGGACGGTGTCGCCGGCCTCCTGGATGCGGCTGACAACAAGCTCGTTCTGCTTGCCGAGCAGCATGTGCACGCCGCGGCCGACCTCGGCCAGGCGCGTGGTGACGCTCTCGCCCTCGCTGCTGATCGACGTACGCAGGCTCTCGCCGGTCTCGGTCAGGCGCTGGGTCAGGCTGGTGCTCTGCGTGTCGAACAGGTCGACCAGCGTGCGCCCACTTTGCTCGAAGCGCTCGGCGACGGTCGCGCCGCGCTGGCTGATCTCCTCGGCGAGGGTGTCGCCGGTCGAGCGCAGCGTCTCGTTGACGGCCTCGGCGCGACTCGCCAGCGACTCGACGACCTGCGCGCCGGTCTCGCTGATGGCGCGGGTGACGTCGCGGGCGCCGGCGGTCAGGCCCTCGGTGAGGACGGCGCCGGTGCGCTCCAGCGAACCGGCGATCTCCTGGGCGCGGTTGTCGAGCACGGCGGTGACCGACTGGCTGGCGGCGGTCATGCGCTCGCTGACGTCGTGCGACGTCGACTGCAGGCGCTCGACCAGGTCGTTGCCGCGGCCGCTGATCTCGTCGACCATGCGCTCGCCGGCATGGCCCAGGGCCAGCGTGATCTGGTCGCCCTTGTCGGTCAGGCGCGAGGTGACGCGCTCGCCCGCCTCGGCAACAGCCTCGGCGATCGAGCGGCTGGCGGTTTCCAGGTCCTTGGTGATGCTCTCATGCGCGCCTGAGATCGCAAACTTCACCCGCTCGGCATTGCCGACGACGGATTCGCGCTGGGTCACCAGCTCGTCGATGAGGGAGCGCAGCCGGATCTCGTTGTCGGCATAGGCGCGTTCCAGCGTCGCGATCTCGCCGCGAACGATGGTCTCGAGCTCGCCGGCGCGGGCAACCGCGCGCTCGATGCCGTCGCCCATGGCGGCGACCTCGCGACGGATGGTCTGGCTCAGCGACAGGACGGAATCCGTCGCGACGACTTCCGGCTCGGCCAGGCGCAGCGCGACCTCGGTCATTGCGCGCGAGACCAGCCGCATTTCCTGCGTGCGGCGATAGAGCGCCGCCAGCACGAAGAAGAAGACCACCGGCGTGCCGGCGCCGAAGGCGAGCAGGGCCCACTGCCCGGGTCCCCAGGCGGCCATGCCGGCCGGCAGGCCATCGGTGAACGAGCCGTATCGGCTGACGAGCGTGAAGCCGATACCGCCGAGCCAGACGAAAGCGGCCAGGACAGCCAGCCAATAGGGCCTGCCGGAGGGGCGGACGGCGAAGGCCTGGACGAGTGAAGAGGAGTCGCGGCGGTCGTCATTGGCGACGCGGCTGGTGTCCGGCGCGATGGCCGGGCGGGAGGGCGCGGGAAGCGGTTCGGATACGGCGTCGGCACTGGCCGGAGCGCTTTCGACCCGAGGCAGCTCGATCTTGAGCTCGTTCTCCCCGGTCGAGGGCAGCCTCGGTTCGGCCGGAGACTGGCCCTCGGTCTTCGACGGATCGAGCCTCAGCGCCTCCTCGATCGCCGACATTGCCGCTTCGGTCGGATCCTGGAGCTTGTTCTGCCGGGTCATGAATGCCGCCTCGCTACGCCACTTGCGACGGGCGCCACTGTCCGCCGCAGAGCAGCAACCGGCAGCCTCCAGCCGGCTCCTACTAGCGACACGACGCCCATCGTTTACTGTCTCGAAGGGTAGTTGAGGCAAGCAGGGATTGAAACCCGTTTGACCGTCTGATTCACAAACGTCGTTAACGCCTCATTCACCATAACGGCGCTTCATGAGGGGTCAGAAGGCTGCGCGAGTTCCGCGGCTTAGACAAGAACCGAGTTCCCCATGCCCCAGACTGCCATCGATCTCGTGCATCTCGCCCGCCAGAGCGGCGGCGATGCCGAGCTGGAGCGCGAGCTGCTGACGCTGTTCGCCCAGCAATGCGCCCGCCAGCTGCGCGCCATCCATGCCGGAGACGCCAGTGTCGGCCGCGATGCCGCCCATACCTTGAAGGGAGCTGCCCGCGCCATCGGCGCCTGGCAGGTGGCCGAGGCCGCCGACCTGATCGAGCAGCAACTGACAAAGGCCGATGCCGCGCCGCGCGAGGATGCGCTGGACGCGCTGACGCTCGCCGCGGCCGAGGCGCGCGCCGTGATCTCCCGGCTCGACTGCGCGGCCTGACGCCGCAGGACGGCAGGGGCGGCACGGCGGAGATCGCCGTTTCGCGCGCTTTCGAAATCTTCTAGAGATGCGATGTCGGCGGGCTCCCCGCTCGCGGACGATGTCCCTTTCGCGAACCTGCCCGTGGCCCGCCAGGAAGCCCGGCCGGTTCCTCCCGACCGCGCCAGCCGCGCAGCCGTCGCCAGGCGGCCGGAGTTCACGATGCCGAAGATCACTTACATCGACGCCCAGGGCACCAGCCGCACGGTCGAGGGCGAGACGGGCTCGACCGTGATGGAGGTCGCAGTCCGCAACGGCGTGCCGGGCATCGAGGCCGAATGCGGCGGCGCCTGCGCCTGTGCCACCTGTCATGTCTATGTCGACGAGGCCTGGGCCGAGAAGGCCGGCCACGCCGAGCCGATGGAGGAGGACATGCTCGACTTCGCCTTCGACGTGCGCCCGACTTCGCGCCTGTCTTGCCAGATCAGGGTGCGGGACGATCTCGACGGCCTCGTGGTGCGCACACCGGCGCGTCAGGGCTGAATTTTCACGAAGCACGCCGTCTTTCCTGACCATCGCAGCGATGGACACGGAATCGCGACAGGCTCTCGCCCGGAACGGGGAGAGAGAGGGGGTCTACGCCCCATCCGGCCAGCCTGAGCGCTGCCCCTCGCAGATCCTCCCCCGTTCCCGGAGAGGGCTCGCGCGCGCTCGTCGGCCCATTTGATCGACCGCAAGGACGGCCGCGTTCGCTCCGGCCATGATCGCGCTGTCGGACGCCGGAGCCCATCGCGACGACGCGACGCTCTTCCCTTGCGGGATCGTGCTCCGACATAGTGTGCAGGCGTCGGTTCCGATCGTTCGACCATCAGGCCGGGCGGGCCACGCCGGAGGAGGATGCGATGTACAAATCGATTCTGGTCCCGGTCGATCTCGCCGAGGCCGAGCTGGCAGGACCGGCCATCGCCGCGGCCGAGGGGTTCGCCACCCAGTCCGAAGGCTCGATCAGGCTGATCTATGTCCGCTCGCTTGTGCCGATCACCTACATGGAATTCGTGCCGGCCGATTTCGACGCCGGCCAGCAATCCGAATCCGAAGCCAAGCTCGCCGAGATCGCCGCCAAGGTGAATCTGCCGGCCGAGCGCGTCTCGGCCAAGGTCCTGGTCGGCTCGGTCCATGGCGAGGTGCTGGCCGAGGCCGATGCCAGCGGTGCCGACCTGATCGTCATCGGCTCGCACGAGCCCGGCATGCTCGCCTATGTGATCGGCTCGAACGCCTCGACCATCGTGCGCCGGGCGAAGTGCTCCGTGCTGGTGGTCAGGTAGGCAGCTTCAGGCCGCAAGGCGGCCCGGGACGAGATCGTCGGGGACCTCGCCGCTCGCGAGGTCTCTCGGCTGGTTGAGCCGGATCATCGGCCAGACCTGCCAGAACGAGGCCGCCGCGAGCACGAGCCCGAGCCCCGCTGCGGCGGTCGCGCCCTGCTGCAGGGCACGCAGGCTGAAGAAGGTCAGCATCAGCATGGCGCCGCCGCCGGCGATCACCAGTGCCAGCCAGAGCAGATAGGGCTTGCCGCCGAGGAAGCGCGCTTTCGGATTCGCACGCACGATCGCGGTCGACAGCGCCGTGACGAAGGCGTGATAGCGCGCATCGTCGCGGTCGATGTCGGTGAGTGAGCGCCAGGACAGGTTGCCGAAGCTGATCGTCCGGCCATCGCTCAGACGCAACTGGGTCCGGAAGCCTTTCGACGAGACGTTGCTGGGCGCATAGATGAAGCGCACCTGCTCGACGGCCGAGAGCCTGACCTGGTCGACCTTGCGGGTCGAATCGATCTCCAGCATGTCGCCCTTGAGCCGATAGGCGATCTCGAAGCCGATCGGCTTCGGTCGCTGGCGCCAGAAGGGCAGGGTGGTGTCGTCGTCGGCGAGGCTCATGGCGGCAAGCTCTAGCCGTCATTCTCAGGCGGAGCAAAGCGCAGCCTCGAGAATCTGCTGAAAAAGATGCTCCGGTCGAGCCCGAGCATGACGAGCCATGCGTCTAGCGCGTCAGCGCCTTCATCGCCCCATCCAGGCCGTCGAGCGTCAGCGGGAACATCCGCCCGCCCATCAGCCCGGCGATCTGGCGGATCGACTGAGTGTAGCCCCAGAGGTTCTGCTGCACCGGATTGAGCCAGACCGATTTCGGGAAGCGCTCGGTCAGCCGCCGCATCCAGACCTCGCCGGCCTCCTCGTTCCAATGCTCGACCGAGCCGCCTGGCATGGCGATCTCATAGGGGCTCATCGAGGCATCGCCGACGAAGACGAGGCGATAATCGGCCGGGTAGGTGCGCAGCACGTCAAAGGTCGGGATCACCTGGTCGTGCCGGCGCCGGTTCTCCTTCCAGACCCGCTCATAGGGGCAATTGTGGAAGTAGAAATGCTCGAAATGCTTGAATTCGGCCCGCGCTGCCGAGAACAGCTCTTCGGCCAGCTCGATATGCCAGTCCATCGAGCCGCCGACATCGAGGAAGAGCAGGACCTTGACCGCATTGTGCCGCTCCGGCCGAAGCTTGACGTCGAGATAGCCGTGCTTGGCGGTTTCGGTGATGGTCTGGTCGAGGTCGAGCTCCTCGGCCGCGCCGGTGCGGGCGAATTTGCGCAGGCGGCGCAGCGCGATCCGCAAATTGCGCACGCCGAGCTCGCGCGTGTCGTCGAAATCCTTGAACTCGCGCTTGTCCCAGACCTTCACCGCCCGGAAATTGCGGTTCTTGTCCTGGCCGATGCGCACGCCTTCCGGGTTGTAGCCATAGGCGCCATAGGGCGAGGTACCGGCCGTGCCGATCCATTTCGAGCCGCCCTGATGCCGGCCCTTCTGCTCGGCGAGGCGCTGTTTCAGCGTCTCCAGCAGCTTCTCCCAGCCGAGCGCCTCGATCTGGGCCTTCTCCTCGTCGGTGAGGAACTTTTCGGCGAGCTTGCGCAGCCACTCTTCAGGAATGCCGACCTGCTCGAAGGCCTCGCCCAGGGTCTCGACGCCCTTGAAGACCTCGGCGAAGACGCGGTCGAAACGGTCGAGATGGCGCTCGTCCTTCACCAGGCAGGCACGGGCGAGATAGTAGAACTCGTCGACGCGGTATTCGGCGAGTTCTGCCTCGACGCCCTCCAGCAGCGCAAGATACTCGCGCAAGGTGACCGGGACCTTGGCGGCGCGCAGATCGGTGAAGAGGCGGAGGAACATCGCGCTACTGTGGCTAGCAGCGTCTCAAGGTCAAGCTGCGGCGGCTCGTAAGGCCGTTTAACCGATCAGCTTGCAGCGCAGGCTGATCGGTCAAGCGGCCTCCACACGCGGTGTGGGAGCCGCCGCTGTCTAGCAAGGCTCAGGCGACGGCGTCGGCCAGATCCTTGGTGACTTTGAATTTCACGACCGTCTTGGCCGGAACCTTGATGGTCGCGCCGGTCGACGGGTTGCGGGCCTCCCGGGCCTCGCGCTTGGCGGCCGCCAGCTTGCCGATGCCGCCGAGCGTGACGTCGCCGCCCGACTTCAGCGTCTTGGCGACCACGCCGGCGAGCGAGCCGAGAATGGCCGAGACATCGGCCTTGGTCTTGCCCGTCTCGTCCGCGATCGCGGCGATCAGTTCGTTCTTGGTCATGAAAACCTCCTGAGACCAATCTTGTTAAAATTGACGCTGCGCCGAATCCCAACGGGTACGGGCGCAACGCGGCGAATCGACGCGCTCTCGCGCACGAACCCGCCATTTGGCATGCTTGCCGGCGAAACACGACGGCATCGGCCGTACATACGCACAGCAATCGGCTTCGTTCCTGTCAAAAGCCGCGAAATTGGGGCGGTTTTCACCAGCTTTGTGGAGCGATTGACAAATCGCCTCGGGTTATTTGAAGCTTGAAATAATTCGGGGGATCGGAACGCGGCATGAAGGCCATCATCATCGGCGGCGGTATCGGGGGACTGTCATTGGCCCTGATGCTGCACGCGCGCGGCATCGCCGCGACAGTCTACGAGCAGGCGAGCGAGATCCGCGAGGTCGGCGTCGGAATCAACACGCTGCCGCACGCGATTCGAGAGCTGGCCGAGCTCGGCCTGCTCCCGGCCCTCGATGCCGTGGCGATCCGGACGCGCGAACTGGTCTACATGAACCGCTTCGGCCAGACCGTCTGGCGCGAGCTCCGCGGCCTGCACGCGGGCGCTCCGGTGCCGCAGTTCTCGATCCATCGCGGCCGGCTTCAGGGCGTGATCCGGGACGCCGTGGTCGAGCGTCTGGGGCCGGATGCGATCCGTACCGGCCGCCGTCTGCAGGGCTTCCTGCAGGACGAGGGCGGGGTGACCGCGCATTTCGCCGACGCCAGGCTGGGCGAGGGCGGCGAGACGGCGCGCGCCGATATCCTGATCGGCGCCGACGGCATCCATTCGACAGTGCGCGCGCATTACTTCCCGAATCAGGGCGGGCCGCGCTGGAACGGCGTGCAAATGTGGCGCGGCGCCTGCGACTGGCCGGCATTCCTGGATGGCGAGAGCATGATCATCGCCGGCGGCATGGCCGGCAAGCTGGTGCTCTACCCGATTGCCGAGGGCAAGAACCCGGGGACGCGCCTGACCAACTGGGTCGTCAACATCCGTACCGGTGATCCCGCCAAGCCGCCACCGAAGGAGGCCTGGTCGAAGGCAGGCCGGCTCGAGGACGTGCTGCCTTTCGCCCGGCGTTTCACCGTGCCCGGCGTCGATATCCTCGCCTTGATCCAGGCGAGCGGCACCTTCTGGGAATACCCGATGTGCGACCGCGATCCGCTGCCGCGCTGGAGCCATGGCCGGGTGACGCTGCTCGGCGACGCCGCCCATCCGATGTACCCGGTCGGCTCGAACGGCGCCTCGCAGGCGATCCTCGATGCGCGCTGCCTCGCCGACCTGCTGGTCAAGGCCGAGCATCCGCGCCATGCGCTCGCCGCCTATGAGGCGCTGCGCCTGCCGGCGACGGCAGAGATCGTCGCGATGAACCGCGGCGGTGGTCCCGAGCGCGTCATCGATGCGGTCGAGGCGCTCGCGCCCAACGGCTTCGACGATGTCGAGCGCGTCCTGCCCTATGGCAAGCGCGAGCAGATCGTGAAGGCCTATGCCGGCAAGACCGTGCTCCCGGTCGCGCAGCCGGCGAAGGGCTGAAGGAAACTCAGGCGCCTTCCGTCAACTCGACGATGCGTGCCTTCAGCGCCGTGTTTTCCTGCTCGAGCTGGCGCAGGCGCCGCATCAGGTCGAGCGGTACGGGCGCATCGTCCTGCTTCGCGGCAGCGGCGAAGGAGACGCCGATGCGCTCGGCGTCGCGCCAGCGGCTGCGCACCATCCGGCTTTCCCGCTTCACCGGAAAATAGAGCTCGAACAGCTCCGGCAGGGCGATGCTGTCCGGGAACACCAGGAGGGCGCCGTCTTCCGACAGGTTGCGGATCGTGCAATCCAGCGTCGACTGGCGCTGGTTGAAGATGACCTTGCCGCCGATCAGGGTCCGGTTGCGGACCGAGCGGCGGCGTTCGGAGAACGGCGTTGCAGCGGACATTGGCCATGGCCCTGGTTCAAGCTCAGGTTGAGACCATGCCCGCTAATGCTCATGGTTGCAGCAGCAAGTCTTTTTTAACCTTAACTGCGCGGCTGGTCGTTCAGGCGCCGTCGGGCGGAGGCGGCAGGAAGTCGATCTCGTAACGCGCCGACAGGGCGACGACCTCCGCCGGGTTCTGCTCCTTCATCGAATGGATCGCCCAGAACAGGTCGTAGAGGCGCCCCGTGGGTGCGACCCAGAACAGGCATTTCACCGGCGCATCGCTCTTGTTGAACAGCCCGTGCGGGACGTTGCGCGGCAGCTTGATCAGGTCGCCGGGCAGGGCATGCGATTCCTGGCCGTCGAGCACGAGGTCGAGCCTTCCCTCGAGCATATAGATGAACTCGTCCTGGGTCGGATGGATGTGCGGCGGCACGAAGGTGCCGGGCGGGAAGGTTGCGTGCCAGGAGAAGCTGTGCTCGCTCAGCATCTTCGGCACATAGGTCTGGCCGAGGATGTTCCAGGAGATCGCGTCGATCCCCTCATTGGCCCTGGTCACGCCGGCTGTGAGCGGTTTCATCGTCTGCTCTCCTTCAAAGATGCAGGAAGCGGTCCTTGACCGCACTGTCGCTGCGCAGGTCGTCGCTGCTGCCGCGCCAGGCGACGCGGCCCTTTTCCAGCACGACATGCCGGTCGGCGATCCTGGCGAGCGCGTCGACATTCTTGTCGATCACCAGGATCGACTCGCCCTCGGCCTTCAGCGCGGCGAGGCAGGACCAGATCTCCTGGCGGATGATCGGCGCCAGCCCCTCGGTCGCCTCGTCGAGGATGACGAGCTTGGGATTGGTCATCAGGGCGCGACCGATCGCCAGCATCTGCTGCTCGCCGCCGGAGAGCTGGTTGCCGCGATTGGCCTTGCGCTCTTTGAGCCGCGGCAGGAAGGCGTAGACGCGCCCCAATGTCCAGCGGGCCGGGCCGAAGCGGCTTGCGGCGGTGGCGATCAGATTTTCCTCGACCGAGAGCGTCGGGAAAATCTGGCGGCCTTCGGGGACGAGGCCGATTCCGGCCTGCGCCAGGCGGAAGGGGGCACTGCCGGTGAGGTCGACCCCGCCGAAGCTGACACGCCCCGCGCGCGGCCGGATCAGCCCCATGATGGCGCGCACCGTCGTGGTCTTGCCCATGCCGTTGCGGCCGAGCAGGGTGACGACCTCGCCGGCCCCGACCGCAAGGTCGACGCCGAACAGGATCTGCGCCTCGCCATAGCCGGCATCGAGGTTTTCGACGGTGAGCACGGACTAGCCCTCCTCGCCGAGATAGGCTTCGCGCACCGCCGGATCGGCCCTGACGGTCACAGGGTCGCCCGAGGCGATGACGCGGCCATAGACCAGGACGGTGACAGTATCGGCGAGCGCGAACACCGCCTCCATGTCGTGCTCGACCAGCAGCATGGCGTAGCGCCCTTTCAGGCTCTTGAGCAGGGCGATCATGCGCTCGCCTTCCTCCTTGCCGACGCCGGCGAGCGGCTCGTCGAGCAGGATCGCAGCCGGCTCCAGCGCCAGCGCCATGGCGATCTCCAGCGCCCGCTTCTCGCCATGCGACAGGCTGCCGGCCGGGACATGGGCGCGCTCGGAGAGGCCGACCGCATCCAGCGCGGCGCGGGCCGGGCGGTTCAGGCGCTCGTCGATTGCCGCGTTGCGGAAGAAGGAGAGCGGATGGCTCGCCTTGGCCTGCACGCCGAGCGCGACATTCTCCAGCGCCGAGAGCGAGGCGATGGTCGAGGTGATCTGGAAGGTCCGCGCCAGGCCGTGGCGAGCCCGTTTCTCGGCGTTGAACGGCGTGACGTCCTCGCCGCGGAAGCGGATCGTGCCGTCGTCCGGCGTCAGCATGCCGGAGATCTGGTGGACGAGCGTCGTCTTGCCCGCGCCGTTCGGGCCGATCAGCGCGTGCAACTCGCCGGGCGCGACGGCGAGGCTGACGCCATCGGTGACCTTCAGCGCGCCGAAGGATTTGCTCAACGCCTCGAGGACGAGGACCGGCTCAGCCATGGCGCCCACCCAGCTTGCGCAGCATGCCGACGATGCCGCCCCGGGTGAACAGCACGAACAGGATGATCATCGGTCCGAAGATGGCGCGCCAGTGCTCGGTCAGGTGCGAAAGCGCATCCTCGGCGATCAGATAGGCGATGGCGCCGATGATCGCGCCGTGCAGCGAGCCGACGCCGCCGAGCACCGCCATGAAGATCAGTTCGCCCGAACGCTGCCAGGACATGAAGGCCGGGCTGACGAACTCGGTGTGGTTGGCGAGGAAGAAGCCGGAAAGGCCAGCCAGCATGCCGCTGATCACATAGGCGACGAGGCGCACCTTGTTGACATCGAAGCCGGTGACGCTGACGCGGATCGGGTTTTCGCGCGCTGCCCGCAGCACCCTGCCGAAGCGCGATGCGACGAGGCCGCGCACCAGCAGATAGGCGCCGGCGAGCGCGATCAGCACGCTGTAGTAGAACGAGGTCCGGCTCGCGAACGGGTTGAAGCCCAGCAGGGTGCTCTTCTCGTAGAGCGTCAGCCCGTCATCGCCGCCATAGGCCGAGAGCGCCTGCGCCAGGAAATAGACCATCTGGCCGAAGGCGAGGGTGATCATGATGAAGGCGACGCCGCGTGTGCGCAGGCAGATCGCGCCGGTGATCGCGCCGAACAGGGCACAGACGCCTAGGATCACCGGCAGGATCACGAGCGCCTCGCTGCGCCCTTCCGTGATCATGATCCCGGTGACATAGGCGCCGATGCCGAGGAAGGCGGCATGGCCGAAGGAGACGAGGCCGCCGACGCCGAGGATGAGGTCGAGCGAGAGCGCCGCGATGGCGAAGATCAGCGCCCGCGTCAGCAGGGCAAGCCAGCCGGCCGGCATGCCGATGGAGACAGCGAGCGGCGCCAGCGCCAGCAGCAGGAACAATATGGCCGGCAGCAGCACCTTGGCGCGCTCGCGCGGCGGTGCGACGCTGGTGACCTCGGCCGTCGTCGTCGCCGAGCTCATGTCCGGCCTCGCGCCGGCAGCAAGCCTTCCGGCCGCACGAACAGCACCACCGCCATCAGGAGGTAGATCAGCATCGAGGACAGCGCGGCGCCGGTCGCCCGCGCCGAGGGGGCACTCATGAACAGCCGCAGCAGGTCGTTCATGAAGGAGCGGCCGAGCGTGTCGACGAGGCCGACGATCAGCGCCGCGACGAAGGCGCCGCGGATCGAGCCGATGCCGCCGATGACGATGACGACGAAGGCGAGAATCAGGACGGTGTCGCCCATGCCGGGCTCGACCGAGAGGATCGGGGCCGCCATCGCCCCGGCAAAGCCCGCCAGCATGGTGCCGAAGGCGAAGACGATCATGAACAGCTTGCGGATGTCGACGCCGAGCGCCGAGACCATCGGCGCATTCGAGGCGCCGGCGCGCAGCAACATGCCGGTGCGGGTCTTCTCGACGATGAACCAGAGCAGGGCGCCGACCGCCAGCCCTGAGCCGATCAGCGCGAAGCGGTAGGTCGGGTAGAGGATGCCGTCCATCAGCGCGACATTGCCGGTCAGGAAGGCCGGCAGCGGCACGGAGAGGGGGGCGGCGCCCCAGATCATCTTGACGCCCTGGTTCAGCAGGAGGATCAGGCCGAAGGTCGCCAGCACCTGGTCGAGATGGTCGCGCTCGTAGAGGTGGCGGAAGACCAGGAATTCGAGCGCGAGGCCGAAGACCAGCGCCGCCGCCAGCGCCAGCACGAGGCCGAGCACGAAGGAGCCGGTCAGTGCGACGAAGGTCACGGCGAGATAGGCGCCGAGCATGTACTGCACGCCATGCGCCAGGTTGATGAAGTCCATCACGCCGAAGACCAGCGTCAGCCCTGCCGCCACCAGGAACAGCAGGATGCCGAACTGCAGCCCGTTCAGGATCTGGACGATGAGGAGGCCGGTGGTCATGGCAAAGCTATCCCGTCATGCTCGGGCTTGACCCGAGCATCTCGTGGAAGGAGATCCTCGGGTCGAAGCTGTGCTTCGCCCGAGGATGACGCTTCGCGTCACTTCAGCGCGCAATCCTTCGCGTGCGGGTCGGCATAGTCCTCGAACACCTTCTGGGCGATCTCGGTCTGGAACTTGCCGTCCGCCCGCTTGGCAACCTTGACCAGATAGAAGTCCTGGATCGGGTAGCCGTTGGTGTTGAACTTGAACTTGCCGCGCAGCGAGGTGAAGTCGGCCTTCTTGATCGCGGCGCGGAGCTTGTCCTTGTCGGCGGTGCCGCCGGCGGCCTTGACCGCCGAATCGATCAATTGCGCAGCGTCATAGGACTGCTGGGCATAGGAGCCGGGCACGATCTTGTAGGCGGCTTCATAGGCCGAGACGAACTTCTTCGTCTGCGGGTTGTCCATGTTGGGCGCCCAGGTCATGCCGCCGAACATGCCGACCGCCGCATCCTGCTGCGCCGGCAGGGTCGACTCGTCGACCGTGAAGGCGGACAGGAAGGGCACCTTGCCGGTCAGGCCAGCCTGCGACCACTGCTTGACGAAGTTGACGCCGAGGCCGCCGGGCAGGAAGGCGAAGACCACGTCCGGCTTGGCCGAGGCGATCTTGGCGAGCTCGGCCGAGAAGTCGAGCGCGGTCAGCGGCACATAGACCTCGTCGAGGACCTCGCCCTTGAAGTAGCGCTTGAAACCGGCGAGCGAGTCCTTACCCGCCTGGTAGTTCGGCGCGATGATGTAGGCCTTCTTGTAATTCTGGTCCTGCGCGTATTTGCCCAGCACCTCGTGGACCTGGTCGTTCTGGTACGAGGTCACGAAGAAGTTCTGGTGGCAGGCCTTGCCGGCCATGGTCGAGGGGCCGGCATTCGGGCTGATCAGGATCGCGCCGGAATCCAGCACCGGCTTGGCGATCGCGCCAAGAATGTTCGAGAACACCGGGCCGACGACGAAGTCGACCTTGCCGCCTTCGACGAAGCTGCGGACCTTGCCGACCGCGACGTCCGGCTTGAGCTCGTCGTCGATCACGGTGATCTGTACCGGCACGCCGCCGAGCTTGCCGCCGTTCTGGTCGACGGCGAGCTGGAAGCCGTCGCGGACCTGCTGGCCGAGCGCGGCCGCAGGGCCGGTCAGCACGCTGACCACGCCGATCTTCAAGGGCTCCTGCGCCTGGGCGGTAGCGAGCCCGAGTGCGAGCACGCCGGCGCTAAGCGATAGAGTCAATTTGAGCGTCATGTCCGATGTCCTCCCGGGACGTGGCAGATGCGACCGCCGGCGGGGTTCCCCATCCCTGTCCGGTGGTGTCGGCAGCCATATTGTTTCAAGCTTAAAATATCTGCAAGGGGATCCTGCGGGTAATTTTGTTGGCGGCTGGAGAGCGTCATTCTCGGGCGAAGCGAAGCGCAGACCCGAGAATCTCAGGACGAGGAGGCGCTGAGAGGAGCCTCCTCCTGCAAGAGATGCTCGGGTCAAGCCCGAGCATGACGCGTCCTTCGCTTACGCCTGCACGCCGTCGACGTACCAGTCCATCTTCGAGAGGATCTCGTCGCTGGCGGTCTCGCCGGCCTTGAGCCGCAGCGTGCCCTTCTGGTCCTTGAGCTCGCCGGTGAAGGGATGGAGCGTGCCGGCGACGATGCCCTTCTGGACCTCGTCCGCAGCGGCGCGCGCCGCCGGCGTGACGGCGTCGTTATAGGGCGCGAGCTTGACCATGCCGTCCTTGATGCCGCCCCAGACGTCGCCGCTCTTCCAGGTCCCGTCCATCGCCTCCTTGACGCGCTTGACGTAGTAGCCCGACCAGTCGTCGACGATCGCCGAGAGATGGGCCTTGGGAGCGAAGGCCTTCATGTCCGAGGCCTGGCCGAAGGCGAAGACGCCGCGTTGCTCGGCCGCCTGCAGCGCCGCCGCAGAATCGGTGTGCTGGGTGATCACGTCGCAGCCCTGGTCGATCAGCGCCTTGGCGGCATCGGCTTCCTTGGCCGGGTCGTACCAGGTCGAGGCCCAGATCACCTTGGTCTTGAAGTTGGGGTTCACCTTCTTGGCGGCGAGATGGAAGGCGTTGATGCCCATCACCACCTCGGGGATCGGGAAGGAGGCGATGTAGCCGGCCTGTCCGGACTTCGACATGTGCCCGGCGATGGTGCCGATCACGGCCCGGCCCTCGTAGAAGCGGGCATTGTAGGTCGCGACATTCTCGGCGCGCTGATAGCCGGTCGCGTGCTCGAACTTGATTTTCGGGAACTGCTTGGCGACCTGGATAGTCGGGTTCATGAAGCCGAAGGAGGTCGTGAAGATCAGCTGGTCGCCGGCCTGGGCGAGCTGGCGGATGGCGCGCGCCGCATCCGGGCCTTCGGCGACGTTCTCGATGAAGCTGGTCTTGACCTTGTTGCCATAGGCGGCCTCGACCGCCTTGCGGCCCTGGTCATGGGTCCAGGTCCAGCCATGATCGCCGACCGGGCCGACATAGACGAAGCCGACGCCGAACGGCGCCTGGGCACGCGCGCCGGCCAGCGGCAGGGCCGCGCTGGCGGCCGCGCCGGCGAGAAGGGTGCGGCGGGTGATGATGGTCGACATGATGGTGCTCCCCGTTGTCGGTTGCGGCGCAATCAGGGCGCCGGGAAAGGCTTGCCGAGGCAGGCGGGCGCGTCGCGCCCGCCGGTTCTCCGTCCTAGCGACATCATGGTCAGAACCACAATCGTCGCAAGGTAGGGGGTCATCGCCAGCACCTCGGGCGCGATGAAGCTGAGGCCGGCCGCCTTGGCCTGCAATTCGAAGGTCGCGACCGCGCCGAAAAGATAGGCGCCGATCAGCAGCCGGCCCGGCTTCCAGGCGGCGAAGACGACGAGGGCGAGCGCGATCCAGCCACGGCCGGCGGTCAGGCGGTCGGCCCACATCGGCGTCAGCGCCAGCGAGAAATAGGCGCCGCCGAGCCCGGCCAGCGCCCCCCCGAAGGCGGTCGCGGCGGTGCGGATCGCCAGCACGCGATAGCCGATCGCATGGGCGGAATCGGCATTCTCGCCGACGGCCCGCAGGATCAGCCCGGCCTTCGTCCGGCGCAGGAACAGGCTGACGGCAAGGACGAGCGCGAGCGAGAGGTAGACGACCACGTCATGGCCGAAGACGAGCCGCAGCCAGGGATGGGCAGCGTAGTCGGCCGGGAAGAGCGGGCCGAGCCGCGTGATCGTGCGGCCGACGAAGCCGGCCCCGATCAGCGAGGAGGCGCCGATGCCGAAGATCGTCAGTGCGAGGCCGGTCGCGACCTGATTGGAGCCGAGGCCGAGCGTCAGCAGCGCGAAGATCATCGCCGCGGCGACGCCCGCCAGCGTGGCGGCGATGAGGCCGAGTGCGACGCTGCCGGTGGAATAGGCCACCGCAAAGCCCGCGACCGCGCCGCACAGCATCATGCCCTCGACGCCGAGATTGAGCACGCCGGCCTTCTCGGTGACGAGCTCGCCGAGGCTCGCGAGCAGGATCGGCGTCGCAGCGGCGGCGAGCGTCATGAAGATCGAGACGAGGATGGCGGCGGTCATGGCGCGCTCCTCGCCGGGCGCGCCTTCCAGGCGAGCCGGTAGCGCACCAGCACATCGGTCGCGAGCAGGAAGAACAGCAGCAACGCCTGGAACATGCCGGTGGCGGCCGAGGGCAGGCGCACCGTGCTCTGGGCGATCTCGCCGCCGACATAGGTCACCGCCAGCACCAGCGCGCCGAAGACGATGCCGGGAGGCGAGAGCCGGCCGAGGAAGGCGACGATGATCGCGGTGAAGCCGTAGCCGACCGGGAATTGCGGCGTCAGCTGGCCGAACGGACCGGCCGCCTCGAAGATGCCGGCGAGGCCGGCAAGGCCACCGCCGGCGAGCAGCGCCGCCCAGGTGACGCGGTTGGCGTCGAAGCCGCCATGGCGAGCCGCTGCCGGGGCGCGCCCGACGACGCGCACGGCATAGCCGGCGACGGTCTTAGCCATCACGAACCAGGCGACGAGCGCCAGCAGGACGGCGAGCGGCACGCCGAAATGGACGAGCGAGCCTTCCGCGACCGCCGGCAGGGTCTGGCTGGCGCTGAACATCTTGGTCTGCGGGAAATTGAAGCCGTCCGGGTCCTTCCACGGGCCGCGCACGAGGTAATAGAGGAACTGCACCGCGACATAGGTCAGCATCAGGCTGGTCAGGATCTCGCTGACCTGGAGGCGCACCTTGAGCAAGGCGGGGAGCGCCGCATAGGCCGCGCCGCCCACGACGCCGGCGAGCGCCATCGCCGGCAGGATCCACCAGCCAGTCATGTCATGGGTCAGGAGCGCGACGCCGGTGCCGGCGATCGCACCCATGACGTACTGTCCCTCGGCGCCGATGTTCCAGACATTGGCGCGAAAGCCGATGGCGAGGCCGAGCGCGATCATGATGAGCGGCGCCGCCTTGACGCCGAGATCGGCCCAGCGCTGGGGTTCGATCAGTGGTGTCACGAAGATCGCCGTGACCGCGCGCAGGCCGTCATAGCCGATCGCGCCGAAGACCAGCATGCCGGTCAGCATGGTGAGCCCGATCGCGATCAGCGGGCTGAGATACAGCATCGCCTTGCTGGGCTCGCGCCGGCGCCGCCATTCAAGCATGCGCCGGCTCCACCTGATGGCTTTCGCCATGGACGCCGCCCATCAGCAGGCCGATCTCTTCGAGCTTCAGGCCCGCGACCGGCCGCGCCTGCGACAGTCGCCCTTCGTTGATCACACAGAGCCGGTCGGAGAGCTCGAGCAACTCGTCGAGATCCTGCGAGATCACCACGATGGCCGAGCCCTGCGCGGCGAGGTCGACCAGTGCCTGCCGGATTGCGGCGGCAGCGCCGGCATCGACGCCCCAGGTCGGCTGCGCGACCACCAGCACGTCGGGGCGCTGCCCGATTTCGCGGCCCATGATGAATTTCTGCAGGTTGCCGCCGGAGAGCGAGCCGGCGAGCGCCGCCGGGCCGGTTGTCCGGACATCGAAGCGGGCGATGACATCCTTCGCATAAGCCTCGACCGGCCCTTGCCGGATCACGCCCGATGGCGCGAGGGGCAGGCGATGGCGCGCAGTCAGCACGACGTTCTCCGCAAGCGAGAACTCGGGCACGGCGGCGTGGCCGTTGCGCTCTTCGGGCACGCAGGCGAGGCCGGCGGCGCGGCGGGCGCCGGCATCGGCCAGGCCGATCGGCTGGCCGTCGAGCCGGATCGCCTCATTGCGGGAGGCGAGATGCTCGCCCGAAAGCGCCATCAGCAATTCGGCCTGGCCATTGCCGGCGACGCCGGCGATGCCGAGGATCTCGCCGGCCTGGGCGGAGAAGGAGATGGCCTTCAGGTTTGTGCCGAAAGGCGGCTCGCCCGGCATGTCGAGCTTCTCGACCGAAAGCCGGGCCGCACCGGCCTTACCGTCACCAGCCGGCCGCTCGATGCTCTTCAGCTCCGCGCCGATCATCAGTTCGGCCATGCGTCGCGTCGTTTCGACACGCGGATCGCAGGTCGCGACGACCTTGCCGCCGCGCAGGATGGTGGCGGCCTCGCACAGCGCTTTGATCTCGTGCAGCTTGTGGCTGATGTAGAGGATCGAGCAGCCCTCGCTGGCGATCTGGCGCAGCGTCTCGAACAGGCGCTCGACCTCCTGCGGCGTCAGCACCGATGTCGGCTCGTCCATGATCAGCAGCTTCGGCTTCTGCAGCAGGCAGCGCACGATCTCGATGCGCTGGCGCTCGCCGACCGAGAGCGTATGCACCTCGCGGTCCGGGTCGAGCGGCAAAGAATAGCTGTCGAGGATCGCCTTGATCCGCGCCTTCAGCTCCTCGGCCGGGACGGTCTCGTCGAGGCCGAGCGCGATGTTCTCCAGCACGGTCATGCCATCGAACAGCGAGAAATGCTGGAAGACCATGCCGATACCGAGCTTGCGCGCCGCCTTGGGCGAGGCGATCTCGACCGGGCGGCCGTCGAAGCTGATCTGCCCCTCGTCGGCGCGCTGCACGCCATAGATGATCTTGACCAGGGTCGATTTGCCGGCGCCGTTCTCGCCGAGCAAGGCATGGATCTCGCCGGGGCGGACCGAAAGGCTGATGTCCTGATTGGCCTTCACGCCCGGAAAGCTCTTCGAGACATGGGCGAGCGCCAGGCGCGAAGGTGCCGTCTGGTCAGGCGGCTGCGTCATGGCGGTTCCGTGGCCTCGCTCGTTTCATGGCTGTGTCGCCAAGCAAGCAACGCACCAGCTCGGCACTCGTCAAGGCGGCGATCACCTCCGGACGCTTGTCATGCACATCCGATCCGCCGATCGGGCAGGTGAGCCTACCCAGTGCCTTGCTGCCGGGATGGCGGCGGCGGAAGCTTGCCTCGAAGCGGGCGCGCTTCGTGCCCGAGCCGATCATCCCGACATAAGCCGCGTCGCCGCGCAGCAGCGCCGCCTCGGCCAAGCGATAATCGAGCGCATGGCTATGGGTCAGGACGACGAAGGCGGAGCCCGGCCGCGCAGCGGCCAGCGCGGTCTCGGGATCGTCGAGCTGCAGGCAGGCGACGGTCGCGGGCACCTCGTCGAACTGGCCGGGCCGATCGTCGATCAGGCTCGCTGCGACCGGCAGCAAGGCAAGGCTGCGCGCCAGCGCCTTGCCGGTGTGGCCGGCGCCGAAGATCAGCACCTGCGGTCGCTCGGCCGCTGCTTTCGCCTCGGCCTGCCTCAGCGCTTCCAGATGGGCGGCGGCCGCCGGCTCCATCGCCACCCGCACGCGTCCGCCGCAGCACTGGCCCATTTGCGGGCCGAGTGGGATATCGATCAACTGCTGCGGGCCGCCGCTGTCGAGCATGATCCGGGCGAGGTCGATGCAGTGGAACTCGAGCTGGCCGCCGCCGATGGTGCCGGCGCTTGCACGGGCGCTGACGATCATCGTCGCGCCGGCCTCGCGCGGGGTCGAGCCCTGGGCCTCCGTGATGCGGACGATGACGGCGCCGTCGGTGAGGCTAGCGGCGAGGAAGTTGGCGGGGGTCATCGTACCGCCTCCGCCTGCGCTCTTACCCTGTCGACCGCGTCGAGCACGCGCTCCGGCGTGGCTGGCGCGTCGAGCTGCGGGCAGACCCGATGGTCGCCGAGGCTCGCCACCGCATCGGAGAGCGCGTGCAGCACGCTGATCGCCAGCATCAGCGGTGGCTCGCCGACCGCCTTGGAACGATGGACGGTATGCTCGCGATTGGGCGCCTTCTCCAAGAGCGCGACGTTGAAGATGCGCGGTCGGTCGGAGGCGACCGGGATCTTGTAGGTCGAAGGCGCGTGGGTTCGCAGCCGCCCCTTTTCGTCCCAGACCAGCTCCTCGGTGGTCAGCCAGCCCATGCCCTGCACGAAGCCGCCCTCGATCTGGCCCTTGTCGATCGCCGGGTTCAGCGAATTGCCGCAGTCGTGCAGGATGTCGACGCGTTCGACCTTGTACTCGCCCGTCAGGGTGTCGATCGCGACTTCGGCCGCGGCGGCACCATAGGCGAAATAGTAGAAGGGGCGGCCGCGTCCGGCCTTGCGATCCCAATGGATCTTCGGCGTCGCATAGAAACCCGTAGCCGAGAGCTGGACGCGGGCCATGTAGGCCGCTTTGACCAGCTCGACGAACGCGATCTCGCGTGCACCGACCTGCACTCTGCCGGGCAGGAAGGCGATCGCCTCCGGCTTTTCCTGCCAGTGCTCACAGGCGAAGGCGATGAGCCGCTGCTTGATCGTCTCGCAGGCGTCGAGCGCCGCCATGCCGTTGAGATCGGAGCCAGAGGAGGCGGCCGTTGCCGAGGTGTTCGGAACCTTGCCGGTGGTCGTCGCGGTGATCTTGATCTGCTCCAGCCCGATGCCAAAGGCCTGCGCCACCACTTGCGCCACCTTCTGGTAGAGCCCCTGGCCCATTTCGGTGCCGCCATGGTTCAGCGCCACCGTGCCGTCGGTATAGACGTGGACCAGCGCACCGGCCTGATTGTACCAGGTCGCGGTGAAGGAGATCCCGAACTTGACCGGGGTCAGCGCGATGCCGCGCTTGATCACCGGGCTCGTCCGGTTGAAGGCGCGGATCGCGTCCTGGCGGGCGCGGTAGTCGCAGGAATCTTCGAGGTCTTCGATCACCTCGGCGGCGATCATGTCCTCGACCTGCTGGTGATAGGGCGTGATCTCGCGGCCTTCGCCGCCATAGAGGTTGCGTTTTCTGACCTCCAGCGGATCGAGCCCGGTGGCGAAGGCGACTTCCTCGATGAAGCGCTCGGCCCCGACCATGCCCTGCGGCCCGCCGAAGCCGCGGAAGGCGGTGTTCGAAACCGTGTTCGTGCGCAGGGGCTCGGAAAGGGCCCGCACCGCCGGATAGAAATAGCAGTTGTCCATGTGGAACAGCGCGCGGTCCGTGACCGGGCCGGAGAGATCGGCGTTCCAGCCGCAGCGCGCGGCATAGACCGCATCGACCGCATGGATGCGGCCGTCATCGTCGAAGCCGACCTCGTAATCGACGACGAAGTCGTGGCGCTTGCCGGTGATGACCATGTCGTCGTCGCGGTCTGGCCTGAGCTTCACCGGCCGCTTCAGCTTGCGGGCGGCGAGCGCCGCGACGCAGGCGAAGAGATTGGCCTGCGTCTCCTTGCCGCCGAAGCCGCCGCCCATGCGCCTGACCTCGATGGTGACCGCATGCGCGCCCACGCCAAGGACGTTGGCGACCATGTGCTGGACTTCGCTCGGATGCTGGGTCGAGCACAGTACCAGCATGTCCTCGTCCTCGCCGGGGATGGCGAGGGAGATCTGGCTTTCCAGGTAGAAATGGTCCTGCCCGCCGATCGCCATCGAGCCCTTCAGCCGGCGCGGGCTGGCGGCGAGGGCGGAGGCGACATCGCCGCGTTCGAGCTTGAGCGGCTCGGTGACGAGTTCGCCACGGGCGGCGCGGGCGGCGGCGACGTCGAGCAGGGGAGGCGCCTCGTCATAGGTCGCCTTGGCCAGCAGCGCGGCATGGCGGGCCTGCTCGCGCGTCTCGGCAATCACCGCGAAGAGCGGCTGACCGTGATGCAGGATGTCGCTCGTCGCGAAGACAGGTTCGTCATGCCTGTGAGTCGAGGAGATGTCGTTCGCGCCGGGGATGTCGTTGGCGGTCAGGACCGCGAGCACGCCGGGAGCAGCCTCAACGGCCGACAGGTCGAGCGTAAGCAGCTTGCCATGGGCAATGGTCGAGAGGCCGAGGCAGGCATGGGCGAGGCCGGCGGGCTCGGCGATGTCGTCTATATAGAGGGCCTCGCCGGCGACATGCTTCTCGGCGGAATCATGCTTCAGCGGCGAGCCGACGATCGGCCGTGTCGCCATGGCGTCGAGCCGCTTGCGCGCGTCAGCCATGGGCAGCCTCCGCCAGCAGGCCGGCGACGCGGGTCGATGTCTCGGGCGCCGTCGTCTCGATCAGGAAGCGTCGCAGCAGGTTGCCTGCGACCTTGAGCCGGTAGGCGGCCGAGGCGCGCATGTCAGTCAGCGGTGTGAAATCCTCAGCCAGCGCGGCGATTGCGGCGGTGACTGCGGTCTCGTCCCAGGAACGGCCGAGCAGCGCGGCCTCAGCGATTTTCGCTCGCTTCGGGATGCCGGCCATGCCGCCATAGGCGAGCCGCGCCGTGCTGGTGCGGCCGGTGTCATCGAGCTCGAGATAGAAGGCGCCGCAAACGGCTGAGATATCCTCGTCGAAGCGCTTCGAGATCTTGGAGATGTGAAAAAACGCGCCCGCCGGCAATTTCGGCACCAGCACGGCCTCGACGAACTCCCCTTGCTGCCGGTCCTGCTTGCGGTAGTCGAGGAAGAAGGCTTCGAGCGGAAGCTGGCGCCGCTCAATCCTAACAGGGCCCTCATCCTGAGGAGCGATCGCAGATCGCGTCTCGAAGGATGCTCCAGCGCGCTCTGGATCATCCTTCGAGACGCCGCTGCGCGGCTCCTCAGGATGAGGGCTGAGAATGGGGAGGCGGCGCGCGAGCACCAAGGTCGCTCCGAGCGCGATCAGGGCGGGCGGCAGGTCGCCGATCGGCGAGCCGTTGGCGATGTTGCCGCCGATCGTGCCGGCATTGCGCACCTGCTCGCCGCCGAAACGGCGCATCATCTCGTCGAGCTGCGGCGAGATGGCCGCCAGGGCCTCGCGCACCGCGATCTGGTTGGCCATCGCGCCGAAGCGAAGATGATCGCCTTCGTCCGAGATCGCGCGCAACTCGTCGATGCGGCCAAGGTAGATCACCGGATCGAGCCGGCGCATGCCCTTGGTGACCCATAGGCCGACATCGGTCGCTCCGGCGACGAGTGTCGCCTGCGGATGGGCGCTGACGAGTTCGGCCAGCGCCGCGACATTGGCGGGGGCGTAGAAATGGCGCTCACCATCGCCGATCGAGATCGTTTCGTCATCCGCGAGCGCTTCCAGCCGAGCGATGATGGAGGGCATCGCTGCGACGAAGCTGTCCTGCTCGCGCTCGGCACTATCCATGCGCTGCGCGGCAGCGATGATCGGCTCGTAGCCGGTGCAGCGGCAGAGATTGCCGGCGAGCGCATCCTCGATCCGCTGCACCGACGGTGACCGCTCGTTCAGCCAGAGCGCCAGCAGCGACATCACGAAGCCCGGCGTGCAGAAGCCGCATTGCGAGCCATGGCAGTCGACCATCGCCTGCTGCACCGGGTGAAGTGCCCCGTCCGAACCTTTGAGGTGCTCGACGGTCAGGACATGGCATCCGTCGAGGGTCGGCAGGAAGCGGATGCAAGCGTTGATCGCCTCGTAGCGCAGACGGTTGCCATCGAGCCGGCCGACCACGATGGTGCAGGCGCCGCAATCGCCCTCGGCACAGCCTTCCTTGGTGCCGGTGCGGCGGCGGTCAAGTCTCAGCCAGTCGAGCACGGTGCGGGTCGGATCGCAGGATGCGATCTCGACCGGCTCGTCGCCGAGCAGGAAACGCACGGTCTCACGCATGGCGGTTCGGTGCATGGCGGTCCGGCCGCTGGCAAATCGGATTCATGCCCCAAGATTAGGCACGTTCGCGGCTTGGCCGGAAGCTTTGATTTGGTGCAGATATGATCGCGATTTGAGCCGGAGCGGCGAGCCTTGAGCAAAGACGGTGCGATCTCGGCCCTGCGCGGCCGGCTTCTCTGGTTCGTCGACGATCCGCACGCGATCGGCGAATCCGCGCATCGCTATGTCGAGGACGGCCTGCTCGTCATCGAAGGCGGCCTGATCAAGGCTGCTGGCGAGGCGAGCGAGCTGCTGCCGACGCTGCCGGCCGGCGCTCCCATCACCGATCATCGCCCGCATCTGATCATGCCGGGCTTCATCGACGCCCATATCCACATGCCGCAGACTCAAGTTGTCGCCTCCTATGGCGCGCAACTGATGGAGTGGCTGAACAAGTACACCTTCGTCGAGGAGCAGAAGCTCGCCCAGCAGGGCCATGCCGAAAAGCTCTCGGCCTTCCTGCTCGACGAATTGCTGGCGAGCGGCACCACCACGGCGGCGGTCTACTGCTCGGTGCACAAGCAGTCGGCCGACGCCTTCTTCGCCGAATCGCATCGGCGCAACACGCGCATGATCGCCGGCAAGGTGATGATGGATCGTAACGCCCCGCCGGCGCTGACCGACACGGCCGAGAGCGGCTATGCCGACAGCAAGGAGCTGATCGGCCGCTGGCACGGCAAGGGCCGCCAGCTCTATGCGATCACGCCGCGCTTCGCCGTGACCTCGACGCCGGAGCAGATGGCGGCCTCTCAGAAGCTGGTCACGGAGCATCCGGACTGCTTCGTCCAGACCCATATCAACGAGAACCGGGCCGAGATCGCCTTCGCCAGGGAGCTCTATCCCGATGCCGCCGACTATGCCGGCATCTACGAGGATTACGGCCTCTTGGGGAAGAAGAGCCTGCTCGGCCACTGCATCCACATGACCAAGCGCGAATGGCGGGCTTTTGCGCAGCATGGCGCGATCGCAGTGTTCTGCCCGACCTCGAATCTCTTTCTCGGCTCCGGTCTGTTCGATTGGCAGAGAGCGCGGCATGAGAGCGTCAAGGTCGCGGTCGCCACCGATATCGGCGGCGGCACCTCCTATTCGATGCTTCGGACCATGGCCGAGGCCTACAAGATCCTTCAGCTGCAGGGCCAATCGCTCTCGGCCTTCGAGGCGCTGCACGCCATCACGCTCGGCAATGCCGCGGCACTCGGGCTGGATCATCTGATCGGCTCGTTCGAGCCGGGTCGCGAGGCGGATGTCGTCGTGCTCGATCCCGCCGCGACGCGGGTGATGGCCCATCGGCTGGAGACGGTGCGCGATCTAGGCGAGGAGCTCTTCGTGCTGGTCACGCTCGGCGACGAGCGGAATGTAGTGTCGACCTATGTCGCGGGGGAGCGGTTGTCCCATTGTTCAACGAATTGAAATTTCGTTGAACACGAGGTATTGTTCAACGAAAAGCTATTTCGTTGAACACGGATGACGCCCGTAGGCTATCACTCTCCGCTGGTCCATGCGGCATATCACGATCTGCTGCGCTCGCTGCTCGACGAGGCGGTGTCGGCAATTCGTGGGACGCCGACGCGCGTGGAGCGGAACGGAAGGGTCTACTGGTACGACAGTTATCGCATCGGCTCCGAGGTGAAGAAATCCTATATCGGTGAAGACAGTGAGGGGCTTCGGCTGCGCCTCGCGCAGGTTCCAGCGCTTCGCGAGCAGATTGCTGCTGCGCAGGCCAATCGGACCCGGCTGATCAGGATTCTGCGCGCCGAGGGGTTTCTTGGTGTCGATGCCGGGACAGGCAGCCTGCTTGCGGCAATGGCGAAGACCGGTGTCTTCCGCCTGGGTGGCACGTTGGTCGGGACGGTTGCCTTTCGGCTCTATGAAGGCGAACTCGGCGTCCGTTTCGGCCTCGAACAGGCGGCGCAGACCAATGACATCGACATAGCCAGCTTCGAGCGCCTGTCGCTGGCGCTCGATGACGCGGTCGAGGAGGCGCTTCCGCGCCTGCTGGTGGGGTTCTCGTTCGCACCTGCGCCGGTGCTCGACGAGCGTCGTGCCTGGCGCTGGAGGCAGAGCCGTAGCGAAACGCTGGTCGAGTTTCTCACGCCCGCTTTCACCGAGCGGGAGGAGCCGCGGCAACTGCCGGCTCTCGGCGTCCACGCACAGTCCCTGCACTACCTCAATTATCTGATCGCCGAGCCGATCAAGGCCGCCGTCACCTATCGTGGCGGCGTTCTGGTCCAGATTCCGCGCCCCGAGCGCTTCGCCATTCACAAGCTGATCGTCTCGGACCGCCGGCAGGGCGGCCCGGACAGCCTCAAGGCGGTGAAGGATCGCCGCCAGGCCGCCATGCTGATCGACATTCTCGCCCGCGATCGGCCTGACGAGTTGCGGGAGGCTTACACCGATGCGTTGGCGCGCGGACCACGCTGGCGCGAGCGCCTCGCTTCTGCCATTGCGCGCATCGACGGTCTGGAGCAGCAACTGGCGACGCTGTGAGCGCCGCCATTACGGCCTTTCAGCCCAGCACGCCGCCCTTGCGCGCGTGGTCGAGATAGATCTCGCGCAGGCGGATCGTTGCGGGCCCCGGCGCGCCGTTGTGGATGCTGTGGCCGTCGATCGTCGTCACCGGCATGACCAGGCTGGTCGCCGAGGTGATGAAGGCCTCCTCGGCGTCGAGCGCTTCCTCCAGCGTGAATTCGCGCTCCTCGAAGGTGAAGCCGCTTTCGGCCAGGAAGGCGAGCACGGCCGTGCGGGTGATGCCCGGCAGCACCTTGTGCGAGAGCGGGCGCGAGATCAGCGTCTTGCCCTTGACGATCCAGGCGGTCGACGAGGCGCCTTCGGTGACGACGCCGTCCTCGACCATCCAGGCCTCCTGCGCGCCGTTTTCGGCCGCGAACTGCTTGGCCAGCACCGGCGCAAGCAAATTGACGCTCTTGATGTCGCGGCGAGCCCACCGCAGGTCCGGCGTGCTGACGACCTTGATGCCGGTCTTGGCCAGCGGCGTATTGGCAAACTGACGCGCCTGCGTGAACAGGACCAAGGACGCCTTGACGCCCTTGGGGAAGGGAAAGTCGCGATCGGCGGCGCCGCGCGAGACCTGCAGATAGATGCTGCCTTCGTCCAGGCTGTTGCGGGCGATGAGCTCCCGATGGATGGCAATGAGCTCGGCTCGCGAGCAGGGCAGGTCGAGCCCGATCTCGCCGGCCGAGCGTTCGAGCCGCGCCAGATGCGCCTCGCAATCGACCAGCTTGGCGCCGAGCACGGCCGAGACCTCGTAGATGCCGTCGCCGAAGATGAAGCCGCGGTCGAAGATCGAGATCGTCGCCTCTTCCTCGGGAAGATAGGCGCCATTGACGTAGACGGTGCGGCTCATGGGGATGGTCTCATGCGGGAAGGACGGACCTTCCTAGCCGAGCCGGAGGCGCGAGGCGAGATGGCATGCCGGCTTGCCGATGGGCGTCGGATGCAGGGCGACGCTAGCTGACCGTCTTCGCTTCGAAATGGCGCTGGCGGAAGGCGCGGACCTTGGCGCGGTTGCCGCAGACCGACATTTCGCACCAGCGCCGTAGCCGGTTCTTCGTGGTGTCGAAGAACAGCCAGCCGCAATGGTCGCCCTCGCATTGCTTGATGCGGGCGAGGTTCTGCTGGGTCAGCACGGTCAGAGCCGACAGTGCGATCGGCCCGCGGATCGCCTCGCTCAGGGTCTGGCTGGCGTCCCAGCGCCAGACGAAGCCGTCGCCGAACGGAGACAGCCTGGCGCTGGCGAGGCAATGCGCGTGGATGGCTGCGAGTTGCATACGGTCTTCCTCCGCCGGCGGCTGGCGGCGGCTGATCGCGGCGCCGATCCGATAGATCGTGTCGCGCAGATCCAGTGCCTCGGCGAGCAGGCGTGCCGCCAGATCGGCGTCCGCCTCGACCGCGGCCAGTGACGCATCGCGGTCGCTGTCGCTGATCACCTTGGCGTGCCGCGCCCAGAGCACGACGTCGCGCCCCTCGCGCAGATGCTCGAGCTGGCTGGGCCCGCCGCGATCCGAGGTGGTGTTGGTGAAGTCGAAGGCGAGCTCGCTTGCGACGAGCGGCAAGGAGCTGGCGCGGCTGGGGCCGCCGGTGCGATCAGTCGTCATGTAACCAGCTATCTCAGATTTACAGGTTAATGCAAGCGACGTAGCGTCCGGCCACGGCTCGGACCGTGGAGGAGAACGGATATGAGGACCAATCTGATCGCGATGCTCGCCGCAGGCGCATTCGCGATGTCGCATGGCGCAGCGCTGGCGCAGATCAAGCTCGGCGTCGCCGGTCCGATGACCGGCGCCAGCGCCGCCTTCGGTGCGCAATTGAAGAACGGGGCCGAGCAGGCCGTGGCCGACATCAATGCGGCCGGCGGCATCCTTGGCCAGCAGATCGTGATTTCGAGCGGGGATGACGTCGGCGATCCCAAGCAGGGCGTCTCGGTGGCCAACAAGTTCGTCGGCGACGGCGTCAAATGGGTTGTCGGCCACTTCAACTCCGGCGTGACGATGCCGGCATCCGAGGTCTACGCCGAGAACGGCATGCTGATGATCAGCCCGTCGGCCACCAATCCGAAGATCACCGAGCGCGGCCTGTGGAACGTGTTCCGCACCTGCGGCCGCGACGACCAGCAGGGCGTCGTCGCCTCCGGCCATATCGCCAAGACCTTCAAGGGCAAGGTCATCGTCGTCGTCCATGACAAGACGACCTATGGTCAGGGACTCGCCGAAGAGACCCGCAAGGGTCTGCACGCCGCCGGCATCAAGGAAGTGCTCTATGAAGGCGTCAACACCGGCGAGAAGGACTTCTCGGCGCTGGTCTCGAAGATCAAATCGGCCAAGGCCGACCTGCTCTATTGGGGCGGACTACACACCGAGCTCGGCCTGATCGTCCGCCAGATGCGCGACCAGGGCCTGACGACGGTGGCGATGGGCGCCGACGGCATCACGTCCGACGAATACGCCGTGATCGGTGGCCCGGGCACCGAAGGCACGCTGATGACCTTCCCGCCCGATCCGCGCAAACGGCCCGTGGCGGCCGAGGTCGTCAAGCGCTTCGAGGCCAAGGGCATCAACCCGGAGGCCTACACGCTCTACTCCTACGCCGCGGTCCAGATCATGAAGCAGGCGGCCGAGCAGGCGAAATCGCTCGATCCGAAGAAGATCGCCGCCGCGATGCATTCGGGCATGACGTTCAAGACGGTGCTCGGCGATATGTCCTATGACAAGAAGGGCGACCGCACCAATCTCGACTACACCGTC
The DNA here is from genome assembly GCF_900109525.1 of Allobosea lupini. Taxonomy (GTDB): domain Bacteria; phylum Pseudomonadota; class Alphaproteobacteria; order Rhizobiales; family Beijerinckiaceae; genus Allobosea; species Allobosea lupini. The sequence goes on along the minus strand of NZ_FOAN01000002.1, from coordinate 233,470 downwards.
TACACCTGGAAGAAGGGCGCGGACGGCAAGATCAGCTATGTCGAGAATTGATAGCCAGAGCATTTTCGAGCGAAGCGGGTACCGGTTCGCGTGACGAAAATGCGATGAGGATACTCCTCTAGCCGGTGTCGGTGGCCTCCCCTGGCCGGACACCGATAGGGCGCCGCTTCGCTCCAGCGAGGCGGCGTTTTTCGTGTCAGTGCTTCAGCGCTGCCGCGATGAGGCGTCGGGTATAGTCCTGCTGCGGCGCCTCGAAGATCGCCTCCGTCGGCCCGCGCTCGACCACCCTGCCATCCTTCATGACCATGATCTCGTCGGCCATGGCACGGACGACCGCGAGGTCGTGGCTGATGAAGAGATAGGACAGATCGTGCGCCGCTTGGAGCTCCTTGAGGAGGGCGACGATGCTCTGCTGCACCGTGCGGTCGAGCGCCGAGGTCGGCTCGTCCAGCACCACCAGCGCCGGGTGCAGGATCATGGCGCGGGCGATCGCGATGCGCTGGCGCTGGCCGCCGGAGAATTCGTGCGGATAGCGATTGCGCAGGGCAGGGTCGAGACAGACCTCTGTGAGCGCCGCCGCGGCCCGCCGCTCGCGCTCGGCGCGCGACAGAGCGGGCTCGTGCACCAGCAAACCTTCGGTGATGATCTCGCCGACGGTGAGGCGCGGCGACAGCGAGCCGAACGGATCCTGGAAGACGACCTGCAGGCCGCGACGCAGCGGCCGCATCGCGGCGCGGTCGAGCGGGGTCAGCGCCCGATCCTCGAAGCGGACGATCCCGGAGGAGGGCAGCAGCTTGAGCAAGGCGCGGCCGAGCGTCGACTTGCCCGAGCCGGATTCGCCGACGATACCGATCGTCTGGCCGCGCCGCAGCGTCAGGTCGACGCCGTCGACGGCATGCAGCATTGCCTTCTCGCGCCTGAGGAAACCGCGCGACAGGTCGAAAGAGACGCGCACGTCGCGGGCTTCGAGCAGGATCGGCGCATCCTGCGGCGGAGGTGCCTTGCGCCCATGCGGTTCGGCCGCGAGCAGCGCCTTGGTGTAGGGGTGCCGCGGTCGTTCGAAGATCGCCTGCACCGGGCCGCTCTCGACGACTTCGCCGGCCTTCATCACATAGACGCGCTCGGCATAGTTCCGGACGAGGCCGAGATCGTGGCTGATCAGGATCACCGCCATACGCAGCCGCTGCCTGAGCTCGGCGATCAGCGCGAGGATCTCGGCCTCGATGGTGACGTCGAGCGCTGTCGTCGGCTCGTCGGCGATCAGGATGTCGGGATCGTTGGCGAGCGCCATCGCGATCATCACGCGCTGGCGTTGCCCGCCCGAGAGTTCGTGCGGATAGGAATCGAGTCGGCGCTCCGGGTGCGGGATGCGCACCAGCTTCAGCAGTTCGAGGGCCCGCGCCCGCGCCGCCTTGCGCGACAGGCCCTGATGCTTGCGCAGAGGCGCCGTCATCTGCGCTCCGATCCGGAACAGCGGATCGAGCGAGGTCATCGGCTCCTGAAAGATCATCGCGAGCTTGCGGCCGCGATAGCTGTTCAGGACCGACGGCGGTAGCGTGAGAAGATCGACCTCGCGATAGCGGATCGCGCCGGAGACCTCGCCGTTGCTGGCGAGGAGGCCCATCGCCGCCATCACGCTCTGGCTCTTGCCGGAGCCGGATTCGCCGACGACCGCGACGAACTCGCCGGGGCCGATATCGAGGTCGATGCCGCGCACGGCCTCGCAAGGGCCGTCATTGGTGCGGAAGCGGACCTTGAGGTCGCGGATGGCCAGGATCGGTTCGTCCGCCATCTCAGCGATCCCGCGGGTCGAGCGCGTCGCGCAGGCCGTCGCCGAGGAAGTTGAGCGCAAACAGGGTCGTCACCAGGAAGGAGGCAGGGAAGATCAGCATCCATGGCGTCGCCTGGATGGCGCGCGCGCCGTCCGAGATCAGCACGCCCCAACTCGTCATCGGCTCCTGCACGCCAAGGCCGAGGAAGGAGAGGAAGCTCTCCAGCAGGATGACCTTCGGCACCAGCAGCGTAACGTAGACGACGACCGGACCGAGCGTGTTGGGGATGACATGGCGCCTGAGGATGCCGCCGGTCGAGACGCCGAGCGCCTCGGCCGCCAGCACATAGTCCTGCCGCCGGATCGAGAGCGCCTGGCCCCGGACGATGCGCGCCATGTCGAGCCATTCGATCGCGCCGACGGCGAGGAACATCAGGATGAAGTTCCGGCCGAAGAAGACAACGAGGAGGATGACGAAGAAGATGAACGGCAGCGAATAGAGCACGTCGACGATGCGCATCATCACCATGTCGATGCGCCCGCCGAGATAGCCTGCGGTCGCGCCATAGGCGACGCCGATGATCAATGCGACGCCGGTGGCGAGCAGGCCGATCGCGAGCGAGACCCGGCCGGCGATCAGCGTGCGGGTCAGCAGGTCGCGGCCATTGGAGTCGGTACCGAACAGGAAATATTGCCGCTCGATCGGGACTTCGAGGCTGAGCCGGCGGCCTTCCTGCTCATTGGCGGTGATGACCGGCGTGCCGAACTGGTCGGAGCGGTCGAAATAGACCAGCAGGCGCTGGTCGATCGGCCGCTGCGCGGTCAGTACCAGCCTGACGCGATCAGCCTGCGCGACGATCTCGCTCGGCGTCGCCCTGATCCGCGTGGCGATGCGCTGGACAGCGCCGGGCAAGGCCTCCGCCTTGGGATAGGCGGAGAGGCTGCCGGGGACGCGGACATAGTCCTGGTAGACCCGGTCGTAAGAGTGGCCGGTCAGCAGCGGTCCGACGAGGCAGGCCAGCATCATCAGCGCCAGTGCGACGAGGCTCGCCACCGCAGCGCGATTGCGCAACAGGCGGATGCGGGCGTCCTGCCAGAGCGAGCGGCCGATGGGCGGCGGGGCACAGGTGGTCGTGTCGCTCATCGCTCACTCCAGCCTGACGCGCGGGTCGAGCAGCGCATAGAGCACGTCGACGACGAGGTTGAAGAGCAGCACGAAGATCGCGACGACGACCACGGTGCCCATAACCAGCGTGTAGTCGCGATTGAGCGCGCCTTCGACGAAATAGCGCCCGATGCCGGGAATGCCGAAGATGGTCTCGACCACGACCGAGCCGGTGAGCAGGCTTGCCGCCGCCGGGCCGAGATAGGAGACGACCGGCAGCGCCGCGCCGCGCGCCGCATGCAGCGCGATGGTCGTGGTCGAGAGGCCCTGGGCCCGAAGCGTACGGATATGGTTGGCGCGCAAAGTCTCGATCATCGCCGCGCGCGTCATCCGGGCGATGACGGCGATCTGGGGGAGGGCGAGCGTCACGATCGGCAGCACGGTGTTGCGGAAGGCGCCGCCGTTCCAGCCGCCGACCGGCAGCCAGGCGAGGCTCAGGCCGAAGACGATCTGCAGGATGGGCGCGACGACGAAGTTCGGGATGGTAATGCCGGCGGTGGCGAAGCCGATCACCGCATGGTCAGCCGCGCCATTCTGGCGAAAGGCCGCGAGCGCGCCCAGCGGGCCGCCGATCGCCAGCGCGAGCAGCAGCGCACAGGCTCCGAGCCGCATCGAGACCGGCAGACCCTGGGCGAAGAGTTCGGCGATCGAGAAGTCGCGGAAATAGAAGGACGGGCCAAAATCGCCGCGCAGCAGGGCGGCGAGATAGGTCAGGTATTGCTGGAACAGCGGCTGGTCGAGCTTGTAGATGCGCCGCAGGTTCTCCATCACCTTGGCTTCGAGCGGCTGCTCGAGATCGAACGGCCCGCCCGGCGCGACGCGCATCAGGAAGAACGACAGCGTCACGATCACGAACAGGGTCGGGATCGCGGCGGCAAGGCGGCGCAGGATGTAGGTGAGCACAGGGCTGGTCCCTACGTCATGCTCGGGCTCGACCCGAACATCTCATTATCGCTGGCGGTCACCCGCTTCGGCCTGAGATGGCCGGGGCAAGCCCGGCCATGACGCGTCTGGAATCACGGCTTCAGGCTCATGAACCGCGTCGGCAGCGCGCCGCGCAGATTCTGCTGGAAGCCCTGCACCTTCGGCGAGACCAGGTTCTTCGAGGAATAGTAGAGCACCGGAATCCACGGCACGTCGGCCGCGAGGATCGCGTCCGCCTCGCGCAGGATCGCGGCGCGCTTGGCGATGTCGACCTCTTCGGCGCCCTGCTTCATCAGCGCGTCGAATGTCGGGTTGTTGTACTTCCCGGAGTTGAAGCCGGTATTGTCGCTCTGGAACAGGAACAGGAAGTTCTGCGGATCGGAATAATCGCCGATCCAGCCATAGCGGGCGATGTCGAAGTCGCCGCCGTCGCGAAGCAGGGCGAAGTGGGTCTTGCCGTCGGTGTTGATGAAGCTGGTCTCGACGCCGATCGCTTTCCACTGCTCGGCGATGGCGATGACGGTGCGGCGGTTGTTGTCGGTGGTGTTGTAGCGCAGCTGGACCTTGAGCGGCACGCCGGGCCCGAAGCCGGCAGCGGCAAGCAGCTTCTTCGCCTCGTCCTCTCGGTCGAGCGGGGAGGCGCCCTTGAAGTCGGCTTCGGCGCGCTCGCCGTAGTTGCCGATATTCGGCGGGATCACACCATAGGCCGGCAGCATGGTGCCGCCCCAGATCTCCTCGGCGATGAATTCGCGATCGATCACCAGCGACAGCGCGCGCCGAACCCGGATGTCGTCGAACGGCTTCTTGGCGGTGTTGATGATCAGGAAATAGGTGCCGAGATAGGGCGAAATCCGGACCTGCTCCTTGCCGAGCTTCTCGCGAAGCTGCTGGACCTGATCGGCCGGAATGTCGGATGTCATCTGCAATTCGCCGGCCTGGAAGCGGCGGGCGGCGGCGGAGAAGTCGGGCGTCGGATAGTAGATCACCGTGTCGATCTTCACGTTCGCCGCGTCGTGGAAGGCCTTGTTCTTCTCCAGCCGGATATGCGAGTTCGGCACGAATTCCTTCAGCGTGTAGGCGCCGTTCGAGACCCAGTTCTCCGACTTGACGAAGTCCTTGCCGAATTTCTGGACGGACGGCACATGGACCGGCAGGCCGGTCTGGTGCGTCAGCAATTCCAGGAAATAGGGGGTGGGCCGCTCCAGCGAAATCTCGAGCGTGCGCTCGTCGACCGCCTTGACGCCGAGATCCTCGAGCTTGGCGCCTTCGCTTGCCTTGTTGATCTTCTCGGCGTTGAGGATGGGGTAGAGGATATTGGCGTATTTCGCACCGGTCTCCGGATTGACCATGCGCCGGAACGAGAAGACGAAATCGTTCGCCGTGACCGGGTCGCCATTCGACCATTTGGCGTTCGCGCGCAGCTTGAAGCTGTAGCTCTTGCCGTCCGGCGCCATCGTCCAGCTCTCGGCGACGCCGGGAACGACCTCGCCGTTGATGTGGTGGATCACCAGGCCTTCGGAGAGATCGCGCAGGAGATGGGCTTCGCTGACCGTCGAGGTCTTGTGCGAATCGAGCGTCTCGGGATCGCCGTCATTGCCGCGATGGAACACGACCTGCGCCATGGCGGCGCCGGCAAAGCCTGCGAGCGCAAGAAAAAGGCCGCTCGCCAGCGCGAGCGGCCGGATGGCGCGCCTGAAACCGGACTGACGGTGGATCTCACACATGAGCGCTCTCCGAACGATTCGGACGGGCCCCTTTCCCGCTCCTGGAGCGAAGTATGAGCCTATCGCGCGCCGCCCGCCAAGAGCGAAAAGCCGGTATCAACCGTTCGGCTTAAGTCTCTGAGCCGCTTTCGAAAGCTGGCTCAGAAACAGCTTCAACGGGAACTGGCGCAAGGTTAGCCTGCGGCGGCCCGTCCTTGCGCCTCGGCGACGGCGACGGCGGTCATGTTGACGACGCCGCGTGCCGTGACCGAGCCGGTGAGGATGTGCACCGGCTTGGCGGCGCCGATCAGGATCGGGCCGACGGGCAGCGCGTCCGCCAGCACCTTGGCGAACTGGTAGGCGATGTTGGCCGCGTCGAGATTGGGGAAGATCAGGACGTTGGCAACGCCCTTCAGCTTCGAGGACGGCAGCACCCGGTCGCGGATCGTGGCGAGGAGGGCCGTGTCGGCCTCCATCTCGCCATCGCATTCCAGCTCCGGCGCGCGCTCCTGGATCAGCTTCACCGCCTTGCGCATCTTGATCGAGGACGGCGTGTCGGCCGCCCCGAAATCCGAATGCGAGAGCAGGGCGATCTTCGGGGCGATGCCGAAGCGCTCGACATGGCCGGCCGCAAGAATCGTCATGTCGGCGATCTCTTCGGCCGTGGGATCGTGCTTCACATGGGTGTCGGCGAGGAAGAACGCGCCCTTGCTGGTGATGATCAGCGTCATCGCCGCGATGTCGCAGACGCCTGGCTCGAGCCCGATGATGTCGCGGATATGGCGCAGCCGCGAGAGGAAGCGCCCCTCCAGCCCGGTGATCATCGCATCGGCCTCGCCCCGCGCCACGGCGAGCGCCGCGATCACGGTGTTGTTGGTACGCACCAGCGCGCGGGCCGCCTCTGGTGTGATGCCGCGCCGGCCGGCGATGTCGAGATAGGTCTGGACGTAGTCGCGATAGCGCGGGTCGTCCTCGGGGTTGACCAGCTCGCAATCGATGCCCGGCCGGATCGTCAGGCCGAAGCGCTTGACGCGGGTCTCGATCACCGAGGGGCGGCCGATCAGGATCGGGATCGCCATGCCTTCCTCGATCGCGATCTGGGCGGCGCGCAGCACGCGCTCGTCCTCGCCCTCGGCATAGATCACGCGCTTGGGGTCGGCCTTCGCCTTGGCGAAGAGCGGCTTCATCAGGAAGCCGGAACGGAAGACGAAGCGCGACAGGTCCTCGCGATAGGCTTCGAGGTCGATCAGCGGCTTCTTGGCGACGCCGGTCGCCATCGCCGCCTCGGCCACCGCAGGCGCGATGCGCAGGATCAGGCGCGGATCGAACGGGTTGGGGATCAGCGAGTTCGCGCCGAAGGTCGAGGCCTCGCCGCCATAAGCGCGTGCCGCCACGTCCGAGGTCGCCTCGCGGGCGAGTGCAGCGATGGCACGCACCGCCGCGAGCTTCATCGGCTCGTTGATCGTCGTCGCCTGCACGTCGAGTGCGCCGCGGAAGATGTAGGGGAAGCACAGGACGTTGTTGACTTGGTTCGGATAATCCGAGCGGCCGGTACAGATCATCGCGTCCGGCCGGACGGCCAGCGCCTCCTCCGGCATGATCTCCGGATAGGGGTTGGCGAGCGCCAGGATCAGCGGCTTTTGTGCCATCTCCTTGGCCATCTCCGGCTTCAGCACGCCGGCGGCGGACAGACCGAGGAAGATGTCGGCACCGGGGATGACTTCGGCGAGCGTGCGCGCCTGCGTCTCCTGCGCGTAGACCTCCTTCCAGCGGTCCATCAGGGTATTGCGGCCCTTATAGACCACGCCGTCGAGGTCGGTGACCCAGATGTTCTGGGTGCGGGCGCCGAGCGAGACGAGCAGGTTGAGGCAGGCCAGCGCGGCCGCGCCGGCGCCGGACACGACGATCTTGACGTCGCCGATCTTCTTGCCGGCTAGGTCGAGCCCGTTCAGGACGGCGGCGCTGACGATGATCGCGGTGCCATGCTGGTCGTCATGGAAGACCGGAATGTTCATCCGGGCCTTGAGCTGCTCCTCGATCTCGAAGCATTCGGGGCCCTTGATGTCCTCGAGATTGATACCGCCGAAGGTCGGCTCAAGCGCGGCGACGACCTCGACGAATTTCTCGATGTTCTTCTGCTCGACCTCGATGTCGAAGCAGTCGATCCCGGCGAATTTCTTGAAGAGGACGGCCTTGCCCTCCATCACGGGCTTCGAGGCGAGCGGCCCGATGTCGCCGAGGCCGAGCACGGCAGTGCCGTTGGTGATGACGGCGACGAGGTTCTGGCGCGAGGTGAGTTCGGCAGCCTCAGCCGGATCCTCGACGATCGCCTCGCAGGCGGCGGCGACGCCGGGCGAATAGGCCAGCGCCAGGTCGCGCTGGTTGCCCAGCGGCTTGGTCGCCTGGATCTCCAGCTTACCCGGCTTGGGAAGGCGGTGGTAGACGAGCGCGCCCGAACGAAGGTCCGCCGACAAGGTGCTCTTAGCCATCCCACGCTTCCTCTGCGCTACCGTTGCGAGTTGAGGAGGTCGCGCGGAAACGGGTGGGCGTCAAGCCGGAGCGGGTGGCGAAAGACTTGTGCCGTCGGGAAAACAGGGCCGCGCCTCGCCGGCAAGTGCGGCAGGAGCGCCAGAATCACGGAAGCTTGTGGTCCGTGAAACAGCCGTGAAACAAAACTAAACATTACAAAGAAATAATGATTTCAACGGCCTCGGCTGTTGCAGACTACCTCTCGCCGGACCCGTGGATCCGATCCTTACGGGGCGCTTTTGGGAGGGGTTGATGGAAGCGACGCGTTCCGCCTTCGAGGAAGTCGTCTCGCTGCGACAGGCCAAGCAGCTGATCCAGTGCATGGCGCATGAGCAGAGCTTCCTGCTGCTCTCGCCGCCCGGACTCGGCAAGTCCGAGCTGGTCTATGAAGCGGCGCGCGAGGCGGGTCTGCCCTGTCGCTCGCTGCTCGGCACCCAGATCGCCCCGGAGGACGTCAGCGGCATCCCGCGCATCGTCGGCGAGCGCTCGGTGTTCTGCCCGCCGCGCGTGCTCTTGCCGGAGAAGCCCGAGCCGTTCTGCCTGTTCCTCGACGAATTGCCGGCCTGCTCGCCCGATGTCCAGAAGGCGTTTTATTCGCTGCTGCTGGAGCGGCGGCTCGGCGAGCATGCCCTGCCGAAAGGCACCTGGGTCGTCGCCGCCGGCAACCGGCTGCAGGACCGCGCATTGGTGCGGGCGATGAGCTCGGCGCTGGTCAACCGTGTCACCATTCTGCAATTGCGCGTCGATACCGCCGATTGGCTGGCCTGGGCCCAGCGTGCCGGCGTGCGCGCCGAGATCCGCAGCTTCATCGCGACGATCCCCGACGCGCTGATGCGGCCAGTGCCGGCCGAGCCCGTGCCGTTCTCGACACCGCGCGCCTGGACGCTGCTGTCTCGGGCGCTCGACATGGCGCAGAATGCCGGCTTCCTCAGCAATGAGTTGCGGCGCGCGCTCGCCTTCGGCCGGCTCTCGCCGGAGGACGCGGTGGTGTTCTGCGCGCTCGCCGAGGATTCGATCGGGGCCGTGCGTCCGCTCGAAGACTATCTGCGCAAGCCCGAGCTGCTGCCCAAGGGGGATTCCGCCCGCTGGTTCATCCTCGACTGCATCCGCCAGTTCGTCCGGGACGGGCGCGCGGAAGGCATGAAGCCGGCGGTGATCAACCGCTTCCTGCGGAGCCTGTCGCACGAGCACCAGCTCCTCATCCTCAACGACATGGTGGAGGTCTGGGGGGCGCTCGGCGCGGACCGGGCGATGTACGACCTCCTGCGCAAGGTTGCGGCATGAGCACGGCGCCCGATCTTTCGGTTGCCGACCGCGCCATCCATGGCCGGATCATGCGGGGCCTGCGGCTGGTGACGGTGCCGTTCCCCCATCTGGCCGGGCTTGTCGCCGCCGTGCGCGTCGAGATCGACGAGCGCGTGCCGACCATGGGGGTCTTCGCCTCCGGCCGGCTGCTGGCGAACCCGTCCTTCACCGCCAGGCTCTCCGGCGACGATCTCGTCTTCGTGCTCGCCCACGAACTCCTGCACCTGGCGCTGCGGACCCATGACAGGGCCCGCGGTAGCGCCACGCTCGAGTTCAATTATGCCCACGACTACATCATCAACGACATGCTGCGGCATGCGCTCGGCACCACCAAGATCCCGGCTGGCGGTCTCGATATGCAGGGCGCACGTGAGCGCTCGGCCGAGGACATCGTGCTGGAGATGCGCCGTACCGGCAGCTACATGTCCTCGCGGACTCAAGTTTGGGAGGGGCAGGCCGTCACCGTCGAGCAGGTGCTCGGCGCGGCGCGGCAGGCTCCTGCCGGCGCGATGGGCGATGCGCTCGACGCCCAGCGCGAGCGCGAGCTTTTCCCCGAGGACAGCGCCGACCAGGCTGAGCGGGCGCGGGCGATCCGCGACCTCGCCGGCCGCGGCATGGTGCTGGCGAAGGCCATGGGCGCCTTGCGCGGCAGGGGCGACAGCCCGGGCGGCCAGCAGCAAAGCGTGCTGGCGCAGCGCGGTTTCTTCCACACGCCCTGGCATATCGCGCTGCAGGCCTGGCTCGAAGGCGCGGCGCCCGGCGAGCGCACCTTCAATCGTGCGTCCCGCCGCGGCAACGACTACGGCGACGTCGTGATGCCCGGCCGTAAACGCCATTCCTGGATGCTGAACGTCATCCTCGACACTAGCGCCTCGATGAGCGACGACATTCCGAAGGCACTGGGCGCCATCGCCGATTTCTGCGATGCGGCCGGGGTCGACGAGATCCGCGTCGTTCAGTGCGACACCGTCGTCACCTCCGACGAAGTGCTCTCGCCGGCGGCGCTCGCCGACTATCAGATCAGCGGCTATGGCGGCAGCGACCTGACACCGGCGCTCGCCGCATTGGCGGATGATCCGCGGGTGAGCTCGGCGATCATCATCACCGATGGCGACATCACCTATCCCAACGAGCCCGTGCCCTACGCGGTGCTCTGGGCGTTGCCGAAAGCGTCAGCCTCGTTCCAGCCGTCCTATGGACGCGTGATTGTCATGCAAGAGCATGTTCCGCAAAAGTGGGGACCACTTTTGTGACGAGAACATGCTCAACTTTTCGATTTTGCGCGAATTCTTTTCGTTCGACCGATCCCGGTCGAACGGAACGCGCGCTAGGGAGGTGGATCGTGAAAGTCGTGCAGGATCTCGTCGCCTATTTCGACAAGCGCGGGAAACTCTCGCGCCGGCAGCTCAAGACGCTGCTCGAGCAGAACTCAATCGCCTCGGATGCGCCGACCAACATGCACGGGCTCTGCGAGAAGGTCGGCGCCGTCTACTATTTCCGCGTTACGGGCGTTCTGGAAGGCCAGCTCTGGGGCACGGATGTCTACAGCGGCGATTCGACGATCGGCGCGGCCGCCGTCCATATGGGCCTGCTGAAGCCGGGCAAGACAGGCGTCTTCAGGGTGACGGTGGTGACGCCGCCGGAGGAGTTCCCCGGCACGCAGCGCAACGGCGTCACCAGCACCCAATACGGGCGCTATCAGTATGCCTGGCAGCTCTCACCACTCTAAAGGGAGCCCTCAGGCCGCCAGCGCGCCGACGCCGCCATCGTGCAGATGGCAGGCGGCGACATGGCCCGTCGCGATCTCCTTCAGTGCCGGACGCTCGGCCCTGCAGCGCGGCCCCGCCTGCGGGCAGCGCGGATGGAAATGGCAGCCGGAGGGCGGATGCAGCGGCGAGGGAATCTCGCCCTTCAGCGGAGCGAAGCGCTTCTTGCGGGCGCTGATCGTCGGGACGTTGGCGAGGAGCGCCTGCGCGTAAGGGTGCTGCGGGCCCTTGAACAATTCGCTCGCCGGCGCCGCCTCGACGACGCGGCCGAGATACATGATCACGACGCGGTCGGAGAGGTGGCGGACCACCGAGAGGTCATGGCTAATGAAAAGATAAGTCAGGTTAAGTTCGTCGCGCAGCTTCATGAAAAGATTCAGGACCTGGGCCTGAATCGATACATCAAGTGCGGCGACGCTCTCGTCGCAGACGAGGAACTGCGGCTTGACCGCCAGTGCCCTGGCAATGCCGATGCGGGCGCGCTGGCCGCCGGAGAACTGGTGCGGATAGCGGCGGCGATAGGTCGAGTCGAGGCCGACCCGGTCGAGCATCTCGGCGACATAGGCGTCCTGCTGCGCCTTCGGCACCAGCCCGTGCACGACCGGCGCCTCGCCGACGATGTCGGTGACGCGCAGGCGCGGGTTGAGCGAGGACATCGGGTCCTGGAAGATCATCTGGATCGCGAGCGTCGCCGCCTTGCGCTCCTCCGACGACATCTCGTCGGTATAGCGGCCGCGCCAGGAGACGCGGCCGGAGCTGGCATGATGAACGCCGGCGACGACGCGCCCGAGGGTCGACTTGCCGCAACCGGACTCGCCGACGAGCCCGACGACCTCGCCCTGGCGGATCGAGAGGTCGACGCTGTCGACGGCGTGGACGGTCTGCTCGCTGTAGTTGGCGCCGAGCAGGTTGGCGAATTTCGAGGCGGCGTCGAGTGGCTTGGTGAAGCGCTTCGAGACGCCTTCGAGGGTGAGGATCGGCGTGCTCATGCCGCGACTCCGGCGAGGTTCAGCGGATGGTGGCAGCGCACCCCGCGCTCGCCCGCGAACGGGGTGACGTCGGGCGCGCTGGCGAGGCAATCGGCCTGCGCGTAATCACAGCGGGCTGCGAAGGCACAGCCTTGCGGCAGGCGCGCCAGCGACGGCGTCGAGCCTCTGATCTGGCGCAAGGGCGCGCCGGGCTCGCCCTCGGCCGGCAGCGAACCGAGCAAACCGTTGGTATAGGGGTGGAGGGGTGTGTCGAGCACCGGATCGACAGCGCCGGTCTCGACGATGCGGCCGGCATACATCACCGCGATCCGGTCGGCGAGGCCGGCGACGACGCCGAGGTCATGGGTGATCCAGACCAAAGCCGTGCCGGTATCGGCGCAGAGGCCCTGCATCTCCGCCAGGATCTGGCTCTGGATGGTGACGTCGAGCGCCGTCGTCGGCTCGTCGCAGATGATCAGGGGCGGGCGGTGCAGCAGGGCGATCGCAATCGCGACACGCTGGCGCATGCCGCCGGAGAATTGGTGCGGATAGGCGTTGAGCCGCTCCTCGGGCGAGGGGATGCCGACCTTGGCGAGCGCGTCGCGGGCGCGCTCGCGCGCCGCCTTGTGCGAAACCTTGTCATGGGCGGTGACGGCCTCGATCATCTGCGTATCGACGCGCAGGACCGGGTTCAGCGTCATCATCGGGTCCTGGAAGATCATCGCGACCTCGCGGCCGCGGACCTTGCGGAAGCCCTCCTCGTCGAGCCCGACCAGCTCCTTGCCGTTGAGCTTGATCGAGCCCTCGACGATCTTGCCGGGGGGGTCGATCAGGCCCATCACCGAAAAGCCGGTGACCGATTTGCCCGAGCCGGATTCGCCGACGAGACCGAGCACCTCGCCGCGATCGACATGGAAGGAGACGCCATCGACCGATTTCACCGTGCCGGCACGGGTGAAGAAATGGGTCTTGAGGTTGGTGACTTCGAGAACTGGCGCCATGCTCACTTCTCCAGCCGCGGGTTGAGCACGTCGCGCAGGCGGTCGCCGACCAGGTTGATCGAGACGATCGTCATCAGCAGCGCAAAGCCGGGGAAGACCGAGATCCAGTAGCTGCCCGAGAGCATGTACTGGAAGCCGTTGGCGATCAGCACGCCGAGCGAGGGCTCGGTCTGCGGCAGGCCGACGCCGAGGAAGGACAGCGTCGCCTCCAGCGAGATGGCATGGGCCGTCTGCACGGTGACGATGACGATCACGGGCGCTAGGCAGTTCGGCAGGATGTGCCGGAAGACGGTACGGGCATGCGACAAGCCCAGCGACTGCGCAGCCTCGACATACTCCTTGCGCCGCTCGACCAGGGCCGAGCCGCGCACGGTGCGGGCGTAATAGGCCCACTGCACCATCACCAGCGCGATGATGATCTTGTCGACGCCCTTGCCGAGGCCCGCGACCAGGATCAGTGCGACCAGCACCGAGGGCAGGGAAAGCTGAAGGTCGACCAGGCGCATGATCGCGTTCTCGGTGCGCCCGCCGGCATAGGCGGCGATCAGGCCGATCGCCGCGCCGAGGCTCGCCGCCAGGATGCCGGAGAAGGCGCCGACCATCAGCGAGATGCGCAGGCCGTAGAGGATGCCGGAGAGCAGGTCGCGACCGACGCCGTCCGAGCCGAGCCACATGGTGAAGCCCTCGCCCGAGAGCGAGCCCGGCGGCTGGCGCGAATCCATCACGTCGACGCTGGCGAGATCATAGGGGTTCTGCGGCGCGATCAGCGGGGCGGCGAGGGCGAGCAGCACGATCAGGATGAAGAGGGCGAGCCCGAACAGCGCAAGCCGGTCCTCGATGAAGGAGCGGACGAAGCGCCGGAACGGTGTCTCCTCCTTGGCCTCGACGGGCGGTGCGGCAGCGGGCAAAGCGGCGTCGCTCATGATGTCGCCTCCGTCAGGCGTACGCGTGGGTCGAGCGCCGAATAGACCAGGTCGACCAGGAGGTTGATGGTGACGAACAGCACGACCACGACCATGACATAGGCGACTATCACCGGCCGATCGAGCCGGGTGATCGCCTCCAGCAGCAGGCGGCCCATGCCCGGCCAGGCGAAGATCGTCTCGGTCACCACCGAGAAGGCGACGAGCGAGCCGAACTCCAGACCGAGCACGGTGACGATCGGGATCATGATGTTCTTGAGGATGTGGACGCCGATGATCCGGCTCTGCGACAGGCCCTTGGCCCGGGCGAACTTGACGTAGTCCATCAACGCCGCCTCGCGTGCGCCGGCCCGCGCCAGGCGGATCACCAGCGAGATCTTGAGCAGCGCCAGATTGAACGCCGGCAGGGCGACATGCTTCCAGCCCTGGAGCGACAGCAGCGAGGTCTCGAAGCCGAGGATCGAGACCGTCGGCCCGCGCCCGGTCGCCGGAAGCCAGCCGAGGCCGACCGCGAAAGTCAGGATCAGCATCAGGCCGACCCAGAAGGTCGGCAGCGAGAAGCCGAGGATCGAGACCGCCATGATGAAGCGCGACAGCCGGCTCTCCGGCTTCAGGCCGGCATAGAGGCCGAGCGGCAGGCCGATCACGACCGCCATCACCAGCGCGACGAAGGCGAGCTCCAGCGTCGCCGGCATGCGGCTGAGGATCAGCTTGATCGCGGATTCGCCATGGACGAAGGAGCGGCCGAGATCGCCCTGGACGGCGTTCTTCAGGAAGACCAGGAACTGTTCCCAGATCGGCCGGTCGAGCCCGAGCGCGCGCGCCGTCTCGGCGATCTGCTGCTGGTCCATCTCGGGCGAGATCAGCATGTAGATGGGATCGCCGACGACATTCACGCCGAAGAAGACGATCACGAGCATCGCCGCGATGACGAAGAGAGCTTGCGCCAGGCGGCGCAGGACGAATGCCAGCATGGTCCGGTGCCTTCCGGAGCGGAGTGCGGAACATCACCCCATTCGGCGGGGCCGATGGGGTGACGTCTTCGCATTTCAACAAGAAAAGAGTGTCGCGCGGTCCGGATCGGGCTTCAAGCCGGTCCGGACCGGATCAACGGGCCCGGTCAGTCCTTACGAATGCCGGTCGCGAGCGTGTACTCGTCGGTGCGGGCCTGCACCTTGACGCCCTTGCGCGAGGCCCAGGTGTTCAGCTGGTAATGCGTCGGGATCAGGCCGACATCGTTCATGCTGATCTCCATCGCCTCCGCCAGAGCGGCGTCGCGCTTGGCGTCGTCGACGGTGCGCAGGGCCTCGTCCAGCTTGGCGTCGAAGGCCGGGTTGGAGTAGCGACCGCGATTGGTCGCGCCCATGCCCTTCTTCGGATCGAAGGTGGCGAGCAGCGCCTTCAGCGAATCCGAGGATTCACCGGTGCCGGCGCCCCAGCCGACCAGGATGAAGGAGAACTCGGGCACATTGCCCTGGCCGCCCTGCGAGGCGCGGGTGAAGAAGTTCGCCGACGGCAGCGTCTCGACCTCGGTCTCGATGCCGAGGCGCGAGAACATCTGCGCGACGGCTTCGATGATCTTGGTGTCGTTGAGATAGCGGTTGGTCGGCCCGTGCAGCTTCATCTTGAAGCCGTTCGGGTAACCGGCCTCCGCGAGCAGCTTCTTGGCGCCGTTGAGGTCGAAGGCGACCGGCTTCAGCTTCTTGGAGGTGCCGAAGAAGCCGTCGGGCAGGAGCTGGCCGGCGGGAATCGCCTCCTTCTCCATGATGCGCTCGACGATGCCCGGGCGGTTGATCGCCATCGACAGCGCCTGGCGGACCTTGAGGTTGCGCAGCGGGTTCTTGATCTCCGAGCCGTCCTTGCCCTTGATGAAGGGCGAGACCTCGCGGAAGTGATCCATGTGGAAATAGATCACCCGGTTCGAGACCGTGCTCGAGACGTTGAGCTTGGCGTCGCCCTTGAGGCGGGCGACGTCCGAGGTCGGCACGTTCTCGATCACGTCGAGATCGCCGGCGAGCAGCGCCGCGACGCGGGTCGGCGCCGAGGTGATCATCCGGAAGGTGACCTTCGACCACGGCTCCTTGCCGCCCCAGTAGGTCTCGTTAGGGGTCAGCATGACGCGGTCGCCCGCGACATACTCGGCCTGCTTATACGGGCCGGTGCCGCCGGCGGCGCATTTGCCGAGGTTGAAGTCCTCTGTGGTCGTGTCCTTGCACTTGGCCGAGATGACGCCGAAGGTCGAGAGGTCGGTCGGGACCAGCGGAGCCGGCTCCGTGGTCTTGATCCGGATGGTGTGGTCGTCGACCTTGGTGAATTCCTTGCCGCGGACATAGGCGTTGAAGCTCGACGGGCTCTTCGGCACGTTCGGCGCACGCTGCATGGTGGCGATCACGTCGTCCGCCGTGAACGGCGAGCCGTCATGGAACGTGACGTTCTTGCGGAGCTTGAATTCCCAGGTCGTGTCGTCGATCGCCTTCCAGCTCTCGGCGAGCCCCGGCTTCAGCTGCTGCTTCTCGTCCTGCCCGACCAGCGGCTCGTAGATGTGCCGCGCCAGCATGTTGTTGGGGGTGAGGTTATGGTAGTGCGGGTCGAGCGAGCTGAGCTCGGCCGACAGGCCGATCTTGAGCTCCTGAGCCGATGCGATGCCGGCGATGCCGATGACCGGAGCTGCCACAATGGCGAGCTTGAGAGCTTTCAGCCCCTTGGCGCTGAACGTTTTCATTCCGAACCTCCCGATGGCTGTGGGGCGCCATCTTTAACAACTGAGCCGCGGGTGGCGAGTCGCCGGATTGGCCGGTCTGCCCCTCTTCTCGCCCGGCCGGGTTTGTAGAACGATTTCTTATACCTGTAAATTATACGGCTTGTGGAAATATATAATCTGACTGCATAGATGGATGCGAGGCGCGGATAGGGTGGGCAGGACCATGGCGAGCACGGCAAGATCCGCCCGCCCGCCGGCATCGACCAGCGGGCGCCGTCCTCCGAGCCTGCGCGAACTCGAAGTGCTGCAGGCGATGATCGCCACCCGCAAGACGGTGGCGGCAGCGCAGATGCTCGGGATTTCGCAGCCTGCCGTGTCGCGGGCGCTCGCCGCGCTGGAAGCCCATGTCGGCCGCCCGCTGTTCGCGCGCGAAGGCGGCAGGCTTGTGCCCACTGCAGATGCCTTTGCGCTCGACGCAGAGGCGCAGCCGATCTTCGCGGCGCTCGAAAGGCTGAACAGCTGGCCCGGGCAAGCCGTCCAGGCCAGCGTGTTGCGCATCGCGACCCCGCCGACCCTGGCTCAGTTCGTCCTGCCGCCGGTTCTGGCGGAATTCCGCCGGCAGGAGCCCGATGTCGTGGCGAATGTCGAGATCGACACCAGCTCGACAGTGATCTCCCAAGTTGCCGACCGGGCGGTCGACCTGGGATTGGTCGACATGTCGGCCTCGCATATCGGCATCCACGGCGAAGCGATCCGCGAGGCCGTCGCGCATGTCCTGATGCCGGAGGAGCACCCGCTCGCGGATCGCGAGGTGCTGAGCCCGCAAGACCTTGCCGACGAGCCGATCATCGCCCTGGCGCGGCGCTTTCCCGAGCGCATCAAGGTGGAGCAGGCTTTTGCCGATGCCGGCGTGGCGCTCCGTTTGGTCGGAGAGGGGACGGCGGCTGTTTTCGTCGCGGAGATGGTCAGGCAGCGCGTCGGCCTTGCCTTGCTGAACCCGTTTCCACTGACGCTCGGCGGCCTGTGCGGGCTGGTCGCCCGCCGCTTCGCGCCGGCGATCGCCTATCGCACGATGCTGCTGTTTCCATCCGCCGGCTCGGTCGCGCCGGCGGCGCGCCGCTTTGCCGATCTGCTGATCGCGATGCAGCCGGAGGACGGCCTGACCATGCCGATCAGGTAGCGCTCAGAACGCCTTGAAGGTGATGATCGTGTGGGTGTCGGCGATCTCGGGGATCGACTGGACCTTCTGGGCGACAAAATGGCCGATATCGACGTCGGCCGCGACATGGAACTTGGCGAGGATGTCGTAATTGCCGGCGGTCGAGTAGATCTCCGAGGCGATCTCGCGGTCCGCGAGTTCGCTGGCGACCTCATAGGTCTTGCCGAGCTTGCATTTGATCTCGACGAAGAAGGTCTGCATCGCTTGGCTCCGGAATCCTGTCGCCTCTGGATAGTGCCTGCTGCGATCGGGTCAAGCGCCTGCGAGTTCGGCGATGCGGCGCGTCATGGCGCTGTCAGGATCGGCGAGGCCGGCAATCACCGTGAAATGGTTGGCGCCGTCGATCTCCTCATAGCGCGTGCGCACGCCTTCCAGGCCCCAGATATCGGTCAACCTCCGGCTCTGCCTGAGGTATTCGGCGCTCTCGGTCCCGCCGACGACCGCGTCCATGACGAGCCCGGACGGCGCCGGCCAGAACAGCGGGCTTTCGCGCTCGGCGCCCTCCAGCGTCAGCCCGAGCGCCTTGTTGATGCTGGTCTCCGTCAGCGGCTTCAGATTGTAGAGGCCGGAGATGCCGTAGGCAGCCGGCACGATCTGTTCGGGAAGCATCGGATCGACATTCTTCCAGCCCGTCGCCAGCAGGCAGGCGGAAAGCTGGCCACCGGCCGAATGCCCCACCGCGACCACCGGCAAATTGTAGCGCAGCCAGATCGTCGCGGCAGCCTGCTGCAGCTCCCAGACGATATGGCCGACCTCGACCTGCGGGCAGAGGTCGTAGCCAACGACCGCGACGGGGACACCGAGCAGGTTCAATCCGCGCGCCATGTGCGAGAAGTGGCTCGGATCGAGCGCCTGCCAGTAGCCGCCATGGATGAAGAGCACGATCGCCTGGCTCTTCACGTCTTCCGGCTTGAACAGGTCGTAGGTCTGGCGCGGGCCCTCGCCATAGCGGACGCCGCGCTCGCTGACTGCGACCTCGCGATAGGCGGCGGCGTCGCGGGCCCAGCCGGCGATGATGCCGGGGTGCTCGGGAACACGGCCGCGGTTGTTGTATTCGGTCTCGTAATCGACTGACATCATGTCCTGATCTTGCTGTGCCGCGGCCGGAGCTGGCGGCTCGGTTTGGAACCAGTTTGCGCCATGCGCACCCGGCCGGTCGAGGTCTTTTGACAGGGGCTGCGACAAACGCGACAAGACGCAGCCTCGATCGCGCCGGAGCCCACCATGGACAATCCCGTTCTCGCCGAAGTCACCCGTGGCAGCACGGTCGAATCGCGCCACCGCGGCGCGGCGATCGTCGTCGATGCCGACGGGGCGGTGGTCTTCTCGCTGGGCGACGTCGAGCATCCCGTCTTTCCGCGCTCGGCGGTGAAGGCGCTGCAGGCCCTGCCGCTGCTTGAGAGCGGCGCCGCCGACCGTTACGGCCTGACCCCGGCCGAGATCGCCCTCGCGGTGTCTTCGCATTCCGGCGAGGAGCGCCATGCCGAAACCTCGTTGGCGATGCTGAAGAAGGCCGGCCGCGACGCGGGCTGCCTGGAATGCGGTGCGCATTGGCCGATGGGCGAGGCGGCTGCGCGAGCGCTCGCCCAGGCGGGGCGCGAGCCGAGCGCGCTCAACAACAACTGCTCCGGCAAGCATGCCGGCTTCATCTGCCTGTCATGCGGCCTCGACGAGGAACCGGCCGGCTATGTCAAAGCGGGCCATAAGGTGCAGCAGGCGGTTCGCGCCGCGCTGGAGGAGGTGACCGGCGCCGCGCACAAGGCCGAGCTCTCCGGCACAGATGGCTGCTCGATCCCGACCTATGCCGTGCCGCTGAAGGCGCTGGCGCTCGGCTTCGCCCGCTTCGGCACCGGCAATGGCTTCGGCCCCAGGCGGGCCGAGGCGGCGCGGCGCATCCGCGAGGCGGTCGCCGCCAACCCGTTCATGGTCGCCGGCACCGGACGCTTCGACACCCGCTTCATGGAAGTCTTCGGCGCTCGCGCCTTCATCAAGACCGGGGCCGAAGGCGTTTATTGCGGCACGCTGCCCGAGCTCGGCTACGGCATCGCGCTGAAATGCGATGACGGCGCCGGCCGCGCCACCGAGATCGCGATGGCCGCGCTGGTCGAGCGCTTCCTGCCGCGGCAAGGCAATGACGAAGCAGCCTTTGCGCCGTTCCGCGAGACCGTCATGAAGAACTGGAACGGCATCGAGGTGGGTCGTGTCCGTGCTGCGGAGGCGCTGCGGTCGCGTGCTTGACGGCGAAGGCGTGCCGGCGCGAGGGTCGCCGCCCGCTTCCGGTCCCGCGCGATGCCGCCTGCTCCAACGCCAGATGAGAATGCTTCTGCGCCCGGCCGCGCCAGCGCCTTCAGCCGCGACCTGCTGGCCGGGCTGACGCTGGCGGCGATCACCATCCCCGAGCAGATGGCGACGGCGCGGCTCGGCGGTTTCGAGCCGCAGGTCGGCTTCTATGCCTTCGTCGCGGCAACATTGGGCTTCGTCGTGTTCGGCGCAAGCCGCCTGCTGACGGCCGGCGCCGATTCGACGATCACGCCGATCTTCGTCAGCGGGCTCGCGGCACTGGCGGCGGGCGGCGTGATGCCGGCGGGTTCCGCGACCCTGCTCGCGCTCCTCGTCGGATTGTCGCTCGTCGTCGCCGGCCTGCTCCGGCTCGGCTGGATCGCGGATCTGTTGTCCGTGCCGGTGCTGACAGGCTTCCTCGCCGGCATCGCCGTCCACATCGCCGTATCACAGCTCCCCGGCCTGCTCGGCATTCCCGGCGGCGGCCATCACATCGCCGAGCAGTTCGCCGCCCTCTGGCGCGGACTTGGCGGAATCAACCCGATCTCGCTGGCGATCGGTGTCGCGACATTCGCAATCGTAGATCTGTGCGAGCGCCTCGCGCCACGCGTGCCAGGGGCGCTGTTGGCGCTGGCGGGAGCAACGGCGGCGGTTGTACTCTTTCGGCTGGAGACGCACGGCGTCGCGGTGCTCGGCGCCTTGCCCGCGGGCTGGCCGAGCTTGGCGCCACCCGAACTCGACTGGGCCGATATTCGCAGCCTCGTTCCACTCGCCCTGGTCATCGCGCTGGTGGTGATGATGCAGACGGCCACCGTCAGCCGCTCCTTTCGCGATCCGGATGGTGCCGAGCCGAAGGTCGACCGCGATTTCATCGGCCTTGGCGCCGCGAACCTCTTCGCCGGGCTGGCCAGCACCTTTCCGGTCAATGCGAGCCCGCCAAGGACGGCGGTGGTGGCCGAAAGCGGCGGGCGCTCGCAGCTCGCTGCGGCGACGGCGGCGCTGATCGTGCTGGCGCTTGCGGTCGCGGGCGGTTCGCTTCTGGCACAGGTGCCGGTGGCGGCGCTGGCCGGCGTGCTGCTCTTCGTGGCGCAGCGCATCGTCCGGGTGGAGGTCATCCGGCGGATCGCCGGTCAGTCCCGCTCCGAATTTGCGCTCGTCGTGCTCACGGCCATCGCGATCGTCTGGCTGCCTGTCGAGACGGGCGTCGCCGTCGGGATCGGCCTGTCGCTGCTGCACGGGGTCTGGATGACGACGCGCAGCGAGCCGATCGAGCAGTTGCGCATCCCCGGCACGACGATCTGGTGGCCGCCTGAGCCCGGCCACCAGGGCGAGCAGGTCGATGGTGTGCTCGTGATCGCCTTCCCGGCGCCGCTGCTCTTTGCCAATGCCGAGATCTTCCGGCGCGGCGTGCTGGCGCTGCTGGCCGAGCGCAGGCCGACCTTGCTCGTCCTCGATGCTGGCGGCATCCCGGCCATCGATTATACGGCGGCGCAAGGCTTGTTGGCCGTGGCGGCGGCCTGCCGGACGCAGGGCGGAACCTTCGCCATCGCCCGGGCCGAGTCGGTGCGCGCGCTCCAGGCCTTGCTGGATTTCGGCGTGACCGCCGAGATCGGGGCGGAGCACGTATTCCACAGCGTGGAGGAGGCGGTGAGGGCGCTTGGGCCGATGCGGGCCGCGAGCGTCAGCTGACCGAATTGCCCTCGACCCGGATGCCGGCGGCGCGCTTGTCCTCGCCCTTGGTCAGGTCGCCGGTCACCGCCTTGCCGAATTCGGTGCCGACGACCGCGCCGAGCTTCGCCTCGCTGATCACATTGTTGGCGATCAGCGCATTGCGCTCCTTGGGGACGAGCGAAACCGAGATGCCGATGCCGGTTCGCCGGACGACATTGCCGGTCGCGACGAGGTTGCGCATCGCCCAGGACCAGCCGAGCGTTATGCCGACATCGCTGGCGTTCTCGATGACGTTGCCGGTGACGGCCGCCTCGGCCTCGACATGCAGGCCCGAGCCGCCGACGGGCTCCTTGCCCTTCGGCGCCAGCCCCTTCTGGGCGTTGCGGATGATGTTGTTGGCAACGACCGCGAGCCGCCCACCATGGTCGAGATTGGTGACGCTCGCGCCCTGTGCGCAGTCCTCGATCAGGTTGTTGGCGATGATCGCGCCCTCGAAGGCAAATTCCGAGTAGAGCGCCGTTTCGCCGCAGCGCCGGCCCTGATTGCCGAGAATCTGCACGTTCGAGCCGGAATTGTTGCGGATGAAGGTCAGCGCGCAGTCGCGCAGCGTATTGCCTTCGATCACGACGCCGCCGGCGCGGAAGAGGCTGATGCCGTTGCCGTTCGGCCCGTCGCCGCCGGCATCGCTGCGGATGCGGTTGAGTCGGTTGCCGCGAACGAGGCTCTGATCGTCCCCGGCCTGGCTGCGCCAGAGCTGGATGCCGTTGTTGCCGCAATCCTCGACCATGTTGGCCTCGATCGCGAGCCCGCGCGAATCGAGCGAGAACAGCGCCGAATCCCGCATCGAGCGGAAGCGGTTGCGCTCGATGCGCCCGGCCGTGCGATTGAGCGTCAGCCCGACCGAGCCGGCATTGGCGAACTCGCAGTCGGACAGCGCGAGATCGAGCACCTCCTCGGCATTGAGCAGGCCGATGCGCTGGCCAAGCTTGATGTCGAGCCCGTCCAGCATGATGCCGGCGATGGCGGCCCGCTTGATCCGCCGCGCCACCAGCATCGGCCCGGCCTGCGCCGCGATGAATTGCGTCGCGCCGGGAACGCCGATCACCCGGGCATTCTCCGGCAGTACGACATTGGCGATGCGATAGCGGCCGGGCGCGACGATCAGCGGCGCATCGCGCTTCACCGCCTCGACCAGCGCGGCCTGGAGGGCACGCGACTGATCCTCGGCGGAGCCGGGGCGCAAGCCGAACTGTGCCGCCTCGAGCCCGAGCATGCCGAGCGGAGCTGGCGTGCTCGGGCGCGGCGCCTGTGCCAGCACGGGACCAGCGGAGACCGCGACCGTGCCGAAAAGGGCCGTCCGCAGCCAGTCGCGGCGCGAAAGCGTCATCGAAGTCTCCATCATGCCGCAGAGCCTTCAAGAGGCATGCCGGGACCTCTGGCACGACTGCCGATTACAGGCCGAGCGCTCCGGCGATCTCGGCGGCGGCGGCGGTCGGCGCCATCTCGCCGGCGGCGACGGCCGCTTCCAGCTTTGGCGTGCGCGCCTTCAGCGCCGGATCGTGCCGGAGCTTGGCTTGCAGCCGGTCCTGCACCATCGCCCACATCCATTTGACGTCCTGCCGCCGGCGCTTCTCCGCGATCAGCCCCTTGGCCTCGAAACGGGCGCGGTGCTCCTCGATCTTGGCCCAGAGCGCATCGAGCCCGGCGCCGGTCAGGCCGGAGATCGTCACCACCGGCGTCGACCAGAGCGGCGAGGTCGGCGCGAGGATGTGCAGCGCTGCCTTGTATTGCGCCGCTGCGGCGCGCGCGGCGGTCGCGCCCTCGCCATCGGCCTTGTTGACCGCCAGCATGTCGGCGAGCTCGATGATGCCCTTCTTGATGCCCTGCAATTCGTCGCCGGCATTGGGCAGCATCAGCACCAGGAAGAAATCGGTGAGGTCGGCCACCGCCGTCTCCGACTGGCCGACGCCGACCGTCTCGACCAGGATGACGTCGAAGCCGGCGGCTTCGCAGAGCAGCATGGTCTCGCGCGTCTTGGCTGCGACGCCGCCCAGCGTCCCGGAGGAGGGCGAGGGGCGGATATAGGCGTTCGGGTCGATGGCGAGCTGGGCCATCCGGGTCTTGTCGCCGAGGATCGAGCCGCCGCTGCGTGTCGATGACGGATCGACCGCGAGCACCGCGACCTTATGGCCCTGGCCGGTCAGATAGCTGCCGAGCGCGTCGATCGTCGTCGACTTGCCGACGCCAGGCACGCCGGTGATGCCGACCCTGATCGCTTTGCCCGTATGTGGCAGCAGGCGCGAGAGCAGGGCTTGCGCCTGTTCGCGATGGTCGGCGCGCCGGCTTTCCGCGAGCGTGATCGCCCGTGCCAGCGCGGCGCGCTCGCCCTTGAGAATCGCATCGCCGAGCGCCGTGAGATCGACCATGCCCCGCTGGTAGCAAGCGAGCGCCCGCAACGGAAGCGAGGCTTTCGGCGGCCCAGGCCGTCATCCCCACTCTTGCCAAGCGGCGAGGAGGGTGAGACGAGTCCCGCGGGGTGCGGAGAGCCTGTCGCGTGTCCGGTTTGCGGTTTGTCGTTCTCGTCTCACTGTTGTCGCTCGTGCTCGCCGCCTGCGGTGGCCCGCCGCGTGTTCTGGTGGTTTCGGCGGCGAAGCCCGAGGACACCGTCGGTACGGTCCGCATCTTCGTCGCGACCTCGCGCGCCACGACCGGGCAGCCCGAATATTTCAGCGGGGAGCGCAGCCCTTCGGTCGGCTTCGCCCGGCTCGATATCAGCGTTCCGCGCGCCCATCAGGTCGGCCAGGTCGAGTTGCCGGGCAGCGTCACCAGCGCCGGTGATCCCGCCAGCCATTTCACCGTCAGCGCCGTCGAGCGGCTGACCGAGCCGGAAATCCTGAAGCAGGTGCGGGCGGAGGTCGCCCGGCGCCCGCCAAGCGAGCGCGAGGTGCTGGTCTTCGTCCACGGCTTCAACACCAATTTCGCCGACGCCGCATTTCGCTTCGCCCAGATCGTCACCGATTCCGGCTTCAAGGGCGTGCCGGTGCTGTTTACCTGGCCTTCGCGTGCCCGGGTGCTCGCCTATCCCTATGATCGCGACAGCGCCGACTTCTCGCGCGATGCGCTCGAGACCGGCCTGCGCGTGATCGCTCGTGACCTCGGCGCCAATCGTTTCGACATCCTCGCGCATTCGATGGGGACGCTGCTGACGGCCGAGACCCTGCGCCAGGCGGCGATCCGCGGCGACGGCAGCTTCGGCGGCAAGCTGCGCAACGTCATGCTTGCGGCGCCCGACATCGATCTCGACGTGTTCAAGACCCAGCTCGCCGCGATCAGGCGGCCGGTGACCGTCTTCGTCTCCTCGGACGATCGCGCGCTCGACTTCTCGCGCCAGTTCGCCGGGGACAAGGCCAGGCTCGGGGCGATCTCGGAGAAGGATACCGACGTCGTCGCCGATCTGCGCAAGGCCGGGGCGACGATCATCGATCTCTCGAAAGACCGCAGCAGCGACGACTACAATCACGGCAAGTTCGCGACGTCGCCCCGCGTCGTGCAAATGATCGGACAGCGGCTCGGCGCCGATGGACTGGATGGCAGCACGAGCGGCAGCATGCTTGGGCTCGACTCAAAGGCCTCGCCATCCTTCGCCGCGCGCGACAAATGACTGCCCAATTCTGGCCGCGTTGATCAGGCCTTAAGGGTTGGCGGCCAGAAGGTCCGCACGCCCCCAATCCTGGACCTCGCCAGTGACCTCGCCTTCGCGACACGCCGTTTCACGCCGCTCCTTCGTCGCCCTGCTCGGGGCGGGACTGGCCGGTTGCGCGCAGAGCGAAGCCTCCGTCTCGCCTTTCGTCGGGCCGGCGGATTCGTCCAGCTTCGGAAAGGAGCCGCAGCTTCTGGTTGCGACCACGCGCAAGCCGATGGGCGACCGCGCACCCTATTTCGGCTCGGAGCGCGGCACCGGGCTGACCTTCGCCGAGGTCAGGCTGTCGGCGCCGGGCCGCGGCGTCGCTGCGCAGGTGAGCTCCGTCGTCAGCGGTGACTGGGCCGTGCTCGGCGTGACCCGGCGCAGCGCGAGCGATGCCGCCCGCGCCTTCTCGGACGCTGCGACCGGCCGCGACGTGCTGCTCTACGTCCACGGCTTCAACGAGACCTTCGAATCGGCCGCACGCAGCGCCGGCCAGCTTTCGCATGCGCTCGCCTTCGAGGGGCGCACGGCGCTGTTCACCTGGCCGTCCGGCGGCGGCCTGCTCGCCTATGCCTATGATCGCGAAAGCGCGCTCTGGTCGCGTGACGGCTTCGTCCAGACGCTGAAGGCGCTGGTCGCCAACCCGACGATCGGGCGGATCAATATCGTCGCGCATTCGATGGGCAGCTTCCTGACTATGGAAGGTCTGCGCGAGCTGCGTGATTTCGAGGGGCTGTCCGACCGGATCGGGGCCGTCGTGCTGGCCTCGCCCGATGTCGACATCGACGCTTTCGAGCAGACCGTGCCGCGGCTCGGGCCGATCGCCCAGCGCATGACCGTGATCATCGATCCCGGCGACAAGGCGCTGGCGATCTCCTCGCGCATCGCCGGCGGCGTCGCCCGCGCCGGCGCCGCCGATCGCGAGCGGCTGGAGCAGCTCGGCGTGCGCGTCGCCGACACGGCCGGCCGCGGCTGGAGCCTGCTGCGCCACGACCTCTTCCTGTCGAACAGCGAAGTGACGCAGGTCGTACGCCGCGCCATCGACCGGGCGCGCTCCTGAGAACGGAGGCGGGAGCCTCCGTCCCCGGGTCTTGCCGCGTCAGCCGGCCGGCTTGAGCGCGATGACCGAGCGCGCCGCCTTTTCGATCGCCTCGCGCGAATAGAGCAGCGGCGCATAATCGCCGGCTGCCCAGAGCGGGGCGAGATCGCGATAGTGCGGGCTGTAGGCGTCGCCCGACTGGCCCGGCGTATTGATGAAGCGGCTGTCGTCCCAGTTGCCGACATCCAGCACCATGCGGAACGAGGCGCCTGCGATCACCCTGAAGTCGGAGATGCGGTATGAGGCCGCGCGCGGGCTGAAGGCCGAGCCGCCCATGGCGAGCCGGCCGACATTGAGCTGTGCCCGATCCGGGCCGCCGGCGAGCGGCGACAGGGCATGATCGAACTGGGCGTGGTGAATCTTGCCCCAGTTCCATGTCGCCGTGTCCGGGCCGAGCGTCTGCCGCAACTCCTCCATTGCCGCTTTCAGCGTCTCGAGCAGCAAGGCATTGCGCGCTGCCTTCGGCTCGGCGCCGAGCGCGTTGTCGGGCGCTTCGAGATAAGCGACCACCGCCGCGACATCGAGCGGGCCAATGACGCTGCGCGCCTTCTCAGGTACTGCCTTGACCGTTAGGGCGCGCCCGAGATGCTTGCTCATCCAGACCTCGGACAAAGCAGCAGCCGCGCTGTCGACCGCGATCGCCTGGTTCCAGCCTTTGATCAGCTTCAGGCCTTCGGCTGTGACGGGATCGTCCGATGACAGCGGCGCCAGCAGGACGGCGAGCTTGCGGGCATTCTCCGAATTGTCGTCGTTCTGCAGGGCCATCGCGTCGGCGAGCGTCACCTTGTCTTTGGTGCCGAGCACGGCCTTGATCCGGTTGATCCGCGAGGGATCGGACCATTCGTAGCCGATGCGCTTGGCGAGCAGCGGATGATCCTTCGGGATATTCATCTCGTTGGCGGTGGCGAAGAAGCCCTCGGTCGGGTTGAAGACCTCGGGCAGTTCGCCGGCCTTGAGGAAGCCTGTCCATTCATAGCGTCCGTCGCCGGGCACCGGCATCAGGCCGTCATGGTTCGGCCGCTGCGGCGCGCGCCCGCCGACGATCCAGCCGATATTGCCCTTGTTGTCGGCATAGACCTGGTTCTCGGAGGGCGCGCCCCATTCGGCCATCGCCTTCTTGAAGCCAGGCCAGTCCTTCGCCGTCATGTATTCGGCCGAGTTGAAATAGGCCGAGGTTCCCGGCTCGAACCAGACCGTGCGGATGGCGAAGGCACGTTTCTCCTCGGGCTCGGCCTTCATGACCGGGCCGTGGCGGGTGAATTTGAGCTCGATCTGGCGCGGCGCTTCGCCCTTGACCTCGATCGTCTCATTAACCGTCTTCATCTCCTCCCAGCCACTGCCATAGCGGTACTGGTTCGGATTGGCCGGGTTGGTCTCGTAGACGTAGAGGTCCTCCTGATCGATCGCGAAGATCGTCAGGCCGAAGGCGATCTCGCCGTTGTGGCCGATCGAGATGCCGGGCAGGGCCGGCTCGCCAGCGCCGATCACCGAAAGACCCGGCGCGT
Organism: Allobosea lupini; assembly: GCF_900109525.1. Lineage (GTDB taxonomy): Bacteria > Pseudomonadota > Alphaproteobacteria > Rhizobiales > Beijerinckiaceae > Allobosea > Allobosea lupini. The sequence continues at coordinate 205,255 of NZ_FOAN01000002.1, read as the reverse complement.
TGAGATGCACGACATAGCGCAGCGACGGCACCCCATGGGCGCGGTGCGGATCGTTGGCCAGGATCGGCCGGCCGGTCGCGGTGCGGCTGGCGGCGATCGTCCAGTTGTTCGAGCCGATGGTCGAGACGCTGTCTCCGGCTGCGGCGAAGATGGCGTCGCGGTCGAGCGCGGCGCGCTTCTGGCCGGGCGCGGCGAAGGTGACGTCGCGGGTCGCCAGATTGTAGTCGTCGAGGATATCAGGCTTGATCGCGCAGGGATCGAGCCCATCGGGCACCGTGGTCTTCACGCTCGGTTCCAGCACGCGCCGGAAGCGGTCGGCCTCGATGCCGGCGGCGCAGGCGACGCGAGCCCGCACCACCTCGGATAGCACATTGCGGGTCAGGCCATGGCTGCGGATGCGCACGACGTCCTCGGCGCTCCAGCGATCCGGCAAGGTGCCGGCGACGCGGAAATCAAGCGGCAACGGCTGCTTGCCGGCTCGCACCTCGTCGACGCGGGCATTGATGCCGGCGACGAAGGCGTCGGTATAGGCCTTGGCGTCGGGCCCGTAGGCCGCCCATTCCTTGTCCATCTCGCCGCGATAGAGGAAGAGCCGGGCGGCACGGTCCTGCGCGACATAGGACGGGCCGAAATCCTTGGCCAGCAGCCCGAGCCCGCGCTTGCGCCAGAGATCGATCTGCCAGAGCCGGTCGCGCGCCGCGTTGTAGCCTTGCAGGAAGAGGGCATCGCGGGACGAGGCAGCGTAGATATGCGCCACGCCCCATTGATCGAGGATCAGCTCGGCCGGCCCCTGCAGCCCGGCGACCGTCTGTTCGGAGCGCTTCACGGCGCTGGTCAGCTCGGCCTTCGCGGGCAGGCATCCGGCGATGGTGACGGCGGCAATGGCAAACAGCGACGCTGCGCCGTGGGCGCGATCTGCTCTGCTCATGGTGTTCCTCCGTGCGGCCCGTCTTTGGCGACGGGCCTTGCCGGGGGAGCTTAGGGGCGGAGCGGACGCCAGCCATCGCCCATGACCACATGGCGGTTCTGCCGCGCCGGCATGCGGTGTGGATCGTTCCTTGCGCGTGCCCAGCTAGAGCGGCGGCAGGCCGACCCGCTTCTTGATCGTCGCCAGGGCGAAATTGGATTCGACCGACTGGACGCATTTCAGCCGTGTCATCTTCTGCTTGAGGAAGCGCTCATAGCCCTCGATGCCATCGGTCAGCACGCGCAGCAGGTAATCCTGCGAGCCGGTCATCAGATAGCACTCCGCCACCTCGGGCCAGTTCTCGACCGCCTTCTCGAACTCGGCGATCTGCTCGGTGTTCTGCTGGCTGAGCCGGACCGAGACGAAGACGCTGAAGGGCAGGCCATAGGCCTTGGGATCGACGATCGCCGAATAGCCCTTGATGACGCCGGTCTCTTCCAGCCGCTTCAGGCGGCGCAGGCAGGGCGTCGGCGACAGGCCGACCTTCTCCGACAGGTCCTGATTGGTGATGCGGCCATCCTCCTGCAGGAGGTGGAGCATGCGGCGGTCGATCGTATCGAGCATGTTCTGCTCCTCCTGGTGATCTATCGAGCAGGAAGCTGCAAAATCTTGCTCTAGAGCACGGATGATCGTTCATGCAATGGCCTTAGGATCGTCCTAGGCTCGCGTCGCGGGGCCGAGCTGGCCGGGCAGGAGGTAAGTCATGAGCGACGACAACTACCACAAGGACCGGATCGCCAATCGTCGGCTCCATCCCGAGACCCTGATGATGGGCTATGGCTATTCGCCGGCCATGTCGGAAGGCGCGCTCAAGCCGCCGGTCTTCCTGACCTCGACCTTCGTTTTCGAGAACGCCCAGCAGGGCAAGGACTTCTTCGACCTGACCGCCGGCCGCCGCCAGCTCAAGCCGGGCGAGAAGTCGGGCCTGGTCTATTCGCGCTTCAACCATCCCAACATGGAGATCCTCGAGGATCGCCTGGCGATCTGGGACGAGGCCGAGGCCTGCGCCGTCTTCGCCAGCGGCATGGCGGCGATCGCGACGACCTGTTTCGCCTTCCTGCGCCCCGGCGACACCATCGTCCACAGCCGCCCGCTCTATGGCGGCACCGAGACGCTGCTGAAGAACCAGATGGGCGCCTTCGGCGTCACGCCCTTCGGCTTCACCGACGGCGTCGATGTCGCCCAGATGCGCAAGGTCGCGCAGGACGCCGCCGCCAAGGGCCGCGTCGCGATGATCCTGGTCGAGACCCCGGCCAACCCGACCAACGGCCTCGTCGACCTCTCGGCCTGCAAGGCCATCGCCGACGAGTTGGAAAAGAGCCAGGGCCATCGCCCGCCGGTCGTGGTCGACAACACCATGCTCGGGCCGATCTTCCAGAAGCCGCTGAAGCACGGCGCCGACCTCACTTTGCTCTCGCTGACCAAATATGTCGGCGGCCACAGCGATCTCGTCGGCGGCTCGATCAGCGGCTCGAAGGCGCTGGTGCGGCAGGTGAAGAGCTGGCGCGGCTCGCTCGGCACGCAGCTCGATCCGAACTCCTGCTGGATGCTGATGCGCTCGCTCGAGACGCTCGACATCCGCATGCATCGCGCCAACGAGAATGGCCGCAAGGTCGCCGACTATCTGCGCAAGCATCCGAAGATCGCCAAGGTCCATTATCTCGGCGATCTCGCTGAGGGCGACCCGCGCAAGGCCGTGTTCGACCGGCAATGCACCCAGCCAGGCTCGACCTTCGCCTTCGACGTCAAGGGTGGCGAGAAGGAAGCCTTCGCCGTGCTCGATAACCTGCAGATCATGAAGCTCGCGGTCAGCTTAGGGGGCACCGAGACGCTGGTCTCGCATCCCGCCGCCATGACCCATTCCGGCGTCGCCCGCGAACTGCGCGAGGAGATCGGCCTCACCGACGCGCTGATCCGCATCTCGGTCGGCATCGAGAATATCGAGGACCTGATCTCGGATCTCGCCCAGGCGCTCGATCACGTCGCATTTTGACGGAATAGTCAAAATGCGAAAAACGTGATCGTTTCCAAAGCTCAGAGCATTGCTCTTGCGAAAAACCGGTTTCCACTTTTTCGCGCAATGCTCTCGACGCCGCGTGAGGGCAGGGCGGCGCCGCATCCTCGTCGCGGCGCTCGCCGCCACGCTGCTCGGCGGCCCGGCTTTGGCCGAGCCGCAGACCGAGAGTGTGGCCCAGACCATCTGCCGCCTGATCGAAGGCGCCGCGAAGACGCATGGCCTGCCGGTCGCCTTCTTCACGCGCCTGATCTGGCGCGAGAGCAGTTTCCGGCCGAACGTCGTCAGCCCGGCCGGGGCGCAGGGCATCGCCCAGTTCATGCCGGGCACGGCGAATGAGCGCGGCCTTGCCGACCCGTTCGACCCCGAGGCCGCGATCCCCCATTCGGCCGCCTTCCTCGCGGCGTTGAAGAACCAGTTCGGCAATCTCGGCCTCGCCGCTGCCGCCTACAACGGCGGGCCGAACCGTGTCGCGCGCTGGGTCGAGCGTGGTGGCATGTTGCCTTACGAGACGCAGGCCTATGTCCGTTTCATCACCGGCCGCCCTGTCGAGGAATGGCGATTGGGCGCAGGCGAAACGCCGCCGCCGGCGACGCGCGAGGAGACCGATTGCCTCGCCACGGTCGCCTCGATTCGCATCACCGCGCCGGCCGTGCTGGTCGAGGGCGCCTATGGGCCGTTCGGTGTGCAACTCGCCGGCAACACCTCGAAGGCGCGCGCCATCGCCTCCTATCAGCGTGTCGCCGCGCGCTTCGCTTCGCTGCTGTCAGGCAAGCCCACCATGATCCTGGGCTCGGCCGTGCCGGGCCGGGGCAGGGGCCGCTTCTATCGCGTCAGGCTGCCGGCGCAGAGCCTGCGCGAAGCGACTTTGGCCTGCAATCGGTTGCGGCAGGCGGGCGGGGCCTGCCTGGTGCTGCGGAACTAAACGATCTGCTGCGGCCTTCGGTATTGGTCATCCCGGACAAGCCGCGCAGCGGCGCCGATCCGGGATCCATTCCTGAAGCTCGATCGGAAAGGTTCCGGAATGGGTCCCGGGTCTCCCTTCGGTCGCCCGGGACGACTCGCGTTTGAATCGCGAAGCCGCTGTGCGAGGGACACTATAACCCCACCCGGCCCCAGCCCGGCAGCTTGAGCGCTGGCCGCTGCAGGTCGAAGCCCGCCACCAGCCCAAGCAGGTTGATCTCGACGCCCTCGACCCAGCCGAAGGTGACGCCCGCTAGCCCGTAGAGCGAGGCCTGCAGTCCGGTCCTGCTCGGCGTGAGGCCGGCATAGAGGCCGCCTTCGCGCCAGTCCTTGCCGATCGCGGTCGGCGGCAGGGCACGGCCAAGCTCCGGCACTTCGGAAAGGATGTGCTGGACGAAGCTGTTCGAGTTCGGCCCAGGCCAGGCGGCATAGGAACCATACTCGCTGTAGCTATAGCTCTTCACGGCGTCGCGGATGCGCGGGATCAGCGCCTCGGCTGCCTGCCCTTTGATCTCGCCGACCAGCTCCGGGACATTGCCGTACCAGCGTCCATCGGCGACGCGGACATTGACGCGCACCGGGTTGCCCCAGCCCACGACGTCGAAGCGGGTATAGGCAGGGGCGTTCTTCTCCTTGACCACGACCCAGGAGTGATGGGCGAAGACGCCGCGCCAGCGTCCGACGCGGGCGGCGAAGATGTGGACAGTCGCTTCGGGCGCGATGGCGGGGGCGGGCAGGAGCGCTGCACTCGACCAGTCGGCGCGGGCCCAGTCGGGCGCGCGCGACTGCCATTGCCACCAGGCGGCATGCGTGCCGAGCGGCAGGAGGAAGAAGACCGCGAAAAAGAGGAAAAAGCGCCGGATCATTCTTCTGCTGAAAATAGGGGGCGAGGCGGGGCCGCAACAAGGCGCGACGGCGCGTCACCGATCACGAAATCGAGGTTGAGGCTTCGTCGCAAGCTGCTAGCGTGCAGCCGCGAAATCAAAGGAGGGGCAGATTGCGCACGTTGACGTCGGTTATGCATAGAGTGGCCGCTGCGGTGGCTTTCGGGCTCGTTCTGGCGGCCAGCCCGGCTAGGGCGCAGGACAAGGAACTGCGCATCTTCAACTGGTCGGACTACGTCAATCCGGAGGTGCTCGACGCCTTCAAGAAAGAGACCGGCATCACCGTCGTCTACGACACCTTCGACCAGATGGAGACGGTCGAGACCAAGCTGCTTGCCGGCAAGACCGGCTACGACCTCGTCGTCGTCACCGCTTCCTTCCTGCCACGCCATATTCCGATCGGACTCTATACGCCGATCGACACCGCCAAGGTGCCGAACCTCAAGCACGCCTGGCCGGAGATCAAGCAGCGTCTGGCCAAATACGATCCCGGCAACAAGTTCGCCGTAAACTACATGTGGGGCACCACCGGGATCGGCTACAACGTCGCCAAGGTGAAGGAACGGCTCGGCAACGACGCCGTCATCGACAGCTGGAGCATCGTCTTCGATCCGGAGAAGCTGAAGAAGCTCTCCAATTGCGGGGTGCATGTGCTCGACGCGGTCGAGGAGATGTTCCCGGCGGCGCTGCGCTATCTCGGGCTCGACCCCGATTCGAAGAAGGAGGCCGATCTCGAAAAAGCCGGCGAGTTGCTGCGCAAGATCCGCCCGCACATCCAGAAGTTCCATTCGTCGGAGTACATCAACGCGCTCGCCAACGGCGATATCTGCCTGGCGGTGGGCTATTCCGGTGACGTGCTGCAGGCGAAGAAGCGTGCGGTCGAGGCCAAGAACAAGGTCGAGATCAGCTATGTCATCCCGAAGGAAGGCGCGCTGATGTGGTTCGATTCTTTCGTGATCCCGAAGGATGCCGGCAACCAGGATGCGGCGCTGCAGTTCATCGACTTCGTCAACCGGCCGGAGATGGCGGCGAAGAACTCGGACTTCATCCAGTACGCCAACGGCAATCTCGCGGCCAAGCCGCTGCTCTCGGCCGAGGTTCGCGACAATCCTGGCATCTATCCGACCGACGCGGTGATGAGCCGCCTCTACACGATCACGCCCTACGACCAGAAGACGCAGCGGGTGGTCAACCGGCTGTGGACCCGCGTCAAGAGCGGCAGGTGAACAGGCCGGAGGCCGGGGGAAGGCGCGCCTCGCCGGGCAGCGTCCGGCGCGACTTCCAGCCCTGGAACGACCCGGCGGCGAAACCGCTGGTCGAGTTCAGGAACGTCACCAAGCGCTTCGGCACGGTGACCGCGGTCGACCGGCTCTCGCTTGCGATCCACCAGCGCGAGTTCTTCGCGCTGCTGGGGCCGTCTGGCTGCGGCAAGACCACGCTGATGCGCATGCTCGCCGGCTTCGAGCAGCCCGACGAGGGCGAGCTTCTCCTCGACGGCGTCGACATCACCGCCGTGCCGCCGCACCAACGGCCGGTCAACATGATGTTCCAGTCCTATGCGCTGTTCCCGCATCTCAGCGTCGGTGACAACATCGCCTATGGGCTGAAGCGTGAAGGCCTGCCCAAGGCCGAGATCGCTGCGCGGGTCGAGGCCATGCTCGGGCGCGTTCGCCTGAAGGGCATGGAGAAGCGCCGGCCGGACCAGCTCTCCGGCGGCCAGCGCCAGCGCGTCGCGCTCGCCCGTGCCCTGGTCAAGCAGCCCAAGCTGCTGCTGCTCGACGAGCCGCTCGGCGCGCTCGACAAGAAGCTGCGCGAAGAGACGCAATACGAGCTGATGGACCTGCAGGCCGATCTCGGCCTGACCTTCATGGTCGTCACCCACGACCAGGACGAGGCCATGACCATGGCCGACCGCATGGCGGTGATGGACCATGGCCGGTTGCTGCAGATCGCGCCGCCCGACCTGATCTACGAGGCGCCTTCCAGCCGCTTCGTCGCCGAGTTCGTCGGCGACATCAATCTGATTGAGGGCAGAGTGACCTCGGTCGCGGGCGATCTCGTCACGCTGGAGAGCGGTCCTGCCGGGGTGATCGAGCTCGACGAGGATGCGCCGAGCTGCCGGCCTGGCGATGCGCTCACCGTCGGCCTGCGCCCCGAGAAGATCGCGCTCAGCCACGACGAGCCTGCGCAGGGCGTCAACAAGGTCGCCGGCGAGATCTGGGATATCGGCTATCTCGGCGACATGACCATGGTCCAGGTCATGGTCGGTGGCGACGAGGGCAAGCTCTTCAAGGTCTCGCTCACCAACCGCACGCGGCGGATCGAGCGGCCCTTCGCCTGGGAAGACAAGGTCTGGCTCTCCTGGGACGTCGAGGCCGGCATGGTGCTGGTGTCGTGAGCACGCCGGTCCCCCGAGCCAGCGGAACGGGGCGCGGCCTGCTGGTCGCGGCCATTCCCTATCTCTGGCTCATCGCCTTCTTCCTGGCGCCTTTCGTCATCGTGCTCCGGATCGCGCTGTCGGACGCCGCGACCGACCAGCCGCCCTATGCGCCGCATTTCCCCGGCATCGGCCAGCTCGGCGAGTTCCTTGGCGCGCTCGATCTCGAGAACTTCCGCCTGCTCGGCGACGACCCGCTGTACTGGCAGAGCTATCTCTCCTCGCTGCGCATCGCGGCGCTGACGACGCTGATCGCGCTCGCGATCGGCTATCCGCTCGCCTATGCGATGGCGCTTGCTCCCAAGCGCTGGCAGGGCATGTTGCTCGTCCTCGTCATCCTGCCGTTCTGGACCTCGTTCCTGATCCGCGTCTACGCGTGGATTGGCATCCTCAGGCCGGATGGCCTGCTCGACATGGCGCTGATGGGCATCGGGCTGACCTCCGAGCCGGTGCGCCTGCTCAACACCGACGCCGCGGTGCTGATCGGCATGGTCTATTCCTACCTGCCCTTCATGGTGCTGCCGCTGTTCGGGGCGTTGCAGAAGCTCGACGGCACCTTGCTGGAAGCGGCCTCCGATCTCGGCGCGAAGCCGCTGACCACTTTCCTGACCGTGACCCTGCCGCTCTCGATCCCCGGCATCCTCGCCGGCTCGGCTTTGGTCTTCATCCCGGCGATCGGCGAGTTCGTCATCCCCGATCTGCTCGGGGGCTCCGACACACTGATGGTCGGCAAGGTGCTCTGGAACGAGTTCTTCTCCAACCGCGACTGGCCGCTGGCTTCGGCGGTGGCGATCGTACTGCTCGTCGTCCTCGTCCTGCCGCTGATGCTGCTGCAGCGGGCGCGCGGAGCGACCCGATGAGGCGCTTTGGAGCCCTCCATCTCGCCGCGCTCGTCGCCGGCTTCGCCTTTCTCTATCTGCCAATCGTCGCGCTGATCGCCTATTCCTTCAACGCCTCGCGGCTGGTGACGGTCTGGGGCGGCTTCTCGACGCATTGGTATGGCGCGCTACTGCGCAACGAACCCTTGCTCGACGCGGCCTGGCTGACGATCCGCGTCGCGCTGGTCTCGGCGACTCTGGCGACAGTCCTCGGGACGCTGGCGGCGCTGGCGCTGGCGCGCTACCGGGTCTTCGCGGGGCGCATGCTCTTCTCCGGCATGGTGATGGCGCCATTGGTCATGCCCGAAGTGATCACCGGCCTGTCGCTGCTGTTGCTCTTCGTCGCCGGCGATGTCGAGCGCGGTTACTGGACCGTCGTCATCGCTCACGCGACCTTCAGCCTGGGCTTCGCCTGTATCGTCGTGCAGGCGCGGCTTGCCGGCTTCGACCGCTCTCTGGAAGAAGCTGCGCGTGATCTCGGCGCCACGCCGACGGAAACGTTCCGGACCGTGACGCTGCCGCTGATCTGGCCGGCAGTCGCCGCTGCCTGGATGCTGGCCTTCACGCTCTCGCTCGACGATCTCGTCATTGCGAGCTTCACTACCGGGCCGGGCGCGACGACGCTGCCGATGCGGCTCTATTCGGCGATCCGCCTCGGAGTGACGCCCGAGATCAACGCCGCCTGCACGATCATGATCGCGGCGGTGGCGGTCGCGGTGATCGGCGCCTCCCTGCTGATGAAGCGGGACGCACTGGCCGGGCGGTGAGCGCTATTCCGATGAGGTGCCGCCCGCTGCAAGGAACGCATCCAAAGCCTGTTCCAGCACATCGAGATCGGTGGTGGTGGCGTTGAGCAGGGTATCCACGTCAATGCCATCATAAGCGTGACGCAAGATATTGCCGATGCCTGCGATCTGCCTCCAGGGGATATGCGGGTGGGCGGCGCGCCATTCAGCCGGAACATGGCGGCTCGCTTCACTGATGATCTCGAAGAAGCGTTCAAGGGCCGCACGTAGGATGGGGTCGCGCTTGATCTGCTCATCGCCGTTCGTCTGGCGCATGGCACGGATATTTGCGATTGCATCCTTGATGTGGCTGATCCGGTCGCCGACGGTTGACGCCACTAGAACAGCTCTATCCGCTCATCGCGCGTCGCCCTTGCCAGTCGTTCCGACAAGCTTCGTCGTAATGTGATCTGGACTGGCAGGCCGATATGCTCCGACAAATCCTGTTCGACACCCACGAGATCGATGATCGAAAAACGGGGATCATCGACATCGATCATCAGGTCGACATCGCTGTCGGGCCTGGCATCGCCTCGGGCGCGCGAGCCGAAGAGCGCGATATGGCTGACACCGCGCGCCTGCAGTTCCGACTGCATCGCCAGAATTCGCCGTTTGATCTCGTCCTGACTCATCATCGCGTTGCTGCCGATACCGGTTGCTCGCTCGCTCCCAAGTTTAAATGGTTTCGGTCATTCGCGGAACCGCTGAGCTAAACGCCCGCTGAACGTCCCGCTCAAAGCCGGTTCAGCCCGAGAGCACGATAGTGCCTGCCAGAGCGGGAAGCCTTTCCGCTCGGGCACAAGGAGACATCACGATGTTTCGCACTCTCGCTTCTGCCGGCCTCATCGCTGCCGCCGCGCTCGGGATCAGCGCGGCATCGCCCAGCAGGGCCGAGGCCGGCGTCCTGATCCAGCAGGCCTATTATGACGGCCCCGGCTATGGCTGGCGTGCGCCGCCGGCCTATGGCTACTGGGGCGTGCCGCGCTGGCGGCGCTATTACGAGGGCCCGCGCTTCTACGGCCCGCCGCCCCCGCCGCGCCACTATTACCGCTGGCGCGGTGGCTGGTGACCTTTGAAACCCAGCGGAGCGCGGCGCGTCACTCCGCCGCGCTCTTCTGCGTGTAGCCGAGGCGCTGGTTGAGCTCTTCCAGCAGCTTCTCGGCCGCATCGGCGATGACAGTGCCCGGCGGGAAGATCGCGCTGGCGCCGGCCGCGATCAGGGCGTCGAAATCCTGCGGCGGGATCACGCCGCCGACGACGATCATGATATCGGGCCGGCCGGCCTTGGCGAGGGCAGCCTTGAGTTCGGGCACCAGAGTCAGATGCCCGGCTGCCAGCGAGGATACGCCGACGATGTGGACGTCGTTATCGACTGCCTGACGTGCCGCCTCCTCCGGAGTGGCGAAGAGCGGGCCGATATCGACGTCGAAGCCGAGATCGGCGAAGGCCGAGGCGATCACCTTCTGGCCGCGATCGTGCCCGTCCTGGCCCATCTTGGCGACGAGGATGCGCGGGCGGCGCCCGTCCGCTTCCTCGAAGGCCTCGCACATTAGCTGCACGCGCGTCACGGCAGGGTTCATCTCGCCGACCTCCCGCTTGTAGACGCCCGAGATTGCCTTGATCTCGGCGCGATGGCGCCCGAAGACCTTCTCCATCGCCAGCGAGATTTCTCCCACTGTGGCCTTGGCCCGTGCCGCCTTGACGGCGAGGTCGAGGAGGTTGCCGTCGCCCTGCGCGCCATTGGTGAGGGCGGTGAGGGCGGCTTGCGTCTCCGCCTCGTTGCGCTCCGCCTTGAGCCGCCGGAGCTTGTCGAGCTGCTGGGCGCGGACCGAGGCATTGTCGACCTTGAGGACGTCGATCGCCGCCTCGTTCTCGGGCTTGAAGATATTGACGCCGATGATCGATTGCTGGCGGCCGTCGATGCGCGCCTGCGTCTTGGCGGCGGCCTCTTCGATCCTGAGCTTGGGGATGCCGGCCTCGATCGCCTTGGCCATGCCCCCCAGCTTCTCGACCTCCTGGATATGGCCCCAGGCCTTGGCGGCGAGCTCGGCGGTCAATCGCTCGACATAATAGGAGCCGCCCCAGGGATCGATGATCCGGTTGGTGCCGCTCTCCTGCTGCAGCACGATCTGGGTGTTGCGGGCGATCCGGGCGGAGAAGTCGGTCGGCAGCGCCAGGGCCTCGTCGAGCGCGTTGGTGTGCAGCGACTGGGTATGGCCCTGCGTCGCCGCCATCGCCTCGATCATCGTGCGCGGCACATTGTTGAACACGTCCTGCGCGGTCAGCGACCAGCCCGAGGTCTGGCAATGGGTGCGCAAGGGCAGCGACTTCTCGTTCTGCGCCCCGAAATCCTTGACCAGCTTGGCCCAGATCAGCCTGGCGGCACGCAGCTTCGCCACCTCCATGAAGAAGTTCATGCCGATGGCCCAGAAGAAGGAGAGCCGCGGCGCGAAGACGTCGACGCCTAACCCTGCCCGTTGCCCGGCGCGGATATATTCGACCCCGTCGGCGAGGGTGTAACCGAGCTCGAGGTCCTGCGTCGCTCCGGCCTCCTGCATGTGGTAGCCGGAGATCGAGATCGAGTTGAACTTCGGCATGTTGGCCGAGGTGTAGGCGAAGATGTCGCCGATGATCCGCATCGAGGGCGAGGGCGGGTAGATATAGGTGTTGCGGACCATGAACTCCTTGAGGATGTCGTTCTGGATGGTCCCCGAAAGCTTGGCCGCCGGCACGCCCTGTTCTTCCGCCGCGACGATGTAGAGCGCCAGCACTGGCAGCACCGCGCCGTTCATCGTCATCGACACGCTCATCTGGTCGAGCGGAATGCCGGAGAACAGCGTGCGCATGTCGTAGATAGAGTCGATCGCGACGCCGGCCATGCCGACATCGCCGCCGACGCGCGGATGGTCGCTGTCATAGCCGCGATGGGTCGCGAGATCGAAAGCGACCGAAAGGCCCTTCTGGCCGGCGGCTAGATTTCGCCGATAGAAGGCATTCGAATCCTCGGCCGTGGAGAAGCCGGCATATTGCCGGATCGTCCAGGGCTGGTTGACGTACATGGTCGGGTAGGGACCGCGCAGATAGGGCGCGATGCCCGGCAGCGTGTTGACAAAGGGCAGGCCGTCGCGGTCGGCGGCGGTGTAGAGCGGCTTGACCGGAATGTCTTCCGGGGTTTGCCAGAGCTCGCCTGCGGCCTGGGGGGCGGTCGCGCCGGCCGCACCGTCGGCGAAGGCGAGCTTCGTGAAATCCGGGATCGCGGTCATGGCTTGCTCCCGTCTGGTCTGTCCCACCAATGGTGGAAATGATGCACCGGTCCGTGGCCGCGGCCAACCTTGACCGCGTCCGAGGCCGCGATCGCGGCCGAGATGTAGCGTTTCGCCAGCGCCACCGCCTCGTTGAGGGCGATGCCATGGGCGAGGCCGGCTGCGATCGCCGACGACAGCGTGCAGCCGGTGCCATGCGTGTTCTTTGTGGCGATGCGCGGCGCAACCAGGCGCTCGCGCCTGCCATCCTTGCCGATCAGGATGTCGACGCTGTCGTCTCCGCTTCCGTGGCCGCCCTTGACCAGCACATTGGCCGGGCCGAGCGCCAGCAGTGCCTCGGCCTGCTCAGCCGCGGCATTCTCAGTCTCAGCCGTGGCAGTACCGAGCAGTGCCGCCGCCTCGGGCAGGTTCGGCGTGACGATCGTGCAGAGCGGCAGCAGGCGGCGCTTCAGCGCCTCGATCGCGTCTTCGCGCAGCAGGCGTCCGCCGGAGGCTGCGATCATCACCGGGTCGAGCACGATGTTCTTCGCGTTATGGCGCTCCAGTCCATCGGCGACCGTCTCGATCAGTTCGGCAGTGGCGAGCATGCCGATCTTGACCGCATCGACCGAAAGGTCGTCGAAGACGGCGTCTAGCTGCGCGGCGACGAAATCGGCCGGCACCGGATGGATCGCAGTGACCGCGGTGGTGTTCTGCGCGGTCAGCGCGACGATGACGCTGGCGCCATAGACCTGGTGCGCGGCGAAGGTCTTGAGGTCGGCCTGGATGCCGGCGCCGCCGCTGGAGTCGGAGCCGGCGATGGTGAGGGCGATCGGCATGCCTATCCCTTGCTCGTGCTGACTGGCGATATGGCGATCGCCAGCGCATCCTGCAGCACGGCGATGGCGTCGCAGCCGGCGAAGATGAAGTTCGTCACCCCGGCCTCGCGCAGCGCCGTTTCCTGCTCACCCGGGCGGCCGGCAAGCCAGACCGTGGCGCCTGCAGCCGTCAGTGCCATGGCGGCGGGGATAGCCTCGGCGACATAGGCCTCATCGGAACCGCACAGGCAGGCGAGCTTCGCCCCCGACGCACGAAAGGCCGCAACGAGTGCGTCGAGATTGGTCGTGCCGGTCTTGGCGAAGCCGTCGCCGGAAGGCGCTGCGATGCCGCCAGCCTCGAACAGGTTGCGGGCGAAGCCGGCGCGGGCGGTGAACCCTGCGATCGGGCCCAGCGTCGCGAGGAACGTCTTCGGCCGCTCGCCGGCGGCTTCGGCGATGTCGGCGCTGGCGCGCAGCGCCTCGAACGGCTCGGCCAGCCGGATGCTCGGCAGGGCCTCGACGATGATCGCATCACCGCTCGCGTCTTTGCTGGGGGCGGCAGCCGGCGGCGGCGCCAGTACCGCGACCGGGGCTTCCGACAGGTTCGGGAACTCGCTCGTGCCGGTGATCGGCTCGCGCCGGGTCGCAATCGCCTTGGCCCGGGCGTCGCGCTCGCGCGCCAGCCCTTTCTGGATATGGCCGTTGGCGAGTGCGCCGACGATGCCGGTGAGGTCACCGGAGCTTTCCGCTTCAAGGTCCTGGAACTTGCGCCAGCCCTGCTCGCACAGCGCCTGCGTCAACGCCTCGAAGCCACCGGCTCCGGCCGCCGGATCGGCGACGCGCCAGAGATTGGCCTCTTCGAGCAGGATCAGCTGGGTGTTGCGGGCGATGCGGCGGGCGAAACCGTCGGGCAGGCCGAGCGCGGCGGTGAAGGGCTGGACGCCGATCGAATCGGCGCCGCCGACGCCCGCCGAGAAGGCGGCGATCGTGCCACGCAGCAGATTCACCCATGGATCGCGCCGGGTCAGCGAGCGCCAGGCCGTCTCGGCATGAATGAAGACGGGTTTGGGTTCAAGTCCGCAGGCGCGCTGCACCCGGTCCCAGAGCAGGCGCGCGGCCCGCAGCTTGGCGACTGTGACGAACTCGTCGGCATCAGCAACAAGGGTGAAGGAGATGGCGTCGCGCGCCTCGGCGAGCGGGATGCCCTGCGCTTCCAGCAGGCGCAGATAGGTCACGGCTGTCGCCAGGACGGCGCCGAGTTCCTGCGCTTCGGTCGCGCCGGCCTCGTGCCAGGTGCGGCCATCGGCGGTGAGGAAGGGGCCGGTGAAACCGCGCGCCTTCAGATTGCCGATCGTCTCCGTGATGCGCTTGCCGAGCTCGGACAATGGCACCGCGAGTGCACCGGAGCTGGCGAGCACGCCGATCGGCTCCATGCCGAAATCGATCTGGAGCGAGGAGGGTGCGTGGCCACGCTTGTCGACAAGATCAGCCAGCAGCAACGCATGCTTGCGGCCACCGGGAGCCGGGTCGAGGCGCAAGCGGACGAGATCGAGCATGACACCGTCGAGGGTGGCGTCGAGAGCATCTACAGAGGTCGCGTTGAGCCCGAAGCCGCGCGCCGGGGGGGCACCGGCGAAACTCAGGCTGAGGGAATCGGCGCCGCCTTCCAGCTCGGCGAGGGCGAGCCTTGCTGCCTCAGCCGTATCAGGGTGATCGATGCGGGCCGCGACGCGCCAGCGCCCAGCCTCGGCGCGTAAGGGACGTGCGCCTCCCTCTGCCGCGGCTTCGTAAAGCGGTTCGATCCGGACACCGTCCGCCGTTCGCCCGACCAGCTTCTTCTCGAAATCGGCGCCCTTCAGTACCTTGTCGACAGCGGCGCGCCACTGCGCTTCGCCCGGGGTGGCGAATGCGTCCATGAAGGGTAGATCGGCGAGGACTGTCGAGGTCATCAGCAGCGAACTCCTTGCACGCGTTCCTCCCGCCATTCCCGTCAGGCGGTGGACCACACGCCAGTTGGCGGCCCATTGTGCAACCGCGAAGTCCTGATTGCCATGGCTCGGCGCGAACGCAAATGCCCCCTTGGTCGGAAAGCCGTGCCGAAATGCGCAACCCCGCGACAGCGAACTCCTATGCCCGCAAACGAAAACGCCACCCGGTAGGGCGGCGTTCCGGAAATTCGTGAGGGTTGGGTCGGCTCAGACGAACTGGCCGAGGCCCGGGATCGCGCCGACGATCGCGCCCATGGTGTCCTCGCCTGCCTTCTCGCGACCGACCGCGAACATCTCCTTCGAGACACTCTGGATCTGGCCCATCGACAGGCCGGCCCCCATCAGCTGGCCGCCGAGCGCCATCACGCCGCCGCCACCACCCATCAGGCCGCCGATCGCGCCCATCAGGCCGCCCTTGGCGCCGCCTTCGGCCTCGGCCAGCTCCTGCGCACCCGGCAGCGCCGCCATCAGCTGGCCGATCTCGGCCGCGGGACCTTCCTTCTGCAGGAACGCGAGGATGATGCCGATCGCCTTCTTCGCCAGCGTCTCGTCGAGGCCGGAAGCGGCCATGATGCGGGAGATCAGTTCTTCCATCGTGCGGTCCTCTTATGACGAGCTTGCTGGTGCTCTCAAGATAGTTTACACATAAACTATCTCGGATGGAAGCGATCTTCACGCTTCCGCCCAACGTTTCGGTTCGCTACACCCTGTCTACGACCTTATGGCAACGAAACAGGCGCGACCATGGCGGATGACGGCACGATCCTGATCGGCAAGAGCGAGAAGCCGGAGGTGCTGCTGCTCAAGCTCGCCAACCGCCACGGGCTGGTGACCGGCGCTACCGGCACCGGCAAGACCGTGACATTGCAGGTTCTGGCGGAAGGTTTTGCCAGGCACGGGGTGCCGGTCTTCGCCGCGGACATCAAGGGGGACCTGTCCGGCATCGCCGCGCCCGGCAATTCCAAGCCGCCCTTCGTCAAGCGCGCCGAGGAGCTCGGGCTGAAATACGAGCCCGACCAGTTCACCACCGTGTTCTGGGACGTGTTCGGCGAGCAGGGCCACCCGGTCCGGGCAACGATCTCGGAGATGGGGCCGCTTTTGCTGGCGCGCCTGCTCGACCTCAACGACACGCAGGAGGGCGTGCTCAACATCGCCTTCCGGATCGCCGACGAACAGAAGCTGCTGCTGCTCGACCTCAAGGACCTGCGCGCGATCCTCGCCTTCATCGCAGAGAACGCCCAGGAGCTGACGACCAAATACGGCAACGTCACCTCCGCCTCGGTCGGCACGATCCAGCGCGCTCTGCTCGTGCTGGAGAACCAGAAGGGCGACCTGTTCTTCGGCGAGCCGGCGCTCGACATCAACGACCTGATGAAGACCGATCGCGACGGCCGCGGCATCGTCAACATCATGGCCGCCGACAAGCTGATGGCCAATCCCAGGCTCTACGCCACCTTCCTGCTCTGGCTGCTCTCTGAACTGTTCGAGCAGCTGCCCGAGGTCGGCGACCTCGACAAGCCCAAGCTCGTCTTCTTCTTCGACGAGGCGCATCTGCTGTTCAACGGCGCGCCCAAGGCACTGCTGACCGCGGTCGAGCAGGTCGTGCGCCTGATCCGCTCCAAGGGCGTCGGCGTCTACTTCGTCACCCAGAACCCGCTCGACATCCCCGACACTGTGCTGGCCCAGCTCGGCAACCGCGTCCAGCACGCGCTGCGCGCCTTCACCCCGCGCGACCAGAAGGCGGTTCGGGCTGCCGCGGAGACCTTCCGGCAGAACCCGAAGATCAACACCGAGCAGGCGATTACCCAGCTCGCTGTCGGCGAGGCCCTGGTTTCGACGCTGGAAGGCAAGGGCTCGCCGACCATGGTCGAGCGCTGCCTGATCGCTCCGCCGATGGCGCAGGTCGGTCCGATCACGCCGCAGGAACGGGCGCAATGCATGCGCGACTCCGGCTTCACCGGCAAATACGACACCATGGTCGACCGGGAGTCGGCCTATGAGGCGTTGATGAAGCGCAAGGGGATGAATGCCGAGGGCTCGCCGGTCGAGGCCTCCACGGACGGTGGCGGCGGCATCCTCGACACGATCGGCGGCTGGCTCGGCGGCCCGAAGGAGCGCCCGAAGACCGGCCCGGGCAGCCGCGGCGGGCCGCTGCCGCAGAGCATGGCCGAGAAGATCATAACCTCGGCGGCGCGCTCGGCCGCGACCTCGATCGGCCGGCAGGTCGGCAACGCGATCTTGCGCGGCGTGCTCGGGAGCCTCACCGGCGGGCGGCGGTAGCGCGCACAGTTGCCGCATCTGGTAATTGTCATTCAGGTGCATTACATTTTGCTCCTGAAGGGAGTTTCCGCATGGCCTCGAATGCCTTGGTGCAGGCGCGTATCGACGCCGACGTAAAGGACCGCGCGACGGCGGTCCTTGAAGGGATGGGGCTCACCGTCTCGGATGCTGTGCGCATTCTGCTGACCCGCACGGCGAACGAGGGCGCATTGCCGCTCGAGCTCGTCAGCACCAGCGATGCACATGATGCCTGGTTCCGCGCGAAGGTGCTGCAGGCCCTGGCGGATGAACGCTCCGACATCGATGACGCCGAGGCCGAAGCCCGCTTCGCAGAGCGGCGCGCGGCCGCCTATCGCAAAGCTGGTGGCAAGGCGTGAGCAGGCTGGTCTGGGGGCCATTCGCCCTGGCCGATCGTGACGAGATCTTCAGCTATATCGAAGCCGATAGTCCGAAGGCAGCTGCGGAGGTCGATGAACGGATTGCCTCTGCGGCGCGTCGGCTGCTTCGGTTTCCAGAAAGTGGCAGGCCGGGCAGGGTCGCCGGCACACGCGAACTGATTGTTCCGCGCACGCCCTATATCGCGGTCTATGCGGTGACTGCCGACAAGATCCGCATTCTTCGCGTCCTGCACGGTGCCCGGATGTGGCCTGATGACATGGATGAGGCGTAGGACGCTTTCACGATGCACGCCGCCATGCGCACGGACGGCTGGCATCCGGCGCGCGACTGGGCATGATGGCGCCACCGGAATCAGCCTCCAGTGAGCGCCATGTCCCAGCTTCCCGCCGTTCTCTCCCGCCTCGATGCCGATCTCGACGCGTCGCTGGCGCGCTTGTCCTCCTGGCTCGAAATCCCTTCGATCGGGACCGATCCGGCCTTCAATGCGCAGACGCGCCAGGCAGCAGAATGGCTGCGCCTTGATCTGGAAGGCCTCGGCTTCAAGGCCGAGCTGCGCGAGACTGGCGGCCATCCGGTCGTGCTGGCGCATCGCCCCAAGCCCGGCGCGCCGCATGCGCTGTTCTACGGCCATTACGACGTCCAGCCGGTCGATCCGCTAGAGCTGTGGGACAACGATCCGTTCAAGCCGGTCGTCAAGGAGATCGAGCCGGGGCGCAAAGCGATCCTCGCGCGCGGCGCCTGCGACGACAAGGGGCAGGTGATGACCTTCATCGAGGCGATCCGGGCCACGCTCGCCGAGACCGGCGACCTGCCGATCGGTCTCACCATCCTGGTCGAGGGCGAGGAGGAATCCGGCTCGGTCAACCTGCCGGGCTTCATCAAGGCCAATGCCGCCGAGCTGAAGGCCGATTTCGCGCTGGTCTGCGACACCGGTATGTGGGACCGCGTCACGCCGCTGATCACCTCGACCCTGCGCGGCATGGTCTATCAGGAGGTGCGTCTGAGCGCCGCCGACCGCGACCTTCATTCAGGCCTGTTCGGCGGTGCAGCCGCCAACCCGATCCATGTGCTGACCAAGATCGTCGCCGAAATCCATGACGAGACCGGCCGGATCACGATCCCCGGCTTCTATGACGGCGTGCACGAGCCGAGCAATGCACAGAAGGCCGAATGGGCCGATCTCAACCTGACCGAGAAGGAATTCCTCGGCCAGATCGGGCTGAAGCACTCGATCGGCGAGAAGGGCCGCATGCTGATCGAGCAGATCCAGTCGCGCCCGACCTGCGACGTCAACGGCATCTGGGGCGGCTATACCGGCGAGGGCTCGAAGACCGTCATTCCGGCCAAGGCCTCGGCCAAGGTCTCCTTCCGCCTCGTCGGCGACCAGGACCCGGAGAAGATCGCGGCGGCCTTCCACCAGTTCGTGCGTGAGCGCCTGCCGGAGGATGTGACTGCCGAGTTCATCAGCCATTCCGGCTCGCCGGCGCTGGCCGTGCCGGTCGATTCACCCGTCCTGCAGAAGGCGCGCAAGGCGCTGGCCGAGGAGTGGGGCGGCCGCGTCGTCTCGATCGGCAGCGGCGGCTCGATCCCCGTCGGCGGCGACTTCAAGCGCACGCTCGGGCTCGATACGCTATTCGTCGGCTTCGGCCTAGACGACGACCGCGTCCATTCGCCGAACGAGAAGTACGATCTGTCCTCCTTCCACAAGGGCCAGCGCTCCTGGGCCCGCATCTTGCAAGAACTCGCCTCATGAAATCCGTCTGTGTCTTCTGCGGCTCGAGCCCGGGCCATGATCCCGTCCATGCCGAAGGCGCCCGCGCCATGGGCACGGCCATCGCCCGGCGCGGCCTGACGCTGGTCTATGGCGGTGGCGCCGTCGGCCTGATGGGCATCGTCGCCAATGCCGCGCTCGAAGCCGGCGGCGAGGTCCATGGCGTGATCCCGCGCGCGCTACGCGAGAAGGAGGTCGGCCACAACAAGCTGACCCGGCTCGAGGTGGTCGAGACCATGCACATCCGCAAGGCTCGCATGGCCGAGCTTTCCGACGGTTTCATCGCCATGTCCGGCGGCATCGGTACCTTCGAGGAGATTTTCGAGATCTGGACCTGGAGCCAGCTCGGCATCCACGGCAAGCCGCTCGGCTTCCTCAACATCGACGGCTTTTACGACGCCCTCGGCGTGTTCCTCGACAACACCACCAAGGCTGGCTTCATGTGGCAGGCCCATCGCGACATGGCGATGATGGAGACCGATCCGGCGGCGCTGCTCGACAAGATGGAAGCCTACAAGCCGCAGACCCAGATCAAATGGGTGGAGAAAACGGAGGTTTGATTGCATTCCGTAGGATAGGAATTTTGTCCTTGACATCGTGACGCTGATCGGGTAGAGATCAGGAACGCTCACGAAGTGTGCCTGAGACGAACGAAGCCGCCGCGCTCCCAGCCGGCGGCTTTTGCATGTCCGGGCCGAGCCGAGGTTTCCGATGACCGACGATGGTGACGAGACCGCCCCGGTTCGGCCGGCGGCGAAGCGCAAGCCTGCACCGCGTGGCCGCAAGGCCGTGATCGGCAAGCTCTGGAAGGCGGCGCAGACGCAGCTCGAAGCGCATGAGGCGCATCTGGCCGAACTGCCGGCCGGCGCCGCCGCGAGCGAGACGGACGCCAAGACGCTGGCGACCCTGGCTCGCACCGTGCGCGAGCTTGTCGCGCTGGATTCTGCCGCAGCGGGGGAGGAAGGAAAGTCCGAGGATGAGCCCAGTCCCGCCGAAGGATTGCGCAGGGTCGAAGAACTCAGAAGCGAGCTTGCTCGACGCTTGGTTGGCCTTGCCGCTGAGCATCCGGATATGGGCCGGGCAGCGGGGGCTGCAGACGTTCGGAGCGGAGCTGCTGAAGATCTATGAGTGGGACTGGGCTCGCTGGGCGCGCCCGGATCAACTTCCGCCGCAAGGCGATTGGTTCAGTTGGCTGGTCATGGGTGGCCGCGGTGCCGGCAAGACACGAACCGGTGCCGAGTGGGTGCGCGGCATGGCTCTGGGGCGATCGCCTTTCGCCATAGAGCCCGTCGGCCGCATCGCCCTCGTCGGCGAGACACAAGCTCAAGTCCGCGACGTGATGATCGAGGGCGTCTCCGGGCTGCTGGCGATCCATCACCGCTGGGAGAAGCCGGTCTGGTCGCCATCGCGGCGCCGGCTCGAATGGGGCAATGGCGCGATCGCGCAGGTCTTCACCGCCGAGGATCCGGAAGGACTGCGCGGGCCGCAATTCGGCGCCGCCTGGTCCGACGAATTGGCGAAATGGCCGAACCTTCAGGAGACCTGGGACATGCTGCAACTCGGCCTGAGGCTCGGTAACCAGCCGCGTCAGGTGGTGACGACGACGCCGCGGCCACTGCCGCTGATCAAGCGCCTGCTCGATGATCCCAGAGTCGCCATCAGCCGGGCGGCGACCCGGGCCAACCGCTTCAACCTGGCGCAGAGCTTCCTCGATAGCGTGCATCAGGCCTATGGCGGGACGCGGCTCGGCCGGCAGGAACTGGAAGGCGAGATCGTCGAGGAAAGCGCCGATGCGCTCTGGAGCCGGGCCCTGATCGAGGAATGCCGCGAGCGCGAGGAGCCGCCGCTGGCGCGGATCGTCGTGGCGATCGATCCGCCGGCCTCCTCGTCGAAGCGGGCCGATAGCTGTGGGCTCGTCGCGGCCGGCATCGATCGCGACGGCCTCGGCCATGTACTGGCGGATGCAACGCTCGCCGGCGCCAGGCCGCATGAATGGGCGCAAGCCGCCGTCGCGCTCTATCGCCGGCTGGAGGCCGACGCGCTGGTCGTCGAGGTCAACCAGGGCGGCGAGATGGCGACAAGCGTCATCCGGGAGGTCGATCCGGGCGTGCCGGTAACGCCGGTTCGGGCCTCGCGCGGAAAATTCCTGCGGGCCGAGCCGGTTGCGTCGCTCTATGCGCAGGGCCGGGTACGGCACGCTGGCGCCTTTCCCGCGCTGGAAGACGAGATGTGTGATTTCGGCCCGACGGGGCTGAGCTCCGGTCGCTCGCCTGACCGGCTCGACGCGCTGGTCTGGGCCCTGACGCATCTGATGCTCGGGCCGAAGGGCCGGCCGCGGGTGAGGGGACTCTAGCACCCACCTTCGCAACAACAGCGAGAGACCCATGCTCAATTTCCTTCGCAACCTGCGCGGCCCTGCCGCGCCGGAACAGAAGCGCTCGCGTGTCGGGCCGCTGATCGCCCTGCAAGAGGCCGGCCGCCCGGTCTGGACGCCGCGCGACTATGGCGCCCTCGCGCGCGAGGGCTATCAGCGCAATCCGGTGGTGCATCGCTGCGTCCGATTGATCGCCGAGGCGGCGGCGCAGACCCAGCTCATCGCCAAAGTCGATGGGCGCGAGATGCCGGAGCATCCGGCGCTGGCGCTCACCGAGCGGCCCAATCCGCGCCAGGGCGGCATCGCCTTCCGCGAGATGCTCTACGGCCATCTGCTCGTCGCCGGGAATGCCTATGTCGAGGCGGCGAGCATCGGCCGCGAGCCGCGCGAGCTCTATGCGCTCCGGCCCGACCGGATGCGGGTGGTGCCTGGCCGCGACGGCTGGCCGGAAGCCTACGACTATACGGTTGGCGCGCAGACCATCCGTTTCCGCCAAGACGAGGGCGCGCTGCCGCCGATCCTGCATCTGTCGCTGTTCCATCCGGTCGACGACCATTACGGCCTCTCGCCGATCGAGGCAGCCGCCTGCTCGCTCGACGTCCATAACGCTGCCGGCGCCTGGCACAAGGCGCTGCTCGACAACGCGGCCAGGCCCTCCGGCGCGCTGGTCTATGACGGGCCGGAAGGCGGCACGCTGACCGAGGCGCAGTTCGAGCGGCTGAAGCAGGAGCTGGAAGACGGTTTCCAGGGAGCGCGCAATGCCGGGCGCCCGCTGCTCCTCGAAGGCGGGCTCGACTGGAAGCCGCTGTCGCTGTCGCCGGCCGAGCTCGACTTCGTCGCCGCCAAGGGCGTCGCTGCGCGCGAGATCGCGCTCGCCTTCGGGGTGCCGCCCTTGCTGCTCGGCCTGCCTGGCGACAACACCCATGCCAATTTCGCCGAGGCCAACCGCGCCTTCTGGCGCCAGACGCTGATCCCGCTGGTCAGGCGCACGGCGCAGTCGCTGGCGCAATGGCTTGGCCCCGCCTTCGGCGATGCGCTCGTGCTCGAGCCCGATCTCGATGCGGTCGAGGCGCTGGCGGACGAGCGGGAATCGCTCTGGCGGCGGGTCTCCGCTGCCGGCTTCCTCAGCGAGGACGAGCAGCGCGAGGCAGTCGGCTATGGCCGCCGGGAGGTGCCGTCGTGAACGCGTTCGACGCAGCCGCGGCAGGGATCGTCGCACGCGGCGATCTTGGCCATCTCGCCCTGCTGCTCTGGGCCTTCTGCGCCTCGGGGCTCGCGCTGTTTTCCCTGCGCGAGCTGATCGCCGCCAACCGGCGCTTCGACGAGTTCGTCCGCGAACTCGCCCGGTTCAATGCCCGCTATGAAGGAGGGGATTCATGAGCAAGACCGGTGGCAAAGCGCCGCCCAGGCCGGCTCCGGCAACCGTGAGATCGGGCGCGGCCGCGCCGCGCCCCGGCCGCCAGCCGCGCGAGGTATTCGGCCGCTTCTTCGAGACGCTGGGACAGCTCGATACGAATGGTCGCGGCGGGCGGGGAGGGGTGCGATGACAGCCGTTACGCCCCGCTATCCCGCACTGGCGCGCGAAGCCAAGTTTCTGGCGCAGCCGCTGGCCCGGATCGAGTCGGACGGTGCTTTCGAGGGCTATGCCAGCCTGTTCCGCATCGCCGATCTCGGCAAGGACGTGGTGGAGCCCGGCGCGTTTCGCGACAGCTTGGCCCGCCGCGGCGCCGGCGGCATCCGGATGCTCTGGCAGCATGATCCGACACAGCCGATCGGCCGCTGGCTCGAGCTGCGCGAGGATTCGCGCGGCCTTTATGTCCGCGGCCGGCTCTCGCTCGCCGTGGCGCGAGCCCGCGAGCTGCATGCGCTGATGCGCGACGGCGCCGTCGACGGACTCTCGATCGGCTTCCGCTCGCAGCGCACTCGCAACGAGCCGCGCAGCGGCCTGCGCCGGCTCGAGAAGGTCGACCTCTGGGAGATCTCGCTCGTCACCTTCCCGATGCTGCCGCAGGCAAGGGTCAGCGCCGTCAAGGCGTTGCGCACCCCCTGCCGTGCCGCCTTTCCCTGAAGATTAACCTGAAGCCGCTTGAACCACAGGAGATTCCATGACTGCGCTGAACCAGGCTCCCGAGACGAAGGCGACCGGCGAAACCGCCGCCATCTATGACGATCTGCGCTATACGCTGGAGGCCTACCGCGCCACCAATGACGAGCGTCTGGCCGAGCTCGAAACCCGCATGGGCGGTGACGTGCTGACGGGCGAGAAGCTTGCTCGCCTCGATGATGCGCTCGACGAGACCCGCCGCCGGCTCGACCGGCTGAGCCTCGACAGCCGCCGCCCGGCGTTGGGTGCGAGCGAGGAGCGCGATCCGGCCGTCGCCGAGCACAAGGCCGCCTTCGCGGCTTACGTCCGCCATGGTGAGGCCACCGGGCTGAAGCGGCTCGAGGCAAAGGCGCTCTCGGCCGGTTCCGGCCCGGATGGCGGCTATCTCGCGCCGTCCACGGTCGAGGGCGAGATCCTGCGCCGCCTCGCCACCGTCTCGCCGATCCGTTCGATCGCCACGGTGCGCACCATCTCGTCCGGCACCTACAAGAAGGCTTTCTCGACCACCGGCCCGGCTTCCGGCTGGGTGGCGGAGACGGCGGCGCGTCCGCAGACCGGCACGCCGACGCTGGCCGAGCTCTCCTTCCCGGCGATGGAGCTCTACGCCATGCCGGCGGCGACGCAGACCCTGCTCGACGACGCCATCGTCGACATCGACCAGTGGATCGCCGAGGAGGTCGAGAGCGCCTTCGCCGAACAGGAAGGCGCCGCCTTCGTCACCGGCGACGGCGTCGACAAGCCCAAGGGCTTCCTGGCCTATCCGACGGTTGCGGATACAAGCTGGAGCTGGGGCAATATCGGCACGCTCAAAACCGGTGTCGCCGGGGCATTCGCTGCCTCCAACCCGTCCGACATCCTGGTCGATCTCGTCTATGCGCTGAAGGCGGGCTATCGCCAGAACGCCAGCTTCGTGATGAACCGCAAGACGCAGGCCGCGGTGCGCAAGTTCAAGGACTCGACCGGCCAGTATCTCTGGCAGCCGCCGGCCGCTGCGGGCGCCCAGGCGACGTTGCTCGGCTTCCCGGTCGTCGAGGCCGAGGACATGCCGAACGTCGCGACGGACTCGGTCTCGATCGCGTTCGGCGACTTCCGCCGCGGTTATCTCGTCGTCGACCGGGCGGGCGTGCGCATCCTGCGCGATCCCTATTCCGCCAAGCCGCATGTGCTGTTCTACACGACCAAGCGCGTCGGCGGCGGCGTGCAGGACTTCGCTGCGATCAAGGGGCTGAAGTTCTCGGCCTGAGTGCCCGTTTCGGCTGCGTCAGCGGCCGAACCACCAGCTGTAGCTCGCGCTCGGGCGTGCGTTCTCGCCCGCCTGGCGCGGCTCGTCGCCGTAGTTGAGCAGGCGTTCGCTCGCCTCGGCGATCCAGGCGCGATGATCGTTGATCGGGGTGATCGCGGTGAAGCCGCCGCAGATCATCTTGACGCGGGAGCTCAGCGGCCCGCTCGACCAGGAAACGATGCCGACGAGATCGCGCGATCCGGGCGGGCCACGCAAGACCGGCCCGCCGGAATCGCCGCGGCAGGCGCCGGCACCGAGGATCTCGCCACGGTTCTCGGTATCGACCGCGACCTTGACCGTGTTGGCGGTAGTGTAGTTGCCGGCGTTGACCAGGGTGACTTCGCGCAGCGTGCGCGCGGACTTCTTGTTAGTCTCCGAGGCGAGGCCGAAGCCGGCCATGGTCACGGTCTCGCCCTGCCACAGGCCGCTGCCGAGCGTCAGCGGCTGGATGTCGGCCGGCAGCGGCGTGGCGAGGCGCAGCAGCGCGAGGTCCGCACCCGGCTGGGTGCGTGGCGTCGTGCCGGGCACGAAGGTCGGGTGCGGCAGTACGGCCGCGACGGCATGCGTGCGGTTGCGGAAGCGCTTGTCGAGGCTGATCACGCGGACCGATCCGCCGGTCATCAGGCAATGCGCCGCCGTCAGCACGAGTTCGGAGGAGATCGCAGCGCCCGAGCAGAGCTCGCCGCGGCTGGTCTCGACCCGCAAGGTCGAGGCGCGCACGCCGTCGACTGCTCGGGACTGCACGCCGCCGATCACCGCTTGGGCCGGCGCAGTCATCTGCAGGCCCGCGCAAAAAGCGATTGCGACAGTCGCGGCGCACTTCGAAGAGGTCATGGTCGAGGCCATCATTGCCATGGTGCCAGTCTAGGGTTTGCTGCGGCGCAGTCCAGTGCTCTTCGCAGCGCCGCCTATCAAGGTGTGCGGGTCCAGTCGGCGCTCTCGCCCCAGCCGGCCAGCGTCCGGTCGATCCAGGCGCGTTGCGGCGCGACCAGCACGCCCTGGCTGAGCAGGCCGCATTGCTTGCCGGACGGGCCGGTCGACCAGCTGGAGACGGCGACGACGCCGTCCGAGCCTGCGACGATCGGTCCACCTGAATCGCCCTGGCAGGCGCCGGCGCCCGGCCGCTTGCCGCCGGTCGCAGGGTCTGACGCCCACAGCAGGATCTTGCCGGGGCCGTAGGGCTCAACGGTGGCGAGTGCGGCCGAGCGATAAGTGCCGGTCGTCTTCGCATCACCCTCGCGGCCGACACCATAGCCTGACAACGTCACCGGCGAGCCGGCGCGCGGCAGGCCGCCATCGACGAGCGTCGCGGACGAGAAGCGCGCCGGCAAAGGCGCGCCGAGCCTGACCAGGGCAAGGTCGATCGAGCGCTGCCGGTTCGTGACGGATTTGGCGTTGAACTCGGGGTGCAGCGCGATCGCCGCCGGCTCGACCAGCATCGGCTCGCCGCCTTCGCGCCAGTGGATGCGCAGATCGACGCGGGAGTCGGCGCAATGGGCGGCGGTAAGGATGGCGCGGCGTGACAGCACGATGCCGGTGCAGACGCCGCCGCGCGCATTGAGAACCATCACGGTCGCGCCGGCGACAGGCCCGCCTTCGCGCCCACCGACCACGGCCGAGGCCGGCCGGGTCGCGGCAAATGCCGCCGTCAGGGCCATTAGTCCAATCGCCGTTCTGACACGCATCGAGCCGTCTCCGCTGTCGGGCCGGGCTCGATAGCGCATCGGCGGCGCCGATCAAACCGGAAAAGAGGAGAGGCCATGACGCCGATTGCCCTGACGCCGCCGGCCATCGAGCCGGTCTCGCTGTCGGAAGCCAAGGATTTCCTTCGCATCCTCACCGCTGACGAGGACGAACTGCTCGGCACTTTGATCACGGCGGCCAGACTCATGGTCGAGGCGGCGTCCGGCCGTCTGCTGATCGAGCAGGTCTGGCGCATCGTCCTCGACGCCTGGCCGCAGGGTGGCGATATACGCTTGCCGCTCTCGCCGGTGCGCAGCCTCATGGCGGCACGCGTCTATCCCGCGAGTGGTCCTTCAGAAGCTGTTGTATCGTCTTCGCTGACGCTGGCCGAAGGCTCCGACCCGCCGCTGATCAGGATTGCAGGTCCGGTCCCGGCACCCGGCCGTGCCCATGCTGCGATCGAGATCGATCTCGTCGCCGGCTTCGGCCCGACGCGTGATACGGTGCCGGCGCCGCTGCGACAGGCGGTGCTTCGGTTGGCCTGCCGCTGGTTCGAGCATCGCGGCGACGTGGTCAGCCGCGATGCGATGCGGCTGCCGGCCGAGATCGCTGCGCTGGTCGCCCCGTTCCGCCGCGTGAGGCTGTGATGACCAGGGAGGTCGGTAAAGGCCGCCCTGTCGGTGCCTTGCGCCGTCGCCTGCTGCTGGAGGCGCCTGTCGAGACGCCGGACGGCGCAGGCGGGCGGCTCATCGGCTTCGAGACCGTCGCTGCGGTCTGGGCCCAGGTCGAATGGCTTTCGGGGAATGAACGCTGGCGCGGCGAGCGGCCCGAGCAGGCGGTGAGCCACCGCATCACCCTGCGCTGGCGTGTCGGCGTCGATGCCGGCCAGCGCCTGCGGGATGGCGGCCAGGTCTTCGACATCCGCGCGGTCGGCGATCCCGATGGCGGCCGCCGGCGCCTGATCTGCCTGGTCGAGGAGGTCCGCCGATGAGCGACGCCATCCTGCCGCTGCGGCGCGCCGTCCATGCGCATCTCTCGGTTGACGCCGAGCTGACGGCGCTGATCGGGGCCGGCCGCATCCATGACGAGCCGCCGCGCGCCGCGAGCGGACTCTACGTCGTCCATGGCGAGGTCGCAGCCGAGGATTGGTCGACCGGGAGCGATCGTGGCTGCGAGCAGAAGCTTTCGCTCGTCGTCTGGGCCGGGGAGAGCGCCTCCTCGCGCAAAGCGCTCGAGGCAGCGGCACGCATAGTCGCGAGCCTCGAAGGCGCAGTGCTCGTGCCGGAGGGCCACCGGCTGGCCAACCTGACCTGGCTGTCCTCGAAGCTCGCCCGCGATCCCAAGACCCATCTGCCGACGGTGACGCTGACCTTCCGAGCCGTCACCGACGCGCTCTGACCTCCAAGAAAGGACCGCCCATGCCTGCCCAGAAAGGCAAGGACCTCTTGCTCAAGGCCGCCGATGCCGGCGGCAGCTTCGTCACCGTGGCGGGCCTCCGCGCCCGCCAGATCGCCTTCAACGCCGAGGCGGTCGACGTCACCCATGCCGAGTCGGCCGGGCGCTGGCGCGAATTGCTGGCCGGGGCCGGCATGCGCCGCGCCAGCATCAGCGGGGCTGGCATCTTCAAGGACGAGGCCTCGGATGCGCTGGTGCGCCAGATCTTCTTCGACGGCGCTATCCGCGACTGGCAGGTGATCGTGCCGGATTTCGGCGTGATCACCGGGCCGTTCCAGCTCTCGACGCTCGAATATCGGGGCGACCATGCCGCCGAGGTCACCTTCGAGCTGTCGCTGGAATCGGCGGGGCAGCTCTCCTTCACGCTCGCCTGAGGAGAGGGGGCGCATGGTCAATCGCTACAGGGGCGAGGTCGCCCTGATGGTCGAGGGGCGGGCGCTGCCGATGCGGCTCACCCTCGGCGCGCTCGCCGAGCTCGAGGATGCGTTCTCGGTCGAGAACCTGCCGGCATTGGGTGAGCGCTTTGCGGCTGGCCGGCTCTCGGCCCGCGACATCACGCGCATTCTTGCTGCGGGCTTGCGCGGCGCCGGCGGCACGCTGGCCACGGACGAGGTCGCGGCGCTCCCCTTCGACGGCGGGCTCAACGGCGCCATCGCCGCGGCGATCGCCTTGCTCGACGTCACCTTCGCTCCGGCAGGCGAGCGGGCGGAGGTCCGCCCTCCGTCGCCGCCGGTGGCTTGAGGGCTCCGGCGGCTCCCTTCCCCTGGCACGAGGTGATGGCCTTCGGTCTCGGGCGCCTGTGCTGGACACCGGATGCCTTCTGGGCGGCGACCCCGCGCGAGATTCTTGCCGCGGTCGAGGCCCATCGGCCTGCCGAGGCGGGCGAGCCGCCGTCACGTACCACGCTGGATGCCCTGATGCGGGCTCATCCAGACCCCGCTTCCCGCAACGACGAATGAAGGTGCTCAGATGGCTGACGAAGACGATTCTTCCTCTTATCCCTCTTCCTTCGACGTCGGTGGCCTGCGCTCCCTCAACACGCTGACCCAGAGCCTGAGCAAGTCGGCGCAGGCCTTCGGCAAGTCGATCACCAATGCGTTCGCCAGCGGGATCATCGAGGGCAAGCGCTTCGAGGACGTGCTGCGCAGCATCGGCACCTCGCTGAGCCAGACCCTACTGAAATCGGCGCTGAAGCCGCTGCAGAACACGATCTCGAGCTGGCTCGGTTCCGGCGTCAACAGCCTGGCAGGGCTCTTCACCGGCGGTGCGGGAGGCGGTGGCGGCAGTACGCCGGTCTCCTTCTTCGCCGATGGCGGCGTTGTCGCGTCACCATCCTACTTTGCGATGGGGCGCGGGCTCGGGCTGATGGGAGAACGCGGGGCCGAGGCGATCATGCCGCTGTCGCGCGGCCCCGATGGCAAGCTCGGCGTGCGGGCCGGCGGTGGCGGCGATCGGCGCCCAGTCAGCGTCACCGTCCAGGTCTCGACGCCCGATGCCGACAGCTTCCGCCGTTCCGAGGCGCAGGTCTCGGCGGCGATCGCGCGGGCCGTGGCGCGCGGCAACCGCGCGCTCTGACACCCGCAGCATGACAGGACAGGGAGAGGCGTCATGAGCGGCTTCCATGAGGTGCGCTTTCCCGCGGGGATCGCGCGCGGCGCCCGCGGCGGGCCGGAGCGGCTGACCCAGGTGGTGACGCTGGCTTCGGGCCGCGAGGTCCGCAACAGCCGCTGGGCCCAGTCCCGCCGGCGCTACGATGCCGGCTTCGGCATCCGGACGCTCGATGCCCTGGCCGAGGTCGTCGCCTTCTTCGAGGAGCGGCGCGGACGGCTCTATGGGTTCCGCTGGCGCGACCGGCTCGACTGGAAGAGTTGCGCCCCGTCGGCGACACCTGCGGCGAGCGACCAGCAGATCGGGATCGGCGACGGCGCCACACGGGTCTTCCAGCTCTGCAAGCTCTATGGCGGCCTGCACGCGCCCTATGTCCGCCGCATCACCAAGCCGGTCGCGGGAACGGTGCTGATCGCCGTAGACGGCGTTGCGAAGCCGCAGCCGGCGGTCGTCTCCTGCGACCACGCGAGCGGGCTGATCACTTTCGCCGTCGGCCATGCTCCGCCGGCTGGCTCTGTCGTGAGTGCCGGCTTTGCCTTCGACACTCCCGTTCGCTTCGACACCGATGCGATCGAGGTCGACCTGTCGGCCTTCGAGGCCGGCGACATCCCCAGAATCCCGATCGTCGAGATCGCCGACTGAAGGCTTCGCCATGCGGACATTATCCCCCGGGCTCGCCGCGCATGTCGCCGGCGATGCGACCACGCTGTGCCGGTGCTGGAGCCTGACGCGCCGCGACGGCGCAGTGCTTGGCTTCACCGATCACGATCGCGATCTCTCCTTCGACTGCATCCTGTTTCGAGCGAACGCCGGCCTGGAAGCCGCAGAAGCCAGCTCGGAACTCGGCTTTGCGACCGGTGGCGGCGAGGTGATCGGAGCCCTGGCGGCGAGCGGCCTTAGCGAGGAGGACCTGTCGCGTGGCCTCTATGACGATGCCCGCGTCGCGCTCTGGCTGGTGAATTGGGTCGATCCGAGCCAGCGTACCTTGCTGGAGACCGGTTTCGTCGGTGAGGTGAAACGCAGCGACAGCAATTTCACCGCGGAGGTCCGGGGTCTCGGCAAGGCTTTCGACGAGGAGCGCGGCCGGCTCTACACCGCGGGCTGCTCCGCCGATCTCGGCGATGCCCGCTGCGGCGTCCTTGCGCTTCCGGCGCTTGGAACGGTCTCGGTGACCGATGGTCGGCTCACGATCACGGCGCCGGTCCTCGGCAGTTTCCAGGACGGGCGCTTCAGCGGGGGACGGCTGGTTTTCGAGTCGGGTCAGAACGCTGGCTTTTCCACGGAGATCCGCAGCCATCGCAATGCCGACGGCGCCGTCATCCTGCAACTCTGGCAGGCGGCGCCGCGCCCGATCGCTGTCGGTGATCTCTTCACGGCACTCCCCGGCTGCGACAAGCGCTTCGCCACCTGCCGTGACAAATTCGGCAATGGCGTCAACTTCCGCGGTTTCCCGCATCTGCCGGGCAACGATTTCATCATCGGCGGCACGGGGGCAGGCGACCCCGGCGCCGGGCCGTTCGACGGCGGGAGCCTATTCCGATGACCGGCGCACATGCGACACGGGCGCGTGTCATCGCAGCGGCGCGTGGCTGGCTCGGCACGCCCTACCACCATCAGGCCTCGCTCCGCGGAGTCGGCTGCGATTGCCTCGGCCTGGTGCGTGGCGTCTGGCGCGATCTCTACGGCAGCGAGCCGGAGCCGACGCCACCTTATTCGCCTTATTGGGCACAGCAGGGCTCGGGCGAGACGCTGGCAGAGGCTGCGGAGCGTCATCTGATCCCGGTCAAGCCGCAGGAGGCCCGTCCCGGCGACATGCTGCTCTTCCGCTGGCGGGCGCATCTGCCGGCGGCGCATTGCGCCGTCCTGACCGAGCCGGACCGCATCCTGCACGCCCATGACGGCGCCGCAGTCGGCGAGACCGCCTTCACCGGCTGGTGGCGGCGCCATCTCAGCCATGCCTTCGCCTTTCCGGAGCTCGACGTCTGATGGCCACGCTTGTTCTGCAGGTCGCCGGCTCGGTACTGGGCGCCGCCGTCGGCGGCCCGTTCGGTGCCATGATCGGCCGTTCGCTCGGCGCGATCGCCGGTGCGAGCCTCGACCAGAGCCTCTTTGGCGGGGGCGGCGGCACGCGCATCGTCGAAGGCCCGCGCCTCAAGGAGATCGACGGCCTCGCTTCGACCGAGGGCGCGCCGATCCCGCGCATCTATGGTCGGGCCAGGCTGGGCGGTCAGCTGATCTGGGCGACGCGCTTCGAGGAAGAGGTGACGACCACTGTCACCCGCACCAAGGCCGGAGGCAAGGGCGGGCAGAAGGCGCAGAAGACCTACGAGACCACTTACAGCTACTACGCCAATCTCGCGGTCGCGGTCTGCGAGGGGCCGATCGCTTTCGTGCGCCGCATCTGGGCCGATGGGCGCGAGATCGATTTCAACACCGTCGCGCTGCGCATCCATCGCGGCTTCGAGAACCAGGAGCTCGATCCGCTGATCGCGGCCAAGGAGGCCGGCGCTGCTCCGGCCTATCGCGGCACGGCCTATGTCGTGTTCGAGCGCTTCCCGCTCGCCGACTACGGCAATCGCGTGCCGCAATTCTCCTTCGAGGTGGTGCGCGCGGTGCCGGGCCTCGGCCAGATGATCCGGGCGGTCACGCTGATCCCCGGCGCGAGCGAATTCATCTACCAGCCGACCCTGGTCAATCAGGAGCCCGAAGCCGGCGTCACCGTCGCCGAGAACCGGCATCAATTGCATAGCGCCACCGATATCGATGGTGCGATCACACATCTGCTGGCGCTTTGCCCGAACCTGCGGCGCATCTCCCTTGTCGTCAGCTGGTTCGGCGACGATCTGCGGGCGGATCATTGCACCATCGCCCCGCGCGTCGAGATCGCCGACAAGAATACGCCGGACACGCCCTGGTCGGTCGCAGGAGTCGACCGGACGAGCGCGCGCCTCGTGAGCCAGTCGAGCGGCAAGCCGGCCTATGGCGGCACGCCCTCGGACGAGAGCGTGATTGCGCTGATCCGGCGGCTTCGCCATGTCTACGGGCTCGAAGTGGTGCTCTATCCCTTCGTGATGATGGATGTGCCCGCCGGCAACGCGCTGCCCGATCCACATACCGGCAACGCCTCGCAGCCGCCCTATCCCTGGCGTGGCCGGATCACCTGTTCACCGGCTCCGGGCCAGTTCGGGTCACCCGACGGCACGCCGATCGCGACCGGGCAGATCGCGAGCTTCCTCGGCTCGGCCACGGCTGCGGATTTCTCGCTCGACGGCGACCGGATCGTCTGCGCGCGGCCCGGCGAGTGGAGCTTCCGCCGCGCTGTGCTGCATGCCGCGATGCTCGCCAAGGCGGCCGGTGGCATCGAGGGCTTCATCATCGGCTCCGAGCTGGTCGGACTGACGCGGGTGCGCAGTGCACCGGGTTCCTATCCGATGGTTGCGGGCCTGGTTGCGCTCGCGGCCGAGGTCCGCTCCATCCTGCCGCCGCCGACCAAGCTGACCTATGCCGCCGACTGGACCGAATATGGCGCCCATGCGACCGATGGCGGGCTGGAGGTGCGCTTTCCGCTCGATCCGCTCTGGGCCAGCGTGCATATCGACGCGATCGGCATCGACTATTATGCGCCGCTCTCCGACTGGCGCGACACGCCGGATCATGCCGATCTTTCCATCGCCCGCGGTCCCGCCGATGTCGATTATCTGCGCCATCGCCTGACCTCGGGCGAAGGCTATGACTGGTACTATGCCAGCCTGTCGGCCCGCTACGCGCAGACGCGCCTGCCGATCACCGACGGCGCCTTCGACAAGCCCTGGATCTTCCGCCCAAAGGACCTGCCGAACTGGTGGTCGAACCCGCATGTCGAGCGCTTCGCAGGTTTCGAGATCGGCGCGACCGGCTGGTTGCCCGGCTCGAAGCCGATCTGGCTGACCGAAATCGGCCTGCCGGCCGTCGACAAGGGCGGCAATTCGCCGAACGTCTTTCCCGACCCGAAATCGATCGATGGCGGCTATCCGCATTTCTCGACAAAGGCGCGTGACGATCTCGTCCAGGCGCGCGGTATCGAGGCGATCCTGTCGGGCTTCGACCCCTCGCTTCCCGGTTTCGATCCACAGCGCAACCCGAGCTGGCTTTCGCTCGGCCCGCGCATGGTCGATCCGGCCAACATCTTCGTCTGGACCTGGGACGCCAGGCCGTTCCCCGCTTTCCCGGACCTGACCTCGGTTTGGGCCGACGGAAGCAATTACGAGACCGGCCACTGGATCAACGGTCGCCTGGAGGGGGTGACGCTCGATCGGCTGGTCCGGACTATCCTGGCCGATTACGGCCTGCCGGCGCCGGACGAGCTCGCCATCGACGGCTTCGCCGACGGCTATGTCCTGGATCGACCGATTTCCGCGCGCCAGGCGCTCGAACCGCTGGCCCAGGCCTTCGGCTTCGATGCCGTCATCTCGTCCGGCAGGCTCGCCTTCCGTGGCCGCGCCGCGACGATTGCCCGAGCGTTGTCGGCGGATGACCTTGTGCTCGATCGCAACGGCCAGCCTTTCGAATTGCGCCGCGCGCAGGAGAGCGAACTGCCACGCGAGTTGCGCCTCGTTCATATCGACGGCAATAACGACTACCGCCAGGCGACGGCGCGCTCGCGCCGCCTTGCCGGGGCCGCGCGGCGGGAAAATGCCGTCGAGCTCCCGATGGTCACGCGCCGGGCCGAAGGGCAACGGCTTGCCGATCAACGGCTGCAGGAGATCTGGGCCGGCCGCGAAACGCTCGAACTGGATCTGTCGCCGCGTTGCATCGACCTCGAGGCGGGCGACGTCGTCTCCCTGGAGGTGGCCGGCCAGCCGCGCCTGTTCCGGCTGACGCGCATCAGCGATGGTCCGACGCGGCGCGCCGATGCGCGCTCGGTCGAGCCTGCGATCTATCGCGGTGCGGCGTCGGGAGCGGCAGAGACACGCCTGCCGAAGGTGACGCCGCGGATCGCCGGCCGGCCGGATGCACTGATCCTCGACCTGCCGATCGTGCGGGACACGCCGCCGCCCTTGCAATCCCTCGCAGCCTTCGCCGATCCCTGGCCCGGCGGGCTTGCGATCTGGCGCGCCACCGATGGCATGCCGTTCGCCTTGGCTGGCATCGTCGCGGCCCCCTCGATCATGGGCGAGACCTTGACCACACTGAGGCCCGGTCCCCTCTGGCGGACCGATCGGCATGCCTTCGTCGATGTCCGCCTGCGTGGTGGTGGTCTTGCCTCGGTCGCAGCGGAAGAGGCGCTCGCCGGCGCCAACGCGCTCGCCTTCATCGATCCTGCCGGGCAGGTCGAGATCGTGACGGCGGCGCGGGTCGAACTGATCGGCGCACGGACATTCCGGCTGTCGCAGATGGTGCGTGGGCTCGGCGGTTCGGAGGTGGCGGCGGCACGGACATTGGCGGCTGGAGCGCGCGTGGTTGTCCTCGACGGCGCGGCGGTCGCGCTGACCACGAGCCTCGACGATGTCGGCCGGCATCTGCGCTACCGGATCGGGCCGCCCAATGCCGATGTCGCGTCGGCCTCGATGCGCGAGCTCTCCGCCACTGTCGGAACAGCAGCGCTGCGGCCACTTGCCCCGGTGCGCCCGCGCGCCAGGCGCCTGCCGTCCGGTGTCGCCTTGAGCTGGGTTCGGCGCAGCCGCGTCGGCGGCGATTCCTGGGAAGCGGTCGAGGTCCCGCTGGGCGAGGAGATCGAGCGCTATCGCGTCACGATACGCGCCGGCGACGAGGTCATCAGGATCATCGATGTCGGCGCACCGACGATGCTCTATGAAACCGCCCAGGAACTCGCCGATTTCGGCAGCGTCCAGGCTGTGCTGGACGTCGAATTGGTGCAACTCAGCATTGTTGCGGGTGTCGGCCTTTCCCGGCGTGGACACATCGCCGTGCGCTGAGCTAGCCTCACGCCGATGTTCATGGCGCATTCACGCATGCCGGGCTAGCCCAATGGCGATGATGCTGCTCGACCCCAACGTCGCGATTCTCGCGCTTGTGACCGCGACTGCCTCGCCGGTGGAACCGGTCGATGCGGCGCCGCCGATCGCGTGCCTGTCAGCTCAGGAAACGCGCGAGGCGGTGTCGGACGGCAAGGTCATGCAGCCGGCGGTGGCCTCCCGCCATGCCCGCGAGGCGGCGCCTGGCGAAGTCCTGCGGATCAGGCTCTGCCGCCAGGGCGACGAGTTCGTCTATGTGGTGACGACGATGAAGCGCGACGGCCGCGTCGCCCGGGTCACGCTCGACGGCGCCTCCGGCAAGGTGGCGGATATCCGCTAGTTCCGCTATTTCCCGTTCCTGATCCGCCAATCGGAGAAAAGCCGCCGTGCGATTGCTCGTCGTCGAGGACGACAAGGACCTCAACCGCCAGATCGTCAATGCGCTGGAGAATGCCGGCTATGCCGTCGACAAGGCGCTCGACGGTGAGGAAGGCCTCTATCTCGGCGAGACCGAGCCTTATGACGCAGTGATCCTCGATCTCGGCTTGCCCAAGGTCGACGGCGTCGCCGTGCTGCAGGGGTGGCGCCGGGCGGGCAAGACCATGCCGGTGCTGATCCTGACGGCGCGCGACCGCTGGAGCGACAAGGTCTCCGGTTTCGACGCCGGCGCCGACGACTATGTCGTTAAGCCCTTCCACATCGAAGAACTGCTGGCTCGCGTTCGCGCGCTGCTGCGCCGTGCGGCCGGTCATGCCACGGCCGAGCTGATCTGTGGCCCTGTTCGCCTCGACACCCGCGCCAGCCGCGTCGTCGTCGACGGCAACCCGGTCAAGCTCACCTCGCACGAGTACCGGTTGCTCGCCTATCTGATGCACCATCAGGGCCGCGTGGTCTCGCGCACCGAGCTGGTAGAGCATCTCTACGACCAGGATTTCGACCGCGATTCCAACACGATCGAGGTCTTTGTCGGCCGCCTGCGCAAGAAGCTCGGCGTCGACGTCATCGAGACCGTACGCGGCCTCGGCTATATCGCTGCCGCGAAAGCCTGAGGGCGCCATGCCGGTCACGCGGCAGCGCTTCTCGCTCGGCGCGCGGCTCTTCATTTCGGCTGCGATCTGCTGCGCGCTGGTGCTGATCCTCGCCGGCTTCGGCCTTACGACCTTCTATCGGCGGACGGCCGAGCGCGGCTTCGACGAGCGCCTCAGCGTCTACATCAAGGAACTGGTCGCCGACCTCGCCGCGCCACCCGAGGCCGAGCGCCAGGCGATCGGCGATCTCGGCGAGCCGCGGTTCGACCTGCCGCTTTCCGGCTGGTACTGGCAGATCATCCGGCTCGACGGCGAGCGTCCGAGCGTGCGTACCTCGCGCTCGCTGGTAGGCGGGCAATTGCCGAAACTGCTCGATCAGAATCTGCAGCCGAATCCGCGCGGCCTGCGCGAGAGCTATATCTCGGGGCCGGACGAGCGGCGTCTGCGCGTGCTCGAACGGGAGATCGATGTCGGCGAGGATGGCCGCTTCACCGTCGGGGTCGCCGCGCCCGCCGACGAGATCGAGGGCGATATCCGCGATTTCCGCTTCGCCCTGACGCTGACCTTCCTCTTCCTCGGGCTCGCTCTTGTCGCCTCGACGATCGCCCAAGTGCGCTTCGGCCTGCGTCCACTGGCGCGTTTGCGCTCGGCCGTCGGCACAGTGCGTACCGGCGAGAGCACCCGTATCGCCGGACGCTATCCGCCTGATCTCGCGCCGCTTGCGGGTGAGCTCAACCAGCTCATCGATGCCAATCGCGAGATCCTAGAACGCGCCCGCACCCAGGTCGGCAATCTCGCCCACGCCCTCAAGACGCCGCTCAGCGTGATGCAGAACGAGGCCGAAGCCAGCCAGGGCGTGCTTGCCCAGACAGTCCGCCATCAGACCGCGATCATGCGCGACCAGGTCCAGTACTATCTCGACCGGGCCCGGGCCGCGGCCTTGTCGGGCGCGCTCGGCGGCATCTGCGAGATTTCTCCCTCGCTCGACGCGCTGATCCGTACCTTCGAGAAGATCGCGCAGGGCAGGGCGATCGAGGGCAGCCACACCGTGCCCGCCAGCGTCCGCTTTCGCGGCGAAAAGCAGGATTTCGAGGAGATGCTAGGCAATCTCCTCGACAACGCCTTCAAATGGGCGCGTACCGAAGTCCAGGTCAGCCTGGTACCGGAAGCGCAGGCACCGGAAGGGCGCCTCGTCCTGCTGATCGACGATGACGGGCCCGGCCTGCCCGACGAGGCGATGGCCGAGGTCCTCAAGCGCGGCCGAAGGCTCGACGAGACGACGCCGGGCTCGGGACTTGGCCTCTCGATCGTGGTCGATCTCGCCAAGCTTTATGGCGGCGGTCTCTCGCTGGAGCGTTCGCCGCTCGGTGGCCTCCGCGCCCGTCTCGTCCTGCCGGCGGTCTGACGTCGCATTGCCCGCGTGACCCTTTGTCGCCATCTTCGGACATGAACAGGCACCTTCGAACGGTTATGAACGGCGAATGCTGATCTGGATCATCTTCGCGGCCATGACGGGGGCTGCGGTCATGGCGGTGCTCTGGCCGCTCGGCCGCCGGGCGCCGGCACTCTCCGCCGACACGGCCGGAGCGACCGCGCTTTACCGGGCCCAACTCGCCGAGATCGATCGCGATCTTGGCCGGAAGCTGATCGGTGCCGTCGAGGCCGAGGCGGCCAAGGCCGAAGCCGCGCGCAGGCTGCTGCGCGAGACGGCGTCGGAGACCGTTCCCGCCGGTGAGAGCGAGCCGGCGCTGCGTCGGCGCCGCGCAGCGTCCGCCATCGCGCTGTCCTGCGTACCCCTGCTGGCCCTGCTGGTCTATGGCGCCTATGGCTCGCCGACGCTTCCCGATCAGCCGCTCGCGGCGCGCATGCAGGGCAATCCGGCACAGGATTTCGAGCTGGCGCTGGCACGGATCGAGGCGCATCTCGCCGCCAACCCCACCGACGGCAAGGGCTGGAACGTGCTCGCCCCGGTCTATCTTCGCCAGGGCCGCTTCGAGGATGCCGCGAAGGCCTTCGCCAATGCTGTCCGCTACGACGGTGCGACGACCGAGCGGCTTGGCGGCCAGGCCGAGGCGCAGATTCTCGCTGCCGGCGGCGTCGTCACGGCGGCTGCACGTGAAACCCTCGCCGAGGCGTTGAAGCTCGATCCGGCCAATCCGCGCGCCCGCTTCTTCATGGCGATCGCGCAGGAGCAGGACGGGCAGGTGCCGGCCGCGATCGCGTCGCTGAAGGCTCTGCTCGCAGACGCGCCGGCCGATGCCCCCTGGACGGCGACCGTCCGGGCTCGCCTCGAAGGACTGGAACGTTCCTCCCCACCGTCCGACGCGATCGCCAGCCTGCCCGAGGCCGAGCGTATGGGTGCGATCCGCGGCATGGTCGACGGCCTCGCCGCGCGGCTCGCCGAAGGCGGCGGCAGCCTCGCCGACTGGTCTCGGCTGATCCGCTCGCAGGCCGTCCTGGGAGATCGCGCGGCAGCGCAGAGATCGCTCTCTACAGCGCGCCAGCGCCTGAGCTCCGATCAGTCGGCGTCGTCCGCCCTTGACGGCCTGCGCAGCGAACTCGGCCTGCAGGAGGCGTCGCGATGACCGTCCAGGCCGGTATCCCCGCCACGCCGCCGCGCAAGCGCCTCACCCGCAAGCAGCGTCGCCTCGTGGTGATCGCCTCGGCCGGCGTCGTTCTTGGTCTTGCGGCCGGCCTCGTCGCCTATGCGCTGCGGGATTCGATCGTCTTCTTCTATGGCCCGACCGAGATCGTCGAGAAGGGCCTGACGCCCGGCACACGCCTGCGCCTCGGCGGCCTGGTCGAGACCGGCTCGGTCGAGCGTGGTGCCAACCAGCGCGTCAGCTTCGCCGTGACAGATGGCAAGACCCGGACAATGGTCAGCTATACCGGCCTGCTGCCCGATCTCTTCCGCGAAGGGCAGGGCGTTGTCACCGAAGGCGTGCTCGAAGGGGCGGGCCGGTTCCGCGCCGATTCCGTGCTCGCCAAGCATGACGAGACCTATATGCCGCGCGAGGTCGCCGACGCGCTGAAGAAGCAGGGCCATTGGCAGCCCGGCGAAACCAAACCCGGCGCCCCCGCAGCGCCGGCCACGAAATAGGGCTGCGCCTGTGTTCGTCGAGATCGGTCATTTCGCCCTGGCATTGGCGCTCGGGGTCGCGGTCGTCCAGACGATCGTGCCGCTCTGGGGCGTGGCCCGGAACGATCCGGCCCTGGCATCGGTCGGTCCCGCGGCCGCGATCGCCTGCTTCCTGCTCGTTGCGCTCTCCTTCGGCTGCCTGATGGCGTCCTATGTGGTCTCCGACTTCTCGGTCGAGAATGTCGCCGCCAATTCCCACTCGACGCAGCCGCTGATCTACAAGCTGACCTCTGTCTGGGGGAACCATGAGGGCTCGATGCTGCTCTGGGTCCTCATTCTCGTGCTGTTCGGCGCGCTGGTCGCGCTGTCGCGCCGTTCGCTGCCGCCGAAGCTGCGGGCCGGCACGCTCGCGGCGCAAGGCAGCGTCAGCGTTGCCTTCCTCGCCTTCACGCTGCTGACCTCGAACCCGTTCCGCCGGCTCGTCCCGGCGCCGGGAGAGGGGCAGGACCTCAACCCGATCCTGCAGGACCTCGGCCTCGCGATCCATCCGCCGCTGTTGTATGTCGGCTATGTCGGCTTCTCGATCACCTATGCTTTCGCCGTCGCCGCGCTGATCGAGGGCAAGATCGACGCAGTCTGGGCCCGCGCCGTCCGGCCCTGGACCCTTTTGGCCTGGACATTCCTGACGCTCGGCATCGCCATGGGCTCCTACTGGGCCTATTACGAGCTCGGCTGGGGTGGCTGGTGGTTCTGGGACCCGGTCGAGAACGCCTCGCTGATGCCCTGGCTTGCCGGCACGGCGCTGATCCATTCGACCGTGGTGATGGAGAAGCGCGACGCGCTCAAGGTCTGGACGATCCTGCTCGCGATCCTGACCTTCTCGCTCTCGCTGCTCGGCACCTTCATCGTCCGCTCGGGCGTGCTGACCTCGGTGCACTCCTTCGCGAGCGACCCGCAGCGCGGCCTCTTCATCCTCGGCATCCTGATCGCCTTCATCGGCGGCTCGCTCGCGCTGTTTGCCTGGCGCGCGCCGCTCCTGAAGCAAGGCGGCCTGTTCGCGCCGGTCTCGCGGGAGAGCGCCCTCGTCGTCAACAACCTCTTCCTGGCGACAGCCTGCGCCACCGTTTTCATCGGCACGCTCTACCCGCTCGTGCTGGAGATGGTCACCGGCGACAAGATCTCGGTCGGCCCGCCCTTCTTCAACGCCACCTTCGTGCCGCTGCTGGTGCCGCTCCTGCTGCTGCTGCCGATCGGCCAGACCCTGGCCTGGAAGCGCGGCGATCTGCTCGGCGCCGCACAGCGCGCCCAGGTGGCCTTCGGCCTCGGCGTCGTCACCACGCTGGCGATCTTCGCCTTCGTGCGAGGCGGTCCCGTACTGGCGCCGCTCGGCATCGGGCTCGGCGTCTTCCTGGTCGTCGGAGCGTTCTGGGAGGTCGGCGAACGCGTCGTCGGCCGCGCCAGCGGCGCATCGGCAATTCTGTCGCGCGCGAAGGGCCTGCCGCGTTCGGCCTGGGGCACGGCCCTCGGCCATGCCGGCGTCGGCATCAGCGTGATCGGCATCGCCGCCGTGGCCTGGGGCACCGAGGCGATCGGCATGCTCAAGGTCGGCGAAAGCCTGACCAGCGGCCGCTACACCGTGACGCTGGAGGCGGTGACGCCACGCACCGGCCCGAATTATCGCGAGGATGCGGCCCGCTTCCGCATCGTTGCCGACGGCCGCGAGC
The DNA here is from genome assembly GCF_900109525.1 of Allobosea lupini. Taxonomy (GTDB): domain Bacteria; phylum Pseudomonadota; class Alphaproteobacteria; order Rhizobiales; family Beijerinckiaceae; genus Allobosea; species Allobosea lupini. The sequence continues at coordinate 163,538 of NZ_FOAN01000002.1, read as the reverse complement.
TGAAGCCGGTCGAGGCGATGAAGCGCATCTATACGGCGCGCTCCATGCCGACGACCGAGGCCGGCATCCGCACCGTGGGGCTCGGGCAGGCCTATATCAGCCTGGGCGAGCCCGACGCCAGCGGCGCCATTGCGGTCAAACTGCATGACAAGCCGTTGATCCTCCTGATCTGGATCGGCGCGCTGGTGATGGCGGCGGGCGGCGCGCTTTCGCTGACCGATCGGCGCTTCCGGCTGGCCGCGCCGCGTCGCGTGGCGGCACCGTCCGCACTTCCGCAGCCGGCCGAGTGAGCCCGATGCGCGCGCTCCCGCTCCTCCTCGTCGGATCGCTGGCCCTTGCAGCGCCGGCCATCGCCGTGCAGCCTGACGAGGTCCTGAAGAACCCGGCGCTGGAGCAGCGCGCGCGGCAGATTTCCTCCGGCCTGCGCTGCCTGGTCTGCCAGAACCAGTCGATCGACGATTCAGACGCGCCGCTCGCCAAGGATCTGCGTGTCCTGGTGCGCGAGCGGCTCACCGCCGGCGACAGCGACGGCGCGGTGATGGATTTCGTCGTGGCGCGCTATGGCGATTTCGTTCTGCTGCGCCCGCCGATGAACGCGCGCACGATCGCGCTGTGGGCCGCGCCCTTTGTGATCGTTTTGTTCGGCGCCATCTTCCTCTGGCGTCGTCGCAATCTCGCTGCGGCACCGGCTGGTGTGACGCTGACGGCCGAGGAACAGCGCCGGCTCGACGATCTCCTACGCGACGACCGCGGCTGACGGCGCGCCAACCTTACGAAACTGTCATCGTCGGGCGAAATCCAGGTAAGGCGCCGCCCGTCATGGTCCATCTCACGAAGCAGGGAAGGCCCTGCCTCCCGCATCGAGGTGAGACCCATGACCGCCCAAGAGAACAACACCCCCGACACCACGACCCGCTCGCCGGCCACCGCCCGCTCGATCCTGAAGCGCGGCGCGATCGTTGCCGGCGCCGCGACGCTGAGCATCGGCCTGATGGCCGGCCTCGCCGACAATTTCCTCAATACCCACGGCGCCGCCAATGCGCAGCCGGTCCAGCTCTCCGGCCTGCAGCAGACGCAGCTGCCGTCCTTCGCCGACGTCGTCGACCGGGTCAAGCCCGCCGTCGTTTCCGTCCGCGTAAAGGCCAAGGTCGTCGCCAGCGCCAACGATGAAGACGGCCCGGCCGGCGTCGAAGGCCTGCCTCCCGGTCATCCGCTCGAGCGCTTCTTCCGTCGCTTCGGCGAGGAGGGCATGGGCCCGCGTGGGCCGCAGCAGCAACAGCCGCGCGTGCAGCTCTCGCAGGGCTCGGGCTTCTTCATCAGCCAGGACGGCTATGTCGTGACCAACAACCATGTCGTCGCCAACGCAGCCGAGGTCCAGCTCGTCACCGATGCCGGCAAGACGCTCTCGGCCAAGGTGATCGGCACCGATCCGCGCACCGATCTCGCTTTGCTCAAGGTCAACGAGTCCGGAAACTATCCGTTCGTCCAGCTCGCCACCGGCAAGCCGCGCATCGGCGAGTGGGTGCTGGCGGTCGGCAATCCGTTCGGCCTCGGCGGCACCGTGACCGCGGGCATCGTCTCGGCCCAGGGGCGCGACATCGGCTCCGGTCCCTATGACGACTTCCTGCAGATCGATGCGGCGGTGAACCGCGGCAATTCCGGCGGCCCGACCTTCAACCAGAAGGGCGAGGTCATCGGCGTCAACACCGCGATCTACTCGCCGTCGGGCGGCAATGTCGGCATCGCCTTCGCGATCCCTGCCGCCACGGTCCAGAGTGTCGTCGAGCAGCTCAAGGAGCATGGCTCGGTCGCCCGCGGCTTCATCGGCGTGCAGATCCAGCCGGTCACCGCCGAAGTCGCCGACGCGATCGGCCTGAAGGATGCCAAGGGCGCCCTGATCGCCGAGGCGCAGCCCAATGGCCCCGCTGCCAAGGCCGGCCTCAAGCGCGGCGATACCATCCTCGCGGTCAACGGCGAGAAGATCGCCGATGCGCGCGAGCTGTCGAGGAAGATCGCCACCTTCGCACCGGGCGCCAAGACCAGCCTGACCATCTGGCGCGACGGCAAGGAGCGCGAGGTCTCGTTCGAGGTCGGGCGCCAGCCGGCGGCCTGACCCGGGACTATCCAAATCGGGGCATGCTCGGGCGCGTAGCGTCAGTCCACCTTGCAAGAGCATGTTCCGGGCGGATGGTTTCTCCCGGTTGTCACGTCGCCCCCTGCCGGGAATGCCAGCCGTCACGGCGGCAGGTCGGATCGTCACCTCCGGCCTGCCGCTTTTCCTTGTGTTGAGGTAGCGTGTCGCCATGCGACTCCTGATCGTTGAAGACGACGCCGAAGCGGCAGCCTATCTGGTCAAGGCCTTTCGCGAGGCCGGCCATGTCGCCGACCATGCCCTCGATGGCCTCGAGGGCTATGCCATGGCGCAGGGCGGCGGCTACGACGTGCTCGTGGTCGACCGCATGCTGCCGCGCATGGATGGGCTCTCGGTGATCCGCTCCCTGCGCGAGCAGGGCGAGACCACGCCGGTGCTGATCCTGTCCGCACTCGCCCAGGTCGACGACCGGGTGAAAGGTCTGCGCGCCGGCGGCGACGATTATCTGCCCAAGCCCTATGCCTTTTCCGAGCTGCTCGCCCGGGTCGAGGTGCTCTCGCGCCGTCGTGGCGCGCCGGCCTCCGAGCCGACCACCTATCGCGTCGGCGATCTGCTGCTCGACCGGCTGGCGCACCGCGTCACCCGCGCCGGCGAGGAGATCGCGCTGCAGCCGCGTGAGTTCCGCCTGCTCGAATATCTGATGAAGCATGCCGGCCAGGTGGTGACCCGTACCATGCTGCTCGAGAACGTCTGGGACTATCACTTCGATCCGCAGACCAATGTCATCGACGTTCATGTCTCGCGCCTGCGCGCCAAGGTCGACAAGGGCTTCGAGCACCCGATGATCCACACCATCCGCGGTGCGGGATACATGGTCCGTGACACAGCTCGCTGACGGCCAGGCGGCCGAAGGGCAGCAGCCGGCCGGTCGCCTGCGCTTCCTGCCGCATCTTGTCCGCACGACGGCCTTCAAGCTGACGGCGATCTATCTCGTCGTCTTCGCGATCTTCGCCATCTTCGTGCTGGGATATGTCGCCTGGAACGCCAAGAACCTGCTCGACGACCAGATCCGCTCGACCATCGATGCCGAGATCCAGGGGCTGGCCGAGCAGCAGCGCCTCGGCGGCATCAGGCGGCTCGTCCAGGTCATCGAGCGGCGCTCGCGTGGGCCCGGCGCCTCGCTCTATCTCGTCACCACGCCGCTGGGCGAGCGCATCGCCGGCAATATCGAGGCCTTGCCGCCGGGCACGCTCGACCGCCAGGGCGAGAGCGAGATCGAATACGCGCGCTCCTCGGAAACGCTGGACCAGACCAATCACGCCATCGTCCGCGTCTTCATGCTGCCGGCCGGCTTTCGCCTGCTGGTCGGGCGCGATGTCGAGGAGCGCGAGCGCCTGCGCGTCGTGATCAAGCGCGCCGCAGCCTGGTCGGTCCTGCTCGTCGTCGTGCTCGGTTGCTTCGCCGGCTGGTTCGTGGCGCGGCGGGTGCTGAAGCGCATCGACGGCATGAACGACACTGCCCGCTCGATCATGGCCGGCGATCTCAAGGGCCGGCTTGCCATCGCCGGCACCGGCGACGAGCTCGACCGGCTGGCCGGGAACCTCAACGCCATGCTCGACCGCATCGGCGAGCTGATGAGCGGGATGCAGCAGGTCTCGGACAACATCGCCCACGACCTCAAGACGCCGCTGACCCGCCTGCGCAACCGTGCCGAGGAGGCGCTGCGCACGGCGCAGTCGCCCGAGCAGCTGCGCAGCGCGCTCGACGGCGCGATCGAGGAAGCCGATGGGCTGATCCGCGTCTTCAACGCCTTGCTGATGATCGCGCGGCTCGAAACCCGCCAGATCAGCGACAGCATGGCCCCGCTCGATCTTGCCGAGATCGTCGACGGGCTGTCCGAGCTCTACGAGCCGCTGGCCGAGGAGGCAGGCCTTACTTTGTCGGCTTCCGTCGAGCCCGGCCTGTCGCTCACCGGCAATCGCGAGCTGATCGGCCAGACGTTGGCCAATCTGATCGACAACGCGCTGAAATACGGCAAGCCGGAGGGCGATGCGCCGGCGACGGTCGTGGTGACGGCGCGGCGTGTCGGCGACATGGTCGAGCTCGGTGTCGCCGATCACGGTGCCGGCATCCCCGAGGCTGATCGCGGCCGTGTGCTGGAGCGCTTCGTCCGGCTCGATCAGAGCCGCAGCAAGCCGGGCTTCGGACTTGGGCTCGCCTTGGCCTCTGCCGTCGCGCGTCTGCATGGCGGTGCAATCCGCCTGTCGGACAATGCGCCGGGGCTCGATGTCGTAATGTCGCTGCCGGCCAGTCCTCCTCCTGTGGACAGCTCTGCCGCGGAGGTGCCGCAAGGCTCGACATCGCAGTCTGACGGGGCAGGGTTCCAGTCGGCATGACGAAGGGCTAAGGCTCGCTCAGCCGGTCGACGCGGAGGTCAGTGTGGGCGAGCCCTTATGCCAACGCCTGAAGGCGGCGCCCGTCCTGCCGGCGCGCGGCAAGATCAAGGCGCTTTGGCGCGAGGAGCTGATCGAGCGCTTGTTCGATGCCGAGGCTGGTGAACGACTCGCCGCCCATCTGACGGGTCATGACGCCTCGGCCGCGCTCGTTGCCGGTATTCTCGCGCACTCGCCTTTCCTGACCCAGATCATGCGGCGCGATCCGGAGGGGCTCCTCGCCTCGCTGACGACCGATCCTGGCGAGCGCCGCGACGCGCTGCTGGCCGGGATCGCTGCCTTCGCCACGCCGGAAACCGCGACCGCCGACCTGATGCGTGAGTTGCGCCGCTTTCGCCAGGCGATGGCGCTCCTGCTGGCGCTCGCCGATATCGGCGGCATCTGGCCGGTCGAGACGGTCACCGCCGCGCTCAGCGCCACCGCCGACATGGCGGTGAAGCTTGCCAGCGAGCACGCTTTGCATCAGGCCGCCGGTCTCGGCCGGATCGAGCTTCCCGACGCCAATGAGCCCGGCAAGGGCTCCGGGCTTGTCGTGCTGGCGCTCGGCAAGCATGGCGCCGGCGAGCTGAACTACTCCTCCGACATCGATATCGTCGTCTTCTTCGATCCGGAGATGGCCGAGGCCGCCGGCGTCGGCGAGCCCACGAGCTTCTTCGTCAAGCTGACGCAGCAGATCGCCCGCATCATCCAGGAGCGCACGCCGGACGGCTATGTCTTCCGCGTCGATCTGCGCCTGCGGCCTGATCCCGGCTCGACCCATGTCGCCGTCGCGCTGCCGACGGCTTACGCTTACTACGAGACGGTCGGCCAGAACTGGGAACGCGCCGCGATGATCAAGGCGAGGCCTGTCGCCGGCGATATCGAGCTCGGCCGCCGCTTCATCGCCGATCTCGCTCCCTTCATCTGGCGCAAATATTTCGACTTCGCCGCCATCGCCGACATCCATGCGATGAAGCGCCAGATCCAGTCGGTGAAGGGCTTCGAGACGCTCAGCCTGCCCGGACACAACGTCAAGCTCGGCCGCGGCGGCATCCGCGAGATCGAGTTCTTCGTCCAGACCCAGCAGCTTGTCTTCGGCGGCAGGCGCCCGGCGCTGCGCGGGCCGCGCACGCTCGACATGCTCGGCGAGTTGACGAAGGAGAACTGGATCAGCCCACAGGCCCGCGACGAGCTGACGGAATCCTATTGCTGGCTGCGCACGATCGAGCACCGGCTTCAGATGCGCCATGACGAGCAGACGCAGACCCTGCCGACGGACGCCGCCGATCTCGACGCCTTCGCCCGCTTCTGCGGCTATCCCTCGGCCAAGGCCCTCGGCAAGGATCTGGAGGCGCATGCCAGGCGCGTCGAGGGCCATTATGCCCTGCTGTTCGAGGACGCGCCCAGCCTCGCAAGTGAAGCCGGCTCTCTCTCCTTCACCGGTACCGAGAACGATCCGGAGACGCTGGCGACATTGGGCAAGCTCGGCTTCCGCCAGCCGGCGACAGCGGCCGAGACGGTGCGCGGGTGGCATTTCGGCCGCCGCGCCGCCGTCACCAGCGCCCGCGCCCGCGAGGTGCTGACCGAGCTGACGCCGGCGCTGCTCGTCGCGCTCGGCCGCACCACCGACCCGGATGGCGCGCTCGCCCATCTCGACAACGCTTTCGTGCGCATGCCGGCTGCGGTCGAGCTTTTGACGCTGCTGCGCTCGCATGAAGCCCTGCTGCAGCTCTTCGCGGAGATTCTCGGCAGCGCGCCGCGTCTCGCCAAGGTCGCGGCGCTCTATCCGCATGTGCTCGATGCGGTGATCGACCCCGCCTTCAGCGCCCCGCGCCACGATGCCGAGCGTGTGGCGCAGCGCGTACGTGCCATGGTCGGCACGCCGCCGCCCAGCGTCGAGGACGGGCTCGACCGCATGCGCGACGCCGTCCGGCAGGAGAATTTTCTGGTCGGAGCCCGGCTGCTCTCCGGCGTGATCAATGCCGAACAGGCGGCGCAGGGCTATGCCGCAGCGGCTGCTGCCAGTATCCGCGTCGCTTTCGACGATACCCGCGCCGCCTTCGCCGCCGACCATGGTCTCGTCGAAGGCGCGGAGGCGGTCGTGCTCGGCATGGGGCGATTGGGAGCCGGCGAGCTCACTCCATCATCCGATCTCGACATGATGCTGCTCTACGACCGTCCGGAGGACGCCGAGGCCAGTGACGGCAAGCGCCCGCTCGATCCGGTGACGTGGCATGTCCGCTTCACCCAGAGACTCGTCGCGGCGCTGACCGTGCCGACGCGGCGCGGCACGCTCTACCAGGTCGACATGCGCTTGCGGCCCGCCGGCAACAAGAGCCCTGCGGCGACGCAGTTCGGCGGCTTTACCGCCTATCATCAGGGCGAAGCCGAAATCTGGGAGGAGATGGCGCTGACCCGCGCCCGCGTCGTCGCCGGCGATGCCGGCTTGCGGGACAAGGTCGAAGCCGCGATCCGCGAGATCCTGCTGCGCAAGCGCCAGCCGGCCAAGGTCGCCGCCGCCGTTACCGAGATGCGGGCGCTCATCGCCAAGGAGAAGGGCGAGAACGACGCTTGGGATCTGAAGCTCGCCGCCGGCGGGCTGACCGATCTCGACTTCCTGGCCCAGTTCCTGGTGCTCGCTCATGGCCACGACCATCCGCAGCTCCTCGCCCGCACGACCTCGGGGGTCTTCGCGGCGGCGCGCGACACCGGCGTCATCGCCGCTGGAGAGGCGGAGCGGCTCGCGGCTGCGGCACGCTTCATCGGCGACGTACAGCTCTGGCAGCGTTTCGCGATGGAAGAGGATTTCGATGCCAAGGCGGTGCCGGAGCGCGTCCTGCGCCGGATCGCGACGGCGGTCGGCCTGCCGGATGCCAAGGTGCTGAAGGCGGAGCTCGACGAGCGCCGGGCGATGGTCCGTGGCCTGTTCAAGCAGATATTGGGCGCCGCGCAGAAGGCCTGAGCGCAGGGCGCTCTCCTCAGGCCGCCTGTTCGAGCTCCGCGTTCGCCGGGCCCTTCAACGGCAGGTGGACCATCACGATCGTGCCTGAACCCATGATCGAGCGGACACGCAGCGAGCCGCCATGCAGCTCGGCGAGCGAGCGGGCGATGGCGAGACCGAGGCCCGAGCCGCCATGGCTGCGGATGAGATCGCCCTCGACCTGCTCGAACGGGCGCCCGATCCGGCCGATCTTCTCGCGCGGGATGCCGATGCCGCTGTCCTCGACATAGAGGTTCAGCGCATTGGGCGCCGGCTTGACCCGGACCGCGATCCGGCCGCCCTCGGGCGTGAACTTGATGGCGTTGTCGACGAGGTTGCCGACGATCTGGAAGAGTGCGTGCGCATCGGCCTCGAGGCGCATCTCGCTGCCGAGATCGCTGGTGAGGGAGAGCCGCTTGCGCGTGATCTCCTCGCGGTGGCAGCTGATCGCCTCGCCGACCACGAGGTCGAGTGCAACGTCGGTCTTTTCGAGCTCGATCTTGCCGGCCTCGATCCGCGCCATGTTCAGAATGTCGTTGATCACAGCGAGCAGGTAGCCGCCGCTGGAGCGGATGTCGCGGACATATTCGACATAGCGCTCGGAGCCGAGCGGGCCGAACAGCCCGTCATCCATGATCTCGGAGAAGCCGAGGATGGCATTGAGCGGCGTGCGCAGCTCATGGCTCATATTGGCGAGGAATTCGGACTTGGCGCGGTTGGCGCTTTCGGCGGCGGCCTTCTGTTCCAGATAGAGCTCGGCCAGCTCGGCGAGCTGCTGCGCCTGCGCTTCGAGCTTCTGGCGCGAGGCCTTGACGTCGGTGACGGTCTTGAGCAGCTCGTGCTCGGAGCGGGTCAGGCGCTCCTCCTGCTGTTTCAGCATGGTGATGTCGGTGCCGACCGAGACCGAGCCGCCATCCTTGGTGCGGCGGCCATTGATCTGCAGCCAGCGCCCGTCCGAGAGCTTCGCCTCGTAGGAGTGGCTGCCGGAGCCGGCGCGCACGCTGCGGACCGGCTCGCGATCGATGCTCGGCTGAGCGCTGTGACTCATGATCTGCTCGTAGCTCGTGCCGGCGCGCACCAGCTCCGGCGACAGCATGTGCAGCTGCTGGTACTTGGCGTTGCAGAGCACGAGCTTCTGTTCGGCGTCCCAGAGCACGAAGGCTTCCGAGATCGCTTCGACCGCGTCGCGCAGGCGGGCATCGGCGGTAGCGGTGCGGGCGGCCATGCGGCGCTGCTCGGAGATGTCGACGACGATGCCGACGAGATGTTGGGCATGGGTTCGGCGATCGGTGACGAGCTCGGCCCTTGCCTTCAGCCAGACCCATTCGCCCGAGGCGTTGCGGACGCGGAATTCCTGGTCGAGATGGTCGGTCTCGCCGCGGCTGACCGCATCGGCCAGGCCATAGAGGTCGGCATCCTCGGGGTGGATGAAAGCATTGACCTCGCCGAAGGACATGAACTCGCCGGCGCGATCGTAGCCAAGCATGGCGTACATCGAATCCGACCAGTACATCCGGCCCCTGGCGAGGTCCCAGTCCCACAGGCCGCAATGGCCACGGCTCAGTGCTGTGTCGATGCGGTCGCGCACGCAGTCGCAATCCTCGTCGGCGGCGCGGGCCCGGCGCGATTGCAGCACGAAGGCGGCGGTGATGCCCGCGAGCACGATCGCCGCCGAGCCGAACAGGACGAGGATGGAGCGCCGACGCTCGTCCCAGGTCGAGAGCGCGCGCTTCACCGGATGCAGCACCGCGACCTGGCCGAGCGGGGCGGCGAGGTTGCGAACGGTGGCGAGCGCCTCGACGCCGCCGGGCAGCGTGATCGGCATCACGCCGGCGCGATCGGCGAAGACGGTCAAGGCCTGCCCGGGGCCGAGCACGTCGACCAGGTTGCGCTCGCTGGCGCCGATCGCCGGCTCACCGGCGACCAGTCGCCCGCCAGCGTCGCTGACATAGACGATGCGGCCGCGGCCGGCGATATGCTTGGTCGACAGGGGAGCGAGGACGCCGTCAGGGCGCTTGTCGTCTTTCGAGGCTAGATCGAGTTCGCGCACAAGCAACGCGGCGAGTGCTTCCAGGTCGGTCGCGGCATCGTCGATGGCATCATCGCGCAGGGCCGAGGTCTGGACGTAGGCGCCCAGGGCAAGGAGCAGGACGAAGCCCGCGACGAGCGCCGGAATGACTTTCCGGAACGTCGGCTCCAGCTGCTCGAAGCGCTTATAGAGCGGATGTGTCAGGGATCGTGCTACGCCCAGAACTGAATTTGCGCGCACGTGTGCGCAAGCCGCGTCTGCACGCGTCATGCCCGTCCCCCTTCGGAAAGCGATGTACCGACAGTAAGATCGAGAGACGTGCCGCATCCCCGAATCACAGTCAGTTGAATCCGCGGGACTCGCTTTGTCTAGCGGAAACTACGCCCTGCCCGTTGTTTTGCGCGCGCTGGTTGTAGCGGCGAATCGGTTGAATCTTGCGCGCGCAGGACTTCGTTAACCTTTGGCTGGGCAGGCGGTTAACGGGCGATTCTGGCGAGGGTGTAGAGGCCTCGAAGGGGGCACAGAAGCCCTCCGAGGCACCCCATTCAACCCAGCGAGCGAGCGGCGATGTCGGCGACGTCGCGCGACAGGTTGGGCGTCGTCTGCACCATGCGCAAAGCCGCCTCCGCCTTGGCCCGGCGCCCCGCCTCCAGCATGCGCCAGCTCTTGAACGAGCCGAGCAGGCGCGAGGCGACCTGCGGGTTGGTTCGGTCGAGCGCGATGACAATGTCGGCGATGAAGGCGTAGCCCTCGCCGTCGGCGCGGTTGAACTGGGTCAGGTTCGCCGCGAACCCGCCGATGAGGCCACGCACCCGGTTCGGATTGCCGAGCGAGAAGGCGGAGTGGTTCATCAGCCCCTTCACGCGGGCGAGCGTGCCGTCTTCGGCGATCAGCGCCTGCGCCATCAGCCATTTGTCGAGCACCAGCGGCTCGCGGGCATAAAGTTCGCCGAAGCGGGCGATCAGCTCCTCGCGCTCGGCGCCGGGGATCAGCGTCATCGCGGCGAGGGCTGCGAGCCGGTCGGTCAGGTTGTCGGCTTCGGCGAATTGGGCCAGCGAAAGCCGCGCGCCCTCGGCGGGAGCGCCGAGCGCGATCAGGCCGAGCGCTTCGTTGCGGAGGGCGCGCCGCCCGGCCGGAGCTGCCGCCGGCGAATAGGGGCCGCGTTCGCCGAGGTCTTGGCGCAGGCCCGCGAGATGATCCGCAAGTGCGACACCGATCGCGGCGGAAAGCCGGCGATGGGCGCCATGCACGACATCCGGGTCGACATCACGGCCGATCTCGCGGGCGATGTCGGCCGGGGCAGGCAAGCGCAGCACCTGTGCGGCAAAGGCTGGGTCGGCCAGTGCCGGGCCGGCGAGGAATTCGGAGAGCGCCTTGGCGAGGTCGGTCGCGGTCGTATCCAGCGCGGAGCCGTCGCCCTTGCCGGCGCGCACCAGCGCCCGTGTCGCGACCGTCTGCAGCGCCTGCCAGCGATTGAAGGAATCGCTGTCGGCGCTGAACAGTCGCAGCAGCTCGCTGTCGCCGAGGTCGAGCTCGAGCCGGACAGGGGCCGAGAAGCCGCGCAGCAGCGACGGCGTCGGCGCCTCCGGCAGGTCGGTGAAGGTCACGGACAGCGAGGGCTGGTCGAGCACCACCACGCCGCCGGCCTTCAGCGCCGGCGAGGTGCTGGCGAGCGGCAGGTCGCCGCCCTTGCCGACGAGGCCGAGCGCGACGGGGATGACCACCGGCCTCTTCTCGGACTGGCCGGGAGTCGCCGGCGTCGATTGCGCCAGCTGCAGCGTGTAGCTCTTCGCCTGCGCATCGTATCTGCCGGAGGCGACCACGGTCGGCGTGCCCGCCTGCTCGTACCACCCGGCGAAATGGGCGAGATCCTGGCCGGAGGCCTCGACTAAGCAGTCGAGGAATTCCTCGATCGTCGCGGCCGTGCCGTCGCAGCGCTCGAAATAGAGGTCCATGCCGCGCGCGAAGGCGTCCTCGCCGATCAGCACCTTGAGCATGCGGATCAGCTCGGCGCCCTTCTCGTAGACCGTCGGCGTGTAGAAGTTGTTGATCTCCTTGTAGGCGCGCGGCCGGACCGGATGGGCGAGCGGGCCGGCGTCCTCGGAGAACTGCGTCGAGCGCAAGGTGCGGACATCGGCGATGCGCTTAACCGGGCGCGACCGTTCGTCGGAGGAGAATTCCTGGTCGCGGAAGACGGTGAGGCCTTCCTTCAGGCAGAGCTGGAACCAGTCGCGGCAGGTGATGCGGTTGCCCGTCCAGTTGTGGAAGTATTCATGTGCGATGATCGCCTCGATCGAGGCATAGTCACCATCGCTCGCCGTCAGCGGGTCGGCGAGGACATACTTGTCGTTGAAGATGTTGAGACCCTTGTTCTCCATCGCGCCCATGTTGAAGTCGGACACGGCGACGACGTTGAACACATCGAGATCGTAGTTGCGGCCGAAGACGCGCTCGTCCCAGCGCATACAGCGCACGAGGCTTTCCAGCGCCCAGCCGGCGCGCCCGGCCTTGCCCGGCTCGACATAGACCGCAAGCTCGACCTTGCGGCCATCGGCCGTGACGTAAGGCTGCCGGACATGGTCGAGCTTGCCGCCGACCAGCGCGAAGAGATAGGCCGGCTTCGGATGCGGATCATGCCAGACGGCGAAATGCCGCTCGCCGCCGGGCAGCTCGGCCGCGGCGACGAGGTTGCCGTTTGAGAGCAGCACCGGCGCCTCGGCTTTCCTCGCCTCGAGCCGGACCGTGTAGACGCTCATCACGTCGGGACGATCGAGGAAATAGGTGATGCGGCGGAAGCCGTCCGCCTCGCATTGCGTGCAGTAGACGCCGCTCGAGCGGTAGAGCCCCATCAGCTTGGTGTTGGCGCCGGGGTCGAGCGTCGTCTCGACCCTGAGCGAAAACGCACGCGCCGGCGGCGCGTGGATCGTGAGCCCCTGGGGTGAGAGGGAATACAGGGCCGGATCGAGCGGGACCTCGTCGAGCAGGATCGAATCCGGTGCCAGCTCGTCGCCGTCGAGCACCAGCGGCGCGCCCGCATGGCCGGCCGGGTTTGGCCGCAGCTGCAGCTGGGAGCGCACTTTGGTCCGCGTCGGATCGAGGACGATGTCGAGATCGACGGTGTCGATCAGCCAGCCGGAGGGGCGGTAGTCCTCGAGGCGGATCAGCGGGGCGTCTTCGGCGCGCATGGCAGGTTCGCTTCCTTCAGTCGCTCTTATCTATGGGGCCCGGGACCGCGGCGGAAGCCGTCAGGACAGGGCGAGTGGCTTGTCTGACGTGATGGCCGGCTCGGCATGGCTGACCAAGCGGCAGACATCCGGCCGGGCCTCGCGAACCTTGCGCTCGATCTTGTCGACGGCGCGATGCACGGCGGCGACGTCGAGCGCGCCATCGGCCCGGCAATGGTAGTTCACCACCAGGCCGTTGCGGGTCTCGCGCACGCGGACGCTGTGGATGTCGCGGACCGGGCCGCCGGCCTCGGCCGCCTCCTGCGCGATCGCCTTGCCGATCGCCTCGACCACCTCCCAGGGCGCGTTGTGGCCGGAAGGCTGGCCGGTCTCCATCGGCTCGATATGGGTGTCGACCTCGGTCTCGCCGCCGAATTCGGCGCGGATCGCGTTCTCCAGCCGCGTGGCGACCTCGTGGGCTTCGCCAAGCGGGAGAAGCGCGTCGACCTCCATGTCGAGCGAGACGGCGAGCCGCCCGCCGATCGTGTGGACGCTGACATGGTGCACTGGCACCTTCATCTTCAGCGCGATCAGCAGCACGCGCTCCAGCGCCGTCTCGTCGTCGACCTGGACAGGGTTGGCGGTGACGGTCAGCGCCGAATCCGGCTCGACCGCGACGAGGGCCCGCAGCAGGTCTTCCTTGATCGCCGTCACACGGTCGAGTGGCAGGGTCCGCGAGACCTGGATGCCGATCTCGCCCTGCACCACGCCGCCGGCCGGCCGCAGCCGCAGCCATTCGACATTGACGACGCCGGCAACGCCCTGTGCCGCGTCGCGCAGGCGCTCGGCGACACCCTTCGGCGCCGCGTCGATCAGCGTGTCGACCGTGCGCCGCCCCAGCTTCACGGCGGTGGCGATCATGAAGACGGCGAGAGCGAGAGCGGTCGCGCTGTCGGCCATCGGCACGCCCATCCGCGTCAGGATCAGGCCGAGCAGGACGAGTGCCGTGCCGACGAAATCGGTGGCGAAATGCAGCGCCTCGGCCGAGAGCGCCTCGCTGCGGGTCTCCTTGGCGACCATGGTCAGCGTACGCCAGCGCGTCGCGTCGACCATCAGCGAGAACAGCAGCACGCCGATGACCAGCGGCGTCACCGCGACATGCGGTTCGCTGCCGCTCCACAGCCGGTTGGCCGCCTCCCACAGGATCGCCCCCGAGAGCCCGAACAGGATCGCGGTCTCCAGCAGCGCCGCCAGCGCCTCGAACTTGCCGTGGCCGTAATGGTGCTCGTCATCGGCGGGCTTGTCGGCGGCGCGCACCGCGAACCAGGTGAACATGGTCGAGCCGATGTCGATCAGCCCCTGCAGCGCGTCGGTCATCAGGGCGAGCGAGCCGGAGAGGATCGCCGCGCCGAACTTGGCGAGCGTCAGCACGACGCTGGCGATCACCGACAGCGTCGCGGCCTTCTGCTTGACCCGGGAGACCTCGGTGGGCGACACCGAGCCGGCCGGGTTCGGCGTGCGATCCTGCGTTTCGCTCATGATAGGTCCGCGCGAGCCCCAGGCGTCATGTCAGCCCGATTGTGATCAACCGGGCTGACATGACGCCAATTATGAGTTGAGCATGTTCTTGTCGCAAAAGTGGCTGACACTTTTGCGGGACATGCTTGGAATGGCGCCGGTTTGGCCCGATCCATCAACCAGATCAACCCCGGGAGACAAACGATGCGCTATCTCCACACCATGGTCCGCGTCACCGACCTCGATGCCGCCCTCGATTTCTACGTGACCAAGTTCGGCCTCATCGAAACCCGCCGGATCGAGAACGAGAAGGGCCGCTTCACTTTGGTCTTCCTCGCCGCACCCGACGATGCGGCCACCGTCAAGGAGCAGGGCAGCCGCGGCCGCCCGACGCTGGAGCTGACCTATAACTGGGATCCGGAGGTCTACACCGGCGGGCGCAATTTCGGCCATCTCGCCTATGAGGTCGACGATATCTATGCGACCTGCGACAAGCTGATGAAGGCCGGCATCACCATCAACCGGCCGCCGCGCGACGGCAACATGGCCTTCGTCCGCTCGCCCGACAACATCTCCATCGAGATCCTGCAGAAGGGCGAGCCGAAAGCTCCGGCCGAGCCTTGGGCGAGCATGCCGAACACCGGGGTGTGGTGAGGGCGCTGATTGCGAGCTGATATGCTCCCTGATATCATCTGGTGATATCAGGGAGGCTCGCATGGGCATTCTGGTGCGCGACGAGAAGATCGACCGGCAGGTAAGAGAGTTGGCCCGTCAGGACGGGATTTCGCTTCAGGCGGCGATCGGCTTGGCGGTGGACAACGAGCTGAAGCAGCGTGCGGAACGGCGCGAGAGGATCGAGGCGGCCACGCGCCGAGCGCAGGAAAGGCTAGCGCAATATCCGACGATCGACGACGGCCTGACGCACAAAGAATTCTGGGATCGCGAATACGGCGACGCCTGATGTTCCTCGACGCTTCGGTTATCGTCGTCAATCTTCTAGAAGAGCGCGAGGCAATCGCCTTCAGGTCGGCCCTGGCGCAGGCCTCCGAAAACGTGACCTCTCCGTTGGCGATATTCGAGGCTTCGACCAGGATTGCGGCGGTCAAGCGGGTCTCGATCGACAAGGCCTATGAGATCGTTCGCGACTTCATTGAAGAGACGGCAATTCGGGTTGTCGCGATCGATGCAGCGGTCGGCGCGGCTGCCCACCTCTGTGCGGCCCATTACCACTATCTCGCCGGCCATCCCGCTCGTCTTAACATGGGCGATTGTTTCGCCTATGCGGCGGCGCGCGCATCGGGCGTGCCACTCGCCTATAAGGGCAATGATTTCGTCCACACAGACATCGACGGCATCCGCTTCGGAGCCTGACATCCTGCTTCGGAGTGCTCTGCCTTGACCAAGACGTTGTTTGGCCATCTCGACGACGGCATGCCGATCCACGAGGCCGTGCTGCGCTCTCCCGCCGGCGCCGAGGCACGGGTGATGGAATGGGGGGCGGTGCTGCGCGATCTCGTCGTGCCGCTGCCGAATGGCGGGCGCCAGCGCGTCGTGCTCGGCTTTGCCGATTTCGCCGACTATCCCAGGCACTCGCCGCATATGGGCGCGATCGCTGGCCGGTTCGCCAACCGCATTGGCGGCGGCCGTTTCGTGCTCGATGGCGTCGAGTACCAGACGCCACTGAACGAAAACGGCCGCAACTCGCTGCATGGCGGCGGCGAGGGCTTCGGCAAGCGGCCCTGGACGCTGGTGCATCATGACGAGACGAGCGCGACCTTGGCGCTGGTCTCAGCCGATGGGGATGCCGGCTATCCCGGCACGCTCGACGTCTTCTGCCGCTACAGCCTCATAGGCGCGGCGACCCTGCGGATCGAGCTATCAGCCACGACTGACGCGCCGACGATCGTCAATCTGGCGCATCACTCTTACTTTCGTCTCGACGACGCCCCGGACATCCTCGATCACGAGTTCGAGGTCCGCGCCAATCTGATCACGCCGGTCGATGCCGACCTGATCCCCGACGGCTCGGTCGCCTCGGTGGCCGGGACAGCCTTCGATTTCCGCAAGGCCCGGCCGATCCGCTTCGCCAATCCGGATGGTTCGCGCTTCTGGTACGACCATAACTATCTGCTTCGGCGCGACCGCCGCGAGCCCGCCGCGGCGACGGGCCTCGAACTTGCCCATGCTGCGACCTTGCGCTCGCGCCGCTCGGGCCTCGCCATGGAGGTCTGGACGACCGAGCCGGCGCTGCAGGTCTATGACGGCTTCAAGCTCGATACGCCGGTCGCCGGCCTCGACGGCGTCCGCTATGGCGCCTGCGCCGGCATAGCGCTTGAGCCGCAGCATGTGCCGGACTCGCCCAATCTGCCGCATTTCCCCTCGACCGTGCTGCGCCCCGGCGAGGTCTATCGCCAGATCAGCGAATTCAGGTTCGGAGCGTAAGTCGTATGGCCGGTGTCTTCTGTCTCGGTATCGCGACGCTCGACTATGTCTACAGCGTCGAGCGCGTGCCCAATCCCGGTGAGAAGGACCGGGCCCGCGATCTCGTCGTCACCGGCGGCGGCTGTGCCGGCAGCGGCTCGGCCGCGATCGGCCGGCTCGGCGGCAAGGCCTGGCTCGCGACCCGTCTGGGCGACGATGCGGTCGGCGACACCATCGTTGGGCAATTGCAGCAGGACGGCGTCGACACCTCGCTCTCGCCGCGCTTTCCCGGCCTGCGCTCACCGGTCTCCTCGATCCTGATCGACGCCCAGGGCGAGCGCATGGTCGTATCCTATACCGACCCGAAGACGCCGCTCTCGCCCGACTGGCTGCCGGAGGTGCTGCCGGCCGGCTGTGACGGTGTGCTGGTCGACACGCGCTGGGGCGAGGGCTCGCTCGCCGCGCTGCAGCTCGCCCGCAAGGCCGGCGTGCCGGGCGTGATCGACGGTGACCGCCAACCGACGCATCCGGAGATGGTCACGACCGCCAGCCATGTCGCCTTCAGCGAGAAGGCGCTCAGCGAAATCTCGGGCGGGCAGGAGCCGAGGGCGGCGCTGGAAGCCTTGGCGCGCGATGCGAAGAACTGGCTCGCGGTGACGCTGGGCCCGCGCGGCGTGCTCTTCATGGAAAATGGCGGGATCGAGCACTTGCCGGCCTTCCCGATCGAGGCAGTCGACACGCTTGGCGCCGGCGACGTCTGGCATGGCGCCTTCGCGCTGGCTCTGGCCGAGGGGCAGGGGGAGCGTCGGGCGGTGCGCTTCGCCTCGGCGGTGGCGGCGATCAAGTGCACCCGCTTCGGCGGCCGGGCCGGCACGCCGACGCGCGAGGAAGTCGAGCGCTTCCTGGCGGCGCATCCCTGAAGGCGCCGCAATTCAATCGCCGGTGTCGTCGATGCGTCAGTGCCGCGTCGCGCCCTCGTCACGCTGTTCGGGCATCAGATTGGCGGTGCGCTCCCGCGCACCTGGTCAATCTGAGGAGAGCGTCATGCTGGCGATCCAGGGACTGAAATGCGTCTATGATACCGGCTCCCGCGGCTGGGCGATCGAGCTCGCGCTGAAGGGCGAGGGCGAGGAAGCCGTCCGCCGCTTCGATGTCGACGGCCCCGAGGATGCCGAGATGCTGATCGAGGCCTTCGACGAGTCGACCGCGAGCAGCTTCGACCCGGCGACGGGCGAGATCGTCTTCGCCTACGAATACGCCACCCTCGACGACGAAGGCGAGGATGAGGACGAGAACGACGACGAGGACGCCGAAGTCGCCGAGGACGATGAAGACGAAGTCGCCGAAGACGAAGGCGAGAAGGTCAAGGCCTGAGGCCGCGGCCGCGTGAGCACGTCGAGCGCGGCGCTACCCCCAATTGTCCCGAAGCCGCCGCGCCAGTCCGCGACCTCATGGCCGCGCGCGCGGCGGCAAAGCTCGCCCCTGACGCGAATTCGCGGTAAGCCCAGAACGACGCATTTGCGACGCGATCCTGTTACAGCGTAACGATGCGGTGCTGCTGGTCCTCATTTTCCGCAGGTGCCGGCCGCCGCCAGAGTCGAACAATCCCCAGGCCAGGCCGCGATGCAAGACGACGTTGTGTTCCCGACTCTTCCCACGCACGAGACCGGCAAGCTCAAGCGTGGCGTCTGCGCCATCAGCGGCGTCGAGCTCAGCCGCAAGAACCTGGTCGCGCTCGGGACGCTGCGCCCCTCGCTGGTCGAGCATATCCGG
Organism: Allobosea lupini; assembly: GCF_900109525.1. Classification (GTDB taxonomy): domain Bacteria; phylum Pseudomonadota; class Alphaproteobacteria; order Rhizobiales; family Beijerinckiaceae; genus Allobosea; species Allobosea lupini. Next base: position 145,129 of record NZ_FOAN01000002.1, on the reverse strand, counting down.
CGCGACTTTCCTGATCTCGACGACAACAGCCTGATCAGCCTCAAGGAGCTGGCGCGCTATCGCACCCGCTATGTCGAGGAGATCCTGCGCGAGGAGCACGGCGAATACACCGATCTCGACCGCGAGGTTGCCGAGAGCATTGCCCGGCAGGATACGATCGCCGAGAATATCGAGGACGATTTCGAGGAGCATCGCACCCTCGGCGAGCGCCTTTCGGACGGGCTCGCCAGCTTCGGCGGCTCATGGGCCTTCCTGATCAGCTTCGGCGTCGTGCTGGCGGTCTGGATGGTGGTCAATGTCGTGGCCGGTACGGGCGCTTTCGACCCTTACCCGTTCATCCTGCTTAATCTCGTGCTCTCCTGCATCGCCGCCATCCAGGCGCCGATCATCATGATGAGCCAGAAGCGGCAGGAGGCGAAGGACCGGTTGCGCTCCTTCAATGACTACCAGGTCAACCTCAAGGCCGAGCTCGAGGTTAGGCACCTGCATGAGAAGATCGACCATCTGATCACGCGGCAATGGCAACGCCTTGCCGAGATCCAGCAGGTCCAGCTCGAACTGCTGCAGGAGGCGCAAGTGCCGAGACGCAAGCCGAAGCGGCGCAAGAAGCCGGCGACGAAGAAGAAGGTGGTGGCGGCAGTTCCTGCGGAGTTGCCGGAGCCAGACTCCACAGCCTGACGCCTGCTCGAACCTGATCAGGCAGCAGAGGGCGGTTGACAGGTCGATGCGCGCTCTTTCTGGTGTCGGCTAACAAAATTCGCCGCCCAGGGAGGTTGCCTTGTTCCGTCTGTCTCGCGCCGTTGTGCTCGCCGGCACCGCTTTTGCTGCCCTTGCAACGCCTGCCGCCGCCCAGGGGCAGGTTACCGTCTACTGCTCGATCCTCGAGGAGCAGTGCCGCGAGGGCGCCTCGATCTTCGAGAAGGCGACCGGCATCAAGGTCCAGATGGTCCGCAAGTCGACCGGGGAGGTCTATGCCCAGGTCAAGGCCGAGGCGACCAATCCGCGCGGCGACGTCTGGTGGGGTGGGCCGGGGGAACCGCATCTGCAGGCCGCAGATGAGGGTCTGCTCGACGAGTACAAGTCGCCGAAACTGGCCGAGCTGCACGACTGGGCCAGGCGCCATGCCGAGCAGTCGAAGTTCCGCACCTCAGGAATTTACCTCGGTGCGCTCGGGATCGGCTACAATCTCGAGACCCTGAAGGGCAAGAAGCTGGCCGAGCCGAAATGCTGGGCCGACCTGCTGGATCCGAAGTTCAAGGACGAGGTGCAGGTCGCCGATCCCAGCTCCTCCGGCACGGCCTATGTCTTCCTGGCGACGACCGTCCAGCGCCTCGGCGAGGAGAAGGGCTTCGAGTTCCTGAAAAGCCTGCACAAGAACATCAGCCAGTACACCAAGTCGGGCATCGCCCCGGTCAAGGCGACGGCGCTCGGCGAGACGGCGGTCGGCATCGCCTTCATGCACGACATGCTGACGCAGAAGCTGCAGGGCGCCCCGATCGGCATCGTCGCGCCGTGCGAGGGCACCGGCTACGAGACGGGCTCGGTCTCGGTGATCAAGGGCGGCAAGAACCCGGAGGCCGCGCGCAAATTCGTCGATTTCACGCTCTCGCCGGAGGCGCAGGACATCAACGCGAAGCTCAAGATCAACTCGATCCCGTCGAACAAGAACGCCAAGCTCTCGCCCGATGCGCCGAAATTCGAGGAGATCAAGCTGATCGACTACGACACCCCGCGCTGGGGCAGCCCGGCCGAACGCTCGCGCCTGCTGAAGAAGTTCGACGACGAGGTGAAGGCGCTGCCGCGCTGAGGCGGCTGCGTTTGGTAGCACTGGCCGGAGCCAGTGCTACCAAACGCCTCAAGCGATAGAGGTCGTCACCGCACCGGCGGCGCGTATTGCAGGCCGCCCTGCGTCCATAGCCTGTTCATCCCGCGCGGCAGGTTGAGCGGCGACTTGGCGCCGAGGTGCCGGTCGAAGCTCTCGCCGTAATTGCCCACTGCCTTGACGATGCGCACCACCCAGTCGTTGGTGAGGCCAAGGCTCTCGCCGAACTTGCCTTCGCTGCCGAGCAGGCGCTTGATCTCGGGATTGGGCGATTTCACCATTTCGTCGACATTGGCCTGGGTAATCCCGAACTCCTCGGCGTTCAGCAGGGCGTAGACGGTCCAGCGCACGATATCGAACCAGGCGTCGTCGCCTTGGCGGACCCATGGGCCGAGCGGCTCCTTCGAGATCATCTCGGGCAGGAGATCGTGCTCGGCCGGGGCCTTGAGTTTCATCCGGTTCGCCGCCAGCTGCGACAGGTCGGTGGTGTAGGCGTCACAGCGCCCGGCCTCATAGGCCTGGATCGTCTCATCGAGGCCGGCATAGGCGATGACCTCGTACTTCATGCCGTGATTGCGGAAATAGTCGGCGAGGTTGAGCTCGGTCGTGGTGCCCTGCGCGACGCAGATCGAGGCGCCGTTCAGCGCCTTGAGGTCCTTCACGCCGGTGCTTTTGCGCACCAGGAAGCCCTGGCCGTCGAAATAGTTGATCGCGGTGAAGTTGAGGCCGAAGCCGGCGTCGCGGCCGAGCGTCCAGGTGGTGGTGCGCGACAGCACGTCGATCTCGCCGCTCTGCAGCACGGTCAGCCGGTCCTTCGAGGCGAGCGAGATGTATTTCGCCTTCTCCTGATCGTTGAAGATCGCTGCGGCCAGCGCCCGGCAAAGATCGGTGTCGAAGCCGCGCCACTGCCCCTGCGCGTCGGGCAGCGAGAAGCCCGCGACGCCCTGACTGGTGCCGCAGATCAGATGGCCGCGTTGCTTGATCCGCTCCAGCGTCGTCTGGGCCTGGGCAGCCAGCGGAAGTGCAGCCGCGAGGCAAAGGCACGCCAAGGCGCTGCCGAAATTACGGGCGCGGCGTGCTGAAATTCTGAGCATGAGATTCCCCTGATTATAGGCGCAGCGATCTAACCGCGCTGCCATCGCGCGAGCCAGAGTTATTTATGCGGCTAATTGAGCGGGAGCCTGCATCCGGGCGCCGATCTCCGCCGTATCTGGCGCTTGCGTACAGTGGAGACCCGTCCTGCATGTCCGATCCCGTCCTCGTCATCGCCCGCGCCAGGGTTCTTCCCGCCGAGCGCGAACGCTTCATCGCGGCGGCGCACGACTGCATTGCGGCCACACGCCGCGAGCAGGGCTGCCTTGGCTACGACATTTGTGAAAACCTCGCCGACCCCGGCCATTTCATCAGTGTCGAAAGCTGGGAAAAGCGCGCCGATGTCGACCGGCATATGCAGCAGGCCCATCTCCAGGCCTTCCTCGCCATCGCAGGGACTTGCGTCAGCGCTGCTCCGGTGATCGAAGTGGTGGAACCGCGATCGGTCGATCGCCTCTGATCCATCACGCCACGGGTTTCTCCATGCAGCGCGCCATCTCCGTCGTCCGCAAGGCCGCGGTCAAGCAGGACCGGGTCGTCGAGACCCTCACCCTCGACCATCATGGCCGCAATGCTCGCCATGCCGCGCACAAGGGCGATGGCGGGCGGGAGATTCTGCTCGATCTCGACAAGCCGACCGCGCTGAATGACGGCGATGCCGTCAAGCTGGAGGATGGCTCGCTGGTCTTGATCAAGGCGGCGGCGGAAAAGCTGATCGCGATCACCGCCGAGAATCCGCTACGATTGACGCGTCTCGCCTGGCATCTCGGCGGGCATCATGTTTCGGCCGAAGTCACCGCCGACGCCATCTATGTGGAGCGCGATGCGGCGCTGGCCGAGCTGGTTCGCGGCCAGGGCTGCGCGATGAGCGAAATCGAGCGGCCGTTCCAGCCCGAGCCCGAAGTCCATCATCACGAGCATGGCGACGCCTGCGGCCATGGTCATGGCCATCATCAGCACGGCCATGACCATGGCCATGCCCATGCTGGCCACGACCACGACCATGGCCACGAGCAGCATCATGCGCACGAGCATGGCGCGTCCTGCGGCTGCGGCCATGATGACCACCATCATGACGACCACGGCCACAAGCATGACCATGGCCATCACGGCCACGAGCACGGCCACAAAGGTCACAAGCACGACCACTGAGTCCTGCAGCGCGGGCGGACAGGCATCATGGCGCTCCAAGGTCTCGACGGCCGTGCCTTCGGGTTGGAACTCGCCCTGCGGCTGGTCCGCTCGTGATCTTGGCCATGGCCACCGCGCTGACACTGCTCTTGGCCGCGATAGCCGGCCTGCATGCCTACTGGGGGCGGGGCGGTCTCTGGCCTGCGGCGAGCGAGGATGAATTGGTCGCGACCGTCATCGGCAATGCGAGCGCGCGGCGCATGCCGTCCCCGGGCCTGTGCCTGGCGGTCGCGCTGGCCATTGCCGTAACGGCGATCTGGCCGCTGCTGCTGGCGCAGGGACCAAGCGCAGGCACCCCGCGTCTGCTCATATTCCTCTTTGGCTTCGCCATCACGGCCGTCTTCCTGCTACGTGGTATCGCTGGCTTCCTGCCGGCCTGGCGGCGGCTGCATCCGCGCGAGCCCTTCGCCAGCAATGACCGCCGCTACTATTCACCGCTCTGCCTGCTGATCGCCGCAGGCTATGCGATACTGCTTTTGCAAGGCTCCTGAGCGATGAGCTTCTCCCTCTTGATCCGCGGCTGCGGGCATCGGCAGCCGCCCGGCTCCGGCAAGACGGCGCTATATCGGCGCGGATCTTGCTATGATGGACGGAAAGTCGACGATCATGCACAGCAAGCGTTCCTGTGCCTTCCGCAATGTGCGGCAGGGGAACGCCTCGGCCCGGTTGTCGACTTCATCGAGACCGCCGGCTGAAGGCGCCGGCCGTGAGCTGAGGATGGCATTGATGATGATACTGCGAGCGATCGGATCTGTTGCCATGCTACTGGCTCTCGCCTCGACCCCGGCCTTCGCCCATACCGGCGCCGGGCCGGTCGATGGTTTGATGCATGGCCTGATGCACCCGCTGACCGGGCTCGACCATGTGCTGGCCATGGTCGCCGTCGGCCTCTGGGCCGGGCTGGTCGGCGGCAAGGCGCGCATCGCCTACCCAGCCGCCTTCGTCACCACGATGGCGCTGGCGGGCGCCTGGGGCATGGCAGGCGGCGCACTCCCGGGCGTCGAGATCGGCATCGCCTTCTCGGTGGTCATCCTCGGCGCCGCGGTCGCGCTGAAGGCGTCGCCGCCGCTCGCAGCCGGCACGCTCGCCTGCGGCATCCTCGCCATCTTCCACGGTTTCGCCCATGGCGCCGAGCTGCCGGAGAATGCCAGCGGTCTCGCCTATGCGCTGGGCTTCATCCTCGCGACGGCGGTGCTCCATTTCATCGGCATCATGTTGGCCGGCGTGATCGCCACCCGTGCGCCGCTCATTGCGCGGATCGCCGGTGGCGGGCTCGTGCTTGCGGGTGTGGCTCTCCTCGCCGGTTGAGACGGGCGTCATCGCTTCCGGCAAGCGCGCCGACCTCATCCTCGTCGCGCCGGAGCTGCAGCCGGGCGTCGTCGCGACCATTGGCGGCGGGCGGCTGGTGCATCTGGCGGATCAGCGCCTCCTGGTTTGACCGGACTGCGATTGCCGATCGGCGTGCTGCAACCTAGGATTTAAGCTTGCAGCGACTGGGAGGGGATGATGGCGCGCTGGTCGGACGCGATGAAGCTCTCGGACTACAAGGAGTACGAAACCTACCTGCAAGTCCCCGGCGTCTACGAGATCGGCTACATCCAGCGCGAGACCTTCTACCCGAAATACATCGGCAAGGCACCGGTGACGCTATACCAGCGCATCCGAACCTATGGGCGCGATCTTGGGCGCAGCTCCCATAACCGCTTCATCCGTGAGCTGGTCGAGGTCAACTATCACCGCCTCTGGTTTCACGTCATCCGCGTCAGTCGTCCCGGCGGTGCGGCGCTGCGGGAGGCTTTGCTCATGAACCGGTTGAGCATCGGCGAGTGCGGCCTCTACGAATGGAACTGCCGCTACGAATATACGCCGCTGACCGAGGCGGGCTATGTGCTGAGATAGCTGATGAGCTCACGAGCGAAACGCCGCCGCGATCGCGCTGAGCGTCGCCGCCGCCCGTTTCTGGCCGACGCTCGAATGCAGAATGAGCGGCCGGGTCGGTACGGTGGGAAGATCGAGCTGCGTTCCGACCTCGCTCAGGCCCGCAGGCGCCGCCTGACGGGCGAGCAGGGCGACGCCGAGGCCTGCCATCGCGGCGGCACCGACCGCCGCGGCGCCCTCGCCGGTGAAGGCCTCGCGCCACGCAATGCCGGCCGCCTCCAGCGTCTCCACCGCCATCAGGCGCAGTTTGCAGGGTTCCGGCTGGGCCGCCAGAGGCAGCGGCTGGCCCCGGGAGATCGGGAGATCCGGCGCGCAGAACCAGCCGAACTGCGCCAGTGTCAGCACTTCGCCATCGCGGCGGCTTTCGTCATAGCGCAGCGCGACGACCGCATCGATCTCGCCAGCATCGTAGCGCTGGAGCAGGGTGCGCGTCGCACCGATCCGGAGGTTCAGGGTCACGCCGCCATCACGCTTGCTCGCGGCCTGAAGCAGGCGGGCTAGGTCCGGACCGACGAGATGATGCGTGATGCCGACGGAAAGACGAACGTTGTCGGATGACAGCGCGTCGGTCGCACGGCGATGTGCTGCCAGGAATTCCCGCGCCGGGACGAGAAAGCGTTCTCCGGCGGAGGTGAGGCTGACGCGCCTCGGCGTCCGTTCGAGCAGGCGCTGGCCCAGCCGCTCCTCAAGCCGGCGCAGGCGTAGCGAGGCGGCTGCCTGGGTGGTGTTCAGCAGCCCGGCGGCGCGCGTGAAGGAGCGATGCTCCGCTACGAGGACGAACGTCTCGACGGCTTCCGGGTCGAGTGTCGGACGCGTTTCCATAACAAGATGATATCATTGAAACGCCAATGGCGACAGTTTCGATCGCCTCGTCGACAGTGTTCTGTGATGGCAGCGTTCCAGGAAAGCCCTGCTGCCCATGTCGACGACCATTCCGAGCCCTGTTCCCGAGGAGGCTGCGAGCCGCGCCGGGACCGATCCCTACATCTGGACCGTGCTGACCGTCGCGGTCGCGACGCAGACGGCGGGGTCCTTCGTTTCGCAGGGCGTCTATATCCTAGTTCCGTTCTGGCGGGATGCGTTCGGTATATCGCTGGCTTCTGCCGCACTCGCCGTCACCGCCATGAACGGCACCCAGATCCTGACGATGGTTTCACTCGGCCGCGCGATCGATCGCCATGGCGAGCGGGTCGTGGTCGGCATCGCCATGGTCGGCATGGCCCTCGCGATGGTCGCGGCGGCCCTGGCCAGCGAATTGATCGGGCTCCTGCTCTGCATGAGCGTTCTGGGCGGCACCTACGCGGCGGTGCAGCCGGGTGGGACAAGGGCGATCATGCGCTGGTTTCCACCGCAGCATCGCGGTCTCGCGACCGGCTTCCGGCAGGCGGCGGTGCCCCTGGGCACGATGATCGCAGCCGCGCTGCTGCCGCTGCTCGCCGTGCGCGTCGGCCTGGCTGCGGCCGCCTGGTCGAGCGCGGCTGTGTCGCTGCTCGGGGCGCTGCTGTTCCTGCTCTTCTACAAGGAAGGCGGCGCGGCGCAGGCAAAGCGCGAGACACCATTGGCCTTGCGCCAGCTGATCCGGACCGTCGGCGAAAATCCACGGTTCTGGCCGGTGTTGCGCCTCGGCATCGCGATGTCGGCCTTCCAGTTCACCTTCACCGCCCATGCGATCGGCTACATGGCCGACGCGCTCGCGCTCGGCATGCTCGGTGCGGCGAGCCTGTTCGCGTTGGCGCAATTGGCCGGCATTCCCGGCCGCGTGCTGCTGCCCTGGCTCAGTGACAGGCTGCGGCCCGGGCGGCGCTCCCAGTCCTTCGCCGTGACTGCGCTGCTCGGGGCCGCTGCCGCCGCGGCGCTCGCCGCGCTGCCGGCCGGCGTGCCCGCGCCTCTGGCGGCAGCCGTGCTCGTGCTCTTCGGCATCTTCGGAATCGGCTGGTTCCCGCTCTATCTGCTCGATATCGCCGAGATGGCCCCGCGTAGCTCGATCGCCTCGACGGTGAGCTTCGCTTCGACGCTGTGCCTGATCGTCATGGCGCTTGGGCCCTGGCTCTTCGGCCTAGCCGCCGACCGGTTCGGCTATGCCTGCGCCTGGGCGCTCCTGATCGTCCCGGTCGTCGTCACGGCGCTGCCGCTGCTGAGGAGCCGGGATCGGGCGCTGGAGGCGCGCGTGGACGGGCCAGCCTGAGCCGGCCCGTGCTGTCGCCTCTTCAACTCGCATAACCCTTGACGCTCGACAGCGCCGTCATCACCCCGCGCAGCTCCGCCAGGCCGCGCAGCCGGCCGACCGCCGGATAGCCCGGGAACGAACCCTTCTTGGCGTCGTCGAGCAGTTCATGGCCGTGATCGGGCCGCATCGGGATGCGCCAGTGTCGCCAGCCTGCGGCCTTGCGCCGGGTCTGCTCGGCCATCAGCCCGTCGACCAGGGCGACCATGTCGGTGTCGCCGCCGAGATGTTCGGCCTCCATGAAGGAGCCGTCCGGGTCCTTGGCGACGTTGCGCAGGTGCGCGAACCAGATCCGGTCGGCGAAGCGGCGGGCGATGGCCGGCACATCGTTCTTCGGATTGGCGCCGAGCGAGCCGGAGCAGAGGGTCAGCCCATTCGAGGGGCTGTCGACCGCCCCGAGGATGAAGGCGATGTCGTCCTCGGTCGAGCAGATGCGCGGCAGGCCGAAGAGCGGCCGCGGCGGATCGTCCGGATGGATGCACATGCGGATTCCGACCTCTTCGGCGGTCGGGATCACCGCCTCGAGGAAGCGCTTGAGATTGGCGCGCAGGCCGTCATGGCTCATATCGGCGTAGCGCGCGAGGATGCGCTTCAGCCCCGGCACATCGTAGCGGTCATAGGCGCCGGGCAGACCCGCCATGATGTTGGCCATCAGCCTGGTTCGGTCGGCCTCCGAGGAGCGCTCGAACCAGGCCCTGGCCCTGTCCATCACCTCGGCCGGATGGCCTTCGTCTGAGCCTGGCCGCTGCAGCATGAAATGGTCGACGACGACATATTCGTGCAGGTTGAAGCGCAGCGCCGTGCCGCCGCCTGGGAGGGGCTGGGCGAGGTCGGTGCGGGTCCAGTCCAGCACCGGCATGAAGTTGTAGCAGACCACCTCGATGCCGCAGGCGGCGAGATTGCGCAGCGACTGGCGGTAATTGGCGAAGATCGTCTCGAGGTCGCCTTCGCCGATCTTGACGTCTTCGTGGATCGGCAGGCTCTCGACCACCGACCAGCGCAGGCCGAGGCTCTCGTCGGCCTCGATGATCGCTTTCCGCTTCTCGATCTCCTCGACGCTCCAGACCACGCCATAGGGGATCTGGTGCAGCGCGTTGACGATACCGCGCGCGCCCGCCTGACGGGCCTGGGCGAGCGTCACCACATCGTCCGGGCCGAACCAGCGCCAGGTCTGTTCCATCGTTGCTGTCCTTTTGGAGCGCCGTCTGTCGCGGCTTTTTTCAGGTGGGTTTGCTGAGGCCGCCGCTTGCCGCAAAGGCGTCGACATGGTCGCGCGCGATCGTCTCGATCGCGTCGAAGACGGTGCGCAGATGCGCCCGCATGGTGCGCTCGGCCCGGGCCTCGTCGCCGGCGCTGACGGCCTCTGCGATCTCTCGGTGCTCGCCCAGGATCATCTCCGACCAGCCGCCGGTATCGAGCGACAGGCAGCGGACCCGGTCGAGCTGCGCCTTGACGCTTTCGATCAGTCCCCAGACCGAAGAGTGGCCGGAAAGCCGCGCCAGTTCGGCATGGAACTCCTCGTCGCCGCGGAAGAAGCCGACCCGGTCGCCATCGGCGAGCGCCTGCTCCTGCTGCGCGATGAGAGCGGCGAGGGCGGCCCGCCCGGCCCCGTCGATGTTTTTTGCCGCCAGAGCCACCGTGCGGCATTCCAGCGTCTCGCGCACGAACTGGCTGTCGTAGACCGCGGCAAGGTCGATCGGCGCGACGAAGGTGCCGACTTGCGGGACGACGACGAGGAAGCCGTCCTCGACCAGCCGCTTGAAAGACTCGCGCACCGGCGTGCGGCTGACACCGAACTGCAGCGCCATGCGCGCTTCCGAGATCGCCTCGCCCGGGCGCAGGACCGCGTTCAGCACATCGCCGCGCAACGCCCGGTAGATCTGGTCGGTGCTCTGTCTCGCCGCGGCGATGCCCATTGCCAAGCTCTTGTTCACTAGTATACTAGGATACCGGCTCGAACGGAGGCGTCAACTCCGAAAGCCACGATTTCAGTAGAAGCCGGTGCTGAAAGTGCCGCAAGAGCCCGCTTTTCACGGGCTGGGGAAACAGCAGGCGGCAAAGCCGCCGGGAGGGGAGATCATGGTCCAGGATACGATCCATCGCCGTACATTCCTCGGCGGCGTCGCTGGTATGGCCGGTATCGCGGCCGCGCCCGGAGCCTTCGCTCAAACGCTCAAGCTGCCGGCGTCGCCGCTGACGATCAGCGTCATCGACGTCGGCGGGGCGCTCGCTCTGGTCCAGACGCCGCTGGAGAACTACCCCAAGGCCAATCCCAAGGCCGTCTCGCGGATGGTCTTCACCAAGGCCCCGGCTCCCGAGCTGCCAGCCAAGCTGAAGGCGCAGCAGGATGCCGGCCGCCTCGACATCGATTTCGTCATCGGTGGCCTCGACGTGCTCTCGGCCGGCATCGACCAGAAGCTCTGGGTCGAGTTGCTGCCGCGCTTCGCGGCCGAGCTGCCGAAGCCGGATGACATCTACCTGAAGCCGGCGCTCGCCATGCACAATCTCGGGCGCGGCCAGGCCATGGCGATGGTCTATTACCCGTCCGGCCCGCTGCTCGAATACATGCCCGACAAGGTCAAGACCCCGCCGACCACGGCACAGGAACTGCTCGACTGGACGAAGCAGAACAAGAACCGCTTCCTCTATGCGCGCCCGGCCAATTCCGGCCCCGGCCGTACCTGGATCATGGGCCTGCCTTATATCCTCGGGGACAGCGATCCCAAGGATCCGGCCAAGGGCTGGGACAAGACCTGGGCCTATCTGAAGGCCCTGGGCGAGAACATCGAATACTACCCCGGCGGCACGGGCGCGACGATGAAGGAACTCGGCGACGGCTCGCGCGACATCATCGTCTCGACCACCGGCTGGGACATCAACCCGCGCGTCCTCGGCGTCGTGCCGAAGGAGGCGAAGATCCAGGCGCTGAAGGGTTTCCACTGGGTCACCGACGCCCAGTACATGATGATCCCCAAGGGCGTCTCCGACGAGAAGCTCGCCGTGCTGCTCGACCTGATCCGTCACATGCTGACGCCACAGCAGCAGGCCTACACCTATGACGAAGGCTATTTCTATCCGGGTCCGGCGGTGAAGGACGTGCCGCTCTCGATGGCGCCGGCCTCAAGCCAGAAGGCTATCGCCGAGTTCGGCCGGCCGGAATACGACAAGTTGATCGCCGAGAACCCGATGGAGACCCCGCTCGAGCCCGAGAAGATGGTCGTCGCCTTCCGCATCTGGGACGAGCAGGTCGGCGGCGCCAAGCGCAAGTAAGCGTGCGAGAATAACTCGCCCTTGTCGTCCCGGGCGAGCATCGCTCGACCCGGGACCCATGCCTGAACCGTCTTCGGATAGGCTCAGGCCTGGATCCCGGATCTCCGCTTCGCTGCGTCCGGGATGACCAGCTTTCCCATGAAATCGGTTATCGGCCGCAGCCGGCCGCCCATCCGTTCGAACCCGATGGTCCTTCATGTCGATACATGCCGCGAACTTCCGCGAACTCAGGCTCGACCGGCTTTGCCGCGATTTTGGTACCCATAACGCCGTCAAGGACGTGTCGCTGACGATCAAGCAGGGCGAGTTCATCGCACTGCTCGGCCCCTCCGGCTGCGGCAAGTCGACGACGCTGAACCTGATCGCGGGTTTGCTACCGGCAACCGGCGGCGGCATCTGGCTCGACGATAAGCGCATCGATCCACTGCGCCCTGAAGAGCGCGGCTTCGGCATGGTCTTCCAGAGCTATGCGCTCTTCCCGCATATGAGCGTGAAGAAGAACATCGGTTTCGGCCTGAAGATGCGCGGCATGGCCAAGGCGGAAAGCGACCGCCGCGTCGCTGAGGCGGTCGCGCTGGTCCGCCTGCAAGGCCAGGAGGAGAAGCTGCCCGGCCAGCTCTCCGGCGGCCAGCAGCAGCGCGTCGCCATCGCCCGCGCCATCGCGGTGCAGCCGCCCCTCGTGCTGATGGACGAGCCGCTCTCCAATCTCGACGCCAAGCTGCGCCTTGAGATGCGCGCCGAGATCAGGCGCATCCACAACACGCTCGGCGCCACCACGATCTACGTCACGCACGACCAGGAGGAGGCGCTCTCGCTCGCCGACCGCATCGTGGTGATGCGCGATGGCGAGATCCGCCAGGTCGGCGGCCCGGAGGACCTGTTCTCGCGGCCGGACCATCTCGACGTCGCCGAGTTCATGGGCTTCCGCAACAAGGTCGCCGGCCGCGTCGCCTCCGCCACCGCGGAGACGGCGACGGTCACGGTCGGTGAAGTCGGTGTCGTCGGCCGCGTGAGATCGCCGGTCGCGGCCGGGCAGGGCGCGCATATCTCGATCCGGCCGGAGGACCTCCATCCAGTGGCGGACGGCGCGCCGGGCCTCAAGGCCAAGGTGGTTTCGACCGAGTTCCACGGCCGCGAATTCGTCGGCTTCGCCCGCATGGCCGATGACACGCCGCTGACCTTCCTCGCCGATAGCCGCATCGCGCCCGGCACCGAGATCAGCCTCGCGGCGGCTCCGGATCGCGTCCTCGTCTTCGGAGAGGGCGCATGAGCACCCTGTCCGCAAACGCAGCCGAGATCCCGCTCAAGCAGCGCCTCGCCGCGCGCGGTCTCGACGGGCTGACCCTGCTCGTCCTGCCGGCGGTGTTCTTCCTGCTGGCGCTGTTCATCTACCCGTTCTTCTACGGGCTCTTCCTGTCCTTCAATCCCAAGGCCGGCGGCGCGCTGGCGAACTACCAGCGCTTCTTCTCGGATTCGTTCCTCTACGACACGATCGCGACCACGCTCTGGCTTGCCATGCCGGTGACGATCGTCACGCTGCTGCTGGCGATCCCGATCGCCTTCCGCGTCAGGTTGATGAAGAACCAGCGCCTGCTCACCACCATCCTGGTGATCCCGATCACGCTCGGCACCGTGCTCGTCGCAGAAGGCCTGCTGAACTATCTCGGCCCGCAAGGCTGGTTCAACCGGACGCTGATGACATTCGGCATCATCTCCTCGCCGGTGAAGCTGTTGCACAATTACTGGGGCGTGATGCTCTCGCTGGTCATCACCGGCTTCCCCTTCACCTTCCTTTTGACGCTGTCCTACCTCACCGGCGTCGATCCGGCGCTGGAGCAGGCCGGAGCGACCCTCGGCGCCGGGCCCTGGCAGCGCTTCAAGCACATCCTCTTCCCGCTGCTGCTGCCCGGTCTCGCCATCACTTTCTGCCTCAGCTTCGTCCAGGCCTTTTCGGTCTTCCCCTCGGCGGTGCTGCTCGGTGCGCCGGCAGGGCCGACGCGTGTGATCTCGATCGCCGCCTACCAGGCCGCCTTCGAGGAATACGACTACTCGATGGCCTCGGCGGTCGCGATGATCATGGGCATGGTCCAGCTCGCCATCGTCGTGGCGGTGCTGGGCCTGCGCGGCATGCTCTATCGCGGCCCGGCCGGTGGCGGGAAGGGCTGATCCGATGGTCAAGGACACCCGCCTCTCGACCAAGCTCTGGGCCGCGGCCAACTGGACGCTGATCGGCTTCTTCATCGTCAACCTGTTCGGCATGATCGCCGCGGTGGTGACGAGTTCGTTCTCGACGCGCTGGCTGCGCTCCTGGCTGCCCGATGGCTGGACGACGCGCTGGTACGGCGCCGCCTGGAGCGAGTTCCAGCTCGGCGACGTGCTGACGGTCACCTTCCAGATCGTCTTCCTCGTCGTCTTCCTCTCGGGGCTGATCGGCGTGCCCGCCGCCTATGCGCTGGCGCGGCGCGATTTTCCCGGCAAGAAGCTGGTGATGCTGCTCTTCCTGCTGCCGCTGCTGGTGCCGCCGATCACCTTCGGCATCCCGCTCGCGACGGTGCTCTACCGCACCGGCCTTGCGGGCTCGATGTCGGGCGTCGTGCTCGCCAACCTCGTGCCGACCGTGCCCTTCGTCATCCTGGTGATGATCCCCTTCATCGAGCAGATCGACACCAAGATCGAGGCGGCGGCCCGCGTCTTCGGCGCCAACACCTTCAAGCTCTTCATCCATGTCCTGCTGCCGCTGCTGATGCCCGGCATCCTCGCCGCGCTGCTGCTCGTGCTGGTCCGCACCATCGCGATGTTCGAGCTGACCTTCCTCACCGCAGGTCCGACCAGCCAGACGCTGGTGGTCGCGCTCTACTACGCGGTCTTCGCCGCCGGCGTGCGCGCCGTGCAGTCGATCGACGCCATGGCGGTGATCTACATGGTGACGACGCTGGTCTGGCTCATCATCGCGCTGCGCTTCGTCAACCCGACCCAGATCGTGGCGCGGGCGAAGCGCTGAGAGCATTGCCTTTTGCGCTTCCAAAGCGGGTCGTCCCGGACAAGCCGCTTCAGCGGCGCCGATCCGGGACCCATTCCTGAACCGTTCCGGAATGGGTCCCGGGTCTGCGCTCTGCTTCGCCCGGGACGACCGGAGTTTTTCAATCGAGCTATAGCGGGAACCTCCCGCCGTCTCCCGCATTCCTCCGCTGCTCGTCGCGTTGCGGAGAACGGTCATGGTCGCCAAGCCCGAGGACAAGGCCAGGTCGTCCGGCCGACTGCGCCGCGCGACCGTCGACGATCTGACCATCCGTCGCGTCAGGGTCGGCCGCAATTTCGGCTATCGCGACGCCGACGGCGGCAGGATCACCGACGAGGAGACGCTCGCCCGCATCCGTTCGCTGGCGATTCCTCCGGCCTATCAGGACGTCCGCATCGCCGCCGATCCGCGCGCCCATCTCCAGGCAGCGGGGCGCGACGATGCCGGTCGTATCCAGCATCGCTACCATCCCGACTGGGAGAGGGTGCGCGAGCGCCGCAAGCTCAAGCGCCTCGGACACGTGATCGCTGCCCTTCCGAAGCTGCGCGAGCGCATCGCCGCCGATCTCAAGGACAGGGACCTGTCGCGCCGCAAGGCGCTCGCCTGTGCCGCTGCGATCATCGATCGCTGCCATATCCGTGTCGGCAACGAGGTCTATGCCCGCACCAATGGCAGCCATGGCGCCTCGACCTTGCTGAAGCGCCATGTCGACATCACTGGTAGGCATGTCGCTCTCGCCTTCCGCGGCAAGGGCGGCAAGGATATCGTCTGCGGCCGCGACGACGCCCCGCTTGCGCGCGCTCTGCTGCGGCTGAAGACATTGCCAGGCAAACGCCTGTTCCAGTACCGGGCCGAGGACGGCGCGGTCGCTGCGATCAACGCCGCCGACATCAACGCCTATCTGAAGGAAGCGGCTGGCCTGTCCGTGTCGAGCAAGGATCTGCGCATGCTCGCCGCCAATGCGGCGGCAGCCGAGCTGCTGCTCTCGACCGACATCGCCGCCAGCGAGCGCGGCCGCAAGCGCCAGCTCGCCGACATCATGCGCGCCATCGCCGAGCGGCTGGTGAACACGCCGGCCGTGGTGCGCAAGAGCTATGTCCACGCCATCGTCGTCGATGCCTATGCCAGCGGCCGCCTCAGCCGGGCCTATCGCAAAGCGCGCGGGCGCGGCGGCTGCTCGCGGATCGAGCGGGCGCTGGGATTGCTGGCGGCGTGAGTGGGATGCATGGCCGCCTGCCGGTGCCGGGCGGCGGCGGGGGTTGAACGCGCCGGCGCGCTGGTGATGCTCGGAGCAAACGATCCGAGGAAGCGCCAGGCATGTTTCTCACCAATTCCGACATGGTCGAGCTGATCGAGCTGCGCCATGCCCTGCACCGTGCGCCGGAGATCTCGGGCGAGGAGCGCGAGACGGCAAAAGCGATCGTCGCTTTCCTCGCGCCGAGTGCACCGGACCGCATCGTCACCGAGCTCGGAGGCCACGGCGTCGCCGCGATCTATGACGGCGCCGAGCCCGGCCCAACCGTGCTGATCCGCTGCGAGCTCGATGCCTTGCCGATCGAGGACCTCTCCGGCGCGCCACATGCGTCACAGGTGGCGGGCAAGGGCCATCTCTGCGGCCATGACGGCCATATGGCGACCGTCGCGGCACTGTCGCGCGGGCTCGGCCGGCAGCGGCCGCGGCGCGGGCGCGTCATCCTGCTGTTCCAGCCGGCGGAGGAGACCGGCGCGGGCGCCGCCGCCGTGATCGCCGATCCGAAATTCAAGGAGATCGCGCCCGACTTCTCCTTCTCGCTGCACAACAAGCCCGGCCTGCCGCTTGGGTCCGTCCGGATATCGGAAGGGCCGGCCAACTGCGCCTCGCGCGGCCTCAAGATCGTGCTGACCGGCCACACCTCGCATGCTGCGACGCCGGAACACGCGGTCTCGCCGATCAAGGCGCTCGCCCGTCTGATGCCGGAGCTGACTGCGCTCGGCCCGGGCGGCGCGCTCGAGGGCAATTATCGCCTCGTCACCGTCACTCATGCCAGCATGGGTGAGCCGGCGTTCGGCATCACGCCCGGCCGCGCCGAGCTTTGGGCGACGTTGCGCACGCTAAGCGATTCCCTGATGGGCTCGCTCTGCGCCGAGGCTGAGGCTCTGGTGCGCGAGGCGGCCTCTGCCGGCGGGCTGTCCGTTTCGATGGACTACCACGACGTCTTCCATCATTGCGAAAACCATCCCGAAGCGGTGGCGCATCTGCGCCGCGCCTGCGACGAGGAGGGCATCGCGCGCGGCGAGACGCCGCCGCAGCGCGGCTCCGAGGATTTCGGCCTGTTCGGTCTTGCCTCGAAATCGGCGATGTTCCTGCTCGGCTCCGGCGAGGACACCCCGCCGCTGCACAATCCCGATTACGACTTCCCGGATGACCTGATCGCGCCCGGCGCCCGCGTCTTCATGCGCACGATCCGCAATCTGCTGGGTTAGCCGTCGCCTGCTCCTGCGTGCTATGCGGCGCCTCGAATACAAAAGAGGTGCCCATGCGCAGGATCAGGATCATCGGCATCGGCGCCGGCAATCCCGAGCACATCACGATCCAGGCGGTGCGGGCGCTGAACAGCGTCGATGTCGTCTTCGTGCCGGACAAGGGCGCCGAGAAATCGGCGTTGCGCGAGCTGCGCGAGGAGATCTGCCGGCGCTATATCGAGCATGGCAACTGGCGCACCGTACCGCTCAAGGTGCCCAAGCGCGCCGCTGCGGGCGATGACTATCGCGGTAGCGTCGACGACTGGCATGCAGCGCTCGCCGAAAGCTATGAGCGCCTGTTCCGCGACGAGCTCGGCGAGGATCAGACCGGCGCGCTGCTGGTCTGGGGGGATCCGTCCCTCTACGACAGCACCCTGCGCATCATCGAGGCCGTGCGCGCCCGCGGGCTCGTATTCGATTACGACGTCATCCCCGGTATCACCTCCGTCCAGGCACTGGCGGCGGCGCATCGGCTGGTGCTGAACCGGATCGGCGAGCCCGTCACCATCACCACCGGCCGCAAGCTCGCCGAAGGCGGCTTTCACGACGAGAACGGCAGCACAGTGGTCATGCTCGACGGCGAGCAGGCTTTCGCCAAGATCGATCCCGCCGGCCTCGACATCTGGTGGGGCGCCTATCTCGGCGCGCCGCAGGAGGTTCTGGCTTCCGGCCCGCTCGCCGAAATCTCGGACGAGATCGTCCGCAGGCGCGAGGCGGCACGCGCACAGAATGGCTGGATCATGGACACTTACCTGCTGAGGCGACACGAGAGCTGACCGGCGACATTTGCCGCTAGGCCACCATACCGGTATAATCTGCACGGGCTGGCCGAGGAGTTGCGCCCATGGACATCTCGCTCCGGCTTCGCGATCCGATCGCGCCGCAGCTCGTCGCGGCGCTGCGCCAGGCCATCATCGTCAGCGAGATCAGGCCCGGCGAGGCGCTGTCGGAGAAGGAGATCGCCGGGCGCTTCGGCGTCAGCCGCCAGCCTGTGCGCGAGGCCTTCATCAAGCTGTCCGAGGCCGGGCTGGTGCAGATCCTGCCGAGCCGCGGCACCTTCGTCATGAAGATCTCGATGCGCGAGGTCGCCAATGCCCGCTTCGTGCGCGAGGCGGTGGAATGCTCTCTGGCGCGGGCTGCGAGCCGGCTGATCAACCCTGACGGCGTCGCTCGCCTGCGCCGCCTCATCGCCGAGCAGGCTGCTGCCGCCGGACGCGGCGATTATTCCGGCTTCACCGTATTGGACGAGGCTTTCCATCAGGCGATCGCCGAGATCGTCGACTGCGACTATGCCGGCAAGGTGGTCGAGAGCGCCCGCGCCCAGACCGACCGGGTGCGCTATCTCTCCCTGCCCGGTACCTCGCCGATCCCGCTGCTGATCACCCAGCACAACGCCATTGTCGATGCGATCGAGACCGGTGACTCAGACATGGCCGCCACCGCGATGCGCATCCATCTGCGCGAGATCCTGAACGCGCTGCCCCGCATCGCCGCCGAACATCCGGACCTGTTCGCGGACGAGGAGCTGCCGGCCCATACCAGGGCGTTGCGTCAGCCCTGATCGCCCCGCTGCGCCGCCTTGATCAGCGCCTCGGCGACGCGATCATAGTCCTGCGTCAGGATCGCGGTCGCGACCCGGACATGCTCGGTCGGTCTCGCCGCGCATTTGCTGCCGGGCAGCACCGCGATGCCATGCGCCGCCAGTGTCACCAGCGCGAACTGCTCGTTCTCCACCGGCACCCAGATGCATAAGCCGTCGCTCTCCGGCATGGCGAGGCCCCGCGTTGCGAGGCAGGCGACCAGAGCTTGCCGGCGCTCGGCGTAGATGGCACGGGCCTGCGCCACCCTCTGGCCTGTCTCTGCATCGGTCAGCAACCAGGCGGTCGCCGCTTGGAGCAGCCGGCTGGTCCAGCCCGAGGAGAAGCTGCGATAGGACTGGATCTGTCGGATCACCATGGCCGGAGCCGACAGCACCGCGATCCGCAGGTCCGGCCCGAGCGATTTCGAGAAGGAGCGGATATGCACGACCCGCTCCGGCATCGTCCTGCCCAGGCTGATCGGCGGATGGATCGAGACGTCGCCGATGCCGTCATCCTCGATCACCAGCGTGTCGCTGCCGGCGAGCACCCGGCCGAGTTCGGCCAGCCGCGCCGGGCTCACGTTCTGGCCGGTCACCGAATGGGTGCGCGGCTGGAAGATGAAGGCCGATGGCCGCCGTTCCAGCGCGGCTGCGAGTTCTGAGGGCAGGGGGCCTTCCGCATCGCGGCCGACCGCCAGGATCTCGGCGCCGAGGTCCTCGATGATGTCGAGCAGCCGCATCGCGGTCGGGTCCTCGATCGCGATGCAGGAGCCGGGCAGCACCGTCGCATGCAGCACCGAATAGACGGCGTTGTAGCCGCCATTGGTGGCGAGGAAGGCGGCGGGCGCATAGGGCCAATGCGGCGCGACGGCGTCGCGCAGCGCCGGCAGGATCGGCGTGCGTTCGTAGCTGTTGAGGTTCTCCGCGCTCGCCGCCTGCGCCAAGGCTTCGGCCAGAGGCGGCATCAGCCTGGCGTCCGGGACTGCCAGCGAGAGATCGAGCGCGCCCGGTCCGAAATTCGCGACGCTGGCCATCCGTGTCGGCCGCGGCGTCGCATTGTCGCCGCTGACCCAGGCACCGCCGCGCCCACGGCCCGAGACGATCTTCTGCCGCTTCAATTCGCTCCAGGCCTCCGAGACCGTGCCGGGGCTGACGCCGAGCCGAAAAGCGAGGTCGCGCACGGTCGGCAGCTTCGTGCCGACCGGCAGCAGGCCTGAGCGGATGATCTGGCTGAGGTCGAGCGCAAGGCCGCGCGCGGTGCGCTGCGTCAGACGGCTGGCCAGCCAGGAGGCGTCGGGTTCGTCGTTCATCGACTCAAAAATGAATGTTCAGGAACGTAATAGCGATTGATCAGGTAGATTGAACATTTATCGTGGCCCTCGTCCAAGGTTTTCTGTCCAGTGTGAGGCTGTCGTTTGAAACCTGTGATCCGGCTGGCCCTGCGCGACTGGGACTTCATCACGCCGCTGCTGCTCGGCGACCTCGCTTCCGACCGTTTCGAGCTGACGATCGAGCGCCTCGCTACACTCCCCGACGATTTCGCCAGTGACCCGCGTTTCGACGCCAGCGAGATCTCGTTCAGCCGCTACACCACCGGCCGCGCCCGCGGCGAGACCGGCGTCGTCGGCATCCCGAACTTCATCATGCGTGGCTTCCGCCATCGCTGCGTCGTCACGGCTGCCGACAGCAAGCTGACCCGCTTCGACGAGCTACGCGGCAAGAGGATCGGCATCGCCGGCTGGCAGGATTCCGGCAACACTTGGACGCGCGCCGCCATGGCTGAATCCGGGCTCGGCATCGACGACGCCTACTGGGCCGTCAGCCGCCTCGCCGCCGACCATCCGATCATCGACCGCGTCGGGCGCTATGCCCGCCCTGGCCGGATCGAGGCGCTGCCCGGCCAGCCGCCCTTGCTCGATCTGCTCACAGCGGGCGCGATCGACGCCGTGCTGATGCCCTTCATGCCGAAGGGCTTCTTCTCCAAAGGCTCGCGCTTTAGGGCGCTGCTGCCGGATGTCCGCGCCGCCGAGCGCGACTACTTCGCCAAGGTCGGCTACGTCCCGGGCATGCACATCATCGGCCTCAAGCCAGAGCTCGCCGCCCGCGAGCCCTGGCTGGCGCAGGCGCTGAGCGATCTGCTCGACGAGAGCCAGCGCATCTGGCTGGAGAAGCGCCGCCGCTATGCCGACACCACGCCCTGGCTGATCGACGAGCTGGTGCGCAGCGGGCATGATCTGCCCGAGAGCTGGAACGAGAGCGGGCTGGCCGCAAACCGGACGATGATCGCCGCATTCATCGAGCAGCTGCGGATTCAAGAGCTCGCCGAGACCGATTTGACGCCGGAGACCCTGTTCTCCGCCGCATCCGCGCTGGAAGGAGTCCACTGATGAAAGCCGCGCTCGGACAATTCGCCGTCAGCCGCGAATGGCAGGAAAACCTTTCCACCTCCGTCCGCCTGATGGGCGAGGCCAAGGCCGCCGGCGCCGATCTTTTGCTGTTGCCGGAGGGCATCCTGGCCCGCGACATCACCGACCCCGACATCGTGCTGAAGACGGCGCAGCCGCTCGACGGTCCGTTCATGCAGGGCGTGCTTGAGGCGAGCAAGGGCTCGGCGCTGACCACCCTGTTCTGCATCCACGTGCCGAACGGCAAGGGCCGTGTCTTCAACGTCCATGTCGCGGTCCGTGATGGCGCGATCGTCGCCGCCTACCGCAAGCTCCACCTCTACGACGCCTTCTCGGCGCTGGAATCGACCAATGTCGAGCCCGGCAGCGAAGTGCCGCCGCTGATCGAGATCGCCGGCCTCAAATGCGGGCTGATGACCTGCTATGACGTGCGCTTCCCAGAATTGGCCCGGCGCCTCGCGCTCGACGGCGCCGATGTGCTGCTGCTGCCGGCCGCCTGGGTCCGCGGCCTCGGCAAGGAGGCGCATTGGGACGTGCTGGTCACCGCTCGCGCGCTGGAGAACACCTGTTATGTCGTCGCCACCGGCGAGTGCGGCCCGCGCAATATCGGCGCCAGCATGGTGGTCGACCCGCTCGGCGTCGCCATCGCCCGCGCCGGCGAGGCCCCGGCGCTGATCTATGCTGACATCGATCCGGCCCGCATCGCCGCGGCGCGCGCCGCGCTGCCGGTCCTCGCCAATCGTCGCTTCGCCGGTCCGGAGCTCGCTGCCTGAGAGTGACTGGCCGATCTACTGACAATCATAAAAGGGGTACGTCGCCATGACTATGATCGTGAAATTCGCTGGAGCCGCCGCCCTGGCCGTAGCGCTCCTGCAGGCTCCGGCCTTCGCCCAGGACGCCAGCATCAAGATACCCGAGCAGAAGGTCGACGAGGCCCTGCGCGCCAAGTTGCCGGAGGCGATCCGCACGGCCGGCAAGATGATCTCGGTCAACAACGGCTCCTTCCCGCCTTATGAGATCGTCACCGACGCCAAGACGATGACCGGCGCCGCTGCCGAGCTCTCCGACGCCATCGGCCAGCTCCTCGGCGTCAAGATCGAGCATGCGACGGTGAGCGGGCTCGCCGCGGCGCTGAGCGGTATCGCCGCAGGCCGCTACCAGTTCGCCATGGGCCCGATCGGCGACTTCAAGACACGCCAGGAAGCCAACGACTTCGTCGATTATGTCCGCGAATACGTGATCTTCGCCGTGCAGAAGGGCAATCCGAAGGCGATCGCCAGTCTCGACGACACCTGCGGCAAGAAGATCGCGGTGATGTCGGCAGGCTCGGCCGAGAAGGTGATCAAGGCACAGGCCGAGAAATGCGCGGCCGAGGGCAAGCCCGCGCTGGAGGTGATGTCCTTCACCGACCAGCCGACCTCGATCCTCTCGGTCCGTTCCAGGCGATCCGACGGCTTCTTCTCCTCGCAGGCGCCGCTGACCTATTTCGTCCAGCAGGCCAAGGGCGATCTCGAACTCGCCGCGGTCGGCAAGGCCAACGGCTTCCAGGACCTGTTCCAGGGCGCGGTGGTGCCGAAGGGTTCGCCGCTCGGCGAAGTCCTTCTCGCCAGCATCAAGGCGCTGAAGGCGAACGGCACCTATGAGGCGATCTTCAAGAAATGGGGGCTCGAGAACAACATGATCGGCGAGCCCGGCATCAACCTCTCGAAGAACTGAGCGAGCGGGCCATGAGCAGCGCGGCTGAGCCGATGCAGGACCGACAGGCGGCGCTGCGCGACGTCGCCAACGCCCACCGACCGGTCGAATGGGGGCGCTGGCTGCTCTGGGCCTTCGTGCTCGCAGTCGCCGCCAATTTCGCCTGGATCGTCGCCTGGAACCCGAACTTCGGCTGGCCGGTCGTGGCGCAATGGTTCACGGCCGAGTCGATCCTGCGCGGGCTCTATGTCACGCTCGGGCTCAGCGTCGTCGCGATGGTGATCGGCGTCATCATCGGCCTGCTGTTGGCGATCGCGCGGCTCTCGGACGACCGGCTGTTCAGCGGCTTCGCGGGCCTCTTCATCTGGTTCTTCCGCGGCACGCCGCTGCTGGTCCAGCTGATCTTCTGGTACAATCTCTCGACGCTCTTCCCCGAGATCTCGATATCGATCCCGTTCGGGCCGACGCTGGTCAGCTGGCACACCAACGACCTGATCACGCCGATGACGGCGGCGATCGCCGGCCTCTCGCTGAACGAAGCCGCCTATATGGCCGAGATCATCCGCGGCGGCCTGCTCTCGGTCGACAAGGGCCAGACCGAGGCGAGCGACGCCTTCGGAATGACGCGGGCGAGGGCGCTGTGGCGGGTGATCATCCCGCAGGCGATGCGCTCGATCGTGCCGCCGACCGGCAACCAGCTGATCAGCATGATCAAGGCGACTTCGCTGGTCAGCGTCATCGCCATGGCCGACCTGCTGTATTCGGTGCAGGCGGTCTACAACCGCACCTTCGAGGTCGTCCCGATGCTGATGGTCGCGGTGATCTGGTATCTCGTCATCACCACCGTCCTGAACATCGGCCAGGGCTTCATCGAGCGCTACTATGCCCGCGGCGAGCGCGGTGCGGTGGAGCGCATGCCGGCCATCGCGGAGGCGACCTCATGAGCCGGATCGCGACAGAGGCCGCGCCGCTGGTCAGCGCCCGCAACGTTCACAAATCCTTCGGCCACAACGAGGTGCTGAAGGGCATCGATCTCGACGTCATGCCCGGCGAGGTCGTCGTCGTGCTCGGCCCGTCGGGCTCCGGCAAGTCGACCTTCCTGCGCTGCATCAACCATCTGGAGGCGATCGATCGCGGCTCGATCATGGTCGCCGGCGAGCAGATCGGCTACCGGCTGAGCGGCGAGCGGCTGACCAAACTGTCGCCGCGTGCCATTGCCGCGCAGCGCCGCCAGATCGGCATGGTCTTCCAGCAGTTCAACCTCTTCCCGCACATGACGGCGCTGGAGAACATCATCGAGGCGCCGGTCGGCGTGCACGGTCACTCCCGCAAGGACGCGACCGACTACGCCATGGAGCTGCTCGGCCGCATCGGGCTGACCGAGAAGGCGAATGCCTATCCGCGCCAGCTCTCCGGCGGCCAGCAGCAGCGCGTCGCCATCGCCCGGGCGCTGGCGATCCGGCCGAAGCTGATGCTGTTCGACGAGCCGACCTCTGCGCTCGATCCCGAGCTCGTCGGCGAGGTGCTTACGACCATGCGCGATCTCGCCGGCCAGGGCCTGACCATGATCGTCGTCACCCATGAGATCGGTTTTGCCCGCGAGGCGGCCGACCGCGTCGTCTTCATGGATGGCGGCCTCGTCGTCGAGCAGGGGAGGCCGGAAGAGGTGCTCGCCAATCCGAGCCATCCGCGCACGCGCCTCTTCCTCAGCCGCTTCATCCGCGAAGCGGCCTGAGGGCAGCTCAGCGCCACATGCCGCGCATCTTGGCGCGCACGTCGATCTTCGGGCCGGCGGAAACCGGCCGCGAGCCGGCCTGTGCCGCCAGCGGCCAGGCGCGCCGCTGGAAATGCTTCAGCAGCGTGTTCGGGATGAAGCGCGTTCGCGCCGCATAGACGTGCCGGTCGCCGGTTGACGACTGGCCATGCGTGAAGAAGCGCTGCGGCACCATAAGATGCAGATCGTCCTTGGCGCGCGTCATCGCGACATACAGCAGCCGGCGCTCCTCCTCGATCTCGTCCTTGGCGCCGGCGCCGAGATCGATCGGGATGCAGCCGTCGACGACGTTCATCACGAAGACCGACTTCCATTCCTGCCCCTTGGCCGAATGGATGGTCGAGAGGATCAGATAGTCCTCGTCGAGATGCGGCACGCCGGCCTGATCGCTGGTCGCGTCCGGCGGGTCGAGCGTCAGCTCGGTCAGGAAGCGCTCGCGCGAGGGATAGCCACCGGCGATCTGCTCGAGCTGCAGCAGGTCGGCCTGCCGCGTCGTCGCGTCTTCATGGATGCGCTCCAGATGCGGCTCGTACCAGAGCCTTGCCCGCTCGATCTCGGCCGGCCAGCCCGACATGCCCGAGCGCAGCGCTTCGATCGCCTCGACGAAGGCGATCCAGTCCTCTCCCGCGCGCGCAGGCGCCGGAGCATGGCGAAGAGCTTCCGCCCCGTCCGGCGCCTGCGCCAGGTGCTCGATGACACGCTGGGCCGAGGTCGGCCCGACGCCTGGCATGAGCTGCATCACGCGGAAGGCCGAGACCCGGTCGCGCGGGTTCTCGACGAAGCGCAGCAGCGCGAGCAGGTCCTTGACGTGGGCGGCGTCGAGGAATTTCAGCCCGCCGAATTTCACGAAAGGGATGTTCCGGCGCGTCAGCTCGATCTCGAGCGGGCCGCTATGATGCGAGGCGCGGAAGAGCACCGCCTGCTGCTTCAAGGTCGTGCCGGCCTCGCGGTTCTCCAGCACCTGTTCGGCGATGAAGCGCGCCTGGTCGGCCTCGTCCCGGACATTGACCAGCTCGGGCGCGGCACCCGTCGCCCGGTCGGTCCAGAGGTTCTTGGTGAAGCGCTCGGCAGCCAGGTCGATCACTGCGTTGGCGGCGCCGAGGATGGCCTGCGTCGAGCGGTAGTTCTGTTCGAGCGTGATCACCTCAGCGGGTGGCGAGAAGGCGAGCGGGAAGTCGAGGATGTTGCGGACGGTCGCGGCGCGGAAGGAATAGATCGACTGGGCATCGTCGCCGACCACCGTCAGCCCGCGGCCATCGGGCTTCAGCGCCAGCAGGATCGACGATTGCAGCCGGT
This sequence comes from Allobosea lupini, assembly GCF_900109525.1. Lineage (GTDB taxonomy): Bacteria > Pseudomonadota > Alphaproteobacteria > Rhizobiales > Beijerinckiaceae > Allobosea > Allobosea lupini. Next base: position 119,322 of record NZ_FOAN01000002.1, on the reverse strand, counting down.
TGGTGTCCTGGTATTCGTCGACCATGACGTGGTCGAAGCGCGCCCCGACATCGGCCGCGAGGTCGCCATCGCACATTGCCTGCGCCCAGTAGAGCAGCAGGTCGTCGTAATCGAGCACGTTCTGCTGCTGCTTGGCCTCGACGTAAGATCCGAAGAGCTGCTTCAGCTCCTCCGCCCAGGCGATGCACCACGGATAGGACAGGCGCAGCACATCCTCGATCGGCTGCTCGGCGTTGACGCAGCGCGAATAGATCGAGAGGCAGGTTCCCTTGGTCGGGAAGCGCGCCTCGGTCTTCGAGAAGCCGAGCTCGTGCCGGACCAGGTTCATCAGGTCGGCGGCGTCCTCCCGATCATGGATGGTGAAGGCGGGATCGAGCCCGATCTGCTCGGCGAGGTCGCGCAGCAGCCGCGCGCCGACGCCATGGAAGGTGCCGGCCCAGTTCAGCGCATCGACCGCGACCCCGGCGCCGTCGCCCATCACCTTGCGGGCGATGCGCTCGACGCGGCGGATCATCTCCGAGGCGGCGCGGCGCGAGAAGGTCATCAAGAGGATGCGCCGCGGATCGGCGCCGCAGACCAGCAGATGGGCGACGCGGTGCGCCAGCGTGTTGGTCTTGCCGGAGCCGGCGCCGGCGATGATCAGCACCGGCGGGGCAGGGGCCGCATCGCCGCCATGCGAGACCGCCCGACGCTGCGCCGGGTTGAGGCTGTCGAGATAGACGTGCGCGTTCATGCGTGATTCGACCTGTGCTCGCGAACGGGAACATAACATGCACGGTCGGGGCAACGTCGAATGACGTCGCCGGCTAAGTCACGCGTCAGCAAGAAGCCAGGCCCGGACCGCCGGATCGTTCCTGTCATGCGATGACGAGCGCTGCGGTTTCCTGGCACCGGAATCGAGGGAGACGCCTATGACCAAGAATGCCATGCTCTGGACGGGCCGCGTCCTGACCGGGCTTTTCGCCCTCTTCATGCTGGGCGCGTCGGTGACGCCCAAGCTGCTGCGCATGCCGGTGGCCGAGGAGACGATGGCGCAGCTCGGCTGGCCGGTCGGCTATGCCTTCATGATAGGCCTGATCGAGCTGGCCTGCCTCGTCCTCTACCTCGTTCCGCGCACGGCACTGCTGGGTGCGATCCTGATGATGGGCCTGCTCGGCGGGGCGATGGCGACGCAGATCCGGGCCGGGAGCCCGCTCTTCAGCCATATTCTCTTCAGCCTCTATCTTGGGCTGTTCATGTGGGGCGGCCTGTGGCTCCGCGACGGGCGGCTGCGCGCCCTTTTTCCGGTCGTTCGAGCGTAGCGGCGGGCCCGGCAGCGCCGGGCTAGTCGCCCTCCAGCTGCCTGGCGCGCTCCAGCGCGAGGGCGGTGCCCTTCTCAACGAAGTCTGCAATCAGCGCGAGTTCGTCGACGCTGTATTGCCTCATCAGCGCGGTTGAGCGCTCTGCCATCGGCGCGAACAGCTCTTGGAGCGGCCGGATCGCTTCCGGCACGATCCGGACCTGGATCGGGCTCGCAGGTCCTGCCGGCATGAACCCCGAGGTCGTCGCCAAGCTCAACGCCGCGGCGGGCAAGGCGCTGGCAGATCCGAAGGCACAGGAGCAGCTCAAGACGCTCGGTGTCCTGCCGAATTTCTCGACTCCTGCCGAGTTCGCTGCGCGCATCGCTGCCGACCGCGCCGTCTATGCCGAGATCGTTGCGAAAGCGAACCTCACATTCCAGTAGAGCGCCGGCGCACTATATGGAGGGCGGGAAATCTGCTACGGCGCTGCGCTCGCCAGCAGGGTTCCGGCAACGCCAGACCGTAGATGATGACCGCAGCAGACCACCGTTTCTCCGTGGCCCCGATGATGGACTGGACCGATCGGCATTGCCGGATCGTCCATCGCCTGATGTCGCGCCGCGCCCGGCTGTATACCGAGATGGTGACGGCGCAGGCGGTGGTGCGCGGCGATCGGCAGCGGCTGATCGGCTTCGATGATGTCGAGCACCCGGTCGCGCTTCAACTCGGCGGCAATGATCCGGCCTTGCTGGCAGAGGCCGCGAAGATCGGCGCCGATTTCGGCTATGACGAGATCAACCTGAACTGCGGCTGCCCCTCCGACCGTGTCCAGGGTGGGGCCTTCGGCGCCTGCCTGATGCGCGAGCCGTCGCTGGTCGGCGATTGCGTCGCGGCGATGAAGGCGGCCGTTTCGACCCCCGTCACGGTGAAATGCCGCATCGGCGTCGATGACCAGGACCCGGAAGCGGCGCTCGATGCGCTGACGGCTGCCGTGCGTGCGGCCGGCGTCGATGCGCTCGTGGTCCATGCCCGCAAGGCCTGGCTGCAGGGGCTCTCGCCCAAGGAGAACCGCGAGATCCCGCCGCTCGACTATGAGCGCGCCTATCGGCTGAAAGCGGCCAATTCCGATCTGATCGTCTCGCTCAATGGCGGCATCAGGCATCCCGACGAATGGCTGCCGCATCTCGCCCATCTCGATGGCGTCATGCTTGGCCGCGAGGCCTATCAGAATCCGGAAGTGCTGCTCGCGGTCGATCCGCTGCTCTTCGGCGAGGATGCCCCGGTCGCGGACGCCTTCGCGATGCTGGAGGCGCTCGAGCCTTACATCGCTGCCCATCTCGAACGGGGCGGGCGCCTGCATGCCTTCACCCGCCATCTTGTCGGGCTCTTCCCCGGCCGGCGCGGCTCGCGCCTGTTCCGTCGCCACCTGTCCGAGCATTGCGTCTTGGCGGGAGCGGGTCTCGCCGAACTGCGCGCTGCGATCGCTCATGTCGAGCGCGAAGCCCCGGCGGCGATCGCCGCGGAGTGAGCGCTGATGGCTGACCAGGCGACCGATCCTGCCCTCGTCGCTCGCATCGAGGCGAGCTTCGCCAGGCAGGCGATGATGACGACGCTCGGCGCCCGGCTCGTGCGCGTCGCGCCGGGCGAGGTCGAGATCGCCATGCCGGCGTCACCGCATCTGTCCCAGCAGCACGGCTTCGTCCATGCCGGCGCGGTCGCGACCATCGCCGACAGCGCCGCCGGCTATGCCGGGCTCACCACCATGCCGGCCGGCAGCGGCATCCTCACCGCCGAGTTCAAGATCAACCTGCTGGCGCCCGCCACCGGCGACGAGCTCGTCGCGAAGGGCCGGGTGGTCAAGGCCGGCCGTACCCTGACGCTCGCCATGGCCGAGGTCTTCGCGGTGACGGACGGCAAGCCCAAGCTCTGCGCCATGCTGACGGCGACCTTGATGACGATCGTCGCGCGCGAGGGCGTCAGCGACTAGCCGAGCGGGTCGCTTTCGGCAGGGTACTCCGTTCGGGCAGGCTCCTGCCCCTTTGCCCGTCTTCTGGAGCTATCCGATCTGAGGTCAGCTCGATGCCGGCGAGGGTGTGGTCGACACTCCCGCAGGCGTCCTTCGCACAGGCGCCGAGGTTCGCATCGGCCGGAATGAAGTCGCTCGTGCCCGGTTCGCCAGGTGCATGCCGCCGACCAAGAGGCGTCAGCCACATGCGCGACGCGATCGAAAGCGCATCAGGAGATGGGAAGGCTGTCGTCGCTAGGGACGAGGCGGGCCTGACGATCGATACCGCTCACTGGACGCTGACAAGTGCGCCACCCGCCGCGCCGGGCCAAAGCAACCGGCAGGACAGGTCGGGAAAATCCGATCGGCCAAGCCGAGCACCGCTACGGCGCCGTTTCACCCCTCTGGCGTGCGGGGTTGCGGCCGCGGTTCTGCTTCTCCTTGTCCCGCGCAACGCGGACCGACCGGAGCCCGGTCAGCTGAAGGAGCGCGCGCCACTCGTCCTGCCCGCCGGCGAGGCCTCCAGCATCGCTGCCATGTCGCGGGAGCTGGCCGAGGCCCGCGGCGCCATCGCGGCCCTGAAAGCGCAGTTGCAGGGCGACGCCAGCAGGAACGAACAATCATTGCGGCAGGAGCAGGACAAGGCATCTGCACTGGCGCAGGAAGCCATAGTTGCGCGGCAGGAATTGGTGGCAGCGGCAGCTCAGCATCGCCAGGCGCTCGACGGCGAGCGCGCACAGCGTGCCGCACTGGCCGATCAGCTCTCGGCTTCGCAGCGCGAATTGCAGGCTCAGACGGCCCAGCTGCGAAGTGCAAGCGACGACCTCGAACAGCTCAAGCAACTCGCGACGGCAACGGGCTCCCAGTCGCTGGAACAGGAGCGGCAGAAGGCGGCCGCTCTGGCGCAGGAACTGTCGGCCGCGCAGCGTGACATGGCGACGCAGGCGGCGCAGTTGCGCAAGGTCGGCGAGGAGTCGGCCCAGCTCAGGCAGGCGGAGGCGGCGAAAGCCATGCAGGCGCTCGAGCAGGAGCGGCAAAAGGCTGCCGCTCTCGCGCAGGAGCTTTCGGCCACGCAGCGCGAAGCGGCGGCGCAACTGCGCAAGGTCGCAGAGGAAGCGGGGCAACTCCGGCAGGCCGACGCTGCGAGGGCCGTGCAATTCCAGGAGCAGGAGCGGCAGAAGGCAGCTGCCATCGCCCAAGCCGCAGCCGTGCGGCAGGCGTTGACCACGGCTGCGGCGCAGCATCGTCAAGCCCTCGACGAGGAGCGTGGGCAACGTTCAGCGCTGGTGGCCGAGCTGGCGGCAGTGCGGCGTGAGAGCGAGGCGCAGGCGGCACAATTGCGCAAGGCCGGCGAGGAGGCAGGCCAGCTCCGGCAGGCGGAGGCGGCGCGGGCGGCGCAAGGGCTCGAACTCGAGCGGCAGAAGGCGGCTGCCGTAGCGCAGCTTGCGGCGCTGCGACAGGAGCAGGCAGCCGGCATCGCCCAATATCGCCAGGCCATCGAGCAGGAGCGCGCGCAACGGGCGGCCCTGGCCGGTGAACTGGCCGCCGCGCAGCGGGAGGTCGAAACCCAGCTGGCGCAGCTGCAAAGTGCGCGCGGGGAAACGGACAAGCTCAGGCAGGCGAGCGAGGGCACGATCGCGGAGCTGCGTCAGGCGCTCCAGCAGGAACGGGACCGTGGCGCGACCGTAGCGGAGGAAGTGGCGTCGCTGCGCGCTGCGGCGGCGCAGCCTGCGACCGTAGCCAGGGAGCCTCCCAGGCCCGCGCAAACGATCACAGCCGGCGCGCCGTTGCCGCCGACGGCCGGAGAAGCTCGCAACAGCCCCGAGGCGATGCGGCTGATCGCCAGGGCGAGCGCGCTGCTCGCTCAAGGCGACATCGGCTCCGCCCGGGCCGTGCTCGAACGCGCAGCCGACATGGGCAGTGCCAGGGCGAGCTTCATGCTCGCGGAGACCTACGATCCCCGCATCCTGTCCGCCTGGGGCACCTATGGCACGCGCGGCGAGATCGCGAGGGCCCGCGAGCTTTATGCGCGGGCGCAGGTCGGGGGCATTCAGGAGGCGAAGGATCGTGTCGACGCGTTGCCGCGATAGCGCTCGATGTCGGACGCCGGACGACGGGTGGCTTCCAGAGGAGAGTGCGGGATGAAGATGCCTTCAGGACGGTCCCTGCTGCTTTTGGCCGGGTTGGCGGCGCTCGTTTCAATGCTCGCTTTGCCCGGCCTGGAGGCGCAGACCTTGCAGACGAGCTCCGGCCAGCCACGACGCATGGTCCGGCCGGCCGCGACGGAGCAGGACAAGGCCAACGCCTGGACGGTCGGTCTTGCAGCGGGCCTGCTGGAGGGCGCGCCGCTTCGCCTCGGAGCCGAGATGGCCCGCGTCGTCGACGACGGGAATAACCTGCACGTGCTGCCGATCGTCACCCGCGGCGCCACCGAAAACCTGAATTCGCTGCTCTATCTGCGCGGCATCGACACGGCGATCATCAATTCCGACGCGCTCGAGGAGTACAAGGCCCAGCTGCCGCAGATCCGGCGCAAGATCACCTATGTGCTCAATCTCTTCCCCTCGGAGCTGCATGTCTTCGTGCGGCCAGAGATCCAGAGCCTGCAGGATCTCGCCGGCAAGAAGGTGAACTTCAACACGCTCGGAACCGCTGCCGCCTATTCGGGGCCGCTGATCTTCAGCCGTCTCGGCATCAATGCCGACAACACCTTCATCCCGCATCAGCTCGCGCTCGAACAGATGCGCAAGGGCGAGATGGCGGGCGTGGTGTTCATCACCTCGAAGCCGGTCGATGCCTTCGTCCGCGGACGCTTCGAGCCCGGCTTCAAGTTCCTTCCGGTGGCTTATGACAGCAGGTTCGAGGACTATTATCTGCCGGCGGTGCTGGAGGCCGGCGAATATCCCGGCCTGATCAAGGCGGGCGAGCGGGTCTCGACGATCGCGGTGCCGACCGCGTTGGTCGCGTTCAACTGGGCGCCCCAGACCAACCGCTACGAGCGCGTCGCGCGCTTCGTCGACACCCTGTTCAGCCGCGTCGAGAAGCTGCAGGCACCGGGCTTCGACCCGAAATGGAAGTCGATCAATCTCGCCGCGACCGTGCCCGGCCTCGACCGCTTCCCGGCAGCGCAGGACTGGCTGGATCGCAAGGCGCAGACGCAACGTGCGAGCCAATGAAGCTGATCATGCTCTCCGTCGTCTTCGAGGTTGCGAGCCAGGTCGCCTTCGCACAGGGGGCGCCCGATCCGATGGCGCAGCTTCGCGCCTGCTCGCTGCTCGATCCGGCGGAGCGGCCTGCCTGCCTGAACAAGCTGCCGCAGCCTGTGACGGTGCCCAGGCGTCCCGCGGGAGATGCCGATGGCTGGATCGTCAGCGAGACTACGTCACCGATCGACTACACGCCGATCGTCACCGCCACCGCCTTCGCCGAAGGCGGTGCCAACGGCGCCCTGAAGCAGCTTTCCATTCACTGCCGCGGTGGCCGGACCGAGTTGGTCCTTGGCGGGCCGGCCGCATCCGAGAGCGGAGCCGACTCCGTACTGTCCTATCGCGTCGATGACAGCCAGCCCGTGCAACTCGCGGCGGGCCGGCCGTCCTACGGGACCGGGGTTGCCTTCAGGGGCGATGTGGTCGGCCTGCTGCTGTCGCTCCCCAATGAGGGGGGCATCGCGATCCGTCTCGGCACGCGCGCGGGCGCCGTCCATGACGCGCATTTCAGCCTCGTCGGCCTGAAAGCGGCGCGGGACAGGGTCGCCGCAGCCTGCAAATGGCCGCGCACCCTTGCCAGGCCACGTAGCGAATAGTCCTCGAACCATGGGTGGAATCCGATGACGATAAGGTTCAAAGATGCTTTTGGCGCTGCTCTGCTGGCCGGCCTCGCTGTCACCTTCGCCTCCTCGCCCGCGATGGCGCAGGCCACGAAGCAGAGCGCCGTGCAGGCACCGAAGCCGCCAGTGCCCGACAGGAAGCCACACCGGCTCATCCTGCAGGTGAACACCAACGATCCCGCGATGATGAATCTTGCGCTCAACAACGCGACCAATGTGGCGCAGTACTATCAGGAGCTCGGCGAGAAGGTGGAGATCGAGGTCGTTACCTTCGGGCCCGGCCTGCACATGCTGCGCGACGACACCTCGCCGGTGAAGGCGCGGATCTCGACGATCGCCCTGAGCACGCCGGCCATTTCCTTCAAGGCCTGCGGCAACACCCAGGGCAATATGAGCAAGGCCGAGAACAAGGAGATTGCCCTGATCCCCGAGGCGACGGTGGTGAAGTCCGGCGTCGTCCGGGTTATGGAGCTGCAGGAGAAGGGCTGGACCTACGTCAAGCCGTGACCGGCACCCGTTTCGGGCGCGTCGGGACCGCTCCGCCGCGCAGTCTGCCGCGACGCTGCGCCGATGACGCGGTCGCCTCGGCGCATGCCTGCCTTGCCGCCTGAACCTTGCCCTTTCCGGACAAAGGCCTAAGAGCAGCCCGACCTGTCCTGGCTCGGGTGCATGATGATCGCCGGCATTCCCCTGAACGACCTGATCTTCCTCGCGGTGTCGCTGATCGCGGCGGGCGCCGTCACCGGCCTGCTCGCGGGCCTGTTCGGCGTCGGCGGCGGCGCCGTCATCGTGCCGGTGCTCTACGAGGTCTTCCGGGTGATCGGCGTGCCGGAGGAAGTCCGCATGCCGCTCGTCGTCGGCACGTCGCTGGCGGTGATCATCCCGACCTCGATCCGCTCCTACCGGGCCCATCTCGCCAAGGGCATGGTCGACACCTCGATCATCAAGATCTGGGCCGTTCCCGTCGTGCTCGGTGTGATCGGCGGCAGCGTGATAGCGCGCTATGCCCCGCCCGATGTGTTCAAGGCGGTCTTCGTCGCGGTCGCCTTCGCCAGCGCCATGCGCCTGCTCTTCGCCTCCGACCGCTGGAAGCTCGGCGACGATATGCCGGGTCCCCTCCTGATGCGGATCTATGGCGTGGTCATCGGCATCCTGTCGGCGCTGATGGGCATCGGCGGAGGCCAGCTCTCCAGCCTGTTCATGACCTTCTACGGCCGGCCGATCCACCAGGCGGTCGCGACCTCCTCGGGCCTCGGCGTACTGATTTCGATCCCCGGCGCGCTCGGCTACATTTATGCCGGCTGGCCGAAGATGGACATCCTGCCGCCGCTCTCGCTCGGCTATGTCTCGTTCATCGGCTTCCTGCTGTTTATTCCGACCTCGATCTGGACGGCGCCGATCGGCGCGCGCCTGGCGCACCGGCTGTCGAAGCGCCGGCTGGAGGTGGCCTTCGGCATCTTCCTGCTGGTGGTCTGCGCCCGCTTCTTCTGGTCGCTGATCGCCTGAGCGAGGCGGGCATGGTCGCCATACGCGCCTGCGAGGTGGCCGATCATCCCGGTCTGGCCGGCCTGATGGCTGAGATGCAGGCGCATTACCGTGTGCCCTGTCCGTCCGATGCCGAAATCCGCGCCGGCCTGGCGAACCGGCCGGCCGGGACCGAACTCCTCGTCGCCGAGCACGACAGCGCAATCGTCGGCTTCGCTGCTTTTTCGGCGATCTACCCCGGTCCGGGTCTCCGGCCCGGCTGCTTCCTCAAGGAAATCTATGTGGCGCAGGCCGCCCGCGGGCTCGGCGCCGGCAGGGCGCTGCTCGCCGAACTGGCGCGGCTCGCGCTCGCTCGCGGCCTTGGCCGGATCGACTGGACGGCGGCGCGTGATGATGAGCGCCTGCTGCGCTTCTACGGGAACCTCGGCGCCAAACAGCACCAGGAGAAGGTCTTCTTCAGGCTGACCGGCGAGGAGCTTGCCCGTCTCGCGGACGGCTGAGGCGCGTTTCCAGCATCGCCATGATGGCGAGCCGCTCCGCCTCCGAGAGCCGCGACCATTGAGCGATTTCCTGCAGGGTCCGCCCGCAGCCTTGGCAAAGCTTGCTCGCGGGATCCATCACGCAGATCTTGATGCAGGGGCTCGAGATCGCGCTCATTGCCCGCCCCAGCCGATGACGATGGCGAGGCCGAGATAGATCGCGATCTCGCCGAGCTGCTGCGCCGCGCCGAGGATGTCGCCGGTCTGCCCGCCGATTAGGCGGATGGCGGTGCGCGACAGCCAGAGGGTCGTCAGCGCCGAGAGGGCCAGGCCTATCAGGACGCCAGCAAAGGGGAGGGCGCCGGCTGCGACCAGCAACAGGGCGAGCGCACCCGACAAGCCATAGGCGACCGGCAGTACCGATCGATCGGGTTGTCCGACCGTGGCGGAGGCGCCGTCGCGCCGGGTTGGCGGGGTCGTCGCGAGGATGCGAAGACCCTCGACGCGCGACCACGGCGCCGCGACGAGCACGGCTGCCGCGGCCGCCCAAGCACCAGCGCCTTGCTGGATCGCCGCGAGCGCGCTCACCCGCAGCAACAGCGACAGGCCGAGTGCCAGCGCCCCGAAGGTACCGACGCGGCTGTCCTTCATGATCTCCAGCCGCCGCTCCGGCGTATGCCCGCCGAACAGCCCGTCGGCGCTGTCGGCGAGCCCGTCCTCGTGGAAGGCGCCGGTCGTCACCACGAGCGCGGTCACGGTGAGCGCTGCGGTCAGCAGCGCGTTGACGCCGGCAAGGCCGGCCAGCAGTGCGATCAGCGTCGCAGGGAGCGCGATGACCAGCGCCGCGACGGGCAGGGCGCGCGGCACCAGCCGGAAATCGGGCAGGGTGTGTGCGGTCTCGCCCGGCAGCGCCGGTACCGGCAGGCGCGAATAGAAGCGGATGCAGGTTGCGGTCGCGATCAGCCAGCCCGGCCAGGCGGGCGCCGTTGCCTGCGTCGCATCATCGCTGTCGGTCTGCGTCACGCTGCCCTCGGATTGTCTTCGTCCGCTCCAGCCTATAGCAGCAGCGGCTGCGCGGCGGCGATCTCGCGCTGCCCGATTCCTCAGGTTTTCAAGATCGGCTTCCTCAGATGTCTGCGATGCCCGCCTCCGGCCTGCCCTTCGACGATATCCGCAATCTCATCGCCAACATGCCCGGCCCCGACATGGCCGCGGCCAACACGGTGCGCGCCCGCGACAAGGAGCTGACCAAGCCGGCCGGCAGCCTCGGGCGGCTGGAGGAGATCGCCGAATGGCTCGCCGCCTGGCAGGGCAAGGCGCCGCCGCGGGTCGACCGGCCCCTGGTCTGCGTCTTCGCCGGCAATCACGGCGTCGTCGCCCAGGGCGTCTCGGCGTTTCCACAGAGCGTGACGCGGCAGATGCTGGAGAACTTCGCCGCCGGTGGTGCCGCGATCAACCAGATCTGCGCTGCCTACGATCTCGGCTTCAAGGTCTTCGACCTTGCGCTCGACCTGCCGACCGGCGATTTCACCGAAGGAGATGCGCTCGACGAGCGCGCCTGCGTCGCCACCATGGCCTTCGGCATGGAGGCGCTCGCGGGTGGCGCCGATCTGCTGGCGCTCGGTGAGATGGGCATCGGCAACACCACCTCCGCGGCCGCGATCTTCGCCGCGCTCTATGGCGGCGGCGCGGCCCAGTGGTGCGGCCGCGGCACCGGCGTCGACGAGGACGGGCTGAGGCGCAAGATCGCCGCGGTCGAGGCCGGGCTGAAGCTTCACGCCAGTCATTTGAACGATCCGCTCGAAGTGCTGCGCCGCTTCGGTGGCCGCGAGATGGCGGCGATCTGCGGCGCTATCCTCGCCGCCCGCCTGCAGCGCATCCCGGTGATCCTCGACGGCTATGTCGTGACCGCCGCCGCAGCGATCCTGCACGCGCTCGACTCCTCCGCGCTCGACCACTGCATCGCCGGCCATCTCTCGGCCGAGGGCGCCCATGCGCAGGCATTGGTCAAGCTCGGCAAGCAGCCTTTGCTGGCGCTCGACATGCGGCTCGGCGAAGGGACGGGCGCCGCGCTCGCGGCCGGCCTGGTCAAGGCCGCCGCCGGCGTCCATTCCGGCATGGCGACCTTCGCACAGGCACAGGTCTCGCAGAAGGGCGAGTAGAGCTCGGTTATTCCGCCCGGAACGGATTCTCGATCCGAAGCTGCCCCTCGACGACAAGGCCGTGCTGCAGGTCTTCGCTATGGAGAACCGTGCAGCCGGCGCGCAGAGCGCTGGCGACGATCAGCGCGTCGTAGAAGCCGAATTTGTGCCGCTCAGCCAGGCGCACGGCGTCCTGGTGCGTGACGAGATCGAGCGGATGGACGGTTCGGCTCAGCGTGGTGATCGCCTCGACTGCATCGCAGATCTCGGCCCACGAGAGACCGAGCTTGCGCCGCGCGACATGGGCGAACTCGTTCAGGACCTGGACACTGATCTCGCAGCCGCGGCCGAGCAACTCTTCGGCCACGCCGTTCCGCGGATCGTCGCTGAAGGCATAGACCACGACATTGCTGTCGAGGAAGGCGCGCGTCACGGCGCGCGCTCATTGACCTCGTCACGATCGAAGCGCCAGCCGGGAGGAAGCGGCTTGCGCAGGCTGCGGATGCGGGCAAGCGCCTGCGGCTTGCGCTCGTCGCGAGCGATCAGGAAGGTGCGGTCATCGGCGATACGGATCTCCACATCGTCGCCCTCCTTGAGGGCCAACGCCTCACTGACGGCGGTGGGTATCCGGATGGCGAGGCTGTTGCCCCAACGTGCCACCTGCATGGATCATCTCCTGCTTGATATACACGGATCATGTATATCATGGGTGCTGCGATCAAGCATACAAGACGCGCCGGACGCTCGGCCCGGCGCGTCTTTCGCGTGTCAGGCGCCGAAGCGCTCGATCACCTCGGCCAACGGCACATGACCCTTGAAGGCGCCGCCGCCGGCCGGTGTATCGCCGTTTTCCAGCGCGGTCGCGAAGACCACCGCCGGATCGGCCTCGACCCGCTGGCGCAGCGCCTGCAGCTTCGGCCAGCGCGAGAGATTGGCGACCTCATGGTACTCCAGCCAGCGCGCCACGCCTGCGAGCAGCCCGTCGGCGAGGCTGTGCTTGCCGCCGGCCAGCCAGTTCCCGCCATCGAGCATTTCTTCCAGCCTGTCGTGGCGCTCGATCACGCGCTCGCGCCCGAAACGGCGCAGTGCCGCCTCGAAATCCGGATCGGGCTCGGGCAGCTCCAGCGCCACCCACAACGGCGTGAAGGCGCCGGTAAAGCCGGTGTTGAGGAAGCCCATCAGCTGGTGCATGCGGTCGGCTTCGGGCGAGAGCGGATCGAAGCTGATCTTGCGCTCTGTGTCGCGCGCCTCGAGATAGGCGGCGATCGCCATGGTCTCGGTCAGCGGCCGGCCTTTATCCGTGATCAAGACCGGCGTTTCGACACGCTGGTTGATCCGCTTGTAGGGTGGCTCGCGCATCTCGCCGAGCATGTCGACGCGGCTGAGCTTGTAGGGCTGGCCAAGCCATTCCAGAGCCGCGACCAGGCCCATCGAGGTGCCGGCCGGGTAGCCATAAACGAGAATCGGTTCCATCTTGCGTTTTCCGTTCTGGTTGGGAAACGCTGCGCAGCGGGGTGGAACCTAGTCACTCGCCGCCCCATGTAAATTACGCACTTTTTTGTAACCACGCGCGGAACGGATCATGAAGGACGTCGTGTCCGACTGCTCGATCGAGAGCGTCATGCGGGTGCTGAGCGGCCGCTGGCCGACCTTGCTGCTCTATTATCTGAAGGACGGCACCAAGCGCTTCAACGAACTCAGGCGCGACAATCCGACCGTCTCGCATCGCATGCTCGCGCTGGAACTGCGCAAGCTGGAAGCGGCCGGGGTCGTCCGGCGCATCGACCACGACGGCTATCCGCGCCGGGTCGATTACGAGCTGACCGCCGCTGGTCAGCGCCTCGTACCGCTGATCGACGCGCTTGGCGACTGGTGGGAGGAGGGCGAGGTCGAGCGGAAAGGCACGGCAGGCGTGCGTCGGGCGGCGTAGCGCCTCCGCGGCAGGAGCGCTTAGGCCGCCGAGCGCTCGTTCGGCTCCGGCAGCGCCGGCAGCGTGTCCATCACCCGCTCGGCGGGCAGCGTGATCGTCACTTCCGTGCCGGCGCGCGGGCTCGACTTGATGCGGAAGCCGCCGCCATGCAGGTCGATCAGCCCCTTGACGATCGGCAGGCCGAGACCCGAGCCCTGCTCGGCGGTCTTGATCGCAAGGGAGCCACGCCCGAAGGTCTGCATCACCACCGGGATCTCGTCCTCGGGAATGCCAGGACCGGTATCGCTGATGCTGACATATTGCCCGCCGGTCGCGGTCCAGCCGACCTTGATCGAGATCTCGCCGCCCTGCGGGGTGAACTTGATCGCATTCGCGATGATGTTGAGCACAGCCTGGCGGATCGCGCGTTCATCGGCCCAGATCCGCGGCAGATCGGGCTCGGTAGCCTGGCGGATTGTCTGGCTCTTGGCCTTGGCGCGCAGGTTGAGCATGTGGGCTGCATCGTCGGCGATCGCCGCGAGGCTGATCGCCTCCTCGCTGAGCTCGTATTTGCCGGCCTCGATGCGAGAGAGGTCGAGGATCTCGTTGATCAGCGTCAGCAGGTGCTGGCCTGAGGAATGGATGTCGCCGGAATACTCCTTGTAGGAGGCATTGGTATGTGGGCCGAACACCTCGTTCTTCATCACCTCGGAGAAGCCGAGGATGGCGTTGAGCGGGGTGCGCAGCTCGTGGCTCATCGTCGCCAGGAAGCGCGACTTGGCGAGGTTCGCCTCCTCCGCCTTGCGCCTGGCTTCGTCGGAATTGGCCTTGGCGGTTTCGAGCTCGGCGATCAGCGCATCCTTCTCGGCCCGGAACTCGATGGTCTCGACCGAGGTCGAATAGAGTCGGTTGGTCAGGAAGATGAAGAAGAGCTGTGCGCAGACCGCCATCAGCAGCATGGTGACGCTGTCGATGTCGGAGCGGCCGCTGAAGGACAGGATGATCGCGCTGACGATCGGCGCGAGGCCAAAATAGACCGCGATCGGGATCGTCGCGGCGAGCGTCACCGTGAGCGCGCTGACGATCAGCAGCGCCGTCATCAGGAAGAAGCGGGCGCCGGGTGCCTCGATGCCGACGAAAAGGCCGGCCAGCAGGGCCCAGGACAGACCGTGCAGCAGTTCGGCGGTAGGTAGGAGCTTGCGCCAGAAGCTGACGCGGGCGGCTGCGGAAGGCTCGGCCAGGAAGCGCCGGCACAGCACGGCCGCGAAGGCTGAGGTCAGCACCACCAGGCAGAGCCAGCCCGAGACCACATAGAACGGCACCCAGACGCAGGCGGCCGCCGCGACCAGCAAGGCGAGCAGCAGCGTGCCGGCCGAACCGTTCAGCCGATACTGGGCAAAGACGCGGATCAGTTCGTAGTCGAAGGCGCGCTGGAGACCGGTCGAAGAGGTCAATTTCTCCCGCGCCGACCGGACCTCGCGGTTGATCAGCTTGCGGCGCGCCAGCACGGTCGGATCGGGTCCGCGGCCGCGCTGCACCTGTTCGGCTGTCAGTTCCGGCATGATCCGAAGTCAAAGGCTCCCGTCCGGCAGCGCAACCTTCGCGCTCCGGCTCGCCATGATTGGCGAGAAATCGTTAAGCTTATGCTGATGGCACGCTTCGGATTCAGGACAGGCAGCTACGGACCGTTCGGCTGGCGGCGGGTCGGCCGATCCGTCGACTTTGTCGTAGCCCTTGGATTCCTTCTGCTTTTGGCGATCGCGGGAGCAGTCCTGCAGTATCGTCTCGGCTCGGGGCGCGATCTCGCCGGAGCGGCCGAGGCGATCGATGGCGATTCGATCAGGCTTCTTGGCGAAGAGTTGCGCCTGGACGGCATCGACGCGCCGGAATACCGGCAGACCTGCCGCGATCGTACCGGTGGCGAGGTTGCCTGCGGCCGGCAGGCCAGGCGTGCGCTGGCCGCGATGCTGGCGCTCGGCAACGTCAACTGCATGATCTCCCGCGCCGATCGCTATGGCCGCGGACTGGCGCGCTGCCGCCAGGGTGACGCCGAGATCAACGCGGCTCTGGTACGCCAGGGCCACGCGGTTTCCTATGGCGCCTATCAGGCCGAGGAGGCTGAGGCGAAGGCGGCCGGCCGCGGCATCTGGGCGACGAGCTTCGAGCGGCCGGAAGCGTGGCGCAGGAGCCATCCGCGTTGAAGCCTGGGCGGGCCATGCGAATTCCTCAATCCCGCTGACAGTTCAGGCGGTTTCGTCTCTGGTGAGGGCGACCTAAAGAAGAATCGTCTTCTTCCTGCTCCCGCGCCGGATTCGCTGCCGCATGACATTGCTGCCCACTTGGTTGCCCGCTTGTGAGTTCAGGGCATGATCGGCGCGATCCTGCTCGCTCTGGCGCCGATCGCCCTGCTGATCGCGTTCGGCCACGCCATGCGGCGCCTGCGCTTCCTGCCCGACGCGTTCTGGCCGCAGGCCGAGCGGCTGAGCTACTATGTGCTGCTCCCGGCCCTCTTCATCCACGCGCTGGCGATGGCTGATCTTAGGGGACTGCCCGTCGCCGAGCTGGCTTTGACGCTGATCGCCGCGATTGTCGCCGTCTCGGCGCTGCTGGTCCTGGCGAAGCCCTGGCTCGGCTATAGCGACGCCGCCTTCACCTCGGTTTTCCAGGGTGGCATCCGCTTCAACAACTATGTCGGCCTGAGCGCGGCCGGCAGCATGCTGGGCGCATCCGCATTGCCGCTGGCGGCTGTGGCCAACGCCGCGATCGTGCCGACCGTCAACGTGCTCTGCGTCCTCGTCTTCGCCCGCTGGGGCTCGGCCCAGCCGACCTTGCGCGGCATCCTGCGGGGCCTTGCGCTCAATCCGCTGCTGATGTCCTGCGTGCTCGGCATCGCCATCCAGCTCAGCGGCCTTGGCCTGCCGCCTGGCGTCGAGGGCTGCCTCAAGGCGCTCGGCCAGGCCTCGCTGCCGATTGGCCTGCTCTGCGTTGGCGCGGCGCTCGATTGGGGCGCGCTCGGCCGCGGGCTGAAGCCGGCGCTGGTCGCCTCTGCGGTCAAGTTCGTGCTGATGCCGCTCGCGACCTATGCGGCGCTGAAGGGCTTCGGCCTCGGCGGCCCGGCGGCGACCCTCGCCATCCTGTTTCAGGCGCTACCGACCGCCTCGTCCTCCTATGTGATGGCGCGCCAGCTCGGTGGCGATGCCCCGCTGATGGCCGGCATCTGCGCGCTGCAGACGGTGGTGGCCGCGGTCGCGGTGCCGCTCGCGCTGATCCTACTTGCGCCGGGGTGATCGCTCGGGAGAGTGGTCACATCGGCTCGCGCGGATCGTCCCTGCTCGGCCCATCCAGCCGCGCGGTACCGGGCTGACGCGAGCGCGACCAGAAGGTTGCGAGCATCAGCCCCACCGGAATGGCGAGGACGACGATCCAGACGACGAAGCTCCAGTCCTGCGGCATTGCCTCTTCTCTTGCTGGCTGATCAATCGCCGCGCCCTGGCTTTGTTCCCGGGCTCGGCCGTTCTGTCGTCTTGCCGCCGTCTTTGCAGGCTGAACTCTTGACACGGTGGCGCCGGCACCGTGAAACCGCGATGTCCGAGACGGCGAAAGGCGAGGGGCATGAAGCTCTATGATGGCGGGCGCGCGCCCAATCCGCGGCGGGTCCGCATCTTCTTCGCCGAGAAGGGCGTGCCCTTGCCCGAGCTCATCCCGGTCGACATCGCCAGGAAGGAGCACCGGACACCTGAGTTCACCCGGATCAACCCGTCCCAGCGCCTGCCGGTGCTGCTGCTGGACGACGGCACGGCGCTGGCCGAGACCATCGCGATCTGTCGCTACATCGAGAGCCTGCACCCGGCGCCGGCCCTGTTCGGCGCCGCCCCCAAGGAGGCGGCGCTGATCGAGATGTGGAATCGCCGCATCGAGCTCGGCCTGTTCACAGCGGTCGCGGCCGTGTTCCGCCACAGCCATCCCGCCATGGCCGAGCTCGAGGACCAGGTGCCGGAATGGGCCGAGGCCAGCCGCGAGCAGATCGACGATCATCTCGTGCTGCTCGACCTGCAGCTCGGCGCCAATCGCTTCCTCTGCGGCGACGAGCTGACGGTCGCCGACATCACCGCCGGCATCGCCATCGACTTCATGAAGCCTTCCCGCATCCCGCTGCCGGAGGATTTCACCAATATCCGGCGCTGGCATGGCGAGCTCTCGGCCAGGCCGAGCTGGAAGGTCTGATCATGCGCCTGCCGCTGATCCTGCTTGCTCTGATGGTCCCGCTCGCCGCGACGGCGATGGAGAAGCTGACCGGCGAGCAGATCAACCGCGCCTTCACCGGCAACACGGTCAGTGGCCGCTACACTGGCGGCGGCTTCTTCACCGAGTTTCACGACCCGGACGGGCGGGCGCTCGGCAACAATGGCTGGCAGGAGAATCGCGACGCCTGCTGGATCACCAAGGGCGATGCCGTCTGCTATTATTACGGCCCGCCGGAGGAGCGGACGACGCACTGTTTCACGGTCGAGCTGACCGACCGGCTCTACATCCTGCGCAATCTCGATAATGGCCGGATCAACGCGGTGGCGACCATCGAGCTGGCCAATCCGCGCAACCACACCGATGGCGGCAAGCCCTGGTATTGCGACGGGCTGATCTCGCGCGGTCCGCAGGGACCGCTGATGTCGCGACGCGTGGCGGCCAGGTGAAGCGGCCCGGCAGGATCGCGGCGCTGCTGGCGCTCTGCGTTTCGGCAACGAGCGCGTTCGCGGTCGAGCGTCTGACCGGCCAGGAGATCCGCAAGCTCTTCGAGGGCAACACGGTTGCCGGCCGCTACAATAACGGCTTGCCGTTCAGCGAGTATCATCACCAGGACGGCCGTGCGACAGGGCACAACCGGCATGTGCAGAACGTCGATGCCTGCTGGACCACGACCGATGAGGCCGTCTGCTACTATTATGGCCCGTTCGCATCCCGCCGGACCTATTGCTTCACCGTCGAGCGCAGCGGCTCGCTCTATGTGCTGCAGACCCATCGAACCGGCCGCATCAACGCTATCGCCACCATCCAGCCGGGCGATCCCGAGAAGCACGCAGACAAGGCGCCGGCCTGGCATTGCGACGGCCTGATCTCGCAGGGTCCGCCGCCGTCGATGTCGTCGCGGCTCGCCTCGCAATGAGGTGTGCGGCGCTGCTGCTGTTCGGGCTCTCGGTCGCGGGCGGCGAGGCATTCGCCGTCGAGCGGTTGACGGGGGAGCAGATGCGCCAGCTCGTCGAGGGCAATACCGCGACCGGGCGCTACAGCAGCGGCGAGACCTTCAGCGAGTTCCATCACGCCGATGGGCGGGTGAGCGGCTACAACCGCGATCGCGCAATGCCGAACCGCGATGCCTGCTGGACCACGACGGATGATGCGATCTGCTATTATTACGGCCCGATCGAGACCCGGCAGACCTACTGCTTCACCGTCGAACGCAGCGGCACGCTCTATGTCCCGCGGAGCGTCGCCAGTGGGGACATCATAGGCGCATTCACCGTCCGGCCCGGCGATCCCGAGAAGCACGCCGACAAGGTGCCGGCCTGGTACTGCGACGGGTTGATCTCGCAGCGAAAGGGCCGGGCGCGGCTGGCCGGGCAATGAGCGGGCAGGGAGACAACGCCTCCGAAGCGCTCGGCGATGTCCTCGCCGAATTGCGCGACTGCCGCATCTGCCGGGACGAGCCGGTCTATCTGCCGCGCCTGCCGCACGAGCCGCGTCCCGTCATCCAGGCTGAGGCGAGCGCGCGCCTCCTGATCGCGAGCCAGGCGCCCGGCACGCGTGTCCATGCCAGCGGCAGGCCTTTCACCGACCGCTCCGGCGACCGCCTGCGCGATTGGCTCGGCCTCGACCAGGCCCGCTTCTATGATGCTTCTCGCGTGGCGATCGTGCCGATGGGCCATTGCTTCCCCGGGCTCGACGGCAAGGGCGGCGATCTGCCGCCGCGCCGCGAATGCGCACCGGCCTGGCGAAGCCGCGTGCTCGCGGGCTTGCCGGAGATCGAGCTTATCCTGGTGATCGGCCGTTACGCGCAAGCATGGCATCTCGGGCGCAAGGCAGCGGCCGACCTGACCGCGACCGTCGCCGACTGGCGCAACATCTTCGCCGGGGAGCGCCGGCCGCGCATCCTGCCGCTGCCGCACCCCTCCTGGCGCAACAATGGCTGGCTCCGGAAGAACCCCTGGTTCGAGGCCGAGCTGGTGCCGGTGCTGCGTGCGGAGGTGGCGCGGCTGGTCGGCTGAGCCTTACGGCTCCAGCCGCTTCAGCAGGCTCGACGTATCCCAGCGCCCGCCGCCGAGCTTCTGCACATCGGCATAGAACTGGTCGACCAGCGCGGTCACCGGCAGACGGGCGCCGTTGTTCCGGGCCTCGTCGAGCACGATGCCGAGGTCCTTGCGCATCCAGTCGACGGCGAAGCCGAAATCGAACTTGTCGGCGTTCATCGTCTTGCCGCGGTTCTCCATCTGCCAGGAGCCCGCGGCGCCCTTCGAGATCACCTCCAGCATCGCCTCGACATCGAGGCCGGCGCGCTTGGCGAAGTGGACGCCTTCGGACAGGCCCTGGACCAGGCCGGCGATGCAGATCTGGTTGACCATCTTGGTGAGCTGGCCCGAGCCGGCCGGCCCCATCAGCCTGCACATCCGGGCGAAGCTGGCGATCACCGGCTCGACCTTGGCGTAGGTCGCCTGGTCGCCGCCGCACATCACGGTCAGCACGCCGTTCTCGGCGCCTGCCTGTCCGCCGGAGACCGGCGCGTCGACGAAGCCGAAGCCGGCCGCGGTCGCCGCTGCGTCGAGTTCGCGCGCGACATTGGCGGAAGCGGTGGTGTGGTCGACGAAGACGGTGCCCTTGCCCATAGCGGCGAAGGCGCCATTTTCGCCGGTGGTCACCGAGCGCAGATCGTCGTCATTGCCGACGCAAGCGAACACGATCTCCTGGCCTTCCGCGGCCTGGGCTGGTGTCGGGGCATAGGCGCCGCCGTGCTGGGCTACCCATTTCTGCGCCTTCTCCGGCGAGC
Organism: Allobosea lupini; assembly: GCF_900109525.1. GTDB lineage: Bacteria > Pseudomonadota > Alphaproteobacteria > Rhizobiales > Beijerinckiaceae > Allobosea > Allobosea lupini. The sequence continues at coordinate 99,161 of NZ_FOAN01000002.1, read as the reverse complement.
GGTTGTAGACGGTGACCTCATGGCCCTTGGCCTTGAGATGGCCGGCCATGGGATAGCCCATCACGCCGAGACCGAGGAAAGCGACTTTGGCCATGAGGTGCTCCGCTGCAATCGTCTGAAAGGTCATTGCGGCTTTAGCGCGCCAGGGAAGGCGAGGGAAGCGATAGCAGCGATCGCGATTCCGCAGGGATCGTGCATGGGCAGTCTGCCGCGCCCTGCCTTGCCGGCCTCGCCGAAATCGGTCAGGAACCCGCCATGACCATCACCAATGACGAAGAGCTGCAGGCCCTGCGCGAGATCGGCCGTATCGTCGCCGATACGCTGGCCGCGATGGGCAAGGCGCTCGAACCGGGCATCACCACGGCCGAGCTCGATGCGATCGGCCGCGACATGCTCGAAAGGCATGGTGCGCGCTCCGCTCCCGAGACCGTCTACGGCTTCCCGGGCGCCACGTGCATCAGCATCAACGAGGAGGTCGCACACGGCATTCCCGGCGGGCGCCGGATCATGGCGGGCGACCTCGTGAACATCGACGTCTCTGCTCAGAAGGCGGGCTATTTCTCCGATACGGGCGCGTCCTTCACGGTGCCGCCGGTCGATCGCCGCATCGAGAAGCTGTGCCGCGACGGCAAGCGCGCGCTCTGGGCCGGGCTCGGCCAGGTCGGTGCCGGCAAGCCGGTCGCCGGGATCGGCGAAGCCGTCGGGCGCTTTGCCCAGAAGAACGGCTATACGCTGGTGCGAAACCTCGCCAGCCACGGCATCGGCCGCTCGCTGCACGAGGAGCCGAAGGAGATCGCGACCTGGCCCGAGCGCTCCGAGCGCCGCGTCATGCAGAAGGGGCTGGTCTTCACCGTCGAGCCGTTCCTGTCGCTCGGCGCCAACTGGGCCGAGCATGCCGAGGGCGATCGCTGGACGCTGTATTCCGAGCCGCGTGCGCCCACGGTCCAGTACGAGCACACCGTGGTCGCGACCGCCAACGGCCCGCTGGTGCTGACCCTGCCGGGCTGAACGGTCAGGTTTCGCCCCAATCTTCATGGGCGTGGCGGATACGCGCGATCAGGACATCGCCGTTTTCGTCGACACGATAGACGACAAGGTGCGCCTTGAATGGGTAGATGCGCATCGGCGGCGACAGTTCAAAGCGTTCGCGCGCGATACGAAGATAGACGGCGATCATGGCGAAGATCGCCAATAACTCATCGTGATAGTGCTTGGCCTGAAGCGGACCGAGCAGTCGTATTCCCTGCTCGGCAATGCCGATGATGTCTTCTTCTGCCGCTAGCGACAGGCGAAAGCCCACTATCGATTGCCGGGCGGTGTCGCGGTGCGCTGGAGGGCGGCAGCGAAGAGCTGATCGCCTGAACGCGTGCCTATCCCGCTGTTCAGGCCTTCATCGACGAAGCGCTGCATCGCAGCGATCTTGTCGTTGCGCTCCTGATCCCGCCGGATCAGGTCACGTACATAGTCGCTCGCATTGGCATAGCGACCGGTCTCGGTCTGGGCCTCGACCCAGTCCTTCATCGAGGCCGGCAAGGACACGTTCATCGTCGCCATGTTCGATCTCCACTTCATCGAATATGGCGGGGATTGGCAAAGATTGTCAAATTCTCCGTAGCGTCACCTCAACGCCATATGCCGCGTCAGCCGCAGCTCGATCCGGTCCCAGACCCGGCGGATGATCTCAGTCAGCACGAGATAGATCAGCGCCGCATAGAGGTAGATCGACAGGTCGAAGGAGCGGGCGAAGGCGAGGCGCGTCGCGCCCATCAGGTCGAACAGCGTCACCAGCGAGGCGATGGCGCTCGCCTTGATCATCACGATCAGCTCGTTGCCGAGCGGACGCAGCGCCAGGATCATCGCCTGCGGCAGGATCACCCGGCGCAAGGTCGCCCAGCGATGCAGGCCGAGCGCCAGCGCCCCTTCGAACTGGCCGCGCGGGATCGACTGGATCGCGCCGCGCAGAATCTCGGCCTGATAGGCGGCGGTGTTGATGGTGAAGGTGAAAAGCGCGCAGTAGAACGGCTCGCGGAAGAACCACCACAGCCCGATATCCTGCCAGAACACCCGGAGCTGGCCGAAGCCGTAATAGACCAGGAAGAGCTGGCAGAGCAGCGGCGTGCCGCGGAAGAAGGTGGTGTAGCCGTTGATCGCGATCTGCGCCCAGCGCGGCCCGTAGAGCCTGGCGATGGCGAGGCCGAGCGCCAGCACGAAGCCTAACGCGACCGAGAGCACGACCAGCTGGAATGTGATGCCGAGGCCGCTGGCCATGCGGCAGCCATAGTTCTGCAGGACCTCGCTGCCGATCAGGTAGCCGGGATATTCGCACCAGGTCATCGCGTCGCTCCGCCGAAAGCGGCGAAGCCGCGATTGGTGCGTTGCTCGAGCTTGCCGATGCCCCAGGCCGAGACCAGCGAGAAGAAGAAATAGAGCATCATCGCTGTGCCGAAGAACAGGAACGGCTCCTTGGTGACAACATTGGCGCGCGTCGCGATGAACATGATGTCCTGCAGCGTGATCACCGAGATCAGCGAGGTCTCCTTCAGCAGCACCATCCAGTTGTTGCCGAGGCCGGGCAGGGCGACGCGGATCAGTTGCGGGAAGACGACGAGCCGGAAGGCCTGCGCCTTCGACAGGCCGAGCGCCGCCGCAGCCTCGCGCTGGCCCTTCTGGATCGAGTTCAGCGCGCCGACCCAGACCTCGCTGGAGAAGGCGGCGAGCACCATGCCGAGCGCGACCATGCCGGCGACGAAGGGCGGGATCGAGAAGCCGGTCCAGACCTTCTGCACCAGCACCTGGATGCCGAAATAGATGATGTAGAGCGTCAGCAGCTCGGGCACGCCGCGGAAGACGGTGGTGTAGATCGTCGCCAGCGAGCGCAGCAGCATGCTGTCGGAGCGCTTCCAAAGCGCGATGATCAGGCCGAGCGCCAGGCCGAAGGGCAGGGTCGCGAGCGCGACCGAGATGGTGTTGGCCGCGCCTTGCAGCAGGGCCCAGCCCCAGCCGCCGGGGCCGAAACCGAGCAGTGCGAATTTGTCGAACATGGGAGAGCCGGCGCGCGAGAGGATAAAGCCCGCCGGCCTGGAGCGGCCGGCGAGCGGGCGTCAGCGGGTGTCAGATCACTCGTACTTGAACCACTTGTCCTCGAGCTTCTTCAGCGAGCCGTCGGCGACGGTCTCGGCGATCGCCTTGTTGAACAGGTCCTTCAGCGCGGTATCGGCCTTGCGCACCGCGCCGGCGACGCCCGCACCATGGATCGCGTCGTCGCGGGTCACCTCGGCGATCTTCTTGCAGCAATCCTTGCCCTGTCCCTTCAGGAAGTCGGCGAGGGCGAGCGCGTCGGCGACGATATAGTCGAGGCGGCCGTTGAGCAGGTCGAGATTGGCCTCTTCCTGGGTCGGGTAGAGGCGCGCGGTCGAGTCCTTGTAGAACTTCTCGACATAGTTGGCGTGGATGGTCGAGCCCTGCGCGCCGATCGACTTGCCCTTCAGTGTGGCCGGCGAGATGTCGCTGGAAGCGGTGCTCTTGGGGCCGATCATCCAGATCGGCGTCTTGCTGTAAGGCGTAGTGAAGTCGACCTGCTTCTTGCGTTCCTCGGTGGCGTTCATGCCGGCCAGGATGATGTCGTACTTGTTCGCCTGCAGCGCCGGGATGATGCCGTCCCAATCCTGCACGACCCAGGTGCACTTCACCTTCATCTTCTCGCAGAGAAGGTTGCCGTAATCGATCTCGAAGCCTTCCAGCTCCTTCTTGGCGTTGAGGTTGTTGTAGGGCGGATAGGCGCCCTCCGTGCCGATTCGGACTTCCTTCCATTCCTTCGCCTGGGCGAGCGCCCCGGTGGCGCCGGCAACGGTGAGCGCTGCGGCTGCGAAGAACTTTGCGAAACCTTTCATGGGACCTCCCCTTGGGTTTGGCCAACCGGGCGTTTCGAGTTCCCGCATCGGCTTGTGCGCGACAGCTTGTGCGATCATCGGGGCGGGCCGCAAGTAGCCTCTTGCAGCTTTTCCGAGCGTGCCTGCACAAGGATGGTGCAAGGCAAGGCGCTGTTCTTATTGGTGAAAACAGGTTGTGGCGACCGATTTGCGCTGCAGGGGCCAAGGCGGCTGCACACGGATTTTGTCACTCGGGTCAGCGCGCTCCTGACGTGGAGACGCTGTTGCAGCGTTTCGGCTGCCAATCCGGTGCGCCGTTCGGTGCACAGGCTTGCCCTTCGAGCACGGTCGCGTTCATGGCGGTCCTCCCTCGTTCCTTCGAGGGTAGAGTTGCAAAAGCAGCCGAGGCAGGCCGCCCTTCTCGTGGGTGGCAGCCGAATCTGTCGCTAAGGCGACAGATTCGGGCCGGAGCTGGAGGCCGTCTCAGCGCCGGGCGATCGGAATGACGAGATAGACCATGCCGAGCACCATCGGCGGCACGGCCAGCGCCGTCACCGACCAGGTCGACCAGCCGGGCGTCAGCGGCGCCAGCAGGGCGAGTATGGCGTTGATCAGCAGATAGGCGCCCAGCATCAGCGTTCCCAGGAAGCGCAGGCGGGCGAGAATGGGGTTGCGGGTGAGGGTGGTCATGGTCATCTCCATAACGGAACGTTCCGTTTCGTTACTATTGATAGATACGGCCCGTTTCGATATCAAGCCGTCTGCTGCAAGATCGTGCTTGCAGGGAACGTGCTTGCCGCGGGCGGGCCAAAAGCGCTGTCGCAGGACCGACGAAGAAGGGTCGCGATCATGAAGGCCGGAAAAGCCGCAACTCCGGTTCGCCGCGCGTCGATCGGTGCGCGGCGGAACCCGGCTTCGCAGGCGGCGATCCTCGCTGCCGCCCGCGCCGTGCTGGCGGAGGAGGGCTATGCCGGCTTCTCGATCGATGCGGTCTCGCGCCGCGCCGGCGCCGGCAAGCCGACGATCTATCGCTGGTGGAAGAACCGCGCCGATCTGCTGATGGAGGTCTATGCCGCCGAGAAGGCAGGCATCAGGGCCGTGCCGAGCGGGGACCTGGCCCAGGACCTCATCGCTCATACGAGCGCGCTCTGGAGCTTCTGGTGCGGCACGCCCTCCGGGCGCACTTTCCGGGCGCTGCTGGCCGAGGCCCAGAGCGATCCCCATGCGCTCGCGGCCTTGCGCGAGAAATTTCTGCCGGAGCGGTTGCAGGACGTCCGCGGCCTCTTCACCGCGGCTGCGGCGCGCGGCGACATTCCGGCCGAGGAGGTCGAGGCCAGGCTCGCGCTCTATATCGGCTTCAACTGGTTCTACGTGCTGACCGACCAGCTCGAGGCCGGGCAGGCCTCGATTCCTGTCGCGATGCGCCTGATCGCGGCGCGAGGCGGGCCGTGAGTCGGAGAGCCAAGATCTAGTCGACCGTCGCTTCGTAGTTCAGCCGCGCGCAGCCGGAACCCCATGTGTCCTTGCCGCAGATATAGAGGACGTAGTTGTCCGTCCCCCTGAAGCCGGCTTTTGGAATGTAGTAGAAGGTGACTTCGCCGATCTGGCGCAACTGCCCGTTCGACGGCGGCTTCATCACCACGAGCTTGTCCATGCGCCAGGTCCCGGCCACGCCATAGCTATGGCCGCAGCCCTGCGAGTCCATCTCGGCTTTCAGCGTCACCCTGTCGTTGGTGTGGAGATACCATTTCGGCCCGGTGACGCGGCATTCGGCGAAGGCGTTCGCCGAGATCATCAGCGCCGCGATCGCGATCATTGAAGCGAGGCACGCCCGAAGCATGCAGCGCTCCCAGACCATCAAGTTGCTTCGCTAGACCAGCCCGTCGCCAGCATGAGGCAGAAGCTCATGTCTGCCTCAGGATGTCGCATCGCCAGTCGCGCACGGTCGGGTTGATGTAGCGGGTCGTCGTTCTTCGGGAAGCCGACCAGCCCTGGTATTCCGTGAGCCCCTCCTTGAGCCGCCATTCAAATCTGGCGGTGCATGACGATTGACCATCCGTGCTGATCCGGACGATCCACGAGTGGGTCGGGTAGGCCACGATCCGGATCAGCGTCTTGTCGTCCAGAACCCGCCAGACGGCAGGCCAGCGACCGACCGCGTACTCGTCCCCGAGCGCGATCGTTTTGGTCTGCTTCCGGCCATATATGTCAGACGCAGAGGGATTATTATTGACACGCTCCTCGACCTGACGACCGCCGATGAAAGCGAAATTGATGTCAAAATGATTCCAGAATTCCCTCTTGGGAGGAGACACCGATTCAGAGGTCCAGTTCATCACGACCCTGAAGCGGGGCTCGCCTGCGAGGGCTGCACGCGCTGCCAAAGACAGGCACAGGGCGGCGGGTAGGACGAATGCCAACACCTTGCTCGCGAGAGGCATTCGGCGCGCCTCCTGAATGATCTTGCGGGGATAGGCAGGGTAGGCGCGACGTCGTCAGCAGAATGCCGTAGCGGCATGCCGCCGCATATGATGAACTATGACATGGCCGCCAGCGTCAAGGAGTGATCCGCCTCATGGATTGCTCCGACGCCGGGCACATAGAAACCCGCCCCTTGAGGCCGCCGGATCCAATTGAAGGACGATAGCGGCGCTCGATACCCTAAAATAGCAGATCGATTCTGACTTCAGGCCTCGGCGGCTGCTTCACTGCCTCGGCTTCGCGCATCCCACGCCGTGACCAGCCAGATCGCGAAGCCCGCGAGTGCAAGGCCCACGCCGACCCAGCCGGTCGAGGTCCAGCCATGGCCGGCGGCGATCGCCATGCCGCCGAGCCAGGGGCCGAGCGCATTGGCGGTGTTGAAGGCGCTGTGGTTCAGCGCCGCTGCCAGCGTCTGCGCGTCCTGCGCGACGTCCATCAGCCGGGTCTGCAAGGGCGTGCCGAGCCCGCCGCCGCAGCCGATCATGAAGGCGACCACGCAGATCGCCCAGATATTGCCGGCGGCGAAGGGGAAAAGCGCCAGCGAACCGGCGGTCCAGAGCAGGATGATCGCGATCGAGGCCATCGGCATCCGGTCCGCCAACCAGGCTGCAGCCAAAGTCCCGAAAGTCAGGCCGAGGCCGAAGATCGCCAGCACCACCGGTACCACCGTGGGCGAGACCTGGGTCACCTCGATCAGCGTCGAGGCGATGTAGGTGTAGACCGCGAACAGGCCGCCGAAGCCGACGGCACCGATCGCCAGCGTCAGCCAGAGCTGGCGATGGCGCAGTGCCCCGAGCTCGCGCATGGCGCTGGCGCCGTACTGAGGCCGATCCTTCGGCGCAAACAGCGCGATCAGGACCGCTGTCGTCAGCGCCAGGGCAGTGACGACTCCAAAACCCCAGCGCCAGCCGAGCGCCTGGCCAAGCCAGTTCGCCAGGGGCACGCCGAGGATCGTCGCGATCGTCAGTCCGAGCATCACCCGCGCCACGGCGAGTGCGCGCCGGTTCGCCGGCACCAGCGAGGCCGCGACCAGCGCCGCGACGCCGAAATAGGCGCCGTGCGGCAGCCCGCTGAGGAAGCGGAACAGCAGCATCCAGCTATAGCTCGGAGCGAGCGCCGAAAGCCCATTGCCGAGGGCGAAGGCCGCCATCAGCGCGATAAGCAAGGTGCGGCGGGAGAGCCTTGTCGCCAGCACCGCGATGATCGGCGCGCCGACCACCACGCCGGCGGCGTAGGCGCTGATCACATGTCCGCCCGTCGGCTCGTCGATCCCCAGTCCCACCGAGAAATAGGGCAGCAGGCTCATCACCGCGAACTCGGCCGTGCCGATGGCGAAGCCGCCCATCGCCAGGGCGAACAGGGTGAGGCCGATGCGTGGCGCGGCAGTGGAGCGGGCAGGGCGCGCGAACGCGTCTCCCGTGCTCGAGAGGCTCATGACGATATCCGGGTATGGATTATTGTGTTGCAGCACGGAAAGATCGTGCCGCGCTGCAACATAATGTGATCGTCATGCACTGAGCGCAAGCGAAATGCGGCTCGATCGCGATAGGGCAAAGGTGGCATGATCTCAGTTCATGGCGACCAGCTCAGGCCGCCACAGCCGGCACTAGGGCTGCCATGATCTCCGCGATGCTTCGGACCCGCGAGACGCGCGGCAGCGTCGAGGCGATGGCGAAGGCATGCAGCTCCGCGCCGACCGAGCTCGAGGCGTCCTCGGCGACGATTACGTCGTAGCCGTGCTGCCAGGCGTCGCGCGCCGTCGATTCGACGCCGAAATTGCTGGCGATGCCGCCGATCGCCACGGTCTCGATCCGCCGCCGTCGCAATTGCAGGTCGAGTTCCGTGCCGTAGAAGGCGCTCCAGTGCCGCTTGGTGACGCAGACGGCGGCCGGCAGCGCGGCGATCTCGGGGGCGAGTTCCGACCAGTCGGGCGGAAAGCCGCCCGGTGGCAGCATCATCGGCTGATCGATCGTTTGCGGCGGCAGGTCGGAGCGGTCGGGGGCGAACGCGACCCGAACTGTCACGATCAGGCCGCCGGCCTCGGCGAAGGCCTCCCCGAGCGCGGCCGTGTTGGCGATCAGGGTTGTCCGGTCATAGGGTGCGAGCGGGAAGGCGAGCGTTCCCTTCTGCATGTCGATGAGGACGAGGGCGGTCTTGCGAGGGTCGAGCTGGAGCGGCATCGGAATCTCCATCAGGGAGCACGGCCGAGAGGGCCTTTATATGAGGATTTCCTCATGTTTGTAGATTTATGAGTATGTCCTCACAAAATTCAAGCCCCTCGACGGAGAAGAACGCCAAGGCGCCGAGTCGCAGTCGTGGCCTGAAAAGGGTCTCGGCGCTGCTCGACGGCGCCAGCGCCGTCTTCGCCGAGGCCGGATACGAGGCGGCGACGATGACGCAGATCGCCGCGCGCGCCGGCGCCTCGATCGGCTCGCTCTACCAGTTCTTCCCGACCAAGGAGCATGTCGCGGCGGCGCTCCATGGCCGCCATCTCGATGCGCTCGCGGGCATGCTCGACTCGCTCGCGGGAGAGGTTCGCGGCCAGCCGGTCGAGGCGGCAGTCGATGCGCTCTTCGCCCGCTTCGTCGCCTATCTTGAAGAGAACCCGGCCTTTCTTGCCGTCGGCGAGCGCCGCAGCCTCGATCCTGCCGTCAAGAAGGAGGCACGCGCCCGTCTGCGCGGCCGCATCGCGGCGCTGCTCGTGGCGGTCGAGCCGCCGATAGCCGAGGCGCGCGTCGCTTCTCTCGCCGCGGTGACCCTGCATCTGATCCGGGTTGCGGCGCTGCTGCGCGCCGATGACGATGAGGGCGTGCGGGCGCCGGCCATCGCCGAATTGCGCACCATGCTGAAGCGCCATCTCGCCGGGCAGGGCGGCTGAAGGCAGGGGCGCCTGCTACTCCCCCAGCAGCGGATAGCCCTCGAAATCCTTCAGCGCCTTGAGCGCGAAGGTGGTCGCAATCCGGGCGATGCCGAGCTGGTTGTCGGCGAGCCAGGCGCCGGTCAACTCTTCATAGGCGGCGAGCGAGCTTGCGACGATGCGGGCGAGATAGTCGGCTTCGCCGCTGATCACCAGGAGCTCGACCACGTCGGGACAGGCGCGCAGCACCTTCTCGACCCGCTCGCGCCGTCCGACCGAGTGGTCGCGCAGCGAGATCTGCGCGAAGGCGATGATGGCGTGGCCGGCGAGCTCGGGCGAGAGCCGCGCGCCATAGCCGGCGATCAGCCCCGAGGCCTCGAGCCGGCGCATCCGCTCCAGACAGGGCCGGGCCGAGAGCCCGACCCGCTCCGACAGGGCCTGGTTGGTGATCCGGCCCTCCGCTCGCAGGATCGCGATCATCTGTCGATCGATCGCGTCGAGCTGAGGCGTCTTTCGCTTCACGGCCTGCCCTTGCCGGCGGCCCTTGCCTCGGCGATCAGGCAGAGCTCGAGGAACAGCACCTGCGCCGCGCATTGCGCCGTGTTGCTGGTCGCATCGTATTGCGGGGCGACCTCGACCACGTCGGCGGCGACGATGTTGCGGCCCTTCAGCCCGCGCAGGATGGCGAGCGCCTCGCGCGAGGTGAGGCCGCCGACCTCGGGCGTGCCGGTGCCCGGCGCGAAGGCCGGATCGAGCGAATCGACGTCGAAGGAGACATAGGTCGGCCCGTCGCCGATCACGGCGAGCGCCTTGGCGATGACGGCGTCGAGGCCCATGCGGTCGACCTCGTCGGCATGGATCACGGTCATGCCGGACTCGTAGGAGAACTCCCAGAGATATTCGGCGCCGCCACGGATGCCGATCTGGATGACGCGCTCGGGATCGAGCACGCCGTCGAGCACGGCCTGCCGGAACGGCCCGCCATGGTGGAATTTCGATCCTTCATAGGGCCCCGACGTGTCGCAATGCGCGTCGATATGGACCATGCCGACCGGGCGCTTCTCGCCGACGGCCTTCAGGATCGGATAGGTGATCGAATGGTCGCCGCCGACGCCGAGCGTCGAGACGCCGGCCTTCACGATCTGCTTGAAGGTCGCCTCGATGTCCTCATGGCAACTCTCCAGCGAATAGCGCGAGCGGAACGGCACGTCGCCGATATCTGCCGCCTTGATCAGGTTGAACGGGGCAGTGCCGTTGACATGGTCCATCGGCCCCATGCGCTCGACGGCGCGCACCGCGCGCGGGCCGAGGCGCGTGCCGGCCCGGTTGGTGACGCCGAGATCCATCGGCAGGCCGATGATCGCGACGTCGAGCCCGCCGAGATCGGGCTGGCTCAGGGCCTCCGGCCGGTAAGGCGCATTGATGAAGGTCGCGACATCGGAGAACGGCCATTTGCGCCGGTCGCCTTGAAACTGGCCGGCGGCGACCTTGGCGAAGCTGGGATCATGGATGTCGGCGCCGCTCGCCCCGGCATAGCGCGCCCTGAGTTTCGCGAGTTTATCCTGGTCCATCGCTTGGTTCCCGAGGTTTGAGCCAGCCGCGATAATGCGCCAGCAGGCCGAAGAAGGGCAAAGACAGCTTCACGTCGAACCGGAAGCGGCCATCGGCGTCAACCGTCTCGCGAGCCTCGGCCGAGGGCATGAGAAAGCGGGGCAAGCGCAGGCCGAAGACGCGCCAGGCCGCGATCGGCAGCGCCACGCCCTCCCGGTTTGCCTCGGGGGCAAGCGTGAAGGAGAACGGGCCGAAGGCCTCGCGCAGCTCGCCATTGCGATCGACGCTCAGGCGCGACCGGAAGCGTTGGCTGGCGAAGTTGCGGGTCCAGATCTCGCAGCCCTCGTCGAACGAATCGCCACGCGCGACGCTGACTGTCACTGGCAGCCCGCCCCCAGCCGTGGGAAGTCCGAAGAGCCGGCAGAACAGGTCGAGCACCGCCCCGTTTCCGCGCGAGACTTCGGCCCGACCCTGCCAGACCGGCTCGGCGTCATTGGCGTGGAAGGCCCGGATCGCCGCCGGAAGCATCGCGAAGGCCTGCGCCCCGAGCACGGTCTCGAACAGGGCAGGGCCGACGGCGCGCTCGTCCTGGCTGGTGCTTATCGCATAGGGCGCCATCTCGGCCTCGATCGCGGCGAGGTCGAGCGCTTCGGCAGCCGAGCGCGCGCCCGGAGCGATCTCGTCAGCGAGGAGGGCGCGCACCGCGGCGGCGGCTGCCAGTGTCGGCACCTGTGGGCCATCGTCGTTCTCCGCCAGCAGCGACCAATAGGCTCGGCGCGGCCGCCCCTTGCCGTCGATGCCGGAGATCGCGACGCGCATGCCGCCGCGATCCGAGGTCCAGAGCCGGGTGATCCGACGCGCCCTGACAAGAAAGGGCACCAGCGGCGCGAGATCGGCGACCCAGCCACGGCGGCGTATCCAGGCGAGCCGCGCCAGCCCCCATTGCTCGATGCCGGCTTCCAGCCCCGCCGCGAAGCTGACGCGCGAGCGTACGGCGAAATCGGGACCGAGCGTCTCGGCATCGACCGTCTCGACCGGTGCGACCCGGCGCGGGCCGAGGCCCGGCATGTCGATGACCTCGCCGGTCTCCCAGCCGGACGTCGTCTGCAATTCGCCTTCGCGCCAGACCGGCACCGGCTTGCCGGCATAGCTCAGGACCGCAGCGATGACCGCCGGCCCAACCTCGCTGCGCCCGCCCGGCGTGATCGCGATCTCGATCGTGTCGAGCCGCTGCCAGCCTTCGCTCAATTCCCGCACCGCCGCAGCCGACAGCGCCGGCGTCGAGCTGGCGCCGGCGAGCGCGACGAGGCCGCGCTGCCTGGCGATCTCGTCCAGCTGCGGCCCGTATCCGGCGAGATAGCCGCGCGCATCGGCGAGGTCGACGATATGGGCGCCAAGCAGAAGCGCCGCTGTCGGCACCTCGTAGCCCTGTTGCTGGAATGGTCCGGAGGCGTCGATCACCAGCCAGGGCTGCAATACGGCGAGCGCGGCGACCAGATCCTTGTCGCGATCCAATCCCGTGCCGCTGACCGGCACGCTCGCCTCGGCCGTCAGCTCCTGCGCCAGCGTCTGCGCCTTGCCGGCGCTGCGCGAGGTCAACACCAGATCGAGGCCGTCCATGCGCGAGAGATGGCGCGCCAGCCGCCGGCCGAAGACGCCGGTCGCGCCGATCAGTACGACGCGCCTCATGGACTGTCCGGCAGGGTGAAACGGTGACGCGTCGCGGGATCCGGCATGTCGCACGACGTCTTCTGGCCGAAGAGCCGGTAGCGATTCCGTGCGACGCGATCGTAAAGCCAGTCGCGCCAGCGCTTCGGCAGCGCGCGCCCAAGCAGCAGCAGGCGCACCGGCCCGTTCAGATGGCGAGCGAGCGCCAGAACGCCCTCGGACTTCGCCAGCGCCAGGCCGCCTTCGATGAAGAGGAAGCTGTCCGGCTCGTCAGGGTCGATGCCGTGCGCCTGCGCGAGCGCGCGCCCTTCCTGCGACTGGATCGCGACGAAGCGGATGTCGTGGTCGCGCTCGTGCCGCAGGGTGTAACGCACGCCGCCGGAGCAGAGAACGCAGACGCCGTCATAGAGCCAGATCGGGGCAGGGATGCTGGTCATCGGGCTTCTTTACGGGAGAGGTTGACCGTGCGGGAAAAAAGTTTCATGCGCTTCCTGCGCAGCCGTGCCATGCTCTGCGTGCAATTGTCGAGCGACCTGAGACGGTTGACGATCTTGCAACGATTGGGGGGAGTGCTGCGCAAATCTTGTGCAAGTATAGATTCGAGGTGAGCCGATTAACCGTGGGTCAACCCGGGCCGCCGCTTCCGATCACCGCTGCATAACACCAAGGTCGTCCTACAAATGTCGCTTGCGCTGGTGCTATTGCTGCCCGGGCGCGGCGATGAACGTCGAAACGAGGAGATGCCCCATATGAAGCGTCGTCAATTCCTGCAGGTCGCTGGTACCGGTGCGGCAGTGTCCGCTGTCGCCATGCCGGCGGTTGCGCAGTCGAACCCCGAGGTGAAGTGGCGCCTGGCGTCGAGCTTCCCGAAATCGCTCGACACCATCTATGGCGGCGCCGAAGTCATGGCGAAGATGGTTTCCGACCTGACCGACGGCAAGTTCCAGATCCAGGTCTTCGCCGCCGGCGAGATCGTGCCGGCCCTGCAGGCGGCCGACGCGGTCAGCAATAACACTGTCGAGATGTGCCACACCGTCTCGTATTACTATGTCGGCAAGGACCCGACCTTCGCGGTCGCCGCTTCGGTTCCGTTCGGCCTCAATGCCCGCCAGCAGAACGCCTGGCTGTTCCAGGGTGGCGGCAACGAGCTGTTCAACGAGTTCTACAAGAAGTTCAACATCTACGGCCTGCCTTGCGGCAACACCGGCGCCCAGATGGGCGGTTGGTTCCGCAAGGAGATCAAGAGCGTCGCCGACATCAACGGCCTGAAGATGCGCATCGGCGGTATCGCCGGCTCCGTCCTGCAGAAGCTCGGCCTCGTGCCGCAGCAGATTGGCGGCGGCGACATCTATCCGGCGCTGGAGAAGGGCACGATCGACGGTGCCGAGTGGGTCGGCCCCTATGACGACGAGAAGCTCGGCTTCTCGAAGGTCGCGCCCTACTACTACTATCCGGGCTTCTGGGAGGGCGGGCCTTGCGTCCACGCCTTCGTCAACCTGGAGAAGTGGAATGCGCTGCCCAAGGCCTATCAGGCCGCGCTGACCGCCGCCTGCACCTACGCCAACACCCAGATGGCGGCGAAATACGATGTGCAGAACCCGGCCGCTCTGAAGCGCCTCGTCGGCGCCGGAACGCAGCTGCGCCCGTTCCCGCAGGACGTGATGGAAGCCTCGCTCAAGGCCTCGAACGAACTCTATGCCGAGATTTCGGCCAAGAACGCCGACTTCAAGAAGGCAATCGATTCGATGGTTGCTTTCCGCGGCGACCAGTATCTCTGGTGGCAGGTGGCAGAGCTGACCTTCGACATCTTCCAGGTCCGCAACCGCGGCAAGTAATCGCCGTCGACCACGGCAGCGGAAACGAAGCCCGGCCTTGCGGCCGGGCTTTTTCGTTGGCGCGAGCGATTGCACTGTCGGTGCGCCGATGCCAAGTCGGGTTAGACAAAATACCTATGCGAAATTTGCATGGGGGCCATGTTGTATGCTTGCGCTCGCCGGGCAGATGCCCTTTCCTGAAGCTCTTGCGCGCGAACCGGAAAAACCGGCGCGCCTGAAAGCTCTGGGAGGAGCACACCGCATGAAGCGTCGTCAGTTTCTGAAAGTCGCCGGAGCCGGCGGCGCCGCCAGCGTCATTGCCGCTCCGGCCATCGCGCAATCCATGCCCGAGGTGAAATGGCGCGTCACCTCATCCTTCCCGAAATCGCTGGACACGATCTACGGCGCTTCGGAAGTGCTGGCGAAGGCCGTGTCGGAAGCGACCGACGGCAAGTTCCAGATCCAGGTCTTCGCGGCCGGCGAGATCGTGCCGGCGCTGCAGGCGGCCGACGCCGTGACCAACGGCACCGTCGAGATGTGCCACACCGCGTCCTATTACTATGTCGGCAAGGATCCGACCTTCGCCTTCGGAACCGCGGTGCCGTTCGGCCTCAACGCCCGCCAGCAGAACGCCTGGTTCTACCATGGCGGCGGCATGGACCTGCTCAACGAGTTCTACAAGAAATACAACATCTACGCGATTCCGGGTGGCAACACCGGCTGTCAGATGGGTGGCTGGTTCCGCAAGGAGATCAAGACGGTCGCCGATCTTCAGGGCCTGAAGATGCGCATCGGCGGCTTCGCCGGCCAGGTCGTCAGCAAGCTCGGTGTCGTGCCGCAGCAGATCGGCGGCGGCGATATCTATCCGGCGCTGGAAAAGGGCACGATCGACGCGGCCGAGTGGGTCGGTCCCGCCGATGACGAGAAGCTCGGCTTCAACAAGGTCGCGCCCTATTACTATTATCCCGGCTGGTGGGAGGGGGGCGCCTCGCTGCACTTCTTCATGAACACCGCGAAGTGGGAGGCCCTGCCCAAGATCTACAAGTCGATCCTGACCACGGCCGCCGGCCTTGCCAATATCGACATGCAGGCCAAGTACGATGCCCGCAACCCGGCGGCGCTGAAGCGCCTGGTCGGCGGCGGAGCGCAATTGCGGCCGTTCTCGCAGGAGATCATGGAGGCCTGCCTCAAGGCGTCCAAGGAGGTCTATGCCGAGACCAACGCCAAGAATCCCGACTTCAAGAAGATCTACGAGGCGATGTCGGCCTTCCGCGGCGACGAATATCTCTGGTTCCAGATCGCCGAATACACCTACGACAACTTCCTGATCCGCGCCCGCGCGGGCAACCTGCTCTGAGAAGAGGGCGGCTGGCCGGTTCGCCGGTCAACTCGGCACCACGCCAACCCCGGCCGCGAGGCCGGGGTTTTTCGTCTCGGTGGTCGTCGCCCTAGCCCGGCCCTGTTCGAAGCGCTATCCTGCCGCCGAACGCAAATCGAGGCACTCATGAAGCTGCCAATCGCAATAGCTCTCGCGACGCTCTGCCTGCCCACGCTCGCAGTCGCCCAGTCGATCGGCGAGCCACTTCCCGGTCGCGGTCCGGCAAAGACCAAGCCGTTGGCAGCGCCCTCTGCATCGAGCCAGGCGGCGCGTCCGTGCCCGGAATACGGGCCGGGCTTCGTTCGCGTCGAAGGCTCCTCGGCCTGCGTCCGCCTCGGCGGCGGCGTCCGCGTCGAATTCGGCAAGACCTCCCGCAACCGCGGCTACGGCTCCGCCGCCGATGCGATGGTCTATGGCGAGGCGCGCAGCCAGACCTCCGTCGGCGAGTTTCGGACCGTCATCAGCGGCCGCGGCCGGATCGACAACAACCTGAACAATGGCTGGCAGCGCTGGTGAATTGAGCGTCGACGCTCGCATCTGAAAACGAAAGCCCCGGATCGTCGATCCGGGGCTTCGTCGTTTCTGGCCTTAACGCCTCACTTGAGGTTCAGCGTCGGCGGAGCGTTGAGATCGAGCCCCGGCAATCCGCCGGAGCCGCCGAGCCCGGGTATGCTGATGCTGTCGAGCTGCTTGTTGATCTGCTGCTGGTCGAGCTGAATGCCCGAACTCTTGTAGTGCATCACCATCTGCGGGAAGATCACCACGAGTGCGACCATGATGCACTGGATCACCACGAAGGGCACGGCGCCCCAGTAGATCTGCCCGGTCGTCACCGGCTCCATCATCTTGCCCGTCACCTTGTCGCGATAGGGGTTCTTCGGCGCGACCGAGCGCAGGAAGAAGAGGGCGAAGCCGAACGGCGGGTGCATGAACGAGGTCTGCATGTTCACGCCGAGGATGACGCCGAACCAGATCAGGTCGATGCCGAGCTTGTCCGCCGCCGGCCCGAGCAGCGGCACGATGATGAAGGCGAGCTCGAAGAAGTCGAGGAAGAAGGCGAGCAGGAACACCATCACGTTGACGACGATCAGGAAGCCCGTCGCGCCGCCGGGCAGACCGACGAGGAGGTGCTCGACCCAGACATGGCCGTTGACGCCGTAGAAGGTCAGCGAGAACACGCGCGCGCCGACCAGGATGAACAGCACGAAGGCCGAGAGCTTCGCCGTCGACTCCGTCGCCTGCCGAAGCAGGCTGAAGGTCATGCGCCCCTTGCTCCACGCGAGCAGGATGGCGCCGGCCGCGCCCATCGCGCCGCCTTCGGTCGGCGTCGCGACGCCGATGAAGATCGTGCCGAGCACCAGGAAGATCAGCGCCAGTGGCGGCACCATCACGAAGACGACCTGCTCGGTCATGCGCGAGAGCAGGTTGAGCTTGAGGTACTTGTTGACCAGCGCGATGACGAAGGAGACCGCGACTGCGATCGACATGGTCAGGATGACGAAGTCCGCGCCGCCGCCGACCTTGGTGAAGTACTTCATGTAGGCAATGGCGATGGCGAAGGCGATGATCGTCACCACCAGCAGCGATCGGCGGCGCGTCACGCCGTCGGCGTCGCGCAGCGTCTGCGCTTCCGGCGGCAGGCCTGGCGCGCGTTTCGGCCACACCATCGTGACCAGGAAGACATAGCCGGCGTATAGCCCTGCCAGAACCAGGCCGGGGATGAAGGCGCCCTCGTACATGTCGCCGACCGAGCGGCCGAGCTGGTCGGCGAGCACGATCAGCACGAGCGAGGGCGGGATGATCTGCGCCAGCGTGCCGGATGCCGCGATCACGCCCGAGGCGAGACGCCTGTCATAGCCGTAGCGTAGCATGATCGGCAGCGAGATCAGGCCCATCGAGATGACGGACGCCGCGACGACGCCAGTGGTGGCGGCGAGCAGCGCGCCGACGAAGATGACGGCGTAGGCGAGGCCGCCGCGAATCGGTCCGAAAAGCTGGCCGATCGTGTCGAGCAGGTCCTCCGCCATGCCCGAGCGTTCCAGCACCAGGCCCATGAAGGTGAAGAACGGGATCGCCAGCAGCACGTCGTTGTTCATCGTGCCGTAGATGCGTTCCGGCAGCGCCTGCAGGAAGTTCTCCTGGAACATGCCGAGCTCGATGCCGACCAGGGCGAAGAACAGGCCGTTGGCGGCGAGCGCGAAGGCAACGGGATAGCCGAGCAGCAGGAAGAGCACGAGCGCGACGAACATCACCGGCGCCATGTTGACGCGCAGGAAGTCGCCGATGCCGGCGGCGTGGGCGTCGCCAGTGTGCAGGCTGAGGAAGGCGGCTGCGGTGAGCGCGAGCAGCAGCGCGGCGGAGCGAACGAAGGTCATGGAGCGGGTCCGGAAAGCTGCGTCTGGGCTCACGGGGCGAGGCCTTCGGCCCTGGCCTGCTCGAGCAGGCGTTGGGCCTCGGCCTCGGCGGCAGCGGCGTGGCCGCGCAGCGTCTCGTCGTCGTCGAGCTTGCCGCGCATGATCGCGATCTGCTTGATCACTTCCGAGATGCCCTGCAGCAGCAGCAGGACGAAGCCGACGATCACCAGCCCCTTGGCCGGCCATTGCGGCAGGCCGCCAGCCGAGAGCGACTGTTCGTTGACCTGGTAGGAGCGCATGAAGAACGGGCCGGAGTGGTAGATCATCAGCGCACAGAACGGCAGCAGGAACAGGAGATGGCCGATCAGGTCGATCCATTGCTGCACGCGCTTGGGCAGCAGGTTGTTCACGATGTCGATGCGGATGTGCTCCTTCACCTGCAGCGTCCAGGCGGCGCAGAGCAGGAACACGGCGCCGAACAGCACCCATTGCAGCTCGAGCCAGGAATTCGACGAAACGTTGAACAGCTTGCGGATGATTGCGTTCACGGTCGAGACGATGACCGCGAGCAGGATCAGCCACGCGACCCACTGACCGATCTTGCGGTTGAGGGTATCGATAGCGCGGCTCAAAGCGAGGGGTGCGTCCACCTCAGTCCTCCCTGACCTCGTGGATTCCGGCTGCATCATGCAGATTGTGAAGGGCGGTTATACGATTGCTACATGCCGCACAACATTGCGCCGCGCAAGGCACTGTGGATCAGTCCTTTCGCCTACGCGGTTCCTTGCGCAACGCAAGCAAAGCGACGACGAGCATCAGCCACATCATCGCCATCAGGGCCGGCGGCCAATGCGCCACCAGCGAGCTGATCGCCACGGTCGCGAGCGCGCCCGAGCCGAGCTGGATCGCGCCGGCGAGCCCCGCCGCCGATCCCGCGAGCTCGGGCCGCGCCGAAAGCGCCGCGGCGGTCGCTCCCGGCAGGGTCAATCCGTTGCCGATGGCGCTGATGGCGAGCGGCAGGAACAGCGTCAGCGGCGTCCACCATGGCGTCAGCGCGATCACGAAGGCGACGGTGATCGCCACGAAGGAGATGATCAGGCCGATCCAGGCCATCGTCGCCGTGCCGTGCCGGAGCACCAATCGGGACATCGCGAAATTGCCCACCATGTAGCCGAAGGCGTTGATGATGAAATAGGCGCCGTAAGTGTCGGAGCCGCGCCCCATCGTCTCGACCACGATGAAGGGCGCCGCGGCGATGAAGGCGAAGAAGGCGGCCGAGGTCATCGCCAGCGCGACGGCGTTCCTGATGAAGCTGCGGTCGCGCGCCAGCTCCGGAAAGGCCCGGAAGATGCCCGTCAGCGAGGTTCGCACCCCGACATTCGGTGCCGTCTCCGGCAGGCGTATCCCGACCAGGACCAGCACGATCGCGGCCGCCGCGGCCATCGACCAGAAGATCATGCGCCAGCCGAAATTGGTCTCGATATGGCCGCCGAGATAGGGCGTGATCATCGGCGCCACGACCATGACCATGGTCACGGTCGCGATCTGCCTAGCCGCCTGGTCGCGGCCCGCCGTGTCGCGGATGATGGCGCGTGCCAGGGCGAAGGTCGTGCCGGAACCGGCGCCTTCGAGCACGCGCGCGAACAGCAGGGTGCCCGCACTGTCGGCCAGCGCTCCGAGCACGGAGCCAACTGCGAACACGGCCGTGCCGGCTATCACGCAGGGCCGGCGTCCGTAGCGGTCGGAAAGCGGCCCGACGATCAGCTGCGTCAGTGCGACCGCGACCAGGAACAGGGTCAGCGTCAGTTGGATCGTCGCATAGCTGGTGGCGAAGTTGCGGGCGAGTGCGGGGGTCGCCGGCGCCAGCATGTTGAGGGCGATCGGCTGCAGCGTCGAGATCGCGACGAGGACGGTGAGGGTGGGCTTCGCTGTCATAGCGGTTTGTCGCCCTCGGGTTTCAGCTGCGAATCGGGGCGGGTGCGCTGGCGGTGCAGGGTGTAGAGGCCGCTGCCGACGATCAGCGCGATCCCGGCGTATGAGATGGCGTCCGGGGTCTCGCCCCAGACGAGCCAGCCGATCAGTACCGCGATCGGGACGACGGAGTAGCGATAGCCCGCGACGACGCCGACATCGGTGTTGCGGAAGGCGGTGATGACGCTGAGGCCGCCCCCTGTGACCAGGACCGCAGCGGCTGCGATATAGGCGAGCTCGATTCGCCATGGTGATTGCCAGGTTTCCAGGGCGCCCATGCCCGATGCCAACAGTCCGACGGTCACCGTCGCGGTCAGGGAAACGACGGTCGATGGCACGTCGCTGCCGACGAAGCGGGTCGTCAGATCGCGGATGGCGACGAAGCCGGCGCCGGTAAGGGCGACCAGCGCGGCTGCATTGAAGCCGTCCGCGCTCGGACGCATCACGATCAGCACGCCGATGAAGCCGACCGTCAGCGCCAGGGCCCGGCGCCAGCCGACGGATTCGATCCGCAGCAGCACCGCCAGCAGAACGATGAGCAAAGGCGAAGCCATCACGATCGCCGTGATGTTGGCGAGGGGCAGCAGCCCCAATGCCCAGATGAACGTCAGCGCGCACAGCGCCTCGACGCAGGCCCGCGCCAGCACCATCGGCCTCAGTCCAAGCGGAAGCTTGCGCCAGTCGTCCATGAACACGACCAGCGCCAAGCTTGCCACGACGGCGAAGATGGTGCGCAGCGCCAGCGCCTGGCCGACCGGGAAGACCTCGCGCGCGAGCTTCATCAGGGCGTCGTTGCAGCAGAAGAGCGTCATCGCCGCCAGCATGGCGATGATTCCGCGGCGGTTCTGGGCGGCGGTGGCCAAGGCGGGTCCTGTCGGGCTTCGCGCACCGTCCGCTCGGCCGATCTCGGCCAAACGGCAAGGCGTCGCGGCGGATCGACGGTTCAGGCGTCGAAGCGGGAAAGGGAGAAGGGCGAGAGATCGAAGGCGGAGCGGCCGGTGGTGGCGAGATCCGCCAGGATCTCGCCGATCGCGCTGGCGAATTTGAAGCCGTGGCCGGAGCAGGCCGAGGCGAACACCGCCTGCGGCACGCCGGGCACGGCGTCGATAACGAAGTCCTCGTCGGGCGAGACCGTGTAGACGCAGCCCTTCACCGTCAGCGGGTCGCCATTGGCGTCGGGAAGGTAGCGCGCCAGGCATTCGCGGATCAGCCTGACCTGGTTGGGGCTCGGCGTCCGGTCCGGCTCGCGCGGATCCATCGGCTCGCGCGCGAAATGCGGGCCGCCGAGCTTGAAGCCGGGATGTTCGTAGAGCGGGAAGCCGTAGAAGGTGCCCTCCTCGGCGCTGAGGATGAAGACGGGAAAGGCGCCTTCGCGGAAAAGCTCCGGGCGCCGCGTGGTGAACCAGCCGATCGCCTGGCGCACCGTCGTCATCGAGCGCGAGAGCTGGGGCACCGCGTCCGTGATCCAGCCGCCGGAGGTGATCACCAGCCGCCCGGCCGAATAGGTCGTGCGCTCGGTGCGGACGGTGACGCCGCCATCGGCGGTCGGCTGCCAGTCGAGCATCGGCTCGCCGGTGCGGATATCCGCGCCTTTCGACTGCGCCAGCCCGACATGGGCGTAGATCGCCTTTTCCGAGGCGACGAAGCCGCCGCCCGGCTGCCAGAGGCCGAGATAACCATCCGGCACATGGAAGGCGGGGAAGCGGCGCATGATCTCGTCGCGGCCGAGCATGTCGTGCTCGAGATCATGGTCGAGGCAGGATTGCAGCGAAGATTCGACCGGGCCGAGGCCTTCGGGTGCAAGATCGAGCGAACCGGTGACGTGCAGCAGCTTCAGCCCGGCGGCGTCGCCGGTCTCCTGCCAGAGCTGATGGGCGCGCTTGACGATCGGCACATAATGCGAGCCCTCGAAATAGGCGAGGCGGATGATCCGCGTCAGCCCGTGCGAGGAGCCCATGGCATGGCCGAGATCGAAGCGCTCGAGGCCGAGCACCTTGAGCCCGCGCTTGGCCAGGTGCCAGCAGGCGGCAGAGCCCATCGCACCGACGCCGGCGACGATCACGTCGTAATGCGATGAACTCATCGAACATCCCTGGAGAGCCCGGCTGTGTCGCCGGTTGAAAACTGCCTGCAATCTAGGCGGGCGGGCGATGGCGGTCCATCCTGCCCGGCAGATGAGCGCATCTGCGCCGGGGGCAGGGCGGTTGCAGCTGGAAAGTGTCGGGCAAGCGCGCCACGCGCCGGTTGTCGCAGGGGTTTGTTAACCCTGTTGCCGGATGCTCGGGTTTCCTGTCTCGCCCTCGGGAATGCCTATGCTTGCTCGTTCCGTCTGGCGCCTGTTGGGCCGTGCCGGCCCCGCTGCCGCGCCGGCTGCGTTGCAGGCCGCGGCCGAGACACCGCAGCAGCCTGCCGTTCCCGCCGAAACCTCGATCAGCGAGGCGATCAACGAGCTTGAGAGCGACGTCGTTGCGGCGATGCGTCGTCTGAACGATGGGCTCGACCAGGCTGAGAACTGTTCCGAGCGTTCGGAGATCCGTTCCCGCGAGATCCGCGGCGGCATGGCGGAACTCCGCGAGGCGGCTTTGCAGGCGAGCGACAACTCCGCGGCATTGGCGACGGCGACGCTGCAGGTGTCGGAGGCGGCCGAGCGCGTCGGAGCGGCCATGTCCGGCGCCCGCGACATGCTCGACAACGCCGCCGAACGTGCCGCGGAGGCGACGGCGATGATCAACGGGCTCGCGGCGGCGACCGGCGAGATTCGTTCGATCGTCGACGCCATCGCCGAAATCGCCCGCCAGACCAATCTGCTCGCCCTCAACGCCACCATCGAGGCGGCCCGCGCCGGCGAGGCCGGCAAGGGCTTCGGCGTCGTCGCGCAGGAGGTGAAGTCGCTCTCGCTCGGCGTGCGCGAGGCGGTCGACCATATCCGCAACCAGGTCGATCGGCTGAACCAGA
The DNA here is from genome assembly GCF_900109525.1 of Allobosea lupini. Lineage (GTDB taxonomy): Bacteria > Pseudomonadota > Alphaproteobacteria > Rhizobiales > Beijerinckiaceae > Allobosea > Allobosea lupini. The sequence goes on along the minus strand of NZ_FOAN01000002.1, from coordinate 76,263 downwards.
CGGCGCAGGGCTCGGCCGCCGTGGTCACCGACGCCTTCCGTCTCGTCGGCGAGGTCAATCCGGTCATGGCGACCGTCGGCGAGGCCTCGCACGAGCAGGCGGCCGCGGCGGCGGAATTGTCGCGCAGCGCCGAGGCGACCGCCCGCTTCATCGAGACGGTGCGCGACCGCGTCGGCGAGGTCGACCGCGTTGCCCTCGCGGCCGCGCAGGAGAACATCGATGCCAGGCGGGCGCTCGCCGAAGGCGCGCGCCAGGCGGAGGGGTTGCTGGAGCGCTTCGTACCGACGCTGCGTCACACCGTCTTCGCCGACCGGCGCCAGCACGACCGTTTCCCGGCCGAATGCCCGGTCAGGCTCGAATTCGGCGGGCGCATCGTCGCCGGGCAGACGATCGATCTGGGCTTCGGCGGCGCCCTGCTGTCGGTTGCCGATTCCGAACTGAGGCCTCGGATGCGCGGCACGATCGCGATCGAGAACGTGCCGCCCTTGCCCTGCCGGGTGATGGCACGCAGCGATCTCGGCCTCCACGTCGCCTTCGAGCTTGGTGACGAGGCTGCTCACGCGGCGCTGCATCGACGCCTCGCCGAGATCGAGGAAGGCTATCGCCCGCTGATCGAGCAGGCGCAGGAATTCGCGCATCGGGTCGCCGCTCTGCTCGAATCGGCGCTGCGCACCGGCCGCCTCAGCGAGGAGGATTTGTTCGATACCGACTATCTGCCTGTTCCGGACTCCAATCCGCGCCAGTTCGTCAACCGGGCGCTGCCAGTGCTGCAGGCGATCCTGCCGCCGTTGATGGAGCAGGCCAAGGCGAGCGATCCGCGCCTCGTGTTCACCCTGCCGATCGACCGCAACGGCTATATCCCGGTGCATCATCCCGAATATTCGCGGCCGCAGCGGCCCGGCGACCCGGATTGGGATCCGGCCTACAGCCGCGACCGCCGCATCTTCGACGATCGCGCCGGCATCACCGCGGCGCGCTCAGCACGGCCCTTCATCATCCAGTCCTACCAGCGCGACATGGGCGGTGCCGGCATCCAGTTGATGCGCGAGGTCGACGCGCCGGTGCGCGTCGCCGGCCGCCATTGGGGCGGCGTGCGCATGGCCTATCGGATGGCGTGATCAGCCGCGCCCGGCCGCCAGGATCGCGTCGATCCAGCGCTGCGAGGTCAGGGCTTCCTCTCCGGTCACGACAGGATCGCGCCCGGCCTCGATCGCGTCGAGGAAGTCGGCGATCACGGCGCGATGGGCGTCGTGCGGGAAGTCCATGATGTTGGCGCCGCTGCCGGTATTGCCCTCGGCTTCGACCACCTCCGAGCGGCCGTCGAGGAAGGAGAGCTGCAAACGCCCGCCGACCAGCGCTGCATGGCCCTTGCTGCCGATGATCTCGATGCGCTCGGGATGGCCCGGATGGGCGGCAGTGGTGGTCACCAGTGTCGCCGGTGCGCCGCTGCCTGTCTCCAAGAGCGCTCCGACATAGTCCTCGGTCTCCATCCGGTGCAGCGAGGTGGTACGCACCTGCGCGGCGACGACCTTGGACACCCCGACCAGCGAGCGGAACAGGTCGAAGGAGTGGATCGCCTGCGTCAGCAGCACGCCGCCGCCATCGCGGGCCATCGTGCCGCGGCCGGGCTCGTCGTAGTAGCTTTGCGGCCGCCACCACGGCACCTGCAGCAGGCCGGCCTCCACCGTGCCGAGCTCGCCGCCGTCCAGCGCCGCCTTGAGCCTGAGGCTCGCCGGCCGGAAACGGTGCTGCAGCACGACGCCGAAGGCCTTGCCGGCTCGGCGCGCCGCGGCGACTAGCTCCTCGCCCCGTGCGACGGTGAGTTCCAGAGGTTTCTCGACCAGCACATGCTTGCCGGCCGCCAGGCAGCGCGTCCCCACATCGCGATGGCTCGCCGGCGGCGTCAGCACGATCACCGCCTCGACGGCCTCGTCAGCCAGGACCGCGTCGATGTCGGTGGTGCCGGGGAAGGGGAATTGGGCGCGATAGGCGTCGAGCCGCTCCTGCGAGCGGCTGGCGACGTAGCGGACATCGACCCTGCCAGCCAGATCGATCAGGCTGCGCGAATGGGGCAGGGCGGCCGGGCCCAGCCCGATGACGGCGATGCCGAGCTTGCGTGTCACTTTGCCTCGGTTCCTCTGACGGGCAGGCGCACGGCACGGTCCTGCGCATGCAAGGCGAGCCGGCAGACCGTGAACATGTGCCGCTGTGTCGCCGCCGTCTCGCTGCGGTCCGCGATGTCGGCGATCAGGTTGCGGAAATAGGTCAATGGTTCGCGCGACGCGTCGATATGGTGCGTGCCGGCCTTGTCGACCAGGAAGACATGGTCGGTCCCGGGCCGGCCGGCAATGTCGACATATTTGCGCAGCTCGATCGTCCCTTCGGTGCCGAGGATGGTGAGCCGCCCGTCGCCCCAGGTCGGCAGGCCGTCAGCGGTGAACCAGTCGACGCGGATAAAGCCGTTCGCCCGGTCGCTGCGCAGCAGAATCTCGCCGAAATCCTCGAAATCGGGCAGGTCGGCCAGGCCGAAATGGCCGGTGCCGGAGGCCGCGATCTCGGCATCGGGCGAGCCGGTGAAATGCAGGAACTGGTCGATCTGGTGCGAGGCGATGTCGGTGAGGATGCCGCCGAAGGACCGCTTGTCGAAGAACCAGTCCGGCCGGATCGACCGGTTCAGCCGGTGCGGGCCGAGGCCGACGGTCTGCACAACCCGCCCGATCGCGCCATCCGCGATCAGCTTGCCGGCGACGATGGTGGCCGGGACGATGAAGCGCTCCGAGAAGCAGACCGAGAAGATCCGCCCCGTTTCCGCGACGACGCGCTCGACCTCGGCGAGTTGCTCGAAGGTCGTGACGCCCGGCTTGTCGACCATCACGTCCTTGCCGGCCTGCATCGCCCTGACGGCGAGGCCGGCCCGCTCCGAGGGGATGCCGGCACAGACGATAAGGTCGATCGTAGCGTCGTCGAGCAATGCCTCGGCCTGCGCCTCCCGCAGTTGCGGAAAGCGCTCGTGGAAGCCGGCGAGCACGCGCGGATCGCTGGTCGCAGGATCGAAGCCGGCGCAGTCCGCGCCGGCTTCCAGAAGGCCGCCGACCATATGGTAGATATGGCGGTGGTCGAGGCCGATGGCAGCAAAGCGCATCTTACTCGCGCATCCTATTTGGGCGCGTGGCCGACGCCGATTTCCTGGTCCCAGCGCCGGAAGGCGGCGACCAAGCGCGCGGGCGTCAGTGGCGGGCGGGTCGGCAGGCTTGAGATCAGCCCGTCATATTCGGGCCGGCCGAACTCCTTCAGCACGTCCTGGCTCTCCTTCGGCGCCATCGCCAGGGTCACGCCCTTGATCGCCGGGCCGGGATAGAAATAGCCCTTGTCATAGGTCGCAGCCTGCGACTCCGGCTTCAGCAGATGCGACATCAGCGCCAGGATGACCGGGATCTTCTCCGCCGCCACGCCCTTCGGGATACACATGAACTGGGTGTCGGGAATCCAGTGCGTGTTGGCGATGGTGAAGACCTTGGCTTCCTTCGGCACGATGCCGAGCGCGCGCGGGTTGATGTCCCAGCCCAGCGTCGAGACGATGCAGTCGCGCGTCCCGTCGCCGAGCTCCTTCATCGTCGCGGCGGTGCCGGTCGGATAATAGTCGATCGCGGTCCCGAGTTCCTTGAGATAGGTCCAGGTCTTGGCCCAGCCGTTCATCGGGTCGGTCGGATCGCTGTCGCCGAGGATGTAGGGCATGCCCTGCAGGAAGGTCCAGCCGGGGCCGGAGTTGAGCGGGCGGGCATAGGTGAAGCGGTTGGGGTTCTGCTTCACATAGGCGAGGAACTCCTCGGCCGTCTTCGGCACCGTCTTGACCTTGTCGGCCATGTATTCGAACAGCGGGCCGGACGGCGAATAAACGACGGCGACGCCTTCGTTCTGGCCGAAATTGCGCTGCATCATCAGCGCCTGCTCGTGATAGATGTCCTCGGCCTTGGGCAGGCTCGCGGTGTGCGACTTCCAGACGTCGACCCACAGTCCCTGCTGGATCCCGTCCGACATCGCGCCAGGTCCGGTCAGCACCATGTCGATGTCGACGCGGTTGGCGTCCTGCTGCGCCTTGAGCTTGGCCGGCAGCTCCGGCGAGGGCGCCCGCGAGAAATTCAGGCGCGAGATCAGCTTCGGATTGTCCCTGGCGAACTTCTCGATCGAAGCTTGGGTAAGCTGCAGATTGCCGGCGACGTCGATGATGTTGAGCATCACCGGGTTTGTAGGCGCGCTCTGGGCAAAGGCTCCGCCGGCGGAGAGCGCCGCGAGGCTGGAAGCGCCGGCGATCACGCCGCGCCGTGTCGGATGGGTCATTGCTACCTCCCTGTGCTGGCCTGCTTTGCTGCGACCTTGCCGGTATACTAGTACACAAGACGCCGCCGGCAAGAGGCGACGAAAGCAGGGGGAGGGTTGCGTCGGGCGCGAGCAGCGGCGGCGGGCCTGGCAGCGGCGGCTTTCGAATGTGCCCCAGACCCCTGCAATGTCGACAGCGTTCGCGATGAACGCTACGTCATCGTCAGGCTGGCAAACGGGTGGGGAATGCGCGACATCGGAGCTGGCCTAGGTGGCGCGCTCATCCTGTTCTTCGCCCGCTTCATCACGGCGGTGCGCGGGCGCTGGGACGGTGTCGCGCCGACCGATGAGCAGCGCATCTACTTCGCCAACCATGCCAGCCATGGCGACTTCGTCCTGATCTGGACGGTGTTGCCACGCCGCATGCGCTTTTCGACCCGGCCGGTCGCCGGCAGCGACTACTGGCTGAAGAGCGGCCTGCGGCGCTTCATCGGCCGCGATGTCTTCAACGCCGTCCTGATCGACCGCGATCCAGCGACGCGAACGGCAGACCCGATCGTCCAGATGAGCGACGCGCTCGATGCCGGCTCCTCTCTCATCGTCTTCCCGGAAGGCACGCGCAACACCACCGATGCGCCGCTGCTGCCGTTCAAGAGCGGGCTGTTCCATCTGGCGCAGGCGCGCCCGAACGTGGCGCTCGTGCCGGTCTGGATCGACAATCTCAACCGCGTCATGCCGAAGGGCGAGTTCGTGCCGGTGCCGCTGGTCTGCACGGTCACCTTCGGCGCGGCGCTAACTCTTGCCGAGGCCGAGACCAAGCAGAATTTCCTGGCGAGGGCTGAGAAAGCGCTGCTCGCCTTGTCACCGAAGGCCAGCGCGCCATGACGATGCCGCATCCCGATCTCGTTGCCGTGCTGGCCGGTCTGCTCGGCGTCCTGATCGTGGCCTCCACGATCGGCTACCTGCTGCAGCGCCGGCTGTCGCCGGACGGCTCGAATGCCGTGGTCGAGGACCTGAACGATCGCATCCGCGCCTGGTGGATCATGATCGTGCTGATGGGGTTGGCGCTGATCGGCGGTAAGGCTGGCGTGACGCTGCTCTTCGGTTTCTGCTCGTTTGCGGCGCTACGCGAATTCATCACACTGACCGACACGCGCCGCGCCGATCATTGGGCGCTGGCGGCCGGCTTCTTCGTCGTGCTGCCGGTGCAGTATTATCTGATCTGGATCGACTGGTACGGCCTCTACTCGATCTTCATCCCGGTCTACGCTTTCCTGTTGATGCCGATCATCGCCTCGCTGCGCGGCGACACCGAGCATTTCCTCGTGCGTATCGCCGAGGTGCAATGGGCGCTGATGATCTGCGTCTTCTGCATCTCGCATGTGCCGGCGCTGCTCAGCCTCGACATCCCCGGATATCAGGGGCGCAACGTCCTGTTGATCGCCTTCCTCGTCATCGTCGTGCAGATGAGCGATGTGCTCCAGTATGTCTGGGGCAAGCTGCTCGGCCGCACCAAGATCGCGCCCAGGTTGTCGCCGTCCAAGACCGTCGAGGGCTTCGTCGGTGGCGCGCTCAGCGCGACGGTGGTCGGGGCGGCCCTGTCCTGGATGACACCGTTCACGCCGCTGCAGGCAGCGTTTCTGGCACTGGTCATCGTGCTAATGGGCTTCTTCGGCGGGCTCGTGATGTCGGCGATCAAGCGCGATCGCGGCATCAAGGACTGGGGCCATCTGATCGCCGGCCATGGCGGCTTCCTCGACCGGCTCGATTCGGTGGTGTTCTCCGCACCGATCTTCTTCCACCTCGTCCGCTATGGCTGGTCGGCGACGTGAGTTCGCCGCTCGCCCGTCTGATGCGAAGCAGCATCGTCCATGTCGGCTTCGCCTTCCTCGCCATGGGCAGCTGGGCCGCCTTCGCCAACCGCGCCCATCCGCTGCCGGCGCTGCTCCTGGCTGGGCTGATCCAGGGGACGCTCTCGGCGATCATCACCCTGCTGCTGAAACGGGGCATCGAATATCTCGCCAGCCGCTTCACTGGCCTGGCCGCGCTGCTGGCGCCGCCCGTCATCGCGGGGCTCGTCTCCGCGAGCCTGCTGACGCTCATCCATACGATCGGCGGCACGCCCGAGATCGCCAGGACGATCGCAGTCCCGCTGACCGTCGCGACCAGCTATGCGGCACTCTACAATCTTTCCCTGTGGCGGAGCAGGAAGGCGACGGACCATGGCGCAGAGTGACGACCGGCGGCCGCTCTCGAGCCGCGACACCGGCTGGGCCCGGGCCATAGCGCGCCGGCTGAGCGATAGCGGCATCACGCCGAACCAGATCTCGATGGCGAGCATGGCGATGGCGGCCTGCGCCGGCGCCGCCTTCTGGCTCGCGGGCGGGGCACCTTCCGGGCCGCGCATCGCGCTGCTGCTAGCCGCGGCCCTGTTCTGCCAGCTCAGGCTGCTCTGCAATCTCTTCGACGGCATGGTCGCGATAGAAGGCGGCAAGCAGTCTGCCGACGGGCCGTTCTGGAACGAATTCCCCGACCGGATCGCCGATATCCTGATCCTCGCCGGCGTCGGCTACGGGATCGGTGCGCCGGCGCTGGGCTGGGCGGCGGCCGGCTTTGCGGTGCTGACCGCCTATACCCGCGAGCTCGGCCGCAATTGCGGGCTGCCGGCCGATTTCTCCGGCCCGATGGCCAAGCAGCACCGCATGGCGATGATCACGGCGGCGGCGCTGATCTCTCTGCTGGAGCCGTTCTGGCGCGGCCAGGGCGAGGTGCTGACCGTCGCGCTCTGGCTGATTGCGGTCGGTGCTGCCGTGACCGCTCTCAGGCGGGCGGCGAACATCGTGCGCGGCTTGCGCGGGCGCTGACCCGGGCCTGCCTCACTCTCAGCCTCCGGTCACGCTCATATGCCGGCCAACCGCGGCGCGGGGTTGGCGCCGGTCGATGACGAAATCGTGGCCCTTGGGCTTGCGCGAAATCGCCTCTTCCATCGCCCGGTAGAGCGGGGCGTCGTCGGCCGAGGCGCGGATCGGGGCGCGCAGGTCTGCCGCATCCTCCTGGCCGAGGCACATATAGAGCGTGCCGGTGCAGGTCAGGCGCACGCGGTTGCAGCTCTCGCAGAAATTATGCGTCATCGGCGTGATGAAGCCGACGAGGCCGCCGGTCTCGCGCACCCTGACATAGCGCGCCGGGCCGCCGGTCCGGTAGGGATCGTCGTCGAGCGTGTAGCGGTCCATCAACTTGGCCCGCACCATCGAGAGCGGCAGGAACTGATCGAGCCTCGCCGGCTCGATCTCACCGAGCGGCATCACCTCGATGAGCGTCAGGTCCATGCCGAGGCCATGGGCCCACTGCATCAGCCCCTCGATCTCGTCCTCGTTGACGCCCTTCAGCGCCACCGCATTGATCTTGACGCGCAGGCCGGCGGCACGCGCCGCCTCGATGCCGGCGAGCACCTTCGACAGGTCGCCCCAGCGCGTGATCCTGCGGAACTTCTCGGGATCGAGCGTGTCCATCGAGACGTTGATGCGGCGCACGCCGCAATCGGCCAGTTCCTGCGCATAGCGGGCGAGCTGCGAGCCATTGGTGGTCACAGTGAGCTCGTCGAGCGCGCCCGAGGCGAGATGGCGCGAGAGCGAGCGGAACAGGTTCATGATGTCGCGCCGCACCAGCGGCTCGCCGCCGGTGATGCGCAGTTTGCGCGTTCCGCGCGAGACGAAGGCGCTGGCGACGCGGTCGATCTCCTCCAGCGTCAGCAGATCGCGCTTCGGCAGGAAAGCCATGTCCTCGGACATGCAGTAGACGCAGCGGAAATCGCAGCGATCCGTCACCGAGATGCGCAGATAGGAGATGTCGCGGCCGAACGGATCGGTCAGCGGCGCACGCATCAAGGGCTTGATGGGGTCCTGCAGCACGGCGGCTGAAATCCTTGGACGATCGCGGTCTTGCGGCGCAGTGCGCCTGCCGTTGCTCTGATATAGGAAGCGAACATCGGCGGCGGCAAGCCCGCGGTCAAGCCGGCTGATGGTCGCAAGCTGTCGGCGCGCTTTCCGTTCGGCCGGGTTGGCCGAACGAAAAGAATTCGCGCCAAATCAAAAAGTTGAGCATGTTCTGATCGCAAAAGGGGTTCCCCCTTTTGCGGAACATGCTCGGAGAAACACGAAGATGTCAGACTGGCCGAGCGAGATCCGTCTCTCGAAGGACCGCCGCACGCTCCACATCACCTTCGAGAGTGGCGAAAGCCATGCGCTCCCGGCCGAACTGCTGCGGGTGGAGAGCCCCTCGGCCGAGGTGCAGGGCCATGGCCCGACGCAGAAGCAGACCGTGGCGGGTAAGCGCGAGGTCGAGATCCTGAAGGTGGAGCCGGTCGGCCACTACGCCGTTCGGCTGACCTTCGACGACATGCACGACACCGGTATCTATGGCTGGGACTATCTGCGCGAGCTCGGTCGCGACGGCGAGGCGAAATTCCAGGCCTATCTCGACGATCTCGCGGCGAAGGGCCTGTCGCGGGAGCGGGGCAAAAGAGTTTAGGGCGCGCCGCCTCAACCGAGCGAACCGAACCCGTGTCCCGGACGTAGATGCTCCTGAATGCGCCTCATGCGCACCAGGGAGGGTGTTATGAACGCCAGGGTCATCGTCGCCGGCTTGGTTCTGGCGGTTTGTCTGTCGGGTTGCATGGCGATGGGCGGGCCGGTGAACAAGGCGCCGGAACCGTTGAAAAAGATCGACGTCGGCCGCTTCTACAGCGGTCTGTGGCACGAGATCGCCCGTCGTCCGATGGCGATCACCGATGGCTGCGTGGCCGGTGCGACGGAATACAAGCGCGACGCCGGTGGCGGCATCGACGTCCTCGACTCCTGTCGGATGGGTACGCCCGAGGGCGAGCCCAAGACGATCGGAGGGCCGGGCCGTATCCTCGATCCAGGCACGAACGCCAAGCTCAGGGTCGACTATCGCCTCTACGGATTCATTCCGGTCACGCGCGACTATTGGGTGCTCGATCGCGCGAACGACTACAGCTGGTTCATCTCGGCCGATCCCGAGTTCCGCGACCTCTATATCTTCTCCCGCGACCCGCAGATCAGCGAGGAGCAGCGGGGACGGCTTGTCGGGCGCGCCCGAGCGCTGGGCTATGACGTGACCAAGCTCGAATTTCCCGAGATGCCGCGGCGGTGAGCCTGCCTGCCTCATGGAGAAGGGCGGGCAAGATCGCCAAGGACTTGTAGCAGTCCTTGGTTCTCCTGCTCGCCGCGGTGGTAGCAGTCCGGATCTTTGTGACGGCCCCGGCCTGATCGGATGCAAAAAGAAAAAGGCCGGCACGAAGCCGGCCTTTCGCAATCCTGGACGCGTGGTGCCGCTCAGCGGGCGACGACGACGCGGGTGCCGACCTTGGCGCGCTCGTAGAGGTCGATCACGTCCTCGTTCAGCATGCGGATGCAGCCCGAGGAGACCGCCTGGCCGATCGTCTCCGGCTCGTTCGAGCCGTGGATGCGGTAGAGGGTCGAGCCGAGATACATGGCGCGGGCGCCGAGCGGGTTCTCCGGGCCGCCGGGCATGAAGCGCGGCAGGTCGGGACGGCGCTTCAGCATCTGCGCCGGCGGGGTCCAGCCGGGCCACTCGGCCTTGCGGGTGATGGTCTGCGAGCCGGCCCAGTCGAAGCCCGGGCGGCCGACGCCGACACCGTAGCGGACGGCCTTGCCGTCGGGCAGGACGAAATAGAGGCGGCGCTCGCTCGTGTTGATCACGATCGTGCCGGGGCGGTAGGTGCCGCCGAAGGAGACGACCTCGCGCGGGATCGCGGTCGCCTGCGCCTTGGCAGGGTCGACATAGGTGACGAGCGGCTGGCGGGTAAGCGGGTCGATTTCGGCGACGGCGGCGGTCGCCGTGGCCGCGACGGCCGTGCCGGCGATCAGGGCCAAACGGAAGGAGCGGAGCATTGCGGCCTCGGAAGGGGATTGCAGGATGGTGGGCAGGGTGGCGAGCATGCGGAAAGGTGACGGAAAAACGTCAACAATTCCCCAAATCTCTGGCAGAGCGGCGGCTGCCGTTCAATCGATCGACGTTCACATCGACGCGACCTCTTAAGCTTTGAAGGCGCCCGTTGCGGGGCTGCAACAGGCGTAGGCGTCTACTTTGGCAGTTGCGTTGATTTGGACGATTTTCGGACAAAAGCGCGGCGCCGAGAAAAAGTTCCATCGGGCGAAATGCGGCCGGAATTGGATCGGGCACGGTGTGCGGGCGTGCGGAACCTCATCGCCAGGGTCGCGTTATGAGGGCGACGATATCGAGGCCTGCCGACCAATGATTCCCGAAGATCACGAGGAACAACGCATCATCCGGATCGCGCGCGCGCTCTGTCGCTCGGCGCGCATAGACCCCGATGCAGCGATCGACGAGTGCACTCGCCCGCGACTTCCTGCGTGCAACGACGTCGGCACCGTGCCGTTGCCCGCTTGGGTGGCTTTCCGCGAGTCGGCCCGCGCCTTTGCCGCCCGTCATCCGCGCGAGATCGTGAGCAGCCTGTGATGGCTTGTCCGATTGCCGTTAACCGGTCGTTCGCCTAGTCTTCAGGTCGAGGGGCAACTTCCGATTGCAAAGCCGGGCCGGCTCTGGTCCGCTCTGCAAAATGACGGGAGGTTCGCCATGCCTGCCTGCCAATTCAATGCCGGGCCTGAAGAGCTCGCTGCCCTGGGAACAGCCTTTCACGAGGCCTGGCGGCATGTCGGCCCGATCTATGGACCCTTCGAGAATCCGCATCGCGAATGGCTGGCGCGCCTGATTCTCGGGCTGCGCCGCTCCGGCCATTCCGGCGACATCGCCCTGCTCGCGATCGAGCAGTTCATGGCGACTGCCCCGCTGGCTGAATGGGCGAACGATGCGCAGCCGCGCCCGGACCGCGCCACGAGAAACTGAGCGCTCGCTACCCGGCCACTCCGTTCCGGCTGAGGCCCCTCCGAGCGAACGCGGCCTTGCCTCCACGGTCAGGCGGGCAACGTTGCCGTAATCTTCGCACGCAATCTGCGCCGTGCTGACCCGGTCCGATGCGCGGACATGGGTCGCAAGCCTGATGCGTCGGCGGCGGCTCAAGGTCGCCGCAAGGAGTCTTTGATGAATCGTTTCGTCCCGTTGGCCGGCCTCGGCCTGTCGGCTCTGCTCGCGATCCCGGCCGTGGCGGCCGATCGTCCCGTGCGGGGGCAGGAATGGCCAGCCTATTCGGCGCCGCGGCCCTATAACTGGAACGGCATCTATGTCGGCGCCCATACCGGCGGCGCCTTCGATCGCTTCCAGGGGGCCGGCAAGAAGAGCCGCAACGAGATCCTGCTCGGCGGCCAGCTCGGCTACAATCTTCAGATGGGCGGCTTCGTCACCGGTGTCGAGGCTGACATCTCGATGAACGGCCTTGGCAAGGGCGCCAAGCGCACCGGCGGCACCAGCGCCGACATGCGCTATGTCAGCACCCTCAAGGCCCGCGCCGGTATCGCCTTCGACCGCGTGCTGGTCTACGGCCTCGGCGGTGTCGCCTATGGCAGCCTGAAGGCCAGCGACGGGCTGGTCTCGAAGGAGAAGAGCAAGATCGGCTATGTCGTCGGCGCCGGCGCCGAATACGGCATCACCGACAATCTCTCCGCCAAGCTCGAATACAACTACGTCTCGCTCGGCAAGCAGAACTTCCAGTTCGCCAGCGGCCGCGCACGCGTCGGCGTCAACGAGCATCTCGTCAAGGCGGGCCTCAACTACCGCTTCTGACGTCGAAATCCCGGCCGGGAAACCGGTCCGGTCCACCCTGCGGCTCTGGAGCCCGTTCCGATCCGTTCGAGTTGCTCCAACCTGAACGAATCCGGCTCCAACGGCTGCGCCCTGGCATGGATGGAGCGTGATGCGTCTGGATATTTCGCCCCTATTCCGGCATCACGTTCCATCCGTGCACCCTGATCAGCTTTTTTCATGCGCGCCCTGATCGTCGAGGACGAGCCACAACTGATGGCCTTCCTGTCCTCGCTCCTCACCAATGCCGGACTGATCGCCGATCGCACGACGACGATCGATGCCGCGCTTGCCGCCTTGCGCTCGACTCCGTTCGATATCGTGATCGTCGATCGGCGCCTGCCTGACGGCGACGGCCTCTCGATCGTCAAGGCACTGAATTCCGCCGAGCCGCGACCCGCCTTCCTCGTCCTCACCGCCCGGGACGCAAAAGCCGACGTGATCGAAGGCTTGAACACCGGTGCGGACGACTATCTCGTCAAGCCCTTCGAGCCGGAGGAGCTGCTGGCGCGCCTGCGCGTCATCCTGCGCCGGCGCAATCCCAAGCGCTCGCTGGTGATCACCGCCGGCAATCTCTCGCTCGACCTCGAAGGACGCAGCGCCAGCGTCGGTTCGGAGATGCTCGATCTGCGCCGGCGTGAGGCGCTGATCCTGGAGGCGCTGGTCCAGCGTGTCGGCCGTGTCGTCACCCGCGACGTCCTGATCGAGGCGGTCTACGGCTTCGACGACCTGATCGAATCCAACACCCTGGAGGCGCAGATCTCGCGGCTGCGGCGCAAGCTCAAGGAGGCCGGCGCCAGGGTCGAGATCACCTCGCTGCGTGGCATCGGCTACATGCTGCGCGTCTCGGAGCTGGCGCTGTAGCGCGGCCCCTCAATCATCCTCCCGCGGCGGGAAGACGAGACGCACCAGAGTGCCGCCGCCCGGCCGGCCGAGGATGGTCAGCGTGCCGCCATGGGCGGCCATGATGTCGCGCACGATGGTCAGGCCGAGGCCGGCGCCGGTCGAGTTCGGCGACATCCGGTTGAACGGCTCGGTCACCTGCGGGCGATCGGACGGCTCGATGCCGATCCCGTCATCCGCGACCTCGAGCACCGCGCCGTCGATCACCCTGACCACGATCGTCGATTTCGCCCGTGCATGCCGCAACGCGTTGTCGACGAGATTGGCGATCGCCGCCCGCACGGTCGCTTCGTTGGCCTCGATCAGCGAGCGCCGTTCCCCTTCCTCTTCCAGTGCGACATCGGCGCCGTTGCTCAGGATCAGCGGTGCGAGATCGGCCAGCACAGCGCGGGCGATGCCGTTCAGCTGCATCGCCTCGAACGGCAATTCGGTGCTGTGCAGCCGGGCGAGCTGCAGCATCGACGAGACGATGGTGGTCAGCCGGCTGACATCGGTGGTGAGCGCAAGCCGCACCTGGTCGTTCGGCAGCGCGTCGATCCGGCCGCGCATCACGGTCAGCGGCGTGCGCAGTTCATGCGCGACATTGTTCATGAAGCGCCTCTGCACCTCCATGTTGCCGGCGATCTTGTCGAGCGCGGCATTGAGCGCCGTGGTCAGCGGCATCAGCTCGACCGGGGTCTCCTCGGTCGGCAGCAGGCCGCGCGGCGCCTTCGGGTCGATTCGTGCCGCGGCCTCGGCGGCGCTGCGCAGCCGCGCGCCGATATAGGACACCGACATCGCGATCGCGCCGGCGATCAGGAGGCCGAAGACCACCGAGATCGCCAGCGCCGAGCCTGCGATCGCCCGCAGATAGTAGCCGAGGATCAGATCCCAGCCCGGCTGGCCGCCGCGGGTGGCGACGATGATCCTGCTGCCGTCCTTCTCGATGACGTCGAAGGCGAGTGCGTTCTCGCCGCCGATCCGCATCTGCGCGGCGATGGTCGGCCCGTCGAGCCGGATGTCGATCGGCAGGGTCGGCCGCAACTCTGGCGCATACTCGACGAGGGAACGTCCATCGGAGACGAGATACCAGAGCGAGGGGCTGGCGCGCTCGATCCGGGACAATCCCGCGGTCTTTTCGACCTGCACGGCGCTGCCGGAGGCGGCACGCGCGCTTTGCTGGATCATTTGGGAGGTGACGTCGTTGCGCAGGACGCCGGGATCCTCGGTGATCAGGGCAAACGCGATGACGGCGCCGATGAAGGCGGTGAACAGGACGATGCCGAGCAGCGACAGGCGGATAGTGAGGGCGCGCGACAGGGAGGTCATGGCAAGGCCTCGCCGCCATGCCGCCCGGCCCGGACCAGCCGATCGGTCGCTCGTCCCTGGCGCGGGATCGCTGCAGCGTTGCGAGTCGTCACGGAACCTCGATGCGGGTATGGCTTGCGGGATCGGGGGCCCGCCCCTTCCTGTCTCTGCATGGACCGTATCGCCATTGCCGTTCAACTCTCTTCCGGAGCTGCCGGCCTGATGCATGCGCTGAGCGTCATGTCGCGTTGGTCTGGCCCGCGTCTCGTGCTTGCCGTGCTGCTGGCCTTCGTGCCCGGCCTCGCGCTCGGGCAGGGGGCGGTGACGAAGGGCGAGGTCCGGGCCGGCCAGCTGCCGACGACCTCGCGGCAGGACATCACCAGGCTGGTCGAAAGCGTATTCGACGCAGCGTCCAAGACGGTCAGCATCCCGATCGAGCGCTCGCTCGCGCTCTTCGGCGAGCCGAACGCCTACATCATCGGCGGCGAGCTCAGCGGCTCCTTCGTGGTCGGCGGACGCCATGGCAGCGGCGAGTTGCGCTTTTCCGACGGGATCCCGACGCCGGTGACCTGGTCGGCCCTGTCGGTCGGCATCGGGCTCGGCGCCGATTACGGACGGGTGATCATGCTGGTCTACGGTCTGGACCGGCGCGAGGACGTCTTCGGTACCTATGCCAGCCTCGGCGGCAGCGCGCATTTCCTTGCCGGCGCCAACGCCACCATCCTCGCCTCGTCCCGGGCGCGGATCGTGCTGATCTCGTCCGGCCTCGGCTTGCGCTTCTCCGGGGATCTCAGCCGCATCGTCATCGAGCCGGCGGGCCCGCAGGAGCAGTTGCGCCCGCCTGGCCTGATCTGCGCCACGCCGGCCGAATGCGCTGCGCCCGGTCGTTGAAGTCCCGATAGGCAGGATCGTAGCCCTAGCGGCGCCGGTCGAGCAGGCGATGCGCCGTGGCATGGAGCTCGTCGAGCTGGGTCGAGATGTCCAGCGCGATCAGGCCCATCTCGCGCTCATCGGCGGCGCGGCGGACATAGAGCGGCTCCGACCAGAGCACGCAGCCGCGGCCGAAGGGCAGCGCGATGCTGGCCCTGTCCCAGTTGTCGAGATCGACCCGGGCGCTGGTCACCGCCGCGAAGAGATAGATCGGCCGCCCGGTGGCCCGCGCGAGCTGGATCGCTCCCTTGCCGGCGACACGCGCGAGCTTCGGTACGTCCGCCGTGAGCACGAGGCTGGTGCCTTCGCGGAGCGCCTCGCGCATCTCGAAGAAGGCGGGAATGGCGCGCTTGGTCTTGATCTTGCGGGGACTCTGGGCGCCTGAGCCGCGAATGGCGCGGAAGCCCGCGCGCTCCACCACCGTGGCGACCACTGCCCCGTCGAAATGCAGCGAGGTCAGGATCGCGATCTCCGCCGCGCCGTCGAGCGCTGCCAGGCTCAGCATCTGCTGGCCGTGCCAGGTCAGGGCGATGAAGGGCTCGCGGCTGCGCTCCCACGGCCTGATGCCGGGGAGCGCCGGCTTGAAGCGCGTCGTCCGCTGCACGAAGGCGAGATAGGCGTACAGGGCGCGGCCGGCGACCGCCGCAGATTGCCCAGTGCCGAATCGCATGATCCGATCTCCACGGTGATTCCCGTGGAGGGGATCGGCGCGTCGGCTTGCTCCAACATTGCGCGGCCCCGCGGCGGCGGCACGCGTTTCGTTCGATCGAGCGAAAAGAGCTCGCGCAAGTACCGAGACCTGTCAGCGCACCATGAACTTGACGATGCGGGCGACGAGCTCGTCGTCCTGCCCGGCGAAACCATGATGTGCGCTGAAGCGACAGGGATTGACCTCGTCGGTCTGCCCGCCGCTCATCCATTCGACCTGGACGCGCCCGCCCGCCCAGGCCTGGAACGGGGCGACGCCGGCTGGCAGCGTCAAGCGGCAGCGATCCTCTCGGTGGTGCAGGACGAGCGTGCGCGGCAGCCGGTTCGGCGTCCCCAGTACCGTCTGGACGGTGTCGTCCGAGCCCGACGCCTTGCTCAGGAGGCCCGAGGTCAGGACGAGCCTGTCCGGCATGGCGCCCGCCACGAGGCCCTGGGCCGCACGGTGCGTGCCCATGCTGGTGGCGACCACGATGACCGGACGCTTGATCACCGCCATATGGTCGACCGCAGCAGGAAGGTTCGTCCCGAGCTCGGCAAGCAGCACATTGTAGCCCTGCGCGACGAAGGCATCCCGGTTGCGGATCAGGACGTTGTCGCCGGCCTTGCCGAGGCGCGCGCCGCTGCCGACCTCGAGACGGCCATCGCCGCCGGTCAGCAGGATCACGCTGCCCTTGGGATGCGGAGCGCGGATGAGGATGCTGCGGACACCGGCGATCGTGATGCTCTCGCCGCCCTTCACCGTGATCGGCGCCTCCGCCCGGCCAGGGGACGGGATTGCGAACGACCATAGGATCGCAAGCACGCCGAGGGCGCGCAGGACACGCTGCTGATATCCGATCATGTTGTTAGGTCACCCATTCACCTGAAAACGACGCAGAACTGTGCGCGCCACCGTCACCGTGTCGCGCCTGCACCTGCCGCAGGATTCGGTGGCTACATTGCACGAGATGTGCAGCCGGTTTCATGGCCATTCGTCAGGGGAGCCAGGGGGCGGCTCGCGCGGCGGTAACCGGAAAGGCACGGCAGGCGCCAGCCTTTTGAGGTCGGGCTTCCTCGTATCAGCGAGGCTTGGGTCTCTTTAACAGGCCAGCTTCGATCGCGAGCTCGATGTCGATTTCCAGGATCTCCTCGCTCGTCAGTTTGAGATCGCGTCTCAGCCTGCGTTGGATGTCGAGATCGATTGGGATTTCGGTCGATAGCGGCATCTCAGGAGCCGGCCGCTTCCGGCTTTTAGGCATAGGCATTTGTCATCTACGCGCGAGAGTATGGCGCGGATGCAGCAAACTGGGGCCACCATCCTCCGGCTCGCCGATATCTCCGGCGAGCAGGCGAGCTCGATCACTCGCGCAACCTTTGCTCAGGGCGATGGCGCCTATGGGCTATTCGAAAGTGGGGAAATGGTGGGCGGCACAGGGATCGAACCTGTGACCCCTCCCGTGTGAAGGGAGTGCTCTACCGCTGAGCTAGCCGCCCGGACCGCGCTGTTCCTAGTGGGGTGTGCCGCCGCCGTCAAGAATGAGTAGCGAAGGCCGGCTTGCGGTCGGTAAGCTGCCGCACTGCCGGCGGCAGTTCACTGAAGTGCTGGATCACCAGGTCGGGCGCGAGTGCCTCGACCGGCACATCGGTATAGCCGAACGGCACGCAGATCACAGGGATGCCGGCGGCGCGCGCCGTGTCCACATCGGTGCGCGAATCGCCGACCATCACCGCGCGGGCCGGATCGGCGCCGGCTTGGGCGATCGTCTGCGTGAGATGGCGCGGGTCGGGCTTGAAGAAGGGGAAGCTGTCGCGCCCGGCTATCGCGGCAAAACGCTCGCTCAGCCCGAAATGATCGAGGAAGAGGCGGGTGTGCAGGATCGGCTTGTTGGTGCAGACCGCGAAGACGAAGCCGTCGGCCGCGAGCTCGTCCAGCGCCGCGACGACCCCCTCATGGATGAAGCTGTTGCCGGCGATACCGTCTGCGTAGATGCCAAGGAAGCCTTCGAACAGCTGCTCCAGCGTCTCGGGGTCTAGCGGCCGGCCGCTGACCTTGAAGCCACGCTCGATCAGCGCGCGTGCCCCCGCCCCGACCAGTTCCCGCGCCCGCTCGACAGGCAGGGCGGCCAGCCCTTCCTGCTCGAGGATGACGTTCAGCGTGCGCATGATGTCGGGGGCGGTCTCGGCGAGGGTGCCGTCGAGATCGAAGACGACGATCGGGGGGAGCGACATGATCCATCCTGTGACGTTGCCCTGCGCATAAAGGCCGGAGGATGCGGGTTGGCAAGGGCGCTGGCGCAACAGCAACGTCATCTCGTCGTGGCCTCGCTGCAATCGCGGTGATACGGGTTCGGCAGCATGGTAGGGTGCGGACGAATCGTCGAAGGGGGCGTAGCGGTGCCGAAACTGTCGAGCTGTTCCAGAAGCTCCATTGGCCGTTCCTGGGCCCGGGCGCTGGGCGCCGGCCTGTTCGTCTTGCCGGCTTTCGGCGCGGCGCTTGCCGCGCCCTATGAGTTCGCGCCGGCGCCGCAGACCGATCTCAACCGCGTCTATCGAATCGACAAGGCGACCGGGGAGGTCGGGGCTTGCCAGTTCCAGCTCAAGGAGGGCGGTGTCGGTGTCACCGTCTGCTTCCCGGCCGGGGAGGGGGCCGGTGCGCAGGCGCCGAGCGACTATGTCCTCGTTCCCTCGCGCCATGAGCGCGAAGGCGGCATCTTCCGCGCCAATGTCCGCACCGGCGAGCTGAGCGTCTGCTACGTCTTCGACGACAAGGTCGTCTGCACGCCGATGGTGAAGTAGCGCCGCCGCGGGGCTGGTGGCGAAACGGTAACTGCAATTTATTCACGACGGCGATGCGGCGTTTGCTATCGGCAAGCGCTTGCGCCGCGTGTTAGAGCCCCGGCGACCCACCCAACACGCCGGAGGCTCGCATGCTGACGCTCAAGGATCCCTCGCTGCTGCGCACGCAGTGCCATGTCGACGGCGCCTGGATCGGCGAGGGCGTCGATGTGGTCGACAATCCGGCGACCGGCGAGATTCTGGCCAAGGTGCCGCGCTTCGGCGCCGACGAGACCACCGCTGCGGTCGAGGCCGCCTCACGCGCCTTCAAGCCCTGGGCAAAGAAGCCGGCCAAGGAGCGCTCGCTCATCCTGCGCAAATGGTTCGAGCTGATCATGGCGAACCAGGAGGATCTGGCGCAGATCATGACGGCCGAGCAGGGCAAACCGCTGGCCGAGGCTAGAGGCGAGGTCGCCTATGCCGCCTCCTTCGTCGAGTTCTACGCCGAGGAAGCCAAGCGCATCTATGGCGAGACCATTCCCTCGCCATTCCCGAATTCGCGCATCATCGTGGCGAAGCAGCCGGTCGGCGTCTGCGCTGCGATCACGCCCTGGAACTTCCCGGCGGCGATGATCACGCGCAAATGCGCTCCGGGACTGGCCGCGGGCTGCACCTTCGTGGTCAAGCCGGCGCCGGACACCCCGCTGACCGCGCTGGCGCTGGTCGCGCTCGCCGAGCAGGCGGGCTTCCCCAAGGGCGTGCTCAACATCGTCACCGGCGACGCCCAGGCGATCGGCGGCGTGATGACCTCCCATCCGGCGGTGCGCTTCATCGGTTTCACCGGCTCGACCCCGGTCGGCAAGCTCCTGATGCAGCAGGCGGCTTCGACCGTGAAGAAGGTCGGGCTCGAGCTCGGCGGCAACGCGCCCTTCATCGTCTTCGACGATGCCGATCTCGACAAGGCGGTCGAGGGCGCGATCATCGCCAAGTTCCGCAATATGGGCCAGACCTGCGTCTGCACCAACCGGCTCTTCGTCCAGGACGGCATCCATGACGACTTCGTCGCCAAATTCGCCGGCGAGGTCGCCAAGATGAAGGTCGGCAACGGCGTCGAGGTCGGCGTCGTGCAGGGCCCGTTGATCAACGAGCGCGCGGTCGAGAAGGTCGAGCGCCATGTCGCCGACGCGGTCGCGGGCGGCGCCAAGGTGATGGTCGGCGGCCGCCGCCATGCGCTGGGCCGCACCTTCTACGAGCCGACGGTGCTCGCCGGCGTCACCGCCAAGATGCTGGTCACCAATGAAGAGACCTTCGGGCCGATCGCGCCGGTCTATCGCTTCACCAGCGAGGACGAGGTCGTCGCGATGGCGAACGACACGCCCTTCGGCCTCGCGGCGTATTTCTACACCAGGGATCTCGGCCGGGCCTTCCGCGTCGCCGAGGAGCTCGAATACGGCATGGTCGGCATCAACTCGGCCATCCTCGGCACCGAGGTTGCGCCTTTCGGCGGCGTCAAGGAATCGGGTCTCGGCCGCGAGGGCTCCCTTCACGGCATCGAGGAGTTCGTCGAGATCAAGTACATGCTGATGGGTGGGCTCGGCGCGTGAGCGAAGACCTGAAGAAGGCGGCTGCGCTGGCGGCTCTGGAACTGGTGCGCCCGGGCATGCGGCTCGGCCTCGGCACCGGCTCGACGGCCAGGCACTTCGTCGACGGCCTCGGCGCCAAGGTTGCGGCGGGGCTCGAGGTGATCTGCGTCGCGACCTCGGAGGCGACGCAGGCACAAGCGGAGAGCCTCTCGATCCCGATGTCGACGCTGGACGAGACGCCCGAGCTCGACCTCACCATCGACGGCGCCGATGAGATCGACAGCGCCTTGCGGCTGATCAAGGGCGGCGGCGCCGCGCTGCTGCGCGAGAAGGTCGTCGCCGCCGCGTCGAAGCGCATGATCGTGATCGCCGACACCGGCAAGCAGGTCGAGACGCTCGGCCGCTTCCCGCTGCCGATCGAGGTCGTGCCCTTCGGGCTGGAGGCGACGCGACGGGCCGTCGCAGCCGCGATCGCCTCGTCGGGGGCGAGTGGCGAGCTCAAGCTGCGCAAGCGCACGGATGGCGCGACGCTGCTGACCGATGGCGGCCATTACATCCTCGACGCGCATCTTGGCCGGATCGAGCTGCCGGACGTGCTGGCGCTGGCACTGAACCAGGTCCCCGGCGTCGTCGAGCATGGCCTCTTTCTCGGCCTGGCCAACGCAGCGTTCCTCGCTGGCAGTGATGGCGTGCGCGTCCTCGGCGATCCGGCTGGGGAACGTCGCTGAGCGCTTGTCGAGCGGCATGCTTTGGCCGCAAAAGTGGTTTCCACTTTGGCTGCACATGCTCTAAGAGCGGCCGGCGGCTGCGCCCGGTGAGGGGCGTTGCCGCACCGGAACACATGGACATCGCCGCATGGCCGGCGAGCGACGAAGGGGTAACCGCATGATCCGTCACAGCCTGGCAGGCGCGTTCCTGTCGCTGGCGTTGTTCGCCGTGCCCGCGCTGGCGCAGCAGGCGCTGACGCCGGAACATCTCAAGGCTGCGCGCGAGGTCGTCATCTCCTCCGGCCTGTCGCAGTCGATCGAGTCGCTCTACAGCGAGTTCGTCGCGAATGTCCGCGAGAGCCTGGCGACCCGCCCCGAGCTGAAGAAGGACATGGAAGAGGTCCTGACTGCGCTCAAGGCCGAGGCCGATCTTCGCCGCGACGAAATGATCGATTCCTCCAGCAGGATCTTCGCCAGCAAGATGCCGGAAGCCGATCTCAAGGAGGTCATGGCCTTCTTCAGCTCGCCCGTCGGTCAGCGCTACAATGCGAACCGCGCACAGGCGCTGGAGGAGGTCTACACGCTGCTTCAGCCCTGGACCGTGGCGACCAGCAACCGCCTCTTCGATCTGTTCAACGCCGAGATGCGCAAGCGCGGCCACAGGCTCTGAGCCGACAACCGTTGCCCGTTGATTGAAAAGGGCCGCCGGTGCTACCGGCGGCCCTTTTCGTCCGAGGTTCAATTGACCGGCCCGTGCCCGCCGAAGTCTTCCATCGTCGGATCACTCGGCTGCACACCGGCGGCGCGGTTGACCATCACCGTTACCAGCCAGAGCACGACACCGACGCCGATCAGGATACCGGCGATCTTGTATTGGACCGGGTCGCGGCCGGTCCAGGGGCCGGCAAAGAAGGCGCAGAAGAGCGCGCCGAGGACCGGTAGCAGCGTCGGAGTGCGAAAGTGGTCGTGCTCGACCGTGTCCTTGCGCAGCACCAGCACGGCGATGTTGACGACAGTGAAGACGCAGAGCAGCAGCAGCGCCGTCGTGCCGCCGAGCGCCGGCACTTCGCCGACAAAGGTGATCAGCGCGAAGGCGAGCAGTGTGGTGAAGCCGATCGCGATATAGGGCGTGCGCCTTGTCGCATGCACCTTGCCGAGTGCCGGCGGCAACACGCGCTCACGGCTCATGCCATAGACCAGCCGGCTCGCCATCAGCATGTTGATCAGGGCGCTGTTGGCGACCGCGAACATGGTGATGAAGCCGAAGATCCAGATCGGGAAGTTCGGCGCGCCGGCTGCAACGACCTTGAGCAATGGCGTCTCGCCCTCGCCAAGCTGCTCGGGCGCGACCAGTGTGATCGCCGAGATCGAGACCAGCACGTAGATCACGCCGGTGATGACGAGGCCGGCAAGCAGGATCTTCGGGAAAATCCGTGTCGGGTTCTTTGTCTCCTCGGCCATGTTCACCGAGTCCTCGAAGCCGACCATGGCGAAGAAGGCGAGGGTGGTCGCCGCGATCACCGGCCAGAACATGCCGCCGTCCCCTGCCGGCTTGAACTGCGTGATCCGCGAGACGTCGCCCTGGCCCGCAGCGATCGCCCACAGGCCGACGAAGATCACGATCAGCAGGCCGGTCAGCTCGACACAGGTCAGCACGACATTGGCCTTCACGCTCTCGCCCACGCCGCGGAAGTTCACGGCTGCGACGATCGCCATGAAAGCGAGGCCGATGAGGGTGATGCCCATACCGCCAGTGAGGTTCAGCCCGAAAGCCTGGGACATATTGGCGGCGAAGGCGCGCGAGGCCGTTGAGGCCGAGGTTATCCCTGAGCACATCACAGCGAAGGCGACGATGAAGGTGATGAAATGGACGCCGAAGGCCTTGTGCGCATAAAGCGCGGCGCCGGCGGCGCGTGGATATTTGGTGACCAGTTCGAGATAGCTGAAGGCCGTGATCATCGCGACGACGAACGCGACGAGGAAGGGCAGCCAGACGACGCCCCCGACCTGCTTCGCCACCTGGCCGGTGAGCGCATAGATGCCAGTGCCGAGAATGTCGCCGACGATGAAGAGCAGCAGCAGCCAAGGCCCCATCACGCGATGGAGACTGGGCTCGGCGGCGTCGGCTTGCGGTAAGGCGGAAGAGGATAGCGTAGCGTCGCTCATAGGTCGTTCTCGCTCGACAGGCCGCAGGCCCGGTAACGAGAAGAACACAGTCGCGCCATATTTGTTCACGCGCAGCCGAGGCGTACGGCCCCGGCTGCGGCTGGCAGGTCAGTCCTCTGCCGCCTTGAACTTGTTCAGCCCGTTCATCACGAAGGGCGCGACGAGGGCGATGAAGGCGATGCCGAGCAGGGTGGCCGAGATCGGGTTCTCCAGCAGGATCATCGGGTCGCCCAGGCTGATCTGCAGGGCTCGGCGCAATTGCTGTTCCGCCATCGGCCCGAGGATCAGCCCGACCACCATCGGCGCGACCGGATAGTCGTAGCGCCGCATCAGGTAGCCGAGATAGCCGAAGGCGAAGAGCATCATGAGCTCGACCGGTGAGCCGTTGACCGCGAGCGTGCCCATGGTCGCGAAGACCAGGATGCCGGCATAGAGCCAGGGCTGCGGCACGGCGAGCAGCTTCACCCACAGCCCGATCAGCGGCAGGTTCAGGATCACCAGCAGGACGTTGGCGACGAAGAGCGAGGCGATCAGGCCCCAGACCAGGTCGGGCTTCTCGGCGAAGAGCAGCGGGCCGGGGTTGAGCCCGTATTGCTGGAAGCCGGCGAGCATGATCGCGGCGGTCGCCGAGGTCGGCAGGCCGAGGGTCAGGAGCGGCACCAGCGTGCCGGCGGCCGAGGCGTTGTTGGCGGCCTCGGGACCGGCGACGCCCTCGATCGCGCCCTTGCCGAACTCCTCCGGGTATTTGCACAGCCTCTTCTCGGTCGAATAGCTGAGGAAGGTCGGCACCTCGGCGCCGCCGGCCGGCAGCGCGCCGATCGGGAAGCCGAAGGCGGTGCCGCGCAGCCAGGGCGCCCAGGAGCGCTTCCAGTCCTCCTTGCTCATCCAGAGCGACCCCTTGATCGGGATGATCTCCTCAGGCTCGCGGAGGCGCTTGGAGGCGACGTAGAAGGCTTCGCCGACCGCGAACAGGCCGACGGCGAGCGTCGTCACCTCGATGCCGTTGAGCAGCTCCGGCACGCCGAAGGTCAGGCGCGCCTGGCCGGTCAGCTTGTCGATGCCGACCAGGCCGAGCGTGATGCCGAGGAACAGGCTGGTCAGGCCGCGCAGGGGCGAGTCGCCGAAGGTCGCCGATACCGTGACGAAGGCGACGATCATCAGCGCGAAATAGTCCCAAGGCCCGAATTTGACCGCGACCTCGACCAGCCAGGGCGCCAGGAAGGCGAGGCCGATCGTGGCGATCAGGCCGGCGACGAAGGAGCCGATCGCCGACGTTGCGAGCGCCGGACCGCCGCGGCCGGCCTTCGCCATCTTCGAGCCTTCGAGCGCGGTCGCGAGCGAGGCGCTCTCGCCCGGGGCGTTGAGCAGGATCGCCGTGGTCGAGCCGCCATACATGCCGCCATAATAGATGCCGGCGAACATGATCAGCGAGCCGGCGGGGTCGAGCTTGAAGGTGACCGGCAGCAGCAGCGCGACAGTCAGCGCCGGGCCAATGCCGGGGAGCACGCCGACGGCGGTGCCGAGGAAGACGCCGACCAGGCAGAACAGCAGCTTCGAGGGCGCGAGAGCGACGGAAAAGCCGTTCAGCAGGGAGAGGAGAGTGTCCATGATTGACCCGCCTTCGGCGTCAGAGGAAGAGCTGCTCGAACGGCCCTGACGGCAGGATCAGCGTCAGGAGCTTGGCGAAGACCAGGAAAATGATGAGCCCGAGCACGAAGCCGATGGCCGCATCGACGAGGAAGGCGCGGCGGCCGAAGCCGCGGGCGGTGCAGGCGAAGATCAGCGTGGTCGCCAGCACGAAGCCGCCGCCGAGGCCGATCGAGGCGATCAGGCCGACAAGGCCCGCCGCGATCCAGAGCAGGGCGCTCTTGTCGGCCGCTTCCGGCTTGGGCAGGCCCTCCCGGAAGGCGACGAACAGATGCGCCAGACCGAGAAGCACGAGCCCTCCGCAGATCACATAGGGCATCGCCGTCGGCCCAAGGCCGTAATTCGAGGTGATCGTCTGGGTGGAGGCGTCATGGCCGACGATCGCCGCGACGGCGAGCAGCAGCACGCCGACCAGGAGGGCCGGTTTGTCCGGTCGGTGCGCGAGAGGCTCCTGGCTCATCGGATGATCCGTCGTTGCCCGGCATGTCCGGAGCCGGGGAGGGCGAGTGGTAACGAGAGGAAAAAAGGGGGCCGGTTTCCCGGCCCCGCACTCAGCTGTGCCGTGGCCGGCTCACTTGACCAGGCCGACCTCGGTCATGACCTTGGAGACGCGGGCGATCTCTTCCTTCAGGAAGCTGTCGAACGCCGGGCCGGCGAGATAGGCGTCGTCCCAGCCGCGGGCCTTGAGAATGTCCTGCCACTCCTTCGACTTGACCATCTTCTCGGTCGCGTCGATCAGCGCCTTGGTCTGGTCGGCCGACAGGCCCGGAGGGGCGACGACCGAGCGCCAGTTCAGCAGCTCGAGATCGATGCCCTGCTCCTTCAGCGTCGGCGCGTCCGGCGCATTGTCGAGGCGCTTGGCCGAGGAGACGGCGAGCACGCGCAGCTTGCCGGCCTTGATCTGGCCTTCGAACTCGCCATAGCCGGAGACGCCGGCGGTGACGCGCCCGCCGAGCATCGCGGCCAGCGCCTCGCCGCCGCCCGAGAACGGGATGTAGTTGATCTTCTTGGCGTCTGCGCCGACAGCCTGGGCGAACAGAGCCGCCAGGATGTGGTCGGTGCCACCGGCCGAGCCGCCGGCCCAGGTCACCTTGGCCGGGTCGGCCTTGAGGCGCTCGGCGAGGTCCTTCGCCGACTTCAGCGGGGAATCGGTCGGAACGACGATGACCTCTGCTTCGGCGGTCAGGCGCGCGATCGGTGTCACCTGGGTCAGGTTCACCGGCGACTTGTTGAGCAGGATGGCGCCGACCATGACGAAGCCGTTGACCATCAGCTGGTGGCCGTCGCCCTTGGCGCCGATGAGCTGGGCGAGGCCGATCGTGCCGCCGGCGCCGGTGACGTTGTTGACCTGGACGCTCTTGGAGATGCCTGCAGCCATCAGCGCCTGCTGCATCGAGCGCGCCGTGCCGTCCCAGCCGCCGCCGGGCGCGGCCGGGGCCATGATCTTCAGTTCCATCTGCGCGAAGGCGGCCGTGGTGAGGCCGGCGAGGGCGACGGCGGCCACGGCCCCGCGCTTGAAGAAGGACGTGAGCATTGTTACCTCCCGAGTGGCGTGTTTGGCACGCCGATTGTCGACGCTCGCCCTGTGGCACCGCATCGGACCACGGATCAATTGCGCCTGATTGCATAATCACAAGTCAAGATGTTTCGCTTCCGGGGCGTGTGCACGCAGGAAAATTCGACGAGAGGCAGCTGGTGAGATCGCCTAAGGTCGTAGGTCCTGGTGGGGCTGGACCAGCTCGGGACGGGTTCGGACGATCTCGTTCGGAGCATGTCCGGCTTCCCTTCTGCCTCTAGGCGACACTTCCCGCATCGCGTAAGCCGCAGCGCATGAGTCAGATCTTTCCGTCAGCCAGCTCGACTGCCTCGAATGCTCTGCGCGATGCTCCGTCGGCACGGGCGAGCGAGCCCGCGGCGGTTCGGGCTCTTCGTATCGCCGGTGTGGTCTGCCTGGTCTTGCTGCCGCTCGCCATGTGGCTGGCGAACCGCTCGGCTCCGCTGATGCTGGGCCTTGCCGCCGCGGCTTTCCTGGGGGCGGGACTGCTGGCCGAGCCGGCCGCGGCGAGCATCGCCCGCCTGCGTGCCCTGTTGGCCACGCCTTTGGCCCTGGCGATCGCCGCATTCCTCGCCTGGGCGCTGGTTTCGATCGGCTGGAGCAACAAAGCCTCCGTCTCCCTGCAGGCCTGGGCGGAATTGGTCCTGCCGATCGTGTTCGCGCTGGCGATCGCGACCTCCGGGCAATGGCGGCCGACGCCGCTGTTCCTACGCGCGCTCGCCCTGATGATCCTCGCTGCGGCCATCCTTTCGATGATCGAGCTCGCCTCGGGCCTCTCGCAGCGTGCCGCGCTGGGCACCGGCAAGATGATGGCCTTCGTCTTCAATCGTCCGGCGATCACCTGCTTCCTCCTCGCAGTGCCGACGGTCTACGCGCTCTGGTCGCGACCGGGCGCTCATTGGTCAGACCGGCTGCTGGCCGTGCTGCTCGCGGTTGTGGTCGCCGTCTTCGCCGTTCGTTCAGAGAGCGCCTCGGTGCGGCTCGGCCTCGCGGTCCTGGTGCTGTGCTGGGCTTGCGCCGCGCTCGCCCCGCGCTTTGCGCTGACGGCGGTGGCGCTCGCCTTCGTTACCACCATGGCGCTCGCTCCCGTGCTGGGCGTGACGGCGCAGCGCTGGCTGCCTTCCATGATCCTCGATCGCTTCAATAGCATGACCGGACAGGCGCGCATCGACATCTGGCAGAGCTTCGGCGAGGTCGTCTGGGTCCGCCCGGTTGCCGGCACCGGCTTCGGTACGTCCGCCGTCATGCGTGAGCACCCCGTCGCGGCTGAGGTTCCCGCTGCGGAGCGGGAGCTGCTGGGTGTCGGCCATCCGCACGATATGCCGCTGCAGGCCTGGGCCGAAACCGGCGTGATCGGGGCGGGGGTGCTGACGCTCGCCGGGCTGCTGCTGCTCGCGCGACTGCGGCGCCTGCCGCCGGCCGAGCTGGCGCCGCGCTTGGCCCTGTTCACCGCGGCCTTCTCGATCGCCGTTGTCGGGCATGGCGCCTGGCAGGGCTGGTGGATCGCCGCGCTCGGCGCTGCCATTCTCTGGTTTGGGACAGATGCCGCCTCGCGGCGGGGGGATGATCATGGCTGAGTTCGACGTCGACCTCTTCGTCATCGGAGCCGGTTCGGGTGGCACGCGCGCCGCCCGCATCGCCGCAGGCCATGGTGCCCGCGTGATGATCGCCGAGGAGGACCGCATCGGCGGCACCTGCGTCATCCGCGGCTGCGTGCCCAAGAAGCTCTTCGTCTATGCCAGCCGCTTCGCCGACGAGTTCGAGGACGCCACCGGCTTCGGCTGGAGCGTCGGCAAGCCGGAGTTCGACTGGCCGACCCTGCGCGATGCCGTCGCCGGAGAGGTGACGCGGCTCTCCGGCCTCTATCGCAAGGGCCTGGACGGCGCCGGCGTCGAAATCCGCGAGGAGCGCGCAGTCGTCACCGCGCCGCACGAGGTCAGGCTGCTAAAGAGCGGTCAGACGATCCGGGCCCGCCACATCCTTGTTGCGACTGGCGGCCATCCCGCCTTCGATCCGCCGATCCCTGGCGGCGAGCTCGGCATCTCCTCGAACGAGGTCTTCCATCTGCCGAGCCTGCCCGGGCGCATGCTGGTTATCGGCGGCGGCTATATCGCGCTCGAATTCGCCAGCGTCTTTGCCCGGCTCGGTGTCGCCGTCACGCTGCTGCATCGCGGCGACAATGTCCTGCGCGGCTTCGACGAGGATTTGCGCACCCGGCTGCGCGATGCGCTCGGCCATGCCGGCATCACCTTGCGCCTCGGCTGCACGGTCGATCGCATCGAATTGCTGCCGGATGGCACGCGCCGGGCCCATTGCGCCCATGGCGCGCCGATCGATGCCGATGTCGTGCTGGTCGCGACCGGCCGCCGCCCGAACACGGCTGGGCTTGGCCTCGAAGCCGCCGGCGTCAAGCTCGGCCCGATCGGCCAGGTCCTGGTCGATGCCGGCTCGCTCTCCAATGTCCGGTCGATCGCGGCTGTGGGCGACGTCACCGATCGCGTCAACCTGACCCCGGTGGCGATCCGCGAGGGCCATGCCTTCGCCGACTCGACCTTTGGCGGCAAGCCGTGGACGGTCGATCACGCCCTCGTCGCCTCCGCCGTGTTCACGACGCCGGAGCTCGGCAGCGTCGGCCTCACCGAGCAGCAGGCGCTGGCGACAGGCCGCGAGCTGCGCATCTTCGAGACCGGCTTCCGGCCGATGAAGGCGACCATCTCCGGCCGCGACGAGCGCATCTACATGAAGCTGGTCGTCGACGCGGAGACCGACAAGGTGCTCGGCGTCCACATCCTCGGCCACGATGCCGGCGAGATCATCCAGTCGGTGGCGATCGCCGTCACCATGGGCGCGACCAAGGCCGATTTCGACCGCACCGTCGCCTTGCACCCGAGCGCGGCCGAAGAACTCGTCACCATGCGCACGCCGCGCAAGAGCGCTCTCTGACGGGCATCAGCCGCCGCGATCGGAGCGGCGGCTGTCATAAATCAGGCTTGCGTCACTGAGCCCGATGTCGCGCGCCATATGGGTGCTGAGGCCCTCCTGGTCGAGGCGGTCGTCGAGTGCGACCACGCGATTGCGCTGGAACCGGCGAATGCGCGCGAGAACCGCACGCAGCGCTGGCATCAGGCTGACATATCCATTATTTCTGCTGACTTCGGCCGACATGATGCGGCTCCCGAGGTGGATGTCGATTGCGCCAAGGGATGCTCTCGATCGGCCTTGCGGACAAACTGGATTCGACGCGACATACATAAGGTCAGCTGATGAATGATCTGGCGACGGGCCTGCCGCCGCTCAGCGCGATCCGCGCTTTCGAGGCGGCGGCGCGCCATGGCAGCTTCACCCGCGCCGCGGCCGAGCTCGGCATGACGCAGGCTGCGGTGAGCTATCAGATCAAGCTGCTGGAGGAGCGGCTCGGCCTGCCGCTGTTCCAGCGCCAGGCGCGACGCGTCGTCTTGACCGAGGCGGGCGAGCGCCTTGCGTCGTCGGTGATGGATTCCTTTGACGGCCTGCGCGCGGCCTTTGCCGCGGTCACGCAGACGGCGGAAGGCGTGCTCTCGATCCAGGCGCTGCCGACCATCGCGTCGAATTGGCTGGTGCCGCGCCTAGGCCTGTTCCAATGCGCCAATCCGGGGCTGGCGGTGCGGATGACCACGAAGGTCGGACTCAGTGACCCGCAGGCCGACGACTGCGACGTAGCCATCCGGCGCGGCAGCGGCCAATGGCCGGGGCTGGAGGCGCACTGGGTGATGAAGAGCGAGTTCACGCCGCTGTGCGGGCCGAATCTGTTCCGCGATCTTGGCCGGCCTCCGCAACCCTCGGACCTTTTGCACGTGAAGCGCATCGGCAAGACCGAGGCGTGGGATCGCTGGTTCGCTGCCGCGGGGGTCAATTCCGAGGCGACCCCGGTGGAGGCGGGCTTCGACCTCGCCGTACAGCAGCTTGAAGTCACGGCCGCGCTCGCCGGCAATGGCGCGGCCATGTGCTCGCCGATCTTCTTCCGGCGCGAGCTTTGCGAAGGGCTGCTGGTCCAGCCCTTCGACCTGATGCTTCCCGGCGGCTACGACTACTGGCTGACCTACCCGGCAAGGCGCCGGACCGCGCGCAAGATCAGCCTGTTCCGCGACTGGCTGCTGGAGCAGGCGCGCGAGCCCGCGCCTATTTCGTCAGCCCCTTCT
The DNA here is from genome assembly GCF_900109525.1 of Allobosea lupini. GTDB lineage: Bacteria > Pseudomonadota > Alphaproteobacteria > Rhizobiales > Beijerinckiaceae > Allobosea > Allobosea lupini. The sequence continues at coordinate 45,764 of NZ_FOAN01000002.1, read as the reverse complement.
TCGCCAGCCAGTCCTGGATCAGCTGCGCGACATCCAGATTATTCTTGTCCATCATGAGCATGTGCGAGTTGCCGGTGATGCCGACGGCGGGCAGGTTGACGACATCGACCGAGCCACCGGCCGCGGTGATCTTGTCGCCGAAATCGGTCGCGGTCTTGCGGATGGTCGGCCAGCGCGCGTCCTGCTCGATATAGTCGCCGAAGACCATCAGCACCGGGATGTCCTTCAGCGCCGCCGCCTTGGCCGGATCGCCGATGCCGGCAGGCTCGACCGCGATCAGCGCCTTGACCTTGTCGGGCCGTGCCTGCGCCACCTTGAAGCCGAACTGGCCGGACTGGCTGTGGAACGAGATCACGCAGGGGCAGACCTTGTCGACCTCGGCGATATAGGCGTCGATGATCATCTGGTCGGTCGAGGTCCAGCGCGGCACGATCTGCTTGACGAAATTGTCGTAGCCCTCGGCCGGGAACTGGCTGCCCGGCAGGTATTTGCGCTTGGCCGGGTCGGCGTCGTAGCCGCCGCCTGCGCCGATGCGGAAGCGCTCGAACGGGTTCGCCGTGGTCAGGAACAGAGGCTCGCCGGGGATGACGTCGGGGTACATCGCCCAGCTCGAGCGTCCGCGCTCGACCGCGTCGGAATTGTAGACCGACCAGCCCTTGCGCAGGAAGAATTCGAGCCAGCCCTGACGGCCGTCCGGCGTCGTCTCGTAATTGACGCCGGTCATGCCGCCGCCATGCCAGAGCAGGAGCGGGACGGAGCCCTTCTCGTTCTGCGGCAGGAAGTACTGCACATACATCTGCCCGGTCTGGTAGGTGCCGTTCGGGTCGACGCGGGCGGGCGTGCCGCCGGGAGTGAACACCACGTCCTTGACCGGCCGGCCCGAGATCTCGACCAGCTTGCCGCCGACATGGAAGGAGCCCATGCCGCGCAGCGTGATCGGCTCCTGCACCTGCTGGGCCTGCGCTGCACCGAGGCCGCAGGCCAGGCCGAAAGCGGCCGCCAGAATGTGACGTCTCATGGTTCCTCCCATCGCCGCGACCGGCGTTGTTGATTGCACGGCCATCTTCGGACACGCCGCGCGAGGCAGACAATGGCCTTTGCCGCCAGGTGTGAAATGCAAATGCCGGGGAGATTGATGCGGTTAGCGGATCAAATAGAGCATGATTGCGACTTGCAGGGCAGAAGGGTGAAGCCTAAATTCTAGAAAGCTTGGCTGCGGTTCTAGAATGAGGCGGGCTGTCAGCCCGGATGGGTATGGGGTTGAGCATCAAGAACGATGCCGTCGAGATGTTGGCGCGTGATCTCGCTCGGCGCCACGGCACGGGGGTGACCGAGATCATCCACCGGGCGCTGAAGGAGAAGGCCGAGCGGGACGCGGCGGGGCCGACGCTGTGGGAAAAGCTCCGGCCACTCCACGAGAAGTTGCGAGCCTTGCCGGACAGTGGGCCGGCGCCCGACAGGGATTTCTATGACGAGCTGAGCGGCGAACGGCGGTGATCGTCCTCGATGCGTCCGCGATCGTCTCCATCATGCTGGAGGAGGCCGACGCTTCGATGCTGTCGGAGCGGCTCGACACGTACGAGACGATGCGTTTCGCCTCGGCCGTGACGATCTGGGAAGCTGCTTGCGCGGTCGCACGGAGAAAGGCGGTGGCGCGAACGAGAGGTCTGGCTCTCGTTCAAGAGTTTGTGCAGACGGCTGGCATCGAGCCCGTCGCGCCCGATATGGGGATCACCGCTCTCGCCATCGAGGCCGCCGACCGCTACGGTATCGGTCCTGGCTATCCCGGCATCCTCAATCTCGGCGACTGCTTCTCCTATGCGACGGCGAAGTATCTTCGTGCCGCTCTGCTGTTCAAGGGTGACGATTTCGGCCGGACCGACGTCACGCCGGCCTGAACGTAAAGCGTGGCCGCCGCTTCGCATGATTCAAAATCTGAGCCGGCTGAATCGCTAGTGCAGGGTCTTGAATCGGCGTCTTAACGCCTGGAATCCGTTTGACAGCCGACCATGCCAAGCGCTTGACGGGATTCGTGCTTTCGGGCCGCGGCCTCTCGTCCTTGCCGTAACGGTGGCCAGAGGCAGCTTGCGGGTGTATAGGCCGCCGTTCGCGCCAAGATGAGGTTAACGCAGGCGCGATGCGTGAAATCAGGAGCAAGACCCATGTCCGAGCGGTGGACGCCCGAGAGCTGGAGGGCAAAGCCCGTCCAGCAGATGCCGGAATATCCGGATCAGGCAGCCTTGAAGGCGGTCGAGCAGCAGCTCGCCGGCTTTCCGCCGCTGGTTTTTGCGGGCGAGGCGCGCAAGCTCAAGCGGGCGTTGAGCAAGGTCGCGGCCGGCGAGGCCTTCCTGCTTCAGGGCGGCGATTGCGCTGAGAGTTTCGCCGAGCATTCGGCCGACAACATCCGTGATTTCTTCCGGCTTTTCCTGCAGATGGCGGTGGTGCTGACCTTCGCCGGTGGCTCGCCGGTGGTGAAAGTCGGCCGCATCGCCGGCCAGTTCGCCAAGCCGCGCTCGGCGCCGAACGAGAAGATCGGCGATGTCGAACTGCCGAGCTACAAGGGCGACATCATCAACGACAACGAGTTCACGGCGGAGTCGCGGATTCCCGACCCGCGCCGGCAGATCGAGGCTTACCGGCAGTCGGCGGCGACGCTCAACCTGATCCGCGCCTTCGCCACCGGCGGCTACGCCAATCTCGACAACGCGCATCGCTGGATGCTCGGCTTCGTCAAGGACAGCCCTCAGTCGCATCGCTACCAGGAGCTGGGCGACCGTATCACCGAGTCGCTCGACTTCATGCGCGCCATCGGCGTCGATCCCGAGACGCATCCCGAGATGCGCACGACGGATTTCTACACCAGCCACGAGGCGCTGCTGCTCGGCTACGAGCAGGCGCTGACCCGCGTCGACTCGACCACCGGCGACTGGTACGCCACCTCCGGCCACATGGTCTGGATCGGTGACCGCACCCGCCAGCTCGACCACGCCCATGTCGAATACTTCCGCGGCATCAAGAACCCGATCGGCCTGAAATGCGGCCCGTCGCTCAAGCCGGACGAGCTGCTCAAGCTGATCGACGCGCTCGATCCGCAGAACCAGGCCGGCCGCCTCGTCCTGATCGGCCGCTTCGGCGCCGACAAGGTCTTCGACCACCTGCCGGCTCTGGTGCGCGCCACCAAGCGGGAAGGGCGCAACGTCGTCTGGTCCTGCGATCCGATGCACGGCAACACGGTCAAGGCGGCGAGCGGCTACAAGACCCGGCCGTTCGACCTGATCCTGACCGAGGTGAAGAACTTCTTCGCCGTCCATCAGGCTGAAGGCACGCATGCCGGCGGCCTGCATCTCGAGATGACCGGCAAGAACGTCACCGAGTGCACCGGGGGCGCCCGCGGCATGACCGACGCCGATCTCAACGACCGCTACCACACGGTCTGCGATCCGCGCCTCAATGCCGAGCAGGCGCTGGAGCTCGCCTTCCTCGTCGCCGAGCTGGTCAAGCGCGAGCGCGCCGGCCGGGCCCGGCCCGAGGTCGAAGCGGCCGAGTGATCCCGGCAGCACCGCCAAAGAAACAGGGCCGCAGCAGCGCTGCGGCCCTTGCCGTTTGGAGGATCGCGGTCGTCAGAACTTCAGCGCGGCGGCGATGCGGCCGGTGTTGACCGTCGTCGTCGTGCCCTCGACCTCGGCGAAGCGGACGATCTGGTACTCGGCCCGCAGGAACAGATTGTCGGTCAGGGCCCAGTCGACGCCGACGCCGCCGGACAGGCCGAAGGCGTAGGTGTTCTTGCGGATGCTCCCGACGCGCAGCGGATAACCGTCGGCGCGATTGCGGGTTTCATTGGCTTGGTTGGCATTGTTGACGATCAGGATATCTGCGTCGATCGTCGAGGTCGTGTTGAAACGGCCGAGCGCCGCGCCGATCGTCGCGAAAGGCATGATCCGGCCATAGGCCCAGCCCATGCGCAGGCGCAGCGTGGCATAGTCGTTGAGCTTGGCCGCCTGGTCGGTCGCCATCGCCCAATCATAGACGCGGCCGCTCGACATGGTGCTGCGCCGGGAGATGTAGTCGGTCACCCGGTATTCGTGTCCCGAGCGGGTGTAGTCCGCCTCGAGGCCGAGGACGACATCGTCGAAGAGATAATTGTAGCCGGCGATGCCGAAGAACTGCGTGCCGCTGTCGCGCTTGTCCGGCAGGTCGTTGATGAACGAGCCCATGTCGCGTTCGGCGACGAGATCGGTGTTGCGGAAGGCGGAATTCGCCAGGGCGCGCAGGCCTTCGCCCGGCTTGAACTTGGTCTCGCTCACGCCCGCGCCGCCGCCGAAATAGAAGCCGGACCAGTCGAAGCGGCCTCCGCCGAACATCGGCGGTGCTTCCACTGGCTGCTCGATCTGCGAGCCCCTGAGATAGTCGGCGCCCAGCGCCGCCTGCGGCAGCGCCAGCGTGCAGGCCATCGCGACGACGGGGGCGAGGGCGGCGATTGATGCAGCACGCATCGCGTGTCTCTCCGAGCAGCGGCCGAAGCAGCAGTTGCAACGGCCCGGAGACGATTCATGCGCGGTTAACCCTAATGTCGGGTTAATGCGACTGCCGATCCCGCCGGCTTCTGAAGAGATCGCCCGCGTCGAAGGCCGGGCAGGGTAGCCGGAGGAGCACGGATGATCCGGCATATCGCTTTCTTGACGGTCAAGCACGCCGAGGATTTCGACAGGACCAGGCGCCTGCTGAACCGGCTGTGCGAAATCCCGCATGCGCTCGCCTTCGAGGTCGCTGCCAACGCCAGGATCGATCCGATCGGCGATGCCGCCGACATCGTCGTCTACGGCGAGTGCGCCGACGAGGCCGCGCTCACCGCCTGGAAGGCAAATCCGATCTACGACGAGACGACGCAGGTCGTGCGCCCCTTGCGCGAACGGCGCTGGTCCGCCGATTTCCGCTCGGCGCTGAGCTGACCCGACCTTGCGAAAACGCAGGGGCGGGCAGGACGCCGGCCCGTTGCTGGCGCGCGGGCCGCAAGCTACATCCAGAGCATGACCGCAACCTCTCTCCGCCTGGCGCTCGCCCAGCTCAACCCGATCGTCGGCGACGTCGCCGGCAATGCGCAGAAGGTGCGCGCCGCCCGCCGCGAGGCGGCTGCCGGCGGCGCCGAGCTCGTGATGTTCCCGGAGCTCTTCCTCTCGGCCTATCCGCCGGAGGACCTGGTGCTGAAGCCGGCCTTCCAGGACGCCTGCCGCAAGGCCTGCGAAGACCTCGCCCGCGAGACTGCCGATGGCGGCCCGGCCGTGCTCGTCGGACTGCCCTGGCTCGAGGACGGCAAGCTCTACAACGCCTATGCGCTGCTCGACGGCGGCCTGATCCAGTCGGTGCGCTTCAAGGTCGATCTGCCCAATTACGGCGTCTTCGACGAGAAGCGCGTGTTCGAGCCGGGGCCGCTGCCCGGCCCGGTCGTCTTCCGCAACCATGTCCGCCTGGGCATTCCGATCTGCGAGGACATCTGGGGCGAGGAGGTCGTCGAGTGCATCGCCGAGACCGGCGGCGAGATCCTGCTGGTCCCGAATGGCTCGCCCTTCCGTCGCGGCGTGATCGAGGAGCGGCTCAACGTCGCCGTCGCCCGCGTCGTCGAGAGCGGCCTGCCCATGGTCTATCTCAACCAGCTCGGCGGCCAGGACGAGCTCGTCTTCGAGGGCGCCTCCTTCGTCCTCAATGCCGACCGCAGCTTTGCCCACCAGCTTCCAGCCTTCCGCGAAGCCATCCGCATCACGGATTGGGAGCGCGGGCCCGATGGCTGGCGCTGCCTGCCGGGCGAGGTCGCCCCGGTCGAGGCCGGCGACGAGGCCGACTACGCCGCGTGCGTGCTGGGCCTGCGCGACTATGTCGAGAAGAACCGCTTTCCTGGCGTCGTGCTCGGCCTCTCCGGCGGCATCGACTCCGCGATCTGCGCCGCCATGGCGGTCGATGCGCTGGGCGCCGAGCGCGTGCGCTGCGTGATGATGCCCTATCGCTTCACCTCGCAGGAGAGCCTCGACGACGCCAAGACATGCGCCGACGCGCTTGGCGTACGCTATGAGATCGTGCCGATCGCCGATCCCGTTGAGGGTTTCGAGGCGGCGCTGGCCGAGCTCTTCGCCGGCACCAATCGCGGCATCACCGAGGAGAACCTTCAGAGCCGGGTGCGCGGCACGCTGCTGATGTCGATCTCGAACAAGTTCGGGCCGATGGTGGTGACGACCGGCAACAAGTCGGAGATGTCCTGCGGCTACGCCACGCTCTATGGCGACATGAACGGCGGCTACAACCCGATCAAGGACCTCTACAAGACCGAGGTCTTCAGGCTGAGCGCCTTGCGCAATCGCTGGAAGCCGGCGGGCGCGCTCGGGCCGGACGGCGAGGTGATTCCCGAGAACATCATCGTCAAGCCGCCCTCGGCGGAGCTGCGCGAGAACCAGAAAGATCAGGATTCGCTGCCGCCCTATGACGTGCTCGACGACATCCTCGCCTGCCTGATCGAGCACGAGATGCGCCTGTCCGACATCGTCGCCCGCGGCCACGACCTCGAGACGGTCCAGAAGGTCGAGCGGCTGCTCTATCTCGCCGAGTACAAGCGCCGGCAGGCTGCGCCGGGCGTCAAGGTCACCCGCAAGAACTTCGGCCGCGACCGGCGCTACCCGATCGTCAACCGCTTCCGCGATCCCGGCGAGCCGGCGCATGAGCCGGACCGGTCACTGGTCAAGGGCGTCGGCAAGGCCGGGGCTGAGAGCTTCGATTTCTAGAGCCAGAACCCGCCGATCTGGTTCGCTGTCGGATTGGCGATGCAGGCCGTCATCCGGTCGAGCCAGATGCGCTGGTATTTGGCATTGGCGCCATGCTGGGTGTCGACGTCGTAACGGCGCTGGATCAGCTTGACGCGGCGCTTGATGTGCAGGTCGACGAGGCTGTTGAGCTGCGTGATCAGCCCGCCGATCGTCGGAGCGCGCGCGATGGTGAGCTGGTGCGCCAGCGCGCGGCAGACGACGAAGCCGACATCGTAGTGGAACTGTTCGTGAGCGAGCAGGCCCGGGTCCAGCGTCACGCCGATCCGGACCTGCGCATTCGGCCAGACTTCGATGTCATTGGGCACTCCGAAGGCAAAATCGGTCCCGACCATGCGGGCGCCCTTGTCGAAAATCTCGTATTCGAAGGCGGTGTAGGCGTCCTGCACCGTCCCGTCGGCCGGGTCCATCACCACCGGCACCTGCAGGAAGTCGCTGGCCTTGAGCTTGATCGGCAGGCGCGAGGCGCTGACCACCACGTCCGCCGGCGCCGGATTATTGGCCATGTGCAGGACAGTCTTGCCGCCCGGGTCGACGCGCGAATCCGGGCTCGTCATCTTGAGGAAGACCTGCTGGTAGCGCTTGATCGCGCCCCGGGTGAGCGGTCCGCATTTGCCGTCGACCTCAAGCAGATCGATGCCCAGCGCCTTGAAATGCGGGTTGATGCTCGCCTGGATCAGGCGCGTATCCACAACGGTGTTCTTGCCTCCCAGACCGACTGAAGCCGTGATGCTCATCCTCGCCTCCCAGCGCAGAGATCGACATCCCCGTCGCCATCTAACCTTGCGTCAATCCGAGCGCTTGTCGATCTCCTTCAGCCCAGCTTCTGCGATGCCCTTGCCCTCGCGCCGTTCCCGCGCGACAAGCGGCCGGTCATGACCACTCCTTTCGTCCGCACCGCCCCGTCGCCGACCGGCTATCTCCACATCGGCAATGCCCGCTCGCTGATGTTCAACTGGCTGTTCGCCAAGCGGCATGTCGGGCGCTTCCTGCTGCGCTATGACGATACCGACCAGGCGCGCTCGAAGCCGGAATTCGCTGACGCCATCGCCGAGGACCTTGCCTGGCTCGGCGTCGTTCCCGACGCCAGCGTCAAGCAGTCTGAACGGATCGCGCTCTACGATGGCGCGGCAGACAAGCTGCGCGCCGCCGGGCGCCTCTACCCCTGCTATGAGAGCGCCGACGAGCTCGATCGCAAGCGCAAGCGCCAGCTCGCCCGCGGTCTGCCCCCCGTCTACGACCGCACCGGCCTGAAGCTGACGGCCGAGGAGCGCGCCAGGCTCGAAGCGGAAGGCCGCAAGCCGCATTGGCGCTTTCTGCTCGACTGGGAGGAGGTCGGCTGGGACGATCTCGTCCGCGGCCCCTCGCATGTCGACTGCGCCTCGCTCTCCGATCCCGTGCTCGTGCGCGAGGACGGCACCTATCCCTATACGCTGCCCTCGGTCGTCGACGATCTCGACATGGGCATCACCCATGTCATCCGCGGCGAGGACCACGTCACCAACACCGCCGTGCAGATCCAGATCATGCAGGCATTGGGCGGGGCGCTGCCGGCCTTCGGCCATCACAACCTGCTGACCACCGCGAGCGGCGAGGGGCTGTCGAAGCGCCTCGGCCATCTCTCGCTGCGGGGCCTGCGCGAATCCGGCATCGAATCGCTGGCGGTGGCGGCGCTCGCGGTGCTCACAGGCTCGTCGGAGGCGGTTCGGCCGGTGTCGAGCCTCGACGAACTCGCCGGGCTGGTGGATCTCGCCCATGTCTCGCGTGCGCCGGCCAAGTTCGACGAGCACGAGCTGGAGACGCTGTCCGCCCGCACCCTGCACCAGCTCGACTTCGCCACCGTCGAGGAGCGGCTGAAAGATCTCGGCATTCCCGCCAGCGAGCCGTTCTGGCTCGCCGTGCGCGGCAATCTCGCCCGGCTGTCGGACGCCAGGGACTGGTGGACGATCGTCGAGGGGCCGATCGAGACGCAGGTTGCCGATCCGTCATTCGCTGCGGCTGCGGCTTCGCTGCTGCCGGCGGAACCGTTCGATCACACGACCTGGAAGAGCTGGACGCAGGCCGTGGCGGCTGAGACCGGCGCAAAGGGCAAGGCGCTGTTCATGCCGCTACGCCAGGCGCTGACCGGCCGCGATCATGGCCCGGAACTCGCGGCGCTGCTGCCGCTGATCGGGCGCGAGAAGGCGCTGAAGCGACTCGCAGGCGAAGCGGCGTAGGCTGTACCGCCATCGCGAAGGCTCGTGAGCCGAGCCCCTCACGCGTGCCGGTCCATCGCCGTCTCGTGTTTGGTGTCGCGCATGGTCGAATAGACCAGCAGCGAGATGAAGATCACCGCCGAGAGGTAGTAGTAGAACCACTGCTCGTGGCCCTGCTGCTTGAAGAACAGGGCGATTGCCGGCGCGGTGCCGCCGAAGATCGAGACGGTCAGGGCATAGGGCACGGCGACGCCGGTGGCGCGGATCGAGGTCGGGAACAGTTCCGCCTTCACCACCGCGTTGATCGAGGTGTAGCCGGCGACGAAGAGCCAGGCGCCGGAGATCAGCAGGAAGGCGACCCATGGCGACTTGGTCTGCGCCAGCGTCGTCAGGATCGGCACGGTGAGCAAGGTCCCGGCGAGGCCGAAGAAGATCAGCAGCGGCTTGCGGCCGATCCGGTCGGAGATCAGCCCGTAGATCGGCTGCAGGATCGAGGCGAAGATCAGCGATCCCGCGATCACATAGGTGGTGGTGATGTCGGAAAGGCCGACGGTCTGCTTCACGAAGGTCTGCATATAGGTGGTGAAGGTATAGAACGCGGCGGTGCCGCCGGCGGTCAGCCCGACCACGATAGCGACCTCGCGCGGATATTTCAGCAGGCCGCGCAGCGAGCTTTCCTGTTTCTTGATCTTGTTGGCCTCGGCGAAGGCCTCTGTCTCGTGCATGTGCCGGCGCATGAACATGGCGGTGACGGCCAGCATCGCGCCGATCACGAAGGGGATGCGCCAGCCCCAGTCGACCAGTTGCTCATGCGTCAGGAAGACGTTCTGCAGGAGCAGCAGCACCAGAATGGCAGTGAGCTGCCCGCCGATCAGCGTCACATACTGGAAGCTCGAATAGAAGCCGCGATGGTCGGGATGGGCGATCTCGGTGAGATAGGTCGCGCTCGCCCCGTATTCGCCGCCGAGGCTCAGCCCCTCAATGATCCGGGCCAGCGCCAGCAGCACCGGCGCGGCGAAACCGATCGTCTCATAGGTCGGCGTCAGGGCGATGATCAGCGAGCCGAAGCACATCATCAGCACCGAGACGGTCAGTGACAGCCGCCGCCCGTAGCGGTCGGCGATATGGCCGAAGAGCCAGCCGCCGATCGGACGCACGATGAAGCCGGCGGCGAAAAGTGTCGCTGCGTTGAGCTGCACCACCACCGGGTCATGCGAGGGGAAGAACTTCGGCGCGAAATAGAGCGCGAAGGCGGTGTAGGCGTAGAAATCATACCATTCGACGAGGTTGCCGACCGAGCCGATGAAGATCGCCTTCAGGCGTCGCGCCGTATCGGCGACGTCGAGGCCCTGAGGGGCAGGCGTTGCGGTTGCTGGATTGGACATGGCTCGCTCCGCTTTCGAGGGCGGCGCGAGCAGCAGCGGGCGCCGGCAGCAGAACTCAGGTCTACGCCTTGCGTTCCTGGCCTGTCAGCGACGGAAGATTTGAGCAGGCTTGCTTCCAGCGCATGACGGCACTGTTCCGCTGGCCAGTTCTGACAACCTCAGCCCTCATCCTGAGGAGCCGCCAAGCGGCGCCTCGAAGGATGCTTGAGGAGGTGCCGGAACAGGCTGGCGCATCCTTCGAGACGCAGGCCGTTGCCGGCTCCTCGGGGTGAGAGCCGAGGAACTTTCAGCTTGCCGCGCTACGGCCGTGCGGTTGCTCCGACGCCTAGATTGGGCGCGAGGTTCGGCGCGACGATCCGCACGGTGCGGCGCTCGCCGGTGACGCTCTTGCTCTCGCGCTTCAGCCCGTCGCCCTGCTGCAAGGTCTTCTCGCCGTCGATCCGCTGTGGGCCGACGCCGGCGGATTCGGTGCTGGCAGTCGGGACATTGGCATCCGGCGTCGGCTCGTCGCCGGGTGCGGCCTGAAGCGTGGTCGGCGCCGGGGTGGCCGGCTTGGCCTCAGCCGCAGGCGCATTGGCAGCACCCTTCTTGCCGCGCTGCGGCTGCTCGGGCTTGGGCCGCGACATCTCCTGCGAGCGCTGCTCGGTGACGATGATGTCGCCTTTGCGCTGCTCGAGCATCTGCTCGGCGTTCGCCAGCGCCTGGGCCCAGCTCTGGCCGGGGCCCCGGCAGGTGCAGGCGGCGTCGAAGCTGCGGGTGTACTTCAGCGCGTTCGGCAGAGAGGTATAGGGCTGCCCGGTCGAGCGTGCCACGGCGTTCTGGATGTCGCCGCCGCTGCTCATGCCATAGGCGCGCGTCTCGGTGCCGGGGCAGAGCGACTGGCACATCTCGTCCTGCCCTTCGCGTCCGCTCGGGCTGTTGGCGAGCGGGAAGAAGAAGCCGTCGCAGCTGCGTACGCAGACCGTATAAGGCCCGCCCTGGCGTCCACCGCCTTCCGTCGGCTCGGACGGCTGATCCGGGTCGAGCTCGGGCAAGGTGGAATCGATCTCGCCGCGGCGCGGCTCGATGCCGAAGATCGTCTCGAAGAAGCCGCGCTGCTGCGGCGCCCGGCAATTATTGTTGATCAGCGCGGCGAGCTGGGCACGGCGCTGCTCGATGCCGCCGCCCTGGGCCTGCTGTTGAAGCTGGGCATATTGCTGCTGGAGCGCGCCCAACTGGGCGCGGATGCCGCCGCATTGCGGCGGGGGGGCGTCGCCGAAGAAGAGGAAGCCGCCGCGATCGCAGCCCATCGCCCGATATTGGTTGGAGAGCTGCCCCAGCTGGCCGGCGACGCGCTGCGCCGCCTGGGCGGCGCGGGGATCGCCGCCGCGCTGGCCCTGCAGGCTGGAGAGCTCGGCGCGCCAGTTGTCGCAAGCCGGCGACTGCGCCACGGCTGCGCTCGTCAGCGCGGCGAAAGCCAGCGCCGGAGCGAGAACGCGTCGGAGCGAAGCGAAAATCATCGAAGGCAGAGTGCTATCCCTGTAACTCGTCCGGTGCAGGCCGTGATCGCCCGCACAGACAGAGCACATGCTAGAAACGCGACGGAACTAAGGAGGCGCGCGTCAGCCGGGTCGAAACGGCGATTCGACGCACCGTCTATTCGCCTCAGCGCATCGCATATCGCGCCCCGGGCGGCAAATCAGCTCTCGATAACGCTTGCGCGATCAGGCTTCCTCTGTCTGGTACGCGCCGGCGAGATGGCGACCGCGCTCGGTCAGCACTGCCAGAACGCGCTCGAAGACGCGCAGCTCTTCCGGCGCGATCCCCTCGATCCAGCGTTCTTCGAAAGCGAGTGCCAGCGGCACGATCTGGGCGTAGAGGCGTTGGCCGGCGGCCGTGAGGGCGACGAAGGCCTCGCGCCGGTCGGCCCGATTCTCGGCTCGCGTCACCAGCCCGCGCTTGTCTAGCTCCGAGACGGCCCGCGAGACCTTGGTCTTGTGCATCTGCGAGAGCTCGCCGATGTCGCGCGAGGTCAATTGCCCAAATTCGCCGAGCTGCGCGATCACTCGCCATTCCGGGATGCCGATGCCGAAGCGCGTGCCGTAGACGCGGCCGAGCGCGCGGCTGGCGAAAAAGCCGACGACGTTGAGCCGATAGGGCAGGAACTGCTCGAGATGCAGGGCGCGGTCTTCAGGCTTTTGCTTCGTTGACATTAGTTGCGCTTGTAACTAACTGGGGTGAGAGAATGCCGCAGCGGCTGCGGCACGCATCATTACCGAACGGCAGCACCTGTCAAAGCCGCCGCCATGGGAGGGACGACGATGAGCTTGCAGCCCGCGGTTCGTCCAGGTTTCCGCCGGCGGATCGGGACTGTGCCTGTCCATGCGTGAGCCGGGCGTCTCCCGGCGAGGCCATCGGCCCCGGAGGCGCGCCGTCGGCACGCTCCGGAGCGATGGTTGTCGGTCAGCGCGAGCGCAGCCGGTTCATGAAGGCGTCGTAGGAGAGCTCCGCCACCTGCCACCAGAGCAGGTTCTCGCCGCGGAAGGCGACCATCGACTCGTAGCCTTTCTTGAAGGCTTCGCTCTTGGCCGAGGTCTCGGCGTAGTACTCCTCCGCCGCCTTGAGCGAGGCTTCCATGATCGGCTGCGGGAAGGCCTTGAGCTGCGCGCCCTGGGCGATCAGCTTGCGCAGGCCGCCCGGATTGACGAAGTCGTACTTCGCCAGCATCCAGTTGTTGGCCGCTTCGCAGGCATTCTGCACGATCGCCTGGTAGTGCTTGGGCAGCTTGTTCCACTGATCCTGATTGATCACGAGGTGCAGCATGGCGCCGCCCTCCCACCAGCCGGGATAGTAGTAATAGGGCGCGACCTTCACGAAGCCGAGCTTCTCGTCGTCATAGGGGCCGACGAACTCGGCCGCGTCGATGGTGCCGCGCTCCAGCGCCGGATAGACGTCGCCGGCCGCGATCTGGGTCGGCACCACGCCGAGCTTGGCCAGCACTGCCCCGCCCATGCCGCCGATGCGGAACTTCAGGCCCTTGAGGTCGTCGAGCGTCTTGAGCTCCTTGCGGAAGAAGCCGCCCATCTGGCAGCCGGAATTGCCGCAAGGGATCGAGTAGGCGTTGAACTTGGCCAGCGCGGCGTTGACGATCTGCTCGCCGCCGCCGAAATACCACCAGCTATGCTGCTGGCGGGCGTTGAGGCCGAAGGGGATGCCGGTGCCGAGCCCGAGCGCCGGCTCCTTGCCGACGTAGAAATAAGTCGGCGTGTGGGCGCATTCGACAGTGCCGGAGGTGACGGCGTCGAGCGCCTGCAGGCCGGGCACGATCTCGCCGGCCGAGAAGGTCTGGATCTGGAACTTGCCGTCCGTGGCGTCGGACATGAACTTCGCGAACTGCTGGGCGGTGCCGTAGATCGTGTCGAGCTGCTTGGGGAAGCTCGACGTCAACCGCCATTTCACTTCGGGCATCGATTGCGCGATCGCGGGCATCGCGATCGGCGCGGCGGCTGCGGCGAGCGCGCCCGTCTTCAAAAACATACGGCGTTGCATGGACTTTCCTCCCGGGGACAGATTTGCTGCCATCATCACTGTTCGGCGAGGATTGAAAAGAGATGAAACTAGCATCCCTCATGCACGGCCGGGATGGCCGCCTCGTCATCGTCTCCGGCGACCTGACCCGCGCCACCGATGCCTTCCCGGTCGTCGCGACGCTGCAGGGCGCGCTCGACGACTGGGATCGCTGCGCGCCGCGCCTCGCCGATCTCGCCGAGAGCCTGGAGCACGGCTCGGTACCGTCCTTCCGTTTCCACGAGCATGACTGCGCCTCGCCGCTGCCGCGTGCCTATCAGTGGGTCGATGGCTCGGCCTATGTGAACCATGTCGAGCTGGTCCGGAAGGCGAGGGGCGCCGAGATGCCCGAGAGCTTCTGGACCGACCCGCTGATGTATCAGGGCGGCTCCGATTCCTTCCTCGGTCCGCGTGAGGCAGTGAAGCTCGCGAGCGAGGATTACGGCATCGATCTCGAAGCCGAGATCGCGGTCGTCACCGGCGACGTGCCGATGGGCGTCATGCCCGAGGAGGCGAGGGGGCTGATCCGCCTCGTCATGCTCGTCAATGACGTGAGCTTGCGGAATCTGATTCCGAACGAATTGGCGAAAGGCTTTGGTTTCCTTCAATCAAAGCCGTCCTCGGCCTTCTCGCCGGCGGCGGTGACGCCGGACGAACTCGGCCCGGCCTGGAAGGACGGCAAGCTCAACCTGCCGCTGCTCGCCCAGGTCAACGGCAAGCCCTTCGGCAAGCCGCAGGCCGGCGTCGACATGACCTTCGATTTCGGCGTGCTGATCGCCCATGCCGCCAAGACCCGCCCGCTCGTCGCCGGCACCATCGTCGGCTCCGGCACGGTTTCGAACCGCGATGCCGACGGCGGCCCTGGCCGGCCGGTCGCGGAAGGCGGGCTCGGTTACGCCTGCATCGCCGAGCAGCGCATGGTCGAGACGATCCGGCACGGCGCGCCGAAGACGCCGTTCCTGCGCTTCGGAGACAGTGTCCGCATCGAGATGAAAGACGCTGCCGGCCATTCGATCTTCGGCGCGATCGAGCAGGAGATCCTGCCGTATGCGTAGCCCGCACCGTCATTCTCGGGCGAAGCGAAGCGCCGATCCGAGAATCTCCTGGCGAGTAGGGCCCGGACTGGAGCCTCTCGCGGCCTGAGATGCTCGGGTCAAGCCCGAGCATGACGTCAGTATCAACACGTTTACGAGGTTGCCCAATGTCCTCCCCCGCTTTCGCCTCCACCGCCGATCTCGGCGAAAAGACCGTATCGTTCGAGGAGATCGGCAAGGGCGTTTACGCCTATACCGCCGAGGGCGACCCCAATAGCGGCATCGTCGTCGGCGACGACAGCGTGCTCGTCTTCGACGCGCAGGCGACGCCGACCATGGCCGAGCGCGTCATCGGAAAAGTGCGCGAGGTCACCGACAAGCCGGTCAGCCATGTCGTGCTATCGCATTACCACGCCGTGCGCGTCCTCGGTGCGCCCGCCTATGGCGCGAAGGAGATCGTCTGCTCGGACGCGGCACGGGCGATGATCGTCGAGCGCGGCGAGGAGGACAAGGCGAGCGAGATCGGCCGCTTCCCGCGGCTGTTCCAGGGCGCCGATTCGATCCGCCCCGGCTTGACCTGGCCGACCACGACCTTCTCGCACAACGCCTCGATCTGGCTCGGCAAGCGCGAGGTCCGGCTGATGAAGCTCGGCCGCGGCCACACCGCCGGCGACATCGTCGCCTGGATGCCCGACACCAATGTGATCTTCGCCGGCGACCTCGTCGAATACGGCGCTACGCCCTATTGCGGCGACGCTCATTTCACCGACTGGCCGACGACGCTGGACGCGCTCGCCGCCTTCGCTCCCGCTGCGATGGTGCCGGGCCGCGGCGCGGCGCTGACCAACCGGGCGATGGTCGCCGACGGCATCAAGGGCACGCGCGCCTTCCTCACCGACCTGTACGAGGCGGTGAAGAGCCATGTCGCCGCCGGCCGCTCGCTGCGCGAAACCTTCGAGCGGGTCCACGAAACGCTGAAGCCGGCCTATGGCGACTGGGTGATCTTCGAGCACTGCCTGCCCTTCAACGTCACCCGCGCCTATGACGAGGCAGGCGGCCTCGACCATCCGCGCATCTGGACCGACGAGCGCGACCGCCAGATGTGGTTGGACCTCAGGGGCTGAGGCGTCAGCGCATGCAGCCGTTCCGCCAGTTCGCCTATCGCCGCAGCGCGGATCAGGACGCGGCAACGCCCGCCCGGCATCCGGTCGTCATCGTCGGTGCCGGCCCGGTCGGGCTGACCTTGGCGCTCGATCTGGCACGCCGGCAGGTCCCGGTCGTGCTGATCGACGATGCCGATCGGATCGGCGAGGGCTCGCGCGCCATCTGCTTCGCCAAGCGCACGCTCGAGATCTTCGATCGGCTCGGACTGGCGCAGGCGATGGTCGAAAAGGGTGTCACCTGGCAGAAGGGCAGGGTCTTCCGCGGGCAGGCCGAGCTCTACGAGTTCGACCTCCTGCCCGAGGGCGGCCACAAGCAGCCGGCCTTCATCAATCTCCAGCAATTCTACGTCGAGGCGGCACTGGTCGACGCCGTTCTGGCGGAACCGCTGGTCGATCTGCGCTGGAGCAACCGCCTGGCCGGCCTCGACAACCGCGAGGACGGGGCGCGGATCACCATCGCCACCCCGGAAGGCGATTATTCCCTGCACGCCGACTGGCTCGTCGCCTGCGACGGCGCGCGCTCGCCGACGCGCGGCCTGCTCGGCCTGGAATTCCGCGGCGAGGCTTTCGAGGACCGCTTCCTCATCGCCGATGTGAAGATGACCGCGCCGTTCCCGACAGAGCGCTGGTTCTGGTTCGATCCGCCCTTTCATTCCGGCCAGTCGGCGCTGCTGCACAAGCAGCCTGACGATATCTGGCGCATCGACCTCCAGCTCGGCCCCGATGCCGACCCGGATCATGAGAAGCAGCCGGAGATCGTGCGGCCCCGGATCGAGCGCATGCTCGGCCATGCCGATTTCGCGCTGGAATGGGTCTCGGTCTACCGCTTCCAGTGCCGCCGGCTCGACAGATTCCTGCACGGCCGCGTGGTCTTCGCCGGCGACGCCGCCCATCAGGTCTCGCCCTTCGGCGCGCGCGGTGCCAATTCCGGCATCCAGGACGCCGATAATCTCGGCTGGAAGCTCGCGCTGATCGTGCAGGGCAGCAGCCCTACCTCGTTGCTCGACAGCTATGACAGCGAGCGCGTCGCCGCCGCCGACGAGAACATCCTGAACTCGACGCGGGCGACCGACTTCATCGCGCCGCGCTCCCCCGGCGAGCGGCTGCTGCGCGAGGCGGCGCTTTCGCTCGCGCCCCTGACCGGCTTCGCCAAGCGCTTCGTCAATTCCGGCCGGCTTTCCGTGGCCAGCGCCTATGCCGGCTCGGCACTGTCGAGTGACGAAGAGGACTGGGACGACGGCCTGCTGCCGGGTGCGCCCTTCCTCGATGCGCCGCTGGCCGATGGTTCCCATACTTGGCTGAGCGAGGCCTTTGCGGCCGGGCAGGCGATCCTGATCGGTGAGGGCGCGGCAGAGATTGCGCCCGCCAGGGTCCTCGCGATCGAGCCGGCTGCCAGCGATGGCACCCTGCGCCAGCGCTATGCCCTGGAGCAGGGTGCAGCCGCGCTGCTGCGGCCGGACGGGCATGTCGCTGCTCGGTTCCGCGAGCCGAATCGGGCCGCGATCGAAGCCGCGCTCGCGCGGATGGAGGGCAGGGGATGAATGCAGCGGCCACCATGGCGCCAGCGAGCAGGCTCGCGCGCGAATCGCGCTTCGCCGATCCCGACGCCGCCTTTCGCCTGCTCGCCCAGGCGCATCGCGACCTCGATGAGCGTGCAAGCGCCGCGCTCAATGCCCGCCTCGTCCTGATCCTTGCCAACCAGATCGGCGACGAGCAGGTGCTGCGCGAAGCCGTGGCGCTGGCGCGCGAGGCGAGCTAGGTTGGGCGCACGACGCCGGAGCGAGCCATGATGGAAGACCTTCCGACCTTCTACTCCACCCTGATTCCGCTCGGCTTCTTCTTCTGGGGGCCGGCGCTGGTGGTGCTGACGCTGCTGCTCTCCTGGCTCTGGGCGCGCAGCCTCAAGGTCGACCGGGCGCTGGAGAGCGATCTCGACGGTTTCACCAAGGACGACGTCGAGAAGCTGTTCTCGCTCTATGGTCCCGAGCGCCGCGCCATTTATCGCAACAAGCTGCTCCCGGCCGACCTTGCCTTCGCGCTTGTCTATACGGTCGTCGGCGCGTTGATCATCACCGGCCTGTCGATGCGCGGCTATCCCTGGTGGGTGGCGGCGCTGTGCGGCGGCGGCTGGCTCTTCGGCGGGCTCTGCGACATCGTCGAAAACCTCGCCATTGCGCGCCTCCTCGATCGGTTTCCGACCCTCGACGACGGCACCGTTGCCATCGCCAGCGGCTTCACCCGGCTGAAGCTCGTCCTGACAGGGCTTGGCTTCATCGGCGCGATCGCGGCCTACTACCTGGCGTTCAGGCCGATCGTGGCCTGAGCGGCTTTTCGCCAGGCGGCCCGATCCTGGCGGAAGCAGGCGGCCGATACCGCTGGATCGCCGATGCTCGGCGCGTCCCGCGTCTTGTCGGCTTCGAAGCCGAGCCGAGCGGCGAGTTGCAGCGAAGCGACGTTCTGCGGATGCGTGACCACGAGGGTCTCGGGCAGCTCGAGCGTCTCGAAGGCATGGCGGAGCAGCCGGCTGACTGCCTCCCGGGCGAAACCCTGTCCCCAATGGCGCGTGGCGAAACGATAGCTGACCTGCGCCTGCTCCGGGTCGTCGCCATCTGGAATGAGCCCGACATAGCCGAGCGGTCCGCTTTCGTCGGTACGGGCGAACACTGTCCAGTAGCCGAGCCCGCGCTCGATATGCAGGAAGCTGCGCGCTGCGACACCCTCGCGCCCCATCGCGGGGTCCCCGATTGCCGCGATATGGCGCATCACCTGAGGGTCGGCGTTGAGCGCGGCGATGAAGTCGAGATCGGTCGCGGTTCGCGGCTTCAGCAGGAGGCGCTCCGTTTCCAGCACCGGCAGCATGGTGGTCGCCCTGTCGTGTGGTTCGAGGATTGCTGACGCCTGCACTGGTGCGGGACCGCGCGCCATCCCATATCCTGCCCGCCGTCCCTCGGGAACGCTCTGGGAGAATCTGGATGAGCTTTCGTCATTGTCTTCTCGCCCTCTCGTCTCTTCTCGCGCTCGCCGGCGTCGCTGCGCCGGCCGTGGCGCAGGAGGACCTGATCTTCAGGAAGTCGACGGTCTGGAAGATGCTGACCCCGGACGACAAGCTCGCGGTCTACGGCGTCGACGACCCGGTCGTCGAGGGCGTCGCCTGCCATTACACCGTTCCTGAGAAGGGCGGCGTTTCCGGCATGTTCGGCGTTGCCGAGGAGGTCTCGGAGGTCTCGCTCGCCTGCCGCCAGGTCGGTCCGGTGAAGATCAAGGAGAAGTTCTCGCAGGGCGACGTCGTCTTCCGCGAGCGCCGCTCGCTGATCTGGAAGAAGATGCAGATCGTGCGTGGATGCGATACCAAGCGCAACGTGCTGATCTACATGGTCTACACCGACAAGCTGATCGACGGCTCGCCGCAGAACTCGACCTCGAGCGTGCCGATCATGCCCTGGGGCGGGATGGGCGACGTACCGAAATGCTCCGAATGGGTGAAGTGAGGCGGGTTTGACCCGTCTAAACTAACGAGGCGTGTAGGTGCCGGTGTAGTTGCAGTTCGCGCCGTGGAACGGTGTGCAGGCGCCGCTTTCCGTCACCGTGAGGGCGCGGCCCCTGCGGCGAATCTCGAGGCGGCAGATCTCACCATATTCCGTTGCTTCGGCGACGAGCCGGTCACCCTGGGGCCGGCCGCGAGCCGAGATGACGCCGACGCAGCTCCGGCTGCCGATCTCGGCATCGACCTTGAGCATGCCGGCGCCGGCCGGGCGGATCGTCATGCTGCCGCCAAGCATCCGATAGCGGCCTTCGAAAGCTTCGGCCGGCAGCAGTGTCGCCAAGGCGAAGATGGCGATGAGCGCTGGACGGATCATGGGCCGGTGATCCCCGATGCAGCCGGGGAACATCCACGGCGGCCAAGCATACGGCTTGCGTCAATCCGGGAAAATCTCGCCCGTCGGGGTTAGCCCCCGCAGGTGATCGCCAGCGGCTGCTCGGCCACGGGCGCGCTGGCTTGGCGCGGCGTCGAGCCGGTGAAGTCTTCCGGCTTGGCGAGACCATAGGCGGTGGCGGCACGATGACCTTGCGACTCGCACCAGGCGTCGGCGACGATCTGGCCGCATTCGGACTTGCTGGAAATGCAATCGGCGACGCCGTAGCCGTCTCCGGCCGGGATCAGATAGGTGCGCTCGGCCTTGGGGGCGGCGACGGTTCCGGTCGCAGGCAGCAGCGCCAGCGACATCCCCGCACCGATGATTCCGAAGAGCCCGACCAGAGCGACGGCGCGGCGCATGATATTGTCCCTGAGACCCGACCGGGGCTGAACCTTCGACATGTCAAATAGGTTCCAAATGGTTAAGACTGCGTGAACCTCGGCAATCTTGGTTGCGCGCAAACCGTCTTCCGCTTGTGGCGGCATTGCGGCGATGAGGGCAGGAATCGCGGGAGGGCAGGGCGATGGCGCGCAGGCGTTGCCAAGCTGCCACTTGACGTAAGCGTACATGACAGGCATCACGGCAGGATGACGCGAGCCCTCGCCATTACCTGCATTATTTGCCGCTAGCTTTCGCTGGCCGGCTGCTCACGTCCTCGTCCCCACGAAAAGACAGACAGCGCCCCGGCCAGCGGCCAGGATAAGCCGTTTTTGTCGCCTTCTCGTCAGGATACCACTTCGATGCAGCCGCCCCTCAGGCTCTACAACACGCTCACGCGGACGAAGGAGGTCTTTACCCCCGTCGATCCCCAGAACGTGCGCATGTATGTCTGCGGCCCGACGGTCTATGACTATGCTCATATCGGCAATGCCCGGCCGGTCATCGTCTTCGACGTGCTCTACCGGCTGCTGCGGCACGTCTATGGCGAGGGTCATGTCCGCTATGCGCGCAACCTCACCGACGTCGATGACAAGATCAACGCCCGCGCCGCGCGCGATTTTCCCGACCTGCCGCTGAACGAGGCGATCGCGAAGGTCACGCAGACGACGACGGCGCAGTTTCACGCCGATGTCGATGCGCTCGGCAACCTGCGCCCCGACGACGAGCCGCGCGCCACCGGCCATATTGAGGAGATGAAGGCGATCATCGAGCGCCTGATCGCCCGCGGTGTCGCCTATGTCGCCGAGGAGCATGTGCTCTTCCATGTCCCGGCCGTCGCCGGGCTGAAGGACGCGCCGCGCTACGGCTCGCTCGCCCGCCGCTCGCTCGACGAGATGGTGGCTGGAGCACGAGTGGATGTCGCTCCCTACAAAAGGGATCCGATGGATTTCGTGCTGTGGAAGCCCAGCCGCGCCGGCATTGATCCGGGCTGGCCATCGCCGGCCGGCATCGCCACACCCGGCCGCCCCGGCTGGCACATCGAGTGCTCGGCCATGTCGATGAAGGCGCTGCTCGAGCCGTTCGGCGGCGGCCTGCAATGCGACGATCCCGCCCGGAACGTCTTCGACATCCATGGCGGCGGGATCGATCTCGTCTTCCCGCATCACGAGAACGAGCTCGCCCAGAGCTGCTGCGCTTTCGGTGCGGCCGGCGGTGCTGCGCGCATGGCAAACTACTGGATGCACAACGGCTTCCTGCAGGTCGAAGGCGAGAAGATGTCGAAGTCGCTCGGCAACTTCGTCACCATCAACGAGCTGCTGGCGACCGAGAGCTTCGGCGGGCGGACATGGCCCGGCGAGGTGCTGCGTCTCGCCATGCTCAAGACCCATTACCGCCAGCCGATCGACTGGACGGTGAAGGCGCTGGAGGAGGCGGAAAGGACGCTGGCCGACTGGGCCGTGGCTGCAGGAGACGCTGAAGCAGGGCAGGTTCCTGCCGGCGTGATCGAAGCGCTGGCGGATGATCTCAACACCTCGCAGGTGCTCGCCGAACTGCATGCCCTGCGCAAGGCCGGTGATCACGCCAGCCTGAAAGCGAGCCTCGCGCTGCTCGGCATCGGCTTGCCGGAGCTGCCCGTGGCCGCGATCGATGATGCCTTGCGCACGAAGGTCGAGGCCTTGATCGCCGCCCGCCTCGCTGCCCGCAAGGCGAAGAACTTCGCCGAATCCGATCGCCTTCGCGACGAGCTTGTGGCGATGGGCATCGTGCTCATGGACGGCAAGGACCCGGCGACCGGCGAGTTGACGACCAGCTGGGAGGTGAAGCGGTGATGACTCCCGCCTCACGTGAGCCGATCATCATTGCCGATGCGGGGCCGGTCCTGCGTCTGGCTGCGGCTGGGCTGCTCGCCATGCTGCCGCGGCTGAACCGCCGCATCGTGCTGGTCGATCGTGTCGAGGACGAGCTGGTCGGCGATGAGACCAAACCCTTCGCGATCGAGATCCGCAACTGGATCGAGAGCGAAGGCATGGCACTCCTGCGCGTGCCGACCGTGATCGGCGAAGGCATCCGTTCGCTCAGGGCGCGCGAGCGCTCGCTCGAGGAGGAGGCACGTCTAAAGGCGAGCCTGCGCAATTCCGGCGAGCTTGCGCTGCGCGAATTCGTCGACTTCTGGCGGCCCGACGAAACCTCCTCGGCGATCGTGCTCTACGAGGATCGCAAGGTCCCGAACCTGTTCCTTGAAGTCGACTACCCGGTCACCTTGATGACGACCCGCGCCTTTGCACGGACCATGGCGTTATGGGGCGTCCATCTCGATGCCCCGGCCGCGCTCGAAGCCATTGCCGGCATCTATGATCTCAAGCCGGCGATGATCGGCGAGATCGACCCCGATACGCCTGTCGACCTGCGACCCCTGCCGGCTGTTTTGAAAGAAGACCAAGAACAATGACCACCGAGGCTCCGAAGATCCGCAAGCGTGGTTCGCTCTCGATCGCGATGAAGCTCGTCATGCTCGCCATGGTGATGCCGAAGGTGTTGCGTTACCGGTTGCGGGTGAGGCGATGAGCGCCGCAGCCCCCGCTCCAGTAGCCGAAGCCGCGCCGCGCAAGGCTGGCGAGGCGACGCTCGCCCGCATCCACCTTTTCGACACGACGCTGCGCGACGGCGCCCAGACCACGGGCGTCGACTTCTCGCTCGACGACAAGCGCGCCGTCGCGGCGATGCTCGACAAGCTCGGCATCGACTATGTCGAGGGTGGTTACCCCGGCGCCAACCCGCTCGACACGGCCTTCTTCGCGAACAAGCCGACGAAGCACGCGAAATTTGCCGCCTTCGGCATGACCAAGCGGGCAGGGCGCTCGGCCTCCAACGATCCCGGCATCGCCGCGCTGCTAGAGGCCAAGGCCGACGCGATCGTCTTCGTCGCCAAGAGCTGGGACTATCACGTCCATGTCGCGCTCGAGATCTCCTTGGAGGACAATCTCGACGGCATCCGCGACAGCGTCGCCACCGCGAGGGCGGCCGGCCGCGAGGTGATGCTCGATTGCGAGCACTTCTTCGACGGCTACAAGGCCAATCCCGACTATGCGCTCGCCTGCGCCCGCACGGCCTATGAGGCCGGCGCGCGCTGGGTCGTGCTCTGCGACACCAATGGCGGCACGCTGCCGGACGAGGTCGGACGGATCGTCGCCGAGGTCGCGAAGGTTGTTCCAGGCGATCATCTCGGCATCCACGCCCATGACGATTGCGGCTGCGCCGTCGCCAACTCGCTCGCTGCGGTCGAGGCCGGCGTTCGCCAGATCCAGGGCACACTGAACGGGCTCGGCGAGCGCTGCGGCAACGCCAATCTCGTCACGCTGATCGGCGCGCTGAAGCTAAAGGAGCGCTACAACCGCCGCTTCGCGCTCGGTGTCGGCGAGGCCGAGCTCGGCGAGCTCACCCATGTCTCGCGCGCCCTCGACGAGATGCTGAACCGCGCGCCCAACCGCCATGCCCCCTTCGTCGGCGCCTCGGCCTTCGCCACCAAGGCCGGCATCCACGCCTCGGCCGTGTTGAAGGACCCGCGCACCTACGAGCATGTCGCGCCCGATCTGGTCGGCAATGTCCGGAAAGTCCTGGTTTCCGACCAGGGCGGCAAGTCGAACCTCGTCGCCGAGCTGGAGCGCATCGGCGTCACCATCGGCCGCGACGATCCGCGCCTGTCGCGCGTGCTGGAGGAGCTGAAGGAGAAGGAGGCACAGGGTTATGCCTTCGAGGGCGCCGACGCCTCGTTCTACCTGCTTGCCAAGCGCATCCTCGGCGAATTGCCTGATTATTTCGAGATCGAGCGCTTCACCGCCAATGTCGAGCGCCGCTACAACGCGCTGGGCGAGCTCGTCACCTTCTCGGAGGCGATCGTCAAGGTGAAGGTCGGCGAGGAATCGCTGATCTCGGTCGCCGAAAGCGCGCTCGGCCCGGTCAACGCGCTCGACCTCGCCTTGCGCAAGGATCTCGGCCGCTACCAGTCGCTGATCGGTGGCCTGAGGCTGGTCGACTACAAGGTCCGCGTCTTTCAGGGCGGCACCGACGCTGTCACCCGCGTCCTGATCGAATCCGCCGACGAGACCGGCGAGCGCTGGACCACGGTCGGCGTCAGCGCCAACATCATCGATGCCTCGTTCCAGGCACTGGTCGATTCGATCACTTACAAGCTGATGCGCGAAGGCGCGACGGCGTAGTCAGCCTCCTTCTGCCCCCGGGGGAGAAGGTCCGGCAGGGGATGAGGGCGGTTCGACTGGGTGAGCCGGTTGTCGACCGGCCCTTTCCTTCCCTCATCCGTCAGCGCTTCGCGCTGCCACCTTCTCCCCCGAGGGAGAAGGTGAAGGGTCACTCCGTCAGGCGCAGCGACTTCTCCTTGCAGAGGTCGATGCCGTCATTGTCGCTCTCGCTCTCGTCGCTGAACTTGCCGAGCAGATAGTAGCTGCAGCCGGCCGGCTTGTTGAGCTTGACCATGGCGCTCTTGCCGGGAGCCAGCGGCTTGGCGAGCTTGCCGACGAGCCGGGCCTGCTCACCCGTGGTGGTGATCTCCAGCGACTCGAGCGGCACGGTACGGGCATTGGTGATCTTGATCT
Organism: Allobosea lupini; assembly: GCF_900109525.1. Taxonomy (GTDB): domain Bacteria; phylum Pseudomonadota; class Alphaproteobacteria; order Rhizobiales; family Beijerinckiaceae; genus Allobosea; species Allobosea lupini. Next base: position 20,727 of record NZ_FOAN01000002.1, on the reverse strand, counting down.
GTGCCGGCGGGCGCGATTGCGCCAGCGCCGGCACGATCGGCAGCAGCGCGAATGCGCAAGCGGCGGGAAGAATGCGTCGAAGCATCATGGGCGTCTTCTCCAGGCTTCAGCCCTTAAAGGCTTTAGGCCAGTCTGACATCGCAGTTGCGACGAGAACAAGGCCTGATCGGTGCCTGTTCATGGCGCCGGCGTCCGGTTGCAGACGGCGCGGACGTCGCCGATCCTGCGGCGGGGGAGCGGAGATTCCGGGCTTGTGACCATGCAAACTGCCGAAGATGTCGCTGCCAGGATCGTCGAGCGGGCCGGTGACCGGCGCCGCGTCGTCGTTGGGCTCGCCGGTGCTCCGGGGGCTGGCAAGTCGACGTTGAGCGAGCGTCTGCTCGCAGCGCTGCCAGCCGGCGAAGCGGCGCTGGTGCCGATGGACGGCTTTCATTTCGACAATGCCGTGCTCGACGCGATGGGATTGCGCCAGCGCAAGGGCGCGCCTGAAACCTTCGACTGCGCCGGGCTTGCGGCGACGCTCCGGCGCATTCGCTCGGGCGAGGGGGATGTGGCGGTGCCGGTCTTCGATCGCCAGGCCGATCTTGCCCGCGCTGGCGCGGCCATCATTCCGGCCGATGCGCGTTTCGTACTGGTCGAGGGCAACTACCTTCTGGTCGACCGAGCGCCATGGTCGGAGCTCGCGCCGCTCTTCGAGCTGACCATCTTCATCGACGTGCCGATCGCCGAACTAGAGCGCCGTCTGCTCGCGCGCTGGACCGATCTCGGTCGCAGCGAGGAAGCCGCGCGCGCCTGGGTCGAGGGCAACGACCTGCCCAATGCGCGGCTGGTTGTCGAAGGCAGTCGCTCAGCCGATATCATCTGGAAGAATGGCTTCGCCACACGCTGATCGGCTTCAAGATCAAGCGCTGGTCGTCCCGGACGCAGCGAAGCGGAGATCCGGGGCGACAGCATCATCGCAAAAGCGACTTCGGTAATTTCATCTCCCGCCCCCTGCATTCCCCGGAGAATCCGCCTATATCGGCGGTTCCATTTGGAAGCATTTCAATGTCCTCGCCTGCTACGCCGGTTCCGGCGCCCCTCGCGCGCCAAGCCGTGCTCCAGCCCGGCTCCGGCTTCATCGCAACGTTCCAGGCGCTCTGGCCCTATCTCTGGCCGCCGGAGCGGGCCGATCTGCGCCAGCGCGTCGTCGCTGCCTTCGTGCTGCTGGTGATCGGTCGGCTCGTGCTGATGGGCGTGCCCTTCACCTTCAAGTGGGCGACGGATGCGCTCGCCAACAACCCGACCTCGCTGTCGAACTGGCTGCCCTTCCTCGTCGGCGCACCGCTGGCGCTGACGGTGATCTACGGTTTTGCCCGCGTCGGCTCGGCCGCCTTCGTGCAGCTGCGCGACGCGATCTTCGCGCCGGTCTTCATGCATGCGGTGCGAACGCTGGCGCTGCAGACCTTCGGCCATCTCCACCATCTCTCGCTGCGCTTCCATCTCGAGCGCAAGACCGGCGGCCTGACGCGGGTGCTCGAGCGCGGCCGCAACGGCATCGAGGAGATGGTCCGCCTCGGCCTGAACCAGCTCGTGCCGGTGATCATCGAGGTCACGCTGATCATCACCGTACTGCTCTGGCTGTTCGACTGGCGCTATGTCGTCGTGCTGGTCGTGATGGTGGTGGGCTACATGGCCTACACCATCAAGGCCACCGAATGGCGCATCGCCATCCGCGCCCAGATGAACGAGTCCGATACCGACGCCAACGCCAAGGCGATCGACTCGCTGCTCAACTACGAGACGGTGAAGTATTTCGGCGCCGAGGCGCGCGAGACGGCGCGCTACGATCTCTCCATGGCGCGCTATGAGCGCAACTCGATCAAGGCCTACACCTCGCTCGCCTGGCTGAACTTCGGCCAGGCCGCGATCTTCGCGGCGGGCCTCACCATCTCGATGGTGATGTGCGTGCGCGGCTTCCAGGCCGGCACCAACACGGTCGGCGATTTCGTGCTGATCAACGCCATGCTGATCCAGCTCTATATACCCCTGAATTTCATGGGCACCGTCTACCGCGAGATCAAGCAGGCGACGCTCGACATCGAGCAGATGTTCTCGCTGATCGGCCGCGATCCGGAGATCCAGGATCGGCCGGGGGCTCCGGCGCTCGACGTCCACGCCGGCACCGTCACCTTCGAGGATGTCCATTTCGCCTATGTGCCGGAGCGGCCGATCCTGCGCGGGGTCTCCTTCGAGGTGCCCGCCGGCAAGACCATCGCGATCGTCGGCCCCTCGGGCGCCGGCAAGTCGACGATCTCGCGCCTGCTGTTCCGCTTCTACGAGCCGCAACGCGGCCGCATCCTCATCGACGGCCAGGACATCGCCGCGGTGCAGCAGGTCAGCCTGCGCTCGGCGATCGGCATGGTCCCTCAGGACACGGTGCTGTTCAACGACACTATCGAATACAATCTGCGCTATGGCCGGCCCGAAGCGACTCAAGGCGAGATCGAGGAGGCCGCGCGCCTCGCCCAGATTGACCGCTTCATCAAGTCGCTGCCGGAAGGCTACCAGACCTCGGTCGGCGAGCGCGGCCTCAAGCTCTCGGGCGGCGAGAAGCAGCGCGTCGCCATCGCCCGCACCATCCTGAAAGGGCCTCCGGTGCTGGTGCTCGACGAGGCGACCTCGGCGCTCGATTCCTTCACCGAAAAGGAGATCCAGGACGCGCTCGACCGGGTCAGCGAGGGCCGCACCACGCTGGTGATCGCCCACCGGCTCTCGACCGTGGTCAACGCCGACGAGATCATCGTCCTCGACAAGGGCGTGATCGTCGAGCGCGGCCATCACCGCGACCTGCTCGCCGCCGACGGCGTCTACGCCGCGCTTTGGAACCGCCAGCGCCAGGTGGACGAGGCCAAGGCGACGCTGCAGCGCGCGACCCAGGAAGAGGGCGAGAGCGTCCGGGTCAGCCTGACGCAGTGAGGTTCTAACGCCGCGCGAAGGAAATTTGCGCGGCGTCGTTGATTCCTGCCCAGAATGACGCATATCGAATTTACGACGCTAGCATAGGCCGGGGCGCCCCGGCCGAGGTGGCCTTCGGGTCGTCGCTTGCTTCTTTCCGGCGTGCACGCCGCTACGGCGTCGCAGCTCCTTTCTCCGTCCCATTCCGCAATCCAGGCGCACGCAGCGCCCGACATACGAGGCGCGCGGCCCCAATCCCGGAGCCCGACCATGATCATCGCCGGCTACGCCCTTCTGGCGCTCGGCTACACGCTTCTGGCCATCGCCACCCTGAGCGGCATCGGCCACTGAAGAAGACCCCGCCCCGGAGCTAAGGCTCCGGGGCGGCGGCTTCCGGAAAGAGCGCTGTCGGTTGTGGACGATCGATCAAGCGACCGGCTGAAGCCGATGATATGCACGGGACTTTCGCGGGAGGAGCCGGGGCATGTCGCTTGCCGACAAGGCGCTTTGGGTGATGGAGCGCAATTCCAGCCGGGAACTGACGCTGGGCTCGATCGCGGCGGCTTGCAACGTCTCGCGCTCGCACCTCGCCAATGCCTTCGGGACGGCGAGCGGCTGGCCGGTGATGGCCTATCTGCGGGCCCGGCGATTGAGCGAGGCCGCCAAGCGCCTTGCCGCTGGCGCGCCCGACATCCTCTCGGTCGCACTTGAGTTCGGCTATGGCTCGCACGAGGCTTTCACCCGCGCTTTTCGTGACCAGTTCGGCACCACGCCGGAGGAGATTCGCAACACTGGCAGCACCGAGCGGATCGACCTCGTCGCACCGCTGCGGTTGACCAACGGACGCGCCAGGACTCCGGTCCCGACTGTTCGGGAGCTGGGTCGGCTGCGCCTCGTCGGCCTGTCAGCCCCGTGCTCCTATGAATCGGCGATCGGGATACCGGCGCAATGGCAGTCATTCATGTGCGACCACTATGCCGATATCCCCGACAAGGCTCCGGGCATACCGATCGGCGTCTGCCGCGCGCCCGATGAGGATGGCTGCTTCGAGTACATGTGCGCCACGGAGGTGAGCTCGGCCGCTCCGCCGCGAAAGCCGCTGGCCTATCTGGAGACCGAGCCCCGAACCTATGCCGTTTTCGAGCATCGCGACCACGTCTCGACGATCTTCGACACCTACACGGCGATCTGGAACGAGGCGCTGCCCGCCGCCGGGCTCAATGCGGCGAACGGCCCCGTCCTAGAATTCCACAACGACGCCTTCGATCCGAGCACCGGGCTCGGCGGCCTGCAGATCTGGATCCCCCTGGAGCGCGAGGGAGGTGGGAGATGAGTGCGCCGGAAACGGTCAAGGAGGCGGTACAAGCGAGCCGCACGGCTTCCAACAGCTCGACCCTCGCCGGCTATGAAGGCTGTGCCGACGACTACGCGGCAACAACGGCGCCCAAGCCGCGGGCTGACGACCAGCCGGCGCTTGTCGAACTGCTGAAGCTCGTCCCGCCGGGCAGCCATCTGCTCGAGATCGGCTCAGGTCCGGGCTGGGATGCCGACTGGCTCGAGGAGCGGGAGCTTGCCGTCAGGCGCACCGATGGAGCGCAGTCCTTCGTGCAGTTGCAGGCGGGGCGCGGCCGCCGAGCCGATCTCCTCGACGTTATCCGCGATCCACTCGGCGGCCCTTATGACGGCGTCGTGGCGCTGTACGTGCTCCAGCACGTCGAGCGCGAGATCCTGCCTTCGGTCCTCGCCAGGATCGCGGAGGCGATCCGCGAGGGCGGCGTCTTCCTGCTCGCGCTTCGGGAAGGGCAGGGCGAGAGCGTCGAAATCGGCACGAAGGGCAACGCGTATTACGTCGCCCTGTGGCCGCGTTCCGAGATCATCGCGATTCTCGCAGCACTCGGGCTCGGCTTGCACTGGTCGCACTCGTTCGAGGGCCGCGACGGCCGCTGGCTGACTGCGCTGTTCTGGAAAGGCACGCTGGCATGAGCCGGAAAGCCTGGCTGCTGTTCCTCGCCCTCGGCGTGATCTGGGGCGTGCCCTATCTGCTGATCCGGATCGCCGTCGCCGATTACCACCCGGTCATCGTCGCCTTCGGCCGCGCTGCCATCGGCGCGCTGGTGCTGCTGCCCTTCGCGCTGCGCGGCAAGGGCATCATGTCGGGCTTCCGCCGGCCCGGCTGGCTGATCCTCTACACGCTCGTCGAGATCAGCGGCCCGTGGTTCCTGATCGGCTTCGCCGAGACGCGGGTGACGAGCTCGCTGGCAGGCCTGATCATCGCGCTGACGCCGATCATCGCCGCGGTCCTGGGCGTCGTGCTCTCGCAGGAGCGGCTCGGGATCGGGCGGCTTGCCGGGCTCGGCCTCGGCCTGGCCGGTGTCGTCGCACTGCTCGGCTTCGACGAGCAGCCGGTCGAGCTCTGGCCGGCGCTGGCGCTGGGGCTGAGCGCGCTCGGCTATGCCATCGGCCCGATCATTGTCGTGCGCAAGCTCGCCGAGGCGGAGGCGAGCGCGGTGGTGGTCGTTTCACTGATCGTCGCTGCGATCCTCTATCTCCCTTTCGTTCCGGCTCTTTGGCCTGCCCGGATCACGCTCGATGCGAGCCTTGCGGTGGTAGCCCTCGCCGTCGTCTGCACGGCGCTGGCCTTCCAGCTGTTGTTTGCGCTCATCGCCGAGGTCGGCGCGGCCCGAGCGACCGTGATCGCCTATCTCAATCCCGCGGTGGCGGTGCTGCTCGGAGTGCTTGTGCTAGGCGAGCCACTGTCCGCCGCCTTATTGGTCGGGTTCCTGCTGATCCTCGCCGGTTCTTACTTCGCCACGGCCCGCCAACAGCGCACCAGTGCGCCTGCTGTGGCTGCGGAGCCATTCAGTTGAGAACTTTTCCATAAGCCTCTCGCCAGCACGCCCCACGATTGGCAGTATGGCTTGCAGAGCCTGGCTGTGGGCTCGCTGCGGTTGAAGCGGGGGGCTTTGCCATGTTCGTGCTCGATCCAACCACGCTGGTGGGCTTCCATACCTGGCTCAGCCTGATCGCGATCGTCGCCGGGTTCCCGATGACGGCCGCCCTGCTGAAGGGCCATCTCAGCCCGCGCTGGAATGGCATCTATCTCTCGACTGCCTTCGCGTGCAGTGCCACCGGCTACGCCTTCCCCTTCGACAGGGTGCTGCCCTCGCATATCGTCGGCGCGGTGTCGCTTGTGCTGATCGTGCTTGCGGGGCTGGCGCTCTACGCCTTCGCCCTGCGCGATGTCTGGCGGCGGATTTACGCGATCACCGCGGTGCTCTCGTTCTATCTGCTGATCTTCGTGCTGATCGCCCAGCTCTTCCTCAAGGTGAACGTCTTGCACGATATGGCGCCGACGCAGAGCGAGCCGCCCTTCGCGATCGCCCAGGTGCTGGCGCTGATCGTCTTCCTGATCCTGACCCTGCTCGCGGCGCGCCGTTTCGGCGCGGGCGTGGCTGCGGCGAGAACGGCATAAAAAAGGGCGGCCCGGAGGCCGCCCAAGTTCTCACCATGCTGGTCTTCTGATGCTGCCTCAGTTGCGGTCGACGTCGACGATCTCGCCGCGCGCGTTGATTTCGACTCGCAACTCTTCGCCGCGCCTGTCGGAGCCGTCGATGACCCAGACATTGCCGCTCCAGCGGGCCTGGTCGATCTCGGAAACGCCGTTGCGGCGCGCGATCCTGATCGCCTCGCGTTGCGAGATCATTTCGTAGCGCGCGCTACCATAGCTGCCCCGGTCATAGCCTTGGCGATAATCGTCCGGCTTGTACGTGCCGCCCCGATGGGGTGCATTGTCGTAGCTTGTCGGCCCGCGCTCATATTTCGGAACGCTGTTCTCCGGCCTCAGGTCGACACCTTGCGCCATCGCCGCGACAGACGATAGCGCCAACGCGCCAGCCACCAATCCAGTCTTCAGAGGTTTCATACTCATCCTCCACGGGTCGATGATGTGTACTGATATAGAAACCGCCGTGCTTGTCAGACGTTCCAAGATCTTTCGTGACGTTTCTGAGGCAAATATTTAATCCGCCCGATAAACTAGCCATGCCCGCCGATGATCGGCAGGATTTCGCCGGTGATGTAGCTCGAGCAGTGTGGTGAGGCGAGGAAGACATAGGCCGGGGCGATCTCCTCGGGCTGGGCCGGCCGCTTCATCGGCACTTTCGAACCGAATTCTGCCACGGCGTCGGCCGGCCGATCCGACGGGTTGAGCGGCGTCCATACCGGGCCGGGCGCGACGGCGTTGACCCTGATCCCGCGCGGCAGCAGATGCGCCGCCAGCGACCGGGTGAAGGCATGAATGCCACCCTTGGTCGTGGCGTAGTCGATCAACTCCTTGCTCCCCTCCAGCCCGACGACCGAGCCGGTGTTGACGATGGCGCAGCCCTTGCCGAGATGCGGCAATGCCGCCTGCGTCAGATGGAAATAGCCGTGCAGATTCGTGCGGATCGTCGTGTCGAAATGCTCTTCGCTTAAGTCCTCGAAGCGGGGGGAGTGCACTTGGAAAGCAGCGTTGTTGACGAGGATATCGAGCCCGCCGAGCGCCTTCACCGTCTTCGCCACGGCATCGCGGCAGAAGGCTGAATCGCGGATGTCGCCGGAGATGGCGATGCCCTTGCGGCCCTCCTTCTCGATCGCGGCGAGCGTTTCTCTCGCATCGGCGTTCTCGCCAAGATGCAGGATCGCGACATCGGCGCCCTCGCGGGCGAACAGCACTGCCACCGCCCGGCCGATGCCGGAATCGCCGCCGCTGATCAGCGCGACCTTGCCGTCGAGCTTTCCAGAGCCCTTGTAGAAGGGCGCATCGTACATCGGTGCCGGATCGAGCGCCGACTCCGAGCCGGGCTTGGCCTGGTGCTGGGGCTTGAACGGCGGCGCGGGATAGACTCTGGCGCCGGCTTGCACCGCGCCATCCTTCTGCTTCGATGGCCGAGCGTCGGCGCGGGCGATGTCCTTCTGGATTCGCCGCTGCTGCTTGGCGGCGGTTTTCACCGATTTGGGCGCCTTGTCGTCTTTGCGCTTCGCGGCGGTCTTGGCCATCCGAGCCTCCTTGCGTGCTTTCCCTGTTGCTTTGGGCAACGTGTCGCTGCCGGCTCTGTTCCGCGCGCCGCGGCATCCAACGCCCTTGCGGCCAAGCGACTTCTGGGCAAGCTCGACCGCAACCGGAATCCGGCGGCAGGGAGGGGGCATGGCGCTCGAGGCGGATGTGGTCATTGTCGGGGCCGGCCTTGCCGGCCTCGTCGCCGCGGCCGAATTGGCGGATGCCGGCCGCAGGGTCGTCATCGTCGACCAGGAGCCGCGGGCCTCGCTCGGCGGCCAGGCGCACTGGTCCTTCGGCGGGCTCTTCCTGATCGATTCGCCCGAGCAGCGGCGCCTGCGGATCAGGGATTCGCTCGACCTCGCCCGTCAGGACTGGTTCGGCTCGGCCGGCTTCGATCGCGACGACGACCATTGGCCGAAGCAATGGGCGGACGCCTATCTCGACTTCGCCGCCGGCGAGAAGCGCAGCTGGCTGCACCGGCAGGGCATGCGTTGGTTCCCGGTCGTCGGCTGGGCCGAGCGCGGCGGCTATCTCGCCACCGGCCATGGCAACTCCGTGCCGCGCTTCCACGTCACCTGGGGTACGGGCCCGGGCGTGCTCGAGCCCTTCCTGCGCCGCGTCGCGGATGCTGAGAAGAACGGGCTGATCAAGCTTTGCTTCCGCCACCGCGTCACCGGCCTGACGCACAGCGGCGGCGCCATCGACGGCGTCGAGGGCGAGGTGCTGGAGGAGAGCGCGGTCGAACGCGGGCAGGCGAGCTCCCGGACGGTGACCGGCACTTTCGCGATCAAAACGCAGGCCGTGATCGTCGCCTCCGGCGGCATCGGCGGCAATCACGATCTCGTCCGCCGCAACTGGCCGCAACGCCTTGGCGAGCCGCCAAAACACATGCTCTCCGGCGTGCCTGCCCATGTCGACGGCAAGATGCTCGGTGTGGCCGAGGCGGCTGGCGGCCGCCTGATCAATGGCGACCGGATGTGGCATTATGTCGAGGGCATCGCCAACTGGGCGCCGATCTGGCCGGCGCATGCGATCCGCATCCTGCCCGGCCCGTCCTCGCTCTGGTTCGATGCCCGGGGAAACCGCCTGCCGGCGCCGCTCTTCCCGGGCTTCGACACGCTCGGCACGCTGGAGCATCTGCGTCGGACCGGCTTCGACCATTCCTGGTTCGTCACCAGCCGCAGCATCGTCGCCAAGGAGTTCGCGCTCTCGGGCTCGGAGCAGAACCCGGACCTCACCGGGAAGAGCTGGCGCCAGGTGATCCAGCGTGCCCGGGCCGGCATGCCGGCGCCGGTCCAGGCCTTCCTCGACAAGGGCGAGGACTTCATCGTCGAGGCCGACTTCTCGCGACTGGTCTCCAGGATAAACGATCTCGGTGGCGCCGGGCTGATCGACGAGACGCATCTGCGGGCACAGATCGAGGCGCGCGACCGCGATGCGCAGAACCCCTATGGCAAGGATCTGCAGGTCACGGCGTTGCGGGGCGCCCGCGCCTATCTCGGCGATCGGCTGATCCGCACGGCAAAACCGCATCGCATCCTCGACCCGGCCCACGGCCCGCTGGTCGCGGTCCGCCTCAACATCCTGACGCGCAAATCGCTGGGCGGGCTGATGACCGATCTCTCGGCGCGCGTGCTGGGGCAGGGCGGCGAGCCGGTGCCGGGACTCTACGCGGTCGGCGAAGCCGCCGGCTTCGGCGGCGGCGGCCTGCACGGCTATCGCGCGCTGGAGGGCACCTTCCTCGGCGGCTGCATCTTCTCGGGACGCGTGGCGGGGAGGGCGGCGGCGAAGGCGGTTGGATAGGATCGATTGTCGCGCGGTCCCCGCGCCTCTTTCGCAAAAGCCCGCAAAAGCCTAAACAGCTACGCCGTCTTGCGGCCTCAACCCCGCCGCGAAGGCGCTGCCAGATGCGCGCGCCGCGCCAACAAGAGCAACAGGACTTTACGCCCATGTCTCTCGTCGACTCCGTCCGCCGGACGATCGTGCCGATCCACAAGGAAGGCTATGTCTTCATCGCCATCGGCGTGGTGGCGACGCTGGTGCTCGGCCAGCTCTGGGGACCCTTCGGCTGGATCGGCACGCTGATCACGCTGTGGATCTGCTATTTCTTCCGCGACCCCGTCCGCATTGTGCCTCAACGCGAGGGGCTGGTGATCTCGCCGGCCGATGGCCGCATCAGCCAGATCGCCACCGCGGTGCCGCCGCCGGAGCTGGAGCTGCCGGCCGAGCCGATGACGCGCATCTCGGTGTTCATGAACGTCTTCGACTGCCATGTGAACCGCAGCCCCGTCGCCGGCCGCCTCACCAAGATGGCCTATACGCCCGGCCTCTTCCTCAATGCCGAGCTCGACAAGGCGAGCGAGGACAATGAGCGCAACGCGCTGGCGATCGAGACGCCAGCCGGCACCATCGCGGTCGTCCAGATCGCCGGGCTTATCGCCCGCCGCATCGTCCCCTTCGTCAAGGAAGGCGACCCGCTCGGCCAGGGCGAGCGCTTCGGCCTGATTCGCTTCGGCTCGCGCGTCGACGTCTATCTGCCGCAGGGCGTCGTCCCGCTGGTCGGCGAGGGCCAGACCGCGATCGCCGGCGAGACCGTGCTGGCGGATTTCTCGGGCAACGACATCGGCCGGGCGTTCCGGGGTATTTGAGTTTCGAGGAAGGGCGCGGGAAGCCCTCTCTCGTGTGGGAGAAGGGTAGGGATGAGGGCCTGCCCCAGCCGTAGAAATTGCGGCGGCAGCCACCTCACCCTGACAGTCAGCGGTGGTCCCTCACCCGTACCCCTCTCCCACACGGGAGAGGGAAACCCGCGCCTGCCCATTCCCTCTCACCTTAAAACCGCGTATTCCCGCTGATATGAGCGACCTCTTTCCGCCTTTCGAACCCGAGCGCGTCGAATCGAAGCGGACCCGCTTCAAGGCGATCCCGTTCCGGCTGATCGCGCCCAATGTCGTGACGCTGATCGCCCTTTGCCTGGGCCTGACCGCAATGCGTCTCGCCGTCGACGGCAAGTTCGAATCGGCGACAATCTGCATCCTGGTCGCGGCCCTGCTCGATGGCATCGACGGGCGCCTTGCGCGCCTGCTCAAGGGCACGTCGCGCTTCGGTGCCGAGCTCGATTCGCTCTCGGACTTCGTCTGCTTCGGCGTCGCCACCGGCTTCGTGCTCTGGACCTTCGTCCTGCACGATCTGCGCTCCTTCGGCTGGATCATCGTGCTGACGCTGGCCTGTGCCATGGCGCTCAGGCTGGCGCGCTTCAACGTGATGATCGACGATCCCAACCGGCCGGAATGGCAGAAGAACTTCTTCGTCGGCATGCCGGCCCCAGCCGGCGCGATCACCGCCATGCTGCCGTTCTACCTGGAGTTCGTCGGCATGCCGGTGAGGGAGTACGGCGCTCCCTTCGTCGGCCTCTACATCCTGTTCATCGCCTTCCTGACGATCTCGCGCATCCCTTGCTATGCCGGCAAGACGCTCGGCACCCGCGTTCCGCGCGATCAGGTGCTGCCGATCTTCGTCGCCGTCGTCGTCATCGCCGGCCTGCTCTTCGCTTATCCGTTCGAGATGCTGGCGCTGGTCGTCGCGGCCTACCTCGCGCTGATCCCAGTCAGCGTGGCACGCTATCGCAAGCTGGAGCGCGAGTACGACGCCACGGCAGCGCTGCCGACGGTCGCCGAGCCGGTGCTTGAGACGGGCTCAGAACCCAAGGCTTAACGACGCTTCGACAGCCGGCTGGCATTGGCGCGGGTGCGCCGCGAGAACGGCTCCAGCGTGCTGTGGACGGCCTTGGCCGTCGCTTCGCCGAGCCCGTTCGGGGTCAGCGGGTTGAGCGCCATGCTCCACCAGAACAGGGTCGCGGCATGGCCGATGGCGAAGCTGCTCTCGGCCAGGGCCGCGGCCTTCTCGACCACCGCCTTGCTGGCCTCGCGCTGGCCCCTAGCGTCGCCGAGGGCGCCCTTGGCCAGGATCGGCATCCGCATGGCAATGGTGAGCCCGGCATCGACCTGCATCGCGACCATCTGGGCAAGGACGCTTTGCGCGTCCGCCGCCAGAGCGACGGTCGAGGCAGATCCAGTTCGTGACGCCATGGCGAAAGCTCTCCGGTGACGAGAAGGGGGCCGTGTAGGCCGAGCCTTGCGGGTCGCCGCCACGCCCGCTTGTCTGATGTGGCAAGCTAAACGGGTTAGTGCAATCCGGAACCATGCATGGCGACGCTCAAATTCTGCGCATTGCACAGGAGATGCGGCCACCCCACGCGCGAGCGGCAGGACAACCAGTTGGCCGGGCTTCCGCGGAGAGGGTCTGGACATAGAGGGCTTGGGATATTCCGCAACTGGCTCTAAAGCCTTGCGGGAAATCGTCCCGGACGCGCAGCGAGCCGACACTTGAATCTCTTCAGCTCCCAGAAGCCGCCGGGCTGGCGCCCGAAGCTGGTCCTGGCCTCGGCCTCGCCGCGGCGCCTTGCCCTGCTCGAACAGGCCGGACTCAAGCCCGACGCACTGTTGCCCTCCGATCTCGACGAGAGCCCGCTCAAGGGCGAGCGCCCGCGCGATCTCGCCCGCCGGCTCGCCCGCGCCAAGGCCGAGGCCGGGCTTGCCGGGCTGAAAGGGCGGCCCGATCTCGAAAGTGCCTATATCCTCGCCGCCGACACCGTGGTCGCTGTCGGCCGGCGTATCCTGCCCAAGGCCGAGATCGTCGACGAGGCCGCAGCGTGCCTGCGCCTGCTCTCGGGTCGGGCGCACCGGGTCTATACCGGTGTCGCGCTGGCGACGCCGGCGGGCACGATCCGCGAGCGCATCGTCGAGACGCGGCTGCGCTTCAAGCGACTCTCGAACGAGGATATCGAGAACTACCTCGCCTCGGGCGAATGGCGCGGCAAGGCCGGCGCCTATGCCATCCAGGGCATCGCCGGCTCCTTCGTCGTCAAGCTCGTCGGCTCCTATACCGGCGTTGTTGGCCTGCCGCTCTACGAGACGGTCAATCTGCTCGGCGGCGAGGGCTTCCCGATCCGCCTCGGCTGGCTGAATGTCGGCTGAGCGGGCGTAGGCCAGGCGATCATGGTTCTGGTCTGGCTGTCGCCGCTGATCCTCTTCCTCGGATTGATCCTGTCCGGGCGTTCGGCGCTGACCGCCGGGCTGGCCGGCACGCTCTGCGCCGCGCTCGTCGCCTACATCGCTGGCCCCAGCCAGCCCGACGCCGCTGCGATCATCGGGCATTTCGCCGCCGGAGCCTGGATCGGCCTGCCGGCGACACTGGTCATCATCGCGGGGCTCGCCTTTTCCCTCAGCCTGGAGAAGGCAAGCGATAACGCCGACCCGGCCCTGCCCGAACATGGCGCGCTCGCCGAGGCCTGCCTGCTGCGCGGGCCGTTCCTGGAGACCGCGACCGGCTTCGGCGTCGGCTATGTCGTCGCCGTTTCCGGCGCCCGGCGCCTCGGCGTCGACAAGGCGCCGGCACTGGCGCTCGCCACCTTCAGCCAGATCCTGGTGCCCTGGGGTGCGCTCGGCATCGGCACCAGGATCAGCGCCGATATCGCCGGAGTCCCGCTCGCGGCATTGATCTGGCGGATCGCGCTGGCGACGGCGCTGCTCGGGGCGGTGCTGCTGCCGCTGTTCTGGCGCCTGTCGCGGCAGGCCAGGCTGCCGCCCGCGCTCTCCGACCGCCTCGAATGGGCCGGCCTGATCGCGTTGCTGATGGCCCTGCTCGTCGCCGCGAATCTCACTCTGCCGCTGGAACTCGCTGCCATCGCGGCGCTGGCGCCGGTGATGCTGCTGCGTGTCCTGCGCGTGAAGGGCTGGGCCGGGCTCGATCGGGCACTGCTGGCGCGTTTGTCGCCCTATATCGCTCTTGTCGTCGCACTGGCGCTGATGCGGCTGGTGCCGGCGGTCCATGACCGGCTCGAGCATCCGTCCTTCAAGCCGTTCGCCGACGCCTCGACCTTCGCGCCGCTGCTCTCGCCGGCGCTGCCGCTGCTCGTCATCGCGCTCGTGGTCGCCCTGCGCCGGGGCGGGGCGAAGCAGGCGACCACCCTGATGAAGCTGACGCTGCGGCGTTCGGGGCGGGCGGCGCTGCTGACCTTCCTGCTCGTCGGCATGGCCTGGATCATGGTCGGCTCCGGCCTTGCCGGCGGCATCGGGCTCGCCGTCAGCAGCGTGCTCGGTTCCTGGTCGGCCGGGATCGTCCCGGTCGCGGGGGCGCTCGGCGGCTATCTCACCGGCTCGAACACCGGCGCCGGCGCGGTCTCGATGCCGCTCGCGACCGCGCTCGTCCCGGCCGGTGAAGCGAGACTGGCGGTGATCGCCGCCGCGGTCGTCGCCGGCAGCCTGCTCACGGCAGTCAGCCCGGTCCGCGTCACCATGGGCCAGGTCCTGATCAAGGCGACGACGCCTGAGACCGGGCAGGCAATGCGCGCGCTCTGGCCCTGGTTCGTGCTGGTCGTCGGCCTCACCACCGCCATCGCGCTCGCGGCCGCGCAACTCGCCTGAGCGCTGTCCACGCGCATGCCGGCTTGCATGCCATGCGCTTGCTCCGGCCGCGGCGAGTGCCGATGGTGGCGCCAACGGCAAGCAAGCGTGCAGGGCAGGGAACATCGCCATGACGAAACGTCTCGAAGGCAAGGTCGCGATCGTCGCCGGCGCGGGCTCGATCGGCCCGGGCTGGGGCAATGGCAAGGCGACGGCGACGGTGTTCGCCCGCGAGGGCGCCAGGGTCGTCTGCGCCGACCGCAACCTCGAGGCTGCGCAGGAGACCGCGAACATCATCGCCAGCGAAGGCGGCGAGGCCTTCGCGATCCGCACCGATGTCACCAGCGAGGACGATCTGCGTGCGCTGGTCGAGGCGACATTGGGCCGTTACGGCCGCATCGACGTGCTCGACAACAATGTCGGCATCGCCGAGGTCGGCAGCGTCGTCGACCTGCCGCTGGAGACCTGGGAGCGCGTCTTCAAGGTCAACCTGACCGGCTGCTTCCTGGCGATGAAACATGTGATCCCGGTGATGCAGCGCCAGTTCGCCGAGGGCGGGCAGGGCGGCTCGATCATCAACATCTCCTCGATCGCCTCGATCCGCCACACCGGCGTGCCCTATGCCAGCTATGGCGCCAGCAAGGCGGCGATGAACCAGCTCACCCGCACCACGGCGGCCCAGTACGCTCCGCAGAAGATCCGCGTGAACGCCGTGCTGCCCGGGCTGATGAAGACGCCGATGGTCGAGCATTCGGCCGGGCTCGCCCAGACCTATGGCAAGGGCGACGTCGCAGCGATGTGGGCCAAGCGAGACTCGCAGGTTCCGATGGGCCACATGGGCGAGGCCTGGGACGTCGCCTGGGCGGCGCTCTTCCTCGCCAGCGACGAAGCGCGCTATGTCACCGGCATCGAGCTTCCAGTCGATGGCGGAGTGACCTTGCAATATGGCGCCTGAACAACCCGAGAATCCGGCCCCGCCTGCGCGGCCTTGCCCGATCTGCGGCAAGGAGGCCGTGCAGCGCTTCAAGCCGTTCTGCTCGTCCCGCTGCGCCGATATCGACCTCGGCCGCTGGCTCAAGGGCAACTACGTGATCCCAGGCGACCCGCTGGAGGAGACCGAGGAAGCACCGACGCGGCAGGGCGAGGACAGCTAGAGCATTTTCGAGCGAAGTGGACGCCGGTTCGCGGGAAGAAAATGCGATAAGACAAAGATGTAGAGCAGTTCCGCGATTCGGAGAATTGCGGAACCGCTCTAATGGAAAGGCCCGGCGTTTCCCTCTCGGGAGGACGCCGGGCCATTCGCTGACCGGCCGCGCGACGGGTCAGGACTTTTCGGTGGGCTCATCGCCCTGAATTCCGCCTCCCGCGCGATCGAACTGCCGGTACATCCGCGGCGTGCTCGAGATCGGCGGTAGGCACGGCGCCATCGCTGGCGCCGCCGCATCAACCCGACTACCGCGCTTTGGTTCCGGGGCTTGTCAGCATCTGCGTTGCCGCGTTCGCGGCCAGCCTGGCGCGAAGCGGCGTTCAGGCCGCGCGCAGTGAAAAGAGGCCGTCTCAGCCCCGATTTTCGATCCCCTTGCCGGAGAGGTCGAAATTTTCCCACCGGCAGGATCGTTTGTCGGCTGGACAGCCCATGCCCATGCCTCTATATCGCCTCCACCAACCGAAGCGCGGCGCGCTTCGCGGGACGCCCAGGTAGCTCAGTTGGTAGAGCATGCGACTGAAAATCGCAGTGTCGCTGGTTCGATTCCAGCCCTGGGCACCATTCTTCCTTCGAGCAGTTTCGATGGCGCCCAAATTGCCAGGGCTTTCAGTGCGTAATGGCGCATACTGTGGGCTGGGTTACTAAGTTCATCGATATCAATGCGGAAGTCGGCCAAGCTTGCCTTCGCTTCCTGTGTTTATTCTCATAATGTTCTATTGAGCGGCGAACATGTCAGGATTCGCCGCCTTCCCCCAACCGCGCTCATCGAAGATCGGCTCCACGATCTCCTGATGCGCGGCCGACAACTGCTGCAATCGCCCGATCGGACGAAACGACAGCTGGCCCTGCTATTCCTTCTAAGCGGCGAACGCCTCGCTAGCGATCGGGTAGTCGGCCGAGGCAGCGATGGCTGTTGTGCTCACCTCCTCGACAAATCGCACGACGCCCACTGCGCCACTCACCGCCCACTCGTCGGCCTGGCCGCCCCAGCCGGATCGGTGGCGAGCGGTGCGGTATGGTGGCCGGGCAGCACGACGGTGTTGCCGGCAGCGTAGAGCAAGCAGGAGCCGGTCGCTCCGTCGCGGGCCGGATCGTCGTTGCAGACCTTCAAGGCCTCGGTCTCGGCCGCGAGGGCGCTGGCCGCCCCGGTCCTGACGAAGATGCGGCCGAGCGGGTGGATCGCCATCGCCTTCGGTTCGCGCGCCCGGCCATAGCCGGCGATGTCGGCTTCCTTGCGCCGTTCCGCCGTGATCGCCGGCACCTTGTCGGGGCGATAGGGGCCCTCGTGGCGCAGCCGCTCCATGTCCCGGCGCGGCCACTCCCCGCCCTGTTGCGGCGTGCGGAACGCCTCGTTCACGGCGAACAGGACGCAGGGCTCGTCGTTGCGAAGCTGGCAGCGTTCCAGGGCCAGTTCCTCGGCCGCAGCGGCTGAGGGGCTCTCGGCGACGCGAAAGCTCCGCTGCTGCTTCGGCGAGATGGCGATGGCGCGGTGCTGCTTGCTCTCCTGGTAGGCCTGCAAGGCGCGCACCTGCGCTTCGAGGCGCCCGCGGGGAACCGTGCGGTCGAGGCTCAGGACGCTGAGCAGCAGCGCCTCGCGCCCCTCGGGCGTTGCCGGATCGAGCGCTGTCGCGCTGCTTGCGTCGGGGCGGCGCAGGTCGGGCGAGCGATTGCGCTCCATCTCCTCCAGCCGGTTGCGCGCCAGCGAAGCGAAGACGCCGGCCGGGAAGCGCGCCAGATAGGCGCGCAGATCGGCCGGGTTGCGGCTGCTGCGCACGCTTTCCCAGAACACCGTCTCGGCGCCGGGCACTGCTGTGCCTGGGGCCTGAGCGGCAGCGGAAGGGGCTGCCGCCGGAGCCGGCGTAGAGGCGGCTGCGGCGCGGAAATAGAAACTGCCTTCCAGGGCGGAGTTCTCCCACGGCACCTGGCGCCCCTGCGTCGCCTCGCGGACCTCGCGCCTGACCTCGGCCATGAGCTGGCGAATCTCCAGCCCCGGCGTCTCGATGCGCTTCAGCAGGGCGGTGGTGAAGGGGCTGTTCCGGCCGCGACCGTCATCGGCCACCGTGCCGGGCGCGGTGGCGAAAGCGAGCAGCGTCCCGACCGTTGCACTCGCCTGGCCGAGCCCGGAGGCAGCCGGCGCGCCGCGACCCGAGGCCTGCAGGCGCTTGCGGAAGGGATTGTCGCGGCAGGCATCGAGAACGAGGATCGAAAGCCGCGCCGCGCCGTCGAGCTGTTCGAGCACGCTGTCGACATCGAGCGCCTCGAAGCGCAAATCGCGGTCGCTGCGGATCTCCGCCGGCGCGGGCAGGAGCCAGTTGCGCCCGGACGCCTCGAGTCCGTGGCCGGCGAAGAAGAAGAACGCTGCATCGGCGCCGCGGGCCCGCTGGCCGAGGCGCCTGACCCCTGCTTCCAGTGCCAGCCGATCAGGGTCGACCAGCGTTTCCGTCTCGAAGCCGAGGCGGTCGAGCACCGCGCCGAGGTCCCGCGCATCGTTCGGCGGGTTGGGGAGCGCGGGCACGTTGCGATAGGCGCCGACGCCGACGATCAGAGCAACGCGGCGCTCTTGCTGCGCGACGGCGGCCGAGGCCGTGAGAAGCAATCCGAAGACGAACAGAGACAGCCGGTGACAGGCCTCCCGGCGGCGCCACAGTCCCGTCAGCCCATTGCCGAACCGCATGGCGCGACCCCAGCTCGCAACCTTTCCGCCAGAGTCGCATTTCGGCAGGCGGGCCGCAACACGCGATGTCCCGGGCCTCCTAGAGCAACTCCAGCTGAAGTGTGGAGCGGTCTTGCGTCCGGAATTGCGAGGAAGCGAAGCGGTAGAGAATTCGCGAGCGAAGCGGCCACCGGATCGCGCGAAGAAAATGCGATGAAACAAAGGCTTGGAACAAGTCCGTGACTCGAAGACTTGCGGAGTTGCTCCAGGCTGTCAGGAGAGGCGCCTGTCCTGCAACTCGGCGATGCGCTCGATCATGTCGCGGTGCTCGGCCAGCAGCTCCTGCAGCGGACCGATCGGCCGGAACGCCCGCTGGTCCTGCTCTTCCTCGCCTTGCTCGGCCCAGGTGGCGATCGCCTCGTCGGCGGCGGCGAGATGGTCGACCGACAAAACGAGCGGTATGGCGCCTGCCTCCTCGGCGAGGCGTCTCGCGATCTGACGGCGCAGCTCCTCCTCGCGTTGGAGCATCGGCTCGAGCGGGTCGGTATAGGGCATCTATCGAACCTTGCTTGGATGCGGTGGTCTTGGCGGCAGGAACTACGCGTGGCAACAGCTTGCTCTCTCGCGCGTTCAGGCCGCACGGGCAATCGTCACGCGGAGGGGAACCATGAGCCTCGATGAGCTGAGTTTCGACATCTGGGCCGAGGTCGACCTCCTGCTGCGCCTGCTGGCCGGGATGGCGGCCGGGATCGTCGTCGGCTGGGAGCGGACCGGCAGGCAGAGCGCCGCCGGCATTCGCACCTTCGGGCTCGTCGGCCTCGGCACGGCTGCTGCCGCGACCATCTTCAGCGAACCGCAGCAGATCGACGCCGCCAGCCGCGTGGTGCAGGGGATCCTCACCGGCATCGGCTTCCTCGGCGCCGGCGTGATCGTACTGCGCAAGGGCCACTCCGCGCCGCAGGGCCTGACCACGGCGGCGGCGATCTGGGTTACCGCGGCGCTTGGCTGCGCTGCCGGGCTCGGCGATCATGCCGTCGTGGCGTCGGCGACCGTGCTCGCGCTGGGGCTGCTGATCGTGGATCATTCGATCGAGCGCCGGGCCGGCCGGCCAGATCGCGTGCAGGGCAGTGGCGACGGAGTTGCGTGATCGGGCTGAAACCGCCCAGCCGACCGCTTTGGCTTGCTGTCAAATTGGAGAATTTTTTAAGTAAAATCAATATTTTAAGGGAAAATACTCACTTCGCGCGCAATGGCGCGCGTCGCGGATGCTGTCGACGGGGCGCGTTCAGCCTTGCTTCGGTCGTCCGAATCTCCCGTCATTTCTCATCACAGAATCGCCTTCTTTCTTAAGCAAAGGCGCCCATCCTTCCGACTGCCGATCCCGCGCTCTCCCCTTAGCAAGGCGGACCATGATGTGGTTTCGACCATGACGATGCCTGCCTTCATCACGGCATGGGCGGGCGTTGTCGCTCTGCTCGCCGGAAGCGTGCCGAGCGCTGCCAGGGCCGATCAGCTCGCGGCGCGGACCCGCGGGCCGGCGTCGCCGCCGCCGGCATTCCTCGATTTCTGCGCCAGGAACCCGGTGGAATGCCGCCGATCCGGCGTTCTGACGCGGCAGGTTGTGCTGACGCCGGAGCGCCAGCGCGACCTGCAGGAGGTCAATGCGCGGGTAAACGCCGCGATATGGGAAATCTCCGACCGGGAGCATCATGGCCGTGAGGATGTCTGGAGCATCCCGGCCGACGGGCAGGGCGATTGCGAAGATTTCGCGCTGTTGAAGCGCAAGCACCTGATCGAGCGCGGCTGGCCGTCATCGGCCCTGCTGATCGCGGTCGTCGGCACGCCCGCTGGCGAGGGACACGCGGTGCTGATGGCGATAACCTCCGAGGGGGATCTCGTTCTCGACAACAAGACCTCCCGCCTGCTGCCCTGGACGCAAACCGGATATCTGTTCTTCACCCGCATGTCGCAGTCCAATCCCCGCGCCTGGGAAGCGATCGATGGCGGCACTATCGCCGTGACCGCCGCGACCCGCCGCTCGTATCGTCCCTGAGCGGGCCGCTCGCCGAGAATGCCCCGTCCGGTAAGACGGGGCATGTCATGACGTGTGCGCTCCGATCCGCGCCGGCTGCCGGCCGAAGGCGCTCGCATCGTTCGCCTGGGAACGCGCACGATCCGGCCGGGCTGGCACACGGCCCGGCCGAATGGAGCTGCCGCGTCAGCGGCTGAGGCCGCCACCGTGGCCACCACCACCGCCACCGCCGCCGTGGCCACCACCACCGCCGCCGTGGCCACCGCCACCGCCACCATGGCCACCGCCACCGCCACCGCCGCCAAGGCCGCCGCCGCCGTTGCCACCGTGGCCTCCGCCGTTGCCGCCACCGTTACCGCCGTGACCTCCACCTCCGCCATTGCCGCCGTGGCCTCCGCC
>NZ_FOAN01000020.1 GCF_900109525.1 Allobosea lupini | reverse complement strand
GAGATCACGGTTCCGTGAACCGCAACGGGAGGCCCGCCGATGACCGAAGCCACCACCGCTCCGCCAGTACCGCTGGAGGATCAGCTCTGCTTCTCGATCTACTCCGCGGAGATCGCGATCCAGCGGGCCTATAAGCCTCTGCTGGATGACCTCGGCCTGACCTACCCGCAGTATCTCGTGCTCAACGTGCTCTGGCGCGAGGATGCCCAGACCGTCGGCGGCATCGCGCAGCAGCTGGCCCTGGAGTCCAGCACGCTGACGCCGCTGCTCAAGCGGATGGAAGCAGCCGGCCTGCTGCATCGCACCCGCAATCCCGAGAACGAGCGCCAGGTGATCATCGCGCTCACCCCGGACGGCGACAGCCTTCGCTTCCGTGCGGGCTGCCTGAACGAAAAACTGCTCCTGGCCTCCGGAGAGACGCCCGGCCACCTCGCCGAGCTCAATCGCCTGGTCAGGCAGCTTCGCGACGCGATCTACAGCCATGCCGGCGGCGCGGCAGGGGCAGCGCCGGGGCCGGTCGCTGCCCCGGAGAGCACAACGTCGTAGCAAGCTTCACCTAGACTGTCGGCACGGTCCCGCCATCGATGACGTACTCGGTCCCGGTGATGCTTCCCGCTCGATCCGAGGAGACGAACGCGATCAGGTTCGCAACCTCATCGGTGCTGGCCGGGCGGCCGATCGGAATGCCGCCGAGCGCATCCATGATCATCTTCCTGCCGGCCTCGACACTGACGCCGTGTTGCCCCGAAAGGCGCTCTGCGAACGCGATAGAACCCTCCGTGGCGATCCATCCCGGCGAGATGCGGACGACCCTTACCCCTTTGGGCGAGACGAGCTTGGAGAGGCTCTTGCTGTAGGACGAGAGTGCGGCCTTGGCTGCAGCGTAGCCGATCGTCGACTCTGGCAAGGGCATGACACGCTGGATGGACGTGACGTGGACGATGACGCCGCTGCCTTGCGCGGTCATCGCCGGCACCAGCTCGCGATCCAGGCGGACGGCCGGCATCAGGTTGAGGTCGAGCTCCTTGCGCCATTCCTCGTCGGTCAGGGCCTCGTATCCGCCCGCCGGGGCGGAAGAGCCGCCCAACATGTGCACGATGATATCGACGCCGCCGAGGCGCTGCCGAACGGTCTCCGCGAGCTGCGCACAGCCCTCTGGAGTCGTGAGGTCGACGCCGACGAACATCTCTGCCGGCAGGTCCTCCGGTCTCGACCTGGCGCTGGTCAGCACCTTGGCGCCCAGCTCTCGAAAGAGCTTGACGGTTGCGGCGCCTGCGCCACGCGTGCCGGACGTCACGAGCGCCCGCTTGCCCTCGAGGCTGATGAACGGGCTCATACGGTAATCTCCAGCTCGCTGATCAGGCCGCCTTCCACCCGAAAGAAGAATCTGAGATCGATCGGGCTGCCTGGGAAATCCCCTTCGACATGGCAGGTGACGACCATCCGGCCGCGATCCTGGGCGACCGAAACAGGCGTCGACTGAGCCGTATACTTCTTGGAATAATCGACTTTCCACTGACGAATTTCGTCTCGGCCCGTATGGATATTGTTTTCGTCCCGGACGATCGCTCTATCCGAAAAGCAATCGGCCATGACCTGAGGGTTGGGATCAAGATCGGCAGTAAAATAGCGCGCGATGGGTTCAGGAAGTTCGAGTGACATGTTTCATCATCCTTACAGAACGGAGTCCGTAATTTTCTCGCAAGCCCATCCTCTTGGATATGACGTCTGCGATTGCTTCTACGGAGTCGAACGTAGCGATGGACAGTCAGGGGGATAACTGGGATAAATTGGGATGAAGCGTTTCGAAATTCGGGACAATGATCGGCCATAACCTCATCGAGCTCGACGCCGTGATGGCGGTCGCGCGGCGCAAGTCGTTCCGGGCGGCGGCGATGGAACTGCAGATTTCCACGACGGCTCTGAGCAATCTCATCGCGAAATTTGAAAAGCAGCTCGGCGTACGCCTGTTCAATCGGACGACACGGAGCGTTTCGCTCACCGATGCAGGACGAAACTTTGTCGAACAGATCGGGCCCGCTCTTGTCGAGATTCACAGCGCGATGGACAGCGCCATGTCGCAACAAGAGGTGCCGTCCGGGACAATCAGGATCAACGCGTTTCCGACCGCCGCCCGCGAGATTCTGGAGCCGGTGATCCTGGAATACCTGCGCCGATATCCGCAGGTTCATATCGATCTCGTGACGGAAGGTCGTCTGCTCGATGTCGTGGCCGACGGCTTCGATCTCGGCGTCAGAAGCGCCGATTTCGTGCCCAGCGACATGATCGCCGTTCCGATCGGTCACGCCCGATCCTACGTCGTGGTGGCGTCGGCTGCCTATCTGGAGATGCACGGCAAGCCGCGCGTTCCCCTCGATCTGCTCAATCAGACCTGCATCCGCATCCGACTGCCCGATGGCGGCATCTATAAATGGCACTTCGAGAAGGATGGCGAGCCGATCCAGATCGACGTCAAAGGACCCATCACCCTCGATGAGGCCAGCCTCTCACGTACCGCGGTACTCCACGGGATCGGCCTGGGCCTGTTCATGGAGTCGGACGTCCGTGACGACATCGAGGCCGGCCGCCTGATCAAAGTCCTCGAGGACTGGATGAAACCGGTCGCGCCGCTGTGCCTCTATTACCCTGGCCGGAAGAACCCATCCGCTGCGTTCAAGGCATTCATCACTCTCGCACGCGAGTTTACCGCGGCATCAAGCGCTGATCCCGAACCACGTCGCGGTTCGGCCTCCTAATTCTGAAAGTCCGGTGTCGGCGGGCAGCGAATGGCAGCTCGTGGCGCCGAGCACTGACGAGGACTGCTATGGTCTGGGCGGATGCGGCATCCGGACGAGGATGTCGAAAGTCACGATGTCGACGGCGTCGTGACTGCATGGAGCCAGCGGCTGAACCCGTTCCGTCACCCTATATCCGTCCTTGATTGCATCACGGGAGCAGGACGTGCCTCGCGTTCGCTCGGGCGCGGGCACGCCTTCAATTCACCCGGCCCGAGCCGAGAATCGCTCCAGCACCGATGTCAGGCTGTGGCTGTCGCCCTGCGCCTCGTCGAGGATGAGCCGGTGTTCGAGATCGTCGAGATGTTGGCTCATCAGCCTGCGCGCGGCCGGCTGATCACCGGCGGCGACGGCCTCGATGATGTCGCGATGATGGTTGGCGCCGCACTGGTCGCCGTGATCGCGGCGGTACATCGCGTTGACCAGCGAGATGCGGGCGAGCACCTTTTCCAGCGCCTCGAGCAGGACGGGGTTGCCGGCGAGCTTTGCCAGTTCGACATGGAAGCGCCCTGACAGCTTTTCCTTGGCGGCATCATCGGGCGCGGCGTGGATCCGGTCCTCCTCGATCGTCAGCGCTCGTAGTGCTTCAAGCTGCTCTGCGGAGGCGCGCTCGAAGGCGTGGTCCAGCATCAGCATTTCGAGCGAGCGCCTCGCCTCCAGCAGGGCGCGCGCCTCGTCGATGCCGGGCTCGGCGACGAAGGCGCCGCGGTTGCGCTTGCGCTCGACCAGCCGGTCGCGCTGAAGCACCGCGATCGCGCCGCGCACGACCGTGCGGCTGACACCGAAATGCCCCCCGACGACATCTTCGGGAAGCTTCATGCCAGGGCGCAGCGCGCCTTCGGCGATGGCTTCCGCGAGCGTGTCGCAGATGCGCTCAACGATGTCGTCGCCCGTTGCATCACCATTGCGCTCGGCCATGCGCATTCAATCCTCGAAGCAAATCGGTACCGCGATTCTATCTCGCCGAGGCGTCATATCGATAGGCCATTTTGTGTGCAGGCAGCGCTATCATTTAAGCATTCATAATTGAAAGCAAAATTGAAAGCAATTTGTGTCGCAGATATGAAACCGATCATGAATCATAAACTTCTTAGATATATCAAACCCTTGTGACGTTCTCTGCGAGGTGTATGCGCTCTTGGCACGCCACTTGCCAGCACGTGGAGCAGCGATCTTTCGTTGGCCACAGAAGCGGGCGGCGCATGCAGGCGATCATGGAGAAGCCGGTTTCGACCTCGCCGCTCGGCCAGACTTTGGCCGTCAGCGGCGTCAGCCACAGTTATGCCGGTGCCCAGGCCGTCGATGATGTCAATTTCGTCGTGCCGGCCGGCAGCATCGCCGCCATCCTCGGGCCGAGCGGCTGCGGCAAGTCGACCATGCTGCGGATCGTCTGCGGGCTGCTGAGGCCGGGCGTCGGCAAGGTCATGATCGGCGACCGTGACGTGACGGACGTGCCGGCTCGCGAACGCAAGGTCGGCATGGTCTTCCAGAACTATGCGCTGTTCCCGCATATGACGGTCGCCGAGAACATCGCCTATGGGCTGTCCGGCCTGCCGCGCGAGGAACGCCGCGAGCGCGTCGCGCAGATGATGTCGATCGTGCGGCTGGAGCCCTTTGCGAACCGCCTGCCGCGGCAGATGTCGGGCGGGCAGCAGCAGCGGGTCGCGGTTGCCCGTGCGCTGGCGCCGCGTCCGGCCCTGCTGCTCCTCGACGAACCTTTCGCGGCGCTGGACCGCTCGCTGCGCGCCGACCTCCAGTTCGAGTTCGTACAGCTCCAGCGCAGCCTCGGCATCACGGCGATCATCGTGACGCACGACCAGGAAGAGGCGCAGTCGGTCGCCGAACAGCTCATCGTCATGAACAAGGGCCGGGTCGAGCAGTCTGGTCCGCCGGCGGAACTCTACGACAAGCCCGCCAATCTCTTCGTCAACGGCTTCGTCGGCCACGCCTCGCTGTTGAAGGCGACGGTCGCCAGGGCTGACGACGGCAACGGCCTGTTGCGCCTCGCATCGGGTTCGCAACTGGCGATGCCGGGCCCCGTCGGCTTTGTGCCGACTTCGGACGTCGTCCTCGCCGTCCGGCCGGAGCATGTGAAGCTCGCCGCGTCGCCCACGCCCGGCGCGCTGCTGGCCAAGCGCGTGCTGTCGGTGCCGCTCGGCCATCTGATGGTCCACGACCTGCTGGTCGAGGGTGCGACGCCCGTCAGGGCGATCGCGGACCGCGCCTCCGAATCCGCCGAACTGCCGCGCGACGTCTTCGTCAGCTTCGCGCTCGATCGCTGCCGCCTTTTCCCTGCTCCCTGATCTTCCGAAAGGATCGCCGCCATGACCAGCGCTCTCAGCCGCCGCCAGTTCGCCGCCGGCCTCGCCAGCCTTCCGGCTCTTGGCGTGTTTTCCACCCGACAGGCGCGCGCCGCCGGCTCGGTCGTCGCCGCCGCTTTCCCCAACGCCTGGGAGGACGCCTATCGCAAGATCGTGGCGCCGCTGGTCGCAGCCCAGGGGACGCAGCTCGTCGTCTCGCCGGCCCTGGCGCAGGACCAACTCGCCAAGCTGCTGGCGAGCCCCGGCAAGCCCTCCTTCGACGCCGTGCTGATGTCGCCTGGCCAGACGGCGGAAGCCGTGTCGCGCGGGCTGATCGAGAAGATCGATCCGTCGAAGCTGAAGAACTGGGACAAGCTCGAGGCATCGGCCCGCACCGAATACGGCCCGAACGTCACGGTCGAGATCAACGGCATCGCCTACAATCCGACGATGGTGCCCAAGCCCGCCGGCTACAAGGATCTGTTCGAGAACAAGGCCTATGACGGCAAGGTCGCCTGGATCGGCTTCGGCTCGAACACCGCTGCGATGGCCTGGGTCGAGATCGCCAAGCTCTATGGCGGCGGCGAGGACAATATGGAGCCGGTCTTCAAGCTGCTCGCCTCGCACATGCCCAAGGTCGGTGCCATCGCCAACAATGGCAGCGCCCAGATGACGATGTTCCAGCAGGGCGAGATCGGCGTCTTCATGGCCAGCACCGGCAATGTCGCGCGGCTTAAATCGCTCGGCGTGCCCTGCGAGTTCGTTCATCCCATCAGCGGTTCGCCGAGCGTTCCGGTCACCATCCACCTTGCCAAGGGCGCGGCCAATCCCGAGGGCGTCTACCAGTACATGGACGCGGCGATCTCGGCCGAGGCCCAGTCCAAGCTCGCCTTGCCGCCGACCGAGATGATCCCGACCAACAGCGACGTGCCGCTGACGCCCGGCATCAAGTCCTTCGTGTCTGAGGACGACCTGAAGAAGCTGGTCTACCCGGACTGGGCCAAGATCAACGCCAAGCGCGCTGCCTGGACCGCGGAATTCGACCGGGTGGTCCGCAAGTAGGCCTCTTCTCAGGCGATCCCTCGAGCGAGGCGCGCGATGAACCGCAACGGCCTTCCGTTCCTGCTGCCGATGCTTGCTCTGTCGCTGGCGGGCTTTGTGTTGCCGCTCGCCTTGCTGGGCGTGTTCAGCTTCGTCGATACCTCCGGCTCGCCGACGCTCGCCAATTATCAGCGCCTGTTCGCAGACCCCTTCGTGCTGAGCGTTCTCGTCGATACGATCGCGCTCGGCTTCAAGGTTGTCGCGCTGACGACGCTGATCGCCCTGCCGATCACGCTGCTCTATTGGCATGCGAGCCCGGCCTTACGCCGTGTGATCGTGTTCCTGACGCTGCTGCCGATGCTGACCAGCAACGTCGTGCGTACCTTCGCCTGGATCGTCATCCTCGGCCGCCAGGGACCGATCAGCCAGGCGCTGGTCGAGCTGGGCTTGGCACCGGCCCCGCGCAGTCTGCTCTTCAACGAGACGGCGCTGGTTGTGGTCCTCGCCCAGATCGAACTGCCATTGCTCGTGCTGCCTGTCATGGCTGTCATCGCCCGCAGCGACGGCGCGCTTTCGGCCGCGGCGCAGACGCTCGGCGCCGGCCCGTGGCGCATCCTCGTCACGGTGCTGCTGCCGATGATGGCGCCGGGTTTCCTAGCCGGCTGGGTGCTGGTCTTCGCCGGCGCCACCACCTCCTACGTCACCCAGTCGGTGATCGGTGGCGCCCGCCTGATCTACCTGCCGCAGTTCGTCTACCGCGAGGTCGGCGTGCTCTTCCAATGGCCGTCCGCAGCGGCTGTCGCCTTCGTCCTGCTCGCAGCCACCAGCCTGATCATGCTTGCCATGACGGCTGCGGCCCGCCATCCGAGGCTCGCCGGCCATGCTTGAAGCTCATCGCCCTTCCGACTGGGCCTACCGCCTCTTCGTCTACGGCGTCGGCGGACTCGCCATCCTGTTCATGGTCGCTCCGGTCGCGGTCGGCCTCGCAATGTCCTTCACCTCGGGCCAGACGCTGAAGTTCCCGCCGGACGGGTTTTCGCTGCGCTGGTACCAGGCGCTGCTCGACCCCGCGCAGTCGGCCCCGATCCACACCGCGATCTCGCATTCGCTCCAGATCGCGGTGCTTGCGGTCATCGGCACGGTCCTGCTCGCGGCGCCGGCGGCCTATGGCGTGACGCGGCTGAAGCCTGCGGCATCCGCTGCCGTCGAGCCGCTGATGCTCGCGCCGCTGGTCCTGCCGAGCCTCGTCTATGGCCTCGCCGCCCTGATCGCCTCGGGCCGCGCGGGCCTGAGCCCTTCCTTCGGCCTCGTCGTCGTCGGCCATATCGTCGTGTTCGGACCGTTGATGTACCGCGCCTGCGCCGCGATCACGCAGCGGCTGGATCCCAGCCTGGAGGAGGCCTCGGCACTGCTCGGCGTCAGTCAGTTCAAGACCTTCCTGCGCGTGACCCTGCCGCTGATGCTGCCCGGCATCTTCGCCGGCATGTTCCTCGTCTTCATGCAGTCGCTCGACAACGTCTCGGTCACGCTCTTCCTCGCCGATCCGCGCACCACCGTGTTGCCGCTGCGCATGTTCCAGATGATCGAGGAATCGCTCGACGTCCGCGTCGCGGCGATCTCCGGTCTGCTGATCGGTACCGTCTTCCTTTGCCTGCTCGTCTCCTGGCGCGTCCTCGAACCCAGGCGCCAGCACTGACCGCCCAAACCAATCACCCTCAGGAAGCAAGAAAAGTGACGCCCATGCTCGCTGCCAGTCGCCGCGTGGAGGCCCTGCTCGCCGATTTCGAGCCGGATTTCCACTTCGATCCGCCGCCTCCGCTGCCTGTCGAGGAGTTCGAGGAGAGGCTCAGGCGCGTGCGCCGCGAATGCGTCGTCGCAGGCCACGACATCGCGATCGTTCACACCGACATGATCGGCTGGTTCCACACCTCGAACTGCTATCTGCGCTATCTCGTCGACTGGATGCGCGAGGGCGTGCTGATCGTCCCGATGGACGAGGACAAGCCGCTGGCGCTGATCTCGTTCTTCACCCAGGCCGTCATTCTGCCACCGGGCGGTGAACCCGTTCTGGTCGAGGACATCTGGCAGGTCGGCGCCATCGGCCGCGAATATGCCGATCGGCCGGGCTCGTCGGTCTACAAGACCGCCGAGGCCTGCGCCAAGCTGATGGCCGGGCTCGTCGGCCCGCGGCCGCAGATCGCCTGCTTCGGCGACGCCAAGTCCGCGGATTTCTTCGGCTTCCTGAAGGAGCTGGTGCCGAACGCAGAATACCTTCGCGAGAACGGCATCATCGACCGGATGCAGCGCGTTCGGTCACCGCGCGAGATTGGCATGTTCCGCGCCGCCTGCCAGCTCATCGATACCGGTATCCAGGCCGCTTACCACGTGGCCAGGCCGGGCGTGACCGACGCTGAGATCTTCGCGGCCTTCACCTTCGCGCAACTCGCGCGTGGCGGCGAGTCCGCCGACGGCTACCAGATCGGCGTCAACGAGTTCGGCACGCATTGCGGCAAGCCCTATGGCCATGTGCTGCGTCCGGGCGACATCGCCAACCTCTATATCTCGAACGTGACCTGGCGCGGCTACAACGCCCAGACCTCGCGCATGATCGCGGTCGGCGACATCACGGCCCGGCAGGAGCTCGTTCTCTCCGCCTGCGAGGAAGGCGTGAAGCGTGCCGAAAAGCTGATCAGGCCAGGCGCCCTGATGCGCGACATCAACAACGCCGCTTTCGAGCCCTTCATCGAAAAGGGCTTGCTGACCTCGCCCGAGACGCGGACCATGCCGTACAACTGGAGCACGGCCGACGATGGTGGCCCGCGCCTGATCAAGCGTCAGTATGTCCGCGACATCGACTGGGAGGAGCAGGGCCGCAAGCTCATGCATGTCTACCCAGCGACGCACGGACCGCATAACCCGAACATCGGCCACGCAGTCGGCATGGCGGGCGCCGACAACAGCTTCAACCTGGCCTCGCACAACTACGACAGGCTCGAAGAGGGCATGGTCTTCGTGCTGCACGCGCAATGGCTCGAGCCGCTCTCGGCCGGCGCCAATCTCGGCGACTTCTACGCCGTCACCAAGGACGGCTTCGAGAACCTGAGCTGCCACACGCCACTCTCGACACATCGCGTCGCGGCCTGAGGGAAGGCGGCGCAGCTTCCCAACAGGGCTCTCGGCTCCTTCGCAAGCCGAGAGCCCGTTCTGTCAGAGCGGTGGAGGCAGGCCACCTCCCACATGGAGGGAACCGCTGCGAGATGACCGCTCGATCCAAATTCTGATGGAAAATCCAGCGCGCTGGGTCGGCCGCAACGAGCCTGTTGATAACCTCGGCGGGTCCGTTCCGAGAGCGTGAAGCGCCAGCTATTTTGCGACCGCGGTGGCGGTTGCGCCAAGCCGAGATAAGGGAATGCTGACATCTCAGCGTCCGCTCGCAAGCAGGGGGTTGCGTCCCGGCCCGCTCAGCTATCCCAGCCCGTCGGCTCGCGCCGGCGGGCTTTTTTTGGTGCGGAACCCCGAGTGCCGCCTCCCGTTCATTGAACATCTGGATGAGGAGGAAACCATGGATCATTCGAAGCACATCCGTCTTGCCGACTCCGATCTCACTGCCGTGGCCCTCGACGGCGCGACCATCTACGGGCCCGGTGACGACAAGATCGGTTCGGTCTCTCATCTGCACGGGACCGGCCCGAGCGCACAGGTCGTCATCGACGTCGGTGGTTTTTTGGGGATCGGCGCCAAGCCCGTGGCGGTCCCGATGCATGAGCTCGAGTTCATGCGTGACGAGGACGGTGACGTCCATGCGGTGACGAGCTGGACGAAGGATCAGCTGAAGGCCATGCCCGAACATGCCGAGCCATAGCCTCGGCCCGGCCCGATTCAAGCAAGGCGGGACCGATAAGCTATATCGCAGCTCAGCCTGATCAATTGGCGTGGAACCTGCCGGGGCTTGCGGTGTTAAGCCTCCCGAATTCGCGGTAGTGCCCACGTTCGCAGCTGGGCAACGGGCTGGAGGCCCAATGAACCCCGCCGGCTTGCCGGCGGGGTTCATGCGTTCGGTGTGGTCGGCATCGTCTCCCGATATGACCAGCGAGCGAGTGGAGCGCGATCTGTCACGCACACGAGGCGACGGAACTCCCGATCCTCTTCGCAGTTCTCCCGGCAGTCCCGCCAAGCGCGCCACCCGGAGAACTTCCATGGACGACATCATATATCTGGTCGGCCTCGTGGTCGTGGTCATGGCGATCCTCTCCTTCTTCGGCCTGCGATAGGAGCGTTCCATGGCAAGCGAAACCACTGACGTCGTCGTCGTTGCGCCGACCCAAACGGCACCGCATTCCGGCTCCTATCTCGAATGGGGCGCAATATTCGGCGGCGCGACGCTCTCAGCTGCCATCACCACGCTTCTCACCACCTTCGGCTCGGCGATAGGGCTTTCACTCGTCTCGTTCGAGCCTTCGAGATCGACTGGCCTCACCGCGCTGGCCATCGCGGGCGCGCTGTGGGCGCTATGGGTGAGCGTGATGGCTTCCGCCGCGGGCGGCTATCTCGCCGGCCGGATGCGGCGTCCTGCCGCCGATGCCAGCCAGCACGAGCGCCATGTGCGCGATGGTTCGCACGGTCTCGTCGTCTGGGCTGTCGGCGCGTTGTTGATCGCGGGTCTCGCGGCATCGTCCGTCGCAGGCTTGGCCAAGACAGCAGCCTCCGGTGCTGCCGCGGTCACGAGCGCTGCCGGTACTGCGCTCAGCCAGCAGCCAGACCCGCTTTCCGTCGCCGCCGACACGGTGACCCGCTCCACCGGCACCGCACCCGTGACCCAGGCCGAGCGCGACGAGGCCTCCCGCATACTGGTTCGAAGCCTCGCCAGCGGGCAGCTCGATCCGGCGGATCGCTCCTACATTGCAAGCAGGATGGCAGCGCGGATGAACATCGCGCAGCCCGAGGCTGAGAAAAGGATCGACGATGCCGTCGCCCGCCTCAATCAGGCAAAGGAAAGCGCGAAACAGGCGGCCGAGCGAGCGCGAAAGGTCGGCGTTCTGTCGGCCTTCCTGACCGCCGCGGCGCTGCTGGTGGGGGCGGCCGCTGCCTGGATGGCGGCTCAACTCGGCGGCAAGCACCGCGACGAGGAACTGGATCTGTCCGCCTTGTGGGGGAGGCGCGGAGCCTAGGCAAATGCCGGGATCGAGATCGAAACGACCTCGATCCCGGTTATCGGAAAGCATGGCGACGATGATACTCGTCCTACCTTTCGATGAGCGGGGGCCGATCCCGAACAATCAGCGCTTCCCGACGCTCGTCTATCGACAGGCGCTTGCGTCTGACCAGGCCGACCTGGCTACCGCCATGGAGCGGCGGTTCGAGGAGAATGGCTGGCCGCCGGCCTGGCGCAACGGCATCTACGATTTCCACCACTATCACTCAAAGGGCCACGAAGTGCTGGGCATTGCCAAGGGGTCTGCCGAGCTGGTCCTGGGCGGCGATCGCGGCCGCGAGATCGGAGTCCGTGCGGGAGACGTCCTCCTGCTGCCAGCCGGCACCGGGCATTGCCGGCTCACAGCCAGCAGCGATTTCCTGGTGGTGGGCGCGTATCCGCCTGGCCAGAGCGGGGACATTCTGCGGGATCCTCCCACTCCGGACATCAGGGCAGCCATCAGCCGGCTAGCAAGGCCTGCGAGCGATCCCCTGTCAGGGCGCCAGGGACCGATGCTCGAACACTGGCGCGACGGGTTTTAGAGATGCGCTCGGCTGCAGCCTGCCCAAGGTCGACGAGCGGCAGGCGCCGATGGCTACTCGCTTCAGCGACCAGGTGCCGCGTCCTTAGCCGCGGCCGGCTGCGGAACTTCAGTCTCTGCTCGCGGGTTGTCCGCGAAACGCATTGGAGCCGTCATGCCGACACCGAACGAGCTTGAAGCCAAACTCTGGAAGGCGCTGCGATCCGACATGACCGTCATGCTCGGACTCGACAGATCAGGCGACAATCTGTTGCGGCCGATGACGGTCCAGCTCGATGGCGATGCCGACCGTGGGCCGCTATGGATTTTCTCCGCATCGGATACCGAACTGGTGAAGGCGCTGACCGGAAGCGAGAGCGCCTTCATGTCCTTCGCCGACAAGGGTCATGACCTCTTCGCCAGGATCAATGGCACCCTGGTGCTCGACAATGATCGGGCGGTCATCGACCGGCTTTGGAACCGCTTCGTTGCGGCGTGGTACGAGCAGGGGAAGGATGACCCCAAGCTCGCCTTGCTACGCTTCGACCCGCGCCAAGCGGAAATCTGGGAGAACGAGTGGAGCCTGATTGCGGGCATCCAGTTGCTCTTCGGCTCCGACCCCAAGAAGGACTATGCGGACAAGACAGCCAACATAAGGCTCGCCTGACCATTCGGCCGCACCACTGACATAAGCCGAGCGCGCGACATGATCAAAGCCATCCTCAACAGCGTCGCGACCGCCTGGATCGCGCGCGATGCCGAGCGCGGAGACATCCCTGAGGGAATGACCGTTCCATTGACGTTGCTCGCGGCAAGGCTCCCGGCGTCGATCCTGGTTGTTGGAGCGATCGGTTACGGCCTCTATCGCCTCAACCTCGAAGCGCGAGCCCGTCGCGCCAAGGACGTCACGCCGCAACGCCGGCGCTCGGCACCGAGGAAAGCGCCTTCGACCGGGGCTCGCAGCCGCGGCAAGGCCCGGAGCTGATTGACGCTGAACCGCTATGTCGCGTCAGCGCTTTTTCGTCCGCGTCCGATCAGGCAGTGCGTCGATCGCTTCGTCGGCGCCCTGATCCTTGTGGAGCACGCCTTCCCTCAGCACCTTTCGCGCGGCTGCGTCCTTCTTTTGCGAATCCGTCGGGATGCCTTTCGTCTCGGGCGTCGCCTCCAGGCCGATATCCTTCGGCTTCTTGCCCGCGTTCCTGGCGCTGGCGGCAAAGGTGGCGAGAGCTTCGGGTTGCTTGGCCATGGCTTTTCCTCCGTTTGCGTTGCAACCGGGGTGGAGCCTGGTTGTTCCCTGGCTCAGGAGAGCCACCGGCCGGCGGGCTGGTGGCGAGTTTGCGTTGCGGAGACGGCCTACTCGGCCTTGAGATTTTCCGCTGACGACTTGCCGGACCGCTTGTCCGCAACGACCTCGTAGGAAATCTTCTGTCCGTCGTGCAGCTCCCGCAGGCCTGCGCGCTGCACCGCGCTGATATGGACGAACACGTCCTGACCGCCGCCGTCCGGCTGAATGAAGCCGAAGCCTTTCGTGGTGTTGAACCATTTCACCGTGCCGGTCGCCATTCCCTGCCTCCTTGTTGGGAACGCGAGCATGGCTGCCGTCGCGCTGGAGGGCAACTGTCCGGAGAGCGCTTTAAATTTTCAGAACCCTGTCATTTGCTATTGCATCGCTCTAGGGCTCCAGCCATGGAGGCCGGCCCCTAGAGTCAGCTGATGCCCATATCCCCCACGCATTTCCTCAGATCGAACCTCCTGTTGCTCGCCGGAGGGGCGATTGCGCTGTTGGTCATCGTCATCGCGGCCTTCTGGCTGACACGGGCTTCGGAACGCCAGTTCGACGAGGTGGTCGCCGTGCGCGAGACCCGCAGCGCGACGGCCGATCTTCTCTCTCTCGCGCAGGATGCCGAGACGGGGCAGCGCGGCTACCTGCTGTCGCGAGACGCAGCCTATCTCGGCCCTTACACCGATGCCGTGGCCAAGTTCGAGTCGACGCTGCAGCGGGTGAAGGCCTCCGCTGGCGCGGCCGAGCTAACCCAGGCCGAGGTCGCGCGCCTGGAAAGCGCGTTGCGTGGCAAGCTGGCGGAGTTGGCGGAAACCATCGCCTTGGCGCAGCGCGGCGGCTGGGACGATGCAATCGCCGCGCTTCGCCAGGGCTCGGGTCGCAACTTCATGGACGAGGCTCGCGCCGGGCTCGGCAAGATCATCGCGCAATCCGAGCAGCGGCTTCGACGGGCGATCGCCGACCAGGAATCCGCATCGGCGCGGTTGCGCTGGACCATCGTGCTCGGTGCGCTCGTCATCCTCCTCTTCGCGGCGGCGGCCTTCTGGACGATCGCGCGATATACGCGCGAGATCATCCTAGCCAGAACCGAGGTCGCCGCCCTCAACATCGGGCTGGAAGCGCGCGTGCAACAGCGCACCGAAGCGCTCACCCGCGCCAACGAGGAAATCCAGCGCTTCGCCTATATCGTGACCCATGACCTGCGGGCACCGCTCGTGAACATCATGGGCTTCACGAGCGAGCTTGAAGCGACAGCGGCACCGATCAAGGCCTATTTCGATGCCGGCGAAGCAGCTACCCCAGCGGTGCTGGACGAGGCCCGCACGGCGGTCGACGTGGACCTGCCGGAAGCGATCGGTTTCATACGTTCGTCGACGCGCAAGATGGATGGGCTGATCAACGCCATCCTGAAGATCTCGCGCGAGGGCAAGCGCGTCCTGCGCGCCGAAGCGATCGATCTTCAATCAGCGCTCGACGCAGCGGCGGCGGCGGTACACCATCAGGCGAACGAGAACGGAGGTGGCATCACTGTCGACTGTCCGCCGCTCAAGATCCGGAGCGACCGCCTGTCGATGGAGCAGGTGTTGGGGAACCTTTTGGACAACGCGATCAAGTATCGATCGCCCAATCGAGAGCTCAAGGTGGTGATGCGCGCGAAGCGGGAGAAGTCCGGCTGGGTCGTCATCGATATCGAAGACAATGGCCGCGGCATCGCGTCAACGGACCATGAGCGCATTTTCGAGCTCTTTCGTCGATCGGGTGCGCAGGACAAGCCGGGCGAAGGCATCGGCCTGGCGCATGTCCGGACGATCGTGCGCAATCTCGGCGGCGACATCACCGTCAGGTCCGAACTGGACGCTGGCACGACCTTCTCGATCTTGTTGCCGCCTGATCTCAGCGCGGTTCAGCGGAGTGCCATCACGTGAGCAATGCGAAACCGGTCTCGATCGTGATGATCGAGGATGACGAAGGTCATGCCCGTCTGATCGAGAAGAACATCCGCCGAGCGGGCGTCAACAACGAGATCATCCCGTTCCAGAACGGCACGGACGCTCTCGCCTTCCTCTTCGGCGCGGACGGTACGGGCGAAGCCAGCTCCCGCCGGCAGCTGCTGATCCTGCTCGACCTGAACCTGCCCGACATGGCCGGCGTCGATATCCTGGAAAAGGTCAAGGCGAACCAGCATACGCGGCGCTCGCCCGTCATCGTCCTGACCACCACCGACGACAGCCGCGAGATCCAGCGCTGCTACGATCTGGGCGCCAACGTCTATATTACCAAGCCGGTCGACTATGAAGGCTTCGCCAATGCCATCAAACAGTTGGGCTTGTTCTTCTCGGTGATGCAGGTCCCGGAAACCGAATGATGCAATCGGCGACGACGCGGTAATGTCCCATCGCATCATCAAGGCGCTTTATATCGACGATGACGCCGCTCTCGGGCGCCTCGTCCAACGCATCCTTGGACGCCGGGGCTACGAGGTCGAGCATGTCGCGACGGCTGAAGCCGGGCTCGCTCGCCTGGCCGAGGGCGGTATCGACGTGGTCATTCTCGATCACGACCTCGGCACGACGTCGGGCCTCGCCGTCCTGGAGGATTTGCGAGCGCGCGAGCACGCGCCTCCGGTCGTCTACGTCACAGCCTCTACCGAGCTTTCCATCGCGGTCCAGGCACTCAAGGCTGGTGCTGTCGACTATGTCGTGAAGGCGATCGGCGATGACTTTGAGGTGCTGCTGGTGGCCGCGCTCGAGCAGGCCGTAGAACGTGCTCGGTTGATGCGAGCGAAGGAAGAGGCCGAGCAGCAGGTCCGCCAGGCCAAGGATCGTGCCGAGATGCTGCTGGCGGAGGTCAACCACCGCGTCGCCAACAGCCTGGCGCTCGTCGGTTCGCTGGTCCGGATGCAGGCTGGCGCGGTCAAGGACACAGGCGCGAAGGCCGCGCTGGCGGAGACGCAGGCGCGCATCACGGCCATCGCGAACCTGCACCGCAGCCTCTACACCTCCACGGATGTCCAGCAGGTCGATCTTGCAGCCTATCTCGAAACGCTCGTCGGCGAATTGGGCAACTCGATCACGGCTTCGGGCAAGACGCCGATCGTCAAGCTCGATGCCGAACCTGTGTCGATCAAGACCGATCGCGCCGTTTCCGTCGGCATGATTGCGACGGAGCTCGTCACCAATGCCCTGAAATATGCCTATCCGGTTGGAGAAGGCGAGGTTCGCGTCAGCGTTTCGCGGACGCCGTCCAATCAGATTATGCTCAGTGTCGCGGACGATGGGATCGGCTGGACTGGTGACGGGACGGCAAAGGGTAGCGGGCTCGGCGGCAAGATCATCGCTGCGATGTCGAAAAGTCTAGGCGCGAGCTTGGAATATCACAGCCAGCCTGTCGGTACGCTGGCGTCCATCACATTCGATGAAAAGCTGGGATGTTGACGACGCATGGATGACTCATGCCCGGCGATCGCCATTGAACTAGAGATTGATCGCCAGCGCCAACGCCAGATTGAGCGCCAAAGCCAAGTAGATCCAAAACTCAAGGGGGACACTGCACTGCATCAGAAGGCTCCGGACTTGCAGCGAGGAAATTCCGCGTTGGATGGATCGTTCCGCGTTCTGGGGGATTTGATGAAAATGCCGGCGATGTTGGTGAACGCTTTGTTGCCATCGCCGGCATCGGACTCTGCGAGTGCGCCTCAGCCCTTCTTCAGTTGCGCTCGCCCAGCGTGCAGGCCATACCGATGAACTGGATAACAGCCGCCGGCGCCATTGCCGCGCTTTGCTCGATGGTCAGCTTCGTGCCGCAAGCTTGGCGCATCGTCAGATCGCGCGACACCAGTGCAATCTCGCCTGTGATGTACAGCTTCACCGTGGCGGGTTTCGCGCTCTGGACCCTCTACGGAGTTGGACTCGGTGAATGGCCCTTGATCGTGACGAACAGCGTCTGTCTGCTGCTTGCATCCTTCATTCTTCTGATGACGCTGCTGCCGCAGGCTGAGAAGGACGCAATGGCTGATACCGTGGACCCTGATGCGTAAGATCGAGGGCTGATGGACAAGGACCTTTATCTTCACGGGCTCGTTCGCAAGCTCGAGACGAGTTCGCCCTTGCAGTCCGAGGAGCGAGACCAGCTGCTCCGGCTGCCGCTGACCCTCAAGCAGTTCGAGAGCGGGCTCGACATCGTCAGCGAGGGTGAGCGTACGAAGCAATGCTGCCTCGTCGCCGAGGGGCTGGTTTGCCGTTACAAGATCGTGGGCGACGGGCAGCGCCAGATTCTGTCCTTGCACCTTCCGGGCGACATCCCCGATATCCACTCGCTTCTCATCGAGGTGATGGATCACAATCTCGGAACGCTCACGCCCGCGACCGTTGGCCTCATTCCCCACGAGGCTGTTCGCTCCCTGACCCGCTCCTATTACCGGATCGCTGAGGCATTCTGGCGCGAGACGCTCGTTGAGGCCGCGATCTATCGCGAATGGATGGTGGGGATCGGCCGACGCTCGGCGCCGAGCCGCATCGCCCACCTCTTCTGCGAATTCATCACCAAAATGACGGCGATCGGCCTTTCCGACGGCAAGACCTGCGAGCTGCCGCTCACACAGCCGGAAATCGCCGACGCCCTGGGACTCTCCACCGTTCACATGAACAAGAAGCTGCGCGAGATCAGGCAGGCCGGGCTGGTACGCCTACGGGCTAACAGGCTAACGATCCTTGATTGGGCAGGCTTGTGCAGATTGGCTGAATTCGATCCCGACTATCTGCATCTGCGTGAAACCCACCCCAGAAAGTGAGTTTGTGCCGGAACACCGGACGGCGAGCGGAATTGGACTGTCATGCCACGGTACTTCTTCCACACGCGCGATGGCGAGAACGTCGAATTGGACGACGAGGGCACGGAGCTGCCCAATGAAAAAGCCGCCAAGGACGCTGCAAAGGAGCTCCTTGCCGGACTCAATCTCGAAAAGCTTCCCAATGGCGACCACATGGAATTGGCGGTCGTCGTCAAGGATGACGCCGGTGCTGACATCTATACGGTCACACTGAATCTCGACGGCCATTAGATCATCGCGCGTCCGAATCGACGCGATCACGATGATCTATCACTCTGTGATCGCATCGGATTTTTCCGAAAAGTGGATTCCGCCTTTCGGTCGGATGCTATAGCGCGTCCCGCTCCTGCTCGATCGCTGCAGCAAACTGCCGCATCCAGAAGGCATCCAAACCAGGCACGTTCTGGACGCCGATGCGGAACTTCTCCTCGCTGCTGCCGTTATCTATA
The DNA here is from genome assembly GCF_900109525.1 of Allobosea lupini. GTDB lineage: Bacteria > Pseudomonadota > Alphaproteobacteria > Rhizobiales > Beijerinckiaceae > Allobosea > Allobosea lupini. The sequence continues at coordinate 12,757 of NZ_FOAN01000020.1, read as the reverse complement.
GCACTTGGCTAACTATCTGCCACATAAGGAGATTTCGATGCGAAGCGTGGTTCTCACGTCCCTTTTCTGCGCCTTGATGTCGACGGCGGCCATCGCGCAAACGTCGACCACGGCTCCAACGCCTTCGCCGAACGCTCCAGCTGATGCGAACGCGCCGCTGCCGGGCGCCAACAGCTTCACCGAGGGGCAGGCCAAGAGCCGCCTCGAGGCCAACGGCTATTCCAATGTCAGTAGCCTCAAGAAGGACGACAACGGCGTCTGGAAGGGCACCGCGACGCATTCCGGCGCACAGGTCACCGTGTCGGTCGACTATCGCGGCAACATCACCCGCAACTGATCGCCGCCCCTCCATCTCAAGACGAGGAGAATTCTCATGCGTACCATCACCCGTTCCTATGACACCTACGATGCTGCGCGCCGGGTGGTCGACGATCTCGAGGCTGCCGGGTTTCCCGCGACGGACATCAGCCTGATCGGCCGCCATGCGAGCACCGACGACAGCAATGCCGGGGAGGGCGCCGGCATCGGTGCGACCCTCGGCGGCGCGGCGGGCCTGCTCGCCGGGCTCGGGCTGCTCGCCATCCCCGGGATTGGCCCGGTCGTCGCGGCTGGCTGGCTTGCGTCCACCGCAGCTGGAGCGGCGGCGGGCGGCGTGACCGGCGGAGTCATTGGCGCCTTCACGAGCGCCGGCGAGGACGAGCCGAGCGCCAACTACTACGCCGAAACGGTGCGGCGTGGCGGCAGCGTCGTTTCGGTGAAGGCAGACGAGGACAAGGCGCCGGCGGCGGAAGCCATCATGGATGGTGCGGCTCCGATCGATCGCGACGCACGGCTGGCGGACTACAGGAAGGAGGGCTGGTCGCGGTTCGACGATCGCGGCGAGCCGTACCGCCCGCTCATCTGAGTTCGCCTTGGTTGAACCTGCCCCGCCGGGTCGCGCCGGCGGGGCATTTTTTTGTCCGAACGACCAGGATCGTGACGCGGTGCCACTCGTTTGCCGCCGTTGATTGATCAGCCGCGCCAACGTCGGCAAAGCGCGCCGAAGGCGACGAATCTGGACCGGGAGACGAGAACGGCCGCTCAGAAACGCCGGCAGCATCCTGTCATTTGACATCGACAAGCGGCTTGGAAAGGCACCTACTAACCCTGCCGTTGTCTCCAAACCGCTTCTGGAAATGACCGCGTGCGGCGCATTTTGACGCCCCCAAGCGGAGCGATGCCATGCTTACGGGCAAAGGCCGGCTTAACCTGCGCGACAAGCGCAGGATCGATGTTCTGTACCAATTCGCGGGCGACTATGACGATCGCCGGGCCGGCTACCTGCTCTTCGACACAAGAGAGTGCGACGACAGCCAGTTCTGCCACCGGCTGGTGCTCGAATGCGAGGATGGCGCGTCTGTCGTATTGGTGGTCATGAACCGCAGTGACAGGCACCTGGCGGTGCACGGCCGCGTGCTTTCCGTGGCGGCATAGGGACTGCGCTTGCGTTTGTCGGGAACCTGGCAGTCTCGCTCTCGTTTCTGGAATCTACGGCTGGGGGTCACCGCGCGAGGAGGCTCCCCGATGGGATGGTTCACCAAAGATATCAAGACCATGGATGATCTGTTCGTCCATACGCTCCAGGATATCTACTACGCCGAGCACCAGATCAAAAAGTCGCTTCCCGACATGATCGAGAAGGCGACGAGCCCGGAGCTGCAGCAAGGCTTTCAAGCGCATCTTCAGCAGACCGACGGGCACATCGCCCGGTTGAAGCAGGTCTTCAAACAGCATGGCGCCGAGGAGAAGGCCGTCACCTGTCCGGTGATCGATGGAATTCTGTCGGAAGCGAGCGACATCGCCTCCGATGTCGACGACAAGCAGGTGCTCGATGCGGCGCTGATCGCTGCCGCCCAGGCGGTCGAGCACTACGAAATAACCCGGTACGGCACATTGGTTGCATGGGCCAAGCTGCTCGGCCGCGAGGATTGCGCGGCTCTTCTCAAGCAGAATCTCGATGAAGAATCTGCCACGGATGCAAAGCTGACCAAGCTCGCAACGAGCGTGATCAACCGGCAGGCGGCGTGATGCTTGCAAGCCGGGAGCGGGGTTCTCTCGCTTCCGGCGCTCTTCTCATGATCCGCTGGAGGCATCGTGTCGAACCGCCCCGGGTGTGTCGGAGGCCGCAACTCCCGAGAGGATGGGGCTCTGACGAGCAAGACGACGAACAGGTTCTCGCCGGAGGTGTGCGCCCGCGCGGTGCGGATGGTCCGGGATCATGAAGCCCAGCATTCGTCGCGCCGGGCGGCGATCGCGGCCAAGATCGGCGTCATCGACGAATTTGCCCATCATCGCGCCGCCCTCCATCCAGAAGCGACTGGATCAGGACGTCACAACCCAGCAACAGCGACTTGGTCAACGATATCGGTGCGTTTCGCACCGGACACCAAGTGGCAACAAGCGTCAGTTCAGCGACATCGACCGCGGCAGCCAGAGCGCCAGCTCCGGCCAGCCCAGCAGCATCGCGATCAGCAGAAAGGGCGCGACCAGGAACGGCAGCACGCCACGATACATCGCCCCCAAGCTGATCTCGGGCGCCTGGGTACGGATGACGAAGAGGTTCATCCCGACCGGCGGGTGGATCAGCCCGATCTCGACGACAATGACGAGCAGCACCCCGAACCAGATCGGATCATATCCGGTCGATATGACCAGCGGCAGCAGGACCGGCACCGTGACCAGCACCATGCCGATGCCTTCGAGGAAGCAGCCGAGGAAGATGTAGAAGCCGATCAGCAGCAGCATCACCGCGAGCGGCGACAGGCCCAGTGCCGCGATCGACTTCACTACGGATTGGGCCATGCCGGTCTGCACGACGAAATAGGAGAAGATCGTCGAGCCCAGCACGATCAGCACGAGATTGGCGGTGATCCTCGTTGTCTCGGTGAAGGCGGTCGTGACGTCGCCGCGGGCGAACCCCCTGCGCAGCAGGCCGAGCAATAGTGCGCCGAAGGCGCCGACGGCTGCCGCTTCCGTCGGGCTGAACCAGCCGAGATAGATGCCGCCGAAGGTGACGAGAAAGAGCGCCGCCACGTCCCAGATATTCAGGACGAGCCGGAAGGCCTGCGCCTTGCCTTCGCTCGGGAGCTTCGGCGCCGCCTCCGGCCGTAGGCGCACCCAGAGCCAGACCGTCAGCAGATAGAGCCCGGTCAGGACGAGGCCGGGGATCAGCGCCGCGGCGAAGAGCTTGATGATCGAGAGCTGGGCGATGATGCCGTAGATCATCAGGATCAGCGAGGGCGGGATCAGGATGCCGAGCGTGCCGCCGGCCGCCACCACGCCGGCAGCGAGCGCCGGCGAATAGCCGGCTTTCAGCATTTGCGGGATCGAGATCCGGCTCATCGTCGCCGCCGTCGCCAGCGACGAGCCGCAGACAGCGCCGAAGGCGGCGGAGGCGCCGACCGCGGCCATGGCGAGCGAACCGCGCATGCCGGCGAAGATCGCATTGCTCGCCCGGAACAGGTCCCCGGAGAGCCCGGCCATCGTCGCCAGCGCCCCCATCAGCGTGAACAGCGGCAGCACCGAGAGCGCATAGGCGGAGGAAAGCTCGAGCGGCACCGCGCCGAAGACGAGGCGCGCCTTGGCGAAACCGTCGATTGCGGCATAGCCGACGAAGCCGGTGAGCCCGAGCGCGACGCCGACCGGGATGCGCGCCAGGATCATGCCGACCAGCGTCGCCATGCCGATCAGGCCGATGGAGGTCGCGCTCATGAGGCGGCTCCATTGCTGCTGTGCAGGGCCGGGGGATGGGGATCAGCAGTGCCAGCCGCAGCGCGCGGGAAGGCGCGGACCTGTCCGACCGCGCGGCCGAGCACGACGAAGACCGAGACGGCCAGCGCCAGCTCGATCGCCAGCAGCAACAGGAAGATCGGCACCGGCAGATCCGGCTTCTGGTCGCCGAAGCGATAGGCGTCGGCGAGCGGCTGGATCAATGTCACCGCCAGCAGGACGAGGAACGCAAGCGTCGCGATCTCGCCGGCGAGCCGCATCGCCGCCAGCGTGCGCCGGCGCACCATGGTGTCGAACAGGTCGACCTTGATCTGCTCGTCGCGGCGGAAGCATTCCGGCAGGGCGAGGAAGGCGACCAGTACAAGGGTGACCTCCACGAGATCGAGCGTGCCGTGCAGCGGCTTGTTGAAGGCGAGCCGGGCGCCGATGTCGATCATCGTCCAGAGCACCATGACGGCGAGCGCCAGTGCTCCGGCGAGCGTCAGCAGCCGCACCGGGTCGAGGCGGCGGAGCTTGCCGGGGCTCATTTGGCGGCACCCACGGCGGCGCGCAGCTCGTCATAGAACGGCTTCGCCTTGATGCCCTTGGCCTCGACCCTTGCGATGAAGCTCGCGGTGATCGGCTTGGCCAGCTCCTCGAAGGCGGCCCGCTCGGCGCCACTGAGCTCGGGGATCTCGGCATTGGCGGCGCGCAGATAGGCACGGCCTTCCGCCTCGGCCTGGTCATAGATCGCGCCGACCTTGCGAGCGGCGGCCGGACCCGTCGTGTCGTCGATCAGCTTGCGCAGGTCCTCGGGCAGGGACTTGTACTTCTCGGCGTTCATTACCAGCGCGAAGGTGCCGGCGGCGGCATCGAGCTGCGTCACCGATTTCACGCTCTCGGCCATCTGGAAGGATTTCGCCGCCTCGTAATTGAAGAACATGCCGGCGATCGTGCCCTTGGAGAGCGAGTCCGCCAGCTCCGCCGGCGGGATGGCGGCTGGCGTCGCGCCCCAGGCTTCAAGCATCGCCGAGGCGATCGGCCCGTTATGGCGCATGCGCAGCCCGCGCATTCCGGCCGGGCTCCTCACCGCCGGGCGGTTGAAGAACAGGCTGAGCGTCGGCGTCGCGATGAAATAGAGCGGCTTCGTGCCCTCGTGCTCGGCGGCGAGCTTGCCCGAGAGCTCGGTCAGGATGCCCGAGGCCTCGGCCGTGCTGAGCGCCTTTGCACTCGCCCCTTCGCCGCGATTGAAGGCGTAGGGCAGGTGCGAGATCTCGGTCAGCGGGAAGCGGCCGGGCAGGGCGCCGTGCAGGAAGAAGGCGATGTCGGCGACGCCGGTGCGGGCGAGGTCGTATTGCCGAGGCATCGGCCCCATTTGCGCGGCCGGGAAGATGGCGAGCTTGAGCCGGCCATTGGAGCGCTGCGCCAGCTCGGCGCTCCAGGCTTCCAGCTGCTTGTGCATCTGGTGGTTCGGTGGCAGGTAATGCGAGACCTTGAGCTCGACCGTCTGCGCGATGGCTCCGGTGGCCAGCGAGACCGCCAGCACCGCGCCGAGCAAGGCTCCGATCACTCCCCGTTTCATCTTATCCTCCCCATGCGTTGGTCTTGTTTCTTGTGCGTCGTCCCTAGGCTGCCGTAGCGGCTATCCCGATTGAGGCGTCCAACTTCATCCGGCCGGTGACGATGGAAAGCAGCGCCTCGCAATCGGCCGGGAGCGCATCGCCGCGCCAAGCGACATGCTGGTCCGGCCGGATCAGGGCGAAGCGAGTGCCATAGCGAGCGGGCAGACGGCGATCGCCCGGCAGCAGCAGCTTCAGCGGCACGCCGAGACGGGCTGCCGTGGCGATCAGCGGCGTCGCGTCTGCGCCATCGCCAGCCGTGGCGAGCAAGGTGAAGCCCTGGCCGAAATGGTCGTAGAGCGAGGAGCCGTCCGCGAGCCAGAGATGCGGCGCCAGGCACCCCGGATGAGCCGAGGGCACATAGAGCATGAAATGCTCGACAGGCGGCGCGCTGCCATCGGGCACGATGATCGGGGAATCCTCGTAGCGCGTGCCGAGCACAATGCCGAGCGTGCGGAATTCACGCAGCTTGGTCGCCTCGATGATCTCGCCCACCTCGCGCCTTGTGGCATCGCCGAGCGGTCCCGGCTCCTCCAGCCCCGGCCGGACCAGCTGGTTGCCGACGGCGCCGTAATTGATCACCGCCTCGGCGATGGTGCGCTCATGCACCCTGCGCCGCTCCGCCGCATAGCTCGCGAGCAGCTCGCTTCCGCCCCAGCCCTGCAGGACTGCCGCCAGCTTCCAGCCGAGATCGACGGCGTCGCCGATGCCCATGTTCATGCCGAAGCCGCCGAAGGGCGGATGCAGATGGCAGGCATCGCCGGCGAGGAAGACCCGGCCCTTCTCGTAGCGGTCGGCGACGAGGCGATGCGCGACCCAGGGATCGCGGCCGACGATCTCGATCTGGAGGTCGGAAAGGCCGGTGCCACGGCGAATGAGCTCGACCGGATCGACGCTGGCCGGGTCGACGTCGTTGGCCAGCTTGGTCGCCATGAAGAACCACAGGCCCTCGCTGTCCATCGGGCCGAGCAGCGAGGGCACCTCCTCGTTGACCATCCAGTACATGATCGCCGGGCCGTGGGCGTGGCGCGATGCCAGCTCCGGCGCGCGGAAGATGATGTTGTAGTTCTTCGAGAAGGCGCCTTCGCCCTCCATCCGGGCGCCGATCGCCTCGCGCACCGAGCTGCGCGCGCCGTCTGCGCCGATCAGATAGGCGCTCGCGACCTCACGCTCCGCGCCGCTGGTCACATCCTTCAGGCGCGAAACCACGTCGCGGCCATCATCGGCGAAGGAGGCCAGCTCGGTGTTGAAGCGGATCTCGACCCCGGGCAGCGAGGCCGCATGCTGGCGCAGCACTTCCTCCAGCACGTATTGCGGCACCCATTGCGCCTCTTCCGAATAGAGGTCGTTGCGGGCGCGGCTGCCGTTCAGCGCATTGCCGAAGCGGGCGAGCTCGGGACCGTTCATCCGCGTCGCGAAGACGACGTTGGAGGGATAGTCGGGCGGGATCGGCGAGGCCGCGCGCAGGGCATCGGCGATGCCCCAGCGACGCAGGTGCTCGCGGCTGCGGACATTGGTGGTTTTGGCGCGCGGCGAATAGCCGACGCGGTCGTTGCGCTCGACCACGAGGCAGCGGATGCCGCGCTGGCCGAGCTCGATCGCGGCTGCGAGGCCGACAGGCCCGGCGCCGGCGATCAAGACGTCGATGTCCTTGCCGGTCTGACTCACTGTTCTCAGCTCCCCATGATCCGCGGTCAGGCCGCGGCCCGTTCGGCCGCTTCCTGCGCGATCGGGTTGACCAGCAGGCCGATGCCCTCGACCTCGACCTCGCAGACATCGCCGGGCTTCATGAAGAGCTGGGGCTTGCGCGCGACCCCGACGCCGGCGGGCGTACCGGTGACAATGACGTCGCCGGGCTCCAGCGTGATCGCCTCGCTGATGATCGAGATCAGGCTCGCCACGTCGAAGACCATGTCGTCGGTGCTCGCGCTCTGCACGGTCTCACCGTTCAGCCTGGTCGTAAGCCTGAGACCGCGTGCGCCGGGCGGCAGCTCGTCGGCCGTGACCAGCGCCGGTCCGAAGGCGCCGGTGCCGTCGAAGTTCTTGCCGACGGTCCATTGCGGCGCCTTGAACTGGTAGTCGCGCACCGATCCCTCGTTGAAGACGGCATAGCCGGCGACATGGTCGAGCGCTTTCGCCTTCGGCACATGCTTGCCGCGCCGGCCGATCACCGCGGCGATCTCGCCCTCATAGTCGAGCTGGTCGGACAGGTTCGGGCGGATCAGAGGCGCCTTGTGGCCGATCAGGCTGGTGGCGAAGCGGCCGAACAATGTCGGATAATCCGGCTGCTTGAAACCGCTCTCGGCCGAATGGTCGGCATAGTTCAGCCCGACGCAGATGATCTTGCCGGGGCGCGGCACCACCGGCAGGAAGGTCGCGCGCTCGGGGTCAAGAACCGCGGAGGGCGGGGCGACATCGAGCGCCTTGGCGATCGTCGCACGGGCCGCGTCGCCGCCGGCGATGAAGGCGAGGATGTCGCCCGGCAGCCCAGGGCCGGCCTTGGCGAGATCGATCAGATCGGCTCCGCGATAGGCGGCAAGAGCAGGCTTGCCTCCGCTCAGGATGGTGGCGAGACGCATGGTGTCCTCCTTCTCGGTTGCCTCCAACCAGGGCGGCGAGGCGATGAATGCGGTGTCTTCAGGCGGCGCCGAACAGCACGGTGAGCCGCCGCTCGGCGAAGAGCCAGGTGCCGTCCGGCCCCTTGACATAGCGATCCGCGTATTCGGCGATGAGCAGCGGGGTGGCCGAGCCCTCGCCCGGCCCGTCATGGCGGTAGAGCGTCAGCGCGACCCAGCCGCGGGCCGCATCCGCAGCGAGGGGCTCGATCAGGATGTTGCTCTGGAGATGGCGCGAGCGGCGCTCGGCCATGGCAGCACGCTGGCGGCCCCATTCGGCGATGGCCTTGCGGCCGACCTCGTCGGGGCCGATCCCGTAGAGCGCTCCCTCCTCCGCGAAGAGCTCGCCGACCTTGTCTGCCTCGCCATGGTCGATCAGCCAGGCATGGCGCTGGATCAATTGCTCGATCGCGAGGCGGTCCTGCGGCGAAAGACCAGCAACAATGCGCACGGCGCTGCTCACGCCGGCAGTCCGAGATCGGGCGTGCCGGCGGGCTGGTAGTCGCCGCGGCGCATCGCGACATGCAGCTCGTCGAAGCCCTGGCCGGCCTTGTGCGCCTGATAGACTCGCTCCGGATCGAAGAAGGTGCCGATCGGGTTGGCGGCGAAATCCGGCGAGGAGCGCATCCATTCGCTCGACAGCCGCCAGTCGCCATAGCTGTCGCATTGCAGCTCGACGAAATTGCCCTCGGGGTCCTTGTAGTAGATCGAGATCGTCATGCCGTGGTCGAGGCTGAAGGCAGGCTCGATGCCTTCGTCGCGCAGGCGGGCATAGGACGCCATCAGGTCGGCGAAGCTCTCGTATTCGAAGGCGCTGTGATGGATGCCGTTATGGTTGCGCTTGTCGGGATCGTCGCCGAGGCCCGGCGCCGAGAGGAAAGCGACACGGTGATTGGCCTCGTCATTCGTCGTCCAGGCGTTGCTGGCGTCCTGGAAGGTCGGCCGTGCCCCGACGACCGTGCCATACCACGCCACCATCTCGTCGAGCCGGCTCGTCTTGAAGGTGACGTGATGGAATGCGGGCTTGATGATCTCCATGCCGTCCTCCCGAAAGGGCCATCTCCCGTTCTCCGGGGCGGCCGCTGCTTGTTCGTGAGGAATGGCTAACGTCGGCACAGATACCTGAACAGATGGAAAAATTGCAGGAGCGATAGCAAATCGGTATCGATTAATGGCGTTGGGAGGCCGCAGCAATGAAGCTCGATCACTTCGAGGAGGTGGTGGCGATCGCCGAGCGCGGCAGCATGCGGGCTGCGGCGCGGCATCTGCAGATCGCCCAGCCGGCGCTGACCCGCAGCCTGGCTCTGCTGGAGCGCGAGCTCGGCGCGCCGCTGTTCGAACGGCGGGCCCGCGGCGTGGTCGCGACGCCGCTCGGCGATGCCTTTGTCGCCCGCGCCAGGTCGATCCTGACCGAGATCCGGCGCACGCGCGAAGAGGTCGAGCAACTGAGGGGTGCCGGCACCGGCACGGTGACGGTCGGGCTGTCGATCGCGGCGCATCTCGCTTTGCTGCCGCCGAGCCTGCGGCCGTTCCGCGCCCGTTATCCCGACATCAGGCTGCACATCATCGAGGGTTTCTATCCGACGCTCGAGGAGCGGCTGCGCGACGGCTCGGTCGATTTCTACATCGGCCCCGATGGCGGCGCGCAACCGGTGCCGCAACTCAGCCGGGAGGTGCTGTTCCACAACCGCCGCATCGTGCTCTGCCGCGCCGGGCACCCGTTGGCGGCTGCGACCTCGCTGCGCGAACTTGTCGGCGAGGACTGGGTGACGACCTCGATCACCGCCGATGCCGGCGACGAGATCAACGCCTTCTTCGCCCGCCATGGCCTGCCGCCACCGCGCCTGGCGGTGCGCAGCCAGTCGGCGCTGACATTGCTGACCTGCCTCGCCAACAGCGACCTGCTGGCCATGGTCCCGGCGCAGTGGGAGCGCTTTGAGATGACCGGAAAGGCGCTGACCACGATCAGGATCGAGGAAGAGCTGACCGCACCGCCGCTGGTCTTGATCCGGCGCTCCGACCTGCCGTTGACTCCGGCCGCGCTGTCCCTGCTCGACCTAATGCGCCGCGCGACGTCGCGATTGGCTGCAGAATCATAGGTGTCGACAGCGCTACCCCCCACGGCCATCCGGTATGGTCCCGTCGTCGGTCGGCCGGTGATTACATCAGCCTGGAAGCAGGCCCGCCTCCCGATAGCTGTCGATCAAAGCGTCGAAGACGGAGATGTCGGATCGGCTGCGCGCCATGAGTTGGGCTCCCGCGACAGCTGCAAAGATCGCACGCGCGCGCCGCTCGCTAGCGGCGGTGTCCATGTCGGTCGCGGCGGAGAGAACGCGCGTCAGCCAAGCGATGTTGATGTCGGCAAAGGCGGACACCTCCCGTTTGACCGGGTCGGGAAGGTCGTCGTGCTCGGCCGACATGAAGCTGCACAGGCAGATGCGGTTGTCCTGTTCCAGGGAAACGCGGAACGTGTTGGGGTATTCCATCAACGCCCGCGCGGGATCGTTGCCGCCGTTCCACAGGCTATCCAGCAAGACCTGCGAGTCCTCCCAGTAACGCTTGGCGATGGCGGCGCCGAGATCGACCTTGGTCGGGAAATAGTAGTGGATCGTCGCGCTCTTGATGCCGACCTCGGCCGCCAGCTCCCGAAAGTTGAGGCCCGTATAGCCATGTGACTGTGCTGCACGCTTTGCCGCCGCCATCACCTCCTCCCTCACATTCGAACCCATCGCAGATCTCCATCATGAGTCTCTATCAAGTGATAGATAGAGGTTGACGTCCGGTTTGTGAAGCTGTAGCGATTCTCTATCAACTGATAGATAGAGGATCTGAAGATGTCCAAGCAGATCACCCGTTTCGACGCGACCAGGCTCGCCGAACTCGTCCGCAATCGCGAGCTATCACCGGTGGAGATCGTGAAAGCGCACCTGGATCGCATCGAGGCTGTCGACCCGAAGATCAACGCCATCGTGACGATCGCGGAAGGGGCGCTTGGAGCAGCCAAGGGCGCCGAGGACGCCGTCATGGCAGGCGAAGCATTGGGGCCCCTTCATGGTGTGCCTTTCACGGCGAAGGATTCCATAGACACTGCTGGCGTGCTCACGCAGCGTGGGTCTCCGATCTTCCGGGGCCGGATGCCGGCGCAGGACGCCACCAGCGTCGCCCGGCTGAAACAGGCCGGCGGCATCCTGCTGGCGAAGACCAATCTTCCGGAGTTCTCCTACTGGATCGAGAGTGACAACCTCCTGTCCGGCCGCTCGAACAATCCGTGGGACGTGACCAGGACGCCGGGCGGGTCGAGTGGAGGCGAGTCGGCCGCCATCGCGGCGGGCATGTCGCCGCTCGGCCTCGGCACCGACCTCGCCATCTCCGTGCGCGGTCCGGCGGCCCAGACCGGCATCACCTCCATGAAAGCGACGCATGGGCGGGTCCCGATGACGGGAATCTGGCCTCGGGCGCCGCGCCGCTTCTGGCATGTCGGTCCGATGGCGCGTTCGGTTCGCGACGTCGGGCTGGCGTTCTCGCAGCTGATGGGTCCGGATGGTCAGGACGCGTTCTCGACGATCATCGGCGGGTTCGATGCGGGGGTCGCCCGGCCAAACGCCCGCCCGCTGCGTGTCGGCTGGATGGTCGGACCCGGCTTCGGTCCCGTCGATCCCGACGTTGCCGCGACCGTCCGATCGGCGGCGGAGGCGCTGAAAGACCTCGGCGTCCATGTCGAACATGTCGGCATTCCGGCGCTGGAGCGCGATTTCGCCCTCGACGTTTTCAACCGGCTCCACGTCATGGAGATGAAGCCGGCGTTCCGTGAGGCGACGGCCGGCCGCGAGGGCGAGATGTACAAGATGGCGAAGACCATGCTGTCGCTGCCCGACACGTCGATGGCCGACTTCGTCGACGCAGAGCAGGCGGCCGAGAGGTTACGCGACGGCTACGCCGATTACTTCACGCGCTTTGATGCTCTGATCACCCATGTACTGCCGATCCCAGCGCACAAGCACGGCGTCGACCGATTCACCATCGACGGCCAGGCCGTGGACGCAACCTACCTGCAGGGCGCGACCGTTCCCCTCAACGTCACCGGGCTGCCAGGACTCGCGATGCGGTTCGGGACGAGCCCGGATGGCATGCCGATCAACGTGCAGGTCGTGGGAGCCTGGCAGGCGGAGGCGACCATCCTGCACATTGCTTCGCTCCTGGAGGGAGTGAGCCCGGTCAATAACCTCTTTCCTGATATCTGATGCAACGAGCAGGCGGCGTCCGGAGACGGGCGCCGCCATTGCTATCGTCAGATCATGGACGCGGATCGAGCAGCAGGACGCTGTACGCCCGCTTTCTGGCAATGCTCGAATGCCGGGAGTGGCGCGAAGCCGTCGGTCATGGCGGATCCTTTCCGTGGGATCAGTGGGCGATGGCGAGCGGGGTGGATGCGACGGCGAGCGCAGCGACGAGGCCGCTCGCCGTCTTTCCGAGCCGCCCGAGCTTTTCGAGCCGGCGGCTGGCGAAGCGGTTCTGACCCTTGCGCCGCGCCAGGCGCTCGACCAGGACGATCGCGGCGCGATCGTGCTCTCCGGACCGGATCAGGCTCTCGGCATAGGCCTGCTCGAACAGGTCGCGCTGGGCGTGGCTGCCGCCGACGGTAAGCAAGCCGTCACGGGCGGCGCCGAGCAGGCGAGCCGCCTCGCGGTAGTCGCGCTCGTGGAAGGCGATCAGCCCGAAGGCGGCGAGCGCACCGTTGCGGGCCGCGTCGCGCCGCTCGCCACTGGGATGGGCCTG
>NZ_FOAN01000005.1 GCF_900109525.1 Allobosea lupini | reverse complement strand
GGTCTTGCCCCGCTTCACGTATGGCTTGACGTAAGCCGGCGGCATCAATCGCACAGTATGCCCCAGAGCGGTCAGTTCGCGCGCCCAATGATGGCTCGTGCCGCAGGCCTCCATGCCGACCAGGCAGGGAGCAAGCTTGCGGAAGAAGGGCATGACCTGAGCTCGCCTCAGCGCTCGTCGGGCGAGGACCTCTCCTGTTCCGTTGATGGCGTGCACCTGGAAGACATTCTTGGCCAGGTCGATGCCGACAGTCGTGATCTCCATCGTGGTCGCTCCAAGCTCGTGCTGCGTGACAGCACCACTGTGGCGCTGCAGCGCCGGGAGCGGGAGCCATCCACCCCATCTGCTTTCGTAGGGTGCGCCAAGTTCTGCTCTTGGCGCTTCGCACTCTGCCGGCGCCGCATCAGAAGCGGACGCCTGGGGCTGGCGACCGAGAGCGTGGGCCGTCCGGAGCCGACGCTTCTTGCGGGCCAGCCAAGCACTGCGCTCCTGTAACTTCAGCGATCTTCGCCGGTCTCCAGGAAGGCGGGGCGAACCGCCTTCTTCAGCTCGTCGATGAAGGCTCGGATGAGCCGTTTGGGGGCGCGCGCCTTCTGATAGAGCGCGTAGGCCTCGACTGAGACGCGCGGGCTAAGGGGCCGCACTTCCAGCCGGTAGCGGCTGCCGCTGATCGCGGTAAAGGAATCGACCAGCGCCACGCCGAGGCCGGCCTCGGCCAGCAGGCAGGCCGTGTTGCTGTAGCGCACCTCGATCGGGCAGGCCGGGCGCGCACCGGCGAAGAAGTCCCGCTGCAGCAGCAGCCCGAGCCGTGCGCCCGGCTCGAAGCCGATCATCCGGTGGCCGGAGAGCATGGCAGGAGAAATCTCGCTTTTGGCGGTCAGCGGATGGTCCCGCGTCATGGCGCAGACCATCTGCCCGGCACCGATCAGTTCCGCCTCCAATCCCGGCCTCGCATAGGGCTCCAGCGAGACGCCGAGATCGGCTGCGCCGCTCTCCAGCCCTTCGATGACGCCATCGGTACGGCGCACGTCGAAATCGACATGCAGCTCCGGCCGGCTGCTGGCGAAGCGCGCCAGGGCGCGGGGCACCAGTGCATTGGCGATCGGGGGCGTCGCGAGAAGCCGTAGCGAGCCGCTGCGCGTGTCGCGCAGCGCGGTGACCTTGCGCGAGAAGGACTGGACCATCGAGAAGATGGGATCGCTGTCGCGATACATCTCGAGCGCTTCCGGCGTCGGGATCAGCCGGTTGCCCTGCCGCTGGAACAGCTGGAAGCCGAGTTGCCGTTCCATCTGCTTGACCGCGGTGCTCACCGCCGGCTGCGACAAGGCCAGCCCCTGCGCCGCCGCCACTGTCGTTTGGCAGCGAATGACCTCCCGAAAGATCTCGAGTTGCCGCAAATTCAGCACGTCGGCCGGCTCCTCTGGACAGATCGCGGGCAGTATAAATTTGATTGATAGTAGGGCTAGTGATTTTTCTAGATCTGATATTGTGGCGGCTTTCCGGCCCTGACTATCCTGCGGTTTCCCGTTCCCAGGAGCGCGCCATGTTCGCCAGAATCGCCACCATCGGCTTGACCTTGTTGCTCGCCCCCGCCGCGATGGCGCAGACGACGTTGAAGACCGCCGTCGATGGCACGTTCGCGCCTCACGCCATGCCCAAGCTCTCCGGCGGCATCGAGGGCTTCAACGTCGATCTGGCCGAGGCCGTCGGCAAGCAGCTCGGCAAGACGGTGACAGTCGATGCCGCTCAGTTTTCCGGGCTGATCCCGGCCCTGCAGGCCGGCACCTACGACTTCATCGTCGCGCCGGTGACGGTTAGCAAGGAGCGCGCCGAGAGCCTGCTCTTCACCGAAGGCTATCTCAACACCGACTTCCAGTTCCTGACGAAGAAAGGCGCGCCGCCGATCACCGCCCTCGAAGAACTCAAGGGCAAGGTCATCTCGGTCAACAAGGGCTCCGCCTATGACAGCTGGGCGCGCGGCCTCGAAGAGAAGATCGGCTGGAAGGTCGAATCCTTCGGCACGCAGACCGACGCCGTCCAGGCCGTCATCTCCGGCCGGGCCTACGCCAATGTCGCCGGCAACACGGTCGTGCAGTGGGCGGCCAGGAGCAATCCGCAGATCCAGCTCTCCTACACCTATTCGACCGGGCTGGTCTGGGCCGTCGCACTGCGCAAGGATTCCGGGCCGCTGCGCAGCGAGCTCGACCAGGCCATCGAGTGCCTGAAGACCAACGGCACCATTGCCGCTCTCCATGAGAAATGGTTCGGCACCAAGCCGGCGGCCGACTCCGCCGCCGTCACTCCGTTCCCGGGTTATGGCGTGCCCGACATGCCGGGCTACGATGTCGCGGCGCATACCCCCACTTGCAAGTGAGCGAGGCGATTGCGTCGGCTCGCGGACAGGCTGGAACCATGCGTCCGGCCCACCCGCTGCTGGACATCCGCGGCCTGCGCAAGAGCTATGGCGCGGCCGAGGTTCTCAAGGGCATCGACCTCGCCGTCTCGCCCGGCGAACTCGTCTTCCTCATCGGCCCTTCCGGCTCCGGCAAGAGCACGCTGCTGCGGTGCTGCAACCGGCTGGAAGAGGCCAGCGGCGGCTCGATCTGGTTCGACGGGCAGGAGGTGCTGGCCGACAGGATCGACATCAACGCGCTGCGCCGGCGTATGGGCATGGTCTTTCAGTCCTTCAACCTCTACCCGCACATGAGCGCGCTGGGGAACGTCACGCTGGCGCTGCGCAAGGTTCTGAAGAAGCCGCGCGCCGAGGCCGAGCGCATCGGCATGGCCGCGCTGGAGCGCGTCGGCCTCGCACATAAGGCCGCTTCCTATCCGGGGGAACTCTCCGGCGGCCAGCAGCAGCGCGTCGCCATTGCCCGCGCCTTGGCGCTGGAGCCCGGCCTGATGCTGTTCGACGAGCCGACCTCGGCGCTCGACCCCGAACTCGTCGGCTCGGTGCTGCAGGCAATGCGCGACATGCGTGCCGCCGGGATGACGATGCTGGTCGTCAGCCACGAGATGCGTTTCGCCCGCGAGGCGGCCGACCGCGTCGTCTTCATGGATGGTGGCGTCATCGTCGAGCAGGGCCCGCCCGAGCAGATCTTCGGTTCGCCACGCCACGAGCGCACCCGCACCTTCGTCTCCGAGGTCGCCCGGTAGCGCCATGGATCGCTTCCTCGACAGCTTCCTGAACGCCAAGCTGAGCGCCGCCACCTGGCCGGCGATCCTGAGCGGGCTCATCGTGACGATCGAGATCGCGGCGCTCGTCGTCGGGACGGGCCTGCTCTTGGGCCTGGCACTCGCGCTGGTGCGCTGGCGGGCCGGCCGCTGGTTTGCCTGGCCGCTGATGCTCTTCGTGGATCTCTTCCGCGCGGTGCCCCCGCTCGTGCTCGTGCTGCTGGTCTTCTTCGGCCTGCCCAATATCGGCATCGAACTGCCAAGCTTCGCGGTGCTCTGGCTCGTGCTTTCGTTGGTGCTCGCCGCCTTCGCCGAGGAAATCGTCTGGGCAGGGCTGATCGCAGTGAAACGCGGCCAGCGCGAGGCTGCCCGCTCGACCGGGCTCACCGAGACCCAGACGCTTCTTTACGTCGTCCTGCCGCAGGCGCTGCGCCTCGCCGTGGCGCCGTTGACCAACCGCACCATCGCCATCACCAAGAACACCGCACTGGGAACGGTGATCGGCGTGCCGGAGATCATCAACCAGGCAACGACCGCGGTCTCCTTCTCGGGCAATGCCACGCCGCTGCTGATGGGCGCCTTCGCCTATCTCCTGCTCTTCATCCCGGTCATCGGCCTCGGTCGGCTGATCGAGAGCCGCTTTGCCTGGAGGCGCCAGTAATGGACGTGCTCCTCCAGCAGTTCTTCAATCTCGACATTATGGCCAAGGCCCTGCCGCTGGTGCTGCAGGGCTTGAAGACCACTCTGCTCATCTGCCTGATCGTCATCCCGATGGGCCTCATTGGCGGCGTGCTGGTGGCGTTGGCCAGCCGATCCACGGTTCGCGCCCTGCGGGTTTCGGTGACGCTGCTCGTCGACCTGATGCGCGCCTTACCCCCGCTGGTGGTGTTGATCCTCGTCTATTCGGGGCTGCCTTTTCTCGGCTTGCGCATCTCGCCGCTCACGGCGGTGGTGATCGCCTTCTTCCTCAACAACGCCGCCTATTACGGCGAAATCATCCGTGCGGGCATCGAGAGCGTCCCCGCCGGGCAGTGGGAAGCGGCGCGCTCCACGGGGCTGAGGGCGGATCAGACGTTCACCTGGGTTATCCTGCCGCAGGGCCTGCGCAACGTGCTGCCGGACCTCGTCTCGAACACGGTCGAGGTGGTGAAGCTCACCTCTCTCGCCAGCGTCGTCTCGCTGCAGGAGATGCTCTACTCGGCCGACATGGCCCGTTCTCTCACCTTCAACGCCTCGCCGATCGTGCTGGCCGCGCTGATCTATTTCGCGCTGCTTTGGCCGGCGGTGAGGCTCGTCAGCCGCCTCGAACACGCCGCCGCCCGCTGAGCGGCCATCATCGAAAGGACGCGCCATGCGCATGCTCACCGTCGCCGCTGCCCAGATGGGCCCGATCCAGAAGGCCGACAGCCGCGCGGCCGTGATCGCCCGCATGATCGCGCTGCTCGACGAAGCCAAGGGGAAGGGTGCCGATCTGGTCGTCTATCCCGAGCTGGCGCTGACGACCTTCTTTCCGCGCTGGTATCACGAGGACCGTGGCGAGGCCGACATCTGGTTCGAGGATGCGATGCCCGGCCCGGCGACGCAGGTCCTGTTCGACCGGGCGCGCGAGCACGGCATCGCAATGTCCTTTGGCTACGCCGAAAAGACATCGGACGGGCATCACTTCAACACGAGCGTTCTCGTCGACAAGACCGGCGTCATCGTCGGCAAGTACCGCAAGATCCATCTGCCCGGCCACGCCGAATACGATCCCGAGCGCACGCATCAGCATCTCGAAAAGCGCTATTTCGAGCCGGGTGATCTGGGCTTCCCGGTCTGGCGCACGCTGGGTGGCGTGCTCGGCATGGCGATCTGCAACGACCGGCGCTGGCCGGAAACCTACCGCGTGATGGGCCTGCAGGGCGTCGAGATGGTGCTGATCGGCTACAACACCCCCTCGGTGAATTCGCAACGCGGCGCAGAGGGCCCTGAAAAGCGCCTCTTCCACAACCGCCTCAGCGTCCAGGCCGGCGCCTATCAGAACGCCACCTGGGTCGTGGCGGTGGCCAAGGCCGGCGACGAGGACGGGCACCATATGATCGGCGGCTCGCTGATCGTCGACCCTAACGGCGAGATCGTCGCCGAAGCCAAGACGGAAGGCGACGAATTGCTGGTGCATGCCTGCAATCTCGATGAGACGGCCTTCGGCAAATCGACCATCTTCGATTTCGCCCGCCATCGCCGCATCGAGCATTATGGGATCATCACCAGCCAGACCGGCGCAGTGCCGCCGCCTGAGGCGTAAGCGCTGCCACCGACCAGACGCCCGGCCGCAAGGGGCGCAGCCTTTCGGGGAGACAGACCATGAGCCGCATCCTCGTCATCAATCCGAACTCGAACGAAACCGTCACCGAAGGGCTGCGCCAGGCGCTGGCGGTCTTCGCCCGCCCGGGCAGCCCCGAAATCTTTTGCGAGACGCTGGCCGAAGGTCCCTTCGGCATCGAAACGCAGGAGCATGTCGAGGCCGTGGCCATGCCGCTGCGCCGGCGCATCGAGGCGGCCGAGGCCGATGCCTTCGTCATCGCCTGCTATTCCGATCCGGGCCTGCATGTCTGCCGCGAGGGAACGGCAAAGCCGGTCTTCGGCATCGCCGAATGCGGCGTGCTGACGGCGCTGGCGAGGGGCGATCGTTTCGGGGTCATCGCCATCAAGTCGCGCTCCATCCCGCGTCATATCCGCTATCTGCGCCAGATGGGGCTGATGGAGCGGCTGGCGGGCGAGCGCGCACTGGAGATGTCGGTCGCCGAAAGCGCCTCGGGCGAAGGCACGCTCGCCCGCATGATCGAGAAGGGCCGGGAGTTGCGCGATCTGGACGGAGCAGGGGTGGTCGTGATGGGCTGCGCCGGCATGGCCCGCCACCGAGCCCCGCTCGAACGGGCGCTGGGCGTGCCGGTGATCGACCCGACACAGGCCGCCGTCGCCATGGCGCTCGGCACCGTGCTGGTCGGCGCCTGAGACGAGGATCAACGCAATGACGACCCCTTACGACCTCATCATCCGTGGCGGCACCATCGGCAGCGCGACCGGCAGCTTCCGCGCCGACCTCGCGGTCAAGGACGGCAAGGTCGCCGCCCTCGGGCTGGGGCTCGGCCGGGCCACGCACGAGATCGACGCGACCGGCAAGCTCGTCCTGCCCGGCGGCGTCGACACCCACGCCCATGTCGAGCAGGTCTCGGCCGGCGGCCTGCTCAACGCAGACAGCTTCGAAAGCGCTACCGCCTCTGCCGCGTTCGGCGGCACCACCACGCTGATCTCCTTCGCCGCCCAGCATCGCGGGCTCGATCTGCGCAAGGTTGTCGACGACTATGCGGCGCTCGCCCGGCGTGGCGCGATGATCGACTACGCCTTCCACCTGATCGTCGCCAATCCCGATCGCAAGACGCTGGAGGCCGACCTGCCGGCGCTGATCGCGGAGGGGCACGCCTCGATCAAGGTCTTCATGACCTACGACCTGATCAAGGTGGACGATGAACCTTTGCTCGACCTGCTGCTGACGGCGCGCGAGAACGGCGCGCTCGTCTGCGTCCATGCCGAGAACCACGGCATGATCGCCTGGATGGCGCGCCGCCTCGTCGAGAAGGGCTATGTCGCGCCGAAATATCACGGCGTCAGCCATCCGCGCGTGTCGGAAGCGGAGGCCTTCAACCGCTTGATCGCGGCCTCCGAACTGCTCGACCAGCCGGTGATGATCTTCCACGTCTCGACCCGCGAGGGCGTCGAGGCCGTCCGTGCGGCGCGGGGGCGGGGCCTGAAGATCTTTGCCGAGACCTGCCCGCAATATCTCTTCCTGACGAAGGACGACCTCGACAAACCCGGCCTCGAAGGCGCGAAATGGATGTGCTCGCCGCCGCCGCGCGAGACCGACGATCAGGAGGCGCTGTGGCAGGGGTTGGCTCTCGGCGATCTTCAGACCATTTCGTCCGACCATGCGCCCTATCGCTTCGACGAGACCGGCAAGCTCTCGGCCGGTCCCAATCCGAACTTCAAGCAGATCGCCAACGGCTTGCCGGGGCTGGAGACGAGGCTGCCGCTGCTCTTCGACGCCATGGTGTCGAAGGAGCGGCCCGAATTCGCGGGGCGGGGGCTGGATGCCTTCGTTCAGCTGACCGCGACCGCGCCGGCACAGATTTACAACCTGCCGGGCAAGGGCGCGCTCCTGCCGGGCTATGACGCCGACATCGCGATCTGGGATCCGCATCGCAAGGTCATAGTCACGGACGCCATGATGCATGACCGGACGGGTTTCACGCCTTTTGCCGGACGTCATTCCATTGGCTGGCCCGAGACCGTGCTCGTCCGCGGGCGGAGCGTCATCGCTGAAGGGGTGGTGAAGGCCACGCCTGGCAGCGGTCGCTGGCTGGCCCGCACCGGCGGCTGGGCAGCCAGACCGACCGGTCGGCTCGTGCCGGAAATGGACCCGGCCCGCAATTTCGGCGCGATGCTGCTTTGACCGACTGTGCCCGTGCTCACTCCGGGAGCTCAGATGCCTTTGACGGACGGGAGGGGGCACGGAGGCCGCGCGAAGCTCAGCGCATGGTCTGCGCGCCACAGCAGTAACCGGGCGCCGCCCTCTCGGCAGCAGCCGCTGGGCCTCGTCATATTCGACGCTGGGAGAGGAAGCTTGGCGTGCGGTCGCCAACCGAGCCTCACCGACATGTCCGCTTCCTGGCAGGCCTTGAACGGCAGTTCCTGGCGCCCAGCAAAGGCGTCCGGTTCAGCTGAATAGTCGGTCAGTTCTCAGCATATGCGCGGCCATTGTGACGAAGCTGGCGATGTCGTCTGCTCCATTGCGCCGATCAAGTCGCTGGCAGCGCAGTCTGATCCCGTTTCGAACGCGATCGTCGAGCATCGTTTCCACCACCTCGCCGATCCGATAGCGATCGTGGTCCCTGCGCAGCAGCAGCGCCAGCCCCAAGACCTCCGCGTATTTGGCCCGGACCAGCTGCAGGTCCATTTCTTCCGCCTCGTTTGGCACGAAGATCGTCGGTATTGCGCCCAGCAGGTTCTCGTGGAACGCGTTGTAGCCGGCCGCCGAGACGCAGATGTCGAAGGCGTTGCTGTAGCGGAAGGCTGGAAAGAGATCGATCGTCTGCCGGCGCGGCTGATCGCCCGGGTCCTTGGCGCGTTTGAGTCGCATCTGACTGCGCCTTGTGCGGGAATCGATACCGATCGTGCAGCCCGGAGCATTCTCCGCAAGGGAAGGGTGCGTTTTTTACGATCGCATCGCACGTGGTGAGCTTCGGCACTTTCCCCCAATGGATGGCTGGCTCGACCTTTGCTGCCGGTGTCGCGGATGCTGGTCTTGTACGAGGCGCATCGGTTCTTTTGCCTAGCGAGCGCCTGTCTTTGCATTAGGGCCGGAAATCTCTGATGCGATTGTCGAGCAGGATCAGGACGATCCGTTCCGACGGAACGATACCTCAGATGTCCGCAATCTCCGCCGCGAAAGAGCTCTGGAGCGAGAAGCGGCGTGCCTGGTCGGTTTCGAGCGGGCCATCGTCTCGCTCTGGAGGCCCGCTTTCGGGCGAAGTGCCCGAGCCATGTTCTAGCACATTCTGCATTCCGCCCTGTCAGGCTTTGAGATGAAGTGTCACCAGCAAGGTGATCTCGGCGCCATCCGGCAGCGTCGCGGCCACGCGCACAAAATTGCCGAAATGGGCAAGGCGCTGGAAGGTCACCGCGTCCTTGCTCGCAGGCAGAGCGAATTCCGAACCCTCATGGCACCAATGCATGCCGTCTGCGGAGATTTCGACCCTCGCCTTTGGCAAAGGCCCCTTCGGCTGCTTCAGCGCGCGCACAAAGACGATCGCCTCCTTCGCCCAGCCGGCCTCGTATGGTTCGGTCGCAGCTTCGCCGATCCAGCTCTCGTTGCGGGCGACGACGGCGGTCAGGTTCTCGGGCAGCATCAGAACTCTCCCGACAGGCAGACGGAATCGAGATAGGCGAAAGCGCGCTTGTCGGTGTCGGTCTCGGCAAAGAAGGCGAGATTGAGCATGCACCACAGGTTCTTCATCGCCGGGATGCGGATGCAGTCGAAGCCGTCCATGGCAAAGACGCGGTCGTTGACCTGGAAACGTGTCGCCTGCATCGCGCCGAGGTCGAAGTCGAAGCGCAGATAGTGCCAGTTCACCTTGGTCGGGATCTCGTTGTAGCAGAGCCGCTGCTCGCCGCCGGGCAAGTCTTCCCAGTCATCGGGCGCGAGGTGGTAGTGCGTGATCGTCTTGCCGGCATGGCCGATCGGCTTGATCGGCGTCGTCCGGCGCTTGAACTGCCATTTCTGCAGGTGCTGGCCATCCTCCGCGTTGAGGAAGCGCAAATGCGGCATGACGCGATCGCCCGGCCCTGATGTGTCGCCGATCTGGAGATCGTAGAGGAAGCCGAAGGAGCGGATGTCGGTCTCCGAGAGCTGCAGATCCGTCGCCTCGGGCTTGAAGGTGAAATAGGCTTCGAGACGGATCGGCCCCGGCTTTCGGAAGGTCAGGCGCTTGATCGCGACGTTCTGCGCGCCCTTCTTCGGCCGTGTCGCGATCTTCAGCGCATAGGAGCCGTCGACGCCGCCATGCGAGCCGAAATCCCAGTTCGGCAGGGTCGAGAGCATGGCGTGGCTGTGCTGGGCATAGCCCGGCAGCATCGCATCCAGCGTCTCCTCGTAGTTGCCGACGAGCTGCGTCCAGCCGCACATGCCGCGGTCGAAATCGTCGAGGCAGATGATGCGCGGCAGCGGATCGAAGCGGCTGAGCTGCGGGTCGGCCTCGCGGATGGCGCGGCGCAGGGCGTCGATGTCGGTCATGGCGATTACCCTTTCACCGCGCCGGCGGTCAGGCCCGCGACGAGATGCTTCTGCATGAGGATGACGAAGGCGAGCACCGGCACGAGCTGCACGGTCGAGGCGGCGAAGAGCACGCCCCATTCGACGCCTTCGACGGCGCCGATCATCTCGGAGATCACCAGCGGCGCGGTCTTGGCCTTGGTCGTGGTGAAGATGAAGGCGAAGAGGAACTCGTTCCAGGCGTAGACGATGACGAAGACCGAGACCGCCAGCATGCCCTGCGCCGCCATCGGCAGGATCACGCGGGCGATGATCTGCATTTGCGAGGCGCCGTCCATCATCGCGGCCTCATCGAGCTCACGCGGGATCTGGTCGATGAAGGTGCGCATCACCACCGTGCCGAGCGAGACGAAGAAGGTGGCGTAGAGCACGATCAGCACGAAATGCGTGTCATTGAGTCCGAGCCAGTTCACCACCGGAAACAGCGGCAGGGTGATCACGATCGGCGGGATCAGCCGGATGAAGATCAGGAAGAAAGCCGAGGCCTGCAGGCCCTTCGAGGCGAAGCGCGAATAGGCGAAGCCGGCGAGCAGGGAGACGCCGACGGCGAGCACGGTTGCGCCAACCGTGACGAGGAAGCTGTTCCACAAACCGAAGAAGAAGTCGCCCCAGCGGCTCCACAGCGCCTGGTAGTTGGCCAAGGTCGGCGCAAAGGCGAAGGTGCTGCCGGTCGAGAAGATGTCGCGGTCAGCCTTGAAGGACGACAGTGCGATCAGGCCGATCGGCACCAGCGACCAGGCGACGATCGCAAGCACGCCGACGAGCTTGAGGAGATGGCGCAGGAGCTTAGGCACGCGCGAACATCTCCCTGTAGAGCCGGCGCAGATAGAACAGCGCGAGCAGGAGGGAGGCGAGCACCAGCAGCCAGCCGGTTGCCGCGGCCGGGCCGAACGCGTTGTAGCGGAAGGCTTCCAGATAGAGATAGACCGCCATTACCTCGGTCGAGCGAGCCGGGCCGCCGCCGGTCATCAGCCAGACCTCGGAGAACAGGCGGAAGGCGAAAATGTAGCGGAACAGGGCGGCGATCAGCAGCGCCGGCATCAGCAGCGGCAGCGTCACCCGGCGGAACGAGGTCCAGGGCGAGGCGCCGTCGATCGCGGCGGCCTCGTAGAGATCGCCGGGGATGGAGAGCCGGGCGGCATAGAGGATAACGAAGCTGAAGGGCAGATGAAGCCAGATCGAGAGGAGGCTGACCATGGCGAGGCCGTGGCTCGGGTTCACGGCCCATTCGATCGGCGGCAAGCCGAGCGACATCAGAAGCCGGCTCATCATCCCGACATCCGGCTCGAACAGGAAGCGCCACATCACCACCGCCGAGACCTCGCTGACTGCATACGGCGCGAGCACGATCGCAAGCAGCAGCGGCCGGAACGGCACCCCCGAGGCGAAGAACAGCGCCATGCCGAGGCCAAGCAGGAGCTCGACATGCACCACAACGGCGACGACGATCACCGTGTTGAGCAGCGCCTTCCAGAAATAGGCGTCGCCCAGCACCTTCGCGTAGTTGGCGAAGCCGACGAAGCTCGCCGCCTGGCCGAAGGAGGATTGGTTGAGGCTGAGCCAGAAGACATAGATAGCCGGCAGGAAAATGATGCCGCCGATCATCAATTGGACCGGCGAGACCAGCACGATGGCGGAGAGGGGCGTCCTCTGACTCATCTATGGTTCCCCACCTTAGTCATCCCGGGCGAAGCGAAGCGCAGACCCGGGATCCACGCCTGAACCGTTCCGGAATGGATCCCGGATCGGCGCGGCTTCGCCGCTTGTCCGAGATGACTCCGGAGGTATTGGAGGCTGAGAACACAGCGCATTGTCAGGCGATCCTGAAGCGCGCGAGCGCGTCGCGGTCGATCTCGATGCCAAGTCCCGGTCCCTGCGGCACGGCAAGCTTGCCCTCGACCAGCTGGGAGCCTTCACCGACGATCGGGTGGGTGAAGGCGTCGCGCAGCGGGTTCTGGTAGACCATGCACTCGAAGGTGCGGAAGGTCTCGGCCGCTGCGGCGAGCTGCAGGCTGGCGGCGACGCAGATCGCGCCCGACCAGCCGACATGCGGGGCATAAGCCGTGTTGAAGGCGGCGGCGAGCTCGCAGATGCGCCAGGTCTCGCTGATCCCGCCCGAGCGCGTCACGTCCGGCTGGATCAGCCCGAGCGAGCGGTCCTGCAACGACATCAGAGCTTCGGTCGCGACGAAATCGCTCTCGCCGGCGGCGAGCCGGATCGGCAGGCGCTGGGCGAGGCGGCGATAGCCCTCGCGATCCTGCGGCGCGATCGGCTCCTCGAAGAAGCCGTAGCCGAAATCGGCCAGCGCCCGCCCGACGATCAGCGCGTCGTCGACGTCATAGGCCCAGTTCGCGTCGACATAGAGGGCGATGTCGTCGCCGGCCAGCTTGCGCACGAGCCTGGCGCGGGCGATCGCGTCGCGCAGCGGATGGCCGAGCTTGACCTTGATCTCGCGGAAACCGGCCTTCAGCACAGCGGCGACCTCGGCCTCGACCGTGGCATCGTCGAGCCAGTTGATCGAGGAGGCATAGGCGGCGACTTCTTTGCGGCCCATGCCGCCGAGCAGCGTGTGGATCGGCTGGCCTGCCTGCTTGCCGGCAATGTCCCACAGCGCGATGTCGACCGCCGCGATCGCCTCGACGATCTGGCCGCCCGGGCGCCCAGACAAGGCGGCGCGCATCGCCTTCCAGAGCAAGCGCCGGTCGGCGGCGTCGCGGCCGAGCAGGCGCGGCACCAGCGCCTCCTCGATGAAGCGGGCGTAGCCTGCGGCGCCGCGGCGGCAGAGACCTTCGCCGAAGCCGATGACGCCATCCTCGGTCTCGACCTCGACCACGACGATCTCGATCGCCGGATAGTCGCCCTGCGACGTGCGTTGGACTTTGGGCAAGGTCGCCCGCAGCGGATGTACGGTGACCTTCGAGATGCGGCTGGCCGGCATGAAGCGGCGTCCTCCCGAGTGTTCAACTTATCTGATAGGTTGAACAGTTGCCAAGTTGAGCGGCATCTGTCAATGATCTCCGCACGGAGGTGATTGATGAGCGATGCCGCTTCATCCCTGCTGGGTGGCGACGACCCATTTGCCGGCGGCGACGTCGTCCCGATGCGGCTTGGCGACGCCGTGATCCAGCGCATCACCCAGGCGATCCAGGACGGCAGGCTAAAGCCCGGTGACGCTTTGCCGTCGGAAGCGCGGATCGCCGCTTCCTTCGGCGTCAGCAAGCCGATCGCCCGCGAGGCCATCCGCCAGCTCGCGGCGATGGGCGTCGTGCACATCCAGCAGGGCAAGCCGACCCGCATTCAGGCGCTCGATGCCGCCCCGCTCGACCGCTTCTATCGTTTCGCCGTGCGCGGCCGGGCCAATGGCCTGACCGAGGCAGTGGAATTGCGCCGCATCCTCGAGCCGCCGATCGCAGCTCATAGTGCCGCGCGGCGCTCGGCTGATAATGTCGAGAAGCTCGATCTGATCCTCGCCCGCATGGAGGATGCACTCGGCCATGTGCCGCGCTGGATCGAGGCTGATCTCGACTTTCACGAGGCGATCGCCGCCTCCTCCGGCAATCGTCTGCTCGATTTCCAGATCAGGGGTCTTCGGCCGGTGATCCGCGAGGTCATGGAGATCTTCAATTCGCGCGAGAAGCGCACCAAGGACGACTGGCGCCGCACCTTCGCGCGGCATGTGCGCGTCGTCGAGGCGATCCGCGTCGGCGATCAGGCCGCGGCTTTCGCCGCCATGAACAAACATTTCGAAGCGGCAGAAGCCGCCATCGCGGAACTCGCGAACCATCGGGAGGACAGGCATGACGACGGAGACAGGGCTGAATCGTAGGCAGTTCGGCGCCGGCATCCTCGGGCTGAGTTTCACGGCGCTAGGCGCCGGAGGCGCACGCGCGCAGCAAGGCGGGCCGTTCAACGTCTTTGCCCATCGCGTCATGCAGACGGTCTCGACCGGCGCACAGGGCGGCGACATCACCAAGGATTGGGCCGCCAAGAACGGCGTCGGCGTCCAGTGGACGACCTTCGACACCGGCCCGTTGCAGGAGCGGCTGTTCCGCGAGGCGAGCCTCGGCGAGACTTCGGTCGATGTCGGCTTCGTCCTCAACACCCAGGTCGTGCCGCGCGCCGCAAATCTGTTCGAAGCGCTCGACGACTATCTCAAGCGCGATCCGCTCGCGGACCCCGCCGACATCTTTCCGGGCTTGATGCAGGGCATGACTGTCGGCGGGAAGCAGCTCGCCGTCCCGTTCCGGCATGCCTCCTCCGGCCTGCACTACAATGAGGAGATTCTGGCCGAGAAGGGCTTCTCCAAACCGCCGGCGACGATCGAGGAGATGATCGAGATCGCCAGGGCCTGCAGCTATCGCCGCTCCGACGGCACCCAGGTCGTCGGCCTTTGCATGCCGGGCGTGACCTATCCCAACGTGATCGACCTCGCCCGCGCCTGGGATGGCGAGTTCATCACGCCCGACTTCAAATGCGCCGCCGACCAGCCGCCGATGCTGAACGCGATCCGGACCTTGCGCGAGCTCTTCCAGGCCAACGCCTTCCCGCGCAATTTCGCGACGCTCTCGCCTGAGGACGTCAATGTCTGGATGCAGCAGGGCCGGGCGGCGATGAGCCTGCAGAGCATGGGCCGCAACCGCATCTACAACGATCCGCAGAAGTCGAAATTCTCTGGCAAGATCAGGACGATCGCCGTTCCAGCCTCCAAGACGCTGGCGGGCAAATACGATGCCGCCCCGGCCAAGGTCGAGTTCTGGGGCATGGTCATCCCGAAGAACGCCAAGCGCAAAGACCTCGCCTGGAGCTTCATCAAGGCAATGGCCTCGAAGGAGGCGACCCTGAAGGCTGCGCTCAATGGCAACGGCCCGGTCCGCGCCTCGACCTATGCCGATCAGAGCTTCGCCGGGACCGTGCCTTACGCGGCCGAAGAACTGAAAGTGCTGAAGGTGGCGCGCGTGCCGCTGCCGGCTTTCGACGAGGCGGCTCGCGCCGGCGACCTGTTCAAGGAGGAGGCGGAGGCCGCGGTGCTCGGCATGAAGACGCCCGAGGAAGCGATGGCCTCGCTGGTCAAGCGCGTGCAGCCGCTGTTGCCGGCTTGATCATAAGGCAGAAAAGGCCCGGAGGAGATGCCATGACCTTTCCGATCTCGCGCCGTCGCTTCGGTGCTCTCGCCGGCGCGGCCGTGGCTGCCGCCGCTTTGCCGAGTCGCACCCTCGCGCAGGCGAAGACGCTCACCGTGCTCGGCCACCGCGTCCACCAGACCGCCGCCACGACCGGGCCGGGCGGCGACGCCACCGAGGCCTTCCGCAAGACGAGCGGGGCGAACCTGAACTGGGTCACCTTCGGCGACGTCAATGCCGTGCATGAGCGCCTGCTGCGCGAGGCCTCGCTGGCCGAGACCTCGATCGACGTCGCCTATCTCGTTAATGGCCGCGCCGTGCCGCGCAATCTCAAGCTGTTCGAGCCGCTCGATACGCTGCTCAAGGATGCGCCGATCGAGGCCTTCGACGATTTCGCGCCCGGCCTGATCGGCCCGCTCAAGGTCGATGGCGCCCTGCACGGCATCCCGGTCCGCCACGCCACCAATGCGCTGATCTACAACGAGGCGCTGCTGGAGGAACGCGGCATCAACAAGCTGCCGACGACCTTCGAGGAACTGGTCGAGGTGGCGCGCAAGCTCACCTTCAAGCGCGAGGACGGCACACAGGTCCACGGCCTCGCCTTCACCGCCGTCTTCGCCTCGAATTTCCTGACTGTCTCGCGCTGCCTCGGCGGCGACTACATGACGGCCGACGGCAAGCTGACCGCGAACGAGCCTCCGATGGTCAAAGCGCTGACCATCCTTGCCGATCTCTACAAGGCTGGCGTGCTGCCGCGGAACTTCGCCACGGTGAACAATGAGGAGATCACCACCTGGATGCAGCAGGGCAGGGCGGCGATGACGATCAACCCGTTTGCGCGGCTCGTCTCCTACAACGACCCGGCCAAGGGCAAATATGGCGGGCGCTTCAAGTCGCTGCTACCGCCGATGGCGGCGGACCTCGCCGGCAAGGTCGCCTTCGCGCCGACGGTCGAGTTCTGGTCGCTGATGATCCCTAAGAACGCCAAGCAGAAGCCGCTCGCCTGGGAACTCATCCGCGCGCTCTCGTCGAAGGCCGGCACCACGGCGATGGCGCTCAACGGCAACGGGCCGACCCGGATCTCGACCTATGCCGACGAGAAGCTCAAGGCGGCGATGCCCTATGCCGCCGACGAGGCCGCGGCGCTGAAGGCCTCGCGCATCCATCTGCCGGCCTTCGACGAGCAGGCCCGCGCCCACGACATCTTCATCGAGGAGACGCAGGCCGCCGTGCTCGGCCGCAAGCCGCCGCAGCAGGCCATGGACGATGCAGTCGCCCGCGTGAAGCCGCTGCTCGGCTGATGGCGGGGCCGCTTTCGGGGCACACCGCGCTCGTCACCGGCGCGGCGCGCGGCATCGGCCTGGCGATCGCGACGCGGCTCGCCGAGGCGGGCGCGCATGCGATCATCCATGACCGGGATGTCGTTGCAGCCGACGCGGCAACGACTGATCTGCGGGCAAAAGGTCTCGCGGCATCGACCTTGATCGCCGATCTCGCGGAGGCCGCCGCCCCATCCGCCATGGCGGCAGAGCTGAAGGCGAACGGAAACGAACCCGACATCTTAGTGCTCTGCGCCTCCGTCGAAACCCTAGAGACATGGGATGCGGTCTCGGAAGCCGCGATGGCTGCGCAAACCGAGATCAACCTTCATGCCACAGTGAGGCTGCTGCAGGCCTTCCTGCCTGGCATGCTGATGCGCGGCTTCGGCCGGATCATCGCGATCGGCAGCGTGCAGGAGGCACGCCCCAATCCGACGCATTTCCATTACGCGGCCACCAAGGCGGCGCAGAGCAACATGATCCTCGATCTGGCGCGGACCCTGCGTGCGCCAGATGTCACCTGCAACATCATCCGGCCCGGCGCGATCCTGACCGATCGCAACCGCGCAGTGCTTGGCCAGCCTGGACGGGAGGAGCAGGTGCTCGCACGCATTCCGCTCGGCAGGCTCGGGCGTGCCGATGACTGTGCGGGTGTCGCCCTGCTGCTTTGCTCACGTGAGGGCAGTTATATCAACGGCGCCGAGATCGCCGTCGATGGTGGAATGCGGCTTTGAGAGAATCGACTTTGGCCGTCGGCATGGCGAAAGGGCCACCGTGAATTTCTGACGCGGCACGTGATGGGCCCTCCTCACTGCCTCTCGCCAATGTCTGCTTCCGGGCATTGTGCCAACGGCAGCTATTGGCCCATCGCCAACTGTTGGAAGGCCCGCTTTCGGGCAGTTGAATAGCCGACAGGGCTCCGCGATAGGCCGATAGGGGCACGGAAGGCGACCAAATGGGGTCCGGTCAGCGTGTCGCTGGCGCGGTGGAGGACGCACGCCCGGCCTATGCGGGCACCGCTTCGCCTGCCGCCTGCTCGCTGTCCATTTCTTTCATGTCCTCGAAACGGTCGGCGATGCGCGGATGGATGCGGCCGCCATCGGACGCGCCGATCGCGACCAGGACCTCGTCTGGCCCCGGTGCGTCGGCGATCTGGAAGGTCGCGGTGATGAAGTGCGAGCGCTTGCCGGTCTCGCTCTTGTGGATCATCGGCAGCGAGATCAGCGCGCCCGGCGCGGTGCGGGTGTTGGTGAAGCTCAGGAAGGCCGTGCCCGAGACCGCCTCGCGGAAGACGTTGCCGAAGCGCAGCGTGTGAATCAGGGCAGAGGCGTGCTCGATCTCGCCGTTAACCCCGACGATCGCCGCCTTGCCATAGGCCTCGACACGCTCTCCCGGCATCGCGGCCACGAGCCGACGCGTCATCTCAAGGCCGAGCGGGCGGGCGATCCGCAGGATTTCCGGCCGCAGATTCTCGACGAAGCCCTGGCCGGCCCAGGGATTCTTCACGACGGCGGCGACCACCACCATGGTGACCGGCCGCGACGCGGTCTTGCCGCCCTCGAGCATGGTCTCTTCCGTGAAGGTCGCGATCTTGCGCAGCCCGATATCCATGCTCGCCTCCGGCGTTTGAAATGTCGTCGCTGGCCAAGCTAGTTGCCGGCGCGCATCTGTCTTCCTCCGGTTGCTAGGAAGAACCGGCAGGACGATGCTGCGAGCCTATGCAGATGGCCAGTCAGGATCAGACGCGATGCTCGACCCGGTTTCCCAGATCGCCTCGCTGCGCGATGTCGCCAGCCGGATCAATTCCGGTTCCGATCTCGACGGTCTGCTGCTCGACCTGGTCAAGGTGGCCTGCGAGCATGGCGGCTGGACCATGGGCTCGATCATGGCGGTCGATCTGACCCATGGCCACGCCAATGTGGTCGCGAGGCACGATCCCACCTTGCTCCGCCGGCGGCTCGAGGATCGCTGGGAGCTGGCGACGAGTCCGGCACTGCTCGCCCTGCGAACGGGCGAGCCGGTCTATATCGAGGATGCCCGCACCTCCGAGGACTTCCCTGGCTATCGGCGTGAGGCGTTCGAGCGCGACTACCGCTCGGTGATCGTCCTGCCGCTCGGCAGCGCCGATGCCGAAGGGCGCCCGATGGTGCTCAGCCTGGTCTCGCGGGCTTTGAAGCCAGTGCCGTCCGAAGATCTCGCCTTCATGGCGATGATCGCGCATCTCGGGACCATCGCGGTCGAGCGCGAGCATCGCCTGCGGGCCGCACGGGGCGTTGCCGAGGATTTGCGCCACGCACTGGTCGCGCAAAGCGACCTGCTGCAGGAGGTGCTGGCCGGAGGCTCGATCGAGGCCTTGGCGGAACGGCTTGGCGAATTCCTGCAATGTGCCGTGCTGGTGATCGATTTCTCCGCCAACACGCTCGTCGCCAACGGCTCGCCCATGCCGGATCTGCTCGACGCTGCCGCCTGGCGCAGGCTACTCGCCGAAGGTGAAGCCGACCGGGTGATCGCGCAGCTCAGGCAGAGCGTGACGCGCGAGCGGGCGGGCCGAGCCGAGCTGACGGTCTCGCATGACGGGCGCGTGCTGCGACTGCAGGCGGCGGTCGAACCGCTCGCCGTCGAGGCGGAGCAGGTCGGCGCGCTCGTGCTGTTCGGCGAGGAGCAGGGTGGCGATCTCAGGCGGCTGACGATCGACAGCGCGAAATTCGCCCTGAGCGTGCAGATGATGCGCAGCGTGATCCGCTTCCGCTTCGAGACCCGGACGCTGACGGAGCTGTTCTTCGAGATCGTCGAGCGGCGCTGGCGTGATCCCGACGACATTCTGCGCCGGGCGCGCCATCTCGGCGTCTCGCTCTCGCGGCCGCTGCGGATGATGGTGGTGGACCTGCCTGCCGCCGGCCATGGTGAGCGCGACCGCACCCAGCAGGCGCATCAGAGCGTCGCGCGCCTTGCCGGCCAGCTCAGCCTGGGCTGCCATATCGTCGCCGTCGGTGCCGGGCTCGTCTGCCTCGAGCCCGAGCCGGAGGGGCCGAAGCGCGAAGCCTCAGAACGTTTTGCAAAACGCATCACCGACGTCCTGCGCCATGACCTGCAGGGCGAGCCGATCGTGGTGATCGGCGGGCTGTGCCAGGAGCTCGACGACTATGCCGGCGAGTGGGAGCGGGTCTGGCGCATGGTGCGGATCGCGCGCGGCTTCAAGCGGACCGGCGTGCTGTCGGCGCTCGATTTCGGGCCATTGCCGATGCTGATCGGAGCGGCCGATGCGGCCGAGGTGCGCCGGTTCGTCGACGGCAGCATCGGGCGCGTCGCGAGCCATGACCGGGAGCATGGCACGCCCTATCTCGAGACGCTCGCCACTTATCTGCGCCATGGCTGCCGCAGCCAGGCCTGCGCCGACGCCATGGGCCTGCACGTCACCACATTGCGCTATCGGCTGACGCGGATCCAGGAGTTGTTCGGCATCGATCCCGAGCCGCCCGATACGCGCTTTGCTCTGGAACTGGCGCTCAAGATGCACGGCCTGATCGAGGGAGCCGCGCCTGCGCTCGAATGAAAGCGCGGAAAGATTCCAAGTCACTTCCATCTTTTCATAGGAAGCGCGCTGGCGGCCACCTTCATAGCCTGACTCCGACGTGGCGCATGCCATCGGAGAGGACCAGCCATGCTGGCGACAGCACCCCAGGAGCCGGTTTCGATCGATCCCGTCGCCTTGCGCCGGGCCTTCGGCACCTTCCCGACCGGCGTCACCGTGATCACCACCCGCGATGCCGAGGGCCGGCCGCGCGGGATGACGGCGAACTCCTTCACCTCGGTCTCGCTCGACCCGCCGCTGCTGCTGGTCTGCGTCGGCAAGGGCGCCTCCAGCTACCCGGCTTTCGCGGAAGGGCAGGGTTTCGCCGTCAACCTGCTCCATGAAGGCCAGAAGCCTGTCTCTGCTCTGTTCGCCTCGAAAGCGACGGACAAGTTCACCGACACGCCGCATGACAGCGTCCATACCGGCGCACCTGTGCTGGCCGATTGCATGAGCTGGTTCGATTGCACGGTGCACAACCGTGTCGAGGCTGGCGACCATCTCATCCTGATCGGCCGGGTCAGGGCCTTCGGCACGAGCCCATCCGCCCCGCTGGCCTTCTGCCGCGGGCGCTATGCGGCGGTGAAGGACCCGCTGCCGCCCGG
Source organism: Allobosea lupini (assembly GCF_900109525.1). Classification (GTDB taxonomy): domain Bacteria; phylum Pseudomonadota; class Alphaproteobacteria; order Rhizobiales; family Beijerinckiaceae; genus Allobosea; species Allobosea lupini. The sequence continues at coordinate 498,100 of NZ_FOAN01000005.1, read as the reverse complement.
CTGGCTCGCCTCCAGCAGCATGATCGTCAACTACCTCGTCGAGAGCGACGGAAAGCTGCTGCTCTGCCGCAACGAGGATGGTGGCTGGGCGCTGCCCCATGCCGCGCGTCGGATCGTCGATGGCCGGCTCCCGGTTCCCGGCGGCGAGGGGCTGCCGCTGCTGCCGGAGACGACCTTCCTCTACTCGGTCTTCGACATCGCCGACGGCGATCCCGGTCATCTCGTCTATCGGGCGCGGCTGGCGGGCGATGCCGCCGGCCTGGCGCTGCCGGACGGGGTGCGCTTCTTCGGCTTCGACGAACTGCCCTACGAGCAGATCCTCACCCGCGAAACCCGCACGATGCTGCGCCGCTATGTCAGCGAAAGCAGCCGGCGGCGCTTCGGCATCTACGTCGATTCCCATGATGGCGGGCGCTTCGCGATGGTCGAGGACACCCAGCCCTGGGACGGGGTCCCGCAACAATGGGAGCGCGGTGGCGCGGCATGAAGACGACGGTCCAGACACTTCAGGGCTCCCGCATCGGGCATTTCATCGACGGCGCCTTCGTCGCGCCGCAAGACGGCGTCTATGCGCCGAGCTACGACCCGACCACGGCCGAGCCCTGGTATGAATTCGCGCTTGGTGATGCCCGGGATGTCGATGCGGCGGTGCGCTCGGCGAAGGCGGCATTGCTGAACCCGGCCTGGCGCCGGCTGACGCAGACCGATCGCGGCAAGCTGGTGCGCCGGCTCGGCGAACTGGTGCTCGCCCATGCCGAGGAGCTGGCGCAGCTCGAATGCCGCGACAACGGCAAGCTGATCAAGGAAATGCGCGCCCAAATGCGGGCGATCCCGGATTCCTACGGCTACTTCGCCGGCATGGCCGACAAGCTCCAGGGCGACACGATCCCGGTCAACAAGCTCGATACGCTCAACTTCAACCTGCGCGAGCCGATCGGCGTGGTCGGCATGATCATCCCGTGGAACTCGCCGCTGATGATGCTGACCGGCACGCTGGCGCCGTGCCTCGCCATCGGCAACACGATCGTGGTCAAGCCCTCCGAGCATGCGACGGCGTCGGCGCTGGCATTGGCGGAACTCGTCATCGAGGCCGGCATCCCCGCCGGTGTCGTCAACGTCGTCACCGGCGACGGCGCGACCACGGGCGATGCGCTGACGCGCCATCCCGGCATCGCCAAATACGTCTTCACCGGCTCGACCGACACCGGCCGCAAGATCGCCGGCAATGCCGCGGACAACCTCGTGCCCTGCCAGATGGAGCTCGGCGGCAAGTCGCCCCACGTCGTCTTCTCCGACGTCGATATCGAGCGCGCCGTCAACGGCGTCGTCTCCGGCATCTTCGCCGCGGCGGGCCAGACCTGCGTCGCCGGCTCGCGCTGCTTCGTCGAGGCACCGGTCTACGAACGCTTCGTCGAGGCGCTGGTCGAGCGCACCCGGCGGGTCAAGGTCGGTCATCCGATGGCCGAGGACACCGATATCGGGCCGCTGGCGCTGGCGGCACAGCTCGAGAAGGTCGAGCATTTCGTCGGCTCCGGCGTGCGTGAGGGCGCCAAGGTCGCGGTCGGCGGGCGCAAGCCGCAGGACGAGGCCCTGGCGCGCGGCTGGTACTACGAGCCGACGGTGCTGGCCGATGCGCGCAATGAGATGAGCTTCATGCGCCACGAGATCTTCGGGCCGGTGGTCGGGGTCGTGCCCTTCTCGAGCGAAGACGAGATGATCGCGCTCGCCAACGACACCGAATACGGCCTCGCTTCCGGCATCTGGACCCGCGACATCGACCGCGCCATGCGCTTCGCCCGCAATGTCGAGGCCGGCACGGTCTGGATCAACACCTACCGCTCGGCCGCCTTCATGTCCGCCAATGGCGGCACGAAGAAGAGCGGCTACGGCCGCCGCGGCGGCTTCGAGGTCATGCGCGAATTCTCGCGGCTGAAGAACGTCGTCATCGACTACTCGGGCGCCATGCAGGACCCGTTCGTCATCCGGCTGCGCTGACGCGCTGTCCCGCTCGCTCCACGGAGGCATCCATGAAGTTCGCTCTCTCGATCAATCTGGAGCGCTTTTCGCCAGAGGCGTCGATGCAGGACGCCATGTCGCAGATGCTGGCGCTCGCCCGCGTGGCGGATGAGGGCGGCTTCGAGACGCTGTGGACGGCAGAGCACCACACGATCGAATGCACGATCTCGCCCAATCCCTTCCAGACGCTGACCTGGCTCGCCCAGCACACAGATCGCATCAGGCTCGGCACGGCGACGCTGGTGGCGCCCTACTGGTCGCCGATCCGGCTGGCCGGCGAGGCGGCGCTCTGCGATCACCTGACCGGCGGGCGCCTCGAATTCGGCATCGCGCGCGGTGCCTATCAGTACGAGTTCGACCGCATGGCCGGCGGCATGCCTCAGCAGGAAGGCGTCGCCTATATGAAGGAACTCGTGCCGGCGGTGCAGAAGCTCTGGGCCGGCGACTATGCGCATGACGGCCAGTACTGGCAGTTCCCGCTCGCAACCTCCGTACCGAAGCCGCTGCAGAACCCCCATCCACGCATCTGGGTGGCGGCGCGCGATCCCGGCACCTTCGACTGGGCGGTCGGCATCGGCGCCAGCATCCTCTCGACGCCGCTCTCCGCCCCGGTCGCCGAGATCGGCGTGCTGGCGGAGAAATTCCGCAAGGCCTGCGCCGACCATCCCGAGCGTCCGCGGCCGAAATTCATGATGCAGCGCCGCTCCTGCGTCTACGAGCGCTCGCAGGATTGGGAGCAGATCGTCCGCTACAGCGTCGATTACGGCCGCTATTTCGAGAACCTGATGCAGAACATCGGCACGGTGACCAACGGCTTTCCGCAGGCGGTGCCGTTCGAGACCGTCGCCAATCGCGGCAATTACGACCCGCGCGCCATCCGCGACAACCTGGTCTTCGGCACGCCCGACGAGGTCATCCCGAAGCTCGAGGTCTATGAGGCCGCCGGCGTCGACCAATTCTGCCTCGGCCTGTCGTATAATCTGCCCTTCGAGCTGCAGATGAAGACGCTCAGGCTGTTCATCGACCAGGTGATGCCGCATTTCGCGGCTCGCGGGCGCGACGCGGCGAAGCCTCTCTTCGCCGCCGCTGGAGCGTGACGGGCATGGCTGGTCTCGCCGCAGTGACCGAGCCGGATATCGCCGGGACCTTCATGCGCGATGGTGTCGCGCTGAACTACCGGCTGAGCGGGCAGGGGCCGCGGCCCCTGGTCCTGATCCACGGCGTCGGCTCCTACCAGGAGGCCTGGGACGGGGTGATCGCGCGGCTCTCCGATCGCTTCCGGATGCTGAGCTTCGATCTGCGCGGCCATGGCCATTCGGAGCATGTCAGGGGGCGCTACGAGATCGACGATTTCACCGGGGACGTGCTCGGCCTCGCCGATCACGTCGGCTTCGCCAGCTTCGACCTTGCTGGATTCTCGCTTGGTGGGCTGATCGCACAGCGCCTCGCCCTGACCCATCCCGAGCGGCTGCGGCGGCTCGTCCTTCTATCGACCGTATCCGGCCGGACGCCGGAGGAGCGCGAGCGCGTGCTCGCCAGGCTCGCGGCGCTCAAGGCCGGCGATCGCGGCTCGCATTACGATGCCTCGCTGTCGCGCTGGCTGACCGAGGAATTCCAGGAACGCAATCCCGAGCTGATCGCGGAACTGCGGCGGCGCAACGCCGAGAACGATCCGGATTGCTATGCCGCCGCCTATCGCGTCCTGGCGGAAACCGATTTCGGCGGGCTGATCGACCAGATCCGCCTGCCGACGCTGATCGCCACCGGCGAGCACGACCAGGGCTCGAACCCGCGCATGTCACGCTTCATGCATGAGCGCATCGCCGGCTCGCGCCTGCATATCCTGCCGGGGCTGCGCCATTCCCTACTCAACGAGGCGCCCGACCGCGTCGCGGCGCTGATGGACGAGTTTCTCACGGAGGATATGGCGTGATCGTCGAGGAGCGCATTTACCGCATCCGCAACGGACGGATGAACCGCTACCTCCAACTCGTGCGCGAGGAGGGCCTTGCCATCCAGCAGCCCATTCTCGGGCAGCTCGTCGGCTACTTCACCACCGAGATCGGGGCGCTGAGCCAGGTCACTCACATGTGGGCCTATGCCGATCTCGAAGACCGTCGCGTGCGGCGCCAGCAGCTCGCCGACGATCCGCGCTGGCAGGCCTTCCTGCCCAAGCTGGTCGAGAACATCGAGCAGGCCGAGAACCGCATTCTGCTGCCGACGGATTTTTCGCCGCTGCGCTGAGCGCAGCATGCGCGGGTGACAGGCGCAATCGCCGCCCCGCACGATCACAGGAGGGGAGTGCAGTGAGCGAGAGGCTGCGTATCGAGAACCTCTACAAGGTTTTCGCCAAAGATCCCGGACCTGCCCTGCAGGTCCTGCGCAAGGGCGGCACGAAGGACAGCGTCTTCGAGACGCTCGGCCATGTCGTCGGCCTGGATGACGTCTCGCTCGCGGTGCCATCCGGCGCGATGTATATGGTGATGGGGCTGTCGGGCTCCGGCAAATCCACGCTCGCGCGCTGCATCAACCGCCTGAACGAGCCCAGCGCCGGCCGCATCCTGCTCGATGGGCAGGATCTCGTGCCGCTCGACGAGAAGGCGCTGCGCGAGGTCAGGCGCACGCGCATCTCGATGGTGTTCCAGCATTTCGCACTGCTGCCGAACAAGCGCGTGATCGATAATGTCGAGTTCGGGCTGAAGCTGCGCGGCGTCGCACCGGCCGAGCGCCGCCGCCGCGCCGAGGAGGTGCTGTCGGTCGTCGGGCTCGGGCGCTGGGGCTACCATCTGCCGCATGAGCTGTCGGGCGGCATGCGCCAGCGCGTCGGCCTGGCGCGGGCGCTCGCGACCGATGCCGACATCCTGATCATGGACGAAGCCTTCAGCGCGCTCGACCCCTTGATCCGCACCGAGATGCAGGACGAGCTGTTGCGCCTGCAGCGCACGCTCAACAAGACCATCCTGTTCATCACCCATGATTTCCAGGAGGCGCTCAAGCTCGGCACCCGCATCGCGATCATGTCGGAGGGGCGGCTGGTACGCGAGGGCACGCCGCAATCGATCGTGCTCGAGCCGGGCAGCGACTATGTCGCGGCCTTCACCCGCGAGGTCGACCGCGCGCGCCTGTTCGATGCGCGTTCGGTGATGAAGGCGCCGGCGGTGCTCTGGCGCGGGTCGGCCGGCATCGTCGTCGGCGGACCGGAAGGCGGCTTCCTGCTCGACCAAGAGGAGCAGGTCGTCGCCGGGCTTGACGGCGCCGAGATCGCCCGCCTGCAGGAAACCGGGACGCTGCCAGCCGAACAGGCCGCTCCGATCTGTGTCCCGGAGGCAACCAAGCTCATCGATGTCGCGCGCTGCTACCGCGCCGACCGGAGTGTCGGCGTGATCGACGAGGCCGGCCGCCTCGTCGGCCTGCTGGGCGCCGAGCAGATTCTCGCCCGTATCGCCAACCTGCCGGTTCAGGAGCGCGAACCATGATCAAGGCCGACGATCTCGCGATCTTTCCGGTCGACCAGTGGATCCAGGACGGGGTGCGCTGGCTCGCGCTCAACCTGCGTCCGCTCTTCCAGGCGATCAAATGGCCGGTCGAGAGCCTGCTCGGCTTCAACGACTGGGTGCTGCACGCCATCCCGTTCCCGGCGATGCTGCTGCTGATCGGCCTCATCGCCTGGCGTAGCGCCGGCGTGGGCGTCGCGATCTTCAGCGTCGTGTCACTGGTCGTGATCGCCATGCTCGGCGTCTGGGCCGAGGCGATGACGACGCTGTCGCTGATCGCGACGGCGATCGTCTTCTGCGCCGTGATCGGGATTCCGATCGGCATTCTCTGCGCGCGCAGCGACCGGGTCTGGAACGTCGTCCGCCCGATCCTCGACATCATGCAGACGACGCCAACCTTCGTTTATCTCGTGCCGGTGGTGATGCTGTTCGGCGTCGGCACGGTGCCGGGCGAGGTCGCGGTCGTCACGGCGGCCGCGCCGCCCCTGATCCGCTTCACCAATCTCGGCATCCGCATGGTCGAGCACGAGATCGTCGAGGCCGGCCTCGCCTTCGGTGCCGACCGGCGCCAGCTGCTCTGGGAAATCCAGCTGCCGCTCGCGATCCCGACCATCCTCGGTGGCCTCAACCAGACGGTGCTGACCGCGATGGTGATGTCGGTCGTGGTCGCGATGATCGGCGCCGAGGGGCTCGGCCTCGTCGTTCTTCAGGGGCTGGGGAGGCTCGATGTCGGGCGCGCCGCAGTCGGCGGCATCGCCATCGTCCTGCTTGCGATGATGCTGGACCGGATCACCCAGAAGCTCGCCGAGGCCAAGAGTGGCCAGCGCCCGTCGCTGTTCCAGCTCGCCATGCGCTTCCTGCGCGGCGGGCGGCGCGAGGAGATCGCCGCCCTGCCGCCGGGCGAGGCCACCCGGCAAGGCGCATAGACGCCGCAGCCAGCGGCGCAAGACATCCCGCCGGACAAAGCGGGTGGGGACGACAAAAAGCGATAATCAAAGAGGAGAAAGCGATGATCAGCCTGTCAGCCAAGACCCTCGTCAAGACATTTGCCGCGGCCGCGCTCGCCGCCGCCACCCTGCAAGGCGCGGCCTTGGCCCAGGCCCTGCCGGGCAAGGGCAAGACCGTGCGCTACGCCCAGAGCGACAGCCTCGGTGCCAACTACGTCACTGCTCAGATCGTCAGCCGGGCGCTGAAGGAACTCGGCTACGACGTGAAGATCTCGACGCTGAACACCACCCTGTTCTTCCAGGCCGCGGCGCAGGGCGATCTCGATCTTGCGACCGACGTCAACATGCCCCAACGCGAGCCGGCCTTCCGCGCCGTCGAGAAGCAGGCCGAGCTGATCGGCGGCGGCATGATCGTCGGCGGCGGCGTCAACGGCTACCTGATCGACAAGAAGACGGCGACGGCACATAACATCACCAGCCTCGCCCAGATGAAGGACCCCAAGCTCGCCGCGCTGTTCGGCAAGGACGGGCGCGCCGATCTGATCAATTGCGATCCCGGCTGGAGCTGCGGCGACGTCGTCGATTTCCAGCTCGACAAGTTCGGCCTGAAGGACACGGTGCGCTCGGTGCGCGGCAAGTACGAGACGCTGATGGTCGAGGCGGTGGCGCGGGTGAAGCGCGGCGAGCCGGCCTTCTTCTACGCCTGGAGCCCGTCCTGGGTGAACAATGCGCTGATCCCGGGCGAGGAGGTCGTCTGGCTGCCGACGCCCGAGGATGCGCTGCCGCCGAACGTGCCCAATCGCGGCTCGGCCCTCGTCCCCGGCGTCAAGGGCTGCGCCGGCGGCGCCGACCCCTGCCGCATGGCGATGGCGTCGTGGAACTGGGCGTCTGTCGCCAACAAGCAGTTCATCGCCGCCAACCCCGCCGTCAAGGTGCTGATCGAGCAAATGAAATTCCCGCTGCCGACCTGGTCGGGCTGGGAGTTCAGCATCAACAAGAACGGCGCGAGCAGCGCCAACGTCAACCGCATGGCCGATGAGTGGATCAGCCAGAACAAGGCGACCTTCGACAGCTGGGTGAAGAGCGGCCGGGACGCTGTCTGAGTCCATTCGTGAAAGAAAGCCGGCCCGTGGCAGGCCGGCTTTCCCTAGAGCATGAGCGAGAGCCGGCCGCTTGGCCGGCTCTTTTCGTCAAAGCGCTGCCTCCACGGCGCGCCGCGTCGCGTCGACCACCAGATCGGCTTCCTGTTTCGTCAGGCACAGCGGCGGTGCGAAGCCGAGGATGTCGCCCTGCGGCATGGCGCGAGCGATGACGCCCTGTTCGAGCAATGCCGCGGCGATGCGTGGGCCGACCTTCTGCGAGGCGTCGAAGAACACGCGGTCATCCCTGTCGCGGACGAATTCGACCGCTGCCAGCAGGCCCTTGCCGCGGACCTCGCCGACATGGCGATGGCTGCCGACGGCCTCCCTCAGCGCCGCATTGAAATAGGCGCCGACCTCGCCAGCATTGCGCACGAGATCGAGCTCGTCGACGAGTTCGAGATTGGCGACGCCGGCGGCCGCGCAGAGCGGATGCGAGGAATAGGTCCAGCCATGGCCGATCGGGCCGTATTCGTCCGAGCCCTGCTCCAGCACGCGCCAGAGCTTTTCCGAGACGATAACGCCGGAGAGCGGCGCATAGGCCGAGGTCAGCCCCTTGGCGATGGTGATGAGGTCTGGCTCGATGCCGTAATGGTCAGAGCCGAACATGCTGCCGAGGCGGCCGAAACCGGTAACCACCTCGTCGGCAATCAGCAGGATGTCGTGCTTCCTGAGCACTGCCTGGATCTTCGCCCAGTAGCCGGCCGGCGGCGGCACGATGCCGCCGGTGCCGAGCACCGGCTCGCCGATGAAGGCGGCGATGGTATCCGGGCCCTCGGCCTGGATCAGCTCCTCGAGCTTGTCGGCGCAGTGCTGCGAGAACTGCTCCTCGCTGAGGCTGCGATCCTCGCGGCGGTAGTAATAGGGCGCCTCGGTATGCAGGACCGGCGCCTTGGGCAGGTCGAACAGATTGTGGAAGGCGGCGAGGCCTGTGAGGCTACCGGTCATCACGCCCGAGCCGTGATAGCCGCGCCAGCGCGAGATGATCTTCTTCTTCTCCGGCCGCTTCAGGACGTTGTTGTAGTACCAGACCAGCTTGAGATTGGTCTCGTTGGCGTCGGAGCCGGAGAGCCCGAAGAAGACCCGGCTCATGCCCTTCGGCGCCCGCTCCACCACCATCTTGGCGAGCCTGATCGACGGCTCCGAGCCATGGCCGACATAGGCGTGGTAATAGGGCAGCCTGGCCGCCTGCTCGGCGATCGCGTCGGTGATCGCTTTGCGGCCATAGCCGACATTGACGCAATAGAGCCCGGCGAAGGCGTCGAGGCTGCGCTTGCCGTCGCGATCGACGATGTAGACACCCTCGCCACCGGCGATGATGCGATTGGACGTCTCGCCGCGGGCATGCTGGCCCATATGCGTCGAAGGGTGGAAGAAGTGGTCGCGGTCCCAGGCGTCCAGTTCGTTGTCGGTGCGGGCGGGGTGGTCGAGCATCGCAATCATCCTGATGAAGGGGGAGGGAGCCTCAGTTCAGGTCGAGGCAGACATATTTGAGGTCGGTGAAGGCCTCGAGGCCGTGGCGCGAGCCCTCGCGGCCGACGCCGGATTGCTTCATGCCGCCGAAGGGGATCGGCGCGCCGGTGATCTTGACGCGGTTGACCGCGACCATGCCGTAGTCGAGCGCCTTGGCAAGGCGGGCTCCGCGGGCGCCGTCACGGGTTACGACATAGGCGACGAGGCCATATTCGGTGTTGTTGGCGCGGGCGATGACCTCGTTCTCGCTGTCGAACGGGGCGATGGCGGCAACCGGCGCGAAGGTTTCCTCGCGCATGATCAGCGCCTGGTCCGGCACGTCGGCGAGCACGGTCGGCGCCAGGAAAAGCGGCCCGGGCATGGCGCGCTCCGGCGTCAGCCGTCTTGCGCCGTGCGCCAGCGCATCGGCGATCTGGGCCTCGGCCTTGCGTTTGGCGGCGGCATGCATCAGCGGGCCGATCTCGACGCCGTCCTCAAGCCCGGCGCCGACGCGCAGCGCCGCTGTCTTCTCGGCGAAGGCGGTGCAGAAGCGCTCATAGAGGCCGCGCTGGACATAGATGCGGTTGGCGGCGAGGCAGTCCTGGCCGGAGGTCGCGAATTTGGCGTCGATCGCAATCGCCACGGCGCGGTCGAGATCGGCATCGTCGAAGAGGATCAGCGGGGCATGGCCGCCGAGTTCCATCACCGTGCGCTTGACGGTCGCGGCCGCATTACGGGCGACGATGCGGCCGATCTCGGTCGAGCCGGTGAAGCTGACGGCGCGCACCCTCGTATCGGCGCAATAGGTCTCGGCGATCGGCGCGGCGTCGCCGGTGACCACGTTGAAGACGCCAGCCGGCAGGCCGGCGCGGTCGGCGAGCTCGGCCAGCGCCAGAGCCGAGAGCGGCGTATGCGAGGACGGGTGGGCGACGACGGTGCAGCCGGCGGCGAGCGCGGCGGCAGCCTTGCGCGTCAGCATGGCGGAGGGGAAGTTCCAGGGTGTCAGCAGGGCGGCGACGCCGACCGGCTCGCGCGACAGCGACATCTGCGCACCCGGGAGGTGGCTGGTAACGCCTTCGGCGTTCACCCGCATCGCCTCTTCGGCGTAGTAGGCGATGAAGTCGGCGGCATAGGCGATCTCGCCGCGCGATTCCGCCAGCGGCTTGCCCTGTTCGAGCGTCATCAGCAAAGCGAGGTCCTCGGCTGCCGCCAGCATCGCCGCATGCCAGCGTCGCAGCAGCACGGCGCGCTCCTGCGGCAGCAGCCCTTTCCAGGCCGGGAAGGCGGCATGAGCCGCGTCGATCGCCTGCGTCGCTTCGCTGGCACCCAGCGCTGCGACCTGCGCGACGAGGGCGCCGGTCGCAGGATCGGTCACCCGGAAGGTCTCGCCGTCGGGTGCGGCGGTCCAGCGCCCACCGATATAGGACAGCTGCCGCAGCAAGCGGCGATCGGTCAGGCGCGCCAAGCCAGGATGCTCTGCCGGCTTGGCGATCGTCGCTTCCCGTCTTGCCGCGCTCGTCATCGTGCTCATGACCATCCTCCCTCGGTTGAACGAGGCTAGGCGGAAGGCTGGCGAGACTGTCTTCGAAGTGCCGGCTCTGTGCCGAGGCAGTCTCGGAAATTCGGGGTGGCGCCGATAGAATTTCGGTGCGCACTCAGCCCAGCACGGAGGCCAGGAATTCGCGGGTGCGCGGCTGCTCCGGTGCGCTGAATATGCGCTCCGGCTCGCCCTGTTCGCAGATGCGGCCCTTGTCGAAGAAGCAGACCCGGTCGGAGACCTCGCGGGCGAAACGCATCTCGTGGGTGACGAGCAGCATGGTGAGATCATGCTCGCTGGCGAGGCCGCGGATGACGGAGAGCACTTCGCCGACGAGCTGCGGATCGAGCGCCGAGGTCGGCTCGTCGAAGAGCAGCACGCGGGGACGCATGGCAAGCGCGCGGGCGATGGCGACGCGCTGCTGCTGGCCGCCGGAGAGCTGGGCGGGAAAATGGTCCTTCTTGTCGGCGAGCCCGACCATGGCGAGCAGGTCGACGGCCCGGCATTCGGCCTCGCCGCGGGGCAGGCCGAGCACCCGTACCGGCGCCTCGACGACATTGCGCAGAACGGTCATGTGCGGGAACAGGTTGAAGCTCTGGAAGACCATGCCGACATGGCTACGGATCTGGCGCAGATGCCCGTCCGAGGCCTTGAACGGGCCGCCGGCATTCGGCTCGTGATAGGGAATGCCGGCGAGAGTCAGGCGGCCTTCCTGGAAGGGCTCCAGCGTCATCAGGATGCGCAGCACCGTCGACTTGCCCGAGCCAGACGGGCCGATCAGCGTGACCTTCTCGCCGCGCGCGACGCTGAAGTTGAAATCGTCGAGCACGGTCAGCGCGCCGAAGCGCTTGGTCACGCCGGCGAACTCGATGATGGGGGCCTGAGTGGTCTCGGTCATCGCAGCGGGATCCCTGCTTTCGGCAGCGCCTTCTGCAGCCGGTGCAGGCCGGCCGAGCAGATCAGCGTGAGGAGAAGGAAGATCAGGCCGACCAGCGTCAGCGGCACGAGATATTCGAAGGTACGCTCGCCGATCATGTTGGCGAGGCCCATCATCTCGAGGACGGTGACGACGGAGAGCACCGGGGTCTCCTTGATCATGGCGACGAGATAATTGCCCATCGCCGGCAGGATGCGCGGCACGATCTGCGGCACGACGATGTCGCGATAGGTCTGCAGGCGGGAGAGGTTCAGTGCGGTCGCCGCCTCCCATTGCCCGCGCGGCACGGCCTCGATGCCGCCGCGATAGACTTCGGAGGTGTAGGCCGAATATTGTAGCCCGAGCGCAAGCGCCCCGGTGAGGAAGGCCGGCAGCGTGATGCCGTAGTCGGGCAGCACGTAATAGAGGAAGAAGAGCTGCACCAGCAGCGGCGTGTCGCGCAGGAACTCGACGACGATGGCCGTCGTCCAGGAAACGGCCGTGATGCGGCTGCGCCGCAGCAGCGCGAAGACCAGGCCGAGCACGAGCGCGATCGCAAACCCGGCCGCAGCCGCCTGCAAGGTCACGGAGAGGCCGATCAGAATGATCGGCAGGATCGAGGACGCGTAGGTCAGCGGCGTCGTCGTATCCCATTCGAAGCCGTACATCATGCGCGGCTCCTCACGAATGTGCCGCGCGCGGGAAGGCCGCGCCGCGCCGGACCAGCCGCTCGATCAGTCGCATGACCAGCATCAGCACCAGCGACATCGCGAAATAGCCGACCAGCGTCAGGCTGTAGACGCCGGCGCTGTCGAGGGTGAGGTTTCGGATCGACTGGGCCCGGAAGGTCAGGTCGGCGATGGAAATCAGCGAGACCAGCGAGGACAGTTTCAGGGTCTCGATGGCGAGATTGCCGAAGGCCGGCATCATCTCGACCAGCGCCTGCGGCAGGGAGATGTGGATCAGCGTCTGGGTGCGGCCGAAATTCAGCGCCCGCGCCGCCTCGTGCTGCTGGACGGAGACCGATTGCAGGGCGCCGCGGACGATCTCGGAGCCATAGGCGCCGACATGCAGCGAGAGCACGAGAATGCCGGTGGCGACCGGCTCGAAGCTGATCCCGACGAGCGGCAGCGCGTAGTAGAACCAGAACAGCTGGACGAGAAGCGACGTCCCGCGGAAGAGCTCGGTGTAGCAGAGCGCGACCAGCGACAGCACGCGCCCGCCCTCGACGCGGGCAATACCGGCCGCGAAGGCCGCGACGGCGCCGATCGCGATCGCCGACAAGGTGATCCCGGCGGTGATCAGGGCGCCGCGCGACAAGGCGGGCAGATAGGACAGCCACTCCATCCGGCAGGCTCCGCGACGAGGTTGAACAGGCGTGGAGCTCCGCCCGCCACCAAAGCGGGCAGAGCGGTGTCGGTCAGAGACTATTTGCCGGCGCAGAGATCCTCGACCTTGCGCTCGGCCGCCGCCTTGATGCTGGCGTCCGAGAGGCCATAGGTGCCAAGGATCTTCTTGTAGTCGTCGGTCTTGCGGAACTCGACGAGCGCGGCATTGAAGGCGTCGCGCAGCTCCTTGTCCTCCGGCCGAAAGGCGAAGCCGCCGAAATTGCGGACCGGCTTGCCGTTGACCACCGGGTCGGTGAACGGCGCGACCTGCTCGACATTGGCCTGGCCCTTGGCCAGCGAGGCGACGGTGAGCTCGGTCGCGGCATAGGCGTCGGCGCGGCTCTGCACGGTGGCGAGCGCGTCGGCATTGGCCGTGATGAAGATCACTTGGCTGTCCTTCACGCCGACGGCGCGCAGGAAGTCGATATTGTTGGCGCCGGAGACGACCGCGACCTTGAGCGACGGGTCCTTGGCGATATCGGCATAGGTCGTCAGCTTCTTCGGATTGCCCTTCTTCACCAGCAGCCCCTCGCCATAGGAGGAGTTCGGTTCGGTGAAGGAGACCTGCTTGCAGCGCTCGGGCGAGATGTTCTGCTCGGCGGCGACGAAGTCGAAGCGCTTGGCCTTGAGGCCGGGGATCAGCGTGCCGAAGGGCGTCACCGACCAGTTGGCCTCGGCGATGCCGAGCTTCTTCAGCACGGCGTTGGCGACGTCGGGGCCGATGCCGGCGGAAGTCCCATCATCCTTCATATAGGAATAGGGCACCTCATTGGCGGTGGCGATGCGGATATAGCCCTGGTCCTTGACGTCCTTGAGGCTGGTGGCGCCGGCAGCGGCGAGGCCGGCGGCGAGAGCAATGGCGGAGAAACCCGCGATCTTCAGGAACAGCATCTACAATTCTCCTCTGGTTGATGTTTCTCCGCTTGCCGATTGCTTCGGCTTCTCTGGCGTCTTCGCGCCGGCGGTTGGCTTGGACCGGTCCCCCGGCCGAACGGGTTCAGGGCGCCTCCGTCAGCACGGCAAGCACCGAGAGGCAGTCGCCGGCCTTGATCAGCCCGGGGACGTGGCGGGCGGCGAGCACGCCATCCATCGCGGCCTGGTATTCGGCCGGGGCGAGCCCGGTCTTTCCGACGGGATAGACCCGGGCGATGACCTCGCCGGCGCGCACGGGCTCGCCGAGGTCGTGCTCGAAGACGATCAGTCCGTCGTCCTGCGCGAAGCTGAAGCAATCGGCCGAGGGCATGTCGAGCCAGCTTGTCGGCGTCGTCTCGGGCGTTCCGGCAAGGATGCCGGCATGCCTGAGCAGGTTGCTGGCGCCGCGCCGGGCGATACCGATACTGCGCGCGCTCGCCGTTCCCGCGCCGCCAAGCTCGGTCGTGACGAAGACCTTGCCCATCGCCTCGACGGTGGTGTCGAGCATGCCGACGGCGTCGATCTCCAGCATCTTCATCGAGTAGGGCGCGGAGAAGGCGGCGACCGCCGCAAAGCAGCGCGCCTCCTGCGCCTTGTCCGGCAGTTCGTGCGCCGCGGCGTAGGGCAGGAAGTCGAGCGTCTTCCCACCGGAATGGAAGTCGAGGACGATGTCGGCCAGCGGGACGAGATGGCGCGTGACGTAGTCGGCGATCTTTTCGGTGACGCTGCCATCCGGGCGGCCCGGAAAGCTGCGGTTCATGTTGCCCTTGTCGATCGGGGAGGTGCGCGTCCCCGCCCGGAAGGCCGGATAGTTCAGCGCCGGCAGGATGATCACCCGGCCGGTGACGTGGGCCGGGTCGAGGGTCCGGGCCAGCTCGAACAGCGCCGCCGGCCCTTCATATTCATCGCCATGGTTCGCGCCGATCAGTAGCGCGGTCGGCCCGTCGCCATTGGCGATCATGCAGACCGGGATCATGACCGAGCCCCAGGCGCTGTCGTCGCGGCTGTAGGGCAGGCGCAGGTGCCCATGCTGGACACCCTGCGCCGAGAGGTCGATTGTCGGCGTCACTGGCGACGGACGGGGCGAAGCGGTCAGCATCGGCTCAACCCTTGACGAAGAGCCGGCGCGGCACGTTCGACAGGCATTCGACGCCGGTGTCGGTGATCGCGATGCTCTCGGTGATCTCGAGGCCCATATCCTCGAGCCAGAGGCCGGTCATGAAGTGGAAGGTCATGCCGGGCTTGAGCTCGGTCCGGTCGCCGGGGCGCAGGCTCATCGTACGCTCGCCCCAATCGGGCGGATAGGACAGGCCGATCGGGTAGCCGGTGCGGTTGTCCTTGATGATCCCGTACTTTTTCAGCACGCCGAAGAAGGCGTTGGCGATATCCTCGCAGGTGTTGCCCGGTTTGGCCGCGGTGAGCCCGGCCTCCATGCCTTCGAGCGTCGCCTTCTCGGCATCGAGGAAGGCCTGCGTCGGCTTGCCGAGGAAGACGGTGCGCGAAAGCGGGCAATGATAGCGCCTGTAGGCACCGGCGATCTCGAAGAAGGTGCCTTCACCGATACGCATCGGCTTGTCGTCCCAAGTCAGATGCGGGGCGGAAGCATCGGCGCCCGAAGGCAGCAGCGGCACGATCGCCGGATAGTCGCCGCCGAACTCGGCCGTGCCGCGGATGCCGGCGTCGTAGATCTCGGCGACGAGATCGCATTTGCGCATGCCGGGCTCGACGACATCGACGATGCGCTGGTGCATCAATTCGACGATGCGGCCGGCCTTGCGCATGTAGTCGAGCTCGGTGGCGCTCTTGACCGCGCGCTGCCAGTTCACCAGCCCGCCGGCATCCTTGAAGCGGGCGTTCGGCAGATGCTTTTGCAGCGAGGCGAAGGCGGCCGCCGAGAAGTAGTAATTGTCCATCTCGACCGCGATCGAGAGCCTGTCCCAGCCGCGCTCCCCGATGATCTGCGCGAGGAGGTCCATCGGATGGCGCTCGGTCGACTGCACATAGTGGTCGGGATAGCCGACGATATTGTCGTGGCCGATGTAAGCGGTGCGCTTTGCGCCGTTCGCATCCTGCTTGCGGCCATACCAGATCGGCTCGCCGGTCGGCGGCACCAGCACGCATTGGTGGACGTAGAACGACCAGCCGTCATAGCCGGTGAGCCAATGCATGTTCGAGGGATCGGTGACGATCATCAGCTCGATCCCGGCACGCTCCATGGCAACGCGGGTCTTGGCGAGGCGCTCGGCATATTCCTCGCGGGTGAAGTTCAGGGTCACGGTCACGCGGCGTCTCCCGCTTCGGCTTTGGTGTCGATGGTCTGCCCGGCGCCGGCAGTGCGGGCGCGGGCGGCGGCAAGATTGGCGATCGCGGTGTCCTGCACGCCGGTGCCGGTCAGGTCGGCGAGGGTGATCTCGTCGGAGCTCCTGCGGCCCGGACGCTTGCCGGCTATGACCTCGCCGAGCTCGGCGAAAACCTGGTCTGCCGCGGCGAGGCCGGCGCGGATCGCCGAGGCGAGCTCGCCGAGGCGCCTTGTCTGGCTGAGGCGATCGGTGACATAGGTCACGCGGGCGAAGGCAGCCGGATCGACCTCGTTCTTGTGCTCGCTGTCGGAACCCATGGCCGTGACGTGCTGGCCGGGTTCGAGCCAGTCCGCCATCAGGATCGGCCGCTCTGCCGGCGTGGTGGTGACGATGACATCGGCCCCTCGCATGGCAGCTTGCGGATCGGCGACGGCGGCGACGGCAAAGCCGAGCTTGCGGGAGAGCTCGCGTGCGGCCTCATTGGCCTTGCGCGGATCACGCGCCCAGATCCGGGCCTCGCGGAGCGGCCGCACCAGCGCCAGCGCTTCGAGCTGGAGCCTCGCCTGCATGCCGGCGCCGAAGATCGCAGCGACCGCAGCATCCGGCCGGGCGAGATGCCGCGCTGCGACGGCTCCGGCGGCGGCCGTCCTGACATCGGTGAGATAGCCGTTGTCGAGAAGCAGCGCCTCGACGAGGCCGGTCCTGGCGCTGAACAGGATCATCAGCCCGTTGAGGCTGGGCAGACCAAGCCTGGGATTGTCGAAGAAGCCGGGGCTGACCTTGATCGCGAAACCGCCGAAGCCGGGCACATAGGCGGTCTTCACATCGACCTCGCCGCGGTGCTCGGGAATGTCGAGCCGCAGGATCGGCGGCATCGCGACCGGCCTGGTGGCGAGCGCGGCGAAGGCTTGTTCGATACAATCGATCGCGCTCAGGTCGAGCCTGACGATGCGGCGCAATTCCGCTTCGGTGAGGACGAGCATGCGGCTCATGCGGCGGCTCCGGAGACAATGCGCCGGTGCATGGCCTCGTCGATATTGCGGCCGGAGACGATCAGCGCCGCCGGGCCATGCAGACTGACCTTGCCGGCGAGCAAGGCGGCGATGCCGACCGCGCCGGCGCCCTCGACGACTTCATTCTCGACAAGAGCGGCATGGCGGATGCCAGCCGCGATCTCGGCTTCGCTGAGCAGCACGACCTCGTCGATCAGATCGCGGCACAGCGCGAAGGTGACTTGGTTGGCAAGGCCGATGCCGCCGCCGAGCGAATCCGCCAGCGTTTCCTCTTCGACCACGTCGACGGGCCGGCCGGCGGCGATCGCGGCGGCCATCGCGGCGCCGCGCTCCATCGAGATGCCGACGATCCTCGCGGACGGCCGCAGCGCCTTGACCGCGACGGCAATGCCGGCGGCCAAGCCGCCGCCCGAGAGCGGGATCAGCACGCAGGAGAGATCGGGCAGGTCCTCAACCAGTTCGAGGCCGATCGTGCCCTGGCCGGCGACGACGTCAGGCTGATCGAAGGGGGGAATCTGAATGAGCCCGTGCTCGGCGACCAGCCACTCGACCTCGGCCTGCGCATCATCCTGGGAGCGGCCGACGATGCGGACCTGCGCGCCGAGCGCGCGGATCGCCTCGACCTTGTTTGAAGGCACCAGCGCCGACATGCAGATGGTGGCGGCTAGGCCGAGCTCGCGAGCGGTGTAGGCGACGGCACGGCCATGATTGCCGGTCGACGCGGTCACGAGTCCGCGCCGGTGCTGCTCGTCGCTCAATGCCAGCACCGCATTCATCGCGCCGCGCAGCTTGAAGGCGCCGATCGGCTGGCGGGTTTCGAGCTTGAGATGGACAGGTTGGCCGCAGAGGCGGCTCAGGGCAGGGGAGGTTACGAGCGGCGTACGCACCACCCGGCCGGCTATATGCGCCGCGGCGGCTTCGATCTCAGGCAGTGCGACGACGGCCAGCGGCGCGGCCGCTCGTTCTGCTTCCGCGGTGGCAAGATGCGGTTTGGTCACCGGCATTCCCCTCTCGCTTGTCATGCTGCGAGGGGTAAAATTTCATGTCAATTATTATATTGTCATGATTCAATTATGCCGGACATGGGCCAAAGGCGGCAACGACACGGCAAAGTGGGCTCTTTCGCCGCCGCCCTCAGCCGATCGCGCCGATGTCGAAAACCGGCGGAAGCTGCTCGAAGGTCTGGCCTATCGTCGTCAGTGTCCGGGCCAGCAGTTCATGGCTCATCCGCCCGCCCAGGCAGATGCGGATGCCGCCGCCATGATTGGGGCCGGCGACGAAGGGGTCGGACGGTGTCACAGCCACGCGCCGGTCGGCGAGCGAGCGCACCAGGCCGTCTTCGCTCCAGTACGCGGGCACCTTGAGCCAGGCGCAAAGCGAGAGCGGATGGCTCGAGGCGACATGGCCCCCAAGCGTCTCCGCGACGATGCGCTGGCGCGCCGTCGCCTCCGCGCGCTGAACAGCAAGAAGCCTTTGCGCCGTGCCGTCCTCGACCCAGCGTGTCGCGATCTCGGCGGGCAGATAGGTGCCGCTCCAGCTCGTCACGCGCAGGATCGAGGCGGCACGGATCGAATATTGCGGCGGCACCACCAGATAACCGACGCGCAGGCCGGTCAGCACCGTCTTGGTGAAGCTGGTGAGGAAGAAGCCGAGCTCGGGCAGCATCGCCGTGATCGACGGCAGCGGCTCGGGGATCAGCGGCTTGTAGACCTCGTCCTCGACCACGAAGACGCCATGGCTCTGCGCGATCTCGGCAATGGCACGGCGGCGCTCTGGGCCGGCGACATGGCTCGTCGGATTGTTGAGCGTCGGAATGAGGACGAGCGCCCGGACGCCTCCAGCGCGGCAGGCGGCCTCGAAAGCCTCGGCGCGGATACCTTCCTCGTCGGTCGGCAGCCCCTTGAGGCTGAAGCCGAGGACGTTGGCGAGGCCGATGACGCCGTGATCGGTCAGGTTCTCGGTCAGCACGATATCGCCGGCGCGAACCACGCAGGCGAGAGCAAGGAAGAGCGCATGCGCAGCGCCGTTGGTGATTAGCACGCGCTCGACGGAGGTCTCGACGCCGAGCGGCCCAAGCCAGAGGCGCGCCGCTTCACGATGGCGATCAAGGCCGGCGATCGGCCGGCACGGGCGCATGAAGGGACTGGTGTCGCCCTCGGCCAATGCCGCCAGCGCCTGGCGCGAAGCCGCCTCATGCGCATCGAGATAGACCCCGCGCACGATCGAGAGGTCGACGACCTCGGTCGGGCTGCGGTCGAGCATCAGCCGGCCGGCCTGCTCGGTCACGCGGCTTTTCACGAAGGTTCCGCGCCCGACCTCGCCGCTGAGATAGCCGAGGCGCTCGGCCTCCTTGTAGCTGAGGCTGACGGTCTGGACGGAGATGCCGAGATCGCGGGCGAGGTCGCGATGAGTCGGCATCCGGTCCATCGGCTTCAGGACGCCGGCGTCGATGTCGGCGATAATGCGCTCGGTCAGCGCGGCGTGCTTGGTCGCGCCCTTCTGCTTCGTCAGGGCCGGATGCCATTCGACGGCTTTCTCTACAATGGGAGAAAGCCTGGCGCCCGAAGGCTTCTCGGCTTGACGGAACATGGGATTGTCTCGTTCTTAGGAAGCAGAATTCATGACATTATGCACGCGTGGTCGCCGAAGATGAAGCTCGATCCCATCGATCTGAAGATCGTCGCGGCCCTGCAACGCGATGGCCGCATGACCAAGCTCAAGCTGGCCGAAACGGTGGCGCTGTCGCCGGCTGCCTGCTGGGAGCGGCTGCGCCGGATGGAAGAAGCCGGTGTGATTAGGGGTTACACCGCCATCGTCGATCTGGCGCCCGACGCGCCGCGGACTACGGTGATCGTCGAGATCAGCCTGAAGAGCCACCAGCAAGCGGATTTCCGGCGCTTCGAAGAGGCGGTGGCCAGGGAGCCTGCCATCGTCGCCTGCGATGCCACCGGCGGTGGTATCGACTACATCATGCGGGTGGTCGTGCCGGACATCGACAGCTATCAGCGCCTGATCGACCGGCTGCTCGACCCTGCGATCGGGATCGAGCGATACTACACCTATGTCGTGACCAAGAGCATCCCAATCACTAAGGCGCATTTGTCCCTATAGCGGCGATCACGAATCCAACCAACACCGCTTCATTCATAGCTATCCGCTGCTTCGCTTGCCTGTTGGTATCGGACCACAAACGTGATCGGGCCTCGATGTCGGCTTTCAGGCGATCCTTTAGTGTCCGGATTCGGCGCGCCTCACCCAGTTGAGACGTGCCTGACCGCAGAGGCAACTGTAATCTCCCGGGGAGCATGACATTGACTGCTTCATAGAGCAGCGTCCGCATGCGCTGGGCACCCACCTTGGCATAGTCCATCTCGCCGGACTGATAGCGACGCGGCCGAGGAGCGCCGAAAGCGTGCAGGATCATCGACGGCAGCCGTGAAGGCCAGTGCGGTGGGCTGCCCAACGCCAGGAATGGTCACTGACCGACGGAAACATCGCTTCTCGTCTCGACGAGACCGCACCGTGGGACCGCCTCGGGTCCGGACGCGAGCGTCAGCGCTCGGCCTTGCCATCTGCTCGTCCAGCGCCCGGACATCGTCGTTATGGACGAAGCGATCTCGGCCCTGGATGAGGACAGCCAGGCATCCCTGCTAGCCCTTTTCGAAGACGAGCTTGGCTCAACCACGCTCATCAGCGTCGGCCGCCGCCCGAGCCTCGATGCGTTCCACGGCCGTCGGCGTGCGATGAGCACGTCCGCCAAAGGCGCGGTCATCGTATCCAGCGACCTGTCAAGCGAGGCGGGTAGCCCGTCCGATCAAGAGAGGGACGCGATCGTTCCCGTGATAGAATTCGGGCGCGCACTGAGGCCGCGAGCTTCGGCAATAATAAAAGACAATCTTGCCGAAAAATAAAACTGCGCGATTTGGTAGATTTATGCGCGGTGGCGAAGTTCTGGCCGGAACTAAAGACGCTCGAAACTAGTTCTCGCAACGTTCCGCTCCGGCGGAGGATCATCAGAAACTGGACTGGCTCGAACCGACGCCGGAGGTCTTCGGCGGAGCGTTGGCGCTCGACCGAAGGGACCGGAGTGGACGTTGCGTATCGGGATCATCGCTCACCTCAAGCACGCCATCCGCGAGCCATTCGCCGGCGGGTTGGAAATGCACACCTCCATGCTGCAAGGAGCGCTCCGCCGCCGCGGTCATGACGTGACAGTCTTCGCATCGTCGGGATCAGAGCCGGACGCCTGTGTTGAAGCCATCTGTGACGAAACATCGCTCACGCAGGTCGGATGCGACGAGGCCCCCGACAAGGTCTTTTTCCAGGAGCACCACGCCTACCTGTCCCTGATGAATGCATTGAGGCACCGGAACTTCGATCTGATCCATAACAACTCGTTGCACTACCTCCCCGTCGCCATGGCCGATGCGCTCCCCATGCCGGTCGTCACGACGCTTCACACGCCACCATTCGCGTGGCTCGAAAGTGGCGTTCGGTTGTGCAATGCCCCGAACGCGACGTTCGTCGCCGTCTCCGAGTCGATCCGCCGCAAATGGAACAAGGTCGCGCCGATCGAGCGTGTCGTCTTGAACGGTATTGATCTCGAGCGCTTCGCCTTCCGCTCCGACCCGGCGGTGCAGCCCTATTGGATCTGGTACGGTCGGATCGTTCCCGAAAAAGGGCTCCATCATGCCATCGCGGCCGCCGCGCTGAGTGGAGCGACGTTGCTGATCGCCGGCCCGATCTCCGATCAGGACTATTTCGATCGCGAGGTCGCACCACGCCTCGACGAGCGCGTCAGATATCTGGGCCATCTTGCCCATTCCGAACTCGCCGGCATCATCGGCGGCGCTCGGGCCTTCCTGTGTACGCCCTGCTGGGAAGAGCCTTACGGCCTCGTCGTCGCCGAAGCGCTGGCTTGCGGTGTTCCCGTAGCAGCCTTCGGCCGGGGAGCAATCCCGGAATTGCTGAATGCCGCGACCGGCGTGCTGGCCACTCCCGACGATCCGGATTCCTTGTCTCGGGCGGCGCTGGCTGCCGAGCGGCTCGACCGACACGCCTGCCGCGAACACGCGGTGAAGCGATGCGACGCCGCGCGGATGATCGATGAGTACGAGGCGCTCTACGCCGATCGCATCGCAGCCGCACCGCGAACGAAGTTCGCCGCCTGAACCATTCCCAGCTCACGCAAGGAGCCCTCTCATGGCCTCTTCTCCAAAAAGCGACACCAAGAAGATCGACGCCAAACCCGGCAATGGCGGCGAGTTGCACCAAACGGCCTCGACGCCGGACACGCGGATCACGACCAATCACGGCACCCCGGTGAGCGACAATCAGAATTCGCTCAAGGCGGGCACTCGCGGGCCGACGCTGCTTGAAGACTTCGTGCTGCGGGAAAAGATCCAGCACTTCGACCACGAACGGATCCCCGAGCGGATCGTCCACGCCCGCGGTTCGGCGGCTCACGGCTTCTTCGAGCTCACCGAGTCCCTGGCAGAGTTCTCGCGAGCCAAGATCCTCACCGAGGTCGGCGTCAAGACCGAGGTGTTCACCCGCTTCTCGACGGTTGCCGGTGGCGCCGGTTCGGTCGACACCCCGCGTGACGTGCGCGGATTCGCGGTCAAGTTTTATACGAAGGAGGGCAACTGGGATCTCGTCGGCAACAATATCCCGGTGTTTTTCATCCAGGACGCAATCAAGTTTCCCGACCTGATCCATGCGGTGAAGATGGAGGCGGACCGCGGCTACCCCCAGGCCGCCAGCGCCCACGACACTTTCTGGGATTTCGTCGGCCTGATGCCGGAATCGACCCACATGATCATGTGGGCGATGTCGGACCGGACGATCCCGCGCTCGCTGCGGATGATCGAGGGCTTCGGCGTCAATACGTTCCGCCTGCTCAACGACGACGACGAGCCGACCTTCGTCAAATTCCATTGGCGCCCGAAGCTCGGGACCCAGTCGACGTGCTGGGACGAGGCCGTGAAGATCGCCGGCGCCGACCCGGACTATCACCGCCGCGATCTGTTCGAGGCGATCGAAAAAGGCGACTTCCCGGAATGGGAGTTCGGCGTGCAGTTGCTTAGCCAGAAAGAGGCCGACGCACTCCCCTTTGACATCCTCGACGCGACGAAGGTGATCCCGGAAGAGCTCGTGCCGATCCGCGTAATCGGCCGGATGGTGCTGAACCGAAATCCCGACAACTTCTTCGCCGAGACCGAGCAATCGGCGTTTTTGCCAACCAACATGCCGCCGGGCATCGACGTCTCGGAGGATCCGTTGCTGCAAGGTCGCCTGTTTTCCTATCAGGACACCCAGCTCTCGCGGCTCGGCACCGTGAATTTCCACCAATTGCCGATCAACAGGGCGAAAGGTTGCCCGTTCCAGAACTTCCAGCGCGACGGACAGATGCAAACTCAGGTGTTCAAGGGCCGCGCGAATTACGAGCCCAATAGCCTTGCACAAGCGGGCGAAGACGGGGGCCCTCGCGAGGATCCCACCGGGGGATTCCGGACGACAGCTGTCCCCGTCGAGGCGCAAAAGGTCCGGCTGCGATCGGAAAGCTTCGCCGACCACTATAGCCATGCGCGACTGTTCTTCCGCTCCCAAAGCGAGATCGAGCAGGCCCATCTGGCCAGCGCGCTCGTGTTCGAGCTCTCCAAGGTTTCGCTCGAACATGTCCGCAACCGGGTGATGGCCAATCTCCTCAACGTTGACGAGACGTTGGCTCAGCGCGTGGCCGAAGGTCTGGCCATGAAGCTCCCGAAGGCGGCGGATGCCGCAGTGGAAGCCATCGACATGGAGCCGTCCCCGGCCCTCCGGATCGTCGGCAAGTATCCAGAGACCCTGAAGGGGCGCTCGGTCGGGATCCTGGTTTCGGACGGCGCCGACGGAGCTTTGGTCACGGCGGTCAAGTCGTCGGTCGAAGGCGAAGGCGGCACCGTGAAGATCGTCGCGCCCAAGATCGGCGGCGTGAAACTCAAGGACGGAAAGCTGCTTAAGGCCGACGGGCAGCTCGCCGGTACGCCGTCCGTGATCTTCGACGCGGTCGCCATCATCCTTTCCGAGGAAGGTTGCGCAATGCTGATGAAGGAAGGCGCCGCGATCGACTTCACGAAGGACGCCTTCGCTCACCTGAAGGCGATCGGTTACAGCCCGGAAGCCAAGCCGCTGCTCGACAAGGCTGGCGTCGAGCCCGACGACGGCATCGTCGCACTCGGCAAGGCGAAGGACGCCTTCCTCGCTCCGGCCCGAACGCGACAGTGGGCCCGGGAGCCCAGTGTTCGCATCCTGGCCTGACGATGAGGTCGCGCGCCAAGGAGCGAGCGCCGGCGGCCGCGGACCCAACGGCCGGCGCTCCGTTCTGCATCTGCGTTCCGGCTCGCAACGAGGAAGAGCGATTGCCTCGCCTGCTCCGGGCGCTGGCCGAACAGGATGTCGAAGGGTCGGTCCCCGTCGCGATCTGCATCAACAACACCACGGACGCCTCGAACGAAGTCGTTGCGGCCGTCGGGGAACGCTATCGCGGCCGACTCCGTCTCAGCGTCGATGTGGTGGAGTTTCCGCCTGACCTGGCGCATGCTGGGTCGGCGCGCGCGTCCGCCTTGGCGGCCGGCGGGAAGCGCGTCGTGCCAGCTGACGGCGTACTGATCACGACCGATGCCGACGCTCGACCGCCGGCGAACTGGGTATCGGCCAATCTGGCCGCCATCGCGGCCGGGGCTGACATCGTCGGTGGGCGGCTGGTTCTCGACGAGGACGAGCGGATACCCCCCGGCATCGCGGCAAGTCGGGAGCTATGGGATCGTTACTGGATTGCCGTGAGGGCGATCGAGGATGAGATCGACCCGTGTCCCTGGGATCCTCCTCCTCGGCATGGCGACCACACCGGCGGCAGTCTCGCGATCACGTGCGAGATGTACCGCCGCTCAGGCGGCGTTCCCCTTATGGCATCGGGCGAGGATCGGGCTCTCGTCGAGGCCGCCATTGTCGGCGGTGGTCGCCTCGTTCACCCCCTTGACGTCTGGACGCGGGTCTCGGCGCGTTTGGATGGCCGTGCGACTCATGGCATGGCCGAGACGATGAGGCGCATGATTGATGCAGCCTCCGGCGGCGCTGCCGAGATGGTGCCGGCGCTCCGCCACTGGCGCGAGCGTGCGAAGTGGCGTCGCGAGACGCGGCGGGCAATTTGCTCGGCTAGCCGCTTGATTGCGGCTGAGCACGCGCTTCCTCCGATGCCCCATGACGCGGTGCTCGCCGAGATCGATTGGGTCGGGGCGAGCGGCTCCGACGCGGGCACCATACGGTGAGTGGTGGCATCGGCTACTACGTCCATCATCACGGAGATGGGCATCGACAACGGGCCCTGGCGATAGCCCGTTCGGCTCCGCTGGCACAGATTACCTTGATCGGCACCGGGCTCGCAGGTCGCACCGAGGGTCTCCCTTGCCTCGACCTGCCCGATGACCGCCTTGCCGAGGGCTTGGGGTTCGACGGACACGATCATATGGGCGATCGGCCGCGCGCCTTGCATTACGCGCCCGTGCATCACGAAGGCATTCGCAAACGCGCTGCTCGGCTGACGGATTGGATTGAGCGCGAACGACCTGCATTGCTCGTCGTGGACGTTTCGGTCGAGATGGCGATGCTAGCGCGACTGGCTGCCACGCCCACCATCTACTTCAGGCTCGGCGGCTTGCGCGACGATCCCGCCCACCTCGACGCCTTCCGCGGAGCCCGCGCTGTCCTTGCGCCCTTTCACCGCGAACTTGACGAACCCGGCATGCCTGACTGGGTACGATCCAAGACCCGCTACTGCTCCGGGCTTTCGGTTTCAGCTCGATCGGTCGAGCCAAGGCGAAGGGACACTATCCTTGCCGTCTTCGGCAACGGAGGCGCAGGCGGCGATGGCGATGCGCTCGCGGCGGCGGCCCGTGCCACGCCCTCGCAGCAATGGCGCGTCATCGGACCGGCCTCGCGGCCGAAGGCGTGTCCTGACAATCTCTCGCTTCTCGGCTGGGTCCAAGATGCCGGGAGCGAGATCGCGCGCGCCGGGCTCGTCGTCGGCGCGGCGGGGGATGGTCTCGTCAGCGCGGTGATAGCGACGGGCAGCCGCTTCATCTGCCTTCCCGAGCCACGGCCTTTCGATGAGCAGATCTCCAAGGCCCGGCGTCTTGCCGCGCTCGGCGTCGCGATCGTGCTCGAAAGCTGGCCGGACGCCTCGGATTGGCCGGGACTGATCGCCGCCGCAAATGACATCGACCCTGATGGCGCGGCAAGGCTGCACGACCCGGACGGCGCGCGCCACGCAGCCGATTTCCTCATCGCAATCGCCAGGGAGGGCAAGCCTCGTGCATCAACGTAGTCGAGTGCGACGAGAGGATGGCGCGGCGTCCAGTGGTCCGCAGCCGGATTTCAGGCCGGTCGTCCAATCTGTGTTCTCGCGGCTAGTCGAATGTGGCGCGCGTTACGATGCCGCCCCGCTCTTTCCGCTGGACAGTGTCGAGATCCTGCGCCGCTCCGGTTTGCAGCGCGTGTTCGCCCCTCCGGCGAGCGGCGGTGTAAGCTTCGCGGACTCACGGGCCGAGAACGCGGCGTTGCTCGATGTGCTCCGGATCATCGGTCGCGCCGATCTGAGCTTGGGACGGATCTTCGAGGGCCATGTAAATGCGCTCAAGCTTTTCACATGGCTTGGCTCCGATGAGCAGAGGGCGAGGCTGGCATCGGCGCTCGACGACGGAGCGTTCTACGGCGTCTGGGCAACCGAGCCGCCCCCGGGTGTTACCGTCCGTCGCGAGGTTACGGACTGGCTCCTGACCGGATCCAAAGCCTTTGCGACAGGGGCGGGTGGCTTGGCCTTCGCCATCATCACCGCACGACGGGAGGACGGCGATACGCAGCTCGTCGTGGTCCCTGCGGACGATGCGGGCCGCACCGATCTCTCAGGATGGCGCGTGCGAGGCATGCGTGCGACCGGCAGCGGAAGTTACGATCTCACGGGCATGCAACCGAGCGAAGACCAGTTCCTGGGCGATCCTGGAGACTATACGGCCGAGCCGCGCTTCACTGCGGGTGCATGGCGCTTTCTCGCGGTCCAATCGGGTGGCATCGAGGGCCTGCTCGCAGAAACACGTCTCGCCATGTCGCAGACCGCGCGCAACGATCCGCTGCAGCGGCTCAAATTCGCCGAAGCGGTGGCCGCGACCCGAACGGCCTATCTCTGGGTGCGGGAGGCAGCGCAGCGTGCTGCGGACGATGCCTCGGATGCCCCGGACTTCGTGCGCATGACCCGCGGCGTCGTCGAGCGCGCGGCGCTCGACGTTATGGAGCTCTCGGCCCGGATCGTCGGCACGCGCAGCGCCTTCGATGGCCAGCGGATCGACAAGATCACCCGGGACCTCAGCCTGTATCTGCGTCAGGCTGGCCCGGATTACGCGCGCGACCAGGCCGCCATCGCCTGGCTCGACCATGACGTCTGGGGCGAGGGCGACCGCCTGTGGTGACGCGAAGCCTATCGGCGCGAGCCTTCGCGACGAGCCAGATGGCATCGGCTCGCTGGCTCGTGATTGCGCCTCATGCCGATGACGAAACGCTCGGCTGTGCTGCACTGATTGCGCATGCGGCCTCCCGCGGAGCGCTCGCGCATGTGGTCATCCTCACGGATGGCGTCGGCTCGCATCCCCATGACGGCTCCGCGTCACGTGCCCGCCTCATTGCGGCCCGTCGCCACGAGGCGGCACGGGCTATGCGGATACTGACCGGCCGCGGCCACCCGCCTCCAATGTTCCTGGAATGGCCGGATGCCCAACCGTACGCGCCCGCCGAGCCCCGCTTCGAACGTTCAAGGCGAAGGCTGGCAGCCTTGTGCCGCGAAAGCCGCGTGGATGCGATCGCGGTGACGGCGATGCACGAGCCCCATTGCGACCACGAGGCGGCCTTTCGGCTCGCATGCTCCGTCGCCGTCAGCGCTATCCGCCCGATCACGGTCTTCGAATACGTGGTCTGGGCCTCCAAACCGCCAGGCCAAGGCTATCGCACGTGGCGGACCCAAGCGATGCCGCTCGGTCTGCGCAACGCGGCGCTCGCCGCCCATCGCAGTCAGATCACGCCGCAGTTCGGCGAGGGTTTCCGGCTTTCGCCATCGAAGCAGCGGATGCCCGCGGCCGATCTGCTCTATGAAAGGATCGGTCCCGATGCGCGCGGCTAAAAGCCTGCCGCCGGAGTATTTCGAACGGATGTTCGCCGGCACGCCCGACCCGTGGGACTTTGAGACGAGCCCATACGAGACGGCGAAGTACGAGCACACCTTGGATGCGTTGGGTGAACGCAGGTTTCGCCGAGCGCTGGAGATCGGTTGCGCAAACGGCGTCCTGACCGAGCGCCTGGCGGGTCATTGCGAGGAGTTGCTGGCGATAGACGTCAGCGAAACGGCGCTCGGTGCCGCGCGGGCCCGGTGCGCGCGATACAATCACGTCCAGCTCACGCGCCTAAGCTTTCCCGGAGAAGCGCCAATTGGCACCTCCTTCGACCTGATCATCCTTTCAGAGGTCGCCTATTATTGGGACGAGACCGACCTTTCGCTCGCCGGCCGCAAACTGCTCGATCTGCTTGCACCGACCGGGGATCTGCTGCTTGTCCACTGGAGCGGCGAGACGGACTATCCCCAGAGCGGCGACGACGCGGTCGAGTCCCTGCATGGCGCTCTGGGGTCAGAGGTCGAGACGGTCCTGCACGAGCGGCGGACGATGTACCGGCTCGACCTTTGGCGCAGGCGGCCATCGTGATCAGCGTCCTCACCATCGTAAAGAACCGTGTGGCGCACCTGCGCAACCTCGTGGAGGGCCTGCGACGCAGTACCATCCCACCACTCGAACTGGTCATCGTGGACATGAGCGACGAGCCCGTGGGACGTCCGGTTGCGGATTTCCCTGTCCGGGTCATCCGACATGCCACCCACGGCTTACCTTTGGCGCAGGCCCGCAACCTCGCCGCTGCTCGGGCTACTTCGCCGTCCCTGCTCTTCCTCGATGTCGACTGCATTCCGAGCAGCGACCTGATCTCGGCGATGGCGGACGCGGTCAATTCTCAGGATGGCTTGATCTGCGCCGAGATCCAGTACCTTCCCGAAGGCGCCGCGAATGACGGGCGATGGTGCGAAGCCACGCTGCGGGCGGTAGGGATGCCCCATCCCGCGCGGCGGTTTCCCGCTGCTGGCTTGGTGGCCGAACCCAATAGCGGCTTGTTCTGGTCCCTCGCTTTCGGAATATCGGCTGAGGCTTTCGACAGAATTTCTGGCTTCGACGAAGGTTTCACCGGCTATGGCGCCGAGGATACCGATTTTGCCTTTCGAGCCCGCGAGGTTGGCTTGGATCTATATTTTCTCGGTGGTACGTGCGCCTACCATCAACACCATGACGTCTTCGATCCGCCGCTTCAGCATTTCGACGACATCGTCCGCAACGCTCGCATTTTCCACGCGAGATGGGGTTTCTGGCCAATGGTCGGATGGCTGGATGCGTTTGCGGAGAGCGGCTTTATCAGTCGCGAGGGAAGCACCCTCACTGTGAACCGTTTTCCGATCGCGAGCGAGATTCGCGCAGCCAAGCAGCCTCAAAGCCATCCATTCTGATCACAGCCGTCAAAGACGCCTCCGCGCGGCACTGAGATCGTCGCGAGCCGCACAGGAGCCATCAGGCCGGCAATTTCAGAATGCGCGATGCAATTTTCTCTGCAAGTGCGGCCTCATGCGTCACCATCAGCAGGCCCAGGCCACGCTCGCGGACCGCTTCGATCAGGATTGCGAACACCTCCTTCTGGGTGACCGGATCCAGCCGCGAGGTGGCTTCGTCGGCGAACAGGAAGACCGGGTCGAGCAGGAGCGCCCGCAGGATCGCGAAGCGCTGGAGTTCGCCGCCGGATACCTCGCCCGGGCGCCGATCGAGGAGCTCCTGACCCAGGCCGAAGCGCCGCATGCTGGCCTCGGCCTGAGCCCAGGCAAGGCAGTGCAGCCTCAGCAGGTCGCCGAAGCTTTGCCGCAGTGTCTGATGCGGGGCGAAGGCTGCTGGCGGGTCCTGGTAAAGCTTCTGGAAGCGGGTCGCCGCAATGCCAGGTGAGCGCTGAACTTCGCCGCTGTCGGGTCTGACGAGGCCGAGGAGAATGTTTCCGATCGTCGTCTTGCCGCAACCGCTGGGCCCCACGATCGCGACGATCTCGCCGCGCCGGACCGCGATGTCGAAGCCGTCGAACAGCACCCTCTCTCCGAAGCGCTTCGACAGCCCGGTCGCGGAGACGATCGGCTCGCCGGCTGTCGGCAGGGCGAGCGCTGGCCAGCGCGTCGGGTTCGCCGCAATTAGCGCGCGGGCGTATTCATGCTGGGGGTTATCCAGGACCTCGTCAGCCGGGCCGAACTCGACGAGTGATCCGTCGAGCATGACGCCGATCATGCCGCCGAGGGCGGCCGCGACCTCGATGTCATGTGTGATGGTCAGCAGCAGGCGGCCTTGATCCACCTCTTCGCGCAACCTGTCGACGACACCGTCGCGCAGCGCGGCGTCGAGGCCCTTGGTCGGCTCGTCGGCGATCAGGAGGGAGGCGCCGGCCGCATGCGTCGCGGCGATCGCTACGCGCTGGCACATGCCGCCCGAGAGCTCGTGGGGGTAGGCCTTTGTCCTGTCGCCGAGCCCGACCTCGGCCAGGTCGTCACGCATGCTCTTGCCGGCTTCCGCTGGACCGAGGCCGTGCAAGTAGCGATGGATCTCGCCGACCTGACCTTCGATCCGCATGGTCGGATCAAGCGCGAGCCAGGGCTCCTGCGGCAGGATGGCGATCGTCCGCCCCCAGCGCGCTCGCGTTTGTGTCGGGCTTCCGGCGAGAAGATCGTCGTCGTCCAGCTTGACGATGCCTCGCGCCGAAAGACCGCTCGGCAGACTGCCCATGATGGCATGCGCGACCAGCGATTTTCCGGAGCCGCTGGCGCCGAGCAAGGTGACGGGCCGGCCGTGCGAGAGCGTGAAGGCGACGTCGCGAACGATGGTCGTGTTGCCCGCGCGGATCTCGAGGCCGGAGACCGTCAGCGACTGGAAGCGGACCGGAGCGTTCATCCCAGATCGCTCCGCGTCGCGAGTTGGAGCCCGAGCACGAGCAGGAAGATGAGGATGCCGGGCATCAGCACATGCAGCGGCGCCTCGGCATAATAGGGCAGCAACTCCACGATCATCGCGCCGAGCTCCGGCGTCGGCGGGCGCAGGCCCACGCTGATCGCGCTGAGCGTCGAGATTGCGATGATCGCCGTCGACATGGCGAAGGCGGCGAGCGTGATCAGGATCGGCCGGATCTCGGGTAGGACCAGGCTGCGCAGGATATAGCCGGTGCCGAAGCCGAGCAGCCGCGCCGCTTCGACATGCGTCTGCTTCAGCACGCCGGCAGCCGTGACCCGGGTCACGCGGTAGAACTCGATCCAGAGCGTAAGCGCGAGACCGAGATAGAGCGGCCCGAAGGTGCCGGGCGCGAAGGCTAGCAGGATCAGCACCAGGAGCAGCCCCGGCAGCGCGAGCAGCACGGTCGAGACCAGTTCGAGCAACCGTTCGAGCCAGCCGCCGCGCCAGGCGGAGAGCAGGCCGAGCAGGATGCCGGGCACGGCCGCGGTCGCGACGGTGAGCAGCGCCATGCCGAAGGAGAGGCGCGCCCCATGGCTGAGCCGCGCGAGCATGCTGCGGCCGTAATGATCGGCGCCGAGCCAATAGTCGGAGCCGGGCGATGCGAGACTCGCCGCGAAATCCTGTTCGGTCGGATCGACGGAGACGAGCAGCGGCCCAAGCAGCGCGAACAGCGCCAGCAGGCCGAGCAGAACGAGCCCGGTCGTCCGGGCCGGCGTCAACCAGGCGCGCTTCGTCGTTGGAATGAGGGTGGCGTCGGCGATGCTCATGCGCGTTTCGGCCTGGGATCGAGCCAGTGGCAGGCGAGATCGACTGCCATTGCGATGACGACGAAGAGCAGGCCCATGGCGAGCGCGGTGCCCTGCACCATCGGCATGTCACGCGCGATCACGGCGTGAACCAGGGCGTGGCCGATGCCGGGGATGCCGAACAGCGTCTCGACGACGACGACGCCTTCGATCAGGTAGATCGCCTGCAACGCGAGATAGGAGACAACGGGAATGGCGGCGTTGCGCAGCACATGCCGGCGCACGACCACCGGCTCCGGCAGTCCCTTCAGCCGCGCGAAGGCGAAATAGGGCGTGCGCACCACCGCCGCGACGGCGTCGCGGGCGACACGGCTGGAGACCGCCGCGAGGCCGAGCGCCAGCGTGAACGCCGGCAGCGCCAGATCGCGCCAGGCGCCGTAGCCCGCCGGCGGGAACAGGCCGAGCAGCATGGCGAACACCAGGATCAGCACCAGGCCGAGCACGAAGGGTGGCAGCGATCGCAGGACGATCGCGCCTCCGAGCGAAGCGTTGTCGACCCAGCCGCCGCGCCTCAGCCCCGCGAGCAGCCCGATCGGCGGACCGAGCAGCAGCGACAGCATGAGCGCCGATCCCGAGAGCCAGAGGGTGGCGCCGAGCTGGATACGCAACTCCTTCGTGATCGGCAGGCCGGTGACGACGGAGTGGCCGAGATCGAGCCGCGCCAACTGCCCGAGCGATGCGCCGAGCTGGACGAGGAGCGGCCGGTCGAGGCCGAGTTCGCGCCGGACCGCCTCGGCCGCTTCCGTGATGTTGGCGTCGGGCCCATAGCGCCCGGCTGCGATGCGCATGGCAGGATCGCCCGGCAGGGCCCGCACCAGCACGAAGCAGAGGATGCCGACGACGAGCAACACCAGCCCGGCCTGGAGCAGCCGGGCAAGAACGAGGCGCTTCATGCCTATTGGACCCAGCGGACCGAGGCGAGCCCGTAGTTCACTTCGAGCGGGTCGATGCGCAGGCCGGTGACGCGCTTGTTGGCGGCGATGGCAAGCTCCGACCAGGTGACCGGGATGCTCGGCAGCTCGCTCTGGAGGATCGCGATCGCCCGCTTCTGCATCGGCGCGCGTGCGGCGGGGTCGCTGGTCTGCGCCATTGTCTCGACCAGCGCGTTGAGTTCGTCATTGGACCAGCCGGTCGCACCCCAGTCGCTGCCCCCGGACTTGTAGTCGTCTCGGAGCGTGCCAATGGCGTCGGGAACGATCGAATACAGGCGCGAGACGAGCCCCATTTCCAGCGTGCCATCCTTATGGCGCGCCGGGATCTCGGAGCTGTTGCCGACCGAGACCTTGGCGTCAATGCCGACTTGCTTGAGCTGCGCCTGGATCGCGGTGGCGATGGGCGGAAGCTCGGGCCAGCTGGCATAGGTCAGCAGCGTGAAGGAGAACGGCCTGCCGTCCTTCTGCAGGATGCCGTCGGCGCCGGGCGTCCATCCGGCTTCGGCGAGGAGCGCCTTGGCGGCGGCCAGATCGCGCTTCAGCGGAGGAAGCTCCGGGTCGTTCCAACCGGCCAACGCCTTGGGGAAGAGCTGGGTCGCCGCGAGATCGGCGTTGCGCAGGATGACGCGCGTCGTGCCCTCGCGGTCGAGTGCGGCGCTGATCGCACGCCTGACCCTGACATCGCTGAAAAGCGGCGAGGCGGCGTTGACCTTGAGCGAGCGCGTGCGCGGGATCGTGGCGATGCGGACATCAAGATTCTGGTTGCGCTTGAGGCGCTCGACCGAAACCGGCAGCATCGAGAAGACGAGGTCGGCCTCGCCGCTTTCTGCCATCAGGGCGCGGATCTCGCCCTGGCCGACCGCCTGATAGTCGATCTCGGCGATGCCCGGCTTCATGCCAGTCCATTCCGCAGCCGCTTCCAGCTGCATGTTGAGCGGCGGCGTCAGGCTCTTCACGCGATACGGACCCGAGCCGACGATGCGCTCGACCTTGCCCGACGCCCCCACGGAGGACGGCGCGAGGATGATGGTGGTGAAGTTGACGAGATAGGCCGGCAGCGCAGCGAAAGGTTTCGAGAGGCGGAGGACCACGTCCTGGCCGTCGGCCTCGACGCCTGCAACCGGAACCTGGCTGAACACGCCGGCGCCGCCATGAACCTTGCGCAAGGTCTCGGCTGCGATTGCGGCAGTCACCGCGCTTCCGTCATGGAAGCGGGCGCCGTCGCGCAGCCGGAAACGCCAGGTCAATCCATCCTCGCTCGTTGACCAGAAGGCCGCGAGGCCGGCGATCAGGTTGCCAGCGGAATCGACCGAGACGAGCGTTTCTGCCACCTGCATGCGACTGAAAACAAAGCCGGACTGCGCCGGGTCTATGCCGGCGATCTCCCAGGGGCCCACGACCTTCAGTGGCTTCGCCGTAGCGACGCCCGTCATGGCTAGCACCGCGACGGCGATCGAAACCAGCTTCACCGGCACAACTCCGCTACATGAAACGTTATAGTGTTACGCAGTTAGCTGCGCGGAGACCGCCGTGCAAGATCAAATCGGCAGGCGCTCGGAAAATTCATCCGCCGCCGGCAATCACGATAATCCCCTTCCATCTTCATGAGGCGCGATGTCGGCGTGAAATGCGCGGCTGCATTCACAAAGGCGAAGCGTTACCTATGACCGCCTTCGCTCGATCAGTCGGTGTGGCAGCACGCGCTGGCGGTCGGCCCCCTCTCGATCGTCCGTAATGAGTTCGGCTACCGCCCGGCCGAAGGTGCCATAGGGGATGAGAACTGAGGACAACCAGGGAGCGACCCAGTCGTTGAGCGGATTGTCGTCGAAACCGTAGATGGGCAGGGAAGCCGAATGGGGGCTCTCCTCGATGAAGCGGTGCGCGCCAAAGGCGATCAGGTCGCCGGTGCAGATCAGCGCGTCGTGCTCGGCGCCACCGCGCTCCAACAGGTTGGCAGCAGCATAACCAAGCGCCAGATGCTCCTTCTCCGCCGGTCCGAGAACCAGCGAGGGCGGAATCGGAAAGCCTGCCGCGGCGAAACTCCCGATAACGGCTTCCACCCGCGCCCGCGTCGCCGATGAGGCAAGCGGTGCGTGGATCAGTGCCGGTCGTCTGATACCCTGCGCCAACGCATGCGCGGCGACGTCACGACCCGCCTGCGCATTGTCGATGCCGACGAAGTCGCAATTTGGCTCGCCGGGGTCACGGCGATTGACGAAGATGAGGGGCGTTGGGCCACCTCGCACCAGGTCAAGCATCGGACTCGCAACTGCTCCTAGGAAAACGATGGCGCGAGCCTGCTGCGCCCGCATCTCGCGCAGGTATTCGTCCTGGAGCATGGGATCGTCATGCGTGTCGCAGAGAACCATGACCAGCCCCTGCTCGCGCAGCGCCACTTCGGTCGAGGCGGCGATCGCCGCCATGGTCGGGTTGGCGAGGTTGGCCGCCAGCACGGCAACCAGCCGGCTTTGCCTCTGCCGCAGTGATTTGCCGGCACTCGAAGGGCGATAGTCGAGCTCGGCCACCGCCTGCCTGACCCTGGCGACCGTCTCGGCAGAGGCCTTGTTCGCGATGCCGTTCAGGACCCGGGAGACGGTCGCGATCGAGACACCGGCCCGCTCGGCCACATTGGCGATCGATGCCTGCTGGGCATCGGCCGGCTTGAGCGCCGTGCGCCGCATCGTCATCGCCGTCATTCGGTCCAGGGCCACAAAAACACTTGCGCTTTTATAGCGAGAGGTCATAGGGTACGGCAAGGGTAAACGTTTACCCTCAACAAGACAGCACTGCAGAAGAGCGCAGCCAAATAGCGTTCACGGGAGGAAGCGATGAGGTTCTTGAAACGGATTGCCGCCGCCGCGGGTATCGTGATGGCGGGTGCGCTGCCCTCGGCCGCGCAGACGCTGACCGTCTGGCACGATCTCGGCGACAACGGCCTGAAATGGTTCGAGGCGATGTCCGCCGAATTCGCCAAGCAGCGGCCGGGCGTGACGGTGAAGTCGCTCAGCTACCCGACCGACCAGTGGTTCGGCCGCGTCATCAGCGCGCTGAACACCGATTCGGCGCCGGACCTGATCTACAACAATTACGAGCGCGTCATTCGCATCCAGGATCAGACCGGCAAGGTCTCGGACCTCAAGCCGGTGCTTGGCAAGATCACCGACAAGGCCTTCCTCACCGAGGACGATCTCAAGGTCGCGACCTACAAGGACCGGCAGATCATCATCCCGATCCAGCGTGTGCAGATGGGCTTCGGCGTGCGCAAGAGCTGGCTCGACAAGCTCGGCGAGACCTTCCCCGAGACCTGGGAGGATGCCAAGCGCGTCGCGGCCAAGTTCCGCGACAACGACCCCGACGGTAACGGCAAGGCCGACACCTTCGGCTTCGCGCTCGAGGCGGCCAAGCCGCGCGACCTCATCCACATCCTCGATCTCTTCAGCTTCGGCACCGGCCTGCGCCACACGCTGATCGACCCCGCAGGCAACATCACCATCGACGAGCCGCGCCATGCGGCGGTGCTCGAGGAGTTCCTCAAGACCTATACGAGCTACAAGTTCGTCGCGCCGGACACGATCAACCACTCCTTCACCGAGATGTACCAGGTGATCGAGGGCGGCCGCGGCGGCATGTTCCGCGTGGGCGACTGGAATGTGAAGAAATGGGACGGGGAGAAGGTCCTCAACGGCGACTTCATCGTCGGCAAATGGCCGAAATTCGCAGCCGGCGAGACCAACTACGTCGTCATCGGCGGCATGCGCGGCATCGCCATCCCCGAGAACGCGCCCAACAAGGCGCTGGCGCAGGAGTTCGCGCAGTTCATGCTGACCAAGGCGGCCCAGCAGGCCTCGCTCGACAATGTCGGCGCCGCCGTGCGTGCCGATCTCGACGTCGCCGCACTGTCGCCTCGCTCGCAATACTTCGCCAAGGCCGAGGCGCCGCTCATCGCCTATGATTTCCCCGAGGCGGTGCATTCCTTCTATCCGGAGCTGGAGGCGGCCTTCCACAAGAAGCTGCTTTCCGGCATCGCCAAGCCGCCGGCGGACTGGAAGCCGTTCATCGCCGAGACGGCCAAGGAAATGCGAGAGCTCGCGGCGAAGCTGAAGGCCAAATAGCCTTAGCCGACCTCGCGATTGCGGGCCGCTTCGCGCGGCCCGCGGCCGAACCTCCTTCCGAAGGGCAGACAAGCATGACCACGACCCTTGAAACGGTCTGGCATAACCGGATCTTCTATCTCTTCGTCCTGCCCTTTGCGGTGCTCACGATCCTGTTCGGCGTCTGGCCGATCGTGCTGTCGATCATGGTGTCGTTCACCGCATCGGCGACGGCGCTGCGGCCGAACCCGACCTATGTCGGCTTCGCCAATTACGCCGCGATCTTCGCCGATCCGGCCTTCTTGGCCTCGCTGCTGCGCACCTTCCTCTATACGGCGGTGGCGGTCGCCGCGAATGTCGGCTTCGCCTTCGGCATGGCGGTGCTGATCGATTCACCGCTCCTGAAGCGCGGCGGCCTGCTCCTGCGCCTGGCGCTGTTCCTGCCGGTGGTGACGCCGGACGTCGCCGGCTACGTCGTCTGGCGCTGGCTCTACGATCGCTCGTTCGGCGCGATCAACGCGCTGCTCGACACCATCGGCCTGCCGGCCTTCGCCGGGCTGACCACCGGCCCGACGGCGATGATCTCCCTCCTGATCGCCGAGCTCTGGCACCATGCCGGCTTCTACATGCTGATCTTCCACGCCAACCTCGCCATCCGCGACCGGGCGCTCGAGGAGGCCGCGCATGTCGACGGCGCCACGGCCTGGCAGCGCTGGCGCTATGTGATCCTGCCGCAGCTCAAGCCCGCCTTCATCATCAACACCGTCTATGCGCTGATCCAGTTCCTGAAGACCTTCACCGTCGTCGTGGTGATGACCAAGGGCGGGCCGAACGAGGCGACCAACTTCGTCTCCTACTACGCCTATCAGCTCTTCGATCAGGGCCGCTATGGCGAGGCGACGGCGATGGCGAGCGTCCTCTTCCTGATCGTGATCGGTATCTCGCTGACGATCTATCGCCTGGGTGACAGGGAGGCCGCGCGATGAGTGCCGCTGTGCAGATGACGCGGGTCAGCCGGCCGCTCCAGATCGTCGCCTACGTCTTCGCCGGACTGGTCGGCCTGGCTTTCCTCTACCCCTACTGGTGGATGCTGGTCAGCGCCTTCCGCTCGACGCGGGCGATCATGGACGATCCGCTGCGGCTGTTGCCCGAGACGCTGGACTTCTCGATCTTCACGGAGATCGCCAGCCTCGGCGGCGTCTCGCTGGTGCGCTACATCGCCAATTCGCTGGCGATCACCACGGCCTCGACGGTGCTGAGCGTCGTCGTCACCGCGCTCGGCGCGTATGCGCTGACGCGCAAGCCGCAGCTGCCCGGGTTCACCGCGCTGCGCTACGGCTTCCTCGTCACGATCATGTACCCCTACATGCTGCTGGTGATCCCGGTCTATCTGGTGATGTTCAAGCTCGGCCTGCTCGGCTCCTATGCCGGCATCGTGCTCTTCCTGGCGCTCGGCCCGATCCAGTTCTTCCTGTTCGAGCAGTTCTTCCGGAAGATTCCGGGCGAGGTCATCGAGGCCGCGATCATCGACGGCGCCAACGAGACGCAGATCCTGTTCCGCATCGTCCTGCCGATGGCGTCCTCGATCACGGCGACGGTCGCGCTGATCACCTTCCTGCTCAACTGGGCCCAGTGGTTCCCGGTGCTGGTGATCTCGAAGACGCCCGACACCTACACGCTCCCGGTGGCGCTCCTGTCGATGAACACCGAGTTGGGGGCCAATTTCCAGGGAATCATGGCGCTCGCCGTGATCACCACGCTGCCGGTGGCCGGGCTGTTCCTGCTCGCCCAGAAACGGGTGATGGCGGGCATGGCGAGCGGGGCAGTCAAGGGATGAGCCTGATGTACGATGCGATATCGCAGACCAGCCGCACGGCCGCGATCGAGGCCGCGAGGCGGCGCTCGCTCGACTGGTTCGCCACGATGCAGGTGCCGGGTGCGCCGCGCGGCGTCATGCGCATTTCGGCCGCGCAGGATCCCGCGGACTGGCCGGGCGTCAACCTCTACGGCACCTATAACGGCATCATGTGCCTCGACCTGATCGGCGGGCTCGGCGGCTATTCCGAGGGCGAGAGGGCCGCGCTCGTCACCTGGCTTGAAGGGCACCGCCGCCTCGACGGCATCGTCCGCGTGCCCGGCATGACCGGCGAAGCCGTGTTCAAGAAGCCCGATCGGGACGAGACCTGGCGCTATATCGACTTCCACGTCACCAATTACACGCTCGGCGCCATCGATGCCCTGAAACCGGGCCGGCGGCCGAACCTGGCTTTCGCCAAGCCCTTCCTCGATCCGCTGAAACTCAAGGCCTGGCTGGCCGATCGCGACCTCAACGACCCCTGGCAGGAGGGCAACAACATCGTCAACCTGGCGGGCTTCTTCCTGCTCCTGCGGCGGGACGGGGATGCCGCGATGCGGGCACGCGTCGATGCCGCGCTCGAGATTCTCTATGGCTGGCACGACCGCAACCGCGAGCCCAGCACCGGCTTCTGGGGCGTCGGCCAGCTCTCCGACCCGACGCGCCTGCTGCACGCCTTCGCCGGCTCGATGCACAATTTCCATATCTGGTATCACGAAGGCCGCATCCCTGCCGCCTTCGACCGCTCGGTGGACTACGTGCTCTCGCTGCCGCCGCGCGTCGATTCCGCCTGCATCGACGTGGACGCGGTCGATGTCCTCGTCCACGGCCTCGCCTTGCTCGACCATCGCCGTGACGAGAGCCGCCAATGGCTCTCCACCCTGCTCGACGCGCTGCTTGCCGACCAGAACGCCGATGGCGGCTTCTGCGATGTCCGCACCGGCGTCCGCCGGCAGGATGGCTGGGTCAAGGGCTATGAGGAGCCGCAAGGGATTTCCAACGGCTTCGCGACCTGGTTCCGCTGGATCGCGATCGCGATGATCGCCGATATGCTGTTCCCCGGCCGCTGGAACTGGCGCTTCCGCCGGACGATCGGCATCGGCTACCGGCTCGGAGCGCGATGATGGCGGCCGACGATCCTTTCCATCATCTCCATGACGAGGACTACGCCCGGCCCTATCTTGCCGGGCTCGCCGGCGCCGCGACCTATGTGCCGGTCAACGGCCGGCCGGTGCTGTCGCTGGCCGGCGACTGGCGATTGACGCTCGACCTCTTCGACGAGGGCCTGCGGCAAAAATGGTTTGCGCTCGACGAGACGCCGCCGTCGCAATGGTCGCAGCCGCGCGATTACGAGATCGAGGCGGGGGAGCTTGTGCCCGTTCCGTCGTGCTGGAACCTGCTGAAGCCGGAATGGACCTATTTCGAGGGCGCCGCCTGGTACACGCGCCATCTCGACTGGCAAAGCGGCCACGCCGGCGAAAGGGCGATCCTCAATATCGGAGCGGCGAATTATGCGGCGCTCGTGTTCGTCAACGGCATCCATGTCGGCGGCCATCGCGGCGGCTCGACGCCGTTCAGCCTCGATGTGACCGATGCCTTGCGGAATGGCCGCAATCGCCTGCAGGTCATGGTCGAGAACCGGCGCTCCCCAGTCCGCGTGCCGATGCAGCATATCGACTGGTTCAACTATGGCGGGCTTTACCGCGAGATCTCGCTGATGCGCCTGCCGGCGGTGTTCATCCGCGAGGCACGCGCCGCGTTGCTGCCCGGTGGGCGACAGATTCGGTTCTCGATCGCACTATCCGAGACGGTCGACGCGACCGCCAGGGTCGACATCCCCGAGCTCGGCCTGTCGCTCTCCATTGCCGTCAGGGATGGCGAAGGCGAGGTGACGACGCCATTCACGGGACAAGCATGGTCTCCAGAAGCGCCCCGGCTCTACGATGCCGTGTTTTCCTGCGGCGAGGATCGCATCACCGAGCGCCTCGGCTTTCGCACGATCGAGGCCCGTGGCACCGACATCCTGCTCAATGGCGAGAAGATCTGGCTCAAGGGCGTCTGCGTCCATGAGGACGATCTGGTGCTCGGCAAGGTCTCGACGGAAGACGATGTCCGCCGCCGCCTCCGCCACGTCAAGGAACTCGGCGGCAACTTCCTGCGCCTGTCTCACTATCCACACCATGCGCACGTCGCGCGGATCGCCGACGAGATGGGCCTGCTGCTCTGGGCCGAGATCCCGGTCTACTGGGCGATCGCCTTCGACAACCCCGATACCTATGCCGATGCCGAGAACCAGTTGCGCGAGCTGATCGCCCGCGACATCAACCGGGCCAGCGTCATCCTCTGGGGGGTCGGCAACGAGAATGCCGACACCGATGCGCGCCTGTCCTTCATGGCGCGGCTCGCGCAGGTTGCCAGGAAGGCGGACCCGACCCGGCTGATCGGCGCCGCCTGCCTGATCAACCGCGAGACTTTCGCCATCGAGGATCGGCTTGCCGAGCATCTCGATGTCATCGGCCTCAACGAGTATTTCGGGTGGTACGAACCGGATTTCTCCGGGCTCGACCGCCTGCTCGCCAATTCGGCCCCCGGCAAGCCGGTGATCGTCTCGGAAACCGGCGCCGATGCGTTGCCCGGCCACCGGGGGGCTGGCCGTGTCCTGTTCACGGAGGACTGGCAGGCCGAGTTCTATCGTCAGCAGGTGAGAAGGCTGGCAGCGACACCTTACGTCGCCGGGATCGCCGCCTGGCTGCTCTACGATTTCCGGACCGAGCGCCGCCAGACCAGCTTTCAGAAGGGCTTCAACCGGAAAGGCCTGATCGCCGAGGACAAGACGACCCGAAAGCTGGCCTTCGCAGTGCTCACGGAGCTCTTTGCCGAATGGTGAGCCGGACCAGCACCGCAAGGCGCCAACAGGAGAGGGTTGCCTGTCCTCGGAATCGAGGCCATTGCATCTGATGCTGCCGGACCCTCAGCCTCCAAAAAAACCGATGGCGCTTGGCGTAGGGGAGACCTGGATGGTCAGGGACGATTCGCCACTTATCGTGACGTTGCGTCTGGATCAGCAGAGCTTTGTGCGATTCAATTCCGAGCGTGAACGTCACTTTCCGCCGAGCCGCAATCTCGTTCCGGCACATTTGACGATGTTCCATCATCTGCCGGGCGATCACTGCAGTGAAATCGCTGGGCAATTGGCATCGGTGGCAGGCCGAACCGGCCCGCTGAAGCTATCGATTCCTTCACTTCGGTTCCTGGGCAACGGCGTGGCCTACAATGTCAGCGGCAGCGAGCTG
This sequence comes from Allobosea lupini, assembly GCF_900109525.1. Classification (GTDB taxonomy): domain Bacteria; phylum Pseudomonadota; class Alphaproteobacteria; order Rhizobiales; family Beijerinckiaceae; genus Allobosea; species Allobosea lupini. Next base: position 455,853 of record NZ_FOAN01000005.1, on the reverse strand, counting down.
ATCGACGTTAGGGAGATGATCGCGCGACGCTGGTCTGCTCATCTGACACCACAAGATGCGCAGGCCTTCCGCCCGCATGTGACGATCCAGAACAAGGTGCCCGCCGATGCCGCCAAAGCGCTTTACCGACGGTTGTCGGAGGCGTTCAAACCATTCGACGTGACTGGGACAGCCCTGCAACTCTGGCGCTATCGTGGAGGTCCGTGGGAAGCAGCCGGTGAATTCGGGTTCGAGGGATGACGCCGTCGTGACAGATCGTGTGGGAGGCATCCGCCCGTGCCAGATGCAGCGGTGATCATCGGTGCCTCTGGCGGGATCGGCGGCGCGCTCGCCGAGGCTATCGCCGCGTCGGGCCGGTATTCGATGGTCCACGGGATTTCGCGGACGTCCTGCGCGCCTCACGAGGTCATCCGTTTTCACACCGCGGACATCACCGACGAGGCCAGCATCGAACGGATCGCGGGATCGATCGGGTCGGCAGGACCGGTCAGCCTGGTCGTCGTTGCGAGCGGCCTTCTCCACGACACCGACATCCATCCCGAGAAGGCGCTGAAGATGATCGATCCGGCCGCGATGGCGCGACTCTTTGCGGTCAACGCCATCGGACCTGCCGTCATCGCCAAGCATTTCATTCCGCTGCTGCCGCGACAGGGCCGATCGATCTTCGCCGTATTGTCGGCGCGCGTGGGATCGATCGAGGACAACCGGCTGGGCGGCTGGTACGCCTATCGCGCCTCAAAGGCAGCGCTCAATCAGGTGATCCGGACGCTCGCGATCGAGCTGAAGCGGACGCGCCCCGAGGCCATAGCGCTGTCGCTGCACCCCGGCACGGTCACGACGCGCCTGTCGAAGCCCTTCCGGAGCAATGAGGCCCATGCCGGGTTGTTCGCGCCCGAGGATGCCGCGGCGAACCTGCTCAATGTGCTGGAGAACGCGACCAGCGAGCAATCCGGCGCATTGCTGGCCTGGGATGGCGCGCGAATTCCATATTGATGCCTGGGTGCGGGGATGCAGCCTTCAGCCGAACAGGTCACCCTGTGTCGCGACATGCATCTTCGTGCCAGGCTCTGCCAAGCCTTCGAGGAAAGCACGCGCCTCGCTGCGAATCGTCTCGCGGCGGGACGAGTCCATGCGATCGAGGGTGCGGTAGGGCATCGCCATTCTGGGCAGCTGTTCCAGCTTTCGGCGGTTCCTCATCAGGAAATCCCAGTACAGCAGGTTGAACGGGCAGGCGCCCTTGCCGGTCTTGATCTGCGGGCTGTAGACGCAGCGGCTGCAGTAATCGGACATCCGATCGATATAGGCGCCAGAGGCGGCGTAGGGCTTGGAGGCCAGCATGCCGCCATCCGCGAAGGCGACCATGCCGTGAACGTTCGGCAGCTCGACCCAGTCATAGGCATCGGCATAGACGATCAGATACCATTCCTCGATCTCGGCTGGTCTGATGCCGGCGAGCAGCGCGAAATTGCCCGTCACCATCAGCCGCTGGATATGATGGGCATAGGCGTGGCGCCGCGTGTCCATGATCGCGCGGGCCAGGCAGTTCATCTCGGTGTCGCCAGACCAGTAGAACCATGGCAAAGGCCGCTCCGCCTCAAGCGCGTTGGTCTGGGCATAGGCCGGCATCTCCAGCCAATAGACGCCGCGCACATATTCGCGCCAGCCGAGGATCTGCCGGATGAAGCCCTCAGCAGCATTCAGTGGAGCATCGCCTCTCCGATAGGCCTGCTCGGCCGCGACGCAGACCTCTCGCGCCGTCAGCAGGCCGAGATTGAGAGAAGGCGAGAGAAGCGCGTGGAAAAGACGTGGATCGTCTTCTGCCATGGCGTCCTGATAGTCGCCGAAGCGCGGCAGCGCCTGCGCAATGAACCAGTCGAGCGCGCTCAGAGCTTCCCTGCGCGTGACAGGCCAGTCGAATGCGTCCAGATCGCCGAAATGATCCGCGAAACGCGACGCTACCAGGTCAAGCACGCGGCTCGTGATCGCGTCACGCTCGAACACCGGCCGTGGCGGCGAGCGCATCCCCTTCGGCAACCGCTTCCGGTTCTCGGCATCAAAATTCCAGCGTCCTCCAGCGGGCTCTTCTCCATCCATCAGAATGCCGGTCCGGCGGCGCATCTCGCGATAGAAGAACTCCATCCGATAGCTGCGCCGATCGCCAGCCCAGTGCCGAAATTCGGCGCGAGAACAGAGGAAGCGGTCATCGTCGCGGATCTCGACGGGGACACCGGTCAGCGCCGGCCAATCGTCCATCATGCGGCGCACGCGCCATTCGCCCGGCTCGGTGACGACGATCCTGTCGGGCCGATGCCTCGCTACGGCTCGGACGAGTTCGGTGCCAAACGCACCCGTATTCCCTGTCGCGTCGAGCTCGACATAGTCGACGGTGATCCCCTCGGCTCGCAGTTCCGCCGCGAAATGCCGCATGGCTGACAGGACGAGCGCGATCTTCTGCTTTTGGTGACGGACATAGGTCGTTTCGTCGGCGACCTCGACTATCAGAACGATGTCGCCAGGCGCCAGGCCATCCAGCGCGGACAAATCGCGGGTGAGCTGATCGCCCAGGACGAAAACGAGGGTCAATCCGCGCGTCGACGGTCCCGCCGTGCCGCTTCGCGGCAGCGGTCCGAGCATGTCGCGATCGTCTCCCAAACACGCTCCCATTTCTTGCGCCATGCGAACGGCCGGCCACAGGACACGCAGATCTTCGTCGGCAGATCGGCCTTCCGTCGCATCTTCGGCATTCGCAATTTCGCTTCCATCGTCGCGCACGGACGAAATCAGGTTCTCAGCGCGCGCCGTGAGCGCATCTTCCCTGTGTCACCTGCGCGGGGGTGACGCCGTAAGACGGTCGAGAACATCTCGCGTCAATCCGAAAACGCGTTCTCGCAACTCCGGCCTGCGCCACAACATGTAGCCTGCTGCACCCGCAAGAATAAGCCTGATCATGTCGTCGCCTCTCTGGTTCACTCGGCCTCAAACGGCGGCGGCCTCCTTAGGTTCCCGCATGAGCGAAGCCCATACCGACTGGACAGACGTGGCCGGAGCCAGAAGTCGCGAACGCGGCCGGCGGCGCTGCGAAGCCCGAAAGCAGCAGCCAGCCGAGCATTTCGCCAGCCCGCTGGCGGCGCTCCGCGGTCGCTCGGAAGCATGACGAAATCCAGTCTGGCGGTCGATGCAGTTGCCCGGTGTTGCGCTCATCGCGGAGCCCTTTGCCATGACACAGTTCTTCGACAACATCGTGATCATCCTGGACATGATGCATGCCGGAGCATCCTATCCCATGCTGCAAGGGGCGGTTCCGATCCACCCGACCGTCTCGGAACTGATCCCGACCGTTCCAGGAGACTTGAAGCCTGTCCCTTAGTCGGCTGACGGGTCGCATTTCGGGCGTGCCGTGTGCGAGGCCCGCGCGCGGGGAACAGCGATGGCGCTGCAAGCCGCCCTGAGCTATCGCGAACGTTTCAAGGCTCACATGCAGGCGCTTGCCCGCCGTCGGCTCTCCGGCCGATGAGGACATCCAGAACAGCGCTCAAATCCGCTGGGTCAAGACGGCTTGTTCGATCCAAGCCCGGCCGTCTCGATCGATCGCCGTCGATATCCTGCGAAATGGGGCCGCCCGATTGGCTGAGCATTGGCACGTCTTGCAGGACTAGGCGGCCATAGCCAATTCGGTCAGCGGAGTGCCCGTGTTCGACAATCGCTGCCCCCCCAAGACTGGGATGAAGGAAACGGAAATGGATCCGAGGATCGTAAAAATTCCCGGCCCCCACCATCCGATCACGATCTCGCCCAGCCACAGCCGCATCGTCGTGAGCGTTGGCGGACGGGTTGTCGCCGACAGCGTCAACGCCCTGATACTTCAAGAGGCTGCATATCCGGCAGTCCACTATATTCCACGCGCCGATGTCGACATGACAGCGCTCACCCGATCGGAAACCCATTCGTACTGCCCCTATAAGGGTGAGGCGTCGTATTTCAGCATCCCGAATGGGGGAGGACGCGCGGTTGACGCGGTTTGGACGTACGAGACGCCTTACGATGCCGTGGACGCGATAAAAGCCTACGTCGCCTTCTATCCGGATCGTGTCGATGCGATCGAGCAACGCCCGATCTGAAGCCGAACTGGTCGGTGGTTGCTGGGAGCTCGGTCGCTGCTGACATCGACTGACTGCCCGAAAGGTGACGATCACTCACCGTTGCAACCCGGAGAGGGTTGGTGCGTTGACGCACTCGACCATGTCCCTCCTCACGAGATCGCTCGGGCGAAATACCATGGCTGATCAGATCTTGAAGCGTGACGAGGCGACGCTCGCCCAGAGCACGGCGTTAGAGAAATATTCGAGCTTGCATAATTGGCGCTGCCAGGTCGCCGATCTCTATGCCGCTGTGCGGGCCATGCCCGGTCGCGACGGCTGGATGTACTGGCGAAGCGCTCGCGACAGGCTCTTCCGGGAACATCTGCAATCTCCGCTTGCCTCCGCGCGCCGCGCGCAATTTCGCGGGATTGATTATTTTCCCTACGATCCAGCCATGCGATTCAAGGTTGGCTTGGGCGCCGCCATCGATCGGGAGATCATCAGGCTCGAAGCGGGTAAAGATGGTCTGATGACACTTGTCCCCTTTGCGATCACCCAGGGGCTCGATTCCCCGCTGGGCAAGGAACTGACGCTCTACTGGATCGAAGGCTATGGCGGCGGCGTCTTCCTGCCCTTTGGCGACCTGACGAATGGTCAGGAGAGTTTTGCTGGCGGGCGCTATCTGCTCGACACGATCAAGAGCGCGGATCTCGGCAGCAGTGACGACGGCGAGCTGATCCTCGATTTCAACTTCGCCTATTATCCCTCCTGCGCCTACTCAGAAGCATGGGTCTGTCCGCTTGCACCGACGGAAAACAGGCTGCCGGTGCCGATCCGGGGCGGTGAGCGCAACGCCATACCCTAAAAGCACTGCATTCCATCTCAGCAGAACGCGCGGGCTATGGCGCTTCACTGATCTTTGTGTGGTCGGCTCCTTGCATCGGCGCCCCTACTTGCTAGCCTTTCTCATCGGACCTCGAGGAGCCCCATCCATGCACCTTATCAGAACGGTCTTCGCAGCTGCCGCGATGTTGGCGGTCAGTCTTTCCTCCGCCTCGGCCCAGACCATCAAGATCGGCTCCAAGAACTTCACCGAGCAGTTCGTGGTGGCGGAACTCTATGCCGCCGCGCTGGAACAGGCCGGCTTCAAGGTTGAGCGCAAAATCAATCTCGGCGGTACCCTCGTTGCGCATGAGGCGCTGAAGAGCGGCGCGATCGATCTCTATCCGGAATACACCGGCACCGGCCTCAACGCAGTCATGAAGGCGCAAGGTGTCACCGAGACCGATCCCGAAAAGGTCCGCGGCATGGTCAAGGCCTTCTATGAGAAGGAGTTCAACCTGACTTGGCTGAAGGCATCCAACATCAATAACGGCTATGCGATCGTGGTCAGGCCGGAGACCGCCAAAGAATTCAACCTCAAGACCCTGAGCGATCTCGGCAAGGCCTCGTCCAAGCTCCGGCTCGGCGCCGGCACCGAGTTCGTCGATCGCCGCGACGGCATCGCCGGCTTGAAAGAGGTCTACGGCGCGCAATTCGCCGAGTTCAAGCAGTTTGCAGCCTTGAGACTGCGTTACGAAGCCCTGAACCAGAAGCAGATCGAGGTCGCCAACGGCTTCTCGACCGACTGGCAGATCGCGGCCGAGAAGTTCGTCGCGCTCGACGACGATAAATCGTTGTTCCCGCCCTATTACCTGTGCCCGGTCGTGCGTCCCGAAATAGCCAACGACGCCAAGATCGTCGCGATCCTGGAGAAGGTTGGCGCTGCGCTCGACAATCCGACCATGCAGGAGCTCAACCGTCAGGTCGAGGTCGACAAGAAGGAGCCGCGTACCGTCGCGGTGAACTTCCTTAAGGCGAAGGGTCTCTGAGCTGAACGTCGCGACCGCGCCGGTGCGGGCAGCGAAGATACCCGACGGAAACGTCGTCCTGGGCCAAGGCGCAGTCGGGATCGAGGCGATTGTCGCCATTGCACGGGACATGACGCCGGCTCGGCTGCACGGGTCGGTCCGCCCGCGACTGGAAGCGGCGCGGGCGGTGGTCATGCGCGCTCTCGCACGCGGCGACACCGTCTATGGCCTGACCACCGGGCTCGGCGCGGCCGTCGACACCCGACTTGCCGACGAGGCGATCCTGGCCTTCCAGGCGCGCGCGATTCAGGCGCGGGCGGTCGGCGTCGGCGATATCATGACGACGGAGGAGGTTCGGGCAATGCTGGCGGCGAGACTCGCCGCGATCTGCCATGGCACCTCAGGGATTTCGCCCGATTTGGCCGAGGCTATCGCCGCCATGCTCAACGCAGGCGTTCATCCGGTCGTGCGACGGATCGGCTCGCTCGGCGAGGCCGACCTGTCGCCGCTGGCGCAGGCGTTCCTGCCGCTCGTCGGTGCCGGCGAGGCGCAGATCGGGGGCCGCACGATGCCCGGCGGCGACGCGCTGGCCGCAGCTGGCATCGCCCTGCCGGCACTTGGCCCGAAGGACGGTCTTGCTCTCCTCAATGCCAACGCCCAGAGCATCGGCCTGGCAGCGCTGGCGGTCGCCGACATGCAGCGAGCCCTCGATTCCGCTTTGCTCGCAGGCGCCCTGTCACTTGAAGCCTTCCGCGCCAATCTCTCACCGCTTGATGCCGAGCTCGATCGGTTGCGCGGAACGTCGGGCCATGCCGAAGGCGTCAGGCAACTGACGGCCGTGCTCGCCGGTAGTGATCTCTGGGCGCCTGGCGCGGCCCGGCGGGTGCAGGATCCACTGTCGTTCCGCTGCCTGGCTCCGGTCGCGGGTCACGCCGCCCGCGCCAGTTCCGCCGTGCGGTTGGCCGTCGAGGCGGAGCTGGCGAGCGCACCCGACAGCCCGATGGTGCTGATCGAGCGCGATGCGATGCTCTCCAGCGTCAATTTTGACACCACAGAGCTGGCGCTGACGCTCGAAGCCGCGGGCCTCGCCATGTCGCATGTGGCAGCGATCTCGGCGGCGCGGATCGTGAAGCTGATGTCGCCGGCGGCCAGCGACCTGCCTCGCTTCCTCACCCGACATGGCGGGTCGCATTCCGGTTTTGCGACGAGCCAGAAGACGGCCTCCGCGCTGGAAGCCGAAATTCGGCATCTCGCCTTGCCGCTCGGGGCACCGACGCTGCCGGTTGCCGACGGCGTCGAGGATTATGCGCCGATGACGCCGCGTATCGTCGAGAAGACGCATGCCATCGCCAGGCGCCTGACGCGATTGGCTGCGATCGAGTTGGTCGTGGCGGCAGAAGCCGTCGATCTGCGCGGCCCCATCAGGCTAGGGAGCGGCACCGGTGCCGCGCATGCGTTTGTTCGCAGTCTCGTTCCGCGCCTCGGCGACGACCGGCCGATGGGCCGTGAATACGAGGCGCTGGCGCGCGCGATCGAGGCTGGCGATCTCATGCCGACAGACATCGCGGCCGACAACGGTGTCGCCCCGTGACCTGGGCGATCGAGAACTACGACCGGTTGCTGCTGGCGCTGTGGGAGCACATCCAGCTCGTCTGCGTCGGCCTGCTGATCGCGCTTGTGATCGGCGTGCCGCTCGGTGTGCTTTCGGCAAGGCGCCCGCGCTTTGCGCTCGTCGTGCTACTGGTTTCGGGGGCGCTCTACACTGTGCCGGCTCTGGCGATCTTCGCTCTGCTGATCCCCTATCTCGGCCTTGGCTTCTGGCCGGCGATTGTCGCGCTCGTCGCCTATGCGCTGCTGATCATTATCCGCAATGTGGCGACCGGCTTGCGCGAAATCTCTCCGGATATCCTCGATGCCGCCAACGGCATGGGTTATGGCAGTTGGCGCCGGCTGTTCGCCATCGAGCTGCCGCTGGCGCTGCCGGTGATCATCGCTGGCGTCCGCATCGCGGTGGTCACGCAAGTCTCGGTCGCGACGGTGGCCGCGTTCATCAATGCGGGCGGGCTCGGCGATATCATTTTCCAAGGCATCACCCAGGATTTCGGCGAGAAGGTCGTGGTTGGCGCGGTGGTGACCTCGGCGCTCGCCGTCTTCTGCGACGAGAGCTTGCGCCGGGTCGAGAACTGGATGCGCGCGAACCAGGCGGAGCACGCCTGATGGCCGGATGGATCGCCGCCAATCCCCAGATCTTCGTCGTGGCGCTGCAGAACCATCTCTGGCTCAGCGGCATCGCGCTGGTGGCCGTTCTGCTGATCGCGCTGCCGCTGGGCCTCGTCCTGACTCGTCAACGCGGCCTCGCCAATGCGGCCATCGCGATCGTCAACATTCTGCGAACGGTGCCCTCGCTGGCTCTGCTCGTGATCATGCTGCCGCTGCTCGGCACGGGCTTCCTGCCCTCCGTGGTGGCGTTGACGCTCTATGGCCTGCCGGCGCTGCTGCTCAATACCTATACCGGCCTTACCCAGGTCGACGCCGACATCGTCGAAGCTGCGCGCGGCCAGGGCTTTTCCGATCGCCAGGTGATGATGAAAATCGAAATCCCTCTGGCGCTGCCGGTGATCTTCGCTGGCATCCGCACGGCTGCCGTACAGATCGTTTCGGCCGCGACTCTCGCGGCCTTCATCGGAGGTGGAGGGCTAGGCGAGCTCATCACGGCCGGCATGGCGAATTTCAACTTCCCGCAACTCGTCGCGGGGGCGGTCGCGGTCGCGGCCCTGGCGCTCGTCGTCGAGGTCGGCTTTGCCGCGGTCGAGCGACTTCTGACACGGCAAGTGCGGATGGGTGCAGCATGACGATCCGCCTGGAAGCCGTGACCAAGGTCTTTTCCGGCGTCGCACGCCCGGCCGTCGATGCGCTCGACCTGACGATCGAGAAAGGGCAGGTCTGCGTGCTGATCGGGCCATCGGGCTGCGGCAAGACCACGACGATGCGCATGGTCAACCGGCTGATCGAGCCGACATCGGGACGCATCTTCGTCGGTGAGAGGGATGTGACCAAGGCCGATCCGGTCGAGCTGCGCCGCCACATCGGTTACGTCATCCAGCAGATCGGCTTATTCCCCCACATGACGATCGCGCAGAACGTCGCGACAGTGCCGAAGCTGCTTGGCTGGGATGTCGCGCGGATCAAGGCCCGCAGCGAAGAGATGCTTGATCTGGTGGGGCTGGATCCAAAACTCTATCTTTCACGCTATCCACGCCATCTCTCGGGCGGACAGCGCCAGCGCATCGGGGTGGCCCGCGCACTCGCAGCCGACCCGCCGGTGATGCTGATGGACGAGCCCTTCGGCGCAGTCGATCCGATCGTGCGGGGGCGGCTGCAGGAGGAATTCCTCAGCATCCTGAAGCGGCTGAGCAAAACCGTCATCCTGGTGACGCACGACATCGACGAGGCGATCCATATGGGCGACGTCGTCGCGATCATGCGCGACGGCAAGCTCGTGCAATACGATACGCCCGACCGAATACTCGCCGCGCCTGCCAACGAATTCGTCGCCGATTTCGTCGGCGCCGACCGGGCACTGCGCCGGCTCTCGTTGGTGCGGGCGGCGGATGCCGTCGAGCCCGGTGGCGCGAGCGATGGCTTCAGCCTGCCCGGAAGCCTTTCCATGCGTTCCGTCCTGTCGGCTCTGCTCGCCGAAGGCCGCGAAGCCGCGACCATCCTGAGTGAGGATGGCCAGCCGCTCGGCCGGATCACGCTGGCAGCGATCAGGGTCAGAGGCGCCGGGACTGCCGTCTCCTGATGGTCACCAAGAGCGGCCTGTCACCCGGGCTGCATGTAGCCCGCAGCGTCCGCAGCCTGCGCCTCGCGGACCAGTATCCGATAGCTTTCCGCCTCGACCACCTGGAAGCCTGTCAGCCGCAGATGCGCCAGGATTCTGCGTCCGGCCGGATCGTCGGCGATGGCCAGCAGGGCCTGCTGCAAGCTCGTGACCACCTCGTTCGCGACCGCTTGCGAGGCGACCAGCAGCGGCATCGGCCTGGGTGTCGTCGTCGCAACGATGCGCAGGCGTGCCGCCGTCTCGGGTTCGGCCACCAGCAACAGATCGTAGAAATAGGAATCGAGTGGGCCGATATCGATCCGCTCAGCGAGCAACGCCTCCACGACGCGACGCGGCGTCAGCAGCGGGCCGATGCTCTCGCGATAAAGCAGTCCGCGTTCACGCCAATCGCCTAGCAGATGCGTCCGGATGGCGTTGAAGCCCGATTGCGAATGCGCCACCGTCCAGCCGATGCGGTGGCCGAAACTGTCCTGCAGGGTCGCTATGTCGCTGCTGGCCCTGACGACCAGATGCGTCGCGTAAAACGGCATGCCATCGCCGGAGGCCGGAACGGGTGCGGCGACCGGCCTCACGCTGAAAGGACCGCTTGCAAAGGGGTAACCGCACATGAAGGCGAGCCCCAGATCGTCGCGCCGCCAGAGATCTTCGAGCGGCGCCGGTGCGGCATGGGCGATGATGTCGAGCGGAACGCCGCTCAGCGCCGCGATCCGGGAAAACAGGGCTGACCACGCGGCGCTCGTCGCATTATCGACGGCATACATGCGCGCGCTGGCAACGAGGTTCACGCGTAGCGCAGCCGCTGGCCGAGGCCCATGGTCTTCGCCTTCTCCAGCATGAAATGGCCCAGCGCGATATCCGAGAGCGAGAGGCCGCGATGCCAGAACAGGATCGTCTCATCCTCTCGTTCGCGGCCGGGTTTCAGCCCCGCGACGATTTCGCCCATCTCGGCGTGCAGCGTTTCCTCCGAGAGCTTTCCAGCCTCGACATGGGCGCGCAGCGAGCCGAAAGGGCCGCCCTTGCACTGGCCCCAGTCATCGACCACGAGCTTGCTCATGATGTCGGTCAGCGAGAGCTCGACGGCGCTCATCGTGCCATAAGGTACGACGAAGGCGCCCGGCTTGATCCAGCTCGTCTTCAGCATCGGGGCCGGCTCGTTCAGACGCGAGGCCTCGACGACGATGTCTGCGCCCTCGACGCAACTCTGCCAGTCCTCGGTCACGACGATCTTCTTGCCGAGATCGGCGGAGAGCTTCGCGCCAAAGGCCTCACGGCTTTCGGGCCGGCGTGAATGAACCCGGATCTCATCGAAATCGAACAGAGAATCGAGCAGGCGGACGTTCCAGTAGGCCGTGCCGCGCGCTCCGATATGGCCGAGCACCCTGGAGTTCTTGGACGCGAGATATTTCGCGCCGATCGCGGTGATTGCGCCGGTACGCATATCGGTGAGGTGGCTGCCATCGACTATGGCTGTCGGGACACCGGTCATCGGGTCCATCAGCAGCAGCAGGCCCATCTCGGAGGGCAGGCCAAGCTTGTAGTTGTCGACAAAGTCGCCGATGACCTTGACGCCAGCCCGCTCGATCGGCGCTCGAAAGGCGCCGCGCAGCACGTTGAAATGGCCGTCGGCGCCGGCCTTCGGCATCAAGTGCACACGCGGTTCGATCTCGGTCTGCTTGCGGCCTTGCGCGGAAAGTCCAGCCTCGACGGCGGCGATGATCTCGGCGTCGGTCAGCGCCAGAGCTTCGACGTCCAGCGCATTCAGGTAATCGATATAGAGCGGAGCATGGGTCATCCGGTCGTGGCTCCGACTTCTGGGCCTCAGCGTCTGAGTATACCAACCTGATACCCGTGATCGCGTGCTGCCAGCAAGCTCTCAGCGAGCCGAGAATTAGCGCCCAAGTCGTTATTGGACCAGTGCTGGCGGTCGTTGCCGTCCACCGAATTGCAAAGCTTAAGGCTGCGAGGTTTTTCGCTCTCTCTTGGATGGCCCGATCCCGCCATTAACGGACGTTGGGACCTTGCCTGAAGGCTGACGTTCCGGATTTGAAGGAGCGGGGAGACCGGTCGCTAACGATGGAACAAGCCATCGAAGATGCGGCGCAGGTCGTTTGACGGGTCCATTTGAAGCTGCGCGCTGCCGCCAAGGCCGAAGACCTGCGTCGCTCGCCTCTCGGCATCGTATTGCGTCCAGGGAGCGGATCCGGTCCGGACGAAGGTCGCTACGGCGTCGTGCATATTGCTGCTGCCGAGTGCGGTTGGCGTGCCATACGGCCCCGGCTGGTTCCAGATGAGGCCGAGATCGGCGACATGAGGCGCGAGGCCGGCGAAAGGGCCGGCGGCAAGGGGGCGGTCATTGCGGTAGACCCAGCTCGGCCCTCCGGCCGCGGCATGAGCTTCGGCCAGTCGGATCGAGGGCCATTCGTATTCCTCCGCCGTCAGCAGCCGCTGGCGGCGAGTGTCTGCAGGCAGGGCAGGCCAAACGCGCAAGGCACGCGCTTCCGCTTCCGCCATGAGGCTGGCCGACAGATGCGTCAGCTGTCGACCGTCCCAGTCTTGCGGCGCTATCGCGCTTCCGCCCTGGAAGCTGCCGAAAAAGGCGGCCATCTCATCGCGCGCGGTGCCGATCAGCAGCGGGACCGGCTGGCGGGGTAGCAGTCGCTGCGGCGTCTCGGGCAGGAATGCGCCGTCCAGCACGGCCCGAAAAGGCTGCCGCCGCACCTCTTCGCCGCGCAGCTGCGTCTGCAGGGCGATGAGGTCGGCAACCGGCATCGTCAGGAGACGCTGTCCGTCGCCGCCCGCGAGCGCCAGGGCGCGCCAGGCGACGGCGTCCGCATCATCCAGCGCATCGATCGTGTCGCCGCCGCCGGAGCTCGAGAACGCCGCATGGAAAAGGCCTGTCGCCGACGGCGCAGCCAGAAGCGCGGCGACATTCTTTGCCCCGGCCGACTCGCCGCCGATCGTGACCCGACCGGGATCGCCGCCAAAGGCAGCGATCGCCTGCCGAACCCAGCACAGCGCCGCCACGACGTCGCGCAACGCGTTGTTGCCGCTGCCGCGGAAACGCTCGCCGAAGATGCGCCCGCCTTCGAGAAACCCGAGCAGCCCGAGCCGATGGCCGACCGTAACGCATGTGATGCCGGCACGCGCGAAGGCTGCGCCGTCATAGACCGGGCGGCTGGTGCCGCCGACGATCTGGCTGCCGCCATGGAGCCAGACGAGTACCGGATGAGGTCCGGCTGCCGCCGGCGTCCACACGTTGAGGTACAGACAATCCTCGCTTGCCGGGACCCGCGGCATGGCGTCGGGATCACCGGGATAGAAGCCCGGATCAGCCGGTTGCGGCGCGACCGGCGCAAAACCCAGCGCCTCGCGCGTTCCAGCCCATGGCGGTAGCGGCTGTGGCGGGCGGAAGCGCAGCGCGCCGACCGGCGGGGCGGCGTAGGGAACGCCCTTGAAGCACCGGAGGTCGCCCACGCGCACACCACGCAGCCGCCCAAAAGGCGTGTCCACGATAATGGGCTCGTTGGGCGCCGCGTTGCGGGACGCATTGTGGAACATCAGGTACGGTCTCGAGGATAACGGGTCCGGCTCCGGTCGGAGCGCCCGCGATCGCGTCGGCTACGCGGGCAGAGCCGGGAGCGGCGGCACGCGCAGCCGTCGCTCAGTCACCGGCGTGCGATGTTCCAATAGACGGGCGCCGGGGGCGTGAGCAGCCCGGTCAGGTTCGCCTGATGGGCGCGGATCTGGTACTGCACGCCGATCGGCACATAGGGCACGGTCTCCGCGGCGCGGGCCTGGATCTTCGCTGCAAGCGCCTGCCGTTGCTCCTTGTCGGAAAGGTCGGCGAAGGCTGTGCGCATCGTCTCGATCTCCGCATCGCAGGGCCAGCCGAACCAGGCCTTCTCGCAATTCGAGCGCAGGCCGAGATGGCTTACCGGCTCCATCATATCGAGGCCGCCGGGGCCCGAGATGAAGATGGACCAGCCACCCTTGCCGACCGGCTCTTTGCTGGCCCGACGGGCGACGACCGTTGCCCAGTCCATCGCCTGCAGATCGGTCTTGAAGCCGATGCTCTTCAGCAGTTCGTCGGCGACGGTCGTGAAGGCATGGATGTTCGGGTTCTCGGCAGCATCGAGCAGCACCACCGGCGTTCCGTCATAGCCGGCCTCCCTTAAGAGTGCCTTGGCTTTGGCGAGGTCGAATTTGGGGAATCCGGCCTCGGTGAAATAGGGCGACGAGCAGACATAGAACGAGCGGCATGGTCTGCCGAGGTCTGGATCATCGATGACGGCGGCGAGGAAATCCGCACCGTCCACAGCGTGGAGCAGGGCCTGCCGCAGCTTCGGGTTGTCGAACGGCGGCTGGATCGAGTTGATCCGGATTTGCTGGGCCACGCCGATCTCGTCCTGGCGAGCGAGCACGATCTCCTTCGACTTCTTGGCAAGCGGAATGAGATCGCCGGACAGCTCCTCGCTGATGTCGATCTCGCCCTTCATCAGCGCGTTGAGCGCCGTTTGCTGGTCCGGAATGATCAGCCATTCGACGCGGTCGACCTTGGCGACCTTGCCGCCAGAGAATCCGGCGGGCGCCTCGGCGCGCGGGACATAGGCGGGGTTCTTGGTGAAGACCAGTCGCGCGCCTGCCATCCATTCGTCCTTCTTGAAGACGAAGGGTCCAGAGCCGGTGTGGTCGGTGACAGGCTGGTTGGGTGGCGTTGTCGAGGCGATGCGTGCGGGCATGATGAACGGCACCGGAGCGCCAGGCTTGCCGAGAGCATCGAGCACCATTCCCCAAGGCGATGTCAGCGTCAGGCGGAACGTCCTGGCATCCACCGCCTGCCAGGCGGCGCCGCGCTGGTTGAGTTGCTGTCCAAGGCTGTCATTGACGCTCCAGCGCTTCAGCGAGGCGATCACGTCGTCCGCCGTCAGGGGCTGGCCGTCGCTGAAGGTGAGCCCGCCGCGAAGCACGAAGGTCCAGACCTTGCCGTCCGCCGACGTCTCCCACGCCTCGACCATCTGCGGCTTGATCGCCAGCTTATCGTCGACCGCGAACAGCGTATCGTAGATCATGTAGCCGAAATTGCGGGCCATCGAATCCGAGCCGAGCATCGGATCCAGAATCTTGACGTCCCCAGACGGCTTGACCTTGAGCACGCTCTCGGCTTTGGCCGGCCCGGCGGCGACGAGCATGGCACCACCCAGAAGCGCTGCCGCAATTGCTCTGATATCCATGATTCCTCCCTTTTATCGTTGGGCTGGGTTGTCTGTGACGATGTCTGCGGCCAGCTCCTCTGCTCGCATCGCACCCCGTTGCAGGTAGGCGTAGGTGGCGAGCGCCAGGCCGGCGGCGGGTTCGCGTCCCAATTCCGCGTTCGAGAAGGCGAGGTTCACCGTCGACGCCCCGCCGAACAGGCTGGCGTCGATCCCGCCGAGAACCGCGCCATGCGCCTGGTCGCCGAGCTCGGCCGGCCAGCCGGCCACCACCACGCGCCGGACCGGCGTGAAGTTCAGGGCATTGCCAAGCGCGTGCCCCAATCTGACCAGGCGTGTCGCGAGGTCGCCACGGCCGCGCGCCGACAGCTTGAGCCGGCCCGCCTGCCGCCCGCCCATCGACAGCAGATCCTGCTCGCGTACGCCGATGGCCTGCGCGACGGCCGCCGTCGAGACATAGGCCTCGAGGCAACCCGAATGGCCGCACCGGCAGCGAGGCCCGCGCGGATCAAGCACCATATGGCCGATCTCGCAGGGCGAGACGTCGCCGCTCGCGGCGAAGTCGTCAATCAGAGCCGCGGCAACGCCGTGACCGACGAAGACGTAGAGATAGGGGCCATCGGCAAGGGCGACGCCCAGTTTCAGCTGGTGGGCGACGGCCCTAGTCATGATCGAATTGGCGGCGAGCAGCGCAACGCCCGGCTGTGCCGTCTGGATATCCGCGAGGATGTTCGCCGGATCAATGGCGATGATCGGGTTGATCCGGAGATCCTCGTGATAGCCCGGGATCGATACCGCAATCTGGCGAAGCTGAATCCCAGTCCGATGAACATAGTCAGTGAGTTGGTGCAGGGCGCGGCGATAGGTAGCCCTGACGGTTTCGAGGTCGGCATCGTCGCGCAGATCCAACCATTCGGAGAAACGGATCTCGCCGGTCAGCGATCCGACGCCGACATGCACCCGGCCGCTGGAGAACTCGACCGCGCCGACATGGCGATCTTTGCTAAGAGTCAGAAATGCGCTCGGTCCGCCTTGATAGGGCGCCGTAAGTCTCGTCTCCTGGACCAGATTTTCGGCTTTCAGGTCCGCGACGATGCGCGAGATGCTCGCATCCGTAAGGCCCGTTTTGCTGGACAAAGTCGGACGAAATGAGCCGCCGGTGCACCAGAGATGGCGCAGGATCGCTGATCGCGTCTCCCGCCGACTTCTTGGTGCTCCCACGTCCCCGCACTCCTATTTTTACTTTATGTAATAATCCTGATCCGAGGCGGCAGGCCTGTCAACACGTCAGACGGCGTCCGCCATCGCCCTGTCAGTTCAGAGCAATCGCCAAAGGCTCGGGAATAGTTTGGTCAGCCGCGCTGGTTGGTCCCGGTTGCACCAAACGCGCCGATAACTCGTCCGAGCAAGTTGCCAGCGTCTATGGGCTTTCCATCTCTGCGTGACCGAGGCGCATCGCCATCGACCGGCCTCGTCCCCTCGGCGCCAGAAGCCGACTCTGGTCGATGGCCAGGAAGCAGACATGGCGATGATGGGCTGACCAGCGGTCTTGGCGCTCAGCCAAGTTCAACGGCCCGAAGACCGCAAAGGCCATTGCGGCCGTCTGAGTCAGCAGCGGCACGGTTGATGCTTGCCGGATCCTGCATAACGGTGCCGACATATCACAGATCTCGCTCGTTCCGGCGGCCGCGTTCGTCCGAGGTCTTCGGTGCGCATGACAGTGTTGGGGCGACGGAGCGGCGTTTGAACGATCTGAAATGCCTGGAGACCTTCGTGTGGGTGGCGCGGCTGGGCGGGTTCCGGGCCGCCGCCGCCCAACTCAACACGACGCAGCCCTCAATCTCCGCCCGCATCGACCAGCTTGAGCAGCATTTTGGCGTGACGCTGTTTGGCCCGCCTCTGAAGCGCAGCACGCTGACCCGCGAAGGCACCGTCCTTCTCGAATACGCCGAGCGCATCCTCGCGACGATGACGGAGGCGCGCACCGTCGTCTCGCGGGCCGATGCGGTGCGCGGCGTGCTGCGGCTCGGCGTGGCCGAGACGCTGGTGCACAGCCTGATGCCGCGGCTGATCGAGGTCATCAACACCAGCTATCCCGACCTCGTGGTCGACATGATCGTCGATACGACGAACGTCCTGACCGAGCATCTGCTGCGCGGGCAGATCGATGTCGGCATGCAGGTTGGCCCTGTCGCCGATCCGCGCGCGGTCAACCAGCGCCTGTGTCACCTGCCGCTCGGCTGGGTTGCGAGCCCGGAGCTGCCGCTGGGCGATGAGCCGCTGACGCTGGCCCGGCTGGCACAGTGGCCAATCATCAGCTTCTCTCATGGCAGCCCGCTGGCGGAGGAGATCAAGCGCGCGCTCGGGGGAGAGGGGCGCGAGCAAGTCCGCCTCTGGGGCAGCGCTTCGCTGACGATCATGACCCGCATGGCCCTCGACGGTATGGGAAGCTGCATTCTACCGCTGGCGCTCGTGCGGGAGGATCTGGCTTGCGGGCGCCTGCGGCGGCTTTCGGTCGAAGGGGTGACGTTGCCCCCCAACGGCTTCCAGATCTCATATCTGCGAAAATCGAACAATTTCCTCGCGGCGCTGGTCGCGCGCCATGCCTGCCAAATCGGCAGGGTGCTCGAACACGAGGCGCGGCCCGATCAGGAATCCCGATCGGCCCGATCCAAAAACACAATTCGACAGCGGGCGCCCGATCGCCTTGAATTTCAGCCCTGAAGGCCGGCGGCCAAAGGCCTGTCGCAGGAAAAGACGTCAGAAGGAGTGTCGAGAAACGATAGAAGCCGTCGATCACGGCGGACGGAGGAAACAGCCGCAACGCGAGGGCCACCAAGGGGAACACGAACAACCGAGGCTCAAAGCGATGATCAAGTGCATTACGGCCGGCACGGCGCTGCTTGCAGCACTGGCCGCATCCGGTGTCGCGTCCGCGCAGGCGCCGATCCCGAAGCAGACCATCTCGGCGGTGACGCAGCCGCTGCCGACCAGCGCCCAGTTCACGCTCGTCGACGTTCCGTTTCTCCGCGAGGGCCTGCCGAAAGCCTCCAACGGGCAGATCACCGTCCAGCTCAGCTCTCACAGCGAGCGCAATCTCGGCGGCAACGAGATCGTCCGCCTCGTCCGCTCCGGTCAGGTCGATATCGGCGCCGGCACGCTCTCGACATTGTCGGGCGACGTACCGCTGCTAGACGGCATCGACCTTTCGGGCCTGAGCCCCGACATCGGCATGGCCCGCAAGATCGCCGATGCGATGTTGCCGGTCGCCAACAAGGAACTCGAGCGCTTCAACACCCGCCTCGTCGTCACCTACCCGTTCCCGGCGCAGGTGCTGTTCTGCCGCCAGCCCTTCGCCAGCCTGTCCGATCTCAAGGGCCGCAAGATCCGCACCTTCGGCAATTCGCTGGTCGATCTCGTCCAGACCATCGGCGGCCAGCCGGTCTCGATCGGCTTCCCGGAGGTCTACAGTGCCTTGGAACGCGGTGTCGTCGACTGTGCCGTCACCGGCACGGGTTCGGGCGCGGCAGCGCGCTGGCCGGAAGTGGCGAGCCACATCTCCGACCTGCCGCTCTCCTGGGCGGTCGCCGGCTACATGGTCAACCTCGGCTGGTGGAACAAGCTCGATGCCGGCACCAAGGGCCTGCTGGAGAAGACCTTCGCCGACATGACCGATGCGCTTTGGACGCTCGGCGACGCCGCGACGCGCGATGGCATCGACTGCAATATCGGGGCAAAGGACGCCTGCAAGATCCACTCGCTCGCCGCCAAGCCGATGACCGAGGTCAAGGCGACCGAGGCCGACAAGGCGCTGGTGCGGCAGATCATGCAGAGCACGGTGCTGCCTGGCTTCGTCAAGCGCTGCGGCGCGCGCTGCGGCACGGTCTACAACGACGTCATCGCGCCGATCTCCAAGGTGGAGTTCAAGCCTTGAGCCCCGTGGCCGGGGCCGACGCCCCGGCTGCGCTGCAGATCGCCCGGACACTGCGCCGGATGATCGAGGGGGCAGCCAGCTGGATGGCCTATGCGGCGGGCTGGAACTACGTGCTCTGCGCGCTCTTCATCACCACCGACATCGTCGGCCGCTCCTTCTTCGGTGTGTCCAGCGCCGCCACCGTCGAGATCAGCGGCTACATGCTCGCCTGCGGCATCTCCTGGTCGCTGGCGCATACGCTGGCGGAGCGGGCGCATATCAGGGTCGACGTGCTGATCAACCGCATGCCGCTGAAGATCCGCGCGTTCCTGCATCTCTTCGCGCTCGTTCTGCTCGGGCTTTTCGCCGCCTTTCTCGCATGGGCAGGGTGGCAGCTTCTGGATGAATCCGTGATGTTCGACGCCCATGACAACAGCGCCCTGCACATTCCGATGGCATGGCCGCAGGGCATATGGGCTTTCGGGCTCGGCGCCTTCCTGGTGATGATCGCGGCCCTCCTGCTGGAAGCCTTGCTCGGGCTGTTCTGCGGCCGCTATGACGAGATCGCCGCGCTGCTCGGCTCGCGCAGCATCGACGACGAGGCCGAGGAAGCGCTCGAAGCCGTCGCCATGGCGCGCCGGGAGACCGGCGCATGATCGCGGTCGCCTTCCTCCTCGTCATGATGGGCGTCGTGATCTTCGCGGCCGGAGCCCAGGCGCTCCCCGTCGCGGAAATCCTGGCGCTCGTCGCGATCTTCGCCGTGTTCTTCGGCGCGGGCGTGCATGTCGCGGCCGTGCTCGGCATCCTCGCCTTGCTCACCGGCTTCATGTTCTCGGACAGGCCGTTCTGGGCCTTCGCCGGCCAGACTTTCTGGGGACCGTCCAGCAATTTCGTGCTGATCGCGGTGCCGCTCTTCCTCCTGATGGGCGAGATCCTGCTGCGGGCGGGTCTGTCCGAGCGCCTCTACAAGGCGCTCAACGTCTGGCTGAACCGGATGCCGGGCGGGCTGCTACACACCAACATCGCCTCCTGCGCGCTATTCTCCGCGATCTCCGGCTCGTCGGTCGCCACCGCCGCGACGATGGGATCGGTCGCGCTGCCCTATTTCGAGGGCACGAAATACAACCAGCGCATGGTGCTGGGTTCGCTCGCCGCCGGCGGCGCCATGGGCAATCTGATTCCGCCGGGCATCACCTTCATCGTCTACGGCCTGATCACCGAGACGTCTGTCGGCGCGCTCTATATCGCTGCGATCATTCCCAGTGTCATCGTCACGGCCTTCTTCATTGCGATCATCGTGGCGCATGGCCTGCGCCATCCGATGGAGAAGCCTCCGCCGGTCCCGTTGATGACCAAGATCAGGGCGCTGTGGGATCTCGTGCCGACGCTCGTCCTGATCGTGCTCGTGCTCGGCTCGATCTATGTCGGTTTCGCCACGCCCACGGAGGCCGCCGCGCTCGGCGTCGTCGGGTCCGCCCTCTTCGCGGTGATCGAGCGTCGCTTCTCCCTCGCCATGCTGCACGCCTCGGCCCTGACGACGGCGCGCAACACGGCGCTGCTCGGCCTCATCATCATGGGCGCCTATTTGCTCAACTACGTGCTGACGCTGATCAACGTGCCGCAGGCCGTGGCGGAGATGATCGCGCATCTGCCGATCCCGCCCTGGGCGATCATGCTCGCGATCATCGGCATGTATTTCGCGCTCGGCACCTTCATGGAAGGCTTCTCCATGATCATCACGACGGTGCCGGTGGTTTTCCCGATCGTCGTTGGGCTCGGCTACGATCCGATCTGGTTCGGCGTGATCGTCACCATGCTGGTCGAGATCGCGCAGATCAGCCCGCCGGACGGCACTGTGATGTATGTCCTCCAGGGCATGCGACCCAAAGGCGGGCCGATCACCGACGTCTTCGCCGGCGTGATGCCCTTCCTCTTCGCCTATCTCCTGGCGGTCGGCGTGCTGCTGCTCTGGCCGGAGACGGCACTGTGGCTGCCGGCCCTGATGCGCTGAGCCCGCGAACTTCATCACATTTCCTACCTTCGAGACGACGACCGGAGCTTTCGTGACTTCCGTTCCTTTCATCCGCATCGGCATCGACATCGGCGGCACCTTCACCGATCTCCAGATCCTGAACGAAAAGACCCAAGGCCTCTCCAGCCTCAAGACCCCGACCACGCCCGAGGATCCCTCGATCGGCCTGCTGACGGGCCTGCGCGAGGCCGGGGAGCGCTACGGTTTCGCGCTGGCCGATATCCGGATCCTCCTGCACGGCACCACGATCGCGACCAATGCGGTGCTGGAGCGCAAGCTGGCGAAGGGCGTTCTGCTGACCACGGCCGGTTTCGAGGACGTGCTGGAGATCGGCCGACACAATCGCCGCGACATCTACAGCGCCCGCCAGAAGCGGCAGGCTCCGCTGGTCGGCCGCGAACGGCGCTTCGGCGTCGTCGAGCGCATGCGCGCCGATGGCAGCGTCGAGACGCCGCTCGATGTTGCGGCGCTGGAGCCGCTGGCGGAGAAGATCGCGGCAGCTGCCCCCGGCGCCATCGCCGTTTCGCTGCTCAACGCCTATCGCAGCGACCGGCACGAGAAGGCGCTGGCCGAATGGCTGGGCCAGCGCTTTCCCGACATCCCGATCTCGCTCTCATCCGATATCAGCCCCGAGATCCGGGAATTCGAGCGGACCTCGACAACCGTTCTCAACGCCCTGCTGCTGCCCGTAGTCGGCACCTATCTCGACCGGTTGGGGACGCGCCTGGCCGAGGCCGGCGTCGCGGCGCGATTGCTGCTCGTCCAGTCCAATGGCGGCGTCTGCAGCGCCGAGGTGGCGAAGCGCCAGCCGGCGCGGCTACTGCTCTCCGGTCCGTCGGGAGGAGCGCTCGCGACTCTGCGCATGGCGCAGGCGCTGGCGCGACCGAACCTGCTCGGCGTCGACATGGGCGGGACCAGCTTCGACGTCTGCGTGGTGCGCGAGGGAACAGTCACGCAGATGACCCAGGGCGAGATCGACGAACTGCCGGTGCGCCTGCCGATGATCGAGATCCGCACCATCGGCTCGGGCGGCGGTTCGATCGCCTCGATCGACGAGGCCAGGCGCCTGCGCGTCGGCCCGCGCAGCGCCGGCTCGCGGCCGGGGCCGGTCTGCTACGGGCGCGGCGGCACCGAGCCGACCGTCACCGACGCCAATCTGGTCATGGGCCGGCTCGACCCGCGCTATTTTCTCGGCGGCGCGATGAAGCTCGATCTCGACGCCTCGCGCGCGGCCATCCTCGGAAAAGTCGGCGCGCCGCTGGGTTTGTCCATGGAGGCAGCGGTCGACGGCATGATGACCGTGACCAATACGAGCCTCGCCGCCGCCGCGCGCTTGAGCCTGTTCGAGAAGGGCCTCGACCCGCGCGACTTCAGCCTCGTCTCCTTCGGTGGGGCGGGCGGACTTCACGCCATCCCCGTCGCGGAGGAACTCGGCGTGTCGGAGGTGATCTTCCCTGCCGACGCCTCGACCTTCTCGGCCTATGGCATCCTGCATTCCGACATCGTCCACGATCTCGCCCGCAGCAGGGTGATGCCGACGACCGATGCCAACCTGCCGCATGTCAGGACGATGCTCGCGGAGCTGATGGCGCAGGGCGCTGCGCTGCTGGACGAGGACGGCGTGCCGGCTTCCAGCCGGCGCTACCTCGTCTCGGCCGATTTGCGCTATCGCGGCCAAGCCTCGGAGCTGGTGGTGCCCTGGACCGAGGCGAGCGCGACGCCGGAGGCGCTTGCCCGCGTCGTTGCCGATTTCCACGCCGGCCACGCCCAGCGCTTCTCCTATTCCGATCCGAAGGCGGCGGTGGAGCTGGTGGCGCTGCGGCTCGCGGCGGTCGGCGTGCTGTCGACCGGCACCGCGACGGCCGCGGCGACGTCGGCGGGTGGCAAGAGCGAGCCGATGGAATCGCGGCCCGTCCTGCTCGACGGCGCCTTCGCGGAGGTGCCGGTCTATCGGCGCCCGGCGCTCGCTGGCGAGATCGCCGGGCCGGCGCTCGTCGAGGAGGAATACACCACGATCCTGCTCACCGCAGGCTGGGCCTGCGCGCCCGGCCCGATGGGCGCGCTTATCGCCCGCAAGATTTGAGCGAGACGAACCATGACCGCCATGACAAGAACCGCAGCAGCGAAGACCGATCTCGGCCCCGTCACGCTCGAAGTGCTACGCAACGCCTTCACAGCCACCGCCAATGAGATGGACGTCACGGTCTGGCGCACCAGCCGCTCGACTATCGTGCGCGAGATGCTCGACTATTCGACCGCCGTTTTCGACCGGGACGGCTACAATGTCGCGCAGTCGGCCCGCATTCCGGGCCACCTCAACTCCATGAGCGCTGGCCTGATCACCATCGTCCGCGACTTCCTGCCGCTCGACCAATGGCAGGAGGGCGACGTCGTCATCACCAACGACCCCTATTGCGGCGGTCAGCACATCCCCGACATCCTCGCCTACCGACCCGTCTATGCCGAGGGGCAGCGCATCGCGATCGTCGGCACGCTCTGCCACCATCTCGACATGGGCGGCATGGCGGCAGGCTCCTATGCCGCGAGTGCCACCGAGATTTTCCAGGAGGGCCTGCGCATCCCGCCGCTGAAGCTCTTGCGCGGCGGCGTGATGAACGACGACGTCCTGGCGATGATGCTGCAGAACGTGCGCCGGCCCGACATGCTGCTGGGCGATCTGCAGGCACAACTTGCCTCGCTCGCCGTCGGCCACGGCACGATGCAGCGTCTCGCGACGCGTTTCGGCGCCGATACCATCGTCGAGGCCTGCACGCTGCTGCTCGACGGCTCCGAGCGGGCGATGCGCGCGATGATCGGGCGGATTCCCGACGGGCGCTATTCCTTCGAGGATTTCCTCGACGACGACGGCATCCTGCCCGATCCGATCCGCATCCATGCGCAAATCGAGGTCAAGGGCGAGGAGATGGTCGTCGACCTCTCCGGCTGCGGCAAGCAGGCGTCGGGGCCGATCAACGCCACCGTCGCCTCTTCCGGCTCGGCGGTCTACTATGCGGTGATGGCGATCGCCGACAAGGAGATCCCTGCCAATGCCGGCTGCTACCGGCCGGTCTCGCTGATCGTGCCGGAAGGGCTGATCGTCAATCCGCGTCATCCTGCTCCGGTGGCGAACCGGGTCGCGGTCGGGCACCGACTCGCCACCACAATGTTCGGCGCACTGCATCAGGCGGTGCCCGGCCGCGTGCCGGCGGCCTACTACGGCGTCTCCTATGTCTGCTCCTTCCAGACCATCGGCGAGCAGGGCGAGCGCGGCGTACTTGTCGAGATCGAGATCGGCGGCACCGGCGCCTACGACGACCAGGACGGGCTCAACGCCTATTCCTACGGCATGCACAACAACGCCTCGATCCCGATCGAGATGATCGAGGCCGACGTGCCTTTGACGATCACCGCTTACGGGCTGATCGACGGCTCGGGCGGCGCCGGACGCCAGCGCGGCGGGCTCGGCCTGTTCCGCGAATGGCGCGTCGACAGTCCTGCGGCGGTGTTTACCGCCAATCTGGAACGCTTCAAGTTCAGGCCCTATGGGCTGGAAGGCGGCGAGCCCGGCCGCGAGGGACATCTCTACCTCATCCGCGACGGCGAGCGGCAGGCGCTCGGCTCCAAGATCAACAATCTGCCGCTGGTAAAGGGCGACATCATCCGGCTGGAAACCTCCGGCGGTGGCGGCTATGGCGCGGTGGAGGAGCGAATCCCGTCAGCGGTCGACCACGACCGGCTCTGTCGCTACGCCTGCTGATTGCGAGTATCGAGCGCGAACGTTTCGGCGATTCTCCGGTGAGTTCTCGCCCGTATTTCATGCGGAAGGTCCGGCTCTCCTAAGGCGCTTGCCTCTTGGTCGGCCTGGCTTCATCCACTTCGCGCGATGTGTGGACGGCTCTCAGTTGGCAAGGGTTCTGTTGCACTGCGGCAGCGCTGGTCGGTGCGGCAATATGTTCGACCTGTCGATGCGGCAAATCCTGTCAAAGTGCTGCTCCGCGCCTTCGTCCGCGCACGGCAATGAGGGCTCACGCCACAGCTCCACCCTTCGGGGGACGCGGCGCGTAGTGGGCTGCCGCTACACTGCTCGGCCGGCCCGCGATTTCGAGCATGCTCTCGCGTGGCTTGGCCTTCGCGATCACTCGCCCGCCCTTGAGGACTGCAAGCCGTGGCGGTCGCAGGCGAATGGCCTCGATCGGATCGCGCGCATCGAGCACCACGAGATCGGCCGGCTTGCCGACGGCGATACCGTAATCCGCCAACCCCATCGCGGCGGCGGCATTGACCGTTACCGCGTCGAAGCATTGCTTCATCGCGGCCAGTGAGGTCATCTGCCCGACATGCACGGCCATATGGGCGGCATCGAGCGGGTCGGCCGCGCCGAGGGAGTACCAGGGGTCCATCACGCAATCCATGCCGAAGGCGACGTTGACGCCGGCCGCCATCAATTCGGGTACGCGTGTGAGACCTCGGCGTTTGGGGTAGGTGTCGTGCCGGCCCTGGATGCAGATGTTGATAAGCGGGTTGGCGATGGCGTGAAGCTTCGCCTCTGCGATCAGCGGGATCAGTTTCGAGACGTAGTAGTTGTCCATCGAGTGCATCGAGGTCAGGTGCGAGCCGGCGACGCGACCCTGCAAGCCATGGCGCAACGTCTCCTGCACAAGCGTCTCGACATGGCGCGACATCGGATCGTCAGTCTCATCGCAATGCATGTCGACAGGCAGGCCGCGCTCGGCGGCGATGCGGCAAAGCTGGCGCACGGATTCTGCGCCATCGGCCATGCTGCGCTCGAAATGCGGGATGCCGCCGACGATGTCGACGCCGAGATCGAGCGCGCGTTTCAGATTGTCGACGGCGCCGGGGCTGCGCAGATAGCCATCCTGCGGGAAGGCGACGAGCTGCAGCGAGATATAGGGCGCTATGCGCTTCTTCACCTCCAGCAACGCCTCGACGGCCAGCAGCCGATCGTCGCAGATGTCGACATGGCTGCGGATGGCCAGCAGCCCCTGCGACGCTGCGAGGTCGCAATAGCGTAAGGCACGCTCGATCACAGCTTCATGGGTCAGCAGCGGTTTGAGCTCGCCCCACAGCGCGATGCCTTCCAGCAACGTGCCCGAGCGGTTCAGCCGCGGCAGGCCGAGCGAAAGCGTCGCATCCATATGGAAATGCGGGTCGACGAAGGGTGGGCTGACCAGCCGGTCGGTCGCATCGATGGTCTCGCGTGCCTCGATCGTGATGCGCTGCGCGATCTCTACGATAGTCCCATCCGCAATGGCGATGTCGACCGGTGCACCGCCCTCGGGAAGATTGGCCTGGCGAATCAGCAAATCGGGTTGCATGGCAGGTCGTCGCTCGCGAAAGAATCAGCGTTCGCCCTTGATGTAGGGCTTCATCAGGGCGCGCGGATAGTCAGCCTTGCGCGCGACCAGGATCAAGGCCGCGATCGAGAGCAGATAGGGAAGCATCAGGAAGAGCTGGCTCGGCACTACGCCGCCGGCGAGCGTCTGGAGCCTGAGCTGATAGGCGTCGAAGGCGCCAAAGAGCAGCGCGCCGAGCAGCGCCTTGCCCGGCCGCCAGGAAGCGAAGACGGTGAGCGCGATGCAGACCCAGCCGCGCCCGTTGATCATGCCGAAGAAGAAGGCGTTGAACGCCGACATGGTCAGGAAGGCGCCGCCGATCGCCATCAGCGCCGAGCCGGCAGCCAGCGCGCCCATCCGCAGCCCGGCGACGGAAAGCCCTTGTGCGTCGACCGAAGCCGGATTGTCGCCGACGGCACGGATCGCGAGACCGAGCGGCGTCTTCGCCAGCACGAAGGCGGTGAGGCCGACCACCGCGAAGGCGAGCCATGTCAGCGCCGTCTGCTGCGACAGGGCAGGGCCGAGGATCGGCACGGCGTCGAGGAAGCCGAGGCCGAGCGGCTGGAAGGGTTCGATGCGCGGCGGCGTCGTCACGGCGGGAAAGGCGACGCGGTAGCCGAAATAGGCGGCGCTCGTCGCGAACAGCGTGATGCCGATGCCGGCGACATGCTGAGAGAGGCCGAGGACCACGGTCAGGCAGCCATGCAGCAGGCCGAGGCACGCCCCCGCCATCGCCGCCACAGTGACGCCGAGCCAAAGCGGCAGGCCGAGATAGACCGAAAGCCAGCCCGCCATGGCCCCGGCGACGAAGATGCCCTCGATGCCGAGATTGAGCACGCCCGCCCGCTCGCAGATCAGCGCGCCGAGCACGCCGAAGATCAGCGGCGTCGCGATCCGGATCGCCGCCGCCCAGAAATTGGCCTGCAGCAGAATCTCGAATGCCTCGCTCATGCCGTCTCCACCCGGCGCAGCCGATAGCGCAGGAACAGCGAGCCGACGAGGACGCAGAGCAGCGAGAGCGCCACGACCAGATCGGCGAAATAGTTGGAGACGCCGAGGCTGCGGCTCATCGTGTCGGCGCCGACGAAGATGCCGGCGATGAAGACCGCGGCCGGGATCACGGCCAGCGGTTCCAGCGCCGCCAGCATGGCGACGACGATGCCGGCATAGCCGAAGCCGGGCGAGAGGTCGCTGGTCAGATAGCCCTTCAGCCCCGCCACCTCGCCGGCCCCGGCCAGGCCAGCTAGCGCGCCGGAGAGGAAGCCGGTCTTCACCAGCGTCGCCGCGACCGGGATGCCGGCGAAGGCGGCGGCGCTGGCATTGCCGCCGACCGCCCGCATCTCGAAACCCAGCACCGTCGCACGCTGCAGGAAGGCGACGAGCAGCGCCGCGACGAGCGCGATGATCAGCCCGGCATGCAGCCGCATCTGCGCGACGAGCTTTGGCAAGGCCGCCTCGTCGACGATAGGCGCCGACTGCGGCCAGCCCATGCCCATCGGATCCTTGAGCGGTCCTTCGAGCATCATCTGCACGAAGAGCAGCACGACGAAGTTGAGGAGAAGGGTCGTCACCACCTCGTCGACCGAGAGCTTCGCCTTCAGCAGCGCCGGCCCGAGCATCAGGAGCCCGCCCGCCAGCGCTCCGGCCAGGCAAACCAGCGGCAGCATCAGCCAGGGCGGCCCTTCGATCGCCCCGGAACCGATGGCGACGGCCGCGAGCGCTCCGGCATAGAGCTGCCCTTCCGCGCCGATATTCCAGAGCCGCGAGCGAAAGGCGATGGCTGCGGCGAGCCCGGTGAGGATCAGCGGCGTCGCCCGCGTCAATGTCTCCGTGAGCGCGAAGACCGAACCTGCGGCGCCAGCGAGCAGCAGGCCGATGGCACGGGAGGCCGGGGTGCCGGTCAGCGCCAGGATGACGAGCGACAGCAGCAGCGCGGACAGCGCCGAAGCAATTGGGATCGCGATCCTGAGCAGCAGGGAAGGCTGCGCGCGCGGCTCGAAGCGGATCATGCCGCGGCTCCGAAGGCGGAGAAGGCTTCGCCTGCCATGGCGAGCCCGATCTCGGCCGCGCTCAGCCGGTCGGCGTCGGCTGTGGGCGTCAGCCGTCCGCCATGGATCACCGCGATGCGATGGCTCAGCGCGAAAAGCTCGTCGAGATCCTCCGAAATCAGCAGCACGGCCGCACCGGCCTCCGCCGCCTCGCGCAGCCGGCGATGGACGCTGACCGTCGCGCCGATATCCAGGCCGCGCGTCGGCTGGTTGGCGAGGATGAGGCGGGGTGCGCCCGCCAGCGCCCGCGCCAGCAGCAGCTTCTGGATATTGCCGCCCGAGAGCAGCCGAAGCGGGGCATCCGGGCCGGGGCAGCGGATGTCGTAGGAGGCGATGGCGTCCTGCGCCGCCGCGCGGATCGCCTTCGGCCGCAACAGGCCGAGATGGCTGAACGGCCTTTCGCCGCGCCGCTCGATCACGAGATTCTCCGCGACCGTCATGTCGCCGACCATGCCGTCGCGATGGCGGTCTTCGGCGAGCCGCCCGACGCCGTCGCGCCGCCGCTCGGCCGGGCTAGCACCGCCCTGCCGGCCCAAGACCGTCATGATGCCGCTGTCGGGTCCGAGCAGGCCCGCGACCAGCCCGGCGAGGCTCGACTGACCGTTGCCGGATACGCCGGCGATGCCGACGATCTCGCCCTGTCGCAAGATCAGCGTGGCCTCGATCAGCCGCGTGCGGCCGGAGCCCGCCGAGACGCGCTGGAGCTCCAGTGCGGCCGGGCCGGGTTGGGCGGGCGCCGGGCGCTCGACCTCGACCTCTTCGCCGACCATCAGCTGTGCGATCAGG
This sequence comes from Allobosea lupini, assembly GCF_900109525.1. GTDB lineage: Bacteria > Pseudomonadota > Alphaproteobacteria > Rhizobiales > Beijerinckiaceae > Allobosea > Allobosea lupini. Next base: position 426,740 of record NZ_FOAN01000005.1, on the reverse strand, counting down.
GCCCGATCGGCGCCCACGGTCGGCCGGTCGGCGACCTTGCGGCCGGCGCGCAGCACGACGAGCCGCTGCGACAGTGCGAGCACCTCGTCGAGCTTGTGGCTGATGAACACGATGCCCAGCCCCTCGGCGGCCAAGGCCCGCAGCGCCGCGAAGAGACCTTCGGCCTCCTGCGGGGTCAGCACGGCCGTGGGCTCGTCGAGCACGAGGATGCGGGTGCGGCGCGAGAGCGCCTTGAGGATTTCGATGCGCTGGCGTTCGCCGACGCCGAGCTCCGCGACGCGAAGGTCGAGCCGCACGACAAGTCCCGTGCGCGCCATCAGGGCCTCGACGGTGCGGCGCATGGCGCGCCGCCCGCGCGCCAGCCCAAACAGCGGTTCGAGCCCGAGCACGATGTTCTCGAACCCGGTCAGGTTCTCGGCCAGGGTGAAATGCTGGTGCACCATCCCGATGCCGGCGTTGAGCGCCGCCAGCGGCGAGCCCTGCGGCAGCGGCCGCAGCTCGCCTTCGGGGGAAGCGACCGAGACCTCCCCCTGGTCGGCCAGATAATGGCCTAAGAGGATGTTCATCAGCGTGGTCTTGCCCGCGCCGTTCTCGCCGAGCAACGCGACGATCTCGCCGCCGTGCAAAGTGAGATCGACCGCGTCGTTCGCCGTCAGCGCGCCGAAGCGCTTGGTGATGCCGCGCAGCGCCAGGACGGGCGCGAAGGCTGGCCCCTCGGCGCTCAAGCGGTCGACTTCGGCTCTGCGTCGTTGACGTTCACGCGGAAGGCGCCGTCGAGAATGTCCTTCTCCTTTGCCTTCACGACGTCGATGACGTCCTGGGGCACGAGCTTGGGATCGAGCGGGGACAGGCTCGCGCCGCCATGGGCCATGTAACTGTAGACGCCGTAATCGGCAGGCTCGTAGGTGCCGCTGGCGACGTTCTTGATGACCCGGTCGATCGTTGGCTCCATGTGCCAAAGCGCCGAGGCCAGGACCACGCCCGGATACTGGGAGGCCGTGTCGATGACATTGCCGATCGCCTTGACGCCGCGCTCCTTGGCGGCGTCCGTGACGCCGAAGCGCTCGGCGTAGAGAACGTCCGCCTTCTTGTCGATCATCGCGAAGGCGGCTTCCTTGGCCTTCGGCGGGTCGTACCAGGAGTTGATGAAGGTCACGAGGAACTTCGCCTGCGGATTGACCGAAAGCGCGCCTTCCATGAAGGCGTTCATCAGCCGGTTGACCTCCGGAATGGCATAGCCGCCGACGAGGCCGATGACGTTTGACTTGGTCGCCGTGCCCGCCACCATGCCGGTCAGGAACGAGGGTTCGTGGATGAAGTTGTCGAAGACCGAGAAATTCGGCTTTGAGGGCTGGAACGAGGAGCCCATCAGATAGGCGGCCTTGGGGAAGTCGGTCGCGACCTTGCGCGCCGCGCGCTCGACGCCGAAGACCTCGCCGACGACGAGGTCGGCGCCTTCGGTCGAATATTGGCGCATGACGCGCTCGTAATCGGTATTGGTGACGTTCTCGGAGAATTTATAGGTGATGTCGCCGCGCTCCTTGGCAGCGTTTAGCGCTTTGTGGATGCGTGAGACCCATTGCTGCTCGACCGGGACCGTATAGATGGCGGCTACGCTCAACGGTCTCTTGCCCTGAGCGAAGCCGCCCTGCGCGAGCGCCGTCGAAGCGAGACCCACACCCAGTCCGAGCGCCCTGCGCCGGTTCACCATCAGCACCATCGATCTCCTCCCCGACAACATGTTCGTCATGAGCTTAGGCTTACGCGTAAGGCTGAGCAAAGGTTGTGCCAGCGCGGTCGGCAACCTGACTAGCGGCTCGGTCTCGGGACTGTCGACCGGTGATCGCCACGTTACCCCGGCGCCAGTTCCTTCACGAGCCGGTATTCCAGCTGCCGCTCCAATTTGCGCGGCAGGAACGCGACGATGGCGTCGCGCCCTGCGAAGAACTGCGAGCGGTTCCGCCAGATACTGTCCGGCGGATAGGCGAGAGCGACGCGCTCCGGATCACGCTGGTTCCACGCGTTCTCCGCCATCCGGACTTTCTGGATGGTGGAGAACGCGTGTGAACGGCGGCAGCGGCGGCCGCGTGATTGGCTCAGGCTTCCTTGAAGCCGTATTCCGGGATGCCCTGCCCGTTGCCGTAGTATTTGTACGGCAGGAACTTGCCCGACATCCCGATCTTGACGCGATCGCCCTTCGGGTTCGGCTCACGCTCGAAGGAGATGTTGAAGTCGATGGCCGACATGATGCCGTCGCCGAACTCTTCCTCGATCAGCGCCTTCCAGGCCGGCCCGTTGACCATCACCATCTCGTAGAAGCGATAGATCAGCGGGTCGGTCGGCGGCATCGGCGTGCCCGTGCCGCGATAAGGCACTTCGTTGAGCATGCGCTCTTCCATCTCGGTCAGGCCGAACAGCTCGGCCGCGGCCCTGGCGAGCGGCTTGACCAGCTTCATCTGGCCCAGCAGCGCCCCGACGATCAGCACCTCGGACATCCCGCCGATCTCCGAGGTGATATGCTTCCAGGTCCAGCCCTTCTCGCGCTTGATGTCGAGAATCTTCTCGGTCAGCTCTTCACGTTTCATGGTCTGCATCCTCTCGATAAAGATCGATCTTTGGCGCCTGGGGACAGCTCAGGCCGCGCGCGAGCCTGAGGGAGCCGTGCTTCCGCTGGCGGCCGGCCGCACCACGGGGGGGTGTCTGCGGTCGTAACCTGCCGGGATCGCGTCCTTGAACGTCTTCGAGCGGAAGACCAGGAAGTCGATCAAGTGGTTGCGGATGGCGTAGTAGTCGGGGTGATGATGGATCTCGGTCCGCACGCGGTTGCGGGGGAGGGGGTTCTCGACGATCTCGGCCACCATCGCCTGCGGTCCGTTGGTCATCAGCACGATGCGGTCGGCGAGATAGATCGCCTCGTCGACGTCGTGGGTGATCATGAAGGCGGTCTGACCGGTCTCCAGGCAGATGCGCCGGACCTCGTCCTGCAGCGTTCCGCGTGTCAGGGCATCAAGCGCCGAAAAGGGCTCGTCCATCAGCATCATCTTGGGTTCGATGGACAGCGCGCGTGCGATGCCGACGCGCTGCTTCATCCCGCCCGAAAGCTCGGACGGCTTTTTCAGTTCGGACCCCTTGAGGCCGACCTTCTCGATGAAGGCCATCGCATGGGCCTGCACCTTCGCCCTCGGCCAGTCGCGGTGCCGGGCCGCGACTGCATAGGCGACGTTTCCGAGCACAGTGCGCCACGGCAGCAGGGAGTGGCCCTGGAAGATCACGGCGCGATCCAGCGACGGGCCTTCGATCGCCCTGCCGTCGACGATCGCTGCGCCGTCATCGGGTGCATCGAGCCCGTTCAGGATGTTGAGGACCGTGGTCTTGCCGCAGCCGGAGTGGCCGATGACACAGGCGAACTCGCCCTTTCTCATCGAGAACCAGAGATCTTCGAAGATCGTCGTGGTTCCGCCCCCGCTCTTCGGATAGCGCCGGGAAATGCCCTCGATCGAAATGAATTTGGGGTTGGCCGACAGATCCTGCATGGCGCCGCTCAATCCGGATAGGTGACGGCGCGCTGGAACCGCGCCAGGGTCTGGTCGAGGAGCATGCCCATCACGCCGATGACGAAGATGGCGACGATCACATTGGTGATCGAAAGGTTGTTCCACTCGTTCCAGACGAAGTAGCCGATGCCGGTGCCACCCACGAGCATCTCAGCCGCCACGATGACGAGCCAGGCGATGCCGATCGATATCCGCATGCCGGTCAGGATCGTCGGGGCCGCGGCCGGCAGGATGACGGTGAAGGCGCGCCTGACCGGGCCGACCTCGAGGGTGCGCGCCACGTTCAGCCATTCCTTCCGCACGGCCGATACGCCGAAGGCGGTGTTCAGCAGCATCGGCCAGACCGAGCAGATGAAGATGACGAAGATCGCCGAAATGCCAGAGTCCTTGATCGTGTAGAGCGCCAGCGGCATCCAGGCCAAAGGCGAGATCGGCTTCAGCACCTGGATGAAAGGGTCGAGCGCCTTCGAGATCAGCGGCGACATGCCGATCAGGAAGCCGAGCGGGATCGCCAGCAGAACCGCCAGCGCATAGCCGAGCAGCACCCGTCCGAGCGAATAGGCGAGCTGGATTCCGAGCCCCTTGTCGTTGGGACCCTTGTCGTAGAAGGGGTCCTTCAGATGCCCCCAGATCGTCTTGGCGACATCGAGCGGTCCGGGCATCGCGGACTTGCCCTGCGTGACCTGCTGGCCCATCAGCTTGGCGTATTCCGGATCGATGTTGGACGCTGGCCCGCTCCCGCCCAGCGTGGCGATCTGCCAGGCGGCCAGGAAGACGAGGAGAATCGTCAGCGACAGGACCGAGGCGCGAAGATTGGGGCTGATCGTCATTCTACCGCTCCGTCACCAGCGCGTCAGCTGCGCTTGATCGGGAAGCTTTTGAGGTAGTCCTCGGGCTTTGCGGCGTCGAAGGTCTTGCCCATCATCACGATGGTCTTCGATCCCGGAGCCGGCGGGTTCAGCCCGACCTCCTGCATCAGCTTGGCGGTATCGGTTGCGAGATAGACCTTGGAGGCGATGCCGGCATAATCGACGTCGCCCTTGATCTGGCCCCAGCGCTTCATCTGCGTCAGCATCCAGACGGCGAAGCTGTCATAGGGAAACGGATCGAAGTCGATGCGGTTGGCGTCGCGCTTCACCTGCCCCAGCCCGTCCGCATAGGTGCCGGTGAGGATCTGTTCCAGCACCGTCACCGGCTGGTTGAGATAGTTCGCCGGCGCGATGGCCTCGGCGATCGACTTCCGGTTCTCCTGCTTGGAGGCGAAGGCGGTCGCGTCGATGATCGCCTTGAGCAGGGCGCGATAGGTGTTGGGCTGGCCGGTGACGAACTCCTGGCTGGCCGCGAAGCCGCAGCAGGGATGGCCGTTCCACAGCTCCTTGGTCAGCAGATGGATGAAGCCCACGCCGTCGAAGACCGCACGCTGGTTGAAGGGGTCCGGCCCCAGGAACCCGTCGATGTTGTCGGCGCGGAGATTGGCGACCATCTCCGGCGGCGGCACGGCGCGGATCTGGACGTCGGTATCCGGGTCGAGCCCATGCTCGGCCAGATAATAGCGGAGCAGGTAGTTGTGCATCGAATAGTCGAAGGGCACCGCGAATTTGAAGCCCTTCCAGCTTTTCGGATCGCGCTTGTCCTTGTGCTTCATCGATAGCGTGATCGCCTGGCCGTTGATGTTCTCGACGGCCGGCATCGTGTACGGGATCGGATTGGATCCCGCGCCCATCGAGATCGCCAGCGGCATCGGCGCCAGCATATGGGCGGCGTCGTATTCCTTGTTGATGGTCTTGTCGCGGATGACGGCCCATCCGGCGGTCTTGATGACCTCGACGTTCAGCCCGTGCTTGGCGTAGAAGCCCATCGGCGAGGCCATGATGATCGGGGTCGCGCAGGTGATCGGAATGAACCCGACCTTGAGGTCCTTCTTTTCGATGCCGCCGGTCTGAGCGAGCGCCTCCGTGGCGAACCCGATCGGAAAGACGGAGGCGATCGCGGCGGCGGCGGTGGAGGCGCCCAGCGTCTTGATGAACAGCCTTCTAGCCTCGTCCTGCGGGAAAACCGCTCTCATCAGCGCGTTCTCGACGACGCGGCGATAGGTCGTCTCTTCCGAAGGCGCGGCGACAGTCTCGGCGCGCATCGCCTGATTGTGAGCCGCCTCGCTGTCATGCCGCCCGCAGGCGCAGCCGCGGACCAGTCGGCGCGTCGCGTCGAAAGCGTCCTTGAACAAAGCCATCTGCATGCCCTCCGGCTGGATTGGATCTTCAGTGTCGATCCAGCAACCTTCGGGCCAACTCCGGCCATGAGGCTCGATGCAATGAAATCAGCGGCTTGCAGCCTAATGAGATTTGACGATATATCGTGAATTACGAAATATCGTGCGCCTGTGACGAAATCTCGTGAATCCGGAGCGGATAGTGTGGCGCAGAATCCGGTGTTCGATACCTTCCCCGAAGCGCTCCTCCAGATCGATCTCGTCTCCGGGGCGATCCTGGCTGCGAACCGGGGGGCGGCGCAGTTGCTGGGTCGGAGCGTTCCATCGCTCTGCACCCTCGGCATATTCGATGTCTTCGTCGATCAGCGGCCGGCGGTCACCGTCTTCAGCGACGCCGTATCGGCGCAGAAGCAGTGGTGGACGCGCGATCTCGTCCCGGCGCATCCATCCGGCCGCCGGTTGGCTGTGGAATGCGCCGGGACGATGCTGGCCCGGACATCTCCGCCGGTGATGCTGCTGACCCTGTTCGATCTGGAGGCGCGCCACAAGCGCGACCTCGATGCGGAAGCGGAGGCCTATCAGCGCGGCGGGCTGTCGGAATGGCTGCGCAGCGAGCGCCTGTTTCAGGATATCGAGCGCGGCAACCAGCTGATCCTGCGCGCGGCGGGCGAAGGGATCTTCGGCGTCAGCACCGATGGAAAGACCACTTTCGTCAATCCGGCGGCGGAAAAGATGCTCGGCTGGGATACCGGAGACCTCGTCGGGCGCGACATGCATGCGATGGTGCATCACCACCGCCCGGACGGCAGCCATTACCCCCATGAAGAATGCCCGATCTACGCCGCCTTCCGGGACGGCGCCGTCCACCATGTCGAGAACGAGATGTTCTTTCGCAAGGACGGGTCCGGGTTCTGGGTGGAATACACCTCGACCCCGATCCGCGACCGCGGCCGCCTCGTCGGGGCCGTGATCATTTTCCGCGACGTCAGCGAGCGCCATGCCGCCGACGAGCGGCTGCGCGCAGCCCTGGCCGAGGTGGATACGCTGCGCGAAAGGCTGCAGCATGAAAACGCCTATCTGCAGGAGGAGATGCGCATCGAGCGCAACCATGGCGGCGTCATCGGCCGCTCGGCCGCGATCCGGCGCGTGCTCAGCCAGGTCGAGCTCGTCGCCAAGACGGATGCGGCCGTGCTGATCACGGGCGAATCCGGCACCGGGAAAGAGCTGATCGCCAATGCCATCCACGAGGCGAGCCGACGCAGCGCGAGGCCCCTCATCCGCGTCAATTGTGCCGCGATCCCGCGAGAGCTGTTCGAGAGCGAGTTCTTCGGCCATGCCAAAGGCGCCTTTACCGGCGCCCTGCGGGACCGGGTCGGGCGGTTCGAGCTGGCCGATGGCGGCACGCTGTTCCTGGACGAGGTTGGCGAGATCCCGATCGAACTGCAGGGCAAGTTGCTGCGCATCCTGCAGGAGGGACAGTTCGAACGTGTCGGAGAAGAGCGGACGAGGCGGGTCGATGTCCGCATCATCGCGGCGACCAACAAGGATCTGCGGCGAGAGGTCGATGCCCGTCGTTTCCGAGAGGACCTGTATTTCCGTCTCGACGTCTTTCCGATCGCCTCGACCCCGCTGCGTGACAGGCCGGACGACATCCCGCTCCTGGCCATGCATTTCCTTGAAGGCGCACGACGCAAACTGAAGGTCGAAGGCCTGACGTTGAGCGAGGGAGATGTCGCCCGACTGCTGGCCTATGGCTGGCCCGGCAATGTTCGCGAACTGCAGAATATCATCGAGCGCGCGACCATTCTGGCACGCAATGGCCGCCTTGTGATCGATCTCCCTTCTTCTAAACCGCGATCGCCCCTGGTTCCAGCCGAAGCCTCCACGAACACCTTGATCATGACCGAGGCCGAGCGTGTGCACCGCGATCGGCAAGCCATCTTGACTGCGTTGAGCATGACGGGTTGGCAGGTTAGCGGAAAGCTCGGGGCTGCCGAGCTTTTGGGGCTACGGCCTACTACACTCGCGTCGAGAATGAAGGCGCTTGGAATTGTCAAAAGGCGTATCGAGTGATGCGACCAGCGTCAATTTGGGGCAATTCGCGCCATTCGCCGACTTTGGCGCCCCGTCCGATAGCGGACGCCGACCCCAGCGCTCATGGCGCGGGATTGGCGTCCCAGCCTCCCGAGGCAGTCCCGTCAATCCGCCTCGGACGAGGCACGACTATCGTCCCTAGTCGAGGAAGGCGCGGATCGTGGCCACCGTGGCAGCCGGTTTCTCTGCCATGATCCAGTGGCCGGAATCGGGATGACGTCTTCGGTCACGTGGCTCGCTGCAGCCCGCATCGCCGCCGCCGTCGCGGCGCCGAACGACTTCTCGGGACACTCGATTTGCCTGACATGATCGGTAGCACCGCGCCACATCCGGACATTCAGAAGCGGCTTGGAACCGGACATTCAAAGCCGAGGGAGCGAGCAGTTTTACCCGGCAAGTTGACAGCTACCACGCACCGGCTGGGCTTTGCAGGCTCAGCCTTCGCCGATGCTTCTCGTCACCAGCCGGTTCAGCCTTTCGGCGAATGCATTGGCGTTTGCCGGGCGCTCCCCATCCAAGACGCGAGCGGTATCCAGTAGAAGATGCGCGACGTCGCTGCGCAGCGCGCCGTCTTCGACGGCGGCGAGAGCCGCGACTACCGCATGACGCGGGTTGACCTCCAGAATCGGCTTGGCCGCGCTGTCGATCCGGCCGGCAGCATTAAGCAGGCGCTCGAACTGGCGATCGGGTCCCTGGTCGGACGCCACGAGGCACACGGCGCTCTCAGTGAGCCGATCCGAGGCCCTGACATCGGCGACCTCGTCCGCCAGGGCTTCCTTCATCGACGCGAGCAGAGCGCCGACCTGCTCGCTCGTCTCGGCGGAAGGCGCCGCCGCGCCGTCGAGCAGCGGGACAAGGCCGAGATCGGCGGCACCCTGCGTCACCGACTTGAACGGCTTGCCCTCGAAGTCGGGCGCGGCCGAGACCCAGAAGCTGTCGACCGGATCGGACAGCAGCAGCACCTCGATGCCGCGCGCCCGGAAGCCTTCTAGCTGTGGCGAGTTGGCAATCCGGCCGGCATCGTCGCCGACGATATAGTAGATCGCGGTCTGGTTTTCCTTGAGGGCGCCGACATAGTCCTTCAGGCTCCTCCAGCCCTCGCCGGACGCGGTCGTCCGGAAGCGGGAGAGATCGAGAAGCTGCGCGCGGCGCTCGAAATCCTCGTAGAGCCCTTCCTTGATGACCGCGCCGAAGTTCTCCCAGATCCTGGCGAAAACCTCGGCATCCTGTCCGGCCAGCTTCGCGAGATCGGAGAGGATGCGGCTGGTGACGCCCTTCTTGATCGCACCGAGCAGCGGGCTGTTCTGGATCATCTCGCGGGAGACATTCAGCGGCAGGTCGGCGGTGTCGACGATGCCGCGGACGAAGCGCAGATAGCGCGGCATCAATTCGGCTTCGTCGGTGATGAAGACGCGCTTCACATAGAGCTTGATCCGACCCTTGCGGTCGGCATCGAAAAGATCGAACGGGCGCGCGCCCGGCACGAAGACGAGCGCGGTGTACTCGTGCCGGCCCTCGGCACGGAAATGGATCGTCGCGGCCGGCTCGTCATACTGCCCGGCGACGCTGCGATAGAAATCGGCGTATTCGTCCTTCGAGATCTCGCTCTTCGGCCTTGTCCAGAGTGCGGCGCCGTCGGCGAGCGTGGCCGGCTCCGCTCCCGGCTTCTCGACCAGCGCGATCGACACCGGCACATGGCCGGACTGCTCCTTGACGATGCGCTCCAGGGTCCGACGCTCGGCATAGGTCTTGGCATCGTCCATCAAGCGGAGCGTCACCCGCGTCCCGCGCACGGGCGCGTCTGCCAAGGCAACAGGCGCCACCGTGAATTCGCCCTTGCCATCCGAGGACCAGGCCCAGGCCTCGTCGCTGCCGGCGCGGCGGCTGACGACCTCGACCTCGGCGGCGACCATGAACGCGGAATAGAAGCCGACGCCGAACTGGCCAATCAGCTGGGCGCCGTCCTTGCCGTCGGCGGCCGTGATCCGCTCCATGAAGCTGCGCGTGCCGGAACGGGCAATGGTGCCGAGCGCCTCGACCATCTCGTCGCGGCTCATGCCGATGCCGTTATCCGCGATGACGAGCCGGCCCGCCTCGGCATCCGCCTCGATGGTGATCGCGAGCTTCGGCTCCTCGCCGAGCAGCTCGGGTTGCGCGATAGCCTCGTAGCGCAGCTTCTCGCAGGCGTCGGCGGCGTTCGAGATCAGCTCGCGCAGGAACACGTCCCGGTCGGAATAGACCGAGTGCACCATCATGTGCAGGAGGCGGGAAACGTCGGCTTCGAAGCTGCGCTGCTCAGCGGTCGCGGTTGTCATCGTTTCGTGTCCGGGCAAATCTTCAAGAAGAAGGAGGATAGCAATAGCAAAAGAGTTCAGGACTGGGAGCGATAACGCTCGACGGCGCGTAGCGCCAAATCCTCCTCGTCCTCGGCGAGGCTCGCAAGTGCCGTGACGAGGTGAGCGAGGCGGGTCCGCTCGCGCTCATGGGTGTCCGCAGGACGCGCAGGCTTGATCTGCGCCCATGCCGTTTCAAGGGCTGCCTGCGCGCGCGCCAGATCGATCGGATCGCTCAGCGATGAGAAGGGCATATCCTGCGAACTTTCGAAGCATAGAGGCGCCGATGCGGAGTCGTGGGCGCCGCGTAGCCGCGGCGCCCGGGTTGCATCAGTAGTCCATGCCGCCGGCCGGCATCGCCGGAGCGGCTTCCTTCTTCGGGAGCTCGGCGACCATCGCCTCGGTGGTGATCAGCAGGCCGGCGACCGAAGCCGCGTCCTGGATCGCCGTGCGCACGACCTTGGTCGGGTCGATGATGCCGGCCTTGACCAGATCGCCGTACTCGCCGGTCTGGGCATCGTAGCCCCAGGCGTAGTCGGACGACTCCAGGAGCTTTCCGACCACGACCGCGCCATCGCCGCCGGCATTCTCGACGATCTGGCGGGCGGGCGCGGTGATCGCCTTGCGGACAATCTCGATGCCCGTCTTCTGGTCGTCATTGCCGGCCTTAAGGCCTTCCAGCGCCTTGACGGCGCGCAGCAGCGCGACGCCGCCGCCGGGGAGGATGCCTTCTTCCACCGCAGCGCGGGTGGCGTTCAGGGCATCGTCGACGCGGTCCTTCTTCTCCTTGACCTCGACTTCGGTCGCGCCGCCGACGCGGATGACCGCGACGCCGCCGGCGAGCTTGGCCAGACGCTCCTGGAGCTTCTCGCGGTCGTAGTCCGAGGTCGTCTCCTCGATCTGCGCCTTGATCTGGGCCACGCGGGCCTCGATCTCGGTCTTCTTGCCCGCTCCGTCGACGATCGTGGTGTTCTCCTTCTCGATGCGCACCTTCTTGGCGCGGCCGAGCATCTGGAGCGTGACGTTCTCCAGCTTGATGCCGAGGTCCTCGCTCACGGCGGTTCCGCCGGTCAGGATGGCAATATCCTCGAGCATGGCCTTGCGGCGGTCGCCGAAGCCGGGCGCCTTGACGGCCGCGATCTTGAGGCCGCCGCGGAGCTTGTTGACGACGAGGGTGGCGAGGGCCTCGCCTTCCACGTCCTCCGCCACGATCAGCAGCGGCTTGCCGGTCTGCACGACCGCTTCCAGCAGCGGCAGCATCGTCTGGAGACCCGAGAGCTTCTTCTCGTGGATGAGGATGTAGGGGTCCTCGAGCTCGGCGACCATCTTCTCGGCATTGGTGATGAAGTAGGGCGAGAGGTAGCCACGGTCGAACTGCATGCCCTCGACGACGTCGAGCTCGGTTTCGGCGGTCTTGGCTTCCTCGACGGTGATGACGCCCTCCTTGCCGACCTTCTGCATCGCCTCGGCGATCATCGCGCCGATGGTGCGGTCGCCATTGGCGGAGATGGTGCCGACCTGGGCGACCTCCTCCGAGCCGGTGATCGTCTTGGAATGCTCGCCGAGCGACTTCGTCACGGCCTCGACCGCGAGGTCGATGCCGCGCTTCAGGTCCATCGGGTTGATGCCGGCGGCCACCGCCTTGGCGCCTTCGCGCACGATCGCCTGGGCGAGCACGGTCGCGGTCGTGGTGCCGTCGCCAGCGGCGTCGTTCTGCTTCGACGCCACCTCACGCACCATCTGGGCGCCCATGTTCTCGAACTTGTCGGCGAGCTCGATCTCCTTGGCGACAGTGACGCCGTCCTTGGTGATGCGCGGAGCGCCGAACGACTTCTCGATCACGACGTTGCGGCCCTTCGGACCCAGCGTGACCTTCACGGCATTTGCGAGCGTATCGACGCCGCGCAGCATCCGCTCGCGCGCGTCCTGCGAAAACTTCACGTCCTTCGCAGCCATGATTCCTCACTCCTTCAGACTTGAGGTTTCAGGTTGGTGATGCGAGATGAGGCCCCTTCAGGCGGCCTTCTTGAGGGTCGCGGTCGTCTCGACGACGCCCATGATGTCGGACTCCTTCATGATCAGGAGATCCTGGCCATCGATCTTGACCTCGGTGCCGCTCCATTTGCCGAAGAGCACGCGGTCGCCGACCTTGACGTCGAGCGGCACAAGCTTGCCGGTCTCGTCGCGCGCGCCGGCGCCGACCGCGACGACCTCGCCCTCCTGCGGCTTTTCCTTGGCGGTGTCGGGGATAATGATCCCGCCTTTGGTCTTCTCCTCGGCGTCGATGCGCTTCACGACGACGCGGTCATGCAGTGGCCGAAACTTCATGAGTTTCCTCCAGTTTCCATGTCGGTCACATGTCAAAGCGGGCCGGCCCTGTACGGGTCTCGCGGCGACGTTCCGCGCGCCCCTGAGGCGCCGTGCCCGCGCGATGATCTAGGTTGCCCGATTTTTGCCTTCAAGAGGCTGGCAGCACTTTTTTCAATCGAGTGCTAACGCCTTGAATTCGTGGAGCTAGCTGGAATTTTTCGGCTTGCGGACGCATTGGATTTGCGCTGCCATGAGCAACGCAACCATGGAGCTGAAAGGAATGGCTTCCACCGACTTCGCCCGCCAGATCGCGGGCTATGGCCTGACCACCGCCGGCATCCTCTATCGCCTGCCCGACCACCCTTCGATCCTGCAGGAATTCATCTGGCAGGACTATGATCTCGCCCCGCGCTTCCCCGAGCTCAACAAGTTCCTCGCCTTCTGGCAGGCCAAGCTCGACGGCAAGCTGTTCCGCATCACCGTCACCCACAAGGACCTCATCGGCCCCGCCGATCTCAGCGTGGTGAGCGGTGAGTTCCGGCTGCAGTAAGGAGGAAATCGCTTCGGCGCTCGAACCTCTTGAAGCTCACCGTCCGGGACCCAAATTCATCCCGCGCGCCTCGCGCAGCAACTGAAAGGAGCTTTTTGGAGGACCCACCGATGAACCAGCCATTGACCGCGCTCGTGCCGCCCGCTCGCACGGATGCGGACGACACTGCAATTGACCGGCTACTGCACCCGAGCCGGTTCTACGAGCATCCGCGTGATATCCTGCGCGACATTTCGCTTCCCAACACGGAAAAGCGGGCGATCCTGTCGTCGTGGGCATCCGACGCCTGTGCCGTGGACTCATGCCCCGCCTTGCGACACCCACCTTTTGCCTCTCACCCGATCGGCTTCGACGATGTCATGGACGCGCTCGCATTGCTCGATCGCGGCGAGAGTGGCAGGCGGTTCGACAGGGCGAGCAGATACGCGACGCCCAGCGACCTCCTGGCCCTGTAAGCATGGAGGTGCACGTGTCCGCCGTCGAATTCCTCCAGCGCAGGCGGCCTCTCGACAAGGCAGGGCTGGCTCGCCTGACCGCACTGGCGATGCTCGCAGGCGCGAGCGGGTTCATCCTCGCGATCATCGTGACATGACCTGAGCCCCGCCTAGCTTTCGGCGGGGCAGCTCTGGCTTCAACGGTGCCGGTTCAATCGGGAAGCGTCGTCGCCAGCGCCTTTTGTGAGGCACCAAACGGGTCTCTCAAAAATTTACACCACCCCCGATCCAAATCGATTGTTGCCGATCGCCTTTTGCGGGATCGGCCGGTCAAGCCGGCGTCGGTTAGACCTCGGGATGACCGACTTGTACCCATGTTGCTCAATGGAGGATGTGGTTATGAGAACCGTCTTCGATTTTTCTCCCCTGTATCGGTCGAGTATTGGCTTCGACCGCTTATTCCATGCGCTCGAAGCTGCTAACCGGCAGGATTCGGCCGGCAACTGGCCGCCCTACGACATCGTCAAGACTGGTGACGACGACTATCGCATCACGATGGCCGTGGCCGGCTTTGCACGGGACGAGCTGACGATCACGCACGAGCCGAACCTGCTGATGGTGTCGGGGCAGCAGGCCGGCCAGGACAATGGCCGATATCTCCACCACGGCATCGCCGAGCGAGCCTTCCAGCGCCGCTTCGAGCTCGCGGACCATGTGAAGGTCGTGGCCGCCGACCTCGAGAACGGTCTGCTGACGGTCGATCTGAAGCGCGAGCTGCCGGAAGAGATGAAGCCGCGCCGGATCGAGATCGCTACCGGCGCCGCACTGCCGAAAGCCGATCGGCCGCAGATCGATACCGAGAAGCGCGCAGCCTGAGCAGAGGCTGCCTGAAGTCCGACCTAGACGCCGGGCGAGGCGCCCGGCGTCGCAAGCGCATCCTGCATTTGAACGCAAGGAGGACTGCTATGCGCGTTCGAGATCTGATCCCCTGGGGTCGCGACAACGGCCACCGGGTCCCCACGCTTTATCGCAATGATCGGCCCAATCGCGTCTTTGCGCTTCATCGCGCGGTCCCCCAGAGGCGAGAAGCGAGCCGATCGTGAAGACAAGGAGAGACAGTTTTCGGAGCAGTACTACGGTCGCTTCGAGCGTCGTATCCCTCTCGGCTACGAGGTCGAGCAGGACAAGATTGATGCCCGCTTCAAGAATGGCGTGCTGACGGTCGTCATCCCCAAGAGCGAGAGGGCACAGTCTCAGGTTCTGGCGGCGCGCCTTGGGGGCGCCATCAGGGTCTCAGCCGTGGCCCGCTCACCTTGCCTCTCCGGACATGGAGAAGATCTTCAGCGCCTGCCGGTGGCAGTTCAGCCATAGGTCTTCGCCCGGCTTGGCATCCCGTCCACCACGCTGCTCGATCGTGACGAGGTCTCCGTTGGCGAGCTTGCAATGCACGTATCGCGTGCTGCCGAGATATTCGGCGAACTCGACCTGCGCCGGCAGCGCATTGTCCTGCCTGTCCGTGATCGACCAGTGCTCGGGGCGGATGCCGAGCTTGATTGCTTCCTGCGACCTGGCAGGCATGGGCCGATCGAGCTCGATCTCTGTCCCTGCGATGCTGATGCGGGTCGCCGTCAGGCAGGTTCCGTCGATGATGTTCATGCGCGGCGAGCCGATAAAGCCGGCGACGAAGAGATTGGCGGGGTTCTCGTAAACCTCCCGGGGCGAGCCGACCTGCTCGATCCTGCCGTCACGCAGCACCACGATGCGGTCGGCCAGCGTCATCGCCTCGGTCTGATCGTGGGTGACATAGATCATCGTATTGCCGAGCTCGCGATGGAGCCGCGCGATCTCGACGCGCATGCTGACGCGCAACTCGGCATCGAGATTGCTCAGCGGTTCGTCGAACAGGAAGACCAGCGGCTTGCGTACGATTGCGCGCCCGATCGCGACGCGTTGCCTCTGACCGCCCGAGAGCTGACCGGGCCGGCGGTCCAGCAATGGTCCGATCTTGAGAATCCCGGCCGCCGCCTCGACCTGCCGCCGGATCTCCGCCGCCGGCGTTCGGGCAATCTCCAGGCCGAAAGCGAGGTTCTCGCGCACGCTCATATGCGGGTAGAGCGCGTAGGATTGGAAGACCATGGCGATGCCGCGCTTGGCCGGGTCGAGATCGGTGACGTCCCGACCGGCGATCAGGATGTCGCCGTCCGTTACCTCCTCCAGCCCGGCAATCATACGCAGCAGGGTCGACTTCCCGCAGCCGGACGGGCCGACGAAGACGACGAACTCGCCGCCTTCGACCTTGAGATCGAGGTCATGGATGACGTCGACCGAGCCGAAGCTCTTGCGCACGCCCTTGAGCTCGATGGTGGCTTTTGGCTGTGCCGAGTTGTGCTGCGCGCTCATCGGCCGCCCCTGATCCAGACCAGCATCTCGCCGGGTTCGCGATTATCCCAGAGGTGATAGGGTATGAGACGCGCCGTCATCGTGGCATATTCCGGCGGATGGTCATCGTAGAGCCGACCCTCCCGCTGCGGCCACTGCTCGCGCCGCACCGGCAGGTCGATCGCCACCGCCCCGCCGAGATCGGGCACCGGAACCGTCTTCGCGGCCGAAAGGTCTTCCGGCACGATCAGGGCGTTGAGGTCGGCTGCATTGTCGACCTCCTCGGCGCAATAGATCAGCGGCCCACGCGCGATCGCGACACGGCCGAGATCGGCCTTCACCGCTGGGTGGGCATGAAGCGCGCGCACCGGCATCGGCAGGTCGAGCGCGATAGTGTCGCCATCCTTCCATTCCCGGGCGAGATGCAGATAGCCGTCGCCGTTCTCCACCATTGGCACAGCCTCGCCGTTCAGCGTGACGGCGGCCTGGCCGCACCAGCCCGGCATTCTCAGCGACAGGGTGAAGCGCGCCGGCCGGTCCAGCCCGATGGTGACGTCGACCCGGCCGTCAGCCGGATAGTCCGTTTCCTGCCTCAGCGTCACCGCGGTTGCGCCGGCGCTGAGGCGCGCCGTGCTGGCGCCGTAGAGGTGTACGGCGATGCCGTCCGCCGAGATGCCGTACATATAGCTGCCGATCGCGGTCACCGTGCGGGCGATGTTGGGCGGGCAGCATGGGCAGCGATGCCAGCTCCAGCGATGGTGGCAGCCGCGGCTCTCCAGCGGGTTGTCGTAGAAGAAGCGCGAGCCGTCGATCGAGAGCCCCGAAAGAGCGCCATTGTAGAGCGCCTGCTCCATGATGTCGGCATAGCGTCGGTCCGGCCCCCGCCCGAGCATGCGGCTCGCCCACATCATCAGCGCCACCGCCGCGCAGGTCTCGGCATAGGCGCTCTC
Source organism: Allobosea lupini (assembly GCF_900109525.1). Taxonomy (GTDB): domain Bacteria; phylum Pseudomonadota; class Alphaproteobacteria; order Rhizobiales; family Beijerinckiaceae; genus Allobosea; species Allobosea lupini. The sequence continues at coordinate 409,927 of NZ_FOAN01000005.1, read as the reverse complement.
ATTGGGCAGGTCGTAATAGTCGGTAAAGCCTTCATTGCTGGCCGCCGGGCCGATGCCGCCGGTGACATACATCTGCTTTGAGGTCAGGTCCTCCCAGAGCCGGTTCAGCGCGTCGGTCAGGCTGTCGTCACCGAACTCGGTCGCGACATCGGCCATCCCGGAATAGAGATACATCGCCCGCACTGCATGGCCGACGACCTTGCCCTGCTCGCGCACCGGCAGATGCGACTGGTTGTAGGTGTAGGTCTTGTGGCGCCACTGCGCCGGATCGACGCCGCGTGCCGCCGCCTCGACGTCGAAGTAGTGCGGCTGCTGGCCGCGCTGCTCGATGAAATAGCGGGCGAGGTCGAGATAGCGCTGCTCGCCGGTGGCGCGACCGAGCCGGATCAGCGCGAGCTCGATCTCCTCATGCCCGCAATAGCCCGGCTTCTGGCCAGGCTTCGGCCCGAAGGTCTCGTCGATATGGTCGGCATAGCGGCACATCACATCGAGCAGCTTGCGCTTGCCGGTGGCGTGGAAATAGGCCACGGCCGCCTCCATCAAATGCCCGGCGCAATAGAGCTCATGGCAGTCGCGCAGATTGGTCCAGCGATGGCCCGGCTGCATCCGGACGAACCAGGAGTTCATGTAGCCGTCCGGCTGCTGGAGGCCCGCGAACATCTCGATGATCGCGTCCATCTTCGCCTCGAGATCGGCGTTAGGCTTGCGGTAGAGCGCATAGGCTGCCGTCTCGATCACCTTGGCGACGTCCGAATCCCAGAACATCTGGACATTCACAGTGTCGGGCGTGCCATCGGCACGCATGTGCCAGGGCATCTTCACCGGCGGCACCGGCCGGGCCGGATCGATCTGGTCGAACATGCCGGCCGCGACGCAGCGGTCATAGAGGATCATCGCCGTCCTGTCGGCGACAGCGTCGATGCGCTCGCCCCAGAAGCCGCGAACGTCGACGTCGGGCACGGCTGGTGGCCTGTAGCCGCTGGCCCGGGGCTGATCGTGAGAGGTCATGCTGTCACCGCTTGGTTGTCGGGAAGGTTCACTTGACGGCGCCCGCGGTCAGCCCGCGGATGTAGTAGCGCTGCAGCAGCAGGAAGAGCGCGAGGCACGGCGCCATCATCAGCATCACGCCGGACTGCACTGCGCCCCAGTCGATGGTGCCGAACTGGCCGGAGCGGACCGCGGCCATCATCACCGGCAGGGTGTACTTCTTCTGGTCCGTCAGCAGGATCAGCGCCGCCAGGAACTCGTTCCAGGAGGCCAGGAAGGCAAAGATCGCGACCGTCGCGACGCCCGGCAGCACCAGCGGCAGCATCACCCGGCGCAACATCAGGAAGACCGAGGCGCCGTCGACGCGGGCCGCATCCTCGATCTCCTTCGGCACGGCGTCGAAGGCGTTGCGCATCATGAAGATCGAGAAGGGCAGATGCAGCGTCACATAGATCAGGACGATGCCGGGCAGCGTGTTCTGCAGGCCGAGCTTGGTCAGGATCAGGAATAGCGGCGTCAGGATCGACTGGAACGGGATCATCACCGTCGAGATGATCAGCACGAACAGCACGTTCTTCAGCGGGAACTTGAAGCGCGAGAAGCCGTATCCCGCCAACAGGCTGATAACGACCGTGACGGCCACGGTCGCAGCGGCGACGGTCAGGCTGTTGCCGGCATAGGTCCAGATGCCGACGCCATATTTCTGCAGGTTTTCGTAGCTCTGGGTGCTGAACCCTTCCACAGGCCAGGGTGGCAGCGGCGGACGCGCGGCTTCGGCCGATGGCTTGAACGACACCAGCGCGCTCCAGGCGATCGGCGCAACGAACAGCAGCGAGATGAAGAGCCCGATCGTGTGATAGCGCGTCGCGGCAAAGAGGCGGCGACGCGCTGTGGCTGACTTGCGGTTTGACATCACGCGCCCTCCGGCGTGCGCAGCAGGCGCAGTTGCACCACGCTGATCGTGACCAGGATCACCAGCAGCACCATCGACATCGCCGCGCCGTAGCCGAGGCGAAAGGAGACGAAGGACTGGCTGAAGATCCAGTAGACAGCGGTGACCGTGCTGTTCTGCGGCCCGCCATCGGCGATGATGTAGAACTGGTCGAAGGCGAGCACCGAGCCGGCGACCGAGAGGATCAGAGCCAGGGCGATGGTCCGCCGCATAAGCGGCAGGGTGATGCGGCGGAAGCGTTGCCAGGGCGAGGCGCCGTCCATCCGCGCCGCCTCCTGCACCTCCGAGGAAATGCCCTGCAAGCCGGTCAGCAGGATGATCATGTTGAAGCCGGCCGTCTTCCAGACGACCATGACGATGATCGACCAGAAGGTGGTGTCGAAGGAGGCAAGCAGGTTGACCGGCTTCTCGGTCAGGCCGAGCCGGTAGGCCAGGGGCGAGAACAGGCCGACATCGACATTCATCAGCCAGGCCCAGAGCAGACTGGCCGAGCCGAAGCCGACGACGACCGGCAGGAAGATCGCAGTGCGATAGAGCTTGGTCAGCGGCCGCGCCTTCTCGACGAAGAGCGCCAGCGGGAAGGCGACCGCAAAGATCGCGATCGTGACGATCACCGTGTAGTAGCCGGTGAAGCGCATCGCGTTCCAGAAGCGCTGGTCGCTAGCCAGGTTGAGATAGTTGGTGAAGCCGATGAAGCGCGGCCGGCCGAGCAGCGGCCAGTTGTGCAGCGACATCCAGAACGCCATCCCGAGCGGAACGAGGAAGAACACGATAACCAGCAGCACAGCCGGCGCGACGAACAGCAGCCCGGCCAGTTGCTGACGGCGCAGGCGTGCGCCGCGGCGTTTAGCGGATCCTGGCTTGGCGGGAACTGGCGGGGTCATCTCGAGTGATCCGGCAAGGTTGGGAGGGCGGGCTCCGGCTGCCACTTCGTCATTCCGGCACGGCCCGCGGGCCCGGGACCCAGAACCGATGCCATCGGAATTGAAGTCGAGCGTCATCCGCAGCCTCCCGATCGGGCGCATCGGTTCTGAGTCCCTGGCTCGCTGCTGCGCAGCGCCCCAGAAGACGGTGGGCTTCCGCACGAAGCGGGCGAACGCTGCGTGCTTACTTCCCCGACTGGTCGATGATCGACTGCATCGTCTTCTCGGCCTTGACGAGCGAACCCGCGACATCGTTGCCGAAGAAGACCTCGTTGAGCATCTGCTTCCACGGGCCGGTGCTGCTGTTGATGATATCGTTGTAGACCGGCGAGGATGGCGTCCGGCCGAGCTTCATCGCCTCGGTCGCGGTCAGGTAGCGCTGGTCGAGATCCTTCACCGCCTCGGCTGCGACATCAGCCCGCGTCGGCAGGCTGCCGAGCTTGGCGAGCAGGGTCTGGCCTTCCGGCGAATAGACGAAGGTCAGGAATTCCTTGACCGCCGGCAGGTTCTTGCGCCCGGCCGTGACAACAAAATTGTCGCCGCCAGCGAAAGACGCTTTGCCGCCGGTCTTGCCGGGCAGGAAGGTCACGCCGAACTCGACCTTGGGATAGTTCTTGACGAGGTTGCCGATCGCGAAGGCCCCGATCGGCGACATCCCGATCCGATCGGTTGCGAACCCGCCGAAGAAGTTCGAGCCGGGATCGGTCTTGGCGCTCTCCGGCACATAGCCCTTGGCGACGAGTCCGCGATAAAGCGCCACCGCATCGCGCATCTGCGGCGTGTTCAGCGTCGCCTTCTTGCCGCCGTCGGACAGAATCTCGCCACCCGAGGCCCAGACCAGTGGCATGAAGGTGAAGGCGTTGCAGCCGCCGCAGGCGCCGGAAAAATAGAAGCCACGGATGTCACCGCCGATGGCGTTGACCTTGCCGGCATACTCCTCGATCTCGGCCCAGTTGGTCGGCCCCTTGTCGGGATCGAGCCCGGCCTGCTTGAACAGTTTCTTGTTCCACAGCATCACCGAGGCGTCGGCCGACATCGGGACGCCGTAGATGCGGCCCTCATAGGTGCCGGCGCCGAGATGAGCCTTGGAGAGCTGCTCGAAGAAGGGGAAGCCCTTGACCAGGTCGGTCAGGTCCTCGAGCTGCCCGGACGCGGCGAAGGCCGGCGTATAGACCAGATCGAGCGAGAGCAGGTCCGGTGCCGAGCCACCCGCCGCCGAGATCGCGTATTTCTGCACCATCTCGGTGTTGGGTACGATCTGCAGCTCGATCTGCGTCTTGTGCGCGGCGTTGAACGCCTTCACCAGCGAAGGCATGAAGGCCTCGCTGCTCGAGCGCGACCACATCGTCAGTTTCTGCTGTGCCAGGGCTGCGCCGGCCGATGCCTGCACGGCAACGAGGGCGAGCAAGGCTGCCTTGAATCCCTTCATCTGCGTCTCCTCCGGTTGCGGCCCTGGTTTTTGTGGCCGTTTTTGTTCGCGTATGGGGCTCGCTAAGACGAGCGTATGATCAGGCTGCAGGGCAGCTTCCAGACTCCCGTTTCGACCGCCTCGCCATTGACAAGCCGCACCAATGCCAGCCCGGCCTGCCGGCCCAGTTCTTTCAGATTCATATCGACAGTCGTAAGCGGCGGGCGCGTCTCCTTGGCTACGATCTCCCAATTGTCGAAGCCGACCACCGAGACGTCGCCGGGCACGTTCACCCCGCGCTCGCGCAGCGCGTCCACCACTCCCCGTGCAATCTGGTCATTGCCGCAGAAGATGCCGTCCGGCTTCTCGGCGCCGGACCACAGGACATCGACCGCCTGATGACCCCAGTGCTCGGACCAAGAGCCGAACAGGACATTGTCCTCGGCCGAGACCCCTGCCTCGACGAGCGCCTGCTTGCAGGCCAGCGCCCGTTCATGCACGACGTCGAATTCTGACGGTCCGGTGACATGGACGATGCGCTGCCGCCCTTGGGCCAGGAGATGGCGCACCGCGTCTCCCGCGCCCTGGCGGTCGTCCGGGACCAGCGTTATGCCATCGCGCGGGCCGGCCATCAGCGCATAGACGACGGGCACGGACAGATGGGCGAGATCCACAGGCAACGGCCTGTCGATGCGCTTGCCGGTCGCGATGATGCCGTCGACCTGCTTGTCGAGCATCGCATCGACATGGATTCTGGCCAGGTCGGGATTGTCGCCAATGGCGCACAGAAAGACCGACACACCGTGGTCGATCAACCCTTCCGAGATTCCGGCCATCAGCGGCAGAGTGAAGCGGCCATAGGTGTCGTTCGTCAGCAAGCCGACCGTAAAGCTGCGCTTGCGAGTCAGGCTGCGCGCGAGGGAGTTCGGCCGGAAGCCGAGCTCCCGCGCGACCCGCTTGATGCGGTCGCGCGTCTCAAGCGAAACGCGCCCCGTGTCGTTGAGCGCTTTCGAGGCCGTAGCGGTGCTGACGCGCGCGGCCTGCGCCACGTCGTAGATCGTCACTCGCTCGCCCGACACCGCGCTTGGCACGCCCGACCTCAATTTGAGAAACCGGTTTCCCATATGGCTTATCAAAGATCCGCGCGATGAGAAACCGCTTTCTCAGTCTTGCCCGCAGATTTTATGATTCCTGCCGGTGCCTTGGGCCCTTGCGCCTTGCGTCCGGCGCCGAAAATCCCGCCGGAGCAGGACCAAGCTTATAGAACCGATCCGTCTCGCCTCAGGTGGGCACGGCAAGATCGCATGTGAGCAGCACTTGCCGGCGACGCGGCCACGCCCGAGATCGAGCTCGTCGCAGTGGCCAGCCGGAATTCACGCCTCGACGGCGTCGAATGCTTCGCCACGGTCGAGGAATTGCTGGCCGAGGTCGTCGATGTCGACGCGTTCGCGCTGTGCGAGATGGCCGCCGGGCTCGTGACCGATGCGCTGATGATGGCGATCTGGCGCCGGGAAAGCCGGATGCCCTGCTGCCCTGCACCATTCGGACCATCGGCTACATCAGCCCGGTCGACCGCGGTGCTGGTCGCGCTGTCGATCTACTTGCGCTTCAGGGGCTCGCTGGAATCGAAGCCTGTGAGCGCGCGGAAATGCGACACCGGGCCTAGGGATCGAAGTGCATGGCCATCGCGTGGTCCCGGCATGGAACGGCAGACGGGCCAGGCGGTTGCAGCATGACGGAGTGATGCAACGGGACCAATTCCCCTGCGATGTCAGGAGTCCACCATGTTTATTCAAAACCACACGGAGTATGCAGCGGCGGCCGAGCGGGCCAACGCGCTGAGCGACGCGCCAGAAGGCTCCGACGCGGCGCATGAGCTAGCGATTCTCATAGAAGCCTTGCGCAAATGGGATGAGGAGCATGCAGGCGAGAATGCGCATGGACCGGAAACCAACGCCGAGCCGGGGAGCAATCTCAGCCCAGATGACCTGCCTGTGTCCGGCCTGCCGGGCAATCTCGGAAAGTTGAAAGCGGACTAGCGGCGGTCGATTTCCCTGGCCCTGGATGGTGAGGTTTGCGAGCCGACCCTCGGCTAGAACGCCCTTCTAGGAAGAACGGGGCTGATACGAGAATCGATGGCGTAACTCAGGCCGCCATCTCGATCGGCGTTCTTGCCCCTGTCATGAAGGAGACCGCATCCGACATCGAATGGGTCTTGGGATCGATGACCGTCAGGCGACGGCCGAGACGATGGATATGGATGCGGTCGGCGATCTCGAAGACATGCGGCATGTTGTGGCTGATCAGCACGATCGCCACGCCGCGCCGGCGGACATCGAGGATCAGTTCGAGTACGCGCCGCGATTCCTTGACGCCCAGGGCGGCTGTCGGCTCGTCCATGATGACCACGCGCGAGCCGAAGGCCGTTGCCCGTGCCACTGCCACCCCTTGGCGTTGGCCGCCCGAGAGGGTCTCCACGCGCTGATTGATGTTCTGCACCGTCAGCAGGCCGAGCTCGGTCAGCTTGTCGCGGGCGATGCGCTGCATGGCCTTGCGGTCGAGCATGCGGCAGACCGAGCCGAGCACGCCCGGACGACGCAGTTCGCGGCCGAGAAACATGTTGTCGGCGATCGATAGGCTCGGCGAGAGCGCGAGTGTCTGATGCACGGTTTCGATGCCGGCGGCTTGGGCCTCCAGCGGCGAACGAAACGCGACCCTTTCGCCATTGAGGCTGATCTCGCCTTCATCCGGGACCAGCGCGCCGGACAGCGCGCGGATCAGGGATGACTTGCCGGCGCCGTTGTCGCCGATAACGGCAAGGATCTCGCCGGGATAGAGGTCGAAATCGGCGTGATCCAGCGCAGTCACACGTCCGTAGCGCTTGACGAGACCGCGGGCCTTGAGGAGCGGCTCGGCCGGTTGCGATGTTCTGAGCTCGAGGGTCATGCCGACACCTTCCGGATCCATTGATCGAGGGCGACCGCAATAATGATCAGCCACCCGACGGTGAACTCCTGCCAGAGCACGTCGACGCCCGAGAGCGCGAGGCCGTTGCGGAACACGCCGACGATCAAGGCCCCGATCAGGGTGCCGATGATCGAGCCGCGCCCGCCGAACAGGCTGGCCCCGCCGACGACGACCGCGGTAATGCTGTCGAGATTGGCCGTCTGGCCGGCCTGCGGGCTGATCGAGCCGATCCGTCCGATCAGGATCCAAGCGCCGAGTGCGCAGATGGCGCCGGCCAGCACATAGACGGTGAACAGGATGCGGTCCGTGCGGATGCCGGAGAGCCGCGCGGCATCGGGGTCGTCGCCGACGGCGTAGAGATGGCGGCCGAAGGCGGTGCGGTTGAGCACGAACCAGACCAGCCCGACCAGCGCCAGCATGAAGAAGGAGCCGTAGGTGAAGCGGGCGCCGAGCACATCCACCGGCGTCCCGAGCCATTGCAGGAACGGGGCGGTTCGCGCCACCTCCTGCGAGCGGATGGTTTCCGAGGCCGAGTACCAAAGATTGAGTGCGAAGAAGATCGACCAGGTGCCGAGGGTGACGATGAAAGGGGGCAGCCTGAACCGCGTCACGAGCACGCCGTTGATCGCGCCGCAGCCCGCACCCGCAGCTATGCCTGCCGCGAGGGCGATCGGCGCCGGCAGCCCCATCATGACGGCGAGCTTACCCATGATCACCGAGCACAGGACCATGATCGCCCCGACAGAGAGGTCGATGCCGGCGGTGATCACGATCAGCGTCTGGGCAATCCCGATCACGCCGATGATCGTCACCTGCTGAATGATCAGCGACAGATTGAACGCTGACAGGAAGCGCGAGCCGACGATCAGGCTGAACCCAATGACACCGAGCAGAAGCACGATCGCGGGCACGGCGGTGGGGTTGGCATGCAAGAAATGCTGAAGCTTCTGGAGCGGCGATTTCGCCGACACCTCGAACTCGGCCACGCGGGTGTCAGGCTTGTCCAGCACGGCCTCGAAGGCCTGGATGCCGGGGCGGCTGTTGCCAATATCGGTCATCGTGGTTTCCTCACCGAGGGCTGTCCTTGTGCCGTGTCGGCGCGGACGCCCACTCTTTTTCGGGCGTCCCGAGGCGGGGCGCCGGTCCTTGCGCGCGGTGCATGACCGCCAATCTCAGCCCCAGCACTTCTTCAGCGCGGCGGCGCTGTCGATCGAGGGCAAGCCTTCGATGGGCTTGTCCGTCACCAGCTCCACGCCGGTATTGACGAAGTCGAGACCCGGCGAGGCCTGCGGCTTGGCGCCGTCCGTGGCGTATTTCTTCACGGCCTCGACGCCCTTGGCTGCCATCAGCAGCGGAAATTGCATCGATGTCGCGCCGATGACGCCGTCCTTCACGTTGCGCACGCCCGGGCAGCCGCCGTCGACCGAGATGATCAGCACACCCTTCTCACGGCCAACCGAGCGCAAAGCCTCATAGGCTCCGGCTGCGGCCGGCTCATTGATGGTATAGACCACCGAAACGCCCGGGTCCTTCTGCAGCAGGTTCTCCATCGCCTTGCGGCCGCCTTCCTCGCTGCCGAGGGTGACGTCGTGTCCGACGATGCGGGCATCCTTTTCGTCTCCGATCTTGGCCGGGTTGCCAACATCGATGCCGAAGCCTTTGAGGAAGCCCTGATCGCGGGCGACATCAACGGAAATCTGGTTCACGTTGAGATCGAGCATGGCGATCTTGGCCGAGGCCGCCTTGGCGCCCAAGGTCTTCGCGGCCCATTGCCCGATCAGCTCGCCCGCCAGGAAATTGTCGGTGGCGAAGGTGGCGTCCGCCGCCGTCGGCGGATCGAGCGGGGTGTCGAGCGCGATCACCAGGATGCCAGCAGCGCGTGCCTTCTCGATCGCCGGCACGATGGCGCGAGAATCGTTCGGCGTGATCAGGATGCCCTTGGCGCCGGAGGCGATCAGGTTTTCCACGGCTGCGACTTGGCCGTCATTGTCACCGTCAATCTTGCCGGCGAATGAACGCAGCTCCACACCATTGGCCTTGGCGGCCTCCTCGGCGCCGGCCTTCATCTTGACGAAGAACGGATTGGTGTTGGTCTTGGTGATGAGGCCGACGATCGGCCTGTCGGCGGCGCGAACGCCTTGGACGCTCAGTGCAAACACGAGCGCCGACGCGGCGCAAACCCCGAATGGCAGACGCATTGTTCCCTCCCTTGGAACTGGTGTCGATCGGCGCGGTTCGACCGCACGCATGTTGTTTCTGCGACGCTATCAGGCACGAGACGAGGCACCCTGTCAATAAATAAATCATTCCGATTTATTTATTGACAGGGTGCTCCGATTAGTTTCATTCTGATTGGCGCGATGCGTCATGCGTGTCGCGAAAAGAGAGCTACGACCGTAGCGAAAACAAGAAGAACACGTGTTTCGGGGAGCCGAGGATGGGAGAGCGCGCACCGCTGCGAGACGCCGACGAATCCGTGGTCGCGGCCTCGTTAGGAAGTCGCGGCAGCACTCAGACCGGCGTCCGGCTCTATAACGAACGCCTGATCTTGTCGCTTATCCGCCGTGATCCCGGCCTCGCCAAGGTCGAGATTGCCCGCCTTACCGGCCTTTCGACGCAGACCACGACCGTCATCATCAATCGGCTGGAGGCCGATGGATTGCTGATCCCCGGCGAGCCTCAACGCGGCCGCGTTGGCCAACCATCGGTGCCATACTCGCTCAACCCCGACGGTGCCTTCGGGCTCGGCCTGATGATCGGCCGGCGCAGCTCCGACCTCGTCCTGATGGACTTCACCGCCGGCATCCGCGCCAGACAGCGGATGATCTATCCGTTCCCGGTGCCGCAGGACATCCTGGCCTTCGCCGAGCGCGAGATGCCCAACCTGCTTGTCGCGCTCCCCGCTGCGCAGCGGGAGCGGGTCAGCGGGCTAGGCGTCGCCATGCCTTTCGAGCTCTGGAACTGGGAGGCCGATCTCGAGACACCGGCTGGAGCGCTCGACGCATGGCGCGATTTCGACGTCGCCGGTGAGCTGTCGCGCCGCTTTGCGCCGTTGCCGGTCCGGCTTTGCAACGACGCGACCTCGGCCTGCGCCGCCGAACTCACCTTCGGTGCGGGGCGGGCCTACCGAGATTTCGCCTACTTTTATATCGGTGCCTTCGTCGGCGGTGGTATCGTGCTGGGCGGCAGCCTGTTCCCCGGTCGAAGCGGCAATGCCGGGGCGCTCGGCTCGATGCCGATCATGCGGCGCGACGCGAATGGCGAGGTCAGCCTTCAGCAATTGATCCGCACCGCCTCGATCTACCGCCTGGAGCGGAAGCTGATCGCTGCCGGGCAGCGCGGCGCCGACATTTGGCTGTCGCCCGAGGACTGGTCGAATTTTCGCGAGCCCCTCGATGCCTGGATCGCGGAGGCGGCCGAGGCGCTGGCACAGGCCATCGCCTCCACATGCGCGGTGATCGATTTCGAGGCCGTCATCATCGATGGCGCCTTTCCCATCAGTGTCCGCCAGCGCCTGGTCGAGCGCATTCGCGAACGGCTAGCCGGAATCGACCGCCAGGGCCTGACAGAGGCGGCGGTGTTGGAAGGTTCGGTCGGGCGCGACGCGCGCGCGATCGGCGGCGCGGCTCTGCCTCTGCTCGCCGCCTTCGCCCGCGACCACGACGTGCTGTTCAAGGAGTGAGGCATGCTCAAGGGTATCACTCCTCTGCTGGGACCTGAGGTGCTCGCTTTCCTGCGGGCGATGGGCCATGGCGACGAGATCGCGATCGTCGACGCCAATTATCCTGCCGACGCCCATGCCAGGCGGCTGGTGCGTATGGACGGCCATGAGGCGCCGGTAATCCTCGATGCCGTGCTTTCGCTGATGCCGCTGGATGCGGCCGTGGACGGTGCAGCATTCCGCCCTTGTGCTTTCGGCGATTGCGAGCGGCGGGAGCCGGTCTTCGCTGAGTTCGAGGCTGCCATTGCACGACGCGAACCGGGCTTCCGGCTGACGCCAATCGCCGGCGAGCCATTTTACGACCGCGTCCGCGCCGCCTATGCCGTAATCGCAAGCGGAGAGCGGAGACTTTACGGCAACATCATCCTGCGCAAGGGCGTCATCGCGACCCCGGGGGCCGCGCCATGATCCTCGTCTGCGGAGAAGCCCTGATCGATTTGTTCGTCGGCCCTCCCGAAGGCACCGAAATGCCGGCACGGGCTGTCGCGGGCGGGTCGCCTTTCAACGTCGCGGTTGGCCTTGCCCGGCTCGGGGTCGAGACCGGCTTCCTCGGCGGCATCTCGCATGACCGTTTTGGCACGCTGCTCGCTGAAATTCTTACTCACGAGGGAGTGGACGACAGGTTCCTCGTGCGGACTGACCGGCTCTCGACCATCTCCGCCATCGCGACCGCTCGTGACGGCCAGCCGAGCTACAGCTTCCATGGCGAGGGTGCGGCAGATCGCTCGCTCGGGCTCGCCGATTTGCCGGCTGCGCTGCCGGCGGAGGTCCAGGCTTTGACCTTCGGCTCCTATACGATGGTTGTCGAACCTGTCGGTTCCGCCTTCGCGGCCCTGGCTGAGAGCCAGAAAGGGCAGCGCGTCATCAGCGTCGACCCCAATCTTCGCCCGAACGTGATCCGGGACATGGCACAGTGGAATCGGGCGGCCGAGCGCTTCTATCGTACCGCGACTTTGATCAAGGCCAGCGACGAGGATGTCCGCATTGCCTGGGACGGGCAGGTGACGATTGCCGAGGCTGCCGCATATTGGCTCGATTGTGGCGCCCAGCTCGTCGTCGTGACCGAGGGGGTAGGAGGGGCGACCGCCTTCTCCGCTGCGGGCAGCATTTCAGTGCCTGGCCGCACCGTGCGGGTGCATGACACCGTCGGGGCCGGCGACACGTTTCATGCCGCGCTGCTTGCCCAGCTCACGAAGTCCCGGCGGCTTCATCCCGGCGCAATCGCAGCGCTTGATCTGCCAGCGATCGGCGAGTTGCTGACCTACGCGACAGCTGCCGCAGCCATCACCGTTGCCCGCCGCGGAGCCGACCTGCCCACGGCGGCGGAGGTCGATGCATTTCTGCATCCGCGCCTCACCGGCTGATTGCCGGAGCTGATGAGTCTTCGGGGTTGAAACCAGAAAGGGATTGCATGACCAGCCGCGTGATACCGGTGGCTCCCTTTGTCCTGACGGTGTTCGGTGCGACGGGTGATCTTGCGCGGCGCAAGCTGCTGCCCGCGTTGTTCCATCGCGATTTCGCTGGCCAGTTGCCGCCGGAGGCGACGATCATCGGCGTTGCGCGGGGCGCAATGACCAGAGAGGAGTTCGTTTCTCTCGCACGCGCGGCCATCGTCGAGCATGTGCCGGCTTCGGAGACGGCCGGTCCGGAGCTCGATCGCTTCCTGACGCGGCTGAACTATGTGACCGCCGATGCCGAAGGAGATGACGGCTGGGCGGATCTCGCGGCGGCAATCTCGCCCTGTGCGGACCGCATTCAGGTTTATTACCTCGCCACGGCACCGCATCTCTTCGGGCCGATCTGCGAGCGGCTTGGCAATTTCGGCCTCGCCCGCAACGATTCCCGGGTGGTGATCGAAAAGCCGATCGGCAAGGACCTGGCCTCGGCAATCCGGCTGAATGCTGCCATCGGCAAGGTCTTTCCCGAAGAGCGTGTCTACCGGATCGACCATTATCTCGGCAAGGAGACGGTGCAGAACCTGATGGCGCTGCGCTTCGCCAATGCGCTGTTCGAGCCGCTCTGGAACGCCGCCCATATCGACCATGTCCAGATCACTGTCGCCGAGAGCCTCGGCGTCGAGGAGCGCGCCGGCTACTACGACACGGCCGGCGCCATGCGCGACATGGTGCAGAACCATTTGCTCCAATTGCTCTGTCTTGTCGCCATGGAGCCGCCGCCATCACTCGATGCCGATGCTGTCCGCGACGAGAAGCTCAAGGTATTGCGGGCGCTGAAGCCGATCGATGAACGCAATGCCGCGAGCCTCACGGTGCGCGGCCAGTATCGCGCCGGCGCCTCGGCAGGCGGAGCGGTGTCAGGGTATCTTGACGAGCTCGGATCGAACCTCAGCCAGACGGAGACCTTCGTCGCTCTGAAGGCGGAGGTTGCGAACTGGCGGTGGGCCGGCGTGCCCTTCTATCTGCGCATCGGCAAGCGCCTTGCGACGCGCGTCTCGGAAATCGTCGTCGGCTTCCGGCCGGTGCCGCACTCGGCTTTCAGCGAGCAGGTCGGACAGATCCGACCAAACCGCCTGGTCATTCGCCTGCAGCCGGACGAAGGCGTCAAGCTTTGGCTGATGATCAAGGATCCCGGTCCCGGCGGCATCCGCCTCAGCCATGTCCCGCTCGATATGAGCTTCGCCGAAGCCTTCAAGGTCCGCAATCCCGATGCATATGAGCGGCTTATTCTCGATGTGGTCCGCGGCAACCAAACATTGTTCATGCGTCGCGACGAGGTCGAGGCCGCTTGGCGATGGGTCGACCCTATCCTGGAAGCGTGGCGCAATCTGAATGAGCAGCCGCGCCCTTATACTGCCGGCACATGGGGACCTTCCGCCTCGATCGCATTGATCGAGCGCGATGGCCGGACCTGGCAGGAGGACGGAGCGTGACGTTCCTACGCGATGCCCGTGCAGCGGTCATAGTGGATTAAACTTGCCAGGAGGTCTCGATGACCACCCAAGCCAACAATTCTCTTCTGAACGCCCGCGTCGGCGAGGTCACGGAACGGATCGTGCGCCGCTCACACGATGCGCGGCAACACTATCTGGATGGGGTGGAGGCCGCGGCAGCAGCAGGGCCGCGCCGCCAGCGGCTGGGCTGCGCCAACCAGGCTCACGGCTTCGCCGCCTGCGGGCCCGGGGACAAGGCCATGCTGCGGGCCGGCGTCGGTGCCAATCTTGCCATCGTCACCGCCTATAACGACATGCTCTCGGCCCACCAGCCCTACGAGAACTTTCCGGAGGTGATCCGCGCCGCAGCGCGTGCAGCCGGTGGCGTGGCGCAGGTCGCGGGCGGCGTGCCCGCCATGTGCGACGGCATTACCCAAGGCGAGGCCGGGATGGAGCTCTCGCTGTTTTCGCGCGACGTCATCGCGCTGGCGACTGCGGTCTCGCTTTCGCACCAGACCTTCGATGCCGCGGTCTTTCTCGGCATCTGCGACAAGATCGTGCCCGGCCTCGTCATCGGCGCGCTTTCCTTCGGCCATCTGCCGGCCGTGTTCATCCCCGCCGGGCCGATGACCTCAGGCCTCTCCAATGACGAGAAATCGCGGGTACGCCAGCTCTTCGCCGAGGGTAAGGTCGACCGCGACGCGCTGCTCGAAGCGGAATCGCGCTCCTATCACGGCCCCGGCACGTGCACCTTCTACGGCACCGCCAATACCAATCAGATGGTGATGGAGATCATGGGGCTGCACCTGCCGGGCGCCTCCTTCGTCAACCCCAACACGCCGTTGCGCGAGGCCCTGACCAAGGCTGCTACCGAGCGGGCGATGGCGATCACCGCGCTCGGCAACGAGTACAAGCCGGTCGGCCGGATGCTGGACGAGCGCGCCTTCGTCAACGGCATGGTCGGGCTGCACGCCACCGGCGGCTCGACCAACCATACCATGCATCTCGTCGCCATGGCGGCGGCGGCCGGCATCCGCCTGACCTGGGACGATTTTTCCGATCTCGCGCCGGTGACGCCGTTGCTGACGCGCATCTATCCAAACGGCAAGGCCGATGTGAACCATTTCCATGCCGCCGGCGGCATGGGATTCGTCATCCGCGAGCTGCTTGGCGGCGGGCTGCTGCATCGCGATGTCGAGACGGTCCTGGGGCAGGGGCTCGATGCCTATGTCCGGGAACCGGTGCTGGCGCCAGACGGCAGCCTCGCCTGGCGCGACGGCGCCGTCGCCAGCGGTGACGAGACCGTGCTGCGCGGCGTGGCGGCGCCTTTCCAGCCGACCGGCGGCCTGACCCTCCTGACCGGTGATCTCGGCCGCGCCGTGATCAAGACCTCCGCCATCGCGAAGGAGCGCCATGTCGTCGAGGCGCCAGCGCGCGTCTTCCACAGCCAGGAAGCGCTGCAGGTCGCCTTCAAAGCCGGCGAGCTGACGGGGGACCTCGTCGCCGTGGTGCGCTTCCAGGGCCCGCGCGCCAACGGCATGCCGGAGCTCCACAAGCTGATGCCGCCGCTAGGCGTGCTGCAGGATCGCGGCCTCAAGGTCGCGCTGGTCACCGACGGGCGGCTCTCCGGCGCCTCCGGCAAGGTGCCGGCGGCGATCCATGTCACGCCGGAAGCCGCCAATGGCGGGCCCATCGCATTGATCCGCGATGGCGACCTGATCCGCGTCGATGCGGTCGCCGGCACGCTGACGGCGCTGGTCGACCCGCGGGAATGGGTGCGCCGCACGCCGGCAGAGGCCGATCTCGCTCCGTCCCATCGCGGCGTCGGGCGCGAACTGTTCGAGGCCTTCCGCTCGTCTGTCGGCACGGCCGACACCGGTGCCACGATCTTCGGCACTCCTTAGATGACGGAACTCGATGAACAGGTTCAGTGACCGCAAGGTGGCATGCTTGCGGCGTCTGGAACGCCAACGCGCCCGATGAGACAGCATGGCAATCGGCCATGCATGTGAGTGGCGGTCATCCAAAGCCCTGTACGAGGCCGATTGAGGCGAGCTATCGGCATGATCGTCGGCAATCCGATTTCGAGGTGGTTCCACCGAGAACAGGCCGCCCTGCGGTGAATATAGTCACGCCCGCTCAGGCGAGCACATGCCTGCGCTCCGTGACAACGTCCTGCAATGCGGTGAGGAATTGCTCCGTCGCCGCATCGTCGACGGCCAGAGACAAGGCGATGAAGCCGCGACGGGCGAGGTAGAAACCGCGCTCGAGCAGATCGAGGAAGACGAGCTCCTTGAGGCGATCGTCGCTGGCGGCGAGGTCGTCCGGCGTGCTCACCGGGCCGCGAAAGCCATGGATATTCATCAGCGAGCCCTGTCCGCTCGCCTGGAGGGCGACATCGGCCTTGCGGAAGACCTCGTTCAGCCGTTCCCGCAGGCGCTCGCCGCGCGCGTGCAAAGCTTCGGCGATCTCCGGCGTGAAGACCTGCGTCAGCGCGGCGATGCCGGCCGACATGGAGAGCACGTTGTTGTTGAAGGTGCCTGCATGCGGCAGGGAGCCCGGCCTTTCGGGATCGTACATCGCCATGATCTCGGCCCGCCCCCCAAAGGCCCCGAAGGACATGCCGCCGCCGATCCATTTGCCGAGCGTGACGAGATCGGGCCGGAGTCCGAGCAAGCCATGGGCGCCGCTGCGGCCGAAGCGTGAGGTCATCACCTCGTCGAGGATGAGAAGCGCACCCGCAGCGTGCGTCTCCTCGCGCAGCATGGCGAGGAAAGCGGGGCGGGCGGGAATGCAGCCGCCCGAGCCCATCATCGCCTCGGTCAGTACGCAGGCGAGGTCCGACGCGTTCTCCCGGATCAGGCGCGCCGTCGCATCAGTGTCGTTGTAGGGCGCGACGATGAAGTCATAGGGCGCGTTGATCGGGATGCCACCGCCGCCGAAATACAGCAGGCCGCCATGGTAGCCGCCCCGGAACACCAGCACCTTCGACCGCTTCGTGAAGGCGCGGGCCGTGGCGATCGCCATCAGGTTGGCCTCGGTGCCGGAATTGGTGAAGCGCACCCGCTCGATCGCGGTGAAGCGGGCGACCACATGCCTGGCGAGCTCCGCCTCGAACATGTTGTGACCGCCGAGATTGACGCCACCATCGAGCGCCGCATCGATCGCGGCCCGGATGACCGGATGCGAGTGCCCGAAGAGGCCGGCAGTGTATTCGCCGAGCAGGTTGAGGTAGCGGTGGCCGTCGGCATCGGTCGCAACCGCTCCCTCGCCATGGGCAAGGCGGAGCGGGAACGGACCGTGATAGAGCACGGTGCGGGTGTTTCCACCTGGCATCACTTCGCAGGCGCGCTGGTGAACGGCCAGCGATTTCGGCCGCCGCTCCGCATAGCGCGACCGGGCTTCCACGAGCTCGTCGTCGATCGTCCTGTTTCGCCGCGCCGTATCCATAATCCGCGGTCCGCCAGCTTGCCCCGCCGCACTGCCTCACGACAGCACGGCCTCACTGGAAATAATTGTACGATGTACAATTTATTTGTCGAGAGGGGTCGGTGAGGATTTGCGCTGCAAGGTATCGCGACCTCGATGTGGCTGCTAATTGCGACCTGTCGAGTCGAACCGGATCGAACGCAGCGCGCGCCGGGGAGGGCATGCCGGAAGCCGAGCAACGAAAGCGTCGGGGCCGTCCCAAGCGTGACGAAGTCGTTGCGCTCGATCGCGCGCAGATCGTGACGGAGGCGCTGCGGCTGATCGACGAGCGCGGGCTGGAGGCTTTCAGCCTGCGCGAACTCGCACGGGCGCTCGGCGTGTTTCCGACGGCGCTGTACTGGCACATGCCTGGCGGCCGCAATGCCGTGCTCGGTGCAGTGGCGGCTATGGCTTTCGCCGATGCCATCCCGCCGGCCGAGGATGCAGTCGACGACTGGGAGGGCTGGCTCCGCGCGCTTTTCACCCGCTACCGCGACTCGCTGCGCAAGCACCCCAATATCGCGCCATTGCTCGGCGCCCAGATCGTTTCGAACACCGGCGTCGACATGGAGCTGGTCGAACGCATTCTTGCGGCGCTGGAATCCGCGGGCTTTGGCGGCGAACGGCTGGTCGATGCCTACAATACGGTGGTCGCGGGCCTGCTCGGCTATGTCACGCTGGAGCTCGCGCCCGGCCCGGCCGAGGACGCCAGCGAATGGGCGAACGCCTTCGAGGCCGAGATTCGCGGCGTCGACGCCGGCCGGTTCCCGCGGCTCGCGCGCAATCTCGATGCGCTCGCCAACCGCGCCTTCATCGTCCGCTGGCAAGGCGGCGCCGAGAAGCCGATGACGCACAGCTTCGACTTCTATGTCGAGACCATCGTCGCCGGCCTGCGCGCACTCGCACGCAAGCCGATCTGAACCTCCCAGTCAGACGAAAGTCAGTAGCCGGCGCGGATTGCCGACAAGGATCGCGTCGATCTCGGCCTGCGAGAAGCCACGCGAGCGCATCAGCGGCACGATGTCCTCGAAGATGGGGCATAGCCGTGCCCACCGAGGCTGGTCAGCCGCGTCTTGTAGCAGATGTCGTGGCTGATCACGATCAGGCCTTCCGCTCCACGCCTGCGGGTTGACTTGCGCTATCGGCACGATAGTTTTCCAAAACGTTTTGGAGACCTGTTTTGAGCTCTCTGAAGGACCTTGCGCGGAATCTGGGGCTCTCGGTCACCACAGTGTCGCGAGCTCTCGACGACTATCCGGACGTTGCCCAATCGACGCGCGAGCGCGTCCGGCATGCGGCGCGCGAAGCCAATTACCGTCCGCACAGCGCCGCACGCCGCCTGCGCAAGGGCACAGGCGAGACCGTCGCCTTCGTCATGCCGGCGCAGCCCGGGCATTTCCACGAGCCGGTTTTTGCGGAGCTGCTGGCGGCGATCGGGGAAAAGCTCGCGGCCGAGCAGCACGACCTCATCCTGCTCGCGGCCCGCCCCGGCCTCGAGGAGATGGCGACCTATCGCCGGCTGGTGGAGAGCGGCCGCGCCGACGCATTCATCCTCGCCCGTACCCGCCGCAAGGACGAGCGCGTCGCCTATCTCGAGGCGAAGGGCGTTCCCTTCATCTGCCATGGCCGGACCGAGACCAAGCGGCCCTACGCCTTCGTCGACGGCGATGGGCAGGCCGGCTTCAGGACGCTGACGACGCGCCTGATCGGCCTGGGGCATCGCCGGATCGCGCATCTGTCGGCGCCGTCCTACCTCACCTTCGCGACGCTGCGCGCCGCGGGCTGGCGGCAGGCGATGATCGAAGCCGGCTTCGAGGAGGACGTGCAGCGGCTCTTCGTCGAAGGCGAGCCGACCGAAGCGGACGGCCACCGCCTCGCCGCCGAGCTGCTGGCTGGAAGCCAGCCGCCAACGGCTCTCGTCTGTGCCACCGACCGGATGGCGCTGGGAGCGATGCAGGCCGTGGTCGAGGCCGGCCTCGCCATCGGTCCGGATATCGCGGTCACCGGCCATGACAACATTCCCGCCGCTTCCTATGCGCGGCCGGGGCTAACGACCTTGGAACTGCCGCCGGCCGAGGTCGGCGCGCGGCTCGCCGCGATGGTGCTTGCCCGCATGAGTGGGAGAGACCCGCGCGAGCTCTCGGCCGTGCTGGATTTGCGCCAGATACCGCGGGGTTCGAGCGCAGAAGCCTGACGATCCAAGCCTGAAGCGGCCGGCAAGGCCGCACGAGAACGACCACGGAGGGAGGAGAGGATGAAACCCATTCTGGCAAGCGCGGGCGCCGTTGCGATCCTGTTCACGACGAATCTCGCCGCCGCGCAGGACGTGAATTTCCTGTCGACGCAATTGCGGCCGGTCGAGGAGGCGCAGAAGGTCCGCCAGGTCCTGCTCAAGGGCGTGCCCGGCAAAGTCTCCTATCTGGTCGAGGAGCCGCCGCAATTCGACGTCCGCATGAAGGCCGAGGGCAGGGCCGGCAAGCGCACGATCAGCGTCGCCGGCGCTCTCCATGGCGAGTTGCAGCCGCTCGTCACCTCCGGCGACATCGAGCCGATCGACGATATCGCCGCCAAACTCGCCGATCGCGGCATCCCGCCGGGGCTGATGGAACTCGGCAAGCTCGGCACGGGCAGCCAAGTCTATATCCCCTGGATGCAGGCGACCTACATCATGGTCGCGCGCAAGGAGGCGCTCGCCTCGCTGCCGGCCGGCGCCGACGTCAACGCGCTGACCTATGACCAGCTCGAAGCCTGGGGCAAGGCGCTGACCGAGAAGACCGGCAAGCGCCTGATCGGCTTCCCGGCCGGGCCGAAGGGGCTGATGCCGCGCTTCTATCAGGGCTATCTCTACCCCTCCTTCACCGGCGGGGTGGTGACGCCGTTCCGCTCGGCCGAGGCCGAGGCGATGTGGGGCAAGTTCAAGAGCCTCTGGCAATACGTCAATCCGAACTCGACCAGCTACGACTTCATGCAGGAGCCGCTTATGGCCGGCGAGGTCTGGGTCGCGTTCGACCATGTCGCGCGTGTCAAGGACGCGCTGGTGCAGGAGCCCGACACATACGTCACCTTCCCGGCGCCGGCCGGCCCGAAGGGGCGCGGCTACATGCCGGTCATCGCCGGCCTCGCCATCCCGAAGGGCGCGCCCGATCGCGCCGGCGCCGCCGCGGTGATCGAGCACCTGACCAAGCCTGACGTGCAGGTGAGGACCGCAGCCGAGGTCGGCTTCTTCCCAGTGGTGAAGGCCGACCTGCCGGCCGATCTCTCGCCGGGCATCAAGCTGATCGCCGAGGGCGTCGCCAAGACGCAGGGGGCGAAGGATGCGCTGCCGGCGCTGCTCCCGATCGGGCTCGGCGACAAGGGCGGCGAATTCAACAAGGTCTTCTCCGACAGCTTCCAGCGCATCGTGCTGCGCGGCGAGAACCCGCGCACGGTGCTCGACGCGCAGGCTGTCGTGCTCAAGGGGCTGATGGAGACGACGAAAGCGCCGTGCTGGGCGCCGGACAAGGCGAGCGATGGCGCCTGCCCGGTGAACTGACGCGAACCATTCCTCCCCACTGGGCGGCCTCCGGGCCGCCCGCTTTTCCCATTCCACCACCCGCCGCCGGGACCGCCATGAAGCGAGCGCAGTCGCGAGCCCTCCCTTACCTGCTGCTGGGGCCGTCCCTGGTCTTCCTGGCGGTGATCTTCCTGCTCCCCCTGGTGCAGACGATCGCGCTGTCCTTCAGCGAAGGCGGGGTGGCCTCGCTCGGCAACTACCGGCGCATGGTCTCCGACCTGAACTTCGGCCTCGCCCTGCGCAACACCTTCCTCCTCGTGCTCGTGGTCGTGCCGATCCAGCTCGCGCTCGCCCTCGGGCTGAGCGTGATGATCGAGAAGATCGGCCGCGGGCGCGATCTCGTGCTCTGGGTCTGGACGATCCCGCTCGGCGTCTCCGATCTCGCCGCCGGCCTGGTCTGGCTCGCGATCTTGCAGGATCGCGGCTATCTCAACAGCGCACTTTACGGGCTCGGGCTGGTCGACGGGCCGACCGCGTGGCTGACCTACGAGACGCCCGGCACGCTCTTCCTCGGCGTCGTCCTCGCCGAGATCTGGCGCGCCACCGCGATCGTGCTGGTCATCCTGGTCGCCGGCCTCCAGCTGATCCCGAAAGAATATCGCGAGGCTGCCGAGGTCTTCGGCGCGAGACCCTGGACGATCTTCCGCCGCATCACCCTGCCGCTGCTCAAGCCCAGCATCCAGACCGCGCTGATCCTGCGCACCGTGCTCGCCTTCGAGGTCTTCGCGGTGGTCTACGCTATCGGCGGCACCAATTTCCCGGTGCTCGTCGGCGAAGCCTATACCTGGCAGAACGCCAACCAGAACACCGGCGTCGCGGCCGCCTACGCGATGCTGATCGTGGTGATCTCGCTCGCCGCGACGGCGATCTACCTGCGGGTGCTGCGCGTGCCGGCGGAGCAGCAGCCATGAGCGGGCTGAAGCGCACCGTCTTCTGGACCGGCGTCGTCGCGCTCTGCGCCTGGGTGTTGGTGCCGATCTGGCTGATCGCGCTCGGCGCCTTCGGCGGGCGCACCGGCGTCTTCCGCTGGCCGAAATCGCTGTGGCCAGGGGATGCCTCGTTCGCCGCCCTGCAGACTTTCCTCGCGGTCGAGGGCGTCTGGCCGGCGATGGTCAACAGCATCGTCGCGGCGCTGACCTGCATGGCGCTCTCGATCGGCCTCGGCGCTCCCGCCGGCTATGCGCTGGCGCGCTTCTCCTTCCGCGGCCAGAACGCCTATCGCCTGCTGATCCTGCTGACCCGTGCCTTTCCGCTCGCCATCCTGGCGCTGCCGCTGACGGTCGCCTTCATCCGCATCGGGCTCTACGACACGGCCTTCGGCGTCGGCCTCGTGCACACGGCGCTGGCACTGCCCTTCGCGGCGCTGGTCTCGGCGAGCCTGTTCCAGGCGATCCCTCGCGAGCTCGAGGAGGCCGCCTGGGTCTTCGGCTGCAGCCGCTGGCAGGCCTTCCGCAAGGTGGTGCTGCCTCTCGCGCTGCCGGGCATCGCCGCGGCGGCGATCTTCGCCTTCGTCATCTCCTGGAACGAGGTCTTCGCCGCCTCGGTGCTCTCGGTGAAGAACCGCACCCTCACCGCCTATCTGCTGACGGTGCTGGCGGAATCGCCGCTGCATTTCCGCTTCGCCGGCGGATTCCTGCTGATCCTGCCCTCGCTCGCCTTCATCTTCGCGGTCCGGAAATACCTGTTCGCGATGTGGGGCATCGCCAACCGCTGACTGGAACGACATGGCCGAGATCACCATCGACGGCATCGCCAAATCCTTCGGCGCGACGCGGGCGCTGGAGCAGATCGACCTGTCCGTCGCCGATGGCGAGTTCGTCGCCCTGCTCGGCCCCTCCGGCTGCGGCAAGACCACGCTGCTGCGGATCATCGCCGGCCTGGAGAGCGCGACGAGCGGGCGCATCGTCATCGGCGGGCGCGACCTGACGGAGGTGCCGACGCGCCGGCGCGGACTCGCCATGGTGTTCCAGAACTACGCCGTCTTCCCGCATATGACCGTCTACGAGAATGTCGGCTTCGGCCTGCGCATGCAGGGTGCCGACGAGGCGCGGGTCAAGGCGCAGGTCGGCAAGGCGGCCGAGCTCCTGCACATCACGCCCTATCTCGACCGCTATCCGGCCAAGCTTTCCGGCGGGCAGCGCCAGCGCGTCGCGGTCGCCCGCGCGCTGGCGGTCGAGCCACCGGTGCTGCTGATGGACGAGCCGCTCTACAATCTCGACGCACTGCTGCGGCTCGAAATGCGCGCCGAGCTCAAGGCGGTGCTGCGCGAGGCGAAGACCACGACGATCTACGTCACCCACGACCAGACCGAGGCGATGGGCCTCGCGGACCGGATCGCCGTGATGCATGGCGGGCGCATCGAGCAGATCGACCGCCCGACCGCGGTCTACGAGCGCCCGGCGACGACCTTCGTCGGTGGCTTCGTCGGCAGTCCCCCGATGAACTTCCTGCCGGTCTCCGTCGCGAATGCGCGGCTGGAGCTGGCGGGATCGAGCCTGCCGGCGCCGAGGGCTTCCGGCGACCTGCTGATGGGCATCCGGGCCGAGGACCTGATGCCGGTCGCCGCCGGCGAGGGCCTGCCCTTCGACATCGCGGTGGTCGAGCCCCTCGGCGCGCATGACCTCGTCACCGGCCGCAGCGGCGCGACGCTGCTGCGCGTCGCCGCCCCGGCGGGAAGTGGCCACAAGCCGGGCACCCGCATCGGCCTCAGGCCCGACCCGAAACGACTGGTCTGGATGGACCCGGCCTCGGGCCGGGCGCTTCCGGCGCAATGATGGACCTGGACATGACGACGATCGACATCGAGGCGGCCCGCGCCATCCTGCGCGCCAATGACCGCGGCGGCTACACGGTCCCGACCGACCGGCTCTACCCGTTCCAGTGGAACTGGGATTCGGCGTTCGTCGCGATGGGCTGGGCGACCTTCGACAAGGAGCGCGCCTGGCGCGAGCTGGAGCGGCTGGTCGAGGGTCAGTGGGACGACGGCATGGTGCCGCATATCGTCTTCCACGCGCCGAGCGATGACTATTTCCCGGGGCCGGACGTCTGGCGCACCCGCCATGCCATCCCGACCTCCGGCATCACCCAGCCGCCGGTCTTCGCCACGGCGCTGCGCCGCGTCTTCGAGATCGCACGGGGGCCAGACGCGCAGGCGCGAGCCGCCCGGCTTTATCGCTGCGCGCTCGCCTCGCATGACTGGTGGGAGAAGGCCCGCGACCCGGAAGCCACCGGCCTCGTCGCCATCCTGCATCCCTGGGAATCGGGCATGGACAACAGCCCGGCCTGGGACGAGGCGATGGCGCGCCTGACGATTGCCCCTACGACGCCGATCCGGCGCCGCGACACCTCGCATATCGGCGCCGAGATGCGCCCGCGCGACGAGGACTATCGCCGCTTCATCGCGCTGGTCGACCTCTATGCGGGGCTTGGCTGGGAGCCCGCGGCGATGTGGCGGGCCTCGCCCTTCAAGCTCGTCGACGTCGCGACGAATGCGATCCTGCAGAAGGCGGAAGAGGATCTGCTGGCGCTGGCCGCGCAGTTCGGCACCGAAGCGGAGCGCCGCCGCATCGAAGCGCGGATGGCGCGCCGGGCCGCGGCCTTCGCCCGGCTCTGGAGTGAAGAGCGGCGCATCTACCAGGCGCGTGATCTCTGCACGGGCACCACGGTCGACGCCTCGACCTCGGCCGGCCTGCTGCCTTTGTTCGCCGGCATCCCCTCGGCCGGGCAGGCCGCTGCCCTTGCCGCTGAGCTGGAAGATTGGCTTGCCAAGGTACCTTATCCGGTGCCGAGCACCTCGCCGCTCGATCCCCGCTTCGAGCCGAAGCGCTACTGGCGTGGTCCGATCTGGGCTGTAGTGAACTTCATGATCGCCGAGGGGTTCGAGCGCTATGGGCATGCGGCGCTCGCCAGCCGGATCCACCTGGCGACACAGACCCTGATGCGGGATGGCGGTATCGCCGAATACTTCGACCCGACCTCCGGCGACGGGCTGGGTGGCAGCCAGTTCTCCTGGACCGCAGCAATCCGCCTGATGATCGATCAGGCTGTGGTCGCGGGCCCGGCACGTGAGAAAATGTGAAGGCTGCCAGGATCGATATGCCCCTGGCGTCGTTCGATCAGGCCTGTTCCGTTTCGACAATGCCCGCTGTGCGCAATTGCGCATAGCGCACGGCGTCGGCTTTCGCCTTACTCATGAGTAAGCTCAGGAATATCGAGTAGAGCTGGAGATACCGCGGCGGCTAACGACTGCGGACTCAAGGGGAACGTCATGGACCAGGCCGAAAGCCCGGTGCTGCTCGCAATCGAGCAGGCCGTCGCCACCGTCACGCTCAATCGTCCGCGCGTGCTCAATGCGATCGACCCGCAGATGGCGCGCAGCCTTGCGGACGCGATCGAACGCATTGCGCGGGACGGCACGGCGCGTGTCCTGCTGCTGCGTGGCGAGGGCCGCGCGTTCTGCGCCGGAGGCGATGTCGCCCGCTTCTTCGACGGCGATCCGGCGGCCGCGATCGAAGCCATCATCGATCCGGTGCACGCCGCCCTGCGTGCGCTCGACGCGCTGAAGCTGCCGACGCTTGCGGCTGTGCAGGGACCGGTCGCGGGGGCTGGTTTCAGCCTCTCCATGGCTTGCGATCTTTGCATCGCAGCGGACGATGCCGTCTTCACGCTGGCCTTCGCGCGTATCGGCATCAGCCCCGACAGTTCGTCGACCTATCGGTTGCCGCGCATCGTCGGGACGCGCAAGGCGCTGGAACTGGCGATGCTGGCGGAGCCGATGCGTGCGCCGGAGGCGCAGGCGCTCGGGCTGGTCAACCGCGTCGTGCCAGCCGCCGATCTGGCGAGCGAGGCGCTGGCGCTGGCGCGCCGGCTCGCGCTGGGGCCGACGGCGGCCTATGCCCGCATCAAGCATCTCATCGGCCATTCGCTCGGCAACGATCTCTCGGCTCAGCTCGAACTCGAACGCGAGGCATTTCTTGCCGGCGCGCGCACGGCAGACTTCAGGGAGGGCGCGCAGGCCTTCCTCGCCAAGCGGCCCCCGCAGTTCGAGGGGCGCTGAGATGACGGCTTCGCCCATTCTGGAGGTCTCGGGCGTCTCGCTCGCCTTCGGCGGGGTACGCGCCCTCAGCGACGTCTCCTTCAGCGTACCCGAGGGTGCGATCACCGCGGTGATCGGCCCGAACGGCGCCGGCAAGACCTCGCTGTTCAACACCATCTCCGGCTTCTACCGGCCGCAGGCCGGCAGCATCCGTTTCGCCGGGACAAGCCTCGACGGCGTCCGCGCGCCGCAGCGTGCTGCGCGTGGTCTCGCCCGCACCTTCCAGAACATCGCGCTGTTCCGGGGCATGACCGTGCTCGACAACATCAAGCTCGGCCGCCACGCCCATATGCGCACCGGCGTGCTCGATGCGCTGTTCTACTGGGGAAGGGCGCAGAAGGAGGAACTCGAACTGCGCGCCGAGATCGAGGAGCGCATCATCGACTTCCTCGAGATCCAGCACATCCGCAACGCCTCGGTCGGCACGCTCTCCTACGGCCTGCAGAAGCGCGTCGAGCTGGCGCGGGCGCTGGCGATGCGGCCGCGCATCCTGATGCTCGACGAGCCGGTCGCGGGCATGAACCGCGAGGAGACCGAGGACATGGCCCGTTTCATCCTCGACGTGAAGGAGGAATGGGGCGTCACGATCCTGATGGTCGAGCACGACATGGGCATGGTGATGGACATCTCAGACCATGTCGTGGTGCTGAATTTCGGCCAGGTCATCGCCAGCGGCACGCCGCGCGAGGTCCAGGGCAACGACGCCGTGATCGCCGCCTATCTCGGCTCGGGCGATGTGGGCGCGATCGCGCGGCGGATCAAGGCGGAGGCGGCGTGATGGATGCGCTCTTCCTCGCCGAAGTCACCCTGGCCGGCCTCGGCGCCGGCGCGCTTTATGCGCTGACCGGCGTCGCCTTCGTGCTGATCTACAAGGCCACGCGCGTGGTGAACCTCGCCATCGGCGAGATCCTGATGCTCGGCGGCTATGCCTTCCTCGGCTTTGCTGCCGGGCTCGGCCTCTCGCCCTGGCTCGCGCTGCCGCTTGCGATCGCCGCCGGCGGCGCGCTTGGCTGGCTGGTCGAGCGCGCGCTGATCCGGCCGATGCTGGGCGAGAGCCCGATCTCGGTGTTCATGGTCACGATCGGCCTCGGCTCGATCCTCGCCGGTGTCGTGCAGCTCGGCTGGGGCGCCGACCCGCTGCGGCTGCCCGAATTCATGCTGTCGACGCCGGTCTTCATCGGCGAGGCTTATCTTGCCCCGAAGGTCGCGATCGGCTTCGTCGCGGCTGCCGTGGTGATCGGGCTTTTCCTGGCTTTGTTCCGCTTCTCGCGCGGTGGCGTCGCGCTGAAGGCGACGGCGGCCGATCAGGGCGCGGCCTATTCGGTCGGCATCGACGTGCCGCGCGTCTTCTCGGTCGCCTGGATCCTCGCCTGCGCCACCGCGGCCGGCGCCGGCGTGCTGGTCGGGGCGATTGGTGGCATCTCGCCGACCATGGGCGTGTTCGGCCTCTCGGTCCTGGTCGTGGTGATCATCGGCGGGCTCGACTCGATCGCCGGCGCGCTGGTCGGTGGCCTTCTGATCGGGCTGGTCGAGGCGCTTGCCGGCGCCTTCCTCGGCGGCGAATTCAAGCTCGTCGTCACCTTCGCGCTGCTGCTCGTGCTGCTGATGGTCCGTCCCTACGGCCTGTTCGGCACGCACGAGATCGAGAGGCTCTAGCGCCATGCGGATCGGCACGCTCAAGACCAGCTACGCCGCCGACGAGGCGCTGTTCGACAGCTCCTTGCAGCGCGCCCTGCTGGTGCTGCTCGCGCTCGCCGCGATCGCCTTCCCCTTCGTCGCCAGCCCCTATTGGCTCTTCCTCGCCTGCCTCTGCGCGATCAATGTCGCGAGCGCGACGGGCCTGAACCTGCTCACCGGCTATACCGGGCTCGTCAGCCTCGGCCAGGCCGCCTTCATGAGCGTCGGTGCCTACACCGTCGCTGTGCTGGAAATCCGGCTCGGCACGCCGTTCTTCATCAACCTTCTGGTCGGTGCCGGTTTCGCGGCGGCGATCGGCGTGCTCGTCGGCATTCCCAGCCTCAAGGTGAAGGGGCTGTATCTCGCCATCGCGACGATCGCGGCCTCGGTCATCCTGCATTTCCTGTTCTCGCACTGGTCGCTGACCGGCGAGTCGCGCGGCCTGTCGATGCCGCCGGCGCGCCTGTTCGGCCTCACACTCGACCAGCCCTTCCTGCTCTACTGGCTGATCATGCCGGTGACCTGCCTGATGGTGCTCGGTGCGGCCAACCTGCTGCGCACCAGGATCGGCCGCGCCTTCATCGCGATCCGCGACCGCGACATCTCGGCCGAGGTGCTGGGCATTCCCTTGCTGCGCTACAAGCTGACCAGCTTTGCGATCTCGTCTTTCTATGCCGGCCTTGCCGGCGGGCTCTGGGCCTACTTCTTCCGCGTCGTCACGCCCGAGAGCTTCCCGCTGGTCAATTCGATCTTCTACCTCGCTGCGATCATCGTCGGCGGCATGGGCACGATCCTCGGCGGCATCCTCGGCGCGGTCTTCATGACGCTCGTGCCGGAGCTTTTGAAGTTCGTCGCGAACTGGGCGACGCCGATCTACCCGGACGCGCTCGCGGCGCTGGCGCCGGTGCGCACCATCGTCTTTGGCGGGCTGATCGTCGGCTTCCTGATCATCGAGCCGCGCGGCCTCGCCGAGATCTGGCGGCGGCTGCGCCGCTTCTTCCATCTCTGGCCGTTCAGGACCTGAGCACTTCGCTGAAACGGCTGCCGTCAAGAGCAGCCAACCCAAGGGAGGATGAGATGACGAATACGACTCTCGACAGGCGCCAGCTTCTCGCCGGCACCACCGCGCTCGCCGGCGGATTGACGCTCGGGGTCAGGCCGCTCGCGGCACAGGACGGCGGTGACGTCGTACTCGGCGGCTCGATACCGCTGACCGGTGTCTTCGCCTTTGCCGGCGTCGGCATCCATGCCGGCATCCAAGACTATCTCAAGATCCTGAACGATGGCGGCGGCATCAAGGGCCGCAAGATCAAGTATGTCGCCGAGGACACCGCCTACAAGGTCGACGCCTCGGTCGCGGCCTTCAATAAGATCACCGGCCAGGAGAAGGTCTCGCTCTACTATGGCGACTCGACCGGCTTCTCGAAGACGATCAATCCCGAGCTCGAGCGCCGCGGCAGCATGCTCATGGCCGGCGCCTCCTTCGCGACCGAGCTCAACGATCCCAAGAAGTTCCCGCTGCAGTTCATGGCCGGGCCCGATTACACCGAGATGTTCGGCATCCTCCTGCGCTACATAGCCAAGGAGAAGCCGGGCGCCCGCGTCGCCTTCGTCTATTCCGACAGCGAGTTCGGGCGCGATCCGATCGGGCCGAGCGAGGCGGTCGCCAAGGAACTGAAGCTCAGCGTCGTCGAGAAGATCGTGACGCCGCCCGGCAGCGTCGACGTCTCGACCGAGGTGCTGAAGCTGCGCCGCGCCAATCCCGACTTCACGATCTTCCACGGCTATGTGCTGGCGCCGATCCCGGAATTCGTCACGCAGGCGAAGCAGATGGGCATGAAGAGCCAGTTCATGGGCACGTTCTGGACCATGGACAACTCGACCGTGCAGCGCATGGGCGACGCCGCCGAGGGCTTCATGGGCGTGATGCCCTACCGCTACTACTACGACAAGGACGGCACCGCGCCGATGCTGGAGAAGATCCGGCAGATGCGCCCGGAATACCAGTCGACCGGCTATCTCCAGGGGTTCGTCACTGCCATGCTGATGGCCGAGGCGGTGAAGCGCACGCTCGAGGCCGGCAAGGAGCTCACCGGCGCCAATCTGAAGGCCGGGCTGAACAGCATCAAGGATTTCGACACCGGCGGGCTGTTCGGCGTGCCGATCTCGATCCCCGGCAACTCGGTGCCGGTCGGGCGCATCTACCGCTTCGACGCCAAGGCCAAGCAGATGCAGCCGGCTTCCGACTGGATCAAGCTGTAACGGCGGCGGCTCAGTGAGAGGCTAGAGGGTCATGGCCGGTCCCGCGGTGCTCGACGTCAACAATGTCGAGGTGGTCTATAACCGGACCGTGCAGGTGCTGCGCGGGCTGTCGCTGCAAGTGCCGGAGGGCGAGATCGTCGCCCTCCTCGGCTCGAACGGCGCCGGCAAGTCGACGCTCTTGAAGGCGGTGTCGAACCTGCTCTCGCTCGAGGACGGCGACGTCACCGCCGGCGCCATCCGCTTCCGTGGCGACGACATCGCTGCCTTGACCCCGCACGGCCTCGTCCGGCGCGGCCTCTTCCATGTGATGGAGGGGCGGCGGATCTTCGAAGACCTCTCCGTCGAGGAGAATCTCACCGCCGCGACCTTCGCACTGACGGGGCGCAAGCTGCCTGCCGCCGATTTCGACCTCGTCTACAACTACTTCCCAAGGCTGCATGAGCGCCGCAAGGGGCTCGCCGGCTATCTCTCCGGCGGCGAGCAACAGATGCTGGCGATCGGCCGCGCCCTGATCGCGCGGCCCTCGCTGATCCTGCTCGACGAGCCCTCGCTCGGCTTGGCACCCAAGCTGGTCGAGGAGATCTTCGCGATCATCGCCCGCATCAATGCCGAGCAGAAGGTCTCGATGCTGCTGGTCGAGCAGAACGCCGCCGTCGCCTTCGCGGTGGCGAATTACGGCTACATCCTCGAAATGGGCAAGGTCGTGATCGACGGGCCGGTCGAGAAGCTGATGCGCGACCAAGACGTGCGCGAATTCTATCTCGGCCTCGGCGGGGCCGGGGGCGAGCGCAGCTATCGCGACATCAAGCACTATAAGCGCCGCAAGCGCTGGCTCTCGTGAGGATGGCGGCGATGCGCGAGCTTCCGAACCTCACCCTGCCGCAGATGCTACGCGAGAATGCTCGGACGATGCCGGAGCGTATCGCGCTCAGGCAGAAGGATTTTGGCATCTGGCTGCCGATCAGCTGGGCCGAATATGATCGCCGCGCCCGCCATTTCGGCCTTGGCCTGCGCGCGCTCGGTCTGGAGCAGGGCGGTCATGTCGGCATCCTCTCCGAGAACCGCGCCGAATGGGTCGTCGCTCAGCTCGGCGCCGGCATGGTCAACGCGGTCGCGATCGGCGTCTATGCGACCAGCCCGGCCAACGAGGTCGCCTATGTGCTGGGCCATGCCGAGGTCGAGATCGTGGTCTGCGAGGATCAGGAGCAGACCGACAAGGTGCTGGAGCGGCTGGAGGAATTGCCACGGCTGAAGCGCATCGTGGTGATCGACCCCAAAGGTCTGCGCGGCTACGCCTCGGAACTGGTCGTATCCTTCGCCGAAGTGCTGCGCCTCGGCGCCGAGCACGAGGCGAAACACCTCGGCCTCGTGGATGCCTGCCTCGCGGCGCAGACGCAGGCCGATATCGGCTTGATGGTCTACACCTCCGGCTCCACCGGCAAGCCCAAGGGCGCGATGCTGAGCTATCGCAATATGCGCGCGCAGGCGGCCGGCGTGGTCGAGAGGCTCGGCTACGACGCGTCGACGACCAACCTGTCCTATCTGCCGCTCTGCCATGTCGCCGAGCAGATGCTGAGCACGATGGCGCCGATCTATGCCGGCTCCTGCGTCTCCTTCGGCGAGTCGATCCGCACGGTGCAGGAAGACCTGCGCGAGGTGGCGCCGACGCTCTTCCTCGGCGTCCCCCGCATCTGGGAGAAGCTGCACGCCTCGATCCACATCAAGCTGATGGAGGCCGGAGGCTGGCGCCGGCGCCTGTTCGAGGCCGGCCTTGCCGCCTGCGAGCCCTTCGCCACCAAGCCGAACTCCGCACGCAGCCTGCGCGAGAAGGCGCTCGCAACCTTCTTTCACCTCGTCATCTTCCGGGCGCTGCAGAACTTCATCGGCCTGCGCAAGGCGAAGATCGCGCTCACCGGGGCGGCGCCGATCCCGCCGCGCATCGTGCAGTTCTTCCGCACGCTCGGTGTGCCGCTGGTGGAGGTCTATGGGCTGACCGAGACCTCCGGCATGGCGACCGGACAGCGCCTCGACCATCTGCTGCCCGGCTCGGTCGGCGAGGCGGTCGCGGGCGCAGAGGCCAAGCTCGGCGACCAGGGCGAACTCTTGGTACGCGGCGACATCGTCTTCGAGGGCTATTTCCGCAATCCCGAGGCCACGGCAGGCGTGCTGCGCGATGCCTGGCTCCACACCGGCGACGTCGCGGTGATCGAGGCCGGACAGGTCAGGATCGTCGATCGTCTCAAGGACATCATGATCACCGCCGGCGGCAAGAACCTCAGCCCGTCGGAGATCGAGAACACGGTCAAGGGCAGCGCCTTCATCAAGGAGTGCATCGTCGTGGCCGACGGGCGCCGCTATCCCTCCGCCCTGATCCAGATCGACGCCGAGACCGTCGGCAAATGGGCCGAGGAGAACCGCATCGCCTTCACCCATTTCCGCAGCCTCGCCGAGCATGAGCGCGTGCGCGAACTCGTCGCCGCCGAGATCGAGCAGGCGAACAGCCAGCTAGCGCCGGTGGCGCAGCTCAAGCGCTTCCACCTCCTCGTCAAGGAGCTCGATCATGACGATGACGAGGTGACCGCGACGATGAAGGTGCGGCGAGCGAGCATCGCGAAGAAATACGCCGCCGAGATCGAAGGGCTGTACAAGCCCGAGCGACACGCCGAACCCGTTTGAGGAGAACCACCATGAGCCGACATGTCGTCATCACCGCGGGTGTGCGCACCGCGATCGGAACCTTCGGCGGCGCGCTCTCCGGCCATGCGCCGACCGCGCTCGGCACAGCTTGCGTCGCCGAGGCGCTGCGCCGCGCCGATCTGCCCGCCGCAGAGGTCGGCCATGTCGTGTTCGGCAACGTCATCCTGACCGAATCCAAGGATGCCTATCTCGCCCGCATCGCGGCGATCGATGCCGGCATCCCGGTCGAGGTCCCGGCCATGACCCTGAACCGGCTTTGCGGCTCCGGCGTGCAGGCGATCGTCTCGGCGGCACAGGCAATCATGTTGGGTGATTGCGACACCGCCGTCGCCGGCGGCGCGGAGACGATGAGCCGCGCCCCGCATCTGCTCTCGACCGCCCGCTTCGGCCAGCGCATGGGCGACACGGTCGCCTCCGACCACCTGACCGGCATCCTGACCGACCCGTTCGGCAACGGCATCATGGGCATCACCGCCGAAAACGTCGCCGAGCGCTACGGCGTCGACCGCGAAGCTCAGGACGCCTTCGCTGCCGAGAGCCAGCGCCGTGCCGCCGAGGCGATAAAGGACGGCCGTTTCCGCGAGCAGATCCTGCCCGTCGAAGTGCGCAAGGGCCGCGACACGATCAGCTTCGACACCGACGAGCATCCCAAGCCCGGGACGACGGCAGAGACGCTGAAGGGCCTGCGCCCGACCTTCAAGAAGGACGGCACGGTCACGCCCGGCAACGCCTCGGGCATCAATGACGGCGCTGCCGCTATGGTGCTGATGGAGGAAGGCCGGGCCGGCCGCGAGGGCAAGCCGATCCTGGCGCGTATCGTCGGCTATGCCCATGCCGGCGTCGAACCCGGCGTGATGGGCATCGGCCCCGTGCCGGCGGTGCAGGCGCTGCTCAAGCGCACCGGGCTCTCCTTGAAGGATTTCGACGTGATCGAGTCGAACGAGGCCTTCGCGGCGCAGGCCTGCGCCGTCGCCAAGGAGCTCGGCTTCGATCCGGCCAAGGTCAATCCCAATGGCGGCGCGATCGCGCTCGGCCATCCGGTCGGGGCGACCGGCGCGATCATCACGCTGAAGGCGGCCTATGAGCTCAAGCGCACCGGTGGTCGCTACGGGCTGGTGACGATGTGCATCGGCGGCGGCCAGGGCATCGCGCTCGCGATCGAGCGGGCCTGAACAGGTCATGGCGACAGCCCTCTGGAAGACGCCGGCGCAGCGCGAGCAGGAGCGCGCCCTCAAGCGTGAGGCCGTGCTGCGCGTCGCGGCGCAGGCCTTTGCCGAGCGTGGCTTCCACCGCACATCGCTCGACGATGTCGCCGAGCGCCTGAACGTCACCAAGCCGACGATCTACCATTACGTTCGCAGCAAGGACGAGATCCTGTTCGAATGCGTCCGCATCGGGCTGGAACGGCTGGATGCCGCCGCCGCCTCGGCGCAGGCCAGGCGCAGCGGCGGCAGCGGCCTCGAGCGTCTGATGGTGCTCTGGACCGAATACGCCCATATCGTCACCGAGGATTTCGGCCGCTGCCTGATCCTCGTCGGCGAAGACCCTCTCCCCGCCGAGACGCGCAAGGACCTGCGCGCTCTCAAGGGCAAGATCGACAAGCGCTTCCGCGGCCTGATCGAGGCCGGCATCGCCGACGGCTCGATCCGCGCCTGCGACCCCAAGCTGCTCGCCTTCGCGGCGGCGGGCGCATTGAGCTGGATCGCCCGCTGGCATGATCCCGCCGGGCCGCTCTCGGTCGATCATATCGCTCGAGAGACGATCGGGCTCTTCGTCAACGGCATCGGGGCGAGCCACCTCGGACCGGAATGTTGCTCGGACTCTGACAGCGCCAAGGCCGAATGAATGCTTTTAGGTCGCGGGCTCGTGCGCACGCCCGGCGGCCGCGGAAGCTGATGCTATTGCGGGCTCGCAATGGTCGGCCACATTGCCCCGAACGCAACCAACCACGCAATCAACGCCGGGCTCGGCATGTGCTTCTGAGCGGCTGCCAGATAGTCATCGTCAATAAGCGACTCGTATTCCAGCGGTTTAGTCGTTAGCGTAGTGGCTGTGAGTTGCGTAGCGATGAGGTGGTGTCATGCCGAACGCCGACGCCGTGATGATCTCGTCTTATGAAGAGCGGAAGGCTGCTGTGCTGCGAGCTGCACAGTTGATCTCATCCTTGAGAGGCTCCGACGGCGAGCGCGAGTTCGAGCTGCTGACCGAAGCTATCGCGGACTTCGACACGCGCCAGGAAGCTCTCGGCTATATCGAGATCCCGCCGGCTTTCATGCAGTTCCTTTCCCATGGACATCAGGGCGGGACGTCGAGCAGCCGTCGCTGAGACAAGAAGGCTCTTCGACCGGCAAGGCGCTGGCGACCTGGACCACGCATATCGACGGCCGGCGAGGGGCAGCGGATCCGTCGTGCGGACTTGCGGGGACCGCTGCTTCTCCGGCTATCGGCCACGTCGATGTCGATCTCGAACACGCGGCTGCCACCCGGCTCGAACGGGGGCGGCGGGGCGTTGCGGCCGTCATCGAGGCGCCCGATCGAGCAGGGTTCGATCGACATCACGCCCGCGCCCGGCCGCAAGTCGCGCCAGAGCTGCAGCCAGGGCCGTTCGTCGGTGTTCCCGCAAAAGGCGGTGGTCGCCGCCGCGCGGCAGCTGGGCCTCGTCGCCGACGGTGCCCCATTTCAAGACCGGCGTCTTCCACGAACATGTCGCCTGGGCCTTCGTCAAAGCCTTCAGGGAGGGCGGAGACATGGCCGTCACGCTCGACGACGGCCGCCATGCTTTCGCGATGATCGATACCGCCTATCGCTCGTTGCGCTCCGGCCGTGCCGAGCCGATCAAGGCCTGAGCAGAAAGACGAGTTCCTATCCCGAAACCTGACGGTCGATGAAAGTCTCGACCTGCATGGCTGCGACCCGCCAATCGAGTTCGCCTCCGAAGAGCTCCGCGGCCAGGCTGGAGTCGAGGGCGCTGAAGTGCGGCCGGGTGACCGAGGAGCCGAGGTCGCTCATCGGGACACGAACCAGCTCCGGCGTCCGCCGTCCGGCCAGGCGAAGCGCCTCGAAGGCCGTGGCGACCCAGTCGGCCCGCGACACGGCCGGCGAGCCGGCGAGATGGAGCAGGCGCGGGATGGGCTCTCTGGCTGCCATGCGTCCGGCCAGGTCCAGCAGACGCCCGGCGAGCGGACCGATCGGCGTCGGCGAGCCGATCTGGTCGCGGGCGATCCTGACGGCATCGTCCTGTCCGCGCAGGAGATGGGCGATGAAACCCTTGCCGTCTCCGAACAGCCAGGCGACCCGGGCGATACAGGCATTTCCGCCGGCGGCGAGGACATGTCGCTCGGCTTCGGCCTTCAGCTTTCCGTACAGGTTGATCGGCGATACCGGATCGGCTTCCCGCCACGGGCGATCAGTCGGGGCGCCGAAGACGTAATCCGTCGACAGGTGGACGAATGGCGTTCCGGCCTCTGAGCAGGCATGCGCCATATGGCCGGGGGCCAGCGCGTTGACGGCGTGTGCTCGCTCCGGCGCGCGCTCGCAGGCCTCGAGGGCGCTGATCGCCGCCGCATTGATGACGACGTCCGGTTTCAGCCTCGCGAGCGCAGCCTGAAAGGCGAAGGCATCGCAGATGTCGAGCTCGGCGCGCGGCAAAGCCTGTACACGATCCCCGCCGACGAGCGACAGCACGCTGGCAAGCCGGCCGCGTCCGCCGCTGACGAGAATGCGGATATCGGACTGTCGTCCCTCGGTCATCGACTTTCAGTCCCAAACCTGGCGATCGCGAAGCACGTCCGGGACGGCAATGTTGAGCACGCCTCCCCGCAGGGGCAATCACGGCGGGCATGACCTTACACCCGCCAAATGTTCATAGCGCATGTCTGTGCTCGTGGAGGAGACGTCCGATATCAAGGATCGGAGTGTCCCGCGATCGAGGCGAACCGCATGATCACGTTGATCGTGCCGCGGGCGCGATCGAGACCGATTCCGCTGACGCGCTGCACGAGCGCGGGTGCGCTTCCATGAGACGATCGTCGGAGCGAGCGGCAACCCGTTCTTCCTCGATACGATCAGGCGGCTCAATCGCGTGCGCCGCCTGCTGTCCTACCGGTCGATGCTGGACCGCAAGCGTTACCGCGCGCAATGCGAGGAGCATCTCGCCATCCTCGACAGCCTCGCGCGCCGCGATCAGGACGAAGCGGCCGACCGACTGCGCGCCCATCTGGCCCACACGATCGAGAATCTGGCGCGCATTCGCCCGATCCTGTCGCGCTGAGGCATGGCCCTGCCGCTGCGGTGGCCGAGGATTAACATTGTATTTTTCATGGAAAGCGATGCGGGCATAGCCGCGCTCGCCCAGGCGATTGATCTCGCGCTGCTGCGATGACGGTTTGCTTCTGTCAGATGCGTCATGCCTGTCGAAGCTCAACCGACCCATCAGGGCCTGCCTGGAACACAGGGCGCATCATCGTCCCGAAGCCGCCCGTGAAACCCGGATGAGCCCCAGCTTTCGTTCGTGAAAACAGTCTCAAATCATCTGATGATGGACAATGGCGCAGCGCGGCTTCCCATCGCCCGCCGGCATGCTCTAACTGTGGCATGCCGCAAGAGCCAGCCACGCAGACCACTGCCGAAACCGCCGAGGCCGACCTCGCCGCCGAGGGCCTGAAGCCAGATGACGGGCGCTATTCGGCCTTTGCGCCGTTGCGCCAGCCGATCTTCCGCGCGGTCTGGATCGCCAGCCTTGCCTCGAACTTCGGCGGCCTGGTCCAGATGGTGGGCGCAGCCTGGCTGATGACTTCGCTCTCCAATTCGCCGGACATGGTCGCGCTCGTCCAGGCCTCGACCGCGCTGCCGGTGATGCTGTTCTCGCTTGCCGCCGGCGCGATCGCGGACAATTACGACCGTCGCCGCATCCTGCTGACGGCGCAGGGCTTCATGCTCGCCGTTTCGATCATGCTGGCGGTCTTTGCCTGGCATGGACTGCTCTCGCCCTGGCTGCTCCTGACCTTCACCTTCCTGCTCGGTTGTGGCAACGCGCTCAACAACCCCGCCTGGCAGTCCTCGGTCGGCGACATGGTGCCGCGACCCGAGGTGCCGGCGGCGGTGACGCTGAACAGCGTCGCCTTCAACATCGCCCGCAGCGTCGGCCCGGCGATCGGCGGCGCCATCGTCGCCGCCTTCGGCGCGGTCGCAGCCTTCGTCGTCAATGCCTTCAGCTATATCGGCCTCATCGTCGTGCTGGCCCGCTGGCAACCGCCGCGGGTCGAGCGCGTGCTGCCGCGCGAGACGTTCCTGCTCGCGATGGGCGCCGGTCTGCGCTATGTCGCGATGTCGCCCAATATCCGCGCCGTCATTCTGCGCGCCTTTCTCTTCGGTTTCGGCGGCATCGTCGGCCTCGCTCTGATGCCGCTGGTCGCACGCGATCTCGTGCGCGGCGGCCCGCTGACATACGGCATCCTGCTGGGCGCCTTCGGCGCCGGCGCGGTCGCCGGAGCCTTCGTCAGCGCCCGGCTGCGCCGTCGTTTCAGCACCGAGACCCTCGTGCGCCTGACCTTCCTGACCTATGCGGCCGCGGCCCTGGTGGTGGGGCTGAGCCCGACCATGTGGCTCACCATGCCGGCACTTGCGGCCGGTGGCGCCTGCTGGGTGCTGGCGCTCTCGACCTTCAATTCGACTGTGCAGCTGTCGGCGCCGCGCTGGGTGGTGGGACGCGCGCTGGCGCTCTACCAGATGGCGGCCTTCGGCGGCATGGCCGCGGGCAGCTGGGCCTGGGGCTGGTTCACCCTTCATTCCGGCCCGGCCGGCGGTCTCATCGCGGCGGCAGTCGCGCTCGTCTTCGGCGCGGCCGTCGGGCTGCGCTACCAGTTGCCCCCGCTGGAGGCGCTCAATCTCGATCCGCTCGGCCGCTGGCGAAAGCCTGAGGTCGCGGTCGACATCGAGCCGCGCAGCGGCCCGGTCTTCGTCACCATCGAATGGCGGATCAGGCAGGAGGATGTCGTCGAGTTCCTGAAGGCGATGGAGGAACGCCGGCGCATCCGCCGCCGCGACGGTGCCCGCCACTGGTCGCTGCTGCGCGACCTGACCGACGCCGAGCTCTGGATCGAACGCTACGACAGCCCGACCTGGGTCGAATATGTCCGCCAGGCCCAGCGCGTCACCCAAGCCGACGCCGAAATCGGCGACCGGGTCAGGGATCTGCATATCGGGCCTGAGCCGCCTGTCGTGCACCGCATGGTGGAGCGCCAGACCGGTGCGCTGCCGCGTGAACTGCTGCGCGCGACCCGGCAGGCGCAGGCGTCACCCTGAACGGCAGCGCCGAAGTCGCGCTCGGCCTCAGGGGCGTGCGTCGGCCGATCCGGAACTTGTCACCGGTGCACAGCCCAGCCAAGCTCGCATCGTTCGCCATCGGCAAGTCGGCTAGCAGGTTCAGTAGGTGAAGAGATTACTCCTCTATCAACCGTTGCCACGCCTGTTCCGGACAGCCCCTTCGCTTCAGAACCGCATCTCGACCCTGCCCTTGAGGGCGTGGTCTCTGGAGCGCTCCCCGATGGCGGCGGAGTAGGTCA
Organism: Allobosea lupini; assembly: GCF_900109525.1. GTDB lineage: Bacteria > Pseudomonadota > Alphaproteobacteria > Rhizobiales > Beijerinckiaceae > Allobosea > Allobosea lupini. Next base: position 370,764 of record NZ_FOAN01000005.1, on the reverse strand, counting down.
GGCCCAGCGCGGTAGCCTGCGATATCCGCCAGTCGAGCCCGGCCTCGGCGACGAGGGCCTCGCGGTCGATCGGTGCGGCGAAGACGGTGGCCGGGGTGGTGCCGGCGACGAAAGCGGTGCGGGCCTGCGGGGTGAGATCGCCAAAACCGTGGCGCCAGCCGAGCATCGCCCGCGCGAACAGCGGCATCGCCCCGATCTGCGCCTCGGCGCGGACGCCGAGCGTGGTGAAGCCAAGCGTCTGGTCGCTGGAGAGCACCCGCAAGGCCGCCGCGCCGCCACGCTCCGTGCCGGCATCGGTCGAGACCCGGATCAAGGCGAGCTGCGCGAAGGGTTCGAGCACAATGCCCTGGAAGGCGAAGCCGTAGCCGAGCTCGGCGAAGCCCTGCGTCACCGAGCCCGGACGCTGCAGGCGCAGCAGGTCACTGAGCCCGCGGATCTGGACCTGGCGGCGGATGTCGCTCTCCGACCAGCTATAGGCCGCGCCGGCATCGAGCCTGAGATTGCCGAAGCGTGCCCCGGCATAGAGTGCGGCATGGCCACTTTCGAGCTTGCCGCTGGAAAGCCTAGCATCGAGATCGAAGCGCGACTGGCTGTAGCCGCCGGCGACGCCGAGCTTCAGCGACGAGCCCGGCGCGTCGTAGACCATGACATCCGCCCCGAGCAGTGCCCCGCCGCTGCGGCGGCTCAGGCTGGCGGCATTGCCGTCGCCGTCGCTGTTGCCGGTGCCGCCGAAGGCCGTGCCCCAGAGGGCGTAGCGCGGCTGCGGCAGCGGGGCCGGCATCACGATCGCGCCCTTGCGGCCGGGCAGATCGGCGCTGAAGGCGCCCGCGACCTGACCGGGCGCCGGCGTCAGCAGCGGGCCGCGCAGATGGCCCAGGATCGTATCGCGCACCAGCCGGCTCTCGTCGATCATCACGCTGACGGCTTGCGCATGCGCCTCGCCCGAGAGCAGGTCGAAGCCGGCCCGCGCCTCGGCCGCTGTGGCCGAGATCAGCGCGTCATAGACCGCATTGCCGACGCCAAGCCGCTCGGCCGCGATCGCGATGAAGCCCTGGTTGCGCGTCTGCGCGATGTAATTGCTGCCCGTGCTGGAGTTGCTGCTGCCACCGCCACTCGTGCCGCCACTGTTGTCGGGCCCGAACGAGGTGTCGTTGCGGGTCATGGTCAGCGTGACGTTCTGACTGTCGTAAGCCAGCGACGGCGTCAGGAAGGCGAGGTTCGAGGTGACGCTGGTGAAGGTTCCACTGACCCCGCCCGAGGCGGTGAGGATGGTGTAGCTCGTGCTCGCCGCGTAGTTGCCGTTCTCGGCCAGGACCTGCACCGTGCCGCCCGAGAGCGTCGCCGAACCCGAGGCCACGATCCTGTCGCCCTGGCCGGCGGCGTTGATCTCGACCTGATAGGTCGAGCCCGAGGCGAAGGAGACATTGCCCGAGACGGTCAGCGTCCCGATCGAATTGCCCGGTGCCACCGTCGCGCCGCTGGCGACGCTCACACCGGCGACCGTGCCGGAGCCACCGAGCGTACCGCCGTCGAGCGTGACAGTGCTGGTGATCGAGCCGTTGACGACGAGCTTGCCGCCCGAGACCTTGGTCGTGCCGGTATAGGTGTTGGCTCCCGTCAGCGTCAGCGTGCCGGTGCCGGTCTTGGTCACCCCGCCCGTGCCGGTGATCGTGCCCGAGAAGGTCGTCGACGAGTTATCCGAACCGGCCGTCAGCGTGCCCGAGCCGAGCGTGACCGTGCCGGCGCCGGCGAGCGAGGCGATGCTCTGGTCGAAGCCGGCGAGATCGAGCGTCGCGCCGGCACCAACCGTGAAGGCGGAGTTCGACGAGAACGCGCCGGCGACGCCAGCCCGCAAGGTGCCGCCGGACACGCTCGTCGTGCCCGAATAGCTGTTCGCGCTCATCAGGTTCGTCGTTCCGGCGAGCTGGCGCACCGAGCCGGTGCCGGTGATCGACGGCGAGAAAGTATAGCTGGCCTCGGTGTGGTTGAAGACCAGCTTGCTGGCGCTGGTGTTCAAGGCGACGGTGCTGACGATGAGATTGCCAGCCGCCGTGGCGGCGCTGCCCTCGGCTGCGCCGATATTGACTGTGCCGCCGGCGCTGCCGCCGACGAGGCCGAGATCGAGCGTACTGCTGCCGCCCCCGCCCTCGCTGCCGCCTCCACCTCCGGTCAGCTGCAGCGTTCCGCCCTCGGACAGCGTCAGTGTGCCGGTATTGGCATGGCCGACATAGAGCTGCGTGCCGTTACCGACCCATTGCGAGCCCGCCCCGGTAATGGTGACCGAACTGTCGCCGCCGCCGCCGACGATGCCGACCGTGCCGGTGCCGCTGCCGGTCTTCACCGAGCCGCCAGCCTCGATCAGCAACGTGCCCGAGCCGATCTCGCCGACCCGCATCTGGCCGAAGGTCTCCCAGCTCGAGCCGGTCCCGGTGACGATCGCGGTGGCTCCATTGCTGATATAGGCCTGCCCGCCAGCGACGGAGCTGCCGAGCTTGCCACCGGCCTCGATCCGCAACGTGCCCTCGTTGACCCAGGTCCGGCCATTGTAGCCGCCGGAGCTGTTGCCGGTCAGAACCAGCGTGCCGGCGCCCTGCTTGATGAAGCTGGCGCTGCCGCCGGTGGTGATCGAACCGGTGAGCGTCAGCGTCGTGCCTGCATCGGTCTCGATCCGCCCACCACCCGTGGTGAAGGCGATGCTCCGACCGCTCGAGAAGGTCGACGTGGTGCGCAGGACAGCGTCAGCCCCGGTGCCGGCCCCGCCGACGATCGTCGTGTTGGAAAGGGTGATGCCGGTGGCGGCATTGCCGAGATTGGCATCGGACGAGACGGAGAGCGTCCCCGCCGAGATCGTCGTGCCGCCGGTGTAGAAATTCGTGCCCGTCAGGACCAGCGTGCCGGTCCCCGTCTTGGCGATGCCACCGGTGCCAGTGATCGTGCCATCCATGGTGAAAGTCTGGTCGGCGGTCACTTCGACCGTGCCGTTGGCGTTGAGCGTCACCGCTCGTGCCGTCGAGAAGCTCGCGGTCGCCTGCAGGGTGCCGCCATTGAAGGTCAGTCCACCCGACACATCGCCGAGATTGGTATCCTGCGAGATCGAGAGCGTGCCCTGATTGAGCGCCGTCCCGCCGGTATAGGTGTTTTCGCCGGTCAGCGTCAGCGTGCCCGAGCCCTCTTTGGCCACGCCGCCGGCGCCGCTGACCACGCTGCTGATCGTCGCGGCGATCGTCTGGTCGAAGGTCAGCGTGCCGGTGTCGATGACGATGCCGCCATTGATGGTCGCCGAGGCGTTGCCGATAGTCAGCCTGTTGCTGCCGCCGGTGAAATGGATCGCCGCGGCGCGCGTCGTGCCGTCACCCGACAAGCCGCCCTCGATCGTGCCGTTATTGGTGATGATCAGGTCGGCGCCGACAATGCCCTCGCCGCCGGCAGCGCCCACGCCGTTCGCCTCTTCGCCTGGGTTGGGGGTGCGGCCGAAGGACGTCGGCAAATTCGAGCCGCCGCGCCCGCCATCGCCACCACGGATCGTGCCGTTGACGGTCAGCGTCGTCGTCGCGCCGCCATTGGTGAAGACCAGGCCAGCGCCGCCAACGCCAGCCGCGCCGGCGGCGCCAGTGCCGTCCGATACATAGGAGCCGCCGTTTCCGCCGTTTCCGCCCTGGATCGTGCCGTCGATCGTCAGTGTCTGCGCCGCGCTGCCATCGGTGAAGAGCAGGCCGATGCCGCCGGAGCCGCCACCGCCGCCGAAACCATAAAAGCTACCACCGCCATGGCCGCCATTGCCGCCGGTGAGCGTGCCGGCGATCGCTCCCGTCGCACCCGCGCCCGTGACCACGGCACCAAAGCCGCCCGCGCCACCGCCGCCGCCCGAGTAGAAATAGCCGGAGGTGCCGTCGCCGCCATTGCTGCCGGTACTGGCACCGACCGGCAGGACCGCGCCGACGGCGCCATGCACGCCGCCATCGCCGCCTCGGCCCTCGCTGGGGTTGCCGTCGCCAGCGAGCCCGCCAGTCCCGCCGGTAACAGCGCCGGCGCCACCGCCGCCGCCGCCCGCGTTGCCTCCTGGCGCTATTTGACCTCTGGCGCCCGCACCACCGGCACCCGTCGGGTTGTCGATGCCGCCCGCGCCGCCGGAGCCCGGTTGCGCGCTGCTTCGGTCGCCACCGCGCCCGCCATTGGCGAGCGCCTGCCCGGCGGACAGGAGCAGCACGAGCGCCGTGCCCGCGAGCAGGTGCGATGCGAGCCGCGTGCGAGATGTCCCGCCGAGCGCAGGAGTGGTGACCGATATCATGAGAATGCCCAACCCAACCGCGCCACAGGCTTAGGCGGGTAAGGGCAGGAGGCAATGAACAGCCGTTCACATCTTGAGATAAAACAAATTGTTGCAGTTCTGCCGCAGTTCCTCCGGCTCGGCCTGACAGCCGGCAGCCTCGGCCGACGGAAGGCATCATCCCCGTCTGCTCAACGACGCGCTTGCGGCAGCCGGCTCGGGAGTGAATGAGACGGCCTCAGCCCGGATCCGAGATTTGTGCGGCCAATCGGGCCTTGCCGCTGTCGTTCCAGACGTCCTGGCGCCGGATCGATCCGCCGGCGATCTCGAAGCGGTCGACGAAGCGGATATCGGAGAAGGCGGTGCCATCAGGCCATCGGCCATAGAGGCTGCCGAGGACATAGACGATGGCGGTGCCGTCTCTCTGCTCGCAGAGGTCGCAGCGCTCGATATGCTTGGCGATGCTGCGATAGCGGCCGGACGAGCCGGCGACGATCGCGGCCAGATCGCTCCGCCTAACGCCGCCAGGGAAGACGAACGCGGCATCCGCGGTGATGAAGCTGCGGGCGGCATCGAGGTCACGCCGCTCCATCGCCGCGAGATAGCGCAAAGCGAGCGCCTTTGGCCCGTCATGGCGCTCGGCCGCCAGGGCTGGAGAGAGGATCGCCTCAGAGCTCATTGACCGCCCGCGCCAGCATCAGCTTCTGACGGACCTTCGAGAACATCGGCAGCACGATCAGCAGCAGGCCGAAGGCCAGGATGGTCAGGGCGATCGGCCGGCCCATCAGATAGTCGAGCGGATCGCGCGCCAGCATCATGGTCTGGCGCAGGTTGAACTCGATCGGCCCGCCCAGCACGAAGGCGAGGATCAGCGGCGCCGTGTCGAAGCGCAATTTGCGCAGGCCGTAGCCGAGCACGCCGAACAGCAGGAGGAGCAGAATCTCGACCGGGTTGTTGTTGAGCGAATAGGCGCCGATGATCATGAACAGGATCAGCGCGGCATAGAGCGCGCGATAGGGCACCTTCAGCAGCTGCACCCAGATGCCGATCAGCGGCAGATTGAGCAGCACCAGCATGACGTTGCCGACATACATCGAGGCGATCACGCCCCAGAAGATCTCCGGCCGCTCCTGGATCATCAGCGGGCCGGGCGTGACGTTGTGGACGATCAGCGCTCCCAGCAGCAGGGCGGTCACGGGGTTGCCGGGCAGCCCGAGCGCCAGCAGCGGGATGAAGGAGCCGGCCGCGCCGGCATTGTTGGCGGCTTCCGGCCCGGCGACGCCCTCGACGGCGCCGTTGCCGAACTCCTCCGGATGCTTGGTGAACTTCTTCTCGACGCCATAGGAGATGAAGGAGGCGAGCGTCGCGCCGCCGCCCGGCAGCAGGCCGATCAGGAAGCCGAGCACCGAGCCGCGGGCGATCGGCATGGCCGAGCGCTTCCAGTCGTCTTTGGTCGGCATCAGGCTGCCGACGGGAACCGCCTGCATCGAACGGGTGCGGAATTTCTCGACGTTCGCGAAGACCTCGCCGAGGCCGAAGATGCCCATCGCGACCACGACGACGCCGAAGCCGTCGGTGAGCTCGGGAATGCCGAGGGTGAAGCGCGGCTGGCCGGTGATGACGTCCTGTCCGACCATGCTGAGCAGCAGGCCGGCGGCGATCATGATCAGCGACTTGACGACGTTGCCTTTGGCCAGGACCAGGATGACGATGAAGCCGAGCAGCAGCAGAGACAGGTTCTCGGCCGGGCCGAAGCGGATGGCGAACTCGACCAGCGGCATGCTGATCAGGCCGATGGCGACCGCGCCGACCGTACCGGCGACGAAGGAGCCGATCGCGGCGATGGCGATGGCGGCGCCGGCGCGGCCCTGCTGCGCCATCTTGTAGCCATCGAGGCAGGTGACGACGCTCTGGGCCTCGCCGGGGATCTTGACGAGGATGGCGGTGGTCGAGCCGCCATAGCTGGCGCCGTAATAGATGCCGGCGATCATGATGATTGCCGAGACCGGGTCGAGCCCTATCGTCAGCGGCAGCAGCATCGCGATCGCAGCCGTGGGCCCGAGACCGGGCAGAACGCCGATCAGCGTGCCGATCGACGCGCCGGCAAAGCAGAAGACCAGGTTCATCGGCTTCAGGGCGACGATGAACCCTCCAAGCAAGCCTTCCATCAGTAACCCCAGAGCGTGCCGGCCGGCATGTTGACCGAGAGCGCGACGACGAAGAGCAGATAGGCGGCGAGCGCGGTCAGCACGGCCCGGAGGAGGGCTTTGGCCGAGACCAGTTTCTCCTCGCCGATCGCATAGAGGCCGTACATCAGCGCGGTGCCGGCGACGATGAAGCCGAGCCAGGTCAGCAGCAACGCAAAGGCGCCGATCATCAGCGCGACGAGCGCGACCATGGCCGCGCCATGCAGGCCGCCATCCTCCTCATCCGGTTCGGCCTCGTCCGCACCCGGCTTGACGAGCAGCGCGAGGCTCAGGCCGGTCATCGCCAGCGAGAGCAGCAGCGGCACCGCCCCGGGGCCGAGCAGCCGGCTCGTGCCGAGCGGCAGCTGCAGCGAGGCGAAGGTCCCGATCAGGCCGCAGACGATGCCTGCGATCGCGCCGAGGCGCGGCCGCAGGGTCGCGGCCAGGCGGCTCGTCTCTCCGGTCACTTGGCGAGGCCGAGCTTGACGAGCAGCGGCTTCATCATCGCGCTCTCCTCGGCGATCTCGCGGCCGAAGACGTCCGGGCCGGCGAACTCGACCTCGGTCATCGTGCTCTGCGCGAAGGCGATGACGGCCGGGCCGGCGGCGGCCTTCTCGATCACGGCGGCGAGCTGCTGCACCACCGCGTCGGGCGTCGCCTTCGGCGCCCAGATGCCGACCAGCGGCGAGAGCGCGAGGTCGACGCCGGATTCGGCGAAGGTCGGTACGTCCGGCAGGATCTTGGCGCGCGTCTTGCCGAACTGGGCGATCGCGACCATCCGGCCGCCTTTGGCCTGCGGCACGATCGACTGGGCGAAGCCGAGCGCGAGGTCGATGGTGCCGCCGACGGTCGCCGCCACCGCGGGCGTCGCGCCAGGGAAGGGCACATGGGTCAGCTTGATGTCGGCGGCCAGCGCGAAGGCCTCGCCGGAGAGATGCGTGCCGCCTCCGGTGCCGGCGCTGCCGAAGGTGACCTTCTCGGGATTGGCCTTGGCATAGGCGACGAGGCTCTTCACGTCGTTGAAGGGGGCTCCGACGCGGGCGCCCATGACGTTGGGGCCGAGCCCGACGCGGGCGACCGGCCGCAGATCGGACACCGCATAGGGCAACTGGTTCTGGTGCGGCGCGACCGAGAGCGGCGCCGAGGTCGAGAACAGCAGAGTGTGGCCGTCGGGCTTGGCCGATTTGGCGACGTAGTTCGCGCCGATCGTGCCGCCGGCGCCGGGACGGGTCTCGACCAGCACGTTCTTTCCGAGAATCTTCTCCATCTCGGTGCCGAAGGCGCGGGCGAACTGATCGGTCGAGCCCGGCGCATAGGGCACGACGAAGGTGATCGGTTGCGTCGGAAAGGCGAAGGCCGCCCGGCTCGCCAGGCCGAGCCCGGCCATAGCGGCCAACCCGCCGAGGAGGGCGCGCCTCCCGATTCCCGCTTCGTCCATCCCGCTCATCGTTCGTCTTCCCTCGTTCCGGCCTGATCGGGGCCTAGTGGCAAGGAGCCGGGCCAGGCGCACGATGCCTGAGCCTTTGCTGTATGCAATAAAATGTCAACACTTCTTGCGGCGCTGGCTGACGCATATTTCGGCACGTGTCTCGAAAGCGGGCGGTCAGGCGGGCATTATGAGTTGAAGTCCTGCATCAGCAGCGCCTCATGGTCCCCCCTCAATGAGGCTGGTGTTGCAGGGGCGCGGTGCACTTTGGAGATGGCGCAGAGTCCATCGTCGATAGTGTCAACAGTATGCGCGAGATCTGCATGCAATCCGCTTATGGGGCGATGACGAAACGGCCTTGGACGCCGGGTCGTGAGCCCGGTCTTGTGAGGCGCCCTGTCCTGTCCGAGCCGGAGCCCATGCTGGCCACGTCCCCTCCCGCGAGAATGCCCGCCGTCAAGCCGCTCATCGTCGGCATCGGCGGCACGCCCCGTGAGCAATCCTCGAGCGAACTCGCCTTGCGCCAGGCCTGCGAGGCGATCGCGGATGAGGCCGAGATCCGCATCTTCGCCGGGCGCGACCTGCTGCTGCCGCTCTATCAGCCAGGCATCGCGCGCCAGGATGCGGGTGCTGCAGCGCTGGTTTCGGCGCTCATGCATTGCGACGGGCTCATCATCGCGAGCCCGGCCTATCACGGCACCATCTCCGGCCTGATCAAGAACGCGCTCGACTATGCCGAGGAGCTGTCGGGGGAGCCGCGGCCCTATCTCGACGGTATTCCGATCGGGCTGATCGCCTGCGCCGCCGGATGGCAGGCGGCGGGCCAGACGCTGGCGACGCTGCGGACGATCGCGCACGCGCTACGGGGCTGGCCCACGCCGTACGGCGCAACGATCCGCACGGCGCCCGGCCTGTTCGCCGGGGGAATTTGCAGCGACCCTGCAGTCGCCGCCGATCTCCGGCGCGTCGGCGAGCAGGTGCTTGCCTTCGCCCATTCGCAGGGATCGGCGCTCGTCGGGCTGGCGTCCGTGCAGCCCGCCGCGGCCTTCACGTCGACCGGGACTGCGCCATGAGACTGGGAATCTGGGCGCCGCTGCCCCACACCATCCGCGCCGAACCCGAGATGGAGCGTGCGATCGCCGAGCTCGGCACGGCGGGCGCCGGGGATGCGGCCGACACCTCCTTCGAATTTGCCGCTCGCATCCTGCAGCAGGCGGAAGAAGCGGGGTTCTCGATCTCCCTGATCGCCGAGCGCTGGCTTGGGCCGGATCTCGAATCCTGGGTGATGGCCTCGGCACTTTCGCAGCGGACGCAGCGGATGGAGCTGATGGTCGCCGCCCATCCCGGCATCGTCACGCCGCAGGCCGTGGCCAAGATGGGCGCCTCGCTCGACCGGATCAGCGGCGGGCGCTTCGCGATCAACCTGGTCAATGGCTGGTGGCCCGACGAGCTCAATCTATTCGGCAATGGCGGCTGGCTGGAGAGCAGCGCCGACCGCGCCGCGCGCCTCGGCGAATTCGTCCGGGTGCTGCGCGGGCTGTGGACGCAGGAGGCGTTCTCGTTCAGCGGCCGCTTCTACACGGTCGACAAGGCGAGCCTGCCCTTGAAGGCGCGCCGCTCGCCGCCGCCGATCTACGCCGCCAGCCGCTCGCCCGAGGGCAAGGCGCTGGTGGCGGAAAGCTGCGATGTCTGGTTCGCCGACTACGTGCCCGATTACCGCCTCTATGACGACAACCTGGCGGTGATGACGCAGGAGATCGCCGAGATGAAGGCGCTCGCCGCCGGCCACGAGCGCGAACTCGGGATCGGGCTCAGCGCGCATGTGATCTGCGCCGATACGCTGGACGACGCCCATGCGCAGGCGCAGGAGATGCTGCACTACGGCAAGCGCAGCCGCATCGCCGCCGTGGCTGCGCGCGGGCTTGGGGCCGGGCTAGTCGGCACGCCGGAATTGTTGGCGCAGCGGATCGAGACGTACTCACGCATCGGCGTAGATTGCCTGATGCTGCGCTTCCACCCGATGGCGGAGGGGCTTGCCAATTTTGCCGAGGAGGTCGTTCCGCTGCTGCGCGAGCGATTGGTGATCGATGGTGCGGCGATACAGCCGGAGCCGGCCGATGGCTGAGGCGGTATTCTCCCGCCACGCCCTGATTACCGGCAGCTCGTCCGGGATCGGCCTTGCGCTGGCGCAGCGCCTGCTGGCAGCTGGCTGGCGCGTGACCGGGATCGACCGCCAGGCGGCACCGACCGAGGCGGAGGCTGCCGGCCTGCGCACAGTGCCGCTCGATCTGCTCGATGCCGCTGCGCTGGCGAGTGCCTTGCCGGACATCCTGGCGGAGCGGCCGGACGCCTTCGTGCATTGCGCCGGGCTGATGCGGACCGGGCGCATCACCGAGATCCGCGACGAGGATATGGAAACGCTCTGGCGACTGCATGTCGGCGCCGCCATCGCCATCCTGCGCGAGCTCGTGCCGATCCTGCCTGATATCCGCGGGCGTATCGTGCTGCTGTCGAGCCGCGGCGCGCTCGGCCGGCCGGGGAGGGGCGCCTATGCCGCGAGCAAGGCGGCGCTGCAGGGCCTTGCCCGGAGCCTCGCGCTCGAGCTGGCGCCGCACGGCATCACAGTCAATGTCGTGGCGCCGGCTGCGACGGACACGCCGATGCTGCGCGATCCCGGTCGCGGCGAGGCGCCTGCCGTCTCGCTGCCGCTCGGCCGGCTGATCGCGCCGGACGAGGTCGCCTATCTCGTGCAGTGCCTGCTGGCGCCGGAGGCCGGGGCGATCACCGGCCAGACGCTCTATGTCTGCGGCGGGGCCTCGCTGGTCGCGCCGAGTTGAGGCCGGTTCACTCCGGGCCGATCGCGCCGGGCCAGCCGCCCTGCTCGGTCATCTCGCGGACGATCCCGAGCGCGATCCGGGCGAACTCCGCCGCAATCGTCGAGGGCGAGGGCAGATCAAGCTCGACCAGCGCCAGCGGCCAATAGGCGCGCGGCGCGATCGGGCGGATGTCGACCGCCCCGGCGAGCATGCCGGCGGCGAGGGTGGCGCGGGTCATCAGGCTGACGCCGAGGCCGCGCCTGACCAGCCCGCTGGTGATGACGTGGTCGTCGACCTCGTAGCGCGCGTCGATCCACAGGCCCTCACGTGCGGCCCAGGCGTCGAGCAGGCGGCGCGAGGCGTTCGGCCGGCTCGGCAGGATCAGCGGCAATTTGACGATCTCGGCCGAGGGCAATCCACCGGTGCCGTCGCCGAGGCTGCCGTGAAGCCCGACGACGAAGACCTCCTCGCGCAGCAGCGGCGTGACCTTGAGACCGCGCTGCGGCAGCGGATCATGGGCGAAGGCGAGATCGAGCTGGCGGCGGGCGAGCAGGTCGCGGAGCTGGCTGGAGAACCCGCCGACGAGCTTGATCTCGACCTGTTCGTGCGCGGCGCTGAAGCGGGCGAGCAGAGGCGGCGCCAGCAGATGGCCGACGCCTGGCGGCATGCCGATGGTGAGGCGCCCGGTCAGGGCGGTGGCGCCGCGGCGGACATCGCTGGCGGCCTGCTCGACCTGGCGCAGCAGCTGGGCGGAGTGCTCGAACAGGATGCGGCCGGCCTCGGTGAGGCGGGCGCCGTCGCGGCCGCGTTCGAGCAGCTCCTTGCCGAGCTCGCCTTCCAACTCGCGGATGGTGCGGCTGACCGCCGGCTGGGAAATGCGCAGCATCTCCGAGGCGCGGCTGAAGCTGCCGCATTCGGCGACGGTCCGGAAATAGCGCAGCGCCCGGAGATCCATCGGCTGCGCCCTCCCTCTAGGCGGTTCGCGTCAGGCGAGCCGCCGCCCGCCCGGCGATGAAGCCAAGGCCGAGCGCTGCGAGCAGGCCGTTGCCGGAGGCATAGCCGGCGCCGCCTGCCTGCCCGCTGATGCCGGCTGCGGCCCCGCCGCCGGCATAGAGGCCCGGAACGACGCCGCCATCCGTGCGCAACACGCGCGCCTCCTCGTCGACCAGCAGGCCGCCCTGGGTGTGGAACAGCGCCGGAGCGATCCGTGTCGCGACGAACGGCGCCTGCAGGGGCCCCATGCCCCAGGCCTTCCGGCCGAGGACGTCCGGCCGATCGCCCTGGGCTGCACCGGCCGTTAGCGCGAGCGTCTCTCCGAGCACATCCGGCGGCAGGCGGCACGCTGTGGCGAGCGCGGTGGCATCGGCGAAATCGGGCGCGCCACCATGGGCGACGAGCACGCCGAAATCCGGCTGGCCGGCGGCGGTCGCCTCGCGGATGCGGCTGTCATAGATGGCGAACAGGCGACCGCCGCGTGCCAGCGCCGGCGCGGCGAAGGCGGAATAGCCGAGGGTCTCGTCGGCGAAGCGCCGGCCGGTCTCGTCGACGATGACGCCCCCCTTCTCGACGACGGTCCAGGTGACGAGCTCGCCATGCGGCTGGGCGATCGCGGAATGAGCCTGATAGGCGCCCATATTGGCAAGGCGCGCACCAAGCGCCTCGCCCCAGCGCACCGCCTCGCCATCGCTGCCGAGCGCGCCGAAATATTCGGCTCCAGCGATGTCGGGGGCGAAGCGGGCGAGCAGTTCCCGGTCATGGCCAAAACCGTTGCAGGCGAGGATCACGGCTTTCGCCGCGATCAGGCTCTCCGCGCTGCCTTGCGTCCGGACCCGCGCGCCGCGGACGGCGCCGTCTTCGACGACAAGTTCGATTGCAGGGGTCGCCAGCGCCACCGGGACGCCGCGTTCCTCCGCTGCCTGCCAGAGCCCCTGCATCAGGTCAGCACCGCGGCGCGAGGGCACGGCGTGGAGACGGTTGACGCTGTGCCCGACATGGCGGTAGGCGCCGATCAATTCGATCGGCAGGCCGATGGTATCGGCGAGCCATTCGACCATCGGCGCCGAGATGTCGGCGAGGCGATCGACCAGTGCCTCGGCCTCGTGGGGGCCGGCGGTGCGGCGTAAGTCTGCGGCGAAGCGGGCGGGGTCGTCGGCGATCCCTGCGGCAGCCTGGAAGCGCGTACCGGCGGCGGGGATCGAGCCGCTCGACAGCATGGTGTTGCCGGCGAGGCGCGGCAGTTTTTCGACGACCGCGACCTCGGCTCCTGCCTCATGCGCGGCGAGCGCCGCGACGAGACCGCAGCCGCCTGCGCCGATCACTACGACGTCGACCTCGAGGTCGGGCTCGGCGGACGTCATGGTCCGCTCCGCCTCAGTGGGCTTTCGCCGTCGCCTTGTACTTGGTCTCGTAATGGTCGGTGGTGAGGAGCTGCTTTTCCAGCGCCTGCATGGCGGGGAAGCCCATCAGGTCCCAGATCTCGTCGATGCCGACCAGGAGATCGGAGCGATCGGCCGGGATGCCGGTCTCCATCACGCCGCGCATCACGAAGAGCGCCTCCTGCATCGCCTTGATCGCGGCGGCCGGCAGCATGCGCGGCAGGCTGATGCGGCGCACGCCGAGTTCTTTCAGGCGCGGCAGCGGGATCAGCGGCGTGGTCGGGCGCGGGCGGATGCCGAAGCCCATGTTGATCGAGACCGGCTTGCCGCCGGCGGCCTCGACGACGCGGGCGATCTGATCCTCGGTCTTGACCGCGTCGGGGAAGATCGCGTCGGCGCCGGCAGCGACGTAGGCGCGGATGCGCTCAAGCGTCGCGTCGATGCCCTCGACCGCGAGGGCGTCGGTACGGGCGATGATGACGAAGTCGTCGTCGCGGCGGGCGAGGCAGGCGGCCTCGATCTTCTTGACCATCTCCTCCCTTGAGACGACCTCCTTGCCGGGCATGTGGCCGCAGCGCTTCGGGCTGACCTGGTCCTCCAGGTTGACGCCGGCGACGCCGGCCTCCTCGAACATCTGCACGGTGTAATGCACGTTCATCGGGTTGCCATAGCCGTTGTCCGCGTCGCAGGTCAGCGGGATCGCGATCGAGCGGGCGAGCTGGCGGCAGTGATTGACGTTCTCGTTCAGCCCCATCATGCCGAGATCCTCGACGCCGAGGATCGCATTGGCGATGGCGGCGCCGCTGGTGCAGGCGCTCTTGAAGCCGGCGGCCTCGACCAGGCGGGCGCTGTAGCCGTCATAGACGCCGGGCGACACCAGGAACTCGCCGGAGTTGAGCAGGGCCCGGAAGGCGGCCGGAGCCGAAATCTCGCGTCTGGCGATCATGATGCTCGTTTCTCCGCATCGGTGGCGGCAGGGGATGGAGTTTCGGGAACCTGGGCCAGCACATGGCGGCCGGCGCGCTCGACATGCGAGCGCATCAGGGATTCGGCGAGGGCGCCGTCGCGCATCTTGATGGCGCGCAGGATCTGCCAGTGCTCGGTGAAGGCGAGCTCCTTGCGCTCCGGCACGGCCCCGGAGATGCGCCGGTAGATGCGCAGCAGGTGGTAGAGATCGCCGCAGAGGCTGTCGATGATGCGATTGTTGCCGCTGGCGCGGACGACCCGCTCGTGGAAGTCGAAGCGTGCCGCCTCGGGCGGCGGCTGGCCGGAATGGGCGGCTTCCAGATCGGCGATCAGCGCATCGATCTCGGCCTCGCTCATCCGCTGGGCGGCGAGGCGGCAGGCATAGCCTTCGAGCGCTTCGCGCATCTGGAAGAGCTCGAGGATCGCCTGGGCGGACAGGGAGACGACGCGCGCCCGTAGGAACGGCTCGCGCGAGACGAGCTGGATGCCCTGGAGGCGGCGGATCGCTTCGCGCACCGGCCCGCGGCTGACGCCGAAGCGCGTCGCCAGCACGGATTCGTTGACGACCATGCCGGGCGCGAGTTCGGTGCTGTAGATAAGCTCGAGGATGCGGCCGAAGACCTCTTCGCCGAGCGTCTCGGGGCGCCGTTCGCCGGTTTCCGCTTCCTGCAGGTCCATGGGCGAATGCTAGAAGCGGGTTGAAAATGTGTCAACAGTTTTGAAGGATGCCCGTTGGAAGTCAGCGCACAGGACATCGCGCGGCCAACTCCATATGCATCGCGGCCTTAATCCGATAGCTGGTTGCCCGGAATCAAAACGTCTGTAGGAAAATACTTTTTTGAAAGTGTTGACATTTATAGGCCGGGCTTTCATTTTTGGCGGGTGAGAGCGATGCGAACGGCAAAATGGCCGACTTCATGACGTCCGATGACAGCCTGAAGATCGATGCCGCGGCGGGAGCTTATGTCTCGGTCGCCCATGCGGCCGAGCATGCCGGTGTCGGCCTTGCCACGCTGCCCTATGCCTGCCGCGTCTTCGTCGAGAATCTCGAACGCGGCCGGCTCTGCGATGCCAATATCGGTGCGGACGCCGTCGCGGCGATGCTGCACTGGCGCGACAATCACGGCGTCGGCGTGCCGCTGACCATCGGCCGCGTCATCCTGCCGGATTCCAGCGGCCTGCCGGTGCTGCTCGATCTCGCCTCGTTGCGCGACGCCGTTGCCGAGGCCGGCTGCGATCCGGCCAGCGTCGAGCCGCGCATTCCCGTCGACGTCATCGTCGACCATTCCCTGCAGGTCGACGTCTCGGCCACGCCCGACGCGATGGCGCGCAACATGGCGCGCGAGTTCGAGCGCAATGGCGAGCGCTACAGCTTCCTGAAATGGGCGCAGCAGGCCTTCCGCTCCGTCCGTGTCTATCCGCCCGGCACGGGCATCATCCATCAGGTCAACCTGGAGCACATCGCCCCGGTCGTCACGCGGGTCGCGACATCGCTCGGCGAGATCGCCTGCCCGGACTTCGTCATCGGCGGCGATTCCCACACGCCGATGATCAACGGTATCGGCGTGCTCGGCTGGGGCGTCGGTGGCATCGAAGCGCAGGCGGCGATGCTCGGCCAGCCCTATGTCTTCCCCGTGCCGGAATTCGTCGGCGTTCGGCTCGTCGGGGCGCTGTCCGCCGGCGCGACCACGACCGACCTCGTCCTCACCGTCACCGAGCGGCTGCGGCGCGAGCGCGTCGTTGCGACCGTGATCGAGTATTTCGGGCCGGGCGCGGCGACGCTGTCGGTGCCATCCAGGGCGACGCTCGCCAATATGGCGCCGGAATACGGCGCGACCGCCGGCTTTTTTCCGATCGACGCGCAGACCATCGCCTATCTCGCCCGCACGCGCTCGCCGGAGCAGGCGGCGTTCGTCGAGGCCTATGCCCGGGCCAATGCCATGTTCCGCGAGCCCGGCCTGCCCGACCCGGATTATTCCCGCGTCGTCCAGATCGACCTCGCCAAGGTCGGGCGCAGCGTCGCCGGGCCGCGCCGGCCGCAGGACCGGCTCGATCTATCCGCCGTCGCGACGGATTTCAGCGGCCGGCTGCCGCAGCCCCTGGCGGAAGGCGGTTTTGCCGCCGATCCCGCCGCGGCCGTTCCGATCTCGACGCCAGCAGGTTCAGCCGAGCTTCGGCATGGCGCGTTGGCAATCGCGGCGATTACCGCCTGCACCAACACCTCCAATCCGTCGGTGATGATCGCCGCCGGGCTGCTGGCGCGCAATGCGATCGCGGCCGGGCTCAGCGTTCCGGATTGGGTCAAGACCTCGCTGGCGCCGGGCTCGCGCGTGGTGACGCGCTATCTCGACGAGCTCAGCCTGCTGGCTCCGCTGGAGCGGCTCGGCTTCGGCGTCGTCGGCTATGGCTGCACCACCTGCGGCGGCAAGTCCGGCCCGCTGCTGCCGGCGATGGCGCAGGCGATCGATGCCGGCGGGCTGGTCGCCGCCGCTGCGCTCTCGGGCAACCGCAATTTCGAGGGCCGCATCCATCGCCAGGTGCGGGCCAACTACATCATGTCGCCGCCGCTGGTCGTCGCCTTTGCGCTGGCCGGGCGGATCGATATCGATCTCGAAAACGAGCCGCTCAACGGGGCGGATGCGCGGAACCCGGTCCGGCTCGCCGATCTCTGGCCGGACGAGACTGAGATCGCCACGCTGGCGGCACGTGCAGGCGATGCGCGCCTGTTCCGCGAGGTCTATGGCGACCTGCCGTCGAGTCTGCTCTGGGATGAACTCGCGGCGCCGAGCGGGCTGCGCTTCGGCTGGAACCCGCAATCGAGCTATCTGGTCGAGCCGCCCTTCCTGGAGCTCGCCCGCGAGCGGGCGCGCGAGGGTGTGCCGGAGCGCCTGACGGGTGTGCGCGTGCTCGGGGCCTATGGCGACTCGCTGACCACCGACCACATCTCGCCGAGCGGCGAGATCCCGGTCGACAGCCCGGCGGGGCGCTATCTGATCGGGCTTGGCATCGAGCCGAAGGCGTTCAACACCTATGTCGGCCGGCGCTGCAATCACGAGGTGATGGCGCGCGCCACCTTCGCCAACCTGCGCATCAAGAACCAGATGGTGCCCGGCCGCGAGGGCGGCTGGACCAAGCTCCAGCCGGAAGGCGAGGTCGTCTCCATCCACGAGGCCGCGACCGCCTATGGCGAGCGCGGCGTGCCGCTCATCGTGCTGGGCGGCAAGGACTACGGCATGGGCTCCAGCCGCGACTGGGCTGCCAAGGGCTCGGCCCTGCTCGGCGTGCGCGCCGTCATCGCCGAGAGCTATGAGCGCATCCATCGCTCCAACCTGATCGGCATGGGTGTGGTGCCGCTGCGTTTCGCCGACGGCGAAGGCTGGCGCCAGCTCGGGCTCGACGGCAGCGAGAGCTTCGATATCGAGGGGATCGTCGCCGCGATCGATGGGACCGCGCCGGCCATGGTCACCGCCACCGGCGCTGCCGGTTCGATCCGCTTTTCGGTCACGGCCGATGTCTCGACCCGGAGCGAGCGCGCCTGCCTGCGCGCCGGCGGCATCATGGCCGAGGTCCTCGCCTTCTTCACCCGGCCCGCCGCGCCGGCTCTGGTCACGACGGAGCATCCATGAGTTTCGATCTCTTGCTGGCGGGGGGCGAGATCGTCTTCCCGGGCGTCGGGGTCCGCACCGGCTCGGTCGCGGTCAAGGACGGACGCATCGCCGCGCTGCTGGCGCCGGGCGAGCAGGCAAGCGCCAGGAAAGTCATCGATTGCCGCGGCAAATGGGTGATGCCGGGGCTGATCGACCCGCATACCCATATTGGCTTCGGCTCGAACGAGACCGATTTCGAGACGGAATCGCGCTCGGCTGCCATCGGCGGCGTCACCGGGATGATGACCTTCCACCGGTCCAACGATCTGCGCCAGTCGACCGGGCCGTGGAAGGAGCGCGGCGAGAGCCAGTCGCTGATCGATTTCGGATTCCATTTCGGCGTCACCAGCAAGCTGCATATCGACACGCTGCCGGAATGCGCCGAGCGCTTCGGCGTGACCTCGATCAAGGTCTACCTGATGTACAAGGGCGCCTCAGGCGCGGCGAAGGGCTTCACCGAGATCGATGACGGGTTGCTCTACCGGGCGCTGCTGCAGGGCGCGCGCATCAAGGGCGGCGTCGTCGGCGTCCATTGCGAGAATGTCGAGGTCATTCCGGTCTTCCGCGAGCCGCTGAAAGAGGCCGGCCGCAACGACCTGCCGGTCTGGGACGAGCAGAGCCCCGGCTTCCTCGAAGCCGAGAACGTCTTCCGCGTGATCTATTTCGGCGAGAAGGCGCAGTGCCCGGTCAATATCGTGCACATGTCGAGCGCCGAGAGCCTCGAGATCGTGCGCCGGGCGAAGCGGCCGGGCCGGGCGCCGATCCATGTCGAGACCTGCAGCCATTACCTTTCGCTGACCAGCCAGTCGCCCATCGGCTTCCTCGGCAAGGTCAATCCGCCGCTGCGATCTCGGAACGATGTCGAGGCGCTGTGGGAGGGCGTGCGCGACCGCACGATCTCGACCATCGGCTCCGACCATGTGCCGCGCAAGCGGGAGACCAAGGGGCCGGACATCTGGAAGGCCAGCGCCGGCTTCCCCGGCCTCGGCACGCTGCTGCCGATCCTGATCCATGAGGGCGTGCACAAGCGCGGGCTGCCGATCGAGCAGATCGCCGCCGCGACCAGCGCCAATGTCGCGAAGCTCTATTCGATCCCGAACAAGGGCCACATCGCCGTGGGCATGGATGCCGACCTCGTCGTCGTGGATCCCGACAGAGAAGTCCTGGTCGATCCGGCGACGCAGGAATCGCACTCCGACTACTCGCCCTATGAGGGCATGCGCTTCAAGGGCGCGCCGGTACGCACCATCCTGCGCGGCCGGATCATCGCCAGCGACGGCGCCGTCGATCCCGATGCCCGCGCGACGCCGGCCGGCCGTTATCTGCACCGCTCCTGAGACCGAAAGCTGAAGACGATGACCAAGCGAATCTGGGACGATTTCCTGACCGAGCGCGACAAGCAGGTCTATGCGCAGGCCGGCTATGGCAAGCGCGGCGGCTTCGGCAAGCGTCCGGCCCTGTTCATCATCGACGTCCAGTACAATTTCTGCGGCGACAAGCCTGAGGACATCCTGGAAGGTCTGAAGCAGTACCGCACCCATTGCGGTCCCGAGGCCTGGGCGGCGGTCGAGCACATCGTGCCGCTGCTGGAACTGGCGCGCGAGAAGAACATCCCGGTCTTCTACACCGAGAGCGCCCGCCGGCCGGACATGATCGATTCCGGCGTGCAGGTCGGCAAGAACCATCGCGGCGCCGAGAAGACCTCGACCGAGGGCACGCACGCGACCCAGACCGTCGCGCCGCTGGCGCCGCGCCCGCAGGACATCCGCATCGGCAAGCGCAAGCCGTCCTGCTTCTTCGGCACCATCTTCATGAGCCATCTCAACTTCTTCGACGTCGACACGCTGATCCTGACCGGCTGCACCACCTCGGGTTGTCTGCGCGCGACCGCGGTCGACGCCTATTCCTATAACTTCAAGGTGGTGATCCCGGAGGAGACGGCGTTCGACCGCTTCCAGGCGAGCCACGCGATCAACCTGTTCGACCTCAACTGCAAATATGCCGACGTGATCCCGTCGGCCGAGGTCAAGGACTATCTCGGCGGCCTCGCCGTCCGCGACGACCTGCCGACCGGTGTGCAGGGCTGAAGCGCGGCCGTCATTCTTGGCCGAAGCGCAGCGCAGAGCCGGGAATCTCTGGACGAATGTGCTCCAGAGCCCCATTCGGCACGAGATGCTCGGGACAGGCCCGAGCATGACGCCTGAGAGGATTCAATGGCCGATCGCGAGATCATCGTCCCGGAATCGATGCGCGCCATCGTCGAGCGGGCCGGCTATGCGCCGGCGGTGCGCGTCGGCGAGATCGTCTATGTCGTCGGCCAGGTCGGTCGCACCGCCGATCTCCAGGTGATCGAGGACCCGGCGGAGCAGTTCGCCGCCGCCTGGGAGAATGTCCGGATCGTGCTGGAAGCCGCCGGCTGCAGCTTCGCCGACATGGTCGACGTCACGACCTACCATGTCGGGATGGCGCGCCACATGGACGTGTTCCGCGAGGTCAAGAACCGCCTCGTCCCGCGCGAAGGCTATGCCTGGACCCGGATCGGTGTCTCCGAGCTGGCCCATCCCGGCCTGCTGGTCGAGATCAAATGCATCGCCCACCGGCCTAGCGGCTGAGGCGGGCCTGGCTCAGCCCAGCGTCGCGCTCAGCTGTGAGCAGGCCCGCGCGAACAGCGCGCCGGGCTTCACGCCAGCCTGCTTCATCATCCACCAGGCACAGCAGAGATTGGACGAGAGCAGCGGCGGGGCCGAGCCCTCGGCGCGTCCCAGCATGGCCGGCAGAGTGATCATGCCGGTACCGCTCATGACGATGGCGTCGATGCCGGTGGTCTCGACCTGGCGCAAGGCGTCCTCGACCTCTTCCGTGGTCAGTTCATAGGCGCGGAAGGTCTCGGAGACCTTGACGACCTGCGCGACGGTGAAACCGGCGCCGGCCCAGTAGCTCGTAGCCTCCTCGGTCAGCCAGGCCGGATAGGGCGAAAACAGGCAGATGCGCCTGGCGTCGATCGCCTTCAGCGCATGGCGGATCGCGCCGCTTGCGGTCTCAACCGGAAAACCGGCGGCCTCGGAGAGGCATGCGGCGAGGGCATCGTCGGCGCTGGCGCCGAGCCGGTAGCTCGGCCCGGTCAGCGCGACTGTCGCGGCATCGAGCTTCAGGCTGCCGAAGCTCTTCAGCGCCGGCTGGTAGGAGGCGATATAGGCGCGGTTGCGCTGCTCCAGCGTCGTGTCCGGCATCACCGGCAGACGCGTGGCGTAGATCCGCGCGCCCGAGGAGATCAGCCGGTTCATCTCCGGCTCGACG
Source organism: Allobosea lupini (assembly GCF_900109525.1). Lineage (GTDB taxonomy): Bacteria > Pseudomonadota > Alphaproteobacteria > Rhizobiales > Beijerinckiaceae > Allobosea > Allobosea lupini. Next base: position 349,784 of record NZ_FOAN01000005.1, on the reverse strand, counting down.
GTCGGGTTGGCCGGCGGGACGAGGACACCGAGCGCCGGCTGCGTGGCGAGTTGAGACAGATCCATGGCGTCCCTCAGGCGGCGCGGGCAGGGCGCTCGAGCATGTCGAGCATCGCGGCGGTGGCGAGATAGTCGATGGCGCTGCTGCGCGAGGCGGCGAGATCGCGCACCTTCTGCAGCCAGTCCGCGCCGCCGGCGACATTGCGGTCGGTGCGCGGGATCAGCATCTCTTCGGCGATGCGCTTGCGCTCGGTCGCGGCCGCAACGACGAGCTCCGGCCGATGCTCGCGCAGGGCGCGGATCATCGCCTCGGCCAGCGCCTTCGCGTCGTGGATGCCGCAGTTCATGTTCATGCCGCCGCGCGTATTGGTGACATGGGCGCCGTCGCCGGCGAGGAAGGCCCGGCCGACATGGTAGTGCGAGGCGACACGGCGGCTGGCGCCGTAGACGTCGCGTCCCAGAACGGTCGGCGGCTTAGTCCAGCTCGGCATGACCTCGCGGATGCGGTCGGCGAACCAGCCGTCCTGCAGCGCGGTCTCGTCCGGCACGTCGCCGGGCACGCGGATGATGATGCGCCAGCAATCCGGCATCTTGAGGAAGCTCAGGGACTTCGAGCCATTGTGCAGATAGGTGATCGACGCGATTCCCGGCAGCACGGCGTCGAGATCGTCCGAGGTCATCACCCGCAGGACCTTGTGCGGATAGACCATGCCGTCGAAGGCGATGCCCAGCGCCTCGCGCACGGCACTACGGGCGCCGTCGGTGCCGAGCAGGTAGTCGGCTCTGATGGTTAGCGGCGCGCCATCGCGGTCGGCAGTGACGGTGACGCCATTCTCGTCCTGCGTCAGCGCCTCGAAACCGGCGCCGAACAGCACGCGGGCATTGGGAAGCGCTTCGATCTGCGCCAGCAGCAGCGGCGTCAGGCGGGCCTGCTCCAGATGCAGCCGGAAGGGGAAGGGGGTGCGCTCGGCGAGGTCGGCGAGGATGAACTCGGCGAAGGGGCCTTCCGGCGTGCGGTACTGGATGCGCTTGACGATCTCGCCCTCGGCCAGCATCGGCGCGAGCACGCCGAGCTCATCGAGGATCTCCAGCGTCGCTGGGTGGAAGGTCGAGGCCTTGGAGGCGGCTGTGAGGGCGGCGCGCTTTTCGAGCACGACGACGTCGACGCCCGCTCTGGCAAGGATCAGGGCGGCGACGAGGCCGACCGGCCCGGCGCCGGCTACGATCACTTGCGTTGTCAGGCTGGCAGTCATGAGCATCCTCCGCAGCGGCGCCATGCGTCGCGCATTTATTTGTATTAAGTATGCTACTTAATATGTTTTGGCAAGAGCGGCCGTGAGCGGCCCTCAGGTCTCTTCCGGGCCGAGCGCGAGGCAGTCCGCCGTCGCCCAGCCGACCGGGATGCGCTCGCCGCGCTGCAGAGCGGGCAGGCCGTCGCGAAAGGTCAGGCGGGCGGTGAAGCTGTCGGAACCGCCGACGCGCAGGCGCAGGCGGGTGTGGTCTCCGTAATAGATGAGTTCCTCGATCACGGCGTCGAAGCGGTTCTCGCCGGCGGCGGCGGGGCCGATCAGGACCTTTTCGGGGCGAAGCGCCAATACGGCTTGTGCGCCGACCGGCAGGTCGGTGCCGGCTATGGCGCGGACCTCGCTGCCATCGGAGAGGCGCAGGCGACACTGGGCGCCGTCGCGGGCGACAATGCTCCCGTCGAGCCTGTTGTTCTCGCCGATGAAGGAGGCGACGAAGGCGTTGGCCGGCTTCTCGTAGATCTCGTTCGGCGGCGCCAGTTGCTGGATGCGGCCATGATGGAAGACGGCGACACGGTTCGACATGGTCAGCGCCTCGCCTTGGTCGTGGGTGACGTAGACCACGGTGACGCCGAGCTGCTCGTGGATATGCTTGATCTCGAGCTGCATGTGCTCGCGCAACTGCTTGTCGAGCGCTCCGAGGGGCTCGTCCATCAGCACGAGCTTGGGCCGGAAGACCAGAGCGCGGGCGAGCGCGACGCGCTGCTGCTGGCCGCCGGAGAGCTGCGTCGGGCGCCGGTCGGCGAGATGGCCGAGCTTGACCATGTCGAGCGCGCCCCGCACCCGCTCTTCGCGCTCCGCCCGGCTGACGCTTTGCATCTCCATCGGGAAGGAGAGGTTGGCGGCGACACTCATATGCGGGAACAGCGCATAGTTCTGGAAGACCACGCCGATGCCGCGCCGATGGGCCGGGACATTGTTCAGCGGGCGGCCGTCGAAGGTGATGGTGCCGCCGGACGGGTCCTCGAAGCCGGCCAGCATCATCAGCGTCGTGGTCTTGCCCGAGCCGGAGGGGCCGAGCAGCGTGACGAACTCGCCGCGCTCGACGGCGAAGTCGAGCGACTTCACGACCTGCGTCGTGCCGTCATAGCTCTTGGTGACCTTGTCGAAGACGATGATGGGATCACTCATGCCAGTACTCATGCGGTCGGGCCGGAGGGGGAGGCCCCGCGTGCCTGCGCGCGCTTCCGGATGAATTCGTTGAGGGCCAGCAGCAGCACCGAGAAGAGGATCAGCAGCACGGCGGCGGCGGCGATGGTCGGGCTCAGGAATTCGCGCAGGCCGGCATACATCTGGCGCGGCAGCGTGAACTGGCCGGGGCTGGCGATGAACAGTGCCACGATCAGTTCGTCGAAGGATGTGGCGAAGGCGAAGAGCGCGCCGGTCGCTACGCCCGGCGCGATCAGCGGCAGCACGACGCGGCGGAAGGCGATCGCCGGATTGGCGCCGAGGCTGGCGGCGGCGCGCAGCAGGTTCTGGTCGAAGGTCTGCAGCGAGGCCAGCACCGTCAGCAGCACGAAGGGCACCGACAGCACGGTGTGGGCGAGGATCAGCCCGGTCAGCGTCGAGCCGAGGCCGACGAGCGATAGCGAGAAATACATGGCGATCGCGGTGACGATGACCGGCGTCACCATCGGCAGCGACAGGATGGCGAGCAGCAGCGCCTTGCCGGGGAAGCGGCCGAGGAAGATGCCGAAGGCGGCGAGTGTGCCGAGCAGGGTCGCCAGGATCATGGTGGCGATGCCGACGACGAAGCTGTTCCAGGTGGCGCCGAGCCAGCGGCTCGACGTGAAGAAGTCCTCGTACCAGCGCAGCGAATAGCCCGGCGTCGGCAGCACCAGCAACTCGCCCGAGGAGAGCGAGAGCGGGAAGACGACGACGATCGGCGCGACCAGGAAGAGCAGGATCAGGGCCGTGGCTAGCGCCAGTGCGAGGCGCCCGACCGAGAGCTTGCGCGCAGGGGAGGAGGGAGCGGCGCCTGCCATCGCTCAGACCTTCACATTGCCGGAGCGGAAGCCCGGCACGATCAGCCGCGCGACGATGACGAGTAGGGCGGTCATCGCCATCAGCAGCGTCGCCAGCGCGGCGGCCATGCCCCAGTTCACCGAGGTGTTGGTGAAGAAGGCGATGAAGTAGCTGACCATCTGGTCGCCGGAACCGCCGACGAGGGCGGGCGTAATGTAGAAGCCGACCGAGAGCATGAACACCATCAGCGATCCCGCAGCGACGCCCGGCATGGTCAGCGGCAGATAGATGCGCAGGAAGCGGCGCCAGCCCGGCGCGCCGAGCGAGGCGGCGGCGCGCATATAGTCCGGCTTGATACCCTTCATCACGCCGTAGAGCGGCAGGATGGCGAAGGGCAGCAGCACATGGACCATGGCGAGATAGACGGCAAAGCGGGTGAAGATCATCGTCAGTGGCTGGTTGACGATGTCGAACGCCATCAGCAGCGCGTTGATCGGCCCCTCGCGCTGCAGGATGATGAACCAGGCGGTGGTCCGCACCAGGATCGAGGTCCAGAACGGGATCAGCACCAGCATCATCCCGGCATTGGCCCAGCCCTGCGGCAGGATCGAAAGCGTGTAGGCGACGGGATAGGCCAGCAGCGCGCAGATCACCGTGACGATCAGGCTGATCTCGAAGGTGCGCCAGAACAGCGGCAGGAAGACCGCATCCTCCGCGCCGGCATGGACGATGCCCTTGTCGGTCGGGCGCATATCGAGCGAACGCAGCAGATAGAGCGAGGTCCAGGGGCCGGTGGCGCGCTTGAACATGCGCCAGAGCTCGGGTTCGCCCCAGCGCGGATTGAGCGCGATCAGGCCATCCTTGATCGGAGGAGCCAATCGCGCGGAGGCGCGGGCAGCCTGCAGCAACAAGCTGCGAAGGCCGGTCTCCTCGAAGTTCAGGCGGCTGAGGACGGCCCCGGCCTCCTGGTTCTGCTGCGCGGCGCGCAGTTCCTCGACGATGGCGGCGAAGGCCTCGTCGGGCGGCAGGTCCTTGCCGTCCCAGGCGCGTAGGAGCGCCGCGGTGCGGGGCAGGGCGGTCGAGAATTCGGGATCGTCGACCGCCCGATAGAGCGTCGCCCCGAGCGGGACGAGAAAACTCAGCGTGACCAGGAGCAGGAGGGGCGCGATCAGCGCCGCCGCCAGCAGGTTCCGTCGTGACATGCCGAGTCCCCGCGGCCGCGCGCCGGCTTACTTCGCCAGCCAGGCGTTGAAGCGGGCCTCGAGGTCCTCACCGTGCTCGACCCAGAACTCGGTGTTGATGAAGAGCCCTTCCTTGGCGTGGTTGGCGACCATGCCGGGGTTCTTCTTGATGATCTCGGGGTTGTTGGCGACGGCGGCGTTGGCCGGCGACACCGCCCAGTCCTGCGCCAGGTTGGTCAGCGGCTTCTCGTCGGTCATGTAGCTGATCAGCTTCATGCCCTCGGCCTTGTTCGGCGAGTTGCGCACCACCGTCCAGTAGTCGAACGAGAACAGCAGCGTGTTCCATTGCACCGGGTACTTGGCGCCGCCCTCATTGGCGCGGATCGTGCGCCCGACATAGCCGACGGCATAGGCGGCCTCGCCCGAGCCGACCAGCTGGAGCGGCTGCGTGCCCGACTTCCACCAGACGACATGCGGCTTGATCTGGTCGAGCTTGGCGAAGGCGCGCTTCTGCCCGTCCGGCGTGGCCAGTACCTTGTAGACATCCGCGGCCGGCACGCCGTCGGCGATCAGGGCGATCTCGAGCGTCATCTTGGCGCCGGAACGGAGCGAGCGCTTGCCTGGGAATTTCTGGACGTCCCAGAGCTCGGCATAGTTCGCCGGGCCGGTGGGATTCCTGGCCTGGTCGTAGAACAGGCTGACGCCCCAGCCGACGGCGCCGGCACCGCAGGCGGTGGTGCCGCCGGGGATGAACTTCTTCTGGTCGATGACGCTCCAGTCGAGCTTCTCGAAGACGCCGTCCTCGCAGCCGCGGGCGAGCTCGGGCGCCTCGACCATGATCACGTCGTAGGTGACGTCGTTCGACTTCACCATCGAATAGATCTTGGCCATCTCGCCATTGTAGACGTCGTCGGCGACCTTGACGCCCTTTTCCGTCGCATAGCCCTGGAACAGGTGCTTGCGGGCATTGTCCTGAAAACCGCCCCCGAAGCCGACGACCATCAGGTCGCGTGCCTGGGCAGGAGCCGCTGCCGAGGCCAGTCCGAGCGCGAACAGCCCCGCGCAGGCAAATCTCGTCGTCTTCATGCTCATCCCCTCGTTCTTATGGATATCAAGCCCGGGCTTCGACGGTCATCGACGGCAGTCCGGCTGCCGCGTCAAGCCGCCTGCCACCCACGTGACAAGCGTATTGGTATTTTTGATATGATGATGATACATATCTGTCAACGGCTACCCGACGCCGTGCTCTCCAGGGACCTCCGATGACCGCAGCCACGCTCTCGCTCGATCCGATCTCGCCGGCGATCCGCCCGACCCAGCAGGATTCGGACCAGCGCTATCGCTATCAGCACTATATCGACGGGGCTTTCGTCGATCCGGCGAGCAATGCGTGGCTGGAGACGTCGGACCCCGTGACAGGCGAGGACTGGGCCTGGGTGGCGCGCGGCGATGCCGCCGATGTCGAGCGGGCGGTCACTGCGGCGCATCGCGCCTTCTCGGAAGGAGCCTGGCCGGCGCTATCGGCTTCGGGGCGCGGCGCGCTGATGCGCAAGCTCGGCGACCTCATCACCGAGAACGCCGATTGGCTGGCGCGGGTCGAGATGCGCGACAACGGCAAGCTCTTCGCCGAGCTCTCGATGCAGATGCGCTACATGGCGAACTATTATTACTACTATGGCGGGCTGGCCGATAAGATCGAAGGCACGGTGATCCCGACCGACAAGCCGGGCGTGTTCAACTACACCAGGCCGGAGCCGATCGGCGTCGTCGCCTGCATCATGCCGTGGAACTCGCCGCTGCCGCTGACCAGCCTCAAACTGGCGCCGGCCCTGGCGGCCGGCTGCACCGTCGTGCTGAAGCCGTCGGAGTTCACCTCGGCCTCGCTGCTCGAATTCGTCAAGCTGGTCGAGGCGGCCGGCTTCCCCAAGGGCGTCGTCAACGTCATCACCGGCTATGGCGCCGAGGTCGGCGACGCGCTGATCAGCCACAAGCTGGTCGAGCGCATCGCCTTCACCGGCGGGCCCGAAGCCGGGCGGATGATCAACGAGAAGGCCGCCCGCCATATGAAGCGAGTGACGCTGGAGCTCGGCGGCAAGTCGCCGAACATCGTCTTCGACGACGCCGAGCTCGACCAGGCGATCAAAGGCGCGGTCGCCGGCATCTTTGCGGCCTCGGGCCAGACCTGCGTCGCCGGCTCGCGCCTGCTGGTGCAGGACACGATCCACGACGCCTTCGTCGAGCGGCTGAAAGCCTTCATCGCCGATGTCAGGTTCGGCCATCCCTCCGATCCGGCAACGCAGGTCGCGCCGATCTCGACCAGGCCGCAGCTCGAGAAGATCAAGTCCTATGTCGAGATCGCCAAGTCCGAGGGCGCGCGCCTCGTCGCCGGTGGCGAGCCGGCGTCGGTGCCCGGTTATCCGAAGGGGCTGTTCTTCAAGCCGACCATCTTCGTCGACGTGAAGAACAGCATGCGCATCGCCCAGGAGGAGGTGTTCGGCCCGGTGCTGTCGGTGATCCGCTTCAAGGACGAGGACGAGGCGGTCCGCATCGCCAACGACACGCAGTTCGGCTTGGCTGCGGGCATCTGGACGCAGTCGATGCGCCGGGCGCTGACCATGGCGAACCGTGTCCGCGCCGGCACGGTCTGGGTCAACAACTACCGCTCGACCAGCACGACCTCGCCTTTCGGCGGCTTCAAGATGAGCGGCGTCGGGCGCGAGGGCGGCATCGCCGGCATCCGCGAGTACATGGAGACCAAGAGCGTCTGGATCTCGACGGCGACGGACATCCCGAACCCGTTCATCCGGCGCTGAAGCGCCAGCACGGAAGCGGCGTCCTAAGCGACGCCGCTGTCGGTGATCATCGCCTTCCAGGGCGTGCCCAGGTTCTGGCCGTCGATCGAGTACTGCACGCGGTATTCGTAGCGGTCGGGCCGGTAGAGCGCCTGCAGCAATTCGATCAGGCGCGCGTTCTCGTCGCGGACATGGCGGGTCATCGCCACCAGTGGCGTGCCGATCGCGACGTCGAGATGCGGCGCCACATCGGAATCGGCGAGCACGGCGGTGATCTTCTCCTCGAACCGGGCGAGCTTGACGCCCGCGGCGGCGAGCGTGGCGGAGACCGGCAGCGACGAGATCGCGGTGCGCGGCACGAGCGGAGCGAGGTCGGCGGGGAGGTAGCAGAGCGTGTGCGAGATCGGTGAGCGCTCGTCGCTGCGGACGCGCTCGATCCGCAGGAGTTCCATGCCGTCGGCGATCTCGAAGGTCTGGGCAAGCAAGGGCGAGGGCCGGACGAAATCATAGGCCAGCAAGGCGACCTTCGTCTTGCGGGCGAGCGATATCTGGTTGTTGAGCAGCTGGCTCGCGGGCTCGCCCAGCTCGTTCGCCGGCGTCAGCGGAAAGGTGCCGCGACCGCGCTGGCGCAGGACGCGCCCCTCGCGCTCCAGCCTCTCCATCGCCTTGCGGATCGTGACCCGCGACACGCTGAAGGTCTCGGCGAGGTCGTCCTCGCTCGGGATCGGGGAGCCCTGCGGGTAGGAGCCGTCCATGATCTTCTGGAGCAGCATGACGTAGACGCGGTGATAGAGCGGGATGACGTCCCGTTCCGACGAAGGCCGCTCAGCCGCCGTACCCGTCTGCGGTCTCGCCATGGATTGCCTTCCCGGATTCGTCGTGGGGAATCGCTAGCATGTATGGTCTGGAATACCAATCAGGCCGCTGCTCGCGGAAGTATGTTGTATTATATTTATATCATTGATACTTATTCGGCTGTCTTTGACGCCCAGTCGACGCCTATGAGAGATGCGATGAGTGATAGCCTCGACGCCGCAGACCGCCAGCGCTTCGCCGGCTCCTATGCGCATCGCAAGAGCGCGCTGTCCCATCTCGCCTATGGCGTCTCCTCGACCCCGCGTGCGACGCAGAACCCGGTGGCAATTGCGGTCGAGCGCGGCGAGGGCGCCCATGTCGTCGACGTCGACGGCAACCGCTACATCGACTACGCGCTCGGCTACGGCCCGCTGATCCTCGGCCATACACCTCCGTCAGTGATCGCGGCCATCCAGGACGAGCTCGGCCGTGGCTTGCGGACCGCGAGCGTACATCGCGGCGAGGCGGAGCTGGCCGAGCTGATCGCGGCTTGCGTGCCATCAGCCGAGCAGACCAGCTTCGTCAGCACCGGCACCGAGGCGATCCAGCTCGCCCTGCGCGTCGCGCGTGCTGCGACGGGCCGCGTCAAGATCATCAAGTTCCGGGCCAATTATCATGGCTGGGCCGACGGGATCCATGTCGGCAATGCGATCGGGCAGGACGGCGCCTCGGCGCTTGGCCAGGACCCGCAGGCGGCGCAGAGCGTGACGCTGCTGGATTGGGGCGATGCCGGGCAGGTCGAGGCGGTGCTCGATGCCAGTTTCGCTGCCGTCATCGTCGAGCCTGCCGCGATCAATGGCGGCTGCTTCGAGCCGCCTGCCGGCTTCCTGGAGCGCGTGCGGACGGCGACGCAGCGTTGCGGCGCGCTGCTGATCTTCGACGAGGTGATCACCGGCTTCCGCCTCGCCCTCGGCGGCGCGCAGGAACGCTATGGCGTCACGCCGGATCTCAGCGTGCTGGGCAAGGCGCTCGGCGCCGGCCTGCCGATCAGCGCGGTCTCGGGCAGCCGCGCAGCGATGGAGATCCTGTCGAGCGGCCGGCTGATGCATCGCGGCACCTTCAACGGCAATCCGCTCTCGGTAGCGGCGGCGATCGCCTGCCTGAAGGTGCTGCAGGCCGAGCGCGGGGAAATCTATCCGCGCATGGAGGGATTCGCGGCGCAGCTATGCGGTTTCCTGAACGATGAGGCCGTGCGTCGCGGCGTTCCGGTCCGGGCGCGCCAGGCCGGGGCGGCCTTTCAGATCTTTGCCGCCAACGGGCCGGTCGAGACGCTGCGCGACACGGCGAAGGTCGACAAGGACAAGACGCTGGTCTTCACCGGTGCCCTGCTCAGACAGGGGGTGATGACCCTGCCGCGCGGTCTCTGCTACCTGTCATCCGCCCATAGCCTCGCCGATATCGAGGCGACGGAAGCGGCGATCGCGGTGGCGATGGAGACGATGGCGCGATCGACGACGGCGTGAAGCACAGCGTGTTCGGCCGGGCGCCGCCGCCGCCTCAGGACTGCAGCATCTTGAAGTGGCTGCAGTATTCCCGGTAGCTCGACTGCAGGATCTTCTCGCCGCCGCGGATCTTCAGCGTCTCGGCGACGGCGAGGCCGAGTTCCTTCGCCTGCTCTCCCGGCTCGTCCTGCGTCGCGACGACCCGCTCATGGCCGTCGAGCGAGGTGATCTGTGCCTGCAGGCTCAGCCGCTCGTCCTGCCAGTTGCAGACGGCGCCGACGGGCAGGCTGCAGCCGGCCCCGAGCGCATGCATCATCTCGCGCTCGGCATCGACCTCGGCCCTGGTCTTGCGGCACTCGATCGAGCGCAGGATCTCGACCAGCTCGGTATCTTCGCCGCGCGCCTCGATGCCCAGCGCCCCCTGGCCGACCGCATAGGGAAATGCGACCGGATCGAGAAATTCCGAAGAGCGGGCACCGAGGCCGAGGCGCTCCAGCCCGGCATGGGCCAGGATGACGGCATCGAGCGCATCGTCCCCCTCGATCTTGGCGAGGCGCGGGCCGATATTGCCGCGGATGGGGACGACGGTGACGTCGGGCCGCAGGCTCAGGATCTGCGCGCGGCGGCGCAGCGAGCCGGTTCCGACCCGCGCGCCTTCCGGCAGCTCTTCGAGCACCGAGCCGCACAGGACATCGCGCGGATCCTCGCGCTTGGGCACCGACGCCAGAACGAGTCCGTCGCGAAGGAGGGTCGGCAGATCCTTGAGGGAGTGGACGACGAAATCGACTTCCTTGCGGAGCAACTGCTCCTCATGCTCGGTGGTGAAGACGCCGATCATGCCGAACTGATGGAACTCGGAGACCCTGTCGCGATCGGCGACGGTCGAAATCGGGCAGATCTCGAATTCGATATGCGGATACAATGCCCGAATTGAACCAATTACAAAGTTGGTTTGCGTCATGGCAAGGGGACTGCGGCGGGTGCCAACGCGAAGAAGCATAATTCGTGTAACCTGTTTGCGCCGTGCACGCGCGATCGCGCACCGTCTAGCAGGTGCGATCCCGGAGTGAAAGTGCGGCAGATTCGCCGGCTCGGGAGCGCTCGCAAGGCGCTTTTCCGATGCCGCGCGCGCTGAAAATGCCGGGAAAGGCCGCTCCCATCCCTCCGCCGCATCTCCCCTCGACGCGAACGGGCGCAGCATGCAAATTATCCCTCAGGGAGCGGCCGGCTCCTTCCTTCACCTGGTTCGCCGCATGCGTCGCCGCTCCTTCCTGGTTGCCCTGGCATCATGCGGTCTTGCCGTCTCGGCGCGCTCGGAGGAGCCACCGAAGAGGGTGGCCCTGCTGATCGGGCTGCCGCTCGACCATCCCGTCGTGAGCGCGCGCATGGCCGAGCTCTATCGGATGCTGGCCGAGCGAGGCTGGATCGACGGCAAGAATCTGCAGGTCAGCAGCAAGGTCTCAGGGGCGAGCGAGGCAGACCTTGCCCGCGCCGCGGCCGAAGTGGTTGCCGGCAATCCGGACATCATCATCGTCGGCTCCAGCACTGAGACTGCCGCCGTGCTGGCGAAGACACGGCGGATCCCGGTGCTGTTCTCCACAGCCTCCGATCCGGTCGGCAGCGGCTTCGTGCGCTCGCTCGAACGCCCCGATGGAAACGCGACGGGCTTCAGCAACAACGACCCCGCCATGTCGGAGAAGTGGGTCGAGCTCCTGACCGAGATCGCGCCGGCGACGCGGCGCATCGGGGTGGTCTTCAATCCTCACTCGACGCCGGCGGCCGGCGCGACTTATCTCGCCCGGCTGCAGGCGACGACGCCGGCGGGCGGGCCAGTCTTCGAGACGGTCCACGTGACCGAACCGTCCGGGATCGACAGGCAGATCGCGGGCTTTGCCGGCAAGGGAGCCGGCGGCGGCCTGGTCTTCCTGCCGGACAGCTTCACGTTCCGCAATGCCGCGATCTGTGCCGCCGCTGCCGCGCGCCTCGCCCTGCCCGCCGTTTATCCGTTCGACGCCTTCACCCAGCAGGGCGGTTTGATGTCCTATGCCGGCGCGCGCGAAGAGACGTCCGAGATGATCGCCTCCTATGTCGACCTCATCCTGCGCGGAGCCGACGTCGCCGAGCTTCCGGTGCAGTTCTCGCGCAGTTTCGAGCTCGTCATCAACGAGAAAGCCGCGGCGGCCCTGGGCTTGAGCCTGCCGGCCTCGCTGCGGATCCGGGCGCAACGGATCTTGTCGTGACGCAGCAGGATCGTTCGGCGGAGCAGCACGGTACGCCACGCTGGCGCGGCGAGCTCGCCCGCAAATATGCGCTGTTCGTCGGCCTTGCGATCTGCCTTGCCCTCGGGCTCAACACGGCGATCGCGACCTTCTTCGCCTTCTCGGACCAGCGGGCCCTGCTGGTCCGGGTCCAGGAGGAGCAGGCCAGGGCGGCGGCCCAGAGGATCGGCGCTTTCGTCGCCGACATCATGGGGCATCTCGACTGGGCCTCCCAAAGCGGCGCCAGCAGCAATTCGCCGGAGGAGCGCCGGCTCGATGGCCTGCGGTTGATGCGGCAGGTGCCTGCCGTGCTCGAGCTGCGCCAGATCGACCCGGTCGGGCGCGAGCAGCTCCTGTTGTCGCGCTATGCACGCGACCGGGCGGATGGCGGCACCGACTGGTCGGCCGATCCCGGCTTCCAGCTTGCGCTGCGACAGGGCAGCTTTTACAGCGAGGTCGAATTCCGCCGCGGCTCGGAACCGCACATGGTGCTGCTCAAGCGGGCGTCGTCGCCTCCGCACTGGGTTGCGCGGGCCACCGTCAATCTCGTGTTCATCCGGGAGCTGGTCTCCCGCCTCAAGGTCGGCGAGGCCGGCCGCGCCTATATCGTCACTCGCTCAGGGCGCCTGATCGCTCATCCCGACCTGCGTTTCGTGCTGCGCAACACGAATCTCGCCGCGCTCGTGAGCGCGCATGAGGCAGCCGGAGCGGCCAGAGCCGGGCTTTCGGTGACGGATATCGAAGGCCGGCGTGTCCTGTCGGTGATGGCGCCGGTTCCAGCCCTCGACTGGAACGTGGTGATCGACCTGCCGGAGAGCGAAGCCTTCGCGCCGATCCATGCGTCGATCCTGCGCTCGCTCACGGTGCTGCTCGTCGCCCTGCTGGTCGCGGTGCTGGCCGGCATCATGCTCAGCCGCAGGCTGGTCGCGCCGATCAAGGCGCTCGGAGAGGGGGCCGCACGCATCGGCCGCGGCGAGCTCGAGGCGCGGATCGCGATCCGCACGGGCGACGAACTGCAGGAGCTGGGCGAGCAGTTCAACGTGATGGCGGGGCAGCTGGCGGAAAGCCGTGCCGTATTGGAGGACAAGGTCGCCGAGCGCACTGCGGCCCTGGAGCAGGCGCTGCGGCTGGCCTCTGCCGGGCAGAAGGCGGCGGAGGAGGCGACGCGGGCCAAGTCCAGGTTCCTGGCGGTGGTCGGGCATGATATCCGCACGCCGCTCGCCGGCGTGCTCGGCGTTCTCGAACTGATCGACCGCCGCCGCATGAGCCAGCGCGACCGCCGCCTCGTCGCCATGGCCGCGACCTCGGGCGAGGCGCTGGTCGACCTTGCCAATGCGACGCTCGACCTGTCGCGGCTGGAGGCCGGGACCGAAGGGCTCGATCGGCGTGACTTCGACCTCGGCCCCCTCCTTGGCGCAGCAGTGGCACTGATGCGCCCGCCCGCCGAGCAGAAGGGTCTTGTCCTGACGCTGCGCTCGCCGCCCGAAGGGCTGCGCCTGCACGGCGATGCCGGCAAGATCCACCGGATCCTGGTCAACCTGCTGCGCAATGCGATCAGCTTCACCGAAGCGGGCAAGGTGGAGCTCGGGGCCGACTTGCAGCGCGCCTCGGCGGGGAAAGGCCTCGAGCTGACCTTGACGGTTCGCGATACCGGCATCGGCATCGATCCGGTCATGCAACCGCAGATCTTCCAGGATTTCGTGCAGGTCGATCCGGAAACCGGGCGGCGCAATGGTGGCGTCGGTCTCGGCCTGGCGATTTGCAGCAAGCTGGCCGAGCTCATGGGCGGCTCGATCTCCGTCGTCAGCGCCAGAGGTCAGGGCAGCACCTTCTCCGTCAGGCTGCCGGTAACGGCGGCCAAGGCTGCCGCCCGGCCGGGCGAGGTGGCGACGGGGCAGTTGCAGACGATTCTCGTGGTCGACGACGATCCGGTCACGCGGGAGGTCGCGCGGCTCATGGTCGGCAAGGCCGGCCACAAGGTGCAGGCCGCGGCTTCCGGCGAGGCCGCGCTGAAGACGCTGCGCCGGCGGTCCTTCGATCTCGTGCTGCTCGACATGCACATGACCGGGATCGATGGCATCGAGACCACACTGGCGATCCGCGAGATCACCGGCATCGCGCAGCCGCGCATTGTCGCGCTGACGGCCGATGTCTCGCCGGAGACGATGCGGCGCATGCGTGCGGCGGGATTGACCACGATCCTGTCGAAGCCAATCACCTCCGCCGCTTTGCTGCAGGTGATCGGGCGCGGCAGCAGCCGCGGTGGCCGGAGCAAGGTCGTGGCACTTTCGGCGGACCAGCCTGTCGATGCGGCCTTCTTCGGGACTCAGCGCCGCCTGATCGGCCATGAGCGCACACGGCAGCTCGTGCTGCTGTTCGCGACCGTGTCCGGGACGATCCTGACCCAGATGCAGGCCGCCCTGCCGATGTTGGACCGCAGCGAGTTGAAGCGGCTGGCCCATCAATTGGGGAGCTCGGCCGGGGCGGTCGGGCTCGGGCAGGTCCTTGCGCTCGCAAGCGCGCTCGAACGCGATGCGGCGAAAGCCGACCGGGAAGCGCTCACGGCTGCGGTCGAAGCGCTCGGGCTGGCCCGCAGCGACGCCCTGGATGCCTTGGCCGGACTGGAGGAGGCACCGGCGACCGCCGACGCGGTGTGAGGCCAGATAGCCTCGGGTGCTTTTACGATCTGGCCGGTCCGCGAAGGTCCAAGGTATTGACGAGACAAGATGCGGGCGAGACAAGACGCGCCTGATCCAACCTGGCCAGGCCGCCAGGCGGCCTCGGGAAAAGGGACGACTTCGCCATGACAGCCAGCAACCGCATCGTCCTCTCCAGTGACCATGCCGCCATTCCGCTCCGCCAGGCCATCGCCGCCCATGTCGCGGCGCAGGGCTGGGCTGTGGTCGATATCGGGCCGACGACGCCGGAGAGCACGCCTTACCCCAAGCATGGCGAAGCTGCGGCACGGCTCGTCGCCTCCGGCGATTGCCGGCTCGGCATCATCCTGTGCGGCACCGGGCAGGGCATCATGATGGCGGCGAACAAGGTCAAGGGCATTCGCTGCGGGGTCTGCGCCGAGACGTTCTCAGCCCGCATGATCCGTCAGCACAACGACGCCAACATGCTGTCGATCGGTGCGCGGGTCGTCGGTGAAGGGCTGGCGCTCGACATCGTCGATGCGTTCCTGAGCGCCGGGTTCGAGGGTGGCCGGCATGCGACGCGGGTGGAGATGATCGGGGCGCTGGAGGGCTAAATGCGCTCGACGGGGACGCCGATCTTGTAGCCCTTGCCGCTGACGGTCGCGATGATCCCCGATTTGTCGGTGTCCCCGAGCTTCTTGCGCAGACGTGCGACCAGAGCATCGACGCTGCGTGCGTCGACATCGGTGAAGCGGTTGCTGATGACCTCGATCAGATAGTCGCGGCTGAGAGGATGGCCATTGCTCTCGATGAGCGCGGCCAAGAGATCGAACTCGCCGCGGGTCAGGCGCATGGGCTCGCCGTTGTTCATCGCGAGCTCGCGGCGCAGCAGGTCGATCGTGAAGGGTCCAAAGAGCGCCACGGTGTTGCGGCGCGCCGCGTCACGCTCGGTCCGGCGGCGGCGCAGCAGGGAACGGGCCCTGGCAAGCAGGTCGCGCAGGTCGACCGGCTTGCTGACATAGTGATCGCCGGCGAGCTCGAGCCCGACGATGCGATCGACATCGGCGTCGCGCCTTGTCACGAAAATGATGCCGGCATCGGAGGCCGATTGGAGTTCCCGGGCGAGCTCCAGGCCGTCGCCGTCCGGCAGGACGACATCGATGAAGACCAGGTCCGGCCTGAAGCGCCGCACCGCCTGCCTGGCCTGGGCGATGGTCTCGGCTTCCTCGACCTGGAAGCCCTGATCGGTGAAATAGCCGGCGATGACCGCGCGGGTGACCGGGTCGTCCTCGACGATGACGAGCCGGTCGCGGAAGGTCGCATCCATCAGCTCTGCTTCGCCTGTCGGCGCTCCGATTCCGGCACGATTCGGCCGAGCGGACGATTCTACAGGGACGGGTACCCCGCAAGCGGTCGAGCCTGCGGATGTTGACGGCTGTTCACCGCGCGGTCAAAGGCCGACCGGCTATCCACCGTCAGTTCCATCAGCGAGCTGCCGAGGAGATGAGGTCATATGCTGCCAGGCCGGGCTGCCGGCCTGGCGTTGTCGTATAGCGCGTTCAGATCACGCGGCGCGGGTCGAGCGCGTCGCGCAGGCCGTCGCCGATGAAGTTGATTGACAGCACGGTCAGGAAGATCGCCGCGCCAGGAAACAGCGCCCAGTGCGGGGCGGTATCGAGGTGGTCCTTGGCGTCGAAGAGCAGGCGCCCCCAGGTCGGGATATCCGGCGGAAAGCCGAGGCCGAGGAAGGAGAGCGTGGACTCCGCGATGATCGCAGAGGAGACCTCGATCGTCGACGCGACGATGACGGGCCCGAGCGCGTTGGGCAGGATGTGGCGCGTCATCTGCCGGAGCTTGGTGGCGCCCTGGGCCTTGGCGGCCTCGACGAACTCCTTTTCGCGCAGCGAGAGGAACTGCGCACGGACCAAACGGGCGACCGGCATCCAGCGCAGGCCGCCGATGACGACGACGATCAGGATGAAGACGCCGCCTTCGACGCCGAACACCGCCTTGAGCTGCTCGCGGAACAGGTAGATCACCAGCAGCAGCAGCGGCAGCTGCGGCAGCGACAGGAACAGGTCCGTCACCCACATCAGCACGGGGTCGGCGATCTTGCGCGACATGCCGGCGAGAGCGCCGATGACGACGCCGACGGTGGTCGCGACCACCATGGCGGCGAGGCCGACGGCGAGCGAGATGCGGCCGCCATACATCATCCGCGCCAGGATATCCTGGCCAAGATCGTCGGTGCCGAAGGGATGCGCCAGCGACGGGCCCTGCAACGTCGCCGAAAAGTCGATGTCGTTGATCGGGATGGTCCACACCCAGGGACCGACGACCACGCCGAGGATCAGCAGCGCCAGGATGAGAGTGCTCGCCATGGCGAGCTTGTGGCGGCGGAAACGCCGCCAGGTTTCGCGGCCGGGCGAGACCGATACGGTCGCGGCGGCCACTGCGGCCACGGCCGGGTCAGCCGAAGGAGATGCGAGGGTCGAGCCAGCCATAGAGCAGGTCCGCAATGAGGTTGAAGAGGACGACCAGGCAGGCGAAGACGAAGGTCACGGCCATGATCACGGGGGTGTCGTTGGCGAGGATCGCGTCGATCAGCAGCGAGCCGATGCCGGGGATCCGGAAGATCTGCTCGGTGACGATGGCGCCGCCGAAGACCGCCGGCATCTGCAGGGCGACGAGCGTCACGACCGGGATCAGCGCGTTGCGGGTGATGTGCCGCAGCGTGACCCGCTTCTCGCTCAGGCCCTTGGCGCGGGCCGTCGTGACATAGTCGAGCCGGATC
This sequence comes from Allobosea lupini, assembly GCF_900109525.1. GTDB lineage: Bacteria > Pseudomonadota > Alphaproteobacteria > Rhizobiales > Beijerinckiaceae > Allobosea > Allobosea lupini. Next base: position 332,555 of record NZ_FOAN01000005.1, on the reverse strand, counting down.
ACGTCGAGCACGGCCGAGCGGACATAGCGGGTATACGACGCAGCCTGGAACAGGCCGAGTACCGTGATCGGCATGATCGCCTGACGGAACATCTCCCAATACCAGCGCCAGCCGCTGGCAGCGATGTCGGAGCGATAGACGAAGGGGAACCAGTCGAGCTTGATCGAGAACAGCAGGATCAGGAGCAGGCCGGTGAAGAAGGTCGGCAGCGAGAAGCCGACGAAGGCGAGCGTGTTGGCGATCTGGTCGAAGACCGAATAGGGCCGCGTCGCCGCGTAGATCCCAACCGGCAGCGCGATGCACAGCGCCAGGATCTGCGAGGTGCCGACGACGAAGAGCGTGGTCGGCACGCGCTGCATGATCAGGGTGTCGACATCGATGCGGCTGGCGAAGGAGAAGCCCCAGTCGCCCTGCGCCATGGCCGAAAGCCAGCGCAGATAGCGCACCATGATCGGGTCGTTCAGGCCGAAGCTGGCGCGCAGCGCCTCGCGGACCTCGGGCGGGACATTGGGGTTGGTCGCCATCTCCGAGAACGGGTCGCCCGGCGCCAGTGCCAGGACCGTGAACAGGATCAGGCTGATGCCGAGCAGGCTCGGTATGGCGATCAGCAATCGCCGCAGAAGATAGGTCGCCATCAAGAATTCCCGTGAAGCGGGGTGTCGCTAAAGCGAGCCGCACGGGCTGATGGCAACGAGACGTCACCGGGCCGGAGGCGGCTCGCGGGGAAGCGGCAAGAAGCCGCTCGCGGACGGTATCGGTCGTCCGCGAGCGGCTTAGCCAGCCTCAGCTGCGATACCAGGCAGCGACGTTCCAGGTGTCGACGTCCCAGCCGCTATGGTCGTGCATCAGATTGGTCACCGAGGCGGCGACGCGGGTGCGCGAAAGCAGCGGCAGGATCACATTGGCTTCACAGAAGATCTCATTGACCTTGATCAGGAGCGCGGCGCGCTTGGCCGGATCGAGCTCCTTCTGGGCGGCCTTGTAGGCCTCGTCGGCCGCAGGATCCGAATAGCGCGAGACGTTCCGGCCCAGCCACTTGTTCTCCTTGTTGGCGATCTCCCACGAGACGAACTGGTTGAGGAAACGCTCCGGATCGGGCTGCGGCTGTGTCGTCGTATACATCTCCATGTCGACATAGAGCTTGGTGTAGGTGTCGGGATTGGCGACGTCGGAGGAGAAGAACACCGATGCCGTCACCGACTTCAGCTCCAGGTCGATGCCGACCTTCTGGCAGGCCTGCTTGATGATCGCCTGCGTCTTCTGGCGCGGGGCGTTGATCGAGGTCTGGTAGACGTATTTGAGCTTCTTGCCGTCCTTCTCGCGGATGCCGTCCGAGCCCTTCTTGTAGCCGGCGTCGTCGAGGATCTTGTTGGCCTTGTCGACGTTGAACTCGTATTTCAGCTTCTGCGACTTGAACTGCTTGGGCTCGTTGACGAAGCTCGCCGTTGCGGTGCCGCCGCGGCCGTAGATGAACTTCTGGATCGAATCGCGGTCGATCAGCAGATTGATCGCCTCGCGCACCTTGGGATCCGACAGGGTCGGGTGCTTGGTCTTGACGCTGGAGCGCTCGCCGTCGACCTCGGTCCACGGATCGGTGGTGTTGAGGATGATGAACTCGATGTCGCCCGAGGCGACCGCGCTGACCTTGCCGCGGCCGCCGGTCTCCATCTTCTTCAGCACCTCGTCCTCGACCTGCAGGTTCCAGGCGTAGTCGAACTCGCCGGTCTGCAGGACGGCCCGCGCCGCCGAGACCGCATCGCCGCCGCCCTTGACTTCGATCGTGTCGAAATGCGGCTGGTTCTTGACGTGGTAATCCTCGTTGCGCGCGCCGGTCAGGATATCGCCCGGCTTGAAGTCGACGAACTTGTACGGACCGGTGCCGACCGGCTTGAGATTGGCCGGGGCCTCGCGCGATTTGGCACCCTTGTAGTCGCCGAAATGGTGCTTCGGCAGGATCTGGCCGACGACGCCGACGAAGGGATCGGCCCAGAACGGCGTCGGCTCCTTGAAGATGACCTTGACGGTGTGGTCGTCGACCTTTTCGACCTTGATGTTGGTGTAGGAGCCGGTGGTGTAGGCGGCTGTCGCCGGATCGGCGGCATATTCCCAGGTGAAGACGACGTCGTCGGCGGTGAACGGCTTGCCGTCATGCCATTTGACGCCCTGCTTCAGCTTCCAGGTCACGACCTTGCCGTCTTCGGAGAGGCCGCCATTGGCCCGGCTCGGCACTTCGGCGGCGAGCTGCGGGGTGAGGTTGCCGTCCTTGTCCCAGCCGGCGAGCGGCTCGAAGAAGATGCGCCCGGCGATCTGGTCCTTGGTGCCGCTGGCGAAGTGCGGGTTGAGCAGCGTCGGCGCCTGCCAGAGCAGGATCTTCAGCGGCCCGCCGCCGCCGGCCTTGGTCGGCTTGTACTGCAGCGACGCCTGCGCCATGGCGACGTCGTTCCAGGCCAGGATCTGCGAAGCGATCGGCGCCGTGATGCCGACGGCAGCCAGTCTGCGAATGAAGGAGCGGCGGGAGATCGCGCCGTCCTTCACGTTCTCGATCAAGCTGCTCAGCGTACGCTCGTCCATCATATTCCCCTGTTCTAGCCGGCCTATTATGAGATGGCCTGGAGGGCAGCCTAATGCATGCTCGGCTCGGGGGCTATGCCCTGTTTTGGCCGCAAATCCGGCATTCCGCCTGGATAAGGGGCATGTCCCAGCGTCAGGCGGTCGCGATTTCGCGAGCGAGATTGGCGAGATAACCGCACTCGTCGGCGGATTCGTTGTTCCACCACATAGCGCAAAGATTGTGCGAAGGGATCGGCGGATCGGCTTCGAGCACGCGCAGCGCCAGCTTCTCGCCGGAGAGGTGGATCATCTCGCGCGGGATCATCGCCGCGCCGGTGCCGGCGCTGGCGAGGCGGGCGATCACGGTCAGCGGATTGCAGGTGTTGAGGCGGCGCGGCTTCAGGCCATGTGCGCCGAACCACATCTGTATCGTGGTGAACAGGCCCGATGGTGAGCTGTTGGTGAAGATCGGCAGGTCTACCAGGTTCTCCGGCGTCGCAACGCTGCCCGTGAATGCCAGGCCTTCGCCCACCACCCAGACGAGATCGATCAGCCAGAGCGGGACGATGGTGATCCCTTCATGGGCACGCGGCTGCGAGAGGAAGGCGATGTCGATCGAGCGATCGAGCAGGAGCTGTTCGAGCTTCGTGCTGAAGTCGACGGTGACGTCGACCTGTAATTCGGCATGGCGGCGCGCCAGCTGGGCGAGCAGCTCCGGCAGGATGGCGGCGGCGAAGGAATCGGCAGCGCCGATGCGCAGCAGGCTCCTGCCGCGGAGGCCGTCCTTGCTGTGGCGCTGCACCTGCTCGGCATGGGCCAGCATGCGCTCGACATCGGCATAGATCGCATTGCCGAGCGTCGTCGGCACCGGGCGATAGAGCGAGCGGTCGAAGAGCTCGCCGTCAAGGATGCGCTCGAGCTCCTTGATCCGCAGGCTGACCGTCGGTTGCGACAGGTTGAGATGCAGGGCGGCGGCGCGGAACCCGCCGAGCCGGGCCACCCAATAGAACGCTTCCGCTTGACCGAAGGTATAGCGCATCGCCTGAGACGATAGCCTGAGGCAATCGAGCGGCAAGCACTTCTTATTTTTAATCGCCGCCCCGGCGCTCTAGCTTTCTCATGTTCGGCGCGGCGCCGGTCTCCGGCGCCGCCAAGGCATTGCCAAGAAAACAGGGGAGCTCCGATGCTGACCGTGCCGACAAATCGCCGTGCGTTTCTCGCAGCTGCAGCAGGCGGCGCCCTGGGCGGCCTCTTGCCCGCGAGCCTGCTCCACGCCCAACCGAACAATGGCAAGACGCTGACCGTCGTCCTGCCGAGCAATCCGATCACCATCGATCCGATAAACCAGCTCAATCACGACGCCATGGTGCTTGGCCAGGCCGTGTTCGAGAACCTGGTCGAATACGATGTCGACGGCGTGCTGAAGCCGCAGCTCGCCAAGGCCCTGCCGGTGATCTCGGCCGACAAGAAGACCTACACCTTCGAATTGCGCGACGACGTCACCTTCCACAACGGCAAGAAGATGACCGCGGAGGACGTGAAGTACTCCTTCGACTACCTGCTCGACCCCGCCAACAAGGCAGCACGCCGCTCACTCTTCACCCGCATCACCAAGGTCGCGGTACTGGATCCGCTCAAGGTCCAGTTCGAGCTCTCCGAGCCTTACGGCCCCTGGCTCTATTTCCTGACCAAATACATGGGCATCTACCCCGCAGGCTCGCGCAAGGAGCATGGCGACGACTATTTCAAGTCGCGTCCCGCCGGTGTCGGCACTGGCTTCGGCGTCTTCGAGGAGTGGAAGCCGAACGACTATATCAGCTTCAGGAAGAACCCGAACTACTGGCGCAAGGGCCTGCCGCACTGGGACCGGCTCGTCGTCAAGATGATCCCGGAGGACGCGACCCGCGTCGCCTACCTCCTCACCGGCCAGGTCGATTTGATCAGTGCGCCGCCGCCGCGCGAGTTCAACCGGCTGAAGACGATGCCGGGCATCACCGGCGCCTCGCGCCCGACGCTGGGCGGCGCGCTGCTGATGTACACCAACAATCTGAAGGCGCCCTTCGACGACGTGAACTTCCGCAAGGCGGTTTCCGCCGCGATCGACCGCAAGACGATCGGCGAGAAGGTCTATTACGGGCTGCTCGATCCCTCGTCCGTGCCGGCGCCGCCCCGCGGCTGGTGGTTCAATGCCGAGGCGGACAAGGAGCTCGGCTTCGATCTCGACAAGGCGAAAGCGCTGCTCGCCAAATCGAAATACGCTTCGGGCGCCGAGTTCGACCTGAGCATCCAGGCCGAGCCCTACCTGCTCGACACCAAGGATGCGGCGATCTTCGTACAGGCGCAGCTCGCCAAGATCGGGATCAAGGTCAATCTCAAGGTCTACGAGTTCTCGGTGCTGATCCAGCAGGCGATCCGCGGCGAACACCAGGCGGCGCTGCAGGTCTTCATGTCGCCGGGCGAGCCGAGCTACATCATGCAGGTCTGCCTGACGCCGGAGCAGGTGCTGTCCAAGAGCACCGGCTACAACAATCCCGAGTTCAACCAGACGCTGGCGGCAGCCTTCGCCGAGACCGACGAAACCAAGCTCAAGGAGCTATACGGCAAGCTGCAGGCGCTGGCCGCCCGCGACGCGCCGCTCGGCGTGCTCGGCTATGTCCACGCTTCCAACCTGTGGCGGCAGGCTCTGCAGGATGTGAAGGTCAACCAGGGCCTGACCATCGCGCCCGGCGAGGTCAAGGTCTAACGCGACCACGGATTAGAGCGAGCCCGCCATGCTCCGCCTCGTCGCAGGCCGCATCGTCTCCTCGATCGGCACGCTGCTCTTCGTCGGCCTCGCGCTGTTCGCGCTGACGCGCTCCGGTCCGGGCTCCCCGGCCCGGATCGTGCTTGGGACTGACGCGACCGCCGAGCAGATCGCGCAGTTCGAGCAGGCGCACGGCCTCGATCGGCCTTTCCTGTCGCAATACGCAGCCTGGCTCGGCGACGTCACGCGCGGCGATTTCGGCAAGTCCTTCGTCACCGGCCGCGACGTCGCTGCCGAAATCGCCAATGCACTGCCGGTGACGCTGGCGATCGTGCTTTTCGCCTTCCTGATCGCGCTCGTTTTCGGCATCGGCGTCGGCGTGCTGGCAGCGCTCAAGCCGGGCGGCGTCTTCGACCGCGTCAGCCGCTTCGCCGCAGTATTGGGCCTGTCGATCCCGGCCTTCTGGCTCGGCATCGTGCTGATCCGCTTCCTTGCCGTCGATCTGCGCCTGCTGCCGCCGGGCGGCTATTTTCCGCTCTCGGCCGGCCTCAAGCTGCACCTGCAGAGCATCCTGATGCCCTCGCTTTCACTGGCGGTCTACTACATCGCCGTGCTGGCGCGGATGACGCAGGCGAGCCTGCAGGACACCTTGCGTGGCGACTATGTCCGCACCGCCCGCGCCATGGGGCTCTCCGCACGCCAGGTCGTGTTCTATGCGCTGGTCAACGCGCTGCCGCCGGTGGTCAATCTCGCGGCGCTCTCCTTCGGCTACATGTTCGGCTGGGCGCTGATCATCGAGCAGGTCTTCAACATCCCCGGACTGTCGCGCGCTCTCCTGAACGCGATCTCGCAGCGCGACTTCCTACTGCTGCAGGGCATCGTCTTCCTGTTCACCGCGATCTTCGTCGTCGCGAATCTGAGCGCCGACCTGATCAACCGCGTGCTCGATCCGCGCCAGAGGGCGGCGGCATGAGCGATCTGCGCAAAGCCCTTAATGGCCTCGACTGGAGCGGCTGGCTGGGCGCCGGCATCGTCGGGCTGATCGTGCTCGCCGCAATCTTCGCGCCGCTGATCGCGCCCTATGACCCGCTCGCGCTCAACATCGAGGACAGGCTCGCCGCGCCCGATGCCAGCCATTGGCTCGGCACCGATCAGGGCGGGCGCGACGTGCTGAGCCGCATCCTGTTCGGCGCGAGGGCCTCGCTCTCGGTCGGCATCGGCGCGGTGCTGATCGGCGCCCTGATCGGCGTCTCGGCCGGCATCTTCGCCGCCTACAAGGGCGGGCTCGGCGAGCAGGCCGTGATGCGCATCTTCGATGGCGTCGCCTCGATCCCCCTGCTGGTCTGGGCGATCGCGATCGTCGGCATCCTCGGCGTCGGGCCGTTGCCGGTGGGCCCGCTGCTGCTGCCGAACGAGGTCAAGATCATCGTCCTCGTCGGCTGCCTGTTCTCGCCGGTCTTCGCCCGCGTCACCTATGCGGTCGCCAAACGCGTCGCCGGCGCCGATTATGTCCGCGCCCGCTTCCTGCAGGGCGCCTCGCATTGGCAGATCGTCGTCGGCGACGTGCTGCCGAACTGCCTTTCGCCAATTATCGTCCAGGGCACGCTGCTGGTCGCGATCGGCATCGTCATCGAGGCCTCGATCAGCTTCGTCGGCCTCGGCGTGCAGCCGCCGCAGCCGAGCTGGGGCACCATGCTGTCCGACGCCCGCAGCGCGATCTATTCCGGCGAATGGTGGTTGCCGGTCTTTCCGGGCCTCGCCATCTCGCTGACGGTGATCGGCTTCAACCTGCTCGGCGATGCGGTGCGCGAGCTGTTCGACCCGCGCAGCGAAGCCAGGACATTGGTCGCATGAGCGCCGCCCTGCTCAGCGTCGAGGGCCTGCGCGTCGGCTTCCGCACGGCCGATGGCGGCATGGTCGAGGCGGTGCGCGGCGTCGACTTCTGCGTCGCGCCGGGCGAGGCCGTCGGCATCGTCGGTGAATCCGGCTCCGGCAAGAGCCTCAGCATGCTCGCAGTGATGCGGCTGCTCGGCGCGCCGGCCCGCGCCATTGGCGGGCGGGTGATCTTCGACGGCGAGGACCTGCTCGCCGCCGACGAAAAGCGCATGAGGGCGCTGCGCGGGCGCGACATCGCCATGGTGTTCCAGGACCCGCAAAGCTCGCTCAATCCGGCGCTGACCGTCGGCCGTCAGATCACCGACGTGGTGCGGGCTCATCGCGGCGTCTCGGCAGCCGAGGCACGGCGCATCGCGGCGGAAGCGCTCGAGCGCGTCGGAATCCGCGATGCCGGCCGGCGCCTCGCCTCCTATCCGCATGAATTCTCCGGGGGCATGCGCCAGCGCGCCCTGATCGCCATGGCGATCGCCTGCCGGCCGCGCCTCTTGATCGCGGACGAACCGACCACGGCGCTCGACGTCACCGTGCAGGCGCAGATCGTCGACCTGATCGCCGAGCTTCGCCGGGAACTCAACCTCGCCGTGGTCTTCATCTCGCACAACCTCCAGCTTGTCGCCGAGATCGTCGACCGCGTCGTCGTGATGTATGGCGGCAAGGTCGTCGAGGACGGGCCGGTCGAGGCGATCGAGCTTGCGCCGCGCCATCCCTACACCAGCCTGCTCAAGGCCTGCGTGCCGAGCCTGACCGGGCCGGTCGGCCCGCTGACCGCGATCGAGGGCGCGCCGCCGCGGCTCGGCCGCCTGCCGGCCGGTTGCCCGTTCTCGCCACGCTGCCCCGACGCGGCCGAAAGCTGCAGCCATCAGATGCCGCCGCTTATCGATGAAGCCGGCCACCGCACCGCCTGCTGGAGGCCGCGATGACCGGCCCGATCCTGTCGCTGCGCGGCGTCTCCAAATCCTTCCCGCAGGGCGGCCTGCTCGATCGCCTGCTCGGCCGCGACAGCCGGATCGTAGCGCTCGACGCCGTCAGCCTCGACGTCATGCGCGGCGACGTCGTCGGCATCGTCGGCGAGAGCGGCTCGGGCAAGTCGACGCTGGCCGGGCTCGCGGTCGGGCTGGCGCGACCGACCTCCGGCGAGGTCCTGCTCGATGGCCAGTCGATGGCGGAGCTGATGCGCGACCATGCCGGGCCGTGGCGCCGGCGTGTCCAGATGGTTTTCCAGGATTCGAGCAGCGCGCTGAATCCGCGCAAGAGCGTGGCGCGTTGCCTCGGCGAGACGCTGGCGCTGCGCGGAGTGCCGAAGGCGCAGCGCGACAGCGAGATCGCCGAGCTGCTGACTCTGGTCGGCCTCGGCCCGGAGATCGGGCCGCGCCTGCCGCATGAACTTTCGGGCGGCCAGCGCCAGCGCATCGGCCTGGCGCGGGCGCTGGCGATGAAGCCGGAGGTGCTGATCGCCGACGAGCCGGTCTCGGCGCTCGACGTCTCCCTGCAGGCGCAGGTGATCAATCTGCTCTCGCGCCTGACACGCGAGCTCGGCCTGACGCTGCTCTTCATCAGCCATGACCTCGCTCTGGTGCGCACGTTGTGCAGCCGCATCGTCGTGATGCGCAAAGGGGTGATCGTCGAAGAAGGCTCCTGCCTCGACGTCCTCGATCGGCCGCAGCACCCCTACACCCAAGCCCTCATCGCTGCCGTGCCCAAGGGCCTCGCCGGCCGGCGCACGCCGTTGCCCGTGCGAGCCGAAGCGGCGGCTCCAGAAACCCGGGAAGACATCCATGGCGCAGCATAGCTACCGGATCGGCATCGACATTGGCGGCACCTTCACCGATGTCGTGGTCGCGCGCGACGACGGGTTGATCGAAACCCGCAAGGTGCCCTCGACGCCCGACGATTACAGCCGCGGCATCGCGCAGGCACTCAAGGCGCTGGTAGAGGACTACCAGACCACGCCCGACCGCATCACCGGCATCGTCCACGCGACCACGGTCGCGACCAATGCGATCCTCGAATACAAGGGCGCCCGCACCGGCCTGCTGACGACCGAGGGCTTCCGCGACGTGCTCGAAATGCGCCGCCTGCGCATCCCGGTGCTCTACGACCTGCAGTACGACAAGCCGAAGCCGCTCGCGGCGCGGCGCCTGCGGCTTGAAGCGCGCGAGCGGCTCGCCGCGGATGGCTCGGTGCGGATCCCGCTGTCGAGAGAGGATGTCGTCGCAGCGGCGCGGCGCTTCCGCGAGGAGGGCGTCGAGGCTGTTGCGATCAGCTTCCTGCACGCCTACGCCAATCCTCGGCACGAGATCGAGGCCGAGGAGATCCTGCGCGCCGAGCTCGGCGACGGCGTCTACATCTGCCGCGGCTCGGAGATCCTGCCGGAGATCCGCGAATACGAGCGCACCTCGACCGTCGTGGTGAACGCCTATATCGGCCCGGTCGTGCGCAACTATGCCAGTGCGCTGACGGCGCGGCTCGCCTCGATCGGTGTCACCTGCCAGGTCGAGATGATGCATTCCGGCGGCGGGATCATGCGGCTGGGTTCGGCGGTGAAGCGCGCGGCGTCGCTGGTCGAATCCGGTCCGGCTGCCGGCGTCATCGCCTGTGCGCGGCTGGTCTCGGGAAGCGACGAGCCCAGCATCATCTCCTTCGACATGGGCGGCACCACCGCCAAGGCGGCGCTGATCGAGCATGGCGAGCCGGCCCGCACCACCGAATACGAGGTCGGTGCCGGCATCAATCTGTCGAGCAAGCTGGTCAAGGGCGGCGGCTATCCGATCAAGATGCCGTTCATCGACGTCTCAGAGATCGGCGCCGGCGGCGGCAGCATCGTCGCGATCGACCGGATGAACCAGGTCTCAGTCGGCCCGCAGAGCGCCGGAGCCTATCCCGGGCCGGTCTGCTACGGGCTCGGTGGCCGGCAGGCGACGCTGACCGACGCCTTCCTGACGCTCGGCTACATCAACGACATCGCGCTCGCCGGCGGCAGCTTTCCGCTCAAGGCCGATGCCGGCCGCGCCGCGCTGAACGACCAGGTCGCGCGCCCGCTCGGCCTCGACCTCCAGCAGACGGCACGCGGCGTGCTGACGCTCGCGGTCACCACGATGACGCGGGCGGTCAAGGCGGTCTCGACCTATCGCGGCCGCGATCCGCGCCAGGCGACCCTGGTCGCCTTCGGCGGCAATGGTCCGGTGGTCGCGGCCGAGGTCGCGATGGCGCTCGGCATCCGCCGCGTCATCGTTCCGCGCGCCGCCGGCGTCTTCAGTGCGCTCGGCCTGCTGCGCTCCGATGTCGAGCAGGAGTTCGTACGGCCGTCGCGGCGGCGGGCGGACGAGCTCGACGATGCCGGGCTGGAGCAGCTCTTTGCCGCGCTCGGCGCCGACGCCCGCCGCATCCTCGCGCTCGAAGGCTACGACCTTGGGCAGGCGGAATTCCGCTATGCCGCAGACCTGCGCTATGTCGGCCAAGCCTATGAGCTCACCGTTCCGGCGAGGCGGTTCGACATCGCCGAGCTCAGCGAGCTGTTCCACCGCGAGCATGAGCGCACCTATGGCCACCGCTCACAGAAGGACGCGGTCCATCTCGTCAATGCCCGCCTGACGGTCCGGCTGCCGCTGGTCGCGCCGCGCCACCAGTTCGCGGCGGAGGCGCCGATGCGGCGGGCCGACCGGGCCGTCTCCTTCAACGCCAGCGGATCCGCTGCCTCGATCGCCGTGATCGGCCGGGCCGATCTCGACGCGAAGGCGCGACGGGGGCCCTTCGTCATCGAGGAATACGACTGCACTTGCGTGGTCGGGCCCGGCCAGAGCGCGCGGCTCGATGAGGCCGGCAATATCGACATCGCCCTGGAGGCCGCATGAGCGCGCAGGCAATCGACCCGATCACCCTCGAAGTGATCCGCAATGCGCTGGCCTCGACCGCCGACGAGATGGCGCTGATCGTGATGCGCTCGGCCTATTCGCCTGTGGTCCGCGACATCATGGATTACTCGACCGCGCTCTGCGACGCGAAAGGCCGGGTGATCGCGCAGGGGCTGACCCTGCCGATCCAGCTCTGTTCCTTCCCGCGTATCATGGGCTTCGTCCGCGAGCGCTATGGCGACAGGCTGAAGCAGGGCGACGTGCTGATCGCGAACGACCCCTACGGTTCCGGCGGCCAGCATCTGCCGGATATCTACATCCTGAAGCCGATCTTCGTAGACGGCCGGCTCTCAGGCTTCGCCGCGACGGTGGCGCATCACACCGATCTCGGCGGCATCGTGCCGGGCAGCGTCGCGATCTACGCCACCGAGATCCAGCAGGAAGGCCTGCGCCTGCCGCTACTGAAGCTCTATGAGGCCGGCCAGCCGGTCGAGGCCGTCTTCCGCATCCTCGAGGCGAACACCCGCTCGCCGATCGAGGTGCTCGGCGACATCCGCGCCCAGATCGCCGCCTGCAACGTCGCCGAGGAGGGGCTGAGGACGCTGATCGGCCGTTACGGCGCGCAGGAACTCGACAGCTATATCGACGCGCTGCACGACCATGCCGAGGCGATGATGCGCGACGTCATCCGCGCTCTTCCGAACGGCGTCTATCGTGCCACCGACTATATCGATGGCGTCGGCGAGAACCCGCAGCCGCTGCCGATCGTCGCGACCGTCACCGTCGCCGACGACACGATCGACATCGATTTCACCGGCACGGCAGATCAGGTCGCGGCCTCGATCAACTGCCCGATCTCGCTGCCGGAATCGGCCGCCTTCTGCGCGATCCGCTGCCTGTCGCAGCAGGATATACCCAATTGCGAGGGGTACCTGCGGCCGATCGCGGTCAGGGCGCCCGAGGGCTGCCTGGTCAATCCGCGCTATCCGGCAGCCTGCGGCGCCCGCGGCGTCGTCGGCTACCGCGTCTTCGACGCGATCATGCAGGCGCTCGCACAGATCGTACCGGAACGGGCCATGGGTGGCTCCGAGGGCGGGCCCTATCTGCTGGCCGCCGGCGGCACGCATGAGGGGCGGCCGTTCGTGCTCAACGAGATGGTGGTCGGCACCTGGGGGGCCCGCGCCGGCAAGGACGGGATCGAGGGCATCTCCAACCCTGCCGCCAATCTCTCCAACCAGCCGGTCGAGATGATCGAGGCCGACATGCCGGTCGAGGTGCTGCGCTATGGCCTCGTGCCCGATACCGGCGGGCCGGGCGAGTTCCGCGGCGGCCTCTCCTTCATCCGCGAATTCCGCTTCCTGGCGCCGACCCGTTTCGTGCTGCGCGGCGACCGGCGCGACCACCCGCCCTTCGGCTTCGAGGGCGGCAGCCCAGGTGCTCCCTCCGCTCACATCCTGCTCCGCGCCGACGGCACTGAGCAGAGCCTGCCGACCATGCCGATGGAGAGCTTCAACGCCCGCGCCGGCGATGTCTTTCGCCTGATCGGGGCGGGCGGCGGCGGCTATGGCGATGCATTGCAGCGCGATCCGATCCGGATCGAGGACGATCTGCGCGAGGGCAAGGTCACGGCGGCGGGCGCGGCTCGCGACTACGGCGTGGTCTTCGCTGCCGATGGCGTGAGCATTGATCGCGACGCCACCGCACGTCGTCGCGCCGCGCTTGCGGAGGCAAGGACATGAGCGACGCCCTGTTTGGCGCGGCTGCCCTCAACGAACAGCTCGTCGGCGTTCCTGGCAGCCGGGCGCGGCTGGAGACGCCGGCGGCCGTGCTCGATCTCGACCTATTCGAGCACAATATCGCGCTGATGGCAGAGACCTGCCGCAAGGCTGGGCTGAACCTCAGGCCGCATGCGAAATCGCATAAATGCGCCGAGATCACCCGCCGGCAGATGGCTGCGGGAGCGCTCGGCAATTGCTGCGCCAAGCCGGGCGAATTGCTGGCGCTGTTCGATGGCGGCGTCCGCGACCTCCTGCTCAGCGCCCCGATCGCCAGCCCGGCGAAGATCGACGCGCTGGCGCGCGCTGCGGCCGCGGGCGGGCGCATCGGCGTCGTCGTCGACCGGGCAAATCTGGCCGCTGCCTATGCCGATGCGGCACAGCGGCACGGCACCGCCTTCGACGTGCTGGTCGATCTCGATGTCGGGCTGAGGCGCAGCGGCGTCGCGACGCCGGCCGAGGGGGTCGAGCTGGCGCGGCTCGTCTCCGGGCTGGACGGGCTGCGTTATCGCGGCGTCCAAGCCTATCAGGGCCGCGTGCAGCATATCGACGACTTCGCCGTGCGCCGCGCCGCCAACCAGGAGATGGGCCGGCTGCTCGCCGCCATGATCGCGGCGCTGCGTGAGGCCGGCTTCGCGCCGGAGATCGTCTCGGGTGGCGGCACCGGCAGCCATCTCCTCGACGGCGAGGATCGGTTGCTGACCGAGATCCAGGCGGGCTCCTACGTCTTCATGGACGAGGCCTATCACAGCGTCGACATGCATGGCCGGGGCGGACCGGAGTTCAAGCCGGCGCTGCGCATCGCCGTCACCGTGATCGGGCACAGCTCGCTCGGCTTCGCCATCACCGATGGCGGCAGCAAGAGCTTTGCGCTCGACGGGCCGCCGCCGCGGGTCTTGCTGAATGGCGAACTGGTCGGGCGGATCGAATGGTGCGGCGACGAGTTCGGCCGCATCCTGCCTTTGGAAGGGAAGGGCGCGCTGCCGATCGGCACTGTCGTCGAATGCACGGTCCCGCATTGCGACCCGACGATCAATCTGCACGACATCCTGCACGTCGTCCGCGGCGTCGACCTCGTCGCGCAATGGCGGGTCGAGGCGCGGGGCCGCGCCGACTGAACCAGGCCCGCCGGATGCGGCGCTGGCGGCGCTATACCAAGGTATCGGCCCCGATCCCATCGTCCGATTGATCGCCATCGCCTCGGGGCGCAGAGAGGCGATGACTTCGCGGCGCTGACCGCGAGGCGCTGTCGCAACTACCGGCTTTCCGTCGCAGGGACATGGCCATGCCGACCGATCGCATGCAGCCATCGCTGCGGCGTGGGTCGTCGTGTGCGCCCGTTCGCGCGTCGGACGGCCCCACCGGGACCGAAGAGGTGGGCCATGAACAACGTCGTCGCGTTTCGGCACTCTGTAATCTCGCGAGCGCTGGCCTGGCCGAACTTGCGCCCGAGCAACGGCACTCTCCTGCGCAGGGCTGCACAGAAGCGATCAGGGCTGGTTGCCGAATGGCGCATCAATGCAGCTGACGGGCGCCTGGAATGCCGCTGGCGCAGCGAAGGCGGGGAGCAGCGCGACGAGGAAGGCGGTTGCCGCTCAGGGTGCAGGTGCGCCGCCTGACAAAGTCGCTCAGCCCGCAAGGCCGGCCATCGGCCGCAGTCACCTCCATCCCGCCGAGGTTTCCATGGCGTTTCTGTCGAACCGCGAAGCCGGGCGCAGCGCGCTCGCCACCCTGGCGCGCAACCGCGTCCTACCCAATCTCTATGACCTGGCGGCGTTCGCGCTGCTAGCCGCGCTCGCCATTCTCGCGCTGCATGGCGCAGCGGCGATGCGCGCGCCGCTCTCGGGCCTACCCACCGAGCCGGTCGTGCTCGATCCGGCGCTGCTGCCGGACTATGCGCTGCGCACGACGATGCGGATGTTCGCCGCGATCATCGCCTCTCTCGCCTTCACCTTCACCATCGCGACGCTGGCGGCCAAGAGCCGGCGTGCCGAGATGGTGATCATCCCGGCGCTCGACATCCTGCAATCGGTGCCGGTGCTCGGCTTCCTGACCTTCACCGTCACCTTCTTCATGGGGCTGTTCCCGGGCAGCCAGCTCGGCGCCGAATGCGCCTCGATCTTCGCGATCTTCACCAGCCAGGCCTGGAACATGGCCTTCTCCTTCTACCAGTCGCTGCGCACGGTCCCCCGCGATCTCGACGAGGTCAGCCGCAGCTTCGGCCTGTCGTCCTGGCAGCGCTTCTGGCGGCTGGAGGCGCCCTTCGCCATGCCGGGCCTGGTCTGGAACACGATGATGTCGATGTCCGGCGGCTGGTTCTTCGTCGTCGCCTCCGAGGCGATCACCGTCGGCGACACCACCGTGCAGTTGCCGGGCCTCGGCTCCTGGCTGGCGCTCGCGATCAAGGAGCAGAATTTCGCAGCCGTGGCCTGGGCCGTGCTGGCGATGGCGATCGTGATCGGTCTCTACGACCAGCTGCTGTTCCGGCCGATCGTCGCCTGGGCCGACAAGTTCCGTTTCGAGCAGACCGCCGGCCAGCGGAAGCCGCGCTCCTGGGTGCATGGCCTCGCCCGGCGCACCCGCCTGCTCAAGCGCCTGACAGCTCCGCTCGCCTGGCTGGGCGGCCGGCTGCTGCTGGTGCGGTTCCGCAGTGTGCCGCCGCTGCGCCATGAGGTCAGCGCGGGGACCAGCGAGACGCTCGACCGGGCCTGGCTCGTCCTGATTCTCGCCATCGGTGCCTGGGCGATGTGGACCGCCATCGCCTATCTCGGGCAGAGCCTGTCCTGGTCAGATGCCTGGGATCCGCTGGCGCGCGGCCTCGTCACCTTGCTGCGCGTCACCCTGCTGATCGCCGTCGCCAGCGTGATCTGGATCCCGGTCGGCGTCTGGATCGGCCTGCGCCCGGGAATCGCCGAGCGCGTCCAGCCGGTGGCGCAGTTCCTCGCGGCCTTCCCGGCGAACGTGCTGTTCCCCTTCGCCGTCGTCGCCATCGTCGCGACCGGCGCCAGCCCCGACATCTGGCTCTCGCCGCTGATGGTGCTCGGCACGCAGTGGTACATCCTGTTCAACGTCATCGCCGGCGCGAGCGCCTTCCCGACCGATCTGCGCGAGGCGGCGAGCGTCTACCAGTTGCGCTCGTGGACGTGGTGGCGGCGCGTCATGCTGCCGGGGATCTTCCCCTATTACGTCACCGGTGCGCTGACCGCGTCCGGCGGCTCCTGGAATGCCAGCATCGTCGCCGAAGTCGCGAGCTGGGGCGACACCAAGCTCGAGGCCTATGGCCTCGGCGCCTACATCGCCAACGCGACCGAGGCCGGCGACTTCCCGCGCGTCGTGCTCGGCATCGCCGTCATGTCGCTCTTCGTCACGCTCTTCAACCGCCTGCTCTGGCGCCCGCTCTATGTGATGGCGGAACGCCGGATGCGCCTCGACTGAACCTTTCCGCAGGAGGATGCCGCCATGAACGAGATCATCGCGACCCGCGATTTCAAGGCCGGGAATGCCACTCCGCTCGTCAGTGCCAAAGAGGTCTGCCAGAGCTACGACAAAGGCGCGGCCGGCTCGCTCGTCGTGCTCGACAAGGTCGATGTCGAGCTTCGGCCTGGCGAGATCGTCGGCCTGCTCGGCCGCTCGGGCTCGGGCAAGTCGACGCTGCTGCGGGCGATCGCCGGGCTGATCCAGCCGAGCGGCGGCACCGTCACCTTCGAGGGGCGGGCCGTGAACGGGCCGAGCTCGGGCGTCGCCGTGGTGTTCCAGAGCTTCGCGCTGTTCCCCTGGCTGAGCGTGCTGGAGAATGTCGAGCTCGGCCTGGAGGCGCAGGGCATCGCGCCGGCCGAACGGCGCAAGCGCGCGCTCGCCGCCATCGACCTGATCGGCCTCGACGGCTTCGAAAGCGCCTATCCGAAGGAGCTCTCCGGCGGCATGCGCCAGCGTGTCGGGCTCGCGCGCGCTTTGGTCGTGCACCCCAAGGTGCTGCTGATGGACGAGCCGTTCTCGGCGCTCGACGTCCTCACCGCCGAGACGCTGCGCACCGATCTGCTCGATCTCTGGTGCGAGGGACGGATGCCGATCGAGGCGATCCTGATGGTGACGCACAATATCGAGGAGGCGGTGCTGATGTGCGACCGCATCCTGATCTTCGGCTCCAATCCGGGCCGCGTCATCGCCGAGCTGAAGGTCGAGCTGCCGCAGCCTCGCGACCGTCTCGATCCCGCCTTCCGCACCTTGGTCGAGGACATCTATGCCCGCATGACCGCGAAGGCCGGCGCGCCGGCACGTGACGGCTTCTTTCCCGGCACCGGCATCGCCATGGCGCTGCCGCGGGTCTCGACCAATCTGATGGCCGGGCTGATCGAGACGATCGCGGGCGCGGCCTACAGAGGGGAGGCCGACCTGCCGCCGCTCGCAGCCGAACTGCACCTGGAGATCGACGATCTCTTCCCGGTGGCCGAGACGCTGCAGCTGCTGCGTTTCGCCGATCTCGAAGGCGGCGACATCAGGCTGACCGCCGCGGGCTTGCGCTTCGCCGACGCCGATGTCGACGGACGCAAGCGCCTCTTCGCCCAGCAGCTCGCGGCCTATGTGCCGCTCGCCGCCCATATCCGGCGGGTGCTCGACGAGCGCTCCAGCCACAGGGCGCCGGCGCCACGCTTCCGCGACGAGCTCGAAGACCACATGTCGGAGGACTATGCCGCGACAACGCTGAAGGCGGTGACGAACTGGGCCCGCTATGGCGAGTACTTCGCCTATGACGAGGATGCCGACCTGTTCACGCTGGACAATCCGAGCTGATGCACGGGCTGGACAGAGCGCTCGGCCATCTGTCTTGTCCGATAGCTTGACTGGGTAGGCCGGTGGCGAAGGGCAGGGCATGAGGCGCGATCGCGAGCGCATGCGCATCGAAAGACCATGGCTCTGGCTCGGCCTGATCGCGGCGATGGCCGCGATCTTCTTGGCCGACACCTTCACCAGCCTGGAGATTGCGGTCGCCGTCCTCTATGTCGCGGTGATCCTGATCTCGGTCAGGTTCGACCGGCCGGCGGTCGTCGTCTCGTTCGGCGCCGGCAGCGCCGTTTTGACGGTGCTGAGCTATCTGCTGACGCCGCGCGGAATCCAGGAGACCGGCCTGGCGAACGGAGCCCTGAGCCTGATTGCCATCGGCGCGACCACCTATCTGGCCTTGCGGATCGGGGAGGCGGAGGCGCGCATCCGCCAGACACAGGCCGAGCTGGCCCATATGGCGCGCGTCACCACCATGGGCGAGCTGGCCGCCTCGATCGCGCATGAGGTCAGCCAGCCGTTGGCCGGGATCGCCGCCAGCGGCCATGCCGCCCTGCGCTGGCTCGCGGCGACACCGCCCGATACCGGCGAGGCCAAGCGGGCCCTGCAGCGCGTCGTCGCCGATGCCGATCGCGCCGGCGAGGTGATCGGACGCGTACGCAACCTCGTGGCCAAGGCTCCGCCCTCGCGCGACAGGCTCGATATGGTCGCACTGATCGAGGAGGTTCTGGCCCTGACCCGCGGCGAATTGCGCAGGCACCGCGTGATGCTCCAGACCGATCTGGCCGATGACCTGCCGCAGCCGCTTGGCGACAAGGTTCAGCTCCAGCAGGTCGTGCTCAACCTGGTGATCAACGCGGCCGAGGCGATGGGCGGCCTGGAGACAGGGCCGCGCGACCTGCTGGTCGGCGCTGCCAGCGACGGTGGCGCGATCACGGTGAGCGTCCGCGACACCGGCGTCAGCCTGGCGCCGGCCGCGATCGAGCAGGTGTTCGAGGCCTTCCACTCGACCAAGCCGGGCGGGATGGGCATGGGCCTGGCGATCAGCCGCTCGATCGTCGAGGCGCATGGCGGGACGGTCTACGCCGCCGTCAATCATCCCCGCGGCATGGTCTTCGGCTTCACCTTGCCGGTGGCTGGCACGACATTGGATCGGCAGCATGGATAGGCAGCCAGCGACCGTCTTCGTCGTCGATGACGATGTCTCTGTCCGCGAGGGGCTCGACAGCCTCCTCCGCTCGGTCGGTTATGCGGTCTCGGTTTTCGCATCGGTGCGGGAGTTCGCGCTGGCCCGGCGTCCCGACACGCCGTCCTGTCTCGTCCTCGACGTCCGGATGCCAGGCCCGAGCGGCATGGATTTCCAGGCCGAGCTGGCCACGCTGAACGATCCGATCCCGATCGTTTTCCTTACTGGCCATGGCGACGTGCCGATGGCGGTGCGGGCGATCAAGCTTGGGGCAGTCGAGTTCCTGCTGAAGCCGTTCCGCGAGCAGGACCTGCTCGATGCGGTGCGTGTGGCGATCGGGAAGGACGAGGCGAGGCGCAAGGACGAGGCGGCACTCGCCGAGCTGAAAGAGCGCTTCGCGACGCTGACGGTGCGGGAGAAGGAGGTGCTTACCTTCGTCGCGCAAGGTCGCCTCAACAAGCAGATAGCCGCCGATCTCGGCCTGAGCGAGGTGACCGTGAAGGTGCATCGCGGCCAGGTGATGCGGAAGATGGGCGCCTCGACGCTGGCCGAGCTGGTCCGGCTTGCCGATCTTGTCGCCGGACAGGAGCGGGCGATCCGATGAGGGTGGACGTTCTCGGGCTGCAGGCCTTCGTCAGCATCGCAGAGCGCGGCAGCTTCCGCGCCGCCGCCTCGCATCTCAACCTGTCGCAGACGGCGCTCAGCCACCGCATCCGCAAGCTCGAGGAATCGCTGGGCACGCCGCTCTTCCTGCGGACGACGCGGCAGGTCTCGCTGACCGCGGCCGGCACCACCCTGCTGCCGCGGGCGCGGCGCATCTTCGAGGACCTGGGCTTCGCCATTAACGAGGTCCGGGTCGACCTGCGCGAGGGCGACGAACAGGTCTCGCTCGGCTGCCTGCCGACGGTGGCGGCGCATTGCATGCCGGCAGTGATCGCAGCTTTCGCCGCGCGCCATCCCGGTGTCGGCGTCCGCATCCACGACAACTCGGCGTCCGAGATCGCCGACAAGGTCCAGTCGGGCGAGGCCGAGTTCGGCGTCACCATCGTCGCCGCCAATCGCTGGGACCTCGAGCTGAAGCCGGTCGTCAAGGAGCCGTTCGTGCTGGTCAGCCATCGCTCGATGCCGCTGGCGCAGGAGGCGTCGCTGACCTGGGCGCAATTGCAGGACGAGCCGCTGGTGCGGATCAGCGCCGAGACCGGCAACCGCATCCTGATCGACGATGCGCTCGGCGCCAGGCGCGAGAGCCTGACCTGGCGCTACGAGGTCCAGCGCGTCGTCACCGCGGTCAGCCTCGTGCGCTCGCGCATCGGCTACGCGGTGGTGCCGCAGCTTTCGCTCGATATCGTCGATGCCGGCGAGCTCGTCGCGATCCCGCTGCGCTCCCCGGCTGTGACCCGCACGCTCGGCATCATCACGCGCAAATCGGTGCCGCTGCGCCCGGTGACGCGCGACCTGATCACGCTCTTGAGCCAGGCGCTGAAGCGCAGCGTCGTGCCGCGGCGAGATGAAGAAAAGTAATCAATCGCTGCATTCTTATCATTTGATGGCAGAATGGCTTTGGCCGACCCTCGCGGCGGGATGAAACGCGCGAGGAGAAGCCAGCAATGGCAGGCGCCAACACGACGGCGATCGCCTTCATCGGCTTCGGCGAGGTCGGCCAGACCTTCTCGCGCGGCCTGCTGGCCAATGACGGCGTCGCCATCCGCGCCTATGACCTGCTCTTCGGTAGCGACGCCGGCGCCCGTCTTGAAGCGGCGGCGCAGGAACTCGGCGTCGTCCGCGCACCCTCGGCGCAGGAGGCCTGCTCAAACGCGACTTTCGTCTTCTCGGCCGTCACTGCCGACCGCGCCGAGGCGGTGGCTACCGAAGCTGCGGTCTGG
The DNA here is from genome assembly GCF_900109525.1 of Allobosea lupini. Taxonomy (GTDB): domain Bacteria; phylum Pseudomonadota; class Alphaproteobacteria; order Rhizobiales; family Beijerinckiaceae; genus Allobosea; species Allobosea lupini. Next base: position 311,892 of record NZ_FOAN01000005.1, on the reverse strand, counting down.
CTGAAACCGGGCCAGGTCTTCGTCGATGTCAATTCGGCCGCGCCCTCGACCAAGCAGCGGGCGGCGCAGGCGGTGACCGCAAGTGGTGCCGACTATCTCGAGGCCGCGGTGATGGCGCCGGTGCTGAAGCCTGGCCTCAAGGTGGCGATCCTTTCCGGAGGGCCGCAGGCGCAGGCTGCGTCCGAGGCTCTGAATGAGCTCGGCATGAACCTGACGCCGGTCTCGGAGGTCTATGGCCGGGCCTCGGCGATGAAGCTCTGCCGCTCGATCGTGATCAAGGGGCTGGAGGCGCTGATGGTCGACTGCGCCGCCGCCTGCGAGGCCTGGGACGTCAAGGACCCAGTCTTCGCCAGCCTCAACGCGACCTTCCCGTCGATCGATTTCCATGCGCTCGCCGCCGACATGCGCGAGCGCGTCGCCACCCATGGCGTGCGCCGCTCGGCCGAGATGCGCGAGGCGGCGGAGATGCTGGCTGCGGCGGGGCTGCATCCCGGCGTTGCCCAGGCGGTCGCCGACGCGCAGCTGCGCGGGGCTCGGCGAAAGGAGGGGACGCGATGATGCTGGATCGTCGCTCCGTCCTTGCCGGCATAGGGCTCACTGGCTTCGCCGGGCTTACGTCGGTGCGCGCCCAGCCGGAGTGGCCGAGCCAGCTGATCCGGATCGTCGTGCCGTTCACACCCGGCGGCAGCACCGACGTGCTAGCGCGATTGATCGCCAGCAAGCTCGAGCGCAGCATTCCCGGCAAGGGCTTTGTGATCGAGAACCGGCCGGGCGCCGGCGGCATGACGGCCTCGGGGCAGGTCGCCAAATCCGATCCCGATGGGCACACGCTGATGATGGGGCATATCGGCACGCTCGCCTTCGCGCCCTCGCTCTATCCGAACGTGCCCTATGACCCGGTCAAGGATTTCCAGCCGGTGGCGCTCGTCGCCATGCTGCCGAACATCCTGGCGATCAATCCGAAGCTGCCGGCGAAGACGCTCAGCGAGTTCATCGCCTACGCCAAGGCCAATCCGGGCAAGCTGAACTATTCGTCCGGTGGCCAGGGCAGCGCCGCCCATATCGCCACCGCCTATTTCTGCCATCGCGCCGGCATCGAGGCGACGCATGTGCCCTATCGCGGCACGGCGCCTTCGGTGAACGATCTCGTCGCCGGCAACATCCAGTTCACGCTGACGGGCGGGCCGGCGGTTCTACCCTTGGCGGAAGGTGGTCAGCTCAGGGTGCTCGGCGTCGCCGCGCGCGAGCGCGTGGGCTTCGCACCGGACCTGCCGACGCTGTCCGAGGGCGGCCTGCCGGATTTCGAGGCGGTGCAATGGTACGGGATCGTGGCGCCGGCGCGCACGCCACGTCCCGTCGTCGAGCGGCTCAATCGCGAGATCAATACGCTGCTCAGCCAGCTCGATTTCGCCGCGGCGCTGGCCAAGGACGGTGCCATCGCCCGGCCTGAGACGCCGGAAGGCTTCGGCAAGCTGATCGCCTCCGAACTCGTGCTCTGGCGCGAGGTCATCACCCGTTCCGGCATCAAGGCGGCGGAGTGAGCGATGGGCCAGCTCGCCGTCCCCTGTATGCTGATCCGCGGCGGCACCTCCAAGGGCGCCTATTTCCTGCGCGATGATCTGCCGGCCGATATCGCCGCACGCGACGCTGTCCTCCTTGCGGTGATGGGCTCGCCCGACAAGCGCCAGGTCGACGGGCTCGGCGGCGCCCATCCCCTGACCAGTAAGGTCGCGATCGTCTCGCCCTCGGACGAGCCGGGATGCGACATCGACTTCCTGTTCGCGCAGGTCGGTATCGAGACGGCTTCGGTCGATACCACCCCGAACTGCGGCAATATCCTCGCCGGGATCGGTCCGTTCGCGCTGGCGCGCGGGCTGGTGAAGGCTGGTGGCGCGCGAACCACCGTCCGGGTCCGGACGATCAACACCGGCACGATCGCCGACCTCAGCATGGATACGCCGGACGGGCAGGCGAGCGCCGAGGGGGCAGCGCGCATCGACGGCGTGCCGGGAACCTCGGCGCCGATCGATATCGGCTTTCTCGATGCCGAGGGCTCGGTCTGCGGCGCGCTCTTGCCGACCGGCAATGTCGTCGACGTGATCGAGGGCGTGCCTTGCACCCTGATCGACAACGGCATGCCGGTCATCGTCATGCGGGCGGAGGATGTCGGGCGCACCGGCTACGAGCCGCGCGACCAGCTCAACGAGGATGCCGAGCTCAAGGCCCGGATCGAGGCCATCCGCCTCGCTGCCGGGCCGCTGATGAATCTCGGCGACGTCGCCAGGAAGGTCGTGCCGAAGATCGCGCTGGTCGCGCCGCCGCAAGCCGGCGGGGCGATCTCGACCCGCAGTTTCATCCCGCATGAGTGCCATGCCTCGATCGGCGTCTTCGCAGCCGTGACGGTCGCCACCGCGGCCGTCTTGCCGGGCTCGCCTGCGGCTTCGGTCGTCGTGATGCCGGAGGGACGCGAGCGGACGCTTTCGGTCGAGCATCCCACCGGCGAGTTCACGGTGACGCTGACGGTCGGTGGAACCGCAGAGCAGCCGGTGGTCGAGCGGGCCGGGCTGCTGCGCACCGCCCGCATCCTGATGGCAGGGCAGGCCTTCGTGCCGGCCGATAGAGTGCAAGAGGAGCGCATGCCATGAGCGCCCAGAAGACAGGCCTGGTGATCACCGCCCATCCCGGCGATTTCGTCTGGCGCGCCGGCGGAGCTATCGCGCTGCACGCCGGGCGCGGCATGCGCGTCAAGATCCTCTGCCTGTCCTATGGCGAGCGCGGCGAGAGCCAGTTTGCCTGGAAGAAGGCGGGCGTGCAGATGGCGGAGGTCAAGGCGCAGCGCCGCGAAGAGGCGGAAGCTGCTGCGGCAGCGCTCGGCGCCGAGATCGAGTTCATGGATGCCGGCGACTATCCGCTGCGGACAACGCCGGAGATGCTCGACCGAGCGATCGACATCTTCCATGAACTCAATCCGAGCTTCGTGCTGACCCATGCGCTCGAAGACCCCTATAATGTCGACCATCCCGAGGCGACGCGCTTCGCCCAGGAAGCACGCATCATCGCCCAGGCCGCCGGCCACAAGCCCGATCCCAATCGCACCTATGCCGCGCCGCCGGTCTTCCTGTTCGAGCCGCATCAGCCCGAGCAGTGCAATTTCAAGCCGAACGTCATCCTCAACATCGACGAGGTCTGGGAGCAGAAACGCAAGGCGTTCGAGATCCTCGCGGCGCAGAAGCATCTTTGGGAATACTACACCCGCGTCGCGCTCAACCGCGGCATGCAGGGCGGGCGCAACTCCGGCAAGGCGATGACCTATGGCGAGGCCTATCAGCGCCTCTTCCCGGAAGCGCTGGAGACGCTGGCATGAATCCCGTCGTCATCCGCACCAGCAAGCGTGCGCCCGCCGCGGCGATCGCCGATCTCGCCGCGCTCGGCGTCTCCACCACCCATGAGGCGATGGGCCGGAGCGGGCTGCTGAAGCCCTATATGCGGCCGATCTATGCCGGCGCGCAGATCGCCGGTGGGGCGGTGACGGTGCTGGCCCAGCCCGGCGACAACTGGATGATCCATGTCGCGATCGAGCAGGTGCAGCCGGGCGACGTGCTCGTCGTCGCCTGCACGACCGACAATACCGACGGGATGTTCGGCGACCTGCTGGCGACCTCGCTGAAGGCGCGGGGCGGCGTCGGCCTCGTCATCGATGCCGGTGTCCGCGATGTTCGGACGCTGACCGAGATGGGCTTTCCGGTCTGGTCGCGAGCGATCTCGGCCAAGGGCACGGTCAAGGCGACGCTGGGGAGCGTCAACGTTCCGGTGGTCTGCGCCGGGGCGCTGATCCATCCCGGGGACGTGATAGTCGCCGATGACGACGGGGTTGTTGTCGTGCCCAGGCGCGATGCCGAGGCGGTCGCCGCCGCCGGCCGCAAGCGCGAGGCCAATGAAGACGAAAAGCGTAGACGCCTGGCTGCTGGCGAACTCGGCCTGGACATGTACGCTATGCGCGACGGCCTCGCCAAAGCGGGCCTCGTCTATCGCGACGATGACGGCGAATAATCCAACGAAAGCCCCGGCAAGGGGATTGGCCAAACACTCGGGAGGAACGACATGACCATTCGCAGGACGGTTCTTAAAGGAATGCTCGGCCTGGCTCTGGCCGCCTCGGGCAGCGGCGCGGCTCTGGCGCAGGACGCGGTCAAGATCGGCCTGATCCTGCCGATGACCGGCCCCTTCGCCTCGACCGGACGGCAGATCGCCGCGGCGGCCAATCTCTATATCCAGGAGAAGGGCGCGACCGTCGCCGGCAAGAAGGTCGAGCTCATCGTCAAGGACGACACCGGCACGGCCGACGTCACCCGCCGCATCGCGCAGGAGCTGATCGTCAACGACAAGGTCACCGCGATAGCCGGCTTCGGCCTGACGCCGCTGGCGCTCGCGACCGCGCCGCTGGCGACGCAGGCGAAGACGCCGATGGTGGTGATGGCGGCGGCGACCGCGATCATCACCGAGCGCTCGCCCTTCATCGTGCGCACCAGCCAGGTCGTGCCGCAGATCGCGGCGCCTTTCGGGACCTGGATCGCCAAGCAGGGCACCAAGCGCGTCATCACCATCGTCTCGGACTTCGGCCCGGGCCATGACGTCGAGAGCTCGTTCTCGGAGGCGTTCAAGGCCGGCGGCGGCCAGGTCGAGAACATCCGCGTGCCCCTGCAGAACCCCGATTTCTCGCCCTTCCTGCAGCGCGTCGCCGACGCCAAGCCCGAAGCGCTGCTGGTCTTCGTGCCATCCGGCGTCGGTGCCCAGTTCATGAAGCAGTTCGTCGAGCGCGGCCTCGACAAGAGCGGGATCAAGCTGATCGGCACCGGCGATCTGACCGATGACGATATTCTCAACGGCATGGGCGATGTCGCGCTCGGCGTCATCACCGCCCAGCACTATTCCGCCTCGCATGACAGCCCCGAGAACAAGGCCTTTGTCGAGGGCTTCAAGAAGGCCAATCCGGGCCTGCGCCCGAACTTCATGGCGGTCGGCGGCTATGACGGCATGCACGCGCTCTATGAGGGACTGAAGAAGACCAAGGGCGAGGGCGGTCAGGCGCTGGTCGACGCGATGAAGGGGATGAGCTGGACGAGCCCGCGCGGGCCGATCTCGATCGATCCCGAGACCCGCGACATCATCCAGAACGTCTACATCCGCAAGGTCGAGCGCGTGAACGGCGAGCTCTACAATCAGGAGTTCGAGACGATCCCCAACGTCAAGGATCCGACCAAGGCGAAGAAGTAAGCCTGGCAGGGCGGACCCGACGTGCTCACCATCCTGTTTGACGGCGTCGCCTACGGCATGATCCTGTTCGTGCTGGCCTGCGGGCTGTCCGTGACCATGGGGTTGATGAACTTCGTCAACCTCGCCCACGGCGCCTTTGCCATGTTCGGCGGCTATGTCACCGTGCTGGCGATGCAGCGGCTCGGCCTGCCGTTCCTGTGGGCGCTGCCGGCGGCCTTCCTCGCCGCTGCGCTCGCGGGCTTGCTGCTGGAGCGGCTGGTCTACCGGCCGATGTACGCCAAGAGCCATCTCGACCAGGTGATGTTCTCGATCGGGCTGGTATTCATGGCCGTCGCCGGTGCCGACTACCTGATGGGCTCGAGCCAGCAATTCGTGCAGCTGCCGGCCTGGCTGAGCGGGCGCTTCGATCTCGCCGGCATCGGCGTCGGCCGCTACCGGCTCTTCATCATCCTGCTCTGCGGCGCGCTCGCCTTCGCGATGCAATGGGGCTTCACCCGCACACGCTTCGGCAGCCGGCTACGCGCCGCGGTCGATGATGCCAGGGTGGCGCGCGGCCTCGGCATCCCGGTCAACCGGCTGTTCGCGCTGACCTTTGCCTTCGGCTCCGGTCTTGCTGGCCTCGGCGGCGCGCTCGGCATTGAATTGATGGGGCTCGATCCGACCTTCCCGCTGAAGTTCATGATCTACTTCCTGATCGTCGTGACCGTCGGCGGGACCTCGACCATCTCCGGTCCGTTCTTCGCGGCGATGCTGCTGGGGGTCGCCGATGTCGGCGGCAAGTATCTCGTGCCGCAGCTCGGCGCCTTCATCATCTACGCGCTGATGGTCGTCCTGCTGATCACAAGGCCGCACGGGCTCTTCACGAGGAGCCGGGCATGAAGGCCGACAGCATCGAGGCGCGCGTCCGGCGCTCGCTCTATGGCGCACGGCGCTGGCATCCGGCCGAGATCGTGTTCTGGGTCCTGGCGCTGGCGGCCTTCTTCCTGCTGCCGCGCCAGCTCCTGATCCTCAACGAGATCGCGATCCTCGGGCTGTTCGCGCTCTCGCTCGACCTGATCCTCGGCTATGCCGGCGTCGTCTCGCTCGGGCATGCCGCCTTCTTCGGCTTCGGCGCCTATGCGGCCGGGCTCTTCGCCAAGCATGCCAGCGCCGATCCGCTGGCGGGGCTCGCGGTCGGAATGGGAGCCGCCGGCCTGCTCGGGCTGATCAGCAGTCCGCTGATCCTGCGCGGCAGCGACCTGACACGTCTGATGGTGACGCTCGGTGTCGCGCTGATCCTTGGGGAATTGGCCAACTCGCTCGGCTGGCTCACCGGCGGCGCAGACGGGTTGCAGGGCATCATGATGGGGCCGGTGCTCGGCCTGTTCGAGTTCGATATCTTCGGCAGCGTCGCCTATCTCTATTCGCTTACCGTGCTATTCGTGCTGTTCGTGCTGGCGCGCCGCATCGTCGGCTCGCCCTTCGGCCTTTCGCTGCGGGCGATCCGCGACAACCCGCTGCGCGCTGCCGCCTCGGGCGTGCCGCTGCACTGGCGGCTCGTCGCGGTCTATACGCTCGCGGCCGCCTATGCCGGGGCGGCGGGGGCGCTGCTCGCCCAGACCACGCAATTCGTCTCGCTCGACGTGCTCGCCTTCCATCGCTCGGCCGACCTGATGCTGGTGCTGATCATCGGCGGCGCCGGCTATCTCTATGGCGGGCTGATCGGCGCGGTTGCCTTCAAGCTGCTGCAGGACGTGATCGCGAGCTTCACGCCGCAATACTGGATGTTCTGGATCGGGCTGTTCCTTGTCCTCTTCGTCCTCGGCGGCCGCGAACTGATCCATGGCGGGATCAAGGCGGTTGTCGGCCGTGTCGCGCGCCTCGGCCGGAGGGCGTCGACATGAGCGTGGCGCTCCAGACCTTCGATCTCTGCAAGAGCTTCGGTGGCATCACCGCGACCGACCATGTCGACTTCACGCTGGCAAAGGGCGCGCGCCACGCGCTGATCGGTCCGAACGGCGCCGGCAAGACCACCTTCGTCAACCAGTTGACCGGGGTGCTGCGCCCGAGTTCCGGCCGGGTCGAGCTGATGGGCGAGGACATCACCACGCTGCCCCGCGAGGCGCGGGTCGGGCGCGGGCTGGCGCGCACCTTCCAGATCAACCAGCTCTTCGGAACGATGACGCCTGTCGAGATGATCGCGCTCGTCACCTCGGAGCGGCTCGGCCGCGGCCGGCAGCCCTTGCGTGCCCTCGACAGGGACAAGGAACTCGTCGCCGAGACGGCCGAGATCCTTGCCCGCTTCAGGCTCGACGACATCATGGACGAGCGGATCGCGACCTTGCCCTATGGCAAGCAAAGGCAGATCGAGATCGCCGCCGCCTTCGCGGCGAGGCCGAGCGTGCTGCTGCTCGACGAACCGGCGGCGGGCGTGCCCGAGGCCGAGCGACGCGAGCTGATGGCGATGGTCGCCGGACTGCCGGAGGACGTCTCGGTCCTGCTGATCGAGCACGACATGGACCTCGTCTTCCGCTTCGCGACGCGCATCACGGTGCTGGTCAATGGCCGCCTGCTCGCCGACGGCACGCCGAGCGAGATCGCCAATGATCCGGCCGTTCGCGCCGCCTATCTCGGGGAGCATAGCCATGGCTGAGCTCCTCGAAGTCGAACGCCTCAGTGCCGGCTATGGCGAGGCCCAGGTGCTGTTCGACATCGATCTTTCGCTCGCCGAGGGGCGCTCGCTGGCGCTGCTCGGCCGCAATGGCGTCGGCAAGACCACCCTGGTCAACAGTATCATCGGCGTCACCCGCCGCCGCGGCGGTCGGATTGTGCTTGCAGGGCGCGATCTCACCACGGCGACGCCCGAGCAGCGTGCCCATGCCGGCATCGGCTGGGTGCCGCAGGAGCGCAACATCTTCAAGTCGCTGACCGTGCTGGAGAACCTGACTGCCGTCGCGACGCCGGGCGCCTGGACGACCGAGCGCGTCTTTTCGATGTTCCCGCGCCTCGCCGAGCGCAAGGCCAATCTCGGCAACCAGCTCTCCGGCGGCGAGCAGCAGATGCTGGCGATCGGCCGGGCGCTGATGCTCAATCCGAAGCTGCTGCTCCTGGACGAGCCGACCGAGGGGCTGGCGCCGATCATCGTCGAGGAATTGCTGCGCGCACTGAAGCGGCTCGTCCGCGACGAAGGGCTGTCGGCGATCGTGATCGAGCAGCACGCCCGCAAGATCCTCGAGCTCACCGACGAGGCGATCGTGCTCGAGCGCGGCCGCATCGTCCTCGCCGCGGGGAGCGCCGAGCTCCTCGCCGACCCGTCACGGCTGGAGCGCCATCTCGGCCTCGCAGCCGCCTGAACCAACGACAGAACCAGTGAAAGGAAACGCCATGAGCCAGAGACAGAAGCCGCCGTTCCGGGGCGACATGGTCGGCAGCCTGCTGCGCAGCGCGCCGGTCAAGGAAGCCCGCGCCAAGCTCGCCGCCGGTGAGATCGGTCAGGCCGAACTGACCGCGATCGAGGACGAGGAAATCAGGAAGCTCGTGCGCAAGCAGGAGGAGGTCGGCCTGCAGGCTGTGACCGATGGCGAGTTCCGCCGCGCCTTCTGGCATTTCGACTTCCTCGACGGACTCTCCGGCGTCACCAGCTTCGAGACCGATTCAGGCATCCAGTTCAAGGGCGTCACGACCAAGGGCCATGCCGTCCGCGTCACCGGCAAGCTCGACTTCCCGGACGATCATCCGCATCTCGCCCATTTCAAGTTCCTCGCCTCGACGACCAGCCGGGTGCCGAAGATGACGATCCCGAGCCCGTCCATGCTGCACTATCGCGGCGGCCGGAAGGCGATCGATCCGAGTGCCTATCTGCGGATCGAGGACTATTACGAGGATCTCGGCAAGGTCTACGCCAAGGCGATCAAGGCCTTCTACGATGCCGGCTGCCGCTATCTGCAGCTCGACGATACCAGCCTGTCCTATTTCTGCGATCCCGAGCAGCGCAAGATGCTGGCCGAGCGCGGCGACGACCCGGAACAGCTGGTCTTCATCTATCGCGACGTGCTCAACGCGGCGCTGAAGGCGAAGCCCGCCGACATGCAGATCACCACCCATACCTGCCGCGGCAATTTCAAGTCGACCTTCATCGCCTCTGGCGGCTACGAGCCGGTCGCCGAGATGGTCTTCAACGAGATCAATGTCGACGGCTATTTCATGGAGTGGGACGATGACCGCTCGGGTGGCTTCGAGCCGCTGCGCTTCCTGCCCAAGGGGGACAAGCAGGTCGTGCTCGGGCTGGTGACCTCGAAGTTCGGCGAGATCGAAAGCAAGGACAATCTCAAGCGCCGGATCGAGTCGGCGTCCAAATACGCGCCGCTCGAGCAGCTCTGCCTGTCGCCGCAATGCGGCTTCGCCTCGACCGAGGAAGGCAATGTCCTGGCCGAGGACGAGCAATGGGCCAAGCTCTCGCGCATCCTCGAAGTTGCCAAGGAAGTCTGGGGATGAGCAGCGAGCCCTGCTTCGACATCGCCCATCTCGGCCATGTCGAGCTCTTCACCAACAAGCCGCAGGAGAGCCTCGACTTCTTCGTCGAGATCTTCGGGCTGACGGAGAGCGGGCGCGAGGGCGACAGCGTCTACCTGCGTGCCTGGGACGATTACGAATTCCACACGCTGAAGCTCACCGCGGCGGAGACGACCGGTGTCGGCCATATCGGCTATCGCGCCTCAAGCGAGGCGGCGCTCCTGCGCCGCGTCGCGGCGATCGAGGCGATGGGCTGCGGCATCGGCTGGAGCGAGGGCGATCTCGGCCATGGCCGGGCCTATCGCTTCCGCGATCCGGACGATCATGTCTTCGAGATCTATTTCGAGACCAATAAGTATGCCGCTCCTGAAAAGGAACGGCCTGCCCTGAAGAACCAGGCGCAGCGCAACCATGGCCGGGGCTGTGCCGTGCGCCGGCTCGACCATCTCAACCTGCTGGCGCAGGACGTCGCGGCGATCCGCGACTTCATGCCGAAGGCGCTGGGCAGCCGGGTGACCGAGCAGATCGTGCTCGATTCCGGCGAGGTCGGCGGCTGCTGGTTCACCGTCAACAACAAGAGCTACGACATCGCCTATACCCGCGACCACACCCCGGCGCGCGGGCGCTTCCACCATGTCACCTATGCCGTCGACCAGCGCGAGCACATATTGGAGGCGGCCGATCTCTTTCTCGAGAACGGCGTTTTCATCGAAACCGGGCCGCACAAGCACGCGGTGCAGCAAACCTTCTTCCTCTATGTCTATGAACCCGCCGGAAACCGCGTCGAGATCGCCAATGCCGGCGCGCGCCTGATCCTCGATCCCGACTGGCAGACCGTGACCTGGACGGAAGAGGAGCGGAAGAAGGGCCAGGCCTGGGGGCTGAAGACGATCGAGAGTTTCCACACCCACGGCACGCCGCCCTCGGCGAAGGGGTAGGGCGCGCGCTATGTTATTTAACGCGAGTCGTCCCGGGCGTAGCGAAGCGAAGACCCGGGACCCATTCCGGAACCTCTTTCGGATAGGCTCCGGAATGGATCCCGGGTCAAGCCCGGGATGACAGCGTTTTTCCGTGAGAGCTCAGCAGGCTTGGGGACGATCACACCACTTCCGAGACGATCTTGGCGATCAGCGCGTTCGACAGGATGACGGGGAGGCCCCCCGCGGCCGCCTCCTGGCGATGCCGCTCGACGAAGCCCATGCAGTCCATCAGCAGGATGTCGGCGCCGCGCTCGGCGAGGGCTTCGGCCGCCTCCGCAACGGAGGCGCCGTCGCCGCCATAGGGCGAGGCGGCGGCGTAGATCGGCGGACGGGCGAGCGGCGCCCATTTCCCGGCCTCGGAGGCGATCTGCTCGGCGAGCGGCACGATGATGCCGAGCTGGGCATCCTGGACCAGTGCCGCGACCGTCGGCGGCAGGATGCGATCGGGCTCGATCAGCCGGGCGCGCTTCGTGCGCAGGCTGGCGAAATGGCCGGTGCAGAGCATCAGGATCGTGCTGCAGCCGGTGGCTTCGAGCGCGCGGAGCTTGGCCTGCGCCGCCTGCTCGGTACGCTCCCGGTCGATGACGACGGAGGTCCCGTCGAGCAGCCTGGTGATCAGGAGCGCGCCATCTGGCTCGGGCGCGAAGTCGCGGTCGATCTCTGCGCGCGACAGGCCGTCGAGCACGCCGGCATGCTGGCGCGGCAGCTCCGAGCCCAGCACGGCATCGAGGATCGGCGTGATGTCGGCGCGCGGCGCCTGGCCGATGGTGAGAGTGCCGAGCTTAGCCATGGCGCTTCCTTCCTGATGTGAAGCGGCTCGGGCCGGTGCCGGCCCGAGCCTTAAGCCCTCATGGCTTGTTGAAGTTCTTCAGGACGGAGTCGAAGAAGGAGAAGATCGCATCGCCGGCGATGACGCCTGCGGCGAAGACCTCCATGTCGCCGTCGCCATCGGCGCCGCGCAACTTCTCCCAGATGAGACGGCAGAGGATACCGGCCAGCACCGCCCAGCCCGCCATCGGGAAGTTGATCAGGAGGCCGGTGGCGAAGAGCACGCCGATCTGGCGCTTCGGCCCGCCGATGAATTGCAGGATCGCGCCGGGGATCGCCCAGAGGAAGAGCTGCCAGGCGACGCCGGGCGCGACGCCGGCCTTGATCGTCGCGGCATAGACCTTGTCGACGGGGGCGACGAGGTTCCGGTCGAAGAAGGACTGGTAGGAGACCAGCACGACCGCGCCGGCGATGACGAAGGCGAACATGGCGGCGAAGAGCTGCTGGCGGCGGCCTTCGCGCTCGAAGGCGGGATCGACGCCATTGCCGCGCAGGAGATAGCCGGCCTTGAGGTCGTAGCCCATGTCGGCGAAGGCGGGGCCGGTCGCGGCCGAAAAGCCGACGAGCAGCGCCAGCGCCGGCATCGGGAAGCCGAGCAGCATGCCGATGATCAGGGTGATCAGCGCCACCGCGAAGGCTGGGAACCAGCCGGAATGCATGGCGGCGAGGCCGACGATCAATTCGTGCACATAGGCCGCGAAGGCTGCGTAGAGCACGAACAGGATCAGCATGCCGATCGACATGTCGGTCATGAGCCCACCGACCAGAGCAAGGAAGACGGCGATGACGAGATAGCCGATGGTGCCGAGCCCGAGAGCGCGCTTCACTTCGGCATCGGTGGTGCCGGAGGCGGCTTCGGCCTGCCTCTGCGCCTCATTGCGGCGGAAGAGCAGCAGGCCGACCTGGAGCAGTGCGACGAGGCCGGCGCCGATCATGAAGCCGTGCGGGATATAGGCGGCCATCAGGTCGCCCTTGGGGATGATCGTCTCGAAGAGCGGGCCGCCGAAGATCGGGCTGGAATAGCCACGCAGCAACAGACCGACGCCGAACATAGCCAGCGCCCAGATGTTGCCGATGAAGGCAACGCCGAAGGCCGACATCGGAATGCTCGACATCGCCGCCGAGCCGGCGAAGCCGATCCAGGCCAGCGGCACCTTGACGAAGCCGACGAGGATCGCCGTGACGAAGCCGACGCCCATCAGCACCGCCTTGCGCCCGCCCTCGTCGCCGGCCTTGATCGCCTCGGCGGCGGCGACGCCCGGCGGCCACGCGCCGGTTGCCGGGAAGACGCGGGAATCGAACATCCGGTACAGCAGGTAGCCGTCGAGCAGCATGGCGAAGAAGGCGCCGGCCAGCATCGGCAGGACGAGGTCCGGCCGGCCGAGCAGCCAGGGGATGCCGACCGGCAGCAAGAGGCTGTTCGCGGCGCCGAAGGTGGCCGAGGAGATAGCGCTCTGGGCCAGGTTCTGGACGTGGATCGAGCGATAGCGCGCGAAGATCGCGAGCGGCACGCGCGCCAGAGCCATGGCGGCGAGCGCGCCGATCAGCGAGGTGTTGGCTGTGATGCCGAGCGATACCAGCAGCTGCATCCCGATGATCGCGCCGAAGACGCAGAGGATCGCGATCAGCGCCAGCGTCGCCGGCTCGAACAGGCTGGGGTGCCGCTGAGGCACTCCGTCATTCTGCGTCGTCATGCCTTACGTCCCCTTATTGGCCCTCAGCGGGCGTCTTTCGCTTGATCGGTCAGGCAACAAGGATGCCGGTCTTGGCTTCGCCGACATCCTGGGAGGCATGGGCGGCATGCATGCCGTAATCGCGCCTGGCCGCTTCCGGTGAGACGAGGCCGAGCGCGATGTCGCGGGCGATCGCCTCGCGGGAGCGTTCCGAGGCCGGGCCGTAGCCGGCGCCGCCGGCGAGCACGAGCTCGACGATCTCGTGCGGCTGCCTGACCTGGACGAGGTCGCCGGTGCCGACGTCCTTCAGCACATGGCCCTGCTCGTCGATGATCCGGCCGGAGGCGCCGCCGCCGGCCTTGCCCTCGAACAGGCCCGGGATCGGGTTGTTGACCCCTTCCGGATAGAGCGAGACCAGGGTCGGCAGGCCGTCATCGGAGAGCTTGCGCAGGCGCACGCGCTGGCCGAGGCCGCCGCGCTGGCGGCCAGCGCCGCCGGAGTCGGTCAGATAGGTCTTCTCGACCACCAGCACCGGCACCCGCGATTCGAAGGTCTCGATCGAGGTGTTGGCCGCCGAGGTCGGGTAGAGCAGGCCGGACTTGCCGTCGCCATGGGCCGAGCCGCCCTGGCCGCCGCCGACGAAGAGCATGTCGGAATAGGTGTCGCCGGCCTGGTCGCGGCCATAGACGCTCGCCGCCACCGGCAGGCCGGTGAAGGCCTGCACCTGCTTGGGCGCCGCCTGCGACAGGGCGCGGAAAATATTCGGCGCCAGGTACCAGCCGGTGCGGGTGCGCAGGTTGACCGCCAGCGGCTTGTCGCAGTTCAGGATCGAGCCCTTGGGCGCATCGATCGAGAAGGCGCGGTAGCAGCCGGCATTGCCGCGCACCGACGGCGTCAGCATGCATTTCAGCGGGTAGGTGGCGTGCGCCATCGTGTAGTTGAGCGTGCAGTTCAGCCCGCCCTGCGGCAGCTGTGGCGGCGCGCCGGCAAAGTCGAGATGGATGGTGTCGTCCTTCACCGTCAGCGCCAGCGGATAGGTCATCGGCGTGCCGAGCGGGTTGTTCGAGACGGTGCCGTGATAGGTGCCGTCAGGCAGCGCGCGGATCGCCTCGCGCATCGCCTTCTCGGAACGGCTCTGCACGACATGGGCGAGGGCGCGCAGGTCCTGCATGCCGTAGTCGGTGAGGAAGGACTGCAGCCGCTCGGTGCCGATGGCGTTGGCGGCGACGAAGGAGTGCAGGTCGCCGAGCACCTGCTCGGAATTGCGCACGTTCTCGGCGAGCAGGCGGACCAGCGTCTCGTTGATCCTGCCGGCTTCGTAGAGCTTCATCGGCGGGATCTGGAAGCCTTCCTCGTAGATCTCGCGGGCGCGCAACGAATCCTTGGTGCCGCCGATGTCGGAGACATGGCCAACGGTACCCATCAGGCCGACGACGCGGTTCCCCAGGAAGACCGGGGTGACGATGGCGATGTCGAAGAGATGACCGGCGCAGAGCCAGGGGTCGTTGGTGATCAGCACGTCACCGGGCTTCAGCGTCTGCGCCGGATAGCGCTCCAGCAGCGCCTTGACCGCGCGCGGCAGCGTCAGGTTGAAGACCGGCATGGCGCGTGGGCTGTGCGCCAGCGTCTCGCCTTCGGGGTCGAGCAGTTCGCAGGCGAAGTCCTGGGCCTCCGAGATCACCAGCGAGAAGGCGGTGCGGCAGACGGTCAGCCACATCTCCTCGACGACGTTGATCATCCGGCTCCACATGATCTCCAGCGAGATCGGATCGGCCTCGATGCGGCGCGCGGCCTCGGCGAGGGGCATGTCGGCGGTGATCGTGGTCTCGGCCGCATTGGCCTGGCCGACATGGATGATCAGGTTCAGGACCTCGTCGATCGTGACGCTGTCGCCGGGCGGCACGATCGTGGTCGCCTCGCGCTCCTCGATGATCGCCGGGCCCTTGATCGTGTCTCCGGCGCGCAGGGCGTAGCGGTCATAGACCTCCGCCTCGCTCCAGCCGCCCTCGAACCAGGCACGGCGGCTGCCCTTGACCTTGTTCGTGGCGTCGCCGCCGCCGGCAGCGCCGGAGAGCGAGAGCGTCGGCACCGGGCCGGCACAGCGGACGCGGAAGTTGATCGCTTCCAGACGGGCGCCCTCATAGACCGAGGTGTAGCGGGCCGAATAGGCCTTGCTGAAGGCGGTGCGGATCGCCTCCAGGCTCGACGCATCGATCGCGCCGGAGGGCAGCGGCACGGAGATGTCGTGCATCTGGCCGACGAGACGCATATCGGCCGTGCGCTCGACAGTGACATCGGCGGGCTTCACCCCGGCCTCGATCAGGTGCTTGCGGCCTTCTTCCTCCAGCTCGGTCAGCACGCGGTTGACCGCGGCGGCGTCGAAGCCTTCGGAGAACTCGACCGGCAGCGAGCGCACCATGTCGAAGGACAGCGGCGCGGCGAGGAAGCCGAGCGCCGAGGCAGCGCCCGAGGCCGGCGGGATGATGACCTGCCTGACGCCGAGCACGCGGGCGACATCGACGGCATGGGCGGGGCCGGCGCCGCCGAAGCCGACCATGGCGTAATGGCGGGGGTCCTTGCCCTTCTCGACGAGATGGACGCGGGCGGCGGCGCCCATGCTCTCGACCACGACCTTGTGGATGCCCCAGGCCGCTTCCTCGATGGAGAGGCCGAGCGGCTCGGCGACGGTGGCGACGGCCTTGCGCGCTGCGTCGAGATCGAGCGCCATGCGCCCGCCGAGGAAGAAGCCGGGATCGTAGTAGCCGAGCACGAGATTGGCGTCGGTCACGGTCGGCTTCGTGCCGCCCATGCCATAGCAGGCCGGGCCGGGATCGGAGCCGGCCGAATGCGGGCCGACCTTGAGCAGGCCGACCTCGTCGATCGCCGCGATCGAGCCGCCGCCAGCACCGATCTCGATCATGTCGATCACCGGCGCCTTGATCGGCAGGCCAGAGCCCTTGGCGAAGCGGTTGACGCGGCCGGCTTCCAGCATCGGCGCGATCTCGGCGCGGCCGTCCTCGATCATGCAGGCCTTGGCAGTGGTGCCGCCCATGTCGAAGGAGATCACGTCCTTGTGGCCGGCGAGCTCGCCGAACAGGGCCGTGGCGAGGCCGCCGCCGGCCGGACCGCTCTCGAGCAGGCGGATCGGGAAGGTGCGGGCCGTCTCGGGCGAGACCAGGCCGCCGGCCGAATGCATCAGCCGGAGCGCGCCGGTGAAGGAGCGGGCGGCAAGCTCGCGCTCAAGCCGCTCGAGATAGCGCCGCATCAGCGGCTGGACATAGGCGTTGGCGGCGGTGGTGACGAAGCGCTGGTATTCCCAGATCTCGGCGACGACCTCGCTCGACAGCGAGACCGTGAGTTCCGGGCAGGTCTCTCGCACGATGCGCCCCGCTTCCTGCTCATGGGCGGGGTTGCGGTAGCTGTTGAGGAAGCAGATCGCGATCGCCTCGCAGCCGGCGGCGGCGAGCTCGCGGGCGGCCTTGCGCACCGCTTCGGCGTCGAGCGCGGTCACGACCTTGCCGTCGCGGTCCATGCGCTCGGGCACTTCAAGGCGATGCTCGCGCGAGACCAGCGGATCGGGGAAGGTCAGGAAGAGATCGTAGATGTCGTAGCGCTGCTCGGTCCCCATTTCGAGGATGTCGCGGAAGCCCTTCGTGGTGATCAGGCCGAGCCTGGAGCCCTTGCGCTCGATCACGGCGTTGGTGACGAGGGTCGTGCCGTGGACGATGTCGCCGACATCGGCGAGCGTGATCCCGGCCATCTCGACGAGTTCCCCAAGGCCGATCAGCGCTGCCTCGGACGGATCGTGCGGAGTGGTCAGGCGCTTGTGCAGAAGGACCGAGCGCTTCTCACCGTCATAGAGGATGAAGTCGGTGAAGGTGCCGCCGATGTCGAAGCCGATGCGCCAGCGATTGCTCATGGAGCGGTCTCCGAAGATGAGAGGTTCAAGGGGAAGAAGCGCTTGTCCTGGGTCAAGGCCGCGATCTCGGCGGCGCCTTCGGCCAGGGAACGGATGATGGAAAGGCGCTCACTCGGCTCGACCGTCGCAGCCGGGAAGGAGATGCAGAGCGCGACCTCGTCGCCGGTGGCGGGATCGCCGAGGCCGACCGAGATGGCGCGCACGCCGCGCACCGCCTCGTCGTGGGACTCAGCAAAGCCGTTGCGGCGGGTCTCGGCCAGCCGCGCCAAAAGCTCGTCCATGTCGCGGGGCGCGGTCTCGGACGGCGCGACGAAGCCCTCAGGGTAGAGCGCGCGGACCTCGGCGTCGGGAAGCCTGGCGAGCAGAGCGCGGCCGGTGCTGGAGGCGAAGGCGGGGATGCGGTCGCCGATCGACGTGACGACCCTGAGCGCGTGCCGGCCGGGATGAGCGGTGACGCCGATGATCTCGGTGCCGCGGCGCACGCTGATATAGCCGGTGTGGCCGATCTCATCGGAGACGCGTCCGACCACGGCGTCGGCGCGGTCGATCAGCGAAGCGGCGAAGCGATAGAGCTGGCCGATCTGGGCGAGCAGCAGCGCCGGGCGATAGCGCTTGCTGTCGCCGACCGTCTCGAGAAGTCCCTCGTCGCGCATCGCCCTGAGCAGGCGCGAGGCGTTGCTCTTTGGCATGCCCAGGAGAGTCACGAGGTCGGTCACGGTCACGTCGTGACGCGTGCTGGAGAAGCAACGAAGCACGTCTGCGGCTGCCGTCAGAATGGACATCCGGATCGCTTCCAAAGAAGTTCCAAAAAATGGAACTCAAGTTTCAATAAAAGGAACATTACGCCGGCTTGACGGTGAGTCAAGACCGTTTGTGTCGGCGATGGATATCAGGCGGTTCGAATCGTTCGCGCGGGGAGGCGAGATCGGTCCTGCGGGACCCTAGATGCGGGGCGTCTTTCGCGAGAGGCTGTGGTCCTGCGACCTGCTCTGCCCGCCGTATGAGACGCAATCCTCGGGCAAGCTCACCGCCTATAGACTGGATGCGAGGCTCCAGAAAATGGAGCCTCCTTCAAAAGGCGAGGGCCGCGAACCAGAATAGCGACTCTCTTCTTCTCGATATTTCAAGGGCTTAGTGTGTGGCATGAGGGTTGCTGAGGCGGCGCGCGGACTGGCTGGAGCGCAGCGGGAATGAATTGGCAGGCAATCGTCGATTTCGACGGGACCATCTCGCGCGAGGATACGACCGACCGCGTGCTGCAGCGTTTCGCGGAACCGGGCTGGGAAGAGATCGAGGCGGACTGGGTCGCCGGCAAGATCGGCTCGCGCGAATGCATGCAGCGCCAGGTCGCGCTGCTGCATGCCTCGCCCGACGTGTTCGACACCTTCGTCTCCTCGCTGGCGATCGACTGGGGCTTCGCTGCCTTCGTGCGGCTGTGCCAGCGCGCCGGGATTCCGGTGACGGTTGTCTCCGACGGGCTCGACCGCACGATTCATGCGCTTTTGGGCCGTGCCGGCCTCAGCGGCCTGACCGTCGTCGCGAACCATATCGAGCAGCTGCCCGGCGATCGCTGGCGGCTGACCTCGCCGCATGCCGACCCTTCAGGCGGCTGCGCCAGCGGCACCTGCAAGTGCCGCGTCGCCAGCAGCCTTTCCCGGCCGCTGACCCTCCTGGTCGGCGATGGTCGCTCGGATTTCTGCGTCGCCGGCCAGGCCGACCTCGTCTTCGCCAAGAAGAGCCTGATCGCGCATTGCCGCGAGAACGGCATCGGCTACCGCCCGTTCAACACCTTCTCGGAGGCCGTCGGCCTCCTCGAAACCCTGCTGTCGGAAACCACGAGCGAACCGGCGGCCCCTGCACGCAAGGACATGATCAATGGATGACGGCTTCACCCTGCTCGACCGCGCCGAGCAGGTCGATATTTCCTCCGCGCCGGCAGCGACGCTGGCCGAGGAGGAAGCCCGCCTTCTCGCGCTCGAGGCGCAGTACTGCTCGCATGGCGACACCGTCCACTACACGCAGTTCCCGAAGATCTTCTCGGGCTGCGAGGGCTCGTTCATGCTCGATGCGGCGGGCAACCGCTTCCTCGACCTGCAGATGTGGTACTCGGCCGTCAATTTCGGCTACGCCAATCCGCGCCTGAACACTGCGCTGAAGCGCCAGATCGATACGCTGCCGCAGGTGGCGAGCCAGTATCTGCACCGCGAGAAGATCGAGCTTGCGGCGATGATCGCGCAAGATGCGCAGCGCAAGTTCGGCGCCAAGGGGCGCGTCCATTTCAATGTCGGCGGCGCCCAGGCGGTCGAGGATTCACTGAAGCTCGTGCGCAATGCCAAGAAGGGCAAGAGCCTGATGTTCGCCTTCGAGGGCGGCTATCACGGCCGCACGCTCGGCGCCTCGGCGATCACCTCGTCCTATCGCTATCGCCGCCGCTTCGGCCATTTCGGCGAGCGCGCGCATTTCATCCCTTTCCCCTACCATTTCCGCGGCCCCAAGGGGATGAGCAAGGAGGAGTACGGGCATCACTGCGTGCAGCAATTCGCCCGGCTGTTCGAGAGCGAATACAACGGCGTCTGGGATCCCAAGGTCGGCGAGGCCGAGTACGCGGCGTTCTATGTCGAGCCGCTGCAGGGCACCGGCGGCTACGTCATCCCGCCGCCGAACTTCTTCAGCGAGCTCAAGAAGGTGCTCGACCAGCACGGCATCCTGCTGGTGGTCGACGAGATCCAGATGGGCTTCTACCGGACCGGCAAGCTCTGGTCGATCGAGCATTTCGGCGTGCAACCGGACGTGATCGTCTTCGGCAAGGCGGTGACCAACGGCCTGAACCCGCTCTCCGGCATCTGGGCCAAGGAAGAGCTGATCAACCCGACCGTGTTCCCGCCGGGCTCGACCCACTCCACCTTCAACGCCAACCCGCTCGGCACCGCCGTCGCGCTGGAGGCGATGAAGATGATGCAGGAAGAGGACTACGAGACCATGGTCATGGCCAAGGGCAAGTATTTCCTCGACGGGCTGCAGGGGCTGAAGCGCCGCCACAGGATCGTCGGCGAGGTCGACGGGCTCGGCATGGCGCTGCGGATCGAGATCTGCGAGCCGCATGACAGCTTCACCCCGTCGAAGCGGCTGGTCGACCTGATGTGCGACGAGGGCATGAAGGCCGACCTCGAGGTCGGCGGCAAGCGCTACGGCCTCGTGCTCGATATCGGCGGCTACTACAAGAACGTCATCACCCTCGCGCCGGCATTGACCATGAGCTACGCCGAGATCGACCTCGCGATCGAGCTGCTCGACCAGCTCTTCGCCCGCGTCGCCGGCGCCTGAGCAGCGGAGACGGGCCTTGCGCCTGCGCGTGATCGACCTCGACGGTAGCGTGGCGGCGCAGGAGCCGCTGCGCCGGCGCATCGATGCCGGCACGGCCGCGTGCATCGAGGCCGCCGACCTTGCCGGCGCCATGCGCATCGTCGCGAGCCGCCGGGCCAAGGCCGAGCTGCTACAACGCCTTGGCCAATGTGACGGCGAGGGAAAGAGCGTGCCCGTCTTCTTCTACGGCTCGGGTGATTTCCATCACGTCACCTCGGTGCTGCTGGGCCGTGTCGAGGAGCCGGTCACGGTCGTGCACTTCGACAACCATCCCGACTGGGTCAGCTTTCCCGCCACGGTGAATTGCGGCGCCTGGGTCAACCGGGCGCTGGAGCTGCCGCAAGTCCACAAGGTCGTGACGATCGGCCCGTGCAGCGACGATCTCGTGCGTCCCGAATGGCAGTTCGCAAACTTGCGGGCCGTGGCCGAGGGGCGGATCGCGCTCTATCCCTGGCGGCACGAGCCCTCGCGGGTGTGGGGACGCTATGGCAAGACCGCGAGCTATCGCCAGGAGAGCGGCCATCTGCATTGGCGCAACCTCGCCGACGAGGACTGGTCGGATTTCCTCGACGAGCTGATCACGGCGATCCCGACCTCGTCGGTCTGGCTGACGATCGACAAGGACGTGCTCGGGCCGGGCGACGCCTGCACCAACTGGGACCAGGGCGAATTGCCGTTGCGCCATCTGCTGGCGGCTGTGGAGCGGCTGGCAAGCGAGCGCCGGATCGTCGGTGCCGATGTCTGCGGCGACTGGTCGGAGCCGCGCTTCAGCGACCCCTTCCGTGCGACGCTCGCCTATTTTGACCATCCGCCGCGCTTCAGGCCGACGCCCGAGCAACTCTGCGTCAATGCCCGCATCAATGCGAGCCTGATCGACTGCTTCCAGCGGGTGCTGTCATGAACACGACGATCATCCTCTGGTTCGTGGCGTCGATCATCTGCGACGTCGCCGGCCAGATCCTCTTCAAGATCGGCGCCGACCGGCTGCCGCAGGGCGCCGATTTCCGGGCCACGGCGGCGGCAGTGGCGCGCTGCGGCTGGATCACCGCCGGGCTCGCGACCTATGTCGCCGAGTTCTTCATCTGGCTGCGCATTCTCGCCGAAGTGCCGCTCTCGATCGCTTTTCCGATCGCGAGCGCCAATTTCCTCGCCATCACCCTGGCCAGCGCCGTCGTCCTCGGCGAGCGCGTCGGCCGGCGGCAATGGCTCGGCTCCTTCCTGATCACTTGCGGCGTCATCATCGTCGCCAGAACAGCCTGACGGACATGTTCCGATGACCAAGCGCGATTTCAGTGTCCGCCTCGCCGGGGACCGCACCGGCTTCCTGCTCATCCACGGCCTCGGCGGCACCCCGGTCGAGCTGCGCTTCGTCGCCCGTGCGCTGCACCGGGCCGGCCATACCGTGCACTGCCCGCAGCTCGCCGGGCATTGCGCCGGGGAGGCGGAGATCCTCGCCACCGGCTGGCGCGACTGGACGCAGAGCGTCTTTGACGAGCTCGAGCGCATGCGCGAGATCTGCGATACGGTCATCGTCGGCGGCCTATCCATGGGCGCGGTGCTGGCGATGCATGTGGCCGCCCAGCGCCCGAAAGAGGTCGATGGGCTCGCGCTCTACGCACCGACCTTCTGGTATGATGGCTGGTCGATCCCGCGCTATGCCTTCCTGCTGAAATGGTTCATCAACACGCCGTTCGGGCGGCGCTACAGTTTCGTCGAGCGCGAGCCCTATGGGCTGAAGGACACGCGCTCCCGGGCCCTCGTGGTCTCCTCGCTGACGAGCGGCGACAGCTCGACCGCCGGCCTGCTCGGCACGCCGTCCGGCGCGCTGAAGCAGATGTGGGACCTGATCGCGGTCACTCGCCGCGAGCTCCCGCAGGTCAAATGCCCGGCCCTGCTGGTCCATCCGCGCGAAGACGATATCGCCGACCTCAGGAACGCCTTCGAGATCCAGCGCAAGCTCGGCGGGCTGGTCGATGCGGTGATCCTCGACGACAGCTATCACCTCGTCACCATCGACCAGCAGCATGACATCGTGATCGAGCGCTCACTGGCGCTGGCTGCGCGGCTTGCCAAGGCCCACCGCCCGGTGACGCCGCTGCGTGTCGTGGCAGCCGAATGAGCGCGCCCGAAGGCCATATCCTGGCCGGCATCGCGGATGTCTCCGCTGCCGCCTGGGACGGCTGCCTGCCCGGCGAGGCCGAGTGCCATGCCTATTACACTGCCTGCGACGCGGTCGCCGCGCAGGCCGGTGTCGGCCTGCGCATGGCGGCCGCCTGTGCGGGATCCGACGGCGAGATCGTCGCGGTGGTGCCGTTCTTCCGGCTGAGCTATCGGCTCGACACGCCGCTGCAGGGCAAGCTCAGGGGCTTCGGCGACGCCCTGTTCCGCCATGTGCCGGGACTGGTCACGCTGAAGGTGCTCTGCATCGGCTCGCCCTATGCCGAGCGCTGCCATCTCGGCTTCTCGCCGAAGCTCGACGCCGCTGGGCGCGCTGCGGCCTTCCAGGCGCTTGCCGCCGCGCTGGAGCGGCAGGCTGCCGAGGAGAAGGCGCATCTGGTGGTCTGGAAGGACCTGGCCCCAGCCGAGGAAAAGGGCTTCGGCGGCGCCCTGAAGCAGGCGGGCTTCGCCCGGCTCGGCAGCCTGCCGATCGCGCTGCTCGACCTGCCCTTCAAGGATGAAGCCGCCTATCTCGCCTCGCTCTCCGCGGCGACGCGCAAGGACATCAAGCGCAAGCTCGCCAAGGCGAGCGAGGTCCGCATCGCCTTCCATACCGACATCACCGGGCTGGAGCCGACGATCGACGCGCTCTATGCGGCGACGCGAGCCCAGAGCGGGCTGGATTATGGCGATCTCGAAGTGCTGCCGCCCGGCTATTTCGGCGCGGTCTCGCGTGCGCTCGGCGAGCGGGCGGTGTTCGTGCTCTACTGGATCGGCGAGGAGCTCGCCGCCTTCAACCTGCTGCTGGTCGAGCCCGACCGGGTGATCGACAAGTTCCTGGGCATGCGCTACCCGCTGGCCCGCGAGCACAATCTCTACGCCGTGAGCTGGATGGCGAATGTCCGCTTCTGTCTGGAGCGCGGCATCGACAAGCTCCAGAGCGGCCAGACCGCCTATGCCGCGAAGCTGCGCTTCGGCAGCCGGCTGGTGCCCTCGACCCTGCATGTCCGCCACCGGCTCGCGCCGCTGCAATGGGCGCTGCGGTCCTTGAGTCCCTGGCTCGGCTTCGAGCGCTTCGACCCCGATCTCGCCGCAATCGCCCGAAAGAAGGCCGCATGAGCAGCATCTCGCCACCGGCAAGCAGTGCATGGGGCCGTCAGCTGGCGATCTGGCTCACCTTCATCGTGCTCGACACCGGTACCCAGCTCGCCTTCAAATGGGGCGCCGACGGGCTCGGCGACATGGACTTCGGCCTCGCCATGATGGCGAAGGCGGTGTCGCTGCCGGGCGTCTGGCTGGCGACGCTCGGCTATATCGGCGTCTTCGTCGTCTGGATGGTCATCCTGCGCGACACGCCGCTCAGCCGCGCCTTCCCGATGACGGGATTGGTCTATGTCACAGTTCCGCTGTTCGCCTGGTTCACCTTCGACGAACATATCGACCTGGTTCGTGCAGGCGGAATCGCGCTGATCATCGCGGGCGTGTTCCTGCTCGGAGGGGACGAATGAAACGTGGAGCTGGCCTTGGACTCGGCCTGATCGTGCTGGTTGCGACTGCGTGGATGGCGGCGCTGCCGGCCCTGGCCGATCCGATGACCGAGATCGTCGGGCGCTGGCGCGATTCCGACGGGGAATCCGAGATCGCGATCAGCCGCTGCGGCCCGGCACTGTGCGGCAAGATCGTCTGGCTGAAAGAGGAGCGCTTCGACATCTACAATCCCAATGAGGGGCTGCGGAAGCGCTCGCTGATGGGAATCCAGGTGCTCTCCGGCTTCAAGCCGGCTGCGAAAGGCGGCCTCGAGGGCGAGGGCTATAATCCCGCCGATGGCAAGACCTATCGCACGACGCTCGAACTGGCTTCCTCCGGGAGCCTCGTCATGCGCGGCTGCGTACTCGGCGGTCTGATCTGCGACGACGACACCTGGTCGCGGCAGCCATGACGGTGGCCGGCGGCCGGAGGTGAGGGAAACGAGATCCGGCATGTCGACGCGGATGGCATCGCTCAGGTTCAGGCTGGTGATCGGATTCATGCTGGTCAGCGTGCCGGCGATGCTTGCCTCCGCCTTCATCGCCGCCAGGCTGATCTCCGATGCCTTCGAGGACAATGTCGAGCAATGGCTCGGCGACACCTCGCGCTTCTTCGCGCTCGAGATCGCCGAGGCGACGCAGGAGGCGCAGCGCGTCGCCGGCGTGATCGGTCACCGGCTCGAGCAATCGAGCAGCGACCAGAAGATGCAGAAGACCGTCGAGCGCGAGTTTGCGGTCCTGAACTCGGTCGGCTACGACCTGATCGCGATCTATCGCCCGGGCGGCGAAGTGCTGTTCAAGACGCGAGATTTCAGCAGCCTCACCCCGTTGCCGACCGAGACCAGCCTCGGCCTGTTCCGCATCGAGACCGACGGCAAGCGCTGGATCATGGCAGGCGCCGTCCAGGCCGTGCAGATCGGCGGCCAGCCGGCCAATCTCCTGGTCGGGACCTGGCTCGACGAAAGCTCCTTCGGTGGCATCAAGGTGGTGACGGCGCTGGAGATCCGCTTCTTCGCCCTGTTCGACGGCAAGCCCGAACTGATCATGCAGACGCATTCCGATCGCACGGCCGTCATACCTGCGGCCATACGGGCGAGATTGGAGGCCGGGGAGGACGAGATCTTCGATCCCGATGCCGATGGCGGCGCCTACCGCGCTGTCTATGCGGGACTGCGCGGCATCGACGGCCAGCTCGCGGCGATCAGCTTCATCGGCATGCGCAGCGAGGCGGGGTTCTTCGAGCAGCTTGGCCGCGAGAGCCTGTTCCTCGGCATCTTCCTGCTCGGCAGCGCGATCTCGATCGTCGTCGGTATCCTGACCTCGGACCTGCTGGTGCGGCCGCTGCGCGCTTTGACCCATGGCGTGCGCGCGATCGCGGCCGGGGATTTCGGCCAGCGCGTCTCGGCGGGCGGCGGGCGCGAGATCGTCGAGCTCGCCACCGGCTTCAACGGCATGGCCGAGCAGCTCGGCAAGCTGCAGGAGCTCGAGGCGGAGCTCCGGCGAAAGGACCGGCTCTCGGCGCTCGGGCAGGCGGCAATGGTGATCGCCCATGAGGTGCGCAACCCGCTCGGTATCATCAAGACCTCGACGGAGGTCGTCCGCAACCGCGCCAAGCTCGGCAATGCTGAAGAGAAGATGCTGGGCTACGTTATCGACGAGGTGCGCCGCATCGAGACGCTGGTCCGCGACTTTCTCGATTTCGCGCAGCCCAAGCCGCCGGTGAAGATCGAGATCCCCTTGCGTGCAGTGATCGATCGCGTCGCGGACATCGCGGCGCCCGAGTTCTCTCGCCGGAAGATTAAGCTGACCGTCGAGGATACGAGCGGGGGGGGACCGTCCTCGGCGACCCCGATCAACTCTACCAGGCCTGTCTCAACCTCGTCCTCAACGCGATCGACGCGATGCCCGAGGGCGGCACGATCCAGGCCAGCCTGCGCGCCACCGGGGAGGGGGTCTCGCTGACGATCAGCGACGAGGGCGCCGGCGTGCCGGATGCGATCCGGCCGGAGATCTTCAACCCGTTCTTCACCACCAAGGCCAAGGGCTCAGGGCTCGGGCTCGCAAAGGTGCAGACCGTGGCGGAGGCCCATGGCGGCAGCGCCACCTGCGTCTGCGAACCGGGGCGGGGCGCAGCCTTCACCATCACCCTGCCGCGGGCGAAACCGGGAGCACCGGCATGAGCCATTCCATCCTGGTGGTCGACGACGAGGTGCGGCTCGCCGACGTGCTGGCGGCAGCGCTGGAGGATCTCGGCTTCCGCGCCACGGCCGTCCACAGCGCGCGTGCTGCACTTGGCGAGCTCGAACAGGCGCGCTTCGACCTGGTGCTGACCGATCTCAGGCTGCCGGTGATGGACGGACGCGAGCTGTTGCGGGAGGTTCGCAGCCGCTGGCCCGAGGTGCCGGTCATCATCATCACTGCCTTTGCAGCGGTGCGCGACGCGGTCGACCTCGTCAAGGAAGGTGCGTTCGACTACATCGCCAAGCCCTTCGAGATTGATGACGTCTCGGCCACGATCAGGCGGGCACTGCGCCTCGCCGATGTGGTGCGCGACAATGAAAGGCTGCGCAGCGAGCTCGAAGGTCGCTACAGCTTCGACACCCTGGTCGGCAACAGCGCCTCATTCCGCCGCGTGATCGAGCAGGTCACCGAGGTCTGCGAGACGAAGGCAACCGTGCTGCTGAACGGCGAGAGCGGCACCGGCAAGGAGCTGGTCGCCAAGGCGATCCACTTCAACAGCCCGCGACGCGACAAGCCCTTCGTCGTGGTCAATTGCGCGGCGATCCCCGAACCCCTGCTGGAGAGCGAGCTCTTCGGCCATGTGAAGGGTGCCTTCACCGGGGCGCTCGCCAACCGTACCGGGCGCTTCGCCGCGGCCGATGGCGGCACGCTCTTCCTCGACGAGATCGGCGATATGCCGCTCCCGATCCAGGCCAAGCTGCTGCGGGTGATCCAGGAGCGCAGCTTCGAGCCGGTCGGCGCGACCCGGACCCAGACGGTCGATGTCAGGCTGGTCGCGGCGACGCACAAGGACATGCGCCAGGCCGTCGACAAGGGCAGCTTCCGCGAGGACCTGTTCTACCGGCTCAACGTCTTCCCTATCGTGCTGCCGCCGCTGCGGGACCGCGCCGACGACGTCCCGCTGCTGGCCACGCATTTCCTGGCCGAGCTGGCTGAAGGGATGGGCAAGCGAGCGAGCGGCTTCTCGCCGGCCGCGCTGGCTGCCATGACCGCCTATGACTGGCCGGGAAACATCCGCGAGCTGCACAACTGCATCGAAAGGGCGGTGATCGTAGCCAAGGCGCCGACGATCGATGCTGGCGACCTGCCGCAGGATCTGTTCAACGCCACGCGCCGGGGCGATCGCGACAGCTTGCCGCGCGATCTCGACGCCGAACTCGAGCGGATCGAGCGCGATTTCATCCTCGAGGCGCTCAGGCGCAGCGACGGCGTGCAGGTCAGGGCTGCGAAATTGCTAGGCATAGCGGAAAGAAGCCTTTGGCACCGCATTAAGAAACTCGGTATTAGGCTGGGCCGCGCGATCGCGGACTGACGACCCATGGGACGACCCTCTCCATGCTTTCTCTCGTACGTCACGAACGTCCAGCCCGCGGCCGGCGCCGGCACGTCGCCGTCCTGGCCGGGATCGCCGCGCTGCTCGTCCTCTCCAACGGGGTGGTGCGCGCGAACGACGATGACGACGACGACGATGACGACACCAAGAAGATCCTGACCGATCCGACTCCGGCCAAGGGCTGGATCGTCACGCTGGGCGGCTCGTTCCAGGTCGGCCCGAAATATGACGGAGCAAACTCCGCCGGGCCGTCTTTCATGCCGTCCCTGTCCTGGCGCCGCGCCGGGGAGCCGGCCGGGTTCAGCGCCCCCGACGACAGCCTGGACTACGCCATCTACGACACTGATCGCTTCGATGTCGGCGTGGTCGGCGCCTATCGCTCCGGTCGTTACTCAGGCTCTAATATCCGGCTGCTCGGCATGCGCGACGTGCCCTGGGCGATCGAGGCCGGCGTCTTCGCCGAGTACTGGGTCATCCCCGAGCGGTTGCGCACCCGTGTCGAAGTCCGCCAGGGCTTCAACGGGCATCATGGCGTGGTCGCCGACTTCTCGGCCGACTGGGTCGAGCGCTTCGGCGCCTTCACCTTCGCCGTCGGTCCACGTGCCTCGCTCGGCAGCGCTTCCTATATGCGCCGGAATTTCGGCGTGCTGCCGGGAGAGGCTGCGCTCAACGGCACGATTTCCGCCTACAAGCCCGGTGCCGGCGCCAAATCGGTCGGTCTCGCCTCGTCGCTGGAATATGCGTGGTCGCCGAGCTTCTCGACCACGCTGTTCGCCCGCTACGACCGGCTGGTCGGGGACGCCGGCAACTCGCCTCTGGTCGACAGGCTGGGGCAGCGCAACCAGTTCTCGGTCGGCATCGGCGCGAGCTATTCCTTCAACATCGGCGGTTGAGTAGACACTCAGGGCACCAGGATCACGCCCGAGCTGGCGAAGGAGAGCCAGACAGGCGTGCCCGGCAGCAGCATGTCGTCGACATCGTGGCTGATGACGAAGAGTTCCCCGACCGCGGTCTCGATCATCAGGTCGAGATGGTTGCCGAGATAAGCGCATTTGCGGACGCTGCCCGGCAGTGTGCCCTGGCTTTCATGGCGCGAAACCAGCAGGCTCTGCGGCCGGATGGCTGCCTTCGCGGGGCCCGGCTGCAGGCCGCGCGCCGCCAATGAGACGTTCGCCGGACCGATCGCGACGGCAGCCCGCCCGTCGGCGACTGATTTCACGGTGACGTCGACCATGTTGGCGTCGCCGATGAAGTCGGCCACGAAGGCGTCGGCGGGTTCCTCATAGAGCTGGCGCGGCGTGCCTTCCTGGGCGATGCGGGAATTCGACATCACGATGATGCGGTCGGAGACGGCGAGCGCCTCCTCCTGATCGTGTGTGACATAGGCGACGGTGAGGTTGAGCGTCTGCTGCAGTTCGCGAATCTCCTCGCGCACGCGCCGGCGCAATTTGGCATCGAGATTTGAGAGCGGCTCATCGAAGAGCAGGACCTGTGGCTCCAGCACGAGGGCGCGGGCCACCGCGACGCGCTGCTGCTGACCGCCTGAGAGCTCCGAGGGAAAACGCTTCTCGAAGCCCTTGAGGCCGACCAGCGCCAGCTTCTCCAGCGCCATCTCCTGCGCCTTGGCCTTGGGCAGGCCCTTCACGGTCGGGCCGTAGGCGGCATTCTCGAGCACGTTCATATGCGGGAAGAGTGCATAGGACTGGAAGACCATGCTGACGTCGCGATCGGCGGCGGAGAGCCGGGTGACGTCCTTGTCGCCGATCAGGATCTGGCCCTCGCTGGCGATCTCCAGCCCGGCGATCATGCGCAGCGTCGTGGTCTTGCCGCAGCCGGAGGGACCGAGCAGCGTGACGAGCTTGCCGGCCTCGATCGAGAAGCTGACATTGTCGACCGCCGTCACCGCGCCGTAGCGCATGCTGACATTGCGGAACGCGACTGAGGCGGGGCCGGCCTTGGGCATGGCTGCAACGTATCCTTACTTGATCGGCTCGGCCGCGGAGGAGGCGAGGGCGGGCGGGGTGCTGCGCCGGCCGAGCTTGCGCTCGCCGACGCCGAGCTGGATCAGGCTGATGCCGAGGGCCATCACCACGATCAGCACCGAGGAATAGGCGATGGCGAGACCGAACTCGCCGGCTTCGACGCGGCCGACGATATAGGCGGTGGCGAGATTGTACTCGGCCGAGACCAGGAAGATCACGGCGCTCACCGTCGTCATGCTGCGCACGAAGCTGTAGATCAGCGCGGCGACGAGGGCCGGGCGCAGCAGCGGCAGCACCACCCGCCAGAGCGTGGTGAAGCTGCGGGCCGACAGCGTCGCCGAAGCCTCGTCCAGGCTCTTGTCGATCTGCGACAGCCCGGCGATGCCGGAGCGCACGCCGACCGGCATGTTGCGGAAGACGAAGGCGATGACCAGGATCAACCCGGTGCCCGTGATCTCGACCGGCGGCACGTTGAAGGCGAGGATATAGGCGACGCCGAGCACGGTGCCGGGAATGGCGAAGCTCAGCATGGTCGCAAATTCGAGCGCGCCACGTCCGGCGAAACGCTGGCGCGTCAGGAGATAGGCGGTGAGCAGGCCAATGATCGCGGTCAGCGGCGCCGAGATCGCCGCGAGCTTCAGCGTGGTGAAGAAGGACGGCCAGGCCGAGCCGTCGAAATAGAGCCCGCGGCTGAAGTCGATCGAGAAGCCGGTGATGTAGTGCTGCAGCGTCGGGGTGTGGTCGCGCCCCATCGTCTTGACGAAGCCGCCCATCAGGATGACGACGTAGATCACAGCGGTCAGCGCCACCCAGGGCCCGATCACGAGGGCCGAAATCCAGGTGATCCGGCGCGGCAATGGCGTCGGCAGGCCGGAATCGCCCTTGCCGGTGACGGTGGTGTAGGATTTTCCACCGAGCCAGTATTGCTGCGCCCAGAAGGCGGCGAGCGTGAAGCCGAGCAGGACGATGGCGAGCACCGCCGCCTGGCCCTGGTTATGTGCGGCGCCGACCACGGCGAAGAAGATCTTGGTCGAGAGCACCTCGAAATTGCCGCCGAGCACTAGCGGATTGCCGAAATCGGCCATGCTCTCGACGAAGCCGAGCAGGAAGGCGTTGGCGAGGCCAGGGCGCAGCAGGGGCCAGGTCACGGTGCGGAAGGTGGTCCAGCGCTTGGCGCCGAGCGTCTGCGAGGCCTCTTCCAGGCTCGGCGCGATGCCCTGCACGACGCCGATCAGCACCAGGAAGGCGATCGGTGCGAAGGCGAGGACCTGGGCGAGCAGCACGCCGGGCAGGCCGTAGATCCAGCGCGAGCGCGGAATGCCGAACCAGTCGAACAGGAATGTCGAGAACAGGCCGGAGCGGCCGAAGAGCAGGATCAGCGCCAGGCCGATGACGAAGGGCGGCGTGATGATCGGCAGCACGGTGAGCAGGCGCATCGCCCGCTTGCCGGGCATGCCGGTGCGCAGGATCAGAAGGGCGCAGGCGAGCCCGAGCAGGGTGGTGATCAGCCCGGTCAGCACCGCCAGGATCAGCGTGTTCCAGGCGACGCCGCAATTGGTGTTGGCGGACAGGCAGCCCAGCCCCCAGATCGTCGAAGAGAACAGGCGCTCGACGAACTTGCCGAGGACGATGGCGCCGCTGGAATCGACCAAAGCGCTGCGCAGGATCACTGCGACCGGCAGGAAGATGAAGGTGACGATCAGCATGATGACGATGCCGATCGAGGACGTGGTGAAGAGGTCGCCACGGCACAGGCCGCGATAGGCAAGGCCGTGGCAGAGCAGCAGGAGCAGCGAGACAAGCGTGACGAGCGCGCCGAAGCCCATGCCGGGTTGCGATGCGCCAGCCCCGCCGAGCAGGGCGGCCAGCGCCGGCATGCCCTGGTCCTTGAGCGTGACGGCGAAGCCCTGGGCGAAGAAGACTGCGAGGCCGGCAAAGCCGATCCAGGCCAGGAGCTTGCCGGTGGCGGCATTTTCCTGCCGGAGGCTGAGCAGGCTCGCGAGGAGAAGGGCGATGCCGACGGGCAGGAGCCAGGGCGCAGCCCCCGAGAGCACGAGCGCCAGCGCCGTGCCGGACTTGCCGAACGGATAGCCGGACAGGCTCATCCCCTCGGGCAGATACCAAGGGATGAGCGCATAGCCGAGCCAGCCGGCCAGCAGCGCAAGCCTCGTCGCGGGACGCATCGTCTCTCGCCTCTCGTCTCAGATGTCAGAGGTCAGCGTGCGCTCACTTGCACGATCACTTCGGCAGCGCCTTGATCTCCTTGTCCCACTTGGTCAGCAGCCGGACCCGCTCGGCCGAGGAGCCGTATTTGACGAAGTCGTACTTGATCAGCTTCATGTCCGACATCTTCGGAGCCTGGGCCGGAACGGGCGCGTTCTTGTTCGACGGCACCTGATAGGACTTGGCCGGTGCGGCAAGCGCCTGGGCGGCCGGGGTCAGGGCCCAATCGTAGAACTTCTTGGCGTTGTCGAGATTGCGCGCGCCCTTGACGATCGACATCGAGCCGATCTCGTAGCCGGTGCCCTCGCAGGGGGCGACGGCCTTGATCGGGTCGCCCTGCACGGCGAAGACGACGGCGTCATGGATGAACACGATGCCGACGGCGGTCTCGCCGAGGCTCGCCGCCTTGGCAGGGGCGGCGCCCGACTTGGTGTACTGGCTGATGTTCTTGTGCAGGGCCCTGAGATAGTCGAAGCCCTTGTCCTCGCCCATCAGCTGCACGACCGTGGCGAGCAGGTTGTAGGCGGTGCCCGAGGAGTTGGGGTCTGCGACCTGGACGTCGTCCTTCAGCTTGGGATCGAGCAGGTCGGCCCAGCATTTGGGCTCGTTGAGGCCCTTGGCCTTGATCTGCTGGGTGTTGTAGCCGAAGCCGAGAGCACCGGCATAGATGCCGACCGAACGCTTCTTGGCGGCCTCCCACTGGGCCAGCGCCCATTCGTGCAGGTCCTTGTTGGCGGGCGATTCGTATTCCTGGGTCAGGCCTTCCTCGGCCGCCTGCAGATGCGGGTCGCCGGTGCCGCCCCACCAGATGTCGCCGCGCGGATTGGACGATTCCGCCTTGAGCTGGGCGTAGATCTCGCCGGCGGACTTGCGGGTCATCGCGACCTTGATGCCGGTTTCCTTCTCGAAGGCGCCGCTCATGGCGCGGCACCATTCCTCCTGCACGCCGCAATACATGACGAGCGAGCCCTGGGCCTGGGCCGGAGCGGCGGCGAAGGCCGCGCTCGCGGCGGCGGCGAAAAGTCCGGCGCGAAGCCAGTGGTGTTTCTGCATGGTCTTCCTCCCGATATCTGGTTCTGTCTGTTCTTGTTGGGTCGATAGTGACCGGTCGTCGGCAAAGATCAACGGCTATTGTGCCGGCTTACTATTCCGGTGATGCGTTCCAGCTCGCCCGTCAGCTCCGGGGTGCAGCATAGCACCGGGTTGCCGGCCTTGATCGCATCGCCCGCGAAGAAGTCGTTGGCGTCGGCGCCGGCCTCGGTCGCGATCACCAGTCCGGCAGCGACGTCCCAGGCATTGATGTGCAGTTCGGCATAGGCTTCGGTACGGCCGATCGCGACATGGCAGAGGCCGAGCGCGCCGGAACCCGAGCGCTTGACCGAGGCGCCGGCGGCGAAGCCGCGGCCGACCGTGGCGAGATAATCCTCGGTGGGGATGCGGGTCGACCAGCCGAATTCGAGATAGGCGCGGCGGATGTCGGCGGTGCCGGAGACCTTGATCGGCTCGCCGTTCATGGTCGCGCCACGGCCGCGGCGGCCGAGATAGACCTCGCCCAGCGCCGGGGCCGAGATGATGCCGATCTCGGGAATGCCGTTGAGCAGCAGGCCGATCGAGATGCACCAGGTGCGATCGCCGCGGGCGAAGTTCGAGGTGCCGTCGATCGGGTCGATGATCCAGACCGCATCGGCTGTTTCGCCGCCGCCTTCCTCGCCGATCACCGCATCGCTCGGGAAGAGCACGGCAAGGCGCTCACGCAGGAAGACCTCGACCGCACCGTCGGCGACAGTGAGCCAATCCTGCGCGCCCTTCATGCTGATGCCGAGGCTGTCCTTGCGGCCGAAATAGTCGAGCGCCAGGCGGCTCGCCTCGTCGACGAGACCGAGCACAGCGTACTGGCGCAGGTCGAGTTCGGCTGGCGTCATCACAGCGATTCCAGCGAGACGGCGACCGGCTTGCCGGTGCGACGGGATTCTGTCGCAGCATCGGCCAGGATCTGGGCCTTCAAGCCGTCGAGGCCGGAGGGAGAGGGCGCGCGCTTGTCGCGGCAGGCGCTGACGAAGGCGTCGAGCTCGGCGCGATAGGCCGCGGCATAGCGCTCCAGGAAGAAGTTCTGCACGGGGTCGGCGCGGAAGCCGGCGCCGGTCGCGATCTCGACCGTGGTCTCGTGGATGTTGCCGGCGCGCAGCATGCCCTTGGAGCCGTGGACCTCGATGCGCTGGTCGTAGCCGTAAGTGGCGCGGCGCGAGTTCGAGATCTGGGCGATGCGCCCGCTCGCGGTGCGCATCAGCACGGCGGCGGTGTCGACGTCGCCGGCCTGGCCGATCGCGGGATCGACCAAAGCCGAGCCGAGCGCGAAGACCTCGACCGGCTCCTCGGCGAGGAGAAAGCGCGCAATGTCGAAATCATGGATCATCATGTCGCGGAACAGGCCGCCGGAGCGCTTGACGTACTCGACCGGCGGCGGGCCGGGATCGCGCGAGATGACGCTTACGATCTCGATCGCGCCGGCCTCGCCGGCGCGCAGCCGGCCCTCCAGAGCCGCGAAGTTGGGGTCGAAGCGACGGTTGAAGCCGATCATCAGCGGCTTGCCGGACTTCGAGACGACCTCGAGGCAGCGGCGGATGCGCCCGGCGTCGAGATCGACCGGCTTTTCGCAGAACACGGCCTTGCCGGCGGTGACGGCGGCCTCGATCAGGTCGGCATGGGTGTCGGTCGGCGTGCAGATCACCACGGCGTCGATGCCGCCATCGGCGAGGATCGCCTCCGTGCTCGCGACCTTGGCGCCGGACGCCTGGGCGAGCGAGGCGGCTGCCTCGGCGGACGCGTCGGAGAGCGCGACCAACTGCGCATCGGCACGCGCCGCGACGTTGAGCCCGTGAATGCGCCCGATGCGGCCGGCGCC
Source organism: Allobosea lupini (assembly GCF_900109525.1). Lineage (GTDB taxonomy): Bacteria > Pseudomonadota > Alphaproteobacteria > Rhizobiales > Beijerinckiaceae > Allobosea > Allobosea lupini. The sequence continues at coordinate 277,000 of NZ_FOAN01000005.1, read as the reverse complement.
CAGCAATCCAAATCTCATCACGTCCGTCGTCCTGCGGTTCGAGAATGCTCCGGCGGCTCAGTCGTGCGCGCCGAGAATGGTCTGGTCGAAGTCGATATTGGCGCCCGTCATCAGTCCCGATTCGGCCGACGCCAGATAGGCGACTGCCTTGGCGACCTCGCGCGGATCGATCAGGCGGCCGAAGGGGCGGCCGGCCTCAGCCTTCTCCAGCCAGCCATCCTGCGCATCGTGACGCAGGCGCATGATCGCGTCTTCGCCGGGCGTCGCCATCCAGCCGATATTGAGGCCGTTGACGCGGATGCGGTCGGCTAACAGCCCGTAGGCGGCGTTCTTCGTCAGCGTCGCCAGCGCGCCCTTCGAGACGCTGTAGGCGGCCAGGAAGGGCTGGCCGCCATGGGCCGACATCGACTGGATGTTGACGATCGAACCCCGGATATCCTGCCTGCGCATAAGGGTCGCGGCGTCCTGGATCAGGAAGAACGGCGCGGTCAGGTTGACCGCCATGATCCGGGTATAGAGCTCGGGGCTGGTATCGAAGATCGTACCGCGGTCGGTGTCGCCGGCGGCGTTGACGAGGATGTCGAGGCGCCCGAAAGCTTTCTCCGCGGCCGGGATGATCCCGCGGACCGCTTCGAGATCGGCAAGATCGGCGGCTTGGAAGAGGGCGTGGCAGCCGGAGGCCTTAAGGTTGCTGGCAACCGCCTCGCCACGCTCGCGGTTGCGGCCGGTCAGGACGAGGCCGGCAGCGCCGCGCGCGGCGAATTCGCGAGCGATCGCCTCGCCCAGGCCCTGGCTGCCGCCGGTGACGACGGCGACCTTGCCGTCGAGGTCGCGGCGAAAGTCGGTTGGCTCGGACAACGTATGTCTCTCCCTGCGATGCCATTGTCACAATGGCACATTATTTTTATTGCGCTTGACTAATGGAACAAACATTCCATTCTCTGGCGGCGCAAGTCAAGGCCGCGAGAGCCCCTGTTCCCGATGACATCGCCAGTGCAGCAGGAAACGCCTAAGGACGATTTCGACGGCTTCGTCGCCCTGCTGCGCGAGCGGGGGGCGAGCCTGCCGAAACGGCTGCGGCAGGTCGCAGATTATGCGCTCGCCAATCCCGACGACATGGCGCTGAGCACGGCGGCGCAGGTGGCACAGCAGGCCGGCGTGCAGGCTTCGACGCTGGTGCGCTTTGCCCAGGCGCTGAACTATTCCGGGTTCAGCGAATTGCAGCAGCTCTTCCGCTCGCGGCTGCGCCAGCAATTCCCGGATTATCGCGACCGGCTGGCGGCGCTGCGCGACGAAGGCGCGGCCGGGCCGAACATGGCGCAGGTGCTGCTGGACGGCTTCGTCGAGGCCAGCCGCAGCTCGCTGACGCGGCTGCAATCGACCGTGAAATACCATGACGTCGACCGGGCGACCGACCTGCTCGCCGGGGCGGAGACGATCATCCTGGTTGGCGCGCGCCGGATGTTCGCGGTGGTGTCCTATCTCGCCTATGCGTTCGGCAAGCTCGGCATCCGGGCGGTGCTGGTCGACAACATCGCCGCGCTCGGCCCCGAGCAGGCGGCGATCGCGCGCGAGGGCGACGTTGTCGTCGCCGTCAGCTGTGCGCCCTATACGCCGACGACGGTCGGAATCGCGGCGCAGGCCCATGCCAAGGGCATCCCGGTGATCGCGATCACCGACAGCGCGCTCAGCCCGCTCGCCCAGCATTGCTCCCTGTGGCTCGAGGTCGAGGAGGCCGATTACGGCGCCTTCCGCTCGATGTCGGCCACTTTCGCGCTCGCCATGACGCTCGCCGTCGGCACCGCAGAGAAAGCCCGCCCCGATGCCTGAACCCGTGCTCGACCTGATCTCGATCGGCCGCTCCTCGGTCGACCTTTATGGCCAGCAGATCGGCGGCCGGCTCGAGGACATGGCCTCGTTCTCCAAGGCGGTTGGTGGCTGCCCGACCAATATCGCGATCGGCACCGCCCGGCTCGGCCTGAAATCGGCGGTGATCACCCGCGTCGGCGACGAGCAGATGGGCCGCTTCATCCTGGAGCAGTTGCAGCGCGAGGGCGTCGAAACCAGGGGCGTCGTCGTCGATCCCAAGCGCCTGACCTCGCTCGTGATCCTCGGTGTGCGCGACGAGAAGACCTTCCCGCTGATCTTCTACCGTACCGATTGCGCCGATGCGGCGCTCGACGAGAGCGAGATCGACGAGGCCTTCATCGCCTCGGCCAAGGCGGTGGTTGTCACCGGCACGCATTTCGCCATTCCGAACGCCGCCAAGGCGCAGCGAAAGGCGATCGCGCTCGCCCGCAAGCATGGCCGCAAGGTCGTGTTCGACGTCGACTACCGGCCCAATCTCTGGGGCCTTGCCGGGCATGGCGCCGGCGAGGAGCGCTATATCCGTTCCGACAGCGTCACCCAGCATCTCCAGGCGATCCTGCCGGAGTGCGACCTGATCGTCGGCACCGAGGAGGAACTGCACGCCGCCGGCGGCTCGGAGGATACGCTCGCCGCGATCCGCAACATCCGCGCGCTGAGCCAGGCGACGATCGTCTGCAAGCGCGGGCCGATGGGCTGTGTGGTCTTCCCAGGAGCCATCCCTGCCTCGATCGAGGACGGGATCAAGGGGCCGGGCTTCCCGGTCGAGGTCTACAATGTCCTGGGCGCCGGCGATGCCTTCATGTCGGGCTTCCTGCGCGGCTATCTCAGCGACGAGCCGATCGAGACCTGCTGCACATGGGCCAATGCCTGCGGCGCTTTTGCCGTCTCGCGCCTGCTCTGCTCGCCGGAAAGCCCGACCTTCGCCGAATTGCAGTTCTTCCTGAAGCATGGCTCGCCGCACCGGGCGCTACGCCATGACGTGGCGATCAACCATGTCCATTGGGCGACGACGCGCCGGCCGCAGGCGGCGACGCTGATGGCGCTCGCGATCGACCACCGCTCCCAGATCGAGGCGATGGCGGACGAGGCCGGCGTGCCGCGCGAGCGCATCGCGGTGTTCAAGCGGCTTGCCGTCGATGCCGCGGCTCGGATCGCCAAGGGTGCCGAGGGCTTTGGCATGCTGCTCGACGGGAGCCATGGCCGCGAGGCGCTGTTTCGGGCCGGCGATCACGGCTTCTGGGTGGCGCGGCCGCTGGAACTGCCGGGTTCGCGGCCGTTGCGACTCGAAACCGATGCCGACGGTTCGCTCGGAGCCGCGCTGAACGAGTGGCCGGTCGACCATGTCGCCAAGGTGCTGGCCTTCTATCATCCCGACGACGACGCGGCGCTGAAGGCCGAGCAGGAGGCGACCTTGAAGCGCGTCGCGCTCGCCTGCCGGCAGGTCGGCCGCGAGCTGCTGGTCGAGATCATCTGCTCGAAGAACGGTCCGGTTGGCGACGACACCGTGGCGTCAGTCATGCGCCGGCTCTACGACATCGGGATCAAGCCGGACTGGTGGAAGCTCGAGGGGCAGCCGAGCGCAGCGGCCTGGGCGGCGGTCGATGCCGCGATCGCCGAGAACGATCCCTATTGCCGCGGCGTCGTGCTGCTCGGGCTCGACGCGCCGCTGCCGGAGCTGGAGGCTGCGTTCCGGCTGGCGCAGACCGCCAGGACGGTGAAAGGTTTCGCGGTCGGCCGCAGCATCTTCGGAGAGGCCGCGCGCGGCTGGCTCGCCGGCAAGCTCGACGACGAGGCCGCGACCGCGATGATGGCCGAGCGCTTCGGCCGGCTGGTCGACGCCTGGCAAGGCCGCTGAGGAGATTGCGATCATGAGCACGATCAGGCTCACCATGGCGCAGGCGCTGGTGGCGGCGCTTGCCGCGCAGAAAACGGTCGTTGGTGGCCGCACATTGCCGCTCTTCGCCGGCGTCTGGGCGATCTTCGGCCATGGCAATGTCGCGGGGCTCGGCGAGGCGCTGCATGGTGCGCGCGACATCCTGCCGACATTGCGCGCGCATAACGAGCAGGCGATGGCGCATTCCGCGATCGCCTTCGCCAAGGCCTCGCGCCGGCGTCGGATGATGGCAGTGACGAGCTCGATCGGGCCGGGCGCTACGAACATGGTGACGGCCGCCGCGGTCGCGCATGTCAACCGCCTGCCGCTATTGTTGCTGCCGGGCGATGTCTTCGCCGGCCGCCGGCCCGATCCGGTGCTGCAGCAGATCGAGGATTTCGGCGACGGCACCGTCTCGGCCAATGACTGCTTCCGCCCTGTTTCGCGCTATTTCGATCGGATCACCCGGCCGGAGCAAATCATCCCCGCCTTCGAGCGGGCGATGCAGGTGCTGACGGATCCGTCGGAATGCGGGCCGGTGACGCTGGCGCTGTGCCAGGACGTGCAGACGGAAGCCTATGACTACCCGGAGAGTTTCTTCGCCGAGCGGATCTGGCAACCGCGCCGGACGCGTCCGGACGAGCAGGAGTTGGCGCAAGCGGTCGCGCTGCTGAAGGGCGCGAAGCGACCATTGGTCGTCGCCGGCGGCGGCACGCTCTATAGCGAGGCCGAGGGCGAGCTCGCGCGCTTCTGCCTGGCGCACGGCATCCCCAGCGCCGAGACGCAAGCCGGCAAGAGCGCCTTGCCGCATGATAACCCGCTCAATCTCGGCGCGATCGGCGTCACCGGCACTGGCGCGGCCAACGATGCCGCGAAGCATGCCGATGTCGTGCTCGCGGTCGGCACGCGCCTGCAGGACTTCACCACCGGCTCGCGCGCGCTCTTCGCCGATCCGGAGTGCCGGATCATCGGGCTGAACACGCAAGGATTCGATGCCGGCAAGCATGGCGCGCAGCCGCTGGTTGCCGATGCCAAGGCCGCGCTCGCCGAGCTGGAAGCCGCACTGGCGGGGTGGAAGGCGCCGGCAGGCTGGAGCGCGCAGGTGCAGGCATCGCGTGATGCCTGGCTTGAAACCGCCGCGCGTTACACAGCGATGAGCAATCAGGCCCTGCCGAGCGATGCGCAGGTTGTCGGCGCGGTACAGCGCCAGAGCCGGGCGAGCGATGTCGTGCTCTGTGCCGCCGGCGGCCTGCCGGGAGAATTGCACAAGCTCTGGCAGGCCGGCGCGCCCGGCGGCTACCATATGGAATACGGCTATTCCTGCATGGGCTACGAGATCGCCGGGGGCTTGGGGGCCAAGCTCGCCGACCCGGCGCGCGAGGTCTTCGTCATGGTCGGCGACGGCTCCTATCTGATGATGAACTCGGAGATCGCGACCTCGGTGATGCTCGGGGTCAAGCTGACCATCGTGGTGCTCGACAACAGAGGCTTCGGCTGCATCAACCGTCTGCAGAACGCGACCGGCGGCGCCTCCTTCAACAATCTCCTGCGCGATACCCGCCACGAGACGCTGCCGGAGATCGATTTTGCCGCGCATGCCGGCGCGATGGGCGCGATCTCGCGCAAGGTCGCCGGTTTGGCTGAACTCGAGACCGCACTGGCGGAGGCGCGCGGCCATGATCGTACCAGCGTCATCGTCATCGATACCGATCCGCTGATCTCGACCGATGCCGGCGGGCATTGGTGGGAGGTGGCGGTGCCCGCGGTCTCGGTACGCGACGAGGTCAAGGCAGCGCGCAAGCGCTATGACGGCGCGCTTGCCGCGCGCGACAACTGATCAAAGAGGACGACATGCCTATCCGTATCGGCGCCAACCCCATCGGCTGGTCGAATGACGATCTGCAGGACATCGGCGGCGCGACGCCGCTCGAAACCTGCCTGGCCGAGGCCCGCGAAGCCGGCTTCGTCGGCATGGAACTCGGCCACAAATTCCCGCGCGAGCCCAATGCGCTGAAGGCGGCGCTCGATCCGTTCGGCATGGCCTGTATCTCCGGCTGGTATTCGGCCGAATTGCTGAAGCGCGACGCTGATGAGGAGATGGAGCATTTGCGTGCCCATCTCGACCTGCTCAAGGCGATGGGCTCGACCGTGCTGGTCTTTGCCGAGACGTCGAACGCAATCCATGGCGACCGCTCGAAGCCTTTGTCGCAGCGGCCGGTGATGGCAGCCGGCGATTGGGCGCAGTTCGGCCGCAGGATCACCGAGGTCGCCGAGCGCACGCTCGCCGAGGGCGTCCGGCTGGTCTACCACCACCATATGGGCACCATCGTCGAGAGCGAGGCCGATATCGACGCCTTCATGGCCGCGACGGGCGAGGCGGCGCATCTCCTGCTCGATACCGGCCATGCGACCTGGGGCGGGGCCGACCCGGTCAAGCTCGCGCAGCGCTACCGTGCCCGCATCAGCCATGTCCATGCCAAGGATGTGCGCAAGGGCGTGATGGAGCAGGCGCGCAAGGAGGACTGGAGCTTCCTCGACGCCATCCTCGGCAAGGGGCAGGAACTTGGCGTATACACCGTACCGGGCGACGGCATGGTCGACTACCCCGCCGTCTTTAAGGCGCTGCCGGGCTATTCCGGCTGGGTCGTGGTCGAGGCCGAGCAGGATCCGCAGAAGGCGCATCCGTTGACCTATGCCAAGAAGGGCGTCGCCCATCTCAAGCAGAGCCTGAAGGAGGCCGGGCTCGCCTGAGCCTGGATGCGAGCGATGTCGAAGCTGCTGGTCAAGCCGCAGGCGCCCGATGCCGAGGGGCGCATCCATGAGGTCACGCCCGAGACGGCCGGCTGGGAGCATGTCGGATTCGCCGTGCACAAGCTGGCCGCCGGGCAGAGCCTGTCGCGTGAGACCGGGGACAGGGAGCATTGTCTCGTGCTGCTCTCGGGCAAGGTCGCGGCGAGCGCGGCGGGGCAGGATTTCGGCGTGATCGGCGGGCGCTCCTCGCCGTTCGAGCCCGATCCCTGGTCGCTTTATGTGCCGGCCGGCTCGAACTGGAGCCTCACCGCACAGGGACCATGCGAGCTTGCGATCTGCTCGGCGCCGGGTGCGGCCGGGGCGCGGCCTGCCCGCATCATCGGCCCGGCCGATGTCGGTTCGCTGACGCGCGGGGAGGGCAGCAACACCCGCCATGTCCGCAACATCCTGCCGGAGACGGAAGCCGCCGACGGCCTGCTCGTCGTCGAGGTGATCACGCCTTCGGGGTGCTGGTCGAGCTATCCGCCGCACAAGCATGATCAGGACAATCTGCCGGCTGAATCGCTGCTGGAGGAGACCTATTACCATCGCCTCGACCCGCCGCAGGGCTTCGGCTTCCAGCGCGTCTATACCGACGACCGTTCGCTCGACGAGACCATGGCGTTCTCGGATGGCGACGTCGTTCTGGTGCCGAAGGGCTACCACCCCGTCGGCGCGCCGCATGGCTACGAGCTGTATTATCTCAACGTCATGGCCGGGCCAAAGCGGGTCTGGAAGTTCCACAACGACCCTGCGCATGAGTGGATGCTGAAGGCGTGAGCGAGGCGACCGGGATCGAGCTGATCGGCGACGAGGATCTCGCCTATCTCAGGAGCCGCACGGCCTTCGTTGCAGGTGCCGGAATGGCGCTCGACGATAGCTACCGCCTGGCGCATCTGCCGCTGATCGACCCTGCCCATCCCAGGGCGATCGCGCGCAAGGACGGCACGCATTACGACAACGGTCGGCACCCGCCGATCTATTCACTGGTGGTGCCGACGCTGGGCTTGCAGGAGGCGCCGGCTTACCAGGAGCTGGAGCGCGAGCTGCGCGCGTCGCCGTTCGCGGGCAAGATCGCCTGGGACATCGTCAGCCGGCGGCAGGCGAAGCTGCATGCGACGGTGTGCAGCTCGCTGTCGGTCGGTGCGCCGCCGGTGATCGATCCTGCCGCGCTCGATGCGCTGTCGCGCATCGGGCCTGTCGCAATGGAACTGCGCGGCTTGTTCTCGGGCAACGTCAATCGCGGCCGGCTCTATCTGCGACTGTACCCGGAACGCCGCGACGGGCAGAACATGCTCCACCTTCTCCAGCGGGCGCTCGGGCGGCCGACCAGTGATCTCTATGTGGTCGGCATCTGGAACCTGAGCGACGATCTCGACGTGGCCGAGACTGCAGCGCTCGCCGGTCTGATCGAGCGCTGGTGGGACAGGCCGATCCTGCGCTTCACAGCCGACAGCCTGTGGCTGATGGGGGCCAGCGACGACCTCGTGCTCGACTCGCAGATCGTCGAGACACTGAGTCTGGCATAGGCTGCATCTCGTCCTTGGCGCCGTTCCGGCTTGCCTTGCCGGCCTGACAGGTCTACCTCGCGGCCATCGCTTTCTGCCGCCGCTCGCGCGGCTCCGCGATCTCTCGGCCCGCCATCGAGCGCTGCGGCCGGGCAGATCGCTCAACCAACAGGACTGAACATGGCCCGCAAGAAGTCAAAGCCGCTCGACGCGGCCTTCGTACTGTTCGACGTGTTCTATGAGGACGGCTCGCGCAGCTCCAATCGCCGTGTCCCCACCGAGCTGCTCGGCGGGATCGATGGCGACGATCCCGCGCTGGAGGCAATTCAGGAGCAGGACCGCGTGATCGCCGAGAGGTCGGGCAAGCCGCCGCTGACGATCCGGAGTGTTGTGCGGGCCGGCGATGCCGAGAAGCAGGCGGCTCGCCAGGCGGAGAAGGCCTCGCGCCGGGGCTGAGCCGCCCAGTCGATCGGTTACCGCTTGGCCCGGCGGCGGGCGGCAGGTTGCGACTGGCCGCTGCTGCCGCTGCTGCTCAGAAGAGAGCCGATCACGTAGAGCGCCAGTCCGACGCCGACCACAGCGGCAAGGGGCTCGCGCTCGCCGCGACGCATGAGCATCTGGCCGCCTTCACGGGCGTAATCGCGGCCCATGTCGAGATATTCCTGCCCGCGGCTGGCATAATCTCGGCTGCGATCGAGCTGTTCGCGGCCACTGCCGACGAGATCGCGCCCGGCGCGCAGCGCCTGGTCGCTGTAGTCGCGCAGCATGCGTGTCCAGCCTGATGTGTCGGGTTGCCAGCTCGACCGGCGTGGCGTCATCGCCCAGGCGAGCAGGCCCACGCTGACCGCGCCGATGGCAAAGGCCGCGAGCGGGTGGCGGTTGACCGTCTCGACTGCTGCTTCGCCGGTTTCCTGGGCATAGCGGCCGGCGTCGCGCAATGTGTCGCGGGGATCGATCTCGGCCAGCTTCTCCTTGGCCCGTCCATAACCGTCCTTGACGGTTTCTGCCGTGCGATTGGCGAGGTCTGCGGCCCGAGCCGCGACGCTACCCGTCGCACGGTCGATCTCATCCTCGTGCGAGGGTACGTCCGGCGGCAGGCGCTTGTCGTTGTCCATCGTTCGACTCCATGGGCTCGAATGGCTTCATGGTCGAAACGAAGGAGCGGCGGTAGGGTTCCGCCGCCGATCGCGTTTAGCGCACCGCCCGTCGCGTGGTGCGAGCCACTGTCGGGCCGGTGACGGCGCCGGCAGCCCCCCCCACGACGGCACCGACCGGCCCGGCGACGACCGCGCCGGTTCCAGCACCGACGGCCGCGCCGCCGATACGCTCTTCCGTGGTCGAGCAGGCGCCCAGACCCATGGCCATGACGGCAAGGGCGGCGAGAGTGAATGTCTTCATGGCTTGATCCTCTTTAAATGACCGGGCTGTAAACGCTCGACACGCCAAGAAGTTGCCGCAAGGCAATGGCAGAGATTCCCGGCGTTGGTTAAGCTCGCTGCGGCGAGCTCGATTTATCGCCCAGGGAGACTGCACATGAAGACGCTTCTGTTCTCCACCGCCCTTGCTCTGATGACCATGGGCCTTGCCGGCGCGCCGGCCTCGGCCCTGACGATGAAGGAGTGCAGCGCAAAGTATCAGGACGCCAAGAAGGCGAACACGCTGAAGGGCCAGAAGTGGAACGATTTCCGCAAGGCCAACTGCGCCGACGACGACGCCTCCGAGAACGATGCGGCCGCGGCGGTGACGGACGCTCCGGCGGCGACGCCAGCTGCGGCGACCCCGGCGAAGCCCGCGGGCAAGGCCAAGGCCGCGGTGTTCCCGAAGGCCGTCGCGACGAAATATTCGGATGAGACCGCCGGCCGCGCGCGCCTCAAGACCTGCGCCGACCAGTACAACGCCAACAAGGCCGCCAACGCCAATGGCGAGTTGAAGTGGATCGAGAAGGGCGGCGGCTATTGGAGCCAGTGCAACGCCAAGCTGAAGGGCTGAGCAGAGATCAGCGTGGCGCGCCCGATTTCCGGGCGCGCCTGCATCTCGACTTTATGAGTGCCGGGCCGTCTCAGGCTTTGCCGACGCTGCCATAGACCATCCGGCCCTTGTGGAAGGTGGCGCTGCGCGCCGGAATGCGCGCGACCGCCTCGGCGGAGCAACTCGCGCCGACCAGCGTGAAGCCGGCGGTGTCGCCGACCTTCGGCCAGGCGCGCTTGCCCTCGTCGTCGAGCGGCAGGACGCCGCCGGTCGCGATGGCGAGCGAGCGCGACAGACGGAATTCGTCCGAGTTCCGATAGACCTGCGCGTAAAGGTAGGACCGCTCCAGCATGTCGCCGCTGCCGAAGGGCGACCAGTGGTCGATGACGCTGTCGGTGCCGGTCATCACGAAGACGCCCTTGTCCTGCAATTGCGGCAGCGGCATCGTCAGGGCGCCGAGCGGCACGGTCGAGGCGATCGTCATTTTCTGGGCCGAGAGACGCTGGATCGTCTCCGCCTGCAGGCCGGGCGCCATTGTCGCCAAAGCGAAGCCATGGCTGATCGTCACCTTGCCGCGCAAAGCCGGATTCTTCTCGACCGTGTCGATCATGTAGGTGACAGCCGCGGCGCCGGACGCGCCGGTCTCGTGCAGGTGGATGTCGACGCCCTTGCCGGTGTCGAGCGCGATCTGGAACATCGCGTCGAGCGATTTCTCCATCGCCTTGTCGACATTGGTCGGATCGAGCCCGCCGACATAGTGCACGCCCATTTGCATGGCCTCGCGCATCAGCCCGTCGACCTTGGAGTGCAGCAGGCCGTGCTGCGGGAAGGCGACGATCTCGCAGGAGAAGTCGTCGCGGTGCTTCTCGAGCGCGAGCAACAGGTGCTCCAGGCTCTTCAGCCCGCTGACCGGATCGATGTTGCAATGGCTGCGGGCGGTGGTCGTGCCCTTCGACTGCAGGAGCGCGATCAGGCCCTCGGCGCGCTCCTGCGAGGTCGGCAGCAGGGTCGGGATCAGCTTCTCCTCCAGCGCGATCATGTCCATGATCGTCTTGCCCTGGCGCGGGCGCGGCGCCTGCCAGGGGCCGCCATAGAAGGTCTTGTCGAGGTGGATGTGCATGTCGCGCATCGCCGGGAGCGCCAGCTGGCCGCCGGCATCGTAGCGCGGCAGCGCGGCGGAAAGGGTGGCGCCGGCCGGATGCAGGGCGGCGATCGCCCCGTCCTTGATCTCCAGCGTGTAGAGCCCGGTGCGGGTGCCGACCACGATGTCGCCGTCATAGTCGAAGCCGTCTTCGAGCCGGACGCCACCGAGATAGTAGTGGCGGTCCGTCAATGTGGTGATGCCGGTCTTGGCATCGTCCTTCCCAGCCTTAGCGGGCGCTGCCTCTGCGCTACCGGCCAGGCCGATAATCGCGGCTGACGTGGTGAGCTGGCCGGTCTGCATGAGAAAGCCCCTGCGGCTCTGGTGCTGCACGCTGCCCATGGTGTTTCCCCGATCTGACTGTGAGCTTGTGGCTCCGATCTACGGGACGAGGGCAAGCATTGGCAGCGATGTTTGCCCATGATGATCATTCGATTCGGCAATGATCAATGCGTTCAAGTCGATAGCCAGCAATGAGCGCCAGAGATCGCGCTATGGCTGGAGGCCGCAGAAGCCAGCCAGTGCCCCGGCGAGGGCCTCGGTCGCACTCGGGGCATTGTCGCGATAGTAGAGCGCCAACTCGAAGCCGGTCACCTCCGGCAGGCCTTCAGCAGCTCCGAGCACGCGGTGGCCTTGCTGCCGGCAGCTCGCGGGAAGCAGGGTCAGGCCGAGACCGGCGGCGGAGGCGGCGACGAGGGCTGCCAGGCTCGTGCTGGCATAGCTGACGCGCCAGCGTATGCCGAGGCTGTCCAGCGCCTCGCACAGTTCCTCGCGGTAGAGCCCGTTGAGCGGGAAGACCGCCAGCGGCACCGGCGCACGCTCGATGGCGGGGTGGGCCAGGCTGTCGAGCCAGAGCAGCGGCTCGGGTCGCGCGGCGCGCGGTGGCTGGCGGCGGCGCTGCTTGACCAGGACGAGGTCGAGCTCTTCGCGCTCATAGGCACTGTAGAGATCGGCGCTGAGGCCGCTGGTGACGTCGAGCCGCAGATGCGGCTCCGCCAGACTGAACTGCGCGAGCAAGCCTGCGGTCGGCACGGTGAAATCCTCGGGCATGCCCAGCCGCAGGACACCGTCTCGCCAGAAGCCGGTCAGCGCGTCATGTGCCTCTTCGTGCAGAGCGAGGATGCGCCTTGCATAGCTGAGCAGCCGGCTGCCCTCCTCGGTCAATTGCACCTGATGCGGATTGCGCTCGAACAGAGCCTTGCCCAGCATCTCCTCCAGCCGCCGGACCTGCTGGCTGACGGTCGATTGCGACAGCGAGACCCGCTCGGCGGCGCGGGTGAAGCTCATGCTCTCACAGACCGCGACGAAGCTCTGCAGCAGCTGCGGGTTGAACATGGGGTAGCGGGTCATCGTCGCGCTGCCGGGCGGTTCGAGGCGTGTCGCCCGATACTAGGCAGCGCGAGCGCCGGCAGCCAAGGCGAGGCCATCGCTCAAGCGGCTTCAGCGGCATGATTTTGGGAGATCAACGATCAGTCGTTAGGCCTGGTGGAGCTGAGGGGATTCGAACCCCTGACCTCTGCAGTGCGATTGCAGCGCTCTCCCATCTGAGCTACAGCCCCCAAGGCGCTGGCCTTCTAGGCCCTGCGTTGCGCTCCTGTCAATCGCTTGCGGCAGGAGTTTTGTGGGTGCTCGTCGCGGAGCGCCTGGCCTTCTCGGAGATGCTGCTCGATGCGTGCCGTTCTCGACGTCGTGATGCTGGCGCTGAACCTCTATGTCTGGATCCTGATCGCCTCGGCCGTGCTGAGCTGGCTGATCGCCTTCAACGTCGTCAACACGCGCAACCAGTTCGTCTCGACGGTCTGGGATTTCCTCTACCGCATCACCGAGCCGGCGCTGCGGCCGATCCGCAACATGCTGCCCAATCTCGGCGGCATCGACATCTCGCCGATCATCCTGTTGCTGCTGATCTTCTTCATCCAGAGCGTGATCACCCGCTACATCTACCCTAACGTTTTCTAGGCTGGATGGCCGCCTGGTCGGTCACGCCGGACGGGCTCGCGCTTTCCGTCCGCCTGACGCCGCGCGGCGGGCGCGATGGCCTCGACGGCGTCGAGACGCTGGCCGACGGGCGCGACGTGCTGAAGGCCAGGGTCCGGTCAGCTCCGAGCGAGGGCGAGGCCAATGCCGCGCTGATCGCGTTGCTGGCCAAGGAGTTGTCGGTCTCCCGCTCCCAGGTTTCGCTGACGGCAGGCGCGAGTGCGCGATTGAAGCGCATTCTGATTCGCGGCGACGCGCAGGCGCTGGCGGCGCAACTGCAGAAGCAGTTTTGCGAGATTTGATGCTGCGTTGCAGCAGAATCAGCTGGACGGGCTCTTGACGAAGGCCGTCGGCTTCTGGCCCAACTGAAGCATGGACCAGCAAGCTCCCGAGCCGTTCCCGCAGCGCCTGACGGAGGGCTATCGCGCCTTCCTCGACGATCGCTTCGTGCGCGAACAGAGTCGTTACCAAAAACTCGCAGAGAGTGGGCAGACGCCGAAGATCATGCTGATCGGCTGCTGCGATTCGCGGGTCTCGCCCGAGGTGATCTTCGATGCGAGCCCAGGCGAGATGTTCGTGGTCCGCAACATCGCCAATCTGATCCCGCCTTTCTCGCCCGACGACCAGCTGCACGGGACCTCAGCTGCGCTGGAATACGGCGTACAGGCGCTCAAGGTCGAACATATCGTCGTGCTCGGCCATGGCCGCTGCGGAGGCATCAGAGCCTTCGCCGACGATACGCAGGGGCCGCTGTCGTCCGGCGACTTCATCGGCCGCTGGATCACGCTGGTCGAACCCGCGGCCAGGCGCTCGGGCGGGCGCGGCCGAAACGAGACCTTGGACGATTATGTCGAGCGCCTCGCTTTGCTCTCGGTCCAGCAATCGCTCGCGAACCTGCGCACCTTCCCCTGCATCAACATCCTCGAGAGCAAGGGCAGACTGCACCTGCATGGCGCCTATTTCGCTGTCGCTACTGGCACGCTGATGCTCCTCGATCCGCAGACCGGACAGTTCGTCCCGGCGGTCGGCGAGATGCCCAAGAAAGTGCAGATGATCCGCTGCTCGGAGGCGGAGCCTGGACAGGACGGTTGACGTCTGCTCCGGAACGGGTGAGTTTTAGTCGATCCGCCGCTTGAAACGGCGGTCGCTGGGGAAAAAATTTGCAATCCGGCATGATTTCGCCGGACAAGCATTTTTGCTGCGCCGCACCGATGACGAACCCAGAAGCTTGCGCTAGATTGCGCGCTCCCGGTCACTATCGTTGAAGCTGCATGTTCGATCGTCGTAAGCCCGCCGCCCCGGCGCCCTTCGTCACCCACGAGAATATCGAAGCCAAGGTCAAGTGGTTCGATCCGGAGAAAGGCTTCGGCTTTGCCTCTCCGGCGGACGGCTCCGGCGACGTTTTTCTCCACATCTCGGCCATCGGCCCGCAGGATCCGCAGGATCTGCAGCCCGGTGCGACCATTATCTGCGATCTCGGCGAAGGCCGGCGCGGCCTGCAGGTCGTCTCCGTCCACGAGATCGATGCCTCGACCGCAGCCCCCGCCGCGCCGCGTGGCGCCGGCGGTCCGGGAGGCGGTGGCCGTCCGTTCTCGCCGCGCCCGCCGCGCGACGATTTTGGTGGCGGCTATGGGGGTGGCGGCGGCTATGACCGCGGCGACCGTGGCGGCTTCGACCGCGGCGATCGCGGCGGCTTCGATCGTGGCGCCAGCGCCCCGATGGAAGGTCCGTTCGACGGCGCCGTGAAGTTCTTCAATACCGATCGCGGCTTCGGCTTTATCGCCCCCGACAAGGGAGGGCCGGACGTGTTCCTGCATGTCTCGTCGCTGAGCCGCAGCGGCCTGCAGCCGCCGATGGACGGGCAGCGCGTGCGCTTCTCGATCCGCGCCGGCAAGAAAGGCCCCGAAGCCGCGAACATCAGCTTCCTCTGAGAAGCTGTCGCGAGCGCATATCGCTGGTCAGGCTGCCTCAGCCTGACCAGTCGGTGATCTTCACGCTTCGATGAGGCGGCGGGCCGAAAGGCTCCGCCGCCTCAAACGCGTTCGAGGGCCCGGTGCGGCAAAGCGGGCAAGCTGATCTCGATTGAATCGCCGGGACGGACCTCTCCCCCCTCCAGCACGATTGACATGATTCCGGCTTTGCGGATCAGCCCGCCATTCGCATCGCGACCGAGCACGGCCTTTAGCAAGCCGGGCTGGAAGGCTTCGATCTGGACGCAAGGATTGCGCAGGCCCGTGATCTCGACGAGTGCGTTGGGGCCGAGCCGCAGCTGGGCACCGGTGGGCAAAGCGAGCAGGTCGAGCCCGCGCGTGGTGACATTCTCGCCCATATCGCCAGGCTGCAGCGAGAAACCGCGGGCCGCGAGTTCCTCGAACAGCTCTGCCTGGATCAGATGGACCTGACGCAGATTCGGCTGCGTCGGATCGACGGCGACACGCGAGCGATGCTTCACCGTCTCGCCGCAATGGGCGTCGCCTTCGACGCCGAGGCCGGCGAGCAGGCGAATCGCCGGCAGCAGCGGCTTGCTGAAGCGGTGGCCTTCATCCCGAGCTACGGCGACGATCTCAGCCATTCGTTCCTCCCTACTGGTCGCCGCTCTCTGACACGCGCTGCCGTATTTGGGGAGGCAGCTGCGCAAAAAAAAACCGGGCCTGTCACCAGGCCCGGTCGATCGCCCCTTTTGAAACAGCTGCTGCAGGTCAGTGCTCGTCGCCCTCGAGCCCGCCGACATGCTTCTGGGTGTAGAGTTCGAGGCCGATGCGGCCGATCAGGTCGAGCTGGGTTTCGAGGAAGTCGATATGGCCTTCCTCGTCCTTCATCAGGGCCTTGAACAGGTCCTCGGACGGGTAGTCGCCGACGTCGCGGCAATACTTCGCCGCTTCCTGATAGAGGGAGCGTGCCTCGACCTCGGCCTTGAGGTCGCATTCGATCACTTCCTTGACGTTCTCGCCGATGCGCAGCGCGTCGAGGGTCTGGAGATTCGGGAAGCCTTCGAGGAAGAGGATGCGGTCGACGAAACGGTCGGCATGGACCATCTCCTCGATCGATTCCTTCTTCCAGGTCTTGGCCATGTCCTTCAGCCCCCAATTATCGAGCATCCGGTAGTGCAGCCAGTACTGGTTGATGGCCGTGAGCTCGGAGCGCAGGCCCTTGTTGAGGTATTCGATGACCTTCTTGTCGCCCTTCATGCCGCGCTCCTCGCAATCGACTACATTAGAATGATCCTAATGTAGAGCGCCTCGCTCGGAAAGGGAAGGAGAGATTGCGCGCCAGGCGCGAGAAAACGCGCCGTGCCGGATCAGGCGGCGACGCGGTCGTCGTTCTCCTCGATGCCGGCCATCATCAGGCCGACCGAGACATGCACGGCGCATTCGACATCGTGGCTGGCGCAGCTATGGCACTGGCTAGCGCAAGCGGCGCGCGCCTCGACGAGCAAGGAGCGGACCTCGCGGGCACAACGTCCGCAATCCGGGCTGCAGCCGAGGCAGTCATAGGCCTCGCCCGCCGTGCGCGGACCGCTGCCGTCAGGGGCGATCGTGCCCTTGATCTGCCGGCAGGACAGGACGTTGCAGGAGCAGACGATCACGCCCGGTGACCCCCGGCGACCTTCGTCACCGTCTCCTCGCCATCGGCGCGACGCAGGCGCACGATCACCTCGACCGAGGAGATCATCATGCCTTCCGGCGCGACCGGCAGGCCCGAGACGTGAATCTCGGAACCGGGGATGTCGACGACGGTCTCGTCGTCCTCGTTGTAGAAGTGGTGATGCTCCGAGACATTGGTGTCGAAGAAGGTCTTCGGCCCGGAGACCGAGACCTGGCGCAGCAGGCCGGCCTCGGAGAACTGACGCAGCGTGTTGTAGACGGTGGCGAGCGAGAGCGGCTCGCGGGCGCGCAGCGCCTCCTCGTAGAGCATCTCGGCGCTGACATGGCGGTCGCCCTTGGCGAAGAGCAGCCAGCCCAGCGCCATGCGCTGGCGGGTCGGGCGCAGGCCGACGCTCCGCAGGCGTGCCTTGACCGCGCTGATGGGGCAAGCAGCCGGGGCCTTCTGGGGCCAGGGGATCTGTTCCGCCTGGGTCCGCGCCGGGATGCCATCCTTGAGGGACAGAATGCTCATGAACGCCTTCCAACTCGAAGATCGGTGTCATTGTAGTTTAGAATTTATCTAAACTACTGATATTATTGATATTTTTGCCTTCTCCGAAACCGGCTGTCAATCTCCTCGCACCTGCGGCAAGACGCATCAGGGGGTTGTCCACGGTGCAGGGGGCCGCAATTTGGGGCGTCTTTAGTGCCCACCGCCTGCGGCTCCGGGCTTGGCAGCCGGCGGCTTGGTCATGAAGAGGGACAGCAGCACTAGGGCGCCGAAGATCACGGTCAGGCCGAGGAAGACGTCGCCGAAGGCCATGACCAGCGCCTGCTTGTGGGCCCGCTGCGTCAGCAGCTTCAGTGCCATCGACTGGGCGGCGTCGCCATACTCGATGAAGCGCTGCGTCATCGAGGCGAGATTCTCCTCGGCGATCTGGCGGCCGGCGGCGACGGCCTCATGCAACCGGGCGATGTGCAGGTCGGTGCGGTTGTTGAGCAGGGTGTTGATGACGGCGAGCCCAACCGCACCGCCGAGATTGCGGGTGAGATTGTAAAGGCCGGAGGCGTTCTTGAGCTGCTGCGGCGGCAGGGTCCCGAGCGCCAGGTTGTTGATCGGCACCATGCACAGCATCAGCGAGCAGCCGCGCAGGATCTGCGGCACCAGCAGCTCGTGGAAATCCCAATCGGCGGTGATGGCCGAGGCGAGGTAGGTGCCGAGTGCGAAGCCACCAAAGCCGATCATCATCATGATGCGCGGGTCGAGCTTGGTCGACAGGCGCCCGGCGATCGGCGCCGTCAGGAACATGGCGAGGCCGGTGACGAACATGGTCTCTCCGATCATCAGCGCGTCATAGCCGCGGATCCGCCCGAGATAGACCGGGTAGAGATAGGTCAGTCCGTAGAGGCCGATGCCCATGGTGAAGGAGAACAGCGAGCCGAAGGCGAAGTTGCGGTTCCTGAAGGCATAGAGATCGACCAGCGGGTCGTTCCGCGTCAGCGCCCGCCAGAAGAACAGCACGGCACCGATGATCATCACGAAGGTGAAGAGCACGATCTCGTGGCTCTCGAACCAGTCGAGCCGCGTCCCTTCCTCGAGCACGTATTCCATGCTGCCGAGGAAGGCGGCCATGGCGCCGAGCCCGACCCAGTCGAAGCGCTTGAGGAGGCTGTGGTCCGGCTTGTCGAAGTCGATCAGGTTCCAGGCCGCGATGGTGACGGCGATGCCGGGTACGAGATTGACCAAGAAGAGCCAGTGCCAGGAGAAGGCGTGGCTGAGATAGCCGCCGACGGTCGGGCCGATGGTGGGGGCGAGCGTCGCGATCAAGCCGATCAGCGGCGAGACGATCGGCCGCTTCGAGGCCGGGAAGATGGTAAACGCCGCGGCGAACACGCCGGGGATCATGCCGCCGCCGATGAAGCCCTGGATCGCCCGCCAAAGGATCATCTCATTGATCGAGCTCGACATGGCGCAGAGCACGCTCGCAATGGTGAAGCCGGCGGCGGCGATCGAGAAGAAGACGCGGGTCGAGAGCGCCCGGCTGAGATAGCCGGACAAGGGGATCATGATGACTTCGGCGATCAGATAGGCGGTCTGGACCCAGGCGATCTCGTCGCTCGACGCGGACAGGCCGGCCTGGATCTCCGCCAGCGAGGCCGAGACGATCTGGATGTCGAGGATCGCCATGAACATGCCGAAGACCATCGCCATGAAGGCGAAGACCCGGCGCAGCGGAATGGCGTCTGGCGCCGGCGCGGCGCCGGCCGGAATGGTCGTCGTGGCGGTGGCCATGCCGGCCTCCTCGACTGGGGATTTCAATCTGGTCTGCGGAACCGGGCCCCCGGCCCGAGGAGCGCCGTGAGGCGCGGTGCGCTTTGGCCCAGAAGGGGCGATTGAACATTGGCACATCGCCATTTCCCGGTCGGAAATGGCTCCTCGGGTCGAGGGCCCGGACGGCTGGCTATTTCTGCGCGCTCGGGCGCGGGTCGATCGAGACCACGACCGACATGCCCGGGCGCAGAATGTGCTTGCCGGCCGATTCCGGCGACAGGGCGATGCGGACGGGCACGCGCTGAACAATCTTGGTGAAGTTACCGGTGGCGTTGTCGGGCGGCAGCAGGGTGAAGACCGAGCCGGTGCCGCCGGCGATGCCGCTGACCGTGCCGTCGAAGACCTGGCCGGGCAGGGCGTCGACGGTGATCTTCGCCTTGTCGCCGATCTTCAGCGGGCCGACCTGCGTCTCCTTGAAATTGGCGTCGACATAGACCTGGTCGAGCGGCACGATCGACATCAGGCGCTTGCCGGCACTGACGAGGTCGCCGAGCTGCATGTTGGTATTGGCGACGAGGCCATCGATCGGCGCCGAGATAGACATGAAGGAGAGGTCGCGCGCAGCCTTGTCCTCGGCGACCTTGAGCTCGTCGATCTGGCGGGCGGCCTCGACGCGCTGGGCTTTGAGCACCTCGATATTGGCCTGCGCCTGCACCACGCCGGCCTTGGCGCTGGCGAGCGAGGCGACGGCCTGGTCGCGCGCGGCGGTGGCGGCGTCGAGCGTCGCCTGCGAACCATAGGACTTGGCGGCGAGGTTGCTGGCGCGCTCGAAATCGGCGGTGGTGCGGGTGACGGCGGCCTCGGCCGAGGTCTGCTGTGCCTGCGCCTGCTGCAGGCTGGCGCGGGCAGCCTCGATCTGCGCGTCGATGCGCGAGAGCGTGGCCTTGGCGGTGGCGCTCTTGGCCTGGGCACTCTCCAGCGCGATGCGCTGGTCGCCATCGTCGAGCTTGACGAGAGGCTGACCGGCCTTGATCTCCTGGTTCTGCGTCACCGCGATCGCGGCGATGTTGGCGGGCAGCTTGGCAGAGATCGTCGCCATCTCTGCGCCGACATAGGCGTCATCGGTCGAGACGATAAAGCGGCCATTGCGCCACCAGTCGATGCCGTACCAGAGGCCGGCGGCAAGCGCCGTGCCAGCGACGAGGATCAGCGCGACGCGCTTGACGCCGCTGCGCTTGCGCGCCGGCTTCTCGGCAGCCTGGGGCGGGGCGGCAACGTCCTCGCTCGCCTTGCGGCCTTCGACGGGCGCGGGAGTCTGTTCCAGCGCCGGATCGACCAGCTTCAGACGGTCGCGGCGTGGCGCCAGGCGCTTTTCAACGGTGGTTTCGGCAGTCATGGTGACAATGCCCTGACAATCTGGTTTCGAACCGCTCGGTTCGATTGTGCTTGAAATAGCGCCGTACGAGGTGCATATCAAGAGGAAATCGAACCGCTCGGTTCGATTATTTTTGCAAGCGCGAACATGCGCGGGACGGATGGAACATAATGAGCGCGACGCTCGAGCCGCGACATGTCAAGGCGATCTCCCGCAACCGGCGGGTCGCGGGTGCCGATCCCGAGAAGCGTCACCAGATCCTGGAAGGGGCGCATGCCGTGTTCACGGCCCGCGGCTTCGACGCCGCCAGCATGAACGACATCGCTTCGGCCGCGAACGTCTCCAAGGGCACGCTCTATGTCTATTTCGAGGACAAGGAGCATCTCTTCGTCGCGCTGATCGAGCGCGAGCGCGAGAAGCAGAAGCAGGGCATGTATGCGGCCCTGGCCGAAGAGCCCGATCTCACGCTCGCGCTGACGAATTTTGGCAGCGGGCTGGTTCGCCTGCTGACCAATCCCTTCGCGCTGAGCGCCCATCGCATCGTGCTCGGGGTCGCCGAGCGCATGCCCGACCTCGGCCGCGAGTTCTATGAGCGCGGCCCGATGCAGGGGGCACAGCAGCTTGCCGCCTTCCTCGCCCGCCGCGTCGAGCAGGGCGAGTTGGCCATAGCAAATGCGGCCCTGGCGGCAGCACAGTTCGTCGATCTCTCGCAGTCGACCCTGATGCGCCCACGCCTGTTCAATGCCGAGCGCGTGCCGCCGAGCGAGGACGAGATCGCCTATGTCGTCGGCGAGGCGGTAGCGACCTTCATGGCGCGCTATGGGGCCAAGAAGGCCTGAGGCGGCTCCGTGAGCCTCTCCGGAATCAGCGCCCGATCACCCTGCGGGCCCTGATGCGTTCGCGATGGGCGGTATAAAGGCCTGATGCGATGATGATCGCCGAGCCGAACCAGGTCACGGCGTCGGGCAGCACCGAGAACAGGATGAAGCCGAAGGCCGAGGCCCAGAGCAGCTGCACATAGGAGAAGGGCGCCAGCAGCGAGGCGTCGGCATGCCGGAAGGCCTGGATCACGAACCAGTGGCCGACGGTCGACGAGACGCCGATGAACAGGCCGACCAGCAGCGCTTCAGTCGAGAGTGGCTGCCAGGTCAGAGGCTGGAGCGCCGAGAGCACGATCCAGCCGACGACCGCCGACCAGGCGAGCGTCGTCACGGGGTTCTCGGTCGCGCTCATCATCCGGGTGACGATCAGCGCAAAGGCCCAGGTCACGGCCGAGAGGACCGGCAGTATCGAAGCTGCCTGGAAATCGCTGCCGCCGGGACGCACGACGATCAGCACGCCGATCAGGCCGACGGCGGTCGCGGTCCAGCGCCGCCAGCCGATCTTCTCGCCGAGGATCGGGATCGACAAGGCAGTGACGAAGAGCGGCGAGACGAAGCTCGTCGCGGTCGCGTCGGCGATCGGCAGGTATCTCAGCGACGAGACGAACAGGATCGAGGAGACGGTGACGGCGACGCCGCGCAGGATCTGCATGCCCGCGCGCCGCGGCTTCAGCTGTTTGAAGCCGCCGGGAGCGGCGACAGCCAGCATGATCAGGGCGAAGGCGGCATAGCGCAGCCAGACGACCTGGATCGCCGGCGTCGTGGCAGTGAGGTATTTCGAGGCGACGTCGGCGGCCGAAAGAAAGACGCTGCCGAGCAGCATCAGGCCGATGCCGCGCAGGCTGTTGTCACGTCGCGGAGCGGGACGTTGCGGCGGCTCGGCCGGGGCTGGTTCGACCGGCAGAGGCACTCTGGTCAGGGTGTCGGGCAAGGGCTTCGGTGAATCTCTAGGAGAAGCCGACCCTAGCCGATGATCGGGGCGATCCCTCGCGCAAATCCGGCACGGCCGCCATGCGTGCGCGCAAGAAAAAGGCGGGCATGACGCCCGCCTTGAAATTTTCTTTAAAGGAAGCGCGCTGAACTCAGGCGGCTTGCTTGCGCGGCTGGATCAGCTTTCGGTTAACCAGCACCTCGGCGATCTGGACCGCGTTGAGCGCGGCGCCCTTGCGCAGATTGTCCGAGACGCACCAGAAGGCGAGGCCGTTCTCGACCGTGGCGTCCTCGCGGATGCGCGAGATGTAGGTCGCATCCTCGCCGGCTGCCTCGTGCGGGGTGATGTAGCCGCCGGGCTCGTGCTTGTCGATGACAAGGATGCCGGGAGCGGTACGCAGCACCTCGCGCGCCTCGTCGGCGGTCACCGGCTTCTCGCACTCGATGTTGACGCTCTCGGAATGGCCGATGAAGACCGGCACGCGTACACAGGTGGCGGTCAGCTTGATCTTCGGATCGAGGATCTTCTTGGTCTCCGCCATCATCTTCCACTCTTCCTTGGTGAAGCCGTCTTCCATGAAGACGTCGATGTGCGGGATGACGTTGAAGGCGATGCGCTTGGAGAACTTCTTGGCCTGGACTTCGCCGGCGGCAAAGACCGAGCGGGTCTGGTTGAAGAGCTCGTCCATCGCCTCCTTGCCGGCGCCGGAGACCGACTGATAGGTCGAGACGACGACGCGCTTGACGCCGAAGCGCTCATGCAGCGGCTTCAGCGCCACGACGAGCTGCGCGGTCGAGCAGTTCGGGTTGGCGATGATGTTCATCTTGCTGAAGCCGGCGGCCGCGGCGGCGTTCACCTCCGGCACGACCAGCGGCACGTCGGGATGCATGCGCCAGGTCGAGGAGTTGTCGATCACGACGGCGCCCTGCGCTCCGATCTTCGGCGACCATTCCTTCGAGACCGCGCCGCCCGCCGACATCAGGCAGATATCGGTGTCGGAGAAATCGTAATGCTCGAGCGCCTTCACCTTCAGCGTCTTGTCACCGAAGGAGACCTCGGTGCCGACCGAGCGGGAGGAGGCGAGCGCCACCACCTCGCTGACGGGGAAAGCGCGCTCGGCGAGGATGTCGAGCATTTCATGGCCCACATTGCCCGTGGCGCCGACGACCGCGACCTTGAAGCTCATCTCTATGAATTCCTTCTGGCGAAACCGGTTGTGCCTCCCCGGGGAGGCCGTCGCCGCTCATCTCGATCGCGGGTTCGGCCGGTTGACCCCGGCCGGGGGGGAGATCCCGGAATCGAGGCGACGTGTCAGTGCGACGTCCGGGTTTTCCCGGCCGTCGTTTTGGTCGTGGTTTTCGTCGTCAGACGGAACGTCACAGAGCCAACCTGAACATCATCGCGAAGCCGGGAGATAAGTGCCCGGCGCGCAATCCCAAACACAAGCTGCCGTGAAAAGTCAATCGTCCTGCTGCAGCGCCGGCATTAACCCTGCCTCCTTACCCGCCATTGACCCTGTTTCGCGATGAAGCGCGTCCGGTAACGGCCTGCTCATCACGGCCGGCGAAAGCTCGCCTGCGAGTGGGACGAAGCGGCTTGCAGGAGTGCGGGCCGTCCAACGGGTTGGGTATTGTCGTGTCCGGGGACGAGATGAGCGCCATCTGGCAGCGCCTCAAGCTGCGCCTGCAGGACAGCGGGCAACGCCTTCTGCCGCGCCTGCAGGGCTTGGCCGACGCCGCACCGGGCCGCTTCGATCTCGCGGCCCGGCTGGTCGATCTCGCCGACGCGACCGAAGCCGGCTTTGCGCGGATCATGCGGCCCGTGCTGCGCTTGCTGCGTTCCGGCGCGATCGGCTTGACGGGCGGCCTCGTCTGGCGCGGCCTCGCCGCGCTGACCGGAGTGAGCCTGACTGCGATGCTCGTTGCCGGTCTTTCTTCCGGTTCGTCGGAACCTGCGCTCGCCAATCTGGCCTCGACGGAGGCCGTAGCCGCTCCGCTGGTACGCGATGTTCGCCTCCAGGCGCTACCGATGGCCGCCGGACAGGACGGCTGGGTGATGATCGGTCGTCCGATCGCGCTGTTTGGCCTGGAGTCGCCCGAGCTCGACAAGCGCAGCGCCTATGAGGCGCGGCGCAGCCAGGACGGCCAGCGCCGCGAGGACATGCTGAGCTTCGGCGAATTCGGCGACAGCAAATCCTTCCTGGCGCTCAAGTTCCAGGTCAACCGTGATGCACAGGTGCAGAAGGCACTCGCCGGGCAGGCGCAACCCTTCGTGATCACGCTGGTGCGCGAGAGTGCGGCGCGTGGCCTCTCGGTCGGGCGCAGCGGTGCGGCGACCACGATCGAGACCAAGTTCGGCACCGTCGAGACCGCCGATATCGGCCTGAGCGACGGCAAAGCCGGGCGAGCCTGCATCGCCTTCCGCCATCTCGACGGGGCGGCGCATCTGTCCTTCTCCGGCTGGTGGTGCGGGAGCGAGGCGCGACCGGCCGACAGGGCGCAATTGATCTGCCTGATCGACCGGATCGATCTCCTGAGCGCCGGCGACGATCCCGAGCTGCGCAGCAATTTCGCCCGCACCGAGCTCAACCGCCGGCAGGGCTGCTCGGTGCCGCGGCTTGCGGCGACCGGCCGAAAGGGCTCCTGGCTCGACGCCGACGGCAAGGCCCCGGCGCTGCGGCCGACCAGCAGCAAGCAGGCGCAAGCGCGGTAACGGCCTCGTGTGGCCGCCCTGCACTGGCAAGGCGCAACAAAAGCATTAACTCGGGAATTGTATCGTCTGCGATAGCCGATCCGCCGGCAACTTCGGCGGGGGCAACCGCCTCAGGAGATCGTCATGCGTTCGCTTTCCCGTCTCGCCGCTGGTCTCGCCCTGTCGGTCGCAGCGGTCACCTTTGCCGCCTCGGTGGCCGAGGCGCAGCAACAGCGCAAGCCTTTGCGTGTCACCGTCCAGAAGCGCAGCTATTTCGACGCCGGCAATGTCGTACCCGTCGGCAGCATGAACCGCTATGCCTCGCAGCATTTCGTGGCGAGCCCGGTCTATTCGGCTGCGGGCGAGCTCTATGGCGAGGGCACGCTGCCCTCGCGCATCGGCTCGGGCGCCAACCCCTTCGCCAACAGCTTCTCGACGCCGCGTTTCTGAGCGCAGCGTTCGAAATGAAAAAGGCCCGCCGTGAGGCGGGCCTTTTGCTGTGACGATCAGCGCACCAGGATGTTCTTGAACTGCCAGGGGTCGGAGGTGTCGATATCCTCCGGGAACAGGCCCGGGCGGCCGTCGAGCGGCGTCCAGTCGGTGTAATAGCCCTGCACCGGCCCGAGATAGGGCATCTGGATCGAAAGGCAGCGGTCGAGATCCATCTCCTCGACCTCGACGATGCCGGCCTTGGGGTTCTCCAGCGCCCAGACCATGCCGGCGAGCACGGCGGAGGTGACCTGCAGGCCGGTCGCGGTCTGGTAGGGAGCGAGCTTGCGCGCCTCCTCCGTCGAGAGCTGCGAGCCGAACCAGTAGGCGCCCTTGTCGTGGCCGTAGAGCAGCACGCCGAGCTCGTCGATGCCGTCGATGACCTCGTTTTCCTCGAGGATGTGGTGCTCTTCCTGCGGCCGGCCGGCATTGCCGAACATCTCGTGCAGCGAAAGCACGGCGTCGTTGGCCGGGTGATAGGCGTAGTGGCAGGTCGGCCGGTAGATCGCCTTGCCGGCCTCGTCACGCACGGTGAAGTAGTCGGCGATCGAGATCGACTCGTTGTGCGTCACCAGGAAGCCGTATTGCGGACCCGGGGTCGGGCACCAGCTGCGTACCTTCGTCTCGGCGCCGGGCTGCATCAGGTAGATCGCCGCCTGCGAACCGGTCTCGTGGGTGCGGGCATTGTCCGGCATCCACTTCTCATGGGTGCCCCAGCCGAGCTCGGCCGGCTGCACGCCCTCGGAGATGAAGCCTTCGACCGACCAGGTGTTGACGAAGACGCCCGGCGGCTTGGGGTTCTTCGAGCGCTGCGTGTCGCGCTCGGCGATATGGATGCCCTTGACGCCGACCTGCTTCATCAGCCCGGCCCATTCCTCGCGGGTGGTCGGCTGCGGCACGTTGAGGCGCATGTCGGAGGCGATGTTCAGCAGAGCCTTCTTGGCCAGCCAGGAGGCCATGCCGGGGTTGGCGCCGCAGCAGGAGACGGCCGTGGTCGAGCCCGGCGCGCGGGCGCGCTTGGCAGCGAGAGTCATCTCGCGCAGCGCATAATTCGAGCGCTCGCCCGGACCCTTCGTCTCGTCGAAATAGAAGCCGAGCCAGGGCTCGTTGACCGTGTCGATATAGAGCGCACCGAGGCTGGAGCAGAGCTCCATGATGTCGCGCGAGCCGGTGTCGCAGGAGAGGTTGACGCAGAAGCCCTGGCCACCGCCCGCGGTCAGCAGCGGCTCCAGCATGGTCTTGTAGTTCTCGAGCGTCACGGCTTCCTGGATGAAGCGGATGCCGCGCTCGTCCAGCAAAGCGCGGTTGTCGGCGTCGGGTGCGATCACCACGAACCGGCTCTTGTCGAATTTGAGATGCCGCTCGATCAGCGGCAGCGTCCCGCGGCCGATCGAACCGAAGCCGATCATCACGATCGGGCCGCTGATCTCGCCGTATACGGGCCAATCCGTCATTCTTTTCAACTCCTGGGTCGTGCCTTGGTGGATAAGCGGACGCTGGTATGGCCTGGCGTCCCCAGGGTCAACCGGAAGAGGCGACAGGCAGGCGGTATCAGGCGTGCGCGCCGGGATAATCGGCGTCGAGCACGAAGGGGTAGGGACCCGGATAGCGCTCGACATAGGCCATGTGGCTGACGAGGCCGGTGCCGGCGCGATAGCTGTGCAGGTAGTAAGCCGGCGGCTCCATATGGAAGGTCGCCGGACCTTCGGGCGCGAGATCGAGCGTGACCTGATGCGTCACGCTCGGAGCGATCTGCGCGATCGTGCCGGCGAAGCGCGTCGTGATCGGCCGGTGATGGTGGCCGCAGAGAATGCGCTCGACATTCGGATAACGGGCGACGATCTCGCGGAAGCCATCAGCGCCTTCGAGCAGGCGAATTCGGTCCATGTGGATGATGCCGCAGTCGAAGGGCGGGTGGTGCATGAAGATGACGACCGGCTTGCAGTTCGCACCGGCGAGCGCCTTCTCCAGGAAGCCGAGGCGCTTGTCGCAGAGTGCGCCGGCGCTCTGGCCGGGCAGCAGGGTGTCGAGGCCGATCAGCCTGACATCGCCGAGGTCGGCGCTGAACTGGACGAAGCCGTCGTCGAGCACGGCGTGCGGTCCGAGCGTCAGGCCGGTCGTCAAGGTCTCGCGGCGATCGTGATTGCCCGGCAGCAGCAGCACCGGCACCTCGATCCGTTCCAGCAGGTTGGCCAGCAGCCCGTATTCCTCGGCGAGGCCGCAATCGGTGAGGTCGCCGGTGATCACCAGCGCATCCGGCTGCGGGCGCAGGGCCGCGACGACGTCGAGCGCGCGCTCGGTCAGGGCATTGGTCTCGGAGACGCGATAGGCCGGCTTGCCGAGCGGGCGGATGTGAAGGTCGGTGATGTGGGCGATCAGCATGGCGTTACGATCCGAGTCTTGGTTCCCCGTCATGCTCGGCCTTGTGCCGAGCATCCACGTCTTGCGACGTGGATGAAGGGAGGACGTGGATGGTCGGGACAAGCCCGACCATGAAGATGGCGATCGCTCTTTACTGCGTCGGCAGCTTGAGGGCGGTCTGCTCGACATAGGGCTTCATGATCTCGTCGGCGGTCTTCTGGGCCGAGACGAGTGCTTCCTTCGGCTGCTTCTTGCCGGAGAGGACGGCCTGGAGCTCGTCCTCGATCGCCTTGCGGACCGGAACCGTCTTATAGGTCGCGAACCAGGGCTTGGCATAGGCGAGCTGGCTGACGGCGATGCCGGCATCCGGGTTCTTGGCGATGAACTCCTTCATCTCCGGCAGCTCGTAGGCGGCCATGTTCGGCGCGAAGTAGCCGGTGGCGCGGCTCCACCAGCCGGACTTCTCCGGCGAGGTCATCCAGTTGATCAGCGTCCAGGCAGCCTTGCGGCGCTCGCCTTCGACGCCAGTCGGGATGACAAGCGAGGCGCCACCGATCGGCACCTCGTTCTTCACGTTCTTCGGCACGAACGCGACCTTGTAGGGGAACTTCGCGTTGGTGCGGATATGAGTCAGCGAGCCGGTCGAGAGCAGTATCATCGAGGCCTGACCGGAGAGGAAAGCGGTCGAGACCGCGCCCCCCGCCTGGACCCCGGCCGGGTGGACCTTGTGCTTGGCGACGAGGTCCGACCAGAAGGTCAGGGCGCCGAGCATGGACGGGCTGTCATAGTAGACCTCGCCGCCGTAATCGACATTGAACCACTGGCCGCCGTTCGACTGGGTCAGGGCCTGCAGGATCCAGCCGCCGTAATCGTAGTTCGAGGGCGCCATGATGCCCCAGCGGGTGACGCGGTCGCCCTCGCGCCTGGTCAGCTTCTTGGCGGCTGCGGCGAGCTCTTCCCAGTTCGTCGGCAGCTTCTCCGGATCGAGGCCAACTTCCTTGAAGTGGTCGGCGTTGACGTAGAGCAGCGGCGTCGAATTATGGAAGGGGACGCCGTAAACCGAGCGGTCGAGCACGGCGTTGCCGTGCAGTGCGCGGAAGAACTGGCCCATATAGGCGTCGTTGCTCTTGCCGTCGGCCTTGATGAGGTCATCCAGCTTCTGGATCTCGCCCTCGATCTTGAGATCGAGCAGGAAGTTGGCCGACATGATCACGGCGGCCGGCGGCTTGCCGGCCTTCATCGCGGCGCGGGTCTTGATCAGCGTCTCGTCATAGGAGCCGGTGTAGACCGGCGTCGCCTTGATCGCAGGGTTCTTCTCGTTGAACTCCTTGATCAGCGCGGTCATGTCACGGGCGAGCTGCCCGTCGACCGGGACGGGGAAGAACAGCTCGATCTCGGTCGGCGCCTGCGCGAAAGCGGGTGCGACCGCGAAGGAAGCGGCAAGTGCCGCGCCGGCGAGGACCGATCTGCGGGTGGTGCTGGTCATTGTCTGGACCCCTTACTTGATGCCTGACGAGACGAAGGAATTGACGAAGGCGCGCTGGAACAGCGCGAAGGCGATCAGCAGCGGAGCGCTGACCATCAGAGTGCCGGCGGCGATGACGCCCCAGGCCTGCGCACCCTCGGCGCCGCGCGTGAACGAGGCGAGGCCGACGGTGAGGGGGCGCAAATCCGGCGAATTGATCACCATCAGCGGCCAGAGGAACTCGTTCCAGTGGCTGGTGACGGAGACGATCGAGAAGGCGATCAGCGAGGGCTTCGCCAGCGGCAGGTAGATGAAGCCGATGCGCTGCCAGACGCTGGCGCCGTCGATCAGCGCCGCGTCCTCGAGCTCGCGCGGGATCGCCAGAAAGGCCTGGCGCATCAGGAAGGTGCCGAAGGCGGAGGCGAAATAGGGCGCCATCACGCCGAGCAGGCTGTCATAGAGGCCGAGCCGGGCGATCGTCGCGAGGTTCGGTACGATCAGCACGACCGGCGCCAGCATCAGCTGCAGCAGGAAAAGATAGAAGCAGAGCGTCCGGCCGGGGAAGTCGATGCGGGCGAAGGCATAGCCCGCCAGCGTGATGGTGACGATCTGCACGGCCAGGATGCCGAAGCTGATGATCGCGGTGTTGAGGCCGTAGCGCGGGAAATCGGCCGAGGCCCAGGCTTCGGCGAAGTTGCCGAGCGTCGGCAGATAGGACGGCACCAGCGAGGCCATGCCCGTGCCGCCATAGGTGTGCGGGTTGAAGGCGGCGACCAGCATCCAGAGAAACGGCACCATCCAGAGCGCCGCCAGCAGCATGGTCGCGGCATAGCCGAGCTTGGGCGTGATCTCGCGGTTGGCGACGCCGGTCGAGGCTTCGATCATCGGTCGCGCTCCCCGAAGGAGCGCTCGATCGTGCGCAGTGACGAGGCGGAGATGACGAGGAGCAGCGCCAGCATAACGAGCGTGCCGGCGGCAGCGCGACCGGCATCATAGCTCTCGACCGCCTGCTGGTAGACGTAGAACAGCAGCAGGTTGGTGGAGTCGGACGGGCCGCCCTTGGTCAGCACGAAGACGTGGTCGACCTGGGTGACGACGTTGATCAGCCCGATCACCAGCACGAAGCCGATCGTCGGCTTGATATAAGGCAGGGTGACGTAGCGCAGGCGCTGCCAGGGATTGGCGCCATCGAGGATCGCCGCCTCATAGGCGTCGGCCGGCACCGCCTGCAGGCCGGCGAGGAAGAACAGCATGTAGTAGCCGGCGTTCTTCCAGATCGTCAGGCCCATGATCGAATACAGGGCGATGTCGGGATCACCCAGCCAGTTCGGCCCGGAGATCGCGAGCTTGGCGAGGTGGTAGTCGAGCAGTCCGGCATTGGGCAGGAAGATGAACAGGAAGACCGAGGCGGCCGCGACGAGCGGGATCAGCACCGGCAGGAAGAAGAGCGAGCGGAACAGCGCGTTGACGCGGCTCGACCGGACCAGCGCCATGGCGAAGCCGAGCGCCAGCACGAGGCTCGGGATCACGGTGCCGACGGCGTAGAGCAGGTTGTTGGCGAGAGCCTTGCGGAAGGCGGCGTCGGCGAAGAGGGCCGCGAAGTTCGCGAGCCCGACAAAGCCCTGCGGGCCGCCGACCTTCTGCTGGTTGTGCAATGATTGCCAGAAGACCTGAGCGACCGGCCAGTAGGTAAACAGCGTCAGCAGGATCAGCGAGGGGGCCAGCAAGCCGAAGGCGAGCAGCGTCGACCGGCGAGGTCGCCAGGAAGCGAGCTGCAGCACCCGCGGCTTTGCCAATCTGTTCGTCAGAACCGTGTCTGCCATTGTTCCCGCCTTCGCGGCGGGTGATGGCGATGCCGGACGACAGTCCGGTGAAGGCAAGATGACGTTTCGGCGACAAAGCCGGTGAAATAACAATCGCCCAAACGCAGAACGGGCAGACCCTAAGGCCTGCCCGTCAAGGATGGTGCGGTGTCCGGACGCTCAGGCTGCGCGACGTCGGAGTCCGTCCGTTCCGGCGGCCGGCACGAGCGCCCCCGTGGCCTTGAGAACGCCGCTCGCGCCCTGGAGCGCGCCATCGCGCAGCTCGAGGCCGAGGAAGCGCTCGCGCTCGAACGGGCCTGGCATGGCAAGTTCGGCCATCGGCTCAGGCGTGAAGCCGAAGCGCTCGTAATAGGGCGCATCGCCGACGAGCAGGATCGCGCCATGGCCGCGGCAGGCGGCGCGCCAGATCGCCTCGCGCATCATCGCCTTGCCGAGACCCTCGCCCTGCAGGTCCGGCGAGACCGCGAGCGGGCCGAGCAGCAGCGCCGGCTTGCCGTTGGCCTCGACATGCCAGAGCCGCACGGTCGCGACGATCGCGCCATCGCGCTCGGCCGTCAGGGCCAGGCCTTCCGCCGGCATGCGGCCTTCGCGCAGGCGCTCGCTCGACTTCGTCGTGCGGCGCTCGCCGAGGCAGCGGTCGAGCAGGACCTCGCGGGCTGGAATATCGGTCTCGATCTCGTCGCGGATCGTGATCATGACGCACCTCCTGCCGGAGCGCCCGCCGTCTCGCGGACCTTCCCGGCGCCGCGCGGACGCGGCCACAAACAAGGGATTGTGTGGAAGAGGGTCCGGCGGGAGCCACGCCCGCGCTCCATTCTTGGAGGCACGAGCGCTCCGCCCGGTTTCCCGGGCAGCCTGCCGATCGTGGCAGGGCGCTTCGCCGGACCCGATGAGTGAGAGAGGGCAGCAAGCCCTCCCGTTTCGTCAGATGACGTACTGCTTCAGCGGCGGGAAGCCGTTGAAGGCGACGGCCGCATAGGTCGTCGTATAGGCCCCGGTACCCTCGATCAGGACCTTGTCGCCGATCTCCAGGCTGAACGGCAGCATGTACGGGGTCTTCTCGTACATGACGTCGACCGAATCGCAGGTCGGGCCGGCGAGCACGCAGGGAACCGTGGCGTCGCCGTCCCGGATCGTTCGGATCGGGTAGCGGATCGCCTCGTCCATCGTCTCGGCAAGACCGTTGAACTTGCCGATGTCGAGATAGACCCAGCGGACCTGGTCGTCCTCGCTCTTCTTCGAGATCAGAACGACCTCGGCCTCGATCAGACCGGCTTCGCCGACCATGCCGCGGCCCGGCTCGATGATGGTCTCCGGCAGGCGGTTGCCGAAATGCTTCGACAGCGCCTGGAAGATCGCATCGCCATAGGCCGGGACGCCCGGGATCGGCTTCAGGTAGCGCGCCGGGAAACCGCCGCCGAGATTGACCATGGACAGCGACAGGCCACGCGTGGCGCACTCCTTGAACACGGCCGAGGCCGAGGCCAGGGCCGAATCCCAGGCGTTCACATTGGCCTGCTGCGAGCCGACGTGGAACGAGATGCCATAGGCCTGCAGGCCGAGGCGATGGCCGTGCTCGAGCACGTCTGCGGCCATTTCGGGCACGCAGCCGAACTTGCGCGAGAGCGGCCAGTCGGCACCGGCGCCGTCGCAGAGGATGCGGCAGAAGATGCGCGCGCCTTCGGACTTGGTGGCCTGGGCGGCGCGGGCGACCTTCTCGACCTCGGCCTCGCAATCGACGGCGAACAGGCGCACGCCGAGCTCCATGGCGCGGGCGACGTCGCGCTCCTTCTTGATGGTGTTGCCGAAGGAGATGCGGTCGGCCGTGGCGCCGGCCGACAGCGCCAGCTCGATCTCGACGACCGAGGCGCAATCGAAGCAGGAGCCGAGCTTGGCCAGCAGGCGCAGCACTTCCGGAGCCGGGTTCGCCTTGACCGCGTAGAAGACGCGGGTGTCCGGCAGCGCCCGGGAGAAGGCGACATAATTCTCGCGCACGACCTCGAGGTCGATCACGACGCAGGGGCCGTCCTCGCGGCGGTCACGCAGAAACTCACGGATGCGCTCGGTCATGAGACGCTGCTCCTCTTCGGCGCAAGCGGCGCCGATACGACGTGTAGCCGGTTGAAACGACCGCGACCCGAGGCGCTGTGGAGACGCCTTAGGACTGCGGACGAGACGTCCGGACCCGAAACACCGTCGATTGGGAGATTAACCCCGCACGCCCGGCAATGAAGGACAAGCCTCTTCGGTGTTGGCCTTTGGAGGACCAACGAGACCAAAAAAGCCCGCTCCGTCGTTGCTTTAAGCTACGTCCCCCGTGGAGATTCGGGGTTCGCCGGTTTCGCCTCCGGCTGCTGGTCGCTGTTCGGGAGCGGCCTTCTTGCGAAAGCCGGGAGCGTGATTTGAGGGGATATCCATCCCCCTCCATCCGTTTCCCATCCCTGGCGGCTGTCCGGCCTCTTGTCCGGATGCCCACCGACCAGCACGCGGCCACAGGCACGTGCGAATTGGGTGAGCTGCATATACGGGCGCGGACTCCGCGCTTCAAGTTTTTTCTGACGGCCGAGACCGGATTTTTTACAGGACGGGGCGGGGGGAGAAGGGCGGCGCTCGCGTTTCCTTTCAACACTGGCCTGCGCAGGCGATGGCTGTGCCCTAGACCAGCCCCATTTCATCGCCTAAGTCGTTGGCGCAGCGCGCCTTCGCGCGTTTATATCCAAGGGGCAAGCTTCGATCATGACGGTTACCGATCGCCGCCGGATTCTGGCCGGGCTGAGCGCCGCATTGTGCGCCACCGCTGCGCCGCAGGCTTTGCTGGCGCAGCAGCCGGAACAGGCGCCGCCGCAGCCGCGATTCGGCTTCGACGAGGTGGTGCGCCGGGCCCGCGAGATCGCGGCCGTACCCTATGAAGCAGGGCCGGCCTTGCCGGAGGCGCTAACGCGGCTCGATTTCGACGCCTGGCGCGAGATCCGCTTCCGGCCGGAGCGGGCGCTGCTCGCCCAATCGAATTCCGGCTTCCGCATGCAGATGTTCCATCCCGGCTTCCTGTTCACCCGGCCGGTAACGGTGAACGTGATCCGCGACGGCGTACCGACGCCGGTGCCCTATGCCACCAATCTCTTTGATTACGGGCGAACCAAGTTCGACAAGCCGCTGCCGGTCAATCTCGGCTTCGCCGGCTTCCGGCTGCATTACCCGCTCAATGATCCGCGCGTCTTCGACGAGCTGATCTCCTTCATCGGCGCGAGCTATTTTCGCGTGCTCGGGCGCGGGCAGCGCTATGGCCTCTCGGCGCGTGGCCTTTCGATCGGCGCAGGCGTGCCGGGCGGCGAGGAGTTTCCGATCTTCCGCGAGTTCTGGGTGGAGACGCCGGCAGCCGATGCCGAGCGCATCACGGTCTATGCGCTGCTCGATTCGCCGTCCGTCGCCGGAGCCTATCGCTTCCATATCTATCCGGACGGCGACAGCGTGGTCGATGTCGGCGCGGCGCTGTTCCCGCGCAAGCCGATCGAGAAGCTCGGCCTGGCGCCGCTGACCTCGATGTTCTTCACCGGCGAGAACGACCGGCGCTTCCACGACGATTTCCGCAGCGAGCTGCACGATTCGGATGGACTGCTGATCCATTCCAGCACTGGCGAGTGGATTTGGCGCCCCCTGCGCAACGCCCGCGTTCCGGCCACCTCCTCCTTCGTCGAGCGCAATGTCCGCGGCTTCGGCCTGATGCAGCGCGACCGGGTGTTCGAGCATTATCAAGACCTCGACCTCAATTATGAGCTCAGGCCGTCCTACTGGATCGAGCCGCAAGGCGACTGGGGCGAGGGCGTGGTCGAGCTGATCGAACTGCCGACCACGGATGAAACCAACGACAACATCGTCGCGCTTTGGGCACCGAAGCAGGCACTGGAGCCAGGCCGGGAGTTCCGCTTCGGCTACAAGCTGACGGCGATGCTGGATTCCAGCGATCTGCATCCGGGCGGGCGGGCGATCAACACCTACCAGGCCAAGCCGAAGGCGCTCGGCTCGGGCGAGGCCGTGACCGAGAACACCCGCCGCTTCATCGTCGATTTCGCCGGCGGCGATCTCGGCTATTATCTGAAGCAGCCGGAGAAGGTCGAGATCGTGCCCTCGATCGCCTATGGCCGGATCAACCGGGCCTTCCTGGTGCCGAACCCGAAGACGGAGGGCTTCCGCGCCTTCATCGACATCGTGGTGGAGCCGGGCCAGCTCGCCGAGATGCGCGCCTTCCTGAAGAGCGGCAGCAAGACGCTGACCGAGACCTGGAGCTTCCCCTGGCGCGCGCCCGACGCGAGCTGATCGTCGCGCGGGGCCTGCGCCCGATCACTCGGGTCGTCCCGGGCGACCGGAGGGAAACCCGGGACCCATTCCGGAACGTCTTTCGGCAAGGCTCAGGAACGGATCCCGGATCGGCGCCGCTTCGCGGCTTGTCCGGGATGACCTTGCAGGGCGTCGGATCAGAATTTCGGCGCTGTGACCGTGCGCGCCGGCTTGCGCCGCCTTTCGGGCGCGGCCGCGACGACCTCGATCTCGACCTTGAATTCCGGCAGGGTGAAGCCGGAGACGATCATCAGGGTCGAGGCCGGCGGCGGGGTGCCGACATGGGCGTCGCGCGACTCCATATAGCCTCTCATATGGGCCCGCTCGGTGACGTAGGCGTTGATGCGGACGATGTCCTTCAGCGTCATCCCGGCCTCGCCCAGGATCGCGGCGATGTTGGCAAAGCAGAGATCCGCCTGCTCCCTGGCTCCTTCGGGGATCGTGCCGTCAGCGGCGATGCCGAGCTGGCCGGAGCAGAGGGCGAGCCGGTGGCCGGGAGACAGTTCGACGCCGTGGCTGTAGCGGGCGAAGGGCGCGCGGATCGAAGAGGGGCTAAGCGGCTTCATCTGATGGTCCGGATGGCGGGAGCACCGTTCTGCCATGCCATAAGCGTGCTGCAAAACCATGTTGAGACTTGACCGATGCGCGCTTTGCAGCCTTGAACCGCGCTCCAGTGTCCCGATCCTGAAATTCGCCGCCACTCGATATCAAGCGCGGAGCGAATTTCAGAATCATCAGGGACACCGGCAACACTTGGGTTTCTAGTGTCGTGATTTCGAAGTTCGCTCTTGGTCGATATCAGATGTGGAGCGAACTTCGAAAACACGACACTAGCCAAATATTTCATGCCGCATTCAGGCGGCATGGGCACAATGCCGCGGACGGGCGACTGGTCGAGATGGTGGGAATGAGCTTCAGGACTTCTGTGCTGCTGCGGGCCGCGAGCCTGCTGCCTCTCGTGCTGCTGACCGCCTGCGCGGGATCGCAGCGTTTCGGTGGCTATGGTTCGGGTTCCGGCCAGGCCGTCGCGCGCGCACCGGTCTATAGCGAGCCGGTCCAGTCGGCGCCGCCGATCCAGTCGGCTCCGATCACCTCCGAGCCCTTGCCGCCACCGGGCGGCTATCCGAGTGGGCCGTCGCCGCAGGCGGGTGGTTATCCCCCTGGCGGTTCCGCGCCGGGCGCGGGCGGCATGCCGCCCCAGAACGATCCGTTCTTCGATCCGCAGACGGCGCAGCCGGGGCAACAGCCGCCGGTGCAGCAGCAGCGCCCGGTCGAGCCTGCGCCGCCGAGCAACCAGGTCGCCAACGCCAATCCAGGCGCAACGCCGGGCGGCGGCTCGACGCGCGGCGGCGCGGTTTCGAGCCGCGACGGCGTCATCGGCAACTGGACGGCACAAGAGGCGACCGGCGGCTCCTGCCGGGTGCAGCTCTCGAGCTCGCCTTCGCTCGACCTCTACCGCGCCAACGCCACGGGCTGCAGCAATCGCGACCTGCAGCAGGTCAACGCCTGGG
The DNA here is from genome assembly GCF_900109525.1 of Allobosea lupini. Classification (GTDB taxonomy): domain Bacteria; phylum Pseudomonadota; class Alphaproteobacteria; order Rhizobiales; family Beijerinckiaceae; genus Allobosea; species Allobosea lupini. The sequence goes on along the minus strand of NZ_FOAN01000005.1, from coordinate 240,156 downwards.
ACTACCGCGACGGCGAGGTCTATCTCTATCAACGGGGGGGAGCGGTGGTGGCGCGCCTGCGCGTCGGCAGTGGCGGTGCCATGAACGGCGCGATCACCAAATCGGGCGCCGGGCTCTCGATGAATCGATAAGCACGGCGCCCGTCGTTCCTGCGAGGCGGTGTCAGTGCCGCGAGGCGCTCCGGCTGAACAGGCCCTGCGGCCAGAACTTGCGCTGCAGCGAGAGCGACAAGGTCGCGAAGCTGCGGGCGTTGTCGAGAGCTTCGTCCAGCAGGGTGAACGGCGTCGGCGCGCCGGTGGCGATCCGGCCCTCGACATCGGCGTAGCCGCCGACCATCTCGGCCTCGAACTTGCGCGCGAGATTCCGCATCGCCGCGTTCTCCGGCAGGCAGGTCATGTAGAGCGTGCGGATATTGCGGTTCCGTGCGGCCGTGATCAGACGGCTGAACAGCTCCCCGCCGATGCCGCGCCGGCGCCAGTCGCGTTCGACGCTGAAGGCGGCTTCGCCCGTCTGGACGATAATCTCCTCCAGCCCGCGCAATTCGGCGGCGCCGCGAATCTCGCCGGCCTCGACATAGGCGTAGACGAGCCCACCGACGCCGAAGGTGGTTTCGGCGTAAGCGCGGAGAAAATCATCGTTGACCGCCGTCCCGAACCGCTCGCGCCGCGTGGCGGTGTCGAGACGAAGCAGATGGGCGGTGAAGAGGTCGCGCTCGGCAGGCCAGAGACGCCTGACCTCGCCGTGTCTGGCCTTGGCGCCAGACTTGATCGAACGGTTCAATTGCAACTCCTGTGAAAGCGCGGATGGCGCTGCCCAAAGGAGGCGTGTCTTCCCTAACTCGGATGCCAAGATGAGCTTGTGATCTGGAAATGCAAGAGGAGCAATTGCGGCAATTTACGGCTAGATGCCTGTAAGATTGGCCGGAATGGTCAAGATTGTGCGCTATCGCCACATGGTTGCGATCGAGGCGGCCAATGCCAGCGCAAGCGCGATGTTGAGGGCGCGCCATTGCCAGGCCTGCGTGAGTAGCCGCGCCAGAAGCAGTCCGGCGACGCACCAGAGCATCAGCGACAGCAGCGCGAGCACTCCGAAGACTGTGCCGAGCAGGGCGGCGAGTTCTCCCGCACCGCGGGCGAGCTCTCCGAAGGAGGCGGCGGCGCCGAGCGTCATCGCCCAGCCCTTGGGATTCTGGAGCTGGATCCAGAGCGCGCCGGCAAAGCTCGTTGGCTTGGCGATGCTCCTGTCGAGATGCGGCCGGCCGCTGCGGCCGATCCTGATTGCGAGCCAGAGCAGATAGGCCGAGCCCGCGAGCTTCATCGCGAATTCGAGCGAGGGCATAGCCAGGAGCAGACCGGCGAGCCCGGCCGCAGCCGCGACTGCCATTCCGGCCAATCCGATAGCGACGCCGATCATGAAGGGCAGGGAGCGACGGAAGCCGAAATGGGCGCCGGAGGCGGTGGCGAGGGTCGTGGTGGCGCCTGGTGTCACCGTCGAGATAGCGGCGAAGGCGATCAGCGGCATGATCGATTCCGGCGACATGAGGCGGCTCCAAAATGGAGCCGAGGACATAGGTGTCCTGGCGGGATCATGAAAACGAATGTTGAAGGGATTCGGCATTACGACTCATAATGCCGACCATGCGCAATCTCGACCTCGAGCTGATCCGGGCTTTCGTCGCCGTGGCCGACCATGGCAGCATGACCGTGGCTGGCAATGTGCTGCATCTGACGCAGAGCGCCGTCAGCCAGCAGATCATGCGGCTTGAGCGGCGGCTCGGGCAGGCCCTGTTCCTGCGCGAGCGGCGCGGATTGAAGCTGACGGCCTCGGGCGATCGCCTGCTCGCCAAGGCGCGCCGGCTGATCGGTCTCAATGACGAGATCTGGGCTGAGATGACGACAAGCTGCGCCGGTACGGTGCGGCTTGGCGTGCCCTATGACCTCGTCGGCACCGCGCTCGCGCCGATCCTGAAGAAATTTGCCGAGGCGAGGCCGCTGGTCGAGATCTCGCTGGTCTGCGCGTCCTCGCCGCAATTGCTGGAGGCGCTCGGCAAGGGCGAGGTCGATCTTGCTTTGGTCGAGGAGCCGCTTTCGGCCGCCGGCGGCGAATGCCTCGGCATCGAACGGCTGGTCTGGGTCGGCGCCAGGGCCGGCACCGCTCATCTGAAACAGCCACTGCCCTTGTCGCTGGTGGCCGATAGCTGCGCCTTCCGGCCGGCCGTGACCGAAGCACTCGACGGGCAGGGCCGGGCGTGGCGCAGCGTGTTCGAGAACGGCAACATCGATGCGACCACGGCGACGGTTCGGACCGACCTTGCCGTAACCGCCTGGCTCGCCTGCACCGTGCCTTCCGATCTCGACATTCTCGGGTCGGCAGAAGGGTTGCCCGAGCTGCCGCCCTTCGCGATCACGCTGCATCTGTCGCGCTCGCAGCCCTCGGAGTCGGCGCGCGAGCTCGCCCGCCATCTGCGCGCCGGCTGGGTGCGCCCGCGCCAGGCCGCATAGCGCGCCGGCCTCGCCGAGGGTTGCGGGGCGGGCCGCCCTGCCGTAACCCGGAAGGCGACGTCTCTCCCTGCTGTCCCGCCTCCAGGCCATGTCCGCCACGCTCCCCGAACGCTATGACACCCTGGTCGCCTCGGGCGCGATCGAGCGCGATCCGGCACAGATCGCCGTCGTCAGGCGGCTGCAGGCGCTGTCCGAAACCCTCGCCAGCCGGAAGCTGGCGAAGAAGAGCAGCGCCCTCGGCTGGCTGTTCGGGCGCAAGCAGCCGGCTGCGGACGCAGTCAAGGGCCTCTACATCTGGGGCTCGGTCGGCCGCGGCAAGACCATGCTGATGGACCTGTTCTACGAGACGGTCCCGGTCGCGGCGCGCCGGCGCGTGCATTTCCACGCCTTCATGGCCGATGTGCATGAGCGCATCCACGCCTATCGCCAGGCGCTCAAGGCCGGTACGGTCAAGGAGCCGGACCCGATCGGCCCGGTCGCGGCGGAATTGGCGGAAGAAGCGAGCCTGCTCTGCTTCGACGAATTCACCGTCACCGACATCGCCGATGCGATGATCCTCGGGCGGCTGTTCACCAAGTTGTTCGCCGACGGCGTCACCGTGGTCGCGACCTCCAATGTCGAGCCCTCGCGTCTCTATGAGGGCGGCCTCAACCGCGCGCTCTTCCTGCCCTTCATCGAACTGCTCGCCAGCAAGGTCGACGTGATCAAGCTGGAGGCGCGCACCGATTTCCGGCTGGAAAAGCTCGGCGGCGCGCCGACCTATCACGTGCCCGCCGACGACAAGGCGAAGGCCGCGCTCGACAAGGCCTTCAGCCAGCTCACCGGCTTGGCGCAGGGGGCGCCAACGACGATCGCGATCAAGGGGCATGAGCTCAAGCTGCCGCAGGCGGCGGGCGGCGTGGCGCGGGCGAGCTTCAAGGATCTCTGCGCCCAGGCCTATGGCGCCTCCGACTATCTCGCGCTCGCGCAGCACTTCCACACGCTGATCCTCGACGACATCCCGATCATGGACATCGAGCGGCGCAACGAGGCCAAGCGCTTCATCATCCTGATCGACACGCTCTATGAGAGCCATGTGAAGCTCGTCGCCTCGGCGGCGGCAGAGCCGACCGGGCTCTATGTCGCGCAGAACGGCCGCGAGGCCTTCGAGTTCGACCGGACGGTGTCGCGCCTGATCGAGATGCGTTCGGAGGAATACCTCGCCTTGCCGCACGGCCGGGCCGACTCGGCGGCTAGCGGCGACGCGACCGGGCTGGTGGAGACCTGAGCGTGGCTGCGCCGCGCGAACCGAGCGAGATGCGCATTCTCTCGGTCGCCGGCGAGCATCTGCGCCGGCACGGCCTGCGTCGCTTCACCGTGGTCGCGGTGGCGGAAGAGGCGGGCATGACCCATGCCAATGTCTATCGCTACTTCCCCTCGCGCACGGCGCTGATCGATGCTGTCGTCGATGTCTGGCTGAAGGCGGCCGAGCGTTCGCTCGCCGACATCGCCGACGGGCCTGACCCTGCCGAGGACAAGCTCGAGCGCCTGATCCTGGCGCTCGCCAAGGCGAACCGCACCCTGCTGCACGAGGAGCCGCATCTGTTCGCGGCGCTGTCGCAGGCCGTGGCAAAGCGCCATGCGATCAGCCGGCGCAACAGAACGCGCGTGCGCGCCCTGTTCGAGCGCGTCATCGACGACGGCATCGCCACGGGCGCCTTCGAGCCGCGCGACCGCGACCGCGCTATCGCCTTCGTGATCGATGCCACCCACCGCTTCATCCATCCTGCCTCGCTGGAACTGGAGGCGGATGTGCCGCAGGCCTCGGTCGATGCCAGGCTCGCCACGCTGATCCGGGTGGCGCTGCGCACGCTTGCGACCGGTGTCATCTGAAAAAAATGACAGTTTTTGTAAATTGTAACTGCCCCATTGCGAGGCAGCCTGACGGGTCGTCGCGGTTGGTTAGCGCCTAACGGTTTGTTATTCCACGATATTCGCCGCCAGCTATGTCTCAACGACCAATTCGGGCTATTCCAATGTGCGTTAGTGCGCGGGGTTGAGCCCGGAAGCGGCTTGCGTCAAAGAACCGTCGGCTTTTCGGCTTCAACTGCTCTCGCATCCAACAACAAGGATTCGGCAATGGCCCGCAAGAAGATCGCCCTCATCGGCGCCGGACAGATCGGCGGCACGCTCGCGCACCTCGCGGGCCTCAAGGAGCTGGGCGACGTCGTCCTGTTCGATATCGCCGAGGGCATTCCCCAGGGCAAAGGCCTCGATATCGCCGAGTCTGCCCCGGTCGACGGCTTCGACGCCGGCTACAAGGGCACGCAGTCCTATGAAGATATCAAGGGCGCCGACGTGATCATCGTCACCGCCGGCGTGCCGCGCAAGCCCGGCATGAGCCGCGACGACCTGATCGGCATCAACCTCAAGGTGATGAAGTCGGTCGGCGAGGGCATCAAGCAGTATGCTCCCAAGGCCTTCGTGATCTGCATCACCAACCCGCTCGACGCGATGGTCTGGGCGCTGCAGAAGTTCTCGGGCCTGAAGCCCAACATGATCTGCGGCATGGCCGGCGTGCTCGACTCCGCCCGCTTCCGCCACTTCCTCGCCGACGAGTTCAAGGTCTCGGTCAAGGACGTCTCGGCCTTCGTGCTCGGCGGCCATGGCGACGACATGGTGCCGCTGGTCCGTTACTCCGGCGTCGCCGGCATCCCGCTGCCCGACCTCGTCAAGATGAAGTGGACGACGCAGGAGCGTCTCGACGCCATCGTCGAGCGCACCCGCAAGGGCGGCGGCGAGATCGTCAACCTGCTCAAGACCGGCTCGGCCTTCTACGCCCCGGCCGCCTCGGCGATCGCCATGGCCGAGAGCTATCTCAAGGACCAGAAGCGCGTTCTGCCGGCGGCCGCCGCGCTCAAGGGCCAGTACGGCGTCAAAGATATGTTTGTCGGCGTGCCGGTGGTGATCGGCGCCAAGGGTGTCGAGCGGGTCGTCAAGATCCGCCTCAACGGCGCCGAGAAGGAGATGCTGGCCAAGTCGGTCGCCTCGGTCCAGGGTCTGATCGACGCCTGCAAGAGCATCGACGCGTCATTGGCGTGAGACAGACGGATGGCGTGATGGCCGGCGGCAACGTCTTGCGCCATCACGCCGTCGCCTCTCCCTTTACCGGCACAGGACATCAGGCATGAACATCCACGAATATCAGGGCAAGGCGGTTCTCAAGGAGTACGGCGCGCCCGTCTCCGCCGGCTTCCCGGCGCTATCGGTGGCGGAGGCCGTCGAGGCGGCGAAGAAGCTGCCCGGACCGCTCTATGTGGTGAAGAGCCAGATCCATGCCGGCGGGCGCGGCAAGGGCAAGTTCAAGGAGCTGCCGGCCGATGCCAAGGGCGGCGTGCGGCTCGCCAAGTCGATCGAAGAGGTCGAGAGCCACGCCAAGGAAATGCTCGGCAACACGCTGGTGACGGCGCAGACCGGCCCGGCCGGCAAGCAGGTCAACCGCCTCTATATCGAGGACGGCTCGGACATCTCGAAGGAATTCTACCTCTCGGCGCTGGTCGATCGCGAGACCTCTCGCGTTGCCTTCGTGGTCTCGACCGAGGGCGGCATGGACATCGAGAAGGTGGCCCATGACACGCCTGAGAAGATCCTGACCTTCTCGGTCGATCCGGCGACCGGGATCATGCCGCATCACGGCCGCACCGTCGCCAAGGCTCTGGGCCTCAGCGGCGACCAGGCCAAGCAGGCGGCGAGCGTGCTCGGACAGATCTATGCCGCCTTCGTCGGCAAGGACATGGCGATGCTCGAGATCAACCCGCTGATCGTAACGACGCAGGGCCAGGTCAAGTGCCTGGACGCCAAGGTCTCGTTCGACTCCAACTCGCTCTACCGCCATCCCGAGCTGATGGAACTGCGTGACGAGACCGAAGAGGACGCCAAGGAGATCGAAGCGTCCAAGTACGACCTCGCTTATATCGCGCTCGACGGCACCATCGGCTGCATGGTCAACGGCGCGGGCCTCGCCATGGCGACGCTCGACATCATCCAGCTCTACGGCGAAAGCCCGGCGAACTTCCTCGATGTCGGCGGCGGCGCCTCGGAGGAAAAGGTCACGGCGGCCTTCAAGATCATCACCGCCGACCCGAAGGTGAAGGGCATCCTGGTCAACATCTTCGGCGGCATCATGAAGTGCGACGTCATCGCCCGCGGCGTGATCGCGGCGGTGAAGACGGTCGGGCTCGAAGTCCCGCTGGTCGTCCGTCTTGAAGGCACCAATGTCGAGGAAGGCAAGGCGATCATCCGCGATTCCGGCCTCAACGTCATCCCGGCCGATGACCTCGACGACGCCGCGCAGAAGATCGTCGCTGCGATCAAGAAGGCTTGAGGTAAACCGATGTCCATCCTGATCGACAAGAACACCAAGGTCATCTGCCAGGGCTTCACCGGCAAGAACGGCACCTTCCATTCCGAGCAGGCGATCGCCTATGGCACGCAGATGGTCGGCGGCACCTCCCCGGGTAAGGGCGGCTCGCTCCATCTCGGCCTGCCCGTCTTCGATACCGTCGCCGAGGCGCGCGACAAGACCGGCGCGACGGCTTCAGTGGTCTACGTGCCGCCGCCGGGCGCCGCCGACGCGATCTGCGAGGCGATCGACGCCGAGATCCCGCTGGTGATCTGCATCACCGAGGGCATCCCGGTGCTCGACATGGTGCGCGTGAAGCGCTCGCTCTCGGGCTCCAAGACCCGCCTGATCGGGCCGAACTGCCCGGGCGTCGTCACCGCCGGCGAGAGCAAGATCGGCATCATGCCGGCCAACATCTTCAAGCCCGGCTCGGTCGGCATCGTCTCGCGCTCCGGCACGCTGACCTATGAGGCGGTGTTCCAGACCACCAACGAAGGCCTCGGTCAGACCACGGCGGTCGGCATCGGCGGCGACCCGGTCAAGGGCACCGAGTTCATCGACATGCTCGAGATGTTCCTCGCCGACGAGAAGACGACGTCGATCGTGATGATCGGCGAGATTGGCGGCTCGGCCGAGGAAGAGGCGGCGCAGTTCATCAAGGACGAGGCCAAGCGCGGGCGCAAGAAGCCGATGGTCGGCTTCATCGCCGGCCGCACGGCTCCTCCCGGCCGCCGCATGGGCCATGCCGGCGCGATCATCTCCGGCGGCAAGGGCGGCGCGGAGGACAAGATCGCGGCGATGGAAGCGGCCGGTATCCGGGTCTCGCCGTCGCCGGCGCGCCTTGGAAAGACCTTGGTCGAAGTATTGAAGGGCTGAGGAACGGGTCATTCCGGGGCGCGCCGCAGGCGCGGCCCCGGAACCCATGAACACAGGTCGCGACAGTAAGGGTGCTGTCGCGGTTATGGATCCCGGGTTGGCGGCGCCGGCCCCGGGATGACGGAGAGGAAGGCAGGACGATCATGGCTCGCCAGGACATCAACGAGGCTCTCGCGCAGACGGGTTTCCTCTATGGCGGCAACGCGGCCTATATCGAGGACCTCTACGCCCGCTATCAGGCCGACCCAAAGTCGGTCGATCCGGAGTGGCAGGGCTTCTTCTCCGCGCTGAACGACGACAAGCAGGCGATCGTCGACAACGCCAAGGGCGCGTCCTGGAAGAAGCCGAACTGGCCGATCCCGGCCGGCGGCGAGCTGGTCTCGGCGCTCGACGGCAACTGGGCCGCGGTCGAGAAGGCTGTCGGCGAGAAGCTCGGCGCCAAGGCCAAGGCCGCCGGCGCGACCATCTCCGCCGCCGACGTCCAGCAGGCGACGCGCGACTCGGTCCGCGCGATCATGCTGATCCGCGCCTATCGCATGCGCGGCCACCTCCATGCCCAGCTCGATCCGCTGGGGATCGAGAGCCAGAAGGATCCGGAGGAGCTGTCGCCGGCTGCGTTCGGCTTCACCGAGGCCGATCTCGACCGCAAGATCTTCATCGACAACGTGCTCGGCCTGGAGTTCGCCACCATCCGCGAGATGACGGCGATCCTGCAGCGAACCTATTGCCAGACCATCGGCATCGAGTTCATGCACATCTCCGATCCCGAGCAGAAGGCCTGGCTGCAGGAGCGGATCGAGGGGCCGGACAAGGAGATCGCCTTCACCCGCGAGGGCAAGAAGGCGATTCTGAACAAGCTCGTCGAGGCCGAAGGCTTCGAGAAGTTCCTCGACCTCAAGTTCACCGGTACCAAGCGCTTCGGCCTCGATGGCGGCGAGTCGCTGATCCCGGCGCTGGAGCAGATCATCAAGCGCGGCGGCTCGCTCGGCGTGCGCGATATCGTCTTCGGCATGGCCCATCGCGGCCGCCTCAACGTGCTGACCCAGGTCCTGGGCAAGCCGCATCGCGCCCTGTTCCACGAATTCAAGGGCGGCTCCTTCGCCCCCGACGACGTCGAGGGCTCGGGCGACGTCAAGTACCATCTCGGCGCCTCCAGCGATCGCGAGTTCGACGGCAACAATGTCCACGTCTCGCTGACGGCCAACCCCTCGCATCTCGAGATCGTCGACCCCGTGGTGCTCGGCAAGGTCCGCGCCAAGCAGGACCAGTTCGGCGATATCGTCGAGCGCTCCAAGGTGCTGCCGCTGCTGATCCACGGCGATGCCGCCTTCGCCGGCCAGGGCGTCGTGGCCGAATGTCTCGGTCTCTCCGGGCTGAAGGGCCACCGCACCGGCGGCTCGCTGCACTTCATCATCAACAATCAGATCGGTTTCACCACCTATCCGCGCTATTCGCGCTCCTCGCCCTATCCGTCCGACGTGGCGAAGATGGTCGAGGCTCCGGTCTTCCATGTGAACGGCGACGATCCGGAAGCGGTCGTCTTCGCCGCCAAGATCGCGATCGAGTTCCGGCAGAAGTTCCACAAGCCGGTCGTGATCGACATGTTCTGCTATCGCCGCTTCGGCCATAACGAGGGCGACGAGCCGGGCTTCACCCAGCCACTGATGTACCGCAAGATCCGCGGCCACAAGTCGACGCTGGAGCTCTACAGCACCAAGCTCGAAGCCGAGGGCGTGATCCAGCCGGGCGAGCTCGACCAGATGCGCGCCGCCTGGAAGGAGAAGCTCGAGGTCGAGTTCGACGCCGGCCAGGCCTTCAAGCCGAACAAGGCCGACTGGCTCGACGGCCGCTGGGCCGGCATGAAGGCGATCCGCGCCGACGAGGACGATCCGCGCCGCGGCGCCACCGGCGTGCCGGAAGCGACGCTCAAGGAGATCACGCAGAAGATCACCGAGGTCCCGGAAGGCTTCAACGTCCACAAGACGATCCAGCGCTTCCTCGACAACCGCCGCAAGGCGGTCGAGAGCGGGCAGGGCATCGACTGGGCGACGGCGGAAGCGCTGGCCTTCGGCTCGCTGCTGCTCGACGGCAACCCGGTGCGCCTCTCCGGTCAGGATTGCGAGCGCGGCACCTTCTCGCAGCGCCATTCTGTGCTGATCGACCAGGAGACCGAAGCCCGCCACACCTCGCTGAACCATATCCGCGAGGGGCAGTCCCGCTACGAGGTCATCAACTCGATGCTCTCGGAAGAGGCTGTGCTCGGCTTCGAATACGGCTACACCCTGTCTGAGCCGAACGCGCTGACGATGTGGGAGGCGCAGTTCGGCGACTTCGCCAATGGCGCGCAGGTCGTGTTCGACCAGTTCATCTCCTCGGGTGAGCGCAAGTGGCTGCGCATGTCCGGCCTCGTCTGCCTGCTGCCGCACGGCTATGAGGGCCAGGGTCCGGAACACTCCTCGGCCCGCCTCGAGCGCTTCCTGCAGATGTGCGCCGAAGACAACATGCAGGTGGCGAACTGCTCGACCCCGGCGAGCTATTTCCACATCCTGCGCCGCCAGCTGAAGCGCGACTTCCGCAAGCCGCTGATCCTGATGACGCCGAAGTCGCTGCTGCGCCACAAGCGCTGCGTCTCGGACCTCAGCGAGCTGGCCGAGGGCTCGACCTTCCATCGCGTGCTGCACGACGATGCCGAGCGCGGCAAGTCGACCACCAAGCTGGTCAAGGATTCGAAGATCCGCCGCGTCGTGCTCTGCTCGGGCAAGGTCTATTTCGACCTGCTCGAGGAACGCGAGAAGCGCGGGATCGACGATGTCTACCTGATGCGCGTCGAGCAGCTCTATCCGTTCCCGCTGAAGTCGCTGGCCCACGAGCTGGGGCGCTTCAAGGGCGCCGACGTCGTCTGGTGCCAGGAGGAGCCGAAGAACCAGGGCGCCTGGACCTTCGTCGAGCCCTATCTGGAATGGGTGCTGGGCCATGCCGGCTCGAAGTCGAAGCGGCCGCGCTATGTCGGCCGCCCGGCCTCGGCCGCGACTGCGACCGGCCTGATGTCGAAGCACGTCGCCCAGCTCAACGCCTTCCTGGACGAGGCTTTTGCCGCTTAAACACTGCGTCATCCCGGACAAGCCGCGTCAGCGGCTCCGATCCGGGATCCATGCCTGAACCGTTCCGGAATGGATCCCGGCTCTGCGCTTCGCTCCGCCCGGGATGACATCCACGAGATCCGAATAAGAAGAGGCCTGACATGGCGACCGAAATCCGCGTTCCGACCCTCGGCGAATCCGTCTCCGAGGCCACCATCGGCAAGTGGTTCAAGAAGCCCGGCGATGCGGTGAAGGCGGACGAGCCTTTGGTCGAGCTCGAGACCGACAAGGTGACGCTGGAGGTCAACGCTCCGGCCGCAGGCGTGCTCGGCGAGATCGTCGCCAAGGAAGGCGAGACGGTCGGCGTCAGCGCGTTGCTCGGCACCATTGCGGCCGGCGACGGCAAGGCCGCTGCACCGACCAAGGACGAGAAGAAGGCGGACACTGCCGTGGCGCAGGCCGCCGGCAAGGCCGGAGCCGAGACCTCCGCCGATGCGCAGAAGAAGGCCGGCGAAGTCGCCGGCGACACGCAGATCAAGCCGGCGACCAAGGCCGCCGATTCCGGCCCGGCCGTCTCGCGCCTTGCGGCGGAGAGCGGCGTCGATCCCTCCAAGGTCGCAGCGTCCGGCAAGGATGGCCGCGTCACCAAGGGTGATATGCTCGCTGCGATCGCGACCGGCCCGGCCGTCGTCGCTGCCGCGCCTGCCGCTCCGGTTCAGGTCCGGGCGCCGTCGGCTCCCGACGACGGCTCGCGCGAAGAGCGCGTGAAGATGACCAAGCTGCGCCAGACCATCGCGCGCCGCCTCAAGGAAGCCCAGACCAACGCCGCGATGCTGACCACCTTCAACGAGGTGGACATGACCAACGTCATGGCGCTGCGCAACCAGTACAAGGATGTGTTCGAGAAGAAGCACGGCGTGAAGCTCGGCTTCATGGGCTTCTTCGTGAAGGCCGCCGTGCAGGCGCTGAAGGAGATCCCGGCCGTCAACGCCGAGATCGACGGCACCGACATCGTCTACAAGAACTATTACCACATCGGCGTCGCCGTCGGCACCGACAAGGGCCTGGTCGTGCCGGTGGTGCGCGATGCGGACGAGCTCTCCATAGCCGGCGTCGAGAAGAAGATCGGCGAGTTCGGCAAGAAGGCCCGTGACGGCGCCCTCAAGATCGAGGAGATGCAGGGCGGCACCTTCACGATCTCGAATGGCGGCGTCTACGGCTCGCTGATGTCGACGCCGATCCTGAACGCGCCGCAGTCGGCGATCCTGGGCATGCACAAGATCCAGGAGCGCCCGATGGTGGTCGGCGGCAAGATCGAGATCCGCCCGATGATGTATCTCGCGGTCAGCTACGACCACCGCATCATCGACGGCAAGGAAGCGGTGACCTTCCTCGTCCGGATCAAGGAAGGCCTGGAAGACCCGGCGCGCCTCGTCCTCGACCTCTGAGGCGAACCCATGCTCTCGCTGATCGTCGCGAGCGTCGCCCTGCTCTTCGTCCATATCGGAGCGCAGGCGATCGCGGCGACCAGCGAGCTGGGCTCGGCCTGGAATGCCGGGCCGCGCGATGACGATGTGAGGCCGCAAGGCGTCTTCGCGGGGCGGGCCGAGCGGGCGCTGCGCAACTATCTGGAGACGTACCCGGCTTTTGCAGTGCTGGCCGTGGCGTTGGTCGCGAGCGGTCGTATTGATGGCATCGGCTTCATCGGCGGCGCGGTCTGGCTCATCGCCCGCATCGTCTACATCCCGCTCTACCTCGCCGGCATCCCCTATTGGCGTACCCTGGTCTGGTTGGCCGGCGCAGTCGGCCTGGCGTTAATGGCAATCCGGCTGTTGGCCTGAGGAAGGCGGAGCATCGCTTCGGACCCAACGCGCCATTGGCGCAACAGCAATCGTAAAGTCTGAACGGAAGAGAGACCATGTCCTACGATCTCGTCGTCATCGGAACCGGCCCCGGCGGCTATGTCTGCGCCATCCGCGCTGCCCAGCTCGGCCTCAAGGTCGCGGTGGTCGAGAAGCGCAAGACCCACGGCGGCACCTGCCTCAACGTCGGCTGCATCCCCTCCAAGGCGCTGCTGCATGCGTCCGAGATGTTCGAGGAGGCCAGCCATACGTTCCCGAGCCTCGGCATCACCGTCGGCAAGCCCAAGCTCGACCTCAAGCAGATGCTGGTCCACAAGCAGGAGACCATCGACGCCAACGTCAACGGCGTCGCCTTCCTGCTGAAGAAGAACAAGATCGACCCGTTCCACGGCACGGCCTCGATTCCCGCCGCCGGCAAGGTCGTCGTCACCAGCGAGGACGGCAAGGCGCAGGAGCTCGAGACCAGGAATATCGTCATCGCCACCGGCTCGGAATCGGCGGCGCTGCCGGGCGTCACCACCGACGAGAAGACGGTGGTGACCTCCACGGGCGCGCTGGAGCTTGCGTCCGTGCCGAAGGAGCTGCTGGTTGTCGGTGCCGGCGTAATCGGCCTGGAGATCGGCTCGGTCTGGGCCCGGCTCGGCGCCAAGGTCACGGTGGTCGAATATCTCGACCGCATCCTGCCCGGCATGGATGACGAGATCGCCAAGCAGTTCCAGCGCATCCTGCAGAAGCAGGGCTTCACCTTCCATCTTGGCTCGAAGGTCACCAAGGTCGACGTGGCCAAGAAGGGTGGCGCGACCGTCACGGTCGAACCGGCCGCCGGCGGCGAGGCCAAGACGCTGAATGCCGACATCGTGCTGGTCGCGATCGGCCGGCGCCCGAACACGGACGGTCTGACTCTCGACAAGGCCGGCGTCGCAACCGAGCGCGGCCGCGTCGTCATTGACGACCACTTCAAGACCAATGTCGACGGCATCTACGCTATCGGCGATGTGGTGCGCGGGCCGATGCTGGCGCACAAGGCCGAGGATGAAGGCGTCGCCGTCGCCGAGATCCTTGCCGGCAAGCATGGCCATGTGAACTACGACGCGATTCCGGGCATCGTCTACACCGCCCCCGAGGTCGCCGCGATCGGCAAGACCGAGGAAGAGCTGAAGGCTGCGGGTGTCGCCTACAAGGTCGGCAAGTTCCCGTTCACGGCCAATGGCCGGGCGCGCGCGATGCGGCACACCGACGGTTTCGTCAAGTTCCTCGCCGATGCCACGACCGATCGCGTGCTCGGCTGCCACATCATCGGCCCGCATGCCGGCGACCTGATCGCCGAGGTGACGGTGCTGATGGAGTTCGGCGGCTCGGCGGAAGACCTCGCCCGCACCTGCCACGCCCATCCGACATTGGCCGAGGCGGTCAAGGAAGCGGCGCTCGCCGTCGACAAGCGCCCGATCCACATGTGAGGCGAGGTCGCTGCTCGCGCGACGACGCTTTCAACTGCGGGGCCGGCGCGTCAGTGAGACGTGCCGGCTTTTTTGCAGACGAGGTTCAGGAGCCCGTCGCGGCTGGTGTCGTCGCCCGCTGCGAGCGGGCGGCCATCCTCGCCGAAGCGCGCCAGGATCTCGAATCCGGCCGCTTCGAGCTGGCGCTCCTGCGTCGCCAGGTCGATGAAATAGAACAGCCCGCTCCAGCGATGGGCAGGGTCGACATGGATGGCGTAGTCTGCCTCCTCACGCGCGAAGGGCCGCAGGCGCAGATAGTTGATCCAACTCTGCGGATGGACCGAATTCACGATCTCGCGCGGGTGCCAGGAGCGGGCATGCAGCGGCATGCCGCCGGCGCGGCTCCAGGCGCGATTGTGGAAGGAGAAGGCGAAGACACCACCGGGCGCCAGCACCTCACGGACCGACGCGATGACAGCCAGGCGCTCGGCATGATCGAAGGCGCTGAGAATGGCGAGGGCGCCGAGCACGAAATCGAAGCGGCCGGGGCCGAACTCGCTGATCGCGCGGACATCCAGGTCGAGGAAGGTCGCGCCCGGGAAGCGGCGCCTGGCGACGGCCAGCATCGCCTCGGCCTTGTCGATCCCGACATAGTCGGCAACGTCAGGCAGCAGCGCGCCAGTGGTGCGGCCGGAGCCGACGCCGAGATCGAGCAGGCGCTTGCCGGCATAGGCGTGCTGGAAGCGTTCGAGGATCACCGCTTCGGAGGCAAAGAGACTCTGTTCGCCGTACCACTCGGCGATCTCGGTCCGGTCGAACAGATCGGCATTGTGCCGGGCGATGTCGATGGCCGAGCCTTGCATGGCGCGCCTCCACGTCGTTCGAGAGCCCGACCATGCTCCCGCCCGCGGCGCCGCACAAATTCTTGGTTAATCTATAGTTAACGCCGGCCTCCGCGTCCGACCTATCCGCGCCGGGCGCGATAGGCTGTCAGCGTGTTGCGCAGCAAGCAGGCGATAGTCATCGGGCCGACGCCGCCGGGGACCGGCGTGATCGCGCCGGCGACTTCGGCCGCCTGCGCATAATCGACATCGCCGGCGAGCTTGCCGTCGGGCATCCGGTTGATGCCGACATCGATCACGGTCGCGCCCGGCTTGATCCAGTCGCCCTTGACCATGCGCGGCCGGCCGACTGCGGCGACGACGATATCGGCGCGCCTCACAACGGCCGGCAGGTCACGCGTGCGCGAATGGGCGATGGTGACGGTGCAGTCGGCCTGCAGCAGCAATTGCGCCACCGGCCGGCCGACCAGCTCGGAGCGGCCGATGACGACCGCTTCCAGCCCCGATAGCGAGGGCAGCGCCTGCTTGAGCAACAGCATGCAGCCGAGCGGCGTGCACGGCACGAGGCCGTTCTTGCCGCCGGCGAGCAGGCCGGCATTGATCGGGTGGAGGCCATCGACATCCTTGGCGGGGTCGATCGCATCGATGATGCGGCCGGTGTCGATATGCTTGGGCAGCGGCAGCTGGACGAGGATGCCGTCGACGCCGTCATCGGCGTTGAGCTCGGCGATCTTGGCGAGCAGCGTCGCTTCCGTGGTGTCGGCCGAGAGGCGATGGGCGACCGAGTTCATCCCGATCTCGGCCGCGAGCTTCTCCTTGGAGGCGACATAGACCTTGCTGGCCGGGTCTTCGCCGACGAGCACGACATGCAGGCCGGGCACGGGCTTGCCGGCTGCCTTGAGCGCCGCAACCTCGCGACCGATTTCGGCCCTGAGTTCCGCCGCCGCTGCCTTGCCGTCGATGATGCGTGCCGCCATGACCAGCTCCTTGGTGAGGCATCGGATCGAAAAGCGGATTCCAGTTTCCGGTTTGATGCCCTGCGCCGCTCTCTTGCTGCATTGCGACAGAACGGACAAGGGCCGCTTTGCGTTGAATCTCCGGCGTGTGGGGATGCCGCGCGCGCCGCTTGATCGGGACGCGGCGAGCCAGCATGGTCGGCGGGTGATTCAGAAGGCGGCGTGCAGGCCGGAGACGATCGACGTGACCACCGGCTTTGCAGCAATCCCGGCTTCCGGCAGCTATGTGCTGCGCAATGTCAGGACGCCTGCCCATCTGGTCGAGGCCGGCAGCCTGGCTGGTGACCGCGGCGGCCTGACGCTGCTCGACATCGCCGTCGAGGACGGTGTCATCACTTCCCTTCGGCCGGGCGGCACGCCCGCGCTCGAAGCCCAGCCGGCAGTCGATCTCGACGGCGGTATTGCGCTGCCGCGGCTGGTCGATGTCCACACCCATCTCGACAAGGGCCATATCTGGCCGCGCCGGCCCAATCCGGATGGCAGCTTCATGGGCGCGCTCAGCGCGGTCGCGGCCGATCGCGAGGCGAACTGGTCGGCCCGCGACGTGCGGGTGCGCATGGAATTCGGCCTGCGCTGCGCCTATGCCCATGGCACGGCGGCGATTCGCACCCACCTCGACTCGCTCGGCAAGCAGATCGGCATTTCCTGGCCGGTCTATGCCGAGTTGCGCGCGGAATGGGCCGGTCGGATCGCCCTGCAAGCCTCGCCCTTGTTTGGGATCGATGCCGTCGCCGATCCCGCCCATATGCGGGCGATCGTGAGGGCCGTGACCGATCATGGCGACAGGCTGCTCGGCGCCGTCACCTATATGGTGCCTGAGCTCGACGTCGCCCTCGACACGCTTTTCCGGACGGCGATCGAACACGGCTTCGATCTCGACTTCCATGTCGACGAGACCAACGATCCGGCGGCGCGTTC
Organism: Allobosea lupini; assembly: GCF_900109525.1. GTDB lineage: Bacteria > Pseudomonadota > Alphaproteobacteria > Rhizobiales > Beijerinckiaceae > Allobosea > Allobosea lupini. The sequence continues at coordinate 223,244 of NZ_FOAN01000005.1, read as the reverse complement.
GCTCGAGCACATCGCCGATGCGGCGCTGCGCCATCGCTTCACCGGCAAGATCCTGGCCGGGCATTGCTGCTCGCTCTCGCTGCAGCAGCCGCAGGACGAGGCGCGCATTATCGGGAAGGTGCGCGAGGCGGGGATTGCCGTGGTCTCGCTGCCGATGTGCAACATGTATCTGCAGGATCGCCAGCGCGGACGCACGCCACGCTGGCGCGGCGTCACCGCGCTGCACGAGCTGAAGGCCGCTGGCGTGCCGGTGATGGTCGCCTCCGACAACACCCGCGACCCGTTCTACGCCTATGGCGACCTCGATCTCGTCGAGACGCTGCGCGAGGGCACCCGCATCCTTCAGCTCGACCATTCCGACCGTGACTGGGCAAGGGCGGTCGCTGCGACGCCGGCCGAGGTCATGGGACTGGCCAGCGCCGGCCGGCTGGCTGTCGGTGGCCCTGCCGACCTGATCCTGACACGCGCCCGCGACTGGACCGAATTCTTCGCCAGGCCGCAGGCCGACCGGACTATTCTGGTCAACGGCCGCGCCATCGACCGTGCCTTGCCCGATTATCGCGAACTCGATTCCCTGATGAGCCGCCCCGCATGACCGCACGCTACGACATCGACGCCCTGAAGCGCCGCCTCTCCGGCATCCGCACCGAGGACAACCCTGCGCTGGTCAAGCAGAAGAGCCGCGACTTCTTCTGGTATTCGCCGACGCTGAAGCGCCAGCTCGACCATGTCGTCGCCGACATCATCGTTTCGCCGGTGAGCGAAGCTCAGGTGCTGGAGACACTCTCGGCGGCGCATGCGCTCGGCATCCCGGTGACGCCGCGTGGCACCGGCACCGGCAATTACGGCCAGGCGATGCCGCTCTCAGGGGGGATCGTGCTCGACCTCGCCGGCTTCAACAAGGTGACCAGCATCGAGGCCGGGCGCTATGTCGCCGAGCCCGGCGCCGTGCTGGCGAAGATCGACCAGGAGACGCGCGCCCATTCGCGCCAGGAGATCAGGCTGCACCCCTCGACCTATCACACCGCCTCAATCGGCGGCTTCATCGCCGGCGGCTCCGGCGGCGTCGGCTCGATCAAATGGGGCGGCCTGCGCGACTGGGGCAATATCATCTCGCTGCGCGTCGCGACGATGGAGGGCACGCCGCGCATCCTCGAGCTCCAGGGCGAAGACCTGCACAAGGTCGCCCATGCCTATGGCACCAACGGCATCATCACTCAGGTCGAGATGCCGCTCGGCCCGGCCTATGCCTGGGTCGACGTCATTCTCGGCTTCGGCGAATTGCGCGCTGCGGCCGAGTTCGCCAATGCGCTGGGCGAGCAGGACGGGCTGGCGTTGAAAAACCTCGCGGTCGTCGCCGCGCCCGCTCCGCACGATTATTTCCTGCGCCACAGGAAGTTCCTGCCGCGCGACAGCCATTGCGTCATGGTCATGGTCGCCGATTTCGCCGTCGAATCGATGCTGGCCTTCGCCCGCCGCTTCGGCGGCTCGCAAGTGCTGATGCGCTCCGACACGCTGACGGCGGAGGAGGCGAAGGGATTGCCGCCGACCTTCGAGCTCGGCTGGAACCACACCACCTTGCGGGCGCTGCGTGTCGATCCCTCGATCACCTATCTGCAGGTGCTCTATCCCTTCCCGAACCAGGTCGATCTCGTCGACAAGATCCATGCCCGCTTCGGCGACGAGGTCACCTGCCATCTCGAATTCGTCCGCTTCGACGGCAAGATCACCTGCTTCGGCCTGCCATTGGTGCGCTTCACCAGCGAGGAGCGTCTGGAGGAGATCATGGCGATCCATGAGGAGATGGGCGCGCCGATCTTCAATCCGCACCGCTACACGCTGGAGGAGGGCGGAATGAAGCAGACCGACGAGGTCCAGCTCGCCTTCAAGCGCGAGGCCGATCCGCAGGGGCTGCTCAATCCCGGCAAGATGATCGCCTGGGAGGACCCGGACTACGACTACCGCTCGGGCAAGACCTTCCTGTTCAAGGCGCTCGGCGAAGCCGGCGTCGGCGCCTGAGCCGATCGATGCGCGCGCTCGTCCTCTATGCCCACCCCGATCCCGCAAGCTTCGGGGCGGCGGTGCATGAGACTGTTGTCTCCGGCCTGCGCCGCGCCGGGCATGAGGTCGACGACTGCGACCTCTATGCCGAGGGGTTCGATCCCGTGCTGAGCTGCGAGGAGCGCGTCGGCTATCATGATCTCGGCACAAACCAGAACAATGTAGCCGGCTATGTCGAGCGCCTGTTGCGGGCGGACGCACTGTATCTGTGCTTCCCGGTCTGGAACTACGGCTATCCCGCGATCTTGAAGGGCTATTTCGATCGCGTTTTCCTGCCGGGCGTCTCGTTCAAGCTGGTCGATGGCTCGATCCGCCCGAATCTCTGGAACATTCGCCGGCTGACGACGGTGACAAGCTATGGCGGCTCGCGCTGGCGCACCTTCCTGATGGGCGATCCGCCGCGCCGGCAGATCAAACGCGGCTTGCGGGCGGTATGCCACCCGGCTGCGCGGGTCTCCTATCTCGCGCATTACGACATGAATCGGTCGACGCCGCAGAGCCGCGCGGCTTTTCTCGCCAGGGTTGCGCAGGAAATCGCGCGGATTCAAAAGCCTGTCTGACAATTGTCATCGGCCTGTCATGAAGGCGGGCGATTGCACAGCCGGCGAAAAGTATCCGCAACCTTTTCCAAGGGCCGGCTCATGACCAAGTCCCTCGAAAAAAGCGTCGGCCGTGCCTTGCTGGTGACGGCGCGGCTCCACAGGGCAAGGATGGGCGAGCGTCTCAACGCGCTCGGGCTCTTCCCGGGCCAGGAACAGGCGCTGAAATCCCTGCAGGGCGCACCGATGACGATGGGCGAGCTTGCGACGCTGTTGCGGGTCAAGCCGCCGACCGTGTCCAAGACGATCGGCCGGCTTTCGCTGCAGGGGCTGGTGACGCGCGAGGGCGGTGGGCGCGATGGCCGTCTGGTGCAGGTGGCGCTGACCGAGAACGGCCAGAAGACCGCGGCGGCACTCGATGCGGTCTGGAATCAGGTCGAGGAAGAGCTGCTCGAAAAGCTCGACGCCAAGGAGCGCAAGCAGTTGCGCAAATTGCTGCGCAAGGCGTCGAAGGGCCTGTCCAAGGCCGGTGCCGATGTCGAGGATGCCGAGGACGAGGCTGAGGACGCCGCCTGACGCCGGGCGCGTCGGCGGCATGACTCGCATGCGCTGGCGGGCTGGTTTCAAGCCTTAAATCGGTTCATTGATGTCTCGTCATTCCTCCAGAGCATGACGAGACGCTCAGCCTTTGTCGGCCGCTCCCGCTCCGCTTCCGGATACGCGCCGGACACGCTTGACCGCCATCGCCCTGATGAGCGGGGCGATCGTCTGCTTTTCCCTGCTCGACACATGCGCCAAATGGCTTGGCGGGACGATGCAGCCGATGCAGGTGGTCCTGGCGCGCTATGTGATCAGCGTCGCCCTGGTCTCGCTCCTGCTCAATCCCTGGAGCCATCCGGGCATCACCCGGACGAGGCGTCCCTGGCTGCAGGGCTTCCGCTCGCTGCTGCTGCTCGGCTCGACCGCGCTCAACTTCGTCGCCCTGCAATATCTGCAGCTGGCCGAGACGGTCTCGATCATGTTCGCAACGCCGCTGCTGGTGGCCCTGCTGGCCGGGCCGCTGCTCGGGGAATGGGCCGGGCCGCGCCGGCTGATCGCGATCGGCGTCGGCTTCCTCGGTGTCCTCGTGGTGACGCGGCCGGGACTGGGGGGCTTGCATCCGGCGGCCCTGCTCAGCGTCTGCGGCTGTCTCTGCTACGCCTTCTACAGCCTGTCGACGCGGATGCTGGCCGCGAGCGACTCGCCGCAGACGACGATGTTCTACTCCGGCATCGGCGGTGTGGTGATCATGCTGCCGCTGCTGCCGCTGTACTGGTCCTGGCCAGCGGACTGGCAAAGCTGGCTGTTGATGTGCGGGACCGGCTTCTTCGGCGCACTCGGCCATTGGCTGCTGATCCTGGCGCATCAGCGGGCGCCGGCGACGATCCTGGCGCCGTTCATCTATTCCCAGATCATCTGGATGATCCTGCTCGGCTGGTTCGTCTTCGGCCAGATTCCCGACCGCTTCACCTTCATCGGCGCGACGATCGTCATCGCGTCGGGGCTCTACCTGCTCTACCGCGAGCGCATCCGGCACGTGCCCGAAGGCTCGGCCCGCCTGGACTGATGCCGGCACGCATCTTGAAGCCTCCACCCGTGGATGGAGGCCATGATGACGGTTTGGCACCGCAACTGGCTACCGGCGACCGCGTTCGGCACAGATGTGCTCCGGGCGCGTCCCGCCATGGCACAGCCGGACTCAGCCGAGCGAAACCTTGCTCTGCGCAGCGACGAAGTCCGAGAGCATCGGCACATAGTCCTCGCCCTTGCCGCTGGCGACGGCTGCCGCATAGACGTTCTTGACGGCACCGCCCACCGGGTTGGGAACTCCGGCGGCATTGGCGAGGCTCTCCAGATAGCGGACATCCTTCAGCGCGTTGGAGAGCGTGAACTTGTGTGCATCCCGATCGCGCTCCAGCACATATTGCATGAAGGTCCGGTAGAAGCCGCACTCCATCCGGCCGCCGGTGATGACGCTGTCAAAGGTCTGCGGGGTGATGCCGACCTTCTGGGCCAGCGTCAGAGCCTCCGCATAGATGGCGCCGTAACCGAGGGAGAGGAAGTTGTTGAGCAGCTTCATCTTGTGGCCGTCGCCGACCGGGCCGAGATGGACGATCTTCTGGGCCCAGGCTTCGCAGACCGGGCGGATGCGCTCGAAAACCGCACTGTCGGCTCCAATCATCGTGGAGAGTTGACCGAGCTTCGCCTGGGCGGGTGTTCCGCCCAGCGGAGCGTCACAGAGGTGCAGGCCGATGGCAGCGAGCCGTTCAGCCAGAGCGACCGTCGAGACGGGATCGGAGGTCGAGCAGTCGACGATGACCGTTCCGGGCTGGGCGCCGGCAGCGATGCCGTCAGGCCCGTTGACGACCTGCTCCACCTGCGGCGAGCCGGTGACGCAAAGGAAGATGATGCTCGCCTTCCCGGCGAGCTCCTTCGGCGTGGCCGCCTCGGCGGCGCCGGCCGCCTTCAATTCCTCGACGGGCTTGCGATTGCGATGGCCCATGACGGTCAGGCGAAAGCCTTTGGCGAGAATGCAACTCGCCATGCCCTGACCCATGTAACCGACACCGATGAAGCCGATCGATTCTTTAGTCGTGCTCATCTTCAGTTTCTCCCAATTCTATGAGATGGAACAATGCAATGCGGAACGATTTGGCCAAGAACTGGTTGAATGCATCGGCTTACCGGCTTCAGGAGAAGCGTTCGATGGCGAATGACGGACACTCGCGCGACCCTTCGGGGGCGGGGAAGGCGGGTGTAAAGCCCGGTGGCCGGGGTCGCGTTACCTTGCAGATCATCGCCGATCGGCTGGAGGTCTCGACCGCGACGGTTTCTCTTGCTCTGCGCGAAAGTCCGCTGGTCGCCGACGGCACCCGCCTTCGGGTGCAGCAGATCGCGCGCGAGATGGGATATAGCTACAACCGCAGCGCGGCCTCGCTGCGGACCGACCGGACCAATATCCTGGGCGTCGGCTTCCACGACATCACCAATCCCTATTTCGCCGAGCTGCTCGCGGCGATCGAGGAGACGGCAGCGGCGCATGGCCGCTCGATCCTGCTCGGCACCTATGCCGAGAACCTCCAGCGGCAGGACCGCGTCCTCACCACGCTCAAGGAATATCGCCCCGACGGCATGATCATCTGCCCGGCCGGCGGCACCACGGCGGAGACGCTGCAGCATCTGATGGCGGCGCAAGTGCCACTGGTCCAGCTCTCGCGCGAGATTCCCGGCATCGGCCTGGACTTCGTCGGCTCTGACGACCGGCACGGCACGGTGCTGGCCGTCGAGCATCTCATCGGCCTCGGCCACACCCGCATCGCCTTTCTCGGCGAAAGCCCGCTGATCTCGACCGGGCGCAACCGCTATCGCGGCTATTGCGAGACCCTGGCCAAGCATGGGCTGCCGCTCGACCCCACGATCGTCTACTCGGCCTATGGCACGCGCGAGAATGGGCTGAAGGGCGTTCAGAAGGTGCTCGACGCCGCGAACCCGCCGACCGCCGCGATCTGCTTCAACGATCTTACCGCCTTCGGCGCCATGCTCGGCCTGCGCCATCGCGGCCTGGAAGCTGGTGCGGACTTCTCGATCATCGGCTGCGACGATGTTCAGGAAGCCTCGCAATGGTATCCCGCCTTGACCACGGTCAAGAACTTCCAGGACGAGATGGGCCGCAAGACCGCGGAGATGCTGCTCCGCCGCATCGCCGATCCAGCGGCACCGCCGCAGCGCGCCGTGCTGACCCCGGAGCTGGTGGTGCGCGGGACCACGGCGCCGCCGAAGGCGACGCGCTGAAGCCGGCGTATTTTCACGTTTCTCAAAGACGCGGACATACGCCAGGTTTTTGGTTTGACGCATTTTCGTCACGCGAACCGGTGCCCAGTTCGCTTGAAAATGCCTTAGCTCACGCATCGTTGTCCGGCTTGCGGTTCAGCGCCCGATAGGCGCGCACCACATGCGAGTCGTCGCGCCCGCCATGGCCAAGGCCAGAGGCGGCGAGGAACATCTGGTGCGCGGCTGCTGCCAGCGGCAAGGCCGCCTTGGCGGCGCGGCCGGCGTCGAGGACGATGCCGAGGTCCTTAACGAAGATGTCGACGGCGCTGGCGACCGGCGGCTCGTCTTCGAGCATGCGTGGGCCGCGGTCCCTCAGCATCCAGGACGAGGCGGCCGAGCCGCCCATGATCTCGAACAGCAGGGCGCCGTCGATGCCGGCCTTCTGCGCTAGCGACAGCGCCTCCGCGGCGACCGCGATATGAACGCCGCAGAGCAACTGGTTGACGGTTTTCACCGTCGCGCCCTGGCCCGGCTTCCCCCCGACATGGAAGACCTTGTCGCCCATGGCGTCGAGCACGGACTTGGCCTTGGCAAAGCTGTCGGCAGGGGCCCCGACCATGATGGTGAGCGTGCCGCCATGCGCACCCTTGACGCCGCCCGAGACCGGCGCATCGACGAAATGCCGGCCGGTCTTGGTCACGGCGTCAGCTATGGTCTCGACCTCGCCGGGCGGGCAGGTCGCCATCAGGATGACGGTGGCGCCCGGAGCCAGCGCATCGAGCGCGCCGGCGTCGAACAGGACCGAGCGGGCCTGTGCGGCGTTGACCACCATCAAGACGAGCGCCTCGGCTCCTTCAGCCGCGGTGGCAGCACTGTCGGCGGCCTGGCCGCCGGCTGCGACGAGCGCGGTCCGGGCGCTCTCCCGCATGTCGAAGCCGGTGACGCGGAACTGGCGCTTGACGAGATTCTCGGCCATCGGCGCGCCCATGGCGCCGAGCCCGACGAAGGCGATTGAGGTCACGACGATTTGCCTTGGTTGGAAGGCGGGCGGCCTGGCCGCCCGCCGGAAGCTACTCCTTCACCGCACCCGTCATCGAGGCGACGTAGTAGTCGACGAAGAACGAATAAAGGATCGCGACGGGGATCGAGCCGAGCAGCGCGCCGGCCATCAGCGAGCCCCAATGATAGACGTCGCCCTCGACGAGCTGCGTCAGCACCGCGACCGGCACGGTCTTCTTCTCGGCCGACTGGATGAAGGCGAGCGCGTAGATGAACTCGTTCCAGGACAGGGTGAACGCGAAGATGCCGGCCGAGATCAGTCCGGGAAGCGCCAGCGGCAGGGTGATCTTCCAGAGCGTCTGCAAACGGGTCGCGCCGTCGATCATGGCGCATTCCTCGAGCTCGTAGGGGATCGACTTGAAGTAGCCGATCAGGAGCCAGGTGCAGAACGGGATCAGGAAGGTCGGATAGGTCAGGATCAGCGCGAGCTGCGAGTCGTACAAGCCGAACTGGAAGATCAGCGTCGCCAGCGGGATGAACAGGATCGAGGGCGGCACCAGATAGGCCAGGTAGATGGCGAGACCGACATAGTTCGAGCCCTTGAACTTCAGGCGCTGGATGGCATAGGCGGCGAGCACGCTGGCGAAGAGCGAGAGCGCGGTCGCGACCGTCGCCACCGTCATCGTCGTCAGCAGCCATTGCGGGTAGTCGGTCTGGAAGAGCAGCTTGTTAATATTGTCCAGCGTCGGCGATTTCACCCAGAACGGGTTGTTGTTCTTGTAGTCGAGCAATTCGCCGTTCGGTTTGATCGCCGTGATCGCCATCCAGTAGAACGGGAACAGCAGCACGATCACGAAGATCGAGAGCGGCAGATAGAGCGTGATGAAGCGACGCGGTCCCGAGGACCAGTCGATCACACCCGTCCGCTCCTTGTCGACAAGCTGCGGGCGCGCGGCAGGGGAGGCCTGGTCAGTCATTGTCTTCTCCCTGCTGCCATTTGCGGCGCGCGAGCGCGTAGTAGCTGAACAGCGTCGCCATCACGAGGAAGGGGATCATCGCCACCGCAATCGCCGCCCCCTCGCCGAGCTGGCCGCCGGGGATGCCGCGCTGGAAGGCGAGGGTGGCCATCAGATGGGTCGAGTTGATCGGCCCGCCGCGGGTGATGGCGTAGACCAGCTGGAAGTCGGTGAAGGTGAACAGCACCGAGAAGGTCAGCACGATCGCCAGGATCGGCATCAGCATCGGCAGGGTGACATGCCGGAAGCGCTGCCAGGCATTGGCGCCGTCGAGCATCGCCGCCTCGTAAAGCGCCGGCGAGATCGTCTGCAGGCCGGCGAGCAGCGAGATCGCGACGAAGGGAATGCCGCGCCAGACATTGGCGGCGATCAGCGACCAGCGGGCCGGCCAGGGCGAGCCGAGGAAGTCGATATAGGTGTCGCGCCAGCCGAGCACGTCGACCAGCACATAGGAGATGATCGAGAACTGCGGATCGTAGATCCACCAGAAGGCGATGGCCGAGAGCACGGTCGGCACGATCCACGGCACCAGGATCAGCGCGCGCAGCAGCGACTTGAACGGCAGGTTGTTGTTGAGCAGCAGTGCCAGCCAGAGGCCGAGCCCGAATTTCCCGACGGTGGCGACGCCGGTATAGAGCAGCGTGTTCCAGACCGAGGTGATGAAGACCGGGTCGTGCCAGAGCGACTCGAAGTTCTCGAAGCCGATGAAGACGCCGCTGCGGCCGATGCGCGTATCGGTGAAGGCGAGCCAGACCCCGAGGCCGAGCGGATAGCTCAGGAAGGCCAATAGCAGGCCGAGCGCCGGTAGCAGGCAGATGAAGATCAGGAATGGCTTGTAGTCGAACAGCCTGACCAGCCAGCTTTGCTCGGGCTGGGTGGCCGGCCGGGCTTCGGCCGCAATCGTCATGGCGCTTTATCCCGTGATGGAGCCGCGCCGCCGGTTATCCAGCGGCGCGGTGTCGACGGATCAGGTGCGATAGTAGCGCTTGGCGCGGCGCTCGGCTTCGGCGGCCGCCTGCTCGGGCGTCGCCTGGCCGGCGCAGACGGACGCGACCATCTGGACCATGACGTATTCGGCGTTGACGGTGCCGGCAGCCTCGGTGATCGCGCCCTTGTAGCCGCTCCACAGAGCCCGCTCCCAGGTGTCGCGATAGACCAGGATCTTGGGATCGCTCTCCCAGACCTTGCTTTGCGCATAGCCCTTCAGCGGCTGGGTCCAGTAGCCGAAGCAGCCGGTCAGCCACTTGTCGTACTGCTCCTTCTCCATCATGAAGCGCAGATACTCCTTGGCCGCGTTCGGGAACTTGGTGTGCTTGAACACCATGGCGTTGATCACCAGCGCCGTCTCGGTCGGCCGGCCGACACCGGCGCCGATCGGCATCGGCGCATGGTTGAGATCCTTGCCGATCTCCGCGGTCTTCTCGTCCTTCGAGTTCTTGATCGAGAAGTAGAGCGAGACGCCGTTCTGGGTCAGGCCGATTTCGCCGGCCGTCAGCGCCTTGTTGTTGCTGATGTCGAGCCAGGAGAGCGTGCCGGGGATGAAGGTCTCGTAGAGCGCCTTGGCGTATTTCAGCGCCTCGATCGTCTCCTTGCTGTTGATCGCGACCTTGTTGTTCTCGTCGACCATGTAGCCGCCATGCGACCAGACCAGCCAGTTGCAGAAGGAGTTGCCGTCACCGACGGCGTTGCCGAGCGCAAAGCCGGCGGGATGACCCTTTGCCTTGAGCTTGCGGCAGAGGTCGAGGAAGCCGGCATGGTCGGTCGGGAACTTGTCGAAGCCCGCCTCCTTGACCCAGGATTCGCGATAGACCGCCGGGCCGCCGGAGCCGCCCATCGGGATCGAGATCCAGGTATTGGTCTTGTCCTTCTTGCCGTACTTCTCGGCGACCGGGTACCAGCCGCCATATTTCTTGCCGAGATCCTCGGCGACAGCAGTCAGGTCGATCAGCTTGTCGGCGAAGATGTGCGGGTCGTCGGCCCAGCCGACGACGACGTCGGGGCCGGCGCCGGTATTGGCGGTGACGGCGGTCTGCGGACGCAGATCCTCCCAGCTCGCATAGTCGACACGGACCTGGACGCCGGTCGCCTTGGTGAATGCTTCGGTGTTCTCGTTGAAGATCGTCTGGTCGGGATCGACGAATTTGGTCGGGCGCAGCACGCGCAGCGTCGCGCCCTTCTCGATATTGGCTGTCTGGGCGATCGACGGCGCGGCAAGGGTAGCGCCGGCTGCGAGCCCTGCGCCGCCGATCAGTACGTCACGTCTGGAAATGCTCATTGCTTCACTCCTCCGGGTTGCCGCGAGGCCCTGCATGGGAGCCTCGTCGCGTTTTTGTGGGCCATCGCCGCCGCCGGGGTGTTCCCCGTGCGGCGGCCATGAAAATCAGATCCGCTTGCCGGTCGCGGCGTCGAACAGATGGGTGACCGAGGTGTCGGGCCGGATCTTGATCGTCTCGCCGGGCTTGGCGGTGATGCGTTCGCGGAAGACGCAGGTCAGGTCCTGCCCGCCGCAGCGGACGACGACCTGCGTCTCCGAGCCCATCGGCTCGATGACCACGACCTCGGCCGGCAGGCCGGCGGGGTCGAGAATGAGATGCTCTGGACGGATCCCGAGCACCGCGGCCCGGTCGTTCGAATCCGCCGGATGCTTGCCGACCGGCCAGATCACGCCGCCCTGGGTCTCGAAGCCGTTGGCGCGGATCGTGCCCTTCAGCAGGTTCATCGACGGCGAGCCGATGAAGGCGGCGACGAAGAGGTTCGCCGGGTTGTCATAGAGGTCGAGCGGGGCGCCCATCTGCTCGACGATGCCGTCATGCATCACGACGATCTTGTCGGCCATGGTCATGGCCTCGATCTGGTCGTGGGTGACGTAGACCGTTGTGGTCTTGAGGCGCTGGTGCAGTTCCTTGATCTCGGTGCGCATCTGCACGCGCAGCTTGGCGTCGAGGTTCGACAGCGGTTCGTCGAAGAGAAAGACCTGCGGATCGCGCACGATGGCGCGGCCCATGGCGACACGCTGGCGTTGGCCGCCGGAGAGCTGGCGCGGATAGCGGTCGAGCAGCTTGTCGAGCCCTAGAATGCCGGCGGCCTTGCTGACGCGCTCGTCGATCTCGGCCTTCGGCGCCTTCCGCAGCTTCATCGAGAAGGCCATGTTGTCGGCCACCGTCATATGCGGATAGAGCGCATAGTTCTGGAACACCATGGCGATGTCGCGCTCCTTCGGCGGCACGTCGTTGACGACGCGCGGTCCGATCCGGATCTCGCCGCCCGAGATGTTCTCGAGGCCGGCGATCATGCGCAGCAAGGTCGATTTTCCGCAGCCCGAGGGGCCGACGAGGATGACGAACTCGCCATCGTTGATGTCGATGTCGACGCCGTGAATGACCTGCGTCGAACCATAGGCCTTGCGCACGTCGGCAATCTGGACGGATGCCATCTTGGTTGTTTCTCCCGCTCTTCAGGTTGCCCCGGGGTGCCTGACACAATCCCCGCCGGCGGCGTTGCAGAACATCGGCTTCTGACGGCCGATCGAGACGAGGCCACCCAACCCAGGCGAGCCGCCTGTTGCGTCAACCTCGTTCCCGGATAAAGTCATACGATAGAAACAGGCGTGTCAAGCGCTGGACCGGCCGCGGAGTGAGCTCTCGCAGGCTGGCGATCACGGAGGAAATCGCGGTTCGATGCAGCTTCATGTCAAAGTGCGCGCGACAAGGCTCAATCCCGACCGGCTGTTCAGCCAGGTTGCGCACAGGCTCGCGGTCGCAATCATCACCGGCGCCTCGCCCGCGGGAGCGCTGCTGCCGAACGAGGACGATCTGAAGGGCGAGATCTCGGTCTCGCGCACCGCCTATCGCGAGGCCGTGAAGTTTCTGTCCGGCAAGGGGCTGGTCGAGGCCAGGCCGAAGAGCGGCACGCGGGTGGCGCCACGCGAGACCTGGAATCTGCTCGACCCCGATGTGCTCGCCTGGCACTTCAAGGCCGATCCCAACGAGAAATTCATCCGCGACCTGTTCGAGCTTCGGCTCTTCGTCGAGCCCAGCGCGGCCCGGTTGGCGGCGCAGCGGCGCAGCGACGCCGATCTGCGCCGGATCGAGGCGGCCTTTCGCGGCATGGCCGAAAACCCGCCCTATGCCGAGCCGACCGTCAATGCCGATCTTGCCTTCCACGAGGCGATCTTCGCCGCGACCCGCAATCCACCGCTGCAGTGCCTCGCGCCTGCGGTTTGCGCGACGATCCAGTGGTCGCTCTTTCTCAAGGCTCCGGACGACCAGTTCTTCTTCACCGCTTCCCTGATCGATCACGAACGCGTTCTTGACGCGATCGTACAACGCGACGGCGACTTGGCGGCAGCGCGGATGAGTGGGCTGGTGATCGACAGCCTGAACAGCACCTTGCGTCTGCTCGCCGGTCGAGCTGGTGCAGATGCGGGCAAAACCGCGTGATTAAATCATACTATATCGGGCTGAATCGACAGCGGAGCCGGGATGGCATAACCGGCTCTGCGAGCAGCCCTGTCTGCGGCTGTGGGAATTCCCCGGCGACATGCGGGCCGCTAGGTTGATCTAATCGTTTTAAGAATTTGAAATCAAGTCACGCAGGCGTTCCAGGAAAGCAGGGCCATGACCGCGCAGAGCAAGATCGAGATCATCATGACCGGGCCGCTGATGGCCTATGCCGCCGACCAGCTGAAGGCACGCTTCATCGTGCACGAGCTCTGGAAGGAGCAGGACCGCGCAGCGGCTCTGGCAGCCGTCAAGGACCGGGTGCGCGGCGTCGCCGGCGGCGGCGCGCATGTGCGGATCGACGACGCGCTGTTCGATGCGCTGCCGAAGCTGGAAGTGGTCTCGAATTTCGGCGTCGGCTACGACAATGTCGATGCCGTCGCCGCCGGCAAGCGCGGGATCATCGTCACCAATACGCCAGATGTGCTGACCGACGAGGTCGCCGATCTTGCCATCGGCCTGCTGCTTTCCACCGTGCGCCAGCTGCCGCAGGTCGACCGCTATCTGCGCGCCGGCAAGTGGCTGCAGGGCGCCTATCCGCTCACCACCTCGCTGCGCAAGCGCAAGATCGGCATCGTCGGCCTCGGCCGGATCGGCAAGGCGGTGGCGCGTCGACTCGAAGCCTTTGACGTGCCGATCGCCTATCACGGCCGCTCGCGCCAGGCCGACGTCGCCTACCGCTACTACCCCTCGCTGGTCGAAATGGCTCAGGATGTCGACACGCTGGTCTCGGTCGCGCCGGGCGGCGAGTCGACCTACCACATCATCAATGCCGAGGTGCTGAAGGCGCTCGGCCCGAACGGCATCGTCGTCAATGTCGGCCGCGGCACGGTGATCGACGAGCAGGCGCTGATCGAGGCGCTGAAGGCCAAGACCATCCTCTCCGCCGGCCTCGACGTGTTCGAGGACGAGCCGCGCGTCCCGGCCGAGCTGATCGCAATGGATCATATCGTGCTCTTGCCGCATGTCGGCTCGGCATCCGTGCATACGCGCGAACAGATGGGTCAGCTTCTGGTCGACAATCTGGTTTCATGGTTCGATGGCAAGGGTCCTTTGACACCGGTTGCCGAGACGCCATGGACAAAAGCCTGATCACGACGGGAATGCACTGGATGCGGCCAGGCGTAGCGATCGCCGCTTTGGCACTGCTCGCCGTCTCGCCGGCGGTGGCGCAGACGCAGGCGTTGCCACGCGGCGCCGAGAAGGCGCCCGAGGCGCTGAAGCCGTTCATCGGCGCCTGGGACCTCGACAAGCTCGGTGCGGCGCGCGAGTGCACGGTGACGTTCGGCACCGAGGCGGCCGGGCAGGGGCGCCAGGTCAGATTCCCGGCGACGTGTCGGCGGGCCCTGCCGATCCTTACCGGGGTCGTCGCCTGGGATGTGGTCGATGGCGCTCCGAGGCTGCTCGACGGCCATGGCAAGCCGGTGATCGTCTTCAGTGGTAAGGCCGATCCGGGGCGGCGCGGCAAGGGCAGCGACGGGGCGGATTACGGGCTCGATCCGACGGGCCATGTGCGGGCGCAGCAGCGCCCGGCGCCAGCAGGGGCCGAGCTTGCGGCAACAGCGGCGGCACGCCCAACCGTGGTCGATCCGGCCAGCGCGCCCGCTGCGACGACGGTGCCCGGGCGCTATACCGTGATGCGGCAGGTCGGCCGCGATGTCTGCAAGCTCGTGCTCTCGACCTCGCCCTCGGCCAATGCGGGAGCCTTCGCGACCAGCTTCGACGGGCTCTGCCCCGATACCGGCCTGACGATCTTCTCGCCGGTCGCCTGGCGCTACGAGGCCGGCCGACTCGAGCTGATCGCCCGCAAGGGCCACAAGATCGAGCTGGTCTTCGAAGGCGGGCAATGGCGCAAGGACCCGGCCGTCGGCGCACCGCTGATGCTGAAGAAGGTGCCCTGAGAGAGGTTCGCCTCATTCCGTCATGGTCGGGCTTGTCCCGACCATCCACGTCTTCCTTCGACGAGTGCGGCATCCAAGACGTGGATGCTCGCCACAAGGGCGAGCATGACGGTGGAGTCCGGACCTTACGCGACGAAGGTGCCGCCGAGCTCGTCGTCGATATGGGCGCGGATGATCTCCTCGAAGCTCGATTCCGCCTTGAAGCCGAGCGCCGGCGCGCACTTCGCGTCGAAATTGCGCGGCCAGCCAGCGACGATGGCGTCGATCACCGGATCGGGCACGCGCTTGATGCGCTTGACGACGTTCTCGCCGGCGACCTTGCGCAGCGCCTCGATCTGCTCGGCGACGGTGGCGGAGTAGCCCGGCATGGTCAGCGCGCGGCGCGGGCCGATCGCGTTCGTGTCCATCGTCGCGGCGTGGACGAGGAAGCCGACCGCCGAGCGAGGCGAGGCATGCCAGTGGCGGACCTGGTCGGAAACCGGCAGCACCGCCTCCTCGCCGTTGAGCGGCTCGCGGATGATGTTGGAGAAGAAGCCGGAGGCGGCCTTGTTCGGCGCGCCGGGCCTGACGCAGATCGTCGGCAGGCGGATGCCCACGCCGTCGAAGAAGCCGCGGCGGGAATAGTCGCTGAGCAGGAGCTCGCCGATCGCCTTCTGTGTGCCGTAGCTGGTCAGCGGCGTGGTGAAGAACTCGTCCTCGATCTTGTCATGGAAGGGCGCGCCGAAGACGGCGATCGAGGAAGTGAAGATCACGCGCGGCTTGTAGCCGTCGCCGACAAGGCGGATGGCGTCGAAGAGATAGCGCGTGCCGTCGAGATTGATGCGGTAGCCCTTGTCGAAATCGGCCTCGGCTTCGCCCGAGACGATCGCGGCGAGATGCACGATCAGCTCGGGGCGCGAGGCGATCAGCTTCTCGGCTTCGCCGGGCTGCGAGAGATCGGAGGTCAGCGATTCGAAGGCGAAGGGTGCGTTCGCCGGCGCCGAGGCGGGGAAAACGTCCTGCGCCGTCACCTTGTCGATCGCCTTGCCGCCGAGGCCGCCGTCTCGCGCCAGGCGCTCGATGAACTTGCGGCCGACCATGCCGGCGCCGCCAATGACGAGGATATGCATGTCTTTGTCCGATCTTTCGCTTCTTGCATTTAGTTGGGTAGGCGGCCGCCGAGATCGTCCTCGATATGGACGCGGATGATCTCGTCGAAATCCTGCTCGGCCGTGAAGCCGAGCGACAATGCGCGCTTCGCATCGAAGCGCGTCGGCCAGCCCTTGACGATGTCGGCGGCCGCCTTGTCAGGCGCGCGCCGGATCAGCTTCACCGCCCTGTCGCCGGCGATGCGGCGCAGCGCCTCGATCTGCTCGCCGACGGTGACGCAGACGCCCGGCATGCTGAGGTTGATACGCGGGCCGAGCTGTTCGCGGCTGAGCGAGGCGCCGTGCAGCAGGAAGCCGACGGCCGAGCGCGGCGAGGCATGGGTGAAGATAACGTCGTCCGCGACCGGCAGCAGCGCCTCCTGGCCTTGCAGCGGCTCGCGGATGATGCCGGAGAAGAAGCCGCCGGCCGAGGCGTTGGGCTTGCCCGGGCGGATCACGATCGAGGGGAAGCGAATGCCGACGCCGTCGACGAAGCCGCGGCGCGAATAGTCGGCGAGCAGGAGCTCGCCGATCGCCTTCTGCGCGCCGTAGCTGGTCAGCGGCGTGACATGGAACTCGTCGGAGATCGCCGGGGGGAAGGGGGCCCCGAAGATGCCGCTGGACGAGGAGAAGACGAGCTTGGGCACATACGGGCCGTTCTTCGCGCTCTCCTGACGGATCGCCTCCAGCAGATTGCGCATGCCGTCAAGATTGATGCGGTAGCCCTTGTCGAAATCGCGCTCCGCCTCGCCGGAGATGATCGCGGCGAGGTGGAAGACGATGTCGGGCCGCAAGGCCGCGAGCTCGGCCGCGACTGCCGCCGAACTCGAATCCTCGGTGCGGGCCTCGATCGGCCCGTCGAAGCCGGCCGGGCGCGGTGGCGTCACCACGTCGGTCAGCGTCAGCCGGGTCAGCGGCGTGCCGGCACAGGCGCCCTCGCGGGCGATGCGCGCGGCGAGCCTCTGGCCGATCATGCCGGCGGCGCCGCTGATCAGGACGTGCATGGCGCTTCTCCTGCGCTGATCAGAGCGCGAAGCCGCCATCGGCGAGGTGGATCTGGCCGGTGGTGTAGCTGGACTCATCGGAGGCGAGATACACGGCGAGCCAGGCGATCTCCTCGGCGGTGCCGAGCCGGCCCATGGGCTGGCGATCGATGAAGGCCTGGCGGGCGGCTGCTT
The DNA here is from genome assembly GCF_900109525.1 of Allobosea lupini. Classification (GTDB taxonomy): domain Bacteria; phylum Pseudomonadota; class Alphaproteobacteria; order Rhizobiales; family Beijerinckiaceae; genus Allobosea; species Allobosea lupini. The sequence goes on along the minus strand of NZ_FOAN01000005.1, from coordinate 206,114 downwards.
CAGTCGTCTTGGTCACCTTGGCGAGGTCGACGATGCGCTGGTCGAGCGAGGGCGACTGGATCGTACCGGGGCAGATCGCGTTGGCGCGAACGCCCTTCTTGATGAAGTCGGCTGCGACCGCCTTGGTCAGGCCGATCACCGCCGCCTTGGTCGCGCCGTAGACATAGCGGTTCGGGATGCCGCGCACCGAGCCGGCGCCCGAAGCGATATTGACGATCGAACCCTTGCCGGCGGCGAGCATGCCGGGGACGAAGGCCTTGATCGTGCGGTGCATCGACTTGACGTTGAGGTCGAAGGAGAATTCCCAGGCCTTGTCGTCGCAGTCGAGCACGGTGCCGTGATGGACGAAGCCGGCGGCGTTGACGAGGATGTCGATGGTGCCGACCTTTTCGGCGAAGGCCTCGACCGCCTTGGTCGAGAGCACGTCGAGCTTGCGCTTCTTCGCCTTCGGGATGCCGTCTAGCAAGGCGACGTCCTTGTCGGTGGCCCAGACGGTCGCACCCTCGGCGACGAAGGCCTCGGCGATGGCGCGCCCGATGCCCTGGCCGGCAGCGGTGACGACCGCGACCTTACCCTTCAAACGTCCTGCCATGTCGTTTCTTCCCTTGGTTTCCCGGTTATCGAAGGCTTTTTCGCATATGGATCAGCCGGCGATCAGGCAGATCCTCGAAATGGGTGGTCTGGTAGCCGAGACGCTCGTACCAGCCGATGCGGTCGGCGAGCTTCTCGTGGGTGTAGAGGTGGACAGCGTCATGGCCGAGCGCCTTGGCTCGCTCCTCGGTGAAATCCATCAGTTGCGAACCGATCTTCCTGCCGGTGGCGGCCGGCGAGACGGCGATGCTCCAGAGCGTGAACTTCGCCGGTTCGTCCTCGAGCACGAGGACGCCGTCCAGCGTCCCCTCGCTCTCGGCGAGCCAGATTTCGTGCTCCGCCAGTACCTTGCGATAGTCGGCGATGCGCGGCAGCGAGGGCACGCCGATGATGCTCTCGTTCGGCAGATAGGCGGCCTGCGTCAGCGCGACGATCGCCGGAATGTCGTCGATCGTGGCGCGACGAAGGGCCATCTCAGGCGGCTCCGGCCGTCTTCATGCAATCGGCCAGGGAGGTCTTCTGCTGGCCCTGGGCGTCGAAGTTCTCCGGCGCGAGCCAGTTCCTGAAGCCCTGCCCGACCTTGGGCCACTCGCCGTCGAGGATCGAGAACCAGGCGGTGTCGCGGCTTTCGCCCTTCACCACCTGATGCTGGCGGAAAAGGCCTTCATACTGGAAGCCGAAGCGCTGTGCGGCGCGCTTGGAGGGTTCGTTGCGGTTGTTGCATTTCCATTCATAGCGGCGATAGCCGAGCGAGAAGCCGTATTCGCCGACGAGATAGACCGCTTCCGTCGCCATGCGGGTGCGCTGCATCGACGGCGAATAAGTGATCCAGCCGACCTCGAAGACGCCGTGCTCGGGCCGGATCTCCATCATCCAGAGATGGCCCTTGGCCTTGCCGTCGGCCTCGTCGATCACGGCTAAGGGGATGATGCCGGCCTTGTCCACCATCGACGTCAGCAGTTCGCGATAGGCCTCGCGGCTCGGCGGAAGCGTCGCGGGCAGCCAGTCCCAGACCGATTCATGGCCGTCCATGGCCTGCCAGATGTCGTCGAGATGGCGGGCCGGGTCGAGCGGCTCCAGCCGGCTATAGTGGCCCTGCAGCACCTTGGCCGGCGGAAAGGGGCGAGGCGTCCAGTTCAGCGTCGTCATGCCTTGATCGTCCTGCGCCAGGCGGTGAAGTCGTGGGTGATCTGCCAGTCCGGGCCGAGCTCGGCGGCGATGGCGGCGGCGAGCTCCGTGCCTTCCGCCTCCCAGGCAATGCGTTCGGCCTCGTCGGCGAAATCGGAGGCGGCCTCGTTCGCCTCGTCATAGATCGCGTCGAAGGTATCCATCCAGCTCTCCAGCCGGTCGGCGAGCTCGTCGGATAGATCGATGTCGTCGGCGTCGACCGGCTTGCGCTTGCCCTTGGCATCGACCTGCCAGAGCCCGCTTTTGCCGAGCCATTCCGGGGCGATGAGAAGCTGCCCGCTCACGAGCGCGCCTTGAGATCGTCGCGGAAGAACGGGTTGAGCGGGGCCGAGGCGCCATTGCCGGCGAAGCCCTTGAAGCTGCCTTCGTCCTTGATCAGGCGCGTCGCCTCGATGAAGGCGGCCCAGGCGGCGCGCGCCAGAGCCGCCCCGATCGAGATGCGGCGCGTGCCGGTGGCGGCGATGTCGGAGACGCTGAGGCCGACATCGCCATAGACCAGCGTGTTGACGGGCTTGCCGCCGGCGGCCGCGACGATGGCGCTGATGTCGGCGATCGTCTTCGGGCCGGGGGCGTAGAGCACGTCGGCGCCGGCCTCGGCATAGGCCTCGATGCGCCGCACCGACTCGTTCAGCGCGTCGGGATGGCCGGTGAGGAAGCATTCGGCGCGGGCGGTCAGCACGACGCCGGTGCCGGTCTCATCGACGGCGCGGCGGGCGGCCCGGATGCGCTCGACGGCGAGCTCGAAGGGATAGAGCGGCTCATCGGCGCGGCCGGTGGCGTCCTCGATCGAGAGGCCGGCGACACCCGTCGCGATGCAGAGCTTGACGTTGGCCGCGACACCGTCGGGCGTGTCGGCATAGCCGTTCTCGAAATCGGCATTGACCGGCAGATCCGGCACCGCCTTCACCAGTTCGGTGAGATGGGCCAGCATCATGTCGCGCGGCACGTCCTGGTCGGCACGTCCTTGCGTGAAGGCGAAGCCGGCGCTGGTCGAAGCAAGGGCCTTGAAGCCCTGGCCGCGCAGCCAGCGAGCCGAGCCCTCGTCCCAAGGGTTCGGCATGACGAAGCAGCCGGAGGCGTGAAGTTGGCGAAACGCGTCGACTGGCGGGGTGTAAGCCATTTTAAATCGTTTCAAATGAGCTCAGGGGCGTCATACTGTCGTCCCTGAGCCGATTTGTCAGCCCCGCTTGCGCGCATCGGCCGGCGAGCGGGGATGCGCGTTAGGAATGGCCGGCGGCAGGAGGTCCGCCGCCGCCCCTGTGCCGTGTCAGTGGTTGTCGCGCGGAATGCCGAACTTCTTGTGGATCTTCTGGTACTTGACCGCCGGCTTCAGCACCATGCCCTCGGAGAGTTCGTCGACGATCTTGCGCTGGATCTCCTGCCAGGGCGTCTGGCTCTTCGGATACTTGTAGCCGCCAGCCGCCTTGAGCTCGGCGCGGCGCTTCTCCAGCTCCTCGTCCGAGATCAGGATGTTGGCGGTGCGCTTCTTCAGGTCGATGCGGACCTTGTCGCCGGTCTTGAGCAGCGCCAGCCCGCCGCCGGTCGCCGCTTCCGGCGAGGCGTTGAGGATCGAGGGCGAGCCCGAGGTGCCGGACTGGCGGCCGTCGCCGACGCAGGCGAGGGCGGTGACACCCTTCTTGATCAGGTAATCCGGCGGCCGCATGTTCACCACCTCGGCCGCGCCGGGATAGCCGACCGGGCCGACGCCGCGGATGAAGAGAACCGTATGCTCGTCGATCGCCAGCGCCGGATCGTCGATGCGGTGATGGTAATCCTCCGGCCCGTCGAAGACGACGGCCTTGCCCTCGAAGGCCATCGGATCCTTCGGGTTCTCGAGATAGCGCTTGCGGAACTCCGGCGTGATCACCGAGGTCTTCATGATCGCCGAGTCGAACAGGTTGCCGGACAGGTTGAGGAACCCGGCCTCCTTCTTCATCGGCTCGTCGTAGCTCTTGATGACGTTGCGATTGATCGCGAAGAAGCCCTTGCAGTTCTCCTCATGGGTGCGGCCGTTGGCGGTGATCGCCGGCTTGAGCTTGCCCTTCTCGAGCAGCTCGGCGATGACGGCGGGCAGGCCGCCGGCCCGGTAATAGTCCTCGCCGAGATACTCGCCCGCGGGCTGCATGTTGACCAAGAGCGGCGTGTCGTAGCCGATCTTGGTCCAGTCCTCGTTGTCGAGCTTGACGCCGATATGCTTGGCGATGGCGTTGACGTGGATCGGGGCATTGGTCGAGCCGCCGATCGCCGAGTTGATGACGATGGTGTTCTCGAAGGCTTCGCGTGTCAGGATCTTCGAGGGGATCAGGTTCTCCCAGACCATCTCGACGATGCGGCGGCCGGTGAGATAGGCCATCTCGTAGCGGTCGCGATAAGGTGCCGGGATCGCGGCGGCGCCGGGCAGGGTCATGCCCATCGCCTCGGCGAGCGCGTTCATGGTCGAGGCCGTGCCCATGGTGTTACAGTGGCCGGCCGACGGCGCGGACGAGGCAACAAGATCGACGAAGCCGCGATAATCGATCTCACCGGCCGCCATCATCTGGCGCGCCTTCCAGACGATGGTGCCCGAGCCGGTGCGCTCGCCGCGGAAGTCGCCGTTCAGCATCGGCCCGCCGGGCAGGGCGATCGCCGGGATGTCGACCGTCGCGGCGGCCATGATCTGGGCCGGCGTGGTCTTGTCGCAGCCGGTGGTCAGAACGACGCCGTCGAGCGGGTAGCCGTAGAGGATCTCGACCAGGCTGAGATACTGCAGGTTGCGGTCGAGCGAGGCGGTCGGCCGCTTGCAGGTTTCCTGGATCGGATGGATCGGGAACTCGAAGGGAATGCCGCCCATCTCGCGGATGCCGTCGCGGACGCGGGAGGCGAGCTCGAGGTGATGGCGGTTGCAGGGGGCGATGTCGGAGCCGGTCTGAGCGATGCCGATGATCGGCCGGCCGGACTGCAACTCCTCGCGCGACAGACCGAAATTCATGGTGCGCTCGATATAGAGCGCGGTCATGTCGGCATTGGCAGGATTGTCGAACCAGGCTTTCGAGCGCAACTGCTCCGGCTTGACCTTGCGGACCGGCTTCTTCCCAGGCGTCTTGCTCGTCGGCGTCTTGGCCATCCCGTCATTCCCTCTCGCAGCCAGGCGGCCTTCGCGCCGCTTCGGCATCGTCTTTAAATCGATTTGACCGGCAGGTCATGCCGATCTGAGGCGAAGTGGCAAGAACACTTGCCGCAATTGCTGTATGCTGCATACAACGACTTGAAGCGCCGTGCCAATCGCTTGGTTGGCGCCCTCGCCAGCAAAGGTCGCTGCGGCGCAGTTTGCAAGTGTTCCAAATGCGCCCCTGCCTCCCAGGCAGCGCAGCCGCGCGCGCGGTGAGAGTGGACAAATCGCCGACCCGAATTCACATGCTACGCCGCATCGATGTGGGTCGGGCCGTATCTGCAGACCGGTGGCCGGCCTTCAATAGCCCGTCAGTTCGTCGCTGGTCGGAGGCTTTTTCGGGGCTTTGCCGAGAATCCGCGTCATGATGGTCGTCAGCGTGGCAACATCGTTGTCGAAGCCGCCATGGCTGGTCGAGCGGGTCAGGCCGAGCTTGTCGTTCGCGCTCGACGAATAGTCGATCCGGATCTTGTTTGAGGGTGCCAACTCGTCGCGGAAGCGCTGCATGCCGGCCAATGGCATATTGGCTTTCTCCTCATACGCGCGGGAGACAAGATAGAGGAGCGAACGACCGTAGCCGAACGGCCCACCCCAGCCGACGACATCGTTCCGCTCGCGTTCGTCATCGAGATTGTAGAGGTAGATCTTGTCGATCAGCGCCGGTCCGCCGGGCTTGGCGAGATAGCGTGCATAAGTCTCCTGGAAAAACTCGGTGGTGCAGGCCGGCGCCATCAGGTGGATCGAGCCGAGCTCGAGCTGCGACAGGCCGAAGCGGGACATCGCGGCCAGCATTTCGCCCAGCATGATCGAGCCGGCACTGTGGCCGACCAGGTGCAGCACTGGCCGCTTGCCGGCCTTGTCGAGACCCTGGAGCAGCGGCTTCAGCCCGTAGAAGCCGCCATCGTAGCTCGTACCCTTGGCGAAGGACATGGTGGCATCCTGCTTCATGTTGCGCCAGGCTCGCAGACCGAGAGGGCGCAGCAGCGTCTCGAGCGCGAGGTCGCCGAGAAAGCCGGCGGCGCGTCCGTCCTGCGCCTCGGACATCTTGCCGAAGACCTCGCCGATCGCCTCGGTGTTCCACATCAGATGGAAGTTATAGATCCCATTGCGGCTGAAGACCGCGTTGCGCTTCCACGTGGCGATCCGGTTGGCTTCGTCGCTGGTGCTGTTCAGGCCGCCATGGGCGTAGATGACGAGATGCTGGTAACCCTGCCCCTCGTTCGATGTGGGATCGACGAGGCGCTTGACGGTCTCGGTCATTTCAGCCGGCGTCGGCGAATAGTAGCGGCCGCCGGTGACGTAGGCGCCGTCGTCGATATTGATGAAATGGCCGACGATATCCGTCCGGACAGGGGACGCTGCGGTCTCCTTGAGCAGGCCGGCATTGGCGAGCGTGCGTCGTGGCAGGGCGCTGAAGGCAGTCGGTGCACGGACGCCGAGCTGCAGCACCCACGCATCCATGACGGTCGCGGCCCAGTCCTCGTACGACCAGTGGGCAATGCCGTCATCGCCCCAGGCACTGCCCCAGGAGTTCAGCACCCAGAAGCCGGTTGCGTCATAGCCGACGATGGCGAAGGCGTGGCCACCGGCGGACACGCCGCTCGGCACGATCTGATTCTTTTCCGGCTTGGCCCAGCCCGAGTGAATCTGCGCGGAGGCGACGATGACGCCGATCTCGTCGATGGCGGCGTGATAGTCGGCGAGATCCGGCATCAATCTATAGTAGGCGCCGATCCGGTTCTGGCGCGCCTCCTTGCCGATCTCATAGGTCAGGACCCACGGATCGGTCGCATCGTCGTCGACCAGTCCCTGGGTGCAGACGCCGTTGCGGTAGAAGCCGCTGATCGCGCCGCGAATGCTCGACCCCTCGTAGCGGGTACCGGTCCACTCGTCGTTCAGTTTGGCCATTTCGTACAGCATGCGGGCGCTGACGCTGATCGCCGGCGCGTCCAGACCGGCACGATGCAGCAGCATGTCCACGGCATGGGCGAGCGCATAGCCCGTGCAGCTGTTGCTGCTGCCCTGATCGCGGATCTTGAAGGGGATCGACGGATAGCGGCTCGGTCTCAAAGCCCGCAGATGAGGCTGGTAGATGCGGTCGCGGATATCCGGCAGGTCCGGCAGGACATCCAGCCTGCGCCCCGAGAGTTTCTTGGGACTGGCGCTGAAACTACGATTGGCGATCCGGATTACGGGGGCGTCGACGTCGGCGACCGTATCGGACGGCATCTCGATCGGGGCCGGGGCAGGTTCCGCTCCAATCTTGGCCGCTGCTTCCGCCGGGGTCACCGGCTCGATCGGCTTTTGAGCCTCGCTGGCGCGTTCCGCCGGCGGCTTTCCGGATGTCGTCGCTTTTGCCATGTTTCGCCCCCTAAACGGTCGCGGTCGAGGCAAGCGCTGGCGAAGCCGCGGATCCGGCCGTCCTTATGAACGTCAGGATTGCATTGCGGGCTTCTGATGTCGAGATGCGCTGCAGGGCCTTGCGTGTCGTGATGGCGGTCGGCGCGGTCCTCTTGCCAGCTCGGTGCTTTGCACGGAAGAGAGTGGGAAAGGCGCAACCGCTGGCGCCGCACGTGAAGAGGAAACTGCCATGACGCTGCATGTCGTCCCGTCCTTTGGCCGGATCGGCGAGGAGAACGCCTTTGCCGTGCTCGCCCGCGCCACCGAATTGCAGCGCCAGGGCAAGGACATCATCAATCTCGGTATCGGCCAGCCGGATTTCCCGACGCCGGAGCATATCGTCGAGGCGGCGGTGAAGGCTCTGCGCGACGGCCATCACGGCTACACGCCGGCCAACGGCATCCTGCCGTTGCGCGAGGCCGTCGCCGCCGACCTGCACAAGCGCTTTTCGGTCGATGTCTCGCCTGAGGAGGTGATGATCGTGCCGGGCGGCAAGGTCACCATGTTCATGGCGATCTTGATGTTCGGCGAGCCCGGCGCCGAGATCCTCTATCCCGATCCAGGCTTCCCGATCTATCGCTCGATGATCGAGTATACCGGCGCGACGCCGGTGCCCGTGCCGATCCGCGAGGAGAACGGCTTTGCCTTCTCCGCGGAGGAGACTCTGTCGCTGATCACGCCGAAGACGCGGCTGCTGATCGTCAACTCGCCGGCGAACCCGACCGGTGGCGTCACGCCCAAGGCCGAGGTCGACAAGCTCGTCGCCGGCCTCGCCCGCTTCCCCGATGTCGCCGTGATGTCGGACGAGATCTACGACCAGATGCTCTATGACGGGGAGAAGCATGTCTGCCTGCTGAGCTATCCCGAGATCCGCGACCGGCTGATCCTGCTCAATGGCTGGTCGAAGACCTATGCCATGACCGGCTGGCGCATGGGCTTCTCGGTCTGGCCGAAGCCGCTCTACGACAACGCCCGCAAGCTCGCGGTGAACTCGCATTCCTGCGTCAACGCCCCGGCGCAATGGGCGGGGCTCGCCGCACTGACCGGCCCGCAGGATGCGGTCGCGATGATGCTGGCGGAGTTCGACCGACGTCGGAAGGCGGTGGTCGCCGGGCTCAACGCGCTGCCGGGCGTCTCCTGCATCGTGCCGAAGGGTGCCTTCTACGCCTTTCCGAACGTGTCGCAGACCGGCTGGAAGGCTAAGAAGCTGGCCTCGGCCCTGCTCGAGGAAACCGGCGTCGCCACGATCGGCGGGCCGGATTTCGGCGTGCATGGCGAGGGCTATATCCGGCTCTCCTACGCCAATTCGCTGGAGAATATCGAACGTGCGCTCGGGCGGATGGCCGAGTTTCTCAAGAGTGCGAAGGCTGCCTGACCATGACGATCACCTGCCATTTGCGCTACATCGTCGACCCCTACCAGCTCCCGGCCTTCGAAGCCTATGGCAAGGCCTGGATCCGCCTGGTCGAGCGCTTCGGCGGCAAGCACCACGGCTATTTCATGCCGTCGGAAGGCACCTCCAACGTCGCGCTGGCAATGTTCAGCTTCCCGTCCTTCGCCGAGTACGAGGCCTATCGCGAGGCCTCGTTCAAGGATGCCGAATGCCTCGCGGTGGTCGCCGAGAACGAGAAGCACCGCTTCATCGTCAGCTATGAGCGCAGCTTCTTCCGGCCGGTCTTCGAGGACGACCAGGGCGTCAAGCGCGCGCCCTGATCAGCCGGACGACTTGACGCGGCCCGGCACCAGCCGGACCTTGCGCGGCGCTGCCAGCCAGATCGCTGCCGCCGAGATGAAGCAGCAGGCGATGACCAGCAGGAAAGCGAGGCGGTAGCTGCCGGTGGCGTCGTGGATCGTGCCGGCGAGCCAGGGTCCGGCGGCGCCGCCACCGAGCAGCGCCACCGTGACCGTCCCGAAGATGGCGCCGAAATGCGGCCCCTCGAAAATCTCGAAGACGATCGGCCCCAGCACCGAGGTGATCGCATAACCCAGGAAGCCCTGCGTGATCACCATCACATAGAGCAACACGGGCGAGGGTGTGTGCTCCAGCGCGATCAGCGCGGCATAGCAGATGGCAAAGCCGAGGCAGCCGATCATCCAGATCCATTCCCGGCCGATCCGGTCCGACAGGGCGCCGAGCGCGATCTGGCCGGGGATGGCGACGGCGCTGACCAGCCCCAGCGCCCAAGCCGCCATGAGCGGAGAAAAACCGACCTCGATCAGGTACTTGGTCTGGTGGACCTGGACGGCATACCAAGCGACGAGCGCGCAGAAATAGCCGATCATGATCCACCAGAGGCGGGCCGTGCGCAGTGCCCGCGCCAGCGTCCAGTCGACCGCGACCCAGGCCGGATCGACCACCGCCGCCTTGCGTTGCTCGGCGACGGTGCCGGGCGGGGCAGTCTCGCCGTCCGGCTGCAGGCCGAGATCCTGCGGCCGGCGCCGAACCAGCAGGTTGAGCGGGCCGAGGAGGAACAGGACGAGCAGGCCCATGATCCAGCAGGCCGCGCGCCAGCCGTCCCGGCTGATGATCGATTGCAGCCAGGGCAGGAGCAGCAGCGCCCCGAAGCCGACGCCGGAAAAGGCGATGCTGATGGCGAAGGCCCGGCGCCGCACGAACCAGTTGGGCAGGAACAGCGACTGCGCCGAGAAGCTCATCAGGTTGGCGCCGCAGCCGACGAGGACGCCAAGCGTCAAATAGAGGTGCCAGGCCGCGCCGATCGCAGGCGCGATCAACATGCCCGCTGCCAGCATCGCCACGCCGGTCTCGATGACCACGCGCGGTCCGTGCTTGTCCATCATGCGGCCGACGAAGGTGCTGGTCACGGCCGACAGCAGGAAGCCGAAGGAGAACGCGCCCGAGGCGAGGCCGCGATCCCAGCCGAATTCGCCGATCAGCGGCGGCAGCAGCAGCGAGAACGCCGTGCGCGCGTTGACCGCCACCGCCATGGTGACGAAGGCGATGCCGATGACGAGCCAGCCATAATAGAACGGCAGGCGCGCCGACCAATGCGGATTTGGTGATTGCATGCCGCATTGGACGGCTCGGCGCGCCGGGCGGTCAATCCATGCCCGGCGCACTGCAGACCTGCGTTACCGGTCAGGCCTTCGCGGCGCTCGCGGCCGCATCGATGTTCGCGACCAGCTCGGCATCGAGGCCGAGCGAGCCGGCGAGGCCGGCGAGGAAGTCCTTCTCGGCCGGGGTATCCGGATTGATGGCGATCCGGGCAGCCGTATAGATCTGCGCCGCGAGCTCGGGCGTCTCGGCGCCCTCGACCAGCGTATCCACGCTCGCCGGGTTCGCCAGCTCGTTGGCGAGCCACTGATTGGCTTCGGCATCGAGCCCGGCCTCGCGCAGCCCGCCGATGATGGCATTGCGCTCGACATCGTCGATATGGCCGTCGGCAGCGGAGGCTGCGATCATGGCGCGGATGAAGACCAGCGCGTGCTCGTTCTTGGCAGCTTCAGGCTCGAAGCCGGAACCGGCCGGTGCGGGAAGCGCGGCCTGCTGATCTGCGCCGAGCAGCGGCTTGCCGGCCTGATAGTTCTGATAGGCCTTGTAGGCGAGGCCCCCGACCAGAGCGAGGCCGCCGAGCTTGGCGGCGGAGCCGGCGATCGAGCGGCCTGCCGAGGTGCCGAAGATCAGCGCGCCGAGGCCGCCGAGCACGGCGCCGGCGGCGAGCTGGTTGCCGCCAAGCATGCCCTTGGCCTGCTCGATCAACTGCTCGGGTGTCTTGCCGCCGGAGAACTGGCCGACGATATCGGTCGCGCCTTGCTGCAGGCCGGTATTGCGGGCGGCGTCCTGCACGCCCTGGCTGGCCTGCCCGAAGATCTGGCCGGCCATGCCGGCGAGGCCGCCGGCGCCGCCGGCTTGCTGGACCTGCTGGGCGAGGTTGCCGAGCACGCCGCCCAACCCGCCGGCCTGGCCGCCCTGGGCGCCAGCCTGGCTCCCCGCATTGACTAGGGCGTCGAGGAGGGACTTGGCGTTGAACATGGAGAGAGCTCCCTGATAGGTCTGCCGTCGCCGCAATCTAGGTATGCAGTGGCCGGGACGCTAGGGCCGCCATGCGATTGCGACGAGAGCATGACGCACGCGATCACCAGGCGGAAAAACGCGCCGGGGCCTTGCCAATCCCGGCAAAATCCTTATACAGCCGGCCATCGCATCAGGCGCGCATGTCGTTTGCTCGATGAGAGCCGGCCTCCGGTTCGCGTCGCCTTCAGTTTTTTGACCGGTTTCGCCGCGAGGCGGGCCGATGGGAGTACCGGTTATGAAGATCCGCAATTCGCTGAAGTCGCTGCGCGCGCGCCACCGCGATAACCAGCTCGTGCGCCGTAAGGGCCGCGTCTACATCATCAACAAGGTCCAGAAGCGCTTCAAGGCGCGTCAGGGCTGAGATTCCGTGCGGCCGTCGGGCTGCGCTGGAAGCTTCCTTGTCGAGATTGAGCGGGCTGCACAGTGTGCGGCCCGCTTTTTTGGCGTGTGCATGGCCATGTTCTCCAGCGATCTCGCTGGGCCGTGAATTGACGCCGGGCTTCGCCGGGCTCACCTTGAGGGCATGAGACTCTCTCGTCTTGCCCGCCTTGCGCTGATTCCGGGGCTGCTGCTCGCAGCTGCCCCCGGGGTTCTTGCGCAGGACAAACCGTTGCGTGACGGCGCCGTGCCGAACGCCGATCGCGACGACAAGCCCAACCTGCCGGAAGTGCCGCCGCCGCGCAGCCCCGTCACGCTTGACCGGTTGTTCGAGCGGCTTGCCGGCGCCAAGACGCCGGAGGAGGCGAAGGGAATCGCCAACCTGATCCAGCGTCGCTGGGCGCGGTCGGGGTCGGATACGGCCGATCTCCTCATGACCAGAGCGCAGGATGCGCTGAAGGCGCGCGAATTGCCGCTGGCGATCGAATTGCTCGACCGGGTCGTCACCCTGGAGCCCGACTGGGCCGAGGGTTGGAATCAGCGGGCCAATGCGCTGTTTCTCGCGGGTGATCCGATTCGCTCGCTGCTCGACATCGCCGAGACGCTGAAGCGTGAGCCGCGCCATTACGGCGCGATGATGGGCCTCGGCACGATCCTGCGCCAGCAGGGCGACGACAAGCGCGCCATGGTCGCCTATCGGCGGGCGCTCGCCATCTATCCGCAGCTCGACGCGGTGAAGGACGCCGTCGAATCGCTCAAGCTCGAGGTCGACGGCCGCGACGCGTGACTCGCGTTGTCCGCAGAACCGAATCCATTCGCCGCGCGTAATCCGTCGATGCTGCGCTTTGCCCTGATCGCTCTCGTTCTCGTTGCCGTCGGGCTTGCCCTGTTCAGCGAGATGACGCGCGCCGAGGTGGAGCAGCGCTACCCGCCGCGGGGTGCATTCGTCGCCGTCGAAGGTGGACGGCTGCATTATCGCGAGCGGGGGCCCGACGGACAATCGCGCGGCACGGTGGTGCTGGTGCATGGCGCTTCGTCCAACCATGCCGACCTGCTGGCGACGCTCGGGCCTGAGCTGTCGCATTATCGCGTTGTCGCCATCGACCGGCCGGGCCATGGCTGGAGCGAGCGGCTGGCCGGGCGGGCGATGGCCGACCCGGGACGGCAGGCGCAGGCGCTGATGCAGGGGCTCGACCAGATCGTTCCCGAGCGCTTCGCGCTGGTGGCGCATTCGCTCGGCGGCGCAGCCTCGGCGCGGATCGCCCTCGAGCGGCCGGAGCGGCTGAGTGGACTTATCCTGCTCGGTGCGGTCACCCACCCATGGCCGGGCGGCATCGCCTGGTATCATCACCTCACCACGGCGCCGCTGCTCGGGCCGGTGTTCAGCCGCGTCGTCGCCGTACCGGTGGCGCGCCATCTGCTTAGCGGCGGGGCGCGCTCGGTGTTCGAACCGGCACCGGAAACGCCTGATTACATCGAGACCGGCGAGATCCGCCTGCTGATGCGCCCGGCCGTGTTCGAGGCGAATTCCCAGGACATCGCCGCGACCTTCGATTTCGTCAGCGCGCAGGCGCCGCACTATCGCGAGCTGAAGGTTCCGGTGGTGGCGATCACCGGCGACAGCGATGCCATCGTCTCGCCGACAATCCACTCCGCGGCGATCGCGCGACAGGCCCCGCAAGGTCGGTTCGTCCTGTTGCCCGGTGTCGGTCACATGCCGCATCACGCCGCGCCGGAAATCGTCGTCGATGCGATCGACCAGATTGTCGGGGCGACATCGGGGCTGGCATTGAACGCCGATTGACGCGATCTTTGCGTCCTATTGCCATTTGGCAGCATTTTATCTATCTTATGCCAAATGGAGATTGCCTGATGAGCCAGCTCTCCCCGGTTCCAACGTCGCCCGATGCCTTCTCGCCTGCTGCGATCACAGAGGCCGAGGCTGCGGCGATGTTCCGTGCGTCGGTGAACCTGTTCCGGCTCTGGGGGCTGACCGACGAGGAGGCCGCCGTGCTGCTCGACCAGCCCGTGCGCAGCTATCGGCGCTGGAAGGCGGGCGAGATCGGCCGGATCGACCGCGATGCGCGAGCCCGGCTCTCCAATCTGATGGGCATCCACAAGGCGCTGCGCCTGATCTTCCGCGAGCCGCAGCGCGGCTATGCCTGGATCAAGACGGGCAACGCGGCCTTCGCCGGCAAGTCGGCACTGGAGGTCATGCTCGGCGGCGAGCTCACCGACCTGATGCGGGTGCGGCGCTATCTCGACGCGGAGCGCGGGCTCTGGTGAGCACGGGCGACTTTCCCGTCGCGCCGGTCGTCTGGCCGGCGGCGGTCCGTATCATCCGCAGTGCCTTCCCGCCGATCGACCTGTTCGAGGATATCGCCGACCCCGGCGACTGGCCGTTGCTGATCCTGGCGGAGATGAAGACCAATCCGCGGCTGATGGAGACGATCGGCAATCTCGACCTGGTGCCGCCGGCCCGCCGCGTCTCCGGGGCGGGCGCGAGCTGGCTGATGGCGCCGTTCACCCATATCAGCCGCGACCGCCCGAGCCGGTTCAGCGATGGCAGCTTCGGCGTGCTCTATGTCGCCGAAAGCTTCGAGACGGCGCTGTTCGAGACGATCCACCACCATGGCCGCTTCATGGCGCGGACGAAGGAGCCGCCCGGCTGGACCTCGCAGTTCCGGGAACTGGTACTGTCGATCGAGGCCGCCCTCCACGATCTGCGCGACGAGCGGGCTGGGGAGAGCGCGCTGCTGCGGCCTGACGATTATTCGGAAAGCCAGGCGCTGGGTTCGAGGCTGCGCGCCGCCGGCTCGGATGGCGTGGCCTATCCGAGCGTGCGCCGGCCGGGCGGAGAGTGCGCCGGGCTATTCTGGCCCGATCTCGCCGGCAATCCCGTCCAGGGCCGGCATCTCGACTATCACTGGAACGGCGAGCGGGTCGATCTCTTCCGCGAAGCCGGGACCGGCAAGGTGTTCCGGATCGGCTAGACAGACAAGGACTACCGCATTGCGCATCATGTGCCTGAATGGCTGGGGCGGGACACTGCACGAGGAGGCGCGCGCGTATCTGGCGCGGGAGGCGCCTGATGTCCTCTGCCTGCAGGAGGTCGTCCATACGCCGGCAGCAAACAAGGACTGGCTGGACTATCGCGACGGCGATCATGTGCTGCCGCAGCGCGCCAACTTCTTCCAGGACATATCGGCGGCACTGCCGGAGCATGTCGCGATTTTCTGCCCGGCGGCGCAGGGCATCTTGTGGGATGGCGATGAGACCGTGCCATCGCAATGGGGGCTCGCAACCTTCGTGCACCGCCGCTTTCCGATCGTCGGGCAGATGCAGGGCTTCGTGCACAAGGGCTTTTCCCCGGACGGCTATGGCGAGCATCCGCGCTCGCGTAGCGCCCATGTCGTCCGGCTCCACGATTTCGATCTGGGCAAGCCGATCACCATCGCGCACATGCATGGATTGAGAGATCTCCGCGGCAAGATCGACACGCCGGAGCGCCTCGCGCAGGCGCAGCGCCTGGTCGGCCTGGTCCAGGCCGTGGCGGAGCCGGGTGACCGGCTCGTCGTCTGCGGCGATTTCAATGTCGAGCCCGACAGCCAGACCTTCGGGATTCTGGCCAGTCTCGGGCTGAAGGATCTCGTCGTCGGCCGCGGCCATTCCGATACCCGGACATCCCACTACAAGAAGCCGGGTCGCTATGCCGACTACATGTTGGTGAACGAGACGGTCGAGGTTCTCGCCTTCACGGTCGTCGAGCAGCCAGAGGTTTCGGACCACAGACCGCTGTTGATCGAGGTCTAGCGGCCATCGAGGCTGCCTCTCGATCGCGCGGGAGGCAGCCTAATGCATTGATCGTCAGGCCGCCAAGCGGGCGCGGGTGCGGACGATCATGAGCGCTGCTTCCGCTGCTTCGCGGCCCTTGGTCACGAAATGCGCCCTGAAGATCTCGGCGTGATGCGGCGCCTCCCGGTAATGATGCGGGGTCAGCGAGACCGAGAGCACCGGCACGCCGGTATCGAGCCCGGCCCGCATCAAGCCATCGACGACGGCCTGCGCGACGAAGTCATGGCGATAGATGCCGCCGTCCACGACCAGCGCCGCGGCGGCGACTGCGGCGTAGCGGCCGGTCGCGGCGAGGTCGCGTGCGAGCAGCGGCATCTCGAATGCGCCCGGCACGTCGAATACATCGACCTGAGCGGGAGGGATGACCTCGAGGAAGCCCTTGAGGGCCTGGTCGACGACATCGGCGTGCCAGGCGGCTTTAATGAAGGCAAAACGGGCGAGTGTCACAGTGATCTCCTTTCGCGACAGACACGTCACCCAAGGCGATCACGGCCGCGCGCCGCGCCGGTGGAGCGCGGACGACGGCACGTTCTCTTTCTTCCGGACTGTGACCGTCGGCTCAGGCATCGCACCTGATCTGCTGACCCTTCCTCGCGAAAGGCGCTCGCGGGCTCACGGCCGGGGCCGCATACCGCCGGTGGGGAATTTCGCCCCGCCCTGAGAACACCTCGACGATACCCGACTTGCGCAGCGCGGCAAGGAACAGCCGCCATGCGCTGGAAGCGGGAGTGTTTCTGCATCGCTGCGGCTCCGGCTTGCCGGGCGATCAAGCTCCGCACCGAATTGACCCTGTCCCCGGTCGGCTATGTCGAGCAGAGGCGTTCGGGCCCTCTGCCGTACCCTTCAGAGCATGTGCAGGATTGAGGGCGAGCGCTTAGGATCGCGGCATATGGAATCGTGCGAGGTGGTGATCTGGAGGCGGCGCCGGGGCGGCAGGACGGCGAGCAGTTTCCAGCCTAAGGTGCTGCTCCAGAGGAGCGCCTGATTGTCGCGGGCAGATGCGCCTGGCCGGCGATAGCGGCCGCTCTCACAGGCTGGTGCGGGCTGACCTTCCTGCAGCGTATGCACTCGCCGCCCGAGGAATATCCACATGCGGATCACCATCTTCGTTCCCTCCAACGTTCACTCGCTGGAACTCGCTGGCCTGATGGACGTGTTCGCCGAAGCCAATGCGCGCGCAGCCGAGGCGTTCTACGAGGTCGGTATCGTCGCCGAAGAGGACGGGCCGATCCGGTGCGGCTCGGGACTCAGGGTCCTGCCGGACTCAGATTACCTCAGGAGCCCGAAGGATCCCGATACGCTTCTCATGGCCGGCAGCGTCGGAGTTCCCAGTGCCCCGGGCAGGGACGTCATCGACTGGCTGGCCCGGACGGCTCCGCAGACACGGCGCTACGGCTCGGTCTGCACGGGGGCGTTCCTGCTTGGTGACGCCGGGCTCCTCAGTGGCCGCCACGTGGCGACGCACTGGCAGTATGCGCCGCTCCTGGCCGAGCGATTTCCGGACGCGAAGGTGGACGGTGATCGCGTCTTCGTTCGGGACGGCGCGATGGTCACCTCCGCCGGGTCGAGCGCGGCGATCGATCTCGGCCTTTCGCTGGTCGAGGAGGATCTGGGCCGCGACGTGGCGCTTTATGTCGCCCGTCGCCTGGTCGTGTTCCTGAAGCGGCCGGGGGACCAGTCTCAGTTCAGCATGCATCTGGCGGCCCAAGCCATCGACCGCAGCCGCCTCAACAAGGTCCAGCAGTATATCCTGAGCCATCCGGATGCCGACCTTTCCGTCAACACTCTGGCGCGTATCGCGGCGATGAGTCCGCGCAACTTCACGCGGGTCTTCACGCAGGAGGTGGGAATCGCGCCGTCCGAATATGTCGATCTCACGCGGATCGATGTCGCGCGCTTTCTGCTGGAAGCCAGCCGCCTGCCAATCGAGTCAGTCGCGGCGAAAAGCGGCTTCGGCTCCGCGCGGGCGATGCGCCGCGCCTTTCTCGCTCATATCGGAGCGATGCCCTCAGACTACCGCGAACGATTCCGGACGTCCGGAAACGGGTCGAGACCCACTATGGCCGAAATCGGCTGACGGTTGTCCCGAAACGACCGCGACCCCGGATTGCCCGGCGACAGGCAACCGCGCCATTGCTCGGGTCATGAAAGACTTCAAGGAACTGGAGCTCCCGAAGTTCATGAAGCACGTGCCGAAACCGTTCGGCAATTGCGTGAACTCCGGCTCGGACTCCCTGCTCCGCTCGATCCTGCCGACGCTGGTCGAGGACTTCTCCGATGGTGTGGCTATCGGCCGGATTTCTGAAGGAAGCGGGCCGCTGATCTACGTGAACACGGCCTTTGAACGGCTGACGGGCTATGCGCGGCACGAGACGCTCGGGAAAGATTGTCGCTACCTGCAAGGCAATGAGCGGGAGCAGCCGGAAGTCGCCCGTATAGCAGCGGCCATCAGGGCGGCCGAACCGGTCGACGTCACCTTGCGCAATTACCGGAAGGACGGGTCGGCCTTTTGGAACAGCCTCAGCCTCCGACCATTCACGATCGGCGACGAACTGCTCTATCTTGCCATTCTTCGCGACGTGTCGGCGACGCGCCAGACAGAGATCGCCCTCGATCGCGCCGCTAATCTCGACGTTGCAACAGGATGTCTCAACCGACAGGCTTTCATCGTCGCTGCGGAAAGGCGTTTCGCGACACGCGCCGGCCCGGTCATGATCGTAAAGCTCGACGTGATCGGCTTCCACGACATCAACGCCGGGTACGGCTTCGATGTCGGGGACGCGCTGCTGATGGAAACGGGTCGCCGACTGCGCGAGACCGGCGCTGCTCTCGTCGCCCGCATCGGAGCAAATGAGTTCGCCCTGGCCTTCGAACCGGCGCATGAAGCCAGCGGGCCGCCGATCGTCGCCGAGGTGTGCGCCGCGCTCGCCCCGGACTTCGTCGTTCCCGGAGCAAATGTTTCGCTGCGCTTTGCCGTTGGCTATGCGCTCGGTCAGCCCAATGGCAACGCGATCTCCCTCATCCGAAATGCCGGGGCGGCGCTGCGTGCAGCGAAATCGGCTCCGCTGAGCGGCCCCCGCCAGTTTCAGAGCGAAGATGAGGATGAAGCGCGCAACCGGGTCCAGCTGACCCGCGAGTTAAGGGCTGCTCTCGCAAACGACCAGTTCTTCCATCATTTCCAGCCCCAGATCGACTTGGTGACGGGCGAGTGGGTCGGCGCTGAGGCGCTGATGCGATGGAACCACCCCCTGTTCGGCGTCCTGCCGCCGGGGCGATTCATCGAGGCGGCAGAGCGGATCGGCCTCCTCCTCGATCTCGGCGAGCGCGGTCTTGCTGCCGTCGCCGCCTTTGCAAGCAAGATCAACAAATACAGGGAACGGCCGCTGCGCTTCTCGGTCAACGTGTCCGCCACGGAATTTCTGCACCGCGACATGGCGGAGATCGTGGACCGGGTGATCCGAAAGGCCGGTGTCGAACCGGCCTGGCTGACGCTCGAGATCACCGAAAGCATGTTTCTCAACGACTCGCCCGGCGTGCTGGCGGCGATACACCAGCTGCGGGACCTTGGCGTCGGCCTCTCCGTCGATGACTTCGGGACCGGTTATTCGAACCTGCGTCTGCTCGAGGTATTTCCGGTCACGGAGATCAAGATCGACCGAAGCTTCGTCGCCGAACTAGCTGCCAGTCATTCGCAGATGGTCATCGTCCGGGCCATCATCGATCTCGGTCGCGCCCTCGGTACCGCCGTCGTGGCGGAGGGGGTGGAAACCGAGGCCCAGCGGGCGCTGCTGGCCGGCATGGGATGTCCGATCGGCCAAGGCTATTTGTTCAGTGCTCCCGAGGACAGCGAAAGTTTCGCAGCAAAGCTGCGCCTGGCATCCTCCGACGGAGAGATGAATCGGGCAACGAAGGACGATCGCTTTCGCGCCAAGACGCCGTTCGGCTTCCTGTTGCCTGTGCAGCTTCCACGCGACGCCGATCGCTGACGCCGACTTCTAGGGCCGACCACGAGGCCCTGACGGACCACGATCGCCGACGCGAGCCAGCCGCCGATGAGAGCCAGCGGCTAAACCCTCACAGCCTTCGCCTTCCGATCCGCCCCACCGAACACCCGCAGATACCGCGCGATCTCGGCCGGGTCGCCGGTCGCCTTGTTCGGGTTGTCGGAGAGCTTCACCGCCGGGCGGCCATTGGCGCTGACGACCTTGCAGACCAGCGAGATCGGGTCGAGATCGGGCGTGCCGACCGGCGAGCAGCCGACGAAGTCGTTGGTCAGGTTGGTGCCCCAGCCGAAGCCGGTGCGGACCCGGCCGTGGAAATGCCGGTAGGCCTCCTCGATCGAGTCGATGTCCATGCCGTCGGAGAAGATCAGCAGCTTGCTCCTGGGATCGCGCCCCTGCGACTTCCACCAGGCGATGATCTGCTCGCCGGCCTCGATCGGCGGGGCGCTGTCGGGACGAAAGCCCGTCCAGTCGGCGAGCCAGGACGGGGCATCATCGAGGAAGGCGGTTGTGCCGAAGGCGTCGGGCAGCACGATCAGGAGGTTGCCGCCATAGACCTGGCGCCATTCGTCGAGGACGCGATAGGGCGCGCGTTTCAGCTCCTCGTCGCTGTCGGCGAGCGCGGCCAGCACCATCGGTAATTCATGGGCGTTGGTGCCGATCGCCTCGAGATCGTTCTCCATGGCGAGCAGGACATTGGAGGTGCCGGTGAAGGTCGGGCCCAAGCCCTCCTTCAGCGCCTCGACGCACCAGCGCTGCCAGAGATGGCCGTGGCGGCGGCGCGTGCCGAAATCGGAGATGCGCAGGTCCGGCAGCTTCTTCAGCCGCTCGACCTTGTCCCAGAGCTTCGACTTGGCGCGGGCATAGAGCACGTCGAGCGCAAAGCGATCCCAGGTCTTGAGCGCCTGGCGCGAGCGCAGTTCGTTGACGATGGCGAGCGCCGGGATCTCCCACATCATCGAATGGGTCCAGGGGCCGGCGAAGGTCAGCTCGTACTGGCCGTCGACCTTGCGCAGCTCGTAGTCCGGCAGGCGGAACTCGGCGAGCCAGGCGATGAAGTCCGGCGTGAACATCTGGGTCTTGCCGTAGAAGCTGTTGCCGGCGAGCCAGATCAGCTCCTTCTTGGTGAAGCGCAATTCACGGGCGTGGTCGAGCTGAGCGCGCAGCTCGGCTTCCTCGATCACGTCGGCGAGACGGATCTGTTTGGATCGGTTGATCAGGCCGAAGGTGACCTGCACCTCCGGGTGGAAGCTCCTGATCATCTGCAGCATCAGCAGCTTGTAGAAGTCGGTGTCGAGCAGGCTGCGGATGATCGGGTCGAGCCGCCAGCTGTGATTATAGGTCCGGGTGGCGATGTCGGTGAGGGCCATGGGCGTCGCTGGCTCGCAGAGGCTGACCGCTCAAGCAGTAGAGCAGGGGCGGGCGCAGGGGAATGCCGAGCAGATCACGCCTGCTCGACATGCTCCTTCGCGACGAAGGCGATGCGAACCATGTTGGTCGCGCCCGGCGTGCCGAACGGAACGCCGGCGACGACGATGAGCCGGTCGCCCTCGGCGGCAAAACGCTCGCGTACCGCGAACTTGCAGGCGCGGAAGGCCATGTCGTCGATGTCGCTGGCGTCCTTGGTCACCACGGAGTGGACGCCCCAGACAAGCGTCAGGCGGCGCGCCGTGGCGGCGTTCGGCGTCAGCGCGACGACAGTCGAGTTCGGCCGCTCCCGGGCAATCCGGAGGGCGGTCGAGCCCGAGGAGGTCCAGGCGGCGATCGCCTTGAGATGCAGCGCGTCGGCGATCTCGTGCGCGGCCTTGGCGATGGCGTCGGCGCCGGTCGCCTCCGGCTCGGCCTTCTGCGATTCGAGGATCGAGCGGTAGATCGACTCGCTCTCCACCTCCTCGGCGATGCGGTTCATCATCGCGACCGCCTCGATCGGGTACTGGCCGGCGGCGCTCTCGGCCGAGAGCATGACGGCGTCGGCGCCCTCGAACACCGCTGTCGCGACGTCGGAAACCTCGGCGCGGGTCGGGACCGGCGCGGTGATCATGCTCTCCAGCATCTGGGTCGCGACCACGACCGGCTTGCCCATGCGGCGCGCCATGCGGGTGATGCGCTTCTGGGTGCCCGGCACCTTCTCAATCGGCATCTCGACGCCGAGATCGCCGCGCGCAACCATGATCGCGTCGGAGGCCTCGATGATCTCCTGAAGCCGGAGCACGGCCTGCGGCTTCTCGATCTTGGCAAGCGCCAGCGCCCGGCCCCGGACGATCTTGCGCAGGTCCGCCATGTCCTCCGGCCGCTGCACGAAGGAGAGCGCGATCCAGTCGACACCGGCCTCGGCCGCGGCCTCGGCGTCCGAGCGATCCTTGTCGGTCATGGCAGAGACCGGGATCGTGGTGTCGGGCAGGCTGACGCCCTTGCGCGAGGAGAGGCGGCCGCCGACGACGACCTTGGTCACGGCCTGCTTGGGCGAAGCCTTCTCGACGACGAGGCGGATCTTGCCGTCGTCGAGGATGAGGTGATGGCCGGGCTCCAGCGCCGAGAGGATCTCGGGATGCGGCAGGTGCACGCGCTTGGCTGTGCCGGGCGCCGTGTCGGCGTCGAGGATGAAGCGGGCATCCTTCTCCAGCATGACGCCGCCATCGCCGCCGAACTGGCCGACGCGCAGCTTTGGCCCCTGCAGGTCGGCGAGGATGCCGACCGGGCGGCGGAACTCTTTCTCCAGCCCTCGCAGCATCGCGATCCTTGCCGGCAGGTCCTCGCGCTGAGTGTGGCTCATATTGATGCGGAAGACGTCGACGCCGGCCTTGAACAGGGCAGCGCACATCTCCGAGGTGGACGAGGCCGGCCCCAGCGTGGCGATGATCTTGATCCGCCGTTCCCGCCTCATCGCGTCATTCCCCCTTCAAAAGCCTTCTGGGCCGCTTTCGGCAGCCCTCGCCGATTCAACCGATTAGGGCAAGCGATTTGCTGCGCCGCATCACGGGCGCGGCGCCGCGCCTGCCGTGTCGGTGAGCTGGATCGTCCAGCCCTTCTGCTCGCCGGTGTCGACCTCGAAGAAGCCGGAGCGCTCATAGCCGCGCGCCAGGCAGTCCTCGATGCCGCGGATGGTGAATTCCTTGTTGCGCGTGCACATGACGGATTTGCCGGTCCATTCGCCGCCCTTGTCGTAGTCGACGGCGTGGACATAGTAGAAACGCGCCGCCAGCGTGCCGCGCAGCAGGGTCTCGCAGGCGCGCGGCGCCAGATTCCACCAGCCTTCGGTGATCCAGCCTTGGGCATCGCGATAGCCGAGGGCGATGCCGACGCGGCTGCCCGTCGTGTTGCACATGCGCAGATCGGCCAGCGCCGGGCTGGCGCCGGCCAGGAGCAGCCCTCCGGCCAGCAAAATCGAATGGAGACGTGCGCCTTTGCTCATGAATCGCTTCTTGGATCGATCAGTATCACGCGGCAATCGTTGACGTTGGTCAGGGTCGGGCCGGTCTGCAACAGGTCGCCGAGAGCCGAGAAGAAACCGGTCGAGTCGTTCTGGGCCAGCGATTGGGCGGGAAAGAGGCCGAGGCTGCGGGCGCGCGCCAGCGTCGTCTCGTCGATGACCGCTCCGGCCGGGTCGGTCGCTTCGCCGCCGCCGCCATCGGTGCCGTCGGTGTCGCCGGAGAGCGCGACGATGCCGGGCTCGCCGGCGAGCGCGAGCGCCAGGGCGAGCGCGAATTCCTGGTTCGGCCCGCCACGGCCATTGCCGGCGATGGTGACGGTGAGCTCACCGCCCGAGATCAGCGCGGCGCGGCGGCCGGCGGCCTTGAGTTCCTTCGCCCGGGCGGCCTGGGCGGCAGCGACGTCGCGCGCCTCGCCTTCGAGATCGGGGCCGAGATCGATCGGCTCGTAGCCGGCCTGGGCGGCGGCCTTGACGGCTGCAGCGATGGCGTCGGCCGGGCGGGCGACGATGCGGTATTCGCTGCCGGTAAAGGCGGGATCGCCGGGCTTGGGCGTCTCGCTGGCATCGTCGGCGAGCAGCGCCAGCGCCGCCGGCGGCAGCGACAGCCCGTAGCGGGCGACGATGGCGCGGGCGTCGGCCATCGTGCTCGGATCGGGCACGGTCGGGCCCGAGGCGATCGCGGCAGGATCGTCATGCGGCACGTCGGAGACGGCGAGGGTCAGCAGCCTGCCTGGTGCGGCGGCGAGCGCGAGCCGGCCACCCTTGATGCGCGAGAGACGCTTGCGGACGATGTTCATCTCGCCGATCGGTGCGCCCGAGCGCAGCAGTGCCTTGTTGACCGCCTGCTTCTCGGCGAGCGCGAGCGCGCCGGCGGGCGCGACCCAGTTGGCCGAGCCGCCGCCGGAGAGCAGCACCAGGACGAGATCATCGGCGGTGGCGGACGCAGCGAGTTCGAGCGCCCGCGTCGCGCTGGCGATGCTGCCCTCGTCGGGAACGGGGTGGCCGGCGGCCAGCATCGGGATGTGGCGGGTCTGAGCCTCGTAGCCATGGCGCGCCACGGCATGGCCGAGGAAGCGCTCGGGCGAGAGCTTCAGCGTGTCGAGATAATGCGCCTCCGCCAGCTGCGTCATGCTGCCGGCGGCCTTGCCGGCGGCGAGCAGGATCAGGCGGCCTTGCGGCGGCGGGGGTGGCAGATGCGCGGCGAGCCAGCTGCGCGGATGGGCTCTGTCCACGGCCGCGTCGAAGATCCGGCGGGCGATCCGATGCCGCTCCGCGATTGCGTCCTGCCGCTGCTCCAAGCCGCTTCCTCTTGCGAATCTGCCGTTGGCAATCGACTTTCGTCTCAGCCCCTTCTATGCCGCGTCGGCGTGGGCGTCACCCGCGATTTGATGATGTAGTCCGAGGTCATGATGCGTGCGGACGAGGGCTTGCAGGGCGGTGCTCCGGTGCGGCAACCCGGCGAGGTCGAGGTCATTCCCGGCGATCCGGAGACCGGCATCCTGTTGCTCTGCGACCATGCGACCAACGCGATCCCCCCTGAGCTGAACCTGCTCGGCCTGCCGCCGCAGCAGCTCGAACGCCATATCGCCTACGATATCGGTGCGGCCGAGATGACGCGGGCGATGGCGCAGGCGCTCGGCGCGCCCGCCGTGCTCAGCAATTTCTCGCGCCTGCTGATCGACCCCAATCGCGGCCGCGATGATCCGACGCTGGTGATGCGGATTTCCGACGGCGCGATCGTCCCCGGCAATGCTCGCATCGACGAGGCAGGGATCGCCGAGCGGATCGCGCGCTACTACGCACCCTATGACGCGGCCATCGATGGCGCGATCGAGACGGCGCTTGCCGCCGGCCACCCGCCGGCGGTCGTCTCGCTGCATTCCTTCACGCCGTTCTGGAAGGGCGTGCCGCGGCCCTGGCATGCAGGCGTGCTCTGGGACAGGGAGGGGCGCCTCGCGCAGGCGCTGATCGCGGCGCTGCAGGCGGAGGGCGACCTGATCGTCGGCGACAACGAGCCCTATAATGGCGGCCTGCCAGGCGACACGATCGACCGCCATGCCACGCGCCGGGGCCTCCTCGACGCGCTGATCGAGATCAGGCAGGACCTGATCGGCGAGCCGCATGCGGCTCGCGCGGGGGGCTTGAGGCTGGCGCGGCTTCTGCCGGGAGCGCTGGCTGCGGCACGAGAGATGTGAACACGGCGTCCTTCTTGCTTGACCTTGCCGCCCATCCTTGCGAACCCCTGCGGCCAATTTCCGAAGAAGGGTTTTGAGAATGGACGATCCGGTTGCAGGCGATCAGCTCAAGAGCATCGTGCAGCGCATCGAGCGGCTCGAGGAAGAGAAGAAGACGATCGCCGACGACATCAAGGAGGTCTATGCCGAGGCCAAGGGCAACGGCTACGACGTCAAGGTCCTGCGCAAGGTGATCGCGCTGCGCAAGCGCGACCTCGACGAGCGCAAGGAGGAAGAGGCGATCCTCGACCTTTATCTGCAGGCGGTCGGCGAGAGCGCCTGAGGCTATCGTCAGGGCCTGGCACGCCGCCATCCCCGATGAAGCGAAGCGTAGATCCGGGATCGATCCCTGAGCCTTTCCGATTGAGGTTCCGGACTGGGTCCCGGGTCGGCCTCCGGTCGCGCGGTACGACAAGCTTTTTCGGCTGGAAGTTGCCCTCGAGATCGTTGCGGTCCTGGCTTTTCAGGTGCCTCCCGCGCGCCAGCCGGCGGCGATCTCCCTCAGCGCCGTGATGAAGATCTGGGCCGACAGGGACAGGACGGCGTCGGCGCGCGTCGTCAGGCCGACCGGCCCCAGCGTGTCTTCCGTATGGGCCGGCAAGAGGGCCAGTTGGCCGCTGGCGACGTCCTCGGCGACCACGCCCTCGGAAATGAACCAGATCGCATCGGTCTGCCGGAGATAGCCGCGGGCGAAGGCGTCCGAGACGGTCTCGATCACGCCCGAGCGCGGCTGGATCGAATTGGCGATCATATAACGTTCGACCGTCGAGCTGATCACCGATCCCGGCGGTGGCATCAGCAGCTGATAGTCCGCGATCGCGGCAAGGGCGAACGCCTCCGCTTGCAGCAGGGGATGTTCCGGCCGGACGACCAGCCCGATCCGCTCGGAATAGAGGTGCTCGAAGGTGAAGCCCGTCATCGTCTCCGGCGCGGCCATGCGGCCGATGACGAGATCGAGGTCGCCGAGCCGCAGCTGCGCCATGAGCACGTCGTTCGCCCCGGTCACGACCCGTGG
Source organism: Allobosea lupini (assembly GCF_900109525.1). Lineage (GTDB taxonomy): Bacteria > Pseudomonadota > Alphaproteobacteria > Rhizobiales > Beijerinckiaceae > Allobosea > Allobosea lupini. The sequence continues at coordinate 179,841 of NZ_FOAN01000005.1, read as the reverse complement.
TCTCAGGCGTTCATAGCGTCGCGTCACATGGGCGATGGCGGCCGGCAGGATCCTGGCCGAGGCCGTCGGCAGGGCCCCGACGGTGAAGGCATGCTCCGGCGACATCTCGTCGCCGCCAACCATGCGCATGCCCTGCTTCAGCGCCGTGACGCTGGCGCTGGCATAGCGCAGGAAGATTTCGCCGGCGCCGGTGAGCAGCATGGTCCGGCGATTGGGTTCGAACAAGGCGGCCCCCAGGAGCTCTTCGAGCTCCTGCACGGTCTTGGAGATCGCGGGCTGGCTGACATGGAGCACCGATGCCGCCTTGACGACGCTCTTCAGCCGCGCGACCTCGATGAAGCAACGGAGATGGCGAAACTTGATGCGCCGATCCATTGTCGACAGGAGCGACTCGGCCATGGCTCGATAACCTCACGGTTATTATCGTGGGCAGTGATTTCATTTAACATAAGAGTTTGGCTGCTGCATATTCCGCCGCAAGCAAGCGTCGGCAGTCGGGGCGAAAGATAATTTGCATCCGCCGCATCCGGCGGCGCATGGAATTCGAGGAAACAGCAAGGGTCCTTCCGCATGAGCGAAGCCTTCATCTGCGCCTATGTCCGCACGCCGATCGGCCGTTTCGGCGGCTCTCTCTCTTCGGTGCGGGCGGACGATCTCGGCGCCGTGCCGCTGAAGGCCCTGATCGAGCGCAACCCAGGCGTCGATTTCGGCGCCGTCGACGACGTGATCTTCGGCTGTGCCAACCAGGCGGGCGAGGACAACCGCAATGTCGCGCGCATGTCGCTGCTGCTCGCCGGCCTGCCCAAGGAGGTGCCAGGCACGACGATGAACCGGCTCTGCGGCTCAGGGATGGATGCGGTCATCGCCGCAGCGCGCGCGATCAAGGCCGGCGAGGCCGAACTGATGATCGCCGGTGGCGTCGAGAGCATGTCGCGGGCGCCGTTCGTGATGCCCAAGGCCGACAGCGCCTTCTCGCGCCATGCCGAGATCCACGACACCACCATCGGCTGGCGCTTCGTCAATCCGCTGATGAAGGCACAGTACGGCATCGATTCCATGCCGGAGACCGGCGAGAACGTCGCGGCCGACTGCAAGATCAGCCGGGCCGACCAGGATGCCTTCGCCCTGCGCTCGCAGCTCAAGGCGGTCGCGGCCCAGCAGAATGGTCGTCTCGGCAAGGAAATCGTTCCGGTCGTCATCCCGCAGCGCAAGGGTGATCCAATCAGCGTCGAGAGCGACGAGCATCCGCGCGGCGACACCACGCTGGAGAAGCTCGCCAAGTTGCCGACCCCCTTCCGGAAGGAAGGCGGCACGGTCACCGCCGGCAACGCCTCGGGCGTCAACGATGGCGCGGCGGCGCTGATCGTCGCTTCCGAGAAGGCTGCGGCGAAATACGGCCTGACCCCGCTGGCGCGCGTCGTTGGCGGTGCCACCGGCGGTGTCGCGCCGCGCGTGATGGGCCTCGGGCCGATCCCGGCGACGCGAAAGCTGTGCGAGCGGCTGGGCATCAAGCCTGGCGATTTCGACATCGTCGAGCTCAACGAAGCCTTCGCCAGCCAGGGCATTGCCGTGCTGCGCGAGCTCGGCATCGCGGAAGACGGGGACTTCGTGAACCCGAATGGCGGGGCGATCGCGCTAGGCCATCCGCTTGGCATGTCGGGCGCCCGCATCGCCGGCACGGCCGCGCTGGAGCTGTCGCTCACCGGCAAGCGCCGCGCACTCGCCACCATGTGCATCGGTGTCGGCCAGGGCATCGCCATCGGACTCGAACGCGCCTGACGGCAAGCTGCCAACGCAATCCAATGACAACGGGAGTGAAATTGAATGACGCAGAAGGTCTATGACAGTCCGGCGGCGGCCCTGGACGGGCTGCTGTTCGACGGGATGACGATCATGTCGGGCGGCTTCGGCCTGTCGGGCAACCCGGAGAGCTTGATCCCGCAGATCCGCGATTCCGGCGTGAAGAACCTCACCGTGATCTCGAACAATGCCGGCGCCGACGGCTTCGGCCTGTGGATGCTGCTGCAGACCCGGCAGATCAAGAAGATGATTGCGTCCTATGTCGGCGAGAACAAGCTGTTCGAGCAGCAATACCTCTCCGGCGAGCTCGAACTGGAGCTCAACCCGCAGGGCACTTTGGCAGAGCGCATCCGCGCCGGCGGCGCCGGCATCCCGGCCTTCTACACCCGTACCGGCGTCGGCACGGTCGTCGCCGAGGGCAAGCCGGTCGAGGAATTCGAGGGCCAGCTCTATGTACGCGAGACCTGGCTGCGGGCCGATCTCGCCATCGTCAAGGCCTGGAAGGCCGACACGGCCGGCAACCTCATCTACCGGCGCACCGCGCGCAACTTCAACCCGAACATGGCGACCGCCGGCAAGGTCACCGTCGCCGAGGTCGAGGAGATCGTGCCGGTCGGTTCGCTCGATCCGGAAGCGATCCATACCCCCGGCATCTATGTCGACCGGTTGATCAAGAGCACGATCAACGAGAAGAAGATCGAGAAGCTCACCGAGCGCAAGAGGGAGACCGCCTGATGGCCTGGACCCGTGAACAGGTGGCCGCCCGCGCCGCCAAGGAGCTGCAGGACGGCTTCTACGTCAATCTCGGCATCGGCATTCCGACGCTGGTGGCGAACTACATTCCGGACGGCGTCGACGTCACGCTCCAGTCCGAGAACGGCCTGCTCGGCATCGGTCCCTTCCCCTATGAGGGCGAGGCCGATCCCGACCTGATCAATGCCGGCAAGCAGACGATCACGATCCTGCCGAGCTCGAGCTTCTTTTCCTCGGCCGATAGCTTCGCGATGATCCGCGGCGGCCATATCGACCTGACCATCCTCGGCGCCATGGAAGTGGCTGCCAATGGCGACATCGCCAACTGGACCATCCCCGGCAAGATGGTGAAGGGCATGGGCGGTGCGATGGACCTCGTCGCTGGCGTCAAGAAGGTGATCGTGGTGATGGATCACGCCAACAAGGCGGGCGAATCCAAGGTGCTGGAGCGTTGCTCGCTGCCGCTGACCGGCGCCGGCGTGGTCGACCTGATCATCACCGATCTCTGTGTCATGGCCTGCGACAAGGCCAAGGGTGGCGGGCTGACCCTGATCGAGCTCGCGCCCGACGTCACGCTCGACGAGGTCAAGGCCAAGACGGCCGCGCCGTTCACCGTAGCGCCGGAGCTGGCGAAGGCCGCCTGAACGGCACCTTCGCGCAAGAAGAAAGCCCGCCCGGCGATATCGCCGGGCGGGCTTTTCCGTTTCTGCCGGGGCGCTCCCGGGTCTGCCGCTCGGCGAATGGCCTGTGCGATCAGGCGATCTTGGGCAGGAGTTCGTCGAGGCTCTTCTTGGCGTCGCCGTAGAACATCCGCGTGTTCTCCTTGTAGAAGAGCGGGTTCTCGATGCCGGAATAGCCCGTGCCCTGGCCGCGCTTGGAGACGAAGACCTGCTTCGCTTTCCAGACCTCGAGCACCGGCATGCCGGCGATCGGCGAGTTCGGGTCCTCCTGCGCCGCCGGATTGACGATGTCGTTCGAGCCGATGACGATCGCGACGTCGGTGTTCGGGAAGTCCTCGTTGATCTCGTCCATCTCCAGGACGATGTCGTAGGGCACTTTCGCCTCGGCGAGCAGCACGTTCATATGGCCCGGCAGGCGCCCCGCCACCGGGTGGATGGCGAAGCGCACCTCCTTGCCGGCGGCGCGCAGCTTGCGGGTCAGCTCCGACACCGATTGCTGCGCCTGCGCCACCGCCATGCCGTAGCCCGGCACGATGATGACGCTGTCGGCGTCGTTCAGCGCGGTGGCGACGCCGTCGACGTCGATCGCGATCTGCTCGCCCTCGATCGCCTGCGCCGGTCCGGTGGTGTTGCCGAAGCCGCCGAGGATGACCGAGATGAAGGAGCGGTTCATCGCCTTGCACATGATGTAGCTGAGGATCGCGCCTGACGAACCCACCAGCGCGCCGACCACGATCAGCAGGTCGTTGCCGAGCGTGAAGCCGATCGCCGCTGCCGCCCAGCCGGAATAGCTGTTCAGCATCGAGACCACGACCGGCATGTCGGCGCCGCCGATGCCCATGATCAGATGGTAGCCGATGAAGAAGGCGAGCAGCGTCATCAGGAAGAGGGCCCAGAAGCCTGCTCCTTGGACGTAGAGGATCAGCAGCAGCAGCGAGAGCGCAGCGGCCCCGGCGTTGAGCATATGGCCACCGGGCAGCTTCTTGGCCTTGCCGTCGACCTTTCCGGCGAGCTTGCCGAAGGCGATGATCGAGCCGGTGAAGGTGACCGCGCCGATGAAGACGCCGAGGAAGACCTCGACCTTCAGGATCGAGATCTCGACCCCGGTCTTATGCGCCAGCACGCCGGCAAAGCCGGTCAGCGCCTCGCGGGCCACCGCATCGAGCTTCATCACCGAGGCGAGCTCGATATGGGCGTTGAAGCCGATGAGGACGGCGGCCAGGCCGACGAAGGAGTGCAGAGCCGCGACCAGCTGCGGCATTTCCGTCATCTGCACCTTCATCGCCACCTGCCAGCCGATCGCCGCGGCGATGGCGAACATGACGATGACGAGCCAGAGCTTGCCGCTGCCCGGCCCGAAGACCGTGGCGATGACGGCGAGCGCCATCCCGACGATGCCGTACCAGACTGCGCGCTTGGCGCTTTCCTGGTTCGAGAGCCCGCCGAGAGAGAGGATGAACAGGATGGCGGCGGAGATGTAGGCCGCAGAAACGATACCGATGCTCACTGCGGCCCCCTCAGGACTTCTGGAACATGGCGAGCATCCGGCGCGTGACCAGGAAGCCGCCGACGATGTTGATGGAGGCGATCAGCACCGAGATCATCGCCAGGAAAGTGACGAGCCAGCTGGACGAGCCGATCTGCAGCAGTGCACCGAGCACGATGATGCCGGAGATCGCGTTGGTGACGGCCATCAGCGGCGTGTGCAGCGAATGCGACACGTTCCAGATCACCTGGAAGCCGACGAAGCAGGCGAGGGCGAAGACGATGAAGTGGCTCATGAAGCTCACCGGCGCATAGGCGCCGACGATCAGCATCAGCACGGTGCCGACGCCGAGCAGCATCAGCTGCGACTGGGTCTGCGCCTTGAAGGCGGCGGCTTCCTTGGCCCGCTTCTCCTCCGGGGTCAGCTCCTTGGCCTTCTCCTTCGGCTTCTGGGCCGCGATCGCGGCGACCTTGGGCGGCGGCGGCGGGAAGGTGATGGCGCCTTCGAAGGTCACCGTCGCGCCGCGGATGACGTCGTCCTCCATGTTGTGGACGGGCTTGCCGTCCTTGGCCGGCGTCAGGTCCGTCATCATGTGGCGGATGTTGGTGGCGTAGAGCGTCGAGGACTGGGCCGCCATCCGGCTCGGGAAGTCGGTGTAGCCGACGATCGTGACGCCATTCGGCGTGACGATCTTCTCGTCCGGCTTGGTCAGCTCGCAATTGCCGCCGCGCTCGGCGGCGAGATCGACGATGACCGAGCCGGGCTTCATCGCCTCGACCATGTCGGCGGTCCATAGCACCGGCGCATCGCGGCCGGGGATCAGCGCCGTGGTGATGACGATGTCGATCTGGGGAGCGAGCTCGCGGAACTTCTTGAGCTGGGCCTCCCTGAACTCGGGGCTGGAGGGCGCGGCATAGCCGCCGGTCGCGGCGCCATCCTGCTGCTGGCCCTTGAAGTCGAGATAGACGAACTCAGCGCCCATCGATTCGATCTGCTCGGCGACTTCCGGGCGGACGTCGAAGGCATAGGTGATGGCGCCGAGCGAGGTCGCGGTGCCGATGGCGGCAAGACCCGCAACGCCCGCACCGACCACCAGCACCTTGGCCGGCGGCACCTTGCCGGCGGCCGTGATCTGGCCGGTGAAGAAGCGGCCGAAATTGTTGCCGGCCTCGATCACGGCGCGATAGCCGGCGATGTTGGCCATGGACGAGAGCGCGTCCATCTTCTGGGCGCGCGAGATGCGCGGTACCATGTCCATGGCGATGACGTTAGCGTCCTTGCCCTTGCAGAACTCCAGCAGCTCCTTGTTCTGCGCCGGATAGAAGAACGAGATCAGCGTCTTGCCGGCCTTCAGCCGCTCGGCTTCCGCGGTCTCGGGCGGGCGCACCTTGGCGATGATGTCGGCCTCGTCCCAGAGCGCCGCGGCGCTCTCGACCACCGTCACGCCGGCGGCCCGGTAGGCGTCATCGGTGAAGCCGGCGGCGAGACCCGCTCCGGTCTCGATGAGGCAGTCATAGCCAAGCTTCTGCAGTTGCTGGGCGCTGTCGGGCGTCATGGCGACGCGCGCCTCACCCGCGAAGAGTTCCTTAGGCGAACCGATCTTCACTACGCTCCCCCTCCTGCTTTGAGCCCGGCCGTTCAGCCTAGCGAGCCACTGCGAAACCTGCAGCGCTTTCCCTATGGCATCCGACAGGAGCGGCGTCTTTGCAAGCGCCGAGGCGCGCGCCGGACAGATCGAGCCGGCGGGGCGGCGGGCTCATGACCAGCGCCGGGGACCTCATCTCAGGCGAAGCAGCCCTATTTGGACCGGATTCGGTGTGCGTCGCACAAAAACGCCGCCCGGAGGATGCTCCCCGGGCGGCGCTTTATTCTTCGGGGTGTTGCTTCAGGCAATCAGCCCGAGCTGCCCCCGATCAACGATGGGTGCGGAACCGGACCTCGTCGTCGATGAAGGTCTTCTCGCCAAAGGGCGCCTCGTTGGAGCCGAACGGCATCTGCGCGGTGAGCTTCCAGGACTCAGGAATGTTCCAGGTCTTGGCGACCTCGGCATCGACCAGCGGATGATAGTGCTGGAGGCTCGCGCCGATGCCGGCATCGGCAAGCGCAGTCCACACCGCCAGCTGCGCCATGCCGGTCGAATGCTCCGACCAGATCGGGAAATTGTGCGCATAGAGCGGGAAATTGGCCTGGAGAGCCTTGACCGGCTCCTGGTCCTCGAAGAACAGCACGGTACCCGCGCCGCTGGCGAAGCCTTCGAGCTTCTTGGCGGTCCCGGCGAAGTCGGCAGCCGGCACGATCGCCTGAAGCGCCTCCTTGGCGATGCTCCAGAACTTGTCGCTCTCCCGGCCGAACAGGATGACGGCGCGCGAGCTCTGCGAATTGAAGCTGGAGGGCGAGAGGCGGATCGCTTCCCGGATCAGGGCATCGACCTGCGTTTCGGAGATCGGCAGATTCTTGCCGAGGGCATATTGCGTACGGCGCTTCTTGAGCTTGTCGAGCATGGCTTCCTCATCTGTAACGCTGGCAGGCCGATGAAACGGGGCTGTTTGTCTCGGAGCGCGCCTCTAGGCGGCCTTCCTGCGAAAGCGGGATTTGATGAGGAAGAGGTAGCGGTTCACCTGGCGCACCAGAATGCCCATATTGGGCACCAATCTGTTGCTCATCCAGGAACGCTGTCAGGAACGCTTCATGTCCGAGATCGACGATATCAGGAGCTTCGTCGCCGTGGTCGACGCCGGCGGCTTCGGCCGGGCCGCGCATAGCCTCGGCCTGGCGAAATCGATCGTCAGCCGCCGCATCGCCCGGCTGGAGGCCGATCTCGGCACGCGGTTGCTCAGCCGCACGACCCGCGGCGTCGCCGCCACCGAGGCGGGACTGGAGTTCAAGGCGCGCGGCGAGCGCATCCTGTCGGAGCTCGCCGAGGCGCGCGAGGCTATGGCGCAGCAATCCGAGGGTGTCGCCGGGCGCCTGAGGCTGTCGATGCCGCTCTCCTTCGGCTATCGCCATCTGGCGCCGGTGCTGGCGGAGCTCGCGGAGCGCCACCCCCGGCTGGAACTCGATGTCGAAGCCAGCGATCGCCAGGTCGATCTGATCGGCGAGCGCTTCGATGCCGCGATCCGGATCGGCTCACTCAAGGATTCCAGCCTGGTGGCGCGGCGCATCGCACCGGTGAAGGCGGCGGTGCTGGGCAGCCCGGACTATTTCGCCCGCCACGGCCGGCCGGAGACGCCGCTCGACCTCGCCCGGCACGAATGCCTGGTCTATTCGGGCAATAGCGTGGTCGACTGGGGCTTCCGCATGGGCCGGCGCTGGGTTTCCGTGCGCCCATCCGGGCGGTTGCGCTCGGACAATGGCGATACGCTGCTGCGCTGGGCCGAGGCGGGGCTCGGCATCGTCGTGTTGCCGACCTTCATTGCCAGCGATGCGATTCGCGCCGGGACCGTCGAGCATATCCTCTGGCGCTATCCGATGCGGGAGAGCGCGCTGCATGTCGTGCGTCCGCCGGGGCCTTACGTGCCCGGCAAGGTGCGGGTGCTGATCGATCTCATGCTCGAGCGCTTCGGCAACACACCGTCATGGGATCCCTGCCAGGCGGCCGTTCAGGCGAAGATCGCGGCCGGCGAGCTGGCGCCCGAGGACTATCCCGCCGACGAGCATCAAATGGCGTGAAGTTGCGCTTCACCCGAATTCGCGTGGCAAGGCGTGCGTAAGCGGCCAGTGTTCCGACCATGACAACGGGAGATCGCGATGCTGCTGGTTGGAATGCTCGATAGCCCCTATGTGCGGCGCGCCGCCATCACCGGGACCTTGCTCGGCCTCGAATTCGAGCATCGCTCGGTCTCGGTGTTCCGGCACATGCCGGAGTTCCGCAAGATCAACCCGCTGATCAAGGCGCCCAGCCTGGTCGCCGATGACGGCACGGTGCTCAGCGAATCCCTGCTGATCATCCAGCATTTCGAGGACGTCGCTGGCCGTTCCCTGCGGCCGACGGACAAGGCTGTGCGGGTCAGGGACCTGAGCCTTACCGGCATCGGCATCGTCGCGGCGGACAAGGCGGTCTCGGTCGAATACGAGCGCAAGCGGCCGGAGGAGAAGCGCTACGACAACTGGCAGGAGCGCATTCTGGCGCAGCTCCACACCGCGCTCGACCTGCTCGACCAGGCGGCGGAGCGTGGCGAGATCGGCGCCGGCCCTGGGCTGCGGCCGGGCGATATCGCTGCCGCGATCGCCTGGGGGTTCTGCCGTTTCGTTATCCCGGAATTCGTCGAAGAAAAGCGCTGGCCGGCGCTGGCGCGCCAGGCAGCGGCCTGCGAGGCGCTTCCGGTGTTCAAGGCCTGGCCGATCGACAAGGAATAGTCTTGGGGCTCGCTCAGTTCTGGACGAAGGTCGTCGGCAGCGCCTTGACCGCCGGGCCGCTGAAGCCGCTGGTGCCGACATCGCTGGGCTCGGCGGCCGAGAAGCCGAGCGAGGCGGCGGGGCTCGCGCCGGCGACCCAGCCCTTGGCCTGAGCCTCCGAGCCAGCCTTCGCCTTGGCGGTCGCGACGGTGGCGCGCCGTGCCGGAGGGGCCTCCGGCGCCGAGACGGCGGCGAAGAGCGAGTCGAGGCCGGCCCGGTCGGCGTTGTATTCCGCAGCGATCGGAGTGCTACGCGGCCGCGCGGCGACCTGCGTCGTGCCGGCCTGCTCCGGCGCGGCGCCCGGCGGGCGCGGCCGGATCGGCGGCATCGGATGATTGATCGCGACCAGCTTGGCGCCGGCGGGAATGGCGGAAACGGTGTCCTCGGCGTCGTCGCTCAGACGCAGCCCCTCGGTCGACAGGCTTGCCAGCGCGACCGGGCGAGACGGCGGCAGCGGGGCCGAGACGGCCTTGCCGGTCAGGATGGTCTCCAGCGACGGGCCGGGCAGGTCGGTCGGCCTACGCGGCGGCAGCGAGGCGAGGATCAGCTTCTGCTCGGAAGCGGGCAGCGGCAGGGCCGTGGCCTCCGCCGCCAGGGCGGCGAGCTGCGACGAGCCGGCCGGCGGATTCGGCACGGGCGGCGTCAGGCCACTCGGGCGCGCCACAGGAAGTGCGGTCGCGATCGGGCTCGGCTTCGACGGCTCGGGCGGCGCAACCTGGGCAGGAGCCAGGGCGGCGACCTGCGTCTCCTCCGGCGGCGGCGCGGTGGTGGTCGTTGCGCGATTCGACCGCTCGCGCAGCACGGAACGGCCGCTCGGCTCGGGCTGGGCCGGCTGCGCATTGAACACGGCGAAGCGGCCGCCATCGCCGCTGTTGCTGTCGCCGGCATAAGCCATGACGGTCGGCTGCGGCGTCGGCGCGCGACGGGCTGCGGCCGTACGGCCACGGGTCGGGCGGGCGTCGGCCTCCTCGTCGTCGCCGCCGAACAGCGCCGCCCAGAAGCTCTTGCCGCCGCCGCCGGACGCCATGATCGCGCCCTCGTCGTAGTCCCCGGCGCCATAGCCCATCACCGAGCCGCCGCTGGAGAGAATCGCAGCTTTAGCGACCTCGTAGCCCGCGAGCGGCTTGCCGTCGGCAGGCAGATGCACGGTCTGTTCATCGGGGAAGAGGCGTACGAGCTGGTCGCGGGTCATGCGCGGCCAGGAGCGGACCGAGCCGGCGTCGAGATGGACGAAAGGTGTATGCGCGCCGGGATAGAAGCCGACGCCGCCGCGCTGCATCCGCATCGCGACCTCGCGCATGCGGGCTGTCGGGGTGTCGGGCAGGTAGAAGTCCATCGCCTTGCCGAGCATATGCTGGCTGTGCTTGGCGACGCCGCGCGAGCGCCGGCGCAGCATCGAGTTGGTGCCGGGCGAGCGATAGGCGGAGACGACGTGGAAGGGCTGGTCGGAGCCGACCTTGCGATGGACCTCCCAGGCGATGTCGAACAGGCGCGGGTCCATGCGAATCGGCTCGTCGATGCGCCAGTCGCGCAGCGCCCAGTTTAGCTTCTCCAACCCCGCTGAGTCGTAGCGGCCGTCACGCTTGAAGGTGACGGTCGTCTCCTCCTTGGTGTGCATGTGCTTGATCGTGATCGTGCGGGTGTCGCCGTTGGCGACGGCGTTCTGCGTGCCGCGCACGCCAAGCACCAGGAAGCTTGCGCTCGTAGCGAGCAGAAAGCCGGCGCGGGCGCTCAACCGCAAAAACTGCGGCAGCCGTGCTGCGATCTCGGCTTTCGACCTGCTCACTCTGCCAGACCCGTCTCGAAGCACCCGGCGAACCGGAGCGATAAACGTGAAGGAACAGTTGCCGAGAAGGCTTAACGGGAGGTTACCGGCGAGACAACTCCCCGCCGGAATCCGGCAAGCAAGATTGCTCGCTACCGGCAGATCATGGCGAAACCGTGCCGAATGGGACTTTTTCCAGGCCGGAACCGTCAGGAACGTTGCTCGAGGGCGTTCCTGACCAGCCTGTGGAAGCCGTAGATATCGTCGAAGGTGGTGATGGCACCGGCTGCGTCCACGACGATCGTCTCATAGACGAGATGAATCTGTAGGGGCTGCGGCAGCTTGATGGTGCGCTCGCCCGAGCCGATCAGCCGCTTCAGCCGCTCGCTCGTCCATTCCGGCCCGAGCACCAGGTCGGCGAGGGCGAACGGGTTCTCGACGCGCACGCAGCCATGGCTGAAGGCGCGCTTGCCGGCGCTGAACAGGCCGCGATTGGGCGTGTCGTGCAGGTAGACGGCATGGTCGTTCGGGAACATGAACTTGATCCAGCCGAGCGCGTTGCGCTCGCCCGGTGGCTGGCGCACCGAGATGCTGCCGTTCTTGCCCCGCGTCACGACATAGCCGCGCCTGGCGGCATAGGTCGGATCGTTGGCGAGCCCGGGCAGGAACTCCTTCTTCAGGATCGAGGGCGGCACGTACCAGGACGGGTTGACGACGACGTGCTCCATCCGGTGCGAGAACACCGGCGTCGCCGATTCCGGCTTGCCGACGATCACGCGCGACTCATAGGCGAGCTTGTCGCCGTGCATCACGCGCATCCGGTATTCGGGGATGTTCACGACGATGCGGTTCTCGCCGACATCGCTCGGCAGCCAGCGCCACCGCTCCATCTGGGCGATGATGTCGCTCTCCAGCCGGGTCGAGCGCGGCATTGCGAGGGCGGCGACGGTCTGGTCGCTGAGCACGCCGTCGGCGCGCAGCCCCGCCTGCTTCTGGAAGTCGGCCAGAGCCAGCGCGGTCGAGCGGTCGTAGACCGGCTCCTCGCTGCTGCCGAGGCCGAGCCGGGCGCGGACCAGCGGAACGCGCTCGTCACGCATGCCGACCCTGAGGGCAGGGCCGGCCGGGATGTGGGCGACCGGCGTCTCGGGCTTGTGAGCGCGCAGCTCGGCGAGCTTGGCCTTCAGGTGCTGATAGCCGGCATGCTGGGGATTATAGGCGGCGAGAACCGCGCCGGCATCGGCCGCACCGGCGAGCTCGGACAGGACCTCGGTCGCTGACGGCAATTCGAGCTTCGGCGTGATCAGCTTCGACAGACGGCGCGGGTCGAGACGGCCGCCGCGGGCGTCGCGGGCATAGAGCACGGCGAGCGCCGAGAGCCGGATATCGGCCGCGGCGAGGCTGTCCTTGTCGCTGCCCTCGAAGACCGGCAGCAGATAGTCGCCGGCGCGCAGGCCGTCATCGCCGGCGCGGCCGAGCCGCGCGACGATCTGCTTGCCGGAGGCACCGAAACCCTTGCCGTCGATCCAGAACGGGCGGTTCTCGTTGGCGGCATAAGCGGCGACGATGTCGGCCCGCTCGCGAGCGGACAGGCGGGGCAGGGCGGCTGCGATCTCGACCTGGGCCGCGATCCGGCCGGAGAGTTCGAGCCCGGGCGGCATCGTGACCGCGACGTCGGGCAGCGGCGGCAGGTCGATCTGTGCGGGCTTTGCCAGTTGCGGCTGCGGCGCGGGTTCAGCCGGCTTCACCAGAGCCGGATCGACCGGCGGCATCTCCGGCTCGGGCAGATCGAGCTCAAGCTCGGCCGGGCTGTGGTCGGGCCTGGTCGAGAGCGCGCCGGTGACGATCTCCCTGGTCTCTGCCGCTTCGGCCGACTGCAGGCCGGCGGACGGGCGCAGGTCGAGCGTCACCTCCGCCGGGGTGGGGATGTCGAGCTGTCGCGGCTCGGCGTCGGTCCTGAGAATGACCAGAGCGGGCTGTTCAGGCAGTGGCTGACCGATCCCGCTTGCCTCCTGCGCTGTTGCGGCAGCGAGCGCGAACGAAAGGCCGAGAGCGGCGGCTGAGACGGTTTCCGCCAGGCGGCGAAGGCGCATCGATAAACTTCCCCGGTCCCTGGCCGATCCACGCCGATAACTGCGTGACTCGGCCTGTTTCGACAAGATGCCGCCCTGCAACAGCGGCCGATATTCGCCCTCTGCAACCCGTCCCCTGTGGGTCGCAGAACGCGTTTCGATTCGGGCGGATCAGGCGGCGTCGGCGCCGTCGGCGGCGTCCTCGCCTTCGATCAGCCCATAGTCCTTGAGCTTGCGGTAGAGCGTCGAGCGGCCGATACCGAGCTTGCGCGAGATCTCGGACATGTGCCCGCGATAATGGGCGAGCGCGAACTTGATGATCTCGCGCTCCAGCTCGTCGAGCGTGCGCATGTCTGAGCCGGCGACGAGGTCGAGCGCGTTGGGATCGCGGACAGGCACCTGAATGACGCGCGGCGGCGCCTCGCCACGCGGCTCGCTGGCAATGGAGGCCGGCGCCGGCGGAATGCGCACGTCGAAGCCATCCATCTGCGCGGCGATCTGCGGGAACTCGGCGATGGTCAGCTCGTCGCCATCGGAGAGCACGACGGCGCGGAACATCGCGTTTTCGAGCTGGCGGACGTTGCCGGGCCAGTCATAGTCGGCGAGCAGCGAGAGCGCCTCGGCGCTGATACCCCGCAGCTTGCGGCCCTCTTCGGCGGCGAAGCGGGCGAGGAAGCCGCGGGCGAGGTCGGCGACGTCCTCCCGGCGCCGGCGCAACGGCGGCAAGGTGATGGGGAAGACATTGAGGCGGTAATATAGGTCCTCGCGGAACTCGCCGCGCTTGACCTGCTCGAGCAGGCTCTTGTTGGTCGCCGAGATGACGCGGATGTCGACGCGCACCGACTTCTTGCCGCCAACCGGATCGACCTCGCTCTCCTGGATGGCGCGCAGCAGCTTGACCTGCGCATCGAGCGGCAGTTCGCCGACCTCGTCGAGGAAAAGCGTGCCGCCATTGGCCTCGACGAATTTGCCGATATGGCGCTCGGTCGCGCCGGTGAAGGCGCCCTTCTCATGGCCGAACAGGATGGATTCGACGAGATTGTGCGGGATCGCGCCGCAATTGACGGTGACGAAGGGCTTGCCGCGGCGGTCGCTGGAGCCCTGGATGGCGCGGGCCAGCACCTCCTTGCCGACGCCGGACTCGCCCTCGATCAGGATCGGGATGTTGGAGCGGGCGGCGCGTTCGGCGAGCTGGACGACGCGGCCCATGTCCTGGCTCTTGCTGGCGAGATCGCGAAAGCCGAGCTGGCCTGAGGCTCGCCGCTTCATGTAGCGGATTTCGTGCTCGAGAGCGCCGAGCTTCAGCGCGTTCTTGAGCGAGACCTGCAGGCGCTCGGCGCCGGCCGGCTTGACCACGAAATCGACGGCGCCGGCGCGCATCGCCGAGACGACGGTCTCGATCGAGCCGTTGGCGGTCTGCACGATCACCGGAACCTCGCTGCCGCGCTCGCGCAGCGCCGCGAGCACGCCCATGCCGTCGAGGCCGGGCATGACGAGGTCGAGGATCAGGCAGTCGATACGGCGCGATTCATCGACGAGAACCGCCAGAGCCTGCTCGCCGCCCTCCGCCAGTGCGACCTCGTAACCGAAGCGCTTCAGCATCGCGTCGAGGAGCCGGCGCTGGACGGGATCGTCGTCGACGACCAGGATGGTTGCGGACATGAAACCTCGATAGGCCAGGCAATCAGCCGGAAGCGGCTGTTCCGTTTCGGGTCACTGTCGGGGAGAACGGTTAAGCGCCGCTTAAGCCGGCGACGCCAGCGGGAAATCGAGCTGCTGTGACAGCGCGACCGTTGATCGCGAGCCGCTGGCCGCGCATATGAGGGGGCCGTAAATCCTCTCCGACAGGCCGAGGCAGATTGCTCATGACCCGCTCCTTCGACCGTCCCGCGATCGCACGCGCCGCTTATGCCGGAGGCGCGGCCGAGGCGCTCGGCGCCCTGCCGGAATGGGATCTGACGCATCTTTACCCGGCGATGGATTCGCCCGCCTTCGCGGCCGATGTCGAGCGCGCGGCTGCCGAGGCGCGGCGTTTCGCGGAGCTCTATCGCGGCAAGCTCGCGGCGCTCGCTGCCCGCGAGGACGCCAGCGCCGCGCTGGCCGAGGCGGTCAGGGCCTATGAGGGGCTGGAGGATCTGGTCGGCAAGATCATGTCCTATGCCGGACTGGTCTATTCCGGCGAAACCACCGACCCGCAGCGCGCCAAGTTCTATGGCGACACGCAGGACAAGGTCACCGCGATCTCGACCGAGCTGCTGTTCTTCGGGCTCGAGCTCAACCGAATCGACGAGGCACTGCTGGCCAAGGCCGCGGCGCAGGCCCCGCTCAGCCACTGGAAGCCCTGGCTCGACGATCTCGCCAAGGACAAGCCGCACCAGCTCGAGGATCGGATCGAGGAGCTCTTCCACGAGAAGTCGGTGACCGGCCATGGCGCCTGGAACCGGCTCTTCGACGAGACCATCGCCTCGCTGCGCTTCAAGGTCGGCGGCGACGACCTCACGCTCGAACTGACGCTGAACCGGCTGCAGGACGCCGACGGTGCCGTGCGCAAGGAAGCCGCGGAGGTGCTCGGCACCGTCTTCCGCCAGCATTTGCGTACCTTCGGCCTGATCACCAACACGCTCGCCAAGGACAAGGAGATCTCCGACCGCTGGCGCAAGTTCGAGGACGTCGCCGATTCTCGCCATCTGGCCAACCGCGTCGAGCGCGAGGTCGTCGATGCGCTGGTCGCCGCCGTGCGCGAGGCCTATCCGCGCCTGTCGCACCGCTACTACAAGCTGAAGGCCCGCTGGTTCGGTCAGGACACGCTCGACTATTGGGACCGCAACGCGCCGCTGCCCAAGGTCGAGCAGCGGACCATCCCGTGGACCGAAGCGCGCGACACGGTGCTCTCGGCCTACGGCAATTTCTCAGCCGATATGGCGGGGATCGCGCAGCGCTTCTTCGACGAGCACTGGATCGACGCACCGGCGCGGCCGGGCAAGGCGCCGGGCGCCTTCGCGCACCCGACCGTCCCTTCGGCGCACCCCTATGTGCTGCTCAACTACCAGGGCAAGCCGCGCGACGTGATGACGCTGGCGCACGAGCTCGGCCATGGCGTGCACCAGGTGCTGGCCGGGCCGAACGGGGCACTGATGGCGCCGACGCCGCTGACGCTGGCCGAGACGGCGAGCGTCTTCGGGGAGATGCTGACATTCCGCAAGCTGCTCGACGAGACGCGCGACCAGAAGCAGCGCAAGGCGATGCTGGCGGCCAAGGTCGAAGACATGATCAACACCGTCGTGCGCCAGATTGCGTTCTACTCGTTCGAGCGCAAGGTTCACGAGGCGCGCCGGCAGGGCGAGCTGACGGCCGAGAATCTTTGCGATCTCTGGCTCAGCGTGCAGTCGGAGAGTCTTGGGCCGGCGATCCGGCTCGGGCCGGGCTACGAGACGTTCTGGGCCTATATCCCGCACTTCATCCACTCGCCGTTCTACGTCTACGCCTATGCCTTCGGCGATTGCCTGGTGAACTCGCTCTACGGCGTCTACCAGAACTCGGCCTCTGGCTTTCAGGAACGCTATTTCGCGCTGCTCTCGGCCGGCGGCACCAAGCATCATTCCGAACTGCTGAAGCCGTTCGGCCTCGATGCGCGTGATCCGGCCTTCTGGCAGATCGGGCTCAGGATGATCGAGGGGCTGATCATCGAGCTGGAGGGGATGGAGTGAAGCGGGGCGGGCGGTGAGCTCAGTCGTCTTCGACCGCGCGCTCTATCGCCGCCGCCTTTCGGCTGCGCTCGCTGCCGGCTATCCCGATTTCCTGCTGGCGCGCTGCGTCGGCGATCTCGACGAGCGGCTGTCCGCCGTGCTGCGACGCTTCGAGCGGGCTGCCGATCTCGGCACGCCGCTGCCGCTGGCAGGATCGGCGCTGCAGGCGCGGGCTGGCGGCTTGCTGCGCATGACAGAGGCCGCGGAAGCTGGCGCCACTGTCGTGGGCGATCTCGAAGCACTGCCCTTCGCCGCGGAATCGCTTGATCTCGCGGCCTCGTTGCTGGCGCTGCATGCGGTCAACGACCTGCCGGGCGTCCTTATTCAGATCAAACGGGCGCTGAGGCCGGACGGGCTCTTCATCGCCTGCCTGCTCGCCGGCCAGACCTTGACCGAACTGCGCCAGTCGCTGCTCGCGGCGGAGGTCGAATTGACTGGTGGTGCCAGCCCGCGCGTCGCCCCTTTCGCCGATCTGCGCGATCTTGGCTCGCTGCTCCAGCGCGCCGGCTTCGCGCTCCCGGTGATCGACAGCGAGAGCGTCACCGTCCGCTATGGCGACATGTTCGGCCTGTTGCGCGATCTGCGCGCCATGGGCTGGTCCAATGCGCTGACCGAACGCAGCCGCAAGCCGCTGCGGCGTGCGGTGCTGCTGCGGGCGGCTGAGCTCTATGCCGAGCGCTTTTCCGATCCCGATGGACGCCTGCGCGCGACGTTCGAGATCGTCTGGCTCTCCGGCTGGGCGCCGCATGAGAGCCAGCAGAAGCCGCTTCGGCCCGGCTCGGCCAAGGCGCGGCTGGCGGATGCGCTCGGCGTTCCGGAGATCGGCACGGGCGACAAGGCGGGCGGGGAAGAGCGATGAGCGAAAAGCCGGTCAGGCTCGGGCGTGCCGATTTTCGCCTGTTCCGCACGATCCCGACGCGCTGGGCCGACAACGACGTCTTCGGTCACGTCAACAACGTGATCTATTACAACTGGTTCGACACGGTGGTGAACGCCTGGCTGATCGAGCAGGGCTTTCTCGACGTCAAGGATAGCAGGATCGTCGGCCTCGTGGTCGGCACGCGCTGCGACTATTTCGAGAGCGTCGCCTTTCCGGAGGTGGTCGAGGGCGCCCTCGCGGTCGAGAAGCTCGGCCGCTCTTCGGTGACTTATCGCATCGGCATCTTCCGGCAGGGCGGGCAGCTCACGGCGGCGCAAGGCCTCTTCACCCATGTCTATGTCGAGCGCGGTCCGCAGACGCCGGTGCCGATCCCGGCCAAGCTGCGTGCGGCCATGGCGGAGATCGGGGTAGGGTAGGCGCTCCGAGCGATTGTCTCCACCGGCGTTTTCAGGCTATTGCCCCCGCTTGAGATCGAGCCTTCGGCTCGCCCCCTCCGTCAGGAACAGGCCGCGTGATTCCCAACGACATCAAGATCACCCCGCAGCTGGTCGCCGAACATGGCCTCAAGCCGGACGAGTACCAGCGCTTCCTGCATCTGATCGGGCGCGAGCCGTCGATCACCGAGCTCGGCATCGTCTCGGCGATGTGGAACGAGCACTGCTCCTACAAGTCGTCGAAGATCCATCTGAAGACGCTGCCGACCAAGGCCCCCTGGGTGATCCAGGGCCCGGGCGAGAATGCCGGCGTGATCGACATCGGCGACGGGCTCGCGATCGTCTTCAAGATGGAGAGCCACAACCACCCCTCCTTCATCGAGCCCTATCAGGGCGCGACCACCGGCGTCGGCGGCATCCTGCGCGACGTCTTCACCATGGGCGCGCGCCCGATCGCCGTGCTCGACGCGCTGCGCTTCGGCGATCCGAGCCACCCGAAGACTCGCCACCTCGTCTCCGGCGTCGTTGCCGGCATCGGCGGCTACGGCAATTCCTTCGGCGTGCCGAATGTCGGTGGCGCCACCGGCTTCCACCGGCGCTATGACGGCAACAACCTCGTCAACGCTATGGCCGTCGGCCTCGCGCGCTCCGACGAGATCTTCTACGCCAAGGCCTCGGGCGTCGGTAAGGCGATCGTCTATCTCGGCTCGAAGACCGGCCGCGACGGCATCCATGGCGCGACCATGGCCTCTGCCGCCTTCGGCGAGGGCGCCGAGGAGAAGCGCCCGACCGTGCAGGTCGGCGACCCCTTCGCGGAGAAGCTGCTGCTCGAAGCCTGCCTCGAGATCATGGCCGCCGGCCATGTCGATGCGATCCAGGACATGGGCGCGGCCGGCCTGACCTGCTCGGCGGTCGAGATGGGCGCCAAGGGGGATCTCGGGGTCGAGCTCGATCTCAACGCGGTGCCCTGCCGCGAGGACGGCATGAGCGCCTATGAGATGATGCTCTCGGAGAGCCAGGAGCGCATGCTCATGGTGATCAAGCCGGGCCATGAGGAGCCGGCCGAGGCGATCTTCCGCAAGTGGGGCCTCGACTTCGCCGTCGTCGGCAAGACCACAGACAGCTTACGCTTCGTCGTCAAGCATGACGGCGAGACGATGGCCGACCTGCCGATCAAGGAGCTCGGCGACGAGGCTCCCGAATACGATCGGCCCTGGGTCGAGACGCCGAAGCGGCCGGTGATCGAGGCGTCGAACGTGACGCCGCCGATGTCGAACGCCGAGGCTCTGCTGGCGCTGGTCGGCTCGCCCGACCTCTCGTCGAAGCGCTGGATCTACGAGCAGTACGACACGCTGATCCTCGGCAATTCGGCGGTGACGCCGGGGGGCGATGCCGGCATCGTGCGGATCGAGGACGGGCCGAAGGGCCTCGCCATGACCGCCGACGTGACGCCGCGCTATTGCGAGGCCGATCCGTTCGAGGGCGGCAAGCAGGCGGTGGCCGAAGCATGGCGCAATCTGACGGCGGTCGGGGCCCTGCCGCTCGCCATCACCGACAACCTCAATTTCGGCAATCCGGAGCGGCCCGAGGTGATGGGCCAGCTCGTCGGCTGCATCCGCGGCATCGGCGAGGCCTGCAGGGCGCTCGACTTCCCGGTCGTCTCCGGCAACGTCTCGCTCTACAACGAGACCAACGGCGTCTCGATCCTGCCGACCCCGACAATCGGCGGCGTCGGCGTGCTCGCCGATGTGACGAAGCATTCCACCATCGGTTTCAAGGCCGAGGGCGAGGCGATCGTCCTGATCGGCGAAACCAGGGGTTGGCTCGGCCAGAGCGCCTATCTCGCGACGGTCTGTGGTCGTGAGGAGGGCGCGCCCCCGCCGGTCGATCTAGCTGTCGAGCGCCGCAATGGCGAGTTCGTGCGCTCGCTGATCACTGCCGGACGCCTCAGCGCTTGCCACGACCTCTCGGATGGTGGCCTTGCCGTCGCGCTCGCCGAGATGGCGATGGCGAAGGGCATCGGCGCCACCATCGCGGCCCTGCCGGCCGGCCCGGCTCATGCGGTGCTGTTCGGCGAGGATCAGGGCCGCTACCTGTTGTCGCTGCCGGCCGGTGCTGCCGAGGCGGTCGTCGCCGAAGCCAAGGCCGCAGGCGTTCCGGCTCTGATCATCGGCAAGACCGGCGGCAGCGAGCTTGTTCTGCCGGGTGAGGTTGCCGTTTCGGTCGCAGCCCTCAGCAAGACCCATGAGAGCTGGCTGCCGGACTACATGGCCGGCAAGGCCGCCTGAGGAGACCAGTCATGGCGATGGAAGCGAGCGAGATCGAACGGATGATCAAGGCGGCGTTCCCCGACGCCGTCGTCGAGATCAAGGATCTCGCCGGCGATGGCGACCATTATGCCGCGACAGTGGTTTCGTCCGCCTTTAAGGGCAAATCGCGCGTGCAGCAGCACCAGATGGTCTATGCCGCCCTGCAAGGAAACATGGGCGGCGTGCTGCATGCCCTTGCGCTGACGACGACGGTTCCCCAAGATTAGAACGAGTTCATCCGGCGGGCCTTGAACCCGCATTTGGAGATAAGGCCATGAGCGACGTGAACGCCCGTATCGATGCCGAAGTGAAGTCCAGCGACGTGGTGCTCTTCATGAAGGGCACGCCGCAATTCCCGATGTGCGGCTTCTCCGGCCAGGTCGTGCAGATCCTCTCTTACGTCGGCGTGCCGTTCAAGGGCGTCAACGTGCTCGAGGATCAGGAGATCCGCGAGGGCATCAAGGCCTATTCGAACTGGCCGACGATCCCGCAGCTCTACGTCAAGGGCGAGTTCGTCGGCGGCTGCGACATCACCCGCGAGATGTTCCAGGCCGGCGAGTTGCAGGCGCTGCTCGAAGAGAAGGGCATCGCCGTCAAGCAGGCGAGCTGAGCCTCTTCCCCTTCGTGGAATCAAAAGGCGGCGCGCGAGCGCCGCCTTTTTCATGTCCGGATACGTCTGCCGCCGAAGCGGGCGCTCACTTCACCAGCAGCCAGTCCTCGACCACCAGCGCATCGAGCCCTGATGTATAGAACATCAGGATCGCATCCTCGCTCGTGTGCAGGATCGGCTTGCCCATGATGTTGAAGGAGGTGTTCAAGATTACCGGCACGCCGGTGAGCGCGTGGAAGGCCGAGATCAGCGCGTGATAGCGGGCGTTGCGCTGCGCCGTGACGCTCTGCAGGCGCCCGGTCGCATCCTCGTGGACGACGGCGGGGACGCGGTCACGCACCGCCTCCTTCCAGGTCAGGGTGCGCTCCATATAGGGTGCATCCTGGTAGTTCTCGAACCAGTCGGGGCCGTGCTCGGCCAGGATCGAGGGCGCGAACGGCCGGAAGGCCTCGCGATACTTCACCTTGGCGTTGAGGATGTCCTTGGCGTCGGCAGGGCGGGGGTCAGCCAGGATAGAGCGGTTGCCGAGGGCGCGCGGCCCGAACTCGGCCCGTCCCTGGGCCCAGCCGATCAGCTTGCCTTCGGCCAGGAGCTTGGCCGTCGCGGTGATGATTTCGTCGGGCGAGAGCTTCTTCAGGCGCGGCTCCCAGGCCGCCATGCGTTCGAACGGCTCGGTCGAGAGGCTTGAGCCGAGATAGGGGCTCATCGGCCCTTTGGGCGCCTGCCAGTCCGGATTGGCCTCGGCATGGGCGAGCCAGGCGGCGCCGATCGCGTTGCCGTCATCGGCGGGGGCGGAGGGGACATGAACCTGCTTGAAGCCGTGGCGGCCGACGATCTTGCCGTTGAAGGAGGAGTTGAGCGCGCAGCCGCCGGCGACCACGAGATTTTCCGACGGGCAGAGCGCCGCCGTCTCGGCGAGCAGCGCCTCCATCATCTCGGCGAAGACGTTCTGGCCGCAGCGCGAGAGATCGGCCCAGCCCTTGTCGAGCGCGTCGGCCGGGCGGCGAGCCAGGATTTCGTCGGCGACGTTCTGGACCGTCGCGGCGTCGGCGAAGCTGAGCTTGGTGCCGTCGACGCGATAGAGCTTGCGCAGCAGCGCGAGTAGCTCAGGATCGTTTTTGCCATAGGGCGCCAGGCCCATGATCTTCCATTCCTCGCCCTTGGCCTGGTCGAAGCCGGCGAGATCGGTGACGAAGCCGAAATAGAAGCCGATCGATTCGCGACCGCGATGGCGCTTCAGCTCGGTGAGGCGGCCATCCCTGAGCGCGAAGATCGCGGAGGCGCCCGTCTCGCCCATGCCGTCGACGACGAGGCAGGCGGCATCGCGGAAGGGCGACGACCAACAGGCGTAAGCCGCATGGCTGAGATGGTGGCCGTAGCGCTTGATCCCGCTGACCTTCGCCTCGCCGAAGGCGCGGTCGAGGCCGAGCAGGGTGCCGAGGCCGGCGCGCTGCTGCTGGTGATGCAGGTTGGCGATCAGGGCGCGTTCGCTGCGCTCGGGCACGAGCGAACGATTGAAGGCGGGCGAGAGCTTCAGCAGCGAGTCGAGGCTGAAGGAGCCGGCGCGGCTCATCTGGTCGAGGAAGCCGGTGAACTCCTCGCCCCAGCTGGTCGCGAGCCTGATCTGCGCATCCTTCGGGATGTAGCGCTTGAGCAGGCTTTCCATCCGCGCAGCCGTGTCCGGCTCGCAGTTCGGGGCGCGCTTGTATTGCAGATAGCGCTCGGTGGCCTCGGCGAAGAGGACCTCGCCGCCGGGATCGATGATGGCAATAGCCGGGTCGTGGAAGGTGGTGGCGAGGCCGATGGTGTAGCTCATGGCCGGCAGCGTATGGAGCAGCCGGCCGGCCATGGCAAATGTTGCAGATCCGTGACGCCGGGCAGTGGCATCGGTCGATCACTGGGCGAAGGCGATGCTGTCGGCGATCGCCTTGATCGCCGGCTCCAGTGAGGGATAGGTCGCCTCATCGGCGCTGACGATCAGGCGCACGAAGCGGCCATCCGGGCCGAGGCCGATATACTGGGCAAAGCGCTTGCCGGTGGCACCTTCAGCGGTCCTGCCCGAAAGCAGCACGCCAGCCTTGCTGCCGGCGAAGGCGACGGTCTCACGCTTGGCGATCTCGGCCTTCTCGAAGCCGCGCGTCGTCTGCAGCAGCTTCTCGGCGACGGCGGCGAGTTGGCCGGCCGCGACCTGACCACCGGTCTGATAGCTGACGATCAGCATGGGCTGGCTGCCCTTGGGGTCGACGTTCAGCGGGCCTGAGGTCATCAGCACGCCAAGGCCGCCGAAGGTGTCGACGACGCGGAAAGGCTCGGTGGCGCGAACACGGAAGGGCAGGGCCGCAAGCTTCTGGTCGAGCGTCGGCTCGGCGCCGAGCGAGACGCTCTTCAGCATGGTGACCACGTCGTCGCCATCGAGATCGGAATCTTCCGGCGCCTGCACGGTGATCATCACGGTCTTGGCGCCCTTGAGCAGCACGACCCATTTGTCGAAGGTCGTACCGGCGACATTCTGGTGGCCGGTCAGGATGCGGCCCTTGCCGCCGGCCGTATCGATGTCCTCGGCCTCGTCGATCACGATGTTCTGCTTGGCGAAGTTGGTCTTGGCGGTCTGGAGATTGTTGAACAGCGCCGACAGTTGCGCATGCGCCTCGGGCGGCATCTCGACGACGAGCATGGAGGCCTTCGCCTCGGTGTTCTCCAGGCCGGCAAACTTGGTCGAGGGCGCGAAGCCCTTCAGAGGCGCCAGCGAGACCGTCGTACCCGAGATCGCGGTCCTATCCTGGGCCCGTGCGTGCCCGGCCAACCCGGCGAGCAAAAGGGCGCCCGCCGCCAGCCGGAGAAGGGTCCGGGCCGTGCCGGCGCGGGAAAGTCCGGAAAAACGCATGATTGTCGCTCCATTCGCTGTCGGGAGGCCTATTGCCGTGATGCCGTGCCCGGACGAACCGCGCAGGGCGGTCGTCGTTCCCTTGCGCAAGTTTGCGGCGCAATCGTAGCGGCGCGTCCTGCCGGCCGCCGAATGCGGGGCCCTATGGCGGCGCGAAACGGCATCAGAGCGGTCCAATCCTCTCGGGATGCCGCAGGCCTGTGCCCTGCCTTGCAATCCGCACCCTTAGCGGCGTCACGCTCTGCCTAGGTCGTCGCCTTCCCCTTCTCACCGGAGAACATGCGATGCTGCGGACACATAAGATCATGATCGAACAGGGCAGCGGAGAGAAATCCGTCTACGCAATCCTCAGGCTGACCGACAAGAACGAGGTCTCCGGCAAGTCGGCGTCAGGCCGCTGGGTCCATTTCGAGGACAGCACCGACGAGGGCAGGATCAAGTTCACCAGCGATGCCAAGGAACATCTGTACTGGGAGTGGACGTCGGAGGCTCCGGCGACCATGCTGATCGGCTCGAAAATGGCGCGCGCCTCGCACAAGGCCGGCGAGGAGGAGTATTTTCAGGTCCTGATCACGCTGACCAAGGTGACGCGCAATTCCGAGGGCAAGTTCGGCGGCGCACCCAGCAAGGCAGGCGCGGGTGAGGGGACGGGAACCCTCACCTACGACGTCGGTGGATACTTCAAGAAGGGCGCGATCACTTGGACAGTCGTGGCGTACTGAGGCGTCAGCGGCCGAGCGCTGCCCCGATCAAGGCCTTGGCGTCGGCGCCGGCCCATTCGGCCGGCCCTTGCAGTAGAGCGAGCTCGCAGCCGGCCGGGTCGATCAGCAGGCTGATCGGCATGCCCTCGACCTTCTTCACGGCGCGGATGTCCTGGAACACCTTGGCCTGCGGGTCGGCATAATAGCCGAGGCGGGTGATCGCCTTGTCGGCGAGCCACTTCTTCGGCTTGTCGGGGTGGCGCGTGTCGATGTTGATCGCCAAGACCTCGAAATCCGAGCTGCCGAGCGCGCCCTGCAGCGCATCTAGCGCCGGCATCTCGGTCAGGCAGGGCAGGCACCAGGTCGCCCAGAGGTTGACCAGGACGGTCTTGCCCCGGAAGGCCGAGAGCGTCGTCGGCTTGCCGTCGGGGCCGTTGAACGCAAGATCGGGCAGGAGCGCCGGCTGCTTGGCGACCTCGACGCCCGCGACATCGCCTTTGGCAAGGGGGCGCAGCGTTTCAGCCTTCGCCGAGGCGGCGCTGCAAGTGGAATTGCCGGCCACGCCCCGCACGGAGTAGAAGGCCGCTGCGCTGCCGAGCACCAGCAGCGCCAGGGCCCCACAGGCCACCGCCATTTTCGACCGAGACGTCATCGTGCGTCCTTGAAGAGCAGGAAAGACCGCCGTGAGCAACCGCATGTGGGGTGGGCGTTTCGCCACAGGTCCCGACGCCATCATGGAGGAGATCAACGCCTCCATCGATTTCGACCAGCGCCTGTGGCGCCAGGACATCCGCGGTTCGCTGGCCCATGCCGCCATGCTTGCCGAGACCGGCATCCTGACGCGTGAGGACGTGGACGTGATCTCCGCCGGACTCAAGGGCATCGAGGCCGAGATCGAGGCCGGGCGCTTCACGTTCTCGCGCGCGCTCGAAGACATCCACATGAACATCGAGAGCAATCTCAAGGACCGGATCGGGCTCGCCGCAGGGCGCCTGCATACTGCCCGCTCGCGTAACGACCAGGTCGCGACGGACATGCGCCTGTGGGTGCGCGATGCGCTCGACCAGCTCGACGAGCAGGTCGCCGACCTCCAGCTCGCACTCGCCGAGAAGGCGGATACCTATGCCGGGGCGGTGATGCCGGGCTTCACCCATCTGCAGTCGGCGCAGCCGGTCACCTTCGGCCACCATCTGCTCGCTTATGTCGAGATGCTGGCGCGCGACCGCGGCCGTCTTCGTGACGCCCGCGAGCGCATGAACGAATCCCCGCTCGGCGCCGCCGCGCTCGCCGGCACCTCCTTCCCGATCGACAGGCACATGACGGCCAAGGCACTCGGCTTCGCCCGGCCGACGGCAAACTCGCTCGATTCGGTCTCGGATCGCGATTTCGTGCTGGAGACGCTCTCGGCCGCCTCGATCTGCGCCATGCACCTTTCGCGCCTGGCCGAAGAGATCGTGCTGTGGGCGACGCCGCAGTTCGGCTTCGTCAAGCTCTCCGACAAGTTCTCGACCGGCTCTTCGATCATGCCGCAGAAGCGCAATCCCGACGCGGCCGAACTGGTGCGCGGCAAGGCGGGGCGCGTCTTCGGGGCGCTGCAGGGCCTGCTGACGATGATGAAGGGCCTGCCGCTGACCTATTCGAAGGACATGCAGGAGGACAAGGAAGGCACCTTCGACGCCGTGCAGACCCTGTCGCTTTGCCTCGCCGCCAGCGCCGGCATGGTCCGCGACATGCAGCCCGACCTGAAGACGATGAAGAAGGCGGCCGGCCTCGGCTACGCCACCGCGACCGATCTCGCCGACTGGCTGGTGCGGGTGCTGAAGATGCCGTTCCGCGACGCCCATCACGTCACCGGCCGGCTCGTCGGCCTCGCATCGAGCAAGGGCGTCGGCCTGGAGAAGCTCTCGCTCGCCGAGATGCAGGAGGTCGAGCCCAAGATCAGCGACGAGATTTTCGCCGTGCTCGGCGTCGAGCGTTCGGTGAAGAGCCGCACCAGCTATGGCGGCACCGCGCCCGCCAATGTGAAGCGGCAGGCCAAGCGCTGGCTGAAGCAGCTCGCCAAGGACGCGAAGCCACAGTCATGATCCCGGCGCAAAGGCTCGCAAGCTTGCCCGCCATTCGCTACAGTCCCTCCGACGCTTTGCCCGAGGATACCCGTTCGTGCCGCATTCCCGTCTGACTATCGGTCGCGCCGTGTTGCTGGCCGGCTTACTCGGTCTCGCGCTTACCGCCTGCGGCCGCCGCGGCCCGCTCGAACCGCCTCCTAACGCCAAGAATGCAATCGACCTGCCGGATCAGCAGACAGGCGCGGTCGAGAACAGCTTCAACGCGACGGATGCTTCGCCGCTCGGCAAGCCGCCGAAGCGCAACCGGCCGATCGAGGTCCCCGAGAAGCCTTTCGTGCTCGACCCGTTGCTCTGAGTTTTCGATGCATCACTTCGCCTATCGCGACGGCGCGCTCTTCGCCGAGGATGTCGACCTGCGCGAGATCGCGGATAAGGTTGGAACGCCGGTCTATGTCTATTCCTCGGCGACGATCGAGCGGCATTACCGCCTCTACGAGGCGGCGATGGCGTCGACCGCGCCGGGCAAGCCGGCGCATGTCTTCTATGCCATGAAGGCGAACAGCAATCTCGGCGTGCTGAAGACGCTCGCTGCGCTCGGCGCCGGCGCCGATACGGTGTCCGAGGGCGAAATCCGCAAGGCGCTCGCCGCCGGCTTTCCGGCCAGCAAGATCGTCTTTTCCGGTGTCGGCAAAGCTGAGAGCGAGCTCGCCTTCGCTGTCGAGGCCGGCATCTACCAGGTCAATATCGAGACCGAAGGCGAACTCGACCTGTTGTCGAAGGTGGCGCAGCGGCTGGGCAAGCGCCAGGAGGCGGTGTTCCGGGTCAATCCAGACATCGGTGCCGGCGGCCATGCCAAGATCACCACCGGTTCCTCGGCCAACAAGTTCGGCGTCTCCTTCGAGGAGGTGCATCGGCTCTATGCCCGCGCCGCCAACATGGCGGGCGTCAGGATCATGGGCCTTGCCGTGCATATCGGCAGCCAGATCCGCGAGGTCGATGCTTTCGAAGCGGCCTACACCAAGATGCGCGATCTCGTGCTGGCGCTGCGGGCCGAAGGGCACCGCGTCGACCGGCTCGACCTCGGTGGCGGGCTCGGCATCCCCTACGAGGTTCCGAAGGATTTCGACCATGGCCCGGGGCTGATCGAAGCCTATGCCGGAATGGTCGCCAAGCTGATGCAAGGGCTCGACGCCGAGCTCGGCTTCGAGCCGGGACGCCTGATCGTCGGCAATGCCGGCATCCTCCTGACGAAGGTGCTCCACCTCAATCCGCGCCCGACCAAGGAATTCCTGGTCGTCGATGCGGCGATGAACGACCTGATGCGGCCCGCCATGTACGAGGCCTATCACGAGATCTGGCCGGTGGCGGAGCCGGCGGAGGGGGCCAAGACGATCGCCTATGACGTCGTCGGGCCGATCTGCGAATCAGGCGACACCTTCACCGCCGGACGCGAATTGTCGGCGCTGAAGCCGGGCGACCTCATCGCCTTCATGACGGCCGGCGCCTATGGTGCCAGCATGTCGTCGACCTACAACCAGCGCCCGCTGGTCGCCGAAGTGCTGGTGAAAGGCGACAAATTCGCGGTGACTCGGCCGCGCCAGACCTATGAAGAGCTGATCGGCACGGATCGTGCACCGCCCTGGCTGCCCTGAGTCTGCTTCACAATAAGCGGAGCGCCTGTGGGGCATCGTGCCTGGGTGCTGGTCACGCCACAATCACGTGCTAGCCTCTTTGCTCGATCGATGAAGCTAGGAGAGGCGCCGCGGGGGGCGGCCCGGAGCATCGGATGAGCGAAGCACCGCGCCGCACGGCGCTAGATTCGGTTGGTACGATCCGCAAGCGGCTGGAGCGGCTCACTGCGGCCTCGCGGCTGTCGCTCGCCTGGGAGCGTCTCTGGCCGAAGCTGTGGGCGCCGCTCTGCGTCGTCCTCGCCTTTCTCGCCGTCTCCTGGCTCGGGCTCTGGCTGTATCTGCCCTGGTGGGGGCGGGCCGCCGGCTCCGCCGTCTTTGCTCTGCTCCTGCTGGGAAGCTTCTGGCCGGCCGTCACCGGTCGCTGGCCGAGCCGCCGCGAGGCGCTGTCCCGGCTCGACCACTCGATGGACGGGGCTCACCGTCCGGCGACTTCGCTCGAGGATACGCTCGCGGTCGGCGGCAAGGATCCGGTCTCGCAGGCGTTGTGGACGCTGCATCTGCAGCGCCAGAGCGCTCACGTCGCGGCGCTGAAGGTCGCGCCGCCACAGCCGCGCATGGCCGGGCGTGACAGGCGGGCCTTGCGCGCCGTGCCGCTGGTCGCAGCGGTCGCCGGCTTCTTCGTCGCCGGGCATGAGGCCCTGCCGCGGCTCGCCGCCGCCTTCGACTGGCGCGGACCTGCGCTTGCCACCGCTGCGGTCCGGATCGATGCCTGGATCGACCCGCCCTCCTATACGCGCATGCCGCCGATCCTGATCGATTTCGGCAGGCTCGCCAGCCCGAACTTCAACGTGCCCGAGAAATCGACGGTGGTGGTGCGCATCGCCGGCAAAAGCGGAATGGATGTCGCAACGACCGGCCGGCTCGATGCCGTACCGGTCGAGGGCAAGCCCGGCGAAGTCAAATCCGGAGACGCCAAGCCGGCGCCGGCCAAGGCCGTGCCGCCGAATACGGTCGCAGTGACCGAGAAGCGCTATCTCGTGGCCGGCGACGGCACCCTGCGCATCACCGGCTCGGGCGCCCCGGCGCAGACCTTGAGCCTGCACGCGATCATCGACCAGAAGCCGGAGATCGCCTTCGCCGATGCGCCCAAGCCCGTCAGCGGCGTGCAGGGCGGGCTCGGCCTCAGCTATCGCGCGAAGGACGATTACGGCATCGCCTCGGCCGAAGTGCTGGTCTCGCGTGTCGGGCCGATCACGGGTGGCCGCTCGCTGGTCGAGGCGCCGAAGCAGGTGCTGCCGGTGCCGCCCTCCGGTTCCGGCGACGACGAGATGAAGAGCACGGTCGATTTCTCGGCCCATCCCTGGGCCGGCGCCAAGGTTAATATGAGCCTCCTGGCGCGCGACGAGACCGGGCAGGAGGGACGCAGCGAGACCCTCGAAGTCGTGCTGCCGCAGCGGACTTTCACCAAGCCGCTGGCCAAGGCGCTGGTCGAGCAACGGCGCAAGCTCGTCATGGACGTCGACAACCGCAAGAAAGTTCAGCTTGCGCTCGACGCGCTGATGATCGAGCCCGACCGCTTCATGAAGGAGACCGGTGTCTATCTCGGCATGCGCATGATCGGCGAACGACTGCGCCGCGCCGCCAGCGACGACCAGCTCCGCGACGCCGCCGAGATGATGTGGGCGCTCGCGCTGCAGCTCGAGGATGGCGACCTCTCGGATGCCGAAAAGGCGCTCAGGGCCGCGCAGGAGAACTTGGCGCAGGCGCTGGAGCGCGGTGCCTCCGAAGAGGAGATGAAGAAGCTCACCGAAGATCTGCGCCGCGCCATGGACCAGTACATGCGCGAGCTTGCCCAGCAATGGCAGCGCCAGCAGCAGAACGGCGAGCAGAACCAGGCGCGGCTGCCGGAGAATTTCCGAACGGTGACACCGCGCGACCTGCAGAACATGCTCAACCGCATCGAGGAACTGACCAAGCGCGGCGACATGGCCGAGGCGCAGCGCCTGATGGAAGAGCTCAACAACCTCCTGAACAACCTCAAGACGGCGCGCCCGGGCCAGCAGGACCCGCGCCAGCGTGAGATGAACCAGGCGTTGGGCGATCTCGACCGGATGACGCGCGAGCAGCAGCAGTTGCGCGACGAGACCTACCAGCAGGACCAGCAGAACCAGAACCGCACCCAGCAGGGCCGCCGCCCCGGCCAGCAGCAGGCGCGTCCCGGCCAGCAGGGCCAGCGCCAGCAAGGGCAGCAGGGCCAGCGCGGGCAGCGTGGCCAGCAACCCGGGCAGCAGCCTGGCGAGGACGGCGAGGGCGAGGACGGGCAGAACGCCGAAGGCGGGCAGGGCCAGGGACAGCAAGGGTTGTCACAGCGCCAGCAGGCCCTGCGCGAGCGGCTGCAGGATCTGCAGCGGCGCATGCGCGGCATGGGCGCCGACCCCGGTGAACTTGGCGAGGCCGAGGATGCGATGCGCGAGGCCGAGGGCCAGCTTGGCCAAGGCCAGGATGGGCAGGCGGTCGATTCGCAGGGCCGGGCGCTGGAAGCCCTGCGCAAGGGCGGCCAGAACCTCGCCCAGCAGATGCAGGGCGAGCCCGGCGAGGGCGAGGGCAACGAGAACGCCTATGGCGAGCCGGATGGACGCCCGGCCGGCCGGCCCTCGGCGCAGCAGCGCGACAACAACGATCCGCTTGGCCGCCCGCAGCGCCAGCGCGACTGGGCCGATGGCCGCGTGCGCGTGCCGGGTGCCGACGAGAGCGCGACGCAGCGGGCGCGGCGCATCCTCGAGGAACTGCGGCGGCGCCTCGGCGATCCGCTGCGGCCGACCGAGGAGCTCGACTATCTGGAGCGCCTGCTGCGGCGGAATTGATCTGACGGTCCCGCGTCATGCTCGGGCTTGACCTGAGCATCTCAAGCCGGATGAGGCGCAAGCCAGCGCCTTCTGGTCACGAGATTCTCGGGTCTGCGCTTCGCGCTGCCCGAGAATGACGGCCAAATCTCAACCCGCCCTATTGCCCGAGACGACCGCGAGCGCCGCGATGAAGCGGTCGAGGTCGGCTTCCGTCAGATAGGGCGCCGGCGAGATGCGGATGGTGTTGCCCTTGGCGACGCCGCCGCGTCGCACCGTCATCACCTTGTGCTGGTCGCGCAGCGCCGCGACGACAGCGTTGCAGTCGGCGGCCGAGCGCTTGCCGGTCAGGGCGAAAGAGGTGATGCCGGCGACCATCTCGGGATCGTCCGGCGTCTGGATCTCGACGCCCTTGAGCTCTCGCGCCTTCGCGACCCAGTAGTTGCGCAGGTGCCGATAGCGCGCCTCCTTGGCCTGCGGCCCGATCTCCTGGTGGAGGGCGAGCGCGGCGGGGACCGTCAGCTGGGCGGCGAAATTCGGCGTGCCGGTGTGGATACGCGAGCGGACATCGTCCGGCTTGAAATCCTCGTCGCCGTAATGGGTGTCGATATCGGCCAGCCGTTCGCGCGCGATGTAGATCAGGCCGACGCCGAGCGGAGCACCGATCCATTTGTGCAGATTGAAGCCGATGAAATCGACGCCGAGATCCCTCGCCTTGAAGTCGACCTGGCCCCAGCTATGGGCCGCGTCGAGGATGACGTCGATGCCGCGCGCCTTGGCCATGGCGACGAGCTCCCTGACCGGCATCATCAGCCCGGTGCGATGGCTGATATGGGTGAGCAGAAGCAGCTTCGTCTTCGGATTGGCCTTGAGCGCGGCCTCATAGGCGGCGAGCACATTGGCTTTGGTCGCCGGCTCGGGGATATCGAATTTCGCGACCTCGACGCCGCGCCGGCCTTTCAGCCAGTTCATCGCGTATTGCATCGAATCATAGTCGAGATCGGCGTAGAGAACGCCGTCTCCGGGTTTCAGCTTGTTGTAGCCGGCGATCAGCGTCTGCAGCGCTTCGGTGGCGCCGCGGGTCAGCGCGATCTCCTCGCGTGCGACGCCGAGGAAATCGGCCAGCGGCGTGCGGATGTTGTCGAGATCCTGGCCGATCCTGCTGCGGGCATAGACGGTGTTCTCGAAGTTCACGAAGTCGGTCAGGCGCTTGAACTCGGCCTTCACCGGCTCGGCCATGATGCCCCAATAGCCGTTCTCGAGGTTCACCATGTCGGGCGTGACGCTGTAGCGGCGCCGGACGGCATCCCAATAGCCGGTGTCGGTGGCAAGGTTGCTCGTCGGCACAGGCGGAAGCGAGCGGGCGAGGGCGGGCGCTGCCGCAGCGGCGAGCGCGGCAGTGCCGAGGCCGGCGAGCAATGCGCGGCGATTGAGAGCGGTGTCGGTGGTCATGGCGAGCTTTCCCTGGGACGGAGGCCCTCGCTAGACGCGCGCTGTTTCAGCGCCATGACGGTTCTGCCGGCGAACTTATCCCCGCACCGCGAAACCGATGCATACTCGCGCAAACGCGCAACAGGAGTGCCGCCATGTCGATGCAGGGATCGCCAGCCGAAGATATACCGGTCGAGGAGCCGCAGGCTCCGCGGCAGCCGGATCTCGCCGTCAGTCTCGAGCGCCTGTCGCGCCTTGCGCCGATCGGCAAGGCCGAGATCATGGGCAACATCGCCCTGCATTTCACCCGGCTCGCCGCCGAGGCCGATCTGACAACGCCGCTGCGCGTCTGCCATTTCCTGGCGCAGGCCGCCCATGAGACCGACCGTTTCCGCACGCTCGAGGAGAAGGGCGGGAAGAAGCAGTTCGCCAAATACGAAGGCCGCGAGGATCTCGGCAACACCGAGCCCGGCGACGGCGCGCGCTATCACGGGCGCGGTATCTTTCAGCTCACGGGGCGGGCCAACTACAAGCGCATCGGCCGGATGCTGAACGTCGATCTCGAAGGGCGGCCGGAGCTGGCGCTCGATCCGCGCATCTCGGTCCAGATCGCCTTCGCCTATTGGCGCGACCGCAAGATCAACGCCGCCGCGGATCGCGACGATGCGGCCCGGGTCACCCAGCTGATCAATGGCGGCCTGAACGGGCTCGCCGACCGCCGGCAATTGCTGATCACAGCGAAGGGCATCTGGTTCTGAGGTTTCAGCCGTGCCCGGCCTTCAGCGCCTGGTCGAGATCGGCATAGAGGTCCTCGACATCCTCGATGCCGGTCGAAAGGCGCAGCAGGTCGGGCGGGCAGGGCGAGCCGGCGCCCTCGATCGAGGCGCGATGCTCGATCAGGCTCTCGACACCGCCGAGCGAGGTCGCGCGCTTGTAGAGCTCGACATGGGCGGCCGACTTGACCGCCGCCGCCTCGCCGCCGCTGACCTGGACGGAGAGCATGAAGCCGAAGCCGCCTTCCATCTGCCTGGCGGCGATGTCGTGGCCGGGATGCTGCGGCAGGCCGGGATAGAGCACGCGCGAGACCAGCGGATGGGCGGACAGCTTCTGCGCCAGCGCCATGGCCGAAGCCGACTGGCGCTCCTGCCGGACATGAAGCGTGCGCATGCCGCGCATCAGGAGATAGGCCTCGAACGGGCCGAGAATGCCGCCCTGGCCCTTGCGGATGGTCTTGATCCGGTTCCAGAACTCGTCATCGGCATTGGCGCAGAGCGCGCCGGCGACGACGTCGGAGTGGCCGTTCAGCACCTTGGTTGCGGCGTGCATGACGATGTCGGCGCCGAGCGTCAGCGGCCGGGTATGAACCGGCGAGGCGCAGGTCGAATCGACCGCGAGCCTGGCCCCGGCGGCATGGGCGATCTTCGCGACCGCGGCGATGTCGGTGATGGTCCAGAGCGGGTTGGACGGGGTCTCGGCCCAGATCAGCTTGGTGACGCCGGGCTTCACCGCTTCCTTGAGCCTGGCGAGGTCATCGGTCTCGACGAAGTCGATCTTCAGGCCCCAGCGGGTCGCCTCGGTCAGCAGCCAGGCGCGCAGCGCCCAGTACATCACCTTGGAGGCGACGACATGATCACCGGGAGAGAGCGCCTGGAACACGGCGGTCGCCGCGGCCATCCCCGAGCCGAACAGCAGGGCGCCGGCCTTGGCCTCTTCCAGCATGGCGAGGACGGCCTGCGCCTCATGGACCGTCTCGTTGTCCGGCCGGCCATAGATGAAGCCGGAGGAATAGGCGTTGTCCTCGTCGCGGATATAGGTGGTGGAGACATGGATCGGCGGCACCACGGCCTTGGTCAGCGGATCGATCTTGCCCAGCGCCTGCGCGGCGAGCGAACGGGGGTGCAGCGGGCGCTTGGTCATGAGGCGATCCGATTTCCACTATGTGAGAAAATTCATCTCACCTGAATTGTTGCGGTGCAAGAGGCTCGTCTTGTGCGGCGCGCAAGCTCACCCCATTGTCACCGCATGAGCATATCGTCAGGCAGCACCGATCGTCAGCTGAATGTGTGGCTTGCCGCGCTCCTCGCCATCCTGCCGGTGGTCGCGGCGTCGCTGATCGGCAGCGCCGTGACGGTGCCGCAGATTCCGGGCTGGTATGCCGGCCTCGCCAAGCCACCGTTCAATCCACCAAATTGGCTGTTTGCTCCGGTGTGGACGACGCTGTTCGCACTGATGGCGCTGGCTGCGTTCCGCACACTGCGCCAGCCAGTCGATACGCCGGGCAGGGCGCAGACGCTGCTCGCCTATCATGCCCAGCTTGTGCTCAACATGCTCTGGTCCTGCGCCTTCTTCGGCCTGAACAGCCCGGCGGGCGGGCTCGTCGTGATCGCGATGCTGCTGGCGGCGATGATCTGGACGATGCGGTGCTTCGCGAGGCTGGGCGACAGGCTGTCCGTGGCGCTCTTCGTGCCCTATTTCGCCTGGGTCTCTTTCGCGAGCCTGCTCAACGCCTCGATCTGGTGGCTGAACCGCTGAGCGGTCATCCCGCCCAATCTGTAACCATCAAGCCGGGGACGCGCTCGAATTCGCGGCGATTGACCGTGACGAGAACGGCGCCGCGCCGCCGAGCCTGGGCTGCGATCAGGATATCGTAGGCACCGATAGGCATGCCGGAGGTTTCCAGCGCGGCGCGAATGTCGCCGGCCTCGGCGGCATCCTCGGCCTCGAACGAAAGCACGTCGAAGCCGTCCGCCAGAAAAGCATCGAGGACCCGCGTGGACGCCTCGCGCCGCATCCTCTTGGCGATGCCGTAGCGGAGCTCGAACAGGACGATGGCGGGGACGAGGAGTGTCGTTCCTATCGCCAATTCTTGGCGAAGCCGCTGCTCGATGGCCGGAACGCGGCCATTGATCGCGTATACGATCACATTGGTGTCGAGGCAGAACATCGGATCGCCTCAGCCGAATGCGATCTCGTCTTCGTCGGCCGGCGGAGGATCATCCGGCAGCCCGTCGACCAGGAAATCGCGGGCGCCGAGTTCATCGAGCCGGGCGCGCCATGCATCTGCATCGAAGGGCGCGCCGGCCATCGGTTCGAGGATGACCTTGTCGCCGACCCTGCTGACCCGCACTTCGCTGCCCTCGAAGCGGAACTCCTTCGGCAGCCGCACCGCCTGGCTGCGGCCATGCATGAAGAGCTTGGCTCTTGCCGAGGAAGCGGTCCCCATGTCACAGGCTCCAACTGGCGATATCTACCAAAGATAGATATCAGCTGCCGAGCGTCAAGAGACGAACGGCTTTACCCGATCGAGCGCTCGATCACGCGCAGCACCGTCTCGCGCAGTTCGGCTATGGTGAAAGGCTTGGTCATCACCTCCGAGACGATCGTCTCCAGGCTTTTTGCCCGCTCGCGCTGCTCGGCATAGCCGGTCATCAGCATGATCGTGAGGTCGGGGAAGTGCTGCTTGGCAGCGAGCGCCAGCGCGATGCCGTCCATCAGCGGCATGCGGATATCGGTGAGCAGCAGGTCGAAATGGCCCTGTTCGGCCATCAGGATGTCGAGCGCCTCGGCGCCGTCGCCGGCGGTCAGGCAATCGTGCCCATCCATGGCGAGGCCGCGCGCGACCAGCGAGCGCAGGCTCTCCTCGTCATCGACCACGAGAATGCGCGACATCGCTTCAGATCCCCGGCAGACCGGCCTGGTCGGCGGTCTCGATCACGCCGACATAGGGCAACTGGCGATAGGAATGGGCGACGTCCATGCCGTAGCCGACGACGAAATAGTCGGGGCATTCGAAGCCGACATAGTCAGCCTGGATATTGACGGCGCGCTTGGCCGGCTTTTCCAGCAACACGGCTGTCGAGACGCGGGCGGCGCCGCGCGCCGCGAGCAGGTCCTTGGCGAAGGCGAGCGTACGGCCGGATTCGAGGATATCGTCGACGAGCAGGACATGCCGGCCGCGGACATCGCTCTGCACATCCCGCAGAATCTCGACCTGGCCGGAAGAGACGGTGGCGGCGCGATAGCTCGACAAATGCACGAACTCCACCTGCGGAGTCATGCCCGCGCGATGCATGGCGCGGATCAGGTCGGCGACGAACATGAAGCTGCCCTTCAGCACCGCGACGACGAGCAGGTCCTCGCCGGCATTGGCGGCGATATCGCTGGCCATCTCGGCATTGCGTGCGGCGATCGCCGCCTCGTCATAGAGAACGCGGATACGCTTGGGCTGGGACATCGACGACAGTTCCTTTCGGCGCGAGCCGATGCCCGCGCAGCCCCGTAATCGCGGGCTCATCTCAACAGGCCCCAGTCATAGCGTCCATGCGCCGACAATTGAAGCGGCTGGGCGGTGGCGGTGTGGAAACCAGCCGGAAGAGATCAGTTGAGGCTGGCGACGCCGCCGGGGCTGCCGGCGCCGAAACGAAGCTGCACTGAGCGTCCGTCATTGGGCGGCGAGGCGAGGCGGGCACGGAAATGCATCAGCTCCGCCGGCTCCAGCGACGGACGCGGCGGCTCCGTCGTCCAGCTGTAGAGCACCTTGCCATCCTCGCTTCGCACCATCACCGTGATCGGCGGCACCTTGGTCGTGCCCTTGGCGATGTTGGTGACATCGCCGGAGACGACGAGGAAGCGACCCTGCTGATCCTGAACCAGTTCGCTCTCGACGGCGCTGAAGGCGAGCCCGCGCACATTGACCGGCAAGCCGATGCTCGCGTAGAGCCCGGCGAATTGCGGTACCGTCCGGACGATGCGCTCGCGCTGCCAGAGGCCGAGGCCGAGCGCGGCGAGACCGGCCGCGACGAAGAGGCCGGCCGCTGCCGAGGACAGGCGTGCCGCCGGATTGCGGGGCGCGATCCAGCTGCGTTTGCGCCCGGGAGGCCGTGATGGTGCTGCGTCCGGCTGCGGAGGCTCGGTCTGCTCCGATGCGATCGCCGAGATGTCGGCGTCGATCTCGGCGGCGCGGCGCAGCTCCTCCTCCAGCTCGGCGGCGGTCTGCTCGGCGCTGGGAGGGCTGGGAAGCTCCGGGATCGCGGCATCCAGGTCGGATTGCAGGACGTCATCCGCCGGTTGCGCGTCGGAGGCGCGCGGTGCCTCGATCTGCCAGGTCGTCTGGCAGCTGGCGCAGCGCACCTTGCGGCCGCCGGTCCCGATCTTGGCCTCGGCGATCTCGTACCGGCTGGCGCAGTTGGGGCAGACGATCTGCATGGCCTTAAAAATGCTCGCTCCGCGCTGCATCCCAGAGATGTCGGTCCGGAGCCTGATCCTCTCCTCGCTGCGCGCAAGCGCAAGCGGGTGCGGTCGGCGGCTCCGCCTCCCATAGGGTCGATTTATGGTTAACGTCGCGTAAAGCCTGCGCCGCGCGAGGCTGAGGAAAACCTGCCGGCGCTTTCCGCCGGGGAGACGTCTCGGTGTAAGGTCCTGTCGGCTCGGCGCTCGTCCGGCACGATTCGGAAAAGATCAGCGAGAGGAAGTGCGTTGGTTCGGTTCGAGAATGTCGGCTTGCGGTACGGGATGGGGCCGGAGGTGCTGAAGGACATCAACTTCAGCATCGCGCCACGCTCCTTCCAGTATCTGACCGGGCCGTCGGGCGCGGGCAAGACCACGTTAATCCGCCTGGTCCTGATGGCGCTCAAACCGACGCGCGGACTGGTCAACCTGTTCGGCCAGGACGTCTCGCGCCTCGAAGCCGCCACGCTGACCGACTTTCGCCGGCGCATGGGCGTCGTTTTCCAGGATTTCCGTCTGCTCGATCACCTGACCGTCTACGAGAACGTCGCGCTGCCGCTGCGCGTCCTCGGCAAGGACGAGGCGAGCTATCGTGCCGAGGTCGTCGAACTGCTGCGCTGGGTGGGGCTCGGCGAGCGCATGCATGCCGTGCCGGCGGTCCTGTCCGGCGGCGAGAAGCAGCGCGCCGCGATCGCGCGCGCCCTGATCAGCCGGCCGCAATTGCTGCTCGCCGACGAGCCGACCGGCAATGTCGATCCCGGCCTTGGCCGGCGTCTGCTCAGGCTGTTCATGGAATTGCAGTCGCTGGGAACGGCGGTGGTGATCGCGACCCACGACATCGCGCTGATGGAACTCTACGACGCACCGCGCCTCGTGCTGGCGGATGGGCATCTGCATGTCGATGCCTGAGCCCCTCGACATCGACGAGACCGAGGAAGAGCGGCCGCGCGGTCGTCAGCGCCTGCCAGCGAGCCTGCGCCGCGACCAGCCACTGGTGCCGGTGGATTCGGTTGCCGGGCGCGCACTCGTCGTCGTCATCGCCATCCTGACCTTCCTGGCGGCGCTGAGCGCCGGCGCGGCGCTGCTCGCCGCCCGTGCCTCCGAGCAATGGCGCGGCGCGGTCGCCAACGAGATGACGATCCAGGTCAGGCCCGATCCGCGCCGCAACATCGAGCGGGACATCGCCCGCGCGGTCGAGCTGGCGCGCGCCGTGCCGAGCGTCGCCGAGGCCAAGCCGTTGCCGAAGGCGGAGTCGGACAAGCTGCTCGAGCCCTGGCTCGGCGCCGGGCTCGACCTCGTCGAACTGCCGATCCCGCGATTGATCGTGCTGCGGCTGTCCTCGACCTCCGCCAGTGAACTCGTCGCCTTCGGCCAGACATTGCGGCGCGAGGTGCCGAGCGCGACGCTCGACGACCACCGGCTCTGGGTGCGCCGGCTCTCGACCATGGCCAGCACGATCATCCTTGCGGGCGTCGCGGTGGTACTGCTGGTGCTGGTGGCGGCCGGGCTCGCCGTCGCCTTCGCGACGCGCGGCGCCATGGCCGGCAGCCGCGACTCGGTCGAGGTGCTGCATTTCGTGGGGGCGACCGACGAGTTCATCGCCCGCGAATTCCAGACGCGCTTCGTCGCACTCGGCCTGCGCGGCGGCGCGGCCGGGGGACTGGCGGCGATCATCGCGATCGCGCTGCTCGGCTTCCTGTCTTCGGCCTGGAGCGCGACGCCCGAGGCCGACCAGTTGCAGGCGCTGTTCGGCGCCTTCGAGATCGGCTGGTCCGGCTATGCGGTCGTCATCCTGGTCGCGGCTGTGGTCGCGACGATCGCGGGACTCGTCTCGCGGCTGACGGTGCGCCATTATCTCAGAGCAATGGGCTGACTCGCTGCGCGGCGGGGTTGTGGGAATGCCGTCATTGTGCCCGATTGGGCCGTTAGTATCCCGATCTCATGGTGCTGCTTGGAACCCGGCAAGGTCATTTTCCCTGCGTTGAGGACAGCC
Source organism: Allobosea lupini (assembly GCF_900109525.1). Lineage (GTDB taxonomy): Bacteria > Pseudomonadota > Alphaproteobacteria > Rhizobiales > Beijerinckiaceae > Allobosea > Allobosea lupini. Next base: position 140,139 of record NZ_FOAN01000005.1, on the reverse strand, counting down.
CGGCTGCCCTGCGACCGATGACGACGCCTGCTTCCCCGCGGCGCCGCTGGTTTCGCCGTTTCCTGTTCTGGAGCGTCCTTCTCTGCTCTTTCGTCGTGGTTGCCGGCTATGTCCGGTACACCACCGGCCTGTCGCTGACCGAAGCCGGCGCGCCGCCGCGCACGGATGCGATCGTCGTCGTCACCGGCGGCGCGCAGCGCATCGACGACGCCGTCAGCCTGCTCAATGCCGACCGCGGACGGCGCCTGCTGATCAGCGGCGTCAACGAGCGGACGGGCCGCGACGAACTCGCCAAGCTCAACCCGAGCGCGCGCGAGGCGCTCAACTGCTGCGTCGACCTCGATTATCGCGCCCGAAACACCATCGGCAACGCCATCGAGACGCGCCGCTGGGTTCGCCGCCACGATTTCCGCTCGCTGCTGGTGGTGACGTCGAACTACCACATGCCGCGCACGCTGCTCGAACTGCGCCATGCCATGCCGGGCGTGCGCTTCGTGCCGCATCCGGTGGTGACCGACCAGGTCGACGTCGCCGGCTGGTGGCGCGACTGGCACGCGATCCGCCTGCTGGTGCCGGAATACCTCAAATACCTGGTCGCCGCACTGCGCAGCAAGCTCGAGACCGACCCCGAGACCTCGCGGCTTTCCGTGATCATCGGCGGCCGCAAGCCGATCTCGCCCAAGCCGGGCGAACTGATCGGCCCCGATTACGACAAGCGCTCGCGGGCGCCGGCACCGCCGCGCGGCGCCTGATCTTTCCGGCGGGCTCTTGACGTCCATCGACCGCCGGGGTTCTTGCGGACCATGCTGCTGATCCGCTCCCTGCTCTTCAATGTCGCCTTCTATCTGAACCTTTCATTCTGGCTGCTCGCAGCCATGATGACGATGGTGCTGCCGGCGCGCTTCCTGCTGAAGGTCGCGCTGTGCTGGGCGCAGACGTCGCTTTGGTGGATGCGGGTGATCGTCGGCACGCGCTATGAAATCAAGGGGGTCGAGAACATTCCGCCCGGCGGCATCATCATGGCGGCGAAGCACCAGTCGACCTGGGAGACCTTCGCGCTGATCACGGTGTTCCGCAATCCCGTCTACATCCTCAAGCGCGAATTGACCTGGCTGCCCTTCTTTGGCTGGTGCCTGCTGAAACTCAGGATGATCCCGGTCGATCGCGGCGCCCGCAGCCGGGCCCTGCAGGCGGTAACCCGGCGCGCCAAGGTCGAGCTCGGCCAGAACGGGCGCCAATTGATGATCTTTCCGGAAGGCACGCGCCGGCCGGCCGGGGCCGAGCCGGCCTATAAATACGGCGTCACCCATCTTTACACCGAGCTGGGCGTGCCTTGCGTGCCGGTCGCGCTCAATGCCGGGCTGTTCTGGCCGCGGCGCAGCCTGATCAAGCGGCCGGGCACGATCAAGGTCGAGATCATGCCGGCGATCCAGCCGGGCATGGACAAGGCGGCGTTCCACGCTTTGTTGCAGGAGCAGATCGAGACCGCGAGCAACCGCCTCCTGGCGGACGGGCTGGCCGAACTCGAGCGGCTCGGAGTGCCCGCTCCTGTCAGCATACGGCAGGAGCCGCAGCCCGGCGCCTGATCGGCCTTGACATTGGGTCGTTCTGTTCCGATTTTGTTCTAGAACAAAGGAGGAACGACATGGCTGCTTTGGCCCGAGCCCGTTTCCCATTCGACCGCAACCGGTCACTCGACACCATGCCGCGCCAGCTCAACCTGCTGGAGGCGCTGCAGCCCGCCAAGGCGGAGCGTACGGCTCCGCTGTTCGAGGATGCTTCGGCCTTGTCGGGGCAGGTCCGCGAGATGCCGCTGCGCGCCACCGCGCAGCTCGCAGAACGGCGCTTCACCGCCTGGCGCGGTCGCTCGGGACGGCGTTATGTCGCCTCGATCTTCGGCATCCAGGATGGGCATGCGCTCGGCTTCACCGACGCGGTGCTGCTGGCGGTGTCGACGGACCGCAAGATCGTCGCCGCGCGCGACAGTGGCCCGTTCGGAATCGATGCGGCTCTGACGCGCTGGCGCGATGCCGTCGCCATGGCCGGCGCCAGCGAGATCCATGTCCATCTCCTGGCGGAAGACAGCGCCGGCCGTCGCGCCGCGCTCTGCGACCTGATGCCGGAGGCGTGAGTCTCGTGTCGCGTGTTTCTCAACCCTCATCCTTCGAGACGGCCCTGCGGGCGTCCTCAGGATGAGGATTGAGAGGGAGCTTAGCCGATCGCTGGCCCGCTCGCCCTGTCGATCTCGGCGACCAGATGAGCCAGCAGCGGGTCGTGGATCCCCATTTCGTGCAGGTGTTCATGGGTGCGCCGGACATAGTCCGGGTTCTCGCCGGAGACGCCCTTGCCCTGGCGAACGAGGGCGAGCACCGCTTCCTCGGGCAGGCGGCCGGCATATTGCTCGTGGTTGCGGTCGGCGATGTAGGTGAGTGCATTGAGCCGCCGTCCATCGTCGAGCCGCAGCGCAAGCCGCCGTTCGAGATAGACCGAAGTCGCCTGCTCGCGGGCGCGTAAGTAGTCGATCGTCTCCTCCGCCTGCTCGGCGGCGACGCGGAAGGCGACGCCGCGGCAGATGCCGCCGCGATCGAGGCCGAGCACCAGCCCCGGCACCTCGGGCGTGCCGCGATGAACATGCGAATAGATGCAAAGCGCGCGGTGATAGCCGTGCAGGCGAGCGCCGGCGCGCTCGACGAAGGCGAAGCCAGGGCGCCAGATCAGCGAACCGTAGCCGAACACCCAGAGATCTTCCGGCGGAAGCGGCGCCGTCATCCGTTTCCTCACAATTTAGCCCGTTTGCCTCGCCAGAGAGGCTTCGCGACCGGTTGGCGGATAATCTGCGGCGGCGCTGGCGTGCCGCGGCCCCGGTCGCTATCAACCTGCCGAGATTTTCGCAATGGAGCGCCCGCGCATGTCAGATCCCACGCCCGTGCGCCGGCATGGCCGCTTCTGGCTCTACGCGCCCTTCGTGCTGCTGGCGCTGCTCGCTGCCGGCTGGTCCGCCATCTGGGGCTTTGCGCGGAGCAGGGTTGATCAGGAACTCGATGCCGGCATCGCCCGCGAGGCAGGGGCCGGCCGCAACTGGACCTGCCGGGAGCGCAGCGTCGGCGGCTATCCCTTCCGCATCGAGGTGCGCTGCGCCAGCCTGACGCTGACCTCCTCGCGCTGGGGCGACGAGGTCAAGGTCGATGCCGGGCCGGCCGTCGCGGTCGCGCAGGTCTGGACGCCCGGTCACATCATCCTGCAGATGACCGGGCCGATGCTGGCCAGCCTGCCGCAAGGCCGCAAGGCCGCGCTCGACTGGAAGGAACTGGCCGCGAGCCTGCATCTCAGCGGGCTCGCCTTCGAACGCTTTTCGCTGGTGCTGGGCGAGCCGGTGCTGACCGTCACCGAGCCGGGGCAGGGCGCTGCCGAGACCTGGCGGGCGAGCGCCACCGAAGTGCATCTGCGGCCCAATCCGCAGCGCTTCGCCAGTGACGGCACCGTCGATCTCGCGGTCAACGCCAAGGGCGGCGTGCTGCCGGCGCTGGAGGCGCTTGTCGGGAATGGCCAGCTTGCCGATCTCGATCTGCAGGCCAGCCTGTCGCGCGCGCTGTCATTCCGGCGCGGTTTCAACCCCGATGCGCTCGAAGCCTGGCGCACCGCCGGTGGCCTCGTGGACGTGACCAAGCTCGTCCTGGTCAAGGGGCCGACCCGGCTTGAGGCAAGCGGGCAACTGGCGCTCGACGAGGCGCACCGGCCGGCCGGCAAGGTCGTGGCGGCGGTGGCCGGCATCGACCGCATCGCCGGCATCAAGGTCGGCGGGCTGACGGCGGGGCTGGGGGCCCTGCTCGGCGGGCGAACCGGCGATAGTGGGCAAAGCAATACGGCGGCAGGGCTTTCGCCGCTGCCGCCGCTGGTCCTGCGCGAAGGCAGGGTCTTCCTTGGGCCGCTCAGGCTGCCTTTGCAGCCGCTGCAACCCGTATACTGATCAGGCTGCGGGCAGGGCGGCCCGCGGCGCCTCAATCTTCACCAGCGCCTTCTTGACCGCGTCCTGCACCTTCTCGAAGGCGCGGACCTCGATCTGGCGCACGCGCTCGCGCGAGACGCCGAACTCCTCGGAGAGCTCCTCCAACGTGATCGGGTCCTCGGCGAGGCGGCGCGCCTCGAAGATGCGGCGCTCGCGGTCGTTCAGAACGCCCAGCGCCTCGCGCAGCGCCAGATGGCGGTTGTCGCTCTCTTCCGAATCGGCGAGGCGGCGCTCCTGGCTCTCGCTGTCGTCGACGAGCCAGTCCTGCCACTCTCCTTCGCCATCCTCGCGCAGCGGCGTGTTCAGCGACGCGTCACCGCCGAGCCGGCGATTCATGTCGATCACGTCCTGCTCGTTGACACCGAGCTTGGTCGCGATGGTCTTGACCTGATCGGGCTTGAGATCGCCCTCGCCCAGTGCCGAGATCTTGCTCTTGGCCTTGCGCAGGTTGAAGAACAGCTTCTTCTGGTTGGCGGTGGTGCCCATCTTCACCAGCGACCAGGAGCGCAGGATGTACTCCTGGATCGAGGCCTTGATCCACCACATCGCATAGGTCGCGAGCCTGAAGCCCTTGTCGGGCTCGAAGCGCTTGACCGCCTGCATCAGGCCGACATTGCCCTCCGACACGACTTCGCCCATCGGCAGCCCGTAGCCGCGATAGCCCATGGCGATCTTGGCGACGAGGCGCAGATGCGAGGTCACGAGCTTATGGGCCGCGTCGCGGTCGCCATGCTCGCGCCAGCTCTTGGCCAGCATGAATTCCTCGTTCGGCTCCAGCATCGGGAACCGACGGATCTCATCCAGGTAACGTGAAAGTCCGCCCTCCGCGGACATGACGGGCAACGACGCAGTCGCCATGCTCGTACTCCTTTCCGGCTCCCGCCGAGCGGCGAGCCAACCACCCGATGTTCCATCGGGCAGGATCGTCCGGTGCCATGCGTTGACGACGACCTTCGCCCTGTCGCCCGCTGAAAACACCCTAGCGGCGCCCCTTTAGCCATCCGCTTTCGCAACGCAGTATAGACGATGCGAGGGTGGCGGAAAGTGGGCAACGCAGCAAAAATCGGTCACAGGATCGAGAGTTCTGCTTGCAAACGTGCAAACTCGGCCGGTGGTTCCGACTCGAAGCGCAATTCTTCGCCGGTGACCGGATGCTCGAAGCCGAGCAGGCGCGCATGCAGCGCCTGGCGGCCGAGATCGGCGAGCGCCGCCTGGGCATTCTCGGGCAGGCGGCTCGCCTTGGTCATGAAGCCGGAGCCGTAGAGCTGGTCGCCGAGCAGCGGGTGGCCGATATGGCTCATATGGACACGGATCTGGTGGGTGCGACCGGTCTCGAGCTGGCATTCGACCAGGCTTGCCAGCGCCTCGACCTCCTCATGACCGCGCAGCAAGGGCGGATAGCGTTCGATCAGTTCGATATGGGTGATCGCTTCGCGGCCCCGGCCTTCGCCGACCACCATCATCTTTTCGCGATTGCGATTCGAGCGCTCGATCGGAGCGTCGATCGTGCCGGTCTGCCGGCGCGGCGAACCCCAGACCAGAGCGAGATAGGCCCGTTCGAGAGGGCCCGTCCGGCCATGGTCGGCGAACTGCTTGGCGAGGCCGCGATGCGCCTTGTCGTTCTTGGCGACGACGAGCAGGCCGCTGGTGTCCTTGTCGAGCCGGTGGACGATGCCGGGCCGGCGCACGCCGCCGATGCCGGACAGGCTCTCGCCGCAATGGGCGATCAGCGCGTTGACCAGCGTGCCGTCCTCATGGCCGCCGGCGGGATGGACGACGAGCCCGGCCGGCTTGTCGATGACGATCAGGTGCTCGTCCTCGAAGACGACTGTGAGTGGGATGTCCTGGCCGACCGGCGCGGCCGGCTTGGCCTCGGGCATGATGAGGGAGAGGCGCTGGCCGACGGCGACCTTGCGGCTGGCATCGGCGACCACCACACCGTCGATGCTGACGCCGCCTTCCTTGATCACCTGCTGCAGGCGGGCGCGGGAAACCTCTCCGCCGAGCAGGGCGAGCGCCTTGTCGAGGCGCAGGCCGGCCTGCTCGGGCGCGATGACGAGGTCGATGACGGGTGAAGTGGTGATCTCGGAGACGGTCATGCGCCGTCTATAGGCGCCCGGGGCGCAAAGATCACGCGTCATGCTCGGGCTCGACCCGAGCATCTCAGGCGGGAGGAGGCGCTGGTTAGCGCCTTCGCGTCGCGAGAATCCCGGCTCTTCGCTGCGCTTCGGCCGAGAATGACGCCCGCTTTAACGTCAACTGAAAATCCGGAACCGGCCCTTGGTCTCGCCCGGCGCCTGCTGCTCAGGGCCTGGATCGTCGGGTGCATGCGCCACCGGAAAGACGACAGGGGCAGGCTTGGCCTGCGGTGTCGCAGGCTTCGTCGCCGGGGGACCGATCTCGACGACCGGCTCGGCCGGAGGAGGGGCGGCCGCAGCGACCGGTTCAGGCCTGGGCTCGACCTTGGGCTCCGGCTTCGCTGGTTCGGGCGCAGGCGGCGGAGCGAGACCGGCAGCGGCCGGAACCGTCACCGCTTCCGCGACCTCGGCCTTGCCTTCGAGCAGCGGCGCAGAGGGGTCGTCGAGATCGGCGAGGACATCGTCGTCGAAATGGGCGCCCTGGCTGCCCAGCGTCGCTGGCGGGACCGTCCAGACGAACGCGTCGAGCCGGCCCGAGATCGGCGAGATCGGCAGCCACTTGTCGGAGACGAGCCCATCTGCGACCCAGGCGGCGTCGCGCGGGGCGCGGGTCGCGCGGGCCAGCCATTCGCGGACGCGGCCGGTGGCGCCGTGCTCGGCCTCTTCCAGTTCGGCCATCAGCAGGCAGGCGCGGACCGAGGCGCCGCCGGCGAGTAACGGCTTCAGCGCGGCGCGGGCGCGGGCGAAGTCCTGCGCATGGATAGCGGCGCCGGCGAGCGCCAGCACGCCCTCGGGATCGGCGGGACGGAGCCTGGTCAGCATTTCTGCTCGGGCGAGGCGATCGCGGGCGCTGTCGCCGGGGCGAACATCGAGATAGGCGCCGGCGATATCGGGATGCGAGACCTGTTTCCAGGCCGCCTCCAGCAGACGTGCCGCTTTCTTGATGTCGCCGCGCTCGGAGAGCATCCGGCCGGCGAGCGCTGCGGCCGGGGTGAGGCCGGGCGCGAGCTTGACGGCTTCGAGCGCGGCGGCGAGCGCCTTTTCGGGCTCGCGGTCCTTGGCCTCCAGCGCTTCGGCGGCGAGCAAGACGGCGCGCTGGCGCTTGGCCTCGCCTTTGTCGGCAAGGCGCAGCGCGGCGCGACGCTCGACCGCGGTGCGAGCCGCCTGCCAGTCGCCGGCGGCGGTGTGGAAATCGAGCAGGGCGTCATTGGCCCAGGCAAGCGAGGGCGAGCGGCGCACCGCGTCGTCGGCAAAGGCGCGGGCGGCGGCCATGTCGCCGCGCCGGCGGGCCTCGACGAACAGGCCGCGCAGGCCGAGCACGCGCGTCTCCGGCTTGTCGAGCATCGCCTTGAAGGCGGCCTCGGCCTGGCCGCGATCGCCGGAGAGCTGGGCCGATTGCGCCTCGAGCAGAAGGGTCAGGGGCTCGTTGGCGACGAATTTGCGGGCGTCGACGGCATAGCGCCCGGCAGCCACGGGATCGCCCGCGCCGATCGCGACCATGCCGCGCGAGATCGCCTCGAAGCCGCGGGCCCGGCGCCTGGCCCGCGAGGCGTAGCCGAAGGCGGAGGGCAGGCCGAAAACGAAGCGCACGATCGCCCAGGCGACCAAAGCGAGGAAGGCGAGCACGACGACGCCGATCGCCGCGATCGCGACGCTGGTTTCGATGCGATAGCCCTGCCAGAGGATCGAGACCTCACCGGGCCGATCGGCGAGCCAGACGGCGCCGGCGGCCAGGGCGGCGATGACGAGGAGATAGACCAGTACGCGAACCATCGGGATCTATCCTCTCAGCCTGCCGTGCCCAGCGCCGCGACCGCATCCTGCGCGATGCGGTTGATCGTCGTTTCCGCGCTCGCGCGCTGCTTCAGCGCCGCGCCGAAGGCTTCGCTGCCGCGCCGCGCCGGCTCGGGCAGTTGCGTCCAGAGCTCGGCGGCCTTGGCGATGTCGTTCTGGACGAGGGCGCCCTCCAGCCTGATCGGAAGGGTCGCAGGATCGCTGGAGCCGGAGTCGCCGACGGGACGAATGGTGACGATACGGCTCGCCAGTCCGAGCAACTTGTCTTCCCAGCTGTTCGCGGCCGGGGTGGTCTCGCGCACGAACAGGGTCTGATGGCTCTTGAACTGCGCCAGCAGCTTGTCGCGTGTCGGCGCTCCGGTGCCGGCGACGGCGGCGAGCGCCGCCTTCTGCTCGGCAGGTATATCGCCGAGCGCGGTCAGGTCGGCCTGGAAGGGCCGGCCGGAGCCGATCGCGTCGCGGATGCGCTCGGCCAGGACGACGCGGGCGGCGGCGAGCGCCTGCCTGCTCGGCTGGGCGGCGCTCTTGGCCGCGGCCTCGACGCCGGCAAGGCGCTGGCCCAGCGTCGCTGCCGCATCGCGCGCGGCGACGGCCGCGCTGTCGGCGCGGTCGAGCTTCTCTGCCAACCCGGCGGGGACGCTTGCGCCGACCGGGGCGGCCTTGGCCAGCTCGGCCAGCCGGGCGGCATTGGCCTGCGCTTCGCTGCCCGCCTTGGCGGCGCTTTCAGCCGCCGCCGTCGCCTTGCGGTCGATGGCGCCGATCGTGGCGCTCTGCGCCTGCAGGCTCTCGACGCGCTTGGCGAGCTCGGCCAGCCGCGCGCCGTCATCGGGACCGGCGAGGCGCAGAGCCAACAGGACCAGGCCGGCGCCGATCACCCCGCCGGCGAGGCCGGCGAGCGCGACGGTCGGCAGGCTGTAGCGGCGCTGCTGCTCCGGCACCGGCGGCGGCGTGAATTCTTCGGGGAGCGCCTCGGTCGGCAGGACCGCTTCGGCGGCGGTCTCGATGCGTTCGGCTTCGGCTGCGGTCGTCGTCGAGGCGGCAGCCTCTGCGGGGGCCGTTTCCGTGGCCGGGCTGGCGGCCAGCTCGATGGTCGGCGGCGTCCGGCCGGAGCGATTGCGGCGCTTGCCGGTCTGGCCCTGGTCGCTGCTCGGTCCCGCCGCCATCTCGTCCTTGTCCGCCTTGTCGTCCGCCGCTGCCGGCTCCTTAGCATCGCCGGTCAGCAAAGTGCGAGCGGGAAGCTGATCGAGTGCGGCGAAGAGCGCGGCTTCCTCGGGATGCTCGGCGACGAGCACGGTGTCGGACCCTGCCGAGATCAGCGGTGCGGCGATCGCGACCGAGAGCGCGAGCTGCGGCAGGGCCTGCGCCTGCTCGGTTAGCCCGGCCTTGCCGGCGAGGTCGAAAAAGATCTCTGCGCTGCGCGGCGAATAATGCAGGGCGGCGTCGGCCGAGCCGTCGCGCAACGCATCGGCGGCCGCAGCGGGCAGGGCGTCGACGGCCTTGGCTTCATAGGCGGTCCAGATCGTCACCTCGTGGCCGGCGTCGCCCAGTTGCTGCGGCAGGTCTTCGTGCCGGTCGCGGCCGGCGACGAGGAGCAACTTCTGGCCCTTCGGCAACTTTTCCAGAATCAGCGCCAGCAGCTCGGCGCGCCCACCCCTGGCGCTGTGGGCGGTGAAGCCGAGTTTGCCGGCAGCGTCCGCAGTGCGCGTGCCGACACAGAACGCAGGCAGGACGCCGCGCCAGCTTTTCGGCAAGCCCTCCAGCGCCGGCACGGCATTGGCGCTGGTCAGCACCAGCGCGTCGAATGGTCCCTTGGGCGGCTTCTCGCCTGTTGGCAGGACCTGAAACAGCGGCGCGACCACCGGGTCCTTGCCACGCTCGCGCAAGCTCTGAGCGCTGCGCTCGGCATCCTCAAGCGGTCTGAACACCAAAACGCGCATATCGTCTCCTCGGGCGGGCTCAGGCCGGATCGAAGCTGCCGGGCTGGATACGGATGCGAGATCCGCGCCCGATCCTCGCTCCCTGCGCGGCCTCCGTGACGGAACCAAGGCATTCGCCGACAAGGATGGCATAACCGGCGATCGGTATGTCCGTCATCTGGTGCGAGCTCTCCGGTTCTGTGCGGATGGGCCGACGCTGGGCATTGGCCTTCTCCTTCATGCAGCACTATACGGAGGAAATCCCCGCGCGAAACCGCGCACCTCGGCGGCAGCCCGGCGACCAGTGCCGATGCCCGCCCAACACCATGACGAGCATGAGAGTTCTGGGCATAGAGACGACCTGCGACGAGACGGCCGCCGCGATCGTCTGCGTCGAACGCTCCGGCGAGGCCAAGATTTTGTCGAACGAGGTTCTCAGCCAGATCGCGGCCCATGCCGCCTATGGCGGCGTCGTGCCGGAGATCGCGGCGCGTGCCCATGTCGAGGCGATCGACCGGATCGTGGCGCGTGCTTTCGAGAGTGCCGGCATGAAGCCCTCCGAGATCGACGGCGTCGCGGCGGCAGCGGGGCCGGGACTGGTCGGCGGCGTCATGGTCGGCCTCACCACCGCCAAGGCGATCGCACTGGTGACGGGCAAGCCCTTCATCGCGATCAACCATCTCGAAGGTCATGCGCTGACGGCGCGGCTGACCGACGATCTCGCCTTCCCCTATCTGCTGCTGCTGGTCTCCGGCGGGCATACGCAATTGCTCGCGGTGCGCGGTGTCGGCGATTATCTCCGGCTTGGTACGACCATCGACGATGCGGTCGGCGAAGCCTTCGACAAGATCGCCAAGATGCTCGGCCTGCCCTATCCGGGGGGACCTTCGGTCGAGCGCGAGGCACGCAGCGGCGATCCCGAGCGCTTCGAATTCCCGCGGCCGATGAGCGGCCGGCCCAATCCGGATTTCTCGCTGTCCGGCCTGAAGACGGCGGTACGCCTGGTCGCCGAGCGGATCGCGCCGCTCTCCGATCGCGATGTCGCCGATCTCTGCGCCTCCTTCCAGGCTGCGGTGGTCGACGTGCTGGTCGATCGCACGCGGGCGGGCCTGCGCGCCTGCCGCGAGGCCGGGATCAAGCCGTCTTCGCTGGTCGTTGCCGGTGGCGTCGCCGCCAACCAGCAGATCCGCAATGGCCTGGTGCGGCTTGCGACCGAGGCCGGGCTGCCGATGGTCGCGCCGCCGGTCGCACTCTGCGGCGACAATGGCGCGATGATCGCCTGGGCCGGGCTGGAGCGCCTGCGGCTCGGCCTCGTCGATGATATGGGCGCGGTGGCACGCCCGCGCTGGCCGCTCGAAGAACTCAGGGCGCAGGCGTGAGTGCAAAAAGCCGCTACCGGACGATAGGCGTCGCCGGCGCCGGCGCGTTCGGCACGGCGCTGGCGCTGGCGGCGGCGCGGGCCGGGCGGCGCGTCGTGCTCTGGGCCCGCGACGCGGAGACAGTGGCGAGCCTGCGCGAGAAGCGCGAGGCGCCGCGGTTGCCGGGGGCAAAGCTACCCGAGGCGATCGAGCCGACTTCCGACATCGCGCTGCTGGCCGGGGTCGAGGCGCTGATCCTGGCGGTGCCGACCCAGGCCTTGCGTTCGGCCGCAACGCTGCTGGCGCCGGCGCTGCCGAAAGGGCTGCCGGTGATCTCGGCCGCCAAGGGCATCGAGCAGGGCAGCGGGCGCTTCACCACGCAGATCATCGCCGAAGCGCTGCCGCAAGCTTGTCCGGCCGTGCTGTCGGGGCCGAGTTTCGCCGCCGACATTGCGCGCGGATTGCCGACGGCGCTGTCGCTAGCCTCCGCCGACGCCGCTCTGGCCAAGGCACTGGCGGAGGCGCTGAATTCCTCGGCGCTGCGCCTCTATCACAGCAATGATCCGCGCGGCGTCGAGATCGGCGGTGCCGCCAAGAACGTGCTCGCCATCGCCGCCGGCATCGCCATCGGCCTCGGGCTCGGCGAGAGCGCGCGGGCTGCCCTGGTGGCGCGCGGATTTGCGGAACTCCGCCGCTTCGGCGAGGCGCATGGCGCGCAGGCCGAGACGCTGATGGGGCTGTCGGGGCTGGGCGACGTCGTGCTCTCCTGCGCCACGGCGCAATCGCGCAACTTCGCCTATGGCCAGGCGCTGGGGCAGGGCAAGACCCCGACTGACGCGTCCGGGGGCAGGCTCGCCGAAGGCGCCTTCACAGCCTCCGTGCTGGTCGAGATGGCGCGTGCGGAGGCGATCGACATGCCGATCGCCGAGGCCGTATCAAGCATCATCGCTGGGGCAGTCGGGGTGCGCGAGGCCGTCGCCGAGCTGCTGGCGCGGCCGGTGCGGGCGGAGAACTGAGCGGAGAGGATATGCATGGCGAATGACTGGTCCGATCTGACGAAGCGCGTCGCGCGCGGCATCGCCGAGGTGCGCAAGACCACGGGGGCCGAACTGGTGGCCGAGAGCCAGCCGGTGCCGCTCGCCGGGCGCATTGCCCAGCGGGTGATCGAGCTGCGCCGCCGGCGCGCCGAGGACACGCATCGCTTCGTGCTGATCCTGCCCTTCGGCGAAGCCGAGGTTCGTGTCGAGCTCAGCCCGCAGGACTATGCCGGGCTGACGCGCGAGATGGTCAGGTTCTGGAACGAGAATGGCGAGGCGGCATCGCGGCCGCCGGTGCCCCTGAAGGAAGAGGACGAAGGCTGATGGCGCACTGGCTGATCAAATCGGAACCGTCGGTCTACTCCTGGGACGACCTGGTCAAGGCCGGCGCCAAGGGCACGCATTGGGACGGGGTGAAGAACCACACCGCCAAGCTCAACCTGATGGCGATGAAGACCGGCGAGCAGGTCTTCTTCTATCACTCGAACGAGGGTCTCGAGGTCGTCGGCATCGCCGAAGTCATCAAGGAGCACTATCCCTGGACCGAGGCCGGCCCGCCCTGGGTGCTGGTCGATTTCAAGGCGCTGAAGCCTTTGCCGAAGCCGGTTTCGCTCGCCGCCGTCAAGGCGGAACCGAAGCTCGCCAAGATGGCGCTCGTCACCTCCTTCCGCCTCTCGGTGCAGCCGGTGACGGACGAGGAATGGGCTCTCGTCTGCAAGATGGGCGGGCTCTGACGACCACGATTTCCGCCGAAAGTCGCAGCAACGAAAGTGCGAGCCCGCGGCGCTTGTCGGCGTGATGTCGCGCCCTATGATGCGACCAACTTGAAAAAGGCCGGTCGGATCGCGGTGGCATCGCCGTCGCGATCTGCATGCCGGCCCCGATGACGGCCGAAGTCCGGGGAGACGCCTGTTATGACCGAGATGATCTACGACGTGCCGGCTTCCTGGGCGAAGAAGGCCTATCTGAACGACGCCAAGTACAAGAAGATGTATGCGGCCTCGATCAAGGACCCGGACAAGTTCTGGGCGGAGCAGGGCAAGCGGATCGATTGGTTCAAGCCTTACACCAAGGTCCGCAACGCCAGCTACAAGCCGGGCAAGGTCTCGATCAAATGGTTCGAGGACGGCACCACCAATGTCGCCTTCAACTGCATCGACCGGCATCTTGCGACGCGCGCCAAGCAGACGGCGATCATCTGGGAAGGCGACGACCCCTCGGAGTCGAAGAAGATCAGCTACGGCCAGCTCTATACCGAGGTCTGCAAGTTCGCGAACGTGCTGAAGGCCAAGGGCGTCAAGAAGGGCGACCGGGTCACGATCTACCTGCCGATGATCCCGGAAGCGGCCTATGCGATGCTGGCCTGCGCCCGGATCGGTGCGATGCATTCGGTGGTGTTCGGCGGCTTCTCGCCGGATTCGCTGGCGAGCCGCATCGAGGACTCCGATTCGAAGATCGTGATCACCGCCGATGAAGGCCTGCGCGGTGGCCGTGCCGTGCCGCTGAAGAAGAATGTCGATGCCGCCGACGACAAGGTGAAGGGTGGCATCGCGACGGTGATCGTGGTCAAGCGCACCGGTGGCAACGTCACCATGAAGGACGGCCGCGACGTCTGGTATCATGACGAGATCGCCAAGGTGTCCGGCCATTGCCCGCCGGTCGAGGTCAAGGCGGAGGACCCGCTGTTCCTGCTCTACACCTCGGGCTCGACGGGCAAGCCCAAGGGCGTGCTGCACACCAGCGCCGGCTATCTCGTCTACGCCGCGATGACGCATCAATACGTCTTCGACTACCATGACGGCGACATCTACTGGTGCACCGCCGATGTCGGCTGGGTCACCGGGCACAGCTACATCCTCTACGGGCCGCTCGCCAACGGCGCGACGACGCTGATGTTCGAAGGCATCCCGACCTATCCGACGATCTCCCGCTTCTGGGAGGTGATCGACAAGCACAAGGTCAACATCTTCTACACCGCCCCGACCGCGATCCGCTCGCTGATGGGCGCCGGCGAGGAGCCGGTGAAGAAGACCAAACGCAAGTCGCTGCGCCTGCTCGGCTCGGTCGGCGAGCCGATCAATCCCGAGGCCTGGGAGTGGTATCACCGCGTCGTCGGCGAGCGCCGCTGCCCGATCGTCGACACCTGGTGGCAGACCGAGACCGGCGGCATCCTGATCTCGCCGCTGCCGGGTGCGACCAAGCTGAAGCCCGGCTCGGCGACGCGGCCCTTCTTCGGGGTCAAGCCCGAGCTGGTCGACGCCGAGGGCAAGGTGCTGGAGGGCGCGGCCGAGGGCAACCTCGTCATCGCCGAGAGCTGGCCCGGCCAGATGCGCACGGTCTATGGCGACCACAAGCGCTTCGAGGAGACCTATTTCGCGACCTATCCGAACAAGTACTTCACCGGCGACGGCTGCCGGCGCGACGCCGACGGCTATTACTGGATCACCGGCCGCGTCGACGACGTGATCAACGTCTCCGGCCACCGGATGGGCACGGCCGAGGTCGAATCGGCGCTGGTGGCGCATCCCAAGGTCTCGGAAGCGGCCGTGGTCGGCTACCCCCACGACATCAAGGGGCAGGGCATCTACGCCTATGTCACGCTGATGGCCGGCGAGAAGCCCTCTGCCGACCTGAAGAAGGAGCTGGTCTCCTATGTCCGCAACGAGATCGGCCCGATCGCCTCTCCGGACCTGATCCAGTTCGCGCCCGGCCTGCCCAAGACCCGCTCCGGCAAGATCATGCGTCGCATCCTGCGCAAGATCGCCGAGGACGAGTTCGGCGCGCTCGGCGACACCTCGACCCTGGCCGATCCGGCCGTCGTCGACGACCTGATCGCCAACCGGCAGAACAAGCGAAAGGCGGGCTGAGGCTCGGGCGGCCTCAGGCTGCCCTGACCCGATCGGCCACGACCTGACCGGCGAGCCCGTGCTCGCCGGCGACGCCGACCCGGTTTCGGCCCTCGGCCTTGGCCATGTAAAGCGCCTGATCGGCTGCTTCGATCAATATCTTCCAGCCAGGGCCATCGCGTCGGCCCGTGGCGACGCCGAAGCTCGCAGTGACGAGCACTTCGGTGCCGTCGTCGAGCGCGATCGCCTGCTCGGCGATCGCCGCGCGCAGCGTTTCCGCGATCCGCGCCAGCGTGCGCAGGGAGGTGCTCGGCAGGACGATGGCGAACTCCTCGCCGCCATAGCGCATGACGAGGTCGTTCTTGCGAACCATTTCCACCACGAGCCCCGCAGTGGCCCGCAGGACCTGATCGCCGGCGATGTGGCCATAGGTGTCGTTGATCAGCTTGAAGCGATCGATATCCATCAGGATCAGGCCGGTTTCGACAGGCAGGTCGGCGAAGCCGGAGTCGTCCTGGCCGAGGCGATCGAACGTGCCGCGGTTGAGCAGGCCGGTCAGCGCATCGGTTTCGGCCTGCACCTTCAGGCGCTCGGTGAGGCGCAGGCGCTCGCGCAGCTTGAGGCGCAGCGATTCAAGGGCCGCGAACAGCTCATGAATCTCGCCGCCATGCCTGCTGACGCGCGTCGGCTGGTCGAGATTGCGTTCCTCGGCGAGTGCCACGATGTGGTTGCGGGCCTGCAGCAGCGGGCGGAAGATGCGCCGGCGCGCCAGCACGAGCAGCAGCAGATTGGTGAGGACGATCAGAACGGTGAAGGCCACGACGAACTGAAGCCAATGGACGCTGTTCGCCCGGGTGGCCCGTGCATGCGCCAGCATATCGTCGAGGAAGCCGTCACGCAGGCGTTCCAGCGGCGCCATCGTCGGAACGTACTGCAAGGTCATCTGTTCGGTGGTGACAGAATAGTGGCCTGTCTTTCCCTCGGCGCTCAGCCGCGCGATGAGATCGAGCCCGTCGCGGAAGTAACGGATTCTCGCCTCGCCGACGGCGGCGACCAACTCGGGCGCGTCGACGTGCAGGGCAAGCTGGTGTTCGAGCGATTGCCAGATCTGCAGGACGCGCCCATGAGTCAGGATGAGTTCGTCGTAAGCCGTCGCGGAGAGCGGCTGGCGCGCAGCGATCGACGGGGCGAGAAAGGATCCGAGCCGCCCTGCATACTCGCGCAGATCGCCAAGCATCAGCCCGGTCAGGGCATGCCCCGTCAGCGAGATGTCGTGTTCCATCAGCTCGGCCATGGCGGCGAGCACCACTGGCCGCATCGTCTCGACGACCCCGAACATGCCCGCGATCACGCTGCGGATCTCGGTGGTGTCGCGCTCGGCCAGTGGCCGTGCGCTCAGCCGATCCGCTGCGCGTCTTGCCGCGGCGAGGCTGGTGCGGACGTTGTCTAGCTTGTCGCGATCGACGAGACGCCGGGTGATCTCATTACCGTCATCGGGTGTGATCTCGGCCAGGGCCTGATCGCTCACTGTGCGGAATTTGGCGAGCTTGCGCGCGGCAGGGCCGTCCGCCGCCGGCTCCTCGCCGAGCACGCTGTTCATCGGGCCGCGTTCGGCCGAGAGCCGGTTCGCTGCTGTCAGCACTTTCCTGTAGAGCGTCAGCGCCTCGAGATTGCGGCTGGCACGGACATAATCGCTGCCGAGAATGGTGATCAGGCCGAGCGCCAGTGCAAGCGAGAGCGCGAGCAGGACCATGCAACCCAGAACGAGCTTGGTATCGAGGCTGGCGCCCGAGCGCGAGCGAATGGCGGCTGGCAATTCGAAACGATTACTCAAAGCTAATGCACGCTTCCGACAGGCAAGTTGCCGTTGCGTGAGCTATCGAAGTGGCGATTGAGATTCAGTAAATTCATTGCCGCCAAAACCCGGCTTCAGCCTTCGCCGGGCTTGCGGCGGCCCTTCCGGCCGAGCTTCCTACCATAGAGTTCGAGCTTGTGGCGGACGATCTCGTAGCCAAGTTCGGCCGCGATCTTCGCCTGAAGCGCCTCGATTTCGGGCGAGGAGAATTCGACGACCTGGCCGGTCTCGACATCGATCAGATGGTCATGGTGCTGCTGGTCGGCGTGCTCGTAGCGCGAGACGCCGTCCTCGAAGGCATGGCGCTCGATCGCGCCCTGCGTCTCCAGCAGCTTCATCGTGCGATACACGGTCGAAAGCGACAGCGTCGGGTCGTGCAAGAAGGCGCGGGTGAAGATGCCCTTCGCATCGGGATGGTCATCGGCCTCGGCCAGGACCCGCAGGATCAGCCGGCGCTGCTGGGTCATGCGCAGGCCCGCCTTGCGGAGCTGGTGCTCGAATTCCGTTACGCGCTGGTCGATTCCTTTCATGCGCGAGAGGTAGCAACCCTGAGACGCATTTGCAAAAATGACTTGTCGCAATTGGGTTGCAATTGCGTTGACAGATGCAAATAGTTTGCAATAGCGTTGTAGCAATCCCTGTTCGCTATTGGAGAGACCATGCCCTCGCGCCGCTGTTTCCTTGATCTCGTCGCAGCCACGACACTGACGCTTGGCCTCGCCGTTTTCGCTGGTAGCGCCCTGGCACAGGCCGCGCCGGGCAAGCCGCTGCGCGTCGTCACCACCTTCACGGTGATCCAGGACATCGCCCAGAACGTCGCCGGCACGGCGGCGATCGTCGAGTCGATCACCAAGCCGGGAGCAGAGATCCACGATTACCAGCCGACTCCGCTCGACGTGGTGAAGGCACAATCGGCCGATCTCGTGCTCTGGAACGGCATGAACCTGGAGCGCTGGTTCGAGAAGTTCTTCGACAATGTGAAGAACGTTCGGAGCGCGGTGGTGACGGACGGCATCGCGCCGATGGGCATCAAGGACGGACCCTATGAGGGCAAGCCCAATCCGCATGCCTGGATGTCGACGGCGAGCGCGCTGGTCTATGTCGAGAACATCCGCAAGGCGCTGGCCGACGCGGATCCGGCCAATGCCGCGACCTATGCCAAGAACGCCGCCGACTATGCGACGCAGATCAAGGCGATCGACGCGCCCCTGCGCGCCCGACTCGACAAGGTGCCGGCCGAGAAGCGCTGGCTCGTCTCGAGCGAGGGCGCCTTCAGCTATCTGACCCGCGACTATGGCTGGCGCGAAGCCTATCTCTGGCCGATCAACTCCGACGAGCAGGGCACGCCGCAGCAGGTGCGCCGCCTGATCGACCTCGTCCGCAAGAACAAGATTCCGGCCGTGTTCAGCGAGAGCACGATTTCGGACCGTGCCGCCAAGCAGGTCGCGCGCGAGACCGGCGCCAAATATGGCGGCGTGCTCTATGTCGACTCGCTCTCCGATGCGCGCGGCGCGGTGCCGACCTATCTCAAGCTGCTCGAAGTCACCGTCGATACCATCGCGAAAGGGTTCGGCCAGTGAATCCTCGGACCGCCGAGATTCGCCCGGGGCAGGGAGCGACGCCGTCGATCGTGGTCAGCGGCGTCACCGTGCGCTACGCCAATGGCGTCACCGCGGTGAACGATGCCTCCTTCGCGCTCGGCCCCGGCACGATCTGCGCGCTGGTCGGCGTCAACGGCTCAGGCAAGTCGACGATCTTCAAGACGCTGATGGGCTTCCTCAAGCCGGCGCAGGGGCTGGTCAGCATCGCCGGCATGGAGGTTCGCGCGGCGCTGAAGCGCGGCCTCGTCGCCTATGTGCCTCAGGCCGAGGAAGTCGACTGGACCTTCCCGGTGCTGGTCGACGACGTCGTGATGATGGGGCGCTACGGCCATATGGGCTTCATGCGCATGCCGCGTAAGGCGGACCGCGAAGCGGCCGAGCTGGCGCTTGAGCGCGTCAACATGCTGGAGTTCCGCCGCCGCCAGATCGGCGAACTCTCCGGCGGCCAGCGCAAGCGCGTCTTCCTGGCGCGGGCGCTGGCGCAGGGCGGGCAGGTGATCCTGCTCGACGAGCCCTTCACCGGTGTCGACGTCAAGACCGAGGACCAGATCGTCGGGCTCATGCGCGAACTCAGGGCGGAAGGCCGGCTGATGCTGGTCTCGACCCATAATCTCGGCTCGATCCCGGATTTCTGCGACCAGGTCGTGATCGTCAACAAGACTGTGCTCGCGGCCGGGCCGACCGAGACGACCTTCACCCAGGACAATCTGCAGCGGGCCTTCGGCGGCGCGCTCCGGCATTTCCGCCTGGAGGGCGCGAGCCTGCATGCCGACGCCGACCAGCGGCGCGTCACCGTGATCACCGACGACGAGCGCCCGCTCGTCTTTTACGGCGATCGCGATCATGAGAAGCCCGCCGCCGGCAGGAAGGACGGGCAGCCGTGATGGAGCTCCTGCTCGAACCCTTCGGCTATCAGTACATGGTCAAGGCGATCTGGGTCTCGGCTCTGGTCGGCGGCGTCTGCGCCTTCCTGTCCTGCTACCTGATGCTCAAGGGCTGGTCGCTGATGGGCGACGCGCTGGCGCATGCGATCGTACCTGGCGTCGCGCTCGCCTATCTCCTGAAGGTTCCCTACGCCGCCGGCGCCTTCTTCTCCGGCCTGCTGGCGGCGCTTGCCATGGCGCTGGTCAGGGTGCGCACGCAATTGCGCGAGGATGCCGTGATCGGCATCGTCTTCACGACGTTCTTCGCCGTCGGCCTGATGATCGTCTCGATCAACCCGACCTCGGTCAACGTCCAGTCGATCGTGCTCGGCAACATCCTCGGCATCTCCGACGAGGACGTCGTCCAGGTCGCGATCATCGCCTTCGTCTCGCTCGCTATCCTGCTACTGCGCTGGAAGGACCTGATGCTGGTCTTCTTCGACGAGAACCAGGCGCGTGCGGTCGGCCTGTCGCCGACACGGCTGAAGATCCTGTTCTTCGTGCTGCTCTCGGCCTGCACGGTCGCGGCGTTGCAGACGGTCGGCGCCTGCCTCGTCATCGCCATGGTGGTGACACCCGGCGCGACCGCCTATCTCCTGACCGACCGTTTCGGGCTGCTTATCGCGATTGCGGTGACGATGGGCGTCGTGACGTCGGCGGTCGGCGCCTATGCCAGCTATTTCCTCGACGGCTCGACCGGCGGGCTGATCGTCGTGTTCCAGACGCTGCTCTTCCTCGCCGCCTTCCTGTTCGCACCCAAACACGGCCACCTTGGCGCGCGCCGGGCCGCCAGCGTCGGAGGCCCGGCATGAGCCTCGTTCAAACCTGGCTGCTCGCGCCCTTTGCGCACGAGTTCATGCTGCGCGGCCTCGCGGTCGCGGTGATGGTCGGCCTCGTCTGTGCCGTGCTGTCCTGCTTACTCGTCCTCAAGGGCTGGTCGCTGATGGGCGATGCGGTCTCGCATGCGGTTCTGCCCGGCATCGTGCTCGCCCATATCGCGAGCCTGCCGCTCGCCATCGGCGCCTTCGCGGCGAGCCTCACCTGCGCCTTCGGCATCGGCTATCTCAAGGAGAACAGCCGGGTGAAGGAGGACACGGTGATGGGCATCGTCTTCTCCGGCATGTTTGCGCTCGGCCTCGTGCTCTTCGTCAAGGTCGACAGCGACCAGCACCTCATGCACATCCTGTTCGGCAATATGCTGGGCGTGACCTGGGGCGACATCGCCGAAACGGCGCTGATCGCCTTGCCGGTCGCCGGCTTCATGCTCGTCAAACGACGCGACTTCCTGCTGCACGCCTTCGACCCGGCGCATGCGCGGGCGATCGGCCTGCCTGTCAGGGCACTGCATTTCGGCCTGCTCGCCATGCTGGCGCTGACCATCGTCGCCGCGCTCAAGGCGGTCGGCATCATCCTGGTCGTCGCCATGCTGGTCGCGCCCGGCGCGATCGGCTTCCTGACGACGCGCCGCTTCGACCTGATGCTCCTGACCGCGATCGCGGCGGCGGTGACGTCGAGCGTCTTCGGCACGATCCTGAGCTTCCATCTCGATGTCGCGACCGGGCCGTGCATCGTCGTGGTGCAGGCGGTTCTCTTCCTGGCGGCGTTGGCGCACAGCCTGTGGCGCGCCGGACGGCGGCGGATGGCGGCTGCCTGAGCTCAGGCCGCCTGCGCCGGCTCGCTGTCCTCCATGCGGCTGACCTCGACCCACTGGTTGAGGCACTGGCAGAAATTGCCGCTGGTCAGGAAGGCGATGTCGGCCGCGTCGCGCCCAGCCGCGATGCGGACCATGCCGTCGACCGGTGCCAGCCGCGTCGGATCGACCAGCCACCATTGGCCGTCGAGATAGACCTCGAAGACGGCGTGGAAGTCCGGCGGAGCGAGATCGGCTGCATAGACGCTGACGGCGCGGGCCGGCAGATTGAGCGCACGGCAGAGCGCGATGGCGAGATGGCTGAAGTCGCGGCAGACGCCGGCGCGGTCGATGAAGGTCTGCTCGGCCGTGGTCTGGGCGTTGCTGACGCCGTGGATGTAATCGACGTGCTCCTGCAGCCAGTCGACCACGGCGAGCACCTTGGCGCCGCCGGCCTCGATGTCGCTGAACTCGCGCTGGGCGAAGCGCATCAGGTTGTCGGAGGGGCAGAAGCGGCTCGGCAACAGATAGGGCAGCACCTCTGCCGGCAGTTCGGCCCAAGCGTGCTGGCGCGCATCGGCGTGCAGCAGGCGGCGTGTGCCGTTGTCGATCGTGCCCTGATACTGGATCGAGACCTGGCCCGACAGCACCCCGCGGAAGCGGCGCATGCCGGTGTCCGCATCCAGGTCCCGGATCAACTCGGCGGGCTGGTCGATCAGCAGTTGCTCCGAAACGATGGTCTGATCCGGGGACCGCGCCGGCTCGATCGCGACGATCACCGGCGTTTCATGGTCGAAGCGATAGACCAGTGTGGCGACGACCTTCAGCTTCACATCCTGCTCCTTGCGATTGCCGACGCGCGTCAACGTGACGAGGAGCAGGAAGTTCCGCGATTCCCGCGACAACGGCGCGACAGATTGGCGCCGTCGTCGCGCGCCGTCAGCGCTTGGTCAGGAAGGCCAGGAAGGCGGCCTGTGCCTCGGCCGATTTCAGGCGCTCGCCGAAATGGCGTGCCTCGGTGCCGATCGTCTCGGCCACGGCGGCGGCGCTGCCGCGCTTCAGCAACGACTTGGTCAGCGCGACCGATTGTGGCGGCAGCGCCGCCAGCGCCCTGGCCTTCTCAAGCGCGGCCGCCAGCGCGCCGCCTTCGTCGGTGACGCCGTTGATCAGGCCGGCGTCCTGCGCGACCTCAGGCCCGAAGGGCTCGCCCAGCATCAGCAATTCGGCGGCGCGCTTGCTGCCGGCGATCAGCGGCAGGAGATAGCTCGAGCCGCCTTCCGGGCAGAGGCCGAGGCTGACGAAGGGCATGCGGAAACTGGCGCTGCGTCCGGCGAAAGCGAGATCGCAATGCAGCAGCATGGTGGTGCCGATGCCGACGGCGAAGCCTTCCGCCGCAGCGACAATCGGCTTCTTGGCCGTCGAGATCGCGGTCAGGAAGTCGATGGCGATCTCGGCGCCGACGCCGGTCGCGGCAGCCGCGGCAAAATCCTTGATGTCGTTGCCGCTGGTGAAGCAGCCGCCGGCGCCAGTGAGCACGACGGCGCGCACCGAGGCGTCGGCATCAGCGGCGGCAAGCGCGTCGATCAGCCCCTGATAGGTGGCGCGGTCGAGCGCATTGCGCCGATCGGGCCGGTTCATGGTGATCTGCCTGACGCCCTCGGCCGGGGTCTCGCTCAGAACGGTCTCGGTCATGCAAACCTTCTCGAATGTCCTTCCCGCCGGAAACGGGCGGCAGACGATGGGGGAGCCGCTTGCGCCGGTCAAGGAAGCCCTTAGGCTCGCGGCATTGCGGGGCTCCCGTCATTATTTTAAGTTTCAACTAATTCAGCGGTGCGGTTGCGCTGCGAGCAGGACAGGGTGGAGATCGCATGCCTACCGTTACATTGACCCGCCAGGGCGAGATCGCCGTCGCGACGCTCGACAACCCGCCTGTGAATGCGCTCTCGGCTGCGCTCCGGAATGATCTCAACAACGCGCTGGCGCAGGCGATGGCCGATCCCGCCGTGACGGCACTGGTCATCGCCGCCAAGGGCCGCGCCTTCATCGCTGGTGCTGATATCAGCGAGTTCGGCAAGCCTCCGGCCCCGCCGATCCTGCCGGACCTGCTGGCGGCGATCGAGGATGCGCCTAAACCTGTGGTCGCCGCGATCGAGGGCGTCGCATTAGGCGGCGGGCTCGAGGTGGCGCTCGCCTGCCATGGCCGCGTCGCGACGCCGGCCGCGAAGCTCGGCCTGCCGGAGATCAAGCTCGGCCTGATTCCGGGCGCCGGCGGCACGCAACGCCTGCCGCGCCTGATCGGAGCGGCCGCCGCCTTCCCGATGATGCTCTCGGGCGAGCCGATCCCGGCGCAGAAGGAGCTGGCGCTCGGGCTGGTCGACAAGCTCGTCGAGAGCGATGCCACCGCGGCTGCGATCGCGCTGGCGCAGGAGCTGGCAGGCAAGGGCGTGCCGGTGAAGACCAGCGCGCGCACCGACAAGCTGACCGGGAGCGAGCGCGAGGCTTTCGAGGCACTGGCCAAGGATGCGCTGGCGAAATCGGGCGAGATGCCGAATGTCGCGGCGCTGGTCGAGGCGGTGCGCGCGGCCCTGACGTTGCCGCTGGCGGAGGGGCTTGCGACCGAGCGGGCGCTGTTCGTGAAGCTCCTCGGCGACGAGCGCTCCAAGGCGCTGCGCTATGTCTTCTTCGCCGAGCGCGAGGCGGCGAAGGTGCCCGGTATCGACGAGAGCGTGAAGCCGCGTCCGATCGCGCGTGCAGCCGTGATCGGCGCCGGCACCATGGGCGGCGGCATCGCGATGTGCTTCGCCAATGCCGGCATCCCGGTGACGCTGATCGAGACCACGCAGGAGCAGGTCGACAAGGGCTATGCCCGGGTGCGCGACACCTATGGCTTCTCGGTCAAGCGCGGCTCGATGACCGAGGCGGTGCGCGAGCAGCGCATGGCGCTGATCACGCCGGCGGTTGGGCTCGCCGCCGCCGCCGAGGCCGACATCGTGATCGAGGCCGCCTTCGAGGAGATGGGTGTCAAGCGCGAGATATTCGGGGCGCTCGACGCGATCGCCAAGCCGGGCGCGATCCTCGCCAGCAACACCTCCTATCTCGACCTCGCCGAGATTGCCGCCGTGACGAGCCGGCCGGCGGACGTGCTCGGCATGCATTTCTTCAGCCCGGCCAATGTGATGAAGCTCCTGGAGATCGTTCGTCCCGCCGGCGTCGCCAACGACGTCATCGCAACCGCGATCGGCCTCGGGCGCAAGCTCGGCAAGGTGCCGGTCGTGGTCGGCAACTGCTTCGGCTTCGTCGGCAACCGCATGCTGGAGGCGCGCACCCGCGCCGCCGAGCGCCTGCTCGTCGCCGGTGCCATGCCGCATGAGGTCGACGCGGCCTTGACCGGCTTCGGCTTCAAGATGGGCCCTTTCGCCATGTCCGATCTCGCCGGCAACGACATCAGCTGGCGCAGCCGCAAGGCACGCGGCAAGAGCGCGGCAGTGGCCGATGCGATCTGCGAGCGCGGCTGGTTCGGCCAGAAGACCGGGCGCGGCTATTACCGCTATCCCGAAGGCGCGCGTGCCGGCGAGCGCGATCCTGAGGTCGAGGCGCTGATCGTCGAGGTCTCGGCGAGCAAGGGCGTAACGCGGCGCAGCTTCACCAGCGAAGAGATCCTGGCGCGGCTGCTCGACCCGATGGTCAACGAGGGCGCGCGCATCCTTGACGAAGGCATCGCCACGCGCGCCGGCGACATCGATACGGTCTGGCTCAACGGCTACAACTGGCCCGCCTGGCGCGGCGGGCCGATGCATTGGGCTGAGAGCGTCGGACTGGCCACCATCGTCGAGCGGCTTGAGCAGCAGGCGAAGGAAAGCGGCGATGCCTCGCTCGAACCCGCGCCGCTGCTGCGCAAGCTCGCGGCCGAGGGCAAGGGGTTCAACTCGCTCCGCGCCTGATCCGTTACGGCTCCTCGGCGGCGAAGCCGAGGGGGATCGCCGTGGTCGACTTCAGCTCTTCCATGGCGAACATGGAGGTGACGTCGCTGAGCTCGATGCGCGAGATCAGCTTCTTGTAGAGTGCATCATAGGCGGAGATATCCGAGACATAGGCCTTGAGCAGATAGTCGATATCGCCGCTCATCCGATAGAAGTCGACGATCTCGGGCAGGTCGTGCACGGCGGCGTGGAAGCGCTCCAGCCATTCCATCGTATGGCGCGCCGTCTTCACCGCGATGAAGACGGTGACGCCGGCCTTCAGCTTGGTGCGATCGAGCAGCGCGACGCGCCGCCTGATATGGCCCGCCTCTTCCAGCTTCTGGATGCGCCGCCAGCATGGTGTCGGCGACAGTCCGACCGCCGCCGCGATCTCCGCCAGCGGTTGGCTCGCATCCTGCTGCAGCAGGGCGAGAATGCGCAGATCGAAGGTGTCGAGCCTGGCCACGGCGACGAATCTCCTCGGAACAGAATATCACTCGTTATCTACGAGCGGAAATTATTTTCTCATATCGAGAATTATATTGGTATCTGTTTCTAATTCTGCTGCATTTTTGGCGGCGGATCGCAAACCGTTCCCACCGGGTCCGGCCTATCATCCTCCTGTCATTCGATGCGACGGGAGATCAGGGACATGCAGGGCTTTCTCGGCGAGGAGCGGAGCGGCGCGGTGCTGAATGCCCTGCAGACCCATGAGGGCACCTGCTCGCGCGACTATCTCGCCGCGGCCCGTGCCGTCCTCGACGAGCTCGTTGCTATCCCCGACCTGATCCAGGCCCTGCCGCTGCTGCGCAAGCAGGGCGGCTATGCCCGCAACCTGCTCGCCGGCAACGAGGCCGTCAGCGTCTGGGCGATGGTCTGGGGCGAAGGCGCCACGACCTGCATCCACGACCATCACTGCTCGTGCTGCTTTGGCATGGTCGCGGGCGTCCTGACGGAAACCTGGTATCGCGCCATCGATGCCAGTCGCGCCGTTCCGACCGAGGAGCATGAGCGCCAGGCTGGCTATGTCGCCTGCATGCTGCCGACCGGGCCGAACATCCACCGCATGCAGAACCGCGGCGTGGGCGATGCGATCTCGATCCACATCTACGGCTACGACCACCATCTGCACGATTCCTCGGTCGAGACCGAGTATACCGCCGTGGCGGGCTGAGGCGCGGGGCGCGCCCTAATCCAGCCAGCTGGTGAAGCCCTCGACCGGCTCGCGCTCCGGCACGAGCCGGTTTGCCGGAGCGTTCGGATCGGCCTTGCCGAGCGCGATGCCGCAGACCACGACCTCGCTCTGTGGAATGGAAAGCTCGCGCCGCACGATTCCATGAAAGCTGGCGAAGATCGCCTGGGGGCAGGAATCGAGGCCGTGGCCCTGCGCCGCGATCAGCAAGGTCTGGACGAAGGCGCCGAGATCGAGCCAGGAGCCGATCTCGAGATCGCGGTCGACCGTCAGCATCAGCGCGACCGGCGCGCCGAAGAAGCGCAGGTTCGCCTCGGTCTGGCGGCGCATCCCGGCATGGTCGCCCTTGGCGACGCCGAGCAGGCCGTAGAGGTCCCAGCCGACCTTGCGGCGGCGAGAGAGATAGGGCTCGCGGAGGGTCGCAGGATAATAGCGATACTCCTCCTCGCGCGGGGAGGGATCGTCGAGCGCGGCAACCAGCGCCGTCTCCAGCTTCGCGCGGGTCCTGGGGCCGAGCACGCGCAGGCGCCAGGGCTGCATATTGGTGCCGCTCGGTGCCTGCGCGGCCAGTGCGATCAGGCGGCGCACCAGTGCCGGATCGACGGGATCGGGCAAGAAGGCGCGCACGGCGCGGCGGCTGGCGATGGCCTTCTCGACCGCCTCAGCCGCCACTGCACTCATGCGCTGAGCGGCTGGCGCGCCGCGAGGAAGGCCTCATGCTCGCGGATCAGCCCGCCATCGAGCGCCTTGGCGATCAGCTTGCGGGTGTTGTCGAGGCCGTAGATCGCAGCGAAGGAGCCGAAGCGCGGGCCCTGATCCTCGCCGAACATCACCTGGTAGATCGCCTTCCACCAGTCGCCGGAGACGCCCGGCCGCTCCGGCGTCGCATTCTTGGCGCTGAGGTTCTGGTACCGCGGGATGGCTCTGGCGACGTCGAGGGCCGCATCCTGAACCTCTTCGGCGCTCGCACCTGCCGGCAGCGCGGCGAGTGCCGCGTCCAATGCGAGGAAGGCGGCGCGTTCGGTCTCGTCGGCCGGGCGGTAGTGCTTGGCCGGCTTCACGAAGTCTCTGAAGTAGGCGAGCGCGTAGCCGACGAGCGCATCGAGCCGCGGATGCGTCTGCGGCGAGATGCCGGGCGCATAGCGCTGCAGGAAACCCCAGAGGACCGCCTTGTCCTCGGAGTTCGCGACGGCGACGAGGTTCATCAGCAGCGAGAACGAGATCTGCGTGCGCACCGCATTGTCGCCGGCGCCGGTGGCGACCACCTCCGGCTGCGGCGGGGTGCCGGCATGGATGTGCCAGACCGGATTGCCGAGCCGGTTCTTCCAGTCCTGCCGATCATAGCCGCCCAGGAACTGCATGTAGTCGTCGACCGCGCGCGGGATCACGTCGAAATGCAGCTTCTTGGCCTCGCGCGGACGCGCATACATGAACAGCGCCAGCGATTCCGGCGGGCCGTAGCTCAGCCAGTCCTCGATGGTCAGGCCGTTGCCCTTCGACTTCGAGATCTTCTGGCCCTGCTCGTCGAGGAAGAGCTCATAGTTGAAGCCCTCCGGCGGCGTGCCGTCGATGGCGCGGGCGATCTGCGAGGAGACCTTGACCGAGTCGATCAGGTCCTTGCCGGCCATCTCGTAGTCGACGCCGAGCGCGACCCAGCGCATCGCCCAATCCGGCTTCCATTGCAGCTTGGCATGGCCGCCGGTCACCGGCGTGGTGAAGCGCTCGCCGCTCTGCGGATCGGTCCAGGTGATGGTGCCGGCCTCGACATCGCGCGCCTCGATCGGCACCTGCATGACGATGCGGGTCTTCGGATGGATCGGCAGGAAAGGCGAATAGGTCGCGGCGCGCTCCTCGCGCAGGGTCGCCAGCATGATCGACATGATCTTGTCGAAGCGGGCCAGCATCCTGAGCAGGGTCGCGTCGAACTCGCCGGCGCGATAGGCGTCGGTCGAGGACTTGAACTCGTAGTCGAAGCCGAACTGGTCGAGGAAGGCGCAAAGCCTTGCATTGTTGTGCCGGCCGAACGAGTCATGCGTGCCGAACGGGTCCGGCACCTCGGTCAGCGGCTTGCCGAGATGCTGCGCCAGCAGCTCCTTGTTCGGGACGTTGTCCGGCACCTTGCGCAGGCCGTCGAGATCATCCGAGAAGGCGATCAGCCGGGTCGGGATCGCGCCGTCGGTCAGCACCTGGAAGGCATGGCGCACCATCGAGGTGCGCGCGACCTCGCCGAAGGTGCCGATATGCGGCAGGCCCGACGGACCGTAGCCGGTCTCGAACACCACCTCCCGCTTGCCCGATTTCTGCAACCGCGCCACGAGCTTCTTGGCTTCCTCGAACGGCCAGGCGGCCGAGACGCGGGCGGCTTCGATCAGCGCGGGTTCGAAAGCGGGCATTTTGGCTAGAGGTCTCGCAGGATAGGGCAGGGAAGGGCGCGGTTTCGCAGATATGCGCGTGCGGTGCAACAACCGGGACGCCATCTGCCGGCAAGATGGAAAACGCCTGCCTGAAAAAGCGGCAGACAACCCCGCCCGGTCGATTGACTCACAAGAGAGCCCCGTTAGCGTCGTCGTACAACATAAGCAGGGGTCGGCTTCGATGGTTCGTGAGGTGAAGTGGGGGCATTCCGGCTCGCAGCGGGCCGGCAAGGGTTTGGCGGCGCTCAGCCGCCGCGTCGCGCTCGCCGGCGCGGCTGCGCTGGCACTGGGGGCGATGTCGCCGGCGCAGGCGCAGACCGCGGTCAAGTTCACGCTCGACTGGGTGTTCCAGGGGCCGACCTCGCCTTTCCTGGTCGCGCTGGAGAAGGGCTACTACAAGGCCGAGGGGCTGGACGTGACGATGGATCCCGGCCAGGGCTCGGCCGGCGCGGTCCAGCGCGTCGCCACCGGCGCCTACGATATCGGCTTCGCCGATGTGAACTCGCTGATCGAGTACAACGCCAAGAACGCCGGCAAGGAGATCCTCTGCGTCTTCATGGCCTATGACTTCCCGCCCTTCGGCGTGCACACGCTGAAGAAGACCGGCATCACCAAGCCGGCCGATCTCGCCGGCAAGAAGCTGGGCGCGCCGGTATTCGACGCTTCGTTCCGGCTCTTTCCCGCCTTCGCCAAGAAGGTCGGCATCGATGCCAAGAGTGTCAATCACGTCAACCTGACGCCGCAATTGCGCGAGCAGTCGATGGTGCAGGGCACGGTCGACTTCATCAGCGGGCACTTCTTCTCCTCGGTGCTCGACCTCAAGGCGCGCGGTGTGAAGCAGGAGGACATCGTCTCCTTCAACTACTCCGACTACAAGATGGACGTATACGGCAACGGCATCATCGTCTCGCCGGCCCTCGCCGAGAAGCCTGAGGTGGTGAAGGGCTTCCTGCGCGCCACGGCCAAGGCCTGGAAGGAGGTCGCCGCCAATCCGGCTCTCGGTATCGCCGCCGCCAAGCAGCGCGACCCGCTGATCGACGAGAAGCTCGAGACCGAGCGCCTCGACCTGTCGCTGAAGATGAATGTGCTGACGCCCTTCGTGAAGGAGAACGGCATGGGCGATGTCGACCCGGCGCGCTTTGCCCGCTCGGTCACCGACGTTGCCGACGCCTTCGGCCTGCCGGCCGCGCCGGCACCCGACAAGGTGTTCACCAACAAGTTCCTGCCGCCCAAGGCGGAGCGCATGGTCGCGCCTTGAGGCGTTGATCTCAGCCGTCATGGTCGGGCTCGACCCGACCATCTCCTGGAGATTCCTGGTCCTGAGATTCTCGGGACAAGCCCGAGAATGACGCCCTCCATGCCGGCTTCCACCGACACGCCTCTCGTCGAACTGCGCAAGGTCAGCCTCGCCTATGGCAGCGGGCCCTCGCGCATGCTGGCGCTGGAGGATGCGACGCTCGACATCGCCAAGGGCGAGTTCATCGCCGTGGTCGGCCCCTCCGGCTGCGGCAAGTCCACGCTGATGAAGCTGGTCACCGGGCTGCTGCCACCGAGCGGCGGCGAGGTCCGGGTCCACGGCCAGCCGGTCAAGGGCCCGATCCGCGGCGTCGGCATGGCCTTCCAGGCGCCGACGCTGATGCCCTGGCGCACGACGCGCGACAACATCCTCCTGCCGCTCGAAGTGGTCGAGCCGCACAAGCGCCGCTTCCGGGCGAACAAGGCCGAATACGTCGAACGGGTGGAAAAGCTGCTCGCATCGGTGGGCCTCGGCGGCTTCGGCGACAAGTTTCCCTGGCAGCTCTCCGGCGGCATGCAGCAGCGCTCCAGCCTGTGCCGGGCGCTGGTGCACGAGCCCGAGATCCTGATGCTCGACGAGCCCTTCGGCGCGCTCGACGCCTTCACCCGCGAGGAGCTCTGGGGCGTGATGCAGGCGCTCTGGCTGGAGCGCCGCTTCACCGCCGTGCTGGTGACGCACGACCTGCGCGAGGCGGTCTATCTCGCCGACACCGTCTATGTGATGAGCCGCCGGCCCGGACGGATCGTCAAGATCAGCAAGATCGAGCTGCCGCGCCCGCGCACGCTGGAGACGACCTTCACCGCCGAGTTCGTCGACATCGTCCACGATCTGCGCGAACGCATCCATATGGAACATGCGTGATGCGGCCCCGGCAGGACCAAGGTTATGACTGATCGGCAGAGGCAGATCCTGCTCGTTGCCATGCCCTGGCTCGCCATGGCGGGCCTGCTGCTGCTCTGGGAACTCGCCTGCATCGTCTTCGACGTGCCGGAGATCCTGGCGCCGAAGCCCTCCCGCATCTTCGAGGTGATGATCCAGCGCTGGGACATCCTGCTGCGATACTGCCTGGAGACCTTGTGGACGACGGCGATCGGCTTCGTGCTGGCGATCGGCTTCGGCGTTCTGCTCGGCCTTGCCGTCGGTGCCTCGCCCTTCGTCTATTCCGGGCTTTACCCGCTGCTGATCGCCTTCAACGCGGTGCCCAAGGTTGCAATCGTGCCGATCCTGATGATCTGGCTCGGCGTCGGCGCCCTGCCGGCGATCATCACCGCCTTCGTCATCTCCTTCTTCCCGATCGTGGTGAACGTCGCGACCGGCCTCGCCACGATCGAGCCCGAGATGCGCGACGTGATGCGTTCGCTGGGCGCCAGCCAATGGGAGATCCTGACCAAGGTCGGCGTGCCCCGCGCCATGCCCTATCTCTTCGCCAGCCTGAAGGTTGCGGTGACGCTCGCCTTCATCGGCTCGGTGATCTCCGAGACGGTCGGCGGCAATCGCGGCATCGGCTTCCTGATGCTCTCGGCCGGCGCCCGCAACGATTCCGCCACGACCTTCGCCGGCCTCTTCGCCATCGCGATCATGGGCGTGCTGATGTACGCCGCCTGCGCGCTGGTCGAGCGCCGGATGACGCGCTGGGCGTTCAGGGGCGAGATCGTCAGCTGAGAGGCGGTCGACCTCTCCTGTCATTGCGAGGAGCGAAAGCGACGCAGCAATCCAGGGGCCCAGAACTCTACGCCCTTCTGAATTGGTTCGCTTCGCTCGCAATGACGATCGAAGTCGGAGCGCTCTCGCTAGTGACAGCGCGGCTGCGCAACAATATACAGTCAATCCATTCAGTGCTTCGCCTTTCGACGGATCGCATCGATGGATTGGCTCCCCGACCTGACCCGAAGCGACAAGCCGCGCTATCTCGCCATCGCGGACCGCATCGCCGCCGACATCGCCGCGGGAGCGCTGTCGGCGGGTGACAGGCTGCCGCCGCAGCGTCGGCTGGCCGAGGCGCTCGCCATCGACTTCACCACCGTGGCGCGCGGCTATGTCGAGGCGCAGCGGCGCGGCCTGGTCGAGTCGCGGGTCGGGCAGGGGACCTTCGTCAAGGCTGCGACAGTCAAGACCCCGGCGACCGGTCGAGACTCGATCCCGCGGCCTGCCATGCCGGAGCTGGTCGACCTCTCGATGACCTTGCCGCCGGAGCCCGACGATCCGGCACTGGTCGCCCGGCTGCGGCAGGGCATGGTCGAGGTCAGTGAGCGACTGGTCAGTCTGCTGCGCTATCAGCCGCTCGGTGGCTCGCCCGCCGACAAGGCGGCGGCTGCGCTCTGGCTCGGGCGGCGCGGGCTTGCTCCCGCCTCTGAACAGCTCTTCGTCGTGCCGGGCGCGAATGCGGCGCTGCTGGCGATCCTGAGCGCTCTCGCCAGGCCGGGCGATGCGGTGATGTGCGAGGCGCTGACCTATCCCGGCATCCGCTCGATCTGCGCCCAGCTTGGCCTGTCCCTGACCGGCCTTGCCATGGATGGCGACGGGCTCGACCCCGACGCCTTTGCCGAGGCTTGCGGCCGCCTGAAGCCGAAAGCGCTCTATCTCAATCCCGTGCTGCAGAACCCGACGACGATCACCATGCCGGAACGGCGACGCGGGGAGGTCGCAGCGATCGCCCGCCGGCATGGCGTGGCGATCATCGAGGACGATGCCTATGGCTTCCTGCCGCCCGATGCGCCCGCTCCCTTTGCGGCGCTGGCGCCGGAGCTGACCTGGCACATTGCGGGCCTGTCGAAATGCCTTGGGGCCGGCTTGCGGCTCGCCTATGTCGTGGTGTCGGATCTACGTTCCGGCTGGCCCTTCGCCGCCGCGCTGCGGGCCAGCAGCATCATGGCCTCGCCCCTGACCGCGGCGCTTGCGACGCATTGGATCGAGGACGGCAGCGCCGATGCGCTGCTTGCCTTCGTCAGGGCGGAGACGGCGGCGCGGCAGCGACTCGCCGCCGAAATCCTGCCGGCGGGCTCGAGCAGCGCCGATCCGCTCAGCTTCAATCTCTGGCTGGAGCTGCCGCAGCCATGGACCCGGGCCGCCTTCGTCGGGCAGATGCAGGCGACCGGAATCGGCATCGTCGCCAGCGATGCCTTCACCGCGAAAGGGCCGGCGCCGGAAGCTGCCCGCATCTGCCTGGGAGGGCCAATCGGCCGAAAGGCGCTGGGCGATGCGCTCGCCTTCATGGCGCACGCACTGGAGCAGGCTCCGGAAGCGAGTGTCCGAGCGCTCTGATCGGATCGGGACTGTACCCAATGCATAGGGTGCGACAGTGCTGCATATGCATGAATATTGACTGCAATCAATATCGGGATTATGTGGCTGTCAATCTCTGGTGAATGCAGTCAATTTCGTTGCTTCACCGTCAGGAGGACGACATGGCACATCAGCATTGGCCGGCGCTGTCTCCGCTCAAGACCGGCCTGCGCGGCCGCTGCCCGCGCTGCGGTGAAGGACAGCTCTTCGACGGGTTCCTGACTCTGAAGCCGCGTTGCGAGGCCTGCGGGCTCGACTATTCCTTCGCCGATCCGGCGGATGGCCCGGCCTTCTTCGTGATGATGTTCGTCTGCGTGCCGGCGGTCGCCTTCCCGCTCTGGCTGGAGCTGAGCTACCAGCCGCCGACCTGGGTACATCTGGTCACGACCTTGCCGCTGGTGCTGCTGACCTGCATCCCGCCCCTGCGGCCGCTCAAAGGTTGGCTGGTCGCCTCGCAGTATTTCTACAAGGCCGAGGAAGGGCGCCTCGCCAAGCCGAGCCAGCCCGCCAGGGATGATCAGAACGGGCTGACCGGGAAAAACCGGATGAACAGCCTGGCATAGGTGCCGTCGTCCCAGAGGCCTTGCAGCGCGTAGTCGATCGCCCGTTTCAAGGCGAGATCGTCCTTGCGCAGCAGAAAACCGACGCCCTCGCCGAAATAGCGGGCTTCGAGATAGGGGCCGCCGGCGAAGGCGAATTCGCTGCCGCCACGGCCGGCGATGCTCAGCGCCAGCGAGACCCCGTCTCCGAAGACATATTCGGCATCGCCGCTGCGTAGCATGGCAAGGGCCGCCTGCAGGTCGGGTGCTGTTCGGCGCTGGATGAACGGGGCGAGGCGCTCGAGGAAGGCCTCATGCGCGGTGCTCGCGACCACGGCGACGCGGGTGCCGCGCAAGCTCCCCAGTTCGAGGTCCGCACGGGCATTGCCCCGCGTCGTCAGCAGCCTTGCTGGCGAGCGGTGGTAGATCTGGCTGGCGGCGAAGCGGGTGCGCAATTCGACAGTGACCGGGATGGCGGCGGCGAGCACGTCGCCGCGTCCCTCGGCGAGGGAGTCCAGCAAGGTGTCGAAGCGGCGCGCCTGGATGGTGCAGCTCAACATCAGCTTCTCGCAGACGGCTCGTGCGAGCTCGACGGAGAATCCGGTGACGCCGCCTTCCGGCGTGGCGAAATGCATCGGCGGGAAATCGTCGTCGGTCAGGAAGCGGATCACGCGCGGCGGGCCGGGATCGGGCCGCTCGACTCTGACATTCGGGTCCCAGTAGTTCGGCACGACATAGGTTGCGGCCGGCTGCGCCTGAGCCTTCGCTTCCGCTGAGGGCAGGAGCAGCAATGCGGCGAGGGCACTGGTGGCCAGGGCGTTGGCGAAGCGGGCGAACATCGCCTGTATCTGGCGTCAGGGCGGGGCGGGGATCAAGGGGGACCAAGTGCGTCATTCTCGGGCGGAGGCGCTGCGCAGGCCCGAGAATTTCCTGACGAGAAGGCGCCGATCGGAGCCTACTCCAGCCTGAGATGCTCGGGTCAAGCCCGAGCATGACGCACGTCATTCACCCCAGCGCCGCGGCCGTCGCCTTCGCGCCCTTCTGGAACAGGCTGTCGAGATGCCCCGCTACGGCCTGCGTGAAGCGCTCCTCGCGCGGCAGGTCCTCGCCGAAGATCGCGCCAATGCCGAACAGGGCCGTGCTCAGCGCCACGGCATCGCGGCCGAGCGCCTTGGCGCGGATCGCGAATTCACCGGCAAGCGGGTCGCGCACATCGATTTCAGCGCCCGTCTCGTCGGTGCCGGTGACATAGGACATCCAGGCGGCGACGCCGAGGGCAAGGTGATCGATCGGCGCGCCGGCCTTCAGCCGCTCGCGGATGGTGCCGAGCAGGCGCTGAGGCAGCTTTTGCGAGCCGTCCATGGCGATCTGCCAGGTGCGGTGCCTGATTGCCGGGTTCTGGAAGCGGGCGAGCAGGTCACCGGCATAGGTCTTGAGGTCGACGCCCTGCGGAGCGGGCACGGTCGGAATGATCTCGCTCCACAGCCCTTGCAGGAAGCGCGCGAAGACCGGATCACGGCTGGCCTCTGCGACCGTCTCGTGACCGGCGAGATAGCCGAGATAGGCCAGGCTCGAATGCGCGCCGTTGAGCATGCGCAGCTTCATGAACTCGAACGGCGCGACTTCGGTGACCATCTGAGCACCGACCGCATCCCAGCGTGGCCGGCCGGCAGCGAAGACGTCTTCGACGGCCCATTGCCGGAAGGGCTCGCCGATCACCGGGGCGGCGTCGTCGAGGCCGAGCAGGCCAGCGACCTCGGCGATATCGGCCTCGGTGGTCGCCGGCACGATCCGGTCGACCATGGTCGAGGGGAAAGCGCCGTTGGCTTCGATCCAGGCGGCGAGCTTGTCGTCGCGCAGGGCGGCGAAGTCCCTGATGAGACCGGCCAGGATATGGCCGTTCGAGGGAAGATTGTCACAGCAGAGCGCAGTGAACGGGCCAAGGCCCGCGGCGTTGCGGGCGGAAAGGCCGGCGACGATCAGGCCGACCGCCGAGCGCGGTGCATCGGGATTGGCGAGATCGTGGACGATGTCGGGATGGTCGGCCTTGAGCTTGCCGGTCGCCGGGTCGTGGCAATAGCCCTTCTCGGTGACGGTGAGCGAGACGATCTTCGTCTCCGGGGCGGCGAGCTTCGCCACGAGCGCCTGCGGGTTCTCGGGCGCGACGAGCACGTCGAGCACCGAGCCGATCACGCGCAACTCCGGCCCGGCGGGAGCGCGCTTCAGGAAGGTGTAAAGCCCGTCCTGCGGTTTCAGCCGGTCGCGTTGGTCGGGCCGCTGCAGGCTGGCGCCGACGATGCCCCAGTCACCGAACTCCCGCTCAAGCGCATCGTCGGTGAATTCGCAGAGATGGGCGCGGGTGAAGGCGCCGAGGCCGAGATGGACGATGCCCGGCTGGAGCTTGCTCCGATCATAGCTCGGACGCCTGACGGCGGCCGGGAGCGAGGCAAGGGTGGCGGAGGACAGACGGGTCAATGGAACAGCCTCGGCAGCCAGAGGGAGATGCCGGGCACATAGGTCACCAGCAGCAGCACGGCAACAGATGCGCCGTAGAACGGCCAGATCGTGCGCATGGATTCGCCGATCGAGATCCGCCCGATTGCGCAGGCGACGAACTGCACCGAGCCGACCGGCGGGGTATTGAGGCCGATGCCGGCATTGAGGATCAGGATCACGCCGAAATGGATCGGGTCGACGCCGAAGGCCTTGACCACAGGCAGGAAGATCGGCGTGCAGATGATGATCATCGGCGCCATGTCCATGAAGGTGCCGAGCACCAGCAGGATGATGTTGATCATCAGGAGGATGACGAGCGGGTTGTCGGAGACCGCCTTCATCGCCGCGATCGTCGCCTGCGGCACCTGCAGGAAGGCCATCAGCCAGCCGAAGGAGCCGGCGGCGCCGATCACCAGCAGCACCATGGCGGTGGTGCGGACCGCGCCGAGCGTCGCCTCGACGAAGGCCGTCCAGGTCAGCTGGCGATAGACCAGGATGGTGACGAGGATGGCGTAGACCACAGCGACGCAGGAGGATTCGGTCGCGGTGAAGACGCCGGAGCGGACGCCGCCGAAGATGATGCCGATCAGCAGGATGCCTGGCAAGGCCAGCACGACATAGCGCCCGACGGCGGCGAAGCCGGGGAAGGCCTCGCGCGGATAGCCGCGCTTTACCGCGACCGCCCAGGCCGCGACCATCAGCGCGGCACAGAGCAGAAGGCCGGGGACGACGCCGGCGGTGAAGAGATCGGCGATCGAGAGGTTTCCGCCGGCCGAGAGCGAATAGATGATCATGTTGTGCGAGGGCGGGATCAGCAGCGCGATGATCGCCGCATTCGCAGTGACGTTGACGGCGTAGTCGGCGTCGTAGCCGCGCTTCTTCATCTGCGGGATCATCAGGCCGCCGACGGCGGAGGCGTCGGCCACGGCCGAACCGGAGATACCGCCGAAGAGCGTGCAGGTGACGACATTGACCTGGCCGAGGCCGCCCCGCAGATGGCCGACCAGGCTCGCCGCCATCTGGATCAGGCGCTCGGCGATGCCACCGCGGATCATCAGGTCGCCGGCATAGATGAAGAACGGGATCGCCATCATGGCGAAGGCATTCATGCCGGAATTCATCTGCTGGAAGACGACGACCGGCGGCAGGCCCATATAGGCGACGGTCGCGACCGAGGCGATGCCGAGGCAGAAGGCGACGGGCACGCCGATCAGCAGCAGCAGCGAGAAGACGCCGAAGAGAACCCAGAGTTCCATGGTTCAGACCTCCTGCTCGGAGCCAAAATGGCCGAAGCCGAGCGGGGCCTGCTTCTCGCCGGTGACGAAGAGCAGCATCTTCTCAAACGCAAAGAGGGCGATCAGCGCGCCGCCGGCGGCGATCGGGACATAGTCCCAGCCGCGCGAGATGCCGATGATCGGCATGCGGTCACTCCAGGTGCCGGCGGCGAGCTGGCTGCCATAGACGAGCATGGCGATGCCGAAAGCGCAGACGAGGCCCTCGCCGATCAGGATCAGAGCGGCGCGCAGGGGCGGCGGCGACATGGCGAGCCCGACCTCGAAGCCGAGATGATCGCTCTCGCGCACGCCGACGGCGGCGCCGAGCAGGATGAACCAGGACATCAGGAAGAGCGAGCCGGCCTCGACCCAGATCGGCGTGTCGTTGAGGACATAGCGGCCGAAAACGCCCCAGGCGACCATGATCGTCATCAGGACGAGACCGGCGCCGGCGGCGAACAGGGCGTAGAGGCTGAGCTTGGCGCCGAGGCGCGTGAGAGACGCGGTGAAGGCGTGCATGGGATGTCCGAGACTGATGTCGGTTGCTTGTGCTCAGCCCTCATCCTGAGGAGCCGCGGAGCGGCGTCTCGATGGATGCTCCAGGAGGCTCCGGAACCAACTGGAGCATCCTTCGAGACGCGATCTGCGATCGCTCCTCAGGATGAGGGCTTTGGAAAACGGGGCGGCCCGAAAGCCGCCCCGTCGTTCAGCTCACTTCACCGCCTGGATCGCGGCGACCATGTCCTTGAGCTTCGCGTCGGTGACGAACTTGTCGTAGACCGGCTTCATCGCGTCGATGAAGGGCTGCTTCTCGACCGTGTTGATCTGCGCGCCGCCGGCCTTGACCTTGGCTTCCGAGGCCTTTTCGCGCGCGTCCCAGAGCTCGCGCATCTTGGCGACGGATTCCTTGGCGGCGGCCTTGATCAGCGCCTGGTCGGCGGCATTGAACTTGTCGAAGCTCCTCTTCGACATCACCAGCACCTCTGGCGAGAGCGAGTGCTCGGTCACCGAATAGAACTTCGAGACCTCGAAATGCCGGGTCGATTCATAGGACGGCCAGTTGTTCTCGGCGCCGTCGATGACGCCGGTCTGCAGGGCCGAATAGACCTCGCCGAACGGCATCGGCGTGGCGTTGGCGCCGAGCGCCGAGACCAGCGCGACGAACATATCGGACTGCTGCACGCGGATCTTCATGCCCTTCATGTCGGCCGGGCTGTTGATCGCCTTCTTGGAGTTATAGAAGGAGCGCGAGCCGGAATCGTAGAAGGCGAGGCCGATCAGGTCGTGCTTCTCGAAGTCCTTCAGGAGATTGTCGCCGATCGGCCCGTCCATGACCTTCCGCATGTGGTCGACCGAGCGGAAGATGAAGGGCAGGGACGGCACGTTGGTCGCCGGGATCAGGTTGTTGAACGGCGCCATGTTGATGCGGTTGATGTCGATGACGCCGAAGCGCGTCTGGTCGATCGTGTCCTTCTCCTGGCCGAGCTGGGCCGAGTGGAAGACGTTGATCTTGATGCGGCCCTGCGTGCGCTCATCGAGCAGCTTGCTCATATGGCGGACGGCCTCGACCGTCGGATAGTCGGTCGGGTGGATGTCGGTCGAGCGCAGGGTGACGTTTTGCGCCTGAGCCGAGGTCGAAAGCAACGCGGCAAAGGCGACGCCGGCGAGCGCGGAGAAACTCCGTCGATTGAGCATGGTCTTGATCCTCTCCCCAAAATGATCGCCGGCTTATTCCGGTCGTTTTTGCCCCAGGCGGGAGCTGCGCCGGCAGGGCCGGCGCAGCGGACTTTCACAAAAATTCCGTCCGCATCGGTGTGAAGGAATCGATCAGTTGCCCGGCCTCGACGTTTACGACGCCGTGGACGAGGTTCTCGGGCACGAAGAAGGTATCGCCCGCAACAAGCCGGCTGGTCTTGCCGTCGATGGTGACGTCGAAGACGCCGCTCTCGACGTAAGAAGCCTGGCGGTGCGGATGCTGGTGGGCCTTGCCGATCGCGCCCTGCTCGAAGGCGACGCGCACGACCATCAGGTCCGGGCCATAGGCCATGATCTTGCGCCTGACGCCGGGCTCGGTCGGCTCCCAGGCGATGTCAGTGTCGTGCTGGAAGAAGGAGTTGAGACGGTCGCTCATCGGGCCAGCCAGCCTCCGTCGACGGGAAGGATCGCGCCATGGATGTAGGCCGCGGCATCGCTCGCCAGGAACACCGCCGCGCCGCCGATATCGGACGGCCTGCCCCAGCGGCCGGCCGGGATGCGCGCGAGGATCGCGGCGTTGCGGTCGGGATCGGCACGGAGCGCCTCGGTATTGTTGCTCTCGACATAGCCGGGGGCAATCGCGTTGACATTGATGCCCTTGGCCGCCCATTCGCAAGCGAGCAGCCGGGTCAGCCCAGCCAGCCCGCTCTTGCTCGCCGTATAGGAGGCAACGCGGATGCCGCCCTGGAAGGAGAGCAGCGAGGCGATGTTGACGATGCGCCCGGTGCGTCCGGCGGAGAGCGCGGCCTTGGCGAAGGCCTGGGCCAGGAAGAAATTGGCCTTGAGATTGAGGTTCATCACCTCGTCCCAGTCGCTCTCGCTGAAATCGAGCGCGTCGGCCCGGCGGATGATGCCGGCATTGTTGACGAGGATGTCGAGCGGGCCGGCCAGTTCCGCGGCCTGCTCGATAACCCGTGCTGCAATGCCCTGCTGCTGGAGATCGACCTGCAGCGCGAAGCAGATCCCACCCGCCTCCGCGATGAGCTTCTCCGTCTCGGCCATGCTCGAGCGTCCAGCCGCGACGACCTTCGCACCAGCCTCGGCGAGCGCCACCGCGATACCCTGGCCGATGCCGGTATTGGCGCCAGTCACCAGCGCCGTGCGGCCGTCCAGCGAGAAGGGCGAGGGCGCGGCCATCAGCGCAGTGTCTCCACCGGGGCGGCGTCCATGTCGGTGAACTCGACATTGTCGCCGGCCATGGCCCAGACGAAGGAGTAGTTCGAGGTGCCGCAGCCGCAATGGATCGACCAGTTCGGCGAGATCACCGCCTGCTCGTTGGCGACGAGGAGGTGGCGGGTCTGCTGCGGCTCGCCCATGAAGTGGAAGACGCGGTGGGCCTGGTCGAGGTTGAAGTAGAGATAGGCCTCCATCCGCCGAGTATGGGTGTGGCAGGGCATGGAGTTCCAGACCGAGCCCGGCTCCAGCGCCGTCATGCCCATCACCAACTGGTTGGTGCCGGTCGAGTTCGGCATGATGTATTGCCGGATGGTGCGCTTGTTCGAGGTCTCGGCCGAGCCGAGATGGATGGTATTGGCGTCGTCCTTGCGGATGAGCTGGTGCCTGGCCTCGCGATGCGCCGGGGCGCTGGTCAGGTAGAACTTGGCGGGGTTGGCCGGGTCGGTGCTGGCGAAAGACACCTCCCTTGCCCCAAGCCCGACATAGAGCGCGTCAAGGGACGGCAGCTCGAAGCGTTCGCCGTCGACGCTGACCGAGCCGGCGCCGCCGAGATTGATCACGCCGAGCTCGCGCCGCGCCAGGAAGAAGGGCGTGCCGGTCGGCGGGAACGGATCGAGCGTCAGCGGCTTGGCCGCCGGCATCGCGCCGCCGACGATCATGCGGTCGTAATGGCTGTAGGTCAGTGCGACCTCGCCCGGCACGAAGATGCGCTCGATCAGGAAATCCTGGCGCAGCGTCTCGGTGTCGTAGCCGCGCACATCACGGGGATGCGCGGCCTGGCGTTCGTCGATGGTCTTTGTCGTCATCGGCAGTTCTTTCTGCAAGCGGTGACATCAACGCGAGTCGTCCCGGGCGACCGGAGGGAGACCCGGGACCCATGCCGGAATGGTTCAGGCATGGGTCCCGGATCGGCGCCACTGACGCGGCTTGTCCGGGACGACCAAGTATGGGGAGGTCTCTGCCTCACAGCCGGTAGGCCTCCTTGGCCAGGCGGTAGGCGAGATCGTGGGCGACTTCGGCAGCCTCGTCCTCGTCGAGGCGGTGCTCGGCGACGAGCTTGGCGAGGTAGTGGCAGTCCATCCGGCGGGCGACGTCGTGGCGCGCGGGGATCGAGAGATAGGCGCGCGTGTCGTCGTTGAAGCCGACCGTGTTGTAGAAGCCGGCGGTCTCGGTGGTGAGCTCGCGGAAGCGCAGCATCGCCTCGGGCGCGTCGAGGAACCACCAGCCCGGTCCGAGCTTCAGCGCCGGGTAATGGCCGGCGAGCGGGGCGAGCTCGCGCGAATAGCTGGTCTCGTCGAGGGTGAAGGCGATGACGGTGAGGCCACGCTCATTGCCGACTGCGTCGAGCAGCGGCTTCAGTGCCGAGACATAGTCCATGCCGCGCGGGATGTCGGAGCCCATGTCGCGGCCGAACTGCTCGAACAGATGCGGGTTGTGGTTGCGATAGGAGCCGGGGTGGATCTGCAGGACGAGCCCGTCATCGAGGCTCATCTTCGCCATCTCGGTGAGCATCTGGCCGCGGAAGACGTCGGCGTCCTCGGCCGAGAACTTGCCCTTCAGGATCTTGGCGAAGAGCTTCTCGCACTCGGCCGGCGAAAGGTTGGCGGTGCGGGCCGTGGCGTGGCCGTGATCGGAAGAGGTCGCCCCGCGCTCGATGAAATAGCCGCGGCGCTTGCGATGGGCTTCGAGATAGCCGGTCCAGCTCCCGACATCCTCGCCGGTCAGTTCGCCGAACTGGTCGAGATTGTCCCTGAAACCCTCGAATTCGGGGTCGACGACGCTGTCGGGACGGTAGGCGGTGACGACCTTGCCGCCCCAGCCGGATTCCCTGATCATGTCATGCCATTTCAGCGGGTCGAGCGCGCCTTCGGTCGTGGCGATCGCCTCGATCTTGAAGCGCTCGAACAGAGCGCGCGGGCGCATCGCGTCCTGCTCCAGCTGCTCGGCGATGCGGTCATAGATGCGGTCGGCGCTCTCGGCCGAGAGGCGTTCGGTGATGCCGAAGATCGAGAAGGCGGCGTGCTCGAACCAGAGCCGCGTCGGCGTGCCCCGGAACAGGTGCCAGTTGCTGGCGAAGAGCCGCCAGATCTGGCGCGGGTCGCCCTCGATCTCGCCGCCATCCTTGCGGGCGATGCCGAGCTGTTCGAGCTTGATGCCCTGCGAATAGAGCATGCGGAAAATGTAGTGGTCCGGCTTGACGAACAGCGTCGCCGGATCGGGGAACGGCTTGTCCTCGGCGAACCAGCGCGGGTCGGTGTGGCCATGCGGCGAGATGATCGGCAGGTCGCGGACGCCGGCATAGAGGCGGCGCGCAATGCCGCGCGTCACCGGCTCGGCAGGCAAAAGACGATCGTCGTGCAGCAGCATTGCTGGCGTTTCCTCTGTCGGGCCGGACCATAGGGCCAGCACTGGTGAGACGTCAATATACTAATATACTAGTATGCACCGCTCGGCCGTGTTACGCCCTGATTGGCCGCGGAGCGCGCATCGTGGTCCAATAAGGCAGTGATCATGGCCAGGATAGGACGATGTCGGAGGCGTTAGGGATAGGCGAGACTGGAGGCTCGCGCCGCGAGCGCAAGCCGCAGCGTGTGGCCGGAGCGTCGGCGGGCCGCGCCACGGCCGCCTCCGTCGTGCAGGACGAGCTTCGCCGCGAGATCCTCGACATGGTGCTCCGGCCCGGTGTGCCGCTGTCCGAGAAGGACCTGACCGCCCGCTTCGGTATGAGCCGCACGCCGGTACGCGAGGCGCTGATTAGGCTGAAGGAGGAGGGGCTGGTCGAGATCTTCCCGCAGGCCGGCACCTTCGTCGCCCGCATTCCGGCGGGGGCGATCCCCGAGGCGGTGTTCATCCGCCAGGCGCTGGAATGCGCCACGGTCGAGGTGCTGGCGCGGACGGCCACCGCCGAGGACATCGCCCGGCTCGATGCGACGATCGCAGTGCTGCACGAATCGTATGAGGCCGATGATCAGGAGCGCTTCCACCTCGCCGACGAGGATTTCCACGAGGCGCTCGCCGATATCGCCGGCTATCCCGGCGTCTGGAAGCTCGCCCAGGCCGCCAAGAGCCAGATCGATCGCTGCCGGCGGATGACGCTGCCGGTGCCGGGCCGGATGGCGATGGTGATCCGCGAGCACCTCGCCATCGTCGACGAGATCAGACGGCACGACGCCTCCGCCGCGGTCGTCGCGATGCGCCAGCATTTGGGGACGCTGCTGCCCGATCTGGTGCACCTCAAGGCGAGCTATCCGGATTATTTCGTTTGATCGAGCCCGTCATTCTCGGGCGAAGCTCAGCGCAGACCCGAGAATCTCGTGACCAGATGGCTCCTGCCGGAGCCTCATTCTGCCTGAGATGCTCGGGGCGAGCCCGCGCATGACGCGCCCTTCAGTGCTCTTGCCTCGCTCCCACCTCCCGCGCCATCCTGCGCCGCAACGACGATGGAGGCGGACGATGACGACGCGGCGCGATCTTCTGGCGGGAGCGGGTCTCGCCGCGCTCGCAACCCAGCTTCCGTTCGCGGCGCTCGCGCAGGCCAGAGACAGCGTCACCATCGGCATGACGCTTGAGCCTCCGACGCTCGATCCGACCTCGGGCGCGGCCCAAGCGATCCGCGAGGTCGTGCTGCAGAACATCTTCGAGGGGCTGGTGGCGATGGACCGCACCGGCAAGCTGGTTCCGGCGCTGGCGCAGAGCTGGACGCTCGCGCCCGACAATCTCACCTACACCTTCAAACTCAGGCCGAACGCCCGCTTCCACGACAGCACGCCGCTGTCTTCGCGCGACGTGAAGTTCTCGTTTGAGCGCGCCGTCGCGCCCGACTCGACCAATGCGCAGCGCTGGATCTTCACGCCGATCGAGAGCATCGAGGCGCCCGATCCGATC
This sequence comes from Allobosea lupini, assembly GCF_900109525.1. Taxonomy (GTDB): domain Bacteria; phylum Pseudomonadota; class Alphaproteobacteria; order Rhizobiales; family Beijerinckiaceae; genus Allobosea; species Allobosea lupini. The sequence continues at coordinate 95,766 of NZ_FOAN01000005.1, read as the reverse complement.
ACCGTCATCATCAAGGTGAAGCAACCGACGGCGAACTTCGTCTATGGGCTCTCATGGGGCGATGCGATCATCGTCTCGCCGACAACGGCAGCGAACAACAAGACCAATCCGGTCGGCACCGGCCCGTTCAAGTTCGCGCGCTGGAACCGCGGCGACCGGCTCGAACTGGCGCGCAACGACGAGTACTGGGGCGCCAAGCCTTCGCTCGCCAAGGCGGTCTTCCGCTTCATCTCCGATCCACAGGCGCAGGTCGCGGCGCTACGTGCGGGAGACATCGACGTCTTCACCAATCTCTCGGCGCCGGAGGCGATTCCGCAGCTCAAAGCCGATCCGAAGCTCAAGGTCACGCTGGGCAAGACCGAGGGCGAGACCATCCTCGCGATCAACAACGCGAAGGCCCCTTTCAGCGATATCCGGGTGCGCCAGGCGATCTCGCATGTGCTCGACCGCAAGACGATCGCGCTCGGCATCTACGGCTTCGATCTCGATTATATCGGCAGCCATTTCTCGCCGCTGCATCCGGCCTATGTCGACCTGACCGGCACCTACCCGGTCGATCTCGCCAAGGCGAAGGCCCTGCTCGCGGCGGCCGGCTTCCCGAGGGGCTTCGAATGCACGCTGCGTTTGCCGCCGCCGGCCTATGCCAGGCGCGGCGGCGAGATCATTGCTGCGCTGCTGGCGCAGATCGGGATCACCGCGAAGATCGAGCCGCTCGAATTCCCGCAATGGCTGGAGCGGGTATTCAAGAACAGGGATTTCGACCTGACGATCATCTCGCATACCGAGCCGCTCGACATCGCCAACTACGCCCGCGACGACTACTACTTCCAGTACAGGAATCCCGAGTTCAAGGCGCTGATCGAAACGATCGACCGCACCGTCGACGAGGCGCAGCGCAACAAGCTCTATGGCGACGCCCAGCGCATGCTGGCGCGCGATGCCGTCAACGGCTTCCTCTTCATCCTGCCAAAGATCACCGTCACAAAGGCCGATCTGGAGGGCATGTGGACCGACTGGCCGCTGCCGCTGACGCCGCTGGCGGAGGTGCGCTGGCGGTAGCGTGGGCACGTATCTCTGCATGTTCCCGGTCGTCCCGGGCGACCGGAGGGAGACCCGGGACCCATTCCGGAACCTCTATCGGATAGGTTCCGGAATAGATCCCGGATCTGCGCTGCGCTGCGTCCGGGATGACAGCGCGGGTTGTATTTCAGTAAGCAGGAGGAGTCGCGGGTGACCGCCTACCTGCTCCGTCGCCTCCTCGCCTTCGCCTTGACGCTGCTCGGCGCGGCGATCGTCATCTTCCTCGTGCTGGAGATCCTGCCGGGCGATCCGGCAGCGGTGACGCTCGGACTCAATGCGGCGCCGGAGGCGCTTGCGGCATTGCGGGCGGAGATGGGGCTCGATCAGCCGGCGCTGCTGCGGTTCTTCTCCTGGATCGGCGGGCTTGTCACCGGCGATCTCGGTCTCAGCTACACCTACCGCGTGCCCGTCACCCAGTTGATCGGCGAGCGCATGGTGGTGACGCTGCCGCTCGCCTCAATGGCGATCCTGCTCGCTTCCGCCATCGGCATCCCGCTAGGCGTGCTCGCCGCGGCCAATCACAACCGCGCCGGCGATGCGGCGGTGATGGTTTTCGCGCAGGCCGGGCTCGCCATCCCGAATTTCTGGTTCGGCCTCCTGCTCGTGCTGGTCTTCGCCGTCGGCGCCGGCTGGCTGCCGGCCGGCGGCTTTCCGGGCTGGCAGGCCGGGCTCGTACCGGCGCTGAAATCGCTGCTGCTGCCGGCTGTCGCGCTTGCTTTGCCGCAGGCGGCGATCCTCGCCCGCGTCACCCGCTCGGCCATGCTGGAGACGATGCAGGAGGATTATGTCCGCACCGCCCGCGCCAAGGGCGTCAGCCGGCGGCGCACCATGCTGCGGCATGTGCTGCGCAATGCGCTGATCCCGGTCGTCACCGTGCTGGGCCTGCAGTTCTCGGTGCTGCTGGCCGGCGCGATCATCATCGAGAACGTCTTCGCGTTGCCGGGGCTAGGCCGGCTCGTCTTCCAGTCGATCGCGCAGCACGACCTGATCGTGGTCAAGGACCTGGTGATGCTGTTCTCAGGCCTGGTCGTCTTCATCAACTTCGCGATCGAGCTGCTCTACGGGCTGATCGATCCGCGCCTGCGGCAGGCGTCATGAGCGCCGTCGCGCCACGTTCGCGCCCGCGGCGCTGGTGGGCTTCGCCGTCCTTCCTGACCGGCCTGCTGCTTGGCGGGCTCGTCGTCGCGATGGCGCTGATCTCCCATCTCTGGACGCCCTATGAGCCGACCCAGATGGCGATCCTGAAGCGCCTGCGGCCGCCCTCGGCCGAGCACTGGTTCGGCACCGACCAGTTCGGCCGCGACGTGTTCTCGATGATCATGGTCGGCGCTCGCAAGTCGCTGGCGGTGGGGCTGGGCGCGGTCGGGCTCGGCTTGACGGTCGGCAGCGCGCTCGGGCTGGTCGCCGCGATCCGGCGCGACGGCTGGCTCGACAACCTGATCATGCGCATGGCCGATTTCAGCCACGCCTTTCCGGCCGTGCTCTCGGCGATCATGATCAGCGCGGTCTGGGGTCCCGGCATGATGAACGCGGTGATCGCGATCGCGCTGTTCAGCTTGCCCTATTTCGCCAGGTTGGCGCGCGGGGCGGCGCTGCAATGCTGGGCGCTCGACTATGTGCTGGCGGCGCGCGCGGCCGGGCTGACCGAGATGGCGATCACGCGCCAGCACGTCCTGCCCAATATCGCCGGCGTGCTTGTGGTGCAGGCGACGATCCAGTTCGCGCTCGCCATCCTCGCCGAAGCCGGCCTGTCCTATCTCGGTCTCGGCACGCAGCCGCCGGCTCCCTCCTGGGGCCGGATGCTCAACGAGGCGCAGACCTTCATGGCGGCGCAGCCCTGGCTCGCGATCTTCCCCGGCGCGGCGATCGCGCTTTCGGTGCTGGCCTTCAATTTGCTGGGCGATGGGTTGCGCGACGCGGTCGATCCGCGCATGCGCCGTTCCCGGGACTGATATGACTATGCTTGCGGAGTTCAAGTCATGATCGAGTTCGCCGATCTCAGCGCCGTCGACATGCTCCGGGCCTTCCGTTCGCGCGAGCTCTCGCCGGTCGAGGTCACGGAGGCGGTGATCCAGCGCGTCGAGATCTGGGAGCCGGCGCTGAAGGCGCTCTACGCCTATGATCCCGAGGGCGCACGTATCGCTGCGAAGGAAAGCGAGGGCCGCTGGCGCCGCGGCGAGGCGCTGGCGCTCGACGGCGTGCCCTGCACGATCAAGGAGAACATCGCGACGAAGGGCACGGCAGTGCCGCTCGGGACGGCGGCGATGGAGCTCGCCCCCGCTGCTGCGGACGCGCCGCCGGCGCAGCGCCTGCGCGAGGCCGGCTGCGTCATCTTCGCCAAGACGACGATGCCGGATTACGGCATGCTCTCCTCCGGCCTGTCGAGCTTCCACGAATTGGCGCGCAACCCGTTCGACCTCTCGAAGAACCCGGGCGGTTCTTCGGCCGGTGCGGCGGCCGCCGGCGCAGCCGGCTACGGTCCTTTCCATGTCGGCACCGATATCGGCGGCTCGATCCGCCTGCCGGCCGGCTGGTGCGGGCTGGTCGGCCTCAAGCCAAGCTTCGGCCGCGTGCCGATCGACCCGACCTATTACGGCCGCGTCGCCGGGCCGATGACGCGCACGGTCGCCGATGCGGCGCTGATGATGCGCGAACTCTCCAAGCCTGACGAGCGCGATCCGATGAGCCTGCCGCCGCAGGAGATCGCCTGGACCGATCTGGAGCGCGAGCCGCGCGGGCTGAAGGTTGGGCTCCAGCTCGAAGCGGGCATCGGCCTGCCGGTCGAGCCGGAGGTGCGGGCGGCGATCGCCAAGGTGGCCGATGCCTTCCGGCGGGTCGGTGCAATCGTCGAACTGGCTCCGCCCTTCCTGACGCAGGACATGCTCGACGGGCTCGACGATTTCTGGCGCCAGCGCGCCTGGGCCGAAATCGGCTCGTTGCCGCCGGAGCGGCAGGACAAGGTGCTGCCCTATATCTACGCCTGGGCCGAGCGCGGACGCTCTCTCACCGGCGCGCAGGTGCATCGCGGCATGAGCCAGATGCTGGCGATCCGCCATGCGGCGCTGAAGGCGATCGCGCCATTCGACTATGTGCTCTCGCCGGTCTCGCCGGTGCCGAGCTTTTCCGCCGAACTGGCCTCGCCGATCCACGATCCCGAGCGGCCCTTCGAGCACATCGTCTTCACGGTGGCGGCCAACATGTCGGACCAGCCGGCGATCTCGGTCCATGCCGGCATGACGGCGTCGGGCCTGCCGATCGGCCTGCAGATCACCGGCAAGCGCTTCGACGATGTCGGCGTGCTGCAGATGGCGCGGGCCTGGGAGAGGCTGCGGGGGCAGGGACCGGACTGGCCGCGCGCTCCCCAGCACGCAGGTTGATCACGCCGTCTTCGGCTTCTTCCCGGCCGTGTTCAGTGCAACGGCAGCCTGGATGAGTGCCGTCAGCGCCGCCTCGTCGATCGCATCGCTTTCATGGATGTCGATGGCGCGCCTGGTGCTGCCGTCGAGGCTGGAATTGAACAAGCTCGCGGGATCGGGCAGCGAGGCGCCCTTGGCGAAGGTCAATTTCACCACGGCCTTGTAGGTCTCGCCGGTGCAGATGATGCCGGCATGCTCCCAGACCGGGACGCCGCGCCATTTCCAGGTTTCCTCGACCTCGGGATCGGCCTCCCGGATGACGGCGCGGACCCTCGCGAGCGTCGCGCCGCGCCAGTCGGTCAGTTCCGCGATCCGGGCGTCGATCTGCTCCGAGGCCGAGGCTTCGGCTTCCGGCTTCGGCGCCGCTTTCGTGGTCTTGCCAGCCACGGCTCGGCTCCTAGCCTTGCGCCCGTCGCCCTTGGCGCCAGCTGGCGGCATAGGGCAGGGCGAACATGGTGAGGCCGGAGAACATCAGCAGGAACAGCGGCGGCAGCGGGGAATAGACGATCCAGGCCGGCGGCTGCCCCAGCGCCATGGCGACGAAATTGGCGATCACCGTCGCGGTGAAGATGAGGGCGAGCCAACGATGGCCCTGCCGGATGACGTTGTTCCAGGTCAACGGAACCTCCTTCTTGAGATGAGAGCCAGGGCGAGCGTTCAGGCTTCGCGCGCCAGCAGCTCTTCCAGCTTGCCGAGGAACTCCTGCCAGCCGGCCCTGGCGCCGCCGAAGGCCTGCTTCTGCTCCGGCCGGAAGCCGGCCTGCTCCATGCGCAGCAATGTGCCTTTGGGCGTCGGTGTCAGGGTGAAGGTCACCGTGCTCTTCAGGTTGAAGGCCGGATCGTCATGGGCGAAATCCCAAGTGTAGGACAGCATCCGGTTCGGCTCGATGTCGAGGACCTCGCAATCGAGCACGCCGCCCCACTCGCCGCGCAGGTTGAAGCAATGGCCGACGACCGGCGCGAAATCGTTCTTCATAAGCCACTCCGCAATCAGGTGCGGCTGCGTCAGGGCGCGCCAGAGCTTTTCCGGCGGATGGGCGATCTCGCGCTCGACGGTGACGGAGCGGGTCAGTGTGGCGGTGGTCATTGGTCCATCCTTGCGAGCAGATCTTCGAGGTCGTCGAACCGCGCCTCCCAGAACCCGGCCATCTGGCTGGTCCAGTCGATCAGCGGGCTGAGCGCGCCGAGCTGGGCGCTGTAATGGGTCTGGCGGCCGGCCTGCCGGTCACGCACAAGCCCGGCCTGCTTGAGCACGCCGAGATGCTTGGAGACGGCCGGCTGCGACACCCCGGCCTGCGCGGTCAGGGCCCCGACGGTCAGCTCGCCATCACGGCACAGGCGCTCGAAGATGGCGCGCCGCGTCGGGTCGGCGAGCGTCCTGAACAGCATGTCGTGGGAGTCTGGCATTACAATCGATAACCCGTTGGCTATGGGTTTATTCATAACCAGAGAGATATGAGTTGGTCAAGCGCCTTCGCGGGCAAAGCAGAACGGGGGTGTGACAGGGGCGCTGGACCAGGTCGCGCGGCTCACGCAGGATGCGCCCGAAACTGCGGGGACCGATGCAGTCTACGCGCCCCGCCATCCCGCCTTCGAGGACCTCACCATGGATCTGATGCTGAACGGCAAGCGCGCTCTGGTCACGGGCGGCAGCAAGGGGATCGGCCGTGCCATTGCGCGGCAGCTGGCGCTGGAAGGCGTCGATGTCGTCATCGCGGCGCGCAACCAGGCGGAGCTCGATGCCGCCGCGGCCGAGCTGGCGAAGGAGACCGGCCGCAACATCGTCGGCCTGACCGTCGATACGCAGGACGATGCCTCGGTGAAGGCGGTGGTCGCCGGCACCGTTGCGGCGCTGGGCGGGCTCGACATCCTCGTCAATGCCGCGGCCAAGCCCGGCGGTCAGGCAACGCCGCCCAAGCTCGCCGAGATCACCGACGCGCTGTTCTTCGACGACGTCAACGTCAAGGTGATGGGCTATCTCAGGATGGCCCGCGAGGCGGCGCCGGTGATGGCGACGGGTGGCTGGGGCCGTATCATCAACATCAGCGGGCTGGCGGCGCGCCTGACCGGCTCGACCATCGGCTCGATCCGCAATGTCGCGGTGGCGGCGCTGACCAAGAACCTCGCCGACGAGCTCGGCCCGCAGGGCATCAACGTCACCGTGGTGCATCCCGGCACGACGCGGACCGAGAAGACGCCGGGCGTGGTCGCGGCACGGGTGGCGGCGTCAGGGCTGGCGCCCGAAGAGGTCGAGCGCCGCATGGCCGCCAATGTCACGATCGGCCGGCTGGTCGACATGGCCGAGGTCGCCGACATCGTCGCCTTCCTGGCCTCGCCGCGCAGCGTCGCGATCAATGGCGACGCGATCGCCTGCGGCGGCGGCTCGAAGGGCGCGATCCACTACTGAGTGCCGCGCCCTCGGCTTGATCAGAACAGCGCGGTCGGCGCGACCTCGGCGATGATCATCAGCGCGAGCCCGAGCGCGCCGAGGCCGACGCCGGTCCAGGCAAGCAGGGCGACGCCGGTGATGATCGCCGCGGACGAGACCACGATCGCGATCTGCAGCAGGCCCGAGACGATGTCGTATTTGTCGTCGCGGGCGCTGGAGATGTCGCGTTTGGCTTCGGCCGCCTTTGCGCGGACGATCAGCTCCTTGCGGCCTTCATTGGTCTCGGGTTCGGACTCATAGCGGGCGATCGTCGCCTTCCAGCCGTCGATACGCTTCTGCAGGCGCTCGCGCACGGCCGGGTCGGTCGCGCCGGCGAGCTCGACCTCCATCGCGTCGGCGGCGGTGCGCAGCGTCGTGCCGCGGATCGTCTTGGCCTGGAAGAAGGCCCAGAGATTGGAGGCTTCGATGTTCTTGGCGAGCGCGTCCTGCTCGGCGTTCTTGCCGCCGATCTCCGAGAAGGCGAGCAGGAGCGCGAGAATGCCGATCAGGAGCGCGATGCGCTTGTTGACCTTGCTGGTCGGCTGGTTGTCTTCGGTGACGTCTGGTGCAACTGAGGCCATCAGTGATTCCCCCCGGAAAGGCCGCGCCTGATGCCCGGTGCGCGTGACGGAATCAAGACGAATTTACCGAAGGTAAGCGGTTATCCCCGGGCGCGCGGATGGGCGGAATCATAAGCCGCCAGCAGGCGGACTGAATCGATGCGGGTGTAGATCTGCGTGGTCGAGAGCGAGGCGTGGCCGAGCAACTCCTGGATGGCGCGCAGGTCCCCGCCGCGGCCGAGCAGGTGGGTGGCGAAGGAATGGCGCAGCGCATGCGGCGTCGCGCTGCCCGGCAGGCCGAGCGAGCCGCGCAAGCCCTCGACCGCGAGCTGGATGATCCGCGGCGAGAGCGGCCCGCCTTTCACGCCGACGAAGAGTGGCCCCTCCGGCGCCAGCCGCCACGGGCATTGCGCGAGATAAGCGCCGATCGATTCGACCACCACCGGCAGCACCGGCACCATCCGGGTCTTGCCGCCCTTGCCGAGCACGGTCAGCGCATCGGCGGTGCTGAGCGGTGCCTGCGAGCGCCTGAGGCCGAGCGCCTCGGAGATGCGCAGGCCGCTGCCATAGAGCAAGGAGAGCACGGCGGCGTCGCGCGCGAGAACCCAGTCGGGCAGCTCCTCGCCGGCGCGGCTGTCGGCCCTGGTCACGGCCGCGGCGGCCTTGGCGTCGAGCGGGCGCGGCAGGCCCTTGCCGAGTCGCGGTCCGCGGGTCGCGGCGAAGGCGGCAGCGGTCAACCGGCCGCTGCGCTCGCCGAAGCGGGCGAGCGAGCGCAGCGCTGCAAGCTGGCGCATCAGCGTGCGGTTGCCGACGCCGTCGCGGCGGCGATAGCCGAGGAAGGCGCGCAGATCGGCCGGCTTCAGGGCTGCGACCGCCTTCAGCGAAGGGGGCGCATCGAGATGATGCGTGAGGAAAGTGGCGAACTGCTCGATGTCGCGACCATAGGCCTCGAGCGTCTTCGGCGAGAGCCGGCGCTCATGGCCGAGATGGGCGAGCCAGTCGCGCCGGAGGGTGTCGAAATCGCTCATCGTGCGATCTTGCCGCGCGAGACTTAACAACCGTTGTCCGGCGCGATCATCGCCTGCTATGAACCCTGCAGACATTGTTCAGGGCTGACCAAATTGCACGCTCCCGATCCCCACGGCCTGACCTTCCCCTTTCCCGAGCCGCCGGTGCCCGGTCAGCTGATCGAGGTTGCGCCCGGCATCTTCTGGGCCAGGATCGCGCTGCCGTTCCGGCTCGACCACGTCAACATATACCTGATCGAGGATGGCGACGGCTTCGCCGTGATCGACACCGGCATCGGCGACGAGGCGACCAAGCAGGCCTGGCTCGTGCTGATGGCCGGGGCGCTCGCCGGCAAGCGGCTGACCCGGCTTTTCGTCACGCATTTCCATCCAGACCATATCGGCCTCGCCGGCTGGCTCTGCGAGCGTTTCGGCACGCCGCTCCTGACCAGCCAGACCGGCTATCTCGGCTGCCTCAACATCTCGCTCAGCCCGGGTGCGTCCGAGGCGCCGGTCTACAAGCAGTTCTATCAGCGCCACGGCCTCTCGGCCGAGGTGACGCAGGTCGTCTCGACTTTGGGCCATGGCTATCTCCGGCAGGTGACGCCGCTACCGCCGACCTTCACCCGGGTCGTCGCCGGCGACGTCTTGCGCATCGGCGGGCGTGACTTCTTCGTGCTCGCAGGTGATGGCCATGCGCCGGAGCAATTGATGTTCCATTGCCCGGAGGCGAACGTCTTCCTGGCGGCCGACCAGGTGCTCGCCAAGATCACGCCCAACATCAGCGTCTGGGCGGTGGATGCGGAGGGTGATCCGCTCGGCCTCTATCTGCGTTCGCTACGGGCGCTGCCGCAGGCGATCCCGCCCGGGACGCTGGTCCTGCCTGGGCACCAGCTGCCGTTCTATGGATTGCAGGAGCGCTGCGCCGCGCTCGGCGCCCATCACGCCGAGCGCTGCCGGCTGATCGCGGGCGCAGTCGCCAAGGGGCCGCATTCGGTCGCAGAGCTGGTGCCGGTGATGTTTACGCGGCCGCTCGACCCGCACCAGCTCTCCTTCGCCTTCAGCGAGGTCTTCGCGCATGTGAACGCGATGCTGCGGCTCGGCGAACTGCGCTGGGCCGAGCCGCAGGGCGGGACCATGAAGGTGATGGCGGCCGGCTGAGGGCAGCTTCCTCCCCACCTCAAGCGAGCGGGGGCGGCCGTCATCTGCTCAGGTCGCCGCCATGGCGGGCTGCTCGACCGCGGTCACCGTCAGCACATGCTTCTTGCCGTCGCGAGCGGTCCAGGCGATCGACTGGCCGGCGGCAAGGCCGATCAGTGCGGCGCCGATCGGCGTCATCACCGAGATGCGGCCCTGCTCGATATCGGCCTCGCCGGGATAGACGAGCTGGACGCGGCGGTGCTGGGCGCTGTCGGAATCGAAGGTGACGAAGGAGCCCATGCGCACGACGTCGGCCGGCAGCTTGGCCGGCGCGACGACCTTGGCGCGGTCCATCTCGGCGAGCAGTTCCTCGGCGACCTCCGGGATGCGATCAAGCGCGGTTGTCGCAAGGCCGGTCAGGCGCTCATGGTCGATCTCGCCGACGATGATCTTCGGCTTGCGATGGGTCTTCTGGCTCGGCTGGGTCATGGGTCTGGTGTCCTGCGATGACGCGCGCGACGGCGGCGCCAGGGCGCGACCGGCAAGGTCTGGAAGGTTTTCTTTGGGGGAGACGCCTTGGACAATCGTGCTGCCATGGCGGCGGACAGCATCGACGGCACCCCTGGACTCGGGGCGCGCTCGGGCCGAGTCCGGGGCTAAGATTCCGCGATCGGGGCGACCCGGAATACGAGGCGATACTTCGTCGTCATATCCATAGAGTTGGGGGCAGGCGGCCTGCTGTCAAGGCCGGGCGGCCCGCCACCGGCCCAAGACGATGTCGCGGCAAGTTCGCATGCGAGCAAGCCCATCGCGAGAGCGATGGCCTGGCCTGATGGTTTCTGGGGAGAAGCTTGCGGGGCGGCTCAGCGCCGCGCTTGAGGGCGGCGCACCGGGACCGGGATCGGCTTCAGCTGCGGCTGGGCCGGGGCGAGCACGGCGCCGAGGCGGAGGATGAAGCGGGCCAGCAGGTTCATGGCGTCCCTCAGTTCTGGGCGATGAAGATGGTGAGAATCAGCTCGCCACCATCGATCTTCACTGCATCGTTTCCAGCAATATGGTGCTTCGATGTCGACGGCGCCACTGCGTCGGCCGCAGCCGTGAACAGGATCGTCGGCAGGATGGCATTCATCGGCGCTGGCATTCCGCGTGGCAGATACGGCTCAGGATCACGCTGAAAATACTTCGAATGCCTTACGCTACAGCGGCTTATCGACCCGTAGCCTTAACGATGTACTGCCCCTGGCGGAGAAATCCGCGGGCGGACGGTCCATCGACGAGAGGCGTCGGAGCCTGCTGCGCGCAAAGCAGCGATTGAACCCAATCGGCGGCTCGCCTATGGCTAATGAATCGTTAACCGGGGCGTCATCCAACCATGGCCAGCCTGTTCCGGCTCGTGCCCGATGCACGCGCCGAACTCCTGCAGCTGAATTCCTGGGCGCGGCCGCATCAGGCCGGCTTTGCCGCTGCGCAGCGCGCGGCGCGCTTCGGCGCGGCCGGGCCGGAGGCGTCTGCCTTCATGGCTGCCCGGCGCGAGGCGATTCTGGCGCGGCTTGGAGAGGGCGCAGCGGCCTGGAATGGCTGGGCCGGTGAGATGACTCGCCTGCGCAGCCGAATCGGTACCGACGGCGCATTGCTGGCGCTCTGGCGCCTCTTTGCCGATGTCGAGCTGGTCGACGAGATTTTCGAGGGCGATTTCAATGTCGCCGGCATCATCTTTCCGGCGGCGGCGCGCTTTTCCGGCAGCGCCTTCTGCGGCGATGCCTGGTTCTCGGAGGCGCATTTTCATGGGCCGGCCAGCTTCCGCGATGCCAGCTTCCGTGCCGACGCCTTCTTCGACCGGGCACATTTCGCCGGGGATGCCGATTTCGGCGCGGCGACCCTGCACGGCACGGCGGAGTTCCGCGACATGCGCTGCGAGGGCACGGCCTGCTTCGTCGAGGCAGAATTCGTCGGCGATGCCTGGTTCCGGGGCTCGCGTTTCGACGGCGTGACACAGTTCCGCGGCGTGCGCCATGCCGGCGAGGCGGGCTTCGGCGATTGCCGCTTCGCGGGCGCGGCCGATTTCGGCGAGGCCGAGTTCGCCGGCAATGCCGGCTTCGAGGATGCGCGGTTCGGGCAGATGGCGAATTTCGCCGCGGCTCGTTTCGACAGAGGCGCCTGGTTCAGCAACGCCGCCTTCGACGGTCGCTCGAATTTCGAGCGGGCCCGCTTCCGCGGCCGCCGGCATTTCGAGGGGATTTCGCTGGCGGCGCAGGTTTCGCCCGTGGCACAGCAGATCGCGGCGCTGGAGCAGTTCCGCTTCGGCCGGCGCTGAGCACTGGTTCAGCCGGCCTGGGCGGTGGCGGGCGTGCCGTCCTTCTGCAGTGTCCGTTGCAGCCCCGGCCGCTCCATCATCCGGCCCATATAGGCCTCGAAGACCGGCAGGCGCGGCAGCACGCCGACGACGTTCATGCCGAAATGGATGCCCGCGCCGAGCTGGGTGTCGGCGGCGGTGAAGCGCTCGCCGGCGGCATAGAGATGTTCGCCGAGCTTTTTTGCGAGATTGGCGACGGTGTCGGCATGCGAGCCGAAGGAGAAGCCGCGTGCCTCGTATTTGAACTTGTGGACTGAGGTCGCGATGATCGGGTCGAGCACGGCGTCGGTATAGATCAGCGAGGTCAGGAAGGCCGGACGGTCCTTGTCGCCGGTCGCCGGAGCCAGCCCGGCTTCGGGAAACTGCTCGGTCAGATAGAGGCAGATCGCGGCGCGCTCGGTGACGGTCGTGCCGTCATGGACGATTGCCGGTACCTTCTTATGCGGCTGGATGGTGCGATAGCTTTCCGGCGGGCCGCCTTCGGCACGGATGTCGACGATCTCCGTCTCATAGGGCTGGCCGAGCTCCTCAAGCAGCCAGAGGATCGAGAAGGAGCGCGACTGCGGCGCGTGATAGAAGGTCAGCATGGCGATGTCTCTTTCGGCGTTTCCTCGTGCGGCGACGAGGCTGATAGGAAAGCAATGTGTCAGGAGTTGTCAGGATGAGCCTGACGTGCCCGATACTCGCTGATCGAAACGCGGGCGGGTGCGAATGGCTCCGCCTGCTCTTGCTTTTCGGACCATGTCTCGCGCGCGACGATGAAGGGGCGGGTGCCTAGGCGCTATGCGCAGGCATTCCGGCCGCCCGATCTCGATGATCGCAAGTTGTTATAGTATAACAATTTGGCCGGAGCAAAGTAATCATAGTGTCATCTCGCGCGCCTAACCGACCGGCCACCGGATGCATTGGGGCGGAGAAGATCATGCAGAAGCGAACTTTGCTGATAGCGGCGGCGATGCTCGCCAGCGTGGCGCCGGCGACGGCGCAGACCATCTATCCGCTCAACCGCGCCGAGATCCTCGAGGGCTCGCGCTTCGACTTCAAGGTCGAGTTCCCGAACGCACCGGCCTCGGCCGACGTCAAGGTCACGATCAACGGCAAGCCGGTAAACGAGGCCTTCGGCCGCGAGGCCCAGTTCGTCCAGAGCGAGGAAGGCCAAAAGCATTCGGCTCTCTGGCTGCGCGGCGCGCAGCTGCCGGCCGGCCAGTACGTCATCGAGGCGACGCAGGGCAGCGAGAGGGCGAGCGTCAACTGGACCGTCTATGCGACGCCCGAGCGCAAGGCCAAGAACGTCATCCTCTTCGTCGGCGACGGCATGTCGGTCGCGCATCGCACCGCCGCCCGTATCCTGTCTAAGGGCTGGGAGCAGGGCCTCTATGGCGGCGAGCTCGCCATCGACGACATGCCGCACATGGCCCTGATCTCGACCTCGGGCACCGACTCGATCGTCACCGACAGCGCCAACTCCGCCAGCGCCTACACCACCGGCCACAAATCCTGCGTCAACGCGCTCGGCATCTACTGCGCCAAGAACGCGCTGACGCTCGACCATCCCAAGGTCGAAACCATCTCCGAGGTGATCAAGCGCAAGCGCTCGGGCATGGCGATCGGCGTCGTCACCAATGCCGAGATCGAGGATGCGACCCCGGCCGCGATGGTCGCCCATACCCGCCGCCGCTCGGACTACAACGACATCGTCAAGATGTTCTTCGACGTGCAGCCCGACGTGATCATGGGCGGCGGCTCGCCGAACTTCCTGCCGAAGTCGACCCCCGGCACCAAGCGCACCGACGATCTCGACTTCATCGCCAAGTTCAAGGACGCGGGCTACTCGCTCGCCACCACCAAGACCGAGATGAATGCCGCGGTCGCCGGCGGCGCCAAGAAGCTGCTCGGCCTCTACAACACCTCGAACATCGACGGTGCCTTCGACCTGCGCCTCGCCAAGAAGGGTTCGATCTCGAAATTTCCGGATCAGCCCGACGTGGTCGAGCAGACCAAGGCCGCGATCGAGATGCTGAAGGGCGCTGAGGACGGCTTCTTCCTGATGGTGGAATCGGCCCGCATCGACAAGTACAGCCACTCGCTCGACTGGGAACGCGCGGTCTTCGACACGATCATGCTCGACAACGCCGTAAAGGTCGCCAAGGAGTTCGCCGGCGACCGCAACGACACGCTGATCATCGTCGTGCCGGACCACGCCCATCCGATCTCGATCATCGGCACCTATGACGACGATCGCCCGGGCCAGCTGCTGCGCGACAAGCTCGGCACCTACAACGAGTCGCTGCCGCCGAACTACGGCCCGCGCGATGCCGACGGCTACCCGACCAAGGTCGATACCTCGCGCCGTCTCGCCGTCGCCTTCGGCAGCTATCCGGACACCTGCGACACCGGCCGGCCCTATCTCGATGGCGAGCGCGTCCCGGCCGTGAAGGGCCCGGATGGCAAGACCAATGTCGCCAACGAGAAGGACTGCGCCTCGCCGCTCGCCACCCGCAAGCAGGGCAACCTGCCCTTCGACGCCAATTCCGGCGTCCATTCCGGCGATGACGTGCTGCTCACCGCGATGGGCCCGGGCGCCGAGCGCTTCCGCGGCCACAAGCCGAACGTCTTCGTCTTCCGCGTCATGGCGGAGGCGCTGGCCCTCGGCGGCAAGTGAGCTAGAGCTGGAGCAGGCGCATGATCCCGCATCGGCCGCACCTGCTCAGGGCGCTGTCCCGCCGCGGGCTCCTCACGGGGCTTGCGGCGTTGCCCGTTTCGCTGCCTGCGCTTGCCGCCGAGGCGGAGACGCTGACCTTCGACGGGCTCTACAAATCCTTCGGCGTGCTCGGCTTCCAGTTCTCCGATCGGGCGACCTTTCTGCGCGGCAAGCCGGTCAGGATGATCGGCTACATGGCGCCGCCGCTGAAGCCGGAGAGCCATTTCTTCGTGCTGACGCGCGAGCCGCTCGCCATCTGCCCGTTCTGCCAGTCGGACGCCGACTGGCCGGTCGACATCGTCGTCGTGTTCATGCGCGCCGCGACGCCGATGGTCAGCGCCGGCCAGAAGGTCGCGGTCAGCGGCCGGCTCGAGATCGGCTCCTCGACCGATGCCGAGACCGGCTTCGTCAGCCAGATCAGGCTGGTCGATGCCGGCTTCCACAGTGTCTGAGCGGCAAGGCGGCGGGGTGCGGCCGCTGCATTTCTCCGGCATCCAGGTCGATCATCGCGATGGCGACGGACGGCTCTTCCGGGTGCTCGACGTTTCTGATTTCGTGGTGCCGCCCGGTGCGCTGATCGGCCTGCGCGGCCCGTCCGGCTCCGGCAAGACCTCGCTGCTGCATCTCGCTGCCGGGTTCTTCCTGCCCGATGCCGGCAGCATCAGCTGGGGCGATCTCGTGGTCTCCACGATGCCCGGTGCGGCGCGCGATCGCTGGCGGCGCGACACGGTCGGCTTCGTCTTCCAGGATTTTCATCTCGTGCCCGAGCTCGACGTGCTCGCCAACATCACTCTGCCCGCGAGTTTCTCGGGCTGGCGGCAGACGAGCGAGCAGGAAGCGCGTGCCACCACTCTCGCCGGGCGTATGGGGCTGACTGATCTGCGCCGGCGCGCCGCCGTACTCTCGCGCGGCGAGCAGCAGCGTGTCGCGATCGCGCGGGCCCTGTTCAATGCGCCGGCCCTGATCCTGGCCGACGAGCCGACGGCAAGCCTCGATCCGGTGCATGCGGCGGAGGTTGGATCCCTGCTGGTCGAGGTCGCCAAAGAAAGCGGCGCGACACTGCTCTGCGCCTCGCATGATCCTGTGCTGCTGGCGCGGATGCAGCAGGTCGGGATGATTGGCGATGGCCCGTTCCAACTGAAGGCGGCGGCGTGAACCCGCTGCCGATGATCATCGCCGACCTCAGGGCGTTGCGCTGGACGGCGGCGGCGATCGTGGCGCTGGTCGCGCTGGCGGTGGCGATCGGCGTCGCCATCGGTGCGCAGGAGCGGGCGCTGCGCCAGGCCTCGGCCCGCGCCGCTGATGATTTCGACCTGTTGATCGGCGCACCCGGCAGCCAGACCCAACTCGTGATGTCGGCGATCTATCTCCAGCCGGAGGCGCTGCCATTGGTCGATGGGCGCCTGCTCAACGAACTCGTTCGCGACCCGCGTGTCGCTGCAGTGGCGCCGCTCGCCTTCGGCGACATCGCCCGCGGCCATCCGGTGATCGGCACCACGCTCGCATTCGCCGGCCGCTGGGGGCGCGTGCAACCGAGCGAAGGCCGGCTGTTCTCCCGCGAGGGCGAGGCCGTGCTCGGCGCCGACGTCACCTACGGGCTCGGCGACAAGATCGAGCCCTCGCATGCCATCGCCGGGCATTGGCCGAGGCGCGGAGTCGCCGACGCGGAAGAGGCGAGCCATCGCCATGAGGGCCATGCCTATGTCGCGGTCGGCCGCCTGCCGCGACTGGGCTCACCCTTCGACCGGGCGATCCTGGTGCCGGTCGAGAGCGTCTGGGAGGTGCATGGGCTCGGCAACGGCCATGCCGGCGAGGGCGCCGCGCTCGGCCCGCCCTTCGACGGCCAGCGCATTCCCGGCGTGCCGGCGCTGGTGGTGAAGCCGAAGGCGGTTGCCGACGCCTATGCGCTCAGAGCGCGCTATCGTCAGGGCGGCACCATGGCCTTCTTTCCGGCCGAGGTGCTGGTCGGGCTCTATCGCACGCTCGGCGATGTCGGGCAGGTGCTCAGCGTCGCCTCCGTGCTCAACGCCGTGCTGATCTTGGCGGCGATCTTCCTGCTGCTCGTCGCGGTGACGGGATTGAGGCGGCGGCGTTATGCTGTGCTGCGCGCGCTCGGGGCGCCGCCGGCCTACGTGCTGCTGGTGGTCTGGATCGGCATGGCCGGGCTGGTCGCGGCCGGTTGCCTTGTCGGCTTGGGGCTTGGCGCCGCCGCTACGCTTGCAGTCTCCGGCCTGTTCGAGGCGCAGACGGGCCTGCGGCTCTCCTTCGCGCTGGGGTCCGCGGAGCTCGCCCAGGTCGGGCTGATCCTGCTGCTCGGCTCGCTGGCGGCGCTCATTCCGGCGGCGCTGTCCTATCGCGGCTCGATCACCGCCGGCCTGCGGGGGTGATCCGGGGTTGACCCTGCTTTGCCTCTTCCGGTTAAATCCCGGCGGGGGGCGTTGCAGGGATCATCATGCTGCGCGCCATTTTTCTTATCGTCACCAGTCTCGCTTTCTGCGCACCGGCCTTCGCCTATTCGAACGCGTTCAGCCGCGGGGTTGCGGACTTCCTCAACATTTTCAGCGAACAGCCGGTGCCGCGCCAGGTCGTGCCCTGGAGCGGCAAGCAGGCGCCCGGCACGGTCGTGGTCTCGACCAGCCAGAGGCGGCTCTACTACGTGCTCGGGCAAGGGCAGGCGATCCGCTATGGCGTCGGCGTCGGCCGGCAGGGCTTCAGCTGGTCGGGCACCAAGACCGTCACGCGCAAGCGCGAATGGCCGGATTGGCGCCCGCCTGCCGCGATGCTGAAGCGCCGGCCCGACCTGCCGCGCTACATGGAAGGCGGGATGGAGAACCCGCTCGGCGCGCGGGCGATCTATCTGGGCTCGAGCCTCTACCGCATCCATGGCTCGAACGAGCCCGACACGATCGGCGCCGCGGTCTCGTCCGGCTGTATCAGGATGACCAATCGCGACGTGACGGATCTCTATGACCGCGTCAGGCCGGGCACCAAGGTCATCGTGCAGCGCTAGCGCGCTTTCCGTTCGACCGGGATAGGTCGAACGAAAAGAATTCGCGCAAGACCAAAAAGTTGAGCATGTTCTCATCGCAAAAGTGGTGTCCACTTTTGCGGAACATGCTCTAGCCGTCGCGGTGGCCGTGCCGGATGCGGCGGACCATCAGCCAGACGCCGAGGATCGCGACAGGCACGAACAGCGCGGTCGCGATGCCGACATCGATCGGCAGGTAGCCGGCATCCTTGGCGCCCTTGGCGAGATAGCCGAACAGGCTGACGACGTAGTAGCCGATCGCCGCGACCGAGAGCCCCTCGACAGTTTGTTGCAGCCGCAATTGCAGCCGGGTGCGGTCGTTCATCGCCGAAAGCAGGTCGCGGTTCTGCTGTTCGAGCGCGACGTCGACGCGCGTGCGCAGCAGGTTGGCGGCGCGGGCGAGCCGGCGCGACAGGTCGAGCTGGCGCTGCTGCAGCATCTGGCAGGTGCGCATCGCCGGGGCCATGCGCCGCGACAGGAAGGCGGCAAGGGTCGGCCAGCCGCCATAAGGCGCCTCGTCGATCGCTTCCAGGCGCTGGCCGACGATGCTGTCATAGGCGCGGCTGGCGCCGAAACGGTAATTCGAGGACGCGGCTTCCGATTCCATCGTCGCGGCGATCGCGGTCATCTCGTCGAGCAGGGCATTGTCGGCGGCGAGCCCATCGGTCAGCGTCATCGTGCCGGCAATGCGCACCAGCACCTCTTCGGTGCGGCGCACTGAGGGGGCGAGGCGGTGGGCCTCCGGCAGGCCGAGCAGGGCAAGCACGCGATAGGTCTCGACCTCGAGCAGCCGCTGCGCCAGTGCGCCGGCCTTGGCCGGGGTCAAGGCCCGGTCGAGCACGAGGATGCGCACGAAGCCGTCGGCGCCGGCGCGGAAATCGGTCGCGGCGATCGCCGCCTCGCCATCGACCAGCGACGCGGCGAGGCTGGCCGCATCGAACACCGCGTCAAGCTCGGACGCCGCCCGTTCCGGCAGCAGATGCAGGTCGATCGACGCCAGGTGCGGCCCCGGCTGGGGCAACGCATGCATGCCGTGCGGCAGGATGGTGGTCGCCGGCAGGAAGGGCGCCGAACCGGGGGAGGACAGTTCCCAAGTATAGGTGGTGAACTCGCTGTGCTGCTCCCAGCGAAGGCTTGTTTCGCCGAGCCTGGTGCGGTGATGCTTGGCCCCCTCCGCCGGGCCGGCCACGCCACGCTCGGCGCAGAAGCGGGCGAGGGCCTCGCGATCTGCGGCGGCCTGCGCCTGGTCGGTCATGAAGGCGAAGTGCAGGAGCCGCTGCGGGGTCGAAAGCGGGGCGAAGGGGCGGGCGTGGATCTCGCCGAGGATGGCGCCGCGCGACGGATGTGCGACCAGCGGCGGCGTGCCGTTTTCGGTGATCCCGTCCATGCTGTCCTGCCCCTTTGCGTGCGCCCTTCGGCTTCTTCCGCTCAGGGAGCTTGCCGGAAAGCATGATGAGCTGCGAGTCCGGCACGGTGTCGCAAGGCCAGTGGGCTGGTGACATGATCGGGCGTCACCGCTTCATAGGCTCGCCCCATGCCACTGCCCAATCGCGTTCGCCCCGATGGCTCGCTCTTCGCCGATCCGGCGCGGGGCCTCCTGTTCGGCAATCGCGGCGGCAAGTTCCATGATCCGGCGACGAAGGCATTGCCGACGCGGCTGTTCGCGACGAAGCAATGGATCTGCTGCGTGCTTTCCTTCAAGGGCCGGCAGCGTGATGTCTGGGGCCGCTACTACACCGAGCTGTTCTTCTGCGACGAGGTGACTGCGCTCGCCGCAGGGCACCGTCCCTGCGTCGAATGCCGACGCAGCGATGCGCATGCCTACCGGGCCGCGCTGGTCGCAGGACTCGGGCTTCCCGAAGTGCCGCTCTTCCCTGCGATTGACGAGCGGCTCGATCGCGAGCGCCGGACGGGCCGCGGGAAGCGCCTGCATCGGCTGGCGGCGGAAAGCCTGCCGGATGGCGCGATGATCGCCATGCCCGAGGGCGAGTTCCTGGCCGTGCGCGGCGACAAGACCCTGCTCTGGTCGCCCTCAGGTTATGTCGCGCGCCGGCCGCGTCCGTCCGGTTCGGTCGCCGTCGTCACCCCGCCGACATCTCTGGCCGCGCTTGTGAACGGCTATCAACTTCTCTGGCATCCGAGCGCTGCCGAACTCGCCTGAATTGCGGCTACCCAGCCTTGTCATCGCCGCGGGCTGTGGCACACCCTCGCGCCCGGCGGATCACGGCGCGCGCACGGGCGCGGGACCCGGCCGATCCCGGGGGAGGACATTCATGTTGCGGAAGATCGTCTGTGCGCTGGCCTTGGCGCTCGCCGGCTTCAGCGGCTCGCCGGCCGTTGCCGGGGCGCTGCAGATCACCGATGCCGATCCGATCGCGGTCGTCACCGTGCCGGACGCCTGGACCACGGCGAAGATCAAGCGCGGCGTCGAGATCAGGACGCCGGACGAGGAGATCTATCTCTGGTTCGAGCTGGTGGCGCCCGCCGAGCTCGACACGCTGCAGAAAGAGCACAACGTCTATTTCGAGAAGGAAGGCGTCACCATCACCGGCGCCTCCGACACGGTGAAGCAGGAGGTGAAAGGCAAGGCGTGGTCGTTCACCGAGCTCAAGGCCAAGAGCAAGGATGGCGAGTCGCTGATCCGCTACATCGCGATCAATCCGAACGTGGCGAGCGGCAAGATCATCATGATGACCTATTGGGCCTCGCTCGAGGGCCATAGGACGCATGACGCGGCGATGTCGGCGATCATCGACAGCATCGCCTACAAATGAGATCGATGGCGGGCGGTGGAACCGCCGGCCTGTCCGCGACGTTGTCCCGTCATCCTGATCCGATGGCAATCAAGGGGGTAGCGTCGATGCGTTCGATCATTCTGTGGCTGGTGGGCGTTCCGATCCCGATCATCATCCTGCTCTGGTTCTTCATGCGCTGACAGGATCTGGTAGAAGGACTTGCTATGGCCGGGCTTGCCCGGCCATTCTTGTTTCGCGGGATGTCGTGCCGGCAGGGCGAAACGGCAGCATTCCGCTATCCCCCTCTGCCGTGCTGCGAGTATAGCGTTCGCCCATGCAACCGATCATCCAGATATCCGGCCTGTCGAAGACCTATGCTTCGGGCTTCCAGGCGCTGAAGACCGTCGATCTCGACATCAAGCGCGGCGAGATTTTCGCCCTGCTCGGGCCGAACGGCGCGGGCAAGACGACGCTGATCAGCATCATCTGCGGCATCGTCCGGCCTAGCACCGGGACGGTCCTCGCCGACGGCCACGACATCATCCGCGACTATCGTGCTGCGCGCAGCCGGATCGGCCTCGTGCCGCAGGAGCTGACCACCGATGCCTTCGAGACGGTCTGGGCGACGGTCTCGTTCAGCCGCGGCCTGTTCGGCAAGCCGAAGAACCCGGCCATCGTCGAGCAGGTGCTGCGCGACCTCTCGCTCTGGGAGAAGCGCGACAGCAAGATCATGACGCTGTCGGGCGGCATGAAGCGGCGCGTGCTGATCGCCAAGGCGCTGGCGCACGAGCCGCAGATCCTCTTCCTCGACGAGCCGACCGCCGGCGTCGATGTCGAGCTCAGACAGGACATGTGGAAGCTGGTGCGGCGCCTGCGCGACGACGGCGTCACCATCATCCTGACCACGCATTACATCGAGGAGGCCGAGGAGATGGCCGACCGTGTGGGCGTGATCAGCAAGGGCGAGATCATCCTGGTCGAGGACAAGGCCGAGCTGATGCGCAAGCTCGGCCAGAAGCAGCTCACCTTGCACCTCCAGGCGCCGCTCGCGGCGGTGCCGGCAGCGCTCTCCCGCTACGGGCTCGCGCTGCAGGCCGAGGGGGCTGAGCTCGTCTACACCTACGACACCAAGGCCGAGCGCACCGGCATCACCGCCTTGATGAAGGACCTGGCCGAGGCCGGCATCCGCTTCAGCGACCTGCGCACCAGTCAGTCGTCGCTCGAGGACATCTTCGTCGGCCTTCTGAGGGCGAACGCATGAGCGTCAATTTCCACGCGATCAAGGCGATCTACCGCTTCGAGATGGCCCGCACCTGGCGCACGCCGCTGCAGAGCGTGCTCTCGCCGGTGATCTCGACCTCGCTCTATTTTGTCGTTTTCGGCGCGGCGATCGGCTCACATATGCAGGCGATCGACGGCGTGCCCTATGGCGCCTTCATCGTGCCCGGCCTGATCATGCTCTCGCTGCTGACGCAGAGCATCGCCAACGCCTCCTTCGCGATCTATTTCCCGAAGTTCGTCGGTACGATCTTCGAACTGCTCTCCGCGCCGATCGCCTGGTGGGAGGCGGTCTTCGCCTATGTGGCGGCGGCGGCGACGAAGTCGGTCGTGCTCGGTCTGCTCATCCTCGCCACCGCCTTCCTGTTCGTGCCGCTGAAGATCGCCCATCCCGTCTGGATGCTGCTCTTCCTGATCCTGACGGCTACGACCTTCAGCCTGTTCGGCTTCATCATCGGCGTCTGGGCGGATGGCTTCGAGAAGCTGCAGGCGATTCCGCTGCTCGTCATCACGCCGCTGACCTTCCTAGGCGGCTCGTTCTACTCGATCGACATGCTGCCGCCGTTCTGGCGGGCGGTGACGCTGGTCAATCCGGTCGTCTATCTGATCAGCGGCTTCCGCTGGAGCTTCAACGGCACGGCCGATGTCGGGATCGCGGTCAGCCTCGCCATGACGCTGGTTTTCCTCGCCGCCTGCATCGCCGTGATCGCCTGGATCTTCAAGACCGGCTACCGGCTTAAGAACTGACGATCCGGCAGCCGCGTCAGGCTGCCTTGATCTGGCTGAAGAAGGTCGCGACGGCGCCGCGCAGCGCCTCCGCCTCGCGCGCCAGGTTCTCGGCGGTGCGCAGCGTATCCGAGGCGGCGCTCGTCGCCTCGCCGGAGGCTGCGGCAAGGCTGCCCAGCGCCAGCGCCGCGGTCGCGGCCCCGTCCGCGGTCGCCTGGGCGTTGCGGGCGATTTCCGAGGTCGTGCTCTTCTGCTGCTCGGTCGCGGCGGCGATGGCGCCGGTGTGCTGCGAGACGTCCGTGATCGTCGCGGCGATGGCGCCGATCGCTGCGACGGCATCCCGGGCCTCGCCCCGGAAGGCCTCGATCTGGCTGGCGATACCGTTCGTCGCCTCGGCTGTCCGGCTCGCCAGGGTCTTGACCTCGGCGGCGACGACGGCAAAGCCGCGCCCGGTCTCGCCGGCGCGGGCAGCCTCGATCGTCGCGTTGAGCGCGAGGAGATTGGTTTGCTCGGCGATGTCGCGGATCAGGTCGATGACGCTGACGATGCGTTCGGAGGCCTGTGCGAGACCATCGACGCGCCGGCTCACTCCCTGGGCGTCCCGCGCAGCACTGCTGACTATGGTGCTCGCACGCGTCACACGGTCGGCGATCTCGGCGATCGAGTTGGACAGTTCCTCAGCCGCGACGGCGACATGCTGGACCCGGTCGGAGGCATCCTGCGAGGCGTTCTGCGCCCCGTCGATCTGCATGGTGCGGGCGCTGGCGATCTCGCTCACCGCTCTTGCCGCACCCTCCAGCGTGTGGGCGCCGGTCTCGACCGTCTCCAGCGCGTCGGCGAGGCGCGCATCGAAGGCCGCAACGATCTCGGCGATCCGCTGCTGGCGCGCCGTGCGCCCGGCGTCCTCTCGAGCGGCTGCAACCTCGAGAGCTTCTCGAGCCTGAGCATTTTCGCGGAAGACCTCGACCGAGCGAGCCATGGCGCCGATCTCGTCCTGGCGGTGCACGAGCGGGACATTCGGGACGAGTTCGGCTGCCGCCAAGCTATGCATCGTCGTCGCAAGCCTGCGCAGCGGATGCGAAACACGGCGATGCACGACGAGGAGCGCGAGGCCGAGGCCGACGACGATCGAAAGAACGCCGACGCCGATCTGCAGGTTGACGCTGTCGCGCTGCATCGCTTCGAGCCTGGCATCGAGCGCGGCGCTGCGGCTGTCATAGCTGCCGGCAATGCGCTTCAACGTCTCATTGAGCGCTTTGCGATTGTCGCGATTGGCGTCGTCGTTTCCGGCTGCACGCGCCGCCATCGTGGCGCCCTGGCGCCCGAGCCGAACGATCTCACGACGGAACTGGATGAATTCCCGGACACGCGCTTCGAGGAGTTCGAAGTCAGCCCGTTCCTGCGCCTCGATCAGCGGCTTCCATTCGGCCATCAGCAGTTCGATCTCGGTGAGGCCTTGCAGGAGCGGTGGGGCGAAACGCTCTGCTCCTATGGCGCCCTCGCTCATGTAAATGCCGCGCGATTCCATGACGACGGCGTTCACCAGCCCATTGATCCGCTCGGCGATGGCAGAGCGATGCGTGACCGACTGCATCTCGTTGGTCATCGTGGCATAGCGGCTGAGGCTATGGACGCCGAGGCCGATGGCGAGGGCGGCGGCGATGACGAGAAGTGCTATCGCGGCAAGTATCTGGCTCGAGATGGTGCGCAGGGTGGCCATCTGTTTCGCGAAACGGCAGGCCGCGGCTTTCTCTCGGTGCGCAGCGGGGAACCCATCGCCCATAAGGGCATGGTTTGGTTAAATTTGCGTTGGGAGCCTGGGCGATGTGCCGGCGGAGCGAGGTGCCGCGATCATGCGTCGCCCGATTGACAGGAGGGGCGGCATCCTGTCTTGACCACGCCATGACCGATCTTTCGACCATCGACAACGCGGCGGCTGCCGCGGCGCCCCATGCGCGCCGGCGGACCTTCGCCATCATCTCGCACCCGGACGCGGGCAAGACCACGCTGACCGAGAAGCTGCTCTATTTCGGCGGCGCCATCCAGCTCGCCGGCGAAGTGCGGGCCAAGGCCGGCCGGCGCCAGACGTCCTCGGACTGGATGAAGATCGAGCGCCAGCGCGGCATCTCGGTCGTCACCTCGGTGATGACCTTCGAATATGACGGGCACGTCTTCAACCTGCTCGACACGCCCGGCCACGAGGACTTCTCGGAAGACACCTATCGGACCCTCACTGCGGTCGACAGTGCCGTGATGGTGATCGACGCCGCCAAGGGCATCGAGGCGCGCACCAAGAAGCTGTTCGAGGTCTGCCGCCTCCGCGATATCCCGATCGTCACCTTCATCAACAAGGTCGATCGCGAGACGCGCGATCCCTTCGACCTGCTCAACGAGATCGAGACGACGCTGGCGCTCGACGTGGCGCCGATGACCTGGCCGGTCGGGCGCGGGCGCGAGTTCGTCGGCACGCTCGACCTCGCCTCCAACACGCTGCGCCGCAACCAGAAGGGCGACGAGAGCGATGCCGGCCAGAAGGTCGACGGCGAGGACGACAAGCTCTTCGACGAGCTGCTGCCCCATGGCGCTGCCGACACCTTCCGCGAGGAGGTCTTCCTGGCGCGCGAGGGCTGCAAGCCCTTCGACCTCGAGGCTTTCCGCGAGGGCCATCTGACCCCGGTCTATTTCGGCGCGGCGCTGCGCGACTATGGCGTGCGCGACCTGATCGACGCGCTGGGGCGCCTGGCGCCGAGCCCGCGGGCGCAATCGGCCGACAAGCGGCTGATCGAGGCGGGCGAGCCGAAGATGACCGGCTTCGTGTTCAAGATCCAGGCAAACATGGACCCGAACCATCGCGACCGCATCGCCTTCATGCGGATCTGCTCGGGCAAGCTCTCGCGCGGCATGAAGGCGAAGCTGGTGCGCACCGGCAAGCCGCTGCCGCTGAACGCGCCGCAATTCTTCTTCGCACGCGACCGCTCGATCGCCGAGGAGGCCTTCGCCGGCGACATCGTCGGTCTGCCGAACCATGGCACGCTGCGCATCGGCGATACGTTGACCGAGGGCGAGGACATCGTCTTCCGCGGCGTGCCGAGCTTCGCCCCGGAAATCCTGCGCCGGGTCAAGCTCAAGGACGCGATGAAAGCGAAGAAGCTGCGCGAAGCGCTGCAGCAGATGGCGGAGGAGGGCGTGGTCCAGCTCTTCCTGCCGCATGACGGTGCGCCCGCCATCGTCGGCGTCGTCGGGGCGCTGCAGCTCGACGTGCTCAAGGAGCGCATGGAGGCGGAGTATTCGCTCCCCGTGGATTTCGAACCCTGCCAGTTTTCGATTGCGCGCTGGATTTCCAGCGAGGACAAGGTCGCGCTGCAGAAGTTCACGGCGGCCAAGCCGTCCTCGATGGCGGATGATCTCGACGGCGACCCGGTCTTCATGGCCTCGTCGCAGTTCACCCTGAAATACGACGCCGAGCGCGCGCCCGAGATCGTCTTCTCCGATGTGAAGGACTACCAGAAGGTGTCGGGGGGCTGAGCCGAGCTCTGTTGCCACGCATGGCTTTGCGCATCATCTGATGCTAGATTTGATGCGCCGACGGAGAAGGCCATGCGCACCACCGTGACCCTGGATCCCGAGCTCGTCGAGAAGGCCCAGGCCTACACCGGCATAACCGAGCGTTCGGTTCTGCTGAAGGAAGCGCTTGCCGCCTTGATCCAGCGCGAGGCGGCACGGCGGGCGATCAAACTGGGCGGCTCCGATCCGAAAGCCACCCCGGCACCGCGCAGGCGCCCGCCGACGGTATGATCCTGCTCGATACCTCGGTCTGGATCGATCATCTTCGACATGGCGAACCGCGGCTGATCGAGCTCCTCGCCGAGGGCCAAGTGCTCGTTCATTCATTCGTTGTCGCGGAGATTGCGCTCGGCTCGTTGGCCCGGCGAGACAATGTGATCGCGATCCTGAACGCCTTACCGCAGGCTCCAGTCGCTCTCCATGAAGAGGTCATGGCCCTGATCGAGGATGAGCGACTCTACGGACTCGGCATTGGCCATGTCGATGTCCACCTCCTTGCTTCCGCGCGTCTTGCCGATGCCTTGCTCTGGACCAGGGATCGCCGGTTACGCGCAGCCGCCGAGCAACTGGGTGTGGCAGCCGATCAAGAGTGAGGTCTTCCGTCCCTGCCTTGCAGGACGGTAGAGGACAGCCTTTGACGCTGCCGCCTGTATACTCATTGCGACGGGGCAAGCGCCATTCTCCTGTAAAGGTGAGGCGGACTTCCGCGAGATTGGTCGGGCCTATGCGACGAGGCGATCAGAACCCCATGCGATCGTGGCGCCGACGTGTGGTCCGGCTGCTTGCGGTCGCAGCAGCGTTGCTTGCCCTCGCCACGGTCCCGCTCGGCCTCATCCTCTATCCGACGCTGAAGCCTTATCCGAAAGCGGATGTCCCCGCCGCTGCCACGCAACGCGACAGGAACCTCCAGGACCTCGCCCATCTGCGCCGCCTGCCGGAGGTCGAGCGCAGCTTCACGGCGCAGAGCCGTGCGGCGTTCGGGCAGGCGGTCGCCGCAATCGAGCCGCGCGCCGGCGAGCTCGACCGGGCAGGCCTGGCGATGGCTGCGGCCAAGGCCGTGGCTCTTGCCGACAACGGCCATACCAATGTGCTCGGGCTGGCGGGCGATCGCGGTTTCAACGCCGTGCCGATCCGCCTCGACTGGTTCGCCGACGGGCTGTTCGTGATCGCGACCGACGAGGACAGGCAGCGTCTTCTCGGCGGGCAAGTGCTCGGCGTCGACGGACGCCCGCTCGCTGCACTGGTCGAGGCGCTGCGTCCCTATGTTGGAGGGCCGGCAAATCTCGCCCGGGAGTTCGTGCCGAACCTCCTGATCTCGCCGGAGCTGCTCCATGCGGCCGGTCTTGCCGCGACGGCTGAGGGCAGCAGCTTCGAAATGCGTTTTGCGGATGGGGCCGTTGGTTCGGTCGAGCTCGTCGCCAAGGCGGCCACTCGCCCGCCTCACGATCGCTTCGTGTGGCCGAGCGACAATCTGAGCCCGCCGGGGCGGTCGAGCGGATGGCGACATGTGCTCGACGGTGTCGTCTTGCCGACCTATCTCACGCATCTCGACGCGAACTACTGGCACGATTTTCCGGCCGATGACCTGCTCTATGTCCAGATCAACCGTGTGAGCGATCAGGGACCGGTCGGCTTATCCGCCTATCTCTCCGAAATGCTCGACGAAGCGGCGAAGAAGCCCATTCGCAATGCCATCGTCGATCTGCGGTTCAATCCCGGCGGCAACTACACATTGACGGCCGATTTCACGCGCCGGCTGCCGGAGCTTCTGCCTGCGTCCGGCAGGCTCTTCATCCTGACCGGCGCACACACATTCTCCGCGGCGATCAGCACGGCGGCGCGGCTGAGACATTTCGCCGGACAGCGCGCCATCATCATGGGAGAGGCGATGGGCGACCGCTCGCAATTCTGGGGCGAAGGTGGAGGTACCGTGCTGCCGAACGCGAAGCTGGCGCTGCGCTACACCACCGCTTTCCATGATTGGGAACACGGCTGCAGCCTGTCGCAGATCACGACCTGCTTCCTGCTGAACTACATCTACGGCGTGCCGGCAGGCGATCTCCGGCCGACCGTGACCATTGCGCCGCGCTTTGCCGACTATGCCGCCGGCAAGGATCCCGTGATGGCCGAGGTCATGCGGCAGCTTGCAACGCGGCAGGCGCGCTGAGGTCCTGTTCGCCTCAGCCCTGCCAGCGGTTCAGCGCATCGCCGATCGTCTGGTTGCCGGCGCCGCCCTTCTCGAAGGTGATGATGGCGCGCCGGCCGGAGTTGAAGCGGACCGGCAGGTCGATCCAGTTGCGGTTGCGCAGCAGGTCGAGATTGCGCTCGGACTCGACTGGAACGTTCGAGAGGGCCGCCACGAACAGGTTCTCGCCCAGCGCCGAGGAGATCGCGGAGAGCGGCGCGCCGCGCTCGCCCTCCTCGAGCTTGAACTGCGGCACGCCGACTTCGCGGATCGCGTCGTTCGCCGCTTCGCCGGAGGTGGTGAAGCGCATGCCGATGATGTGCGAGGCGGGGAAGGCACTATCGGTGTTGCGCCGGATGGTGAAGTCGAGGGAGAGCCCGGCATCGGCGATTTCGATGGTGGCGCGCACGATCGTCTCGACCGGTCGGCCGGGACCGGCCGTGTCGCTGTCGAGCCGCCAGAGCACGCGGCCCTGAACGGTGCGCGGTTGCTGCGGGGTCTCTGGGACCTCGATATAGAGGATGGCGCGCTGGGCGACGGCGATGTCGCTGCCGGGCTGGGCGCCGGCCTGCTGGTTCGGGCGCTGGCCGGAAGGCTGGCTCGGCGTCGGGGCAGTCTCGCCGCCGGCGCGCTCGCTGATCTTGCCGGCCTGATCCTGCTGCGCCGGGGGAGCCTGGGTTTCGACGCGCGGGCGGACCTGCTGGTCCTGCGGGGCGACCTTGTTGACGTAATAGGCTGCGCCGGCGATCACCGCGACGGCGAGCGCAACACCGCCACCGACGATGGCCGTGCGGACATGGCCAGGGTTGACGCTGCGCTTGCGCGGCGGCGCGACGCGTGGGCGGATCGGCTGGGCTTCGTCACGAGCGGCCGCCTGCTCGTCGAAGCTCGGCGGTTCCTGCGATACCGCGGGGCGCGGCTTCGGTTCCGGTCGCGCAGGCGGTGTCGCGGCAGCCGCCGGCGGCTCGTCCAGCAGGAGCGGTGGCAGGCTCGGCTCGATCGCCTCGGCGAGGGCGATCTCGGCTTCGATGCGCGACACGGCCTCATCGAGCGAGAGTCGCTCGCGGGTGATGTCGGCTTCGGAAAGCGGCGGGTCGAGGCTGCGCAATTGCGCGAGCAGCGCCGTGCGCGCGCGATCATAGACCGCGCGGCGTGCTTCCGGAGACTTGTCGGTCAGTCCGGCGATCGCACGCGCCAGAATGGGGTGGAAATCGGCCATTGGCCTCACATGTCCGGGTTGGTTTGGCCCGTCAACCCTCGAACGGGTTCTGGACCAGGATCGTATCGTCGCGCTCGGGGCTGGTCGACAGCACCGAGACGGAGGCGCCGATCAGCTCCTCGATACGGCGTACATATTTGATCGCCTGCGCCGGCAATTCTGCCCAGGAGCGAGCGCCGGCGGTCGAGCCCTCCCAGCCCTCGATTACCTCGTAGATCGGTTCGACCCTTGCCTGGTCGCGCTGGCCGGCCGGCAGGTGCTCGAGGATCTCGCCGTCGAGCCTGTAGGCGGTGCAGACCTTGATCTCCTTGAAGCCGTCGAGGATGTCGAGCTTGGTCAGAGCGATGCCGTCGATGCCGGAAGTCTTGACCGTCTGGCGCACCAGGCAGGCATCGAACCAGCCGCAGCGGCGCTTCCTGCCGGTGACAACGCCGAATTCCTTGCCCTTCTGGCCGATCAATTCGCCGATCTCGTCGAAGAGCTCGGTCGGGAACGGGCCTTCGCCGACGCGTGTGGTATAGGCCTTGGCGATGCCCAGCACATAGCCGACTGCGGAAGGGCCGAGGCCGGAGCCGGTCGCGGCCTGGCCGGCGACGATGTTGGAGGATGTCACGAAGGGATAGGTGCCGTGGTCGACGTCGAGCAGGGCGCCCTGTGCGCCCTCGAACAGGATGCGCTTGCCGGCGCGGCGCTCGGCGTCGAGCAGAGCCCAGACCGTGTCGGCGTAAGGCAGCACCTGCGGCGCGATCTCGGTCAGCTGCTTCAGCAGCTCGACACCGTCGACTTCGTCGATGCCGAGGCCGCGGCGCAGCGCGTTGTGATGGGCGAGCAGGCGCTCGATCTTGGCCTTCAGGACAGTCTCGTCCTTGAGGTCGATGACGCGGATGGCGCGGCGGCCGGCCTTGTCCTCATAGGCCGGGCCGATGCCGCGCTTGGTGGTGCCGATCTTCAGCGCCGAGTTCGAGGTCTCGCGGAAATGGTCGAGCTCGCGGTGCAGCGGCAGGATCAGCGTGGCGTTGTCGGCGATGCGCAGGTTCTCGGGGCTGATCGCGACGCCCTGCGTGCGCAGCCGGGCGATCTCCTCGACCAGGTGCCAGGGATCGACGACGACGCCGTTGCCGATCACCGAGAGCTTGCCGGGGCGCACGATGCCCGAAGGCAGCAGCGAGAGCTTGTAGACGGTGCCGTCGATGACGAGGGTATGGCCGGCGTTATGGCCGCCCTGGAAGCGCACCACCACATCGGCCTGGCTCGACAGCCAGTCGACGATCTTGCCCTTGCCCTCGTCGCCCCACTGGGCGCCGACCACGACCACGTTCGCCATGGAGGAGATTCCCTCTTTGCTGACCTATCGAGTCAGCGCGAATTCCGGTCGTTCGGCCGGACCGGCCGAACGGAAAGCGCGCTGGCGCAAGCGTCCGCACGAATAAAAACCCCGGCGCAAGGCCGGGGTTTCGGGTGAGGTCCTTGCAAGCCCTCTTCGTCCAAGAGAATGGCGAGGTCAAGGCTGACGGCGGCAAAGCCGGGGAAAGAATTTTTGCGCATGCTGTCGATTCCGCTGCTTCCGGTTCGACGCATTGGCAGAAGGGGCGGTGCAGCACTGCTTCGAAAACCGCTGGAGAAGCAGCATGCGCAAGCTCGTCGTCACCCAGTACATCTCGCTCGACGGTGTCATCGAGGATCCGGTCGGCATGGAGAATTCCGGCCTCGGCGACTGGACCGGGCCGTTCTCGCGCGGGCCGGAAGGCGAGCGGCTGAAGCAGGAGGAGCTCGACGCCGCGGGTTCCCTGCTGCTCGGCCGCCGGACCTACGACGCCTTTGCCGCGGTCTGGCCGCATGTGACCGACAGCCCGTTCGCGGACCAGATCAATGCCTTGCCGAAGCATGTCGCCTCGACGACGCTGACGAACGCCGAATGGCAGGGCACGGCGATCCTGGCAGGCGATGCGCTTGCCGCCATCGCAGCTCTGAAGCAAGCGCCCGGCGGCGACATCCTGGTCTATGGCAGCCTGAAGCTCGTCCATGGTCTGCAGCGCGCCGGGCTGGTCGATGCCTACAACCTGATGGTCTATCCGGTCGTGCTCGGTGCCGGCGGGCGGCTCTTCGCCGAGGGCGTACGCAGCAACCTCGCGCTTGCCGCGGCGACAACCCTGGGCGGGGGCATCCAGTGGCTGCGCTACGAGGCCAGGCCCTGACGGGCAGGGCAGCCCTGCTGTGATCGCGGTTGCGGAGGTGGCCGGGGCGGATTAACCCGGCGCCTTCGAAATCAGGGACAAACGCCG
This sequence comes from Allobosea lupini, assembly GCF_900109525.1. GTDB lineage: Bacteria > Pseudomonadota > Alphaproteobacteria > Rhizobiales > Beijerinckiaceae > Allobosea > Allobosea lupini. The sequence continues at coordinate 64,065 of NZ_FOAN01000005.1, read as the reverse complement.
ATGCTGCCCATCGCCATTTCGACGCTCACCATCTGCGGGATCGAGGAATTGCCGGCGCAGAGCACGCGCAAGGTCAGCCATGTGCTGTCGCTGCTCGATCCCGACCTGCCGGAACTGCAATCCTTCGTGGCCTATGAGGCGCATGAGCGCACGACCCTGCGTTTCCACGACATCATCACGCCGCAGGACGGCCGCGTGCATCCGACCGAGGCCCATGTCGCCGAGATTCTCGACTTCGGCGCGAAACTGCGCGAGTCGGCGATCAAGCGGCAGGAGGGGCACCTGCTGGTGCATTGCCATATGGGCATCTCGCGCTCGACCGCGGCGATGCTGTCGCTGATGGCGCAGGTGGAACCCGAGGAAGGCGAAGACGCCCTGTTCGCCCGCCTGCGCACGATCCGCCCGCAGGCCTGGCCGAATTCGGTGATGATCGGCTTCGCCGATGCGCAGCTGAAGCGCGGTGGGAAGCTCACCGCGGCGCTTCGCCGGCACTATGCCCATCAGCTCGAGGCGCAGCCGCGCTATCGCCAGTGGATGGCCGATCTCGGCCGCGGCGCCGAAGTCGCGATGGCGGGCTGAATACTCTTCCAGGCCCCCTCGCCGCCGGAACACCCCTCGTCAGTCTCTGGGAGCATGGCGGTTTTGCCGTGTTCGCAGAATGAGTTGGCGGCGATCGGACGTATGAGAAGAACAGGATGGCGACGGGCTGTGGCATGAGCCATGCCTGCAAAAGAACGCCGCAGGCTGGGGATACGATCATGACGAAGCTCGACGACTGGCTCGGCGAACATCACGCCGAGTTCACGGCGATCCGCCGCGACATCCACGCGCATCCCGAGCTCGGCCTGGAAGAATATCGCACCGCAAGGCTCGTCGCCGACAGGCTGCGTGAATGGGGTGTCGAGGTCACCGAGGGCGTCGGCAAGACCGGCGTTGTCGGGGTCATCCGCGGCAATGGGCCGGGACAGCGCGCCATCGGCCTGCGTGCCGATATGGACTGCCTGGCGCTGGAGGAGCTGACCGGGCTGCCGCATGCCTCGACAGTCCCCGGCCGGATGCATGCCTGCGGCCATGACGGCCACACCACCATGCTGCTCGCGGCGGCGCGCTATCTCGCCGAGAACCGGGATTTCGGCGGCACGGTCAACCTGATCTTCCAGCCGGCCGAGGAAGGCCGCGGCGGCGCCAACGCCATGCTGGCCGACGGGCTGTTCGAGCGCTTCCCCTGCGATGCGATCTACGGCCTGCACAATACGCCCGGCCTGCCCGCGTCGCATTTCGGGACGGCGGTCGGCCCCTTCCTGGCGTCGGCCGATTCCTGGCGGGTGACCTTCCGCGGCGTCGGTGGCCATGGCGGCTCGCAGCCACATCGCTCGACCGACATCACCTATGCGCAGGCGCATTTCGTGCTGGGGCTGCAGGGCATCATCGGCCGCAATGTCGCGCCGCTCGACACCGCCGTGATCAGCGTCGGCTTCATCCATGGCGGCGACGAGAACGCCTCGAACGTCATCCCGTCCGAACTCGTCATCGGCGGCACGGCGCGAACCTATTCGAAGGATGTGCGCGATCTGGTCGAGCGCCGCATCGCCGAGCTTGCCGCGGCGACGGCGCAAGCCTGGGGCTGCGAGGCGGAGGCGCATTACCATCGCGGCACGAGCCCGCTGGTAAACGCGGCCGAGCAGGTCCAGGTCGCGGTCGCGGCGGCTTCGGCAGCTGTCGGGGCCGCGCATGTCAACGGCCAGATGCTGCGCGGGACCGGCGGCGAGGATTTCGCCGAGATGATGCTGGTCTGCCCCGGCGCTTTCATGCGCATCGGCAACGGCGTCGCAGCCGACGGCTCCTTCGCCGGCCTGCACACCCCGCTCTACGACTTCAACGACGAGATCATCCCGGCCGGCGTGCGCTACTGGGTCGGCCTGGTCGAGCAGGAACTCGGCCAGGGCTGGCAGGCGATCGCGGCGGAGTGACAGGCCGGGCGGGAGGCGCCCGACCGTCATTGCGAGGAGCGTCAGCGACGAAGCAATCCAGGAGCGGCAGAGCTCTACGTCCCCTGGATTGCTTCGCTGCGCTCGCAATGACGGGAGCTACCGCCGCGTCTGGTCGAAGATCACCTCGCGGTCGCCGGGATACTTGATCCGGTAGGCGAGGCGGATCTCCTTCTGCGCGCCAGGAGCGAGCTCGAAGCTCCAGGCCGAGACGCCGCGCTTGTCGCCGACCTGTTTCTCGGTCGGCGGCGTGCTCTGCGATAAAAGCTCGACCGTGATCGCGCTGTTCTCGGAGAAGGGCACGCGCTCGGTCACTGTCAGCTTTACCGGCTGGGCGTGCAGGCTCTTCACCACCGTCTTGAACTCGCGCTGGTCGGTCCGGGTCGAGCCGAGCCAGCCGGAATCGTTCTCGCGCCGGCGCACCGGCACGCGCGTCACCTTGAGGCGATCGTCGGCGCCGAAGCCGAGCTCGACCTTGTCGCCCGGCGCGACCTGTCCGAGCCGGCCCTTGCCGATATAAGCGCCGTCGCGATGGAGATAGACCTCGCCGGCGAGCAGCGGCGCCTCATCCTCGTGATTGAAGCTGGCCTCCAGATAAGCCTTCTCCTCCAGCTCCGGCGTGGCGCGAGCGGATAGCTCCGGCTTGACCTTGCCCTGCGTCAGGACCACCGCCTTGCTGGAGCCGTCCTGCGGGACGGTGATCCGGCCCGGCACCTTGAAGCTGGCCTGATAGGCGCCGGCGCTGACGCTGGCGGTCTGGACCTCGGCCTTTTTGGGCTCGGCGGCGCCGAGCGCCTGGTCGGGTGTGACGGGCGCCGGTGCGATCGCCAGGGCAGGCGACCTGGCAGTGCGCTCGGAATCCTGCCTCTGCAGGCGCGCCCGTTCTTCATAGACCACTGGCGGCTCGTAGAAGGCGATGCGCAGGGGGGTGAGCTCCGGCGCGCGCGTTCCTTGCGCGGAGCGTGTGGTCGAGAGCTCGACTGCGACCTCGTTCCAGTCCTCGCCGGTGCGCTGGCGCAATTCGGCGCGGCGGGTGAAGGCGATCTCGGCCGCATTGGCGCTGCCGGTCGTCAGCCGGGCCTCATAGACCGGCAGCCAGCTCGCGCCGGCGACGCGGTAGCTGACGGCGATGTCGGCCGCGACGGGCGCCTTGGCCTCGACGGCGATGGCGACATCGCGCCTGGGCTGGCCGGCGCGCGGTGCGAGGGGCCTCGCCTTCTCCAGCGCGGCGATCTCGGCGTCGAGATCCGAGATGCGGTTGCGCAGGGTGAGCAGTTCGCCCTGGACCTTGACCAGCGCCGTGCCGATCGCGTCGAACACGGCCGGCCAATCGCTGACTGGCAGAACCTTGCCGCCTTCGCCCAGCTTGTCCGGGCCGACCTTGCCGAAATTCTCGATGGTGGCGCGCTTGGCCTCGATCGCGCTGATCTCGCCGGCGAGCTTGGCCTTCTCGCCTTGCAATACTCGGATCTTGCCTTCCAGCACCTGATCGAGGGCGGGGCGGGCCTCACCCGGAACCTGGCGGACATCGACCGCGCCGATCGCGAAGGAGCCGTCGCCCTGCGCCTCGACCCGGATCGACGCGGGATCGACGCTGGCAGGCAGGCCGCGCAGCACGATCTGCGAGACACCCTCAAGCAGCGAGGCCTTGCCGAGACGGGTCACGACCGCCCCGTCGGGGTAGACGGTGACACTGTCGATCCTCGAGGCAAGTTCGATCTCGGCGGCGCCTGCGAGGCTCGGCGCGAAAATCAAGGCTGCGGCCAGTCCGGTCTTCATCATTCTAGTCCCCCGACAAATCAAGCAGCCGCGATTTGTCCGGTGGATTTCGGCGCGGCGAGGGCGGAATTGGGCCGGAACGCGGGACAGCGCCGCAAGGGCGCCATCACCGCCCGACGACGATGATTGGCCCTTGCTTGTGCCAGTGCGGTTTTCGCAACGTCAGGAGCAGCCTGCTGCCCTCAAGGCGTCGGCAGCGCCGGAATCATCTGCTCGTTGCCGTCGGAGTTCTTCTGCCGGGCGCGGTCATGCAGGAAAGCGACGACCTGCGCCATGGTGTTGGCGTTGCCGAGCGCATCCGTGGTGTTGTTCACGCTGATGTCGCCAAGGCCGACGGTGTGGAAATACTCATGGGTGACGACGTCGCGCTGGAGATCGGCGTTCGAGGTGAACCAGGACGTGCAGAGGTCGGTGTCCGGTGGCTTGCGGCGCGGTGTCGTCCAGGCGAAGGCCGGCCTGGGATCGCCGCATTTGCCGCCGGCGCGCGCCGCATTGAGCGCTTTCGGCAAGGCGAGGTTTTGCTCGACCAGGTTGATGGCACTTGCCAGCGCGCTGCGGAAGGCCGGGTCCATTGCATTCAGCGGCACCAGCAGCTTGCGCGAGATCACCGCGATGTCGCGCCGATAATTCCGGCGTAACTCGTTGAAAGCGTCCTCGCTGCCACCTGAATCCTCGAAATACTTGATCTGCCGCTGCAGCAGCCGCATCCGGTTCAGCGCGAAGCGCAGGGAGGAGCGGCTCGCGTCCCAGGCCGCGTCGATGAGCGTCGCATCGGTTGGTCCCGATGGCGGGGTCGGCGAAGGCGGGGTGAAGCCGGTCTTCTCGATGCGGTACTTGCCGCGGTAATAGGACGATTCGTACCAGGTATGGTCGTTGCCGCTGGTCAGCGGCCTTTGCCAGCTCTCGCGGGTGGTCGAGCCCTTCCACCAAATGTTGACCAGCTTGGAGCTGGCGGCCCAATTGCCGACGCCGCTCTCCATGCTGCCGAGATCGCGCCAGGTTACGCCGCCGTCGCGCCGGAAATCATATTCCCAGACCCAGCCCTTGACCCGGACGGTCCAGGTTCCGATCAGTAAATCGAGATCGCCTGCCATCTGCCATCCCCATTCGCAGGCAAGTCGAGGCCGGCTGCTGGGGCCGCCTGTCCTTGCGCAAACCAAAGAACGCGTCGCCGGAAGACTGGAGCATAGACCCAGTCAGCGAGATAACGCCAACAGGATTTAGCCTCCGGCGCACCTTTCGGCAGTGGCTTTGTGTAAATCAGGGCAACTTTCGTTAGGGAAACACGGCGCCTGCATCCGCAGCGCTCACCCCCGCAGGCCCGGCGCCTCCTGGCCGGTACTGGCGACGTATTCGGTGTAGCCGCCGCCATAATTGTGGACGCCGTCCGGGGTCAGCTCGAGCACCCGGTTGGAGAGAGCTGCCAGGAAATGGCGGTCGTGGCTGACGAACAGCATGGTGCCCTCATATTGCGCCAGCGCCGAGATCAGCATCTCCTTGGTGGCGATGTCCAAATGGTTGGTCGGCTCGTCGAGCACCAGGAAGTTCGGCGGATCGTAAAGCATCTTGGCCATGACGAGGCGGGCCTTCTCGCCGCCGGAGAGGAAGCGGCAGCGCTTCTCGACATCGTCGCCCGAGAAGCCGAAGCAGCCGGCGAGCGCGCGCAGCGAGCCTTGCCCGGCCTGCGGGAACGAGCCTTCGAGCGATTCGAAAATGGTTTCGTCGCCGTCGAGCAACTCCATGGCGTGCTGGGCGAAATAGCCCATCTTGACGGTGCCGCCGACGACGACCGTGCCTTCGTTCGGCTGCGTGGCGCCGGCGACCAGCTTCAGCAGCGTCGACTTGCCGGCGCCGTTCACCCCCATCACGCACCAGCGCTCCTTGCGCCGGACCTGGAAGTCGAGCCCCTCATAGATCGTCTTGTTGCCATAGCGGACATGCACGTTCTTCAGGGTCGCGACATCCTCGCCGGAACGCGGCGCTGGCTGGAATTCGAACTGCACGGTCTGGCGGCGCTTGGGCGGCTCGACGCGCTCGATCTTGTCGAGCTTCTTGACCCGGCTCTGGACCTGTGCCGCATGCGAGGCGCGGGCCTTGAAGCGCTCGATGAAGGCGACCTCCTTGGCCAGCATCGCCTGCTGGCGCTCGAACTGCGCCTGCTGCTGCTTCTCGGCGAGCGCACGCTGCTGCTGGTAGAATTCGTAATCGCCGGAATAGCTGGTCAGCGTGCCACCATCGATCTCGACGATCTTGCCGACGATGCGGTTCATGAACTCGCGGTCGTGCGAGGTCATCAGCAGGGCGCCGTCATAGCCCTTGAGGAAGCTCTCCAGCCAGATCAGGCTCTCGATGTCGAGATGGTTGCTCGGCTCGTCGAGCAGCATCACGTCGGGCCGCATCAGCAGGATGCGGGCGAGCGCAACGCGCATCTTCCAGCCGCCGGACAGGGCGCCGACATCGCCCTCCATCATCTCCTGGCTGAAGCCGAGCCCGTCGAGCACCTCGCGGGCGCGGCCGTCGAGCGCATAGCCGTCAAGCTCCTCGAAGCGGCCCTGCACCTCGCCGTAGCGGGTGATCAGCTCCTCCATCTCGTCGGCGCGGTCGGGATCGCCCAGCGCCGTTTCGAGCTCCTTCAGCTCGGCGGCGATGGCGCTGACAGGTCCGGCTCCGTCCATCACCTCGGAAACGGCGCTGCGGCCCTTCATGTCGCCGACATCCTGGCTGAAATAGCCGATGGTGGTGCCGCGATCGACGCTGACCTGGCCTTCGTCGGGCAGGTCCTCGCCGGTGATCAGCCGGAACAAGGTGGTCTTGCCGGCGCCGTTGGGGCCGACAAGGCCGACCTTCTCGCCCTTCTGCAGCGCTGCCGAGGCCTCGATGAAGATGATCTGCTGGCCGTTCTGCTTGCCGATGCTTTCGAGGCGAATCATGATGTCCGGGACGCTTGCGAGACTGGAGTTGCCGCGGACTTACAGGGTGGGCGGCGTGTGGGGAACCCCGTGGCGTCGCGTTAGTCCTTCGCGCTGCGCGCGACCATGGCGGTGATCGTCTCGAACAATTCCCGCTTCGCCTCGTCGGCGCCGATCTCGCCGGTCGCCGCGGCATGCGACAGCGCCTCCGCGGCGCCGAGCATCGCGCGCAAGCCGGCGGTCGGGATCGTCCGTCCATCGGCGAAGGGCGCCAGCAGAGCGCGGCAACGCTCGAGGAAGATCAGATCGCAATCGCGCTTCACCGCGGCGAGCTCGGGCGAGCCGGCGAGGGCCGCGACGACGCCGGGGATCTCGCGCCCCTGCGTCAGGACGCAGTCGACATAGGACGAGGCGATCGCCCCTGCCTTGCCGGTGAGGGTGGCCTCGCTGCCGTCGAGCGCCGCCTCCATGATCGCGTATTCCCTGATGTCGAAGTCGCGATAGAGCGCGATCAACAGCCCGCTGCGGGTAGCGAAGTGGCTGTAGGCCACCGGCTTTGCGACGCCGGCCCGCTCGGCGAGGCGGCCGAGCGTCAGGGCGTCGGTGCCCTCTTCGCCGACGATCCGCCAGGCGGTCTCGATGAGCTGGCGCTGGCGATCCTCGCGGGTCAGGCGCTGACGGCGCGGTCGTTCGGGATCCGGGCTTGACATGTCTTATGTACCAAAAGTAACTTACAAAAAGTATATAGCGGTCGCGAGCCGATCGCAATCATCCCAGGAGATTGTCCATGCATGCCCTCGTCGTCGTCGCCCATCCCGATCCCGCTTCGCTCAGCCATGCCGTCGCGCAGGCACTGGCAGACGGCGTGTCCGGCTCCGGCCACAGCGTCGAGATCGCCGATCTCGCCAGGGAAGGCTTCGACCCGCGCTTCTCGCTGAACGATCTTGCCGTCCATCGCCGCGAGATTGCCCAGCCCGCCGACATCGCCGCCGAGCAGGCCAGGGTCGACCGGGCCGATGCGCTGGTGCTGGTCTACCCGATCTACTGGTGGTCGATGCCGGCGCTGATGAAAGGCTGGATCGACCGCGTCTTCGCCAATGGCTGGGCCTATGAGGAGCTCGAGGACATGAAGACGGTCAAGAAGCTCGAGCATCTGCCGGTCCATCTCGTCGCGCTCGCCGGCGCCGACATGCGCACCTTCGCCCGCCATGGCTATTACGGCGCGATGAAGACGCAGATCGACCATGGCATCTTCGGCTATTGCGGCGCGCCGGTCGTGACTTCGGAATTCCTGGTGCCGGTGCCGGACATGTCCGATCATCTCGACACGGCGCGGGCGCTCGGCGGCAAGGTGTTCGGGGCGACTGCTTTGCAGTCGGAGCGGGCTGCCTGAAGCAAGTAGCCTTGACGAAATTGGCTCGCCGCCCCTTCTGTGGCGGCGATGACATCGACCTCGCTTCGCCTTCACCTCCGTGACCACACGCGCCAGGCCCATGAGGAGCTTGACCGGACCATCGGCCGGCTCGACAGCGCTGGTGCCTATCAGAGCTTTCTCAGGGCATCCTATGCGCATCGCCAACCGGTGGAGCACTATCTCGCCGGCGCCGACTGGCCGGCTTCGTTCGGCACCTGGCGCCCGACCGCGATCGCACCGCTGATCACGGCCGATCTTGCCGATATCGGCTCCAGGCCACCGGACATACGCCCCTTCCACCTGTCAAAAGACATAGCCTCGCTCGTCGGGGTCATCTACGTCCTTGAAGGCTCGGCCCTCGGGGCAAAGCTGATCAGGCGCATGGCAGGCGCCCTCGGCTACGACGAGAACCATGGCGCGCGCCATCTGGTGCGGCAGGAGCGGCTGGGATCCTGGCGGGATCTGCTCGCTATCATGGAACGTCTGGAGAGCATCGACATGGCGGTGGCTGTATGCGCCGCCGAAACCACCTTCGAGCAGGCGGCCACCGCCATGCGGGAGAACGGATTCGGCCGATGAGCACAGTCGACCTGACCAATTGCGACCGGGAACCGATCCACATCCCCGGCAGCATCCAGCCGCATGGCTGCATGCTCGTCTGCGACGAGGAGGCGGTGGTCATCCGCCGCCATTCGCTCAATGCCGCCGACTTCCTCGGCTTGCCCGAGGGCAATCTGGTCGGGCGGCGGCTCGAAGAGGTCATGGGCGGCCAGCCGGTTCACGAATTGCGCAACGCGCTCGCGCGCTCGGGGACGCCGGCGCGGGCCGGCTTGATGCCGAAGATGATCTTCTCGGCATCCGACCAGCCTTTCGATGTCAGCGTCCACCGCTTCAAAGGCAATGCCATCATCGAATTCGAGCGGTCGGCGCCAGACGGGACGAGCTCACCGCTCGAATTCGCGCGCACGCTGGTCGGGCGCCTGTCGAGCGCGTCCAACCCGCGCGACCTGATATCGAGCGCGGCCCGCCTGCTCCGGGCGGTGCTGCAGTACGATCGGGTGATGATCTATCGCTTCGCGGCCGACGGCTCCGGCCAGGTGGTGAGCGAGTCCAAGCGCGCCGATCTCGAAAGCTTCATGGGGCAGCACTTTCCGGCCTCCGACATTCCCAAGCAGGCGCGGCAGCTCTATCTGCTCAACCCGATCCGGCTGGTCTCCAATTCGAGCGGCGAGCGCTTCGCGATCGAGCCGGTGCTCGACGAGGGCGGCGAGCCGCTCGACCTGTCTTATGCGCATCTGCGCAGCGTCTCGCCGATCCATTGCGAATATCTGCGCAATATGGGCGTCGCCGCGTCGATGTCGGTGTCGATCATCGTCGACGGCGAGCTCTGGGGGCTGATCGCCTGCCACCATTACACGCCACGCTCGATGTCGATGAACCAGCGCATCGCGGCCGAGATCTTCGGCGAGTTCTTCGCGCTGCAACTCAGTGCCCTGACGCAGAAGCAGGCGCTGGAAGCGATCGACCGGGCGCGCGCCTTCCTCGGCAATCTCCTTGCCTCGGCCTCGCACAGCACCGATGTCGCCGGTTTCCTGCGCGCCAATCTAGACGAGTTCCGGCAATTATTGGCGTGCGACGGGCTCGGCCTGCTGATGGAAGGGCAATGGTCGTCGAACGGCTCGGTGCCGCCGGCCGAGTTCGTGCCGGAGCTCGCCGGTCATGTCGGCATGATCTCGCCCGGCGCGGTCTGGAGCAGCGATTGCCTGAGCGCATCATTGCCGAATGCGGGCGTCTTCAGCGCCGAGGTCTCCGGCGTGATCGCCGTGCCGCTTTCGCAATTGCCGCGTGACTATCTCTTCTTCTTCCGCCGCGAATTCGTGCAGACGATCGAATGGGGCGGCGATCCCAACAAGACCTACACCTCCGGCCCGCTCGGCGACCGGCTGACGCCGCGCCAGAGCTTCGCCGTCTGGAAGCAGACGGTGGAGAAGCGTTCGCGTCCGTGGACGCAGATCGAGCGCGAGCTGGCGGAATCGGCACGCAGCGCGCTCGTCGAAGTGGTGCTGCGCCAGGGCGAATTGCTGGCCGAGGAGCGCAAGAAGGCCGATCTTCGCCAAAAAATCCTCAACCAGGAGCTCAATCACCGGGTCAAGAACATCCTCTCGGTGATCAAGTCGATCATCTCCTATCCGCTCGGCGACGAAGTCGCGATCGCCGCTTATGTCGAGACGATCAAGGGCCGTATCGAAGCATTGTCGCTGGCGCATGACCAGGTCATGCGCAGTGCCGGCGGCGGCGCGCTCAGGGCGCTGATCGAGGCCGAGCTCGGCCCGTACAAGACGGCGCCCGGACGTCTGTCGATCGCCGGGCCCGAAGTCGCGCTCGACTCGCGCGCCTTCTCGGTGATGGCGCTGGTCATCCACGAGCTTGCGACCAACGCCGCGAAATACGGCGCGCTGTCGCGCGAGAGCGGACAGCTCTCCTTGAGCTGGGAGCGGGACGAGGATGGCAGCTGCCGCTTGCTTTGGTGCGAGCGCGGCGGCCCGCCTGTGAGTGCGCCGACGCGCGAGGGCTTCGGCAGCGTTCTGGTCTCGCGCAGCATTCCGTTCGATCTGGGTGGCAGCAGCGAGGTCTCGTACCTGCCGGAGGGCGTCGAGGCGCGCCTCGCGATTCCGGCGGTGTTCGTGACCTGGCTTTCGACGCCGGCCGCTGAAGAGGCGCAGACCGAGCGCGCACCCGATGAAGCGCTCCTGGATGAAGGCGAGCCGCTGGCCGGCAAGACCGTGCTCCTCGTCGAGGATCAGTTCCTGATCGCGATGGAGGTCGAGGAGATGCTGCGAGGGCTCGGGGCAGGTGAGGTCATCTCCTGTGCGAGCGTGCGCGAGGCACTCGCCGCGATCGGGCGGCGCAAGCCGGAATGCGCCGTGCTCGATGTCAGCCTCGGCGCCGAAAACTCCGACGCGGTGGCGCAGCGCCTGCGCGAGCTCGAAGTGCCCTATATCTTCGCGACGGGCTATGATGCGGTACCGTCCCTGGAAGCTGGCGTACCGGCCCTGCGCAAGCCCTATACGCGCGCGGCGCTGGCGAGCGCGCTCGCCGCCCTGAGCCGCGGCTGAGGATTAAGCGCGCCCGCGGACGCTCGCCTGCGGCTTGACGCGCATTTCGAGGAAGTTGCGCAGCTCCGTCACGCGCTTGACCGGATCGAGCACTTCCTCGTCCAGCCCAAGTCCCCATGCGAGGTCCTTGCGGGTGGCGTCGGCGTCGAGCGCATCGAGATCGGCGATCCAGGCGGCCGCGGCGGCCTCGTCCTTGCGCAGGCCGCGCTCGATCAGGGTCCGGCTGTGCCGCCGCAGGATCGTGGCGATCAGGCGCAGGGAGAATTCCGGGTGGTACTGCACGCCCCAGAAGGTGCCGCCGTCCTGGCGAAACTCGGCGGCCTGGATCGGGCTCATCGCATTCGAGGCCAGGATGGTCGTGTCGCTGGGCGGGACGACGATGCTGTCGAAATGGATCGCCGGGGCATCGAACGCGGCAGGCCGGCCGGCGAGCAGTGGGTGGCGAGCGCCGGTCGCGTTGACCGTGATGCGGCGGGCGAAGCCGATCTCGAGACCGTTCGGATTGAGCGCGACCGTGCCGCCGGCGGCGACGGCGCCGATCTGGATGCCCCAGCACGAGCCGAAGCAGGGCGTGCCGCTCTTGTAGATCGCTCGCATCAGCTCGATCTGCCGGGTCACAGCGGGCTCGGGGCTGTGGATATGCAATGAAGACCCGGTCAGGGCAATGCCATCATAGGCGGACAGGCCGGCGCCGTCGGGCAGGTTGGCGCCTTCGTCGGCAGGCAGGCAGATATCGGTGATCAGCGAAGGCTCGATGCGGCGCAGTTCCGCGGCATAGGCCTCCGACGGCGTCGCGCCGGCGTCGCGGATGTACTCCTCGCGCCCTTCGCGCTTGTAGCCGTCGACGACGAGGACGCGGAGCGGCTTGCGGCTGAACACGTTCATGAGGTCCTTGGCACGTTTGCGTGCGGCGACGGGCTGTATTGCGCCTCCTCTCATAGGAGAAGCGCTGTGTGCAAGGCTATGCAAGCGCTCCGCAGACATGAGGATCATGCGTCTTGCAGCCGGCAGCCTCCCTCCCGCAGCGTTTCTGGGCAAACGCCTATGTGCTGCTGACGCTGACCACGCTGATGTGGGCCGGCAATGCCGTGGCCAGCCGGCTCGCCGTTGGCGAGATCGCGCCGATGACGCTGACGGCGCTGCGCTGGGTCTTCGTCTGCACCGTCATGCCCTACCTGTTCCGCCGGGGCCTGCGCGAGCATTGGCCGGCACTGAAGGTCAACTGGCTCAAGGTGATCCTGCTCGGCGCCTTCGGCTTCACCGGCTTCAACACGCTGATGTACATCGCGGCCTATTCGACCACGGCGATCAACATCGGCATTCTGCAGGGCTCGATCCCGGTCTTCGTGCTGCTCGGTGCCTTTCTTGCCCTCCGCACGCCGATCGGCGGCCTGCAGGCGCTCGGCGTCACAGTGACGATCGTCGGCGTCCTGGTCACGGCGAGCCGAGGTGACTGGCACGTCCTCTCGCAGCTCAGTTTCGTACCGGGCGATCTGTGGATGATGATCGCCTGCATTTTCTATGCGGGATATACGGTCGGTATCCGCACGCGCCCGCCAATGCCCGGGCTGATCTTCTTCACTGCGATGGCGATCGTCGCATGCATGGTCTCGCTGCCGCTGCTCGGGGTCGAGATCGCGACCGGCAAGGCTTTCTGGCCGACGCCGAAGGGCTGGCTGATCCTGGCCTTTGTGGTGATCGGCCCCTCGATCCTGTCGCAGCTCTTCTTCATGCGCGCGATCGAGCTGATCGGACCCGGCCGTGCCGGCGTCTTCGTCAATCTCGTGCCGGTGTTCGCGCCATTGCTCGCCGTCGCGATCCTCGGCGAGCAGCTTGCGCTTTATCACGGACTCGCGCTGGCGCTGGTGCTCGGCGGCATCTGGATCGCCGAACGCAGGCCGCGCTGACATCGCCCCGGGGCCGCATCGACTGCCACGCGGGCATCGCGCATCTGCTGCCGACCATGACGGGATCGAGCCCGGCTGGAAGGATGCGCCGGGAGCTGCAGGGAAGGGCGCCTCCTGGCATGGGCCGGGGCGCGCCTCGAGCAGCTATCCTGCCCGGCTCGAAAGCCAGCCGAGACAAGACCGGGATAGCGACTATTGCGCTGTTCTGCGACGTCGAGGCTGCGCCGCCGGAGAGTCAGCGCGCGGCGCTGGCTTTCCCGACGGTGCGACGGGCGGCAGGTTTCTTCGTCGCCACTGGTTTCGCCGCCAATTGCTCGGCGGCGGTCTGTGCGTCTGCCGCCTCCTTGGCCAGACGCAATGCGCGCAGCCTCGCGGTCTTCTCGGCGACGGCACGCCGCTCGGCCTGAACCGCCGCCATGGCGTTCTCGGCTTCCTGTCGCCGCTGCTCGGTCTTGGCGAAGTTCCGTTCCGCGCGAAGCTTGGCCTGCTCGGCGGTCAGTCCTTTTGTTGCCATGGCAGCGGCTCCTTTATGAGGATCAGGACGCGACGGCTGCCGGACGCGGCGGGCGGGCCGGACGCGGCTTCGGCTTGGGAGCGGGGAGCAGGCCTTCGCGCTGCGCCTGCTTGCGAGCGAGCTTGCGGGCGCGGCGGATCGCGTCGGCCTTCTCGCGAACGCGCCTCTCCGACGGCTTCTCATAGGCCGAGCGCCGCTTCATCTCGCGAAACACGCCTTCGCGCTGCATCTTCTTTTTCAGGACGCGCAACGCCTGGTCGACATTGTTGTCGCGGACGAGAACCTGCATTCGGACTTACCTCTCGTGAAAGCATCTGGTCGAGACGTGTGGTCGAAACGCCTTGACCGAACATCTCTTGAAAACAAAAAAGGGCCGGGTAGATCCCGACCCTTCCTGAGCTACCCCGCGTGGAGCGGGCCTGGCGCCAGTACATCCGTGGTCGCCGGCCGCTGATCTCTCACGCTGGACAGCGCGTCAGCTCACTCGGCGCGCAGATTGTCGGCCGACATCTTGCCCGAACGCTTGTCCTGGACCAGCTCGTACGAGATCTTCTGACCGTCGCGCAGATCGCGCAGGCCGGCGCGCTCGACGGCGCTGATGTGGACGAACACGTCCTGGCCGCCATCATCCGGCTGGATGAAGCCGAAACCCTTGGTGCCGTTGAACCATTTCACAGTACCGTTGGCCATAGTCATATTCCTTCTTGCGGTTGGCAATTCACGCGCAGCCGCATGCCACGCATGTTTTCGATTTGAGCAGGAAGGTCGTCAGCGGTGCGCAAAAATAGCGCGGGCCAATTCGTTCGGCCTAGATCGAGCACTACAAATGGGGGTTTGTCCTTCATTTGTCAATGCAACTTTCCCGTGCATGACTGATCTGGCAGCGACCGAACGCCTAGCGCTGGAGCGACGAGGAGCCGATCGGAGGCTTGCTGTTGCCGGTCGCCGCGGTCAACTGCGCGATACGGCCATCCGCGCGACGACGGACAGGGCGAATTCCACCAAATAGCTGTTGAGCGCCAACGAGGCTGCGGTGGCTGCGGACATGTCCCTCGCGGCGATCGCTCGCAGAATAGCCTGATGCAAAAGCTTTCCGTGGACGATCTCCTGCTGCTCGTCCCTTACATGCATGATCCAGAAACGCCGGGAGAGGGTCTGCAGCGGGACCATCAGCGCTTCCAGATAAGGGTTACGCGCGGCCTGGATGATCAACGCATGTGTCTGGCGAACGGTCTGCGAGTAGTCGCGAAGGTCGAACTCGCCATCCAGCGCTGACGACAGCGCCTCGATCTCGCGGATGTCTTTCGCCGAGGCCCGGCTGCAGGCGAGTTCGACCGCCAGGACCTCGACGACGCGACGCACTTCCAGCCCGCTGAGCTGGTCCTCGACAGAAATCGCCGGTATCTCGATGCCCTTGTTCGGGTGGATCTTCAGCATGTGGTTGAGGGCGAGGCGCTGGATCGCCTCGCGAACCGGTGTCCGGCCGAGTCCGGTCAGATCCATCAGGCCGCGTTCGGACACCATCGATCCCGGCTTGAGAGCGCCTTGCTCGATCAGGCTCTCGAGGGCGCCGAGCGCCTGCTCCGACTGGTTCATCCGGCCTTTCCATAGCGATGGCCGTGCCCGGTCAGGTACGGCGAATCCCAGGAATCTCGATAGCCGATTTCACGGGCTTTCCAAACCGTGATCCATCCGATATATCGGTGGGATATTATTTGAATGCCACCAGACAGCCGGGATGCGCCATGAAGTACTCTCCCCAGATCGAGCCGAGCCCGCTGCCCTATTCGCCGTTCAAGAGTTGTACCGTGCCGCGGCCGATCGGCTGGTTGTCGAGTGTCAGCGCGGCCGGCGTCGAGAACATCGCGCCTTACAGCCAGTGGCAGAATCTGACCTTCGACCCACCGATGGTAATGTTCTCGGCGAACCAGTACCCGGACGGGCGGCGCAAGGACACGGTGCTCAATGCCGAGGAAACCGGCTGGTTCGTCTGGAACATGGCGACCTACGATCTGCGCGAGGCCGTCAATCTGAGCGCAATGGCGCTGCCGCCGCAGGAAAGCGAGTTCGATCGCCTGAGCGTGACCCGGGAGTATGCGGACAATGCGCGCATCCCGATGGTCCAGGAAAGCCCGGTCAAGTTCGAGTGCCGATATCTCAGCACGCACCGGATGAAGGGCAACTCGGCGGTCGGCACGATCGATATCGTCTTCGCCCAGGTCGAGACGATCCATATCGACGACAGGTTCATCACCGCGGACGGCAAGCTCGATATCGCAGCGATCAAGCCGATCGCCCGCCTCGGCTACTTTGACTACGCGGTGGTGAAGGAAACCTTCGAAATGCGCGTGCCGGGAGCGGACGCCGATGCCCGCTTCGGCCTCGAAGGGCGCGCCGCCAGCCGCTAACGCACCGCGCGCAACGTCGCGCCGGACACCAGCAAACATCAAATAAAAGAGGGGTCACCATGTCTGACATCGCTGCAACAGGCGAGCTTCGTCCTGCCGTATCCCGGCGAATGAAGGATCTCGTCGCCGTCAATTTCGGCAACACGCTTGAATGGTTCGATTGGGCGATCTACACGATCTTCGCGCCCTATTTTGCGCTCCAGTTCTTTCCGTCGGCCGACAAGTCGGCGGCCCTGCTCGCGGCCCTCGCCGTCTTCGCCGCCGGCTTCCTGACCCGCCCGCTCGGCGGCTTCCTGTTCGGGCTCTATGCCGACCGCGTCGGTCGCAAGAAAAGCCTGACGCTGGCGATGTTCATCACCGCCGGCGGCAGCCTGGTCATCGCCTGCGCGCCGACCTTCGCGACAGTCGGGCTTGCGGCCTCCGTCATCCTGCTCGTGGCGCGGCTCGCCCAGGGCATCGCGCATGGCGGCGAGATGGGTACATCCGTCACCTATCTGGTCGAGCGCGCGCCGCGACATCGGCGCGCTCTCTATGGCAGCACGTCCTGGATGAGCGTCGTGCTCGGGACCATGATCGCGACCGTCACCGGTCTTCTGCTCAATGCCAACCTCGATCGGCCGGCGCTGGAAAGCTGGGGCTGGCGTATTCCCTTTGCGCTTGGTGGATTGCTCGGCCTCTATGGACTTTATCTGCGGCGCAAACTCACCGAGACCGACAGTTTCGAGCAGGTCAAAGCGCAGCGCTCCGACACCGCGAGCGGACTGACGCCGCTCGTCCGGAACTGGCGTGGCGTTGCCGTCGTCTTCGGCCTTTCGGCTGGCGGCTCGATCATGTTCTACACTTGGCTGATCTACAGCCCGACCTTCGCGCAGATCAATCGCGGGCTCGACGCCAAATCGGCGTTGACCGCCAGCCTGATCGCGCAGGCGGTCTTTCTCCTCGCGATCCCGATCGTGGGCTGGCTCGCCGACCGCTTCGGGCGGCGCATCTTCATCATCCTGTTCGGGGTCGGTTTCATCGCCGCGACCTTCCAGCTCGACGCGCTCATCACCAACAGCTTCTCAGGCCTGCTGACGGCCATGATCTGCGCCTTGCTGATCCTGGCCTGCCTGTTCGGGGTCAACACAGCGGTGTGGGCCGAGGTCTTCCCGACCGAGGTCAGGGCAACCGGAGTAAGCGGGCCACTCTCGCTCGCGACCGCGATCTTCGGTGGCACCGCTCCTTATGTGAACACCTATCTCTCGCAAGCGGGCGAGCAGCGGCTGTTCCTGGTCTACCTGATGGTGGTTTCAGGGATCACCCTGATCACCGGCCTGCTCATTCCCGAGACCCGGACGCTTGACCTCGACCGACCGGATACCGGACGCCTGTCCAATTAGGGGGGATCACGGCGGGCTCTCGGATTCAGAGACGGGTGCGCCGATCAGATTGGTCAAACCTGACCGGATCCGCCTCCAGAGCATTTTCGAGCGAGTGGGCACCGGTTCGCGTAAAGAAAACGTGATGGGACAAAGACTTAGAGCATTTCCGCGATTCGGAGAAACGGGTGAGTGCGCTAGCGCAGGCTCTCCACCGCCAGCTTCGCGACCGCCTGATGCGCCGCCTCGCGCTCCTTCTCGCCGACCTGGGCGCCGGCGAGATAGACCGCGATGGCGAAGCGCCGCCCATCCGGCAGGGTGACGATGCCGATATCGTTGGTGGCGTGGTTAAGCCCGTCGGCGCTCGGCCCGAGGCCGGTCTTGTGGGCGAAGCGCGCGCCTTTCGGCAGGCCCGCCCTGATCCGGTTCGGGCCGGTCTTGGCCTCCAGCATGATCTTGTCAAGCAGCGCGGCGTTTGCCGGATCACGCAGCCAGTTGCCCTTGGCGAGGCCTTCGAGGAAGGCGATCGAGGCCTCGGGCGAGGCGGCGTCGCGCTTGTCGGTCAGCGTCGCCTGCAGCCGCTTCTTGCGCTCTGCGGCGGGTATAGCGCTGATGGCGGCGTAGAACTTGGCAGTGTCGATCTGCTGGTCCCAGCCATAGCCGGGCAGGCCGAGAATCTCCGGTTGGAAGACGCGCTCGTAGCGGTCGACCGAGATGCCGGTGACGCCGCCGTCCCTGAGCAGGGCTGTCAGCGCCTGCGGCCCGCCGATCAGGCGCAGCAAGAGGTCGGCGGCGGTGTTGTCGCTCTCGGCTGTCGAGCGCGTCAGAAGCTCGCGCAGCGGATAGTCGTTGCGCTCGCCCTTGAAGCCCTTGGCGAGCGGGCTGTGATAGAGCGAGAGATCGTTGCGGGTGACGGTGATGGGCTGGTCGAGCTTGAACTTGCCAGCCTCGACCGCCTGCAGCACGCCGATCGCGAGCGGCAGCTTGAACACGCTCTGCAGCGGGAAGGGCTCGCCCCCGCGATAAGTCCAGCTCTTGCGATCCTTGAGGTCGATCAGGCCGACGCCGATGCGGCCCTTCGTGCCCTGCTCGATGGTCTTGATGCCGGCATCGAGCTTGGCCTTGTCCCAGTCGGCGAAGGCCGGGGACGCGGCGAGGACAGCAAGGGCAGTGGTGCAGGCGAAGGCACGGCGGGTCGGCATGAAAAATCCCCTGTGGTGGCGCCACAGGGGAGGGCGATTGCGGCGTGGGTAGGGCCACCACCGTCATGCTCGCCCTTGTGGCGAGCATCCACGCCTTGAACACCGCATGCGCCGCAGTGAAGCGAAGACGTGGATGGTCGGGACAAGCCCGACCATGACGAGATGACAAGGCCAGCCCTCAGAACTTCAGCCTTCTCGCCCGCTTGACCATCGGGATCTCGTGGATCTTGGCGAGCAATTCGTCCGAGACCGGCTCGTCGACGGCGACATAGCAGATCGCGTCGCCGCCCGGCTTGTCGCGGCCGAGATTGAAGGTCGCGACGTTGACGCCGGCCGCGCCGAGCAAGGAACCGAACTGGCCGATGAAGCCCGGCTTGTCGGCATTGCGGACATAGAGCATGTGCGGCGCGAACTCGGCGTCGACCTGGATGTCGCGGATCTCGATGATGCGCGGCTTGCCGTCATGGAAGACCGTGCCCGAAGCATGGCGCGGCATGTCCTCGGCCTCGACGACGATGCGGATGACGCTTTCGAGATTGCCGGCGACCTCGCGGGTCAATTCCTCGACGACGATGCCCTTCTCCTTGGCGACCATGGCCGAGTTGACCATGTTGATCTCGGGCAGGAAGGGGCGCAGCACGCCGGTGATCGCCGCCGCCGAGATCGCCTTCAGGTTCAGGCTGGCGACCGCGCCCTCGTACTCGATGCGGATGCCCTTGACCGGCGCTTCCGTCAGCTGGCCGAGGAAGGAGCCGAGCTTTTCGGCGAGGTCGACGAAGGGCTTGATCCGCGGCGCTTCCTCCGCCGAGATCGACGGGAAGTTCACGGCATTGGTGATCGCGCCCTTCAAGAGATAGTCGCTCATCTGCTCGGCGACCTGCAGCGCGACGTTCTCCTGCGCCTCATTGGTGCTCGCGCCGAGATGCGGCGTGCAGACGACATTGTCGAGGCCGAACAGCGGGTTCTGCTCGGCCGGCTCGACCGAGAACACGTCGAAAGCGGCGCCGGCGACATGGCCGGACTTGATCAGCTCCGCCAGCGCGGCCTCGTCGACCAGCCCGCCGCGGGCGCAGTTGATGATGCGCACGCCCTTCTTGGTCTTGGCGAGGTTCTCGGCCGAGAGGATGTTCTTCGTCTTCTCGGTCATCGGCACGTGCAGCGTGATGAAGTCGGCGCGCTTCAGCAGGTCCTCGAGTTCGACCTTCTCGACGCCCAGCTGCACCGCCCGCTCCGGCGAGAGATAGGGGTCGAAGGCGATGACGCGCATGCGCAGGCCGATGCCGCGCTCGGCGACGATCGAGCCGATATTGCCGCAGCCGATCAGGCCGAGCGTCTTGGCGGTGATCTCGACGCCCATGAAGCGGTTCTTCTCCCACTTTCCGGCCTGGGTCGAGGCATCGGCCGAGGGGATCTGCCGGGCGAGCGCGAACATCATCGCGATGGCGTGCTCGGCGGTGGTGATCGAGTTGCCGAAGGGCGTGTTCATCACGATCACGCCGCGGCTGGTCGCGGCCGGGATCTCGACATTGTCGACGCCGATGCCGGCGCGGCCGATCACCTTCAGCTTCGTCGCGGCCTCCAGCAGCTTGGCGGTGGCCTTGGTCGCCGAGCGGATGGCGAGGCCGTCATAGTCGCCGATCACGGCGGCGAGCTTGTCCTTGTCCTTGCCGAGGTTCGGATCGAAGGTCACGTCGATGCCGCGATCTTTGAAGATCTGGACGGCGGCGGGGGAAAGGGCGTCGGAGATGAGGACGCGGGGCTTGGTCATGGCAGCCTCCATTCCCCTCCCCCTTGTGGGGAGGGGTTAGGGGTGGGGGTGGAACGACTGGGTGCAGCCGAATGCGGAGAGGCGCGACGGCTCGATCGGCGTCGCGCAAAATGTCCAAGGGGCGAGCCCGCGGTTGCGACCCCCACCCCTGCCCCTCCCCGCAAGGGGGAGGGGTTAGGTCGCGCTTACGCCGCCTTCTTGCCGAGCGAGGCCTTCGCCTCGGCGAACGCGTAGGCGATCCACGGCAGCAGCGCCTTGAGGTCGCGCGACTGCACGGTCGCGCCGCACCAGATGCGCAGGCCGGGAGGGGCGTCGCGGTAATGGCCGAGATCGTAGCCGGCGCCGGCCTTCTCGATGATCGAGACGACCTGCTTGGCGAAAGCCGCTTGCGCCTCGGCCGGCAGCGCCGTCACCGCCGGGTCGGTGAACCTGAGGCAGACCGAGGTGTTCGAGCGCGTCTTCGGCTTGACCGCGAGGAAGTCGATCCAGTCGTTCTCGCGCACGAACTTGGCGATGACGCGGGCATTGCCGTCGGCGCGCTTCACCAGGCCGTCGAGCCCGCCAACCTTCTTGGCCCAGGTCAGCGCATCGAGATAATCCTCGACCGCGAGCATGGACGGGGTGTTGATCGTCTCGCCGGCGAAGATGCCCTCGGAGAGCTTGCCGCCCGAGGTCATGCGGAAGATCTTCGGCAGCGGCCAGGCCGGCTTGTAGGTCAGGAGCCGCTCGACCGCGCGGGGCGAGAGCACGATCATGCCATGCGCGGCCTCGCCGCCGAGCACCTTCTGCCAGGAGAAGGTGACGACATCGAGCTTCTGCCAATCGAGCTTCTGGGCGAAGGCGGCCGAGGTCGCGTCGCAGATCGTCAGGCCCTCGCGGTCATCGGCGATCCAGCTGGCGTCGGCGACGCGCACGCCCGAGGTCGTGCCGTTCCAGGTGAAGACGACGTCGCGGTTCCTGGTGTCGACCTTCTTCAGGTTCGGCAGTTCGCCATAGGGGGCGGTGAAGGTGCGCACATCCGCCAGCTTGAGCTGCTTGGCGACATCGGTGACCCAGCCCTCGCCAAAGCTTTCCCAGGCGACCATGTCGACGCCGCGGGCGCCTAACAACGACCACATCGCCATCTCGACGGCGCCGGTGTCGGAGGCCGGCACGATGCCGATGCGGTAATCGGCCGGAATCTGCAGGACCTCGCGGGTCAGGTCGATCGCGAGTTTGAGCTTGTCCTTGCCGACCTTGGCGCGGTGCGAGCGGCCGAGCGCCGCGTCGGAGAGGGCCTTGAGGGTCCAGCCGGGGCGCTTGGCGCAGGGGCCGGACGAGAAATGCGGCACGCGCGGACGCGCTGCCGGAATCGTATTCGCCATCGATGTCTCCATCCTTGCAGATGGGCGCGCCGCGTTGGGGCGGCGTGTCCCGTCGATGGGCGTAGGATGGGAGGGGGAGGGGAGTCAAGCGGGCTGCTTCCGGGAGCGGGCTGCTCGTAACTCTTAAGCGGCTGCTTTGTATTTTTGGTTTATCGCTGCGTTGACTACCGTATTATGTAGCGTTGTCATAATAGTGAATGTCGTATCTCGTCGCTTTAGAAATGCATCGAGTGACGGAGCCGCTCCGCTTCCGTGAGCGATTTCATTGCGAGAGTCGCACAATTCTTTGTCGATGAATTCAGAATGTAGCATCAGCTCGCTTGTATCTAGGCCGCACGAAAGCATTAAATCCTCTAGAGCGTCTGATCTCAAATTCGATTTTGTGCTTATCCTTTTTCTAAATGGATCCTTATTGGTCGAATCCATGCGTTTTATAATTGAGTTAATGGCATCGATTCCATTCTTAATTCCACCATTTTGTATTGTTGACATACTTGGAAATGAAGACATGTAAAGAAATGCTGGAGATAATTGCCTGAATTTTAGTTTTCTATAAGATACGTATTCAAAATATCGTACAAAGCATTCTCGACCGAACCCTTCCCAGTGAGCATATAAGAGCGGAACGCCGGCTCTAATAATTGCTTTTTGCGTAACCTCTGTATTTGATTTCAACAGAGTTACTAGAGACGACATTTCGCGCCTTCTCCAAACTAGCTCGGAGTCGAGTATGCTTTGTAGGTCGTCGATTGTCAGTGCTCTCATTTGGAAAACCAATCTTTTCCAAATGGAATCGTTTTCTGAATTCGATCCGTTCCGCGTAATCCTGCCCGCGTAAAATCCATCACGTCAGCGCGCGGCCATAAATTTCTTATTCTATTAAGGACATAGGTTTTTTTATCTTTCTTCTTCTGGATCGATGAAATGTTTTGAGCAACACCGAGAAAGATTGTTTCGAATGCAGCCTGCCCAACTTTTCCTTGGAATCTTCCATCTTTGAAACGTCGAAGCGCGTTATCTTCGCCAATTCTGCTAAATAAATCTAGGGTTTCTTCAAATGTATCTAGCATATCTCCTATATCTTCTTCGCTTTCTTCCGAGAGTTCGACGAGGCCATTATCTAGGAATTCTTCAATGTCCCATGCTTTATTATAATCAACATGAATAAATACCAAATATCTCGTCAGGTAATCAAGCATCGCTTGATTTTCCGTGAGTCGATCGGATGGTTTCATGATATTTATAAATCTATCGTCGTATGCAAGCTGTTTCATTCTCCTAAACATACCCTTGTTTAGCATAAACAGAATGCAATTACGTAACTCTTGAGCTGTTGCTGTCGAACCGTGGCTATTCAATCTCTGAAATAGATCGTATTTTGCCTTTTCATCGCTGGCTTTCCGGAGTATCTGCAGGCTGATACGTGAGCGCTTTATGGCAATTTGATGCGTCGATCCAATTCCATTTCCTGATTTCGATTTCTCCCATGTTGCTCCTTGAAGTGATGGTAAATAACGTGTGCCTTCGAGTACGGATGGATCGTATAAATCTCCATCTTCTTTCCTAAGAAGACCAGCAAATTCAAGTATGGTTGAAACTCGTTGTAGGCCGTCAATTAATTCCCAAATTCCGTCTTCCAGTTCAAAGACAAATATCGACGGTATCGGAACTCCAATCAGTAAAGATTCAATCAAATGGCTCTTTTGACTTCTGCTCCAACGAAACAAACGCTGAAATTCGGGGCTCACAATTAGCTCGCCATCTCGGTAAACATTCATCAATTCGCCAACAGACATCTCGTAAGAGTCTGTAGCAATTTTTCGAGCGCTTTGCTTGATTTCTGCTTCGAGTGACATTGGCCATCCCAAATCGGCGCGAATCCCGGCTTATGATGTGTTATCAGTATATCTAATGCAATCCACGGTAGGTATCCCATCCGGGGAAGGGGGCTCTCGAGCTTGCGACGCTTCGCGGGAATAGACTGCAATCTTATCCCCGCCCTCCGAACCTCCCGTATACTCCGCCGCATCCCATCCCCGAGGGGCGGCCAACCGGAGGCATGTCGTTTGGCGGGGTGGGTGCGGCGCCTGCGGGCGAGGGTTGCGCCTCGCTCCCGGGAGGCTTCGGGAACCGACCTGGGGACACTACGATCCCTGCGCGAGGAGCTCGCTAGACCGCGCCGGCTCGCACCGGCGTGACAGAAGCGCGGCCCGGAGCTTTCAAATCGCCGCTGGCGGAGCGCCACGGGGCGTGCGGATGGTGGCTCAATCCATCCGCGCCGCGTCCGTAACTCACGGAAGCGGATACCAAACCAGCGCCTCGCGGCGCTCCGCTGCCCCTCACATGCGACAACGCCCGCTGGATCAGCCTGCGGGCGGGGAAAAGCTTGGGCGCGGGAGGCGCGGCGCGCTCCTTCTCCCCTCGGGGGAGAAGGTGGCAGCGCGAAGCGCTGACGGATGAGGGAAGTCCAGCCCGACGCTCAAACGCTCACCCGGTCGTGCCGCCCTCATCCCCTGCCGGACCTTCTCCCCCGAGGGGAGAAGGAGGCTAATCGGAGGAATCCCATGCCCCGTAATCCCGACCATCGTGGCGCGACCAAGGAGGAGTTCGAGCGCTTCCAGCGCGAGCGGCCGATCATGCTGCGCCAGTTCGCGACATTGCTGCAGTGCTGGCGCTTCTGCGGCCGCAAGGATTGCCGGCGGGCGAAGGCCTGTAGTGGGCCGGATAGCCTGCAATGCTCAGGCGAATTCATGCAGGCCCTCTCCGACGAGATGCGCGCGACCTTCCACGAGGCGATCCGCCTGCGCGGCCAGGGCGTCGAGGGCAGGGAGGCCTGGTACGAGGCCGAGCGGCGCATCGCCGGGCACAAGGCGCAGCTCGAGGCGATTCCGCTGCAGGGCGAGAATTAGACGGCGAGGCGCGAACCCCTTCCCCGCGTCGAAGTCGGGTCTACCCGACTTCGACCACTCTGAGTGCTGATCTCGGGCAGGCCCGAGATCAGTGGGGAGGGGCAGGGGTGGGGGTCGCAAAGCTGGAGCGATCTCTCGAACAAGACAGTGCTGTCGCTGCTGCCAGTCGTCTTTCCGGCGAGCGATCGCCAGGCGGCACCACCCCCATCCCCGGCCCTTCCCCACAAGGGGGAAGGGAGTTTGCGTCGAGGTTCCGCGCTCTTTGCCGGCAGGCTGCTATAAGCTCGCCTCAGACCCGATTCACCGGAAGCCCTACGCCATGGCCAGGAAGACACCCGAACAGCTCACCAAGGAATTCGAGGGCCGCAAGGCCAAGGGGCTGGCCAAGGGCGGCGCGGCCTATTGGCCGAACGTGCTGTCGAACGCGGTGCTGAAGCTCGTCGCCAGCGGGGCTGAGTTCAGCGTCGCGGCGCTGGCCGAGCGCGTCGCGCAGGAGGGGCAGGTGACGGACCCGGCGGTCAAGGCCGGCGCCGAGGAAGCGCTGGCGCGGCTGAAGCAGGCAGCGGCAAGGGCGGCGGAGTAGGGGGCGGGGAACCCTTCTCCCCTCGGGGGAGAAGGTGGCAGCGCGAAGCGCTGACGGATGAGGGCCCGTCAGGCGGGGTGAGTGGTCGACGGCTCGCCCGGTCGAGCCGCCCTCATCCCCCTGCCGGGACCTTCTCCCCCGAGGGGAGAAGGGGGCTGCCATGGGAGAAGGAGGCTACTCCCCCATCGCGATCAGCGAGGCGTTTCCGCCCGCCGCCGCCGTATTGATCGTCACCGTCTGCTCGGTGGCGAAGCGGGCAAGATAGTTCGGGCCGCCGGCCTTGGGGCCGGTGCCCGACAGGCCGTGGCCGCCGAAGGGCTGCACGCCGACGACCGCGCCGATCATGTTGCGGTTGACATAGATGTTGCCGGTCGAGAGCCGGTCGACGACGCGCTCGACCGTGGCCTCGATGCGCGAATGCAGGCCGAAGGTCAGGCCGTAGCCGGTCGCCTCGATCTCGGCGAGCACCTTGTCGAGCTGGCCGGCCTTCCAGCGCACGACATGCAGCACCGGGCCGAAATGCTCGGCGGCGAGGTCGGCGACCTTGTCGAGCCTGATGATGTGCGGGGCGACGAAGGTGCCGGGCAAATCCGGCGTCCTGCCGGCATAGGTCACGCGGCCGGCTGAGCGCATCGCGGCGATATGGGCGTCGAGGCGCTCCTTGGCGGCAGCGTCGATCACCGGGCCGACATGGGTCTCGATCTGGCGGGGGTCACCGAGCGTGAGCTCGCGGGCGGCGCCCTCGATCATCTCGACCATCTTGTCGGCGACGTCCTCCTGCACGACGAGCAGGCGCAGCGCCGAGCAGCGCTGGCCGGCCGAGCGGAAGGCGGAGAGGACGACGTCGTCGGCGACCTGCTCGGCCAGAGCGGTCGCGTCGACAATCATGGCGTTGAGGCCGCCGGTCTCGGCGATCAGCGGGACGATCGGGCCGTCCTTGTTGGCGAGCGCGCGGTTGATGGCGCGGGCGGTCGCGGTCGAGCCGGTGAAGGCGACGCCGGCGACGTCCTTATGGGCGACCAAGGCGGCGCCGAGCTTGCCGTCGCCGGGGGCGAAGTGCAGCGCGGTTTTGGGGATGCCGGCCTCGTGGAGGAGGCGGACGGCAAGCGCGGCGATCAGCGGGGTCTGCGGCGCGGGCTTGGCGACGACGCTGTTGCCGGCGACCAGCGCCGCCGCGACCTGGCCGGTGAAGATTGCGAGCGGGAAGTTCCAGGGCGCGATGCAGACGAAGGGCCCACGGCCGCGCAGGATCAGGCGGTTGTCCTCGCCGGTCGGGCCGGGAAGGGCGGTCGGCACGGCGAACTTGGCCTCGGCTTCTGCAGCGTAGTAGCGCAGGAAGTCGACGGCCTCGCGCAATTCGGCGACGGCGTCGTCCAGCGTCTTGCCGGCCTCGGACTGGAGCAGCGCCAGGATCGGGCCGCGGCGGGCCTCCATCAGGTCGGCGGCCTGGCGCAGGGATGCGGCGCGGTTGCGGGCGGGAGTCGCGTTCCAGGCGTGGAAGCCGGCCTTGGCTGCGGCCATCGCCTTCTCGGCGCTGGCGGCATCGCCCTCGGTGACGCGGCCGACCGGATTGCCGTCGATCGGCGAGAGCACGTCGCGGGCGGTGCCGGTCCCGGGCTTGCCGTCGATCAGCGGCACGGCCTCGGGCACGGGCTTGGCGGCGGCGGCGCGGATCTCGGCGAGGAGGCCGGCGAGGCTCTGCGCATCGCCGAGCTCGACGCCGGCGGAGTTGCGGCGCGACGGTCCGAAGAGCTCGGCCGGCAGCGGGATGCGGCGATGGCGGGCTGCGCTCGGCGTCCCGATGATGTCGGCCGGCGGCACCAGCAGCGTCGCGACCGGCACGTCGGGATCGCCGGAGACCGAGACGAAGGAGGAGTTGGCGCCGTTCTCGAGCAGGCGGCGGACGAGATAGGCGAGAAGGTCCTGATGGCCGCCGACCGGCGCATAGGTCCGGCAGGCGAAGCCGGCATCCGACTGCAGCAGGCGCTCATACAGCGCCTCGCCCATGCCGTGCAGGCGCTGGAACTCGAAATTCTCGGCATCGTCGGCGAGCTCGGCGACGGTGGCGACGGTCAGCGCGTTGTGGGTGGCGAACTGGGGAATGATGCGCGGGCGCAAGGCGAGGAGCTGCTTCGCGCAGGCCTCGTAGTTGAGGTCGGTCATCGCCTTGCGGGTGAAGACCGGATAGTCGGGCAGGCCGCGCTCCTGGGCGCGCTTCAGCTCGGTGTCCCAATAGGCGCCCTTGACCAGGCGAACCATCAGCCGGCGGTCATAGGTTTCGGCCAGCGCCGCGATGTGGTCGATCACCGCCGCGGCGCGCTTCTGATAGGCCTGGATGGCGAGGCCGAAACCGTCCCAGCCGGCGAGGGAAGGCTCGGCCATCACCGCAGCGATCACGTCGAGCGAAAGCTCGAGCCTGTCGGCCTCCTCGGCATCGACGGTGAAGTTGAGGTCATATTTTTTGGCCTGGCGGGCGAGCTCGATCACCTTTGGGGTGAGCTCGGCGAGGACGCGCTCGCGATTGGTCGCCTCGTAGCGCGGATGCAGCGCCGAGAGCTTGACCGAGATGCCGGGGCGGTTCGGCAGCCTGTCGTTGCCGGCCGAGCGGCCGATGGCGTCGATCGCGTCGGCATAGGAGGCGTAGTAGCGGTCGGCATCGGCCTGCGTGCGGGCGCCTTCGCCGAGCATGTCGAAGGAGTAGCGGTAGAGCTTGCCCGAGCCGGAACGGGCGCGCTTCAGTGCCTCCTCGATCGTCTGGCCGAGGACGAAATGGTTGCCCATGACGCGCATCGCCTGGCGCGTCGCGGTGCGCACGGCGGGCAGGCCGAGGCGCTTCGAGAGGTTGCCGATGATGCTGGTCGGCGTCTCGCCCGGCTGGATGATGCGGGCGGTGATGCCGAGCGCCCAGGACGAGGCCGAGATCAGGAAGGCGTCGGACTTGGATTCGTGATGGGCGAAGTCGCCCTGGCCGAGCTTGTCCTCGATCAGCCGGTCGGCGGTGGCGGCGTCGGGCACGCGCAGCAGCGCCTCGGCCAGCACCATCAGCGCGAGGCCCTCCTTGGTCGAGAGAGAGTATTCGCGCAGCAATTCCTCGATGCCGCCGAGGCCGACCTTGCGGGTGCGGATCGCGTCGACCAGCGAGGTGGCGCGGGCATCGATCCTCGCCTTGGCCAGGGGATCCCGGCGGCCGCCGGAGAGCAGGCGACCGGCGATCGCGGCATCGTCCTCGGCATAAGGGGCGTGGAAGACGGGCGCAGGGGCGGCCATGAAGAAGGCTCCGGGTCTCGGCGGCGGGATGATCTGCAGAATCATCGCAACAGGGCTGGATATCAATGGAGATTTCGGCGAATATATAGTGATTTTTCCCGCTGGATATTGCTATGGCAGAGAATAATCCGGTTATCGATCGAACCGACCGGCGCCTGCTCGCGCTGCTCCAGAACGACGGCCGCGCCGCCGGCGTCGAACTGGCGGAAAAGGTCGGGCTGTCGCCGACCGCGACCGGCGAGCGGCTGAAGCGGCTGGCGCGCGAGGGCTTCATCACCGGCTACCGCGCGACGCTCGATCCGGTGAAGCTCGGCCTCAACCTCCTGGTCTTCGTCGAGGTTTATCTCGACAAGACGACGCCCGACGCCTTCGAGCGCTTTGCCGCAGCGGTGAAGCGGGCTCCTGAGGTGCTGGAATGCCATATGGTCGCCGGCGGCTTCGATTATCTGGTCAAGACCCGTGTCGCCGACATGAACGCCTATCGCCGCTTTCTCGGCGATGTGCTGCTGGCGCTGCCGGCCGTCCGCGAGACCCGCACCTATGCGGTGATGGAGGAGGTCAAGACCGACGGGGCGCTGCCCTTGTGACTCCTGCAGCACTGCCGCAGAAAAACGTAACCATTTCCGCGATTTCGCCGCGATCTTGCCGTGTTGGCGCTTGACCTGCCGGCTAGGGAAGTCTTGGTTGCTTTGCGTCTCCGGTATGGTGCTCCGTCAGCCCCGTCGGAGAGGTCCTTGCGTCCGTGTCGGCTATGGTCGCTCCGGAGTTTGCCATGTCCGTTGCCATGCCCCTGCCTGGCGCGCCGATCTCCCGGCGCGGGTTCGGGCGTTTCCTCGCGGGAACCGGTGTTGCCGCCTGGGCCGGCTTGCGCAGTGCGCCTGTCGCAGCTGCCACCATCCCGTTGCGCTTCACGCTTGATTGGCGTTTCGAGGGGCCGGCGGCGCTGTTCCTCACTGCCCTGGACAAGGGCTATTTCCGCGACGAAGGGCTGGACGTCACGATCGAGCCCGGGACAGGGTCGCGTGAAGCGATCCCCCGGGTCGCAAGCGGTGACTTCGATGCCGGCTTCGGTGATGTGAATACGCTGATCCGCTTCCGCGACGAGAAGCCGACGATCGATCTCAAGGCGGTGATGATGGTCTATGACCGGCCGCCTTTCGCGATCGTCGGGCGCAAGAGCCGCGGCATCAGCAGCGATCCCAAGAGCCTGGAAGGCAAGAAGCTCGGCGCTCCCGCCGCGGACGGCGCCTTCGCGCAATGGCCGGTGTTCAGGAAGGTCAACGGCATCGACGACGCCAAGATCAAGCTCGAGAATATCGGCTTCACCGTGCGCGAGCCGATGCTGGCCTCCGGCGAGCTCGATGCGATCTTCGGCTTTGCCCACACCTCCGTGATCAACATGAAGGCGCGTGGCGTGCCGGCCGAGGATATCGTAACCTTGCTGATGGCCGATCATGGCATCGAGCTCTACGGCAATGCCGTGATCGTCTCACCGAAGCTGATCGCGGAGAAGCCGCAAGCGGTGCGTGGCCTGCTGCGGGCGATCACGCGCAGTGTCCGCGATGTCGTCGCCGCGCCGGAGGCGGCGATCGCCGGCGTGCTCCAGCGCAATGACGGTGCCCGTCCCGAGATCGAGCTGGAGCGTCTGAAGATGGCGCTCGACCACTATGTGATGACGCCGGGCGTCAAGGCGAACGGCTTCGGCAGCATCGACAAGGCGCGCTGGCAAAAGGGGCTCGACCAGATCGGGCTGGCTGTCTCCTTCAAGGACAAGGCCAAGGCCGGCAATGCCTTCGCCGAAGGCTTCCTGCCGGCGGAGGCCGAGCGGGCGTTCTGACCGGCCGGGCAGTTGACCTTAGGCCAAGGTGACAGCGGCTTTCGGCTTCGCATATCGTGCGCCGCTTTTTGCAAGAGCGGGCGCCGACCGGCGTATGCTCGATCCGTCATCCTGGGCCTGCCGCATGCTTCCCGACATCCGTGACTATGAGCGCCTGCGCGCTGCTTTCCGTTGGCGGATTCCGGAGCGCTACAATATCGGCGTCGATTGCTGCGATCGCTGGGCCGCGGTCGATCCCGGGAAGATCGCGATCCTGGAGGTTCAGCCCGACTGGTCGATCGTGCCGGTCAGCTATGGCGAGTTGCGGGTGCAGTCGAACCGCCTTGCGAATGCGCTGCGCAAGCGCGGTGTCGGCGAAGGCGACCGGGTCGCGATCCTGTTGCCGCAAGGGCG
The DNA here is from genome assembly GCF_900109525.1 of Allobosea lupini. GTDB lineage: Bacteria > Pseudomonadota > Alphaproteobacteria > Rhizobiales > Beijerinckiaceae > Allobosea > Allobosea lupini. The sequence goes on along the minus strand of NZ_FOAN01000005.1, from coordinate 33,349 downwards.
CCTGGTGCCGATCGCACATATGGCAGCCTACAAGCTCGGCGCCATTGCGGTGCCGCTGGCGGCCTTGTTCGGTGCGGACGCGCTGTCCTACCGCCTGCGCGATTGCGGGGCGAAGGCGCTGATCACCAATGCGGCCGGGCTTGCCAAGCTCGGCCAGATCGAGGAGCCGCTGCCGGACCTCGAGCTGGTGATCTCGGCCGACGGGCCGGACGGAAGGGCTGATGGGCTCGCGCGGCTGCTGGAAGCGGAAAGCGATGATTTCGCGCCGGTCGACAGCGGGCCGGACGATCCGGCGCTGATGATCTACACCTCAGGCACCACCGGCAATGCCAAGGGTGCGCTGCATGGTCACCGGGTGATGCTCGGCCATCTGCCGGGCGTTGAGATGCCGCACGAGTTCCTGCCGCAGCCGGGCGACCTGCTCTGGACGCCGGCGGACTGGGCCTGGGCCGGCGGCCTGCTCAACAATCTCCTGCCGGCGCTGCATCACGGTGTCCCGATCGTGGCGCGGCCAGCGGCCAAGTTCGATCCCGATGAAGCACTGCGGCTGATGGCGGATCTGGGCGTGCGCAACTGCTTCATCCCGCCGACGGCGTTGCGGATGCTGCGCGCAGTCGAGAATCCGCGCGGGCGCTATGATCTCAAGCTGCGCACGGTCGCGTCGGGCGGCGAGGCGCTCGGCGCCGAGACACTGGCCTGGGGCCGCGAGAAGCTCGGCCTGACGATCAACGAGTTCTACGGCCAGACCGAGTGCAATCTCGTGCTCGCCTCCTGCGCCGCGATCGGGGTGGTCAAGCCGGGCTTCATCGGCAAAGCGGTGCCGGGCCATGAGGTCGCGGTGATCCGGCCAGACGGCAGCATCTGCGAGCCGGAAGAGGAGGGGCAGATCGCGGTGCGCCGGCCCGATCCGGTGATGTTCCTGCACTACTGGCGCAAGCCCGAGGCGACGGAGGCCAAGTTCATCGGCGACTGGATGACGACGGGCGACCAGGGCTCGCAGGATGCGCAGGGCTATATCCGCTTCGTCGGCCGCGACGACGACGTCATCACCTCGTCAGGCTACCGGATCGGGCCGAGCGAGATCGAGGACTGCCTGTTGCGCCATCCGGCGGTGGCACTCGCGGCGGTGGTCGGCAAGCCTGACGCGCTGCGCACCGAGATCGTCAAGGCCTTCATCGTGCCGAAGCCGGGCTACTCGCCGACGACGGAGCTTGTCGCGGAGATCCAGGGTTTCGTGCGCGAGCGGCTCGCGGCGCATGAATACCCGCGCGAGATCGAGTTCCGCGAGGAATTGCCGATGACCACCACCGGCAAGATCATCAGGCGGCTGCTGCGCGACGCCGGGTGAAAGGCGTCGGGCGGCGCGTAGCTTTCGCCGTCACGGAGAGGCGGACGTCACCGAGGCGCTGCGACAGCGTGACGGCGTTGAGGCCGGGCAGGTCGGCAAGAATCTCGCGCTGGCGGCCGCGGCGGCCGAGCCAGGCGACGAGCTGGGCCAACGGGGCGAAGCTGGCGAAGCGCTCGTCCTGCGCGCCCGAATAGAGCCAGAGGCGCGGGCTCTTGCCGATCAGGATTGCGCCCGCGACCGGCTTGTCGTCGAGGCTCAGCAGGCCGACCCGGCAGCGATGGCCGCGCGCCAGATTGCGGGTCATGGCGCGCAGGAAGGCGCTTTCGCGGATGTCCTGAAGCGCAGCGCCGCCGGCGCGCGCCAGCGAGCCAGAGGCTTCGAGCGCCAGATGGAGCTCGACCATGTCGCGCAGGTCCTGGCGCGAGGCCGATTCGGCAAAGGAGAGCTTGCCATGGCGTGACAGGCCGTGACGCAGGGCCGCGAGATCCGGCGTCGGCGGGGAGGCTGGTGCGGAGGCCGGCTCAATGGCAGCGGCATGGCTGGTGCGCTGGGCTGCCTGCAACAGGCCGTGCAGCAGCGGGCCGTCGAGATCGAGACGGCTCAGCTGCAGGTTCTGCGTATCGGCGAGGCCCCAGCGGCCAGGCGCGTGGAGCAGGGCAGCAACGACGCGTTCCACCTGGTCGATGTCGATCAGCGGCGTGGCGAGGCCGAGCCGGGGATTGTTCCAGCCGATCAGCTCGTCCTGGCCCAGCAGCCTGCGCCTGAGGCGGGCCGGCACGAAGCCGAGCAGGCGGCGTGGCGCGGTGGGGCCATCCCAGAACAGCAGCACGGAGACGTCTCGGAAGTCGACGAGATGCTGCGCGGCGGGCAACGCGAAATCGGGCTCGCAGAACGGGTTCAGCTCGATGGCGCGGCCGGCGAGGTCGCGCCATTCGGTCTCGATGGCGGCGCAGGCAGCGAGCGGGCGGCGCTCGATCGTCAGGCCGGCCGGGCTGGAGACGGCAGTCTTCGGCACGGTCTCCTCCGGCGCAGCCGGGAATGCAGCGAGGTTCGGCATGGCGCAGCCCTTTCGCGGCTCGCCCCGCTTCGGTGCGCTTCCGTGCCGGATCGGCACGTGGACGCGGGGCGGGACAGGGTCTGCGCGTGACGAACCAAGAAGCGGGCCGTCGGGATGTTGAGAATAGCCACTCGGCGTCATTCTGGGCTCAGCCCTGCGGGCTGCCTCGGAAAGACGCAGGAGAGCCCGGTGCTCGGAGCCAGTCAGGCGTGATGGTGGTGGTGAGGCTCGGACTGGGCGGGCGCGGCGCGGCCTAGGAAGGCCGACCAGAGGCGAGCCACCGTCTCTTCTTCCAGATCCCTCACGATCAGGACGAGGCGGGAGCAATGGTCGGTGTCGGGCCAAGCCGGCAGCAGCACCGGCGGGTGCAGGATCTGCTGGACGGCATGGACGAGGAGCGGGCCTTCGGGGTGTTCGGCAAGGGCGACCAGCCCCTTCAGTCGCAGCAGCTTGGCGCCATGGGTCGAGCGCAGCAGGGTCCAGAACAGGTCGAAGGTCGCCTCGCGGATCGGCGCCTCGGCGGTCAGGGTGAAGGCGCGGATGCTGGCGTCGTGGCGATTGACGTCGTGGTGATGATGATGATGGCCATCCCCGCCGTGATGATGGTGGTGCCCGTCGGCGTCGCCATGATCGTGGTCATGGTCGTGATCATCGCCGCCCAACGCTTCCGCTGCGAGCCAGCGGCGCAAGTCGTCCGGGCGTTCGGCGATGTCGTAGAGGCCGGCGCCGATGATCGCTTCGGCAGGGGCTTCGGGCGCGAGGATTTCAATACCCGGGTTGAGGTCGCCCAGCCGCTTGCGCAGCGCCGCGACCGCTGCGCCGTCGGTCGCGATATCGGTCTTGCTCAGAACCAGCCGGTCGGCGGCGACGACCTGGCGGAGCGCCTCGGGGTGGGCGTCGAGCGTGGCCATGCCGTTGACCGCGTCGACCACCGTGACGACGCCGTCGAGCCTGAAGCGCATGGCGAGATAGGGGTGGTTGATCAGCACATTGAGGACCGGCGCAGGGTCGGCGAGGCCGGTGGTCTCGATCACCAGGCGCCTGAACGGCGCTACGCGGCCATTGTCGAGGCGGCGCAGCAGATCCTCGAGCGTGACGATCAGGTCGTCGCGGATGGTGCAGCACAGGCAGCCCGAGGCGAGCAGGATCATGCCGTCCTCGATGCCCTCGACGAAGAGGTGGTCGAGGCCGATCTCGCCGAACTCGTTGACCAGCACGACCGTGTCGGCCAGTGCCGGGTCCTTGAGCAGCCGGTTGAGCAGTGTGGTCTTGCCGGCGCCCAGGAAGCCGGTCAGCAGCGTCAGCGGGATCTGTTCGGGGCGGACGGACTGCTCGGACATCGGTGGTCAGCTTCCCTACACGGCCACCGCCGGCAATCGGCGGGCTCGCTTTTGTTCCAATATTACATTGGCGATGATCGCGGCGACGACAAGGGCGCCGCCGGCATATTGCAGCGCGCCGACGCGCTCGCCGAGGAAGACCGCGGCGATCGCGACGGCGAAGACCGGCTCGGCGCAGAAAGCGAGCGCAGCTGGGCCGGGCGCGACGCGGGCGAGCGCCATCACCTGGAGCAGGAAGCCGATCAGATAGCCACCGATCGTCACCGCGACCGCGACCGGTGCGAGCAGCAGCGCCGAAGGCAGCTGGAACAGGCCGGTGAGAGCGAGGATCGCCAGCGTCACCGGCAGGATGACGAGATGCGACCAGAACAGTTTTGGAATGGTGCCGGTGTCGGCGCAGCGCGCTGCCGAGAAGAACTGCACCGCGGCCAGCACGCTGGCGGCGAGCGCGAGAGCCAGCCCGCGCGGGTCGAGCCCGTGCCAGTCGGGCCCGACCACCATGGCGACGCCGAGAAAGGCGACAAGCGCGATCACGACCCGGTCGAGGCTGAAGCGGGCTGGGGAGAGGAACGGCTCGGCGAGAACGATCAGGATGGGAAAGGTATAAAACACCACGGCCGCCACCGTGATCGGCAGGAAGGCGACCGAGGAGAGATAGGCGCAAGCGGTGAGCGCCGTGCTCAGGCCGAACAAGGCGAGCGCCGACCAGCGCCGGCGCGGCACGACGAGGCTGGCGCGCCAGATCAGCGTCGCGCCGATGACGAGCGCCAGCATCAGGAAGACGCGGTAGAAGACGATGAGCGGCCCGCTCAATCCGGCATGGCCGGCGAGCTGGGCGCTGACGATATTGGTGCCGAAGGCGGCGGCGGAGCCGAGCGCCAGCGCAAGGCCATGCTGGGCCGAGGAGGCGCCGCGCTCGTGCATGTCAGCCGGACGGATCAGGCGTCGGGCTTGGAGGCGTCAGGCTTGGCGGCGGGCTTCGTCCCAGGGCGGGCCGCAGGCTTCGCCAGCGGCTTGGCCTGCGCCTGGCTCGGCTTGGCCTTGGCAGGCTCCGCCTTTTCCTGCTTCGACCTGGTCAGCAATGGCTTGGCAGCCGGCTTGTTCGCAGCCTTGATTCCGGCGGCTGCGCCCGGGCGCAGGCTGGCGGGCGTCGCGGCGCCGGGCTGGATCGCGCCCTGCAGGCGCATCGGGCCGGAGCCGAGCGCCGCAGTAGCGGGCGTCTCCTCCTGCGTCGGCGCAACCGGCGCGAAGGCGGAGGAGGCCGGCGGGATCGCGCCATTGCGCGAGAAGGTGCGGTTGCCGGCGACGAGGCCGGCGGCGACGGGCGCGCCCGGCTGGATCGTCTCGCGCGCGACCTGGGTGTCGGGCCTGGCCACGACATTGGCGGCGAGCGGCGCCGAAGCCGAGCCCGGGGTGCGGCCGAAGGAAACCTGGATCGGCTCGAACTTGGCGCGGGGGCCGAGCGTGATGCGGCCGGAGGGGGCGCGGGTCAGCACCGAGCCGGAGCCGCCGCCCTGCGGCACTGCCGCGGCAAAGCGGTCGGAGGTTCCCTCGGCATTGCCGCCGACGCCGCTGTTCGTCGAAATGAAGCTGATCGGCCCCGATGTCTCGGCGTCGTCGCCGAGCGCGTGGCCGCCGCGGCGGACGCTGTCGCAGATGCTGTAGGCACGCCCGCCATTGCCGGACGGCATGCCGGTAACGCTGCCGCCGAAGCCACCCCATTTGCCAAAGCCGTCGTCGAGCAATTGCGCTGCCTTGACGGTGCGCTCCGCACCGGAGCTGGCGCCCATCACGACGGCGATCAGCGTGCGGCCATTGCGCGTGGCGGTGGTGACGACATTGAAGCCGGAGGCGCAGACGAAGCCGGTCTTCATGCCGCTGACGCCGTAATAGCGGCCGACCAGTCCGTTGGTGTTGTTGAGCACCTGCTTGCCGAGCTGGACCGCGCCGGTGTTCCAGTAATCGGAGTAGCGGCCGAACTCGCTCATCAGGGCCATGGCGAGCACGGCGAGGTCGCGGGCGCTGCTCTGCTGGTCAGGATGGTGCCAGCCATTCGGGTTGACGAAATGCGTGTCGTTCATGCCGAGCCGCTGGGCCTCGGCGTTCATCATCGAGACGAAGGTCTCGACATTGCCGCCGACACCCTCGGCGATGACATAGGCGATGTCGTTGGCCGACTTCACCATCATGATGCGCATGGCGTTGTCGAGCGTGATCTCCTGGCCGGCCTTGATATAGACCTTCACGCGCGGCTGGCTGGCGGCGAGCTTCGAGGCCGGGATCGCGGTCTCAAGTCCGATCCTGCCCTCGCGCACGGCCTTGAGCGCGAGATAGAGCGTCATCATCTTGGTGGTGGAGGCCGGATGCCAGGCCTGGGTCGGGTTCTCGCTCGACAGGACGGCGCCGCTCGAGGCGTCGACCACGATGCTGGTGCCGGCTTGCGCCGGGACGGCGGCAGCGAGGAGCGTGGCGAGCGTGGCGCCGGCGGCGAGACGGAATGAGATCATCGGCTGAGGTCTGAACCTGTCTTGGCGGGGGCCTGGGGCTTCAACGCGACGCTTGAGGCATTTTCGAGACGGCGGGCGACAATCCTGCCTCGCTCATGACGCATACCTACCCTTCATCGGGTGATTTGCCTAGCGTGGCGTGGCGGTCCAAAGCAATGCGGTGCTCTTTCTACGGGACCTCCGCGCGTGAGCTTCAGCCTTCTGTGGATACCGGTGACGCTTGCCGCCTCGCTGCTCCAGACCGCGCGCAACCTGACCCAGCGCTCGCTGACGGAGGTGATCGGCGTCGTCGGGGCGACGCAGGTGCGCTTCCTGTTCGGCCTGCCCTTCGCGCTGCTCTTCCTCGTTCTGGTCTGCCTCGCGAGCGGCGCCCTGCCGCCGATGCCCGATCTGCGTGCCTTCGGCTTCGCTGTCTTCGGTGCGCTGACGCAGATTCTCGCCACCGCGCTGATGCTGGCGGCGATGCGCGAGCGCTCCTTCGCGGTGACGACAGCCTACACCAAGACCGAGCCAGTGCAGGTCGCGCTGTTCGGGGCGGCGCTGCTCGGCGACGCGCTAGGCTGGCCGAAGTTCGCGGCGATCGTCGTCGCGACGGCCGGCGTCGTGCTGATGTCGTGGAAGCCGGGCGACAAGCTCAGCGCGGCAGGGATGCGGCCGGCTGCGCTCGGGATCGGTGCCGGCGCCGCCTTCGCGCTGTCGGCGATCGGCTTCCGCGGGGCGATCCAGACGCTGCCGGAAGGGCACTTCCTGATGCGGGCGACGACGATCCTCGCTCTTGGCCTGGCGCTGCAGACCCTGCTCCTGACGCTCTACATGCTCGTCGCCAACCGTCCGGCGCTGATCCTCAGCCTGCGCAACTGGCGTCGCTCGCTCACTGCCGGCTTCCTCGGCGCTGCTGCCTCGCAATGCTGGTTCCTCGGCTTCTCGTTGACCACGGCGGCCAATGTCCGCACGCTTGCGCTGGTCGAGGTGCCGCTGGCGCAGATCGCCTCGCGCCGGATCTTCTCTGAAGGCACGAGCTGGCGCGAGCTCTTGGGCATGGCGATGATCGTCGCCGGCGTCGGTGCTCTACTGCTGCTGGCGATTTAAAAAACCGAGCCACTTATTTGTCGCAGTCGCTCCTTACGCCCGAACCGACGGGCCTATGGAGATGGATGATGGCGGCTACCTATCACTACGTCGGAACCTACGACGAACGCATCTTCGAGCGGGAATTCCGGGACCGTTTCGGCAAGAAGCCGCGCTACAACGCCAATGCGATTCCCGACCTGCTGGTGCTGCTCCGCCTGATCAACAGGGACTCCAGCATCACCGATATCCGCTGGGCGGCCTATATGCTGGCGACCGTCGCCTGGGAGACGACGAGCCCGGTCACGCAGTTCGTCCAGGCCAAGAACAAGAAGGGCAAGCCGCTGGTCGACAAAGCGGGCAATGCGGTGATGCTGAAGCGTCGCGCCTGGCTGATGACGATGGCGCCGGTCGACGAGGTCGGCCATGGCAAGGGCCGCAAATATCACGAGCCGGTCAAGGTCGCTACGCTCGCCGATGGCAGCGTCCGCGTCACCGAGCAGGATGGCGACCAGTTCAAGATCACCGCAAGCGGTGCGATCTCGAAGCTGACCAAGGGTGCCAAGATGGGCACTGTCGATGGCGGCGCCGCGGTCAAGGCCTACAATGACGATACCGGCACCGAGCTCGCCTATTTCGGGCGTGGCTATGTCCAGCTGACCTGGTGGTCGAATTATGCCACGACCGGCGCCGCGATCGGGCAGGGGCTCAATCTGCTGCTCGACCCGGAACTGGTGAAGACCCCCGCCATCGCCTATGCGGTGATGTCGCATGGCATGCTCACCGGCGATGGGTTCGCCAATGGCCGGAAGTTCTCGACCTATTTCAGCGGCAAGTCCCGCAACTATGTCGGCGCGCGCGCCATGGTGAACGGATCCGACCACGCCAAGGACATCGCTGCGATCGCCGAAGTGTTCGAGGCGGTGCTGCTGGCGGCCGGACCGAACCGGCCCATCACCTTCGCGCCACCGATCGATTCCAGCCTCGCCGGCATGCCGCTGCCGGGAGCCCGGTTCACCAGCCAGTCGAGGTTCTTCCAATGATCGGCCGGTCAGTGGCCGCTGCTGCGGCCACCCTCATCTTTGCGGCCGGCGTCGCCATGGCGCAGCAGCCAGGCAGCGCGCAGCGCTGCGGCTGGCTCGACAATCCGAGCCCGGGCAATGCCTCGCTCTACGACAGGGACGGCGAGTGGACGATCGCCGTGCAGGGCGGGCATCAGGCGAAGGGCGACTGGCCGCCGCCCTACAAGGCGGGCGAATGGCGCAAGAGCGGCAATGGCAGCTATGGCTATGGCTGCGCCTGCATGACGGTGAAGGTGGACGCCGAGGAGAAGAACGTCATCGAGATCGTCTCGGCCAAGGCGCGCCCGCTGGCTGCGTGCCGGAAGGACAAGGCACTGTCGGAGGTCGAAAAGACGCTGCGCTAGCCTTGCGGGTCGGAAGTCGCGCGAGGGGGTCGCGCGACATCTCGTCATGTCCTGACCGCAGGGCCGGTCGGCGCTCGCTCGCCGCGGGCTCTTGATCCGCTTGACTTCGCCCGGTTTCGTTGGCCTTTCCTCGCACAGGAGGAATGCGCGCTTGATGGCTTGTGGCCACGGGTGCGTGGAGGCAGATGTAGTGTATCTGCACATCAACCAGGAGATGGCTATGAGCGCTGCAATCGTCGGCTGGGCCCACACGCCTTTCGGTAAGCAGGATACCGAGACCGTCGAGAGCCTGATCGTGCGCGTCGCCACCGACGCGCTGATCGATGCCGGCATCACCGCCGACCAGGTCGACGAAATCGTGCTCGGGCATTTCAACGCCGGTTTCTCGGCCCAGGACTTCACTGCCTCGCTCGTGCTGCAGGCCGACCCGGCGCTGCGCTTCAAGCCGGCGACCCGCGTCGAAAACGCCTGCGCCACCGGCTCGGCAGCGGTCCATCAGGGCGTACGTGCCATCAAGGCCGGGGCGGCCAAGGTCGTGCTGGTCGTTGGCGTCGAGCAGATGACCACGACGCCTGGCCCGGAGATCGGCAAGAACCTGCTGAAGGCTTCCTATCTCGCGCAGGAGAGCGACGTTCAGGGTGGCTTTGCCGGTGTCTTCGGCAAGATCGCCTCGTCCTATTTCCAGCGCCATGGCGACCAGTCGGATGCGCTCGCCATGATAGCTGCGAAGAACCACAAGAACGGCGTCGACAACCCCTATGCCCAGATGCGCAGGGATTTCGGCTACGCCTTCTGCCGCGAGGAGAGCGAGAAGAACCCTTACGTCGCCGGCCCGCTGAAGCGGACCGACTGCTCGCTGGTCTCGGACGGCGCCGCCGCGCTGGTGCTCGCCGACGAGGAGACCGCCAAGAGCATGCGCCGCGCCGTCGGCTTCCGCGGCATGTCCCATGTCCAGGACTTCCTGCCGCTGTCGCGTCGCGACATCCTGAAGTTCGAGGGCGGCGCGCGCGCCTGGCAGCAGGCGCTGGCCGCTGCCGGCGTCGCGCTCGACGATCTCTCCTTCGTCGAGACGCATGACTGCTTCACCATCGCCGAGCTGATCGAATACGAGGCGATGGGCCTGACCAAGGAAGGCGATGGCGCCCGCGCCATCAAGGAAGGCTGGACCCAGAAGGACGGCAAGCTGCCGGTCAACGTCTCCGGCGGCCTCAAGGCCAAGGGCCATCCGATCGGCGCGACCGGCGTCTCCATGCATGTGCTTTCCGCTATGCAGCTCGTCGGCGAGGCGCCGGAGGGCATGCAGGTGAAGGATGCCCGCCTCGGTGGCATCTTCAACATGGGCGGCGCTGCCGTCGCCAATTACGTCTCGGTGCTCGAGCGGGTGAAGTGAGGCGAGGGGCTGCCGGCGAACTCACGTCGGCGGTCATCCAGAAATTGGCCGGAGGGGCGGCGTGATCATCTTCTTCGCGCTGCTGCCTGCCTATGTGCTGTCGATCTTCTATCGCTCCTTCCTGAGCGTGATCGCCGCGCCGGTGATGGGCGACCTGCGCATCGGGCCAGCGGAGTTCGGCATGCTCGGCGCCGCCTGGTTCATGGCTTTCGCGCTGGCGCAGTTCCCGGTCGGCTGGGCGCTCGATCGGCTCGGGCCGCGCCGGACGGTGGCGGTGACCATGGCGGTCGGCAGCGTCGGCGCCTTCCTGTTCGCGCAGGCCGGCAGCGCCAATACCGCCACAGCCGCGATGGCGCTGGTCGGAATCGGCTGCTCGCCGATCTTCATGTCGTCGCTCTATCTGTTCGCGCGGACGCAGGCGCCGGCACGCTTCGGCCTGTTGACCTCGATCTTCATCGGCCTCGGCTCACTCGGCAATCTCGTCGGTGCTGCGCCTTTGGCGCTGGCGGCCCAAGCCTATGGCTGGCGCCCGACCATGCTCGCCTTCGCCGTGGCTTTCCTGCTCGCAACTGTGCTCGCAGCAGTGCTGGTGCGCGATCCACCTGAGGTCACCGACGCCTCGGGCAAGCATGAGGGGTTGTTGCAGGGTCTGAAGAGCATCGCCGCGATCGGACCGCTCTGGCTGCTCGCGCCGATCACTCTCGTCGGCTACGCCATAATCGCAACGGCGCGCGGCCTGTGGATCGCGCCTTACATGATGCAGGTGCACGGGCTCGATGGCATCGCCGCCGGCCATGCCGCGCTGGGCATGGCGACGATGATGGTCGTCGGCGCCTTCGTCTATGGTGCGTTGCAGAAGCGGGCGGGCCGCAGCAAGGCGCTGGTCGCCTGGGGCACCGTAGCTACGGGTATCGGATTCGCACTCCTGGCAGTGATCGGTGCGCAGTCGCTGGCCGGCGCCATCCTGCTCTTTGCGATCGTTGGTGGCACAGGCTTCACCTATGCGATCCTGATGGCGCATGCGCGTGAGTTCTTCCCGGCGCATCTGGTCGGGCGCGGCATGACTTTCGTCAATTTCCTGTTCATCGCCGGGGCGGGGCTGATCCAGTGGGGCTCCGGCTGGTTCGTCGCGGCGCAGCGGGCCGATGGGCGCGATGCCGCACTCGCCTTCGCCAACATGCACTGGGGCTTCGCGGCGCTGCTGCTTGTCTCGACCGCGATCTATCTGGCTGCGCCGGAGCGCAAGGCGGCCTGAGGTTCAGGCCTCGCCCGGGGCACGCGCCGCGATCGCCAGTGCGTGCACGCTACCGGCGAGTTCCTCGGAGAGCGCGGCGTTGACCAGGCGATGGCGTTCGAGCCGGCTCTTGCCGGAGAAGGCGGGCGAGACGATCTCGACTCGGAAATGCGTCTCGCCGCCCTCGCGCCAGCCGGCATGGCCATGATGCTGGTGGGATTCGTCGATCACCCTGAGATGCTCCGGTGCCAGCTGCGCGGTGAGCTTGCCGGCGATCCGGTCGGCCATGGTCGGCATGGATGCTTCTTTCGTGAGTAGATGGAGCGCTGACGCCCCTTGGTGGCGAGAACACCCATTCGCGCTCGACGGTCAAGATCGAGCGTGTGCAGCGCTGCCTCATTGGAGCCGGATTCTCCGGGCTCTCATGTCGAAGCCCGCACTCGCGACCGGGGCGATGCGGCGCGCGGCCGTTGAGTTTGAAGCGTGGAAATACTATCTAGGGGGCATCCCGGCCGCTTCGGCTGAACCGGGTTCCTTAAGCAATCAGGGTCAAGCTGCCGCCAAGGCGATCGGCTTGCTGCAGGCGCGGAGCGATCCGCGCGGCGGTCGGCTTGTCGGCGCAGCGTTCAACCCGCATAACCATGAGACGATGAACTTCAGCTCGCGCCTTTTCGACCGGATCAGGATCGGCCCTTCCGAGGCGGAAGAGGTGGTCGAGGCCGATGCGCGTCTTTGCGACCATCCGGGTTGCACGAAGGCGGGCGAGTTCCGCGCGCCGATGGGGCGCGGCAAGGAAGGCAAGTTCTTCCAGTTCTGCCTCGAGCATGTGAAGGCCTACAACGCCACCTACAATTACTTCGCCGGCATGAACGACGAGGCGCTCGCGGCCTATGCCAAGCAGGAGGAGATCGGCCACCGGCCGACCTGGAAGCTCGGCGTCAATGCCAGCGCCGCGCGGATGGCGCAGCGCGGGCGCGAGGCCGGCGGGCCGGAGATGCAGGATGCCTTCAACCTGTTCCGTGGCCGCGCCGGCCGCCAGCAGGAACGGGCCGAGCCCAGAGTCGGTGTCCTCGCCAAGAAGGCGCTGGAGACGCTCGACCTCGACGAGAGCGCCGACCGCGCCGCGATCAAGGCGCGCTATAAGGAACTGGTAAAGCGCTTCCACCCCGACGCCAATGGCGGCGACCGCTCACGCGAAGGCCGGCTGCAGGAAATCCTCAAGGCCTACCAGACGCTGAAGAGCAACGGGCTGGCCTGACATGTCGCAGTCTGGACCGGGCTCGTCGGTCCCGATAGAAAACCGCGGACATATCAGTCGGCGGAGCACGTCATGGCCATGGATTCGCAGGTGATCGCCCCCGCCGATGCGGAGGAGCGTCGGCGCAAGCCGCCGGTCGTGGTCTACCCCAATGGCAGCCTGCCGGGGGCCGACATGGCGATGCTGGCGCGTGCACGCCGGACCTTGACCAAGCGCGACGAGATCATTGTGCCGCCGCGCGAGGCCGGCAGTTTCCGCGTGCCGAAGGGCCACTTCTTTCGGGTCGTCAGCATCGAGGGGCCGCAGGTCGGCGACCTCAATCTATGGAACGCGGACGATCTCGACGAGCGCTTCTTCAGCGGCAAGACGCGCGCCCTGCACGCGACCCATGTCGGACTGGGCGACCGGCTCTGGAGCAACCTGCCGCATCTGCGGCCGATGGCGACGATCACCCATGACACGCTCGGCTGGTACGGCTTCGACCAGGATGGCGCCGGCGTGCACGACGTGATCGGCACGCGCTGCGATCCCTATACCCACCGGCTGCTCGGCGATGGCGGCGACTACCATCATTGCTGCCATTCGAACCTCGCCCGCGCGCTGGGAAAGGCAAGGGGGCTGCCGGCACGTGAGGTCGAACATCACGTCCATGACGTGCTCAACGTCTTCATGTGCACGGGCTTCACCCGTGACACGCAGCAGTACTTCATGAAGGCGAGCCCGGTCCGGCCCGGCGATTTCCTCGAATTCTTCGCCGAGATCGATCTGCTCGGGGCGATCTCGGCCTGTCCAGGCGGCGATTGCGGCCAGACCCATTCAAGTGACGTCGCCGTCTGCCATCCGCTCAAGGTCGAGATCTACGAGGCCGACCCTGCCGCACTCGCGGGCTGGCACTCGCCGACGCGCAGCCCTTACGGGCGCAGCCACGGCGAGCAGGGCTGACGCCTGCCCCTTCCGTCATGGTCGGGCTTGTCCCGACCATCCACGTCTTCGCTTCGTTGATCAAACTCGGTGTTCAAGACGTGGATGCTCGCCACAAGGGCGAGCATGAGGCGCTGGAGAATCGTCGTGGTCATGGGTTCCGGGTTCGCCGTTCCAAGGCGCCCCGGAATGACGAACCCGCCTCAGTTCTTCAGCAGCGAGTTCATCCCGTCGGTGTCGAGATTGTCGGAGCCGCGCACGCTGCTGCGCTCGGTCGAGCTCGGCTGGTCGTCCTGACCGCCGCCAGACGCGACCGCGCCGCCGCCGTCCGCGGCCGGGGCCTGCCCGCCCGCGCCGGCCATCTTGCGCAGCAGCGGGCTGGCCTGGAGCAGTGCGGTCATGCTGGTCGCGGTGTTGTAGCTGTTGGGGTCGTTGGGAGCGAGGCCGCCCTGCTTGTGCAGCGCGATGCCCGCATTGCCGGCGTTGTAGAGCAGCGAGCCCGACGAGCCGCCGAGCGTGTCGCAGCGATGGCGCATCTCGGCTGCGTCGCCCTGCTGGCGGGTCGCCATGCAGCGGAAGCGGCTCATCACTTTCGGCCGCCCTGCCGGGTGGTGGATCACCATGAGCGAGGGGGCGCCGCCGGTCGGCGTCGCCGCGAGCTTGACCGAACCATAGGTCGCGGTCGGATTGCCCTTCGCTTTGGCGATGGCGTAGTCGAGATTGGCATTGAACTCGACGGGCTTGGGGTCGAGCTCGAAGACCTTGGCGCCTTTTCCATCCTGCGTCAGGAAATCCATGACGATGATGGCGCGCACCGGTGTCATCTCGCCGCTCTGCGGCAGGCAGTGATGGTTGGTGAGGACATAGTCGCCGGGGAGCAACTCACCCGTGCAATGGGCGCCTGACTGCTTGCCGGTCTTGTTGTCCTTCAGCAGGATGTCGATGCGCCCGACGGGCTTGGCCATCCTGGCGAGCGGATCGCGCTGGTCGAGCTCCGCGATCGGCTCGAAGGCACCCTTGTTGTTCTCGATGTGGGTGGCGGCGTCGCCGGTGCTTTGGCGCCGGGGCATGCTCACCTTGCCGAAATCGCTGGGGTCGAAGCCCATCGTCTGAGCCGCGGCGGGCCCCGCCAGGGCAAGGCCCACGGCGCCGATGAAGGCGGCGCGGATGTTGGTCCCGGTCAAATTGGTCTGCAGCCATGCGGGCATGCGCTCATTCCTCTCCTCAGCGAATCCCTGGCGGCCCTGCCGCCTGCCGCCTTCCAGCCCGATCAGCGCCAGGACTATGGCGACAATCGGAGCGGTTTCGGGACGATAATCATCCGCACGCGCTTGGGGAAGCCTGAGCTCTTTTCGCGCCGGCGGAGAGCTGGGGACGCCGGTCGGGTCATGCGCTTGTCCCGCCTTAAAAAGCGCTGGTCATCCCGGGCGACCAGAGGGAGACCCAGGATCCATTCCGGAACCTATTTCGGAAAGGCTCCGGAATGGATCCTGGATCGGCGCGGCTACGCCGCTTGTCCGGGATGACGATGATTGCTGTAGAGCCCTAACCTATTGCGAACTCAATGATCCTAGCCCTCAGCCCTTCTTCGCCGAGAGCCCGGCGACGTCGGCGATGATGCCGTCGAGGGCGAAGTCCTTGGGCGTATAGACGCGCGCCACGCCCATGTTCTTCAGCGCGTTCTCGTCGTCAGGCGGAATGATGCCGCCGACGACGACGGGAACGTCCATGCCGGCGACGCGCAGCCGGGCGGTGACGTCGCGCACCAGCGGCAGATGCGAGCCGGAAAGGATGGAAAGCCCGATGATGTCGGCTTGCGTCTCCCTGGCCTGCGTCACGATCTCCTCGGGCGTCTGGCGGATGCCGCCATAGGAGACCTGCATGCCTGCATCGCGGGCACGCACCGCGATCTGCTCCGCGCCGTTCGAGTGGCCGTCGAGCCCGGGTTTGCCGACGAGGAAACGAGGTGGGCGGCCGAGCCGCTCGGCCGCCTTGGCGACGGCGGCCTTGACAGTGGCGAGCCCGGCGTCGTCGCCGAGCTTGGTGGTGTCGACGCCGGTCGGGGCGCGGTATTCGCCGAAGATTTCGCGCAGCGTTTGCGCCCATTCGCCGGTGGTGACGCCGGCCTTGGCGCAGGCGATCGACGCCGGCATCACGTTGCGGTCTTCTTTCGCCGCGCTGGCGAGCTCGGTGAGTGCGGCTTCGACCGCCTTGCCGTCGCGCGCGGCCCGCCAGGCCTTCAGCCGGCCCACCGCCTCGGTTTCGACCGAATCCGGCACTGTGACGACGGCGCCGTCGCCGGCCGAGAGCGGCGAGGGCTCGCTGGTGGTGAACTTGTTGACGCCGACGACGATCTGCTCGCCGCGCTCGATCGCCTCGATGCGGCGCGCGCCGTTCTCGACCAGCGCCATCTTCATGTAGCCGCTCTCGACCGCGGCGAGCGCACCGCCCATGGCGTCGATCTTCGCCAACTCCTCCAGCGCGGCCGCCTTCAGTTCCGCGACCTTGGCGTCGATCTCCTTCGAGCCGTCGAAGATGTCGCCGAATTCGAGCAGATCGGTCTCATAGGCCAGCACCTGCTGCATACGCAGCGACCATTGCTGGTCGAAGGGGCGGGGCAGGCCGAGCGCCTCGTTCCAGGCCGGGAGCTGCACGGCGCGGGCGCGGGCCTTCTTCGACAATGTCACCGCCAGCATCTCGATCAGGATGCGGTAGACATTGTTCTCGGCCTGCGGCTCGGTCAGCCCGAGTGAGTTGACCTGCACGCCATAGCGGAAGCGGCGATGCTGCCCCTCCAAGACGCTGAAGCGCTTCAGCGTGATCTCGTCCCAGAGGTCGACGAAAGCCCGCATCTTGCAAAGCTCGGTGACGAAGCGCATGCCGGCATTGACGAAGAAGGAGATGCGGCCGACGACGCTGCCGAACTCCTCGGGCGCGACCTCCGGCCGGGCCCTGATCGACTCGAGCAGGGCGATCGCGGTCGCCAAGGCGAAGGATAGCTCCTGCACCGGGGAGGCGCCGGCCTCCTGCAGATGGTAGGAGCAGACGTTCGTCGGGTTCCATTTCGGCAGTTCGCGCGCCGTGAACACGACGATGTCGGTGGTCAATCGCATCGAGGGGCGCGGCGGGAAGACATAGGTTCCGCGCGACAGGTATTCTTTGACGAGGTCGTTCTGGGTGGTGCCCTGCAAGGCAGCGCGGTCGGCGCCCTGCTCGTCGGCGGTGGCGATGTAGAGCGAGAGCAGCCAGGCCGCCGTCGCATTGATCGTCATCGAGGTGTTCATCTGCGCCAGCGGAATCTGGTCGAACAGCGCCCGCATGTCGCCGAGATGGGTGATCGGAACGCCGACCTTGCCGACCTCGCCGCGCGAGAGCACATGGTCGGGGTCGTAGCCGGTCTGGGTCGGCAGGTCGAAGGCGACGGAGAGGCCGGTCTGGCCCTTGGCGAGATTGGTCCGGTAGAGCTTGTTCGATTCGGACGCGTCGGAATGGCCGGCATAGGTCCGGAAGATCCAGGGCTTGTCGCGCTGGGCCTGATTCCGAAGCGGATCGATCGCGTTCATGGTCGCTCCCTGCCGTGCCGTCTTGCCGTGCTCGTGCAATCTCGATTGTTGCACTGCAGCGAAGATAACGCCAGTGGTTCGCGGAAGTCGCGCCAGACGTTCGGATAAGGCGCGCAGCCATGCGTCCAAGCGGGTTTCTCGCCGCGGCGCGGGTCTATAGCTTCGCCCGATCTCGTCTTCAGCAGAGTTTCGATGACGCAATCTCCTTCGCCTCGGCCGGCTTTTGCCAGCTGGCTCTCGACCGGCAACAGCATCACCCAGCAGTTCATGGCGATCGGCGGGCGGCCGGATGTCGTCAGCCTCGCCGGCGGGTTGCCTGCCTCCGAAATCTATCCGGTCGAGGCGATCGCCGCCGCCCAGGAGCGGGCGCTGACGCGCTGGGGCACGCAGATCCTCGAATACGGGGCGATCGAAGGGCTGCCGGCGCTGCGGGCGGCGATCGCCGAGCGCTTCAGCGCCGCGACCGGGCGCCGCTTCGGACCTGAGAACGTGCTTCTGACGACGGGCGCGATGCAGGGGCTCGACCTCGTCGGCAAAACGCTGGTCGACCCCGGCGAGCTGATCCTCTCGCAGTTCCCGACCTATCTCGGAGCGCTCGACGCCTGGCGCCCGCGCATGCCGCGCTATGAGAGGCTCGACTGGAGCCTGGAGGCGCCCGGCCAGGATGCGGCGCTACGCCAGGCCAAGTTCGTCTATGCCGTGCCGAACTATTCCAACCCCACCGGCGTGCTGGTGCCGCAGGATCAGCGCGCTGCCCTGCTCGACAAGGTCGAGGCGGCCGGGACCTGGCTGCTCGAGGATGACCCCTATCTGCCGCTGCAGTTCGACGGGCCGGCCGGGCCGAGCCTTCTCGCCCACCATGCGCAGCGCCATCCGAACGGTGCCTATGCCGGGCCGGTGATCTATCTCGGCACGCTGTCGAAGAGCCTGGCGCCGGGCCTGCGCGTCGGCTGGGTCGTGGCCGAGGCCTCGCTGATTGCGACGCTGGCGCTGGCCAAGCAGTCGACCGATATCGCCTCCAGCCTGCTGACGCAGGCGATCGCGCTGGAGATGATCGAGAGCAATTTCGAGGCGCAGCACATCCCGAAGATCGTCGCGACCTATCGCGAGCGGCGCGATGCGCTCTGCGCCGCGGCAACCACGCATCTCTCCGACTGGTTCGAGTGGGAGGTGCCGCCGGGCGGTATGTTCGTCTGGATGCGGGCCAAGGACGAGGCGATCGACACCGATGCGCTCTACACTCACGCTCTGGCCGAGAACGTCGCCTTCGTGCCGTCGAGCGTATTCGACCCGTCTGGCGCCTTGAAGAGCGCGATGCGGGTCAATTTCACCCGCTCGCCGCCGGAGGTGCTGGTCGAGGGTGTGCTTCGGCTGGAGCGGGCGGTGCGCCGCCTGCTCGCCGAGCGGCCCGGCCGGGCGGCCTGAGTTGACTTAAAGAAAAGCCGAGGAAACGCCGATGCCGACCCGTCTCGCCACGCCCGCCCATCCGCGCCTGCCGCAAGCCCTGATCGACGCCTGGCAGGCGGTGCCGAGCTCGGTGATCGCCGACCAGCTCGGCGGCAGCGGCCATGCCGATCCGGCCATCCGGCCGACCCGGTCCTTCGCGCCGGGCAAGCGTTTGGTCGGCCAGGTGATCACCGCCTGGTGCGAGCCGGCCGATTACGGGCCGGTGCATCATGCGATCAACGTGGCCGAGCGCGGCGATGTCATCGTGGTCGCGGCTGGCGGGCGCAAGGATGCGGCGATGATCGGCGACCTGCTTGGCGGTGCCGCCCGGCGCAAGGGCATTGCCGGCGTCGTGGTCGACGGTGCGGTGCGCGATGTCGGGCCGGTGTCGCAATGGCCGGACTTCGTCTTCTTTTCGCGCTGGATCATGCCGCGCGGCCCGTCCTCCATGGAGCGCGGGATCGTCAACGGGCCGATCGTCTTCGGCGGCGTCGCCGTCCAGCCGCATGACCTCGTCGTCGGCGACGATGACGGCCTCGTCTTCGTGCCTCATGGCCTAGTCGAGGCGAAGCTCGCGCCGTGCCTGGCGCGGGTGAAGGCCGAGGCCGAATGGGAGACGCTGCTCGCCGGCGGTGCCTCGACGGTCGAGACCTTCAAGGTGCCGCCGATGGAGAAGGCCTGACCGGCCTCTAGAAGCTCTCGACCCAGGGCCTGAGCTCGACCTCGAGCGACCAGGCGCTGCGCGGCTGTCGGAGCACGTCGAGATAGCTCTGGGCGATGGCGTCCGGATCGAGCGTGTTGTCGTTCGTATCGGGGTGGCGGCTGCTGCGCACGGCGCCGTCTATGACGAAATGCGCGACATGGATGCCCTTCGGTCCGAGCTCGCGCGCAGCGCTCTGGGCAAGGCCGCGCAAGGCGAACTTGCCCATGGCGAAGGGCGCCGACAGCGCAAAGCCCTTGATGCCGGCGGTCGCGCCCGTCAGCAGGATGGCGCCGCGGCCATGCGGCTGCATGCGTTTCGCCGCCTGCTGCGTCACCAGGAAGGCGCCATAGGCGGTGACGGCGAGCGCCTGCGCGACCGCCGCGGGATCGAGCTCGGCGATCGGCCCACGCAGGCGGCCGCTGGCATTGTAGATGACCACGTCGGGCTCGCCGATCTTAGCGTCCGCCGCTTCGAACAGATTGGCGACTGCAGTCGGATCGGACGCATCGACCTGGAAGGTCGCAGCGCCCGTCTCGGCTGCGAGCGCGGCGAGCTTCTCGGTATTGCGGGCGGCAAGGCCGACCTTGACGCCTTGCGCCGCCAGGGCGCGGGCGACCGACGCACTGATGCCGGAGCCTGCGCCGACGATCAGGGCGCTGCGATAGGACAGGGAGGTCATTGCGAGGTCTCCGTTCAGGCGGTGGCTGGGATCGGCTTGGCCTCGCCGCCGCGCATCATGATGCAGAAGCCGGCGGCGAAGAGGCAGAGCGCGCCGGCGATGAAGAAGGCCGGCAGGTAGCTGTCATAGACGGTGCGGCTGAAGCCGGCGCCATAGGCGGCGAAGGCGGCGCCGAGCTGGTGGCCGGTGAAGACCCAGCCGAAGACGAGCGTCGCCTTCTCGCCGAAGCGGTCGGCGGCGATCTTGATCGTCGGCGGCACGGTCGCGACCCAGTCGAGCCCGTAGAAGATCGCGAAGATCGAGAGGCCGTAGAAGGAGAAGTCGGTAAAGGGCAGGAACAGCAGCGAGAGCCCACGCAGGCCGTAATACCAGAACAGCAGCCAGCGGCTGTCATAGCGGTCCGAGAGCCAGCCGGAGCCGACCGTGCCGAGGAAGTCGAAGATGCCGATGACTGCGAGCACGCTCGCCGCCGTCACCGCCGCCATGCCGTAATCGCCACAGAGCGCGACGAAATGGGTCTGGACCAGCCCGTTGGTGCTGGCGCCGCAGACGAAGAAGGTGCCGAACAGGATCCAGAAGGTGCTGGTCTTCGCCGCGTCGCGCAGAGCGACGATCGGCGAGGCGAGCATCGCCCCGAGGCTGGCGGCTTGCGCCGGCGCCGGCACGATCTGCGTTGCGCCAAACGGGGCAAGGCCGACATCGGCAGGCCGGTCGCGCATCAGAGCGAGGATGCCGACCGCCGCAAGCGCGATCATGCCGAGCACGAAGGTCATGGCAGCGCGCCAGCCGACCTGCTCGGTCAGAGCTGCGAGCAAGGGCAGGAAGACGAGCTGGCCGGTCGCGGTGCTGGCGGTGAGCAGGCCGACGACGAGGCCGCGGCGCTGCACGAACCAGCGCGTCGCGACTGTGGCGCCGAGCACCATGGCGGTGAGCCCGGTGCCGAAGCCGAGTACGAAGCCCCAGAGCAGCACCAGCTGCCAGAGCTGCGTCATGAAGAAGGAGCCGATGATGCTCGCCGCGATCAGGCTGAGCGCGACCAGCGCGACGGGGCGGACGCCGAAGCGGTTCATGAAGGCTGCGGCGAAGGGCGCCATCAGCCCGAACAGCAGCAGCCGGACCGCCAGCGCCGAGGAGATCTCGGAGGTCGCCCAGCCGAACTCCTTCTGCAGCGGCAGGATCAGCACGCCCGGCGCGCCGACGGCGCCGGCGGTGACCAGCATGGTCAGGAACGTCACCGCCGCGACGGCCCAGCCATAATGGATGCCGCGCCGGGCGAACGCGGCGGCGAGGCCGACAGGTTGAACTGGTTCTGCGAGATCGGTCGGCATGAAAGGCCCTTTCTTTGCGGGTATATACCCGTATCTGTTTCAGAAAATCAGAGCGAATCGAGTGCGGTGTGCAGTTGCCGCATGAATTCGACGCCGAGACGGTCTTCGAGCGATTTCTGGGCGCCGTCCCACAGAGGGGCGCCATCTTCCAGAACCTTATGGCCGGCCTCGGTCAGGGTGACCGTGGCCTCGCGCTGGTCCTCGCCGCGGCCAAGTTCGACCAGACCCATCTTCTCGAGCACGCGGACATTGCGGCCGACGGTTGAGCGATCGAGCTCCACCCGGCGGCCGAGCGCGGTCAGCGTCACCGGCTCGACCCTTGCGATCGAACGCATCAGGCTGAACTGCGCGATGTTGACCCCGACCGGCGCGATCGTCTCGTCATAGAAGGCGATCATCCGGCGGGAGGCGGAGCGCAGCGTGGTGCAAATGCAGGGAACCGACATGGGTTGCGGGTATATGCCCGTTACGAGAGGAACGCAAGAGGCGAACGCCGAATACATGAGCCTTCGGGTGTCATCCCGGAAAAGCCGCGCAGCGGCTGCGGTCCGGGATCCATGCCGGAACCATCATCGGATTTGTTCCGGAATGGATCCCGGGTCTCCCTTCGGTCGCCCGGGATGACTCGATCCTAGGAATGCAACGGGGAGCTAGTTCCGCCCTTCCGGCAGGCGCGGCAGGGCCAGGAACTCGACGCCTTCCTCATGCAGCATCCGGGCGTCCTCAGCGGAGGCCTCGCCATAGATGGCGCGGTTTTCGCTCTCGCCGTGATGGATCTTCAGCGCCTCCTCGGCGAAGCGCTTGCCGACAGGTTCGGCGTTGGCGGCGACATGCTCGTGGAGGGCCGTCAGCATGGCGCGAAACGCCATCTCCTTCTCGCCCATCAAGGCCGCTGGCTGCGGTGCCGGGGAGGGGACGGGGGCAGGCGAGGGCGCCGTAGCCTCCGCCGCTGGCTCTGCCGGGCGCGGGCCGCGATCGGTCCGGGCCACGGCCGGGGCCATCACGGCGCGCTCGACCTTGGCGCTGTCGCAGACCGGGCAGGTGACGAAGCCGCGCTTCGCCTGCTCGTCGAAGCTGGCGGAACTCGCGAACCAGCTCTCGAACTCGTGGGCATTGTCGCAGATCAGGGTGTAACGGATCATCTCAACTCAAAGCCGGCGGTGAGGGCAGCAAATAGGGACGCAGCCGTCCACCGGCAAGTTTCACGCTCATTCGGCCGCATCGAGCTGCGGCGTTTCACTCTTGCGCGTCGCGAGCGCGAAGGAGCGGGTATGGCGCAGGGTCGGGATGCGCTGGCGGGCGTCCGCGACCAGAGCCAGATCGATCTGCGCCATGATCAGCCCGGGCTCGTTGCCGGCCTCGGCCAGGACGCGGCCCCAGGGATCGACGATGATCGAGTGGCCATAGCTCTCGCGGCCGTCCTCGTGCAGGCCGCCCTGCGCCGCCGAGACCATGAAGGCGCCGTTCTCGATGGCGCGGGCCCGTTGCAGCACCTGCCAATGCGCCTCGCCGGTCTGGCGGGTGAAGCAGGCCGGCGCGGTCAGCATGAAGGCGCCGGCCTCGGCCTCGGCGCGGTAGAGATAGGGGAAGCGGACATCGTAGCAGATCGACATCCCGACCAGCCCCCAGGGCGTCTCGACCAGGGTCGCCTGGTCGCCGCCGGTGAAGGTGTTGGATTCGCGCCAGGTCTCGCCATTGGGCAGGTCGACGTCGAAAAGGTGGATCTTGTCGTAGCGCGCGACGATCTCGCCCTGGGGATCGATCATATAGCCGCGGTTGGCGATCTTCTCGCCGGCCTTGACCGAGAGCGAGCCGATCTGCAGCCAGATCCTGGCCCCGCGCGCTGCGTCGCGCAGTCCGGCCAGCACCTCGTGCCTATCCTCGTCCTGGCTGGTCTCGCGCAGGACCTTGGTGTTGCGCTCGCAGAGATTGGTGACCTCCGGCGTCTGGACGAATTGCGCCCCGGCCGCCGCCGCCTCGCGGATCAGGCGCACCGCATCGTCGCGATTGCGCAGGGGATCACGCGTCGAGCGCATCTGGACGCAGGCGGCGGTGAAGCGTGGGGCGGTCATCGGGCTCTCCTCAGGCGGCCTTCAGCAGCGGGTCGAGCTCGCCGCGCGCATCGAGCGCGTGCAGATCGTCGCAGCCGCCGACATGGCGTCCGTCGATGAAGATCTGCGGCACGCTCGTCCGCCCGCCGGCCTTGGCCGTCATCTCCTGGCGCAGCTCCGGCTTCCCGTCGACGCCGATCTCATCGAAGGCGACGCCCTTCTTCGTCAGCAGCGCCTTGGCGGCATGGCAATAGGGGCACCAGCCCGTGGTGTAGATCGTGACCTGCGGCATCGGCCTATCCTGCAAAGACTATCTTCGCATCGCAATATAGGGAGCCGTCACGCTTCCGTCACGACCCGGGCGAAGGTCAATACGTCGACCGCACTCGCTCCGCCGCGCAGCAAGGCGCGCGACGCGGCGTTGACGGTGGAGCCGGTGGTCAGCACGTCGTCGACCAGCAGGATGCGCCTTCCCTCGACCAGCGGGCGCATGGCCGGCAGGACCTTGAAGGCGCCCTGCAGGTTGTCGGCGCGCTGCGCCCTGGTCAGCCCGACCTGCTGCCTGGTGCGCTTGACGCGGGCAAGCGCTTGCGGCGCGCATGGTCTTCCTGATTGCCCGGCGATGGTCGCGGCCAGCGCCGCCGCCTGGTTGAAACGCCGCGTCCATAGCCGGAAGCGATGCAGCGGCACGGGGACGATGAGATCGGCATCGACGATCAGTTCGCGGCCGGCCTGAGCCATCATCCGCCCGAGCATCAGGGACAGCTCGGTCCGGTCGCCATATTTCAGCCGGTGCACCAGCTCCCGTGCGGTGCCGTCGAAGCGGCAGGCGGCGCGCGCCCTTGCGAAGACGGGCGGGTCGGCGATCGCCGCGGGCGAGACCAGCCCCGGTCCAAGATCGACCTCGAAGGGCGTGCCGAGCCGCTCGCAATAGGGCCGCTCGATCAGGCCGAGCCCGGCCCAGCACTGGGCGCAGAGTCCCTGCGCCTCGCTCGTGGCCGCCCGGCAGCCGACGCATGAGGGCGGGTAGACCAGGCTGACGGCGCTGGTGACGCCCGTCCGCAGCCAGCCGCCTCCGCGCTGCAGCCAGCGCAGGGAGAGGGTTTTTCCTGTCTTTTCTGGATTTTCGGAAAGGCTCATGCGTGGCGGCTATCGCGAAGAGAGCATCTTCGCTTTCTCGTGAGCGGGGCAGGGCGGCCCCTGCCATTCCCTGCCATCTTGCCTATCTTGCTTGCGACGGCTCCGGCCCGCCTGACGGCGACCGGCGCCATGGACGCTTCCCCCGGCCTTGCGGCCGTTTCGCGACAAGGATCGCCACGATGAGCCATGCCTCCTCCGCCAAGCTGTTCACGCCGTTCCGCCTCGGCGATCTCGAGCTGAAGAACCGCGTCGTGATGGCGCCTTTGACGCGCAACCGCGCCAACAAGCATGATGATGCCCCGAACGCGCTCAATGTCGAGTACTACCGCCAGCGCGCCGGCGCCGGGCTGATCATCACCGAGGCGACGCAGATCTCGCAGCAGGGCCAGGGCTATATCTGGACGCCCGGCATCTATCGCGACGCGCAGGTCGCTGGCTGGAAGGCGGTGACCGAGGGCGTGCATGCTGCCGGCGGGACGATCTTCGCGCAGCTCTGGCATGTCGGGCGCGTCAGCCATGTCTCGCTGCAGCCGGGCAACCAGGCGCCGGTCGCGCCCTCGGCGGTGCTGGCCAAGACCAAGACCTATATCGAGAGCGGCTTCGCCGAGGTGTCCGAGCCGCGCGCGCTCCGTCTCGACGAGATTCCCGGCATCGTCGCCGATTTCGTCAGGGCGGCTGAGAACGCCAAGGCGGCCGGTTTCGACGGCATCGAGCTGCACGGCGCCCATGGCTACCTGCTCGACCAGTTCCTGCGCGACGGCTCGAACCAGCGGCAGGACGCCTATGGCGGCTCGATCGAGAACCGCGTCCGGCTGACGCTGGAGGTGGTCGATGCGGTGAGCAAGGTGTTCCCGAAGGAGCGCGTCGGCATCCGCATCTCGCCAGTAAGCCCAGCCAACGATGCCCGCGATAGCGATCCGCAGGCGCTGTTCGGCCATCTCGTCGGCGAACTCGACAAGCGCGGCATCGCCTTCATCCATGTCGTCGAGGGCGCGACGCGCGATGCGCGCGACTATCTGCCCTTCGACTACCAGGCGCTGCGCAAGGCCTTCCGCGGCGCCTACATCGCCAATAACGGCTTCACCCGCGAACTCGCGATCGAGACGGTGGAGAAGGGCGAGGCCGACCTTATCGCCTTCGGCCGGCTCTTCATCGCCAATCC
Source organism: Allobosea lupini (assembly GCF_900109525.1). GTDB lineage: Bacteria > Pseudomonadota > Alphaproteobacteria > Rhizobiales > Beijerinckiaceae > Allobosea > Allobosea lupini. The sequence continues at coordinate 7,728 of NZ_FOAN01000005.1, read as the reverse complement.
CGACCTGCCGGAGCGGCTGAAGCTCGACGCCCCGCTCAACACGCCGGATGTCGCGACCTTCTATGGCGGCGACGCCAAGGGCTACACCGACTATCCGGCGCTGGCGCAGGCCGAGCGCTCGCACGCCGCCGGCTGAGACGAGAGGGAAAGTCCCTGCGGGCGGTGCTTCATCCTGCCCGCAGGTTTTTCGGCTTCGGCTGCACGGAGGGGCTTGCGGCGCGGGCCGGCGCCGATTATACGGACGGCCTTGCCGCGCTGCTCCCATCGTCTAGCGGTCAGGACGTCGCCCTCTCACGGCGAAAACTGGGGTTCGATTCCCCATGGGAGCGCCATTTGCGGCCTAAGTCCTTGAAGGGCTTAAACTCTCGAAAAATCAACGGTTTACTCGGCTCGGGCTGTCATACATTTTGGCATACATGAGCAGCGAAACCGTGCCCAAAACACCCTACCTAATCGTCCGCAATGGCCGGTTCTATTTTGATATGCGTGTGCCGGAAGACGTGCTCGACGCATACAACGCGAAGTTCAAGCGTAATGACGGGGCCAACCGCGAGACCGGAACTATCCGGGTAAGCCTGAAGACGAAGGACCGAAAGCAAGCGCTCCGCCTGTTAGGCGAGAAGCTGAGCTTCTACCTCGCTCGATTTGATGAGCTGCGCCGCTCAGATGACGCCGAAGCGGATTTTCAGGCGAAAGTTCGCCGACACGAACTGTCCCGGCTTAGCCGGGCAGAGTTGGAAAGGCTTGTTTTCGGCTATTACCGCGACGTGCTTCGCCCCGCCGCTATCAGTCCGCCAATCGATAGCGAAGACCGTGCCGAGCTTGTCGAAGAATGGACCGACACGCTTGCCCGTGTGCAAGACCGCCGCGACGAAGAGGGCAACGAGCGGGTGCAGAACACCGCCGACCATGTCCTTCTCAAGGCCGGCTGGCCGAGTACCAGAACCAAAGTCAAGGACACCGGTCCAAATCCGCCCGGCATCGAAGACGGAGTTCAGATCATCGCGCGGCACTTGGCCACGGTTGATGTTGACCGAACGGCGGAACGATACCGTGATCTAATCGGCCTTGTGCGCCGTGCCAGCGTCGAGGGCAGTCGGCTTGCGCTGGCCCAGTTGAATGGCACGGCGTTCATGCCAGCCGACCCGCTTTTTGCAACCGGGTTCAATTTGGCGGATGCTAACGATAAGCTGGGGCCGCTTATTTCGGAGGCGCTGGCCCTTTGGAAGAAAGGCAGCGGCGTTCAGGGCGGCCGCAAGCCGCGCGAGCTGACCGCCATGGAGGCCGCGAGCGCTGTGCAGCGGTTCAAAGAGCTGCATGGTGACATTCGCATCGGCGAGATCACCAAAAAGCGAGTGCAGGAGTTCGTCGCAGCCATTTCGGCGCTGCCCTCTCGGCTCCCGAAGAAGTTCTCCAAAATGACGCTGCCGGAGCTGCTGCGTGAGGATTTGACTGCGTATCCTCAAAGGGCGCCGGCTACGATCAACAAGGCCTTTACGTTACTCTCGGCCATGGTCGAGCATGCACGGAAGCGCAGTGACCTCGAAGAGGCAAGCTCATGGCCCAACCATTTTCCGTCCGCTTGGGTTGAGGGAGACGACAACGAAGGCGGTGACCGCGAGCCGTTTAGCTCCGACGATCTCAAACGCATCTTCGTGGACGGGCCGGTGCATCGGCAGGGAAAACGTCAGACGGGTGGACGTGGCGAAGCGCAGTATTGGCTCCCGCTGCTGGCGCTGTTCACAGGCGCGCGCCTGTCGGAATTGGGCCAGCTCCGGGTCTGCGATGTGCAAGCCGACGATGGCGGCATTGCCTTCATCAGCATCGGCACGTCAGGGGGCCGGAAGGTCAAGACGAAGACCAGCATTCGAAAGGTGCCTATCCATCCGGAGCTGAAGCTCATGGGCTTCCTTGCCTACGTCGAGCTGCGTCGAGGGGAAGGTGGGGCTGAGGCGACGCTGTGGCCGTTGCTGCGGTCGGCTGAGGGCCGGGCGCACACGGCGGCATGGTCTCAGTGGTGGGGGAACTATCAGGGGCGGAAGCCGATCAGCATCGCCGACAGGGCGAAGGTGTTCCACTCCTTCCGACACCTGTTCAAAGATATGTGCCGCGACGCTGGTCTGTCAGAGGATGTGCATGATGCTTTGACGGGGCACGCAGTCGGAAGGAACGTCGGACGCGGCTACGGCTCGGGACATTCTGTGTCCCGGCTGTTCGCTGAGATGAGCAAGGTGAAGGCGCCAGTTGACCTTTCGCATCTCCACACGACGAAGGTGGCTAGCGCCGACCCTGGCGTATTGTGAGGACGAAGAGCATGAAAGTTGCGCCTATGTCCAGTTCCCCACCGCTGACTATGAAGGCCCGTTGACCATGAGTCTAATCAGATCCAAGAAGCGGGTTGCCGATCACGGTGAGGTGTTCACGCCCCCGTGGCTGGTGGAAAAAATGCTCGACCTCGTCAAGGGCGAAACTGAGCGGATCGACTCCCGCTTCTTGGAGCCGGCATGCGGCAGCGGAAATTTTCTGGTGCCGGTCCTGCAACGCAAGTTGGCCGCCGTTGAGGCGAAGTTCGGCAAGTCCACGTTCGAGAAGGGGCATTACGCCCTACTGGGCCTGATGTGTTGCTACGGCATCGAATTGCTAGAAGATAACATTTCTGAATGCCGCGCGAATATGCTGGAGGTGTTCGCAGAATATCTCGATCTGGACGAGACGCATGAGCTGTATCGCGCCGCCTACAACGTCCTGTCGCAGAATCTCGTCCACGGCGATGCCATGACCATGCGCGACACGAATGGCATGCCGATCAACGTGGTGGAATGGGGTTACCTTGGCAAAGGCAAGTTTCAGCGGCGCGACTTCCGGCTCGATGTGCTGACTGGCATGGCAAGTTTAGGCGCAGAAGATTCTTTGTTTGCCCATCTGGGCAAGCACGAGATTTTTACGCCTACCAAGGTATATCCGCCAACAACGGTGCGCGAGCTGGTAGGCTGAGCCAGCAGCGATGCCTCGGGGGGAGCGGTATGAATGAGCAAGCGAGCTTTACGCTCCGGGGACGCAACCCGGATGTTTTGACCTGTATCGCAAACCTCTCCAACGATGAAGTATTTACGCCCCCAGAGTTTGCAAACCGCATGTTGGACACGCTGGCTGAGACCTGGGCGGCGCGAAACGGACGCGCCGACATTTGGGCTGACAGTTCAGTGCGCTTCCTTGACCCGTGTACGAAATCTGGGGTGTTCCTACGAGAGGTCACCCGGCGATTGATAGTAGGGCTAGAGGCGCACATACCGGACCTGCAAGCGCGCGTCGATCATATCCTGACCCGGCAAGTATTCGGAATCGGCATCACCGAGCTTACCAGCCTGCTTGCGCGTCGAAGTCTCTATTGTTCAAAGCATGCAACCGGGGAGCATTCTGTCGCCAAGAATTTCATTAGTAATGACGGAAATGTTTGGTTCGAGCGTACAGAACATTCTTGGGACAAGGGTAGATGTGTATTCTGCGGGGCCGGCAAAGAGGCCCTTGACCGGGGTGAAAATCTTGAAACTCACGCTTATGCGTTTATTCATGCTAACAATATCAAAGCTCGCATTGGCGAGATGTTCGGAGCCGATATGCAGTTCGACGTTATTATCGGAAACCCGCCGTACCAAATGACTGGCGGCGGCGGTGGAACGAATGATTCTCCCATCTACCAGTTGTTCGTTCAGCAAGCCGTGCGATTAGAGCCGAAATTCCTTTCGATGGTAATTCCATCAAGATGGATGGCTGGCGGTCGTGGACTTGGCGAGTTTCGCGCCGAATTTCTCAGCGATCATCGTACCCGTACACTCGTCGACTATGAAAACGCCAAGGATGCGTTTCCGACCGTCGGCATCGGTGGCGGAATTTGCTACTTCCTATGGGACCGCGACAATCCGGGCTTATGTGAAGGCACCTATCATCGAAACGGCGCGACCATCGGACCCCATCAGCGCGTCTTAGACGAATTTGATGTCTTCGTGCGAGACAAGCGAGCAGTAGACATTTTACATAAGGTATTGGCGGCTGGAGAGCAGCCATTCGAGGAGCTTGTTAGCGGAGATACACCATTTGGATTAGCGACGAATTTTTCCGATTATGGCCGTGATAAGATGCCAGATGATGCGCAGGTTCGTCTCTATGCCAATGTTGGGACAAAAAGAGTTCGTGGCGCCATGGCTCGACAGGTCATCAGCAAGAACGTGCACTTGCTTGACGTTTGGAAGCTATTTTTACCCGTTGCTGGCTCCGGTCGTGAGCGAGAGAGAAGCGGCGTAGACGTCGTGCTGGGCCCGCCAATAATCGGGGAACCAGGATCTGCGTGCACTCAAACCTATCTCGTCGCCGGTCCCCTCAATTCAAGAATCGAAGCTGAGAGTGTTGAGTCATATTTGCAGACAAGACTGGCGCGCTTCCTTGTGTCGCTTCGTAAGCCGGCGCAGCACGTCTTTCGGGGAATGTATCGCTGGGTTCCAGTCCAGCCGTGGAACCAGATATGGACCGATGCTGTTCTGTTTAAAAAGTACGGGCTTAGCGAAGCCGAGATCTTGTTCATCGAACAGATGATCCGTCCGATGGGGGCGGATCGTGAATAAGCCCGCCATAGAGGAAATTCTGACCCCCAAGCCTGATGCGCGCCCCCGCATCTATGCGTATGGCATCACTGCCGATACGCATGACGGGCTGCTTAAAGTGGGACAGACCACCCGCGACGTGAAGCAGCGGGTGGCGGAACAGCTCAGAACTGCTGCGATCAACAACTACATCATCGAGCTGGACGAAAGCGCGGAACGAGATGATGGCGGTATCATCACCGATCATAGCGTGCGCGAAGCCCTGCGGCGCAAGGGCTTCGCCAATCCACAGCTCGAATGGATGCGATGCACCGTCGCCGACGTGAAAACCGTGCTGGCCGAATTGCGCACAGGCCAACAATTCTCCGGCACGCATCACGAAACCTTCCCGCTGCGCAAGGAACAGGCAGCGGCAGTGGTGCAAACCAGCGCTTATTTCCATTCCCGGTGGAAGCAGGACGCCAATGCTGTCCCACGCTTCCTCTGGAACGCGAAAATGCGCTTTGGCAAGACATTCACAACCTATCAACTCGCTAAGAAGCTCGGTGCCAAGCGCGTGCTGGTGGTGACATTCAAGCCCGCGGTGGAAGACGCTTGGCAAACGGACCTTGAATCTCACGTCGATTTTGATGGCTGGCAATATCTGTCGCGCAACTCCGGGCGAGACCCTAGCCAGGCTAACGGCGACAAGCCGGTTGTCTATTTCGGCTCGTTCCAGGACCTGCTGGGGCGCGACAAGGCCGGAAACATTAAGGCCAGGAACGAATGGCTCCACGCGGTAAATTGGGACCTTGTGGTGTTCGATGAATACCATTTTGGCGCATGGCGCGAGACGGCGCAGGAGCTTTTCGAGGGGGAAGATGCGGCGGATGCCAAGAGGGAAACCAGCCTCGAATATGCTGACGATCTTGAAGACGTGAACGAAGATTTGGGCGTGCTGTCGGAAAGCGAGGGCGACTTCCTGCCGATCACCACTCGCGCCTATCTCTATCTCTCGGGCACGCCGTTCAAGGCGCTGGCGACGGGCGAGTTCATTGAGGAACAAATTTTCAACTGGACGTATACCGACGAACAGCGCGCCAAAGCCGAGTTCGCAAAGAATTATCCAGGCGAGCGCAATCCTTACAGCGCGCTGCCACAGATGCGGTTGCTGACCTATCAGATGCCCGACGAACTGCTGGCTATCGCCAGTGCCGGGGAGTTCGATGAATTTGACCTGAACGCCTTTTTCTCCGCCGCCGGCTCGGGAAATGCTGCCGCGTTCAAGCACAAGACTGACGTCCAGAAATGGCTGGACATCATCCGGGGCGGTCATGCGCCCCAAGCGGTCGAAAGCCTGAAAACAGGAACACGGCCGCCTTTCCCATATTCGGATGTCCGGCTGCTACCCTACTTGCAACACTCGTTTTGGTTCCTGCCCAACGTTGCCGCTTGTCATGCGATGGCGAATTTGCTGGCCGAGAAGCACAATACCTTCTGGCACGATTACAGTGTGATTGTGGCGGCGGGAACTTCGGCCGGGATAGGTCTTGATGCTTTGCCGCCAGTCCGGCTGGCAGTCGGCAGCGGCTTCGTCAGCAAGACGATCACGCTATCATGCGGCAAGCTGACGACCGGTGTGACGGTGGCGCAGTGGGCGTCGATTTTGATGCTTCGCAACCTAAAGTCTCCTGAAACCTATTTTCAGGCCGCCTTCAGGGTGCAATCTCCCTGGTCGATTAAGAACCCCAACGGCGACAACCCGAGCGAAGAAGAAGTGCTGAAGCCTGTCTGCTTCGTGTTCGACTTCGCGCCGACTCGCGCGTTGAGGCAGTTGTCGGAATACGGAATCGGTCTTTCGCCGGGCGAGGCGAACCCGGAAAATGCCGTCCGCGAGCTTGTCTCGTTCTTGCCGGTGCTGGCCTACGACGGCGCCAACATGACCCAGATCGACGCGGGAGGTATTCTCGATATCGCGATGGCGGGCACATCGGCCACGTTGCTCGCCCGTAAATGGGAGTCCGCACTACTAGTGAACGTGGACAACGACACACTGCGGCGTGTGCTCGGTAGTCGCGAGGCGATGGCCGCTGTCGCACGCATCGAGGGATGGCGTGCTCTTGGCGATGGCATCATCGAGACAATCATAAACAAGAGCGATAAGGTCAAAGAAATCAAGAATAAGGCTAAAGGTCGCGAGCTGACGGCAAATGAGAAAAGGGAGTTGAGTGAAGAAGAAAAGGAATATAAGTCCAAGCGCAAGCTTGTTCAAGAGAAATTAATCAAATTTGCGACGCGCATCCCAGTCTTCATGTACCTCACGGATTTCCGAGAAAATACCCTGCAGGACGTGATCACCAAACTAGAGCCCAGTTTATTCCTTACCGTGACGGGCTTAACGGTAACGGATTTCCATCTCCTGGTGCGGCTAAAGGTGTTTAATACTGAGCGGATGAATGAGGCCGTCTTTGCCTTCCGCCGCTACGAGGATGCTTCCTTGCGCTACACAGGCATCGAAAGCCACGAAGGGCTGACATATTATGGCCTCTACGACACTGTGGTAGCTAAGGATAGGGAAGGCAACATTTAGCGTTTATAACGACGCCGCCTGTTCGCAATGCCGGTGCTCGCTATGAAGTGAGCCCGCGTCATTGTGATTGCGTGACTATCCGGTTAGCCTTCCATGAGGCCTCGCAACAACTAACCGGCATTCATAGATATGTTTGCCGCAATACGGATCGTGCCGCAATTTCGACATGGTCGCGCCAGCACATGTGTTCTTACCGCAACAGACAGGGTCATTCACAGTCTCTATATAGGGTCCTAGATACCGCCTACCGGCCAGCGCCGGGAATACGATGACTAAGGAGTTTGTGATGAAGAAGTATCTGCTTTCGGGCGTTGCGGCCCTCGGCCTCATCGCTGCCGGCGCTGCCTCCGCTGCCGACCTGCCGAGCCGCAAGGGCCCGGTCGTTGCTCCGGTTTACGTTCCTGCCTTCACCTGGACCGGCTTCTACGTCGGTGCCAACGCCGGCTACGGCTGGGGCAACATGGACTCGCGTGGCGTCAGCGCCTTCGGCGATCTCGACGGCTTCGTCGGCGGTGGCCAGATCGGCTACAACTACCAGCTCGGCCAGATCGTCCTCGGCGT
>NZ_FOAN01000003.1 GCF_900109525.1 Allobosea lupini | reverse complement strand
CTCCAGCCGTTCCGCCGCGCGACGCGGGGCGCCGTCGAGCCAGAGCGCCAGCGCCTCGACCACCATCGCCTCGCGCCGTGTCACCAGCCGCAAGCGCGCTGCCGCACGCGCCTTCGCCAGGCAATCGCGGGCCGGAGCGGCCAATTCGGCCCGCGCCAGCGAGAGCAGCATCAGCCCCTTGGCGGCATGGGCCAGGACGAAGTCGGGATCGGCGGCCAGCGTGCGGGCGAGATGATCGGGCGTGGCGGCGGCATGGGCGAGCAGCGCTTCGAGCGTATCGTTCCAGGCGAGGCGCGCGGCATCGTTCGCGACGGTGATGCGGTCGCCCGAGAGATCGTGATGCAAGGCGTAGGACATGGGCTGCTCCATTGCCGCGCCGCAAAGGGGCGCTCTTCAGGGAGTTCGCAGCGGGTCGATCAAGCGCCGTTCAATTCGCTTCACGGACCCGTGTTGTCGGCGGGACCGCCGCGGCCGATTCCTGCTGCCGCTCCGCCGCGGGCTTCGGCCTCGGCCCGGACCAGGGCGCGCTCTTGAACCAGCCGACGACGACAGCGACGGCGAGGATCAGCGCGAAGCCGGCGAGGTTGAGCAGCGCCACCACCGGCTCGCTGCGCCCGGCCATGTCGGCGACGGTGCCCAGCAGCCGCGCCAGCACCACGCTGGCGAGGAAAGCTGCGAGCGATTGCCGACCGATCAGGATGAGGAGGTGGCCGACACCGCGATCGAGCCGATCCCGCCAGGGCTCGATCAGGCTCAGAACGAGATAGGCGAGCGCCAGGAAGTGCAGCACCCGCAGGATGTGCAGGTCGGTCTTCTCGTTGGCGGGGATGATGAGATCGTGGGCCGTCTGCGCCAGTGGCCAGTGCTCGAGGATGCCCCAGAACGACACCGGCACCGAGACGAGGGCGAACAGCGCAGCCGCTATCATGAGGCGCCGGTCACGGAGCCGCGGCACCGGCAGCCAGTTCATGCCGATGAAGAAGCCGATGAAGAAGATCAGCTGCCAGCCGAAGGGGTTGAGAAACCAGCCGGCCCCGTTCCAGGGGTTGCCGGACAGGTTGAGCCCCCAACTCCACACCGCGGCGTAGAACCCGATCGCGATCAGGAAAGGCACTGCGCCGTGCAGGCGGCGGCCCAGCATCATCACCGGAACCAGCGCCAGGATGACGAGATACATCGGCAGGATGTCGAGATAATCCGGCTGCCAGGTGAGAGTGGCAATGCCGAGCAGGGCGCGTTCCGGATCGGCGAGAAGCGGCGCGAACTGCTGCGCGAGGACGGATAGGCCGAAGCTCCGGTCGAGCAGAGCGGCAAGCGCTATCAGTGCCAGAACAAGGCCGATCTGCGCCCAGTAGACCTGCCAGATCCGGTAGGCGATGCGAGCCGTGCCCAGCCAAAGGCCGCGCCGGATGAAGACGCCGCCGAAGGCGAGCGCACTGGCGAGGCCCGAGCAGAACACGAAGAGCTCCGCCCCCGAGGAGAAGCCGAAACGCGCCGGAATCCAGGCATTCCAGCTGTTCGCCGGCAGATGCGCGACGAAGATGATCAGCATGGTCAGGCCACGGAAGAAATCGAGCCGCTCGTCGCGGGGCCGCTTCGTCGGCGTGGCGGGGAGCACCGTCATCAGAACGCCCCATCATAGCTGCCGGCCTCGATGCGGCAGGCCAGCAGCGTGAAGCCCTTGCGGCGGAAGGCGGCCTCAACCTCATGCGCAAGGGTCTCGCGATCATCGATGATCACGCCGTAGCCGCCCATCGCCCGGGCGACGGCGGCGAAATCGGTCTCGCCGATATCGACGCCGGCGCGTGGCAGACCAAGCTGGCGCTGCTTCAGTGCGATCAGCCCGAGGGCCTGATCGACGAGCACGACGACGATCACCGGCAGTTGCAGGTCTCGCAAGGTCGCCAGCTCGCCGAGCACCATCTCAAGCCCGGCATCGCCGACCAAGCATAGGGTCGGGCGGCCGGAGCCCAGCGCCGCGCCCGTGGCGAGCGGCAGGGCACAGCCCATGGTGCAAAGCCCGCTCGATTGCAGAAGGGTTCGCGGCCCGTCGCAGCGCCAGATCTGGCTGAACAGGATGCGATGGGCGCCGGAATCGGCGGTCGCGACGGTGCCGGCCGGAGCGACCTCGCGCAGGGTTTCGAAGACGGTGTGCGGACCCCATTCGCCGGGAGCGGCAAAGGCGACATGGAAGGCTTCGCGGATCGCGGCTGGCTCGCCCCCCGGCCAGGTCGCCTTTTGCGGAAGCTCGTCCGCAAGCCGCGTCAGGATCATGCCGACGGCCCCCTCCAGCATGAGGCTCGACTCGTGCATGCCGTGCTGGAGCGGCTCGGCGACGATGTCGATGACCGGCTTGCCGGCCGGCCAGGGATTGCGCCAGCCCTGGCGCATCTCGATCGGATCATACCCGGCGAGCACGATCAGGTCGGCCGCCTCGATCAGCGGTCGCACGATCGCATCGGCCTTCGGCGAGAGACCGACGGCGCCGATCACGCGCGGATCAGCCTCCGGCACCAGCCCCTTGGCCTTGTAGGTGGTGAGCAGCGGCGCGCCGGTCGCGGCCAGGAAGCGATCGAGCGCGACTGCGCCGCCTTGGTCGCCGAGGTCGAGCCCGGCGATGACCAGAGGCCGCTTTGCCGCGGCGATCAGCGCCTGCGCCGGCCGCAGATCGGCGGGGACCAATGGGGCGGCAAGCGTGATCGCGGGCGCTGTACGCCAGGCAGTGCGGGCCTCGGCGATGGAGATCGGCAGGTCGATATGGACCGGCCCCGGCCGGCCGCGCCGGGCGATGGCGACGGCCTTGGCGACCACGAGATCCTCGGTGCCGGGAGCGGCGCGGAAGCTCGCCTTGACCAGCGGGCGCAGCAGGGCCTGATGATCGAAGACCTGGTGCGTGTAGCTTTCGGCCAGGGCCTGATCGACGCAGCCGGTCACGAAGATCAGCGGCACCCGATCCTGCTGCGCATTGGCGACGACGTTGACCGCATTGGCGACGCCGGGGCCGAGCGTCGCGACCAGCACGGGCAGCGCGCCGGTCGCATGCCAGAGCCCTTCGGCCATGAAGCCGGCGGCATTCTCGTGCCGGGCGAGCTCGAAACGGATGCCGGCGCGCCCGAGCGCATCTACCAGCGCCAGCACCTCGCCGCCGGGGATACCGAAGGCATGGGTGGCGCCGGCAGCAGCCAATTGAGCGGCCACGAGATCGGCGCCCGTGACGGGTTGCCCGAGGCCGGTGCCCGCCGGCTCCGCCGCTATCCGTTCATGGCGCATCGTCTCTCTCCGCTTTGCCGCCGCGGCGGTCATGCGAGAAAGATCGCGCGGAAGGCCGGTTTGGTTACAGGATCACGGAGACGTGAGCTTGATGGCGGAATCTGGCGGCTCGGCCGGCATCGCCAGCCGCCAGGCGCGCTCGACCCAGGCCGGATCGGCCTCATGGCCGCCGGCATGCAGGCATAGCTCCAACCTGGCCTTGCCGTCGCAGCCGCGCGCGATGCGGCAGGCGAGCCCCTCGCTCTCGGACGCGGCGCGAGCGGTTTCGGCCAAGGCCGCGGTGCAGCCGCCCGGTGCTATGATCGCGAAGCTCTTGAAGACATCGCCCTGCCGCGCTCCGGAGCGCAGCGCGCGGCCGGCGAGCGGCACCGTCGCATCGCTCGTACCGTGGACGTGGATCAGCGGCGGGCGCGGACCATCGCAGCGTTCCGGCAAGGGCTCCCAGAAGGCACCGGCGATCGGCGCGAAGGCGGCAAAGCGCGCCGGCATCCGGCAGGCGAGATACCAGACCATCGAGCCGCCCTGCGAGAACCCACTCGCGAGGATACGACGGGAATCGACCGGAAAGCGCGCCGCGACATCGTCCAGCACCTGGCCCACGAAGGCGAACTCGTCGCGGTTGCGGGCGGGCGAGCCGGGATAGGACCAGGTGCGGCCGCTCCCATCGGGCGCGATCAGGGCGACGCCGAGGCGCCGGGCGACCGCTAGCAGGCCGGGATCGGCGATCACCTCCTCGGCCGAGCCCTGATAGCCGTGGAAATACATGATCGCCCCGACCCGCCGCTCGCTGGCTGCCGGCGGCGGCAGGACGATGCGATAGCTGCCGGTCGCCACGATACAGCCTGTCGGCGTCGGACAGGCCTCGCCGGATTGCGGCAGGCCGGGCTCCCCGGCGGCGGGCGCCGCGATGACGAAGCAGGCCAGTGCGCCTGCGAGCCATCGCCTCTTGCCCATCTGCGTCCCTCCGTGAACAAGGGCCGGCATGCCCTCGCGCGAGCGTAACGGACCAGCGCAAGCGCTTCATCGGCCGCTCGCAGGCTTGTGAGCCCGTCCCCGCCATGCGACGGACAGGCAGTTTGTCCCCGTGCGAGAAACGCAAGACGTGTCGCTGCAAGAGCTCGAAACCCAGCTCCGGCCGATCTTCCTAGCGGCCCTTGCCGGCGATGCCGCGGCCTATCGCCTATTCCTCGATACGATCAGCGTGCGACTGCGCGGCTATCTCAGGCAGATGCTGGCGCGCGCCGGCCGCAGCGAGGCGAGCGAGGCCGAGGACGTGCTGCAGGAAACGCTGCTGGCGCTGCATCTGTCGCGCCACACTTACGATGCCACGAGCCCGGTCACCGCCTGGGCGCACGCGATCGCGCGCTACAAGCTCGTCGATCATCTGCGCCGCTCCGGTCGTCATGTCGCCAACCTGCCGCTCGACGACGAGGCCTATCAGCTCGCCGGGCCGGCCGATGATGCGGCGTCAGAGGCGAGGCTCGATCTGGAGCGCGCCATGGCGGCCCTGCCGGGGCGCACGCGCGCCCTGATCGACAAGGTCAAGCTCCAGGGGGCGAGCGTGGCCGAAGCCGCCCGCGCCGCAGGCATGACCGAGACGGCGGCCAAGGTCGCCATCCATCGCGGCCTGCAGGCCATGGCCAGGTTCCTCTCCCGGCGCGGGGAGCGGCCGGGATGAACGAGGCCGTGTGTAACCTTTCGACGATCCCGAGCGAATTTCCTGCCGAACGGACCAGAGAATCATGCAGACCGATGAGCTGATCGCGGTGATGACCGCGGGCCACCGCCCGGTGGACACCGGCTGGCTGCGCCGGGCTACCTGGCTCGCCGCGCTTGCCGCTCTCGTGCTGACGGTGGCGCTGCTCGGTTTCACTATCGGCGTCCGGCGCAATCTCGCGGGCGTGATGGTCACCACGCCGGTCATCGCCAAGGTTCTGTTCGGCGCCAGCATCGCCGTCATCGCGCTCACCTTGTTTCAGCGCAGCCTCAGGCCCGGGCTGAAGCCGAAGCGCCTGCTGCCGCTGGTGGCGATCCCGGTCGCACTGGTCGCAGCCTGGGCCGTGCTGACGCTGGCGCTCGCGCCGGTCGAGCAGTGGCAGGCGCTCATCTTCGGGCGCTACTGGCGCAGCTGCCTGTTCAACGTGCCGCTCTACGCGCTCGTCCCGCTCGTCGCGCTGTTCTGGCTGGCCCGGCGCGGTGCACCGGTCGATACGACCTTGACCGGGCTTTGCGCCGGCCTGGCCGCGGCCGGACTCTCCGTCGTGGCCTATGCGCTGCATTGCCCGGACGACACGGCGCCGTTCCTGGCGACCTGGTACACGATCGCGATCGCGGCGGTCACCGTGATCGGCGCGCTGATCTTCCCGCGGCTCCTGCGCTGGTAGACGAAGAGCTCAGTCGCAACCGGAAGGCGAGCGACTTCGCACGGTAGCGTAGGACTGCCGGCGCTTGAGGAACTCGTCGCGCTTGGAAGCGGCGTCCTCGTCGATCGCGAAGACCTCGACGCTCTCGATCGCCGGCAGTTCGACATGCTTGGACATGTCTATATCGCTGCGGCTCGGCCGGTGGAAGGCATTCTCCAGCAATGCGGTCTGGGCCTCCTTCGACAGCACCAAGTCATTGGCGGCCCTGGTGGCGGCGCCGGCCGGCGCGCCCTTGACCAGCACCCGGAATTCCGGCGTCGAGAACGTGCCTGCGGCCGGGTAGAGCAGCGAGATCTGGCGCTGGCCGCCGGCGACATAGGCATAGGCGTTCGACTCGAAAGTGAGGCCGATCGCATATCCGCCCTAGAGCCGTATTCAACGGGAATTGGGTGTGAGTCGGCATGGAACGGACCGGCAAAGCGTCAATTGCTGGATACGAGCCCTGCCCCCAGCTTGCGCAGCGTCTCGCGCAGCTCCTGCTGCCAACCCTGCAAAGTATCTCGGTCATTTCGAAGGCTGAGATTCTCGACATCATAATAGGTAAATAGACGTTGCCAGGCCTCATCGAGCAATCTCTGATGTTCAAGTGATAATCCGGTTTCACTCCAACTATCACCGGTTTTCTTCTGACGGTCCTTGCTATAAAGATGGAAAGAATTCGATAAATCCGCATTCAAATATTCACTGAGCACCTCAAAGGTTCTTTCCGTAATATTTTCATGTATAACAATCTTACAATTTGGGAATATCCTTGATATGTCAACGCACAATAAAAGCGTCCTTAAATAAGACCTAACATAAAGCGCCACATCATCATCCGGCCACATCTTGATCGCCGAGCTAAGCGTAGCTCTCGGAGAGCGCAATAGGCAAATGTAGTGCGCTCCAAAAAAGTAACGCTGCTGATATTCCATAAATCTGTCGAACGAATAACCAAGTGTTTCGTCGCGAAACGCGACGCCATCTCCAACAAAGCGATAGTAATTCGAAAGCTTAGCGAGATAATCCTCGCCTGTCGCCCCGCGATCCAGCAACTTCGGGCAATGAGTCGTTTTAGTAAATGGATTACCGAATAGATGCTGGTGCATCTCATTGTACCATGACTGAAAATCCCTTCGTTCTCCCGAATAATGAAAATTAGCCTCTCCGAACATCCAAATATCAGGGGACATATTGAGCGCGTCATTCAAGACAGTCGTTCCAGAACGTGCATGCCCGACGAGGAATAACGCGGATATCTTTTCCAGAAATACTCTCCGGTCCGGCTTGCGGTTGATTTCAACGGAAGAATATTCTTCATCCTCTCCCGCAATTATAGCACGTAATTTTTCTATCTTCTCTGAGATTGTGACCGAATGCGTGGTCAACATACTTCCAACAGCATCCAACTGCTCTCGATCGGCTGCTCGACCGGATGCTGCATGCACCAGATGTGCGTGAACATCGTCCAGGCTCAGGCGGATGCTGTCCAGCTCTTTATCGAGCCGGGATAGGTCGGCCAGGCTCAGACGGATGCCATCCAACTTTTGGTCGAGCCGGGATATGTCGACCCCAATCGAAAGCAGATTGCGTGGAAAACGACGCAACCGCGACCAGAATTCCCTCATGATTGCCCCATCTCGAAATGCGTCGGCGTCATCTAGCGCAATTCCGCCATTCCCCGGATCACGGAATCGCTCTACATGTTTGTTCTATCGCGTTTTCTTCACGAAAACTGGCGTCCGCTTCGCTCGAAAAAGTTCTAATCAAGATACAGCGACCCTCATGCCACAATACCTCTCCGCTTCAGTTCGCCGACGATAGTATTGGCGAGGGAGACAGCATCATTGGCGACCGTGTCGAGCACAAGGTCTGGCTGGGTAGGCTCTTCATAGGCCGAAGTTAAGCCGGTAAACGATTCGATCTGGCCAGCCAGCGCACGCGCATAAAGGCCCTTCGGATCGCGCTCGATGCAGATGTCCAAAGGCGTCTTCACGAAGACCTCGATAAACTCATTGTCATCGACCAGTTCACGAACCATTCGCCGTTCTGCGCCGAACGGCGATATGAACGAGCAGATCACGATAAGCCCAGCGTCGAGCATCAATTTCGAAACCTCGCCGATGCGGCGGATGTTCTCGACGCGATCGGCATCCGTGAAGCTCAGATCGCGGTTCAATCCCTGACGTAAATTGTCGCCATCCAGCAGGATCGTGTGGCAATTGGCCGCCCAAAGCAGCTTTTCGACCTCGTTGGCAATGGTTGACTTCCCAGACCCGGACAAGCCCGTCAGCCACACGACGGCCGGCGAGTGCGCCTTCAAGATGGCGCGCTTGTTTTTGTCTATCCCAAAATCCGGCGAAAATAGATTGCCTGCACGAGACAATTGGCCATCGATAACTCCCGCGCCGACGGTGTCGTATGTGGCCCGGTCGATAATAATGAAGGAGCCCAGCGTGGGATTATTTCTGAAAGAATCGAAGACGATTTCTGAAGCCGTCGTGACATCGCAATCGGCTATTTCGTTCTGAGACAAGCTTCGCGCTGCGACCCGCTCTCCGGATGCAAGATCTATCCGATGATTGATTCGCGTGATCGCGCCAGTCGACAATTGCGTTCCGATGCGCAGGAAATAGATCCGTTCCGGAATGAGAGGCGCTTCGCCAAACCACACTATTCGCGCCCTGATCGCTCGTGCGCAGGTAGCCGGCCTCTCGATCGAAGTGATGACATCTCCCCGCTGCAGATCGAGCTCATCTTCGAGCTCCAATACGATAGCGTCGCCCGACGTCGCCTTATCGATCGGTCCATTTGGCCCCGACACTGTCTTGATCGCAACCTGCCGCCCCGATGGCAGCAGATTCACAACCTCACCTGTCCGAACCGTGCCGGATCCGACGGTGCCAAGATAGTGACGAGATCCCGATAGCTTCTCTACCAGTTGTACTGGCATCCGAAATGCCTGCTCCGCGCGGCCGGCCGCTGGAGCGACCTGTTCCAGATGCGAAAGCAGCGACCGGCCGCGCCACCAAGGCATCCGTAGCGACGCATTGACGACGTTGTCGCCCGTCAACGCCGACACAGGAATTGCCGAAAATGACCGGAATTGGATTCTGCCCTCGAATTTAGTCCTGAAGTCGGAAACGAGACGCCTGAAAGGCATTTCCGACCACTCGACGAGGTCCATTTTGTTAACGACGAGCACAAGCTCCTCGACCCCGAATAGATCACAGATTGCGGCATGCCGGATCGTTTGAGGTCCAATACCTTTGCGAACATCGACGAGAAGAAGAGCAGCGCTCGCGCCGGAGGCCGCAGTTGCCATGTTGCGGGTGTATTGCTCGTGGCCTGGCGCGTCGAGCAACCGAAAAATGCGATGTGGCGTAGCGAAGCGGCGATAGCTCACATCGATCGTTATGCCCTGCTCGCGCTCCGCTTCTAGCCCGTCGAACAGCCGACTGACATCGATTACATCGCCTGCAATGCCGGAACTCAGTTCCCGCATTTGGTCAGGTAAGATTGCTCCGGTGTCGAGAAAAAGCCGCCCGAGCAATGTCGACTTGCCGTCATCCACCGAGCCGCAGGTGAGCACAGACAAAACCGACTGAGGCTTGGCCTCTCCCTCGCTATACGCGATCATCAGAAGTAGCCCTCGCGCTTCTTGCGTTCCATGGCTGATGGTTCGTCGTAGTCGATCAGCCGTCCTTGGCGCTCAGAAGACCGCGAACCCCGCAATTCATCGACAATCTCGTTGACGGTCGCCGCCGTGGAATCGACGGCCCCGGTCAGGGGATAGCAACCCAATGTCCGGAATCTGACGACCCGCTGCGTCGGCCGCTCGCCTGGCCTGAGCGCGAACCGGTCGTCATCGACGACGATCAACGCGCCAGACCTTACCACGACAGGCCGTGGGCGCGCGAAATACAGATCGACGACAGGTATCTGCAGACATTGGATATAGGTCCAGACGTCGAGTTCGGTCCAGTTCGAGAGCGGGAATACCCGCACACTTTCGCCAGGGTTCACCCGCGCATTGTAGAGATTCCATAATTCCGGTCTTTGCCGACGCGGGTCCCAACCATGGCCTCGGGTGCGAAAACTGAAGATCCGCTCCTTGGCGCGGCTTTTTTCCTCGTCGCGCCTCGCGCCTCCAATCACGGCGTCGAAGCCGCCGGCATCCAGCGCTCGACGCAGCCCCTCGGTCTTCATGGCGTGCGTATAGCTCGCCGAAGTCGCGGTGAATGGATCGATCCCGCGAGCGATTGCTTCAGTATTTGTATGAACACGCAGATCGATCGAGTGCTTCTGCGCGACCTCATCGCGAAATGCGATCATCTCGCGAAATTTCCATGTCGTATCAACGTGCAAAAATGGAAAAGGAATTCGTCCAACAAATGCTCTTAGGCACAAATGGAGAAGGACCATCGAATCTTTTCCGATAGAATATAACAGAACAGTTGACCTGCTTTGCGCGTAACACTCACGTATAATTTCGATCGCCTCACTTTCCAATTGACGCAGATACGGTGGCATCTCCGCAGCACTCATAACCTCGATCCTGTATCAAACCACTGAGACCATGCGCAGCTCCATCGCATCGCAATGCATGCGAGTTTGTACGTTAGATACACACGTATTCGTTGTCTAGAGCAATTTTGCAATCCCCCGAACCCTGGAATCGCTCTAGGCTTTCACTTTACCGTGTCTTCTTCGCGCAAGCCGGCGTCCACTTCGCTCGAAAATTTTCTAGTGTTCAGGATGCGTGACATTACCATACGTAAACGACGAGCTTCTCGCGCTCCATATCGAGCACGTGCTCGTCCCACCCCTCGCGAAGGGCGACAGCGTCATCCTCGACAATCTCGGTAGGCCACAAGGGCAAGGCCGCTCGCCGTGCGATCCGCAACGCTGGCGCTCCCATGCTCTTCCTGCCGCTCATCGCTCCGACCTCAACCCGGTCGAGCAGCTCTTCGCCAGGCTCAGACATTGGATGCGCAGTGCACAGGCCAGAATCATCGCAGCCACCTGGCAAAAGCTTGGGGACCTGCTCCTTATCGTTTCGCGAGATGAATGCGCAAAATAGCTCTGAAACACAGGATACGCCCTGTCAGTATAGCATGCTCCAGCCACCGAAAGTCGACCAACACACTCGACTGCCAACACACGCGCCCGCGGGAAATATCGCAAAAAGCAACGAAAAACCGCCCTTTCGGCGCGGCTGCGAACGTCTCTGAAAATGGGAGTGGTGCTGACGTGCTCCCCATTTTCCTGCCGGTCATAAGTTAGGTCCGGCTGGGTTTTGGTCCGTGGGGGACCGGCTGGCGAACGTCGAGGGTGATAGGCCGCCGAGGCTCGTCTGGGATCTGACGGTGTTGTAGTCGATCCGCCAAGCCTCGATGATCCGCCGCGCCTCGGCAAGCGAGGAGAAGGCGTGCTCGTTGAGGCACTCGTCCCGCAGGCGGCCGTTAGAAGACTTGGCGGACCATCATCGGTTGCTGCAACACGATGATACGCATGAGGGCCTCGCGCCGGGCTTCCACCTCGGCGCGATTGGAGCGACGCCTTATCCGGCTAGCCGGATAAGCGGCGAGAGAGGCCGGAGCACTCATTCTCCGGTTCCCGGAAGCGGTTCCGAAGTGCGAGTAGCAGGGCCGCCGAAGCGCTCCAGAAGCTGACCGAGCAGCGCATGGACCGTCTCGATCGCAGCTCGGCTCTTGGCTCGATCGGCCTTCGGAATGCCTTTGGCGACGCGATCATATAGGAGGTCCGCATTGGCCCGGCTATGAGCAAGGTTCAAGATTGCGTCCGCGGCTCGATCCGCTCGCTGATCCGGCGACATGTGCAAGAGGCGCATCCAATCGAGATACCTTTCCTTCTCTGCGTAGATCGCGGCCAACTCGTTCGGGTCGTAGCGCGATTTCGGATGCGCCGCCTCCTCCGCGAACAGTGCCTGCAATCGGTCGGGCGAAAGATCGGCTTCGGTGCACCGGGGAAGATGCCGATGACAGCCAGACAGAAAAGTCGCCTGGCTCCAGTGATCTTCAGCCGCTTCCTGATTGCGCTTCGCCTCGGTTAGGCGCCAGCGCACCGCAGCCCAAAGGGCTTCGGACGCAAGTTCACGATCGCCCTCCTGGCAGACCGCGATCAACTCCTCCTCGGTATCACTCTTGTAGAACCGATCCGCCATGCGCCAGACGCGCTTAGCACGCCAGACATTGAATGCTTCCACGCGGCGAATGGCCGCCTTTGAGAGCCGCGACGTTTTCTTCGCCATCACGCAGCCCCTCGATCGCGACGGGCGGCGGCGGTCTTCTCGGCCGCAGCGACAGCGTCGGCGAGCAGGCGATCGATCTCGGCGTCCGTGATGAAGGTCCGGGCGCCGAGCTTGATCGCCCGGAGCCGACCGGTCTTGATCCAATCGTAGACGGTCGTGTTGCCGATGCCACCGAGCCGGGCGCGCGCCTGCTCGATCGTATTCAGATTACCAAGGGGCTGGTTCATAGATGCCTCGCGGGGAAACGGGCCGTGAGGCCCGAGGTTTCCACCCAGAGAGGCTTCCCTGTCGGCTCGGCCCCAGCTGCCGAGATCGGCGGCCGGGGAAAAGCGGGCCGCGGTATGTCGCGGCCGGCTCAGGATGAGTTGGGAACCACCGGGCCGAATGGCAACGGCTTCGCTCGCGTTTTTCTTAGGCCGGCGCCTTTCGAAGCCGATCCAGTTCATCCGCCCACCATGCCGCCATCCGGAAGCGCTCTTCCCAGAGCTGGCCGCGGGCGTAGGCGCGCCGAACCGCATTGGTGTCCTGATGAGCAAGGGCGGCCTCGATCGCATCGGGGGCGAACTGGCCGCTCTCGTTGAGCATGGTCGAGGAGCTGGGCCGGAAGCCGTGCGCCGACATCTCGTCCTGGCCGAAGCCCATCCGGCGCAGCGCGCCGTTGATGGTGTTCTCGCTGATCGGCTTGGGCTCGATCTTGCGCCCGTCGCCGCCCGAGATGCCGTAGCCGGGTAGGACAAGCTTGCCGCGGCCGGTAATCCGATGGAGGTCACGGAGGATCGCGACGGCCTGTGCCGGCAGCGGAACCTTATGCTCCCGCCTCATCTTCGTCCGGGCGGCGGGGACGGTCCAGACCGCTGCGTCGAGATCGAACTCAGCCCACTCGGCGAAGCGCAACGCGCGGGCCGGGGAAAGAGGAGGGCCATGAGCTGCAACGCCGCCTTGGTGGTCGGCTGGCCGGAGAAGCCGTCGATGGCGCGCAGCAGGCCGCCGAAGGCCTTGGGATCGATGATGGCAGCGCGGTGCTTCACCTTGGGCGCGGTCAGCGCGCCGCGAAGGGCGAAGGTCGGATCGGTCATCGCGCGGCCTGTTGCGACGCCGTAGCGGAAGACCTCGCCGATGACGGCGCGGAGCCGCTTGGCGGTTTCGAGCTGGCCGCGGGTCTCGACAGCGCGCAGCGCGACGAGGATTTCCAGCGCGGTGATCTCGCCGATCGGTCGGGTCCCGATATGCGCCTTCGCGAGGTCGTAGAGCCATCGCAGCTTCTCGGCGGTCCGCTCCGTCCTACCCTCGCGCTTCTTCTTGTCCAGCAGCTCAGCCGCGACGACCTCGAATGTCGTGGCCCGCGCCAGCGCGGCGCTGATCGCATCGAGCTTCTTCTGCTCGCCCGGATCGACGCCCTTGCTAAGGAGGACCTTCGCCGCATCGCGCGCGGCTCTGGCCTCGGCGAGGCTGATCGCCGGATAGGCGCCGATCGCGAGGGTCTTCTGCTTCCCGGCGAAGGTGCAGGAGAAGCGCCAGAGCTTCGATCCGTTCGGCGGTACGAAGAGAAAGAGGCTCCCGCCGTCGCTAATTTTTTTGAGTCTTCTCGATCGGTTTGATCGCCCGCAACCGAGCATCGGAAAGAGCCATTCCGGATCGCCTCTTGGTATCGCCAATACCAAGAAACCGGCGATGCCAAGAACGATACCAAGATTTTCGTGGGAGGCCAGCGGATCGCGGCGGAATGTGCCGAACGTCAACGCAATGAAAAGCCCGATAAATCGGGCTTTTCGAAAGCGGACGGCGATGTCGGTAAGGGTGCCTGGTGCCGCAAGAGGGATTCGAACCCCCGACCCCCTCATTACGAAACAGATGGCCCCGTATGGCACGGCATGTCACAACATGACAAGCCGTGTCGCATTTTCGCTAGGATTTTTGGCCGCTTATGATATAAATCATAGGGTGTCAGCGGTAGCCATATGACATACACTGTCGAAGCGGTCCGTTACCCTCAAGCATACCCAGGGCTGTCATGGCAAAGAGGCTCACTGACGCGGCAGTCAAGGCCGCCAAGCCCGACCCGGCAAAGCGGATCGAGGTCGCTGATGCTGGCGCGGCCGGCCTTCATCTCGTGATCCAGCCCGCGCCAAGCGGTAAAAAGAGCTGGGCCTATCGTTATCGACTTCACGGGAAGACGGCCAAGCTCACGATTGGCCCCTATCCTGCTTTCTCGCTCACAGAGGCCCGCGAGAAGGCTCAAGAGTTCGATCGCCTGAGGCAACGCGGTGAAGACCCCGGGCTCGGCGAGAAGCGCCGCAAGCGAGCGCTTAAAGAGGCTCACGTTGCCGACGCCGGCACATTCGCCGGTGAGGCCCGGCGCTACCTCGATGAGTATGCGAAGAGCCACCAGCGCCAATGGCGGGAGACGGCACGGATGCTCGGCCTGCGCGTCGACCCCGCAAAGCCCGAGGACCGCGACAATCCTCTCGCCTTCGTCACTATACCGAAGGGCGCTGCTGACGAGTGGTCTGGCCGCCTGATCTCCTCCATTACGACCGACGATGTCCGCGACTTCATCCATGGCATCCGGCGCCGCGGCGCGCCGATCGCGGCGAACCGCACGCTCGCAGCGCTGAAGGGCTGCTTCAGTTGGCTGAAGGCCAACACGGCTCGCCTGCCCGTGGATCCCTCGGCCAGCGTTTCGAAGCCGCAGAAGGAAACCGCGCGCGATCGGGTGCTATCGCACGACGAGATCAGGATCCTCTGGAAGGCGTGCGACGAGCTCGGAGAGCTGTTCGGTGCCTCGATCAAGCTGATGCTGCTGACAGCGCAACGACGGGACGAGGTTGGCGGCCTGCGCCGGCCGGAGCTGTCTCGTGACGGCCTTATGTGGACGCTGCCAGGCGAGAGGGCGAAGAACGGAAAGGAGCACGAGATACCGCTCGCCCCGACGGTCCGCGAGATCCTAGCCGCACTGCCAAAGGTCGACAGCAAGGCAAAGCTGATTTTCACCACGACCGGCGAGACGCCGATCAGCGGCTGGTCGAAGGCGAAGGCGAAACTTGACGAAGAGATGCTCAAGCTGCTGCGGAAGGAGGCGGCCCAACGAGGGGAGAATCCTGCTAGCGTCGAGTTGCCTAGCTTTACTCTCCACGACCTCCGGCGAACTGCCGATACGCTGATGAACGACGAGCTCGAGGTCGCGCCACACGTCGTCGAGGCCATCCTCAACCACGTCCGGAAGGGCGACGAGCGCCGCTACAACCATGCGAAGCTCAGAGAGCCGAAGCGGCGCGCGCTGGAGGCCTGGGCGGCCCATGTCGCCTGGATCGTCGCCGACAAGCCCGAGACGGATGTGGTTGTGCCGATGAGGGCGCTTGGATGACTCCGAACCGTCTCCCACCCGACGCCATTCCTATCCAGCGCCTGATGTTCGCAGCGCCGAGTATTACCAGCGCCGCTGTAGAGGCATTGGGGCCTGACGCCACGCTGCTAGACGAAGGCAGAGAGATTTGGCTCGATAAGGATAGCTGGGGCAGACGGTGGACGATCAACGGTAGGAGCGACTGGCGTCGCGATGACCGCGAAGACTTTGCCACCGAGACTGACTTCGAGCCCGGGCGCTGGGATTTTCAGGAGGAAGAGCCCGAACCGCATTGGTCTGGCGACGACCGCGCCTGGGTTGCTGCTGTGGCAGCGCTGGTCCGGTTGCTGGAGGCAGGTGAGGCCACCTTGTTGGGCCGGCCAGGCGAGCCGTGGGCGCCTGCTCTAGCGATCCCGCTCGATGCTCTGCCGGACTGGCATTCAGGTCTCATCGACTTCGGCAAAGGGACAATCGACACGACCTCAGGGACAATTTTCTCCGTTCACATTCTCGTTGCTGCGCCAATGGGCTCGCCAACTTGCGCGGCCGCGGCGCGCATTCATAGGATGGCATCCGAAGACGCCTTGCGGGATTGGATAGTAGCGCGAGCTTTGGCTTCACCAGACGCGAAGACCGTCTCGCTCGCCTCGCTGTTGGTCCAGTTAGAAGAAATCGGTCTGACCAAGGGCGGGATTCGGCGGGCTTGGGACGCGGCCATGAGCAGGCTGGATCCGGGAATTCGAGCTGTCTGGCAAGGGCCGGGCACTCTGCGGACAGTGAATCGGTCCCCCCAATCGATTCCAGAAAAATAATCGCACCCGCTATTTGAGCTGCGCGATCAGTGTGACCGTCTTCGTCATCAACCGATGACTTGGAGGTCACTTATGCAATTTGCCGGACGGAACTATCTCAGCTCGCGCCAGGTCTGCGAGCGCCACGGCATCGTTCTGCGCACGCTCTATCGCTACATGAAGCGCGAGGGCTTCCCGAAGGCAGTCAGCCGCGAAGGCCGCCTGTTCTTCGCCGAGGACGATCTGCTCGCCTGGGAGAAGAAGATCGTCGGCGCCGAACTCGGCGCTCGGGCTGCGGCCTGAGCTGTGGCGCCCACGAAAAAGCCCGCGGCCGCTGGAGACGGCGCGCGGGCTCGGAATGGATCTGCTGGCTGGCTGATCTGGTCCCAACATAACGCGCCCGGCACAGCTTCTCAAGCGGGAGGGCAGCATCGTGGCGTCCGCTCATGGTAAGCGCAGGGGTGCTCTTCCCGGCTACTTCGGGCGGCCGCTCAGGCGCCTGAAAGAGATCGAGTGCCTGGCTCATTGGCGTCACCAGGCAGGCGGATACACTGACCCGGTCAGAGCTCTCGCTGTCGCCGCGCACGCGCTGGCTGCTCTGGAAGGCATGCGCCTGCGAGACGGGACCCGCCATCCTGGCCTGCAGTTTGCGACTGCCGGCGAGTTCCTCGATCGTTGCAGCCTCGACCTGACCGAGCGCGATATCAGCGAGATCGTCGCCGGCGTTGGTGATGCCAGAAGCGCAGAGCATCCGTTCATCATGACCGACGTCGAGGCCGGCAGGCTTCTTGATCTCGGCAGAGACGAGCGGACCAATCTCGACATACGCACGATCGAAGCAGTGGATGAGGCGCCAGAGGACCGCGCAGCGCGCATGGCGGATTGGAAGCGGACCAACGACCGACTTCGCCGACAGCGGGCGACCGACAAGCGGCGGGCCGATGCCGGCCTGCCGGCCCTCGATCGCAGTGCTGCGAAGGCACCGGCTCCCAGGCACTGGGAAGAGCTCGGGATGTCGAAAGCGACGTACCATCGGCGCAAGGCGAAAGGGCTGTTGCCGAGTGAGACTCCCGTGTCGCGCACTTACACACGGCCGAAGGATGAGACTGACGTGTCGCAGACTTACGCAGTCCAGAGTGAGACTCCCGTGTCGCGCTCGTTCCGTAGGAACATAGAAGTAGTCCGACACGACAGTCTCACCGACACCGCCTCAACGTCGCCGGGGGCGGCCGTTCAACGGCCCGACCCACGCGCTGAGACGACGGTCCTGATGTTGCTCGGGCGCGGGGACCGCGCCATTGGCAGCCGAGTCGCGGAGAGCATCGATCCAGACCATGTCCGTCGCTGGGCGGATGCAGTTCGAAACGGGACGCTCGCAGGTGATCTCAGGATCGAGCTCGAGTTCCATGCCATCCAGGCTCGCAAGCTCCTCGAGGTAGCATCATGAAAGATCTCTTCGACTGGGCCGATCGCAATGAGCGTAACGCGGCGCGGCGCGAAGCGCGCCGCCGGAAGCGCCTCAAGCAGCAAGATGTACCGGCCAAGCCGGCACCTGCCATGCTGCACCCCGGACCATCTGCCCAAATCGTCAATTTCGAGGACGAGCGGTGGCGTCGATATCGGCGACTGCTCCAATCAGAACGGGCGGCCTATTACCGCGAGCAAAGCCGCGCTGCCGGCGCTCTGCCGCCTGCTCCGATCCTCCCGTTCGATCAGCTTCGGCGAGCGTAAGCATGACGACCGGGGCCTTAGGCTCGTCACATCTAGGCGTGCTGGTGGCCCGCATCCGGCGCGTCACGCTTGCCAGCGGTCGAGCGGTCTGGACCGGCTACGACGACCGTGGACGACAAATCGTAGCTCTCAGGGCCGAGAAAGAACTTGAGGGTTTCGATCTCTACCTGCGCGAGACGCCGATGAGCTTGGCGAGAGCCGAAGACCGAGCTCAGCGGCGGGCCCGCAGGCGAAACCGCGCCGCGGCCAAGGCCGGGTTGGGCAATACAGGGTCCGATGTCGACACTACCCAGCCAGCACCTTGCCGATCGCGAAGAGGTCTCCAGGAGGCCCGGGCGCTCGAAATTCTCTCGAGGCTCAGCTCCATCCCAGAGGGTGGCGATGACCTGGGCGACCTGTGACGCCGCCCGTGCAAAGCGTGCAACCTTAAAAAGCCGTCGACTAGCCGGCAATGAGGAATTGAGATGATGACAATTGATGACGGCCAAGCACCGGATCGCCTTTCCCTGGCAATGTCCAGGATCGAGATCCTTCGCCATCTCGGCGCCGGCTCGCTGGAGAGCGGGATCATCGTTGCCGCCCTGCTCGACGATACCACGGTGGATGCTTGGACCGAGCTGCAGCGGCACCAGCGCGTCACTACGGAAGACGCCGCGCTGCTGAGTAACATCGGCAATCAGATCCGCGAGGACCTCTCCGAGAGGGTCGCGGCCGAGTGTGCGCGTCGGAGCGCGCAGCCAGCGAAGGGCAAGGCTGACTTAGGCCGGCTCCACAAGGATCCATTCGCCGCCGCGCCTCTCGAAAATGTAAAGGTCGGAAAGCCGCCCGCCGATCGACTTGGACGCGTCGACAAGGTGCTTCCTGGCGGTAGCGAGATCATCGAAGGTCCCGACCAGCGCAGGCAGCGTGATCTCACCGGGAATGGGTGGTCCTTCATCCGGAGGCGCCGGCTGCCACTCGGGCTTCGCCATCTGCTCGAACGTCTGCGAGTGTGAAGGCGGTGCGTAGCCATAACGAGCCGCGTATTCGGGCATGGGCTTCCTCTCCAAGTGGATTTGCAGCCGGCCAACGGCTGGCGCCGCAGACATGAGATGAACTTGGGGTCAGCAGCCCGACGCGGCGACTGGCTAGTCTGTGCGCGCGGCGGTCGCCGCCGCTATTGCCGCCAACTCGGACATGCGAGTGATTTCGCGTGCTGTCGGCTCGCTCCGCCCGCCTCGGTAGGCCTGCCATAAAGCGGATGCCTCCCAGAACGCATCTGCGTTTGCTGCGAGAAGGCCATCAGCTGCAAGGGCCTCAACCAGTTGGGGGTAGCGACGCCGATCAATACGCGCATATCGCGCGCGCGTTCTCCCATCGATTTGAGGGCGAGCCGCGATGTGCTCCAAAGCGTCTCGGACAGTCAGCCATCCTTGCCGAATTTGTTCACGAGGTGAGGGTTGCTCTTCCGTCCCAGCCTGCACTGGCTCAGTGACTGTCTCGGGAGAGCTCGCCGCCTCTAGGTCTGCTACGGAGCCGCGGAGATCGTTGAGCTGCTCGGACGTCGTTGCGAAGCTCTTTTGCATTTCCGAGATCTTGTCGCGGATCGCAGCGAGGGTGGCGTCGACCTCAGAGCCGTGCTTACGGAGAAGCTGGTCTGACGCGTCCACCGCGCTTTTGAGATCCTTTACGCGGCTCCCGAATAGCCAGGAGCCAATCAGCACGCCTGTAATGGCAGCTAGCAATGTCAAAAATCCCGAGATGACAGTGCCTTGTCCTTGGGTAAGCGAGTTCCAGAATTCCCCCATGCCATGTGCTCCCAAAGCAATTCGCTGAGCGGTCGGCCGCCCTCGCCGCAGAGCATCAATTGGGGGTGATTCGCAAACAGCACCAATCCCAGGTTGGGGATTATTTGATCAGCGCCATTCTGTGTCACTCTTTGTAGCCTTCTGTCATATAGACAGGTGCTCCTGATTTGACAGAGCGCCTGATTCGCGCGGTATTTGCAGAGAAATTGCCGAAACCGATCGCCCCCTCGAACGGACGAGGGCAGGCCCGGGTAACCACCGGGGTGTCAAAACGACGAATTCGGCCTCACAGCAGGCGCCGCAATGCTCGCACTGATCCACCCCGACGCGCCACTCCAGAGCAAGCCGATCGTCAAGCGCGATCGGCGCAACCAGGTCGGCCGCCGGCTCCTCGATCATGAGCGTCGCCTCTTCGCCCTGATCGGTGGCGAGGAGCAGGCGACACCGGCGCTGCGCAAGGCGGTGGCCGATACCGCTGAGCTCGCCCTCGCCGCTGAGAAGGCGCGCGCCTCATACCTCCAGGACGAACTGAGCGCTTCCGATCTGCTCCGCTTCCAGGACGCGGCGCGAGAAGCCGAGCGCGCATTGAAGGAGATGAGCCGATGACCGAGGCCGATGCAGCCCGCCCCGATGCGCTGCTCGAGCGCGTCGCCGACGCGGTGCGCGACCCGAGCGTGACGGCAGCCAGCCTACAGGCGCTCTGGGATGAAGCGCAGCAGCTGCGCAGCGGCATGGCGGAGGCGGAAGGCGACTGCATGAAGCAGTCCCTCGACCCGGGGGCCAGCGTTTCCGAGGCTCGCCAGGCCAGGAACAGCGCGGCCGACTTCGCCCACGAAGGGCGTAGGCTTGAGGCGGCGATGGCCAGTCTCGACGAAGTGTTGCCGACTGTCAGGGCGGCCGAGCACCGGGCGGCGATCATGCCAGCCTATGAGAAGTACCGCGACGAGCGCGCCGCCTTCATCGAGCGCCTGCGGGACCGCTGGCCGAAGCTGACGGCCGAGATGCTCGAACTGATCCAGACGATCGAGCGATATCGGCATGAGCCCGGCGTGGAAATCCCCGACGGCGAAGACCCCCTACGCGGTGACGTCGAGATGGAGGCGCGCGATCTCCCAAGTTTCCATCTTCCCACTGGTCCGGTTGCGTCATTCGCCTCCGCGCGCCTCCCGAAATTCGAGAACGACCCATGGAAACGGTACCTGTGGACCGAGCAGATGAAGGGGCTGAAGTCATGGTGATCACCCCTCCCGCGGATGCCGCTGAACAGAGGATTTATTGATGAGCAAGCAGATCGAGATCGAAGACGCGCACGGGCGTCGCCGCACTGAACCTCACGGCTACAAGGCCAAGGACGGTGAGCGAGTGATGACCGTTCGTGTTCCCCTCGTGATGATGGACGGCTACCCGAGCCCGTCGATCGTCAACGACGGACAGCCATACGGCGGCAAGATCGGCATCGGCGACGCTATGACGACCGACACCGTCGGCGGCTGCGTGCGGGTCAGTTTCCAGGATGGCACCGGAGCGCTCCAGCGCCCCGATGGTTCCTGGGTCTACACGGATGGCGGCGGCTACATCGCCAAGTCGCATAGCAGGGAGCAGCAGGCTCACGCCGCGAGGGTGGCCGGCAAGTTCGGCCAATGGGTCGACGGCTACGTCGACGGCAAGGCGCAGGAGAACGTCGCCTATCAGGGCTACGTCGACAGCCTCAACGCCTGGCGGAACGCCTGACGAGCTCACGCTATTGGAGGGCGCAATGCCGCACTATGGACCGGACCTTCGTCCGCAGATCGAGGGCCGGTATTTCGCTGCCTTCGGTGAGGACTGTCGCAAAGACCCGGAAATGTCCCGGTTGATCCGCGATGCAGCGGAAGCCCAGGCGGCTTACAGCGAATGCGACGAGCCCCGAGAACGCGCGCGGCTGCTTCGTGCGGCTTTCGACGCTTGCAGCGCAGTTGCCGCGGCAAACCCCGAACGCGCAGCGCTCATCCTCGGCTTCGGCCATGGCTTCGCCGGAATCGTGTCGCGCACCTCAGCAACAGGAGCCGATCATGGCTGATTTTTCCCCGGGGTTCGCGCATCTCAACGCCGATAAGCGCATGCCGACCAATAGCGAGGTCGAAAACGGCTTCGGTTGCGGCCCGGCTGACATCCACCTCTTCAACGGCATGATGAATGCCTACTACGCCGAGCTCGGCGCGCTCATGATCCGCGCGGGCTTGACCCCGTCCAACGCGGACATGGAGCAAGTCTTCCGGGCGGTTCGGCAGTTCGGGGGCGAGTACTATGTGGCGGGCGGTTCCGCCAATGCCCTGACCATCACTCCCGGACTGGCTTTCGCGAACAACGCTCAGATGATCGGCGTGCCGATTCGGGTGAAGATTGCTGCAACCAACACGGGCGCGGCAACGCTCAATACCCTTCCGATCGTGCGCCAGGACGGCACAGCGCTCCGCAAGAATGACCTGCTGGCGGGCGACATCCGTGAGATGTACTTCGACGGAACCAGCTGGCGTCTGTTTTCGCTCGTTCTTCAGACCGAGCGGACGGTGACGCTGCTGGGTCGTGTCACGGCTCAGTATGCGACGAATGGCGTGGAAACCGCGATCGAGTGGGCGCCGCCCGCCGCCGGCACTGACCCGCTCGGCTGGTATAATCCAGCCCAGCCTACGCGCCTGACCTGCCCCGCAGGCATCGACCGCGCCGTCTTCTCATTCTCCATCGGTTTCGAGGCCAGCAGCGTCGGCTATCGCAAAGGCCGCGTCGTCGTGAACGGGACGGCGGAGGGCTCCGGCCTGCCGGTCGATGTGCTTCTGCCGAATGCCTCGGACCTCACTATCCCGAACGGTGCCGGCGCGCCCTATCCCATGGCTGCGGGCGATTATGCGCAGGTCCTCGCCTTCACCAATCCTGGCGGCCCCCACCTGCTGCGTCGCCAGAACACCTTCTTTTCCGTCTCATATTGAGCGAGAGCGCCATGGACGAAGCTAGCACAGAGGACGACCTCATTGTTGAGGAAGCGGCCGCTCCAGTCGTGTCACCGCCGCCCCCTTGGGCTGATTGGGCCTCGATCGCCATTGATGGCCTCGACGATCCGCGCGCTCTGGCGCTGGCTGCCGGAAGCGCGGCCGGACCGTCCGACATGATCATCGATGCGGGCCGCTTCTACGTCCGGAACGTGACGCAGGCGGCGCTCGATGCTGCCGCGGCAGCCTATGACCCGACCGCCCGAGCGAAGGATGAGCTACTGGCTTATGCGGCGTCCACGCGATGGCAGAAGGAAGTTGGCGGCGTTGTTGTCGCTGGCGTCCCGGTCGCAACGGATGACCGCTCCAAGCTGATGATCACCGGCGCACGAATTGCCGCGATGCTTGACCCGGAGTGGTCGACGATCTGGCACGGATCGGACCAGAACACCTATCCGATCGACGCGACAGCGATGATCGCAATCAGCGACGACGTGCAGGCGCACGTCAACGCGACATTCGCCACCTTCGCCGCGGTCAAGGCCGCGATCGACGCAGGGACCATCACCACGACAGCCGAGGTCGATGCAGCTTTCGAATAACGAGCTCGCGCGGGGTCACTACCGCGTTGAGGGGGCCGGGAAGAGGGTCCCCGGTCAAGGGGCCGGCGTCCGTCTTCAGCGCCGGCCCCATCCTCAGATCGGAGATCGAATGAACCCGGAACTCTTGCCTCTCACGGTAAAGGATCGCCTTTGGCTCGCAGCTCATCCCGCCTCGCCGTTCCGCTTCCGGCCGCCGACTTCCGCTGAGGCGAGGGCGGCCGGCGTGCAGAACCCGGAGGCGGTAGCAATCGTTGTGCGGGGCTGCAGCAGCCCCGGCTTCGTCATCGTTTCGAGCGAGCGGGGCAGCGACAATGCGGACGCCGTGCTGCAGCTCGCCGCGGCGCTCGATATCCCTCGAGAGATCACGACCAAGCTCGCGGACTTGCTGCCCGGAGTGAGGCCTAACAACTTAGCTTTCGCCGCGGCCGAGCTGATCAAACAGACGCCGTTCTGCCTGCTATGTACCTGCGGCGTGCGCTGGGCTGTCGTACTGGCCGGCATCGCCCTGGAGACGGCGCCCAAGGACTGCACCGGCATGATTGCGATCGATGAGGCATGGGAAGCCGCTAAGCATCGCGGTCCGCCCGCCCGCTTCCGCATCAGCGATGCGCCTGTCGTTGCGGCCTCAGCCGCTATTCGTGGAATCGGAAGGAGCTGAAGATGGCGATTCTTGAGGAATTGACCACAAGGCTTGGGTTCGAAGTCGAGGGTCTGGCCAAGCTCAAGGCGGCCGCCAAGGCCTTCGCTGGCGTCAAGGACGACGTCATCAAGTCGGCCAACCCGCTGAAGCAGGCCGGCGCGTCCGCCGGCGTCACCGCTGTTGCGATCGGCCGGCTGGGGAACGAGTCGCGCAAGAGCAGCCGTGGTGTGCTCCTGCTATCGACTGCCTTGAGCGGATTGAAGCGTGCAGGCTCCGTAGCCATGAGCGTGCTGCGCGGCGTTCTGATGGTCGCGCTGCGCTTGATCCCAGCGTTCGCCGGGTTGGTTGCCGGCGGCGGCGTTTTGGCTGGTGTCCTGGCGGCGATCGGAGCCAAGGCCGCGCTTGCCCGCCGCGAGATGGCGCTCACGGCCAAGACGGCCGGCACGACCGCCGGAAACCTTGAAACCGTCACCAACATCTTCAAGGGCCTCGGTCTCGGCGACGAAGCGGAGAAGTCCGCCCAGGCCGCGGTGGAGAAGATGAACGAGCTCACCAAGGCTATCAAGAAGGGCGGCGAGGAAGGCGAGGAGGCCAAGAAGAAGCTCAAGGGCTTCGGCATCGACAGCAGCCTTGCGATCGGCGCTGACGGCAAGATGCGCGATTCCTCCGCGCTGCTGCTCGACGTGATCGAGGCCTACAAAACCGCCCAGGAGAAAGCCCAAGCGCTTCGCAAGAAGCAGGAGACGACCACCAACCCGAGGCAGAAGCGGAAGATCGGCGCGCAGGCGCTGGAGCAAGAGCGGAAGGCGGACAAGCTCGCTGACGACACTGGGATCGAAGGCAAACTGAAGGCTTTGCTCGACGAGCTTTCAATGCGGGAAATCCGGGAGCGCAACGAGAAGACGGCGTCCCGCACGCCGACGACGTCCCCTGAGAGCGAACGCCAGCAGGCGGAGGTTGCCAAGCAGGCTGTCGAAGCCGGCTTGAAGGTCGATGCCGTTCTTCAGGGCGTAGCTACGCGCTTCACCGAACTGGGCGTCGCCATCGCTACAGAGGTTCTGCCACCGCTCAACACGTTTCTCGATAGCGTCGTCGGATTTGCGAAACGGATCGGCTTGATCTCGGAGAATGCCAAGGAAAAGCGGGATCGCGAGTCGTACGAGGCTGCTTCAAAGCGTGCCGAAGGCATGCGAGCTGAGCGTTCCACGAACGACCTGGATCAGACCGATACCCCGCAGGCCGCTCGCAATCGCTCACAGTCCGAATTCTTCAAGCGCCAGATGGAAGAGGACCGTAAGCGCTATGGCACGCCCACCGAGGCGCCGCTGCCGCCGAAGCGTGCAGATACTTCGGCCTCGCCCCTCGGCGCGCTGCCAGAATGGAACCCTCGCCCGGTGGCGCTGGCGGCGGCGCCAGCTCGTATGGGCCCTGGCGCTCCAACCGCCCCCGCGATGTCCATGCCCGCTCCGACGCCGGGTTGGCTGGACGGGCTGAAGTCGCTTCTCCAGTCTGTGCCGAAGATTAAGGCGGATCTCTCACCTGAGATGAACGCGTCGAAGATGAAGAACGCCGCGGCGCAAACGAAGGTCGACCAGAACTTGACCGCGACCGCGACGGCGACGGCCACCTTCAACGGCATCTTCGACGAGACGGCCGCACGGAAAGTGCAACAGATGATTGATCAGAGCATCCAGCAGGCGGCCGGCAAGCTGAAAGCGCAGGGCGCCGGCGTTCTTGGCGCTATCTCTGCGAAGGGCTCCAACTCCGGGACGGCGTCAGCCGCATCGCCGTGACCTGCATCGTCATCAGTCGCAAGATCGGCCCGGTGAAGCTCGACGCGGTGATGCGCGGACGATCGCAGCTGACCCTACTACCAGCGCTTTACCGCGATCACTTTAACGTCCACCTGGTCGAACGAGAGACCGGCAAGACGATCCATGGTACCGAAGGCATGGAGCGCTCCCGCCTTCACATTATTCGTCGACGCAGGCCAGAAATCTTTGACATGGACGATCTCGCCAGACTTTCGCCGAAATACGAGCTGGAGTTGAGCGCCGGTTGGTTCAGTACAGCCGTTTTTAAATTCCCCGACCACTCGGGTATATTCGCCATCCACGCGCCAGCTAGACTGCTGAATCTCGATGTCGTTTGTGTCGCATGCGACGGCAGGTCCGAAAACTGTCAGGGCAATAACCAGGCTGATGAATCTCATTCGGCCCTCCTGCGTCGGCACGCAGTAGACCAGCAATTGAACACGTTTCAAGAGGGGAGTTCGTCATGACAGAGAACCCCCTGGCTACCCCGCTGACGGCCGGGACAGGGCCGCGCGAGCGCTTTCTGGCCGCGCTTGGCGAGGGCCTGTCTGTCGCTGGCGCGGCAAAGCTGGCGGGCATTGGCCGGCAGACGGTCTATGATTGGCGAAAACGAGACGGCGAGTTCGCTGCGGCCTGGGACGACGCTATCGAGACGGGTACCGACAATCTCGAGGACGAGGCACGGCGCCGGGCCATGAGCACGTCCGACACGCTCATGATCTTCATGCTGAAGGCGCGCCGGCCGGAGAAGTACAAGGAGCGATATGCGGCGGAGCACACTGGGAAGAACGGCGAACGCCTGATGCCAGAGCGCTTCCCGAAGATCACGGACCTCACAATGGAGGAGCTGCTTCTGTTCGAGGGGCTGATGAGCAAGGCCTGCGGCGTCGAGCGACCGGAGCGCGAGGCCGGCGGCCATCATCAGCCAACAGACAGCGTGCAGTGAACCGCGCGATTGCCCTAGCCCCCTTCCCTCCTCGGCCACTATGTTGAGCAACGCTGCAGCTTTCCACGATGCCAGCGTTGAGGTTTGCCGATCGGGCGCCTATATTGTTCTCACGTCGTGAGCGTTTCGGGCGTTCAGTCCAGGGGGGCCGCAAGGCCGGCATTGGACATCGCGACTACCAAAACCGCGAGCCGTTTTCGGACGTACAGCACGGGGGCCTTGCAAAAGGCGACATCGAGCATCGCGGCAGTAAGGTCGTGAGCGTTTCGGACGTTCGCACCGGGAGCCTTCGGGCCGGCATGGTGCATCGCGGCTACCCCAACCTCTTCGTCATAAGCCCGCAGTCTGATCCAGCTCCCGCAGTATCAGTACCGCGATGCGCTCGATCGTTGCGAAGTCAGCTAGCATTTGCGGATGAAAGACGACAGGTGGTCCTGGGTCATGAATGGAGCTCTTCATCCACGGCCGGAAATGCTCGAGGCGCCGACGTTGGGCCTTGAGCGCCCGGGCCTCATCCGCTTCTCCTCGCCGGATCGCGCTTACTACTTCGCCTGATAGCCTCTTGTGCTCGTCTTCGTCTTCTGGAGCGACGATGAAGGGTATGATGTATAGCGGTATACGATGCGCCAGGTGGTCTCTGAAGTCCGTTAGATAGGCGAACCAATTGTCAAACGCCGCTAGCTCGGCCTGTCCCTCAACAGACAAGGAAGCGCGCACGGCAGCATTCAGCGAACGGAGGCCGATCTCCCGTCGGGCCAGTGGACGCCCATTGGGTCCCCTGATGGCCCGCTCCGCCACCCAGACGTGAGCAAGGTTATCTACAAGGCCAAAGGCGTTGAGAACGAAGGACTGGATGAAGACGGTCCCCCGCAGCCTAACCTCACGATCAAGTATGTCGTCCGCGCTCGGTGGAATAAGTTCGAAGACCGACTCGATGCATTGGTAGAGGATTGCAAGCCGCCTGGCTGCTCCATGCTGCGCGTGCTCCCTGCCTAAGTCAGTTGCCCAGTCGCGCCCGATGAGCTCCTCGGTGAGCTGCCGCTGGCGGGCCCCTGCCCAATCCAGCTTGTCGCGCATGTCCACAAGGGCGACGGGTGAGAAGAATGGCATCAGGGCGTGCGGCTGGAGAGGCGGATCACGTCATCATCATCCTGCGCCATGCGACTATCCGGAGGAGATGCGTGGCAAGGAGCAGTATCTCGGCCGCCTCGTCGGGTCCCAACGCTACTTTGCGGTGAGAATGCGGGTTCTTGAAAGAGCCGATCGCCCCTTGAAAGAGGTTCATAAGCGCCACCTGCTCGCCCCGCTCGGCATCAGGATCCGCGAGCGGACCGCCGGCCTTGAAGGCTTCGCTCATTAAGCCGACGCCGACCAGATCAGGACCGAAGCCGCCGGCTTCTCTGACAGCTATCTCAACAGCCTTCATCGCTTCGAAGACCGCAGTGTCGTATTTGCCGCGCTGGAAAAGGTGCCAGACATCTTCTCTGATTGATTCGAAGAGCTGCATCTTCGGCAAGCTTCGAACTGCAAAGGTACCCCGCGGATCGCCACCCGTCACCAACTGCCGAGCTCGACGGCTTAGCACTCGGTTCGGGTGTATTCCTCCCAGTCCTGGGGCAGAAATGATCAGCGCCGCCCCCTCCAGCCAAGCCCAGGCTTCGCGTAACGCGTCTGAAATCTCTGTCCGATTGCCGGATGGGTAATTGCCCGCGCCTGGTCCGAATACGGTCGAAAGAAAGCGCGACAGCTCGATTCCGTGAGCGCCGTCCTTCCAAGCCTCGATAGAGGGGAGCATCGCTAGCCCGAGTTCTTCCGGGGACAGAGCAAGGAGCGTGTCGGAATCAGGTATGAGATCGACGAGGTGCACTGGGCGTCTTCCTCCTCACCAAATCAAATCCTCTATCATCCTGGCGCCGCCGCGGAGAGCAAGCGAGAGCACCGCCCCGACGGCGAGGGACCGTCAATCGCCGCGGCGGCGGTGGCCGCCGGGCTTCGTCGTGAAGGAGTGGCGGTCAGGTAGGGTCAACCGTATCTGTCCTCAGATAGCCCCTTGGCCGTCAGAAAGAGCAAGAACTGCTTTCCAAGATCGGTAAGGTGCGACAGTGAGTCGGGGCCCACAGGTTCTTCAGGCCGTGTGGCCAACCCACGTTGGAAGATGAATTCGGCCCATTGGTCGAGGGGGCGGCTCTCGTGTAGCGCGGGAAACCGAGCCTTGGCTTGCTCAAAAATCTCCTCTGCTCGCTTGACCGTGATAGCGCCGCCCCGCAGGTTCGCCTCCTTGATAGCGGCGATCTGCGATCCAAAGATCACACGATAGATCACCTCCATATCGCGATCCATAATCGCGCTGGCTGCGACGCGGATAGCCCATGCCAACTGAGCCTCAATATCGCCTGGAGATCCGGTTTGCAGGCGCTCACGCATGTCCTGCTCTATCGGTGCGATCGTGCTGATCGGCTCTGGGGGCAATTCACGGCGGCCCGGCGCGGGGGGAGGCAAGATTGCTGGGGCCGCCGCCTGTTCCACCTGCTGCTGTTGGGTCTCCGCCAATTCAGCTTTGTTACCCCACAAGCTGAAGCCCTTCACGCGGTCGATCAAGG
Source organism: Allobosea lupini (assembly GCF_900109525.1). Taxonomy (GTDB): domain Bacteria; phylum Pseudomonadota; class Alphaproteobacteria; order Rhizobiales; family Beijerinckiaceae; genus Allobosea; species Allobosea lupini. Next base: position 665,064 of record NZ_FOAN01000003.1, on the reverse strand, counting down.
ATCCGAGCTTCGCTTTGAAAGCCAGAACGATGATCACTGCCGCGGCCGCAAAGGGCAAAGCCCACCCCAATGCCCCCGCGAACGCGGCGTAAGCGGCCTCCATGTCGATCTCCTTGCTGCGCACCTGGCGCAGCATCCGGGAGTGCTCGGGGCTTCCGCAAGGGGAGGGCCTTTGCCAAGAGTTGGTTGTCCCCGTCAAACGTCCCTGTCGCGGCCGGAACTGTCCCCCTGGGCACCAGTTCTGTCCCTGTAGCAGAGCCCGCCTATCGCATGCGCCTGAGTTCCTTGACGACGAAAGCCAGCGTGGCAGCGTTACGGGGGAAGCTCCCCTGAGCCAACGGGCGCCGACTCTGAGCCTTCCACTCCTCGTTCAGCAGGTCGACCAGCTCGAGCACCGATCCAACGCCGAACTCGGCCCTGATATCCGCAGGGAGACCGAAGTCCTGACGGACCTCATACGGAGGCGGCTTGAACGGGTCCGGCGCCGGCTTGGCTTTGGGCTGAGGTCGAGGCGGAGCGATCGGCGTCGCAACCTTGGCCGCGGTTGTCGGTGGAAGCGCGACCACGGCCTTAATCTCGGCCTTCTTTGGCTTGCTCGCCCTCGGCTTCCTGGAAGGTAATGATGCTTCGCGTTGAGACGCCCAATGGGCGGACAGTTCTAGCGTCGCCTTCTGATGGCCACCCAGAGCTTCCATGAGGTCGCTCTCGCCGCGGCTCTGCTGGGTGCGCTGTCCGGCCAGGCTCGAGGCGACGATCTGAAGAGCCGCCTTCCTGATCTTCCGCTGATAAAGCTTCTGCTCGAAGTAGAGTTCCCCCGCCTTGTCCAGGTCGGCGCTCCAGTCGTCTTCCCGCCGATCACCCCCGGCAGCAGGAGGCCACGGTCGATCGGCGTCCAGCATCCGCGCAACCACCTCAGGCATCGGATAATAGCCTGAAGCTTCGCCGTGGGCTTCGTAGGTCTGCAGGCAGTGCAGCAACTGCATCCTGAGATCGCCAGGGCGGCCGGCGCCCCTAATCACGCGGAGCAGGTTGGCGGCCATCTCACGAAGCTCGAACCCAAGCTGACGCTCAGCTTGCCTCGTCGCGAGGTCCTCGTCGGAATTTTCGGAGACAATGCGCACGAAACCTACCCCAATGCCGGCCCCGCTGGTAGCGAGCCGCCGTTATGGCAGTCGATCTCACCTCGGAGAACCGCGCAACGGGATAAATGGCTCGGTAATCCCCTGTAGGGTCACCCGTCATTTAAGGAGTTGAGCTCGTCGGGATTCTAACCTTCGTCGACGGGCGACGGCACCGCCTGGCGCAGGACGTCGTTGATCCGATCCTGCCAACCTGGGCCGCCGTCTTGGAAATGGGCAAGCACCGCGGTGTCGATCCGCAGAGTCACCATCTCCTTGGCTCCAGGCACCACAGTGTGCTTTGCGGCCGGCCCGGGGCAGCAGCCGGCGCAGGAGCCTTGAACAAGGCCTCGGCCTTGTCGCGCGCGCTTGTGGCAACTCTATAGGTCGCGGGGGGATAGAGGCGCCGTCGGCGACCGCACATTGCGGCGGGCCGCGTCCTTTAGGACGCGAGCAAGGTCATCGCCCCGAATTGTAGCTCGCAGGGGCAGTCCCTTCAGCCAAGTTGGCCCCGCGGCTCGATGCCAGTCTACCGAGAAACGAAGCTCCAATACGGATGCAGGTAGCGTCTCCCGAAGCTCGTCATCGAGAAAGACCTGTATAAACACGGTCTCGTCAGGAGCTACCAACCGGGCTGCTTCATAGCCCAACTCGCCCTCGATTATGCTCTCGGTGTCGTCATGCAACCGAACTGAAAGGTCGGGGTTGGACCGGATCCCTGTTATCACGATCTCCCTGTCGGACCTATTTACGACGCGAAGATAGAGATCGCCGACCCCGTCGTATCGGTCAGCGGCCGCCATCAAGCTCACGATAGGCCTGCTTTTCACGAGACGATCGTAAATTGTGAATGCGGCTGTACCCAGGCCCGCTATGCCGCCCAACAGCTTTATGCCTTCAACCAAGTCGCTCATGGTTAGCGGCGCCTCTTCCGCTTCACCCTGGACGGGTCGATCGCCATTTCATGCCCACAATCTACGTCAGTGCACCGTAGGAAAATCACGCCTGCTTCAACAATGCCGGTCATCGGACCCGAGCATTTCGAGCAGTTGGTCGTCGCGTTGGGCGGAGCCAGCCTTGCCTCCAGGTTGCGGCGCAACGGCTCATCCTGGAGCTCCAGTTGCTCGTCACGCTTTCGTTGAGCCGCAACGACGTTTGCGGGCTGCCGCACGGGCGCCTCTCCTCGTTTCGCCGCCCACCGACCGACGGCTATTCCCGCCGCCGCGCTAGCTAGAAAGCGCAGGAACACGGGAGTCCGATCCACACCGCCGTGATGCGAGCACGCGCCTGGAGAACCGATGGAGGGCGAGCCCCATCCGGAATTGCAGGTCAGGGGACCAGAGATCAGATTGAGGAAAATCAAGGTCGCGACGAAGGCAGCAGCACCGAATTTGACGGCACGCATGATCAGTTAGCGCCCTCGGAATTCTCGCGGTGAGGCAGCAGGCCCAGTGTGGTCAGTTGCTCGGCGACCAGTGTGCGCACGGCCTCCGAGCGCGACAGAGGCGGCTTCTGATCAGCCGCGAACGCATCGATAGCCTCCGTGATCCTCGGCGGCATCCGGAGCGTCAGGTGAGGATCGCGCCCTGTCGCTGGGCGCCCTCTCTTTTTTGGTGTTACCGATATTGACATTGCGCAATAACGGTGACACATAAAAACAGGCCGGGCAAGAGCACCACCTCTCGCGCCGGCCCTAACCCGAGCCGATGGAGTGACCCATGGCCCAAGCTGTCGAGCGTAATAGCACGCCCGCGCCGTCTAACGGCACGGGATTTTCGCCCCTCTCGTCTCTCTTCCGCGATCCCGCTCTGCGCCGCGCTTTCGAGCGCGCCGAGCGCGACGACGGCGCAGCCTTCGCGGTCCCGGCTCCCAAGCCGGCCCCGATCAGCGGCGGCGCGTTGAAGGTGCTGGAAGATGCGTAGGCCGGTCGCTCAGCGCGTCCGCGCGCATCTCGCGCGGCTCGACGCCATCGGTGCGTGTTACGCGATCGTCGAAGATTCCCCAGGGTGGGTCGCCGCTGAATGGCGCATCCCTGGCAGCCCCGACTTGTGGCGTTGGGCGGGGCATCCCGACACGGGGCGCCCATTTGATCGGCGCATGGCGGTCGCGATCAGCGGCAGGCTGAATTCCTGATCCGCTTCGGCAAGCGTGCTGTCGCCCAATCATTCCCCATAGATGATTACGGTGAACTTCTGCGAATCTATGGCCACGGTGATCGCAGAGCTCGGCCAAGCTGGCTGAACACCGCATCTGCGGGCGAATCGTTACCCTGATCACCACCCAGAGACAAAAAGAGCTGGACAACCGCTCGGGCGCCCAGCTCTCATATATTGTTGAAAGTACTACCGAATTCGCTGGTGCCGCAAGAGGGATTCGAACCCCCGACCCCCTCATTACGAATGAGGTGCTCTACCAGCTGAGCTATTGCGGCGACGGGTGGGGCTGTATCAGCCCGACCCCGTTTTGACAAGGCAGACAAGCCCACCGGAGGCATGGAATTCACGCCCGGCTGTGGGAATCCCGCGGGGACACCAGCGCGCCTGCCGCTCAGCGCTTCTTCAGCTTTTCCGTCTCGGCCTTCTCCTGGCCGAGGGCGACGATGCCGCGGCGGATGGCGCGGGTGCGGGTGAAATGCTTGTGCAGGGTCTCGCCGTCGCCATAGCGGATGGCGCGGGTGAGCAGCGCGAGATCCTCGTTGAAGCGGCCGAGCATTTCCAGCACCGCCTCCTTGTTGGCGAGGAAGACGTCGCGCCACATGGTCGGGTCGGACGCAGCGATGCGAGTGAAGTCGCGGAAGCCGCCGGCCGAGAACTTGATCACCTCCGACTGCGTCACCGCCGCGAGATCCTCGGCGGTGCCGACGATGTTGTAGGCGATCAGATGCGGCAGGTGGCTGGTGATGGCGAGGACGAGGTCATGGTGCTGCGAGCCCATCACCTCGACGATTGCCGCCATGCCCTCCCAGAACTGACGGGTGCGGGCGATCGCAGCCTCGTCCGTGCCGGGCGGCGGCGTCAGGATGCACCAGCGATTGAGGAATAGGCTGGGGAAGCCGGCATCGGGGCCGGAATTCTCGGTGCCGGCGACCGGATGGGCCGGGACGAAATGCACGCCCTCGGGCAGATGCGGGCTCACGGCCTCGACCACCGCATGCTTGACCGAGCCGACATCCGACAGGATCGCGCCGGCCTTCAGCACGGGCGCGATCTCCTCCGCGACTGCACCGCAGGCACCAACCGGCACGCAGAGCACGATATGGTCGGCGTCGCGCGCAGCCTCGAGCGCGCTCTCGGCGACTTCATGTCCGAGATCGAGCTCGCGAGCTCTCCGGCGGACATCGGGGTCGGCGTCGCTCAGCACGATATGGCGGGCGAGGTTGAGCTCCTTGGCCGCATGCGCGATCGAGGAGCCGATCAGGCCGATGCCGATGATGGCGAGCCGCCCGAAGAGCGGCTCATCGCGGCGCGGCGCGAATGTTTCCGGCGCGCTCACGCAGCCTTGCCCAGGAACTCGGCTAGGGCCGCCACGACGAGGCGGTTGGCCTCCTCGCTGCCGATGGTCATGCGTAGCGCATCCGGCAGGCCGTAGGAGGCGACCGAACGCAGGATCAGGCCGCGCTGGCTCAGGAAGGCGTCCGCCTCCTTGGCGGTCTTGCCGGCCGCGGCCGGGAAATGGATCAGGAGGAAGTTGCCGACCGAAGGCGTGACGATAAGGCCGAGCTTCTCCAGCTCGGCCGTGGTCCAGGCCAGCCATTTGTCGTTGTGCTCGATCGCCGAGGCGATGTGAGCCTCGTCGGCGATAGCAGCGACACCGGCTTCGATCGCGGCGCCATTGACGTTGAAGGGGCCGCGCGTGCGGTTCAGCGCATCGATGATGTGGGCGGGACCATAGGCCCAGCCGAGGCGCAGGTTCGCCAGGCCGTAGATCTTCGAAAAGGTGCGGGTCATCACGACGTTCTCTGATGTCGCGACCAGTTCGAGGCCCGAGGCGTAATCGTTGCGCCGGACATATTCGGCATAGGCCGCGTCCAGCACCAGCAGGACATGCGGCGGCAGGCCGGCCTGCAGGCGCTTGACCTCGTCGAAGGGCAGATAGGTGCCGGTCGGGTTGTTGGGGTTGGCGAGGAAGACGATCTTGGTGCGCGGCGTAACCGCGGCGAGGATCGCATCGATATCGGCGGTGAGGTTCGTCTCGGGCACGATCACCGGCTTGCCGCCAGCGGCGAGGATCGCGATCTTGTAGACGAGGAAGCCGTGCTCGGTGAACACGCCCTCGTCGCCATCGCCGAGATAGACCTTGGTGATCAGCTGCAGCAACTCGTCCGAGCCGGTGCCGCAGACGATGCGGTTGGCGTCGAGCCCGTAGCGGCCGGCGATCGCCTCGCGCAGCTTGGTGGCCGAGCCGTCGGGGTAGAGTTCCAGCTTGCCGGCGAGGTTGCCATAAGCCGCGATCGCCTTCGGGCTCGGGCCGAGCGGGGTCTCGTTGGAAGAGAGCTTGTGCAGCTTGACGCCGGCCGGGGCCGACGACTTGCCGGGGACATAGGCCTCGATGTCGAGGACACCGGGACGCGGAACGGGGCGGGAAGCGGGCAGAGCCATGGGGCTGGACCTTGAAGGAGTGATCAGCGGACGGATTTGAAGGCGAAGCGGGCGGCGTGGCTGCCGATCTCGGTCAGCTCCTTGAGGCCCGCGGGTTCGAGTGCGCTGCGGATGGCGTCGACCGGCGTCTCGCCGGACGCCGCCACCAGCAGCGCCAGATGCGAGCCGTCGGCGGCGCTGGCCGAGACTTCGGCGAGATGCTGGGCGAGGCCGTGGCGAAGTTGCTCCGACCAGCGCTCGACCCGGGCGGCATAGAGCACGATCTCGCGCACGGCGGCGTCGGTCAGCGGCTTGGCGATGCAGTAGACCGGCGTGCCGGCGGGATGGTCGGGCCGCTCGATAAAGGGCAGGCGCGCGATGATCTTGGGCTGGGCGGGGCCGATCAGGTCGCGCCACCAGACGCCGGCGCTGGCGCCCAGGTCCATGCGGAAGATGCCGAGATCACCGGCCGAATCCGCCACCGCCGCGATCACGGCGCGGGCGTCCTCATGGGTGACGAAAGGCACGGTGAAGCCGAAATGGAAGCGAGCGCTGTCGCGCATCGCCGCATCGCCGCCGGAGATGTCGGCATGGACCGAATAGTTCGCCTGCACGAAGGTGAAGGTCGCGATGATGATGCGCCAGATGCTCTCGACCGTGTCGAGCGGCAGCAGCCCCTGATGGCGCAAGGCGAGGCGCTTCATCATGTCGGCCTCCCGGCCAGGGCGGAAGGCCGAGCCGGACACCTGCGTCTTCTTGATCGCGATCAGCGTCTCGATGATCTGCGAGCGTTCCATCAGCAGGCCGTGCATCGCCGCATCGATGCGGTCGATCTCGCTGCGCAGGTCGGCGAGCGTGGTCGGAGCGGCTTGCGTCATGATGGCCAGACTTCGTTAGAGCCTCGAACAAAACCTGAGCAGGTCTGGACGCCGGCAATTCGTCCGATCCGCCAGGAGCGACGTGCAGCCGATACCGTTGGTATCGGCAAGCGGCGCGACGCCGCGGGCGGGCGAATTCCCAGCGCCGAAGGTGGGCCTTGGAGGGCCGCCTGCGGCGTCGAAGCGACTTGCCGATATCGAAGGATATCGGCTGCGCGCTCCTCGTGGCATCCGACTCCTCCAAGACCCATCCAGACCTGCTCAGGTTTTGTTCGAGGCTCTCAATCGTGCCGGTCTCTTAGCGGTCACCGAGGGGCTTGGCAAAGCGTTCGCGACGCATCGCTGCGTTGACAGACGGGAAGAGCCGCGCCATCGGTAATATCCGCTATTACGAACGGACCGGGCGACAAGACAAATCCGAATGCCGAACCGGACGCAAGCTCCCGAACCCCTCGCCGATCCGCTGGCCGAAGCCAATCAGCCGTCGAGCCTGCTCGTCCAGTTCGGGCCGGACAAGGCCCTGCAGCTCGATTCCGGCGCGGTGCTCGAGCATTGGCAGATCGCCTACCAGACTTACGGCACCTTGAATGCGTCCCGGTCGAATGCCGTCCTCGTCTGCCACGCCCTGACCGGCGACCAGTATGTCGCGAGCCGCAACCCGGTCACCGGCAAGGGCGGCTGGTGGACGGCGATGATCGGGCCGGGCAAGCCGATCGACACCGACCGCTTCTTCATCATCTGCGCCAATGTGCTCGGCGGCTGCATGGGCACGACCGGCCCGGCCTCGACCAATCCGGCGACGGGCAAGCCGTGGGGCCTGTCCTTCCCGATGGTGACGATCCGCGACATGGTGCGGGCGCAGGCGCATCTCGTCGACTCGCTCGGGATCGACAGCCTGTTCTGCGTCGCTGGCGGCTCGATGGGCGGGATGCAGGTGCTGCAGTGGGCGGCGAGCTATCCGACGCGGGTGTTCAGCGCCCTGCCGCTCGCCACCGCCGCCAAGCACTCGGCCCAGAACATCGCCTTCCACGAGGTCGGCCGCCAGGCGGTGATGGCCGATCCGGACTGGCGCCAGGGCCGCTATCTCGACGAGGGCACAAGGCCTTCGAAAGGGCTTTCGGTGGCGCGCATGGGCGCGCACATCACCTATCTCTCGGAGCCGGCACTGCATCGCAAGTTCGGCCGCAAGCTGCAGGAGCGCAGCGCGCCGACCTTCACCTTCGACGCTGATTTTCAGGTCGAGAGCTACCTGCGCCATCAAGGCGTCAGCTTCGTCGAGCGCTTCGACGCCAATTCCTATCTCTACGTGACGCGCGCGATGGACTATTTCGACCTCGCCGACGACCACGACGGCGTGCTGGCCAAGGCCTTCACCGGGACGCGGACTCGGTTCTGCGTCGCCTCGTTCACCTCCGACTGGCTGTTCCCGACCGCCGACTCGCGCGCCATTGTGCACGCCCTCAACGCGGCCGGCGCCTCGGTCTCCTTCGTCGAGCTCGAAAGCGACAAGGGCCACGACGCCTTCCTGCTGGAGGAGCCCAACCTGTTCGCGACGACGCGCGGCTTCATTGGCGCCGCGGCGCGGGCCAGGGGGATCTGAGCATGGCGCTGGCGGACACCCAGACCAACCGCATCGACCTGCGGCTCGTCGCCGAGATGGTGACACCGGGCTCCCGCGTGCTCGATGTCGGCTGCGGCGACGGCGAGTTGCTGTCGCTGCTCGCCGAGACGCGCGGCGTCGACGGGCGCGGCATCGAACTGTCGCGCGAAGGCGTCGCCGGCTGCGTCGCGCGCGGCCTTTCAGTCGTCCAGGGCGATGCCGACACGGATCTAGCCGACTATCCCGACGACAGTTTCGACTACGTCATCCTCTCGCAGACCATCCAGGCGACCCGCAATCCACGCGATGTGCTGGAACACATGCTGCGCATCGGCCGGCGCGCCATCGTCTCCTTCCCGAATTTCGGGCATTGGCGCATGCGCACCCAGGTCTTCTTCATGGGTCGGATGCCTGTGACCGACTCCCTGCCCTATGCGTGGTGGGAGACGCCCAACATCCATTTCTGCACCATCCGCGACTTCGTTGCGCTGTGCGACGCCGTCGGCGCGGAAAAGGAACGTGCCGTCGCGCTCGACGTCTCGGGCGGCAGGGTTGGCGTCAGCGCGCCCTGGTGGTTCTGGAACCTCTTCGGTGCGCAGGCGGTGTTCCTGCTGAAGCGGGGGTAGCCTCGCTCAGAACGCCTCTTCCCAGTTCCTGCTCAACCGCATCGCCGAATTGATCAGGCCGACCATCGAATAGGTCTGCGGGAAGTTGCCCCAGAGCTCGCCGGTTTCGAGATCGGCATCCTCCGAGAGCAGGCCGAAGCTGTTGCGGCGCTGCAGGATGCGGCCGAAGAGCTCCTTCGCCTCGTCCTTGCGGCCGATCGCGTGCAGCGCATCGACATACCAGAAGGCGCAGATCAGGAAGCCGGTGTGCATGAAGCCGAAATCGTCCTGCGTGCCATAGCGCAGGATCAGGTCGCCGCGGCCGAGCTCGCGGCCGATCGACTCCACGGTCGCTATGTAGCGCGGATCGTCCGGCTTGACGAAGCCGAGCTCGGCGATCAGCAGCAGCGTCGCATCGAGATCGGCGCCGTCGAAGGTCGAGACGAAATGACCCTTCTCCTGGTTCCAGATCCGTTCGGTGATGATGCCCTTCAGGCGCTTGGCCTCAGCCCGCCAGTATTCCTTGCGATCGGCGCGGCCGAGCGTGCCGGCGATGCGGGCAAGCCGGTCGCAGGCCGCCCAGCACATCACGCTGGAGAATGAGTGGACCACCTCTTTCTCCCGCAGCTCCCAGGGGCCGGCATCGGGCTTGTCGAAGACCGCGATGGCGCGCTCGCCCATGCGTTCGAGCTGCGCGAAGAGCGCCTCCTTGCCCGGCTGGATCAGGCGGCGGTCGAAGAAGGACTGGGTCGCGGCGAGCACGACGGCGCCATAGCCGTCGTTCTGGATCTGTGTGGCGGCGCCGTTGCCGACGCGCACGGGCTGATGGCCGCGATAGCCGGCGAGGTTAGGCACCTCGAACTCACGCAATTCGCCGCCGCGCGTGATCGGATAGAGCGGCGGCAGGTGCTCTGCGCCGCTCTCCGAATAGGTGTCGACGATGTTGGTGATGAAGCCGAGATAGTCCTCCATCGTCCGCGTCGTGCCCAGGCGATTGAGGGCGTGCACGACGAAATAGGCGTCGCGCAGCCAGCAGAAGCGATAATCCCAGTTGCGCTGCGTGCCCGGGGCCTCCGGGATCGAGGTAGTCAGCGCCGCGACGATGGCGCCGCTCTCCTCGAAGGAGCAGAGCTTCAGCGTGATCGCGGCACGGATGACCTCGCGCTGCCACTCGAACGGAATCGAGAGCGAGCGGACCCAGTCGCGCCAGTAGTCGGTGGTCTTGTCGAGAAATTCGCGCGAGGTCGTCTCGATCTCGGCGCGCAGCGCCTCGTCCGAGCCGATGAAGAAGGAGAACGGCTTCTCGACCGCAAACGGAATGCTCTCCAGCACATAGGAAACGGGCGCGTCCGTCGTCAGCCGGATCGTCTGGTCGGCGCCGACGAAGCGGACATGATTCGAGCCGCGGGTGATCTCGTCCGGCTCCTCGCCGAGGCCGAGGCAAGGCTTGACCACGACGCGGATGCGCGGGCGCCCGGAGATGCGGCGAACACGGCGCACCAGCTGCGGCGGCCGGAAGAAGCGCTCGAAACGGACGAAGCGCGGGGCGAAGTCGAGAATCTCCAGCGCATTGCCCTGGTCGTCTGACAGCACCGAGGAGAGGATCGCGGTGTTGTCGAGATAGCTCTGCTCGCAGCGGGTCATCCCGACCATCTCGATGGCGAAAACGCCCTTCTTCGGCACGGCGTCGCCGTCGTCGATCTGGTTGTCGATCAGCGAGCAGAAGACGGGGTCGCGGTCGAAGCGCGGAAAGCAGCCCCAGACGATATGGGCACGCCGGTCGATCAGCGCGGCGATCGAGCAATTGCCGATGACGCCGAGATCGAGCGAGGCGACGCGCGGCGAAGCGGTGGTCGTCACAGTCATGCCGGTTCCTGAAGTCAGTTCTGGAGAAAGGTTTCGAGCGTGAGGTCGCCGCCGTCGGCGGCAGCGAGCAGAACCTGGCGAAGTGCCGTAGGCGAGGCCAGACGATGGCGGGCGCAGGTCTGGCCATCGCCGATCCGGATCGACAGACCCGAGGCCGCATTGACCGCGGCAAAGCCATCCTCGTCGGTAACGTCGTCGCCGACGAAGACCGGCGTGCGCCCGGCATAGGCGTCCTGCTGCATCAGCCAGGTAATAGCGCCGCCCTTGCTTGCGCTCGCCGGGACCAACTCAGCGACAGCCTTGCCGCGCTGTAGGCGCATCGTCGGGCCGATTTCGGCGGCGAGGCCTTCCATCAGTGCGAGCGCTTCGTCGGCGAGCGCAGGCGCAAGCCGCCAGTGCAACGCGATCGATTGGCGCTTGTCCTCGATGATGACGCCGACATTGGAGTTGGCGAAGCGAACCATGGCGCGGAGCGCAGCGTGGAGCGCTTCCGCGGGAGCGGCGACCGGCGCATCCTCACTGCCAAGGCGGATCTGGGCGCCATGCAGACCGGCAGCGTCGAAGCGATAGGGCGCCATCATCTTGTCGAGCAGCGCCACTGGGCGCCCGGAGACCAGGGCCAGTGCGCCGCCGAGCCGCTGACGCAATGCGTCCAGGGCTTCAGGCAGGCGCCGGTCGATCCGCACATCCTCCGGCGAGGGCGCGATCTCGACCAGGGTTCCGTCGAAATCGAGGAACAGCGCGATCTGCCCGCTGACGGCAACGGCTTTTGCGGGAGGTTCAGCGACCCCGGGACTCAGCATCTGTGACATGACGACCTGGTTAGAGGGTGAAACGGGCGAAAGGACGACAATCGTGAAAGCGTCCCCTCCTCGCCACATTCGAGGTTCAGTTTGGCGCGAGGTCGCCAAGATCCGGTCACGGCGGCGACGCGAAGCGGCCGGCAAAGCCGGCGTCACACGAAACATTACGCCTGCCCGCGCGTTCTGTTCCCGCGCCTTTGCGGCAGCGTCAGCAAAATGTGAGGCATCATGCGTCTTGTCGTCGTGTCCAACCGCGTCACCATGCCCGAACGCGGCGAAAAGGTGGCGGCAGGTGGCCTGGCAGTCGCATTGCGTTCGGCCCTCGAGCAACATGGCGGCCTCTGGTTCGGCTGGAGCGGAGCGGTCAGCAGCGAGCCTGCGGCGCAGTTGGAGCCGGTCAAGCACGGCAAGGTCAGCTACGCCGTCACCGACCTGACCGAGGCCGAGCGCCAGAGCTATTATCTCGGCTTCGCCAACCGCGCGCTCTGGCCGCTGATGCATTACCGGCTCGGCCTGACCGAGTTCACCCGCGCCGACTATGCCGGCTATCTCGGCGTCAACCGCCGTTTCGCCCGGCTGCTCATCCCGCTGCTCAAGCCCGACGACGTCATCTGGATCCATGACTACCACCTGATCCCGCTCGCGGCCGAGTTGCGGCGGCGCGGCGTCACCAACCGGATCGGCTACTTCCATCATATCCCCTGGCCGCCGGCCGAGGTGTTCGGCTCCCTGCCCTTCTCATCGACCCTGATCAGCACGATGACGGCCTACGACCTGATCGGCCTGCAGACCCAGAACGACGTCGCCAACCTGATCGGCGGGCTGGTCGCGCTCTGCGGTGCGCACCGCGACGGCAACCGGGTCAGAACCGGCCAGCGCGAAGCGGTGGTGCAGGCCTTCCCGATCGGCATCGACGTCGAGGGTTTCCGCAAACTCGCCCAGGCGTCGATCCGGGCGGCGACTCAGCCGGTGCGGGCGACGACTGCCCCTCTTGGCAGCCGCAAGCTGGTGATCGGTGTCGATCGGCTCGACTATTCCAAGGGCATCGTGCAGCGGCTGGAGGCTTTCGGGACCTTCCTGCGCAACCATCCGGAATACCGCGGCGATGTCGGCCTGCTGCAGATCGCGCCCCCCTCGCGCAGCGACGTACCCGAATATGCCGAGCTCGACCGGATGTCGGACGAAGTCGCCGGCCGCCTCAACGCCGCGCTCGGCGAGTTCGACTGGACGCCGATCCGGGTGGTGAAGAAGGCCTATTCGCGCAGCGCTCTCGCCGGTCTCTACCGGCGCGCGCAGGTCGGGCTGGTGACGCCGATGCGCGACGGCATGAACCTCGTCGCCAAGGAATATGTCGCGGCGCAGAATCCCAGCAATCCCGGCGTGCTGGTGCTGTCGCGCTTCGCCGGCGCAGCCCACCAACTCGGCGAGGCGCTGATCGTCAACCCGTTCGACACCCATGAGGTGGCCGAGGCGATCCGGACCGCACTCGCCATGCCGCTATCGGAACGGCAGCGCCGCTTCGAGCGGCTCTACGCGACGATCTCCTCGACCGACATCGACTGGTGGACGTCGCGCTATCTCGCTGCCCTCTCCGGCCTCGATATCCCCAGCGGCGACATCGTGCCGCCGGGGCGACCCAAAACGCGGCGCAACACACGCAAATCGGGCATTACTAACAGCCTCGCACGCGCGGATATGCTTCCTCAGGCCTCCCAACCGACACACGGCAAAGGCGGCGCGGCGCGCGGCAAGGCCTTGCCGAACGCTCCCTCCGCTGGCTAGAAGCAGCCCGCTAGGGGCAGTCAACCCAGCTTGCGCTTGCGACTCAGCGGTTGCGGTGTCAGGTCTGCGGGGGGTATCCGGCTGAAACAGCCGTGGAGGCGGGCGGAGGGCTTTGTTGATGCGAGGCGCACTCGGGGGATCGGGCGTGCTGCTGCGCCGTCTCCGCGAGGTGATGGCGGCACCGGTCAGTCCGCAGGAGCGGCTCGACAGGCTCGTCGTCGTGATCGCCGGCAACCTCGTGGCCGAGGTGTGCTCGGTCTATGTCCTGCGTGAAGATTCCTCGCTCGAACTCTACGCCACCGAAGGCCTCAACCGCGAGGCGGTCCATCTCACCACCATGCGAGCCGGCGAAGGCCTCGTCGGCCTGATCGCCAGCGAGGCGGAACCGCTCGCGCTATCCGACGCGCAATCGCACCCGGCCTTCTCCTACCGCCCGGAGACCGGCGAAGAGATCTATCGCTCCTTCCTCGGCGTGCCGATCCTGCGCGGTGGAGCCGTGATGGGCGTGCTCGTCGTGCAGAACCGGGCCTCGCGCGTCTACAGCGAGGACGAGGTCGAGTCGCTGCAGACCACGGCCATGATCATGGCCGAGATGATCGCCGCCGGCGGCCTGAAGGCGCTGTCGAAACCCGGCGCGACCATCGGGCTCGACCGGCCAATCCACAGCATCGGCACCACCCTCGCCGACGGGGTCGGCCTCGGCCATGCCGTACTGCACGAACCGCGCGTCGCGATCACCAACCTGATCGCCGAGGACCCCGGCCGCGAGGTGCAGCGGCTGGAGGCGGCGATCGCGACGATGCGGCTCGCCATCGACGAGCTGATCGAGCGCGGCGACGTCGCCCATACCGGCGAGCATCGCGATGTGCTCGAGACCTTCCGCATGTTCGCGCACGACCAGGGCTGGCTGCGGCGGATGCGCGAAGTGGTGATGACCGGACTCACCGCCGAGGCCGCGGTCGAACGCGTGCAGTCGGACACCCGCGCCAAGATGCTGCGCCAGACCGACCCTTATTTGCGCGAGCGCCTGCACGATCTCGACGACCTCGCCAACCGGTTGCTGCGCACGCTGGTCGGCAAGTCCAATGGCGTCACACGCGAGGATTTGCCCGAGAATGCCATCCTGATCGCGCGCTCGATGGGTCCGGCGGCGCTGCTCGACTATGACCGCCGGCATCTGCGCGGGGTCGTGCTCGAGGAGGGCGGCCCGACCAGCCATATCGCCATCGTGGCGCGCGCGCTCAACATCCCGGCGGTCGGCGAGATCGCCAACGCCACCGCACTGATCCAGGCAGGCGATGCGGTCATCGTCGACGGCCAGGCCGGCGAGGTGCAGATCAGGCCGCAGCCCGACGTCGAGAACGCCTACAAGGACAAGGCCCGCCTGCGCGCCCGCAAGCAGGAGCAGTATCGCAAGCTCAAGACGCAGGCCGCGGTAACCAAGGACGGCGTCGAGATCCAGCTGCAGATCAATGCCGGCCTGCTGGTCGATATGGCCAATCTCGAGGAGACCAACGCCTCCGGCGTCGGCCTCTTCCGCACCGAACTGCAGTTCATGGTGGCACAGCACATGCCGACCACGGCCGAGCAGCAGGCGCTCTACGATGCGGTGCTCAAGGTCGCGAACGGCCGCCCGGTGACGTTCCGGACGCTCGACATCGGCGGCGACAAGGTGCTGCCCTATATGGAGCGGCTGGAAGAGGAGAACCCGGCGCTGGGCTGGCGTGCCATCCGCATCGGCCTCGACCGCCCCCGGCTGCTGCGTGCGCAGGTGCGGGCCCTGCTGCGGGCCGGCGCCGGCAGCGATATGAAGATCATGCTGCCCATGGTGGCCACGGTGAACGAGTTCCTGCGCGCACGCACGCTGGTGCGGCGCGAGCTGGACATGCTGGAGCGCGACGGCCGCCCGGCGCCGGCCAGCCTGAAGCTCGGCGTCATGGTCGAAGTGCCTTCGCTGCTGTTCGAGCTGCCGGAAATCGCGCGCGAAGCGGATTTCCTCTCGATCGGCACCAACGACCTGATGCAGTTCCTGTTCGCGGCCGATCGCGAGAACAAGCGTGTCTCCGATCGCTTCGACCCGCTCGGCATTGCCGGCCTGCGCGCGCTGCGCAACATCGTCGAAGAAGCCGGCAAGGCGAACTGCCCGGTCACCGTCTGCGGCGAGATGGGCGGCAAGCCGATCGAGACGCTGGCGTTGATCGCGCTCGGCTATCGCTCGTTTTCAATGTCGGCAGCGTCGGTCGGCCCGGTCAAGGCGATGCTGCGCGCGCTCGACGCCGGCAAGGCGCGCCAGCGCCTCGACGCCTGGATGTCCTCTTCCGATAGCGCCGCCAGCCTGCGCCCACTGCTCGCCGCCCTCGCCGCCGAGATGAAGGTGCCGGTCTAGCGACGCTTTACGCGCCGATCGCGCACGCCTCCCCGTTTTTCCGTTCAGATCGTTTCCGCATCATGTCGCTCCAGCTCCCGCAAGACCGCCTCGACTCGATCGTCGCCCGCCATGCCGCGGCGAGCGAGGCCATCAACCATGCGACAGAGGCGGCCCGCGTCGTCGAACTGTCCAAGGAACTCGCCGAGCTCGATCCCGTCGTCGCGGCGATTGCCGCCTGGCGCAAGGCTCAGTCCGGGCTGGAGGAGGCGCTGGCGATGATCGACGACCCCGCCACCGACGCCGAGATGCGCGATCTCGCCTATGAGGAGCGCGATGCGGCCAGGGCCGAGATCGAGGGGCGCGCCCGCGAAATCCTGATCGCGCTGCTACCCAAGGACGCTGCCGACGAGCGCGGCGTCATCCTCGAAATCCGCGCCGGCACGGGCGGCGACGAGGCCTCGCTCTTCGCCGGCGACCTCCTGCGCATGTACCAGCGCTATGCGGCCGGCAAGAGCTGGAGCGTCGACATCCTGACCGAGAGCGAGGGCACGGTGGGCGGCTTCAAGGAGGTCATCGCCGAAATCGCCGGCAAGGGTGTCTATGCCAGGCTGAAGTACGAATCCGGGGTGCACCGCGTGCAGCGCGTGCCGGACACCGAGACGAGCGGGCGCATCCACACCTCGGCCGCGACCGTCGCCATGCTGCCGCTCGCCGGCGAGGTCGACGTCAACCTCGACGAGAAGGATCTGCGCATCGACACGATGCGGGCGCAGGGCGCCGGCGGCCAGCACGTCAACAAGACCGAGTCGGCCGTCCGCCTCACCCACATCCCGACCGGCACCGTCGTGCTGGTCCAGGACGAGCGCTCGCAGCACAAGAACAAGGCGCGCGCCTACGAGTTGATGCGGGCCAAGCTCTACGACATGGAGCGCAGTCGCGCCGATGCCGAGCGCTCGGCCGATCGGCGCTCGCAGGTCGGCTCCGGCGACCGCTCGGAGCGCATCCGCACCTACAACTTCCCGCAGGGGCGCGTGACCGACCACCGCATCAACCTCACCCTCTACAAGCTCGACGAGATGATGCAGGGGCTGGTGCTCGACGAGATCATCGATGCGCTGACCGCCCAGCGGCAGGCCGAGTTGCTCGCCGAGCAAGGCAGCGTGTGAAACCTTCGCCACTCTCCCGCGTTCTGGATGCATCGACTGTTTCCACGGGGAGGATCGAGAGATGAAAGTCCTGTTCAGCGCCATTGCCCTTGCCGCCGCCGTCGCCTTCGTGCCGGTGTCCGCGGGCGCCCAGGAGCGGACCGCGAAGAAGGTTCTGAGCGGCGAACCGGCAACGCTGCAGAAAGCCAAAACGCAGTCGCAGGCCCGGCGCGATTGTCAGCGTCAGTATCGCGGCGCTAAGGAAAGCAAGTCCGCCCTGCGGATCAAGATCAACGCCTGCGTCCAGGAAGGCATGCAGGGCAATTGACCGGCCGCGTGCCGGCCCAAGGATACGCTTGACCGGCACGGCCAAACCGACCGACGGAAACGCGCCCGTTGCCTTGCCGGCAGCGGGCGAAAGCATTTCTGCAGCCCGGAAGGCGATCGCGCTCGTCTTGAAGCGCGGCGGCATCGCCGATTTCACCTTCGAAGCCCGTATCCTGATCGAGGACCTCGCCGGCGGCAGCGATCCGATCAACGAGGCTGCTGCCATCAGGCTCAACGATGCGCTTGCTCGGCGCCTCGCCGGCGCCCCGCTTTGGCGCATCCTCGGCGCCCGCGAGTTCTGGGGCCTGAGCTTTGCCCTCTCGCCGGGCACGCTGGAGCCGCGTCCGGATAGCGAGACCCTGATCGAGGCGGCGCTCAGCCATCTCGCACCGCGCCGGCACGAGAGGCTGCGCGCGCTCGACCTCGGCACCGGAACGGGCTGCCTCCTGATCGCAGCCTTGCGCGAATTTCCGCAGGCGACCGGGCTCGGGATCGACCTGTCGCCGGATGCGGTCGCGACCGCGACGGGCAATGCCGCGCGCAACGGCGTCGCCGAGCGCGCCGCCTTTCGTCAGGGCAACTGGACTGCCGGGATCGACGAGCGCTTCGACCTCATCCTGTCGAATCCGCCCTATATCGGCAGCGCCGAGATCGCTGGCCTGGACCCCAATGTGCGCGAGCACGATCCGTTACTCGCCCTCGACGGCGGCCCGGACGGCCTTACCGCCTATCGCGCCCTCGCCGCTGCCCTGCCCGACCATCTGCATCCTCGCGGTCTCGTCATCCTGGAGATCGGCGCCGGACAGGAAGAGGCTGTCATCGCACTGATGGAGCAGGCGGGCTTGCACCATCTCGCGTCCCATCGCGATCTCGGCGGCCATATTCGCGGCCTCGTCTTCGGGCATCGTCGATGAGCCGTGCACAGCAAGCTGCGCGAATTTGCTTGGAACAGGCCGCAAAACCAGCTATGCACGCATGGTCTTGAAGACAGTGTCGACAGCTCATGACCTTTGGCTGGGCCCTGCCGAGCAGACCAAGCCCTCGGATCACTGCGAGAATCGACGTTACTGACATAGCGAGACCGAGACTTCGAATGCGCGAGACAGCCATTCGGAGGGGGAGCCGGTAAGGCTCCAATGGAAAGAGCGCGTGAAGACCCATATCGGCGCAGAGCCCTTTCAGGTCGAATTTCCTACGCACGGCGTCGCAACCCGCCGCGTGTCACGACGCGCATGACGACCTCAAGGTTGCTTTGAATGAACGGAACGCGAGACAGACGCGAATGAGACCAGGTCAGAACCGGCGCATGCGCGGCCGTAGCAACAATAATAACAATAACAACAGCAACAACGGCAATCGTAAGTCACCCAATCCGCTGCAGCGCAGCTACGAGTCGAACGGCCCGGACGTCAAGGTCAGGGGCACGGCGCAGAATGTGGCGGAGAAGTATCTCCAGCTCGCTCGCGATGCGCAATCCTCCGGCGATCCGGTTGCCGCTGAGAACTATTTCCAGCATGCCGAACACTATTATCGCATTCTGCTCGCTGCCCAGGAGCAGATGACGCAGCAGTTCGGCCACAGCTTCCAACCGAACCGTGCCTTCGTCGAAGACGCTGACGACGGCGAGGAGGAAGGCGAGGAAGACGTCAACTTCCAGGGCGGCCAGCAGCAGGGCGAGCGCCAGTACAATGGCAATGGCGTGAACGGCCATGGCGGCCAGCGCCAGGAAGGCGAGGAAGGCGAAGGCGGCAGCCAGAACAACGGCCAGCGCTTCGACCGGCCCAATAACAATAATAACCGCCCTGAGCGCAATTTCGACCGGAACGGCCAGCGCCGCTTCGACCGGAACGATCGGAACGACCGCCAGGATCGTGGCGATCGTCCGGATCGCGGCGAACGCCAGGACCGCGGCGAGCGTCGCTTCGAGCGCCCCGAGGGCCAGAACGGTTCCTACGCTCCGCGCCCCGAGGCTCAGCCCGGTGCCGAGCAGCCGGACATCGCACCCGTCCAGCCGCCGGTCGAGCAGCGTCGCTTCGAGCGCCCGGACCGTCCGCCGCGCGGCGAGCGTCCTTCGCGCCGCGACCGCGATGAGGCTCGCGCCAGCAACACAAACGAGGAGCAGGATGTCGCGCCGGCGCTTCCGGCCTTCCTGACCACGCCGACCCGCGTGCCGATCGCAATCGCGGAAGAGCCTGCAGCTCCGGTCGTCGTTACAGCTGCCCCGGCCGAAGCCGCGGAAGGCGCGCCCGAGACTGGCGAGAAGCCAAAGCGCCGGGCGCCCCGGCGGCGCTCGCCGCGCGAGGTGATGGACGCGCTTGGCGGCGACGGCGGCGAGCCCCCGGCCGAGTGATCCCGCCAAAGACATCAGGATCGTTCAGAGAGGGCCCGAAAGGGCCCTCTTTCTTTTCAGGCGACGCCGAGCGCTGCCGGCTCGCTGACCTCGACCAGCGTCAGCCGCTCACCCTCGGCCAGTGCGCCACCACCGACGATCCGGCAATAGATGCCGCAATCGACATGGCCGTAGCCCTTCATCAGCGCTTTCGGGATCTGCAGGTCGCGCGCGCCCGTCACAGGGTCGACATTTGTCGCGGCGCAGCGCTCGATCCGCTTGATCACCTGGAGTCGCAGGCCCGACGGCGCAACAAGTTCGCGGTCGACCAGATCGAGCTCGGCCCAGGCCGGCAGGCCCTCGACCATGACATTGCCGCGGAAGCGCAGCGGATCGACGGGAACGCCGAGCCGCGTCTCCAGGTCGGCGACGCTGGCGAGGTTGATGATCGAGACGAAGCCCGAGCGTGAATCGGTGAAACGGTAGCCCGCCGGCGCGGCCAGCAGGCGCGGCTCGCCGCGCAGTTCCTGCGACATGAAGGCTTTGAAGAAGGCGCTGAGCTGTTCGCGGCCGGCAGCGGTCTGGGTGGCGATCCTGGTCTCTCCATCATCATGGCCGATGACGAGATCGCCGCTGGCGTCCTCGTACCGCGTGCGCAGGCGCGCCAGCGATTCGTTGCGCATCAGCATCAGGTATTTGATCTTCGGCTGATGCGCTGGCTCGGCCGGGTCGAAGCCGGAGAGCCCGTTCTCGATGGCGAAGAGCCGGTCGCCGGGGAAGTAGCCACCTGTCGGCAATTCGGCCCGGCTCAGCCGCTCCGGCGACAGGCCTTTGACCGGATAGCGATACAGCGAAGCGACGCGCATGGGCCCTGCCCTTCCGATTGCGAGGGCGGAAAGTGCCATGCAGGGCACCGCGACGCCACCGCCCACGGGCCTCATGGTCGATGAAAGGATTGCATCGATCCGATCAATGCGACTGCTCCGCGCCCTCCTCGGCCTCTTCGTCCAGGATCGAGCGCTGGCAGCCCCAGCCCGAGAGCACATCATCGATGGCGTCGACGACGAAAAAGCGGGCGGCGTCGCGCTCATAGCCCTCGGCGAGCAGGCTGTCGTAGTCGGTATGGGCGTGCCGGACATGGGAACCGAGCGCGAGCCAGAGCGCGGTCGAAGGCGGCAGCGCCTTCATCTGGACCCGGCCGGCGAGCGCCAGCACCGCCTCGGCGTCGAGCAGCGGGATGCCGGGCACGAGCGTCCGCAACGCCTTTCGAATCGCCTGCTGCCGCTTCGTGCCGACCATGCCGGCAGGCTGGGCGCAGGCGTTGACGATCGTCAATGTCAAAGCTGCGTCCTTCCCCTTACGTTGCGCGAAAGCAACACTATCTTTGAGGACGAGGGGCCGCCCATCAGGGGGCCCTATCCCATCGAAAAGCAGCCGGCTCCGCCGCTTCGGGGCGCGACTGGCGTGCGGAGGTAGCCGAATGAACATCGAGAAATATACCGACCGGGCAAAGGGTTTCCTGCAGGCCGCGCAGACGATTGCCATGCGCGAAGGCCATCAGCAATTCACGCCAGAGCATCTGCTGAAGGCACTGCTCGACGACAGCGAGGGCATGGCTTCCGGCTTGGTCGACCGAGCCGGCGGGCAGTCGCGGCTCGCGAAGCAGCAGATCGACGCGGCGCTCGCCAAGCTCCCGAAGGTGAGCGGCGCAGGCGCCAACAGCCTGCACCTGACGCCCGCATTGGCGCGCGTCTTCGACACGGCCGAGAAGGCAGCGGAGAAGGCTGGCGACAGCTTCGTCACGGTCGAGCGGCTGCTGCTTGCGCTGGCGATCGAGAAGGACAGCGAGGCCGGCAAGATCCTCGCCAAGGCCGGCGTCACGCCGCAGGGGCTGAATGCCGCGATCGAAGCGATCCGCAAGGGCCGTACCGCCGACTCCGCCTCTGCCGAGCAAGGCTATGACGCCCTGAAGAAGTATGCGCGCGACCTCACCGCCGCGGCCCGCGACGGCAAGCTCGACCCGGTCATCGGACGCGACGAGGAGATCCGTCGCACCATCCAGGTGCTGAGCCGCCGCACCAAGAACAATCCGGTGCTGATCGGCGAGCCCGGGGTCGGCAAGACCGCGATCGCCGAGGGGCTCGCGCTGCGCATCGTCAATGGCGACGTGCCCGAGAGCCTGAAGGACAAGGAATTGCTCGCACTCGACATGGGCGCGCTGATCGCCGGCGCGAAATATCGCGGTGAGTTCGAGGAACGGCTGAAGGCCGTGCTCTCCGAGGTCTCGGCCGCGGCTGGTGGAGTCATCCTGTTCATCGACGAGATGCACACCCTGGTCGGCGCCGGCAAGACCGACGGCGCCATGGATGCCTCCAATCTGCTGAAGCCCGCCCTGTCTCGCGGCGAACTGCATTGCGTCGGCGCGACCACGCTCGACGAGTATCGCAAGTATGTCGAGAAGGATGCAGCGCTGGCGCGGCGTTTCCAGCCCGTCTTCGTCGACGAGCCGACGGTCGAGGACACGATCTCGATCCTGCGCGGCCTGAAGGAGAAATACGAGCAGCATCACCGCGTGCGCATCACCGACTCGGCGCTGGTCTCGGCCGCGACGCTCTCGAACCGCTACATCACCGACCGCTTCCTGCCCGACAAGGCGATCGACCTCGTCGACGAGGCCTCGGCGCGGCTGCGCATGCAGGTCGACTCCAAGCCCGAGGAACTCGACTCGATCGACCGCGAGATCGTCCGGCTCAAGATCGAGCAGGAGGCACTGAAGAAGGAAAGCGATGCCGGCTCGAAAGAGCGGCTGAAGCGGCTCGAATCCGAGCTCGCCGAGCTCGAAGCGCGCTCGGCCGCGATCACCGCGACCTGGAAGGCCGAGAAAGACAAGCTCGGCCACGCAGCGGAGATCAAGACCAAGCTCGACAGCGCCCGCAACGAGCTCGCCCAGGCGCAGCGCAAGGGCGAGTACCAGCGCGCCGGCGAGCTCGCCTATGGCGAGATTCCCCAGCTCGAGAAGGCGCTCGCCGAGATCGAGGCGAAGGGCGACACCTCCGGCATGGTCGAGGAGGCGGTAACGCCGGACCATGTCGCGCAGGTCGTCAGCCGCTGGACCGGCGTGCCGGTCGACAGGATGCTGGAGGGCGAGAAAGAGAAGCTGCTGCATATGGAGCAGAGCCTCGGCAACCGCGTCGTCGGCCAGGCCGAAGCGGTCGAAGCCGTCTCCAAGGCTGTCAGGCGCGCCCGCGCCGGCTTGCAGGATCCGAACCGGCCGATCGGCTCGTTCATGTTCCTCGGCCCGACCGGCGTCGGCAAGACCGAGCTGACCAAGGCGCTGGCGTCGTTCCTGTTCGACGACGATACCGCCATGGTCCGCCTCGACATGTCCGAATACATGGAGAAGCACTCGGTCAGCCGGCTGATCGGGGCGCCTCCGGGCTATGTCGGCTATGAGGAAGGCGGGGCACTGACCGAAGCGGTCCGGCGCCGGCCCTACCAGGTCGTGCTGTTCGACGAGGTCGAGAAGGCGCATCCTGACGTGTTCAACGTCCTGCTGCAGGTGCTCGACGACGGGCGCCTGACCGACGGCCAGGGCCGCACGGTCGACTTCCGCAACGTGCTGATCATCATGACCTCCAACCTCGGCTCGGAGTTCCTGGTGAACCAGCCGGAAGGGCAGGACAGCGACGTCGTGCGCGACGAGGTAATGGGCGTGGTCCGCCACGCCTTCCGGCCGGAATTCCTGAACCGGATCGACGACATCATCCTGTTCCATCGCCTGCGGCGGTCGGACATGGGCGCGATCGTCGACATCCAGATGGCTCGCCTCGGCAAGCTCCTGGTCGACCGCAAGATCACGCTCGACCTCTCGGAGGATGCGCGCGACTGGCTGGCGGAGAAGGGCTACGACCCCGCCTATGGCGCGCGCCCGCTGAAGCGCGTGATCCAGAAGTCGGTGCAGGACCCGCTGGCGGAGCTGCTGCTCGCGGGTGCGATCCGCGATGGCGAGACCGTGCCGGTCACGGTCGGTCCGGCCGGACTGATGCTCGGCGAGTTCACCGCCGCGACCGAGCACCGGCCGGCAGGGGTGGCGCTGAACTGAACCTTCGCTCAGTCATCAAGACGAAGGGCGCCGCTCACGCGGCGCCCTTTTCTTTCTGGGGCGTCATTCTCGGCCGCAGCGAAGCGTAGAGCCGAGAATCTCGGGATGAGAAGGCGTTGAGCGGAGCCTCCTCTCGCCGATATGCTCGGGTCAAGCCCGAGCATGACGTATGTCATTCCATCCGCGCCGCGATGCGCATCACCGCCAGCGCCAGCGTCTGCGCCGCCGGAACGATGCTCTCGACCTCCAGGAACTCGTCCGGCGTGTGGGCCATGCCGCCGACCGGGCCGACGCTGCACAGCGTCGGGCAGCCCTGCGCCGCCGTGAAACCGGAATCGGCGCAGCCACCAGTGTATTCCGCCGTGACCGCGATACCCAGGCTCGCCGCCGCCTCGCGATAGGTGTCGTAGAGCACGAGCGAATCCGGCGTCTGCTCCAGCGGCACGAACTCCCCCTTGATGATCAGCTTCGCCGACGAGCCCTCGACCACCGGCGTCTCGACGATGCCGCGGATCGCCTCGACCAATTCTTCTCGCTGAGCCGCCGTCTTGTAGCGCAGGTCGATCTCGCACCAGGCCGAGGGCGCGACGGTGTTGACGGTCTGGCCGCCACCGATCAGCCCGACATTGACGGTGACGCCGGCGGCAAGATCGGTTAGCCCCTGCAGACGCGGGATCTTGTGGCCGAGATCGACGATGGCCGAGATGCCCTTTTCGTAGTTGGCGCCGGAATGGGCCGCCTTGCCCAGGAACTCGGCCCGCATGAAGACGCCGCCTTTGCGGCCCGACGTGATCGACTGCTTTTGATCGCGGCCGTAGTCCGTCCCTGTCGGCAGCCGGCTCGGCTCGGCGTTGAAGACGCAGCGCGACTCGCGCGCCGCCGCCTCGATCACCGGCCGTGAGGACGGCGAAGCGATCTCCTCGTCGCTGGTGGTCAGCATCAGCAGCGGCGCCTTGAGGCCGCCATTGGCGGCGAAGGCGGCGGCGACGAAGGCTTCGATCACGAGCCCGGCCTTCATGTCGGCGACGCCTGGCCCATAGGCGCGGCCATCGCGGAGGGTAAAGGGCCGGCGGCTCGGCTCGCCCTTGGGGAAGACCGTATCGCGATGGCCGAGCAGCAGGATCGGCCGCTGGTCGTTCGCGGTCGGATTGGGCAGGCGCGCCTTGACCGCATCGCCATAGCGCGCATCCGGCACGATCTCGACGGAGAGGCCGTTCGCCTCATGGAAGCGGGCCAGCACCTGTCCGGCCCGGTCGACGCCGGCCTTGTCATAGGAGCCCGAGTCGGTATCGACCATCTCGCGCAGCAGATCGATCATCGCCTGCTTGCGCTCGCCGAGCCAGGCGAGGATGCGGGCTTCTTCCTGTGTCGTGTCGGTCATGGTCGACTTCCGTCTCGTGAGATGGCGGCGAGCTTACCCAAGCCGTTCCGGCGACGATAGGAGCAGCGTGCAAGCCCGCCAGACCTCGGGCGCGGCCGGAATATGCGGCGATTCCGCCGACAGCGAACCTATGGTTAAGCGAAAATTCAGCGTGATGGGACAGGCTGACAAGGGGGACTGGCCTGTCGACCGCTATCGGCCATTTCCGAACAGCGCTCACAGGCCAACGCCCGCATGCAGACCGATTCCGCCGCGACCTATCTGACGCAGCTGCGTTTGCGCGTCGGCGGCGCCTTGACCTTGCTGCTCTGGCTCTTCGTGCCGCTCACCATGCTGTCCTGGTTCGTCACCGGGGGCGCCGGCTCACTCACGCCCCTCCTGATCACGATCGGACTGGCGGCCTTCGCGACCCTGCTCTGGCGGTACAACCCGACCGGCATGGTGACGCAGATCATCCTCTCGCTGAGCAGCACCGGTAGCGCCCTTGCCTTCACATACGCGCTCAAGGGCGCTGGCTGGCATGAGGTGAGCGACTCCGTGCTGCTGATCATGCTGACGCTCTCGGCCGGCTGGTGCGCCTGGCAGCCGCTGGTCGCCACGGCGGTCTTGGCGCTTGGCCATGGCAGCCTCATAGGTGCTTTGCTCTCCCGGTCAGGCACGAGCCTGCAAGGAGACGCGCTCTTCCTCATCGGAGTCATCGTCCAGCTCGGGCTGCTGCTCTGGATCATCCGGCAGCAGAGCCAAACACTCACGGCCGCAGGCGACATGGCTGCGCAGGCGCGGGACGACGCCATGGCTCAAGCCGAGGAACTGCACCAGGCGCAACTGCACGACATGGAGCGCGAAGCTGCCCGGCGCCAGACGACCCGGGACATCGTCGCCGGCTTCAACACGCAGTTCCTTGCGACGCTCGACACGGTTCTGCAGGATATCCGCGACCTCAAGGGCCGCGCCGCCTCCCTGAACGAGATCGCCGATATCGCCAATGGCGAGGTCACCGCCGTCGCCTCGACCTCGGAGGAATCATCGCGCAACGTCTCGGATGTCGCCACCGCGACAGAACAGCTTTCGACCGCGATTACGGCGATCGACCGGCAGCTCGCTACCACCCAGGCGCTGGTCGCCGACATGAACGGCAGCGCCCGAACCACAGCCGGCTCGGTCGACGTGCTCGACCGCGCGGTGCAGCGCATTGACGGCATCGTCGCCCTGATCCGCGGCATCGCCGGGCAGACCAATCTTCTGGCGCTCAACGCGACGATCGAAGCGGCGCGCGCCGGCGACGCCGGCAAGGGCTTTGCCGTCGTCGCCGGCGAGGTCAAGAGCCTGTCGCATCAAACCGCGATCGCGACGCAGGACATCGCCGGACAGATCGCCGAGATCAAGCAGGCGACCTCCGGCGTGGTCGAGACCATCGCCAAGCTGACCGCCGGCATGGCCGACATGGACGAACGGACGATCTCGATCGCTGCAGCGCTGGAGGAACAGGGCCAGATGACCCATGTCATCAGCCGCAGCATCGCCGAGGTCGCGACCGGCACGGAATATCTGGCCCAGACCACCAACAACATCCGCGGCTCGGCCAACCAGACCCATGAGGTCGCGAGCGAGGTGCTCGCCTCGACCACGGCACTCGAAGGCAAGGCCGAAGAGCTCGAAAGCACCGTTCACCAGTTCCTGCAGCGCGTCTCGGCGGCTTGAAACGGTAGCCCAGCGATCCGCCTCGGCGGCGCGATCAGGCCGCCACCTCGCGCGCATGGGCGCCAAGGTAGGCGATGGCAGCCGCGACACCGCCCTCCCCGTGCGGGATGCCCTTCGCCTGCAGCGCCATCTCGACAACGCTCAGGCTGCCCAGCACCATCGGCGCGTTGACATGGCCCATATGAGCGATGCGGAAAGCCTTGCCGGTAAGATCGCCGATGGCCAGGCCGAGCGTGACGCCGCAGACCTCTCTCGCATAGTCGGTGATGACAGTCGGATCGCCGTCGACGAGGATGGTGGTGACCGAGGGGGCGCGCTGCGACGGCTCGACGACGTTGAAGCTCAGCGCCTGGCCTTCAGCCCATTTCGACGTCGCGGCCTGCGTCGCAGCCGCCAGCAGGGCGTGACGCCGCCAAGCGCCGTCGAGGCTCTCGGCGAAGATCATGTCGAGCGCGGCGCGCAGGCCGAACATCAGATGCTCGGGCGGCGTACCGCAATGCTTCATGTAGAGAAGCGGGTCCATCCGCGCGGTCCAGTCCCAATAGGGCGTGCGCATGGTCGCCTGCCGGTGCGCATGCAGCGCCTTGGCGTTCGCTGCGACGAAGGCGAGGCCCGGCGGGGTCATCAGCCCCTTCTGCGAAGCGGACATCGCGACATCGACGCCGAAGCCGTCCATATCGAACGGCATGCAGCCGAGGGCCGCGACGCCATCGACCATGTAGAGCGCGGGGTGGCCGGCGGCATCGATGGCGCGGCGGATCGCGCGGATGTCGTTGACCACGCCGGAGGCGGTGTCGATCTGGACCGTCAGCACAGCCTTGATCGCGTGGTCCTTGTCCTGCCGCAGGCGCTCTTCAACTGCCGCCGGATCGACCGCCGCGCGCCAGGAACCGGCGAGCACCTCGACATCGGCGCCCATGAACCGGGCCATCTCGCCCCAGCCGATGGCGAAGCGGCCGCTGGCGAGCACCAGGATCTTGTCGCCGCGCGAGAGGACATTGGTCAGCGCCGCCTCCCAGCCGCCATGGCCATTGGCAGCGTAGAGGAACGTTTCGCCCGTCGTGCGGAAGACAGCCTTGAGATCGGCCAGCAAAGTTTCGGTCAGGTCGACGATCGTCTTCGAGGCAAGCTCCTCGGCCGGGCGCATCATCGCCTGGAGAACGCGATCGGGAATATTGGTCGGCCCCGGCATTGCGAGCAGGACCCGGCCATTGGCAACACTCATGAAGACCCCCGCCTTACGCTTCGGATCGGACCCGCTGAACAAGCAGCAATCCGACGGCGCGATGCACAAACCCTATGAACGGTGCAGAAATCGTTGCGCGCGGCTTGTCAGCGGCGCGCTTCGGCCGCCATGCGCACGGCAAAGCCGGCGAGCATCGTCGCCATCACCCAGCGCTGCACCAGCGCCCAGAACGGGCGCGTGCGCAGGAAGATCGCGATGCCACCGGCGGCGAAGGTGATCAGCGTATTGACGCTGACGGAGACGGTGATCTGGATGAAGCCGAGGACGATCGACTGCGTCAGCACGCTGCCCGCAGCCGGATCGATGAACTGCGGCAGCAGCGCCAGGTAGAACATCGCGATCTTCGGGTTCAGCAGACTGGTGAGGAAGCCCATCATGAAGAGCTTGCGCGGCCCGTCATGCTTGAGCTCGCGCACATGGAAGGGCGAGCTGCCGCCCGGCCGGACCGCCTGCCAGGCGAGCCAGAGCAGGTAGGCCGCGCCGGCCAGCCGCAGCGCGTCATAGGCGAAGGGTACGGCGAAAAGCAGCGCGGTGATGCCGAAGGCCGCGCAGAAGACATAGAAGACGAAGCCCAGCGCGATGCCGCCGAGCGAGATCAGCCCGGAAGCCGGCCCCTGCGCGATCGAGCGCGAGATCAGGTAGATCATGTTCGGCCCTGGCGTCAGCACCATGCCGAAGGCGAGCAGGATGAAGGCGATCAGGTTGCTCGTATCGATCATGGCGCGCTCCGGCCGCAAGGTGCGCGACCATGGCATTGCCGGCGAAACGCCCGCAAGGCGCAACCTATGACGCGGCTGCATCGCCGCCATCCCGCTCCGGCTTCCCTGGCAGCAGGTGGCGGGAACGAGTCGCCGCCTGCCGGGTTCATGGGCATCATCTCGGGGGGATCCACGCCATGACCTTGTTCAGCCGCCTGCTCTATTCCGGCATCGCCGGCTCGTTGCTGCTGGCCTCCTTGCTGCTGATGGCGGTCGCGATCTCGCGCACCTTCGTCGGCTTTCGAACCGGCGAAGGTGCGCTCGACACGATGCTCGACGGGATCGGGCTGGTGATCATCGCGGTCGCCGTCGCCGATGTCGGCAAGTTCCTGTTCGAAGAGGAGGTCATCGCCGACCGCGAACTGCGGCGGCCGGCGGAAGCGCGCGGCTCGCTGACCAAGTTCATGACGATCATCATCGTCGCGCTCAGCCTCGAGTCGCTGGTGCTGATCACGAAGGCGGCGCGCGACAAGCCGGCCGACATCCTGTTCCCGTCCCTGCTGATGCTCGTCGCGGTGGCGGCGCTGGTCGGGCTCGGCCTGTTCCAGAAGCTCAGCCAGCATGCGACGGCGGCGATCCCCGACGATGTCGGGGACGAGGAAGACGAGCCGAAGAAAGTTGAGAGCCCAAAGTCGTCACGGCCGCCACGACGTCCGCAACGTGCAAAGGCCTGACCGGGAATCGGCGGCTCAGGCCTTCAGCTCGACCAGCATCAGGTCGGTATCATCCGGCTTCGCCCCTGCCGCCGTCAGCATGGCGTGGGCCTGGCCGCGGTGATGGGTCTGGTGATTGAAGAAGTGCATGACGAGAATCGGTGCCGGCATCGTCATTTCACTCCCGGTCAGGCCCGAGAACCAGGTCACGTTCCCTGAGAGCCACTCCGGCGAGAGGTCTTCCGCCCAACCCCGGATCGTCTCGTCGACATCGTGGCGTGCAACCTTCAGCTCCTCCCAGTCCTCGATCATCCGCGAGGACTCGCGGTTGGGCACGGTCGGTTTCGGCGTTCCGGCAAAGCGCGACAGCCACATCCGGTCGGCCCAGAGCAGATGGCAGAAGGTGCCGTGGATCGAGCCGAAGAAGGCGCCGCGATCCTGCCGACGCGCTTCGTCGGTGAGCGTGTCGGCGGCGCCATAGAGGCTGCGGTTCTGCCAGCGATTATAGCGCGCCATCGTCGCGACATAGGCCGTGTCGATCATGACGCGTACTCCCCTTCAGATGATGTTCGCCTCGCGCAGCGGCTTGCCGGCGACGATTCGCTCATGGCCGAGATCGGCGAGGTCGAGCGTGAGGTAACGACCGTTGGCGATATGCTCGGCAAGGCCGCGGCCGACCGCCGGCGATTGCTGCAGGCCGTGGCCGGAGAAACCGTTGGCGAGGTAGAGATTGGGCACGCCGACGGCAGGGCCGAGGATGGCATTGCCGTCGAGGCCGTTCATGTCATAGGGACCGGCCCAGGCGCGGCCGGGCTTGATCGCCTCGAAAGCGGGCACGCGATGAGCGAGCGGCGCCCAGACATATTCCTCGAAGAAGGACCATTCGACATCCTCGACATCGGCATCGGTCTCGACCCATTCGCGGTCGAGCTCTTCCGGCGGCGAGGAGCCGCAGATGAACATCTGCCCCTCATTGCCGCGCTTGCCCTCGGGGCGGACATAAGCGCCGGAGGTGTCGATCAGCAGCGGGCAATTGTCGACCTCGCCCTTGCAGGTGAAGCTGTAGACATAGCGCTTCATCGACTTCACGGGGATGGTGACACCGGCGGTCGCGGCGAGCCTGGCGCCATGGGTACCTGACGCGTTGACCGCGGCGGCGCAGGCGATGCGGCTGCCATCGGCCAGCTCGACGCCGGTGACGCGGCCGCCTTCGACGACGTAACCAGCGACTTCGCCCTGGCGGTATTCGACGCCGAGCGACCGTGCCTTCTTGCGGAAGGCCTGCAGCAGGGCCCAGCCGTCGAACCAACCCTCGCCGCTGACGCCATAGGTGCCGCAGAGGAGATCCGAGGTATTCAGCCAGCCGAATTTGCTGCGCAGCATCTCTGCAGCATAAAGCGCAATATCGGCGCCTTCCTGCTGCTGAAGCTTTTGATTCTGCTCAAGAACCTTACGCCCCTCATCGCCGGCGACGTAGAGGTAGCCGCCCTCGTGCAGATCGATCGACGGGGCCTCGCCATCCACAGAGAGGTGCTGGCCGATATTGCGCAAAAACTCGATACCGAAGAGCGAGACGCGGATATTCACCGCGCTGGAGAACTGCTGGCGGATCGAGGCGGCAGAGAGCGCCGAGGCCGAAAGCCGATACGTCGGATCCTTCTCGATGACGATGACCTTGCCGTTGAATCCGGGATCGCTGGCGAGGTGATAGGCGACGGAAGAGCCGATCGCGGCGCCTCCCACGATGACGATGTCGGCCGAGGCTGGAGCGGAAGACATGGATGACCTGCGCAAGCGATGGTTCGTGATCTCCGCGCATGAATGACGACTCGACCGGCGCTTGTCGAGAGCCTAGTTCATGCCCTCACATTCGCCGACGAGCCAGTCGCGGAAAGCGACCACCGCCGGCAAGCTCGCCTTGGCTTCGGGATAGACGAGGTAATACCCCTCCGACCCGCGCACCGGCCGATCCACCGGGATGACCAGCGCGCCCGAGCGCAATTCCTCCTCGACCAGGATGCGCGGCACGATGGCGACGCCAAGCCCCGCCACCGCCGCCTGAGCCACCATGGCGAACTGCTCGAAGCGCGGCCCCATCAGCGCCCGCTCCGGCGGCAGGCCCTGCTGCTCCAGCCAGTTGGCCCAGGCCCGCGGGCGGGTCGATTGCTGCAGCAAGGGCTGGCGCAGCAGATCGGCTGCCTCCTTGAGACCGGCCCGCGCGACCAGCGCCGGCGCAGCGACAGGCACGACCTCCTCGCCCATGAGCCGGTGCAGCCGCGCGCCGGGCCAGACCGGAAGGCCGAAGTGGATGGCGGCGTCGGCCGCGTCATGGGCGAAGTCGAAAGGCACCAGCTTGGTCGAGAAGTTGATGGTGACGCCGGGATGAGCCTCGGTGAAGCGCGGCAGACGCGGGATCAGCCAGCGCGTGCCGAAGGTCGGCAGGATGGCGAGATGGAGCAGGCCGGCGCCGCCCCGGAAGGCCATGGCGGACAGCGTCGCGGCGGCCAGGCGTGAAAGCCCGTCGCGCACCTCGGCCGCGTAGGCGCCGCCGGCCGGCGTCAGGCTGACGCGCTTCTTCACGCGCTCGAACAGCTTCAGGCCGAGATTCTGCTCCAGCAGCGCGATCTGGCGGCTGACGGCGCCCTGCGTCAGGTTCAGCTCCTCGGCGGCGCGGGTGAAACTGCCATGTCGCGCCGCCGCCTCGAAGGCGGCGAGCGCCGATAGCGAGGGCACTGAGAGGCGGCCGGGAACGATTTCGGAGGTCATGATCTCAACTCATCAAGTCGTGAGAACATATCGATTGCGGAGAGCGGCTGGAAGAGGGCATTGTGCGGTCGAATGCCGGGCTGCAGCTCGCAGCCCAATACGAGCCCTCATCCTGAGGAGCCGCGTAGCGGCGTCTCGACGGATGCTCCAGACTGCATCACTGCAGTCGACTGGAGCATCCTTCGAGACGCGCTTCCTTTGGAAGCGCTCCTCGTAATGAGGGCTGTGGTTCGCTGGCGATCAGGATCAACACCATGACGACCTCCCTTCCGAACGACGCCCTCGCCTTGCTGAAGCGCCTCGGCGTCCCCGAGAGCGCCTATGCCGGCGCCGGCCTCAGCGCCCGCTCGCCGATCACCGGCGAGACTGTCGCTACGCTGCGCGAGACGAGCGCCGCCGAGGCCGAGGCCGCGATCGGCCGGGCCCAGTCCGCTTACCTCGCCTGGCGCAAGGTGCCGGCGCCGCGGCGCGGCGAGTTCGTCCGCCTGCTCGGCGAGGAGTTGCGCGCGCACAAGGCCGATCTCGGCCTGCTGGTGACGCTCGAAGCCGGCAAGGTCACGTCCGAGGGCCTTGGCGAGGTCCAGGAGATGATCGACATCTGCGACTTCGCGGTCGGCCTGTCGCGCCAGCTCTACGGCCTGACCATCGCGACCGAGCGTCCGAACCATCGCATGATGGAGACCTGGCACCCGATCGGCGTGGTCGGCGTGATCTCGGCATTCAACTTCCCGGTCGCGGTCTGGTCATGGAATGCGGCGCTCGCGTTTGTCTGCGGCGACAGCGTCGTCTGGAAGCCGTCGGAGAAGACCCCGCTGACCGCGCTCGCCGTGCAGGCGATCACCCTGAAGACAATGAAGCGCTTCGGACCCGAGGCGCCGATCGGCCTGTCGGAAATCCTGATCGGCGGCCGCGAGCTCGGCGACATCCTGGTGCAGGACCATCGCGTCCCGGTGGTCTCCGCCACCGGCTCGACCCGGATGGGCAAGGAGGTCGGCCAGAAGCTCGCCGCCCGCTTCGCTCGCGCCATCCTCGAGCTCGGCGGTAACAACGCGGCGATCGTGGCGCCTTCGGCCGATCTCGACATCGCCCTGCGCGGCATCGCCTTTGCCGCCATGGGCACGGCCGGCCAGCGCTGCACCACCTTGCGCCGCCTGATCGTGCATGAGAGCGTCTACGACCAGCTCGTGCCGAAGCTCGCCAAGGTCTACGCTGGCGTGAAGATCGGCGATCCGCGCGAGGCCGGCGTTCTGGTCGGCCCGCTGGTCGACGAAGCCGCCTATCAGGGCATGCAGAAGGCGCTATCCGAGGCCAAGGCCGAGGGCGGCAAGGTGCATGGCGGCGAGAAGGTCGATGTCGGCTCGGGCGGCTTCTATGTCCGTCCGGCCCTGGTCGAGATGCCCAGCCAGTGCGGCCCGGTCGAGCGCGAGACCTTCGCCCCGATCCTCTATGTAATGAAGTACAAGTCGATAGACGAAGCGATCGCGATTCAGAATGCGGTCGGCGCCGGCCTGTCCTCCTCGATCTTCACGCTCAACATGCGCGAAGCCGAGCTGTTCGTCTCCGACGAGGGTTCGGATTGCGGCATCGCCAACGTCAATATCGGCCCGTCCGGCGCAGAGATCGGCGGCGCCTTCGGTGGCGAGAAGGAGACCGGCGGCGGCCGCGAGGCCGGCTCGGATGCCTGGAAGGCCTATATGCGCCGCGCCACGAATACGCTGAACTACGGCACCACGCTGCCGCTGGCGCAGGGCGTCAGTTTCGACGTGGATGCGTGATCGATAAGCCGTCATTCTCGGGCGAAGCAAAGCGCAAACCCGAGAATCTCAGGACCGGCTAGCTGGTTTCCGAGATGATCGGGTCAAGCCCGACCATGACGATCAGACGAACAGGGGAGTTGAGATCATGGCAGAAGCCGCGCGCAAGACCGCCCATAGCCACAAGCTGGCCGAGTTCAACTGGCAGGATCCGTTCCTGATCGACGACCAGCTCGACGAAGACGAGCGGCTGATCCGCGATACCGCGCGCGACTATGCGCAGGAGAAGCTGCTGCCGCGCGTGGCCGAGGCCTATCTCGAGGAGAAGACCGAGCGCGGCATCTTCAACGAGATGGGCGAGCTCGGCCTGCTCGGTGTGACGGTCCCGGAAGAATATGGCTGCGCCGGCGCCAACTACGTCTCCTACGGGCTCGTCGCCCGCGAGGTCGAGCGCGTCGACTCCGGCTATCGCTCGATGATGTCGGTGCAGTCCTCGCTGGTGATGTATCCGATCTACGCCTACGGCGACGAGAACCAGCGCAAGAAGTACCTGCCCAAGCTCGGCTCGGGCGAGTGGGTCGGCTGCTTCGGGCTGACCGAGCCGGATGCCGGCTCCGACCCTGCGGGCATGAAGACCCGCGCCGAGAAGGTCGCCGACGGATACAGGCTGACGGGATCCAAGATGTGGATCTCGAACTCGCCGATCGCCGACGTCTTCGTCGTCTGGGCGAAGTCGGCAGCGCATGACAACCAGATCCGCGGCTTCATCCTCGAAAAGGGCATGAAGGGCCTCTCCGCCCCGAAGATCGGCGGCAAGCTCTCGCTGCGCGCCTCGATCACTGGCGAAGTGGTGATGGATGGCGTGATCGTGCCGGAAGAGAACCTGCTCCCGAACGTCTCGGGCCTCAAGGGTCCGTTCGGCTGCCTCAACCGCGCCCGCTACGGCATCTCCTGGGGCGCGATGGGCGCCGCCGAGGATTGCTTCAACCGCGCCCGCCAATACGGGCTCGACCGCAAGCAGTTCAACAAGCCGCTCGCCCAGACGCAGCTGTTCCAGAAAAAGCTCGCCGACATGGTCACCGAGATCACGCTCGGCCTGCAGGGTTCGCTGCGCGTCGGCCGCCTGCTCGATGAGGGCAAGATGGCACCGGAGATGATCTCCCTCGTCAAACGCAACAATTGCGGCAAGGCGCTCGACATCGCCCGCCAGGCTCGCGACATGCACGGCGGCAACGGCATCTCGATCGAGTACCATGTCATGCGCCACGCGGCGAACCTCGAGACGGTCAACACCTATGAGGGCACGCACGACGTCCATGCGCTGATTTTGGGCCGGGCGGTGACCGGGCTGCAGGCGTTCTTCTGATCCTCCCTCTCGGATCGTCCCGGGCGAGCGCAGTTCGACCCGGGACCCATGCCTGAATCGTTCCGGCATGGGTCCCGGCTCTCCGCTTCGCTGCGGCCGGGATGACGGCGTGGACTCCGTTATGACTTCAGCCCCTCCCCTCGCCGGCCTGCGCGTCCTCGAACTGGCGCGCATCCTTGCCGGGCCCTGGATCGGCCAGCTCCTCGCCGATCTCGGCGCCGATGTCGTCAAGGTCGAGGCGCCGGAAGGCGACGACACTCGCAAATGGGGGCCGCCCTTCGTCGAGGGTACGGGCGACGAGCATCTCTCCGCCGCCTATTTCCACTCGGCCAATCGCGGCAAGCGCTCGATCACGGCCGATTTCCGCACCGAGGAAGGCCAGGCGCTGGTGCATCGCCTCGCCGCCCATGCCGATGTGGTGATCGAGAACTTCAAGGTCGGCGGGCTCGTCAAATACGGGCTCGACGCAGCCTCGATGCGCAAGGCCTATCCGCGGCTGATCTACTGCTCCGTCACCGGCTTCGGCCAGGACGGCCCCTATGCGCCGCGCGCCGGCTACGACTTCCTGGTCCAGGGCATGGGCGGGCCGATGTCGGTCACCGGCGAACCGCAGGGCGCACCGATGAAGGCGGGCTATGCCGTGGCCGACATCTATACCGGCCTCTATGCCACGACCGGCATCCTCGCCGCCTTGCGCCGGCGCGATACGACCGGCGAAGGCGCCGTGCTCGACATGGCGCTGCTCGATGCGCAAGTCGCCGTGCTCGGCAACCAGGCGATGAACTATCTCACCTCCGGCAAGGCGCCGCAGCGCCTCGGCAACGCGCACCCGAACATCGTGCCTTACGACGTCTTCCCGGTGGCCGACGGGCACATCATCATCGCCACCGGCAATGACGGGCAGTGGCGCAAGCTCTGCGAGGTCGTCGGCGATGCGGGCTTTGCCAGCGAGCCCGACTACATCGACAACCGCTCGCGCATCGCCAACCGCGTGGCGCTGACCGCGCGCCTCAACGCGCTGACCAGCCGCTTCGCCAAGCTCGACCTCCTGGCGAAGCTGGAAGCGGTCGGCGTGCCGGCCGGCCCGATCAACACGATCGAGGAGGTCTTCGCCGATCCGCAGGTGGAAGCGCGCGGCGTGCGCGTCGACCTCAAGAATCCGGCGGCCAAGGCCGGCTCGACCCCGACCGTCGCCTC
Organism: Allobosea lupini; assembly: GCF_900109525.1. Taxonomy (GTDB): domain Bacteria; phylum Pseudomonadota; class Alphaproteobacteria; order Rhizobiales; family Beijerinckiaceae; genus Allobosea; species Allobosea lupini. The sequence goes on along the minus strand of NZ_FOAN01000003.1, from coordinate 628,742 downwards.
GCCGATCGTGCTCGACGGCATCAGGCAGGTCGCGAGCCGGCCGAGCCCGCGCCTTGGCGAGCATGCCGACGAAATCCTGAACGACCCGGCCTGGGGAGGGCCGCACAATGGCTGAGCGCACTGGCGGGCAGATCCTCGTCGACCAACTCCTGATCCACGGCGCGACCGACGCCTTCTGCGTGCCTGGCGAGAGCTATCTTGCCGTGCTCGACGCGCTGCATGACGCCGACATGCAGGTCACCATCTGCCGGGCCGAGGGCGGCGCGGCGATGATGGCGGAGGCCGCCGGCAAGCTCACCGGCAAGCCCGGCATCTGCTTCGTGACGCGCGGCCCCGGCGCGACCAATGCCTCGCCCGGCATCCATATCGCCGACCAGGACTCGACCCCGATGATCCTGTTCGTCGGCCAGATCGAGCGCGGCATGCGCGAGCGCGAAGCCTTCCAGGAGCTCGACTATCGTGCCGTCTTCGGCACGATGACCAAATGGGCGACCGAGATCGACGATGCCGCGCGCATCCCCGAGATCATCAGCCGCGCCTTCCATGTCGCCACCGCCGGCCGGCCCGGCCCGGTGGTGATCGCGCTGCCGGAGGACGTGCTGACCGACCTCGCCGACGTCCCGGACGCGCAGCCTTATCAGATCACCGAGACGCACCCCTCGCTCTCGCAGACGATCGACCTGCAGAAGCGACTCTGGGCGGCGAAGGCGCCGATCGCCATCCTCGGCGGCTCGCGATGGGACCCGCAGGCGATCGCGCGCTTCCAGCGCTTCGCCGAACGCTTCGACCTGCCGGTCGCGGTCTCCTTCCGCCGGCAGATGGTCTTCCCGGCCGATCATCCGAATTTCGCCGGGGATCTCGGCATCGGCCCCAATCCGAAGCTGCTGAAGCGCATCCAGGACAGCGACCTGGTCCTTCTGGTCGGCGGGAGACTGTCGGAGATGCCGAGCCAGTCCTACACGCTGTTCGGCATTCCCAATCCGGGCCGGCCGCTGGTCCATGTCCATCCCGATCCGGAAGAACTCGGCCGCGTCTATCGGCCGGAGCTGGCGATCAACGCCTCGCCGACCGCCTTCTGCGCCGCGATCGAGACGGTGCACCCGCCGCAGGTGATCCCGTGGGCCGGTGCGGCCGCCGAAGCACATGACGCCTATCTCGCCTGGAGCGAACAGCCGGCACCGGTGCCCGGCAAATTCCATCCCGGCGAGATGGTGACCTGGCTGCGCCGCAACATCCCCGCCGACGCCATCCTATGCAACGGGGCTGGCAACTATGCCAGCTGGGTGCACCGCTTCCACCGCTTCACCAAGTTCGCGACGCAGCTTGCGCCGACCTCGGGCTCCATGGGCTATGGCGTGCCGGCGGCGATCGGCGCCAAGCGGCTCTTTCCGGACCGGACGGTGATCGCCTTTGCCGGCGATGGCTGCTTCCTGATGAACGGTCAGGACTTCGCGACGGCCGTCCAGTACGACCTGCCGGTGATCGTCATCGTCGTCGACAACGGCATGTACGGCACCATCCGCATGCACCAGGAGAAGCACTATCCCGGCCGCGTCTCGGCGACGACGCTGAAGAACCCTGACTTCGCCGCCTATGCCAAGGCCTTCGGCGGCCATGGCGAAAGGGTCGAGACCACCGAGGAGTTCGCTCCGGCCTTCGAGCGCGCCGTCGCCAGCGGCAAGCCGGCGATCATCCACTGCCTGCTCGATCCCGAGGCGATCACGCCGGCGAAATCGCTCTCGACCATCCGCGCCGAAGCGATCGCGGCGCAAGGCTGACCTGGTTCGATCTGCCGATCGGGTCGCTTCGGCCCGGTCGGATTCGGCTCTGACGACGCCATTGAACTTTCTGGCCCGCACCTCGTTGGAGACAGGCGAGCAACGGAGAAGGACAATGGCACGGCAACTGGCTCTGACGATGGCTATCGCGGGCGCGATCGGACTATCCGTGACGGCGCCGGCCAAGGCTGCCGGCTTCTTTGACGATCTGGCCCGCGTTTTCGGGGCTCGCCCGACGCCACCAGCGGCAATCGCCGACCCTTTCGAGATGACCGTGCAGCCGAAGCGGCAGAAGCCGCGCGCTGCGGCGACGACGACTAAGCCGCCCGAGCCCGCCGTCAAGCTCGATGCGGCGAGCGATCCCTACTGGTATCTGAACGACCCGACACTGCGCAAAGGCGACATCGTCGTGACACGTTCCGGCGTCGTCGTCTTCGACGGCCGAAGCACCTCCCAGCATAGGCCGGCCGCCTTCACGGCACTCGTCGACAGCAGGAAACTGCCGAAGGGACAGCAGCATCTGCTGCAGGCGGCAGCCGGTGGACGCGCTTATTTCGGCGGCTCCTCCACCACCCCGGCAGCGCCTGCCCAGCCGGCCGCGACCGCCGTCTCTCAGCTTCAGTAAGTCGCGCGGCCGATTGCGCTGGCGTGACCGGTGACGGCGATCTTTGCCGAATCCGTCAGGCTCACGCCGCCTTCGCCTCGTCGAGCTTGGCGGCGACGAGCTTGCGCAGGCTGCGCAGGTCCTTGACGAAGCCGCGAATGCCCTCGGCGAGCTTCTCGGTCGCCATCGCATCCTCGTTCATGGCGAAGCGGAAGGACTTCTCGTCGAGCGTGATCTTCTTCGCGCCTTCAGGGGATCCGACTTGCGGCGAGGCTGCCGGCGACAATCTGCGCGGGAGGTTGCCGGTCGCGCCAGCGAGCTCGTCGAGCAGGCCGGGACCGATCGTCAGCCGATCGCAGCCGGCGAGTGCCTCGATCTCGCCGATGTTGCGGAAGGAGGCGCCCATGACCACGGTCTTGATCCCGAAGGCCTTGTAATAGGCATAGATGCTCTTCACCGAGACGACGCCGGGATCGGTCTCCGCGGTGTAGGGGCCGCCGCCGGCCTTGACGTGCCAGTCGAGGATGCGGCCGACGAAAGGCGAGATCAGGAAGGCCTTGGCATCGGCCGCCGCGACCGCCTGCGGCAAAGCAAAGAGCAGGGTCAGGTTGCAGTCGATGCCCTCGGCCTGCAAGACGCGCGCAGCCTGGATGCCCTCCCAGGTCGAGGCGATCTTGATCAGGATGCGCTCGCGCCCGACGCCGCGCTCCTCGTAGGCCGCGATGATGGCGCGCGCCTTGGCGAGCGTCGCCTCGGTGTCGAAGGAGAGATCGGCATCGACCTCGGTCGAGACCCGGCCGGGGACGATCTTGGTCAGTTCTGTGCCGAAGGTGACGGCCAGCCGGTCGCAGACCGCCTCGACCGCGCCCGCACCGTCCTGGCGCTTGCCCCAGGCGATCGCCTCCTCGACGAGACCGGCATAGGCCGGCGTCTCAACCGCCTTGAGCAGCAGCGTCGGATTGGTGGTGCAGTCGACCGGCTTGAGGCGGCGTACGGCCTCGATGTCGCCGGTGTCGGCGACCACGGTGGTCATGGCGCGGAGCTGGTCGAGCTTGGAGGCGGTCATCGCGTCATCCGTATGGGTTGCTGTCTGTCATGCCATCAATATGACGCCTGCCGACCGTCATTGCGAGCGAAAGCGAAGCAACCCGGCCCTGCACCAGCCCCGGCCGGGTCGCTTCGTCGATGCTTTCGTCAGCTCTTCACCGCACCCGCGGTCAGGCCGGTGACCATGTTCTTGCGGAAGCCATAATAGATCACCGCGGGCGGGATGGCGTAGATCAGGCCGGCCGTCATCAAGAGGTTCCAGGGCGCATCATCGGCCGAGAGGAAGAGCCCGAGGCCGACCGCGAGCGGCACCGCCTTTTCGCTGGAGAGCAGCAGGAAGGCGTAGAGATACTCGTTCCAGGCGAGCAGCAGCGCGTAGATGCCGATCACCACCATCGAGGGCTTCATCAGCGGCAGATAGACCAGCCGGAAGAGCTGCAGCGAGTTGGCCCCGTCCATGATCGCAGCTTCGTCGAGCTCCTTGGGCAGCTTGTCGGAGGCCTGCTTCAGCACCCAGATCGCATAGGGCGAAGCCAGCGCCACCATGGCCAGGATCAGCGCGACGCGGGTGTTGAGCAGCCCGAACGTGCCCATCGCCTTGTACATGGGGATGGCGAGGAAGGCGGCCGGAATCAGATAGGTCGCCAGCGCGAAGTTCATGATCGAGCGGCCGCCCGGCGCCTTCAGCCGCGAGATGGCGAAGGCGGCGCAGGTCGCGATGAACAGGGTGAGCAGCCCGGTCGCGATCGCGATCATGAAGCTGTTGAACAGCTGCAGCCAGAAGTTCGTCAGGTAGTAGTGCTGCTGGTTGAAGACGATCTGGAAGTTCTGCAGCGTCGGCTTCTCCGGCCAGAGCTTGCCGGCGAGCATCGATTCCTGCGTCGAGATCGACAGCACGAAGAGATGGTAGATCGGCAGCAGCGTCCAGATCAGCACGGGAATGGCGATCAGGATCAGCTTGCCCTCGTCGAGAACCTTTTTCATCATTCGGATCCCTTCGAGAGACGCTTCACCATGAACCAGACCATGGGCAGGATCAGCGGCATCGCGCAGATGATCGAGGCGATGCCCAGGTCGAGATTGTTGTTGCGCATGTAGCGGATGCCGAGCGTCGCCAGCACGTGATTGAGGTCGCCCGGACCACCGCCGGTGAGCAGGTAGACGCTGTTGAAGTCACCCAGCGTCCAGATCATCGAGAGCAGGGTCGAGGTGACGTAGAGCGTCGCCAGCGAGGGCCAGGTGATGAAGCGGAACTGCTGCCATTTGTTGGCGCCGTCGACGCTGGCCGCCTCATAGAGATCCTGCGCGATGGCGAGCCGGCCGGTGACGAGGATCAGTGTCCAGAACGGCAGCGACTTCCAGATATGAACCATGATCGAGGAGGCGAAGGCCAGCGTCGGATCGGTCAGCCAGCCCGGCCCTTCGACGATGCCGAACCAGTGGAAAAGCTGCTGGTTGATCATGCCGTTCTCGGGGTTGAGCATCACCCGGAAGGACAGGATGGTCGGGATCGAAGGCACCGCCCAGGGCAGGATGAACAGCACCAGCATGAAGCGCACCCATGCACGCTGCTGGACGAAGAAGCCCGAGAGGAACAGCGCGATGATGAACTTCAGGTTCACCGCGATGAACAGGAAGACGACGGTGTTGACCAGCGTGCGGATGAAGATCGGATCGGCGAAGAGCGCCTTGTAGGACTGCCAGTTGAGGCCGAGCCAGAGGCCGTAGGCAACCGGATAGACCACCATCACAGCGAAGACGAGAAGATAGGGTGCGAGCATGAGCACGCCCCAGAACACGCGGTCGCGCGCCTGTCCGGAGGTTGCTTCGCTCGAAGCGGTTGCTGGGGGAGCCATCGCTGCCGTGGTCATTCTGGTGTTCTCCCTCGATACGCGCCCCGCCGTCGAAGACGGGTCGGCATCCCGCAGCGAGGTTGCGCTGCGGGATGCCCTGTTTGTCGGCTTGCCTTATGCCGGCGTCAGCCGGCGATCTGCTTGATGCGGGCGATCATCTCGTCGACCGCCTGCTCCGGCGTGACCTTGTCGACCAGCACGCGGTTGACCGCCTTGGCCCAGACGTTCTCGGCGTTCACCGTGGTGAACTTGTAGTTGTAGACGAACTGGAACGGCGTGGTGCCATCCGTGTACTGCTTGTAGACGATCTTGCGGTGCGGGTCCGCACCCGTCCAGAACTCGGCCTTGGCGGCCTCGACCGTGGTCGGGAACCAGCGGCCAACCGAGCCCTCGACGAAGGGACGCAGGTTCTCGTCCTTCATCATGAAGGCCATGAATTCCTTGCCGCGCTTCTTGTTCTTGCCATCGGCGAAGACGACTGCCGTCTTGACCGCGGCGAGGTTGGTCATCGGCGAGCCGTCAGGCTTGTTCGGGAACTCGGCCGTGCGGATGTTGTCGTAATAGTTCTTCTTGGCCTGGTCGCGCTGCTCCTGGGTGAGCGCCTGGTTGTTCATGTCGTCGAGGTGCTTGGCCGCGATCGAGATCGTGGCGTTGTGGGTCAGCACCGTCGTGCGGTTGTGGAAGGCAACGTTGTTGTCGGGGTCGAGCCAGTTCACCGAGGAGGGCGGCGTGCAGCCGCGCTGGGAGATGTTGGCGTAATCCTTCACCGCCTTGACCATCGCAGCCTTGTTGGCCGGCTGGTCGAGCACGATCTTGCCGTCCTCGTCGACGACCTTGGCGTTGTGGGCGTTGGCAAAGGTCAGGAAGGAATAGAAGGTGTCGGAAGCGGCGACGCCCATCGGATGGCCGACGGCATAGATGCGCTTGCCCTTGGCGCGCAGCGCGCCCTGGACCTTGTCGCACCAGAAGTCCCAATAACCATCCCAGCCCTTCGGGATATCGCTTTCCTTGAAGCCGGCCTCTTCCAGCATGTCCTTCCAGTAGGTGATGTGCATCATCTGCTGCTGGACCGGGAAGGCGTAGTAGGCCTTCTTCTTGGTCTTGTCGTTCATCAGGAAGGTCGTCGCCAGCGCCTGCGGCTGGATCTGCGCCTTGATCGGCTCCAGCACGTCGGTGACGTCCTCGAGCTTGCCCTCGAAGGCCCACTGCCCGGTGGTGCGGAAATCGTAGGTCGTGCAGAAGCCGACATCGGGCGGCGTGCCCGCCTGGACCGCGCCCACCGACTTGGTGACGCAGTCCTCGGTGGCATAAAGGGAGAGATCGACCTTGACGCCGGTCGCCTTCTGGAACTTGTCTACGACGGCGAGCAGCGCGTCGTCCTCGCCCTTGTAGAAGCCCTTGGTGAACCAGACGGTCACCGTCTCCTGGGCAAAGGCCGCTCCGGACCAGCCGGCGGCGATTGCGGCCAAGGCTGCACCGGCAGCCAGAGAACGCACGAATTTCATGGTATCCTCCCATTTAAAACGTTTAGATTGAGCTTTTTGTGCCCTAGTCCTCATAAACACTAGTCGATGAGCCATGCAACTCACAAGCGGCTGGGTTGCACGATTTTCATGCGATGTTCGATCGGACGTGTCCTCGTTCCCTTCTGCCGCACCGACGTGAATCTGCTTTGACGGCGCAGCCCGGCCGCGTCAAAGAGGACGATGTCACTGATATGTCATGCGCGCGGCTTACCCCGCGCCGCAAGATCCATGTCCTGACGTTCGCGCGCTCTCGCCGCGCGGCAGACCTGCGGAGTTTCACATGCGCGCCCTCGCAATCACCGCCGTCCTTGCGCTCGGCCTGGCCCTGCCGGCGGTCGACACCGCCGGCGCGGTCGAAGGCAAGCTCGTGCTCTATACGAGCCAGCCCAACACCGACGCCCAGCAGACGATCGACGCCTTCAAGGCGAAGTATCCCAAGGTCGAGGTCAGCTTCGTGCGCGACGGCACGCCGCGCGTGATGGCCAAGCTCCGGGCCGAGATCGAGGCCGGCGCGCCGCAGGCCGACGTGCTGCTGATCGCCGATGCCGTGACCATGGAGGGCCTGAAGAAGGAAGGCCGTCTGCTCGCCCATGACAAGGCCGATGTCTCGGCCTTCCCGGCCGGCGTGCACGACCCCGCGAAGATGTGGTTCGCGACCAAGCTGATCACCACTGGCATCGTCTACAACACCAAGGCGGCGCTGAAGCCGGAGAGCTGGCTCGACCTCGCCAAGCCGGAGGCCAAGAACCAGCTCGCCATGCCGAGCCCGCTGAATTCGGGCGCCGCGATGATCCACACGATCACGCTGACCGGCAACCTGCCCGGCGGCTGGAGCTTCTACGAGAAGCTGAAGGAGAACGGCACGCTCGCCGCCGGCGCCAATGGCGACATCCTGCGCCAGGTCGCCACCGGCGAGAAGCTCTACGGCATGATCGTCGACTTCATGCCGATCCGCGAGAAAGCCAAGGGCGCCCCGGTCGAATTCGTCTTCCCGAAGGAAGGCGTCTCGGCGGTGAGCGAGCCGGTCGCGATCCTGAAGAGCAGCAAGAATCCCGAGGCCGCCAAGGCTCTGGTCGATTTCCTGATCTCCAAGGACGGCCAGGAGCTGGCGCTGAAGCAGGGCTATGTCTCGGCCCATCCGGATGTCGCCCTGCCGGCCGGCTACCCGGCCCGCGGCGCGATCAAGCTGATGCCTTTCGACGCGGCCAAGGCGCTGGCCGACGAGCCGGCCGCCCGCAAGCGCTTCAGCGCGATCTTCGAAGGCTGAGCCCGACGGAATCCAGCCCCAGGCGCCGACACGATGACGCTCGCAGCCCCCGCCGAGCTGAGGCAGACCGGCATCCGCCCGGTCCTGCCCGGCCTCGCGTTGCCGGCCGGCCTCGGCCTGCCGGCGCTGGTCCTGCTCTGCGCGACCCTGTTCGGCGCCCTGCCCTTCCTGCGGCTGCTCGTCGCCGCCTTCGCGCCGGGCTGGCAGTTCGCACCCGAAGCGGCCCTGGCCGAGATCTCCAGCCGCGCCGCGGTCAACGCGACCCTGCACACCTTCGAGACGGCCGGGCTTTCAGCGCTCGGTGCTTTGCTGATCGGTGGAATGGCGGCGATCCTGCTCGCCGTCACCGATGTCCGCGGCAAGCGCCCGCTCGCCTTCGCGCTGGTCTTCTCGATGATGGTCGCGCCGCAGGTGGCGGCGCTGGCCTTCCTCAGCCTGTTCGCGCCGAACTCGGCCCTGCTGGGCATACTCGGGCTGGCGCCGGCGCCGGGCACGCCCAATCCGCTGCTGGGACGCGGCGGCATCATCCTGGTGATGGCCCTGCATCATGCGCCGCTGGTCGCCATCACTCTCTGGACCGGTCTGCGCAGCGTGCCACATACGCTGGTCGAGGCCGCGCAGATGGAGGGGGCGGCGCCCGCCACCATCGTCGCGCGCATTCTTTTGCCGGTGCTGCGGCCGCAGATCATGGCCGCGGCCCTGCTCGCCTTCGTCGCCGGCATCGGCAATTTCGGCATCCCGGCTTTGCTTGGCCTGCCGGTGAACTACCTCACGCTGCCGACGCTGATCTATCGCCGGCTGTCGAGCTTCGGCCCGGCCGGGCTGCCGGACGCGGCCGCGCTCTCGCTGCTGGTCGTGCTCGTCGCCGGCCTCGGCATCGTCGCCGGCCTGCTCGCAACCCGGCGCGGCGGCGGCAAGGTCGAGATCGAACGGCCGCTGCAACCCTTCTGGCAGCTGGGAGCCGCGCGTCCCTTCGTAGCCGCCGGTCTCTGGCTGCTGATCGCGCTCAAGCTCGGCCTGCCGCTGCTGGCACTGCTCGGCGAGGCGCTGACGCCAGCACTCGGCGTCGCGCTGACCTGGCAGAACCTCACCTTCGACAAGTTCGCCGAGGTGCTGCTGCGGCAAGACGTGACGGTGCGCGCCTTCCGCAACTCCTTCTTCTTTGCAGGCTCGGCCGCAGTGTTGCTGGCCCTCCTCTCGATCGCCTTCGCCTATGGACTGGAGCGGCGCATGGGCAAGCTCCGGCGCGTGGTCGAGGTGGTGATCGAGCTGCCCTATGCTCTGCCCGGCGTCGTGCTGGCCATCGCCTGCATCCTGATGTTCCTGAAGCCGCTGCCGCTGATCGGCGTCAGCATCTACGCCACGCCCTTCATCATCCTGTTCGCCTATGTCGCACGCTTCCTGCCGCTGGCGCTGAAGGCCCCGGTCGCGGCGATGGCGCAGATCGAGGCGCATCACGAGGAAGCCGCGAAGCTGGACGGCGTCACGCTCTGGCAGATGCTGCGCTTCATCGTCGCCCCGATCCTGGCGCCGGCAGCCGCCGTCAGCGGGCTGATGGTCTTCCTCGTCGCCTTCAACGAGCTCACCGTCTCGGCCCTGCTCTGGTCCTCCGGCACCGAGACGCTCGGCGTCGTGCTGTTCAGCCTGAAGGAAGCCGGGCTCGCCGGCGAGGCAGCGGCGGTGGCGATCAGCGCCTGCGCGGTGATCCTCGCGGTCATGCTCGGGCTCGACGCGCTCGGCCGCAAATTGCCGGCCAACATCCTGCCCTGGCGGATTTGAACTGCAGCACTCCCGCAACACCGATAAGCACCCCCTATCACCCCCGGGCGACAGGGTGCTGGTTAAACCCAAATTAACGTTGCGGCAGGAAGGTCTGCCGCATGGAGTTCGCCTTTTCATCGCAAAGCAGAGCTCGAAACCTGCCGCAAACCCTGCTGGCATCGACCAGGGACTCGTGAGCTCAATGGCCTATCGCGCAACCGGACGCCGCGAGAGCGAACCCATCACTCAGGAGCTCAAGGTCCTTCTCGTCGAGGATTCACGGACCTACGCGCTGGCGCTCTCGCGCCGCCTCGAGACCGAGCTTCAGCTGCCCATCGTCGTTTGCCAGTCGCTCAACGAATTGCACGAGGTCGTCACCGAGGATCGCGCCGCCTTCACCCTGGCCGTGGTCGACCTCAACCTTCCCGACGCGCCACGCGGCGAAGCCATCGACTTCACCGTCCAGCGCGGAATACCGACCATCGTCCACACCGCCAGCTTCGACATCGAGACGCGCAACCGGATCATGGAGCGCGACGTCATCGATTACGTCCCGAAGGACAGCGCCTTCACGCTCGAGACAGTGGTCGGGACCGCCAGGCGTGCGCTCGGCAACCGCCAGACCCGCATCCTCGTCGTCGACGACACCTCGGCAACGCGCAAGCTGCTCGCCCATATGCTGAAGGTCCAGCAATACGAGGTGATCGAGGTCGCCTCCGGGGACGAGGCGCTGGCCCTTCTCAAGGACGATCCCGACATCAAGCTGGTCGTCAGCGACTATTACATGCCCGATATGGATGGTTACGAGCTGACGCGGCGCATTCGCCGCGAGTTCGCCTCCGACCGGCTGCGCCTGATCGGCGTCTCCTCGTCGAGCGACCGCATGGTCTCGGTCGGCTTCCTCAAGGCCGGCGCCAACGACTTCATCTCGATGCCCTTCATCCCGGAAGAACTGCAATGCCGGATCGCGAGCAATGTCGAGACGCTCGAACAGCTCGAGCAACTCCATAGCCTCGCCTCCCGCGATGCTTTGACCGGGCTGTTCAATCGCCGCCATTTCTTCGCCAACGCCGGCAGGCTGATCGAGGAGGCGCAGGCGAAGAAGCGCAAGAGTGCCGTCGCCATCCTCGATATCGACGACTTCAAGCAGTTGAACGACAGCCACGGTCATGATTTCGGCGACCGGGCGCTCGCCAATGTGGCGCGCTGCCTCGCCCAGTCGGTGGAAGGCAGCGGCCATCTGCTCGCCCGCATCGGCGGCGAGGAATTCGCCATCCTGTTCCCTGGTGTCGACGCCAAGGCGGCGATGCGGCTCAGCGACCACATCCGGCTCGACGTCTCGCACGAGACCCTGACCGTGGGCGGTCAGCAGGTCACGCTGACGGCGTCGATCGGCGTTGCAGAGATCGATGGTGCCGGCAATTTCGACCAGCAGCTGATCGCCGCGGACCGGGCGCTCTATGCGGCCAAGCGCGAGGGACGCAACTGCGTGCGCCTCGCGGGCTGAGCACGCGGCGTCAGCTTGCCGCGGCGAGGCGCGCGCCGCCGGCTGCCGCCAGCTCGCCCATCAACAAGGCGCGGCTCGCCTTCGACTCGCGCACGATGAAGTCGACGACCGCCCGCACCCGGGCCACGTCCTTGAGGTCGGCATGGACGAGCAGCCAGAACGAGCGCGTGATCGACACGCTCTCGGGCAGCACCGGCACCAGCCTGGGTTCGTCGACCGCCATGAAATGGTGGATCACGCCGATGCCGGCGCCGGCCGCGACGGCGTTCATCTGCGCTAGCACGCTGGAGCTCTGGATATGGGCCCGCAAGCCCTTGGCGACCTCGTCGAGATAGTCGAGCTCAGGCGTGAAGATCAGGTCGTCGATATAGCCGACGATGCGATGGCCGAAGAGATCCTCGGCTGCCGTGATCTTCGGCATGGCGTCGAGATAGTTCTGCGCGGCGTAAAGGCCGAGCCGGTAGTCGCAGAGCTTGCGGGCGACGACCTTGCCCTCCTTAGGGGGGGCCAGCGTGATGGCGACATCCGCCTCGCGCTTCGACAATGAGAGCAGGCGCGGCATCGCGATGAGCTGCAGCTCCAGCCCGGGATAGGACTTGGCGAGACCGGCGAAACGCGAGGCGAGGAAGGTCGAGCCGAAACCATCGGGCGCGCCGATCCGGACCGTGCCGGAGAGCGCCATGTCGGCGCCGCCGATCTCGCTCTGGATCGCCAGCGCCTCGGTTTCCATGCTTTCGGCTTTCGCCAGCAACTGCTCGCCATGGCCGGTCAGCGCATAGCCCTGCGGGCGGCGCTCGAACAGCTTGGCCTTGAGCGATTCCTCCAGCGAGGTGATGCGGCGCGAGACGGTGGCGTGGTCCGCGCCAAGACGGCGCGCCGCCGCGGTGAGCCGGCCCGAGCGGGCGACGGCAAGGAAGAAACGCAGGTCGTCCCAGTCGAACCGTTCCATGGCGCTCCTCCCGTATCTGTTTTTTTGCACGACGCCCGCCGATATCCGCCTATAGCCGTGCGCAAACGATAATGATAGGGGTAGCTCAAATCAGCGTCACACGACTTTAGGGGAGGATGCCATGCGTCAGATCGGTCACTTCATCGGCGGCAAGCACGTCGCTGGCACCTCGGGCCGCACGGCCGACGTCTACCAGCCGATGGACGGCTCGGTGATCGGCAAGGTCGCGCTCGCCTCCGCCGCCGAGATGCGCACCGCGGTCGAGAACGCCGCCGAGGCCCAGCCGAAATGGGCGGCGGTCAATCCGCAGCGCCGCGCCCGCGTGCTGATGAAGTTCCTCGACCTGATCGCGCAGAACAATGACGAGCTCGCCGAACTGCTCGCCCGCGAGCACGGCAAGACCATTCCCGACGCCAAGGGCGACATCCAGCGCGGCGTCGAGGTGATCGAGTTCTCGCTCGGCGTGCCCAACCTGATGAAGGGCGAGTTCACCGACGGCGCCGGCCCCGGAATCGACATCTACTCGCTGCGCCAGCCGCTCGGCGTCGTCGCCGGCATCACCCCGTTCAACTTCCCGGCGATGATCCCGCTCTGGAAGCTCGGCCCCGCCATCGCCTGCGGCAACGCCTTCATCCTGAAGCCGTCCGAGCGCGATCCCGGCGTGCCGATGCGCCTCGCCGAGCTGTTCATCGAGGCCGGCGGCCCTCCCGGCATCCTCAATGTCGTCAACGGCGACAAGGAGGCGGTCGACGCCATCCTCGACGACCACGACATCAAGGCCGTCGGCTTCGTCGGCTCGACGCCGATCGCCGAGTACATCTACGCTCGCGGCTGCGCCAATGGTAAGCGCGTGCAGTGCTTCGGCGGCGCCAAGAACCACATGATCATCATGCCCGACGCCGACATGGACCAGGCCGTCGACGCGCTGATCGGCGCCGGCTACGGCTCGGCCGGCGAGCGTTGCATGGCAATCTCGGTCGCCGTCCCGGTCGGCAAGGCCACCGCGGACGAGCTGGTCAAGCGGCTCATTCCCCGCGTCGAGAGCCTGAAGATCGGCCCCTCGACCGACACCTCGGCCGATTACGGCCCGGTCGTCACCAAGGCGGCGATGGAGAAGATCAAGTCCTATGTCGACATCGGCATCCAGGAAGGCGCCAAGCTCGTCGTCGACGGCCGCGACTTCAAGATGCAGGGCTATGAGAACGGCTTCTATGTCGGCGGCTGCCTGTTCGACAACGTCACCAAGGACATGCGCATCTACAAGGAGGAGATCTTCGGCCCGGTCCTCTCCGTGCTGCGCACCGAGAGCTATGACGAGGCGCTGAAGCTGACCAACGACCACGAATATGGCAACGGCACCGCGATCTACACCCGCGACGGCGACGCCGCCCGCGACTTCGCCTCGAAGGTCCAGGTCGGCATGGTCGGCATCAACGTGCCGATTCCGGTGCCGCTGGCCTACTACACCTTCGGCGGCTGGAAGCGCTCCTCCTTCGGCGACCTCAACCAGCACGGCCCGGACTCGATCCGCTTCTACACCAAGACTAAGACGGTGACGGCGCGCTGGCCGTCCGGCATCAAGGACGGCGCCAGCTTCGTCATCCCGACGATGGGTTGAGCGGCAAGAGCAATCGTGCTATCATTTATGATAGCATAAGGAGAAGCCTATGGGCCAGATGCTTGTCCGCAACATCGACGACGAGACAATCGCTGGCCTCAAGGTCAAGGCTCGCTTGGCCGGTGTTTCTCTCGAAACCTTCGCGCGCGACACGTTGCGCGCGGCTGCGCCGCTGACTGGCAGCGAAAAGATCGCCTTGCTGGCCGAGTTTCATGAGAAGCACGGCCAGTTGCGAATGGTGACCCCACCCGAAGACATCATTCGCGACGAGCGTGACCGGCGCGATGATCGTCGTTGATGCAAGCGCAGCCCTTCGCTGGTTCATTCCCGCCTCACCTGGCGCAGCGGTCTATCCGCTTCCAGCGACCGATCTGCCGTTAGTTGCTCCCGATCTGTTTATTGCCGAGGTTAGAAATACGGCGCTGGTCTACCGTCGCAAAGGCGAGCTGAGCCTAGAGCAGGCCAAAGCAATGGTCGCGACGATCGATCGCCTGATGGCAGGTTATTTCCCGCTGGGAGATCTGACTGACATAGCGTGGACGATGGCGTTGGAATTCGACCATTCGGCCTATGATTGTTTCTATATCGCGCTGGCACGCCACATCGATTCCTACTTGATCACGGCCGACGAGCGCATGCTGCGAAAATTCTCGGCGACCGCCCACGCGGATCGCATCATCCATCTCGCGGACTGGAAGCCATGACCGCTTTCTCCCTCACCGAAGACCAGATCGCGATCCGCGACATGGCCCAGGGTTTCGCTGCCGAAACCCTGGCGCCGCACGCCGTGCGCTGGGACGAGGAGAAGCATTTCCCGGTCGAGGAGATGCGCCAGGCGGCTGCGCTCGGCATGGGCGGCATCTACATCCGCGACGATGTCGGCGGTTCCGGCCTGTCGCGCCTCGACGCGGCGGTGATCTTCGAGGCGCTGTCGACCGGCTGCCCGACAGTCGCCGCCTATATCTCGATCCACAACATGTGCGCCTGGATGATCGACCGCTACGGGTCGGAAGAGCAGCGCCACAAGTTCCTGCCGAAGCTCTGCAGCATGGAGCATCTGGCGAGCTACTGCCTGACCGAGCCGGGCGCCGGCTCGGACGCCGCCGCGCTGAAGACCAAGGCCGTGCTCGACGGCGACCACTATGTCCTCGACGGCCAGAAGCAGTTCATCTCCGGCGCCGGCGTCTCCGACATCTATGTCGTGATGGTCCGCACCGGTGAGGCCGGCCCGTCCGGCATCTCGACCATCGTCGTCGAGAAGGGCACGCCCGGCCTCTCCTTCGGCGCCAACGAGAAGAAGATGGGCTGGAACGCCCAGCCGACGCGCGCCGTGATCTTCGAGAACTGCCGCGTGCCCGTCGCCAACCGGATCGGCCCGGAAGGCATCGGCTTCAAGATCGCCATGGCCGGCCTCGACGGCGGCCGGCTCAATATCGGCGCCTGCTCGATCGGCGGGGCGCAGGGCGCGCTCGACAAGGCCCTCGGCTATGCCCAGGAGCGCAAGGCCTTCGGCGCACGCATCGCCGACTTCCAGGCGCTGCAGTTCAAGCTCGCCGACATGGCGACCGAGCTTGAGGCGGCCCGCACCTTTCTGTGGCGTGCTGCGGCAGCGCTCGACGAGAAGACGCCGGATGCCAGCAAGCTCTGCGCCATGGCCAAGCGGGTCGCGACCGACACCGGCTTCGAGGTCGCCAACCAGGCGCTGCAGATCCATGGCGGCTACGGCTATCTCGCCGATTACGGCATCGAGAAGATCGTCCGCGACCTCAGGGTCCACCAGATTCTGGAGGGCACCAACGAGGTGATGCGGATGATCGTGGCGCGCTCGCTGGTCGGACGCGCCAAGGGGAATTGAAACTCAGACGTCATTCTCGGGCGAAGCGAAGCGCAGACCCGAGAATCTCCTGAAAGAGATGCTCGGGTCTGCGCCCGAGCATGACGCGAACGGTAGCGGGAAGGATACGACCATGAGCACCATCGCCTTCATCGGGCTCGGCCATATGGGCGGGCCGATGGCCGGCAACCTGGTCAAGGCCGGGCACAAGGTCTCCGCCTTCGACCTGTCGCAGCCTTCCAAGGACGCCGCCGCGGCGCTCGGCGTCGGCATCGCCGGTTCGGCCAAGGAGGCGGTCGCGGATGCCGAGATCGTGGTCACCATGCTGCCGGCCGGCAAGCATGTGCTGGGGGTCTGGACCGACATCCTCCCCGCCGTGAAGCCGGGCACCCTCCTGATCGATTCCTCGACCATCGACGTCGAGAGCGCCCGCAAGGCGCATGCGCTCGCCGCCGAGCGCGGCTGCCTTTCGCTCGACGCGCCGGTCTCGGGCGGCGTTGGCGGCGCCCAGGGCGCGACGTTGACCTTCATGGTCGGCGGCAGTGCCGATGCCTTCAAGCGCGGCGAGCCGATCCTGTCCGCGATGGGCAAGAAGGTCGTGCATTGCGGCGACGCCGGCAACGGCCAGGCGGCGAAGATCTGCAACAACATGATCCTCGGCATCTCGATGATCGGCGTCTCCGAGGCCTTCGTGCTGGCCGAGAAGCTCGGCCTGTCGCATCAGGCGCTGTTCGACGTCGCCTCGACCTCGTCCGGCCAGTGCTGGTCGCTGACGACCTATTGCCCGGTGCCCGGCCCGGTGCCGACCTCCCCGGCCAACAACGACTACAAGCCCGGCTTCGCCTCGGCGCTGATGCTGAAGGATCTGAAGCTCGCCCAGGAGGCGGCGCAGGCCGCCGGCGCCTCGACGCCGCTGGGCTCGGCGGCCGCGCAGGTCTACGGCCTGCACAATGCCTGGGGCGAAGGCGGCACCGACTTCTCCGGCATCATCCATCTGCTGCGTGGGCGCGGAAACAGCTGAGCAGCCCGCGAACGTTCGCATACGTATAATTCTGCGTTCGACCCCGTTCCGGTCGGACCGAAAGCGGAGTAGGACGGGAGGCATGAACGACGCCTCCCGCCGCAAAGAACGCTCAGCCCAGACCGGCTTCGCCACCAGCCCGCTCGACCGCCGCGCCGATCTGCGCGACCGGCCGGACGAGGTCGCCGCCTTGCGAGAACGCAGCGACACGCGTTTCGCCGTCGTTGCCGGCGAGACGCCGATCCTATTGCGGACGGGTGCCGAGACGCAGACCGTCTGGTTCGACGAGAGCGGTGCCGATGGCCTGGGCCCGGCGCAGGAAGAGGTCTTCCTCGGGCTCGATCCGGACGGGGCGCCGCGCTTCGGCCGGCTGATCGACCGCGAACTGCTCGATGGCCTGCGCGAGCAGGCCGTACTCGTCGTCACTGATCTGCGCAGCGTCGCGCTAAAGCGGCTGGTGCCGAAGGATGAGCTTGGCCCGCTCGGCGAGGCCAAGGCCCTGCTCGACTGGCATGCCCGCCATCGCTGCTGCGCCCAGTGCGGCGCGCCGACCAAGCTCGGCTCGGCCGGCTGGAAACGGCAATGCGAGGCTTGCGGCGCCCAGCATTTCCCGCGCACCGACCCGGTCGTGATCATGCTGGCGGTGCGCGGCGACAACTGCCTGCTGGCCCGCCAGTCTCGTTTCGCGCCCGGCATGTATTCCTGCATCGCCGGCTTCGTCGAGCCGGGCGAGACCTTCGAGGACGCGGTCAGGCGCGAGACCTGGGAGGAAGCCGGCCTGCGCACCGGCACGGTTCGCTACATTGCCTCGCAGCCCTGGCCTTTCCCCGGCTCATTGATGATCGGCTGCATCGCCGAAGCGCTGAACGACGACATCGTGCTGGATGGCACCGAGCTCGAAGCCGGCCGCTGGTTCAGCCGGGCGGAGGCACTGCAGATGCTGGAGGGCAAGCACCCCGACAATCTGTTCTGCCCGCCGCATATGGCGATCGCCAACACCATCCTGAAGGCGTGGGCGGTCGACGGCGAGGAGCCGTAGCGCTCGGAATCCTTCTCCCCTCGGGGGAGAAGGTGGCTCGGCGAAGCCGAGACGGATGAGGGAAGAATAGGCTCAACCTGCCTTCGTCTCACCCGGTCGTACCGCCCTCATCCGCCTGCCGGCACCTTCTCCCCAGAGGGGAGAAGGTGCGCCTTACTCCCCCGGCTCGGGGAAGCTGTCGCGGAATTCGTGCGCGGGATAGACGCCCAAAATCTTCAGCTCCTTCGAGAAGAAGGCGAGCTCGTCGAGCGCGCGACGCAGCGCCGGGTCGTCGGGATGCCCCTCGACGTCGCTGTAGAACATCGTCGCCGAAAAATGGCCATCGACCATGTAGCTCTCGAGCTTGGTCATGTTGACGCCATTGGTGGCGAAGCCGCCAAGCGCCTTGTAGAGCGCCGCCGGCAGGTTGCGGACCTGGAAGATCAGCGTGGTCACCGTCTTGCCAGAACCCTGGCGGGCGAATTCCGGATATTTCGAGAGTACGACGAAGCGCGTGGTGTTGTGCTTCTCGTCCTCGATGTCCTCCATCAGGATGTTGAGCCCGTAGACCTCGGCGGCGATGTGCGGCGCGATCGCGGCCCGCGTCGGATCGCCGGCCTCGGCGACCTGCCGGGCCGAGCCGGCAGTGTCGGCCGCGACCTCGGCCTTGAGTCCGAGCTTGCGGATGATCTTGCGGCACTGGCCGAGCGCGTGGATGTGGCTCTGCACCGTCTTCAGCGTCGCCAGCGTCGCACCCTCGACCGCCATCAGATGGAAGCGGATCGGCAGGAAGTGCTCGCCGATGATGTGGAGCCCAGAGCGCGGCAGCAGATGATGGATGTCGGCAACGCGGCCCGCGATCGAATTGTCGATCGGGATCATGCCGTAGCGGGCGGCGCCGTCCGAGACCGCGGCGAGCGCGTCCTCGAAGGTCCGGCAGGGCAAGAGCTCGCAATCCGGAAAGACCTGGAGGGCGGCCTGCGAGGAGAAGGCTCCGGGCTCACCCTGATAGGAAACGACGACTGACATTCTAGGACTTTCAGGCTCAGGCTTTGGATGTCAGGAACGCGCGGGCGCGATCCAGATCGGGGGGCGTATCGACGCCGCGCGGGACGTGATCGATGATCATCGCGTCGATGCGCATGCCGTCCTCTAGCGCCCGCAGCTGCTCGAGCTTCTCGCGCAGCTCCAGCGGTGATTGCGGCAGCGAGACGAAGCGGTCGAGCGCGCGGCGGCGATAGGCGTAGAGGCCGACATGGTGATAGAGCGGGCCATCGCCATAAGGGGCCGTCGCGCGGGTAAAGTAGAGCGCCCGCATCCGGCCGGGCGAAACCTCGCTGCCGATCAGCTTGACCACGCTCGGCGCGGTCTTCTCCTCGTCCTCGGTGATCTCGCCGGCCAGCGTCGCGATGTCGACGGCCGGATCGGCGAGCGGCTCGACCGCAGCCGCGATTGCAGCCGGCGCCAACGTCGGGAAGTCGCCCTGGACGTTGACGATGATGTCGTGCTCGCCTTTCGGATCGACGATGTCGGCGGCTTCCTTGATCCGGTCGGAGCCGGTCTGGTGCGCGGGGCTGGTCATCACCGCCCGGCCGCCGGCCTGCTCGATCGCCGCGAGGATGCGCTCGTCATCGGTCGCGACCACGACATCGCCGACACCAGCCTCGATGGCACGGCGCCAGACGCGGACGATCATCGGCTCGCCCAGGATGTCGGCCAGCGGCTTGCCCGGCAGGCGCGTCGCCTGCATGCGGGCCGGGATCAGGATCAGCGGGTTGGGCATTGGCTGTGGAAGCTCGCGGGGGCGGCAAAAGGTCTCAAAGCGGAGCGTGCTTATACGAGTTGCAATGCAGCGCGCAAAGCGGTTAAGCAGCGCAGACGTGCCGGTTCCCGCAAGGGTCCGGCCGCAGCGCTGTCTTGCTTCGCCGACGGGCGGGCCGGGGGTTGTGAGAGACGATGAATATCGAACTGAACAAGATCGCTGGCGCGGGTTTGTCGACCCTGCTCGTCGTTATGGCCCTGAACATGGGCGCCGGCATCGTCTTCGCCCCGAAGAAGCCGGTTGTCCCTGGCTATGACCTGCCTAGCCTCGAGCCGGCGGCGGCAGCTGGCGGCGCGGGCGCTGCAGCGGCAGTCGAAGAGCCGATCGCGGTGCGCCTCGCCAAGGCGGACGTGGCCAAGGGCGAGAAGGCCGTCGGCGCCTGCAAGGCCTGCCACACCTTCGAGAAGGGCGGCGCCAACAAGGTCGGCCCGCATCTCTATGACGTTTATGGCCGCGCCGAGGGTTCGGTCGCCGGCTTCGGTTATTCCGCGGCGATGAAGGCCCGCGGCGACAAGAGCTGGGACGCCGACGCGCTCGACCACTTCCTGAAGAACCCGAAGGCCTACGTCCCCGGCACCGCGATGGCCTTTGCCGGCATCGCCCGCCCCGAGGCCCGCGCCGACGTGGTCGCCTATCTCAACAGCCTCGCCGATTCGCCGAAGCCGCTGCCGAAGCCCTGATTTGATAGCGCGCCTCGCGCCGATGTGACGTCATGAGCCGGGCCGAAAGCCCGGCTTTTGCTTGTCGGCGCCATGCAATTGCCGTCACCATGACCGGAAATGCGCGCAGCGCTGGCGTTAGCTCGGCGTAACGACATAATCGGACGACGAATCGCAAGGGGTATCGCATGGCGATCCGGATCACCCGCCGCAGGCTGCTCGAAGCCGGCGGTGCCATCGCAGGCGCGGCCACGCTGCCGGTCTCGCTCACGGCGGCGCTGGCGCAGGAGAACGAGGTCCATGGCCTCTCGACCTTCGGCGAGCTGGCACTGCCGCCGGACTTCCCGCATTTCGCCTATGTGAATCCGAAAGCGCCGAAGGGCGGTTCGATCACCATCCAGATCAAGCGTGCCGGCGGCAATCAGAGCTTCGACACCTTCAACACGCTCAACACCTATGTGCTGCAGGGCGACGGCGCGGCCGGCATGGATGCCTGCTTCGACAGCCTGATGGCCGGCTCGGGCGACGAACCCGGCTCGCTCTACGGCCTGATCGCGAGGAGCGTCTCGGTCTCGCAGGACAAGCTGACCTACCGCTTCCGCCTGCGGCCGGAGGCGAAGTTCCATGACGGCTCGCGGGTCACCGCCGGCGACGCCGCCTTCTCGTTCAACCTGTTGAAGAGCAAGGGCCATCCGACCTACCGGCTGATCCTTGGCGAGATGGAATCGGCAGTCGCCGAGAGCGACGACATTCTCGTGGTGAAGCTCTCGGCGAAGCGCAGCCGCGATCTGCATCTCGTCGTCGCCGGCCTGCCGGTCTTCTCGGAGAAATACTGGTCGACCCGCAATTTCGAGGCCTCGACACTGGAGCCGCCGCTCGGCTCGGGCGCCTACAAGGTCGGAAAGTTCGAGCAGGGCCGCTTCATCGAGTTCGACCGCGTGCCGGATTACTGGGCCAAGGATCTGCCGGTGAATGTCGGGCAGAACAATTTCGACCGTGTCCGCTGGGAGTATTTCCGCGACCGGCAGGTCGCCTTCGAAGCCTTCAAGAGCGGGGTGATCACCTTCCAGGAGGAGTTCACCTCGCGGATCTGGGCGACGGGATACGACTTCCCGGCCATCCACGAAGGCAAGGTCAAGAAAGAGGCCCTGCCGAAGACCGAACCGATCGGCTCGCAGGGCTGGATCTACAATCTGCGCCGCGAGAAGTTCGCTGACCCGCGCATCCGCGAGGCACTCGGCCTCGCCTTCGACTTCGAGTGGACCAACAAGAACATCATGTTCTCGTCCTTCTCGCGGGCGACATCCTATTTCGAGAACTCGGATTCGAAGGCGGTCGGCAAGCCCTCGCCGGAAGAGCTCGCGCTGCTCGAGCCGTTCCGCGGCAAGGTCCCGGACGAGGTCTTCGGCGAGCCCTTCCTGCCGCCGGTCTCGGATGGCTCCGGCAGCGACCGCGCCTTGCTGCGCCGGGCCGACGAGATGCTGCGTGCCGCCGGCTGCAAGCGCGACGGCAATGTCATGAAGCTGCCGAACGGCCAGCCCTTCGAGATCGAGTTCCTCGATTCGACCCCCTCGCTGCAACCGCACACCCAGCCCTTCCAGGCCAATCTCAAGCGGCTCGGCATCAACGCGACCTCGCGCATCGTCGATGGCGCCCAGTACCAGCGCCGACTCGACGAGTTCGACTTCGACATGATCAGCCGGGCGATGAGCGGCAGCGCCATCCCGAGCGACACGATGCGCGTGATCTACGGCTCGGAAGCAGCCAGGACGCGCGGCTCGCGTAATGTCGGCGGGATCGCCGATCCGGCGATCGACGCGATGATCGACAAGGTCGGCCAGGCCAAGAGCTATGCCGAGGTGGTGGTCGCCGCCAAATGCCTCGACCGGCTGCTGCGGGCCGGGCGCTACTGGATCCCGATGTGGTGGAATGCCAGCGAGTGGCTGGCCTATTGGGACATGTACGAGCGCCCGCAGACCAAGCCGAAATTCGGTTCCGGCGCGCCGGGCACCTGGTGGTACGATGCGGAAAAGGCCAAGCGGATCGGGAAGGCGTAATTGATTGCAGGGCGAGACGTTTGGACGCCGAAGCGGGTAAGAAGCTGCCATGAAGCCATCGACCGCCCTTGCTCTCAATCGCGACGCGGTGCGCGAGGCGATGAGCCGTTTCCGGGCCAGCAATCCTCGCGTCTTCGGCTCCGTCCTGCACGGCACGGATCGACAAGGCAGCGACCTGGATATCCTGATCGACCCCTTGCCGGGCGCGACGCTGTTCGATATCGGCGGTCTGCAGGTCGCGCTGGAGGAACTTCTCGGCGTCAACGTCGACGTCCTGACCGCCGAAGACCTGCCGCCCAGTTTCCGCAATCACGTACTGGCCGAGGCGCGGCCGGTATGAATCGCCATCAGAGGCTGGCTGACTATTTGCGACATATGTTCGATGCAGCGCGCAAGTCGGGCGTTTATATCGATGGCATGGAGAGGGCCGACTTTCTGGCCGACGAACGCACTCAGCAGGCTGTTGTTCTCAACCTCGTGATCATCGGCGAAGCCGCAACTAAGCTGCTGCAAACCCATGCCGATTTTCTCGACAACTATGCCGATGTGCCGTGGAAAAGCATGAAGGGGATGCGCAACCGGATCGCGCATGGCTACTTCGACATCAATCTAGGCATCGTCTGGGAAACGGCGCGAACCGCTCTGCCTCAACTCGTCGCTCGCTTGCCGGAGATCATTGCAGCCGCCGAGGAGAAGCCATGATCGTCACCAGGCGGCAACCGCACTCGTCCCGTTCCATGTTGCAATTTTCCACCCTTCTCTCCAGCATCTGCCGCTCATGCTGAACTATATCGCCCGGCGTCTGGCGCTGATGGTGCCGACCCTGTTCGGCATCCTGCTGATCTCCTTCGTCATCGTGCAGTTCGCTCCGGGCGGGCCGGTCGAGCGGATCATCTCGCAGCTCAACAATCCCAATAGCGGCGCGGCCGAGCGCGTCGGCGGCGGCTCCGGCGGCGATGCCGGCGCGCAGTCGATGGATTCGGGCTCGGCCTATCGCGGTGCGCAGGGGCTGGATCCCGCCTTCATCAAGGAGCTGGAAAAGCAGTTCGGCTTCGACAAGCCGGCGCATGAGCGCTTCTTCAAGATGCTGAAGGACTATGCCACCTTCGATTTCGGCCGCAGCTATTTCCGCGATGCGCCGGTGCTGCAATTGATCAAGGAGAAGCTGCCGGTCTCGATCACGCTCGGCCTGTGGATGACCCTGCTCTCCTATGCGATCTCGATTCCGCTCGGCATCCGCAAGGCAGTCAAGGACGGCTCGCGCTTCGACACCTGGACGAGCGCCGTCGTCATCGTCGGCTACGCCATACCGGGCTTTCTCTTCGCGATCCTGCTGATCGTGCTCTTTGCCGGTGGCTCGTTCTGGCAGATATTCCCCTTGCGCGGCCTGACCTCGGAGAACTGGGCCCAGCTCAGCCTGATCGGCAAGATCGGCGATTATTTCTGGCACATCGCCCTGCCGGTGCTGGCGATGGCGCTGGGCGCCTTCGCGACCTCGACATTGCTGACCAAGAACTCCTTCCTCGACGAGATCCGGAAGCAGTACGTGCTGACGGCGCGGATGAAGGGCTTGTCGGAGCGCGGCGTGCTCTATGGCCATGTCTTCCGCAACGCCATGCTGATCGTAATCGCAGGCTTTCCCGGGGCCTTCGTGCATGCGCTGTTCGCAGGGTCGCTCTTGATCGAGACGATCTTCTCGCTCGACGGGCTCGGGCTCCTGTCCTTCGAGGCGATCGTCAACCGCGACTATCCGGTCGTCTTCGCCAATCTCTACATCTTCTCGCTGATCGGCCTCATCGTGCACCTGATCACCGATTTGACCTATGCCTGGGTCGACCCGCGCATCGACTTCGAATCGCGGGAGGCGTGAAGTGAGCGATACCCTCCTCGACGCCCCGCCACCGGCCCTGCGCTCCGCCGCGCCTGTCGCTGCCCCCCCGCAGACAAAGCAGGGCTGGCTCAAGCTCTCGCCGATCAACCGACGTCGCCTCGAGAGCTTCAAGGCCAACAAGCGCGGCTGGTGGTCGTTCTGGATCTTCCTGACGCTGTTCGTGCTCTCGCTCTTCGCCGAGTTCATCGCCAACGACCGGCCGCTGATCGTACGCTACAAGGGCGAGACGCTGTTTCCGGTCGCGGTGAACTATCCCGAGGAGAAATTCGGCGGCTTCCTCGCCACCACCGACTACCGCGACCCGACCATCGCCAGAGAAATCGCAGCGAATGGCTGGGCCTTATGGCCGCTGATCCGCTATTCCTACCGCACGCACAACCTCGACCTGCCGGTGCCGGCCCCTGCCCCGCCGACTTGGCTGCTCAAGGACGAGCAGTGCCGCCCGATCGCCGAGCGAACCGGCGGCATGACCTGCCGCGAGCTCGAATGGAACTGGCTCGGCACCGACGACCAGGGCCGTGACGTCGTCGCCCGACTGATCTACGGCTTCCGGATCTCTGTGCTGTTCGGGCTGATCCTGGCCTCGATCTCATCGGTGATCGGCATCGCCGCCGGCGCGATCCAGGGCTATTTCGGCGGCTGGACCGACCTGATCTTCCAGCGCGTCATCGAGATCTGGACTTCGATCCCGGCGCTCTATCTCCTGATCATCGTCGCGGCGATCATCACGCCAAGCTTCTTCGTCCTCCTGGGCATCCTGTTATTGTTTTCATGGGTGGCGCTGGTCGGCGTGGTCCGTGCCGAATTCCTGCGGGCGCGCAACTTCGAATATGTCCGCGCGGCGCGCGCGCTCGGCCTCTCCAACAGTGCGATCATGGTCAAGCATCTCCTGCCCAACGCCATGGTGGCGACGCTGACCTTCCTGCCCTTCATCCTCAACGGCTCGATCACGACGCTGACCTCGCTCGACTTCCTCGGCTTCGGCCTGCCGCCGGGCTCGCCCTCGCTCGGCGAATTGCTGGCGCAGGGAAAGGCGAACCTGCAGGCGCCCTGGCTCGGCCTGTCCGGCTTCGTCGTGATCGCGCTGATGCTATCGCTGCTGATCTTCATCGGCGAAGCCGTCCGCGACGCCTTCGACCCGAGGAAGACCTTCGCGTGAGCACCGTGCTATGATCGCCGCAAGGAGAGAGGCGATGAACAAGATCGTGTGCGAGCACTATCCGGTCGAGAAGCTGCCCGAGGATCTGCGGATTGCGGTCGGCACAGCGACATCTGTGCGCCTAACGATCGAAACCCCCGAGACCTCGACGGATTCGTGCACGCGATCCGCGCTTCGGCGGGCACGCGAGTTGGTCCGTTCAGGGCAGATAAAGCGCGTGACCTCGCAAGAAGCCGTGGACCGCATCCGCAAGCTGCGCGACGAATGGCCCTCATGAGCAATCGTAAGTGACGTCAGTCTATTTGGACGCAAACGACATCATCCGATTTGTGGAAACCGACTACGATCTGTTCGACTCGTTGCTCGATCACACTCGGGACGGTGAGAAGCGACTTTATACGAGCGAGTTCACACTGGCTGAGGTTTTGGTGCTGCCGCTTCGGGAAAACAACACCGAATTGCTGTCTGTCTACGAGACGCTGTTCGGGGTGGACAACGAAATTGACATTACTCCTGTCGACCGTGCGATCCTGCGCCGAAGCGCAGAACTCCGCGCTACGCTCGGCAACAAGGCTCCCGACGCAATTCATATCGCCACTGCGGCGCTTGCCGGGTGCTCGGTTTTCATATCCTCCGATCTGCGCATCCATCTGCCCGACGGCATGAGGCGCATCGACGCCGAGGCCGTTAGAGAGATGAATATCTGGGAATGATCGCCCCCCTCCTCTCCATCCAGGACCTCTCCGTCGCCTTCCGCCAAGGCGGGCAGGAAACGCTCGCGGTCGACAAGGTCTCGTTCGAGATCGCCAAGGGCGAGACGCTTGCGCTGGTCGGCGAGTCCGGCTCGGGCAAGTCGGTCTCGGCGCTGTCGATCCTGAAGCTGCTGAACTATCCGGCGGCGCATCATCCGTCGGGCAAGGTGCTGTTCAACGGCCAGGACCTGATCGCGGCCAACGAAGACGCGATGCGCAAGGTCCGCGGCAACGACATCACCATGGTGTTCCAGGAGCCGATGACCTCGCTCAACCCGCTGCAAACCATCGCACGGCAGATCGGCGAGATCCTCGAACTGCACAAGGGCCTGCGCGGCGAGAAGGCGCGCGCCCGCACGCTCGAACTGCTCACCCTGGTCGGCATCCGTGACGCGGCGAGCCGCCTCGACGCCTATCCGCACCAGCTTTCCGGCGGCCAGCGCCAGCGCGTGATGATCGCGATGGCGCTCGCCAACGAGCCCGATTTGCTGATCGCCGACGAGCCGACCACGGCGCTCGACGTCACCGTGCAGGCGCAGATCCTGACGCTGCTGAAGGAGCTGCAGGCACGGCTCGGCATGGCGATCCTGTTCATCACGCATGATCTCGGCATCGTCAGGCGCATCGCCGACCGGGTCTGCGTGATGCTGAAGGGCAAGATCGTCGAGCAGGGCCCCGTCGCCGAGATCTTCGGCAATCCTCAGCACGCTTATACGCAACGCCTGCTCGCGGCCGAGCCCAAAGGCCGGCCGGAACCGGTGCCGGACGGCGCGCCGACCCTGCTGGAGGCCGGGCCGGTCAAGGTCTGGTTCCCGGTCAAGACCGGGCTGCTGCGCCGGACCACCAGCCATGTGAAGGCGGTCGACGGCATCTCGGTGACGGTGCGCGAGGGCGAGACGCTCGGCATCGTCGGCGAATCCGGTTCAGGCAAGACGACGCTCGGCCTCGCCATCCTCAGGCTGATTTCATCCGAGGGGCCGATCGTCTTCCTCGGCGACCGCATCGACGGGCTGAAGAGCAAGGCTATCAGGCCGAAGCGCCGGGATCTCCAGGTCGTCTTCCAGGACCCGTATGGCTCGCTGTCGCCGCGCATGTCGGTCGCCGACATCGTCGCCGAAGGGCTCACCGTCCAGCAGAAGGGGCTGAGCTATCAGCGCCAGCGCGAGATCGTGGCGCAGGCGCTCGCCGATGTCGGACTCGACCCGGCGACGATGGACCGCTATCCGCACGAATTCTCCGGCGGCCAGCGCCAGCGCATCGCGATCGCCCGCGCCATGGCGCTCGACCCGAAATTCGTCGTTCTGGACGAACCGACCTCGGCGCTCGACATGTCCGTCCAGGCGCAGATCGTCGAGTTGTTGCGCGGGCTGCAGGCCAGGCGCAAGCTCGGCTATCTCTTCATCAGCCACGACCTCAAGGTGGTCAGGGCGCTGTCGCACCGGGTGGTGGTGATGCAGAACGGCAGGATCGTCGAGGAAGGGCCGGCGGAGGAGATCTTCCAGCGCCCCCGCGAGGCCTATACGCAGGCGTTGCTCGCCGCGGCCCTCAATCTTGAGCCTGCGAACAACGCCGCGGTGCGCGACTGATGGCGCGCGCCATCCTGATCGTGCTCGATTCCGTCGGCTGCGGCGGCGCCGAGGATGCGGCGACCTATGGCGACGAGGGTTCCGACACGCTCGGCCATATCGCGCAGGCCTGCGCCCAGGGGCGCGGCGACCGCGAAGGCTTGCGTGAGGGGCCGCTCCACATCCCCAATCTCGCCCGCCTCGGCCTCAGCCATGCCTGCGAGGCTTCGACCGGCAAGCCGCTCGCCGGCGTGGCACGGCCAGCGGCACCGCAAGGCCGGTACGGCTATGGTGTCGAGATCAGCCAGGGCAAGGACACGCCCTCTGGCCACTGGGAGATCGCCGGCTGCCCGGTGCCGTTCAAATGGGGTTATTTCACCGCGCTGGAGAATACCTTCCCGCCGGACCTCGTCGCCGCCATCATCCGCGAGGGCGCCCTGCCCGGGATCCTCGGCAACAAGCATGCCTCGGGCACGGCCGTGATCGACGAGCTCGCCGAGGAACATATCTCGACCGGAAAGCCGATTTGCTACACCTCGGTCGACTCTGTGCTGCAGATCGCGGCGCATGAGGAGCATTTCGGCCTGGAGCGGCTCTATGCGCTCTGCAAGAGGGTTCGTGTCCTGGTCGATCCGCTGCGGATCGGACGCGTCATTGCCCGGCCCTTCATCGGCACGACCGAGACCGGCTTCACCCGAACCGGCAACCGCAAGGACTTCGCGATCCCGCCACCGGACGAAACGATCCTCGACCGGCTCGTGGCCAAGGGCCGGAGCGTGGTCACGGTCGGCAAGATCGGCGACATCTTCGCCCACCGGAACACCGGCGAGGAGATCAAGCCTTTCGGCAACGCCGCCATGTTCGCGGCGGCGCTCGAGGCATTCGAACGTCTGCCGGATGGCGGCTTCTGCTTTGTCAATCTCGTCGATTTCGACACCGAATACGGCCATCGCCGCGACATTCCCGGCTATGCGGCGGCGCTCGAAGCCTTCGATCGCGATCTGCCCGAGCTGGAGGCCCTGCTGCTGCCGGGCGACCTCGCCGTCATCACAGCCGACCATGGCAACGACCCGAGTTGGCCGGGATCCGACCATACGCGCGAGCACGTGCCGATTCTGGCCTTCGGGCCGGATGTGCCGGCCGGTTTGCTCGGCCGCCGCGAGAGCTTCGCCGACATCGCCGCGACGCTCGGAGAGTGGCTGACGCTCGGCGCGATCGGTCCAGGCCGCGCCTGGTAGTCAGAGCTTCCGGTTCATCGCATTTTCTTCACGCGAACCGGAATCCACTTCGCTCGGAAATGCTCTAGGCGGCCGCGACGCGCTCGCAGAACTCGGCCACTTCGCGGCGGATGCGCTGGGCTTGCGTCGCCAGATCGCTGGAGGAGCTTTGCAGGCTGCCGGCAGCAGCATAGGTGCGCTCCGTCACCGTCTCGAAGCTCTGCAGGCTCTGGGCACTGCGACTGATGCCGTCGGAGGAGATCTGCACCTCCTTGGCGATCTCTGCCGTGGCGCGATCCTGTTCGCCGACCGCATAAGCGATCGCGATCGAGACGGTCTCGACCTCGCCGATCGCCGCGACGATCTCGCGGATCGACTTGAGCGAGCGTTGCGAGGCGATCTGGATCGCTTCGATCGAGCGCGCGACCTCGTCGGTTGCGCTCGCGGTCTGGGCCGAGAGCGTCTTCACCTCGCTGGCGACGACGGCAAAGCCCTTGCCCATGGCGCCCGCGCGAGCCGCCTCGATGGTCGCGTTCAGAGCCAGCATGCTGGTCTGCGCCGCGATTCCGCGAATGATCTCGACGACCGCCCCAACGCTTTCGCCGGTGCGCGCCAGCGCCTCGATCTCGGTGCTGGCAGCACGCGCCAACCTTGCCGCCGATTGCGAGCTGTCGGCGGTCTGCGAGACGTTGCGGCCGATCTCAGCGATCGAAGAGGCGAGTTCCTGGCTGGCGGCCGCCGTTTGCTCGATACTGATCGTCATCTCGTTCGAATTGCGCGAAACGGAGGCGATCTGCTGCCGCGCCCGTTCGGACGCGCCAGTGAGGCCGCGGGCATCGACCTGCATCGCCTCGGACGCCTTGTCGAGAATGACCATGGCGCCGTCCATCTCGTCGCGGAACTTCTCGACCATGGCGCGCAGGCTCCGGGCCCGGGTCTCCGCATCATCGGCAAGCGCCCGTTCGCGTTCTCCCGCCAGACGCTCGCGCCCGGCAACCTCCTCGGCGCGGCGCAGGTTCGCCTCGGTCTGCGCGAAGATGCGCGCGGTCATCAACGCGATCACCGCGAGGAAGGCGGTCTCGATGACCACAATCACCGCGTGCAGCACCACCCGCTGCAGATTGCCGCCCTGGTAGAAGACGGCGGCAGGCAGGACGAATTGCAGAACCAGATGATGCGCCGCCGTGAGTGCAGCACCGAGGATGATCGGTCGCCAGTCGCAGAAGCCGGCGAGCAGCGCCAGCACGGCGAAATAATACATATGCATGTCGGGCTGCCAGGGATGCCCGGAGAAGACCGCGACCAGGATCGAAACCTGACCGATCAGGGCAATCGCGATGGCGAATTGCGCGATCAGCGTGGCCCCGGCACTGCGATAGGCGATCAGCGCCGCGAGCGCCAGCATCAACGCGCTGAGCCCAGGTATCAGACCGTCGCCGGCCTGGGCCAGAGACGCCAGTACGAGCAGCGGGACATGGAGGAAGGCAAGGCCAAGGAGGCAGCGCGCAACGAGGTCCCGCAAGCCGGGCAAAGTCAATGTCATGAGCGGCTCGCTTCGGCCTCGGGTGAGATGATGCAGCCGGCTAGGCCGTCGAGGCGCAGCATCAGCAGGGCGCCGACGGGCCTTGCTGTCGTCTCCGGCGCGAGAACGACGACGAAGGGGACAGTCCCCTGCCGCAGGACCCTGGCGCCGGTCGCCAGGCTGCGCGCCACGGCCTCCTCGCCCACGACCCAGGGCGGAAAGACAGCAGCCAGCGGAGCGGGCGGCCCCGCGACGGGCCCGGGCAGGCTCGCGAGGGCCAGGAAACCGGAGCAGAGCGCCAGACCTGCGATCAGGCCGATGTCGCGCCATTGCCGGAGCCTGAAACGGGATGCGGTCGATATCGCGACTGAACTCATCCTCGGCTCGGCTCTCGGCATGGCTAACGTAACGTTGCCCTCAGCAATGTTCCTGATCTGGGTTTCTTAAATTTCTGTTAAGCCTCTGGAGGAGCTTCACAATTCGGCGCCGGCCGAGAGTACAACTTTTACGTTTCGTCAATCGCTCGTCCTTACAACTTATAGTTGTTAAAACGATGAGCAGCACGCCATGCGCCATGATCCTCTTGCGCTCGGAACCGACCAGTCGGCCAGCACGGCGGTCGAGTTCGCCTTCATCGCCCCCATCCTGCTGCTGCTGCTGTTCGGGATCATCGGCTACGGCCACGCTTTCGGCGTCTACCATGGCGTGCAGCAGCTGGCCGCGGAAGCAGCTCGGGCATCCGTCGCCGGCCTCGACGATGCCGAGCGCGAGCGGCTGGCCCGCTCCTTCATCACCCGCAACATCGGCTCCTACGCTTTCCTCGAACCGAGCAAGCTGACCGTCCGGACGACAGCGCTCGGGGCCCCGGCGCCGAGCTTCGAGGTCACGGTCGTCTACGACTACTCGGACAGCGTCTTCAACCGGCTCAGCTCGATGGTCGCACTGCCGATGCCGGTCGTCGAGCGCCGCGCCGTCGTCCAGCGCGGCGGCTACTGACGCGATCCCCGAACCGACCGGACAGGAGGCCCTCATGATCCGCTCGTTCCGGACATTCCTGGCCGACCGCCGCGGCCTCTCGACCATCGTCTTCGCCGGCACCTCCCTGGTCCTGTTCGGGTTCGGTGCAATGGCTGTCGATGTCGGGAGCATCTTCTACCAGAAGCGCCGGCAGCAGACCGCGACCGATCTCGCGGCGCTCGCGGCTGCGGCCGATATCGAGCGTGCCACGAACGCGGCCCGGGCCAGCGCGAGCCGCAACGGCTTTCCGGCCGACGCCGTCGGCACCGTCCAGGCCGGCACCTATACGCCCGATCCGCGCCTGGCGCCGGCAGCACGCTTCCAACAGGGCTCGGGACCCGCGGCCAACGCCGCCCGGGTCGAGATGCGGGCGACCACGCCGTTGATCCTCGGCCGCGTCCTGGCCTCCAGCCTGGGCGGCGAGAGCGGAGAGGTCGCCATCGTGACGCAGGCCATCGCCGCGCAGGATGCGCAGGCAGCCTTCGCCATCGGCTCTCGGCTGGCCCGCGTCGAGGGCGGCGCCCTCAACGGCCTGCTCGGCGGCCTGCTCGGAACCAGCCTGTCGCTGTCGGTCATGGACTATGAGGGGCTGGCCCGAGCGCGGATCGACCTGTTCAGCTTCGCGCGCCGGCTGGCGACGCGTGCCTCGATCTCCGCCTTGACCTTCGAGGAGGTCCTGCGCGCCAATGTCCGCATCGGCGACATCGTTCTGGCAGCCCAGGATGCGGCTCGCGACCAGGGAGCCGGCAGCGACGCGATTGCGGCGCTGGGGCGCCTTTCCAGCGCCCTCGGCAGCTCGGGCCAGCGCATCAACCTGCAGAGCCTCGTCTCGTTCGGCGTCTACGGCGGCCGGCAGCTCAGTGAAGAGGTCCCGCTCAAGGCCTCGCTGGCGGCGCTCGACCTGATCTCGGCAGCGGCCCAGATTGCCAATGGCTCACGCCAGCTCGACCTCGGTCTCGCGGTCAACGTGCCCGGCCTCGCCGCGGTCTCGCTCAAGCTGGCCATCGGCGAACGGCCGGTTGGGACCAGCCTCGTCCGGGTCGGCCGTGCCGGAGCAAGCGTTCACACCGCCCAGACACGCCTGCTGCTCACGCTCACCCTGGTCGGCAGCGGCCAGGCCTCGCTGGTGAGACTGCCGCTGTATCTGGAGCTCGCTTCCGCGACGGCCCGGCTGACCGCGATCTCCTGCGGCGCCGGCGACGTCACCAGTTCGCGGGTGACGCTCGGCGTGACGCCGGCCGTCGTGGATGCCTGGATCGGGCAGGTCTCCAACGCCGAATTCGGCAATTTCAGCACACGGCCAAATCCACCGGCTGCCACTGTGCTCGACCTGCTCGGTCTCGCCAAGGTGAAGGCTCGGGCGCATGTCACGATCAGCAACACCAGCGAGACCGCCGTCAGCTTCAGTTATGCCGAGATCCAGCGAGCCGACAAGAAGACGACCTCGACGCAGAACTTCGTCGCAAGCCTGCTGTCGCGGCTGGTCGGGGATCTCGACCTGCGCGTCGAGCTGCTGGGGCTGGGTCTGCCCATACCCGGGCTCGACGGGGCCGTCACCGGCGTCATCGCCGGCGCGGCAGCCCCGCTCGACCAGGTGCTGACGAGCCTGCTCAGCACGCTCGGCATCGGCCTCGGTCAGGCCGACAGCTGGGTCAGCGGCGTGCGCTGCGGCGGCGCGGTCCTGATCCAGTAGGGATTCAGGACCGCAGCCGCACCTTGATCCGCTGCATCAGCCCGTCGCGAACGGCGCGATAGGCGTCGAGCACCTGTTCGCGGGAACCCTGGACGATGGTCGGGTCCGGGGTCGGCCAGTACTCGACCTCGGCGGCGAGGGTGCGGGTGAGCTCCAGCGCCTTGTGGTGCGCCTCGGGCGAGAGCGAGACGATCAGGTCGAAATTGAGCCCCTCCCATTCCTCCAGCTCCTCGACTGTCTTGGGCTTGTGCTTGCGCGCATCGATGCCGATCTCGTCGAGGGCCTCCAGCGCGAAGGCATCGACATCGCCTTTACGGGCCCCAGCCGACTGGACATAGACCGACTTGCCGAAGAAGTGCTTGGCCATGGCCTCGGCCATGGGCGAGCGCACCGCGTTGTAGGCGCACATGAACAGGACGCTCTGGAGCTTGCGCGATACGGGCGGCTCCAAGCGTTCAGCCCTTCCAGTGCAATGCGTAGATCAAGGTGAACAAGCGCCGGGCCGTCTCGTTGTCGATCTCGACCTTGTTCGCCAGCCGCTCGACCAACAGAACCGCCGCCTCGTCGTGCAATCCGCGGCGCCCCATGTCGATCGCCTCGATCTGCGAGGGCGTCGCGGTGCGGATGGCGGCGTAATAGCTGTCGCAGACCATCTCGTAGTCTTTGATGATGCGCTTGAGCGGAGTCAGTGAGAGGTGGTGGGTGACGATCGGGGCGCCGTCCGCGCTCTTCACCTCGAAGGCAAGCCGGCGCTCCACCAGGGCGAGATGGACGGCATAGGGGCCGCCGTCGAAATCGGGAAGGGCGAAGTGGTTGCGTTCGATCAGGTCGTAGATCGCAACGGCCCGCTCATGCTCCTGGTCGGCGCTGCCGCGGCCGAGCGAGGCCTCGTCGAGCGTGACGGCGACCAAGTGGTTGCGTTCCGACATGTGCCCTCCGCCAGCTCCGTGCAGGCGCAGAATCGCCAGCCTGCCGTCAGCCGTTGAGTCGGATCGTCACGGAACGCGCGTGAGCCTGCAAGCCCTCGGCTTCAGCGAGTTCCGTCGCGGCGCCGGCAAGCGCCCGCAACGACTCGGGATCGCATTTCAGCAGCGAGGTGCGCTTCATGAAATCGAGGACGCCGAGCCCGGAGGAGAAGCGGGCCGAGCGCGCTGTCGGCAGGACATGGTTCGAGCCGCCGACATAGTCGCCAATCGCCTCGGGCGTGTGCCCGCCGAGGAAGATCGCGCCGGCGTTCTGGATACGCCCCGCCAGCCCTTCGGCATCGTCGGCGATGATCTCGAGATGCTCCGGCGCCAACCGGTCGACCAGAGGGATCGCGCTGGCGAGCGTCTCGACCAGGATGACCGCGCCGAAGTCGCGCCAGCTTGCGCCCGCGATCTCGGCGCGTGGCAGGGTGCGGAGCTGGCCTTCGACCGCGCGCTCGACCGCGTCCGCCAGCGCTGCGTCGTCGGTGATCAGGATCGACTGGGCGGCGGTGTCGTGCTCGGCCTGGGCGAGCAAATCGGCGGCGATCCAGTCGGGATTGGCGTTGGCATCGGCCAGGACCAGGACCTCGGAGGGGCCGGCGATCATGTCGATGCCGACCGTGCCGAAGACACGGCGCTTGGCGGCGGCGACATAGGCGTTGCCGGGGCCGACGATCTTGGCGACGGGCGCGATCGTCGCGGTGCCATAGGCGAGCCCGGCCACGGCCTGCGCCCCGCCGATCCTGTAGATCTCGTCGATGCCGGCGAGCTTCGCCGCGGCGAGCACCAGCGGATTGCCTTCGCCACGCGGAGTCGGGGCGACCATGACGAGGCGCTTCACACCGGCGACCTTGGCCGGCACAGCGTTCATGAGCACGGAAGACGGATAGCTCGCCGTGCCGCCCGGTACGTAAAGGCCGACCGCCTCGACCGCGCTCCAGCGCCAGCCGCTCTCGACGCCGAGCGCATCGCGCGACCAGGAATCGGCCGGCTTCTGGCGCAGGTGATAGGCCTCGATCCGGGCGCGGGCCGTTTCGAGCGCGGCGAGCTGCTCGCGCGTGCAAGCGGCGAAGGCCGCCTCGATCTCGCCTTGCGTGACGCGCAGGGTCTGCGGCGTCAGAGAGAGCTTGTCGAAGCG
Source organism: Allobosea lupini (assembly GCF_900109525.1). Classification (GTDB taxonomy): domain Bacteria; phylum Pseudomonadota; class Alphaproteobacteria; order Rhizobiales; family Beijerinckiaceae; genus Allobosea; species Allobosea lupini. The sequence continues at coordinate 593,499 of NZ_FOAN01000003.1, read as the reverse complement.
CTCGGTGTAGTCGATCAGCGCCGCATCGCCACGGGCGCGGACATCGGCGATGATCGCGGCCGCGACCTGGTCGACATCCTCGGAAACCTCGCGCTTCATCGCGAGCAGGGCAGAGAACTCCCGCTCGAAACCGGCATTGCGTGCGTCAAGCCTGATCGGCATGGTGCTGTCCTGACCGCAGGTGTGATTCAGCCGGCGTCCGGGTGGGCCGGCGTCGCGACGGCTTCCCAGATCGGACCGAGATCCTTCATCTGCGCCTCGATGCACTCGACATCGAGGCGGATGGCGGCGCCGTCGGCGAAATGCAGGGTAACCTCCCCGGCAGGGCCGTCGGTCTCGGCGAAGGTGACGGCAAGCAGACTGAGCACCACATCGCCGGCCGCGACCTTGCTGCTGCGCGCGGCCGTCACGCGTTCGAAATGGAGAGCGGCGAGCCGCCGGCGCTTTTGCCCTTGCGCCGCGCCTTCCCAGTCGAAACGGCGCAGCGCCAGGGCAAAACGCTTCTCGGCGGGCCGATAGGCAATGTCGCCGCGCTTCAGCACCGCGTCCTGCAGATGCGCCGAGATCACCGAGAGATCCTCGGCGTCCAGGGCGATCAGTTTCAGCGGCTCGGCGGCGGGATCGGACATGGATCCTATCTGGCGGGGGCCGTGCCTTGCGTCAACCGCTGATGCGCTCGACCTGGGCGCCGCAGCGGCCGAGCTTGGCTTCGAGTGCCTCGAAACCGCGGTCGAGATGGTACACGCGGTTGATCATCGTCTCGCCCTCGGCGACGAGGCCACCGATGACGAGCGAGACCGAGGCGCGCAGATCGGTCGCCATCACCGGGGCACCGGTGAGCTTCTCGACGCCGTCGACATAGGCCGCATCGCCGTCGAGCCGGATCCTGGCGCCGAGACGGGCGAGCTCCTGCACGTGCATGAAGCGGTTCTCGAAGATGGTCTCGCGGATGCGCGATGTGCCCTTGGCCTTGGTCATCAGCGCCATGAGCTGGGCCTGGAGGTCGGTCGGGAAGCCCGGGAACGGATCGGTGGTGACGTCGACCGGCTCCAGCGCGGCGCCGTTGCGGCGGACGCGGATGCCCTCATTGGTCTCGGAAACCTCGACGCCGGCCTGGCTGATCACGTCCAGCGCCGCCTGCAGCAGATCGGCGCGCGCGCCTTCGAGCAGAACGTCGCCGCCGGCCATAGCCACCGCCATGGCATAGGTGCCGGTCTCGATCCGGTCCGGCAGCACGGCATGATGCGCGCCGCCGAGGCGCGAGACACCGCGGATGGTGATGGTGGAAGTGCCGGCGCCCTCGATCTTGGCGCCCATCTTCTCGAGGCAGATGGCGAGATCGACCACCTCGGGCTCACGCGCCGCGTTCTCGATCACCGTGGTGCCATCGGCGAGGACAGCGGCCATCAGCGCGGTATGGGTGCCGCCGACCGTGACCTTCGGGAAGACGATCTCGGCGCCCTTCAGCCCCTTCGGTGCGCGCGCCAGAGCATAGCCGCCCTCGATGGCGATGGTGGCGCCGAGGCGCTCCAGCGCCATCAGCAGGAGATCGACGGGGCGCGTGCCGATGGCACAGCCGCCGGGCAGCGAGACCTTGGCCTCGCCCATGCGGGCCAGGATCGGCGCGATCACCCAGAAGCTCGCCCGCATGGTCGACACCAGCTCGTAGGGCGCGCAGGTGTCGACGATCTGGCGCGCGGTCAGCGCGACGGTCTGGCCGGTTTCGGCGCTCTGGCCGATGCGCTTGCCGGCGACCGAGCGGTCGACGCCGTGGTTGGAAAGGATGCGCGAGAGCGCACTGACGTCGGAGAGACGCGGGACATTGGTCAGCGTCAGCGTCTCGTCGGTAAGGAGGCTCGCGATCATCAGCGGCAAGGCCGCGTTCTTCGCGCCCGAGATCGGGATCACGCCATTGAGGCGCTGGCCGCCGGTGATGCGGATACGGTCCATCGGGCTCGTCCTGCAGGACGGCCGGCGGAGGCGCCGGCCGGAAAGAATGGGGATCAGGACCGGGGAGGTTCGGCCTGGGCGGGCGGTGGCGTGTCCTCGGCCGCCGTATCCGAGGCACGCCGGGCCCTTGCCTGCGCCTTGCGGCGCTTCAGGTTTTCGCGGAGGGCGGCGGCGAGGCGCGCCCTTCTCTCATCCTCGGCTTCGGTCTGGCGGCTCAAGGCGTCAGCTCGTCGGAATGCCCGCAACCTTGCGGCGGCGGACGTTGGTTCATGGTTAGCCGCTGAACCCGCCCCGGACAAGACCAGCGCGGCGGCACAACATTCCTTGCACGGTCGATTGCGGCACAACTGCGGCGTCGCCGGTCTCCGGATGAAACAGCCCTGCTCCAAGCCCGCCTGCAGCCGCATCGGCCCACCCGATCGGAAAGCTGCGCCGCTCCGGCCGAGAGAGGCCGCAAGGCCCTGCCGCGATTGGTAAAATTTTTATTATCTCGGCAACCCTGACCGACGGGTGTTATGCTGGCACGCCCATTGCGTGCATCGACGACAGCGATAGCGGCGACGGCAGAACAACCGATGGATGTGCTTCCAGACCGTGAGCCGACTTTGGCATTAGCGAACAAAGCCTAACGAAATTAACCATTTCCGGCAGTTTGCGTTTACAGATTATTAACTTTCTCTACCCTCGGCGGCGTCGAGGGGTGCGGGACTAGGCGGAGACGACACGATGTTTCAGAGCTATGCACCGACGGTGGGCGGCCAGGCTGCTGCCGAGATCGCCGATGGAGAGGTGATCGAGACGATCCGCCGTCACGCCGGATTCCTGCCGGAGGTCCAGCTCGCCTATGAGCAGGAGCTGCGCCTGCTCTGGGTCACGATCAAGCCGGAGCTGAAGCCGGTCTTCACGCTGCAGCTGCTCGAAAGCCTCGGCAAGGTGCAGCAGGCGATCATCGACCTCTGGGGCACGCCCGAGCAGTATCATAGCGCGCCGGTGCGCTTCCTCGCCTTCCGCGGTACCGGGCCGTTCTTCACCCTCGGCGGCGATCTCGACTTCTATCTCGACTGCCTCGCCAAGAACGACCGCCCGGCGCTTGCGGAATATGCCCGGCTCTCGGTCGAAGGCGCGCTGCGCAATGCCAGCGGCCTCAACGGCATGGCCGTGACCCTGTCGACGATCCATGCCAAGGCGATCGGCGGCGGCATCGACGCACCGCGCTCATGCAACGTCATGATCGCCGAGGAGCAGGCCTCGTTCGTCTACCCCGAGATCAAGTTCAACCATTTCCCGATCACCGCCGTCGGCGTGCTGTCGCGCCGGATGGGCGCGCGCGCCGCCGAGCACATGCTGCAATCGGGCGAGGAGATGAGCGCGGCCGAGTTCCTGGCGGCGGGCGGGCTGGAGGCGGTGGTGCCGATCGGCACGGGCGAGGACTGGATCCGCAAATACGCCTCCGACTCGCTGCCGATCCACGCAGCCCGCACCGCGCTGTTCTCGGCCTTCAATCGCCGTGCCGGCAATCTGCGCGAAGAGCTCGAATATCTCGGCCAGCTCTGGACCGACTGCATGCTGCGCCTGCACCCGAGCGCGATCTCCAAGCTGCAGCGTATCGCCCAGACGCAGGACCGCATGCTGGCCCGCGTCTACCAGCGCGGCCCGGAGGAGGCACTCGCCAACGTCGGCGCCGCCTGAGCGGACAGCGGAAAGCCCCGGTGCGGTCGGCGTTCGCGCCGATCGCGCGACTCCGCCGCGTAACCCTCATGAAACTTTTACCTTTCCCTCTTAAAGCCGTTAGATGATGCGGCGAAGGAAGGGGTCGTTCACCCGCCTCTCCAGTGACCGTCACAAGGCAGGAGTGGATGGCGGGAGTGGCGAACCGGTTGCATAGCGCCAGCGCCGATAGAGCGATCGCAGAGCAGCCGGCCGGACACGACGGCCGGAGCGCGGTCGATCTCGCCGATTATCGCCTGCTGGTCTCCTCGCTGTTCTCCTCGCCGGGCTCGATCATCCCGGGCGGGATCGCCGGCATTCTCACGCCTTTCCTGTGCTGGATCTCGACCGGTGCCGAGCTGTTCATGGCGTTGACGATCTGCGTCGCGCTGGTCGTCGTCATGCGGATCATCACCGTGGTCCGCTATCGCCGCCTCGACCATGCCGAGGACACGCTCGCCCAGACCACGCGCTGGGACCGGGAGTATTTCTTCGGCGCAACCGTATTCAGCGCCGTGCTCGGCTTCAGCTGCTATGCCGCGCTGGCCTGGACGGACGATCCTGCCGCCCACATCACCTCGGTATCGTCGACGATCGCGCTTGCCTCCGGCTATGTCGCGCGCAATGCCGGGCGGCCGAAATTCGTCGCCGTCCAGTTGCTGACCTTCTGCGTGCCGATGGCGGTCGGCCTGATCCAGGCGCACAATCCCTACTACCAGTACATCGGCTATTTCGCCTTCCTGTATGTCGTCGCCAATATCGCGATCACCAACTCGCTGCACCGCAACCTGCTTGCGCTGAGCGACGCGACCAAGCAATCCAAGGCGCTGGCGACAGCACTGCGCTCGCAGAACCTGACGCTCGACGCCGCGCTCAACACGATGATCCACGGCCTGGCGATGTTCGACCGCAAGCTCGACCTTGCGGTCTCGAACGCGCCACATGCAGCCCTTTACGGCATTCCCGAGACACTCGCCTTGCCGGGCACGCCGATCAGCGCGATCGCGCGCTTCCTGGTCGAGCGGCAAGTGATGACGCCAGAGCAGGTCCGCGACATCAAGGCAGCCCTCGACGGCGTCCAGGCGACGCAGCAGGCGGCCATCTACGAATTGCAGTCGCGTAACGGCCGCATGCTCGTCGTCACCATCGCGCCCGCGGCCGAGGGCGGCGTGCTGATGCTGACCGAAGACGCCACCGAGCGGAAGGCGACCGAAGCGCGGATCGAGCAGATGGCGCGCTTCGACGAGCTGACCGGGCTCGCCAACCGCTTCGAGTTCAATACACAGCTCGCCGAGGCTTTCCGCCGGCAGGAGCGGACCGGCGAGACCTTCGCGCTGCTCTATATCGACCTCGACGGTTTCAAGCAGGTCAACGACAATCTCGGCCACGACATCGGGGACCGGGTGCTGGTCCAGACGGCGGCGCGGCTGAAGAGCGCGATCCGCCACAACGACCTGCTCGCCCGCTTCGGCGGCGACGAGTTCGTCCTGATCCTGCCGGCGACCGATGTCGCGACGGTCAGGATGATCGCGCAGCGTATGATCGAGGCGATGGACCGCGCCTTCGAGCTCGACACCAAGACCGTCTACGTCACGGCCAGCATCGGCATCGCGCTCGCCCCAGTGGACGGCGCGATCCCGGCCGACCTGCTGCGCCATGCCGACACCGCGCTCTACAAGGCCAAGGCGGCCGGTCGCAACACTGCGACCTTCTTCGACCCGGCGATGGCCGAGGAGATGCTCGAACGCCACGAGATCGAGGTCGACCTGCGTCAGGCGACCACCGAAGGCGCGCTGGAGCTCTACTATCAGCCGATCATCGACCTGCGCACGCAGGAGATCGTGACGCGCGAGGCGCTGATGCGCTGGCGGCACCCGACCCGCGGCATGGTCCCGCCAGGCGTCTTCATCCCAATCGCCGAGCAATCCGGCCTGATCGCCGGCATGGGCGACTGGGCCATCCGCCAGGCCTGCCGCGACGCAGCGAAATGGCCGGGCGGCATCGGCGTCTCCGTCAACATCTCGCCGCTGCAGTTCCGCGAGCCGGGCCGGATCGTCGAGACCGTCAAGAATGCGCTGCTGCTCGCACATCTCGCGCCGGGCCGCCTGACGCTCGAAGTGACGGAATCGCTGCTCATCGAGGACAACAAGACGACGCTCGACGTCATCAACGAGTTGCGCGCGATCGGCGTGAAGTTCGCGCTCGACGATTTCGGGACGGGCTATTCCTCCCTCGCCTATCTCTCGACCTACCCGTTCTCGCAGGTGAAGATCGACCAGAGCTTCAGCCGCGACGTCAACAGCGACGAGGCTTCCAAGGCGGTGATCGAGGCGGTCTGCCAGCTTGCCCGGCGCCTGTCGATGAACGTCGTCGTAGAGGGGATCGAGACCGAGGCACAGCGCATGGCGGTGCAACTGCTCGGCGCCCAGCGCGCCCAGGGCTATCTGTTCGGCCGGCCGCAGCCGGTATCGGAATTCAGCAAGGGCGACGAGCCGCGCAAGATCGCCTGATGGCGGCTGGACCATCGTCCCGCCCGAATTGACTGCTTCCACCCGGTTATCGCAGCAACGAGCTTGATTCCGCCGCAACGGCAACGCATCTGCACGAGCAAGCTAGAGCAGGATGCGAAAAAGTGGGAACCGGCTTTTCGCATCGATCCTGCTCTAACCCTTTGAGGAGAGACGGATTCAGATTTCAGTTGGCATCGCCTTGCGATTCCAACTGAAATCATCCGGCTCTAGCGACCGGGAGATGCGGCGTGAGCCAAACCGCCAGCCCTGCAGCCAGCAAGGAGCCGCTGACGCCGGATATCTGCGTCATCGGCGATACACCTGGCGGGCTCGCAGTCGCGACCGCGGCCGCGCTGTTCGGCGTCCGGACGGTGCTGGTCCGGCAGAGCGGCAGCGCGCCGTCCTTCAGCCAGGGTGCACGCGGCCAGGCCCTGCGGGCCGTGGCCCAGCACGCGCGGGCCATTGCTGATGCCCAGGCCTTCGGCATCGCAGCGGGGACCAGCGAGATCGATTACGGGCGCGTGCGCACCCATCTCGACCAGGTATCGGCGAAACTGGCCGCGAACGACTCGGACGAACGCCTCGTCGCCTTAGGCGTGCTCGTGCTCAAGGGCGAGGCGCACTTCCAGAATCGCCGCCAGATCGCCGTGGGCGAGAGCGTGGTCAAGGCGCGCCGCTTCGTCGTCGCAACGGGATCGCTACCGGCGCTGCCCGATATTCCCGGCCTGGCCGAGCTGCCCGTCGTCACCGAGGACAGCATCTTCGAGTTGGTCAAGCGCCCCGAGCGGCTGATCGTGCTCGGCGGCACGGCGGCTGCGGTCGAGCTGGCGCAAGCGATGCGCGCGCTCGGCAGCGAGGTCGCGCTGATCGCGCGGGACGGGCTCCTGCTGGACGAAGACCCCGAAGCGGTCGGGGTGCTCCGTCGGGCCTTGCTCGGCGACGGCATCGCCTTGCACGAAGGCCGGCCGATCCTGCGGGCCGAGAGCCATCGCCAGCGCCCTCGCCTCGTTCTCGAAGGCGAAATCAGGATCGACGGCACACATCTACTCGTCGCGAATGGGCGCAAACCCAATATCGCAGGCCTGGAACTCGACCTCGCCGGCGTGCGCAGCGACGAAGCCGGCATCGTCGTCGATGCCTCGCTGAGGACCGCCAATCGCAACATCTACGCCGTCGGCGATTGCGCCGGAGGCGCGGCCGCCGGAACGACGTCCAGCCAGGCTGCGCAGCATCAGGCCGGGCTGGTGCTACGCAACGCCCTGTTCCGCCAGCCGACCCGCTTCAGGCGTGAATGGGTCCCCCGCACCGTCCATGGCCGGCCCGAACTGGCATGCGTCGGCCTGAGCGAGGCGCAGGCGCCCGCGCTGGGCGAAATCCGGGTGCTGCGCTTCCCCTATGCCGAGAGCGGACGCGCCCAAGCCGAGCGACAAACGGAAGGGCTGATCAAGCTGATGACCGATCGCAAGGGCGGTATTCTCGGTGTCGTCATCGCCGGGGCTCAGGCGTCCGAATTGATCGTGCCCTGGGGGCTCGCCATCCAGAAGCGGGTGAACGTCAAGGAGATGGCCGGATTGATCGTGCCATCTCAAAGCCTGTCGGAGCTGTCGCAGAAAGCGGCGCTCTCCTTCCAGGCGCCGCTCGCGGCAAAGCCGGGCATCCGCCGCCTCATCGGCTTCCTCAGCCGTTTCGGATAGACTGGCTGTTGATGTCAGTAAGACGGTTCGATCCCAACACCTTGTCGATCAGCGTAGCGCGCGGGCCGACGCAGCTCGGCCTCTCGGCCAAGCTGCTCGTGCTCACCGTCCTGTTCGTGATGTTGGCCGAGGTGCTGATCTACCTGCCTTCGGTCGCGAACTTCCGGCGCAACTGGCTGAACGATCGGCTCGCAGCGGCGCAGATCGCCGTGCTGGTGCTCGAAAACGCCCCCGCGGAGGGCCTGCCCGAGGGCAGCGAAGAGCGGCTGCTGGCCGGCGTCGGCGCCTCCGCCATCGCGGCACGCGTCGGCGGGGCGCGCCGGCTGCTCAGCCTCGATTCGATGCCGCACGAAGTCGCCAGGACCGTCGACCTGCGCGACCAGAGCTGGATGCAGTCGATCGTCGAATCGGTGGCGACGCTGGTCAGCCCCTCGCATGAGATGCCGATCCGGGTGGTCGGACAGGCGGTCGGCGCCGCCGACTTCGTCGAGATCGTCATCGACGAGCGGCCGCTGCACCGGGCCATGCTGAAATTCTCGGTCAACCTGACGATGGTCACGCTGATCATCTCGATCCTGACCGCCGGGCTGGTCTATCTCTCGCTGAACTGGCTGATCGTGCAGCCGATCCGGCATCTCGCCGCCAATGTGATGGAGTTCGAGCACGACCCGGAGAATCCGCGCCGTATCATCGAACCGACTGAACGCGCCGACGAGATCGGCGAGGCGCAGCGGGCGCTGGCACGCATGCAGGCGACGCTTGCCGACGACCTCAGAGCCAAGAAGCATCTCGCCGAGCTCGGGTTGGCCGTCAGCAAGATCAACCACGACCTGCGCAACATGCTGGCCGCGGCGCAATTGATGTCGGACCGGCTGACCGAGACGCGCGACCCGAAGATCCGGCGCTTCGCACCACGGCTGATCGCGACGCTCGGGCGCGCCATCGATTTCTGCCAGGCGACGCTCGCCTATGGCCGGGCCACCGAGGCGACGCCCACACTGCGCGATGTGGCGCTGCGACAGCTCGTCGCCGAACAGGCCGAGCTGCTCGGCCTCGGCGAGAACGGCGCGATCGGCTTCGTCAACGAGGTCCCGGCCGAGGTGGTCGCCCCCTGCGATCCCGACCAGATGGCGCGGGTGCTCTCCAACCTGATGCGCAATGCGATCCAGGCGCTCGACAGCGTCATGGAAGCCGGCGAGCGCAGCCCGATGCTCCGGATCAGCGCCGGCCGGCGTCATGAGGAGATCGTCCTGCGCATCGCCGACAACGGGCCGGGCGTGCCGCCGCGGGCGCGCGAGAACCTGTTCCAGGCCTTCCGCGGCTCGGTCAACCCTGGCGGCACCGGGCTTGGCCTCGCCATCGCCGCCGAGCTGGTGCGGCTGCATGGCGGCATGATCGCGCTGGAGCCGTCCGAGGTCGGCGCGGTGTTCACGGTGTCACTGCCGGCGCAGCGCATAGCTGCCTGATTTTCAACCCTAACCGATCATCCCGGACAAGCGGCGAAGCCGCGCCGATCCGGGATCCATTCCGGAACCTTTTCGATTCAGGCTCCGGAACAGGTCCCTGAGTCTTCGCTTCGCTACGCCCGGGACGACCCGCGCCTTTTCGGTAAGGAAGCGCCCTCGGCTACGCCTACTGGCTCGCCCAGATCACCCGCGCCATGAAGGCGATCTCGGCGAGCGCGAGCACGCGATCTGCGTGCTCGGGATTGAGCGAGGCGAGCTCGACCGTCTTGGCGGTCTGGCGCCTGAGCTGCTTGGCCAGCACCTCGCCCTCGACGGTCTTGACCACGACCCGGTCGCCGCGGCGGATCGCAGCGCCGGGCGAGACGATGATGGTGTCGCCGTCGCGATAGAGCGGCAGCATCGAATCGCCGGCGATCTCGAGCGCATAGGCCTTCTCGTCCTGCAGGCCGGGAAAGGCGACCTCGTCCCAACCGGAGCCGACCGGAAAGCCGCCATCGTCGAAGAAGCCGCCGGAGCCGGCCTGGGCGAAGCCGATCAGCGGAATCGTATGGGCCGGCGGCATGCCGCGGCGCAGCACGTTCATGAACTCATCGAACGAGGCGCCGGTGGCGGAGAGAATCTTGGCGATCGATTCGGTCGAAGGCCAGCGCTCGCGCCCGTCAGCACTAAGCCGCTTCGAGCGGTTGAAGGTGGTGGCGTCGAGCCCGGCCTTGCGAGCGAGGCCCGACGGCGTCAGGCCATAACGCTGGGCGAGCGTGTCGATCGCACTCCAGATCTGGTCATGGGACAGCATCGCGGGGAGGCCTCGTTCCTGATGGTGCCGGCGGCGCAAAGCGGGGATTGAAATAGGAAATATCCCCTATCCTATAAGAATTCAATCTGATTTATCGCTCTGATTGGCTAGGCATGCCGCTTTTTCACTTTCAGACAGCGCGCCGACGGGCGCGGGCCGGCACCCGGCAAAGAAAACGGCGAACCGGTCCGGCGCGACACGCTTTCCCCTTTTGCCGACGGCCGTCAGGCGATATGTCCGCAACATGCCGCTCATCTACAAGATCTGTCCCGAGGCGCTCTGGCGCGAAGCCGAGGCCGTAGGCCTGTTCCAAGGAGCGCCGGTCGACCTCGCCGACGGCTTCATCCATTTCTCGACCGGCGCGCAGGCCCGCGAAACCGCTGCCAGGCATTTCGCCGGCCAGGACGGGCTGCTGCTGATCGCCATCGACGATGCCGTGCTCGGCGCGGCCCTGCGCTACGAGCCATCGCGCGGCGGGGCGCTGTTCCCGCATCTCTACGCCACGCTCGCCCCCAAGCAGGCGCGCTGGATCGCGCCGCTGCCGTTGGGCGAAGCCGGCCATGTGTTTCCGGAGGATGTCGCGTGATCGGAGCGCTGTTCGGCCTGGCGCGGCCGCTGATCCACAAGCTCGACGCGGAGCAGGCTCACCGGCTGACGATCGCGGCACTGTCGGCCGCGCCTCCGCTGCGGCCGGCGGCCGATCCGCCGTCGCTGGCGGTCGAGGCCTTCGGACTACGCTTTGCCAATCCGGTCGGTCTCGCTGCCGGCTTCGACAAGCATGCCGAAGCTGTCGACGGCGCGCTGGGCCTCGGCTTCGGCTTCGTCGAGGTCGGCGGGGTGACGCCGCTGCCGCAGCCGGGCAATCCACGCCCGCGCGTCTTCCGCTTGCCGGAGGACGAGGCCGTGATCAACCGCTACGGCCTCAACAGCGACGGCATGGAGGCGGTCGCGGCAAGGCTTCAAGCCCGCCGCAAGAAGAGCGGCATCGTCGGCGTCAACCTCGGTGCCAACAAGGACTCGGTTGATCGCAGCGCCGACTACGCGGTGCTGGCCGGCCGGCTCGCCCCGCTCGCCGATTTCCTCACCGTCAACGTCTCTTCGCCGAACACGCCTGGGCTGCGCGACCTGCAGGCCGAGGACGCGCTCGACGACCTGATCGCGCGCACCCTCGCCGCCCGCGACGAGGCCGCCGCCGGAGGCAAGCCGACGCCGGTCCTGATCAAGATCGCGCCAGACCTCTCCATGGCCGAACTCGACGGCATGGTCGCCGTCGCCCGCCGCCGCAAGGTCGACGGCATGATCGTCTCGAACACCACGATCGCGCGACCAGACAGCCTGCGCAGCACAAGCAAGGCCGAGACCGGCGGCCTCTCGGGCAAGCCGCTCTTCTCGGCCTCGACGCGGATCCTCGCCGAGACCTTCCTGCGGGTCGAACGCCAGTTCCCGCTGATCGGCGTCGGCGGCATCGATTCGGCGCAGACCGCCTTCGCCAAGATCCGTGCCGGGGCGAGCCTCCTGCAGTTCTATTCGGCGATGGTGTTCAAGGGTCCGAGGCTGGTCGGCGAGGTCAAGCGCGGGCTCGACATGCAGATGCGCAAAGCCGGCCTGCCGCGGCTCGACGCTCTGGTCGGGCGCGATGCCGAGGCGGTGGCGCGTGGAGAGGCGCTGTAGCTATTCAGGCATGCCCGCCTGACGAAGCGCTTCGACATAGCGTTCGAGCGACGCCTTGTCCCTCAACGGGTGCATCGCCCGCGTCCGGCCCAGCGAGGCGTTCGGCTGAAGCCTGACGAGTTCGGCGAGTTCGGCACGCGCCCCCGGCAGGTCGCCGGCATGGACGAGCGCCGCGGTGAGATAGCGTCTCGGTGTCGTCGCTTCCGGGACGTTCGCAAGCGAGCGGCGAGCGGCCGTCACGGCCTCATCGTACCGCCCCGCATAGAAGAGCGCCGCAGAACGGACTGCGAGAAGATCGGCCTGCAGCGGCGACAGCGGGTCAAGTCGCTCGGCCTCTGCAGCGCGCGACAGCGCCAGGTCGGCTTCGCCGCTCCAGACCGCCACCCACGCTCCCAGGCGCCAGGCTTCGGCACTGTTCGGGTTGAGGCGCAAGGACAGGTCGAGCAGTGCACGGCCTTCGTCATGCTCGCCACCCAGAACGGAAAACAGATGGCCGCACAGCGCCAGGATTTGCGGATCGGACCGGTCCGCGGTCAGCGCCTCGCGCGCCAGTTCCAGCGCCCGTTGCTTGCCGAACTGATAGTCCTGCTCGGCGCCGAGCCAGATCGCGGTCGCGACGCAGCGCGCCAGTAATGCGCGCGCCAGCACGAAATGGGGATCGCGGGCCAGCGCCCGCTCCAAGAGCGCGATCGCCGAGGCATTGCCGCCTCGCGACCGAGCATAATAGCCAGGCAGCGCGCGAAGGTAGCAGTCGAACGCGTCGAGATCGCCCGTGCCCTTGCGTAGCACGCGGTCGATCTCCGCCTTGAGGAGGCGTGGCTCCATCGCAGCTGCGATCGCGCCAGTCATCGTCTCGTAGAGGGCGACGATCTCGCCGCGGCCGGCCCGGAAGCTCTCCTGCCAGATCTGCCGGGTGGACTGCGCGTCGATCAAACGGCAGCGAACGAGTAGGCTCCCCCCCTCGCCCCCGAACGAGCCATCGACGAGATAGCGAGCCCCCAGGCGCGAGCCGATGGCGGCGACGTCCTCGCCATCGCCGGCGCCGCTGCGCGCCGCCGAGGCATGCGCGATGACGATCAGCCAGCGGAAGCGGGACAAGGCAATGGAAATCTCTTCCACCAGCCCTTCCGCGAGATAGGCATGGCCTGCCTCGCCGAGCAGGCGAAATGGCAGGACCGCTAGCGAAGGCCGATCGTCCTGGTGCGTGATCGCCGGCGGGGCGGCATTGCTGTCCACCAGGCTCAATCTGCAGTCCAGCAGATAGCCGCGCCGCGGTAGATGGCGCAACAGCCTGCCCTCGCCGTCGTCGATCGCCCTGCGCGCATCCTTGACGGCCTGGAAGAGACTGTCCTCGGTCACGTTGACACGCGCCCAGATCCGGTCGAGCAGCTCGGCCTTGCCCAGTGGACGGCCGCCGGCCCCGGCGAGCACCGCCAGCAGCTCGAACGCCTTGGGCCGGATGGCGATCTCGCCGCCGTCGCGCCCGAGCAGCCGGCCCCTGGCCGGTTCGATGACGAACCCCTCGAAGCCGATCGCCTCCGGCACGGCGTTCTCCTCGGGAGCATAATTCGGCTGGTTCTGCGTCATCATCGAATTTCAGCACAGCTTCAGCGTGCTGTCAGGACGAGACCGCTGCATCGCCGGCATGGTGGCGCCATCATGGATCACCAAGGAGCCCCACCGATGGATACCTTCTCACCGCAGCTTGCGACCACGCAGCCAGCACCCCGCGCCATGTCGCGTCGCCGCCTCGTCGCCTCCCTCTGCGCGATGCCGGCCCTCGGCGGCATCGCCCTCGCCCAGAGCAACTGGCCGACCCGGCCGGTGCGCCTCCTGCTCGGTCAGCCGGCCGGATCGGGTTCCGATCCGATGGCCCGCGGGCTCGCTCCGCATCTCAGCGCCGCCTTCGGTCAACCCTTCGTAATCGAGAACATGCCGGGCGCCGGCGGCACCGCCGCCGCGGCCGCCGTCGCGCGAGCCGATGACGAGCACACCCTGGGGATCGTGCTGGGTGGGCCGACCACGACCGCCAAGGCCATGAACCCCAACCTCTCCTATGACCCGGCAACCGCGTTCCGTTCGATCAGCCTGCTCAACCGCTCCTCCTTCGTGCTGACCGTGCATGCAGGCAGTTTCAGCCCCGGGGCACGCTTCGCCGACGTGATCGACCAGGCCCGTGCCCAGCCGGGCCGGCTGTCCTATGCCTCCATCGGCCCAGGCACCGTCACGCATCTGGCCATGGAGGAACTGAAGGCGACGCTCAATCTCGACATCGTCCATGTGCCCTATCGGGGTTTTCCGCAGGCCAGCCTCGATCTCGCCGCGGGTCGGTGCCAGCTGATGTTCAACGTCGCCGCCGCGGCAGCCGAGCACATTGCCGCCGGCAGGCTGGTCGGCATCGCGCAGACCGGCGCGACGCGGACCAGCTTCCTGCCCGACATCCCGACCCTGCAGGAGCTCAAGGTGCCTTCGGCGCCCTTCTTCGGCTGGTCCGGCATGATCGCGCCGGCAAGCTTCCCCGAAGCCATGGCCAGACGCCTGGCCACCGTCATCCGGTCGGCGCTCGCCACGGACCCCGCAGCGCGCGGCGGGCTCGACCGGTCCGGCAGCGAAGTGCTCGGCACCGACCCCGAGGAGCTTCAACGGCTCCAGGAGACCGAGGCCAGGCGATGGAACGCCGTGATCGCGCGGCTCGGCCTGCGGGCTACCGAGTGAACCGTTTCTCGAGCGATTCGAGGAGGATGGTCATGGTCACGACCGAAACCGCCGTCATGCTCGCTTTCCTGATCACCAATCTGGCGCGGATTCTCGCCTACCTCCCGCAGATCATCGCGATCGCCCGCGATGATGGCCGGGCGAAGACCGTCTCCGCCGCGACATGGACCCTTTTCTGCGTTTCGAACCTGTGCTCGGCGCTCTATGCCGGCTGCGTGACCGGGGACCGGGCCATGCTCGTCGCATTCGCCGCCAACACGGTCTGCTGCGCGGTGATCGTCGGCCTGCTGTGCTGGAAGCGTCGAATGAGCCGGCCCGTGCTGGGCTCACACCGAGGCTGAATGCGCGCTTGCCTCGCAGGCGTGCCGGGGGCCCGCTCCCGGCTATCGCTTCGAGGCGAAGAGGCGGCTTATCAGCCAGAGCGGCACGACGACCAGAGCGCCGGCGAGCGCCCAGCCGCCGACCTCGCGGACCGCATCGAAGCCCATATCGGTGATCGAGCGGACGAAGCGCAGCGCCGAGTCGAAGAGGCCCCTCGGCGACAGGCCGAGGAACGCCATGGCCGCCCCGACCAGCAGCGAGATGAAGAACAGGCGCACCAGTACGCTGAGGACGGAGCCGCCCAGGAAACGCTCGGTGCCGCCGCCATTGGCCATGGAAAATTCCCCTCGGATCGACATGCGAGATAAATCAGACCCTGCTTGAACCGGGCCTGAACGCCGCCGTCAACCGCCGAGCGTTCAGCTCGTCGCCGAGGCGCCCTGTGCCGCCCAGCCGGCGCCGGCGATCTTGGCGGCGGCGATCACGGCCTGGGTACGGCTGTCGACGTTGAGCTTGGTCAGGATCGCCGAGACATGCGCCTTGACCGTCGCCTCGGAGACGCCGAGCTCATAGGCGATCTGCTTGTTGAGCAGCCCCTCGGACAGCATCATCAGCACGCGCACCTGCTGCGGCGTCAGCGTCGCCAAACGGCGGACCATGTCGGCGGTCTCGTGGTCGACCGGAGCTGAGAGATCGACGCCCGGCGGGGTCCAGACGCCGCCGTCGAGCACGGCCTGGATCGCCTCGCCCATCTGCGCGACCTCGGCGGTCTTGGGCAGGAAGCCGAGCGCGCCGAATTCGATGCAGCGGCGGATCACGGCGGGATCGTCATTGGCGGAGACGACGATCACCGGGATCTCGGGATAGGATGCCCGCAGGAAGAGCAGGCCGGAAAAGCCCTGCACGCCCGGCATGGAGAGATCGAGCAGGATGAGGTCGATGTCCGAGGCTTCGGCGAGCGCCTGGCCGAGCGCCTCGAGCGAGCCGACCTCGCTGACCTCCGAGCCGGCGAGTGCATGCGACACCGCCTGGCGCAATGCGCCGCGGAAGAGCGGATGATCGTCCGCGATCACGATCCGTGTCATCATGCCCTCCGCGCGCCGAAGCCCGGCAAGATGCCGCGCGATTCCCCCTTGAACGTTCAAGCGCCCCCCATCTTACCCTGTCAATGCTCCAATCGCAGGGAGACACAGCGGATCGCTAATTGGCGGGGAGCAGCGCCTCCAATGTCTCGATCCGGTCGGCCTCGCCCGGCGGCTTGTCCCAGCGGATTCGGTTGATCCGGGGAAAGCGCATGGCGACGCCGGATTTGTGCCGCGTCGAGCGCTGCAGACCCTCGAAAGCCACCTCTAAGACGAGACCGCTCGCGAGGGTATGCGTCACCTCGCGCACCGGGCCGAAGCGATTCAGCGTGTTCTTGCGGACATAGCGGTCGATCTCGATGAGTTCCTCGTCGGTGAACCCGAAATAGGCCTTGCCGACCGGCACCAGCTCGTCCGCGCCCGCCTCCCCAACCCGCCAGACGCCAAAGGTGTAGTCGGAATAGAAGGAGGAGCGTTTGCCGTGGCCGCGCTGGGCGTACATCAGGACGCAATCGACCAGCCGGGCATCGCGCTTCCATTTATACCAGTAGCCCTTGGGGCGGCCCGGCAAGTAAGGCGAATCGAGCCGCTTCAGCATGCAGCCCTCGACCGCCTCGGCATCTGCGCCCGCCCCGGCGGAAGCCGGATCGGCACGCGCCTCGGTCAGTTCCTCCCAGCTTGCGAAGGTAATGCGCGGCGAGAGGTCGAAGCGGGCGTTGTCGAGCCTGCCGAGCAAGGCCTCGAGCCGGGTCCGCCGCTCCGTGTAGGGAAGGGCACGCAGATCATCGTCGGCTTCGGCCAGGAGATCGTAGGCGCGGATATGGGCCGGGAATTCGGCCAGCATCTTCGGCGTCACCTGCTTGCGGTTGAGCCGTTGCTGCAAGGTGTTGAAGCTCTGGACGACGCCATCGCGCATCACCAGCAATTCGCCGTCGATCGCGCCGTCCTCGGTCAGCGCCTCGGTGAGATCCGGAAAGGCGCCGCCGATCTCCTCGCCGGTGCGGGAATAGAGGCGCACGACGCGGCTGCCATCGACGCGCGTGCCGGCGACGGCCTGAACGCGGATGCCGTCCCATTTCCATTCGGCGGCGAATTCGTCGGCGTTCAGCTTGCCGAAATCGCCGTCCTCGATCGCATGCGAGAGCATGACCGGGCGGAACGGCGCCGGATCGGTCGCCTCCGGCCGTGCGCCCGCGCCCTCCAGCCAGGCGAAGAGCGCGGTGTAAGGCGGCTCCAGCCCATGCCAGACCTGCTCGACTTCGTCGGCCGGTATGCCGCCGAGGCTCGCGGCGGCGGTCTTGGCGAGGCGGGCGGAGACGCCGATACGGAGCGATCCGGTGATCAGCTTGAGCAGGGCCCAGCGGCCGGTCTCGTCAAGCGCGTCGAGCCAGGAGGCGATCAGGCGCGGCAGCTCGGTCTTGCCGGAGTTGCGCAGGCCGGCGACGACGTCGGGCAGATGCGGCACGTCGTTCGCACCATGCCGGGCCGGCCACATCAGCGCGACCGTCTCGGAGAGGTCGCCGACATAGTCATAGGAGAGTGCGAACAGGACAGGGTCGACGCGCTCGGCGATCAAGGCGCGGATCAGGCCGGGCTTGGCGTTCTGGAAGACCAGCCCGCCAGTCATCGCCGCCAGGGCATAGCCGCGATCGGGGTCGGGCGTCGTGCGCAGGTAATCGGCGATAAGCGCGAGCTTGCCGTTGCGGCGCGGCTCATAGGCGAGGCGGTCGAGCAGCCAGGCGAAGCGGTTCATGCGGACGCCTCCGCAGGCTTGGCCTCGGGTTCGGCCTCGCCCTCGTCGCCATAGCCGACGAGATGGAGCGGCATGCCCTTGAGGCCGACCGTGCCGCACCAATGCGCCAGCGCTTCGGCCTCGCCATGGGTGATCCAGATCTCGTTCGCCTGGACCTCGCGGATCGTCGCTTGAAGGTCGTCCCAATCGGCATGGTCGGAGATGATCAGCGGCAGCTCGACGCCTTTCTGGCGCGCTCGTGCCCTGACCCGCATCCAGCCCGAGGCGAAGGCGGTGACCGGATCGGGGAAGCGGCGCGACCACAGGTCCTGGATCGCGCTCGGCGGGCAGATGACGATCTCGCCGGCGAACGCCTTGCGTCCCTCGGCCTTGCGCCCGCTCGGCTCGACCTTGCGGATTTCGCCGAGCGGGATGCCCTGCGCCTGGTAGAACTCGGTGATCTTCTCGACCGCGCCATGGATGAAGATCGGCCGCTCATAGCCGGCCTCGCGGATCAGCGCCATCAGGCGCTGCGCCTTGCCCAGCGAATAGGCGCCGACGATGTGGGTGCGATCGGGGAAGAGCCGGACGGAATCGAGCAGCTTAGCCGCCTCGGCATGGGCTGGCGGGTGGCGAAACACCGGCAGGCCGAAGGTCGCCTCGGTAATGAAGACGTCGCACGGGACGGGCTCGAAGGGCGCGCAGGTCGGGTCGCGCTCGCGCTTGTAGTCGCCGGAGACGACGATGCGCAGGCCCTTGTGCTCGACCACGATCTGGGCGGAGCCGAGGACATGGCCGGCCGGGACGAAGCGGAAATCGACCGCGCCGATGCGGGTTGTCTCGCCGGGAGCGGCCACCTGCTGCGAGCCGGTGAAAGCCTCGCCATAGCGCAGCGCCATGATCGCCAGCGTCTCACGCGTCGCCAGGACCGCGCCATGGCCGGCGCGGGCATGATCGGAATGGCCATGGGTGATAAGCGCCCGCGCCACCGGGCGGACTGGATCGATGTAGATATCGGCCGCCGGGCAATAGAGCCCGGCCGGCGTCGGCGTCAGCAGATCGGAAGGCTTCATCGTCTGGCCAGTGTCATCTGCCTTCGGTAAACCCGCAGCATGATCGAAAAGGGCAGCAGCGTGTACTCCGCCAGTTCCGGGGATGAACGTCTCGACCGTCGCTATGCCTGGGCCGAGGCAGCGCTCAAGGATGGCGACCCGCAGGCGGCGATCGACATCCTCGATCAAACGCTCGCCGAGAACTACGGTTTCACCGCCGCCTGGCATCTTTACGGGCTGGCCCAGGAGGCGCTCGGGCACAATGAGGAGGCCGCGACCGCCTGGCGGCAATGCCTCGACCTCGATCCAAACGACCATGTCGGCGCCAAGCTCGACCTCGCCCGCATCGGCGCGCTGCCGGCCGAGCAGGCGACCTCGGAGAATTTTTCAGGCGCACTGTTCGATGCTTACGCCGAGCGCTTCGACAGCCACCTCGTCGGTGCCTTGCACTATCAGGCGCCGGCGCTGCTGAAGGAGGCGCTGGCGAGGCATTGCGTGCAGGCGGACCATCCTCTTCATTTTGGGACGGTCCTCGATCTCGGCTGCGGCACCGGGTTGATGGGCGAAGCGATCCGCGCCGAAACCGAATTCCTCGCCGGCTGCGATCTGTCGCCCCGGATGATCGCCAAGGCGCAGGCCAAGACGCGCGAGGATGGCGGGCCGCTCTACGACAAGCTCGCGACCGCCGGCCTCACGGCCTTTCTGGCGAGCCGGCCCGACGCCTGCGCCGATCTCGTCATCGCCGCCGACGTCTTCGTCTATCTCGGCGATCTCGCCCCGTGCTTCCATCAGAGCGCGCGGGTGCTCAAGACAGGCGGGCTCCTCGCCTTCACCGTGCAGAGCCATGACGGCGAGGGCATCACCGTCGGGCAGGACCGGCGCTTCGCCCATGCCGAGAGCTGGATCAGGGAGGCGCTTGCCGAAGCCGGGCTGAGGCCCGTATTGGTCGAGCCACGTAGCACGAGGATCGATCGCGGCCAGCCGGTGCCGGGGCTGCTGGTCATCGCCGAGCGCCACTGAGGGCACGAGGCCGGCGCCAGTCTAGGCCGCCTCCGACCGCATATCCCCGGCATCGACGCCCTCGACGGCGCGCAGGGCCGGGATGGCGAAATCAGTGAAGGCGCGCACGACCGGGCGCATGAAGCGCACCGAAGGAAAGGTCCAGAAGGCCTCGGTCGGCTTGACCTCGTAATCCGGCAGGATTCTGACGAGGCTTCCTGCCGCGAGTTCTTCCGTGACGAGCAGATGCTGGACGGGGCCGGCAGCCCGGCCGGACAGCAGGGTCGCGGTGACAGCGTCGGCGTGGTTGACACGCATGATCGGCCGCACCGGTACGTTGATGCTCTCTCCTCCTCGCTGCAGCGGGAGGCTATCGCGGGGCGATAGCAGCGTCGCAGAAGTCACGACATCGATCTCAGACAGTTGCGCCGGCGTCCCAATCGGCCCCGATCGGGCCAGGAACTGCGGGGAAGCGACAAGGATGCGGCGCACCAGGCCAAGGCGCCTGACGATCAGCTCCTGGCCATCCGGCCGGCCGTAGCGCAGCGCGAGATCGAACCCCTCATAAACCAGATCGACCGCGCGATTCTCCAGAACCAGATCGATGGTTACGCTGGGATGGCGCTCCTGAAAGGCAAGCGCGATCGGGTGGAGATGCTTGGCGCCGATGCAGGACGGCGCATGCACGCGCAACAGCCCTTCGATCGCGCCCATCTCGTGGCGAACGCCTTCCAACGCCGCATCGATTGTCGCGAGGGCGCTCCGACTGGCCTCATAGAGCGTTATGCCCTGCGCGGTCGGCCGGACCATGCGGGCTGAGCGCTCCAACAGGCGCGCTCCGACATGCCGTTCGAGATTGCGCAGCTGCTTGGTGACGGCCGGTTGCGACACCGACAGATCGCGCGCTGCGGCGGTGACCGAGCCACGTTCCACGACGTGCACGAAAGCTCTCAGGGCGGCGGCGATATCCATGCATAGCCATTGGTTATGATATCCATGACCTCATAACGGATCGACGCTGCCGCGGCAAATTGCTCTATCGCCGCACCGATCCCGTCACGCGAGCCGATAGCCTGAAATGCCCATCGACCGACGCCGCTTGCTGCTCGGCAGCCCATTCCTTTTGTCCGGCTGCGTGACGAGACCCGCGCCCGAACTTTCCGGCCAATCGCCCGCCGGACGCCTCGACACGTTCGATGCCGACTATGCCTCGATCTATGCAGCCGTCGACGGCGAGCCTTTTCCGGTGCCGGCCATCGACCTCAGCGAAATCGAGCCCGAATTCCTGCGGCGGGAGGTCGGCTATCGCACGGCCGAGCGGCCTGGAACCGTGGTCGTCGATCCTGGCGAGCGCTACGCCTACCTCGTCGGCGAAGGCGGACGCGCGATCCGCTACGGCATCGGCGTCGGCAAGGAAGAGGGCTTCAATTTCCGCGGCGCCGCGACGATAGCGCGCAAGGCGCAATGGCCGCGCTGGACGCCGACGCAGGATATGATCCGCCGCGAACCGCAGCGCTATGGCCGCTATGCGGGCGGCCTGGCAGGCGGCGCCGGCAACCCGCTCGGCCCGCGCGCGCTCTACCTCCATCGCGACGGTCGCGACACGCTCTACCGGCTGCACGGCACCGTCGAGCCGTGGACGATCGGGGGGATGGTTTCGTCCGGCTGCATCCGGCTGCTGAACCAGGACATCATGGATCTTTATCGGCGCGTGCCGGTCGGCAGCAGGGTCGTCGTATTGGGATCAAGCGGCAACCCGGCCGTCTGAAAGGCGAGAGACCACCGTTCCCTTTTCGTTCGGCAGAGCCTATCTCTGTCGCTCGATGGATGCGCCCTCGCCTCTCCCGCCCGCCTTCTCCGCCTGGTTCGCCAGCCGTGGCTGGAGCGTGCGGGCGCATCAGCTCGCTCTGCTGGAGGAAGCCCGGGCCGGGCGCTCGACGCTGCTGGTCGCACCGACCGGCGCCGGCAAGACGCTCGCCGGTTTTCTGCCCTCGCTGGTCGAACTGACCCAGCGCGGCGGCGAACGCGACGGCCTGCACACGCTCTATGTCTCGCCGCTGAAGGCGCTCGCGGTCGACATCGCCCGCAATCTCGAGACGCCGATCAGGGAAATGGGCCTCTCGGTGAAGGTCGAGACGCGTACCGGCGACACCTCGCCGGCCAAGCGCGCGCGCCAGATCGAGCGCCCGCCCGACATCCTCCTGACGACGCCGGAACAGCTCGCGCTCCTGGTCTCTCACCGCGACGCCAAGCCGTTCTTCGCGAACCTACGCCGCGTCGTGCTCGACGAGTTGCATGCGCTGGTCACCTCCAAGCGCGGCGACCTGCTCTCGCTCGACCTCGCCCGTCTGCGCATGCTGGCGCCGCAGATGAGCGCCGTGGGCCTGTCGGCGACGGTGCGCGAGCCGGCGGACCTGCAAGCCTATCTGGGCGGCGCCGGCACTCCGTCCGGCCTCGTCACCGTCAAGGGCGGCGCACAAGCGCAGATCGGCATCATGCATACGAGCCGGCGGCTGCCGCTGGCGGGCCATGTCACCGCCCATGCAGTCGGCGACATCTATGCGGCGATCCAAGCGCACAAGCTGACGCTGGTCTTCGTCAACACGCGCATGCAGGCCGAGTTCATGTTCCAGGCGCTGTGGAGCGTGAACGAGGAGACGCTGCCGATCGCATTGCATCACGGCTCGCTCGATGTCGGCCAGCGCCGCAAGGTCGAGGCGGCGATGGCGGCGGGCAAGCTGAAAGCCGTCGTCTGCACCGCGACGCTCGATCTCGGCATCGACTGGGGCGATGTCGACCTCGTCGTCAATGTCGGCGCGCCGAAGGGCGCCAGCCGCCTGATGCAGCGCATCGGCCGCTCCAATCACCGCATGGACGAGCCTTCGCAGGCCCTGCTGGTGCCATCGAACCGCTTCGAACTGCTCGAATGCCGTGCCGCGCTCGATGCCGTGGTGGAGGCGGCGCAGGATACGCCGCCGCCGCGGTTAGGGGCGCTCGACGTGCTCGCCCAGCATGTGCTGGGGGTCGCCTGCTCCGACGGTTTCGAGCCCGACGCGCTCTATCGGGAGATCCTCACAGCTTCGCCCTATGCCGGTCTCGACCGCGCCGATTTCGACGCGGTGGTCGATTTCGTCGCGACCGGCGGCTATGCGCTGAAGAGCTATGAACGCTTCGCCAAGCTGCGGCGGAGCAAGGACGGGCTCTATCGCGCCAGCAACGCCCGCGTGATCCAGCAATACCGCATGAATGTCGGCACCATCGTCGAGTCGACCATGCTCAAGGTCCGGCTCGGCCGCTCCAGGCCGGCTCGTCCCGGCGGCCAGAAAATGCTCAGCCGCGGCGGGCGCGTGCTCGGCGAGCTCGAAGAGTATTTCGCCGAGACGATGACGCCGGGCGACACCTTCGTCTTCGCCGGCGAGGTGCTGCGCTTCGAGGGCATCGTCGAGAACGAGGTGGTCTGTTCGCGCACCAGCGCCGGCACCGACCCGAAGATCCCGTCCTATGCCGGCGGCAAGTTCCCGCTCTCGACCTTCCTTGCGGCGCGGGTCCGCGCCATCCTGGCGACGCCGAAGGAATGGGCGAAGCTCCCCGACGAGGTCTCGTCCTGGCTGCATGCGCAAAGGCTGAAATCGCGCCTGCCCAAGCCCGGCGAGCTCCTTGTCGAGACCTTCCCGCGCGCCGGGCGCTTCTTCCTCGTCGCCTACCCGTTCGAAGGCCGCCTCGCCCACCAGACGCTCGGCATGCTGCTGACGCGACGGCTGGAGCGGGCCCGGCTGAAGCCGCTCGGGTTTGTCTGCAACGACTATGGCATCGCCGTCTGGACGCTCGGCGACATGGGCGCGGCGATCGCGCGCGGGGCGCTTTCGCTCGACGATCTCTTCGCGCAGGACATGCTCGGCGACGATCTCGAGGAATGGCTGGCCGAATCGGCGCTGATGAAGCGCACCTTCCGCTCCTGCGCCGTGATCGGCGGCCTGATCGAGCGCCGTTTCCCCGGCCAGGAGAAGAGCGGGCGGCAGGTGACGATCTCGACCGACCTCGTCTATGACGTACTGCGCAGGCACCAGCCCGACCATGTGCTCCTGCGCGCCGCGCGCGCCGACGCGGCGACGGGCTTGCTCGACATCGGCCGCCTGGGTCAGATGCTGACACGGATCAGCGGGCGAATCGTGCATCAGCCGCTCGATCACGTCTCGCCGCTCTCGGTCTCGGTCATGCTCGAGATCGGACGCGAGGCGGTCCATGGCGAAGCGGCCGACGAGATCCTGGCGGAGGCGGAAGCGCAGATGCTCGAAGAGGCGATGGCGTGAACCTGGCGGCGAAGGAAACCGGAGAGGTGGCAGCCGAGGCGTTCATGCTCGGCCGGCTGGCTGTCGTGCCCGACCTGTCCGGCGCGCTCTATCTGCCGGACGAGCGCACGCTCGTCGTCGCCGACCTGCATCTTGAGAAGGGCTCGGCCTATGCGGCGCGCGGCGTGCTGCTGCCGCCCTATGATTCCGCCGCGACATTGCGGCTGCTCGGCGCCGCGATCCTGCGCTACCAGCCGGCACGCGTGATCGCCCTCGGCGATTCCTTCCATGACCGCGGCGCCGAGGCGCGGATCGACGAAAGCTGCCTTGCGAGCTTGCGCGCCTCTCAGGCCGGCCGCGACTGGCTCTGGATCAGTGGCAACCACGACCCGATGATCTCGGCGGCGATGGGCGGCACGGTAACCGGTGAGCTCGATCTCCGCGGCGTCATGCTGCGGCACGAGCCAAGCCCCGCCGGTGCGCTGCCGGAGATCGCCGGGCATCTGCACCCTGCCGCCAAGATCCGCATGCGCGGCCGGGCGCTGCGCCGGCGCTGCTTTGCGATCTCGCCGAGCCGCTGCGTCATGCCGGCGATGGGCGCCTATGCCGGTGGGCTCAATGTCCGGGACATCGCCTTCCGGCCGCTGTTCAGCCTGGGCTTTTGCGCCCATCTTCTCGGCGACGGCAGGCTCTTCCGCATCGACCCGCGCCTGCTGCTGCCGGACTGAAGGCGCACGGAGATCGGACCTGTGACCCCTCCCGTGTGAAGGGAGTGCTCAACAGCCCTTCATTTTCATGTGCAGGGATATGTGCGGAACAGGTTGCGTCGGGGCGGGGCTTGTGGCATCAGGACGCCGCTTCGGAACGGCGCGGCGCTTTCCAGGTCCTCGATCGACCCGAAACGCCAGCACATCCCCGGTCCTGCTGCGGTAGCTCAGTGGTAGAGCACTCCATTGGTAATGGAGAGGTCGAGAGTTCAATCCTCTCTCGCAGCACCAGCCCCACCCCCCTTATTTTGCGGAATAAGGCTGCACCAGCAAGGGTTTGGCGACCACCGAGTGGTACACTTGGTACTCTGCGTGGCCAATCCTTGGAAACATCCGAAGACCCGGGTCTACTACCACCGCAAACGCGTCCCCAAGGACCTTGTGGACGCGGTCATGGGCCGCACAACGTTCAGCGGACGTGCGCCTGACTTTCGTCCCTAGGGAAGGTATGGGCTAGTGGGTCGCTCGCGGAGTTCGTGCGCGCCGTCGTCTATCAGCCCATTGACCTCCTGGTGCCGAGGCGACTGACGGTGGCCAAGCATGGCCCTTTCCCGCCTGGGGCCGGGTGGATACAGGCTTGCGTCGTCGTGACAGCCGCGAAGGACCAGGCGCGTCTTACCCCCATGACCGCCAGCCATATCGAAGGGAGACGCCCTGATCAGCGGGATGCGGGATTCTACGATACGGACAGACCCCAAATTCCCCTTCGACGAAGGCTGACGAATGGTGCATGGCAAGCCTTCGCGCGCTGGCGGAGGATGGGGAGGCCACCATGCTCGACGCATCCGCGACGTCCGCGACCCTGCAACGCCTGCCAAGCGCGCCGACCGCCGAGCCGACACGGCTGCGGTCGCTGGCGCACCTGCGTCGCTTCGATCGCGAGCAGGACATCTACGGCCAGGAGGAGCGCAGCGACACCTGGTATCGTGTCATGTCCGGCTCGGCGCGCAAATTTCTGATGCGCGCCGACGGGCGCAGGCAACTGGTCGACATCTATCTGCCGGGAGATCTGTTCGGCTTCACCTCCCGCCTGCACCATCGGTTTGCCGTCCAGGCCGTGACTGAAGGGACAGTGATCGCCTGCTACCCGCGCCAGCGTGTCGAGGCGCTGGCCAGGGAAGATTCCGAGACCGCCCTCGAAATCAGAAGGCAGATCCTCGAGGCATTGGAACGGCTGCAGCAGCAGCTCCTGGTGATCGGCACGATGACGGCCCAGGAAAAGGTCCGGGAATTCCTGCTCTACTTTCACCGGAGGCTTTCGGCCGACAAGGACGAGGGCATGGCGCTGCCGATCTCGCGCTACGACATCGCCGACATGCTGGGTATCTCGCCCGAAACGGTCTGCCGCGCCATTACCGATCTGCAGGCGCGCGGCGTCATCTCGCTGGAGGGCCCGCGCCGCATCAGGATCACCCGGAGGCGAGGCGGCCAAAATGGCTGAGGGCGGATGACGCGGCGCCGAACTACCTGCCATCCGTAACGTCGCCTCTCCTTTCTCCTCGAGAAAACCCGGCTCGACGCCGAGCCGCCGTCGCAGCGCAAAATCGTCGACAGGCTTGAAACTGACGACCGTCAAGGCCGGCGGCCTAGCCATCAGCAAGGCTTCGGATGCGGGCGCAGTCGCACCGGCCGCATCAGGCGCCCAATTTCGATGGAGATGGAAGATGGCAACGAAGGTGATCGGCATCGATCTGGGCACGACCAACTCCTGCGTCGCGGTGATGGAGGGGGCGCAGGCCAAGATCATCGAAAACGCGGAAGGCGGCCGCACCACCCCCTCCATCGTCGCGTTCACCAAGGATGGCGAGATTCTGGTCGGCCAGCCGGCCAAGCGGCAGGCCGTGACCAACCCGGAGAACACGATCTTCGCCGTGAAGCGCCTGATCGGGCGCCGCTACGACGATCCGGTGGTGGAGAAGGACAAGACGCTGGTTCCCTACAAGATCGTCAAAGGCGACAATGGCGATGCGTGGATCGAGGTGGCGGGAAAGAAACACAGCCCAAGCCAGATCAGCTCCCACATCCTGGTGAAGATGAAGGAGACGGCGGAGGCCTATCTCGGCGCAAAGGTGACCCAGGCCGTCATCACGGTGCCGGCCTATTTCAACGACAGCCAGCGGCAGGCGACGAAGGACGCTGGAAAGATCGCCGGGCTCGACGTGCTGAGGATCATCAACGAACCGACGGCCGCCGCGCTCGCCTACGGGCTCGACAAGAAGAAGACCGGCAAGATCGCGGTCTACGATCTCGGCGGCGGCACCTTCGACATCTCGCTGCTCGACATCGGCGATGGGGTGTTTGAGGTGAAGGCCACCAATGGCGACACCTTCCTCGGCGGCGAAGACTTCGACAAGCGCGTCGTCGACTGGCTGGCGACCGAGTTCCAGAAGGACCAGGGCATCGACTTGCGACAAGACCGGCTGGCGATCCAGCGGCTGCGCGAAGCCGCCGAGAAGGCCAAGATCGAGCTGTCGTCGACCTTGGAGACAACCGTCAGCCTGCCCTTCATCACGGCCGACCAGAACGGCCCCAAGCATCTCGAGATCAAGCTCAGGCGGGCGAAGCTGGAAGATCTGGTCGACGACCTCATCCAGCGCACCGAGAGCCCCTGCCGGGCGGCGATGAAGGACGCCAAGGTCAAGACGTCGGACATCGACGAGGCGGTTCTCGTCGGCGGCATGACGCGCATGCCCAAGGTGCAGGACGTGGTCTCCGACATTTTCGGCAAGGAGCCGAACAAGAGCGTCAATCCGGACGAAGTGGTGGCGATCGGCGCCGCGATCCAAGCCGGTGTGCTGCAAGGCGACGTCAAGGACGTGCTGCTGCTCGACGTGACCCCGCTCTCGCTCGGCATCGAGACGCTCGGCGGCGTGTTCACGCGCCTGATCGACCGCAACACGACCATCCCGGCGACGAAGAGCCAGACCTTCTCGACGGCCGAGGACAACCAGAATGCGGTCACGATCCGCGTCTTCCAGGGCGAGCGCGAGATGGCGGCAGACAACAAGCTGCTCGGCCAGTTCGATCTCGTCGGCATCGCCCCGGCGCCGCGCGGCGTGCCGCAGATCGAGGTCACCTTCGACATCGACGCCAACGGCATCGTCCACGTCACGGCCAAGGACAAGGCCACCGGCCAGGAGCAGCAGATCAAGATCGAGGCCTCCGGCGGCCTCACGCAGTCCGATATCGACCGCATGGTGCGGGAGGCGGAGGCCAATGCGGAGGCCGACAAGCAGAGGCGTGCTCTGGTCGAAGCCCGCAACCAGGCGGATGCGCAGATCGGAACCAGCCAGAAGGCTCTGGACGAGGCGAAGGACAAGGCGCCCTCGGTGGACCGGACGACCGTCGAGAAGGCCATCCAGGAGGTCAAGTCGGCCATCGCCGGGGCCTCGGCCGACGAGATCGAGACCAAGGCCAAGGCCTTGCAAGTCGCCTCGGCGGAGTTCAGCACCAAGGTGCAGGAGTCCGCAGGTGCCCCGGGCCCCGGTTCCGGCGAAGCGTCGGCCGTGGGAGACGATGTCGTCGACGCGGATTTCGAGGAGGTGAACGACAAGAATGGTCAGCGCCATGGTTGAGGCTTCCCACGGACAGAAAACTACGGAGCCGATGCCGCAGTCACCGGACACGCCCTCCGCGCAATCTGCCGCCCCGGCCTCGCAGGCGGCGCTCGAGTTCGAGCTCGCCGATGCGAAGACCAAGCTGCTGCGTGCTCTGGCCGAGCAGCAGAACATCCGCCAGCAGATGCAGCGCCAGCGCGAGGAGGCCGTCAAGTTCGCGGCCTCGCAACTGGTCGGCGACCTTCTGGACACGCTCGACAATCTGCGCCGCGCGATCGAGAGCGTGCCCACGGGGGACTCGGCTCACGCGTCGA
Organism: Allobosea lupini; assembly: GCF_900109525.1. Classification (GTDB taxonomy): domain Bacteria; phylum Pseudomonadota; class Alphaproteobacteria; order Rhizobiales; family Beijerinckiaceae; genus Allobosea; species Allobosea lupini. The sequence goes on along the minus strand of NZ_FOAN01000003.1, from coordinate 564,880 downwards.
TCGGGCCGCTGCTGAAAGGTGTCGAGACCACCGAAAGCAATCTGCTGGCGACGCTGGCGCGGCATGGCATGCGACGCATCGATCCGCTCGGCGCGGCCTTCGATCCGCATATCCATCACGCCATTTTCCAGCGACCGGACGAGACAGCGGCGGACGGCACCGTCGTCGAGATCCTGCAGCCAGGCTATACGCTTCACGACCGGGTGCTTCGCCCGGCGATGGTTGGCGTGGCGGTTCGCGAACCGCACGATGGCGGCCCGGCCGCCGGCTAGGAGTCAGCGGACAGCCGGGGGCCGGCGGTAGCTCAGCGTGTAAAGCCGCCTCGGGTCGCTCACGAGGCGAGCCCGAACGCCATCAGGCTGCACCGCCAGCGTATCGATCAGATGGCCGAGGGCGGAACGCAGGCCATAGAGCTGGTCGATCAGATCCAGCACCAGATCGACGCCTTCCTCGTTCAGACCCATCCCATCGGTCAGATCCACGATCAGGGCCGCACGCGCGACATCGACGTCGCGGATCACGCGCTGACCTTCGCGAACGGGCGGCAAGATCCAGCCCCTGTCGACGAAGGCCTGCAGCGTGTCATCGTCGACAGGACGATGTCTCTTGGGTTCGAAGTGATCGAGCATCTAGACCCCCATTGCCTGCCGCGGATTGAAGTCCTTGCCGGCTGACCAGCCAACGACGAATGCCTTCAGCTCGGGATCCTGCTGTTCCGGAAGGACGATCTTGAGTGTTGCGTAGACGTCGCCCCGGCTCCCGTCCCGCCGGGCGACACCCTGTCCCTTCAGCCGCAGCGTGCGCCCGCTGGATGAATTCATCGGCACGGATACGGCTACCGTGCCTGCCGGCGTCGGCACCTTGACCTTGCCGCCGAGCACGGCCTCGCGGAGCGAGATCGGGAGATCAAGCCGGATGTCGTCGCCCTCGCGCCGATAGAAGGGATGGGCGCGCACATGGAGCTCGATCAGCGCGTCACCGGCTTTCACTCCGACGTCGCCGGCGCTGCCCTTGCCCCGCAGCCGAAGGGTCTGCCCATCGCGCGCACCGGGTGGGATCCTGACGTCCAGCGTCTGGCCTCCGGGCAGCGTCACCTGATGCGTGCCGCCATTGACCGCCTCAAGGAAATCGATCTCCATGGAATAGCGGATGTCGCCGCCGCGCTTGCCGAACGGTCCACTCCTCTGGCGCGAGAAGAACTCGGCAAAGAGGTCGTCGCCGCCGAAATCCGCGAAGCCTTCGCCATAGGACCCTGCGCCCGCATCCGCGCCGGCAAAGTCGCGATAGTAGCGTCGTTCGGCCTTTTCGGCTCCCGTCGCTTCGATTTCGCCGCGATCGAAGCGCCCGCGCTTGTCCTCGTCGCGCAGAATCTCGTAGGCCGCCGACAGGGCCTTGAAGTCCTGCTCGGCCTGCTTGTTTCCGGGATTGAGGTCCGGGTGCAGCTTCTTGGCCCTCCGGCGATAGGCAGCCTGGATATCGCTCTGCGAGGCGTCGCGTTTGACGCCGAGGGTCTCATAGGGATCGCCGCTGCTCGTCGGCATGATCGCGGACCTGTCCTTCGCGGGCGCGGCCCCGGCGTGATGATCGCCGTTGGCGGCGTGCGTCGGGATGCTGGCAAGACCTAGCCGGAATTCAGTGCTCCCAAACTGACGGTCATCAATGCCGCCCGCGTCCAGCCGAGGCACGGTGTCCGGGACATCGGCGTCTCACGCGCGCAGAAGGACGATCGGCATGCTGCACAATCTCGACAATACGGGGCGCGGGTTTGACCCGGTACGCCAGATGCGCTTCGCCCAGAGGGATATGAGCCGGCTTTTCGACAATCTCCGTGTCGCCGCGCCTCCCGAATTTCCGCCGATGAACGTTTGGGCCGGAAGCGACGGCGCCGTGGTCACGGCCGAGATTCCCGGCGTTGTGCCCGAGGAACTCGATATCGCCGTCCATCAGAACACGGTGACGCTGCGCGGCCGCCGCACGGCCCAGCCGCCGGCGGACGACGCGGTCGTCCACCGCCAGGAACGCATCACCGGGGCTTTCGCCCGCAATCTCGTCCTGCCTTTCCGCGTCGACGGGGACCGCGTCAAGGCAACATTCCGGAACGGTGTGCTGCGGCTCGATCTGCCCAGACCCGAGGCGGACAAGCCGCACAAGATCACCGTCAGCCGCATCTGAGGACGAAGCCGCCATGAGCGACCAGCAGCCCAATGGCCTCCAACCGGCCGAAGCCACGCGCAGCGAGCCTGCTTTCACCCCGCCGACAGACATCGTCGAGACCACGGCCGGCGTCCAGATGGTCCTCGACATGCCGGGCGCGGATCCCGACACCCTCGACGTCACCCTCGATAATCGCGTCCTGCGGATTTCGGCCCGATCCCAATCGAGCGGGCCGGACGGCTACGCCCTGGTCCACGCCGAGTATCGGGACGGCAGTTACGAGCGCAGCTTTACCGTCTCCGAGCCGATCGACGTCGGGAGGATCGAGGCGGTGCTGAAGGATGGCGTGCTCCGGTTGACCCTTCCGAAGGCCGCGCCGTCCCCAGCCGCCAAGATCAATGTCAAAGCCGACTGAGGGAGCAAGCCCGATGAAGATCACGGACCTCGTCCCATGGCGTGGCGCGGGCCGCCACGTCGCCGCCGGAACCGACGCGACGGACCCCGTCCGTGCACTGCAGCTCGACGTCGACCGCGCCTTCGACCGGTTCTGGCGCATGGTGCTGAGCCCGTTCGCCCCGGTCGGCGCCTTGGCACCAACGCAGCCTGTCAGCGTTGATGTCGCCGACAACGGCAAAGAGATCACGGTCACCGCGGAGCTGCCCGGCTTGAGCGACACGGATGTCGAGCTGTCGGTCGGCAATGGCCAGTTGACGATCCGCGGCGAGAAGAAGTCCGAGCGTGAAGCCGAGGAAAGCGGCGTTCTCGTCAGGGAGCGGGTTTACGGCGCCATCGAGCGGATCGTTCCCCTGCCGGCGGGTATCGACGCCGGCGCCGCCAAGGCCAGCTTCGACAACGGCGTGCTGACGATCGTGATTCCGAAGTCCGCAGAGGCGCAGGCCGAAACGAAACGCATTCCAGTCCAGGCGGGTTGACCTCCCTCCCCATTGCCCCGCGACCCGCCTCACTGTCCGCGACCGCCCGACGGTTGCGGACTTTTCTTGTGCAGCACCGGCGGACGGGGAGGACACGCCCTGCCCCAAAACTGATGGCCGTCAAGGCTGGCGGCGGTGCGCAGACGCTAGCCTCCCATCGCTGTGCGGGGATGTCTTCGCCCAGCCCAGGCCAATCACCCGCCACGGAGGATTGCATCATGAGAGCAGACAGCGACATCAAGCGCGACGTGGAAAGCGAACTGAAATGGGATCCGGACATCGACGCTTCCGACATCGGCGTCGCGGCCAAGGATGGGGTCGTCACGCTGAGCGGCTTCGTCCGCAGCTACAGCCAGAAGTATGAGGCCGAGAAGGCGGCGAAGCGGGTCAAGGGAGTGCTCGGCATCGCCAACGACATCGAGGTCCGTCTCCCGCTGGTCCACGAAAAGCCCGATCCCGAAGTCGCCCGCGCCGTCGTCGAGGCGATCAAGAACGAGCTTCCCTATTCCCACGAGAACATCAAGGTCGTGGTCAAGAGCGGCTGGGTGACCCTCGAGGGCACGGCCGAGTGGGAGTATCAGCGCAACCGCGCGGAGGCGGCGGCGCGAAAGGTCAGGAGCGTCAAGGGCATATCGAACCTGGTGACGCTCAAGCCACGCATCGCGCCTTCGGAGATCAAGTCCAAGATCGAGGAGGCGTTGACGCGGATGGCGGAGGTGGACGCGAAGCGCGTGACGGTCGCCACCGACGGCGGGGTCGTGACCCTCTCGGGAACGGTCCGGTCCTGGGCGGAGCGCCAGGAGGCCGAGCGCGCAGCCTGGCGGGCGCCGGGCGTCACCAAGGTCGAGAACCGCATCATCATTTCTCCGTGATGCAGCAGAGGAGGGACCAGCCGGACCTTTGGCCGGTCCGGCCGGTCACTGTCGCAGAGGAGCTTTCGACGTGAACCACACGTGGGCGCGCAAACCTGATCTGCCCGAGACCGTAGGTCCCGACCCGGTCGAGCAAGCCAGTCTGGACTCGTTTCCTGCGAGCGACCCGCCTTCGTGGGCGCCCTTGCATGTCGGCCGCCGCTCGACAGCGCAGCCGTCGGACACTGCCACGGCGCCTGGTGTCGACGAGACCCGTCGCCAGGCTGACGAAACGTCTCCAGCTGATCCTGCCGTGATGACACAGGTCCGTCGCGGATCGTCGAGGGCATGATGGACGATCTCCTGGCCCGCACACTCATTCTCCTCGCCGCGTCGGGCCTCGCGGTCGGGCTTCTCACCATGCTGCGAATGCCCGCGGTGATGGGCTACCTCGTCGTGGGCGCGGTGCTCGGGCCGCATGCGCTCAACCTGATCGACAATGCCGAGCACACGAAGTTTCTTGCGGAGCTCGGCCTGATCTTCCTCATGTTCATGGTCGGGCTCGAATTCTCGATGCCGACAATTCTGCGCGCGGGGCGGGACGTGCTCGTCGCGGGCAGCGTGCATGTCGGCCTCATGATGACGCTTGTGACGGCGGGGCTTGTACTGACGGGCGTGCCGGTGCAGCCGGCCGTCATCATGGGCGGCGCCATCGCCATGTCGTCGACCGCCGTCACGCTGAAGCAACTCGCCGAGCAGGGCGAAATCAGCAGCCGCCACGGACGGCTCGCGCTCGGGATACTGCTATTCCAAGATCTGGCGACGCTGCCTCTCATCATTCTGGTCGGCGCCTGGGCCCAGAACGGATCGCTGGCGCCGATGGAGATTCTCAAGCAGATCGCGGTTGCGACCGGGGCTCTCGTCGCCGCCGCCGTGATCGCGCGGCCTCTGATCCGTCTCGGCTTCTCTTGGGTGCTCAAGTCGCGCTCCGCCGACCTCTTCCTGCTGTGGGCGCTGATGACCGCACTTGGCACCGCCTATGTCGTCCATCTGGCGGGGCTGCCTGCGCCGATCGGAGCCTTCGTCGCGGGCATGGTCATCGGCGAGAGCGAATTCCGTCATCGGGTCGAGGAAGACATCCGGCCATTCCGTGACGTGCTCGTAGGCCTCTTCTTCATCACGGTTGGCATGGGCATCGACACGTCGGCTGCAGCGAGCTTTCCCGGCATGATCGTTGTCTGGCTGCTCGTGCTCGTTCTGGCGAAGCCGCTCGTGGCCTTCGTGACCGGCCTGATTGCCGGGGCGCCACGTGAGGCCTCCGCGCGGACCGCCGTTATCGTGGCACATGGCGGCGAGTTCGGGCTGCTGCTGACATCGCTCGCCCTCCAGTCCGGCCTGGTGCCGGCGGCGCTGGGCCAACCGGCGCTGATCGCGCTTGCCCTGACGATGGGGTTCGCCCCCCTCCTGATCCAGCGCAACCATTGGGCCGCATGGCTATTCGACCGTCGCGAACGTCGCATCGCCGCCACAGAGGCATCGATTCGCATGCAAAGCGGCAGCCTGCATGATCACGTCATCCTGTGTGGCTGTGGTCGCGTGGGCCGGCTCGTAGCGACCGTCCTGGAAGCCGCGGGGATTGCGTATATTGCCATCGAGACGGATCTGCCCCGATTCCGGACGGCTCGCCGCCAAGGTCACGAGGTCGTCTTCGGCGATGCGAGACATCACCGCATTCTCGAGGCGGCGGGTCTGGACCGGGCCCTTCTGGTCGCGATCACCTTCGATCATCTGAACACGGTGGAAAGCATCCTGCACCGGGTCAGGGCGATCGAGCCAGGGCCGGCATCCCTGGTGTCGACCGCCGACGATCTCGACATGGCGCACTTCGCGCGCCTCGAGGCGACCGCGGTCTTTCCGGAAAACCTCGCGGCCGGCCTCGCGCTTGCGGACCGGGCGCTGTTGCTGTGCGGGAAGTCGCAGGACGACGCAGCTCGCATCGTGAACGGGGTCAGGGCGGAGCTCGTCGAGGTCAACGGGCTTGCGGCCTGACTGCCGAGGACCGGCGCGGGCGACCGAGCTCAGCCGATCGTCCTTCCCGGCGCGGCGCCCGGGCGATCCGAAAGGTCGAGCCGTTGCGGCAAAACTGACGGCCATCAAGGTTCCACCGGGCCTGGCGGAGTAGGTTTCGGCCACGGATCTGAACGGAGAGCACGATGACGGATCTCCCTGTGAATGACGGCGCGAAAACCCAGGCGATGAACGACATGCTCGCCGATAACTGGTGGGCCGTCGCGCTGCGCGGCGCGGTCGCGATCCTGTTCGGCATCACCGCCTTTGCGATGCCGGTCGTCACGATGCTGTCGCTGGTCTTCGTCTTCGCCGCCTTCAGCATCGTCGACGGCGTCTTCGGGATCGTCATGTCGGTGCGGGGAGCGCGAAAGGGCGAGCGCTGGGTCTGGCTGCTGCTGAGCGGCATCTTCGGTATCGCCGCCGGCGTCGTCGCGGCGCTGTGGCCCGGCCTCACAGTGCTGGCCTTCGTCCTCCTGATGGCGGCATGGGCGCTGATATCGGGCACGCTCATGCTGATCTCGGCTTTCCGGCTCAAGATCGACCATGGCCGTGTCTGGCTGGTGATCGGCGGCATCGCCAGCATCGTGCTCGGGGTTCTCCTCGTCATATCGCCGTTCATCGGCGCATTGGTGCTCACCTTCTGGACCGGCGCGCATGCGCTCGTGCTGGGCGGCACGCTTCTGGTGCTGGCGTACAGGCTGCGATCCCACCGAACCGGATTGCCGGGCAATCTCGCCGCCTCCGGCGCGGCCTGAGCGATCGGGAAAGGATCTAGACATGGCCACAATTCTCGCATCCGGCACGAAAGCGCCCGCCTTCACGCTTCGCGTCACGCCCGACCAGACCCTGTCCCTGTCCGAATTCGCCGGGCGGCGCCTGATCCTGGCCTTCTACCCGGCGGACTGGAGCCCGGTCTGCGGCGACCAGATGACGCTCTACAACCACGTGCTGACGGAGTTTCGCAAGAAAGGCGCCGACCTCGTGGGCATCTCCGTGGACGGCCCGTGGTGCCATCAGGCCTTCGCCCGCGACCGGAACCTGCATTTTCCGCTGCTGGCCGATTTCCATCCGAAGGGAGAGGTTTCGCGCGCCTACGGCGCCTACCGCGACGATGTCGGCGAGAGCGCCCGCGCTCTCTTCATCATCGATCAGCACGGCATGATCGCATGGAGCCACCTGTCTCCGGTCGCGGTCAATCCCGGCGCGGACGGCATTCTCGACGCCCTCGACCAGATGCCAAACCTGGAGCAGAATCATGTCGACGCTCAAAGTTCCCGTCAGCCCGCGTGACCACCGCCGCGGCGGGCCCAACGCGGCCGTCACGCTGGTCGAATACGGCGACTACCAATGTCCCTATTGCGCGGCCGCCCATCCGGTCGTCCGCTTCCTGGAGAGCCGCTTCGGCCCGGCCCTGTCGGTCGTTTTCCGGCATTTCCCGCTGGTCGAGGTCCATCCGCTCGCGGCACCGGCGGCGGAGGCTGCGGAATATGCCGGCGATCACGGCCGGTTCTGGGAGATGCATGATGCGATCTTCTCCAACAACAACCGGCTGAGCACGCAGCTGCTGTTTGCCCTGGCCGGGACGTTGCAGTTGTCGCAGATGGGCCTTCGGGATTCGATCGCCCGCTCGTTGCACGCGGACAGGATCCGCGAGGATTTCATCGGCGGCATTCGCAGCGGCGTCAACGGAACGCCGACCTTCTTCGTCAACGGCGTGCGTCATCAGGGCGGGTTCTCGGCGCCGGAGCTCGCCGCATCGATCCAAGACGAGATGGGTGCGCTGGCGCCGGCGCGCTGAGTGCGCGCTGGCGCGAAAAACTGACACCCGTCACGGCGGTCGCGACGGTCTCAGTTCACCTTGTCGGCACCCTCGACGCCGCGCAAAGCCACTGCCCCCGCGCGCAGGCATCGTTCAAGAACCGGAGGTCTCGTGATGCAGCCCAATAGCGACGCCCTACGCCGCCGACTCCACCGCGCGCTCGCAGCCGCCTCGATCACGATGCTGACGGCCGCCGTCCTGATGCCATACGGCACAGGACCGGCATTCTCGCAGAGCGTCGTGGTGCTCGACGTCGATGTAAAGGAGGTCGCCAAGGGTTACCGCGCCTCGAAGCTCTCCGGCTCCAATGTCCAAAACGGAGCCGGGGAGCGCATCGGCTCGATCAGCGACCTGATCGTCGACCGGGAGAAGGTTCTGTTCGCCATCCTTCAGATCGGCGGATTTCTCGGTCTCGGCGCGCACCTCGTCGCGATCCCCTACCCCGCCCTGGAGATCAGCGGGGATGGCTCGAAGATCGTCCTCGCACAGGGCAGCAAGGAACGATTGCAGAAATTGCCGGAATTCAAGTATCCGCAGCAGTAGGGCACGACGCCGTCGCTCGCCTTGAACGCTCGGCTCCGGCGCATCGGCGCCGGACCGGTCGACCCCTCAGTGCAGATATGTCCTGTCTGCCGCCAATTGTGCGTCGAGCGATCTGTAGAGCAGGGCAAATCCCTGCATGACCCGCCCATAATCGCGTTGACGCGAGGCAAAACCATGCGCCATCTGCATCAGCTCGGGGTTGCTGCGTTCGAGCTCTCCAATCGCCGTGATCGTGAAGGCATCGGGGCCCGACTCGTCGATCTCTCGCACCAGAGCGTCGCGCGTCTCGGCCGTGACACTCGGCAGGGCGTGCATGACCGGCCTGCCGGCGGCATCGGCCGATGCCGTGATCAGCAGCTGGTAGAACATGCCGAAGCCGACCATGATCCTCGGTGCATCGCCGATATCGGCGGCGCATTTGCGGGCCATCTCCAGAAGTTCTGGATTTTCGCGCCTCAGGACGTCGGTGATGTCTCCCATGCAGGCCTCTGGACCCAGCTCGTCGAATTGCCTCGACACGCATTCCCGGGTCAGCTCGCTCACGCGGGGAAGAAGGCTCATAAGCCCATGTCCTCTTGCCATTCGCTTCAGCCACGAAGGTAGGTGACCGCCGGCCGGATTCAACCTCGCGAATACGTCATGGCAGGGCGCTAAAAAGCGGGCTCACACCGCTTTGGCAAGGCTCGCGAGAACCGAAAGGCGGACGGCCTGGCCGAGCTGACGCACGCCCAGACGGTCCATCATGCGCGAGCGGTGAACCTCGACCGTGCGCACGCTGATGCCGAGACTGAAGGCGATGATCTTGTTCGGTTGCCCCGCCACCAGCGCCTCGAGCACCTCCCGCTCACGCGGACTGAGCGAATCGACCAGGAGGGACGCCGCCACGACGTCATCGGCTCGCCCCTTCGTCGCACCCGTGTTCAGCGCGGCCTCGATCGCCGCGATCAATGCGTCGTCGCCGTAGGGCTTCTCGATGAAATCGACCGCTCCCGCCTTCATCGTTCGGACAGCGGTCTGGACGTCGCCCTGTGCCGTTATCACGATGACCGGCAAGTCCGGGTTCAGCTGCAGGAGGCGAGCGAGGACCTCGAAGCCGTCCATCTTCGGCATGCGCAGATCGAGCATCACGCAGCCCATGGCCAGGTCGTCCGCGACGCCGAGGAAGGCCGCCGGCGTGGCGAAGGACGTCACGCGGAAGCCGGCGGCATCCAGGAGTCGTTCCAGCGACCGGCGGATGGCCGGATCGTCATCGACGACATAAACGAACCTGGCATCGGCCATCTTGCGCTCATCGCTCCGGGGGGACAGGCAGCGTCACGCGAAAGATCGCGCCACCGCCCTGGTTCGGCTCGTATCGCAGCTTGCCGCCATGGGCCTCGACGATCGTCCGGCAGATCGAGAGGCCCAAACCCATGCCATTGCTCTTCGTGGTGTGGAACGGCTCGAACAAGTGCTCGACGATGTCGTCCGACAGCCCCGAGCCACGATCCGCGACCGCGATCTCGATCGACCCGTCGTCGAGCCGCGCCGTAACCACATCCAACTCGCGCCGCTCGCTATCCGCCATTGCATCCTGCGCGTTGCGGATCAGGTTGAGCACGACCTGCTGCAGCTGGATCCGGTCTCCCGACACGGCCTCGGCGCGCGGATCGAAACTCAGCCGGACCTGCACGCCATGCGCACCGGTGCCCGCCGAGGCGAGATCGCTGGCTTCGCGGATCAAATCAGGCAGTCGTTCGATGCGCATGTCCGTCTCGCCGCGCGTGGCGAACTCGCGCAGACGCCGGATGATCTCGCCGGCGCGAAGCGCCTGGCCAGCCGCTTCGTCGAGCACGTCGCGTATGGTCTCGACCCTGTGTGCGCCGTTGGCCATCATCCGGCGCCCGGCGTTGACGGAATTGGTGAATGCCGTCAGCGGCTGGTTCAATTCATGCGCCAAGGCGCCGGCCATCTGCCCGGCGGCACTCAGCCGGGAGGCATGAAGCAGCTCCACCTGCAGTTCCTGCGCGCGGACATCGGCGCGCTGGCGCTCCTTGGCCTCGAGCGTCAGCCGTTCGAGCGCCTCCGCCAGCTCCGATGTCCGGTCCGATACGCGCTGCTCCAGCGATTCGTTCAGGCGTCGCAGATTCTCCTCGAGTTCTCTCTGACCTCTCAGGTCGCGGCTGACGGTCGCCATGTTCATCGGGCGGCCCGTGCGAAAGTCGTCGATGCGGAACCAGTCGACCAGGAAGGGAATGTCCTCCCCCGTCTTGAAGTGGCGGAAATTGAGCTCGCCGAGCCAGCGGCCGCTCGCCTCCACCAGCGGCATCAGCTCCTGATGTGCGCGCACCCGATCCGGCGGCGAGAGAAATTCGAAGATCGACAGCCGCTGCGCTTCCTCGATGCCGGAGAGCCCGAGGAGTTCGCAGCCGGCCGTGTTCAGATATTGCACCCGGCCTTCAAGACCGGCGAAGCCGACGAACTCCGACGATCGCTCGATCAGGGTCACCATGCGCCGCCGCTGACCTTCCACGTGCCAGCGCTGGATCGCGAGCGTCGCATGGCTTGCCGCGATGCCGAGCAGCAGGCGATGCGTCTCGTTCGGAAATCGCGAATCGAGCGAACCGGCCATGATCCCGGCATCGCCACCAAAGCCCATCGGCACCGCTGCGATGTGCAGCGTTCCCTCCGCGAACGGACTGCCGATCATCAATGTCTGCTCGCGGGTGCCACGCCACGCGTCGCGCAGGCTGCGTTCGACATCGCTCAGTGATCCAGCGGGCACTCGCAGGCCCGTTCGGACGACATCGACCGCGGCTTCGTCGCGCAGCGCCGGCACGGAAATATAGACGACGTCCGCATCGAGCATCGACATCAACGCGGCGGCGACGCTGTCGGCGATCTGCCGCGCGCTGTAGTCCTTCCAGATCGCAGGCAGCGTCGAGAGCGCGACGAGATCGCGAATGCAGTGCCTGAGCTCCAGCGGCTCGAAAAGCTCATCGACCCGGAGCATTCCGCCTGATCCCAATACAGGACGCACATCGGATCTTCAGCGTCTGTCCAGAACGCCGAAGTCGCGCGGCAGAGATTCACATCCGGATTTGCCGGATGGCGACGCGCCATCCGCAATTGCGAACTAAATGGTTACGCAAGGACCGGGAGCGCCATTGTCCGTGTCTGTCGACGACATCGAGGCGGCGGAAAGGCCGGTCGCGCGGAAAACGCATCCTGAATAGACTATACACCTCCCGCGTCGATTGCCCAAGGAATTGATCGCAGAGGCGCGGGCCGGCGGTTCGGCAAGGGGGCTGTCGTCACTCGCTAGCCTCTGGTCGGGATTCATCCGTCCACCTGCCTCAAGCCACGCGTGCAGATATCTGCCCGCATGGCGCCGACTGTTCGTTCTGACAATGGTCTACGGGCGTGGCGAAGACGGCCATTACGCAAAATTGCTTAATGGCCGCCGTCTCCGTCCTCGATCACATTTTTCGTTCGCGCGGCCGCAGGCGCAGCACCGTCGGCGTGAGGATCGACGAATGGCAAAACGCACCAGGCCGCTCGCAGCCGAGACCGGCCGACGGGTCGACGCCGCTTTTGCGCGGCTGAACAACGCCAGGGACCGCAGCTCGGACCTGATGCCGGTCCTCGACATGGCGATCGGGATGACGGGCGCCGACATGGGCACCCTGCAGCGCTTCGACGAAAGCACCGACTGTCTCGAACTCATCGCCAGCCGCGGATTCTCGCAACAGTCCTTGAGCTTTTTCGTAATCGTGCGCCGCGACACCAATACGAGTTGCGCCGCCGCCTTCGCGCGTCGCATGCGCGTCTTCGTCGAGGACATCTCGACGAGCTATCTGTTCGTGGGCACGCGCGAGCTCGCCATGTTGAGCGCCGGCGGCGTTGCCGCCGTGCAGTCAACGCCACTGATCAGCAGCAATAGCCGTCTCTGGGGTGGGCTTTCGACGCATTTTCGCGCCACGCAAAAGGAGAGCGCGTTCGATCTCGCTCCGCTCGACCGGCTCGCCGTCCAGATCGCCGACCGCCTCGTAAAGAGCGAAAGATCGGCGCCACACCGGACTATGTTGGAAGATCGCATCGGGGGAGACTGACATGAGTTCGACGGCCCAGCCCATTGCTTTCGGAGGAAGCATGCTGCGCGAGCACCGGCATGTCTGCACATTCTTCAGTTCGGCGGTGGAAGAATACGAGACATTGCTCCCGTTCATCTGCGACGGCATCAACTGCGGCCATCGCGCCTATCATGTCCTCCCCGATCACCATAAGGAGGATCACTTCCAGCGGCTGCGCATCGCCGGGATCGATGTCGAGAGGGTGATGAAGACCCGCCAGCTTGAGGTCGCCGTGCCGGAGGACACCTATCTCAGGACCGCGCGTTTCAACAAGGACGCCATGCTCGTCCTCATCCAGGAGGCCTTGAAGGCCGGCGCCGATCTCGGCTTTCCCCTGACGCGGATGATCGCGCATGCCGAGGCGGCGGTCGACGACTGGAAGAGCAGCAACGATTGGGTGGAATACGAGATGCGGCTCAACAGCGTCCTGCCCAATTACGACGACCCGGTGATCTGCACCTTCGACGCCAATCTGCTGACGGTGCCGCACGCCATCGATATCCTGCGCACGCATCCGATGGTTATCATCGGCGGCGTCTTCGTCGAGAACAGCTTCTTCACGCGCCCGCAGGATTTCATTCGCGAGGTCCAGTTGCGCACCGGACCGAGCCGCTCCTATCGGGGATAGTCCGCAGACCGCGCCGGTCGCGCCTGCAGCTGAGGCCGACCGGCCGGGACCCTGAGCCAGGCCGCGAGAAGGCTGCCGCGGCGAGGTGAAGCCCTCGATCCACAAGCACCGTAACGTGGCCACCAGGCGCGACCGCTGCCGCGACAGCGGCTCGCGATCAGCGCGCCGGGTCGGGCGAGCGGTCGATTCCGGCTCAGCTCGTCCGGCCAAGCAGCGTGGCGGAGCCTCGCTCCGACGAAGACCGCTTTGCGGCTGCGGTCGCCGGATGAAGAACCATGCTCCGTTGCCGCCCGGATCGACCGGCGTCGCGAGAATTCTGCAAAGCTGACGATCGTCAGCGCGGCCCGCTCGCGCCTGAGGCTCGATAGGCGGGAGGCTGCATACCGGCCTTAATCCGACGAATGCGCCGGCCTCCGACGCAATCGAGGACGCAGCTTCGCCGAAACTCCCCGGAAGGAATGAGCGAATGGTCAAGTTTGCGCTTCTCGTCACCATGGACGCCAAGCCCGGAAAGGAGGCGGAGGTCGAGGCATTTCTGCGAAGCGGCCAGCCGCTCGTCGAGAACGAGCCCGGAACCATAGCGTGGTTCGGCGTCCGCATGGGTCCCTCGACTTTCGGGATCTTCGACGTGTTTCGCGATGAGGCGGGACGCGACGCGCATCTCTCCGGCCTCGTCGCGGCGGCCCTGATGGAGAAGGCGCCCGATCTTTTCGCCTCGTCCCCCCGCATCGACAAGCTCGACGTGCTCGCGGCGAAGCTGCCCTGAGACCGGTCGACCAAAAGTCAACGAACCCCGCCGGACCGATCCGGAAACAACCGCTGGAGACACAGCCATGGCCTCAGGTAATCGTGCGGTCACCTATATGGGACCGAGGACTGTCAAAGTCGAAACCTACGACTATCCCAAGCTCGTCGATCCCAGGGGCAACAAGACGCCCCACGGGGCGATCCTGAAGATCGTCACCACCAATATCTGCGGCAGTGACCAGCACATCTACCGCGGCCGTTTTCCCTCGCCCTCGGGCATGGTGCTCGGCCACGAGATGACGGGTGAGGTGATCGAGACCGGCCCCGATGTGCACTTCATCAAGAAGGGCGACCTCTGCTCGGTCCCGTTCAATGTCTCGTGCGGGCGCTGCCGCAACTGCAAGGAAGGCCATACCGACACCTGCATGAACGTGAACGACGAGGCCGATTGCGGCGCCTACGGGTTCAATCTCGGCGGCTGGCAGGGCGGGCAGTCCGACTACCTGATGGTTCCGTTCGCGGACTGGAACCTGCTTCGGTTCCCCGACAAGGATCAGGCCATGGCGAAGATCAAGGACCTGACCCTGCTCTCCGACATTCTGCCCACCGGCTTTCACGGCTGCATCCAGGCCGGCGTCAAGCCCGGATCGACCGTCTACATCGCCGGCGCCGGCCCGGTCGGCCGTTGCGCCGCGGCCTCCGCCCATCTCCTCGGCGCCTCCTGCATCATCGTGGGGGACACCAACAACGAGCGTCTCGCCCTGGTCAGGAGCGCGGGGTACGAGACCGTGAACGTGTCCTCTTCGACGCCGCTCGCCGACCAGATCGAGGCCATTCTCGGCCAGCGGCAAGTGGATTGCGGCGTCGACGCTGTCGGCTTCGAAGCCCATGGAAACGGCCCCGGCGCAGGCGAGGATCCGGCCGCAGTGCTCAATTCGCTGATCGAGGTCGTTCGCGCCAACGGCGCGATAGGCGCGCCCGGCATCTACACGGCGGGAGACAGCGAGGCGATCGACGAGGATGCCAAGGCCGGGCGGTATCGCATCGACTTCGGCAAGGCCTGGATCAAGTCGCCGCATATCTCGGCCGGACAGGCTCCGATCATGCACTACAACCGCGATCTGATGATGGCGATCCTCTGGGACCGGATGCCGTATCTCGGCAAGCTCGCGAACGTCGAGGTCATCCCCCTCGAAAAGGCGCCAGAAGCCTACCGCATCTTCGACCAGGGCTCGCCCAAGAAGTTCGTCATCGATCCGCACAACACCACGAAACTGGTAGCCTGAGTGGTCGGCGGATGCCTCCCGCGCCCGTGCCCCTGGGCGCTTCATTCCGCCGAAACAGCGGGCGCGCACGCCAAGCCCCTCGGTGCGCGCGTCCGCGACCTCTCCCAATGGCGACCTGCCCCAGCCGCGCCCGGCTCGAAGGAGATCATCAATGGCAAGCGACACGCTCAAGGGAATGAACGTCGCGATCCTCGTCACCGACGGTTTCGAGGAAGTCGAAATGACCGAGCCCCGCAAGGCGCTCGACGAAGCCGGCGCCCAGACCAGCCTGATTTCGCCGAAGCCCAACAAGGTCCTCGCCTGGGACTTCACCGACTGGAGCCGCAGCTATCCGGTCGATGTCCCGCTCGCTTCCGCCAATCCCCAGGATTACGACGCGCTCCTCCTGCCCGGCGGCGTCATCAACCCGGACGCGCTGCGCGAGGACGTCAAGGCCGTGGCCTTCGCCAAATCGTTCTTCGACGCCAAGAAGCCCGTCGCCTCGATCTGCCATGGCCCGTGGACGATCATCGAGACGGGCGCGGCGCACGGCCGCCGCATGACATCGTGGCCTTCGCTCAAGACCGATCTGAAGAACGCCGGGGCCAACTGGGTCGACGAGGAGGTCGTCGTCGACCAAGGCCTCGTCACCAGCCGCAGCGCCGACGACATGCCCGCTTTCAACCGTGAGACCATCAAGCTGTTCGCGGACGCGCGAGGGCATGTAGCGCCGGCGGCCTGAAGCGGCGGTCATGCTGCTCCCGCCAGATGGCGAGCGGCCTGGCGAGAGTGAGGCACACGCATTTCTCGCTTCGTTCCGACTGAAGGGGCGCATCGCCATGACATGCATGGTCAGGTTTCATCGCACCGGCGGACCGGATGTGATGCAGTTTGATGACCTCCCGGTCGGCGATCCGCGACCAGGCGAGATGCGCGTTCGCGTCGAGGCGATCGGTCTCAACCGCGCCGAAGCGATGTTCCGGTCGGGCGCCTACCTGGAAGCGCCGCGTTTGCCGGCACGTCTCGGTTACGAAGCCTCTGCCACGGTCGAATCTCTTGGAGACGGCGTCACCGGCTTCGCGCCAGGCGATCCGGTCAGCGTCATCCCGGCCTTCTCCATGAACGACTACGGCGTCTATGCCGACAAGGCCATCGTGCCGGCATACGCCGTCATGCGGCGCCCAAGCGGCGCATCGGCAATAGAGGCAGCGGCGATATGGATGGCCTACCTCACGGCATGGGGTGCACTGATCGACATCGGTCATCTCGGAGAAGGCGACGCGGTCGTCGTTACGGCGGCGTCCTCGAGCGTCGGACTCGCTGCCATCCAGATCGCGAACAGCGTCGGCGCGATCTCGATCGCGACGACCCGCACGCGCGCCAAGGCTGCGGCGTTGGAAGACTTGGGCGCCGCGCATGTTGTCGTCACCTCCGAGCAGGATCTGGTGGCCGGGATCAACCGCGCGACAGGCGGCAAGGGGGCGCGCCTCGTGTTCGATCCGGTCGGCGGACCGCAGGTGGAAAGGCTGGCCGAGGCGATGAGCCGCGATGGCGTCCTCTTCATTTACGGTGCGCTCGCCGCCGCGCCTACGCCGTTCCCGATCATCGCGGCCATGCAGAAGGCGCTGACGCTGCGCGGCTATACCCTGTTCGAATTCGTCCGTGACAAGGAGCGGCTGGCCCGAGCGTCAGCTTTCATCGAAAATGGGTTCGCCGGAGGCCGCCTGAAGCCGGTCGTCGCGAAGACGTTCACGCTCGACGAGATCGTCAAGGCGCACGTCTACATGGAATCCAACGAGCAGTTTGGGAAGATCGTTGTCACCGTCCCGCACTGAGTGCTGGCCGAGGAGGAAACTGACGTGAAGATACTGATGGTACTCACCTCGCACGACCGCCTCGGCGACACCGGCCGCAAGACCGGCTTCTGGCTCGAGGAGCTGGCGGCACCTTACTATGCCTTCAAGGACGCGGGCGCGGAGATCACTCTGGCTTCGCCCAAGGGCGGCCAGCCGCCGCTCGATCCCAAGAGCGCCGAGCCTGATTCCCAGACCGACGACACGAGGCGTTTCGAGGCCGACGCTGCGGCCATGGCCGCGCTGGCGGCGACAGAGCGGCTCGCCACGGTCTCGCACGAGGCTTTCGATGCCGTGTTCTATCCCGGCGGCCATGGGCCCCTCTGGGACCTGGCGGAAGACCGCAGCTCGATCGCGCTGATCGAGGCGACGATAGCGGCAGGCAAGCCCGTCGCGCTCGTCTGCCACGCGCCCGGCGTGCTCCGTCATGTGAGGGCCGCAGACGGCAAGCCGCTTGTCCAGGGCCGCAACGTCACCGGGTTCACCAACACGGAGGAGGAGGCCGTGGGGCTGACCGCGATCGTTCCGTTCCTGGTCGAGGACGAGTTGAAGCGAAACGGCGGACTGTTCTCGAGGGGCGCCGACTGGCAGCCCTACGTCGTCGTCGACGGCAATCTGATCACCGGCCAGAACCCGGCCTCTTCGGAGGCTGGTGCGAAGGCCCTCCTTGATCGGCTGACGGCGCGTGACGGAGCGGCCAGCCCGCTTCAATCGGCGTGAATCACATCCCTCAAAAGGCGGAGCAGCCTATGATCACGCTCGAGCAGGCACGCTCGATCATTGCCGCGGCCGAGGCGAAGGCAGATGAGATCGGCCAGCCCATGAACATCGCGGTGGCCGATTGGGGCGGGCATCTGATCACGCATATTCGGATGGATGGAGCGTGGTTGGGCAGCATCGACATTGCGATCAAGAAGGCGTTTACGGCGCGCGCCTTCGACATCTCGACGCGTGATCTTGCGAAGCTCGCGCCGGACGGCGGAGAGTTCTTCGGCATCAACACGTCCAACCAGGGCCGCGTGATGATCTTCGCCGGCGGCATTCCTCTTTACCGGGAAGGCCGTGTGGTTGGCGCGATTGGGGTGAGTGGCGGCTCGGGCGTCCAGGATCAGGCGGTCGCAGAAGCGGGCGCTGCGGACTTCGCCGCACGCGAACTGGCCGCGTCCGACTGAGCCCGGGCGTCTGGCGCAGAAGAATGCAGTGATGACGACGCCCGGATAAGGCAAGACATACCATGGCTCGCCGTGGCGCGGTCCGGCTCCAGGCAGCGTGGGAAGGCGCAGTCGAGCTGCGCGGGGCCCGTTATCGCACCGGCTTCCAAGGCCTTGGATTTTGAACGACCGCCTGTCGCGGGTACGCAATGCGCAAATGCCGGGGCATAACTCTCCGGTGTCCTAAGGCCTGGAGGGTCGCGTGCGAGACATCAAGGCCTCGGGCTTCGTCCGCGTTCGCGGCGCCCGCGAGCACAATCTCAAGAATGTCGATGTCGACATTCCGCGCGACGCCCTGGTCGTCTTCACCGGCGTGTCGGGATCGGGCAAGTCGTCGCTGGCTTTCTCCACCCTCTATGCCGAGGCGCAGCGCCGCTATCTGGAGTCGGTCTCGCCCTATGCCCGGCGCCTGTTTCACCAGATGGAAGTGCCCGAGGTCGACGAGATCGAGGGCCTACCTCCGGCGGTGGCGCTGCAGCAGCAGCGCGGATCGCCCACCACCCGCTCCTCGGTCGGCAGCGTCACCACCCTCTCGAACCTGCTGCGCATGCTCTATTCGCGTGCCGGCGACTATCCGCCGGGCCAGGCCCATCTCGACGCCGAATCCTTCTCGCCCAACACGCCCGAAGGCGCCTGCCCGCGCTGCCACGGCCTTGGCCGCATCCACGAGGTCACCGAGGCCTCGATGGTGCCCGATCCGTCCAAGACGATCCGCGAGCGCGCTATCGCCGCCTGGCCGACGGCCTGGGGCGGCCAGAACCTGCGCGACATCCTGATCAGCCTCGGCGTCGACGTCGACACGCCGTGGCGCGACCTGCCGAAGAAGGTCCGCAACTGGATCCTGTTCACCGAGGAGCAGCCCCAGGTCCCGGTCTATCCCGGCTGGGACCATGACCGGATCCAGCGCGCGATCCGGCAGAAGATCGAGCCTGCCTATATGGGCACCTTCTCGAGCGCCAAGCGCCATGTCACCCACAGCTATGCGACGACCCAGAGCGCGATGATGAAGAAGCGCGCCGCACGCTTCATGATCGCCCGGCCTTGCCCGGTCTGCGACGGCAAGAGGCTGCGCCGGGAAGCGCTGTCGGTCCGTTTCGAGGGGCTCGATCTCGCCGAGATGAGCCGCCTGCCGATGGCCCGGTTTTCGACGATCTTCGCGCCCTATGCCGAGGCTAACGCCCCCAAGCTCAAAGCCCTGCGCAAGACCCATCCGGAAAAGGCCCTCGTCGTCGCGCGCATCGCAGGCGATCTGTGCCGCCGGCTCTCGGTGCTGCTCGACCTCGGCCTCGGCTATCTGACGCTGGAACGGGGCACGCCGACCCTGTCGCCAGGCGAGTTGCAGCGCCTGCGGCTCGCCACCCAGGTCGTCTCCAACCTGTTCGGCGTCGTCTATGTGATGGACGAGCCGTCCGCCGGTCTCCATCCCGCCGATACCGAAGCGCTGATCCGGGCGCTCGACGGCCTGAAGACGGTCGGCAATTCGCTGTTCGTGGTCGAGCATGAGATGGACGTCGTCCGTCGTGCCGACTGGATCGTCGATGTCGGGCCCGCCGCCGGCGAACATGGCGGCGAGATTCTCTATAGCGGCCCGATCGAGGGGCTGCGCGGGGTCGGGGCGTCGGAGACGAGGCGCCATCTGTTCGACGAAGGCGGCGGGATGCCGAGCCGAGGCCGCGAGCCCGCCGGGTGGCTGCGACTTGAGGGAGTCTCGCGCAACAATCTCAAGCGGGTCGACTGCGCGATCCCGCTCGGCGTGATGACGACCGTCACTGGAATCTCCGGCTCGGGGAAATCGAGCCTGGTCAGCCAGGCGCTGGTGGAGCTGGTCGCCGGTGCCCTCGGCGCCCCGGTCGCGGCCGAGGAGGAGAGGGACGCCGAAGCCGCGCTCGAGGACCGCCCCGCCGGCGCGACGGAGGGTCGGATCGTCGGTGGGCTCGAAGGGATCAGGCGGCTGATCGAGGTCGACCAGAAGCCGATCGGCCGCACCCCGCGCTCCAACCTCGCGACCTATACCGGCCTATTCGATCATGTCCGGGCGCTGTTCGCGGCCACGCCCGAAGCCAGGAAACGCCGCTACGACGCCGGCCGCTTCTCCTTCAATGTCGCCAAGGGCCGCTGCCCGCGCTGCGAGGGCGAGGGTTTCGTGATGGTCGAATTGCTGTTCCTGCCGAGCGTCTACGCCCCCTGCCCGACATGTCACGGTACCCGCTACAACCCCAAGACGCTCGAGATCCGCTATCGCGGCAAGACGATCGCAGAGGTGCTCGCGCTCACCGTCGAGGGCGCCTGGGCATTCTTCGACGACGCGCCCCATGTCTGCCGGTCGCTCAAGGTGCTGCGCGAGGTCGGGCTCAACTATCTGCGCCTCGGACAACCCGCGACCGAGTTCTCAGGCGGCGAGGCGCAACGCGTGAAGCTCGCCACGGAATTGCAGCGCGCCCAGCGCGGCGGCGCGCTCTATGTGCTCGACGAGCCGACGACCGGCCTCCATCCGACGGATGTCGAGCGCCTGCTCGGCCAGCTCCACGCCCTGGTCGATGCCGGCAACAGCGTGGTCCTGGTCGATCACGACATGAAGGTCGCGGCGGCGAGCGACTGGGTGATCGACATCGGGCCCGGCGCCGGCGACGAGGGCGGCGGGATCGTCGCGAGCGGCCCGCCGGCTACGGTCGCGGCCTGCCGGGCGAGCCGCACCGCGCCTTATCTCGCTCGCGCGCTCGGCAAAGGCGTGGTCGCCACGACCATCTGATCGACAGCGATACGGCCTGCAAGACCCGCCGCCGCGGCGATCAACCAGTCCGACGCCCATGAAATGACGGATGCCCAGGAGAGCACTAGCCGCATCGCCCCCCGTCTGGAAGGCTCTGTGCGCGGTCGAGACATCACCGGCCGAACAGGTTTCGCCCGCGAAAAAGACGCGCTCGTGCCATGGCCGCGCCACGGTCGCCCGAGCTGCGGCGCAGCCCGGAAGCGCATGTAACAGAATTTCGGTCAGCTGCCGTAGACGCGGACATAATCGACCCGCAGCCGTGCCTCGCGGTCCTCCGGCCTGAGCGGCTGCGGAAAGGGTACGTCGGATCGCAGGGCGAGCGTAATCAGCGGCCAGAAGACGTCGTTCTGGGCGTCGAGTTCGCTCGCGCGCCCGATGCGCCAGTCGATCGCGCGGCCGGTCTTTGGATCGTGGATCGGCCGGCGCTCGAAATAGAGCACGCAGCGATCGCCCTCGATCAGCCCGCCATAGCGGAAATAGCCGCTGGTCAGGTCAACATCCGTTGGAACGCCGAGGCCCTCGTGGCGCTCGCCGGGCTGCCCCCATTCGTGCAGATACGCGCCGTAGAGCCGGTGCTCCCAACCCTTGTGCTCGACGATGTCGATCTCGACGCTGGTCCTGGGGAACAGGATGCTGCGGCCGTTCATCAGCCAGAAGGCCGGGAAGCTCAGCGGATGGGCAGGGAACCGCATCCGCGCCTCGAAATAGCCGCTGCGCCAGCCCTTCAGGATCGTGCCGTCCCGGCGCGCCGTCTGGAGATTGCCGGAGACCCACTGGAACTCCGGGAGCGCATTGCCGTAATAGGCGGGCACGTTCATCTGCCGGCCGAGATAGCGGGCCGAAATCTCGAGCGCGTGACCGCCCGAGGCCAGCGGGTCGGCGACGATGGCGTAGGGGTCGAACCCCTCTTCGCCGCCGCGGCGGCTGAAGGCCGAGCGCCCATAGAAGCCAGGCTCATGGGTGGTCGCCTTCGGACCGGCCTGCCAGATCGCCGGATCGATGCTTGCGAAGGATTCGTCGAAGACGAGCCTGCGGCCGAGCGTCGGGTCTCCCGGGTCCTGCTGTGCGCCTGCTGGTGTCGGGCGCGCGCTCGCCGCTGTCGCGAGGGCCGCTGCCGCACGCAGCAGCGCCCGGCGGGATGGCATGGTCGGCATGGCTCATCTCCGTCTGGTGGGAAGCGCCGAGGCGGCTCCGGCGTGTTCAGCCGGTACGCGGCAGAACCGATCCGGCCTTGCGGCCCAGTTGCAGGGCCGCCTCGTCGTAGAGATCGAGCGTTTCGCGAGCGACGCGCGCGATCCTGAGATGGTCGACCCGGTACTGGCTGCGCCCCCGCCAATGGCTGATCGCATCTGGCTCCGCGATCAGCCTGGACAGAGCGGCGGCAAGCGCATCGGGGTCGCGGGGCGGGACCAGCACGCCGGCCTCGCCACCTTCGAGCAGTTCGGGAATGCCGTCGACGCGGGTCGCGACGACGGCGCAGCCCGCTTCCCGCGCCTCCGGCAGGACGAGCGGCGCAGGGTCTGCATGGGAGGGCAGGACGAAGATGTCGGCGCCGCGCATCCAGGGAAAGGGGTCCGCCTTGCTGCCTTCGAAGCGCACGGCCTCATGGCAGGAGAGGCCCGCGACCATCTCCCGATAGGTCTGGGCGAAGGGCCCGTCGCCGACGATATGCAGGCGCGCCTGCGGGTGCTGGCGATGGACCATATCGAAGGCCGCGAAGAGATCGGCCAGGCCCTTGCGGGGATGCAGGCCGCCGACGAAGAGGATGCTCGGCGAGGCGAGCGTGACGGGCGTGGTCTCGCGGTTCGCCAAGCGGGCCGAGCCGATGGTGCCATTGAGGATCACGCGGAGCTTGGCGGCCGGGACGCCGCGCCGGCGCATCGAGGCGCCCACGGCGGCGCTGACAGCGATGACGCGCGTGCCGAGGCCCATCAGGATGGCGCTCTTCTCGAACTCGTTGTGAACGGTGGTGATCAGCGGGATGCCGGCGAGCTTGCAGATCGGCCAGGCCAGTACCGCGCTGGTCATCATATGGGCATGGACGATGTCGGCGCCGAAACTGCCCACCGCCTGCCGCAGGGCCCAGGCCGACCCCAACAGCGTCGTTGCCTTTCGCCGATGGTCGATCGTGAAGAGCTTGATGCCGTTGCGGACGAGCAGCGCATCGAAATCGCCCCCACCGCTGGCGACGGCGACGACATGGCCGAGACGACTCTGCTCGCAGGCGAGATCGACGGCGGCATGGACATGGCCGTTGGACTGCGTCGTGTGATTCAGCAAATGGAGGATACGCATGGCCCATCACGCTGCTCGGACCGCAACTCGCCTGCGCTCGCGCCTCTGCGCCGCTGGGCACTACGAGCCTTGCATTTACCGTGCCGGGATCGCTGCGGCGCTCCGCAATGCCGCCTCGGCCTCGATCGTCGAGACCCGCGCCGTCGGCTGGTAATTGAAGCCGCCCTGCCGCCCGAAGGACTCGATGCCGAAGGTCTTCAGCGCCTTGACCGCCTCGGCGGCGCTCTCGTCGGCGCCGTCGCGATAGATCGGATAGGCATTGTCGAGGAGCTGGCCACCCTCGAGCCTGAGATCGCCGCGGAACAATCCATTCGCCGCGACATGGGCACGGAAATCCGCCTCGGCCTGGGCGATGGACTTGCCGATATGGTTGGCGATCACCTCGACACCGAAATATTCGCGCCCCTGCGCCCGGCCGTAGAAATCGGAATACATGGTCAGGCGCTTCCAGGCGCCGTCATAGGAGAAATTGTAGATGATCTCCTCATCGAAGCCGCGTGCGCCGTCAAAGCTGAAATAGAGCGCCAGCAGCGTGATCGTCTCCAGTTCCTGCGAGACCGGCAGATTGCAGAGCGCCTGCAGGCGCCGGATTGGAATGGTCGAGACGATCCGATCGGCGACGATCGCCCTTCCCTCGCGGAAAAGGACGAAGCGATTGTCGAGTTTCTCGATCCGGTCGATCTTTGCCCCCAGCAGGAAACTGGCGCCGCGCGCCGTCAGCGATGCAGCGGCGGCAGCGTAAAGCGTGGCGAAGCCTTCGCGCGGTCGCGCCATCTGCCGGTTGGCCGGGCCCTGCGGCTTCGCCCGGCGCAGACGGCCGAGAAGGCCGCGCAGCGAAGCGTGCTCGCTGATCCATTGCATGCGCTTGCGGGCCAGTTCGATGCCGATCTGGTCGGAGGCAATGCCGTAGAACCGGGTCATGTAGGCATCGAGGCCCGAGCGGTGCAGCAGCCTCGCTCCGATCCAGTGACGGGCGAATTCGCGGGCGTTGCGCATACGCCGCTTGAACAGGCGGGCATAGGCCGCCGACATCAGGATCCGGGCGACCTCGGCCGCCCCGGCGCGCAGGATGTCGTCCTTCACCGAGATCGGATAAGCGGTGATCAATCCTTGCGGGTTCAGCCTGGCCCAGCGCGGCTCGATCGGCACGTAGAGCGGCAGCAGCTCGGGGAAATGCTGCAGCAGCGGCGAGTCGTCCTGGAAGATCAGGCTGCCGATGTCGAAGGTGTACTCGCCGGACGACCAGTCGATATGGTTCCCGCCGAGATGCGCGTATTCGTCGACGACGACGATCCGCCTGCAACCTTGCTGGGCGAGGACCGAGGCCGCGACCAGGCCCGAAACGCCCGCGCCGAGGACGATCGCATCGCAGTGCTGGGCAGCCATGCTGTCGGCATCGTCGATTCGCTGGACAGTCTCTTCCATCCCCGAGCCCCATCGATCGGACATGCAACAAGGCTAGTCGCCTGCAAGATCAGCTGAAAGCAAGACTCGTCACCATGGCGATCCTTTTCCTGCTCATTCGCGCAGCGATTGCGATTCGAATGAGCAATTGCCCCCGCGATTGAAAAAGATGCCCGGGCTGGACTGGCACGGTCCCTGCTTTCATCTGCGTAACGCGTGCCTTTGTGCATGCAGCCGTCGTTGTCGCGACGGTCTCGACCATTGCGTCTGGGCACGGAGCGTATGATGCCGGGCTGGCCACATCCTGACGAAGCGGCTCTGCTGGACGGGGTCGAGCTGATCTCGACCGACCTGTTCGACACCCTGCTGCTGCGCACAGTCCGCTCGGAGCGCGCACGGATTATCGCCGGCGAACGCCGCTTTGCTCGCAAACTGGTCGAACAAGGCCTGACGGTGGCGGAAAGCTCGCTGGTCGAAGCGCGCCTCGCAGCGCAGCGCCTTGCCTATCGCGCACTCGACATGGCCGATCAGGACGGCGAGGTCGTGCTGCGCGACATCATCCGGCGTCAGCTCCTCGTGCTCGGAGTACCGAAGGCGGGGGTGGAGGAGCTGTGCGAGATCCGTCTCGCGATCGAGCTCGCCATCGAAAAGGACTCTTTGCGGCCAAACCGAGAGCTGGCGGCGCTGCTGCGCCGCTGCCGTGGCGAAGGCCGCCGCGTCGTCGCGATCAGTGACATCGCGCTGCCGACCGCGACGCTCGAGGCGCTCGTTGCGCATGTCCACGGCCCCGACCTGCTCGACAGGATCTATTCCAGCGCCGATCTCGGCCTGACCAAGCGGCGCGGCGACCTCTTCCATGCCGTCCTCGCCACGGAAAGGATCGACGCCCGGCGGACCCTGCATGTCGGCGATGATCGGCTCGCCGACCACGTCGTGCCCTCGGCGCTCGGCCTGCGGACCCTCCATCTCCCGCGCCCCAAGCTGCGCCGCCGCCTGTCGCGCCTGCACGGCGCGGCGAGCGAACTCGGCCGGGTGCTTCGCCGGCCAACGGCCCCTGGACGCATGCCGGCGGGACATGTCAGCGACCCCCACGGCTTCGGACGCGAAGTGCTCGGGCCGATCGTGGCCGAGTTCTGCCTGGCGATCTGGCTCTACGCCGACGAAGCAGGCAAGCGCGGAGATGCGGCGCTGCTATTCTGTGCCCGCGGCGGTCTTGGCATCCGGGCGGCATTCGAGCGCCTTGCAGAACGCCTGAGCCTGCCGCTCGCGCTGCCGCGCGAGAACCTCATGATTTCTCGGCTGGTTGCGGCCCGGGCCGCCATCATGGCCCGTAGCGGCGCTGCGCTGGACGAGCTCGGCCGCGAATTCAGTGGCGCCAGCTTCGCCGGCGTCGCAGCTGCGCTCGGCGGCAAACGCTACGAGCTTCTCCAGTCATGGGACGAGCCGTTCGTCCCCGAGCGCTTCTTCGCAATGCTCGAGCGGCCTGCGGGCGAAGACATCCTGGCCGACATCGATCGGCAGAACGCGCTCTTCCGGCGCCATCTCGCCTCGGTCAGCACTGGCGCGAAACGGATCATCCTGTGCGATACGGGCCTTTACGGCAGCACGCAGCGCCTGCTCGCAGCCGGCCTGCCCGATCTGAGCTTCGAGACCATCCAGTTCGCGCGCTGCAACTACAAGGGTCTCAGCGAAGACCATTTTCCGCGGGTGGTCGGGCTCGCGGTGGAACGCAACCGCTACAGTCCTTTCGCAGTCCGCTCCACGGTGCTGCGCTATTGGCAACTGATCGAAAGCCTGTTCGAGCCGGCGATCCCGTCGGTGCGCTCGTTCACGGAAGACGAGAACGGCGAAGTCATCTGCAATGCCGGCGACATCGCCTTCGGCGCGGTCGATCCCAGCATCGGCAACCCGCTGCTGGCCGGCGCACTCGCCTATATCGACGGCGTTGGCAGCGGCGCAGCAGTCATGGCCGATGCGGCTCGTGCCTGGCCTTGGCTTAGGCGGGCGGTCACTCGCCCGGTCGATGCCGATCTCGCGGCATTGGCAATCGGCGAGCGGTCCGTCGATTTCGGCCGGGCCGGCGTCGTCGGCGATGGCGAGGCGTTGTCCGGCGGCATGCTGTCCCGCATCGCATCGATCCGCAGCCAGCTCTGGCGGGAGGGCGCCATCGCGCGCGCCTTCCCCCGCACGCGCCTGCCGCTGCTCACGGCACTCGAAGCCTTTCATGCCCTGCGCGGGCTCTCCGCCGGCTTCCATCGCTGATGCGGAATGGGGTGATCGAGGCCAAGTCGATAGCTGCGGTGGTAACGCGCGCCCGGCATCTGCGCTTGCCCGCTCTGCTCGAGAAGGGATCGCCATGCTGGCCATGAAAGCCCTCCGGGGCGCCGGTTGGCTGGTCGCCTCGCGCTTCCTCGGCCGGTTCATCGATTTCTTCACGCTGCTGATCATGGCGCGGATGCTGACGCCGGCCGATTTCGGCCTGACGGCGCTGGCCATGTCCTGCGTCGCGATCGTCGACATGGTGCTCGAGATCCCGGTGACTCAGGCCCTGGTTCGCCTGCCCCATGTCGACAAGGCCCATCTCGACACCGGCTTCACTCTCGGCGCCCTGCGCGGCCTTGCCATCGCGCTGCTGTTGCTCGCCGTCGCCTGGCCGTTTTCCTGGATCAACGGCGACCCGCAACTCGTACCGGTGATCCTCGCGCTCGCCTTCGCGCCGATCGCGCGAGGCCTCGCCAGTCCCGGCCTCATCCTGTTCATCCGCGAGCTCGGCTTCCTGCGCAATTTCCTGCTGGAGACCGGCGGCAAGCTCGCTGCCTTTTGCCTGGCGATCGCGACGCTCCTGCTCGGCGGCGGCTACTGGGCGCTCGTCGTCAACTTCGTCGCCGCCCCCGTCTTCGGCTGCGCCATCTCCTATCGTCTCGCGCCCTATCGCCCGGCACTGTCGCTGTCCCGCCTGTCGGATTTCGCCAGCTTCGTCGGCTGGTTCACCTGCGCGCAGCTCGTCTCGGCGGTGAACTGGCAGTTCGATCGCATCCTGCTCGGGCTCGGCGGCAGCAAGGAAGTGCTCGGGCGCTATGCGGTCGCGGCCGATCTCTCGGTCATGCCGACCCAGAGCCTGATCGGCCCGGCGCTGCAGCCGATCATGGCCGCCTTCGCCCGGATCAAGGGAGAGGATCAGCGGCTGCGGCTCGCCTTCCTCAAGGCGGCGCGCTTCAGCATGCTGGCCTCGGTGCCGTGCAGTCTGGGCATCGCCCTGACCTCGGACCTGATCGTCGAGGTCCTGCTCGGCCCGAAATGGCATGGTGCCGACTGGCTGCTCAGCCTGCTCTCGCTCTCGGTGATGGCAACGCCCTATTTCCAGACGCTGTATTCGCTGAGCCTGGCGCTCGGCCGTCCCGAGGTAATCTTCCGGCTCAATCTCTACGACCTCGCCATTCGCGTACCCGCCGTCACCATCGGCTTCCTGCAATGGGGGGCCGTCGGCATGGCGGCCGGCCGGCTGGTCGCGGCCGCGGTCATGGCGGCCTTCTTCCTGCGCTGGCTTCGCAGCCTGCTCGCGATCGGCATCGCCGAGCAGTTGCTCAATCTCTGGAAGGTCGCCTTCGCTGGCGCCATCATGACGGCCGGGGTGCTCGCCCTGCGCGGCCCGATCGCCGCTTGGCAACTGCCGGCCCTGGCCGAGCTCATCGCCATCGCGACCCTTGGAGCTCTGCTCTACGGGCTGGGGCTTCTCGCCTGCGGCATGCGGCTCGCGATCGGCGCCGGACGCCTTGATCTTTCCGACCGCTGGTGGCGACCGCGGAGCGGATCTGCCAAGATCGGGGAAGGCTGGTGAACCCGAGACTCGACCACCTCGACGGACTGCGCGGCGTCGCTGCGGTCGCGGTCGTGATCTTCCACCTGATGTCGGCGCTGGTGCCATGGCTCGTGGCGGAACAGCAGCCCGGCGCGCACTGGCTCGCCTATACGCCCTTCGCCGTGCTCTGGAATGGCACCTTCGCCGTCTCGGTGTTCTTCGTGCTGAGCGGCTTCGTCGTGACGAATGCAACGCTGCGCAAATCCGATCCGATCTGGATCGACGTCGTCATCCGCTATCTGCGGCTGGCGATCCCGGCGACCGCCAGCACGCTCGTGGCCTGGTTGCTGCTGAGCCTGTTTCCGACCTCCGCCACCGACCTCGCGGCGCTCACCGGCAGCCGCTGGCTCGGCTGGACCTATCAGGAGACCATCCCCGGTCCGGCAGCCGCGATCTACAACGGCATGGCCGGCATCTTCCTGACCGGCGGCTCGTTCTTCAACAACGTCCTGTGGACGATGCGGCCCGAGTTGCTCGGTTCGATTCTATGCTTTGCCGCCTGCGCTTTCACAAGCTCCCGATCCCGGCTGGCGATCGCGATCGGCAGCGCCGTGATCTTCATCGCCCTGCGACGCTACGACTATGTCTGCTTCCCGCTCGGCATCGTCCTGCGCGAGGCCTGGGCGGCCGGCCGACTCCCATCAGCCCTGCCGATCTCCGCGCTGCTCCTGGGTCTCCTGATCGGCTCCCAAAGCGGCGATGCGGCGCGCCAGCTCGGTCTCGACTGGCTGCCGGAGCCGCTGAATCCGGAGAAGAAGGGCGGCCTGCTCTATCCGCTCGGCGCGATGCTCGTGGTCTATGGCTGCCTGCGCTCCGGTCTGCTTGTCACCTGGCTCTCGGGCCGGAGCGGGCGCTTCCTCGGCGCGATCTCGTTCCCGCTTTATCTCATCCACGTCCCGCTCATCTACACGGTCGTGGCAGAAGCCGCCCTGCGCGCAGGCCGACACGCGCCGCTGCTCGCCTGCCTCGTCGCCGGGAGCCTGCTGCTCATGGTCGCCATCGCCTACGCCGCCGAGCGCTGGCTCGAGCGGCCCTTCCTTGGACTGCTCGGTCGCTTGCGCCGGCGGCTTCGCACAATCCCGATCGGGCGCCGCGACATGCGCGGCGCAGCCGGCTGAGACAATCAGGATCGACTGCGATTGATCACGGCGCCGATGACGGTGATGCCGGCGCGCCGCAGAGAACCCAGTGCCTCGTTGAGCTCGTCATGGCTCGTCACGCCTTCAGCGGCGACGAGGACGACGATGTCGGCATGGGTCGCGAGGGCGACCGCATCGGAGGATTCGCCCAGCGGCGGCAGGTCGATCAGCACCTCGCCGCGTTGTCTCGCCTGAGCGACGACCAGGGCAGCGCGCGGATCCCGAAAGTCGACGAACCGGTTGAGCTGCGGCGTCGCCGAGCGGATCGGCAGCAGGTGAACCCCCTCGACGTTGGCATAGGCCGCAGGCGCCGCGCTGCCCGAGGCGATCACGTCGGTCAGCGATGCCCCCTCCTTGCCGTGGTCGGCCTGCGTGCGGGCGGCATCAGGGCTGATGACGCTGACCTGCCGGCCGCGATGGTTGATCAGCTGCGCGAGATTCATCGTCAGCAGCGTCGCGCCGGCACCTGCCCGCCACGCTCCGATCGCGACGACCGGGCTGCCCTGGGAGCGGCCCGCGCCCCAGGCGATCTCGATCGCCGTCTGCAGATCACGGATCGCCGCGGCAAAGGGACCGGCGTCCTCGCGCGTCACCAGCAGCGACTTGTCCGGGCCCGAGGCTCGCACTTGCCCGCCCCAGCTGCCGACCTGGGGCACAACGCCGAGGCAGGGCAGGCCCGTTTCGCGTACGAGGTCCTGCGGGAGCCGGACCCGGCGGTCGAAGACCGAAGCGAGCACGGCGACGAACAGGCCGCTGAGCAGGCTGAAGACGCCGGCGAACGCCATGATCAGGCTGCCGCGCGGTGCCGACGGGCCGAGCGGCATCTGGGCGGCACCGATGATCCTGGCATCCGCATCGGGGATCGGCTGCGCCGGCAGCGTGCCGCTGCGGACAGCCGCTTCCGCGGTCCGGACCTGGGTCGCGAGCGTGTCCAGCCTGCCTTGCAGGAACTCCGCGCCGCTACGCGCGGCGTCGGCCTTGAAGGAGACGGATTGGAGCAGATAGGCGGAGGCGGCCGCGTTGGCGACGCGCGCCGGAAGCTCCGGATCGGCTGAGGAATAGGCGATCTCCAGCACATAGGACTGGCCGACACGGCGCGCCGAGAAACGCCGCACAAAATTCTCGAAGGCGTTGCGGCGCGGATCGACACGCAGCGACGCTTCCGCGCTCCGGCTCGGCGGCTGGGACAGTCCCAATGCCACCAAGGCACCGCGAAGCGCGCCCGTGATGCGACCGCTCAATGCCTGCAACGGACCTGGCGACTGTGGTCCGAGCTCAGGATGATCGCTCAGGGCCAGCGCGTCGAAAACGGTGCTGAGCAAGCGCTCCGAGCGGATCACCTGCAGTTCGCTGTCGGCGGCATTGAGGTCGAGCGAACTCGGTGCCGCGATCTCGCGCGCCGAACTCGGAGCCTGCCGCCGCGGCTCCAGCAGCACGGTCGCCGCCGCGCTATAGGTCGGCGGCGTGGTTCGGACATAGAAGAAGCCTGCCGCCAGGCAGAGCGCGACCCAGACGGCCAGCTTGCCCTTGTGCCGCAGGCCGGCGGCACCGATCGTCCGCAGCAGGGCGACCGGGCCATCGCTTACCGGCGCCATGGCCGGGTCCGGCAGTGGCAGGATACGGAATGGCGCGCCGGATGCGCCCGGTTTTCCCAGCATCATCTGAACTTACCCCTAGGCTGCAAGGCGGCGGCGCGCTCGGGCTGCATGCGCCCGCGCAGGATGTCGGCGATCCCGAGCAGATTGCCCAAGAGACGGCCGCGTCGATCGATGAACGGCTCGGGGCGCAGCGAGCGGCCGAGATTGGCGGACATGTTGCGGAAGAGGTGATCGGCGACCTGGCCGAGCGTCATCGTGCCCTTGCGCAGCATGTAGAGCGGATTGACGATCTGCGAATAGCCGAAGCGCTCGCCGGCCATGCGCCCACCTTTGACGCCCATATGGACGCCGATCGCATCGGCGGATTTGACCAAGCGGCCGCCACGGCGGGCCAACCCTGCCGCAAAGTCGCGATCCTCCAGCCAGCCATAGAGTACGAGCCGCTCGTCGAAGCGCAGGTCGCCGATGCTGGCGAGGCGAAAGGCCATGTTGCAGCCATAGGGGCTGTAGGGCTCGACCCAGGACCAGTCGCTCGCCGGCGGAGCCGCGACCAGCCTCATCGCCTCCGCAAGCTCGATACCGGGGCCCCCCACCCCGTCGGCCAGGACCCGGCCGGTGAAGGCGACGACGCTGGCCTCGTCGCGGAAAGTGCGGGCGGCCGTCGCCAGCCAATCCTCATGGGCGACGAAATCGTCGTCGAAGAAGGCGACGATCTCGGTGCCGGGCGGCAGGTTCGCGAGCGCGGTGTTACGCTGCGCAGCGAGCCCGGCCGGCCCGGTCAGCACCACGACGTCGTTTCGCCCCTGCAACTCGCCGGCATCGGCCGGATCGATACAGGAGACGATGACGCTGTCGGGCTTCAAGCTCTGCCGGGCGAGCAAATGCAGGACGGTCTGCGTCACCACCTCCGGCCGGCCGCGAGTGGCGATCACGGCGGCGATGCGCGGGGCCTGGATCGTCGGCGCGGGCGGCGTGGCGCGATGTGCCTTCGGCGATTGCGCCAGCTCGAGGTAGCCCTCGGCGCTGCTGCGCCAGGAGAACAGCGGCAGACGCTCGCGGCCGCGCCCGCTCAGCTCCTGCCGCAGCGCCGCCGACCCCAGCAGTGTTCTGACATGCTCGACCCACGCTTCCGGATCCGCGGGCGATGCCAGCAACGCGGCGTCGCCGCAGACCTCAGGCATGCTGGCGCAGTTCGAGGAGACGACCGGGCAGCCCCGCGCCATCGCCTCGACGATCGGCAGGCCGAACCCCTCGGTCCAGGATGGGAAAGCCAGGCAAAGCGCCCGCTCGAGCAGGAAGGCAAGATCGTCGTCGCTGACCCGCCCCGGAAGCTTGAGGTTGGCGGCTTGCGCGCGCTCTTCCGGCGCGAAGATGCCGCTGCCGCCGCCGACGACGATGATATCGACGCCGAGTTCGGCCAGGGCCGGCGCGATCGTGGCGAGAAGCGCGAGGTTCTTGTGGCGGGCCTGCGAGCCCAAAGCCAGGACGAAAGGCCGCTCATTAACCTCCGGTGCCGCCAACAGCGCCCGAGCCCGATCCGCCTTGGCCGGGTCCCAGGCCAGGGCATGCTCATGGCCGTTCGGGAGAACCGCGATCTCGGCGGCGCGAAGCGGCAGGTGGCGCGCGAGTTGCCGGGCGGAGGCGTGCGAGACGGTGGCGATCCTGGCGCTGCGGCGTGCCAGCAGCGGCTGCAGCGTGGTGTAAGCGGCGCGGAAGCCACGGCTGTAGCTCTCGGGTGCCGTGAAGACATTGGCGTCGTGGATGCAGACGATCTGGTCGCCCTTCATGGCCGGCGCCGTGTTGCAGAGGTTGAGGAGGCGCCCTCCCCAAAGGCGCGGCAGCTCGATCTGCTCCCAGGCGTGCCCCTTCAATCGCCCGCCCCGGATCGTATCGAGCGCCTGCAGCGCAGGGGTGTCGGTATCCTGCGGTGCAACGAGGACGGCTCTCTGGCCGCCTGCCGCCAGGCTCTCGTCAAGCGCGGCGACGACGTTGTGCGCATAGCGCTGCACGCCGGTCATTGCCTGCGCCATGAAGCGGCCGTTCACCGCGAAGGTCTCGGTCATATTCTCGCTCCGGTGAACGAAGGGACAGGCCTGGGGACGCTGGAGGTTCGCGGCCTGATCGCGGCCGCGAGCCCGGCCAGCATGCAGAAGGAGAAGCCTTGATCGATGATCGGGCCGACGAGCAGATCGCCGATCAGCAAGCCGGCATAGCCGTTGCGCGCGGCGACGGCGATGTCGGCCTCGAGGCTGCCCGGCTGGCCGCGCGGGCGCAGGAAGCATTCGAAGACAAAGACCGCATAGAAGAGTGCGCCGGGAACGCCAACGCTCGCGAGCAATGCGACCGCAAAGCTCGAGGCGCGCGCGGTGCCGACCCCGACGCCGAGCCCCCAGCTGTCGAGGAAATTCTGGAAGGAGATCACGTTCCAGGAGCTGCGCTCGATGCCGGAATCGGAACTCGCCTTGTTCAGCACGACGAGGTCGACATAGCCGTAGATCTTCGCGATCGCTTCGGCATCGAGCAGAAGCAGCAGGACGACCGCCAGTCCAATGACCGGAGCGCCGAGGGCGAAGAAGGCCGCCTGCCGCGCCGCATTGCCCAGCACGAGCCGGGTCATGGCGAAGGCATGGAGCAGGAGCAGCATCACAGGAGCGCCGGCCAGGCCGGTCGAGGAGGTCGAGAGGACGATCAGGACGAGCGAAAGCCCGGCGATCGAGCCGGTGAGCCCCGGTCGCACGCCGCAGAGCCACAAGGTGCCGGTGAAGCCGAGCACGCCGAGGGTCGAGCGTGCGAAGACCGAAGCCTCCGTATAGGAGCCGACGATCCGTTTCATACCGGCGATCTCGGTGTCGGTGTGCAGCGTGTAGCGGGCGTTCCGGATGAAGCCGAGCAACTCCTGCGTGCCGGTCGCATAGGTCGCGATGTCGAGGACGGCGAAGACCGTATTGGCGATGCAGCAGGCGAGCAGCGCATTGAAGACGGCCGAGAAGCCCTGACGCGTCCCAGCGATGGCGGTCAGTGTGACCAGGCAGAGCAGAGTGGTCGAAAGATAGAGGCTCTGGGTGACGTTGCTCGAGACGGGTGCGAGCGGCACGGTCGAGCCGGTATCGTCGAAGGCCGTGGTGCCGAGTGGGACGATCTCGGTGATGCCGGCGAACAGGCGTGGCATCAGGAAGGCGGTGGCGACACCATAGATGACGAGGCAGGCGAACCAGAAGCCGGGCTCGTTCGGATGCAGCGCGCGGATGGCGGCTGCGGCCTCGCGGCGGCGGCTCAGCGCGCCGAAGGCGAGGAACACCAGCATCACATGCCCGGGCTGAATGTTGGCGGCACCGATCAGCATGGCCGCGGCTGCCCCCAGGACCGCCAGGATCGCGAGCCCATGGACGAGCGCGCCCGTCCCGAGCGTCAGGCAGATCAGGCCGATCAGAATAGTCAGCACGCCGATCGGCTCCATGCTCATGGCAGCGGAGCCTTCCGCGGTGGCGCCAGCCCGCCTCCGCCCTGATCGTATCCGCGCGCCATGGTCATTCGGCGAGCACCATCAGCGAGTAGCCGCCCAGCACGCGGACCGTCAGGTCCGGATTGAGCGAGAAGCAGAGCCGGCGCGGCAGGCGCATCAATCGGCTGCTCAGCGCCTGGTTCGGCAGCTCCAGCCGGCTCGCGGTGTAGGCGTGATCGATGACGCGGTAGCCGCAGTCCGCGAGGGTCGCGAGGGCGGTCTCCTTGAAGAAGTAATGCAGGTGGCCGACGTTCTCGCGCAGCTTGGTGATCGGCCAGCCGCGCAGCAGCGACTGGACGGACAGATCCAGCGGAATGTGGAAGACCTTGTAGCGGCCCTTGCCGCGCAAGGCCTTGATGAAGGCGATGTAGTCCTCGACATGCTCGATCACGTCGGCGATCACGAGCAGGTCGTAATCCGATGGGCCCTCGGTCGTGAAATCGCCGAGCGAGAAGTTGACCTTGTCGGTCTCCTTGTACTTGGCGCGCTGAAATGCGTGCGGCGAGATCTCGTAGCCATCGAAACGTGCCTGCGGGAAAGCCTTCGCCAGGTTGAACAGGATCTCGCCAGTGCCGCAGCCGACCTCGCAGGCCTTGTCGAAGGCGATCGCGTTCTTGCGCAGGATCGCCTCGATCTGCCGCGCCTTCCACGGCGAGTCTTCCTCGTGCCAGGTCGGGTTCAGGTCGGCATAGACGTCGCTCTGGTAGATCGTCTGCATCGGGTTCTTCCTCGGTATCGCGAAGGGCAGGTCTCGTTCACGCCAGGCTCTGGACCAGGGCAGGGCGTGGCTGCACCGGCGGCATGGCCATCGAGATCGTCCCGGCGAGCGGCTTGAGCAGCTGGTTGATGTGCAGCGCCATCTGCTTCTCGAAGACGGCGGTCGAGAAACTGCGGGCATAGTCCGCGATCTCCCGCGGCTGCCAGGCAATCGCCCTGGCCCTCTCCTCGGCAGCGATGAGCGCATCGACACTCTGCTCGTCGAAGAAGACGCCGCTCATGCCGTCGACCACCGTCTCGGTGGCGCCGCCGCGGCGGAAGGCGATCACCGGCCGCCCGCTCGCCATGGCTTCGACCGGCACGATCCCGAAATCTTCCTCGCCGGGGAAGATCAGGGCGCGGCAGCGCGAATAATGGTAGCGCAGGACGCTGAAGGGCTGTGGCCCAAGCACCTGGACATTCGGCTTGGCGATGCGGCGGAGCTCGGCGAGCATCTCGCCGCCGCCGATCACGACGAGGCGTCGGCCGGTGCGATTGAACGCTTCGACTGCGAGCTCCGGCCGCTTGTAGCCGACGAGCTCGCCGACCATGAGGCAGTAATCCTCGACGAGACCGTTGGGCAGCACCTCGAAGGCGTCGACATCGACGGGCGGATGGATCACCGTCGAGGCGCGGCGATAGTAGCGATGCAGCCGGGTGGCCACCGTCTCGGAGTTGGCGACGAAGTGATCGACACGATTGGCCGAGACACTATCCCAATTGCGGATGTAATGGGCCAATGTCGGCATGAGCAGGCGAGTGATCGGTCCGGAGCGCTCCCTGTATTCGTGGAACATGTTCCAGATATAGCGCATCGGCGAATGGCAATAGCAGATGTGCATCGCACCCGGTGGCGGCACAATGCCCTTGGCCGGACCGGACTCGCTGGAAATGATCAGGTCGTAGCCGCGCAGGTCGAGCTGCTCGAGGGCCAGCGGCATCAGCGGCAGGTAGCGCTGGTAGAGCTTCGCGGCCCGCGGCAGCCTGCCGATGAAGCTCGTCGTCACCTTGTGTCGCCGGATCTCGTCGGAGACCGCCTCGGGAACGTAGACATGGGTGAAGACGTCCGCGTCCGGATACATCCGGCACAGCGCCTCGATCACCTTCTCGCCACCGCGCATGCCGACGAGCCAGTAGTGGACGATCGCGATTTTCATGGGCCGAGGAACTCCATGGAACCCATCTGAGCTGGGCGTGAACTTGCGGATCAGGCTCGCGGACTTCGGCGGGCCTTATCGACTCCCCCGCTGCATCAGCACTGCCGGGACCGTCTTCACCAGAATCTTGGCGTCGAGCATGAGGTGCCATTCCGACGCGTACTGGCTGTCGAGCGAGATTCGGGTGGCGTAGGAGCAATCGCTGCGGCCACTGATCTGCCAAAGACCGGTGAGCCCGGGCGGGACCGAAAAGCAGTGATTGAAGGCCTCGCCATAGCGTTCGCGCTCGGCTGCTACGATAGGGCGCGGCCCTACGAAGCTCATCTC
Organism: Allobosea lupini; assembly: GCF_900109525.1. GTDB lineage: Bacteria > Pseudomonadota > Alphaproteobacteria > Rhizobiales > Beijerinckiaceae > Allobosea > Allobosea lupini. The sequence continues at coordinate 527,888 of NZ_FOAN01000003.1, read as the reverse complement.
GCCGGCGATGATGTTGAAGAGCTGAGGCAGTTCGTCGAGGCTCGAGCGCCGCAGGAAGGCGCCGACCGGCGTGATCCGCGGATCGCGTGTCAGCTTTTGACTCTCGGCCCATTCTTTGGCGGCAGCGGGATCGGTGGCGAGCAGATGCTGCAACGCCTCATCGGCGTTGCAGGCCATGGTGCGGAACTTCCAGCAGCGAAAGCTTTTCCCGCCGCGGCCAACCCGCGGCTGCTTGAAGAGGGCTGGACCGCCATCGCCGGCCCTGACCAGGGCAGCTATGAGCAGCATAAGGGGCGCGAGCAGAAAGAGAAGGAGGATTCCCGCCGTAAGGTCGAACCCTCTCTTTACTACGCCCCTGGCGAATCTGTACTCCCCTTGCGATACACGCATGGGTAGAGAGAAGGACGCCGACAAATTTTGCGAGTCCGGAAATCGGCTCATTGCAGCACCCTACGCATAAACCGCATCTTAATAGATTATTAACGCGCAACGAATACATAACAATAGGCTTTTGTGCGATGCAGCATATTTGTTCAGCAATGCAGCTGCCTGACTGCAAGCTGAGCTTTGTCAGTAAAATTCCTGACAGATTTGACGGAAATTCGCTTCTTTCGGGAGCATATCGGCGAACTGCGCCCAGCCGCGCACCAGCCCTCCGCTGCGTCGCGGTGACGCAGCGGGAGATCCGAATAAAACAAATGGATGAACCGACCGCGATCTAAATTCTTTAGAAGCGCTACTCAAACCATCCGCGCGTGATGGCGTATTGCACGATCTGCTGCCGGCTATCGATGCTCAGCTTGGCACTGGCGCGCATCTTATAGGTTTCCGCGGACTTTGCGGTGATTCCGATGCGTTCGGCTGCCTCGCGAATACTGAATCCCAGCGCGATCAAGCGCAGAACCTCCTGCTCGCGCTCGGTCAGGACAGCTGCCCGCCGCCCCCCTGCCTGAAGCGGAACGGGCTCCACTGAATCGAGGAAGCAGCCGCCGCGGAGAACTGTCGCGATCGCCTTGCACATGATCGAGCCAGGCGATTGCTTCAGGACATAGCCGCGTACGCCGAACGCAAGCAGGCGATGGGCGCGGGCATTGTCGCGCTCCTCGGCAACGACGAGGATCCGCAGGGCTGGAAGGTCGTTCAGCAGGCTTTCGACGACCGAAACACCGTTGAAATGCTCGCCGACGACGGCGACATCGGGAGCTGCCTTCTCGACCACCCGTGCGAGGTCTGCGGATGAATGGACCTCGCCGACGACGATCATGTTCGATTGGTCGGCCAAGCAGAAGCGCAGTCCTGCCAGGAAGATCGGATGTTCGTCTGCAAGAAAAATGCGAGCAGGTCGCGAGAATGACAACATAGGCCTACCTCCGCATGGACGGGAGCCTGCTTTCAGCGGCCGCAAATCGACCCGGGGGTTTCCTGCGATATCTAGTTCTGCGCCCCGGCCGTGCTGGTGGAGGGCAGCGACGAGATGATCGATTGCAGTGAGGCTCGCTCGACCCTGACGATATCTCCGGGCAGGATCGGCGAGCTTTCCTCGATCGCGATCTCGTTCACCGCGTCGCCTTGGCGGCGCTGCACACTCAAGCGCATGCGCGCGAGCTGCTTCTCCTGCTGGCTCTGCAGCCTTGGCGCTAGTGCGGTCGATTCGTGGATGAGCGCGCGTAGCGCCGCGATCCGGTCCTCGGACTGCTTGAGCGAAAGCTGGGTCTCGCGCAGTTCGCGCCTGGTATCGATCTCGCGCTGGTTCTCCAGATCGGCCAGCGTGCGGTCGATGCGGCTGATCTCCTGCTTGGCGCGCGCCGTTGCGAGCATCAGGTCGAGCGCCTGGCTCTCGGATTGCGCGAGATTCTGCTCGACCGCGAGCTGGCGGGGGCTCACGGCCAGTCCCTTGCTGATCAAGCTGTTGATATTGTTGAGCTCACGCCGGATCAGATCCTGCTGACGCTGCTGGGTCACCGCCTTGGCGCCGAGCGTGCGCAATTCCTCCTCAAGCAGCCCGCGCGATTGCTGCAGGAGATCGAGTTGCGAGCGAACCGCCTTGCGCCGCGAGCCGAACAATGCGTTCTCCTCGCGCATCGCCTGAGCGGCGCTGTCATCGAGGCTCCTGCGGATATCCTCGGAGAAGGTGATCGCTTCCGCCTGGCGCGTTTCCGCCAGCAGCCTGTCGCGGCGCACCTGCAGGGCGAGCAACTGCGTCTGCTGGACGCGAATTTCGCCCTCGGCGACGATCGTCTCGCGCTCGAAACGGCCCAGCGCCAGCTCCATGCGCTGGAATCCGCCGGCAATCGCGACGGCCTGCAACGCGGTCATCGTCGGCCTGAACGCGTACTCGCCGGGTTTCTCGACGGTGCCCACGACATAGATCGGCCGATACTGGGCAATTTCGACGGCGGCTGCAGGCGCGTTGACGAGCCCGGCCGTTCCCTTCAGCCGCTCCGAGATCAGTGCCGCGATCTCGGCCGGGGCCTTGCCATCGACCGAGAACGTGCCGACCACCGGCAGCGAAAGCATGCCGGTCGAGCTGACGGCGAACTCTCCGCTCAGCGCCGACCATTCGAAGAGTTCGCGCGAGTTCGGCCGCCACTCGGACACCTTGATCTTAAGCCGATCCTGCGCGGCGACACGGTATTCGAAGTCATTCGCCCAGGCCTGCCCAGCGCCGGCAAGCGTCAGAGACAACACCGTCAGCAAGGGGGCGAGTGCCCAGGCACAAGCGTGCATACGCATTGGGAAAAAATGGTCGAGGAGGGTGAGACGTCTCACGAAACTCTCCGCTGCGGACTGATCCGGCAGCTCCCAAGCAAATCCGTTGCCAGCCCCCTTCGAGCGCCGTTAGCGCGCCCTTAACCACGACGGCTCAGGCTGGTGGATAGTCCGCACGCCCGTGAAGCCTTTCTCGAACCGGCGAGCAAAGCTATAGTCACTGGCCGATAGCGAGCCGCGAAAGCACAAGTGATGCTGATCGTCTTCTTCCTGGCTGCCATTGCCAGCGGCGCGCTGACCCTCTGGCTCATGTGGCCGCATGGGCTGGTGGTCGCGTTGATCGCCACCGCCGTGGTCGCCAGCGCGGCCGTCGCCGCCTTCGCCGCGCTCGTCACAGTCCTCAGGTCGCGGACCGCAACCGGCAAAGAACCGCGCTCGCGCGGCGTCCTCGACATCCTTGGGCCGCGTCAGCCTCGCTGACGCTTCGCTGCGCCGGCCTTCTGGCACATGAATTGCTGATCATCCCCGCAACAGCGGTTGGCGCGATCGCGCGTCGTGCCGCTACCCGCATTGCGAGGGGAGACAGGGCAATGACGCTGCCTGCCCGGTTTCGTAGCCTGGATCGAGATCGCGAAACCGATCTCGACAGGCTCGGACCGCTCTACCGCCACCTCGAGCAGGCGCTTGCGGGGATCGAGCGCGAAAGCGCCGGGTTGTCGCGGCGGCTCGACGAGGCGCGCACCCGCGCCGCAGCGCTGCTCGGGAACGAGGACGGCATCTATTTCGAGCGCGAGCCGGCCGACGAGGCCAGGCTGGTCGAGGCGGAGGCGCAGATGATGGCCGCATTCCGCCGCCTGGAACAGCTGCGGGCGCAAAGGTCGATGCTGGCAGCCTGGCGCACAGAGATCGAGGACACCGGCATCGGCGGCGCGCTGCGTGGCGGAACCAGAGCGAGCAGGTGGCTCTCCCGCCTCGTGCGGCTGGTGCGGGCGCGGATGGCGGCCATCCGCCGCCTCTCACGCTTCTCCGGCTGGGCGCTGATGCTCGTCATCGTCTATGCGACGCTGTCCGGCATCGAGCAGCGGCCGTCCGTCTCATGGCTGATCCCCGATCTTGAACGCGGACTCGCCTTTCTCGCCGCGGCCGCCGCCTTCGCGATCGGCTATCCGCGGCAGCGCTTTCTCATCTTCGCTGTCGGTCTTGCTGCGGTGATCTCGCTCGAACTCGCCCAGAACTGGTCGCCGACGCGGCACGGCACCATCCACGACGTCTGGATCAAGGCCATCGGCCTTGGGCTGGGCTTTGCGCTCGTCTCCGGCGTCGAGCGGCTCAAACCATCTGCGAGGAGCTTGTGAAGATCGATCCTATCACCCAGGCTTCTGCGACCGCGGTCGAGCCACCTCTCGTCGCTCGCGCCGGCACGATCGTGCCGATCGTGCTGTGCGGCGGCGCTGGATCACGGCTGTGGCCGGCATCGCGCGAAGCGTTCCCGAAGCAGTTCATCTCGCTGCTCGGCGAGGAGTCGATGTTCCAGCAGACGCTGTGCCGGATCAGGCACCCGCTATTCGGCGCCCCCGTGATCGTGACCCACGAGGATTTCCGTTTCCTCGTGCTGAGCCAGATGAAGCAGGTCCAGATGGCGGGCGAGATCCTGCTCGAGCCGGCGCGCCGTGATTCCGCACCGGCCATCGCCGCCGCCGTGAGCTTCATCCAGCAGCGCGATCCCCAAGCGCTCGTCCTAGTGCTCGCCTCCGACCATCTGATCGGCGACCTGCCGGCCTTCCGCAGCGCCGTCGAGATCGCGGCCGCTGCCGCGATCCAAGGCCAGCTCGTCACCTTCGGCATGGTCCCGGACAAGCCCGCGACAGGCTATGGCTACATCCGCCCCCAACCGGGCGATGCCGGCGCCCGCAAGGTGCTGAGCTTCGTCGAGAAGCCAGATGCGCCGACCGCGGCCCGCTATCTCGACGAGGGCTATCTCTGGAACAGCGGCATGTTCCTGTTCCGCGCCGACAGCTTCATGGCTGAACTCGGCCGGCACGAGCCGGCGATCGCGAGCGCCGCGACGGCGGCCGTGGCGCATGCCAAGGAGGATATCGGCTTCCATCGCCTGGACGCCGAACATTTTGCCAGCGCGCCCCGCAAATCGATCGACTACGCCGTGATGGAGCGAACCGAACTCGCCAGCGTCGTTCCCGCCTCCTTCGGTTGGTCTGACGTCGGCAGCTGGTCGAGCGTGTGGGAGGCTTCGGCACGGGACGAGGCCGGCAATGCCGGCGGCGACAATGTCGAGTTCGTCGACAGCCGCAACTGTTATGTTCAGAGCAGCGGCCCGCTCACCGTGCTCGTCGGCATGGAGGATGCCGTGGTCGTGGTCGAGAACGACGCGGTGATGGTGACGAAGCGCGAGCGCGCCGAGGAGGTCAAGGGCGCCTTCGAGCGGCTCAAGGCCGACGGCCATCCGGCGGTGGTGAGCTCCCGCCGTGTCGATCGGCCCTGGGGGTACTATCAGACGCTCGACCTCGCCGCGCGCTTCCAGGTCAAGCGCATCGTCGTCGATCCCGGCCAGAAGCTGTCCCTGCAGAGCCACTATCATCGCGCCGAGCACTGGGTGGTGGTTCGCGGCACGGCCGAAGTGACGCGCGATGCCGAAACCATCCTCGTGCATGAGAACGAGTCGATCTATCTGCCGATCGGCTGCGTTCACCGCATGGCGAATCCGGGCAAGATCCTGCTCGAGATCATCGAAGTCCAGTCCGGCTCCTATCTGGGCGAGGACGACATTGTCCGCTACGAGGACGTTTACCGCCGGGTATGAGCGGAGCAGTCCCCGGAGTCAGGACGCTCCGGCTGGCTCAGCTCTCAGGCTGTCCGCAGCGGCACTGGTCCGTGTCTCGACACGTCCGTCGGCGGCGAGCAAGGCTCGCGCATGGGCGTGCACCACCTTGTCGAGGCTGAAACGATCGATGTAGTCGATGCGGTACTGCGCATGGCGGCGCTCCGACACGACATGGTCGTGGTAATGCACCATCGCCTTGACGAAACCGGCAGTATCGCCCAGCGGGACGAGCCGGCCGAGCCGGTCATCGACGATGATGTCGCTCGGTCCGAATTCGCAGTCGAAGGCGACCACCGGCAGGCCGAAGCGAAGCGCCTCGCAAATGGCGAGGGACCAGCCTTCCCAGCGCGCGCCCGACAAATAGACGTCGCTGTTCGACAATGGAATGGCGGGGCTATCGGGGTAGTGCTGGATCGTGACCCGGCCGGCGAGGCCGAGCTCGTCGATCAAGCTGCGGATCGCGGGCTCCTCCTCGCCATAGCCGACGAGCGCGAGCTCGGCATCCCCGCGCTTCTCGCAGAAGGCCGCGAAGGCGCGCAGAAGGATGTCGTAGCCCTTCTGATAGGCGAAGCGACCGACTGTGACGAAGCGGACCGGGCGGCCGATGGCGGGGGCCGGCACAGGGACGGGCGTATCGAAGGAGCGCACGGGGTTGGCCACCCAGACATGTTCGACCTTGCTGGGATAGTCGCTTCGGAAGGCGTCGAGTTGGCGCGGCGACGTCCCGAAGACGCGCGCCAGCCGCGGCAAGACCAGAAACCGCATCGCCTCGAACAGCGCGCTCGCCTTGAAGGAACGTCGCTCGAGGCGGGGATTGCCGTGAAGATAGAGGATGAAGCGGCGCCTGATGCCGAGACAGGCGAGCCAGAAAACGGCGGTCGCTTCGACCTGCGGCACCACGACGAGGTCGAACCGGCCGCCGGCGATCGTCTTCCGGACCCGCCGCAGCAGATCAAGCCGCCCGTCGGAGAAGCTGAGAATGACGTGGTATGGCCGCGGTTGGCCGACGATCTGCTCGAAGGGCGACGTGTAGAGGACTGAAACGTCGAGGTCGATCTGGTATTCGATCGCCAGCGCCGAACAGATCGAATCCGTGACACGCTCTATGCCGGCAAAGGACCGCGTCGGCGGCACGATATAGAGAACCCTAGTCTTCCTGTCCGGCATTGCGTGCTCGACAATCGTTCCGGCGCCGTCGATCGGCCCGGTACGGCTCTTGCAATGTCTGCGCCAAGGGGGCGCCTCGTCGCCGATGGCGCAGACCAGTCGCCATGCGAGCGCCGCCCGGGTCCAGGCTTCAGCGGAGCAGCGCATGACCGGTTCGACCTCAAGGCTCGCGGTGATCGTGAACTGCTACAACTATGCGGACTATGTCGAGCGCGCGATCCGCAGCGTGCTCGCGCAGGGTCGCGACGACTTCGAACTGATCGTCGTCGACGATGGCTCGACCGACTCTTCCTGGGAGGTCATCGGCAGGACGGGGGTCACAGCCTACCGGATCGAGAACGGCGGCCAGCGCCGGGCCTGCGTCTTCGGCCTCGACCGGACGACGGCGCCCTTCGTGCTGTTCCTCGATGCCGACGACGAACTCGCTCCCGGCGCACTCGATGCGATCATCCCGCGGCTCGGGCCATCGATCGCCAAGCTGCAATTCTGCCTCAGCCGCATCGACGGAGACGGCAACAAGCTGGGCTCGGCCGTTCCCGAACCCGATCAGATCCGCGTAACGGGAGACCTCAGCGAACGTGTCCGCCGAACCGGCGTCTATATCAGCCCGCCAACCTCCGGAAACGTCTTCAGGCGCGACCTCTGCGAATTGCTGCGCGATGCCGATTATGACGACGCAGTCGACGGAATCATCGTCCTCGCGGCCCCCTTTTTCGGCGAGGTCGTCTCCCTGCCGAAGGAACTCGGGCTCTACCGCGTCCACGATCGCAACATCTCCGGTGTCGGGCGGGCGATCGACACCGGCAGGATCGAGCAGCACATGCAGCGCTTCAAAAGCCTCATCGCCCATCTCAATCGAGCCGTGCCCGCGGGCAGCAGGCCGCCGCAACTCGATGTCGAACGAACCTTCTTTTACCTGGAGAAGCGGTCGATTCTTGCCTCCATCGATCGCCGGATGGATCGCTTTCGGCAGCTTCCGAACCTCATCAAGGTCATCAGCGCCGATGATTTCTCTCCGAAGCGGAAGCTCGCCCTCTCGCTCTTCCACATCCTGATCGCATTCCTGCCCGTCGGGATGTCACGTCGTCTCATCGAGATTCGCTATCGCCCGGAACGCCGATCCGCCAGCGCGCTCGCGAGGACGCTGATCGGTACCGGAAACTGAGGCCAGGCAGGCCCGGGACCAGGCTCCGAGCCGACTGCTCGATCGCCCAGCGGGCCATCATCTCCGAGAATCAGATCCCTTTCGGCGGCTCGGCGCTGCAGATCGTCATCTCTTGCAAAGCGCGAGCGGCTCTCAGGCAGATGTCCTCTCGCCAGGGCGCAGCGATGAGTTGGACCCCGATCGGCAGCCCCCCGCCCGCGACCGGCACCGCCGCGACCGGCAGGCCGATGCAGGAAATCGGCTGGGTGAAGAGGCCGAGACTGGGGCGCAGCGGCAGCGTCTGGCCCCTGATCTCAAGCACCTTCTGGCCGATCGGCGGCGCCGGACAGGGCGTCGCTGGCGCAATGATCAGGTCGACCTCCTCGAAGGTCCGCATCATCTGGTCGTGAAACCAGCGCCGCGCCCGCTGCGCCTGGATGTACCAGGCAGCCGGCAACATGGCCCCGGCGAGGAAGCGATCGCGCGTATCAGGGTCGAAATCGTCCGCTCGCAGTTGCAGACGGCCGAGATGCAGGGCAGCGCTCTCTGCATTGGTAACGAGGAAGGCCGCCGCCCGCGCGATCTCAGCACCATCGAGCGCGACCGTACGTGTTGCGCCAAGCGCCTGCGCCACGGCACCGACCGCAGCCGCAGCCTCCGGCAGGCCGTCGGTGGCGAAATATCCGCCCGCCACGGCGATCCGCAGGCCCGAGGCACCTTTCGTCAGCTGCGCCGAGACTGGTTCGACCGGCCGCTGCGCGCAGGCCGGATCATGCGGGTCCGGGCCTTGCAGCAGGTCGTAGGCCAAGGCGAGATCGGTGACATCCCGTGCGAATGGGCCGAGATGATCGAGCGAGTCGCAGAACGGAAAGCTGCGCGTGCGCGGCAAGCGGCCATAGGTCGGCTTCAGGCCGAACACGCCGCACAGCGAGGACGGCACGCGGATCGAGCCGTTGGTGTCGGAGCCCAGTGAGATCGGCGCCATGCCGGCGGCCGTCGCCGCACCGGAGCCCGAGGAGGAGCCCCCTGCCATGCGCGAGAGGTCATGGGGATTGCGGCAAGGCCCGTCATGGACGTTCTCGCCGGTGAAGTCATAGGCGTATTCGCCCATGTTGAGCCCGCCGATCAGCACGGCGCCGGCCGCCGTCAGGCGCTCGATCAGCACCGCGTCGCGCCAGGCTGGCGTCCGCTCGCGGTTGATCTTCGAGCCCGCCCGTGTCGGCAGGCCCTCGATGTCGAACAGGTTCTTGGCGGCGAAGGGGACGCCAGCGAGCGGGCCGAGCGGCTCGCCCGCCGCGCGGGCCCTGTCGATCGCGGCCGCCTGCGCGAGCGCGCGTGCCGCCGTCACATCGGTGAAGGCGTTGATCTTGCCGTCGATCCGGCCGATCCGGTCGAGGAAGGCGCGGGCCATGACCTCGGCGCCCACCTCTCCTGATCTGACCTGGGCTGCGATTCGATGCGCCGGTGCGAAGACATCGACGCTCACGCCTCTTCCTCCACCCGCACCCGCCCTGGTCGGAAGACCGGCGCGAGCTCGAGCGTGTCGTCGCCGACCGGTGCCGCCTGCACGATCCTCGCCATCGCTTCCGCGGTCGCCAGGAAGCGGATCACGCCCGGCCGCTGCTCCGCCGTGATCGCAAGCCCCAGCGAAGGTGCCGTCGCATCGAGATGCGCAGCCGGATCGAACTCGCGCTTCGCCTCGCTCATTCCGCCGGCTCCAGCCGCGCATGCGGCTCGCTCGTCATCGTCTTCGTGGCCCCCTCGCCCGCGAGCTGGCGCGCGCAGAGCCAGAGGAAGCCCGCGACCATCGCATAGCCCAGGCTGATCGCGGGCGTGACGCCGAACCCCTTGCCGATCCCGATCGCCTCGCCGTGCATCAGGCCGAAATAGGTCAGCACCGCGCCGGCGGCGGCGAAGGCGGCAGCGTTCAGGAACTGTCTCTCGATCACGAAGACGGCGATCGCGCCCAGCACGAGACCGGAGAGGATGGCGCCGCCGCCCATCAGCTCGAGGCCATGGTAGAGCACACCCATATTGGCCATCTTGTCGATACCAACCGCGGCCGCAGTGGTGCCGGCCGCGCCGAGTGCGCCGTCGATCAGCACCTTGGCCCAGGCGGCGAGATGCGGCGTCAGGGCGAGCACGATTGCGGGGGCATGGCTCGCCGGCGTGGTCTGGAACGCCTGCGCGCCGATCAGCATGCCGATATAGAGCAGGATGGGCGAGATCGCGACGATCGGCACCAGCGCCAGCAGCAGCGCGACGACGCCGAACCAGCACAGGGCCGCGACGATCACGCCGGTCGCGGCCGAATAGCCGATGCGTCCGCCCATCGCCTTCCAGCCGGGATGGCCGATATACACCGCGTTGATGAAGGGGTTGCCCATCAGGCAGCCGATCAGCGAGACGACGCCGTCGGCGGTCAGCACCCGCGTCGTCGGATAATGGTCGCCCGCCGCTTCGGCGCTTTCGACATTGTCCATCGCCTCGACGAGGTCGTAGATGCCGAAGGGAATGGCCGTCACCAGGATGATGCCGAGATAGGTGAAGCCCGAGAAGACGTGGTCGACCGCCGGCAGCGGCAGCGAGAAGCCGAAATTGGCGAAGGCGGCGCCGAGCCTGGCGAGGCTCAGGCCGCCGACGTCGAGCCCGAACGACGCCGCGCCCCATGCGATCGCCATGCCGAAAACGATGGCGACGAGCCCGGCCGGGATGCCGCGCGGATAGCGCACGCCGCCGAACCAGCTCACCAGGATGATGGCGAGGCAAGTAAGCCCGATCGCCGGCGTCAGGAAGATCTCCAGAGCCGGCCGCATCGAGATGAAGGCGATCGAGACTCCTGCCAGCGTGCCGAGCAAGGCAGCGCGCGGCGTGATCCTGCGGACGAGCGGGGCGATGAAGCCGCCGATCATCAGGATGAAGCTCTGGAAGAAGACCCAGACGAGGCCGGCCTCCCAGCCCTTAAGGGGGTCGCCGGTCATGCTCGCGATCGGCAGCATGATCACGAAGGTGACGACGAACATGTGCGGCACGCTGATGCCGGACGGCAGCGCGCAAACATCGTCGCGGCCGGTCTCCTTCGCCAGCTTCCAGGCGAGCCAGGCGTAATAGCCGGTCGAGAGCAGCATCATCAGCCCGAGCGCCGGCAGGATGCGGCCGAAGACGATCTGGCTCGGCATCTTCAGGACGAACTGCAGCAGGCCGGTCAGGACCAACAGGTTGACCAGGATGTTGGTGCCGAAGCCGAACAGGGCGTTCCAGTCGCCCGGCGTCCAGAGCTTCGGTGAGGCTGTCGTCGCGGTGGTCGTCGCCATCTCCCCCTCCCGTTCCTAAGCTGCCTGGTCCTGCGCGGCGAGCGCCGCCAGCACGGTGTCCGTTGTCGAGACCCAGCCGAAGATCCCGCCCTGGGCCGCGATCATGCGCAGGCCGACCTCGTGGAACTCCGGGAAGTAGGACGCGCAGGCGTCCGCCAGCACGAGGCAGCGATAGCCTCGGTCATTGGCCTCGCGCACGGTGGTGTGGACGCAGACCTCGGTGGTGACGCCGCAGACCAGCAGCGTCTCGATGCCGCGATTGCGCAGCATCAGGTCGAGATCGGTCTGGTAGAAGGCGCCCTTGCCGGGCTTGTCGATCACCGGCTCCTCGGGAAGCGGCGCCAGAGCCGGAACGATGTCGTGGCCGGCCTCGCCGCGGATCAGGATGCGCCCCATCGGGCCGGGCGCGCCGATGCGCTTCTCGGGCGCGCCGCGCTCGACCTTGGCGCGCGGCGCATCGGAGAGATCGGGCCGGTGGCCCTCGCGGGTGTGGATCACGAGCAGGCCGGCGGCACGCGCGCCGGCGAGCATGCGCCGGCAGGGCTCGACTGCCGCCATCAGCAGCGAGACGTCGTTGCCGAGCGCCGCGCCGAAGCCCCCGGGCTCGAGGAAGTCGCGCTGCATGTCGATGATGACGAGTGCGGCGCGCGCCAGATCGACGCTGAGCGGGAACGGCTTGGCTGCGATCTCGGAGCGACTCATGGCGGCCTCCGTCGGGGCTGACGGAACGGGCTTTGCAAGGGCTGTGCCCGCCGGCCTCCTCATCCGGCCAGCAGGGCGCGAGACGTCAGGGAGTAGCGGCCATGGCTTTGAAACGTCGACGAATCCCGCTGGCATTTGCGGCCGCGGCCCTTGCCGGAGAGGCCGGGACGGACCGCGTGGCGACCGCCCTCGCCAGCCTTCTGCCGGAGAGATGCATAATCTTTGCATGCAATGCTCGAGAAATTGCCTAACAGATAGGCTGACTCAAGACATGGACATGATCTCGTGCCGACGCTGACCAGTATCCTTTCCCGCCATCATGACGGCAGCCGCACGATCGCCGAGACGGTCGCTGCCGCCTATGCCCGTCTGCGCGCCCATGCCGACGAGGCCCTATTCATCAGCTTCAAGCCGGAAGCGGAGGCGTTGGCCGAGGCGGAGCGTCTTCAGGCGGAGGGGCCGCAAGGGCGCCCGCTCTGGGGCGTGCCGGTCGCGGTGAAGGACAATATCGACGTCGCCGGGCTGGCGACCACCGCCGCCTGCCCAGCCTATGCCTATGAGCCACGGAGGGACGCCAGCGCTGTCGCGCGCCTGAAGGCTGCCGGCGCGATCATCCTCGGCAAGACCAATCTCGACCAGTTCGCGACCGGCCTCAACGGCACCCGTTCGCCTTATGGGACGCCTCGCAACACGTTGCGTGCCGATCTCGTTCCCGGCGGATCGAGCTCGGGGTCGGCGAGCGCAGTCGCCGCCGGCATCGTCCCGGTCGCGCTCGGCACGGACACGGCGGGCTCGGGCCGCATACCGGCCGGCCTGCAGAACCTCGTCGGCCTGAAGCCCAGCCTCGGCCTCGTTCCGACGGCCGGCGTCGTGCCGGCCTGCCGCACGCTCGATTGCGTCTCCGTCTTCGCCCTGACGGTCGCTGACGCCTGGCTCGTCCTGCAGGCGCTGGCCGGCCCGGACGCGGACGACCCGTTCTCCCGGGCCGTCCCGCTCGGGCGCCTCGGCGCCTGCCCGCCGAGGCTGCGGCTCTGCGTGCCGCGCGAGCAGGATTTGGACTTCGCCGGAGATGAAGAAGCGCGAGCAGGTTTCGAGCAAGCGCTTGTGCGTGCACAAGGCCTCGGCGCCGAGATCGTGCCGATCGACATGACACCGTTCTACCAGACGGCGCAGCTTCTCTACGATGGTCCCTGGGTCGCCGAGCGCTGGCTCGCGATCCGCGATCTGCATGAGCGCGAGCCGGAGGAAATCCTGCCGGTGATCCGCGCGGTCATCGCCGGCAAGCCCTTGCCCGATGCGGCCGCGACCTTCGCCGCCCGCTATCGCCTCGCCGAGCTTTCGCTCGCCGCTCGCGCCGCGCTGAAGGGGCTCGGTGCCCTGATGGTGCCGACGGCCCCGCGTCCGGTGACCCTGGCAGAGATGACAGCCGACCCGATCGGCGCCAATTCGATGCTCGGCCGCTACACGAATTTCGTCAACCTGCTCGATCTCTGCGCCCTCGCCGTTCCGGCCAGCCTCGCTGACGATGGGACGGCGGGAGGTGTCACCTTCATCGCGCCGAGCGGGCAAGACGCTGCGCTGGCGTCGATCGGCGCAGCTTTCCACGCCGCATCCGGCTTGCCGCTCGGCGCGACCGGCGTGCCGCATCCGCCCTTGGCGGAGCTGCCTGTCGGCGCTGCACCCGATACGGTCGAGATCGCTGTTGTCGGTGCCCATCTCTCCGGCATGCCGCTCAACGGCGAACTGACGGCACTCGGCGGCAGCTTCCTGCGCGCCACGACGACGACCGCGGATTATCGTCTCTTCGCCTTGCCAGGTGGGCCGCCGGCCCGGCCCGGACTGCTGCGGTTAGGCCCCGGCGAGGGCGCGCCGATCGCGCTCGAAGTCTGGTCGCTGCCGGTCGCGGGCTTCGGTGCCTTCGTCGCCGGCATACCCGCACCGCTCGGCATCGGGACGCTCGCGCTCGCCGACGGATCGCGGGTCAAGGGCTTCCTCTGCGAGGCGGCGGCGACGGACGGCGCTCGCGACATCAGCAATTTCGGCGGCTGGCGCGCTTTCGTCGCGGCGCAGATCTAGAGCATTTTCGAGCGAAGTGGACACCAGTCCGCGTGACGACAATGCGATAAAACAAGGACCTGGAGCAGTTCCGCGATTCTAGGAATTGGGGACATCGTCTAGCCGGTCGCGGTTTCCGCATAGCTCCGGAACGCATCGCGTACGATGCCGATATGGGCGCGCATCGCCGCCGCTGCCCCGGCCTGATCGCCGCGCAGGATCGCCTGCACGATCAGATCGTGCTCGGAATAGGAGCCGCCGAGCCTGCCGGCGGCGCGGAACTGGGCCCGGCGGAAAGGCGCGACGCGAGCCCGCGTCATCAGGGTCAGCTCGGAGAGATAGCTGTTGTGCGAGCCGGCATAGATCGCCGCGTGGAAGGCCTCGTTCTTGTCGTGATAACTGGCGGGATCGCCCTTGTGCACCAGCACGCGCAGATCCTGGTGCAGCGTCTCGAGGGCCCGCCGTTCGACCACGGTCATGCTGCGCGCGGCGAGACCGGCGCAAAGCGCCTCCAGCTCGGCCATCACCTCGAACATGTCGTTGAGCTCGCGTGGCGTCGGCAGGGCGACAACGGCGCCGCGATGAGGGCGGACGCGGACCAGGCCCGACGCTGAAAGCTGACGGATCGCTTCGCGGACCGGCGTGCGCGAGACCCCGAAACGGTTGGCGAGTTCATGCTCGTCCAGCGGCGTGCCGGGCTCCAGGACGCCCGATACGATCTCGTCGGCGAGCCTGGCGCGCAGCGTCTCCGTTCTGGTACGAGGCTGAGAGGCCGGTTTCGGCTTGTCGGAAAGAACGGCTTGGGGCGGCATCGATTGCGTCCGGGGCGGCGGATTCGCCTGGCCGTTCTTAGCAGGCGGAAACCGCAGCGTCATGACGCGGGGCGGTGGCGGACGGACGTCATTCGGCGATGACGCTGACATGGGCGGCGACCACCCGCCAGCCTTCCTCAAACTTCACCCAGGTCTGGCTCTGGCGGCCGACCTTTCCGACCATCGAGTCGCGGCGGAACAGCGTGTTCGCGGTCGCCATGGCCTCGCCATAGCTGGTGATGACAGTTCGTTCCAATGCGCGTTCCAGGCCGACCGGCGAGCGCGCCGAGCGGAAGGCTGCGATCTCGGCATAGCCATAGAGATTTTCGGCGACGCCGTAACGCAGCGTGGCCGGACTGTCCTTGAACAGCCGGTCGAGCGTCGCGACGTCGTTGGTCGTCAGCGCGCGCTCGTACTCGGCGAAGGCCGCCTCGACTTCGGCCAGCACGGCCGGGTCGTTGATCTTCATCGGGGTTTCCTCATCCGGTCATCGTCTTCTTGCGCCAGCCGTGCTCCCGCTCACAGGGGCGGATGCGGGATCGCGGTCAGCAATTCCCTGGTGTAGTCCGCCTGCGGCGCGCCCAACACCGCCTCGGCCGTGCCCTCCTCGACGATCCGGCCGCTTCGCATCACGATCACGCGGTCGCAGAGCAGACGCACGACGTTCAGATCGTGCGAGACGAAGATGTAGCTCATGCGGAGGCGCTGCCTCAGCTCCTCGAGTAGGTTCAGCACCACCGCCTGCACGGAGACGTCGAGCGCCGCCGTCGGCTCGTCGAGGATGACGAGATCGGGATTGAGGGCGATCGCTCGTGCGATGCCGACGCGTGCCTTCTGCCCGCCCGAAAGCTGGTGAGGGAAGCGGTCGATCAGCTCGACCGGCAGTCCGACCAGCCCGGCCAGTTCCTCGCAGCGGGCGCGCAGGGCGTCGCGGCCCCTGAGCGAGCCCATACGCAGAACGGGATCGAGGATGGCGCGCTCGGCGGTGAAGCGCGGATTCAGGCTGTCGGTCGGATCCTGGAACACCATCTGGATACGCCGGCGCAGCGGCGTCAACGCGAACTGCCTGGCCGGGATCGACCCGATATCCTGCCCGTCGAAGACGATCCGGCCCGCCGTCGGGTCGAGCAGTCGGTTGACCATCATCGAGGTCGTCGACTTGCCGCAGCCGGATTCGCCAACGAGGCCGAGCGTCTCGCCGCGCCGGACCGAAAAGCCGATGCCGTCGACGGCCCGGAAGGCGGGCTTTTCCGGCTCGGCCTTGCCGGTCAGCTTCGCAAGGAGCGAGCCCGCCGCCGGGCGCGGATACTCCTTGACCAGGTTCTCGACGATCAGCAGCGGAGCGCCGCCCTGATCCAGGTTTGGAACGCTGGTCCGGGAGGCCGTCATTGCTTCGGGCGGAGCGTCCGGCAGGAGGTCACGCAGTTGCATGCCGACGCGTGGCGTCGCCTTCATCAGCCGCCGCGTATAGGGGTGCTGCGGATTGCGGAAGATCTCGGCTGCGGCCGCGGTCTCGACGACGCGGCCCTTCTCCATCACCACGACCTTGTCGCAATAGGCGGCGGCAAGGCCGAGATCATGGGTGATCAGGATGGTCGACATGCCGCGCTCGCGGGTGAGCTCGACGATCAGGTCCATCACCGCCTTCTGCGTGGTGACGTCGAGACCGGTCGTCGGCTCGTCTGCGATCAGCAGCTGCGGCTGGCAGGCGAGCGCCAGCGCGATCACGATGCGCTGGCACATGCCGCCCGAGAGCTCGAAGGGATAGGCGTCATAGCGCTCCTGCGGGCGCGCGATCCGCACCTTCTCCAGCGCCGCAATGGCCTTCTCGCGCGCTGTCGCCCGGGTCGCCTGGACATGCTGGAGCAGCACGTCCTCGATCTGCTTGCCGACCTTGCGGATCGGGTTCAGCGCGGCGCGCGGATTCTGGAAGATCATCGAGATTTCGCGGCCGCGCAGGTCGCGCATCTGCGCTTCGCTCGCGCCGACGAGATCGATGCCCGAGAAGCCGATCGAGCCTTCGGCGACGCGGCCGGCGCGGTCGAGGATACGCACCACCGCATAGGAGGTGACGGACTTGCCCGAGCCGGATTCGCCGACGATCGCGACCGTCTCGCCCTTGCCGACGCTGATGTCGATCGACTTCACCGCCTGCACCTTGCCGCGGCGGGTCGCGAACTCGACGGTGAGGTTCCTGACTTCCAGGAGCGGACTGGCTGCCATCGCTCAGTTCCTCCTCTGCGGATCGACGAGGTCGCGCACGCCGTCGCCGAGCAGGTTGAAGCAGAATACCGCCGTCATCAGGGCCAGGCCCGGAAAGAAGGCGATCCACCATTCGCCCGAGACGATGAAGCTCGCGCCCTCCGCGACCATGATCCCCCATTCCGGCGTCGGTGGACGCACGCCAAGACCGATGAAGGACAGGCCGGCGGCGTTGAGGATGGCATAGCCCATGGTCAGCGACATCTGCACTGCCATGATCGGCATGATGTTGGGCACGATCTGGGTCAGCAGAAGCCGCCATTCCGAATTGCCGGAGAGCCGGGCCGCCTGGACGAAGCCGGCCTCGCGCCGGACATTCGCCTCGGCCCGCGCCACCCTGGCATAGAGCGGAAAATTGATGATCGCGGTGGCGATCACGATGTTGGTCACGGAATTGCCGAGTGCGGCTACGATGCCCATGGCGAGCACGAAGAGCGGAAAGGCCATGATCGTGTCGGCGACGCGCCCGATAATCGTGTCGACCCAGCCGCCGAAGAAGCCGGCGGCGACGCCGGCGAGCCCGCCGAGCAGGAAGACGAGCGCGACCGAGGCGACGGCGATGGTGAAGTCGAGCCGCGTCGCGGCGATCACCCGGCTGAAGATGTCGCGCCCGAGCTGGTCGGTGCCGAACCAGTGGGCGGCGCTCGGCGGCTTGAGCGCCGAACTGGTGTTCGAGGCGAGTGGATCGTAAGGCACGACCAGCGGCCCGAAGATCGCGGCAAACAGGATCAGGGCGAACAGGCCGAAGGCGAGGCCTGTCACCGGGTTCTCGGAGACGATGTGCCGGGCATGAGCCAGCAGCGAAGTCGAGGGCGGGGCCTCGAAGCGCAGCGGCGGCGGCTCGACCTTGCTCATGTCGTTCATCGGCTCAGGCCTCCAGCCGGACGCGGGGGTCGATCACGCCGTAGAGGATGTCGATCGCGAGGTTGAGGGCGACGTAGAGGATCGCCATGGTGAGCACGAAGCCCTGGATCGGCGCGTAGTCTGAGGCGATCAGCGCCTCGACCGCATAGGAGCCGACCCCCGGCCAGGCGAAGACCTTCTCGACGAGCACATTGGCGCCGAGCAGGAACGAGAAGACCATGCCGAGCGTGGTGACCACCGGCAGCATGGCGTTGCGGAAGGCATAGGTGCCGATCACCGCCCGCGTGGACAGGCCGCTGGCGCGCGCGGTGCGGACGAAATCGGCGCCGAGCACGGCGAGCATCGAGGCGCGGGTCATGCGTGTGATCGGCGCCAGCGAGAAGATCGCGAGGGTCAGCGCCGGCAGCGCGATCTGGGAGAGTGCGGCGCGGAAGGTTTCAGGATCGCGCGCGACCAGGCTGTCGATCAGCAGGAAGCCGGTGACGCGGGGCGGCTCGGAGGCGAAGGCGTCGAGCCGCCCCAGTGGTGCCGGCGCCCAGCCGAGGATGAAATAGAACACGTAGACCAGCAGCAGGCCGGTGAAGAACACGGGCAGGGAAACCCCGGCCGTCGCGACGATGCGGCAGAGATGATCGATCCAGGAGCCCTGCCTGACCGCCGCGAGCACGCCGAGCGGCAAGGCGATCGCCATCGAGATCAGCAGGCCGAACAGCGTCAGCTCGGCCGAGGCCGGCAGGCGCTGGGCCAGATCGGCCGTCACCGGCTGGCCCGTCGTCAGCGACTGGCCGAGATCGCCCTTTACCAGCGCCGTCACATAGGACACGAACTGCACCGGCAACGGCTGGTCGAGCCCGAGCTTGCTGCGGATCTCGGCGATGGCCTGCGGCGTCGCCGCAGGCCCGGCGAAATAGGCTGCTGTGTCGCCGGGCAGCACGCGCGTCAGCAGGAAGGTGACGATGATGACGCCGAGGATCGACGGGATCGTCGTCTTCAGCCGGGCGATGATCAGGCCGAGCATGGGGAAGCCTCCGCTGCTGCCGTCAGGCCGGGTTCGCGCGGGCGGCGCGCCCCGGCATGACGGGCTGTTTCCTGCGTCGTCACGCCTTGGTCAGGTAGCGGAAGTCCGGCTCGCGGCAGGGCTGGAACTGGTAGCCGCCGATCGACTTCTGCAATGCGACGTCATGGGTCGGCTGGTTGATCGGCACCATCGGCACCTCGGCGTTCACCAGCTTGATGAAGTCGACGACATTGGCGTCGTAGGCCGCCTTGTCGGGCGCGAAGCGGGCAGCGTCGACGAGCTTGTCCAGCGCCGGGTTCTGGTAGGCGGCGATGTTGAAGATCGAATTGTTGCCGTGCATCGTCCAGAACAGGTAGTAGTCGGGATAGTCGAGCCAGCCGGCGAAGCGGTTCAGCACCATCGGATTGGTCTTCTTGGCGATCTCGGTGCGGAAATTCGCGCCCGGGACCTTGTTGATCTCGACGGTGATCCCGACCGAAGCCAGCGCCTCCTTGATCAGCACAGCCATTGGCTCGGCAACGGTGGCGTTGCCGGCGTCGAAATACAGCGTCGTCGAGAAGGGGCCGCCGGCGGCATCGACCAGCGCCTTGGCCTTGGCCACGTCGGTCTTGTAGGGGAAGGGCTGCGGCCAGGCGACCTTGGGCGTCGTGCCGCCCGACATGTCGACGCCGCGCCCGAACAGCGAAGCCTGCAGGATCTTCTCATAGGGCATCACCCAGGCGACCGCCTGGCGCAGCCGCACATCCTTGAACGGGCCGACCTGCGTGTTGAGATAGCAGCCCCAGACGCCGTTGGGGATCGGCACGCCGACGACATTGACCTTGCCGCCATCGAGCAGATCCTTGAAATCCTTCGGCGGCAGACCGTAGGACACGTCGGCGTCGCCGCGCTCCATCAGGGCCCGTCGCGTCGCGGGCGAGGCGATGTCGCGCGCGATGATGCGGCGCAGCTGCGGCAGCTTCCCACAAGCCCAGGCGTCATTGCGGACATAGATCGTCTCGACACCCGGCTTCCAGCTCTCGACCTTGTAGGCGCCCGAGCCGGCGATGTTGTTCTTGAGATACTCCTTGGCGTGCGGGTCACCGCCGCCGTTCTTTATGGCGAGCTCGGAATCGAAGACGAAGGGGATCGTCACGGCGAGGTTGGGCAGCGTCATCTTGTCCTTGCGGACGAAGTCGACGCGGAAGGTCTTGTCGTCGACGACGACGAACTGCTCGGGCTTCTCCAGCGAGCCGGCATTCATCTGGGTGGTCGCGAAGCCGCCGATCGTGCAGGCCCGATCCAGCGACCATTTCACGTCCGTCGCGGTCACCGGACGGCCGGAATGGAATTTCGCGTCGCGCAGCTTGAAGGTGCAGCTCATGCCGTCGGAGGCGAGCTGCCAGCTCTCGGCCAGCTCGCCCTCGAGCTCGCCCATCGAGACCTGGTTGCCGCCGCCGCCGGGGATCGGCACAGGCTTGAAGCGCAGCAGGCGATCATAGCAGTTCAACGCGACGCCATTCACCGGCTGCGACGAGCCGATGCCCTGCATGTCCAGGCTGTTGGGTCCGTATTCCTGGACGAGCAGCAATGTCTCGCTGCGGCTCGGCGCCTGTGCATGCGCGCCCTGCCTCATGACGAAGGGAGCTGCCAAACCTCCAGCTATAGCCGCCCGACGCGTGATACCCATTGTGCTCTCCCCGATTGCTGCCGGAGCCGTCAAAGGCCCGAACGCTTCACCTCGGAGAAGCCGATGCAGTTACCGTGCCGGTTCACACCCCCTTGATAACAATGGGCTTATCTCTATCAGCGAGCTTTCGCTCTCGTCGTTGCATACATTTGGCAAAATTCTGCTCAATTAATTTGCAATTGATTGTCAGCCACTATGGCAGCCATCTTGGCAGGCCCGATCGCAGCTCAGACCTTCTCGTCGCGGACCAGCCGCCAGAGCAGATAGATTCCGCCCAGGAGCCCGGTCGTCAGGCCGATCGGCAGATTGAGGCCGGACGGAACGCGCTGGCTGACCAGGTCCGCCGCCAGCAGCAGGACGGCGCCCATAGCGGCCCCAGGCAGCAGCGGCACCTCCGGCGAGCGGCACAGGTGCCGCGCGAGCTGCGGGCCGGCCAAGGCGATGAAGGCGATCGGCCCGGCCGCCGCCGTCGCCATCGCCGTCAGGCCGACGGCCGTCATCACCATGGCGAGCCGCGTGCGCTCGACCGGAACACCGAGCTGGCTGGCAGCATCGTCGCCCATCTCGAGCAGAGCGAGGCGCCGGGCATTCAGGAGCGCGACCGGCACGATCAGCACCAGGCCGAGAGCGGCCGGGACGGCGTGGGACCAGCTGCGCGCCGTCAGCGAACCCGCCAGCCAGATCTGGGCGGAGATCGAGCGGTCAAGGTCGCTCGCCACAAGCAGGATCGTATTGACGCCGGACAGCGTCGCGCCGACACCGATGCCGACCAGCACGAGCCGGTAACCGCCGGTGACGCGCCCCTTCAGCGCCAGCATGAAGACGAGCGCTGCGGTCGCCATGCCCGACAGCACCGCTGCCAGCGCGACGGCGAAGGGATCGGCGCCGAACAGGATGATCTGCACGATCGCGCCGGTCGCCGCTCCGGTGGTGAAGCCGATGATATCGGGCGAGCCCAGCGCGTTGCGCGAGACCGACTGGAAGATCGCCCCGGCCATGCCGAGCGCCGCCCCGACGCAGGCCGCCGTGACGACACGCGGCAGGCGCAGGCTCCAGATGACGCGTTCGGCCAGCGGATTTCCAGCCTTGCCGAATAGCGCGGCGACGACTTCGGCCGGCGTGAAGGCGAGCGTGCCCATACCCAGCAGGGCGACGGCGAGGGCAAGGGCTGCTCCGGCGAGCGCCGCACAGACCAGCGCAGTGCGCGGCCGCCAGCGCAGCGAGAACGAACCTATCCTGAGCGTTGCGGGCGCACTCATGGCCGGCTCACCCGGAAGCGGCGCACGGCCGTGATGAAGAAGGGGCCGCCAAGCAGCGCCGCGACGATGCCGGCGGCGACCTCGGAGGGCGCCGCGACCACGCGCCCGATCACATCGGCGCCGAGCAGGAGCAGCGCGGCAAAGAGCGCCGAGCCGGGCAGGATCCAGCGATGGTCCGGGCCGACAAGCGCCCGCGCCAGATGCGGGGCGATCAGGCCGACGAAGCTGATCGGCCCGGCTGCGGCGGTGGCGGCGCCCGCCAGCAGCATCACCGCAAGGCAGGCCGACAGCCAGATCGTGCGCGGCGTGGCTCCGAGCGCCTGGCCGAGTTCCTGCCCTAGCGCCAGCACGTTGAGACCACCGACGATCGACAAGGCGACGCCGAAGCCCGCCGCAACGCCGACTGCCAGTATGAGGGCGACTTCGAAGCTCGCTCCCTCCACCGATCCAGCGGCCCAATGACGGAAATTATCGAAGGCGATGGGCGAGGCGTTGAGCACCATGATGCCGGTGATCGCGCCCAGCACGATCGAGAGGCCGGCGCCGGCGAGCACGAGCCGAACGGGATTGGTCCCGGTCTCGTGCGCCCGCCCGAGCAGGAACACGACAGCGCCGGCAAGGCCCGCTCCGAGCGCGGAGAGCCCGGCATAGTGGACGGGCCGGGTCAGGCCGAGCAGAGTCACTCCGAGCACGACGGCGACCGCCGCACCGGCATTGATGCCGAGCAGGCCCGGCTCGGCCAAGGGATTGCGGGTGATCGCCTGCATGATCGCCCCGGCAAGGCCAAGCGCCGCACCGGCGAGAACGGCCGTGAGCAATCGGGGCACCCGCAACTGCCAGACGACCAGATGCAGATCGTTGCCGGGATCATAGGCGCGCAGCGCGGCGACGACCGTGGCCAGCGGGATCGGCCGCGAGCCGACCGCGAGGCTCGCCAGCGCCAGCAAAGCGAGCGCGATGATGCCGATGGCGAGCCACCACCGGCGCCTATGCCATCTCATCGCCTGGCGAAGCTCTCGCGCAGCCGTTCGATGACCTGGCGCCCGGAATAGGGATCGATGCGGAAGGAGGTCAGCCCGAGCGGATAGACCCGCTTGCCGATGACCGCCGGGTGATTGGCGAGCACCGGCTCGGCCAGGAAGGCCTCGACGTCCTTTTCGGTCGCGCGCAGGAGGAAGACGGTGTCGGCAGCGATCGCGGCCGAGAGATTCTCGCGGGAGAAGAATTCGAAATCCGAGGGACGCGCCGAATTCGGCTTCAGCTCCGGCGGCAGGCCGACGATCTCGAAGCCCAAAGCCGAGACGAGCTTGGAAACCGGGCTCGCTGTCCGCGCTACCGAATAGC
Source organism: Allobosea lupini (assembly GCF_900109525.1). Lineage (GTDB taxonomy): Bacteria > Pseudomonadota > Alphaproteobacteria > Rhizobiales > Beijerinckiaceae > Allobosea > Allobosea lupini. Next base: position 504,730 of record NZ_FOAN01000003.1, on the reverse strand, counting down.
TGCCGGCGATGTTGTAGCCGACGATGCTGGCCTTCGCGCCCCTTGCTGGAATGGCGCCCGCAGCGGCGGTGAGATCGGTGTCGAAGCGCGCGATCGCGGCGGCAGCCTCCTTTTCGAGGCCGATCGCCTTGCCGAGGTCGGTTGCCAGCTCCTGCCAGCTCCGGCTCGAATAATCGACCACAAGAGTCGGGACGCCGAGCGCTTCGAGCTCGGCCCGGTGCTGCAGGATGCTGTCGGCGCCGGTTGTCGAAGCGATCACCATGTCCGGCTTCCAGCCGAGCACCGCCTCGATGTCGAATTTCAGGTTCGGATAGAGCACCTTGACGCCGCGCTTGTCGGCGTCGCCGGCCCATTGCGAGAAGAAACCCTTGGCGTCGGTGAGCGGGCTCGGCGTCGTCGCCGCAGTCGCGAGCAGGGGCGCCTCGATCGCCAGCAGGATGCCGGTGACGCTCGGCGTGGTCGAGACGATGCGCAGAGGCTTCCTGGCCAGCGTCAACTCGCCGGCGGCGTGCCTGATGGTACGGGGCCAGCCGGCCTCCTGGCCATAAGCCGGCCGGCCATTCCCATTCAGGGCAGCCGCGATGGTGATGATGGCGATGAAGAGCTTGATCAGGGGCATCGTCGATCTGTCTGGCCGGTGTCGTCCTGCGGGTCGGGAGCCTGGCTCCGACCACCGCCCTGCTCCATCGAGCCCAGGCGTGTCATTCCTCATGACGGATCATATTCCGCGATGCAATATGGACGCAGGACAGAGAGTCAGTTATCGAACGTAAATCCACCGACGGTGACTGCTTTACCACAACTAGAGCCGAAAGGGATGCCGTCGAAAGCCTCGAGCCCGACGACATCGACTGTAGATTGGAAGAATTGAAAAGTACTTCGCGACCCGATTCCCGTCTCCACGCCGATGCGCTGACGCTCCGCTACGAGGCGCGCACGATCTCGACCGGCCTCTCGCTCTCGATCGCCGACGGCTCGTTCACCGTGATCGTCGGACCCAATGCCTGCGGAAAGTCGACCCTGCTGCGGGCCCTGTCGCGCTTGCTCACGCCAGCCGCCGGCCAGGTGGTCCTCGACGGCAGGCAGATCGGCGAGCGCCCGGCCAAGGAGGTCGCGCGGCGCCTCGGCCTCCTGCCGCAGAGCGCGATCGCGCCGGACGGCATCACGGTCGCCGACCTCGTCGCCCGCGGCCGCTATCCGCACCAATCCTTCCTGCGGCAATGGTCGAAGGCGGATGAAGCGGCGGTCGCCGCCGCGATGCGGGCGACGCGCGTCGACACGCTTTCGACACGCCCGGTCGACGAGCTCTCCGGCGGCCAGCGCCAGCGGGTCTGGATCGCGCTGGTGCTCGCGCAGGAAACGCCGATCCTGCTGCTCGACGAGCCGACGACCTTCCTCGACATCGCCCACCAGATCGAGCTGCTCGACCTGCTGGCCGAGCTCAATGCGCAGGGGCGTACGGTCGTCGCGGTGCTGCACGATCTCAACCAGGCCTGCCGCTACGCCTCGCATCTCGTCGCGATGAAGGACGGCGCGATCGTCGCCGAGGGCCCTCCGGCGGGCATCGTCACGGCCGCGCTGATCGAAGAGGTCTTCGGCCTGCCCTGCATCGTCATCCCCGACCCGATCGCGAAAACCCCGCTCGTCGTACCCAGGGGACAAAAGCGGGCAGCGCGTTCCAGCGACCGGTCCAACTGACCATGACCAGACAGCTCCACATCGGTTTGAGCCTGACGCCGACCTGGCTGAAGAGCAGAGCAGCGGATGATCCGGACCCTCTGCCAGCCCGCGATCCCGTCGCGTTCAACCTCGCGCTGACCCGGATGGCCGAGCAGGCCAAGCTCGATTTCGTCTTCAAGCCCGACTATCTCCTGCTGCATCCGGCTGCTGCCGGCAGCGGCTTCGTCGGCCTCGACCCGACGCTGCTGCTGACCGCACTCGCCTGCCAAACCGATAGGATCGGGCTCGTCACCACCGTCTCGACCAGCTTCAACCCGCCTTTCGTAGTGGCGCGCCAGATCCAGTCGCTGCACTGGATCAGCCGGGGGCGCGTCGGCCTCAACATCGTCACCTCGATCGAGGGCGCGGAGAATTTCGGCGATGCGCCGATGCCGCCGCCGGAGGTCCGCTATCGCAAGGCGGCCGAGTTCACTGACGTCATGTGCAAGCTGTGGCGGAGCTATCCGCATGAGGCGCTGACGGGCACGACGCCGAGCGCCGCGATCGAGCATCGCGGCGAATTCTTCAGCGTGAGGGGACCGCTCAACGTGCCCGGCCATCCGGCGGGCCCGCCGCCGCTGTTCCAGGCCGGCGCCTCCGATATCGGGCGCGATTTCGCTTCCTCCATCGCCGATGCGACCTTCGCCGCCATGCCCGACCGCGAGGCCGGCATCGAACTGCGCGGCGACCTGCGCCGGCGCGCGCAGGGGCATGGCCGCAGCCCGGATTCGGTACGCGTGCTGCCGGGCCTGCATTTCTTCCTCGCCGAGACGCGTGAAGAGGCCTGGGCACTACATGCGCGGGCGCACGCTCACCTCACCGCCGAACAGCGCCGCAAGATGGTGAAGTCCGTCCTCGGGCTCGATCTCGGCGACCTTGCGCCCGAAGCGCGCGTGACGGCGCCGATGCTGCCGCCACTCGATACGCCGGTGCGCAGCCGCACCCATGCCGAGCTGCTGCGGCGCTTCATCGCGGCGAACGAGCCTACTGTAGCTGAAGTGCTGGCGCGGCCGGAGGTTGTCGGCTCGGCCCATTGGGTCTGCGTCGGAACCGTCGACGACGGCCTCGCCGAGATCACCGCCTGGTTCGAGGCCGGGGCGATCGACGGCGTCATCGCGATCCCCGGCGGCTCCATGGAATCGCTGCGCCTGTTCCTGGAGGAGCTGGTTCCGGCTCTGGCGCGGCGGGGCCTGTTCCGCAGCGACTATGAAGGCACGACGCTGCGCCAACACCTGGGGATCGACGAAGAGCAGTGATGCAGCTCAGGTGCCACCCGCGTCCCGCGTCGCCGCCTGCGCCGCGGCAAACAAGGCGGCGCGATGGCCCTCGGCCTCGGCGGTCTTGACGAAGGAGACGGTGGTGACGACGCAGGCGATCTCGCCGAGCGCGTTGAAGACCGGTGCGGCCTTGCCGGTCAGCAGCGAAAACAGGTGTTCGTTCAGTTCCGCGCCCCCGTCGCGCCGGACGGCGTCGAGCATCTCGGCTGGCGGGCGGCTGCCGCGGAAGGAGGCCGGCTGCAGCTTGCGCGCGGCGGCGATCGCCTCCTTCGGCAGATGCGCCTGGAAGACGAAGCCGCAGGCGGTGTTGTCGACAGGCAGGACGTCGCCCAGCGTCACCGTGCTGAGCGCGAAATCGGTGTTGCGGTACCAGCGCACGATGGTCGGCCCCCGCTCGGTCCAGATCGCCACGCCGCAGCTGGCGGCGATAGCGGACGCCAGCCTCTTCATCGCCCGGGCCGCGACCTCGACCGCATCGATGCGCCGAAGTGCGCGCACCCCGATGCTGAGGGCGACCGGGCCGAGATCGTAATGGCCTGTGACGTCGTCCTGCGCCGCCAGCCCCTCCCGCACCAGGCTCTGCATGTAGCGATGGGCGGTGGACGAACCGGTGCGCGCCCGCCGGGCGATCTCGCCCAGCACCAAGGGCCCGTCCGCCTTGGCCAGGATGTCGAGGAAGCGGGCGGCGATCGAGACCGACTGGATCGTCGGCGAGCGTTTGGTGCTGAAGGTGGTCATGCGAATCGCGGCGGGAAAGCGCGGCAGATGCCGGCCCGCGCTTTGTGACACCGGGAGCCTGCCGGCGACAAGCACCGCCTCATTCGAGCGCTTCCAAACACTGCGCTGCGCAGCCCGAGAACTGCGACCGGAAAAGCACAGCGGTACGGCAATACGGCGATCCTGTGCTCGCTTCATGTTGACATGCGGAATGCATCCCACACTGTAGGATCGTTCAGTGTGACCTCGCGAGCCACGGCCTCGTCCCCAGCCAGCGAGATTTGATCGGGTGGTGGGGAACCTCATGTCGTCCAAGCTTGTCCTGATGCGCAGCGTGAGCTTCGCATCGCTCATCGCCGTCGCTGCCGCGACGCCAGCCTTCGCGCAGAGCAATCCGGCCCCGGCAGCCGGAACGATCGAGCTCGATGCGATCACGGTCACCGGCGAGAAGGTCGAGCGCGATCTGAAGAACACGGCATCGTCGGTTTCGGTCATTACCGATAAGGACATCGCCCGGGCGAACACCGGCAACGCCACCGTGTCCGAGATCCTCGTCGGCACGCCGAACGTGACCTATAGCGATACGGTCAGCGCTCCGATCATCCGCGGCCTGGACACGCAAGGCCCGCTCACCGGCCAGAACTCGTTCTGGGGCGGCACGGTGCCGCGCGCGACCATCAATGTCGACGGCCACTATCTCAGCTACAACGAGTTCTATTTCGGCGCGGTCTCGCCCTGGGACGTCAAGAGCATCGAGGTCTTCCGCGGGCCGCAGACGACCTCGCAGGGCGCCAATGCGATCGCCGGCGCGATCATCGTCAACACCAAGGACCCGACCTTCACCCGCGAAGCAGCCTTCCTGACCGAGTTCGGGAGCTATGCGACGCGGCGCGCCGCGCTGATGCTGTCGGGACCGATCATCAAGGACCAGCTCGCCGGGCGCATCACGCTCGACTATTCCGGCCGCGACACCTTCATCGACTATATCAGTCCGAACTTCCAGACGCGCTATGCCGACCAGGATTTCCGGAACCTGAACCTGCGGGCCAAGCTGCTCTGGCGCCCGAGCGAGTTGCCCGGCTTCGAGGCGAAGCTCACCTATTCGCGCAACGAGAGCAACCGGCCGAGCCAGGAGGCGGCGTCGGCTCCGTTCGACCGGCTGAAGCACGTCACCACGACGATGCCGAGCTTCAAGCAGAACAGCAACACCGGCGTCCTCGACCTCAGCTATGATTTCGGCAACCGCCTCAAGCTGTCCAACCAGACGCAGTTCACCGACCTCTCGGTGAGCCGCAAGACCGGCCTGCTCGGCAATGGCGACGCCTATATCACCCAGCGGAACATCTCGAACGAGCTCCGGCTGAACTATGGCGAGCAGAGCGATGTCATCAGTGGCGTCGCCGGGGTCTACTATGCCCACACCAAGACGGACGAGCTGCTCTATCTCACCGGCCGGTCGACCTTCGACGACACCAAGCGCAATCTCGGCATCTTCGGCGAGGCCAGCTATCGCCTGACCGATCGCTGGACCTTCACCGGCTCGCTGCGCTTCCAGCAGGACCAGATCGAGCGCGTCGGCCGCACGGTCTTTGCTGCGCAAGGCGTCAATTTCGACAAGACCTTCCAGGCCGTGCTGCCCAAGGCCTCGATCGCCTATGCGGTGACGCCGGACTGGACCATCGGTGCGCTGGTCAATCGCGGCTATAATCCCGGCGGCGTCTCGCTCAACCTCACCGCCGGCCGGTGGCAGCCGTTCCAGGAAGAGACGTCGTGGAACTATGAGCTGTTCACCCGCGCCAGCCTGCTGAACAACCGGCTGAACGTCAGCGGCAACCTGTTCTACACCGACTTCCAGAACGCCCAGTACTTCATCCCGGTCGTGCTCACGACGGGCGTGGTGCAGTCCTATGCGATCAATGCCGAGAAGGCCCATGCCTACGGGCTCGAGGTCAACGCCGATTACCGCCTGCTCGACAACCTGACGCTGAAGGCCGGTGCCGGCCTGCTGCGCACGGAGATCGACAAGATCACCGCCAATGCCGGCTATAAGGGCAACGAATTCGCGAAATCCCCGGGCTACATGCTGAGCTTCGGCGTGAGCTGGGACGTCACCAGCAAGCTCAACCTCACCGCCCAGCTCCGCCACACAGACGGCTATTATTCCGACGTCGCCAATACGCGCCTCTATCTGATCAAGCCCTATACGATCGCCGACATGCGCGCGAGCTATCAGATCACGGACAATCTGCAGGTCTATGGCTACGTCAAGAACATCTTCGACGAGCGCAAGCCGACCTATATGCAGCAGAATCGCGGCATCGGCGGCACCGAGGCGAGCATGACCGAGCCGCGCATGTTCGGCGCCGGCATCAAGGGCACGTTCTGAACGAGCGCTCTTGGCGCGCCTGACAAGACGGCGCGGCGGTGAGCGATTGCGCCCGCCGCCCCCGTGCCCGCACCCACCGTCCCGCAAAGAGGTTCGCATGAACGACCTGTCGCGCCCGGCCGCGCCACCGCCCGGCCCGCCTTTGCGCCTGCTCCAGCAGATCGCCGCCTATCGCACCACCTATTGCATCCGCACCGCGGTCGAGCTCGGCATCCCCGCTGCGCTGCAGGAGGGGCCTCGGACCGCCGGCGAGCTCGCCGAACGCATCGGCGGCAAGGCCGAGTTGCTGGCAAGGCTGCTCGGCCATCTCGTCAACGAAGAGATCATCGGTCGCGACGATGCAGGCCGCTACCTCGCCGTGCCGACGACGCGCGCCCTCGTTCCCGGCCATCCCCATTCGCTGGTGCCCTGGGTCCGCTTCGAGCTCGATCCGCTGCATGGACGCGCCTGGGAGCGGCTCGGCGAGCAGATCAAAAGCGGCACGCCTGCGTTCGAGCTCGCCCATGGCAGCCCGTTCTTCAGCTGGCTCGGGCAGGACGAGGCGGCGCAGGCGCGCTTCGACATCCAGATGCGCGCGATCGCGACGGCGCTGATCGGCGTCGCGGTGCGCCACATCCAGTTCTCGGCCGGCGAGACGATCGTCGATGTCGGCGGCGGCGACGGCTCGCTGCTGGCCGAATTGCTCCGCCGCAACCCTGGCACCAGCGGCGTGCTCTATGAGCTGCCGCGGGCGACCGAGGCGCTCAATCCGCACTTCGCCGAGCTGGTGCAGGCGGGGCGCGCCCGGGTGCAGCACGGCTCGTTCTTCGACGAGATCCCGTCCGGCGGCGACGCCTATGTCTTCAGCCGGATCCTGCACGACTTCGACGACAAGGCCGCCGGCCGCATCCTCGCCAACGCGAAAGCCGCGACCCAGGGGCCGGAGCGCTTCATCGTGGTCGACATCATGGTCGATCCCGCCCGCGGCAGGCCGAACGAGACCTCGCAGGACCTGCTGATGATGGTGCTGATGGGCGGGCAGGAGCGCAGCGCCGGCGAGTTCTCGCAGTTGCTGGCCGCAAGCGGCTTCAAGACCGCCTCGGTCACGCCGACCGCCTCACCATTCCATATCCTGGAATTCCGCCACCCACGCTGAGGCAGGTGGCACGCCGACTCCGTCAAGCCGGGATCAGCACGCGCGTCAGCAGCAGGTCGCCGAAGCGCGCGAAGCGGGCTTCGATCTCGCGACCGGCCGGAAACTCCGACGACAACCCCTCGACGAGGCGCAGGCGCGCCGTGCCCTGCCCGTTCCAAGCCACCAGTTCGGAGAGCTGGAAAGATATCGGGCGGCGCAGCAGTGGATGCAGCGCCTTGAACAGGCTCTCCTTGGCCGAGAAGGCGAGCGTCACCGAGAAGGGGTCATTCCCGAGACGACGGCGTTCCCGGGGCGTCAGTGCCTCGGATGCGACCTCGCTCGCCCCCTGCCCGTCCATGAGCCGCTCGATGTCGACGCCGATGCCGCGGCAGGCGCCGGCGCGCGCGGCGATGGCGATCGCGACATCGCCGCTATGCGAGATCGAGCCAACGATACCGACAGGCCAGAGCGGCGAGCGATCGGACGCCATGCCGGGACAGGCGCCCTGCCCGGTCAGCAACCGCAGGGCCTCGCTGGCGCAGCGCCGGCCCGCCAGCCATTCGGCTCGACGCCGGGGCGCGGCGCGCGCGATGCGGTCCGGCAGGACGATGCCGGGGGCTGCCTGACCGGGCTCGCGCGAGAACCGCATCGCGGCGCAGCGATAGTCGATGGGCTCGTCCTGCCAGGGATGGAGCAGCTTTGGCCCGCTCTCCAACAGCACCCGGCTCAGGCCGCCAGGCGGCGCTGCTCGATCAGCGACCACCAGCCGTTCAGCGTCGGCACGCGGGCGAGATCGTCGAAGCCGACGATGACGCCGCGCTCCTTCAGCTCGCTGGCGAGCACCATGACCTGCACCGAATCGAGCCCGTAGAAGATCAGGTTCTCGTCGGGGTCGAGCTCGGTCTCGTCCTCGACCAGTTCGAGCACGCGCGCCTGCAGCCATTCGCGCGTCGCCTGCGGACGCTCCGCCACGCCCGCAAGACTGTCGGTCGAAACCAGTGCGCCGCAGCGCGTCGCGACATAGCGCAGCGCCATCAGATGCTCGGCCTCGGAGAAATCGGCGACGGCGTCGCCGACCAGGAAGGGCTGGATGTCGCTCATGAACGCGTCGACGGCCGTCACCATGCAGCCGATATGGGCGTAGACGCCGCCGATCACGAGCTGATCGCGGCCAAGCGCGCGCATCCGCTCCAGCAGGTCGGAGCGCTTGAAGGCGCTGTAGCGCCATTTGGTGAGGACGATATCGTCCGGGCCTGGCGTCAACTCGGCGACGACCTCCTGCAGATCGGGCGCGGCGACGGTAAGACCCGGCCCCCACATGTCATTGAGCAGAGCACGATCGCCATGCGGCTGCTCATGCGGCTGGGCGGTGTAGACGACCGGCACGCCATTGGCCCGCGCCCAGTCGCGCAGGCGCACGAGATTGCCGATCAGCTGCGGCAGCAGCACGCCCTTCCCATCGTAGAAGCGCAGGAAATAGCGCTGCATGTCGTGGATCAGCAGCACGGCGCGCTTGGGATCGGGCCGCCATTGCGTGCGGTTGGCCGGAAAGGCGCTCGCCGCCGGCATCGAATAGTCGGTAATCTGCGGAATGGTCATGGAACCTCTCGTGAACTGATGAGGAGGGTCAGGCGAGCTCGGCGCGCAGGCGCTTCTTGTCGATCTTGCCGACCGGGGTGAGCGGCATCGTCTCGATGAAGCGGACGCGGTCCGGCAGCTTGTATTCGGCGACGCCGAGCTCCAGCAGGTGGCGCCTCAGAACCGGCCCGCGCAGGGCCGCGTCGCGGGCGACGATGAAGGCGCAGCTCTTCTCGCCGAGCAGCGCGTCCTGCATGGCGACCAGCGCGGCATGCGTCACCTCCGGATGGCGCAGCAGTAGATTCTCTATCTCCTCGGCCGCGACCTTCTCGCCGCCGCGGTTGATCTGGTCCTTGACCCGGCCGACCACGCGCAGATTACCGCCGCGGACACGCTGGACGACGTCGCCGGAGTGGTAGAACCCGTCGGCGTCGAAGACCTTGGCGCTGTGCTCGGGCGCGCGGTAATAGCCGCGGAAGGTGTAGGGACCGCGCGTCGCCAGCTCGCCGCTCTCTCCCTCCGGAACGGGGTCGCCATCCTCGTCGACGATCTTGACCTCGTCATCCGGGCTGATCGGCCGCCCCTGGGTGGTGAAGACGATCTCGTCGTCATCGCCGAAGCGGGTGTAGTTCACCAGCCCCTCGGCCATGCCGAAGACCTGCTGCAGCGCGCAGCCGAACACCCCGGGCACCTGCCGCGCCAGCGCCTCGGCGAAGCTGGCGCCGCCCACCTGCATCAGCCTGAGCGAGTCGAGCCTGGGCTTCTCTCTCCCCGCCGCCTCCAGCCAGAGCGCCACCGCCGTCGGCACCAGCGCGACCATGTCGATCTGGTGCTGCTCGATCAAAGCAAAGCAGATGAGCGGCTCGGGGCTCGCCGCCAGCACGACGCAGCCGCCAGCATGGAAGACGCCGAGCGCGCCTGGGGACGAGAGCAGGAAATTGTGCCCGGCCGGCAGCGCACAGAGGAACCGCGTCTGCGGCGACAGCCCGCAGATCTCGGCGCTCGCCCGGACGCTGTAGTCATAGTCGTTATGGGTGCGCGAGATCAGCTTCGGCGTGCCGGTGCTGCCGCCCGAGAGCTGGAAGAACGCAACCTCGTCGGCGGGCGATGGCGAGCCTGCCGGGGCGGCGCTGGTCTCGGACGCCAGCCAGCGCTCGAGATCGTTGTAGGCGCGGTTGCCGCCGAGCAGCAGCACCAGCGACAGACGCGGCGAGAGCGTCCTCAGCTCGGTCGTGAAGTCGTCATCGGCGAAGAGCTCATGCGACCGTGCTCCAATCACCAGCCGCGGCTCGATCTGCTGGGCATAGGAGCTCATCTCCAGCTTGCGATGGCTAAAGAGCGCATTGACCGGCGCGACACCGATCTTCAGCAGCGCGAAGAAGACGATATAGAACTCGGCACAGTTCGGCAGCTGCACAAGCGCCGTATCGCCTTGCCCGAGCCCGGCTTCGCTCAATCGGAAGGCCAGGTTCGAGGCTTTCCGGTCGAGCTCGGCATAGCTGATCTGCCTGTCGCCGCAGATGATCGCGATCGCGTCGGGGCGCTCCTGCCGCTGGGTGTCGAGGATGCGCGTCAGGGGCTGGTCGAGCCAGTAGCCTCGTGCGCGATAGCGCGCGGCGAACGCTGCCGGCCAGCGCTGGAAGTCGATGGTCATGCCATGATCCTTCGATGTCAGGCGGCGAGGCCGCAGGCGCTGAGCATGGTGCCGAGCTTGGCCTGCACCTCCTCCCATTCGGAGGCGGGATTGGAGGCCTCGACGATGCCCGCGCCGGCGAAGAGCCGCAGCGTATCGTGCCGGGCGATGCCGCAGCGGATGGTGATCGCCCATTCGCCGTTGCCCTGCGCATCGCACCAGCCGACCAGGCCGGTGAACAGCCCGCGCTCGAACGGCTCGACATAGCGGATCAGCTTATGGGCGCTCTCGGTCGGGAAGCCGCAGACCGCCGGCGTCGGATGGATGATGCAGGCGAGCTGGAGCGCGGTCATCGCCGGGTCCTGCAGCGCGCCCTCGATCCGCGTCGAGAGATGCCACATCGCGGCCGTGCTCATCAGCGAGGGGGCGGCAGGAACATCGAGCCTGGCGCAGAGCGGCGCCAGGATCGAGCGGATGTTCTCGATCACCAGCCGGTGCTCGTACTGGTCCTTCTGCGAGCGCTCCAATTGCTCCGCCGCGGCGCGGTCGGCCCGCGGATCGGGCTGCCGCTTGGCCGAGCCCGCCAGCGGGTTCGAGACGATCCGGCCGCCCTCCTTGCGGATCAGCAGCTCGGGGCTGACCCCGACCAGCTCACCCTCGTCGGGCAGGGGGATCCTGAACAGATAACCCTGGCTGTTCTGCGCGCGCAGGCCGGCGAGCAGCCGGCCGACATCCATGCTTTCGGCGAAGCGCAGTTCGCGGATCACCGACAGCACCGCCTTGCGGACATCGCTATGACGGAAATTGACGATGGCGTGCTCGACCGCCTTCTTGAAACCGTCCTCGTCCGGAAGGCTGCGTTGGTCGAGCAGGTCGGGAACGCCAGAAGGCTCGCCCACAACTTCCGCCACGGCCGCCTGTTCGCGCCATTCATAGGCCGCCGGGACATAGAGGCAGGAAGGCTCGCGCACATCGAAGGGGATGGCGCCGACGAGGATCGGATTGGCCTGCCCGGCCCGCCTCGCCCGCTCGAAAGCAGCTTCAACTGCCGCGTGCAGACCCTGTCCGCGATCCTGCCCACCGCGGGCCGGCACGGAGATCCATTCATGGATTCCCGATGACAACAACTCTCGGCCATTTGATGCGAATAAAGCACCAAATTCGAAATTAAGATTTTGTTTCAAGGCTAAACTTTCCAGCATTGAAGTTACTCTACTTCTAAAGAGACTTCATTCGTGATGCTGATTACAAGCATTGACAGCTTCTTGCTTTCGTAAGAAGCAATGTCAACCGAAAAAGATTTCTCGTAATCGATTATAGAACTTCAAAACAAATGCTATGAACACAAGACAATTGACGCCCATGCAGGCGGCCTATTGGGTTGGCCGCCAGTCTTCCGACGCTCTCGGCGGGGTGGCGGCACATCTTTATGGCGAGTTCGACGGTGCTGACCTCGAACCCGAGCGGCTTCGCGATGCCGTCAGCGGGCTATGCCGGCTGCATCCGATGCTGCGGTTGCGAGTCGATGCTGAAGGCTGCCAGCATCTCGATCCGACAGCCGGTCCACTCCCGCTCGATATCGAGGACATGCGGCAGCTTCCGGCGGAGGCGGTGGAAGCGCGCCTGCTCGCCAAGCGCCGGAGCTGGAGCCATCGCCGGCTCGATCTCGGCCGTGGCGAGGCGGCGGCGTTCGGCCTCAGCCTGCTGCCTGACGGCGCCTGCCGGCTGCATGTCGACACCGACATGATCGCGGTCGATCCGAACAGCTTTCGCATCGTCATCGAGGACCTCGCCCGGCTCTACGAGCATCCCGGCTGGCCGCAAGCCCCCGCCTCTCACGGCTTCTTCGACTGGCTGGACCAGGCAGGTGCCGGATCAGAAGGCGCGAAACGGCGCGAGCGCGACCGGGTCTGGTGGCGCGCCCGTCTCGCTGACTTTCCCCCGGCACCCGATCTGCCCGCAGCCGCTCATGCTTCGGCAGAACCGGCCAGCGAGCGCCTGGCTGCCCGGCTTTCGCCCGACGAGCGCCACGCGCTGGAAAGACGTGCTCGTGATCTGCGGGTGACGCCGTCCGTGCTGGTGCTCGGTCTCTTCGCAGCTGCGCTGGGCCGGGCGACGGGGCAGGCCCACTTCCGCCTGAATGTGCCGAGCTTCTGGCGCGCGCCGCTCGTTTCCGAAGTCGAGCGAATCGTCGGCGAATTCTCGAACGTGCTGATCCTCGGCGTCGATCTCGCGGCCGCAGCGACATTGGCCGAGCTGTGCCGCGCCATTGGCCGCCAGATGATCGAACTCATTGCGCATGACGCCTATCCGGGCGTCAGCGTGATGCGCGACCTGTCGCGACTATCCGGCTCGGTGCAGACCGCGCCGGTCGTCTTTACAGCCGGCCTCGGGCTCTCCGGCGGCGAGCTCTTCAGCGAAGCCGTCAGGCGCGTCTTCGGCCCGATGAACTGGGTGATCTCGCAGGGGCCGCAAGTGGCTGTCGATGCCCAGGTCGCTGCCTGCGACGGGGGCATCCTGATCAACTGTGACATCCGTCTCGACGCTCTGCCGGAGGCCTGGGTGCGCGAGACCTTCGAAGCCTATGTCGCACTGCTGCGCGAGGTCGCGGCGCGGCCGGAAGCGCTCGACGCCGCGCCGAACGCACGGCCACGCCGCCAGCTCGCCGACCCGACCGAAGACATGCTGGTCCGCCTGCTCGGGCGCCTGTCACCGGGTCAAGTCGTGCATGAGGGCAGCGTAATCAACGCGGCCGCCCAGACCGAAATCACCCGCTTCCTCGTCCGCTATTGCTCCATCGGCGCGCCATCGCGTTCGGATTTCGACGAGGTGGTGACGCCTCGCAGCCTCGCCCGCCTCGTCCGCGCCCGCTCCGGCGGCGCCTCCGACGAGATCGCGCGCATCTTCCTGGAGACGATCGATGCGGGATGATTTTTCCGATGCCGCGCAGGGCGGAGCCTTCGGCCGGGATGAGACAAAGCTGACCGACCTGCAGCAGGCCTATCTGCTCGGCCGCGAGCGGCATCTGCCCTTGGGCGGCATCGCCATGCAGGAATTCCGCGAGTATCGCGGCGCGATCGACATCGAGGCGCTGCCACGACGCCTCCTTGCCATGGTCGCGCGGCACCCTGCCCTGCGCACGCATATCGACGCGCAGCGCCGGGTTTCATGGGTCTCGCCCGATCCGGCCGTCAACTATGACGAGATCGACCTGCGCGGCCTGCCGCAGGCAGAGGCGCTGGCCTGGATCGACGGGCAGCGTGAGGACTATGCCCATCGCCTGTTCGATCTCGCGCGCTCGCCCTGGAATGTGACGGCGTTCCGCTTGCCGGAACCGGAAGCGGATGATTCCGATCAGACAACCTGCGTGCTGTTCGCCCGCTTCGATGCGCTCATCCTCGACGGACGCGCCATCGCCTCGCTGCTGGTCGAACTGCTGGGCGGCGAGGCACCGAGCCTCGAGGCTGCGGCCCTGCCGCCGCCGGCCGACGAGGCGAAGCGGCGCGAGGATGCCGCCTACTGGGCCCGGAAGCTCCAGCCGGTGGAAGGCCCGCCGCAACTGCCCTGGACGAAGCCGCTGGAGGCGCTTCCCGCCTCGCGCTACGAGCGCGCGAGCCTGGCGATTCCCCGCGAGCGTTTCACCACGCTCTGCCGTCTCGCCGCCAGGGAGCGGCTGTTCAAGAACACGGCGGTGACGGCGGTCATCCTCGAGACCCTGTCGCATTGGCTGAACGACGGCGCGCTCTGCGTCGGGATTCCCGTCGCCCCCGCCGCCTCGGCGGAGCTCGCAAACCGGTCGAGCTTCATCGCCGTCAACTGGGATGCGCGGCAGGGCAGCTTCCACGAGCGCGCGCAATCCTTGCAGGGCGATGTCTTGGAGGGGCTGGAGCACCTCTCGCAATCCGGCGTCCAGATCAGCCGGCTCCTGATGAATGCCCATCCGGGCCGGCCGGCCCTGCCTGTCGTCGTCACCAATGGCCTCGGCTGGCCGAAGCTGGCGACGGAGGCTGGCATCCGCCGCCATGACGGCCTGACCCAGACGCCGCAGGTCGCAGTCGATATGCGCTTCCGGGACGACGAGGAGGGCAATCTCGTCGTCGAGATCGACTACGCCCGCGAGGCGATCGACGCGCGGAGCGTGCGCGACATCCTCGCCGCGCTCGACCGGCAAGTCGCCACGATCTGCGAACGGGGCGCCTTTGAGATCGTTCGGGGCGAGATGCTCGACCTCGGCCATTACCGACTCAACGGCTCGGAGGACGAGTTCGCCTGCAGCCGCTTCCTGCAACGCATCGCCGACAATCTCTTCGCCGGAGAGAAGGACAAGATCGCCCTGATCTCCGGCGCCCGCCGGATCTCCTATCGCGAGCTCGGCGCTGATGTCGGCAAAGTGCTGGCAGCGCTGCCGCAGCGCGGCGTCGGCAAGGGCGATGTCGTCGCGATCTGCCTGCCGCGCGGGCCCGAGCACACCGCGATCACGCTCGCCTGCGCGCTCTCCGGCGCAATATGGGTACCGATCGATGCGGCCTCGCCCCCGGAACGGCTGAACTATCTCCTCGCCGATTGCCGCCCGGCACTGGTTGTGTCGCCAGCTTCGATTTCCGGGCATGAAGCGGCGACGCCCGAGGCCCTGCTGGCAGGCAAGGCGCCGGCCGATCCACTGGCGTTGCCGCCGGCGCTCGCCGCGCTCTCGGCCAGCGACGCCCCCGCCTATTACCTCTACACCTCCGGCACTACCGGCCGGCCGAAATGCGTCGTGCTCTCGAACCGGGCGACCTCGAACGTGATCGGTCGCACGCTGGAGAGCTGGCAGGCGACGGCAAGCGACGTCTTCGTTTCGGTGACGCCGCTGCATCACGACATGTCGGTCTTCGACGTTTTCGGCTGCCTGACGGCGGGCGCGACCCTGGTGCAGCCGGCGCCGGGCGAAGAGAAGGATGCGATCGCCTGGAACCGGCTCGTCGCCGAGCACAAGGTCACGCTCTGGTGCTCGGTGCCGGCGATCCTCGAGATGCTGCTCTCCTGCCGGCGCGGCGACGAGTTGCGCTCGCTCCGCCTGATCGCCCAGGGCGGCGACTACATCAAGCCGGCCGTGATCGCCGAACTGCGCCAGCTCGATCCGGCGCTGCGGCTGGTCTCGCTCGGCGGGCCGACCGAGACGACGATCTGGAGCGTCTGGCACGAGATCGGCCCCGAGGACACCGGGCAGGTCCCCTATGGCAGGCCACTGCCGGGCAATCGCTATTTCATCCTGAACGAGCGTGGCGAGCATTGCCCGCCCGGCGTCGTCGGGCGCATCCACACCACCGGCGTCAATGTCGCGCTGGGTTATCTCCAGGATGGTGTCCTCGGGCAGAGCGATTTCATCACTGTCGCCGACGAAGCCGGCAAGCCGGTGCGCGCCTTCCGCACCGGCGATCGCGGCCGCTATCGCCATGACGGCAACATCCTCTTCGCCAGCCGGGTCGACGGCTATGTCAAGGTCCGCGGCGTGCGCGTCTCCTTGCCCGATATCGAGGCGGAGCTCGGCGCCCATCCCGATATCCGACAGTTGCTGGTGGTCGATTGCGGCGCCGAGCAGCGCGGCGAGGCCGAGATCGGCGTCGTCTACGTGCCGGCGCAGGCGGGCAAGCCGAGCCCCACCGACTTGCGCGCCCAAGCCCGGCGGGTTCTGCCAGATTCGCATGTCCCGACCCGCTTCGTCGAAGTCGAGGCCCTGCCGCTCTCGGCCAACGGCAAGCCTGATCGGCGCAAGGCCCGCGAGCTGCTGGCTGCCGCCGCCGAGCGCCGCGAACCGGTGGCGGCTGCACCACTAGCCAACTCGCGCAGCCGCAGGATTCTCGACCTCTACCTCGCTGTGCTCGGCCAGGCCGCCTCAGCGGAGATCGACGACAGCACCGATTTCATCCGCCTCGGCCTGCGGCCCTCCCACCTCAAATCCGTGGCGAGCCGAATCCGCGACGAGCTCGGCACCGATCTGACGCCGCATCAGCTGCTGCGCTGCCGCAATGCAGGGCTGGTCGCGCTGCTGCTCCACGACCAGGAGCGGTGAGGCAACGAGCTGCCACCAGCATAGATCATCGCGCATCCAAGCGGATGCGGTCACGATGATCTATCACATTGTTATCGCATCGGATTCTTCCGAAAAATGGATTCCACTTTTCGGCCCGATGCTAGTCTGAACAGGAGATTCCCATGTCGCAGGCCGATTCGCGCCGCGCTCTGATGCCGCTCACTCTGCCGCAGCTCGATTTCTGGGAGGAATTCACCTTCCACCCTGACGAGCCGATCGCAACCGTCGCGCATTGCCTCGACATCGACGGCGTCACGGACGGGCAGGCACTTGTCGCGGCCATCACCCAGACCATCGCCGAATCTGACGCGCTCTGCGTGCGCTTCCATGTCGAGGCGGGTCGCGAGGCACCGCTTCAGAGCTGTGATCCGCAACTGCGGCCCATTCTGCAGCAGATCGATCTGACGGGCATCGCCGATCCTCTGCAGGAGGCAAGAGCGCGGATGGAGGCGGACGTCGCGGCGCCGCTCGACCTGCGCGGCGCCGGCCTCGCGGCAACCTGGCTGCTGCACCTCGGCAAACAACGCTATCTCTGGTACATCCGCGCCCACCATATCGTCCTCGATGGCTATGGCTTCACGCTGATCGAGCAGCGCTGCGGCCAGCTCTATTCGCAGCGCCTCACACGGAGTGACGCCGGCCCGGCCTTCCACCCCTTCGCCAGCTTCATCGCAGAAGAGGAGGCCTATCGCGCCAGCCGCCGCCATGCGAGCGACCGCGCCTATTGGCGGGACGAGTTCGCCGCGCACGCGCCGCTGCCGATCCTGCATCGTGGCGACAAGCAGGCTGGCGAAGCGCCGCACGAAGTCTATGGCGTACTGCCGGCGGATGTGAGCGCCGGCTTGCGCCGGATCTCGCAGGAGACCGGCATCGGCTGGCCCGACCTGTTGGTGCTCCTTTCCGGGCTCTATCTTGCGCTCCACCTCCCGCGACAGCGGATCGACGGACGGGACGTACTAGCCTTCTGGCTGCCCTTCATGAGCCGCTGGGGCAGTCTCGCCGCCCACACGCCCGCCATGGTCGTCAACATCCTGCCGTTCCATCTGTCCTTCGGATCACAGGACAGCTTCGAAGACGTCCTGCGCGAGAACGCCGCGACGCTGAGGATGCAGCGCCGTCATGGCCGCTATCGGATCGAGCAGATCGCGATGGACAACGGCATGCCCGCGGGCAGCCGCTATTTCTTCTCGCCATTGATCAATGTCCTGCCGTTCAGCGCCCCGAGCTTCGATGGCTGCAAGGTGACGCGGGAGATCACGGGCAGCGGGCAGGGCGAAGGCATCGACCTCACCTTCCGCGGCGAGGACGACGGCAGCGAGCTGTCATTCGCGATGTCGGCCGACCCGGCGATGTTCGCCAGGGAGTCGTTCGCGCGTCACGGCGAGGCGTTGCCGGCCTTCCTGGCGCGAGCTCTAGCTCCGGAGGCGCTGGCTCGTCCGGTTGAAGAGCTTCTGGCGGAGCTGCAAAAGGATGCGCTCGGCTTGGTGTGACCATGATGACGTCGTCATGCTCGCCCTCGTGGCGAGCATCCACGTCTTGAACACGGCCCTGCGCGAAGGAGGACGTGGATGGTCGGGACAAGCCCGACCATGACGACAATGGCGGCGCTGGCGGACGTTCACCCCTCCGGCAAATGCGCGCCCAGCTCGGCCAGCGTCACCTGCGCCCCGCCGGCCCGGCCCATCAGCGCTAAGACAGCGCTGGTCGTCGCCCTGATCTTCTCGACCTCCTGCGGCCCGTAGTGCTCGGAGCGATAGCTCATCAGCACGCGGATCGAGCGCTCGCCGGAAAGATCGGCTTCCTCCATCACCTCGAAATGCAGGCCGAGCATGGACTCGTGCCGCTCGGGATCGACCTGCCGGAAGGCGATGCCGCGCCCGTCCGGCAACGCCAGCTCGCCGTTCAGCTTGTTCTTGGCGTGGATCTGGATGAAGACCTCGAACAGATGATCGCGGCCTGGCGTCATGCCGAGCGCCTCCTCGACCAGATCGATCGGAATCTCGCTCCACGGCAGCGACTCGTTGACCAGGTTCCTGATCTGGCCGACCAGGCCGCCGAGGCTCATCGCCTCGTCGAAGCGGATGCGATGGGCGATGACGGTGGTGAAATAGCCGACCGTGTCGAAGAAGGCGGCGTCGCTACGGCCCGAGGCCGAGGTGCCGACCACCAGTTCCGGGAGCGAGCCGAGCTGGCGCAGCGAGGCGGCGATGCCGGCATAGACCACGTTGAACAGCGAAGCGCTGCTCTGCCTGGCGAGGGCATAGAGCCGCTCCGTCGCCTCCCGGTCGAGCTTGAACTCGACCCAGCCGCCGGCGGCGGACGCCTCCTCACAGGCAGGCTCGGCCCGGTCCTGACGCCGGAGGATCGGCTGCGGCTGCGGCGCCCCGCGCAACATGTCGGTCCAGTAGCCGAGGTGCGCCTGGTCGACGCCGGCGGCGGCCTGGAGGCGGGCGAATTCGTGGAAGGGCGCCGGCGCGTCCGACCAGACCGGCATGCCGCCGGCCGCACGCACGCGGTAGCAATAGGCGATCTCGTCCATCATCAGGTTGACCGACCATTCGTCGAGCACGACATGATGGAACAGGAAGGACAGCACCTGCCGGCCCGTCGCAGGATCGATCAGGAAGCGCAGGCGGAAGGGCAGCTCCTTCGCCAGGTCGAAATGGTGCAGTGCCTCGTCGCGGCGAGTGACGCCTGCGCTCTCGGCGCTCGTCCAGAACCACTTGTACTGCGACAGTTCGGCCGTCGGCACGACCTGCTGGACCATGTCCTCACCTTCCTGCCGGAACAGGCTGCGCAGGCCGGGATGGCGCTCCAGCACATCGGTGAAGGCGCGCTCATAGAGCGCTTCATCGACCGGATCGAGGAAATCGAGCGCGAAGGGCAGGTTGAAGATCTCGTTGAAGCCGAAGGCGGCATAGGCCTTCCACAGCGAGGCCTGCGCCAGCGAGAGCGGCGCGCTCGGCGCCTCATCGATCGGCGCGGTTCGCGACGGTTCCAGGCTCGCCTCGCCAGTACGGCGCGCCTTCCTGGCGAGTGCGGCGGCACTCGGATAGCTGAACAGGTCGTTGAAGTGCAGCTCGATGCCGTGCTGGCTGAGCAGGCGGCCGATGATGCGCGTCGCGATCAGGGAATGGCCGCCATGGTCGAAGAAATCATCGTCAGGTCCCAGTTCCGGCGCGTTGAGGGCGGCGCGGAACTCGGCGAGGATGAGGGCGGTCACTGCTTCGGTCGCAGGCTCGGCGGCCGATGCTGGAGACGCGGCCCCGGTCAGTTCGACGGGGGCAGACGCGACACCAGGCAAGGCAGCCTCCCCTTCCGTCAGCCAGGCCAGGAAGCGCTCCAGCAGAACGGGGCCGATCCGCGGCGACAGCCCCTGCCCCGTGACGAGCTCGACCGCGACGCCGCCCAGCCTGCCGCGCCCGACGGCGAAGGCGAGATCGGGGCGCGTCTCCAGAGTCGGCAGCGGCAACCGTTCGATCGATACGCCCGGAATCCCTAGGCAGCCTGTGGGATCGCCGAGCCAGCTGACGAACAGTATCGGCCGCTCGGCAGTAGCCGTGCGGCGCGTCTGCGACATCGCAGCGTTCGCCGTCCGGCCGAGCCGGTCCTGAATCGCACGAACGATGATCTCCGCCGGCGCCTGTCCGTCCACCGTCAGGACGACAGCGTCTCCGCCGGTGACGGATGATGGGGGGTCGCCGACCTGCGCGCGCCACCCGGCCGGGATCATCAGGTCGATCTCGCGTTTGCCGGACAGAGCGGAGAGGTAGCGGGCGAAGAGCGCGGCGAGATGGGCGAGAACCGCCTGATCCGACGCATCCGGTGGGAGGCCGTTGAGGGCTTCCGGCCCGATCATGGCGCCGTATCGGCCGGCCAGAGCCCGTTCGGGGCGCGCAACACGGATCGTAGCGAAATCGACGATCTCCGAGGCTGCGATCCCGGGCTGGCGCATCCAGCCAGGCAGCATCGACGAGGCTTCACCGGCCGCGAACAGCGGCGTGCCGGGGTTCCGCGCCATCATGGAGGCGGGCAGGATCGGCTCGCCCGCATAGGCCTTGCCAAGCGCCTGCAGAAGCTCGGCAGCTGGGTGCATCGCATCGAGGACGCGGTGCAGGACCAGCGCAAGAACGGTCTCCTGCGGGCAGCTGATCACAAGCGCCTCGAAAGGCGGCTGGCGATCGCTGTCCCAGCTTGCCGCCTGCCGATCGAGGATCGCTGCGGTCGCCTGCTCCAACGTATCGGCCCGGATCAGGCTGACGGTGCGGCCTTCTTCTCCGGCGAAACGCTTGTGCAGTTCGCCATCCTCGCCGAAGCGGAAACGGGCGTTCAGGCCAGGCCAGGCGCGCACGACATCGCGGATCGCACCGACGAGGCGCGCCAGATCGGGCTCGCCAGTCAGCCGGCACGCCACGACATGCTTGAGCACGGCGTCGGGCACCTGCTGCTGCGCCAGCCAGACATGTTCCTCGTATTCGGTCGGGCCCGGTGCTGCAGCCTCGCTTCGCGTCGCTCGCCCCGAGAGCGTCTGGAAGGCAGCGTCGAGCCGCCGCTGCTCCTCGCGCGTCAGCACATGGTCGAAGTCGGCAGCCATTGCTGGTCTCCTCTGGGCTTCGGCAGATGTCGATGGATGGCGGGACGGCCGCCTCACTCGTCGAAATCGTCGTGGACGGCGACGGCGCCACGGCGCCAGTAGCCATGGGCGCGGACCCATTTGCGATTGGCGCCCCGCTCGTCGACGAGGACGCTGCGCAACTGCTTGGCGGCGCTGGATTCACAGGCGAGCCAGGCGAAGTAGTCGCCATCGGGGAAAGCCAGGGCTGGCAAGGCAGCGAGCAGCGCCGCACCCGGTTGCGCCCCGGCGGCACGATGAACCCAGATCACCTCGATGCGGTCGAAGCGATGCAGGGGCAGTTCGTCCTCCGCTCCACCGACCTCGACCAAAGCGAGCGCTCGGCTGCCCGGCGGCAGCTCCTCCAGGCGCCGCGCCAGAGCAGGCAGCCCGGTCTCGTCGGCGACCAGCAGATGCCAGTCGAAATCGAAGGGTACGACGAAGGAACCTCGCGGGCCGGCGATCCAGGCGGCATCACCGGGCTTGACCTGCACCGCCCAATTGCTGGCCGGCCCGTCATGCAGCAGGGCGAAGTCGATATCGAGCTCGCCCGCCTGCGGATCATGGCGCCGCGGCGTGAAGTCGCGCGCCAGCGGCCGCGGGCCGCTCTCGGGGAAGGCGAGCCCGTCCGGACCGACGATTGGCAGGACCGGTTGCGTTTCGCCGGGCGCTGCGAAGAACATCTTCACATGATCGTCGAAACCGAGGCTGACAAAGCCATCGAGCTCAGGGCCGCCGAGCGTCACCCGGCGCATCGACGGGCTGAGATCGGCCACGCGCAGGACGTCGAGGCGGCGCAGAGCCACCTTGTGACGCTGGCGCTTCGGCAAGCGCCCGTCCGGCACGCCCGTTTCAGCGGCATGGGTCATGGTCTGGATTCCTTGCGGTTGCCGGCCCGTTCGCGACAGGGCCTCATCGAGCCTTTGCGGCCGCGCGAGGCGGCCAGGTGATCTGCGACAATGCGATCTGCGGCGGTGCCCCGAGGACAGCCGTCATTTGGTCAGGATCAGCTTTCCCTGCCGCGTGATCCTGAGACGATAGAGCTCGCCGCGATGCTCGATGCCGATCTCCGTCTCGCCCTTGAAGACCGCCGCGCTGGCCATCGTCCTCGCCGGTCGCATCGCCGCCGGATGAGGCAGGCTACGGACCCGATCGAGGCATCCGGGACCGGTCAGGGCTGAAAAGAGTGGCTGGCTGTTCATGAAAATGGCTCGGAACGATAAGCTGCGGCGACTACGCGACCAGCCTAGCCGAGATCAAAAATACAAGCAATTACAATAGTTTACATGTATAATCATTCAAAACTCGGGATGAGGCGAGTAGGCCGAAGGTGGGAGATGGCGCGGGACCGCATGCCTATGGCCGCCAAGGCCGGACGATAGCCTGGTGCTCAAGGCTGCCGACGGCGAGCGTCAGCCCTTCCTCGCCGTCAGCACGAACATCGGCACGTCGCCGGGATAGGGCGAGGCCGGGAACAGATGCTGCCAGCTTCGGGCCGCGCCGAAACCGGCTTCGCTCAGCATCGTGCGCGCTTCATCCTCGGTCAGCCCGTCATGGCGCGGCAGGCTCGCGGCGAGCGTTTCGGGATAGGTCGAGCGATATTGCGGCGCGATCGACCAGAGCCCGTCCGAGACGAAGACCACCCCGCCCCGGCGCAGGAGGAGGTGAGCCTTGCGCAGGGCCGCCATCGGATCTGGCAGCGTCCAGAGCACATTGCGCAGCGTCACGATGTCGGCCGAGCCCGGCTCGAACGAGGCCTCCTCGATCAGGGCAGGTTCGAAAGCGACGTCGAGCCCAGCTGCCGCGGCGGCTTGCCGGGCCACGGCAAGCATGCCCTCCGAGCCGTCGCAGGCCCGCACGCGGTGTCCGAGCGATGCGGCGATCAGCGCACAGGCACCGGTCCCGGTGCCGAGATCGACGACATCCTTTACGCCGTGCGCTTCGAAGGCGGCCGCGAGCACGTCACGCCATAGCGCAGCCTGCGCGATATGCGAGGCGACGCCGTCGAAGGCCGGAGCGCGCCGGGTCCAGTAGTCGGAAACCTCTGCCTGCGCCTCGGCCGCTTTCATGACTGCCTCCGTTCCGGTTCGATCAGATATTCGATGTGCCGGCGCCCCGACGCTCCCTCGCGGATCGAAACGGCGACGCCGAAGATGCGCTGGATCGCCTCGGCGGTCAGAACCTTGTCCGGCGCCCCCGCCGCCTGCAGCCGCCCCTCATGCAGCAATGCGATCTCGTCGCAGAACATCGCCGCGAGGTTGAGGTCGTGCAGCGCCATGATGCAGGTGATGCCGAGGCGGCGGACCAGGCTCAGGATCGAAAGCTGGTGCTGGATGTCGAGATGGTTGGTCGGCTCGTCGAGGATGAGCTCGCTCGGTTCCTGCGCCAGCGCGCGGGCGATATGGACCCGCTGGCGCTCGCCGCCCGACAGGGTGTGCCAGAACTGGTCGTGCCGCTCGGTCAGCCCGACCCGCGCCAGCGCCTCGTTAACCGCCGCCTCGTCGGCGTCGTTCCAGGATGCCAGCGCGGCGCGATGCGGCGTGCGGCCGAGCCGGACAACGTCGCAGACGGAGAGCTGGATCTCGGTCGTCGCCTGCTGCTCGACAAAGGCGAGGCGGCGGGCGAGCTCGCGCCGGGGCACGGCGGCGATATCGCGCTCGTCGAGCGTGACGACGCCGCTCGCGACATTGCGCAGCCGGCAGAGCAGCCTGAGCAGGCTCGACTTGCCCGAGCCGTTCGGGCCGATCAGCCCGAGCACGCGGCCGGGCGCCGCCTGCAGCGTCACGCCGTCGACGATCATCCGGCCGGCGGCGCCCCAGCGCGCCTCACGGGTCGCGAGCGTCATGCCGGCCGCCTCGCACGGTAGAGGATCAGCGCGAAGACCGGCGCGCCGAACAGCGCTGTCACCACCCCGATCGGCAGGATCTGCTGCGGGATCAGCACGCGCGAGAGGATGTCCGCGAGGATCATGAAGATCGCGCCGACGACGAGGCAGGCCGGCAGCAGACGGGCATGGCCGGAGCCGACGAGGAAACGGGCGGCATGAGGAATGATCAAACCGACGAAGCCGACCGTGCCGACGATCGAGACCATCACCGCGGTCATCACTGCCGTCGTGGCGAGGAGCACGACCTTCACCCTCGTCACGGCGACGCCGAGCGAGGCGGCGGCATCGACACCGAAGGCGAAGGCATCGAGCACCTTGGCGTGCAGCATGCAGATGGCGAAGCCGATAAAGGCGACCGGCGCGGCGATCCAGAGGTCAGGCCAGCGCACGCCGCCGAAATTCCCGAGCAGCCAGAACATCACACCGCGCGCCTGCTCGGCGCTGGCCATGGTCGTGACGATCGTCGCGGTCGCTGCGTTGAAGAGCTGCGAGGTCGCGACGCCGGCAAGAATGACGCGATCGCTCGCCCCGCCCGCCCCTGTCGCCAGCAGCGCGACCACGGTGAGTGCAGCGCAGGAGCCGATGAAGGCGCCGGCCGAGACGCTCAGCGCCGTGCCGCCGATGCCGACGCCGAGGATCAGCACCGCGACGGCGCCGGTCGAGGCGCCGGCGGAGATGCCGAGCACGTAAGGCTCCGCCAGCGGATTGCGCAGGAGCGCCTGCAGGATCGCGCCGGAGAGTGCCAGCGCCCCGCCACACAGGCCCGCCATCAGCGCCCGGCTCAGGCGGTAGTCGAAGATCACGCCCTGCTGGATCGCGCTGACGGGAAAGTCGAGGCTGAACAGCCCGTTGCCGAGCGCCCGCAGCGCCGTGTCGAACGGGATGCGCATTTCGCCGATCGTCACCGCCAGCGCCACCGAGATAGTCAGCGCAGCGAGCGAGGCAACCGCGATGGCGATCCGCGCGGGCCAGTTCGGGCCATGGGCAGCGTGGCTCAAGGGGAGAGGCCGAAGCCGGAGATCGCCTTGGCGAGCGCCTCGATGCCGTCGACCGTATCGAGCCCGGCCCGGGTCGCGCCGACATCCAGGATCACGATGCGCTGGTTCCTCACCGCATCGAGCTTGCTGGCGACCGGATCGGTCTTGAGAAAATCGAGCTTCTTCTCGATGTCGTCGGCCGGGAAGCGGCGGCGATCCATCTTCACCGTGACGATCACCGCGGGGTTGGCGCCGGCGATGCTCTCCCAGCCGACCAGCGGCCACTCCTCATTGGTGGCGATGATGTTGCGGGCGCCGAGCTTCGATAGGATGTAGGCCGGCACGCCGTTCTTGCCGGCCATGAAGCCGTCGCCCTTGATGTCCCGGCTGGAGAACCAGACCACGACCGGCACGTCCCTGGCCTTGAGGCTGGCGACGGCCGCGACCGCCTTGTCCTCGCGTGCCTTCAGTTCAGCGACGAGGGCTTCAGCCCGGTCGGAGACATCGAAGATCTGCCCGAACTCGCGGATGTTGCGATAGACCAGCTCCATCGTGAACATCTGGGTGCGTACGCCGTCGCCGGCGCCGGAATTGTCCTTGCCGACGCAATCGGCCGGCGAGACGTAAGTCGGCACCTTGACCCCGGCGAACTGGGCGCGCTTGCCGACGATGCCGTTGGGTCCGACATGCCATTCGAACATCGCGGTGACGAGATCGGGCTCCTGGGCCAGCACCGCCTCGAAGCTGGGATCATTGTCGGCGAGGCGCTTCACCTTGGCATTCACCGCCTCATAGGGCTTGGCGACCGGCGAGAACCAGACGGCGGTGCCGACGACGCGGTCGCCGAGGCCGAGTGCGTAGAGGATCTCGGTCTGCGTCTGGCCGATCGCCACGACGCGCTTGGGCGGCGCGGCGAAGGTCACACTCTCCCGACAATTCTCGAGGGTCAGCGGATATTGCGTCGGCGCAGCGAAGGCCGACCCTGCGAACAGAGTGCCGAGGAGCGCCGCGGCGGCACCTTGCAGCAAACGGGTGACATGGCGAATGGCCGGCACAGCGGAAGCCTCAAATGTAACAATGTTGCATTTCTGATAGAAGGGTCGGCGCGCAGCCGTCAAGCTCTGCGCAACGGCGCGGACGGTGTTCATGACCATGGGTCTCATCGCTCCCCGAGATGGCAGGCGGGGAACTGCGCAGGGGCGTGGATGGATGGAGGGCAGCGCCACCATCGACACACAGCTCCGGAACACCCCGTCCGAAAGACGTCTTCGACGACCGGGGCAGGTCTCCTGGCTCGCGGGTCGATGCCGATCCCGCCCGGCCTTCCCAGCGCTGTCGGCGCCAGTGGACGATGGACGGAGAGCTCGCCGCTTACAGTTGCGGGGGCAGCCTCGGCTTTGGCGGAATACGCCTCACCGAATTCCCTCTTAGCTCCGGATGCGATCCGGAGAACCTCGATCGCGGCCACCCTATAAGGCCGCGCCGCACCGTCAAGCCTGTTCGCCGGAGCAGCTAGGAGAGCCAGGCGGGGAGTCGCGCGGGAGCGATACCCGTCAGCGCAGCCTCGATGCAGTCGTCGAGCGTGCCCAGCCTGACGGCGCAGCCGGAGAGCCCCGGCCCGTAATGGGCGTATTTGCCGGAGTTGGTCAGGACCACCTTCGCCTGCTCCGGGAAGACCGGGCGGGTGATCGAGCACCAGCAGAGATCGGGGATGATCGCGACGCCGCTCCGCGCAAGCCTGGCCAGTGTGCCATCGACTTCAGCCGCGGCGACGACCTCCCGCCCGGCCGTGATGATGACAGAGAGCGTCGCCGCGACGGAACGGCCGTCGAGCCGCGCAGCGAACTCGCGGCACTCGTCAAGCGAGGCGTGTGGGCTGCCGATGGCAACGAGATCGACGCTGGACGGCCCCTCGCTCAGCTTGCGCCAGCCCGCGGCGAGGTCCTCGCGGGTGATGACGACTTCGTCCTCGGGGACGCCGCCGAGGCTGTTTGCTTCCGGCGTGATGCCTTCGATATGGAGCATCGCAGCCGCCGAGGTCGTGCCGAAGGCGGCGCAGAGTGCCTTGAGATCGTCCTGCGTCGGTTGCGTCTTCGCCAGGCCCTTGATCAACGGGATCCGATCAGGCGAAGCCAGGCCGGCAAGGTAGCCGATCAAGGGCCAGGCCGCGCTGTCCGCCCCCTCCGGCAACTCGACCCGGACGGTACGGCGCGCCCGGCGCCCCTCGTCGAGAAAGGCGCCAGCGAGCGGCGCGCGGCCGGTTACGGCGATGCAGAAGTCCAGGAAGTCCGGATGCTTGGCGGTCCGGGCGCCGAGCACGGAATTGGCAAAGATCACCGCGTTCGATTCCGACCAGCCGATCGGCTCGCCGAAGCGTGGCGGCTCCCGCAGCGTATAGGGGGCGCAGGTGAAGCTCGCCTGGCAGCCCATGCGGACATAAATCTCGGCGAGGCGCGCCGCCGGTTCGCCGAATTCGGGCGCAACGCCCTGGCGGCGCCAGTTCGCATGGTCGACGGAGATCGCGTTCATCGTCGTCGGGATGCGGACGCGTGCGCCGAGCTCCTCCATCTTCTCGGCGAAGACCAGATTGGCCGGGCCGGCATAGATGCAGCCATCGACATGAGCCCGCGTCACATCGAGGAGTTCGGTCGCTCCTTGCTGGCTCGCCATGGCGACGAGGATGCGCATGGCCTGCTGGGCAGCGATCCCTACCTTGCCGTCGAGCATGCTGCGATCGGAAGAGGACAACCGCAGTCCTGCATCCGCCGCCGCGGCAAGAGGGATATGCACCTGCCCGCCATCGGCCGATACGCCATCCGGCGTGATCGTCGCGTGCCGCGCGGAGGAAAGGGTGGCGAAGGCCTCCGCGGACAGGCGCGCGACCGGGATGCGGCGCCCGAACATCTCGGAGGCGACGATCGCGCCGAGCGTCAGCGTGTCCTCGGGGCCAGCGAAGATCAGCGCGGCGGGGTTCTTGCCGGAGAGCGCCAGCTCCAGCAACACGCCGGAGCCCGAACAGGAGCCCCGACTGGTCGGCATCAACACGACCGCGCCGGCGAGCGAGACGCCATGGGCGGGATGATGCACGTCGATCACCGTACCCGTGGCGGGATCGACGCCGCCCCAGAAGCTCAAGGGCTCGGCGAGGACGACGACCGGCCCGGCTGCCTCGCCCGAGGCGACGATGGTGCCATGGTCCTGTCCGGGGGTGACGTTCATGGCGCGGGTCGACGAAGCTGGATGCGGAACGAGCGGGGCGCGAAGCCCTGCTCCACTGCAGTGATATCATCGAATCCCTTGTGCGAAAGACCGCGCCGATGCGCGGTCTACAGCTTGAACACCTCCCGCGCCGTTTGATGGGTGCGGATATAGTCCCAGTCATAGGTGACGCCGAGCCCGGGGCCGGTCGGGACCGGGAAGCAGCCATCCTTGTCGACGCCATCAAGCTGGTCGCTGTAGCCGCAGGCATAGACCGGCGGCACCGCGTTCGGGCAATCGGGCCCGACCAGCGCGAGCTCGTAGAAATTGGTGTTGCGGGTCGCGGCCATGCAGTGGCGGTGGGCCGGGCCACAGGCATGGATCTCGACATCGACGCCGAAGGCCTCGGCGAGATGGGCGATCTTCATCGCCCCGGTGATGCCAAGATCGTATTCCGGATCGGAGCGCAGCGCGTCGGTGCCGCCATTGATCAGGAAATCGGCCTTGGGCTCGAAGCCGCGCAGATACTCGGTCTGGAGGATCGGCGTCTTCAGCATCTCGCGCAGCTTCTTGTGAGCGAAGGCCGAGACGCCGCAATCGCGCATCGGATCCTCGTACCAGAAGTAGTTGCCCTCGTCGCAGGCGCGCCCGACATAGAGCGCATCGGCGAAGGTCCTGAGCTCGTTGGCGGGGTCGAGCATCAGGGTCATGCGGTCGCCGACCGCCTTGGCGACATGCAGGACGTTGGCGGCCTCCTCGCGCGCATCGCCATCATGCCAGCCATGGACCTTGAAGGCGCGGTAACCGAGATCGTAGCAGGCCTCGGCGAAGTCGACGAAGGCCTCCTTGCTGTCGAGCCCACCATTGCGGTCGCCGTGATAGGTCGAGGCATAGGTCTTGAGCTTGCTGCGGAAGCCGCCGAGGAGCTGCGAGACCGAGGCACCGAAGCGCTTGCCGGCGAGGTCCCAGAGCGCGATGTCGATCGGCCCGATGCCCATGCCGTCATGCTGGCGCAGCTCCCGCTTCATGTCGTTCCAGATCTCCTCGCGGTGATCGGGATCGCGGCCGAGGATGTTGGGCGCCAGCGAGAGCGTCTGCGCCATGGTGGCGCGGGTGCCGCCCCAATGCATGACATATTGCCCCTCGGCTCCGTCCTCGCTGCGGATGACCACGGCGAACTTGGTCAGCTCCAGCTCGGAATTAGGCTTGTAGCCGATATTGTAGACGGCGCGCGCGTTCTCGGCCGAGCGGCCGAGATTCCTGCTCTTGAACGAGAACTCGACGATCTCGACTTCGCTGATCCTGGTCATCGGAATTCCCTTAGAAGCCGGCGACACGCGGCAACCAGAGGCTGAGCGCGGGCACGTAGGTGATGATGGCGAGCGCCGCGACAAGCGCGATCAGGAAGGGCCAGAGCTCGCGGAAGAGCGGCCCTAGCCTGACTTTCGTGATCGCCATGGCGACGAAGCAGAGCACCCCGACCGGCGGCGTCACCTGGCCGATGACGAGGTTGACCA
The DNA here is from genome assembly GCF_900109525.1 of Allobosea lupini. Lineage (GTDB taxonomy): Bacteria > Pseudomonadota > Alphaproteobacteria > Rhizobiales > Beijerinckiaceae > Allobosea > Allobosea lupini. The sequence continues at coordinate 475,042 of NZ_FOAN01000003.1, read as the reverse complement.
GGAGCACGATGCCGAAATGCACGAGGTCGATCTGCAACGAGGTCAGCAGCGGCAAGAGGATCGGCACCAGGATGATCATGATGGCGATCGTCTCCATGAACATGCCGGCGATCAGCAAGGCGATGTTCAGGATCAGCAGCACAACCAGCGGGTCGGTCGAGATCGACTTCATGAAGTCGGTGACGAGCTGGGGCGCCTGGTCGACGGCGAGGATCCAGCTGAAGGGCGAGGCAGCCGCGACGATGGCGAGGATGACCGCCGTCTCGCGCGCCGTGCCGACCAGGATCGCCGGCAGATCGGCGAGCTTGATCGTGCGGTAGACCAGCATGCCGACGACCAGCGAATAGGCGGCGGCGACGCCGGCGATCTCGGTCGCGGTGAAGAGCCCGGCGCGGAAGCCGACGATGATCAGCACCGGCATCAGCAGCGCCAGCGAAGCGTATTTGAACTCCGTCCAGAGATTGCCGAGCGAGAAGGCGCCAGCCGCGCGGAAGTCGCGCTTCAAGGCCAGTATGGCGATGGTCGCCATGATGCAGCCGGCCATGACGAGGCCGGGGATGATGCCGGCGACGAACAGGCTGCCCAGCGAGATATTGGCCTGCCAGGCGTAGACCACCATCAGGATCGAGGGCGGGATGATCGGCCCGAGCGTGCCGGCTACGGCCGAAAGCGCCGCGCCGAAGGCCCGCGGATAGCCCATCTTTTCCAGTTGCGGCACGAAGACCCGCGCCGCCGCGGCGGTATCGGCGACCGAGGAACCTGAGATGCCGGAGAGGAAGACCTCGCCGACGACCAGCGTATGCGCCGGGCCGCCGCGGATATGGCCGACCAGCGCCTTGGTGAAGCTGAAGAGGCGCTCGGAGATGCCCGATGCGTTCATCAGCGAACCGGCGAGTGTGAACAGGGGAATCGCCAGCAGCGGGAAGGACTGCACGCCGGCGACGATGCGCTGCGCGGCGACCGTGAGCGGGATACCCTCCATGAAGATCACCAGCAGGGCCGAGCCGGCCATGGCGATCCAGATCGGCGTGCCGACGACGATGAGCAGCGCGAAGGCGCCCAAGAGCAAGGTCACCATGGCCGCTACTCGCGCGTCGTGATGTCGGACCAGAGCGCCCCGGCGGGCCCCTCATCCAGCAGGTTGCGCAAGAGATGCAGCAGCGAGAGCGCACTGCCCACGAAGAGCGGCGCGATCATCCAGCCGGCCGAGATGCCGAGCATCGGCGTCAGATTCGGCAGCTCGCGCTGGAGATAGCGCCAGGAGAACAAGGTCAGCGTGCCCAGCACCGCCGCCGTCGCCAGGAAGGCGAGGAGGCCGAAGGCGCGGGCGAGCCAACGCGGCGCGAACATCACGATGACGTCGATGATGATGTGCGTGCGGGCATGGAAGGCGCTGGCGATGCCAAGGAAGACCATCCAGGCGAAGAGCAGCAGGATGAGCTCCTCCGACCAGGTCAGCGGATCGCTCAGCACATAGCGGAAGACCACGGCGGCGCAGACCAGCGTCGCGATGGAGGCGTGGAGCACCACCAGGGCAGCGTCCTCGACGCGGCTCGACCAGTCGTCGAGCCGCCGGATCAAAGTGAGGCCGGTCATCGGGCCGGATTAGCGCTTGCGCTGCGTTTCGATCGCCGCGAGCACGCGGTCGAGATGCGCCTTGCCCCAGCGCCCTTCCATCGCGGTGGCGACGACCTTGGACTTGGCGGCGAAGGCATCGCGATCGACATCCTCGACGATCTTGGAGCGACCGGACTTGCGGATGTCCTCCAGCATCGAGGCCTCGCGCTTCTGCTGGAGATAGGTGTTCATCGCCGAGGCGCGGGCGGCCTCCGCGAACAGCACCTCGCGATGCTCGGGCTTGAGCTTGGCGAGGCTGTCCTTGTTGATGACGATCATGTTGTTCTGGAGCATGTGCTTGGTCATCGCGACATAGCCCTGCACTTCGTAGAACTTGCGCGAGAAGATCGTCGGGATCGGGTTCTCCTGGCCGTCGACGGTCTTCTGCTGGAGCGCGGTGTAGACCTCGCCGAAGGGCACCGGCGTCGGCGCCGCGCCATAGGCCTTGATCATCTCGACCCAGACCGGACTCTCCGGCACGCGGATCTTCAGCCCTTGCAGGTCTTCAGGCTTCTTCACGGCGCGGTCGAGCGTCGTCATGTTGCGCCAGCCCCAGTACCAGATGCGGGTCACCGGCACGATGTTGTGCTTGTCGCGCAACTCGTCGAACACGGGATCGAAGGCGTCGGAGCGGATGATCGCTTCGGCCTCGCTCCAGTCCTTCCAGAGGAAGGGCCCGCTGGGGATTTCCAGCGCCGGCACCAGCGAGGAGGCTGCCGCCATCGACGGCGCGGACAGGTCGAGCGCGCCCTCCTTGACCTGCTTGAAGAGATCGACCTCCTTGCCGAGCTGTTCGGCCGGGAAGACCCGGATGGAGACGGCGCCGCCGGTACCCTTGTTCACCCGCTCGGCGAACTCCTGGAAGAGTTCGCCGGCGATCTCGGCGGTGGTGTTGGCGTGGCCGAAGCGCAGGGTCTGCGCCTGCGCCGCGCCTGCGATCAAGCTGCCGGCGATCAAGGCCGCGGCGGCGATGCGTCTCAGGATCATGCGTGTCCTCCCTGGTGTTGAACCGGGCCGTTTTCGGCCTCGGGGCGTTGCGGCTATTTGATCAATCGCTCGTAGGATCCTTCGAGATGCAGGCGCATGGCCTGCGCTGCCGCATCGGGATCGCCGGCTTCGAGAGCGTCGACGATGCGGAAGTGTTCCTGATGGGTCAGGCCGACATCCTGCTCGCGGGTCAGGTAGAGCCGCGAGATGTGCAGGTGGAAACGCAGGTCGTCATAGCTCTTGAGCGCGACCTGGTTGCCGGCGGCCTGCAGGATGATGCGGTGGAAGCGGTCGTCCGCCTCGGTGAAGCCGCGATGGCTGCGATATTCGCGCGACGGCTCGCCCGCCATCATGGCCGCGACCTCATCGCGCAGCGCCGCGATGACGTCCGGCCCAGGCCTGCTCCGCGCCGCCTGCGCTGCGGCCCAAGGCTCGATCACGCCGCGGAAGCTGTAGACGTCCTCGTAATAGCGGCGGTCAGGCAGCGGGGCCGTGGCAAAGCCGATGAAGGGCTCGGCCTTGACCAGCCCCTCCGCCACGAGCCGGGCCAGCGCCTCGCGGATCGGTGTCGAGGAGACCTGAAGCTCGCGTGCCAGCCCGTCGACATTGAGCTTTTCGCCCGGCGCATAGGCCTGGTCGAGGATGCGCTCCTTGATCGCCTCGTAGACCTGGTCGCCGAGCACGACCCGCTCGATCTTGCGTGCGCCGTTCAAAATTCTGCATCCTGCATCTTGGATCGTGCATGATTTTGAAATGAACTCTCAGGGGAGTCAATCCGTTCGGTGACGGACAGCACGGCGCCTGACCGATCGCTCGCCCGAGCCTCTGAGCTGACCTGGTCGCACGATTCGGGTCAGCTCAAGCCTCGCCGGCTACCCATCGTCACGGATGCGCAGACACATGACAAAACGCAGCATTCACAGCAGCCATCGGCCTTTTCAGGCAGTGGAGGGCCGCACCGGTGCTCACGCGGCAGGACGAGCCCCCACAACGCTCGCTCCGCTGCCAACAGGTTCGCGCTCCCGCGCAACAACTATGTTAATGCATTGATAATAAATGAATTTTTCGGCTTCTCTCAGAATCTAGCGAGACGGTCCCTCAGGAAGGCGCCCCAAGGATTTACCTCTCGTTAACCATTCGATTCCTACATCTGGGGAACCGAAAATTTACCAAGATGACCGCCGTGTTAACCCAACCCCGGCCGATCCGCCTCAAGGGGCGCTCCTATCTCGCGTTGACGCTGACACCCGAGCTGCCTTTCGAGGACTGGCTGGTGCGGCTCGACGATCTCGCCGGCCGCTCCGCCGGCTTCTTCCTGCGGCGGCCGGTCGTGCTGGACGTCGAAGGGCTGGAGATCGACCGTGCCCAGCTGCGCGACCTCGTCGGCAAGCTCGGCACCCGCAATGTGCGGATCATGGGCATCGAGGGCGCGCGTCCTTCGATGCTCGGGTCCGACCTGCCGCCGGCCATGTCGGGCGGCAAGGCGACCGGCGACATCGAGGAGCCTATTGCCGCGCCGGTCAAAGAACCCCCTGCTCCCGCTGCGGTCGAGAGCGTGGCGGAGATGCCCGCCGCGCCGCTGCCGACCACGGGCGCGCCCGCCTCGCTCGTCGTGACCCAGCCGGTGCGCTCGGGACAGTCACTCTTCTCCGAGGGCGACATCACCATCATCGGCTCGGTCGCCTCCGGCGCCGAGGTCATCGCCGGCGGCTCGATCCATATCTACGGCACGCTGCGCGGCCGGGCGATGGCCGGCACGCTCGGCAACGCCGCCGCGCGCATCTTCTGCCGCAAGCTGGAGGCCGAGATGGTCGCCATCGACGGCTTCTACAAGACGGCGGAGGACCTCGAGTCCACTCTGCGCGGCAAGCCCGTGCAGTTCTGGCTCGAAGGCGAGACCTTCACGGCCGGGTCACTGACCTGAAACGACAGCACGTCCACCGGAACTAGGAGAGGTCAATGGGCAAGGTCATCGTGGTCACATCGGGCAAGGGCGGCGTCGGCAAGACGACGTCCTCCGCCGCCCTGGGCGCAGCCTTGGCGCAGAACGGCGACAAGGTCGTGGTCGTCGATTTCGATGTCGGCCTGCGCAATCTCGACCTGATCATGGGTGCCGAACGGCGGGTGGTCTACGACCTCGTCAACGTGATCCAGGGCGAAGCCAAGCTGACGCAGGCGCTGATCCGCGACAAACGGGTCGAGACGCTCTATCTGCTGCCGGCCTCGCAGACGCGCGACAAGGACAATCTCACCACCGAAGGCGTCGAAAAGGTCATCGGCGCACTCAGGACGCATTTCGACTGGGTGATCTGCGACAGCCCGGCCGGGATCGAACGCGGTGCCACCCTCGCCATGCGCCACGCCGACATCGCGATCGTGGTGACCAATCCGGAAGTCTCTTCGGTGCGCGATTCCGACCGGATCATCGGCCTGCTCGATTCGAAGACGGTGAAGGCAGAGAATGGCGAGCGCATGGAGAAGCACCTGCTGCTCACCCGCTACGACCCCGCCCGGGCCGAGCGCGGCGACATGCTGAAGGTCGACGACGTCCTCGAGATCCTGTCGATCCCGCTGCTCGGCATCATCCCCGAGAGCATGGACGTGCTGCGCGCCTCCAATATCGGCTCGCCCGTCACCCTGGCGGACGAGCGCAGCGCCCCGGCGCTGGCCTATTTCGACGCAGTGCGCCGGCTCAAGGGCGAGAGCCTCCCCGTCACCATCCCCGGCGAGAAGCGCGGCTTCTTCGGCAAGATCTTCGGAAGGAAAGCGGCATGAACCTGCGTCGTCTCTTCTTCCGCACCCAGTCGGCCCCGGCCGCGCGCGAGCGCCTTCAGGTCCTGCTGGCCCATGAGCGCCTCTCGGCAGATGGCGCCGACCTCGTGACCAAGCTGCGCGACGAGATCCTGCAGGTGATCGCCAAGCATGTGCAGCTCGACAGCGACAAGGTCAGCGTCCGCATGGAGCGCGGCGCCCAGGTCTCGACGCTGGCCGTCGACATCGAGATCCCGTTCGACGCGGGCAAGAAGGCGGCCTAAGGGCCGCCTTTTCCTTTGATATCGCAGGCCTTTGCCGGCCTCACATCACCGCCGGGCCACGGCCGTCATATTCAGCATCGGTGACCTTCTCCAGCCAGTCGACGACCTTGCCCTCCTTGGCCTCCTGCACGGCGATATGCGTCATCGCCGTCTCCGGCCCGGCGCCGTGCCAGTGCTTCTCGCCCGGCGGGAACCAGACGACGTCGCCCGGCCTGATCTCCTCGACCGGCCCGCCCCAGCGCTGCACGCGGCCGAAGCCGGCGGTGACGACCAGTGTCTGGCCGAGCGGGTGGGTGTGCCAGGCCGTGCGCGCGCCGGGCTCGAAGGTGACGCTGGCGCCCTGCACGCGCTCGGGTGCATGCGGATTGAACAACGGATCGATGCGGACGGTGCCGCTGAACCAGTCGCCCGACCCTTTCGCCGATGGCCGGGTTCCGGCGCGGATGATGTCCATGGGCTGTCTCCTTGGGCCTGCGGTCGTCCTGAAAGCTGAACCGGTAATCTAGTCACGTCCGTGCCCGGATTGAATGGGCAGGCGCCTTCAATGGAAATCGCGGGATTTCGGCAGGATGCGGACATTGCGGGGATGGCGCCCCCGCGGGATCTGCGGATGCTTGAACTCGTCGGCGCGGGTCAGCACGATCTCGGCGCGGTGGGTGTCGGAGAGGCCGAGCAGCTCGGCCGAGCGGTCGAAGACGCGCTTGGCCATCAGATGGATCACGCCCTCCGGGCTCTTCTGCACCCGACCCTCGACCAGGAGCAGCCGCGCCGCCATGACCTCGCGGCGGAAGCGCTCGAAATCGCGGGCCCAGAGCACGACATTGGCGATGCCGGTCTCGTCCTCCAGCGTGATGAAGATGGCATTGCCCTTTCCGGGTCGCTGGCGCACCAGCACGACGCCGGCGACGCTGGCCCAGGCACCATCGCGCATCGCTGACATCTGCCCGCAACTCGCGATGCGCTCGCTGGCGAAGCGGGCGCGCAGCAGACCCATCGGATGGCCCTTCAGCGAGAGCCGCGCCGTCTGGTAATCGGCGACGACGTGCTCGGCGAGCGGCATCAGCGGCAGCGCCATGGTGCGTTCCGCCCCGAGCTCGCGCGCCTGCGCCGCCTCGAACAGCGGCAGGGCCTCGTCGTCCGGCAGGCGGCGCACCGCCCAGAGCGCCTCGCGCCGGTCGAGCCCTAGCGAGCGGAAGGCGTCGGCATCGGCGAGCAGGCGCATGGCACGGGCCGGCAGGTGCGCCCGGCGGGCGAGTTCCTCGACATCGCGATAGGGCTCGGTCCGGGCTTCGACGAGACGCTCCGCCCATTCCTCCCTGAAGCCGTCGAGCTGGCGCAGGCCGAGGCGCAGCGCCCAGGGGCTTTTCCAGCCCGGCCCTCCCGGCTCCAGCAGATTGTCCCAGGCGCTGGAATTGACGTCGATCGGCCGCGGCTCGACACCGCCATTCTCCTGCGCCTCGCGGACGATCTGCGCCGGGGCGTAGAAGCCCATGGGCTGCGAATTCAACAGCGCCGCGGCAAAGATCGCGGGATGATGGCGTTTCAGCCAGGACGAGACATAGACGAGCTTGGCGAAGGAGGCGGCGTGGCTCTCGGGGAAGCCGTAGCTGCCGAAGCCCTTGATCTGCTCGAAGCAGCGCTGGGCGAAATCGCGCTCATAGCCGCGAGCGACCATGCGCTCGACCATCAGCGCCTCAAAATGGCCGATGGTGCCGACATTGCGGAAGGTCGCCATCGCCTTGCGCAAGCCGTTGGCTTCGGGGTCGGTGAACTTCGCCGCCGTCATTGCGAGCTGCATCGCCTGCTCCTGAAAGAGCGGCACGCCGAGGGTGCGCTTGAGAACCTGGCGGAGTTCGTCCGGATGATGGGGGGGCGCCGGCGAAGGGTAGTCGACCTGCTCGATGCCCGCCCGCCGCTTCAAATAAGGATGGACCATGTTGCCCTGGATTGGGCCGGGGCGGACGATCGCGACCTGGATGACGAGATCGTAGAGCTCGCGCGGCTTCAGGCGCGGCAGCATGTTCATCTGCGCCCGGCTCTCGACCTGGAAGACACCGAGCGACTTGCCTTCGCAAAGCATGTCGTATGTGGCCTCATCACCGTCCTTGATATCGGCCAAGGCGTAGCTTTTACCCTCCTTCTGCGCGATCAGTTCGAAGGCCTTTCGAATGCAGGTCAGCATGCCCAAGGCGAGCACGTCGACCTTCATCAGCCCCAACGCGTCGATGTCGTCGCGATCCCATTCGATGAAGGTGCGGTCCGCCATCGCGGCCTTGCCGATCGGCACGGTCTCGTCGAGGCGCCCCCGCATCAGCACGAAGCCGCCGACATGCTGCGAGAGATGGCGCGGGAAGCCGAGCAGGCGCACGGCGAAGTGCACCGCCCGCGCGATCACCGGATTGTCGGGGTCGAGCCCGGCCTGGCGGATCTGGGTGCGGGTGATGTCGGAGCCCCAGCTGCCCCATTGCGTCGAGGCGAGGCGGGCGGTGACGTCCTCGGTCAGCCCCAGCGCCTTGCCGGCCTCGCGCATGGCGCTGCGGGGCCGATAATGGATCACCGTCGCGGCGATGCCGGCGCGCTCGCGGCCATAGGTCTTGTAGATCCACTGGATCACCTCCTCGCGGCGCTCATGTTCGAAATCGACGTCGATATCGGGCGGCTCGCTTCTTTGCTCGGAGATGAAGCGGGCAAAGAGCAACTGGTATTCGTTCGGATCAACGGAGGTGATGCCGAGCGCGTAGCAGACTGCGGAATTCGCAGCCGAGCCTCGTCCCTGACAGAGAATGCCTTCGCTTTCGGCGAATTCGACGATCTGGCGGATGGTCAGGAAGTAGCGGGCGTAGTCGAGCTTGCCGATCAGGACGAGCTCGTCATCGACCTGGCTTTGCACCTTCTCCGGAATGCCGGCTGGATAGCGCATCGGCAGGCGCCGGCGTACCAGTTCCTCCAGCCAACCCTGCGGCGTCCAGCCGGGCGGGACCGGCTCGTCCGGATACTCGTATTTCAGCTCCTCAAGATCGAAGTCGATGCGGCCGAAGAGGTGCTGCGTCTCCTCGATCGCCTCCGGCGCCTCTTTGAAGAGCCTCGCCATCTCCTGTGGCGGCTTGAGATGGCGCTCCGCATTGGCCTCGAGCAGGCGGCCGGCCTTGTCGATCGTCGTGCCTTCGCGGATGCAGGTCATGAGGTCCTGCAGGTCGCGCTGCTCGGGAGCGTCGTAGAGCACGTCATTGGTGGCGATCAGCGGGGTGCGGGTCGGGGCCGCGATGCTGCGGAGACGGGCGAGGCGGCGGCGGTCGTCGCCGCGGCGCGCCATGGTCGCCGCAAGCCAGACCGCCCCGGGGGCGGCTGCGTCGAGCCGGGCGAGGACCTCCGCGAGCCCGTCCAGCCGGCGCTCCGGCATGACGATCAGCAGGAGGTCGCGGGCATCGTGCAGCAGGTCGTCGAGGGAAAGGATGCACTCGCCTTTGGCGCCGCGCAGATTGCCTGTGGTGAGCAGGCGGCAGAGCCTGCCCCAGCCGGCGCGGTTGGCGGGATAGACGACGATGTCCGGCGTGCCGTCGGCGAAGACGAGGCGGCTGCCGGTGGCGATCTTGAAGGCCTTCGCCATCGCCTGTAGCTGCGGCAAGGTGAAAGGCAGATCGTCGAAGGCCGGGTTCTCGACCCAGATATATTCGCCCGGGCTGCCGCCCTCGCGGATCTTCTCGGGGGCCAGCACGCCGTCCTCGCGCAGGTCGCGCAGCGCGGCCCAGGCCCTCACCACGCCGGCGACCGTATTGCGGTCGGCGATGCCGAGGCCCGCCTGTCCGAGCAAGAGCGCGGTCATCACCAGATTCGGCCCGGGCGAGGCGCCGCGCAGGAAGGAGAAGTTCGTCGCAGCGACGGGCTCAGCATAGATGGTCATGCGAACAGCCCGTGCAGATACCAGCGCGGCGCGGTCGTCTCGCGACCATAGAGGCCGGCGCGGTAGAGCCAGAAGCGACGCCCTTGCGCATCCTCGACGCGATAATAGTCGCGCGTGTGCTCACCCGGCCCATCGCGCCACCAGTCCGGCGCGATCCGCTCCGGCCCCTCGGCCCGGGCGATCTCATGCAGCACGCGCCGCCAGCGGAAACGCAAAGGCGGGCCATCGGGCACCTCGGCCAGGGTCTCGACCGGCTGGGGCGGCTCGAAGAGCTGGAGCGGGCGGGCCGGGGGCTCGTCTGGCTGGGCAACGGGCCAAGGCAGCGCCTCGTTCGACTTAGCTGCGGCTGGGACAAGCGCAGCCTCCTGCTCGGGCTGATGGCTGTCCCGCGCGACGAAGCGCAAGACGCGCTCGCGGCCGAAGCGAGTAACAAGACGATCGACGAGATCGGCGACCGCCTCCTCCTCGACGGCGCGCCCGTCGAGGCTCGCCTGCGGCGTGCCGAGCGGCTCGCAGACGGGCACGGAAAGCCTGATCGCGTCATAGCCGAAGCCGGGGTCGAGCGGATCGGCCAGGCTGTCGATACGCTCGCGATAGAGCCGCAGGATCGCGGCGACGTCGCGCGAGGGCCGGCCGGTCTCCAGCTGAAGCCGGCGCACGGCGCCGTCGCTGCGGAAGAAGCTGACCTCGAAGGCGCGCCCGCCCTCGCCGCGGGCCTCGAGCAGGCGACTGGCCTCGCCGAGCAGGTGGGTGACGATCTCCTCAAGCCCGTCGGTATCCTGCAAAGGATCGGGGAAATGCCGCTCGACCACGCAATCGGGCGGCGGACGCAGGGGCGTGATCCGGGCATCCTCATGGCCGAGAACGCGACGCAGCTTCGTGACGAGCGCCTCGCCGAAGCGAGCGGCGAGCGTGTGCGAGGGGCGGCCGGCGAGATCTCCCAATGTCTTCAGCCCGGCACGCGACAAGGCGATCACCGTCTCGGACGAAGCCTCCAATGCCGAGACCGGCAGCAGCAGTGCCCGCTGCTCATCCTCCCCCGGCAGCGAGATGGCGCAGCGACCGAAGCGGGAGAGGGCGCGGGCCGCCTGCGGCGTGCCGGCGATGCTGGCGAAGACAGTGAGACCGAGCCAATCCATGCTGCGGCCGACGCGCTGGCGCAGCGCCGCCTCGCCGCCGAAAAGATGGGCGCAGCCGGTGATGTCGAGCACGAGCCCATGCGGCGGGTCGAGCGCGACGAGCGGGGTGAAGCGATCGCAGAGCGCGGCGAGCCATTCGATCAGGCGCCGGTCGGCAGCCGGATCAGCCTCGACCACTGTCAACTCGGGGATACGGGCGCGGGCATCGGCCAGGGTCAGGCCGCGGGTCAGGCCGAGCTTGAAGGCGCGCTGGTCGCAATCGGCGAGACGCAGCGCACCGCGATCCTTCTCGACCAGGACGAGCGGACGCTCATCCGGCCCGGCGGAGCCCCGGCGGCGCAGGCGCTCGCTCGCCAGATAGGGAAACCAGAGGGCGAGATAGCGGCGCTGCATATCCCGCTCCATTCTTGCTGCCTCCCTCGCTCCCGATCCTGTCCCGGAAACATCGCTCGTCACGGTTCCACTCCACACGCCACTCACGCTCACCCAGGCCGCCGCGATGGCGCAGCAGCCGCAATCCGAAGGCGGGATCGCCCGGCGCCTCCGCCTCCCGCGCCCGCGACGGCAAGGGGCGCACCTGCCAGCGCGTGCTGGCGGCGCTGGGCTGCGGCTCTGCCGCCACCCGCAGCAGCAAGGTCAGGACGCCGGACGCCTCCGCCGCCAGCGCGAGGCGCCGACTGGCGGTCAGGTCGAACTGGCGCGGCGCGCCCCAGGGCTCGATCAGGGTCGCCCCGAGCGCGGCGCAACGTGCCGCTTCCGCGCCGGCCCGCAGCGCGCCCTCGCCATCCCGGACCCGGACCAGCAGGATCTGCGCGGGATCGAGCCCGAGCTCGGCCAGGCCCGGCGGATGCAGCTGTCCGGCCTCGGCATCGAGGAAATCCTGCCGGACCCAGAGCACCGGCCGCGAGCCGGCAGCGCGCAAAGCCAGCGCCGCGGCGAAGCCCGTGGCGGCGGGCAGGTCGGCCCCGGCCGCGGCGTAGACCTCATGCAAGGCGGCGCGCGCGATCCCTCCCCCCAGCGGCTCATCCAGCGAGGGCGATCCGAACGCGACCCGCTCCACCGGCGAAAGCTCGCGCGCCAGCCCCGCCAGAGCGAGGCTCTGCCGTAAGGCTGTCAGGGATCGGGTGGAGGCGTCTGCCATAGGGTCACATGTTCACTTTTTGTTCCAGTCATAAAGCGACTCCAAAACGCGCCGGAGTCAAGTCCGCATCCGCTTCCGCTTGCCTGCGAGCGGCTCGCTGCTGTCATATCGGGGCAAATCGGATCACCTATCCGCTGTGCGCCGCAAGCCCGCGGCCTCGCCTGGAGACCGCCATGAGTTCGGGACTCTTCGCCCTTCTCGACGACGTCGCAGCCTTGGCCAAGGTCGCCGCGGCCGCGCTCGACGATGCCGCCGCGCAAGCGACCAAGGCCGGCGCCAAGGCAGCCGGTATCGTCATCGACGACGCAGCGGTGACCCCGCGCTACGCGGTCGGCTTCGCGGCGGAGCGCGAATTGCCGATCATCGGCAAGATCGCGCTCGGCTCGCTGAAGAACAAGCTCATCTTCCTGCTGCCGGCGGCGCTGGTGCTCAGCCTGGTCGCGCCCTGGGCGATAACGCCGCTCTTGATGGCGGGCGGCGCCTATCTCTGTTTCGAAGGCTTCGAGAAGGTCTACGAGCTCGTCGTACCGCACGCGCATCACGACGAGGCCGCCGGCGAGGGCGGCACCGATATCCTCGACGCAAAGCAGCTCGAAGACCAGAAGATCGCCGGCGCGATCAAGACCGACTTCATCCTCTCGGCCGAGATCATGGCGATCACGCTCGCCGGGGTCACCGACTCGTCCTTCTGGATGCAGGCGCTGGTGCTGGCCGTGGTCGGCCTCGGCATGACCGTGCTGGTCTATGGCGTCGTCGCCCTGATCGTGAAGGCGGACGATGCCGGCGTCGCGCTGGCGCGCAGCAGTATCCTCCCGATCCGGCTCCTCGGGCGCGGCCTCGTCACCGGCATGCCGCCCTTCCTCAAGGTGCTGAGCGCGGTCGGCACGGCGGCGATGCTCTGGGTCGGCGGCGGCATCATCATCCATGGCCTCGCCGGCTATGGGCTCGCCGGGATCGAGCATGCCATCCATGCCGTCGCCGTCGCGGTCGGAGGCTCCTGGCCGGCGCTCAAGGGTGCGCTCGAATGGCTGACCACGGCGGCCGCCTCCGCGGTGTTCGGACTCGTCATCGGCGGGCTCTGCCTCGTCGGCATGCATTTCGTCGTCGAGCCGGTGCTGAAGGCGCGGCGTGGCAGCGGCACGAAGACTGCCGCCGCCGAGGCGAAGCGGCATTGAGCGCCGCCCAAGCGCAGGCCCCATGCGTCTGCGGCAGCCGCGCGCCTTGCTGAAATCTGCTAGCGCGATTGGACAAGCCCGTCGCGCGGGCAACCGGTCCGTTCATGCTGCAATTCCTCGCCACCAGTACGCCCTTCTTCGCGGTGATCGCGCTCGGCGCCTTCACCGCCTGGCGCAGCCTGTTCGCGGCCGACACAGTCAGGGTGTTCAACACCTTCGCCTTCATGGTGGCGACGCCGGCGATGGTCCTGCGGGTGATGTCGCGCCAGCCGATCGCGGAATTGTGGAACGGGGTCTTCTTCGCCGCTCTCGCCCTGATCGGCGTCGCGGTGCTGGCGCTCGCGATCCTGCTGCAACGGCGCCTGCTCGGCCTGCCTTTCCCCAACGCGGTGTCACGCGGCCAGGCACTGGTCGGCGGCAATTTCGCCTTCCTCGGCATCCCGCTGATGCTCGCCTTCCTCGGCGACAGCGCCGCGGCGCCGATCGCGATCGGCCTGATCTGCGACACCGCCCTGATCGTGCCGCTCTCGATCGGGCTGATCGAGGCCGGACGCGGCCAGGGCTCGCCACTTGCGATCGCGGCCAGGCTCGTCCGCGGTACGATCGTCAACCCGTTCATGCTCTCGATCATGGCCGGGATCGCACTGTCGCTGAGCGGGGTCGCGCTGCCTGAGCCGGTCGACCGGTTCCTCCTCTTCCTCGGCGCCTCGGCCGCGCCGGTCGGCGTCTTCGCGCTGGGGATCGCTGCTTTCCAGTGGAGCCGGCAGGGCAGGCTGCCCTTGCGCGGCGTGCTGCCGCTGGTCGCCGGCAAGCTCATCCTGCACCCTCTGCTGACCTGGGTCGTGCTGGCGCTGGTCCTGAAGCTCGACCCGTTCTGGGTCCAGGCCGGCGTGCTCTATGCGGCGCTGCCGATCGCGGCCAATGTCTTCGTCATTGCCGAACGCTTCGACACCGGCAGCCGCCCGATCGCGGCTGCGATCGTGATCTCGACTGCCGCAGCCGCCCTCACCTTCCCCCTCGCAATCTGGCTGATCTCGCCCTGAACGCCAGCCCGGAGACATCCATGCCAAGCCAGCTCTTCCAGCCCTTCGACCTCGGCGGCCTGCACCTGTCGAACCGGATCGTGATCGCGCCGATGTGCCAGTATTCGGCCGAGGAGGGCTCGGCGACCGACTGGCACCTGATCCATCTCGGCAACCTCTCGCTGTCGGGCGCCGGGCTGCTGATCATCGAGGCGACCGCGGTCGAGCCCGAGGGGCGGATCAGCCCGGACGATCTCGGCCTATGGAGCGATGCGAACGAGGCGGCGCTGGCGCGCGTGCTTGAGGGTATCCGGCGCCATTCCGAGATGCCGATCGGCATCCAGCTCGGCCATGCCGGCCGCAAGGCCTCGGTCCATTCGCCCTGGACGGGTGGCGGGCAGCGCCCGCTCGAGGATCGCGGCTGGCAGACGCTCGCACCCTCGGCCTTGCCGATGCAGGCCAAGGACCGGCCGCCGCTGCCGCTCGACGCCGCCGGGCTGAAGCGGATCCGCGAAGCCTTCGTCGCGACGGCGCGCCGGGCCGTGCGGCTCGGCCTGCAGGCGATCGAACTGCATTGCGCCCATGGCTATCTCTTGCACCAGTTTCTGTCGCCGCTCGCCAACCAGCGTGACGATGCCTATGGCGGCTCGCTGGAGAACCGCATGCGTTTTCCGCTCGAGGTCTTCGATGCGGTGCGCGAGGCGGTGCCGGCCGCGATCCCGGTCGGCGTGCGCGTCTCCGGGACCGACTGGGTCGAGGGCGGCTGGGACATCGCCCAGACCGTCGCCTTCTCGGAGGCGCTGAAGGCGCGCGGCGTCAGCTTCATCCATGTCTCCAGCGGCGGCGTCTCGGCCGCGCAGACAATCGCGCTGTCGCCGGGCTATCAGGTGCCGCTGGCCCGGGCGGTGAAGACGGCGACGGGCGTGCCGACCATCGCCGTCGGCCTGATCACCGATTACGAGCATGCCGAGGCGGTGGTCGCCGGCGGCGATGCCGACATGGTCGCACTCGCCCGCGGCATCCTCTACGATCCGCGCTGGCCCTGGCATGCCGCCGCCCATCTCGGCGCCAGCGTCAAGGCGCCGAAGCAGTATCTGCGCTCGCAGCCGAGCCGCTTCCGGACGCTGTTCGAGAGTTGAAACGTCGCCCTACCAACACAAAGGCAGTCATCCCGGACAAGCGGCGAAGCCGCGCCGATCCGGGATCCATTCCGGAACCTCTATCGGAAAGGCTCCGGAATGGGTCCCGGGCCTCCCTCCGGTCGCCCGGGACGACTAGAGGGTTTGAATGCGCGGACCGGACTCAATCGCCCGGCTGCGCGCCCTCATAGCCCTCGATGATGACGAGATCGACCGGGCCGACCTTGGCGAGATGCTGCACCGCCGCCTGGTATTCCGGCGAATCGTAGCAGGCGCGTGCCGTTTCGATGTCCTTGAACTCGATGACGACGTTGTGCTTGCGGCCCTCGCCGCGGGCGAGCTTGTACTCGCCGCCGCGGACGACGAACTTGCCGCCGTATTTGGCGAAGGCGATGGCGTTGAGCGAGCGGTAGGTGGCGTATTCCGACTCGTTCTGCACGTCGACGCGGGCGATCCAGTAGCCTTTCGCCATGGTCACGCCCCCTCGACCGCGATCAGGTCGATCTCGCCGGCGCCCTCGCGCAGCTTGCGTGCCTCGGCGTACTCGACCGAAAACAGATAGGCCTTGGCTGCCGCGTAGTCGGGGAATTCCAGGACGACGTTGCGAGCCCGGCCCTCGCCCTCGCCGACCGACATCTGGCCGCCGCGGACCAGAGGCGTGCCGCCATACTGCTTGATCACCTCGGAGGCTTTCGCGGCATAGACCGCCCATTGCGTCGCATTGGTCACCTTGGCGCGACCGATCACATATCCCTTGGGCATTGCCGTATCCGTATCCGATGGAAAGGAGGCGGGAGATTATGCGGCGCCGGCGATCTCGTCCATGACCGCAGCCGCCGCTGCACGCGGGTCTGCCGCGCGGATGATGGGACGCCCGACAACGAGGTGGTCGGCGCCGGCGCGGATCGCCTCGGCCGGGGTGAGCGTGCGCTTCTGGTCGCCGACGGCGCTGCCGGCCGGCCGGATGCCGGGGGTGACGATCGCCATGTCGGGGCCGATGACGTCGCGGACGATCTCGGTCTCGGCGGCGGAGCAGACGATACCGTCGACGCCGGCGGTGCGGGCCTGCTGGGCGCGCAGGCGCACGAGATCGCGCACCGCGAGCCCATAGCCGGCATCCCTGAGGTCGCCATCGTCATAGGAGGTCAAAGCGGTGACGGCGAGCAGCTTCAGCGCCGCCTCGCCGCGGCCCTCGACCGCGCCGCGCATTGTCTGCGGATAGGCGTGCACGGTCAGGAAGGTGACGCCGAGCTTGGTCAGCGATTCCACGCCCTCGGTCACCGTGTTGCCGATGTCGTGCAGCTTGAGATCGAGGAAGACCTTCTTGCCTTCGGTCACGAGCTGGCGGGCAAGGTCGAGCCCGCCGGCGAAGGCGAGCCGATAGCCGATCTTGTAGAAGCTCGCGCCGTCGCCGAGCGTCGAGACGATGCGATAGGCGTCCCAGACCGTCGGCACGTCGAGCGCGACGATCATGCGGTCCCGGAGATCGTTGATCTTCTGCGTCATCGCTCTGCCCTCCGCCTGTTACCGGGTGAAAGGCACGATTCGAGTGCTAGCGCAAGGATTTCTCATTTTTGAGACGGATCTTTTTTTCGACCCGGCAGCAAAGATGCACTCCGGAACGCGTCAATCATCCTCGTCATGAGGCTTCGCCGCCAGCACCTGCGCAAACACCTGCGTCCAGACCTCCGGCGGCTGCGCGCCCGACACCGCGAGCTTGCCGTCAACAATGAAGAAGGGCACGCCGGTGACGCCGACCTTCTGGGCATGGGCTTCCAGCCCGATAATGGTCTCGCGCAATTCGTCATTGGCGAGCTCGTCGCGCGCCGCCTGCTCGTCGAAGCCCTGCTCGCCGGCGATCGCGACCAGCGTCTCGAGGTCGCCGATATCGCGCCCATCCTGCCAATAGGCCTTGAACAGCGCCGCGGTCATCTCGCCGCCGCGCTGCACGGTCGCTGCGGCGGCGACGAGCATATGCGCCATGCGGGTGTTGACGCTCTTCGTCACCTTGGCCCAGTTGAAGGTGACGCCGCTCTCCAGCGCCGCCTCGGACAGGCGCAGTTCGATCTCGCGGCGCTTGCCGGGGCCGAACTTGCCGTCGAGATAGGCGGTGCGGTCCATGCCGTCGGCCGGCATCTCCGGATTGAGCTCATAGGGCAGCCAGGTGATGGCAACCCGCTCGGTCAGATTATGGTTGGCGAGCGCGGTCTCGAGCCGGGCCTTGCCGATGAAGCACCAGGGGCAGGCGATGTCGGAAACGATCGCGAGCGGCAGCTTGTCGGGCGCGGAGGGGGTCAGCATGGTCTTCGATCCTTCGCGGAGCGCCGCGGCGGGGCTTGCGTCAGACCGGCGGATAGGCGTGGAGCTCGCCATGGCGATCCTCCGCGAAGCCGTGCGCGCCGGGCGTCTCGCAGCCCGAAAGGAAGGCGGGCCCGACCGGGATCTTGCCGGCCCCGCCTGGGATGTCGAGGATATAGGTCGGCTGGCACAGGCCGGAAAGGTTGCCGCGCAGGCTTTTGACGAGCGCCTGCCCTTCCGCCAGCGAGAGCCGGAAATGCGAGGTCCCCGGCGCGAGATCGGGATGGTGCAGGTAATACGGCTTCACCCGGTTCTCGACAAAGGCCCGCATCAGCGCCGACAGCGTCTCGATATCGGCGTTGACGCCCTTGAGCAGCACGCTCTGGCTGATCAGGACATGGCCGGCGTCGGCGAGGCGCGCCAGCGCTGCCTTCGAGTCCGCGGTGAACTCGCGCGGGTGGTTGGCGTGGACGGCGATGTAGCTCGCCTTGCCGGGAATGCGCAGCGCGCGGGCATAATCCTCGGTGATGCGCTCGGGCTGGACCATCGGCACGCGCGTATGCCAGCGCGCCACCTTGATATGCGGGATCGCGGCAAGACGCCTGGCCACCTCGCGCACGCGGCGGGCGGAGAGGATCAACGGGTCGCCGCCGGTCATGATCACCTCCCAGATCTCCGGACGGGAGGTCAGATAGGCGAGCGCGGCATCGAGCTTGTCGCCGGTCAAGGCATCGCCGCCCGGGCCGACCATCTCGCGGCGGAAGCAGAAGCGGCAATAGACCGGGCAGGCATGGACCAGCTTGAGCAAGGCCCGGTCCGGATAACGATGGACCACGCCCTCGACCGGCGAATGCGCCTCGTCGCCGATCGGGTCGGCCCGTTCTTCCGGTAAGGTCGTCAGCTCGGCCGAAGCAGGGATGAACTGGCGGGCGATCGGATCGGCTTCGTCGGCCGGATCGATCAGCGCCGCGATCGCCGGCGTCACCGAGACGGCGTAGCGCTTGGCCACCTCGGCCAGCGCCGCGCGCCGCTCAGGCGCGACAAGGCCGCGCTCGACGAGGGCGTCGAGCGTCTTCAGCGGCTGGCCGGGCGGCTGATGGATCGTCATCGCCCTCCCCTGCCCGGTTCCGCGACCGGCGTCCAGAGCACATCCTCGATCCGGCGTGCGCCGGTGGCGAGCATGACCAGCCGGTCGAACCCAAGCGCGATGCCCGACGCCTGCGGCATCACCGCAAGCGCGGCGAGGAAGTCCTCGTCGACCGGATAGCGCTCGCCATAGATGCGCTGCTTCTCGTCCATATCAGCCTCGAAGCGCCGGCGCTGCTCGGCCGGGTCCGTCAGCTCGCCGAAGGCATTGGCAAGTTCGACCCCGCAGGCATAAAGCTCGAAGCGCTCGGCGACGCGCGGATCGCCGGGCTTCGGCCGGGCCAGCGCCGCTTCCGAGATCGGGTATTCGCACAGGATGGTGGCGCGGCCGCGACCGAGCTCGGGCTCGATCCTCTCGGAGAGGATGCGGCTGAAGATGTCGGACCAGTTGTCGTCCTCGGCAACCCGGATGCCGGCTTCAGCGGCATCGGCCGCCAGCGCCGGGCGGTCGAGATAGAGGTCGGCCGCGATCGTGCGCTTGAGATCGATGCCGGCATGACGGCGAAAGGCATCCTGCACGGTCAGCCGCTCCGGCGCCGCGAACGGGTCGACCTCGGCGCCGCGCCAGCGCAGCACGCTCGCCCCGGCCGCGCGGGCCGCCTCGGCGAGCAACGCCGCGCAATCATCCATCAGCGCGTCATAATTCTCCCCGGCGCGATACCACTCCAGCATGGTGAACTCCGGATGGTGCAGCGCCGTGCGCTCGCGATTGCGGAAGACGCGCGCGAAATCGAAGAGGCGGGGCTCGCCGGCCGCCAGCAGCTTCTTGGCGGCGAATTCGGGCGAGGTGTGCAGGTAGTAGGGGTGGCCGGCGCCGGCATCGTCGATCAGCGAGGTCGAAAAGCCGTGCAGATGCGTCTCGTTGCCGGGCGAGAGCTGCAGGATCGCGGCCTCGACCTCGATGAAGTCGCGCGCCTCGAACCAGCGCCGCAGCGCAGCCTTGATCCGCCCGCGCGCCAGCAGCGCGGGGCGCCGGTCGGCATGGATGTCCGGCCGCCATAAGGGCGGATAGCTCTGGCTCATCACATCTCTCTATAGCGAAAGCCACGCAAACCGGCCTGCGCGCTTCCGTTTGCGCCTCGAATGCGGTAGTGGCGCGGCACAGGACTTCGCATAGCGCGCGGATGAAGCCCGCGCCAGCCAAGGAAATCACACGTGGTCAAGGTCATCGCCTCCTCCGTCCGCAAGGGCAACGTCCTCGAGCTCGACGGACATCTCTGCACGGTCATCTCGGCCGAGAGCTTCTTCCCGGGCAAGGGTACGCCGACGACGCAGATCGACATGCGCCGCATCTCCGATGGCGTGAAGATGACCCAGCGCTACAAGACGACCGAGCAGGTCGAGCGCGCCTATGTCGAGGATCGCGACTTCACCTATCTCTACCAGGACGGCGAGCAGTACGTTTTTATGAACCCCGAGACCTACGACCAGATCCCGGTCGATGGCGATGTCGTGGGCGACATGGCTCCCTATCTCCAGGAAGGCATGAAGGTCTCGCTCTCGGTGTTCGAGGACCGGGCGGTGGCGATCGAGCTGCCGCAGCGCGTCACGGTCGAGGTCGCCGAGACCGAGCCGGTGACCAAGGGCCAGACGGCCTCCTCCTCCTACAAGCCGGCGATCCTGACCAATGGCGTGCGCACCGCCGTGCCGCCGCATATCGGAGCGGGCACCCGCATCGTGGTGATGACCGCCGACGGCTCCTATGTCGAGCGCGCCAAGGACTGACGCCGTGCGCCGCTGACAGCGGCGGCGAAGCCCTATATCGCTGATGACAGCGGGCCCTTCTCCGGGCCCGTTTTCGTTGGTGAGGTCCCCCAATGCCGCTTTCCGCCTATGACGCCGTCTTCCCCGGTTTCATCCAGACCCTGAAGGCGCTCGACGCCATCCTCGACAAGGCGACGGCGGAGGCCTCACAACGCAAGATCCAGCCGGAGGTGCTGTTGTCGAGCCGGCTCGCCCCGGACATGCTGTCCTTCACCCGGCAGGTCCAGCTCATGTCGGATTTCGCCAAGAACGCCGCGGCGCGGGTCAGCGGGGCGGAGAACCCGCGCTTTCCCGACGAGGAGAAGAGCTTCGAGGAGCTGAAGGCGCGGATCGCGAAAACGCTCGACTTCATCGCCTCGGTCGACAAGGCGGCGCTCGATGCCGGGCTCGACAAGGATGTGACCTTCCCGCGCGGCCCCTCGGCGACCGTGACGATGAAGGGCGCCGACTATCTCACGCGCTTTGCCCTGCCGAACTTCTACTTCCACGCCACGACGGCCTACGACATCCTGCGCGAGAACGGCTTCCAGATCGGCAAGCAGGACTTCCTGAAGGGCGTGTTCGACGCCTGAGGCTTGGCGCCGTCAACATCCGGGTCATCCCGGACGGAGCGAAGCGGAGATCCGGGATCCATGCCTGAACCTCTATCGGAAAGGTTCCGGAATGGGTCCCGGGTCTCCCTTCGGTCGCCCGGGACGACACGCGCTTTCTGACGAAGGCGACACCAGCCCTCACAAATAGGGCGAGCAGAGCCAGAGCATCCGGTCGAGCAGACGCAAGGGGAAGGGCCGCGCGCGCAGTTCCTTTAGCGTGACCGGATGAGCTCCTGAAATCGCGGCATCGATGCGCTGTTCGATCCTGCGGGCGAAGCCTTGGTCGAGCACTTCGAGATCGATCTCGAAATTCAGCCTGAGCGAGCGCGCGTCGAGGTTGGACGAGCCGACATAGGCCCAGGTGCCGTCGATCGCGAGCAGCTTGGAATGGTCGAAGGAGCCGGTGGCGCGCCAGATCCGGCAACCATCCTTCAGCACCTGGTCGAACTGCGCCCGCATGGCGCGATCGACCAGGACGAGGTTGTTGACGTCAGGCACGACGATGTCGATGGCGACGCCGCGCCGCGCCGCGGTGACCAGCGCGCTGATCAATTCCCGGTCCGGCAGGAAATAGGGCGACATGATCCGGATCGACTCGCGCGCCACCGAGAACGCCCCGATCAGCAGCTTGTGATTGGTCTCCAGGCTGGCGTCGGGGCCGGAAGCCACCGCGCGCATCAGCACCGTCGGACCTTGTCGAGCCGCCTCCGGCGTGACCGTCCAGGTATCGCCAGTCAGCTCCTCGCCCGAAGCGAAGCGCCAATCCTCGGCAGCGACGCCGAACAGGTCCTCGACGACCGGTCCCTCGATCCGGAAATGCGTATCGTGCCCAGCCGCCTCGCCGGCAAACTCGGTCGTGAAGCCCCGGCGGATGTTCATGCCGCCGGCGAAGGCGATCCGCCCATCGGCGATCAGCAGCTTGCGGTGCGTGCGCAGGTTCGCATAGGGCAATCTCAGGCCGATGATGATATTGCCGTTGAAGACGTCGACCGGCACGCCGCCCTTCTGCAGGTAGCCGACGATGCTCGGCACCGAATAGCGCGCGCCGACGGCGTCGATCAGCACACGCACCGCGACGCCGCGCTCATGGGCCGCGATCAGCGCGTCGGCGACGCGCAGGCCGAGCGGATCGCGGTCGAAGATGTAGGTTTCGAGAATGACCGAGCGCTCGGCCGCCGCAATCGCCGCGATCATCGCGGCATAGGCCTCATCACCGGTCCGGAGCACCGCGATGGCGTTGCCGGTCTTGAGATGCCGGCGCGTCGCCTTGTCGCCGAGCGTCTTCAGCGCGGCGAAGCGGCGCCCGACATCGCCGGCGACCTCCGCGTCGGAGACTTCGAATGTCTGAGCCAGTGGATAAGCGAGCGTCTGCCGGCGCTGCGAGGCGATCGAGGCGCGGCGGATGCGGTTGATGCCGCCGACCGCATAGACCAGCGACCCGATGATCGGCGAGAGCACGATGACGCCGACCCAGCCGATGGCGGCGCGGACATCGTCCTTGGTCATCGCGGCATGGCTGGCGGCGACCACGGTCAGCGCCAGCGACACGAAGCCAAGGATATGAGGCCAATAGGCGGAGAGAATATCCCACATCGCCCGACTATCGCATGGGCAGCGAAACCGGCAACGCGGTCAAGCGCCTGAACGCGTGGCCCACTGTCATGGACCTGCCCTTGCAATGATGGGATCACAGTCCCATATCGGGATCACGGCAATGTCGAGGGCGTTCCACCGCCCTCCGTTCCGTTGAAGACGGCCATGAACCCGAAGCCAGCGACGCCGGATGTACGCGCGCTCTTCCGGACATGGCCGTTAGCGTTTCTGGGTCATCACCTTTCCCATCATGGTCGGGCTTGTCCCGACTATCCACGTCTTCGCATCAATGATCGCGCGCAGTGTTCGAGACGTGGATGCTCGCCACAAGGGCGAGCATGACAGCGGTGGCCTACTGCGAATTCCCCTGCAGGAACGGATTGGTCTTGCGCTCCTCGCCGAGCGTGCTCGCCTGACCATGGCCTGGCAGGAACTGGACATCGTCGCCGAGCGGCAGCAGCTTGCCCTTGATGCCACCGATCAGGTCCTTGTGGTTGCCATAGGGGAAATCCGTACGGCCGACCGAGCCTGCGAAGATCGTGTCGCCGGCGAGCAGGAAGCGCAGATCCTTCTGGAACAGCGTGACATGGCCGGGCGTGTGTCCCGGCACATGCAGCACGGAGAATTCGATATCGCCGATCGAGACGGTGTCGCCTTCGGCGAGCCAGCGCGTCGGCGTCACCGCCTGTACGCCGCGCATCTCGAACATCAGCCCCTGCTGCGGCAGGGCGTCGAGCAGGAACTTGTCGGCCTCGTGCGGGCCGATGATCGGCAGGTTCAAGACGCCGGCGAGCTCGGTCGCACCGCCGGCATGATCGATATGGCCATGGGTCAGCCAGATCGCGACCGGCGTGACGCCGAGCTCCGTCAGCGCGCCGCGGACGCGCTCGACATCGCCACCGGGATCGACGATCGCGGCCTCCTTGGTGCGTGTGCACCAGACGATCGAGCAGTTCTGCTGGAACGGCGTCACCGGCACGACGGCGATGCCGAGCGGGCTTTCTGTCTGGTCGGTCATCGCAGGCCTTTCGTCAGGGGAGCCGGAACTGTCTATCGGCGCCCGCAGCGATTGGCGAGCAGCACGCGATAGTCGGCGAGCGACTGGTCCATCTGCGCGACGTTCTCCTCGCGCTGCCGGCCGGTCTGGCAGGTCGCGAAGACCGAACGCGCCTTCTGCATGAAGGTCACGTGGTCGCGCCAGGCGGCGCATTGCGTCGCCTGGTCGGCCGTGGCGACCTGCTGCATCTTGTACTGGCGCTGGCGCATCGCCGCCTCGTTCTGGAACAGGTCACGCGAGCACGTCGCCGGAACGGGACGCGGCTGCGCCGATGCGACAGCGGGAGCCAGGGCCAGCAGGACGGCGACGGCAGCGCGGGCGATCATCCGAGGTTCAGCTCCTTGAAGAAGTCGTTGCCCTTGTCGTCGATGACGATGAAGGCGGGGAAATCCTCGACCTCGATGCGCCAGACCGCCTCCATGCCGAGCTCGGGGTATTCGAGCAATTCGACCTTGCGGATGCAGTCCTGGGCGAGCCGCGCCGCCGGCCCGCCGATCGAGCCGAGATAGAAGCCGCCATGGGCCTTGCAGGCCTCGCGGACCTGGGCCGAGCGGTTGCCCTTGGCCAGCATCACCATCGAGCCGCCGAAGGACTGGAACTGGTCGACGAAGGAGTCCATCCGGCCGGCCGTGGTCGGGCCGAAGGAGCCGGAGGCGAAGCCCTCCGGCGTCTTGGCCGGGCCGGCATAGTAGACCGGGTGGTTCTTCAGATAGTCCGGCATGCCCTGGCCGTTCTCCAGGCGCTCGCGGATCTTGGCATGAGCCGAGTCGCGCGCGACGATGATCGTTCCGGTCAGCGAGAGCCGGGTCTTTACCGGGTATTGCGTCAATGTGGCGAGAATCTCAGCCATCGGCCGGTTGAGATCGACCTTGACGACGTCGCCGCCGAGCTTGGCCTCGTCGATTTCGGGCAGATACTTCGACGGATCGGTCTCCAGCGCCTCCAGGAAGATGCCGTCCCTGGTGATCTTGCCCTTGGCCTGGCGGTCGGCCGAGCAGGAGACGCCGAGCCCGATCGGCAGCGAGGCGCCGTGGCGCGGCAGGCGGATGACGCGCACGTCATGGCAGAAATACTTGCCGCCGAACTGGGCGCCGACGCCGAGCGCCTGCGTCAGCTTGTGGACCTCCTCCTCCATCTCAAGGTCGCGGAAGGCATGGCCGGAGGGAGAGCCCTTGATCGGCAGAGCGTCGAGGTACTTGGTCGAGGCCAGCTTGACCGTCTTCAGGTTCTGCTCGGCCGAAGTGCCGCCGATGACGATGGCGAGGTGATAGGGCGGGCAGGCGGCGGTGCCGAGCGTCAGGATCTTCTCCTTCAGGAACGCCATCATCCGGTCCCTGGTCAGGAGCGAGGGCGTCGCCTGGAAGAGGAAGGTCTTGTTGGCCGAGCCGCCGCCCTTGGCAACGAAGAGGAATTTGTAGGCATCCTCACCCTCGGCATAAATGTCGATCTGCGCCGGCAGGTTGGTCGCGGTGTTCTTCTCCTCGAACATGGAGAGCGGAGCGACCTGCGAATAGCGTAGATTGCGCTTGAGATAGGCGTCGTAGACGCCCTCGCCGAGCGCCGCCTCGTCGTCGCCGTCGGTCCAGACCTTGCGGCCCTTCTTGCCCATGATGATTGCGGTGCCGGTGTCCTGGCACATCGGCAGCACGCCGCCGGCAGCGATGCCCGCGTTCTTGAGCAGGTCATAGGCGACGAAGCGGTCGTTTCCAGTCGCCTCGGGATCGTCGAGGATCTTGGCGAGCTGGGCGAGATGGCCCGGGCGCAGCAGGTGGTTGATGTCGATGAAAGCCTGCTCGGAGAGCCGCTTGATCGCCTCGCGCGAGACGCTCAGGACCTCGCGGCCAGCGACCGTCTCGACCGTGACGCCGTCGCTGCCGAGCGAGCGATAGGGCGTCTTGTCCTCGCCGAGGGGGAAGAGATCGACATGGGTGTAGGCCATCGCGGCACTCCGGCGGTTCAATGGCGCCGCGCACGGCGCCTCACAGCTTCGGCCGCGTCATAGCCGCTCGGGGCAAGGCCTCCAAGCCCAGACTGTCATCATTCAAAGGAAGAAGCCGCCTCATGCGGCCTGCCGTCAGGCCGCCTTGGCGGCGGTCTCCGCAAGGATGGCGTAAATGGCGGCCGGGTCATGCGCGTGGCGCACCTGCTCCAGCACCGCCTGGTTGCGCAGCACGCGGGCGACGCGGGCCAGGGCCTTGAGATGATCGGCCCCCGCCCCTTCCGGCGCGATCAGCACGAAGATGATGTCGACCGGCTGGCCGTCCAGCGCCTCGAAATCGATCGCCTTCTCAGCGCGGGCGAACAGACCGACAAGACGATCGATGCCGGCCATGCGCCCATGCGGGATCGCGATGCCGTCGCCGATGCCGGTCGAACCCAGACGCTCGCGCTGGAGCAGGGCCTCGAACAGCTCGCGCTCTGGCAGGCCGGTGAGCAGGGCGGCGTGCTGCGCCAGCTCCTGCAGGGCCTGCTTCTTGCTGTTGGCGCGCAACGGCGAGATCACCGCATCGGGCCGAAGAAGATCGGTCAGCGTCATAGGCCAATCCATGCATGTCCCGTGCCGGAACGCGGGCGCCACCGGCATCCCGGCCGGCACCCGAATTCCATCAGCGGCGGGACTTCAAGAAAGAGAAGCCGGCGGATCGATCCAGCCGATATTGCCGTCGCGGCGGCGGTATACGACGTTCATGCGGCCATTGCCAGCATGGCGGAAGATAACCACAGGCGCGCCGGTCAGATCGAGCTCGGCGACCGCGTCGCTTACCGTCATCTGGTGCAGGGACTTGGTCGATTCGGCCACGATCACCGGGTTCTCACCGGCGTAATCGGCCTCGTGTTCCTCGATATCCTCGTCGGGAGCGGCAATCACATAGCTGGGGATTTCCACGGCCGCCTCCCGCCCATTGGCGGCAGCGGCGCGATCCTTCAGCCGTCGCTTGTAGCGGCGCAGCCGCTTCTCGATGCGCTCGGCCATCTTGTCGAGGCTGGCATAAGGATCATGCGCAGTGGCCGACGCTTCGAGGGTGATGCCGGAAGACAGATGCAGAACACCGTCGGTCTTGAAGGCGGTGCCATCCTTGCCGACGGTGACGTGGCCCTGATAGCCGCCCTCATAGTATTTGCCCAACGCTGCGGCGACCCTGGCCTCGGCCTGGCCACGGAGGGCCTCGCCGACATCGAGATTCTTGCCGGAGATTCGCAAGCTCATGGAGTGCTTCCCCTTCTTGTCGCCATGGTCAGTAGCCGACCATCCTCAGGAGGTAAGGACGGCCTCATGGGGTTGTCAATGCGCGGTCTCGCGCAGTTGCTCTGGCGGCAGGGCAAGCCTGCGAGCATCTCATGGAACAGAAGACGATTTGTGCTGCGCCGCACGCCGGGCGTGGAAGAGTTCGCCCCTCAGCGTCCGGCCAGCGCCATCGCCGCCTTCTCGCGGCGGCGCTCCATCGAGGAGGGAATGCGCAGCGATTCCCGATACTTCGCCACGGTACGGCGAGCGATATCGATGCCGCTCTCCTTCAGCCTGGAGACGATGGCGTCATCTGAAAGCACGTCCCGCGGCGGCTCCTCGTCGATCATCTGCTTGATGCGGTGCCGTACGGCCTCGGCCGAATGCGCCTCGCCATAACCGGTCGCCGCGATCGCGGCGGAAAAGAAGTATTTCATCTCGAAGACCCCGCGCGGGCAGGCGAGGTACTTGTTCGAGGTGACGCGCGAGACCGTCGATTCGTGCATGCCGATCGCGTCGGCGACGGTCTTGAGGTTGAGCGGGCGCAGATGCTCGACGCCATGGGCGAAGAAGCCATCCTGCTGGCGCACGATCTCGCTGGCGACCTTCAGGATGGTGCGGGCGCGCTGCTCGAGCGAGCGGGTCAGCCAATTCGCCGTCTGCAGGCATTCGGCGATGAAGGCCTTGTCCACATCGCTACGGGCCGCCTTCGTGACGCGGGCATGATAGGTCTGGTTGACCAGCACGCGCGGCAACGTGTCTGGGTTGAGATCGACAAGCCAGGAACCGTCCGGCGCAGCACGGATGAAGACATCCGGCACCACCGTCTCCGCCGCCGAGCCGCCGAAGGCGCGCCCAGGCTTGGGGTCGAGCCGCCGGATCTCGGCGACCATGTCGGCGATGTCCTCGTCATCGACGCCGCAGATGCGCTTCAGGGTGGCAAAGTCGCGCTTGGCGAGGAGCGGCAGGTTGGCGATGAGGGCCTGCATGGCCGGGTCGTAGCGGTCGCGGTCACGCAGCTGGATCGCCAGGCACTCGCCGACATCGCGGGCGGCGACACCGCTGGGATCGAAGCCCTGGACGATGGCGAGTACCCGCTCGACCCTGGCAAGATCGACGCCGAGGCGTTCGGCGATGTCGGCAAGCGGCTCGGTCAGATAGCCGGCATCATCAACGCCATCGATGATGTGGCGGCCGATCAGGCGTTCGGCCGGCGCGGTCAAGGCCAGGTCGAGCTGGGCGCTGAGATGCTCGTGCAGCGAAAGCTCGCTTGTCAGCCCGCTTTCGAAGCCCTCGGGCCCCTCATCGAACGAGCCGCCGGAGCCGCCATAGGTGCCGCCGATGATCGGCAGGCTGTCGGCTCCTTGTGTCTCCAGCCGCGCCGCCTTGGGCTGCTCGTTCTGGAAGACATTGTCGAGCCCGGTGCCGAGCCGGCCCTCGATGCCCTCCTGGGTGTTGAGGCTCTCGGCGCGGGCATAGGCTTCGGCATCGGCGGCGAGCGGGCTTTCGCCGGCGCCGTTGAGCGAGCCGGCATCGGGAGCCTCGTCGCCGCGCTCGAGCAGCGGATTGCGCTCGAGCTCGCCCTCGACGAAGCTCTGGAGTTCGAGATGGGAGAGCTGGAGCAGCTTGATCGCCTGCAATAGCTGCGGCGTCATCACCAGGGACTGGCCCTGGCGCAGCTCCATGCGTGGCATCATCGCCATCGCGATCCCGACTCCTTAGCCTGCGGCAATTCGGCACGGTTCTTGCCTGTGGAACAGACTAACCGCCGGCCGCGGCCACGTCAAAGCCTTGGACAGGCTTTTGCGTCGGGAAGTTAATGCACCGCAACATAGCTGGTGTGGCGACCGCGTGTCGGACGCCTCAGAGCCGGAAATCCTCGCCGAGATAGACACGCCGGACATCGGCATTGGCGATGATCTCGGCCGGTGAGCCCTCGGTCAGCACCCGGCCGGAATGGATGATGTAGGCGCGATCGACCAACCCGAGCGTCTCGCGGACATTGTGGTCGGTGATCAGCACGCCGATGCCGCGATCGGTCAATTGCCGGACCAGCTCCTGGATGTCGCCGACCGCGATCGGGTCGATGCCGGCGAAGGGCTCGTCGAGCAGGATGAAGGAGGGCCGCCCGGCGAGTGCGCGGGCGATCTCGCAGCGGCGGCGCTCGCCGCCCGAGAGCGCGATCGAGGGCGCCTTGCGAAGGCGGCTGATGTTGAATTCGTCGAGCAGCTTGTCGAGCTCGCGCTCGCGCTTCTTGCGGTTCGGCTCAACCACCTCGAGCACGGCCCGGATATTGTCCTCGACCGAGAGGCCGCGGAAGATCGAGGCTTCCTGCGGCAGATAGCCGATGCCGAGCCGGGCGCGCTGGTACATCGGCAGGTTGGTGATGTCGTTCCCTTCGAGCGAGATCACACCCATATCGGCGCTGACCAGACCGGTGATCATGTAGAAGATCGTGGTCTTGCCGGCGCCGTTCGGGCCGAGCAGGCCGACCGCCTCGCCATTGCGGACATAGAGCGAGGCCTCGCTCACGACATTGCGGGCGCCATAGGTCTTGCGCAGGCCGCTGACGGCGAGGATGCCGGCACCGCCGACCGCGCTCGCGACCGGGCCAGGCTGCTCGTCGTCTTCGACAGCCTGCTTGTCCTTGCCCCGGCCGAAGAGTCGCCCGAACAGCCCCGGCGTCGCCGGCGCCTTGGCCGGCCGCGCCGGGCTTGGCTGCGCCTGCTGGCCAGCATCGGAAGGCGGAGACGTGGATATCGTCACAGGAGGAAATTCAAGCTGCTGGCGTTCGACATGGGTCCGCTCTGGTATGCCAGGCGCGCCGAACTGGCAACGCCTTCCTGCAGCCGCCCCTGCCGCAAAGGAATATCAATTGGTTGGCTTGGCGCCGGCCTTGTTGTCCTTGCCGTCCTTGTTGTCACCCGAGTTCGGCACGAAGAAGCCCTGGACACGCCCGCTCGACGTCACGTTGGCGATGCCGGTCTGCGTATTATAGACCAGCTTGTCGCCGCGGGTGATGTTCGGGCCATCGTTCAGCGCGACATTGCCGGTCATGATCACCTGATTATTGGCGCGGTCGAAGACGGCATTGTCCGAGGTCGCGGCCTGGGTTTTCGACACGACGGTGACCGGCCCGCTGCATTCGATGCGCTTGATCGCGCCGTCATTGGCGCCCTGGCCTTGCGCAGCAGGCTGCGCCGGCCTCGGCGTCCCACCCTGGCCCCGGCCCTCATAGAACACCGTCATCACCGAGCAGCGCACGGTCGTCTCGCCCTGCACGGCGACGACATTGCCGGAGAAGACCGCCTTGTTGTCCTTGTCGAGCACGTCGAGCTTGTTCGCGTCGATCTTGATCGGTTCCTTGCTGTCGCCGCCCATGCCGCCGAAAGGCGAGCCCGGAGCGCCACCGCGCGCCTTGGCCGGCTTGGCGGCCGGCTGCTGAGCGAATGCAGCTGTCGACAGCGCCGGAGCGACCAGAACAGCGAGAGCGAGAGCGAGAGCTTTCATCGGTGACCTGTGGCTGATCTGCATGGCTGGATGCGATGATCTCACGGCTTGCCGGCCGGGCGAAGAGCTTCGAGATTGGGCGTGCTGCCTTCGCGCTCCGGGCCGGCCAGGCTGCGGGCCGGCGCGTTCTCGATCAGCACATGCACGCGCCCCTCGAAGGTGATGAGCGCGCCATTGTCCTTCACGTCAAGCGTATCGGCGTCAACCGTCGTCGTGCCGAGATTGACCTTCACCGGCTCGCGCGAGTTGACGGTTCCGGCCTTGAAATCAACGTCGGCGGTGCGCATGCGGACATCATAGCCCGAATCGGTGCGGATCTTCACGTCGTCGACCAGCTTCAGCTTCTCTTTCGTCTGGTCGAAAAGGCCGCTGCGGGCATTGATGTTGATCCAGCCTTCGGACTTCATCAGCACCCGCGCGACCATCTGCACGAGCTCGATCTGCGTGGGATTGCGGACGTCCTGCAGAGCCGATTCCGCCGTGACCTCGTAAGGACTGTTGTCCTTGCGATAGCCGGCGAGCTTCGGCGTTTCCATCACCACCTTGCCGCCCGACAGGCTGATCCCACCCAGCGAGAAATTGCCGGCATGGCGCAGCGGGTTGAGGAAGGGAACGATGATCAACCCCACCACAGCGACGATCGCCCCGATCGGAATCAGGCGCCGGAGCAGGCGCACGAGCGCGGAATGCCGGCGCGCAGCGCGGAAGGCGCTCTGCCGCATCTGCGCCCGAATCGCCGCCGGGCTGCGTGTCTCAGGAGTTGTGATCGCCAAGCTCATGCCCGCCCATTGCCAGCCACCGGCGGCTTTTTCATGTCGAACCGGCGCACGCCGACAATCAGCAGCGGCCGGTCCGGCGACCGCCAGACGGATGACCCTAGCCCAGATACATCAACTTTACGTATGCGCGAAGATGTCGACCTCTGGCCAACCGGCGAGATCAAGCTCGGCGCGCGCCGGAAGGAAGTCGAAGCAGGCCTTGGCGAGATGGCCGCGGCTCTCGCGCTCCAGCATCACATCGAGCTTCGTCTTCAGGGCATGCAGATGCAGCACGTCCGAGGCGGCATAGCCGAGCTGCGCTTCGGTCAGCGTATCGGCGCCCCAGTCCGAGGATTGCTGCTGTTTCGACAATTCGACCCCGAGGAGCTCGCGGACGAGGTCCTTCAGCCCGTGCCGATCCGTATAGGTGCGCACCAGCTTGGAGGCGATCTTGGTGCAATAGACCGGCGTGGTGACGACGCCGAACGCCTTCTCCAGCGCGGCGATGTCGAAGCGGGCGAAGTGGAACAGCTTCAGCACGCCGGGATCGGCGAGGATGCGGCAGAGATTGGCCGGCGCCGGGGCGCCCTTCGGGATCTGGACGACGTCGGCAGTGCCGTCGCCACGCGAAAGCTGCACCACGCAGAGCCGGTCGCGCTGCGGATTGAGGCCGAGCGTCTCGGTGTCGATCGCCAGGATCGGGCCCGGCTCGAACCCATCGGGAAGATCGCCGCGGTGCAGACGAATGGTCATGCCCAAAACCTCGCTCGGCGGCGCCGCGCGCCGCTCAGTCAACCTGCCATTCGCCCACCCGGCCGAATGGTTCGCTCTAGAAATCCGGAGAACGTTTCGCAGCTAGCGGCGCGCCCGGCAGCATTCAAGCTTTTTCTCTGCAGGCATTTTCTCTGGCGGCACAACCGGTTCGGAGGCATTAACCTTTTATTCACCATGTGCTTCATTCGGGCGCCCCGGCGTGCGAGGGTATCGGATCGGAGCTTGACACATGTCCGCAATCCGCCTGTTCACCGACCTCGATGGCCGCATCGGCCTGCGCCAGTTCTGGCTCGGCAGCATCGCGCTCGCCCTCTGCCTGCTGGCGGTCCAGTGGGCTGCGCCGCAGGTCGCGGACAAATATGCCGCCGCCAAGATCGTCGCCTTCGCCAATGCCTTCGCTCTGTTCCCCTGGGCGGCGCTGGCAGCCAAGCGCGCTACCGACCGGGGCGGCTCATCGCTGTTCGGCATCCTGCTGGTCTGCGCCATCGTGCTGCCGCGGGAAGTCCAGCCGCTGCTCGGCTATGCCTGGGCGCCCTCGCTGATCGCGATCTCGACGATGGCCTGGCTGGTCGCGCTGATCGACCTCGGCCTGATGCCGGGCGTCGGCCGCGACGCCCCGCTTGCGGAGCAAAGCGGGGCTGCCAGAGGCTAGCCAGGGTCACTGCTAGCCTCTAGACCGGCTCGATGAGCCAGCAAATACCCACCTCACTCGAGTTTGACCCCACCGATCCGGTCGCCCTCACCCAGGCCCTGGTGCGCTGCGCCTCGGTGACACCGGCCGACGGCGGCGCGCTCGCGCTGCTCGATGCCGTGTTGAGCGCCGAAGGCTTCAGCGTCGAGCGACCGACTTTCTCGGAGCCTGGCATGCCGGACATCGAGAACCTCTATGCCCGCATCGGCAACGAGGGCCCGGTCTTCGTCATTGCCGGCCATACCGATGTCGTCCCGCCCGGCGACCTCGCCGCCTGGACGCATGATCCCTTTGCGGCGGACATCGAAGGCGGCGTGCTCTATGGCCGCGGCGCCTGCGACATGAAGGGCGGACTCGCCGCCATGACCTGCGCCGCGATCCGCTATCGCCGCGAGAATCCCGATGCGCCGGGCTCGATCGCCTTCCTCGTCACCGGCGACGAGGAAGGCCCCGCCGTCAACGGCACGGTCAAGCTGCTGGCCTGGGCCGACGCGCGCGGGGAGCGCTTCGACCATTGCCTCCTCGGCGAGCCTACCAATCCGGCGGCGATGAGCGATATGATCAAGATCGGCCGGCGCGGCTCGCTGACCGGCAAGCTCGCCGTGCAGGGCGTGCAGGGCCATGTCGGCTATCCGCACCTCGCCCAGAATCCGATCCGCGGCATGGTCCGGCTGCTGGCGGCGCTGGACGCAAGCCCGCTCGATGCCGGCACCGAGCATTTCGACCCGAGCAATCTCGAGGTGACCACGCTCGATGTCGGCAATCCCGCGACCAACGTCATCCCTGCGCAAGCGCGGGCCGTGTTCAACATCCGCTTCAACGACCTCTGGACGCCGGAGACGCTGGCGGCCGAGATCGAGCGCCGCCTGCGCGAGGCAGCCGGCAACACCGTGCGTTACGAGGTCAGCTTCGAGCCGACCAACGCAGTCGCCTTCCTGACAAAGCCGGGACCGTTCGTGGCGATGGCCGCCGAGGCCGTCGAAGCCGAGACCGGCAAGCGCCCGGCCCTGTCAACGACGGGGGGCACTTCCGACGCCCGCTTCATCAAGGACTACTGCCCCGTGGTCGAATACGGCGTCGTCGGCCAGACCATGCACCAGGTCGACGAGCGGGTCGCCATCGCCGACCTCGTCGCGCTGGAGCGGATCACGCATCGTTTACTGACGAGCTATTTCGCTGCAGCGCAGCAGGCTTGACGGAACCGACCCTGACGCCCACAGTTTAGACGAAAGTCTAATGCCGTGACGTCCGGAGGGTTGGGCCATGAGGCTTGCTGCCGACGATGTGACGCGATCGCTCGCTGCCTCCTGGCGCCTGCTGCGGGCCGACGCGAAAGCCCTGCCCGATCTCGACCTGAGCCGCGACGGGTTCTGGCGCTCCTATCTCGCGCTGGTGCTGGTGGTGCCATCGA
This sequence comes from Allobosea lupini, assembly GCF_900109525.1. Classification (GTDB taxonomy): domain Bacteria; phylum Pseudomonadota; class Alphaproteobacteria; order Rhizobiales; family Beijerinckiaceae; genus Allobosea; species Allobosea lupini. Next base: position 441,065 of record NZ_FOAN01000003.1, on the reverse strand, counting down.
TGATACCGGCGCTGGCGGCCGAGCGCACGCTCGTCGGCCTCTCCAACAGCGGCGGGTTGTTCGATGCACCGGGCCTGATCGCAGCCATCGTCACGGCGGAGATCCTGGCGATAATTGCGGTTCCGGCGCTGCTGGTCGGGCTCGCGCCCAGTCTCACCCGCAACCCCCGCTTCACCAGCTTCGTCATCGCCTGGAACTGGGCCGGCATCCTCTCGGCGGCGCTGATGGCAGTGCCGGCGACGGTGTTCGCGTTGGGCTGGTCGAACCCCGGCATCGCCGGCTTCCAGAGCCTCGCTTTCGCCGCGATCGTGCTGCGATTGCGCTATTGCGTCGCCAGGGCCACGTTCGGCGCGAAGAGCGGCGTTGCCGGCGCGATCGCCTGCGCCAGCGTGCTTGCCGACTACACGGTGCTGAAGATTTTCGGGTTGGCCGGGTTCTGAGCCGGCCTCAGTAATCCACGCCTGCCAGATAAAGCCCGCAGGGCGGCGCCAGCGCGGCGCACTGCGAGCGGTCGCGTGCCGCCAGCACCTTGCCGACCTTGTTCTCCGGCCAGCGCCCCATGCCGACCATCTTGAGGCAACCGACCATGGAGCGGACCTGGTGATGCAGGAAGGAGCGGGCATGGACGTAAGCCACGATCTCGGCCCCCTCGCGCCGGCAATCGAACCGGTCGAGCGTGCGCATTGGGCCATTGGCCTGGCATTCGGCAGCGCGGAAGGTGGTGAAGTCGTGATGGCCGATCAGTGCCTTGGCGGCGCGGTCCATCGCCTCATGGTCGAGCTTGACGGGGACATGCCAGACCCGGTTTGCATCGAGGGCCGGCTGCGCGCGCCGATCGAGGATGCGGTAGATGTAGTAGCGCCGCGTCGCCGAGATGCGGGCATCGAAGGTTTCGGGCACCGCCTGCGCGCTCAGCACCGCCACCGGCAGGCGCTTCAGCCTCGCATTGCTGGCGTCGCGCACGACGTCGGTGCGCCACTCCTTGTCGAGATCGACATGGGCAACCTGATGGGTGGCGTGGACACCGGCATCGGTGCGCCCGGCGCAATGCAGGCGCACGGCATGGCCGCAGAAGGCTTCGATCGCCTCCTCGACACTCTGTTGCACGGACGGCCCATTAAGCTGGCGCTGCCAGCCTGAGAAGGGCGTGCCGTCATATTCGATGACGAGCTTGTAACGGGGCATAGACTTATCCCAACGGCCAGTGACGCTGACGCGTCAGGCCGTTGATCCAATGTGAATTTCTCAAACACAGCCTTCGGCTGTAGAAATCCACATACGGAATACCGGGAGCCATTTTCAATGCCTCCCGGTACTAGAGCTTCGCGCCCGCCGAGAGCCGCGCCCCGCGCAGGAACTCCTGGGCGCTCATCGGCCCCTTTCCGGCGCGCTGGACCTGGAGCAGCTTCACCGCCCCGACCGCGCAGGCGATGGTGCCCTCGTCGTCGAGCAGCGTGCCCGGCTCGGCCGCGCCGCCGGCGCGCGCGGTGCGCAAGAGCTTCAACCGCTCCGGTCCCTTGCCGAGATCGACCTCGACGAAGGCGCCGGGGAAGGGCGAGAGGCCGCGCACGACGTCGTGAACCTGCTGCGCCGGCCGGTTCCAGCTCAGCCTTGCCTCGTCATTGCCGATCTTGCTGGCATAGGTCACGCCCTCTTCCGCCTGCGACGTGAAGCGCAGGCCACCGCGGCTGAGGGCGGCGAGCGCCCGGACCATCAGGTCGGCGCCGAGGCCGGCGAGCCGGTCATGCATGTCGCCGGCCGTGGCGTTGCCGTCGATCGCAAGCCGCTCGACCATGGCGACCGGGCCGGTATCCAGCCCCTCCTCCATCTTCATGACGCAGACGCCGGTTTCGGCGTCGCCCGCCATGATGGCGCGCTGGATCGGTGCGGCGCCGCGCCAGCGCGGCAGCAGCGAAGCGTGCAGATTGAGGCAGCCGAGTTCCGGCGCCTCCAGGATCGCCCTGGGCAGGATCAGGCCATAGGCGACGACGACGGCGACGTCGGCCTCGTGCGAGGCCATGACCTCGGCCGCCTCGGCGGTCTTCAGCGTCTTCGGCGAGAACACCGGGATGCCGAAGCGCTCGGCCGTGACCTGGACTGGCGAGGGCCGCAGTTCCATGCCGCGCCCGGCCGGCGCCGGAGCACGGGTATAGACGGAGACGACCTCGTGGCCCTGGCCGATGATCTCGGTCAAGGTGGGCACGGCGAAATCCGGCGTGCCCATGAAGATGACGCGCAAGCTCATAATGTTTTGCCCCGGCCGGTCAGGCCGCGCTCTCCCGTTTCGCCGCCTTGGCGAAGCGCTTGTTGACCCGGTCGCGCTTCAGCCGTGACAGATAGTCGATGAAGAGCACGCCGTTGAGATGGTCGATCTCGTGCTGCAGGCAGGTGGCGAGCAGGCCGTCGGCCTCGATCTCCTGCGCCTTGCCGTCGAGATCGCGATAGCTGACCTTGACGCGCGCCGGCCGCTCGACCTCCTCGTAATATTCGGGAATCGAGAGGCAACCTTCCTCATAGGAGCTCAGCTCCTCCGAGCGCCAGGTCACCTCGGGATTGATGAAGACCAGCGGCTCGCGCTTCTGTTCCTCGCCTTCTTCCGCCTTCTTCGAGACGTCGATGGTGACCAGCCGGACCGGCTCGCCGATCTGGATCGCGGCAAGGCCGATTCCCGGCGCGTCGTACATCGTCTCCAGCATGTCGTCCGCCAGCTTGCGGATCTCCGGCGTGATGTCGTCGATCGGCGCGGAGACCTTGCGCAGCATCGAGTCGGGCAGGATGACGAGGGGGCGGATGGCCATAGGGCGCTCTGGGACGTTTTCAGGAGTTGCCGCGACATAAGCGCTTGTGACGAAACGGTCAAACTGTTCCGCTTATGTTCTAGATTTGCGGCCTGGATGGTGTAGGCTTGCGGCATGAACCAGATCGCCTTCGTCCTGCTGGAGCGTCCCGTGAGCTGGGCCGAAGCCGCCTTCGGCTTCGCCGGTCTGACGCTCCTCCTGCTTGTCCTGGCGCTGCTCTCGTCCTGGCGCGCGGCGCGCCGGCGCGAGATCGAGGCGGCGATGGCGGCCGAGCGCGCCCGTGAGATGGACGACAAGGTCGCCGAGATGAACCGGCAGCAGGCCGAACTCAGCGGCCGCATGCAGACCATGGCCGAGATCCTCTCGACCCGGCAGGGCGACCTTGCCCGGATCATGGCCGAACGGATGGACGGCCTGCGCCAGCAGGTCGGCGCCGGGCTGGAGCAGAATGTCCGCCAGACCAATGAGAGCCTCGGCAGGCTGCAGGAGCGCCTCGCCGTCATCGACAACGCCCAGAAGAACCTGACCGAGCTCACCGGCGAGGTGGTGACGCTGAAGGACGTGCTCGCCAACAAGCAGGCGCGCGGCGCCTATGGCCAGGGCCGGATGGAGGCGATCATCCGCGACGGTCTTCCAGCGGCTTTCTTTTCGTTTCAACCAACGCTCTCGACCGGCAAGCGCCCGGACTGCCTGGTCACCCTGCCGGGCGACGGGCGCGGCCTCGTCATCGATGCCAAGTTTCCGCTGGAGAGCTTCACCATGCTGCGCGAGGCACGCGGCGAGGAGGCGAAGAAGCACGCGTCGGCACGGGTGCGCGCCGATGTCGGCCAGCATGTCAAGGACATCGCCGAGCGCTATTTCCTGCCGGGCGAGACGCAGGATATGGCGCTGCTCTTCGTGCCGTCGGAGGCGATTTACGCCGACCTGCACGAGCATTTCGACGACATCATCCAGAAGGCGCACCGGGCGCGGGTGATGATCGTCTCGCCCTCGCTGCTGGCGCTAGCGATCCAATTGATGCAGTCGCTGGTGCGCGATGCCCGCATGCGCGAGGAAGCGCAGGTGATCCAGGCCGAAGTCGGCAAGCTGCTCGACGATGTCCGCCGGCTCGGCGAACGCGTCGACAAGCTCGACAGCCATTTCCGCCAGGCGCAGTACGACGTCGCCCAGATCAGGACATCGGCCGGCAAGGTCACCGGCCGGGCCGAGCGGATCGGGGCGCTAGAATTCGACGACGCCAGTCCGAACGAGCCGCAGCTGCCCTTCGCCAAGGCGGTGAAGCTGAAGGCGGCGGAGTGACGCGGCGCGCTGCTATTCCTCCCGGTCGCCATGGCGAGATCACATTCCGGCGTTGAGTTGCAGGCCTTCCCAGACTGCACCGGAGGCCGTGACCCTTGCTCGTTCAGATCGGAACGCTCATCGCCGCGACGAGCCTCGTTCAGCTCGCCAACGGCTTCTTCAACACGTTCCTGTCGTTGCGGCTGACGAATGAGGGCTTCGGCCCAACACTCACCGGCATCGTGCTGAGCGCCTATTTCGTCGGCTTCACCATCGGCGCCGTCTGGTGCGGGCAGGTGATCCAGCGCATCGGCCATATCCGGGCTTATGCCGCCTTCGCCGGCATGGTCGTGGTCGGAACGTCGGCGATGCCGCTCTTCGTCTCACCGGTGGGCTGGATCGCGTGCCGAATGGCGATTGGCCTGGGCTGTGTCGGCCTGTTCATCACCACCGAGAGCTGGCTCAACGCCAAGGCTCCGCCCGAGCAGCGCGGCCGCATCTTCTCGATCTACATGGTCGGCACCTTCCTGGCGCTGGCGGCGGGCCAATTGCTGATCGGCAAGCTCCCGGTCGAGACCGCAACCCCGTTCAACATCATAGTCGCGCTGTTCGCGCTGGCGCTGGTGATGGTCAGCACGACCCGCGCGGAAGCGCCGACGCTGCCAGCGGAGGCCTCGCTGCCCTATGGCGAACTGACACGGCAGGCGCCGATCTCAGTGATCGGTTGCGTCATCGCCGGCATGATCAGCAGCGCCTTCTATGCGCTGTTCCCGGCCTGGATGGCGCGCAATGCCATCCCGCAGGAGACGATCGCGCTGTTCATGCTGGTCGCGGTGCTCGGCGGCTTCGCCTTCCAGGTCCCGGTCGGCCGCCTCTCCGATCGCGGCGACCGCCGCATCGTGCTGGCGGGACTGGCGCTCGGCTTCTCGGTGGCTGCCGTCGCGCTCGATCTGGTTCCGCGCCATCTCGGCGCGGTGCTGCCGGTCGCCGCCCTGCTCGGGGGGTTCATGTCGACGCTCTATCCGGTCTGCGTCGCCCATGCGCTCGACCGCATGCCGCAGGACCGCGTCGTCGCCGTCAGCGGCCGGCTGATCCTGGTCAGCGGCATCGGCTCGGCGCTCGGCCCGCTGCTTGGCGCCCAGGTGATGGCGCGGCTCGACATCAACGGGCTGCTCTATTTCATGGCTGCGATCAGCGCGCTGCTCGCAGCCATGGCGGCACTGCGCATCCGCCAGCGCGCCGCGCCCGAACAGATGTCGGAGCGCCCCTTCGCGATCATCGACCCGATGACGGCGCCGATTTCGCAGGAACCGGAAGCGACGGAGGCGGATGGGTCGCCGCGCCCGCTGCCGGCCTGATCAGGCCCGCGCGAGATTCGCCGAGAGCTCCGGCTTCACATTGAGCGTCTGGAAGACGACGCAGTAGCGCTCGGTCAGCTTGAGCAGCGTGTCGAGCTTGTCCTGAGGCGCATCGGTCTCGACATCGAAGGACAGGCGGATCGCCTTGAAGCCGACCGCGGCGTCCTTGGCGACGCCGAGCGTGCCGCGGAAGTCGAGATCGCCCTCGGCCCGGACCGTGCCCTTCTTCAATTCGATCTCGAGCGCGGTCGCGACCGCCTTCAGCGTGACGCCGGCGCAGGCGACCAGCGCCTCGAGCAGCATGTCGCCGGAGCAGAGCTCGGCGCCGGAGCCGCCGGTGGCAGGATGGAGGCCGGCAAGCGCAATCGCCCGGCCGGTTTCGACCTTGCAGGCGATGTGCTGGTCGTCGAGTTCGCCTTTTGCTTTCAGCGTGATCACCGCCGCATCGGGCGCCTCACGATACTTGTCCTTGAGCGGAGCCTGCAGAGCGCGCAGCGCGGTGACGTCCATGATCGTGATCCCTGGCAGAAACGGTTCGCGGCCTGTCTAGCCGGTTCAGGCCGCTGCCTCCACCTCCGGCGCGGCATGCCGGACTTCCTTGTCGAGCGCCCGGCGCAATTCGCGGCGCAAGGCGACGAAGCCGACCGAACCCTCCTCGCGCGGGCGGGCGAGGAGGTTGTCGAGGCTGAAGGCGACCGGGCCCGGCTGCTGCGGCAGGACGAGGATGCGGTCGGCGAGGCGCAGGGCATCCTCGACCGAGCCGGTGGCGATGACGACGGCCGGACGCCCCTGCGTACAGAGCTCAGGCAGGAAGGCCGCGAGCCGGTCGCGCGCCTCTGTGTCGAGCGTTGCGAAGGGCTCGTCGATCAGCAGCAGGCGCGGCCTCACCAGCAGCAGGCGGGCAATGGCGAGCCGCAGCAGCTCTTCCGGCGAGAGCGTCCCGGGCCGCTGCGTCGCCTGCGCAGCAAGACCGACGCGGACCAGCACGTTGGCGATCAGGCCCTCGCGCTCGAACGGTGTGGCTTTGGGCAAGGCAAAGGCGAGGTTCTCGGCGAGATCGAGCCAGGGGAAGAAGCGCGGCCGGGCACAGAGCAGGCCGATCCCGGCAGTCGGCACCGTTCCTTCGTCAGCCCTCAGGCCGGCGAACCCACGCAGGGCCAGCGCGCGCACCTCGGGAGTGCCGAGCAGCGCGACGACCTCGCCCGCAGCGGGACGTGACAGGGCGTGATCGTGAGAACGGGGAAGATCGTGAAGATCGGCCGACATAACTGGCTCCATCCATAGACAAGGCGGAAGGAGCGCCGACGGCCTTGCGGCCGTCCCGTCGTCCCGCGCTTTAGCTGCATTTGTTTCGCGCCCGCAAGCTGAGGCTCAAATCGGCGCGTGTCCTTTCATAAGGTCTGAGCGTCCGTTTTGTCAAACGGTCGCTACCACCACATGCCGGCGCTCTCGGCCGCCTTGTGCTGGCGTGGCTCGCTGTCGGTAAGCGAGCGGTCGAGCGTGCGCAGCGCCTCGCGCTTGGTCGCCTCGAAGGCCGGCGAGAGCCGGTCGCGCGGGCGGGCCAGCGGATTGTCGAGCTCGTCGAAGATGCGGCCGGGCCTAGGCTGCATCACCACGATGCGGTCAGCCAGCGTTACGGCTTCTTCGACATCGTGGGTGACCATCACCACGGTCGGCCGGCTCTCCTCCCAGAGCGCGAGGAGATGGCCGTGCAGACTGGCGCGCGTGGTGGCGTCAAGCGCGGAGAAGGGCTCGTCCATCAGGAGGAGCTTGGGCCGGGTGACGAGGGCGCGGGCGATGGCGACGCGCTGCTGCTGGCCGCCGGAGAGCTCGCGTGGCCAGCGCGCCTCATAGCCGGCGAGACCGACGCGGGCGAGCGCTCCGGTGACGAGGCGGTCACGCTCCGCCGCAGGCAGATGGCTGAGGCCGAAGCCGGCATTGGCGGCGACCGAGAGCCAAGGCAGCAAGCGCGGCTCCTGGAAGATCACGCCGACATCGGCCCGCGGCTCGGTGATGGCGGCGCCGTCGAGCAGGATGCGGCCTTCGCTCGGCCGGTCGAGCCCGGCGACGAGGCGCAGCAGGGTGGTCTTGCCGCAACCTGAGCCGCCGACCAGCGCCAGGATCTCGCCGGCGGCGACGGAGATGTCGATGCCCGACAGGGCACGGGTGCCGTCGGCATAGGTCTTGGAGAGCTGATCGAAGGTCAGCATCGCGCCCTCAGAGCCTGTCCCTGGCGGTGTCCTGCCAGGCGAGGAAGGGGCGCGTCAGCGCGAGCAGGAGCCCATCGGCGAGCTTGCCGAGCACGGCGAAGGCGATGATGGCAGCGATGATCGTGTCGGGTCGGCCGAGTTGCTGGCCATCGACCAGGAGATAGCCGAGGCCCTCGCTCGCGCCCATGATCTCGGCGGCGACGACGAACATGAAGCCGAGCCCGAGACCGCCGCGCAACGCCGTGAACCAGTCGGGCAGGATCGCCGGCAGCAAGACACGCCGGACCATCGCGAGCCGGCCGAGGCGAAAGACGCGGCCGACCTCGACGATCTTGCGGTCGATCGAGAGAATGGCGGCGGCGACGCCGAGATAGACCGGGAAGAAGACGCCAACCGCGATCAGCGCCACCTTCGAGGCCTCGAAGATCCCGAACCACAGGATGAACAGCGGCACCCAGGCGATCGAGGGGATGGCGCGCAGGGCCTGCAAGGTCGGGTCGAGCAGGCCGCGGGCCAATGGCAGGGCACCTGTCAGCGCGCCGAGCGCGGTGCCGACGGCAGCGCCGATGCCGAAGCCGGCCGCGACGCGCCAGAGCGTCGCGGCGGCATGGGTCCAGAGCTCGCCGCTGACGGCAAGCTGCCAGAGCGTTCTGCCGACCACGCTGGGTGGCGGCATCAGCCGGCCATTGGCAAGGCCGGCCCGGACGAGGATTTCCCAGATGATCGCGAGGACGACCGGCAGCAGGAAGCCGGCGAGCCGCAGGCCAACGCGAGAAGCCGGCCGAGCAGGAGGCGCGGCCGGCTTCTCGTCGATGGCGTCTGCGATCTCGATCGAACTCATTGCGACGGGATCATGCCCGCTCAGTTGGTCGCGGCAAAGCGCTTGTCGATCAGCGCGTCGACTGTTGCCTTGACGTCGGCGGTCGCCGGCAGGACGCCAGCCTGCTGCAAAGCGAGGCCCGCGGCGAGAATGGTCTCGGCCTGCGCCGGACCGATCGTGCTGTGGGTCAATTCGGTCCGGGTGAGCTGGCGCTCGATCACCGCGTCGGAGAGCTTGGTCGCCTCGACCAGCGCCTTCCGGACCTCGGCCGGATTGGCGAGTGCGATCGCGCGCGCCTCCTCATAGGCCTTGAGAACCTTGCGGACGAGCTCTGGATTCTTCTCGGCGAACTCCTCGCGGACGTTGAGCACGCCCCAGGTGTTGTCGGCAGCCTTGCGGTAGAACAGCTTGGCGCCGGCCTCGACCTCGGCGGCGGCCATCATCGGGTCGAGCCCGGCCCAGGCCTCGACATCGCCGCGCTCCAGGGCGAGCCGGCCATCGGCATGCTGCAGCAGCACGAGCTTGACGTCCTTCTCGGTCAGGCCCGCCTCGGCGAGCGAGCGGACAAGGAAGATGTGCGGATCGGTGCCGCGGGTGACGGCGACCCGCTTGCCCTTGAGGTCGGCGACCTTGGTGATCTCGCTCTTGGCGCCGGTGACGAGCGCGGTCCATTCCGGCCGGGAATAGACATAGATCGACTTGATCGGATTGCCGTTGATCTTGCCGATCAGCGCGGCGGCGCCGGCGGTCGAGCCGAAATCGAGCGAGCCGGCATTGAGGAATTCGAGCGCCTTGTTCGAGCCGGCCGAGAGCACCCAGCGCACCTTGATGCCATCGGCCTCGAGTGCCTTCTCGAGGATGCCGCGATCCTTCAGTAGCAGGCTGACCGGGTTGTAGGTGGCGTAATCGACGCGGATCTCCTTCGGCGCCTGCGCCTGCGCACTGCCAACGGCGAGCGACGCTGCGGCAAGGCCGACGAGCACGGCGCGGCGGGTCAGAGCTGAAATGGTCGGCATGGCGTTTCCCTTCAGTCGATCTTGCGCGAAGGGGAGGAGGACATCAGCCTCCAGCGCCCCCGCTTTAGCTGCACTTGTTTCGCGCCCGCAAGCTGCTGGCTCAAATCGGCGCGTGTCCGATTGATAGGTTCGATCGTTCTCTATGTCAAACAAAACGTAGAATGGCGTGATATCGATAATTTCACATCATATGCTTGTTTAATTATGTTTCCGCGTCCGCTCTCGTTCGTGCTAGGGATCGACTGCCGCCGCGTTGCCGAAAGTCTCGAAGAGCCTCGTTCAGTGCCGCCCTCCCCCGACAAGCCAGCACCCCGCCTCGCCGAATTCATCGACAATCCCCTGGCTGCGGTCGGCAAGCTGGCGCGACAGTTCAACGAGGGCGATCGCGATAGCCTGCGCGGTGCGCTGGTCGATGCACTGCGCGACAATCTCGAGGAAGGTCGCCAGTCAGCCCGCGAGATTCTAGCCAAATCCCGCAACGGCCTCTCTTGTGCCAAGCGGCTCTCCAGCGTGATGGACAGCATCGTCGCCAGCCTGCATGTCGCGGCGACACGGCATTTCTACCCAGTCGAGAACCCGTCCGCCGGAGAGCGCATCGCCGTCGTCGCGGTCGGCGGCTATGGCCGCGGCACGCTGGCGCCGGGCTCGGATGTCGATCTGCTCTTCCTTTTCCCCGACAAGCAGACCGCCTGGGGCGAGAGCGTTGTCGAGGCGATGCTCTACCCGCTCTGGGACCTGAAGCTGAAGGTCGGCCATTCCGTGCGCTCGGTCGACGACTGCATCCGCGAGGGCCGGGCCGACATGACGATCCGCACCGCGCTGCTGGAGGCTCGCCTGATCTGTGGCGATGCGGCGCTGTTCGCCGATCTGCAGCGGCGCTACGGCGCCGAGATCGCCGAGGGCACGGCGCCGGCCTTCACCGAGGCCAAGCTCGCCGAGCGCGAGACCCGCGTTGCCCGCGCCGGCTCGTCGCGCTACCTGGTCGAGCCCAACGTCAAGGACGGCAAGGGCGGCCTGCGCGACCTCAACACGCTGTTCTGGATCGCCAAGTATTCCTATCGCGTCGACGATCCGGCCGAGCTGGTCGAGGCCGGGCTGTTCGATGCGCGCGAATTCGCGATGTTCCAGCGCTCGGAGGAATTCCTCTGGCGGGTGCGCTGCTGGATGCATTTCATCACGGGGCGAGCAGAGGAGCGGCTCTCCTTCGACCTGCAGCGCCAGGTCGCAGCCGCAATCGGCTATGCCGGCCGCAGCGGCCAGGCCCCGGTCGAGCGCTTCATGAAGGCCTATTTTCTCGTCGCCAAGGATGTCGGCGACCTCACCGCGATCGTCTGCGCCGCGCTGGAGGCGCGCCAGCAGAAGCCGCGCGCCAGCCTGACCAGCCTGATCGGCTCCTTCACCAAGCGCCGGCGCGTGCGCGCGCTCGGCCATCCCGACTTCACCCTGCGGGGCCAACGCCTCGCCGTGATCGACGACGACGCCTTCAAGCGCGACCCGGTCAATCTTCTGCGGCTCTACGAGATCGCCAGCCGTGACGACCTCGCCATCCATCCCGACACCAGCCGGCTGGTGACGCAGTCGCTGCGCCTCGTCACGCCGCAATTGCGGCAGGACCGCGAGGCGAACCGCATCTTCCTGGAGATCCTGACGGCGCGGCGCTCGCCCGAGCCGGTGCTGCGGCGGATGAACGAGTCCGGCCTGCTCGGCCGCTTCATCCCGGATTTCGGCCGCGTCGTCGCGATGATGCAGTTCAACATGTATCATCACTATACGGTCGACGAGCACCTGCTCCGCTCGATCGGCATCCTCGCCGAGATCGACGGCGGCAAGCTCGAAGCCGAGCACCCCCTGGCGAACTCGATCTTCGCGACCATCACCAACCGGCGCGCCCTCTATGTCGCGCTGTTCCTGCACGACATCGCCAAGGGCCGGCCGGAGGACCATTCGGTCGCCGGCGCCCGCATCGCCCGCAAGCTCTGCCCGCGGCTCGGCCTGACCGATGCCCAGACCGAGACGGTGGTCTGGCTGATCGAGAACCATCTGGTGATGTCCACGATCGCCCAGAGCCGCGACCTCGGCGACCCCAAGACGATCGAGAGCTTCGCGGGAATCGTGCAGACGCTGGAGCGGCTGAAGCTGCTGCTGGTGCTGACCGTCGCCGACATCAAGGCGGTCGGCCCCGGCGTCTGGAACGGCTGGAAGGGCCAGCTCTTGCGCACGCTCTACTACGAGACCGAGGTCGTGCTCGCCGGCGGCCATTCCGGCATCGAGCGCAAGGCCAGGGTCGAGCGCAAGCAGCAGGCGCTGGAGGCGCGCCTCGCCGATTGGACGGAAGAGGAGCGGGCCGCCTATCTCGCCCGGCATTATCCGGCCTACTGGCTCAAGGTCGAGCCCGAGCGGCAGGAGCAGCATGCCCGCTTCCTGCGCGAGGCGGAGGTTGCCGGCCGCACCACGGCGACGCGGGTCGAGACCGACCAGTTCCGCGGCGTGACCGAGCTCACCGTGCTGGCGCCCGACCATCCGCGCCTGCTTGCTATCGTCACCGGGGCCTGCGCGGCGGCTGGCGGCAACATCGTCGACGCACAGATCTTCACCACCACGGACGGGCTGGTGCTCGACACCATCTTCGTCTCGCGCGCCTTCGAGCGCGACGACGACGAGCTGCGCCGGGCCGAGCGCATCGCGGCGGCAATCGAGCGCGCGCTCAAGGGCGAGATCAAGATCGCCGACCTCGTCGCCCAGCGCCGCGCACCCCCGCCACGCGGCGGCACCTTCCAGGTCGCGCCCGAGGTCATCATCGACAACGTCCTGTCCTCGCGGCACACGGTGCTGGAGGTCTCCGGCCTCGACCGGCCCGGCCTGCTCTACGACCTCACCACCGCGATCGGGAAGCTCAACCTCAACATCGCCTCGGCCCATATCGCGACCTTCGGCGAGAAGGCGGTCGACGTGTTCTACGTCACCGACCTGACCGGGGCGAAGATCACTTCGACCGGCCGGCAGCTGGTGATCCGCCAGGCGTTGCTCGCGGTGTTCACTCTGGAGCTCGACAAGCAGGCCTCCGGCAAGGCCAAGGCCATGGCTCGTGCTTGATTTCGCCCGGCCGAAGCCCGATATCGGCGACGAAGCCAGTGCGGCTCACAGCCGGCGCTGCAACGATACATGACGCTCAACGATTGGGATGATGGAATGACGCAGAACCCTGCGAAGGACGATCCGAAGCCGGAAACCGAGAATCAGGACGCAACCGAGGCCAAGGCGAACGAGGCCCAGACGCCCGACCCGGCAGCCCTGATCGAAGCCGAGCGCGACGACCTCAAGGACAAGCTGCTGCGCACCCTCGCCGAAATGGAGAATCTGCGCCGTCGCACCGAGCGCGAGATCTCCGACGCCAAGGCCTATGCGGTGACGAGCTTCGCCCGCGACCTGCTCGGCTCGGCCGACAATCTGCGCCGCGCGCTTGAGAGCGTGCCGGAGACGAGCCAGGCCGCGACCGACAATGGCCTGAAAGCCTTGGTCGAGGGCGTCGAGCTGACCGAGCGCGAACTCCTGAAGACGCTCGAGCGTCACGGCGTGCGCAAGATCGATCCGCAAGGCGAGAAGTTCGACCCGAACCTGCACCAGGCGATGTTCGAGGCGCCTGACGCCGGCATCGCCAAGGGCCTCGTCTCGAAGGTTGTGCAGACCGGCTACAAGATCGGCGAGCGGGTGCTGCGCCCGGCACTGGTCGGCGTCTCCGCCGGCGCGCCGAAGCCTGCCGTCAACGGTTTGGAGAACCCGGCTGCCGATGCCGGCGACAAGCCGGCGAACTGACAGGTGCTCGAATCTGCGGGTGTCGTCGTCTTCGCCCTGACCGGGGCGCTGGTCGCCGCCCGCAAGCGGATGGATCCGTTCGGGTTCATCCTGCTCGCCACCGTCACCGGCGTCGGTGGCGGCACCTTGCGCGACCTCCTGCTCGACCGGCGCGTCTTCTGGATCGAGGCGCCGTCCGACGTTCTGCTCTGCTCAGCCGTCGCCCTGGCGGCCTGGGCGATTGCGTATTTCAAGCCCGGGACACTCGATGGCTGGGGCGCCAAGCGCCTGCTGATCTGGGCGGACGCGGCCGGCCTTGCGCTCTTCGCCGTGATCGGCGCGCAGAAGGGCCTGGCCGCCGGCGTCCCGATCCCCTCCGCAATCGCTTTCGGCGCGATGACCGCGACCTTCGGCGGCATCATCCGCGACATCCTCGCCGGTGACCGGCCGATGGTGCTTTGGAGCCGTGACTTCTACGTCACTGCTGCCGCCGCCGGCGCCGGCGCGACGGTCGGCCTTGCGCAAATGGGCTTTGCTCCGCTGCTGGTCATGCTGGGCGGGCTCGCTGCCGGCTTCGGCCTGCGGGCCGGCTCGCTCCTGTTCGGCTGGTCCTTCCCGAAACTGCCGGGCGACGATGCGCCCAAGCCTTCAGATTGAGGGCTTCGTCACACGCCGCAGGGTCAGGTTGATCCGCCCCGCCTGCGGCAGCAGGCTCGACGAGCCCGCAAGGATGCGGTCGACGCCATGAAAGGCGAGCCGCGCCTGCCCGCCGAAGGCGAGCGCATCGCCCGAGGCCAGCTTCAGCGAGACCGTCCTGCCGCCACGGCTGGTGCCGCCGATGCGGAAGACGGCGGTGTCGCCGAGCGAGAGCGACAGCACCGGCGCGTCGAACTCCTGTTCATCACGGTCCTGATGCAGGCCCATCTTCGCTGATGGCTCGTAGAAATTGACGAGACAGGCCTCGGGCTCGTGCGGATAGCCCGCGAGCTCCTGCCAGGCGCGCAGCAACCGGGCCGGGATCGGGGGCCAGGGCGCGTCGGTCTCGGGATGCAACGGCTGGTAGCGATAGCCGCGCTCATCCGAGACCCAGCCGAGCGCGCCGCAATTGGTCATTTTGACCGAGAATGGTTTTCCGGTCTTCGGCATGCGCGGCACATAGAATGGCGCCTGCCGCGCCGCCTCGCGCAGTTCGGCGACCAGCGCCGCCTGCTCGGCCGGATCGAGATAACCCGGCCAATGTGTCACGCCAGGCGCGACGGCGAGCGCGGTCATCAGAATTTGTCGAGGCCGAGCACGTCGGCCATCGAATAGAGCCCGGGCTTGCGGCCGCGGCCCCAGAGCGCCGCCTTGACCGCGCCCTGGGCGAACAGGCTGCGATCCTCGGCGACATGGGCGAGCTCGAGCCGCTCGCCGGCACCGGCGAAGATCACCTTGTGGTCGCCGACGACGGTGCCGCCGCGCAGGGCGGCAAAGCCGATCGTGCCAGGCTGGCGGGCGCCGACCTGGCCGTCGCGCACTGCGACGCGGGCTTCGGCGAGTTCGACGGCGCGGCCCTCCGCCGCCGCCTCGCCGAGCAGAACGGCCGTGCCCGAGGGCGCATCGACCTTCATGCGATGGTGCATCTCGACGATCTCGATGTCCCAGTCGGTGCCGAGCGTCGCCGCGACCTTGCGCACCAGCGCCGCCAGCAGGTTGACGCCGAGGCTCATATTGCCGGAGCGGATGATCGCGGCATGGCGCGAGGCAGCCTCCAGCTTCGCCAGATGCTGCGGCTCCATGCCGGTGGTGCCGGCGACATGGACGATGCGGGCCTGGGCAGCGAGGCCGGCGAAGGCGACGGTCGCCTCAGGCATGGTGAAGTCGAGCACGCCCTCGGCCTCGACGAAGGCGGCGAGCGCGTCGTCGCTGACCAGGACACCACTGGCGGGCAGGCCGGCCAGCACCGCCGCATCCTGGCCGAGCGCGGGTGAGCCCGGCCGCTCGATCGCGGCAGAGAGCATGCAGCCAGGCGTATCGTGGATCGCTTTCACCAGCGTACGGCCCATCCGCCCGGCGGCGCCGACGACGACGAGACGCATGTCGCTCATGGTTAAACGCTCCAGATAGCCAAGGCACGCCGACTACCGGCGCTAGACTTGCCTATAGGGCGCTTCGCCCGTCGCCGAAACGAAAAACGGCCGGGCAAAGCCCGGCCGTCCAGAATTCGGGTGTCGCCGCCGGCTTACTCGACCGGCTGGATCGCCGCGACCTTCCACTCGCCGCCGCGCGAGCGCACGAAGGTCCAGTGCTCGGTGACCTCGCGCGGGATCGTGGCATGGCCCTCGACCACCTTGCCGCCATTGCGCTCGATCATGGCGGTGAGCAGGCTGAAGCGCATCGCGACGGTGGCGTACTCATAGCCGTCCTCGCGCCAGGATTCGGCGAGGTCGCCCTGCAGCAGCTTGACCTCGGCGGCCTTCTCGATGAGGCCCTTGCGGGCGTTGTCGGCGAATTCTTCCTCGAGGGCGCCGGAGATCTCGGGCGTCGTGATCTGGCGCAGGCGCGCGATGTTCTCATCGGAGATCGCAGCCTGGACCTCGGTGAGCAGGCGCTCGAACGTGCCGTAGTCGGCGCCCTGCAGCTCGAACTCGACCGGCTTGGCGCCAGGCACCGCCGCAGCGCCACCGCCGAGACCGCCCATGGCGGGCGCGGCCGGCTGCGGCTGATAGGCCTCGCGACTCAGCGGCCCACCGGCGCTGGCGAGCTGCGGCTCGCTGCGGCGACGGAACAGGCGCAGCGCCAGCCAGATCAGTCCGCCGATCAGCGCGACCTGGAAGAGCAGGCCAAGGAAGCCGGCGATGCCGCCGAAACCGGCGCCCGAGAGCAGGCCGAACAGGCCGGCACCCAGCAAGCCGCCGGCAACGCCCATCATCAGGCTGCGCGCCATGGACGGGCGGGCCGCCTGCGCGGCGGCACCCGCCGCAGCGCCAGCGGCCGGAGCGGCAGCCGACGGGCCAGGGGCCTGCGTCGGGCTGCGCTGGAACGACGAGCCAGGCGCGGTCGGCGTCGGCGCGACCTGCGATTGGCTGCGCGAGCCGCGACTGCCCATGCTGCGGCCGCCCGGAGCGGCCTCGGCAATGATCGGCACCAGCAGAAGAGCGCCAGCGATGAGGGCGACTGCACGTCCACGACGGGCGAGCGAAATCAGTGACATGGTTCCTCCCGGAGCCGGGATCGGCTCACTGGACCCGAAATATGGTCGGGTCGTACGACTTTCGCAAGGTGGGCCTGAGCTGAACCTTCGACGGACAGGCCCCGATCATATTGGGTTGCCGGCTTCACTATGCTACCGTTGCCGCACCGTCACGCTGATCCAGCGAACGACAGGAGCGAGCCATGGTCCGATCCCCTCGGAGGCTACCGCGCTCTGGTGCAGCAACGCTGCTGTTGTCGGCGTTTTCTGCGACGATCCTGTTACTGTCGGCTTCCCCTGTCCGGGCGCAGGAGAAAGCCGTCGCGCTCGACAGGCCGCGCCTGGCACAGGCGCCCGAGCCTTATTGCTATTGCTGGAACGACGGCAAGAAGATCGCGGAAGGCAGCATGTCCTGCATCCGCACCACCATGGGGCGCCGCCTCGCCACCTGCGGACGCGTCACGAATCTGATGTCCTGGCAAGTGACGGAAAATTCCTGCCCGGAAAGCTGAGCGGCTTCATCGCCCGCCGCCGATCTGACGAGCCCCAAAGGAAAAGCGCCGCGGGGCCTCTCCCGCGACGCTCTCCAATTGGCTTATCGGTCTTTTCGACTCGAGACTGACTTCCTCGTCAGAACGCTCCGATCACGATCGCCAGAACCAGCGCGAAAGCTGCTCCCATGGCCAACCGGTCGAGACTTAGCGCGAGGTTCATGTGAACCCTCCTTGTCATTGACCTGACATGGAAGCTAGCAGAAACGGCGGCCGCCGCAAGTGGCTGCGTCGCCGCAGCGAGCGCCGCACCAGAGCAGCGTTCTTAATCAGTGGTTAAATCATTGAACTGCTTTGTGGATAGTCCCGGACAAGACCTTCCAGGCAGAAGCTTTTAGTATTGTGGAGTGCAGCATAAATCCTTTCCGCCACAATCAAGCCGAAGTTGTTGCAGTGCAATATTGTCCCATGCGGGACCAGAGCCCAGATCTCGCCTAGACATCGTCATGCCGGCATCAGGATCAGGCGCTCGAGCGCCCGCGCCACGGCGATGACGCGAGCATCGTCGCCGAAGCGGCCGACGAGCTGGAAGGAGACCGGCAGGCCACGCGGGCCTCGCATCAGCGGCACGGTCAGGCAGGGCGTGCCGAGCAGCGTCCAGAGCCGGTTGAACTTGGAATCGCCGGTCGAAGCGCGCGTCTCCGGCGCCTCGCCCGGCGCGGCATAGGTCAGGACAAGATCGACCTCACCGAACCAGCGCTCGGCCGCATGCCGGCCGCGCCGGGCAGTGCCACGGGCGACGTCATATTCGCCGGGCGTGGTGGCGCGGGCTTCGTCGAGATAGGCGCGCAGCTTCGGCGGCAGGTCTTCGCGATGATTGGCGTATTCCCAGGCGAGCGCCTGTGTCGCCTCCCAATTCTGCAGCGGGCCATGGGCATGGAAGGTCTCGGCGAGCTCGGCCGGCGTCGCGATGTCCAGCACAGTCGCACCGCCCTTGCGGGCGAAATCGGCGATCCGCTGCAGCGCCCCCTCGCAAGCCGGTTCAGGCCTGTCGATGAATTCCTGCCGGCAGAGGCCGAGCCTGAGCCCATCGAGCGTAGTTTCGGGCGCGTCGAGATCGGGCCTGCCGGTCAGCACAGCCAGCGCGAAACCGAGATCGTCGGCGCTGGCGGCCATCAGGCCGAGCGTGTCGAGCGACCAGGAGAAGGGCTTCACGCCGACCGTAGGCAGCAGCCCGTAGGACGGCTTGATCGCAGCGACCCCACAATAGGCGGCCGGGCGGATCACCGAGCCGCCGGTCTGGGTACCGATCGCAAGCGGGATCAGGCTGGCGGCGACTGCCGCGGCCGAACCGGCCGAGGAGCCGCCGGGGCTGGCCGAGGGATCATGCGGATTGCGGGTCGGGGCGGGATCGAGGAAGGCGAAGGCCGTGGTCTGCGTCTTGCCGGCCACGGTCGCACCGGCTGCCTTGAGCGCCATCACGATCGGCGCATCGGCCCTGGGCTGGTTGCCGTCATAGATCGCAGCGCCCATGCCGGTCGGCAGATCGGCGGTGTCGATGATGTCCTTGACCCCGACGGCGATGCCGGCCAGCGGCCCCTCGCCGACCTTCAGGCTTTCAGGGCGGGCTGCAAAGGCGCGCAGGTCGCCGTCGCGCTCGTCGATTCGCCGCTCGCTGTCGGCAAGGGCAGCCTGGGCGGAAATGGCGCCACTGGCGACGCGGCGAGCGATATCGCGAACCGAAAGCATGGATCTGTTCCTGGAATCCCGCGGCGGGGCCGCCGATGCGGCCATGCTGGCACAGGCCAAGCGCCGAATGGAAGCCGGGAACGCCCCCCGCAAACGGGGTATGCAGCCGGTGCGCCGCCGAAAGGCGCGGCTCAGTAGGTCGCGCGGCCGCCAGAGAGATCGAAGATGCCGCCGGTCGAGAAGGAGCAGTCGTCGCTGGAGAGCCAGAGCACCAGCCGCGCCACCTCCGCCACCTCGGCGAAGCGCCCCATCGGGATGCGCGACATGATGTCGGCGCGCCGCTCGGCCGAAATCTCCTTCGCCATGGCGGTCTCGGCGGCCGCCGGCGTCACCGCCGTGACGATGATGCCCTCCTTGGCCGTCTCCTTGGCGACGCTCTTGGTGAGCGCGATCAAACCCGCCTTCGAGGCGGAATAGGCGGCGGCCATCGCCATGCCCTCCTTGCCCTGGATCGAGGCGATGTTGACGACATGACCGCGCAGCGGATGGCAATCCGGCGAGCGCCGGGGCTCCTGTCGCAGCATCCGGCCGACGATGGCCCGCGTCACCAGATAGGCAGCGAACAGATTGACCTGCAGCACGCGCTGGAAGTTGTCTGGCGTCGTCTCCCAGATCGGTTTGACTTCGCCGAGCACGCCGGCATTGTTGATGAGGATATCGATGCGGCCACGGGTGGAGACAGCAGCATCGGCCGCTGCCTCGACCGCGTTGACGTCGCGAATGTCGATCTGACGCTGGCTCGCCCGGCGCCCCAGTTCGGAGACGGCCTGTGACAGGCTGTCCGCATCCTGGTCCCAGAGGGTGACGCTGGCGCCGGCCTCGATCAGCGCGTGAGCGATGCCGCGGCCGAGCCCGCCTGCACCGCCGGTGACGATCGCATGACGCCCGGAAAGATCATAGCGCGCGCTCATCAGCCGGCGCTCCAGGCGGTCTTTGCCCGGGTGATCTGATGGCGGTAGAGGCCGAGCGAGAACGGCCCCTCGCCGCCGAGCGCCTGCAACTCCTCAGCCGACAGCGACTCGCGCGCCAGCGCGATGAATTCGGCCTCGTCGCCCCAACCCTCGAGCAGCAGCACCGAGCGCGGCACGGCATTGGCGACGCCGCGAGCCTTCTGCTCGGCGGTGGCAACGCCGCTCGCCTGGGCGTCCGCGGTCAGCAGATGGACACCTGCCACCCCACGCGTCGCGAGCAGATCCGGCACCAGCCCGCGCAGCAGGGCCGCCTTGTGAGCCGAGGCGATGTTGTCAGGCACGTCATAGCGCAAGGTTGCGATCAGCCCGCCCTGGGCCGGACCGCTGGTGTGGGACACCCGGCAGATCGCGCGCGCCACCGAGCGGAAATGCTTCACCGCCGAGAAGGTCCACGGCGTCGGCGCGTTGACCCTGGCCGTATAGTCCTGCCCCTTCAGCACCTCGACGGTCTGCGCCTCGTACAGATTGAAGAACTCGAGATCGGCGTCGATCGCGACATAGCGGCGCCCGCGCAGGAAGCCGGGGATGCCGACCCGCTCCGGCATATGCTCCTCGCCATGCCAGGCATAGAACTCCGCCCTGCCTTCCGGCGCGATGTCGTGCCAGATCGCGACCGCTCCCTCACCTGCCAGGCTCATCGTCCCCTCCACCGGGCTCGTCCTGCGGGGCGCGTTGACTCGGCCTCGCCTCGTCTCTATACGAAAATGAAATCCAAATTGGAAATGATTTCCAATTCTATTCGAGAGATGGGCGGGAACGGGTGACGATCGCGGCGGTCGAGCGTGCATTCAAGCTGCTGGAGGCGCTGGCCGACGAAGCCGACGGCGCCGACCTGACCGTGCTTGCCGAGCGGCTCGACCTGCCAGTCAGCGCCACGCACCGATTGCTCGCCACCCTCGCCGAGCGCGGATTCGTCACGCAGGACCCGCAATCGGGCGCCTATGGGTTGACCCTGAAACTGTCGCAGCTCGCCTTCCGCAATCTCGACCTGCGCGGCCTGCCCGATGCCGGCCAGATCGTGCTCGACGGGCTCGCCCGCGCCACCCGCGAATATTGCCGTCTCGCCGTGGTCGAGGGCGAGAGCCTGACCTGGATCGCCCGCGCGCAGGGCGCGACCGCCGGCCTGCGCTACGAGCCGCCGATGGGGATGGGCATCGTCCTGCACGCCACCGCGACCGGCAAGGCCTGGCTCGCTTCCCTGCCGGAAGCGGACGCATTGCGCATCGTCTGTGCCCGCGGCTTCGGCGGCGAGGGGCGCACCGGCCCGAACGCGCTCGGCGATGTCGATGCCTTGAGGCAGCATCTCGGCGAGACCCGCAGCCGCGGCTACGCACTGGCGGTCGAAGAGGGTGAGATCGGCACCGTCGCGATGGCGACGACCTTCCGCGCCGGGCCCGATGCCGGCGCTCCGGTCGCCGGCACGCTCAGCGTCGCCGGCCCCTTGCCACGCATGCAGGAGGCGCGCCGAAGCGAGATCGCAGCGGCGCTCGCCACAGCCGCGCGGGAGATGGCAGCGATCTGGCCACTCCGGCGGCGACAGATCGGCGCCCTCCCCGCGGTTTCGACAGAGACAGCCATACGGTTGGCGCCGACAGAGACATCAGCATGAGCAGCGACAGCGCAACCAGCCCGGCCAAGCAACTGGCCCCCAGCAAGGTCGCCGCCTGGGCCTCGGCGATCGCCTGGCCGCTGGCGAGCTTCGCCGTGCTGCTGGTCGCCTGGCAGCTCCTGGTGCCGATGGCCGGCATCCCCGAATACATCCTGCCGGTGCCGAGCGCCTTTTTCGAGCGGCTCTGGATCGACCGCGTCGACATCTTCCGGCACACGCTGGTGACCGCCAACGAGATCGTGCTCGGCTTCCTCATGGCGGCGGTGATCTCGATCCCGCTCGGCTATGTCATCGTCTCGGTGAAGCTGCTGGAGAAGGCGGTCTATCCGGTGATCGTCTTCTTCCAGCTCGTGCCGAAGATCGCGATTGCGCCACTCTTCGTCGTCTGGTTCGGCTTCGGCCTGTTCCCGAAGGTGCTGCTGACCTTCCTGCTCTGCTTCTTCCCGACGCTGGTCGCGAGCATGACGGGCTTCCGGGCGCTGGACGAGCGGGTGCTCTATCTGACCCGTTCGATGGGCGCCTCTGCCTGGCAGACCTTCCGCTATGTCCGGGTGCCGGCGGCGCTGACCTATATCTTCTCCGGCCTCAAGGTCTCGGCCGTGTTCGCGGCGACGGGTGCAATCGTCGGAGAGTTCGTCGGCGCCAATGCCGGCCTCGGCTATCTCCTGCTGCGCGGCACAAGCTTCCTCGACATGCCGCTGATCTTTGCCTGCCTGGTGGCGCTGTCGGCCGTCGGCATCCTGTTCAGCTACCTCGTCGACGGGCTCGAAGTGCTCCTGATGCCCTGGCAGCGCAAGGGCTGAGCCTACGACATCGACCATCAATCCGGGCCAACCGGAACCACAGGGAGAACGACCATGCTGAGACGGACATTGCTCACCGCCGCCGCCATGCTGGCGCTCGGCACATCAGGCGCGCTCGCCCAGGCCGGCGGCAAGCCGATGAAGATCACGCTGAACTTCCTCGCCGCGGCGCCCAATGCCGGCTTCATGATGGCCAAGCAAATGGGCCTCTATGAGAAGGCCGGGATCAACCTGACGATCGAGGAAGGCAAGGGCTCGGGCACCACCGCGCAGATGGTCGCGACGGGCCAGACCGATGTCGGCTTCGCAGATGCACCGGCCGCCATGCAATTGCGGACCAAGGGCGCGCCGGTGAAGATCGTCGCGCCCGTGCTCCAGACCAACGGCTTCGCGATCATCGCGTTGGAGGACAGTGGCATCGCCTCGCCCAAGGACCTCGTCGGCAAGAAGCTCGCGGTCCAGCCCGGCACGGCGCAGACGACGCTGCTCGACGCCATCCTTGCCAGCAACGGCATCGACAAGGGCAAGGTCGACGTCATCAACATCGACCCCGGTGCCTTCGTCGGCGCGCTGCTGGAAAAGAAGGTCGACGCCATCCTGGGCGGCGCAGACTTCCACTCGGTCCAGATCCGCGAGCGCGGCTTCAAGGTCCGCGACATCTTCTATCGCGATGTCGGCGTGCCGACCGTGGGCTTGTCGATCATCGCCCGCGACGACAAGATCAAGGCCGATGCCGAGCTCTACAAGAAGTTCATCGAGGCGAGCCTGCAGGGTTGGGACGCGGCCCGCAAGAATCCGGATGCCGCCGCCGACGCGGTGGTCGCACAGTTCCCCTCGGTCAAGAAGGCGCAGGTGCTGGCGCAGTTCGACGTCGTCAACAAGCTGCTCTGCGCCCCCGGCGCGACCTCGCTCGGTAAGGTGCCGGAGAAGAACTGGAGCGTGAGCTTCGACCTGCTGACGCAGTATCTCGGCCTGCCCAAGGACAAGCCGATCAGCGACTACTACACGACCGAGCTGCTGCCGGCCTCGGCACCGGCCTGCTCGTGACCGCGGCAACCGCCAGCGCCGCCTCGATACAGGGGCACGGCATCGTCAAGACCTTCGGCGGCTTCACCGCCGTCGACGGTCTGACGCTCGACATCAGGAGCGGCGAGTTCGTCAGCCTGATCGGCCCCTCCGGCTGCGGCAAGAGCACATTCATGCTGATGGCGGCCGGGCTGATCCCGACCAGTGGCGGCGAGCTTCTGGTCAACGGCAAACCGCTGACGGAGCCGCTCACCGATATCGGCATCGTCTTCCAGGACCATCTGCTGCTGGAATTCCGCACGGCACTCGAAAACGTCATGCTGCAGGCGGAGATTCGCGGCCTGCCGCTGGCGCCGGCCAAGGAACGGGCGCTCGAACTCTTCGCCAAGCTCGGCATCAGCCATGCCGCCGACCGCTATCCCAAGCAGCTCTCCGGCGGCATGCGCCAGCGCGTCTCGATCGCCCGCGCGCTGATCCACAACCCCTCCGTGCTCATGATGGACGAGCCCTTCGGCGCGCTCGACGCGATCACGCGCACGCAGATCCGGCACGATCTCGAAATGCTCTGGCTGGAGACGGCCAAGACGGTCGTCTTCATCACCCACTCGATCGAGGAGGCGATCGGCCTCTCCGACCGGGTTCTGGTAATGTCGCCGACGCCTGGCCGGGTCGTCGACGAGATCAAGATCGAGTTGCCGCGGCCGCGACCGGCCCATCTCGGCGACTATCCGAGCTTCAACACCTATGCCGATCGCATCCATGATGCGTTCCGGCGGTTCGGGGTGATCAAGTATTGAAGGGCGTCATTCTCGGGCGAAGCGCAGCGCAGACCCGAGAATCTCGTGACGAGAAGGCTCTATCGGAGCCCCCTCCCGGCCTGAGATGCTCGGGGCAAGCCCGAGCATGACGCGCGTTCCCCCTCAGCCCGGACGCTTCGGGATCTCCAGCCCGCGCTGCACGGCCGGACGCGCGAGGCCGCGTTCCAGCCATTTCGGCACCAGCTTGAGCTTGTCGTATTCGACCAGCTCACCGGCGCCATAGAAGCCGACGAGATTGCGGACCCAGCCGAGCGTCGCAATGTCGGCGATGGTGTACTCGTCGCCCATCAGCCAGTCGCGGCCGGCGAGCCTTGTCTCGAGCACGCCGAGCAGGCGCTTGCTCTCATTGGCGTAGCGGTCGCGCGGGCGCTTGTCCTCGTATTCGCGGCCGGCGAACTTATGGAAGAAGCCGAGCTGGCCGAACATCGGGCCGATCGCCGCCATCTGGAAGAAGACCCATTGCAGGGTCTCGTAGCGGCGGGCCGGGTCGGTGGGCAGGAACTTGCCGGCCTTGTCGGCGAGGTAGACCAGGATCGCGCCGGACTCGAACAGGCCGAGCGGCTTACCGCCGGGACCGTCGGGATCGATGATCGCCGGAATCTTGCCGTTCGGGTTGAGCGCGAGATATTCCGGGATCCAGGTCTCGTTCTTGCCGATGTCGATCAAGTGCGGCTCATAGGGGATGCCGGTCTCCTCCAGCATGATCGAGACCTTCACGCCGTTGGGCGTCGGCAACGAGTAGAGCTGCAGCCGGTCGGGATGCTGGGCCGGCCAGCGTTGCGTGATCGCGAAAGCGGAGAGATCGGACATCGAGAAACTTCCTCGGATGGCGGGCGAGGCGCCGGCCTTGCCTGGCGCGCCCTGTCGGCGGGACGCCGATGGCGCGAGGCCATGACGTTGCGGCGTAACTTGGAGTGGCGATCCGAAGGGCGCAACCGCTTGGACCTTGCAGTGTCGCCGAGCCGTCAAAGCAAATCCGAAATGTGAAGGTTAAGATCGGCACCGGCTCGCCGAGCTGCGTTAACCCCCACTTAACGCCATCGGCAAAGTTAATCCGCCCGTGACTTCCAGGACGCAGCCGGTCAACAAACCGTTCACCCAACGCCTCGCATTTGATCTGTCATGCGTCGCGTTCACCTCACTCTCCTCGCGCTCGGCGTCATCGGCGCCGGCCTTGCCGGCTGCGGCAAGTTCCAGAAGCCGCAGCGCGCGCCCTGGCGTGACCAGGCCGAAGCCCAGTGCCTGGCCTCGGGCCAGGTTCAGCTTTCGGCCTATGTCAGCCTGCGCGGCAAGGCGATCGACGGGCCCGGCACCTGCGGCATGGAGAAGCCGCTCAAGGTCGCGGCCTTCGCCAATGGCAGCGTGGCGCTGACCAGCAATGCGACCCTGGCCTGCCCGGTGGTTGCAACGACGGACAAATGGTTCACCGAGGTGGTGCAGCCGGCAGCGATGAACGTGCTCGGCGCGCAGGTGATCGAGATCCGAGCCGGCTCCTATTCCTGCCGTGCGATGAACAACGGCACCGGCACGAGCCGCACCTCCGAGCATGCCTTCGGCAATGCCGTCGACGTGTTTTCCTTCCGCCTGAACGACAACCGCGTCGTCACCGTCAAGGATGGCTGGCGCGGCGCGCCGGAGGAGCAGGCCTTCCTGCGCGAGATCTTCGTCGGCGCCTGCGAGCATTTCTCGACCGTGCTCGGCCCCGGCGCAGACGCCTTCCACTACGACCATTTCCACATCGACCTGGCGCGCCATTCCAAGGGCCGGCACATCTGCAAGCCGGTGATCAAATACGAGCCCAACTACAACCTGCCGCCGCCGGACCCGGCGCGGCCGGACCGGATGGCGCTGCAACAGCAGCAGCAGGATACGCGTCAGAGCCTGCCGCCGCCGATGGTGGCGAGCGGTTCAGGCGGCCTGCTGCGCCAGCCGAGCGGCGGCTTGCGTCCGCCGGGCGCGGTCAGCGGCGGCTATCCGGTCGCACATCAGCAGCATGGCGGGCTCGACGGCCAGCGGCGCTATATCGAGGAGGCGCCGCAGATGAGCCAGCGCTACCAGCCACAGCCGGCGCCGAGCGAGATGCGCGGGCCACTGCAGCTGCCGGGCTCGACGCCGCCGACCGAGGAGCTGATCGTGGGCGACGAGGAAGGCAACGGCATCGTCGACAGCGCCCAGCCAGGCGACGAGCCGCCGATCAACCCGCGCAACGACCCCTTCGCCTATCGGCCGCAGGGGCAGCAGACTGGATCGTTGCGGCGGTAGCACGCGTCATTCTTGGGCGAAGCGAAGCGCAGACCCGAGAATCTCGTGACGAGGAAGCGCCATCAGCAGCCCTCTCCGGCCTGGGATGCTCGGGCCAAGCCCGAGCATGACGAGCCCCTTCACCGCGCCAGCAGCACCTGCCGGCACTCGGCCGGGAGTGCGTCGAGCGACATCGGCGGCTTGGGCTTTGGCTTCGGCCCCGGTTTCGGCTTGGGTGGGTTGAAGATCGCCTGATGCTGTTTCTCGACCCAGCCATCGAGCTCTTCGCCGCAGCCGTCGCCGAAATTGGGCGGCTCCTGCCCCTGGCAGCCCTCCATGCCGGGCGGGCAGCTCAGGCGGATATGAAAATGGTAGTTGTGCCCCCAGATCGGCCGGACCTTGTTCAGCCAGGTCTTGTCCGAGCCGGCCTCGCGGCAGAGCGCGACCTTGAGCGCGGGATTGACGAAGATGCGCTCGACCTTCGGCTCGCTCGCCGCCGCCTTGATCAGCCGGGTATGCGCCGGCGTCCAGTTCTTCGGATTGACGTCGCGCCAGTCGGAGCGGGCCATGTTGACCGCGGACATGTTCTCGCGGTCGTCGCTGTCGAGCCGTTTCCTCGGCATCGGCGTCAGCCAGATGTCGGCATCGAGCCCGATCTGGTGCGAGGCGTGGCCGGTCAGCATCGGCCCGCCGCGCGGCTGCGAGATGTCACCGACCAGGAGGCCGGGCCAGCCGGTGATCTTCGGCACCTCGCTGGCGAAGCGCTCCAGGAAGGAGATCAGCTCGGGATGGCCCCAGTTGCGGTTGCGGGCGAGGCGCATGACCTGCCAGTTCTCGCCGTCGACCGGCAGCGCGGTTGCCCCCGCCAGGCAGCCGCGGGCATAGGAGCCGATCGCACGCGCCCTCAGGGCGGCCGGAGTGGTCTTCTGGCCGAACAAGGCACGGGCTGCATCCGGGTACGCCGCGATATTGGCAGCGCGGGTCTTCGCCTCCGCCTCGCCGGTGGACTGGGCTTGCGCAGCTCCCACTGTCATGAGCAAGGGCAGGAGAATCAGGGGGGCGAAGCGACGAGGCGTTTGCATGGTGGCAGAATCGCAGGCCGCTCACGCCGAGGTCAAGCTACTGCCCGCTCAATGGGCTGGACAGGGCGCTTGCGAGCCGGCAGCGTCTTCACTGCCGAAGAACGGGCGGCAAGCCCACCGGTGACCATTCCTGGAGGAGACATCCGACGATGAGCCGCTTTTCTCTCGACCGCCGCGCCTTGCTGGGCGGCCTCGGCGCCGCGCTCGCCTTGCCGGCCGCCGGCCGCGCGCAGGGCGCCTGGCCGCAGGGACGTACGCCCAAGCTGGTCGTGCCGTTCACGCCCGGCGGCGCCACCGATATCCTCGGACGGCTGGTCGCCGACAAGGTCGGCCAGACACTCGGGGCGACCTTCGTGGTCGAGAATCGCGCCGGCGCCGGCGGCAATATCGGCGTCGAGGCGGTGGCGCGCTCCGAGCCGAACGGCGACACGCTGCTGATCGTCTCGGTCGGCCTCGTCGCCAATCCGGCGCTCTACGCCAAGGTCAACTACGACCCGCTGACCGATTTCGCCCCGATCACCATGATCGCGCTGGTGCCCAACCTGCTCGTCGTCAGCCCGACGCTGAAGGTCAAGGACACCGCCGAGCTGATCGCCTATGGCAAGGCCAATCCGGGCAAGCTGACCTATGCCTCCTCCGGTGTCGGCACCTCGATCCACCTTGCCGGCGAACTCTTCCAGAAGCTGACCGGCATCAAGATGGTGCATGTGCCCTATCGCGGCTCGGCGCAGGCGATGCAGGACCTGATCGGCGGGCGCGTCGACCTGATGTTCGACAACATCACCGCCGCCCTGCCCCAGGTCCGCGCCGGCACGGTGCGCGGCTTCGGCGTCACCACCGCACAGCGCGCGCCGACCGCTTCCGAATTCGCGCCGATCAACGATCTCGTACCGGGCTTCGATGTCTCGTCCTGGTTCGCCCTGTTCGCGCCGGCGAAGACGCCGCAGGCGATCATCGACCGGATGCAGGCCGAGACCAAGGCCGCGATCGCCGACCCCGTGGTGCGCGGCAAGATGGACCAGCTCGCTGCCCAACCGGTCGGCAACACGCCGGCCGAGCTCGCGGCCTTCGTCCGCGCCGAGCAGACGAAATGGGTCGGCCTGATCCGTGAAGTCGGCATCAAGGCGGAGTAGGACTGGAACCTACGGTTCGCGCCCGACGTTCTTCCAGCGCTCGCTCGCCGACGACTGACGAGGCGGGCGGACGGAAGAAGGGGCGCGAACCATGTCCACACTGCTCATCATCATTCTGCTCATCGTCCTGCTCGGCGGCGGCGGGTATTACGGCCATCGCAGCTATGGCGGAGCCGGCCTAGGCGGCGTGGTCGGCCTCGTCCTGGTCATCGTGATCGTGCTGTGGCTGCTTGGAGCGCTCGGCGGCCCGGCCGTCAGAGTGTAACGGGGCGACAAGCGCGGCCTTCGAGGCCGCGCTTCAGTTCGCCAGCTTCCAGACCAGCATGGCGGCGGCGAGGTCCTCGAGCGCGGTGCCGACTGACTTGAACAGGGTGACGTCGTCGCGCTCGGCTGCGGCGTCGTATTCGCCGCGGCAGAGGCCGGCCAGCGTGCCTGAGACCTGCTCCGCCGTATAGGCGCCCGTCTTGATCGCGACGGCAACGTCACCGCCCTCGTGCAGCGCCGCTTCCGTATCGACGAAGACATGGGCGCGCTGCAGCGCCTCATCGTCGGCCTCACGCATCGACAGGTTGAAGGCGCCGACCAGATCAAGATGGGCGGTTCGCTTCAGCCAGCGGCCATGGATCAAGGGCTCGCGGGACAGGGTGGCGCAGGAAATCAGATCGGCCTGGCGCGCCTCGGCTTCCAGATTGTCCGCGACGCGCGCCTCGATGCCGTCCCGTGCAAGCTCGGCCACGACCTCGGCGGCGGCGTCCGGCCGGCGCGCCCAGATCGCGATATCCTCGAAATGGCGCACGCTGCGATGTGCCTTGACCAGGAAGCTCGAAAGCGCACCGGCCCCGACCATCAGCATGCGCTTGCAATCCGGGCGCTCCAGCACGCGCGAGGCGAGCGCCGAAGCCGCTGCGGTGCGCCAGAGCGTCAGGCGCGCGCCATCCAGCGCTGCGAGCGGCGCTCCGGTCGCGCCATCCATCAGGAGATAGCTGCCCATCACGCTCGGCAGGCTCACTGCGGCATTGCCGGGAAACACCGTGACGACCTTGGTACCGAGGAAGGCAGGGCTCGCCTGCGGCGCCGTCCAGGCCGGCATCAGCAGGAGGGTCGCTGCCGCATCCGGGCGCTCGATCTCATGGTGATGACGTACCGGCGTGACGATGCCGCCGCGGAAGGCCTCGGCGAGCGCATCGACCAAAGCGGGGAAATTCAGCAGGCCGTCGATCTCGGCAGCGGAGAAGAAGCGCATGACGGAGGTTTCAGACGCGGCTGGTCAGTGCCGGCAGCGCCGAATCCGGCACGGCGGCGCGCAGCGACTGCGCCTCGCCACGCAGCTTGTCGGCCTCCCGGCGATTGACCCTCGCGGCCTTGCGATGCTTGCCCTGCGCCAGCCAGGAGGCGAAGCCACCGATCAGGATGCCGACGGCAATGGCGGCGAGGACCACCGCAAAGAGCGGCAGGTCGAGGGCGAGCGCCGGCGCGTCGCGGCTGATCGGATCGAGCGAGACTCGGACCGGGGCGCGGTTCGCCACCGAGAACAGCACCACGATCAGCGCCACCGGAACGAGCACCAGCGCCTTGAAGAAAGCCTTCATCCCGCTCTCCCCCGCCTGTCTCAGGCTTTGCCGTTCAGCCGCATGCGCAGCTCCTTGCCGGTCTTGAAGACCGGCACGAACTTCTGGTCGACCTTGACGGAATCGCCGGTGCGCGGGTTGCGGCCGACCCGGGCGGCGCGTTCCTTGGTCGAGAACGCCCCGAAGCCGCGCAGCTCGACCCGGTCGCCGCGCGCGAGCGCCTTGACGACCTCGTCGAGGATCGAGCCGACGATGTTCTCGATATCGCGCTGATAGAGATGGGTGTTGCGCTCGGCGATGCGCTGGACGAGTTCTGATTTTATCATGGGTGCAATATAACCGCTTGTAACATCGTCACTTTTCGACGGCAGGCTGCCAGAGCGCCAAGGGCGCGTCAAGCCGCAGTCCAACCGGGGTTTCGGCAGCACGCGCGAGCAGGGCCGCCAGCTCCTCCAGGCCGGCGGCGCGCGCTATCGCCTCGCTTGCGCTCCAGAGCCCGTAGGAGGAGGATTCGCTGCGGCGGCGCCAGTCGCGCACGGGCAGATCCTTGCCGACGCCCTTCTCGCGCTCGAGCCAGGCGATCGCTTCCTGCTCGCTGCCGACCTCGTCGATGAGCTTGAGCCTGATCGCCTGGCGACCGGAATGGACGCGGCCGTCGGACACTGCGGCGATCTCGGGGTCGGCGAGCTTGCGGCGCTCGCCGACCAGCCGCTTGAACCAGTCGTAATTGTCGGCGATCACGCGGGCGGTCTCGGCGGCCGCCTCCGGCGACGTCGGCTCGAGGCCGCTCGGCGCCGCCTTGAGCGGGCTCGACCGCGTGATCTCGAACTTGACGCCGATGGTGTCGAGAAGCCGGGCGACATTGGGGATCTGCGCGATCACGCCGATCGAGCCGACCATCGAGGTCTGGCGTGCGACGATGCGCTCGCTGCCGAGCGCGACGATGTAGCCGCCGGAGGCGGCCATGCCATCGACCACCGCGATCACGGGCTTCTTTGCGGCAAGGCGGCGGACCGCATCGTAGACGGCTTCGGAGCCGGTCACAGTGCCGCCGGGGCTGTCGATGCTGAGCAGCACGGCGCTGGCGCGGCTATCCTCCAGCGACTTGATCAGGTCGAGCGTGCGGCGATCGCCGGAGATGAAGCCGGAAATGGTCACGCGGGCGATGTGCGCCTGGGCGGTGCTGCCCGGCAGGCGCCCGCTCCAGACGAGCGCGGCGGCGACGACCATCACGACGACGCCGGCGAGCGCGAGCAACCGCCAGAGCGAGAGCTTGCGCCGCAGGCTGCGACGATCGGCGAGCAGATCGGCATCGGACGACATGTCGGCGGCTCCGGTTGACTGGGCCTGTGATGTAGCCTCGCGGTACGGGGCGGGCAAGGCGGCAGTTGTCGCGCCGACAGTCGCGGCGGGCGCTGCACGATCGTTCAAGACATGACGACGGCAGGCACCGACCATGCCGATAACCTGATCGGAGCCCTATCGAAATGCCTGAAAACACCTATCGCGCCATCAACTTCGCCGAGAAGCTCGGCCACATTCACGAGCACTGGCAGCCGCGGGTCATGGCCGAGCTCAACGACTACCAGATCAAGATCGTCAGGATCGAAGGCGACTTCATCTGGCACGACCATCCCGAGACCGACGAAGCCTTCCTCGTGATCGAAGGCTCGCTGCGGATCGACTTCCGCGACGGTTCGGTCACCGTCGGCCCGGGCGAGATGTTCGTCGTGCCCAAGGGCAAGGAGCACAAGCCTTTCGCCGAAAAGGAGGTCTGCATGCTGCTGATCGAGCCGCGCGGCACGCTCAACACCGGCCATGAGGGTGGCGCGCGGACGGCGCAGAACGATCTTTGGGTCTAAACGATCTTTAGGCCGCGGCGAGGGCCCGCTGCCGGTCGAGCGCGAGCAGGGCAAGGCCGCTCGCGACCGAGCGGAAAGCGTCGCCGATATGGATGCGCTGCGGGCTGAAGCGCCGGTCGAACAAGGCGCGCACCGCCGGCACATAGGAAGTGCCGCCGGTCATGAACACCGCCTCGATCTTGTCGCCGTCGACCCCGGCGGTGGCCAGCGCCTCGTCGAGCGCGCCTTCGATCGCCGCGACATCCTCGGCGATCCAGCGATCGAACATGGTCCGCGTCACAGTCCGCTCGATGCGCACGCCCATCTGATCGAAGCTGAGCTGTGCCTCCTCCTGCGAGGAGAGCGCGATCTTGGTCGCCGAGACGGCACGGTAGAGCTCGTAGCCGAGATCGTATTCGATCACCGTCATCAGGTCCTCGAGCCTGCCGGGCTCGACCGCGTCGCGGATCAGCGCCTTGAGCTCGGTCATCGTCTCCCTGCTCTTCATCAGCGAGAGCCGGTGCCATTGCGCGAAGGCGGCGTGGTAATGCGCCGGGATCGGCAGGCGCTTGCCGAAGGAAAGATAGTCCGAGCCCTTGCCGAGCAGAGGCGAGACCGCATGCTCGATGATGCGGTAGTCGAAAGTGTCGCCGGCGACGCCGACACCGGCATGGGATAGCGGGACGGCCTGCAAGGTGCCGCTGTCGCCGGGCTCGAAGCGCATCACCGAGAAGTCGCTGGTGCCGCCGCCGAAGTCGGCGACCAGCATGGTCTGCGGCGCCTTGAGGTCGCGCGCGTACCAATAGGCGGCGCCGAGCGGCTCATAGGCGAAGTCGACCTTAGTCATGCCGGCCTTGCCATAGGCGGCAGCCAGACGCGTCAGGGCGAGCTCCTCATCGGGCCGGTCGCCGGCGAAGACGACCGGGCGGCCGGAGAGGACGCTTCGTTCGCCGAGATCATCCAGCCCGGCGGAGAGGTCGCTCAGGAAGACTGCGATCAGGTCCTCCAGCCGGAAGAGCTTGCCGAACAGACGCGTCTCCTGGAAGGCGCGGCTCGACAGATGCGTCTTCAGCGATTGCAGGAAGCGGTGCTCGGTGGTCATGCCGAGCGCCATGTCGAGCGCATCGGGGCCACTGACATGGGTGACATGGGCGTGGGGCGGGCGGCCCTCGCGCCAGAACATCAGGGCCGAACGATAGGCGTCGACGGCGCCCTGGCGGGTGGCGAAGCTGCGGGTCGTCACCGAACCGTCCGGACGTGCGAGCGCGACCACGCTGTTCGTGGTGCCGAAATCGATCCCGATCGCTGCGTCGTTCATGCTCGCCTCCTTCAGCCGAAACAAAAGCCCGCGCGGATTTCTCCGCGCGGGCCGATGGATTGGTCAGACCGCAAGACGCGGCCTGGTGATCACTTCTTGTCGGTCGTCGCCTTCTTGAGGGCGGCGCCGAGGATGTCGCCGAGCGAAGCACCCGAGTCGGCCGAGCCGTAGGTGGCCATCGCCTCGCGCTCCTCGGCCACTTCCAGGGCCTTGATCGAGACCTGGATCTTGCGGGCCTTCTTGTCGAAGAGGATGACGCGGGCGTCGACCTTCTCGCCGGCCGCGAAGCGCTCGGGGCGCTGCTCGGCACGATCACGCGCGATTTCGGCGCGCTTGATGAAGGTCGTCATGTCCGTGCCGGAGATCTTGACGTCGAGACCACCGTCCTTGACGTCGATGATCTCGCAGGTCACGACCTGGCCCTTCTTGAACTCGCCGGCATCCACGAAGGGATCGCCGCCAAGCTGCTTGAGGCCGAGCGAGATGCGCTCCTTCTCGACGTCGACATCGAGCACGACCGCCTGGAGCATGTCGCCCTTCTTGTACTCCTCGATCACCTGCTCGCCCGGACGGTTCCAGTCCAGGTCCGACAGATGGATCATGCCGTCGATGTCGCCCTCGAGGCCGAGGAACAGACCGAACTCGGTCTTGTTCTTGACCTCGCCCTCGACGACCGAACCAGCCGGATGCTGCTCGGCGAAGACTTCCCACGGGTTGCGCAGGGTCTGCTTGAGGCCGAGCGAGATGCGGCGCTTGACCTGATCGACCTCGAGGATCGCGACGTCGACTTCCTGCGAGGTCGAGACGATCTTGCCGGGGTGGACGTTCTTCTTGGTCCAGGACATCTCGGAGACGTGGATCAGGCCTTCGATGCCCGGCTCCACCTCGACGAACGCGCCGTAGTCCGTGATGTTGGTGACACGGCCCTTCAGGCGGGTGCCGACCGGGTAGCGGGCGGCGATGCCATCCCACGGATCGGCCAGCAGCTGCTTGATGCCCAGCGAGATGCGGTGCGTCTCTTGGTTGATCTTGATGATCTTGACCTTGACCGTCTGGCCGATGGTCACGACCTCGGACGGATGGTTGACGCGGCGCCAGGCCATGTCGGTCACGTGCAGCAGGCCGTCAATGCCGCCGAGATCGACGAACGCGCCGTACTCGGTGATGTTCTTGACGACGCCGTCGATGACCTGACCCTCTTCGAGCGAGGCGACGAGCTCGGAACGAGCCTCGGCGCGGGTCTCTTCGAGCACGGTGCGGCGCGAGACGACGATGTTGCCGCGGCGACGATCCATCTTGAGGATCTCGAAGGGCTGCGGCTGGCCCATCAGCGGGCCGACGTCGCGGATCGGGCGGATGTCCACCTGCGAACGCGGCAGGAAGGCGACGGCGCCGTCGAGATCGACGGTGTAGCCACCCTTGACCGTGTTGAAGATGTTGCCCATGACCTTCTCGCGGGCCTCGAACGCCTTCTCGAGCTTGACCCAGCTCTCCTCGCGGCGAGCCTTGTCGCGCGAGATAACGGCTTCGCCGAGCGCGTTCTCGATCCGGTCGAGATAGACCTCGACCTCGTCGCCGACCTTGAGCTCTTCGTCCCGGCCCGGGCCGGTGAATTCCTTCAGGGCGACGCGACCTTCGGTCTTCAGACCGACATCGATGATCGCCATGTCCTTCTCAATGGCAACGACCTTGCCCTTGATGACGGTCCCTTCGAGGGCCTCGTTCCGGGTGAACGATTCCTCGAGCAGGGCGGCGAAATCCTCGCGGCCCGCGCTATAGCTTTCGACAGCTGACATATGTGCTCCTGAACGCCGGCCGCGTATCCCGCGGATGTCCGGCATGGCGCCGTTGGGTTGGTGCTGCACGCCGGATCGATCCGCACGGTGCTCCGGTGTCCGGAGCGTGCCATCCCTTGGGATGGCGGCGCCTGGCCGCAGGGGCCGATCCGCATCAAAAGGCCCGTTCTCCTAACACAAAACGGGAGCCGGCCATTTCGGCCGCCCCCGGCTGTGATCGATCACGGCCCTTCGGACGAGGCTGACCTAGCGATTTTCGCGTCGTTCCGCAAGCGGATTGCGGCGCGAAATGCCGGTCGCGCATGCGCCGAGCGACCTTGTGACTCGCCCAGGCGACCCCGATCTTTCATGGCGAAGCCCGGCGCCAAGCCGGAGCGATGCAAGGGAAAAGCCCAATGTTCCCGCTTTCCATCCTCGACCTCGCCTTCATCGCCGAAGGTGCGACCGCGGCGGACGCCCTCCACAACAGCCGCGACCTCGCCCGCCATGCCGAAAAGCTCGGCTACACCCGGTTCTGGCTGGCCGAGCACCACAACATGACCGGCATCGCCAGCGCCGCGACCGCCGTCGCGATCGGCTACGTCGCCGAAGGCACCGAGACGATCCGCGTCGGCGCCGGCGGGATCATGCTGCCAAACCATTCGCCTTTGGTGATCGCCGAGCAGTTCGGCACGCTGGAGACGCTCTATCCCGGCCGCATCGACCTCGGGCTCGGCCGCGCGCCCGGCACCGACCAGCGGACCTGGCGAGCGATGCGGCGCGAGGCCGACGCGTCCGAGCGCTTCCCGCAGGACGTGCTGGAATTGCAGGCGCTGCTCGGGCCGTTGCAGCCGGACCAGGTGATCCAGGCGGTGCCAGGCACCGACACCAATGTCCCGCTCTGGATCCTCGGCTCCAGCCTGTTCGGCTCGCAGCTCGCCGCAGTGCTCGGGCTGCCCTATGCCTTCGCCTCGCATTTCTCGCCGGATGCGCTGATGGACGCGCTCGCCGTCTATCGCGAGCGCTTCCAGCCCTCGGCGCAGCTCGACAGGCCCTATGCCATGGTCGGCTGCAACGTCATCGCGGCCGAGACCGATGCCGAGGCGCAATACCTCTTCACCTCGTTGCAGCAGCGCTTCGCCGACATGCTGCGCGGCCGGCGCGGCCTCCTGCCGAAGCCGATCGACGATATCGAGGATTACTGGTCCGGCCCGGAAAAGGCGCAGGCACAACGCATGCTGGCCTGCTCCTTCGTCGGCTCGCGCGAGAGCGTGCGGGCGCAGCTGCAGGCCTTCATCGAGAAGACCGACGCCGACGAGCTGATCGTCGCCTCGGCGATTTTCGACCACGCGGCCCGCAAGCGCTCCTACGAGATCCTGGCCGAAATCCAGCCGACACTGGGATTGGCGGCGGTCGCGGCCTGACCGAGTCGCCGCTCAGGAGCGGCGTTCATGGTGGGCTGTGTTGAGGTTTCCCCGCAGCCGAACCATGGCCTCGCGCAGATGACGCTGCTCCTCGGGAGCGAGGCCCGTCGCGCGCTGCATGCTGACCCTGACCGCCCTGCCCCGCTCGCGCAATGCGCGGCCCTGCGGTGTCAGGTTGATGCGGACCTGGCGCTCGTCCTGCGGGTCGCGCTGGCGCGTTACCACGCCCATCGCCTCCAGCCGCTTCAGCAACGGCGTCAGCGTACTCGAATCGAGGAAGAGCTTTTCGCCGAGCTGGCCGACGGTCTGGTCAGGCACCTCGTAGAGGGCGACCAGCGCAATGTACTGCGGATAGGTCAGCCCGAGCTCGTCGAGCAGCGGCTTGTAGACGCGATTGAAGGCGAGATTGGTCGAATAGACCGCAAAGCACAGGAACTCGTCGAGCCCCGGCAGCCGGTCGGCGCCGGTCTGCTCAGCCGCCTGTCCTGAATCGCTCATCGCGCACGCCTCCCGGCAAAGGATCGCTCACAGATATTTGACGCACGATTTATTTTCAAGCGATTGATTGACGTTTCGTGCTCGTTTATTTATCGAGCGATCTAATCGCTCGAAAGCAAACTGAGGGAGCACGCCATGACCCGCACCGGCTCATCCACCGCCAAGGCACTCGCGCACGTTCAGCCCGAGACGATTCCGGCCCCGCGCCGCCTGCTTCTGGCGGCGATGCTGGCGGCGACGACGAGCTTCGCCATGGCGTGCAGCGCCTTCACCGGCCCACGCGCCTACGGCTCCGCCCCGGTCCTGTCATCGAACCCGCCGCCGCGGCGCGGCGCAGCCCGTTCCTGACGAACCGCCTGTCGAGGAGACGCTTCCCATGAACTTCGCCCTCGCCTATCTCGCCGGCGTCCTGACCATCGCGAGCCCCTGCATCCTGCCGGTCCTGCCCTTCGTGCTGACGCGCGCCGGCCAGCCTTTCCGGACAAGCACCTTGCCGATGCTGTTCGGCATGGCCTTGGCGTTCGCGGGGGTCGCCAGCCTCGCCGCCGTCGCGGGCAGCTGGGCGATCGCGCTCAATCAACATGGACGCAGCGTCGCGCTCGGCTTCGTCGCCCTGTTCGGGCTCGCTCTGCTGTTGCCGGCGCTGGCCACACGCCTCGCCGCGCCGCTGACCGCGCTCGGCGAGAGGTTGGCGCGTGTTGCGGGCACCGAAGGCCGCACCGACCCGCGCCCGGCCTACTCCGCTTTGCTCGGCGTCGCCACAGGCCTCCTCTGGACGCCCTGCGCCGGGCCGGTGCTCGGTCTGATCCTCGCCGGCGCCGCTCTCGGCGGGCCGAGCCTCACCACCGCGCTCCTGCTCTTCGCCTATGCCGCCGGCGCCGCGACGGCGCTGGCCGCAGTGCTGCTGCTCGGCAAGCGGCTGCTGGCCTGGACGCGGCGGCCCGCCGCCTCGATCGAATCGTTGCGACGCGGCCTCGGTGTCGCGGTGATCGCGAGCAGTCTCGCGATCGCCTTCGGCTTCGACACCAGCGTCCTCACCCGCCTGTCGGCACCGACCACGGCGGCCATCGAGCAACGCCTCCTTGATATCGCCATGCCAGCCGCTCCGAGCCTCGTCACAACCGCGCTGGCACAACCGGCATCCAAGCCGCTGTTCGGCGCCAGGCAATGGCTCGACCGCGAGCCGATCACCTCCGAGAGTGTCCGCGGCAAGGTCGTGCTGGTGAACTTCTGGACCTATTCCTGCATCAACTGCCTGCGCACGCTGCCTTATGTCAGAGCCTGGGCCGAGAAGTACCGGGATCAGGGCCTCGTCGTGGTCGGCGTGCACACGCCGGAATTCGCCTTCGAGAAGGATCCCGCCAATGTGCGCAAGGCGGTCGCCGCGCTTGGCGTGAGCTATCCGGTCGCGATCGATAACGACTATGCGGTCTGGCGCACCTTCGGGAACCAGGCCTGGCCTGCCCGCTACTTCGTCGACGCGCAGGGCCGCATCCGCCATCACGAGTTCGGCGAGGGCGACTACGCCGCCTCCGAAAAGGTGATCCAGTCGCTACTCGCCGAGGCCGGCAATGCGGTCGGGCCCGGCGTCGCCAAGGTCTCGGGCGAAGGCGCGCAGGGGGCGCCCGACTTCGCCAATCTGCGCTCGCCCGAGACCTATCTCGGCCATGCCCGCACGAATGGCTTCGCCTCGCCGGGCGGAATCAAGGCCGATGCGCCTGCTACCTATGAAGCCGCCGCCTCCCCGCGCCTCAACCAGTGGAGTCTCTCCGGCAGCTGGACCGTCGCCGGCGAGTTCGCGGTCTCGCAGCAGGCGGGCGGGCGGATCAACCATCGCTTCCATGCCCGCGACCTGCATCTGGTGATGGGCCGCGTGCCCCGCAGCCCGCCGGTCCGCTTCCGCGTCACCATCGACGGCGCGGCGCCCGGCAGTGCCCATGGCGCCGACATCGACGCCGAGGGCTACGGCACGATCGGCGACGAGCGGCTCTACCAGCTGGTCCGCCAGGACGGGCCGGTGAAGCCTCGCGACTTCAGCATCGAATTCCTCGATCCGGGTGCCCGCGCCTACGCCTTCACCTTCGGCTGACGCACGCGTCAGCCCGCCCTGACCTGCGAGGGCGAGCGGCCGAAGCGCTTGCGAAAACTTCGGTTGAAGTATGACAGGTCGCCGAAGCCGACCTCGAAGGCGACGCTGCTGATGGTGACGGCGGCGTCCTCGGCCGACATCAGCTTAAGCCAGGCGCGTTCGAGCCGGCGCTCCAGCACATAATCGGAGAAGGTCCGCCCCTCCGCGCCGAAGGCCTTCTGGATGGCGCGCGGCGTCACGCCGTAGAGCCCGGCGATCATGTCGATCGAGAGTTCGCGCCGCTCCAGCCTGGTCTCGATATCGGCCTTGATCGCGGCGAGCCGACCGCCGCGGCGCGGCGTCGCGGTCACCGGCGGGGCGCTGCGATCGGCCAGCATCACGCCGATCAGGTCATGGGCATGACCGATGGCGAGATCGCGCAGCGGAGCCGAGTTGAGCGGGAACAGGCCGCGCAGCAATAGCGCGCCGTAATGCGCCAGCACCTGCAGACCGCGATTGCCGCGGGGGATCGCCTGCATCAGTTCATCGGGAGCGAGTTGCGCCAGCGCCGGCAAACGCGCCGGATCGAGCGCGATCAGGTCGATGCGGCCGAGCTCGACCAGCGTGAAGCGCGTCTCCCTTGCGAGATCGACGACCGCGGCATCGCGGGCCCGCAGCGAGATGCGGCGCCCCGCTTGGTCGATCACGCAGCGGCCGTCCGACGGGCGGACGAGAATATAGCGCAGCTCCTGCCCGCCCTGGCGCGCTGGCCAGACCCAGGGCGTCGCCGGCGAGAAGCAGGACATCAGCCCGATATCGGGCCGCGTCGTCAGCATGCTGCGAGCAGCGAAAGGCAAGGCGGCCTCGGCGCGGATGTCATCGCCATCAGGCACATGCCCGAAGACCCTGCGCGCCATCGCCTGGACTTCCTCGGGCGCCGCCTCGCCCGACACCAGCCAGAACGGCGCGAAGGTCTCGCCCTCGGCGGCCTTCGCCCCGGCAGACCGTTGCAGCGCTGCCACAGCCACCTCGTCGCGCATCGGAGTTCGCTTTTGTCCCATGGCGCGTTCGCGCAAGTCCAAGATGATGCCTTCGATATAACTTTAGAGATCGCAAGAACTCAACACATCAAGAGAATTTCGCCGCCAAGATTGATGAATAAATCTAGTTTATTCTAGTTCTAAACTAATATCGAAACGACATCACAACTTCCGATCGTAAGACCCCGAGCGATACGCCCTCGCTCGGGAGACCGATCCGACCCGACGACGACAGGTATCTTCATGAGCAAGCGTGCGTCCCTCGCCATCAGCCTGCCGGCTCTGCTTTGCGCCTCGGCGGCGGTGGCGCAGTCGTCCCAGGCCCCATCCAATGTGATCGACCTCGACACGATCACCGTGACTGCGGCGCGCACCGAGCGCAGCACGGCCGAGACGCCGCAATCGATCCAGGTGCTCGACCGGGCGCAGATCGAGGAACAGCTGAAATTCAGCCCGAACGCCGCGGCCGCACTCGGCAAGCTGGTGCCGGGCTATTCGATGGCGACGCAGACGGTATCGAGCGCCTCGGAGAACTATCGCGGCCGCGACCTCTTGGTGCTGATCGACGGCGTGCCGATGAACACGCCGCTGCGCGACGTCTCGCGCATCCTTTCGCTGATCGACCTCAACACGGTCGAGCGCATCGAGCTGGTCGCCGGCGCGTCCAGCCTCTACGGCGCCGGCGCGACCGGCGGCACCGTCAACTTCATCACCAAGAAGGCGGCCGACGGCAAGCCGCGGGTGACGGTCAACACCGCCGTGCGCGGCTTCACCCAGGCGCTCGGCCGCTCGCTGGCACCCGAAGCCTCGGTCACCGTCTCCGGCAAAATCCCTGATGGCATCGACTACCTGATCTCCGGCAGCGCCCGCGGCGCCGGCCGCACCTATGACGGCGCCGGGCGCGAACTCCCCTCCGACGGCCTGCTCGGCCAGGGCGGCGGCGACCGCTACAAGGCCGGCAACCTCCTCGCCAAGCTCGGCTATGATCTCGACGCCAGCAAGCGCATCGAAATACAGGGTTCGCTGATCGCCTTCGACCAGGATCCGAA
The DNA here is from genome assembly GCF_900109525.1 of Allobosea lupini. GTDB lineage: Bacteria > Pseudomonadota > Alphaproteobacteria > Rhizobiales > Beijerinckiaceae > Allobosea > Allobosea lupini. The sequence goes on along the minus strand of NZ_FOAN01000003.1, from coordinate 400,117 downwards.
ATACCTGACCAACTACGCCGCGCCCTTCGCGCGGCCGGACCGGACGCAGCTCTATACCGGCCAGAACGTCGTCGAGGACACCAAGTCGGTCTCGCTGCGCTACAGCGACAGCGACTTCGCCCTCGGCAAGCTCAGCCTGCTCGGCTACTACAACGACATCAAGAAGCGCTTCAATTACTCGGCCTTCTCATACCCCTACAACAGCCAGGTCTACTACTCCTTCAACCCGGCCTCGCCGACGAGCCCGGACAACCAGACCACGCTTTATTCGCAGCGCGGCGGCGTGAACCTGACGATCGACACGCCGCTCGACCGCATCCTGCCCGGCGCCAAGCTGACCTGGGGCGGCGACCTCAACCAGGAGAAGACCTGGCAAACGCTGACCAGTGGTCAGGACGTGTTCACGCCGCTGAAGCAGACGACGAGCGCCGCCTTCGGCCAGCTTCAAATCCCGATCGGCGAGCGGATCACCCTGCGCGGCGGCCTGCGCTACGAGTATTTCTCACTGGACGTCAGCGACTATACCCGCCCGGCCGCCTATGCGGCGGTCGCCGCCAACAACGCCCAGGGCTATCAGAGCTTCGTGCTGCCGGCGCTCAACGTCACCGGCGGCAAGTTCGACTACAAGGCCTGGACCGGCAATCTCGGTGCCACGGTCAAGCTTTCCGAGAGCAGCGAAATCTTCGGCGGCTTCTCGCAGGGCTTCGCCTTGCCGGATGTCGGCGCCTTCACGAGACGGGCCGGCATCTCCACCGCCTATGCCTGCCCGGTCACCAATCCGAACTGCCTGCCGACCAACCGGCGCAGCATCAGCTATGCCTCGATCGCGCCGGAAGCGCAGATCGTCAACAATTACGAACTCGGCATCCGCGGCAGCCATGGCATCTTCAAGGGCTCGCTGACCGGCTTCATCAGCACCTCCAGCAAGGGCGTGACCTTCGACCAGGCGAGCAACACGATCTCGCAACAGAAGGAGCGGATCTGGGGCATCGAGGCGACCGGCGACATCGCCGTCACCGAGCAGCTCACCATCGGCACCGTGCTGGCCTATCGCGAGGGCCGCTACGACACCAATGGCGACCGCAAGCTCGACAGCGCCCTGCCGAACAACCGCATCGGCTCGCCCTATCGCGGCATGCTCTATGGCAGCTACCGCTTCACCAACGGCATGCAGTTCCGCGTCGAGGGCGAGGCCTTCTCCGACCGCGACGTCGCGACCGACCTGCGTGGTACCCGCAACAGGCTGAAGGGCGCGGCGACCATGAATGTCGCCTTCACCGCCCCGGTGCTCGAAGGAGAGGCCTATGTCGCGGTCAACAACCTGTTCGACCGCAACTACCAGAACCCGACCGCGACCTCGGTGCGCAATCTCGCCAACTATGCCTGGGGTCGCACCGTGACGCTCGGCTTCCGCAAGACCTTCTGACCATGGTCAGCCTCGACAGCGACGCCGACGGCATCGTCACCCTGCGCTTCGCGCCGCCCTATGACGACAATGACGAGCGCGCCTATCTCGACGCGCTCGCCGAGCTCGGCCGGCGCGAGGAACCTTTCCTGCTGCTCACCATCTTCGGCGGCGGCCGCAAGCTGTCGCAGGCCGGCGAGCGCGAGCAGGCGATCTGGTTCAAGCGGACGCGGGCCCAGTTCGGCGCGCTCTGCGGCGCCTGCGCCATCGTGCGCCCGGGCGCGACCGAGGCGATGGCGGACGTCTTCCGCCGGCTCTGGCCCTTCCCGATCAGCCTGGAGACCGACGAGGCGGCGGCGCGAGCCTTCCTGCTGAAGCACCGGAGAGCGGCATGAGCGCGAGCGAAGCGGCCATCGGCACTGCACCGGCCAGCAATGCCGCGCGCTACCGGCTCTTTGCCGTGCTCGGGGGCTTGTATCTCGCGCAGGCGATCCCGTCCTATCTCTTCGTCGCGGCGCTGCCGCCGATCATGCGCGAAGCCGGCGTTTCGCGCACCGCCATCGGCTATATGAGCATCCTGCTGCTGCCGCTGGTCATCAAATTCGTCTGGGCGCCGTGGATCGACCGGATCAGGCCGTTCGCGCGGGCGCACCGGGCCGGCTGGGTCTTCATCACCCAGACCGGCACGATCCTGTGCATCCTCGCGCTGATCGCGGTAGGGCCGCTCGATGTCGGCAAGATCATCGCGATCGGCTTTACCGCCTCCCTGCTGATCTCGACGCAGGACATCGCCACCGACGGTTATGCCGCGAAATACCTGCCGGAGGCCGATCGCGCCATCGGCAACGCCATCCAGGGCGGCTCGATCGCTTTCGGCGTGGTGATCGGCGGCACGCTTGGCCTCGTCCTGCATCATCACATCGGCTGGACCGGCATGCTCCTCACCATCGCCGCGATCTCGCTGCTGCCGCTCGTCGCAGCGGCGATGATGCGCGAGGGCGACCCGACCCCGGCCGAGGCCGCCAAGCGCCCCTCGATCCGCGCCTTCCTGCGCCGGCCGGAAGCGCGACAGATCCTCTGGATCGCGCTGATCTACCGGGCAAGCGAGGGGCTGGTGAAGGCGATGGAGGGCTCCTACCTCGTCGATGCCGGCGTGCCGCTGAACCAGATCGGCTATCTCTCCGGGATATCGGCGACGACGGCGGGCCTTGCCGGCTCGGCGATCGCCGCCTGGCTGGTCAAGCGCCGGGGCATTGCCTTCGTGCTCGCGCTGCTCGGTGCGGCGCGCACGCTCTGCTTCCTGCTCTTCGCCTGCCATGCGCTCGGAGCCGTCGTCGGTGCCTGGCCATTGTTCGGCGCCGCCGGCTTCCAGACACTGATCCGCTATATGGAGATCGTCGCGCTCTATTCGCTGTTCATGGCAGTGACGACCTCTGACCAGCCGGGCACCGACTTCACCATCCTCGCCTGCGCGCAACTACTCGTCTATCTCGCCGGCTCGATGCTGGCGGGCAAGCTCGCCGACACGCTGGGCTATGGTGCGCTGTTCTCTCTGGCGACCGCGATCTCGGCGGTCGCGGTGATCGCGACGGTCAGGATGATCGCACGCAGCAGCGTCGGAAAGCCGGCCTGACCGGCGCAAAGTGCTCGCGGCAAGGGGCGGCGCCTTCCCTAGCGTCGTCCTTCATGCAAGGTTGCCGGCGAGATCGCCTGTGCCGCAAGATCGCCTGTGCCGAAGGAGAACACCATGGGTTGGGTCGTCCTTGGACTGATCGTCGTCGTCGTGGTCTGGCTGATCATGACCTATAACGGCCTCGTCGCGATGCGCCAGCGCGTCAACCAGGCCTTCGCCGACATCGATGTGCAACTGAAGCAGCGCCACGACCTGATCCCGAACCTGGTCGAGACCGTGAAGGGCTATGCCACTCACGAGAAGGAGACCTTCGACGCGGTGATCAAGGCGCGCAACCAGGCGCAGGCCGCGACCGGCCCGCACGATCAGGCCGTGGCGGAGCAGCAGCTCACCGGCGCCGTCGGCCGCCTGCTGGCGCTGGGCGAGGCCTATCCCGACCTGAAGGCGAGCGCGAACTTCCAGCAGCTGCAGCAGGACCTCGGCAATGTCGAGGACAAGCTGGCGGCGGCACGGCGCTTCTTCAACAATGCGGTCAGCGAGTTCAACGCGGCGATCCAGGCCTTTCCGGCGGTGTTCTTCGCGCCGCAGATGGGCTTCAGCCCACGCGAATTCTTCGATGTCGGCGAAGAGACGCGCAAGCAGATCGAAGTCGCGCCGACCGTGAAGTTCTGAGCGCTTCGACAGGCCTCACAGCGGAGCTGCGGCGATGCCGGGGGAAGCCTTCGGGCTCTACACCCATCAGCGCAACAACCGGACCCGGTCGATCGCCCTGATCATCGGGCTCTTCCTGATGGTTTACCTGACGGTCTGGGGCATCATGCTGGTCGGCTACGGCTATGCCGGCGTGCCGCGCGGGCGCACGGTGCTGAGCTTCGTCAACCAGCGCTTCTGGTCCTGGCTGCCCTTCATCACGCTTGCGACCGGCGCCTGGGTGTTCATCGGCTTCAGGATCAATGTCAGACTGATCGAGGCGGTCTCGGGCGCCGAAGGCGTGACGCGGGAGGCCCAGCCCAAGCTCTACCGGATGCTCGAGAACCTCTGCATCTCGCGCGGCATGGTGACGCCGAAGCTCGCCATCATCCAAAGCGACGCGCTCAACGCCTTCGCCAGCGGCGTCAACGACAAGCAGTTCACGGTGACGCTGACCACCGGGCTGATCGAGCAGCTCAACGACGCCGAGATCGAAGCGGTGATCGCCCATGAGCTGACCCATATCCGCAATGGCGACGTCCGGCTGATGGTGATCGCCGTGGTGATCGCCGGCATCATCTCCTTCGTCGGCGAAGTCGTGTTCCGCAATCTCGGGCGGGTCCGCATCTCCTCGGACGGCGACAAGAAGGGCAGCGGCTTTGCGATCATCCTCGGCTTTGCGGTGATCGCCGTCGCCTGGCTGCTCGCCGTGCTGATCCGGCTGTCGCTGTCGCGGGCGCGCGAATACCTCGCCGATGCCGGGGCGGTGGAGCTGACCAAGAACCCGGACGCGATGATCTCGGCGCTGCTGAAGATTTCCGGCCGGGCCGACATCGACAATGTCCCGTCGGGCGTGATGGACATGTGCTTCGAGAACGATCCCGACGATTTCGCCGATCTGTTCTCGACCCATCCGTCCGTCACCAAGAGGGTGCAGGCGCTGGTGCAGACAGCCGGCGGGCGCCTGCCGCCGGAAGCGCCGCCCGGCCCGCCGAAGATCAGCGAAAGGCAGCCTTTGCCCGAGATCGCCCAGACCTCTGCGACGCACGGACCGTGGTCGCGCCCGGCGCCACCACCTGCAGGCGGTTAGCGCCCGTCCTTCGCCCAGCTAAGCGCTTCCTCGAGCCGGTCGTCGCCCCAGAATAATTCGCCGTCGCCGGTGACGAAGGTCGGTGCGCCGAAGATCCCGAGCGATTTGGCGAGCTCGGTCTCGGCCTTGAGCCGGCCCTTGACCTCCTCGCTGCGCGAGGCGGGAAAGGCCGAGGCGGGATCGGCCCCGGCTTCGCGCAGCGCTGCGTTCAACACCGCTTCCTCGGCGATATTGCGCCCTTCGCAGAACTGGGCACGGAACAGCGCCGTGGAGAAGGCCGGCAGCCAGCCGGCCTCGCGCCCGGCCAGCGCCAGCCGCGCGGCAACGAGAGAGTTCTGCGGGAAGACCTCGGGACGGACGATAGCGAGGCCGTTGCGGCCGGCACGGCGCGCCACGTCGCGCCACATGTAGCGACCCTTGTTCGGATAGAGATTGAACGGGGAGCTGGTCCAGCCCTGGGCAGCGAAGATCGGGCCGAGCAGGAACGGGCGCCAGCGCACCGCCACTCCGGCTGCCTCCGCCAGTTCCTCGATCCGCAGGGCGCTCAGGCAGGAATAAGTCGACGCGAACTCGTACCAGAAATCCAGAACAGGACGATTCGGCATCTGACCCCCAACCAGCAACGCAGCGCTCCGCCCGCATTGCGGGCGGCAACCCATCAGCAGATGACGCCAGATCGATCAGAAGGTTCCGATTGCGTCGCCCCGAGCCCTGCGATAGTGCCCGGTTACGTCCGAAATGCGGCCGGCGGGGTCGCATTCTCTACTCCAGGCACAAGCCCCCGTGCCGCCACTGCAGGAAGACCAGTCCATGGCCGACAAGCGCGTGAACAAGGTCGTACTCGCCTATTCCGGCGGGCTCGACACCTCGATCATCCTGAAATGGCTGCAGACCACCTATAATTGCGAGGTCGTGACCTTCACCGCCGATCTCGGCCAGGGCGAAGAGCTGGAACCGGCCCGTCAGAAGGCGCTGTTGCTCGGCATCAAGCCCGAGAACATCCATATCGAGGACCTGCGGGAAGAGTTCGTCCGCGACTATGTCTTCCCGATGTTCCGGGCCAATGCCGCCTATGAGGGCGTCTATCTGCTGGGAACCTCGATCGCCCGCCCGCTGATCGGCAAGAAGCTCATCGAGATCGCCGACCGCGTCGGCGCCGACGCGATTTCCCATGGCGCTACCGGCAAGGGCAACGACCAGGTCCGCTTCGAACTGACCGCCTATGCGCTGAAGCCCGACGTCCAGGTGATTGCGCCCTGGCGTGAATGGGATCTGCGCTCACGCGAGCAGCTGATCGCCTTCGCCGAGCAGCACCAGATCCCGATCGCCAAGGACAAGCGCGGCGAAGCGCCGTTCTCGGTCGACGCCAACCTGCTGCATGCCTCCTCCGAGGGAAAGGTGCTGGAGGACCCGGCGCAGGAAGTGCCGGACTATGTCTATTCGCGCACGATCTCGCCCGAGGAGGCGCCGGACAAGCCGACGATCATCAGCATCGACTTCGCCAAGGGCGATGCGGTGGCGATCGACGGCGTCCAGCTCTCGCCGGCCAAGCTGCTGGCCAAGCTCAACGAACTCGGCCGCGACAACGGCATCGGCCGGCTCGACCTGGTCGAGAACCGCTTCGTCGGCATGAAAAGCCGCGGCATGTACGAGACACCCGGCGGCACGATCCTGGCCGTCGCGCATCGCGCCATCGAGTCGATCACGCTCGATCGCGGCGCCGCGCATCTCAAGGACCAGCTCATGCCGCAATATGCCGAGCTGATCTATAACGGCTTCTGGTTCTCGCCGGAGCGCGAGATGCTGCAGGCTCTGATCGACAAGAGCCAGGAGTTTGTCGCCGGCCAGGTGCGGCTCAAGCTCTACAAGGGCGGCGTCCACGTCATCGGCCGCTCCAGCCCGTATTCGCTGTACGATCAGGACCTCGTCACCTTCGAAGAGGGCGCCGTCGCCTACGACCACCGCGACGCGGCCGGCTTCATCAAGCTCAACGCGCTTCGCCTGCGCACGCTCGGCCAGCGCAAGCGCAAGCTGGGGCTCTGAAAGACCGGCTCTTCGACGCCTCGCCGTCATTGCGAGGAGCGTAGCGACGAAGCAATCCAGGGCGGCAGTACTCTACGCCCTCTGGATCGCTTCGCTACGCTCGCGATGACGAAATAGTCCTCCACCGCGGTGATCAGAGGTTCCAGACTCAACCCTGAGAGCTGCCTTGGAATGACGCGGTGACCTGATCGCGAAGATCAGATCTCGATCTCGACCCCGACCTCGACGACCTGCTTGGCCGGGATATGGAAATGCGCGGCGGAACGCTCGGCGTTGCGCTGCATGAAGGCGAAGAGCGCCTCGCGCCACATCGCCATGCCCGCGATCTCCTCGCGCGGAATGACCGTCTCGCGGCCGATGTAATACGACATCTCAGCGAGATCGACACCCCGCAGCAGGCCGCGCTCGACACCGCAGCGCAATCCGCTCGGGATGTGCGGCGTTTCCATGAAGCCGAAATGCAGGATCACACGGGTGACGCTGGGTGCGAGCTCGATCAGCTCGATCCGGTTCTCGTCGGAGACGCGCGGAATTTCCTGCAGCTTACCCGTCACCAGAAGGATGCGCTCGTGCAGGGCATGGTTGTGGCGGACGAAATGCGTGAGCGAGAGCGGCAGCCCCCGCGCGGCCGAGGCCAGGAACGCGGCCGTCCCGGGCAGGCGCAGCGGCGGGTTCGTCGCCAACATGTCCAGGAACGCCTTCTCCGGCTCGCGCTGGCGGGCGCGCGCCGCCTCCACCAAGACAAGGCCGCGTCGCCAGGTCAGCATGATCATCGTCAGCACCATGGCCAGCAGCAGCGGGTACCAGCCGCCCTCGTGCAGCTTCGGCAGGTTCGCCGAGAAGAAGGCGAGATCGATCAGCAGGAAGAAGCCGTTGACCGCCACGACGAGGATCGGGTTGTAGCCCCATTTCAGCGCGATCAACGCCGCGAGTCCGGTGGTGATCGCCATCAGCAGGGAAACGGCGATGCCGTAGGCGCCGGCCAGCGCATCGGATGAGCGGAACATGAAGACCGAGGTCAGGGTCGCCAGGCAGATCAGCCAGTTGACGATCGGGATGTAGATCTGCCCCTTCTGGTCATCCGCCGTGTGCTTGATGCGGATCGCCGGGAAGAGGCCGAGCTGCACGGCCTGGCGGGTCAGCGAAAAGGCGCCAGTGATAACCGCCTGCGAGGCGATGACGGCAGCGGCCGTGGCGAAGACCACCATCGGATAATGCGCCCAGTCCGGGGCGAGCTGGTAGAACGGGTTTTCGAGCGCCTCGGGATGGCTCAGCAGCAGCCCGCCCTGGCCGAAATAGTTGAGCATCAGCGCCGGGAGCACCACCGTCAGCCAGGCGATGCGGATCGGCAGCGGGCCGAAATGGCCCATGTCCGCATACATCGCCTCACCGCCGGTCACGGCCAGGAAGGTCGCGCCGAGAACGGCGAAGCCGACGAGCGGTGCGGTGTGGGTGATGAAGTAGAGCGCGTTGAGCGGGTTGATGGCGGAGAGGATCCCCGGCGCCATCAGGATGCCCCGAATGCCGAGCAGCGCGAGGGCGATGAACCAGAGCAGCATGATCGGCCCGAACAGCTTGCCGATGAAGCCCGTGCCTTTGCTTTGCACAAGGAACACGCCGATCAGGATCGCCGCGGTCAGCGGCACGATCGCCGGCGTCAGAAACGGCGCATCAACCTTCAGGCCCTCGATCGCGCTGAGCACCGAGATCGCCGGCGTGATCGCCCCATCGCCATAGAGCAGTGCGGCGCCGACGAGGCCCACTACCAGTACATAGGCCCGGGCCGTGCCCGGCTTGGCGTGACGTGCCTTGAGCAGCGCCAGCATCGCCATAATGCCGCCTTCGCCGCGATTGTCGGCACGCATGATCAGCAGCGAGTATTTGAGCGAGATGATCAGGATCAACGCCCACAGGATCATCGAGACACAGCCGACGATCGCTCCCGGCTGCAAGGTCCCGCCGGCGCTCGCGGCGCGGGCGGCCTCCTTCAGCGCATAGAGCGGGCTGGTGCCGATGTCGCCGTAGACGACTCCGAGGGCGCCGAGCGTGAGGGCAGGAAGGGAGCCGTGGTGCTCGCCATGCGAGGGCGCGCTGCTCTGTGACAGAACCCCTTGGGTCATTCGCTGCCCCCCTTTCGCAGAAGTAGGGCACGCAGTGGCAGCAACAGCAAGGCTGGAGCGGCTGAATTACGCTGCGGAGCAGGAAACACCCCAAAGATATCGGCCGGCCGGCGAGAAGAACTCGCCGGCCTCCTGTCGTAGCGTCTTACTTCGAGAGCCTGCCGAAGGCGAAGAACTGGGTCTCGCCGGAGGAATCGTCGACGCCGTCATTGTCGGTGACGACGAAGAGATCGCCGGCCTTGTCGACCGCCATCCCCTCGACCTTGTCGAGCCCGTAGCCGCCGAGCTTCATCAGGTCCGGCGTCAGGTCGCGCAGCAGCGTCTTCTCGACCGTCGGGATCTCCGAGGCGCCGAAAGGCGCCGGCTTCAGGCCCTTGACCGAGAAGGTCGCCAGCGTCTTCACGGCCTTGGCGCCAAACTGGTTGTCGCGCTCGATCACCGCGAAGGTCTCGTCGCCGAGATAGGTCAGTTCGGAGAGGCCCATCCAGGCGCCGGCGGCCGGAGCGGTCAGCGGGTAGTAGAGAATACCCCAGCTCTTGCTGAAGGGCTTGTAGGTCAGAATCTTGACCTTGCCCTTGGGGTCGTCCTTCCACTCGCGCTGGACCGCGATCCAGACCGTTTCGTCCTGGCCCGCGCCGGTGACGGCGACGCCCTCATAGCCCTGGTTGACCGCCTTGGCGGCAAAGTCCTCCGGCAGGGCGATCTCCTCCTCGATCTCGCCCCTGGCCGAAGCGCGCAGCAGCAGGTTCTGGGTTGGCTTCTCCTTGCGCTCCGGCGCGCCTTCCGAGACCAGCCAGAAGCCGCCGCCGGCGCGCGTCGCGATCCCCTCGAGATCATAGGAGGCCGGCTTGCCGTCCTTCGTCACGGTGACGGCGCCGGTGATCGTCGCCGGTTTCTTCGTCGCGTCGATGTCGAGGATGCGCGAGGGCGTATAGGCGTTGTCGGCGACGCTGAAGAGACGGCCCGGCAGCTCGGGATGGGCGGCGAGGCCCGAGAGCGCGCCCCACCCGCGTGGCACGCCATCGACATCGGCCGAGACGATCGTCGGGTAGGCGGTTGGCGCCTCGCTGCGCTGATAGATGGTCACGGCCGAACGCGGCCCGTCCTTCTCGCCGAGATCGGCCTCGGAGGCGGAAACGAAGAGATTGCGCTGCGGGATCGCCAGCAGTCCTTCCGGCGCGATGCCGCCCGGCAGGGCCTGCAGATAGCGCGGAGCCTTGCCCGGCCCTTCGTCCTTGAAGACGAGCACGAGTGAGGCGCGTTCCAGCCCGACGAAGAACAGGCGCTCGCCATCATAGGTGCCGACCTCGATACCCTCCGGCTCGCTGCCCTTAGCGGCTGAGCGGCGCTCCGGATAATGGCCGAGGCGGATGGCGATGTGGTCGACCATGTTGCCGGCATCGAACTCGATCGTGCCGTCCTTGTGGAAGATGGTGAAGCCGCGCGAGCCGCCCTTCCAGTCGCCCTCATTGGCGGTGACAAAGCGGTCGTTGTCGAGCCAGCGCACCGCATCGGGCTCGCGGCGCACGCCCTTCAGCTCCTCAACCGGCTTGATCTCACCGTCTCGGGTCTTGTCGATGTTCTTGAGATCGACGGTGCCGGCCGGGAAATGCGTAACGAGCTTGCCGGTCCTGGTGTCGACCACGGCGATGTGGTTGTTCTCCTGCAGCGTCACCACGGCACGACCGTCCTGGTTGACGTCGACGAATTCCGGCTCCGGATCGGTCGGCTCGACCGCGGCGATGCCGGTGAGGTCGACAACCTGCCTGGAGGCGCAATCGGCCTCGCCGCCCGTGATGCCGATCAAAGTGAGATTGCCGGCGGGAAGCTGCGGCAGATCGCCCTTGTTCAGCTTCTCGTCGCGCTCGTTCTCGATGACGATGGCGAGCTTGCCCTTGTCCTTGGTCAGGGCGATCGAATCGGGCTGGCCGCCTAGCTCGCATTTGGCTGTGACCTGCTTCGTTCTCAGGTCGATGGTGGCGAGATGGCCGGCCGGCTCCTTGAAGTTGTCGCCGGAGCTAACGACGACGGCGAAGGCGCGCTCGCCGAGGATCACGACCGAGGTCGGCTCGCCGCCGACCGGAATGAAGCCGGCGGGCTTGGGCGCATCAGCCGTGGTGATGTCGATCAGACCGACCGCCTTCTGCTCGGCGTCGGTATAGGCGAGCAGGGTGCCGGCCTCGTTGGCCGAAATGATCTCCGCAACCGTCTTCTTCTTCGCGTCGCGATCGGCCGGGAGGTTCAGCGGCACCTGGAAGGTGGCGATACGGTTGAAGGTCGGCTCGGCAAGTGCCGTTGCGCCCGAGAGGAGCGTCGCGAGGGCCGCAAGGACAAGGGGTTTGCGCATTGGGACGGTCCTGTTCCGCAGGGTGGGGAGGCAGGCCTTCCGGCTAGTGAGCACAGACGACGGTTTCGTGACAAGCCATCGCAAGCAACGGCCGCCGCGGCGCGAGCCACGGCGGCTTCGGCTAACGGGCCGTTTGGTCAGTGCAAAGCGGCTTCGGTTCCAACGGTTTCCGTGACCGACTTCTTCAGGCCGATCACCTCGAGCTCGGTGACGACCGCGACCGCCGCGGCCTGGGCCAAGACGAAGGCGATGCCGAGCGTGGTCGGCGCGAACCAGCCGGCGACGAGGATCAGCACGCTGTCGGCGATCCAGAGGACGTTGACACCGATCACGGCATAGATTGCGAGGCGCGGCAGGCGAAGCCGGCTGGCGAAGAACGCAAGCAGGGCAGCACAAGGCAGCAACACCAGGCCGGCGCTGCGAAGAAGCTCCGCCGGAAAGCCGAGGAGGCCGGAGAGCGAACTGGCGCCGACGCTGAGCAGCAGGCCGGTCGCGGCGCAGGCGGCGGCATCGAGGGCAAGGGCGTTGCGCAGGAAACGCGAGGATTGGATGAAGGCCATGGTCGTTCTCCGGTTCAGGCCCCGTCTCATCCGGGGCGGTTGCTGATGGAGGCCATGCTGACGAAAGCCCGGCGGCCGGTCGATTAAGCCAGAGGTAATTGGATGGCGGCGCGGCTGCGGCTAGCTTGCCCATCATGAACAAGCACCAGCAGCCCACGATCGGGCATCTCATCCGCGACTGGCGCCAGCTGCGCCGTCTCAGCCAGCTCGACCTCGCGCTCGAAGCCGAGATCTCGCAGAAGCATCTCAGCTTTGTCGAGAGCGGCCGCTCGGTCCCGAGCCGAGACATGGTCCTGCTGCTCGCCGAGCATCTCGGCGTGCCGCTGCGCGAGCGCAACGCGCTCCTACTCTCGGCCGGCTATGCACCGGTCTATCTCGAACGCTCGCTGGAGGATCCGAGCCTGCAGGCGGCGCGCAGCGCGATCGACCTGCTGCTCAAGGGGCACGAGCCCTACCCGGCCGTGGCCATCGACCGGCACTGGACCCTGCTCGCGGCGAACAAGATGATCGCGCCGATGCTCGCGGTCGTCGAAGACGCCGACCTGCTGCGCCCGCCGGTCAACGTGCTGCGGCTCAGCCTGCATCCGCGCGGACTCGCCCCGGCGATCGTCAACCTGACGGAATGGCGCGGCCATCTGATCGCAAGGCTGCGCCAGCAGATCCGCGCCACGGCCGACCCGCTGCTGGCCGAACTCCTGACCGAATTGCTGAGCTATCCCGTCCCGGCCGTGCCAGTCATCAAAGGCAAGGCGCAGGACGAGGCCGAGCCGCCGATCGTGCTGCCGCTGCACCTGCGGCTCGGCGAGACCGAGCTGTCGCTGATCTCGACCACGACGGTGTTCGGCACGCCGGTCGACGTGACCTTGTCGGAGCTGGCGCTGGAGACCTTCTTCCCGGCCGACGAGGCAACGGGCCGGGCGCTGCGGGCGATCGCAGAGACCATCACGTCCGCTTGAGCGCGGGAACCAAAGCCCGGCCGTGACGTTCTCCCATCCGAACCGACGCCGAGGCGCCGGGCTCGACTCATTCGGAAAGGAACACGTCCATGGGCAGCACCGCCGACAAGATCAAGGGCATGGCCAACGAGGCCGCCGGCAACATCAAGCAGGCAGCCGGCAAGGCGCTGAACAAGCCCGAGCTTCAGGCCGAGGGTATCGCGCAGGAGCGCAAGGGCGAAGCCCAGCAGGCGGTCGGCAAAACCAAGGACGCCGTCAAGAAGGTGATCGACAAGGCCTGACCATCAGGCCGGCTCCGACCACAGAAGAACGGGCGCCGCAAGGCGCCCGTTTTTTCGTCTCAGGCAGAGCCGCCGAGGCCGCCGAGGAAATCCTTGACCCGGCCGAAGAAGCCGGCTGTCTCGGGATGGGTTGCGCCCGAGCTCTCGCGCTCGAACTCCATCAGCAATTCGCGCTGGCGGGGAGTGAGCTTCTGCGGCGTCTCGACGAGAACCTGGATGTAGAGATCGCCCATCTCGCGCGAGCGCAGAACGCTCATGCCCTTGGCCTTGAGCCGGAACTGCTTGCCGGTCTGAGTCCCCTCGGGGATTTTCACCCGGGCCTTTTCACCATTCAGCGTCGGCACCTCGATCTCGCCGCCGAGCGCGGCCGAAGTCAGGCCGATCGGCACCCGGCAGAACAGGTCGGCGCCGTCGCGCTGGAAGATGGCGTGCGGCTTGATCGATAGGAAGATGTAGAGATCACCAGCCGGTCCGCCGCGCAAGCCAGCCTCACCCTCGCCTGCAAGGCGGATGCGGGTACCGTCCTCGACACCGGCCGGGATGTTGACCGAGAGCGTGCGTTCGCGGGTGACGCGTCCGGCGCCCTGGCAGCCGGTGCAGGGATCGTCGATGATCTCGCCGCGGCCGTTGCAGGTCGGGCATGTCCGCTCGACCGAGAAGAAGCCCTGGCTGGCGCGGACGCGGCCATGGCCGCCGCAGGTCGGGCACTGGCGCGACTTCGAGCCGGCCTTGGCGCCGGTGCCGGAGCAGACTTCACAGGTCACCGAAGTCGGGACGCGGATGGTCTCGTTCTTGCCGGAATAGGCCTCTTCGAGGCCGATCTCGAGATTATAGCGCAGGTCGGCGCCGCGTTCGCGGGAATTGGCGCCGCGCGGGCCGCCACGGCCGCGGCCCTCGCCGAAGAAGGATTCGAAGATATCGGACATGAAGTCCGACATGTCGGCAGGGCCGCCACCGCCCCCGCCGCCGTTCTCGAAGGCCTGATGGCCGTAGCGGTCATAGGCCGCGCGCTTCTGGCCGTCGGAGAGGATCTGATAGGCCTCGTTGATCTCCTTGAACTTCAACTCGGCCTGCTTGTCGCCCGGGTTCTTGTCCGGGTGATGCTGCATGGCGAGCTTGCGGAAGGAGCTCTTGAGCTCGACCTCCGTCACGGTCCGGGAGACCCCGAGGATTTCGTAATAGTCGCGCTTCGACATTCAACCAGCTGCCCCTGCGCCGCCCCGCGCTCCTTGCGCAGGCCGGCGAGTCATGTCCTGCCGACGCCATCGCCTCAACGGAATGGCCGGGTCAAGCCCGGCCATCCCGTCACGGTCGATGGATGACCAAGTAGCGCGATCAGGCGCTCTTCTTCTTGTCGCCCTTGTCGTCGCTGACGTCCTTGAAGTCGGCGTCGATAACGTCGTCCTTCTTCGGCTCCTCGGCAGCGGCGCCCTCGGGAGCGTTCGCTTCGGCCTGGCTGGCGGCATACATCGCCTCGCCGAGCTTCATCGACGCCTGCATCAGCTCGTTGGTGCGGGCCTGGATCGCCTCGACATCCTCACCGGTCAGCGCAGTCCTGAGGGCTTCGAGCGCCGTCTCGATCGCGCCCTTGTCGGCCGCCGAAACCTTGTCGCCATAGTCCTTCAGCGACTTCTCGGTCGAGTGCACGAGGCTCTCGCCCTGGTTCTTGGCTTCGACCACCTCGCGACGCTTCTTGTCATCGGCGGCGTTGGCCTCGGCATCCTTGACCATCTTCTGGATCTCGGCCTCGGAGAGGCCGCCGGACGCCTGGATGCGGATCTGCTGCTCCTTGTTGGTGGCCTTGTCCTTCGCCGTCACCGAGACGATGCCGTTGGCGTCGATGTCGAAGGTCACCTCGATCTGCGGCATGCCGCGCGGGGCCGGCGGGATGCCCATCAGGTCGAACTGGCCGAGCATCTTGTTGTCGGCCGCCATCTCGCGCTCGCCCTGGAAGACCCGGATCGTCACCGCGCCCTGGTTGTCCTCGGCGGTGGAGAAGACCTGGCTCTTCTTGGTCGGGATCGTGGTGTTGCGGTCGATCAGGCGCGTGAACACGCCGCCCAGCGTCTCGATGCCGAGCGAGAGCGGGGTCACGTCAAGCAGCAGGACGTCCTTGACGTCGCCCTGCAGGACGCCGGCCTGGATCGCGGCGCCGATGGCGACGACCTCGTCGGGGTTGACGCCCTTGTGCGGCTCCTTGCCGAAGAACTGCTTCACGACCTCCTGGACCTTCGGCATGCGGGTCATGCCGCCGACCAGGACGACCTCGTCGATCTGGCCCGCGGACAGGCCGGCATCCTTGAGCGCCTTGCGGCAGGGCTCGATGGTGCGCTGGATCAGATCGTCGACCAGGCTCTCGAACTTGGCGCGCGAGAGCTTGATGGCGAGGTGCTTCGGACCCGAGGCATCCGCCGTGATGTAGGGCAGGTTGATCTCGGTCTGTGCGGTCGTGGAGAGCTCGATCTTGGCCTTCTCGGCCGCCTCCTTCAGGCGCTGCAGGGCGAGCTTGTCCTTCTTCAGGTCAATGCCCTGCTCGCGCTTGAACTCGTCCGCCAGGTATTCGACCAGGCGCATGTCGAAGTCCTCGCCGCCGAGGAAGGTGTCGCCATTGGTCGACTTCACCTCGAACACGCCGTCGCCGATCTCGAGGACCGAGACGTCGAACGTGCCGCCGCCGAGGTCATAGACCGCGATGGTGCCGGCCGACTTCTTGTCGAGGCCATAGGCGAGCGCGGCCGCAGTCGGCTCGTTGATGATGCGCAGCACCTCGAGGCCGGCGATACGGCCGGCATCCTTGGTGGCCTGACGCTGGGCGTCGTTGAAATAGGCGGGAACGGTGATGACGGCCTGCGTCACCGGCTGGCCGAGATAGGCCTCCGCGGTCTCCTTCATCTTGGTCAGCGTGAAGGCGGAGATCTGCGAGGGCGAGTAATCCTTGCCGTCGGCCTCGACCCAGGCGTCACCCGACGGGGCCTTCTTGATCTTGTAGGGGACGAGATCGATGTCCTTCTTGGTCATCGGATCGTCGAAAGTGCGCCCGATCAGGCGCTTGATGGCGAAGAAGGTCCGCTCCGGATTGGTGACCGCCTGGCGCTTGGCCGGCTGGCCGACCAGACGCTCGCCGTCATCCGTGATGGCGACGATCGAAGGCGTGGTGCGGGCGCCCTCGGAATTCTCGATGACCTTGGGCGTCGACCCTTCCATCACTGCAACGCAGGAGTTGGTGGTTCCGAGGTCGATACCGATGACTTTACCCATGGATGGGATCCCTTTCGATTTAGCAGATCGCCGGAAGAGCGCGCGTAAGACGCCGCTCCCCGGCCCATGGCCCCGGATCGCCCCCACCTTCCGCGGCGAACGAACCCGGGATACCCACGTCTGGCGGCTGAAGCGACGGAACGGGACTTCAAGCCCCGGCCCGGCCTCACCCGCCGGTTACAACAAAGATCGACCGGCCCTGCGTTGCAGCGTTCGCATGTGAGTGCTGGCGCCTGGCGCAATCCGGCCCCGATGGCCCGTAAAAACCACCGCTTCGCGGCGTATATAGGGAGGGTGACGGCCTGCTTGCAAGGCGCGGAGCCGGATTAAGAATCGGCTTTGTGCAGTATCCCTCACAGAATTCGCAGGGCTGACCATTCCGGGTAAGTGTTGCGCGCATGCTCTTGCGCAACAGGCGTAGCCATTCCATTCAGAATGGACCTTCGCCACCAGGAAACAGCCGTGACGACGCTCCGCCGCCCGACTGCCCATCGCCTCGCTGCCGGTGCAGCCCTGGCCTGGCTCGGCCTTGCAGGCGCAGCCCTGGCTCAGCCGATGCAGCTTCCCGGTGCGCAGCCCTTCAACCAGCCCGGCGCCCAGCAATCGGCGCCGGCCTCCGTCGGCGGCCAGTCGTCGGCGCCGCGCCCGCGCACCATGCCGGCCATCAAGATCCCCGGAGAAGACTCGCTTCTTGGCAAGAGCTTGCGACGCAATGGCGGCTTCGGCGAAGCAACGCTGGAGAAGACCGGCAGCGGCTACGGCCTGAAGCTGCGCGCCGAAGGCTTCCAGTCCAGCAACCTCGTCGAACCCTGCGCCATCTCCTTCGGCGATACGCCCGTGCCGGTGACCTCGCTCGGCAAGCCGGCCGGGTTGCCGCGCTACAAGCTGGAAGCCGCGGCCTGCCCGATCGTCTTCGACGTGCTCGAAGGCGCCTTCCTGGTGATCGAGCCGGAGCAGCCCTGCGTGATCGAGGCCGCCGCCTGCCGCATCGATCCGCGCGGCGTCTGGGGGCCGGACGTGCGCACCCTGCCGGCCCGCGCCAAGGAGACCGAGGCCGAGCGCAGCAAGGCGGAGACCGCGGTGCGGGAAGGCTACCGGGCGCTCTCGGCCAAGGCCAACCTGACCGAGCAGCGCACGATCGCCCGCGAGCAGGCCGGCTTCTCGTCGGAGCGCGAGCAGATCTGCCGCGACTTCCAGCGCGAGGGCTCGCACGGCTTCTGCGGCGCCCGCATCACCGAGGCGCGCGCCGCCTCGATCCGCGCCCGCCTCGGCCTGCCCGAGCCGAAGCCCGAGACGTCGAAGCCGCGCCCGGCCACGGCAAGGCGGACGCCCCCGCCTGCGGCAGCGCCCGCTCCGACCATCCAGTAAGTTCTGGACTCAGGCGGCCTCGCCGCCTGCGACCTGCCCGGCTTCCCAGCCGAGGATGGCGCGCTTGCGCGTCAGCCCCCAATGGTAGCCGGTGAGCGCGCCGGACTTGCCGATGACGCGGTGGCAGGGGACGACGAAGGAGATCGGGTTCTTGCCCACCGCAGCGCCAACCGCGCGAGCCGCCGAAGGCTTGCCGATATGGCCGGCGACGTCGCCATAGGTGGTGGCGCAGCCGACCGGGATGCGCAGCAGCGTCTCCCAGACACGGACCTCGAAATCGGTGCCGATCAGCACGACGCGCAGCGGCGTCTGCGGCGACCAGCTGCCCGGCTCGAAGATGCGCGTCGCATAGGGCGCCGTGCTCTGCGGATCGAAGTGGTAGTCCGCATGCGGCCAGCGCCGCATCATGTCGGCCAGCGCCTCGGCCCGGCCGCCGATCACCTTGCCGCCGTCGAGGCTGTTCGAGACCCAGCCGAGACCGGCGAGCCCGCGCTCGGTCACCACGACCAGCGCTTCGCCGAAGGGCGACTGGTGGAAGCCATAGGACATGCGCAATCCCTCGCCGCCGGTCTTCCACTCGCCCGGCGACATCGCCTCATGGGTGACGAAGAGGTCGTGCAGGCGGCCGGGACCGGAGAGTCCGACCTCGAAGCTGGTGTCGAGGATGCTGGCGGAGGCGGCCAGCAGGCCCTTGGCGTTGTCGAGCGTGATCGCCTGCAGGAACGCCTTGGGCGTCAGCCCGCACCAGCGCCGGAACAGATGATGCACGTCGGTCGGGGTCGCACCGGCCGCGTCGGCAATCGCCTCGATCGTCGGCTGCTGGCGCCAGTTATTGGTGATGTAGGCCAGGATGCGGCGCACGGTGTCGTAATCCGAGCCGGGCACAACCGCCGGAAAATCGGCTTCCGAGGGAATGGCTTCGGTGGCGCGGGCGAGCACGGCATTGGAGACGACTATCGGTTTCATCGCCGTCCTGAGACTGGAATGGGCGTTCATCTTTCTGTCCTCGCGATCTCAAATCTCATGCTCGCGACGCTAATGCTGTCAGCATGCGTCTCCCACCCGAAAGCTGACAAGCTCGTCTTCGCCTCAAAGGCCGCGTAGACATCCAACGATGACCGATTCCGCCGACGCCGTCGTCTCGCTCTACCTGCGCCACGCCGCTGCCTATGACCAGCAACGCGGCCGGAAGCTGATGGAGGCGCACTGGCTCGACCGCTTCCTGTCACGGCTGCCGGCGACTCCTTCGGTCCTCGACATCGGCTGCGGCATGGGCGAGCCGATCGCCAGGCATCTGATCGAACGGGGCTGTGCGGTCACCGGCATCGATTCGGCGGCGCCGCTGATCGCGCTCTGCCGGAAACGCTTCCCGCAGCAGGACTGGCAGGTCGGCGATATGCGCGAGCTCGCACTTGGCCGGCGCTTCGACGGGCTCATCGCCTGGGACAGCTTCTTCCATCTGAAGCCCGACGATCAGCGGCGGATGTTCCCGCTCTTCCGTGCGCATGCGGCGGATGGAGCTGCGCTGCTCTTCACCAGCGGGCCCGGCCATGGCGAGGCGATCGGCAGCTTCGAGGGCGAACCGCTCTACCATGGCAGCCTCGATCCGTCCGAGTATCGCGCGCTGCTCAATGCGACCGGTTTTGCCGTCGTCGAGCATATCGTCGAGGACCCGAACTGCGGCGGCCATACGGTCTGGCTGGCGCAACGGACAACCTGAGGCCTCCCTCAAGCGAAGCGCTGCAGCTTCTCCCGCGTCAGGCGTTGGTTGTTGCGGTGCCATTCGTCGTCGGTGAAGAAAACCGGCGAAGCCTCGTCCCAGCCGCTGCAACTATAGTCCGACTGCTCGGCGAAGAAGGCGACGAAGTCCTCGCGCGAACGCCACTCGGCAATGGCCTCGCCGGGATGATGACCGTCCAGGATGTCGCAGAGCTTGACGCCGTCTCGCGTGCGGATCAGGCCGTGACCGCAGTAATCGCGGTGGAATTCGTGGATCAGCCCCTCGCCGACTGGGCGAACCATCACGCGATCCCAGACCTGCCCTGCCAGCACCGGGCCGAACAGGGCGCGATCGAGCTTGTCGCGCAGGATCAGTGCATAAGCACGGACAGCTTCCTCGCCACCGGTCTCAGCAGGCAGGGGGCCGCGCCGAGCGCGATTGGCCCGCACCGCCGCGATGACGACGACGATGATCGCCGCCCATGCGATCAGCGGGATGATCGTAGCGGTCATGCTCGGGCGGGTTCGAAATCCGGGCCGCGCTTGGCCTTGGCGAGCGCCGCTCCGAGCGCCTGTGCGAAGCCTTCGCGCTCCTGCGGCGAAAGTGCGGAAGCGACCACGGTGCGCTGCCCTCGCGCGACCAGCGAAAGCTCGAGCAGGCCGTAATCCTCGTCGTCCGCGCGCTCGAGCTTGGTCCAGGCCGGATTGGAGCGCCAGATCCTCTCGCGGCCGTGATGCGAGACCTTGCGCAACAGCACCTCGAGCGGCGTCACGACGATGCGCTCGAAGGCGCGGGCCGCATTGAAGTTGACCTTGAAGGCGATGAACAGCGCGAGGACGTCGAGGCCGAAGAAGCCTGCGACCGGCCAGGCACCGAGCACCATGAAAGGAATGGAGGCCGCGACGCTGGTCAGGCAGACCAGCGTCATCACGGTCCGGAATCCGTTCTGGCCGAGCGAGCGATGCGGCGTGATCGTCGCGTCGAAGACCGGCTTTTCGGCCGCTTCGACTGCAAGGTCGGATTCGGGCTTGCCCAAGGTCATGTGCCAACTATAACGCCGCGATGCCCGTGCCGAACAGTGCGAAACGCCGCAGCCCTCCACCGAAGCGGATCACGAATCCGAAGCCGCGCAGCGCTGCCGAGGTCTACGAGATATTCAGCCGCTTCCGGCAGCAAAGGCCCGAGCCGAAGGGCGAGCTTGACTACGTCAACGCCTTCACGTTGCTGGTCGCCGTGGTGCTCTCGGCACAGGCGACCGATGCCGGCGTCAACAAGGCGACGAAGCGGCTGTTCGAGCTCGCTGACACGCCTGAAAAGATGCTCGCCCTCGGCGAAGACCAGGTGCGCGAGCTGATCAAGACGATCGGGCTCTACCGCAACAAGGCGAAGAACGTCATCGCACTCTCGGAAAAGCTGATCTTGGAGTTCGGCAGCGAGGTGCCGATCGCGCGCGAGGCGCTGGAGAGCCTGCCCGGCGTCGGCCGCAAGACCGCGAACGTGGTGCTCAACATCGCTTTCGGCGAGATCACCCACGCGGTCGACACCCATGTCTTCCGCGTCGCGAACCGCCTGCGCATCGCGCCCGGCAAGAATGTGCTGCAGGTCGAACTCGGCCTGGAAAAGGCGGTGCCGGCCGAGTTCGGCCGGCACGCGCATCACTGGCTGATCCTGCACGGACGCTACACCTGCAAGGCGCTGCGGCCGGCCTGCGAGAGCTGCGTCGTCGCTGACCTCTGCGATTCCGCCGACAAGCGGATCGCCTGAGCCTCAGTTGATGGCGAGGCGGGCCTGCTTGATGATGCCGGCCCAGCGCCGCGACTCCGCTTCCATCATCGCTGCGAACTCCTCCGGCTTGTTGCCGATCGGCTCGGCACCCTCGTTCTGCAGACGCTCGCGGATGATCGGGCTGTTGATGGTCTCGACCGTCGCCTGACGCAGCTTGGCCGCGATGTCCTTGGGCGTGCCCTTGGGCACGACAAAGCCGTACCAGGCCGTTGCCTCGTAGTCCGGCCAGCCGCTCTCGGCGACCGAGGGAACCTCGGGGAAAAGCTTGGCGCGCGCCTTGCCGGTCACCGCCAGCGCCCTGACCTTGCCGCCTTCGATCAGGCCGAGCACGGACGGCACGGTGGTAATCATGAAGTCGCTGTTGCCGGCGAGCAGATCGGTCAGCGCCGGGCCGGCGCCGCGATAAGGCACATGCACCGCCTCGAACTGCGCGGTCTGCGCCAGCAGGATCGTCGCCAGATGGCTGGCCGAGCCGTTGCCGGCCGAGCCATAGGTCAGCTTGCCCGGGTTCTTCTGGCCCTGGCCGACGAGCTCGGCCAGCGTCTTGTGTGGCGAATTCGGCGCGACGACCACGACGAGCGGCGCCGCCGAGATCAGCGTCAGCGGGTCGAATGCAGTCAGCGGATCGACCCGGACGTTCTTGAAGAGATGCGGGTTGACTACCATCGGGCCCTGATTGGCCATCAGCACGGTATAGCCGTCCGGCGAAGCCGCAGCCGCCTGTGCTGTCGCGAGATTGCCACCGGCCGAGCCGTTGTTCTCGACCACCAGCGACTGGCCGAGCCGCTCGCCGACGCCCTGGGCGACGAGACGCGCGATCGCGTCCGTGCCGCCCCCGGCGGCGTAAGGCACCAGGAGCTTCATCGGCTTGTCCGGGAAGGCAGCCTGGGCGCGGGCGAAGTCAGGCAGGCAGGTGCTGGCCAGAGCGGCCGTGATCAGGCTGCAGAGATGGCGGCGCGTGATCGTCATGGGTCAGTTCTCCTCCCGTTTCCGCCCTCTCTGCAAGCGCGAGGATCGCACTGGCGGGGACGATGACGTTTCCTTCGAAGATGCGGCGCGCCGTGCGGACCAGGCTGGCGCGGGCCACCTGACCGGCGGCATCGAGCGCAAGGTCGACCTGGATGGCGCCGCTCGGATGCTCGACCGCGATCAGCGAGCCGATCCCGGGGGACAGCATCTCGGCGGCGACACTGCCGGCGATACGGCTTGCCGCGGCGACGCAGAGCGCTCCGGTGACGGCATGGCTGCGGTGGCAGCGATCCGGCGTGAAATAGCGTGAGGTCAGGCTGCCGCCGCGACGCGCCGGCGAAAGCACCCCGACCTTGGGAATGACGCGCCCGGCGACATCCCCGAGACCCATGCGGCGGCCGGCCTCGCGGCGCAGCCCCTCCAGGCGCGCCAGCAGGGCGGCATTCGCATCGAGCTCGGCCGGCGTCTCATCGCCGGCAAGGCCGAGATCGCTTGCCCGCAGCAGCAGCATCGGCGTGGCATAGTCGACCAGCGTCACCGGGACGCCGTCGATCTCCTCGCGAGCGCAGCCGGTCGGCAGCAATGCGCCGGTTTTCGAGCCGACGGCTTCGAGGAAGCCGAGCTTGATCGGGGCGGCCGTGCCGGCGACACCGTCGATCGCGGTCGCTCCGTCATAGGCGACGACACCGCCAGGCGTCTGCACGGCTGCCTCGATCAGCGCGCCGGTGTTGCGGTTGTGAATGCGCACTATCGTCTCGCCGTCGAGCGCCGGTACCAGCCCGGCCTCGATCGCGAAGGGGCCGACGGCGGAGAGCATGTTGCCGCAGTTCGGGCTGAGATCGACATGAGCGCGCTCGACCGCGACCTGGGCGAAGAGATAGTCGACATCGGCATCGGGCCGACTGGAGCGGCTGACGATCGCAACCTTGCTGGTCAGCGAATTGCCGCCACCGAGCCCGTCGAGCTGCAGCATATGCGGCGAGCCCATTGCGGCGAGCAGGACGCGATCGCGCGCCGCCGGATCGCTCGGCAGATCGCGCTCCAGGAAAAACGGGCCGCGCGAGGTGCCGCCGCGCATCAGCACGCAGGGGATGCGCAGGGCCTGAGGATGCGGGAGCTGGAAGGGAGCGGACAAGGGCGTCACCCGGCGATTGGCGATGCCCTCTCTTCTCAAATCAGATAACTGCTGTGAAATGCAGAGATCGACGCTATTGATACGCCATGAGTATCAATTTTGAAGCCCTCGATCTGCGCGCCTTCATCTCGGTCGTCGAGCTCGGCGGCTTCCACCGCGCCGCCGAGGCGCTCAACATGTCACAGCCGGCGCTGAGCCGGCGCATCCAGCGCCTTGAAAGCGCGGTCGGGGCGGCGCTGCTGGAGCGGACGACGCGCCGGGTCGCGCTGACTATGGTCGGGCGCGAGATGCTGCCGCTGGTCCGGCGCATGCTCGACGAGTTCGACAGCTCGATCTTCGCGATGCGGGATCTCGGCAGCCGCCGCGCCGGACTGATCGCGCTCGCCTGCGTACCCACGGCCGCCTTCTACTTCCTGCCCTCGGTGATCGCGCGCTTCCAGGCGCAGTACCCGAACATCCGCTTCCGAATCCTCGACCTCTCGGCCAATGACGGCTTGGAAGCGGTGGCGCGCGGCGAGGTCGAGTTCGGCATCAACCTGATCGGCGGCTCCGATGGCGAGCTCAGTTTCGAGCCGTTGATCGACGATCCCTTCGTGCTCGCCTGCCGGCACGACCATCCGCTGGCGCAGAAATCATCCCTGGGCTGGGCCGATCTCGAAGGCCATCCGCTGGTCACCGTCAGCCGCAGCAGCGGCAACCGTGCCATCCTCGATGCGGCCCTGGTCAAGGTCGGCGTCAGGCTCGACTGGTCGTTCGAGGTGACGCATCTGTCGACCTCGCTCGGGCTGGTCGAGGCGGGCCTCGGCATATCCGTGCTGCCGAAGCTGGCGACGCCGGGCGAGAACCACCCGATCATCGTGACGCGGCCGATCCGCGACCCGGAAGTTTCGCGCACGATCGGCGTGGTCCGGCGCCGCGGGGTCAAGCTGGCGCCAGCGGCGGAACGCTTCCTGGAGATGCTGCTCGGAACCTGGCGCGGGCCCTTACCCGCTTCAGGCTGAGCTCAGCCGAAGACCCAGAGCCCGGCGAGGCCGGCCGAGCCGACGATGATCCGCCACCAGGCGAAGGGCGTGAAGCCGCGCTTCGAGACGAAATCGAGGAAGCTGCGGACGACAATCAGCGCCGAGATGAAGGCGGTGACGAAGCCGATCGTGATCAATGTGAGATCGTTGGTCGTCAGCTCCTTGTAGTTCTTCAGCAGGTCGTAGGCAAAGGCGCCGGCCATCGTCGGCATCGCCAGGAAGAAGGAGAACTCGGCCGCGGCCCGCTTGTCGGCGCCGAGCAGCATCGCGCCAACGATGGTCGATCCGGAGCGAGAGACACCGGGCACCATCGCAAGACACTGGATGAAGCCGATCTTGAGATACATCGGCAGCGGGAAATTGGTGGCGTCGTGATGTCTCACCTCGAGCTCCAGCTCGTCGACGACGAGGAGGACGAGGCCGCCGGCGATCAGCGTGCAGCAGACCAGAAAGGGGTTGAACAGCACGCCCTTGATGAAGCCGTGCGCCAGCGCGCCGATCACCGCAGCCGGCAGGAAGGCGATGAGCACGCCGATGACGAAGCGACGCGCAGACGGATCGGTGCGCAAGCGCAGGGCGATATCGAGCAGGCGGCGGAAATAGACCAGCAGGATCGCGAGGATCGCGCCGAGCTGGACCAGGATCTCGAAGGATTTGCCCTTGGATTCAAAGCCTAGAAAATGCCCGAGCAGCAGCAGGTGGCCGGTCGAGGACACCGGCAGGAATTCGGTCAGCCCCTCGACCACGCCGAGCACGGCGGCGACAAGAAGGTCATGCATGGGAGGGTCCTTCCGAGCCTTGCTGGTGCGGCGCAACAAAGCTGTGCCGAACGCGTTAAAGCTATGGCGCAGGGTCTTTGCAAATTGGTTACCAGACCGGGAAGGATTTCTGCGCAATCCGCCACTTCACCCCGTCCCGGGTTGTTAGGCTTAGCCGGCAGGCCTATACGGGGGCGCTCCATTGCGCTGCATCAGCGCCGGCCTACCTCACCCGAACCGTCCTCAGTTCCAGCAATCGATGGCCACGCTTCACCATTATGCGCTTTGCCCGCATTCGCGCTTCATCCGGCTCGCACTCGGCGAGTTCGGCCTCGACGCCACGTTGGTCGAAGAGCGCGTCTGGGAACGGCGGCGCGAGTTCCTCGAGCTCAATCCCGCCGGGACGACGCCGGTGCTGCGCGAGGATAGCGGGCTCGTCGTGCCCGGCCCCGGACCGATCGCCGAATATCTCGATGAGACTCGCGGGCTCGCGCTGGCCGAACGGCGCCTGCTGCCGGAAGGCCCGGGCGGGCGGATCGAGGTGCGCCGGCTGCTCGACTGGTTCAACATCAAGTTCAACGAGGAAATCACCGCTCCGCTCGTGCTGGAGAAGGTGATGAAGCGCTTCATGAGCCGGGACGAGGGCGGCGGCCCGCCGGAAATGAGCGCGATCCGCGCGGCGCGCGGCAATGTGCGCTATCATCTGCGCTACATCGCCTGGCTGACGGCGAAACGGAACTGGCTCGCCGGCGACAATCTGAGCTATGCCGATCTTGCCGCGGCGGCGCATCTCTCCTGCGTCGACTATCTCGGCGACGTGCCCTGGGACGAGGATGAGGCCGCCCGCGCATGGTATGCGAGGATCAAGTCCAGACCGAGCTTCCGGCCGCTGCTGAGCGACCGGATTCCCGGCATGGCGCCCTCGGCCCATTACGACGACCTGGACTTCTGAGCCCCGACAAGCTCAAGGCCGCGATCGCCGCGCGCGCCAAGGCCGAGGGGTTCTCGGTGCTGCGCGTCGCCTCGGTCGACGCCATTCCCGAAGCGCCCGCCCGCCTCGCCGGCTGGCTGGAGGCCGGCCATCACGGCGACATGACCTGGCTGACCGAGCGCACGGCGGAGCGCGCCGATCCGGCGACCCTGTGGCCGGCGGCGCGTTCGATCGTCATGCTCGGCATGAGCTATGCGGGCGAAGGCGACCCGCTTGCGGTTCTGGCGCAGCGCGACCGCGGCGCCATCTCGCTCTACGCCCGCCGGCGCGACTATCACGATGTGATCAAGGGCAAGCTGAAGAGCATCGCCGGCGTGCTGGCGGCGCGTGGCGACGCCGAGGTCAAGGTCTTCGTCGACACCGCCCCAGTAATGGAAAAGCCGCTGGCCCAGGCAGCGGGCCTCGGCTGGCAGGGCAAGCAGACGGTGCTGGTCTCGCGCCAGCACGGCGCCTGGCTCTTCCTGGGCGCGATCTACACGAGCGCGGACTTGCCTCCGGACGAGCCGGAGCGCGACCGTTGCGGCTCGTGCACGCGCTGCCTCGACATCTGCCCGACCAAGGCCTTCCCGGCGCCCTATCAGCTCGATTCGCGCCGGTGCATCGCCTATCTCACCATCGAGCATCAGGGCCATATCGACGCAGAATTCCGCGAAGGCATCGGCAACCGCGTCTTCGGCTGCGACGACTGCCTCGCCGTCTGCCCCTGGAACAAGTTCGCGGAGGCCGCGCATGAGACGCGCCTGGCGCTGAAGGGAGAGCTCGACGCGTTGCCGCTGGCCGATCTCGCCGGGCTGGATGACGCCGCCTTCCGCGCGCTCTTCGCCGGCACGCCGGTCAAGCGCACCGGCCGCGACCGGTTCATCCGCAATGTCCTGATTGCGATCGGCAACAGCGGCGATCCGACGCTGGTCGCAAATGCCGAAGCCCTGCTCGACGATCCCTCGTCTTTGGTGAGGGCGATGGCGGCCTGGGCGCTTTGGCAGCTCGTGCCCAGCCGCGCCGCGGAACTCGCGCCGGCCCGCCTCGCGCGGGAAACCGACCCCGAGGTCAGAGCCGAATGGGCTCAGCCTTTTCCGAACCAACTGGAACCCGCATGAAGCTCGTCATCTTCGGCCTCGGCTATTCCGCCGGGTTCTTCGCGCGCGCCGCCTTGGCGAAGGGCTGGGAGGTCACCGGAACGGTGCGCTCGGCCGAAAAGGCCGGCGAACTCAGCAGGCAAGGCCTGCACACTCTGGTCTTCGGCGGTTTTGCGGTCTCGACACCCCTGGCAAAGCTCGTTGCGGATGCAGACGCGGTGCTGGTCTCGGCCCAGCCCGACGAGAGCGGCGATCCGGTGCTCGGCGCGCTCGCCGACAAGCTGGCCGCGGCCGAGAAGCTGCGCTGGATCGGCTATCTCTCGACCATCGGGGTCTATGGCGACCATGGCGGCGCCTGGATCGACGAGACGGCCGAATGCCGACCCACCAGCCGGCGCTCACGCCAGCGGCTGGAGATCGAGCAGGACTGGCTCACCTTCGGCGAGCGCAGCGGCAAGCCGGTGCAGATTTTCCGCCTGTCTGGCATTTACGGCCCGGGCCGCAGCCCGATCACCAAATTGCGGGCCGGCACCGCCAACCGCCTGGTCAAGCCCGGTCAGGTCTTCAACCGCATCCATGTCGACGACATTGCCGGCATACTGATGGCCTCGATCGAGGCGCCGCGCGCCGGAGCGATCTACAACGTCACCGATGACGAGCCGGCACCGCCGCAGGATGTCGTCAGCTTCGCGGCCGAGGTCGCCGGGCTCGCTCCGCCGCCGGAAACTCCGTTCGACCCCGCGAAGCTGTCGCCGATGGCCGCGAGTTTCTACGGCGAGAACAAGCGCGTCTCGAACGCGCTGGTGAAGCGCGAACTCGGCTATGCCTTCCGCTATCCGGATTACCGGCAGGCGCTGCGCGACCTCGCCGCATCCGGCGAGTGATCGCGCTCAGGCGGCGTAGCGCCCGGCGTCGCCGTCGAGATACTCGATATAGCGCCGGTCGATCGCAGAAACCGGCAGGATGACCAACACGTCGGTGGTGCCGAACTGCTTGTCGACCACGGCGCCGGCGCCGAAGCGGGCACCGAGGCGCAGATAGCCCTTAACCAGCGGCGGCAAGCATTTCAGCGCGAGCTTGGCGTCGATCATGCCGGCCGGGAGGCGATCCATCGCCACATGCCGATCGGGCTGGGCCACGACGCGCCAGTCGCCCTGGGCGGTGGCGTGATGGTGGATGAAACTGAGCGGCAGCGCCAGCATGTCGGGGTCGGTGCCGTCCAGGCTGGCGCAGCCGAACATCGCGTCGATGCGGTGATGGCGGCAATAGGCCCAGATGCCATGCCAGAGCAGCTCGACCGTCTTCTTGGTGCGATAGGGCTTCAGCACGCAGGAGCGGCCGAGCTCCAGGAAGCGCATCTCGGGATGGCGCGCCAGCAGCGGCGCGATGTCGAATTCGGACTGGGTGTAGAAACCGCCGAGCCTGGCCACGGCCTGCTCACGCATCAGCCGGTAGGTGCCGACGACCTTGGGCTTGATCCCGCCGAAGCGACCACGCGCGGCATGGTCAATGACGAGGAGATGATCGCAGACGGCGTCGAATCGATCGGCGTCGCGGCGGAACATTCGCGAGACGACATCGGGCTTGGCCGACATCTCCTGATAGAACACACGGTAGCGCAGGCGCTGCGCCCGCCAGATCTCGCGCGGGCCACGCGCCAAACGGACCTCGAGCGCGCCGGAGCGGCCGAGCGTGCCGGACAGAGCGTCAGCGCCAGGGAAGGCGAAGCCGCCGAGCTGCTTGCCGGCAGCCAGCAGGCTCGAGGGGGAGAAACGCTGCAACAGGGCCTGGCCGGCCAGCTTCTGCTTTGCCGGCTGACGGGCACCCTGAAAAACGTCGTGCGTCATAGACGGTCTGGCCCCTGCGATCTCGGATCGGCGCATGACAGCTCTGCGCCGACCGTCTTACGGGATCGCGACAAAACTACGTCACTGTGATGACGAAGCCAACCGCCTGGGGAGCAAACCCAGGCTCAGGCCGACAGCATCTCGCCCGTTCGCAGCTGCGAAAGCCGCTCGATCCAGCCACGCAGCTGATCGCGTGACAGGGGCTTAGCCAGACAATCATCCATGCCGGCGGCGAGCGCCTCGCGCCTGTCATCCTCCGCCGTGTTGGCGCTGACGGCGACGATCGGCAGCCGGGCGAGGCCCTGCGCCTTCTCGGCCGCACGGATGTTCCGGGCGACGGCGAGCCCGTCCAGCACCGGCATGCGGACATCGAGCAAGGCGAGATCGAACCCTGGCGACCGGCCGGCGCGGGCCTCTTCGGCCAGGCGGACAGCCTCGCCGCCATCACGCGCCCAGACCGCAAGGCAGCCGAGCCGCTCCAACGTGCGAGTCAACAGAAGCGCGTTGATCTCGTTGTCCTCGGCGACGAGGACCCGCAAGCCGGCGACAGGCTGCTCCGCCGACGCGTCGCCGGCCGGCGCCGTCGCGACTGCGTGCTGCAGCCGCTCGACCGGGTCGAGCCGCGCCTGCAGCGAGCGCGCCCGGACCGGCTTGACGAGGAAGCCGCTGAAGCCGGCGGCATAGGGGGAGCCGAAGCTGCGGCGCTCGGCCGGCGCCAAGATGATCACGATATCGGCTACGCCGGCGCGTCGCGCCGCGGCCGCCACCGCCTCGACCTCGCCGCCCGGAAGATTGCGGTCGATCAGCACCGCGGACAGGGCCGAATCGCCGGCAAGCGCCGCGAGGGCCCGAGCATGATCGCCGGCCCGCAGAACCTGCGCGCCCGTCCGTTCGAGGCAGGCTGCGATATGGGCCGCGCTGAACGGCGCCGAGGATGCGACCAGGATGCGCCGACCCTGCCAGTTCGGGGAGGCCGGAGACGCGATTTGGGCTGTGCCGGCTCGTAACGGCAGAACCAGCCGGAACAATGCGCCGCCCTCCGCGCGATTCCCGGCTTCGATCTCACCGCCCATGGCGCGGGCGAGCCGGCGGGCGATGGCGAGGCCAAGACCGGTACCGGCCTGGTCGCGATGGCCGGTCATGCCGCCCTGCTCGAACTCCTCGAAGATCGTCGCGAGACGCTCGGCCGGAATCCCCGGCCCCGTATCGGCGATGGCGACGACGAACTGACCGGCGACAGCATCGGCCTCGATGCCGACGCCGCCCGCCTGCGTGAACTTCACAGCATTGCCGACGAGATTGAGCAGAATCTGGCGCAGGCGCTCCGCGTCGCCGACGAGTTGTCCCGACAGGGCGGGCCCGAGCAAAGTGGAGATCTCGATGCCCTTGGCCTGGGCGCGCGGCGCCATCAACTCGGTGACGTCCTCGATCAGCGCGGCTGGATCGAACGGCGCATCGGCAAGTTCGAGCTTGCCGGCCTCGACCTTGGCGAAGTCGAGAATGTCGTCGACGAGCCCGAGCAGCGCCTCGCCCGAGCTTCTGAGCGCCTTGACATAGGTCGCCTGCTCCGGGTCGAGCCTGGTATCGCCGAGCAGGTCGGCCATCCCGAGGATGCCGTTGAGCGGAGTGCGGAATTCATGGCTCACGGTCGCCAGGAAGCGCGACTTGGCGGCGCTCGCCTCCTCGGCCCGGCTGCGCGCTTCCTCAAGCGCCGTTTCGGCTGCGATGCGCCCGCTGATCTCGCGGCCGACCCGCTGCAGCACGGTCTGGCCGGCTGCGACCGGGACGACCGTCTCGACCCAGGAGAGCCAGCGTTCGCCTTCTTGCGTCTCGATGCATTCGTCGACGACGCGGGCTCCGCCCGGCAGCATCTGCGCCGGCCGGGCGCTGCGCACGCGCGGCTGTTCGACGCTGCCGACGGCCTCGGTTTCGCTCTTGCCGATCAGCGCCGCATAGGCGGCGTTGGCGTAGATGATCCGGCCCTCGCTGCGGCGCACGATCAGATCGCCTTGTGCCTCGATCAGGCTGCGATAGCGTTCCTCGCTGTCGGCAAGCACCCAGAGCCGGTCGCTCAGCTTCTCGACATCGGCCGTCAGCGCCCTCGCCTGCCGGGTCACCTGGCGGCGCTCCCGCAGCAGCCGGATCGCGACGATGGCACAAGCGATCGCCAAGGCAATGGCGGCGCCGGTCAACAGAATGAGGAGAGACGGCAGCTCGATCATGCCCGACCATCTATCACGGCCCCTCTTGAGAAAGGGTTCGCCCTATCCGCGAGGATGCCCGGTTGGTTCGAACGGCTTCATTAACCTTTCATCAGGCGGCAATCCCTGATCAGGCAGCCTGTGCCGCCTGGTCGATGCGCGAGCGATAGGACAGCGCCTCGGCGAGATGGATGCGCCCGACCCCGCTATCGCCGTCGAGATCGGCGAGCGTCCGCGCGACCCTGAGCACGCGGTGGTAGCCGCGTGCCGTAAGCCGCATCGCATCGGCGGCGCTGCGCAGCAGCGCGAGCCCGGCCGCATCCGGTCGTGCCACCTCGTCCAGCAGCGCGGCCGGGCAGCGGGCATTGGTCGTACCGCCCGCCAGCCCCAGCGCAGCGTAGCGAGCCGACTGGCGGGCCCGGGCGGCCGCCACGCGGCCCGCGACCTCGGCCGAACCTTCGGACGCAGCCGGCAGGATGAGGTCGGCCGCCGTCAACGCCGGCACCTCGATGGTGATGTCGATACGGTCGAGCATCGGGCCCGAAATCTTCGCCTGATAACTCGCCATGCATCGCTCGTTGGGCCGGGTGTGGCAGGCATAGCCGGGCTCGGTCGCCTCGCCGCAGCGGCAGGGATTCATCGCGGCGATCAGCTGGAAATTCGCGGGGTATACGGTGCGGTGGTTGGCACGCGAGATCAGCACCTCGCCAGTCTCCATCGGCTGGCGCAGCGCATCGAGCGCGTGCGCCTGGAACTCCGGCAATTCGTCGAGGAAGAGCACGCCGTGATGGGCGAGCGAGATTTCGCCGGGCCGGGCCTGCTGGCCTCCACCGACGAGTGCGGCCATCGAGGCCGAGTGATGCGGAGCACGGAAGGGGCGTCGGTCCGTCAACTCGCCATCGGCGAGATGGCCGGCGACCGAAAGCACCATCGAGACCTCCAGCAGCTCGCGCGGATCGAGCGGCGGCAGGATCGAGGGCAGGCGGCTCGCCAGCATCGACTTGCCGGCGCCGGGCGGCCCGTTCATCAGGAGATTGTGGCCGCCGGCGGCTGCGATCTCGAGGACGCGCTTGGCGCTCTCCTGGCCTTTGATGTCGCGCAGGTCGGGCAGCGGCCCGCCTTGGCGGGCGACGGCGGGCTGCGGCCGCGCCATCACCTGCGTGCCCTTGAAATGGTTGGCGAGCTGGATCAGCGAGCGCGGCGCGAGGATATCCAGATCGCGGGCCGCCCAGGCCGCTTCCGGCCCGCTGGCGGCGGGGCAGATCAGCCCCTGCCCTCGGCCATAGGCTGCGATCGCGGCCGGCAGCACCCCGGCAACCGGGGTGATCGAGCCGTCGAGGGCGAGTTCGCCAAGTACGGTGTAGCCGGCGAGCGCGTCAGCCGGGATCGCGCCGATCGCCGCCATGACCCCCAGCGCGATCGGCAGATCGTAATGGCTGCCTTCCTTCGGCAGGTCGGCCGGGGCGAGGTTGACCGTGATGCGCTTGGCCGGCAGCGCCAGCCCCGACGCGATCAGCGCGGCACGGACGCGCTCCTTGCTCTCGCCGACCGCCTTGTCCGGCAGGCCGACGAGGATGAAGGCGACGCCACCCGGCGTGACCTGGACCTGTACATCGACGGCGCGCGCCTCGATGCCTTCGAACGCTACCGTCGCGACCCGCGTCACCATTCCAAGCCCACCCCAGCTCCGCGCAGTGACGCTAGCGGAAGCGCGCCAGGGTTGCAAGAACATATGGGGAACTTACAAGCCCATCGCACGTTCGATGCGAACGATCGACTGCCGCACGAGGACGGGCCCACGGCGACACGGCTCATCAGGATGCTCACCGTCGCGTGACGATGCCGATCACGGATTTGGGCGCCGCACCGAGCCAGAGCAGGAGGAAGCCGAGCAGCAATCCGGCCGCTGCGGTCGGCACCTGCAGCAGATGGACCAGCACCGGATCCCAGAGCATGGGATGGAGATTGCGCTCGACCGCGGGCTGCAGCTGACGGAAGCGCTCGCCGAGAAACGTCAGCGCGGTCTCGCCGAGCGGCGTGAAGCGCAGGGCCGAATTGGCGATCGAGCGCGCGCCATCGGTGAGCAGCGCGACGAAGCCGCCGGCGACGAGAAGGTAGCCCAGCATCCTGACGAGAACCCGCAAGCCTTCCCCCATTCCCGCCACAGCCGGCGCCGCGAGAGCCTCGATCGGCCGCACCGGCGCATCTGCATGTGTCTCCTCGCCCGCGATCATGCAACGGCAAAGGACAATTGCACGCAACCCTGTGCGGCCTGCGGCTTTAGGCCTTGAAAGTCGCGCGCGTGGGCGCCATAAGCAGCGCGCCGGACAGGTGGCCGAGTGGTTGAAGGCGCACGCCTGGAAAGTGTGTATACGGGAAACCGTATCGCGGGTTCGAATCCCGCCCTGTCCGCCAGCTAGTCTCACCGCTTCAGCCCTCGGCGCAGAACCGCTCGAAATGGCCGGTATTTCCGCGCTTTGAAGGCGCCGGGACGTTCTCTGTTCCACGGCAGCCGAGAACTTTTGCGCCTTTCAAAGGGCCGTTTCTCTGCTAAGCCCGCGCGACTGCGGTTCCGCACGACAACCGCAGTGACTAATTTTCTGTCGAGAGTTGGCCCCTGGCTGATATTTGGAACGTCCGCTCTCGGGCGGTTCATCCCAGAGGCTGGCATCAGTTCGATGACGTTCAGTAACCGCTTTCCCAATTCAACGTGTGATACATAGGTTCGACTGATATGGAGGTCGGAGTGATGCCGACCCGAATAGACGATGACGGCTGGACGTTGCCGGTGTTCCAGGCCTGCCTGCTACGCCGGAGGCCCAAGGCGGCGAACTAGATCTAATGCTCCAGCAGACAGGATTTGATGTCAGTGGGTACTGTAGGACCAAGATGGAAGTTGCGCGAGAGGCCGGGTTACCTCGTAGTAAGGCTGGCACGGTTGATGTCCCGCTACGCGGAAGAGCGGATTCAGCCTTTAGGCACCGGTCTTGCTGGATACCCAGTGATCAGTGCTCTCTCCGAGGGGGGCGAGCTGACGCAAAAGCAAATGACCGAACTTCTTGGGGTAGAGCAATCCAGCACGGCACAACTCTTAAGCCGGCTTGAACGCGACGGTTTTGTTACACGTCGCAAGGACCCGAAGGACGCCCGGAGCAGCTTCATTCGCCTTACCGAAAAAGCAAACTCCGCGTTGCCGGTCATTTCTGAGATAATGGATGACGGGAATGACTTGGCTGTGCAAGGTTTCAGTACGCAGGAGATCGAACAAGTAATCAATTTATTGAAGCGGATGCTCGCAAATTTTGAACGCTAGTAATTGGTCATGACATTTTTATGCTTGATTGAGCGACAGAAACACGGATCGGTTTGATCAGACTATACGCTTTCCGGTCGCCCCTTGTGGATGGACCGGCGCGACCGAGGTGTCGATTATCAGGACGTCGTCGTAAGACTTTTCTACGTGATTGAGCCGATTGCAGAAGCCGGCTTTGCGCAAGTTTTGAAGCGATGTATAGCGTCGTTGGTGACCCTAGAGGACTGGCGCATCCGTCCAGCGGCGCCGGAGCGACGCACACAGAAGATGCCGCTTAGAACCCGGCGGTCATCGAAACGGGGCACACCGCACGGCTTGTATGGGAAGATGCGGCTCGATCGTGTTCTACTCGAAATTGCTGAGTTCGTAGCGTTCGATCGCCGAACTCCTCTTTCGGATATTTAAACAGGAAAATTGCCGCCGCGGGACACCGACTACCGCGCTTAAGAGGTCGGGCAGTGTCAACGGCGCAGACATGAAGTCGACCCTCTCCAGCGTGGGAAAGCTTCTTGCAGGAAGTCTCGTCACGATATATAGGATCCTATAGAAATCGTATGCCGCGATTTTGGGCATGGAATTTCACATGCTTTAGGGGGCTAATTTGAAGGAATTTTTGTCACTAGGCTCGGTGTTGTCTGCTGCTTCGGCAATATTCATATACGCAGCCACAATCGGCACTGCCGGCGAAAATGTCTCACCTGTGTATGGCGTAGGCCTTCCAGAGGGTTATCGAGATTGGCGAGGCATAACCGTCGCTCACGAGGCAGGCCAGAACAACGACATCCGTGCGGTTATTGGGAACGACGTCGCCTACGAAGCGTTCCGCGCTGGCACGCTGCCCTTCCCTGACGAAGCGATAATTGTCCGACTTGCTTACGAGTTTAAGTCATCACCACGGAATGACGCTGTATTCCCGGCGCCACAGTCGTACATTGCTGGCAATCCGACCAACGTGCAGATCAGCGTCAAAGACTCGAAAAAGTATGCTGACAGCGACGGCTGGGGTTATGGGCAATTTGAGAACGGAATTGCAAATCAGAGCATCCCACTGACAAAATCCTGTTTCGCCTGTCACCAAAAACTCGACCGTAAAAATGATTTCGTCTTCAGCCATTACTCTCCGTAAGATCTAAGATCATGCTCTCGGAGAAAACTATAAGAACAAGCTATCGGATATACCGCTGGAAATGTTCTTCAAATCGCAACAAAAGATCTAGACTTGCAAATTATAAATGCCATCTTGGTTTCTAATTGAAAGGAAGTACCCATGTCCAAATTTGCTGCAGGCCTTGCCGTTGCCGGTGCTCTGCTTTCGGGTAACGCAGTTGCCCAGCCTGCGAGGCCTACCATCGTACTTGTTCACGGCGCCTTTGCCGATTCTTCGAGTTGGAATGGTGTTACGAAGTTACTGCAAAGCAAAGGCTACCGTGTGATTGCCGCCGCAAATCCGTTGCGCAGCGTCTCGTCCGACGCAGCCTATGTCTCCGATATAGTTGCAAGCATCGACGGCCCTGTCGTTCTAGTAGGCCACTCGTATGGCGGCCAAGTGATCACCACCGCCGCGAATGGCAGGAACAACGTCAAGTCGTTGGTCTATGTGGCGGCATTTGCTCCGGATGAAGGCGAAGCAGCAGCCGATTTGGCAGGTAAGTTCCCCGGTGGCACCCTCGGCAAGGCACTTGCCGCTCCTGTTAAGCTGGCCGATGGTGGGACTGACCTCTCCATCGATCAGGTCAAGTTCCGAGATCAATTTGCCCATGACGTGGGCGCCGCTGACGCTGCGCTGATGGCAGCCGGCCAGCGGCCGATCACCGCGGCGGCACTGACAGAAAAGTCAGGCAAACCGGCTTGGAAAGTGCTTCCCTCCTACTTCATCTACGGCGATGGTGACAAAAACATCCCCGCCAAAGCGCTAGGCTTCATGGCTGAGCGGGCAGGCTCGAAGCGCACGGTCGTAGCAGAAGGCGCGTCTCACGTGGTGATGGTGTCCCAGCCACAGGCCGTTGCTGGTCTCATCGAGGAAGCTGCGAGGTAACGCCAGCGGCACGGATGGCTGACCGCTGAGGCCGATGCAGACTGGGCCAGTCTGCAATCGCCCGAGAACCCTTTGATCGCGGGAACCGAGATCGGCTACAATGCCGGTTTCGGTCATGCTGTCGGTCCTGCGCCAACAAGGCGTCACGGCGGTGCTGACGGCGGTGCTGGAGGATTAATCCTGCAATGGCGGCGCCGCTGTCGCGACCTATGCTGCCGCAGGTGGCATGCGGGCCAAGATCCTGGTCCCGGCGTCGACCCAGCCCGGCAAGACAGTGCAGATGCGCGCTCACTGCGCCGAGGTCGAGCTCATCGATGGCCCGCGCCAAGCGACGGCCGACGAGGCAATCCGACAATCCGACCAGCTCTTTTATGCTAGCTATAATTGGCAGGCCTTCTTCCTGGAGGGCACCATGACGCTCGCCTACGAACTATGGGAGGATCTCGGCTTCCGCGCTCCCGACAACATCATTATGCCGATGGGCGCCGCAGCAACGTGCTCGTCATTCGCGGCGCCCGTAAGAGCCGCTTCGGCCGCCCGTGCTCTCCAAGGCTTCGGTGCGACGCCCCCGAAGGCGAGGCTGGCGGTGCGGAGCCGCCTGCTGTCTCCCTCGACGATGGCCGCGACCGAGACGAGCGCGAAGGCATAGGAGGCGCGGTCACGGACCTTGCGATAGATCTGGCGCCCGCGCGGTGGCGGCGGCAATGTCACGGCGGTGATCATTTCGCCGGGCTCGAGCGCCGTCTCGACATGGGGCGTGTTGCCCGGCAGCCGATAGAATTCGTCGATCGTCAGCGAGCGCTCGCCGCCGTCGGCGGAGATCGTTTCGATGCGAGCGTCGAGCGCCGTCATCGCGACGGCCATGTCGGAGGGATGAACGGCGGCGCAATCCGTGCTGGTGCCGAGGATGCCGAGGCTGCGCTCGAAGCCGCCGAGTGCCGCGCATCCGGCGCCGGGCTCGCGTTTGTTGCAGGGCATGGCCGGGTTGTAGAAATACGGGCAGCGCGTGCGCTGGAGCAGATTGCCGGCGGTGGTGGCCTTGTTGCGCAACTGGCCCGACGCGCCGGCCAGAAGGGCCTGAGACAGTGCCGGATAGCGCCGCCTGACCTGCAAATCGGCGGCCAGGTCGCTATTGCGCACCTGCGCGCCGATGCGCAGGCCGCCCTGATCCGTGGCGGTGATCGCCGCGAGCGGCAAGCGGCTGATGTCGACGAGATGTCCCGGTCTTTCGATCCCGACACGCATGAGGTCGATCAGGTTCGTGCCGCCGGCGATAAACTTCGCGTCGGGCCGTTCTGCAGCGGCAGCGGCGGCAGCGCGGGCATCGGTTGCGCGCTCGTAAGTGAAGTGCCGCATCGTTCAGCCCTCCCGCGCGGCGTCGCGGATCGCCGCGACGATGTTGGGATAGGCGGCGCAGCGGCAGAG
Organism: Allobosea lupini; assembly: GCF_900109525.1. GTDB lineage: Bacteria > Pseudomonadota > Alphaproteobacteria > Rhizobiales > Beijerinckiaceae > Allobosea > Allobosea lupini. The sequence continues at coordinate 362,089 of NZ_FOAN01000003.1, read as the reverse complement.
ATTGCCGCTCATGCGCTCGCGAATTTCGGCATCGGACAATGCGAAGCGCCCGCGGGCGGCATCTGCGCTGGCATGGCTTGGCCACCCCGCCTCGGCCTCGCGCAACATGCCGACTGCGGAGCAGATTTGCCCCGGCGTGCAATAGCCGCATTGGAAACCGTCGTGCTTCACGAAGGCGGCCTGCATCGGGTGCAGGACATCGCCCGTCGCCAGCCCCTCGACGGTGGTGATCTCGTCGTCCTGATGCATGATCGCCAACGTCAGGCAGGCATTGATGCGCCGTCCGTTGACGAGAATGGTGCAGGCTCCGCATTGGCCGTGATCGCAACCCTTCTTTGAGCCAGTCAGGCCGATCTCCTCGCGCAACGCATCGAGCAGGCTGGTGCGCGGATCGAGGCTCGCCTCGATCCTGCTGGAGTTGATCCGGAACGACATCGGCAGGCGGCCCGCGCCTTGCGGAGCCAAGCCGGCGGCACCGGGAGCATTGGCAGACTGGGCTGCGGCGGTGCCGGCGCTCATCAGCAGCGCCGCTGCGCTACCTTCCAGCAGGGTGCGGCGCGTCAGACCGCCGAAGGAATCGGTGCTCGTGGTGTCGCGTATCATGCGGCAAGCCTCCTTGCGATGCTGCCCGCCGGCCGGGCGGCGCGGCGAGTTCGACAAAGGAGGAGATGGTGCGCGGCAGCAGGGCTTCTGTCGGAATTCCGCAGCGCTTGTCGCGATTCAGGAAAAAGCTCGCCGATAGGCCTGCGGTGTCGTGTCGAGATGCCTGCGGAACGTCGCGGTGAAATGGCTCTGGCTCGAAAAGCCCAGGCGGGCGGCAATGACACCGATCGGCTCGCCGCTGCGGGCAAGCATGGTCTCGGCCCGGGCCATGCGCTGCTGCAACACGAAGGCATAGGGAGCGAGCCCGGTTGTCGCCTTGAAGCGACGGGCGAAACTGTCGGGAGCCAACCCCGCGACTCCCGCGAGTTCCGACAGAGAGATCGCGTCGCGCAGATGCGCCTCGACATAGGCTTCGATGCGCTTCAGCACGGTTGCGCTCAGGCTGGCGTGAGCGTCACGCACCGCGCGTGGTGCACCCGTTCGATCCGCCGCCGCGATGCGGCGCAAGATGACGGAGACCAACTGCTCGACATAGCCGTCGTCCGGCATGCAGCCGGCAGCTAGGTCCAGCCTCAGGCTGTCGATCAGGCTCGCGAGCGCCGGTTCCTGCGCGTTGATCAGGGCATTTTCAACAGCCGGGGCATCGGCAAGAGCGCCAGCGTTTGGATGAATCCAGAGGGCTGAATAGCGCAGGTCAGCTTGCTCGTAGATCGCCCTTCGCGGCAGGTTCGCCGGAACGAAGGAGACTGTTCCGGGGCGATCCCGGATGTCATGGAGGCGTCCACCTTCGGGGGTGATCCGGGTGCGAGCCGTCCTGCCACGATGGGTCAAGACGATGAGATGCGCTGGCGAGGTCCAGTGCATCTCGGCGCTTTCGCAGGACCAGGCCGGGTCCGATGCAACAGCGGGTGACCCATGAACTCGATCAGCAAATCGGCAACCAGCCGCCGCGGCTTCCTCGGCGGCGCCGCGACGATGGCCGCCGGCGTCGGCGCCGCGCCCCTCGCGATGGCGCAGAATGCAGCCACTCCTTCGGGAGGTGCCGCCGGCGCGCCGGCCCGTGCCCCGGCCGCCGCTGGAGGCCCGATCATCACCCGCCCGATCGGCCAGAGCGGAGAGGCGATCCCGGCCGTCGGGCTTGGCACATTCCTCGTCTTCGACGCGCTGCCGGGCGCCAGGCGCGACAATCTACGCGAGGTGATGAAGATCCATTGGGATGCCGGCGTGCGTCTGGTCGATACTTCGCCGCTCTATGGTTCGGCCCAGTACACGCTCGGCCAACTCGGCACGGAGCTCGGAATCCTCGACCAGATGTTCATCGCCAACAAGGTCTGGACGACCGGCGAGTATCTCGCCGACGAATCCCATGCCCGCCGCAGCCTCGAGCTGTCCCAGGGCCTGCTCTGGCGCGAGACCATCGACGCCATGCACATCCACAGCCTCGTCAACATCGAGTCGCTTGTGCCGATCCTGCGCGCCTGGAAGAAGGAAGGCCGCATCCGCTACATCGCGATCTCGCAATACGAGACCATGTTCCACGATGCCGTCGCCGGCGTGATGGCACGCGGCGGCATCGACATGGTGCAGATCAACTACTCGATCTTCAATCGATCGGCCGAGACGCGCATCCTGCCGATGGCGCGGGAACGCGGCATGGCGGTGCTGGCCAACATGCCTTTCGAGAAGGCAAGGCTGTTCCAAGTCGTGCAGGGACGTCCGGTCCCGGATTTCGCCCGCGACTTCGCCTCGACCTGGGCCGAGTTCTTCCTGAAGTGGGTGATCGCCAACCCAGCCGTGACCTGCGTGCTGCCGGCGACCTCGAACCCAGTTCATGCGGCCGAGAATGTGCGTGCGCTGCGCGGCCCGCTGCCGGACGAAGCGATGCGCCGGCGCATGGTGCAGCACATGGAAAGGCTGCCGGGCTTCGACAAGATCGCCAGTGTTCCCTGGTATCCCGGCAAGGACGCACGGTATCAGGGGCTGATCCGGCGCCAGCAGGGCGTCATCCGCCAGCGCCTGACCTGATCGCCCGACCGCCACGCTCTGGAGCCCGCAGCATGTCCGTACGCCGCCCCGTCACCTGGCTCGCCGCCGTGCTGACCTTCGCCACCATCGCCACGCCGACGGCGGTGACGGCAGAGCCCATCCGGATCGGCAGCTTTGCGATCGACGCGACGGAGGTCTCCGTGGCGTCCTTCGAGGCCTATGCCAAGGCGCGTGCGCTGCGCACCGCAGCCGAGCGCGAGGGCGGCGGCTTCGAGTTCCGGATGGGCTGGGTCCGGCGCAGCGGCTGGAGCTATCTGCGGCCATCGGGCGATCCGGCAGCTCCCGAGGCCCCGGCCGCGCATGTCAGCTGGTCCGAGGCCCGCGACTTTTGCGCGGCGGCGGGCGGGCGCCTGCCGACCGCCGCCGAATGGCGCGAGGCGGCCTATACCGAGCGGCGTGAGACGCCGAGCGACGGCTTTGAGACCGGGCGGACCTATGCCTATGCGGTCGGCGACAAGCCGGATGGCATGAACCTGTCGTCCGGCGACCGGTGGGAGCGCCACAGCCCGGTCGGCGCCACCCGCCGCGGCGTCAACGGGCTTTTCGACATGGGCGGCAATGTCTGGGAGTGGCTGTCCGACCGGCGCGGCGAGGAGGCGCTCACCGCCGGCGGCTCCTGGTGGTACGGCCCGGCCCAAAGCCGCGCCGACGGCATGCAATGGAAGGCGGCAAATTTCTACGCCGTCTATGTCGGCTTCCGCTGCGCCTACGATGTCCGCTGACGCCTCAATGCGCGTGCGCATAGCGAAAGCGATCCGATTGCTGCGGAAAGCTCAAAACTCTCTGATGGCCTTCTCTATGCAGTTGTTCATGGCCGGCGGTGGATGACCATTGACAAGTATAGGCAAAAGATGTCGGCCGCTACGCACTGACCTATATCGGTGGCCAATGGTCTGCAGCGATCGCTTGATGTTTCTCCTGCCTCAAGTCGATGAGGGTTGGATAGCTGACGCCTTTGTTGAGGGGGAGGAGTTAGAGACGGGCGCGAGCATAGGCAAAGGCTCTGGTCGGTCTCGAACGTCCGCTTCTGGGCAAGTTTCGAATGTCGACTTAGGGCGCGTCTCTGCCCTGCAGAAAAATTGCAGTACCAACACCTCCAGTGGCCGTCACGGTAGCAGCGCCCATTCGGGCCGATACGAGCAAATTTCAGCATCGCGCCGAGCGCCAAACGGCAAACGGCATCGCCTGGCTGCAGGCGGGAAGGAGCCGAGGCACCTTCGTTAGTGCTCGGTATCCGCTTGCCGCTGTCAGGAAGGCGCAAGCTTGTTCGTCCAGACGACGCCACCCGAACCGTCTGGAGGCGACAGAATGCTCGCAAGTGATGACGCGCTGGACGTAAGGCAGAGCCGGTCGCAAAAAAGGTGGTCGACCATCACTTCTCCCTCGACCGGCCACCTGCGAGGGATAGCCGTCCGACGGCCCGCCGGCGGGCCGTGGTCGGTGCGAGCCAACACGATATGCCCCGTGATCGGTGTGTTCATGGATGCCTGGTATGAAGGCCTTCCGGATGACGAACGATCGATCCTCGACCCGTTGATCCCGATCATCCTCGACACGCGCGCCACACCGGGCATCGAAGAGGCACGTGCACTTATGGCTGGGGACTGGCTGGTGCGAACCTACGCGCCAGTCTAGCTCAATCTCGCGGGCCTGCAGGAAGAAGCCCGGCGGCTTTATGGCTTGCCCCAGATCACGGAGTTCGCAGAGTTTTTCAAGCTGCGGGCGGTGCTGGCCCAGGTGAGCCACCTTGCCAATGCCAGGGCAGTCGACGTCGATGAGGCATGCTGGATCAAGGCGTCCGACGACTGCTGGGCGTCCGGCTGGGCCGGAGCCTACGAGGCGACCTGCTTTGCCGCGCATGATTGCGCCTGGGTCACCGCTGCCGCCGCAGCCCGGGCTGCTGCCGGCCTGGCTGCGGGGCTGGCGACACACGCCTTCAAGGTCGCTCTCCAGGCATCCGCCACCGAGCTGCTTCTGAGGATGGCGAGATGCGGCGATCCGTTCAGCCGCTGACCGTTCCGGCGGCGCCTCGTCGTTCAAGCACCTGAACCTAACTGGAAACCGAGCGCGAACGTCGCGGTTCCGCTGGAGGAAGACACAATGACGCTGCCACCGAGGCGCGTCATGATCGTATCGACGATCGAAAGGCCGAGACCACTGCCACCTGTGCGACGGTCCTTCTTCCAGAAGCGCTCGAACATCGCCTCGCGGACCTCTTCAGGGATGTCGCTGCCGGTATTGCTGACCGAGATGCTCCTCTCGTCGATCACCACGCGAATGGCGCTTTGCGGGCGCGAATGGCGGACGGCGTTGTCGACGAGATTGCGCAAGGCGATTTCCACCAGCCCCGGATCGCCGCGCACCAGGGTCGGTCCGTCGCCGGCGAGCTCGACCGCGATATCCCTGCCCGAGGCGAGAACCGCCGGAGCCATATCGGTCACCACGGCTTTCGCGAGTGCGGTCAGGTCGAGATGCGCAGCCGTGTCGATCGGCCTACTGTCCGCCTCGGCCAGCGCGAGCAGCTGCGCCAGCAGGCGGGCGACCTTGTCGAAATGGACGGCGAGGACCGAGCGCGCCGGCGCTGGAACGATGGCTTCCACCTCGGCCCTGAGGGCGGCGATCGGCGTGCGCAGCTCATGCGCGGCGTTGGCGGTGAACTCGCGCTGCAGGCGCCAGGCCGTGTCGAGCCGCGCGAGCAGGTCGTTGAAGGCACGGACGAGCCCGCGCATCTCGGTCGGCACGCGATTTATAGAGAGGCGCCGGTCGAGCGTCGCCGCCTCCATCTCCTGCGCCTGTCGGGAGACACGCCGGATCGGTTTCAGCGTCAGCCTGACGATGATCGGGATCGCGATCATCGCGAGCAGCAGAGGCAGGAGGATCGCCAGGACCGTGCCTTCGGTGAAGGTGTAGAGCACGTCGGCGATCGCGATGTTACTGTCGAGCAGCGGCATCGAGGCCTGCACGAACAGGCCCTCGCGCGCCACGACCGTGACGACGACCCGTTGCCTGCCGCCGGCATCGGGCAGAATCAGCATGACCGGGTCGCCGCTGTTCGGATCGAGCCATCTCTCGATTGAGAAGCCGAATGGATCGTCGGTGTCGTAGCGCTCGATGACGGCCGGCGAGACATCGACGCCTTTGAGGCCCCAGGACTGGATCACGCGCCCTTGCCGGTCGAGCAGTGCATAGGAGACCGTCTTGCCGACTTCTTCGGCGAGGTCGCCGAGTTCCAGCGTCGGCCTGCCGTCGACGATGCGGATCCGTTCCGCAAGGGTATCGACCTGTACCGTCAGGCTGTTCCTCTGGACCCGGAAGAGCCCGTACTTCGCCTCCTGGACCAGCACGGCGAACGTGCAGGAGAGCGAGGCCATGAACACGATCGTCGTGGCGATGACGAGCCGGAGACTGAGTGAGTTCAAGGTCCACCGCCTATGGAGTCTTGTCCGCGACCATGATGTAGCCCAGCCCTCGCACCGTCCTGATCGACAGCTTCGCACCGCTGCCTTCCAGCTTGCGCCTGACGCGGTGGACATGCACCTCGACCGCGTTGTCGGTGTATTCCTCGTTGAACGAGTAGACGCTCTCCGCCAGCTGCTCCTTGGTGACGACGCGACCAAGGCAGCGCATGAAGCGCTCGACGACGATGCTCTCGGCCCGCGAGAGCGGCACATGCTCGCCATCGACCGACATCATCCGCGAGGTCGGGTCGAAGCTCGTGTTCTCGACGGCGAGCACCATCGCCACCGAGGTCCCGAGCCGCCGTTGCAGTGCGCGGAGCCGCGCGATCAGCTCGTCGATCGAGAACGGCTTGACGAGGTAGTCGTCGGCTCCTGTGTTGAGGCCGGTAACGCGATCGTCGACCGAGCCCAGCGCCGTCAGCAGCAGCACCGGAAGATCGAGCCGCGATCGGCGCACTTCGGCGAGCGCCTCAAGCCCGCTGCCATCAGGCAGGAGGATGTCGAACACGGCGGCATCGTAACTGTGTGACTTCAGCGCATGCAGGGCATCGTCACGGCTCTCGACGAGATCGACGACGAAGCCGGCAGCGGTCAGGGACGAGGCCGTCGCCCGGCCGACAGCCTCGTCGTCCTCTGCAAACAGAACGCGCATCTCAGCTCCTTCGCGTAGCGGAACAGGACACAGCTAGGCATGCTACCTTGCACGAACCTTTCAGCGCCTCACGGCTGCGCGCCGATCGCCGTAAGGAGCCTGTAAGGTAGCAAGCCGATCTCCGGGCCGCGAGGCAACAGCCACGCATCCACGGAGATTCGTATGCGCATTCAGGACTACGCGATCCTTCTGGCGACTCTGGCGGCACCGGCCACAGCCCGGGCCAGCGACCTGCCTTCCAGAAGCCGGGAGCCACAGCCGCCCACCGAGCAGCCGCGCTCGGACTGGAGCGCCATGCTCGCGCTCGGTGGCGGCATGATGCCGGAATTTCCGGGCTCGAAGCACTACAAGGCGATGCCGTTCGGAATGGGCCGTCTCGCCTATCGCGACTACTACATCGAGGTGCTCGGCCCGCGCGCCAAGGTCAATGTGATCCCCGGCGGCTTGATCGAGGCCGGCCCGCTAGTTGGTTATGATGGTGGCCGCGACAACAGCGTGAAAAGCCGTCGACTCAAGCTTCTCCCGGAAGTCGACAGCTCGGTCGAGTTCGGCGGTTTCGCCAAGCTGAATCTGGAGCGGCTCCTGCTGCAGAACGACAAGCTCTCGTTCGGGGTCGAATTCGCCAAGGCTTCCGAGGGACATGAAGGCTACACGGTCACCCTGCAGACGAGCTACGGCATCCAGTTCACCCGGACCTTCTTCATGTCGCTCGATGCCGAGCTGCAATTCGCGGACAAGAAATATTCGAACGCCTATTTCGGCGTGACCGCGGCCGGTGCGGTGGCGACCGGACTGCCCACCTATACCGCATCGTCCGGTCTCAGCATGGCGGAGATCGGCCTGAGCGCCCGCTACGCCTTCACGCAGAATTGGGGCATCACCGGCCGCGTCGCCTATGGCCGCCTTCTGGGCGATGCCGCCAAGTCACCGATCGTCAAGCGGGAGGGGTCGGAGAACCAGTTCAGCGGCGGGCTGGCGGTCGCCTATCGCTTCTGACGCGCGGGCCGCGCGCTGCCTGCTCCATGTGTCCTTGCGATCCTCACACAATGCGAACCATCGCTCGCCTTGTCGCGATCTGCGTGTTCGCCCTCCTCGGAGGCTGTCTTGCTCCTGCCCGCATTCCCTATCAGGCAGGGGCCGCAGCGACCGCCGATATCGAAGGCTTCGACGCTATCCGGACCTATGCGGATTCGACAGGCAGTCTCCCCCGAGCCCGTGCCTGGCTGCCCGCCTCGCAGCGCCGAAGGATGAACTACCTTGTCCTATCGGGCGGCGGTGCGGGAGGCGCGTTCAGCGTCGGCGCGTTGAAGGCCTGGTCGGACAAGGGCGGACGCCCGCAATTCGACATCGTCAGCGGTGTCAGCACAGGAGCCCTGATCGCGCCATTCGCCTTTCTCGGCCCGGCCTATGACGAGACCCTCGTCGAGCTCTACACGAGCGGGCTTGCTGAAAAACTCGTCGATGTCGGCTTCCTGCCGGCGGGTCTGCTCGGCCCGAGCCTGCTGAAACAGGAGCCGTTCCGCGAGCTCGTCGAACGCTATCTGACCCGTGACATCATGGCGAACATCGCCGCGGAACATCGCAAGGGGCGCCGCCTTCTCGTCCTGACGTCGAACCTCGACTCACAGAGGGCCGTGATCTGGAACCTGGGCGCCATCGCGGACAGCGACCGACCAGACGCATTGAAGCTGTTCCGGGACATCGTCATGGCATCGGCCAGCCTTCCCGGCCTCTATCCGGCCGTGCTCATCAAGGCCAGGGCCGGCAAGCAGGTGGTCGAAGAGATGCACTCCGACGGCGGCTCAGCGTCACAGATCCTGACCATCCCCGAGGGCTGGATCGCCAATGCGGACAAGGAGCAGTGGCCCAGCAGGGCCAGGCTCAACATGTACATCCTCGTCAACAACGCCCTCATGCCGGAGTTCGCGATGACGGCGAACAACACCTTCATCGTCATGGCGCGGGCAAGCTCGTCGCTGATCAAGGCCCAGACACGGACCGCGCTGCTCGCCACCTATGCCTACGCCAAGAAGACCGGGATCCGGTTTCGGATGGCTTCCATCGACAAGGAAGTGCCCTACGAGATGATCAATCCGTTCGGCACGTCCTACATGCGCGCCGTCTACAAGCTCGGATACGACGGCATGATGGGCGGCAGCTTCTGGAAGGATCGCCCGTCATTTTCCGATGCGACGGCAGATACGCCACAGGCGCCGGCACGATAGCTGCACCTGCGGACTTCGATGGAAGTCGACCTGCCAGCAAGCACTGCGGAGCGTTTGATGCACGTCCACACGAACGACAGCGGCAACAGCCACGCCTTCAATGCGCGCAAGCGTGTCGTCATCTTCGATTTCGACGGCACGCTCGCCGACAGCATCGGCTGGTTCTTCGGGGTCTTGAACGACGTCGCCCGGCGCTATGATTTCAGGCAGATCACCGCCGAGCAGCGCGAAGAGCTCCGGCGCAAGCCGCCACTGGACATCCTGAACGCCTTGGGAATTCCGAAATGGAAACTGCCGGCGATCGCGATGCACATGCGGGCGCTCGCGGCGCAGGAGATCGATCAGATCAAACTTTTCGGATGGGTCGGGGACCTGCTTCTCGAGCTCAAGTCGAACGGAGTATTGATCGCGGTGGTCAGCTCCAACTCGGCGGCGAATATTCAGTTGGTGCTCGGCCCGCATGCGCCGCTCATTGACCACTACGAGACGGGCGCAACCCTCTTCGGAAAATCGGCGAAGTTCAAACGGGTGCTCAAGACCCTGAACGCCAGGCCTTGCGAGGTCGTAGCAGTCGGCGACGAGGTCCGGGATATCGATGCCGCTCACCGTGCGGGCGTTGCCAGCATCGGTGTGGGATGGGGCGCCTCCCATGACGATGCTCTGGTCGCAGCGCGAGCGACGAAACTGGCGGTCACGTCCGATCAGCTGAAGGATATTCTGTTGTCGCGGTGATCACGTCCCAGTTTAGGTGGCCTTTGGGCGCATAGGTGCAACCTGATGTCTCGCGCAGCTCGCGAAATGTCCGGTGTCCCGCGTTGCAAGTGGTGATGTGATGCTGGCGGTCTGGTCGGGTGCAGTCTTATGTCCAGCTTGTCGATGCGGTCGTTCAAAGAGCGCTGGCCCTGATGGTATCCGCGAGCCGTTCCCACTTTGCCTTGCAGGCTTTGACGCCTTTGACATTCGGCGAGGTGTCCCAGTTCCCGGTGTGACCGGTTCGCCATCATTTCACATCGCGCTCGCAACCTCCTGAAGCTGGTCTTCGACGACCGGCTAAACTTTTGCTGCGCACTGATAGGGCGCGCGATAGACGCCGCGCCTGGCCATGATCGACCGCCCCACGCGCTGTTGGATTGGCTGCCGCGACGGTTACGACCAACCCGGGCGGGCTTGCGTGCCGGCATGGTGGCGATCCGCGGGTCGACGGAGTCTGGCTTGGCCCGAGCTCGGCGAACCACCGAGGTCATGCCGACGACGATCGGCCACCTCGAATAGCGATCTCCCATGCGCTAGATCCGTCCCATCCGCTCCTTGCCGCCGCTGGAGTTCTGAAGTGGCGTCAGGCTGCGCAAGGCCGCAAACTGCCGCCCGGATCGGAAGCGGCCGGCGTCGGTGACCGACGCGGCGAGCGCTGTGGCCGAAGCGAGGCCGACTTCGGGAAGGGCGCTCAGCCGCTGCGACGGCTCATTGGAGCGATGCCAGGCAAGCAGGTCCGTTTCCAGTCCCGTCAGCCGGACCTGGAGCTCGCCGATCTGTCCGGCCAGGGCGGCACTGATCCGCCCGGCCAGTTCGGGCGTATTTGCCTGCCAACCTCGTCATGCCGCTCTCCATTCAGGCGAAGCGCCCCCGGCGTCGCGTTCAATGATTGCCGCGTGGAACGCCGTGGATCGCCGCGATGCGCTGGTGGCGGAGCGCCTCTTCCAGCACCATGCCGCCATCGAGCTGGCCGACGTGCCGGCGGAACAGGGTTTGCCAGGGCGTCTGGTCGATCAGGCCCGGCAGCACCAGGTCCTTCCGCCGCCGCGCCAGTTCGTCGTTGCCGACGAGCATGTCGGCGCTGCGCTTGTTCAGGTCGATCCGAATGCGGTCGCCGGTCCGCAGCAGCGCGAGGCCGCCGCCCGTTGCCGCTTCCGGTGAAGCGTTCAGGATCGAGGGGCTGCCGGAGGTTCCGCTCTGGCGCCCGTCGCCGATGCAAGGCAGTTCTTCGATACCGCGACGGACCAAGGCGTCCGGCGGCAGCATGTTCACCACCTCCGCTCCGCCGGGATAGCCGAGCGGACCGACATGGCGGATGACGAGTATCGAGTCCTCGTCGATGCCGAGCGCCGGATCGTTGATCCGGGCGTGGTAGTCCTCCGGACCTTCGAATACGACGGCCCGTCCTTCGAGAGCGTCCTCGTCCCCTGGACGGCGGAGATAGCGACGCCGGAATTCCTCCGAGATCACCGAGGTCTTCATGATCGCGCTGTCGAAGAGATTGCCGGACAGGACGGCGAAGCCAGCGGCGTCGCGCAGCGGGCGGGCGATCGGCCGGATGACCTCCTCGTCGAGAATGCGCGCTCCGGCGTTGTCCTCGCCCAGCGTGCGCCCCGTCACGGTCAGGGTGCCTTCGTGCATCCGCCCTGCCTTGCGCAACTCGGCGATGACTGCCGGCAGACCACCGGCACGGTAATAAGCTTCGCCGAGATGCCGCCCAGCCGGCATCATGTCGACGAGCAGCGGCACGTCGTAGCCGATCCTGTCCCAGTCCGCGTTGTCGAGCGGAACGCCCATATGCCGCGCGATGGCGTTGAGATGGGGCGGACAATTCGTCGATGCGCCGATGGCGGATGCGCAGACGATCGCGTTCTCGAAGGCGGCGCGGGTCATGATGCGGGACGGCTTCAGATCCTCCCATACCATCCCGACGATCCGGGCGCCGGTCGCGTGAGCGACCTGCGCGCGTTCGCGATATGGCGCAGGTATTGCGGCCGAGCCGGGCAGGCTCATGCCGAGCGCTTCGGCCAGCGCGTTCATCGAGCTCGCCGTGCCCATCGTGTTGCAATGGCCGATGCTCGGCGCCGAGGTCGAGACGATATGCATGAAGGCGTCGGTGTCGATCTCGCCAGCGGCGAGGCGCCTGCGCGCGTCCCAGATTACCGTGCCGGAGCCGACGAGCCTGCCGTCTGCGTGCCCGTCCAGCATCGGTCCGCCGGAGAGCACGATCGCGGGGATATCGACGGTCGCCGCCGCCATCAGGCAGGCCGGCGTGGTCTTGTCGCAGCCAGTGGTCAGCACAACGCCATCGAGCGGATAGCCGAACAGGATCTCGACAAGGCCGAGATAGGCGAGATTGCGGTCGAGCGCCGCCGTCGGGCGCTTGCCGGTTTCCTGGATCGGATGGACAGGGAACTCGAAGGGAATGCCACCAGCCTGCAGGATGCCCTCGCGCACGCGCTGCGCAAGTGCCAGGTGGTGGCGATTGCAGGGCGCGAGGTCGCTGCCGGTCTGGGCGATGCCGATGATCGGCTTGCCCGTTTGCAGCTCCGCCCGCGTCAGGCCGTAATTGAGATAGCGCTCCATATAGAGCGCGGTCATGCCGGGATCGTCCGGGTTGCTCCACCAGAGTTGGCTGCGCAGGCGGGGCTTGGTTTGCTCGCTCATCGCTCGTATCTTCCATCAGCGCGCCAGGAAGCCGCCATCGACAGGCAGCGTATGGCCGGTGACCATTCCGGAGGCCCTGCTGGCGAGATAGAGGAAGGCGCCGGCAATCTCTTCGGGCTCGGCGAGGCGCCCCATGGGGGTCGCGGCCTCGATTTCGGCCTGCATGCCCGGCCGGTCGAGCACGCCCGCAGTGAGAGCCGTGCGCACGAACCAGGGAGCGACGGCGTTCACACGAATGCCGGTACGCGCCCATTCGATCGCCAAGGCCCGGGTCATGTTGACGATCGCGCCCTTGGTCGTCTGGTACGACACGTTGGGGTAGAGCCCGCCGGACAGCCCCATCACCGAAGCGGTATTGACGATCCTGCCTTCGCCCGCCGGCAGCATGTGGCGAGCGGCGGCGCGGGCACAAAGGAACATGCCGGTCATGTTCACCGCGACGACGCTGTTCCAGTCGGCGCTCGACAGTTCGAGCGTGGGATGGCGGATGGCGATGCCGGCATTGTTGACCAGCACGTCGAGGCGCCCGTGCCGCCGCACGACATCGGCGAAGAAGGCATCGACCGCCCGTTCGTCGGCGACGTCGAGCGACGGTTCGCCATTGCGGTCGGCGACGATCACGCTGGCGCCGGCCTCGCGCAGGGCCTCGACGACCGCCGCGCCGATGCCGCTGGCCCCGCCGGTGACGATGGCGACTTCGCCGTCCATGCGGAAACGATCGAGGATGCTCATGCTGCTTGCTCCGCGCGTGCTTGCGCATTTGACGGCACCAGGCCGAGGATTTCGCGGGCCTCGCTGGGCGTCGCCGGCTCCATGCCGAGTTCGTGGATGATGCGCACCATCCGCTCGACCAGGCGTGGGTTGGTCGTCGGCTCGCCGGGCAGATAGTCCAGGTTGTCCTCGAGCCCGACGCGGACATGGCCGCCGAGCAGCAGCGCGTGGGTGGTTGCAGGAAGCTGCGCCGCGCCGGCCGCCGCCACGGAGAACACCGAGCCTGCCGGCAGCAATTCTACCATCATCTGGAGAATCTTGGGTGAATAGGGCATGGCGCCCTGGAAGACATGATCGAAGCCGAGACAGAGATTGACGATGTGCGGGGCCGGATCGAGCCCCTCTGCGGTGAGCGTGCGCATGTCCTGCATCAGATGGGCCGGGCTGAACGCCTCCCATTCCGGCTTGATGGCCCTGTCGCGCAGGCGCTGCGCGAAAATGCGGGCGCGTCGCGGCGAGGCCGTCAGGAGCGTCTCGCGGCCGGCGAGCGTGGCGAGAACCGTCATGGCGTTCAGCGTGACGATCTCCGCGCCGGCGTCGGCCGCCTTCATGCGCTCGTCGAGATCGACCTCCCAGAGATCGTCGCTGAGTCTGCGGCCCATCGCGCCGGTGACGCCACCGCCGCCGGAATTGTTGATGACGATGTCGCAGCGCTCGCGGATCAGCGCGTTGATCCGGCCATAGATCGCCGCGTCGCAGGTCGGTTCGTCATTGGGAAGGCGGGCATGCAGCGCCGCGACAGAGGCGCCCGCCGCATGACAGCGCGCGACGTCTTCTGCGATCTCGTCCGGCTGCGTCGGCAGATGCGGGTTCTGGGCCCGGGTCGCGAATCCGCCCGTCGGTGCCACGGTGACGATGACCTTCCGGCTCATGGCTTCGCCTCCGCTCCGGCTTCGGAGAACTCGTGGGCGAGCGCGGCCAGCCAGATCGCGACCGCCTCCGCGCCGGGGTCGGGATGGCCCGCGACCCGGTCGCCGAGATAGCTCGACCGGCCCTTGCGCGGCGTCATGCCGGCCGTGGCGGCTGCGCCTTGCCGTGCTGCGGTAACAGCCTGCGCCAGAGCGGTGGATACAGGCGCTCCGCTCCCCACAGCTCCGGAAAACGCCTCGGCCGCTGGGATCAGCGCGTCGAGCATGGTGCGATCGCCGCGGGCGGCGCCTCCCAGTTCGGAGATACCGGTGCAGGAAGCCGTGAGCGCTTCGGCCCAGGCGTGCGCAGACGGGTCATTCGTCTTGCGCAGGACTTCCGACGCCCGCAACGCGGCGATGGCATAGAGCGGGCCTGAGGTACCGCCGATGCTGCGCCGGAGTGTCTGCGACACGAGCCTGAGCAGGCTCGCCTCGTCAGCAGGCAGATTGCCAGCGAACGCCTTGTCCAGTGCGTCGGCACCACGGCGGAGGCTGAAGCCGAGATCGCCGTCTCCCACGGCCTGGTCGAGCGTTGTGAGGCGGGCCTCCTGCACCCGGATGGCATGCGAAATCGCGCCCAGGACATGGCGGAAGCGCCGCGCCTTCGGCCCGAGCTCTGCCGCGGTCGCCTCGACGGACACTGCGCCGGCAGCCATCCGCACTCGATTGGGCTCCACCGGCGGCGTCGCTCCCGCCTGCCAGCTCGCCGAGAATGCCGGAGCATCGAGACGCGCCAAGCGGCCTGCATCGAGCCTCATCAGCGAGAGCGAGCAGCCTTGCATGTCGAGCGCGGTCAGATTGCTGCCGCACCAGCTACGACGCACGGTGATGCCGCGTTTGCGCAACGCGGCGAGGGCGGCCCGGGCGACGATGGCCAGTTCCATCGGCGGCGTGCCGCCGAGCCCGTTGACGAGGAGCGCCGTCTGATCGTTCGCGCCGAAGCCCCGATCGGCGACGATCCGATCGATAAGCGTCTCGACGAGCGCATCGGCGCCATCGAGATGGGCTCGTTCGATCCCGGCCTCGCCATGGATGCCGAGCCCGAGCTCGATCTCGTTGGCGGCGAGATCGAAGCCCGCTGAATCGGCGCCGGGCACCGTGCAGCCCGACAGGGCGACGCCCATGGTGCCGGTCGCGGCGATGGCGGCCTCGACCTCGGCTTTGATCTCGGCAAGCGGGAGGCCTGCAGCAGCGCAGGCTCCTGCCACCTTGTGGACCAGAACCGTGCCGGCGATGCCGCGCCGGCCCGCACCGCCGCCCGCGCCGAGCGCGACGTCGTCATCGACGATCACCATCTCGACGGGGATGCCTTCCGTGCGGGCGATATCGGCGGCGAGGCCGAAATTGAGCCGGTCTCCGGTGTAGTTCTTGACGATCAGCAGCACGCCGGCTTGGCCGCCGACTGCGCGGATCGCGGCAAGGACCGCATCCGTGCTCGGCGAGGTGAAGACGTCGCCGGAGACCGCGGCCGTCAGCAGGCCCTCGCCGACATAGCCGGCATGGGCTGGCTCGTGGCCGGCGCCTCCGCCGGAGATCAGCGCGACCCCGCCCCTCGCCGCTAGCTCGGCGGCGTCGCGCCGCAGCACGACGTTCTCGCCCGCGAGCAGCGCCAGGCGCTCGTCGAGGCCGACGAGCCCCTCCAGCATCTGCCCGACCACATCGCGCGGATCGTTGATCAGCTTTTTCATTCCCACTCCTCCGACTATCGCGCTCAGGCGGCCGCGCGCTGGGGCTCGGCGATGCCGAGAATTTCCCTCGCCTCCTGCGGTGTCGCGATGTCGCGCCCCATGCTGCGAGCCAGGGCCGCAATATGGCGGACGATATCGGCATTGCGCGGTTTGCCGCCGAGTTCGAGATAGGGATGGTCGCCGAGCCCGAAGGAGAGATGTCCGCCCTCGGCGATGGCGATGCTGGCGATCGGCTGCACGCTGCCGGGATAGACCAGCGCCAGCCATTCGCTCGGCCCGTTGCGCGGCAGGAAGTCGAGATGGGCCGAGAGGCCGCGATAAGTACCGGGGTGGCCCGCGAAAAGCCCGCTCTCCGACATCAGCAAGCCGATATAGGCAGGTCCCCGGATCAGCCCCATCTCAATGAAGGCGTCGACGGTGCGCGTACAGCCGATGTTCCAGCAGGTGTGGACCGTCTTGACGCCAGCCGCCTGAATCTCGCGAGTGAAGTATTTCAGCAGCTTGGTCGGGTTGTGGAAGACGAGGTCGTCGGTGACGAACTCCTTCTTGTCCTTGGCGTAGACGTCGACGTTCATCGAGGCCATGTCGACGGGCGCGATGTCGGGCCTTGTCTTCGGGTTGCGCGCGAGCTTGAGGATGTGCTCGACGCGTCGTTCCGACGGGGTGAGCGTGACGTAGCCGAGCGTCGAATGCACAAGCACGTCGGGCGCCTTCTCGCGAATGCGCTCGATCGTCTCGGCATAGGTCTCGAAGCTGTTCTCCGGCTCGCCTGTCACACCGTCGCGGCCGTGGAAATGCACGCAGGTTGCACCGGCCTCGTAGCATTCGGCGGCGTCCTCGGCGATCTCGGCCGGCGACCACGGGACATTCGGGTTCTCGTCGCGCATGGCGTACTCGTTCATGCGCACGTCGATGATCATCTTCTTCATGGAGCGTTCTCCGGCATGCGGGGCGCCGCGATGGCAAGCCCGTCAGTTGTCGTTGGAATCGAGCCAGGTCTGGGAGGTGACGCCGCCGTCGACGACGAGCGATTGCCCGGTGATGAAGTCGGCCTCGTCCGAGGCGAGGAAGAGGGCGGCATGGGCGACGTCCCAGCCCGTGCCCATCTTGCCGCGGGGGATCTGGCGGTCGCGCTTGCGCATCATCTCGTCGAAATCCGCCGCGCCATAGGCGTCACGCAGCACGGTAATCATCGGGGTTTCGAGGAAACCGGCGGTGACCGCGTTGCAGCGAATTCGCTGCCGCGCATATTGCAGCGCGATCTGCTTGGAAAACGGCACGATCGCGCCCTTCGAGGCGGCGTAGGCGAGGAGCGGTACGCCGGTCCAGCGGATGCCGGCGATCGCGCCCATATTCACGATCGCGCCGCCGCGCCCCTCGCGCTCGAACTGCGCCAGCATGATCGGTATGACCGCCTTGCAGGTCAGGAACATGCTCTTGATGTTGGCGGCCATCAGCCGGTCCCAGTCGGCCTCGGCCGTGTCCAGGGGGCCGCCGACATGGGCAATGCCGACATTGTTGTGCAGCACGTCGATGCGGCCGTATCGTTCGAGGCAGGCATCAGCCAACCGGCCGACCGCTTCGGCGTCCGTCACGTCGGCGACGTGGGTTTCGCATATACCGCCACGCTCCAGGATCGCGGCGCGCGTGGCCTCGACCGCTTCGACATTGCGGTCCACCGCGAAGATCTCGGCGCCTTCGCGGGCGAAGACGGCGGCGGTCGCGCGGCCATTGCCCCAGCCGTCGCCGACCGAGCCGGCTCCGGTGACGATGGCGACCTTTCCGGCCAACCGCGGCGGCCTGCCTGCGAGCTCCGGCGGAATTCCGACGCCCATAGCGTCTTGTTGTGGCGTGGCCATCACGCGGTTCTCCCGGCGATCGAGGTCCGTTGAAGGGGCTCTTCGCCGACCAGGCTCAGTCGCGCCGGCGCCGCTCCGCGTTCGCCACGGATTTCGTGCAGCACGCGCGCCCTGAGCTCGGCGAAACGCGGCTCCGATTTGGTGGCGATCTGGTCGCGTGGCGTGGGCAACGGCACGGCGAGCGTGTCGACCACCTCGGCCGGCGAGCCGCGCAGCACCACGACCCGATCCGAGAGGTAGATCGACTCGTCGATGTCGTGCGTCACGACGACGACCGACATGCCGAGCCGTTCGCGCAGGCCCAGCGTCAGGTCCTCCAGCTCAGCGCGTGTCTGGGCATCGACGGAGGCGAAGGGCTCGTCCATCAGCAGCAGTCGCGGCTCGCAGGCGATCGCCCGGGCGATCGCGACGCGCTGCTGCATGCCGCCGGACAGTTGCCAGGGATATTTCCGCTCGTGTCCTTTGAGGCCGACGGCCTCGATGGCAGCTTCCGCAGCGCTGTCGCGCCTGCCGCCATCGGCGATCCGATGACGCAGGGGCAGCGTGACATTCCCGAGCACGCTGAGCCAGGGCATCAGCGAGCGGCCGTAGTCCTGGAAGACCACCGCGATGTCCTTGTGCGGCCGGTCGATCACTGCGCCATCGAGGGTCACGGTGCCGGCGACGGGCCGCGACAGCCCGGCGATGCAGCGCATCAGCGTCGACTTGCCGACACCTGAGGGGCCGACGAGGCAGGCGATTTCGCCCCGCTCGACGGTGCAATTCAGGTTCCGGAAGATGACTTTCGCCTGCGTGCCGGAGCCGTAGCTCATCGACAGATCATTGATCTCTAGCATGTCAGCGTTTCCTGCGATGAGAGCTGTCGAAGCCGGAGGCGGCGTGGCTGTGATGCCAGCCGAGCGCACGCCTCTCGGCCAGGCTCATCAGGCCGTTGAGGGCATAGCCGATGATGCCGAGCATGATCAGCGCGGCCCACATCTGCGGCATGTCCCAGCCTTGCGTCGCCGACAGGATGACGTAGCCGATGCCACGGGTGGAGGCGAAGAGCTCGCTGCCTACGGTCGCCACCAGTGCGATCGACACGGCCAGCCGCAGGCCCGCGAAGGTTTGCGGGCTCGCCGCCGGCAGGACGACGCGCATGAGGGTGTCGCGCTTGCGCAGCCCCATCGTCGCGGCCGCGTCCCGCAGCGTCGGGTCGATCGTCCTGACGCCCTCTGTGGTGTTGAGCACGACGGGCCACAGCGTACCGAAGGCGATGATCGCCATCTTCTCTCCGTCCCCCGTACCCATCAGCATGATCACGAGCGGGATCAGCGCGATCACCGGCACGGCGCGCATCACTTCCAGCAGCGGCAGGGCGAGCCGCGCCAGCGGGGACAGACCGAGAGCGACGCCGAGGGCCACACCAAGGCCAGCTCCGATCGCAAAGCCGGCGGCGAGATTGCGCAGGCTCGGCAAAAGGTCGCTGCCGACCCTGGCAAAGAGCCAGTCCGAGGCGAACCGATCGAGAATTTGCGCCAATGGCGGGAAATAGAGCGACGTGCTTCCGCGCGAACTCAGCCACCAGAGCAGCACCAGCAGGGCCGGTAGCCAAAGTTCGAGCGCGAGGCCGCGCCAACGCAGGGCGCTCACGGCCGCCTCCTGCGCGCCGGGCTCCAGGGCACGAGCAACCCCTCGGCGAGATAGGTCGCGAGCGTCATCGCGACGCCCAGCCCGATCGCTACCAGCGTATAGGCATAGACGTCGAGGACCGCGCCGACGCTCTGGGCGACCGCAATCGCCGCGCCGACGCCTGGCACATAAGTGAGTACCTCGATGCCGATGCAGAGCAGAAGACCCATGACGGCGGCAAGCCGCAGTCCGGTGATGAGATAGGGCGTCACAGCCGGCATCAGCACATGCCGGAGCAGCGTGGCCTTCGGCAGGCGAAAGGCTCGGCCGGTCTCGACCAACATCGGGTCGATGTCGCGCACGCCATGGCTGACCTGCAGCATGATCGGCCACAGCATGGTCGGTACGGTCACCATAAGCTCGGTCTGCCGGCGCGCGCCGAACAGCAGCAGCGCCAGCGGGATTAGCCCCAGCGGCGGGACGCTCCGCACCGCATCGACCAGCAGCCGGCTGCTCTGCCGCGCGAAGGCGCTCGATCCGAGAAGGATGCCGAGCGGAACGGCGATCGACGTCGCGATCAGCAGCGAGATCGCCCAGCCGGTAAGGGTCTCGCCAATGCGGGCCGGAACGTCGCCGGCGGCGATCAGTGCGGCCAGGCGCAGCAGCGTCGCGTCGAGCCGGGGCAACACCTCGGGCCCGACCTTGCCGCTGAGCACGAGGAGATGCCACGCCGCCAGCGGGAGCAGCAGGAAGGCTGCCTTGCCGAGCCAGGGGCCGATCGGCCGCGGCGGCGCTCGGCGCGCCGGCGTACCGTCCGAGGGAAGGGAGACGAGACCGCTCACGGCGCCAGCACCAGAGCGGACGGATCGACCGTGCCCTTCGCGAAGCTGTAATCCTCGAACAGCTTCTTCACCTGCGCCACCTGGGGGACCGTGACTTCGGCCGAGAGCTTCGGCAGCGCCGAGGCCTTGGCGTCGGCTTCAGGCGTGTTGAAGCCTTTCATCAGGGCCTCCGGCACATCCTGCGGATGGCTCTCGGCATACGCGATCGCCTCTGCCACGGCCGCGCGCAGCGCTCGCATCGTATCCGCATTGGCCTTGGCGTAGTCGCGCGAGGCGATCAGGACGAGGCGCGGCAGATCGGCAAAGGCGAGGAAGTTCGGATTGCCGAAGGGAGCCGCGAACGCGCCGCTCGCCATGAAGGAGGAGTAGAAGGGGTCGTGGACCACGGCCGCCTGTACGTCGCCGTTCTGAACGGCGCCCTTCATCGCGGGCGGCGGCAGCACGGCAAATTTCAGGCTGCGCGCATCGCCGCCGAAGCGGTCGACCGTCACGCGGGCGGCGAGTTCGTCGGCGCTGTTCAGCGCCACGACCGCAATCGTCTTGCCGTTGAGGTCGGCGCCCGAGCGGACATCCCCCTTGCGGACGATCAGGCCATCGGGGTCGGCTCCGGAGCTTCCCTTCGCCCAGCGGCTGAGGCCGCTCACGACCCCGATCGGCAATCCGGCCGCGCTGGCGGAGGCGGTATGTTGCAAGGAGTTGAGCGCGACATCGACCTGTCCGCTCATCGTCGATTGCACGATCGAGGCTGTCGACAACGTGCTGATCGTGACCTTGAGCCCATGCTTCTCGAAGATGCTCCGGTCGCGCGCCAGCAAAAGGACTGCGGCATCGACGATCGGGAAGACGCCGAGCTTCAATTCGCGCAGTTTGCCAGCGCCGGTCTGCGCGACCGCCAGTGGGGACGCGGCCGCGGTGGACAGGGCAGCGATGCCGGCCAGAACGTGACGTCGCGACAGATAGGACAAGCGCTTCATGGTTTCCTCCCCGGGGAAAATCGTGTAAACGACCTTGAGGTCTTATATTTACGATACGACCTGTATATGAATTAGTTCGAATGGCCCTGTCAAGAGATGTAGCGATGCCTAGGACAAACTCGGCCAAGCCGACGCCCGAGCCTTCCGGGGTCTTTGCCGACAAGCCTCGTACGCGAGGGCGGCCCCGGCGGAGTGCAACCGATGCTGCCATCACCCGCGCCGTGCTCGATCTGCTGGCGGAGGTCGGCTACCAGCGCTTGTCCTATGACATGGTTGCGCAACGGACCGGCGCCACGCGGCCGACCATCTACCTTCGGGGCGCCAACAAGGTGCTCCTCGTTCTCGGTGCCCTGATCGAGGGCTATGGTATCGACCCAACGCCTGACACCGGATCCCTTGCAGGCGACCTGTTGGAATTGCAGCGCTCTCAGATCCGGTTCTGGAACGACCCCGTCATCGCCGGGCTGTTCCCCGGCCTGCTCGCCGATATCAGTGCCGAACCGGAGCTCGCCAGCAGTTGGTGGCACGGATTCGTGGCACCGCGCAGGGCATCCACATCGCGAGCTCTCGGGCGCGCACGGGCGCGCGGCGAACTAACGGGAGAGATCGATGCCGAATGGATTTGCGATCTCCTCACGGGCCCGCTGATCTGCCGCGCCTTTCTCGGCGGTTATCGACGACTGCCCGAGGAACTCGCGGAAGAAACGACGCGCTTCGTCATGAGCCGGCTTGCTGCAGACTAAGTCGACGATCCCGCTGGGAACGTCGCCGCATTGCGCGTGTCGAAGCTCACGTGCTCATAGTTCGCTTGCTGACGTACATCGAAGGTCTGCCTCACTAGTCGGGCAGTTGGGTCAAGCTCGGATTGCACCTCTGTGCCGCGGTCTCGTTCACGCGGGTTACGCTTATCTTCGTAGTCTGGGGGCTTCTGTCGAGCGAGGCCGCTGCACGCATGCATCGGAGTGGGTCTGGAGAGCCTCGCATTTGGACGCGCTTCGAAGCGCCGCAGACCCTCCGGCCTCACGAAACACTCACTCACGGTGCCCGCGAAGCCGGCAGCAGGCCACATAGCCCGGAAGCGGCCTTGCAGGGCCTGCTAGCCCGGCAGGCAGAGCCAATATGGTCTAAATGCGCATCGTATCCGCCAGTATCCAGTTGCAGGAGACGACGCTCAGGATCTGCACGCTGCTGGGCAGTTCGAGAAGATATTCAGGGTCCTTGTCCAGATGCCTGATCCGGGTCGGGTCGGCTCCGGCCCAGCGGGTCATCGCCTCCATGCTGTCCCAGAACGACGTGACCATGAAGAAGCTGGAATCCGCCTGGTCCTCGCGGAGCATCTGGACGCCGCGCGCGCCGAGCGACTCGAGCTTCTTCACGCCGTGGTCGTAGAGATAACGGGTGTACTCGTCCGCCAGGGTGCTGCTGGTCCGACCTCGCCAGATGCGGGCGACGCCGCCAGGTGCCGTGCTCGACTGATTCATCGCGATTGTCCTGTTTGCGCGTGGAGTCATCTGATCAGCGCCAGCGTGAACCATGGCCAGATGCTGAGAACGACCAGGACCACGCAGGTTGCGAGGCAGAAGGGGAGTGACATGGCGAAGACGTCGCTCGGTTTGGTATTCGTCAACGACGCGCCGACGAATAGCGCAGCCCCGACCGGCGGCGAAACCAACCCGAGAGTCAGATTGATCGAGACCACCACCCCGAAATGGATCGGATCGATGCCGTAGAGGCCGGTCGCGATCGGATAGAGGATCGGCACGATCAGGATCAGCCCGGCGACGCCGTCGATCACCGTGCCGATGACCAGCAGGATCAGGTTGAGCCAGAGCATGAAGCTGACCGGTCCGCTCGCCACCGAGGTCATCCAGCTGGCGACGACCTGCGGCACCTGGCCGTGGATCAGCACCCAGGTGAAGACGTTGGCCGCGGCGACGAGGTAAAGCACGATCGCCGTGTTGAGCCCGGTCCGCAGGAACATCTGCGGCAGCTGGCGCAGATCGATCTCGCGATAGCCCAAGCCGAGAAACAGCGCTGCGACGCAGGCCAGCGCCGCCGATTCCGTCGGGCTCGCCAGTCCGGTCATGATGCTGACCAGGATGACGATCGGGATCAGCATGGTGGGCAGGCCGCGCATGAACCGGCCGATGCGCTCGCGGACCGAAGCGTGGGGCTCGATGGGATAGGCGAGCCAGAAGCCCATCAGCCAGATCACTAGGCAGAAGGCCGCGATGATCAGCAGGCCGGGAATGATTCCCGCGACGAACATGTCGCCGATCGGTGCCTGCACCATCACGCCGTAGATCACGAAGATCAGCGAGGGCGGGATGATAGGCCCGAGCAATCCCGCCGAGACGGTGGTGGCGACGGCAAAGTTCTTGTCGTAGCCTTTGCGCACCATTTCCGGCACGAGCGTCTGCGCCATGATTGCGATCTGGGTCGTCGACGATCCCAGGATCGACGAGATCAGCCCGTTGGCGAAGACGTTGACATAGGCGAGGCTGCCGCGGATCCGGCCGGTGATGGCCATTGTCATCTCGAGCAGCCGCGTCGTGATCCCGCCTGCGTTCATGAACTCGCCGACCAGGATGAACAGTGGCAGGGCGAGCAGGCCGTAGGAATCGATGCCGCCGAAGAGCTGTATCAGATAGGAATCGAAGAGCTGCCAGTTTCGCGTCGCGACGACGTAGGACAACGTCGCAAGGCAGAGCACGAGCCCGATCGGCAGGCCGCCCAGCAGGAACGCGGTGAAAGCTGCACCAGTGATCATGTCAGCCGGCCTCCAGGGTCGCGGCGCTGTCGGCGGCGATCCGTTCGCGCTCCGCCCAGCCCAGGTCCTCGACCAGATTGGCGAGGCAATGAATGCTGACGCCGACGGCGTAGAGCGGCAGCACGAGCAGGACGACCCATTTGGGAATTCCCAGCGTCTGGGTCGGATCGGTATAGAGGAAGTTCAGCGAGGCCGCGGTGTAGGCCGCGATGTCGAAGCCCGACCATGCCAGCTGCACCGGGTCGAAGAGTCGCCAGCACAGCACAATCAGGAAAAGCCCATAGGCGAGGCCGATCACGGTCAGCATCGCGTCGACGACCCTGCGCTTGGCTTGCCCAAGCGCGTCGATAACGAGCGTCACGGCGAAGTCGAGCCGCTGTCGCACCGTCAGCGAGGTGCCGATGAAGCAGGTCGCGACCATCAGATAGATCGCAAGTTCGTCGACCCAAATCAGCGGCCGGCCGGCGGCCCGGGTTGCGATGTTCAGCAGGATCAGCGCGAAGATCGCGGCGACGAAGGCGGTCACCAGCACCTTTTCACCAGCGGCGACGACACGGCTGACGGCCTGCGTCGCCTCCGCGACAGTCCTGCGGCGACAGCGCAGGAGGGCCGCGTCTCGCGCGGTCAGATCCATGGCGACATTCTCCTGTTGGCGCGACCGGCCGGCGTCAGCGAGTGAAGGTTCGCAGCGCCTTCAGATCGGGCGCCTTGGCCTCCCAGCGCGCATCCCAGGCCTTGACGACCTCCGCGAACGTCTCGCGCGCGACCGGCCTCATCTCGAAGCCGGCTTCAGCCAGGCGCTTGCGGAAGGCTTCCTCGTTGGCGACGAACTCGTTGCGGATGAGCTTCATCTGCTTGGCGACGAGATCGCGGATCAGCTTCTGATCAGCCTCGCTCAGATCGCGCCACACCCTGGCCGAGAAGGCAGCGGCCATCGGTGCCATGACGTGATTGGTCACCAGCATGGTTTTGGCGAGCTGGTTGTACTTGTTGTAGAACGTCGCCTCGAAATCCATGTCGATGCCATCGACCTGACCATTGGCGAGCGCATCGTAGACACCGGCGAACGGCACCGGCGTGGGCGCCGCACCGAGCAGCTCGTAAAAGTCACGCGCCGGCGCGGACGGTATGACGCGGATCTTCTTGCCCTTGATGTCGGCGATGCCCGTCGACTTGTCGCGGGTCAGGATCTGGCGCAGGCCAGTCATGCCGTATCCGAGGCCGATGGCGCCGATGCTGGCCGGGAAGCGCTCGAGAATTTTCTCGGCGACCGGACTTTCCAGAACGGCCCGGGCCTGATCCATGTCCTTGACGAGAAATGGAGCATGCAGCGCGGCCAGTTCCGGCACGCGGTTCGACAGTTCGGCGGTGGTCAGCCAGCCCATGTCGAGCGCCCCGGTCTGGAGCTGCTGGATCATCTGGGCTTCCGAGCCGAGCTGGCTGGACGGGAAAACCGCGACGGAGAGCCGTCCGTTCGTCGCAGCCTTGAGCTCCTCTCCGAAAGCCTGGGCGCTCAGCGTCCATTGCTGGTTCGGCGGCACGACGAGGCCGATGCGGATCGTGCGCGAATCCTGGGCCACGGCCGCCGAAGCGGTGAACAGGCTCGCGAGCAGCAACGCTGTCGACGTCAGTTTCGTCAGCATGGTCGGGTTCCCCTCCGGGTTTTCCAGGCTCGCCCTCACGATGCCTGTTGAAAACAATTGTTTTAATCATCTGTTTGTAAAAAACTGTTGTCAAGCGGCTTTCGCTCGCGATCCGGCACCGCTAGCGATAGAGCGACAACTCGGCCGTGCAGGCGCGCGGACTCATGGAGGGACGATGCGATGAAGCGAGTGGCGCCGGCGGCGAGCGAACCCGACACGCGGGAGAGGATTCTGGCCGCGGCGCTCACCGTATTCGCCGAGCGTGGCTTCGAAGCCGGCACCGTGCGCGACATCACCGAGGCAGCCCGCGTCAACACGGCGGCAATCAACTATTATTTTCGCTCCAAGGACGAGCTGATCCGCCAGGTCTTCGAGGCCGGGCTGAAGCCGATCATCCGGGCCAGGAGCGGCGCGCTCGAGGCCTGCATCCGGCAGTCGGCGCCGGCGCTGCCGAAGATTTCAGCCGTTGCCGAAGCGCTGGTCAGGCCGCTCGTCGAACTCGGCGCCGGCGAGTACCGCGATGTCATGACGATCCTGATGCAGGTCCGCACCGGCCAGCTGCCGCTGACGAAGCGCATCGTCGAAGAGCAGTTCGGCCCCGTCCACGAGCGCTTCGTCGACCTGCTGCAGAAGCTGCTGCCAGACCTGTCCCGCACGGAGATCGCGCTGCGCTACGACTGTGCACGCGGCGCCGTCCTGCAGACCCTCGTACACCTCGCGCCCGCCTCGGCGCTCGCGGTCGCCGAGACCGATCGTGAGCGAGTCGATCACGAAAAAACCGTTCGCCGCCTCGTCCGTTTTGTCTCCGCCGGCCTTGAGGCCCCTCCCGGATAAAGCCGTCCCGGCGGCCTCTTGTCAGAGTCGCTGATTCGAATGTATGTTTCAAACATATGTTTAGAAATGGCGGCATCCAATGACTTATCCCCGTCCTTCGCTATCGATCGCCGGCGCGGCGCGCCAAGGAACCGGTTCGACCATCACCGTGCTCGACCCGTCCACCGGCGGCGCTCTCGCCGAGTTCACCGGCGCGTCTGCCGAGGATATCGGGCGCGCGGAGGCGGCGGCTGCGCACGGTTATCGGATTTGGCGCGCGACGCCGGCCATCGAGCGCGAGCGTGTCCTGCGCCTGACGGCGCAGGCGATGCGCGCCGACCGCAGCAGGATGGCCACGCTGATCGTGCAGGAAAACGGCAAGCCGATGCGCGAGGCGCTCGCCGAGATCGACGCCGCCGCCGACACCTTCGATTTCTATGCGGCCGAGGCAAGGCGCAGCTATGGGCGGACGATCCCGGCCCGTAGCCCCGGCGCGCGCATGGCGACCTCACGCGAGCCTGTCGGTGTCGTCGCGGCGTTCTCGCCCTGGAATTTCCCGGCGATCAATCTGGTGCGCAAGCTGGCGCCGGCTCTTGCCGCCGGCTGCGCGGTCATCGCCAAGCCGGCCGAGGAGACGCCGGCGACCGCGTTCGCGATCGCCGATCATCTGGGACAGGCCGGGCTGCCGCCGGGCGCGCTGAACCTGCTTTTCGGGGATCCGGCCGAGATCTCGTCCGCCCTGATCGCGTCGCCTGTCGTCCGCAAGGTCTCCTTCACGGGTTCAACCGCGGTTGGCCGCCAGCTCGCCCAACAGGCGGGGGCGGCGCTGAAGCGCTGCACGATGGAGCTCGGCGGGCATGCGGCGGCGATCATCTGCGCCGACGCCGACCCCGAAGCTGCCGCCGACCTCATCGCCGCTGCCAAGTTCCGGAATGCCGGACAGAGCTGCAATGTCGCCAGCCGCTTCTATGTCCATCGTTCCCGCTACGATCGCTTCGTCGCCCGGCTGGCCGAGCGGGCGCGCGCGATCATCGTCGGGCCGGGCAGCGACGAGGCCTCCGGGATGGGACCGCTGTCGAACGCGCGCCGCGTCGATGCAATGTCGCTCCTGGTTTCCGATGCCGTCCAGGCGAATGCCAGGATCGTTACCGGTGGCGCCCGCCTCGAGCGTCCCGGCTTCTATTTTCCGCCGACGGTGCTGG
The DNA here is from genome assembly GCF_900109525.1 of Allobosea lupini. Classification (GTDB taxonomy): domain Bacteria; phylum Pseudomonadota; class Alphaproteobacteria; order Rhizobiales; family Beijerinckiaceae; genus Allobosea; species Allobosea lupini. Next base: position 334,604 of record NZ_FOAN01000003.1, on the reverse strand, counting down.
CCGAGGTACCGGCGTCGGCCGCGATCATGCGCACCGAGCCATTCGGGCCGATCGCGCCCGTCGCAGCCTTCGACGATATCGACGAAGCCCTCGCGCTCGCCAATGACAGTGCCTTTGCCCTGGCCGGCTATGTCGTGACCGATCACGCCCCGACGGCCCGGCGACTGGCGCAAGGGCTGAATGCCGGCGCCATCGGAGTCAACACCTTCACGGTCGCGTTGCCGGAGGTGCCGTTCGGCGGGTCCAGCGCCAGCGGCTGGGGCCATGAGGGCGGGCCCGAAGGGCTTGAGCCCTATCTCCTGACCCGCTTCGTGCACGAAGCCTGACGGTGGCGGCGATGCAGACACTGGAAGCCGATTTCATCATCGTCGGCGGCGGTTCCGCCGGCTGCGTCCTGGCGAACCGCCTTTCCGCTTCTGGCCGGCACCGGGTCGTCCTGATCGAGGCCGGGCGCGACCAGCCGCCCGACCGCGAGGAGCCGGCGATCCTCGACAGCTATCCGCGTGTCGCCTACTTCAATCCGGCGAACATCTGGGCGGACCTCAAGGTCTTCCTCGAGCCGGTCCCGCATAACGATCCGGCGGGCCAGCCGAAGGCAAAGCGCTACGAGCAGGCGCGGCTCATGGGCGGCGGCTCCAGCCTCAACGACATGCAGGCCAATCGCGGCCTGCCGAGCGACTACGATGACTGGGCTGCGAATGGCGCCGAAGGCTGGGACTGGCAAGGCGTCCTGCCGTTCTTTCGCAAGCTCGAGCGCGACATGGACTTCGCCGGCCCGCTCCACGGCGACACCGGGCCGATCCCGATCCGGCGAATCCAGCCCGAGGTCTGGCCGGGCTTCTCGCGCGCTGCGGCCGCGGCCATGGTCGAGGCCGGCTTCCTGCCGATGCAGGACCAGAACGCGGAGTTCGGCGACGGCTGCTTTCCGATCGCCATCTCGAACGCCTATGATCGTCGCGTCTCGACGGCGATCGCCTATCTCGACAATTCCACCAGGCGCCGCAGCAACCTGACGATCATCGCCGATTGCCGGGTCGAGGCGCTGACGATCTCGGACGGACGCGTCACCGGCGTCACGGCGCGAGCACCGGACGGGCCGCTCGCCATCTCCGGGGCGGAGACGATCATCTGCGCCGGCGCCCTCCATTCACCTGCCATGCTGCTGCGCAACGGCATTGGTCCGGCGGCGGAGCTGAGAGCATTTGGCATTCCCGTCCTCGCCGACCGACGTGGCGTCGGGCGCAATCTGCAGGAGCATCCGGCGCTCTCGGTCTCGGCCTATATCCGCCGCGAGGCGCGGCTCCAGCCGGCGCTTCGCCGCCACACCCATCTCGGCTTGCGCTACTCTTCCGGCCAGGCCGGGGCTCCGCAGGGCGACATGTACATGGTCGCCCTGAGCAAGACCGGGTGGCATCCCGTGGGCTTGCAGCTCGGCTCGCTGGTCACCTGGGTGAACCGGCCGTTCTCGCGGGGCAAGGTCGTCCTGACCTCCGCCTCGGCGGCCGTGGAGCCTCGAGTCGAGTTCGCTCTGTTGTCCGACCGGCGGGATCTCGACCGCCTGATGTCGGGGCTGCGTCTGGCCGCCGGCATCTTCGACCAGCCGGCACTTCGCGCCGTGACGGATGATCCGTTCCCGACGAGCTACAGCGAGCGCGTCCGCGACCTCGGGATCGTCTCGACCAAGAATCGGATCCTGACCTCGATCCTGGCATTTGGCCTGGACGGCCCAGCCTGGCTCAGGCGCAAGCTCCTGCGCCATGTCGTCACCGAAGGCGCCCCGCTGGAGAGAATGCTCGCCGACGAGGAGATCCTGGAGCATTTCGTCCGCAGCGCGGTCCATGGCGTCTGGCACGCCTCCGGCTCCTGTCGCATGGGCGCGCACGGCGACCCCGATGCCGTGGTGACGGCTGATGGCCGTGTCATCGGCGTCCCCGGCCTGCGCATCGCCGACGCCTCGGTGATGCCGTCCGTGCCGAGCGCCAACACCAACATCCCGACGATCATGATCGCCGAGAAGATCAGCGCGGCAATCCTGTCGGAGCAGCCGGGGCCGACGGCGGCTATGGTCGTTTCGGCGGATGCGAGCTAGATCATGCCCGTGATCGCCGTTCACACCGCGCAGGACTGGTGCGCCACACCGGATGCCGCACTCGAAGGGCTGCGTGACGCCGCAATGGCGGCATGCTCGCTCAGGCCGGCGGCGCTCACCTTGCTCTGGCAACCTTATGCCGCCGGACGGATGATCGCCCCGGCAGACCGGGGTGCGTGCTATTGCCTGGTCGAGATCGCCATGCTCGCGGGACGCTCCCCGGAGCTGAAGCAGAGCCTCGCGCTAGCCTGCATCGCGGCCTTGGCGCGCTTTGGGGTGCCGCCGGCAGATATCGACATCTGCTTCGCCGAGAGCCGGCCGGCCGACTGGTTCGTCGCGGGACGCCCGCTGCCATGACGCGCGCCAACCGGGAAGACGACAACGACCGCAGGATCATGGCGGTGCTGGCCGCCAATGCCCGCCAGCCCACCGTGGCGATCGCAAAAAAGCTCGGCCTGCCGCGCACGACCGTGCACGAGCGGATCGAGAAACTGGAGCGCAACGGCACGATCACAGGCTACCGCGCCGTCTTCGCCAGCCCGGCAATTGCGCAGCGGCTCGAAGCGATGCTTCTGCTCTCGATCAGGCAGCGTCGGCAGTCTGAGGTGGTCCGCCGGCTTGAGAGCCTGCCGGAAGTCCGCAGCTGCGCCTCGGTCAGCGGCGAGTTCGATCTGATGCTCGTCGTCGAAGCTCCGCTCAGCGAGGACCTCGATGCCGTCATCGACGAGATTACAAGCCTGGAAGCGGTGGAGCGCTGCATGACGCTGATCGTACTGGCAAAGAAGTTCACGCGCGGGGATTGAATTCCGGCATTCTGCCGATCACCTCGCAATGCTTCCGACGCTACGCCGATGCTGCCGACGGTGCCCTGGCATAACTTGGGGTTCCACTGGGAATCTCTGACATGCGCGGCGCCGACCTTCTCGTTCACATGCTGACCGCCTATGGGGTCGACGTCATCTTCGGCGTCCCCGGCGATACCAACGTCCCGCTCTATGATGCTCTGCGCGAGGCGCAAGGACAGTTGCGCCATGTCATGGCCCGTGACGAACGGTCGGCCGGCTACATGGCGGATGCCTATGCGCGCCTGACCAACCGGCCGGGGATCGTCGAGGTCCCGAGCGGTGCCGGGGCGACCTATGTCCTGCCCTGCGTCGCCGAGGCCAACGGCTCCTCGGTCCCGCTCATCGTCATCACCAGCGACACGCCGGTCGCCAGCGAAGGGCGCGGCGTCATCACCGAGCTCGATTGCGCTCGCCTGTTCGAGTCGGTGGCGAAGGCGTCATGGCTGGTCAAATCCGCCAAAAGGCTGCCGGATACGGTGCGCCGCGCCTTCCGCGTCGCGACGGGCGGCAAACCGGGCGTCGTTCATCTCGCCGTTCCCGAGGACGTGCTTCACGAAGAGGTCGAACCGGCCACCGTCTCGCTGCATGTCGAGAGCCATCACCGCAGTTTCCCGGCCTACCGGCCATCGGCGGAGGCGGCCGAGCTCGACCGCCTGATCGCTCTGATCCGCCAGGCGCGGCGGCCGCTCTTCGTCTTCGGCGGCGGTGCGAAGCGGTCGCAGGCCGGTGCGGCGCTGCTCGCGCTGGCCGAGCGCCTGGGCATGCCGATCGTCAACACCATCACGGGCCAGAGTTCGTTGCCCGATGGTCATCGGCTCGCCATCGGCGTGACCGGCGACAACGGCTTTCATCCGCATGCCAACCGTGCCGTCGCAGAAGCCGATCTCCTCATCTACTGGGGGTGCCGTCTCGGCTCGGTCGTGTCCGTCGGCTGGACATTCCCGCCGCCGGATCACGAGCGGCGCATCGTCCAGATCGATATCGATCCCGAGATCATCGGCAACAACTCGGCCAATGCGCTCAGCATAAACGGCGATGTCCGCGCGGTCGCAGAAGGCCTGGCTACGGCCCTGCCCGACACGCTCGCAGTCGACCCGCAATGGCTCGAAAGATTGAATGGCTGGAGGGCGCAGTTCTGGCGGGACGCGCAGGACGAGCTGCGCGACGACAGCTTGCCGCTGAAGCCACAGCGCGTGGTCCAGGCGCTGAACAAGCGGCTGGACGGCGCCTTCAGCATCCTCTCCGACCCGGGCACGCCAACACCTCACATGACGCGCCTGCTGCGGCTCGACGATCCCGATACAGATTTCATCATTCCCCGCGCCTACGGTGGGCTCGGCTACGCACTGCCGGCGGTGGTCGGTGCCTGGCTGGCACGCCCGCAAGCGCGACCGCTGGCGCTGTTCGGCGACGGCTCGTTCGGGATGAACTGCGGCGAGCTCGAAACCCTGGTACGGCTCGGCGTGCCGGCTATCCTTATCCATTTCAACAATGGCTGCTTCGGCTGGATCAAGGCGCTGCAGCGACTTCACGGCCACAACGCGACCTACTCGGTCGATTTTCTCTCGCTGGACGCAGCGCGCATCGCCGAAGCGTTCGGTCTCAAAGCCTGGCGGGTGACGGACGCCGCCGAGCTGACCGCGGCCCTGGACGGAGCGCTGGCATTCGACGGCCCGGGCTTCATCGATGTCGTCGTCGAATCGATCGCCGACGTGGCTCCGCCGGTTTTCTCCTGGTTGCGCCGGCTCGGCGAGGACCCGTTGGCGCAGCCTCACGCCAGGAATGTCGAATTGGCGAGGTCGTCGCCCAGATCCGCCCCTTAAGTGGAGTTGCCGTCCTTAATGGAGTCCGACTGTCGATTTCGCGCTGGTTTCTCGCAAGGGAAGAGCCGAAGCCATGCGCCACCAGCAGATATTGCTCCGCTGCCCAGAAGTGGACATCTCCAAAGGCGCTCCGGGTTGCTCCTGCCCCAGATTGAAACTCAACGACATATCACTCGCGAATAGCTGGTCTGGCTTCCCCCCAAAACTTGACGACATCATCAAGAACGGGCGCTCGCCAGCTCATGGCGCGCGCGAGCGACGCCGCCGTTCCGGCGTGGCCGAGGCCGGCATAGGCCTTGAGCGTGACGGAGCGCGCACCGGCGCGGCGCAGTGCAGCGGCGAGCCGCTCGCTGTTACGGGGCAGAACCGTGGTGTCGTCGGTGCCTGTCGCCAGCAGGATCGGCGGCGCGTCCTTGCGGGCGAAATGGATCGGCTGCGTACGCTCCAGATTCCGGGCATTGCCGAAGGCGGCTTTGGTCACGTCGATATCCAGCGGCAGGAAGTCATAGGGGCCGGACAGGCCTACGGCCGAACGAATGGCATTCGACGGCAGTCCAACCCGCGCGAGATAGCTCCCGTCCAGCGTCAGCATCATTGCATTGTAGGCACCCGCCGAGTGCCCCATGACATGAATACGGCGCGGATCACCGCCGTAACGCGCGACGTTGTCATGGACGAAGCGCAGCGCAACGGCGCCGTCCTCGATGAAGACGGGGAAGCGCACCTCCGGCACGAGCCGGTAGTCGGCGATCACGGTGACGAAGCCGCGCGCAGCCAGCGCGTCACCGACGAAGGCATAGCTCTCCTTGGCTCCGTTGGCCCATGAGCCGCCGTAGATGAAGAAGACGACCGGCCTTCCCGTGCCGCCGCCGGGCGGGACATAGATGTCCATCGTCTGGCGCGGATGGCGGCCGTAGGCGATATCGCGGGCGCCTTCGTTCAGCGCGCCCGGCCGCAGCACGGCGCAGCCGGCGAGCGCCATGCTGGACAGCGCCGCCATAACGGCCCGCCTGGAACTGGATATCGTCATGGGCGCCTTTGCATTGCCGAGCTCGGCGAATGTACGTCGGACAAGGCGTGCTGGATCGCTGGGCTGAGCAAGCCGCGCGGCAAGGTAATCCGAATGGGCGCGCGCTGCGTATCTGCAGGTACCAAACCTGGAGGTCGTCATGCGCTTCGTCGCCGGCTACGTCGCCTTTCTCGTCGCCTTCGGCATCTGCGATGCAATCTGGCTCGGCACCATGACCGCCAGGCTCTATCGTCCGGCGCTGGGCGACCTGATCGTCGAGCAGGTTCGCTATGTGCCGGCTGCTCTGTTCTATTTCGGCTTTCCGCTGGGCGTGTTGCATTTCGCGGTGATGCCGGCCTTGCGCGACGGCAACGCCGGCGCCGCTCTCGTCAACGGGGCCCTGATCGGACTGCTTGCCTATGCGACCTATGATCTGACCAATTACGCCACGCTGCGGCCGTGGACGCTGACGATCACGCTCGCCGACATCGTCTATGGCACCGTCGCCGTCGGCTTCTGCAGCTGGGTGGCGTACGAGGTCGTGCGGCGGGCGATCGGCTGGGGCTGGCTCTGATCGCCACCGGCACCGCGCACGGCGTCAGACGGGCCTCAGCCGGTAGTGGTTGACGCCCCAGGCTGCGCCGCCCGAGTGCCCGAACAGCCCGCTCGTCGCCAGGAAGAACAGGCGCCAGCGTCGGCGCCATAAAGGCGCGTCGTCGCCATAGGTCTGGCGCAGGATGGGTTCGATCGCCGGCAGGTTGCGGTCGAAATTCGCCAGCCAGTCCTCGGCCGTGCGCCGATAATGCTCGCCGCTCCAGCGCCATTCCTGCTCGACGGCGAAGAGGTCGGGAAACTGGTGCGCCAGCGCAGCGCTCGGCATAATCCCGCCGGTGAAGAAGTGCTGGGCGATCCAATCTGCACTCTCCCCGACATCGAAACGATAGCAGCCGTGCGCGTGGGCGAAGACGTGAATGAACAGACGCCCGTCCGGCTTCAGCCAGCCATGCACCCGCCCGAGCAGCGCACGCCAGTTCGCCATGTGCTCGAACATCTCGACCGAGACGACGCGGTCGAAGCGCTCCTCGATGGCGAAGTCGTTCATGTCCGCGGTGATGACGCGCAGATTGCCGAAGCCGCGTTCGCGCGCACGCTCTTCGATGAAAGCGCGTTGCGATGCCGAGTTCGAGACCGAGACGATCCGTGCCTGCGGGTAGGCTTGCGTCATCCACAGCGAGAGCGAGCCCCAGCCGCAGCCGAGCTCGAGGATCTCCTGTCCGTCCGCGAGGCCGGCATGGTCGGCGGTCAGCGCCAGAGCCGCCTCCTCGGCCGTTGCGAGACTGTCGGCAGGGCCAGCGTAAAAGCAGCACGAGTATTTCCGCCTCGGCCCCAGGACCTGGTCGAAAAACGCCGCCGGCACTTCGTAATGCTGGGCATTGGCGGCATCCGTATGCACCGCGATCGGGCGATCCATCATCTCCTGCGCGAAGCTGGCCGCGTTGCCTGGCTGGGTCGTGAGCGTGCGCTCCGTTCGCCCCACCAGCGAGGCGATGACCATCCGGCTGACCGCATCGGGCACGGGCAAGGCCTCGCCCCAGCTCGACAACCTCTGCATGATCGTCATGGCATGGCTCCTTTGGGCGGCAGCGGGATGAAGGCGCTGGTCCGGCTCTGATAGTCGCGATACGCCGCTCCGTGCTTGGCGAGCATATGCTCCTCCAGCGGCGGAATGCCGGAGACGCGGACGAGCAGCAGGGTGATCGAAGCGGGCGCGAGCCAGGCCAGCCAGCCGATCGGGTAGTCCATGGCGGAGGCTATCACCGCATAGGCACACCAGAGCACGGCTTCGAAAAAGTAGTTGGGATGGCGCGACAAGGCCCAGAGACCCGTGTCGCAGACCCCTCCTTGTCCCGAACGTGCGAAGGCACGAAGCTGCCGGTCGGCGATCGCGCCTCCGACGATGCCGACGAGGAAGATCGCGAGGCCCAGCGCATCCTGTGCCTGGCCAAGCGCGGCCGGGTTATGAGCCGCGAGGATGATGCCGATGGCGAGCGGGGTGCTTGCGAGCGCCTGGAATTGCAGCAGGCGAGCCATTCTGACGGGAGCCTCCGGCCCCCAGTCGCGCTTCATCCTGGCATAGCGCGGGTCATCGGAGATCCCCTTGGTGCGGCCGGCGATGTGCAAGCCGAGGCGCAGCGCCCATGCCGCCACAAGCACAGCGACGAAAAGGCGGCGGCCCAGCGGACCATCACCAAAAGGCAGGAGCGCGCCGATCACGCCGGTTGCGCCAAGACCGAACGTCCAGACGACGTCGATCCAGCCGGAATTACCGGTGCGGCGCTCGATCCGCGTCGCCAACTGCATGGTTGTCGACATCGCGACGGCGACGAAAAGCAAGGCCGCTAGAAAAGAGGCGAACGTCAAAACCGCACCAGTGGCTGCAACAACCGGCCAAGCCAGCCCTGCAGGAGCACCTTGCCAGTCATGGCGACAAGGCAGGTGCACCCTTCGACCGGATCGACGGCCGGCGTATGATCATGCTCGGTATCGGCTTCATCAAAGTCGCCGACGACATACCGGCCGTATTGGTGTTCGTAAGCGCCGGCAAGGATCGTCGTCCACTCGAAGCCAGTATGCTTGTGGGGTGGCAGCGCGATTCCAGGACCGGCTCTCAACATGAAAACCCGACTGTCCGCGCCCGGCACCTCGACCCTTCGCATTGCAATCCGAAGCCCGATCGGGCGCCACGGTCCAAGAGCATAGGGGCGCAGGACGGCCGGCACGTCTGCCGCGATGGCAGGAGATGCGGTCGGGGTAGCGATCGCCGAATGCGGCTCGAGCTCCTCCGCCGGATATCCCGCAGCCATGGGGATCGGCTCGATGCGATCGAGCAGTTCCCCCTGAATCGCCATGAACTCCCGCATGCGGCGCCGGCTTTCGCCGTCCAGCTCGAGATGGGCGGCGACCACCAAGGCAAGCCCCTCGTCGAGATGGCCGCCAGCGAAAGCGGCAAGGGTCTCGTCGGATGGGCGATGGGCCATGCTCATCGCAGATCCTCCAGCTTGCCCCGCAGATGCGACAGCGCGAGTCGCAGCCGCGACTTCACAGTACCGAGCGGGATCGCCAGACGCTGCGCCACGTCCTGGTGGCTGAACTCCTCCAGGAAGGCGAGCTCGACGACCCGGTACTGGTCGGCGGACAATCCGGTCATCGCTGCCCTGATCCGCGCGTCGCGCTCGGCTCCCGAGATGGTCTCGTCAGGCTGTTCGGGTCCGTCTTCATCCAGAATCTCATAAACTTGCGAAAGCCGCGAGCGAGTCTCCCGGCGGGCGATGTCGATGCGGCGGTTGCGCGCGATCGTTGCGATCCAGGTCGAGGCATTTGCCTTCGCCGGATCGAACAGCGCGGCTTTGCGCCAGACCGTGAGCAGCGTCTCCTGCGCGATCTCCTCCGCCAGCTCCGCAGAGGTCCCGCCGCGCATCAGCAATCCTTTCACGCGTGGCGCGAAATGGTCGAAGAGCTCGGCGAACGCGGCCCGGTCACCCGAGCGCGCAACCGCGGCAATCAAGGCATTGGCGTCGAACAAGGCGAAGAACCGACCTCCCGGCGCTGCGGCTGACGCCTCGCGCATGTCTTCGACAGTCAGGGCGAATGCGGCAACCATAGCGAAGATACGGTGGCGCCGCGGCGACGGATCACTGCGCTAACGGCACGCGCTAGTCGGCCGACTTCCAGCCGACGTCTCGGCAGACGAGGCGCCCGAGGATACATCCGCGCGTGGTGAGTTCGCCCGGAGCGGTCTTGATCGTCATCGAATAGGTCCAGTCCCGCTTGGCATCGTAGGCGGTGCCTGAAAAGGAGCCGTCCGCCTCTCGCGACAATGTCATCACGAGCTTGTCCCCAACGGCTTCACCTTTGCTGGTATCGCCGATCCAGAGGTTGGTGGCACAGACCTTGTCACCACAAGGAGCAAGACGGACCCGAGCGTTGCCGTCATCGCGCAGCCAGGTGCCATCGAGCGCGGTCGAAGCCGCGCTCGCGGCGGATGGAGAGGCGATGATCAGGGCGAGCAGAAGACGTCTCATGCGATGTCCTTTCCGCGAGATGTGTCCCTTCTACGCTCGGCGATCCGATCCGGTTTCACTGTTCGGCGAGACGCCGGCATGCCGCTGGGCGAAAAGCCACCCTATCAGCGCGGTCAGCGACGCGGCGCTCAGGAAGTTCAGGCGCTGCAAAGCGACGTATTCCTGCGGCTGGTAGAGATGCAGGGGTGCCGCGATGGCATCGACGGGGAGCAGATAGGCCCCGAAGCTCAATGCCAGAAAGCCGGCGGCATAGAGACGCTCGTCGCGGCGAAAAAGCAGAGCCGCGAGCATCAGGCACGGGAACAGGAAGACTTCGACGCCTGACGCGCTGCCGAAGGCAAAGCGGCAAAGCAGCGTATTGCCGATCCCGGCGCAAAGCAGGAGGCAGCGCCCAAGCCTCGCATTGCGGCGCATCACGCTCGGAACCAGCGCGAACAGCGGCGTCGACAGGAAGGTCAGGAAGGACGGGAAGAGCACGGGCGATACGGCCCAATAGAGATAGAGCGGGTAGAAGGGCTGGTTGGAGACGATCACCAGGGCGACCGTGTTGGCGATCGCCTCCTGTGGCCCTGGATGGGCGACATGGGCATTCAATGCCGCGAACAGACGCCTCAACCCCTTGGCGGGCATGGCCAGACCTCCGGTTGCCTCGGTCTGTTTACGTCCAGCAATAGCGATCGGCCCACATCCCGGCAGAGATTTCCGGGACCGGGCGACAAATCCAAAGCGCGGCCCCCCGCGTATAGCCTTTCCGAAGAGCAAGGAATGGCCATGCTACAGGTTCAGGGACGCCCGCAAAGGATCGCCGTCATCGGCGCCGGCATCTCCGGCCTGTCGGCGGCATGGCTGCTGGGACAGGCCCATGACGTCGTGCTGATCGAAGCCGCGCCGCGGCTTGGCGGTCATGCAAACACTGTCCTGGTGCCCGGGGACGACGGCAGCGAAACTCCCGTCGATACCGGCTTCATCGTCTACAATGAGAAAACCTATCCGAACTTCGTCGCGCTGCTCGATCACCTCGGCGTTGCGACGCAGCCGACCGAGATGTCGTTCGCCGTCTCGCTCGATGGCGGCCGCCTCGAATACAGCGGCGCCGGGCTGACCGGCCTTTTTGCGCAGCGGCGCAACCTCGCGAGCCCGCGCTTCTGGGCCATGCTCCAGGGCCTCGTCCGCTTTTATCGGGATGCCACACGCGACGCCCGGGCAGGAAGCGCCGGCGCGGCGACGCTCGGCGAGTATCTGGCTGCCGGCGGCTATGGCAGTGCCTTCCGGGATGACCACCTCCTGCCGATGGCAGCGGCGATCTGGTCGGCTCCGTGCTCGGAGATCCTGTCCTACCCAGTCCAGGCCTTCCTGAGCTTCCATCACAATCACGGGCTGTTGCAGCTGACCGACCGCCCGCTCTGGCGCACCGTCACCGGCGGCAGCGCCCGTTATGTCGCGCGGTTGCGCGAGCAATTCGGCGGCAGCGTGCGGCTGGGCGCGCCAGTACGCCAGGTCAGGCGCTCGCCGAACGAGGTCGTGGTTGCGGGCGACGGCTGGAGCGAGCGCTTCGACCAGGTCGTCTTCGCTGGTCATGCCGACCAGACGCTGGCCATGCTCGCCGATCCCGATCCGCTCGAAGCGAGCGCGCTCGGCGCCTTTCGCTACAGCCGGAACCGTGCCGTATTGCATGGCGACGAGGCGCTCATGCCTCGCCGTCGCCGCGCCTGGGCGAGCTGGAACCACATCGGCGAGCGCGCCCGGCCGGATGCCGCCTGCGCGGTCACCTACTGGATGAACCTCCTGCAGAACCTGCCTGGGCGGCGCCCCTTCTTCGTCACGCTGAATCCGCCGGATACGCTGCGGGCCGAGACGATCCTGCGCGAGGAGTTCTACGAGCATCCGCTCTTCGACCAGACCGCGCTCGCGGCTCAGCAGCATCTCTGGGCGCTGCAGGGGGCAAGGCGGAGCTGGTTCTGCGGCGCCTATTTCGGCTCGGGGTTCCATGAGGACGGGTTGCAATCGGGGCTCGCCGTCGCCGAGGCGCTCGGCAATGTGCGGCGCCCGTGGACCGTCGCCGACGAATCCGGCCGCATCCCGCTCCCGGTCCGACGCGAGCAAGCGGCATGAACCGGCATTCGGCCCTCTATGTCGGACGCGTTCGCCACAGCCGTTTCCGGCCGAGGCCGCATGCACTGGCCTATCGCGTGTTCTGGATGCTGCTCGATCTCGACGAGATCGACGCCCTGGCAAAGCAGTCGCACCTGTTCTCCCGCAACCGCTTCAATCTCTACGCCTTCCGGGATGCCGACTATGGCGACCGCAGCGGCAGGCCGTTGAAGGAGCAGGTCGCGGAAGCGCTGGCGACCGCCGGTATCGACTGGGACGAGGGCGCGGTGAGGCTGCTGACCATGCCGCGCATCCTCGGCTACGCCTTCAATCCGATCAGCACCTATTTCTGCTACGGCCGCGACGGCGCACTGCGAGCGACCGTCTACGAAGTCCACAACACCTTTGGCGAGATCCATAGCTACGTAGCGCCCGTCGGTGCGCAGGCGCGTCCCGTGCGGCAGGAGGCGGAAAAGCGCTTCCATGTCTCGCCCTTCATGAGCCTTGCGATGCGCTACGCCTTTCGGGTCGAGCCGCCGGGCGAGCGCGTCTCGATCGTGATCGACGGGCATGATGCCGAGGGTAGGCTGATCGCCGCCTCCCTCAGCGGCGAACGCCGCACGCTCGACGACGGCGCCCTTCTGCGCCTGCTGGCGAGCCACCCTTTGCTTACCTTGAAGGTCACCGCCGCCATCCATTGGCACGCGCTGCGTCTCCTGGCGAAGCGCGTGCGCTGGTGGACGCATCCTGCGCCGCCCGAGCATCGGTTCAGCACCGGCCGGGCGGCGACTCCTCATCCGAAGGGATCGACCCAGCCATGAGGCTTCCCGACACCGAACGCCAGGCAGAGATGCCCGAATCGTCGCTCTCGCTGCCGGGCGGCATCGGCCTTTACCGCTGGTTCCTGCGCCGGCTTCTCTCGCAGATCGTCATCGGCCGGCTGAGCATCGTCACGCCTGAAGGCGAACAGCTTTGGAGTGGGTCCGCCGGTCCCGGCCCGCAGGCGGCGATCGTCCTGAAGAGCTGGCGCGCAATGCGTCGCCTGATGCTCGACGGCGATATCGGTCTGGCGGAGGCGTATCGCGACGGCGATTTCACAACACCCGACCTGACGGCACTGATCGAACTCGGAGCGCGCAACGACGCGACGCTGCGCCACCTTGTCTCCGGTACCTGGCCGGCGCGCCTGCTCAACCGCCTCCGCCACTGGCGCAACGCCAACAGCCGGACCGGTAGCAGCCGCAACATCACCGCGCACTACGACCTCGGCAACGACTTCTACCGTCATTGGCTGGATGAGAGCATGACCTACTCGTCCGCGCTCTACGAGGCGCCGACGGACACGCTGGAGGCTGCGCAACAGCGTAAGCTCGACAGGATCGTCGAGATGCTCGCGCTCTCGGGTGGCGAGCGGGTCCTGGAGATCGGCTGCGGCTGGGGCGCTCTGGCCGAGCGACTGGCCCGCGAGGGCTGCCATGTCACCGCCATCACGCTGTCCCCGGCGCAGCTCGCCTACGCGCAAAGGCGGATCGCCGAAGCCGGGCTGGCGGACAAGGTCGACCTGCGCTTGCAGGACTATCGCGACATTGTCGGCCAGTTCGATCGCATCGTCTCGATCGAGATGATCGAGGCCGTGGGGCGCGACTATTGGCCGACCTATTTTGCCGCCTTGAGTCGCTCGCTGACGGCCGATGGTCATGCGGTGCTGCAGTCGATCACCATCGACGAGGCGCTGTTCGAGCCGTATCAGCAAGGCACGGACTTCATCCAGCGCTTCATCTTCCCCGGCGGGTCTCTGCCGTCGGTTCCCGCGCTGGTCGGCGCAGCGAAGGCTGCGGGGCTCGCCGAGATCGAGCGCCTCGCATTCGGGGAAAGCTACGCATTGACCCTGAAGGAATGGCGGCAGCGCTTCCTTGACCATTGGCCGCAGATCGCTCCGCAAGGCTTCGACGAGCCATTCCGTAGGCTTTGGGAGTTCTATCTCTGTTACTGCGAGGCCGGTTTCCGAGCCGGCACGATCGACGTCAGCCTGGTCGCCTTGGGCCAGCGCCGGTGAGCTGCGCTATCGGCGTCGGCCTGCGAGACGCGCTTGTGCTGGCGCAGATGCTCGGCCCAGGATTCGACCATGAACCATTCGACGATGCGCTCTGGATCGGCAACGTCCTCGCTGACACCCCACGCGAAGGCGCCGTCGCGCCGTCGCGCCAATGCGAGCTTGGCGATGGCGGCAAGGAGCGCGGTGCGGGATCTCCGCCCGCCTCTTGTCCGCAAGATTGAAGGCGCTCGAGGCCGCCGGTTATGTCGAGCGTCGCGATTTGAACGAGCGCGTGCGCCATGTCGAATACGTCCTGACAGCACGCGGCACGAGGTCGACGCAACGCTCGCGCGCAGCGAAGCTTGGCCTCCGCCAGGTGGACGCAATGCATCTTGGCCTGACCGCTGAGCTGGGCGAATGTCCCCTCCCCCGGCGCCCATTCGATGTCTGCTCGTGACAGGCGCATTCAGACCCATGACGGTTACTCGGCGGGCTAATGAGCGTCCGAGACGGGTCAGCGCAAAGCCGCCGCAAGTTTCAGTACGTGACCGTCGCCTGAATCGTGTCGGCGTATGGTCCCGGCGACGGCGTAGCCTGAGCCGGGACCCGTCCGTAGACATGGCTCGTCTGCGCCAGACCTGAGCCAATGCCCGTCAAGGTATCGAGGCCGAGCGTGCTGCCGAAGGGCTGGCTCCGCGCGACATCCCGATAGAGCCCGTAGGTGATCGTCTCCGCTCCCTTCGTCATGCGCCTCGCGGTCGGATTCGTCGCCCCCGACAAGCCGCCGTCCAGGCCGATCTGATAGGCGGTGCCATTCGTGCAGGTCGGCGCCAGGGTCGTGAACGCATCCTGCGGCGCAGCCAGCACGCCGACCGAGCCGAAATTGAGATCGCTTGTCGTCACCCGGCAGGTCGCCGGCACGTTCGCGCTGACCGTAAAGCTCGTCGACTGGATCACGGTGAGGAGGTCGCAGCCGAGCAGGAAGGACAGGAGCCCGTAGCGGATCCGGGCGTCGGCGCCGGCGAAGCTGCTGGTGTACGTGACGGGTGCCGCGGTCGCCTGGCCGCTGTAGACACGGCCATAGATGGTGACGCTCCGGCTGCCGGTGCCGGACACGGACAAGGTCAGGTTGAAGCCGACTGCCGAAGCCCCGCCTGCAGGCCAGGCTCCCGATCCCCAGGGGACGCTGGCTGCCGCATCGGAGAACAGGCCGTAGTGCAACTGGTTGGCGCCGTTCGTCAGGGTCCGGTTCGCTGCGCTGGTACCACCGCCGCTCCCGGGCCCGAGCTCGATGCAGATTCCGACGGGCAGGAGCGCCGACCCCGTGCACGAGACCGTCGCAGTGGCCGTTCCATTCACCTGGGCATTGGCGGTGACATCGACATCACCGAAAACCAGGGGCGTGATGCTCAGCGAGCAGGATTGCGCGGCGGCCGGCGGGCTCGCCAGCAGGCTGCCAGCCGCGATCAGCACGCCCCACAGGCAGAGCGCCAGAATGCGGGAGCCTATAGGCATTGCACCGGTCCGATCGAGACTTGCGTATCGGCACGCGGGACAAAGGAGAAGCGGGCCTTGCAGCTCCCCGTCTCCAGCTTGACGAGGACCTCGTTGTCGGCCGCGAGATTCTCGATGAACGCACGGCCGTCATAGCCGACGACGAATTCCGGGCCTGCCGCGCTGGTGCCCTTGAGCCCCGGCTGAAGGGCACCGGTCGCCCCGACCCGGATTGGCCGGCCAGCCGCATCCTGAAGGATGACGATGGCCGAGTTGCCGGTCGACCTGACACCGAAGTCGACGACCACAGCGGCACGATCGGAGGGCGCCCGCACCTCGACCGTGGTTTCCGAGAGGGCGTCGATCGGGAGGCCGCGCGGATCGATCGAGATCGTGTTCGGCTGGTAGGATCGCAAGCCGGGAACGAGCGCGTTACCGGATGCGTTGGTGCGCGCGACCACCCTGTTCTCGAAGAGCACATCCACATCGGGCGCGCCGACCTTTGCCACGGCGAAGGCGTCTTCGATCCGGTTGGCGGCGAAGATGCTACCTCCGGCCATCGCGATCGCGCCGTCCAGTTGCACCGTGCCCGAGAGCCCCGACGCGCCTTGTGCGACGCCAGCCTCGAGCAGCCCGGCGCTTCCGCGATAGGCGATCGAAGCCGAGCGGCGCTTCTGTCCGTCCTGCCCCTCGACGTTGCGTATGCGCCAGCCCACGCTGCCGATCTCCTGATCGACGGGCTTGTAGGCGTCGGCTGCCAGGGACCAGCCCGATCCGACGCGATTGGCGCCGGCGGAGGAGGTGATGTTGGTGCCGAACGGAAATGACAGCCCGGCAAACACGCCTGCGGAGCCGCGATCCGCCAAATCCGTATAGGCGGTCGCGTAGAAGGATCCTCCGGCACAAAGCGGGCGCGTATAGCTCACGTTGACGATCCGGTTGGCACGGCCGAGCGCCGGCTTCACATGGGCAACGCCGAGGCTGATGGCCCCTCCCAGTGCCGGTATCGGCAGGCTGACCGACGCCCTGTCGAGGGCGCGCGGTGGCAGGAGCCGCCGCTCCCAGTTCGTCGCGGTCTCTGCCGTCGAGGCTGCCGAGGTGACGTCGTTGCCATAGCCGTTGGCGAACTGAGCCCCGCTGACGGAGGCGAGGTCCCTGTAGGCTCCGAAGGTTCTTTGGGATGCGGCCATCAGGGAGACACCCCAGAGCTGGGTCTCGAAAGAGACATAGGATTGGCCGCCGAGTTGCCCGTCCCGCCAGCTGCCCGCGCCGGCCGCTGTCAGCACGCCATATCGACCGAGCCCAAAGACCCCACCGAGGCTCCCCATGCCAAGGCCGCGTGCCCCTTCGGCATGAGCCACGACCGTCATCGTGTCGGTGATGCCGTAGCGCCCGCTCGCCGAGCCCGCGATGCCCTCGTCGTAGATGCTGGAGCGCAGCCCGTATTGCAGGCGCGGCAGGCCGATTTCCGCAGAGAAGTCGAAGAGGCCGGGCCGCAGCAGATTGCTGGACACCACGAAGGGCAGGCTCGACTCGCTCTGGCGGCCCGAGGCGTCCCGAACCACGACGCTGGCATTGCCGTTGCCCGTGAGAATCGGAATGTTGGTGAGGCGGAACGGCCCGCTGCCAACGTCCTGCGAGATCGTCTTCGTTCCGTTCACGAAGATGTCGACCGTCGAGGGAACCGCCGCCGAGCCGGTGACGCCGGGAAGCGGAAGCGTGATCAGATCCGGACGCAGCCCGAAATTGCGTTGCACCTGCAAGCCGCCGAGGCGAACCGGCCGGGTCCAGGCGAGACCGCTCGAGATCAGATCGCCAGCGCGGTAGCTCACCAGGTTGTCGGGGTCCGAATACGTCCAGCTTGTCTCGAGGCGAAGCGCTTCCGTCCCGCCGCCGGCCAGCGACTGGTCGCTGAGAATGCCGGTCTGCGAGAAGACCCCGACAGGGCTGAAGAGCCGGGCATCGAGCGTCGCCGACAGCGTGGGATAGCGCCAGAAGCTGCGGAATTGCTTGTCCTCCGACGTTCCGAACAGGGTGTAATTGAGCACTGCGCCGATGCTGCTGCGTTCCGGTGCCGGTCCGGGTATGGTGCGGGGCTGCATGTCGTAGGTCTTGGGCAGGCGGCCATCGGGCGGCAGCTTGATGTCGATGCGTTGCGCGGGTTCGTCGTAATTGAAGCTCACGCCCGGGATCGCGCCGAGCGCAACCTCGTCCTCGACCTTGAAGCTCGCCGGAACCCTGATCCCGAGCTCCTCGAGCTCCTTGCGGGCCGCCAGGATCTCGCCGTGCTGGTTCTGCCGGAATGCGCCGATCAGCCCGATCGACTGACCGTTGAGAAGAACGTCCAGGTGCAAGCTGCGGCCCCGAGCGTCTTCTCCACGGACCGGCACAGCCGTCCACCACGCTGATCCAAGCGCCAGCGCCAGCACCATGACCTTACCGGCCCGCTGACATCGGCAGCGTTGCATTGAATGAACCTGCCTCCGTCAGCCCGGAGATCGTCAAGTGAGCGCCTGGTTTGGATCCCGGTTGGGAGGGGAGAACCCACTGCATCGCGGAGTGGCCGAGGGAATAGCCGAGCAGCCCCTTGTTGGCCGCGACCACTTTCCCGGCGCCGTCGCGAACCGTCACGGCGGCAAGCCTGACCCGACGCCCCCCGCTGTTCGCCGCGCCGATCGCCAGGCTTTTTCCGTGTTGGCTCGCCGACCACGTCACCGATGCCGGCGATGCGGAGCGGTCCGTGAAGAAGACGGGGATGACATGGCGCAGGACCAGCGCAACGGTTCCTGGCGTTCGGTTCGGTTTGGGCAACTCGTCCACGACCAGCCGAAAGGCCGCCTCGCCACCGACCGGGCCGCCGGTCACCCGGACGACACGCACCATGTAGTCCTGGCGGGCGCGCAATTGCACGACGGGCGGACTGGCGACGACCTCGTCCGTCGGCTCGAGCCGTTCTGCTCCGCCTCGCTGGGTCCAGCGAAAAACCCGGATCTGCGCCGTGATCGGTTCGGCATCGGTATTGCGCAAGGTGATCGTTGCTACGTTCGCCGGGATCGCAAGGTCCAGCAGCACGGGGGTCACCTGCAGCGACGCCGCATCTGCCATTCCGGCGACCAGGGCCGCGAGGGCCGTGCCGATTGCCGTGCTTCTCATCCCGCCCTCCTTCCGGTCCTGGCAAAGCGGAGGCGATCGGCGCCGCGCAAGCAGCGTCGTCAAACCTCTCGGTTGCCTCATGAAGCGATCGTCAGCAGGCCAGCGCTCTGGCCATCGTCAGTAGGTAACAGTCACCGTGATGGTGTCGGTGTAGAGTGCGGGCGCGGGCGTGGTCTGTGCAGGCACTCGGCCGTAGACCGTGTAATTCTGGACCGCCCCGTTGCCGACGCCCGCAATGGTGTCGCTGCCCGCCGTCGAGCCCCAGTTCTGGGTACGGCCGGCGTCGCGGAAAAGCGAGTAGTTGATCAGCCCGCCTGCCCCCGCCATCTGCCGGGTCGTGACCGAGCCTCCGTTGACACCCTGGTTGAAGCCGATCGTGTAGGGAGTCGACGTGGTGCATTGCACGCTGACCGTGCTTGTCGAATCAATATTCGCGGACAAGATGCCGACATTGCCGAAATTCAGATCCGAAGCGCTGGCAACAATGCAATTCGCTTGGATATTGATCTGAACTTGGAAATTCCCGGTAGCAGTCGCCGCCTTGGCTCCGACAGAGGCGAATGTACATATCAAAAGCACAGACAAGAGGCTTATTCTTGCCATGGCCCAATTCCTCATACAGGATTGGCGAATTAATGCTTCGTGATGGAAAGATTACGCCCCTACGGTTAACGAGATGTTAATCACCTAAAACCATGGCATGCTTCGATGCAAAAGCTTTCGTCGCTCGCCTCAAAACTCGCCCGAGCGAAAGGCAACCTGGCGTCACCGGCCTCGCCCCTGTGAGCCCAGACGCTTCGGGCGCTCCTGGAGGCCGCTGTCTGGGAAGGGATAACATCCGCTGCTGGCCGATATCGTTGAAAAAGTCGGCCATCTGAGCGCCGCCACGACGTAGCGAATTTGGCCGATCGAGGCTCGGCCTCTCATGCTGGCCTGATCTGAGGTCCGTTCGGCGGGAATTCCTGCGGTTCTGGGCCGTTGCAGCGAAGTGGAACTCGTCTCATCTGCGCGAACCTCGAGATGACCGCAAGTCCCTCCACGGAAGAAGATCGTGATGCTCTTCTGGCGAAGCTGTCGATGACGGTCGTAGCCGTCCTGCTGTCGCGGACGGTCAACGACGAGACGCTGGCGCGCCAGATCCTGAGCGCGGCTGGCTCCCAGATCGCCGCCCATGCGAAGCCGCGGGGTGGCGAGCAGGAGCGCGTGCGGTGAGAGCCACGGAAACCGCGCTTGACGGACCGCCGCAGGCTTCCCGAGCGGAGCTCGATCCGCTTCGATCCGACCTCTAGGACCTCAGAGGCGCCCTCTTCCTGCTTCTCGCGGGTCTGGCCGCACCCACTCGAAACGACTCTAGTAGACATCCGCCTGATAGCGCCCTGCCTTACGCAAAGCGGCGACATAGGCGATTGCCTCCTCGCTGGATCGCCCGCCATGTTCGGTGACGATATCGACGAGCGCGCGCTCGACATCCCTGGCCATCCGCTTGGCATCGCCGCAGATGTAGAAATGCGCACCCTGCTCGAGCCAGGCCCAGAGTTCGCCGCCGCGTTCGCGCATCCGGTCCTGGACATAGACCTTGTCGCCGTCGCGCGACCAGGCGAGCGTCAGGTTGGTGAGGAAGCCGGACTCCTTCATCGCCTGCAGCTCGTCCTCGTAGAAGAAGTCGCAGGCCCGGCGCTGATGGCCGAAGAACAGCCAGTTGCGGCCAGCTGCGTTCGTCGCCTGCCGGTCGTGCAGGAAGGCGCGGAAGGGCGCGATCCCGGTGCCGGGGCCGCACATGATGATCGGCGTCTGGGGATCGGCCGGCAGCCCGAAGCCATGGGCGCGCTGGACATAGACCGGCACCTTGTCGCCGGGGGCGACACGCTCGGCGAGAAAGGTCGAGGCGACGCCCCAGCGTGGGCGGCTGCCGATCCTGTAGCGGACCGTGTCGACCGTCAGCGAGATGCGTCCCGGCGTGGCATTGAAGGAGGACGAGATCGAATAGAGCCGCGGCTGCAGCGGGTCGAGCGCCTCGACGAAAGCCTCGGGCGAGAGCCTGGCCTGCGAGAATTTGTGCAGCGCGCCGAGCACGTCGAGTCGGTCGAGGTCGCCGTCGGGATCCTCGCCGGCGGCAAGGCGCCTGGCCTTCTGCCGTGTCTCGCCGCCGGTGACATAGGAGATCAGCTGGAACAGGGCATCCGGCGCTGGCCCGAGCGCGCAGTCGGCCAGTAGCTTGTCGCGTAGGCTCTTGCCGCCGATCTCGGCGTCGGGCCGCGCGCCGAGCAGCGCGATCACCGCATCGACCAGGCGTGGGTCGTTCTGTGCGACGATACCGAAGGCGTCGCCGACGACATAATCGAGACCGCATTCGGCGAGGTCGAACTCGACATGCCAGGTCTCCTTCTCGGAACCCTCGCCATTGAGCTTGCGCCGCGACAGGAAGGTCGCGAGCGCAGGGTTCTCGCGGCAGCGGCCAAGTGGGCCGAGATCGACGACGGGCGCGGCCTCGGTGGGCACAGCCAGGGCGGTGGCGCCCGGTGCTTCCATCAGCGCCTTGAGCTGGCGCAGGGTCTCCTTGCCTCCGGGCGCGCAGAGATTGAGCCGTCCCTCGGTGCCTGAGGCGATGGCAGCGGAATAGGTCTCGCAGACATAGCCGCATTGCCCGCAATCCTGCTGCGCCATGGCGGCGAAGAGCTTGCGAGGCAGCGGCTTGCCTTCGGCGAGCTGCATGCGGTCGGCGATCGCCATGGCGGGATCGTGCCACGGGGCGCCGTCGTCGGCCTCGCCCATCACCGCGGCGTTCTCCGCCGGAGACAAAGCGGTCACTCCGGCATTGTCGAGCGAGAGCAGACCGGCGAAGAAGCCATTCAGCCAGGAGCGCTGCTCTTCGCTGAACGGCGCGGTCTCCGGCAGGACCTGGACGATCGGGTTCGGCGTCTGCACGGTCATGCCGCTTCCCCCGTCTCAGCGACCAATGCCTGCAGCGCCGCGATCTCGTGGCGGCGGGCGAAGGCGACGAAGCTCTCGTCGGGCGCGGCGCGATGGACCTGCCAGGTGCGCAGGACCGCCTCGACCAGAGCCGGCGCTTCTTCCGCCTTGACCTTCTCGCGGAACGGCCGGGCCATGCCGCCATCGACACCGTAGCCGCCACCGACCAGCAGGTCGTAGCCGGGGACGGTGTTGCCCTCCTCATTGACTGGCACCTTGGCGCCGATCAGGCCGAGATCGCCGATATAGTGCTGGGCGCAGGAATGATGGCAGCCGGTGAGATGGATGTTGACCGGCTGGTCCAGGGTGATGCGCGGCTCGCAATGGGCGGCGATGGCCAGCGCATCCTCCTTGGTGTGGGCGGCGGCGAACTTGCAGCCGGTCGCGCCGGTGCAGGCGATCAGTCCGGCGCGCAGTATCGAGGTTTCGGCCGAGAGGCCGGTCGCCTTCAGGTTGGCGATGACATCGTCGATCCCTGCATCCGGCACGCCGGAGATCAGCAGGTTCTGCCAGACGGTCAGGCGGATATCGCCGTCGCCGCATTGCTGCGCGATCGCCGCGATGGTCCGCATCTGCGCGACTGTGAGCTTGCCGACCGGCAGCGCCACGCCGATCCAGTTGAGGCCCGGCTGAACCTGCCTGTGCACGCCGATATGGGCGAGGCGATCATAGACCGGCCGCGGCCTGACGAAGGCGCCGTCAACCCGGACCAGCCGACGGCCGAGCTTCTCCTCGACGGCGGCGAGGAACTTGTCGAAGCCCCAGCCATCGAGCACGTATTTGAGCCGCGACTTGTTGCGATCGGTGCGGTCGCCATTGGCGATGAAGACCCGAACGATCGCATCGGCGACCGCGATCGCGTCGGACGGAGCGACGATCACGCCGGTATCGCGAGCGAGATCCTTGTGGCCGGTGATGCCGCCGAGCGCGAGACGATACCAGATGCCGGGCTCGACCGGCTGCCCTTCGAACGCTGCTCCCTCGATGACCTCGATGGCCTGGAAGCCGATATCGTTGGTGTCCTCCAGCGTCGCGATCGAGCCGGCGCCGTCGAAGGCGACGTTGAACTTGCGCGGCAGCCCATAGAGCGAGCGGTCGTTCAGGATGTGGTGGTGCCAGGCGCGGGCATGCGGGCGGGTGTCGAGGAGTTCGAGCGGATCGATGCCGGCGGTCGCCGAGCCCGTGACATTGCGGATGTTGTCGGCGCCGGAGCCCTTCGCGGTGAGGCCGAGATCGGCCAGGCCCTCGAGCAGCTGCGGGGCGTTTTCGGCGGTGATCTCGCGGATCTGGAGGTTGGCGCGGGTGGTGACGTGGCTGTAGCCGCCGCCGAGGCGTTCGGCGATGTCGGCGACCCCTTCGAACTGCCAGGCCTTGAGGATGCCGTTGGGAATGCGCAGCCGGCACATATAGCTGTTCTGCGCCGGTGCCACATAGAACAGGCCGTGATAGCGCCAGCGGAAATTGTCCTCCGGCTTGGGATAGGTGCCCGACGCGGCCTGATCCTTGAAACGGGCATAGGCGTCGAACGGATGCTCGGCGGCTTTCCACTTCTCCTGATCGACGAGCTTGCCGCCGGCGGCGACCGTCCTGGCCTGCGCCTCGATATGCTCCCTGTCGGGACCAGCGGGCTTGGCCGGAGCGCCGCCCGGCGCGCCGCCGAGCGGGCCGAGACCGCGCGCCGTGCGGGCCGACTGCATGCCGCTGACGAAGCCTTCGAGGTAGCGCTTCTGGTCGGGAGAGAAATCGTCGCTCATGACCGGGGCCGTCACGCCGCCTCGACGAAGCGATGCCGCTCGTAGAGGAATTTCAGCACCGACTCGCGCGCGGCGATGTAGGTGCGGTCGGTGACCAGCTCTAGCCGCTTGCGCGGGCGGGTGAGCCGCACGTCGAGCACCTCGCCGATGCGGGCCGAGGGGCCGTTGGTCAGCATCACGATCCGGTCGGAGAGCAGCACGGCCTCGTCGACGTCGTGGGTGATCATGATCATGGTGTTACCGAGCGCGGCATGGATCTGCATCACCGAGTCCTGCAGATGGGCGCGGGTCAGCGCGTCGAGCGCACCGAAGGGCTCGTCGAGCAGCAGGATCTTGGGTTCCATCGCCAGGCCGCGGGCGATGCCGACGCGCTGCTTCATGCCGCCCGAGATCTCGCCCGGCCGCTTGTCCCTGGCATGGCCCATCTGGACGAGGTCGAGATTGTGCATGATCCAGTCATGCCGCTCGGCCTTGCTCTTCTTGCCGCCGAAGACCTTGTTCACGGCGAGCGCGACGTTGTCGTAGACGGTGAGCCAGGGCAGCAGCGAGTGGTTCTGGAAGACCACGGCCCGATCCGGCCCCGGCGCGTTGACCTCCTTGCCTTCGAGTAGGATGCCGCCGCTCGTCGCGGGGGTGAGCCCGGCGATGATGTTGAGCAGGGTCGACTTGCCGCAGCCGGAATGGCCGATGATCGAGACGAACTCGCCCTTGTCGATGACGAGGCTGATGTCCTTGAGCACTTCCGTGGTGGCGGCGCCGCGCTGGAAGCGTTTGTCGACGTGGTCGATCTTCAGATAGCTCATCGTTTCGCCCCTCAGTTGGTCGCGGTGCCGCGGGTGACGACATGGCCGATGAGAGCCACGAGGCGGTCGAGCAGGAAGCCGACCACGCCGATATAGACCAGCGCCACGATGATGTCGGAGAGGCGGGACGAGTTCCACGCATCCCAGATGAAGAAGCCGATGCCGACGCCGCCGGTCAGCATCTCGGCGGCGACAATGGCGAGCCATGACAGGCCGACGCCGATCCGCAGGCCGGTGAAGATGTAGGGCGCCGCCGAGGGCACCATGATCTTGTAGAAGAACTCGACCTGGTTCAGCCGCAGCACCTTGGCGACGTTGCGATAGTCCTGCGGGATGTTGCGGATGCCGACGGCCGTGTTGATGATGACCGGCCAGATCGCGGTGATGAAGATCACGAAGATCGCCGAGGGCTGGCTGTCGCGGAAGGCGGCGAGCGAGAGCGGCAGCCAGGCGAGCGGCGGCACCGTGCGCAGCACCTGGAAGACCGGGTCGAGCCCACGCGTCGCCCAGACCGACTGGCCGACCAGAGTGCCGAGCAGCACGCCGACGATCGCCGCCAGGCTGAAGCCGATCGCGACGCGCTGAAGCGAGACCAGGATGCGCCAGCCCAGCCCGATATCCTGCGAGCCCGCCCAGTAGAACGGCTCGGTGATCAGGTCCTTGGCCTCTTCCCAGATCCTGGTCGGCGGCGGCAGCGAGGATTGCGGACCGGACGCGGCGATCTGCCAGAACAGCAGGATAAGCGCGATGGTGATCAGCGGCGGCACCATGTTGACGAGCGCACCCTTCGCCAGGGGCGCGAGTCTGGCCGCGACGGACTTCGAGGGGCCGGCCGGCAGGGGCAGGACCTCCGACGGCTTTCCCGTGAGGGAAACGATCGCCGCGCCGGCGATCGCGTCTTTCAAGACAGGCTGACCCATGTTCCAGTCTCTCCTCTGACCGAGCTGTCAGTCATGCCGCTTCGATCGCGCGTGCCTGCGCGCCGATGCGGCGGATTTCGGGGAGGCAGGAGCCGCAATTGGTTCCCGCCTTGAGTTGAACGCCGATCTCCTCGGCCGTCGCGGCGCCGGCCACGAAGGCGGCCCGGATCGCGTTCAGGCCGACGCCGAAGCAGGCGCAGATGGTCGGTCCGGGATCGGACCCGCCGGGATTGCGCCCCGCCAGGAGGGCAAGCCGGCTTGGCACGGCCGCTGCCGGATCGGCGAAGACGCTCTTGACCGTGTCCCAGAGCGGCGCTCGACCCGCGGGAGCAAGGAAGATCACGGCCAGCAACCGGCCTTCCCGTAGGACGGCGCAGCGATAGCCACCGCCGTCACGGTCGATCAGTTCGGTCAACTCCTCGGCGCCGAAACGCTCGCGCATCAGGGCCGCGATCGCATCGACCGAAGCGTCCGAGGCGAAGAGCCGGCCCTCGCCGCCTTGCACCGCAAGCCGCGACCACCAGATTCCGGCTGGCAGGGCAAAAGGCTGCCGCGAGAGGACGAAGCCTTCGAAGCGATAGGCGACGGGCCTGATGGCGACGGGCGTCGCCTTCATTTCAGGTTGCCCGGAGAAGGGATCGCAAAGCGGCTGCGTCAGAGCTCCGATCCGCGCCGCCGATGCCGTCTCGTCCGACCAGTGGATCGGCGCGAACAGGTCCCCGGGAGAAACGCCGTCATCGGCAACGACCTTGAGCACGGCGCCGCCCTGGGCGCTGGCGAGGTGGGCGAAACCGCCCTCGAGCAGCCCGAAGCGCGTGATCTCGGAGGAGTGCAGAGAGACCGAGGGCTCGGCGATATGCGCGCTGAGCCGGGGGCTGAGGCCGGTCCGGGTCATCGTATGCCAGTGATCGCGCACGCGGCCGGTGTTAAGCAGCAGCGGGAAGGCCTCGTCGGCCTCGGAGGCGAGCTTCGGTGCGGCGAGGGGGCGCATCTGCGCGCGGCGCCCGGGACCAAAGAAGTTTCCGTCTCCGAAGAGCCGTGCAATGCCCTGTGGCCGATGGGCGGGGACCGGCCATTGCACCGGCGTCAGCCCGTCGTAGCCGGCCTTGCCGAGACCGGCATGGCCGCCGATGTCGAAATCTCGGGTGCCGTCGTTTTCGAAGGCGGAGAGCGCGGCGTGCTCGGCGTAGATCTCGTGCGGTCCGGCATAGGTGAAGGCCTCGCCGAAACCGAGGCGCCTGGCGACTTCGCAGATGATCCACCAATCGGGCCTCACCTCGCCCGGCAGCGACAGGAAGGCGCGCTGGCGCGAGATGCGGCGTTCGGAGTTGGTGACGGTACCGTCCTTCTCGCCCCAGGCGGCGGCCGGCAGGATGTAATGCGGCCTGGCTGCGAGCGTATCGTTGGAGAGCACGTTCTCGGAGACGACGAACAGATCGAGCCCGGCGAGCGCGGCGCGTACCTTGTCCGCATTCGGAAGAGAGACGGCGGGGTTGGTCGCCATCACCCACATCGCGCGTATGCGGCGCTCGGCGACCGCATCGAGCATCTGGACGGCTTTGAGGCCCTCGTGGCGGACGATGTGGGGCGCCCGCCAGAAGCGCCGGACGCGATCGATCTCGTCTGCGCCATACCCCATATGGGCGGCGAGCATGTTGGCGAGGCCGCCGACCTCGCGCCCGCCCATGGCGTTGGGCTGGCCGGTCAGGGAGAACG
The DNA here is from genome assembly GCF_900109525.1 of Allobosea lupini. Taxonomy (GTDB): domain Bacteria; phylum Pseudomonadota; class Alphaproteobacteria; order Rhizobiales; family Beijerinckiaceae; genus Allobosea; species Allobosea lupini. The sequence goes on along the minus strand of NZ_FOAN01000003.1, from coordinate 307,820 downwards.
GGCCGCAGCCGGGCCGCCCGATCCGGCCGGTAGCGAGATGACAATTCAGGATCGCGGCGACCTTGTCGGTCCCTTGCGCCGACTGGTTGACGCCCTGGCTCCAGGCCGTCACGACATGCGGCGTGCTCGCCCAGAGCTCGTAGAAGGCTGCGATAACCTCAGGCTTCAGGCCGGTGGCGACGGACACCGCGGTGATATCTGGCGCGATGTCCCGCGCATTGGCGAGCGCCTCGTCGAAGCCTGAGACATGGCGCGCGACATAGGTGCGGTCGACAAGGCCGCGATCGGCGAGGTGGACGAGCAGACCTGCGAACAGCGCGACATCGGAGCCGGGCTTCAGCGTCAGCACCATATCGGCGTCTTCCGCGGTCGCGGTGACGCGCGGATCGAGGACCACAATGCGCGCGCCGCGTTCCCGGCGATTGTCCTGCATCCGCCGGAACAGGACCGGATGGCACCAGGCCGTGTTCGAGCCGACGAGGACGATCAGATCGGCGCTGTCGAAATCCTCATAGGCTCCGGGCACCGTGTCCGAGCCGAAGACCCGGCGCTGGGCCGCGACCGTCGACGACATGCAGAGCCGCGAATTGGTGTCGACATGGGGCGTGCCGATGAAACCCTTCGCCAGCTTGTTGGCGACGTAGTAGTCCTCGGTCAGAAGCTGGCCGGAGAGATAGAAGGCAATCGCCTCGGGACCATGCCCGGCCGCGATGGCCTGCAGACCGGCTGCAACGGCATCGAGCGCCTCGTCCCAGCTGACCCTGTCATAGCTGCCGGCGGCGTTGCGCTTCAGCGGGTACAGCACACGGCTGCCGAGCCCGAGCGTCTCGCCGAGCGCGGAGCCCTTGGAGCAGAGCCGCCCGCGATTGGCCGGATGATCCGCGTCTCCGGTAAAGGAGGCGCCGCCCAGCCCGTCCGGCGTCGCCTTCACGCCACAGCCGACACCGCAATACGGGCAGGTCGTGCAGGTCACGGCCGGAGCGAGGGGAGCGTCGTGCCGCATCACGCAGCCATCCCGATGCAATAGCCCTCGCCGAAGGGCAGGTCGGCACGGATCGCGCTGATGTCCTGGCCCGAGCGGATCAGCCCGAGATAGAACAGCGCGCCACTGGTGTCGCCAACCAGGACGCAGCCGGCTAGCCTGCCCGCGCGCAGCACGAACTTGCGGTAGATGCCGGCGGCCGGATCGCGCAGCAGCAGAACTTCGTCGTCCTCTCCCGGCTCGACCGCGCCTGCCGAGAAAACGCTGACCCCACTGACCTTGAGATTGGTCGCCAGCAGCGAACCGCTATAGCGGTCGCTCGCACCGGCAAGTCGCGCGGCCAGCACGCGCGCCTGTTCATAGGCGGGTTCGACCAGACCGTAGACCAAGCCGCGATGCTCGGCACATTCGCCGATCGCGAAGATGCAGGGATCGCTGCTGGCAAGGCCGTCGTCGACATCGATGCCGCGATTGACGTCGAGCCCCGCGGCGACGGCGAGATCGACACGCGGGCGCACCCCGATGGCGACGACAACGAGGTCAGCCGGGATTACGCTGCCATCGGTCAGCTCGACCGCCTCAACCCGCTCCTTGCCGACAAAGCGCTCAGCTGTGCAGTTCAGGCGGATGTCGATGCCACGAGCCGCGATCTCACCAGCAAGCAGGCCTGCTCCCTCGCGGTCGAGCTGGCGTTCCATCAACCGGTCAGCGAGATGCAGGACTGTGACATTGCCGCCGATCCTGGCGAGCCCGTAGGCCGCTTCCAGCCCGAGTAGGCCGCCGCCGATCACCACGACGCGCGCGCCGGTCGCGGCCACGCTGCGGAACAGCGCGACATCGGCGACATCGCGGAAGCTGGCGACGCCAGGCAGTTCCAGCCCAGGCACCGGCGGCATCAGCGGGCGCGAGCCGGTCGCGAGCACGAGCTTGCCGTAAGGCAGGACGAGGCCGTCGGCCAAGGTCACGCTCTTCGCCGCCCGGTCGATGCCCGTGACCGGCTTGCCGTAGACCATCGAGACGCCGCGCGCTTGCCACCAGGCGGCGGGCTTCAGCTCGATCTCCGGCTCGCCGATCTCGCCCGCCAGCAGCGGCGAGAGCAGCACCCGATTGTAAGCCAGCCGCGGCTCGTCCCCGATCACCGCGACCGCATAGCGTCCGAGCGCCTGCCGGCTGAGCTCATCAGCCAGCCGCGTCGCGGCCATGCCATTGCCGACGATGATCAGGGGCTCGGCCATGGGTCAGGCGACCCGCTTGATCTTCAGGGCCCTGAGATAGTCCAGCGGCGCCGCGGGATCGAACTTCATACCGTCGAAGAAGGTCTCGACGCCCCGCGAGTCGGCAGTCGGCGCGCCGGCGACGCCGAGCGTCTTCGCCGCCTCGCGCCAGAGATCGGCGCGGTTGGTCTTGTCGACGAGGGCCTTGATGTCGATGGTCGGCTCGAACTTGCCCCAACGGATATTCTCGGTGACGAACCAGGTGTCGAGGCTCTTCCAGGGATAGGAGGTCGCGCCGCCTTCGCCCCAGAACTTCATGTAGAGATTGGTGCCCTTCGCCTCGCGGCCATTGCCGTAATTGATGTCGCCGAGCAGGCGCTTGTTGATGTCGCCGGTGGGGACGTTGAACCATTGCCGCTTGCCGACGATCTCGGCGAGTTCCTGGCGGTTCTCCATCTTGTCGGCCCAGATCTGGGCTTCCATCACAGCCATCAGGATGGCCTGGGTCGCCTTGGGATTGGCATCGACGAAATCGGCGCGCATGCCGAGGATCTTCTCGGGGTGACGGAACCAGAGCTCGCCGGTGGTCAGCGCGCTGTAGCCGATGTTCTGGTTGACGAGCTGCTCGTTCCAGGGCTCGCCGACGCAGAAGCAGTCCATGGTGCCGACCTTCATGTTCGCCACCATTTGCGGCGGCGGCACGACGATGACCTTGATGTCGGTATCGGGGTCGATGCCGCCGGCGGCGAGCCAGTAGCGGATCCAGAGGTCATGGGTGCCGCCCGGGAAGGTCATGGCGGCGGTCAGTTCCTTGCCGGCGGCCTTCTTGCGCTCGAAGGCCTGCTTCAGCGGCGAGGCGTCCTTCTGGACATTGAGGTCCTTGTACTCGTTGGAGACCGAGATCGCCTGCCCGTCCTCGTTGAGGTTGAGCAGCGTGTACATCGGCAGCGGCTGGCCGTTCTGCATGACCTTGCCGGTCGAGTAGAGATGCGTCTTCGGCCGCAGGATGTGGCCGCCGTCGATGCCGTTGTTCTTGAACCCGAGCGCCATGTTGTCGCGCGTCGCGCCCCAGGAGGCCTGCTTGGCGATGTCCATGTCGGGCAGGCCGTATTTGGTGTAGAGGCCCTTCTCCTTGGCGATGATCAGCGGCGCCGCATCGGTCAGGGCGATGTAGCCGAGGCGGGTTCCCTTGACCTCGGGACCGGCGCCTTGCGCGAAGGCGCCGGACGGCAGGGCGGTCTTCGCCGCCGCGAGCAGCGCGGCCGTGCCGGACAGATTCAGGAACTCGCGGCGGCTCGTGCCAGTCTGCGGGGCTGCCGCCGTCCTGGCCGGGGTCTTGGAGCTGTGCGTCATCGATCGCCTCTCGGTTGCTGAGCTGTCGCCCGCTTGAAACCAGCCCCGAAACGCAAAAAACGCCGCGCGAAAGACGCCTGGACGGGCGCATTTCGACAGCGACGTTGCTGTGTCTTCCGGATCGGGGATGGCGCGGGCAGCGTTGGCCGCGTCGCCTTCCTTCATACAAGGATCGTGCCAACCGCTTCGCGGCGGGCCTAGCCTCGAATTGCTATCGTTTACCGGTGGCGAGGCGCAGGTGCCGCGCGAAGACGCTTTGTTGCGGCGCACAATCGCGACGCATTTGCTTAAATAATAGGCTAAAATTTGACTGCCGCTAGGATGCTGTCAAAAGCGGCAGGCAGAAGGACGTCGCATGCGGCGTCGCGCATCTGTGGTGTCGCCATGACCTGCCCGGCGCGCGCCATGCCGGCGAGAACCCAGTCGGCATCACCAGGGTCAGGGCGCAGGGCCTCCTGGTCGAAACGGATGAAGTGCTCGATCCGGCGCGCCGGCCGGCCGGCGCCCTGGATCAGCTCGCCGTGCAGAATGCGCTCGATCAGCTCAGCCGGCAGCGCGAGCCGATCCGGCGCAGACAGGTGATACGCCGTGCGCGAGACATTCTCGGGGCGGCAGGCCCAGGCGCTGGCCTTCAGGATCGCGGCGCCGAGCTTGGAGACGGCCGCCGGGCGCTTCTGCACGTCGTCGGCGCGCCAGGCCAGAACCTTGTCGTGGCAGTTGCGCCTGAGATCGACGCTGGCATGGACCATTGCGCCGACGCCGGCCGCCACCGCCGCCGAATTCCAGGGCGCCCCCGCGCAGAAGCCGTCGATCCGCCCGCTGGCGAGCGCCTCGACGGTCTGCGGAGGGGGTACGATCTCCAGCCGGATGTCCTCGCCAAGCCTGAGTCCACCCTTCTCGAGCCATTCCCCGAGCAGGTAGACATGCGTCGAGAAGCCGAAGACCGCAGCCAAAGTGAGCGGCGGCAGGCCGGCCGCCTTGCGGCGCGCGACCATGGCGGCGAGCGCATGGCCTGAGACGGTCGTGTCGGCCAGATCCCCGTCGGCCAGGCGTGCCAGCTCCTCGAAGCGCCGCAACGAGAGGGTGATCGCGGCGCCATCGCGATTGAGCGCCAGCGGCGCTGCCATCGGGGCCTTGACGCCACCGATCCCGAGGGTCGCGGCGATGGCGGCCGGGCCGAGCATATGGGCGGCATCGAACAGGCGCACGTTCAGCTTGTCGCGCAGATTCGACCACGAAACCTCGCGGACCAGTTCGAGATTCAGCCCCTCGGCCTCGGCAAAACCCTCGTCCTTGGCCAGGACGACGAGCGCGCAATCGACCAGCGGCATGAAGCCGACTCGCAGGTGCAGCGTCGTCATTTCAGCATCTCCGCGGCAGTGATGAGGGAGCGGGCGATGTCGACGAGCTTGCGTTTCTCGTTCATCGCGGTGCGGCGCATGAGCGCGTAGGCCTCGTCCTCGGAGAGGCCCTTCAGCCGCATGACGATGCCCTTGGCACGATCGATCGTCTTACGGTCCTCCAGCTGCGAGCGGGCTTCGTCGAGCTCCTCGCGCAGCTTGCGGAACGCATTGAAGCGGCTGATGCAGGTCTGCAGGATCGGCTGCATCCGCTCCTTCTTCAGCCCGTCGACGATATAGGCGGAGACGCCGGCCTCGACCGCCGCCTCGATCGAGGCCGAGTCGGACTGGTCGACGAACATGGTGATCGGCCGGCGGACGTGCCGGCTGACCAGGAACATGTCGGCCAGGGCGTCGCGGCTCGGATCCTCGAGATCGATCACCACGACATCGGGATCGTGCGTCTCGATGGCAGCGACGAGGCCGGTCGTCGCGGAGAGGCGGACGAGTTGCTGATAGCCCGCTTCCCGCAGGCCTTCCTCGATGATCGCGGCCCTGACCTGGTTCGCATCGACGATGAGGATCCGCAGATTGGGCACCATGCCTTGCAGACGTTCCCTGTGTTATGATCAGGCGCTCCTCAATCAGGAATCGTGCCAGAGGGGCCCACAGGACCCGGCCGAGCGGATAAAGTCAGGCGAGTCGAGAGTGTCCGCGGCCGCCAACGAAGCCGACTGCGCTCCGGGGCGTCCCGATTCATGGACAGAAATTCACTTTCTCTCCTCCACCGGCCGCTCTAGAAGCGGGTCTGTCGCGTCGTGTTCCGCGGTCCTTCGAATCGAGGCTGGAGAAGAGCGGCATGATGCCGGGCTACAGGCGTGATCTTGCGGGACACGCGGTCGCACATTCGCTCTTCCGTCTCTCATCCGCGGCGGCCATCACCCTTGGTCTCGCCGGTTGCCTGCCGGCCGACCTGCGCCCCGAGCTCGGCGTCGCGGTGACACGCAGCTATGCCGCTGGCGACCGCAGCAGCGCATCTGCCGTCTCGCCCGATTGGCCGCGCCTGTTCCGCTCGAGCGAACTCAATCGCCTGGTCGAACGGGCATCCGGCGCGAATTTCGACATCGCCATCGCCATGACACGAATCCGGCAGGCCGATGCGCAGTCGCGCATCGGGGCGGCGACGCTCTATCCGACGCTCAGCGGCTCGGCCGACGCCTCGCGCAGCCTCCGGCCGGGTACGCTCGGCTCCAAACGCGGGCCGTTCAGCGAGAGCGTCGGCAACCAGTTCAGCCTCGGCCTGTCGGCGAGCTACGAGCTCGATTTCTGGGGCAAGAACCGAGCGACCGCCGACGCCGGACGCTTCGCCGCCGAGGCGACGCGCTTCGACCGCGACGTCGTGGCGCTCACCGCCGTCGCCAGCGTGACCACCACCTATTTCCAGGTACTGGCGGCACAGGACCGCCTGCGTATCGCCCGCGAGAACATCGCGGTGGCCGAGCGGACGCTCAAGGTGATCCAGGCCCGCCTTTCCGTCGGCACCGCCACCCAGCTCGACATCGCGCAGCAGGAAAGCGTGGTGGCGCAACAGAAGGCCTCCGTGCCCGCCCTCGAACTCTCGCTGCGCCAAGCCAGGGTCACGCTCGCCGTGCTCATCGGCGAGACGCCGGCCGCAGTCACGATCAAGGGCGGCAGCCTGAACGCGCTCGCCGTGCCGACGGTGCGGGCCGGTCTGCCTTCGCAATTGCTGCAGCGCCGGCCCGACATCGCCGAGGCCGAGGCGCGCCTGACCTCACAGGAAGCGACGCTGCATGTCGCCCGCGCGGCGCTTTATCCGAGCATCCAGCTGACCGGCCAAGGCGGGCTCGAAAGCGCGCTATTGAAGAACCTGCTGCGGCCCGATGCGGCTTTCGCTTCTGCGGCAGCCGGCCTAGTCCAGCCCATTCTCGACGGCGGCAATCTGCGCGCCCGGGTCGAGCTCGAACGCGGCACGGCCGACGAACTGATCGCGACCTATCGCAAGACCATCGTCAGCGCCTTCGCGGATGTCGAGAACGCACTGATCGCGATCCAGGAAAACACCCGTCACGAGCGGCTGCAGGGGGAAGTCGTGGCGTCTGCAAGGCGTGCCTATGCCATCACCGAGCAGCGGCTGCGCGAAGGCACGATCGACATCGTGACGCTGCTGAACACGCAGCAGACGCTGTTCCAGGCGCAGGACCAGCTCTCGCAGACCAGGCTCCAGAAGCTGAGTGCCTATGTCGACCTGTTCAAGGCGCTGGGCGGCGGCTGGACCGAGGCCGACCGCCGCACCGCCATCATCGCGACCGAGGCGGCGGAATGAAGCGTCTTCTCATCCTTCTCGTATTGCTCGGCGCCGCGGCCTGGGGCTGGCACAGCTACAATGGCGGCTGGATGCCCGGCGGCGAGGACAGCGTCGCGGCCGGCCAGCAAGGGGCCGGTCGCGGTGGCCGGCGCGCCCGCTTCGGCAACAATGAAGGGCCGATTCCGGTGATCGCGACCCCGGCGCGCTATGGCGACGTGCCGGTCACGGCCGATGCGGTCGGGACGATCCAGGCGCTGAACACCGTGGCCGTGCGCACACAGGTCGATGGAAGGCTGATCGAGATCGCCTTCAAGGACGGGCAGGATGTCCGCAAGGGCGATGTTCTGGCCAAGATCGATCCCACGACCTATCAGGCGCAATACGACCAGGCCATGGCCAAGAAGGCGCAGGACGAGGCGCAGCTCGCCAATGCCCGCGCCGACCTCGAGCGCTACGCCAAGCTCGCCCAGACCGATTACGGCTCGCGCCAGCAGGCCGACACCCAGCGCGCCACGGTGGCGCAGCTCGAGGCGTTGGTCCGCTCCGACCAGGGCGCGATCGACAACGCCAAGGCCTATCTCGACTACACCACGATCCGCGCGCCGATCGACGGCCGGCTCGGCATCCGGCAGGTCGACCAGGGCAACATCGTCCGCGCCTCCGATTCGAACGGCCTCGTGGTCATCACCCAGCTCAGGCCGATCGCCATGATCTTCAACCTGCCGCAGCAGCAATTGCGCGCGGTGAGCGCCGCAGTGGCGCGCGGCCCGGTCGAGGTCGACGCGCTGGACTCGGATGGCACGACGATCATCGACAAGGGCACCATCGAGGTCATCGACAACGTCGTCGACCAGACCACCGGCACGATCAAGGTCAAGGCGCGCTTCCCGAACGAGCGGCTCCAGCTCTGGCCCGGCCAGTTCGTCAATGTCCGCGTCTTCGTCGACGTGCTCAGGCATGTCGTGGTCGCGCCGACCGCCGCGATCCAGCGCGGCCCCAACGGTGCCTATGTCTTCGCCGTCAACGAGGACGAGACGGTGCGGCAGGTGGCTGTCACCGTCGGCCAGCAGGACGAGACGACGGCGGTGATCACCGCGGGTATCGAGCCGCCGGCGAAGCTCGTCACCACCGGCTTCGCCCGCCTGACCGACAAGGCGAGAGTGCGCGTCTCGACGCCGGAGGAAGCGGCCCAGCCACCAGCCGCCATGCCGGGCCGCCGCGGCACGCGGGAGCCGGGTCAGGGCCAAGGACAGGGACAGCGCCGGCAACGCGAACGGGCTGGAGGCGACACCGCGGGTCCGGGCTCGGCGGCGCCGGCGACGGAAGCCCCGCACGCACCGCAGGCCGGAAGCGACGGCACCGGCCAGAACCGGCCGCGGCGCAATGGCGGGGCGCGCGAGGGCGCTGCACCCGGCGCGCAGGGTTCCCCGACCGGCGGATCGGGTGCACAAAGACCGCAAGCGCAGCCATGACGGGGCAGCCGCGATGAGCGTGTCCGCGCCTTTCATCAGCCGGCCGATCGCGACCTCCCTGCTCGGCGTCGCGGTACTGCTCTGCGGCATCCTCGGCTATCTGCGCCTGCCGGTCTCGGCCCTGCCGCAGGTCGATTTCCCGACCATCCAGATCACCACGCAGCTTCCCGGTGCGAACCCCGAGACGATCGCGTCGCTGGTGACGGCGCCGCTGGAGCGGCAGTTCGGGCAGATCCCCGCGCTCTCGACGATGTATTCGCAGAGCTCCTTCGGGCTCAGCCAGATCACGCTGCAATTCGATCTCGACCGCGACATCGATGCCGCCGCCCAGGACGTGCAATCGGCGATCAATGCGGCAGGCTCGACCCTGCCGCGCACGCTGCCCTATCCGCCGACCTATTCGAAGATCAACCCGGCCGACGCGCCGATCATGGTACTGGCGCTGACCTCAGAGACGGTCTCGCTGCGCCAGCTCAGCGATCTCGCCGACACGCTGCTCTCGCCGCGCCTCTCGGAAGTCTCCGGGGTCGGCCATGTCTCGATCGAGGGCGGCGTCAGGCCGGCGATCCGCATCCAGGCCGATCTCGCTCGCCTTGCCGCCTACGGCCTCGGCATGGAGGACCTGCGCACCGCCATCGTCAACGCCAATGTCGCGGGATCGAAAGGCGCGCTGGACGGCAATCATCAGGCCTACACGATCAGCGCCAACGACCAGATCGGCAGCGCCTCGGCCTATCGCGACATCGTCGTCGCCTATCGCAGCGGCGCACCGATCTTCCTGCGTGACGTGGCCGTGGTGCTGGAGGACCTCGAGAACAGCCGCGTCGGCGCCTGGTTCCGCGGCAAGACGGCAGTCGTGCTCGACGTGATGCGCCAGCCCGGCGCCAACATCGTCACCACGGTCGCGCGTGTGAAAGAGGAGATTCCGCGCCTGCGCAACGGCATGCCGGCGGGCGTCGAGCTGCAGGTGGTCAGCGACCGCACCGAGACGATCCGCGCCTCGATCGCCGACGTCCAGTTCACGCTGGTTCTGGCCTGCGCTCTGGTGGTGCTGGTGGTGCTGCTGTTCCTGCGCACGGTGCGTGCCACGATCATCGCCGGCGTGGCGCTGCCGCTCTCGCTGATCGCGACCTTCGCGGTGATGTGGCTCGCCGGCTTCAGCCTCGACAATCTCTCGCTGATGGCGCTGACCATCGGCACCGGCTTCGTCGTCGACGATGCGATCGTGATGATCGAGAACATCGTGCGCAACATGGAGCAGGGCAAGAAGCCGCTCCGCGCCGCCTATGACGGCGCCAAGGAGATCGGCTTCACCGTGATCTCGCTGACGGTCTCGCTGGTGGCGGTCTTCATCCCGCTGCTGTTCATGACCGGGCTGGTCGGCCGCATGTTCCGCGAATTCGCGCTGACGCTGACCATCGCGGTCGTGGTCTCGGCGGTGGTCTCGCTGACGCTGACGCCGATGATGTGCGCCCGCATGCTGCGCCAGGGCGGCCATGGTGCCGGCCAGGAGCGCGAGAACTGGCTGATGCGGCTGGCAGAGTGGCCGGTCACTGCGATGGCGCGGCTCTACGAGATCACGCTCGGCTGGGCGCTGAAGGCGCGCGGGCTCGTGCTGCTCGCCACTGTCGCCACGGCGGTGCTGACGGTGTGGATGTACATCGTCATTCCCAAGGGCTTCCTGCCGAGCCAGGACACCGGCCTGCTCAATGTCGTGCTCGAATCCTCGCCGGACGTCTCCTTCGTCGAGATGAAGCGGCTGCAGGAGAAGGCGACACAGGCCTTCGAGCAGGATGGCGACGTCACCGGCGTCGTCTCCGTGCTCGGCATCGGCCAGGCCAATGCCACCCTGAACACCGCCCGCCTGACGGTGACCCTGCGGCCCAAGGACGAGCGGCGCGACGACGCGGTGGTGATCGCCGAGCGGCTGCGCCTCGCCACCGCCGCGATCCCGGGCCTCGTGGCCTATGTCCAGCCGGTGCAGGACATCCAGATCACGACCCGCGCCAGCCGCTCGCAATACCAGTACACCCTGACCGGAGCCGAGCAGGCCCAGGTCATGGAATGGGCGCGCAAGCTCTCGGAGGCACTGCGGCGCGAGTCGATCGTGCGCAACGTCGCCAACGAGACACAGGATGGCGGGCTGCGCGCCCATGTCGAGATCGACCGGGCCAAGGCGGGCCGGCTCGGCATCTCGATCCAGGCCGTCGACGACACGCTCTATGACGCCTTCGGGCAGCGCCAGATCGCGACGATCTACGAGCAGTCGAACCAGTATCGCGTGATCCTGGAGGCTGCGCCGCAATATCTGCGCGACCCGTCCGCGCTGTCGAAGCTCTACGTCACCGGCAACACCAACACGCAGGGGCAGACCAACACCGCCGGCACCACCACGGTGACGCAGAACAGCGTGCAGGTACCGCTCTCGTCGTTCACCCGGCTGATCCGCGAGACGGCGCCGCTCTCCATCGCCCATCAGGAGCAGTTCCCGGCCGCGACCATCAGCTTCGATCTCGCGCCCGGCGAAGCGCTCGGCGATGCCGTCACGATGATCGCCGCGGTCGAGCGCGAAATCGGCATGCCGAGTGCGATCTCCGGCGCCTTCAGCGCCGATGCGGCCGAATTCAACCGCTCCCTCGCCAATCAGCCCTGGCTGATCCTCGCCGCGATCGTGACGATCTACCTCGTCCTCGGCATCCTCTACGAGAGCTATGTCCACCCGTTCACGATCCTGACGACGCTTCCTTCCGCTGGCGTAGGCGCCCTGCTCGCCTTGGTCCTGACCGGCCGCGAGCTCTCGATCGTCGCGCTGATCGGCATCATCCTGCTGATGGGCATCGTCAAGAAGAACGCGATCATGATGATCGACTTCGCGCTCGACGCCGAACGGCAGGAGGGGCTGTCGCCGGAGGAGGCCATCGTCAAGGCCTGCCTGCTGCGCTTCCGGCCGATCATGATGACGACGCTCGCGGCGCTGCTCGGCGCCCTGCCGCTGGCACTGGCGACCGGAACGGGGAGCGAATTGCGCCAGCCCCTCGGCATCACGATCGTTGGCGGCCTGCTGCTCAGCCAGCTCCTCACCCTCTATACCACGCCGGTGATCTATCTGGCGCTCGAGAACCTGCGCCGGCGCCTCGGCGGCGGCCGCGACGGCGTCGTGGCCCGTCCTGATCCGGAGGCGGCCGAGTGAGCGAGGTCTCCGACAAAAGCGACGACGACAAGGGCTGGAAGTCGGTCAGGGGCCTGTCCGACGCCTTCATCCTGCGCCCCGTCGGCACCACGCTGATGGCGATCGGCCTCTTCCTCGTCGGCATGGTCGCCTATGTCTTCCTGCCGGTGGCGAGTCTGCCCAGCGTCGACTTCCCGACGATCCGCGTCTTCGCCAGCCGGCCGGGCGCCGATCCTGCCACGATGGCCGGCAGCGTCGCCGCGCCCCTCGAGCGACGCCTGGGCTCGATCCCCGGCGTCACCGAGATCACCTCGACAAGCTCGCTGGGTTCGACCTCGATCGTGCTGCAGTTCGACCTCACGCGGAACACCGATAGCGCCGCCCGCGACGTCCAGGCCGCGCTGAACGCGGCTGCGACCGATCTGCCCGGCGACCTGCCGACCCTGCCGCAATTCCGCAAGGCCAACCCCAACGCCGCGCCGATCCTGATCCTGGCCCTGACCTCGGACACGATGACGCCGAGCGCGATGTACGACGCCGCCGATACCGTCATCGCCCAGCGCATCTCGCAGGTGGAGGGCGTCGGCGAGGTCACGGTCAACGGCGCCGAGCAGCCGGCGATCCGCGTTCGCGTCGATCCTGCCCAGCTTGCTGCCATGGGCCTGAGCCTCGACACGATCCGCACCGCCATCGTCGGCGCCAACACCGTCTCCGCGGTCGGCTCCTTCGACGGCGAGCGGCGCAGCGAGACGCTCTCCGCCAACAACCAGATCCGCGAGCCGGAAGATTACGGCAATATCGTCGTGCGCTCGGCCAGAGGCACGGTGGTCCGGCTCGCCGATGTCGCGACCGTCGAGCGCGGCGTGCGCAACAGCCGCGCCGCCGGCTGGTACAACGGCAAGCCGGCGATCCTCATCACCATCACCAAGCAGGCCGACGCCAACGTCATCGACACCGTCGACCGGGTGAAGGCGTTGCTGCCCGAGATCCAGCGCTGGGTGCCGGCCGGGATCCAGTTCTCGATCATGTCGGACCGCACGGTCACGATCCGCGCCTCGATCGCCGATATCCAGCACACGCTGCTGATCTCCATCGCCCTGGTGATGCTGGTCGTCTTCCTGTTCCTGCGCCGCACCACGCTCACCATCGCTGCCGGCGTCACCGTGCCGCTCTCGATCGCAGGCACCTTTGCCGCGATGTGGCTCGCCGGCTTCACGCTCGACAATCTCTCGCTGATGGCGGTGACGATCTCGGTCGGCTTCGTCGTCGACGACGCCATCGTCATGATCGAGAACATCGAGCGCAACGTCGCCCGGGGCATCTCGCCGCTGCGCGCCGCCTTGCTCGGCGCCGGCCAGATCGGCTTCACCGTGGTCTCGATCAGCCTCTCGCTGATCGCGGCCTTCATCCCGCTCTTCTTCATGGACGGGGTCGCCGGCCGCTTCTTCCGTGAGTTCACGCTGACGCTGACCTTCGCCATCCTCGTCTCGACGGCGGTCTCGCTCAGCGTCACGCCGATGGTCTGCGCGCATTTCCTGAAGAGCGGCCCACATGCCCCCAACCGCTTCGACCGGGCGGTCGAGCGCCTGCTGGCGGCGATGATCGGCTTCTATGCCCGCACGCTCACGGTCGTGCTGCGGCATAGCTGGCTGATGCTGGTCGTCATGGTCGCGACGGTGGCGCTGACCGTGCAGATGTTCCGCAGCGCCCCGAAGGGCTATTTCCCGCAGGACGACACCGGCCTGATCATCGGTTTCACCCAGGCTTCGACCGACATCTCCTTTCCGGCGATGGCGCAGCTCCAGCAGCAGGGGGCGGCGATCGTCGCGAGCGATCCTGCGATTCTCGGCGTCGCCTCCTTCATCGGTGGCGGCGGCTCGGTGAATACCGGGCGCTTCTTCGTCAGCCTGAAACCTCTGGAGGAACGCGGCCTGAGTTCGGCCCAGGTGGTCAATCGCCTGCGCGGACGCCTCGGCTCGATTCCGGGTCTGCGCATCTTCCTGACCCCGGTGCAGGATGTGCGCGCCGGTGGGCGCCAGGGCCGTTCGCAATATCAGTTCACGCTCTGGGATCCCGATCTGCCGGAGTTGCAGGAATGGGTGCCCAAGGTGCTGGAGAAACTGCGCACCCTGCCCGAACTCGTCGACGTCTCGACCGATCGCGAGCAGGGCGGCCTGCAGGCCAATGTGGTGATCGACCGCAACAAGGCTTCGCAATTCGGCGTCGCGATCCAGGCCATCGACAACGTGCTGGCGGACGCCTTCAGCCAGCGCCAGATCTCGACGATCTACGGCGCACGCAACCAGTACCGCGTCGTGCTCGAGGTCGCACCTTCGCGCAGCCGCGACCCCAATGACATCCTCGATCTCTATGTGCCCGGCCGCAACGGCGTGCAGGTGCCGCTGCGCAGCCTCGTCAAGGTCGAGCGCGGCACCGCCCCGCTCGTCATCAACCATCAGGGCCAGTTCCCGGCTGTGACGATCACCTACGATCTGGCTCCCGGCGTCGGCCTGCAGGAGGCGAGCGACGCTGTCGTCGCCGCCGTCGAGGGCCTGCACATGCCGGCCTCGCTGCGGGCGGAATTCGCCGGCGACGCCAAGGCGTTCTCGCAAGGGGCCGGCAGCCAGGGCATGATGATCCTGGTCGCGATCCTGGCGGTCTACATCATCCTCGGCGTTCTCTATGAGAGCCTGATCCACCCGGTGACGATCCTCTCGACCCTGCCGTCGGCCGGGCTGGGCGCGCTGATCGCGCTGCGGATCGCGGGGGCCGACCTCACCATCATCGCCTTCATCGGCATCATCCTGCTGATCGGCATCGTCAAGAAGAACGGCATCATGCTGGTCGACTTCGCCATCAGCGCCGAGCGCCAGCGCGCGATGCCGTCGCGCGAGGCGATCTTCGAGGCCTGCCTGGAGCGCTTCCGGCCAATCCTGATGACCACCCTCTCGGCCATGCTGGGTGCGGTGCCGCTGATGATCGCAACCGGTCCAGGCGCCGAGCTGCGCCGCCCGCTCGGCATCACCATCGTCGGCGGGCTGGTCCTCAGCCAGATCCTGACGCTCTACACCACGCCGATCATCTATCTCTGGATGAGCAAGCTGAGCGCGCGCCGGAAAGGTGAGGCAGCCGCCCCGGAGCCGGTTTCGGCCGGCACGACGCCAGGCTGATCCTTCCAGCCGGGCGCAGATCGCGTCGCTCGCTCTCCCGCCCGGACCGTGTAGGATCGCGCGCTCGGCTGGAGGCGGTTGATGTTCCTGAGTGTGTTCGACGTCTTCAAGATCGGGATCGGCCCGTCATCCTCGCATACGATGGGGCCGATGACGGCGGCGGCGCATTTCCTGGAGCTCCTGCGCCGGCACCCGTCCCGCGCGGATGCAGCGGCGGTCGGCGCCACGCTCTACGGCTCGCTCGCCTTCACCGGGAAAGGCCACGCCACGGATCGCGCCGTGACGCTGGGCCTGCTCGGCTGGACGCCGGCCGAATTCGATTTCGACGCGGCAGCGCGTCAGCTCTATGCGCTCGGGGAAACGCATCTGCTGCGCCTCGACGGCCTGCCGCCGCTCGCCTTCGACCCGGCCGTCGACATCGTCTTCGACTACGGGCCGCCCTTGCCCGGCCATGCGAATGGGCTCGTCTTTTGCGCTCGCGATTCCGCCGGAGCCGAGCTCCTGTCCGAAACCTATTATTCGATCGGCGGCGGCTTCGTGGTGACGGCGCAGGAGCGCAAGGCGCCTCCCCTCGCCGCCACCACATCCTCCTGGCCCTATCCGTTCGCGAATGCGGCAACGATGCTGCGCATGGCGCGCGAAAACGGGCTCTCGATCGCGCAGATGAAGCGCGCCAACGAGATCCACCTGCGCTCGGCGGACGAGGTCGACAACGGCCTTGCCCGCCTCTGGGCGGTGATGAACGGCTGCATCGAGCGGGGCCTTTGCCAAGAGGGCGAATTGCCGGGCGGCCTGCGCGTGCGCCGCCGGGCCGCGAAGATCCACCGGCAGCTGGAGGCAGAGCGGCAGAGCAATCGCGCCCAGCCCCATGCGGCCTCGGACTGGCTCGGCGTCTATGCCATGGCCGTGAACGAGGAGAACGCGGCGGGTGGCCGGGTGGTGACCTCGCCGACCAACGGGGCAGCCGGCGTCTTGCCTGCCGTGCTGCGTTACTATCTCGACCACTGCGTCGGGGCCGAGCCCGGCAGGATCCCCGACTTCCTGCTCACGGCTGCGGCGATCGGCGGACTGATCAAGCACAACGCCTCGATCTCCGGCGCCGAGGCCGGCTGCCAAGGCGAAGTCGGCTCCGCCGCGGCGATGGCGGCGGCCGGCTTCTGCGCAGTACTCGGTGGATCACCCGAGCAGGTCGAGAACGCTGCAGAGATCGCCCTCGAACACCATCTCGGCATGACCTGCGACCCTGCGGCAGGCCTTGTCCAGGTGCCCTGCATCGAGCGCAACGGCATCGGCGCGATCAAGGCGGTCGCAGCCGCCTCGCTCGCCCTGCGCGGCGACGGCTCGCATTTCATGCCGCTCGACAACTGCATCGAGGCGATGCGCCAGACCGGCGAAGCCATGAACGAGCGCTTCAAGGAAACCAGCCTCGGCGGTCTGGCGGTCAATCTGCCGGAATGCTGAGCCTCGAGGCGAACCGGCTTTCGCCGGAAACGTCCTCAAGTCCCGCAAAATGTCGCGATCACGCGCTCATGTGCTGCAGGCGGGCGTGCATGGTCCTCACGGCCGGGCTGCGCGTCGAAAGGCCTGGAGAGAACGTCGATCAGGGTCTCGAACGGAGCGAAGTCATCGCGCTCCACGGCAGCCTGGATCGCCGCCTCGACCAGATGGTTTCGCGGGATGAACAGCGGGTTCGTGCCCAGCATGGCACCCTGCCGCTCATTCGCCGATGCAGGCTCCCGCGACAGGCGCCGGCGCCAGCGCTCGTCCCAGGCATCGAACGCGGCGGGGTCGGCAAAGAGGCCGCGGCAGGCCTGCGCACCGTCAGCTCGCCCGGCCGCCTCGCTCAGGCGCCGGAAGACCAAAGTGAAATCGGCCTCGCCGCGCTGCATCGTCTCGAGCAGCGCCTTGATCAGCTCGACATCATCAGCCTCCTCGGTGGCGAGGCCGAGCTTGCGACGGAAGCCTGCGATCAGGTTCTGCTGGAATTGCGGGTCGAACCGGCCGAGCGCCTCCTGCGCGATCGCCACGGCCCTGTCGGGGTCGTCGGCCAGCAGCGGCAGCAGCGCCTCGGCCAGGCGCGCCAGATTCCAGCGGGCGATCGGAGGCTGGTTGCCGAAGGCATAGCGCCCGTGCTCGTCGATCGAGCTGAACACGGTCGTCGGATGATAGATGTCCATGAAGGCGCAGGGCCCGTAGTCGATGGTCTCGCCGGCGATCGACATGTTGTCGGTGTTCATCACGCCGTGGATGAAGCCGATCGTCATCCACTGCGCGACGAGCGCGGCCTGCGCGGCGACCACCGCCTCGAAAAGGGCGAGATAGCGACCATCGCCGGCGCAATCCGGATAGTGCCGCTCGATCACGTGGTCGGCGAGCAGGCGCAGCGCCTCGACGTCGCCGCGGGCGGCGAAGAACTGGAAGGTGCCGATCCGGATATGGCTGGAGGCGATGCGGGTCAGGACGGCGCCGGGCAATGCCGTCTCGCGCCTGACGGCCTCGCCGGTCAGGACCGCAGCTAGCGCGCGTGTCGTCGGGATGCCCAGCGCAGCCATCGCTTCGCTGACGATGTATTCGCGCAGGACCGGCCCCAGCGCCGCCCGGCCGTCGCCGCGACGCGAGAAGGGGGTCGGGCCAGATCCCTTGAGCTGGAGATCCCGGCGCCTGCCGCGCCGATCGACCAGCTCGCCGAGCAGGATGGCCCGACCGTCGCCGAGCTGAGGGCTGAAGCCGCCGAACTGATGGCCGGCATAGGCGGTCGCGATCGACGCTGCGCCGACCGGTACGTCGTTGCCGGCCAACATGGCCACGCCCTCCGGGCCTTCCAGCCAGTCGGGATCGAGCCCGAGGTCCAGTGCGAGCGGCGTGTTCAGCCGGATCAGCCGGGGCGCAGCCACGGGCGTCGGCGCCACGGTCGCGTAGAAGCGCTCCGGCAGGCGCGCATAGGAATTGTCGAAGGCGATCGGGCTCATCGATCGTAGATATACGCGGAAAGCGCCATCGCAACATGAGACCGAACTTCGCCCGGCCGTTCCGCCGGCCGTCGCCTGCGGTACCTCGCTCACTCCGTCGAGTCGAAATCGTCCTCCCGGGCGTGCAGGAGCGCGGCCAGCGTATGCAGGCCGAGATCGAGCTGTTCCATGCTCGGCGTCGCCAATGCCAACCTGACCGCGTTCGGCGCATGACCGGGCGTCGCCGCGAAGGTGCTCGACGGGGTCAGTGCGATGTCGCGCCGGGCCGCAGCCGCAACGAAGCTCTGCGAGCGCCAATGCGCCGGTAGCGTCAGCCACAGATGGTAGCAGTTCCTGTTGGCCTGGACCTCGAAGCCGGCGAGGCGCTCTGCCGCGAGTGCCTGGCGCGCGCGGGCATCGAGGCGCTTCGCCTCGGCGAGCTCGGCGATGGTGCCGTCGCTCATCATCCGCTGGGCGGCCGCGAAGGCGAACCCCGTCGCCGTCCAGCCGCCGGAACGCACCGAGGCCTTGATGCTCTCGCGCAGGCGCAGCGGCACCACGACGAAGCCCAGCGTCAGCCCCGGCGCGACCTTCTTGGACAGGCTGTCGATCACGATGCAGGAGTCCGGCGCGAGCGCCGCCAGCGGCGGCCCATCCTCGAGGAAGCCATAGACATTGTCCTCGATGATCGGCAGGCCGAGCGCCTGGGCGACCCCCAGCAGATCGGCCCGGCGCGCCTGTGGCATCGTCGTTCCCAGCGGGTTCTGGACCGCCGGCTGGATATAGAGCGCCGAAAGATGGGCTTCGCGATGCGCCTTCTCCACGGCGTCTGGCCGTATGCCACTCTCGTCCATCGCCAAAGGCACCAGCGTGATAGCCAATCGGGCGGCGATCCCCTTGATGAAGGGGTAGGTCAGGGCCTCGACGCCGCAGCGGCCGCCGGTCGGAACGAGAGCGGCGAGCGCCGCAGCGACGGATTGGCGGCCATTGCCGGTGAAGACCAGCTGCTCGGGCGCCGGAGTCCAGCCGCCTTGCGAGAGGAAGGCGGCACCAATGCTGCGGATCGCCGGCGTGCCGACGCTGGTTGCCTGCCGCAAGGCGGCATCGAGCGCCGCGGCCTCATCGAGGCCGGCGAGACTCCTGGCGATCAGAGCGGCCTGCCGCGGCAGGATCGGGTAGTTGAACTCGAGATCGATCCTTGTGCCGCTCGGTTCGCCGGGCGCCGCGACGCCACGCCTGGCCTCGCCCGAGACGAACGTGCCCCGGCCGACCTCGCCGACAACGAGCCCGCGGCGCAGCAGCTCGGCATAGACCCGGCTCGCCGTCGAGACGGCGATCTTGCGCTCATAGGCGAAGTTGCGCTGCGGCGGCAGGCGCTCGCCCGGCTTGAGCGTCCCGGCGGCGATGTCGGCGGCGATCGCGTCGGCCAACCTCAGATAATCGGATTTCGACATTTATTGCACCGAGATCAATGTTTTCATTGATCCGATATTTGTATCGGATCATTTTGCCTTCATCAACCTAGCCGCACCGGAAATCGCGAAGGTTACGACGGCCGACGATCACCTCGTCGACGTGACGAGAGCGTGTTGCGGACGTCTGGCCCGGTGCTGTCCAACGGAGGCCAACATGTCTGCGGTTCTGCCGACCATCGCCCGCCTCGTCAGTGCAAAGCGCTCCGAGGCACGGCTCCGCTTGCCGGCCGCATGGTGCCAGGCCGTCGTGCGCTATTTCGAGCGCCGCGGCGCGATCGACCACCTGCGCGAGCTCGACGAGTGCGCTCTGCACGACATCGGCATCGCCAGAAGCCAGATCGAGGCTGCCGTGCAGGGGCGCATCCCACGCACCGGCCGGAAGCGCATATGACGGACATGCGCGGCCGACACGCTGCCGATCGCAGATCATCGTCAGATTGAGGCCGACCGGTCTGCGGCTTCCCGAGCCCGTCCTTGCTCGTCATCTGATTCCGACGCGAGGAGGACGGCAGGGGCTCGAACGCCGCCGGCCAGAGCTCGAGCGGCAGGCAATCTCGCGCGAGCGGTCGCCGACGCGGTGCACCCAACCGCGCCGTCGATCGGCTACCGCCATCGCGCCCATTGAGGCTACCCCTCTTCCGAACGACGTCCCCTCGGGCCGGCGCGGCGAGACCTCGCCAATCCGGAACGGCCGGCCCATGATGCGGATAATGAGCGCCTGCGAAGCGAGCTATCCTCGCTTGTTAGTCACACGAAAAATGGTTACAAACGCAACTATATGATACCTCCTGCCGGCATCGGGACAGTCGCGGCGGGAGGGCCGCCGTGTCTTTCGGGAGGGTGTCATGAACGTTCGGAACACGGCTGCCGCGCAGGACGGCACGACCAGGAGCGCGATCGCGACCGGCTACATGTCCGGCTTCGGCAACGGCTTCGAGACCGAGGCCCTGCCGGGAGCGCTCCCGCTCGGCCGCAACTCGCCACAGCAATGCGCCTACGGGCTCTATGCCGAGCAGCTCTCCGGCTCGCCCTTCACCGCGCCGCGCACCACCAATGAGCGCTCCTGGCTCTATCGCATCCGGCCGACGGTCGCCCATTGGAACACCTTCAGGAAGGTCGATACCCGCCTCTGGCGCACGGCACCGGCCCGCGAGGTCGACATGCCGATCGCGCCGCTGCGCTGGAGCCCGATCCCGATCCCATCGGAGCCGCTCTCCTTCGTCGAGGGCGTCCATAGCATCACCACGGCCGGCGATGCCGGCAGCCAGGGCGGCATGGGCGCGCATGTCTACCTGATCACGCGCTCGATGGTGGACGAGTACTTCTACAATGCCGATGGCGAGATGCTGTTCGTGCCGGAGCAAGGCTCCTTACGCCTGTGGACCGAGTTCGGCATCATCGATATCGAGCCGGGCGAGATCGCGGTCATCCCGCGCGGCGTCAAGATTCGGGTCGAGCTCACGAACGGACCGGCCCGCGGCTATATCTGCGAGAACTATGGCGGCGCCTTCACTTTGCCGGAACGCGGGCCGATCGGCGCCAACTGCCTCGCCAATCCCCGTGACTTCCTGACGCCGGTCGCGGCCTATGAGGACCACGACGCGCCCTCGAAGATGTATGTGAAATGGGGTGGTAATCTCTGGGCCGCCGATATCGCGCATTCGCCGCTCGACGTCGTCGCCTGGCACGGCAACTACGCGCCCTACAAATACGATCTCAGGCGCTTCTCGCCGGTCGGCCCGATCCTCTACGACCATGCCGATCCGTCGATCTTCACCGTGCTGACCTCGCCTTCGGAGACGCCCGGCACCGCCAACATCGACTTCGTCATCTTCTCCGACCGCTGGCTGGTGGCCGAGAACACCTTCCGCCCGCCCTGGTACCACATGAACGTGATGAGCGAGTTCATGGGGCTGGTCTACGGCGTCTACGACGCCAAGACCGGCGGCGGCTTCGTGCCGGGCGGCATTTCCCTGCACAACACGATGCTGCCGCATGGGCCGGATGTGGCCGCGTTCGAGAAGGCCAGCACCGTCGAACTGAAGCCGCACAAGCTCGAAGGCACCCTCGCCTTCATGTTCGAAACGCGTTTTCCCCAGCAGGTCACGGCCTTCGCCGCGCAGAGCGAGGCGTTGCAGCAGGACTATGGCGGCTACGGCCACAAGCTGACCAAGCATTTCGACCCGACCAAGCCCTGAGGCCAGAGCGTATTGGCTGCGCGGCACCTCAGATGCCGAGATAGGCCTCGCGGATGCGCGGATCGGCGATCAGTTCCTCGGCCGTGCCGCTGAAGCCGATGCGGCCGGTCTCCATGACATAGCCGCGATCGGCGATCCTGAGAGCCGCATAGGCGTTCTGCTCGACCAGCAGCACGGTGACCCCGAGCGACTTCAGATTTTTCACCACGTCGAAGATCTGCGCCACCAGGATCGGCGCGAGCCCCATGCTCGGCTCGTCGAGCAGGAGGCAGGCGGGCCGGGCCATCAAGGCGCGGCCGATCGCCAGCATCTGCTGCTGGCCGCCGGAGAGGCCGCCGGCCGGCAGGTTGCGCTTCTCCTTCAGGATCGGGAACATGGCGAAGGCATCGGCCATGTCGCGCTCGACACGCTCGTCGGCGAAGAGATAGGCGCCGAGCCGCAGATTCTCCTCGACGGTCAGGTTGGTGAAGATCAGCCGGCCTTCCGGCGACTGCGAGAGTCCCAAGGCCACGCGGCGATGCGCCGGAATCGCCTTCAACGCCTCGCCGCGGAAGATGATCGCGCCACCGCTCGCCGGCTGCACGCCGGAGATGCAGCGCAGCAGCGTCGTCTTGCCGGCGCCGTTGGCGCCGACGACGGTGACGATCTCGCCCGAGCCGACCTCGAGATCGACGCCGTGCAGGACCTCGATGCGGCCATAGCGCGAGCGCAGCCCCTCAACGGAGAGCATCGCCCGCCTCCGTCGCTTGCGCGCCGAGATAGGCCTCGATCACCCTGGGATCGCGCGAGACGGCAGCAGGTGCGCCCTCGGCGATCTTCTCGCCGCGATCGAGCACGACGATGTGCTGGGATATCCGCATCACCATCTTCATGTCGTGCTCGACCAGGAGAATGGCGACGCCGGACCTGGCGACCTCGGCGATCAGATGGTCGATCTCCTCGGTCTCGACGGCGTTGCAGCCGGCCGCCGGCTCGTCGAGCAGAAGGATGCGCGGCTCCAGCGCCAGAGCGCGCGCGATCTCCAAGCGCTTCAGCGCGCCATAGGAGAGCGAGGAGGCCTCCCGCTCGGCGCCGCGCGCCAGGCCGACCCGCTCCAGCAGTTCGGTGGCGCGCGCCCTGGCGTCGGCGCTGCGGCGGCGCGAGGACGGCAGGCTGAGGAGATCGCCGAGGATCGGCCCGCGCTCCCGGAGATGGCAGCCGGTCATGGCATTCTCCAGCACGCTCATGCGCTGGAAGATCTGCAGGTTCTGGAAGGTGCGGGAGAGGCCGCGCTCGGCGAGGCGGTTCGGCGCCAGGCCGGTGACGTCCTGCCCGTCCAGCGCGATCCGGCCGCGCTGCGGCTGGTAGACGCCCGAGATCATGTTGAACAGCGTGGTCTTGCCGGCGCCGTTCGGACCGATCACCGAGACGATCTCGCCGGGCGAGACCGAGAAGCCGACATCGTTGACGGCGCGAAGGCCGCCGAAATCGATGCCGAGAGCTTCGACCGAGAGAAGCGTCATCAGCCCCTCCCCTTCAAGCGGCGCATGATCGAGGGCAGCAGCCCCTCGCGCATGAAGATCATCACCAGCATCATGATCAGGCCGAGGATGAGGTTCTCGTATTGCTGCAGCACGGTCAGCGCCTGCGGCAGCAGGGTCAGCGTCGCCGCGCCGAGGATGGCGCCCGGAACCGATCCGACGCCGCCGAACACCGTCATCGTCACCAGCTCGACCGAGTGCAGGAAGCCGGCAACATCGGGCGTGATGAAGCGGTTCATCAGCGCCAGCAGCGAACCGGACAGCGAGGCGTAGACGGCCGAGATCACGAAGGCCGAGAGTTTCAGCCGGGCGACGTCGACACCGACGGTGCGGGCCGCGACCTCTGAATCGTGCAGGGCACGCAGCGCCCGTCCCGAGGGGCTATCCTGCAGGTTAAGCGCGATCCAGGCGCCCGCGAGCATCGAGAGGCCGGTGGCGGCGTACCAGAACTGGGCGTTGCTCAGGCCGATGCCGATGGCGGCGAGCGCACTGCGCAGGCCGAGCTCGGCGACCTCGCGCCCGTCCGGCCCACCGGTGATCTTCGCCTCGTTGGCGAGCACCATCGAGACAAGGATGCCGAAGCCAAGCGTGGCGACAGCGAGGTAATAGCCCTTGAGGCGCAGGATCGGCCGTCCGATCAGCCAGGCGATGCCGCCCGAAAGCAGCGCCCCAAGCAACATGGCCAAGCCTGGATGCAGGCCGAGATAGCCGGGAGCCAGCGCGCAGGCATAGGCGCCGATTCCGGCGAAGCCGGCATGGCCGAGGCTGATCTGGCCGGCGAAGCCGATCAGCACGACTAGGCCGGTGACGGCGAGCCCGTTCACGAAGATCAGCGCGCCGATGCGGTAGTAGAAATTCGAAGGGAAGAAGGCCGGCGCCAGTGCGATCAGCACGGCCAGCGCGATCAGGGTCAGATGCTTTTGGGACAGGCGCATCGTCAGACCCGGTCCATCGCCTTGCGGCCGAACAGCCCTTGAGGCCGCGCGAACAGGATCACGAGGATCAGCACGAAGGCGACCGCGTCCTTGTAGACCGAACTGACGTAGCCGGCGGTCAGCGCCTCGATCAGTCCGAGCAGCAGGCCGCCGATCAACGCCCCGGCCGGAACGCCCATGCCGCCGAGCATGGCGGCGGCGAAGCCCTTCAACGCCATCGCGACGCCGAGATCATAACTGGTGAGGGTGATCGGGGTGACGAGCACGCCAGCGAGCGCGCCGATCGCGGCCGAGACGGCGAAGCTCAGCGTCATCATGTGATTGGGATTGATGCCGACCAGGCTCGCCGCGATGCGGTTGTTGGCGGTGGCGAGCACGGCCTTGCCGGTCAGCGTGCGGGCGAAGAACAGCCAAAGGACAACGAAGATCGCGACCGCCCCGGCGATGACCCAGAGGCCCTGGGGCAGCATCGTCGCGCCGAAGACCCTGAGCGGATCATCGCCGGAGAAGCTCGGGAAGCGGTGGAGTTGCTTGTCGAAGACGAGTTGGGCGCTGCCGCGCAGGAAGATCGAGGCGCCGATGGTGATGATGATCAGGCTGGCGACCGGCGCGCCGCGCGCCGGCTCGATCGCGAGCTTGTTGAGGAGCACGCCGATCGTCGCGGCGGCGAGGATGGCGAGCAGCGCCGCCAGCGGCAGCGGGATGCCGGCCTGCCAGGCGAAGAAGGTGATCATGCCGCCGAGCATGACGAACTCGCCCTGGGCGAAGTTCACCACGTCGGAGGCGTTGTAGATCAGGGTGAAGCCGAGCGCGACGAGCGCATAGACAGCCCCAACCGTCACGCCCGACAACAGGTATTGGAGAAGTTCGGGCACTTGATGCTCCCCGTGGCCAGATCAGATGCTGAAGGCCAGTCCAGCCCGTCATGCTCGCCCTTATGGCGAGCATCCACGTCTTGAACACCACCTTGCCCGAGGGAAGACGTGGATGGTCGGGACAAGCCCGACCATGACGCAAAGGGCGTCGCTCAGCGACCGCAGACGCGCCCCATTCCGGCGCCCTACTGCACCAGTGCCCAGTTGCCGCCCTTGATCTCGAGCATGCGGAAGGCGGAAAGGTCGAGGCCGAGATGGTCTGATGCCGCCATGTTGAAGGTGCCGGTGACCCCGACGAAGCCCTTGGTGCCCTCGAGCGCGTCGCGGATCGCCTTCGGCTCCGCCTTGCCGGCACGCTTGATCGCATCGACCAGCAGCCGCAGGCCGTCATGTGCATAGCCGCCGAAGGTGGAGGCGGGCTGGTTGAACTTCGCCTGGTAGGCGCTTGTATAGGCCGAGACGACCGGCTTCTGCGGGTCGTTCGCCGGCAGGAGGCTAGCGACGAGGACCGCCGTGCCAGGCAGGCGCACGCCTTCCGAGGCCGGGCCGGCGAGGTCGATGAAGCTCTTCGAAGCGACGCCATGCGACTGGTAGAGCGGCGTCTTGATGCCGAGCTGGCCGTAATTGCGGGTCACGATCGCCGGACCCTGGCCGAAGCCGGGATTGAGGATCGCCTGCACATCCGCCTTGGACCGGATATTGGTGAGCTGCGGGGTCATGTCGGCGTCGTTCGGGCCGTAGGTCTCCTCCGCCAGCACGGTGATGCCGAACTCCCCGATGACCTGCAGGCACTGCTTGCGCATCGAGGCGCCGAAGCCGTCAGAGCCTGAGATCAGCGCGATCTTGCTGAAGCCCTTGGCCTTCATGTCCTCGAAGATCTTGCGGCAGGCCATCCGGTCGGTATGCGGCGTCTTGAAGACGAAGGGCTTCACGGGATCGACGATCTCTATCGCGCCCGCCAGCGAGATGAACGGGATCTTGGCGTTCTCGACGACCGAGATGATCGACATGGTGGTGCCGGTGGTCGAGCCGCCGACGATGGCGACGACCTCGTCGTCCTCGACCAGGCGGGTGGCGAAGGTGCGTGCCTTGTTCGGGTCGCCGCCATCGTCATAAAGGACGAGCTTGATCTTCTGGCCGAGCACGCCGCCGGCGGCATTGATCTCGTCGACCAGCAGCTTGAGGGTCTTGGCCTCGGGGTCGCCGAGCGAGGAGGCCGGGCCGGTCTCGGAGACCGAGGCGCCGATCTTGATGTCGGCGAAGGCCGGGCCAGCCAAGCCGAGCGTCAGCGCGAGCGCGCCGCCGATTAGTCCGAACTTCATCGTTTCCTCCACCGTCCCAGGCGCTTTTTTGTCCAAGCGCTTTGTGGCTGTCGCCGCGCCGCCGAAGGTTCGGAGCACAGTCCTTATCGTTCCCCGCAGACTCGATCGGCTTGGATCGGGCGGACCCATCCAGCTTGCTCGCGCCTGTGTTGAGTTAATAATTGACCGACCGTTCGGACTATGCAAGGAATTTTTTGGAGCGACGGCCCAAGGCCGCGACGATATGGGAGGACGGCGCGTGTCCGACACGGTCAAGATCGAGCTCGCCGACGGCCTGCTACGGCTGACGCTCAATCGCCCCGACAAGCTGAACGCCTTCAACGACGAGATGCACCTTGCGCTACGCGCCGGATTCCAGCATGCGCATGACGAGAGCGACATCCGCGCGGTGCTGCTCACCGGCGCCGGCCGCGGCTTCTGCGCCGGCCAGGACCTCGGCGATCGCGATCCGCGCAAGGAGACGGCGCCGGATCTCGGCCGCACGATCGAAAGCTTCTATAATCCGCTGATCCGCCAGATCCGCAGTCTCGACAAGCCGGTCGTCTGCGCGGTCAACGGCGTCGCCGCCGGCGCCGGCGCCAATATCGCGATCGCCTGCGACATCGTGCTGGCGGCGCGGTCGGCGAAGTTCATCCAGGCCTTCTCGAAGATCGGCCTCATCCCCGATTCCGGCGGAACCTGGAGCCTCGCGCAATTGCTCGGCGAAGCCCGCGCCAAGGCGCTCGCGCTGACCGCGGAGCCGCTGACGGCGGAAACCGCCGCCGCCTGGGGCCTGATCTGGCGCGCCGTCGATGATGCAGAGCTGATGAGCGAGGCCGAGGCACTCGGCAAGAAGCTCGCCGCCGGCCCGACCTTCGGGCTCGGCCTGATCAAGCAGGCGATCCAGGCTTCGGCCGGCAACACCCTCGACCAGCAGCTCGACCTCGAGCGCGATTTGCAGCGCCGGGCCGGCCGCAGCGCCGACTATGCCGAGGGCGTGCTCGCTTTCCTCGACAAGCGCCAGCCGAAGTTCAGCGGACGATGAGCCTCGACGTCTCCGATCCGCTCGCCGTCGCCCGCGCCTCTGCCGCGGCGATGTGGGAGAAGGACCTCGCTTCCCGCAGCCTCGGCATGAGTCTCGACGCGATCGGTCCCGGCGAGGCGCAGCTGTCGCTGACCATCACGGTCGAGATGACCAACGGCCACAAGACCTGCCATGGCGGCTACATCTTCACTTTGGCGGACTCGGCCTTCGCCTTCGCCTGCAACAGCTACAACCAGAACACCGTCGCGCAGCATTGCTCAGTGACCTTCCTGCGCCCCGCCTTCGCGGGTGACCGGCTCAGCGCGAGCGCGCGCGAAGTCTCGCGCATCGGCCGCGGCGGCATCTATGACATCACGGTGACGAACCAGAACGGCGAGCATGTCGCGGAATTCCGCGGCCATTCCCGCACCGTCAAGGGCACGCCGATACCCGTACCGGACTGAACGCGCCGGCTGAAACAAGACTGAAGCGGAGGAGACCCATGGAAGACCTTTCGCCCCGCCCGGGCGAGCTCGACCCCATCGAAACGGCCTCCCGCGACGAGATCTCGGCGCTCCAGCTCAAGCGGCTGAAGACGACGCTCGACCATGCCTATCGCAACTCGGCGCATTACCGAGCGACGTTCGACGAGGCCGGCGTCCATCCGGATGATCTCAGGACGCTGTCCGACCTTTCGAAGTTCCCGTTCACGGTGAAGCAGGACCTTCGCGACACCTATCCGTTCGGGATGTTCGCGGTGCCTCGAGAAAAGGTCGCCCGCATCCACGCCTCCTCCGGCACGACCGGCAAGCCGACGGTCGTCGGCTACACCCAGAACGACATCGAGATGTGGGCGACTTGCGTCGCCCGCTCGATCCGGGCGGCGGGCGGCCGGGCCGGCGACATCTGCCATGTCGCCTATGGCTACGGCCTGTTCACCGGCGGGCTCGGCGCCCATTACGGTGCCGAGAAGCTCGGCTGCACGGTCATCCCGATCTCAGGCGGCATGACCGAGCGCCAGGTCTGCCTGATCCAGGACTTCAAGCCGCGCATCATCATGGTGACGCCGTCCTACATGCTGTCGATCCTCGACGAATTCCGACGCCAGGGCATCGACCCGCGCAGCTCCTCGCTCGCCATCGGCATCTTCGGCGCCGAGCCCTGGACCAATGCGATGCGCCAGGAGATCCAGCAGGACTTCGACATGCATGCCGTCGACATCTATGGCCTGTCGGAGGTGATCGGCCCCGGCGTCGCCAGCGAATGCGTCGAGACAAAGGACGGTTTGCATGTCTGGGAGGATCATTTCTATCCTGAGATCATCGATCCGGAGACCGGCGAAGTCCTGCCCGACGGCGAGATCGGCGAGCTCGTTTTCACCTCGTTGACCAAGGAGGCGTTGCCGATCATCCGCTACCGCACGCGCGACCTGACGCGACTGCTTCCCGGCACGGCGCGGGCGATGCGCCGGATCGAGAAGATCACCGGCCGCACCGACGACATGATGATCCTGCGCGGCGTCAACATCTTCCCGACGCAGATCGAGGAGCAATTGCTGAAATGCGGCGGGCTCGCCCCGCATTTCCAGATCGAGCTCGTGCGCGCCGGCCGCATGGACGACATGGTCGTGCATGTCGAGGCGATGCCGCACGCAGCCGATGCCGACGCGCGCGCTGCGTCAGCCAAGGAGCTTGCGCACCACATCAAAAGCGTGGTGGGGGTGAGCACCAGGATCGAGGTCGGCGACCCCGATTCGGTCGAGCGCTCGGCCGGCAAGGCCAGGCGCGTCGTCGACAACCGGCCGAAAGGATGACAGGCGATGGCCCGCACCAGGGCTGCGGATTTCGACGAGAAGCGGCGCAGCATCCTCGACAGCGCCGCAGCCGTCTTCGCCAAGCTCGGCATGGAGCGCGCCTCGATGGCGCAGATCGCCCAGGAGAACAACGTCTCCAAGGCGCTGCTCTACCATTACTATCCGAGCAAGGACCTGCTGATCTTCGATATCGGCCTGACCCATCTGGTCGAGCTGGAGGCGGCGATCATCGAGGCCGACCGGCCCGATCTCGAGCCAAGGGCGCGCCTGCGCCATCTGATCGGCGGCGTGCTCGAGAACTATCGCACGGCCTCGAACTTCCACCAGGTCCTGCTCAACGGCACCGGCTCGCTCACCGACGCCCAGAGGCTGGAACTGCGCGAGATGGAGCGCCGCATCGTCAAGGCGTTCTCGGACGTGCTGGTCGACATCAACCCGGCGCTGGCGAAAAGCAGCGCCGGTGTGACGCCGGTCACCATGTCGCTCTTCGGCATCCTCAACTGGGTCTACACCTGGTTCCGGCCGAGCGGCGCGCTCAGCCGTGAAGGCTATGCCGACATGGTCACCGCGCTGTTCCTCGACGGCGCCAGCGCGATGAAATAGGCCGCGCTCACGCCGGCCAGGTCTTCGCCACCATGGTCAGCACATCGTATTGCGCGACGAGCTGAGCCTCCTGGTTGCTGACCGCACAGTCCCACCGTACCTCGCCATAGTTTTCCGTCTCGCGCGGATTGATCTGCTTGCAGGTCAGCGTCACCTGCAGCGTGTCGCCCGGATTGACCGGGGTGAGGAAGCGCAGCGCATCGACGCCGTAATTGGCGAGCACCGGGCCCGGCGCCGGATCGACGAAGAGGCCGGCGGCGAACGACACGATCAGGTAGCCGTGCGCAACGCGCCCGTCGAAGAACGGGTTCGCCTTGGCGGCGTCCTCGTCCATATGGGCGTAGAAGGTGTCGCCGGTGAAATGGGCGAAATGCTCGATGTCCTCCAGCGTCACCGTGCGCGAGGCCGTGACGAGCTGGTCGCCGATCTCCAGTTCGGCCAGCGACTTGCGGAAGGGATGGATGCCGTCCTGCCGTGTCTTTGCACCCTGCATCCAGCGCCCGGTGACCTCCGACAGCAGCCAGGGCGCGCCCTGCACGGCGGTGCGCTGCATGTAGTGCTTGACCGAGCGCATGCCGCCCAGCTCCTCGCCGCCGCCGGCGCGCCCGGGGCCGCCATGGACCAGCACCGGCAAGGGCGAGCCATGGCCGGTCGAGGACTTGGCGCTGACGCGGTTGCCGAGCATGACGCGGCCATGCCAGGGGCCGAGCGCCTCGACGGCCTCGCGTGCGAAGCCGGCGTCATTGGTGAAGACGGAGGCGACGAGACTGCCCTTGCCGCGCCGTGCCAGCTCCGCGGCCTCCTCGGCAGTCTCGTAAGGGATGATCGTGCTGACCGGGCCGAAGGCCTCGACATCATGCACGGCCTTGGCTGAGCCCGGCTTGCCGCAATAGAGCAGGACGGGGCTGAGGAAGGCGCCGGCCTCGGCATCGCCAGAGGTCAGCTTCGCCTGCCTCGGATCGCCGGCGACGACCTCGGCATCCCCCTGCAGTTCGGCGATGCGTGCGCGGACCTCGTCGCGTTGGGCGAGGCTGGCGAGCGGGCCCATGCGGGTCGCTTCCTCGCCGGGATTGCCGAGCGCGGTCCTGGCGAGACGCTCGCCGAGCGCCTTGATCAGCGGCTCGACTGTGGCGCGCGGCGCGATCACGCGACGGATCGCCGTGCACTTCTGCCCGGCCTTCACCGTCATCTCGCGGGCGACCTCCTTGACGAAGAGGTCGAACTCCTCGGTGCCCGCGACGGCGTCGGCGCCGAGGATCGCGGCGTTGAGCGAATCCGCCTCCATGGTGAAGCGAACGGAATTCTCGACGATCGCCTTGTGCGCCCTGAGCTTGCGGCCGGTGGCGGCCGAGCCGGTGAAGGTCACGACATCCTGGCAATCGACATGGTCGAGCAGGTCGCCGACCGAGCCGCTGATCAGTTGCAGCGCGCCCTTGGGCAGAATGCCGGTCGCGATGATCCGGCGCACCATCAGTTCGGTCAGATAGGCGGTCTGGCTCGCCGGCTTGACGATCGCCGGCATGCCGGCGAGCAGCGTCGGCGCCAGCTTCTCCAGCATGCCCCAGCACGGGAAGTTGAAGGCGTTGATATGGATCGCGACGCCTTCCAGCGGCGTCAGGATGTGCTGGCCGGAGAAGCTGTTGTCGCGCGAGAGCGCCTCGACATCGCCATCGACGAGCGTGCGCGTGTTCGGCAGCTCGCGCCGGCCCTTCGAGGCATAGGACAGTAAGGTGCCGATGCCGCCCTCGATGTCGATCCAGCTATCGGTGCGCGTCGCGCCGGTGGCGGTCGAAAGGGCGTAGAACTCCTCCTTCGCCTCCATCAGCACCTGGCCGAGGGCCTTCAGCATCAAGGCGCGCTCGTGGAAGCTCAGCTTGCGCAGCGCCGGTCCGCCCGTCTCGCGGCCATGGTTCAGCGCACGCTTCATGTCGAGCCCGCTGGCGTCGATCAGCGCGACCTCCGCCCCCGTCGCCGCATCGAGCAGCGGCACGGCCTTGCCGGCGCCGCGGACCCAGTCTCCGGCGATATAGGATTCGAGCTGGCGGACGGTCTTCACTGGCGCGTTCATCCCTGGAGATCCCTTGTCGATCGCAGTTTGCGGCTTGTCGCCGTCATCGGTTGGATATGCGGCTCAGGCGATGCCGATGGCGTGCAGCAGCTTGCCGACCTGCCGCTCCCAGGCGGCGGCGAGTTCGGCATTGCCGGTATGGCGCAGGCCGAACTTCCTCTGCGTCTCGAAATGCGCCGAACTGCCGCGGCCGAAGCTCGCGGCGACGCGCGGGCGCCAATAGGCGAGCGCTGCGGCAATCTGCGGCCGGTTGCCTGCATCCTCAAGTAGCTTGCGCAAACCTTCCTCGCCCAGCTCGGTGTGCCGGCGCTCTCGCGGCAGGATGGCGCGGAAGATCTCGGCCAGCGGCTGGTAGGAAAGCCCGGCGAATTCCTCGATCTGGATCACCACGGCCTGGCCCATCAGCACGTTCATCACGACCGCGTCGAGCCAGCCCTGCAGCGGATAGTGCAGCACGGCAAGCCGCATGTCGGCGCCGTGGCGGGCAGCACCGAGATCGCTGTCGCGCGCCACGCGCTCGGCCCAGGGATGGTGGTTGGCATAGCGCGAGATGTCGGCGCCGAACTCGCCCATCACCGCCAGCACGCGCTC
Organism: Allobosea lupini; assembly: GCF_900109525.1. Taxonomy (GTDB): domain Bacteria; phylum Pseudomonadota; class Alphaproteobacteria; order Rhizobiales; family Beijerinckiaceae; genus Allobosea; species Allobosea lupini. The sequence goes on along the minus strand of NZ_FOAN01000003.1, from coordinate 275,443 downwards.
GGCATGGTCGAGCTTCTCCAGCACGATGCGGGAGGCGGCGATGCGCTCCTTGATGCCCGGGCCCTGGTTGATGATGTCGGCGAAGCCAGCGGCGCCTGCCAGCTCGCTGTCGACGAAGGTCGCCATCAACCGCAGCAACTCACCGCGATAGCGCGGCGGCGCGTTCTCGGACGTGGTCAGCTTGCCGCCCTGCGCCAGATAGTCCTCGAGCGGCATGGTGTCGGCGTCACTGGTCATAGGTCACCACCACCCGGTCGGAGAGCGGATAGCACTGGCAGCTCAGCACATAGCCCTGGCGGACCTCGTAATCCTCGAGGGCATGGTTGGTCGCCATCTCGACCTCGCCCTCGACGACCATGGCGCGGCAGGTCGAGCAGACGCCGGCCTTGCAGGCATAGGGGGCATCGAGGCTGGCACCGAGCGCCGCCTCCAGGATGGTCTGGCCGGTCTTGGCCATCTCGATCACCCGCGTCATGCCGTCGAGGGTGATCGTCGCGGTGCAGGTCGCGGCCTTGCCGTTGTCGACAGCACTCTTGACCACATGCTTGCCGCGGCGCGGGGCGGAGGCGAACAGCTCGAACTTGATCTGGTCGTCGCGCAGGCCGTGCTCGCGCAGCGCCGCCGCGATCGCCAGCATCATCGGCTCGGGACCGCAGATGAAGGCCATGTCGATGGCGGCGATGTTGATCCAGCCCTTGAACAGCCTGGCGCATTTCTCGGCGTCGATGCGGCCGGAGAAGAGCTCGACCTCCTGCGCTTCGCTCTCCAGCACATGCACCACGTTGAACCGGCCGAGATGGGTGTTCTTGATGTCCTCCAGTTCCTCGCGGAACATGATCGAGTTGATCGAGCGGTTGCCGTAGACCAGCGTGAAGCGCGAGCCCGGCTCGCGCGCCAAGGTCGTCTTGATCAGCGAGAGCACCGGCGTGATGCCGCTGCCTCCGGCGAAGCCGAGATAATGCCGCTTCTCCTCCGGCTTCAGCGGCACGTGGAAGGCGCCCATAGGTGGCATCGCCTCCACCATGTCGCCGGGTTTCAGCTCCTCGTTCGCCCAGGTCGAGAAGGCGCCACCATCGACGCGCTTGATGCCGACCTTGAGCACGCCCTCGTCCTTGCCGGCGCAGATCGAATAGGAGCGGCGCAGCTCCTCGCCCTCGAACTCCCTTCGGAACGTCAGGTACTGGCCTTGGGTGAAGTCGAAGGCGGCGCGGTCCTCAGGCCGCGGCGCGAGCGTGACGACGACCGCATCGCGCGTTTCGCGGCGGATATCGGCGACCTCCAATGGAAAGAAGCGTGCCATCAGATGCTCTTGAAGTAGTCGAAGGGTTCGAGGCAGTCGGTGCAGCGGAAATGCGCCTTGCAGGGCGTCGAGCCGAACTGGCTGATGCGCTCGGTCCTTTGCGAGCCGCAGCGTGGGCAGGAGACCTGAAGCGGCACCAGCGCGCCGGCGCAAGCGGCCGTGCCCTCGACTGGCGGAGCGATGCCGTAGTCGCGCAATTTGGCGCGGCCCTCAACGCTGATCCAGGCGGTGGTCCAGGCCGGCGACAATTGCCGCTTGAGCCTGAGCTTCTCGATGCCATGCTCGCGCAGGCCGCGCTCGATCTCGAAATTGATGACGCCGGTCGCCGGGCAGCCGGAATAGGTCGGCGTCACCGTCACCTCCAGCAGGTCATCGACCCAAGCGACATCACGGATGATGCCGAGATCGACCAGCGAGATCACCGGGATCTCGGGATCGGGAATCTCGCCGAGCCAGGACCAGATCTCGGCGACGGCCGGGCGGGAGATGGTGGCGGCATCCATCAGCGCCTCCTCACCAGCTGGCGCCGGGATAGGCGCGCTGCAGGAACTGCATCTCGGCGAGGATGTAGCCGAGATGCTCGGAATGGACGCCGCGCCGGCCGCCCTTCTGGACGAAGCTCTTCTCTGGCGCCTTCAGCGTCGCCTCGGCGAAGGTGGTGCCGACATGCACCTGCCAGGCGGCCTTGAGCAAGCCCGGCTCCGGTGCGAGGCCCGCCGACGCCAGCTCATCGTCGACCGCATCGGCGAGGAACATCTCGCCGGTATAGGGCCAGAGGAAATCAACGGCCGCCTGCATGCGGGCATGGCTTTCAGCCGTGCCGTCGCCGAGACGCACAACCAGATCGGCGCTGCGTTCGAGATGATAGGCGACTTCTTTCGAGGCCTTCTCGGCGATCTCGGCGATGCGCCTGTCGGCCGAACCGATCAGCGCCTTCAGCAGCGGCAGATGCCAGGCGTCGAACAGATATTGCCGCATCAGCGTGCGGCCGAAATCGCCATTGGGCTGCTCGACCAGCAGGAGATTGCGATAGCCGGAGACATCGCGCAGGAAGGCGAGATTGTCGGGCGTGCGGCCCTTGCCCTCGGCCTCGCAGGCGAGCCCGAGCCAGAGCTGGGTCTGGCCGATCAGGTCGAGCGCCGTGTTGGCGAGCGCAATGTCCTCTTCCAGCGCGGGGGCATGGCCGCACCATTCCGAATTGCGATGGCCGAGGATCAGGCAGCTGTCGCCCATGCGCAGCGCGAACTCGGCGACCGCCGCAGAAACCGCAGAGGAAGAGGCCGGGGCGCTCATCACATGTGCCCCACTTCGTCCGGTACGTCGAAGAAGGTCGGGTGCCGGTAGACCTTGGCGTTGGCGGGATCGAACAGCGGCCCCTTGTCGGACGGCGCGCTGGCGACGATGTCGGCCGAGCGCACCACCCAGATGCTCACGCCCTCATTCCGGCGCGTATAGACGTCGCGGGCATTGAGGATCGCCATCTCGGCGTCGGGCGCGTGCAGGCTGCCGACATGCCGGTGGTTGAGGCCATGCTGGCCGCGGATGAAGACCTCCCAGAGGGGCCATTCGCTCGACATCATCAGCTCCCTTCCGTCGGAGTGTTACTCGGCCGCGATGCGCGAGGCCTGACGCCGCGCCGCCTGCTTGCCGGCATGGGCGGTGAGCCCATCGCGGAACCAGGCGCCGTCGTTCCAGGCCTTGCGGCGCGCTTCCAGCCGCTCGCGATTGCACGGGCCCTCGCCGGCGATCACAGCGAAGAACTCGGTCCAGTCCGGCTCGCCGAAATCATGGCCGCCCTTCGCCTCGTTCCACTTCAGCGCGGGATCGGGGACGGTGAGGCCGAGATACGTGGCCTGGGGCACGGTCTGGTCGACGAATTTTTGGCGCAGCTCGTCATTGGAATCCTGCTTGATGTTCCAGGCCATCGACTGCGCCGAATGCACCGAGGCGTCGTCCGAGGGGCCGAACATCATCAGCGACGGCCACCACCAGCGGTCGAGCGCGTCCTGCGCCATCGCCTTCTGCTCTGGCGTGCCCTTGCTGAGCACGGTCATGATGTCGAAGCCCTGGCGCTGGTGGAAACTCTCCTCCTTGCAGATGCGCACCATGGCGCGGGCGTAAGGGCCGTAGGAGCAGCGCTGCAGCGGCACCTGGTTCATGATCGCCGCGCCATCGACCAGCCAGCCGATCGCGCCGATATCGGCCCAGCTCAGCGTCGGATAGTTGAAGATCGAGGAGTACTTGGCCTTGCCGGAATGCAGCTGCTCGTACATCTGGTCGCGGCTGATGCCGAGCGTCTCCGCCGCGCAGTAGAGATAGAGGCCATGACCGGCCTCGTCCTGGACCTTGGCGAGCAGGATCGCCTTGCGCTCCAGCGTGGGCGCGCGGGTGATCCAGTTGCCCTCGGGGAGTTGGCCGACAATCTCGGAATGGGCGTGCTGGCTGATCTGGCGGATCAGCGTCTTGCGATAGTCCTCCGGCATCCACTCCTTCGGCTCGATCTTCTGGCCGGCGTCGATGCGCTGCTGGAAGGCGCGCTCCTGCGGCTCCATCTCGTCGAGGCTGCGGACCCGCTTCGCCTCGGTCTTGACCATCTGGGCATACATCGGCTCGCCTCCTGTTCCGCCTCGCGCGTCAGACGCGCTCGAGGATCACTGCAATTCCCTGCCCCACCCCGACGCACATCGTGCAGAGGGCGTAACGCCCGCCGCTGCGTTGGAGCTGCCACATCGCCGTCGTCGCCAGGCGGGCGCCGCTCGCGCCGAGCGGGTGGCCGAGCGCGATCGCGCCGCCATTCGGGTTCACCTGCGGAGCGTCGTCCGGCAGGCCGAGCTCGCGCAGCACCGCAAGTCCCTGCGCCGCGAAGGCCTCGTTGAGCTCGATCACGTCCATCTGTGCGAGCTCCAGCCCGGCACGCTGCAGCACCTTGCGCACCGCCGGCACCGGGCCGATGCCCATGATGCGCGGCGCGACGCCGGCAGCCGCCATGGCGACGACACGGGCGCGCGGCGTCAGGCCGTTGGCTTTCGCGGCTGCCTCGCTCGCGACAATCAGCGCCGCCGAGCCGTCGTTGACGCCCGAGGCATTGCCGGCGGTTACGCTGAGATCGGGGCCGTTGACGCCTTTCAGCTTGGCCAGCTGATCGAGCGTCACATCCGGACGCGGATGCTCGTCGCGATCGACGATGAGTGGATCGCCCTTCTTCTGCGGCACGGAGACCGGCGCCATCTCATCAGTGAAGCGGCCGGCGGCCTGAGCCGCGGCCCAGCGCTGCTGGCTGCGCAGCGCGAACGCGTCCTGGTCGGCGCGCGAGACGCCGAAATCGGCGGCGACATTGTCGGCCGTCTCGGGCATGGAATCGATGCCGAAGGCCTTCTTCAGCTTCGGGTTGACGAAGCGCCAGCCGATCGTGGTGTCGTAGACCGCATTGGCCCGCGAGAAGGCAGACTCGGCTTTCGGCATGACGAAGGGCGCGCGCGACATGCTCTCGACGCCGCCGGCGAGCATCAGCCCGCAATCGCCGGCGCGGATCGAACGGGCGGCAAGCCCGAGCGCATCAAGGCCCGAGCCACAGAGCCGATTGACCGTGGTGCCGGGCACATCGACCGGCAGCCCGGAAAGGAGGACAGCCATGCGCGCGACATTGCGATTGTCCTCGCCGGCCTGGTTGGCGCAGCCGAGAATGACGTCGTCGACTTGGCTCCAGTCCACGGAGGGATTGCGCTGCATCAGCGCCGTGAGCGGGATGGCTGCGAGATCATCGGCACGGACGCCGGAAAGCGCCCCGCCATAACGGCCGACGGGCGTGCGAACCGCATCGCAAATGAAAGCGTCCGCCACGATGTCTCTCCCCGCGTTTCGCCGCTTTGTTTTTATCAACCGACCGGTCGGTCATTTAATTGCACGAATTCGAGGAGAGATCAACCGGCCGGACGGATTGCCGCAACAGGCCACGCTATAGGTCTAGAAGCGAGGCCCCGAGGCGCGACGTCGATGAGAGGCTGGCCGCCTGCCACCATGCCGGTAAAGCGCCGACGGAAACCGGGATCAATGCCCGTATCCTCGCCCACGGCGCGGAGAGCACGCAACGGGACAGGGCTCGGCTGCGCGCCGCTGAACGGCCTGCGGGGTCCACTGCCGCCACTTTCGGCCGTGTCATCTTTGCCTCTTCCGTCCGAAATTAACTTTCTGGTAAGAGGTTCGGGTTTCCTTGCCGGTGACGATGGCTCGCTGATTGCGGCAGCCGAGATCCCGTAATCAGGAGGTCACCGCATGAAGCGGACCGCGATCGCTGCAGATGCCGTTCGTTCTCTCGACAAGAGCCGCCACGGCCGCACAGCGATCCCGCTTCTGATGGCTCTGGCCGCGCCGGCGCTGGCCGCCTGCAGCACCGCCCCGGTCCAGACTGCTTCGACGACGACGGCCAGCCCCGGGACGACGACGAAGCAGACCCACGAGACCCGCAAGCGCGCGATCGAGCTGGCCAAAGCCGACCCGCGCGAGCGCGAATGCCTTGTCCGCGCGATGTATTTCGAATCGAACCGGTCGAGCGAATCAGGCCTGCTCGGCGTCGGTACCGTCGTGATGAACCGGGTCGGGGCGCCGCGCTACCCCGAGACGATCTGCGGCGTCGTCGGCGCACCGCGCCAGTTCGCCCCGGGCGTGCTGACCCGCCAGATGGTGGCGCGCGACCTGCCCAAGGCCGAGGCCGCCGCCGACGCCATCCTCGCCGGCAAGCGCAACGAGGCTGTCGGCAATGCCAAGCATTTCCACATGGCCGGCCTGCGCTTCTCCTACGCGAACATGCATTACGTGACGGTGGCGGGCGGCAACGCCTTCTATGTCAAGGGCGAGCGTCCGGAGCGCCGCCGCATCGAGGAGCCGAGCTACCAGCTGGCCGCGGTCACCGCGCCGGCGCCAGTTGCCGCCAGTGCCTCGTCCGTTCCGACCTCCTTCGCCAATGCGCCGCTGGCCTTCGCTCCGGAAGCCCCTGCTGCCGCCGAACATGCCAGCCAGTCCACACATATGGTCAGCAAGGCGACGTTGCCGCCGAGTCGGCCCTTCGATCTCGACATGCCCAAGAGGCTGGCGCGGACCTTCATTGCGCCGCCGAAGAGCGACGCCCGGATCGCGGCGCTGATGCCGAGCTCCCGCGGGCTGCGTGGCAGCGTGGCTCAGGACTGAGCTATACTGCGGGTCTGGCAACCGACTGGCCGGCCGGATCACATCCGGCCCGCGTCGACCTTGATGCGCTCGGAGGTGATCGAGGAGGACTCGCTCGCCAGGAACGGTGCGGCGCGCGCCACCTCCTCCGGCTCGACCCAGCGCTTCATCGCCGCCTTGTCGGTGTAGTTCGCCCGGACGATCTCATCCGCCGGCCGGTTTTCCTTGGCGGCGCGGGCGGCGATGACGCGCTGCATCAATTCCCCATTGACCGCGCCCGGCAGAGCGCGTTGACCCGGATGCCGTGGATGCCGACCTCCTGTGCGACGGCCTCGGTGATGCCGATCACTGCGAACTTCGTCGCGGCATAGGCGCTGCGCAGGCGAGTTGTCATTCGGATACCCTTCCCCCGAGTGTCGTATCCGACGTTTCCCCGCCAGATCCCAGAGCGATCCTGACGGCTTTCTGACGCGGGGGGCGCGCGCCTCGGCTGATTTCGAGATGTGAAACGGCGGGACTTCCAGCCATATCCGGGAACGGGAGTGCCATCATCCGATGATCGACATCGGCACGGCAGACCATGCGGACATCCGCCCAGTCCAGCTTTCGCAAGCGCCTCGTCAGCGGCGCCTTCCTGGCGGGGAGCTTCGTCAAGACGCCGAGCCCGCATGCCACCGAGATCCTCGGCAATAGCGGCTTCGACTTCATCGTCGTCGACCAGGAGCACGCCCCCTTCGACCGCGTCACCACCGACCTCGTGCTGCTGGCGGCGCGGGCGGCCGGCATCGCCGGCGTCGTGCGCGTCCCGACGCTGACCAGCGACGCGATCCAGGCGTCGCTCGATTGCGGCGCGGTGGGGATCCTCGCTCCGCATGTCGCGAGCGTCGCGGATGCGCAGGCGCTGGTCGCCGCCTGCCGCTATCGCGGCGGCAAGCGCGGCTTCTTCGGCGTTACCCGCGCCGGCCGCTATGGCGGCAGCAAGATGTGGGACCTCGTCGACGCAGCCGATGCGGCGGTAGCGACGATCGCGATGATCGAGGACCCGGCGGCGCTGGCCGAGATCGACGCCATTCTCGCGGTCGAGGGGCTCGACGCCGTCTTCATCGGCCGCGGCGACCTCACCGTCGCGCTCAGTGCGCCGACCCGCGACGCGCCCGAAGTCAGCGACGCCATCGATGCGATCCTGCGGGCCGCCAAGAAGGCCGGCAAGCCGGTCTGCGTGATGACCGACAATGGCGAGGAATCCGCGGGGTTCGCCGAGCGCGGCGCCAGCGCCTTCATCCTCTCCTCCGACCAGGGCTTTTTGCGCAAGGCGGCGAGCCAAGCTCTTGGGCAGATGCAGGCAGCCAGGAGCCGGGTCGAGAACCCCGGCGCGCGCTAAGAGAAACGGGGCCGTGAGCTATCCCTCCAGCGATCCACGCTCGAAGCTCGCCGCTCCGGCAGCGGCGAAGGCGGTCCCGGTCAAGGCCTATGCCGGCGCCGACTATGAACACCGTGCTCTGCTCGGATCTCGGGCTGATAGACTCACCGCGCCCGATCGACGGCCATCGCGAAATCGTCGGCCATTTGCTCGACCTGCAGTTCACGGAGGCCGAGATCAAGCAGCTGACCGGTGGGGGTGCGGCGGAGTTGCTCGGGTTGGAGGCGGTCGCCTGATAGAAAGCCCACGGAACTGGTGGGGCAGTCCGCTCGCGCCCTTGCGGGCACTCAGCGAACGAGGTTCGGGGGCAATGGCGGCTCTTCGCTGAGCAGCGTGATCCTCACCCGTCGGTTCGGCGAGATGTAGGGATTGTCGGGGAAGACCGGCTCGGTGTCGGCGCGCCCCACCACGGAGGCGAAGCGGTCGTTGGGGAACCCTGCACCCGACAGGATTTCGCGCACGGCGAGCGCGCGCCCGGTGGTCAAGCTCCAGGGATCGACGCCAGCCACCGCGCCCGGGCGCGTGGCTGCCGTGTGGCCGGTGATGGCCAAGCGGTTGGGCAGGCGGCGCAGAGTGGGCGCGAGCGTCTCCAGCACGCGACGGGTGCTCGGATAGGGCTGGACGGAGCCCTCGGGGAACATGGAGCGGCCGGACTCGTCCATGAGGGCGACATCCAACCCCTCCTTGGTCGGCTCGATGACGATACTGCGCGACAGATCGGCGATTTCGGGCATGCTCTGGAGCGCCTGCCGGAGGCTGGCTATCGCGCTGTGGCTGGCCTGCTGGCCGGCGGCCGAGCGGTTGATCTCGCGGTCGCCGGCTCCGCCAGCGCTGGCCCGGCGCACCTTATCGTCCGGCTTGGAGGTCCCTGTCGCCACCTCGCGCGGCGGCGACGGCTTGCTGCCCGATTTGTCGAGTGCGGTACCCCACAGCATGCCGCCGGCGCCACTGGTGCTGGGACTCAATGACCCCGGCGCGAAATACTCCGCAAGGCCTTCCTTCTGCTCCTGTGTCGTCATGCTGATCAGCCACATCAGCAGAAAGAACGCCATCATCGCGGTCACGAAGTCCGCATAGGCGATCTTCCAGGCGCCGCCGTGATGCGCATGAGCGGCCTTCTTGACCTTCTTGACGATGATCTGCTGGGCAGGCTTGCTCATCTAAGTCCTTGCTTGAGATTGGGCCGGTTCTAGAGACTGTCAGTGACCATGGGAACGAACAGCCTTTAGGCGGCCAGTTTGGCGGTTGCCGCTTCCACTTCGCTGAAGGTCGGGCGGACGTCGCTCATCAGGGCCTTGCGGGCAAACTCGACCGCCATCACCGGCGGCTGGCCGCTGATATGGGCGAGTAGACCCGCCTTGAGCGACTGAAAGTATTTGGCTTCCGCCTCGAAGGTGCTCTTGAGCGACGCCGCCATGGGCGCGAAAAAGCCGTAGGCGACGAAGACGCCGAAGAAGGTGCCGACGAGCGCGCCGCCGATCAGATGTCCCAGTACCTCCGGCGGCTCCTTGATCGCCCCCATCGTCTTGATCACGCCGAGCACGGCGGCGACGATGCCGAGCGCCGGCGTTCCGTCGGCGAGCGACTGCATGGCCGAGACGAGACGCTCCTGCTCCTGGTGGTGCGTCTCCAGCTCCTCGTCCATGAGAGCGTCGATCTCGTGGGCGTTGTTGGCGCCCAGTGTCAGCATCCGCATGTAGTCGCAGACGAACTCGACGGCATGATGGTTCGCGGCGAATGTCGGGAAGGCATTGAACAGCGTCGATTTCTCGGGATTTTCAATGTGTTCCTCGACGGCGAGCATGCCCTTCTGCTTCACGAGCTTGTACAGGGAATACTGCATCCCCAGCAGCTCGACATAGCATTCCTGCTTGTACTTGGAGCCCTTCATGATCGTGCCGAGCATGGACGGCACGGCCTTGAGGACCGGCGCGGGATTGCCGATGACGAAGGCACCGATCGCTGCACCGAGGATGATGACGAACTCGAACGGCTGCCAGAGGACCAGGACATGTCCACCCATGGCCGCGTAACTGCCGAAGACGCAGACGAAGACAATAATTGCGCCGACGATCAGCCGCATGGTGTGTCACCCTCGCACCGCAGCAGCTACAGCCCGCGCGAAGCCACCACTCCCTTGAAGGAAATGACTGATCAAGGTTAAGGGCGAGTTAGGGGCATGGCAGGCTTGGGGCGACAAATTGGCCCAGGGGTGCAAATCGGTCCGATCGCGACATTCGTCACGTCAGGCAACCCGATCAGCCAAAGCCGAATGGAAGACGGGAGCACGGCCCAGGCGAACCCGGGCCAAGCTCTGCAGCGATTGTCCGGACACTAGGCAGGGGCGGTGCACCTCCCTCGGGAAGGCGCCGCCGATCTGCAGCGCAGCCTCGACCTCTGGAGCCTGATCGGCGCGTTCAGCATGGAGGGAGGAGGGAGGAGCGCTCGCTGGTCTCGGTCGCCAATTTCGACACGGTCTCGCTCTCGATGGCGCTCGACATCGCCCGCCTCGCCTTCGCGCCGGTGGTGACGGCGTCAGCAGAGCGCGTCGCCAAGCAGGTCGATTCCTTCTGGTCGGGGCTGACGGTCGGGCTGATCGAAGAGGATGGCGTCGGCCTGCCAGGCTTCAACGGCCTCGCCCAGGTCCACAAGGCGATTACCTCGGAGGCGCGGCTGGCGACGGCTCCGGTGGTTCAGGAGCTCGCCAGCTCGAGCCATTCCAACGGCAATCTCGACCGGGCGGGCATGGCGACCTTCGCGGCGCGCAAGACGATGGAAGTGGCGGGCCTGTGCAAATCGATCGCCGGAGTCGAACTGATGGTCGCGGCTCAGGCGACCCAGAGCCGCAAGGCGGCGCCGCTCGGCGCCATCACCGGCAAGCTCTTCGCTTTGGTGCGCGAGGCGGCCCCCTTCGCCGCGGCCGGCGACCGCGTGCCGCATCTCGATCCGCTGCTGCGGCATGTCGAGGCGAGGCGCAAAGAGATCGACGCCCTTGTCGGCGCGGACGGCTGAGCGTTCACGCCCCCACGGCGTAACTGGCGTGGTCGATCGCGTTGACCGCGCGGACCTCGCCGGAGGGCTCACTGCTGGTGCCCGGACGGCGAGTTATGCGGACTCGCCGCGGCTCGCCGGGCGCGAGATGGAACCAGCTGTGTTCCGGCCGCCAGCCGTGATCGACGATCTCGACCGATTGCGCCAAGCGCTGGGTCGAGAGGACGAGGCTCCAGTCGTCGCCCTCGCACTCCAGCTTTGCGGCGAGCCCGCAATGATGGCGTTCATGGCCGCGCCCGAGCGGGAAATGAAAAGCCTCGGCCAAGACCTTGCCGCTCGCAGCATCGCGCAGCACCGCGGAGGTCACGTCATGGCCGGGCGGGCCGAAGCGATAGGCATAGGCGATGTCGAAGAAGCGGCCGATCAGCTCAAAGGCGGAGAGTGTCGTCGCCGAGTGCGGCCCGAGCGCGACCTCGCGCTTCGCCTGGAAGACAGCAACTTCACCGGCACGCCAGCAAGTCAATTCGACGGTTGCAGTCAGCGGCTCCGGGCACTCGTTCAGGACATGCAGGCCGAGGCCGTTGACGCCCTCGTCGGTCAGCGCGAGCTGGACCGGGCGGAAGGCGCGGGCGAGCCCGTGCCAGGCCGATTTCGGTTCGCCGTCGCTGGCGATTACGCCCCAGCCGGCGCCAGGTTGCAGGTCCTGCAGAAGCCAGACCAGCGCACCCCGCGTGGGCGAGGCCGGCCGGCGCCATTCGGCGAAGGTTTCCTCCATCACCTCAGCGACGACCGCCCGCGACAGGGCGAAATAGCGCTCCGGATCCTCTCGCCGCAAACGCGCCGGTTCAAGCCCGTAGAGCCGCTCGAGATAGTGGTCGCGCACATCCTCGAAATCCCAGGAGGCGCCGGCGTCACGCGGGACGGCACGCTTCCAATCGGGATGATGGGTGATCGCCGGCGGCTTGCCGGCGCGCAACGAGACCTCCTCCGGCACATTGGCGAAGGCGAGACTCTCGGCGGCGAAGCGGACATTGGCGCGGCGGGCATCGTCGAGCCCGCGCATATAAGCGCCGACCCCGTAATAATGCGTCACGCCCTTGTCGGCGACGAAGGGCAGCGGCCCGCCCGAGGGCGAGTTCGGGACATAGGCGATGTCCGGCCTGAAAGTGGCGACCGCATCCGGCAGCACCTCGTCGAAGACAGGGCCGGACCAGGCTTCGGCCGGCGCGCCCAGCATCGCCGACTGCTGGAAGACCTCGCTGCCGCCGCAGAGCACGGCGAGGCTCGGCGAGCCCTGCGTCCGGCCGAGCAGCGCTTCGACCTCCGCCGTGATCGCGGCACGAAAGCCGGCATCGCCCTGCGGATAGTCGAAATTGGCGAGCATCATCTCCTGCCAGACCATGATGCCGAGTTCGTCGCAGAGCGCGAAGAAGGCCTCGCCCTCATAGGTCATCACGCCGGGCAGGCGGATCATGTTCATGCCGGCCTCGCGCGCCAGCCGGAGCCAGGGCTCGTAGGCCGCACGGCCGCCGGCCAGCGTGGTGACGTCGGCATTGCTCCAGCAGGCGCCACGGCAGAACACCGGCACGCCGTTGACGATCAGGCCGAAGCCCTCGCCATCATCGCCGCGATCGACTTCGAGCGAGCGGAAGCCGACACGGCCGAGATCGATCGTCTCGCCATCCAGCATGAGCGTGAGAGCATGCAGCGCCGGCTCGCCATGGGTATGCGGGAACCAGGGCGCGATGCCGGGCAAGGATAATGTGCCGGCTAATCGCCTGTCACCATCCGCGTGCAAGGCCGCTTCGTCGCCGGCGCAGCGCATGATCGCGCGAGCCGGCAACGCCGCGTTCGCGGCCAGCGTGAGACTGAGCGTGATGGTGCCGGTCTGCCCATCATAGCGCGTGCGCAGATCGACGGCTTCGAACCTCGGCGCATTCGCCTCGCTCTCGATCCGCAGCACCGGCCGGTACGGGCCGGTCGGCAGGCCGGGCGGGCACCAGCCCGGCATCGAGCCGAGCGCACTGGTGCGGAACCAGCGCAGGCCGTTGGGCTGGATCATCGCCGGCCGCCAGCGGGACCGGCGCGGGGCAGCGGCAAGCTTCGGGGCGAGTGCGCGGAAGCACAGCGCGATCTGGGTTCCGGCCGGGCAATCCACGGCAAGCTCGACGGGCGCGAACATCGAGGCGCTATCGGCCTGCTTGACGCCGCCGACCCAGATCTCGGTAACGGTCGCCAGCCCCTCGAAACGCACGCGTCCATTCAGGGCTTCCGTCAGCCGCGTGCGATACCAGTGATCCTGCTGGCCGATCGCATTGGCGCTGGCATCGTCGAGCCGGCCGAGGGCGCGCAGCGTCCCGACGACCGTGCCGGGTACTGCGGCCTCCTGCCAATCGCCGGCCTCCGGCAGATCGGCGGGCGTTGCGGCGGCATCGGCAGCCGTCGCGAGCCAGGACCAGCCTGCGAGCGGCTCTAGCCGTTCACCGCTACGCGCGACGATGCGGGCCATGGCTCAGCCGGGGAAGCGCTGCCCGAGCGCCTCGCTGACCTGATCGTGCTCACCGACGAGGCCGGCGAGCGTCGCGTCGAAACGCTCGAAGCGCTTCTGCTTCATCGCCCTGGCGAGATGGAACTGCGCCACCTTGGCACCCTCGGCGATACGCAGGGAACCATCGCGGGCGGCCTCCAGCCCATCGACCGACTGGCTGAGCCAAGTCAGATGGCTGGCGAGCAGTTCGAAATTGGCGCCGAGCTGGCGCAGCGTGTTGAAGGCGTAATGGTGAAACGCCGAGCCCGGCCGCTCGGCCAGCGCCTCGGCCTGCGCGGTCGCGACTGCCCGAAAGGCTGCGACGGGATTGTCGCTCGGCCGGCGCGCGACATGGCGGGCGAGCAGCTTCAACGCGGCGGCGCGCAAAGCCGCCTCGTCCGGCCGACGCGGCGGCAGCCGCACCATCTCGGCATAGGGGAAGAGGGTGTCGTCGTGCATCTGTCCAGGCAGCAGCCGGAACAGCCCGTCGAAATCCTCGCCTTCGGCCCGGTGCAGACCGTCATTGTGGAAATAGTCGAGCTCGCGGGCGGCGCGGTCCAGCCGGTTCACCGCGATCGTCGTCTTGCCGTGGCTGTCGCGATAGGAGACGCCGCGGGTATCGGGCATGTAGAAGGAATCGAGTTCGAGCAGGACGAGACGGCCGAGCCCGATCTGCTGCTCGATATGGCCGATCAGATCGTCATAGAGCGCGAGTTCGGTCACCCTGAGGCCGTAGAGCGCCTCGAGGTCATCGAGCGGCGGCTTGAAGAAGGTGAACTGGTCGCCCTCGAAATCCTGCGTGATCGTGAAACCGAAGGCCGCCGCCGGCTCCAGGCCGAGCGCATGTAGGATCTCGATCCAGAGGTCGGCATAGCAATTGGTCTGCGGCCAGTGCCGCTCGCCGGCATGCATGGCATGCCGGTCATAGGCGAGCGGATCGATCGGCAGGAGCCGGCCCGCCATGGCGGCGGGCGCGGCGATCCTGTGCTGGGCCGTCATCGCGCTCACGGCCAGAGCACGTTGCGGACCGAAGCCGGCCAGCGCTCGACATCGTAGCCATGGTGCTTGAACAGGGCGAGGGCGACCCGCTCCATGCCGAAGCCGACGCAGGCGGTGTGGGCGGTCTCGCCGGCGGCGGTCTCAATGCCCCAGGTCGTGCCGAAATGGTCCTGATGGTAGTTGAAGGAGAGGCAGGCGGTCGGCTTCTCCTCGCTCTCGATCGGGATCAGGAGCTCGAATTTCAGGCGCTGGTCGCGCTGGTTGTTGGCGAGCATGCGTCCGGCGCGGCCGAAGAACGGATCGTTGGCGACGTCGAGATTGAGCGGCACGCCGAGCGAAGCCATCATCGCCTGGCCACGGTCCAGCCAGGTCGCGCGGAATTCGGTGACCTGCTCGGGCGTGCCGAAGCGGACATATTCGCGCATCCGGAAGAGCTGCATCCGGGCCGGGTCCTTCGAGGGCTCGTGCCGGAAGCAATAGGACTGGAGATCGAACAGCGCGCCCTCGGTCTTGAGCGGGCCGCGCTTGGCGACGACCGGATAGAGGGGGTAGCAGGCGGCCGGGGTCAGCACGACCTCGGTCGAGATCTGCCCGTCAGTCCAGTCGACGCCGTCGGCCACATTGTGCAGCAACTGGGCATGAGCACGCTCGTCGCCGGCAAAGGAATGCACGGTGCCGGCGAGCTGCGGGAAGCTCTTGAGATAGCCGCTCTTCTCGAAATGCTTGCGGCTCATCGCCGGCGGAAAGCGCACGATCTCGGCGCCGTCCTGCCCGCCATGGCGGGTGATCAGGTCGTCGAAGCGGGCGATCACCTCCTCGAACAGGCCGCTGCGGCCATAGAGGCCGTCGACGCCGGTGTCGATCAGCAGGCCGCTATCGATCAGTTCCGCGAGGAAACCCTGCGGCTGGGGGCAGTTCTGGCACATGCGATCACCTGGAAAGGCTGGGGTCGTGCTTGTAGACCGCCAGCAGGTTGGAGGTGTTGCCGAGGATTCGGTCGTTGTTGATCATGATCGGCGCCGAGAGCGCATCGCGCATCAGGCGCGCCAGGCTGGCTGGGCTGTCATTGCGATAGCCCTGGATGCCGCAGATCAGGAAGGCCTGCATCACGATCTCGCCGACGCTCTGCGAGGCCACGACCTTGATGCTGTTCATCGCCACGACGAAGCCCATCGAAGAGAGTTCGTCGGCATCGCCGCGGGCGCGCTCGTAGCGGTCGAGCCCGGCGACGACCAGCGCCTTGAACTGCTGCAGGCGGGCGAGCAGCTCGGCCAGGCGCAGCGCGCTCGGCGGTGTCGAGCCCGGGCGCTTGCGGGCCTCGCTGCGCACGAAGCCCTCGGCACGGGCGACGGCCTCGGCCGCGATGCCGTACCAGACCGAGGCCCAGAGCAGATGCGCGTTGGGGAGCATCGACTGCGCTGCGATCTCGGCGAAGGAGACCGGGATGATCTGCTCGGCAGGCGCGCGCCCGGAGAAGGTGAAGTTGTCGGAGCAGGTGCCGCGCATGCCCATGGTGTCCCAGGCGGCGCTGCGCTCCAGCGTGTACTGGTCCTTGGTCAGGACGGACATGACCTGATCGGAGGGCGGCGCCTCTGGCGTGCGCCGCGAGGTGATCAGGATGGCGTCGGCCTGCGCGCCGTAGGAGATCAGGCAGCCTTCCTTGTCGAGAGTGAAGTCGTCGCCCTCGCGGACCACGCCGCAGATCGAGGAGCGCAGGTCGCCGCCGACGCCGCCACCCTCGGTCGTGGCCGAGGCGAGCAGCAGCTGCTCGCGGGCGATGCGCGCCATGAAGGATGCGTGCCAGGGATCGTCGTTGCAATGCACGACCAGGCTCGACGCCTTGATCTGGTGCATCGCGTAGATCATGCCGGTCGAGGCGCAGGCCTGAGCCAGCACAGAGCAGATCTCGGCGATGGTCGCGTGGCTTGCCTGCTCGCCGCCATGGGCCGCCGGGATCATGATGCCGAGAAGGCGCTCGCGCTTCAGCGCCTCGAAGGCCTCGTGCGGGAAGCGCGACTTCGCATCGACATCGCCGGCATGCTCGGCCGCGATCTTGGCGATCTTGCGCGCCTTGGCGATCATCGCCTTCTGCGCCTCGGCGCTGGCGCCGGTCGCTTCCGAGGTGAGCTGGTAGCCGGCTTCGGCCAGGCGGGCGAGCGTCGTCATCAGACGTGCTCGCTCTGGATGGTGCGGATCGCGCTCTCGATCGCGGCGATCGAGGCGAAGTTGCGCCGGTTCATCATGTTGTCGGGGAATTCGACCTCGAAGGCCTCTTCGAGCGCCATCATCAGCTCGACCGTGCCGAAGGAGGTCAGGCCGGCATTATAGAGATCTGCCTCGTCGGCGAGGGTTGCGACATCGACCGGCAGCTTGCCGGTGGTCTTGAGGATTTCGCGGATCCTGGTCTTCATCTTTCGGTCCTGCCCTGTCTGATGCCATCGCTGCTGCGGTGCAGCCCCGTCTTGGCTCCGTCCTCGGCGTGCGGCGGCAAACGCTGGCGCAGGGCGCTCGCGATCACCTCAGGGACGCTTAGGTCGGTTGGTTTAACGCCGTGTTGTTCGTTGCGTCAGGCCTAACGCATAAAATTTAAAGTTACCTTGCGCCTGCCGTAGAATGACTGGCAGAAGCGTCGCACAGCCCGACGTCTGGAGATGTGGTAAACGGTGGATTGCCGCGAATACTCGATTTTTAGTGAATTCAGCCGGGCGTTGCCGCGGAATAGTTGGGAACCATGCTGCGCTCGGCGATAGGTGCGGGCTCAGGCCCGGCATCGGCATCGCTCGACCCTGTCATGAACCAGAGCAGAGCCGCGGTCTTGATCGAGTAGACGGAGTCGCTGACGATCATCAAAAGGCAGATATAAGTCGCGACACAGACCTTGAAGCGCCAGGCTTGCGGCGACCTCTCCGGCGCGAAGATGAACAGACTCCAGAAGCCGATGACGCCGAAGAGCCCGATCTGGTTCAGCGAATAGGCATAGCCGGAATCCGACAGGAAGGGCTTGTCGGGCGACAGGCCGAAGACCGCGGCCGGCGACAACGAGGTGATGAGGCGCGACGTCCAGAGCATGCGGCCGGCGAAGTTGTTCTGCCAGTTCACCTCGGCGCTGACGAAGCCGTAGATGGCAAAGCCGATCAGCATGACGAAGGGCGCCACCAGCCAGACGAAGCGCGGCGTGATCGGCGCGGCGAGATAGGCGACGGTCGCGACGATGCAGACATTGGCGCCGAAGCGGGAATCGCTGAGCACGATCGCGGTCATGCCCGCGGCCATGGTCAGCCAGCGTTTGGCCATCTGCGGACGATTCAGCGCCCAGATATAGAGGATCGCGCCGAAATTGCCGGTCGAGATCGGCTCCAGGAAGACCGATGAGGCGCGGTGGGGCCCGAGGAATGGCAGCAGCGTCCGCGAATCCGGACGCAGGCCGCTGGCGAAGAGCGCGCCAGTCTGGCTGCTGACGTCGCTTGGCGCGACCGTGCCGCGCGCGACATAGTATTTGATGATGTTGAAATAGGTGACGTAGAGGTCGAGGGCGAGGAACTCGAACAGGCCGAAGACGACGACGATGAGCCCGCTGATCAGGGCAGCGCGATCGGCCAGGCGCGGATCGCTGCAGCTCTTGCCGAGCAGATAGAAGGCGACCGGAATCAGGAAGTCGCGCACCGCCTTGGGGTCGATCAGCGGCCGCATCGCCATCAGCAGCACGGCATAGGAGAAGAACACCGCCAGCAGCAGATAGGGCGCGGCATTGCGGCCGAGGCCGAGATAGAGCGCGGTCGCGACCAGCACGACCTCGCACCCCATCACCATGGTGTCGTTGATGCCCATGACGTTGGTGTTGATGAAGCACAACGCCATGTTGAAGGTGAGCGCGCCGATCAGCAGCGCGAGCGGCAGGATCGGCATCGGGCGGGTCGGGTCGACGCCACCGGCCATCGCCGCCTGCCTGGTCACGCGGCCGCCTGCGCCGGGCGGCGCAGCCAACGCGACGCCAGGCCCCGCACCCCGGCTCCGGCATCCTCGGGAACGACGAGCGCGACGATGTGCTCGCCGACCGGATCGATCGCCGCCGCCTGATCGACGAGACTGCGCGGGGTTTCGCCCGTCAGGGACGAAGCAAGCACGATCGCGTCCGGACGTGCACCCGCCTTGCCGTCCGAAGGAGAGGTTTGCCGCATGATGATGAAATTGCGCCGCCGCCCGGGCCTGGCCGTGGCCGAGGCGGCTGGCTCGATCCGGCGGATGTTCATGTCGCGGCCCGAGCCGTCCTGGCAGAGCAGAACGCTCTCGCCATGCGCCGCCAGGCTGTTGGCGAGATGTTCGGCGAGCGCCGCCTGCGTCGCATCGTCGACCGAGCCCGCGATCATCACGGAGGCCGGCAGATGCGGGCCGAGCGTCCGCTGCAGCAGGCGTGTCACAGGTATGAGCGCATCCTCGCGACGGGCGGCAGCGGCCGGCAGCGACACCACCGTGCCGACCCCGATCGCCCGACCGGCGGCTTCCGGCGTCAACGCTGCCATCGGCTTCAGCCGCTCGGGCATGATCCGCGAGGATGGTAGCCATTCCAGCAGATAGGCGATGCCGAGGCCGGCGCAGGCGCCGAAAAGCAGGGCTGCGGCGAGCACGATGGGAGCCGGCGGCTTCGTCGGCTGCGCCGGCGCGACCGCTTCCGACAGCATGCGCGAATTGTTGGTCTCGATCCGCTTCTGCTGCTCCAGCTCCTTGGCGCGCTGCAGCGAGGCACTGTAGACGACGCGCACCGCCTCGGCCTCGCTCTCGAGCTGGCGCAGCTTGATCTGCGCGGCGCCGCTGACCTCCTGCGATTTTGTCAGCTCGGTCGCCCGTTTCCTGAGATTGGCGAGATTGGCCTCGCTCTGGCGATAGCTTTCCTGCACGGTCGAACGCAGGCGGGCGAGCTCTCCGGACAGCAGCCTGCGCGTTTCGGCGAGCTCGGCCCGGATCTCGATCAGGCGCGGATGCTGCGGCGCGAGCGTCTGGGCAAGGCTCGCCGCCTCGCGCGCGCTCTGGGCGTATTGCCCCCTGAGCGAGGTCACCACCGAGGAGGTGAGCGCCTCCGGCAGGGTGTCGGACAAGGGATCGCGGCTCTGATAGCGGGCGAGCTGGTCGCGCCTTGCCTGCTGGCGCGCGAACTCGGCCTCCGCCTGGCTGATCTGGCCATAGAGGTCGCGCAATTGCTGGGAGACGATGAGCCCGCCCTCGCCCGTGCTGACGAGGCTGTGCTGGCTGCGGAAGCTCTGGACGGCGCGCTCGGCTTCGTCGAGCTGCGTGCGCAGGCCGGCGATCTGGCCGATCAGCGAGATGTTGGCGCGCTCGACGACAGCACGGCGGCCATCATTGCCCTGGCGGAAATAGGCCTGGGCCAGCCCATTGGCGATGTCGGCCGCCTTTTGCGCCTGCGGATGCGAGACGGTGATGCGGAAGACCAGCGAGTTGTCGACGCGCTGGATCACGATCGCCTTCTTGAGCGCATCGACCGCCTGGGCCAGGCGCTGCTCCGGCGTCGGCTGCACCAGCCTGCCGAGCAGGCGCGAGACCAGCCCCGGCGGCCGGACGAAAGCGGGATCGTTCTCGAGGTCCAGCTCCTCGATCAGCTGGCGCAGCACGCCGGTGGAGGTCATCACCAGCGCCTGGCTGTCGACATTGGCGAAGTCGATCGAGGCCGAGGTGTCGGTGCGCACGATGTCCTTGCCGACGACCTGCAGCGCCTGCGGGTCGACGAGCAGTTCGGCGGTCGCGCGATAGACCGGGACCTGCACCGCAAGATAGGCGAGCGCGAACAGCAGGCAGATCGCGGCACTGGCGATCACCAGCCAGCGGCGGCGGCGCAGCAGCTGGAGCAATTCGGACAGACTGAAAGCGGCGGAGTCGCGGTCCTTCGCCGGCGCCTCCTCCCGTCTCCCCGCCTCGAACGCAGCCGACACCACAAGCCTCCTCGATCCGGCCCGGCACGGCGCATCCACGGCCGGACGCGCCGACGGCTCGGCTGGAATTCCACCGCGCATCCTGCCGAGGCGTAGTTAACATTTCGGCAACAGACTCAGGGCGATTTGATTCAAGTATTCAATCAATCAGCCCGCCGAAAATTAACTACACGGCCAAAGCATTTTCAATGAGCTGTTCCGCTCCGGGGACGCCGATGATAGTTCAACATTTACGAAAATCAGCGTGACCGGAACGATTTTTCGACCGCCCTACCTGTGGCCTGCGCGATCCCGTTCACGCCTCGTTTACAACACGAAGAAATCCCCCGGGCACGCCAACCTTTGCTTAGCCCGCGCCGGGTATTGCTGCCCTTGGGAAAGGCCGCCCCGGCAAACGCGCCGTGACGAGGACGAGTCCAGACAGCATGCGTATCCTGATGGCCTGTGCAGCGTTCCCGCCCTTCATCGACGGCGGCGGGCCGATCTCGGCGATGATCGTCGCCAAGCTGCTGCTCGCGGCCGGCCATGACCTGACCGTTGTCAACGTCTCCGGCGAGGACAGGCACGAGACCTATGACGGCGTGCCGGTGCACCGCCTGCGCTCGCTCAACATCGACTGGAACTACCGGCTGCCTCGGCCAGGCTGGAAGAAAGCGATCTGGCACGCACTAGAGAACTTCAATCCGCGCGCCTTTTTCGTCATGCGTCGCGAGATCAGGCGCCTACGCCCCGACATCGTGCTGACCGACTCGATCGAGAACATCAATGTCGCGACCTGGGCGGCGGCGAAAAGCTGCGGCGTGCCGGTCGCGCATATCCTGCGCAGCACCTTCCTGCTCTGCTGGAAGGGCAGCATGTGGAAGGGCAACGACAATTGCGGACGCGCCTGCGGTTCCTGCCAGGTGAGCTCCTACGGCAAGAAATTGAACTCGCGCTTCGTCGACGCCGTGATCGGCGAGACCGATTTCATCATCGGCCGCCACACCGAGCACGGCTATTTCCCGAACGCGACGACGCACGCCATTCCCGGCGCGATCGCGCCCGTGCCCGGCGCTCTGCCCCGCTCAGCTCCGCCGGCGGAGCGCCCGCTACGCATCGGCTTCATCGGCGTACACGACCCGATCAAGGGCCTCGACACGCTGGCCGCAGCCGCGCAACGGCTCGCCGGCGAACCGGTCGAGTTCCTGATCGCCGGCACCGGCCAGAGCGACTACGCCAAGGCGCTGCCCGGGCGCTTCCCGGCGCACAACACCCGCTTCCTCGGCTGGACCAAGCCGGATGCCTTCCTGCCCGAGATCGACGTCCTCGCCGTTCCCTCGCTGTTCCGCGAGCCGTTCGGGCGGGTGGTGATCGAGGCTTTCGCCCATGGCGTGCCGGTGATCGGCGCCAGGTCCGGCGGCATCTCCGAGACGATCCAAACGGGCGTCAATGGCGCCCTGTTCGAGCCGGGTGACGATGCCGCGCTGGCGGCGCAGATCACGGCCTACGCCCGGGATCGCGGGCTCGTCGCGGTGCAATCGGCCGGCGCGCTCGCCGCCGCCGCCCGCTACAGCCCGGACCGGATCGCCGCCGCCTACGGCGCCGTCTTCGATGGCCTCGTCGGCAAGCCGGCCGGGACCGCGCTCCTGCAGCCGCGGGAGGCGCGGCCGTGAGGGAATTGCTCGATCTCGCCTGGACCGGGGCCGGCCGCTTCCTGCCGGCCTTCTCGTCGCGCTTCAGCAGCACGCTGCTGAGCTTCCTCGTGCTGCTGGCCGCGAGCCATTTCCTGCCGACCTCGGAATACGGGCTCTATGTCTTCCTGTTCTCGATCGGCAGCGCGCTCGGCCTGATCGCCGTGCTCGGCCAGCAGATCCTGGTGGTGAAGCATTATCGCCGGGCCGAGGCGAGTGGCCATCCGCTCAACCAGGCCCTCCTCGGCGTCAACGCGCGCTGGCTCGCGCTCGGCTGCTTCGTGCTGCTGGCGGCGGCGCTGCCGCTCTGGCTCTTCGCCGACCGGCTGCCGCCGACCTACCACTATCTCTGGCTCGCCTTCGTCTTCGCCGCGATCTTCGCGCTGAGCGAGTACCTCCAGAACTATTTCCGCATCCATGGCCGCATCAACATGTCACTGGTGCCGCGCGAGATCGTCTGGCGCGGCAGCTCGATCCTGTTGATCGCCGGTGCCGGGTTCGTCGGCCTCCTCGGCGGCGGCGCGGGCGCCATGGCGATCATCACCGGACTGCTCGCCGCCACGACGCTCTATCAGAGCGTCTGCTTCCTCCAGGACGAGGGGGTGGGTTGGCTCAAGGCGCGTGACCAGGTGCCGGCCGAGACCCATGGCGAGTGGCGCCGGGAAAGCGGCTATTTCATCGCCAACAACGTGCTGAACTCGGCCTCGGCCTATCTCGAGACGATCCTGATCGGCGCGCTGCTCGGGCTGAACGAAGCCGGCTTCTATTTCGTCGCGCTGCGGATTTCGATGCTGCTGCTGCTGCCGCTGGCAGCGATCGATACGGTCGGCATCCCGATGATCGCCGCCCGCTTCCAGAAATCCGACACGGCCGGGGCGCAACTGCTGATCGGGCGGCTCTCCTTCGCCAGCTTCTGCATCTCGCTGCTGGGTGCGCTGGCGCTCGCCGTGGTGGCGCCCTTCATCCTGCATCTGTTCAATCCGGAGTTCGTCCAGCACGAGAACGTTCTGGTCGCGCTCTGCGTGATGTCGGTCTCGCTCGCCTTCTTCGGCCCCGGTTCCTGGCTGCTGATGATCGGCGGCGGCGAGCGCTTCTTCCTGATCGCGCGGGCGATCATGTTCGTCCTCTATCTCGGCCTGCTCTATGCGCTGGCGCGGGTCGGCGGGCTGATGGGCATCGCCATCGCCGGGCTGATCTTCAGCACGGCGTCCAGCCTCGCCGCCTGGTACTGGATCAAGCAGAAATGGCGGATCGACAACATGGCGACCGCCTTCTTCCGGCCCTTCCTCTTCGGCGGCGCGCCGCAGGACCAGCCAGACCCGCTGCCGCCCGGCCGCGCCAGCGAAGGAGCCGGCCGATGACGGCAGCTGCAGCCTATCGTATCGATCCGGCCGGCGAGGCGAGGACGGCCCCATCGCCTTTCGGCACGCCCGTGACCTTCGGCGGCAGCATGGGCATGCTCCATGCCGGCCGCGCCCCGGTCGCAGTGCTGATGCTCGGCGCCATCGGCTATGAGGAGCTCTGCCTGCGCGCGACCTGGCGCAGCCTGGCGCAGGCGATCTCCGACAGGGGCATCGCCTGCCTGCGCTTCGACTATCCCGGCCAGGGCGACGCCCATGAAGCCGCCGATGTGCAGGGGCTGGACGACTGGTTCGAGACCATCCGCGCCGCCGCCGACCTGCTGCGGCACGCCAGCGGCTGCGAGCGCCTCGTGCTGCTCGGCCAGGGGCTCGGCGGCACGCTGGCGCTCAAGCTCGCCGAGCAGCTCGCGCCGGTCGCGGCCAGCGTGCTGATGGCGCCGGTCGGCAACGGCAAGCGCTATCTGCGCGAGCTCTCGGCCTGGACGCGGATCGTCTCGGACCGGATCGGCATCGGCACCGACCCCGACGACGATACACGCTGCGCCGTGGCGGGCCTGCGCATCGCGCCCGGCCGCCTGCCGGCGATCGCGACGCTCGGCACGGCAGCGCTCCGACAGGCGCCGTCCGAGCAGATTCTGCTGCTGTCGCGGCCGGGCCATGGTGGCGACGCGGCACTCGCCGAGGCACTCACCGGTCTCGGCGCCACCGTGACGCAGCGCGACTATGACGGCTATGAGACGCTGACGACCGACCCGACCGCGGCGCGCCCGCCAATGGCGACCATAGCCGGGATCGTCGACTGGATCGCCGAGCGGGCGGCGGCTGCCGGCTCTGCTCGCGCCGACATCGGGACGTCGCAATTGCCCGGCCCGGCGGAAGGCCTGCTCGGCGATGGTTTCATCGAACGGCCGATCCGCTTCGGCCCGGATGGCCGGCTCTTCGGCGTGCTCTGCGAGCCGCTCGGGCCGGCAGCGCGCGAAACCATCGTCTTCGTCAATGCCGGCCGCGACTACCATATCGGCTGGGCCCGGGTCAGCGTCAGCCAGGCGCGCGCCTTCGGCCAGCGCGGCGTCGCCTCATTGCGCTTCGACGCCAGCAGCGTCGGCGACAGCGGCGTCGCCGCTGACGGGCCGGAGGAGATCCTCTACTCGCAGGCGCAGATCGACGATGTCCGCCTCGCCATCGATGCCATGCAGGCGCGCGGCTTCGACGCACCCGTCCTGATCGGGCGCTGCAGCGGCGCCTATGCCGCCTTCCATGCCGCCGTCGTCGACGAGCGCATCCGCCGCCTCGTCATCGTCAACAATGAGCGCTTCGTCTGGGATCCCGACGAGAGCGTCGAGGATGCAATCCGCTATGCCCATCGCAGCGCCGGCGACCTCGGCGCGACATTGGCCCGCAAGGACGGCTTGCGCCGCCTGCTCACCGGCAAGCTCCGGGTCGGACCGGCCGGGCGCTATCTGATCTGGCGCTATCGCAAACGGCTCTCGGTCAAGCTCGCGCCACTGCTCGGGCGCCTCACCAAGCATGGCCGGCTCCACCACCAGTGCCATCGCCATTTCGCGACGCTCGCGGCACGCAATGTCGAGCTCTCGCTGCTCTATGCCGATGGCGATGTCGGCCTCGCCGAGCTCGAGACCTATTTCGGCGAAGCCGGCAAGGGGCTTGCCGCCTATCCGAACACCTCGCTGACCATGCTGGCCGACGCCGACCACAATTTCACGCATCTCGCCGCCGGCCGCCGGCTGCTCGATGCGCTCATCCGGATCGTCACGCCGTGAGACTGCCTGTTCTTGCCCTGGCCTTGCTCGCCACCTTGCCGGCGCGGGCCGAGACCTGTCTGCGCGGCGTCAACCTGTCTGGCGCCGAGTTCGGCGACACCCCCGGCAAGGTCGACACCGACTATACCTATCCGAGCGAAGAGGCGATCCAGCGGCTCGGCAAGCTCGGCGCCAGTGCCATCCGCCTGCCTTTCCGCTGGGAACGCATCCAGCCTGACCTCAATGGCGGGCTCGACATCATGGAGCTGGCCTATCTCGACCAGACGGTCCGCCGGATCAACGAGGCTGGGCTGATCGCCATCATCGACCTCCACAATTACGGCTACTATGCCAAGAAGCAGCTCGGCTCGAAGGAGCTGCCGGCCGAAGCGCTCGCGGATGTCTGGCGCCGGCTCGCCGAGCATTATCGCGAACGGCCCAAGCTCGTCTTCTCGCTGATGAACGAGCCCTACGACATCACCAGCGCGAACTGGGCGAAGATCCAGAACGTCGCCATCGCCGCGATCCGCAAGGCCGGCGCCAAGCAGCTCCTGCTGGTCACCGGCACGGCCTTCGGCGGCGCCCATAGCTGGACCTCCGACCTGCCGGTCGGCAACAACGGCCGCGACCTCCTCGGCGTCGTCGACCCGCTCGATCGCTACGCCTACGACTTCCATCAATATCTCGACGCCGACTATTCCGGCCGTGCAGCGGAATGCTCGGCCGCGGCCGGTGCGCTGAAAGCGATCGACGACGTCACCGCTTGGCTCAAGGCCAATGACCGCCGCGGCTTCCTCGGCGAGTTCGCGGCCTCGAACAAGCCGGAATGCCTGACCGCACTCCGGCAGATGGTGGCGAAGGTCGACGCCAGCCCGCAGCAATGGCTGGGCTGGACCGCCTGGGGCGCCGGGCCCTGGTGGCCGGCGGACTACATCTTCAACCTCGAACCGACCAAGGCGGGCGAGCGCCCGCAGATGAGGGTGCTGCTCGAACGCCTGAAGGCGAAGCGCCCCAGCGCCGTTTGCGGCCGGGAGGCCAAGCCGTGACCGCTCCATTCTCCCATCGCGCCGCGCCCGCTCTGCCGGCGGGCACGCGCGTCATTCATGTCGTGCGCCAGTTCCTGCCCAATCGCGGCGGGCTGGAAGACGTCGTCGCCAATCTCTGCCGGGCGCAGCTGGCGCTCGGCCTCAAGCCCTCGGTGGTGACGCTCGACCGCCTGTTCTCGCGGCCGGAGCTCGTCCTGCCGGCGAGCGAGGTGATCGACGGCATCCCGATCACCCGCATCCCCTTCCGCGGCTCGACGCGCTATCCGCTCGCTCCCGAGGTGTTCAAGCACCTGCGCGAGGCCGATCTCGTCCATGTCCACGCGATCGACTTCTTCTTCGATGCGCTCGCTCTGGGCTGGCTGCTGCATCGCAAGCCGCTCGTCGCCACCACCCATGGCGGCTTCTTCCACACCAGCGACTTTGCCGGCCTGAAGAAGCTCTGGTTCAACGGCCCGACCCGGCTCTCGGCACAGGTCTATCGCGGTATCGCCGGCTGCAGCACGAACGATGCCCGCATGTTCGAGCGGCTCGCGCCCGGCAAGGTCCGGGTGATCGAGAACGGCGTCGACCTCGACAAGTTCGCCGGTGCCTCCAGTCCCGACCCGCAAAGGCGCCTGGTCAGCATCGGCCGCTTCTCCAAGAACAAGCGGCCGGACCGGCTGATCGCGACGATGGCGGCCCTGGCGCGGCGCGATCCATCCTGGCATCTCGACATGCTCGGCGTCGCCTCGGATTGGACCGAAGAAGCGCTGCACAAGGCGATCGCAGACGCCGGCATGGAGCAGAACGTCACCCTTCATCTCGGCCTCGACGATGCCGCGGCAAGGCAGGTGATGAGCCGCGCCTCGCTCTTCGTCTCGGCTTCGGAGTTCGAGGGTTTCGGCCTTGCCCTGGTCGAGGCGATGAGCGCCGGCCTGGTGCCGGTCGTCCAGCCCAATGCGGCCTTCGCTGGCCTCGCCAGCAAGTTCCCGGTTGTTCGGACCGTCGATTTCGCCGATGCGGAGGAGGCTGCCCTGGCCGTCGAGCAGGCTCATGCCGACCTCGTCCGCTATCCCGGCAATACGCGCCCGCGTCTTTCGAACCTCGCATCCTATTCCTGGCACGAGGTCGCCCGCCGCTATCTCGAATTCTACACCGCCGCGCTCTGACCCTCCGACGCCATCGCGCTGTCGCCGCGCAAGCCCCCTTGCGTATCGTCTGATTCTAGCTTTGTAATAGTGGATACACTCATACAAAGTGGCTGAGCGAGTGCAGATGGCTTGCGGGGAAACGGGATGAGCTTCGCCTCGAAAGGCATGGCTGCGACGGCGCAGGACGAGGCCTATCGCGCCATTCTCCAGGACATCCGCAGCGGCCGCTATCAGCCTGGCGAGCGCCTGATCCCGGAGACGATCGCGCGCGAGCTCGCCATGAGCCGCATGCCGGTGCGCGAAGCCTTCCAGCGCCTCGCCAATGAAGGCCTCGTCCTGATCCGCCCCAATCGCGGTTGCGTCGTCTCCGGCCTGACGATCGACGAGATCTACGAACTCTTCGAAATCCGCTCCGTGCTGGAGGGTCTCGCGGTTCGCCTCGCCATGCCGCGCTTCGATGCAGCGGCGCTCGCCGAGCTCGACGACCACGTCGCCCGCATGCACCGCGCCGGTGCGGCCGGCGGCGGCGACTGGCTCGGCCGTCACCAGGAATTCCACGCCTATATCTGCGGCCTCAGCCGGCGGCCCAAGCTGATCGCCCAGATCGCAGCGCTGCACATCGCCGTCGAGCCCTATATGCGCGTCTGGCTCCACCATGTCGCCCAACCCGCCCACGCGACCGAGCGCCAGGACGAGGTTGTCGAGGCGATCAGGACCGGCGACGCCGAGCATGCCGAGGCGGTGATGCGCGAGCACGTCCTGCGCACCGCGCCGCGCCTCGCCGAGTTCCTGCGCAAACGCAGTCAGGCAGCAGGAGCGTCTTCGGCGCTTCCGGCGAGCACCCAGCCCTGAACCGAACGATCGAGCGGCTCGCCAGAAGGCCGCTCCGACGAGGGACACCCAAGGCTCAACCAAAACAACGAGGGGGTCCATAATGGATCGACGCCAGTTCCTGAAAGCCTCGGCCGCGGCTGCCTTCCTGCCGGCCGCGCCGCATCTCGCCAGCGCGCAGGATGCCAAGACCTTGCGCTTCGTGCCCTATTCCGACGTCGCGATCATCGATCCGATCTGGACCAACGGCTATTCGACCCGCACCCACGCGCTGCTGGTCTGGGACACGCTCTACGGGCTCGACGACCAGTTCCAGCCGCAACCGCAAATGGTCGAGGGCCATGTCGTCGAGGAGGACGGCAAACGCTGGACGCTGACGCTGCGGCCCGGCCTGGTCTTCCATGACGGCAGCAAGGTGCTGGCGCGCGACGCCGTCGCCTCGATCAAGCGCTGGGGCGCCCGCGACACCTTCGGCCAGGCGCTGATGGCCGCGACCGACGAGCTTTCCGCGCCCGATGATCGTACCATCGTCTTCCGGCTGAAGGCGCCCTTCCCGCATCTGCCGGCGGCGCTCGCCCGCCCGAGCGCGCTCGTCGCCGCGATCATGCCAGAGCGCCTCGCCGCAACCGACCCGTTCAAGCAGATCCCGGAGGCGATCGGCAGCGGCCCCTATCGCTATCTCACTGCCGAGCGCATCGCCGGCGCCCGCCATGTCTATGCCAGGCACGAGGGTTACGTCCCGCGCCAGGGCACGCCGAGCTTCACCGCCGGCCCGCGCACGCCCTATCTCGACCGCATTGAGTTCACCGTCATGCCCGATGCCGCGACCGCGGTTGCGGCATTGCAGACCGGCGCGGTCGATTGGGTCGAGCAGCCGATCATCGACCTGCTGCCGCTGCTGCGGAAGGACCCGAACATCACCGTCGAGGTCAAGGACCGGACCGGAATGGCCGGGCAGCTCAGGCTCAACCATCTGCAGCCGCCCTTCAACAATCCGGCGGTGCGCCGCGTCATCCTCCAGGCGATCGACCAGGAGGAGTGCATGAACGCGGTCTGCGGCGGCGATCCGCAGGTCGAGCGCGGCAGCATCGGCTTCTTCCCGAACAACTCGCCGATGGCATCCGACGTCGCGGGCAAGGTCCTGAAGGGCCCCAAGGATTTCGGCAAACTCAAGCAGGAGCTCGCTGCGGCCGGCTACAAGGGCGAGCGCGCCGTCTTCCTTGCGGCGCAGGACGTGCCGCGCATCGCCCTGGTCTGTGACGTCGCGGCGGATGCGCTGCGCAAGATCGGCGTCAATGTCGACTTCGTCGCCGCAGACTGGGGCACCGTCCTCCAGCGCATCAGCAGCCGCAACCCGGTCGAGCAGGGCGGCTGGAGCTGCTATGTCACCTATTGGGCCGGGCTCGATCTCGGCTCGCCGGCGACGAGCTCGCCTTTGCGTGGCAACGGCGCCAAGGGCAGCCCGGGCTGGCCCGACAGCCCCCAGATCGAGGCACTTCGCGCCCGCTTCCTGACCGCTGCCGACTCGGCGCAGCAGAAGGCGATCGCCCGCGAGATCGAGCTGCAGGCGATGCAGGACGTGCCTTACGTCCCGGCCGGGCAGTACCTCCAGCCGGTTGCCTACCGCAAGAACCTGACCGGCATGCTGAACGGCGTCCCGGTCTTCACCAATCTGCGCAAGGGCTGAGCGCCCTTCGCCTCCTTCCCCATGGCCGGCGACCAGCGCCGGCCAGATTTCCACGAAAGCCAGCCTATGCGTGATCTCGAGCTTCCCGGCCGCTCCCTCGCAATCAGCCGCAATGCGATGGCGGCGACCTCGCATCCCGCCTCGACGCTCGCCGCGCTCGACATCATGAAGGCTGGCGGTAACGCCATCGACGCAGCGATCGCCGCCTGCGCCGTGCAATGCGTCGTCGAGGCCGGCTCGACCGGCGTCGGCGGCGACTGCTTCGTGCTCTATTCGCAGGGCGGATCGACCGATGTCATCGCCTATAACGGCTCGGGCCGCACGCCCGCCGCCGCGACGCTGGATTGGTACGCGAAGGCCGGCATCACCACGCTGGAGCGGCACTCCCCGCATGCCGTCACCGTGCCTGGCGCGATCGACGCCTGGACTCGGCTCGTCAAGGACCATGGCCGCCTGCCGCTGGCCGAGGTCCTCGCGCCCGCCATCGCCTATGCCCGCGACGGCTATGCGCTGACACCGCGCGTCGCCTACGATCTCGCCGCCCAGCACGAGCTGCTGATCAAGGACGCCAACGCGGCCGCGACCTTCCTCGTCGACGGCAAGGCTCCGCTGGCCGGCACGGTCCAGCGTCAGCCGGCTCTCGCCAAGACGCTCGAAGCGATCGGCCGCGAGGGCCGCGACGCCTTCTATCGCGGCGAGATCGCCAGAGAGATGGTCGATTATCTCCAGGCCGCCGGCGGCCTGCACACGGCGGACGATTTCGCCGCCGCCGAGGGCGAGTACGTCACGCCCGTCAGCGCGACCTTCCGTGGCCGCACAGTCTATGAGTGCCCGCCGAACGGCCAGGGCGTGATCGCATTACTGATCATGAAGATCCTCGAGCGCTTCAAGCCGAAGGGTGGCCCGCTCGTGGTCGAGAACCTGCATATCGAGCTGGAGGCGACCCGGCTCGCCTATGCCGCGCGCGACCGCTTCCTGGCAGACGCCGCCAAAGCCGAGGTGCCGGTCGAGCACCTGCTCTCGGATGCGCTCGCCGACGAACTCGCCGGGATGATCGATCCCGATCGCGCCCTAGATCCGTTGCCGGTCATCCCCGGCGGGGCCGAGCACAAGGACACCGTCTATATCAGCGTCGTCGACAAGGACCGCAACGCCGTCTCCTTCATCAACTCGATCTTCTCGCCCTATGGCAGCGGGCTGATGACCAAAAAGTCCGGCGTGCTCTTCCACAATCGCGGCCAGAGCTTCGTGCTGAAGCAGGGTCACCCGAACGCGATCGCCCCGCGCAAGCGTCCGATGCACACGATCATCCCCGGCATGCTCGCCGAGAACGGCCGCGTCGTCATGCCCTTCGGCGTGATGGGCGGGCACTACCAGGCGATGGGCCATGCCCATTTCCTGGCGAAGCTGTTCGACCACGGCCTCGATTTGCAGGAGGCGATCGACCTGCCGCGCCTCTTCCCCCTGCCGGGCACGAACACGGTGGAGGCGGAGGCACGCCTGCGCGAGAGCGTCGGCGCGGCCCTCACGGCGCGTGGCTTCAAGGTCGAGGTGCCGAAATCGCCGATGGGCGGCGCCCAGGCGGTCTGGATCGACTGGGAGAAGGGCACGCTGACCGGCGGCTCCGATCCGCGCAAGGACGGCTGCGCCCTCGGCTACTGAGTGTCCAGTGCGAGGCCGCCCTGCATGAGGCGGCCTCGACAGCGCCCGCAATCCCGGCAAGCTTCTTCTTCAGCACAGGTCGAGGGAGGAGCACGCATGGCGGGCGAGGAACCGAAGGCGCGCGGCATCGCCGGCGGGCTGACCAATTACGGCGACCCAGACTTCGCCGCCTATCTGCGCCGCTCCTTCGCCCGCTCGATGGGCTACTCCGACGAAGCCCTGGCCCGGCCGATCGTCGGCATCGCCAATACCTATAGCGGTTTCAACAACTGCCACCGTCACTTCCCCGAACTGCTGGAGGCGGTGAAGCGCGGCGTGCTGATGGCCGGTGGCCTGCCCGTCGAGTTCCCGACCATTTCGCTCGGCGAGGTCTTCCTCAACCCGACCAGCCTGAAATTCCGCAACCTGATGGCGATGGGCACGGAGGAAATGATCCGGGCCCAGCCGATCGATGCCGTCGTGCTGATGGGCGGCTGCGACAAGACCGTGCCGGCGCAGTTGATGGCGGCGCTCTCGGCCAATGTCCCGACCGTCCAGCTCGTCGGCGGGCCGATGTCGACCGGCCGCCACAAGGGCGAGCGCCTGGGCGCCTGCACCGATTGCCGCCGCTTCTGGGCCCGTTTCCGCGCCGGCGAAATCGACCAGGAGGAGATCGACGTGGTCGAAGGCCGGCTCGCCACCACGGCCGGCACCTGCGCGGTGATGGGCACCGCCTCGACCATGGCCTGCATCGCCGAAACTCTGGGGCTCGCTTTGCCGCGCTCGGCCGCGATTCCCGCCGTCCATGCCGACCGGCTGCGTTGCGCCGAGGCAAGCGGCAAGCGCGCCGTCGAACTGATCGGCACGCAAACGCTGCTGCCGCGCCAGATCGTCACCGAGCAGGCGATCGAGAACGCCTGGCGCGTGCTGCTGGCCATCTCCGGCTCGACCAATGCCGTCGTCCATCTCACGGCCATCGCCCGCCGCGCCGGGATCAAGGTCGACCTCAACCGCCTCAACCGGCTCTCCGACGAGACGCCGGTTCTGGTGAACCTGAAGCCGGTCGGGAACAACTACATGGAGGATTTCTTCGCCGGTGGCGGCGTGCCGGCCGTGCTGAAGGAGTTGCGCGACTTGCTCCATCTCGACTGCCTGAGCGTGACCGGGCAGACGCTGCGCGAATTGATCGACGCTCCCCTCGTCGACCAGGTCGATCGCGCCATCATCCGCCCGCGCGAAGACCCGGTCGATCCCGATGGCGGCCTCGTCGCCGTGTTCGGCTCGCTCGCCCCGCGCGGCGCCATCGTCAAGCGCGCCGCGGCCGAGAAGCGCCTGCTGGAGCATGAGGGCCGCGCCGTCGTCTTCTCATCACTGGAGGACCTCTCGGCCCGCATCGACGATCCCGATCTCGATGTCGGCCTAGACGATATCCTCGTCCTGCAGAACGCCGGCCCGAAGAGCGCCGCCGCCATGCCGGAAGCCGGCTATCTGCCGATCCCGCGCAAGCTCGCGGCCAAGGGTGTCAAGGACATGGTCCGCATCTCCGATGCCCGCATGTCCGGCACCGCCTATGGCGCGATCGTGTTGCATGTCGCGCCGGAGGCGGCGGTCGGCGGCCCGCTGGCGCTGGTCCGGGATGGCGACCGCATCCGGCTCAGCGTCGCAGAGCGGAAGCTCGACCTTCTGGTCGACGAGGCCGAGCTCGAAGCGCGCCGGGCTGCCTTGCCGCAGCCCCCGGCCAGAGAACGGCGCGGCTATGATCGGCTTTATGACGAGCACGTGCTCCAGGCCGACGAAGGTGTCGATTTCGACTTCTGCTGAGCTGTCGTCATCGCGAGCGCAGCGAAGCGATCGATGGGGAACAAGCCACTTCGCCCTGCCGCTCCTGGGTTGCTTCGCTGCGCTCGCAATGACGGAAACGTTCAAGCCAAATGGCAGGCGATCTCCAGCTCGCCCTCGCGCCGCAGCGCCGGCGCCTCGGTGCGACAGCGCTCGACCGCCTGTACGCAGCGCGGATGGAATGCGCAGCCCGGCGGTGGCGCGATCGGGCTCGGCACCTCGCCCGACATCGGCCGCCGCTCTCGGTTCGGCTTCTCGACATCGGGGATCGTGTCGAGGAGGAGCCGCGTATAGGGATGGCGCGGCCGGCCGAACACGTCCTCCGCTGGCCCGCTCTCGACGAAGCGGCCGAGATACATGATGGCGAGATGGTCCGACATATGCCGAACCACCGAGAGATTATGGCTGATGAAGAGATAGGTCAGCCCGAACTCCTTTTGCAGCCGGACCATCAGGTTGAGGATCTGCGCCTGAACTGACACGTCGAGCGCCGAGGTCGGCTCGTCGCAGACCAGGAAGTCCGCCTCGGTCGCCAGCGCGCGGGCGATCGAGATGCGCTGGCGCTGGCCGCCGGAGAATTCATGCGGGAAGCGGCTCGCATCCGCGCGTGACAGGCCGACGATCTCTAGGAGATCGCCGACACGGGTCGCCGTCTCGCTCTCGTCCTTGCGCAGCTTCAATTCGCGGATCGGCTCGGCGATGATGTCGCCGACGCGCCAGCGCGGATTGAGCGAGGCGTAAGGGTCCTGGAAGATCATCTGCACCCGCGGCGGCCCGAAGGAGCCGTCGGCGCGCCTGATGTCCTTGAAATCGAGCAGGCCCTGCGTCGGCCTTTGCAAGCCGACGACCATGCGCGCCAGCGTCGACTTCCCGCAGCCGGACTCTCCGACGATGCTGAAGGTCGTGCCGCGCTGGACGCTGAACGAGACATTCTCGACCGCGCGCAGGATGCGGCGCGGCTCAGCTGAGAACAGCCGCGACAGCGCCGGCGCCGAGACGTCGAAGCGGCAGGAGGCGGCGGTGACCTCGAGGATGGTGTTCGCCTCAGCCATGGGCGATCTCCCGCAGCGGGAAATGGCAGGCGGCGGCGTGATCGGAAACCGGCAGGCTGGGCTTGGTCTGCCGGCAGAGATCGGTGGCAAGGCCGCAGCGCGGATTGAAGGCGCAGCCGGTCGGGATCGCGTTCAAACGCGGCATCGAGCCGTCGATCTGGTTGAGCGCGGCGTTACGGCGGTGAACGCTCGGGATCGAGGCCATCAAGCCGGCGGTGTAGGGATGACGCGGCCGGCGCGTCACCTCCTCGACCGGGCCGATCTCGACGACGCGCCCGGCATACATCACCGCGACCCGATCGGCGGTCTCGGCGATCACGCCCATATCGTGCGTCACCAGCATGATCGCTGTGCCGTGCTCGCGGCAGAGCCGCTTCAGCAGCGTGGTGATCTGCGCCTGAATCGAGACGTCGAGCGCCGTCGTCGGCTCGTCGGCGATGATCAGCGTCGGCTCGGCGCAGAGCGCCAGCGCGATGACGACGCGCTGGCGCATGCCGCCGGAGAACTGGTGCGGGTAATGGTCGATCCGCGTCTCGGCGGCGGGGATGCCGACCTCCTTCAGAAGGTCGAGCGCCCGCTTGCGCGCCTCGGCCTTGCCGACCGGCAGATGCGTCGTGATCGTCTCGACCAGTTGCTCGCCGACGGTCAGCAGCGGATGCAGCGAGGTCAGCGGGTCCTGGAAGATCGCGCCGATCCGGCGGCCGCGCAATTTGCGCATCGTCTCGGCCGGCAGATTGTCGATGCGCTGGCCCGACAGCCTGATCTCGCCGCCGGCCAGGCGCCCGGGCGGATCGAGCAGGCCGATCACCGCCGTGCCGGTCAGCGACTTGCCGGCGCCGGATTCGCCGACCACGCCGAGGATTTCGCCCGGCGCGATCTCGAAGGAGACGCCGTCGAGCGCCGTCAGCGGGCCACGCCGCCCGTCGAAGACGATGCGCAGGTCGCGGACCGAGAGCAGCGCTGGCTGGGCGTTCACGCGGCGTCTCCCTTGCGTTCGATCGGGTAGCTCGACGAGAAGATCTTGTTCATCGGCGGATGACCCAAAGTGCGCTCCGGATAGCGCGCCATCACGCCCTCGAACTGCTTCTGGGCGCGGATATTGTCGGCGGCCTCGTCCTGGCCCGGAATGGCGCGGTCCTCCATGACGAAGCGGCCGTCGATCACCACCGTCGAAAAATCGCGACCATGGCCGGTCAGCATCATCGTCTGGATGGGGTCGATGACCTGGCCGCTATGCGGCCGGTCGAAATCGAAGACGGTGATGTCGGCACGGGAGCCGGGCTGGAGGCGGCCGAGATCGGGCCGCCGCAGCGCATCCGCGCCACCGATCGTGGCAGCGTCGTAGTAATCCTCGGAGCGCACGGCGCCGACATTGCCGGCCATGGTGCGGGAGAGGATCATGCCGACCTGCAGGTTCATAATCATGTCCGGCGGGGCGGTATCGGTCCCCATGGCGATCTTGAGACCCATGGTGCGGTAACGGCCGAAATGGTTGATCGCGTTGCCGTGCCGGCCTGAGACCAGCGGGCAATGCACAATGCTGGCGCCGGAATCGCGGATGATCTCGAGGTCGCGGCCGGGGCGGTCGACCAGGCGGCTGCCGGAGACGACCGTACCATGCGGCAGGAGGCAGCGCTGGTCGAGGAAGCCGAGGCTCGCCAGCCATTCCGGCGGGCTCATGCCGTGCTGGGCGAGAACGAGATCGTACTCGATCTTCGACTGGCAGCAGTGCAGGCGGACGGGGATATCGAGCTCGCGCGCCGCGGCGGCGGTGCGGCGCAGCAGCTCGGCCGTCGAGGTCTCGATGCGGTCGGGCGCGAACATCGCCCGGATCAGGCCACCGGCCGCGCCGTCGTGACGCCGGGCGAAATCGATGGCGGCGTCGAGCTCGGCGAGGCCGCGGGGCTCGTCGTAATGGGTGACGATGCGCCCGTCGGCTTCGACCAGCTGGTTGCCGGTCCGGTAGGCGGGGCCGAGATAGGCGCGCAGGCCGAGATCGGCGGCCGCTTTCGCGGCGTCCTCGAACTCCTGCACCGTCTCACCCCAGGCCCGGTAGAACAGCGAGGCGATCGGCAGCGCCGTGGTGATGCCGTTGCGGATCAGCTGGGAGAAGGCATAGCGCTTCTGAAAGGCGAGTTCCTCACGCGTGTACATCTCGTAGGGGCCGGCCTCGAGATAGCTGCGCGGCCAGACGCGCCCCTTCTTCCAGGCCGGCTGGTTGTCATAGCCGAGAATGGTGGTGTCCAGGTCGGAGAGGGCATCGCAATCGATGAAGCCTGGCCCGATCAGGGCGTAGCCGTAGTCGAGGCGGCGGGCGACGTCGCCCGGAAAGCCATGGCCGACGAAGACGACTTCGCCGTCTTCGAACACGACCTCGCCGTTCTCATAGAGGCGGTGGCGGCCGTCCTTGTGGCCGACCACCCAGCGCGCGGTCATCAGGATACGGCCGTCCGGCCGCTTCTTGGCGCGCGGGGTCACGGCGCGGTCCTGATCGAAACGCCGTCGCGGGCGACGATCTTGCCGCGCTTGATCACGCGGCGTTGCGGCGGACGGGTCGCGACGGCTTCGGCGATCGACTCGGTCGGCAGCAGGATGAGATCGGCGACGCAGCCGACCTCGAGCCCGTAGCCCTCGATCTCCATAACCTTGGCGCCCTCGGTGGTGCAGACGTCGAGCGCCAGCCTGACCTCGTCGTCGCGACGAAAATTGTTGCGCAGGCCGACGAACATCGCCCGCTCCAGCATGTCGGCGTTGCCATAGGGGCTCCAGGTGTCGCGGATGCCGTCGGAGCCGGAGCAGACGCGCACGCCCGCCTGCAGCAGCTTCTTGACCGGGGGAGCCGGGCGGCTCGCCGGCGCGGTCGTCATGATCGCGATGTCGAGCACGGCGAGTTCCTCGATCAGCGGATCGATCAGGGCCGGATCGGGCGTGCCCAGGCAGAAGGCGTGGCTGACCGTTACCTTGCCGGTCATGCCGAGCGCCCGGGTCCGCTCGATGATCAGGTCGAGCGAGAAGGCACCGACTTCGCCGGGCTCGTGCAGATGGATGTCGAGCGGCTTGCCATAGCGCTGGCAGAGCCCGAAGACGGCGTCGAGATGGCCCTTGGGATCGCGGTCGATCGTGCAGGGATCGAGCCCGCCGACGATCTCGCAGCCGGCCTGCATCGCCTGGTCCATCAGTTCGAGCGTGCCCCGCCGGCGCAGCAGGCCAGATTGCGGGAAGGCGACGAGCTCGATGTCGACGATGTCGCGATAGGCGTCACGCGTCTGCATCACGCCCTCGACACCCCACATCCCATGCTCGGTATCGACATCGACATGGCTGCGGATATGGGTCGTGCCCTTGAGCGAGGAGAGGATGCTCTGGCGGGCTGACTGGCGCGCGGGATCGATGTCGAGCCGCTTCTTGTTCATCCGCTCGTTGTCGATCTTGTCGAGCAGCTTCGGGCCAACTTCGTTGGTGTACCAAGGCAGGCCGAGCAGGCTCTTGTCGAGATGGGTGTGAGCCTCGACCAGGCCGGGGATGACGATCTCCCCCTTGCCGTCCTCGATCGCGACGCCGGCGGGCGCGGAAAGGTTGGCGCCGATCTGGGCGATCCTGCCGTTCTCAATCAGGAGATCGACGGCCTTGCCGGCATAGGGATGGACATTGCGGAGCAGCAGGGAGGCGGTCATCGCAGGCGTATCCTCGTTTGGTTTCTTCTCGTCAGCGCAGCTTCGGGTTCAGCGCGTCACGCAGCCAGTCGCCGAGCAGGTTGACCGAGAGCACGATCAGGCCGAGCTGCAGCGAGGGGAAGACGACGAGCCACCAGGAGCCGGAGAACAGATACTGGTTGCCGATGCGGATCAGCGTGCCGAGGGAGGGCTGGGTGATCGGCATGCCGACGCCTAGAAAAGAGAGGGTCGCTTCCGACAGGATGGCGAGGCCGAGATTGAGGGTGGCCGCGACCATCACCGGGGTCAGCGTGTTCGGCAGGATGTGCCGGCGCATGATCCGCCCGGCCGGCACCTTGATGATCCGCGCCGCCAGCACATACTCCTTGCGCCGCTCGACCATTGTCGAGGCGCGCACGGTGCGGGCGTATTGCACCCAACTGGTCAGTGCGATCGAGACGACGAGCACCGCAGCTGCGAAAGGATCACGCAAGCCGGGCGGCAGCAATTCCCGGAAGATCGCCGAGACCAGGATCGCCATCAGCAGCGTCGGGATCGACAGAACGGTATCGCCGAGCCGCATCAGGAGATTATCGATCCGCCCGCCATAGAAGCCGGCGGCAAGGCCGAGCGAGACGCCGATCACCATCGAGACCAGCACGGCCGAGAAGCCGATGATCAGCGAGACCCGCGTGCCGTAAAGGATGGCGGAGAGCACGTCCCGCCCCTGCGGGTCGGTGCCGAGCAGGAAGGGCCATTCGCCATCCGCCGACCAGATCGGCGGGATCTCGGCCTTGTCGATGAAGACCTGGGCCAGGTCGTGCGGGTTCTGCGGCGCGATCAGCGGGCAGAACAGCGCCGTCAGGATCAGGATCGACAGCACCAGCGTCGAGAGCCAGGCGGCCGGCGTGCGCCGGAAGCTCCAGCCGATGTCGCTGTCGAGGAAGCGGCGCAGGCGGCCGGGTTTGGCGGCTTCAGCGGGCATTGGCGCCTCCCGAAAGCGCATCCTCGCGCAGGCGCGGATCGACCCAGGCATAGGTCAGGTCGACCAGCGTGTTGAGCGAGACGAAGATGAAGGAGACGACGATCAGATAGGCCGCCATCACCGGGATATCAACGAAGGTGACGGCCTGGACGAAGAGCATGCCCATGCCCGGCCACTGGAACACCGTCTCGGTGACCAGCGCGAAGGCGATCAGGTTGCCGATCTGCAGGCCGGTCACCGTGATCACCGGCATCAGGCAATTGCGCAGCGCGTGCCGGAAATTCACGACGCGGGCCGGCAGGCCGCGCGCCCTGGCGAAACGGATGAAATCGGTCCGCATCGTCTCCAGCATCTCGGCCCGCACCAGCCGCATCACCAGCGTGATCTGGAAGAGCGAGAGCGTGATGCCGGGCAGGATCAGCGCCTTGCGGCCCGACGCCGTCAGGAAGCCGGTGCTCCACCAGCCGAGCTGGACGACCTCACCGCGACCGAAGGCGGGCAGCCATTGCAGGTTCACCGAGAAGACCAGGATGAAGAGGATGCCGAGCGCGAAGCTCGGCAGGGAGACGCCGAGCACCGAGATGAATTGTAGTGCCTTGGCGAGGACGCTCTCTCGTCGGATCGCCGTGTAGACGCCGAGCGGGATGCCGACCGCCAGCGACAGGAAGGTCGCGACCAGCACCAGCTCGAAGGTCGCCGGGAAGCGCTCGGCGATCAGCGTGAACACCTCCTGCTGGTTGCGGTAGGAGATGCCGAAATCGCCGCGCACGGCATTGCCGACGAAGGTCGCGAACTGCAGCACGAAGCCCTTGTCGAGCCCGAGCCTGGTCCGCAGCTCGTCGCGCTGCTGCTGGCTCGCCTGCTCGTTGAGCATCAGTTCGACGGGATCGCCGACGAAGCGGAAGGTCAGGAAGGCGAGGAACGCCACCGCCAGCATGACGCCGGCGGCATTGACGAAGCGCTTGAACAGGAAGGCGGGCATTGGGGGACTCCGCTGCCGACTTGATGTCTGGTCATCCCGGGCGACCGAAGGGAGACCCGGGATCCATTCCGGAACGGTTCAGGCATGGGTCCCGGCTCTGCTCCGCTACGCGGCTCCGGCCGGGACGACCTCACACCAGAAGCGCTATGCGCGCCTTCACTTCATCATGGTGAGCCACAGCCGCGGCTTGTTGTCCGAGGCCTGAACCGTGGAGGCGACCGTGCTGCGCATCGCCCAGGCCATCGGCTGCTGGTGCAGCGGAATGAAGAGCTGCTCGGCCTTGGCGATCTTCAGCGCCTCCTGCATCAGCGCGATGCGCTTTGGCGTATCGAGCTCGACGCCGGCCTTGTCGACCAGCGCGTCGATGCGCGGATCGCCCCAATTGCCCCAGTTGAACACGCCGCCCGTGCCGCTCTTGGAGCGTAGCACCTGCACCAGGATCGAATAGGCGTCGATCATCGGCTCATTGGCCCAGCCGAACGAGATCACGTCGAACTCGCCCTTCACCCGCTTCGGCGTCTGCTGGCTGCGCGGCGCCAGGCTGAGGTTCGGCTTGAACCCGGCGCGCGACCACATCGCCGCCACCGCCTGGCAGAACTCCTCCTCGTTGACGAGCGAGTCGCTCTGGCAGTTCATCAGGAAGGAGAAACCATTGGGATAGCCGGCCTCGGTGAGCAGCTTCTTGGCGCCGGCGAGGTCGAAGGGCAGGCGCTCATCCTGCGAGGGCTCATAGCCGGGGATCGCCGGGGCGACGAGCGCGCCGGTATTGCGCGAGAGGCCGCGCATCGCACGCTTCTGCACAGCGTCGATGTCGATGGCGCGGTAGAGCGCCTCGCGCACCTTGATGTCCTTGAGGGGGTTCTTGTCCTTGACGTCGCTCTCGACCAGCTTGTCGGTCAGGTTGAAGGCGAAGAAGACCGAGCGCAACTCGTTGGTCTGCAGCACCTTGACCTCGGGCGAGGCCGAGAGGCGCGGCAGGTCCTGCAACGGCGCGACATTGGTATAGTCGATCTCGCCGGAGAGCAGCGCCGCCACGCGCGTCGATGACGAGGTGATCGGCGTGAACTCGATCACGTCGATATTGTGCTGCGGCTTGTCCCACCAATCGGGATTCCTGGCGAAGACCGTCTTGGCGTCGACGCGGCGGCTCTCGATCTTGAACGGGCCGGTGCCGTTGGCGTTGTCGGTCGCATAACCCTTCACGCCCTTGCCGGAATCGGTGGGAAGCAGCGAGTTGTTCGCCTCCATCCACTCCTTGTCGAAGATGAAGATGTTGGTGAGGTCGTTGAGCAGCAGCGGATAGGGGCCGTTGACCTCGAGCTCGACCGTGTAATCGTCGATCTTCTTCGAGCTCTTATAGGCCGGCAGATTGCCCTTGAGCGGCGAGGTGTCGTGGGTGACGCGCGCCAGCGAGGCGATGACGTCGTCGGCCGTGAACGGGTTGCCGTTGTGGAACTTGACGTTCTTCCGCAGCTTGAAGCGCCAGGTCGTCGGCGTCACCGTCTCCCAGGATTCCGCCAGCGCCGGCTCGATCTTGAGATCGCCGGTATAGCGCACCAGCCCCTCGTAGACGTGGTTCAGCACAGCGAGCGTGAAGGTCTCGCCATAGGAATAGGGGTCGAGCGAGGCGATCTCGCGCGACGCGCCCCATTTCAGCGTCTTCGCTTCGACCGCACCATTCAGCGCAAAGGCGGCGACGGCCGCCAGCAGCCAGGCCTTCTTCATCGAACTCTCCCCTGTTTCTTTGCTCGCCGCCGGCCCGCGCTGCGTACCGGGGAATGCCGTTTCGTTGCCGCCTCTGTGACCATCGTGGCGTTTTCCGCGCCATCTCGTGTGCGATAATTCATCAACTTGCATACGATACAATAACAGTATTGTATGCGATTATTGAAGACAAGCGGAAACTCGATTCATGCCGCGCCCTGCCCGCCCGCTCGCTGCGAGCAAGTCGAACTCCAACGTCAGGATGCCCGAGAAGGGCGCGCCGGTGCCGCGCGCGCAGGCGGTCTACAAGGCGCTGCGGCGTGCCATCATCGAGCAGGCGCTGAAGCCAGGCGTGAAGCTGCCGGAGGATGCGATCGGCGAACAGCTCGGCGTCAGCCGCACGCTGGTGCGCGAGGCCTTCGGACGGCTGGCCGTCGAGGGCCTGGTCGAGCTCAAGCCCAATCGCGGCGCCAATGTCGCCTATCCGACACTGGAGGAGGCGCGCGACGTCTTCGAGGTCCGCCGCGGGCTGGAGCGGCTCGTCGCCGAGAACCTCGCCGGCCGATTGACGCCGGCGCAATCGGCCGAGCTCGAGGCGCATGTGCGGCTGGAAGAAAAGGCGCATGAGCAGGACGGGCCGGAATCGATCCGGCTGTCCGGCGAATTCCACATCAAGCTCGCCGAGATGACCGGCAACGCGCTGCTGCTGCGCTATGTCCAGGAGGCCTCGTCGCGCTGCTCGCTGATCCTCGCCATCTACGGCCGCCCGCACTCCTCCGAATGCGCCGTCTCCGAGCATCGCCAGCTGATCGAAGCGCTGCGCGCTGGCGACGCCGCCCGCGCCGCCGCGCTGATGGACCACCACCTGCAATCGGTCGTCACCCGCGCCTTGCTGGCGCCGCGCGGCGAACGCGACATCCGCGACGTGCTCGCACCCTATGCCTTGAGTGAAGGATTGACCCCATCGTGACCCAGACTCTGACGCAGGACCGGTCGGCCGCCGCCGAGATCGTCACCTTCGACTTTGCCGCGCTGACCCCGCGCGAACGCTACAAGCTGCTGATCGGCGCCGTGGTGCCGCGCCCGATCGCACTGGTGACCACGATCGATGCGCAAGGCGTCGTCAACGCCGCCCCCTTCTCCTTCTTCAACTGTCTCTCGGCCGATCCGGCGATCCTGGCGCTCGGCGTCGAATACCGCCA
Source organism: Allobosea lupini (assembly GCF_900109525.1). Taxonomy (GTDB): domain Bacteria; phylum Pseudomonadota; class Alphaproteobacteria; order Rhizobiales; family Beijerinckiaceae; genus Allobosea; species Allobosea lupini. The sequence goes on along the minus strand of NZ_FOAN01000003.1, from coordinate 232,558 downwards.
GACCGGCGGACAGAAGGACACCGGCCGAAATGTCCGCGAGACACTGGCGTTCACCGTCAACATCGTCTCCGACGCGCTGCTCGACGGCATGAATGCCTGCGCCGTGCCGTTCGAGCCGGGCACGGACGAGCTCGCCGAGGCCGGCCTCACCGCAATGCCCGGCGTCAAGGTGCCCTGCCCCTGGATCGGCCAGGCGCCGGCCGCCTTCGAATGCCGCCACCACACCACGCTCGGCATCGGCAATTCGCGCGAGATCATCCTGGGTGAGGTCGTCTACGCGCATTTCCGCGCCGACACCGTCGACCAAGTGAAGCACTACGTCGATCCGGTCGCGCTCGATGCGATCGGCCGCATGGGCGGCCATGGCTATGCCACGACGCGCGACTATTTCGACCTGCCGACCATGTCGGTGGCCGATTGGCGCGGCGATCGTTCCAAGGCGAGGCGCACACGGCCCGACCGGCGCTGAACGAATGCGTCCTCTGCTCAGGAACGGTTGACCCCGACAGGATTTCCGCCAGCAATGCGGCCTCTTAAAATCAGTTCGACGAGGCCCCCCATGAACAAGCACGTCTCCGGCATCGATGCCAACAAGCTCGACAAGCTGGCGCAGGTCGCGATCAAGGTCGGCCTCAACCTGCAGCCGGGGCAGGACCTGTTCCTGACCGCCCCGGTCGCAGCGCTGCCGCTGGTCCGGCGCATCGCCGAGCACGCCTACAAGGCCGGCGCCGGCCTGGTCACGCCGATCCTCTCCGACGAGGCGCTGACGCTGGCGCGCTATCGTTTCGGGCAGGACGCCAGCTTCGACCGCGCCCCGTCCTGGCTCTATGAGGGCGTCGGCAAGGCCTTCGCCGCCAACACGGCCCGCCTCGCCATCGTCGGCGACAATCCGATGCTGCTCGCCGAGCAGGACCCGGCCAAGGTCGCCCGCGCCAACAAAGCGAACTCGATCGCCTACCAGCCGGCGCTGGAGAAGATCGCCAATTTCGACATCAACTGGAACATCGTCTCCTATCCCGGCACGGCCTGGGCCCAGCAGGTTTTCCCGGGCGATGCCGAAGAGGTCGCGGTCGCCCGTCTCGCCGAGGCGATCTTCGCGGCCTCGCGCGTCGATCGTGACGACCCGATCGCGGCCTGGGCGGAGCATAACGCAGCGCTGGCGCAGCGCACCAAATGGCTGAACGGCCAGCGCTTCTCGGCGCTGCATTTCACCGGGCCGGGCACGAACCTCACCATCGGCCTCGCAGATGGCCATGAATGGGAGGGCGGCGCCTCGACCGCCAAGAACGGCATTACCTGCAACGCCAACATCCCGACCGAAGAGGTCTTCACCACCCCGCATGCCCGCCGCGTCGAGGGCCATGTCTCCTCGACCAAGCCGCTTTCCTATCAGGGCACGCTGATCGACAACATCCAGGTGCGCTTCGAGGAAGGCCGGATCGTCGAAGCCAAGGCGAGCCGCGGCGAAGAGGTGCTTAACAAGGTGCTCGACACCGACGAGGGCGCGCGCCGGCTCGGCGAGGTCGCGCTGGTGCCGCACTCATCGCCGATCTCGCAGAGCGGTATCCTGTTCTACAATACGCTCTTCGACGAGAACGCCTCCTGCCACATCGCGCTCGGCCAGTGCTATTCGAAGTGCTTCATCGACGGCACCACGCTGACGCCGGAGCAGATCGCGGCGAAGGGCGGCAACAAGAGCCTGATCCATATCGACTGGATGATCGGCTCGGGCGAGGTTGATATTGACGGCATCAAGCCCGACGGCAGCCGCGTCGCGGTCTTCCGCAAGGGCGAGTGGGCCTGAGAAGCACCGCTCCCGTCATTGCGAGCGCAGCGAAGCAATCCAGGGAGACGTAGAGCGCTGCCGCTTCTGGATTGCTTCGCCGCTACGCTTCTCGCAATGACGGGAGCGCAGCCTCGCAGCACACCCCTTAACCGATCCGCCCCAGCGCCCGCTCGATCGCGGCGAAGATCTCCTCGATCTCGGCGCGCGCGATGACCAATGGCGGCGACAGCACCAGCGTGTCGCCGGCATTGCGGACCAGCACGCCGGCGTCGAGGCAGAGCGCATTCGCCTCCCCGCCTCTGGCGCCATCGGCACCGGGACGCGGCGCAAGATCGATCGCGCAGAGCAGGCCCGCGGTGCGGATGTCGACGACGTGGGCCGCGCCCTTCAGCCGGTGCGCCCGCTCCTCCCAGAGCGGCAGCACCTTGGCGAGGCTACCCAGGATGTCCTGCTCGGCAAAGACGTCGAGCGTCGCGAGGCCGGCTGCACAGGCGAGCGGATGGGCCGAATAGGTATAACCGTGTAAGAGCTCGATCGCCTCGGGCGGGCCGGCCATGAAGGCCTCGTAGACGTGGCCGGCGACGAGGACGCCGCCCATCGGCACCGCGCCATTGGTCATGCCCTTGGCGCAGCTCATCAGGTCGGGCCTGACGCCATAGGCCTGCGCCGCGAACGGACTGCCCAGCCGGCCGAAGCCGGTGATGACCTCGTCGAAGATCAGCAGGATGCCGTGCCGGTCGCAGATCGCGCGCAGGCATTCGAGATAACCCTTTGGCGGCGGATAGACCCCGCCCGAGCCGGTCACCGGCTCGACGATGACGGCCGCGACGGTCGCGGGATCATGGATCTGCAGCAGGGTCTCCAGCGCCTCGGCCGCGGCGAGCCCGCCCTCCGGCCGGCCGCGCGAGAAGGCCATGGTCGCGCGGTCATAGGGCAAGGGCAGGTGAGCCACATCGGGCAGGAGCGGCCCGAAGGCGGCCTTGTGCCGGCCGATGCCTGAGACCGAGAGCCCGCCCCAGCCCATGCCGTGATAGCCCTTGGCACGCCCGATCAGCTTGGTCCGCCCGGCCTGGCCGCGAGCCTGATGGTAGGCGCGCGCGATCTTCAGGGCGGTATCGACCGCTTCCGAGCCGGAATTGACGAAGAAGACGTGGTCGATGCCCTCCGGCGCGAAGTCGCAAAGCCTGGCAGCATAGGCCTGCGCGTCGGGATGGCTCATCTTGAACGACGAGACGAAATCGAGCCGGCCGGCGGCCGCGCGGATCGCCTCCGTGATCTTCGCCTGGCCATGACCGGCGTTGACGCACCAGAGCCCGGCCATGCCGTCGAGCACGCGCCGCCCGTCCGGGGTGATGTAGTGCATGCCTTCCGCCCGCTCGAACAGCAGCGGCGCCTGCCGGAAAGCGCGCATCGGCGTGAACGGCATCCAGAATGCATCGGGAACGTTGTCGCGGCGGCTTTCGGCGGCAAAGGCATGCGCGGTCATCGGCGGGTCCTCGGTAGGGATCGCCGCATGATGTCTTTCTTATATCAAAAAGACAATAGTGAGAATTTCAAGCCGCCTCAGTCCAGCCCGTCCGGCCTGCGCAGCTGCATGGCGCGCTGGAGATGGCTGCGCATCAGGGCGCTGGCGAGCTGGAGATCGCCGGCCTCGATCGTCGCGAGCATCTGCAGATGCTCGCGACTGTTCACCACGACGCGCTCATAGCCATAGGTCCAATCGTAATTGGAGAGCCGGCGCATCTGGTTCTGGCGGCGGATGGCGGAGTGGATGAAGCGGTTGCCGGAGGCGGCCGCCAGCCCCTCATGGAAATCGGCGTTCATCTCGTAGAAGCCGATCGCCGAGCTTTCCTTCCAGGGCTGCGACAGGGTCAGTTCGTGCCGGGCCCGCATCTCGTCGATCCAGCCTTGGTCGAGCGCAAAGCCTGGCTCCAGAAAGACCATCGGCTCGATCAGCAGGCGAAAGCGATAGCGCTCGTCATGCGCCGACTGGTCCCGCGCCTCGTGCAGGAAACGCCAGCCATAGCCGCGCTTGCGCTCGACCATGTCGAGATCGGCGAGCCGCGCCATCAGGCGCTGCACCTCGGGCCGACCCAGCTCGTAGCGCCGCATCAGTTCGAGCTCGGAAATCTCATCGGGCAAGTGCCCGCCATGGCGATCCTGCGCCACCTTGACCATGACGAGCTCGGTCGCATCGGCGCTGGCGCCTTGATCGGCAGGCGCCTCCGGCGCGCTGAGCAGCTCGACGCCCCTGTTCGGATGCCGGCGCACCAGCCCTTGACGGGCGAGATGGTCGATCGCGGCGCGCACCGGCGTGCGCGAGACGTTGAGGCGGCGCGCCGCGCTGTTCTCGTTGAGCCAGGCGCCAGCCTGAAGTCCATCCTCCCGCACCATTTGCATGATGCGTTCGGCGATCTCCTGCTGCAATCGTGTCGGTGCTGCCATGAGAAGACTCTTGATTGTCTTAGTTTGAAATGAAATACATTATAGCCAGACACAGCACCAGCGCGAACCCGCGGAGATCCGGCAATGGTCGAACCCTTTCCCTTCGTCGATGTCGCCGGCACACCCTATGAGCGCGGCCGCCAGCATGGTGCGGCGGTGCCGAAGCGCGTCAAGCGCTCGATCGAACTCTATGGCGGACAGCTTGGCGAGCTCGGCTATGACGCCGCCGCCAAATCGCGCCTGATCGGCGAATTCGCCCGTGAGATCGAGGCCTTCGGCAAGCACTATGTCGAGGAGATGCGCGGCATCGCCGACGGCGCCGGCGTCGCGCTCGAAGACATCATCATGATCAACGCCCGCACCGAGGTCATCGCCAAGGCGAAGCTGGAGAAGAACAGGCCGGTCGGAGCGGAGGAAGAGCTCGACGATGGCTGCACCGGCGCGATCATCCTGCCCGAGCGCAGTGCCTCGGGCGAACTGATCCACGGCCAGAACTGGGACTGGAAGGCCGAATGCGCGGAGACGGCGATCGTGCTGCGCGTGCGCCGCAATGACGGCCCCGATTTCCTGACCTTCGTCGAGGCCGGCGGCCTCGCCCGCTGCGGCATGAACGCCGCCGGCATCTCGATCACCGCCAACTATCTCGAAAGCGAGCGCGACTTCACGCAAACCGGCGTGCCGCTCGCGCTGATCCGTCGCAAGGTGCTGGAGCAGGAGCATCTCGCCTACGCGATCAAGGCGGTCGCGACGACGCCGAAAGCCTGTTCGAACAACATGATGCTCTCGACGGTCGCCGGCTTCGGCATCGACTTCGAATGCGCGCCCGACGCCGCCTTCCCGCTCTATCCCGAGGACGGCCTGATCGTGCACGCCAATCACTGGGTCGGCCAGGTCGCGCTGACCAAGCTCACCGACACCGGCATCCCGCGCGTGCCCGAGAGCTTCTATCGCGACTGGCGCGTCAGGAAGCTGCTCAACGAGGCCGGTCGCAAGCTCACGGTCGACGATCTCAAGGAAGCCTTCTTCGACGATTTCCTGACGCCGCATTCGGTCTGCCGGCCGCCGCGCCTCAACGACACCGGCAATCTCTCCGCCACCGTTTCGATGGTGATCATGCAGCCGGCCAAGGGCACCATGGAGGTCGCACCGCTCCCGGCCCTCAACCGCATATTCACCCGCTACAGCCTGACCGATGAGCCGGTGACGCTGGCGCAGGCCGCCGAATAGGGCCGCCAAGCCAGACAGCATCCAAGCCAAAACCAGAAGACAAGGGGAACCCGCCGATGCACAACCGACGCCGCCTTTCCCTCGCCCTTGCCGGATTGGGCCTTGCAACCGCTGCCGCCCTGCCGGCTGCGGCCGCGACGTTGCGGGTCCACCTCAATGCCGACATCCGCGGCATCAATCCGGGGATCAACCGCGACGACAACACTGACGCCGTGATGCTGCATGTCGTCGAGGGGCTCGTCGCCTATGGCGAGGATTCGGAGGTGAAGCCGCTGCTCGCCGAAAAGGTCGAGGTTTCGCCGGGCGGGCTCAGCTACACCTTCACCCTGCGCAAGGGCCTCAAATTCCACAACGGGGCCGACGTGACCTCGGCCGACATGGTCTGGAGCTGGAACCACTATATGAACGCCAAAGCCGACTGGCGTTGCCTGTCGGAATTCGATGGGCGCGGCCGCGTCAAGGTCGAGACGGTGACAGCCCCCGATCCGGCGACCATCGTCTTCAAGCTGGACAAGCCGAGCTCGCTCTTTCTCGCCAATCTCGCCCGCACCGACTGCGCGATGACGGCGATCCTGCACAAGGATTCGCTGAAAGCCGACGGGTCCTTCGACAAGCCGATCGGCACCGGCCCCTACAAGTTCGCCGAATGGAAGCGCGGCGAGTTCGTCCGCCTGACCCGCAACGAAGCCTATGCCAGCCTGCCGGGCGCGCCCGACGGCTATACCGGCGGCAAGCGCCCGCTCGTCGACGAAATCCGCTTCATGGTCATCCCGGACGGCGCCACCGCCAAGGCGGCCCTACTGCGCGGCGATGTCGATGTGATCCCGGACGTCGCCAATGCCGAGGTCAAGGAGCTCAAGAAGGACCAGCGCATCGGACTTTCGATCACGCCGAACATGGGCCTGGTCGGCATCCTCCTGCAGACCCGCGACCCGCTGCTCGGCAACGTCAAATTGCGCCAGGCGATCGCGGCGGCAATCGACACCGAGGAACTCGTGGGGCAGGTCACGGACGGGCTCGGCAAGCGCAACAACTCGATCGTGCCGTCGATGTCGTCCTATTACGGCCCGATCCAGGCCAAGGGCTATGCATACGACCTCGCCGCGGCCAGGAAGCTGCTGCAGGAAGCCGGCTACAAGGGCGAGCCGCTGGTGATGATCGCCAACAAGCGCTACCCGCAGAGTTTCGACGCTGCCGTCGTTTCGCAGCAGATGCTGCAGGCTGCCGGCATCAACGTCCAGATCGAGGTGCTCGAATGGGCGACGCAGCTCGACCGCTATACCAAGGGCAACTACCAGCTCCAGGCCTTCCCCTATTCGGCCAGGCTCGACCCCGCTCTCAGCTTCGAATCGATGACCGGCCCGAAGGCGACGCAGCCGCGCAAGGTCTGGGACACCCCGGAATCGCAGGCGCTGCTCGACAGGTCGATGGTCGTCTCCGACAAGGCCGAGCGCCAGAAGCTGTTCGACGAACTGCACCAGCGCTTCATCGCCGAGGTGCCGATGGTGATGCTCTATAACGGCATCGACGCCGGCGCCTATGGCAAGCGGGTCAAGGGCTACAAATCCTCGATCCTGTCGAAACCGCGACTCTGGGAAGTCACGGTCGCGGACTAGGCCGCACCACCGGCCTCGATAAGGTCCTTGAGGATGTGCTGGCTGATCAGCTCGGCCAGACGCTCTCCATCCCCGGCGCGGATCGCCGCGACCATGGCGTGGTGGTCCGCATCGCTTGCGAGCAGGGCCTGATGCGAGGCCCAGACCGTGACCGCCGAACCGCGCGAGCGGTCGCGCAGGCTCCAGATCGTCTCCGCCAGCACCGGGTTGCCGCAATGGGCATAGATCAGGCTATGGAAGGCGCGGTTGATCTCGCTCTGCTCGACGCGCGTACCGCTCTGCACGGCACGGCTGAACTCGTGGGCGAGTGCATCGAGCCGGGCGACGGCCTCTTCGTCCATCCTGCCGATCACCAGGCGGGAGGCCGCACTCTCCAGGATGATGCGGGTATCGCGGATCGCGCGGTAGGTGGCGAGATCGATCTCGACAACGCGGTAGCCGCGATTGGGTACGTGCTCGATCGTCTTGCGTATGGCGAGCTCGTCGAGCGCCGTGCGGACATCGAAGCGCGTCGCCTGGAAGGCTTCTTCCAGATCGATCTGGCGCAGCCATTCGCCCGGACGATAGGCGCGGATATGGATCGCCTTGGCGATCTCGTTGGCGAGTTCGCCCTTGGCGCGCTGGCGGATTTTCGGACGGCTGGCCATGACGGGTCTCTAGAGCATTGCAATGACGCTTGCGAGCCGGCTCGCACGTCTCGCACACAGGCCGCTCGGCATCGGTCGAATCCGGCTTGCGGCTCCATCCGTATCATGCAACAAAATTGGCGCCAATCTTATAGCCAATCAGGACCCGCCGTATGACCGCTCCCGCTGCAAAGCCCGCCAAGCAGGACGACGCGGCGGCGATCGCCCGCGCGCTCTACGACCTCGGCCCGACCCCGGTGATCGCCTGCAAGGCCGATCCCCGCTTCAGCTATTGCCTCTACGTGCCAAAGAGCCTCGGCAAGGGCGGCCAGCCTCCCGAGCTCGTCGTCACCATGCACGGCACCGGGCGCGGCTTCACCGGCTATCGCGACGCCTTCGAGTCCTTCGGCCGCTGGAACAACTGCGTCATCCTCGCCCCGCTCTTCCCGATCGGCGTGATGGGCGACGGCAACCGCAACGGCTTCAAATACATGCGCGAAGGCGACGTCCGCTACGACCACATCCTGCTCGCTATGGTCGAGGAGGTCGCCGAGCATTACGGCCTGCGCTTCGACCGCTTCGCCCTGTTCGGCTATTCCGGCGGCGGCCACTTTGCGCACCGCTTCCTGATGCTTCAGCCGCACAAGCTCTGGGCCGCCTCGATCGGTGCGCCAGGCTCGGTGACGCTGCTCGACCCGACGCGCGACTGGTGGGTCGGCACCCGCAGCATGGCCGAGCTCTTCGGCAGCGCGCCCGACATCGAGGCGATGCGGAAGGTCGCGGTCCAGATGATCGTCGGTGCCGCCGATCTCGAGACCTGGGAGATCACCCACAAGCCCGGCGACCGCAGCTGGATGCCGGACGCCAACCGCGCCGGCACGAACCGCCCGGAACGGCTCGACAGCCTGCGTCGCAATTTCGAGGAGCACGGCATCGATGTGCGCTTCGATCTCGTGCCGAACATGCCGCATGACGGGTTGAAGGCCGTCTCGCGGGTCGAGGACTTCTTCGCCGAGGAGCTTGCCAAGCGCCGATCCGGCGCGGCCAGGGCCGCCTGACACCAGCGATCGCACGCACAACGACAAGACCAAGACAACAAGACAAAAAGGGGAATTGCCGATGAACCGCCTGTTCGCCTCCGCCTTCGCTTTGCTGGCGCTCGCCAGCCCCGCCGCGGCGCAGTCCATCACGGTTGCGGTCGCCGCCGACATCCGCAGCAACAATCCCGGCGTCAACCGCGACGACAACACCGACGATTTCGCGCTGCAATTGGTCGAGGGCCTCGTCGGCTACAATGAGGGCGGCGTCGCGACGCCATTGCTCGCCGAGAAGGTCGACGTCTCCGCAGACGGCAAGACCTACACCTTCACGCTGCGCCAGGGCGTCAAGTTCCATAACGGCGCCGAGCTGACCTCGGCCGACGTGCTGTGGAGCTGGAACCGCTACATGGACGCCAAGACCGACTGGCGCTGCACCTCGGAATTCGACGGCCGCTCCGGCCTCAAGGTCGAGTCGGTGACGGCGCCCGATGCCCGCACCGTCATCATGCAGATCGACAAGCCGAACGCGCTCTTCCTCGACACGCTCGCCCGCACCGACTGCGCGATGACCGCGATCCTGCACAAGGATTCGGTCAAGGCCGACGGGTCCTGGGACAAGCCGATCGGCACCGGCCCCTACAAGTTCGGCGAATGGAAGCGCGGCGAGTACTTCACCATGACCGCCTTCGACGGCTACAAATCACCGAAGGACGGCGGCAAGGCCGACGGCTATGTCGGCTCCAAGCGGCCGCTGCTCAAGGAGGTCAAGTTCCTGATCGTCAAGGATCCGGCCACGGTGAAGGCCGGCCTGATCTCCGGCGCGCTCGACATGGCCGAGATCCTGCCGAGCGATGCGGCCGAGCTGAAGAAGAACCCGAAGCTCTCGGTCGCGGCCGAGCCCAATGCCGTCAGGCACGTCTTCCTGATCCAGACGAAGGATGCCGTGATGGGCAGCCAGAAGCTGCGCCAGGCGATCGCCGCCTCGCTCGACATGGATGAGATCGTCGCCTCCTTCTACAACGACCTTGGCAAGCCCAACACCTCGCCGATCTATTCCGGCTCGAGCTATTTCGGCGACGTCGAGAAGAAGGGCCATGTCTACGACGCGGCCCGCGCCAAGACCCTGCTCAAGGAGGCCGGCTACAAGGGCGAGAAGATCGTCATCCTCGCCAACAAGCGCCCGGTCGTGCCGAGCTTCCCGGCCGCTGTGGTGGCGCAGCAGATGCTGCAATCCGTCGGCGTCAACGCCGAGATCGAAGTGCTCGACTGGGCGACCCAGCTCGACCGCTTCAACAAGGGCAACTACCAGATGCAGTCCTTCTCCTTCTCGGCCCGCTTCGATCCCGCCATCGCCTTCGAGCAGTTCTCGGGGCCGAAGGACAAGCAGCCGCGCAAGACCTGGGACAATCCGGAGGCGCAGAAGCTGATCGACAAGCTCTACGTCACCTCCGACCGGGGCGAACGGCAGAAGCTCGTCGACGAGCTGCACAGGCGCGTCATCGACGAAGTCCCGATGATCTTCGCCTTCAACGGCCTCGACATCATCGCCCATGCCAAGCGCGTCCAGGGCTTCAAGCCGTGGCAGTCGAAGCTGCGCATGTGGGAAGTGACGCTGGCGAACTGACGCCACCTGCCACCGCGCATCCGGGAGGAAACCGATGCTGCGCTTCGCGCTGACGCGCATTCTCATGTCCGTGCCGACACTGTTGATCGTGTCGGTCTCGGTCTTCGCCCTGATCAGGCTGATCCCGGGCGATCCGGCCTCGCTGATGCTGGGGGATCTGGCGACACCCGCCTCGATCGCCGACCTGCAGGCGCGGCTCGGCCTCGACCAGAGCCTGCCGGTGCAGTTCGGCATCTGGTTCGGGAACCTGCTCAAGGGCGATCTCGGCCAGTCGATCAACTCGCAGCAGGCGGTGCTGCCGCTGATCCTGCAGCGCTTCTGGATCTCGGCCCAGATCGTCCTCGTTGCGGTCGCGCTCGCCAGCCTCGTCGCGGTTCCCGCAGGCGTGCTCGCCGCCTGGAAGCAGGACACCTCGCTCGACTTCAGCCTCGTCGCCGTCGCGACGCTGCTCTTATCGATCCCGACCTTCTGGCTAGGCCTTTTGCTGCTGCTGTTCTTCGGCCTGAAGCTCGAATGGCTGCCGGTGGTCGGCTACGTCTCGATCGCCGAGAACCCCATCGCCGGCATCCTCTATCTGATCATGCCGATCATGACGCTGTTCCTGCACGAGATCGGCGTGATCCTGCGTATGGCGCGCGCCTCGACGCTGGAGGTACTGCGGCTCGACTACATCACCCATGCCCGCGCCAAGGGCCTGACCGAGAGCGCCGTGCTCTGGAACCACGCCTTCAAGAACGCCTTCGGGCCGACCTGGACGCTGATCGGCCTCGTGCTCGGCAATCTGTTAGGGGGCATCGCGGTGGTCGAGACAGTCTTCACCATCCCCGGTCTCGGCCGCCTGCTGGTCGATTCGATTTTCGCCCGCGACTACCCAGTGATCCAGGGCTGCATGCTCTTCGTCGCCTTCACCTATGTGCTGGTCAATCTGGTGATCGACCTCTGCTATCCGATCTTCGACCCGAGGGTGGCGGCGCAATGAAGCTCCCTGCTCCCAACGCCCTGGTCGGCGGCACGCTGATCGGCTTCCTCGGCCTCGTCGCCGCGGTCAGCGCGCTCTGGACTCCGTACGATCCCTTGCGACTCTCCTTCCGCGCCAAGCTCGCGGCGCCCTCCGCCATGCACTGGCTCGGCACCGACGAGTTCGGCCGCGACGTGCTCTCGCGATTGATGGCGGGCGCCGCGACCTCGGTCTGGATCAGCCTGCTGACGGTCGCACTCGCCGTCTCGCTCGGCACGATGATCGGCCTGTTCTCCGGCTATGTCCGCGGCTGGGTCGACCGTACCATCATGGCCTTCAACGACGCGCTGCTCGCCTTCCCGGGGATCCTGCTGGCGCTCGGCCTGCTCGCCGTGGTCGGCGCCAACAAATACGGCATCATCCTGGCGCTCGGCATCGCCTACGCGCCCTCCGTCGCCCGCATCGTCCGCGGCACTGTGCTCTCGCTGCGCGAGCGCGAATTCATCTCGGCCTCGCGGGTGATGGGCAATTCGGAGGCCTTCACCATGGCCCGCCACATCCTGCCCAACTGCATCGCGCCGCTGACCGTGCTGGCGACCTCGATGTTCGGCTGGGTGCTGCTGGCGGAGAGCTCGCTCTCCTTCCTCGGCCTCGGCGTGCCGCCGCCGGCCCCGACCTGGGGCAATATGCTCGCGGGCTCGCGGCCCTATATCGGCCAGGCGGTCTGGCTCGGCATCTTCCCGGGCCTCTGCATCTCGCTGACCCTGCTCGGCATCAACCTGCTCGGCGACGCCCTGCGCGACAAGCTCGACCCGCGGATGAGGGGTGCGCGATGACCTCGACAAAGCCCCTGCTAGAGGTCGACGGCCTGACGCTGCGGATCGGTTCATCCGGCCGCACCGTCGTCAACAATGTCAGCTTCTCGGTCTCGCCCGGCGAGATCGTCGGCATCGTCGGCGAATCCGGATCGGGCAAGACGCTCGCCGCCCGCGCCGTGATGGGCTTCATCCCGCCGGCGGTGCGCCCGATCTCCGGTTCGATCTGCTTCGACGGCGAGGAGGTCACGACCATGGCGCCAAAGCGCCTGCGGGCGATCCGCGGCGCCAAGGTCGGCATGGTCTTCCAGGAGCCGATGACCTCGCTCAACCCCTCAATGCTGATCGGGCGCCAGCTGGAGGAGGGCCTGGCGCTGCATCGCAAGCTCGACGCAAACGGCCGGCGCGAACTCATCCTCGACATGCTCCGGCGTGTCGGCATCCGCGATCCCGACGGCGCGTTCAACGCCTATCCGCACCAGTATTCCGGCGGAATGCGCCAGCGCATCATGCTGGCCTCGGTGATGCTGCTGAAACCGGCCCTGCTCCTCGCCGACGAGCCGACCACCGCGCTCGACGCCGTCGTCCAGCGCGACGTGATGGAGCTGATGGTCGACCTGACCAAGGAGAACAGCACCGCCGTGCTGCTGATCTCGCATGATCTCGGCATGGTCGCGCGCTATTGCAGCCGCATCGTCGTGATGTGCCAGGGCGACGCCGTCGAGCAGGGAGAGAGCGAAGACATCCTCGCCCGGCCGCAGCACCCCTATACCCGCAAGCTCCTCGCTGCGATGCCGCATCGCGAGCCGGCACGTGACCTGCCGGAAGCAGCGACGCCGCTGGTTTCGGTCGACGGTCTCGTCGTCGATTATGGCGGCCGCCAGGGCTTCTTCCGGAAAGAGCAGCCCAAGCGCGCCCTGCACGGCATCAGCCTCTCGGTGAAGCCTGGCGAGGTCGTCTCGGTCGTCGGCGGCTCCGGCTCGGGCAAGACGACGCTCGGCCATGCCATTGCCGGGCTGATCAAGCCGAGCGAGGGCGCGATCCTGTTCAACGGCAAGCCGATCGACAAGAGCGAGACGGCCTATTGGGACTATCGGCTGAACTGCCAGATGGTCTTCCAGGATCCCTATTCCTCGCTCGACCCGCGCATGACCATCGGCGAGCTCGTCGGCGAGCCGCTGCGGCTGGTCAAGGGCATGGGTTCTGCCGAGAAGAAGGCGCGGCTCGCCGAAGTTCTGGGCGAGGTCGGCCTCGGCGACGGCTTTGCCGAGCGCTATCCGCACGAACTCTCCGGCGGCCAGCGCCAGCGCGTCGCCATCGCCCGCGCCATCATCCGGCGGCCGAGCTTCGTCATCGCCGACGAGCCGGTCTCTGCTCTCGACGTCACCGTCAGGGCGCAGGTGCTGGAGCTCTTCGCGCAGCTGCAGAAGAAGCACGGCTTCTCCTGCCTGTTCATCAGCCATGATCTCGGCGTGGTCGAGCAGGTCTCCGACCGCGTCGTCGTCATGCAGGACGGCCGCATCGTCGAGGAAGGCACGCGCGACCAGATCTTCGACGCGCCGCAGCACGACTACACCCGCAAGCTGCTCTCGGCCGTGCCCGGGCTGGAGAGTACCGAGGATGGCGGCGTCAGGCTGTTCTGGAGATTGAGCGAGCCGGCGTGATGAAGAGCGCGGCCTCCCCTTCTCCCCTTGCGGGAGAAGGTGGCTCTGCGAAGCCGAGACGGATGAGGGGTCGCGCGACCTGCCCTCTTTGCCCCGTTGCTCGTCGCCAGTGATTCAGCGCAGCGCGACCCCTCATTCGCCTGCCGGCACCTTCTCCCGCAAGGGGAGACGGGAAGCCTTCCGGCCACGCCGCGCCAATGAAAGGCCCTCGCCATGAAGAACGGAATGATCGTCGCCCCGCAGCCGGAAGCGGTCGAAGCCGGCGCCGCCGTGCTGGAGCGTGGCGGCAATGCGATCGACGCGGCGATCGCCTGCGCATTCATGCAGGGGGTGGTCGATCCGCTGATGTCCGGCATCGGCGGCTTCGGCTCGATGCAGCTCTACATGCCCGGCAGGGGCGTGCACGAGATCGTCGAGTTCTATGCCCGCGCCTCCTATTCGGCGAAGCCGGACATGTGGCAGGACAAGCTGCGCGGCCAGTCACGCGACGGCTTCGCCTTCCTGCTCGAGGGCGGGATCAACGAATTCGGCCATCTTGCCGTCTGCACGCCCGGCAGCGTCAAGGGCTATGACTATGTGCTGTCGCGCTTCGGCACGATGGACTGGGCCGATGTCATGGCGCCGGCGATCCGGCAGGCGCGCGAGGGCGTGCTGGTGCGCCCGCACATGCACTGGTTCTGGACCCAGGACCAGAGCGGCTCCGGCCAGGTCAATACGGCTGACAAACTGCGCTACAGCGAGACCGGCAAAAAGCTCTATTTCCGCCCCGATGGCAGCGCGAAGCGCCCAGGCGACATCATCGTCAACGCCGACATGGCCAACACGCTGGAGCGGCTCGCCAGGGGCGGCGCGGACCTGTTCTATCATGGCGAGCTCGCGCAGGAGATCGCCGCCGACTTCGCAACGCATGGCGGGCTGATCTCACGCGAGGACCTCGCCCGCTACGAGCTTTCGGTCGCCGAGCCGATCTGGGGCTCCTATCGCGGCCATCGCATCTCGACCTCGCCGCCGCCGGCGAGCGGCATGTCGATGCTGCAGATCCTCCACATGCTGGAGGTCTTCGACATCGGCTCGCTGCCCCATGGCAGCGCCGAGCATGTCCGCCTGCTCGCCGAGGCGATGAAGCGCATGACCATCGACAAGGACCAGTTCATGGGCGACCCCGCCTATGTCGACGTGCCCGTCGCGCATTTGATCTCGAAGGAGCATGCGGCAAGCCAAGCCGAGAGCATCCGCCGCGGCGAGCGCGCCGACGTCAAGCGGCTGGAGCGCTCGTCCTCGCGCGAGACCACCCATGTCACCGTGGTCGACCGCCACGGCAACGCGGTCGCGCTGACCCATACGCTCGGCAGCCCGTCGGGCGCAATCACCGAGGGGCTCGGCTTCATCTACAACGGCACGATGAGCCGCTTCGATCCGCGCCCCGGCCGCGCCGGCTCGATCGCGCCCGGCAAGCGCCGCTCCTCGTCGGCCGCGCCGACCATCGTCTTCAAGGGCGACAAGCCCTTCATCGTCATGGGCGCGCCCGGCGGCAGCTATATCGCCCCGGCGATGGCACAAGGCATCATGAACGTCATCGATTTCGAGATGTCGATGCTGGAGGCCGTGGCGGCGCCGCGCGTGATGGGCGTCTCCAACTCGATCGACATCAGTAACCGCATCCGCCGCAGCGTCGAGGCGCAGCTCAAGGCCGACGGTTACGACGTCAAGCGCTCGGCCCAGAGCTATCCCTTCGCCGCGCTGCATGGCGTCAAGATCGAGGACGGGCTCGCGACCGGCGGCGCCGACCCGCAGCGCGACGGCATGGCGATCTCGGTGCCGGCGTAGAACAGGTCAAACCGGCGCGATCTGCAGCGGGTCGACCGAGATCGCCCGCTTCAGCGCGCGCAGGCCGAAGGTCGTGCGCGACTGCCGCATGCCGGGCAGGCGGTAGATCTTCTCGCGCAGGAAGCGCTCATAGTGCTCGGTGCCGCTGACCACGGCCTTGACCAGATAGTCGTAGTCGCCGGTGACGAGATGCGCCTCGACCACCTCGGGAATGCGCGCCAGCGCCTCGCCGAAGCGGTCGAGCAGCTTGTCGTCATGCTTATCGAGCGTGATCTCGATGAAGACGACATTGTCGAGCCCGAGCGCGCGATGGTTCAGCACCGCGACATATTTCTCGATCGCGCCGCTCTCCTCCAGCCGCTTCACCCGCGTCCAGCACGGCGAGGGTGAGAGGCCGACCTTCTCGGCCAGCGCATTGATCGTCAGTCGGCCGTCCTCGTTCAGGGCCGAGAGGATGCGCCGGTCGATCTGGTCGAGCTCCTCGCCACGCCTTGCCTTGATCGCCATAGAGTGAATTTTCCGCCAAAGATCGAGATGACAGAAAGATCGTCCGAGCAGGAGCAAATCGCAAGGCCATTTTGGTAAGAAATAGGCATTTCATAGCCCTAACATGCCCGAATAAGAATGGCGTCCTTCGGATGCCCCCGCAGACACGGCTTGCGGCGATGCCCGTGGCGCGGAATGCTGGGTCGGACAGAGCCTAGGGAGCGTGGACATGACAGACCCCTCACCGCTTCGGTTCCATGTTCCCGTCCCCGCCAGTCGCCCCGGCGAAAAACCCGACTTCTCCCATGTCGTGATCCCCAAGGCCGGCTCGGTGCAGCGCCCGCCGGTCGATGTCGATCCCAAGGAAATCCGAGACCTCGCCTATTCGATCATCCGCGTGCTCAACCGCGAGGGCGAGGCGGTCGGCCCCTGGGTCCCGGAGCTCTCCAAGGACGAGTTGGTCCGCGGCCTGCGCCACATGCTGACGCTGCGTGCCTTCGACGCCCGCATGCAGATGGCGCAGCGCCAGGGCAAGACCTCGTTCTACATGCAGCACACCGGCGAGGAGGCTGTCTCCTGCGCCTTCCGCATCGCGCTCGGCAAGGGCGACATGAACTTCCCGACCTATCGCCAGGCCGGGCTCTTGATCGCGCACGACTACCCGCTCGTCGAGATGATGTGCCAGATCTACTCGAACGAGCGCGACCCGATGAAGGGCCGGCAATTGCCGGTGATGTACTCCTCCAAGGAGAACGGCTTCTTCTCGATCTCGGGCAACCTCACCACCCAGTACATCCAGGCTGTGGGCTGGGCGATGGCCTCGGCGATCAAGGGCGACACCAAGATCGCGGCCGCCTGGGTCGGCGACGGTTCGACCGCCGAATCCGACTTCCACGCCGCGCTGGTCTTCGCCTCGACCTACAAGGCCCCCGTCGTCCTCAACGTCGTCAACAACCAGTGGGCGATCTCGACCTTCCAGGGCATCGCGCGCGGCGGCTCCGGCACCTTCGCCGCGCGCGGCCTCGGCTTCGGAATCCCGGCGCTGCGCGTCGACGGCAACGACTACCTCGCCACCTATGCCGTGGCGCAATGGGCGATCGAGCGGGCCCGCCGCAATCTCGGGCCGACCCTGGTCGAATACGTCACCTATCGCGCCGGCGCGCATTCGACCTCGGACGACCCCTCCGCCTACCGGCCCAAGCACGAATCCGACGACTGGCCGCTCGGCGATCCCATCGTCCGGCTGAAGCAGCATCTGATCGCGATCGGCGCCTGGACCGAGGAGCGTCACAAGCAGGCCGAGGCCGAGATTCTGGCAACCGTCATCGCCGCGCAGAAGGAAGCCGAGAGCTTCGGCACGCTGCATGCCGGCGGCAAGCCCTCCTCGCGCGACATGTTCGAGGACGTCTATGCCGAGCTGCCGCCGCATCTGCGCCGCCAGCGCCAGCAGATCGGAGTTTGACCTTGGCCCGCATGACCATGATCGAGGCGATCCGCTCGGCCCTCGACGTCTCCATGGGCCGCGACGACAATGTCGTCGTCTATGGCGAGGATGTCGGCTATTTCGGCGGCGTCTTCCGCTGCACCCACGGCCTCCAGCAGAAATACGGCGTCAACCGCTGCTTCGACGCGCCGATCAGCGAGCTCGGCATCGTCGGCACCGCGATCGGCATGGCGGCCTATGGCCTGCGCCCCTGCGTCGAGATCCAGTTCGCCGACTACATGTACCCGGCCTATGACCAGATCGTCTCCGAGGCCGCGCGCCTGCGCTATCGCTCGGCCGGCGACTTCACCTGCCCGATGGTGATCCGGATGCCGACCGGCGGCGGCATCTTCGGCGGCCAGACCCACAGCCAGAGCCCCGAAGCGCTGTTCACCCACGTCTCCGGCCTGAAGACGGTGGTGCCGTCCAATCCGCGCGACGCCAAAGGCCTGCTGATCTCGGCGATCGAGGACCCCGATCCGGTGATCTTCCTCGAGCCGAAGCGGCTCTATAACGGCCCGTTCGACGGCCATCACGACCGCCCGGTCACGCCCTGGTCGAAGCACGAGCTCGGCGAGGTCGAAGAGGGTCACTACACCATTCCGCTCGGCAAGGCGGCGATCCGCCGCGAAGGCTCGGCCGTCACCATCGTCACCTACGGCACGATGGTCCATGTCGCGCAGGCCGCAGTCGAGGAAACGGGCATCGACGCGGAGATCATCGACCTGCGCACCCTGCTGCCGCTCGACCTCGACGCGATCGTGGCTTCGGTCAGCAAGACCGGCCGCTGCATCGTGCTGCACGAGGCGACGCTGACGTCAGGCTTCGGTGCGGAGCTGGCCGCGCTCGTCCAGCAGCACTGCTTCTACCATCTGGAGGCGCCGATCATGCGCGTCACCGGCTGGGATACGCCTTACCCGCACGCCCAGGAATGGGACTACTTCCCCGGCCCCGCCCGTCTTGGTCGGGCGCTGCGCGACATCATGGAGGCACGCTGATGGCCGAGCGCATCATCAAGCTGCCCGATGTCGGCGAGGGCATCGCCGAGGCGGAGCTGGTCGAGTGGCACGTCAAGGTCGGCGACATCGTCCGCGAGGACGATCTCATCGCCGCGGTGATGACCGACAAGGCGACCGTCGAGATCCCCTCCCCCGTCGAGGGCGAGGTCACCTGGGTCGGCGCCGAGATCGGCGACACCGTCGCGATCGGCTCGGCGCTGGTCAAGCTGAAGGTTTCGGGTGATGGCGCCGCGAGCGAGGCGCCGGCCGAGGCTGAGGCGCCTGCCGAGCCGCCGAAGGAAAAGCCTGCTGCTGCGCCTCCTCCGGCCGCACCGGTCGCGGCTGCGGAGCCCGCTCCCAAGCAGTTGCCGACGCCGAAGCCCGCGGCTCCGGCCCGCCCTGCCCCCGCCATCACCACGCCGGCGCCGCGCCGCCCGGTCGGCGAGAAGCCGCTGGCTTCGCCGGCCGTCAGGCTGAAGGCGCGCGAAGCGGGCATCGACCTGCGCCAGGTCCAGGGCTCCGGCCCGGCCGGCCGCGTCACCCATGAGGACATCGACGCCTTCATCCTGCGCGGCCCCGAGGCTCCGGCCAAAGGCGGGCTCGTCGCCAGGACAGGGATCACCGACGTCAAGATCGTCGGCCTGCGCCGCCGCATCGCCGAGAAGATGGCGCTGTCGAAGTCGCGCATCCCGCACATCACGATCGTCGAAGAAGTCGATGTCTCCGCGCTCGAAGACCTGCGCGCCGCGCTTAACAAGAAGCCGACGGCCGAGCGGCCGAAGCTGACGATATTGCCCTTCCTGATGCGGGCGATGGTCAAGGCGCTCGGCGAGCAGCCCAATCTCAACGCGATCTATGACGACGAGGCCGGCGTCGTCCACCAGCATGCCGGCATCGATATCGGTATCGCCACGCAGGCGCCGTCCGGCCTGATGGTCCCGGTGGTGAAGCATGCCGAAGCGCGCGATCTCTGGGGCTGCGCCATCGAGCTCTCGCGCCTGGCGGAACGGGCCCGCGACGGCTCGGCGACCCGCGACGAGCTCACCGGCTCGACCATCACCATCACCTCGCTCGGCGCGCTCGGCGGCATCGCCACGACCCCGGTGATCAACCATCCCGAGGTTGCGATTGTCGGCGTCAACAAGATGGTGGTCCGCCCGGTCTGGGACGGCACGACCTTCGTGCCGCGCAAGATGATGAACCTCTCCTCCAGCTTCGACCACCGCGTCATCGACGGCTGGGACGCGGCGGTCTTCGTGCAGCGGCTGAAAGAGCTGCTGGAGACGCCGGCGACGCTGTTCGTGGATATGTGAGCGGCGGGAGCGAGCCATGACCGACATCACCTGCAAGCTCCTCGTCATCGGCGCCGGCCCCGGCGGCTATGTCTGCGCCATCCGCGCCGGACAGCTCGGCATCGACACCGTCATCGTCGAGAGCGCCAAGCTGGGCGGCACCTGCCTCAACATCGGCTGCATCCCGTCCAAGGCGATGATCCATGTCGCGGAGGAATTCGAGAAGGCGGCCCATGCCGCCGCCGGCAAGACTCCGTTCGGCCTGACCGCCGCCGAGCCGAAGCTGGACCTGAAGCAAGCCGTCGCCTGGAAGGACGGCATCGTCCAGCGTCTCAACAACGGCGTCGCCGGCCTGCTGCGCAAGGCCAAGGTCAAGATCGTCCATGGCCAGGCCCGCTTCCGCGACGGCAAGACCGTGGCGGTCGAGACCGAGACCGGTCCCAAGACCATCACGGCCGAGACGATCGTGATCGCGACCGGTTCGGTTCCGGTCGAACTGCCCTTCCTGCCCTTCGGCGGAAACGTCATCTCCTCGACCGGCGCGCTGGCGCTGACCGAGCTGCCGAAGCGCCTCGTCGTGGTCGGCGGCGGCTATATCGGGCTCGAGCTCGGCACCGCCTTCGCCAAGCTCGGCAGCAAGGTTTCCGTGGTCGAGGCGCAGGAGAAGATCCTGCCGCTCTACGATGCCGAACTGACCGCGCCCGTCGCCAAGAGTCTCTCGACGCTCGGCGTCGAGGTCCTGCTCGGGGCCAAGGCGCTCGGCCCGACCGCCAAGGGCGACGGGTTGCGCATCGAGACGGCCGACGGCAAGGAGCGCGAGCTGCCGGCGGACAAGATCCTGGTCACGGTCGGCCGCGCGCCTGCGACGAGCAAGCTCGGTCTCGACGAACTCGTGCTCGACATGGACGGGCGCTTCATCCGCATCGGCGAGCGCTGCGAGACCTCGATGCGCGGCATCTACGCCATCGGCGACGTCACCGGCGAACCGATGCTGGCCCATCGCGCCATGGCGCAGGGCGAGATGGTCGCCGAGATCGTCGCCGGCGAGCCGCGGATCTGGGACAAGGCCTGCATCCCGGCGATCTGCTTCACCGATCCCGAGATCGTCTCGGCCGGCCTGTCGCCGGCGGAGGCCAAGGCCGCCGGCTACGAGACCAAGATCGGGCTCTTCCCGTTCCAGGCCAATGGCCGCGCCATGACCCGCCATGGCGAGGCCGGCTTCGTCCGCATCGTCGCCCGGGCCGACAACCATCTCGTCCTCGGTATTCAGGCGGTCGGTCAGGGCGTCTCGGAGCTGTCTGCCGCCTTCGGCCTCGCCATCGAGATGGGGGCGCGGCTGGAAGACGTCGCCGGCACGATCCACGCTCATCCGACGCTGGGCGAGGCCTTCCAGGAATCGGCGCTGAAGGCGCTGGGCCACGCCTTGCACATCTGAGGCGAACGCAGGCCGGCACTCGACCCAGCGAGGGTTGACGTAGCGGCTCAGGCCGCTTCGACTGGCAGGACGGGTCAGGATCGACCCGCCCCGACTGCCGGAGCTTCCTGCCGTGAGCGAACCCTGCGACCTCGATGCCGTCACCGCCCGCCGCCTGATCGGCGAGAAAAAGCTCTCGGCGACCGAGCTGCTCGAAAGCTGCCTCGCCCGGATCGACGCCGTCGATCCCGCCGTCAACGCCATGGTGGCCCGCGACGACGAACGGGCGCGGGCCACGGCGAAGGCGGCAGACGCCGCCACGATGCGCGGCGACGACCTGCCGGCGCTGCATGGCCTGCCGATCGGCATCAAGGATCTGGAGGACGTCGCCGGCCTGCGCACCACCTATGGCAGCCCGCTCTTCGCCGACCATGTCCCGACGCAGGACCAGGGCATCGTCGCCGCCGTACGCAAGGCCGGCGCCGTCATCGTTGGCAAGACCAACACGCCCGAATGGGGCGCCGGCGCCAACACCCGCAACGCCGTCTATGGCGTCACCGGCAATCCGTTCGATCCCTCGCGCTCGGCAGCCGGCTCCTCCGGCGGCTCGGGCGTCGTGCTCGCGACCAATATGGTGCCGATCGCGACCGGCTCGGACACCGGTGGCTCGCTGCGCAACCCGGCCGCCTTCAACGGTATCGTCGGCTTCCGCCCTTCGCCGGGCGTGGTGCCGAGCGACAAGCGCCCGCTCGGCTGGAATCCGCTCTCGGTGCTCGGCCCGATGGCGCGCACCGTGCCCGATCTCTGCCTTCTGCTCTCGACCATGGTCGGCGACGACGCCGTCGACCCGCTGGCGACGACGATCCATGGCAGGCAGGTCCGGCGCGCGGAAGACTTCGCCCGGCCCGATCACTGCGACCTCGCCTCGCTGAAAGTCGCGATCACCCCGGATTTCGGCTTCGCCCCGACCGAGAAGCACATCCGTGAAGTCTTCGCCGACAAGGTCGGCCGCTTCAGCAAGGTCTTCGGTCGCGCGGGCGAGGCGAGCCCGAACTGCGCGGGTACCGATGAGAGCTTCGAGGTGCTGCGCGCCGTCTCCTTCCTCGCCAGCCATCACGACCGCGCGACCAGGACGCCCGACAAGGTCGGTCCCAATGTCCGCGCCAATGTCGAGGAAGGCCTGCGCTACAGCGCGCTCGACGTCACCCGCGCGCTCAAGCAGCAGACCGTGCTCTACCATGAGTGGCAGCGCTTCTTCGAGACCTACGACGTCATCCTCTCGCCGGCGATGACGCTGTCGCCGCGGCCCTGGTCGGAACTCTATCCCGCCGAGATCGACGGCAAGCCGACGCGCACTTATTTCCACTGGCTCGCCATGGCCTATGCAGTGACGATCGTCGGCCATCCCGCGATCTCGCTGCCGGTCGGGCTCGACCGCAGCGGCATGCCCTTCGGCCTGCAGATCGTCGGCCCGCGCGGTGGCGACGCCAAGGTCCTTGCCGTCGCGGCAGCGCTCGAGTCACTCTTGGCCGGCGATCCGCTGACGGCGCGCCCCGTGCCGGATATCGCCAGGCTGAAGGCCGCGCCGAGGCTCGCGGACAGCCCGAATTTCCTTGGCTTCGACTAGTCGAAGCCCGCAACCTTCCAGATCACGACAGCAGGACAAGCAGAGTTTGTAGGCGCACGATCCAATCATAAAAGGGGAGAGACCATATGAAGCGTCGTCAGTTCCTGCAGGGCACGGCAGCCGCCGCCCTGTTCGCTCCAACACTCGCCCGGGAGGCTTGGGCGCAGGCACCGAGCGCGACCGTGCTCAAGATGGCGCCGCAAGCCAACCTCACCTCGCTCGATCCGATCTGGACGACTGCGACCGTGACCAACAATCACGGCTACTACGTCTTCGACACGCTCTATGGCGGCGATCTCGACCTGAAGCCGCAGCCGCAAATGGCCGAGGGCCACGAGGTCTCCGCCGATGGCAAGGTCTGGAAGATCAAGCTGCGCGAGGGCCTCGCCTTCCATGACGGCCAGCCCGTCCGCCCGGCCGACTGCATCGAGAGCCTGAAGCGCTGGTGTCAGCGCGACCCCTACGGCCAGCTCATGATCAAGGCCGTCGAGGCCTGGGGCGCGCCGGACGAGCGCACCATCGAGATCAAGCTGACCCGGCCCTTCCCGATGATGCTCGACTGCATGGCCAAGGCCGACAACCCGCCCTTCATCATGCCCGAGCGCCTGGCCAAGACCGAGGCGACCAAGCAGGTCACCGAGATGACCGGCTCGGGCCCCTACAAGTTCGTCGCAAGCGAGTATGTCTCGGGCAGCCGCGTCGTCTACGAGAAGAACGAGGCCTACAAGCCGCGCAGCGAGCCGCCGAGCCGCAACGCGGGCGGCAAGGTCGCGCATTTCAAGCGGATCGAATGGCCGATCCTGCCCGATCCGGCGACCGCCGCCGCCGCACTGACCAAGGGCGAGATCGACTGGTGGGAGCGCCCGCTCGCCGACCTCCAGCCGCTGCTCGCGCGGAGCCCGGATGTCGTCCGCGAGGTCATCGACAAGAACGGCCGCGGCTCGATCATGCGGCTGAACCATCTCCAGCCGCCCTTCAACAATCCCAAGGTCCGCGCCGCGATCCGCCTCGGCGTCAACCAGGAAGACTATATGCGGGCGTCGCAGGGCGACGACACCACGACCTGGCAGGTCTGCCGAAACCTGTGGTGGCGCGGCACGCCCTATTACACCGGCGAACTCGAGGACCTGATGCCGCAGAGCCTCAACAAGGCCAAGGCGGCGCTGAAGGAGTCCGGCTACAACGGCGAGAAGGTCGTCATCATCAACCCGACCGACTTCCCCGATATCGGCCCGCTCGGCGACGTCACCTACGAGCTGCTGAAGTCGATGGGCATGAATGTCGAGATGGCGGCGAGCGACTGGGGCACCGTGATCCAGCGCCGCAACAGCCGCGAGCCGGTCGAGAAGGGCGGCTGGAGCATCTTCCACACCACCGGCGCGGCCGTCGGCTGGGGCAACCCGGCCCTGTCCAACCTCGTGCGCGGCCCCGGCGACAAGGGCTGGTTCGGCTGGTGGACCAACGCCAAGGCCGAGGAGATGGCCGAGGAATGGCTCTACGCGCCGGACGAGGCCAAGCAGAAGCAGGTGGCGGTCGCGCTCGGCCGGCTGGCGCTCGAGGAATGCGCCACCATCCCGCTCGGCCAGTTCGTGATCAAGACGGCCTATCGCAAGGGCCTGACCGGCATGCTGCCGGGCTCGGCGCCGTATCCTTGGGGGCTGAAGCGAGGGTGAGATTTCGCCGTCATTCTCGGGCGGCGCGCAGCGCCGACCCGAGAAACTCATGACGGTAAGACGCTAGCAGACGACCTCTCCGGCCTGAGATGCTCGGGTCAGGCCAGAGCATGACGCCTGCCTCAATTAGCCGCCACTGCCGCCGACCAGGGCGAGGCGGCGTCACTGATGCCTTCCTGCCCGTCCTGCCCGCTCCGCACCATGTTCGGGCAGGCGAAGTTGAGCGGCAGCACGCCGTGCTCGACCACCGTCAGCGGGCCGACGGCAGCCAACGCATCGAGCGTGCCCTCCGGCAGGCGTGCGTCGGCGCTGGTGCCGTCGGGGCCGGAGACGTCGATGCGCGGCTGGTGGGCCGCATCCTCCAGGCTCATGCCGCTGTCGAGGGTGAAGGCCAGCATCTGGTAGACGCTGGCGAGAATGCGCCGCCCGCCGGACGCGCCGGCGCCATGGCGGGGATAGCCGCCATCGGCGGGGGTCACGACCACGGGGCACATATTGCACAAGGGGCGGGCTCCCGGCGCGATGGCATTGGCGCTGCCGGGGCGCGGGTCGAACCACATCATGCCGTTATTCATCAGCACGCCGGTCTCGGGCAGGACGAGGCGGCTGCCCATCGACGACAGCAGGGTCGTGGTCAGCGCGACGATGGTGCCCTCGCCGTCGACGACAGTGAGATGCGTGGTGCAGGTCTCGCCCGGCTCCTTCGCCATCTGTGCGGCACCGAGCCCCTCGAGCCGGCTGGCATAGGCCTCGCGCGTCACCTGCGAAAGCCTCGCGAACCAGGCCGAATCCGGCCCGCCCTCCGGCGGCGGACTTGCCGCCATGCCCTCGACCACCGCCTGCAGGGTCGGCGCCGCCGTCAAGCCGCCGGCCGTGTGGATCCGGTGCGTGCCGCGCCAGTCGATCACCGGCGCCTCGCGCACGGTCGCGCGGCACTCCGCCAGGTCTTGCGCATCGACCACGCCGCCGACCGCAGCGATGTCGGCCGCCAGCCGCCTGGCGAGATCGCCGCGATAGAAATCGTCGAGCCCGGCTTTGGCGAGGTGTTCCAGCGTCGCGCCGAGATTGCCGAGCGTCCGGAAGCCCGGCACGCCCTGATAAGGTGGCACCGGCGGCAGGCCGCCGGGCAGATAGATGCGCGCGCTCTCCTCATAGAGCCTGAGCACCGCGGCCGAGGAGGCGATCTTGAGCGTCGTGTACCAGTCCTGCGCCAGGCCGCGCTTGGCCAGGGCGATCGCGGGCTGAAGCAGCTCGCCGACGGGCATGCTCGTCCCGAATCTCTCCTTCAGCCTGGCGTAGCCGGCGACGGAAGACGGGACGCAGAAGGACAACGGCCCATGGATGTTGCGATCGCCTTCGACCTCCGGCCAGGCGAACAGGTCGAACTTCATCGCACCGGTCAGCGGGTAGTCGGCCGGATCGGCGCGGCGCGGCGCGACGGGGCCGAAATCGACGACCTGCGCCCTGCTCTCGCCGGCCTTGAGCACGACGCCGAAGCCGATACCGCCGAGTCCGCTGTTCCAGGGCTCGACCGCCGCCAAGGCGAAAGCGGTGGCAACTGCGGCGTCGGCAGCGTTGCCGCCGGCTTCGAGGATCGCCGCGCCGGCGGCGGCGGCCTCATGGTTCTGCGAGACGACGACGCCCTTGCGCCCGCGTGCCGACGGCTTGGCCAGGCTCCAGTTCTGGGTGCGGTAGGCAGGGGCGCGGCGCGGCTCGGTCGTCATTGGGCATGATCCGGTCTGATGGGGCCGCCATCGTGGCATGCCCCCATCGACGCGTCACTTGAGGATGCCTCAAGCCTGTCCCGCGGCCGGCGCCGGATCAGTGCGCCTGGCGCTCCTCGCCCGGGAGATGCACCACCGCCTTGATTGGCAGATGATCTGAGGCCAGCCGCGACAAATCGGTGTCGTGCAGCTGGACCTGCGTGATCGTCTCGGCGGGATAGGCGACGATGCGGTCGAGCGCCCAGATCGGGAAGCGCGCTGGGAAACTCGGGATCGCCGCCTGTAGCGGGCCGAATTTCGGCGCCAGCCCGTGCAGGCTCGATTTCTTGCCGATCCGCCATTCGTTGAGGTCGCCCATCAGGAAGATCGGGCGCCCATCCGTCGGCTTCGAAGCGTTGATCAGCGTCTCGACCTGGCGCGAGCGCGAATGGCGCAGCAGCCCGAGATGCGCCGCGACGACCCTGATCGGCGAGCCGCAGACGGTTAAATCAGCGATCAGCGCTCCGCGCGGCTCGACGCCGGGCAGGACGAGCTGCCGAGTCGCGGTGACCGCGCCATCCCGAAAGAGCACGACATTGCCGTGCCAGCCATGACCCTGCCAGGCGCTCTGCACCGGCACCGGCTTCAGGCCGGTGCGACGCTCGAGGCGGGCGAGGTCGAGCAGCCCGGAGCGTTCGCCGAAGCGTTGATCGGCCTCCTGCAGCGCCACGACATCGGCGTCGATCTGCCGGATCACCTCGATGATCCGGTCTGGATCGAAGCGGCGATCGCGGCCCACCGCCTTGTGGATGTTGTAGGAGGCGATCCTGAGTTCGGTCGCCGGCGGCGTGCTGGCGAACGCCGGCTGGCCAGTGGCTTCGCGCGTCCAGCTCGACATCTGCGGCGGCCGCAGCACCCTGATCCGGCGCAGGCCGCGCCCTTCGAATTCCAGCATCCGGCCGGCATCTCCACGAAGGCCCGCTCGATCGAACGGGCTCCAGCACAAGGGCTCTCAGCAAGAAGGCCCTTAGCAAGAGCCTTGCCATGATCAATTCCCCAAAGCGGCAACGGTTCGATCTGGATGGAACGAACGACTCGCGGAGATAGGGGTTATAGGAAAAACGGAGTTCCGGCAGTCGCTGAATGTCATTTCTCGAAGTCTTGATCGCGACCCTTGCCTTGATCGCGCTGACCGCGGTGACGGCCGCCTATTCCTATGGCCGCTTCGCTCGCCACACCAGCGCTCCGCCGTCGCATGCGCTGCCGCCGGCCGATGCCGACACCGCGATCGACCGGGCGCTCGGCCCGCTGCTGACGGCCCATCCCGGACTCGATGGCGTCGTCCTGCTCTCGGAGGGCGCGCAAGCCTTTGCCGCACGGGCTCTCACCGCCCGCAGCGCCGGCCGGAGCCTCGACCTGCAATATTACTACTGGCGCAAGGATACCGCCGGCCGCCTGCTCATGCGCGAGATCGTCGCTGCGGCTGACCGCGGCGTGCGCGTCCGACTGCTGATCGACGACATCAACACCCGCGGCAACGATTCGAGCTATCTCGAGCTCGATGCGCATCCCGGCATCGAGGTCCGGCTGTTCAATCCGAGCCGGAACCGCGCAAACGGCATCCGCCGCGGCCTCGAGCTCGCCTTGCGCGCCTTCCGCGTGACGCGCCGCATGCACAACAAGGCCTGGATCGCCGATGGCCGCCTCGCCATCATCGGCGGCAGGAACATCGGCAACGCCTATTTCAACGCGGCGCAAACCAGCAACTTCCACGATCTCGACCTGCTCGTCGCCGGCGAGGCGGTCGCTCAGGCCGAGACGATCTTCGATCGCTTCTGGAACAGCCCGACCGCGGTCCCGATCGCCTCGCTCAGCCGCCCTATCGCCCGGCGCCTGCCGAGCCGTGCGATACCGCCGACGGCCCGAGACCGCGCCAATGTGGCCGCCTTGCCGCGCATCGTCGAAACGCTCGACGCGGACGCGGCGCTGGCCGAGATCCTGGGCCGGCTGCGCTGGGTCGCCGAGGTCCAGATCCTCTCCGATCCGCCGGAGAAGGCCCTCGGCGCCGGAGCGGAGGGCTGGCTCGCGCGCCGGCTCTATCGGGCGATCGCCGAGACGCGGAGCGAACTGCAGATCACCTCGCCCTATTTCATCCCCGGCGAACGCGGCCTCAAGGCGCTCTCCGCCCTCGTCGCACGCGGCGCGAAGGTCACGGTCCTCACCAACTCGCTCGCCGCCACCGATGTCGTCGCCGTGCACGGCGCCTATGCCGGCTATCGCAAGCGCCTGCTGCAGCTCGGCGTCGAACTGTACGAATTGCGCCCGGAGCTCATGCCGGCGGGCGTCTCGCTCTTCGGCTCGAAGGGCGCAAGCCTCCACACCAAGGCTTTCACGGTCGACCGCCATACCGGTTTCGTCGGTTCCTTCAACTTCGACCCGCGCTCGGTCTCGCTGAACACGGAAATGGGCGTCGTCGTCGTCGATGACGGCCTCGTCGCCGAGATGCGGGAGATTTTCGCCAGGGAGACCGCGCCGCATTGCTCGTTCCGGCTCGGCCTCGATCGTGACCGCCTGTGCTGGCACGCAGGGTCGCAACGCGACGGCCATCTGCAGCAGGAGCCCGTAGCGGGTTTCGGACGCCGGCTTACGGCGGCCCTTGTCCGCCTCCTGCCGATCGAATCGCAATTGTGAAAAGTCCGCGCCAGCCGGCGACCGTCACGCCAAGGCAGCCTGCTCGGTCTCGACCGGCTCGCCTGCTGCCGGATTACGTACCAGCCGAGGTGCGATCGCGTCGAGCAGCGGCAGCGCCGCCGCGCCGAGCGCCGCCGTGAACTGGCCGGTCGTACCACGCTGGATGCGCGGGATGATGCGGCCATCACGCCTTGCGACGGAGAGCGGCAAGGGCTCGGCCGCCACGATCAGCGCATCGATGACGCTGTCCGGCAGCCCGCCGCCGAGAATGATCGTCTCCGGATCGAACAGGTTCTCCAGCATGGCGAGCACCGGCGCGAGCAGCGGCCCGGCCTCGGCGATCCAGCCTGCGATCGCCGGGTGTCCTTCGGCGTGAAGCCTGGCGATGCTCGTCGCGTCGACCTCGGCGATTCCCTCCCGACGCAACCTGTCCTGCAACGCCGGCGGCGAGACGTAGCGTTCGAGGCACCCCTGGCGGCCGCAGATGCAAGGCGCGCCCTGCGGAACGGCCGGGACGTGGCCGAGTTCGCCGGCATTGCCATGGGCGCCGCGAAAGGGCTCTCCGCCCAGCATCAGCCCGAGGCCCAGGCCGAGCCCGAAATAGACCAGGCAGAAATGCCGGAGATTGCGGCCGACACCATAGAGATGCTCGCCGACCGCCGCCGCCGTCGCATCGTTCTCCACCGTCACCGAGGTCGCGAGCGCGGCGCTCATCAGGGCTGTTACGTCACGCCCGGTCCATCCGGGGAGAGCCGTCGAGCCGACGGTGATCGTGCCCTCGAAATCGAACGGGCCAGGCATGACGACGCCGCAGCCGAGCAGGCGTTCCGGCAGACCCCTCGTCGCTCGCGCTTGCTCGAGCTCGGCCGCCGCCAGCGCCTGCACCGCTTCAACCGAGAGATCCGGCAACGGCACGACGCGCCGGGCCCTGACCTCGCCGGTGAGGTCGACCAGCACGGTGGTGATGTGGTCGGCGGCGATCTCCAGGCCGGCGGTGACGCCGCCATCGGCATTGAGCGCGAACTCGACCGGCGGCTGACCGCGCGCCGTGCGCCGGCGGCCAAGCTCCACCAGAAAGCCTTCCTCCAGCAATTCGGCGACGATGTTGGAGACGGCTTGCGCCGTCAGCCGTGTCAGGCTGGCCATGTCGGAGCGGCCGAGCCGGCCATGCTGACGCAGCGTCTCGAGCACGACCCGCCGGTTATGGCGGCGCGCCCGCTCCGGATTGGTGCCGAGGGCGGCGCTGGGCGCGGCCGGGAGCTTGCGATGCGGCATGATGGGCAGCCTCTTTCGTGCCGCAGGCTGCGCTGGCCATTAATCAAACTCAAGTGAATTAATCTGTTGACAGCAAGCAAGCTGCGGGAAAGCATGCCCGCCGAACGTCCGGCAGCCGGGAGCGAGCATGCGGGCGGGCGTCGCAACCAGACGGGGAGGAAGACCCATGCGCGGCTTTCGCGGACTAGTCCTGGGCATTGCCATGTCGATCGGCGCCATTGCCGGCGCGCGCGCCCAGGCCGTCGAGATCGAGTACTGGCAATATGTGTTCGACGCCCGCATCAAGGCGATGAACGAGCTGATCAAGCGCTTCGAGGCCGCCAATCCCGGCATCAAGGTCAAGCACACGACCTTCCCCTATGCCGACTACCAGACCAAGATCGCCGCCGCCGTCCCGGCCGGCCAGGGGCCGGACGTGGTCCAGCTCTATTATGGCTGGCTCGACAATTTCGTCGGCGCCAAGTTCATCCAGCCGCTGCCGCGCGACGCCTTCCCGCACGACGTGATCGAGAAGGAATTCTACCCCATCGTCCAGACGATGAAGCGCGACGGCGAGTATTACGGCCTGCCGACCGCGGTGCGCACGCTGGCGCTGTTCTATAACAAAAAGCTGTTCCAGGAGGCCGGGCTCGACCCGAGCAAGCCGCCGCAGACGCTCGACGAGTATCTCGAGGTCGCCAAGAAGACGGTGAAGCGCGACGCTGCCGGCAACATGCTCTCGGCCGGCGCCGTGATCGACATGCCCGGCCAGGACCTGCACTGGTGGCGCGAGGTGCTGCTGCGCCAGATGGGCGGCAAGCCCTATTCCGACGACAACAAGACCGTCGCCTATGACAGCGAGGCCGGCGCCAAGGCGCTGAACTGGTATGCCGACCTGCAGCGCATCCACAAGGTCGGCCAGGCCGGCTTCATGGACGAGGGCCAGGCTGCCTTCCGCGCCGGGCGCGCCGCGATGACGGTCGACGGCTCCTTCCGCCTCGGCGCCTTCGGCGGCATCAAGAACTTCGAATGGGGCGTCGCCGAGCTGCCGGCGAGCGCCGACGGCAAGCGCTCGAACTTCGCCAGCTACTGGGTCAACGCCATCACCGCCAAGCCGACCGGCGTCAAGCTCGAGGCGGCCAAGAAGTTCATGGCCTTCACCACCTCGCCGGAAGCGATGCAGGTCTGGCTCGACATGGTCGGCGAGCTCCCGGCCCGCAAGGCCGCGGCCGAGACAGAGAAGAACCTCGCCCACCCGATCTACGGTCCCTTCCTCAAGGCACTGAACTACTCGCAGGCGACGGTCTTCGTCGACGAATTGGCGCAGCGCCAGGTCGGGCTCGACATGGCCAACCGGGTGTTCATCCAGAACCAGGACGCCAAGGCCTCGCTCGCCGAGGCGGCCAAGGCCGAGCAGGCGATCCTCGACCGCTTCTACAAGAAGTGATGGCGCAGGACGCAATCGCGACAGCCTGAAGCATCCCGACACGGCAGGACGCGCCATGACCGCCGACACCGACGTCGCCCGCTCCGGCGGGCGCCTCTGGCAGGGCCTCACCTTGCAGCAGAAGCAGGTGGTCTGGGCCTGGGGCTTCCTTGCCGTGCCGATCCTGTTCTACGGGCTGATCCGCTTCTACCCGACGGTCGAGGGTTTCATCATCTCGACCACGAACTGGAACCTGATGAATTCGCCCTCCTATGTCGGGCTGGCGAACTTCAAGCGGCTGATGGCCGACCCGGTGTTCTGGCAGGTGTTCCGCAACACCTTCCTCTATCTGATCATCGGCACGCCGCTCAGC
Organism: Allobosea lupini; assembly: GCF_900109525.1. GTDB lineage: Bacteria > Pseudomonadota > Alphaproteobacteria > Rhizobiales > Beijerinckiaceae > Allobosea > Allobosea lupini. The sequence goes on along the minus strand of NZ_FOAN01000003.1, from coordinate 200,510 downwards.
CTCATCATAGCCTTCACGATCGCCTACCATCTCGACCGCGTCCGCTTCATGCATGGCTTCATCCGGGCGCTGTACTTCCTGCCCTTCCTGACCACGGCGACGGCGATGGCCTGGGTCTGGCGCTGGTTCTACCAGCCGGTGCCGATCGGCCTGATCAACGACCTGCTCTCGTCCGTCGGCCTGCCGCAGCAGCCCTTCCTGCGCTCGACGACGCAGGCGCTGCCGGCAGTGCTGGCACCGGCGATCTGGGCCGGGCTCGGCTTCCAGGTCGTGATCTTCCTCGCCGGTCTGCGCGCCATCCCGACGACCTACTACGAAGCCGCCCGCATCGACGGTGTCTCCGACTTCGCCATCCTCAGGAAGATCACGCTGCCCCTGCTCAAGCCGACGATCATCTTCCTCGTCGTCTTCTCCTCGATCGGCTTCCTGCGCATCTTCGACCAGGTCTACAACATGACCAGCGGCGATCCCGGCGGCCCGCTCAACGCGACCAAGCCGCTGGTTCTGATGATCTATCAGACCGCGTTCTCCTCCTTCGACATGGGCTATGCGGCGGCGCAGACCGTCGTGCTCTTCCTCGTCCTGCTCAGCATCTCGCTGCTGCAGCTGCGCCTCCTGAGGGACCGTTGATGACCGGCGCCGCCCTCTCCCCGCGCTTTGCCCCGGGGCGCGTCATCGCCTGGCTGCTGCTGCTCGCCGGCGGCCTCCTGATGCTGACGCCGCTGCTCTTCATGTTCTCGACCTCGCTGAAGGACTCGGCCGACATCTACGACCTCCGCCTGATTCCGGCGGCGCCGACGCTCGACAACTACCGAACCGTGCTCTCGGACGGGCGCTTCCTGCGCTGGTTCTGGAATTCGCTGGCGATCGCGACGATCGTCACCCTCTCGAACGTCTTCTTCGACAGCCTGGTCGGCTACACGCTCGCCAAGTTCCAGTTCCGCGGCCGCTATCTCATCTTTCTGGCGATCCTCTCGACCCTGATGATCCCGACCGAGATGCTGGTCATCCCCTGGTACGTCATGGCCAAAAACTTCGGCTGGCTCGACAGCTATTGGGGCATCATGTTCCCGGGCATGATGACCGCCTTCGGCACCTTCCTGATGAAGCAGTTCTTCGAGACGGTGCCGACCGACTTCCTCGAAGCGGCGCGCGTCGACGGGCTCAACGAGTTCACGATCTTCTGGCGCATCGCCCTGCCCCTGGTCACGCCGGCGCTCTCGGCCCTGGCGATCTTCACCTTCCTGAGCAACTGGACCGCCTTCATCTGGCCGCTGATCGTCACGACCAGCAAGGAACTCTACACGCTCCCGGTCGGGCTAGCCTCCTTCGCAGTCGAATCGCAGATCCAGTGGGAGCTGATCATGACCGGCGCCGCGCTCGCGACGCTGCCGACGCTCGCCATCTTCCTGCTGCTGCAGCGCTACATCGTCCGCGGCGTCGTGCTCGCCGGGCTCAAGGGATGAACACGATGACCGCCCATACCGATCCGCGCACGACCGATAAGTCCGTCTTCCCCGATCCGGTCTACAAGGAGACGGTGCTGCGCCCGCTCTTCGACGCGGTGAAGACGCATCATGTCGCCGGCTTCCGCGCCGTCGACCGCGCCCATCTCGTCATGCTGGCCGAGACTGGCATCCTGTCGCGCGAGACGGCATCCGGCATCGCCCGCGCCCTGATCGAGATCGAACGCGAGATCGACCCGGCGACGCTGAGCTATACCGGCGAGGTCGAGGATTATTTCTTCCTGGTCGAGGCCGAGCTGCGCAAGCGCCTGAAGCCCGACGACAATGGCCGCCTGCACACCGGCCGCTCGCGCAACGACATCGAGCACACCTTGTTCAAGCTGGCGCTGAAGCCGAGGCTCGACAGGCTCGCGGCGCAGCTGCGCGCCCTGATCGCGGCGGCGCTGACGCTGGCCGAGCGCGAGAAGGAAACCCTGATCGTCGCCTATACGCATGGCCAGCCGGCCCAGCCCTCGACGCTCGGACATTACCTCTCCGCCGCGATCGAGGTGATGCTGCGCGACCACCAGCGCCTGATGCAGGCGCGCGAGCTCATCGATCTCTGCCCGCTCGGGGCCGCCGCGATCACGACCTCCGGCTTCCCGCTCGACCGTCACCGCACCGCCCATCTCCTCGGTTTCAAGGCGCCGCTGCAGAATTCCTATGGCTGCATCGCCGCGGTCGATTACGTCACCGGCGTCTTCAGCGCGGTCGAGCTGGTCTTCCTGCATCTCGGCCGGCTGATCCAGGACCTCCAGTTCTGGACCGCCTTCGAGGTCGGGCAGGTTTATGTGCCCAATGCCTTCGTGCAGATCTCATCGATCATGCCGCAGAAGCGCAATCCGGTGCCGATCGAGCATCTGCGCCACCTCGCCTCGCAGAGCGTCAGTCGCGCCCGCATGGTCCGCGACATCGTCCACAACACGCCGTTCACCGACATGAACGACTCGGAGGGCGAGACCCAGGAAGCCGGCTACCAGACCTTCGAGAGCGGCGGACGCGTGCTCGACCTGCTCGCGGCGCTGCTGCCGGCGCTCTCGGTCGACAGCCGCCGCGTCGCCGAGACGATCCGGCGCTCCTGCATTACCATCACCGAGCTCGCCGACACGCTGGTGCGCCGGGAAGGGCTCTCCTTCCGCGCCGCCCATGAGGTCGCCTCGGCGGTCGCACGCGCCGTCGTCGCGGCAGATGGCGACCTGCCGCGCGACGGCTACGCGCCTTTCGTCGAGGCCTTCCGCCACGCCGCCGGTCGCGAGCCTGCTCTCAGCCGCGAGGACTTTGCCATCGCCGTCTCGCCCGAGAACTTCGTCGCCCTGCGCGAGCGCTTCGGCGGGCCTGGGCCGAAGGTGCTGAGTGAGGCCCTCGCCGGCTATCGCGCCGAGCTCGCCGCAGCCGAGGATGCCGCCACCGCGATCGCCCGGCGCGAGGAGGCAGCTCGCCGCGAACTGGACGCCGCCTTCACCGCCCTCGCAGGAGCCGCCTGATGGCCGGGATCGCGATCGACAAGCTGGTCAAGCGCTACGGCACGACGCAGGTCGTGCACGGCATCGACCTCGACATCCAGGACGGCGAGTTCATCGTCTTCGTCGGCCCCTCCGGCTGCGGCAAGTCGACGACCCTGCGCATGATCGCCGGGCTCGAGGAGATCAACGACGGCACGATTTCGATCGGCGGCCGCGTCGTGAACCGGCTCGAGCCGAAAGAGCGGAACATCGCCATGGTGTTCCAGAACTATGCGATCTACCCGCATATGAGCGTCGCCGAGAATATCGCCTTCGGGCTCTACACCTCCCAGCTCGACAAGACCGCCAAGCGCAAGCGGGTCGAGGAGGTCGCCGAGGTGCTCGGCCTGACCAAGCTGCTGGAGCGCCGGCCCTCCGCCCTCTCCGGCGGCCAGCGCCAGCGCGTCGCGATCGGCCGCGCCATGGTGCGCAACCCCGCCGTCTTCCTGTTCGACGAGCCGCTCTCCAATCTCGATGCGCAATTGCGCGCGCAGATGCGGCTCGAGATCAAGCGCCTGCACCAGCGGCTGGGGACCACCATCGTCTTCGTCACCCATGACCAGGTCGAGGCGATGACGCTGGCCGACCGGATCGTGGTGATGCGCGACGGCCATATCCTCCAGGTCGGCGCGCCGATGGAGCTCTACGAGAAGCCGGCCGATGTCTTCACCGCCCGCTTCATCGGCTCGCCGACGATGAACATCATGCCGGCGAAAGCGACCGACGGCACGCTGCAGCTCGGCGAGACGCCGATGGCATGGCCTGCCGCGCTCCCGGCCGATGTGCTCGTCGGCGTCCGGCCGCAGGAACTGCGCGTGCTCGGCGAGGGCGAAGCCGCCGATCTCACCCTCGCCGGCACGGTGGCCGTAGTCGAGCCGCTGGGGCCCGAGACATTCGTCCATGTCGAGGCCGAGGGCAGCTTGCTGCTCGCCTCGGCCCCGGCCAAGCATCCGCCCGCCGTCGGCAGCGCCGTCCGGCTCGGCGCCTCGGCCGCGGGCTTGCGCCTCTTCGACGCCAAGAGCGAGCGCGCTCTGTGACCTCGCGGCGGTCACGACCGGACGGGCTCGTGCTCAGCACCGGCCGGCTCTATTGCGACCTCGTCTTCCGCGGGCTCACGGCAATGCCGCACCTCGGCGAGGAGCGCTTCGCCGACGATCTCGCGATCGTGCCCGGAGGCGGCGGCTTCATCACCGCAGCCCATCTTGTCGGGCTGGGCCGGCCTGCCGCCTTGCTGGCGCGCCTCGGCGAAGACCCGCTCTCGCAATCGCTCCTGCCGGCGCTCGCGCGCAGCGGCGTCGAGCTCGGCTTCCTCGAGCGCGCTCCTGACGCCGGGCCGCAACTCACCGTCGCGATGGTGCAGGATGGCGAGCGCGCCTTCCTCTCGCGCCGCGCCGGATCGGCTCGCCCGGCGACGCTGCCCGCCGCGCTCGGCGATGTCCGCGTGGCCCATCTCCATATCGCCGAATTCGCGACCTTGGCCGAGATCCCGCATCTGGTCACCGATGCCAGGCATCACGGCCTCACCGTCTCGCTCGACCCGAGCTGGGACGATGCGCTGATCCGCTCGCCCGATCTCGTCGCACTCTGCAACGGCGTCGACATCTTCCTGCCGAACGCCTCCGAAGCGCGTGCGATCGCCGATTGCGACGATCTCGACACGGCTGGCCGGCGGCTCGCCCAGCACTTCGCACTGGTCGTGATCAAGGATGGCGGCGACGGCGCCCGCCTTTACGAAGGGCGAGAGAGCCTCGCGCTCCCGGCGGCGCCCTGCCAGGGCGTGCTCGACACCACCGGCGCGGGCGATGCCTTCAACGCCGGCTTCCTCGCGGCCTGGCTCGGTGGGAGCTCCCCCGAACGCGCCCTCGCCGAAGGTATCGCCTGTGGTACGCTCTCGGTCCAGAGTGTCGGCGGCGCCGGCCATGAGCTCGATCCGCGCCAGGTCGCCGCTGTCGCCGACCAACTGCTTGAAGAGCCTCTGCGCCGCCATGGTTGAAGCCCTGCTCACTCGCGAGGCGGCCGAAACCGCCGCCGTCGCACGCCGCCAGCGCGCGGAAAATGGCGCAATCATCGCCGATCTCGTCACACGCCTGCGCATCAAGCGCCCGGCCTTCGTCGCGACCTGCGCGCGTGGCTCCTCCGACCATGCCGCGAGCTATGGCAAATACCTGATCGAGCGCACGCTCGGCCTGCCCGTCGCCTCGCTCGGCCCCAGCCTCGCCTCGGTCTATGGCGGCGAGCTCGACCTCTCCCGCGCCGTGTTCATCGCCGCCTCGCAATCCGGCCGCAGCCCCGATGCCTTGCTGCTGACCGAGGCGGCGAAGCGGGCCGGAGCGCTCGTCGTCGGCTTCGTCAACGACGAAGCCTCGCCCCTCGCCGGCATGGTCGACGTGATCGTACCGCTGCGCGCCGGGACAGAACGGAGCGTCGCTGCGACCAAGAGCTTCCTCGCCACCTGCCTCGCCTTCCTGCATCTGGCGGCCGAATGGGCGCAGGACCAGGCCCTGTACGCCGCCCTGGCAAAGGCACCCGCGGCCTTCGATGCCGCCGGGCGCTGCAACTGGACGCCGGCCCTGCTCTCCTGGCGCGAGGCCAGCAGCCTCTATGTGATCGGCCGGGGGATGTCCTTCGGCATCGCCCAGGAGATCGCGCTCAAGTTCAAGGAAACCTGCCGGATCCATGCCGAGGCCTTCAGCGCCGCAGAGGTGCTGCACGGGCCGCTCGCTCTGGTCGGACAGGGGTTCCCGGCGCTGGCGCTCGATCCCGGCGACGAAGGCAGCGAGAGCGTGCGCGCCGCGGCCACGGCCTTCTCTAGCCTTGGTGCCGATCTGGCCTATGCCGGCGGCGGCGCGGGACAGAATCTGCCTCTGCCGCCGGACTTGCCGACCGCCTTGCTGCCTCTGGCGCAGGTTCGCGCCTTCTATGGCGCGCTCGCTGCGCTCGCTGAAAGCCGCGGCCTCGATCCAGACCGCCCGCCTCACCTCTCCAAGGTGACGCGGACGGTCTGATCAGTTCTCATTTGCCGAGCACAAGGTTGGGCAGCCAGGTCGTCAGCGGCGGCCAGAGCGTGATCGCGGCGAGCACCGCCAAGAGCGGCAGCAGCCAAGGGACGATCGCCCGCGACATCGCCTCGAAGGAGATCTTGGCGATCTTCGACGTGACGAAGAGCACCACGCCGACCGGCGGCGTGATCGTGCCGATCATCAGGTTGAGCACGAAGATCAGGCCGAACTGGATCGGATCGATGCCGAACTGCGCCGCAGCCGGCGTCAGGATCGGGATCAGGATCAGCATCGCCGCCAGCGCTTCCATGAAGCAGCCGACGAAGAGCAGCAGCAGGTTGACGATCAGCAGGAAGACCAGCGGATTGCCGGCGAGGTCGACCAGCATCGGCCCGACCGTCTGCGGGATGCGCGAGATCGACAGGCACCAGCCGAGCGCCGCCGCCGTCATCACCAGCGCCAGCACGACGCCGGTGGTCTCGACCGTCTGAACCACCAGCTCCGGCAGGTCGTTCAGCGAGAAACTGCGGTAGACGAACAGGCCGAGCACGATCGCATAGGCGGTCGCGACCGCCGCCGCCTCGGTCGGCGTGAAGATGCCCGCCATCATCCCGCCGAACAGGATGACGGGCGTCATCAGCGCCCAATGCGCCTCCTTGTAGGCGATCCAGAGCTGCGCCGCGCCGGGGAAGGGATGGCGCGGCAGGTCGCGCTTCCTCGCGACATAGACCACCATCGCCATCAGCGCGCCGGCCATGAGCAGGCCAGGGATCACGCCGGCGAGGAAGAGCCCGCCGATCGAGACGTCTGCCGAAACGCCGTAGATCACCATCGGCAGCGAGGGAGGGATGATCGGCCCGATCGTGGCGGAAGCGGCGGTGATCGCCGCTGCCGTCTCCGGATCATAGCCCTCGTCCTGCATCGCTTTGATCTCGAGCGTGCCGACGCCGCCGGCATCGGCCACCGCCGAGCCCGACATGCCGGCGAAGATCACGCTGGCGAGGATGTTGGCGTGGCAGAGCCCGCCGCGCAGCCAGCCGACGCAGGCCGTGGCGAAGGCGAAGATCCGGTCGGTGATCCCCGCCGAATTCATGATGTTGCCCATCAGGATGAAGAGCGGGGCCGCCAATAGCGGGAAGGAATTGGCGGACTGCGCGATCTTCTGCGGCACGATGCCGAGCGGGAAGCCACCGAAGAAGGCGAAGACCGCCGCCGCCAGCCCCATCGAGACGAAGAGTGGCACGCCCATCAGCAGGGCGATGAACCAGACCGGCAGGATCTGCAGCATCAGGGTGCTCATAGCGGCTGCGTCCCGGGCTCGGCGGTGTCGACCTTGCGGCCGGCGATGACGTCGCCGATCTCGGCTAGCGCCTGCAGGATGAGGGCGAGGCCGGCGAGCGGCATCACCACGTAGAGCGCCGCGCTCGACACCGGCAGCGCAATCGAGTCGACATCCCAGGTCCGCTCGATCAGCCCGAAGGAATAGCGGATCAGGATCGCGGCGAAGAGGATGATCGATCCTTGCGTCACGAGTTCCAGCAGCCGCCCGGCCGGTTTCGGCAGCAGGTCGGCGAAGACAGTGATGCGGATATGCGAGCGCCGCCTCGCCGCGATGATCCAGCCGGTGAAGCCGGTCCAGACGAGAAGGTATTGCGCAAGCTCATCGGTCCAGGCCAATGGGGCATTGAGCTGGCGCGAGGCGACGCCGAGCAGGACCGCGACGAGCAGCGCCAGCAAGAGCCCGACGGCTGCGGCGCGGACGAGGCGGTCGGTGAAGGCGACGAGGGATTTCATGAGCGTCCACCATGGGGGCGCGGCGTCCCCTCTCCCGGATGGGAGAGGGTAGGGGTGAGGGACCGCCGCTGATTGCTGGGGTACGAAGGTGCCGCGGCGCCTTCTGCGGTGAGGGCAGGCCCTCATCCCTGCCCTTCCCGCACGGGAGAAGGGTTCCCTGCGCCCATCACGACTGTCGAAGCGCCCGTCACAGCGCCGCGAGCGCGTCCCAGGTGCCCTTGCCCCATTTGCTCTCGAACTGCTTGGGCAGGCTCGCCAGCACCGGCTTGCTGAAGCTTTCGAGATCGGGCTCGGTGACGCTCATACCTGCCGCCTTCAGCGTCGCGACGAGGCTGCCCTCCTGGCTCGCCAGCTCGGCATCCTGCCAGGCGACGCCGTTGGCGATCGCCGCTTCCAGGATCGTCCGGTCGGCGTCCTTCAGCCCCTTCCAGAAGTCCTGGTTGATGACGATCAGACGCGGCGTGATGATGTGGCCGGTCAGGATCAGGTGTTTCTGCACCTCCTGCAATTTGGCGCTGTGAATGGTCGGCAGCGGATTCTCCTGCCCGTCGACCGCGCCCTGGCTCAGCGCCAGATAGAGCTCGTTGAAGTTGACCGGTGTCGCCTTGGCGCCCCAAGCCTCGACCATCGCGCGGAAGGTGTCGACCGGCGGGACGCGCAGCTTGAGGCCGGCGACATCCGCCGCGCTCTTCACCGCCTTGGAGCCGGTGGTCAGGTGGCGCTTACCGTAATAGGTCACCGCCGCCATGCGCAGGCCGCGCTTCTTGATCAACTCCTCGTTCATCTGGGTGAAGACCGGCGCCTTGGCGACCTTGGCCATATGCGCCGGGTCGCGCCACAGATAGGGCGCCTCGACCACCGAGAGCTGCGGCAGGAACGAGCCGAGCGCCGCGGCGCCGTCCGTCGTCATGGTCAGCGCGCCAGAGGCGACCGACTCCATCATGTCCTTGCCGGAGCCGAGCTGGCCGGCGGGGAAGGACTGGATGTCGACGCGGCCGGAGGTCTTCTCCTTCACCTCCTTGGCGATCCGGTCGACCATCTGCACCTGCGGATGCGTGGTCGGCAGCATCTCGCCCCAGCGCAGCACGGTGGCCTGCGCGCGCAGCACGGTCGGCATCGCGATCATGGCGCCGGCTGCAGCCGAGCCGGCGAGAAAGGCACGTTTCGTCAGCTTGGTCATCGTTGCTCTCCTCCCTGAGCGGCCGGTTTTCCGGCTCGCCGTTCCAGCGCCTGGTTTCGATCGGCGCCTGATCGCTGGTCAGTAGCTCATCGCCCGCGTCCGGGCGTTGTTGATATGGGTGCTCATCTCGGCCGCAGCCGCCTCGGGATCGCGCGATTCGATCGCGGCGATGATCTTGAGATGGTCCTGCATCACCGGGATCAGGATATGGTTCTGGATCCGCGTCTCGTATTGCCGGATCAGCCTGATCTTCAGCCAGGTGACGCGGAAGGCCTGGCTGACGATATCGTTGTCGAGATGATCGATGATCGCCTCGTGCATCAGCCGGTCGACATCCTCGGCATCCTCGATCAGCGTCTCGTCGCCGCCGGCCTCGGCGCGGCCGATGATCGCTTCGTGGCGCCGGCGCTGCTCGGCAATCTCTTCGTCGGTCGCGGTCCGGGTATAGGCGGCCGTCGCCTCCTTCTCGAGGAAGAGGCGGAACTGGAAGGCGTTGCGGATCAGGTTGAGGTCGACATGGGCGACCTGCATGCCGCGCTGCGGCACGGTCTTGATCAGCCCTTCCGCCTCCAGCCGCGGAATCAGCTCGCGGATCGCCCCGAGCGGGAAGCCCGTCATGGCGACGAGCTCGCGCTGGGTGACGAACTGGCCCGGCCGGATCTCGCGGGCGAGCAGCCGCTCGGTGAAGCTGGCATAGGCCCGCTCCCTGAGCTTCAGCGGCTCGCCGTCGCGATCCGGCTCGGACTGGCTCATCGCGTCCTCCTCAGTCCGCCTTGGCGCGGGTGATCCGGTCGAAGGCGGCGAACAGCGCCTTGCGCTGGCCTTCGTCGAGCGCAACCAGCGGCGCCCGCATCGGGCCATAGCCGGCGTCGCCGTGGAGATGGCCGACCAGCGCCTTGACCGCCGGCAGCACCGGATAGGAGCAGATCTCGTCGACCAGCGCGTTCACCGTGGCGTCCTCGGCGCCCTCGTATACGACCGGGCGCAGCAGATGCGGCACCAGGTTGGCGACGCCGCAGATCGAGCCCTGCGCGCCATTGCGCACGGCCCGGCCGAGCAGGCGCTCGTCGCCGACCAGGATGGCGAGTTCGCCATGCGCCTTCAGGAAGGCTTCCGTCGTCGCATAGTCGCCGGAGGAATCCTTGATCCCGGTGACGATGCCCGGGAAGGCCTTCTTGAGCCGCTCGACCAGGCCGATCGAGATCTCGACCGCCGTCACCGAGGGGATGTGATAGAGGATGGTGTCGCGGGCGGAACTCCCCAGCTTCTCGAAGAACTGCGAGAACCAGGCATAGAGCCCCTCGTCGCCGACGCCCTTGAAGTAGAAGGGCGGGGCGACCAGCAGGCCCTTGGCGCCGACGTTCAGCGCGGTCTGCGCCTGGTCGACCGCCTCGTGCAGCGAGGCGGCGGCGACGCCGGCATAGATCTGCCTGGCCGGGTCGATGCCGGCGCCGACCAGAGCGCCGAGCATGGCGGTGCGGGCCGGACTGCCGAGCGCCGCGCCTTCTCCGGTCGTGCCGAACAGTGTGACGCTGTCGCAGCCATTGGCCAGCACGTGCCTGGCATGGTGGACGAGCCGCGGCAGGTCGATGGCGCCGCCTTCCCGCATCGGCGTGGTAATGGCGCAGGAGAGGCCGAAGCGGTTGGGGTTCAGAGCCATTGCAAAGTGTCTTTCCGTGAGATGAGCGATCGAGGCGTTGAAGGGGTCGGGCGCGCAGCAAGATCGGCGCCAGCGATGTCAGCCATCCTTGAGCCCTCCGGCGGAGAGGCCGGCGACGATCTCGCGCTGGGCGAGGACTGTCAGCAGCAGGACGGGCAAGGTCACGAGCAGAGCGGCGGCCGCGAGCGGGCCCCAGGAGATCTGCTCGAAGGTCAGCGAGTTGTAGACGGCGGACGGGAGCGTGCGGCTGGCCTTGCCGCCGAGCACCACCGAGAAGATGAAGTTGTTCCAGGAGAAGATGAAGGCGAGGATGCCGCCGACGACAATGCCGGGCCGCGCCAGCGGCAGCGCGACATGGCGGAAGGCCTGCCAGGTGGTGGCGCCGTCGATGCGGGCGGCGTCCTCCAGCTCCATCGGCACGTTCTCGAAGTACCCGATCATGATCCAGACGATGATCGGGATGGTGATGACGAGATGGGTGATCACCAGCGCCGTCACCGTGCCGACGAGGCCGGTGATCTGGAAGAGCAGGAAGAGCGGGATCAGGTAGGACAGCGCCGGCGTCATCCGCGCGACCAGGATCAGGATCGCGAACTTGTGGGCCTTGCCGCGGGCGATGCCGTAGCCTGCCGGCACGCCGACGGCGAGGCCGACCAGCACCGCCCCGCCCGTCACCAGGATCGAGTTCCAGAGATAGAGCGCGAAATTGTTCTTCTCGAAGACGTCGAGATAGTTGGCGAAGGTCGGCGGGTTCGGGATGAACACCGGCGGGAAGGCGGTGTTGTCGAGCTCGTTCTTCAGCGAGAGCGAGATCATCCAGAGGAAGACCAGTACCGCCGGCGAGACCAGCACGAAGACGGAGGCGTAGAAGCCGAATTTGGAGAGGAACCGCTTCATCACGCGTTCCACTTCGACTTCTGGCGCGCATAGAGCAGCAGCAGCGACAGCATGATGATGATCACGAAGAAGATCACCACGACCGCGGAGGCGTAGCCGATCTTGTAGAACTGGAAGGCCTGCAGATAGAGGAAGATGTTGAGCGTCTCGGACGCCGTCCCGGGGCCGCCCTGGGTGATCACGAAGATCGTGTCGAAGGCCTTCAGCGCGTCGATGGTGCGGATCACGATCGCGACCATGATGAACGGCCAGACCAGCGGCAGCGTGATGTGCCGGAACATGTGCCAGGCATTGGCGCCGTCGATCAGCGCGGATTCGTAAGGCTCGCGCGGCAGGCCCGCGAGGCCGCCGAGCACGATCAGCATGACCAGCGGCGTCCAGTGCCAGACCTCGACCAGGATCAGCGTCGGGATCACCGTGTTCGGCGAATAGACCCAGGCCTGCGGACCGATTCCGACGAGCGAGAGCAGGTAGTTGAGCACGCCAAGCTGGGGGTGGAACATCATTGTCCAGACCAGCGCGACCGCGACCGGCGTCGCCATCATCGGCATGACGAAGATGGTGCGCAGCAGCCCACGGAACGGGAATTCGCGATGGAAGACCAGCGCCGCGGCGGTGCCGAACAGGATCGGCAGCACGACTGCGAGCACCGTGTAGTAGAAAGTGTGCCCCATCGACTCGATGAAGCGCGCATCGCGGAAGAGCTCGGCGAAGTTCTGCAGGCCGACAAATTCCGGCCCGCCGCCGATCTTCCAGTCCTGCGTCGACATATAGAGCGTGAACAGCCAGGGGAAGACGATCACGCCGGCGACGATCAGCACCGCCGGCAGAGAGAACAGCCAGTAGCGCGGGGTGAAATCCCGCGAGTCGGCCGCAGGAGCTTGCGCCGGGCTCGTCAGGCTACTGGCTGGCAGGGTTGTGCTGGTCATTATCTGCTCTGGAAACTCACGCCGTCATGCCCGCCCTTGTGGCGAGCATCCACGTCTTGAACTCAGGCCTGCCCGCAGGAAGACGTGGATGGTCGGGACAAGCCCGACCATGACGCTTCTCATGGCTGGCCGGCCAGCCTCAGCCCTGCTCGCTCTTGGCCAGCACCGGTGCGAAGGCTTCCGTCGCCTTCTTCAGCTCGGCGGCGACATCGGCGCCGCCGATCGCATTGGTCAGCGCCACCCCGAAGACGTCGCGGAACTCGGTGACCGGGACGATCTGCGGCAGTGCGGCCCGGGCGATCTTGGCCGAGTTCAGCAGGCAGTCGAAATACTGCTTGCCGAATTTCGAAGCCTCGATCGTCGCCGTGTCGAGATAGGCCGAGGAGCGGGCCGGAGCGCCGGCGCCGGCCTTCAGCATGGCGAGCTGCTGCGCCTTGTTGGTGATGAACTGGATATAGAGCCAGGCCGCCTCCTTCTTGGCGGAGCCGCGCGAGATGCCGATGCCGTCGCCGAACATGCCGGCATGATGCGCCTTCGGCCCGGGCGGCGTGACGCCATAGCCGACCTTGCCGACGATGCGCGACTTGCTGGGATCCTCAAGCGGCGTCGCAAAGCCGATGCCGTCGAGCCACATCGCGGCGCGGCCCTGCATGAAGGTCGTCTGGCATTCGTTCCAGTTGAAGCCGACGGAGCCGACCGGCCCGGTGTCCTTGTTGAGCTTCTTGTAGAGCTCGGCGGCCCAGATCGCCTCGGGCGTATCGGTCAGGAGCTTGCCCTCGGCCGAGGTGGTCTCGATGCCCTGGCCGAGCACCAGGCAGGCCCAGACCGGCACATTGGCATTCTTCAGGCCGCGAGAGACGAAGCCAGCGACGCCCTTGGCCGGATCGTGCAGCTTGGCGGCGGCAACCGCCATCTCGTCCATGCTCTTGGGATAGGCGACGCCCTTCGCGTCGAACAGTTCCTTGTTGTAGTAGAGCATCCAGTAGTCGACGAAGTAGGGCAGCGTATCGAGCGCCCCATCGGCCTGGCGGGCATAGGCCACGGCGCCGGCGCCGAAATCCTCGAAATTGAAATCGGGCGAGGTCAGCGAGGCATCCTTTATCATCGGCGAGAGGTCGGCGAACCACTTGCCTTTCGCCGCCATGCGCTTCTGCACATGCAGCGAGATCGCGCTGACGTCGAAGCTCGGCTTGCCGGAGGCGAACTCGATCACCGCCTTCTGGCGCTGCTGCTGCTCCGGCACCTGCTCGGAGGAGACCTTGATGCCGGTGAGCTCGGTGAACTCCTTCTCGGCGGCCTGGAACAGGTCCGAGCGCGGGTTCTTGACGAGCAGGACGTCGATCGACTGGCCGGAGAAGCGCTTCCAGTTGAAGGCGGCCTGGGCCCGCGCCTCGCGCAATACCAGCGGCGAGGCGATGGCGCCGGTGGCGCCGAGCGCGGCGGCGCCGCGCAGCAGGCCACGCCGTGTGGGCTTCAAGATCTCGGTCATGGATGTCCTCCCCTGGACTGAATGCGCGGCCGTTTCAGGCCGTCTTGATCCGGTTCCGGCAGGTGAGCTCAGCATGGCCACGCCTACCGGAATGGTGCGCACGCTAGTCCGGAACGAATGCGGTTGCAAGCTAACATGTTGACGTGCACATAGTCATGCACCACGACCGTGCACCCGAGCTTCGATGACGACTTCCACGCTTCCCGTTCGACCGCTCGGCCGCTCCGGCCTGAAGGTCACCACGCTCGGTTTCGGCGGTGCGCCGCTCGGCGATCTCTATGCCCATCTCGACGAAGCCGGCGCGATCGCGACGGTCGAGACGGCGCTCGCCTCCGGCATCAACCTGATCGACACCTCGCCGCTCTATGGCCATGGCCTTTCCGAGCACCGGATCGGCGCGGCGCTGCGGCGCTCCGGCCGCAAGGACGTCGTGATCTCGACCAAGGTCGGCCGCGTAGCCGAGCCCTTCGCCGGGCGCGGCAACGGTTCCGGCTATCTCGGCGGCCTGCCGCACGGCCTGCGCTTCGACTATTCCCATGACGGCACCATGCGCTCGCTGGAGCAGTCGGCGCTGCGCCTCGGTGTCGACCGCATCGATGTCGTGCTGATCCACGACGTCGACGTCTGGACCCATGGCAAGGACGCAATCGACGCCCACTTTGCCCAGGCGATGGACGGCGCCTATCGCGCCCTCGACACACTGCGCGCTGCCGGTGCGGTCAAGGCGATCGGCGTCGGCGTCAACGAAGCCGAGATGTGCGAGCGCTTCGCCCGCGCCGGCGATTTCGACACGATGCTGCTCGCCGGGCGCTATTCTCTTCTGGAGCAGCCGGGGCTCGCCTCCTTCATGCCGCTGGCGCGGGAGAAGGGCATCGGCCTGATGCTCGGCGGCGTCTACAACTCCGGCATTCTCGCCACTGGCCCGATCGCCGGTGCCAAGTACAACTACCAGCCGGCGCCGCCCGCGATCCTCGCCCGCGTCGCGACGATCGAGGCGGTCTGCGCCCGCCATGGCGTGCCGCTGCGCCGCGCCGCGCTGCAATTCCCGCTCGGCCACCCGGCGGTGGCGAGCCTGGTCATGGGCGCCGTCAAGCCGGAAGAGGTCGCCGATCAGGTCGCCGAGCTCGCGGCGCCGGTTCCGGGCGCGCTCTGGACAGAGCTGAAAGCCGAGGGCCTGCTCGGCGCCGATGTCCCGGCTCCGGCTTGATCCCATGCGCATCGACGCCCATCAGCATTTCTGGAGCCTCGCCCGCGGCGATTATGGCTGGCTGACGCCGGCGCTGGGCGTCATCCATCGTGACTTCGGTCCCGCCGACCTCGCCCCGCTCCTTGCCGTCCACGCCATCGAACGCTCCATCCTGGTGCAGGCGGCGCCGACCGAGGCCGAGACCGCCTATCTGCTCGACATCGCCGAGAAGACGCCCTTCGTCGCCGGCGTCGTCGGCTGGACCGATTTCAATGCGCCTGATGCAGCGGAGCGTATCGCCACCTTGGCGGCCGACCCGCTGCTCGTCGGCCTGCGGCCCATGGTCCAGGACATCGCCGACGACGGCTGGCTGGCGCGTCCTGAGTTGGCCTCGGCCTTCGAGGCGATGATCGCCAGCGGCCTCGTCTTCGACGCGCTGCTGAAGCCACGCCATATCGCGGCGATGATCACCGTATTGGAGCGGCATCCCGATCTCGCTTGCGTCATAGACCATGGCGCCAAGCCCGATCTCGTCAGCGGCGACCTCGCTGGTTGGCGCACAGGCATTACGGCGCTCGCGGCGGATCCCCGCCTGACCTGCAAGCTCTCCGGGCTGGTCACCGAGGCCGGCCTGGACTGGACGCTGGAAACGCTCCGGCCGGTCGTCGAGCACCTGCTAGCGACCTTCGGTCCGGAGCGCTTGATCTTCGGCAGCGACTGGCCCGTGGTGACGCTGCGTGCCTCCTATGCGCAATGGGTCGAGGCGGCGGAAACGCTGCTCGCCGGCCTCACGGAAGCGCAGCGCATTGCCGTCTTCGGCGGCAATGCCGCAAAGCTCTATCTCTCGCAGCGCGGACGCAACTAATGCTGATCGCCATTGCAAGGAGCGTCAGCGACGAAGCAATCCAGGGGCGGCAGGGCGCCGCGCCAAGTCTTCCTGGATTGCTTCGCTGCGCTCGCAACGACGGTGAAGCGTACCAAGGGTGACAGTCACATGCTGAAGAATATCGACCCGGTCCTCTCCGCCGACCTGCTCTGGGTGCTCGCGGCGATGGGCCATGGCGATGACCTCGCCTTGGTCGACGCCAACCACCCAGCCGAAAAGATCGCCCGGGCCACCACCAGCGGCCGGCTGGTGCGCCTGCCAGGTCTTTCCATGGCGCGGGCAGCGCGCGCCATCCTCTCGGTGCTGCCGATCGACGACTTCGAGCCGCAGCCGGCACGGCGCATGCTGGTCGTCGGCGATGCCATGGCGATTCCCGAGGTCCAGACACAGGTCCAGGCCGAACTCGACCAGGCGCTCGGCCATTCGGAGCCGCTCGCCGGCATCGAGCGCTTCGCCTTCTACGAAGCGGCCAAGCAGGCTTTCGCGGTGGTGCAGGTCGGCGATCCCCGCCCCTATGGCTGCTTCCTGTTCCGCAAGGGCGTGATCGCCGGCGAGGCGGGCTGAGCGGCTCAGGCCTGGCCGATCAGGCCGAGGATACCGCCGGCGATCGCGATATTGGCGACGAAGCCGTTGATGCGGTTAGCCCGGTCCGGGCCCTGATGATCCCAGAAATTGTTGAACATCGGCGTCGCCGCGACCAGGAAGGCGAGCAGCATCAGCGCGGCCAGCGAGACCTTGGTGCCACAGACGATCATCAGCCCGGCGATAATTTGCAAGACGATGCCGAGCCACAGGGTGACAGCCGGCAACGGCACGCGGCGCGCGCCGATCAGGCTCGCCAGCAGGCTCCTGTTGACGATATTGCGCAGGCCGGCGAAGGCGAAGGCCCCGCCCAGAAGCAGCCGTCCCGCGACGGCGGCGCTCTCTGCGCCAGCCAGAATGATGTCCGTTGCCATGTCCGTCCTCGTCCGGTGAAGCGCGCTTCACAGGACGGCATGGCCGCTGCAGCGCTCTCCAGCAGGACGAACCGGCTCGGCGAGATGTGACATGCCAGCCGAATTTTTTGTTCGGCGAATGCGAGTTGCCGTTTCGGCCGGCAACGGGAGCTAGGGCTTCGCGCCGGCCGCTCCCGGCAGCGAGATGACCTTGCCGTCTGGCATGATGATGTCGCCAGGCTTCTGGCCCGGTCCGCAATCGCCCACACGCTTGGCCTCGACCACGAGCTTGCGCTCGACCGGCCCGGCCTGTCCAGGCATGCCGGTGAGCGTGGTGGTGCCTTCGGTGCGCACGGTCGCCTGAAAGTCACCGGTTACGGTACTGCTGCCGACCGCCTTGATCTGGCCGATCGCGCACTCGGTCGCAACCGCGTAGCCGGTCGCGGTCTTCGTCACCTCCATCTTCGAGCAGGCGGCGCCTGCCATGCCGCCGACCATGGCGCGGTCAGTGCCAGCACCGACACATTGCTTGGCGCTGGTCTCGCCCTCGGCGCTCGTCGACTTGCTTTCCCAGAGACCCGGCTTGCGCTGCGGAAGCTCGTCGGCGAACGCCGGAACGGCCCCGAGAATGCTGGCTGCGACGGTGATGGCAATTGCCCTCATGCTGAGACTCCTCGGCTGCCCGTAAGGATCGATTCGGGGCAAGACAGAGCGGCAGCGAGAGGCGATTTTAGGGCGGCGGGCCTAGCGCATCGAGCAGCCGGCAAGCTGCCGTCGACAATGGTGCCCCTGGCCGGGATCGAACCAGCACTCCTTGCGGAACTCGATTTTGAGTCGAGCGCGTCTACCAATTCCGCCACAGGGGCCCTTTTCAGGCGGGGCGGACTATAGCGATAGCCGAAGGCCGGTCAATCTCGCGTGAACGGCTTTTCCAACGACGTCGCAGCCATGGACGGACGGCCCGGCGCCCGCTAGATCGCCATGCGTCCTTTCGGACGCAAAATGGCGATCTATCACTTTGTCAGGCATCGGATTGCCTCCGAAAAGCGGTTTCCGTTTTTCGGTCCGATGCTCTAAGGGCCGGCGATGTTCGAACGCCTCTATCTCTGGACGCTCTCGCTTGCCTCCCGCCGCAGCGCGCAGGTCTGGCTCGCCGTCGTCGCCTTCATCGAGAGCTCCTTCTTCCTGATCCCGGCCGACGTGCTGTTCGTGCCGATGGCGCTGGCCAAGCCGCAGCGGGCCTATCGCCTCGCCTTGATCGCGACGGTGTTCTCGACGCTCGGCGGCATCGCCGGCTATGCGCTCGGCTATTACGCCTTCGACGCGCTGGCGCGGCCGGTACTCGCCTTCTACGGCAAGCTCGGCGCCTTCGAGCAACTGCGCGCCTGTGCCACCCCGGATATGACTCTGCTGCTGCTCACCACCTCGGGCCTGGCACATCTGCCGCCGATCAAGGTGGTGACGATCCTGGCCGGCGCCGTCCATATCGGGCTGGGCTTCTTCGTGCTGTCCTGCGTCATCGCCCGCGGCGCCCGCTTCTTCGCCCTTGCCTTCCTGCTGCGCCGCTATGGCGAGACGATCCGCCACTTCATCGAGAAGCGGCTGAAGCTGATCGCGCTCGGCGGTGCCGCCCTCCTGATCCTGCTCTATTTCGGCCTCAAGCTGCTGACAGGCTCGGGCCAGTTCCTCTCCTGCTGAGTGTCGCCATGACCGGCCCTGCCGCGCGCCTCCTTGCCGATCCCCGCCGCCTGATCGCACTGATCGGCCTGGTGAGCCTCGCCTTGATCGGCGGTGCCTGGTTCTTCGAGCTCGTCCTGCACCTGCGCCCTTGCAAGCTCTGTCTCGAACAGCGGGCGCCGCATTACGCCGTGATCGGCCTCACGACGCTCGCACTGATCTTCGCCCGCTCGCGCCGGCTGCAGATCGCGGTGCTGATCGTCCTTGCCTTGCTGATGGCCTGGAGCACCGGGCTCGGCGTCTATCACGCCGGCGTGGAGTGGGGGATTTTCGCCGGTCCGAACGATTGTGGCGGCACACCCGCCCCGGCGGCCGCCGGCGTCCAGGACCTGATGAAGCAGCTGCAGACGACCCGGATCGTCTCCTGCACGGAGGCCGCCTGGCGTTTCCTTGGCCTCTCCCTCGCCGGCTGGAACGCGCTCGCCTCCCTCGGGCTGCTGGCCGTCGCCCTGCTGGGACTGAGGAATGCTGCGCAACGCCTCGATCGATCGCCGGCCTGAGTCGGCCCAACGATCTCGGTCAAGGCCCGGGCGACCGGACGCGGTCATCCCCAGCAAACTGCAGGGCAGCCGTTTTCCTGCCTAAAGGCCGCGTCCTGCCTCGATTTTTTTGGTCGCCGGAAGAGCGTCGGCGGATCGCCATGCGACGATCTCGTACGATCAGCGGTTGGAATAGCCGCGCGAATCATCTGTATTGCCGACAGGATTCAGATGCTCGGACCGCATTGTTGATGCGCAGCGGACGGTAGGCTCGCGTTAACCTGTATTAATCGATGGTCACCATATGACGATGCCGACCAGACATGGACCGGCGCGCCGATGAACGTCGCAGGACAGGGTCCGGCCATACGTTCCGCGCGGCGCCATCCGCCACGGAAGCGCGCGGCGATATCTGTCGCGACCGTTGGCCTGTGCCTGGCCATAGCTGGATGCGGCGAGCAGAGACTTGCCGATTCGGAACTGGTGACGGCGACGCGCTCGCTCTCCGTCGACCCGGGCCGGGCGATGATCGTGCTGCCGCCGGGCAGCCAGCCTGTGATCGGTATCACCCAGCGCAGCTATGAGAATGCGATCGCGCAGACGATCTCGCTGGCGACGCGCGGCCAAACGCCCGGCGAGAACAGGATCGAGGTCGCCTTCTTCACAGCGGCCGATCTGCCGGATAGTGCCGGCGTCGAGGGCAACCTGCTCAAGCTGCCGGGGATCGACGACTTTTCCGTCGCGCAGGACATGGAGGAGCGCCTGCCGGGCGTCGCCATGGCGCCCTCCGCCGTCTTCGTCCAGAACAAATACGGGCCGTTCAGCTACGCCTTCGGCCGCGGCACCGGCGGCGAGGCCTGCCTCTACGCCTGGCAGCGCATCGCCGATGGCGACAGCATCTTCCGGCCGAAATCGGGCGCGGTCTCGGTCCGCATGCGCATCTGCGACCCCAAGGCGAGCGAAGCCGCGCTGCTGCGCCTCGCCTATGACTATTCGCTCAACGCCTCCTTGCGACGCAGCGGCTGGGGCCCGGCAGGGGATGCGCCGGCGCCCGCACCCGGCCTCGGCCAGGCGGGCGCGCCGATCTACCCGCTGCCGCAGGCTTCAACCGACGACACGCCGGCCCCTCGGCAGGTTGCCCGTCCGCGACCGGCAAGGCAGCCCCGGATCGAATCCGAGCGTCTCCCGGAAACGCAGCCTGTCCCGGACAGGCCGCTGGCCGGATACCCGACCGTTCCACCGCCGCCCACGACACCCTGAGAGCCGAGCGCGCCGAGAGCCGATGCGAACCGCGATCTACGTCTTCTTCTGGGCGATCGCCACGGCAGTGGTCGTGGCGCTGATCACGCTGCCGATCAGCCTGCAGGCGCATCTGATCGCCGGGACGATCGTGGTGGGGGCGATGATCCTGCTCAAATTCCTGCGCCCCTACGGCGTCTGGCGGTTGATCGCGCTCGGCCTCGGCACGGCGATGGTCTTGCGCTACATCTACTGGCGCACGACGAGCACGTTGCCGCCGGTGAACCAGCTCGAGGATTTCATCCCCGGGCTGATCCTTTATCTCGCCGAGTTCTACAACATCGGCATGCTGTTTCTCAGCCTGTTCGTGGTGGCGATGCCGCTGCCGCGACGCACGAGCGCGCCGCCGATCCCAGCCGACGCTCCGAGCGTCGATGTCTTCGTGCCGTCCTACAACGAGGAGCCCGAACTCCTGGCGACGACGCTCTCGGCCGCGCTCGCCATGGACTATCCGGCGGATCGTCTCACCGTCTACCTGCTCGACGATGGCGGCACCGACGAGAAATGCAATGCCGACAATTTCGTCGCGGCCAGCGCCGCGCGGGAACGCCGGGCGCAGTTGCAGAAGCTCTGCGCCGGGCTCGGCTGCACCTATCTGACGCGCGAGCGCAACATCAGCGCCAAGGCCGGCAACCTCAACAACGGCCTCGCCAATTCCAGCGGCGACCTCGTCGTCGTCTTCGACGCCGACCATGCGCCGGCGCGCAACTTCCTGACCGAGACGATCGGCTATTTCGGCGAGGATCCGAAGCTGTTCCTCGTCCAGACGCCGCACTTCTTCATCAATCCCGATCCGCTTGAGCGCAATCTCAAGACCTTCAAGGCGATGCCGTCCGAGAACGAGATGTTCTACGGCATCATCCAGCGCGGCCTCGACAAGTGGAACGCCTCGTTCTTCTGCGGCTCGGCCGCGGTGCTGCGCCGCACGGCCCTGCAGACGACCAGCGGCTTCTCAGGCCGCAGCATCACCGAGGATGCCGAGACCGCGATCACCCTGCACGCCACCGGCTGGACCAGCATCTATGTCGACAAGCCGCTGATCGCCGGGCTCCAGCCGGCGACCTTCGCGAGCTTCATCGGCCAGCGCTCGCGCTGGGCGCAGGGCATGATGCAGATCCTGATCTACCACCGCCCGATGCTGAAAAGCGGCCTCTCGCTGCCGCAACGCCTATGCTACTCGTCCTCGGCCCTGTTCTGGCTGTTCCCCTTTGTGCGCCTGACCTTCCTGGTGGCGCCGCTATTCTACCTCTTCTTCGGGCTGGAGATCTTCACCGCCTCGGGCGCCGAATTCATCGCCTACGTGTTCAGCTACATGGCGGTGAACCTGATGATGCAGAACTATCTCTATGGCCGCTATCGCTGGCCCTGGATCTCCGAGCTCTACGAATTCATCCAGTCGGTCTACCTGCTGCCGGCAGTGATCTCGGTCATCCTCAATCCCGGCAAGCCGACCTTCAAGGTCACCGCCAAGAGCGAGGAGCTCGGAACGCGTCGTGTCTCCGAGCTCGGCCTGCCCTTCTTCATCATCTTTGCCGTGCTGGCGCTCGGCGTCGTCGCCACCTATTGGCGCATCATCACCCAGCCCTACAATGCCGACACCACCCTCGTGGTCGGGCTCTGGAACATCCTCAACTTGCTGATGGCGGGCTGCGCCCTCGGCGTGGTCTCGGAGCGGCCGGAAGGCCGCGGCGCCCGGCGTTTCCCGGTCAAGCGCCGCGGGCAAATCAGCATCGATGGCAAGACAGCGCCCGTTGTCACCGAGAACGTCTCCGTCGACGGCGTCGCCATCCGGGTGCTGTCCAAGGAGTTCGACAGGCTGCCAGTGAACAGCATCGGCGAGATCGCCTTCGAAACCTCGATCGCGATGCCGGTAGGCGCCCTGCCCGTACGCGTCGTGCGCCTCGCTCCCGACGCAAAAGGCCTGGTGCTCGGCTGCCGCTACGAGCCGAGCGAGCCGCTGCACAGCCGCATCATCGCGGACCTCGCCTTCTCGGATGCCGGGATCTGGAGCAGCTTCCAGAAGGCGCGGCGCCAGAACATGGGCGTGATCTACGGCACCTTGCGCTTCCTGCGCCTCGCCGTGTTCCAGACCAGCCGCGGCCTGTCCTATTTCTTCGGCCTCGCCCGCTTTGCCCGTTCCAATCCGACGCGGGGAGCGGCGGAATGAGGACGCGCCTCCTGCCCATATTGGCCGCGGCGGCAGCTCTTCCGATCCTGACCCCGGGCTCCGCGCCCTGGGCACAGGAACCCCAGCCGACGCCGCCGAACGAGCCGGCGCCGTTCATGATCGCCCCACCTGCCCAGCAACCTGCGGCCGCCCGCCCGGTGGAACCCAGACCGCAGGCAGAGCCGGCACCAGCCCCGGCAACGCCCGCCATTCCCGCCAGCTTCGCCTTCAAGCCACTGCTGCCGGCTGCCCGCGTCATGCTCGAAGGCGAAGGCGATGCACGCAGCTGGGCCTTTTACCTGACCCAGGACGAGGCCGGCGCCGACCTCAATCTCGACATCGCCTTCCAGAATGCGCTGGTCGTGATGCCGGAGGCCTCGCGCCTGACGGTGCGCATCAATGGCGAGCGCATCATGGAAGCGCCGATCGCCTCCTCCGATCGCCTGAAGCGCACCTCCACCGCGATCCGCAAAGGGCTTCTCAGGCCCGGCCAGAACACGATCCGCTTCGAGGCGGTGCAGCGCCATCGCACCGACTGCACGATCGCCTCCACCTATGAGTTGTGGACGCGCATCGACGGCGCCGGCACGCGGCTCAGCTTCAGGAATCCGGCGCAGCAATCGCGGCTACGCAGCATCGACGACCTGCCAGCCGTCGGCGCCGACGAGACCGGGCAGACGACGATCCAGATCGTCGCGCCGAGCGCAGCGAGCGCGGTTGCCGCGAACAGCATTCTTGCCGTAGCTCAAGGCGTTGCACTACGCGGCCGCTACAGTCAGGCAGCCATTCGAATCTCCGAGAAGCTGCCCGACAGGGTCCGCCCGGGCATGCTGACCGTGCTGCTCGGGACGGGCAAGGAACTGCGCGACCTCATCGGCACCTTGCCGGCGGAGGCTGGCGTCGGCAGCTTCGTCGGCTTCACCACGCACCCGAAGCTCGGACCTGCCGCCCTGCTCGTCACCGGCGAGAGCTGGCAGGATCTCGAGGCCACCATCGCCAGGCTCCTGACCGGGCCGGTCTCCCGGCCGACCAACATCAACCGCAAGACGATGGCCACGGCGAGCTGGCATGTCCCCGACGCGCCGTTCGTCTCCGACAGTCAGGTGCTGCGCTTCTCGGAACTCGGCGTTCCGACGCAGGAATCCTCGGGACGGCGCATGCGCGTGCGCGCCATCCTCGCGATGCCGGGAGATTTTTACGCCAACGCCTATGGCGAGGCCACGCTCTATCTCGATGGCGCCTATTCCGAGGTTCTGCCGGGCGACAGCCATATCGAGATCTTCGTCAACGGCAACGTCGCGGCGACCGTCCCGCTCAATACGACGAGCGGGGGCCTCTTCCAGCAAACCCCGATCACGATACCGCTCAGGCATTTCCGGCCCGGCATCAATGAGATTTGGCTCGAGGCGGTGACGCCAGCCAGGTCCGACCTCGCCTGCGGGCCGGGCGCGACATTGCCCGGCAAGAACCGCTTCGCGCTGTTCGACACCACGGCACTGGCGATCCCGAACTTCGCCAAGATCGGCGTCAGCCCGAATCTGGCGGCCGTAGCGGGAACCGGTTTCCCCTATTCGATCACCTCCCAGATCGCCCTGCTCGTCGGCCGCCTGGACGTTCCCAATCTCGGCGCCGCCGCGACGCTGCTCGCAAGGCTCGCCCAGCGCGCCGACCGGCCGTTCCCGGTCGATGTCATCGGCAGCGCCGCCGCCATCGGCAACCGCCCCGCCCTGATCGTCGGCGCCGCAGGCCAGATGCCCGCAGGATTGATGCCGCGCGTCGGCGTGGCCGACAACGTCCGCAACACCTGGCCGCAACGCGCCGATGCCGTCGTCCTCGTGCCGGAAACCGAAGGCACGGCCGTGTTCGATGCGGTGATCAACCGCTTCCAGGGGCGGCAGACGACGCCCGAAGATTCCGGCGGCGTCGCACCCAGCACCGAGGCGACCCGCGATCGCTGGCGTGGCTCGTTCGGCGGCCCCCTCGCACGCTATTTCATCAGCTTCGACCGATGGCTGCAGCGGACCTTCGATCTTTCCTTCGCGCAGCTGCGCTCACCCACACGCGCACCAACACTCTATGAGCCGGCGGAAGGGGCCGAGTTGATCGCCGCCCAAGCGACAGACCCCGATACGCGCCAGGTCTGGACCGCCTTCGTCG
Organism: Allobosea lupini; assembly: GCF_900109525.1. GTDB lineage: Bacteria > Pseudomonadota > Alphaproteobacteria > Rhizobiales > Beijerinckiaceae > Allobosea > Allobosea lupini. Next base: position 175,709 of record NZ_FOAN01000003.1, on the reverse strand, counting down.
TGCGCCAGGAAGAGGCACTGGAGAAGACCGTCGACAGGCTCGTCACCCCCGGCAACTGGGCCGGGATGGCCGGCAAGCTCACCGCCTTCCGCAGCGGGCAGGACAACCACATCCTCTCGGCGGACAGCACGACCTTCGTCATGACCCGGGCGTTCAGCCTGGCCAATATGCGCCTCGTCTTCGCCAACTGGATGTCGAGCAATATCGGCATCTATGCGTTGACCCTGCTGGGAGCCTGCATCGGACTCGGCATCGGAACCTTTCTGATGCTCGGCCGGCTGGGGAGGCGTTCATGAAACGGCTTCGCGCAACCCTGACCGCCATGCTGCTCAGCCTGACCTCCGGCGCTCAGGCTGCCCTCCCCGCCGGCGCCTGGGAGCTCTACCGGCAGAAATTCGTCACCGCCGAGGGCCGCGTCGTCGATGACGCCAATGGCGGCATCAGCCACAGCGAAAGCCAGGGCTATGGGCTGCTGCTGGCCTGCCTCGCCGGCGATCGCGGCAGCTTCGCCAGCATCCTTTCCTTCACCCGGACCGAATTCCTGATCCGCGACGACGGCCTGGCGGCCTGGCGCTGGGATCCGAAGGCCACGCCGCGCATCAGCGACATCAACAACGCCAGCGACGGCGACCTCCTCATCGCAGAAGCCCTCGCCTGCGCCGGGACGCGCTGGTCAATGCCGGCCTACACCACCGCGGCCCGCCAGATCGCCCGGTCATTGGCCAAGGTTGCACTCCTGAAGCGTGGCGGCGAAACTTGGCTGATGCCTGCGGCGAAGGGCTTCTCGGAGCAGGAGCGACCGGACGGGCCGGTGATAAACCCGTCGTACTGGGTGTTCGAGAGCTTCCCCATCCTCGCCCGCCTCACCGGCGATCAGAGCTGGCTGCAGGTACAGGCCAGCGGACTGAAGCTGCTAGACGAGCTCGCCAGGCGGAAGATCCCGGCGGCCGACTGGCTCTCGCTCAAGGGCGAGCCGAAGCCCGCCGACGGCTTCCCGCGGCAGTTCGGCTATAACGCGCTGCGCATCCCGCTCTATCTCCTGCGGGCCGGCCTTGCCGACAAGCAGCGCCTCGAACCTTTCCGCCAGGCCTGGGCCAATGGCACGGCGGTGATCGACGTGCCGAGCGGCAAGGTGGCCGAGCCGCTGCCCGATGCCGGCTATCGCATCCTGAACGCCGCGATGGCCTGTGCGCTCGACCGCACGCCGATCCCGGCCGAGCTCAAGACCTTCCAGCCGACGCTCTACTATCCGTCGACCCTGCATCTGCTTGCTCTCTCGATGCTCAGCGAGAGGTATCCGCAATGCATGTGAAATCCGTGCTGATCGCCGTCGCAGCCTCGAGCGCCGCCTTCTACGGGCTGGGCCGCTATGGCCATGACCTCAGCTGGCCGGCGGCATCTGTGCCGGCCGTGCGCCAGGCGCAGGCCGAGACGCAGATCGAGCCGACGCCGCCGTCGCAACCGACCCCTGCCGGTCAGTTGGAGACCGAACTGGCTCAAGCTCCTGCAGCGCCGGGGCGGTCGGCACCGCCACCCGGGCCAGCGCAGAAGGTCGATGAGACGGCATTGCGCTATTTCGCCAGCCAGGGCGACACTCGCCGTTACGAGGCGGAACTTGCCAGGCTGCGCGCGCTCTATCCGGAATGGAAGCCGCCGACCGATCTGAATTCGCCACTGCCGGCCGGCGATCCCGAGCTGGAGCGAGTCTGGAAGCTGTTCGCCGAGGGCAAGTTCGGCGAGGCGCGCGCGGCAATCGCCCAGCGCAGCAGCACCGATGCGACCTGGCAGGCTCCGGCCGATCTCCTCGCCCAGCTCGACCGGGCCGAGGCTGGTCTGCGCCTGGTCAATGCCTCCAACGCCAGGCAATGGGAGCAGGTGATCAGGATCGGCACCGAGATTCCGGCGCTGCTCACCTGCACCAATGTCGACGCGCTCTGGCGCGTGGCCGAGGCCTTCGTCCAGACCGGCGCGCCGGAGCGCGCGCGCGACGCCTATGCCTATGTGCTGACCAACTGCACCACCCCGGCCGAGCGGGTCGGCACCATGCAGAAGGCGCTCGCCAGCCTGCCCGAGGCGTTGGTCGGTCCCTTGCTGGCGCAGGAGAAGCAGAGCGAGTTCTCGAGCATTCGCGACGAGATCGCGCGGCGCCGTATCGGCAAGGCCGCGGAAGAGCCGGCTCTGACCGCGACGCCCGAGGAGCTCCGCCGCATCGAGACGCTCGCCAATGCGGCGACGACGCCGGACGATGCGATCCTGCTCGGTTTCTACAGTTTCCACCACAACGATGCGGCCAAGGCCGTGACCTGGTTCCAGACTGCGCTGGCGCGCAATGGTGGCGCCAAGGCGGCCGAAGGCGCCGTGCTCGCCCTCGGCGCCCAGCAGAAATACCAGGAGGCGGAGACGCTCGGTGCGCAATGGCTCGACGCCGGCCCGGCCAACCGAAAGGCCTATCTCGATGTCGCGACCGCGCTGATCGCGCAGGAGCCGGCGCCGCGGCTCGAGCGCGCCGTCGTCGAGCGTATCGCCAAGACGGTCGGCGTCGATCGCTATGCGCCAGGCGGCGCCGGGCTCGGCTGGTACGCCTATAATTCCGGCCAGATCGCCCCGGCCGAAACCTGGTTCGAGACCGCCCTGTCCTGGGATCGCAATTACGAACCGGCCGCCTATGGGCTCGCTTTGGTGCATCAGCGCCTGCGCGACCTGGCCGGAGTGCGTGCCATCATCGCCGAATGGCGCAATCGCTCGCCGCGCATCGCCGATCTGCTGAACCCGGCGCGCAGGCGCTCCCCAGCGCAGGAGCGGGAAGTCCGACCCCTCCCGGAAACAACCCCGACCGCGCGGACAGCCCAGATACCCGAGCCAGCAGAGCGGGCGCCACGTCGCATCGTTCGGGCCGAGCCCGCGCCGGTCATGCGCCACGAAGACGACATTCCCGCTGCGACGGTGACGCGGCGCCCGGCCGCCGAGCGCCCGCGCAGCGGCTCCTGCGGCGCGGGCGCCAGCGGGGCGGCGGCGCTGCAGCGCGGCTGGTGCCTGCTCAACCTGAAGCGGCCGGCCGCCGCGGCCGAAGCCTTCGACGCCGCCCAGCGCAGCGGCAATGCCCAGATCGCCGCGGATGCCGCCGCGGGGAAGGCCTATGCGAAGCTGCAGCAGGGACTGACGGCGGAGGCGGGCGCCGCGGCCGCCAGCTCCAATCTGCCTCCGGCACGTCGCAAGGAGCTCCAGAGCCTGCTGCTCTCCGAACGTTTTTATGCCCAGTACGATGCCAAGGACTTCAACGGCGCGCTGATCACGCTCGGCGAGCGGGCGCGCTATGCCTCCGAGAGCACCGACCTGATGCTGATGCGCGGCTGGTCCTATTTCAATCTCGGCCGCTTCGACGATGCCGCGCAGGTCTTCCAGGCGCTCTACCGCGCCAATGGCTCGCCACAGGCGATGTCCGGCCTGACCGCGATCCGCGACATCACCCAGCGCAATCGCTACTGAACTCCAGCCCGCTTCGTGGCCTGGCGGTGGCGCAGCGAGCGCACGCCTCGCCATAACCCTGCAGAATACCTCATCCCCGATTTCGACTTGGACAGACTGGGTTGGCCGTCACCACTATCGCTCCAACAAGCAAAGAGGGGACAGAGCGATGAAGATGCATGCCACCGGGCTTGCGGGCCTGATGCTGGTTGCCGGCCTGCACGGTCAGGCGCTGGCGCAGGAGACAGTCCTCCGGGTCAGCTCGGGCGCCAGCAATGTCTCGACGCTCGATGCCCACCGCGCCAGCGCGACCGACGACAAGGCGCTGGTCGGCTGGCTCTATAACGGCCTCGTGCGCTTCAAGCCCGGCAGCGCCGATCCCAAGGATCTAGAACCCGACCTCGCCGAGCGCTGGGAAATCTCGCCGGATGGCAAGGTCTGGACCTTCCATTTGCGCAAGGGCGTCAAGTTCCACGGCGACTGGGGTACGCTCGATGCCGACGACGTCGTCTATTCCCTGCAGCGCGCCGGCGATCCGAAGCGCTCGACCTTCTCCTCCGACTTCTCGGCGATCGACAAGGTGGAGAAGGTCGACGACCTCACCGTCCGGATCGCCCTGAAATACCCGGACGTGAATTTCCTCGGCCGCGTCTCCAACTACCATGGCGGCAACATCGTCAGCCGCAAGGCCGGCGAGGAACTGGGCGACCGCTATGGCGCCAAGCCCGTCGGCACCGGCCCCTTCACCTTCGTCGAGCAGGTAACCCAGCAATATGTGAAGCTCGCCGCCAATCCCGATTATTTCCGCGGCAAGCCCAAGATCGATACGATCATGATGCGCGCCATCCCGTCCGACAGCGCGCGCGAGCTCGCCTTCACCTCCGGCGAGCTCGACCTGTTCTACGGCAAGCGCGAGCAGCGCTGGGTCGATTCAGCCCGCAAGCGTCCCGGCTTCAATGTCGAGATCTTCCAGCCCGGCGAGTACCGCCTGCTGCACATCAACCGCAGCCAGCCGCCGCTCGACGACATCCGCGTGCGCCGCGCCATCGCCGCCGCCGTCAATGTCGACGACCTCGTGCGCTTCGTCGGAAAGGATGTCGGCCCCAAGGGCTGCTCGGTCGTGCCGCCCGGCTATCTCGGCGAGGATTGCACGCTGCGCTATGGCTTCGATCTCGCCAGGGCCAAAGCCCTGCTGGCCGAGGCCGGCCACAAGGACGGCATCACCATCAAGGCGATCGTTTCCAACATCTCGGCGCAGCAGCCCTTCATGGAGATCATCCAGGCGCAGCTCGCCAAGGCCGGGATCAAGCTGGAAATGCAGGTCGTCGACCACGCGACCTATCAGAGCCAGAGCCGCAAGGACCTGAGCGGGCTCGTCTTCTACGGGGCGGCGCGCTTTCCGATCGCGGATACCTATCTTAGCGAGTTCTTCCACTCGCGCGCGACGGTGGGCACCCCGACCGCGGCGACGAACTTCTCGCACTGCGCCATCGCCGACAAGGAGATCGAGGAGGCCAGGGTTGCGCCGAACGCGGATGCGCAGAAGGCGCTGTGGAAGGAGGCCCAGCGCAAGATCATGGACGATGTCTGCGCGATTCCCCTGTTCGAACTGCGCCAGGTCTGGGCCCGCAGCGACAAGCTCGACTTCGGCTACGAGCTGAAGGGTGCGCTCAACCTCGCCCCGCCGATCACCGAAGCGACCACGCTGAAGGCGCGCTGAGGCCTAAGCAGTCTCGATCAAATCCGATCGCCGTTTGGGCGAGAGTTCGTCATTGCGAGGAGCGGAGCGACGAAGCAATCCAGGGCGGCAATGCTCTACGTCCCCTGGATTGCTTCGCTGCGCTCGCAATGACGCTTCAGCCAGATCGAAGCGTAGCCGCTACCCAATGATCAGGCCGGATTCGGCGTCAGGATCGTCCGCGAGATTTCCGCCGCCGCCTCGCGCGCGCTTTCCAGGAAGGCCGCGACCAGCCTGGCATTGCGACTGTCGCGGTTGCGGCAGAGCTGGAAATCGAGCTGGAACTCCGGCTCGAAGCGGCGGATGGCGATCTTGTCGCGCAGGCCGCCGACGATCAGCGGATGCACCAGCGAGACGCCGACGCCGGCCGCGACGAACTCGCAGAGGGTCGGCGAGACATTCGCGACCATCACCACCTCCGGCATGACGCCATGGCCTTCCAGCACCCGGCTGATGCTGCGATGGGTGTGGCTCTCCGGATCGAAGGAGATGAAGGGGACACCGGCGAGATCGCGCGGCGTGATCACCTCCTTGGCAGTCAACGGGTGGCCGAGCGGCAGGATGCAGACAACGGGATGGCCCATCATCGGCTCGGCGGCGACATAGGGGTTGTCGACCGGGGCGATGATCAGGCCGACATCGAGCCTGTGCGTGACCAGCGCATCGGAAATCCATTGCGAGCTGCGCGACTGGACCGAGCAGAACACGCCGGGCTGCCTGGCGAGGAAGCGCGAGGTCGCCTCCTGGATGAAGGAGCCGGAGAGCGCCGGCATGACGCCGATCAGCAGGCGGCTCTGCTCGTCGCGCCGGATCGCCTCGACCGCATTCTCGACCTGGCGCACGCCGGCAAAAATCCGGTCGATCTCCTCGTAGAGCCGCATGCCGCGCCGCGTCGCGACGAGCCTGCCTTTCACGCGGTCGAACAGCCGCAGGCCCGTATCCGCTTCGAGATGGGCGATCAGCTTGCTCATCGCCGGCTGCGAGACGTTCATCATCTCGGCGGCGCGACTGACGGTGCCGTATTCGATCACCGCCTTGAAGGCCTCGACCTGGCGCAGATTGAGCCGCCTCACCATGGCATAACCCCAGGGAATAGAGTGCAGAGAAAAACGACTTTGACGAAATACAATGTCGCTTCCTAACGTCAAAGGGCGAAAGGGATTTTCATGCGGCCGGACATCGTCGTCATCGGGGGAGGAACGGTCGGGGCCGCCATTGCCTATGGCCTTGCCCGCAGGCAGCAGAAGGTGCTGCTGCTCGACGGCGAGGATGGCGATTTCCGCGCGGCGCGGGCGAATTTCGGGCTGGTCTGGTTGCAGGGCAAGGGCCTGGGCATGCCGGCCTACCAGGCCCTGACCCGCGACAGCATCGCGCTCTGGCGCGGCTTTACCGAAGAATTGGAGACAGAAACGGCGATAGACCTCGCCTATGAGCAAAATGGCGGCCTTGCCTTCTGCCTCGGCGAAGAAGGCTATGAGAAGCGCCGCGTCGATCTGCTGCGCCTCCATAACCAGCGCGGCGACGACGAGCCGGATTGGGAGATGCTCGATCGCCCGGCACTGGAAAAGCTGCTGCCCAAGGTGACGCTCGGTCCGGACGTCGCTGGCGCCAGCTTCGGCCGGCGGGACGGGCACGCCAACCCACTGCGGCTTCTGGCGGCGCTGCATGCCGGCGTCGCCCATCATGGCGGCGCGCTACGCCATCGCGCCCGGGTGCAACGGATCGAGCGTGTCGGCACCGACTTCAAGCTTACTCTCGACGGCGAGACGCTCACCGCACCGCGGATCGTCGTCGCCGCCGGGCTCGGCTCGCCTGAGCTGGCGCGCCAGGTCGGTCTCGACGTTCCCTTACGGCCGGAGCGCGGCCAGGTGCTGGTCACCGAGCGGCTCGCTCCCTTCCTGCCGCTGCCGGCGAGCGGCCTGCGCCAGACCGGCGAGGGCACGGTGATGATCGGCGCGACCAAGGACGATCCCGGCTTCGACGTCTCCACCACCGGCGAGGCGGCGGCGCGGCTCAGCCGCAAGACCGTGCAGATCGTTCCCGCCTTGGCGAAGGTCGGCCTCGTCAGGCAATGGGCCGGGCTGCGCATCATGACGCCCGACAGCTATCCGATCTATGCGCAGTCGCAGAGCCATCCCGGCGCCTTCGTCGCGCTCTGCCATTCCGGCGTGACGCTCGCGGCCTTTCACGCCGTGGAGCTCGCCTACGCCATCGCCGCGGGCAGCCTGCCCGAGCGCTTTTCTCCCTTCCACCAGAGTCGGTTCGATGTTCCGCAAGCTGCATGATCCGGGGCCGCAGGCGGTCACCATCTTCATCGACGGACGCCCGGTCGCGGCCGAGCTCGGCGAAAGCGTCGCCGCGGTGCTGCTGCGCCAGCAGGAAGGCTGGAGTCGGACCACGCCGGTCTCGCAGAGCCCGCGCGCGCCCTATTGCATGATGGGCGTCTGTTTCGAATGCCTGGTCGAGATCGACGGCCAGGGCTCGGTCCAGAGCTGCCTGACGCCGGTCGCGGGCGGCATGCGCATCGCCCGCCAGCAGGGCCGCCGGAGCCTGTCGGCATGAGCGAGCACACCGATCTCCTGATCGTCGGCGCCGGCCCGGCCGGCATGGCCGCCGCCGTCACCGCCCGCCGCCACGGGCTCTCCGTCCGTGTCGTTGACGATCAGCCGGCGCCCGGCGGCCAGATCTGGCGGGGAATCGAGACCGTCGCCGCGACGTCGCGCGCCAAGCGGCTCGGCGAGAGCTATCTTGCCGGCGCCGAGCGCGCCGCGGCCTTCCGCTCCTGCGGCGCCTTCTACGAACCCGAGAGCCAGCTCTGGCAGATCGAGCCCGGCTTCCGCGCCTTCGTCACGCGTGGTGGCAAGGCGCGCATCATGACGGCGCAGGCGATCATCCTCGCCACCGGCGCGCAGGAGCGGCCTGTGCCCTTTCCGGGCTGGACCCTGCCGGGCGTGCTCACCGTCGGCGCCGCGCAGATCCTGCTGAAGACCGCCGATTCCGTGCCTGAAAATCCGGTCTGGATCGCCGGCTGCGGACCGCTGCCTCTACTCTACATGACCCAGTTGCTGGCCGCGGGCGGCCGTATCGCCGGCTTCCTCGACACCACCCCGCGTGGACGTGTCGGTGCAGCGCTGCGCCACCTGCCGCAGGGGCTCGCCCGCCTCGGCGATCTCCTGAAAGGCCTGTCCTGGTCGTTGGCGCTGCGCTGGGCCGGCGTCACGATCATCCGCCATGTCACCGAGCTGCGCGCCGAGGGTGAGGGCCGTCTCCAGCGCCTGCGCTATCGCACGGAAGACGGCCGCGAGACCGAGGTCCCAGCCGAGGTGCTGTTGGTCCATGAGGGCGTGGTGCCGAACATCCATGCGCCGCTGGCGCTCGGCTGCGCCGCGCGCTGGCATGCCGGCCAGCAGTGCTATGTCCCGGTCCTCGACGCCTGGGGCGAGAGTTCGCAGGCCAATATCTTCGTCGCCGGAGACGGTGCCGGCATCGGCGGGGCTGAAGCGGCGGAGCCACGCGGACGGCTCGCGGCGGTGCGGGTTGCGGCCAGACTCGGCCGGATAGATGACGCCACCGCAGAAACCGCTGCCACGCCCGAGCGAAGCGCCCTCTCCAGCGCGCTCGCGCTGCGGCCCTTGCTCGACGCGCTCTACGCGCCGCGCCCGCAGCTCTATGCGCCTCCCGACGAGACATTGATCTGCCGCTGCGAGGAGGTCACCGCCGGCGAGCTCCGAGCCCGCGCGGTCGAGGGCCGGCCCGGCCCCAACCAGCTCAAGGCCTTCACCCGCGCCGGCATGGGCCCCTGCCAGGGCCGGCAATGCGGCTATTCCATGGCCCATATCGTCGCCGCCGCGCAGAACCGCCCTGTCGAGGAGGTCGGCTTCTACCGGATCCGGCCGCCGCTGAAGCCGGTGACGCTCGGCGAGCTTGCCAGCCTCGACGAACAGGAACCGGCGGCATGACCGACGCCGCATACGACGTCATCGTGGTCGGCGGCGGCCTGCATGGCCTCTCCGCCGCACTGCACCTCGCTCGCGCCGGCCGCAAGGTCGCGCTGGTCGAGCGGCGCTGGACCGGCCGCCACGCCTCCGGCGCCACCGCGGCGGGCGTTCGCACCCTCGGCCGCGACATCGCCGAGATCCCGATCTCGCTCGAAGCGATGGCGATGTGGCATCGCATCGAGACGATCGTGGGCGATACCTGCGGCTTCCACGCCCGTGGCCAGCTGCGCGTTGCGGAGAAGGCCCAGCACATGCCGGCCCTGATCGAGCGGCAGGCGCGCACCAGCGCTCTCGGCTACGGCCATGAAGAGCTGATCGACGCCGCCGAACTGCGCCGGCTCGTGCCAGCGCTGAGCCCGCATTGCGTCGGGGCGCTGGTGGCGCGGCGCGACGGCGCCGCCGACCCGCACCGGGCCATCGCCGCCTTCCGCCGATCCTGCGAGGCCGAAGGCGTCGTCATCGCCGAGGGCTGCGGCGTCGAGGCCGTCGACCGGTTGGGCGGCGACTGGCTCATCGTCTGCGGCAGCAGGCGCTTTCGCGCCCCGCAGATCGTCAACGCCGCCGGCGCCTGGGCCGGCCGGCTCGCGGCTCTGTTCGGCGATGTGATCCCGCTCGGCGTGCGCGCCTCGATGATGATCGTCACCGAGCGGCTCGCGCCTCTGCTCGATCCCGTCGTCAGCGTCGTCGGCCGGGCGCTTTCCTTCAAGCAAGCCGGCCAGGGCACGCTGGTGATCGGCGGCGGCCTGCAGGGTTCGGCCGATCTCGAGCGCGAACGCAGCAGCGTCGACTTCCGCCAGCTCGCCCGGGGCGCCCGCGCCGCCGGGGATCTCTTCCCGGCCGTGCGGGGCGTTCGGATCGCCCGCTGCTGGACCGGCATCGAGGCAGAGACATCAGACCACATACCGGTCATCGGCCTCTCGCCGAATGCGCCAGGCCTCGTCCATGCCTTCGGCTTCTCCGGACATGGCTTCCAGCTCGTCCCGGTCGTCGGCTCGATCCTGGCCGAGCTCGTCTGCGAAGGCCGCACGCGCCGCGAGATCGCCGCCTTCGCGCCGGGGCGACTGATGCAGGAAAGGGCGGTGGCATGATCGGCTATCTGGTGAGGCGCATCCTGCTCGCCATCCCCACTTTGTTCGTGATGCTGACCGCGATCTTCGTGCTGGTCCGGCTGGTGCCGGGCGATGCCGCCTCCGTCATCCTCGGCGACCAGGCCAGCGCCGCCTCGCTCGCCGCACTGCGCGAGAAGCTCGGCCTCGACCAGCCGGTCCACGTCCAGTACCTCGCCTTCCTCGGCAAGATCCTCACCGGCGATTTCGGGCAGTCGCTGTCGAGCGGGCGCAGCGTCATCCGCGAGGTGCTGCTCGTCCTGCCCTCGACGATCGAGCTCACCGTCGCCGCCATCACGATCGGACTTCTTTTCGGCCTGCCGCTCGGCGTCGCCGCCGCGCTGAGCCGCAATGGCTGGGTCGACTATATCTCGCGCGTCGTCTCTCTGGTCGGCCTGTCCTTCCCGGCCTTCGTCTCCGGCATCCTGATGCTGATCGTCTTCGCGATCCAGCTGAACTGGTTCCCGGTGCTCGGGAACACCAGCGGCTCCGGCAGCCTCACCGAGCGGATGCGGGCGCTGGCCCTGCCGGCGCTCAATCTCGGCATCATCATGACCGCCTATGTGATGCGCGTGACCCGCGCCGCCATGCTCGGCGTGCTGACCGAGGACTATATCCGCACCGCTCGCGCCAAGGGCGTCGGCCCGGCCCAGCTCGTCGTCACCCATGCCCTGCGCAACGGGCTGATCCCGATCATCACCGTGGTCGGGCTCTATTTCGGCACGCTGATCGGCAACTCGGTGCTGACCGAGATCATCTTCAACCGCCCCGGCCTCGGCAAGCTGATCATCGGCGCGCTCAATGCCCGCGACTACACCCTGCTGCAGGGGCTGATGATCATCTTCGCAATCTGCGTGATCGTCGTGAACACGCTGACCGATCTCGCCTACGGCCTCGTCGATCCCAGGGTGAAGTACTCATGAGCGCCGCCGACACCCCCGTCGCGATCCAGCCCGGCGGGCTCTGGCTCGCCTTCACGCAGAACCGGCTCGCCTGGATCGGGCTCGTGCTGCTGGCGCTGATCGTCTGCATCGCGCTGTTCGCACCCTGGCTCGCCCCGCACGATCCGCTCGAGCAGAACATCGTGGCGCGGCTGGAGCCGCCTTCGGCCGAGTTCTGGCTCGGCACCGATTCCTATGGTCGCGACGTGCTCTCGCGCCTGATCTATGGCGCGCGCATCTCGCTCTTCGTCGGCTTCGTCGCGATCCTGATCGCCATGCTGGTCGGCACCGCGATCGGCGTGATCGCCGGCTATATCGGCGGCGTCTTCGACCAGCTCGTCATGGGCGTGCTCGACGTACTGCTCGCCTTCCCGACGCTGCTGCTCGGCCTGATGATCGCGGCCATGCTCGGTGCCAGCCTGGAGAACCTGATCATCGCCATCGCGGTGACCGAGGTCGCCCCCTTCGCCCGCGTCGCCCGGGCGCCGACGATCACCTTGCGCCAGCGCGATTTCGTCGAGGCCAGCCGCTCCTATGGCTGCGGCCCGTTCCGGATCATGACGCGGCACATCCTGCCGAACATGATCTCGGACGTGGTGGTGATGAGCTCGCTCTGGCTGGCCTCGGCGATCCGCACCGAGGCCTCGCTCAGCTTCATCGGGCTCGGCGTGCCGCCGCCGGCGCCGACCTGGGGCGCGATGATTCGCGAGGGCTTCGAGAACATCCTCGACGCCTGGTGGCTGGCGGTCTTCCCGAGCCTTGCCATCCTCGTCACGGTGCTGGCGCTCAACCTGCTCGGCGATGCCCTGCGCGATGCCTCGGATCCGCGCTCGCGCTCGCGATAATGGTGCCGGAGCTCACGGCTCCAGCTCGGAATCCCAGTAGAGATAATCCAGCCAGCTGTCGTGCAGATAGTTCGGCGGGAACAGCTTGCCGTTGCGGTGCAGGTCGTTGATCGACGGCGCGAACGGCTTCTGCATCGGGATCATGCCGACCGCGGTCGGCATCTTGTCGCCCTTCATCAGATTGCAGGGCGAGCAGGCTGCGACGACGTTCTCCCAGGTGGTGAGCCCGCCCTTCGAGCGCGGCACGACATGGTCGAAGGTCAGCTCGTCGCGCGTGCCGCAATACTGGCAGGCGAAGCGGTCGCGCAGGAAGACGTTGAAGCGGGTGAAGGCCGGGGTGCGCGAGGGCTTGATATAGGTTTTAAGCGAGACGACCGAGGGCAGCTTCATATTGAAGCTCGGGCTGTGCACCACCGTGTCGTATTCGGAGACGATGTTGACCCGGTCCATGAAGACCGCCTTGATCGCGTCCTGCCAGCTCCACAACGAGAGCGGATAGTAGCTCAACGGCCGGAAATCGGCGTTGAGCACCAGCGCCGGACAACCGTCCGGCGAGGCCATCGGATGCATCACATGCGCCGTCACCCGTATCGCGCCTCCGCTTCTAGGGCTCGCACGAATCCTGCCGCATCAATGTAAGCGCGATGCGACAGGAATGTGAAGCGACGATGTTGCGGCGCGAATGCGCAGACGCACGCGTCATTCCCAGGCGGAGCCCTCGGGTCCGACCTTCGGTCGACCCGAGGAGAAACTCAGCGCAGACCCGGGAATCGCATGCGGAATCTGGTTTTCGAGATGCTCGGCTCAAGGCCGAGCAAGACGGCATCGTTTTCAGCGCGTCGGAATCGGCTTTTCGCCGCGATAGTCGTAGAAGCCGCGCTTGGTCTTGCGACCGAGCCAGCCGGCCTCGACGTACTTCACCAGCAGCGGGCATGGCCGGTACTTCGAATCGGCGAGGCCGTCATGCAGCACCTGCATCACCGACAGGCAGGTGTCGAGGCCGATGAAGTCGGCAAGCTGGAGCGGCCCCATCGGGTGATTCGCGCCGAGCTTCATCGCCGTGTCGATCGCTTCGACCGAGCCGACGCCCTCATAGAGTGTGTAGACGGCCTCGTTGATCATCGGCAGCAGGATGCGGTTGACGATGAAGGCCGGGAAATCCTCGGAGACCGACGCCGTCTTGTGCAGCGCCGCGACGAAGCCCTTGGCGCGTTCGAAGGTGCCGTCGTCCGTGGCGATGCCGCGGATCAGCTCGACGAGCTGCATCAGCGGCACCGGGTTCATGAAATGGATGCCGATGAAATGCTCGGGGCGATCGGTCGCCGCGGCCAGCCGCGTGATCGAGATCGACGAGGTGTTCGAGGCCAGGATCGCGTCAGGGCGCAGATGGGCGCAGACGGCGGTGAATATCTTGCGCTTCACCTCCTCGCTCTCGGTCGCGGCCTCGATCACGAGGTCGCACGGGCCCAGATCCTCCAGCTTCGGCGCCGCGACGATCCGGCGCATCGCGGTGCGGCGATCCTCGTCGGCGATGGCACCCTTGGCGACCTGCCGGGCCATGTTGCCATCGATCGTCGCCAGCGCTGCGTTGATGCGGTCTTCGGCAACGTCGTGCAGCCTGATGTCGAAGCCCGCGACCGAAGCGACATGGGCGATGCCGTTGCCCATCTGCCCGGCCCCGATGATGCCGACGGTCTTGATCTGGTGGTCCATGTGACGCTTCTGTTCCCCGAGGGAGCTGGCGCGGACGGCCTGATCGCCGCCCGCGACGCGACTTAGTCTACCGATTACTTGCCGGCTTTTTCGAGCTCTTTGTCGAGCTCGGGCAGTATGGTGAAGAGGTCGCCGACGAGGCCGTAATCGGCGATCTGGAAGATCGGCGCCTCCTCGTCCTTGTTGATGGCGACGATGACCTTCGAGTCCTTCATGCCGGCGAGATGCTGGATCGCACCGGAGATGCCGACCGCTACATAGAGCTCGGGGGCGACGACCTTGCCGGTCTGGCCGACCTGCCAGTCGTTCGGCGCGTAGCCGGCATCGACCGCCGCGCGCGAAGCGCCCATCGCCGCGCCCAGGCGATCCGCCACCGGCTCGATCACCTTGGCGAAGTTCTCGGCCGAGGCGAGCGCTCGCCCGCCCGAGACGATGATCTTGGCCGAGGCCAGCTCCGGCCGGTCGGACTTGGCGACCTCCTCGCCCTTGAACGACGAGGTGCCGGGATTCTCGGCAGCCGAGACGCTCTCGATCGGCGCGCTGGCGGAGCCATCGCCGGTCGCGGCAAAGGAGGCGCCGCGGACGGTGATCACCTTCTTGGCGTCCGATGACTGCACCGTCTGGATGGCGTTGCCGGCATAGATCGGCCGCTCGAAGGTGTCGGCCGAGACGACCTTCGTCACTTCCGAGATCTGCATCACGTCGAGCAGCGCGGCAACGCGCGGCATGACGTTCTTGCCGGTGGTGGTGCCGGGCGCGACCAGCGCGTCGTAAGCAGGCGCGAGCGAGACGATCAGCGCCGCCAGCGGCTCGGCGAGGCGATGCTCGTAGGATGCGTCGTCGGCGAGCAGCACCTTCTCGACGCCGTCGAGCCTGGCGGCGGCTTCGGCGACAGCCTTGGCGTCAAGGCCGGCAACCAGGACATGCACGGGCGCGCCAAGATCCTTGGCGGCGCTCAGGGCCTTGCGCGTGGCCTCGTTGAGGCTCTTGTTGTCGTGCTTGGCGAGCAGCAGCGTGGTCATCAGATCACCCCGGCGGTCTTGAGCTTGGAGACGAGTTCGGCGGCGTTGGCCACCTTGACGCCGGCGGAGCGCCCGGCCGGCTCGGCCGTCTTCAGCACCTGGAGGCGCGGGGCGACATCGACGCCGAGGGTCTCGGGCGTGGTCTCGTCGAGCGGCTTCTTCTTCGCCTTCATGATGTTGGGCAGCGAGGCATAGCGCGGCTCATTGAGGCGAAGATCGGTGGTGACGATCGCCGGCAGCTTGAGCTGCACGGTCTGCAGGCCGCCATCGACCTCGCGGGTGACGTCGGCAGAACCGCCATCCAGAACGACCTTGGAAGCAAACGTGCCTTGCGGCCAGCCGAGCAGCGCCGCCAGCATCTGGCCGGTCTGGTTGCAATCGTCATCGATCGCCTGCTTGCCGAGGATGACGAGTTCGGGCGTCTCCTGCTCGACGACCTTCTTCAGCAGCTTGGCTACCGCCAGCGGCTCGGTGGCGGCGTCGGTCTTCACAAGGATGCCGCGATCGGCACCCATGGCGAGGCCAGTGCGGATCGTCTCGGCGGCCTGCGCCGGCCCGACCGAGACGACGATCACTTCCGTGGCCTTGCCGGCTTCCTTGAGCCGCAGCGCCTCTTCGACCGCAATCTCGTCGAAGGGATTCATCGACATCTTCACATTGGCCAGTTCGACCCCGGAACCGTCGCCCTTCACGCGGATTTTCACGTTGTAGTCGACCACTCGCTTCACGGGCACAAGTATCTTCATAAGGGCGTCACCGGTTGTGGAGAGATGCGATCTGATGCCGATCCGCCGGCCAAGCGACGGCCAGCATCGCGGCACCCGGCTGAAATGCGGACGGACCGTAGCGACGGGAATTTGCGCTTGTCAACGCCATGAAAGTCACGGCAGCCCCCGCATGCCGCGGCCGAACAAGGGCAGCTCGCGCCGGATCAGCAGCGGCGTCAGCGCTGCGCCGGCGCCGAGCCCGCCGAGATGCGCCCACCAGCCGACGGCGCCCTGCTCGTCGAACAGCGCCGAGAGCAGCTGGAACAGGATCCAGGCACCGAGCGCGTACATCGCCGGGATGTGCAGGGGAATCCATTTGAAGGCGAGGCCCCAGACGCGCACGCGCGGGTAGAGCATCAGATAGGAGGCGATCACGCCCGAGATCGCGCCGGAGGCGCCGATCAGCGGCTGCTCCGATTCGGGGTTCATCAGCGCATGCAGCAGAGCCCCGGCGATGCCGCAGAGCAGGAAGAAGACGAGGAAGCGCAGATGCCCCATCGCATCCTCGACATTGTCGCCGAAGACCCAGAGGAACAGCATGTTCCCGATCAGATGGGCGAAGCTGGCATGCAGCATGATGCCGGTCATCAGCGTCAGCCAGGGTGGCGCCTTGAGCAGTTCCGGCGGCAATTGCGCCTCGCCGAACAGCACTGCCGGGATCGTGCCGAAGCCGGCCAGCACCGCGACCTCGCTCGCCTCGCTGGTCCAGTGCATCAGCATGAGCCGCAGCACGATGCAGAGCGCGATCAGAAAATAGGTGACATAGGCGACGCGGATGAAGCGCATCGGCATGCCGTCATGCAGCGGCACGAACATCGGCTAGATCACGATGATCTTGGATCGTGTCGATCCAAGATCGTAAGAAGTGATCGATTCCGAGAGTTTAGAGCAGGATCTCTGCGAAAAACCGGTTCCCACTTTTTCGCATCCTGCTCTAGCGGTTCTGGCCGGGCGTCCAGAGCACGTCGCCCCCCGCCCTGGCATTGAGGTGGCGCGAGGCGACGAAGAGGAAGTCCGACAGCCGGTTGATGAACTTCAGCGCCGGCGGGGCGACGCTCTCGCCCTCCTCCTGCGACAATTCGACCATCAGCCGCTCGGCCCTGCGGCTGACAGTGCGGGCAAGATGCAGGTGGGCGGCGCCCGGCGTGCCGCCCGGCAGCACGAAGGAACGCAACGTCCCGAGCGGTCGGTTGAGTTGGTCGATCTCCGCTTCCAAGCGGTCGACCTGCGCCTGCACGATCCGCAGCGGCTCCCATGCCAGCTTCTCGCCGGTGTCGGGCGAGGCAAGCTCGGCCCCGAGGTCGAAGAGATCGTTCTGGATGCGGCCGAGCATCGCGTCGAGCTCGGGATCCTCCCCGGCGCAGTGCAGCCGCGCCATGCCGATGCAGGAATTGGTCTCGTCGACCGTGCCATAGGCGGAGACGCGCAGGTCGAACTTCGGCCGGCGCGCGCCGGTGGCGAGCGCCGTGGTGCCGTCGTCGCCGGTGCGGGTGTAGATGCGGTTGAGAACGACCATATCCGAGTTATAGCGCGCTGCAGCATCGGCGGAAGAGGCAATCTCACGCCATCGCCAGCGGCAAAAGTCCCGGCTCCTTCAATGTCTCCAGGGCGATCTCGGAACGCACGCGCGCGACGCTCTCATGCGGCAAAAGTACCTCGTTGACGAGGCGCGCGAGTTCCTTGAGATCGCCGACCGCCACCTTCAGCATGTAGTCGGCCTCGCCGGTCAGCGCATGCGCCTCCAGCACCGCGGGCGTCAGCTTCACAAGGTCGCGGAAGCGCCGGGCATTGTCGCGCGAATGGGTGTTGAGCGCGACATGGATGAATACGGTCACGGAAAGCCCGATCGCCTCGGGATCGATCAAGGCGCGATAGCCGCGAATCACGCCCGCGCCCTCCAGCGCCTGGCGCCGCCGCGAGACCTGGCTGGCGGAGAGGCCGACCCGCTCGGCGAGCGCACCATTGGTCAGCGAGGCGTCCTGCTGGAGCGCTTCGAGCAGGCGCCAGTCGAAAGCATCGAGCTGCGGCATTTCGTGAGCCTTCCTGCGCTTCCGTACACGATCCGTGCAAACTCAATCCTGGAGCGTCGAATTTTGCAAACCTTTCGCCGTCCGGATGCGCGAGGATCGGCCAACGCAGATTCGAGGAGGACGCATATGGGACCGTTCCCGCACGACGCCGAGCCGCCGGCCATTTCCGCCGCCAATCCGATGGGCACTGACGGCTTCGAATTCGTCGAATACGCCCATCCCGAGCCGGAGAAACTCGGCGCGCTGTTTGAAACCATGGGCTTCACCAAGGTCGCGAAGCACCGTTCCAAGGACGTCACGCTCTATCGCCAGGGCGACGTCAACTTCATCGTCAATGCCGAGCCGGAGTCCTTCGCTCAGGGCTTCGCCGCCGAGCACGGTCCCTGCGCCTGCGCCATGGCCTTCCGCGTCGTCGACGCCAAGCATGCCTTCGAGCGCGCGGTGTCGCTCGGCGCCGAGCCCTATGAGAGCAAGGTCGGCCCGGGCGAGCTGCAGATCCCGGCGGTGAAGGGCATCGGCGGCTCGCTGCTCTATTTCGTCGATCGTTATGGCCAGAAGGGCTCGATCTACGATGTCGACTTCGAATGGCTCGGCGAGAGCGACCCGCATCCCGAGCAGGCCGGGATGTATTATCTCGACCACCTCACCCACAACGTCATGCGCGGCCGCATGGACCATTGGGCCGACTGGTATGGCGAGCTCTTCAATTTCCGCGAGATCCGCTTCTTCAATATCGAGGGCAAGCTCACCGGCCTGATCTCGCGGGCGCTGACCTCGCCCTGCGGCAAGATCCGCATCCCGATCAACGAATCCCTCGACGACAAGAGCCAGATCGAGGAGTACCTGCGCCAGTACAAGGGTGAGGGCATCCAGCATGTCGCGCTCGGCTCGCGCGACATCTACTCAAGCGTCGAGCAGCTCCGCCAGAACGGCTTGCCCTTCATGCCGTCGCCGCCCGAGACCTATTACGAGAAGGTCGACGGCCGCGTGCCGAACCATGGCGAACCGGTCGCCCGGCTCAAGGCCAACGGCATCCTGATCGACGGCGAGGGCGCGGTCGCGCTCGGCTCCAAGGAAGGCCGGATGAGCAAGGTGCTGCTGCAGATCTTTTCGGCCACCGTGGTCGGCCCGATTTTCTTCGAGTTCATCCAGCGCAAGGGCGATGACGGCTTCGGCGAGGGCAATTTCCGCGCTCTGTTCGAGTCGATCGAGGAGGATCAGATCCGCCGCGGCGTGCTGAAGCCGCAGGCGGCGGAGTAAGGCGTCTCACGCCGCCAGCCGCGGCCCCGCCATCGCCTCACGCAGCGCCTGCGCGAAATGACGCGCGGCCATGCTGGCCTGCGGTGCGATCACCAGTGCGACCGAGAGCTCGAACAGCGCCGGCAGATTCTCGGACGGCTCCAGCCGACGCAGGGAAGCAGGCGCCGCGCTCTCGGTTATCGCGGTGACGCAGAGGCCCGCCTCGACCGCTGAAAGCAGCCCGGCCATATGCGACGACGAGAACACCAGCCGATGCGGCCGCTCGGCCGCCTGCAGCGCGTTCAGGATGCGCGGACGCGCCCGGCAGCCCTCGTTGAACAGGCCGAGCGGCAGGACCTCGCTGAGCTCCGGCCGATGACCGCGCGCCGCGACCCAGACCAGCGGCTCGCGCCTCAGGCGCTCGCCCTTCGGCCGGCCGGGATCCTGGGTGATCACCGCAAGGTCGAGCTCGCCCGCCGCCACTGCCGGCTCGATCCGCTTCGACAATTCGCAGTGAACCTCGATCTCGACGCGTGGATGCTCTTCGGCGAAGCGCACGATCAGCGGTCTCAAATAGGCGTCGACATAATCGTCCGGCAGGCCGATCCGCAGCCGGCCAACCGCCTTGTCGCCGTCGAGCTCGGCCCGCGCCTCGCGTTCGATCGCGAGCAGGCGGCGCGCCTGGGCAAGCAGGCGCTCGCCTGCCTCGGTCGGCGTGACGCCGCGCCGCGAGCGCTCCAGCAATTGCCTGCCGAGCACAGCCTCGAGATCCTGGATACGGCCGGAAACCGCCGATTGCGTGCGCCCAAGCCTCGCCCCGGCCGCCGTGAAACCGCCGGTGTCGGCGACCGCGACGAGCATGGCGAGGGCATCGAGATCGAGATGGGTCGACATCACCAATCCATCGGAAACAGCAATAGATGAATCAGGTTAATCCGTTTTTCCGATTGCGGGAAGCGGGCTAGGTTGTGACGAACAGAACAGCCCTCACGCCGGGGAGCGATCGCAGATCGTGGCTCCTCAGGATGGGGTTGAGTCGATTCCAGGATTCGAAAGCCTGCCTCATGTCTGCCCCGAGCCTGTCCCTCGCCGACCGTCCTGCCAGCCCGGCGCTCGGCATGTTCCTCCTGCTGCTGCTCGGCGCGACCTGCATCGGTTTCTCCGGCATCTTCGTGCGCTTCGCCGATGTCGGCCCAGCCGCCGCCGGCTTCTGGCGCATGGCCTTTGCACTGCCGGTGCTCGCCGCCTGGATGGCGCTGGAGAACCGCCGCGACAGCGCTGCCGGAGTGAAGCCCGGCGCCATGCTGCCGATCGCGCTCGCCGGCCTCGCCTTCGGCGTCGACGTCGTGCTCTACAACGCCTCGCTCGGCTTCACCTCGATCGCCAACGCCTCGCTGCTCGGCAATCTCTCGCCGGTCGGCGTCATCCTGGGTGGCTGGCTGCTGTTCCGCGAAAAGCCGACCCGGCGCATCCTCGGCGCCCTGCTGCTCGCCATCGGCGGCGCCGGCCTGCTGGTGCTGCCGAAGCTCTCGGGCAGCGCAACGCCGCTCTCAGGTGCCGGCCTGTTCGGCGACGGCCTCGCCATCGGCGCCGCCTTCTCCTATGCCGCCTATATCCTTGCCGTCCGCCGCGCCCGCAACCGCGCAGCTTCGGGTCGCATCGGTCTGATCTCGAGCGCCATCTGTGCCGTGTTCTGCATCGCCGCTGCGCTTGGCCTCGGCGAGACCATCCTGCCGCAGAGCCTGACCGGCTGGCTCGCAGTCGCCGCGCTCGGCCTGGTCTCGCATGCGATGGGCCAGGGCCTGATCACGCTGGCGCTCGGCCATTACGGGGCGAACGCCGCCTCGCTGGTGATGGTGTGGCCGGCGCTGGTCTCGGTGCTCGCCGCCTGGGCGATCTTCGCCGAGCAGCCCTCGCTGGCCCAGGCCTTCGGCGGCGTGGCGATCCTGGCGGCCGTGCTGCTGGTGCGGAAGGGATAGAACGACCCCTTCCACGGATTTGCGCGTCACCAGTTCAGTTCCCAGTGGCGTAGCGCAGAATCACGGTGCCGTTCTTGAGCGGCCGGCTTTCCAGCAGCTCGAGCTTCTGGCGCTCGCTGCCCGGCTTGAAGAACAGCGTACCCCGGCCGAGCCGCACCGGCACCAACGCCAGCATCAACTCGTCGACCTGCTCTTCCTTCAGCAATGTGTCGACCAGTTCGGCACTGCCGAAGACGAGGATGTCCTTGCCCGGGGCAGCGCGCAGCCTGGCGATCTCGCCGACGATGTCGGCGGTGACGCGAGTATTGTTCCAATCGGAGCTCTGAGCGCTGCGCGAGGCCACCAGCTTGGGCAACGCGTTCATATAGCGCGTCACCTCGCCGTCTTCGTTGGCCTGGGCCGAGGTCCAATAGGCCTTCATCCCGTCATGGGTGACGCGGCCAAAGACCAGCACTTGAGCCCGCTTGCCGAACTCCTTGCTGAGCGCGTCGAGTTCCTCGCCCCAGGCGTCGCTATGAAACGAGAGATCCCACTTCTCCTTGCCTTCGAAATAGCCGTCCAGCGTCACGAGATTCCAGACGATCACCTTGGCCATCGCATCCTCCTTCCTGGCGCTGCGTCGCGCCGTCAGAACCGCTTGCATTTTGCAAGCGGTTGGCTTCTAGCAAAACCGATTGTAGAATGCAAGCGGTTTTGGAGAGAAGCATGAAAGAGACCGGCCGCTCCGGCTGCCCGATCAACCTGACGCTCGAAATTCTGGGCGATCGCTGGAGCTTGATCGTGCTCCGCGACATGATGTTCGGCAATCGTCGGCATTTCCGCGAGCTGCTGTCGAAGTCGGACGAAGGCATCGCCTCGAACATCCTCGCCGACCGGCTGAAGCGGCTGCTCGAGAACGGGCTGATTTCGCGTCGCGACGACGCCAGCCACAAGCAGAAGGGCATCTACAGCCTGACGGAGATGGGGATTTCGCTGGTGCCGGTCTTCGCCGCCATGGCCGATTGGGGCCGGCGCTTCCTGCCGGTGACGCCCGAGATGTCAATCCGCGCCGAGATCCTGGCCGAGGGCGGACCAGTCCTGTGGCGGAAATTCATGGACGAGCTTCGCTTCCTTCATCTCGACGCGCCCCGGCCGACGCAATCCATCCTTGACGACCTGACCACCGCCTATCGCGAGGCCGTGGAGCGCAAACGCGTGGCTGAGGCGGAGACAGCCTGATGCCTCCGGCTACCTAGCTGTCAGGCCATTTCAGGAGATCGCCGATCCGAGTCGCCGAGTAGAGTCTCACATCAGCGACTTCGGTGATCTTCCGCACCGCCAGATCGGGCACGAGCACATTGTCGAGCTCGACATGCGAAACCACGAAGACAGTGACGTCCCGGGGCAGCCATGCGAGCTCCGCCGCCACCTCCGCCAATGTCTCGGAGGTCGCGGGGTCGGGCAGTTGCGGGAGGTCGTGTGCCCGCTTTGCCCAGAAATTCAGGAAGACCTGCGTCGGCAGCACGTTCCGGCCGGCCAGATGCCTCAGCAGCAGATGCGGGTGCTCGACGAAGACATGCGCTTCGGTTGCCGGCACCTGCTGAAACGCCCTGACCAGTCTCGCAAAACGCCAGGCACGCTCGACCGCGCCGGGACGCACCTCTCCGACCTCCGGAACAAGCAGCACGATCGCATTCGCAGGGATCTGCTTTGCGATCGCTTCGTAGGTCGCATCGATCTGCCGGAGCGGAGACCAGAGATAGATCAGCAGCCCGGCCTTCAGGGCCGCGATCGCGATGAGCAGCGCAGACACCGCCCGATCCAGCCTGACCGGCTGCGGCGAGGGGCCGCGCAGGTAAATCACTGCCAGCGTCACGAGAGCCGGGACGAGGCGGCGATCGGCAGCCCCGACGCTCATCAGGTCTTTCGGCATGACGATGAACAGCAGGCAGCCTGCGAGCAGCCCGGCCAGTTCATGGCGGCCGGCAGTCAGGCCACGCCGCCAGGCCAGCAGGCCGACGACCCCGAGGACAAGAGCCGACAAGCCATATTCGAGCGACAGGTTCGTCGTCTTGCCGACCGAGAAGATGCCTGTGACCTTGGTGATCAGGTGCCATTCCGTCGGGCCCGACTGCCCCGGCTCCATGACCAGCAGAAGCACGCCCACCACGAGCGCAGACAGCCAGTGCAACCTGAGCAGCCTGGCGCTCTCGGCGAAGCGCCGTGCCCGCCAGTCGTCGAATGCCGCGACCATGAGGATGCCGCCGCAGAAGCACACATAGAGCATCACCGGGAAGATGCTGATCAGGCACATCGCGCCCAGGATCAGGGCCTGGCTGACGACGAAGCCGGCCGAGGGGGCCTTGTGCTGCTCGACGGCCCTGTGCAGCGCGACGAACATGACGCCGAGCCCGAGGATGTAGTTGAACAGCCCCCAATACAGCGGCTCGGAATAGACGGCGAGAAGGATGAGGAGGAGAATGGGAAGGTCCGTTCGCTCTCCCCGCTCCTGCCGGCACCAGACGGCGGCCGCGATATAGACGCACACCGCCGTGCAGATGAATACTGTCAGCGCGACGGACGGCGACACGATCTTGCCGAGAGCGCTGGTGAACACGTCGATGGCGAGATTCGGATAAAGCCTCTCGCCGGCCTGAAAGAATTGCGCCGCCGCGTCGTCGGCCAGCAGCATCTCCCACAGAGTCACGCGGAAAAGATGGTTCGGCCCATCGACGAAGAAGGCGCCGCCCGACGCCAGGATGGGCAAGCTCGCCGCCAGCATGACGAGCGCGATGGGCCCCAGAGGCACGCCCCTTGCGGGCACGGCAACGGCGCCGCGACCGTCCTGGCCCTGGCTGCTCGGCGCTGTTCCTGCGAGGACCTGGTCTTCCATGGCAGGAGTGTAAGACGCTGCATTCCGCAGGCAGCAGCCGTGCAAAATAGGTAGCTCATCGGGGCGCGGCGCGGCTGCCCCGATGCGCTACCTGTCCGGCTAAAGCGCCCTTGCCCTCACTCCGCCGCCAGCCGCGGCGGCGGCAGCTTGCCGGCCATCGCCTTGGCGCTGGCTTCACCAGGCGTCTCCTCCTCGCGGATCGCCTCCCACTGGCTCTCGTCCTCGGCCTTGCCGAGGAAGCGGCCGAAGACCCAGCCGGTGAGCCGGCCGAGATCGTCCATCACCACGTAGAAGGACGGCACGAAGACGAGGGAGAGCACGGTCGAGACGAGCAGGCCGCCGATCACCGCGATCGCCATCGGCGCGCGGAACTCGCCGCCATCGCCGACGCCATAGGCGGAGGGCAGCATGCCGGCGGCCATGGCGATGGTGGTCATCACGATCGGCCGCGCCCGCTTGTGGCCGGCTTCCAGCAGTGCCGTCAGCCGGTCCTTGCCGCGCGCGACTTCTTCGACCGCGAAATCGACCAGCATGATCGCATTCTTGGTGACGATGCCCATCAGCATCAGCAGGCCGATATAGACGGGCATCGAGACAGGGTTGTGGGTGGCGAGCAGCGCGATCACCACGCCGCCGAAGGAGAGCGGCAGCGAGAGCAGGATGGTGATCGGCTGGAAGACCGAGCCGAACAGCAGGATCAGCACGGCGAGCACCAGCATCAGGCCGGTGGTCATCGCGTGGATGAAACCTTCGACCACCTCGCCCTGGATCTCGGCATCGCCGGTCGCAGCGATGCGCACGCCCTCGGGAAGGCCGACCTCCTTGACGATCTCCTGGAACTTCTCCTGTGCGGTGCCGAGCTCGAAACCGCGCTTCAGGTCGGCGCCGATGGCGGCGCGGCGGACGCGGTCATAGCGGTCGATCGAGGACGGGCCTTCGCCGAAGCCGATCTCGGCCACGGCGGTGAGCGGAACCGAGACGCCGGACGCGCTGATGACGCGCAGCGCTGCGATGTTGCGGATGTCGGTGCGGGCCTGCTCGTCGAGCTGGACGCGGATCGGCACCAGCCGGTCGCCGGCATTGAACTTTGCGAGGTTGGGACCGATGTCGCCGATGGTGGCGACCCGCAGCGCCTCCGAGATCGCCTCGGGCGTGACGCCGAGATTGGCGGCCTGTTCCAGCTTCGGCGTGACGCGCATCTCCGGCCGGCTCAACGAGCCGGCGGTGGCGACGTTCAAGTAGCCGTCGACCTGGCGCATGCGCGCCTCGATCTTCGCCACCGTCTCGTCGAGCGCATCGCCGTCCTTGGACAGGATCGAGAACGCCATCTCGCGCTCGCCGCGCTCGTTGACGTACCAGGCGCGGACATCGGGCACGCCGGCCAGCTTCTCGGCGATGACGACCTTGAGTTCCTTCTGCGGAACGTCACGCTCGGCCTTCGGCGTCAGCAGGATGAAGACCGCGGCGCGGCGGACCTCGCGCTGGCCGGTCGGCGATGCCCCGCCAAGCACGAAGACGTTCGTCACCTGCGGGATCTCGCGCAGCTTGTCGACGATCTTGTCGGTCGCGACGGTGGTGTCCTCAAGCGTCGCGCCGGGCGGCAATTCCACCGATGCGACGATGCGGGCGGTATCCTCCTCCGGGAAGAAGCCGGTCGGCAGCAGCGCCGTCGCCTGGATCGAGACGAACAGGAAGCCGAAGCCGGCGATCAGCGTGAGATAGGCCGTGTTGAACGGCAGCTTCCGCCATGTCCTGGAACCGTCGAAGCGCGGCAGCACCGGGATGCGGCGCTTCCTGAGCGAGGCCTCGAGCAGCCAGGAATAGCCGCGCATCACGAAGCCGTCCTTGGCGTCGTGGTGCTTCACCGGCCTGAACAGATAGGCTGCCATCATCGGCGTGATCAGGCGCGCGACCAGGAGCGAGAACAACACCGCGATCGCGACGGTGAGGCCGAACTGGCGGAAATACTGGCCGGCGATGCCGCCCATGAACGAGACCGGCGCGAAGATGGCGACGATGGTCAGCGTGATCGCGATGACCGCGAGGCCGATCTCGTCGGCGGCCTCCATCGCGGCGCGATAGGGCGATTTGCCCATCTTCATGTGCCGGACGATGTTCTCGATCTCGACGATCGCGTCGTCGACCAGGATGCCGGTCACCAGGGTGATACCGAGCAGGCTGACGAGATTGAGCGAGAAGCCGAGCAGTTCCATCGCCCAGAAGGTCGGAATGGCCGAGAGCGGCAGCGCGATCGCGGTGATCAGTGTCGCCCGCCAGTTGCGCAGGAAGACGAAGACGACGAGCACGGCCAGCGCCGCGCCCTCCAGCAGCGTCTCCATCGCCGCCTTGTAGTTGCCGTGGGTGTAGGCGACGGCGTCGTCGATCGGCGCCAGCTTGATCGTCGGATAGCGCTTGTTGAGGTCGTCGATCTTGGCCGCGACCACGTCCTTGACCGAGAGCTCGCTCGAACCCTTCGAACGGAACACTGCGAAGGACACCACAGGCTGCTTGTTCAGTCGGCCGAAGGCACGTGGCTCCGAGCTGGCATCCTCGACCCGGCCGAGCTCCTTCAGGCGGACCTCGCGCCCACCGGTGAGCTGGATCTTGCTGTCGGCGAGCTCCGCCACGGTCTTGGCGCTGGCAAGCGTGCGGATCGCTTGCTCCTGGCCACCGACCTCGCCGCGCCCACCAGCCAAGTCGACATTGGTGGCGCGAATCTGGCGGTTGACCTCGCCGGCAGTGGTGCCGAGCGCGAGCAAACGGTCGGGATCGAGCGAGATCCGGATTTCGCGATCAACGCCGCCATAGCGTTCGACCCGGCCGACGCCCTTCAGCCCCTGCAATTCGCGCGCGACGACATCGTCGACATGCCAGGAGAGCTGCTCCAGCGTCAGCCCGGGCGAGGAGGCGCCATAGGTCAGGATCGACTGGCCCTCGACGTCGATGCGCTGGATCACCGGCTCGTCGATGGTGCGCGGCAGCTCGGCCCTGATCTTGGCGATCGCGTCCTTGACGTCATTGACGGCGCGGTCGGTGTTGGTTTCGAGCCTGAACTCGACCAGCGTCACCGAAGAGCCGTCGGTCAGCGTCGACATCACATGCTTGACGCCGGTGATGTTGGCGACCGCGTCCTCGACGCGCTTGGAGACCTGGCTTTCCAGCTCGGCCGGGGCAGCGCCCGACTGGGTCACCGTCACCGAGACGAAGGGCACGTCGATATTCGGGAAGCGCGTTACCGGCAGTTTCGAGAACGAGAGCAGCCCGAGCACGCAGAGCACGACGAAGAGCAGGATCGCCGGAACAGGCTTTCGGATCGACCAGGCGGAGAAATTGACGCTCACGAATAGCTCCGTCGGTTCAGTTCGACGCGATCGGCGTGATGGCGTCGCCATCGCGCACGAAGGTGCCGGCCCGCGCGACCACGCTCTCGCCCTCGGCGAGGCCGGAAGCGATCTCGGCGCGCCCGCCGCCGATCAGTCCGAGCGTGACCTTCTTCGTCGTTACCTTGCCGTCCTTGACAGACTGGACCATCGCGCCGCCGCGGGCATAGGTGATCGCCGAGAGCGGCAGCACGATGCTGGTCTTGCGGCCGGTCTCGATCACGCCGCGCGCGAAGGAACCGACGGCGACCGGCGGGTTGCCCGTCAGCGTGATACGCAAGCGACCGAGCCGCGAGGCCTTTTCGACCTCGGGCGAGATCAGCCGGATCTGACCGGCGAGCGGCTTGTCGGAGCCGGCCGGCGTGACCGCGACCGCCTGCCCGATCTTGAGATTGGGCAGCTCGACCTCGGCGACATCGGCTTCGAGCTCGATCGCGCCGTCGGCGATGATCTTGAACAGCGGCTCGGCCGCCGCCATCGTCGCCATTGCACCGAGCCTGGCGTTGCGGCGGCTGACGATACCGGCCTTCGGCGCCTTGATCTCGGTACGAGCGAGCCTGACGTCGATATCGCGGCCCTGAGCCTGGGCCAGCGCCAGATCGGCGGTGGCGATCGCGAGCGCCTGCTTCATCGAGTTCAATCGCGCCTGCCCGCCTCGCGCCGCGGCAGCGCGCTGGTCGAAAGTCTCGAGGCTGGCATTGCCGCTGTCCCGCAGCGCCTTGGTCCGGTCGAAGGCGTTGTTGGCCTGGACGAGATTGGCCTCGGCCTCGACGATCTGCGCCTTGGCCTGGTCGACCGCCGCCTCTGCGCGCTTGATCTGCGCCTCGTTCTGGGAACGCTGCACTTCGAGCGTGGTGCGCGACAGACGCGCCAGCACCTGGCCGGCGACGACGCGATCGCCCTCCTCGGCGAGCAGCTCGGTGATGACGACGCCGTCGATCTCGGGCGCAACCATGATCTCGTCGCGCGCGATCATCGAGCCGGAGACGACGACGCTCTGCACGATCTCATCGCGCCTGGCCGATGTCACCGTAATCGCAGGTCCAGCGGAGGGCTTCTGGGCGGTAGCAGCGGAGGCCGGCACCTGGGCGAAGGCCGCTCCGGGCGCATAGGCAAGCGCGGCGAGCGGCAGCAAGATCAGTTTTTTGGTCGAGATGGGCATGGTCGGCCTTCTTACGAAGTTTGGCCGTCGGCGAGCGGCAGCAGCATGGTCTGCGCCAGTCCCCGCATCGCGGCGAACAGGGCTTCGGCGCCGGCGGCGGCGTCGAAATTCGGATCGACGGCACGCCGGCAGAAGAAGCCGTCCGCCATCATGAACAGCGCCGTCAGAAAACGCGCTTGATCGAGATTGCTCGGCAGTTCGCCGCTCGCCTTGGCAGCCGCGACGGCGGCTCCTAGGCCCTGCTCGACCACCTCGTCGAACCCGGCACAGATCTGCGCCATCTCGGGTGCGCGCGACGCCTCGGCCCAGATCTGCAGCGCGATGATCGCCTTCTCGCGGGGCTTGCGCACCATGTGCTGGCGGCCGAGCTCCTCGAGCTGGTCGAGCAAGCCGCCCTTGGCCGGGTCGAGCTGGGCGAAATCGGCCGCGACCTCGGTCCGGTCGCGCTCGCTGATGCCGGCGATCAGCGCGTCCTTCGACGAGAAGTAGCGGTAGAGATTGCCCGGACTCATCGCGGCTTCCACAGCGATGTCGTTCATCGTCGCGGCATGAAAGCCGGCGCGCGCGAAAACGCGCTCGGCCGCATCGAGGATGCGGATATGGCGCTCCGAGAGACCGCGTTCGGCCGAGAAGGAGGACACGACTTGTGACATGCTTGTTTGGAACAGTGAGAATGAATGTTCATTCTCATGCCTGAGCCTGGCGCGAAAGTCAATCGTCGTCAGCACTGATGGTTGCATTGCCAGAGGTGTGTTGATGAAAGATTGCACGGAGCATGCACGGCGCTGGGCTCCGTCATGCTGGCGCTGGCTTACAATTTGCTTGCAGCGACAGCCGGCAAACCGCATTTTAAGTATGATCCGGCGCGGAGAATCCGGTTTCGGGAGCGCAATCGACCATCGCGATGAACGATCTGTCCTATCGCTTCGAGGCCCGTCGCCGGCTCCGCACCCGCCTCGACGCCCTGCCACCTCGCAAACCGGTGTTGATCGTACTCCATCAGGAGCATTCGACGCCCGGCCGTGTCGGCCGTCTGATCGCCGAGCGCGGCCATGCCCTCGATATCCGCAGGCCCCGTTTCGGCGACCCGCTGCCGCAGACCATGCGGGACCATGCCGGCGCAGTGATCTTCGGCGGGCCGATGAGCGCCAACGACCCCGACGATTTCGTCAAGGCCGAGACCGACTGGATCGGCACCTGCCTTAAGGAAGATGCGCCGTTCCTGGGGCTCTGCCTGGGTGCGCAGATGCTCGCCCGTCATCTCGGCGCGACCGTCTACAGCCATGCCGAGGGCCGGGCCGAGGTAGGCTATTACCCGCTCAGCCTGACCGAGGCCGGGCGCGCCCATGCCACCGCTTCCGGCTGCATTTGGCCAGGCATCGTCTATCAATGGCACCGCGAGGGCTTCGACTGCCCGACCGGGGCCGAATGCCTGGCGACCGGCGGCGATTTCCCGGTCCAGGCGATCCGCGCCGGCCGCAAGGCCTACGGCCTGCAATTCCACCCTGAAGTGACGCTGGCGATGATGTGCCGCTGGTCGGTACGCGGCCATGAACGTACGCTGATGCCGGGCGCGCAATTGCGCCACCAGCATCTCGACGGCTGGTACCAGTACGATCCGCCGGTCCGCGCCTGGCTCGACAGCTTCCTCGACCATTTGCTGAAAGCGCCGGCCGAGCAGGATTCCATCGCGTGAGCCGCACTGTCATGGTGATCGGCGCCGGCATGGTCGGCGTCTCCTGCGCGCTTGCCTTGCAGAAGCGCGGCCTCAAGGTCACGCTGATCGACCGGCGCGAGCCCGGCCGCGAGACCTCCTACGGCAATGCCGGGGTGATCAGCCGCTCCTCGATCATGCCGCTGAACAATCCCGGCCTGTGGAAGAACCTGCCGAAATACCTCGGCAACCGGCATGCGGCGGTGCGCTACCGGCTCGGCCACCTCCTGGCCAATCCCGGCTGGATTCTCGGCTTTCTCAACGAGGCCAGGCCGGAGCGACTCAGCCACCGCGTCGCGGCGCTGGAAAGCCTGATCGCGCCCTCCCTGCCGCTGCACAAGCGGCTGATGACGGAAGCCGGCATCGCCTGGCGCCTGCGCGATACCGGCTTCCTCGAGCTCTGGCGCAGCGAGGCCGGCCGGTCCGCCGCCGAGGCGCGCCGGGCCTTCCTCGAAGACCACGATGTCCGCGTCGAGGCGCTCGACCGGCAGGCGCTCTCGGCGCTGGAGCCGAGCCTCAATCCGATATTCTCTGCTGCCCTCCACCACAAGGACAGCGCCTCGGTCGATTGGCCGGGCGCGGTTGTCGAGGCCTATGCGGCCTTGTTCGCCGCGCGGGGCGGCACGATCCTGCGCGACGAGGTCACCGCCCTGTCGAGGCAGGGCGATAGCTGGCGTGTCACGGCCAAGGGCGCCCAGCACGACGCCGCGCTCGCGGTCGTCGCGCTCGGACCCTGGAGCGCCGATCTGCTGCGACCTCTCGGCCTGAAAGTGCCGCTCAATGTCGAGCGCGGCTATCACCGCCATTACAAGCCGGCACAGGGGCGCTTCCTCAACCGGCCGATCTACGATGTCGAGGCCTCCTACATGCTGGCGCCGATGGAGCTCGGCCTGCGCCTGACCAGCGGCGTCGAGCTCGCGCATCGCGACGCGCCCGACGATCACGCCCAGATCGAGCAGGTCCTGCCGCGGGCCCGCGAGGCCTTTCCGCTCACCGAGCCGGCCGAGGATACGACCTGGCGCGGCTCGCGCCCGACCTTGCCGGACTCCTTGCCGATGATCGGCGAGGCGCCGCGCAATCCCGGTCTCTGGCTCGCCTTCGGCAACCAGCATATCGGCTTCTCGACTGGCCCTGTGACGGGCGAGATCCTGGCCGCCCAGGTCTGCGGCGAACA
This sequence comes from Allobosea lupini, assembly GCF_900109525.1. Lineage (GTDB taxonomy): Bacteria > Pseudomonadota > Alphaproteobacteria > Rhizobiales > Beijerinckiaceae > Allobosea > Allobosea lupini. The sequence continues at coordinate 144,564 of NZ_FOAN01000003.1, read as the reverse complement.
GGCTCCGGCCGACCCGGCGCCTTTCGCGCCGGGCCGCTATCTCTCCTGAGCGTCACGCCGGGCTCTTCGGCGCCCCCGCATCGCTGGTGACGCTCTTCGCCACACCGTCACCAAGGCCGGACCAGTTGACCCTGGCCGTGCCGAGCATCAGCGCCGTCAGCGCGACGAACGCGCCGATCGCTCCGGCGAGCAGGGCGAAATCCTCGGATTTCAAGAGCGCATAGACCAGCCCGTAGCCGGTGGCGAGGATCAGCCCCAGGACGGCGCCGCGCGCAAAGCTGCGAAGGACGAGGCCGATATAGAGCGCGATCAGCGCCGTCGTCGCCGCGGCTGCCGTGAGATAGGCCGTCAGGAAGCCGAGATGCTCGGCCAGCGACAGCAGCAGCACGTAGAACAGCACCAGCGCGAAGCCGACGAGCGTGTACTGGACGGCGTGGAGATTGTCGCGGGCCACCAGTTCCAGCCCGAATACGGCAAGGAAGACCGCGCCGACGAAGAGGATGCCGTATTTGATGGCGCGGTCGACCAGCTGGTAGAGATCGACCGGCTGGTAGAACCGAGCGCCGACACCCCCTGCGAGGAAGGTCACGTCGGCACGCTTGTCGTGGGTGAAGGCGAGCGGCAGGTTGCGCGCCAGATGCGAGACGCGCCAGGAGGCGGAGAAGCCATTGGCGTCGACGACCCGATCATCCGGCAGATGTGCGCCGGAGAAGCTCGGATGCTGCCAGTTCGAGCTCATCCGGAGCGCGCTGTTCTTGGCCAGCGGCACGATCGACAGGCTGCGCGAGCCGTTGAGATCGAGCCCGGCCTCGACGATAAGCGGCCTGGTCAGGTCGATGCCGCGCAAGGTCGCATGGATGCCGTTGCCGTCGCGGATGCCGGCGCCGAGCGTCGGCTCGAACTCGATCGCGGCTCCGTCGCGGATCTGCGCCGTGGCCCGGTTCTTCAGTCCACGGACATCGGCGACGCCGACGGCGAGCACGGCCTCGCTCCAGAGCGGCTGCACCTCCTCCGAGGTGATCGCCTTGAAGTCGGGCGGCAGGAAGCGAGCGGTCAACGCGACCTTGCTGCGATAGACCGGGACGTCGAAGATCGAGCGCCGCCGGATTTCGGTCTGCGCCTCCGAAGAGGCCTGGAGATCGTCGGGCAGGAAGATCGCAACCTCGCGCGTCGGCGCAGCATTGGCGGTCTTGGGTGGCACCAGATAGGGCACCAGCAAGGCCGGGCCGCCGACGATCTGCTCGCGGCCCCAGGCATCGCCGATCTCGCGCGCCGCGAGGTTGGCGGTGGCCGAGCGCTCGCCGCGCAGGCTGGAGACGAACATCAGCGGAATCAGCAGCAGCAGTGCCAGAAAACCGATGACGAAGAATTTCAGGCCGGGGCTGCGCCCGAACCGCCTTGGCGTAATGCCGAGGGGCAAGACCGGAGTTTCGGGCCTGCTCTCGGTCGGTTGCCCGTGCTCTTGCGACATGATGCGCCCTCATGCGGTGACTTGGCGTCACCATGAGAACGCGGCGTCTTGTCGCGGACGTGATCGATTGAGGGCCGAATCCGGCGAAATCGGCGGCGGAATTGCGGAAATCCGTGCGGCCCGAAACCGAACCTCGCTCAGGCGAGCCGGAATTCGCTGGCGTGAGTCGGCTGGCGTGGCGGCCGAGAACCGGAACGGACGTACATCAGTACGTGAGCACCGGAAGCGCAGGCCGCCGCGTCAGACGGCCGCGCCAGTAGAATTCCGGCCGGCTCAGACCTGGCGGGCCACCATCATCTTCTTCACTTCCGCGATCGCCTTGGCGGGGTTGAGCCCCTTCGGGCAGGCGTTGGCGCAGTTCATGATGGTGTGGCAGCGATAGAGCCGGAACGGGTCCTCGAGATCGTCGAGGCGCTCGCCGGTAGCCTCGTCGCGCGAGTCGATCAGCCAGCGATAGGCCTGCAGCAGCGCGGCGGGACCGAGATAGCGGTCGCCATTCCACCAATAGCTCGGGCAGGAGGTCGAGCAGCAGGCGCAGAGGATGCACTCATAGAGGCCGTCGAGCTTCTCGCGGTCGTCCTTGGCCTGCTTCCATTCCTTTTCGGGCGCCGGCGTCGTCGTCTTGAGCCAGGGCTCGATCGAGGCGTGCTGGGCGTAGAAGCGAGTCAGGTCCGGAACCAGGTCCTTGACCACCGGCATGTGCGGCAGCGGGTAGATCGCGACCTTGCCCTTGCCGCCGCATTCGTCGATGCCGGTGGTGCAGGCGAGGCCGTTCTTGCCGTCCATGTTCATGGCGCAGGAGCCGCAGATGCCCTCGCGGCAGGAGCGCCGGAAGGTCAGCGTCGGGTCGACCTTGTTCTTGATCCAGATCAGCGCGTCGAGCACCATCGGCCCGCAATCGTCGCGGTCGACATAATAGGTGTCGGTGCGCGGATTGGCGGTGTCGTCCGGGTTCCAGCGATAGATCTTGAACTCGGTGACCTTCTTGGCGCCGGCCGGCTTCGGCCAGGCCTTGCCTTCGGTCAGGCGGGAGTTCTGCGGGAGATTGAATTCGGCCATCGGTCAGATCGTCCTCAGTACACCCGCGCCTTAGGCTTGATGTATTCGATGTCGTTCGAGAGCGTGTAGGTGTGCACCGGACGGTCATCGAGCGTGACGGTGCGCTTCTCGTCGTCGATCCACGCGAGCGTGTGCTTCATCCAGTCCTTGTCGTTGCGGTCCGGATAGTCCTCGCGGGCATGGGCGCCGCGGCTCTCCGGACGCTGCAGCGCCGAGTCCATGGTGACCACCGCCTGGGTGATCAGATTCTCGAACTCGAGCGTCTCGATCAGGTCCGAGTTCCAGATCAGCGAGCGATCCGTCGTGCCGATGTCGGTGATGCCGGCCCAGACCTCGTGGATCGCCTTGTGTCCGGCCTCCAGCGTCTCGCCGGTACGATAGACGGCACAATCGGACTGCATCGTCCGCTGCATCTTGTCGCGCAGCACCGCGGTCGGCGTGCCGCCCTTGGCGTTGCGATACTTGTCGAGACGGGTCAGCGAGAGATCGGCCGAGTTTGCCGGCAGCTCCGGCTGCGTCTCGCCGGCCTTGACGGTCTCGGCGCAGCGCAGCCCCGCGGCGCGGCCGAAGACGACGAGGTCGATCAGCGAGTTCGAGCCGAGGCGGTTGGCGCCGTGGACGGAGACGCAAGCCGCCTCGCCGATCGCCATCAGGCCGGGCACGACCCGGTCCGGATCGCCGTCGACCTTGGTCAGCACCTCGCCGTGGAAGTTCGTGGGGATGCCGCCCATGTTGTAGTGCACGGTCGGGATCACCGGGATCGGCTCGCGGGTGACGTCGACGCCGGCGAAGATCTTGGCGCTCTCCGAGATGCCGGGCAGGCGCTCGTGCAGGATCTTCGGGTCGAGATGGTCGAGATGCAGGTAGATGTGGTCCTTGTCCTTGCCGACGCCGCGGCCGGCCCGGATCTCCATCGTCATCGAGCGTGAGACGACGTCGCGCGAGGCAAGGTCCTTGGCGGAGGGGGCATAGCGCTCCATGAAGCGCTCGCCCTCGGAATTGGTGAGGTAGCCGCCCTCGCCGCGGGCGCCCTCGGTGATCAGGCAGCCCGAGCCGTAGATGCCGGTCGGATGGAACTGGACGAACTCCATGTCCTGCATCGGCAGGCCGGCGCGCAGCACCATGCCGCCGCCATCGCCGGTGCAGGTATGGGCCGAGGTCGCCGAGAAATAGGCGCGGCCATAGCCACCGGTCGCCAGGATCGTCTGCTGCGAGCGGAAGCGGTGCAGCGTGCCGTCATCGAGCTTGAGCGCGATCACGCCACGGCAATGCCCGTCCTCGTCCATGATCAGGTCGATGGCGAAGTACTCGATGAAGAATTCGGTGTTGTAGCGCAGCGCCTGGCCATAGAGCGTGTGCAGCATGGCGTGGCCGGTGCGGTCGGCGGCAGCGCAGGTGCGCTGGGCTGGCGGGCCGTTGCCGAAATCGGTGGTCATGCCGCCGAAGGGGCGCTGATAGATTTTCCCCGACTCCGTGCGCGAAAAGGGCACGCCCCAGTGCTCGAGTTCGTAGACGGCGGCCGGTGCGTTGCGCACGAGATATTCGATGGCGTCCTGGTCGCCGAGCCAGTCCGACCCCTTGACGGTGTCGTACATGTGCCACTGCCAGGTGTCCTTGCCCATATTGCCGAGCGAGGCGGCGACGCCGCCCTGGGCGGCAACGGTGTGCGAGCGGGTCGGGAAGACCTTGCTGATGCAGGCGGTGCGCAGGCCTGCCTGCGAGCAGCCGACCGTGGCGCGAAGCCCGGCGCCGCCGGCGCCGACGACGACGACGTCGAAGGTATGGTCGGTAATGGGGTAGGCCTGGCCGGTATAGGCCGGGACGGCACGGGCGCGGGTGATCGCCATGATCAGCCTCCGAACGAGATCTTCAGGAGCGCGAAGGCGCAGGCAGCGCCGACCGCGATCGCAAAGAAGGTGTTGGCCATCACGGCGAGGATCTTCAGCCCCTCATGATGGACATAGTCCTCGATGACGACCTGCATGCCCAGGCGCATGTGGACGACGCCGGAGACCACGAAGAGCAACATCAGGATCGCGACCTGCGGCTTGGCCAGCGTCGCAATCGCGGCGCCATAGGGCTTGCCGATCAGCGAGAGCACGACGCAGAGGAAGCCGATCGTCAGGACGAGGTTGGCGACGGCGGTGAGGCGTTGCAGCCAGAAATGGCCGGTGCCGGACTTGGCGGAGCCGAGGCCGCGGACGCGGCCGAGCGGAGTGCGCATCGAGGAGTTGGAGAGCATCGGCTTTGGTCCTCAGCGCGTCAGGGCGATGATCCAGACGAGCACGGTGAGCCCGCCGGAGACGACGACACTGTACTTCGCCAGATTCGTGCGGGTCTGCGGGTCGAAGCCGTGGCCGAGATCCCAGACGAAATGGCGAAGACCACCGACCATATGGTGCAGCAGCATGAAGGTGTAACCGAACAGCACGAGCCGGCCGAGGATGGAGCCGGCGATCCACTGCGCCGTTTCGTAAGCGGCCGGGCCCGAGGCGGCGGCGATGAGCCAGAGCGCGATCAGCAGGGTACCGGCATAGAGCGCCGAACCGGTGGCGCGATGGGCGATCGACATCGCCATGGTCCAGGACCAGCGATAAATCTGCAGATGCGGTGAAAGCGGGCGTGCCGCCGGTCTGGACTCGGCCAAGTCTTGAACTCCCGACCCTTCAAGCTCACGAAGCGAAGATCGCTTGGTATCGTTCTAGAGTGTATGGCTCTCTAACGAAACCATGTCCTTGTCGCAATGCGGTATGCATTCGGGCGATTACAGAAATCAAAATCTGTAACTTTTCAGTTCACGACGGCCCTCGACCGCTTCCGGATCGTCACCGCGGCAGCAGCGCCCAGTAGTCGAAATCGAGGATCACCCCGTCGGCGTACTGGTCGGCGTGCTTCAGCGGGTGCTCGTTGCAGGGCAGGTTCTTGGTCGCGACGAGGCGAAGCCTGAGCGCGCCGACATCCTCGCGTCCAGGCACCTCGGCCGCCTCCAGCACCTCGCTCCAGGCGAAGACGGTGTCGCCGGCAAACAGCGGCGAGACATGGCGACCCGCGTTGATCGCCGCGATGTGGAAGGCGTTGCCGAGCCCGTTGAAGGACAGGGCGCGCGCCAGGCTGATGACATGCCCGCCATAGATCAGGCGCTTGCCGAAGCGGGTCTCGCGGGCGCCATAGGCGTCGAAATGGACCTTGGCGGTATTCTGGTAGAGCCGCGTCGCAATCTGGTGCTCGGCCTCCTCGACGGTCATGCCGTCGACGTGGTCGATGCGCTCGCCTGCCCGGTAGTCGCCCCAGCGGAAGGGCGAGCCCGAAAGCGCATCGTCATAGGCGGCCGGATGCAGCGGCGGGCAGCCCTCGCCCAACGCCTCCGGGGCGACGCTCTTCGGCAGCTCGGGCACCAGCTCGAACTCCGCCGGCGTGCCGGGCCGGCGCTTGCGCACCAGCACCCAGCGAGCATAGCTCAGCACGATCTCATTATGCTGGTTGCGGCCGATCGAGCGGACATAGACAATGCCGGCATCGCCGCCCGAGGTCTGCTTCAGACCGATCACCTCCGACGTCGTCGAGAGCGTGTCGCCCGGAAAGACCGGCTTGAGGAAGCGGCCATCGGCATAGCCGAGATTGGCGACGGCATTGAGCGAGATGTCCGGCACCGTCTTGCCGAAGACGATGTGGAAGACGAGGAGATCGTCGACCGGCGCGACCGGATAGCCGATCGCTTTGGCGAAGGCATCCGAGGATTGCACGGCAAAGCGCGTCCCGTAGAGCGCGGTGTAGAGCGAGACGTCGCCGACCGTGACCGTGCGCGGCGTCGCGTGGACGATGGTCTCGCCGAGCCGGAAGTCCTCGAAGAAGCGGCCGGTATTGGTCTTGCTGGTGATCTCGGACATCGGCTCGGCTCTCGCGGCGGGACCTCATTGTGCGCTGCGGCGCGGCCCGCCGTAAAGCTCGCCCGAAGCCGAAGTCAGAGCCGGAAGTCGCGCGGCCGCAGACCGGCATGGAACCAGGTGATCATCGAATAGATGTCGTAGACCGGCAGGCCCGTCGCCGCCTGCACCGCAGCCGCATAGGGCGGCATGTTGGTGCATTCGAGTACGATGGCACCGACTTCGGGATGGCCTGCGACCAGTCGCAGCGCCGCCTCGACCACGTCCTGCTCGGCGAGGTCGATATCCATCTCGTCCTTCTCCGCCTTGATCAGCACGCGGAAGAATTCGCGGCCGTTCTCGGTGCCGGTGACCGGTGTGTCGGCGGGGACGCCGACGGCCGCAAGGTGCTGCGGCGTCAGCGTCGCCGCCGAGACGGTGACGAGGCCGACGCGCTTGCCCGGCGGCAGGGTCGCCTGCACCCAGGGCACCTGCATCAGCGATGACGTCGCGACGGGAACACCGACCGCAGCCGCCAGCTCCTGCTGAAACAGCGAGAGGAAGCCGCAATTGGTGGTGATCGCCTCGGCGCCGTGCCGGATCAGCTCCTGCGCCGCCGCGACGAAATCCGGGAGCAGTCCGGCCGCTCCCTTCAGCACCACCTTCTCCGGGCTGGCCCCGGAGACGACGCGGTAGAGAACCGGGAAAGGCCAGGTCGTGGCGTTACCCATGTCGCCGAAAATGCGCGGAAAACGTGCATCCAGCATCAGCACGCCGAGCGGCGCGCCATAGAGCGCCTTGCCGCCCTTCGCGATGCCCCGCCGGCTCACGCGATGATCTCGATCAGCTTGGCGAGATCGACATTGGCGCCGCAGACGAGGACGCCGAGACGCTCGCCAGGCTGCGGCTTGTAGGAGCCGGCGATCAGCGCGCCCAGCGCCGCCGCACCGCCGGGCTCGACCGCGAGGCGGAAATCGCGCCAGAGCAGCGCTTGAGCCTCGGTGATCGCCGCATCCGGGACCAGCACGACATGGTCGACCGCATCCTTGCAGACGTCATAGACCAGCTGGCCGACATTGCGGGCCCCCAGCGAATCGGCCGCGACCGAGGCGACGGTCACCGTCACCGGCGCCTTCGCCTCGAGTGCGGCGTGCAGCGCCCGCGAGCCCTCCGGCTCGACGCCGACGACCTTGACGCTGGTGCCGGCGAACCAGGCGGCGATGCCAGAGATCAACCCGCCGCCGCCGACCGCGACGAGGACGGTGTCGAGATCAGGCTCCTGGCCTTGCCATTCGCGGCCGAGCGTGCCCTGGCCGGCGATGGTCTCCCTGGCCGAGAAGGGGTGGATCTTCAGCGCGCCGGTCTCGGCCACGAACTTGTCGCAGGCCGCCTGGGCGTCGTCATATTGCGCACCACCGATCCGGACCTCGGCGCCGAAGCGGCGGATCGCCTCGATCTTGGCGGCCGGCGAGATTTCCGGCACGAAGATCGTCGCCTTCACGCCGCGCTGGCCGGCGGCATAGGCGACCGCTGCACCGTGATTGCCGCCCGAGGCCGCGGCGACGCCGGCGGCCGGCACATCGAGCGAGAGCAGGTTGTTGAAAGCGCCGCGCGTCTTGAACGAGCCGGCATGCTGCAGGCATTCGAGCTTGAGCGAGACATCGGCGCGCGAGCCGAAAGCGCCGGTGCCGAGCCGCATCACCGGAGTGGTGCGGGCATGGCCGGCAATGCGGTCAGCCGCGGCCTCGATCATCGAGCGCGGCACAGGCTTGTCTGTCATGGGCGGATCCTGGGCGAGGGAGCGATCCGCGACATAGGTCCAGATCGCGATAGGTAGAGCGTGGCTATCGCGTCCCGGCGGATCGGGAAAGGGCCTCCCGCGCCCGGCGGCAATGTGCCGGGCGACGACCAGCGCTGCGAGGGCGTCGAGGGCATCGTCAGCCGCGGCACCGCGCGGCGGTTTCGCATGGACAATGGCCTCCGGCAGTCCCGCCGCCAGCAGCAGAGCGCGGCGCTCGGCCATCCCGGCCGGGTTGACCACGCCCTTGATCTTCTTCGGGTGCACCAGCGGCGCACCGCGCATGGTCGCGAAAGCAAGCTCCGGATGTGTCTCGAAGATGCGCTCGCGCCAATCAGGCTCGGCCCGCAGCAGGGCGTCGATCTCGCGGATGCGCGGAAAGAGATGGAAGCCCTGCTTCGAGACCCTACGCGGCGGCTCCGAGGTCGCAAGCGCCAATTGGCAGGCCTCAGCATAGTCGGTTGCGTGTACCGCGCTGCGCGAGGGAATAGAGAATACCGAGGATTGCCGCTCGCCGAGGAGCGCCCGCACCGCCTGCTCCGGTCCACGTCCCGATCCGGAGATCCGGTCCGGCAAGCCGATCGGCATGTCGACCGCGATCAGCTCCGGCACAGTCTGGCCGGCGAGCAGATCGCTCCAGCGCGGAATGACCCGGAAAAATGGTGCTAGATGCCCGGTAGCATCGGCGAAAGCCGCGATCCAGCCGGCCTTGCAGCCATCGACACCGGCAATCCAGCCCATCACAGCCCCGTCATTCGTCTTTCGCAGAACTGACATTGCATTGCGGCGCAGCTTAGTGTGCACTGCAGCGAACCCGGCGACCCTCAATCCGGAGAGACACTATGACCGACATCCGTCCGCGCCGCAGCGTTCTCTATATGCCGGGCTCCAATGCCCGCGCGTTGGAGAAGGCCCGCGAAATTGCCGCCGACGCGCTGATCCTCGATCTCGAGGACGCGGTCGCTCCGGACGCCAAGGGACTGGCGCGCGAACAGGTCTGCGCCGCGGTGAAGGCGGGCGGCTATGGCCGGCGCGAGCTGGTCATCCGCACCAACGGCATCGACACGCCCTGGTTCGACGCCGACCTCGCCGCCGCGACGGAGGCCGCGCCCAACGCGATCCTGATCCCCAAGGTGTCTTCGCCGGAAGCGTTGATCGAGATCGGCCATCGCCTGACAGGGCTCTGGGCCAAGCCGGAAACGCAGATCTGGGCGATGATCGAGACACCGCTTGCCATCCTCGATTGCGAGAAGATCGCTCGGGCCGCCCGTGATCCCTCGACCCGTCTCGCCTGCTTCATCCTCGGCACCAACGACCTTGCCAAGGAAACCCGCGCCCGATTCGTGCCAGGCCGTGCGCCGATGCTGCCCTGGCTGACCACGGCGATCCTCGCCGCGCGCGCCCATGGCATCGACGTCATCGACGGCGTCTACAATGACCTCAAGGACGAGGCCGGCTTCCGCGCCGAATGCGAGCAAGCCCGCGACCTGGGCTTCGACGGCAAGACCCTGATCCATCCCAACCAGGTCGCAGTCGCGAACGGCATCTTCGCGCCCGAGGAGACCGAGCTCGCGCGGGCCCGCGCCATCATCTCGGCTTTCGACGAGCCGGGTAACGCCGACAAGGGCGCGATCCAGCTCGACGGGCGCATGGTCGAGCGTTTGCATGCCGAGATGGCCAAGCGTGTCGTCGCACTGGCCGAGGCGATCGCGGCCTGAGTTCACCTTGCTGGCCATGACGTGGTAGCGGGAGGGGTCATGATCTCCTCCCTCCCCTATCGTCCCAATGTCGGCATCGCCCTGTTCAACGCGCAGGGCCGCGTCTTCGCCGGCCGCTCGCGCAGCGCCGGGCCTGAGATCGTCCTGCCGGGCTTCGACTGGCAGATGCCGCAGGGCGGCATCGACGAGAACGAGGATATCGTTGCGGCCGCCCGCCGCGAGCTCGCCGAGGAAACCGGGGTGAGCAGCGCCGCATTCCTCGCCGCCACGCAGGAGTGGTGGGCCTACGACTTCCCCGCCTATGCCGGCCCGCCGCACAGGCTGAGCGTCTTTCGCGGCCAGCGCCAGCGCTGGGTCGCCTTCCGCTTCACCGGCAGCGAGACCGAGTTCGACATCAGCCAGCCGAATGGTGACGAGCCCGCCGAGTTCTCGGAGTGGGCCTGGCTGCCGCTCGCGGAGATGCCGGAGCGCGTCGTGCCGTTCAAGCGAATGGTCTACGAGAAAGTGGTCGCGGCCTTTGCCGAGTTCGCCAAGCCGACGAGCTGATCCTCGCCTTCAGACCCAACGAAAAAGGGCCGCTTGCGCGGCCCGCTGTCTCTCGTCCCAGGCCGCGACGCGGTCCGTCAGGCAGCCTTACGCTGCTCGAACACGCCCTTGAACTCGCGCAGTTGCACGAGCTGGTCGTGCAGGCGCTTCTTCTCAGCTTCGTCATGCGAACCGGCATGGCGGGTCTCGGCGGTCAGAATCTCCGCATCGAGGACGGCGGTGTCGACGTCCTCGAGGAAGCGGGCCTGCTCAGCCAGGATGGTGAGGCTCGTGGCGTTGATCTCGGCGAGGCCGCCGGAGACGAAGAATTCCTTGCCGTTGCTCGAGTCGGTCTGGACCAGGACGATGCCGGGCTTCAGCACGGCGACGACCGGCGCATGACCGGCGAGCACGGTCATCTCACCCTCGACCGACGGCACGATGACGCTGACGGCGTCGCCCGAGAACAGGATGCGCTCCGGCGAGACGAGTTCGAATGTGAAGGTGGCCATCGTAAAATCTCTCCAGGCTCGTCATGGTCGGGCCTGACCCGACCATCTCTGAAACCAGTGTCTTCTCGTCCAGAGATTCCCGGGACAAGCCCGGGAAAGACGCGTGTCACGCCCCCCGACCGACCGATGCCGGCCGGGATGGCCCGTGAAACTTACGCCGCCTCGGCAGCCAGGCGCTGGGCCTTCTCGACCGCTTCCTCGATCGAGCCGACCATGTAGAAGGCGGCTTCCGGCAGGTGATCGTACTTGCCCTCGACCAGGCCCTTGAAGCCCTTGATGGTGTCTTCGAGCGCGACGAGCTTGCCCGGCGAGCCGGTGAAGACTTCGGCGACGAAGAAGGGCTGCGACAGGAAGCGCTCGATCTTGCGGGCGCGGGCGACGGCCAGCTTGTCCTCTTCCGAGAGCTCGTCCATGCCCAGGATCGCGATGATGTCCTGCAGGGCCTTGTAGCGCTGGAGGATCTGCTGGACCTGGCGGGCGACGCCGTAGTGCTCGTCACCGACGATGGCGGCAGAGAGCATGCGCGAGGTCGAGTCGAGCGGGTCGACCGCCGGGTAGATGCCCTTTTCCGCGATCGAGCGCGAGAGCACGGTCGTGGCGTCAAGGTGCGCGAACGAGGTCGCCGGCGCCGGGTCGGTCAGGTCGTCCGCCGGCACGTAGATCGCCTGCACCGAGGTGATCGAGCCCTTGTTGGTGGTGGTGATGCGCTCCTGCAGGTTGCCCATGTCGGTGGCAAGGGTCGGCTGATAGCCCACCGCCGACGGGATACGGCCGAGCAGCGCCGACACCTCGGAGCCCGCCTGGGTGAAGCGGAAGATGTTGTCGACGAAGAACAGCACGTCCTGGCCGCGGTCGCGGAAGTCTTCCGCCACGGTCAGGCCGGACAGGGCGACGCGCATGCGGGCACCCGGGGGCTCGTTCATCTGACCGTAGACGAGAGCGCACTTGGAGCCTTCGCCGCCGCCCTTCTTGTTCACGCCCGACTCGATCATCTCGTGATAAAGGTCGTTGCCTTCGCGGGTGCGCTCGCCGACGCCGGCGAACACGGAATAACCACCGTGCGCCTTCGCGACGTTGTTGATCAGCTCCATGATCAGAACGGTCTTGCCGACGCCGGCGCCGCCGAACAGGCCGATCTTGCCGCCCTTGGCGTAAGGCGCCAGCAGGTCGACGACCTTGATGCCGGTGACCAGGATCTGCGCTTCCGTCGCCTGGTCGGCATAGCTCGGAGCCGGCTGGTGGATGGCGCGGGTGCCCGACGTCTTGATCGGACCGGCCTCGTCCACCGGCTCGCCGATGACGTTCATGATGCGGCCGAGGCACTCGTCACCGACCGGAACCGCGATCGGGGCGCCGGTGTCGGTGACCACCTGGCCGCGGACCAGACCTTCGGTCGAGTCCATGGCGATGGTGCGAACCGTGTTCTCACCGAGATGCTGGGCGACCTCGAGGACGAGGCGGTTGCCGAGATTGTCGGTCTCAAGCGCATTCAGGATCTCGGGCAGGACGCCGTCGAACTGCACGTCGACGACGGCGCCGATGACCTGCGCGACGCGGCCGGTGCCGGTGTTGGCGGGCTTGTCGGTCTTGGTCTTGGTAGCGGCTTTGGCCATGGTTCGAACCTCGGATTCGCGTTCAGCGTGTCGGATGGCCGGCACGCCGGCCTGAAGTTAGGCGGTTAGAGCGCTTCCGCGCCGGAGATGATCTCGATCAGTTCCTTGGTGATCATCGCCTGGCGCGAGCGGTTGTACAGCTGCGTCTGCTTCTTGATCATCTCGCCGGCATTGCGCGTGGCGGAGTCCATCGCCGACATGCGCGCGCCCTGCTCGGAAGCGGCGTTCTCCAGGATCGCACGCAGCACCTGCACCGTGAGGTTGCGCGGCAGCAGCGTCTCGAGGATTTCGCTTTCCTCCGGCTCGTAATCATAGACGGCGCTCATCGTCTTGGTGCCAGCCGGGATTTCGGCCGGGATGATGCGCTGCGCCGTCGGGATCTGCGAGATCACCGACTTGAACTTCGAGAAGAACAGCGTCGCGACGTCGAACTCGCCAGCAGCAAAGCGCGCCAGGATGTTCTGCGCGATCGTCTCGGCATTGGCGAAACCGAGCTGCTTGAAGGCGCGCAGGTCGATCACTTCAACGATGTCGGCGGCGAACTGCCGACGCAGGATGTCGAAGCCCTTCTTGCCGACGCAGATGAACTTGACCGTCTTGCCCTCGGCCTTCAGCGCGAGCGCCTTGTCGCGGGCGAGGCGGGCGATCGAGGAGTTGAAGGCGCCGCAAAGGCCGCGCTCGGCCGTGCAGACCACGAGCAGGTGCACCTTGTCCGAGCCCGTCCCGCCGATCAGCTTCGGCGCGCCCGGCCCTGAGATGCCCGAGGCAAGGTTCGCCAGCACCGTCTCCATGCGCTCGGCATAGGGACGCGCCGCCTCGGCCGCGCTCTGGGCGCGGCGCAGCTTGGCTGCCGCGACCATCTGCATGGCCTTGGTGATCTTCTGCGTCGCCTTCACCGAGGCGATGCGGTTGCGTAGGTCCTTAAGGGACGGCATCCGGTCTTGATCCCCTATCCGTCATTGCGAGGGCGCAGCGACGAAGCAATCCAGAACTGGCGCAGCGGGGCTGGATTGCCTCGCTGCGCTCGCAAAGATCAGGCGAAGGACTTGGCGTAGCCCTCGACGATCCCCTTCAGCTTCGCGGCATTCGCGTCCGAAAGGTCCTTCGAGGAGCCGATCTCGTTCAGCAGGTCGGCGTGCTTGCCGCGCACCAGCGAGAGCAGCCCGTCTTCGAAGGCGCGCACCTTGTTGACCGGCAGCGGGTCGAGATAGCCGTTGACGCCGGCATAGATCACGACCGTCTGCTCTTCCATCTTCAGCGGCGAGAACTGGCCCTGCTTCAGCAGCTCGGTCAGGCGGGCGCCGCGGTTGAGCAGGCGCTGCGTGACGGCATCGAGGTCGGAGCCGAACTGGGCGAAGGCCGCCATCTCGCGATACTGGGCGAGCTCGCCCTTGATCTTGCCGGCAACCTTCTTGGTCGCCTTGGTCTGGGCGGCCGAGCCGACGCGCGACACCGAGAGGCCGACGTTCACCGCCGGGCGGATGCCCTGGTAGAACAGGTCGGTCTCGAGGAAGATCTGCCCGTCGGTGATCGAGATCACGTTGGTCGGGATGTAGGCCGAGACGTCGTTGGCCTGCGTCTCGATGACCGGCAGCGCCGTCAGCGAGCCGAGACCGGCGGCCTCGCCCATCTTGGCGGCGCGCTCGAGCAGGCGGGAGTGGAGGTAGAACACGTCGCCGGGATAAGCCTCGCGGCCCGGCGGGCGGCGCAGCAGCAGCGACATCTGGCGGTAGGCGACGGCCTGCTTCGACAGGTCGTCATAGATGATCACGGCGTGCATGCCGTTGTCGCGGAAATACTCGCCCATCGAGCAGCCGGCGAAGGGCGCCAGGAACTGCATCGGGGCCGGGTCGGAGGCGGTGGCCGCCACGACGATGGAATACTCCATCGCGCCGCGCTCCTCGAGCACCTTCACGAGCTGGGCGACGGTCGAACGCTTCTGGCCGACGGCGACGTAGACGCAGTAGAGCTTCTGGCTCTCCGGCGCGCCTTCGACGTTCAGCGGCTTCTGGTTGAGGATCGTATCGAGCGCCACGGCGGTCTTGCCGGTCTGGCGGTCGCCGATGATCAGCTCGCGCTGGCCGCGGCCGATCGGGATCAGGGCGTCGATCGCCTTGAGGCCGGTCGCCATCGGCTCGTGCACCGACTTGCGCGGGATGATGCCGGGGGCCTTGACGTCGACGCGGGCGCGCTGGGCCGCCTTGATCGGGCCCTTGCCGTCGATCGGGTTGCCGAGCGCGTCGACGACGCGGCCGAGCAGCTCCTTGCCGACCGGCACGTCGACGATGGCGCCGGTGCGCTTGACGGTCTGGCCTTCCTTGATCTCGCGGTCGGAACCGAAAATGACGACGCCGACATTGTCGCTCTCGAGGTTGAGGGCCATGCCGCGCACGCCCGACTCGAACTCGACCATCTCGCCGGCCTGGACCTTGTCGAGACCGTAGACGCGGGCGATGCCGTCACCGACGGAGAGAACCTGACCGACCTCGGTGACCGAGGCTTCCGAGCCGAAGTTCGAGATCTGCGACTTCAGGATAGCGGAGATTTCAGCGGCGCGGATGTCCATCAGCCGACCTCTTTCATGGCAAGACGAATAGAATTGAGCTTGGTTTTCAGGGACGCATCGACCATGCGCGAACCCATCTTGACGATGAGACCGCCGATGATTGCCGGGTCAACCTTGAGCGAAACGTCGACATCCTTGCCCGCAACCTCCCTGAGGGCGGCAGTGATGTCCTTGAGCTGGGCGGCCGAGGGCTGCTCGGCGAGCGTGACCTCGGCGCTGACCACGCCCTTGGCCTCGGCGACCTTGGCACGGAAGGCACGGATCATGCCCGGCAGCGCGAACAGGCGGCGCTTGCTGGCGACGAAGCCGATGAAGTTGGCGGCAAGCCCGGCGATGCCGGCCTTGGCGGTGAGCGCGGTGATGGCGGAGACCTGATCCTGCGCCGAGAAAGCCGGGCTCTCGATCAGGCGCTTGAGATCATCGCTCTCGGCGATCATCGCGGCGAAGCCATCGAGGTCCTTGGCGACGGCGTCGACCGTCTTGGCCTCGCTGGCCAGTTCGAACAGAGCCGTCGCATAGCGCTCGGCCACGCCCGAGACTGGGGACTGTTCCTGCGATCCGCCCTCGGCCACGCTCTCGCTCTCTCTTCCAGGGGACCGCTCCGGCGACCTTCCGACGAAGGTGGAGTGCACGGCCCCGACACTGCGATGATCAAGCGCGCGACAAACCTGTTCCAGGGCTTGCGGCGCTTGGATTGCGGCGGTGCGATAGCATGGGGTTTCGGGGTGCGCAACCAACGAAATACCCGCCCCACATGCTTTGGATGCGGTCGAAAGAAGCAGCCGGCGCCGGGCGCGGCCACCTGCGCGGCTACGCAGCGGGAATCCGGCTAAAGAAAGCTCTGCGGATCGACGTCGACCGCGACCCTGACCGAGCCCTTCGGTCGCGGCGCCCGTTTGAGCCAGGCACGCAGATAGTCCTGCAGGTTGATCTCGCGCGCCGTCCTGACGATCAGTCGCATCCGGTGGCGCCCGCGCAGGATGGCGAGCGGCGCTTCCGCCGGTCCCAGCACGGCGACGCCGGCCGGCGCCTCGGCGCAGCGGGCCAGCGCCCGCGCATGGGTCTCGGCCTCGCCTTGCGAATTCGCCGAGACGATCAGCCCGGCGAGCCGGCCGAAGGGCGGCAGGCCGGCAGCCTCGCGCGCCGCCGTCTCGGCGGCATAAAAGCGCTCAGGATCGCCGGAGATCAGCGCTTTCAGCACGGGATGGTTGGGGTCGTGGGTCTGCAGCAGCGCCCGCCCCGGCTTCTCGCCGCGCCCGGCCCGGCCGGTGACCTGCCTGAGCACCTGGAAGGTGCGTTCGGCCGCGCGCGGATCGCCCGAGGTCAGGCCGAGATCGGCATCGATCACCCCGACCAGCGTCATCCCCGGGAAGTTGTGGCCCTTGGCGACGAGCTGCGTGCCGATGACGATGTCGAACTCGCCCTCCGCCACTGCCATCAGCTCCTGTTTCAGGCGCTCGGTTCCGCCCGGAAAATCGCTGGACAGCACGATCGAGCGCGCCTGCGGGAACAGCGTCGCGACCTCCTCGGCGAGGCGCTCGACGCCCGGCCCGCAGGCAACGAGGCTTTCGGGCTGATGACAGGCCGGGCACTCATGCGGCCTGCGCTCGACATGGCCGCAATGATGGCAGACCAGCGCCCGCCGGAAGCGATGGTCGACCAGCCAGGCTGAGCAGTTCGGACACTGGAAGCGGTGACCGCAATCGCGGCACAGCGTCAGCGGCGCATAGCCGCGCCGGTTGAGGAAGAGCAGCGACTGCTCCTTCGCCTCGAGATTGGTCTCGACCGCCTTGATCAGTTGCGACGAGAGCCAGCGCCCGCGCTCCGGCTTGTCCTTGCGCAGGTCGACCAGACCGAGGGTCGGCAGCTCGCGCCCGCCAAAGCGCTCGGGCAATTTGAGATGGAGATAGCGGCCGCGTTCGGCGTTGACCCGTGTCTCCAGCGAGGGCGTCGCCGAGGCCAGCACCACCGGCGCATTCTCGATGCGCCCACGCACCACCGCCATGTCGCGGGCGTGGTAGGCGACGCCGTCCTCCTGCTTGTAGGCGGCCTCGTGCTCCTCGTCGATGACGATAAGGCCGAGGTCCCGGTAGGGCAGGAACAGCGCCGAGCGCGCGCCTGCCACCACCAGCGCCTCGCCCCTGGCGATCGCCGCCTGCAGGCGCTCGCGCCGGCGGCCGCTCACGCCCGAATGCCACAGGCCCGGCCGGACACCGAAACGCGCCTCGAACCGGTCGATGAACTGCGCGGTGAGCGCGATCTCCGGCATCAGGATGACGCTCTGACGCCCGAGCCGGATCGCCTCGGCGACGGCCTCGAAATAGACCTCGGTCTTGCCGGAGCCGGTGACGCCCTCGAGCAGCGCGACCTGCCAGGATTGCTTGCGCACGAGCGCGGCGAGGGAATCGCCGACAGCCTGCTGGTCGTCGGAGAGCTGCGGCCTGGCGTGATCGGGATCGGGCCGTGCCGCGATCGCCTCCTGCGGCAGCGGCTCGACCGAGAAGGTGCCGGCATCGACGAGGGAATCGATCACCGCCGTGCTGACCGAGGCGGCCTCGGCCAGCGCCGATTTGCCAATCAGGAGCCCGCCCTCAGCGGCGGCGATGGCGCGCGCTCTTGCTGGTGTCATCCGCGCCGGCGGAGCACCGGCCAACCTGACACCGAGCTTCGGCCGCTCCGGCGTATCGTCGGGCGGGCGGCGCAGCGCCAGCGCCAGCACCGAGCCCTTGGCGGCGAGCGTATACCAGGCGACCCAGTCGACCAGCTTGCGCAAGGCCGGATCGAGCGGCGGCATGTCGAGCTTGCCGACGACCTTCTTCAGGTTGCCGCCACGGCCCGAACCGGCCTCCCAAACCACGCCCACCGTCTCGCGCGGCCCGAGCGGCACCTGCACGACATCGCCCGGCACGAGCGTGAGCCCCGGCGGCACGGCATAGCTATAGGCCTGGTCGAGGCCGAGCGGGATCAGCACCTCGACCGTGCCGCCACCGCCCTGCCCTTCGTCGAGCGCATCGTCCATGCGCCCGTCTCTAGCACTGATTCGCGGCGCTGACCGGCAGCAGTCGCCGCCGGTTATCGTTTCACGCCGCCGCCGGCTGGCGCCGGCCGAAGGGCAGCGCCTTCCAGAGCATCGCACCCCAGAGCAGCATGGTCAGCACGCCGAGCGTGCCGGCGATAGGCCGATCGAGGAAGCCGATGAAGGAGCCGTTTGCCTTGATCATCGAGCTCATGAAGTTCTGCTCCAGCATCTCGCCGAGCACGAGACCGAGGATCAGCGGCGCGACGGGGATGCCATGTTCCTCGAGCAGCCAGCCGAACAGGCCCATCACCACCATCAGCACGACGCCGTAGAGCGAGTTGGTCATGGCGAAGGAGCCGACCATGCAGAAGATCAGGATGATCGGCAGCAGGATATTGCGCGGCACCCGCAGGATCTGCTTGGCCGACTTGATCGCGGCCCAGCCGAGCGGGAACATCAGCAGGTTGGCGAGGATGAAGATGATGAAGACGGCGTAGATCAGTTCCGGCGTCTGCAGGAAGACGGTCGGCCCCGGATTCATGCCCTTCATATAGAGCACGCCGATAACGATCGCAGTGATCGAGTCGCCGGGGATGCCGAAGACCAGCGCCGGAATCCAGGCGCCGCCGAGCGCAGAATTGTTGGCCGAGGTCGAATCGACGATGCCCTCGATATGACCGGTGCCGAACTTCTCCGGCTCCTTGGAGAGCTTCTTTGAAACGGCATAGGAGACCCAGGCCGCAATGTCGGCGCCGGCGCCGGGCAAGGCGCCGATCACCGTGCCGATGACCGAGCCGCGGATGAAGTTCTTCCAGTACTTGCGCGTCACGGCACCGAGGCCGGTGAACATGTTGCCGACGGTCTGCTGCACCATCATGCCGGCCTTTTCCATGGTCACGGCTCCGCGGAGCAGCTCCGAGACCGCGAACATACCGATCAAGGTCGGGATGAAGTTGATGCCGGAAAGCAGGTCGACATTGCCGAAGGTGAAGCGCGGCTGGCCGGCGGCCGGGTCGATGCCGATGCAGCCGATGGCGAGACCGATGAACAGCGAGAGCAAGCCCTTGAGTGGATCGCCAGTGCCGATGAAGACCGCGCAGGTCAGGCCGAGGCAGGCGAGCCAGAAATACTCGAAGGAGGAGAAGTTGATCGCGACCTCCGCCAGGACCGGCGCGAGCACGATCAGGATGATGACGCCGAAGATGCCGCCAAGCACGGAAAACACGAGATTGACGCCCATGCACAGGTCGAGCTGACCCTTCTTGGTCATCTCGTAGCTTTCGTCGGCATAGGCCGCCGAGGCGGGCGTGCCCGGCATGCGCAGCATCGCGGCCGGGATGTCGCCGGCGAAGATCGCCATGGCGGTGGCCGTGACGATGGCGCCTAGCGCCGGCACCGGCGACATGAAGAAGGTAACCGGCACCAGGAGCGCCGTCGCCATCGTGGCGGTCAGGCCCGGCATCGCCCCGACGAACATGCCGAAGACGGCCGAGCCCATGATCACGGCCAGCACATAAGGGTCGAAGACCAGCCCGAAGGCGGTTGCGATCGCGTTCATTGCCGGCTCCTCAAAGGACGCTGTCGAGGACGCCGCGCGGCAGCGGAACGCGCATCAGCGACGAGAAGAACCAGTACACCAGCCCGGTCATGACGACGGCGACCACGACCGCCGTGATCGGCCTGACGCCGAACCAGAGGAACAGCACGAGCTGGACCAGGAGAGCGCAGGGAATGAAGCCGAGCGGCTCCGAGGCCAGGACATAGAACGCCATCGCCCCGAGCATCAGCGCGAAGGACGCAACGCGGCGTGGCTCGCCGGTCCACTCGTCGAGGGCGAGCCAGCGCCCTCCGGCCGCGCGCTCGCGCAAGCCACGGACGATCAGGAGCGCCGAGCAGCCGATGATGCCTGCGCCGAGAATGCGCGGGAACAGGCTCGGACCGTATTGCTGGCCGGGAAACGCGGAAAACGAAAAGGTCATCGCGATCATTGCAGCGGCGATCAGGATGAAGACGAAGCCGACTGCGGCATCGTTGAAGCGCATGGGATTCAACCTTCCTGAGCGGCAGGGCCGTGGCCGGGCGCTCTGGTCACGGACCGGAGAAGACGAAAAGGCGGCGACGCACCGCGCCGCCGCCTTCGGTGCTGCGATACGTCAGGAGGCCTTCTTGGCGAGCCCGCCAGCGGCAAGCGCGACGCCCATCTGCTTGTCGCTCTCGGCCATGAACTTGCCGAAATCCGGCCCGTCCTTGTAGACCATCGCGAAGCCGCGAGAGTTCATGAAGTCGGTGTATTCCTTCGACTCGTAGATCTTCTTCAGCTCTTCGCGCATGACCTTCTGGACGTTCTCGGGCAGGCCCTTCGGTCCGCCGATTCCGCGCCAGGAACCCACTTCAGCATCGATGCCGAGCGTCTCCTGCATGGTGGGAACGTCCTTGAACTGAGGGTTACGCTCGGGCGCCATGATCGCAAGCGAGCGGGCACGGCCGGCGTCCAGCATGGCGCGCGCCTCCGGTACCGAACAGGTCACGAGGTCGATGCCGCCGGCGGCGAGGTCCTGCATGGCCGGGGCGGCACCGTTCGAAGGCGCCCAGGAGACATGGTCGGGCTTCAGCTTCATGCCGAGCATCCACTGGATCAGCGCGAGATGCCAGATGCCGCCCTGGCCGGTGCCCGACGCCTTGAGCTTGCCGGCCGGAGCCGCCTTGATCGCTTCGGCGAGGGCCTTGATGTCCTTGTAAGGCGAGTCGGCCTTGACCTGCACACCCGCAGGGTCCGAGTTCATCTGAGCCAGGGGCGTGTAGTCAGCGAAGGTCAGCTGCGTCAGACCCTGATGGTGCATCATCGCGATCTCGGAGGTGATGATGCCCAGCGTGTAGCCGTCCGGCGCCCCTGTCGCGATCGCCGAGTGACCGACGACGCCGGAGCCGCCGGTCCGGTTGACGACGTTGAAGGGCTGGCCGAGGCTCTTCTCGAGCAGGCCGCCGACGATGCGTACGACCGCGTCGGTGCCGCCGCCCGCGCCCCAGGGACAAATCATCTGGACCGGCCGCGTCGGCCATTTCGCCTGGCCGATCGCCGGGCGTGCGATCAATCCCGTTGCGCCGGCCGCTGCCGCGCCAGCCAGGACCGAACGTCTGCTGATTCTGCTCATCTCAATGTCCTCCCGTTCAATCGATTTAAATTTTGAAAGCTTCTTCGCCTGGTGGCGCGGCCTTCTTGATGAAGTCGCTATCAGAGCCGATTGCCGCTCGCGAGGCAACAGTCTTTGTATGCTGTATGCACGATCACACCGACAGGTTCAGAGCCCGCAGGCAACCGGCACGACGCTCTTGCCCGCAGCCTCGGCGATGGCGCCCGTGCTGAGCTCGCTGGTCGCTGCAGCTGCCGCCGGCCTGGCATCGGCCTTCTCCAGCATCGCCCTGAGCTGCGCGACCCCCGCGATGGCGTAGTTGCGCTGCGGTGCGACCCCTGCGATCAGGGCCTTGTCGGAGGGATTGGCAGTGATCACCCCCGCAAGCCGGCCCTGCCGGTCGAAGATCGGGCTGCCGGCGCCACCGGGCTGCAGGGGCGCGAGCACCGCGTCGCTCGTCACCTCTCCGGGCAGCGCAACCGCGGTGCGCGCGGCGGCGGTTCCGTCATAGGCCAGCACGACGACCGCCTCTTTCGCGGCGGGCGCGGCATCGCGCAGCCCAGGCGCGGCACCTGTCGCCAGTCCGGGCACATCGAGCAGCGCAAGCCCGCTCGCCTGATCCTGCGCCCGCAATTTCGCCGGGCGCGTGCCGACCTTCAGGCCCTTGCACGGATCGACCGCGGCACGCGCCGTCAGCACCAGCTCCCTGCCGACGACGAGGCCGACGCCGAAGCGCTCGGTCGCCGGCTGGGCCGGAGTGGTCGCCACGGCAGGCGCGCCGGGAGCCGCCGGCGTCGGCGCCGGCCCCGGCGCTGCACCGCTCGGGAACGGCTCGAAGCTGTCGGCGATGGCGGTCACGACCTTGTCGAAGGTCGCGGAGACCCCCTTGTCGTAGCCGACCGAGAAACCGCGCAGGCCCGAAGGCCCCAAAGCTTGCCGCCTGAAGAACTTTCCGGTCGGCGTCTCGCCGGCGACGACGAAGAAGGTGGGCTGCAGCAGCTTGTAGGTGACCTTGCGCTGGATGTTCGGGTTGACGGCGATGGCGCGCTCGAAGATCGCCTGCAGCGGCTCGGTTGCGGGGCCGGCGCTGACGTCGAGCGTGATCTTGCCGTCGGCGCTCTGCCAACGGCTGCCGCCGGCGGCCGTCGCCTCGCGCTTGGGCAGCAGCTTTTGCGGGATGCCGATGCGCACGCCGGTCGGCTGGTCGGTAATCACGGCGAAGCCTGCCGCATCGCGCGCCGTCCTGGCGAGGCGCGCCAGCTCCTGCCGCTCGGCCGGCGTCAATTGCCCATTCGGCTCGCCGCGCCCGGCCTTGAAGCTGTTGACGGCACGGAAGGTCAGCGCCCCGAAATTGCCGGTTGCGGCGCTGTTGAGATGCCCGGTCCAGATCAGATCGGCCTGGATCGCCTTGCGCTCCGCTTCGGGCAGCGCGGAAAAGCTCTGCGTTGCCGCAGCCAGGCGCGGATCGGCCGGCTGCTGTGCCTGCGCAGCACCGAGGCAGGCGAGCATGCCGGCGATACCGATCCAAGAGGAAACCTTGAGCACGACCTTCTCCTCATCCAGACCGCGCCGCGACGCGGCGCCATTCAGCGTCAGCCTCGTTGCGGAGGCAAGAGGCGAGAAGGGCTCAACTGATCGCAAGCCGAGTTGCGCCCGACGCGCCCGGTGCTAGCTTCGCGCAGCGCAATGTGATGACCCGTCATCGCGTCGCCGCCTGCTGCCGCCAGTATCCTGCCGCCCGCCTTTTCGGAGACCGAGCCATGCGCCATCTCGTCCGTCTCGCCCTACTGCTCGGCCTGACTGTCGCCGCCGGACCCGCTTTCGCGCAGAAGGCCTATGTGCGGCCCGATCTCGCCAGCGACGGGCAGCGCCTGGAGGAGCGGCTGAAGCGCGAGGTCTCGGTCGGCCAACGCCCCTTCGCCACCTTGCTGCGCGACGGCACTGCGGCCCTCAATCGCGGCGACGCCCGCGCAGCGTTGCCGCTCGCCAATGCCGCAGCGGTCGCCGATCCCACCAATCCCGGCGGCTGGCGCCTGATGGCGCAGGCGGCGAGCGGCATCGAGCCGCGCGATTATCGCGAGCGCTACGAATTGCGCGAGCGGGCGATCAGCGCCGCCTATCTCGCTTATCAGCGCTCGACCTCGCGCCCGGACGAGGCCTCCTCGCTCGGCGTGCTCGCCCGCGTCTTCGAGAAGCACGAGCTCTGGCGCCCGGCGCTGACGACCTATCGGCTCAGCCTCGATCTTTCCGACAACGCCTCGCTGCGCACCGATTACGAGGCGCTGCGGGCCCAGCGCGGTTTCCGTCTTCTCTCAAACAAGGTCGATTCCGACGCGGCGAGCCCACGCGCCTGCTTCGAGTTCTCCGAACCGCTCTCGCGCGGCCGCGTCGACTTCGCGCCTTACGTCGCCATCACCGGCAAGGGTGATTTCGCCGTCAGCGGCGAAGAGCGCCAGCTCTGCGTCGACGGCCTGCGCCATGGCGAGCGCTATGGCTTCGTGATCCGCCAGGGCGTGCCCTCGGCCATCCCCGACGAGAAGCTGCTGAAATCGGCCGATTACGAGGTCTATGTCCGCGATCGCGCCCCCTCCGTGCGCTTCACCGGCAAGAATTACGTCCTGCCGCGCACCGGCCAGCAGGGCGTGCCGGTCGTCTCGGTCAATGCCGATAGCCTCGATCTCGAAGTGATGCGCATCGGCGACCGCAACCTGATCGGCTCGGTCCATTCCGACGACTTCCTGAGCCAGCTCGGCAGCTACAACGCCAGCCAGATCGCCTCGGACAAGGGCGCGAGCGTCTGGAAGGGCACGATGGCGGTGAAGTCCGAGCTCAACAAGGACGTCACCACCGCCTTCCCGGTGCTGGAAGCGGTCGGCCGGCTCCAGCCTGGCGTCTACGTCATGTTCGCCAAGCCGACCGGCAGCACGCGAACTGCAAGCTCGTCCGACAGCGATGGCGACTATGACGACGGCACGACCCGCGCGACGCAATGGTTCGTCGTCTCCGATCTCGGCCTGACCTCCTTCTCCGGCCCGGATGGCGTGCATGTGCTGGTGCGCTCGCTCGCCGACGCCGCGCCCGTCGCCAATGCGGAATTGCGCCTGATCGCCCGCAACAACGAGGTGCTGGCGACCGTCCGCTCCGACGCCAACGGCTATGCCCGCTTCGACGCGGCCCTCGGCAAGGGCCAGGGCGGCAATGCGCCCGGCCTCGTCACCGCCAGCGTCGCCGAGGATTACGGCTTCCTCGACCTGAAGCAGACCGCGTTCGACCTCTCCGATCGGGGCGTGAAGGGCCGCGTCGCTCCGACGGGGCTCGACGCCTTCCTCTATACCGAGCGCGGCGTCTATCGCTCCGGCGAGACGGTCTATCTGACGACGCTGCTGCGCGACGCCAAAGGCGCCGCCGTCTCCGGCCTGCCGCTGACGCTCGTCGTCAGGCGGCCGGACGGCGTCGAGTACCGCCGCCGCCAGGTCGAGGACCAGGGCGCCGGCGGGCGAGCCCATTCGATCCCGCTGATCTCCGGTGCCCAGACCGGCACCTGGCGCGTCCAGGCCTATTCCGACCCGAAGGGCGCCGCGATCGGCGAGGTCTCCTTCCTGGTCGAGGATTATGTCCCCGAGCGGCTGGAATTGACCCTCGCACCGAAGAAGCAGGTGCTGCAGGCCGGCGAGCCGGCCGAGATCGACGTCAACGCCCGCTATCTGTACGGCGCGCCCGGCTCCGATCTCGACGTCACCGGCTCGATGACCGTGCGCTCGGCAGCGCAGACCGCGATCCCCGGCTTCTCCGGCTACGAGGTCGGCCTGACCGACGAGGCCTTCGAGCCGCAGCAGAGCGAGTTCGAGGACGCCGCCAAGACCGGCGCCGACGGCAAGGTCACGATCGCCAATCCCGTCGCCCAGCCCGAGACCAACCGCCCGCTCGAGGTCGAATTGACGGTGCGTGTCGGCGAGCCCGGCGGGCGCGCCATCGCCCGCTCGCTCACGCTGCCGATCGTGCCGAAGGGCGCCGCCATCGGCGTGCGCAAGGCCTTCAAGGAGGGCGAGCTCGGCAACGGCCAGACCGCGACCTTCGACGTGATCATGGCCCAGGGCGACGGGCGCCGCATCGCCCGCCAGGGCGTCAAATGGACGCTCTCCAAGGTCAGCCGCAACTATCAGTGGTTCTACCAGGACGGCCGCTGGAACTATGAGGGCGTGAAGACGACCCGCCGCGTTGCCGATGGCGAGATCGCCGTCGCCGAGGCCACGCCGGCGCGCATCGCCGCGCCGGTGCAATGGGGCAATTACCGGCTCGACGTCAGCGCCGACGGCGCCGAGGCGACCGAGACGAGCGTCTCCTTCACTGTCGGCTACGAGACCGACAAGACCGCCGACCAGCCCGATGTGCTCGACGTCGCCCTCGACAAGCCGTCCTACGCCAATGGCGAGAGCATGCAGGTGCGTCTCACTCCGCGCTTCGCCGGCAAGGCGACGCTCGCAGTGATGAGCGACCGCGTCGCCGAGATCCGCACCGTCGACGTGCCCGCCAACGGCACGACCGTGACCATCCCCGCCAAGTCGGACTGGGGTGCCAGCGCCTATCTCGTCGTGCTCGCCCATCGCCCGATGGATACCGCTGCGCAGCGCATGCCCGGCCGCGCCATCGGCCTCGCCTGGTTCAGCGTCGGCAAGGACGAACGCAACCTCGCGATCGACCTCGGGGCGCCCAACCTGGTGCGCCCGCTCTCGACCTTGTCGCTCCCCGTCAAGGTCACCGGCGCGAAAGCAGGCGAGGACGCCTTCATCACCGTCGCTGCGGTCGATATCGGCATCCTCAACCTGACCCGCTTCGAGAGCCCCGATCCGAGCAAGTACTTCTTCGGCCAGCGCCAGCTCGGCCATGAATTGCGCGATCTTTACGGCTATCTGATCGATGGCATGCAGGGCGCGCGTGGCGCGATCCGCTCCGGCGGCGACGCCGCCCCGCAGCTCAATGGCGAGGCGCCGACGCAAGAGCCGCTTGCGCGCTATTCCGGCGTGGTCAAGCTCGGCCCGGACGGCACCGCCAAGGTCGACTTCGAACTGCCGGCCTTCAACGGCTCAGTCCGCGTCATGGCCGTGGCCTGGAGTGCCGGCCGCACCGGCCAGGCCAGCGCCGACGTCTTCGTGCGCGACCAGATCGTGGCGCAGGCGACGCTGCCGCGCTTCCTGGCGCTCGGCGACCAGTCGCGCTTCCACCTGCAGATCGACAATGTCGAGGGGCCGGCCGGCTCCTATCTCGTCGATCTCGACGTCAAGGGCCCGGTCGTCGTCGCCGCCGATGCGACCCGCCGCAGCATGACCATGGCGGCCGGCGCCAAGAGCTCGCTGACAATTCCCGTGACCGCCGCCGGGCTTGGGCGGGCCTCGTTCGACGTCAAGGTCACCGGTCCCAACGGCATCGGCACGGTGCAGAACCTCGCCGTGCGCGTGCAGCCCTCGACTCAGACGATCGCGCGCCGGATCGTGCGCCCGATTCCGGGCGGCGGCTCACTCACCGTCTCTTCCGACTTGATGGCCGATCTAGTGCCCGATTCCGGCGCGGTCTCCGTCTCGGTCTCGCCGGTCGCGGCGCTCGACGTCGCGGCGGTGCTGAAGGCGCTGGACCGCTACCCCTATGGCTGCACCGAGCAGACGATCAGCCGGGCGCTGCCGCTGCTCGTCGTGAACCGGCTCGCCTCGATGGAGCAGCTGGCGCTCGACGGCAATGCCGACGAGCGCGTGACCGCCGCAATCGAACGCGTGCTCGCCCGGCAGGGCAATAACGGCTCCTTCGGCCTCTGGGGTGTTGGCGGCGAGGATCTCTGGCTCGACGCCTTCGTCACCGACTTCCTGACCCGCGCCCGCGAGCGCCAGTTCGCGGTGCCGCAGACCGCCTTCAACATGGCGCTCGACCGCCTGCGCAACCAGGTCGTCAACACCAGCGAGATCAACAAGGAGGAGGCGGCCGGCATCGCCTATGCCCTCTACGTGCTCGCCCGCAACGGCCGCCCGGTGATGGGCGATCTGCGCTATCTCGCCGACAACAAGCTCGGCGATTTCGGCTCCCCCCTCGCCCGCGCCCAGATCGGCGCCGCGCTCTCCCTGCTCGGCGATCGCACCCGCGGCCGGGCCGCCTTCACCAGCGCACTGGGAACGCTGCAGCAGGCGAGCGATGACGGCCTCTCGCGCCCCGATTACGGCTCGCGGCTGCGCGACGGCGCCGGCATCCTGACCTTGATCGCCGAGAGCAATGGCGAGCGTGCCGATCTCTCCCGCGCTGCCGACGTCGTGCAGAGCGCGCGCCAGAATGCGCGCTACACCTCGACGCAGGAGAACATGTGGATGGCGATGGCGGCCGCGGCGATGGCCAAGGACGCCGAGGGTCTGTCGCTGACCGTCGACGGCACCGAGCGCAAGGGCGCCTTCTACCGCACGATCCCGCAGGCCTCGCTGGAGGCCAAGCCCGTGGTGATCGGCAATCCCGGCACCGCCTCCGCTAATGCCGTGATCACCGTCTCGGGCATCCCGGCGACACCGGAGCCGGCGCTCAACCAGGGCTTCGGACTGGAGCGCACGCTCTTCACCATGAAGGGCGAGCGGGTCGATCCTGCGCGCCTGCGCCAGAACGAGCGCTATGTCGTTGCGCTCAAGGTGACCGAGCCGGCGGCGCGCTATGGCCGGCTGCTGCTGGTCGACCCGGTTCCGGCCGGCCTCGAGATCGAGAACGCCAAGCTGACCGAAGGCGCCTCGGTCGAGGGTCTCAACTGGCTGAAGCAGGAGGTCTCGCCGGTGCATACCGAAGCGCGTGACGACCGCTTCGTCGCGGCTTTCGAACGCAGCGGCGGCAAGAACGACCCGCTGGGCTACACGGTCGCCTATATCGCCCGGGCCGTCTCGCCCGGCCGCTATGTCGCGCCGGCGGCAGTGATCGAGGACATGTACCGGCCAGACCGCTTCGGCCGGACAGGCTTCGGCACGATCGAGATCTCGTCGGCGAGGTGATCTCGTGAAGCCGGGGCCGGACGAGCGAAACGCCTCTTCCTTCTCCCCTCGTGGGAGAAGGTGGCAGCGCGGAGCGCTGACGGATGAGGGAAGTCAGGCGCAAGCTGACAACTGCCTCACCCAGTCGCGCGGCCCTCATCCGTCTGCTCCGCAGACACCTTCTCCCCCGAGGGGAGAAGGGAAGAGCGTCTGGCCGCGCCGGCTTGCCTATGCCGGCCTCGGCGTCGGTGCGCTGGCCGCGGCCACCGCCGCCTCCCTCTTCTGGTACGCCTCCACCCTGCCCCCGATCGATTTTACCGCCGCCCGCGACCGCTCGACCGTGGTGCTCGACCGCGAGGGCAAGCTGCTGCGCCCCTTCGTCACCGCGGA
Source organism: Allobosea lupini (assembly GCF_900109525.1). Classification (GTDB taxonomy): domain Bacteria; phylum Pseudomonadota; class Alphaproteobacteria; order Rhizobiales; family Beijerinckiaceae; genus Allobosea; species Allobosea lupini. The sequence goes on along the minus strand of NZ_FOAN01000003.1, from coordinate 115,913 downwards.
CGGGCGCTGGAAGCTGCCGGTCGGCGCCGATGACGTCGATCCGCGCTACCTTTCCATGCTCAAGGCCTTCGAGGACAAGCGCTTCGATCAGCATGCCGGCATCGATCCGCTCGGCGCCTTGCGCGCCGCGGGGCAGATGCTGGCGAATGGCCGCATCGTCTCCGGCGGCTCGACTCTGACCATGCAGGTCGCCCGCCTGCTCGAACCGCGCCAAGAGCGCTCGCTCGCAGCCAAACTCAGGCAGGCGGTGCGCGCGATCGAGCTGGAGCAGCGCTTCAGCAAGACGCAGATTCTCGACCTCTACCTGACGCTCGCTCCCTTCGGCGGCAATCTCGAGGGCGTGCGCGCCGCGAGCTTCGCCTATTTCGGCAAGGAGCCAAAGCGGCTCTCGACCGCGGAAGCCGCATTGCTGGTCGCCCTGCCGCAATCGCCGGAGACGCGCCGGCCCGACCGTTTCCCGGAAGCCGCGCGCAAGGCCCGCGAGCGTGTGTTAGCCCGCGTCGAGGCGGCCGGGCTCGCGACCTCTGACGAGGTTGCCGCCGCACGCGAAGAGCCGGTGCCGACCGCGCGAAAGCCCTTCCCGAACCTCGCACCGCACACGGCCGAACAGGTCGTCGCCGAGGCCCCGGAGCAGCGCAGCCAGCGCCTCACCATCGATGCCCGCTGGCAGGCGAGCCTGGAGCAGCTCGCCCGCGAGCGCGCGATCGGCCAGGGCCCGCAGCTCTCGATCGCCATCCTGGTCGCCGATAACGAGACCGGCGATATCCGCGCCTCGGTCGGCGGCGTCGATTATTTCGACGCCGGGCGCGCCGGCTCGCTCGACCTGACGCAGGCGCTGCGCTCCCCCGGCTCTGCGCTGAAGCCCTTTATCTATGCGCTCGCCTTCGACAACGGCCTCGCCCATCCTGAGACCATGCTGGAGGACCGGCCGACCCGCTACGGCCTCTATGTTCCCGAGAATTTCGACCTCGGCTTCCAGGGCATGGTCAGCGCCCGCAAGGCGCTGCAGCTCTCGCTCAACCTGCCGGCGGTGGAACTGCTATCGGCAGTCGGTCCGCAGCGCTTCCTGTCGCGCCTGAAGGATACCGGCGCCGCCATCGCCATGCCCAGGGATGGCGGCGCACCCGGCCTCGCCATCGGCCTCGGCGGCCTCGGCATCACCCTCTCCGACCTGACCCGGCTCTATGTCGGCCTCGCCCGCGGCGGCGAAGTCGTGCCGCTGCATGTAAAGTCGGCGAGCGGCGTGATCGAGCCGCCCTTGCGTCTCGTCGAACCGGTCGCCGCCTGGTATGTCGCCGATACGCTGCTCGGTGCGCCGCCGCCGCTCAACGCCCCGCCCGGCCGGATCGCCTACAAGACCGGCACCTCCTACGGCTATCGCGACGCCTGGGCGGTCGGCTTCGACCGCAAGCACACCATCGGCGTCTGGGTCGGCCGGCCCGACAATGGCGCGGTGCCCGGCCTCGTCGGGCGCGTCGTCGCGGCTCCGATCCTGTTCGACGCCTTCGCCCGCATCGGCCTCGATCCGCGGCCCTTCGAACAGCCGCCGGGGACAATCTCGGCCAGCAGCGCGACCCTGCCGCCTCCGCTGCGGCATTTGCGCCAGGACGTGCCGAAGACGGTAGCCGCGCTGGCGACGCCGGGCCTCAAGCTCGCCTTCCCGCCCGAGGGTGCGAAGATCGATCTTTCCGCCTCGGCGGTCGACGGTGCGCCGCAGCTCAACCTCAAGGTCTCCGGCGGCGTCGCGCCGTTCACCTGGCTGGTCGACGGCGCGCCGGTGATGGCGGCGGTGAAGCGCCGCGAGGCCGCCTGGCAGCCGCCCGGCAAGGGCTTCGTGCGCATCTCGGTGATCGATGCCGCCGGCGCCAGCGAGAGCGTATCGGTCAGGCTGCAATAAACTGAGGTTGCTCAGGAGAAACGAGTCGTCCCGGGCGACCGGAGGGAGACCCGGGACCCATTCCGGAACCCCTTTCGGATAGGCTCAGGAATGGATCCCGGATCTCCGCTGCGCTCCGTCCGGGATGACAAGGTTTTTCGATCCTTGGAACGAAGCTCAGCGTCACTCGATCTTGACGCCGCTCGCCTTGATGATCGGCGCCCAACGCTCGATCTCGGCGCCGACGAAGGAACGTAGCCCAGCCGGCTCCTGCAATTCAGCCGAGGGGATCTCGGCGCCGAGTTCGTTGAGCTTGGCCTTGACCGTCGCATCGGCAAGCGCCGCCTTCAGCGCTCCGTTCAGCTTGGCGACGACCGGCGCAGGCGTGTCCTTGGGCGCGAACATCGCGTTCCAGACCTCGACCTTGAAGCCGGGCACGCCGGCTTCCGTGCTGGTCGGCACATCCGGCAGCGCCGTCGCACGGGCAGCCGAGGCGACGGCCAGCGTCTTGATCGTGCCGGCGCGATGCTGCGGGGCGACGTTCACCGCCTGGTCGCAGAGATAGTCGACCTGGCCGGCGACGAGATCGTTCATCGCCGGGCCGGTGCCGCGATAGGGCACGCCATTGGGTTTCACCCCGACGACCGTGTTGAAGAGCAGGCAGGTGGTGTGGCTGACCGAGCCCACGCCGGCATGGGCGTTGCTCGCCGCCTTCTCGTTCGCCTTCACCCAGGCGACGAACTCGGCGAGTGTGCCGCTCGGATGGGTCTTGCGGACGGTCAGGAAGATCGGGTTGGTGTTGACCAGCCCGACCGGGGCGAAGTCTTCGACCGGCCGGTATTTCAGGTTCGGGTTGAGCGAGACGGCGGCGGCATGCGTGCCGGTATGACCAATCAGGATGACATGGCCGTCGGCGGGCGAGGCCATCAGGCGCTGCCCGGCGAGCGTGCCGGCGGCGCCGACCGCGTTCTCGATGATCACCGGCTGGCCGAGCGTGCGGCTCATATGCTCGCCGACCAGGCGCCCGACCACGTCGGTCGGCCCGCCGGCCGCGAACGGGATCAGCATGGTGACCGGCTTGCTCGGGAAGGTCTGCGCCTGCGCGGTGGGAATAGAAGTCGCCATGCAGGCGGCGAGCACCGCCTTGAGCCAGAAACCGATCCTCATGCGTTCCTCCCGTTGATGTCACGGGCGGTCGCCTGAGTTCTCGCTCATTGGGCACCGCCGCCGCGACGGTTAGCGTCGGGCGGCGGTGAAAGCGAATAGACGTTTCCGCTAAGGGCTATCCGGATATCCTCTACCCGGATCGCCGATCATTCCGCCGGCTGTGGATGCGCCTCGGCAGCCGCATGGCGCGAGCCGTGCTTGCCGCGCGCCATGTAGCTGTAGGCGACCGGCACGACATAGAGTGTGAGCAGCGTGCCGAAGGTCATGCCGCCGACGATGACCCAGCCGATCTGCGAGCGGCTCTCGGCGCCGGCGCCTTCCGCCAAGGCCAGCGGCACGGCGCCGAGCACCATCGCGCCGGTCGTCATCAGGATCGGGCGCAGACGCAGCTCCGCCGCCTCGACCAGGGCGTCGACGAGCTCGCGGCCCTCCTCGCGCAGCTGGTTAGTGAATTCGAGGATCAGGATACCGTGCTTGGTGATCAGCCCGACCAGCGTGATCAGGCCGATCTGGCTGTAGACGTTGAGCGTGCCACCAGAGAAATAGAGCGCCGCGAGCGCACCGGTGAGCGAGAGGGGCACCGAGACCATGATCACGACCGGATCGACGAAGCTCTCGAACTGGGCCGCCAGCACCAGATAGATGAAGCCGAGCGCCAGCAGGAAGACCAGCAGGATCGAGGAACCCGACTGCTTGAACTCGCGGCTCTGCCCGGAATAGTCGGTCTGGAACGAGGCCGGGAGGACCTTCGCTGCGCCTTGCTCCAGCACGCTCAGCGCATCGCCAAGCGAATAGCCCGCGCCCGGCACCGCCGTGATCGTCGCCGAGCGTAGCTGGTTGAAGCGGATCAGTTCCTTGGGGGCGACGTTCTCCTCGACCTGGACCAGGCTGGAGAGCTGCACGACCTGGCCGCCACGGCCGATCAGGTAGATCGACTGCAGGGCCTGCGGCGTGTTGCGATCCTCGCCCGCGACCTGCAGCATCACGTCGTACTGCTTGCTGTTCATGTTGAAGCGCGTGACCTGGCGCCCGCCGAGCAGCGTCTCCATGGTGCGCCCGATCACATCGACGCCGACGCCGAGATCGGCGGCGCGCTGGCGGTCGATCGAGACCTTGATCTGCGGCTTGTCGAGGATGAGGTTGCTTTCGATGTTGGTTAGCGCCGGATTGCCCTGCACCTCGGCAATCAGGCGATCGACGTTCGCCTTGATCTCGGCATAACTGTCGGAAGAGCGCAGCACGAACTCGACCGGCTTGCTGTTGGCGCCACCCTGCCCGAGCGAGGGCGGATTGGTCGCGAACAGGCGGATGCCGGGGATCTGCGACAGCCCCTTGTTGATCTCGGCGACGAGATTCTGCTGCTTGCGCTGGCGCTCTTCCCAGGGCTTCAGGCGCGCAAAGGCGATCGCCCGCGTCACGTCGGGGAAGCCGACGATGACGAGGTAGCTGTCGACCTCCTGGATCTTGCTGAAATAGTCCTCGACCCGCCGGGCATAATCGGCGGTGAAGGCCATGGTGGCGCCTTCGGGCGCGACGCCGATCGCAGTGATGGTGCCGCGATCCTCGACCGGCGCCAGCTCGGAGCGGAGGTTGGTGAAGAAGAAATAGCTGCCGCCGGCGACGCCGAGCGCCAGCAGCACGATCAGCGGCCGGATCCTCAGCGCAAAGCGCAGCGAACGGCGATAGCCGCTCGACAGCGCCTCGAAGAAGCGTTCCAGGGCGTTGTAGAGGAAGTTGTGCTTGTTCTCGTGGCGGAGCAACTTGGCGCACATCATCGGGGTCAGCGTCAGCGCGACGAAGCCGGAGACGAGCACGGCGCCGGCGAGCGTCAGCGCGAACTCGACGAAAAGCTTGCCGGTGCGGCCGGTCGAGAACGCCATCGGCGCGTAGACCGCGACCAGCGTCAGCGTCATCGCGACGACGGCGAAGGCGATCTCGTTGATGCCCTTGATCGCGGCCTCGGTCGGCTCAACCCCCTCCTCGATATGACGGTGGACGTTCTCGAGCACGACGATCGCGTCGTCGACGACGAGGCCGATGGCGAGCACCATCGACAGCAGGGTCAGCGTGTTGACCGTGAAGCCCATCGCATACATCAGCGCGAAGGCGCCGATCAGCGACACGGGAATGGTGACGAGCGGGATCAGCGTCGCCCTGAGCGAGCGCAGGAACAGGAAGATGATCAGCACGACGAGGACGACCGCCTCGCCGATCGTCGAATAGACCGCCTTGATCGAGCGGTCGATGAAGATCGAGGTGTCGTAGGAGGTCGCGATCGACATGCCGTCGGGCAGGTCCTCGCGAATGCCCGGCAGCGCCGCGACGACGCCGGCGGAGACGTCGAGCGGATTGGCCGTCGCCTGCTTGACGATGCCGATCGTCACCGAAGGCTGGCCGCCGAACCAGGCCGCGTTGCGCTCCTCGCGCGCGCCGAGCTCCACCTTGGCGAGATCACGCAGCTTGACCGGGAAGCCGCTGGCGTCCTTGACCGTGATCTCGCGGAACTGCTCCGGCGTGATCAGGCTAGTCTGCGAAAGCACCGTGAATTCGCGGTCGTTGCTCTCGATCCGGCCGGACGGGATCTCGACGTTCTGGGCACGCAGCGCCGCCTCGATCTCCTGCACGGTGATGGCATAGGCGGCCATGCGGGCGCGATCGAGCCAGATGCGCATGGCGAACTGGCGCTGGCCGAGGATGCGGACTTCGGCGACGCCGGTGATGTTCTGGACCCGGTCGGAGATGAAGCGGTCGGCGAAGTCGGTCAGCTCCAGCGGCGAATGCCGCTTGCTGGTCAGCGACAGATACATCACCGGCTGGGCGTCGGCCTCGACCTTGGCGATGATCGGCTCGTCGATCTCGTCGGGCATGCGGCCCCGCACGCGGCTGACGCGGTCGCGCACGTCGGAGGCCGCGACGTCGGGATCGACGTCGGGGCGGAAGCGCACCGAGATCTGGCTGCGCTCCTGGCGGCTGGTCGAGTTGATGATCTCGATGCCTTCGATGCCGGCGATCGAGTTCTCCAGGATCTGCGTGACCTGCGTCTCGATGATCTCGGCGCTGGCGCCGCGATAGGTCGTCTGCACCGAGACGATCGGCTCGTCGATGTTCGGATACTCGCGCACCGTCAGGCGCGTATAGGAGACGAAGCCGATCAGGACGACGAGCAGGCTGAGCACAGTCGAGAGGACCGGCCGGCGGACGAAGAGCTCGAACAGGCTCATTGCTGCGCCACACCTGGCGGCACGGCACCCGGCAGCGCGCTGGTCTGGACCGAAGCCTTCTCCTTGATCGCAACGGTCGAGCCATCGCGCAGGCGCATCTGGCCGGCGGTGACGATCTGCTGGCCGGCTTTCAGCCCCTTCACCACCTCGACCTTGCCGAGCAGGCGCTTGCCGAGCTCGACCGGCATGCGCCGCGCCTTGCCGCCCTCGACGACGAAGACCGCCTTGCCGACGCCATCAGGCACCACGGCGGTCTCCGGCACGAGCAGGGCATTGTCGCGCTTGTCGACCACCACTGTGACGCGGGCGAACAGGCCGGGCTTCAGCACGAGGTCGGCATTGGGGATGCTGGCGCGCAGCTTCACGGCGCGGCCATTGACGTCGACCACGGGGTCGATCGCGAAGACCTGGCCGGTGAACGGCCGGTCAGGCACCGCATCCACCTTGAGCTGGATCGGCTGGCCCACCTTGACCTGGGTCAGGAAGATCTCGGGCACGCGGAAATCGACCTTGATCGGGTCGATATTGGTCAGCGTGATCAACTGCTTGCCGACCGAGACGAAATCGCCGATGCCGACCGAGCGCAGACCGACGACACCGGTGAACGGCGCCTTGATCGTCGCCAGAGCGAGCTTGGCCTGGACGAGCTGGATCTTCGCTTCCTGGGAGGCGAGCTGCGCCGTGGCCTGCTCCAGCGCGACCTGCGTGCCGGAGCCGCGCTGCACCAGCGAGCGATTGCGGTCATAGGTGTCGCGGGCGAGCGAGAGATCGGCCTGGGCCTGCTTCAGCTCGGCGTCGAGCATGGCGGTGTCGAGCATCACCAGCTTCTGGTCCTTGGCGACCTTCTCGCCCTCCTTGAAGCCGAGCGCGACCACGCGGCCAGCCATTTCGGGAGCGATCACCACGGATTCGTCGGCGGCGAGCGTGCCGAGCGCCTCGACCTCCTCATTGACCGAAGAGAGCTCGATCGCGCCGACCTCGACCGGCACGGCCGCAGCCTGCCCGGGGGCGGTCGCTTGCGCCTGGACCTGCTGGCCGCTGCCCTTGAAGTGGTTGCGGTAGCCGTAATATCCGCCGCCCGCCAGCCCGGCGATCAGGATAAGGAGGAGAAAACGCTTCATCAGGCTGGACGCTCCGGGAGTACGGACATATTCTAGACTGGACGGTCTAGTTTGATAAGCACCCTTTAAGGGCGGAAGCGTGACGGAATGATCAATGCACGGACGCGGTAGCGCCACCGCTGCAGAAGCAAGACCGATGCCGGCCGAAAAATCACGGCCGGATAAACATGACGCGATCACCAGGGCCGCGTCGGAGACGTTCCTGGCCGAGGGCTTCGATCGCGCCAGCCTCGATCAGATCGCCCAGCGCGCCGGCGTCTCCAAGCAGACCATCTACAGCCATTTCGCCGACAAGCAGGCGCTGTTCCTGGCGATCTGCACCGAACTCACTGAAAAATTGACGATTCCGCTGCGCAGACCGGCCAGAGAGACCGGCGATCTGCGCTCCACCTTGCTGCGTCTCGGCGAGGATGCGCTGGCGATGATGCTGCATCCGGCCTCGCTCGATTTGCATCGCCTGATCGTCGGAGCCGCCGCCCGCTTTCCCGAACTGGGACAGGCTGCGTACGAGGCTGGGGCAGGCCGCATGATAACGGACCTCTCCGCCTTGCTCGCGCAGCGTTCACGATCGGGTGATGGCCTGCCTCGGCCCTTGGCCGACGAGGAGGCCGACAGGCTCGCCGAGCAGTTCATCGGCATGCTGCGCGGCTTCCATCAGGTCCGCGGCCTGTTCGGCATCGCGCGCGCGGCCGACGCCGAGCGCAAGGCTTATGTCGCCGCCTGCGTCGACTTGCTGCTGCGCGCGGGCTGACAGTCCACCTTCTGCCGCGAGTGCGGGCGATATGGTTGACGGTCGATGACCGGCCTTCCACCTCGGCCGTCCCGGAATGCACCTCCTGTCACGGCGCTGTCATCTGCCGCCGATACCGCATCATCCCGCAATCGCGGGAGAGTGTCGATGCTGCGTATCGAGGGTCTGACCAAGCGTTTCGGCGGTAAGGCCGCCGTCGACAACGTCACCCTGTCGATTCCACGCGGCGAGATGGTCGGCATCATCGGCCGCTCGGGCGCCGGCAAGTCGACGCTGCTGCGCATGCTCAACCGCCTCGCCGACGCCAGCGAAGGCCGTATCCTCAGCGAGGAGCGCGACGTCACCGCCCTGCGCGGCGCGGCGCTGCGGGCCTGGCGGCGCGATACCGCAATGATCTTCCAGCAGTTCAACCTGGTCGGCCGCCTTGACGTGCTGACCAATGTCCTGCTCGGCCGCCTCAACCATCGCTCCGCCGCGCTGACACTGGTCAAGAGCTTCTCGCAGGACGACAAGGTTCGCGCCATTGCCGCGCTCGAGCGGCTCGACATGGGCCATCTGCTCGCGCAGCGCGCCGAGACCCTCTCCGGCGGCCAGCAGCAGCGCGTCGCCATCGCCCGCGCTCTGGTGCAGGAGCCGAAGATCATCCTGGCCGACGAGCCGATCGCCTCGCTCGACCCGCGCAACACCCAGGTCGTCATGGACGCGCTGTTCCGCATCAATCGCGAGGACGGCATCACCGTGGTCTGCAATCTCCACCATCTCGACATCGCCGCGAAGTATTGCGACCGGCTGATCGGCATGGCCGGCGGCAAGGTCGTATTCGACGGCCCGCCGCATGCACTGACGAGCGAGCTTGCCGCCGAACTCTACGGCATCGAGGCCAAGGATGCCGGTGCCGAAGCGCTCGACGCGCTCGAAGCCATCGCCAGCCAGGAAGCCAAGCGCGCCAAGCAGAACGCCGCCTGAGACAGCCGGCGGCGTGCCCGCGGGCCTGCCCTTACGCCTGACCTTTCACCACCGACTTTTCCAAAGGAGCACCACCATGCTGACCCGTCGTCATACCCTCACGCTTGCCGCGGCTGGCCTCGCCGCGACGCTCGCTGCGCCTGCCTTCGCGCAGGACTGGAAGGCGAAATATCCCGAGCTGGTCTTCGCCATCATCCCCTCCGAGAACGCCTCGGGCGTGGTCGAGCGCTACACCCCCTTCGTGAACTATCTCGCCAAGGAGCTCGGCACCAAGGTCACGCTGCGCATCGCCAACGACTACGCCGCGATCATCGAGGGCCAGCGCGCCGGCAACATCCATATCGGCATGTACGGCCCGGCCTCCTTCGCCCGCGCGCTGATGACCGGCGCCAAGGTCGACGCCTTCGCGATCGAGACCAATATCGACGGCACCAAGGGCTACTACTCGGTCTTCTACGTGAAGAAGGACTCGCCCTATCAGAAGATCGAGGATCTCAAGGGCAAGAATCTCGGCCTCGTCGACCCGAACTCGACCTCGGGCAACAACGTCCCGCGCTTTGCGCTCGACGGCATGAAGATCGAACCCGAGACCTTCTTCGGCAAGGTCGTCTACACGGGCAGCCACGAGAACGCGATCATCGCCCTGCAGCAGGGCACCGTCGACATCGCCGCGAACTGGTGGAACGACGAGCAGGAATCGAACCTGCTGCGCATGGACCGCAAGAAGATGGTCAAGGCGGACGACTTCCGGATCATCTACAAGTCCGAGCAGATCGTGAACTCGCCGATGGCCTATCTCACCGAGCTGCCGGACGAGCTGAAGGCCAAGATCCGCGACGCGGTGCTGAACCTCGCCACCAAGGACAAGGCCGCCTTCGACAAGATCTATGAAGGCAAGCAGGGCCCGCTCGTCGCCGTCGACAACAAGGCCTACGACCCGATCATCGAGCTGAACAAGTTCGTCGACGCTCTCCGCAAGAAGAAGTCGTCGTAAGTCTTCTCATCCGCTACCCGTCATGGTCGGGCTTGTCCCGACCATCCACGCCTTCGCCTCGCTGATCGCGCGCGGCGCCCAAGACGTGGATGCTCGCCACAAGGGCGAGCATGACGGCGGCGGCGCGCTCTAGCCGCCACTTCCCTCGGCGACGGACCTGTCATGACACTCGCGATCGACCGCACCGATCCCGCCATCGCCGCCCATGCCGAGCTCTATCGGCGCGAAATGGCGGCCAAGCGGCTCCAGACCCTGCTCGGCCTGGGCGTCTTCGTCGCCTGTGTCGTCCTCGCCGGCATCGGCTCCGAGGTCGATATCGCGAAATTCGCCGCGAATGCCTGGCGTTTCCCGAAATACATCCTCGAGACCCTGCCGACGCTGCGCCTGGCGACGCTCGGCGCCGATCTCAAGGAATGGTACTGGGGCCTGAATGGCTGGCTGAAGCTGCTCTGGCAGACGCTGCTGATCGCCTATGTCGGTACCGTGCTCGGCGCTATCGGAGGCTTCTTCCTCTGCTTCGCCGCCGCCAGCAATCTCGGCCGTTTTCCCTGGCTGCGCTGGGGAACGCGCCGCTTCCTCGAATTCTGCCGCACCGTCCCCGAGATCGTCTTCGCGCTGATCTTCGTCATCGCGTTCGGGCTGGGACCGCTGCCCGGCGTGCTCGCCATCGCCATCCACACCATGGGCGCGATGGGCAAGCTCTTCTCCGAGGTGGTCGAGAACATCGACATGAAGCCGGTCGACGGCCTGACCGCGACCGGCGCAGGCTGGTGGCAGACCATCCGCTTCGCCGTGGTGCCGCAGGTGCTGTCGAACTTCGCCAGCTACGCGCTGCTGCGCTTCGAGATCAATGTCCGCGGCGCCTCGATCATGGGCTTCGTCGGCGCCGGCGGCATCGGGCAGGATCTGATCGAGGCGATCCGCAAATTCTACTTCACCGATGTCAGCGCCATCCTCTTGCTGATCATCGTCACGGTGATGCTCATCGACTACGGCACCGAGCGCCTGCGCCATGCGCTGCTCAGCCTGGAGCACGGCAAATGACGCTCGCTCTCTCCGCTGCCGACCGCGCCGCGCTGATCGCCCGCCACAAGGCCGCGATCGCCGGCTCGCTGAAGACCAAGCTGATGACCATCGTCGTCGTCGGCGGCCTCGTCGGACTCTTCCTCTACGGGCTGACGACGCTCGAGACCTCGCTCTGGAAGATCATCGCCGGCTTCGCCAATCTCGGCACCTTCATCGCGCTGATGCTGCCGCCCGATCCCGGCTCGTTCGCCCGCGCCGTCATCTTCGTCAAGGCGCTGTTCGAGACGATCGCCATCGCCTTCCTCGGCACCATCATGGCGGCGATCCTCGCCTTCCCGCTCGGCTTCCTCGCCGCCAAGAACGTCGTCGCCAACCGCATCGTGCATTTCCTGGCACGGCGCTCGATGGACACCGTGCGCGGCGTCGACGCGCTGATCTGGGCGCTGATCTGGGTCAATGTCGTTGGCCTCGGCCCCTTCGCCGGCATGCTGGCGATCATGACCAGCGATCTCGGCGCCTTCGGCAAACTGTTCTCCGAGGCGATCGAATCCGCCGACCGCAAACCCGTCGAGGGCGTCGCCTCGGTCGGCGGCGGCAAGCTGCACGAGATCCGCTTCGGCCTGATCCCGCAGGTGCTGCCGGTGATCGCCAGCCAGGTGCTCTACTACATCGAGTCGAACACCCGCTCCTCGACCATCATCGGCATCGTCGGGGCCGGCGGCATCGGCCTCTATCTCGCCGAGACCATCCGCACGCTCGAATGGCAGCAGGTCTCGTTCCTGATCCTGCTGATCCTGGCGGCGGTGACCGCGATCGACTTCCTCTCGAGCAAGCTGCGGTTCGCCATCATCGGCAAGCGGGCGATCTGAAACCCTCATTCGTCATGGCCGGCGCAATATGCCCCGGCCATGATGCGAGATTGCCAGCATGATCCGAGGCCTGTGCGAATTCGCATAATCTCAAGGCTACATCACACATCGTGATGCGCCATCGCACAATCTATCTCATCGGCATCCAGACTTCGGAGCAAGCCGATGACCCCGATCGACCTCTACACCTACCAGACCCCGAACGGCCACAAGGCCTCGATCATGCTCGAGGAAGCCGGGCTGCCCTACGCCGTCACCGTCATCGACATCGAGGCGGGCGACCAGCACCGGCCGAGCTTCCTGGCGCTCAACCCGAACAACAAGATCCCGGTCATCGTCGACCACGATCATGACCGGACGGTCTTCGAGTCCGGCGCGATCCTGCTTTATCTCGCCGAGCGTTCCGGCGTGCTCCGGCCCAACGGCCCACCGGCGCTGAGCAAGACGCTGCAATGGAGCTTCTTCCAGGCGGCTCATGTCGGGCCGATGATCGGCCAGCTCTGGCATTTCAAGGTCTTCGCCAAGGAGACGCTGCCCTACGCGATCGAGCGCTATGAGCGCGAGACCGCCCGCATCCTACGTGTCCTCGACGGCGAGCTGGCGCTGCGGCCCTATCTGGTCGAAGCCAGCTACGGCATCGCCGACATCATGGTCTGGCCCTGGATCAACGCTCTGCCGAAACTCGGCCTGAGCCTCGCCAAGACCCCTCATCTGCAACGCTGGCACGAGACGATCGCCGCCCGCCCCGCCGTGCAGCGCGGCCTTGCCGTGCCGGCGCTCGCGCACGCCGACGCCTGAGCGCGTCGCTCCCGACAGGATATTCGTCATGGATACCCTCTTCATCCCGCTGTCCCTCGCCGCCGGCGGTCTGCTGGCGGTGCAGGCCGGCGCCAATGCGCAATTGTCGAAGGCGACGGGAAGCCCCTTCGCCGCGACGACGATCCAGGTCGTGCTCGCCGCCCTCCTCCTGCTGATCGTCGCGATCGCAACCGGCACGGCGGCCGCCTTCGGAGGCCTGCAGGCCGTGCCGTGGTGGCATGCGATCGGCGGCGTCGCGACGGCGCTCTATGTCGCCTCGACCATCCTGGTCTTCCCGCGGCTCGGCGCGGTCGTCGCGGTCGGCCTCTTCATCGCCGGCCAGATGCTGGCCTCGCTCGCGCTCGACAGCTTCGGCGTGCTCGGCGTACCCCGGCAGGCGCCGAAGCCCGCGACGCTGATCGGCACGGCGGCCGTGCTCGCCGGTGTGGTGGCGATCGTCTTCGGCCAGAAGGCCGCGACCAAGGAGCTTTCCGGCTCGAAACTCGGCTGGATGCTGCTCGCCCTCGTCGCCGGCGCGGTGCTGCCGGTCCAGGGCGCGATCAACGGGCTGCTGCGGCAGGATCTCGGCGCGCCCTTCGTCGTCGGAACGATCAGCTTCGCGGTCGCGACCCTGTCGATGATCGTCGTTCTCTTGGTGACGCTGCTGACGGGTGGCGCGAAACCGCAGCTCGGCGGCCTCAAGGCCATGCCCTGGTGGGGCTGGATCGGCGCGGTCTGCGGCGCGACCTATGTCACCACCGTCTTCGTCGCGATCCCTGCCATCGGCACCGCCGCGACCGTCGGCCTGACCGTCGCCGGCCAGCAGATCGTCTCGCTCTTCGTCGATCGTTACGGCTGGTTCCGCCTACCCCAGCGCGAAATCTCGACCCTGCGCTTTGCCGGCGTCGTGGTCCTGCTGCTCGGCGTCGCTGCGATCAAGGTCTTCTGAACGCTTCCCGACGGCGCCGATCCGACGCCGTCACCCCATTTCCACGGAGACATCCCATGTCCTGGTTGCTGCTCACCGGAGCCGGACTGCTTGAGATCGTCTGGGCGATTGCGCTGAAGCAGGCCGGCGGCTTCACCCGTTTCTGGCCGAGCCTGATCGGCATCGTCTCGGCGATCGTTAGCTTCGTCATGCTGTCGCTGGCGCTGAAGCAATTGCCGGTCGGGACCGCCTATGCGGTCTGGGTCGGCATCGGCGCGCTCGGTGTCGCCATCGCGGGCATCGTCGCCCTCGGCGAGAGCGCCTCGCCCGCGCGCCTTGGCCTGCTCGCGCTGATCCTGATCGGCGTGATCGGCCTCAAGCTGGTCGAGGCCTGATCCTCAGGCGGACGACGCGGCCTCGCCCTCCAACAAGGCGCGGCGCTTGCGGAAGGCGCCATAGGCAAAATCGGTGAAGGCGCGGACCCGCGCCGCGGCGCGCAGATCCTCATGGGTCAGGATCCACAAGGCCGTCTCCATCTCCGGCAGGGGACGGCGCACGCAAGCGAGGGCCGGGAGGCTGTCACCGAGATAGCAGGGCAGCGCGACCAGCCCGAGGCCCGCCACCGCCGCCTGCTGCATCGCCAGCAGCGAATCGGCCCGCAACGCGATATCGCTCTTCGGCAATTTCGCCTGCATCCAGCGCGCCACCGAGGTTCCCGCGAGCGTGTCGTCCGGCCCGATCCAGCGATGCTCGGCGAGGTCGGCATGATCGTAGCGCGCGAGATAGGCGGGCGCGGCGTAGATCGCGAAGGCGATCCTGCCGACCCGGCGCCCGACCAAGGTCACCGGCGGATTGTCGGCGGTGCGCAAGGCGACATCGGCATCGCGCTTGGTCAGGTTGAACATCAGGTTGGAGACCGCGACCTCCAGGGCGATGCCGGGATGGGCCTCGCCGAACTCGGCGAGGATCTCGGGCAGGATCGAGCCCATCAGCGTGTCGGTGGCGGTGACCCGGAGCGTGCCGGAGAGTCGCAGGTCCTGGCCGGCGATCCTGCGTTCGAGCTCGGTGACGGTGCCGGCGATGCTGCGCGCCGCCGCGACCAGCTCCTCCCCGCCGGCCGTCAGCACATAGCCGGTCGGCAGGCGCTCAAACAGGCGAAGGCCCAGTTGCTGCTCGAAGGCGGCGATGCGGCGCAGCACCGTCGAATGGTTGACGCGCAGTTCGCGCGCCGCGCCGGCGAGCGAACCGGCCTCGGCAACGGCGAGGACATAGCGCAGATCATCCCATTCGAGCGCGGCCATGGGCCCCTCGCCAGATGCTAAGGGTCAGGCGACGCCCAGTGCCAAGAGATCGTGAACGTGGACGAGGCCGACCGGCCTGTCGTCGGCATCGGCGACGATCAGCGCCGTGACGCGCAGACGGTTGACCATCTCCAAAGCTTCGGCCGTCAGCGCGTCCGGCGCAATCCTGCGCGGATCCCGGGTCATCACGTCGCTCGCCAGCCGGCCGCCCCAGCCAGAGCCGAGCTTACGGCGGAGATCGCCATCGGTGACGACCCCGGTGAGCTTGCCGTCGGCATCGATCACGATGGCGCAGCCGAAGCCCTTGGCGGTGATCATCGAGACGACATCGGCCATCGCAGCGGTCTCGCCGACGACCGGCAGGCGCTCGCCGGAATGCATGATGGTCGCGACGGTCTTGAGCTGCGCGCCCAGCTTGCCGCCGGGGTGGTAGACGTAGAAGTCCTGCCGCGAAAAGCCGCGCGCCTCCAACAAGGCGACCGCGAGCGCATCGCCGAGCGCCATCTGCATCGTCGTCGAGGTCGTCGGCGCGAGCCCGTTCGGGCAGGCCTCCTCGGCCTTGGGCAGGACGAGCGGGACATCGGCCTCGCGGCCGAGTGCGCTGTCGCGATTGGCGGTGATCGCGATCAGCCCGACGCGGAAACGGCGGGTGTAGCCGACGATCGCCGAGAGCTCGACCGCCTCGCCCGACCAGGACAGGGCGATGACGACGTCCTCGGGCTGGACCATGCCGAGATCGCCATGGCTGGCCTCGGCCGGGTGGACGAAATAGGAGGGTGTCCCGGTCGAGGCGAGCGTCGCCGCGATCTTGCGGCCGACATGGCCGGACTTGCCCATGCCGGTGACGATGACGCGACCAGTGGCGGCGCGGATCATCTCGACGGCGGCGGCGAAAGGCTCGGCAAGGCCGTTGCCGATCGCCTGATGCAAGGCGTCGAGCCCGGCGCGTTCGGTGGCGATGGTGCGGAGGGCGGAGGCGCTGATGGTCGCGGTCATGGAGCGCGCCTCTAGCACGGCGCAGGTCCGCCTGGCCACCGGCGCCGGCGCATTGACGGGGCATTAACCCTCTTCGTTCTAACTCCATTAACCATGCGCGCCGACCCGGCGCGGATAAGCCTTTGCCTCGCCGGAGCATCGTCGCGCCCGTGTCCCGTTTCGCCCAGATCTGCTGGCTGGCAGGCGTCGCAGGCTGCTGCGGCGTCGCCGGGCTGACGGCCTGGCCGGAGCAGGCCTCCGCGCAGACGCAGCCGGCCGATACGCCGGCACGCGCACGGACGCCGGCCTTGCGGACCGGTACGCCGGACTATGTCGCGCAAAGGCCGAACCCGGCTCCGGGGACTGCGTCCGCGCTGCCGGATGGTGTCGACGATGCCGCCCCTGCCCCGCGCGGCCGCTCCAGCGCGATCTCAAACGGCCAGCCGACGCGCGCCAGCCAGCCGGTCCGGTCCTCGCGCCTTCGCGGCGTCACCCAGCGTGAGTTCCGCGCGCCACCGCAGAGCGTGTCCAACCTGCCGCCGGCGCCCCTGCCGGTACCCGAACCGCGCAAGCGCAAGCGGCCGGAGGAAGACCCCTACGCGCCGCTCGGCCTGCGGCTCGGCAATGTCATCCTGCGCCCGGCGATCACCGGCTCGGTCGGCTACGACAGCAATCCCGAGCGCATTTCCGGGCCGAGCAAGGGTTCGCTGTTCACCCGCACCGAGGGCGAGCTCGGCGTCCAGTCCGACTGGAACGTTCACGAGCTCACCGGCATGCTGCGCGGCGGCTACAGCCGCTATTATCGCAACGACAGTGCCTCGCGCCCAGACGCGGAAGGCAACATGTCCTTGCGCCTCGACGCGACGCGCGACACCCGCATCCTGCTCGAATCGCGCCTGCGGCTCGACACCCAGCGCCCGGGCTCACCCGACCTGACCTCCGCCGTGCAGGGCCGGCCGATCACCTGGAACTATGGCGCCGCGGCCGGCGTCACCCATGATTTCAACCGCTTGCAGGTGACCTTGCGTGGCGCAATCGACCGGCAGGACTACGAGGACGCCGAACTCGGCAATGGCCGCATCCTCAGCCAGGCCGACCGCAACCAGACGCAATACGGCCTGCGCCTGCGCGCCGCCTATGAGGTGACGCCAGGCTTCAAGCCCTTCGTCCAGGGCGAAATCGACACGCGCCAGTTCGACGAAAAGGTCGATTCCAGCGGCTATATGCGCTCCTCCGACGGCTATACCCTTCGCCTCGGCTCGAGCTTCGAGATCAGCCGCATGCTCACCGGCGAGGTCTCCGGCGGCTATCAGGATCGCAAATACGAGGATGGCCGCCTGCGGAACCTGCGCGGCTTCGTCGGCGATGCCGCGATCCTGTGGACGCCGACGCCGCTGACCACGGTGACGCTGCGCGGCTCGGCCGAGCTCGGCGACACCACCATCCCCGGCTCGAGCGGCACGACGGCGCGCCGCGTCGGCCTCGAAGTGGCGCATGCGCTACGCCGCAACCTGACCGTCACCGGCTTCACCACCTTCGCCCGCACCGAATATGACGGCCAGGACCTGCGCGAGAACCTCTCCACCATCGGTGCCAGGATCGAATACAAGCTGACCCGGACCTTCGCGATCCGCGCCAGCTTCACCCATGAGCGGCTGAACTCGACCAACCAGGGCTCCGACTACACCGCGAACGTCGCGCAGGTCGGCTTGCGCGTGCAGTTCTGACGGCGCCGGGCTCTCAGCCCTCGTATTTGTCCAGGAACGCCTCGACGCTCAGCGCCCGGAAGTCGTCGAGCGCGGTGCGCAGGGCGGCGTGCTCCCAATCCCACCAGGCCAGTGCCTTCAGCCGCTCGGCGATCTCCTCCGGGAAACGCCGGCGGATGATGCGGGCCGGGTTGCCGGCGACGATGGTGTAGTCGGGCACGTCCTTGGTCACGACCGCGCCGCCTGCGACGACCGCGCCAGTGCCGATGCTGCGCCCAGCGAGTACGATGGCGCCATGGCCGATCCAGACATCATGGCCGATCGTGACGGGCGTCGAGCGGCGCCAGTCGAAGAAGGCGGCCTCGTCCTGCGCATCCTCGAAATAGGCGCTGGCGCGATAGGTGAAATGCGCCTGGCTCGCCCGCTGCATCGGATGGTTGCCGGGGTTGATCCGGGTATGCGCCGCGATCGAGCAGAACTTGCCGATCGTCGTGTAGATGATGTTGGAATCGTTCACGACATAGGAATAGTCGCCAAGCGTCGATTCCGCGAAGACGGTGCGGGCACCGATCTCGGTATAGCGGCCGAGCACGGCGTCGCGGACGGTCGCGGTCGGGTCGATCACGGGTTCGAGCCCGAGCTTCTTGCCTGCCATGACGGGCCTTCCGTTGGGGATGAACTAGCCGAGCGGGATGCTGTCGAGCAGCACGAAGTGGCTGCTGCGGCTCTGCTGCTTGAAGATGGCGACGCGGTCGATCGGGACCGGGCCAGCCGGCAAGGCCTGCACATAAGCCTGCGCCAGTGCCGCCTTGACCGAAGCCACCTCTGCGTCTGGCAACGACCCGGTCAGCGTCATGTGGAAGCGAAAGGCGTCACCGACATAAGGGTAGCCATAGGCCTCGAGATAGGCCCGGTGCGCCGGCGTCAGCGGGCTCTGCAGCCGGCGCGCCAGATCAGCCTGCGAGAGCGGGGCGCGGAACGGCTCGAAGGCCTGCACAATGTCGAAGGCGAAGCGCTGC
Organism: Allobosea lupini; assembly: GCF_900109525.1. Lineage (GTDB taxonomy): Bacteria > Pseudomonadota > Alphaproteobacteria > Rhizobiales > Beijerinckiaceae > Allobosea > Allobosea lupini. Next base: position 97,195 of record NZ_FOAN01000003.1, on the reverse strand, counting down.
AGCTCCTCGCTCGGTTCCGACGGAGTCAGCGCGATGAAGCGGCCGAGCGCGTTGATCGAAAGCCCGGCGAGCCGGACCGGCGGGCGCCCGGCGACATAATTGCGGGCGAAGGCGCGCAAGGCGCCCTCATTGCGGCCATTGGCAAGCTCGAACGGCGCCTTCAACGTGGCGTGGAAGCCGTAGCGGCGCGGCTCGGCGGTGATCTCCGACCAGTCGAGACCTTCGTAGCCCGGCGGGACCGCCAAGTCGACATCCGCACCGGTGACGGCATCATAACCCAGCGTGGCGCTGCCGAAGCGCCAGAGGGCGCTTTCGGCGGCGGGGGCGTAGTAGAGCGCGTAGCGCGGCGCAGGTTGGGTCATGCTGCGCTCAGAAGGCCCGGCGTCCCTGCGACCAGACGGTGGCGATCACCGGCGTCGGGCCCAGCGCCTTGAAGCGCACGAGATCGGCGCGCAGGCCGGGCTTGAGATGGCCGCGATCCTTCAGGCCGAGAATGTCGGCGACCTTCCAGGTGACCTTGGCCATCGCCGCCGGCAGGGTGATGCCGTGCTTGCCATGGAGCTTGAGCACGGCCTGCAGCAGGCTCGCCGGGACATAGTCGGAGGAGAGCCCGTCGAGCAGGTCCTTCTCGGCGAGCTCGGCCACCGAAACGCCGCCGGAATGCGAGCCGCCGCGCACGACATTGGGCGCGCCGGCGATGGTGGCGAGGCCGCGCTGCTTGGCGGCCTGCGCCGCCTCGACCGTGGTCGGGAATTCCGAGATCACCGCGCCCGAGGCGATGCCGGCCTCGACATGCTCGATCGTCGTGTCGTCATGGGTCGCGATCGGGATGCCGCGGGCCTGGAACATCTCGACGACGGCGCTCCAGTTGCGGCCGACATTGGCCGTCCCCTCGCGCTGGCGGACGCTGACATCCTCCTCGAACTCCGCTTCGGTCTTGCCGTTGCCGAGCGCGTAGGTGCGCAAGTGGGCGAGATCGCGCCACTGCCGTTGGCCGGGGGTGTGGTCCATCAGCGAGATCAGCTGGACCAGGGCATCGTCCTGATAGGGCTCGATATCCCTCAGCAAATCGGGGCTGGTCAGTTCGCAGCGCATATGGATGCGGTGGTCGATGCGGAAGACGTTCTCGGCGGTACCCAGCCGCAGCGCATCCATCACGTCGGCGAAGATGTCCTTGCGATAGTCCTTGGCCGAGAAGGGCGTGCCGGCGCAGATCGCGTCATAGACGGTGGTGACGCCGGCGGCCGCCATCTGCGCGTCATGGACCAGCGCCGCCGCGAGCCCGTTCGGCCAGAAGACCTTGGGGCGCGGCATGAAGTGCTTTTCCATGTTGTCGGTGTGCATCTCGACGAGGCCGGGCGCGACATAGTCGCCCTGGGCGTCGATCGCCTCCGGCAGCGAGGAGCGGCCCTGGTCGACTGAACGGATGCCGCTCTCGTCGAAGGCGATGGTCCCGGTGACGACCTCGTCCTCGAGGATCAGGCGGGCATTGGTCAGGATGGTGGACATCAGGCGGCCTTCCGGAAATCGGTGATGTCGAGATAGCGGGTCGCGACAGCCTCTCGCACGGCTTCGTCATGGAAGATACCGACGATGGCGGAGCCCTGTTCGCGGGCCTCCGCGATCAGCCTGACCACGACATTGCGGTTGTTGGCGTCGAGCGAGGCGGTCGGCTCGTCGATCAGCATGATCGGCGAGGGATCGACGAAGGAGCGGGCGATGTTGACGCGCTGCTGCTCGCCGCCGGAGAAGGTTGCGGGAGCAAGGTCCCAGAGGCGCTGCGGCAGGTTGAGGCGGGCGAGCATGGCTTTCGCGCGCGCGCCGGCTTCCTCGGGCGTGGCGCCGCGAGCGAGCAGCGGGTCGCGGACGATGTCGAGCGCCGTGACGCGCGGGATGACCCGCAGGAACTGCGAGACGAAACCGAGCGTGCGGCGGCGGATGTCGAGCACGGTGCGCGGCACGGCCGAAACGATGTCGATCTGCCGGCCGCCATGGGTGATGGCGATGGTGCCGGAGGTCGGCCGGTAATTGCCGTAAAGGATGCGCAGCAGGCTGGATTTACCGGCGCCCGAAGCACCTGCCAGCACAAGCGCCTCGCCGGCAGCGACCGAGAAGTTGACGTTGTCGAACACCGGCAGGCGCACGCCGCCCTGGTTGTGCAGGGTGAATTCCTTGGCGACGTTCTCGACGTGAATCATCGTGGTCATGGTGTCAGTGCCTTCGGCCGGCGCGGTGACGAGGATGTGACGGCGCTCATACGGTGAGCACCGCGGAGGTCAGGAGCTGCGTGTAGGCGTGCTGGGGATCGTCGAGGACCTGGTCGGTCAGGCCCTGCTCGGCGACGCGGCCATCCTTCATCACCATCAGGCGGTCGGTGAGCAGGCGTGCGACGGCAAGATCATGGGTGACGATGATCGCGGCGAGGCCGAGATCGCGCACCAGCACACGAAGCAGGTCGAGCAGGCGGGCCTGGACGGAGACGTCGAGGCCGCCGGTCGGCTCGTCCATGAAGACCAGCTTCGGCTCGGAGACCAGCACGCGGGCGATCTGCAGGCGCTGCTGCATGCCGCCGGAGAACTGGCGTGGCCGGTCGTCGATGCGGCCCGCGGCGATCTCGACGCGCTGCAGCCAGTCGAGCGCGGTCTCGCGGATCCTGCCGTAATGCCGCGCGCCATTGTCCATCAGGCGTTCGCCGACATTGCCGCCGGCCGAGACGTCCATGCGCAGACCGTCGCGCGGGTTCTGGTGGACGATGCCCCAGGCAGTGCGCATCAGCCGGCGCCGCTCCTGCTCGGCGACCGAATAGATGTCGAGCGGTTCGACCCCGCCCCGGAACAGCACCTGCCCCTCGTCGGGCTTGTCGATGCCGGCAAGGCAGCGCAGCAGGGTCGACTTGCCCGAGCCGGATTCGCCGACGATGCCGAGAACCTCGCCCGGCCAGAGGTCGAAGGAGACGTCGGCGCAGCCGATGCGCTCGCCATAGAAGCGGCCGACGCCGGCGACCGAGAGCAGCGGGGCAGGATCGAGCGCGAGCTCCTGCGGGTTGACCTGCATGTTCATGGCTTGGCCTCGTCTTCGACAAGATGCAGCGCCGAAGCGTCGGCGAGCATGGCGCCGCGATGGCCGTCGGCCCGCCGCGTCTCGCAATGATGGCTGTCGGAGCAGACGAACATGCGCCCGCCCTGGTCGTCGATGACGACCTCGTCGAGATAGGAATCGGCCGCGCCGCAGAGCGCGCAGGGCTGCTCCCAGCTCTGGATGCGGAAAGGATGGTCGTCGAAATCGAGGCTGCGCACGCTGGTATGCGGCGGCACCGCATAGATGCGCTTCTCACGCCCGGCGCCGAAGAGTTGCAGCGCCGGCGACATCTGCATCTTCGGATTGTCGAATTTCGGGATCGGCGACGGCGCCATTACATAGCGGCCGTTGACCATGACCGGGTAGTCGTAGGTGGTCGTCACCTCGCCGAAGCGGGCGATGTTCTCGTAGAGCTTGACCTGCATCAGCCCGTATTCGGCCCAGGCGTGCATCTTGCGCGTCTCGGTCTCGTGCGGCTCGAGCTTCCTGAGCGGCTCGGGCTGCGGCACCTGGTAGACCATGATCTGGCCGGCCTTCAGCGGCGCCTCCGGGATGCGGTGGCGGGTCTGGATGATCGTCGCCTCGTGCGTCGCCTCTGTGGTGCGCGCATCGGCGGTGCGCTCGAAGAAGCGGCGGATCGAGACGGCGTTGGTGGTATCGTCGGCGCCCTGGTCGATGACCTTCAGCGTATCGTCGGGCCCGATGATCGCAGCGGTGACCTGGATGCCGCCGGTGCCCCAGCCGCGGGCAAGCGGCATCTCGCGCGAGCCGAACGGCACCTGGTAGCCGGGAATCGCGACCGCCTTGAGCAGCGCGCGGCGGATCATCCGCTTGGTCTGCTCGTCGAGATAGGCGTAGTTGTAGGCCGGCCTGGTCTCGTCCGTGATGTTCTGGTGCACGGTCATTCCGCGGCCTCCGGCAGGGCTTCGCTCTGTTGCTCGGCAAGGCGCTGCTCGCGCTCCTTGCGGATGCGGCGGATCAGTTCGAGCTCGCCCTGGAAATCGACATAGTGCGGCAGCTTCAGGTGCTCGACGAAGCCGGCAGCCTCGACATTGTCGGAGTGGTAGAGGACGAACTCGTCCTGCTGGGCCGGATAGGTCGCCGCTTCGCCAAATTCGCGGCATTTGAGCGCCCTATCGACCAGCGACATCGACATCGCCTTGCGCTCGCTGTGGCCGAAGGAGAGCCCGTATCCGCGGGTGAACTGCGGCGGGACCTCCTTGGAGCCGGCGAACTGGTTGACCATCTGGCATTCGGTCAGGGTGATGTCGCCGAGATCGACGGCGAAGCCCAGCTCCTCCGGCACATATTCGACCGCGACCTCGCCGACCCGGATCTCGCCGACGAAGGGGTGGTTGCCGCCGAAGCCGCGCTGCACGGAATAGCCGAGGCCGAGCAGGAAGCCCTCGTCGCCGCGCGCCATCGCCTGCAGGCGGACATCGCGCTCGGCCGGAAAGGTAACGGGCTCGCGGGTGAGATCGAAGGGGCGCGGATCGCCTGCGGGAGGCGCTTCCTCCTCCATCAGGCCTTCGGCGCCGAGGATATCCGGCACACGCGGCATCGAGGCGTCGAGCGGCTGCGCGGCCGGACGGGCCTGCGTCTCACTCGGCGCAGTCTCGTCCATCAGCGAAAAATCGAAGAGCCGGTGGGTGTAGTCATAGGTCGGGCCGAGCACCTGGCCGCCCGGCAGATCCTTGTAGGTCGCCGAGACGCGGCGACGGATCGCCATCCTGGCGGTGTCGAGCGGCTCGGAGGAGCCGAAGCGCGGCAGCGTCGTGCGATAGGCGCGCATCAGGAAGGCGGCCTCGATCGCATCGCCCTGTGCCTGCTTCAGCGCCAGCGCGGCGAGGTCGGGATCGTAGAGCGAGCCCTCGTTCATGACGCGACCGCAGGCGAGGCCCAACTGCTCGCGGATCTGCGCGACACCGAGTTCCGGCACGCTTTCGTCGCCGCGGCGTGCTTCGGCAACGAGATCATGGGTGGCGAGGATGGCGGCTTCGCCGCCCTTGACCGCGACATACATCAGCAAAGCTCCCGGCGGGGCATTCAGCGGGTTCCCACGATTTGCGTCGAGCGCGGCAAGCCGAGCACCTGCGCGCCATGGACCAGCAGAAGGTCGACACCGAGCGGGTAGACTGCAGCGTTGTCTTCGACCTCGGCCCAGAAGCCGGGACGCAGACCAATCGGGGCGATGCTGCGCTGGCCGGCAATGCCCGGGCCTTCGAGCGTGACAGCCTCGCCGCCTTCGAAGCCGGCACACTGGATCAGCACGGTGGTCGAGCGATCGGGGAACTGGTCATCGCCGGCGTTGAAGGCGGCGAGCCTCGGCTCCGGCGCGGCACCGTCGATCATGACGAAGGCGGCGCGGGCGGGATCATCGACGAGGGCGGTGCCGCAATGGAAACGCAGCCAGGCGCCGGCCGGGCCATCACGCAAGGCGGCCGGAAGCCAGATCGGCGTCTCGTAATCGGCGAGGGTCAGCAGCGCGACGGCAGTCGCAGCTTCGAGCCCGGCGGGCGGCACGATCGCATCGCCAAGATCGCAGGCGAGTCCCGGCTCCGAGAGCGCTGCCAGGAGGGCACGGAAGGCACCTTGCGACTGGAAGACCGGATCGGCGAAGCCGGCGGCTATGAGGGTGTCGTTGGGAGCCATCAGCCGCCCCTGACCAGCGTGAAGAAATCGACCTTGGTGGCAGCGGCCTTGCGCGAGGCGAGCTCGCGGGCAGCCTGCTGCTTCTGGGCGAGGGCAAAGACGCCGCGCCGCAGCGGGCCGGTCTCGGCCTCACCCTGGAGGAGCGCGTCGGTGACAGCGGCGAGGCGCGCCTTGCGGCCGTCGCGGCCGAGTGCGTAGGAGAAGCCCATAGCGCCGCCTTCCAGCCGGACGACGCAGCGCGTCACCGTGGCCTCGCCGAGATTGAAGCGGCGGCCGGCGCCGCCGGCGCGGCCCTCGACCATGACGGTGCCGGTCTGCGGCGCCTTGAGCAGCTCGTGCGTCGGCAGCGGGCCGGTCTGCTGCAGCAAGGCGTCGATCTCGCCTTGCGTCGCACGGGCCAGAACTGCCATCCAATGCTGGCGTGTCGCGATGTCCGTCATACCGTGTCGGCCTCTCGCCAAGGGCTAATGTCTAGACTAAGATAAGCGTGTCGTTGGAAAAGGTCTATACATTTTGGATGAAATTTTGATGACGCCGAGCTTGCCGGACAATCAGGGCGGCGATGGCGGCACAGCCTGGCGGCGGATAGCCGATGCGCTGGCGGCCTCGATCGAGCAAGGCGAATACGAGCCCGGCGATACGCTGCCGGCGGCGATCGTGCTCGCCGAGCAATACGGTGTGCACCGGCACACGGTACGACAGGCCTTTCGGCATCTGGCGGAACAGGGGCTGGTCACGGTCGCGCGCGGACGCGGCACGCAGGTCAGTTCCCGGCGCGTGCCCTATCCGCTCGGCCGGCGCGTCAGCATGCGCGCCAATCTCGGACGGATCGGCATGATCGGCTCCAGCCGCATGCTCTCGGCGGAGGTGGTGGCGGGTGATCCGGAGATTTGCGAGGCACTGGCACTCGAGCCGGGAACGCCGCTATGGCGGTGCGAAGGGCTCAGCCTCGCCGACGGCACGCCGATGGGGACCGGGACGCATTGGCTCGCGGTCGCGCGGTTCCCCGGCTTCGACAAGGTCTATCGCGATGCGGAGGCGTCGATCACGGCGGCGTTCAAGGCCTATGGCATCCTTGACTATGTGCGCCGCTCGACCCGGTTGACGGCAAGGCCCGCCACAGAGCGCGAGGCGGCGTTGCTGCGGATCGAGCCCGGTGCGGCGGTGCTGGTCTCGCTGGCCGTCGACGCGCTGCCCGACCTGACGCCGATCCACATCGTCAACAGCGTCTTCGCCGGCGAGCGGATGGAGATGGTGGTCGAGCCCTTCGGGGACTAACGCTCGCGCTCCGCTCAGCCGCGTTCGTAGAGCAGCCGGGCGCGGATCGTGCCGTCGAGAGCGCGGATCTCCTCGATGATCTCGCGCGCGACCTCGCCGACCGGATCGGCCTCCATCACGACATAGCCGATCTCGCCGTCGGTCTGGAAATTCTGGGCGGCGATGTTGATGTTGCGGCTGGCGAAGACGTCGTTGAGGCGGCGCAGCATGCCCGGCGCATTGCGCTGGACCTGGATGAAGCGGGTGCCGGCCGGGCGCGCCGGCAGTTGCACCTGCGGGAAATTGACCGCGCCGACGGTCGAGCCGACATCGGAATAGTCGACCAGCTTGCGTGCCACCTCGGCGCCGATGCGCTCCTGCGCCTCTTCCGTCGAGCCGCCGACATGCGGGGTCAGGATGACGTTGGACAAGCCTTGCAGCGGAGTGACGAAGCGCTCGCTGTTGGAGGCCGGCTCCTTCGGGAAGACATCGACCGCCGCGCCGGCGAGCGCGCCGCTGCGCAGCGCTTCGGCGAGAGCATCGAGATCGACGACCGTGCCGCGCGAGTTGTTGATGAGATAGGCGCCCTGCTTCATCGCCGCGATCTCGGCCTTGCCGATCATGTTGTGCGTGGCCGGCGTTTCCGGGACATGCAGCGAGACGACGTCGCTGTTTGCGAGCAGGGCCTTCAGGCTTTCGACCGGCTCGGTATTGCCATGGCGCAGGCGGTCGGTGTGATCGTAATAGATCACGCGCATGCCCATCGCCTCGGCGATGTTGGAGAGTTGGCTGCCGATATTGCCGTAGCCGACGATGCCGAGCACCTTGCCGCGGACCTCGAAGGAGCCGTTGGCCGACTTGTCCCAGCCGCCCTCATGTGCCGAGCGGGAGCGGTCCGGAATCCGGCGCAGCAGCATGACGATCTCGCCGATGGTCAGTTCGGCGACGCTGCGGGTGTTGGAGAAGGGCGCGTTGAAGACCGGGACGCCGCGCAGGCGGGCGGCGTCGAGATCGACCTGGTTGGTGCCGACCGAGAAGCAGCCGACGGCGAAGAGGCGTTTGGCGGCGGCGAAGACCGGCTCGGTCAGCTGGGTGCGCGAGCGGATGCCGAGGATGTGCGTCTTCTCGATCGCTTCGATCAGCTGGGCCTCATCGAGCGCCTTCGGCAGGCGGGTGAGGTTCGTGTATCCGGCCTGCTGCAAGGCAGCGACGGCGGAATCGTTGATTCCCTCGAGCAGGAGGACGCGGAGGCGGTCCTTCGGAAAGGAAAGCCGGTCGGTGGGGAGGTTCATGGCGCGCTCGACGGTCCAGCGATGCGCCCGCTCGCCTGGTCGGGCGGAAGGCGCCGGAGCGCCCGCTATAGACCTGTTGTCGCAGCGCACAACCGCAAAGTTGTCGCGCCCGGCCGAGCTAAATTGCCGAAAGGTGCTGCTGCGGCAGCAGGAAAGGCTGGCCGGCCGGCGGCAGGCGGCTGAAGGAGAGCGAGACGCGGAAGACGCCGCGCAGCAGGTTGTCGTCGAGGATGGTCGCCGGCTCGCCCTGTGCGACGATCGAACCCTCATGCATCACCACCAGCCGGTCGGCATAGGTCACGGCGAGGTTGAGATCATGCAGCACGACCAGAACGGCGGCGCCCTGCGCCGCGATGCTGCGGGCGGCGTCGAGCAGCGAGAGCTGATGGCAGAGGTCGAGGCTGGCGATCGGCTCGTCGAGGAAGAGGATCTGGCGCTGAGCGACGCTGCGGCCCGCTTCGAGCTGGCAGAGCGCCCGGGCGAACTGCACGCGCTGCTGTTCGCCGCCGGACAGTGTCTGATACTGGCGGCCGGCAAGGCCGATCACGCCGGCGATCTCCAGCGCTTGGGCGATGATCTCAGCCTTGCGGCCACGCGATTGGGCCCGGCCGACACCTTCCAGCCCCAGCCGCGCAACCTCATAGACGCTGAACGGAAAGGCGAGACGCTGGTTCTGCACCATCACGGCGCGTCGGCAGGCGAGTTCCCAGGCCGGGATCTGCGGCAGCGTCGCGCCGTCCATGCGGACCGTGCCCTGCGAGGGAGCGAGTTCACCGGTCAGCAGCTTGAGCAGCGTCGACTTGCCGGCACCGTTGGGGCCGACGACGATCGTGGTCGCTCCCTCTTCGAGCGCAAGCGAGGCACCGCGAACCAGGGTGCTGCCACGCACCGAGAAGGAAAGACCATCGGCTTCGAGAATCGCCATGCTCAGAGCTCCGCGATCCGGCCGCGGCGCAGCAGCAGCCACAGGAAGAAGGGCGCGCCGATGAAGGCGGTGACGATGCCGATCGGCAATTCCGCCGGCACGACGACGAGGCGGGCAATGATGTCGGCGCCGACCAGAAGGGCGGCGCCGCCGATCGCCGAGAGCGGCAGCAGCAGGCGGTGATCGGGACCGATCGAGAGCCGGATCAGATGCGGCACGACGATGCCGACGAAGCCGATCACGCCGGCTGCGGCAACGCTGGCGCCGACCGCGAGGGCGACCAGCAGGATCGCGAGCGCCTTGATGCGCTGGACGGGCACGCCGAGATGATAGGCCTCGGCCTCACCCAGCATCAGAGCGTTGAGGCCGCGCGCCAGCAAGGGCACGGCGAAGAGCAGCGGCAGCACGATCGGCGCTACCACCGAGAGCTTGGTCCAGCTCGCCCCGCCGAGGCTGCCCAGCGACCAGAAGGTCAGGTCGCGCAATTGCCGGTCGTCGGAGACGAAGGCGAGCAGGCCGGTGAGCGAGCCGGCGAGCGCGCCGAGCGCAACACCGGCGAGCAGCATGGTCGCGACCGAGGTGCGGCCCTGGCGCGTCGCGATCAGATAGAGCGCCAGCGTCGAGACGAGGCCGCCGAAAAAGGCTCCGAAAGGCAGCACCGCGAAGGGCAGCTTCATCGCGAAGGCCGCGAGGAGGCGGTCTCCGAGCACGATGGTCGCAGCGGCGGCGAGACCGGCGCCGGCGGAGACGCCGACCAGGCCGGGATCGGCGAGCGGATTGCGGAACAGGCCCTGCATCAGCGCGCCGGAGATCGCGAGCGCCGCCCCGACCAGCGCGCCGAGCAGCAGGCGCGGCATGCGGATATTGAGCACGACCAGCGCCTCCCGGCTTCCCAGCAGCTCAGCCGGACCGAAGCCGAGCTTCGCCAGCAGGATGTCGGCGACGCGGCCGGGCGCGATCGCGAAGGCCCCTGCCCCGAGCGAGAGCAGCATCAACAGCAGGCAGAGCCCGACGAGCGCGGCGACGGCGATGACGCCCTTGCGGCGGTGGCCGGCCGTGAGCACGGCCAGCGCCGCAGCACTCGCACTCAGGGGCTGCTTCACGGCAAGCGTCATTTGGCGGCGGAAAGCTGGGCGACCTTGGCTTCGGGATAGAGTTCGGCCATCAGGTCGCGCGCCGCGTTCGGGGTCCGAGGCCCGAAGCCGAGCAGATAGAGCCCGTCCATCCGGATCAGCGCCTTCTGCTTCGCCGCCGGTGTCTCCGAGAAGGCCGGCATGGCGAAGAGCTCGTCGGGGCCGGCATTGTGGGCGCTGGAATGGCGCATCATCAGCACGACATCGGGCGCTGCGGTGATGATCGCCTCGTCGGTCATCGGCTTGAAGCCTTCGACGGCGCTGGCGGCATTGACGCCACCGGCGAGCGCGATGATCGCATCGGCCGTGGTGGCCCTGCCACCGACCAGGGTGCGCCCGTTCTGCAGCGAGAGCACGAACAGGACGCGCTTCTGCCCGGGCAGGCCAGAGCGCAGCTTGTCGAGCTCTTGGAAGCGCCCTTTCACTGCGGCGGCGAGTTGCTGCGCCGGCTCGGCGACACCGGCGGCCTTGCCGATCGCCGCGATCTTGCCAACGACTGCCTCCGGAGAAAGCGCCTCGGGGATCATCGTGATCGGCGTGCCGGATTCCTTGAGCAGAGCGAGCGCGTCTGGCGGACCGGCGCCTTCAGCCGCGATCACCTGCGAGGGTTTCAGCGACAGCACGCCCTCGGCCGAGAGCGCCCGGACATAGCCGACGCTCTTCTTGTCCTTCAGCGCGTCCGGCGGCCACTGGCTGGTGGTGTCGACGCCGACGACCTTGTCCTGCTGGCCGAGCGCATAGAGCACCTCGGTGACGACGCCGCCGGCAGCGACGATACGCTCGGCGGCCTGCGCCTGGGCGGGAGCGACGACGGCCAGCGACTCCAGCGACCCGGAGAGGCCGCCCAGCGCCAGCAGGGACACGACCGCAGCAGCCGCGATCTCCCGGCCGAGGCGCTTGGCCCTGAAGCCTGCGAGCGGAGCGGATGAAGGCGCTTGCAGCGTGCCCATGATCGATCTCGTGCGTGCGACGACGCGCAGCAGAAGCGCTCGCAACGCCCAGCTACACTGAAGTCATTACAAAGTAATGGCTCTTTTATAATCATTCAAAACAACGATTATTGGAGCCGTTATTGACGGTGATATGCAGCTTTACTAAGGAGGGTCAAGAGCGGCGCAAGCTGCCGGACCATCACGCTTTTGCAAATCGCCGAGGATTTCCCGATGTTCATCGCCATGAACCGCTTCAAGGTCGTCAAGGGTGAGGAGGAGGCCTTCGAGACGGTCTGGTCCTCGCGCAAGACTCGCCTCGATGAGATGAAGGGCTTCATCGCCTTCCATCTGCTCAAGGGGCCGGAGAAGGAGGATCACACCCTCTACTCCTCGCATACGACCTGGGCCTCGAAGGACGATTTCACCGCCTGGACCAAGTCGGACCAGTTCCGCGAGTCGCACCGCAATGCCGGCCAGCCGCGGCCGACGCCGCTCTATCTCGGCCATCCCGAATTCGAAGGCTTCGAGACGATCCTGACCGAGCACAATCCGCATCTGCCGCGCCAGGCGGCCGAGTGAGAGGCTGATCACGATGTCGTTTGCCGAGACATTGGCACCGCCTGCTCCCGCCGAAGCCATGGCGAAGGTCCGGGCGGCGCTCGCCGCCAAGCCGGACGGCGTGATCGAGGCGGTCGCGCGCGAGCATGGCGTCTCCACCCTAGCCGTGCTCGAGGTCACCCCGGAAGAGCAGCGCCGCTTCATCGCGGCGGAGCGCTTCGAGGCGCTCTGGCGGGAGCTTGCGACCTGGGGCACGGTGCTCTTCATCGTGCACACGCCCGACATCGTGCTGGAATGCGAGGGCTCGCTGCCGTTCGGCTCGTTCGGCCACGGCTATTACAACATCCATGGCGACAGCCCGATCGGCGGTCATATCAAGGCCGGCAACTGCAGGGCGATCTATCTCGTCGACCGGCAGTTCCACGGCCGCCGCTCCTGCTCGGTGCAATTCTTCAATGGTGCCGGCGAGGCGATGTTCAAGGTCTTCGTCCGCCGCGATGCGGCGCGCGAGCTCCTGCCCGATCAGGTCGCACGCTTCGAGGCGCTGAAGCGCGACTTCGCCTGAGACCGACCGACTCCGGCTGACGGGCAATTGATCCGAGCCTCCGCCATCCCCGGCGGGGGCTTTCTCGTCACGCAGCATGCGCATGGCCGCAGGCTGATCGCTGACAAATGACGTCAGTCGCCACGCTTCCGCCACAAGCACCGCCATATCGGGTGAGCGGGGCCTGAAATATCGCGAAAGATCGAGAATTTACCAAGCGTTAACCATAGAAGCGCAGCTTTCTGGCTGCGGAGACAAGTGACGTGATCGACACCGTTGATCGCGCACGGCCTCCGACAGGTGAGCGCCACGGCCGGCCGGCCGGCGCAGACGGCCTGCCCGAGACTCCGGCTGAGGACGCTGCGATGGCGGCACAGCTCGCCCTGACACGGGTCAGCCTCGCCAAGGACCTGATCGGGCCGGCGTCCGCAGCCGGCCCCATAGCAGGGCTGTCATCGCTCGCCAAGCACGCGGGCTTCCGCAACGGGGTGATGCTGGCGCTGCGCTTCGTGCAGGCGCGCCTCCTGTCGGTCTGGGGGCTGCTGCTGGCCGCCGCCCTGTGTCCACCCAAGGTCTTCGCCGACTTCGCGATCTTCGCGGCCCTGGCGAACCTGGCTTCGATCGCTGTCCTGCTGCGGTTCGAGGCGGTGTTCTTCCAGAACAACGACCGGCTGCGGCTCGGCCGGGCCTTCCGCCTGGCGGTCGCCACCGGCACGATCTTTCTCGCCGGGGCCGTGATCGCGGTCCTGTTCGCAGCGGCGCAGGGCTGGATCCTGCGCGGCTTCGGCGCGCTGTTCCTGATCTCGCTGGCGAGCCGGGCGGCGATCCGGCTGCTGCTGGCCGAAGCCACGGCGGAAGGCGACTTCGCCACGATCGGCAACACCAATATCGCCCAGGCGCTGCTCCAGCCAGGGATGATGATCCTGCTGATCTGGCCGCTCGGGCCGGTATCTCTGGCCCTGTTCGCCGCAGACGCATTCGGCCACGCCGTCGCGGCGTGCTATCTCGCCTGGCGCCGACGCGACTCGCTGCTGCGCCTGATGCATCCCGCGCGCTGGTCGCTGACCGAGCTGATCATGGCAGGCTGGCAATGGCGCAACTCGCCGACCTTCCTCCTGCCCTCGGCACTGCTCTCCTTCGGCTTCTCGGCGGCGCCGCTGCTGGCGCTGCCGATGTCGAGCAACCCGGTGCTGGCGGCCCATGTCGCCCTGGCGACGCGCCTGCTCGACGTGCCGGCGCAGATGTTCGGCGCGGTGACGACGCCGCTGGTGATGAACAATCTGCGCAGGCATCGCGGCCACGATCAGCAGAAGCGAGCCCGCCTCGTCACCCTGGGGATGGTGGCCATCGTGGCGATGCTCTTTACCGCGATCGCCTTCGTCGCTGTCAGCACCGACGAATTGCTCCTGAGCGGCACCAAATGGGACGGCATTGGCGAGGTGATGGCGATCATGGCGCTGTTCTATGGCAGCGGCGCCCTGGCCGGCCCCTTGCAGGAAATGGGCGCCTTCTCCTCCCGCCCGCATAGCCAGATGACGGCCAATGCGGTGGCGCTGGCCGCCGCGGCGATCGTGATCTGGGGGTTCGGCAGCCTGTCTCCCGCCCTGCTCGCGGTGATCGGGTTGATCTCGCTGGGGCGCCTGCTGCTGCATCTGCGCCTGACATGGACCGCGATCGGCGACCAGCGATTGGCCAACCCAAGCTAGGCTATTCAGCAATTCTTCGAATCGCAGAATTGCTCTAAGTCTTTCTCTTATCGCATTTTCTTCGCGCGAACCGGTGCCCACTTCGCTCGAAAATGCTCGAGGCTATTCCCGCCGGATCAGCCGGTCGGCGAGCAGCGAGGAGAAGAAGCCCGGCTTGAATTCGCGCTCGAGCCGCTCGGGATCGTACTCCTTCGCCACCCAGTCGAGGAACGGCGTGCCCTTGCTGGCGCCCTCGCGCGCATAGGTCTCGAAGAAGGCGTCGAGAATCCCGGTCTTGGCGAAGCGGAAATGGCCGTAGCGCAGCGAAAGCTCGGCCATCGCCTCTGCGAGCGGCCGCCGCTCGTGGATCAGCAGATAGAGCGCAGAGAAGAAACCGGCCCGGTCGGCGCCCGATTTACAATGGACCAGAGCAGGCGTCTGCAACCCCGCAAAGAACGCGGGGGCAGCCAGAAGGGTGTCGCGGTCCGGCGCGCCACGCGACCGCAGGACGAATTCGACCAGCGCGATGCCGTGGCGCTCGCAGGCCTCCTTCTGCAGCGGCCAGGCGCCGTGCTCGCGGCCGCCGCGCAGGTTGACGATCGTCTTCACGCCCTGGCGGGCGAACCAGGCGATGTCGGTCGGGGCCGGCTGGGCGGCGCGCCAGAGCTGCGGGGTGATGCGGTGCGCATTGAGATAGACGAGCCGGAAGATGCCGTGGTCGGACAGCAGCATATTGGTCCAGGCGCGAGCGCGATCGAGCCGGCCGCGCAAAGGGCGATCCCAGCGCGCGATCCGAGCCATGCGCCTCGCATAGCGGTCTTCCGGCCGCCGCCAGCGGTTCAGCATGGGATCGCACCTGTCATGCCCGCCCGATAGCAGCGGGAGCCTTGCTGCGCAAATCGGTAACTCCGACTAAAAGCCGGGCTTGGCCTTTGCGCCGCAACCGCGCATAACGCCGCCGAAGTTTTATCATCGATAGGTCAGGTACATGCGGCTCGACGCCATCGCCATCGGCAAGAACCCCCCGGACGAGGTCAACGTCGTCATCGAAGTCGCGATCGGCGGCGAACCGATCAAATACGAGATGGACAAGGAAGCCGGCACGCTCTTCGTCGACCGCTTCCTCTATACGCCGATGCGCTATCCCGGGAATTACGGCTTCATCCCCCATACGCTGTCGGAAGACGGCGATCCCTGCGACGTGCTCGTCGCCAATACCCGCCCGCTGGTGCCGGGGTCCTACATCGCGGTCCGCCCGATCGGCGTGATGATGATGGAAGACGAGGGCGGCGGCGACGAGAAGATCATCGCCGTGCCGGTCCCCAAGCTGACCAAGCGCTACGAGAACGTCACGAACTACACCGATCTGCCGCAGATCACGCTCGACCAGATCCAGCACTTCTTCGAGCACTACAAGGACCTGGAACCCGGCAAGTGGGTGAAGCTCACCGGCTGGGGCGACGCCGCCAAGGCCAAGCAGCTGATCGTCGAGGCGATCGAGCGGGCCAAGAAGGCCAAGTCGGGCTGATCCCCTGTCATTGAGAAAAGCGCCATGGCCGGGCTGACCCCGGCCATGGCGTCGGCGTTTTCTATTTCTTCAGCAGCCGCTCGATCTCGGCCCGCAATTGCGGACCGAGATCGCCGCGCTCCAGCGCATAGGCGACATTGGCGCTGAGGAAGCCGATCTTCGAGCCGGTGTCGTAGATGTCGCCGTCGAAGCGCACGGCGAAGAATTTTTCCTGCTGCGCCAGCGCGATCATCGAATCCGTGAGCTGGATCTCGTTGCCAGCGCCCTTCTCCTGCTTGGCGAGCAGGTCGAAGATCGTCGGCTGCAGGATGTAGCGGCCGGTGATGTGCAGGTTCGATGGCGCCGTGCCTTTGGGCGGCTTCTCGACCATCTTGCTGATCTGCGAGACCTTGGCCTTGGCGTCGGCAACGCCGACGATGCCGTATTGATGGGTCTGGTCGTCCGGCACCGGCGCCACCGCAATGTGGTTGCCGCCATGCTCCTCATAGGCCGCGATCATCTCGGCGAGGCAGCCCTTGCCCGCCCCATGGTGCAGCATGTCCGGCAGCAGCAGTGCGAACGGCTCGTCGCCGACGATCTCGCGGGCGCACCAGACGGCATGTCCGAGGCCGAGCGGCGCCTGCTGGCGGGTGAAGCTCGCTGCGCCGGCGGCCGGCAGATCGTGCTTGAGCGCCTCCAGCTCCTTGGTCTTGCCACGCTTGGCCAGCGTGTCGTCGAGCTCGTAGGCCATGTCGAAATGGTCCTCGATCACGGCCTTGTTGCGCCCGGTCACGAAGACAAAATGCTCGATCCCGGCAGCGCGCGCCTCGTCGACCACGTGCTGGACGACCGGCCGGTCGACGATGGTCAGCATCTCCTTCGGGATCGCCTTGGTGGCAGGCAGGAAGCGGGTGCCGAGACCAGCGACGGGAAAGACCGCCTTGCGGATTTTCTTGATCATGCGCGTCCATCTCGCGCGCGCCCGGCGCGCGCCTGCTGAAAATCGGAGGGCTTCGGGGAGAGCCGGCGTCGCCCATTCATGCCGGCCGCTGAAGGCTGGCCCGCGATTCTGGCAAAAGCCGGGCCAGCCCCATCTTCGAATACCATTCTGACCTTGCCGATGCGTCAATGCCTTTGGCGCACTTTGCCGCCCTGGTCATCATTCTTGCATGGCTTCACTCGCGCCGCGCCCGAGATTAGCCATGTGCGCCGGAGAGGCTGGATCGAACTGTCGTGATTCCGGATTATGCCGATCACGTGACGAGGAGACGAAGATGGCGATTCTGGTTTCGGGCGGCGCAGGCTATATCGGCAGCCACATGGTCCTCGAGCTGCTCGACCGCGGCGAGAAGGTCGTCGTGCTCGACGATCTCTCGACCGGCTTCTGGTGGGCAGTGCCGCAGGAAGCGACGCTCGTGCGTGGCGACATGGGCGACCAGGCCGTGGTCGAGCGCACCATTGCCGAGCACGGCATCACCGAGATTGCCCATTTCGCTGCCAAGATCGTCGTGCCGGATTCCGTGTCGGATCCGCTCGGTTATTACCACAACAACACCGTCAAGACGCGCGCCCTCTTGGAAAGCGCCGTGCGTGGCGGCGTCAAGCATGTGATCTTCTCCTCGACCGCTGCCGTCTATGGCGAGCCGCCGGTCTCGCCGGTGCCGGAGGAGATCGCCCTCAATCCGATCAATCCCTATGGCCGCTCCAAGCTGATGAGCGAGTGGATGCTCGGCGACGTCGCCCGCGCCCATGGCCTGACCTATGTCGCCCTGCGCTATTTCAACGTCGCCGGCGCCGATCCCAAGGGCCGCTCCGGGCAGTCCAGCGCCACTGCCACCCATCTGATCAAGGTCGCGAGCCAGGCGGCGCTCGGCCAGCGCGCCGGGCTCGATATCTTCGGCACCGACTACGCGACACCCGACGGCACCTGCGTGCGCGACTACATCCACGTCACCGACCTTGCCCGCGCCCATCTCGCCGCGCTCGACCATTTGCGCGCCGGTGGCGGCAATCTGACGCTGAACTGCGGCTATGGCCGCGGCTATTCGGTCAAGGAAGTGGTCGAGGTGGTGAAAGACGTCTCCGGCGTCGATTTCCCCGTCCGGCTCTCGCCGCGCCGCCCCGGCGACCCGGCCGCTCTGGTCGCCAAGGCCGATCGCATTCGCGCCGAACTCGGCTGGCAGCCGGAGCATGACGACCTCACGCAGATCGTGACACAAGCGCTCGCCTGGGAGGAAAGCCTGCGCAAGCGCAATGCGAGCTGAGCGACGGGATTTGGCGCGGCGTTAACCCATGGTTAACCTCGATCGGGCGCTGTGGTGGAAAGACACCGCGGCCGAGCCAGAGGAGCCATCATGCGCCCCGTCACCGTTCTCGCCTTCGCCGTTGCGCTCGGCCTCGGGCCGGCGCTCGCGCAGACGACGGGTTCGATCAATCCGGCACGGGCGCAGACCCCCAGGCCCGAGGCGCGGCCGGCTGCGCCCGGCTTCGACGGCTTCCTCAGGACGCTCTGGCCGATGGCGCAGGCGCGCGGCATCTCGCGCCAGACCTTCGACCTGGCTTTCCAGGGCGTGACGCCCGATCCCTCCATTGTCGCGCTGACCCGCAAGCAATCAGAATTCACCGCGCCGATCTGGAGCTATCTCAACAGCGCGGTCGGCGGCGGCCGGATCTCGCGCGGCCGCGAGATGCTGGAGGCCCATGCCAGCGTGCTGGCCCAAGCCGAATCCCGCTATGGCGTGCCCAAGGAGATCATCCTCGGCATCTGGGGGATGGAAACCAATTACGGCTCGTTCAAGGGCGACAAGGACGTGATCCGCTCGCTCGCGACGCTGGCGAACATCCGCTATCGCGGCGACTTCTTTCGCGACGAGCTCCTGACCGCGCTGGAGCTGATCGAGAAGGGCCATGTCGAGCGCAGCGAGCTGCGCGGCTCCTGGGCCGGCGCGATGGGTCACACCCAGTTCATGCCGTCGAGCTACATGAAATACGCGGTCGATCATACCGGCGACGGCCATGCCGATATCTGGACCTCGAGCAGCGACGCCATCGCCTCGACCGCCAACTATCTCAAGGGCTATGGCTGGACCCCCGGCCTGCCCTGGGGCATCGAGGTCGTGGTGCCCGATGGCTTCGACCATAATCTCTACCGCGCCAGCTTCTCGTCCTTCCGCTCGGCCGGGGTGCGCCGCGCCGATGGCGGCTCGCTCCCGTCCTCAGGCGAGGCCAGGCTGTTCTACCCGGCCGGCCATACCGGCCCGGCCCTGCTGCTGACCGCGAATTTCGACGTCATCAAGAAGTACAATTCCTCCGACGCCTATGCGCTCGCCGTCGGCCATCTCGGCGACCGGATCGTCGGCCGGCCTGCCTTGCAGGGCGACTGGCCGGTGAAGGCGCCGCGCCTCGACAAGGCAGGGATCACCGATGTCCAGCTCCGGCTGAAGGGCTTGGGCCTCTACAATCACGACGCCGACGGACGCATCGGCACCGGCACGCGCGAGGCGGTCAGGCAGTACCAGCTGCGCGTCGGCCTGCTCGCCGACGGCTACCCGACCCCGGCCCTGCTGACGCGGATGAAGGCGCCCCGCTGACGGAGCGAGCGATCGCGCCTATATTGGCTCTCGGCGCCACCCTCGCACGGCGTCGATCGAGAGCATGATGCGCCTGCGTTCGCTCTTCATGGTTCTGGCAGCTGCCCTCATCCTGCTCGTGACCGGCGGGCCGGTTTCGATCGCCCAGAACCCGGTGCCGCCCGGCCGGATACCGCAGGCACAGCCGCAAGGCCGCAGCCTCTTCAACATGTTCTGGCAGATTCCCGAGCGGCCCGCCGTACAGCAACGGCAGCCACGCGAACGCGTCGCGCCGGCCCAGCGCCGGGCACCGACCCGCGTTGTCGTCCGCGACGACCCGGTTATCCCCAAGGTGGACGTCAATCACCATGTCCTGGTGATCGGCGACACGCTCGCCGGGCAGATCGCCGAAGGGCTGGAAGACAGCCTGCAGGACCGAGCCGATGTCGCCGTGGTGAACAAAGCCAAGGCCGACAGCGGCCTTGTCCGGACCGACTTCTACGACTGGCCGAAGGCAACCGGCGAACTGCTGGCGGGGGACGCCAAGGTCATGGTCGGCGTCGTCGTGCTCGGGCCGAACGACCGCCAGGTGATCCGCGAGGGCGAGATCACCCATGAGCCGCTGAGCGAGCGCTGGCTCCAGCTCTACAAGGCGCGGATCGAGGCCGTCGCGGCAGCCTTCAGCGCCAAACGCGTACCGCTGATCTGGGTCGGCGCGCCGCCGATGCAGAATGCACGCCTCTCGGCCGACCTGACCACGCTGAACGACCTCTTCCGCAAGGGCGCCGAGGCGGCCGGCGGTGAGTTCGTCGACCTCTGGGGTGCCTATGTCGACGCCGAGAACCGCTACGCCGCCATGGGACCGGACGTGAACGGCCAGGTCGCCCGGCTGCGGCTCGGCGACGGCGTCCATTTCACCAAGGCCGGCGCCCGCAAGGCCGCTCATTTCGTCGACGTCGTCATCCGCCGTATCCTGGAGAAGACGCCGACGCAGAACGTCATCGCCCTGCCTGTTCCTCCCGAGGCAGAGGGCACGCCCGCACCGACTCAGCCCATCGATGTCGAGCGCCTGATCGACCGCATGGTCAGCGGCGTCCCGACCGATCTTCCGCTCGTCCCGGTGGCCCCGCTCCGGCCGCTCGCGGGCCCGATCCTGCCCTTGACCGGGGCCGTCTCCCCCGGTGACGACGCCGCGCTGATCGCCTCGATCCAGGAGGCGCGCGGCCGCGGCGATGTCGCAGCCGGGCTCGAGCGCGTGTTTGGCCAAGGCATCGCGCCGGAGCCGCGCCCCGGCCGCGCCGACGATTTCCGTTGGCCGCGACCGAACTGAGGTGGCTCAGGCCAGCTGAAAGCGCTCGAAGCGCTGCATCTCCTCGTCGACCTGCCGCTTCAGTTCGAGTGACGGCTCCGGCTCCAGCCAGGTCCATTGCTGCACCAGGAGCTTGCGCGCCGCCCGATCGGTCTTGAGATCCGCGACGGCGACGATCCGGTCCCCCGCCAGCACCGGCAGGCCGAAATAGCCGAAGACGCGCTTCTCCTTCGGCAGATAGGCCTCGAAGACATGGTCGTAGCCGAAGAACAGCTTCAGCCGCTTGCGCTGGATGACCAGCGGGTCGAAGGGCGAGAGGATGTGGATCAGGCTGTCATCGGCCGGCTTGGACGGCTCCAGCACGCCCGGCGCAGCCCAGTGCGGCGTCTTCTCTGCACCTTCGATCGCGACCGGCACCAGTTCCTTGCGCCTGACGCGTCCTGCGATCAGCGCGGCGACGCCCTTCTTGCTGGGCGCATCGAGATGGCAGATCGAATCGAGGCTAACGATGCCCTGCGCACGCAGGGCGCGGTCGAGCTTGTAGGCCGCAATCTGGCGCTCGGATGCCGGCGCCGGCTGCTTCTCCCAGCCGAAGTGCCGATCGATCAACTCATAGGTCTTGAGCATGCCGGAGCGGGCGGAGATCACGAGTTCGCCATCGTAGAAGGCGCGTTCGAGCAGCCCTTTTGACGGCTTCTTGCTGGCCCAGAGATGCGCCTTCTCGACCAGAACGTCAGTGTCGATGTCGCGGATGGTGAGGGCGCCGTCCTTGCGAATACGGCGCAGCAGCTTGCGCGCCTCCTCGCGGCTACCGACCGAGGCCCAGCGCTTGGGCTCGGCGCGGTGCGCCTGCATCGCCGGCAGGAAATAGCGGAAGTCCGCGGTCGGCACATAGGACAGCGCATGCGTCCAGTACTCGAACACCGACTTGTCCTGCGACTGCGCCTGCGCGAGGTCGTCGCGGCGATAATCGGGGATCCGGCTGTAGAGGATATGGTGGTGGCAGCGCTCGACCACGTTGATCGTATCGATCTGGACATAACCGAGATGGGCGACCGCAGCCGCCGTCGCCGCGGGACCGGAGCCGAAGGGCTCGCGCGTGTCGAGCTTCTGGGCCTTGAGCCAGATCCGGCGCGCCTCGGCCTTGTCGAGCGTCAGGATCTTTCGCGGTCGCGTCGCCATCGGCATAAGCTAGCCATGCGATTGCCGAAGGTTAAGGCGCGGTGCCGCCATCTGCTGACATATCATGGCGGTGGTCTTCGCTAGCTCAACCTGCCGTCGACAACGCCTGCGCCAGCGCCTCCGGCGTCAGCTCCGCCAGCCCCATCTGGACCTTGAACGCCCTCGTCTTCTCGCCTGGCTTCATCACCAGAATCACCGTCTCGGTGCCCGGGCAGGCGGGATCGGCGCAGAGGATCTCGTTGACCGCGACCACAGCGTTCTCAGGCAGGCCGAGCAGTTCGCGCACCTGTCGCTTGACCTGCGCCGCGGCATCCGCGCCGGCGGCCTCGCGCTTTTCCCTGCCAAAGAGGCCGAAGCGCATCGCCGCTCAGCCACCCGGCAGGGTCAGGACGCCGGCTTCACCGTCCTCGGTGCCGAAGGCAAGGCGCTTGCCGAGCTTGTCCCAGGCAAAGGCGGTGATGCCGCTGCCGCGTTGCGCCGGCCGAACCAGCAGCTCGGAAGCATCGGTCAGACGGATCATCAGAATGCAGCCGTCATCATAGCCGACGGCCAGCACCAGCGCCTTGGGATGGAAGGCGACGCGGGTGACCTTGGCGTGTCGCGCGCCGCATTCGCGCGGCGCCTTGCCCGTCGGCCCCTCGCCCTGGAAAGGCCAGACGATCGCGGCATCCGCGCCGCTGGAGGCGAGCCAGAGCCCGTCATGCGACCAGGATAGCGAACGCGGCTTGGCCGGGTAGCCGGTCATGCGCATATGGCTCGGCTTCTCGCCGAGCCGCCAGCCATGCAGCGCATTCTCCTGCATGGCTGTGACGATGAAGCGCCCGTCCGGCGACCAGGTCACGTCGAGATGCGAGCCTTTCCATTCCAGGAAATCGGGCTTGGCCTCGGTGTTCGGATACCAGAGCAGCACGCCGTTCATTTGGGCAATGGCGAGGCGATAGCCCTTCGGCGCCAGGCTGAGGCCCTGTGGCGTCGAGGCGACCTCGATCGACCTGAGCCTGCCCTTGTCGTCGCGGGCGTGGACATTGCGGCCGCTGTTCCAGGCGATGCTGCCGGACGATGATACCGTGACGGCATCGATCCAGCGCCGCTTTTGATCGCGGGCGAGTTCTTCCGGCGCGCCATCGGCCGAGGTCGCGACGACGCGGCCGTCATCGCCGCCGCTGATCAGGCGCGCACCGTCCGAGGCGACGCAGAGCAGGCCGCCGCCATGCGCCTCGACGCTCTGCGTCTCGCCATCGCGCCAGCGCAGCACGCGGCCATCGGCGAGGGCAAGCGCCAGCGTCTGCTTCAGCCAGACGGCGCCGACGACATGCTCGCCGGCTTCGACGGGAACGACATGCTCGCGCAGCGAGACCGGTTTGCTGATCGAATCCATACCCACGCTTTAGCTCAAGCCGCGCAGGCCATGAACCCCTTGCGCAGCGCTGCCTCGTCGAGATCGCGGCCGATGAAGACGAGGCGCGATTCACGCTTCTCGCCGGATTTCCAGTCGCGCTGCAAATCGCCGTCGAGGATCATGTGCACGCCCTGGAAGACGAAACGCCGCGGCTCGTCCTTGAAGGCCAAAATACCCTTGGAGCGCAGGATGTTCGGCCCCTGCACCTGGCTGATGTCGTTGATCCACGGCATGAACTTCTCGGGATCGACATCGCCGGGGATGGTGAAGGACATCGACCGGACGTCCTCCGAGTGATGGTGATGGTGGCCGGCTTCGAGGAAGTCCGGCTCGATGTCGAGGATGCGGTCGAGATCAAACGCGTTGCGGTCGAGCAGCTCGGCGATCGGCAGGTCGCAGCGCGTCGTCTTGTGCAGCTTGGCATAGGGGTTGATCGCGCGGATCGCCGCCTCGACCTCGGCGAGCCCTTCGGCGCTGACGAGATCGGTCTTGTTCAGGATGATCACGTCGGCGAAGGCGATCTGGTTCTTCGCCTCCGGCGCATCCTTCAGCCGGTCCTGCAGCCACTTCGCATCGGTGACGGTCACGACCGCGTCGAGCTTGGTGGCGTCGCCGACATCCTGGTCGACGAAGAAAGTCTGCGCGACCGGGGCGGGATCGGCGAGGCCGGTCGTCTCGACGATGATCGCGTCGAACTTGCCCTTGCGCTTCATCAGGCCGTCGAGGATGCGGATCAGGTCGCCGCGCACCGTGCAGCAGATGCAGCCATTGTTCATCTCGAACACTTCCTCGTCGGCGCCGACGACGAGGTCGCCATCGATGCCGGTCTCGCCGAACTCGTTGACGATCACGGCGAATTTCTTGCCGTGGTCCTCGGTGAGGATGCGGTTGAGGAGCGTGGTCTTGCCGGCGCCCAGATAGCCGGTGAGCACCGTGACGGGAATCTTCTCGGACATGGGAAACGACCTGGTTGGTGGCGCTGCTGCGATCGCGGTCCGGTCAGGCCGGGCCGGCGACGAGCGCCTTCTCGATCTGGCTTATATTGTGTTTCATCATCGCGATGTAAGTCCCGGCCGGACCATCGGCGGCCGAAAGCGCGTCCGAATAGAGCCGGCCGCCGATCTTCGCGCCGCTCTCCCTGGCGATCTGCTCGGCCAGGCGCGGATTGGTGATGTTCTCGAGGAAGACCGCCGGCACCTTCTCCGCCTTGATCTGGCGGATGATGCGGGCGACGTCCTTGGCCGAGGCCTCGGCCTCGGTCGAGACGCCCTGCGGCGCGATGAACGCGATGCCGTAGGCTTTGACGAAATAGCCGAAGGCGTCATGCGAGGTGATAGCCTTGCGCCGGTCTGCCGGAATGCGCGCGACCGCGGCCTTGATCTCGGCTTCGAGCGCATCGAGCTTGGTCTGATAGGCCGCGGCATTGGCCTCGTAGGTCGCCTTGCCGGCTGGATCGGCGGCGATGAGTGCATCGCGGACATTGCCGACATAGAGCCTGGCGTTGGCGACGCTCTGCCAGGCATGCGGATCCTCGCCGCCATGGCCGTGGCCGTGATCGTCGGCCATCTTCAGCGGCGTGATCCCGGTGGTCGCCGTCGCGACGGTCGCCTTGGTGCCCGACGATTTCACCAGCCGGGTCAGCCAGCCCTCGAATTTCAGCCCGTTGACGACGACGAGCTTGGCGCCGGCCACCGTCTTCGCGTCGGCCGGTGTCGGCGAATAGACATGGGCGTCGCCGTCGGGCCCGACCAATGTGGTCACCGTGACGCGCTCGCCGCCGATCTCGCGCACGAAATCGCCGAGGATCGAGAAGCTCGCGACGACCGGCAGCTTCTCCTGGGCAAAGGCCGGCAATGGCAGGGCAACGCCGGCAACAAGGCCGAGGAGGACGGAGCGGCGGTTCAGCATGATGGCACTCGCGCTATATGAAACAGTATAACATAACTAGCGCTGGAGATGGGCCCTCGGCAAGAGCCGCCGCGCAAGGCCGCCCTGCGATCCCAGCAGGAGCGAACCGAGATAGAGCGCGCCGGCCGAGAGGATGATCGCCGGCCCGGCCGGGAGATTGCTGCCGGCGGCATAGGAGGCGACGAGCCCGATATATCCGGACGCCATGCCGAAGCCGGAGGCGAGCAGGATCAGCCGGGTGATGTCGGCGGTCCAGAAGCGCGCCGCAGCGGCCGGCAGCATCATCAGCCCGACGGCGAGCAGCGTGCCGAGCGCATGGAAGCCGGCGACGAGGTTGACCACGACGAGGCCGAGGAAGGTCAGGTGCACGAAGCCGCCGGACCGGCTGACCGAGCGCAGGAAGCCGGGATCGACGCATTCGAGCACGAGCGGGCGATAGGCCAGCGCCAGCACGCCGAGCGTCAGGCTGGCGACGCCGGAGAGCAGCACCAGCACGTCGTCGTCGAGCGCCAGCACATTGCCGAACAGCACATGGAAGAGATCGACGGCCGAACCCCGCAGCGAAACCAGGGTGACGCCGAGCGCCAGCGAGATCAGGTAGAAGGCGGCGAGCGAGGCGTCTTCTTTGAGCACGGTCAGGCGCGCCACCGCGCCGGCTGCGAGGGCCACGGTGAAACCGGCGACGAGGCCGCCCAAGGTCATCGCCGGCAGCGAGAAACCGGCGACGAGATAGCCGAGCGCGGCCCCGGGCAGGATCGCATGCGCCATGGCATCGCCGGTCAGGCTCATCCGCCGCAGCATCAGGAAGACGCCGACCGGCGCGCCGGAGACCGACAGCGCGATCACGCCGACCAGCGCCCGGCGCATGAAATCGAATTCGGCGAAGGGGCCGATCAGGAGGTCGTAGAGCATCGCGTTCAATTCAAAGGCGCGGTCGTTCCGGGCGTAGCGGAGAGAAGACCCGGGAGCCATTCCGGAACGGTTCAGGAATGGATCCCGGGTTTCCCCTCGGTCGCCCGGGATGACCCGGCACAGGATGTTTCAATCGAAAAGAAGGGCGCAAAGCTCACGCCGCGCAGGGCGCGGCATGGCTGTCGAAGGCCTCGACCATGCGCCGCGCCTTGAGCAGGTTGTTCGCCGTCAGCACCTCGCCGGTCTCGCCCCAGGCGATCGCCTCGCGCGCCAGCAGCAGCGTCTGCGGGAAGGCGCGCTTCACCGTCTCGATGTCATGCAGCACGGCGACGACGGTGCGGTTCTCGCCATGCCAGCGCTGGACCAGCGCCAGCAGGTCGGCGCTGGTACGGGCATCGATCGCCGTGAACGGCTCGTCGAGCAGGATGATGTCGGCGTCCTGCAGCAGCAGCCGGGCGAACAGCGCGCGCTGCATCTGGCCACCCGAGAGCGTGCCGATGCTGCGGCTTTCGAAGCCGGTGAGGCCGACCGCTGCGATCGCCGCCTCGACCTTGCCGCGTTGCCTGAGGCCGATCTTGCCGAAGATGCCGGCCGCGCCCCACAGGCCCATGGCGACGAGATCGTAGACATGGATCGGGAAGGAGCGGTCTAGCTCGGCCGATTGCGGGAGATAGGCGAGGCGCTTGCCCTTAGCGAGCGTCACCGTGCCGTCGAGCGGCGAGAGCGCGCCGGCGATGGCTTTGAGCAAGGTCGACTTGCCGGCGCCGTTCGGCCCGACGATCGCGGTCAGGCTGCCCGGTGCGACCTCGCCGCAGAGATGATGCACCGCCGGGTGGCGGTCATAGCCGAGCGTCAGGTCGCTGAAGCGGATGGCGGGCACAGGGATACTCTTGTTCACACGATAACGGCGAGGGTCGCCGCCCAGAGCAGCAGGATCACGCCGGTTGCCAGACCGAGCCTTTGCCCGGCCGACAGCCGCAGCAGCGACCAGCCGGGAACCTCGGCGACAGGCTGGCGATGGTGGGCGTGATCATGAGCCATAGTAAATGATATAATATTACGCTCGTTCAGGAGCAAGCACGATCACCCTTGCATCGAGCGCAACGCCACTGCGTTATCGGCACCGTCGACGATATCCGAACAGGAGCAGGCCGGTGAGCGCCGAGCGGGTGACCTTCAAAGCGATACGCAATGGCGTCGCGACCGAGATCGCAGCCGATGCGATCGAGATTTGCCTGCCGGACGGGTTGAGCTTCAAGGTCATGGCCTTTGCCGGCCGCAAGGGCTCGGCGACCCTGCACATGCCAGCCGACGATCCGCAGGCGCCGAGCTTCGACGTGTTCTGCGTCGAGCCCGGCGCGGCCAATACGCTCTTCGTCTCGGTCGACCGCGTCCAGAAGCGCCAGATCGAGGGCTAGTTTGAACCGTCATTGCGAGCGCAGCGAAGCAATCCGGTGTCGTCGCGCTCTGCGGCCTCGGGATTGCTTCGTCGCT
Source organism: Allobosea lupini (assembly GCF_900109525.1). GTDB lineage: Bacteria > Pseudomonadota > Alphaproteobacteria > Rhizobiales > Beijerinckiaceae > Allobosea > Allobosea lupini. The sequence continues at coordinate 69,859 of NZ_FOAN01000003.1, read as the reverse complement.
GCACTCCTCGCAATGACGGCTCGGCTCAGGCCGGCCAGTACTGGTAGAGCCAGGTCTCGGTCAGCACCTTGTCGCCGCCGCGCAGGAAGCAGCGCATCTCCACAGGGTCGGTGCCGTCGACGGTGAGGTCGAACTGCGCCCGCCAGTGGCCGGGGATATCGTTCGGCACGGCTTCGGCGAAGATGTAGGAGAAGGTACCGCGCGAGGCCGAGAGCACGACCTCGGGCTTGATCCCGAACGGGATGTCCTCGAGCGCCGGCCCCCTGAACTCCAGCATGAACTTGCGCACGCCCTTGGGCCTCGCCGTGCCGGGCTGGCCGCCATTGCCGAGCCTCGTCGCGACGACGCGGCCGAGCGTCGGCGGGAAGGGCTCGTCGGCGAGCCAATGCAGGCGATAGCGGAAATTATAGGAATTGCCGGCCTTGGCGCGAGCTTCCGGCACCCACATGGCGACGATGTTGTCGTGGATCTCGTCGTCGGTCGGGATCTCGATCAGCTGGACCGCGCCCTTGCCCCATTGGCCGAGCGTCTCGATCCACAGGCTCGGCCGGCGCTCGTAGTAGACGCCGTCCATATAGTGGTCGAAGGCGCGGTCGCGCTGCATCAGGCCAAAGCCGCGCGGGTTGTCGTCGACGAAGGACGAGGCGACAGTACGCTGCGGATTGTTGAGCGGGCGCCAGGCGCGCTCGCCGCTGCCGGTCCAGAGCGCGAGCCCGTCGGAATCGTGCACCTCCGGCCGCCAGTCGACCATGGTCGCCTTGCCGGTCTCGGAATACCAGTACATCGAGGTCAGTGGTGCGATGCCGAGCCGCGCGACATCATTGCGCAGGTGCAACTCCTGCTCGATCTCCATGTCGACGCCCTTGCCGCGATGCATGCGGAAGCGGAAGGCGCCCGAGACGCTCGGTCCCGAGAGCAGGGCGTAGACCACGACATGCTCGGCCGCCTCGCCGGGTGTCTCGAGCCAGACATGGGTGAAATCGGGGAACTCCTCCGGCCGGTCGCCGACCGCCGGATCGACCGCAAGGCCGCGGGCCGAGAGCCCGTACTGGTAGAGCTCGCCGATGGCGCGGAAATAGGAGGCGCCGAGGAAGGCGACCCAGTCGTTCTTCTGCCAGTCGAGCTTCTCGCCCTTGCGGCCGGGATGGCCGGAGCGGCTCTCCTGGAAGCGAAAGCCGGCGAAGCCCGCGCCTGGAGGCAACTGCTTCGCCGGGGAGTCGGCCGGCATCTCGAAATAGCTCTCGTCGTAGACGATCTCGCGCGCCTTGCCGTCGTCGAGGACATGCATGCGCACGGGCTTCTGGAAGTAGCGGCCGAGATGGAAGAAGGTCACCGGCCAGGGCGACGGGCCATTGGCCCAGAGCGCCAGCTCCGGCTTGAACTTGATCTTGCCGTGGGCGTCGTAGTCGATCTTCTCGAGCACGTCAGGCTTGGGGTTCGGCGGCGCCTCATACGGCTTGGCGGCGAGATCGCGGGCCCGCGCCTTCAACCCTTCGAAGGAGAACGCCTCGGCGGCGCCGAGCTTCAGGCCCTGCTGCGCCAGCGCCGTGCCGGAGAAACCGGCTGCGGCGAGAGCGGCCGTACCGGCGGCACCCGCGAGCAATGTGCGGCGGTCGATCAGAGGTATGGTCGGCTGTCGCGGTTGCATCGGGCGGGGCGCTCCATCGGGGAAGATCGACAGTTGGTGTTTCCGGCTAGCCTGTCCAGCCGGCGAGGGCAATCTCCGCAGCTTCCTGGCGCGAGCAGGGCGAAAATCGCGCGGAAAGGCGACGCGCCGGCCTCTTATCCCATTGGCGCGGGTTCCCTTTTTGCCCGCAAGCGTCCTACAACAGCGTCAGCCGGCCTTGAGAGCCGGGATGCGGTCTTTCGTCTCTCGGGAGGATTCATGTCTATTTCGCTTCATCGCCGGGCCCTGGCCGGTATTGCCGCGCTCACCCTCGCCGCCACGCCTATGGCGGCGCGTGCGCAGGATTTCATCAACGTGCTGACCGGCGGCACCTCGGGCGTCTACTACCCGCTCGGCGTCGCGCTCTCGAAGATCTACGGCGAGAAGATCCAGAACGTCCGCCCGACCGTTCAGGCGACCAAGGCCTCGGTCGAGAACCTGCAATTGCTGCAGCAGGGCAAGGGCGAGATCGCCTTCACCCTCGGCGATTCGCTCGACGCGGCCTGGAAGGGCGACGAGGAGGCCGGCTTCAAGAGTCCGCTGAAGAAGCTGCGCGGCATCACCGCGATCTACCCGAACTATGTCCAGATCGTCGCCTCGAAGGACAGCGGCATCAAGACCCTGGCCGACCTCAAGGGCAAGCGGCTTTCGGTCGGCGCGCCGAAATCCGGCACCGAGCTCAACGCCCGCGCCATCCTCGCGGCCGCCGGCATGTCCTACAAGGATCTCGGCAAGATCGAGTACCTGCCCTTCGCCGAATCGGTCGAGCTCATGAAGAACCGCCAGCTCGACGCCACCCTGCAATCGGCCGGCCTCGGCGTCGCCTCGCTGCGCGACCTCGCGACCTCGGTCGAAATCACCGTGGTCGAGGTGCCCGCCGCCGTGGTCGACAAGGCCGGCCCGCCCTTCGTCAAGGTCTCGATCCCGGCCAACACCTATACCGGCCAGACTGCGGCGGTGCCCGCCGCCGCCGTCGTCAACTACCTCGTCACCCACGAGGGCGTGAAGGAGGAGACGGTCTACCAGATGACCAAGGCCGTCTTCGACAGCCTGCCCGACCTCGCCGCCGCCCATGCCGCCGCGCGCTCGATCAAGCTCGAGAGCGCGCTCGAAGGCATGCCGCTGCCGCTGCACCCCGGCGCTGCGCGCTATTTCAAGGAAAAGGGCCTGAAGGTCGGTTCCTGAGCCTATTGGCAGATTCGCCATCAGCGGGGCCGGACGACCGGCCCCGCTTGCGTTAGCCGATCAAAGAACGACCGCGCATAAGCGCGACGGGGACGGGGAAGAGGCATGAGCAACGAAACCAGCAGGCCCCTGGCCGTGCCGGACACTGCCGGCACCGCACCGGCCGTGCCGCATGACCCGGAACACGGCCTGCCGGCGACCTTCGGCACAGGCTGGAAGGGCCGCCTGCTGTTCTGGATCGCCGTCGCCTTCTCCGCCTTCCAGATCGTCACCGCCTTCGGCATCCCGCTCGATTTCCGGATCGTGCCGTCGCTGTCCTGGCTGACCCCGATCCTGCTGATCCGCATCGCCTTTGCGCTCTGGTTGGTCTGGATCCTGCTCGGCGCCGCGCGGGGCAGGGCGAACATCGAGGCGATCCTCGCCTTTCTCACCCTGTTCGGCGCCTTCGAGCTGGTCTCGCTCTATACCGGCACCTTGCCGAACCAGGTGCTGCGCACCCTCCATGTCGGCTTCCTCTGCCTGACCGCCTGCGGGTTGCTCGCCAATGCCGACGAGACCTCGCCGCCGGCACGCATCTTCTGGTGGGCGGTCGGCATCGTCGGCTTTACGCTCGGCCTCTATCACTGGTGGAACTACAACGAGCTGGTGAACCGGGCGGGCGAGCTGACCCATGCCGACATGGTCGTCGGCATCAGCGCCCTGATCGTGCTGTTCCTCTTGGTCTGGCGCGCCATGGGCATCGCCCTGCCGCTGGTAGCCGGCACCTTCCTCGCCTACTGCCTGTTCGGCAATTACCTGCCCGCCCCTTACGACCATCGTGGCTACAGCCTGGAGCAGGTCATCGAGCAGATGGCCTTCGGCACGGAAGGGCTCTACTCGACCCCGACCGCCGTCTCCGCCACCTTCATCTTCCTGTTCATCCTGTTTGGCGCCTTCATGGAACGCGCCGGCGTGATCGACTTCTTCAACGACCTGTCGATGGCGGTGTTCGGCGGCAAGCAGGGCGGGCCGGGCAAGGTCTGCGTCGCCTCCTCGGCCTTGATGGGCACGGTCTCCGGCTCGGGCGTCGCCAATGTCGTGGCGTCGGGCCAGTTCACCATTCCCCTGATGAAGCGCTCCGGCTTCAACGGCGCCTTTGCCGGCGGCGTCGAGGCGACCTCGTCCATGGGCGGCCAGATCATGCCGCCGGTGATGGGCGCCGTCGCCTTCATCATGGCCGAGACGATCGACGTGCCCTATTCCAAGATCGTCGAGGCGGCGATCATCCCGGCGCTGCTCTATTTCGCCGCCTGCTACTGGGCGGTGCATCTGGAGGCCGGCAAGCTCGGCCTGCGCGGCCTGCCGAAATCCGAACTGCCGAGCGCCCGAGAGGAACTGCGCCGGCACTGGTACCTGATCGCGCCGCTGCTTGTGCTGGTCGTGCTGCTCTTCGCCGGCTTCACCCCGCTCTTCGCCGGGGCGATCGGCCTTGCGCTCACCGTCGCGCTGATCCTGGCTCTGGCCGTCTCGGCCGGACTGACGACACCGGCCCTGCGTGTCGTCTTCTGGGTCGGCTTCGGCCTGATCTGCGCGGCCTCGATGAGCGTCAGCATCGCGACCGTGCTGCTCGTCGTGCTCGCTCTGGTGATCTGGAACGTGCTGCGCGGCGCCTCCGGCCGCGAAGTCCTGCGGAGCTGCATCGAAGCGCTCGCCGATGGCGCCCGCCAGGCGTTGCCGGTCGGCCTCGCCTGCGCCCTCGTCGGCATCGTCATCGGCACCATGACCCTGACCGGCCTCGGCACCATCTTCGGCTCCTGGCTGATCGGCATCGGCAAGAACTCGATGTTCCTCGCCCTGATCCTGACCATGGTGTTCAGCCTGATCCTCGGCATGGGCATCCCGACCATCCCGAACTATATCATCACCTCCTCGCTCGCCGCGCCGATCCTGCTGCAGCTCGATGTGCCGCTGATCGTCAGCCACATGTTCGTCTTCTATTTCGGCATCATGGCCGACCTGACCCCGCCAGTGGCGCTCGCCGCCTTCGCGGCGGCGCCGATGGCCAAGGTCTCCGGCATGAAGATCGGCGTGCAGGCCGTGAAGATCGCCCTGCCCGGCTTCGTCGTGCCCTATATGGCGGTCTATGACCCGACGCTGATGCTGCAGCCGGTCGCCGGCCTCTCCGGCGCGTCCTACTGGCTCGCCGTCGCCTACATCGCCATCAAGGCGACGCTCGCCATGGTGCTCTGGGGTGCGGCCTTCGTCGGCTATCTCTCGCGATCACTTGCGCTGTGGGAGAGGGCGCTCGCCGCCATCGCCGCCGCCTTCCTCGTCGCGGCGGTCCCGCTCACCGACGAGATCGGCTTTGCGCTCGCCGCCGCGATGATCGGCCAGCATCTCTGGCGGGCGAGAGCCGACGCGCACCCGGCGACATGAGCATCTGCCTCGCCGCCGGCGCGCTGGTGATTTCGCTCGGCGCGAGCGAGATCACGCTGTCCTGGCGGCATTCGGTGCAGAAATCGCTGTGGGAGGAAGTCTGGCAGGAAACGCCTGAGGGCCTCGTCATAACCGAGGCCCGCATCGAGGGCTCGGGCGCCGGCATGGACCCGCCCGATGGCGCGAAACTGGTCGAGGGCTTCTGGCGCTGGAAACCGAACCTGCCCGCGCTGCCGGACGTGGTGATGCGCCGCTCCAGCGCGACCGCCGACTGGCGGATCTGCGTGGAGAGTCGCTGCCGGTCGCTCGACGAACTGCTGCCGGCAGATGCCGACCCGGTGGTGATGAAGGCGTGCGGCTGAACCTCAGCCGCGATGGGTCAGGCGCTCGATCTTCACGACCCGGCGCATGAAATTCACAAGGCCATAGGCGGCAAGCACCGAGAACAGGCCCATCAGAACATAGGCGACGACGTGGCCGAGCTCGAACAGGCCGGCGAGCGCCCAGCCTGACGCCAGCGCGACGCCAAAGATTTCGACCGCTATCAGGATGGCGAGCGAGACCACCATGATCACGTTGCGCCAGTTGGTGCGGCCAGCCGCCATGCTTTTACCCTCGGAACCCATGCACGGACCGCCGGCGCGCATTCCGGTCGCCCGGAACGGGCGAACGACCAGAATTCGCGCCAAATCAATAGATTGGAGCATGTTCTGATCGCAAAAGTGGTCCCCACTTTTGCGGAACGTGCTCTAGCCTAGCCGGCGTCGGCATGCAACAAAATCGCGCCTACCGGCATATGGTCCCGCCTGCCTGAATGAAAAGAACCTGATGCCCGATTCACCGGTTTTCAACTCGGCCGCCGTCGCCGCACCCCACCGCCTCGCATCCGAAGCCGGGCGCGCCATCCTAGCCGAGGGCGGCAATGCGATCGAGGCGATGGTCGCCATGGCCGCGACCATCGCAGTCGTCTACCCCCATATGAACGCGATCGGCGGCGACGGCTTCTGGCTGGTGCACGAGCCCGGCGGCAAGGTCCATGCGATCGAGGCCTGTGGTCCGGCGGGGAGCCTCGCCACGATCGAGCGCTATCGCGAGAAGGGGCATGACGTCCTGCCGGCGCGCGGCCCGGATGCGGCGATCACCGTCGCCGGCGCGATCGGCGGCTGGCAGGCGGCACTCGCTTTGTCCGCCAGCCTCGGCGGCAGGCTACCACTGAAGGATTTGCTCACCGACGCCATCCGCCATGGCGCGGAGGGTTACGACATCTCGGAGTCGGAGCTGCGCACCTGGCCGCAGGAAGTCGATGCCGTGAAGGCGGCGCCCGGCTTCAGCGACTTCTTTTGGCCGAACGGAGAACGGCCGAAGGCCGGCGAGCGCCGCAAGCCCACAGCGCTCGGCGCGACGCTGGAGCAGTTGGCCCATGCCGGGCTCGACGATTTCTATCGCGGCGACATCGGCCGCGAGCTCGCCGAGGACCTCGGCCGGATCGGCGCGCCGATCACCCGCGCCGATCTCGAAGCCTTCCGCGCCCGGGCTGTGCAGGCGCTGTCGCTGAAGCTGCCGGGCCTCACCGTCTACAATTTCCCGCCGCCGACGCAGGGGCTCACCGCCCTGATGATCCTCGGCATCTTCGAGAAGCTCGGCGTCACCCGGCCGGAGAGCTTCGACCATCATCACGGGCTGGTAGAGGCGGTGAAGCGGGCGCTCGCCATCCGCGACAAGGTGATCACCGACCCCGCCTTCATGACGGTCGACCCGGCGAGCCTATTGACCGAGACGGCCCTGGAACGCGAGGCCGCCAGCATCGACCGCAGGCGCGCCGCGAGCTGGCCGTTCCGCCCCGGCGAGGGCGACACGATCTGGATGGGCGCGATCGACGGCTCCGGCCTTGCGGTGTCCTATATCCAGTCGCTCTACTGGGAATACGGCTCGGGCTGCGTCCTGCCGAAGACCGGGGTCAACTGGCAGAACCGCGGCGTCTCGTTCTCGCTGGATGCGAAGGCGCTCAATCCACTGACGCCCGGCCGCAAGCCGTTCCATACGCTGAACCCGCCGCTCGCCCGGTTCGACGATGGCCGCATCGTCAGCTACGGCGCGATGGGCGGCGACGGCCAGCCGCAATTCCAGGCGCAGATCCTGTCGCGCTACCGCTTCGGCCAGGGCGTCGCCGACGCGGTCGATGCGCCGCGCTGGCTCTTCGGCCGCACCTGGGGCGCCGGCTCGATCTCGCTCAAGCTGGAGAACCGCTTCGATCCGATGCTGCTGGCAAGGCTGACCGCCGCCGGCCACCCGGTCGAGGAATACAGCGAGGCCTATTCCGACCAGTTCGGCCATGCCGGCATGCTGGTGAAGCACCAGAAGGGGCATGTCGAGGCGACGCATGACCCGCGCTCGGACGGCGACGCCCGCGGCATCTGATTAGGATCTTGGGGGAGATCTGAGACAACCATGATCGAGAACGACCCGTTCCGCTGCTTCGTGCCTTACCCCGAAGCGCCGGTGAAACATGCTTCCTCAGGCCCGCTCGCCGGGTTGACGCTCGCGGTCAAGGACCTGTTCGACGTCAAGGGCTATCCGACCGGCGCGGGCTCTCCGACCGTGCTGGCGCAGTCGGGGATCAAGACCAAGACGGCGCCAATCGTGAAGGCCTTCCTGGAGGCCGGGGCCCGCTTCGTCGGCAAGACCCATACCGACGAGCTCGCCTTCTCGCTCAACGGCAAGAACGCTCATTTCGGCTCGCCTGTGAATCCGGCTGCGCCTGACCGCATCACCGGCGGCTCCTCCTCCGGCTCGATGGCTGCGGTCGCGGGACGGCTCGCCGATATCGGCTTGGGTTCCGACACCGGCGGCTCGGTGCGGGCGCCGGCGAGCTATGGCGGCCTGTTCGGCATCCGTCCGACGCATGGCCGGCTCTCGCTGAAGCGCGCCTGGCCGCTGGCCGAGAGCCTCGACACCGCCGGCTTCTTCGCCCGGGATAGCGAGGTCTTCGCCCGCGCCGCCAACGCCGTTCTCGGCAAAGACAAGGTGACGCTGCCGGAGGCGCCGCGCCTCCTGCTCGCCGACGACCTCTTCGCCCAGGCCGTGCCCGAGGCTGAGCGCATCCTGCGCAATGTCGTGCAGCGGATCGTGCCGATCCTCGGCCAGCCCGAGGCTGTGCGCGCCGTCAGCGACATGGACGCGCTCTACTGGGCCTTCCGCTGGATCCAGGGCCGTGAGGCTTGGGCTTCGGACGGCGCGATGATCGAGCGCCACGCCGTGCCGCTCGGGCCGGGGGTCGCCGAGCGCTTCGCCTTCGGCAAGGCGGTCAGCGATGCCGAGGTCGCCCGCGGCGACAGCGTGCGCAAGGCCTTCCGCGCGAAGCTCGCCAGGCTGCTCGGCAAGGATGGCGTGCTGTTGCTGCCGACGGTGCCCGATGTCGCGCCGCTGGTCAGCGCCGGCGAGCCCGAGCTCGAGGATTTCCGCAACCGTGCCCTGCGTCTGCTCTGCCTTGCGGGCTTGTCGGGCTTCCCGCAGATTTCGATCCCCGTCGCCCATCGCGACGACGCGCCGCTGGGCTTGTCGCTGATCGGGCCGAAGGGCTCGGACAAATCGCTCGTCGCCTTTGCCGTGAAGTTCGAGCGGGCGGCGCGGATCAGGCTGGCATGACGAGGAGGGCCCGATGAGCGGCCACGACCACCACCATCATCATGACCATGACCACGACAACCACTTCACCCCGATCGAAGCGCGGGTGAAGGCGCTGGAATCGCTGATGGTCGAGAAGGGCTATGTCGACCCGAGCGCGCTCGATGCGATCATCGACACCTACGAGACCAGGATCGGGCCGCGCAACGGCGCACGCGTCGTCGCCAAGGCCTGGAGCGACCCGGCCTATGCCGCGCGCCTGAAGGCCGACGGCACCGCCGCCGTCGCCGAGCTCGGCTATGGCGGGCGTGGCGGCGAGCACATCGTCGCCTGCTTCAACACGCCCGAGGAGCACAACCTCATCGTCTGCACCCTGTGCTCCTGCTATCCGTGGCCGGTGCTGGGACTGCCGCCGGTCTGGTACAAATCGCCGCCCTATCGCGCCAAGGCGGTGATCGACCCGCGCGGCGCGCTCGCCGATTTCGGCGTGACCCTGCCGGAAGGCCAGCGCATCCGCGTCTGGGATTCGACTGCCGAGACCCGCTTCATCGTTATCCCGATGCGGCCGGAAGGCACCGAAGGCTGGAGCGAGGACGAACTGGCATCGATCGTCAGCCGCGACTCGATGATCGGCGTCGGCCTGCCCTCCCCCGAGGATAAGCCATGAACAGCGCCCACGACCTTGGCGGCCAGATGGGCTTCGGCCCGGTCGTGCCCGAGAAGGACGAGCCGATCTTCCATGCCGACTGGGAGAAGAAGGTCCTGGCGATCAACGTCGCCGCCGGCGCGATGGGCGCCTGGACGATCGACGGCATCCGCCATGCGCGCGAAAGCCTGCCGCCGGCACAATACCTGTCGTCGAGCTATTACCAGATCTGGCTGGCGGCGCTCGACAAGGTGCTGGTCCAGCACGGCTTCCTGAGCAAGGAGGAACTGGCCTCAGGCGTCGCCGGGACCGCGCGCCGGGAACCCAAGCGTGTCTTGAAGGGCGAGGAGGTTCCCACCGTCCTGCGCCGCGGCTTCCCCTATGAGCGCGAGGCGGCTGCACCAGCCCGCTTCAAGGTCGGCGACACCGTCCGCACCATCGTGATGCACCCGCAGCACCATACCCGCCTGCCGCGCTATGCCCGCGGCAAGCAGGGCGTCATCGAGCGCGTCACCGGCTGCCATGTCTTCCCTGACACCGGCGCCCATGGCGCGCCCGAGACGGCGCAATGGCTCTACACCGTCGTCTTCACCGGCCCGGAGCTCTGGGGCCGCGATGCCGATCCGACGTCGACCGTCAGCATAGAGGCCTGGGAGAGTTATCTTGAGCCGGCCTGATACCGCTCTCGCAGAGGCGCTCGCCGCCGGCACACCGATTCCGCGCGACGCCGAGGGGCCGGTCTTCGCCGAGCCCTGGCAGGCCCAGGCCTTCGCCCTCGTCGTCGCCCTGCAGAACCGCGGCGTCTTCAGCGCCGATGAATGGGCGCAGGCGCTCGGCGCCGAGATCCGTGAGGCGCTGGCCAATGGCGGCTGCCGCGACGGCTCGGACTATTACGAGCGCTGGTGCGAGGCGCTGGAACAGCTCCTGATCGAGAAGGGCCTCGCCTCGCAGACGAGCGTCGATGCCCGCGCCGCCGCCTGGGAGCGCGCCGCCGAGGCGACGCCGCACGGCAAGCCGATCCTGCTGGAGAACGACCCGCTGCGCTGAACGCAGCTTTGCATCCTCGTCACGAAGCGCGATTATCCCGGCAACACCCGAGAACCGGGCTGCCGCAGGAGGATCGCGATGAGGACTGCAATAATGGCGCTCGCCGCCACGGTGCTGGCGACGACGGCGCTGGCCGCCGACCCCGCGCTCAACACGCTGCTTCCGAAGCTGACGCGCGCGACGCAATGGACGCAAAAGGCGGCGATCGAGCTGCAGTTCCCGACCCACCACCCGCAGGGCATGGTCAAGATCGGCGACGCCTTCTTCATTTCCTCGGTCGAGATCAGGAAGCCGACGACGCGCTACGCCGAGCCGAAGGACGGCTATGACCGCGACACCGGCGAGGGCGCCGGCCATCTCTTCAAGGTCGATGCGCAGGGCAAGCTTCTCGGCAGCGTCACGCTCGGCGAGGGCACGATCTACCATCCCGGCGGCATCGATTTCGACGGCCGGGATCTCTGGGTCCCCGTCGCCGAATACCGGCCGAACAGCCAGTCGATCATCTACAAGGTCGACCCCGCGACGCTGAAGGCGACCGAGGTCTTCCGCTTCAAGGACCATGTCGGCGGCATCGTCCACAATACCGACGGCAAGTCGCTGCACGGCGTCAGCTGGGGCTCGCGCCGCTTCTACGCCTGGCCGCTCGGCGCCGACGGCAAGATCACCAACGCCGACGCTGCGCCGGAGAGCCTGCGCGTCGCCAATCCGGCGCTCTACATCGACTATCAGGACTGCCACTTTATCGGCATGGGCCGGATGCTCTGCTCCGGCCTCAACAATTACCGCGCCAGCAAGGACGGGCCGGTCTTCCGCCTCGGCGGCTTCGAGATCGTCGACCTCAAGGACAACCGCCCGGTCTTCCAGATGCCGGTCGAGCTCTGGTCGCCCTCCGGTCTGCCGATGACGCAGAACCCGTTCTGGGTCGAACCAGCGGGTGAAGGCGTGCGCGCCTATTTTGTGCCGGATGACGACAAGTCGACGCTGCTCATCTACGAGGCGAAGTGAAGGTTTCCCTTCTCCCCTCGGGGGAGAAGGTGGCAGCGCGAAGCGCTGACGGATGAGGGAAGGTTGGCTCGCCCAGTCAAAGCGCCCTCATCCCCCTGCCGGGACCTTCTCCCCCGAGGGGGAGAAGGTGGCTTAACTCCCCTGCCCTGCGGCCCACAGGCCGAAGAACAGCGCCGCGCCGAGCACCGCGACGAAGGCGGCCGCCAGCACTTCGAGCCCGGCGATGATCCGAGCTCCCTTCAACGAGCCGCCGCCGGCGAAGCGCAGGGCCGCGAACTTGAAGAACACCGCCAGCGCCGCCAGCGCCCCGGTGGTCAGCGCCGTGCCGAGCGCCATGGCGAAGGTCGCGGCGATGCCGGCCCAGAGCAGGCCCTGTGCATTGGCGAAGACCAGGATGATCAGCGCACCCGCGCAGGGACGCAGGCCCGCCGCCAGCACGACGCCGGCCATCTCGCGGAACGAGCGCAGGCGCGAGACCTCGTCGGCACCAGGCATATGGACGTGGTCGCAGGTTGCAGGGTCATGCGCCGCGCCGCCGCCGAGCGCGACGAGGCTGCCAGCCTTGCGCCAGAGCACGTAGAGCCCGACCATCGCGACCAGCGCGAAGCTGCCCTGCTCGATCACCCAGGTGGTCGAAGCCATGGTCTTGGCCGTCGCGTTCAGCGCCAGCGTCAGCGCCCCGACCAGCCCGATCGCCACCAGCGCCTGCACCAGCGCCGCTGCGAAGGAGAGCGCCAGCCCACGCTTCAGGCTGCGGTTGTCGGCGACGATGTAGCCGGAGATCACCGCCTTGCCGTGGCCGGGCCCGGCCGCATGGAAGACGCCATAGGCGAAGGCGAGCCCGAGCAGCCCGGGCAGCGCCGCCGGCGATTGCGCGATCGCCTTAAGCGTCGCCGTCAGCTCGCGATAAAAGCTCGACTGCCAGGCGAGGATGACCGCGCCGAGGCCGGTCGTCGCCGGCAGCGCCTCGCGCGGCAAGGCCGTGCCGAACGGATTGCGCGGCGGCGGGGGCGGCGGCGGGAAATAGAGACTGGCCAGCCAGGCGATCAGCCCGAGCGCGCCGGCGACGAGCGCCAGCGCCAGCAGCACAACGAGCAAACGGCGCGGCCAGAGCGGCAGGCCCGGCACGGCGGGAGCGCTCAGGGACATGCAACCAGCGCCCTGGTGGTGACCTGATAGGCGCTCATATCCGGCGTTGCGGTGATGTCCTCCTGCGCCAGGCGCTGCTGCGTCGCCGCATCGAGCTTGGGCGGGCGCATGATCCGGACGATGCAGCCCTTGGGCGCATCGCGCGTCGCCACCGCATCGGCCTCCTCGCCGATCTCGAAGGCGACGAAATAGGTGGGGTCGCCGACCTCGATGCCGAAGGAGCGGTTGGCGGTCGCCGGGGTCTTCAGCGGCAGCGTATAGGTCAGTGTCAGGATCTTGTTCTCATAGGCGAGCGAGGCTTCGCCCGGCGTGCCGAATTCCTGCACCTTGCCGTTCGCCTTGGCGATGGTGAAGAAGCCGACATCCGGCAGCGATTCCATGTTCACCTTGGCGAGCTCGGTCAGTTCGTCCGGGGTGATCTTGCCGTCGCCGTTCTTGTCGAGGCCCTGGACCATATAGGCCGAATAGGCCTCGTCGAAGCTCCAGCGATGGCGCAATGCCTTCACCGCGCCGCTGGCGTCATAGAGAATCTCGGTGCGCGAGGTCACGAAGACGTGCGGATGCGCCAGCGCCGGCAAGGCAAGGCCGAGCCAAGCCGAAATGGCTGCGAACAGCGTCAGGAGCGTCGAGTATCGCGGCACGCGGCAATTTCCTCGAATCTGCGGCGAATCCGGCCGAGCTTTCATACAAAAACGCGCCTGGCGCGCCTAGCCTTGCAATCCCGTGCCGTGAGCCCTGCCGGCATCGCCCGCAAAGGCGGCCAAATCGCGGCGCGAGCGGTCTCCGCCACTCTGGAATCACCCCAGGGTGATTTGACGATATCACGTCAGTTATGACAGCCTTGCTGACATAATAACGAATTGGTGACCGGCGCTACCGGTCCCTATAATCGATTTGAGCGCGATCGTCGGGAGGTCGGCCATGGCCGGTACGCAGCAGACTTCGCAAGGCCACGCGGCGAGTGAGCCGGAGCTCAGAGCCGTCGCGCTCGACGACAAATACGACCTTTCCAAGCAGCAGATCTTCCTGACCGGCACGCAGGCCATCGCCCGCATGCTGCTGGTCCAGCACGAACGCGACCGGCGTGCGGGCCTGAACACCGCCGGCTTCGTCTCCGGCTATCGCGGCTCGCCGCTCGGCGGGCTCGACCAGCAGCTTCAGCGGGCCGCCAAGCAGCTCAAGCCCGCCAATATCGTCTTCCAGCCCGGGCTCAACGAGGACCTCGCCGCCACCGCGATCTGGGGCACGCAGCAGGCCGAGCTCTCCGGCGAGGGCAAATATGACGGCGTCTTTTCGCTCTGGTACGGCAAGGGCCCCGGCGTCGACCGCACCGGCGACGTCTTCCGCCATGGCAACATGGCCGGCACCTCGCGCCATGGCGGCGTGCTCTGCCTGCTCGGCGACGACCACACCGCGGAATCCTCGACCAACGCTCACCAGACCGAGTTCGTCCTGGTCGACCGGATGATGCCGATCCTCAATCCGGCCGGCGTTCAGGAGATCATGGACTATTCCCTGCACGGCTTTGCGCTCTCGCGCTTCGCCAGCGTCTGGGTCGGCCTGAAATGCGTCAAGGACAACATCGAATCCACCGCCTCGGTCGACGGCTCGGTCGACCGGGTCAGCATCGCGATCCCCGATGATTTCGTCATGCCGCCGGGCGGCCTCAGCATCCGCCGCGAGCTCGATTTCCTCGACCAGGAAAAGCGCCTGCACCTGTACAAGCGCGCCGCGATCCTCACCTACTTACGCGCCAACAAGCTCAACCAGACCATCCTCTCCGGTGGGCAGACGCCGCGCATCGGCATCATCACCGTCGGCAAATCCTATCTCGACGTGCGCCAGGCGCTGGAGGAGCTCGGCCTCGACGAGGTCCGCGCCAATGATCTCGGCATCCGCCTGTTCAAGATCGCCTGCCCCTGGCCGCTCGATCCGCAGGAACTGAAGGACTTCGCCGCTGGACTAGACCTCGTCATGGTCGTGGAGGAGAAGCGCTCGCTGATCGAGGTCCAGCTGCGCGAGGAGCTCTACGGCACCGCGCACCAGCCCATGGTGATCGGCAAGAAGGACGAGCAGGGCGAGTGGCTCTTCCCGGTCCATGGCGCGCTCGATCCCAACGACATCGCCATCGCGCTCGGCGCGCGCCTGCTGCAGTACCGAGAGGATCCTGCGCTCAGGGCTCGGCTGGAAGAGATCGCCGCCGCTCAGGGCCGGCTCGCCGAGGCGATCGAAGTCGCCAAGCGCACGCCCTATTTCTGCTCGGGCTGCCCGCACAACTCATCGACCGTCGTGCCCGAGGGCTCGCGCGCCTATGCCGGCATCGGCTGCCATTACATGGTGCAGTGGATGGACCGCGACACCACCGGCTTCACCCAGATGGGCGGCGAAGGCGCCAACTGGGTCGGCGAAGCGCCGTTCTCCAAGCGCGGCCACGTCTTCCAGAATCTCGGCGACGGCACCTACACCCATTCCGGCTCGCTCGCGATCCGCTGGGCCGTCGCGAGCGGCGTCAACATCACCTACAAGCTGCTCTACAACGACGCTGTCGCAATGACCGGCGGCCAGCAGGCGGAAGGGCATTTGTCGCCCGACCAGATGGCGCGCCAAGTCGCGGCCGAGGGCGTCTCGCGCATTGCCGTGGTCTCCGACGATCCGGACAAGTACCCGGCCGGCACGCTCTGGCCTGCAGGAACCACCCTGCATCATCGCGACGATCTCGACGCCGTCCAGCGCGAGCTTGCGACCGCGTCAGGCGTCTCGCTGCTGCTTTACGACCAGACCTGCGCCACCGAGAAGCGCCGCCGGCGCAAGCGCGGCGCCTATCCCGATCCGGACAAGCGCGTCATCGTCAACGAGCTGGTCTGCGAGGGCTGCGGCGACTGCGGCGTGAAGTCGAACTGCGTCTCGGTGCAGCCGCTCGAGACCGAGTTCGGCCGCAAGCGCCAGATCGACCAGTCGAACTGCAACAAGGACTTCTCCTGCGTGAAGGGCTTTTGCCCCTCCTTCGTCACCGTGCATGGCGCGCGGCCGAAGAAGGCGGAGCCGCGCACGCTCGATGCCTCCGCGCTCGGCGCAAGCGATCTGCCCGAGCCCAGGGTGCCGGCGCTCGACCGCAATTTCGCTGTCGTCGTCACCGGCGTCGGCGGCACGGGCGTCGTCACCATCGGCGCGATCCTCGGCATGGCAGCCCACCTCGAAGGCAAGGGCTGCGGCATGATCGACATGGCCGGCCTCGCCCAGAAGGGCGGCGCGGTCTTCAGCCATGTCCGCCTCGCTCCGACGCCGGAGGAGATCCACGCCATCCGCGTCGCGGCCGGCCAGGCCGATCTCGTGCTCGGCTGCGACCTCACTGTCACCGGTTCGAAGAAGGTGCTGGGCGCGATCCGCCAGGGCCGCTCGACCGTCGTGGTCAACACCGCCGAATCCATGCCTGGCGATTTCACCCGCAACGCCGATTTCTCGCTGCCGACCGAGCGCCTGAAGCGGGCGATCATCTCGGCTTCCGGGCGTGACAACACCCATCTCGTCGATGCGACGGCCGCAGCCGTCTCATTCCTCGGCAATGCCATCGCCGCCAACATGTTCATGCTCGGCTATGCCTGGCAGCATGGCGGCGTGCCGCTCTCGCGGGCATCGCTGCTGCGGGCGATCGAGCTCAACGGCGAGGCCGTGGCGATGAACAAGCAGGCTTTCGAGCTCGGCCGCCGCTCCGCGCATGATCCGGCGGCCCTGCTCGCGGCGCTCGCCGAGGCCAAGGCGCCGACGGACGCCCGCCAGCTCTCGCAGAGCCTCGACGAGATCGTCGCCCGCCGCGTCGACTTCCTCACCCGCTACCAGAACGCCGCCTACGCGGCGCGCTATCGCGATCTCGTCGAGAAGGTCCGCGCCAAGGAGGCCGGCGTGCTTCCCGGCCAGAGCGCACTGGCCGAGAGCGTCGCGCGCTATCTTTTCAAGCTGATGGCCTACAAGGACGAGTACGAGGTCGCCCGGCTCTACAGCGACGGCGCCTTCCGCAAGCAGCTCGCCGCGACCTTCGAGCAGGATAGCGCTTCGGGTGAGCCCTTGCGCCTCGAATTCCACCTCGCACCGCCGCTCCTGGCCAAGCGCGATCCCAATACCGGCCTGCCGCGGAAGATGAGCTTCGGGCCGTGGATGCTGGGCGCCTTCGGCCTGCTGGCCAAGCTGAAGGGCCTGCGCGGCACCGCCTTCGACGTCTTCGGCTACACCCAGGAACGCAAGACAGAGCGCCGGCTCATCGCAGATTACGAGGCGCTGGTCGCCGAGATCCTTGGCAAGCTCTCGCCGCAGAACCATGCGCTCTGCGTTGCGCTGGCCGCAATCCCCGAGAAGATCCGCGGCTTCGGCCACGTCAAGGAGCGCCATCTCACGGCGGCAAAGGCCGAGGAGGCGGACCTCCTCAAGCGCCTGCGTGACGGGTCGGCGCAGGCGCTGGCGATGCCGAAGGCAGCCGAGTAGCCGCACGAACGTTCAAGACGGCCGATAGCTCCCCTGCTGTCCTCTGTGCTCGCTCACGGCTGCGGAGGACGACATGGATGGGCTGGCCGGATTCCTCCTCGCCGGCGTTGCGCTCACCGGCAGCCCCGGGCCGGCGACCCTGAGCCTGACCGCGACCGGCGCCGCCTTCGGCACTCGCCGCGGCCTCGCCTATGGCGCCGGCATCACGCTCGGAATGCTCGCGGTGATGGCCCTGACCGCGAGCGGCATCGTCGCCGTCGTCCTGGCGCTGCCGGGCCTGGCACCGGTCGTCACGGTGCTGTCGGCGCTCTACTTCCTCTATCTCGCCTTCTGGATCGCGACGGCGCCGCCGCTGGCCGATGCGGACAGCGACGCGGCGGCTCCCTCCTTCGCCGCCGGCTTCACGCTCTCGCTGGTCAATCCCAAGGGCTATGCGGCCATGGCCGCGCTGTTCTCCGGCTTCACGCTGCTGCCGCAGCAACCGGCGCTCGATGCAAGCCTCAAGATCGGCCTCCTGCTGCTGGTGATTGCCGCCGTCAACCTCGGCTGGCTTCTGGCCGGCTCCGGCCTGACCGGCCTGTTCCGTGATCCCTGGAGCAACCGCATCGTCAACCTGATCTTCGCGGCGCTGCTGCTCGCCTCGCTAGCCGCCGCGATCAGGTCCTGAGGGCCATCCCGTGGAAGCGACGCACGATGCACCTGGGGATCGGCGCAGATCGCACGACAGCCTGCCTGACTTGAGTTTGCGATGAACCGGGCCGCATAGTGCGCGACGAGCGCATGCGAGGGGCCGGCGAATCTTGATTTCCGAGGACGAGCTGCGCCGCATCGCCGCCTGGTCGAACGACCTCACGCCGGAGGAGTTCGAGGAGGCCAGGCGCGGCACCAGCCTCAAGGCCTATGGCAAGGGCGCCTATGTCTGCCATGTCGGCGACCGGCTGGAATCTTGGACCGGCGTCGCCGACGGGCTGCTCAAGATGAGCACGACCTCGCGCAGCGGCAAATCGGCGACGCTCGCCGGACTGCGCGGCGGCGCCTGGTTTGGTGAGGGCACGATCATCAAGAACGAGGCGCGGCGCTATGATCTCGTTGCGCTGCGCGAGAGCAAGGTCGCGCTGATGCGGCGCCAGACCTTCCTCTGGCTGTTCGAGCATTCGGCCGCCTTCAACCGCTTCCTGGTGCACCAGTTCAACGAGCGGCTCGCCCAGTTCATCGGGCTCGCCGAGTACGACCGCATGCTGGGCGCCACCGGTCGCCTCGCCCGCAACCTCGC
The DNA here is from genome assembly GCF_900109525.1 of Allobosea lupini. Lineage (GTDB taxonomy): Bacteria > Pseudomonadota > Alphaproteobacteria > Rhizobiales > Beijerinckiaceae > Allobosea > Allobosea lupini. Next base: position 51,373 of record NZ_FOAN01000003.1, on the reverse strand, counting down.
CTGGCTGTTCAACCCGATCCTCTATCCGAACAACGAGCGGACGCTGACGATCAGCCAGGAGGAGCTCGGCCTGCTCGCCGGCATCTCCCGGCAGATGGCCAATCAGAGCCTCGCCAGGCTGTCCGAGCTCGGATTCATCAAGATCGGCCACAACGAGGTGACGATCCTCGATCTGGAGCGGCTGGCGCGCTACGAAGGGTAGACGGCGCTCGCTGGAAGCAAGGTCCGCTTCCGGGGTCTCGAAGCCTCAGACCCATGGCTGCGGGATGTGCTCCTGCGCATGGGCGCGCTGCACGGCTGGCCGGGCGATCATGCGCTGCAGATAAGCGCCCAGTTGCTGTCGGCTGGCGGCGGGTCGACGCATGCCGCGCGACCAGCGGGCAAGCGTAAAGAGATAGGCGTCCGCGGCCATAGGTGTCGCCCAGGAGCCAGGCACCGCCATGCCGCGCCAATTCCTCCTCGACACGGTCGAACTGGGCGTTCACGCGTTGCTCGGCCGCATCTCTCACTTCCGCTTGCGCTTCAACAGACGCCGCAACCTTGCTGGGGTGCAAATAGAGCGACAGATTGGCGTGCAAGGCAGTCGAAAGCCACATCAGCCATTTGTAGAACTGCGGCCTGAGAGCGCTGCCCTGCTCGGGCAATAGCGATGCGCCGCCCGTCTTTTCGAGGAGATGAAGGATGATGGCGACGCTCTCGTAGAGAACCAGATCGCCGTCTTCCAACACGGGGACAAGGCCGTCGGGATGCAGCGCGAGATAGGACGGGCTCCTGTTCGGCCCCTTGTGCAGGTTCACGAACGACAGCTCATAGTCCAAGCCGATCTCTTCGATGACGATGTGCGTGGCGAGGCTGATGAACCCGGGATAATAGTGAAGACGTAGCATCTCGGAGCTACCAATTCGGTCATCGTCTGGGGCGCCATTTGTCAGGCTCCCGACCTGCAGCGGTCAAGCTCACGATCCCCGGCTGGATTCGCAAACGTCCGCACTTACCGATTGCGGCAGGAGCGACGGCACTGTCCGAACCTAGCCGGCTCGATGGTCGCCGAATTGTCGCATAATTCGCCCAATGCTTCGGGCTCACGCCCAGCGGAGCCGGCATGGACTATTTCAGGCGCTTCACCTTCCTGTTCGCGACGCCGAACTTCGATGCCGAGGATCTCGAAGGCATCCGCTTCAATCAGATCATCGACGAGATCGAGCGGTCGGGCTTCGAGGTGGTCAAGGCGCGCAAGCTCGAAGATGCCGAGATCGCGGTCCAGACCGACGCCGCCATCGGCTGCATGGTGGTCGACTGGGGCAAGAAGGGCCTGGAAGGGAAGACCGCCGCGCTGATCAACCTGATGCGCCGGCGCGGCCTCGACTTCCCGATCATCCTGCTGATTCGCCGCAAGCGCTTCGAGGACGTGCCGGTCGAGGTGCTCGACTTCATCGACGGCTACATCTTCCTCTCGGAGGAGACGCCGCCCTTCATCGCCAAGAGCCTGATCAGCCGCCTCAAGCAATATGCCGAGACGCTGAAGACGCCGTTCTTCGGCGCGCTCGTCGACTATGCCGAGGAGGGCAACCATCTCTGGACCTGCCCGGGCCATAATGGCGGCGTGTTCTATAGCCGCAGCCCGATCGGCCGGGTCTTCATGGAGCATCTCGGCGAGGCGGTCTTCCGCGACGATCTCGACAATTCCGTGCTCGATCTCGGCGACCTCCTGACCCATGAGGGCCCGGCCCTCAAGGCGCAGAAGGAAGCGGCGCAGATCTTCGGGGCCGAGAAGACCTATTTCGTCCTGAACGGCACCTCGACCTCGAACAAGGTCGCGCTCGCAGCCCTGGTCACCGATGGCGACCTCGTCCTATTCGACCGCAACAACCACAAGGCCGCCCATCACGGCGCGCTGCTGATCGCCGGCGGCATACCCGTCTACATCCCGACCGCCCGCAATGCCTGGGGCCTGATCGGCCCGATGCGCTGGGAGAGCTTCGACGAGGAGGCTCTGCGCGAGCGCATTCGCACCAATCCGCTCGTCAAGGATGCCGAGGCCTGGACAAAGCCGCGCCCGTTTCGCGTCGCCGTGGTCGAGCAGTGCACCTATGACGGCACGATCCACTCGGCCCAGATGATCCTCGATAAGATCGGCCACCTCTGCGAGTACATCCTCTTCGACGAGGCCTGGGCCGGCTTCATGAAATTCCACCCGCTCTATGCCGGGCGCTTCGCCATGGGGCTGACAGGCTTGGGGCCGGACTCGCCCGGCATCATCGCGACGCAGTCGACGCACAAGCAGCTCGCGAGCTTCAGCCAGGCCTCGCAGATCCATATCAGGGACCGGCACATCAAGGGCCAGAAGCGGCGGGTCGAACACCGGCGCTTTAACGAGAGTTTCATGCAATACGCCTCGACCTCGCCGTTCTATCCGCTGTTCGCCTCGCTCGATGTCGGCGCGCAGATGATGAAGGGCCGCTCCGGCGAGGTGCTGTGGGACGACACGATCCGGCTCGGCATCGAGTTGCGCAAGAAGATCCGGGCTGTCCGCCGGGAATTCGAGGAGAAGGAGACGAGGCCGGAGCGGCGCTGGTTCTTCGAGCCCTTCGTGCCGGACCGGGTCACGATCGCCGACGCGTCGCGCGAAGGCGCCGTCCATGATGTCGCCTGGGAGATGGTGGCGACCGACCAGCTCGCCAGCAACCCCGCCTACTGGCAGCTCGCACCGGATGCCAACTGGCATGGCTTCACGCAGATGGAGCCGGGCTTTGCCATCACCGACCCCAACAAGCTGACCCTGCTGACGCCCGGCTTCGACCGCGAGACCGGCGCCTACGCCGAGCATGGCATCCCGGCGCCGGTTGTGGCGCAGTTCCTGCGCGAGAACCGGATCGTCGCCGAGAAGAACGATCTCAACTCGCTGCTCTTCCTGCTGACGCCGGGCGTCGAGGCCAGCAAGGCCGGCACGCTGATCAGCGGGCTCGTCGCCTTCAAGAAGCTGCACGACGACAACGCCCTGCTGGAAGAGGTGATCCCCGAATTCTACCGGCGCCGGCCCGGACGCTATGCCGGCGTGCGCCTGCGCGACCTTTGCGGAGAGATGCACCGCTTCTTCCGCGACCACGACGTCAGCGGCCTGCAAAACCGGCAGTTCTCGTCCGAGCATCTGCCGGAGATGGCGATGTCGCCGCATGATGCGGCGCGCTGCCTGACGCGCAACGATGTCGACTATCTGCCGATCGACGCCATCGCCGGGCGGATCGCGACGACGCCCTTCGTCGTCTACCCGCCGGGAATCGCCACGATCGTTCCCGGCGAGCGGCTGACCGAGCGGGCCCAGCCGATGATCGACTATCTCAAAATGTTCGAGGCCTGCTTCAACCTCTTCCCCGGCTTCGATGTCGAGATCCAGGGCGTCTATCGCGAGGTCGATGCCGAAGGGCGGGTGCGGCTCCACACCTATGTCGTCAGCGAGCAGGCGCAGGGTTGAGGATCGCGACGGCATATGGAGAGCGAGCTACCGATCATCATCCGCCCCTCCCGCGACGACGATGTCGAGCCGATGCTGGCGATCTATCGCCGGCACATCCGCCTCGGCATCGAGGCCGGTATCGAGGACACCGGCACGCCGCAGCCGGACGATCTCAAGGACCGGCGCAAGAACCTGCGCAGCCGCAAGCTGCCGCATCTGGTCGCGACCCGCGGCGGCGAGGTCGTCGGCTATGCCTATGTCGTGCTGTTCCGCAAGCGGCCGGCCTATCGCTTCACGGTGAAGCACTCGATCTACGTCCATCACCAGCATCTCGGCCGCGGCATCGGACGGCTCTTGATGCAGGCGCTGATCGACGCCTGCGCTGCCGCCGGCTTTCGCCAGATGATCGGCTATATCGACGCCGAGAATGGCGCCTCGCTCGCGCTGCACGAGCGCTTCGGCTTCGCCCGCGTGGGGCTGTTGCCGGGTGTCGCCTATCGCCACGGCAAATGGTCCGACAGCGTCATGGTGCAGAGATCGCTGGGGCCGGGTGCGACGCAGCCGATTGGGTGAGGCGGAATGTCGGCTTGCGACCCGTTGCCGACATCAGCACTACGATCCCCCACCCGGTGAGAAGAAGCAGAGCAACTCGCCCGCATCGTTCATGCAGAGATGGAAGAAGCCGTCCGGCGAAAGACGGGCCTTCTGATAGGGGATGTCGAGCACGGCCGGCTGGCGGCGCTCGCTGGCCCACATCGGATGGCGACGGGGCATGATCGTCACGACGAAGCCGGACGGAGTCTCCCGCACCTCGCTTGGATCGATCCGCGCGCAATCGGCCTCGGAGCAGCATTCGAACGGATAGTCCCAGCCACCCGGCGGCCGATGCGCATGCGTCTGCGTGGCGCCCGCGGCGAGCAGCATCGCGATCGAGGCAAGAGCACGCATTGGCTAGTCCCCGTATCGAGCTTCCGGTTCGAAAGCGGCAGATCGAAGGCGCTGCCTTCCACCCGCATCGCCCCGCCAGGTTCACCCCGAGGCCGGAGTATGGTAGCTCGGCGCCATGACCGCATCCATCCGGCTTCGCTGACCTCATCGAGCGCACGTCCGCAGCCCGCCTCACCGAGAGCGGGCGCGATCGATTCTGCCTTGATGACGAAAGCGAACCAAGATGCACACCTTTGATTTGCCTGCCGATCCCGCCTTCTGGCAGGATCCCGCACCCTTCTTCCAATCTGCCCTCGCTACCGGCGACGGCCTCTTCGCATCGACCGGCGGCCTGTCCGTACTGGGCTATGAGGCGCTCTTCGCGCTTGGGCGCGACCCGCGCCTCGATGGCCATCCCTTCCCGCTCGAAGGTCTCGGCCCGGACAAGGCCGATATCCACGCCTTGCTGCGCTGGGGCCTGTTCACCCTGGCGGGGCCCGAACATCGCGGCCTGCGGCAAGCGGTCATTGCCGGGCTGTCGGCCCAGCGGATCGAGGCGTTGCGGCCCACGATTCGGCATCTGGCCGATGCGGCGCGCCGGGACCTGCTCGGCGCAGCCAATCCGGACCTGGTCCGCGACTTCGTCGCACCGCTTTCCGCCCGCGCCTTCTGTGCACTTGCCGGGATAGACCAGCAACAGGCAGGCCGGATCGGCTTTGCAATAGCCGTCATCGGCGAGCAATTGTCCTTCGCGCCGGCGCCGGACAGGCTCGCCGCCGCGAACCGGGAGGCGCGCGGCCTGCTGCGGCTGCTGCACGAGCTCGAATCCGAGGGCCAATCAGGGCTGATGCGCGACATCGCGGCGCGATTGCCGTCGGGGAGCGCCGCCAAGGCTGCAGATCTGGTCGCAGGCTTTGCATTCGACGCCGTCGAAACGACGATCTCGGGCGTGTTCTGCGTCCTCGACTACCTGATGCAACAAGAGCAATTGCGCCTCGACCTGTCGGCCGGACAGTACACGCTTTCCGATGCGGTGCAGGAGGCGTTCCGGCTGACCTCGCCAACGATCCTCACCGCCAGGATGGCGGCCGGGGACATCGTCTGGCGCGGCGAGACGATTGCCGCCGGCACTTCATTGACGATGTGGTGGCCGTCGGGCAATCTGGATGGATGGGCCTTCGAACAGCCGACGCGGTTCGATCCAGCCCGGCCAGCGAAACGGCACCTCGCCTTCGGCGTTGGCGGCCATGGCTGCCTCGGCCGGCAGCTCGCTTCGCTGCTCGCCGAAGAGGCCGTGCGCGCTCTGCTGGTCAGTGGCGGGCCGCAACCTGTCAGGATCGGCGAAACACGGTTCCTGCCGCGCTTCTCGCGTTTGAGTGAAAGCGCGCCGATCCGTTTCGTGTGACGGCAACGCGGCCTCCTGCACGATCGGGGGGCCGCAAACTCTCGAAACTGCCTGAGAAACACCGGTTCGGGTAGAGCAGGCTAAACCTCGGCGGGACAATAGCGCCCCAAATGCGTCTTGTCTGTCAAGTGGCTTCTTGCACAGCGCCGAGGCACCTGCAAAGCTTGCATGATCGCAAAAGGGCGCAAGGCCCGACAACCCGCGACAGACGGGGCGACAGGGTGGAGACGATATCGTGGCAAGCGCAGCCGCCGGCCGGGCGGACACCTTTCCCAAGCTTTTGCTGCGCAATGCGCGGGAGCGCGGCGCACGCGTCGCGTTCCGGCACAAGGACCTCGGCATCTGGCAGTCCTGGACCTGGGCCGAGGTGGCCGAGCAGGTCCGCGCCTATGCCAAAGGCTTCGAGCAGCTCGGCCTGAAGCGCGGCGAGAAGGTCGCCATCATCGGCTACAATCGCCCGCGCCTCTATTGGTCGATGGCCGCGGCGCAATGGCTCGGCGCGATCCCGGTACCAGTCTATGCCGACAGCGTCGCGGACGAGATGGCCTATGTGCTCGACCATGCCGGGGCGGTCTTCGCCTGCGTGCAGGACCAGGAGCAGGTCGACAAGGTTCTCTCGGTCATCGAGCGGCTGCCGGCCCTGCGCCACATGCTCTATGACGAGCCCCGCGGCCTGCGCGATTACGACCACGCCAAGCTGCACGACATCGGCAACGTGATCGAGGCCGGGCGCGCCGCGCTCAAGGACACCACGGTTTCAGCCGCGCATGACCGCGAGATGGAGCAGGGCGCGAGCGACGATCTTGCCATCATCCTCTACACCTCCGGCACGACCGGGCGGCCCAAGGGGGTGATGCTGACGCATTTCAACGTCATCACCGCCGCCGAGATCGGCTGCAGCTTCGACGGGCTGAACGAGAACGACGAGATCATCGCCTATCTGCCGATCGCCTGGGTCGGCGACCATGTCTTCTCCTATGCCCAGGCGATCATCGCCGGCTTCTGCGTCAACTGCCCGGAAGGGCCCGAAACCGTCGTCGACGACCGCCGCGAGATCGGCACCACCTACGCCTTCGCGCCGCCGCGCGTCTTCGAGACCATGCTGACGCTGACCATGGTGCGCATGGAGGATGCCGGCCCGCTGATGCGGAAAGTCTTCAACTACTTCCTCGGCGTCGCCAAGCAGCATGGCGAGAAGATCCTGAACGGCGAATCCGTGCCGCTCTCCGCCCGGCTGCTCTACAAGCTCGGCGACATCATCATCTACGCGCCCTTGCGCAACCGCTTCGGCCTGACCAACATCAAGGTCGGCTACACCGCCGGCGAGGCGATCGGCCCCGAGCTCTTCCGCTTCTACCGCTCGATCGGCGTCAACCTGAAGCAGCTCTATGGACAGACCGAGGCCGGCGTCTACATCACCATGCAGCCGGACGGCGAGATCAAGGCCGACACGGTCGGCAAGCCGGCGCCGCAGGTCGAGATCAAGATCGCCGACAATGGCGAGGTGCTCTACCGCTCGCCCTCGATCTTCCGCGGCTACTACAAGGACGACGAGAAGACCGCCGAGACGATGACCGAGGACGGCTATGTCCGCTCGGGCGATGCCGGCTTCTTCGACGAGAGCGGGCACCTCAAGATCATCGACCGCGCCAAGGATGTCGGCAAGCTCAACTCGGGCGAGCTGTTCCCGCCGAAATACATCGAGAACAAGCTGAAATTCTATCCGAACATCAAGGAGGTGGTCGCCTTCGGCCAGGGCCGCGACTACGCCACCGTCGCGCTCAACATCGACCTGACCGCCGTCGGCAATTGGGCCGAGCGCAACAACGTCGTCTACGCCTCCTATCAGGAGCTCGCCGGCCATCCGCAGGTCTACGAGATGATGGCCAAGCATGTCGACGAGGTGAACCGCTCGCTCGCGGCCGAGCCGATGATGGGCGGCGCCCAGATCAAGCGCTTCCTGATCCTGCACAAGGAGCTCGACGCCGACGATGGCGAGCTGACCCGCACCCAGAAGGTCCGGCGCGGCTTCATCGCCGAGCGCTACGCCCCGCTGGTCGAGGCTTTGTACAACGGCTCGACCCAAGCGGATATCTCGACGGAAGTGACCTTCGAGGACGGCCGCAAGGGCGTGATCTCAGCGACGGTCAAGGTCGCCGACGCCAAGGTTTACCCGGTCTCGAGCCTGGCGACGAAGGAGGCGGCATGAACGCGCATTCCATGACGGTCGCCGGCGAACCGGTCACGCACAAGGGCGAGGTGCTGCTCTCGGTCGACAACGTCTCCCTGCGCTTCGGCGGGGTGAAGGCGATCAGCGACGTCTCCTTCGACATCCGCAAGGGCGAGATTCGCGCCATCATCGGCCCGAACGGCGCCGGCAAGACCTCGATGCTGAATTGCATCAACGGTTTCTACCATCCCCAAGAAGGCCGCATCACCTACAAGGGCCTGCGCCGCGCCAAGGTCAGGCCGCACCAGGCCGCCGCCGCCGGCATCGCCCGCACCTTCCAGAACGTCGCGCTGTTCAAGGGCATGTCGACGCTCGACAACATCATGACCGGGCGCACCCTCAAGATGCGCAAGGGCTTCTTCTGGCAGGCGCTGCGCCACGGGCCGGCGATGGACGAGGAGATCGAGCATCGCAAGGTCGTCGAGGACATCATCGACTTCCTGCAGATCCAGCACATCCGCAAATTGCCGGTCGGCAAATTGCCCTATGGCCTGCAGAAGCGCGTCGAGCTCGGGCGTGCGCTCGCGATGGAGCCGGAGCTCCTGCTGCTCGACGAGCCGATGGCCGGCATGAACCTCGAGGAGAAGGAGGACATGTGCCGCTTCATCCTCGACGTGAACAATCAGTTCGGCACCACCATAGCCTTGATCGAGCACGACATGGGCGTGGTCATGGACCTCTCCGACCGCGTCGTCGTGCTCGAATACGGCCGCAAGATCGCCGACGGCACCCCGGCCGAGGTCAAGGCCGACCAGCGCGTGATCGACGCCTATCTCGGAGTGGCGCACTGATGGCCGCCGCAAGCAAGGACATGAGCGCAAAGGAAATGAGCGCATGAGCGACATCGCCGCGCAGCCCGCGCCCAATCTCCTCGGCAATGTCTGGGTCAAGACCGGCCTGATCGTGGTCGGCCTCGTCGCCGCCGCGCTCATCGGCGCCCGCATCGACCCGACCGGCACGATCCACAATATCTTCGTCGATCCGTTCAACCAGATGGTCCAGGCCCCGGACCTGCTCGCCCAGACGATCTGGGAGGGCCTCGTCTCCGGCGTACTCTATGCGCTGATCGCGCTCGGCTTCGTGCTGATCTTCAAGGCCTCGGGCGTGTTCAACTTCGCCCAGGGCATCATGGTGGTCTTCGCGGCGCTGACGCTGGTCGGCCTCTACGAGAAGGGCGTGCCGGCCTTCCTCGCGGTCATCCTGACGCTCGGCGTGATGTTCGCCCTCGCCGTGACGATCGAGCGCGTGGTACTGCGCCCGCTGGTCAACCAGCCAGACATCATCCTGTTCATGGCGACCTTCGGAATCACCTATTTCCTGATCGGCTTCGGCGAGGCCATCTTCGGCGGCAATCCCAAGCAGATGATCGCCGAGCAGCTCTATCTGCCCAAGGGCGCGATCGACCTGAAGATCCTGGGCGGCATCGTCTCGCTGCAGAAGATCGACATCGCTGCCGCCATCATCGCCTCGCTGATGATCGCCGTGCTGGCGCTGTTCTTCCAGTACACGCGCATCGGGCGCGCCCTGCGGGCCGTGGCCGACAGCCACAAGGCGGCGCTGTCGGTCGGCATCTCGCTCAACCAGATCTGGGTGATCGTCTGGTTCACCGCCGGCATCGTCGCGCTGATCACCGGCATCATGTGGGGCGCCCGCTCCGACGTCTCCTTCGCGCTCGAGATCGTGGCGCTGAAGGCGCTGCCGGTGCTGATCCTCGGCGGCTTCACCTCGATCCCCGGCGCCATCGTCGGCGGGCTGATCATCGGCATCGGCGAGAAGCTCGGCGAGTTCTACTGGGGGCCGCTGATCGGCGGCGGCATCGAGAGCTGGCTCGCCTATTTCATCGCGCTAGGCTTCCTGCTGTTCCGGCCGCAGGGCCTGTTCGGCGACAAGATCATCGAACGCATCTGAGAGGCGGACCCGTGTTCTACCGCGAAGCCGGCCAATACAAGACCAACTACGCCGCCGACATGGCCGTGTTCCCGCTCCGGCAGGACCGGATCGGCATCGCCGTCATCCTGGCGATCGCCCTCGTCGGCATCCCGCTGATCGGCAACGACTTCTTCATCGCCTCGGTGATGATCCCGTTCCTGGTGTTCTCGCTGGCGGCGATCGGGCTCAACATCCTCACCGGCTATACCGGGCTGATCTCGCTCGGTACCGCCGCCTTCATGGGTGTCGGCGCCTATTCCTGCTACAAGCTGACGACCTTCTTCCCGGGCGTGAACATCATCGTCCTGATCTTGTTGTCGGGCCTGTTCTCGGCGGCGATCGGCGTGCTGTTCGGCCTGCCCTCGCTGCGGATCAAGGGCTTCTATCTCGCCGTCGCCACGCTCGCCGCGCAGTTCTTCCTGCAATGGGCCTTCGTGCGCGTGCCCTGGCTGTTCAACTACAACGCCTCCGGCGCGATCGAGGTGCCGCAGCGCACATTGTTCGGCCTGCCGATCACCGGCGCCTCCGCGACCCCGGAGACGCGCTATTTCGTCTGCCTCGGGCTCGTCGTCGTGCTGACCTGGTTCGCCTCCAACATCGTCCACGGCAAGCTCGGCCGCTCCTGGATGGCCGTGCGCGACATGGACATCGCCGCCGAGCTGATGGGCATCAAGCTGCTCAACGCCAAGCTCACGGCCTTCGCCGTCTCCTCCTATTTCGCCGGTGTGGCCGGAGCGATGATGATCTTCCTCTGGTATGGCGGCGGCGAAGCCAACGACGTCTTCACCATCCGCCTCTCCTTCACCATCCTGTTCATGGTGATCATCGGCGGCCTGGGCTCGCTGATCGGGTCCTTCTTCGGCGCGGCCTTCCTGTCGATCCTGCCGACGGCGCTGAAGTTCGGCCTGCCGGCGCTGGGCGTGCCGATCGGCGGCGCCACGGCCGAGCACGTCACCTTCATGCTGGTCGGCGCGCTGATCATCCTCTTCCTGATCCTCGAGCCGCACGGCCTTGCCCGGCTCTGGCAGATCGGGAAGCAGAAATTGCGGACGTGGCCCTTCCCCTACTGAGACCGGGGCGCAGGGTCCAAGGACAACGACTCGCCGCGGTCTTCAAGCGGCGGGCAAGCGAAGACGGGACGGCTCGGCCGGACCCGGCAACCACGGAGGAAGGCCTATGAAAACGAGCAGCATCATCAGGAGCGTCGCCGTCGGCGCGCTTCTCGCCGCCGGAGCGATCGCCGCACCGGCCAATGCGCAGGAGACGATCTACTTCTCCAACAACGCCTATCGTACCGGCCCGTTCTCGGGCTCCGGCATCCCGATCGGCGACGGCATGCGCGACTACATCTCGATGATCAACGAGCGTGACGGCGGCGTGAACGGCGTCAAGGTCGTCTACGAGGAGTGCGAGACCGGCTACGACACCAAGAAGTCGATCGAGTGCTACGAGCAGGTCAAGTCGAAGACCATCGTCTACAGCCCGTGGTCGACCGGCGCGACGCTGGCGGCGATCCCGCGCGCCCATGTCGACAAGCTGCCGATCCTGTCGATGGCCTATGGCCTCTCGGCCTCGGCCGACGGCACCAACTTCCCCTGGGTCTTCATCCCGCCGCTGACCTATTGGGACGGCGCCTCGGTCATGGTGAAGCACATGGCGAACGAGCTCGGCGGCATGGACAAGCTCAAGGGCAAGAAGCTCGGCCTGATCCATCTCGACGCGCCCTTCGGCAAGGAGCCGATCCCGGTGCTCGAGAACCTCGCCAAGAAGTACGGCTTCGAGCTCAAGCTCTATCCGGTTGCCGCGGCCGACATGCAGAACCAGGGCTCGCTCTGGCTCTCGATCCGCCGTGACCGGCCGGACTTCCTCTACAACCAGGGCTGGGGCGCGATGAACCCGACCGCGGTGAAGGAAGCGATCAAGAACAACTTCCCGATCAACAAGCTGGTCGGCGTCTGGTGGGCCGGCGGTGACGACGACGCCCGCGCCGGCGGCGCCGAGGCCAAGGGCTACCGCTCGCTGAACTTCAACGCGGCCGGCCAGAACTTCCCGGTGATCCAGGACATCCTCAAGCATGTCGTCGAGAAGGGGAAGAGCACGACGCCGAAGGAGAAGGTCGGCGAGAACCTCTACAATCGCGGCGTCTACAACTCGATGCTCGTGGTCGAGGCGATCCGCACCGCCCAGAAGCTGACCGGCAAGAAGGTGATCACCCCCGAGGACATGCGCCGCGGGCTCGAGAACCTGAATATCGACGAGGCCCGCCTCAAGGAGATCGGCATGGCCGGCTTCGCCTCGCCGGTGAAGGTCAGCTGCACCGACCATTCCGGCCACCACAAGGCCTATGTCGCCGAATGGGACGGCACCAAGTGGACCCAGAAGGGCGACTGGATCGAGCCGATGAAGGACGAGGTCCGGCCGCTGATCGAGGCCAACGCCAAGGACTATGTCGAGAAGGCCGGCAACTGGCCCAAGCGCACCGAGCCTTGCGAAAAATCGTCCTGATCTGACGAGTGCCAATCCTTCTCCCCTCCGGGGGAGAAGGTGTCTGCGAAGCAGACGGATGAGGGAAGTCTTGTACCGCCTCATCCGTCCGTCCCTCATCCGACCCGGCTGACGCCGGGCCACCTTCTCCCCCGAGGGGAGAAGGATTGGAGGTTCAATGTCGACCGCCACCCTCGAGAAGCCCGCAGCCGCCGCGGCGACGGACACGATCCTGTCGCTGAACAATATCGAGGTGATCTACGATCACGTCATCCTGGTGCTGAAGGGTGTCTCGCTGACCGTGCCGCGCAAGGGCATCGTCGCGATCCTCGGCGCCAACGGCGCCGGCAAGACCACGACGCTGAAGGCAATCTCGAACCTGCTCAAGGCCGAGCGCGGCGAAGTCACCAAGGGCTCGATCGTCTTCGACGGCGAGCGCGTCGACAAGATGTCGCCGAGTGAGCTCGTCCGCCGCGGCTGCATCCAGGTGATGGAAGGCCGGCATTGCTTCGGCCATCTCTCGATCGAGGAGAACCTGCTCACCGGCGCCTTCACCCGCCGTGACGGCAACGCCGCGATCAAGCGCGATCTCGAGAAGATCTACGAGCTTTTCCCGCGGCTTAAGCAGCGCCGCAACTCGCAGGCCGGCTATACCTCCGGCGGCGAACAGCAGATGTGTGCCATCGGCCGCGCCATGATGAGCAAACCCAAGATGATCCTGCTCGACGAGCCGTCCATGGGGCTGGCGCCGCAGATCGTCGAGGAGATCTTCGAGATCGTTCGCCGGCTCAACGACAAGGAGGACGTCTCCTTTCTCGTCGCCGAGCAGAACACCAACATGGCACTGCGCTACGCCACCTATGGCTACATCATGGAAACCGGCCGCGTCGTCATGGACGGCGAAGCCAAGATGCTGCGCGAGAACGAGGACGTGAAGGAATTCTACCTGGGCGTCGCCGAGGGCAACAAAAAGTCCTTCCGCGAGGTCAAGAGCTACAAGCGCCGCAAGCGCTGGCTGTCATAGTCAAGCCGGGATCGGCGGGCACGACCCGGTCATGCTCTATGTCGTCCTCGCTCTCCTTCTCGTCGCCGTCATCTACGGTCCGCAATTCTGGGTCCGCTACGAAATGGACAGGCACGCCGCAGACAGGCCAGACCTTCCCGGCACCGGCGGCGAGCTTGCCCGCCATCTGCTCGATCGTTTCGGCCTGCAGACAATCCCCGTGGAGATCACCGCCGCGGGAGATCACTACGATCCCGACGCCCGTGCCGTGCGGCTCTCGCCCGGCAACCATGACGGCCGCTCGATCACCGCCGTCGCCGTCGCCACCCACGAGGTCGCCCATGCGCTCCAGCATGCGCAGGGCAGCCGCCTGTTCGATATCCGCACCAGCCTCGCCCGGCTGCTGGGCAAGGTCGACAAGGTCGCGATGGTGGTGCTCGTCACCGCGCCGCTGGTGATGATCCTGGTGCGGGCTCCGGGCGTGCTTTTCGCTCAGTTCGCCGCGGTGCTGGCGCTGCTCGGCATCGGGCTCGTCGTCCATCTCGTGACGCTGCCGGTGGAATTCGACGCCAGCTTCGGCAAGGCACTCCCGATCCTCCAGCAGGACGGCTACCTGCACCCGGACGACATGCCGGCGGCACGCGGGGTGCTGAGGGCCGCGGCGATGACCTATGTCGCGGCCTCCCTGATGGGACTGCTCAATTTCCTTCGCATCCTGCGCCGATAGGCCGGGCACCATTTCCAAGGGCAAGCGCGATGAGCGAGCACTACGACGATCTCGAGACCCGGCCGCCCGAGCGGCGCGAGGCCGACCTGTTCGCAAAACTGCCGGCCGTGCTCGCCGCTGCGCTGACGACACCGGGCTATGCTGCGCATCTGAAGGGCGTCGATCCGACCGGTGTCACCGACCGCGCCGCGCTCGCCGAATTGCCCGTGCTGCGCAAGGCCGACCTGCCTGCGCTGCACAAGGACAGCCCGCCCTTCGGCGGCTTCGTCGGTTCGCCGCTCGGCTCCTTCGGCCGGCTCTTCACCTCGCCCGGCCCGATCTTCGAGCCGGAGGGGGTCGGCAGCGATCCCTGGGGCACGGCACGCGGCCTCTACGCCGCCGGCTTCCGCAAGGGAGACGTCGTTCTCAACACCTTCGGCTATCATCTGACACCGGGCGGCTTCATCATGGATTCGGCGGCGCGCGCCATCGGCTGCGCCGTCATCCCGGCCGGTCCCGGCAATACCGAGCAGCAGATGGAGGTGATCGGCGCCTACAATCCGAGCGCCTATCTCGGCACGCCGGACTTCCTGAAGTTGCTGATCGAGGCCGCCGACAGCCGCGGCATCGACACCTCCTGCCTGAAGCGCGCGATCGTCTCGGGCGCGGCCTTCCCGCCCTCGCTGCAGGCCTGGGTCCGCGACCGCGGTGTCGACGCCTACCAGCTCTACGCCACCGCCGATATCGGGCTGATCGCCTATGAGACCGGCGCCCGCGACGGCATGGTGCTGAACGAGAACCTGATCGTCGAGATCGTCCGCCCCGGCACCGGCGACCCTGTCGCCGAGGGCGAGGTCGGCGAGATCGTCGTCACCAATCTTGACCCGCACCACCCGCAGATTCGCCTCGCGGTTGGCGATCTCACTGCGGTCCTGCCGGGGGCGAGCGCTTCCGGCCGCACCAATGCGAGGATCAAGGGCTGGCTCGGCCGCGCCGACCAGACGGCGAAGGTCAAGGGCATGTTCGTGCGGCCCGAACAGGTCGCCGAGATCGCCCGCCGCCATGCCGAGATCGCCAAGCTCCGCCTCGTCATCGGCCGTGCCAACGAACTCGACACGATGACGCTGAAGGCCGAAATCTATGCCGAGCCGAAGGGCTTCGTCGACGCGGTCTCCTCGACCCTGCAGCAGGTCACCAAGCTGAAGGGGGCTGTCGAGGTGCTGCCGCTCGGCGCACTCCCGAATGACGGCAAGGTCATCGCCGACGAGCGGCCGGTGGGGTAGCCCTCACCACGCGACCGGCTGCTCTCCTTTCGCCTTCAGCCAGTCATTCGCCTGGCTGAACGGCTTCGAGCCGAAGAAGCCGCGCCGCGCCGAGAGCGGCGAGGGATGGGCGCTGGCGATGACGAGATGCCTGCTCTCGTCGATCAGGCCCCGCTTGGCCTGCGCGGGTAATCCCCAAAGCATGAAGACGACATGCGGTCGCCGCTGCGAGACGGCCGCGAGGATCGCGTCCGTCACCGCGCGCCAGCCGAGCTTGAGATGCGAGCCGGCCTGCGTCGCGCCCTCGCGCACCGTCAGCGCGGTGTTGAGCAGCAGCACCCCCTGCTTCGCCCAGCCAGAGAGATCGCCGTCAGCAGGCGCAGCGAAGCTGATATCCTCGGCCCGCTCCTTGTAGATGTTGACCAGCGAACGCGGCAGCGGCGGCGGTCCGACATAGGAGAAGGCGAGCCCGTTGGCATGGCCGCGTGTCGGGTAAGGGTCCTGGCCGAGGATGACGACCCTGACATCGTCCAGCGGCGTCAGCGTGAGCGCCGCCAGAAAGCGCTCCGGCATCGGCGCCACGACCTGGCCGATAGCGCGCTCGGCATCGACGGCGGCGCAGGCGCGCGCCACCGTGCCGTCGCGGAAGACGGAAAGATCGCGCCAGGAGGCTGAGGCGGGCGAGGCCAGAAACGCATCAAGGGCGGCGCGATAGGTCATCGTCGATGTCATCGTGATCGGGTCATTCATCGTCATCTCAGGCAACCCGCAGCGCGGCGCAATCGCAGCCAGCGGATCATCTCAGTCCGCAAAGGCCCGGTCGAGTGGCGGCAGGATCAACGGCAGAGTGGGCTGACGCTGTTGCTGATCATCCGGACGAGACTGAGCGCGGCCATCTCCGAGGATTTCGGATTGTCGGCGAGCGGCCTGTTCTCGATGGTGACACTGAGGCGGCCGAAGGCGCCATGCGCGCTCAGGCGATGGCAGTTCTCGGCGATCCCGGGATCGGCGATCAGCTCGACGCGGGTCCGGTCGAGCCCAATGCCGGCGAGCGCCGAGATCACCGCGACATTGGCGTTCTGGGGAAAGCGCCGGGCCGCCTCGCGGGCGGAGCCGATGAAGAAGCTAGCCGGTGCGGTCAGCGCATCGAGCGGGACGAGCCTCTCGGCAGGCGTGCCCCGCCAAGCCGCCGGCGGTTTGACGATGGCGTGGACGACCTCGTCGAGCGGCAGCGCCGAAGCTGCCGCGAGCGCATCGATGCCGGCGAGCGCGCCTGATGTGACGACGAGCTGGCTGCCGGCGGCTTCGGCGACCGACATGAGGCGCTCGAGCAGCGCCGTGTCGGCGAGGGCACCGGCCGAGGTCACCGCGAACGCCCCCGCCTGCCGCAAGGCACTCTCACCCCAGAGCGCGACGGCGGGCTGCCCTGCGGCTTCCGCCACGATGTCGAGATCAAGCCCGGCAAGCTGCTGCGGGTCGGTCAGCAGGCTGGCGTCGGCCGGGATATCCTGCGCGCGTTCGGGCGAGCGCACGCCGATGGCGACGATCGAGACCGCTTCAGCAACCACCGATCGCGACAACAGCCGGACGACATGCCGGTTGATCGCGCCCCAGCCGATCAGCCCGATCCTCAGCGGCTTGCGCCGACGAGCCGTCATGGTCTTGCCGTCCGCAAGGCGAGGTCGAGCAGGGCGCCGCTATTCAGCCCCTCGAGCATACTGAAGTGATGGCCGGGGCAGATCAGCGGCTCGGACGCCTGCCAGGCCGCCGCCAGCCTCGCCGATTGTCGCTTGAACGCGTCGCTCTCACCCTCGCCGACGGCGAAGGCGAGGCGTGCATTGCCAGGGCGCGGCCGACCGAGCGGGCTGAGGCGCACCGCGCGCTCGGTATCGTCGAGGCCGAGCAGGCGCCCGATCGGGAGGTGACCGAGCGGTTTCAGATCATACAGCCCGGAGAGCAGCGGCGCCGAGGCAACCGGCGGCGACGCCGGGTCGCACAAGGCCATCGCCGCGAGATGGCCGCCGGCTGAATGGCCGCTGATGTGCAGTTGTGCCGGGTCGAGGCCGAGCGCCTCGGCTTCGCGAACGAGAAAGTTCAGCGCGGCGACAGTCTGGGCGATGCTCGCTTCCAACGGCGTCTCCGGAGCCAGCCCGTAATTCGGCTGGGCGACCGCGAAACCGGCATCGAGCAGCCCCTGCGAGAACTGCGCGTGCTGGACTTTGTCAGAAGCCTGCCAGTAGCCGCCATGGATGAAGACGAAGATCGGGGCGCGCGCCACGCCGGCGGGACGATAGAGATCGAGCGTCTCGAAGCGGCCTGGGCCATAGGCGAGGTCGAGCCCGCCATGCCCGGCGCGGAAGGCCTCCCCTTCGCGGCTCCATCGCCGGAACAGCGCGGTCATGTCGGCCTGCAGGCGCGGGCTGTATTGCCGGCCGAGCTCGCGCAGCGGATAGCCCTCGACCTCGATATCCGGCAGCGGCTGTGGCATGGCGTGGCGGGCGCGGACAGTCAGGCCCGGCTCCGTTCCAAGTTGAAGGTGGATCGGCGGCCGGAAGCCGGCGAAGACCTCGCGATAGGCCAATTCGACCGTATGGCGCGAGAGATGGAAGGCGGCGGGATCGGCGCTCTCCCAGTCCATGCCGGTCAGGTGATGCGGGCCGCAGCCGGCCGCGACCAGGCCGGCGAGGATCTCGCTCAGCGTGTCGCGCAAGGCTTCGACGGGATCGACCGCGAGACTGCTCGCGACGATCTTGTTTTCAGACGCCGACATAGCGATGCACCAGTTCCGCATTGGCCGCGAGGTCGCCGCTCGAGCCCGACCAGACCGTGCGCCCCTTCTCGATGATGTAATGCCTGTCGGCCAGGCGCTTCAGCACCGCGATGTTCTTGTCGATCAGCAGGATCGACTGGCCCTGCGCCTTGAGCGCTTCGATGCAGCGCCAGATCTCGGCCCGGATCACCGGCGCGAGGCCCTCCGTCGCCTCGTCTAGGATCAGCAGCTTCGGATTGGTCATCAGCGCCCGGCCGACCGCCAGCATCTGCTGCTCCCCGCCCGACAGCGTGCGGGCCGACTGGCCGGCGCGCTCCTCAAGGCGCGGGAAGAGGGCATAGACTCGCTCCAGCGTCCAGGGCGAAGAGCGCCCGAGCCGGTTTGCTGCGGTGGCAACGAGGTTCTCGCGCACGGTCAGCGTCGGGAAGACCTGCCGGCCTTCCGGCACGAGCCCGATGCCGCAGCGGGCGATCGCCTCCGGCGTATTGCCCTTGAGCTGGCGGCCGTCGAAGCTGATTTCGCCGCCCTTGGGCGACAATAGCCCCATCAGCGAGCGCACCGTCGTGGTCTTGCCCATGCCGTTGCGACCGAGCAGGGTCACGACCTCGCCGTCGCCGATGTCGAGGCCGACATCGAACAGCACCTGGCTGGCGCCATAGGCCGATTGCAGGTTGCGCACGCTCAGCATCAGGCGTCCCCCTCGCCGAGATAGGCGGTGCGGACGTCGGCGCTGTCGCGGATCTCCTGCGCTGTCCCGGTCGCGATGATGCGGCCATAGACCAGCACCGAAATCCGGTCGGCGAGCGCGAAGACGGCGTCCATGTCGTGCTCGACCAGCAGCATGGTGACCCGGCCCTTCAGCCCGGAGAGCATCGCGACCATCTGCTCGCTCTCGGCATGCCCTAGACCCGCCATCGGCTCGTCCAGCAGCAGCACGCGCGGCTCGCAGGCGAGCGCGATGGCGAATTCGAGCTGCTTCTGCTCGCCATGAGAGAGATCGGCGACCTTGACCTCGGCTCGATGGGCGAGGCCGGCGGTGGTCAGATGCTCGCGGGCGCGCTGGCGCAGGCCCTTGTCGCGGCGGGCATCGCCGAAAAAGCGGAAGCTGTGCCCCTGCCGCGCCTGCACGGCGAGCGCGACATTGTCGAGCATGCTGAAATCGGGCAGCAGCTGGTTGATCTGGAAGGTGCGGGCGAGGCCGCGCCGGACACGTTGCGGCGTCGCCAGCGCGTCGATCGGCACGCCCTCCAGCCTGATCTCGCCTTCGTCATGGCTGAGCTCGCCGAAAAGCTGGGTCAGCAGCGTAGTCTTGCCGGCGCCGTTCGGGCCGATCAGCGCGTGGATCTCGCCCTCGACGACATCGAGGTCGACATTGTCTGTGGCGATCAGCCCGCCGAAGCGCTTGCGCAGGCCGCGGACGGAGAGGAGCGGCTGGCTCATCGCGCGCTCCTGCCGATGCCGAGGCGGCTGAACAGCCCGTTGAGCCCACCTTGCGTGAAGAGGACGACGAGCAGGAGGATCGGCCCGAGCACGAGTTGCCAATGCTCGGTCCATGAGGTCAGCACGGTCTCGAGAATGACGAGGGCGGCTGCGCCGAAGAGCGGGCCGAGCAGGGTGCCGACGCCGCCGAGGATGACCATGATCATCAGCTCGCCCGACTTGGTCCAGTGCAGCATGTCCGGGCTGACGAAGCGCAGATAGTTGGCCATCAGAGCGCCGGCGAGGCCGGTGCCCATGCCGGAGATGACGAAGGCGGCGAGCTTGTAGCGATAGGGCGCGATGCCGATCGCCGCCATGCGCCGCTCGTTCTGGCGGATGCCCGCCAGCACCATGCCGAAGCGCGAGCCGACGATGCGCCAGAGCGCCAGGAAGACCAGCACGCCGATCGAGAGGCAGATGAAATAGAAGGTGATGTCGTCACGGGTGTTGAGGCCGAAGAGCTCGTTGCGGCGCCGGATCGTCATGCCGTCATCGCCGCCATAAGCTTTCAGCGAGACGAACAGGAAGAACAGCATCTGCGCGAAGGCGAGCGTGATCATGATGAACTGCACGCCGCTGGTGCGCAGGGACAGCGCGCCGATCAGCAAGGCGAGCAGCCCGCCGACCAGGATCGCGGCCGACAGCGTGATCAGCAGCTGGCTCGTGCCGGGGATCAGGCCGAGGAAGAGGCTGTCGTCGACATAGTTGCGGTAGAGGATGCCGACGACATAGCCGCCGACGCCGAAGAAGGCGGCGTGGCCGAACGAGACCATGCCACCAAAGCCGAGCGCGAGGTTCAGGCTGGCGGCGGCGATCGCATAGATCAGCACGCGGGTCGCTAACGGCACCAGTGCCGGCTGGCCGAGCGCCTGGACGACAAAGGGCAGCGCGATCAGCCCGAGGGCCAATGCCAACAGCATCAGAGCACGGCCGGTGCTCGGCGCGGGGGAGCCGGTTTGGATGATGGCGTCATCAGACATTGGCGGGAAAGAGTCCCTTAGGCCGCACCAGCAGCACCACGGCCATCAGCATGTAGATGCCCATCGAAGCCAGGCCGGCGCCGAGCGCATCGGCTTCCGAGCCGGTCATGACCTGGCGCAGCAGGCCGGGCAGGAAAGCACGCAGCACCGTGTCGACGAGGCCGACGAGCAGGGCGCCGAAGAAGGCGCCGCGGATCGAGCCGACGCCGCCGATCACCACGACGACGAAGGTCATGATCAGGATCTGCTCGCCCATGCCGACCTGTACGGCCAGGATCGGCCCGGCCATCAGCCCGGCGAGGCCGGCGAGCAGGGCGCCGAGGCCGAAGACGGCGGTGTAGAGCAGGCGGATATCGACGCCGAGCGCCCTGACCATCTCGCGATGGGTCGCGCCGGCGCGGACCAGCATGCCGATGCGGGTGCGATTGATCAGGAGGTAGAGCCCGAGCGCGACGAGAAGGCCGACCGCGATGATGATCAGCCGATAGATCGGATAGGTGAGCCCCGGCAGCAGCTGGACCGAGCCATTGAGCACGGATGGCACCGAGACGAAGAGCGGCTGGCGCCCGAACAGAAGGGTCACGCTCTGATTGAAGATCAGGATCAGCGCGAAGGTCGCCAGCACCTGGTCGAGATGGTCGCGGGCATACAGCCGGCGCAGCACGAACAGCTCCATCGCCATGCCGACGATCGCCGCCGCCGCGAGGCCGGCCAGGATGGCGAGAAAGACCGAGCCGGTCTGTGCCGCGGCAAAGGCGGCGGCATAGGCGCCGACCATGTAGAGCGAGCCATGGGCGAGGTTGATCACGCCCATGATGCCGAAGATCAGCGTCAGCCCTGCAGCGAGCAGGAACAGCATCACGCCGAACTGCAGGCCGTTGAGCAATTGTTCGAGAACGAGGGTCATTGCTGGTCACGTCCGGCTGGCGACGGGATGGGCAGGCAGCAGCCCACCCCGTCGATGCGGGAGCTTGTCAGTGGTTCAGAGCTTGCAATCCTTGGCGTAGGCGTCGCTGTGATTGCTCAGCACCTTGCCCGAGGTCTTCAGCACCGGCGTGCCGTCGGCGCCCTTCTCGACCTTGAGTGCGTACCAGTCCTGGACCGGGTGCTGGTTCGGGCCGAACTTGAAGGCGCCGCGGACCGACTGGAAATCGGCCTTGGCGAGCGCCTTGCGCAATGCCGGCACATCGGCCTTGCCGCCGGTCGCCTTCAGCGCCGAAGCGATGGCGAGGGCGGTGTCGTAGCCCTGGCTGGCGTAATAGGTCGGCACGCGGTTGTAGGCTTTGGTGAAGGCCTCGACGAACGCCTTGTTCGCGGCGTTGTCGAAATCGGTGTTCCAGTGCGCGGTGACGCTGAGGCCGAGCGCCGCGTCGCCGACCGCCTTCAGCGTGGTCGCGTCGAGCGAGGGTTCGGCCAGCACCATCGGGGTTTTGCCGAGCAGGCCGGCCTGCTGGTATTGGCGCAAGAAGGCGATGCCGAGCCCGCCCGGATGGAACTGGAAGACGACGTCGGGATTGGCCGAGCGGATCTGCGCCATCTCCGGGGCGAAATCGGTCTGGTCGAGCCTGGTATAGACCTCGCCGACGATCTCGCCCTTGAACAGGCGCTTGAAGCCCGCGAGCGCATCCTTGCCGGCCTGGTAGTTCGGGGCGAGGATGAAGGCCTTCTTGTAGCCGAGATTGGTGGCGTGCTGGCCGGCGCTCTCGTGCAGGCTGTCGTTCTGCCAGGAGACGACGAAATAGTTCTCGTTGCACTCCTTGCCGGCGAAGTTCGACGGCGCCGCGTTGGGGCTGACATAGAGCGCGCCGGCATCGACGATATCGGGCACGGTCGCGCCGGCGACGTTCGAGAAGACGATCCCGGTCATGATCTTGATGCCGTCGGTCTTCAGCATCTTCTCGGCGATCTGCTTGCCCTGGCCGGGCTTCAGCGCGTCGTCCTCGACCACGAGCTCGACCGGCGCGCCGCCGAGCTTGCCGCCGTTCATGTCGATGGCGAGCTTGAACGCGTCGCGGATGTCCTGGCCGAGATAGCCGCCCGGCCCCGACAACGTCGTGACCATGCCGATCTTGACCGGCGCCTGCTGGGCCAACGCTGGCATGGCGA
Source organism: Allobosea lupini (assembly GCF_900109525.1). Taxonomy (GTDB): domain Bacteria; phylum Pseudomonadota; class Alphaproteobacteria; order Rhizobiales; family Beijerinckiaceae; genus Allobosea; species Allobosea lupini. The sequence continues at coordinate 28,638 of NZ_FOAN01000003.1, read as the reverse complement.
CGGCGGCGGCCAGCATCAAACCCAGGTATCCTGATTTACGGTGCTGCATGGTTCCCCTCCTCCGATCATTCGCGTCGGATTGTCAGAAATTATTTTAAGCTTAAAGCAATCTCCAATGGGCGCGCAAGAGCCGCGAAGTGGCCGGACGAACCGGCACCTTCGTCGTCGCTCAGAGCGCGACCCAACCGGCCGGCGGCTTCCGGCCGGGGTGGACGGCGCCGCACTGCTTGCAGGTGCGGGCCTTCTCGTCGGCGAAGAAGGCTTCGTAGAGCGGCGGCAGGTCCTTCACGAGATCCCCGACCTTGAGCTCGATGCGATGCACCAGGCCGTTGCACTCGAAGCAGTACCATTCGAAGCCGTCGACCTGGTCGGCATGGCGCGCCGGCTCGACCACGAGCCCGATCGAGCCTTCCTGCGGGCGCTGCGGCGAGTGGCGCACATGCGGCGGCAGCAGGAAGACGTCGCCCTCCCGGATCGTGACGTCGTAGTGCTTCCCGTCATCGACCAGCTTCAGCATCATGTCGCCCTTGAGCTGGTAGAAGAACTCCTCCACCGGGTCGTCATGGTAGTCGGCGCGCTGGTTCGGCCCGCCGACGACCATCACGGTCATCTGGCCGTCGTCGAACACCTTCTTGTTGCCAACCGGCGGCTTCAGCAGGTGCTCGTTCTCCGCGATCCACTTCTTGAAATTGAAGGCCTTCAGCCGTCCTTCGCTCGCCATATCCGTCTCTCCCGTCGTTCAAGCCTTAAGTCTCAGCCAGCCTTGGCCAGCGGTGTACCGGCAAGCTGCAGCCCGCAGCTCTCGAAGGCGGCGCGCGTCGCCGCCTTCTCGGCTTCGGTCAGCTCCAGCAGCGGCGCGCGCACGCGGCCGCCGACCTGGCCGAGCAGTTCCTGCCAATATTTCTGATGCGCGTGCGGCTTCTCGGCCGGCCGCGTCGTCCGCAGCGCCTCGCGCACAGGGTTCAGGCTGTCGCGCACTGCATGCGCCTTCTCGACCTCGCCGGCGAAGGCGAGGTCGGTATACTCGCGCATTCGCCGGTCCGCTGCCGTCTGGATCAGATAGGGCGGCGAGGAGCAGAGATAGACCTGCCAGCCGAGCTCGACGATGTTGTCGAGCCATTCCTCCTCGGAGGCGGTGCTGACCAGGATGCGGTCGCCGGCGAGCCGGGTCAGCTCGGCATACATGGCGCGCGGCACGCTGTACTTGATCGCGACGACGTTCTCGATGTCGGCCAGGCGGTTGCACAGCTGCGGGCTCATCAGATAGCCGGAGTCCGGATGGCTCCAGAGCGCGATGCCGATGTCGACCTGCTCGGCGATAGTCCGGTAGTACTGGTAGAGCGTCTCGTCCTGCGCCTTGAAGAAGTGCAGGATCGGCGCGTGCACGACGATGTAGTCGGCGCCGACCTTCTGGGCGTGCTTCGCAAGATCGATGACGACATCCATGTTCTGGTCGGAGCAGGACATGATCGTCTGGCCGCGCCCGGCCGTGGCCTCGACGGCGAGCTCGAAGCTGCGCTTGCGCTCCTCGACCGACATCGCGAAGAACTCGCCCTGCTTGCCGGCGATGAACAGGCCGTCGATGCCGAGATCGTTTGTCCAGTGCCGGATATTCTCGCGGAACCCGTCCTCGTCGATGGCGAGCGAGGAGGTGAACGGCGTCAGCGCGGCTGCCCAGATGCCCTTCATATTGGCGCGGGTGTAAGCCTTCGCGTCCTTCCTGGCGTATTTCATGTAGGCAATCTCCCTGTCGCCTGCCGGTCAGATCGCCATGCGGTGCGAGACCGTCTTGATGGTCGTGTAGTGCGCCAAACCCTCGGCGCCGCCCTCGCGGCCATAGCCGCTGTCCTTGACGCCGCCGAACGGCACCTCGGCGACCGAGGCCTCCAGCGTGTTGATCGAGACGTTGCCGGCCTCGATCTCGTCGGCGAGACGGTCGGCCCGGCTGGCGGAATGGGTGAAGGCGTAGGCGGCAAGGCCGAAGGGCAGGCCGTTCGCCTTGGCGATCGCGTCGTCCAGGGTCGAGACCGGGTTGATCACCGCGAGCGGTCCGAACGGCTCTTCACGCATGACCCTTGCATCATCAGGCACATCGGCGAGCACGGTCACCGGGAAGAAATAGCCGCGATTGCCGATGCGCTCACCGCCGGCGAGAACGCGCGCACCCTTGGCCCTGGCGTCAGCGACCAGCATCTCCATCGCCTCGATGCGGCGATGATTGGCGACGGGGCCCATCTGCGTTGCGGCATCGAGGCCGTTGCCGACCACGACCGAGCGCGCCTTCTCGGCGAAGGTCCGGGCGAAGGCCTCGTAGATCGGCTCCTGCACGAAGAAGCGCGTCGGCGAGGTGCAGACCTGGCCGGCATTGCGCGACTTGCGGATCGCCGACGCCGTCGCCGCCGCGACCGGATCGACATCGTCGCAGACGATCACGGGGGCATGGCCGCCGAGCTCCATCAGCACCGGCTTCATATGATCGGCGGCGATCCGGGTCAGATGCTTGCCGATGGCGGTCGAGCCGGTGAAGGCGATCAGCCGGGTCTGCTCCTGCGGGATCAGATAGGATGAGATCTCGGCGGGCACGCCGAAGACGAGGTTGAACACGCCCGGCGGCAGGCCGGCATCGTGCAAGGCGCGGGCGATGTGGAGCGCGCCGGCCGGGGTTTCCTCCGCCGCCTTCAGGATGATCGAGCAGCCCGCCGCGAGCGCCCCGGCGATCTTGCGCGCGGGCTGGCTCATCGGGAAATTCCAGGGCGAGAACGCCGCGACCATGCCGATCGGCTGGTGCATCACGACATACTTGATGCCGGGCTCGCTCGGGATCACCCGTCCATAGGTACGCTGCCCTTCCGCCGCGTCCCATTCGAAGAATTCGCAGCCGCGGATCACCTCGAGCTGCGCCTGGGCGAAGGGCTTGCCATGCTCCAGCGTGATCGCATGGGCGATCTCGTCGATGCGGGCCCGCATCAGCGCGGCGGCCTTAAGCATGATCTCGCCACGGGCCCGCGGCGACATCCTGCTCCAGACCCTGAAGCCGTCCCTGGCCGCCGACAGCGCATCGTCCAGATCGGCGCGAGCGGCGACAGGAAGCGCGCCGATCACGCTCTCATCGGCCGGATTAAGAACAGGCAGGCTGTCGGAGGTCTTGCGCCAGGCGCCGCCGATATAGAGCTTGAGATCGGGATAGGCGGTCATGAAAAGCCTCGAACGGAGCGGCCAGCGGCGCGATGTCGGGGCATGATGGCCTTGGCCATGACCATATGGAATTCAGCTTATTTGTCTGAATTCAGAAGATCTGCTTATAAATCGTGATGGCAGTCACGCTCCGACAGATCCAGGCGTTCCTCGCCGTCGCCGAGCTCGGCACCTTCACCAAGGCGGCGGAGCGCCTGCACATGGCGCAGCCGGCGCTGTCACAATTGGTGCGTGAGCTGGAGCAGGCGCTCGGCATCCGCCTGTTCGACCGCACGACGCGCCGGGTCGAATTGACCGAGGGGGGCCGGGAGTTCCAGGGCGCCTCCGCCAAGATCGTCCATGATCTCGACCTCGCCATCCAGAATGCCAATGATCTCGCCGAGCGTCGGCGTGGCAAGATCACCGTCGCCGCCCCGCCATTGCTGGCGGCGGCGATCCTGCCCGAGGCGATTGCGGAGATGCGCGAGCGCTTTCCCGGCGTGCAGGTCGCGGTGCTCGACGCGCGCACCGACACGATCGTCGAAGCCGTCAGGACGAACCGGGTCGATTGCGGACTCGGCACCTTCGCCGCCATCGAGGACGGTATCGAGCGCATCCCGATGGCGCGCGACCAGCTGATGCTGTTCTGCAGCCCAGGCAGCCGCTTCGCCGATGCGGACGTCGACTGGCGCGAGCTGCAAAGCGAGCCGCTGATCACGCTGACCCGCGACAGCGGTATCCGGCTGCTGGTCGAGGTCGCCTACGAGACCGTCGGCATTCCACTCGTGCCGGCCTATGAGGTCGCGCAGATCACCACCGCCCTGGCGCTGGTCGAGGCCCGCCTCGGCGTCGCCGTGCTGCCGACCTATGCGCGGGCGGCGGCGCCGCATCGCCGGGTCCTCGCCAGGCTGCTGGCGAACCCGGCGATTGCGCGCGACATCGTACTGATCCGGCCAAGCGGCCGCTCGGTCTCGCCGGCGCTGGCGACGTTCGAGACTGTCCTGCGCCGCCATGTCCGCCGCCTGACGCCAGCCGACATCGACTGAGTTCGGCGCCGCTGGTGCTAGGAGATGCTCGCCAATTCGGCCTGGAGGAAAGCCATGAGGGCGGGATCGTCGGCATAGGCGACGTTGACTCGCATGCCCGAGACTCGCTCATTGCCTTCGAGCTGATGCCGCTCAGGCATGAAGACCGTGCCGGGCGCGATGAAGATGCCCTGCTCGGAGGCGCGGCGCGCCAGCGCGAGATCGTCGAGACCCGGCGGCAGACCGACCCAGAGATAGTAGCCGCCGCCCTGTCGCGAGAAGATCGGCAGGCCGAGGCGCTCCAGACCGGTGAAAGCGGTGCGGGTCGCCTTGCCGATCCGTTCCTTCAGGCGCTTGAGGTGATGGCGGTACTGGCCGCTGGCGATGAGGTCGCTAACCAGCCGCTCCAGATAGCCGGAGGAATTGACCACGGTCAGCATCTTCATGTCGCCGAGCGAGCGGGCGAGCGCCGGGCTCGCGGCGACATAGCCGATGCGCAGGCTCGCGGAGAGCGTCTTAGAGAAGGTGCCGAGATAGATCACGCGTTCCAACTGATCGAGCGCGGCGAGCCGCGGCGCGCTCGCCGGCATCACGTCGGCGAAGGGGTCGTCCTCGACGATGACGAGATCGTGCTGGGCGGCAAGCTGCAGCAGGCGATGCGCGATCGGCAGGGCGATCGAGCCGCCGGTCGGGTTGTGCGCCAGTGACTGGGTGAAGAACACTTTTGGCCGGTGCCGCGCGATCTGCGCGGAAAGATCATCGAGATCCGGCCCGTCCGGCAGCCGCCGGATGCCGGCCATCTCGATGCGGGCGAGCTTCAGCTTGCCGAACAGAGGGTAATAGCCGGGGCTGTCGACCAGCACGGTGTCGCCGGGCTGGAGCAACTGTCGGATGATCAGGTCGAGCGCGTGGTTGGCGCCGAAGGTCATCAGGATCTGCGCCGGCGAGACCTGGATCGAGCGCTCGGCCAGCATCAGCCCGATCTGCGTGCGCAAGGGGGCGTAGCCGACCGGATCGCCGTAGCCGTGCTCGATCGGCAGGTCGCCCTTGCCGCTGCGGACGCGCAAGTGCCGCCCGAGCTCGGAATCCTCCATCCAGGAGCGCGGCGGGCGGCCGTCGCCGACGCGAACGGGATGGACCTGGCAGAGCTGTTCGCGGAGCAGCGAGACGATGTCGATCGCCTCGCTCATATGCGGCGGCGGCGCCTCGCTCGGCCGCTGTCCGGGGGCGCGGACATAGAAGCCGGCGCCACGGCGGGCCTCGAGCCGGCCGCTGGCGACGAGTCGGTCATAGACCTCGACCATGGTGTTCTTGGAGACGCCGTATTCGCCGGCCGCCAGTCGCAGCGAGGCCATGCGCCGGCCGGGCTGGAGCAGCCCTTCGTCGATCATCCGGCTGATCCGGGCAACGATCGCGCCGGTGCGGTTGCTGTCGACCTGCTCGTCCATCAAGCCTCGCGGCTGTACCAGTCAATCCACTGGTACAGAGAATGGGACATTGCGAAAATTGTGCCTTGCCGCTCTCCGGCGATTGTCCGAGCTTGTCAACCGAAGAAGCGCCGATGCCGATCGCGAGGCGCATGAAAAACCCCGGCTGGGGAGGACACGACATGGTGACGGCCGAGGCGCGCAGCGCCGCCGGGCGCGAGGTGAACTCGCGCATCGAGAACTACCGCAATCTCAGCTGCGCCGAGCGACTGGCTGAGGCTGTCGCGGCGGCCGGGCTCGCCGATGCCGACCGCGCCTTGCTGGCCCAGCCCGGTGCATTGCCGCTAACACTCGCCAACGGCATGATCGAGAATGTCGTCGGTACCTTCGAACTGCCGCTCGGCATCGCCACCAATTTCACCGTCAACGGCAAGGACTACCTGATCCCGATGGCGGTGGAGGAGCCCTCCGTCGTCGCCGCCGCCTCCTATATGGCCCGGATCGCCCGCGGTTCCGGCGGCTTCCGCACCTCCAGCGACCGACCGATCATGCGGGCGCAGGTCCAGCTGCTCGGCGTCGGTGATCCCGAGGGCGCGCGCCACAAGTTGCTGGCGGCTCAGGCCGAGATCGTCGCTGCCGCCAATGCCAAGGACAAGGTGCTGGTCTCGCTCGGCGGCGGCTGCCAGGGCATCGAGGTCCATGTCTTCCCGCAGACGCCGCGCGGCCCGATCGTCGTCATGCATCTGCTCGTCGACGTCCGCGACGCGATGGGCGCCAATACCGTCAACACCATGGCCGAGACGGTGGCGCCGATCGTCGAGCGCATCACCGGCGGCACGGTGCGCCTGCGCATCCTCTCCAACCTCGCCGATCTCCGGCTGGCGCGCGCCAGCGTCACCATTCCCGAGGCGGCGCTGGCGACCAAGGAATTCTCGGGCCGGCGCATGATCGACGGCATGCTCGACGCCTATACCTTCGCCGCGATCGATCCCTACCGCGCCACCACCCACAACAAGGGCATCATGAACGGCATCGACCCCGTCGTGGTCGCGACCGGCAATGACTGGCGCGCGATCGAGGCCGGCGCCCATGCCTATGCCGCCCGCAGCGGCCGCTACACCTCGCTGACGACCTGGGAGGAGGACAAGGACGGCAACCTCGTCGGCTCGATCGAGCTGCCGATGGCGCTCGGCCTGGTCGGCGGCGCCACCAAGACCCATCCGCTGGCCCAGTGGTCGCTGCGCCTGCTCGGGGTCCAGACGGCGCAGGAGCTGGCCGAGGTCACCGTCGCGGTCGGGCTCGCCCAGAACATGGCGGCGCTCAGGGCGCTGGCGACGGAAGGCATTCAACGCGGCCATATGGCGCTGCATGCCCGCAACATCGCCATCGTCGCCGGGGCGGAGGGTGCCGAGATCGAGGCGATCGCCACCGAACTCGCCCGCACGCATGACGTCCGCGTCGACCGGGCACGCGAGCTGCTCGCCGAGCGGCGCAAGGGCTGACCTTTTTCAACTCTCACCACAGAACCGCAGCAAGCGGACGACAACCGGAGGAACGTTCATGGACAATCGCATCACCCGCCGCACGCTCGGTGCCCTGCTGGTCTCGACAGGCATGGCGCTGTCGCTGCCGGCCCTCGCGCAGAACGAGATCAAGATCGGCTACAATGCCGACCAGTCGGCCTCGGGCGCGGCCGAGCTCGGCCTTTCCGGTCTCTATGGCTTCCAGGCGGCGATCGATGACCTCAACGCCCAGGGCGGCGTGCTCGGCCGCAAGGTCGTCGGCGTGGTCCGTGACGATGCCGGCGCGCCGCCGAAGTCGATCCAGAACATGAACGAGCTGATCGACAACGAGAAGGTCGCGGCCGTGGTCGGCCCGACCAACTCCGGCAATGCGCTCGCCTGGCTGCACATCCCGCAGCAGAAGAAGGTGCCGGTGATCTCGCATGTCGCGACCGCGACCGACATCACCGCCCGCTACGCCAAGGAGCCGCAGAACTACATCTTCCGGGTGTCGATGGTCGATCGCGAGCAGCTCGCCCTGCTCGCCGCCTATGCGGTCAAGGCGTCGAAGAGCAAGAACATCGCGATCATCGCCGACACCACCGGCTACGGCCAGGCGGCGACCAAGGACCTCCAGGAGATCCTGACCCTGCACGGCATCAAGCCGGTCGGCATCGAGAAGTTCGGGCCGAAGGACACCGACATGACCTCGCAGCTCGCCAAGCTGAAGGCGGCCGGCGCCGACATGATCATCACCGGCTCGCTGGCGGATGCGACCGCGCAGGTGCTGAAGAGCATGGAGAAGATGGACTATTACCCCGGCCTGCTCTCGACCTGGGGCTCGATCAACACGCCGCTGGTCAACATCGCCGGCCCCAAGCTCGCCGAGAAGACGATCTTCGCGGCATCGACCACGGAAGACGCCAGCGACCGGGCGGCGGCGCTGCACAAGCGCCTTGTCGCCAAGCATCCGAACATGCCGGCCTTCGTCTCGGCCGCGCAAGGCTATGACGCGGTGATGCTGATCGCCGCCGCGATCAATCAGGCCGGCGGCACCGACGGCCCGAAGCTGCAGGCGGCGCTGGAGAACCTCGGCGCGGTTCAGGGCATCATCAAAAAATACGAGAAGCCGTTCAGCAAGGAGCAGCACGAGGCGCTCGGCGTCGCCGACTTCCACCTCGCGCAGTGGAAGGACGGCCGCGTGGTCAAGCTCGACGACGCCGTGGTCAAGGGCCTGACGGCAGCTGATCTCAAGCGCTGATCGGTCCGTAGCTCCCTTATGCTAGTCGTCCCGGACGAGCGTAGCGAAGATCCGGGACCCATGCCCGAACCGTTCCGGAATGGGTCCCGGGTCTCCCTGCGGTCGCCCGGGACGACCGCGTGATTTCTGATCACAAGGTTCGGCGTCGGCGCAAAGGACGCGCGGAGAGACGATGACGGCATTCCTTCAGGCTCTGGCCAGCGGTCTGGCGCTGGGCGCGATCTACGGTTTGATTGCGCTCGGCTTCAACATCACCTACGCCACGACCAAGACCTTCAATTTCGGCCAGGGCGCCTTCCTCGTGCCGGGCAGCCTGGTCGGCGTTTCCCTGCTGTTGCTGGCAGCCGGCAAGCCGCATTTCGGCAATCTCACCCAGGCCGAGATGACGATGACGGCCTATGTGCTGGCGACCATCGCCAGCGTCGTCGTGGTCGGCGCGATCGGCATCGCGCTCTATTACTGCGCGATCAAGCCCTTCGTCGGCGCCGGCGGCCTCAACTGGGTGCTGAGCACGATCGGCTTCGGCATCATCATGCAGAACACCGCGCTGGCGATCTGGGGCCCGGCCTCGATCGCGGTGCCCTCGCCGCTCGGCAGCGAGGTCTGGCGCATCGCCGGCGCCGGCATTCGCCCGCAGGAGGTGCTGATCGCGGTCGTCGCGGTCGCCGTCATGGCCGTGCTCGACATCGTCCTGCGCAAGACGCGCTTCGGCAAGGCGCTGCGGGCCGTCGCCTTCAACCCGCAGGCGGCGGCGATCGTCGGCATCAATGTCGAGACGATCGTGATCCTCGCCTTCGTCATCTCCTCGGCGCTCGCCGGGCTCGCCGGCATCCTGATCGCGCCGATCACCACGGCCTCCGTCTTCATCGGTCTCGGCATCGCGCTGAAGGCCTTCTCCGCCGCGATCGTCGGCGGCCTGACCAGCCCGCGCGGCTGCATGCTCGGGGGCTTCCTGCTCGGGATCGTCGAGGCGCTGGTCGGGCTCTGGCGTGCCGAGATGCGCGAGATCACCATATTCCTGCTGATCATCATCGTCCTCGTCGTTCGCCCGAGCGGACTGATGGGCGCGCGCAGCGTGGAGAAGATCTGATGCCGGCGCTCGCCCACGCCATCGGGCTGGCGGTGCTGGCAGCAGCGCTGGCGCTCGTGCCCCTGTTCGGCCTCAACGATTTCTACCTGCAGATCCTGTTCACGATCGGGGTAAACTATCTCGCGGCTGCCGGGCTCAACGTGCTGGTCGGCTATGCCGGCCAGAAATCGCTGGGGCATGCCGGGCTCTTCGCCGTCGGCGCCTATACCGCGGCGATCGCCAATATCGAATGGGGCCTCTCGCCCTGGCTGTCGCTGCTCTTGGCCTGCGGCTTCGGCGCGATCTTCGGCCTGGTCATCGCCATGCCGTCGGTCCGCGTCTCGGGCCCGAGTCTGGCCATGGTCACCATCGGCTTCGGCATCGTCGTGGAGAAGATCGTCACGGAGTGGACCGACATCTTCAAGGGCCAGGCCGGCTTCTACGGCATCAGCGCGCCATCCATAGCCGGCGTCAGCTTCACCAACCTGCACTGGGTCTGGTTCGTCGGCGCGCTCTGCATCGCCACCCATCTGATGCTGCGCTCACTGCTCGCCGGCCGCTATGGCCGTGCCTTCCTCGGCGTGCAGATGGCAGAGCCCGCGGCGCAGTCGGTCGGCATCTCCGTGGTGCGGGCCAAGACGCTCGCCTTCGTCATCTCCGCGGTGACCTGCGCCCTCGCCGGCGCTGTCGTCGCGCAGCAGAACCAGTATTTCAACTCCGACTTCATCACCTTCAACCTTTCGATCTTCCTGCTGGTCGTGGTGATCTTCGGCGGCTCGGGCTCGCTCTACGGGCCGCTGTTCGGCGCCGTGATCCTGACCATGCTCGATGCCTGGCTGGCGCGCTGGCCGGCGCTGCAGCACTTCACCTATGGCGCGCTGCTGCTGTTCTCGCTCTATCTGATGCCGAACGGCATCGCCGGTGCCGTCTCCGGCTTCGCTGCGCGCTGGCGACAGGGCAAAGTGGCTGCGGCCGCGGTCGCCGGCCACAGCGCTCTGGCGGCGTCGGCCGCAACGGCCGGCGGCGAGATCCTCGTCGTCAAGGATCTCTACAAGGCCTATGGCGGCATCGTGCCGGTGCGCACCGTCTCCTTCGCGATCAGCGCCGGCAAGGTCCATGCGCTGATCGGCCCGAACGGCGCCGGCAAGACGACGCTGCTCAACCTGCTCTCCGGCCATGTCGCCCCGGGCAGCGGCTCCATCCGCTTCGAGGGCCAGGAGATCGCCGGCTGGCCGGCGCATCGCGTCGCCTCCCTCGGCATCGCCCGCACCTTCCAGAACCTCAAGCTGTTCGGCGAGCTTTCGGCCCTCGACAACGTCCTGCTCGGCGCGCATCGCCATATCGAGACCGGCTTTGTCGCCTCGCTGCTCGGGCTGCCGTCGAGCCGCCAGGCGGAGGCCTCAGCCCGCGCCGACGCGTTGGCGCTGCTCACCGATCTCGGCCTTGGCGAGCGCGCTCACGAGCCGGCGAAAGGCCTGCCTTATGGCCTGCAGCGGCGGCTCGAGATCGCCCGCGCGCTCGCTTCAAAGCCTAAGCTGCTCCTGCTCGACGAGCCGGCGGCGGGCCTCAACCCGCAGGAGACGCATGAGCTCGGCGAGGTCATCCGCCGCATCCAGCAGGCAGGTGTCACCGTTCTGCTGATCGAGCATCACATGGACCTGGTCATGGGCATCTCGCAGCATGTGCTGGTGCTCGACTATGGCGCACTGATCGCCGAGGGGCGGCCGGAGGCGATCCGGCAGAACCCGAAAGTCATCGCCGCCTATCTCGGTGCCGACGATGATACCGCCCTGACCGGAGACGCCGCATGACCATGCTCGCGATCGAAGGGCTCAAGGTCCGCTATGGCGCGGTCGAGGCGCTGAAGGGCATCTCGCTGGAGGTTGGGCAAGGCGAGGTCGTGACGCTGATCGGCGGCAACGGCGCCGGCAAGTCGACACTAATGCGGGCGATCGGGGGGCTGGTGAAGGTCGCTGGCGGCGCGATCCGCTTCGAGGGACGCGACATAACCGGCATCCGCGGGCATGACTGCGTCAGGCTCGGCATCGGCCATTCGCCGGAAGGGCGCCTGGTCTTCGGCGACCAGAGCGTGCGCGACAATCTCGTGCTTGGTGCCTATGCGCGTCGCGACGAGGATGGCATCGCCAGTGATATCGCGCGCTATTTCGCCGTCTTTCCGCGCCTTGCCGAGCGACAGGACCAGCTCGCAGGCACACTCTCGGGCGGCGAGCAGCAGATGCTGGCGATCGCCCGCGCTTTGATGGCGCGGCCAAAACTCCTCCTGCTCGACGAGCCGTCGCTCGGCCTGGCGCCATTGATCGTGCGTGAGGTCTTCGCCGTGATCCGTCGGCTGCGCGAGGAGGGCATGACGATCCTGCTGGTCGAGCAGATGGCCAATCAGGCGCTCGCCATCGCCGACCGCGCCTATGTCATCGAGACCGGCGCGATCACGCTCGAAGGCACCGGCGCCGAGCTGCTGCGCGACGAGCGCGTCCGCTCGGCCTATCTGGGCGCCTGACAATGGCCGACAGCGTCACCATCGTCGAGGTCGGCCCGCGCGACGGCTTGCAGAACGAGAAGGCCGGGATCGCCACGGCGGATAAGCTCGCGCTGATCGGGAGGCTCGCCGATGCCGGCCTGTCGCGGATCGAGACGACCGCCTTCGTCTCGCCGCGCTGGGTGCCTGAGATGGCCGATCATGAGGCGGTGATGCGCGGCGTCGATCGGCGACCCGGCGTGACCTATTCCGCCCTGGTCCCCAATGAGAAGGGAGCGGAGGCGGCGCTCGCTGCTGGCGCGCAGGCACTCGCCGTATTCACCGCGGCCTCCGAAAGCTTCTGCCGGACGAATACCAATTGCTCGATCGCGGAGAGCATCGAGCGCTTCCGGCCGGTGATGGCGCTGGCAAGCCGTGCCGGCGTGCCGGTGCGCGGCTATGTCTCTTGCGCGCTCGACTGCCCCTATGAAGGAGAGATCGCGCCCGAGGCAGTCGCGGCAGTCACGGCCGAGCTGCTCGCGCTCGGCTGCAACGAGATCGCCTTGTCCGACACACTAGGTCGCGGCACGCCGGAACGGACGGCGGCGATGGTCGAAGCCGCCTTGCAGCGGGCACCGGCAACGATGCTCGCCGGCCATTTCCACGACACCTCCGGGCGCGCAATCGCCAATGTCGCGGCGGCCTGGGAGCTGGGCCTGCGCGTCTTCGATGGCTCGGTCGGCGGTCTCGGCGGCTGCCCTTATGCGCCCGGCGCCGCCGGAAATCTTGCGACAGAACGGCTGGTCGCGCATTTCGAGGCCAAGGGCATTGCGACCGGGATCGATCGCGCCTGCCTCGAGGCAACGGCTGAATGGATCACCGGCCGCCGGGCGGCCTCGACCGGATAGCGGGGCGGCCAGACGCCGCCCCGCCACGAGACCTGTCAGGCGACGAGGAAGCCGGCGTCGACCGGATCATCCCGGTTGATCGTCCAGCGCGCGGTGCCGAGCAGGCCGGCGGTGCCCTTCACGGTCGGACGCACGGCGCGGGTACCGTTCAGGCTGGTCTCGCCGATCAGGCAGCCCTCGAAGGTGCCGGAGCCGAGCAGGCCTTCCGAGCGGATCGGCTGGTTCATCTTCATCAGCCCGCGCGCCTCGTACATCGCCATCATCGCGCTGGTGCCGGTGCCGCCGGGGGAGCGGTCGAGCTGGCCGGCCGAGAAGACGTGGACGTTCTTGTAGAAGGCGCCCTCGATCGTCGGCTCGTGCCAGAAGGTGACGAAGTTGAAGTTGTTGATATGGGCCGAGGCCGGGTGCTGGATCGCGACCTTCTGGCGGAGCTGCTCGCGGGCGATGATGCCGAGACGCGACAGCTCCGAGCCGTTCTCTGGCGAAATCCGGAGCGAGGTGCCGCGCAGGTCGATGATCCCGAAGTAATTGCCGCCCCAGACGATGTCGGCCTTGAGCGAGCCAACGCCCGGCAGGTCGAACGGCACGTCCTGCGCCGCGACATAGGCCGGCACGTTCTCGAAGCGGGTCCAGAGCACGTCCGGGCCGTCATTGGCGACCTCGGCGGTGACCAGTCCGGCGGTGGTCTCGAAGCGGATGGTGGTGCGGCCGTTCTCGCCGCGCCGGACGAGGCCGAGCGCGACCATCGCCATTCCGACCGCGATCGTGCCGTGGCCGCACATATGCGAGTATTGGGTGCCGTCGATATAGATCAGGCCGGCATCGAACTCCGGGCTCGACGGCGGCGTCAGGAAGACGCCGAACATGTCCTTGTGCCCGCGCGGCTCGCGCATCAGGGCGCAGCGCAGCCAGTCATAGTTCTCCTCGAGGAAGCGGCGCTTCTCCAGGATGCTCGATCCGGCCGGGTAGGGAATCCCGCTATGGATGATGCAGAGGGGCTCACCCTCGGTATGCGTGTAGACGACGTCGAAGACATTCTGCTGGCGCATGTGCGGCTCCTTGGGAAAGCAGTGGGTCGAAGGGTTAGCGGCGTCGCTCCGAGAGCACGTCGAGGCCGATGGTGAGGTCGAGCAGCACGATGACGACGGCGGCGACGATGATCGTCAGGCCGGAGACCGCGGCGATGGTCGGGTCGATTGTGTACTGGACGTAGTTGAAGAGCTTGACCGGGATCGTGGTCAGCTCGGCGGTCGTGTTGAAGATGCTGAGCTCGACATTGATCCAGGAGGCGATGAAGGCGAAGATCGCACCGCTGACGAGCCCGCTGCGGATTTGCGGCAGGGTCACTAGGAAGAAGGTGGTCAGCGGCTTGGCGCCGAGATCGGCCGAGGCGTCCTCCAGGCTGCGCTGCTCGTCGCTGAGCTGCGGCAGCACCGCCCGCAGCACGAAGGGCATGATGATCACGACATGCCCGACCAGCAGCGCCGGAAAGCTGCGGACGAGGCCGATCGTGCTGCCATATTGGAGCAGCGCCGCGCCGAGCACGACATGCGGCAGGATCAGCGGCGACATCAGCGTCTCGGAGAGCAGACGGCGGCCGGTGAAGCGATAGCGGGCGATGGCGATCGCCGCCGGCACCGCCAGCAGCACGGCGACGATGGTCGCGGCGACCGCGAGCAGCGTGCTGATCAGGAAGGCGGAGACATAGGAGGGATCGCCCAGCATCTTGCCGTACCAGGCGAGCGTCAGTCCCTGCGGCGGGAAGGCGAGGAAGCTGGTCGTGGTCAGCGACGTCCCGACCAGGACGACAAGCGGCAGCGCGAGATAGGCGAGCGCGGCGAAGGAGACGATCCGGACGAGAGCTGACACCATCTCAGGCCCTCCTCGGCTCACTGAGGCGCCCGGCGATGGCGACGAGCGCCAGCGTCAGCACCAGCATGGTGATGCTGAGCGCACCGCCATAGTTGAAGTCGAAGACCGAGCTGTATTGCTGGAAGATCAGCATCGAGAAGACGGTGATCCGCCCGCCGCTGAGCAGCGCCGGCGTGACATACGCACTCACGGCCAGCATGAAGACCATGACGGCGCCGGCCATCAGCCCGGGCAGGCTGAGCGGGAAGATGATGGTCCGGAAGGTGCCGGCCGGCGTCGCACCGAGATCGGCGGAGGCGTGTTCGAGCGCCGGATCGACCTTGGCGAGCGCATTGCCCACCGCCAGCACGATGAAGGGCAGGAGTATGTAGACGAGGCCGATCAGGATGCCGAGCTCGGTTCCGAGGAAGCGCATCGGCCGCTCGATCAGGCCGAGCCCGATCAGCCCGTCATTGACCAGGCCATTGCGGCCGAGCAGCACCATCCAGCCGAAGGAGCGCACGATGTTGCTGGTGAACAGCGGCACGACCAGGAGGATCACGCAGAAGCGGCGCCAGGGCCGCCATTTGACGATGCGGACGAGATACCAGGCGAGCGGATAGCCGATCAGGACGCAGACCAGCGTGGTCAGCGCGCCGATGCGGAAGGTCACCCAGAGCACATCCCAGTGATAGGTGTCGGCGAGGATGCGGACATAGTGCGCGAAGGTCGGCTGGCCGGCCGGCGTCGTCAGGCTCGCGATCAGCACGACCGCCATCGGCGCCAGGAAGAAGGCGACGAAGAAGGCCGCCGGCAGGGCGCAGAGCAGCAGGACCGGGCGCGGCACTCCGCTCATCACGCATCCCCCGGCACGAGGCTGATGTCGACGAGGCGGATATTGGCGAAGACGGCCTGGCCGGCGCTCATCCCGGCGAGGGCGGACGGGGCAAGCCGGGCGGTCAGCGTAGTATCTCCAACGGTCAGTCCGACCGAGGCATGGCTGCCGACATGGACGATCTCGGAGACGACGGCCGGCAAGGCGAGGCGCTCGGCGACGGGCTCGGTCGTGACGAGGATGTCCTCGGGCCGCAGCACGCCGGTCAGGGTGCCTTGCGGCGCATCGGCAGCCGGCAAAGTGATCGCGCCGCCAAGCAGCGAGACGCTGTCATCACCGCGCCTGTCGACCGCGAGCAGGTTGGCATCGCCGACGAAATCGGCAGCGAAGCGGGTCGCCGGGCGGGCGTAGATGTCCTGGCCACGGCCGATCTGCTCGATGCGGCCACGATTCATCAGCACGATCCGGTCGGCCATGCTCATCGCCTCGTCCTGATCGTGCGTCACGAACAGGAAGGCGATGCCGAGCCGGTGCTGGATCTGCTTGAGCTCACTCTGGACCTTCTTGCGCAGCTTCAGGTCGAGCGCGCTCAGGGGCTCGTCGAGCAGCAGCAATTGCGGCCGGTTGACGATGGCGCGGGCCAGCGCGACGCGCTGCTGCTGACCACCGGAAAGCTGAGCCGGCAGGCGCTCACCGAAGCCGGCAAGGCCGACAAGCTCCAGCGCCTCGGCAGCGCGCCTGGCCGCCTCATCCCTGGCGACGCCCTGCCGGCGCGGCCCATAGGCGACGTTCTCGGCAACGCTCATATGCGGGAAGAGCGCGTAGTTCTGGAACACCGTGTTGAGTGGACGCCGATAGGGCGGCAGCCGCGTCACGTCCTCGCCGGCGAGCCGGATCGTGCCGGCCTCCGGCGTCAGGAAGCCGGCGATGCAGCGCAGCAGCGTGGTCTTGCCGCAGCCCGAGGGCCCCAGCAGGGCGATGAACTCGCCCTGCTCGACGGCAAGATCGATCGCCGTCAGCGCCGCCTGTCCGCCGAAATGCTTGGACAGGCCGTCTATGGCGAGGATGGGGCTCATGCTGCGGCTCGCGATGCTCGTTGCCATCAGCTCACTTACGGGCGATCTGCCGGTTCCACTCGTCGACGACGCGCGAGCGCAGGCCGTTGATCTCAGCCCAGTCGAACAATTGCAGGTTCTTGACCGAGCCGGTCTCGCCCCAGGGCAGCTTGCGCGCGGTCTCGGGCTTGACCGCAACGTTCTTCACGGAGGGGCCGAGATAGAGCTTCTCGGCAAGGCAGCCGGAGGCTTCAGGTGTCAGCGCCTGGTTGATGAATTTGGCGGCCGCGTCCTTCTTCGGCGTGCCCTTGACCAGATGCAGGCGCGCATCGGTCGCCCAGGCGCCCTCCTTGGGCACGACGAAGCCGATCGGCAGGCCCTTGTCGGCGAGATCCCAGGCGCCGACGTTGAAATGCGCGCCGATGATCGCCTCGCCGCTCTGATAGGCGTTGGTGGCGGCGCCCGAGGAATCGAAGAACAGCGCGGCCTTGAGCTCCTTGATCTTCTTGAAGGTCGGAGCGAGGTCGCCGGCCGGATGGCCCCAGATCTTCGACAGGAACATCACGAAGGGCACGCCGGAGGAATTCGCCGGCGAGGGAATGGTGACGGCGTCCTCGAACTCCGGCTTCCAGAGATCGTTCCAGGAGGTCGGCGCGGTCTTCACCTTCTGGGTGTTGTAGGTGAGCCCAAGCGAGTAGTAGCCGCTGCCGACCGCATAAGTGGTCGCGCCGCTCTTGTAGATGGCTTCCGGCAGGGTGTTGGCGAGATTGGGGATCGCCGCCGGGTCGAGAGTGTCGGTCACCTCCGCGGCGAGGGCGAGCTCGCTGATGCCGCCATCCATCCAGGCGACGTCGATGGTTGGCGCCGCCTTCTGCTGCTGCAGCTTCGCCAATGTGACGGTCGAGGTGCCGATCTCGGCATTGACGGCGATACCGGTCGCCTTGGTGAAGGGCTCGGCGACGCAAGCCTTGAAGGCCTCGCCCCAATTGCCGCCATACCAGGCGACGGTGATCGACGAGGGCTGCTGCGCCAGCGCCGGGGCGGTGAGCAGGGTGGTGGCGAGCATGGCCGTGGCCAGCCGGACGGTTGGGGTCATCGTCGTTCTCCTCTGCCGAGCGTCTTTGCGCTTCTGTAGCGACATTGGCGCGCGGGCCACAAAAGGCACTAGAATGCGCCGGCCCAAAATTTGAATAATCACGACATGAGCACCGCCCAGTTCCATCACCCCGCCAGCGACCGGCCGCAGACCGCCGCAGCGCCGGTCTCGCGGCTGCGGATCGGCTTCCTGCTGCTCGACCAGTTCACGCTCGCTGCCTTCTCCGGGCTGATCGACGTGCTCCGGCTGGCTGCGGATCATGGCGGGCGCAGCCGCCAGCTGCATGCCAGCTGGACGGTGATGAGCCTCGACGGGGAGCCGCGGCGTTCGAGCTGCGGCGTCTCGGTCACGCCGAATGCCGGCCTGCTCGACCCCGCCGGCTTCGACTATCTCGCCGTCTGCGGCGGCAACGACTATCTCAACGACGCTCTCCCCGAGAGCCTGCTCGGCTATCTGCGCCGCGCGGCGACGTCGGGTGTACGCTTGCTCGGCATCTGCACCGGCACCTTCGCGATCGCCCGGGCCGGCCTCGCCGGCCCACGCCGGGTCTGCGTGCACTGGAACGTGCTCGACGCCTTCAAGGAGCGCTTTCCCAAGGTCTCGGCCGGGGTCGAGCGGCTCTTCATCGACGAGGGCGACCTGATCACCTGCGCCGGCTCGACCGCCGCGATCGATCTCGGCCTTTATCTCGTCGCGCGCCATTGCGGCCGCGACAAGGCCCAGCAGGCGATGCGGCACATGATGCTGCAGGACATGCGCCCGGCCGAGATGCCGCAGGCGCATTTCTACGCCGAGCTGGCGCCCAATCTCGATGTTCGGGTGCAGCAGGCGGCGCAGTTCATCGAGCAGCGGCTCGACAATCCCCCGCCGATCGCCGCGGTCGCGCGCTATGTCGGCGTCAGCCCGCGCCAGCTCGAGCGCCTGTTCGGCGCCTCGCTCGGCCAGAGCCCGGCGGCCTTCCAGCGCAAGCTGCGGCTCGACTATGCGAAATGGCTGATCCTGAACAGCAAGCGCTCGCTCACCGACATCGCCATGGGTGCAGGCTTTGCCGACAGCGCCCATCTCTCGCGGGATTTCAAGGCCGCCTTCCGCGAAACCCCGCGCTCCCTGCGGCAGAAAGCCCAGCCCGGCTGAGCCGCCCTACCTGTCAGAGGCAGGCGGCGATCGCTGCGAGCTGCGCCTCCAGCCCGGTCCCACGCGCCGGGAAGCGGCCCTCGAGCGCCGACGTGCCGATGGTGAACCCGGCGGCGCCAGCCTGCCGAACCGCCTCGATCTGCTCCGGCCGGTCGATCGAGCCCGCGACGATCACCGGCTTGTCCGTGGCCGCGCAGACGGCGGTCATCAGCGCCGGGACATCGACGCCGGAGCGATAGGCGAGCAAATCGAGCCCGTCGACGCCCTCGCGGCCCGCAATGCTGCGGGCGCTGCCGACGATCTCCTCGATCGAGCCGTTCAGCACGCTCGGATGCCCGGCGATCTGCCCCGGGAAGGGATAGTAGCGGATGCCGGTGCCGCGCAGCAGCGGCAGGACATCGTCGACATGCGTCCCGCCCAGCAGATGGTCGACGCCAAGATCGATGGCTGCGCGCACCGACATGATCTCGCTGTCGCGGTCGAGCGAGACGACTTCGAGATAGCTTACCGCACCGCCGGCCTTGATCATGTGGCCGAGTTCCCTGAGCGCGGGAAGCGGCAATCCGACATCCTTGAAGCCGATATGGCGGATGCCGGCGGCGAGCGCGGTCGCGACATGTCCGGCAGCGTCGGGCACCGTCCGGTCATGGCGCGTCAGCATGAAGATGAAAGCGAGGTCAGCCATGGCGATGATCCTGGTCGCGCGTGGCCGCAAGGCGGCACGCATAGTCGAAAGCGGTTTCGACGCTGGCGGGATCGGCAATGCCCTGCCCAGCGATGTCGAAGGCCGTGCCGTGATCGGGGCTGGTGCGGATGAAGGGCAGGCCGAGCGTGATGTTCACCCCCTTGTCGAGGCCGAGATATTTGACCGGGATCAGGCCCTGATCATGATACTGCGCCACGACGATATCGAAACGGCCGGCGCGTGCCTGCATGAAGACGGTGTCGCCCGGCCAGGGACCGCTCGCATCGATCCCTTCGCGCCGCGCCGCCGCGACCGCCGGGGCGATGATCTCGATTTCCTCGCGGCCGAACAGACCGCCCTCCCCGGCATGGGGATTGAGCCCGGCGACAGCGATGCGTGGCGCTGCCAAGCCGAGCGCCTTCCCACCCGCATGGGCCAGGCGAATGGCCGACATCTGCGCGGCAAAATCGGCGCGTTCGATCGCCTCGCGCAGCGAACAGTGGATCGTGACGAGAACTGTCCGGATTTCGTCATTGGCCAGCATCATCGCCACACGGCCCGCCTTGCCGCGATCGGCCAGGATTTCGGTATGGCCGGGGTAGCCGAAGCCTGCGGCCGCCAATGACTCCTTGTGGATCGGCGCCGTGACGATCCCGGCGACCTGCCCGGCTGCAGCCAGCTCGATGGCCAGCGCGATCGCATCGAACGCGGCCTTGCCGCTTTTCGCATTGACGGTGCCGAGCGGAGGAGGCGCGTCGAGGCGGGAGGATGCGAGGACATCGATCGTGCCCGGCTCGCAGGCAGCCTCACTCACCGCCGCGACCGTCCGGAGCTGGAGCGTGCTGCCCAGGAGGGTCAGGGCATGGCGCATGACCAGCGGATCCCCGATCACGATCGCAGGCCGCGCCCGGTTTTCTCCCTGCAATGTGCCTTCGGCCACTCGCCTCACGAACAGCTTCGCGACGATCTCCGGCCCGATGCCGGACGGATCTCCCATGGTGATCGCGATAGGCAGGGCTGTCGATCTCATCGGGCTCTCTCCAGCAGAACAAGCCGGCTGCCACGCCCGAGAAACGGCGTTGGCGCCTTCCGTGGCGATGCCGGTCTGCGCAGAATCCCGCATCGTCATGCCCGTGAGGATGACAGAATTGTCCGCGCTGAAAATGCATATGATCTGACAGATACTGGTGATAATCGATCACCAATGAAGCGCACCGAGATTCCCTCGCTCGACGATCTTCGCGCCCTGGAGGCGGTGGCTCGGCTCGGCTCCGTGCGAGCCGCCGCGACCGAGCTCGCCTTGACGCATGGTGCTGTCAGCCGACGGGTTTCGAAGCTTGGCATGGATATCGGCATGGCCTTGCTCGAAGCGGATGGGCGCGGCGTACGGCCGACGGCCAGCGGCGAGACGCTGGCGTCGGCGACCGGTCAGGCGCTCGGCCTGATCTCGGGCGCGCTCGCGGCGATCAGGACAAGTGCCGCGCCGGCCCCGATCGTCCTGTCCTGCGAGCGATCCCTGGCGATGCGCTGGCTGATCCCGCGCCTGTCCGAGTTCCAGGATGCCTATCCGGCGATCGAGGTGCATCTGTCGACGGGCGGAGGTGCACTGGATTTCGCACGCGAGCGGGTGACGGTCGCGATCAGGCGGCTGGATTTCGCGCTCGATCCGGGCTGGGCGGTCACGGCGCTGATGCCAGAGCGGGTCGGTCCGGTGATGCCGCCATCGCTGCGCGGGACCTTCGACAGCGGCGATTATGTCGCGCTGGGATCACGAACCCGGCCGCAGGCCTGGCAGGCCTGGCTTGAGGGGCAGCCGACCGCGCCTCGCCCCCGTTCGGTCCGGCTGCTGGACCATCATTTCCTGATGCTCGAGGCCGCACTCGGCGGCCTCGGCGTCGCGCTCTCGCCGCAAGCGATCGCGGCAAGCGAGGTCAAAGCGGGACGACTTGAAGCACCGGCCGGCTTCACTGCGGACGGAACCGCCTATGGTCTCATCCAGCCCCGGACTTCGGCGATCAGCGAAGACCTGTCGGCGCTGCGGACCTGGCTCATGACCCAGGCCGCAGCGCTCTGAGGACAACGGGACCCCGCTCGCTCAGGGCATGACCGGCGCGCGATAGGTGAAGGTGTGCATCAGCGCGACCGCGAGCAGCATCACCACCGGGAAGTGGATGAAGAACTGCATAGAGGTGTAGCCGATCAGGTCCTTCGACTTCAGCTTGAGCACGCCGAGCAGCGGCAGCATCCAGAACGGATTGATGAAGTTCGGCAGGGTCTCGGCGATGTTGTAGACCATCACCGTCCAGCCGAGATGCGCGCCGATCTCGTTGGCCGCCTTCATGATGTAGGGCGCCTCGATGATCCATTTGCCGCCGGCAGAGGGGATGAAGAAGCCGAGGATCGCCGAATAGATGCCGACGATGAAGGAGAACACGCTGGCATCGCTGGCGAGGCCGACGAACCAGTGCGCGATCGTGTCCGAGAGCGAGACGCTTCCGGCCTTCACCCGCGTCAGCATGTAGGCGATGCCGCCATAGAACGGGAATTGCAGCAGCACGCCGGCGACACTCGGCATGGCCTGCGAGAAGCTGACCAGAAAGCTGCGCGGCCGCCAGTGCAGCAGCGCGCCGACCAGCAGGAAGACGAAGTTGTAGGTGTTGAGGCCCGACATCGTGATCAGCGGATTGCCGGACTTGAAGGTCTCGTAGAACCAGCCGGCGGCCAGCACGACGATCAGGATCGTCAGGAGCGGGCTGAATTCGAGATAGTCGCCCGGCCGGGTCGGCTTCTGCTCGGCCTTGACGTCGGTGAGGTCGACGCCGAGGTCGGCGGCGGTCTTGGCCGCAGCGTCGGACGGGGTGGTGTAGTAGCAGATCGCCGCCGAGAGCGCCGTGCCAACCACGATCACCAAGAGGTTCTGCCAAGTCAGGATCGTCTCATAGAAGCTGATCACGCCGGTGATCGGCATCAGCGAGGGCGGGATGCTCGCCGGATTGGCCTGGAGCTGCGCCGCCGAGGAGCTGATGCCGAGGGTGAAGCCGAAGCCGAGCCCGAGATAGCCGGCCGCGCCCGCCGCGCGATAATCGAGGCGGATGTCCTTGCGCCGGGCGATCTCGCGCACCAAGAGGCCGGAGAAGATCAGGCTGACGCCCCAGTTGACCAGCGAGAGCAGGATGCTGACCACGCCGACGAAGACGACGGCGCCGCGGCCTGTGCTCGGCATTGCGGCAGCCCGGCGCATCAGCGCCGCGACCGGCGGCGAGAGCGCCACGATGTAGCCGCCGATGGCGACCAGCGCCATCTGCATGGTGAACGGAATGATGCTCCAGAAGCCCTCGCCGAAGGCGGTGCTGACTGCGACCGGCGAGCCGCCATGCGCGATCGACGCGAGCGCGACCGCCACCGTCGCCAGCAGGACGAAGATATAGGCGTCCGGAAACCAGCGTTCCGAGAACGCCACCATGGTCTGCGACATGCGCACGAGGACGCCTTCGCGCGGCGCCGCCGCGCGTTCGTTCAGGATCGTATCTGTCATTGTCCCCTCTTATGGCGGTTAGCCGCCGTTGGTTTGCAGTCAGGCGTCGAGAACGAGGTCGCTGAGCGGCACCGCGCAGCAGGTCAGGCAATCGTCGGGCTCGCCGTCATAGGGCGAGAGGTGGCTGGCGGTGCCGGAGACGACACGCAGGCGGCAGCTCTCGCATTGGCCGCTGCGGCAGCCGCTCGGCAGCGACAGCCCGGCCGCCTCGGCGGCATCGAGCAGGCTGCCGGCCTGTACTGACCAGTCGAAGGATGCCCCGCTCCGCTGCAGCATGATACGGCGCGGCGCCAGATTGGCGGGAATGTCGATCTGCGAGACGAAGACCTCGCTGAAGACGTCGAAGCCCGGTAGGCCAATGCTCGCCAAAGCGGCCCGGGTGTCGGCGACGAAACCGTCGGGCCCGCAGAGATAGGCCAGCGGCCGGCGCGCCCCAGGAACGAGGCCCAGCCCTGCAATTTCCGGCCGGCCGGCATGGTCAAAATCGCGACCGAGCTGGTCCTGTGGTCGCGGCCGGGTGAAGGCCCGGATCACTCGCAGCTCCGGAATTCGCCCAGCGATCGTCGACAGCCAGTCACCGAAAGGCTGCTCGGCGCCATTGCGGCAGATATAAACCAGCTCGACCGAGGGCGGGCGCTGCTCCGGCAGGGTCCGAGCGAGCGCGGCGAGATAGCCGACGAAAGGCGTGATACCGACGCCGGCCGCGACCAGAATCACCGGGCGGGTGCCGGTCAAGGGCGGCGTGAAAATCCCCGCCGGCGGCTGCAGCGTGACGATGCTGCCGGGTTCCAGCTCGTGCAGCCGCGTCGACATCCGGCCGGGCGGCGTGCCGTCGGCGCCGGCCGCGATCTGGCGCACCGCGATCTCATATTCGGTGGGATTCTCGGTCGGGCCGGTCAGCGAATAGCTACGCGACAATCCCGTTCCGGGCTCGGTCACCTCAACATGCTGGCCGGGGAGGAAACCGGATAGCGACCCGCCATCGACGGGAGCGAGACCGAAGGCGAGGACATCCTCGGCCTCGTGCCGGCGCGAGACGATGCGGAAGGCACGCTCTCCGGTCCACCAGCCGCGCGAGGCGGCCTCGTCGCGGATGATCTCGCAAGCCACTGCCCTCAGCGGAACAGAGCCGCTGATCGGGTCGCGATCGCGATCGGACAAGATCGCGTTGATGTTGCGCGTTGCCGGTCCCGTTACCGCCCCACCGGGGCGCCCGAGCGGCGTGCAGGCTTCCCACCAGCCGAACTCGGCGATCACGGTCCCGGCCGGCAGCGTCGGCTCCAGCTTGGCGCGCAGTTTCGCCTCGCCGTCGCGCGTGCGCACGATCACCCAGTCGCCGGCGACGATGCCGCGCGCCTGAGCGACCGCCGGGCTGAGCTCGACCGATGGATCGGGCGCCTTGCGCCTGAGCGAAGCGACATGGCGGTGCGACGAGTGGACGAACCAGCCGGATTTTGCGGTCGAAAGCAGCAGCGGCAGCTCGGCCGGGCGCCCGGCTGCGCTCGCCGGCTCGACATGGCAGGGTAGCGCCGGATGGCCGAGCGCCAGCAACTGCTCGGAATAGATCTCGATCCGGCGGCTCGCCGTAGGGAAGCCGGCGACCCCGTCTTCCTTGCGGATCGCAGCGTACTTGCGCTCCGGGTTGGGCTGCGGCACGCGGGTGCCGCCCGGCTGGGCCCGCAGCTGCGCGACACTCAGCCCGAGCGGTTTGAGCTGGTGGTTCCAGCCGGCCTCGATCGAACCGCCGAAGAACTCCTCCGCATGGCCGAGCCGGCAGGCGAGGTCGAAGGCGATGTCGTAGTCGGCCCGGACATCGCCGCGTGGCGGCACCATGGCCTGGCGAAGCTGGATGTGCTCGACCGCGTCCTGCGTGATCTCGAAACCGAGCCGCAGCGCCTCGCGCTCCCAAGGCATGCTGGCGGGCAGGACGATGTCGGCCTGCTCGGCGGTCGGGTTCATGAACATGTCGACATGGACATGGAAGTCGAGCGCCTGCAGCGCGGCGCAATTGCGCGCGGAATCGCCCTGCGACACCACAAAATTGGTGCCGAAGCTCATCAATGCGCGGACGCGATAGGGCTCCCCCTCGAGCACGGACCGGCAGAAATCGCGGGCGGTGATCCAGCCCTTTGCCGGCGGGCCCAATGGCAGCTCGGCGAGGCCGAGGGCCTTGCGGCGCTGCGCTTCCGGCAGCAGGCCATAATCGTTCACGGTGCGGAAAGGCGGCGCGCTCGTCCAGACATTGCCGCCGCTGCGGTCACTCGCGCCGGTGAGCGCATAGAGCGTGCCGATGGCGCGCTCGATCATGGTCGCGTTGGAGTGTTGGCCGACGCCGGTCCACGAATGATAAGCCAGCCGGGGCGCCCCCTCGAACAGACCGTAGAAGCTGGCGAGGTCGTCGATCGAGAGCCCGGTGATCCCGGCGACATGCTCCGGCGTGAAGGCGGCGGCCTCGCGCGCCAGGAGCCGCATCACGGTGGCGCAGACGATCGCTCTACCGTCCGCGCCTTGCAGCGTCGCCTCGCCGTCGAGGACGATGTCCTGCGGCCGCTCGAGCGCCTCGTGGGTGTCATAGGCCTGCGGCGAACCATCCGGCCGCAACAGCACGAAGGCATCGTCCGCGCCGTCCGCCCGGAGATCCTGCGCGCGCAGCAGACGCCCGGTCGACAGATCGACCAGCATCGGCGCATTCGTCCATTGCCGGACGAATGCGTCGTCATAGCTGCGATTCATCAGGAGATGGCGGATCGCACCCATGGCCAGCGCCCCGTCCGCACCTGGGCGGATGCCGAGCCAGAGATCGGCACCCTCGCCGGCGCCGCCGCGCTTGGGATCGACCACCGCGACGGTCGCGCCACGCTTGCGCGCGGCGGCGATGCGGGTCGCCTGCGCCAGCCATGTCCGCGTCGGGTTGTGTCCCCAGAGCACGATGGCGTCCGCATTGTCGTAATCGGCCGCGCCGATGCCGCGGCCATAGGTCAGGGCCTGGGCGAAATCCTTGTGCCAGCCACAGATCTCCACGGCGTAGATCAGATTGGGGCTGCCGAAGCAGCGAATGAAGCGCTCGACCCATTCGAAGCTGTCGACCATCGGCGTGCCGCTCGGCGTCGTCACCGCGAAGGCGACCGTCTCGGCGCCGGTCTCGCTTCGGATCGTGCCGAGCCGCTCGGCGATCGTGTCGAGCGCCTCAGGCCAGTCGATCTCGACCCAGTCCGGCGCTTCGGCGCCACGCGGCGTGGTGCGCTTCAACGGCCTGGTCAGCCGCAGCGGGCTGTCGACCAGCTCGGGTGCTGCCCGCCCCTTGGCGCAGAGCGCCGCCCCGGTCGGATGGGCCGGATTGGGCAAAACCGCGACGAGACGCCCGTCCAGCACATGGTTCAGCGAACCACAGCGGGAGCGGCACAGGGTGCAATAGCCCTCTTTGATTTCGGCATTCCGCATATCGGACATATGGTAGTGTATTACGCGTGACGCGCTACTTCAAGTCCGAGATGCGACTGGCCATAGCCGGGGCGATCATGGCAGAGAGCATCAACTATGCGGCGCAAGGCGGGGAACGGATGCAGCTGATCTCGGGAGACGCCAATCTGCGCGAACAGGTCGTCGATCAACTGCGGATCGCGATCGTCTCCGGCGAGATGCCACCGGGCACGGTCTGCTCGGTCCCGTCGCTGGCGCGCACGCTCGGCATCTCGACGACGCCGATCCGCGAGGCCCTGCTCCAGCTCACCTCGGACGGGCTGCTCCAGCCGATGCGCAATCGCGGCTTCCGGGTCGTCGATCCCTCGCTCGACGAGTTGCGCGGCATCTTCGAGGTGCGCAGGCAGCTCGAAGCGTCTGCCTTCCGCAAGCTGGTCAGGATGGGGACTGAGGATTTCTCTGAACTCCAGGCGCAGGCCGACGCCATCGCCGAATCCGTCGAGACCGGCGACGTGCCGCGCTATCTGGCCGCCGACCGAGCCTTCCATGCGGAATTGCTCGCACTCGCCGGCAACGATGTCCTGGCCGACATCGTCCTGCGCCTGCGCGACCGGATGCGGCTCTACGGCATCCGGTCAGCCCATGGCCTGGAGCGGCAGAAAGCGTCCGTGCCGGAGCATTACCGCATCATCGAGGTGATCCGGGAGGGGCTGGAGGACGAAGCCGAGGCTCTGATGACCAGCCACGTCATGGCCTGGGAGCCGATCTTCACTGAAGCGATCGCGCAGAGAAACGCTCAGTCCGAATAGAGCCGGTCGTCGCCCTATCGGCGCCGCGTCTGCGTCAGGCGAACCGGAGTCAGTCGACGCATCGCCGTGTAACGGTCGCAGGCTGCCCGGAGCGCTCCGACACTTTGCACTCTTCAGAACCCGCAGAAGGCGACGAAGGTCTCAGCAAACCGTCGCCCACTTACTGCAACCGGGAGGATGACGACGTGGCGGAGGGCTCGATTCGGCGGACGACATCACTGCAGCAATCTGTGGCGCCTATCCCTCATCAAGGTTTCACCCGAGGAGATCATCTGCGAGGGCGCCGGCATCGGTCTGCAGGCCCTCGCGGCAACATGCCAAGATTGCAATAGGACGCGCCGCCGTGAACGGGCATAAGCAGCCCAACTTCAACCTAAAATTGCTTCAGTTCTATACTACGACCTGAAATCAGTTGTTTGACACGCCCTGAAACGCTCCCTTTTAGCCTCGCGGCTCCGGGGGAAGCATGCCGAGGACGGGTAAAGGGCCAGCCAACGACAGCGCGAGGGCCTTTTTGAAGGCGTATCGGCACGCCGCAGGCCTGAGTCAAGAGCATTTGTCGGAGCGCATTGAAGTCAAGCAACAGCAAATTTCGAAGTATGAAACCGGAAAGAATAAGATTCCGTTTGAAGTCGTAGTCACGATTGAAGATCTTTGGGGCGTGAGCGCTCGAAGCTTCATGCGTCCTGAAAGCGAATCTGCCGAACAGGGGAAAGAAGGTTTTACGATGAAGGGGCAGGCCGGCTATCTGGTGGATCTGCCTATCGACGTCCAAGAGGATGCCGAGGGTCAACAAGACGAGCATATAAAGCTCGATCTTAGCCGGATTCAAGACCCGGCAGACCGGCAGAAACTCCGGGATTTATACCAAACACTGCTGAGGAAACAGAATGGCGCTTAGAGCGCTCTCCGGGGGACCTAGATCGCAGAGGTTTTAGAGGCGCGAGGTTTCGGCACGGCCCATTCGCTAGGCGCTGTGTGCTTCTTCGCCCGGAACGAGCAAAAACCCGCGGAGGTTTCTCTCTGCGGGTTTTTGCATTCTTCATTGATTTGGTTGCGGGGGCCAGATTTGAACTGACGACCTTCAGGTTATGAGCCTGACGAGCTACCGGGCTGCTCCACCCCGCGGTAAGGTTTTTTTAAACGGCAACGCGGCGCTGGGTGCTTTTGGGCACCTGGCGCCGCGCGCTGTCACGTCATGTGATGAGGGATATCCTTGACAGGCCCGGCAACGACCTACTCTCCCGGGTCTTGAGACACAGTACCATCAGCGCTGAGGAGTTTAACGGCCGAGTTCGGGATGGGATCGGGTTCTGGCTCCTCGCTCAAGCCACCGGGCCGGCGAAGGATATGGCAAGCATATGGTCTTTTGTGTT
>NZ_FOAN01000004.1 GCF_900109525.1 Allobosea lupini | reverse complement strand
CGGTCGACGTGATCACCGGCACGATCAAGGCGAACTTCCCGACGCGGATCTCCTTCCAGGTCACCAGCAAGATCGACTCGCGCACCATTCTGGGCGAGATGGGCGCCGAGCAGCTGCTGGGCCAGGGCGACATGCTCTACATGGCCGGCGGCGGCCGGATCACCCGCGTGCACGGCCCGTTCGTCTCGGACGCCGAGGTCGAGAAGGTCGTCGCGCATCTGAAGACGCAGGGGCGGCCGGACTATCTCGACGCGGTCACGGCCGAGGACGAGGCCGGCGGCGCCGAGGACGAGGACGGGGCGGTCTTCGACAAGAGCGCCATGGGCCAGTCGGAGAGCGACGACCCCTATGAGCAGGCGGTGGCGGTGGTGCTGCGCGACAAGAAGGCCTCGACCTCCTATATCCAGCGCCGCCTGCAGATCGGCTACAACCGCGCCGCCTCGATCATGGAGCGGATGGAGAACGAGGGCATCGTCGGCCCTGCCAACCACGCCGGAAAACGCGAAATCCTCGTCGAAACCGGAAGAGCCAGGGAAGACGAGGACTAGCGAGGCTGGCTGCGGCCAAGTGGCGCGAAACCGGTCCTGAAAATGCCATCAGCCCGGTGCAACCTCGTTGCCTGCTGACGCGTTGAACCCTTGCCGGCCCGCCTGGGCGGCACGATATTTCGCCAGAAGGCCGCCAACCGGACACCGGAGCTCCATGACCAGTCTCTCGCCCATGCCAGCCCTCGCAGCCGCCGCCCTGGCGCTCGCGCTGGCGTCGGGTCCGGTCTACGCCCAGCCGCTCGACATCAAGCCGAGCGGTCAGCCCGCAGTTGCGGCCCGCCCGGTGCAGCGCGCGATCCCCCTGCCGCCGATCCGGCCGCCGGGCCTGGGGATGCCGCGTACCGATGCAGTCCAGGCCGAAGCGGCCGCACCGGCGCCGGGCGCGCGCGCTCCCGCCCCTGTCGTCACCGCCAATAACGAGCCGCGCGCGGCGGCCCCGGCCCGTTCGCCCAAGCCCAGCGCCCCGCTATCGAAAGCCGAAGCTGTCGAGCGGCTTAACGCGTATTTCAACGGTTTCTCGACTCTACAGGGCGACTTCATCCAGTTTGCCGCCGACGGGCGCCGCTTCGAGGGCAAGCTCTATGTCCTGCGCCCGGGCAAGATGCGTTTCGAGTACCGCCCACCGGTGACGATGGAAGTTGTTGCCGACGGCACCTCGGTCGCGATCCGCGATCGCAAGCTCGCGACACAGGACCTCTATTCGATCGGCCAGACGCCGCTGAAATTCCTGCTCAAGGAGCAGATCAGTCTCGAGCGCGACACCACTGTCACCGGAGTCAGCACCAAGGGCGACATCCTCTCGCTCAAGCTCGAGGATCGCTCGACCCTGGGCGGCACATCCAAGATCACATTGAACTTCGACCTCACCGCCAACGAGCTCCGGCAATGGGTGGTGATCGACCCGCAGGGCTACGAAACCTCGGTCTCGCTCTATAATCTCGACACCCAGCGCCGTCCCGACCAGAAGAACTTCGTGATCGACTATCAGCGCGTGCTTTGAGCACCGCTGCACAGCGGCGCTTGCTTTTCTAGGGCTGACGACCCAGTTTCCGGCTTCCCTTTCCGCCGGAATCCCTGCGTGCAGCTCTCCGTCACCACCTGGAACATCAACTCGGTGCGCTTGCGCATCGGCCTGGTCACCGAGTTCCTCAAGAACCACCAGCCCGACATCCTCTGCCTGCAGGAGACCAAGACGCCGGACGAGCAGTTCCCGGCCAAGGCCTTCGCCGAGGCCGGCTATGTCCACCAGGCCTTCATCGGCAACAAGGGCTATAACGGCGTCGCGATCGTCTCCAGGCTGCCCTTCTCCGAGAAGGAGGCGATGGCGATGTGCGAGCGCAACGACGCCCGCCACATGACCGTGGTGCTCGACAAGGGCGCCGGCGCGGCTGCCGGGATCGCCATCCATAATTTCTACATCCCGGCCGGCGGCGACATCGCCGATCCCGAAGCGAACCCGAAATTCGCCCACAAGCTGCAATTTCTCGACTCCATCGGCGCCTGGGGCGTCTCCCGCAACCCAGCCGGACGGCCGAGCATTTTGGTCGGCGATCTCAACATCGCCCCCTACGAACACGATGTCTGGAGTCACAAGCAGCTGCTCGACGTCGTCAGCCACACCCCGATCGAGACCACGACATTGGAAAAACTGCGCAGCGAGCTCGGCTGGACCGACGCCGCCCGCACGCTAAAGCCCGAGCCTGAGAAGCTCTACAGCTGGTGGAGCTACCGCGCCGCCGACTGGCAGGCCTCTAATCGCGGCCGCCGGCTCGACCATATCTGGCTCTCGGACGCCCTGAAGCCGACGCTGCGCGACCTCTCGTTCCTGAGCGAAGCACGCGGCTGGGAACGGCCTTCGGATCATGTCCCGGTCACGGTGCAGCTGGAGCTGTGAGCGCGTTCAGCGCACGTCGATCGCCCTGAGCGCGGTCCCGACTGCGGCCAGCTCGCTGTTGAACGCATGCAGCCGCTCCGCCACCGCCGCCGCGATCGCCTGTGCCGAATCCGGTGATTCGCCGAGCACCCGGCGCATCACGCTGCGCGCCAGGCGCATCACCTGCGTCGGCTCGCGCGCGATCGCGGTCACCGGCCGCTCCAGCGCCGTGAACAGCGCAAGCTCGCCGATCAGCGCTCCTGGCCCGACGACCTCGTCGGCCGGGCGGCCATCATCCTCGCGCTTCAGCGCGACCGCGCCGGAGATGATCAGGAAGGCCCCGTCCGAGCCCTCGCCACGCCGGAACAGCACGTCTCCGGCCCGCAGGGACCTCGTCTCGGCGGCGAAGGCGAGCAGGCGCAGGGCATCGCGATCCATCAGGCCCAGCAGCGGCTGACGGGCCAACAGAGCGATGTCGTCGTTGAGCGACATTCAGGACTACGGATTCAGCCGGTAGCCACCGGCGTCGGTGACGAGCAAGCGCGCATTGGCAGGGTCCGGCTCGATCTTCTGGCGCAGGCGGTAGATATGGGTCTCGAGCGTATGCGTCGTGACCTGCGAATTATAGCCCCAGACCTCCTGCAGCAGGGTCTCGCGCGCGATCGGCTTGCGGCCGGCGCGATAGAGGAAGCGCAGGATCGCCGTCTCCTTCTCGGTGAGCTTGGTCTTCGAGCCCTTGGCGCTGACCAGCAGCTTGGACCCTGGGTGAAATGTGTACGGGCCAACTTGAAAAATGGCGTCCTCGCTGGCCTCGTACTGGCGCAGATGCGCGCGGATGCGTGCCAGCAGCACGGCGAACTTGAACGGCTTCACTACATAGTCGTTGGCGCCGGCTTCCAGCCCGAGCACGGTGTCGGCATCCGAGCCTTGCCCGGTCAGCATCACCACCGGCCCCTTGAAGCCGTTCTTGCGCATCAGCTTCACCGCTTCACGGCCATCCATGTCGGGCAGGCCGACATCCATGACCACGAGGTCGATGCGCTCGGCCTGCACCGCCTTCAGGCTCGCCGTCGCGTTCGGCGCGGACGACACCTTGAATTCGTCATAGAGGGCGAGCTGCTCGGCGAGCGCATCGCGCAACATCTGGTCGTCATCGACCAGCAGGATATGATGGATTGCAGACATGAAGGCGATTCAGCCCGTTTGCGTTGGCGCGACATTAGAGCATGTTCGGCAGAAGTGGGAGCCACCTTTGCGAACTGCCCGCGCTCCAACATATTGAGTTCAGCGCAGATTCTGACGGCCCGGCCGAAGCCGGTCAAACGGAAACCGCGCCAGGCAACCGGAAACGGCCGGCAGATCACGCAAGATGGATGAGCTGTGAAAAGACGTGATGATCGCGCTGCGGCAGGCCGGCGGCTGACGAAACTGGTGGTGGTGCGTTCGGTGCGTGATCGCCGCAAGGGCTTCCTCATCGCCGGCTCCGCCGCCTTTCCCTGCGCGCTCGGCCGCTCCGGCATCGTTGTCGCCAAGCGCGAGGGCGACGGCGGCACGCCCCGGGCGAAGCTGCCGCTGCGCCGGGTCTTCTACCGTGCCGACCGGCGGCCGCGCCCCGCGAGCCTGCTGCCAGTCCGTGCCATCACGCCGCGCGACGCCTGGTGCGACGACCAGACCGACCGGCGCTACAACCGCCTGATCGACCGGCCGCCCGGCGAGGCGCAGGAGCGGCTCGCCCGCGCCGACAATCTCTACGACGTCATCGTCGAGCTCGGCTGGAACGACGCGCCGATCCAGCGCGGCCGCGGCAGCGCCATCTTCTGGCACCTCGCCCGGCCTGGCTTCACCCCGACCGCAGGCTGCGTCGCCGTCACCGGCGACATCTTCGGCAAGGTCCTGCCCAGGCTGGCTCGGCGCTGCACGATCGTGGTGCGCTGACCGCTTGCAAGCCGAGCCCGTCTGGAGATACTGGCCGCGAGCACCGTCTCATCGATCGATTTCAGGAGCGCCGGACTTGAGCGGGCACCGCCCCGCTGAGGTCAGGCCAGCTCCCAGCAAGAGACTGTGCCATGACTGATTCGCCCATGCCCGAGATCGGCTTCGGCCGCGTCGCCGCCATGTTCCCCGTCAAGGACATGGAACGCGCCTGCGCCTTCTATGTCGGCGTCCTCGGCTTCACCAAGACCTTCGAGAACGGCCAGCCGGTCGGCTTCACGATTCTCAAGCAGGGCAAGGCCGAGATCCATCTGACCCTGCAGAAGGACTATAAGGCGGCGCCGTTCAACATCGCCCATATCATGGTCGATGACGTCGACGCCTTGCACGAGCTCTGCCGCTCTCACGGCCTGCGCATCGTCAAGGGACTGCGCGACCAGGACTACGGCTTGCGCGCCTTCGTCTTCGAGGACCCCGACGGCAACCGCATCGACGTCGGCCAGCCGATCTAGAGCATTTGCGAGCGAAGCGGACGCCGGTTCGCGTGAAGACAATGCGATAAGACAAAAATCCAGACCAATTCCGCGATTCGCAGAATTGCGGAATTGCTCCAGGCGGGGGCAAGCCAGCGCATTCGAATCGTGCTGTTCACCTCGGAAGAACCATCACGTCAGAGGCCTGGCGCCCGTTAACGGACGATTCGGCAGCACTATCGATCCTCTCCGACGGTTTTGCCGGAGAGGATCATGCAAAGGCGCCTGTCACTGGTTGGTCTCGCCGATCGCCTGACACTGCGGGAGCAGACCGCGGCCATGGCCGGCCTGCTCTGCATCATCGTCGTCGCGGTCTCGGCCGCGGGCGCCGCCTGGCTGGCGCGCCGGGACGCCGTGGCCGAGGCCAATCTCGAGCTCGTCGCGCTCGCCCGTACCATGTCCGACCGGCTCGACCAGAACATGTTCGAGCGCTACCGCGAGATCAGGAACTTGGCGCAGATGGAGCCGCTGCGCGGTCTCTGGCAGGACAATCCTGCCCGCAGCCGGGCGGTCTTGATGCAATTGCAGCAGAGTCTGAGCGATTATGCCTGGCTCGGCCTTGCCGAGCCGAACGGAAACGTCCGCGCTGCGACGCGTGGCATGCTCGAAGGCGTCTCCGTCGCCCAGCGGCCATGGTTCGTCAACGGCCTCGCTGGCCCGGCCGTCGAGGATGTCCACGACGCCAAGCTGCTCGATGGCCTCCTGCGCAAGAGCCCGGACGAGGCGCCCTTCCGCTTCGTCGACGTCGCCATGCCCGTCTTCGGGCCGACCGGCGCCAAGGTCGGCGTGCTCGGCGCGCATCTGAGCTGGAACTGGGCCGGCAATCTGCGCGACAATGTTCTGCGGAACCATGATCCCGCGCTCACTTCCGAGCTCTGGGTGATCGGGCGGGACGGCTCCGTACTGCTCGGCCCCAAGGATGCCAGGCCTTTCGACACCGCGCAGCTCGCAGGTGCGCGCTATGGCGTTTCCTTCATCGATCGCTCTGCCGATCAACCAATGCTGACAGCATTGGCCGCCACCAAGGGACAGGATGACTATCCGGGGCTGGGTTGGATCGTTGCAGCACGCCGTCCGGTCGATGTCGCACTCGCGCCCGCCAACCGTCTCACCGCCGTCATCGCCCTGCTCGGCCTGGCCGTTGCCGTCATCGGTGCAGCCTTGGCCTGGTTCCTTGCGGGGACGGTCGCAAGCCCTCTGACCCGCCTTTGCCGCTCGGTGGACCTGATCGGGCGAGACCCGAGCGCTGCCGGCATCCAGCGCCAGCATGGCTCGCGCGACATCCTCCAGCTCTCCGCCGCGCTGCGCTCGCTGCTTCGTCGACTGGGGACCGCCGAGAGAGGCGCCCGCGACGCCGAGGCGACGATCCGCGACGTGAAGGCCAAGGCCGACAAGCAGGCGCGAGAAGCCGAGGAGAAGACGCGCCGCCTCGGCTCCGACCTGCATACCCTGCAGATCCTCGCCGATACCGACCCGCTTACGAGCCTGCTCAATCGCCGCGCCTTCCTGCCCTTCGCCGAGGACGCGATGAACTATTACAAGCGCTACCGGCGCAATCTCGGCGTCCTGATGTTCGACATCGATCATTTCAAGCGCATCAACGACAGCTTCGGCCATGCCGCCGGCGATGAGGTGATCCGCGCCGTCGCCAAGATCATCGCCGGCCAGATCCGCACGACCGACAAGGTGGCCCGCTTCGGCGGCGAGGAATTCGTCGTGCTGCTGCGCGAAACCGATGCGCAGGGCGCCGAGAACCTCGCCAATCGAATCCGCGAATCGGTCGGCGCGACCGTGGTGACGCAGGGGCTGGCCCAGATCGATCTCACCATAAGCGTCGGCGCCGCGATCGTCTGCGAGCAGGACCGCGACATCGAGGACGTGATCGAGCGTGCCGACAAGGCGCTCTATGCGGCGAAGTCATCGGGCCGCAACCGGGTCGTCCTGGCGGACGCCGACCGGGCTCCCGCCCCGGCCGCGACCTGAACGGCTCCGTCAGCCCCGCGCACCAAAAATCGCGCTGCCGACACGGACATGGGTGGCGCCGAGCTGGATCGCCGCCTCGTAATCGGCGCTCATCCCCATCGACAGGGTCTTGAGGCCGTTGCGCTCCGCGATCTTGCCGAGCAGGGCGAAATGCGGCGAGGGCGGGTCGTCGGCCGGGGGAATGCACATCAGTCCCGCGATGGTCAGGCCGTAACGGCTCCGGCACAGCTCCAGGAAGGCGTCGGCCTCGCCTGGCAGCACGCCGCCCTTCTGCGGCTCGGCGCCGGTATTGACCTGCACGATCAGCAGCGGCGCCTTGCCCGCGCGCTCGATCTCGCGCGCCAGCTCCTTGGCGAGGCTCTCGCGGTCGAGCGACTGGATCACATCGAACAGCGCCACCGCGTCGCGCGCCTTGTTCGACTGCAGCGGGCCGATCATGTGCACCCTGGCCTGCGGGAAGCGCTCGCGCAGCGCCGGCCACTTCTCCTTGGCCTCCTGGACATAGTTCTCGCCGAAATCGATCTGGCCGGCGCCCAGGACCGGCACGATCATCTCGACCGGCTTGGTCTTGGAGACTGCCACCAGCGTCACCGACTCCGGCTTGCGGCCGAAGTCGCGCGCGGCGCGGGCGATCGCAGTCCGCGTTTCCTGAAGTCTCGCCACGACATCCGACATTTCGACCCGTCCTCGCCTTACGCGTTCCCGCCAAGCCGTTCCGAACATTGACCCGGGGGCTACGATGGTGTCCTAGTCCGGCCCAGTCCGCTCACGCAAGAACGACACGATCAGCATGGCCGTCGAACGCTACAATCCAAAGGAAGCCGAGCCGAAATGGCGCAGGGTCTGGGATGAGCGCAAGCTCTTCGAGACCCGCAACGACGATACCCGGCCGCCCTACTACGTGCTCGAGATGTTCCCCTATCCATCGGGGCGCATCCATATGGGCCATGTCCGCAATTATGCGATGGGCGACGTCGTCGCCCGCTACAAGCGCGCCAAGGGCTTCTCGGTGCTGCACCCGATGGGTTGGGACGCGTTCGGCCTGCCGGCCGAGAATGCCGCCAAGGCCAACAAGGTCCATCCGCGTGACTGGACCTATGCCAATATCGCGACGATGCGCGGCCAGCTGCAATCGATGGGCCTGTCGCTCGACTGGAGCCGCGAGCTCGCCACCTGCGACGCCAGCTATTACAAGCACCAGCAGAAGCTCTTCCTCGACTTCCTGAAGGCAGGGCTGGTCGATCGCAAGACCGCCAAGGTCAACTGGGACCCGGTCGACGAGACCGTGCTCGCCAATGAGCAGGTCATCGACGGCCGCGGCTGGCGCTCGGGCGCGCCGGTGGAGCTGCGCGAGCTGACCCAGTGGTTCTTCAAGATCACCGCCTTCGGCCAGGAGCTGAACGACGCGCTGGAAGGCCTGACCCGCTGGCCGGACAAGGTCCGGCTGATGCAGAAGAACTGGATCGGCCGCTCGGAAGGGCTACTTGTTCGTTTCGCTCTCGAATCGAATGCACTGGGCCAGAGCGAGGTCGAGGTCTACACGACCCGCCCCGACACATTGTTCGGCGCCAAGTTCCTCGCGGTCGCCCCCGACCATCCGCTCGCCAAGGCCGCTGCCGAAACGAATCCAGCGCTGCAGGACTTCATCGCCGAATGCAAGAAGACCGGCACGGCGCAGGAAAATATCGACAAGGCCGAGAAGCAGGGTTTCGACACCGGCCTGCGCGCTGCCCATCCCTTTGATCCCACATGGACCCTGCCGGTTTATGTCGCGAATTTCGTCCTGCTGGAGTACGGCACCGGCGCGATCTTCGGCTGCCCGGCCCATGACCAGCGCGACCTCGACTTCGTCAACAAGTATGGGCTCGGCAACACTCCGGTCGTCTGTCCGGAGGGCACCGATCCGGCGAGCTTCGTCGTCACCGACACCGCCTATGACGGCGAAGGTCGGATGATCAATTCACGCTTCCTCGACGGCATGACCATTCCGGAGGCGAAAGAAGAAGTCGCCAGGCGGCTGGAGGCCGAGATTCTCGGCAATCGCCCTATTGCCCAGCGCAAGGTCAATTTCCGCCTGCGCGACTGGGGCATCTCGCGCCAGCGCTACTGGGGCTGCCCGATTCCGATCGTGCATTGCCAGGATTGCGGCGTCGTTCCGGTGCCGGAGCAGGACCTGCCGGTCAAGCTCCCGGACGACGTATCCTTCGACAAGCCCGGCAACCCGCTCGATCATCATCCGAGCTGGAAGCATGTCGCCTGCCCGCAATGCGGCGGCAAGGCTCGGCGCGAAACCGACACCATGGACACCTTCGTCGATTCGTCCTGGTATTTCGCCCGCTTCACCGACCCTTGGCGCACCGACAGCCCGACCGACCGCAAGGCTGTCGACCGTTTCCTGCCCGTGGACCAGTATATCGGCGGCGTCGAGCACGCGATCCTGCATCTTCTCTATTCGCGCTTTTTCACGCGCGCGATGAAGGCGACCGGCCATACCGGGCTGGACGAGCCCTTCGCCGGCATGTTCACGCAAGGCATGGTCGTGCACGAGACCTACCGGGCTGAGGATGGCGCCTGGGTGGAGCCCGGCAATGTCCGGATCGAGACGGTCGGCAATGAGCGCCGCGGCTTCGACGTCGAGACCGGGGCCCCGATCGAGATCGGCTCGATCGAGAAGATGTCGAAGTCGAAGAAGAATGTCGTCGACCCCGACGACATCATCGCCTCCTACGGCGCCGACACCGCCCGCTGGTTCATGCTCTCCGATTCACCGCCGGATCGCGACGTGATCTGGAGTGATGAAGGCGTCCAGGGCGCGGCCCGCTTCGTGCAGCGGCTCTGGCGCCTGGTCGCCGAGATCGGCGAGCGCGTCGGCGGTCAGCCTTCACGCCCGGCCACGTTCTCGGAGCCGGCGCTTGCCCTGCGCAAGGCGAGCCACCGCGCTTTGCACGCCGTCGGCGCCGATATCGAGCGGCTCGCCTTCAACCGTTGCATCGCCCATGTCTACACGCTGACCAACGCCATCGGCAAAGCGCTCGATGGCGCCGCCGAATCGGCAGACGTCCCGGCGGACTTGGCGTTCGCCTTGCATGAATCCGCCATGATCGCCACGCAGCTTGTCGCGCCGATGATGCCGCATCTGGCCGAGGAGTGCTGGCAGGCGCTGACGCTTCCGGGCCTCGCCGGCGAGGCGTCCTGGCCGCAGACCGAAACGGATTTGTTACAGGATGACAGCAAGATCCTGCCGGTGCAGGTCAACGGCAAGAAGCGGGCGGAGGTGACGGTGCCCGCCGATGCCGATACGGTGGCGGTCGAGGCGATCGTACGCGCCTCCGAAGCTGTCGCCAGGGCTCTGGAGAACCGGCCGATCCGCAAGGTGATCGTGGTGCCGGGGAGGATCGTGAATGTCGTCGTCTGAGACCGGCACCATGACGCGCCGCCGACCATTGGCGCTTGCAGCTGCTCTCGGCTTTGCCGCGCTCGTCGGCGGCTGCTTTCAGCCGCTCTATGGCGAAGGCACGGTGAGCAAGGTCGGCGGCAATGTCCGCAACGCCATGCTCGGCATCGACGTGCCGGAGATCAAGGGCCTGGTCGGCCACTATCTGCGCAACGAGCTCGTCTTCGAGTTCGACGGCGGCGGTGCGCCCGACCGGCAGAAGATCCTGAAGCTCGAAGCGACGACCAAGGAATCGCTCGAGGTCATCACGGTCGACTACGCCAATGGCCGCGCAGATTCCGCGACCCTGGTCGCCACGGTCGATTGGCAGCTCCTCCGTGTCGGCTCGAACGAGATCGTCGCCTCCGGTCAGAGTGTCGTCCGGGCACCCTATGAGCGCTCGCAGCAACGTTTTGCCTCGCTGCGCGCAGCACGCGACGCGCAGATTCGCGCCGCCAAGAACCTGGCCCAGCTGATCAAGGCCCGCGTCGCCGCTGCGCTCGTCGCCGGCTGAGCCGATGGCCATGATCAAGGCGCATGAGGCGGATCGCGCGCTTGCGCGCCCCGATCCTGCCTGGCGCCTCTTCCTGTTCTATGGCCCTGACGCCGGCCTGATCTCCGAACGGGCTGCCGCGCTTGCACGCGGCAGCGTCGACGACCCGCAGGACGCCTTCCAGCTGATTCGCATGGATGGCGACGACATCGCTTCGGACCCTCTCAAGTTGGTCGACGAAGCCAACACCATCGGCCTGTTCGGCGGTCGCCGCGCCATCCGGGTGTCGCCGACCTCGCGCCCGCTCGTCGCAGCCGTCGAGCCCTTGCTGGCAACGCCGTCGCAGGATGCGGTCGTCATCATCGAAGCCGGCGACCTGCAGAAGTCCAATCCGCTGCGCACCGCCTGCGAGCGCGCCAGATCCGCGCTTGCCGTACCTTGCTATGGCGATGCCGCACGCGATCTCGGCACGATCGTCGACGAGATGGCGAGGGCAGCCGGCAAGAGCATCGATCGCAGCACGCGCGACCTTTTGACCAGCCTGCTCGGTGGCGATCGCCAGACATCGCGCCAGGAAATCGACAAGCTGATCCTCTATGCTGGCGACGACGCCGCTCTGACGGCCGCCCATGTCGAGGCCGTCGTCGGCGATACCGCCCAGCGCGAGCAGGCGGGCGTGGTCGACGCGGTCTTCGCCGGCCGCCTGCCGAGTCTCGATCTCGCACTCGCCAAGCTCACCGGCGAAGGGCTCGATCAGGGCGTGCTGCTCGGCGCGGTCCTGCGCCATACGCTCGCCCTGCTGAAGGCAAAACTCGCCATCGAAGGCGGCAAGCCGGCGCGCGAGGCGGTCGGCGCCATGCGCCTGCCCTATCCCCGCATTGCCACGGCGGAAGCGGCGCTCAACGCCTGGCCGGCAGCGAGATTGCGCGAGGCCGTGACGATCCTGGGAACGGCGATGCTGGCGGTGCGCCGCGACGGCGACATGGCCAAGCCGATCGCCGCCCGGACACTCTGGACCCTCAGCCGGATGGGCGGCAGAGGCCGCTGATCAGGCCTTCAGCCGCCGACAGAGCGCGTCGAGCTGCTCCAGCGTCTTGTAGCTGATCCTCATCTCGCCGCCGCCGCTGGCACGATGCTGGATCGAGACGCCGAGACCGAGCGCTTCCTCCAGCGCCTTCTCGACCGCGCGCGTATCCGGATCCTTCTCCGGCTTCGGCACTGCCGCCCTGACGGGCTTGTTTTCGCTACGCGCCTCGTCTTGGCCTAGCCGCTCGATGTCGCGGACCGTGAGCCCTTCCTCGACAATGCGCTTCGCAACCTGTTCCGGCTCCGAAACGGCGAGCAGCGCGCGGGCATGGCCGGCCGAGACCGCGCCTTCGCCGACCATGCGCTTGACCGGCTCCGGCAACTTGCTCAGGCGCAGCGTGTTCGCCACATGCGAGCGGCTCTTGCCGATCACCTTGGCGAGGTCGTTCTGCGTATAGTCGAATTCGGCGATCAGCCGCTCATAGCCGGCCGCTTCTTCCATTGCGTTGAGATCGGCACGCTGGACATTCTCGACGATGGCGATTTCGAGCGCCTCGCGATCATTGGCTTCGACCAGGATGACGGGGACGTCATGCAGTTCGGCTCGCTGCGCCGCCCGCCAGCGTCGCTCGCCGGCAATGATCTCATAGGCGTCGATCATGCCCGGGATGGAGCGCACGATGATCGGTTGCAGGATGCCGCGCTCGCGTACCGAGGCTGCAAGGTCCTCGAGTTCGGCTTCAGCGAAGGCCTTGCGCGGATTGCGCGCATTCGGGCGCAGGAACTCGACGGGGACCTTGCGCTGTCCGCGCGCCCGTTCGATCGCACCGATCTCCTCGCCGACATCGCCGATCAACGCGGCCAGACCCCGGCCAAGACGCGAACGCCCCTGTTCCTCGACCATTGCCATTCCTCTTGAACCTTTCTTACCGATCAGGCGGCGCGCAGCGTGCGCTCGCGCTTGATCACCTCCGAGGCCAGCTTCAGATAGGCCTGCGAACCTGCACAGCGCAGGTCATAGAGCAGCGCCGGCTTGCCATAGGAGGGCGCCTCCGAGATCCTTACATTCCGCGGGATCACGGTCTCATAGACCTTGTCGCCGAGAAAATGGCGGACATCGGCCATGACCTGCCCGGAGAGGTTGTTGCGCGGGTCGTACATGGTCAGCACCACGCCCTGGATGATCAGGCGCGGATTAAGGCCGGCCCGCACCTGCTCGACCGTCTTGAGCAACTGGCTGAGGCCTTCCAGTGCGAAGAACTCGCATTGCAACGGTACCAGGACCGCGTCCGCCGCCGTCATCGCGTTGATGGTGATGAGGCTGAGCGAGGGTGGGCAATCGATCAGGATATAGGTCAGATCGCTGCAGCGCTGATCGTGAACCAGCTCGTCGATCGCCTTCTTCAGACGCAGCGCACGGTCCTTGGCTCCGGCGATCTCAAGTTCGACACCCAGAAGGTCGAGCGTCGACGGCGCCAGGAACAAATTGGGAACAGCGGTAGCCTGCATCGCCATGCCCAGGCCGATATCGCCGCAGAGCACGTCATAGGTCGACGCCTTGCGGCTCTTCCGGTCAACACCGAGGCCGGTCGAGGCATTGCCCTGCGGATCGAGATCGATGATCAGCACCTTCTCGCCGATCGCGGCGAGGGCAGTGCCGAGATTGATCGCGGTCGTGGTCTTGCCGACCCCGCCCTTCTGATTGGCGAGCGCCAGCACGCGCGGGCGCGTCGGAATGGAGATAGGCTGACAATCGGTCATCAATCGGCCCGTTTCTCGACGCCGCCTATCACCAGGATAGCGGCCGCCGAATCCGTCAAGGATGGAAACGTTGTGGCCTGAATCTTCCAATATTTAGCAGCGGCGGTCAATTCCGCATCTAGATGTTGTCCCTTGGGAAAGACTCCCGTCACCCCGGTTCTCAACAGCTCATTGCACCAGTCGAGCAGCAGCGGCAGCGGCGCAAGCGCCCGCGCCGTCACGGCTTCGACCTTGCCGACAAAGCCGTCGACGACATCCTCGATCCGGGCATTGTGCACTGTGACAGGCGAGCCTGTCAGGCGCGCGGCATGTCGCAGGAAAGCGCATTTGCGGGCATTGCTTTCGACGAGATCGATATGCCCGCCGAGCTCGGCCAGCCGGATGCCCAATACGAGACCTGGGAAGCCGCCGCCCGAGCCGAGATCGAGCCAGCGTCGTGCCTGCGGCGCATGGCCGAGCAATTGCAGGGAATCGGCGACGTGACGGGTCCAAACCTCGTCCAGCGTCGCGCCCGAGACGAGGTTCTTCGCCTGCTGCCAACGCTTGAGCTCCGCCACCAGAATGGCGAGGCGCTCCTGTGTTTCACGTGAAACAGGCGTCAAGCGAAAAGCGTGCTGCCTATCGGAGTTATCCGCCTTATCAACAGAACTCACAGGATCATGCCTCGGCATCCGCCATGCGGGCGGTTTGATGCTTACGCGCATGCGCGGCCAGCAAGGTCAAGGCCGCTGGCGTCATGCCTTCGATCCGGCCGGCCTGCGCCAGATTGCTAGGCCAGGCCGCACGCAGCTTCATCCGCACCTCGTTCGACAGCCCGGAGATGCCATCGAGATCAAGATCGGCAGGCAGCGCCAGCGCCTGGTCGCGCTGATAGGATTCGATCTCGGCCGCCTGCCGGTCGAGATAAACCGCATAGGTCGCGTCTGCGGCGACACGCGCCCGCACCGCCTCGGAAAAGCTCGCGAGATCGGGCCAGACACGGAGCAGGGCCTCGAA
This sequence comes from Allobosea lupini, assembly GCF_900109525.1. Classification (GTDB taxonomy): domain Bacteria; phylum Pseudomonadota; class Alphaproteobacteria; order Rhizobiales; family Beijerinckiaceae; genus Allobosea; species Allobosea lupini. The sequence goes on along the minus strand of NZ_FOAN01000004.1, from coordinate 554,884 downwards.
ATCGACGGCCGGATAGGACAGGATCTGGAAACCCGAGCGCCTGATCCCGTCGCGATTGAGCTCCAGCCCGGCCGCCGCCGCTTCATTCGGCGAGAGAGATCGTTCGCGTAAGAGTTCGGTAAGCTTAACGATTTCTGACTGGCGGCTCGCGAAGCGCTTCTGACGAGCGTGGGCGACGACACCAAGCCCGATGCCCAAAGGTGTCAGGCGCTCATCGGCATTGTCGACCCGTAGCGACAGCCGGAACTCGGCGCGCGAGGTGAACATCCGATACGGTTCCGTAACGCCGCGTGTCACGAGATCGTCGACCATCACACCGATATAGGATTGCGTCCGGTCGAGGCGGACAGGCTCGCTGCCGCAGGAACGGCGCACGGCATTGAGGCCCGCGAGCAAGCCCTGGGCCGCCGCTTCTTCATAGCCGGTGGTCCCGTTGATCTGGCCGGCGAGGAACAGCCCTGAGACCGCCCGTGTCTCCAATGTCGGCTTCAGCGCACGCGGATCGACATAATCGTACTCGATCGCATAGCCAGGCCGCAGCATGACGGCGCGCTCAAGACCCGGGATCGTCTTGAGAAGGCCCAGCTGTACGTCTTCCGGCAGCGAGGTCGAGATTCCGTTCGGATAGACTGTGGGATCCTCGAGGCCTTCGGGTTCGAGGAAGATCTGATGGCCGTCACGATCGCCGAAGCGGCCGACCTTGTCCTCGATGGACGGGCAATAGCGCGGTCCGCGCCCTTCGATCTGGCCGGAGAACATGGGCGCCCGATGAAGGTTGGCGCGGATCAGTTCATGCGTCGCCAGCGTCGTCCGCGTCACGCCGCAGCTGATCTGCGGCGTGGTGATCGCCTCGGTCATCACCGAGAACGGCTCCGGTGGATCGTCGCCCGGCTGCATCTCGAGGCTGGCCCAGTCGATCGTCCGGCCGTCCAAGCGTGGCGGCGTTCCGGTCTTCAAGCGTCCGAGCGGGAATCCGTGCCGTTCAAGCGTAGCGGAGAGGCCAAGCGAGGGCGCCTCTCCAACGCGCCCTGCGGGAATCTGTCTCTCTCCGATATGGATCAGGCCACGCAGGAAGGTTCCAGTCGTCAGCACGACCGTTCCACAGGCGAATCGACGGCCATCCGCAAGCACGACACCGGCGACCCGCTCGGAGACGATCTCGAGATCGAATGCCTCGCCCTCGATAACGGTCAGGCCGGACTGGGCGGCGAGAGCTCCCTGCACCGCCTCGCGGTAGAGCTTGCGGTCAGCCTGGGCGCGCGGCCCGCGCACCGCCGGCCCCTTGCGCCGGTTGAGCATGCGGAACTGGATGCCGCCCTGATCGGCGCAGCGGGCCATGATCCCATCGAGCGCATCGATCTCGCGCACGAGATGGCCCTTGCCGAGCCCACCGATCGCCGGGTTGCATGACATCGCGCCAACGGTCGCAATCTGCTGGGTGATGAGCGCCGTCCTCGCGCCGGCACGTGCGGCCGCGGCCGCGGCTTCCGCCCCGGCATGGCCGCCGCCCACCACGACGACATCGTAGCGCTCGTTCGCCTGTGCATTCGACATGATGAGATCGCTAGCCAAGCCTCGCGGCGCGGTCAATGAAAACCGCCTATTTGCCGATGCAGAAGCCGGAAAACAGGCTGTCGAGCACGTCTTCGACATCGACCTTGCCGATCAGCCGCTCCAGTGCCCGGACAGCGAGGCGCAGCTCTTCCGCGATCAGCTCGGGCTGTTCATGCGGAAGCTGGGCTGCCCGTTCGATCGCGGCGGCGGCATCCGCCACCGCGACGCGCTGGCGTTCACGGGTGACGAGAGCGGGCTCAGCCTGACCGAGCTTACCCAGGCGAGAGGCGATGAGCGCCATCAACTCCGGTAGTCCTGACCCGGTGATGGCGGACACACCGACCTCGCCGGGCCGAGCACTACCGCCAAGATCGAGCTTCGTCGCGACAACGATCTCGGTAGTGCCACTGTCTTTTCGGTCCGTTTCCGAATCAGGCGGCCGCAATCGCAGCACGAGGTCGGCATTGTCGGCCCGCTGGCGCGCGCGCCGCACGCCTTCCGCCTCGATCTCGTCGGAACTCTCGCGCAGGCCGGCGGTATCGACAAGAACGACGGGAATGCCGCCCAGATCCAGCCTGACTTCGATGGCATCCCGGGTCGTACCGGCGATCGGCGAGACGATCGCGACGTCCCTCCGGGCGATCGCATTGAGTAGGCTCGACTTGCCCGCATTCGGCGGCCCAGCGAGCACCACGACAAAGCCCTCACGCACCCGCTCGCCGGCGGCAAAACTACCGAGTGCTACCCGCAGACTACCAAGAACGCCCTGGCAGCCGGCGACAGCTTCGGCGATCAGCGGCCCGGCAACATCGCCTTCATCGGAAAAATCGATCTCGGCCTCGATCAGCGTCATGGCTTTGATCAACGCGCTGCGCCATTCAGCGGCGGCCTGGCCGAGCGCGCCTTCCATCTGCCGCAGTGCCTGTCTGCGCTGCCATTCCGTCTCCGAATCGATCAGGTCTGCGAGCCCCTCCACGGCCGCAAGGTCGAGTTTGCCCGCCTCGAAAGCGCGGCGGGTGAACTCGCCCGCTTCCGCCAGGCGCAGGCCGGGCAGGGCCGCGAGCACCGAGAGCAGCCGCGACAGCACCGCGCGCGAACCATGAATATGGAACTCGGCGACATCCTCGCCGGTGAAGCTTGCTGGCGCTGGAAAGAACAGCACGAGACCGTGGTCGATGATCGCGCCATCGCCATCGCGCAACGCCCGATAGGCAGCTCTGCGCGCCTCAGGCACGGATCCCGCGATCGTTTCGATAACGAATCGGACGCTTGGTCCTGAAACACGAACCACCGCGACGCCAGCGCGTCCGGCGCCGGAGGACAACGCTACGATCGTCGGATGGGCTTTCACGTTTCCGTCCCATGGGCGCTTGAACACCCCGAGCGGACAACCATCGGTGCCGTGCTATCGCACATGAGAACTCACCCCCGCTATCGATAGGGTGATGAACGAGGCCTGCGCGAACATCAAGATCGAGCACGAGGCGCGGCATTGGGTTTTCCTTCCGCCCATGCGCCCTTCGCAACAGCGCCGGATCGCGCTTACCAGGCGTTTTGTTTCGTATCCGAATCTAGGGCAGCACCTGTTGTGGTTCGCCAGTCCGCCCGCGCAGGCGAGCCGCGCGACAGATCCCCAGCAGGCAAATCGCGCAAAATGATTGGTACTACCGCGGCGCCAAGTCGGGACTGCTGGAGACAATTCGGATCGACTCCGGCGGTGCCGTAGGCTCAGCGAGGCGCCGAAGATCGTGAGAAGGATTCGATTTCCGTGTGGCCATACTCGCTCCGGCAGCGCATGCCCCGATGGCTCATGGCTCGATCCTCAACGCCCGTGACCGCGACCCTAAAGGCATGGAAATTGTGCCCGCTGGTCCGACTCAAGAATCCTTCAGGCGGACCGCCTGGCACGACCGCATCTGACGGCGATCCTGGTCGGCTGCCCGATCCGGAGGGACCGCAACCCGTCACGGATCCGAATCGGTTGGCTAGGTGACCGCGAGCGCCCACTTGGCCACAGTTGCTATCGACAATGAAAAAGGCCCCGGCGCGATTCCGGGGCCTTTCGATATCGCTACGGAGGTGGTCGCCGTCAGGTGTTCATCGAGTCGAAGAACTCGGAGTTCTGCTTGGTCTGGCGCAGCTTGTCCAAGAGGAATTCGATCGCGTCCTGCGGGCCCATCGGGTTGAGGATCCGGCGCAGCACATAGGTCTTCTGCAGATCCGAGCGCGGCGTGATGAGCTCTTCCTTGCGGGTGCCCGACTTGATGATGTCGATCGCCGGGAAGATGCGCTTGTCGGCCACCTTGCGGTCGAGGATGATCTCGGAGTTGCCGGTGCCCTTGAACTCCTCGAAGATGACTTCGTCCATGCGGCTGCCGGTATCGATCAGCGCGGTCGCGACGATGGTCAGCGAGCCGCCTTCCTCGATATTGCGGGCCGCGCCGAAGAAGCGCTTCGGCCGCTGCAGGGCGTTCGCATCGACACCGCCGGTGAGCACCTTGCCGGAAGACGGCACCACCGTGTTGTAGGCACGGCCGAGGCGGGTGATTGAATCGAGCAGGATGACGACGTCGCGGCCATGCTCGACCAGGCGCTTGGCCTTCTCGATCACCATCTCCGCGACCTGGACGTGGCGGGTCGCCGGCTCGTCGAAGGTCGAGGACACAACCTCGCCCTTGACCGAGCGCTGCATGTCCGTGACTTCCTCGGGCCGCTCGTCGATCAGCAGCACGATCAGATAGCACTCGGGATGATTGGTCGTGATCGACTGCGCGATGTTCTGCAGCAGCACGGTCTTGCCGGTGCGCGGCGGGGCCACGATCAGGGCGCGCTGGCCCTTGCCGATCGGCGCGACGATGTCGATGACGCGCGGCGAGAAGTCCTTCTTCGTCGGATCCTGCACCTCGAGCCTGAGCCGCTCGTCAGGATAGAGCGGGGTCAGGTTGTCGAAGTGGATCTTGTGCTTGATCTTCTCCGGATCCTCGAAGTTGATCGTATTGACCTTGAGCAGGGCGAAGTAGCGCTCGCCATCCTTCGGGCCGCGGATCGGGCCTTCGACGGTGTCGCCAGTGCGCAGGCCGAACTTCCGAATCTGCGAGGGCGAGACGTAGATGTCGTCAGGACCCGGCAGGTAGTTCGAATCGGAGGAGCGCAGGAAGCCAAAGCCATCCTGCAGCACCTCGACGACGCCTTCGCCGAGGATTTCGGTTTCCTGAGAGGCGAGCTGCTTCAGGATGGCGAACATGAGCTCCTGCTTGCGCATGGTGCTCGCGTTCTCGACCTCCATGCCTTCGGCGAAGGTGAGCAGCTCGGTCGGCGACTTCGCCTTGAGTTCGTGGAGTTTGATTTCCCGCATGGGGTACCCGGAGTAACAGGCCCGCGATCAGGCAGGCCGGACGGCAGTGGAGGGATCGACGGGACGAAAGGCCTGAAGGCCCACTTGTCAGGACGTCGTGTCGGCCGAGAAAGCAGCCGCGGCACGAGCCGTCGACGATAAGGAAGGACGCATACGAAAAGCGCAGAGGCTTGATAACCGCTTTCCCCGAATCGCTCAAGCGGGAAACCGCGGCGATCTCAGAAGGGCTTGACGACCACCAGGATGACGATAGCCGCCATCAGCAGCGCCGGTACCTCGTTGAGGATGCGATAGAAACGCGCCGGCTTGTCGTTGCGGTCTTCGGCGAAGGCCCTGACCCGGCCGCTGAGATAGCCATGGATGCCCGAGAGGACAAGGACCAGCGCGATCTTGCCGTGCAGCCAGCCGCCCTTGAAGCCGAAGGCGCTCCAGGCGAGGTAGAGCCCGAGCACCCAGGTGACGATCATCGCGGGGTTGATGATCCCCTTGAGTAGCCGGCGCTCCATGATCTTGAAGGTCTCGGACTGGATCGAGCCGACCTGCGCCTCGGCGTGATAGACCATCAGCCGCGGCAGATAGAGCATCCCGGCCATCCAGGCGATCACCGCCATCACGTGGAAAGCCTTGATCCATTCGTAGGCCATGGCGGTAGTCCTCTAGGCTTCAGGCGCGAACCAGTTCGACCAGCCGCTCGACATGAGCGATCGGCGTGTCCGGCAGGATGCCATGCCCCAGATTGAAGACGAAGGGACCTCCGCCGAATGCCGCACGGATCGCCTCGATCTCGCGATCAAGCTCGGGTCCGCCCGCCCGCAACAGCTGCGGATCGAGATGACCCTGCACCGGCACGAGTGGCTGAATCGCCTCGCGCACGAAACTGCGTTCGATCTCGGTCTCGAGCCCGACCGCGTCGATGCCGGTATCCCGGACGTAAGCCGGAATGCCGGCTCCGGCTCCGCGCGGAAAGCCGATGATCTTCGCCTGGGGATGGCGCCCCCGAACGAGATCGACGATCCGCCTGGTCGGCTCGATGCACCAGCGCTTGAAATCCTCGGGGCCAAGCGAGCCCGCCCAGCTGTCGAAAATCTGCACGGCATCGACACCGGCATCGATCTGGGCGTTCAGATAGGCCGCCGAATTGACGACGAGCCGATCGATCAGCCGCGCAAAGAGGGCAGGGTCGCGCTGGAACAGGGCCTTGGCCGGGCCCTGATCGGGTGTGCCGCGACCGGCGACCATATAGGTCGCGACAGTCCAGGGCGCGCCGCAGAAGCCGATCAGCGCAGTTTCCTTGGGAAGCGCTGCCTTGACGCGCCGGACAGTCTCGTAGACCGGCGCCAGCACGTCGGGGTCGATCTCGTCGCGGATCTCGCCGAAGCGGACCGCATCGGCCACTGGCTCCAGCCTCGGTCCTTCACCTTGCGCGAACCAGAGCTTCTGGCCGAGCGCGTGGGGGATCACCAGGATATCGGAAAACAGGATCGCCGCATCGAAGCCGAAACGCCGGATCGGCTGCAGCGTGACCTCTGCTGCCCATTCCGGATTGTAGCAGAGATCGAGGAAGCCGCCGGCCTTGGCACGAAGCTCGCGATACTCCGGCAGATATCGGCCAGCCTGACGCATCAGCCAGAGCGGTGGCTTCGGCAGCGTCTCGCCGGAGAGAGCGCGGAGGTAAAGGCTTTGGGTCATGAAGCGCACCGGGCCTTGAGCCCATCTTCCTAAAAGATTCTTTTCTAAGAGAGTCTTCTGTTTAGACTCTTGGATGTGGGCACATAGCCCGCCCCAAGATTGTCCACAACCGGTCCACAGGGCGCCCGCAAGTCAGTGGGCTGACCGATTCTGGGCTGGCCGACCCTTAAGACTTTCTTAACGAATTGGATTTCGTTCCCGGGCGCGGCCTGGCGCCGCGTTCAAAAATGATTCACGTGAAACATCCGGATTCCGCCCACAGGCCAATGCCTGTTGAGGCTTTGGCCGGGTTATCCCGAGCCGTCGAGACGGATTCCTGGAAGCGCCGGGTTATCCCCACTTGTCCCAGCCTTGTGAATCAGCGGTCCGCCGGCGACCGAAGCATCGAAAAGGGATTCCCAGGCCGGCGGAACAGCTCTAGAGCTGAGCCGGACAAGAGGCCGGCAGGGGCGACGGAAACCGTGGCGCGCAACTATTTTCACCTGCATCTGGTCTCCGACGCGACCGGCGAGACCCTGATCGCGGTCAGCCGCGCCGCTGCAGCACAGTACGAAGCGGTATCCGCGATCGAGCATGTCTACCCGCTGGTTCGATCGGAGAACCAGCTGTCGCGCGTGCTCGCCGAGATCGAAACCTCTCCCGGCGTAGTTCTTTATACGTTGGTCGAGCCGGAATGGGCCGAGCGGCTGGAGAGCTTCTGCCGCGATATCGGCTGCCCCTGCCTGTCGGTGCTGCAGCCGGTCCTGTCGCTGTTCCAGTCCTATCTCGGCCAGGCTTCGGCACCCCGGCCGGGCGCGCAGCATATGCTCAATGCCGAGTATTTCCGCCGCATCGACGCGATGAATTATACGCTGATGCACGATGACGGCCAGCTCGGCGGCGATATCGAAAATGCCGATGTCGTCCTCATCGGCATCAGCCGGACCTCGAAGACGCCGACCAGCATCTATCTGGCCAATCGTGGGATCAAGACCGCCAACATCCCGCTTGTGCCGAACGTGCCGCTCCCGGCCGAGCTCGACGGCCTGAAGAAACCGCTGATCGTCGGCCTCGTCGCCAGCGCAGAGCGCATTATCCAGATCCGCCAGAACCGCCTGTTGTCTCTGAAGGCCGATGACGAGACGCCCTATGTCGACCCCGATGCGGTCGCGGACGAGATCACCCAGTCGCGCCGGCTTTGCGCCCGCCGGGGCTGGCCCGTGATCGATGTCACGCGCCGCTCGATCGAGGAGACGGCAGCCGCCATCCTCGACCTGCTGCGCGACCACCGCATGAAATTCATCGCGACGTGACCGGGCAGGCGATATTCTGGCGCGGCGATGCGCCGCTCATCCTCGCGTCCGGCAGCGCGACGCGGCGGCAGCTGCTCGAAGCGGCAGGGCTCCCGGTCGAGGCGATCAGGCCGGATGTCGACGAGCGTACGATCGAAGCCGATTTCCTTGCCATGGGCCGTCTACCCGCCGGCGTGGCAGCCGCGCTGGCGGATGCCAAAGCCCAGTCGGTCTCGCCGCAGCATCCTGGCCGGATCATCCTTGCGGCGGACCAGATGCTGGTCTGCGAAGGCCGTCCGTTCCACAAGCCCGAGGGCACGGTAGCGGCGGAGCGGCAGATCGCCATGCTCGCCGGTCGCAAGCACGAACTCACCTCGGCTTTCACCCTGGCTCGCGATGGCGAGATCATCGGCCGCGGCACCAGCAGCGCGGTGCTCGTCATGCGCCCGCTGACCTCGGACTTCATCAGCGATTACGTCGCACTGGCTGGCGAGGCAGCGACCACCAGCGTCGGTGGCTATCAGCTCGAAGGTCTTGGAATCCACCTGTTCGAGACGATCGAGGGCGATCATTCGACCATCCTCGGCCTGCCGATGCTGAGCCTGCTCGCCACGCTGCGCGAGCTTGACCTCGTCGCATGATCATTAGCTCCACGACTGCCATGACCAGACGCTGCTTCATCATCGGACATCCCGTCGCGCATTCCCGCTCACCGCTGATCCATGGTCACTGGCTCGCCGAGCATGGCCTTGCCGGTAGCTATGAGCGCGTCGATGTCCCACCCGCCGAGGTGCGGGGCTTCATCGCCAGGCTGCGGGCCGGTGAGTTCGTCGGCGGCAATGTCACCGTGCCGAACAAGGAAGTCGTGCTGCCTCTGCTCGACGTGGCCAGCGAGACAGCGCGGGCGATGGGCGCGGCCAACACGCTGTGGATGGAAGGCAGCACGCTCCGCGGCGACAATACTGACGCCTATGGCTTCCTGGCCCACCTCGACGCCTGCGTGCCCGATTGGGCCCGGCGGACCGGCACGGCGCTTATTCTCGGCGCCGGCGGCGCGGCGCGCGCCGTCATCCATGGTCTCGTCGAACGCAGCGTCGGCCGCATCCTGCTGGTCAATCGCAGCCCGGAGCGTGCAGTCGAGCTGGCAGCTTCGTTCCCGCGAACGGTCGAAGCCCGGCCTTGGCAGGATGTCGCTGAACTCGTCGGCGAGAGCGACCTGATCGTCAACACCACCTCGCTCGGCATGCATGGCCAGCCGCCGCTCGAGATCGATCTCTCGGCTTTGCGCCCGGGCACGATCGTCGACGACATCGTCTATGTCCCGCTGGAAACGCCGCTGCTTGCCGAAGCCCGGCGTCGCGGGGGCATCCCGGTCGACGGCCTCGGCATGCTGCTGCACCAGGCAGTCCCGGGCTTCGAGCGCTGGTTCGGCGTCCGCCCGCAGGTGACGCCGGAGCTGCGGGCGAAGCTCGAAGTCGACATTCCCCGCGTGTGAGCGCGATGGCGGAGGCGCTGCGATGACCTTCCTGCTCGGCCTCACCGGCTCGATCGGCATGGGCAAGTCGACGACCTCGGCGATGTTCCGTGCCGCCGGCGTACCCGTCCACGACGCCGACCAGGCAGTGCACGATCTCTATGCCGGCGCGGCAGCGCCGCAGATCGAGGCGGCTTTCCCGGGGACCACAACGAAGGGTGTCGTCGATCGGGCCAGGCTTTCCGCCGCCGTGCTCGGCCGTCCCGAGGCGCTGGCGAAACTCGAGGCGATCGTCCATCCGCTGGTCCGCGCCGAGGAGCAGGCCTTCCTGGAGAAGGCTCGCAAGAGCGGCGCTGGCGTCGCCGTGCTGGACGTGCCGCTGCTGCTGGAGACCGGCGGAGAGGCGCGTTGCGACGCAGTCGTCGTCGTCACCGCTCCGGCCGAGGTTCAGCGCAAGCGCGTCCTTTCCCGCCCCGGCATGAGCGAGGAGAAGCTCAACGCGATCCTCGCCCGCCAGATGCCGGATGCGGAGAAGCGCCGCCGCGCCCACTTCCTTGTGGACACCTCGCGCGGGCTCGTGGCCGCCGAGCACCAGGTCCGCTCTATCCTGAATGCCGTCGCCGGCCGCTTCGGTCGGACGCAAAGGGCGGGCTGATATGCGCGAGATCGTTCTCGACACGGAAACGACCGGCGTCGAACCGCTGAAAGGCGATCGCATCGTCGAGATCGGCTGTGTCGAGCTGCTCAATCATTGTCCGACCGGCCGCAACTACCATGTCTACATCAACCCCGAGCGCGACATGCCGGATGGCGCCTTCCGGGTGCACGGGCTGTCCGCGGCCTTCCTGTCCGACAAGCCGGTCTTTGCTGCGATCGCCGGCGAGTTCGTGGCCTTCATCGCGGATGCCAAGCTGGTCATCCACAACGCCGCCTTCGACGTCGGCTTCATCAACATGGAGTTCGGCCGGCTCGGCCTGCCTGCGATCGCTCCGGCGCTCGTCGTCGACACGCTCGCCATGGCCCGCCGCAAGCATCCCGGCGCCAGCAACAGCCTGGACGCGCTCTGCTCGCGCTACGGCATCGACAACAGCCGCCGCACCAAGCACGGCGCGCTGCTCGATTCCGAGATCCTGGCCGAGGTCTATATCGAGCTGATCGGCGGCAAGCAGACCAGCCTCGGTTTCGGCGGTGCCGTTGCCGGCAAGGCGGGTGCCGGGCTTGCGGTCGCGATCGAGCGCCCGGTGCGCCAGCGGACGCTCGCTCCGCGGCTGACCCCTGAGGAAAGAGCGGCCCATGAGGCCTTCGTGATGAAGCTCAAGGGGCCGCTTTGGCGCAATTATCTCGGCGTGCCCGAGGAGGCCTGAGGCCGAGCGTCAGGCTCGGGCCGAGCCTGACGACGTTCTCGCTACTGCCCCTGTTTCCGGCTCGCCCGGCGCGACATCATGTTGAGGCCCTCGATCAGGGCCGAGAAGGCCATGGCAGCGTAGATGTAGCCCTTGGGGATATGGGCGCCGAAGCCCTCGCCGATCAGCGTGCCGCCGATCATCAAGAGGAAGCCGAGCGCCAGCATCACGATCGTCGGGTTCTTGTCGATGAAGCGAGCCAGCGGGTCGGCGGCGAGCAGCATCACCGCGACGGCGACCACGACGGCGATCACCATCACCGGGATATGCTCGGTCATGCCGACTGCAGTGATGATGCTGTCGATCGAGAAGACGAGGTCGAGCAGCAGGATCTGGAAGATCACGCCGCCGAAGGTCACGGCCGCGGCCGCACTGCCGTCGAACATGTCGGGCCCGTGATCGGGATCGACCTTGTGATGGATCTCCTTGGTCGCCTTCCAGACCAGGAACAGGCCGCCGGCGATCAGGATGATGTCGCGCCAGGAAAAGGCCTTGCCGAAGACCGAGAACACCGGGGCGGTCAGCTGCACGATGAAGGCGACGGTCGAGAGCAGGCCGAGGCGCAGGATCAGCGCCAGGCCGATGCCGATCCGCCGGCCGCGCGAGCGCTGATGCTCCGGCAGCTTGTTGGTCAGGATCGAGATGAAGATGAGGTTGTCGATACCGAGGACGACCTCCATGGCGATCAGGGCGCCGAGCGCCACCCAGACTGCTGGATCGGCGGCGAGCGTCATAAGGGAATCCATGGAAGTCGTGTACCTCGCGGGACCGGCGCGCGGGGATGGCGCGCCTCTGGCCCGCGGGACATGGAAACGCCCGGGCGATTTTCAACGGCCGACCCAACAAAAAAGAGCCCCTGAGGGCTCTTTCCTGTCGAATTCGTGATGTCGGATGCTATTCAGGCGTTCGGTGCGCCCTGCTGCGCCTGCAATTCTTCGAGGCGCTGGCGGTAGAGCTGGGCGAAGTCGATCGGGTCGATATAGAGCGGCGGGAAGCCGCCATTGCGGACGGCTTCGGCGACGATCGCCCGGGCGAACGGGAAAAGCAGGCGCGGGCAGTCGATCATCACGACCGCGTGCAGCTGTTCCTGCGGCACGCCGAGGATGCGGAAGACGCCGGCATAGCTGAGCTCGAAGGCGAACAGCGTCTCGTCGTTAAGTGTCGCCTTGCCTTCGAGCGTCAGGATCGTCTCGACGTCGTTCTCGCCCAGCGCGTTGGCGTGGACGTTGACCTGCAGGCCGATCTGCGGCCCACCCTGCTGTTGCTGCTGGGTCAGCGAGCGCGGAGCATTGGGGTTCTCGAAGGAGAGATCCTTGATGTACTGGACCAGCGTGTTGAGGCTGGGCCCCTGCTGGTCGGCGGCGGCGCCGTTGCCGTTTTCGTTGGCCATGGGTCCCATCATCATTGTCTATAATACCATCGGGAAATTCCGTGCCAGGGCCGGAATTGCCCGGCAAGCGGCGGCGCCGGGCTCGCGTCGGCTATCATGGCGGCGGGGCCGGCACAAGCGACCCACGCTTTCGCGCCCTTGTCGCCTCCGGGGGTGGATGTTACGAGCCTCCCTCACCATATCCGTTCGATGACGGGCGACGACGTATGCCTGTGTGGGAACGAGTTTTCGAGGTTCGGATCAGCCGGCGATGCAGAATTTCGATATGACGACCCTGGTCTTCCTGGCCCTGGCCGTTTTCGTCGCCTGGAAACTGCGCTCGGTTCTGGGCCAGAAGACCGGGCACGAGAAGCCGCCGGCCGATCCGTTCGCGCGGCGCGAGACGCCGCCGCTGCGCCCGGATCAGCCCGGCAATGGCGACAGACGCGACAATGTCGTCCGCTTGCCGGGCGCCGCCAACGACGCAGCGGCTGCCCCCGTGGCCGATGCCGAGCGCTGGAAGGACATTGCCGAGCCGGGCTCGGCCATCGCTGTCGGCCTCGACGCCATCCTCCGCCAGGAACCGCGCTTCGACGCGCCGGGCTTCCTCATCGGCGCGAAATCGGCCTATGAGACCATCGTCACCGCCTTCGCCCGCGGCGACCGCAAGACCTTGAAGGGCCTGCTCGCCAAGGAAGTTTATGACGGCTTCGAGCAGGCGATCGCTGAGCGCGAGAAGCGCGGCGAGAAGGCCGAGTCCAACTTCGTCTCGATCGACAAGGCGCAGATCGTTGGCGTCGACGTCAAGGGCAAGGCCGCCCAGGTCACCATCGCCTTCGTCTCGCAATTGATCAGCGCGGTCCGCGATGCGCAGGGCAACGTCGTCGACGGCAGCGCCGAGGCGGTCTCCGAGGTCAACGACGTCTGGACCTTTGCGCGCCAGCTCGGCAGCCGCGATCCGAACTGGCTGCTGGTCGCCACCGAATCGGCCGCGTGATCCGTGTCGTCGGTCTCGTTCTGGGGCTTCTGGTCGCAGGCCCGTCGATGACCGGCGCAAACGCCTCTCCCCCATCTCTGCCGCAGGGCGCCCGGGCCGAACCCGTGGCGCCCGCTTCGCTTGCCGGCTGGAGCGCCGACGATCAGCTTGCTGTGCTGCGGCTGTTCGCGCAGGGTTGCGAGACCGATCCGCCGTTGCGGCAGGGCGCTCCCCCGCCGCCAGTCCTTCCAGCGCTGTGCGCCAAGGCGGCGGCCCTGCTGGCCGCCGGCCCCGTGAGTGCGGACTCGGCCCGCAACTTCTTCGCCGATAATTTCGCCTTCTGGCGCATCCGGCCGGCCGGTGCCGAACACGGCTTCATGACCGGCTATTTCGAGCCGGAATTCGAGGGCTCGCTGACACGTTCCGACGCCTTCCCGACGCCGCTCTATGGCCGCCCGGCCGATCTCGTCACCAAGATGCCGGGCGATGATTGGCCCGGCCTCGACCCGGCCCTGACCTCGGCGCGCCGGACGGCGAGCGGCCTGGAGCCCTTCCCGGACCGTGCCGCGATCGAGGAAGGCGCACTCGCCGGCCAGGGGCTCGAGATCCTCTTCATGCGCGATCCTGTCGATCGCTTCGTGCTGCAGGTCCAAGGCTCGGGCCGGATCCGCCTGCCGGACGGCAAGGTGACACGCCTGGTCTATGCCGGGCGCAACGGCCACCCCTACACCTCTCTCGGGCGCGAGCTGAGCCGGCGCGAGAACATCCCGCCCGAGCAGATGACGATGGACAAGCTCATCGCCCGGCTGAAGGCCGATGCCGGCTTTGCCCGCGACCTCATCCGGCTCAACCGCTCCTTCGTCTTCTATGCCCGCAACGACGATCTCCTCCCCGAGTCCGGCCCGATCGGCGGGGCCGGCCTGCCGCTGACCCCGCTGCGCAGCATCGCGGTCGACCGCTCGCTCTGGCCTTATGGCATGCCGGCCTGGATCGAGACCGAGATCCCCGACGGCAAGGGTGGCAGCGAGAAACTCTCCCGGCTCATGCTGGCGCAGGATACGGGCACCGCGATCGTCGGGCCGGCGCGGATCGATCTCTTCGTCGGCTCCGGACCGCAAGCGGGACATCGCGCCGGTCTGATCCGGCATCCTGTCGATTTCATCGTGCTTTGGCCGCGCTGAGCCATGCGCCGGCGCGGCAAGCTTCTTTCCGAGGCGGAACTCGCGCTCTGGCGCCAGGTTGCGCGCACGGTGAAGCCGCTGGCCGGCCGTGCACCCGTCGAGCCTGAACCGGAAGCAGCACGGCCCGAACCCGCTCCGATTGCGGACAACGTCTCGCCTCCAGCCATGTTGACACCAGCCCGGCCCGCCAAGCCGGCACCGCCGCCCCTGGTTCCGCTGGACCGGCGCCTGCGCACGCAATTGCGCCGCGGCCAGCAGGGCGTCGAGGCTGTCATCGACCTTCACGGCCTGCGCCAGGACGAGGCGCATTCGGCCTTGCGCGGCTTCCTGCGCCTGCAGCAGCAGCGCGGCGCCAGGCTTGTGCTGGTGGTGACCGGCAAGGGCATAGCCGGCGAGGTGCCTTATGGCGGGGAGAGGGGCATCCTGCGCCGCAACGTGCCGCATTGGCTGCGCCTTCCTGACCTGCGCCCGCTGGTGCTCGGCTTCGACGAGGCCGAGCAGCGCCATGGCGGCGCAGGCGCGCTCTATATCCGCCTGCGTCGCAGCCGGGAGGTCGACTGATGACGCCGTTCGGCCGCCGCGTCCGTGAACTGCGGGCCGCCCGCGGCGTCACGCTGGCGCAGATGGCGCAGGCGCTCGGCGTCACCCCGGCCTATCTGTCGGCGCTGGAGCACGGCAAGCGCGGCCAGCCCACCTTCACCCTGATCCAGAGCGCAATCCATCATCTCGGCGTGATCTGGGACGAGGCCGACGAATTGATCCGCCTCGCCGAGCTCTCTCACCCGCGCATCGTCATCGACACCGCCGGCCTCGAACCGGAAGCGACCCTGTTCGCCAACCGCCTCGCCCATGAGGTACAATGGCTCGGCCCGTCGGACCTGGCGGCGCTGACCTCGATCCTCGACAGTGCAGCGCGCAGGCGCGGAAGCGCTTGACCTGACCTGCCGGCAATGCAACACGCCGCCATCCTCCCGCCATCACGGATCGTTCAATGACCTCCAAGCGCTACGACGTGCTCGCCTTGGGCAACGCCATCGTCGACGTCTTCGCTTCGGCGGAGGAAGACTTCCTGATGAAGTACGAGCTGGTCAAAGGCTCGATGGCGCTGATCGACGAGCCGCGGGCCGAGCTGCTCTATGGCGCGATGGGCCCGGGCAAGGTGGTCTCCGGTGGCTCGGCCGCCAACACCATCGCCGGCCTCGCCTCCTTCGGCGGCAAGGGTGCCTTCATCGGCAAGGTCAAGGCCGACGAGCTCGGCAAGCTCTACCGTCACGACCTCACCTCGCTCGGGGTTGCCTTCGACACCGCCGCGGCGACCGACGGCCCGGCGACGGCACGCTCCTTCATCATCGTCACCCCCGATGGCGAGCGCACGATGAACACCTATCTCGGCGCCTGCCAGGGCCTGTCGCCGGCCGATGTCGACCCGGCCACTGTCGAGAACGCCGACATCGTCTATCTCGAAGGCTATCTCTGGGATCCGCCGGCGGCCAAGGATGCCTTCCGCAAGGCTTCCGAGATCGCCCACAAGGCCGGCGGCCGCGTCGCCATCACCTTGTCCGACTCTTTCTGCGTCGATCGCTACCGCGACGAATTCCTCGGCCTGATCCGCAACCGCATGGTCGACCTCGTCTTCGCCAACGAGCACGAGCTCAAGAGCCTGTATCAAAGCGCGGATTTCGACACGGCGCTGGCGGCTCTTCGGGCCGAGAACGTGCTTGCTGTCATCACCCGCTCGGAGAACGGCGCGCTGGCGCTGACGCCGGACGGCGTCGTGGCCGAGCCGGTCTTCCCGATCGAGCGCGTCGTCGATGCGACCGGCGCCGGCGATCTCTTCGCCGCGGGCTTCCTGCATGGCCTGACCTCGGGCCGCGAAGCGCGCGACTGCCTGCGGCTCGGTGCGCTTGCCGCCGCCGAGGTCATCAGCCATGTCGGCGCGCGCCCGGACGTCAACCTGAAGACGCTCGCCGGCAATAACGGTTTGCTCTGAGATGTGAGGGCGGGCGGCTCAGGCCGCCCGCTGCAGCCCCGTCGCGCTCCAGATCTCGCTGAGCGCGCCGACCAGAGTGGCGATGTCCTCGTCCGAATGCAGCGGCGTCGGCGTGATCCGCAGGCGCTCGGTGCCACGCGCCACGGTCGGGTAGTTGATCGGCTGGACGTAGATCGCGAAGCGCTCCAGCAACTCGTCGCTGATCCGCTTGCACAGGGCGGCATCGCCGACCATCACCGGCACGATATGACTGGGATTGCTGAGATGCGGGATGCCGGCCCGGTCGAGCTGCCCGCGCAGCTTGCGGACCCGGTCCTGCTGGCCCTCGCGCTCGGCCGAGCTCGTCTTGAGATGCCGGATCGCGGCCAGCGCGCCCGCGGCGAGTGCCGGCGGCAGCGAGCTCGAGAAGATGAAGCCCGAGGCGAAGCTGCGGATGAAGTCGCACAGCGCTGCAGAGCCGGTGACATAGCCGCCCATCACGCCGAAGGATTTCGCCAGCGTGCCCTCGATCAAGTCGAGCCGGTGGGTCAGCCCGTCGCGCTCGCTGACGCCGCCGCCGCGGGCGCCGTAGAGCCCGACGGCATGGACCTCGTCGATATAGGTCAGCGCGCCGAATTCCTCGGCGAGATCGCAGAATTCGGCGACCGGCGCGATGTCGCCATCCATCGAGTAGACCGATTCGAAAGCGATCAGCTTCGGCCGTGCCGGATCGATCGCCTGCAGCTTGCGGCGCAGATCCTGCGCGTCGTTATGGGCGAAGATCAGCTTCTCGGCGCGCGAATGCCGGATGCCCTCGATCATCGAGGCATGGTTGGCGGCGTCGGTCAGCACGACGCAGCCGGGAATGCGCGCGGCCAGCGTCGAGAGCGAGGCCCAGTTCGACATATAACCGGAGTTGAACAGCAGTGCCGCCTCCTTGCCGTGCAGATCGGCAAGCTCGCGCTCCAGCAGGACATGGTAGTGGTTTGTGCCGGCGATGTTGCGCGTGCCGCCTGCGCCTGCGCCGCAGGCATCGAGCGCTTCGCGCATCGCGGCGAGCACGGCGGGGTGCTGGCCCATGCCGAGATAATCGTTCGAGCACCACACCGTGACCTCGCGCGCCCCGTTCGGGCCGTGGAAGGCGGCGCGCGGAAAGCGGCCGGCGCGCCGCTCGAGATCGGCGAAGACGCGGTAGCGCCCCTCGGCCTTGAGGGCGTCGAGTTCGCTGCGGAAAAAGGCCTCGAAATCCATTGGGGAGCCTCCTGGCGCCACCTTTGAGGGATTCCAGGCACAGGGTAAAGGCGCGCCGATGTCGCGCCGCGGCAAGGTCGCAGCGGATCGATCCCGGGGCCGGCCGCGCCGCATCGTGCAAGGTGCTTTTCGTTTCCGGCAGGGAATGGGCCTTTCCCTTTGGCGCGCCGGGCCTTTAGATCGTCGGCAAAGCTGACGAGGACCAGGCCATGGCGGTAACGATCGACGGACGAACCCTGAAGGGCAGGCAGGTGCTGCGCGTGGCCCGGCCCGGCGCCGCCGGCCGCTATGAGAAGGCGACCTTGGCCAAATCGGCCCGCGAGGCGATCGCGGCGACGCGCGCCCATATCGACGCCAATTTCATGAACGACGAAGCCCCGTTCATGTACTCCTTCAACACCGGCGTCGGCCTGTTCAAGGACCAGCGCGTGCTGATGTCGGAGATGACCGAGTATCAGCGCAAGAGCGTCTACGCCCACGCCACCGGCATCGGCGAGCCCTTCGCGGAGGATGTCACGCGCGCCACCATGCTGCTGCGCGCCAATGCCTTCGCCTCGAACTATTCCGGCCCGCAGGTCGCCCTGGTCGAGCGCCTGCTCGACTGCCTCAATGCCGGCATCCACCCGGTGATCCCGCAGAAGGGCTCGGTCGGAGCGTCCGGCGACCTCGCTCCGCTCGCCCATATGTCGGCCGCGGTCTGCGGCTTCGAGGAGGCGGAGGCGGTCTACAAGGGCAAGCGGATGAAGGCCCGCGACGCGCTGGCCAAGGCCGGGCTGGAGCCAGACTTCAAGCTTGGCGCCAAGGATGCCTCGGCCCTGATCAACGGGTCGACGGTATCGCTGGCGCTCGGCGTGCTCGCGACCGAGGACGCCAAGCGGCTGATCAAGGCCGCCGATATCGGTCTTGCCCTCTCGCTCGAAGCGATGCGCGGGGAGCTTGCCGCCTTCGATCCGCGCGTCCATGCCGCCCGCCCGCATCCTGGCCAGGCCCTGGTCGCGCGCAACCTGCTCAAGATCACGCAGGGTTCGAAGCGCTGCTCGGCCTCGGCCCGCGAGACGATCTATCCCGACGAAATCGGCCGCACGCCAGGCAAGCCGCCGGCCCCGCGCGTGCAGGATGTCTATTCGCTGCGCTGCGCCCCGCAGGTGCATGGCCCAGCCCGCGAGGCGCTCGACTATGTCAGCAGGATCATCGCGACCGAGACCAATTCGGCGACCGACAACCCGCTGATCTTCCCCGAGGATGACGGCTACCGCGTCATCTCCGGCGGCCATTTCCACGGCCAGTATGTCGCGCAGGCGATGGACCTGCTCGCCATCGCCATGACCGACCTGGGCTCGATCTGCGAGCGCCGCCTCGCTCGGCTGGTCGACCCGACCCTGAGCTACGGCCTGCCGCGCAACCTGCTCGCCGGCAAGCGCGGCCTCAATACCGGTTTTGCCACCGTGCAGTGCTCGATGTCGGCGCTGGTGATGGAGAACCGCACGCTGTCCTCGCCCGGCTCGGTCGATTCGATCCCCGGCAAGTCCAATGCCGAGGACCATGTCTCGAACTCGACCTGGTGCGGACGCAAGGCACGCACCGTCGTCGAGAATGTCGAAATGATCATCGCGGCCGAGATCCTGATGGCCTGCCAGGCGCTCTCGCTGATCGCCGAGACCGCCAAGGCCCATCCGCTCGGCAAGGGCACGCAGGCGGCGCTCGACGCGCTGCGCGAGACGATCCCGCCGGCGCTCGACGGTGACCGCTGGTACGCTGCCGAGATGAACCAGGCGACGGCTCTGGTGCGCTCCGGCGCGATCGTCGAGGCGGTCGAGGCGGCTGTGGGCGGGTTAGAGTAAGGCTCTGGAGAACCCCTCTCCTGAAAGGAGAGGGGCAGGGGTGAGGTGTTCGGACTGGAAACGTGAGCTTGAACCCGGCCGTGCGCTCAGCGCTTACGGAACTGGTCAAAGGGCCTACACCTCACCCTACCCTCGCCTTACAGGAGAGGGTTCCCGCGCTCTGATAGTCGCGGTCGAGCAATCCCGCTCAATACAGCGTCGCCTTGACCCGCTCCGGCAGCGCCTTGTCATAAGCGTCGCCATCGAACGCTTCCGTCGCTCGCGCCGAGATGTCGCGCAGGATCGTGCCGGCGCTCGGCAGCGAGCGCTTGTCGACTTGCACCGCGGGGTTCCAGAGATCGGCCCGCACCACCGCTCGCGAGCACTGGAAATAGGCGGCCTCGACCGTGACCACCATCACGCAGGCCGGCAGCTTCCCCGCCATCTCGAAGCGCGCACACAGCCCCGGATCGGTCGAGAGCACCGCGGTGCCGTTCACACGCAGGGTTTCGCCGTAACCGGGGATCAGAAAGAGCATTCCGATTCGATTGTCGGACAGAAGATTCTTCAATGAATCTATGCGGTTATTGCCTCTTCTGTCCGGAATCAGCAGCGTTTTGGCGTCGCTGACGGTGACAAAGCCCGGCTGATCCCCACGCGGTGAGCAATCCAGCCCCTCCGGACCATTGGTCGCAAGCACGAAAAACGGCGACGCCGCGATCAGCGCGCCGTAGTTGGCGTCGACGTGATCGATCTCCTTGATGACCGAGGCCGGTGCGACCGGATTTGGATAAACCACGGCGAGCTGATCAAGCGACGTTATGCGATGGGGGGTCATGCCAGCCTCCGAAGACAATAAGTCTAGACTATTTGACTTCGCTGCGGCGCACCAGAGGGACCCCAAAAGAAAACGCCCCGCACCATCAGGTGCGGGGCGTCTGATTCACGTGAAACGCCGATCGCCGATCAGTCCTCGGCGCCCTGGCGCTCGCGGGACTTCTCGGCCTCCCGCTCCGCCTTCAGCTTCTCGGTGATGTCCTCGCCGGTGGTCTGGTCGACCACCTTCATCGACAGGCGCACCTTGCCGCGCTCGTCCATGCCGAGGAACTTGACCTTGACCTTGTCGCCTTCCTTGACGACGTCCTGCACCTTCTGGACCCGGCGCGGGGCCAGCTCCGAGATGTGGACGAGACCGTCCTTGGCGCCGAAGAAGTTCACGAAGGCGCCGAACTCCATGACCTTCACGACGGTGCCGTCATAGATCATGCCCGGCTCGGCTTCGGAGACGATCGACTTGATCCACTTGATCGCCGCTTCGATCGACTTGCCGTCGGCCGAGGCGATCTTGATGGTGCCGTCGTCCTCGATGTTGACCTTGGCGCCGGTCTTCTCGACGATCTCGCGAATGACCTTGCCGCCCGAGCCGATGACTTCGCGGATCTTGTCGACCGGGATCTTCATCGTCTCGATGCGCGGCGCATACTCGCCGAGCTGGCCACGCGAGGCCGACAGGGCCTTGTTCATCTCGCCGAGGATGTGATCGCGACCGCCCTTGGCCTGGTCGAGGGCGACCTTCATGATCTCCTCGGTGATGCCGGCGATCTTGATGTCCATCTGCAGCGAGGTGATGCCCTCGGCGGTGCCGGCGACCTTGAAGTCCATGTCGCCGAGATGGTCCTCGTCGCCGAGGATGTCGGAGAGCACCGCGAAGCGCTCGCCTTCCAGGATCAGGCCCATGGCGATGCCCGCGACCGGTGCCTTCAGCGGCACGCCGGCATCCATCAGCGCCAGCGAGGTGCCGCAGACGGTGGCCATCGAGGACGAACCGTTCGACTCGGTGATCTCCGAGACGACGCGGATCGTGTAGGGGAACTCCGACTTCGCTGGCAGCATCGGGCGAATGGCGCGCCAGGCGAGCTTGCCATGGCCGATTTCGCGACGGCCGGGCGAACCCATGCGGCCGGCTTCACCCACCGAATAGGGAGGGAAGTTGTAGTGCAGCAGGAAGGTCTCCTTGTAGGTGCCTTCCAGCGAGTCGATGAACTGCTCGTCGTCGCCGGTGCCCAGCGTGGTCACGACCAGCGCCTGGGTCTCGCCGCGGGTGAACAGCGCCGAACCGTGGGTGCGCGGCAGGATGCCGGCTTCCGAGACGATCTTGCGGACCGTCTTCAGGTCGCGGCCGTCGATGCGGACGCCGTCGTCGAGAATGGTCCAGCGCACCACCTTGGCCTGGGCTTCCTTGAACTGGCCGGCGACCTGTTCCTTGGTGAAGGTGGTCTTGCCGTCCGGCGTCTCGGAGACGAGCGCCTGAACCTTGGCCTTCGCGGCGTCCAGCGCCTTGTAGCGCTCGGCCTTGGTGGTGATCTTGTAGGCGGCGCGGATATCCGCATCGACCAGCTTCAGCACCGCCTCGAGCACGACCGAATTGTCGGCCGGCACGTAGTCGCGCGGCTCCTTGGCGGCCTTCTCGGCCAGGCGGATGATCGCGTCGATCACCGGCTGGAAGTGCTTGTGGCCGAACATCACGGCGCCGAGCATGACCTCCTCGGAGAGCTGCTTGGCCTCCGACTCGACCATCAGCACGGCGTCGGGCGTGCCGGCGACGACGAGGTCGAGCTGCGATTCCTTGATCTCGTCGACCAGCGGGTTGAGCTTGTAGGCGCCGTCGAAATAGCCGACGCGGGCAGCGCCGACCGGCCCCATGAACGGCACGCCGGAGAGCGTCAGCGCGGCGGAGGCCGCAACCATGGCGACGATGTCGGGGTCGTTCTCGAGGTCATGCTGCAGCACGGTGCAGACGACCTGCGTCTCGTTGCGATAGCCTTCGACGAAGAGCGGGCGGATCGGCCGGTCGATCAGGCGCGAAACCAGCGTCTCCTTCTCGGTCGGGCGTCCCTCGCGCTTGAAATAGCCGCCGGGAATGCGGCCGGCGGCGAAGGTCTTTTCCTGGTAGTTCACGGTCAGCGGGAAGAAATCGATCCCGGGCTTGGGCGACTTGGCGGAGACGACGGTCGCGAGCACCACGGTCTCGCCATAGGTGGCGAGCACGGCGGCATCGGCCTGGCGGGCGATCTTGCCGGTTTCGAGCACGAGCTTGCGCCCGCCCCAGATCAGCTCTTCGGTCTGTACATCGAACATAGAGTTTTCTTTCGGTCGGATGCGATCCGTCCGGCGTCGATCGTGCCCATGGGCAAGACGGCTAAACGTCCGGGAGGTGCTTGCAGGAAGCGCGCCCGGGCGCTCGGCGATCCTGCCATGAGCGTCGCTGACGCCGGCGGATCATGCGGGAAGCCGCCCCATGCGGTTGCCGCACTGGAATGGGAGGTCGCGTCATTGCGGCGCTCCCGGATTGAGGCCGATCAATTGGCCCCTAGCAGAACCGCCCGGAGCAGCGAGGCACCGGGCGGAATTCCGTCTCGATCAGCGGCGGATGCCGAGCTTCTCGATCAGCGTCTTGTAGCGCGCCTCTTCCTTGCCCTTGAGGTAGTCGAGCAGGGAGCGGCGCTGCGAGACCAGCTTGAGCAGGCCGCGACGCGAATGGTTGTCCTTGGTGTGGGACTTGAAGTGGCCGGTCAGGTTGTTGATGCGCTCGGTGAGGATCGCGACCTGGACTTCCGGCGAGCCGGTATCGTTCGGCTTGGTGGCATGTTCCTTGATGAGCGCGGTCTTGCGCTCGGCAGTGATCGACATCGTGATGTCCTTTGGTTCGGTGTTGATCTGGCGGGCCAGGCCGGGATGTCGTCCAGCAAGGTCCGAAGCCCGCATCCGCTTCATCGCGGAAGGAATGCGCAGCCGGCTGTCGGGCCGGTTGCCCGGGCATATACACGAAATCCAGGGAAACGCTAGGGTGCTGCAGCGCAGCACGGGGAAAGCGCAGCTCTCGGAACCTCTGTTGGTTCCGCAGGTTGACTTGCCGCAGGTTTCCAAACCCGGGAGCAGCGTATCATGCCCGCCATGCCGAAGGACCGCCTCATCGCCGCGCTCGGAGCCCAGCTTCGGGCAGAGCGCGAGACACGCGATGCGCTCCGCGACGTGATCGCCAATGGTCAGCTCGACCGCGAGGTCCTGCTCGCAATCCTCTCGGATCCGGTGCCGATCGTGACCCGCGACGAGATTGTCAGGGCCGAAGCCTGGCTGCGCGGCCTGCCGCCGGCCTTGCCCGCCCCGCCCAAGCTGAGGGCGGCCTGATGGCGCCCCGGCCGGCCTGGAAGGGCTATCTCAAGCTCTCGCTGGTCTCCTGCGCCGTCGAATTGACCTCGGCGACTGACCATAGCGAGAAGGTGTCCTTCCGCGTCATCAACCGCAAGACCGGCAACACGGTCAGGCGCCAATATATCGATAGCGTCAGCGGCAAGCCGGTCGATACCGACGACGAGGTCAAGGGCTACGAGATCGGCGGCGACGAATACCTGCTGATCGAGGAAGACGAGATCGATGCGGTCCAGATCGAGAGCTCGCACACACTCTCGATCGAGCAATTCGTCGACCGCGCCGCGATCCCGCAGATCTATTTCGACCAGCCCTATTATCTCAGCCCCTCCGACGAGGTTTCGGAGGAAGCCTTCGCCGTGATCCGCGAGGCCATGGCGAAGCAGAAGAAGGCCGGCATCGCGCGCATCGTGCTCTATCGCCGCGAGCGTCCGGTGATGATCGAGCCCTTCGACAATGGACTGCTGCTGACCACGCTGCGCTACGACAAGACCGTGCGCCAGCCGGACGAGATCTTCGACGGCCTGGAGAAGGGCAAGCTCGACGAGGAACTGGTCGAGCTCGCCACGCACATCATCGAGAAGAAGCAGGCGAAGTTCGATCCGAGCGGCTTCGAGGACCGGTACGAGGAGGCGCTGCTCGAGCTGATCGCGGCCAAGCGCAAGGGCAAGAAGCCGCCGGTGGCGAAGCCGGCCGAGCGCCCCTCCAACGTCGTCAATCTGTTCGAGGCGCTGAAGAAGAGCCTTGGCGAGGAAAGCGGTTCGCCCGGCAAGTCGGCGGCTCGCGAAAGGAAACCGGCGAGCGCGCGCAAGCCGACGAAGAAGACCGCTGCCGGCAAGGCCAAAAAGAGCGCCTGACGCGCGTCGGAGGGC
The DNA here is from genome assembly GCF_900109525.1 of Allobosea lupini. Lineage (GTDB taxonomy): Bacteria > Pseudomonadota > Alphaproteobacteria > Rhizobiales > Beijerinckiaceae > Allobosea > Allobosea lupini. The sequence continues at coordinate 530,491 of NZ_FOAN01000004.1, read as the reverse complement.
GCCATGGCCAATCTCGACCTCTACCGCTCGAAGCGTGATTTCTCCCGCACACGTGAGCCTAAAGGGGCTGCCAGCCGCCGCAAGGCAGCCCGGAGCGGCGGCGCCTTCGTCATACACAAGCACGCCGCGCGCCGTCTCCACTACGATCTCAGGCTCGAGCATGACGGCGTGCTCTGGTCCTGGGCGGTGACGCGCGGGCCGAGCCTCGATCCGGCCGAGAAGCGCCTCGCCGTCCATGTCGAGGACCACCCGCTCGAATACGGCGCTTTTGAGGGCACGATTCCGGAAGGCGAGTACGGTGCCGGCTCGGTCGTCATCTGGGACGAGGGCAAATGGATCCCGGAAGGCGACCCTGTCCGCGGCATGGAGAAGGGCCATCTCGCCTTTGCGCTCGAAGGCCACAAGCTCGGCGGCCACTGGCATCTGGTCAGGTTGAAGCCACGGCGTGGCGAGAAGCGCGACAACTGGCTACTGATCAAGGTCGACGACGATTTTGCCCGCGACGACGAGGACATTCTCGAGACCGCGCCTGATTCGGTGAAATCCGGCCGCAGCGTCGAGGAAGTCGGCGAGGATCCCGTAGGCGACGTCTGGTCGACCGATGAGAAGCCCGCGAAGGGGCGCAAGCCCAAGGGCGCAAAGGCCAGGACCGCCACGGCAAAACCAGCGAAGGCCAAGGCGGCCCGCCGTTCACAAAAAGCCGATGGTGAGTCGCTACCGCGTTTCGTCGAGCCCTGTCTCGCGACCTTGCAGGACAAGCCCCCGGCCGGCGACGCCTGGCTGCATGAGGTCAAGTTCGACGGCTATCGCCTGCAGGCGCGCATCTCCGCCGGCAAGGTCAAGCTGCTCACCCGCTCCGGGCTCGACTGGACCGAGCGCTTCGGCGAGCGGATCGCCGATGCACTGGCTGCGCTGCCTTGCGAGACCGCGTTGATCGACGGCGAGGTCGTGGCGTTGGGCGAGAACGGCATCTCCTCCTTTTCCGCGCTTCAGGCCGCGCTGTCGGAGGGGAAGACTGCGAACCTCGTCTTCTTCGCCTTCGACTTGCTCCATCTCGATGGCGCAAACCTGCAAACCGAGCCGCTGCTCGCCCGCAAGGAGCAGCTGGAAGAGCTGCTCAAGGTCGCCGACGTGGACTCGCCGCTGCGTTATTCCGAGCATTTCCTCGAGCCGGGCCAGACCATGCTGCGCCACGCCTGCCGCATGGGACTTGAGGGCGTGATCTCCAAGCGCGCCGAAGCGCCCTATCGCAGCGGCCGCGGGCGCGACTGGATCAAGTCGAAATGTACGCAGCGCCAGGAATTCGTCATCGCCGGCTATGTGCCGTCGAAAGCCTCGCGCAATCAGCTCGGCTCCCTCGTTCTCGGCTATCACGAGGATGGCGAGCTGAAGCCTGCGGGCCGCGTCGGCACCGGCTTTACCCGCAACTCCGCAGCCGCGTTGAAGAAGACGCTCGACGCCGTCGCCGCAAAAGCCTCGCCATTCCGCGGCGAAGCCGGACGTGAGCGTGGTATCGTCTGGGTGAAGCCCGAACTCGTGGCAGAGATCGCTTTCGGTTCCTGGACGGCCTCGAAGACGCTCCGGCACTCGGCTTTTCTCGGCCTGCGCGAGGACAAGCCGGCCGATGAAGTCGTCGCGGAGAAGCCGGTCAAGGCCGAAGCGAAGAAGGCCCAGCGTGCGACGAAGACCAGCCGCAAGGCCGGCCCGGAGACGACCGTGACGCTGAGCAATCCCGACAAGCTGCTCTGGCCCGACATCGGTTTCAGCAAGCAGGATCTGCTCGACTACTACGCCCGCGTCTGGGAGCGCATGGCACCTTTCGTGGTGGACCGCCCCCTCAGCCTGTTGCGGGCGCCCGATGGCGTCGGCGGGCCGGTCTTCTTCCAGAAGCACGCTGGCGCCGGCCTGCATAAGGCGGTGGCGCGCATTAAGGACAAGGATGGCGAGGAGCTTCTGTTCATCCGCTATTTCGACGGGCTCGCGGCGCTCGTCCAGCTCGGCACCGTCGAAGTGCACGTCTGGGGCGCAAAAATCGATGCGGTCGAGATGCCGGACCAGATCATCTTCGATCTCGATCCCGACAAGGGCGTGCCGATGGAGCGTGTGCGCGAGGCGGCGCTCACCGTACGCGAGCGCCTCGACGAGCTCGGTTTCGAGAGCTTTCTCAAGACCTCCGGCGGCAAGGGCTTCCATGTCGTCCTGCCGCTGAAGCCAAAAGCGGATTGGGACGCGGTCAAGGGCTTCGCCCGCGACTTCGCCAAAGCGATGGAGCAGGCCGAGCCGAAGCTCTACACCGCCACGCTCTCGAAAAAGGCGCGCAAGGGCCGCATCTTCATCGACTATCTCAGGAATGGCCGCGGCTCGACCGCGATCGCGCCGTTCTCGACAAGGGCGCGGCCCGGCGCCGCGGTGGCCGTGCCGGTCGCCTGGGAGCTGCTGGAGAAGGATCTGGCGCCCGATGCCTACAAGGCTCCAGAGGTCACGAAGAAGGGACCGCCTGACGACGCCTGGGCCGCTTTCTTCAAGCCGAAGCGAGCACTGAAGCGCTGATCAGGCGGCGATGTCGCCGCGATCGTAGCGGCGCTGCGCTTCCTCGACCTCGCCGATATGGGCCTCGGCCCATTGCGTCAGCGCCGCGACCGTACCGGCAAGGGTGCGCCCGAGCGGTGTCAGCGAGTATTCGACTGTGACCGGCACGGTCGGGAAGGCCCGGCGTGAGATCAGCCCGTCGCGCTCCAGGCTCTTCAGCGTCTGCGACAGCATCTTCTGTGAGATCGAGTCGATCCGCCGGCGCAATTCGTTGAAGCGCAACGTCTCCTGCTCGAGCAGGATCAACACCAGAACCGCCCATTTGTCGCCGATGCGGTCGAGCACCTGCCGCGTCGGGCAGCGGGCGTTGAAGGCGTCGGGGCGATGAAGCATGGCGGTTTCCGGTAGGTGACCTTGTGGCGTGAAAGTGCCTTCTTGAGAGAAAGTCGCATGGCTGCCATCTGGTGTCCATCGGGATGTAGGTTCCCAACGGATACCAGGGAAGATCACCATGAAGATTGCTCTCATCGGCGCCACCGGCTTCATCGGCTCGCGCCTGCTCGCCGAGCTGACCAGCCGCGGCCACGAGGTCACCGCCATCGTCCGCAATCCCGAAAAGGTGCCGCAAGGCGCGGGCATCGTGGCGGAGAAGGGCGATGTCTACGACAAGGACGGGCTCGCTGCGCTGCTCGCTGGCCATGACGCGGTGATCAGCTCGGTGCACTACACCGCCAGCGATCCGGCGGTTCTGCTCGCGGCGGTCAAGCAGTCCGGCGTGAAGCGCTATCTCGTCGTCGGCGGCGCCGGCAGCCTCGAGGTCGCGCCGGGCGTCAAGCTGTTCGACACCAAGGAATTCCCGGCACTCTATCTCGACGAGGCCAGGAAGGGCGGCGCCTATCTCGATCAGCTGAAGGGCGAGAGCGATCTCGACTGGACCTTCCTGTCGCCCTCCGCCCTGATCGAGCCGGGCGAGCGCACCGGCAAGTTCCGCCTCGGCAAGGACGAGCTCCTGGTCGACGATAACGGCCAGAGCCGAATCTCGGCCGAGGACTATGCCATTGCCTTGGTCGACGAGCTGGAAAAGCCGGCGCATTCGCGCCGGCGCTTTACCGTCGGCTACTGAGACGGGACCTGCTAGCGTCCCCTCTCAGCATGGGCGCGGTTACCGGCCAGATTGCATCAGTCTGGCCGGATCCAGCTGCAAAATCCGGCGGAAACGCTTCTCGCCAAAGGCGAGCTGGCCGCGGCGCAGTTCGCCGCTCCAGACATGGCCGGCGTCGCTCTCGAAATATAGCTGCGACGCATCGACCTCGTAGCGGCCGCCATGACCCGGTGCCTGGTCGCGCTGCTTGCCGAAGCGGCCATTGGGACGAAGATCGAGCCGGATGGCGCCATCCTCGCTGACCCAGCGGCCGAGCACGGCGAGTTCGGCCTTGGTCAGCGGCTCCGGAAGCTCGAGATCGATCTCGAGCGGACGGACCGACGGCTTGGCCGGCACGATGATCGACGCGATCGCGCCGAGCGACTGGAAGACCTGGTTGAAGGGCATGATGATCTCCTTTCGTTCAGGTTGTTGGGCGGTGCGGATAGCGCCGCCTTTGACAGGATTATGTCAGTAGCGGCCGGCTCGGGGCGCCAGGGCGCTCCGCTCCTGGGTCCGTTGGTCGACGACGCTGCCGGTATGGCGGGACAATGCACCGGAGCGAGGCTGGAGCGGTAGACCGATCCGCCGCGATCATTGCCTGATCCTCCAGCGCTGCAGCCCACCCATGGCAAAGCACAACCAATTCCTTATATGGAACTCCAGGCAGCTGGGCCGTCTTCCAGCGACCTGCCAGGAGGTCGGCACATGTCCCAGGTCGAGGAACTCGCCAGGTTGATCGCGCGCTTTGCGCCGAGCGACGGCGTCCACCAGACCGCGATCCCGCGCTTGAAGGTTGTTCGTCTCTCGCAACCCAGCGAGCCGATGCATGGCCTGCACGAGCCGGCGCTCTGCATCATCGCCCAGGGCGCCAAGCAGGTGATTCTGGGCGACCAGATCTATCGCTACGACGCCGCCCATTGCCTCGTCGTCTCGCTCGACCTGCCGGTCATCGGCCAGGTGATCGAGGCGACGCCGGAAGAGCCCTATCTCTGCGTCAAGCTCGAGCTGGATCCGGCCGCCATCGGCGCTCTGATGCTGGAAGCGCCGCCGCTGACCGAGCGGGAATTGTCATCCGGTCCGGGCCTGACAGTCGGACCGATGACTCCAGCCTTGCGCGACGCCGTGATCAGGCTGACCAGCCTGCTGGAGGCTCCCGCAGACATTGCGGTGCTGGCGCCGCTGGTCGAGCGCGAAATCCTCTATCGCCTGCTCACCGGAGAGCAGGCGGCGCGCCTGCGCCAGGTCGCGGTGGCGGAGAGCAAGCTGCAGCAGGTCAACCGCGCCATCGCCTGGATCAAGCGCAATTACCGCAGCCCCTTCAGCGTCGAGATCGTCGCGGCGGAGGCGCGGATGAGCCCTTCGGCGCTGCACCAGCATTTCAAGGCGGTAACGGCAATGAGCCCGCTGCAGTACCAGAAGCAGCTCAGATTGCAGGAAGCCCGCCGGCTGATCCTGGCCAGGGCGCATGACGCTGCCTCGGCCGGATTCCAGGTAGGCTATGAGAGCCCCTCGCAGTTCAGCCGGGAATATAGCCGCCTGTTCGGCGCTCCGCCGCTGCGTGATGTCGCGCGCCTGCGCGGTGCCTCGGCGGCTGACGCCGCCTAGAGCATTCCCGTGTTTCTCCGAATCGCGGAAATGCTCCAGGTCTTTGTTTTATCGCATTTTCTTCACGCGAACCGGTATCCGCCTCGCTCGAGAATGCTCTAGAACTCCTCCCATCCCGCATCGCTGGCGCGTCCGTTCGCGGCCTTGCGGGGCTGGGGAGCAGTGGCCTTGCTCTGGGCGAAGGCGGCTTCGGCGAGCTGGCGCAAACGCTCCGGCTCGGGCGCCTGGCCGCTCCCCCGATCCGCCGGGCCGGCGGCATGCGGCATGGTGCCGGCAGGGCGGGCGGGGGCGCGCATCGCCGGCCGGGCAGCCGGACGCGTTCCCGGGCCGGCGAAGGCCGGTGCAGGCGCCATGGCGCCGTGGGCGGCGTTCCCGGTGCGGAAGCTCGCCACCAGCGTATTGAGCTCGCCGATCCGGCCCGACAGCGCTCCCGCCGAGGCGGCGCTCTGTTCGGCCAGCGCCGCATTGGCCTGCGTCATCTCGTCGAGATGGGCGACCGCCTGGCTCATCTCCTCGATGCCGTTGGCCTGCTCGCCCGCCGCCGCCGAGATCTCCTGGATCGTGCCGGTGACCTTCCGCGACGCCGCCAGGATCGTCTCCAGCGACTCGCCGGCCCGGCGCACCAGCTTCACCCCCGCCTCGACCTCGGCATTGGACGATGAGATCAGCCCGGAGATGTCCTTGGCCGCCTCGCCGGAGCGCTGGGCGAGCGTGCGCACTTCGCTCGCGACCACGGCAAAGCCCTTGCCGGCATCGCCGGCCCTTGCCGCCTCGACCGCGGCGTTGAGCGCCAGCAGGTTGGTCTGGAAGGCGATGTCGTCGATGACGCGGATGATGTCGGAGATCTTGCGCGAGGCGTCCTCGATCCGCGCCATGGCGCTGACCGCTTCGCCGGCGATGGCGCCGCCGTCCTGAGCCGCCTTCATCGCCTCCTCGGCGACCGCCGCCGCCTGGCGCGCGCCCTGGGCCGACGCCTTCACCGAGGCCGCCAGCTCTTCGGTCGTCGCCGCGGTCTCCTCGAGCGAGGAGGCCTGCTCCTCGGTGCGCTTCGACAGATCGTCGGCGCCCGTGTTGATCTCGCGCGCCGCGATCCCGACATCCGACGCCGTCACCTGGATCGTCGACACCGTGGCAGAGAGGCGATCGACGGCTTCGTTGAAATCGGCCCGCAACTGCTCGTACTCCGCCGGGAAGGCATCCTCGATCCGGCAGGTCAGGTCGGCGTGGGCGAGGCGCTCCAGCCCGGCGGCGAGGGCGCGGACGATCGCCTCCTGTTGCCGTGCGTGGTCGCGTTGCTGCTCAGCCGTGCGCTCGCGCTCGGCCTGGTTGCTGCGGCGTTCGGCGTCGCTGCGCTCCGACTGCTCCCTCGCTTCGGTTTCCAGCCGCGCCTTCTCGATTGCTGCCTTCCGCAGCACGGCCACCGCGTCGGCCATGGCCGCGACCTCGTCGCCGCTGCGCAGCTTCGGCGGCTCGCTGGCGAGATCACCGGCTGCCAGCTTCAGCATCGAATCCTTGAGCTGGCCGAGAGGCCTCAATGTCCGACGCGTCAGCCAGAACAGCAGCGCGCCGCCGATCGCGGCGATGACGAGGCCGGCGATGACGTTGTTGCGGATCATCTCGTCGATGACGGTGAGGAAATCCGACTGCTTGATGCCGACATAGAGAATGCCGATCACTGCATTGTTCGACTTCTGGACGATCGGCTCGTAGATGGTGAAATAGGGGACACCGAGGATGTCGGCGGCCCCGGAATAGGTACGGCGCTCCTTGAAGACGGCGTCATTGGCTGCGCCTTGCGCCAGCTTGGTTCCGACCGCACGCCCGCCATCCGGCTTCTGGACGTTGGTCGAGACGCGCGTATCGCCCATGAACACGGTCGCGGTGCCGCCGGAGAGCGCCTTGACCTTGTCGACAGCAGCAAAGTTGCCGTTGACCGGCTCCGAGCCGAAATAGAGCTTGTCGCCCTCCAGCCGTGGCTCGCCCTTGGCGCTGAGGATATCCCGCAGCAGGTTGATGTTGACGGTCAGGCTGGCCTGAGCCCGCTCGCGCATGGCGTTGTCGGCGGCGCGGATCGAGACGATCACCGATGCCGCAATCGCGGCAGCGAAGATGGCGAGGCCGACGATCGCGAGCCGGTTGGAAATGGGTAGCCAGAGCGAGGCGAGCTTCTTCACGAACGGCTCCTTGAGGCGGCCGATATGGGCCAGCACTCAAGAACCCGTCGAAACAGGTAAATTTCGCTTTAAAAGGGCTCGAAATCGACCCTAAAGGCGCCGATTTTCAAAGAGTTCGTTCCATTCAGTACAAAATTGACCGCGGAATGCGTGTGTTTTTGAGAGTGCTCCTCTACAGGTTGAACACACGATGCGGGACGAACTCGCCCTGGGTAATCGAGCCCGTGGCGATCAGCACGCCGCCGCTCACCGCGTAGACGGCATCGGCCTCCAGCGGGGCGTCGCGGCCGCGCAGCAGCACGCTCTGGCCGCGCTTGAGCCGGAGCGCGGCGTCGCGATGCACCACGATCTCCGGGATCAGCTGCAGGGCCGCCGAGACCGGCAGCAGCGCTTCTGCGGCGCTGTCGCCGTCGCAGTCGCGCAGCGCCTCGACCGTCGCCGCATCCGTCACCGCGAACGGGCCGACTCGGGTGCGGCGCAGATGCGCGACATGGCCGAGACAGCCGAGCGCCAGGCCGAGATCCCTGGCGATGGCGCGGACATAGGTGCCCTTGCCGCACTCGGCCTCGAAGGTCGTGGTCGGGCCGTCATGGCGGACGATGCGCAGCGCGGTGATCTCGACGGGGCGGGCCTCCAGCGTCACCTCCTCGCCGTCACGGGCAAGGTCGTAGGCGCGCTCGCCGGCGATCTTGATCGCCGAGAACTTCGGCGGCACCTGCTGGATCGTGCCGGTGAAGCGCGGCAGCAAGGCCGCGATCGCCGGCTCGTCCGGCCGGAGCTCGGAGGTCGCGACGACCTTGCCCTCAGTGTCGTCCGTATCGGTCTGCGAGCCCCAGGCGACGGTGAACTCATAGGCCTTGCGCCCGTCCATCACGAAGGGGACGGTCTTGGTCGCTTCGCCCAGCGCGATCGGCAGAAGGCCCGAGGCGAGGGGATCGAGCGTGCCGGCATGGCCGGCCTTCTTGGCGTTGTAGGCGCGCTTCACCACGGCGACCGCATGGGTCGAGGTCATCCCGATCGGCTTGTCGAGCACGACCCAGCCATGCACGTCGCGCTTCTTGGGCCGCGGCGGCCGGCCGCCATCCGCCTCTGCCGGGCGGTTCTCGTCAGTCGTCGTCATGGTGCTTGTCTTGCTGGTCGTGGTCCGTGCCCTGGTCGATGCGCAGCGGCTGCTTCAGGATGTCCTGGCGCACCTTGTCCGAATAGAGCAGCGCATCGATGCGCTCGGCCTCGGCGAAGCTCTCATCCTGCAGGAAGCGGACGTTCGGCGCATATTTCAGGTTCACCCGATGGGCGATCTCGCCGCGGATATGGCGCTTGTGCCCGTCGAGGGCCTTCAGCACCGCCGCGACGTCCTGGCCGCCGAGAGGCATGATGTAGCAGGTCGCGAGCTTGAGATCGGGCGAGAGCCGGACCTCGGGCACGGTGATGACGTGCTTCGCCAGCACATCGTCATGGATGTCGCCGCGCGCCAGCATCTCCGCCAGCGCATGCCGGATCAGTTCGCCGACACGCAATTGCCGCTGCGAGGGCCCGGAGCCCTGAGTGTTTGGTTTCTTTGCCATGGTTCTCGTTCTCCGGGATCGGACCGGATGGACGGGTTTGAAACGTCATGGCCGGGCGAAAGCCCGGCCATCTCAAAACATCCGGGAGCAAGCGTGCCTGTCAGAGGCTGCGCTTGATCTCCTCGACGCGGAAGCACTCGATCACGTCGCCAGCGCGCATGTCCTGGTAGTTCTCGAAGGACATGCCGCATTCCTGGCCGGCGACCACTTCCTTGGCGTCGTCCTTGAAGCGCTTGAGCTGGGCGAGCTTGCCTTCGTGAACCACGACGCCATCGCGGATCAGGCGGACATTGGCGCCGCGCTCGATCGTGCCGTCGGTGACGCGGCAGCCGGCGATCTTGCCGACCTTCGAGACGTTGAAGATCTCGAGGATCTGCGCATTGCCGAGCATGGTCTCGCGCAGGGTCGGTGCCAGCAGGCCCGACATCGCGTCCTTCACATCGTCCATCAGGTTGTAGATGATGCTGTAGTAACGGATCTCGACCCCGGCCCGCTCGGCCGCTTCGCGCGCTTCCTTGTGGGCGCGGACGTTGAAGCCGATCACCACCGCACCCGAAGCCTGGGCCAGCGTGACGTCGGATTCGGTGATCGCGCCGACGCCGGACGAGAGTACGCGGGCGCGAACCTCGTCATTGCCGACCTTCTCGAGCGAGCCGACGATGGCCTCGACCGAGCCCTGCACGTCGCCCTTGACGACGAGCGGGAACTCCTTGCGGCCGGCACCTTCCTTGAGCTCGCGCATCATCTCGGCCAACGAGCGGCCGGCACCCGAGCCGGCGCCGCGGGCGGCCAGCCGATCGCGCTTCTGACGCTCGCGGTAGTCGGTGATCTCGCGGGCACGGGCTTCCGACTCGACGACCGCGACGCGATCGCCGGCTTCCGGCGTGCCGTTGAAGCCGAGCACCTCGACCGGAAGCGACGGCCCCGCTTCCTTGATCTGGGCGCCGGTATCGGAGATCAGCGCGCGGACGCGGCCCCATTCTGCGCCGGCGACGACGATGTCCCCGGTGCGCAGGGTGCCGCGCTGGACAAGGACGGTCGCGACCGGGCCGCGGCCGCGGTCGAGCTTGGCCTCGATCACCGTGCCTTCTGCGGCGCGCTCGGGGTTGGCCTTGATGTCGAGCACCTCGGCCTGCAGCGCGATCGCTTCGAGCAGCGCGTCGAGCCCCTGGCCGGTCTTGGCCGAGACCTCGATCTCCAGCGTCTCGCCGCCGAGCGACTCGACCTGGATCTCGTATTGCAGCAGCTCGGACCGGACCCGGTCAGGGTTGGCGTCGGACTTGTCGATCTTGTTGATCGCCACGATCAGCGGCACCTTCGCCGCCTTGGCATGGTTGATGGCCTCGACCGTCTGCGGCATCACGCCGTCATCGGCCGCGACCACGAGCACGACCACGTCCGTCACCTTGGCGCCGCGGGCGCGCATCGCCGTGAAGGCGGCGTGGCCGGGCGTGTCGATGAAGGTCACCTTGGCACCGTTCGGCGTCGTCACCTGATAGGCGCCGATATGCTGGGTGATGCCGCCGGCTTCGCCGGAGACGACATGGGTCTTGCGGATCGCGTCGAGCAGCGAGGTCTTGCCGTGGTCGACATGGCCCATGATCGTCACGACCGCCGGGCGCGAGACCAGGGTCTCGTCGGTGTCCGGCGTGTCGAACAGGCCTTCCTCGACGTCGGATTCGGCGACGCGCTTGACGGTGTGGCCCATTTCCTCGGCCACGAGCTGGGCGGTGTCGGCGTCGATCACGTCGGTGATCTTGTGCATCGCGCCCTGCTTCATCAGCAGGCGGATGACGTCGACGCCCCGCTCGGTCATGCGGTTGGCGAGTTCCTGGATGGTGATCGTCTCCGGGATGATCACCTCGCGCATCACGCGCTCCTTGGCGACATCCGAGGCACGATGGCCGGTCATGCGCTGCACGCGGCGACGGAACGAGGCGAGCGAGCGTGTCCGCTCGTCGTCCCCGCCCGTGGCGGTCGACAGCGTCAGGCGGCCGCGCGGCTTCTCGCCGACTTTCGGGGTCTTCGGAGCCGGAGCCGGGGCGCCGCGGGGTGCACCGCCGGGGCTGCCGCCGGGGCGACGGAAGGCGGGACGCGCCTCGCCATCATCGGGACGGCTGCGCGGCGCGCCTGCCGAAGAGGGCGCTTGGCGCGCGGGCCGGGCGACGAGCGGCTCGGCGGTCGCATTGGCATCGGGGCGCGGCGGGCGCGGCGAGTCCGAACGGGGCGGCCGGAAATCCAGGCGCGGCGGGCGGGCACCGACATCGCGCGCCGGCGGACGCGGTCCGCCGAATTCGCGCGTCTCCCGGGGGCCGGACGGAGCAGGACGCGGCGTCTGGGTGTAGGACGGAGCAGAGGGAGCAGCCGAAGGCGCAGCATCGCGCGGCGGCGCGGGCCGCGGCGGGGCAGCCTCCTCGCTCATGCGCTGGCGGGCCGCACTCTCGGCCCGGCGCTTATGCTCGTCTTCCTGACGCCTGCGGTCTTCTTCCTCGCGCTGGCGCGCCTGGGCGGCCTCGCGCTCGGCGCGTTCACGCTGCTCACGGGCGGCGCGCTGGCGCGCTTCCTCCTCGGCGCGGGCGCGGGCCTCCGCCTCGGTGGCGCGGGCGTCGGAGAGGGCGCGCTGGCGCGCGTCCTTCTCATCGTCCGAGAGCGTGCGCAGCAGCATGCTGCCGGCCGGGCGGCTGGCTTGTGGCGCGGGCTGCGGTGCCTGTGGCCGCGGCGGCGTCGGAGCCTGCTGCTGTGGCTGCGGGGCACGGGCAACCGGAGCTGCCACGGGTTCGTGGCCGCTGACGCGGCGCTTGACCTCGACGACGACCTGCTTCGTGCGCCCATGCGAGAAGCTCTGCCGAACCGTGCTCTGCTCGACAGGTCGCTTCAGCGACAACGTCTTGGGAGGCGTCACGCTCAAGGTCTTGTCGCCGGGGGTCTTGGTATCACTCATTCCGCTGTCGGTCCTGCCGGTTCGGTCTTCGTCTGGTCGCGTACGTCGGATTCAGCCGGGTCGATGAACGCCGTTTCGCCAGCATCGTTCATCCGAAAACGGATGAGCCGACGCCAGCGCGCGAGGAAACCCTCAGTCGCCGGACCCGGAGCAAGCGCTGCATGTATCACATGCTCACGCCCCAGCGCCAGTTCCAGTTCAGCCGCGGCGAAAATCGCCACGACCGGTATCTCTTTCGGCCCCGGTGCACGCCGCAGCGCCTGGCCGATCTTGCGCTTTCCGTCCTCGGCGCCGTCGCTCGCGGCGATCACCGCGGCAGGGCGCCCTGCTTCCGCCTGGGCCTCGACCTTGGCGAAGCCGGTCGAGACCAGTCCCGCCTTGTTCGCCATCGCCAGCGCCTGGATCGCGTCCCGGACCAGCAGCGCATCGACCTCGGCCGCCAGCTCGGGCGAAACCGTGACCTTCATCTTCAGCGAGCGCTCGAACGCGCGTCGCTTGACCGCTTCGCGGACTGCGGCAGCGCTGAGCGAGACCCAGACGCCGCGTCCCGGCAGCTTGCGCCTGATGTCCGGCACCAAGACCTCGCCGGGACCGACCACGAAGCGGATCAGGTCATCCGGCGCCCGGCCCTGGCGCGTCACCACGCAGGTCCGCTCCGGACCCTCGCGTTCGGCGCGCCGGTTCATCTTGCGCTGCCCCGGCTCAGGCCTGCGACTCCTCGGTCTCAGCCTCCGCCTCGGCTTCCGGCTCCGGCGCCTCGATCCAGCCCGCCTTGACGCGGGCGGCCATCACGATCGCCTCGGCATCCTGCCGCGACAGGTCGAAGCCGTCGAGATAGCCGGAATGGCGGGTGCTCTCGCCATCCTTGCGCTCGGTCCAGCCGACCAGATCGTCGGTTGCGCAGCCCGCAAGGTCCTCGACGCTCTTCACGTCGTTCTCGCCGAGCGCGACCATCATCGCGGTGGTGACGCCCTCGACCTCGCGCAGCGCGTCCTCGACCCCCAGCGCCTTGCGCTTGTCGTCGAGCTCGGCCTCGATCGTGGCCAGATATTCCTGGGCGCGATTCTGGATCTCGGCGGCGGTGTCTTCGTCGAAGCCCTCGATCGAGGACAACTCGCTCGGCTCGACATAGGCCACTTCCTCGACCGAGCGGAAGCCTTCCGAAGCGAGCAGCTGGCCGACGGTCTCGTCGACATTGAGGGCGTTCATGAACAGCTCGGTGCGCTGCACGAACTCCTTCTGGCGGCGCTCGGACTCCTCGGCCTCGGTCAGGATGTCGATATCCCAGCCGGTGAGCTGCGACGCCAGGCGGACATTCTGGCCGCGGCGGCCGATGGCGAGCGAGAGCTGCTCGTCCGGCACCACGACCTCGATCTTGTCGGCTTCCTCGTCCAGCACGACCTTGGCGACTTCCGCCGGCTGCAGTGCGTTGACGACGAACGTCGCGACATCGGGCGACCACGGGATGATGTCGATCTTCTCGCCCTGGAGCTCGCCGACCACGGCCTGCACGCGCGAGCCGCGCATGCCGACGCAGGCGCCGACCGGGTCGATCGAGGAATCGCGCGAGATCACCGCGATCTTGGCGCGCGAGCCCGGATCGCGGGCGACGGCCTTGACCTCGACGATCCCGTCATAGATCTCCGGCACTTCCTGGCCGAACAGCTTGGCCATGAACTGCGGATGGGTGCGGGACAGGAAGATCTGCGGCCCACGCGGCTCGCGGCGCACGTCGTAGACATAGGCGCGGGCGCGGTCGCCGACCTTGAAGGTCTCGCGCGGGATCATCTCGTCGCGGCGGATGATCGCCTCGCCACGGCCGAGATCGACGAAGACATTGCCGTATTCGACGCGCTTGACCGCGCCGTTGACGATCTCGCCGATGCGGTCCTTGTACTCGTCATACTGCCGGTCGCGCTCGGCCTCGCGCACCTTCTGCACGATGACCTGCTTGGCCGACTGGGCGGCGATGCGGCCGAAATCGAAGGGCGGCAGCGGATCGGCGATCACGTCGCCGACCTGGGCGGCCGGATTGTGCCGCTTGGCCTCGTCGACAGTGATCTCGACGGCGCCGTTCTCGACGAGGTCGACGACCTGGAGATGCCGCGCCAGGCGCAGCTCGCCCGACTTGGTGTTGATCTCGGCGTGCACGTCTGTCTCGGCGCCGTAGCGCGAGCGCGCCGCCTTGGCGATCGCGTCCTGCATCGCGTCGATCACGATCTGCCGGTCGATCGACTTCTCGCGGGCGACGGCGTCGGCGATCTGCAACAGCTCGAGCCGGTTGGCGCTGACGGCCATGGCGCTCACTCCTCTTTCTGTGTGTTCTTCACCGGCCCCTTGGCGCCCTTGCCCGGCTTGCGGGCCTTGGGATCACGGGGGCCGAGCGACTTGCCGCGCCCGGGTACGGGCTGGGCGATCTCGTCGGCGGGCGGCATTTCCGGCGCCAGGCCCGATTTGCCGCGCCGGAGCGATTCGGTGACCAGCGCGTCGGTCAGCACCAGCCGCGCCTCGGCGATCAGGCGCATCGGAATCGCGACATCGCGCTCCTCGTCGGCCTTGGCGTCGTCGCGGCTCAGCAGGGCGTCGGTCCCGCTGGCGCCCCGCAGGATGCCGCGGAAGCGCTTGCGCCCGGCAAAGGGCTCGCTGGTCTCGATCTTGGTCAGGTGACCGGCCCAGCGCTCGAAATCGCTCGGCCTCACCAGCGGCCGGTCGATGCCCGGCGACGATACTTCCAGATGATAGGCCGTCTGAACGGGATCGTCGACGTCCAGCGCCGGCGAAACCGCCTGGCTCACGGCCTCGCAGCCTTCGACAGTCATCGTGCCGTCGGGCAACTCGGCCATGATCTGGACGGTGCAGCCGTTCTGGGCGCTGATGCGCACGCGCACCAGCCGATAGCCGAGATCCACGATCGCCGGCTCGATGATCGCCGCGACGCGCGCGGCGATGCCGCTCTCCACGACGATGCGCTCTTCCTGATCCTGGCTGTTCTGCTCGACCATCCGTATGGCTCGCCCGTCTCCCGCCGGCTCCAAAAAACACTCATGGGCGGTTCGGCCAATAAAAAAGAGCGGGCCGGTGGGCCCGCTCTTGATCGCCGGCTTACACCGAAACCAGAGCTGTTGGGCGCTATCTAGTCCCGTTTCCGCGATCTTGCAAGCCTGTCCTCGATTTCGACGATCCTGCTAACCGGCTGGTCATTCTTCATTGCTAGGAGAGGGGATGGTTGTGTGTGGGGTTGCGTGATGAGTCCTGTCGGCGCGTTGCTGCGCGATCTCGAGACGACGATGGCTCGCGGCTCGACCGACGAGCGCGCCGTCATCCTGTCACGCCTGACCGACCTCTTCCTGGCCACGGCCAACGAGATGGGCGAGGACCAGGTCGGCGTCTTCGACGTGGTCATCGGTCGCCTTGCCCGCGCGATCGAGATGAGGGCGCGCATCGAACTGGCGGAGCGGCTCGCTCCGGTCCCCAATGCGCCGAGCGGCGTCGTGCGCCAGCTCGCGCTCGACGAGATCGCGGTGGCGCGCCCGGTCCTCGTCGCCTCGCCGCGTCTCAGCGACCATGATCTCGTCGCCATCGCCGCCGCCAAGGGCCGCGATCACATGCTCGCCATCACCGAGCGTCCGGACCTCGGCGAGCCGGTCACCGATTTCCTGATCCTGCGCGGCGGGCGCGTCGTGACCCACGCCGTCGCCGCCAATCAGAGCGCCCGTTTCTCGCGCCACGGCATGGGCGTGCTGGTCATGCGCGCCGCCCAGGACGATGCCCTCCAGGCGACGCTCGGCACCCGCGCCGACATCCCCGGCGATCTCGCCGAGCAGTTGCTGGCTGCTGCTAAGAGCTCGGCCCGCCGCCGCCTCGAAGCCTCGCTCGAACCATCCCTGCTCGGCTCCGTCGCCGGCGCCGTCGAGCGCGGCGCCGAAGCCGTCTCGGCCCAGGCGACCATCGGCGACGAGCTCGGTCGCTTCGGCAAGGCGCTGGCGGACGTCAAGGCCCTCGACGAAGCCAGCAAGCTCGACGAAGCCGTGGTGGCGCAATACGCGACCTCCGGCGCGATCGAACATGCGATCTGCGGCGTCGCCACTCTGGCCCGCCTGACCCTGCCGGCGACTGAGCAGATCGTCTTCGGCCCCGATCGCGACGCAGTGCTCCTGGTGGCGCGCGGCATGGGCTGGTCCTGGGAGACGACGAGGGCGCTGATCGGTTTGCGCAAGGGCGACGGCAAGTCCGCTCCGGTGCTGGAGCGGGCCAAGCAGAGCTTCCGCAACCTGACGCCGGTGACGGCGCAGCGCGTGCTCGGCTTCCTCAGGATGCGCGACGGTGCGCAGTCAGATAGCTCGGCACCCGCCCGGCCTTGACCGCTTTGGCCTCGTAGCGGGTGCGGACCCAGCCGGGATAGGGCTGGCGCCAATCGTCCGCGCTCTCGTCGGTCCAGTCGAAATCAGGCGAGGCGGCGAGCCGCGCCAGGGTCCAGCCGACATAGTCGTCGATGTCGCTGGCGAAGCGGAAGCGACCGCCCGGCCGCAGCACCCTGGCGAGCAGGGAGAGCGTCCGCTCCGAGACGAAGCGGCGCTTGCGCTGACGGCGCTTCGGCCACGGATCCGGATAGAGCAGGTCGGCCGCGTCGATGCTTCCTGCGGG
This sequence comes from Allobosea lupini, assembly GCF_900109525.1. GTDB lineage: Bacteria > Pseudomonadota > Alphaproteobacteria > Rhizobiales > Beijerinckiaceae > Allobosea > Allobosea lupini. The sequence continues at coordinate 513,889 of NZ_FOAN01000004.1, read as the reverse complement.
TAGCTGCGGCAGGAGCAGCGCGGCATCGCCGTCCCAGAGCCGGATGTTGCGCAGGCCTTCCTGCTCGATCACGGCCAGAAACTTGGCCATGCCGTTGATGAAGGGCTCGACCCCGATGAAGCCGATCTGCGGGCTCTCGCGCATGCGCGCCAGCAGATGCTCGCCGCCGCCGAAGCCGATCTCGAGCCTGACGGCCTCGACGGGAATCGGAAAGAGCGCCTTCAGATCGGGGATCGGCCCTTCCGGCAGACGAAGCGCCGGCAGCGTGTCGGCGATGCGTTCTGCTTGGCCCTGGCGCAGTCCCTTGCCCTTGCGGCGGCCGAAGAAGGCCCGGTCTGGATCGTGCTGGTCGGTCATGGCCGCGCTCTAAACGTGTTCAGCCGAAAGAAAAAGGCCGGAGCACAAGCCCCGGCCTTCATGATCCTGCAGGCGGCGTGGATTAGGCGACGGCCTTCTTCAGCGCGTCGACCAGATCGGTCTTCTCCCAGGAGAAGCTGCCGTCGCGACCGGCCTTGCGGCCGAAATGGCCATAGGCCGCCGACTTGGCGTAGATCGGCTTGTTGAGGCCCAGATGCGTGCGGATGCCGCGCGGCGTCAGGTCCATCACTTCACCGAGCACGCTCTCGAGCTTGGCCTCGTCGACCTTGCCGGTGCCGTGCAGGTCGACATAGATCGACAGCGGCTTGGCGACGCCGATGGCGTAGGAGAGCTGGATCGTGCAGCGCTCGGCCAGCTTGGCGGCGACGACGTTCTTGGCGAGATAGCGCGCCGCATAGGCGGCCGAACGGTCGACCTTGGTCGGGTCCTTGCCCGAGAAGGCGCCGCCGCCATGGGGCGCCGCGCCACCATAGGTGTCGACGATGATCTTGCGGCCGGTCAGGCCGGCGTCGCCATCGGGGCCGCCGATCACGAACTTGCCGGTCGGGTTGACGTGCCAGACGGTGTCCTTCGAGATCCAGCCATCGGGCAGGGTCTCACGGATATAGGGCTCGACGATCTTGCGGACATCGGCCGAGGTGAGCGTCTCGTCGAGATGCTGGGTCGAGAGCACGATCTGGGTCACGCCGACCGGCTTGCCGTTCTCGTACTTGACCGTGACCTGGCTCTTGGCGTCGGGGCCGAGCTTGGCAGCCGGACCTTCGCCGGCGTGACGGGCCTTGGCGAGGACCTCGAGGATCTTGTGGGCGTAGTAGATCGGCGCGGCCATCAGCTCGGGCGTCTCGCGGCAGGCATAGCCGAACATGATGCCCTGGTCGCCGGCGCCGACATCCTTGTTGCTGCCTTCGTCGACGCCCTGGGCGATGTCGGCCGACTGCGGGTGCAGCAGCACGTCGATCTTGGCCTTCTTCCAGTGGAAGCCGTCCTGCTCGTAGCCGATCGCGCGGACCGCCTTGCGCGCCGCCGACTTCACCTTCGACTTGATCTGCTTCTCGTCGAGATGGGTGCGGACCTCGCCGGCGACGACGATGCGGTTGGTGGTCGCCAGCGTCTCTGCGGCGACGCGCACCTGAGCCGGATCATGGCCCGCCTTGATCGCTTCCTTGAAGAACAGATCGACGATCTCGTCCGAGATCCGGTCGCAGACCTTGTCCGGGTGGCCTTCGGAAACGGACTCGCTGGTGAAGAGGTAGTTCTGGCGGGACACGGTCGGGATCCTTCCCAAGCTGCGGGGCGGGCGCCGGTGGAAACCTGCGCACGAATGAAAAATGCGCAGCGTCTTTTGCAGCGGAAAGGTTCGCCGTCAAGGCAGGAAATTCTTTTGACAGATATTTTGTTCGTTAAGTCGAACGAATAGGATGTGGAATCAGGCCGTTTCTCCGGTTTCATCCGCCAGAGCCTCCACAAGGTCGATGACGCGTCGGCGGACACGCGGGTTCTTGATGCGTACGAACGCCTTGGAAAGTTGTACGCCCTCGCTGGTGGAGAGGAAGTCGGCGACATAGGCCGTCGCCGAGGCGTCGGCGAAGCCGCCGGTGGCCACGTCGCCGGCCGGGGCGCCCTCGAAGAAGAAGGAGACGGGTACGCCTAGCATCTTGGCGATCTGCTGCAGGCGGCTGGCACTGATCCGATTTGTGCCCTTCTCGTATTTCTGCACCTGCTGAAAGGTCAGGCCCAACGCCTCGCCCAGCTTTTCCTGGCTGATTCCGGCCAGCATGCGCTGCATGCGTACCCGGCTGCCGACATGACGGTCGATCGGATTCGGAAGTTTCTTCAGCATGGGCCGTTCACCTCGGGTCTCACTCAATCGCACTTCCGGCCGCGCGTCTACCGCCGGCTCTGGCAGGCCATGAGCTGGTATGCATTGGTATGCGTTGATTCTTGGCCGATCTGCGTTGAAGCTGCTAAGATCGGAAAAAGACGGGACATGTCGGGACGACATTTCAACGCGGGACGAGACGCGCTCGACTTCATCGATCGGCTGAGCACTCTCACCGATCCGACGACGGTCGTCGCCGCTTTGCGCGATAAGCTCGCCAGCTATGGCTTCCACGCCTTCCTGATCACCGGCCTGCCGGAAATCGGCGACCGGATCGATCCGCTCGTTCTCCTCAACGGCTGGCCGCCGGGCTGGTTCGAGCTCTATCTGGAGAAGTCGTTCTCGGATTGGGACCCGATCGCGGCCCATTGCAAGACGACGATCGACCCGTTCGCCTGGAACGATGTCTATCAGGAGGGCGCGGCGCTGCCGCGCCAGCGCGAGGTGATGCACCGGGCTCGCGACTTCAACATGATCGAGGGCTTCTGCGTGCCGATCCATGGCGAAGCGGGCTTTCAGGCCGTGGTCACCATGGCCGGCGATCGGCCGGACCTGTCGCGCCAGGCTCGTTCCGCGATTCACCTGATGTCGATTTACGCCCATGGCAAGGCCGCAGATTGCCTGCGGCCGGCACGGCTTGAGCATGTCCTGACCGTTCGCGAGCGCGAGGTCCTGACCTGGTTCGCGATCGGCAAGACGACGGAAGGCGTAGCGGAGCGCCTCGGCGTTTCCGCCGGCACGGCGGAGGCCCATTTCGAGAACGCCGCCAGGAAGCTCGGCGTCAGGGGCCGCACGCGCACGGTGATCGAGGCCTATCGCCGCGGCGAGATCAGCATCTAGGCGTGTTCCGTCGAGGCGGGACTACTTATGCGTTAGGAACAGCTGCTCGAATCCGGTCGATTTCGCCCGCATCTTCCGGAATTCCGGAATACCCGTGAAACCTGAATGGAGCCAGCTTGCGTCCCTCTAGGGAGGGAAGCGGCGATGATCCACGTTATCGATGCCGGGAACCGGCACCTCTACCGGGCCGAGCTCGAGCAGCACTACCAGATTCGGCACCAGATTTATGTCGGCGAGCGCAAATGGATGGCGCTCGAGCGGCCCGACGGGCGTGAGGTCGACCAGTTCGACAACGCGGATGCGACCTATCTGCTGGCGATCGAGAACGGGCGCGTCATCGGCGGCACGCGGCTCGTCCCTACGACCTGCCCGCATCTGATGGCTGATGTCTTCCCGTTCCTGGCCGATGTGCGTGGGCTCCAGCGCGGCACCGACATCGTCGAATGGACGCGCATCTTCGTCGTGCCGGAGCGGCGCGGCCCCGACAGCAAGGTGCTGCATACCGTTCTGGCCGGGATGTTCGAGTATTGCCTCGCCAACGACATCACGGCGATCACCGTGGTGATGGAGACGTGGTGGATGCCGCGTTTCCTGGAACTGGGCTGGGAGGTCCGGCCGCTTGGCCTGCCGACCGTGATCGAGGGCATGAACTGCGTCGGCACGATCATCACGGTGAGCGAGGACGCCTATCGCCGTACCCTTGCCTTCAAGGACATCGAAGCGCCGGTCATCCTGTCGCGTCGCGACGCGAAGCGGACCCCGGGCGAGCGGAGGATCTCGCATGGCTAATCAGCATGACACCGGCAGCAGCCGCGACAAGATCGAATACGCCCTCGGCCTGCTCACTACCCTGCTGCGCAACCAGCCGGTGCATCAGGAACTGGTGGATGTGGCTCACCGGATGGACTTGCCGGACGAGCTCTGGCTCGCAGTGCAGATCCTGTCCATGTCTGAGCCGGACCAGGTGAAGCTCAGGGATTTCCTGCTGGTGAATCCCAGCCCGCAACTGCAGCGGCTCAATCAGAACACGCTCGTCCTGACTCAGGATACGCCCCCGGCCCTGCACTGAGCCAACGTCCCATCAAGGGAATTGCACTGTCTTTCCGGCCTTTCGCTCTGCGAAGTTCCGGAAAGACAGCACGCCTCGGCAGGAAATCCAGCGGTTCAGTGCGTCACTGCTCGATGGTGTCGATCGGCGCTTCGCCGAGCGATTCGACGAGATCGACGATACGCCGGCGCACGCGCGGGCTCTTGATCCGCACGAAGGCCTTGGTCAGCTGCACACCCTCGCTGGTCGCGAGGAAATCGGCGACATAGGTTGTGGCCGACGCATCGGCGAAGCCTTCCCCGACGCTATCGTCGGCGGGCGCCCCGTCGAAGAAGAAGGCGACGGGCACGCCCAGCATCTTGGAAATCTGCTGCAACCGGCTGGCGCTGATCCGGTTGGTGCCCTTCTCGTATTTCTGAACCTGCTGGAAGGTCAGGCCCAGCGCCTCGCCGAGCCGTTCCTGGCTGACGCCGGCGAGCATGCGGCGCATCCGGACGCGGCTGCCGACATGGCGGTCGATCGGATTCGGTACTTTCTTCAACATGGCAGCCGGTCCCCTTTTTTTTATCCGGTCAGCCAGCCGGTGGCCCGTTGAAGGCCTGGCCCGGTTGGCCATTCGGCGGCGGTCCCGAAAGAAAGTTCCAAATGGGATTACCGTCGCCGCATTATTACTCCAGCGAGCATTAGGCTGGCAACTACACCTGCAAAGAAAAGGTCGCCGAAGCGGGAATAGGGCGTCGCCGGACCAGCGCGGGGCAGCGAGGTGTCGATGACGCCGGCTTCGCCGAGCGGCAACGCGGCGCGGATGCGCCCGTAATGGTCGGTCACCGCCGAGATCCCGGTGTTGGCGACGCGCACGAGCGGCAGGCCTTCCTCGATGGCGCGCAGGCGGGCCTGGGCGAGATGCTGGTAGGGGCCGCTGGTCTGCCCGAACCAGCCGTCATTGGTCAGGTTGAGGATGAAGCCCGGCCGCGGCCCGCTCGGCATCGCCTCGCCGGGGAAGATCACCTCGTAGCAGATCAGGCTCGCCGCCGGCGGCAGGCCGCGGATCGACAGCGGCGTGCGTCGGCTGCCCGACGCGAAGCCGCCCGGAACCGAGACGAATTCGGACAGGCCGACCGCCCGGATCAGCCGCTCGAAGACAGCAGGCAGATACTCGCCGAAAGGGACGAGATGGACCTTGTCGTAGCTGCCGGTGATCGTGCCCTCGTCGTTCACCACCTGGATCGCGTTGTAGATCGGCGGCCGGCTTTCACCAGGCAAGGTTTCGCCGGCGCGGGCCGCGCCGGTGATCAGCGTCGTGCTCGGCGGCAGCAGCGCGGCGATCCGCGCCAGTGCCTGCGGCGTGCGCCCGAGCAGGAAGGGGAAGGCCGACTCCGGCCAGATCAGATGCGTCACGTCCTGCACGCCCGAGGTCGCCGGGCCGGTCGCCCGGTCGCTGAGCGCGAGGTAGTGCGACAGGATCATCTCGCTGTTGCGCGCGCTGAACTTGGCATCCTGCGGCAGGTTCGGCTGCATCAGCCGGAGTTTGACCCCGCTCAGCGCCGGAACAGGCTCTGCCGGAATCCGCCAGGCGCCGAATCCGGCCATGGCTGCCAGCGCGAGCCCCGCCAGCGCAGGCGCGCGCCAGCGCCCTTCGCCCTTTTCGCCCGTTCCGAGAACGGCCGGCGCGGCCCCGATCGCGACGGCCAGCGCCGTCAGCCCATAGAGCCCGATCAGGCTGGCGCTCTGGGCCAGCCAAGCCGGGCCGGCCAGCATCATGCCGTAGACGTTCCAGGGAAAGCCGGTGAGGACATGGCCGCGCAGCCACTCGCTAAGCGCCAGCACGGCCGCCAGCACCAGGATGCGCCCGGCGCCGGTCGGCCAGAGCGCCCGCGCCAGGGCGAAACCGGCAGCCGGGAAGACGGCGAGGAAGGCTGGCAGCGCCACGACGCCGAGCGGCATCGCCCAGGCGAACTTGTCGGCCTCGACCAGGAAGGCGGCGCCGAGCCACCACAAACCGGCGAGATGATAGCCGAAGCCCCACCACCAGCCGGCGCTCGCGGCCGCCCAGAGACGCCCGCGCCGGTTTGCCGCGACGGAGCCGTCGATCAGCCAGACCGCCGCGGTCATCGGCACGACCATCAGCGGCCAGAGATCGAGCGGGGCCAGCGCCAGCGCGCCGCAGGCGCCGCAAATGAGCGCGATCAACCGGCGCGGCCAGCCCCAGGCGAGGATGACGCGGTCGGCCAGCGCCGAAAGCAGCGTCATGCGGCGTCCGGCGCGGCTGGTGCCTCGGTCGCGATCGCATCGCGGCGATGGATGCGCAAGCGCTTGACCCGGCGCGGATCGGCGTCGAGCACCTCGAATTCGAGGTCCTCCGGCCCCTTGATCAGTTCGCCGCGCACCGGCACGCGGCCGGCCAGGGTCACGATCAGCCCGCCGAGCGTATCGACCTCCTCGGCAACCTCGGCGCTCGACAGGTCGATTCCGGTCGCCTGCTTCAGCTCGTCGAGGGTGGCGCGGGCATCGGCGATGAAGCGGTTCTCGCCGGCCGGCGCGATCGCGGGAGCTTCGTCGAGATCGTGCTCGTCTTCGATGTCGCCGACGACGATCTCGACCAGGTCCTCGATCGAGATCAGCCCGTCGGTGCCGCCATATTCGTCGATCACCAGGGCGATATGGGTGCGCGTCGCCTGCATCCGGACGAGAAGGTCGACCGCCGGCATCGAGGGCGGCACGTAGAGCACCGGCCGCAGGATCTTGGCCTGGGCCAGCGTCATCGAGAGGTCGATGGCGCCCAGACTCGGGCCAGCCGGCGGCTCCGCCTCGCCGCGCAGCTTCCGGCCCGGCTTGGCCCGGGCTGCGATGAAGTCGAGGAAGTCCCGGATGTGGATCATCCCCCGGGGGTCGTCGAGCGACTCGCCATAGACGGGTAGGCGCGAATGGCCGGCGGTCCGGAACAGCGCCAGGAGGTCGCCGAGCGTCGCCTCCGAGGAGACCGCGATGACGTCGGCGCGCGGCACCATCACGTCGGCGACGCGGCGCTCGCGCAGGCTCAGCACGTTCGAGAGCATCGCCCGTTCCTGAGGCGAGAGATCGGTCACTCCGCCGCCGTCCTGCGCCAGCGCCTCGGTGATGTCCTCGCGGATCGAACCGCCCTGGCGCAGGCCGAGCCGGTCGAGGAAGTGGCCGAGCCAGTGCGCCAGGCCACGGCCCGTCGGTTCAGACGAGGAGGAAGATCGGGTGTCGTCGCTCATGACGCTGGCTGGGGCTTCTTGGTCTTGGACGCTGGGCGGGGCTGCATGGGTTCCGGCTCGGAGCCGGCATAGGGGTCGGCGATGCCGAGGCGGGCAAGCGCTGCGGTCTCCAGCGCTTCCATTCGCTGGGCCTCGGCTTCCGTCTCGTGGTCTTCGCCGAGCAGGTGCAGCAGCCCGTGGATCACGAGATGGCTGAGATGGTCGCCGAAGGGTTTCTCCTCGGCCTCGGCCTCGCGGGCGACGGTCTCCAGAGCGATCACGATGTCGCCGATCACCGGGCTCGATGCGATCCGCTCGGGCGGCGCGGCCGGGAAGGAGAGGACATTGGTCGCCTTGTCGAAGCCGCGCCAGTCGCGGTTGACGATGCGGATGCGCTTGTCGTCGGTGAGCAGTAGGCTGAGCTCGGCGCCGGGCAGCGGCTTGACCGGAGCCAGCGCCAGACCGGCATCGACCGCGGCGAGGATCCGCGGTCGCAAATCGCCGATCTCGCGCCATTTCCGGGACTGCATGCGGATATCCAGCGAGGGTCCGCTTATGGCAGGCTCCGCTGCTGTGGTTCGCGGCGCAGCGCGCCGCGAACGAGGTCGGTCGGTCATCGCGGCCGCTCCCGCGACAGCATCCGCTTCAGCCCGTCGGCATCGCCCTCGGCGGGAGCCTCCGGCGCTGGCAGGGCGGCTAGCCGCGCCTCGCGCTCGTCGCGCTCCGCCCTTGCGGCGTCCTCATAGGCCATGACGATCCGGCGCACGAGCGCGTGGCGGACGACGTCGCCTTCCTCGAAGCGGGCGTGGCCGACGCCCTCGACGCCCGAGAGCAGCCTGACCGCTTCGACCAGGCCGGAGCGCTGGCCCGGCGGCAGGTCGACCTGCGAGGGGTCGCCGGTGATGATCATGCGCGAGCCCTCGCCCAGGCGGGTGAGGAACATCTTCATCTGCACCGAGGTCGCGTTCTGCGCCTCGTCGAGCAGCACGACGGCATTGCTCAGCGTGCGCCCCCGCATGAAGGCGAGCGGCGCGATCTCGATCATGCCGGTCTGCAGGGCGCGCTCGACATGGCGCGCCTCCATGAAGTCGTTGAGCGCGTCGTAGATCGGCCGCAGATACGGATCGACCTTCTCGCGCATGTCGCCGGGCAGGAAGCCGAGGCGCTCGCCCGCCTCGACCGCCGGGCGCGACAGCACCATGCGCTCGACCACGCCCTGCTCGATCAGCGAGACCGCGTGGCCGACGGCGAGCCAGGTCTTGCCGGTGCCGGCCGGGCCTTCGGCGAGGACGAGCTCATGGCGCTTGAGCTGGCGCAGATAAGCGTCCTGCGCGGCGTTGCGGGCCCGGACCGGGCCGCGCTTGCGCGTCACGACCGCGTCGAAGGCGGCCTTGCCGGCATTGTCGGAGGGGAAGAGCGAGCGCTGCACATTGCTCTCCTCGATCGCGCCGTCGACCTCGCCGAGATTGACGGCCGCGCCGGTCTTGGCGCGGGCATAGAGCGTGCGCAGCACGCGGCTCGCCTGCTCGGCGGTCTCGCGCGGGCCCTTGATGGTGACGTGGTTGCCGTTCGGACTGACGACGACACCGAGGCGCCGCTCCAGATGCGCCAGGTTCTGGTCATAGTGACCGAAGACCAGGCCGGCGGTCTGGTTGTTGTCGAAGGTGAGTTCGACCTCCGCGCCGGGCAGGCCGTCGCGCGTCAGCGCCTCGTCGCGGCGACCGCCGCGCTCGGCTTTCGGATTGAATTGATCGGCCTGGGCCAATGCCATTGTCTCCAGTGGGAATGAGTCGGACAGGCGCAGTCAAAACCATCACCGCCAAATAACGTTCACCGCAACGCAGACGCCATCGCACGCTACGCACTCGGATCGTCTCAGGCAGCCAACCCCGGCTGTTCGACCGCACGGCCGAACAGCGAGTTCGACCCGGCGCGCTCGATCTGGACCATGACGCGATCGCCGATCCGGTGCGCTGCGCTCTCGATCTGGACCGCCTGCATATAGGGCGTCTTGCCGGCGAGCTGGCCGGAATGCCGCCCGTTGCGCTCGATCAGAATCTCGACGGTGCGCCCGACCATGGCGTGGTTGAACTCCTGCCGATGCTGTTCGACCAGAGCCTGCAGCCGGTAGAGCCGCTCGTCCATCACGGTGGGCGGCACCTGTTCGGACAGCTCGGCTGCGGGCGTGCCGGGGCGCGGCGAGTACTTGAACGAATAGGCCGAGGCGAATCTGACATCGGCGATCAGCCGCAGCGTCTCCTCGAAATCGGCATCGCTCTCGCCGGGGAAGCCGACGATGAAGTCCGAGGACAAGGCGATATCGGGCCGCGCCGCGCGGATCTTGTCGATCAGCCGGCGGTACTCGTCGCCGGTATGCTTGCGGTTCATCGCTGCAAGGATCCGGTCGGAACCGGCTTGCACCGGCAGATGCAGGAACGGCATCGCCTGCGGCAGGTCGCGATGGAGGGCGATCAAGTCCTCGTCCATGTCACGAGGGTGGCTGGTCGTGTAGCGGATGCGGGCGATGCCGGGCACTTCGGCGATGCGCCGCATCAATCGCGCCAGCGTCCAGACCCGGCCATCGGGGCCGTCGCCATGATAGGCGTTGACGTTCTGGCCGAGCAGCGAGACGTCCTGCACGCCCGCCTGCGCCAAGCGCTCGACCTCGGCGATCACCTGCGCGACCGGGCGCGAGAACTCGGCGCCGCGCGTATAGGGCACGACGCAGAAGGCGCAGAACTTGTCGCAGCCTTCCTGCACGGTAACGAAGGCCGAGACGCCGCGGGCCACGATCGCCGCCAGCTTCGGCGCCGGCAGGTGATCGAACTTGTCCTCCGGCGGCAGGTCCGTATCGACGACGCGGCCGCTTTTCGCCTGCGCCAGCAATTCCGGCAGGCGGTGATAGGTCTGTGGGCCGATGACGAGATCGACGGCCGGTTGGCGGCGCTGGATCTCGGCGCCTTCGGCCTGGGCGACGCAGCCGGCGACGACGAGCGTGGTCTCGCGCCCCTGCGCCTTACGCTCGCGCTTCAGGTCACGCAGCTTGCCGAGCTCGGTATAGACCTTGTGCGCCGCGCGCTCGCGGATATGGCAGGTGTTCAGCAGGATGAGGTCGGCATCGTCGGGCGTAGCAGTCTCGACATAGCCCTCCTGGCCCAGGACGTCGGCCATCCGCTGGCCGTCATAGACATTCATCTGGCAGCCATAGGACTTGATATGGACTTTCTTCATCAACGCTGATCCGGCCTCAACCGCGTCTCCTTATCCCAATCGCCGCTAGCTTGGGAATCATATCGCTCTCGCTGGTCGACACGCAATATCCGGGCCGCAACAGTCCAAGCTGTTCGTATCTGGCTCAGCCGCGTGACCGGCCGGTGACGGCTTCCTGCCGCGCCCGCCGGATCGCTATCTCGGCGAGGCGCGTCGCCTCCTTGCGCGAGAGCTTGCGGCCCATCCGGATCGGCTCGCCCCAGGCGAGCTCCACATCGATGGCGCCGGAATTGATCATCGCCTGGAAATGCGGCGCGAGTTCGGTGTCGCCATACCAGGACAGCGCCGAGCGCTCGGCCCGCCCGCCGCGCAGGCCGTGGAAGCCGGTATAGGTGACGCAGAGCGGGTAGATCGTTGTCTCGGCCTCGTCCGCCCCGCGCACGGCTTCGTGAGCGGCCCCGAGCAGCGAGGAGCGCAGCGGCAGGACGCGTGTGCCGTCGCCGGTGGTGCCCTCGGCGAACAGAACCACCGACTGTCCGTTCTGCAGCCGCCTGCCCATCTCGCTGGCGACGCCGGCCGTGGCGCCGCGGCGCATCCGGTCGATGAAGACGGTGCGCTGCAGTGTCGAGAGCCAGCCGATCACCGGCCAGGTCGCGACCTCGGCCTTGGCGACGAAGGAGAGCGGCCCGGTGGTGCCGATGACGGGGATGTCGAGCCAGGAAGTGTGGTTGGCGACGATCAGCCCGCCTTGGCCTGCCGGCGGAGGCGCGCCGCGCGTGGTGATGCGCACCCCGAAGCAGCGGCAGCCCAGTTTCTGGAACAGCCGAGTGAAATAGAACGGCCGCCCGAGGCGCATGGCGACAAGCTGCGGCGGAATCAGGACGAGCGTGCCGAAGACGAGCAGCGCAAGCCGCACCATGGCGCCGGGACGGATGCCTTTCATGCTGAGCCGCTCATTCTCTGCGTTGGCGCCCCGCTTCTGCGAGCCCGGCTATAATCGGACCTCCTGCGGCCGTCCATGCCGCCAACGGCACGAAGCTCAACCGAGATCGCGCCGCATCACCAGCGCGGCGGCGCGGCTGCCGTCCGGCTTCGGGTAGTATCCCTCGCGCCGCCCGACGGTCTCGAACCCGAGACGCCGGTAAAGCGCGATTGCCGGCGCGTTGCCCTCCTCGACCTCGAGGAAGAGCCGTGCCGTGCCGCGCGCCGCCAATTGCGCGAGATGGGCTGACAGCAGCGTCTGCCCGAGCCCTGACCGGCGCTTCCCGCCGGCGACGACGATGCTCAGGATTTCCGCCTCGTCGGCGGCCAGCCGCGACATCACGAAGCCGCAAGGCTCGTTGGCGCTGCCGATGAACACACCCTCGGCCACGACCGCCCGGTCGGCGAGCAGGGCCGCGCACTCGCCGGGTTCCCACAGCCGCGCGAAGCCGCCCTGGTGATGCAGGGCCGCGACCTGGCGGGCATGGCGGACGTCGAGCGGGCCGGCGCGGCCCGTCTTCGGCCGGCGCTGGAACAGGGATTGGAACCAGTCCATCGCGCTAGATCACGATGATTCGGATCGAATCGTTCTAGAATCAAAAAACGTGATCGATTCTAACAGTTCAGAGCAGGAATCCTGCGAAAAACCGGTTCCCACTTTTCGCATCCTGCTCTAGCGCCGCGGCAGCCGGGCGCGGTCCTGCGGCGTCGTTTCCGGCGCCTTGAGATAGAGCGGGCGCGGCGGGGCGCTTTCCGGTTCGGCGATCATGCCGAGGCGCGCCACCCAGATCACGTCCGGAGCCTTAGCGTCGTCGACGACGAGCGCGTCGAGGCCGATCGCCCAGGCCTCATTGGCGACGGCGAGCGCGGCCGAACCGACCAGCGAGACCGGGCCGGCGCCGATGGCGCGGGCAGCGTCGCGATGGTTGACCTGGCGGACCGAGACCAGCTGCTTGCCCTGCGCGTTCATCGCCTGGAACCAGACCTGGCCGTGCTTGGCATCGACTGCGGCGGCGACGACGCGTCCGCCCTCGCGGCCGATGAAGGGCGCGGCGCTGGCGGCCAGCGTCGAGATCCCGATGGCGGGGATGCCGGCGGCGAACGCGATCGCTCTCGCCGCACTGATGCCGACGCGCAGGCCGGTATAGCTGCCGGGGCCGATGGTCACGGCGACCCGGTCGAGCGACGAAAAGCCGCCTTCCACCTTGGCCATCACGCGCTCGATCATCGGCATCAGCGCCTCGGCATGGCCGCGTTCCATCGCGGTCTGTTCGATCGCGAGCGGGGCGGGATCGCCGGCGTCGAGCACGCAGGCCGAGCAGGCGCCGAGCGCGGTGTCTATCGCGAGGATGCGCATCGGGGCTTAGGTCCGGTCTGCGATGCGGACGGAGATCAAACCGCCTCGACCTCGCGCACCTGCGGCAGGAAATGCCGCAGCAGGTTCTGGATGCCGTGTTTCAGCGTGGCCGTCGAGGAGGGGCAGCCCGAGCAGGAGCCCTTCATCACGAGGTAGACGGTGCCGTCCTTGTAGCCGCGGAAGGTGATGTCGCCGCCATCGCCGGCCACCGCCGGGCGGATGCGGGTCTCCAGCAGCTCCTTGATCGTGTCGACGGTCGCGGCGTCTTCCTCGGCGAAGAACTCGTCCTCGCTTTCGGCGAGTTCATCGACCGGGGCGCCGTCGCTCATCAGCGGCGCGCCCGACATGTAATGTTCCATGATCGCGCCGAGGATGGCGGGCTTGAGATGCGGCCACTCGCCCTCGGCCTTGGTCACGGTGATGAAGTCCGAGCCGAAGAACACGGCCGAGACGCCCTTGACGCCGAACAGGCGCGTCGCGAGCGGCGAGCGCTCGGCCAGGGCTGGGTCGCGCAATTCGATCGGCCCCTGCGGCGAGACGCTGCGGCCGGGCAGGAACTTCAGGGTGGCGGGATTGGGCGTGGCTTCGGTCTGGATGAACATGGCTTTGTCTCCGGCGCCGGCGGGTCAAGGCCGCCGTTCCTGGTCCCGATATAGGCCGGACGCTGGAATCATTCCAGCAGCTGCAAGCGCTGATCAGGCCAGCGCGTCGATTTCCTCGTCGGCGAGGTGTCCGGGCACGATCGCGACCGGGATCGGGAAGCTGCCGGCGCCCTTGCCGGCGAGCGCGGCGACCAATGGGCCCGGCCCGTCGCGACCGGTGCCTGCGGCGAGCACCAGCAGCGAGATGTCCTCGTCGGCATCGATCAGCTTGACCATCTCGTCGGCCTTGACGCCGGTGCGCACGACCTTCTCCGGCTCGAGTCCGGCCAGCGAGCGCACGGCCGCGGCGGCCGCGTCGATCAGCTCCTGCGCCTCGGCCTCGGCGTCGGCCTGGACCATGTCGCCGACGCCGAGCCAGGTCTCGTCCGGTGGCGGGGTGACCACGCCGAGCAGCACGATCGACGCACCCAGGCGCGCGCAGCGGCGCGCCGCGAAGCGCACCGCCTTCGCGCATTCCGGGCTGTCGTCGACGACAGCGAGGAATTTCGGGCGATGGCCCGTCTCATAGGACCGCCGTCTCTTGACCATTGCCGTTGCCTGCCGCCGTTTCAGGACATGTCATGGTGACAGGCGTCGCAACGTCAGTGCAAGCCTCCCAATTGTCCCGATTCCGAAATTAGCCACTGCCCGATATCGAGTGTGGAGCGAATTCCAGAATCGTCAGGGACACTCGTAAGCCCTTGATTCCTAGTGCCTTTCTTTGATTTCGAAGTTCGCGCCGCACCTGATATCGACCGAGAGCGAACATCGAAATCACGACACTGGGCGCCCGCCGGATCAGCGCCTGCGCACGAAGCCGGTGATGTCCTTGACGTCGAGCATGATCGGCGCGGCGATCGCGGCGGCGCGGTCGGCGCCGTCGCTGAGGATGGCGTCGATATGGCTGGGATCGGCCAGCAGGCGGCGCATCTCGTCGGCGATCGGCGCGAGCTTGCCGACCGCCAGCTCGACCAGCGCCGCCTTGAAGCCGGAGAACTGGCTGCCGCCGAACTGGCCGAGCACCTGCGCCTTGCTCTCGCCGGAGAGCCCGGCATAGATCCCGACCAGGTTCTCGGCCTCCGGTCGGCCCTCCAGCCCCTTCTCCTCGGAGGGCAGCGCCTCCGGATCGGTCTTCGCCTTGCGGATCTTCTGGGCGATCATGTCGGCATCGTCGGTCAGGTTGATGCGCGAATAGTCCGACGGGTCCGATTTCGACATCTTCTTGGTGCCGTCGCGCAGGCTCATCACCCGTGGGGCCGGGCCCTGGATCATCGGCTCGGGCAGCGGGAAATAGCCGAGCTCGCCGGTGCCGAGGTCAAGCTCGGCGATGCGCTCGGCGAAGTCGTTGTTGAACTTCTGGGCGATGTCGCGGGTCAGCTCGAGATGCTGCTTCTGGTCCTCGCCGACCGGCACATGGGTCGCCTTGTAGAGCAGGATGTCGGCCGCCATCAGCACGGGATAGTCGTAGAGCCCGACCGAGGCGTTCTCGCGGTCCTTACCGGCCTTCTCCTTGAACTGGGTCATGCGGTTGAGCCAGCCGAGGCGGGCGACGGTGTTGAACACCCAGGCGAGCTCGGCATGGCCGGAGACCTGGCTCTGGTTGAAGATGATGCTCTTCTTCGGGTCGACGCCGGCAGCGATGTAGGCGGCCGCGACCTCGCGTGTGGCGCGGGTCAGCTCGGCCGGCCCGCCCCAGACGTCGAGCCCTTGCGTGATCGCGTGCATGTCGACGACGCAATAGATGCAGTCATGGGTCTTCTGCATCGCGACCCAGTTCACCAGCGCGCCGAGATAATTGCCGAGATGGAGCGTCGAGGTCGGCTGCATGCCGGAGAAGACGCGGGGAGAGAAAGCGGCCATGGGGCGCTCCGTCGTCAGGGCGAAGAAATCCTTCGAGTCGGGGGTCGATCCGCTCAGGAACGCGGCGTTCTGACGGATGCGCCGCGAAGGCGCAAGAGCCGCGAAGGCAGGACAGCGTCGAAGGCGCCGAGCAGGAAGCCGGCAACGGCGTAGACCGCAGCACCCGCGCAGCACAGCACTGCCAGCGCGCCGGCCCGCCACAGGGCCGGCTGGCCCAGGTCGAGCGCGGAGAGCAGCGGCCTGAGCATGGCCTCGAGCACCGCGATCATGAGCAAGGCGGCCATGATGATCGCGAGGATCGTCCGGCCATCCGTCCAGCGCGGTCGCCACAGCCCTGCCCGCAGCAGATGGATCGCGAGCAGGCCCGCCTGGACGATGAAGGCGAGGCTTGCCGCCAGTGCACCGATCATCGCCGCATCGCGCCAGCCCAGCAAAGCGAAACCGGCTAGCGCGGCGACGGCGACAGCGGCAAAGCCGGCGATCAATGGCAGGCGCGGCTGCCGTCGCACGAAATAGACCTGTCCGAACACCTTGGCGGCGAGTGCGAAGGGCAGGCCGCAGGCGAAGGCTGCGAGCGCGGCGGCGGTACGCTCGCGGTCGGCAGCGGTGAACTGCCCGTTCTCGAACAGAACCGAGACGATCGGTTCGGCCAGCACGAACAGGGCCGTCGCGGCTGGGATCGCCAGTGCCAGGCCAAGTGCCAGCGCCCGGCCGAGCAGGGCGTCGTGGTCCGCCTGCGAGCGTTCGCCAGCCATGGCCGAGAGCACGACCGTGCCCATCGCGACGCCGAAGAAGGAGAGCGGCAACTGGAAGACGCGGTCGGCATAATACAGCGCCGAGACCGAGCCGGGCCCGGTCGAGGCGATTTGCGTCGAGATCAGGAGGACGAGTTGCGCGGCGGAGGCAGCGAGCAATGTCGCCCCGCCGGTCCTGACCAGCCGGCTCATATCCGTTGACCAGCGCAGGCCGGGGCGCGGCAGGCCGATGCCAAGCAGCCGCCATAGGATCATGGCGAGATGCGCCAGGCCGGTGAGGCTGAGGCAGGCGGCTAGCAATGTCGCGCTGCCATGGGCGTCACCGCCGCGGAACAGTGCGAACAGCAAGGCCGCGAGCAGGATCGCGTTCATCAGTGCCGGCGCCAACGCCGCCACGGTGAAGCGCCCCTCGGCATTGAGCAGCGCCGCGAGCAGTGCGGCAAGCGTGGTCAACAGCACGAAGGGCAGCATCAGCCGCGTGTAGTAGGCGGCGAGCGCCAGCGTCTGCGGTTCGTCGGCGAAGCCGCCGGCCAGGCCGAGCACGACCCAGGGCGCGAAGATTTCCGCCAGAACGACGAAGCCGAGCAGCAGCAGGCCGAGCTGGCTCGCGGCAGCGCCTGCAAAGCGCTTGGCGGCTTCTTCACCTCGCTCGGCCTTGATCGCGAGGTAGAGCGGCACGAAGGGCGCGTTCAGCCCGCCCTCGCCGAGCACGCGCCGGACGAGATTCGGCAGGCGCAAGGCTGCCAGGAAGGCGTCCGCCACGGGACCGGCGCCGAGCAGGCGCGCGATCAGCACGTCCCGGGCAAAGCCGAGCAGGCGCGACAGGATCGTCGCAGCGCCGACGATCAGCGAATCGCGGGCGAGGCGGGAGGATGGGGGCTCTGCCTCGCCCGAAGAGCTCACAGAATGAACCGGCTGAGATCGGCGTTTCTGGCGAGGTCGCCGATCCGCGCTTCGACATAGGCCGCATCGATGGTGATGCTCTCGCCGCCGCGATCCGTCGCCGTGAAGGAGATCTCGTCGAGGATGCGCTCGATCACGGTCTGGAGCCGGCGCGCGCCGATGTTCTCGACGCTCGAATTGACCTCGACCGCGATGCGGGCGATCGCCGCGACCGCGTCCGGCGTGAAGTCGATCGTGACCTGCTCGGTCGTCAGCATCGCCACCGACTGCTTGATCAGGCTGGCCTCGGTCTCGGTCAGGATGCGCTTGAAATCCTCGACGTCGAGCGACGAGAGCTCGACCCGGATCGGCAGGCGGCCCTGCAACTCCGGCAAGAGGTCCGATGGCTTCGAGACGTGGAAGGCACCCGACGCGATGAACAGGATGTGGTCGCTCTTCACCGGCCCGTGCTTGGTCGCCACCGTGGTGCCCTCGATCAGCGGCAGCAGGTCGCGCTGCACGCCTTCGCGCGAGACATCGGCGCCGCCGCGGCCCTCGCGGGCGCAGATCTTGTCGATCTCGTCGAGGAAGACGATGCCGTTGTTCTCGACCTCGCGGATCGCCGCCTGGACGATCGCGTCCTGATCGATCAGCTTGTCGCTCTCCTCGGCGAGCAGCGGTGCGTAGGCTTCCTTGACCAGCACGCGCTTGGGCTTGCCGCGCTGCCCGAAGGCCTTGCCGAGCATGTCGGAGAGGTTGATCGCGCCGATCGAAGCGCCGGGCATGCCAGGCACCTCGAACATCGGCGCGCTAGAGGCCGCCGAGGCGATCTCGACCTCGATCTCCTTGTCGTCGAGCTCGTTGTTGCGCAGCTTGCGGCGGAAGCTGTCGCGCGTGGTCGCGCTCGCCGTCGGTCCGACGAGGGCATCGAGTACGCGCTCCTCGGCCGCGACATGCGCCTTGGCCTCGACATCCTTGCGCCGGCTCTCGCGGACGAGGCCGATCGCGACCTCGACGAGGTCGCGCACGATCGATTCGACGTCGCGGCCGACATAGCCGACCTCGGTGAACTTGGTCGCCTCGACCTTGAGGAACGGTGCATTCGCCAGCTTGGCGAGGCGGCGCGCGATCTCGGTCTTGCCGCAGCCGGTCGGCCCGATCATCAGGATGTTCTTGGGCGCGACCTCCTCGCGCAGCGGCCCTTCGAGCTGCTGCCGGCGCCAGCGATTGCGCAGGGCGATCGCGACGGCGCGCTTGGCGTCCTTCTGGCCGACGATGAAGCGGTCGAGCTCGGAGACGATCTCGCGGGGGGAAAACGACGTCATCAAACAGGTTCCTGGATCATGATCAGCGCGGGGCCGTCGCCGGTCTCGCGAACGTCTAGGGCCGTGAAACCAGCCTTCTCATAGGCGCGGATCGCGGCGAGATTCTCCGGATCGGGGTCGATCACCACCCGCGGCGCGCCCTGCGCCAGCAGATGCCGGCTGAAGGCGCCGATGAAGCGGGTGCCATGGCCCTGGCCGAGCATGTCGGCCTCGCCGATGAACTGGTCGATCCCGCGCGTGCCGGCTGGCTGGTCCTGCAGCGGGTAGTCGGGCCAGAGCGCGGGATCCCAGCTCTGCTGGTGGGCGAAGGGGCGCCCGTCATGGCTGACGATCAGCGCCTCCATGCTGGGATCGCCGAAGATGCGCGCGATCTCGGCGAGCTCTTCGTCGGGGTCGCCCCACCAGCGCCGGACATGGTCCTGTTCGAGCCAGCGCGCCAGCATCGGGAAGTCGTCGGGCGTCGCGGGGGCGAATGAATAGCCGTCGGCGACGAAATTCATGGGGTCTCCAAGCTCTCGATGACGAGGGAATGGTTGGTATAGACGCAGATATCGCCGGCGATCTTCATCGCCTTCCGCACGATCGTCTCGGCATCGGCCTCGCCGTCGATCAGGGCTCTGGCCGCCGCGAGCGCATAATTGCCGCCCGACCCGATCGCCATCACCGAGCCATGCTCGGACGCTTCCGGCTCGAGCACGTCGCCGGTGCCGGAGATCAGCAGCGAGACGTCCTTGTCGGCGACCAGCAGCATCGCCTCCAACCGGCGCAGATAGCGGTCGGTGCGCCAGTCCTTGGCGAGTTCGACGCAGGCGCGCAGCAATTGCGTCGGAAATTGCTCCAGCTTGGCTTCCAGCCGCTCGAACAAGGTGAAGGCGTCGGCGGTCGCGCCCGCGAAGCCCGCGATCACCGCACCCTTGGCGAGGCGGCGGACCTTCTTGGCGTTGCCCTTCATGATCGTCGGGCCGAGCGAAACCTGGCCGTCGCCGCCGATCACGACCCGGCTGCCCTTGCGCACCATCAGGATGGTGGTCGCGTGCATGACGGGGGCGTTGCTAGTCTCTGACATTGCGATTCGATCTCGGGCAAACGGTCGACGGGAACCGCCAAGATGTTCAGGCTGAAGCCCGGTATCAAGAGCGACCCGGTCAAACGCTGGAATCTGCCCGAGCGGGTCTTCTTCGCCTGCGGCGCCTGCCACATCCTCGCCTACGCCTTCCTGGAAACCTATCCGGAGCACGGTTTCCACGCCGTCTGGATCAGGCCGGCCGAAGGCTTCACCGGCAACCACGTCTTCGTCAGCGATGGCAGGATCGCCTTCGATTTTCACGGCTATCGCTGTGAAGAAGCGTTGGTCGCGCATCACTGGGCCAAGGGCCGGCTCTGGTGGGCGGGCTGGGACGGAACGCTCTTGTCCCTGCCCCGGGACGTCCTGATCAGCGAAGCGAAATCGAAGGCCTATGACGGTCTCTGGCTGCGCGAGCCCGGCCAGTTCCTCCACGATGCGCTGCCGAGGGCGCGGGCGTTCCTGGCCCGCTTCGGGCCGCCGCCGTCAGGCGCCGGCCAGGCTGGCGGCACATTGCTCGACGAAGCGGGCCTGCGCCGCCAGATAGGGGCCGGGGCCGTAGCTGATCCGTGACACGCCGAGCCGGATCAGTGTCTCGCGATCGGGCGCGCCACCCATCATCATCACGTTCACGGGTAGCGTCGACGCAGCGCAGATCGCCGCGATGCCGCTCTCGTCCAGCAGTCCGGGAATGAAGAAGCCGTTGCAGCCGGCCTGCTGATAGGCCTGCGCCCGCTCGATCGCCGCGTCGATGAGGCCGGAGTGCCGCGTCTTGTCGGCCTCCAGCAGGAAAAGGTCGGTCCTGGCGTTGATGAACACGGCGATGCCGAGACGATCCGCCGCGCTCCGGATCGCCTTGATCCGCAGCACCTGGTCGGCGATGGCATAGAGCGCGCCTGCCCCGACGATCCGGTCCTCGAAGTTCAGGCCGACTGCGCCGGCTTCGATGATCCGCGCGGCATTCTTCGCGACGCCGTCCGGGTCTTTCGCGTAGCCGCCTTCGAAATCGACGGTCAGCGGCAGCGCGACGGAGGAGGCGATGCGGCCGACGATCGTTTCGATGAAGTCGAGCGGGATCGCCTCGCCGTCGTCGAAGCCATGGGCCGCCGCCATCGACCAGCTGCCGGTGGCGATCGCCTTGCTCCCCGCCTTGGCGGCCGAGCGGGCGCTGCCGGCATCCCAGATATTGTAGAGGATGAGCGGCCGGCCTTTGACATGCAGTGCAGCAAACTGGCTCGCTCTGTCAGCCTGTGTCATCGCACCTCTCCCTGCCTCGCCGCGCCGCTGGTAGCGAACCCGGCTGTCGCCTTCTGTCAGCAGATGCGCCAGGCGCCGAGTCAACGAGAAAGGTCGGCCGAGAGCGGATCCGCCTCGATCGCCATGGCCTTCCGGCCGGTCGCCTGCTAAAGCGGGCACGGTTTTGCGAGGGTTCAGAGGTCAGCATGCGTTCGGGCGAAGTGAAGCGCCGCACCAACGAGACCGACATCGCGGTCAAGCTCGTGCTCGACGGCACGGGCAAGGCCGAGATTGCCACAGGGGTCGGCTTCTTCGACCATATGCTCGATCTGTTCGCCCGCCATTCGCTGATCGACACCACGGTCAAGGTGAAGGGCGACACCCATATCGACGACCATCACTCGGTCGAGGATGCCGGCATCGCGCTCGGCGAGGCCCTGAAGCAGGCGCTCGGCGACAAGAACGGCATCCGCCGCTATGCCGATGTCCACCTGCCGATGGACGAGACGCTGACCCGCGTCGCGGTCGACGTCTCCGGCCGGCCTTTCCTGGTCTTCCGGACGCAGTTCAGGGCGGAGAAGATCGGCAGCTTCGACACCGAACTGGTGCGCGAGTTCTTCCAGGCCTTCGCGATCAATGCCGGGCTGACCCTGCATGTCGAGACGCTCTATGGCGACAATGCCCACCATATCGCCGAAAGCTGCTTCAAGGGTCTGGCGCGGGCGCTGCGCCAGGCGCTGGAAGTCGATCCGCGCGAGGGCGGCCGCGTGCCCTCGACCAAGGGCGCCCTCTAGAGCATTGCGCGAAAAAGTGGAAACCGGTTTTTTGCTTGAGCAATGCTCTAAACTTTTGGGATCAAAGGGATCGCTGCCATGGCGTTCTATCAGGCTCTGATCCCGCCGCCGGGCGCCGGCGGACTGCGCGAGGAGGTCGAGCAGGCCAGGCTCCTGCCCGAGACCTTCACCTTTTCGGCGCTGGTCTTCGGCGGTCTCTGGCTGCTGTTCAAACGGCTCTGGCTCGCCTTCATCCTCTATGCGCTGGTCTGGGGCGGGCTGGTCTACCTGCAGCGCCAGATCGGCTTCTCCTTTTTCGCGGTGATGCTGTCGCATACCGCGCTTGCGGTCTTCCTCGGCTTCGAGGGTCAGAACCTGATTGCGCGCAAGCTGATGCGGAAGGGCTGGCGGCTGGTCGATGTGGTCGAGGCGCCGGATCTCTCCAGTGCCGAGCGCCGCTTCTTCGAGCGGGCCCTGCCGGCCGGCGCGCCGCCCCGCGTCGTCGAGACGGCACCGGCTCCCGCGCGCTTCGCAGAGAGCTCCGCGCCGGTGATCGGCCTCTTCCCGGAGGCGAACGGGCGATGAGCCAGACCGTCACCATCGTCGATTACGGCTCGGGCAATCTGCACTCGGCCGCCAAGGCCTTTGAGCGCGCCGCCGTTGAGGCCGGCACGCCAGCGACCATCCGCGTCACCAGCGATCCCGCCGAGGTCCGCGCCGCCGATCGCATCGTGCTGCCTGGCGTCGGCGCCTTCGCCGACTGCCGGCGCGGGCTCGACGCCGTCCCCGGCATGGTCGAGGCGCTGGAGGAGACAGTGCGCGGCAAGGGCCGGCCCTTCCTCGGCATCTGCGTCGGCATGCAGCTGATGGCGAGCCGCGGCCTCGAATATGTCACCACCGAGGGCCTTAACTGGCTTGCCGGCGACGTCGCGCTGATCCGCCCGGGCGATGACGCCCTGAAGATCCCGCATATGGGCTGGAACACGCTGCACCCGCAGGACGAGCATCCGCTCCTCGCCGGAATCGAGACCGGCCCTTCCGGCTGGCACGCCTATTTCGTCCACTCCTACGCGCTGACGGCCACAAGGCCGGAGGAGGTGCTGGCGCTGACCGATTACGGCGGCCCGGTCACCGCGATCGTGGCAAAGGACAATATCGCCGGCACCCAGTTCCACCCCGAGAAGAGCCAGAAGCTCGGCCTCAAGCTGATCGGCAATTTCCTGAGGTGGGCGCCGTGATCCTCTTCCCCGCCATCGACCTGAAGGAAGGCCGCTGCGTCCGCCTGAAGCAGGGCGACATGGATCAGGCGACGGTCTTCAACGACGATCCCGCCGCCCAGGCCGCGACCTTCGAGGGACAGGGCTTCCAGTGGCTTCACGTTGTTGATCTCGATGGCGCCTTCGCCGGCAAGCCGATGAACGCGGCTGCGGTCGAAGCGATCCTGAAACGCGTTCTCTTCCCCGTTCAGCTCGGCGGCGGCATCCGCGACATGAAGACGGTCGAGGGCTGGCTCGCCAAGGGCATTGCCCGCGTCATCATCGGCACGGCGGCGGTGCGCGATCCCGGTTTCGTCCGCGAGGCCGCGAAGACGTTCCCGGGCAAGGTCGCGGTGGGCATCGATGCGCGCGACGGCTTCGTCGCCGTGGAAGGCTGGGCCGAGACCTCGTCACTGGCGGCGGATGATCTCGGGCGCCGCTTCGAGGATGCCGGCGTCGCCGCGATCGTCTACACCGACATCGCGCGTGACGGCATGCTCCAGGGCATCAACTGGGACGGTACGATCGCGCTCGCCCATGCGCTGACGATCCCGGTGATCGCCTCGGGCGGCCTTGCCTCCATGGCCGATATCGAACGCCTCTGCGCCCCTGATGCCGCGATCCTCGAAGGCGCGATCACCGGCCGCGCCCTTTATGACGGCCGGATCGATCCTGCGGCGGCGCTGGCGCGGCTCGCGGCGGCCTGAGACTCAGCGCAGATACTGCTCGTAATAGCGCTGGTACTCGCCGGTCGCCTTGGCGATGTGCAGCCACTGGTCGACGAAGGCCTTGAAGATCACGTCGCCGCGCGGCAGCAGATAGCCGATCTCGATGAAGGTCAGCGGCTTGTCGGGATTGATGGCGCACAGGCCCGGCTTCAGCTTCTGCTGCACGGTCGCCTCGATCGCCTCGGTGACAAACACGTCGGCACGCCCAGCCAGGATTTCGTCGAAGATGCCGACATTGTCCTGGTGAAGCGTGACCTTGGCCTGTTTGAAGTTGCTCTTGGCGAAGCGCTCATTGGTGCCGCCGGGATTGGCGATCGCGGTGACGCCGGGCTTGTCGATGTCGGCGACGCTCTGGAATCTGTCCTTGTCGGCGCAGCGCACCAGCGGGATCTTGCCGGTCCGCAGCGCCGGATCCGAGTAGAAAACGCGCTTCTGCCGCTCCAGCGTCACGCCGATGCCGCCCATGGCGATGTCGCATTTGCCGCCGGTGAAATCGGCCATCAGCTCGGCCCATTTCGTCCGCACGAATTTGGGCTCGACGCCGATCGCCTTGGCGAGCGACTTCGCCATCTCGATGTCGATGCCCTCATAGCTGTCGCCGACGGCATTGGTGAACGGCTTGTAGTCGCCGGTGGTGCAGATCCGCAGCGTCCCGGCGCTCTGAATCGCATCGAGTGCGCTGGCCGGTGCCTGCGCCTGGACGGCGCCGATCGAGATGAAGCCTGCGCAGGCGGCGGAGAACGCCGCGCGGATGATCGTCGACAGCATGAAAAAAGCCCTCATCCCCTCTCTTGTCAGTGCCGCAAGGAGAGCAGCGCGCGGGACCAGCTTCAACTGCCATGCGGGTAAGGGCGCCCGTGCCTGGCATGCATCGCTTGACTAGCAGGCGTTGCATCGCGTCGTGCTGAAACATGCTGCAGGTTGCGCCACGCCACTGTCTGTCAGCGAAGCGGCGCGACCCTGCCGAAAAGTCAGCGAACGAACTGATTGTAGATCGTGCCGAACTCCCCGGTTGCCTTGGCGAGATGCAGCCACTGATCGACGAACGCCTTGAAGACGATGTCGCCGCGCGGCAGCAGATAGCCCATTTCGCCATATTGCAGCGGCGAGTCCGGGTTGATGGCGCACAAGCCCGGGCGGATCTTCTCCTGGACCTTCGTCTCGATCGACTCGGCCACCATGATGTCGGCCTTGCCGGCGAGGATCTGATCCCAGATCGTGACGTTGTCCGGGAAGATCTCGATCTTGGCCTGCTTGAAATTGGCGCGCACGAAGCGTTCGTTCGTGCCGCCCGGATTGACGATGACGCGCGTCTCCGGCTTGTCGATGTCGGCGACGGTCTGGAACTTCGAGACGTCGGCGCAACGGGCGATCGGCGCCTTGCCGTTGATCAGATAGGGCGCGGAGAAGAAGGCGCGCTTCTGCCGGTCGAGCGTCACCGAGATGCCGCCCATGGCGATGTCGCATTTGCCGCCGGTGAAGTCGTTCATCAGGTCGGCCCATTTCGTCTGCACGAATTTGGCCTCGACGCCGATGGCCTTCGCCAGCGATTTTCCGAGCTCGATGTCGATGCCCTCATAGCTGCCGTCCTTGGCGAGCGTGAACGGCTTGTAGTCGCCGGTGGTGCAGATCTGCAGGGCTCCGCGGCTCTGGATCGTCTCGAGCTGGCTTGCCGGAGCCTGCGCCAGCGCGGCGGCGCTCAAACCGAGCCCGGCCACGGCGCTCAGCACAGCCAGTTTCAGGCCCTTGAAGGGTGATGCGATCGTCATGGAAATCCCCTCGGCTTTGCTTGTGGCGCGCAGGAGAGCAGGGATCGTGGCGGCGATCAATCCGGCCTGTGTGCGCTGCGTTTGCGTGCCGTGCAGCGGCGGCGCTATATGCGCCGACCCGTTTTTGTCGCTCCCGCTCGGGCAGGCCCGCCGATGACCTTGAAGACCCGCATCATCCCCTGCCTCGACGTCAAAGACGGCCGCGTCGTCAAAGGCGTGAAATTCGTCGATCTCGTCGATGCCGGCGATCCCGTCGAGGCCGCCAAGGCCTATGACGCGGCCGGCGCCGACGAGCTCTGCTTCCTCGACATCACCGCAAGCCATGAGGCGCGCGGGACCTTGCTCGACGTCGTCACCCGCACGGCCGAGGCCTGCTTCATGCCGCTGACCGTCGGCGGCGGCGTGCGCAAGGTCGAGGATATCCGCGCGCTGCTGCTGGCCGGCGCCGACAAGGTCGCGATCAACACCGCGGCGGTGACCAACCGCCCCTTCGTCAAGGAAGCCGCGGAAAAATTCGGCGACCAGTGCATCGTGGTCGCCATCGACGCAAAGCAGGTCACGCCCGGGCGCTGGGAAATCTTCACCCATGGCGGGCGCAACCCCACCGGGATCGACGCCATCGCCTTCGCCCGCGAGGTCGTCTCGCTCGGCGCTGGCGAGTTGCTGGTGACCTCGATGGACCGCGACGGCACGAAATCTGGTTACGACATCGGCCTGACCCAGCGCATCGCCGACGCGGTCTCGGTGCCGGTGATCGCCTCGGGGGGCGTCGGCGATCTCGACGATCTCGTCGCCGGCGTGCGCGACGGCCATGCCTCGGCGGTGCTCGCCGCCTCGATCTTCCATTTCGGCACCTACAGCATTCCGCAGGCCAAGGCGCATATGGCCGCCGCCGGGCTGGCGATGCGGCTGGATTGAGCGATGACCTCTTTTTCCCTCGCTGACCTCGAACGCATCGTCGCCGAGCGCGCCAGTGTTTCGCCCGAAGAATCCTGGACGGCCAAGCTCTTGGCCGCCGGACCCGAGCGCGCCGCCAAGAAGTTCGGCGAGGAAGCGGTCGAGGCCGTCATCGCCGCTGTTAAGGGCGATCGCGACGAACTGATCGCCGAGAGCGCCGATGTGCTTTATCATCTTTTGGTCGTGCTCAGGTCACGCGATGTTGCATTGCGGGACGTCTTGAGCCAGCTTGAGGCCCGCACCGCGCGCTCCGGCCTGGCCGAGAAGGCGGCGCGACCCCGTTAGGGCATGGTCGTGCCCAAGGTTTGAAAGTCGAGGCCGTTGCGTTGAACCTCGAAGCTTGGAATACGGGGGGCATCATGGATCAGCGTCCGCTCGCGGCGCCCTCCGCCCCCGATCTGGTCTCGCCCTATCGCAGTTTCTCGCGCGACGAGTGGGCGCATTTGCGAGCCGATGCGCCGCTGACGCTGTCGGTCGACGACCTGACCAAGCTGCAATCGATCAACGACCCGATCTCGCTCGACGAGATCGTCGCGATCTACCTGCCGCTTTCGCGCCTGCTCTCGCTCTACGTCGCCGCGACGCAAGGGCTGTTCAAGGCGACGCAGCGCTTCCTGATGGCCGAGGCCGAGGTCAAGGTCCCCTATGTCATCGGCGTCGCCGGCTCGGTCGCGGTCGGCAAGTCGACCACGGCGCGCGTCCTGAAGGCTCTGCTCTCGCGCTGGCCGAACACGCCCAAGGTCGAGCTCGTCACCACCGACGGTTTCCTCCTGCCCAATGCCGAGCTCGAACGCCGCGGGCTGATGCAGCGCAAGGGTTTTCCGGAGAGCTATGACAGCGCCGCGATCCTGCGGTTCCTCTCCGATGTGAAGGCCGGCAAGCGCGCCGTCAGCGCCCCCGTCTATTCGCATCTGGTCTACGACGTCGTGCCAGGCGAGCAGGTCACGGTCGAGCGGCCGGACATCCTGATCCTCGAAGGGCTGAACGTGCTGCAGGCGAGCCGCCTGCCCAAGGACGGCACGGTCACCCCGATCGTCTCGGATTTCTTCGACTTCTCGGTCTATCTCGACGCTGACGAGAACGACCTGCACCGCTGGTACGTCAACCGCTTCATGACGCTGCGCCAGACCGCCTTCCGCGATCCGCGCTCCTTCTTCCGCAAGTACGCCGAGATCGGCGAGGACGAGGCGCTCTCGATCGCCGAGAAGCTCTGGACCGGCATCAACCTGCCCAATCTGCGCGAGAACATCGTGCCGACCCGCCAGCGCGCCAGTCTGATCCTGACCAAGGGCGCGAGCCACCGCATCCAGCAGGTCGCGCTGCGGCGGCTTTAGCGCGGCATCGAACCGCCGGGTCCAAAACCACGATGACGACCTATGTCGCCCTGCTGCACTCGATCGTGCTCGGCCCCGGCAGGCGCGTGCTGATGGTGGATCTGAAGGCGATGGCGGCGGAACTCGGCTTTCGTGATGTACGCAGCTGGGTCGCCACCGGCAACCTGATCTTCGAGGGCGAGGATGCGCCGCTTGCGACGGTCGAAAGCCGCTTGGAAGCGGGCTTCCGCACCCGCTTCGGCAAGCATGTCGACATCATCGCGCGCACCGCAGAGGCCTGGAAGCGGCTCGCGGCCCGGAATCCCTTTCCGAACGGCAACGGCGCCGATATCGGCATCCGCGTCATGCGCAAGCCGCTCGGCCCTGACGCCCTGTCCATGCTCCGCCGGCTCGCCGCGCCCGGCATTGCGCTCGCGATCTCCGACGGCGATCTCTGGATCGATTTCGGTGGCAAGCCGAGCGAGACGAGGCTGCTCTCGCATCTGACGACGAAAAAGCTCGGCATCGGCACGCTGCGCAACGCCAATACCGTCAACGCGCTCGCCGCGATGCTGGACTGATGCCTCTCGATTTCGCGTCCCTCGGCCTGATGGCGGGTGCAGCCTTCGTCGCCGCGACGTTGCTGCCGGCCCAGTCGGAAGCCGTCTTCATCGGGCTCCTGGCGGCGAGATCGGTCGATCCGACGCTGCTCTTCATCGTCGCCTCGGTCGCCAACACGGCCGGCTCGGTCGTCAACTGGTGGCTCGGCCGGCTGATCGCGACGGGTGGCGTCGAGCGGTTGCCGGCGCGGCTGCGGCCGGATCCCGTGCGTTTCGCCAAGGCGCAGGGCTGGTTCGCCCGCTTCGGCTGGCCGTCCTTGCTCTTCGCCTGGCTGCCGATCGGCGGCGATCCGCTGACCTTCGTCGCCGGCTCGCTCAACTATCCGCTCGGACGCTTCGTTTTGCTCGTGTTCATCGGCAAGGCGGCACGCTATGCCTTGCTCTGGGCGGGCTGGGCCGCCGCTGCATAAGCATTTGCGCGGATTCCGGTCTCGGGCTACCAGCGAGGCCCTTTCTGTTGGAGACCAGATCATGAGCATCAAGCGCATCGCCCCCGGCCCGCGCATGTCGAAGGCCGTCGTGCATGGCAACACGGTCTATCTCGCCGGTCAGGTCGCCGACAAGGCGGCCGGCAAGAGCGTCGCCGAGCAGACCAAGGACATCCTCTCGATCATCGACGGGCTCCTGGCCGAAGCCGGCACCGACAAGTCGAAGCTGCTGATGGTCAACATCTGGCTCTCGGACATGTCGACCTTCGCCGAGATGAATGCGGTCTGGGACGGTTGGGTCTCGGCCGGCAACACGCCGGGCCGCGCCACCGTCGAGGCCAAGCTCGCCGGCCCGCAATACACCGTCGAGATCGCGGTCATCGCCGCGGTCTGATCGCTGTCGCACGAGAGCAGGATCCGCAAAGTGGGAACCGGTCTGTCGCTGAGATCCTGCTCTGGGTTCTTGGGATCGATCACCGTGATCTAGGGTGACGGGAAACGTGAATCCGGAACTCGCCGCCATCCTGGCCCGTGTCTCGCAGCGCGAGGGGGTTCCCCCCGCGCTGCTGCTGGGCGTGCTCGCCTCGATGGGCGACGCTTCCGGCAAGCCCGATTTCACCCGCATCGAGAACAACCTGGCGCGCCGCGCCGGGGATTTCCGCAGCCTGCAGGCCCGGCTCGCCAAGCCGTCCGGGAACGATCCCGAGCGCGACCGGCTGCAGGGACAGGCCATTCAGGCGCTGGCCGACGGCCGGCTCGCCGAAGCCGACCGCCTGCTCGCTTTGGCCGAGCAGCGCAATCTCGATGGCGCCGCTGCTCCCGATGCGCTCTCCCGGGATCGTCTGCTCGCCGCCGCCGCCGGCCGCGCCGATCGTGGCGCGGTGGCGATGCTACACCTCAATCCGCAAGCCTATCGCGAGGCCGCCGAGCGCTATGCCGAGGCGGCGCTGATCGCCGATTCGGCCGAAGCTGGCAGCGGGCTGACTTATGCCTGGATGCAGGCCGATGCGCTGGCGCGGCGCGGCGCCGACTTTTCCGACAAGGCCGCCTTCGTCGCGTCGATCGGCCAGCTGCGCGGCATGCTCGCCAAGCTCGATAATTTCGACCAGACCGTGCTCTGGGCCGAGACCCAGCTCAGGCTGGCGCGCTCGCTTACCGGGCTGTCGCATTACGAAGGCGGCAGCGCCCTGCTGCGCCAGGTGGTCGAGATCTACCGCACGACGCTGGAGGACCTGACTCGCGCCAAGGCGCCGCGCCTATGGACCGCGCTTCAGACCAGGCTGGGCGAGGCGCTGGCCCGGCTCGGCGAGATCGAGGACGATGCCGGCCTGCTCGACGACGGAGTCGCTGCCTTTCGCGCCGGGCTGTCAGGGATGACGCGCGCCGACATGCCGCGCGAATGGGGCCGCCTGCAATGGGAGCTCGGCAAGGCCCATGTCGCGCTTGGCCTTCGTGCCAGCGGCGTCTCGGCTTTCGAAGCGGCGGTGAACTGCTTCAAGCTGGTTCTCGACGACCGGCCGCGCGAGAGCGTCCCGCTCGACTGGGCCGAGGTGCAGGACCGGATCGGCGCCGCGCTGGTCGGCCTCGCCCGCTATTACAACGAGCCGGTCGTGCTGGAGGAGGCGATCGCTGCCTTCGACGCGGCGCTGGAGGTCAGGCGTCGCGAGATTGTGCCCTCGCTCTGGGCTGAGAGCGCCGCGAACCGGGCCGAGGCGCGGCTGGAGCTGGCCGAGCGCATCCGCCACCGCGCCGAGGCCGAAAGGGCGACCACCGAGCTCGTCATGGCGATCGAGACGCTGCGCGGGCTCGGGCTCGCGGCCGAGGCCAAGCGGCGTGAGCCGAAACTGCGGCGGGCCGCAGTCCTCGTCGAGACCCTTCGGAAGAGCTGATCAGGCCCTGACGCGCAGGGCAGCGAGCCTCTCCAGCGCCTTGTCGAGCGTGGCGTCGTGCTTGGCGAAGCAGAAGCGCACGACATTGCGCACCGCCCCTTCCGCATAGAAGGCGCTGACCGGGATCGCGGCGACGCCGTGCTCGGCGACCAGCCGCTGGCAGAAGGCGACGTCGTCGCTTTGCCCGAGCGGGGCGATGTCGACATTGAGGAAATAGGTGCCGGCGCTCGGCAGCACGCTGAAGCCGAGATCGCTGAGGCCGCCTGCGAAGCGATCGCGCGAGCGCTGGAAATCGGCGCGCATTCCCTCGAAATACCCGTCGGCCTTGCCCAGGCCATAGGCGACCGCCGCCTGCAGGTTCGGCGGCGTGGTGAAGGTGATGTACTGGTGCGCCTTGGCGAGCACGCGCATCAGCTTGGGCGCCGCCATCACCATCCCGACCTTCCAGCCGGTCAGCGAGAAGATCTTGCCGGCCGAGGAGATCTTGACCGTGCGCTCGCGCATGCCCGGCCGGCTCATCAATGGCTGATGGCGGTGGCCGTCAAAGACGACATGCTCCCAGACGTCGTCGCAGATCGCGACCGCGTCGTGCCGGACGCAGAACGAGGCCAGCAGGTCGAGATCGGCCTCGCTGAAATTGGTCGCGGTCGGGTTGAGCGGATTGTTGAACAGCACCACCCTGGTCTTCGGCGAGAAGGCTTTCGCCAGCGCCTCCTCGCTCAGCCCGAAATGCGGCGGCGTCAGCGTCACGAATTTCGGGATGCCACCGGCGCGCCGGACCAGCGGCAGGTAGGCGTCGTACATCGGCTCGAACAGCACGACCTCGTCGCCGGGCGAGACGATCGCCATCAGCGCGCCGGCGATCGCCTCGGTTGCGCCGGAAGTGATCATCACCTCGGCCTCCGGATCGAGCTCCAGACCCTGCCAATGCCGGAAATGCGTCGCCGTCGCCTGGCGCAGCTCCGGCAGGCCCATCATTGGCGGATACTGATTCCAGCCCTCGATCACGGCTTGCGCCGCCTTGCGGCGGACGTCCTCGGGGCCGGGATCGTCGGGGAAGCCCTGGCCGAGGTTGACGGCCTGGTGCTCGCGCGCAAGCCGCGACATGGTCTCGAAGATCGTCGTCGGAAGGGCGGAAAAGATCGGGTTCATCGCGGCTGGCTTCACTCGGGAAGGCGGGCGGAAAGGCTCGGATGCCGCCATAGCACGCGCAACGCCGGTGTGCATCGTCCCGAAAAAGCGGCAGATTATGCGAAGTGATGAATATTGACATTCGTCAGTAGTCAGTGTCTTCTACCCCTCAGCCGGTTCACGACAGCACTTCCGCGGTTTCTTCGCCCCTTTGGAGCCGTGGGACGCTGGCGTGGATCGGTGAGCTTTTTCTGGGGCTGGAAGCGGGCTAGGCAGGCTCCATGCATCCCTTCCACCGAATCCCTGCCCTGATGGTGCTCGGCACCGGCTCCAATGTCGGCAAGTCGCTGCTCGTCGCCGGCCTCTGCCGCCTCTTCGCCGATCGCGGGCTGAAAGTGCGCCCGTTCAAGCCGCAGAACATGTCGAACAACGCCGCCGCGACCGCACAGGGCGAGATCGGCCGGGCCCAGGCGCTGCAGGCGCGTGCGGCCCGGATCGCCGCCCATGTCGACATGAACCCGGTGCTGCTCAAGCCGGAGAGCGAGCGCGGCAGCCAGATCATCCTGCAGGGCCGCGTCGCCGGCCATCTCTCCTCCGGGGATTTCAGCCGCCGCGGCGATTTCCTGCCGAAGGTGCTGGAGAGCTTCGAGCGACTGAGCGATGGCGCCGACCTGATCCTGGTCGAGGGCGCGGGTTCGCCGGCCGAGACCAATCTGCGTGCCCGCGACATCGCCAATCTCGGCTTTGCGCGCGCTGCCGGCGTTCCGGCGATCCTCGTCGGCGATATCGATCGCGGCGGGGTCATCGCCAGTCTCGTCGGCAGCCATGCCGTGCTCGATGCCGAGGATCGGGCGATGATCCGCGGCTTCGCCATCAACCGCTTCCGCGGCGATGTCGGCCTGTTCACCCCGGCGCTCGACACGATCACCCGGGCGACCGGCTGGCCGAGCCTCGGCGTCGTGCCCTGGTTCGCCGATGCTGCGCGCCTGCCGGCCGAGGACGGGCTCGACCTGATCCGCGGCGCCCCGGCTCGCGATGGCGGGCTGAAGATCGCCGTGCCGGTCCTGCCCGGCATCGCCAATTTCGACGATCTCGATCCGCTCAAGCTCGAGCCCGGCGTCGAGCTTGTCTTCGTTGGCCCCGGCACGCCATTGCCGGGTGACGCCGCCCTGGTGATCCTGCCGGGCTCGAAGACGACGCTGCGCGATCTCGCCAGGCTGCGGGAGGAAGGCTGGGACATCGACATCCTCGCCCATCGCCGCCGCGGCGGCCATGTCCTCGGTCTCTGCGGCGGCTACCAGATGCTCGGCAGGAGCGTGCGCGACCCGCTCGGGCTCGAAGGCCCGGCCGGCGCCGCCCCTGGGCTCGGCCTGCTCGACATCGAGACCGAGCTCACGCCGGACAAGACGGTGCGCGAGGTCGCGGTCGCCCATCCGGAGAGCGGCACGGCGGGCCGCGCCTACGAGATCCATCTCGGCGTCAGCGACGGGCCGGACCGCGTGCGGGCGCCGTTCCGCGTCGACGGTCGGCCGGAAGGGGCTCGCAGCGCCGACGGAAAGGTGGTCGGGACCTATCTCCATGGCGTCCTGACCTGCGACCCGCTGCGCCGCGCCTGGCTCGAAAACCTGGCGGGAAAGCCGCTGGCGGAGGGAGAAGCCTATGAACCGGCCGTGGAGGCGGCGCTCGACCGCCTGGCCGGGCATCTGGAGCGCCATCTCGACATCGACGCCATCCTCGCACTGGCGCGATCGCGCTCCTGACATCGAACGGGTGTTCCGCGAAAAACTGTCAGGAGGACACAAATAAAGCTTTGCCGTTCAATTTGTTGACGACTGACGAAATTCGTCATAGGCAACGATGGCGTCCGCAGACGGCCTATGGGAACAAGTCATCAGACCGGGAAGTTGCTGTGGCATGAGCACAGTAGAGCGCGATACGAGGCACGACATCATCGATGTCGCCGAGCGGTTCTTCCGCCAGATCGGCTATCAGAAGACCACTGTCGCCGATATCGCCAAGTCGCTGCGCATGAGCCCGGCGAATGTCTATCGTTTCTTCGACTCGAAGAAGGCGATCAACGAGGCCGTCGCCGAGCGCTCGATGAGCGAGCTCGAGGCGACCGTAGCCGCGATCGCCGCCGAGAAGCGTCCTGCGAGCGAGCGCCTGCGCGACATCCTCTCTGCGACCTGCCGCATCAATGCGGCCCGCTATCTCGACAATCACCGCCTGCATGAAATGGTCGCCTGCGCGATGGAGGAGAGCTGGGACGTCGTCCGCGGCCATATCGAGCGCTATGACGCGATCCTGCGCTCGGTCGTCGCCGACGGCATCGCCAGGGGCGAGTTCACCGCCCGCGATCCGGTCACCGCGACCCATTGCGTACGCATGGCGATGCTGCGCTTCTGTCATCCGCTCCTGCTCGCCCAATGTGCCGAGCTTCCCGGCCCGACCGTCGAGGAGATGATCGATTTCATCCTCGCCGGGCTGGGCGCTGTCCGCTCCGCTGCCTGACCGGCAGCTCCGACCTGCGTTGACAAGGCGCTGGCGGAGCGGGATACCCCGCCGCGCATGCTGAATCTCACCAAACAGAGCGCCAAGAAGCTCGCCGTGGTCGCCCACGACCTGGCGATGACCGCGCTCGCGATCGTCTTCGTCTTCGCCGTGCGTTTCGATGGCTGGCTTTTCGAGGAGCGGATGCGGCAATTGCCGAAGATCCTGCCCTTCTTCGTCGCCTATGCCGGCGCTGTGTACTGGTTCTTCCAGCTCTATCGCTCGAAATGGCGTTTCGCCTCGCTGCCGGATCTCTCGAACATCGTCCGGGCGGTCACGGTCCTGACCCTGACCTTGCTGGTCGTCGACTACGTGCTCGTCGCGCAGAACCTCTACGGCTATTATTTCTTCGGCAAGATCACCATCGTCCTCTATTGGCTGGTGCAGATCGCGCTCCTCGGGGGGCCGCGCCTAGCCTATCGCTACTTCAAATACTCCCGCTCCAAGCACCAGGCCGCGCGCGGGTCCAGCCTGCCGGCCCTGCTGCTCGGCCGCGCCGTCGACATCGAAATCGTGATCCGGGCGATGGAATCGGGCGCGATGGGCAAGATGCGGCCGGCCGGCGTCCTCTCGCCGAGGCCCGATGATCTCGGGCAGTCCATCCGTGGCGTGCCAGTGCTCGGCCTGCTCTCGCAGATAGAGACGATCGCGACCGACGCCAGCGAGCGCGGCGAGCCGTTCCGCCGCATCGTCGCGACGCCGAGCGCGCTCGCGCCCGAGGCCGAGCCGGACAAATGGCTCGCCCACACCCGCAAGCTCGCCATCCCGATCTCGCGGCTCGATACGCTCGGCGAGGGCATGCGCGGCAATGAGCTGGCGCCGCTCGAGATCGAGGATCTCCTGGTGCGCCCCTCCGTCAAGATCGATCGGGCGCGACTCGAAGGCTTTCTCAAGGGCAAGCGCGTCATCGTCACTGGCGGCGGCGGCTCGATCGGCTCGGAGATCTGCCTGCGCTGCGCTGCCTTCGGCGCGGTGGAACTGCTCGTCGTCGAGAATTCCGAGCCGGCGCTGTTCCACGTCACCGAGGCGCTGGCCGCCCAGGATCTCCCGATGCGGGTCACCGGTGCGCTCGCCGATGTCCGCGACGAGGCGCGCCTCGGCCCGTTGTTCAAGGCCTTCGCGCCCGACATCGTCATCCATGCCGCCGCGCTGAAGCATGTGCCCTATCTCGAGGCCGACTGGGGCGAGGGCATCAAGACCAACATCTTCGGCTCGGTCGTCGCCATCGAGGCGGCGATCGCTGCCGGCGCCGGCATCTTCGTGATGATCTCGACCGACAAGGCGATCGAGCCGGTCTCGATGCTCGGCGCGACCAAGCGCTTCGCCGAGATGTATGCCCAGGCGCGCGATGCCGAGTTCGCCAATGGCAATCGCGGCACGCGCCTCGTTGCGGTCCGCTTCGGCAACGTGCTCGGCTCGGTCGGCTCGGTGGTGCCGAAGTTCAAGGCGCAGATCGAGCGCGGCGGGCCGGTCACCGTGACCAGCCCGGAGATGATCCGCTACTTCATGACGATCCGCGAGGCCTGCGACCTCGTGCTGACCTCGGCCTCGCATGCGCCCGAGCACGAGGCGCAGGACGAGCGCGCCGCCGTCTATGTGCTGAAGATGGGCCAGCCGCTCAAGATCATGGATCTTGCCGAGCGCATGATCCGCCTCGCCGGCTATGAGCCGGGCGTCGACATCGAGATCGCCGTGACCGGCGTCCGGCCGGGTGAGCGCCTGAACGAGATCCTCTTCGCCAAGGACGAGCCGATGGCCGAGACCGGGCTCGACGGCGTCATGGCGGCAAAGCCGATCTTCGCCGGGCGCGAACGCATGCAGGGTTGGCTCGACGAGCTCGAGCGGGCGCTGGCGGCGCAGGACAGGCTCGGCGCCGAGGCGGTGCTCGAAGCTGCGATCCCCGATTTTAGCCGGCGTCGGCCCGGCTTGCCGCAAGTTGCGCCAGCGCAGCCTTCGTCTCCGCGGGCGGCCGCCAGCCAGCCTTGATCAGCGCAGCCGGCGAGGCGACGAGCCCGTTCGCCAATCGCTCATAGGCACCGCTGTGCCCGGCGAGCCGCGCCGCCAGCGCCAGCAGCGCCGACGGGACCGGGATCAGCCCAGGCCCTCGTCCAAGGCCGGCCCGCATCGCGGCGAGCATCTGCGCGACCGACAGGGGTTCCGGATCAGAAACGATGTAGCTGCGCCGCGCCGGGCAGGCCTGCGTCAGGGCGAAGGCGATCGCCGCGGAGAGATTCTCGATCGCGAGCAGCGAGCGCCTGGCCGAGAGCGCGCCGAGCGGCAGCGGCACGGGCAGCTTCGCCAGCTTGAGGAGCGCCGCCATGTTGGCCTTCACCCCCGCGCCATAGACCAGCACCGGCCGCAGTGCGACCCAGTCGAGATCGAGCCCGGCGAGGCCCTGTTCTGCCGCGAGCTTGGAGCGGCCATAGGCATCGCTCGGCGCAGGCGTATCGATCTCGCTCAGCGGCTGCTCGCTGATCGGCCCGCTCTGCGCCCGGATCGAGGACAGGAAGATAAAGCGGCGCACGCCTGCCGCCTGCGCTGCCCGCGCCAGTGCCAGCGTCGCCTCGGTGTTCACAGCCCGGTAGCGCTCCTCCGGAATGTCGCCGTCGGCATGGGCGAGGCCAGCGCTATGGACCACGTGGTCGACGCCGTCGAGCAGCGGCTGCCAGTCGACCGGCGCGCCGAGATCGCCAATCGCGACATGCTCGACATCGGGGCTGGCAGGGGTTGCGCTCCGCCCTGCCGTCCGCACGCGATAGCCGCGCGCCGCGAGGTCATCAAGCACATGCCGGCCGACGAAGCCGCTCGCGCCGGTGAGCAGGATGCGTTCGCTCATGGCCGCGCCCGCTTGCGCGAGAAGCGGCGCAGCAAGCCGATCGTGAGCGCCAGCGCGATCGACAGGCTGCCGAGCTGTGCCCAGAGTGCGGGCACGGCGATGCTGAGCGCCGCGAGGGCGATGAGGCCAAGATTGAGCAGGCCGATCTGCGCGACGATCTCGATCACCTTGAAACCGTTATCGGTCGCCTGCTGGTAGAAGTGCGAACGGTGCGCTTGCCAGACCTTTTCGCCTCGCGCCAAGCGGCGCAGCAGCGTGATCGTCGAATCCATCACGTGATAAAGCGGCAAGATCAGCGCCGCGGTCAGCGCGCCGGTGCCGGCGAGGCGGTAGAGCAGATACGCTCCGAGCAGGCCAAGCGGCAAAGCCCCGACATCGCCGAGGAAGATGCGCGCGACCGGCTTGTTGAGCGGCGCAAAGCCCAGCAGCCCGCCCAGTAACGCCGCGGCAAGCAGGCCGGTGGCGGGATCGACGATGCCGTAGCCGCCGGCGAGCGCGATCGCAGCGGCGAGCGGCACCAGCCCGGCGAGGGTGATCCAGTCGATCCCGTCCATGAAGTTGACGAGGTTGACGAACCAGGCGCCGGCGATTAGGGCAAGGCCGCGCTCGGCCCAGAGCGGCAGCGCTTCCGGCAGCAGCCGCACGTCGGGTGCGGCGTAGAACACGACGATGCCGACGCAGAGGAATTGCAGCGGCAGGCGCAGCGCCGGCGAGAGTGGCCTGATGTCGTCCCAGGCGCCGACGACGGCCAGCAAAGCGGAGGCGACCATGACCAGGACGAGCCCGTGCCGGGCCCCCGCATCCATCGGAATGAAGGCCAGTGCGAGCCCGAGCGCCAGGAAGGCACCGGCGAGCACGGCGATGCCGCCGCCCTGTGGTGTCGGCGTGCGGTGGCTGGAGCGGGCATTCGGCCGCGCCAGCGCATAGCGCATCATCAAGGGTCGCAGGGCCAAGCACAGCCCATAGGCCAGGCCGGCGGCAAGCGCGATCAGCAGGAGGGGCGCGAAACGTTCCAAGGCGGGCGGACCATAGCCATGCCGGCGGTCATCGCAAGCAGCTCTTGCATCGGCGAGCACAAAAGCAGAACATAGCGAGCATGGCACTCTCCGATTCCGCCCTCAATCCGCCGCCTGCGCGGCCGGAGATCACCCGTGCCGTCTGCCGCGGCGCCTCGCGCCATCTGCGCGAGCGCGGCTATGCCATCGTCAAGGAGATGACCTTTGCCAATGGCCGGCGCGGCGACATCGTCGCGCTCTCGCCATCCGGCGAACTGCTGGTGGTCGAGGTCAAATCGGGGATCGAGGACTATCGCGTCGACGGCAAATGGCCGGACTATCGCGATTATTGCGACGGCTTC
The DNA here is from genome assembly GCF_900109525.1 of Allobosea lupini. GTDB lineage: Bacteria > Pseudomonadota > Alphaproteobacteria > Rhizobiales > Beijerinckiaceae > Allobosea > Allobosea lupini. Next base: position 475,609 of record NZ_FOAN01000004.1, on the reverse strand, counting down.
CTCTTTGCGGTCGCGCCTGAATTCCCGCTGGAGATCCTGCCCGAGGATGTCGGCCTGATCGTCGCCGATGCCTTCGGCGGCGAGCTGTTGCGCGAGCCGCCGCGCCATCAGCTGGCGCCGGCGCGCCGGAAGATGCTGACCATCGCCTTTGCCAGGCTGGCGGCTGGGCGGCTCTCCGGCATCGAGGATCCGGAGCTGGGTTGAGAGCAGCGTCTTTCCGCGTGACCGGGTTACCGCATCGGGGCACGTGACCTTGGGTAAGATCTGAGCTAGCAGGTTCGGGCTCGCCGGCCGTTTGCAGGTATCGAAATGATGTACAGGCTCATGGTTTCGGCCGCTGCCCTCAGCTTTCTTGCTGTCGGGACGGCCTCTGCGGAGACGCCCGAAACGATTGTGCGCGGCATATATGCCGGCGGCCTGACGCAGAGCTCGATCGGGCGGCTGCGCGCGCCCGAGAATCGCGCCCGCTATTTCCAGCCCGGTCTCGTCAGGTTGTTCGCCGCCGATGACAAGACCGAGAACCTCTGCATCGATTTTGCCATTACGAGCAGCGGAAACGATTACGACGACAGGGAAATCGCGCGCACGCTACGGATCGAGACCAAGGCTGGCGACAACCGCGCTGCAGTGGACGTCCGTTTCCGGAACTTCGGCGAGCCCAACCATATCCGCTATGACTTCGTGCGTGTCGGCGAACTCTGGAAGATCGGCGACATCGCCTCGCTGAGTCATCGCTGGCGCTTGTCGAAACTCCGGTGTTGAGTAGCTCAGCCGGAGGTGCTGCGCTCCGGCAGGGCCAGCGCCTTCGGGCCGATGTTCAGGCTGATCTGCAGGCTGTCGGCGATGCGCCGGGCGCGGTCGATGAACAGAAACTTGGCCGGGCCGGTGCAGAGCTCGGTGACCGTCTGCTCGAACAGCGCGAGCCAGCGCTCGAAATGCTGCATCTGGAGCGGCAGCGGCATGTGGACCTGCTGTGGCTTGCCGCGATAGCGCCCGCTCATCAGCGTTACCGACGACCAGAAATCGCGCAGCTTGGCGAGGTGGGCGTCCCAGTCGTCGCCGAGCTTGTCGAGGAAGATCGGGCCAATCAGCGGGTCTAGCCGTACCCGGCCATAGAAGGTGTCGACCAGCTCAGCGATCAGCTCTTCGCTGATGCGCTCGGGGAGTGCCGCAGAGCTTTGCTCAGAAAAGTGCTCGCCGGCTTTCTGAGAAGGCAATGCCCAAACCTTAGTTCATCGCGGCGCGCGCTTGGCCAGGATGCGCTGCAGGGTGCGCCGGTGCATGCCGAGCCGGCGCGCCGTTTCCGAGACATTGCGGCTGCATAGCTCGTAGACGCGCTGGATGTGCTCCCAGCGCACACGGTCGGCCGACATCGGGTTTTCCGGTGGCACCGGCCGGGCGTTCGGCCCGGCGGCCAGCGCCGAATGGATCTCGTCGGCATCCGCGGGCTTCGCGAGGAAGTCATAAGCGCCGAGCTTCACCGCGCTGACCGCGGTCGCGATGTTGCCATAGCCGGTCAGCACGACCCCGCGCGCATCCGGGCGCTTCTCCTTGAGCCGGGCGATCACGTCGAGGCCGTTGCCGTCGCCGAGGCGCAGGTCGATCACCGCATAGGCCGGCGCCGCCTCCTCGACCGCGGCAAGCCCGGCCTGGACGGATTCTGCGATCCTCACCGAATAGCCGCGGCCTTCCATTGCGCGGGCGAGGCGGGTCAGGAACGGCTTGTCGTCGTCGACGAGCAGAAGAGACATGTCCCTGCCGGTCGTATCGGTGAGCTCGCCTGTCATCGGCGCCGTGTCCATCGCCATCATCTCCTGCCGGGCGGGTAACTGTCCGGCTCACTATCCACTCTACCGATTGCGCGACGCGCTGAAACGCCGCAACGCCTCATTCTGTCGCATATGGGGCCAAAAGCTCCGGGTTTGAAGGTCCGCTGGGTCGATCATCGCGTTCGAAGACGGCCCGCAACCAGGTAATGCGGATGCTGGCGCCGGTTGCCGGCAACGGCAGATTGGAGAATTCCAGCGTCGCGCCGCTGCGTTCCAGCAGCGTCTTGGCAATGAACAGGCCGAGGCCGAGGCCGCCGCCGGCGCGCGATTCCTTGGCATGCGAGCGCGAAAGATAGGGATCGCCCGCCCGCAGCAGCACTTCCGGCGTGAAGCCCGGCCCGTCATCGGCGATGGTCAGGATGACGGCTTCGTCGGTCCACTGCGCCGTGATCGTCACTTTGGAACGAGCGAAGTCGACGGCGTTGTCGACGATATTGCCGAGCCCGTAGTTCATGCCGGGATTGCGCCGGCAGACCGGCTCCGGCTTCTCGCCGATCAGCGCGATCTCGAACGGCACGCCGAAGGGCCGCTGCGGCCCGGCGGCCTCCTCGATCAAGAGGCTGAGCGAAAGCTGGTCGAGCGGGCCGGCATCGTCGTCCTGCAGCGAGGCGAGCTTGCCGAGGATGCCGCGGCAGCGCTCGACCTGCTCGCGCAGCAGGGTGATGTCCTCCGCCATCTCGCCTTCGGCCGGGGCGAGCCGCGAGAGCTCGCGGGCGACCAGCGCGATCGTGGCGAGCGGCGTGCCGAGCTCATGGGCAGCGGCGGCGGCGAGGCCGTCGAGCTGCGAGAGGTGCTGCTCGCGCGCCAGCACGAGCTCGGTCGCGGCCAGCGCCTCCGACAGATCGCGCGCCTCCTTGGCGACGCGCCAGGCATAGATGGCGGTGAAGCCGAGCCCGAGCAAAAGCGCGATCCAGTTGCCGAGCTGGTATTGCGGCGGCAGCACCGGGCGCTCGCTCCCGGCCCAGGGCAGCGGCCAGTGCAGGATGGTGAGCAGTGTCGCGAGCCCCGCGGCGAGCAGTCCGAGCGCCAGCGTGTGTCGCGGCGGCAGCGCCGTCGCCGAGATCATCACCGGCGCTAGGAACAGGATCGCGAACGGGTTCTGCAGGCCGCCGGTGAGATAGAGCAGGGCCGCAAGCTGCAGGATGTCGAAGCCGAGCAGTGCCGTCGCCGCGCCTTCCCGCAGGCGGTGGCTGAGCGGGAAGCGGATGCGCAGGGCGATGTTGAGCCAGGCCGAGACGGCAATGGCGAGGAAGCACCAGCCGAACGGCAGCGAGAAGCCGAGCCCGAAATGCACGCCGGCGACGGCGACGCTCTGGCCGGCGATCGCCAGCCAGCGCAGGCGCACCAGCGTGTCGAGCCGCAGATGCCGGGGTGTGCCGCCAGGAGCGGAAGGAACGAGGTCGGCGATCGTCACGGCGCGCAAGTTTCGCAATGCCGCAAGCGGACAGGAAGGTGGACGTTGTGGCTAATCGGCATCACAAGGAAATCTTAGCCCTTTGGACGATTGAATCAGAACAAATTCTACTTAGGCTGCGTTCCCTTGCTGCACTGCATCGTGGGATGCGGCGCTGCGAAAGAGCGAAAGGGCCGCCATGTCGTTCGCCTATCACGCCTATGAGGCGGTTCATATGATGGTCAGCCCGGCGCGGGCCATGTCCGACGCCATGCAGCTCGCTTTCAAGAACCCGGCGAACCCGCTGACCTATACCCCGTTCGGCCGCACGATCGCCGCCTCCTGCGAATTGTTCGAGCGCACCACGCGCCGCTACGGCAAGCCGGCCTTCGGCCTCGACACCACCACGATGGGCGGCGTCAAGGTCGCGGTCGAGGAGCGCGTCGTCTGGCAGCGTCCCTTCTGCAACCTGGTCTATTTCGACCGCAAGATCGAAGGTCGCCGCAAGCCGCAGCCCAAGGTGCTGCTGGTCGCGCCGATGTCGGGCCATTACGCCACGCTGCTGCGCGGCACCGTCGAGGCCTTCCTGCCCGATCACGAGGTCTACATCACCGACTGGGTCGATGCCCGCCTGGTGCCGCTCTCGGCCGGCCGCTTCGATCTCGACGACTATGTCGATTACGTCATCGCCATGCTGCACAAGCTCGGCCCCGACACCCATGTCATGGCCGTCTGCCAGCCTTCCGTGCCGGTGCTCGCCGCGATCGCCCGCATGGAGGCCGAGACCGATCCCTCGTCGCCGCGCTCGATGACGCTGATGGGCGGGCCGATCGACACGCGCTGCTCGCCGACCGCGGTCAACCAGCTCGCCATGGAGCGCGGCACCGACTGGTTCCGCCGCAACTGCATCACCCGCGTGCCGTTCCCGCATCTCGGCGCTTTCCGCGAGGTCTATCCCGGCTTCATGCAGCTCTCCGGTTTCATGGCGATGAATTTCGACCGCCATCTCACCGCGCATTACGACATGTACAAGCATCTCATCGCCGGGGACGGCGACTCGGCCGAGAAGCATCGCGACTTCTACGACGAGTACATGGCGGTGATGGACCTGACCGCCGAGTTCTACCTGCAGACGGTCGACACCGTCTTCGTCAAGCACGCTCTGCCCAAGGGCGAGATGATGCATCGCGGCAAGCTGGTCGACCTAACGGCGATCCGCAGCGTCGCGCTGATGACGGTCGAAGGCGAGAACGACGACATCTCCGGCGTCGGCCAGACCAGGGCGACGCATGATCTGTGCGTCAACATCCCCGACGACATGCGGGTCGAGTACCTGCAGAAGGGCGTCGGCCATTACGGCGTCTTCAACGGCTCGCGCTTCCGCTCCGAGATCGCGCCGCGCATTGCCGACTTCATGCTGACCCTCGACATGAAGGCAGCCAAGGAGCGCCGCAACGAGACCGCGCAGACGGCGCGCAAGGCGCTGAAGGTCGCGGGCTGAGTTAAGCTCCGCCCCCTTCCGCTTCCGCTGCGAATCCCGCACAATCGCCGGGATGCGGTTCTCCCTGTTCAGGCGCCAGCCCGATCCCGACCGGATCGAGGTCGCCCATGCCGGCACGCTCTACCCGGTCAGCGTCAAGCGGCGCGCGACCGCGCGCCGCTTGACGCTGCGCGTCTCGCAGGCGACGGGCGAGATCACCCTGACCCTGCCCGAGCGCGTCGACTTCGCGACCGGCCGCGTCTTCGCCGAGAAGCATGGCGGCTGGATCGCAGCGCGCCTCGCCAAGCGTCCGCAGGGCGTCGCCTTCGAGCCGGGTGCGGTCGTGCCGCTGCGCGGCGTCCCGCACCGCATCGTGCACTGGACCAGGGTACGCGGTGTGACCCGTGCCACGCTCTCGGCCGAGGGCGAGCCGATCATCGCGGTCTGCGGCGAGGCGGCCCATGTCGCGCGCCGGGTCACGGATTTCCTGCGCCGCGAGGCGCTGGCCGATCTCGAGAAGGCGGTGTGCACGCATACCGCCGTGCTCGGCATCCCCGCGCGCAAGATCACGCTGCGCGATACCACCAGCCGCTGGGGCTCATGTTCCTCGAAGGGGCATCTCAGCTTCTCCTGGCGCCTGATCCTCGCGCCGGCCCTGGTGCTCGACTATCTCGCTGCCCATGAGGTCGCGCATCTCAAGGAGATGAACCATTCGCACCGCTTCTGGGCGCTGACGCACAAGCTCTGCCCGCGCACCGAGGAGGCGGAGGCCTGGCTCAAGCGCCATGGCGCGAGCCTGCACGGCTATGGTTGAGCCTTGAGCATTTTCAAGCGAAGTGGACACCGGTTCGCGTGAAGAAAATGCGATATCAAAAATTACCGGTTGGCACGCCCTCGCGGATGACCCGCGAGAATTCCGGACTGTCGGGCTTCAGGCTGCGCGCCTTCTCGCCGATATGGCTCAGCTTCACCAGCTCGTCGAGCGGCATGTCCTGGCGGACCGCGCCGATGTCGCGGAGATAGCCTGGCAGGTAGCCCGAGAGCAGGACGCGCGGATCGAGCGGCAGCGAGAACCTCCAGCCGGGCGCGACCTGGCCGACGAGATGGTAGACCACGGTGGTGCAGTTCGTGGTCAGCGTGTTGTACCAGCGCGGCTCCTGCGCCAGGCGGTTGACGTCCGCGGCATAGGCCAGGAGCAGGTCGCGCGCCTGCTGCGGTTTGGCGCTCAGCCGGAACAGCCGGGTGTCCTCGCCGCGCGCCTGGGTTCTCAGGCCGATCAGGTCGCGCTCGTCGGCGGCGACATAGGCCATCTCGTAATTGCGGAAGAAGCCGGCCAGCGCCGACCATTCCTCACCCTCCTCGCGCCGGATCTCGATCGAGATCGTCAGCGGCTCGTTGTCCGCGAAGGTGAAGCTGATCAGAAGATGCGCGATTGCCTCGCCCGACCAGTAGGACAGGAAGAGATCGGCGCCCTGGATGCGCGAGAGGTCATAGCTGCGGGTTTCCCAGCGCTGGTCGTAGTCGCTCTCCGTCCGCCAGGTGAAATGGCGCAGATTGGTCACCGTCAGGCGGTTTTCGGCAACGCTCATCTGCGGCAGATGTGCGAGCTCGGGGATCCAGTTCCGCTCATGCGAAGGCTTGAGCCCGGCCCACCAGCCGAGCAGGCCGATGAAGAGCACGGCGAAGGCCAGCGGCAGGCGCGGCGCGCCGCTCCAGATGCCGATCGTGCCGGCGAGACCGGCGAGGCCGAAGCCGATCGCGCCGACGATGCCGATCGCACCGGGCAGGCGGAAGATCAGAAGCCCCGCGCCCCAGGCGGTGGCACCGAGGGCGGCGAGCGTCAGCAGCAGCTGCAGCAGAACGAAAAAGAGGCGGCTCATCGCCGCCTCCCTTAGCACGCTTTTGCGCCGATTGTGTTCAAGCCGCCAGAGAGCTCGTCGGTGCCGCGGCCTTCACGGCGTCGTCGACATGGGCCTCGAACTTCTCGAAATTCTCCGCGAACATGCCGACCAGCTTCTTGGCCGTCTCGGCGAAGGCGGCCTTATCCTGCCAGGTCTTGACCGGGTAGAGGATGTGCGGCTCGACGCCGGGCACCGATGTGGGAACGGCGAAACCGAAATAAGGGTCCCGGCGGAAGTCGGCGCGGTTGAGCGAGCCGTCGAGCGCCGCCGTCAGCAGGCGACGCGTCACGCGGATCGGCATCCGCCGGCCGGTGCCGTAGCCGCCGCCGGTCCAGCCGGTGTTCACCAGCCAGCAGTCGACATGGTGCTTGGCGATGAAGTCGCGCAGCAGATTGGCGTATTCCGACGGGTGGCGCGGCAGGAAGGGCGAGCCGAAGCAGGTCGAGAACTCGGGCTGGACGCCGACCAGCCCGCGCTCGGTGCCGGCGACCTTGGCGGTGTAGCCGGAGAGGAAGTGGTACATCGCCTCGGCGGGGGTCAGCTTGGCGATCGGCGGCATCACGCCGAAGGCGTCGGCGGTCAGCATCACGATGTTCTTCGGCGTGCCGGCCCGGCCGGTGCGCGAGGCGTTCGGGATGGCGTCGAGCGGATAGGCCGAGCGCGTATTTTCTGTCTTGGTCTCGTCGTCGAAATCGACTTCGCGCGAGATCGGATCCATGACGATATTCTCGAGCACCGTGCCGAAGCGCTGCGAGGCCGCGAAGATCTGCGGCTCGGCCTCGGCCGAGAGGCGGATGGTCTTGGCGTAGCAGCCACCCTCGAAATTGAAGATGCCCTCCTTCGACCAGCCATGCTCGTCATCACCGATCAGGGTGCGGTCGGGATCCGCCGAGAGGGTCGTCTTGCCGGTGCCGGAGAGGCCGAAGAAGACCGCCGGATCGTCCTTGGAGCCGACATTGGCCGAGCAGTGCATCGGCACCACGCCCTTCGCCGGCAGGGTGTAGTTCAGATAGGTGAAGACCGACTTCTTCATCTCGCCGGCATAGGCGGTGCCGCCGATCAGCACGATCTTGCGCGAGAAATCGATGGCGATGACAGTCTCGCTGCGGCAGCCATGGCGGGCCGGATCGGCCTTGAAGCTCGGCAGGTCGACGATCGTCAACTCGGGCACGTAGCTCGCGATATCGCCGGCCTCGGGCCGGATCAGCAGGTTGCGGATGAACAGCGAGTGCCAGGCCATCTCGGTGAAGACCCGAGCCTTGACGCGGTGGGCCGGATCGGCGCCGCCATAGAGGTCCTGCGCGAACAGCTCCTTGCCTTCGGCGTGCTTGATGAAGTCGCCGAGCAGGGTCTCGAACTGTTCAGAGGAGATCGCGCCGTTGTTCTCCCACCACACCGTCTTTTCGGTCAGTGCGTCCTTGACGACGAACTTGTCCTTGGGCGAGCGGCCGGTATGGCTGCCGGTGTCGGCGCAGAGCGCGCCGCCGCGGGCGAGCTGGGATTCGCCGCGCCGCAGCGATTCCTCATAGAGGCGCGCCGCCTCGAAGTTCCAGTAGACCGCCTTGAGCCCACGGAAGCCGAACGAGTCGGCGCCGTTGTTCGGGTTGACGTGACCGATGGTCTCCACTGGCAATTCCTCCTGCCGAGAAGCCGTCGCCTGGCGATGCCGGCGCCGTAATTGAAGCGGGAGCAAGAATCCCGCCATGACCCTGATGGGCCGGTGAAGTGGAGGGCTCTTTAGGCGGATGATGACGCCGGCTCAAGTCACGAGGCCGGCTCACGAATGGCCTTAGTAAATTTAAATCGTTTGAAAAATTCAGCTGTGGTGAATCGCCGCGCTCAGGCGGCCTCGCGGGCCTTGCCGGCGAGGGCAGCCAGGGTTCTGCGCAGCGCGTCCGGCGTCGTCACCGGCTCGTCGAAGGGCAGGCGCAGCGCCTTGTCGCCGAGCATCAGGTCGGCTCCGTCGGGATCGACGCCGGAGAGGCGCCAGGCGCCGTCCTCGCCGCCGAGCAGCCTCGTGGCGTAGAGCCCGATCGCTTCGGCATGGTCCTCGTTCATATGGTCGACCGCACCTTCCTCGGCCTCGATCAGCGCCCCGGCCTGCGAGCAATCGCTGAGCACGTCGGCGGCCTCGAGCTCGTAAGCGCGGCCGAAGCCGCCATTTAGGCTGGCACGCTGGAGCCTGAGCGCGAAGAACGAGAAATCGGGAAAATCGACGTAAAGAGAAGCCTTCGGCTGGCGTGCCAGGAAACGACGGCGCGCGCGCCGGCCGAATTCCGACTCGCGCTCGACCTTTTCCGCCGTGGCCAGCAGCGTGATCCTGGCATGGGCGAGCGGATCTCCCTTGCCGCCCGGCGCGATCAGCAGCGAGCAGCGCGGGTCGGCGACGAGGTTGCCGGTATGGCCGGAAAGCGAGGACACCAGGATCAGCGGCGTGCCATCGATATCGGTGGCGAGGCTGGTCAGGCTGGCGAAAGGGTGGCCTTCCGGCGTCAGCGTCGCAAGGGATGCCGAGCGCGCACTGCGCAGGAGGCCGCGCGCCAATCCGCGTGCGCTGGCATCTGTCGGCCTGATCGGATCGGTCGCCATGGCACTTTTCGCCGTCTTGAAGGTTTTCGCGGGCAGACGTAGCGAAACCGCCTTGGCTTGGCTAGATTGCAGCCATGCTTTGGCCGTTCTCGCGCGAGAGTGGACCCTTTGATTGTAACGCCAGCACACAAAGAGCCGGAAAAGCTTATGCCAACCATTGCGCTGGTCGATGACGACCGCAACATCCTGACCTCGGTTTCGATCGCATTGGAAGCCGAGGGCTATCGCATCCAGACCTATACGGATGGCGCCTCGGCCCTGGACGGACTGAAGCAGAATCCGCCCGACCTCGCCATCTTCGATATTAAGATGCCGCGCATGGACGGAATGGAGCTGCTGCGCCGCCTGCGTCAGAAATCCGACCTGCCGGTGATCTTCCTGACCTCGAAGGACGAGGAGATCGACGAGCTCTTTGGCCTGAAGATGGGCGCCGACGACTTCATCCGCAAACCCTTCTCGCAGCGCCTGCTGGTCGAGCGCGTCAAGGCGATCCTGCGCCGGGCCGGCGCCAAGGATGCGAGCGCGGCACCGCGCACCGAGGATGCCAAGGCGCTGGAGCGCGGTCTGCTGCGGATGGATCCGGAGCGCCACACCTGCACCTGGAAGGGCGAGCCGGTGACGCTGACCGTCACCGAGTTCCTGATCCTGCAGTCGCTGGCGCAGCGCCCGGGCGTGGTCAAGAGCCGCAACGCCCTGATGGACGCGGCCTATGACGACGAGGTCTATGTCGACGACCGCACCATCGACAGCCACATCAAGCGCCTGCGCAAGAAATTCAATCAGGTCGATGTCGATTTCGACATGATCGAGACGCTCTACGGCGTCGGCTACCGCTTCAAGGAGTCCTGAGAAGCACCCCGGCGCACGCCGCGATGACGTTTGCGCGGGCACCGGGACAGGGTATGAGCCGCTCATGGCGACCATCGAACAGGAAGGGGCCCGCACCGGCGGGCCGCGGCCGGGGCTGACGCTGCGCCGTCGTGCTGCGCTGTTCGGCCGCCGCATGCTGCGCGCCATCTCCGGGCGCGCGGCCTCCAGCCTGACCCGGCGCATCGTCGTCCTTAACCTCGCCGGCCTCGTCGCGCTGCTCGTCGGCTTCCTCTATCTCAACCAGTTCCGCGAGGGCCTGATCGAGGCTCGCGTGCAGAGCCTTCTGACCCAGGGCGAGATCATCGCCGGCGCCATCGCCGCCTCCGCCACGGTCGAGACCGATACGATCGCGATCGATCCCGACAAGCTCCTGCAGATGCAGGCCGGCGAGAGCGGCGCCATCGCCGAGGATCCGCTCGATTTCTCGATCAATCCGGAAAAGGTCGCTCCGCTGCTGCGCCGGCTGGTGACGCCGACCAAGACGCGCGCCCGGATCTACGACAAGGACGGGATGCTGACGCTGGATTCGCGCAATCTCTATTCGCGTGGCGACATCCTGCGCCTCGATCTGCCGCGCATCGGCGAGAGCGACGAGCCGCCCTTGCTCGAACGAACCTGGAACCTGCTGCGCAACCGGCTCGGCCGCGCCGACGTGCCGGCCTATGACGATTTCGCCAACGCCAATGGCAGGTCCTATACCGAGGTCGCCCGGGCGCTCGCCGGCTCGCCGGCTAGCGTGGTGCGCGTCAACACCCGCGGTGAGACCATCGTCTCTGTTGCGGTGCCGGTGCAGCGCTTCCGGGCCGTGCGCGGTGCGCTGCTGCTGTCGACCCAAGGCGGCGACATCGACGCCGTCATCGCCTCCGAGCGCTACGCCATCTTCCAGGTCTTCGCGGTCGCGGCCGGCGTGATGATCATCCTCTCGGTGCTGCTCGCCGGGACCATCGCCGAGCCGATCCGCAAGCTCGCCGACGCCGCCCAGCGCGTCCGCCGCGGCGTCAAGTCGCGTGAGGAGATCCCGGACTTCTCCAGCCGCCATGACGAGATCGGCCATCTTTCCGGCTCGTTCCGCGAGATGACCCAGGCGCTCTACAATCGCATGGAGGCGATCGAGCGTTTCGCCGCCGACGTCGCCCATGAACTGAAGAACCCGCTGACCTCGCTGCGCAGTGCCGTCGAAACCCTGCCGCTGGCCAAGAGCGAGGACTCGCGGGGCCGCCTGCTCGCGGTGATCCGCCATGACGTGAAGCGGCTTGATCGGCTGATCACCGATATCTCCGACGCCTCGCGCCTCGATGCCGAGCTCGCGCGCGACGATGCCGTCCCGCTCGACGTTGCCCAGCTGGTCGAGGCGGTCGTCTCGGTCCAGAACCAGATCCGGCGCGACGGCCAGCCAATCGTCGAGCTCACGGTTGACCGGCGTGGCGGCCAGCGCCCGGGCGCGGATCCTTTCCGCGTGCTCGGCCACGATTCCCGCCTCGGCCAGGTCTTCGTCAACCTGATCGAGAACGCTCGCTCCTTCTCGCCGGCCGACAAGCCGGTCAGGGTCAAGCTCTCGCGTGTCGCCGGCGACGTGCTGATCACCATCGAGGATGACGGTCCCGGCATTCCGCCGCATGCGCTGGAGCGGATCTTCGAGCGCTTCTACACCGACCGGCCCGAAAGCGGCTTCGGCCAGAATTCCGGCCTCGGCCTGTCGATTTCGCGCCAGATCGTCGAAGCCCATCGCGGCACGATCCGGGCCGAGAACCGCTATGCCTCCGAGCAGTCGGAAGGCGAGGACAAGCGGCTCGGCGCCCGCTTCATCGTGCGCCTGCCGGCCGCGGTGCAGCCGGCATGAGCGCGGCGCCTCCGCTTCGCCTGCATGCCAGTGCCGTCGTGATCGGCGAGGCCGGCATCCTGATCCGCGGCCCTTCCGGTGCGGGTAAGTCCACCCTGGCCCTGGCGCTGGTCGGGCTGGCGCAATCGCAGGACCGTTTCGCCAGGCTCATCGCCGACGATCGTACTGAAATTGCCGTCAAGGCCGGCCGCCTCCTCGCTGCGCCGGTGCCGCCGATCGAGGGCCTCGTCGAGCGCCGTGGCCTCGGCCTGACGCCGGAGCCGCATCTGGCCGCCGCGGTGCTCCGGCTGGTGATCGATTGCGGCAGCGAACCCGAGCGCATGCCGGAGCCGGAGGCGCTGGTCGAGACCGTCGCCGGCATCACCTTGCCGCGGCTCTCCGTGCTGCCGAGGGCCGGCGACGAACGTCTGATCCTGACGGCGCTTGCACTGTTCGCCGGCTCTGATTGAATTGCTTTTCGACGAGTTCGAGACAAGCGCCTTGCCTATCCTTCGCACCTGCCGCATAAACCGCGACCTTGTCCGGGCGCCGATGGGCGCTCTTCGGTGGGACTGAATGATCGGACTCGTGCTTGTTACGCATGGGCACCTGGCGACGGAATTCCGCGCCGCGCTCGAGCATGTCGTTGGCCCGCAAGCCAACCTGGCCACCATCGCCATCGCCCCCGATGACGATATGGAGGGCCGTCGGCGCGACATCATCGCGGCGGTGGAGCAGGTCGAGACCGGCAAGGGCGTCATCGTCCTCACCGACATGTTCGGCGGTACGCCCTCCAATCTCGCCATCTCCGTGATGGAGCCGGGCCGGATCGATGTCGTTGCCGGCATCAATCTGCCGATGTTGATCAAGCTCGCCAGCGTGCGCGAGGAGAAGACCCTCGACGAGGCCGTCAGCAGCGCGCAGGATGCGGGCCGGAAATACATCACGGTGGCCAGCCGCGTGCTCGCGGGCAAATGAGTTCGGGTAAGTGAGGTTCGGCGTGCAAGGCATGCGCGAAGACGAGATCCGCGACGAAGATTGCGACTGCACCGAGGTCGAGATCCCGGCCGGTGCCGTCTATGGCGAGTTCCAGATCGTCAACAAGAAGGGCCTGCACGCCCGCGCCACCGCGAAATTCGTGCAATGCGCCAGTCAGTTCGACGCCGATATCACCGTCTCTCGCTGCGGCGAGACCGTCGGAGCCACCTCGATCATGGGCATCCTGACCCTGGGCGCCGGCATCGGCTCGACCATTACCGTGGTCGCCAAGGGCGCCGACGCCAAGGATGCGCTGCAGGCGCTGGGCGCGCTCGTCGCCGACCGGTTCGGCGAGGGCGAATAGGCGGCGAATAAAGCGCGCTCTCGGCGCCGTCCGCGTCTGTCGACCGCATCGTCATGCTCGTTCCCTGATCGGCTTTTTCCGGATGCTCATGACCGGGCGCCTCTCGATCCGTCGAATCCGGGAGAAGGCTGGTGGCCACAGCAGAGGTCCGGAGCAGGGCAGGCCGCGCGGTTTGCTGCGGATATAAAGACATCTTTATATCTTTGATTGCCTTCCGGCAGGCTCCCTGCTAGAGAGCCGCCATCATTCAAAGAACGATCGATTGGAGCCTCCCCGTGTCGAAGCAGGATTACGTCGTCAAGGACATCAGCCTCGCGGATTACGGCCGCAAGGAAATCAACATGGCCCAGGACGAGATGCCGGGCCTGATGGCGATCCGCGCCGAGCACCAGGGCAAGGCCCCGCTCAAGGGCGCCCGCATCGCCGGCTGCCTGCACATGACCATCCAGACCGCCGTGCTGATCGAGACCCTCAAGGAGCTCGGCGCGGACGTGCGCTGGTCGTCCTGCAACATCTTCTCGACCCAGGATCATGCCGCCGCGGCGATCGCCGCCACCGGCACCCCGGTCTTCGCCATCAAGGGCGAGACGCTGGAGGAGTACTGGGAGTACGTGCTGCGCACCGCGACCTGGGGCGACGGCGGCACGCCGAACATGATCCTCGACGATGGCGGCGACCTGACCATGCTGATCATCCTCGGCGCCGAGGCCGAGGCCGGCAACGCCGCCTTCCTCGACAAGCCGGGCAATGAGGAAGAGACGATCTTCTTCGCGCTGATCAAGCGCGAGCTGAAGGCCAATCCGGGCTGGTTCACCAAGACCCGCGCCGCGATCAAGGGCGTCTCCGAGGAGACCACCACCGGCGTGCACCGCCTCTACGAGCTCGCCAAGGCGGGCCGCCTGCCGTTCCCGGCGATCAACGTCAACGACAGCGTCACCAAGTCGAAGTTCGACAACCTCTATGGCTGCCGCGAGTCGCTGGTCGACGCCATCCGCCGCGGCACCGACGTGATGATGTCGGGCAAGGTCGCGGTCGTCGCCGGCTATGGCGACGTCGGCAAGGGCTCGGCCGCCTCGCTGCGCCAGGCCGGCTGCCGCGTGCTCGTCACCGAGATCGACCCGATCTGCGCCCTGCAGGCGGCGATGGAAGGCTATGAGGTCGTCACCATGGAAGATGCCGCGCCGCGCGCCGACATCTTCTGCACCGCGACCGGCAACCTCGACGTCATCACCGTCGACCACATGCGCGCGATGAAGCACCGCGCCATCGTCTGCAACATCGGCCACTTCGACTCGGAAATTCAGGTCGCCGGCCTGAAGAACTTCAAGTGGGACAACGTCAAGCCGCAGGTCGACGAGATCGAGTTCCCCGACGGCAAGCGCATCATCCTGCTCTCGGAAGGCCGCCTGGTGAACCTCGGCAACGCGACCGGCCACCCGTCCTTCGTGATGTCCTGCTCGTTCTCGAACCAGACGCTGGCTCAGATCGAGCTCTGGAACCATCACGCCAAGTACGAGAACAAGGTCTACACCCTGCCCAAGCACCTCGACGAGAAGGTCGCGGCGCTCCACCTCGCCAAGGTCGGCGCCAAGCTGACCAAGCTCAACGACGCTCAGGCGAAGTATATCGGCGTCGCGCAGGCCGGCCCGTTCAAGCCGGAGCTCTATCGCTACTGACGCCCTCGCCCGGCGGCTGCCGGCCGGGCGAAGCGACATCGCGCATCGGGAACCGGTTTCCCGGACGAGGCGCCCATCTTTCGAAAGCCCGGCCTTGCGCCGGGCTTTTTCGCGTTCGGGGCCGGCCGCAGCCTTTCATACTACTAATAGATGCGAGACGGCAGCTGGCATCAACTTGTTGACGCTCCTCTGGTGACCTCAAATCCGGCCGTCGCCATTTGGCCTTTACCGTTGATTAAGCACTTCCTGCCGGAGTCGTGCGGTGATTACAGTGGCACTGATTCGGGCTGCCGGCAGGCTTCGCATGTGGCGCCCGGTTTCGTGCAGCGGTGGCTTTGCGGGTTGCGGGCGTGGATCCCTGGAGGGAGCCATGGCCGATTGTCGCGTTGGCCGCGACCGGCCGGCTGCGACCGGAAGATTGGCCTGGAACAGGACGGATGCGAGAATGAGACGGGCAAGGCAGGTCGGGCGGGAGATGAACGGAGTGGTCCGCCTCCTTCTGCCCGGGCTTGCCGGCGCTGCGCCGGCTCCGGCTCTCGCGCAGGCCGAGGCGCTGCTGCCCTTGCGGGCGGACTGGCTGAGCACTGGCGGACTTTCCCTGATTTTCGTCGGCCTCGTCGTCTTCGCCACCACCACCTCGATCCTCTATGTCCGCGAGCGCTCGCGCTGGACCCGCCGGGAAGGCGAGCTCGCCGCCGGGCTGGAAGCGGCGCGCGGCCATCAGGAGCGGCTGAGCGCCCTGCTCGCGAGCGACCGGCAGGTCGTGCTGAGCTGGGACGGGCCGAAGGCGAGCCCGGTGGTGGAGGGCGACAGCGGCTTTCTCGGCATTGGCGGCCCCGCCCCGGCGCTGGCATACGGCACCTGGGCGCCGCCGGCGGAGGCCAAGCGTCTCGAGCTGGCGACCGAGGCCCTCAAGGAGCGCGGCGAGGCCTTCTCCTTCACCTTCAGGGCCAAGGCGGGGCGTTTCGTCGATGCGGAAGGCCGGCCCGTCGCCGGTCGCGCCGTGATCCGCCTGCGCGAGGTCGGCGGCGAACGGGCGCGGGCGCTGGCGCTGGAGAATGAGCTCGGCAAGCTCGCCACCGACCATGCCGCGCTCACGACCTTGCTCGCCGGCGTGCCTCAGCCGGTCTGGATGCGCGCGACCGACGGCCGCCTGACCTGGGTCAACGCGGCCTATGCCCGTGCCGTCGAGGCCGCCGATTGCCAGCAGGCGGTCACGGCCGGGCTCGATTTGTTCGATCGCAGCGAGCGCGAGGCGGCGGCCAAGGCCCGCAAGGACGGGCGCGTCTTCCAGCTGCGCGCGCCCGTCGTTATGGCCGGCCAGCGCCGCATCGTCGACGTGATGGAGACGCCGACGCCTTCGGGCTATGCCGGCATCGCCACCGACATGAGCGAGCTGGAGGCGGTCCGTGCCGACCTGCAGCGCCAGATGGACGCGCATGTGCGCACGCTCGACCGTCTGAAGACCGGGGTCGCCGTCTTCGACGCCTCGCAGCGCCTGGTCTACCGCAACAGCGGCTACGAGGCGCTCTGGTCGCTCGACCCGGGCTTCCTCGACTCCAATCCGACGGACGGCGAGATCCTCGACCGCCTGCGCACCGAGCGCCGCCTGCCCGAACTCGGCGACTACCGCACCTGGAAGGCGCAGGTCCACGCCGCCTATACCGCGACGCGCGCCAGCGAGGATTGGTGGTATCTGCCCGATGGGCGCACCGTGCATGTCGTCGCCAGCCCGAACCCGCAGGGCGGCGTAACCTATCTCTTCGACGACGAGACCGAGCGCTTCACCCTGGAATCGCGCTTCAACGCGCTCTCGCGTACGCAGCGCGAGACACTCGATTCATTGCGCGAGGGTGTCGCGGTGTTCGGTTCGGACGGGCGCCTCAAGCTCTCCAATCCGGCCTTCGCCCAGCTCTGGAAGCTCACCCCGGAGCGCGCAGCCGCGGCGCCGCATATCGACGAGGTCGTGACCCTGAGCCGCCCGCTCTTCCCGGATGACGCGGTCTGGACCGAAATCCGCAGCGCCGTCGCCGGCGTGCGCGATGCGCGCGAGGATTATCGCTGCCATATGGAACGTCGGGACGGCACGGTGCTCGACTGCACGGCCACGCCGCTGCCCGATGGCGCGACGCTGATCACCTTCGCCGACGTCACCGCCGGCGTGAACGTCGAGCGGGCACTGACCGAACGCAACGACGCCCTGGAGCGCGCTTCACGGCTTCGCGAGGAGTTCGTCCACCACGTCTCCTACGAGCTGCGCTCGCCGCTGACCAACATCATCGGTTTCGCGCAACTGCTCGGCGAGGAGACGGTCGGCGCGCTCAACGAAAAGCAGCGCGACTATACCGGCCACATCGTCCGGTCCTCCGGCGCGCTGCTCGCCATCATCAACGACATCCTCGACCTCGCCTCGATCGACAATGGCGCGCTCGCGCTCGATAT
Organism: Allobosea lupini; assembly: GCF_900109525.1. Taxonomy (GTDB): domain Bacteria; phylum Pseudomonadota; class Alphaproteobacteria; order Rhizobiales; family Beijerinckiaceae; genus Allobosea; species Allobosea lupini. The sequence goes on along the minus strand of NZ_FOAN01000004.1, from coordinate 458,268 downwards.
CGAGGAGGTCGATGTCGCCAAGAGCATCGCCCAGGCCGCGACCGGGCTGCAGGATCGCCTGGCCGACAGCAAGCTCAGGCTGCAGGTCGACATTGCTCCTCAGACCGGCCCCTTGCGCGCCGATCCCAAGCGCCTGCGCCAGATCCTGTTCAACCTGCTTTCCAATGCGATCGGCTTCTCGCAGCCCGGCCAGACCATTAGCGTCAGCGCCGGCCGCTTCGGCGGCGAGATCCGCATCACCGTCGCCGACGAGGGTCGCGGCATCCCGGACGAGGTCAAGGAGAAGGTGTTCGACCGCTTCGAGAGTCATTCGCTGGGATCGCGCCATCGCGGCGTCGGGCTCGGCCTGTCGATGGTCCGCTCGATTGTCGAGCTGCATGGCGGCCGCGTCGAGCTCGACTCCGCCCTGGGCAAGGGCACGCGTGTTACCGTCGTCTTCCCGCCTGAAGGCATGCGCATCTCGGACGCCGCTGAATGAGTGACGAGGCCGCGCGGGCGGGTACCCATACCGTCATCCTGCCGAACGAGGCCGCGACGGTCCGGCTGGCTGAGGACATCGCCGACATCCTCAAGACCGGCGACATCGTCGCGCTCTCCGGACATCTCGGCGCCGGCAAGTCGCTGCTGGCGCGGGCCATGCTGCGCCGCCTCGCCGGCGATCCGGCGCTGGAAGCGCCGAGCCCGACCTTCACCTTGGTGCAGAGCTATGACAGCGCGCGTGGGCTCCTGCTCCATGCCGATCTCTACCGCGTCCGCAGCCCCGACGAGCTCGACGATATCGGCCTGATCGAGGACCTCGACCTCGCGATGACCATCGTCGAATGGCCGGACCGGGCCGGCACGCGCCTCCCGGCGGGCCGGCGGCTCGACATCGTGCTGGAGGTCGATCCGGACAACCCCGAGCAGGGCCGGATCGCGACGCTCTCCGGCGGCGTGCTCTGGCGCCAGCGGCTTTCGCTTGCGATCGGTGCCCGCCGCCTGATCGACGAAGCCGGCTGGAGCGAGGCGAGGCGCGAGTTCATGCTCGGCGATGCCTCAAGCCGCGCCTATGAGCGCCTGATCAGGCCGTCGGGCGAGACCGCGATCCTGATGATCTCGCCGCCGCGTCCGGATGGGCCGGCGATCCGCCAGGGCAAGCCCTACAGTGCCATCGCCCATCTCGCCGAGACCGTCGACGCCTTCGTCGCCATGGACAAGGCCCTGCGCTCGCTCGGCCTCTCGGCTCCGGACATCCTGGCACAGGATCTCGTCACCGGCCTGCTGATCATCGAGGACCTCGGGGCCGAGCCGGTTGTCGGTGCCGACGGGCCGATCCCCGATCGTTACGAGGCCGCCGCCCGCCTGCTCGCCGAACTGCACCGGCATGCCCTGCCGACGATTCTGCCGGTGGTCGAAGGGCGCGATCATGTCATGCCCGACTATGACCGCGAGGCGCTTGCCATCGAGACCGAGCTGGTGCTCGACTGGTATGCCCCGCACATCGCCGGCGTCACCTTGCCGGCGGTGACGCGGGCCGAGTTCAGCCGCATCTGGGACAAGCTCTTCGACGAGCTCTTCGAGACGCCGGCGACCTGGACCTTGCGCGACTATCATTCGCCGAACCTGATCTGGCTCCCCGATCGCGTCGGCCATGCCAGGCTCGGCCTGATCGATTTCCAGGACTCCGTGCTCGGCCACCCCGCCTATGATCTCGTCTCGCTCGGCCAGGACGCGCGCGTCGATGTGCCGGCGGCGCTGGAGCTGCGCCTGCTCGCCGCCTATGCGGGGGCGCGGCGTGGCACCGATCCCCATTTCGACGTGCCGGGTTTCGCCCGCGCCTATGCCATCCTCGGCGCCCAGCGCAACACCAAGATCGCCGGCATCTTCGCGAGGCTTGACCGCCGCGACGGCAAGCCGGGCTATCTCAAGCACTTGCCACGGATCGAGGCTTACCTGCGCCGCAATCTCGAACAACCGGCGCTGGCGGAGCTGAAGGCCTGGTACGAGACCTATCTCCCCAAGCTCTATGCCGGGCAGGAGAAGCCGGAGGCGAAGGTCGAGGCCGATCCCGCGGAGCAGGACCGGCCCGAGCCCGAGCAGAGTGAGACCTGAGCCGGGTGCTCAGCCCGGCCCGGCCCCCTGCGTGCCCAGATAGAGCGCATAGATCGACTGGCTCGCCGCCATGAACAGCCTGTTGCGCTTGGGTCCGCCGAAGCAGACATTGCCGCAGACCTCCGGCAGCCGGATGCGGCCGATCAGCTTGCCCTCCGGGTTGAAGCAGAGCACGCCGTTGTAGCCGACCGCGCGCCCAGCGTTGCTGGAGGCCCAGAGATTGCCCTGCACGTCGCAGCGCAGTCCGTCCGGTCCACATTTCACCCCGTCGACCATGCAGTCGGAGAACAGCTTGCCGTTGGAGAGCTTGTTGTCGGTGCCGACGTCGAAGACATGGATGTCGCCCTTGCCGCCGGGGCCGGTATCGCCAGGGCCCTTGCCGGTCGAGGCGATGTAGAGCTTTTTGTAGTCCGGCGAGAAGCATAAGCCGTTCGGATCGGGGACCTGCTGCTCGGTGACGACAAGATCGACGCGGCCGCTGGGATCGATGCGATAGCAATTCGTCGGCAATTCGCGCTTGTAGAAGCCGATCTCGGGCGGCTGGCCGAGCCGGGGATTGATCTTGCCGCTGGTGTTGCTCGGCCCGCCGGCCGCATCGGGCGCGCCCTCATAGAGCTGGCCGCCATAGGGCGGGTCGGTGAACCAGTAGCTGCCATCGGGATGCTGGACGATATCGTTCGGCGAGTTCAGCCGCTTGCCGTCGAACTTGTCGGCGAGGATCGTCACCGAGCCGTCGAGCTCGTAGCGCACGACGCGGCGGTTGAGATGCTCGCAGGAGAGCTGCCGGCCCTGGAAATCGAAGCTGTTGCCGTTGCTGTTACCCGATGGCGTGCGGAAGACGCTGACGCGGCCGTCATCCTCGAGCCAGCGCATCTGCCGGTTGTTCGGGATGTCGCTCCAGACGAGATAGCGCCCCTGTGCGTTCCAGGCCGGGCCTTCCGCCCAGAGTGCTCCGGTCCACAGCCGCTGGATCGCGGCATTGGGCTGGGCTAGCCCTTCGAAGGCGGGATCGACGGCGAGGACGTCCGGGTCCCAGAAATAGGTGGTCGGCGCGCCGCCACGGCTGAAATCGCGCGGCGGCGTCGTGATCGTCGTGGGCGGGCCGGGCCTTGCAGCCGGAGCCTGCGCCAGGGCCGTATCGGCGGCAGCGGCGAGGGCTCCTGCGCCAGCAACCTGCAACAGGCGGCGGCGTGACAAGGCGGGGCGTGATTCATCGATCATGCATTGCTGCATCGGTGACCTCCCTGGGTTGAACTTATGCTGTTCTTACCCGGCCATCGGGAGCGCCGATTGCGGCGGTGACGTGGCGGAAGGAGACCGCCCGGTCATGGCGAGGCCTGCTCTAGCAGGGCTTCTCATCTGACTAAATCGGTTTAATGATGTGGAGTCCGGCGGCTGCCGCCGGGATCGGCACTCACGCTGCGAGATCGGCGACGAGCGCATCGAGCAGCAGCGCACCGTCCGGCGTCGCGGCGAGCCGGCCATTGGCCCTGCGGGCGAGGAAGCCTTCGGCGATCAGGCTGCCGATACGGTTGCCGTTGAGCTTGCGCCCGGCCAGCCCCTCGAACACGTCGAGATCGATGCCTTCGACGAGCCGCAGGCCCATCAGCAGGTACTCGTCGCCCTGCGCCTCGGCCGAAAGTTTCTCGTTCTCGACCAAAGCGTCGCCGCCGGCCTCGATCCGCTCCAGCCAGGTCTCGGGGCGCTTTTCGGTCGATTGCGCGTAGCGGCCATCCGCCGTCACCAGCCGGCCATGGGCGCCCGGCCCGATGCCGGCATATTCGCCATAGTGCCAGTAGACCAGGTTGTGACGGCATTCCGCGCCTGGCCTTGCATGGTTCGAAATCTCGTAGACCGGCAGCCCGTGCTTGTTCGTGATCTCCTGCGTCAGCTCGTAGAGCGCTGCGCCCGCATCAGGGTCGGGAATGGCGAGCTTGCCGGCCTTGTAGAGCTGCTCGAACGCCGTGCCTGGTTCGATGGTGAGCTGGTAGAGCGAAAGATGCTCCGCCGCATGGCTGATCGCCAGTTCCAGCTCGGCCTGCCACAGCGCCGGTGTCTGGTTCGGCGAGCGGGCATAGATCAGGTCGAAGGAATAGCGCTCGAAATAGCGCCGCGCGATCGCGACCGCATCGAGCGCCTCCTGCGCCGAATGCATCCGCCCGAGCGCCTTGAGATCGGCATCGTTCAGCGCCTGCACGCCGAGCGAGACGCGGTTGACGCCGGCGGCGCGGAAATCGCGGAAGCGCCCGGCCTCGACGCTGGTCGGATTCGCCTCCAGCGAGACCTCGCAATCGGGATCGACGGCCCAATGCTCGCCGATCGCATCGAGGATCGCCCCGACCGTCGCACCGTCCATCAACGAAGGCGTGCCGCCGCCGAAGAAGATCGAGGAGACCGTGCGTCCCGGCGCCAGCTCGGCCCGCTGGGCGATCTCGCGGCGGAAGGCGGCGATATAGCGCGCCTGGTCTGGCGGCTGGTGCCGGACATGGGAGTTGAAGTCGCAATAGGGGCATTTGGCCAGGCAGAACGGCCAGTGCACATAGACGGCGAAGCCGGCATCCGCAGTCGGATGCGTCGGCACGCCGGGCCGCGCGGCAAGGGCGGCCGAAGGGCTCAAGCGGGCGCCCTCAGGCAGGCGGCGGCGAGCACATGGAAGGCGCGGGCCCGGTGCGACAGGCCGGGGGAGCCGTCCTTAGGGATACCGTGCTTCTCCTCTGCGCTCATCTCGCCGAAGGTCTTGCCATGCCCGGCCGGCTGGAAGATCGGGTCGTAGCCGAAGCCGGCGGTGCCGCGCGGCGCCTCGACGATCGTGCCGAAGACGCGGCCCTCGAACAATTCCTGATGCCCGTCCGGCCAGGCGATCACCAGCGCCGAGACGAAATGTGCCTTGCGCTGCTGGGGCGTGGTCGCGCCGCGCTGTGCAAGCTCGGCCTGCACACGGGCCAGCGCCGGGGCAAAATCCTTGCCCGGCCCGGCCCAGTTGGCCGAGAACAGGCCGGGCGCACCATCGAGCGCATCGATGCAGACGCCGGAATCATCCGCGATCGCCGGCAGGCCGGAAGCGTTGGCCGCCGCCACCGCCTTGATCGCGGCGTTCTCGGCGAACATGTGGCCATCCTCGACCGGCTCCGGCAGGCCAAGCTCGCCGGCCGAGACCAGCTCGACGCCATAGGGCGCCAGCAGCTCGCGCATTTCGCGCAATTTGCCTTGGTTGTGGGTCGCGATCACGACCTTGCCGGTGAGGAGGCGGTTTGTGGTCATGGCGTCAGGCCACCGCCGCCTTCTGCATCGCCACCAGCTTCGACACCCCGCCCTTGGCGAGCTTGAGCAGCGCCAGCAGCTCCTCCTCGGAGAACGGCGCGCCCTCGGCGGTGCCTTGAACCTCGACGAGACCGCCGGAGCCGGTGATGACGAAATTTGCGTCCGTCTGCGCGCCGGAATCCTCGACATAGTCGAGATCGATCACCGGATTGCCGGCGACGATGCCGCAGGAGATCGCTGCGACATGATCCTTCAGCGGATTGGCACCTTTCAGCATGCCGCGCCCCTCCATCCATTTCAGCGCGTCGTGCAGTGCGACCCAGGCGCCGGTGATCGAGGCGGTGCGGGTGCCGCCATCGGCCTGCAGCACGTCGCAATCGACGACGATCTGGCGCTCGCCGATCGCGGTCAGGTCGACCACGGCGCGAAGCGAACGCCCGACCAGGCGCTGAATCTCCTGCGTGCGGCCCGAGGGCTTGCCGGAGGTGACCTCGCGGCGGGTGCGCTCGTGCGTGGCGCGCGGCAGCATCGAATATTCGGCGGTGACCCAGCCCTTGCCGGTGCCGCGCAACCAGGGCGGCCCCTTTTCCTCGACTGTGGCGGCGCAGAGCACCTTGGTCTCGCCGAAGGTGACCATGCACGAGCCTTCCGCATAGCGCACCACGCCGCGTTCCAGCGTGACTTTCCGCATCTCGTCGGCTGCGCGCTTCGAGGGTCTCATCGTGTCTTCCTGTCTTTTGGAGTCGGCGGCTTGTAGGCGCTTAAGCGGGGTGCGGCAAGGCGAGCGGGCCATGGGACTTGATCCCGCCGCGCCCAGCGGGGACAATGGATCATGCAGTTGAGGTTGTTCGCCACGGAATGAGCGCCCATACGCGCCCCGAGACACCCGGCGGCCTGGTCGAGATCGACCAGCGCTCGCGCGAGATCTTCCGGCAGATCGTTGACGGCTACCTGACCACCGGCGAGCCGGTCGGCTCGCGCAACATCGCCCGGCTGCTGCCGATCGCGCTGTCGCCGGCGACGGTGCGCAATGTCATGACCGATCTGGAGATGGCGGGGTTGATCTACGCTCCGCACACCTCGGCCGGGCGGCTGCCGACCGAGCGGGGCCTGCGATTCTTCGTCGACGGCATGATGGAGGTCGGCAATCTCACCTCGGACGAGCGCGGCCGCATCGAGGCGCAGATCAGGGCCGCCGCCAGCAATCGCTCGCTCGACCAGACGCTGACCGAGGCCTCGGCCTTGCTGTCTGGCCTCTCGCGCGGCGCCGGCGTCGTCGTCACCACCAAGGCCAATGCGCGCCTGCGCCATATCGAATTCGTCCGGCTCGACGCCGGCCGCGCGCTCGCCGTGCTCGTCGCCGATGACGGCACCGTCGAGAACCGCATCCTCGCGCTGCCGGCGGGCTTGCCGGCGTCGGCGCTGGTCGAGGCCGGCAACTTCCTCAATGCCCGCATCGTCGGCAAGACGCTCGACGAGCTTCGCCGCGAGATCGCCGACAGCCGCGCCCTGATGGAGCGCGAGCTCGACGAACTGACCGCCCGGCTGGTCGAGACCGGGATCGCGACGAGCTCCGGCCCTTCCGGCGACCGGCATCTCATCGTGCGCGGCCAGGCCAATCTGCTCGAGGACCTGAAGGCGCAGGAGGATCTGGAGCGCATCCGCCTGCTCTTCGCCGATCTGGAGACGCAGACCGAACTGATCGACCTGCTCTCGCGGGCCGAGGCCGGCGACGGCGTGCGCATTTTCATCGGCTCGGAGAACAAGCTGTTCTCGATGTCGGGTTCCTCGATCATCGCCGCGCCTTTCCGCGATGGCGGCCAGCGCATCGTCGGCGTGGTCGGCATCATCGGCCCGACCCGGCTGAACTATGCCCGGATCGTGCCGATGGTCGACTACACCGCCAAGGTGGTCGGGCGCCTGCTCGATGGCGGGCGATGAGGCGGCCGCTGCCGGCTGCTGCGTTGCTGGCGGGAGTGCTGCTGATGGCCGGAGCGAGCGGAGCACAGACCGGCCTGCTCGAAGCGGCCGCCCGTGGTGATCTTGCCGCGGTGAATCGCCTGATCGCCGCCAAGGCGGATATCGAACAGCGCGATGGCCAGCGTCAGACGGCGCTCCTGCTCGCCGTCGCCGGCAATCATGTCGCCGTCGCCAAGGCGCTGCTGGCGGCAGGCGCTAATCCCAACGCCCAGGCGTCGAACCAGGACACGCCCTGGCTTCTGGCCGGCGCCAGCGGCCGCACCGAGATCATCGCGGCGATGCTGCCGCTGAAGCCCGATCTCACGATCCGCAACCGCTATGGCGGCAATGCCCTGATCCCGGCCTGCGAGCGCGCCCATGTCGAGACCGCCAAGCTGCTCCTGACATCAGGCATCGACGTGAATCACGTCAACAATCTCGGCTGGACCTGTCTGCTGGAGATCGTGATCCTCGGCGATGGCGGCCCGCGCCATCAGGAGGTGGCCCGGCTCGTGCTCGCTGCGGGCGCCGACCCCAATCTCGCCGACAAGGATGACGTCAGCCCGCTCCAGCACGCCCGCAAGCGCGGCCAAAGCGAGATCGCCCAGCTGATCGCGGCGGCCGGCGGGCGCTGAGCGTTATTCCAGCCAGTCGGTGATGAACCGCTCGCTGGCGTGGATATCGATCGATTCCAGTACCTCCGGCCCGAGGCTGCGGAATTTATGTGGCACGCCGGCCGGCACGACCAGGATTTCCCCGGGTCCGGCCTCGATCTCCCGGTCACCGATCGTGTAGAGCGCCCGCCCGGCGCGCACGATGAAGGTCTCGGGATAGGGATGGCTGTGCAGCCTCGGCCCCTTGCCGGGCTCGGCCCGGACGAAGATCAGCGAGACCTCGCCGCCGAAGCCCTGCACCTCGCCATGCCATTCGCCTGGGGTCTCGGACCAGTCCTCGCGGCGTATGGCGCGCTGTGTTGTGGTGTCGTCCGCCATCTCAGCCACGCGCCGCGATCGCCGCCGCAGCGCCCGCCATCACGCCGCCGGTGACGCGGTTGATCCGGCGCATGGTGCGCGGGCTCGCCACCAGCCGGCGCGCCCTGTCGGCGGCGAAGGCATAGCCGAGCAGGGTGGTGTTGATGATCAGCATGGTCAGCACGGCGACCTCGGCGAAGGCCAGCGGCGTGATCGCCTGCAGGTCGACGATCAGCGGCAGGATCGAGACGAAGAATACCATCACCTTGGGATTGCCGAGCGTCAGCGCGACGCCGCCGAGGAAGAGGCGGATACCCTCGCCGCGCATCGCCGGCTGGTCTTCCAGGCTCCTCACCGGCGCGGTCCAGAGCTTCCAGGCGAGATAGACGAGATAGGCGCAGCCGGCATATTTGATGATCAGGAACAGGCCGTGGAAGTTCTGCATCAGCAAAGTCAGGCCGAGCGCCGAGAAGGTCAGCCAGATCAGGTCGGCCGCGGCGATGCCGAGCACGAAGGGCACGGCGCGCCGGAACCCGGTCGAGAGCGAGCGCGCCACGATCGCGGCGATGCCCGGCCCCGGCGAGGCGACGGCGAGGAAATAGACACCGGCGAAAACCAGAAGCCCGGCGAGATCCATCGAGCGTTGCTCCCCAAAAAGACGTTGTTGGCGCCATGCTAGCAGCAAGCCGATCCCGCGTCTTATCGGCAAGCGTGATGGCGCTGATCAGCGACTTTGACGCATCGCCGCCGCACCACCGCTGTCAGGAGACGGGGTGGACCTCGCCCGGCGTGACCAGCAAACGCTGGGCTCCGGCCGGGAGATCGCCGAACAGGGCCGGGTCTGCGCCGGTCATCCAGACCTGGCAGCCGAGCTCGGCCAGCGCTCCATAGAGCGCCGCCCGCCGGCGCGGATCGAGATGGGCGGCGACCTCGTCGAGCAGGACGAGCGGCGGCAGCTCGCTCATCCTCGCGACCAGACGGGCATGGGCGAGCACCAGTCCAATCAGCAGCGCCTTCTGCTCGCCGGTCGAGCCTTGCCCGGCCGGGATATCCTTGGCGGCATGGCGCACGGCGAGATCGGAAGCCTGCGGGCCGGCGAGCGTGCGCCCTGCCGCCTTGTCGCGCGGGCGCATCTCCCGCAGGAGCTCGCGATAGCGATCCTCGGCGTCGAGCGCCGGCAAGGTCGCGACCAGAGCGTCGATCTCGCCTTCCAGTGCGATCTCGGCCTGCGGGAAGGGCGAAGTCTCGTCCGCGGTCTGCGCGATGATGGCGGAGAGCCGGGCCACTGTCTCGGCGCGGGCGGCCGCGACGGCGACGCCGAGCTCGGCGATCTCGCGCTCGACCGCGTCGAGCCAGCGCTGCTGGTGCGGGCTCTCGTCGAGGATGCGGTTGCGCGAGCGCAGCGCCTTTTCCAGCGCATTCGAGCGCGTGCCATGCCCGGGATCGACCGCCAGCACCAGCCGGTCGAGGAAGCGGCGGCGATCGCCGGCGGCGCCGCGGAACAGCCCGTCGAGATCGGGCGTCAGCCAGACCAGCCTGACATAGTCGCTGAAGGCCAGCGCCGAGCCGGCCGGGGCGCCGTCGATCCGGGCGATCCGTGCCCGCCGGCCCTCGGCATCGGGCGGCTCCAGGCCGATGCCGAGCCGCGCCCCGTCATCGGTGAGACCGATCGAGGCGGCGAAGCCGCCATCGCCGGGCTGGCGGACCATGTCGGAGAGATCGGCGCGCCTGAGGCCGCGGCCGGGCGCGAACAGCGACAGGGCCTCGAGCAGATTGGTCTTGCCGGCGCCGTTCTCGCCGCACAGCGCAACGAGCCGACCCTCGATCGCGAGATCGAGGGTCGGATAGGAGCGGAAATTCTGCAGCGTGAGGCGTGCGACCGCGGTCAAGATGCGCTCGCGGGATCAGACCCGCATCGGCATCAGCACATAGAGGGCCGAAGCGCCTTCGCGGTCCTGGATCACCGTCGGCGAGCCCGGGTCGGCGAGCTTGAGCAGCGCAGTGTCGCCGTCAAGCTGGGCGGCGATGTCCATCAGATAGCGCGCGTTGAAGCCGATATCGAGCGGGCCCGCGTCGTAGTCGACCTCGATCTCCTCGGTCGCCGAGCCGGAATCGGGATTGGTCACCGAGAGCGTCATCCGGCCATCGGCCATGGAGAGCTTCACGGCGCGGCCACGCTCGGACGAGATCGTCGAGACGCGGTCCACGGAGGCCGCGAAATCGCTCCGGTCGACGGTGAGCAGCTTGTCGTTCCCCGAGGGGATGACGCGCTGATAGTCGGGGAAGGTGCCGTCGATCAGCTTGGAGGTCAGCACGACCTCGGCCGTGGCGACGCGGATCTTGGTGGCGGAGAGCTCGATCTGGACCTCGCTCTCGCCGTCCTCCAGCAGCTTCTGGATCTCGGCCACGGCCTTGCGCGGCACGATCACGCCGGGCATGCCGAGCGAGCCCTGTGGGGCGGCGGTGTCGACGCGGGCGAGGCGATGGCCATCGGTCGCAACCGCGCGCAGCACCGGGCGCCCGTCGACGTCGATGGCGTGCAGATAGATGCCGTTGAGATAGTAGCGCGTCTCCTCGGTCGAGATCGCGAACTGGGTCTTGTCGATCAGGCGCTTGAACTCGCCGGCCGGCAGCACGAAGCGGTGCGCCATCTCGCCGGCGGTGATGTCCGGGAAATCGCTTTCCGGCAGCGTCTGCAGGGTGAAGCGGGAGCGGCCCGAGCGCAGCACCATCTGGCCGGTCTCGCCGGTGGTCTCCAGCGAGACCTGCGAGCCGTCTGGCAGCTTGCGGACGATGTCGTAGAGCGTGTGCGCGGGGACCGTGGTCGCGCCGGACTCGACCACGTCGGCCGGCACGGTCTCGACCACCTCGATGTCGAGGTCTGTCGCCTTCAGCTTCAACCCATCCTCGCTGCCGCGCAGCAGGAGATTCGACAGGATCGGGATCGTGTTGCGCCGCTCGACGACACGATGGACATGCCCGAGCGACTTCAGGAGCGTGGAGCGTTCGACCGTAACCTTCATGGCGTCTTCTGGCATGCTGGCGCCCGCGGCGAGCCGGCAGGCAGAAAGGTGGCCCGCGACATTGCCGGACGGCCGGGCCGCGCGCAAGGGCGCGCGAGCCCGCCTGCACAGTTAACGCAGAAGGGGAGGCTGACGCCTCACTCCTGCAGCATGCGCTTCAGGAGGTCGACCTCGTCATGGAGGAGACGGTCCTCGACGATGGCCTTCTCGATCTTGCGCACCGCATGCAGCACGGTGGTGTGGTCGCGCCCGCCGAAGCGGCGCCCGATCTCGGGCAGCGAGCGCGGCGTCAGCGCCTTGGCGAGATACATCGCGATCTGGCGCGGCTTGACCACCGCCGCTGTCCGGCGCTCCGACAGGATGTCGGCGCGGCTGACATTGTAGCGGGTCGCGACCAGCTTCTGGATGTCCTCGATCTTGACCCGGCGCGGCTCGCGCGTCCGGACGAGATCGCGGATCGCCGCTTCCGCCGTCTCCATCGTCACGCTGGCGCCGGTCAGCGTCGCATGCGCCAGGATGCGGTTGGCGGCGCCGTCGAGATCGCGGCCATTGGTGGCGACGAGCTTGGCGACATAGGCGATCACGTCCGGATTGACGTGGAAGCTCGGATGGGCGGCCTTCAGCCCGTCGAGGCGGGTGGTCAGGATCTTGACCCGCAGCGCCTCGTCGAGCTCGCCGATCTCGACGACGAGGCCGCCGGCGAGCCGGGAGCGGATGCGCTCGTCGAGCGCCTCCAGATCGGTCGGCAGCCGGTCGGCGGCGACGACGATCTGCTTGCCGGCATCAATCAGCGCATTGATCGTGTGGCCGAATTCCTGCTGGATCGAGCGGCCCTGGATGAACTGGACGTCGTCGACGATCAAAAGGTCGATGCCGCGCAGCTTCTCCTTGAAGGCGAGCGCCGTCTGCGACTTCAGCGCGGCGACGAAGCCGTACATGAAGCGGTCCGCGGTGAAATAGGCGACGCGCTTGCCGTGCTGGCGCGCATCCTGGGCGATCGCCTGGATCAGATGCGTCTTGCCGAGGCCGACACCGGCATGGAGATAGAGCGGGTTATAGGGCGTCGAGCCGGCGGGCGCCGCCGAAATCCGCTCGGCGGCGGCGAAGGCGAGCGCATTCGACTTGCCGACGACGAAGCTCTGGAAGGTCATGCGCCGGTCGAGCAGCGTGCCGCAGGCGTCCATGGGGTCGCGATCGCTCGCCGGGGTGGCGGCCGAGGCGGGGGCGACATCCGACATCGGGGTGGCCGGGCGAGCCTGGGCCGGGCGCGCCCGCTGTGCCGAGAGGTCCTGGCAGGGCTCGCTGCTCTCTCTCGCCACCTGGCGCACCGAAAGGGCGACGCCGTTGGGCGCATCGAGCTCGGCCATGCAGTGCGCCCGCAGGCGCTCGGCATAATGGGCTTCGAGCCAGCTCTTCAGGAAGCGGGTCGGCACGGTGAGATGGGCGACGCCCTCGACGACCGCGCCGATCTCGACGCGCGCGAACCAGCTCGAGAAGACGTCCTCGCCGAGTTCGGCGCGCAGGCGCCGGCGGACCCTGTCCCACCGGTCCTTGGCCCCGGCGACGCTCGCCGGCTCAGTCGGGGCAAGCCTGGTCACCACAGGGGTGGCCGCAGCCTCAACCAGATTGCCAGTCTCCATCCGCTCGAACATTCCAATTGCCCCATTCCATTGTCGTGCATTTTGCCACCGCGTTTTCCGAGGTTGGCCATGCAGTGATCTGTTCATCGAGAAAAACGCTGCCCGCCTCCGGCGGCACGAAAGCCGCGAAGCGAGGTCTCCCCAACGCTTTTCGAGGTAGAGCCGCGCGCTCTAAAAAGATCGGCCGCGGCTATGACTAATTTCTAGGCCTTTAAATCTTTGAGACATAGAAGCGCATTCTTCCAACCCCGCCTGGTTGTAAGCCAAAACAATCAAAAATTCTTTGGAGAGGCGGTTGGACATCGCTGTCCGCCCGCCGATGAAAAGGACCTTACAGGGCGGCCTCGAACGGGGGCAATATCCCCCTCAGCCGGCTGCGTGGTGGAGGGGCGCTGCGACCAGTGTCTGCCCTACCGGAAGGTGTCTCGCAATCAGTTGGGGAAGTTAAGCTTTTCTTTACCGGGCGGGTCTCGTGCCGGCTCCGAATCTTTTTTTTCGGAGTCCCTCCACCGCGCCATCCGGCCCCCGGCGATTCACCCAGCTGAATTGCTTTGCCCACTAAGATGATGAAAAATATGGAGGAATTTTGTGCGGTCAAAAGTCCCGGGCGGGACGATCTCCGACCTCTAAATCGGCCTTGAAGTCAAGACCGTAAAGGCGTGGAAAGATTGCGGAATTACCGTTGACAGCGGGTGTTGCGCGGCGGCATCGGGGCGCCTCGCGCAAGCTCCCAGGCAAACAAAAACCCGGCCTTTCGGCCGGGTCGAAAACTGCTCGCAAATCCGCTCTGATGAACGGCGATCAGGAAGCCAGCGCACCGATACGATGTGCGAGACGCGAAACCTTGCGCGACGCGGTGTTCTTGTGAACCACGCCCTTCTGTGCGGCCCGCATCAGCTCCGGCTGGGCAGCCTGCAGGGCAGCGGCAGCGGCGCTCTTGTCGCCGGAGGCGATCGCCTCCTCGACCTTGCGCAGGAAGGTGCGCACGCGGCTGCGGCGCGCCTTGTTCACTTCGGTGCGCCGTACGATCTTGCGCGCGGCCTTCTTGGCCGAAGTCGTATTGGCCATGGTCTGTCCTCGTCCTCATCGCGGTGAGCGCCTGGCTATCGCCGGCTGGCACGACCACGGACCTTCAGTTGAAAATGCGAGCGACGGTCCTGCCGGAGCAAGACCGCCGCGAGGCCCGACCCTATAGTTCCTGCAGCGCTTGGCGTCAACGCCGGAATCGCTGACGTTTTCAACCCGCCTTGCGGCGGACCGCCACGGCCTCGATCTCGACGAGGTAGCCATGGTGCAGTTCCGGTACCGGGACGACGGCGCGCGCCGGCCGATGCGGTCCGAACGCCTCGGCATAGATCCCATTGAACTCTGGCCAATGCGCCGCGCCGACCAGATAGGCGGTGACTTTCAGCACATCGGCCGGGCCGCAGCCGGCAGCTGCGAGCACGGCGAGGAGATTGTCGAGCGCCTGGCGTGCCTGCACCGCGAAGGGTTCGCCGGCGGTATGGCTACCGTCGGGGCGCGGCGCGAGCTGGCCGGAGACGAAGACCAGGTCTTTGTAGGCGACGGCCTGCGCATAATGCCCCGCCGGCGCCGGGACATCGGGCGACAGGATCGTCTCGATCTCGCTCACGCGCCCTCGCCGACGAAACGGGCGAAGCTGGCGAGGTCGACATTGCCGCCACTCAGGATGACGCCGACGCGCTTGCCCTTGACCGGCACTGCGCCGGTGAACGCGGCTGCCGCCGCAAGGCAGCCGGTCGGCTCGACCACGAGCTTCATCCGTTCGGCGAAGAAGCGCATCGCCGCGACGAGGGCGGCGTCCGGTACGGTGACGATATCCTCGACGAGATCGCGGATGATCGGGAAGGTGTAATTGCCGAGGAAGGCGGTCTGGGCGCCGTCGGCAATGGTCTTGGGCACGTCGATCCTGACGATCTCGCCCTTGCGCAGCGACTGCTGGCCGTCATTGCCGGCCTCCGGCTCGACGCCATAGACCTTGCAGCCGGGATTGAGCGCCCTCGCCGCCAGCAGTGCGCCGGCGAGGAGCCCGCCGCCGCCGAGACAGACCAGCAGCACGTCGAGCTCGCCGGCCTCCTCGATCAGCTCCTTCGTCGCCGTGCCCTGGCCGGCGATGACGTCGGGATGGTCGTAGGGCGGGATTAGCGTCAGCCCGCGCTCGGCCGCCAGCCGGGCGCCCAGCTCGAGCCGGTCCTGCGTATAGCGATCATAGGTGACGACCTCGGCCCCATAGCCCTTGGTCGCGGCGACCTTCGCCGCGGGCGCGTCGAGCGGCATGATGATCGTCGCCGGTGTGCCGGTGAGCTTGCTGGCATAGGCGATCGCCTGGGCATGGTTGCCGGAGGAATAGGTCAGGACCCCGGCCTTGCGCTGCTCCGGCGTCAGCGCCGCGATGGCATTGTAGCCGCCGCGGAACTTGAAGGCGCCCATGCGCTGCAGGTTCTCGGCCTTGAAAACGAGATTGGCACCGGTGCGCTCATTGGCGGTGCGCGAGGTCAGCGCCGGCGTCCGATGCGCGACGCCGGCGATGCGCTGTGCCGCCGCTTCGACATCGGCATAGCTCGGCAGCGCGATGCCGTCGGTGAGGGAGCGGGCTGCGGCGGTCATGGCAATTCCTGCGTGCTCTTCAGAGTGAGCAGCCATGGTCCAGCAGCGCCGCGGGCCTTTCAAGTGAAAGAAACTGGCCCCGGCCATGCGTGGCGTTGAGCTGCCGGGGCCTGTGGCCTCAGTAGTTCTTGAATTCGGGCTTCCGCTTCTCGATGAAGGCGGCCATGCCTTCCTTCTGGTCGTGCGTGCCGAACAGCGCCGAGAAGACGCGGCGCTCGAAGCGCAGGCCCTCGGCCAGCGTCGTCTCGAAGGCGCGATTGACCGATTCCTTCGCCGACAGCAGCGAGGGCAGCGACTTCGAGGCAATCTGCTCGGCCGCCTTCAGCGTCTCGGTCATCAGCTCGGCAAGCGGCACGACACGGGCGACCAGCCCGGCGCGCTCGGCCTCGTTCACGTCCATGAAGCGGCCGGTGAGGCAAAGGTCCATCGCCTTGGCCTTGCCGATCGCATGGGTCAGGCGCTGGGTGCCGCCGGCGCCGGGGATGACGGCGAGGTTGATCTCGGGCTGGCCGAACTTGGCGTTGTCGGCGGCGATGATGAAATCGGCCATCATCGCGAGCTCGCAGCCGCCGCCGAGCGCGAAGCCCGCGACCGCGGCGATGATCGGCTTGCGGCGCTGGCCGATCCGGTCCCAGTCGGCGAACTTGTCGTCGAGATAGGTGCCGGGATAGCTGCGCTCCTGCATCGCCTTGATGTCGGCGCCGGCGGCGAAGGCCTTCTCCGAGCCGGTCATGACGATGCAGCCGATATTGTCGTCGCGCTCGAAGCCGTCGAGCGCCGCGTTGATGTCGGCGATGAGCTGGACGTTCAGCGCGTTCAGGGCCTGCGGCCGGTTCAGCGTGATGACGCCGACCTTGCCCTTCACCTCGACGAGAATGGTCTCATAAGCCATGGCAGCCTCCCAATGCGCTGTGTCCGGGCCAGGAATAGCGGCCACCCGGGCCGTGGTCCATGCGCGCGGACGCACGGCGCGATGCGAGCCTCGGCGCAGGCAGTTCGGCGCGAGACCTCTAGATCGGCGGCCCGTCCTGCGATTCGACATGAAATCCCTTCGAGGTGATCAGCCAGGTACCGTCGATCCGGTGCCAGGTCAGGTGGTCCACGAACACCATCGTGTTGACCCTCACTCGCACTTTCGTCATCGCCTGCGTCGTGGAGGCGAAGTCGATGAACAGAATCTCGTCCGCGCGCTCGGCGTTGACCGACTTCGGCGATTGGCGCTTGTCGAGAATGTCGCGGTAGACCGGCATCGGCCACGCCATCAACTTGCCGTCGCGAAAGCCGTGCAGCTGGGCCGTGGGCGCGAAGGTTTGCTCGAGGCGGGACGTGTCGCAGTCATACATCAGGTCGAAATAGGTCTCGATCGCCTCGGTCAGCTCCGCCACGGACGAGCCGTCGACCGCGGGCTCCCTGGTCTTCGTCATCGCAAACTCCTCCTGCTTTCCCCGCGAGCGGCGCCGGCCGTCGCCAAGGGCGTTCGTACTGGTTTGACGCTAGCGACAACCCAGCTATTTTTGAACGCTATTGACCCTGATTTCAGACATAACGAATGAAAATGACATCGGCTCCGCTCGACCTCGATGCCGTCCAGGCTTTCGTTCGTATCGTGGATCTCGGCAGCTTCACGCGCGCCGCCGAGGCGATGCGGACGACGCAGGCTGCCGTCAGCCTGAAACTGAAGCGCCTCGAGCAGCGGCTGGGATGCCGGCTCGTCGAACGTACGCCGCGGCATGTCGAGCTCTCGGCGCGTGGCGCGGCCTTCCTCGACCATGCCCGCCAGCTCCTGGAGGTGCATGAGCGCGCGCTGTCCGCCTTCGTCTCGGCCCGAGAGCGGCTGGTCATCGGCATCAGCGACCATGTCGCGGGGCCGGACCTCCCGGCATTGATCGCGCGCATGAACGCGCAGGACCCGCAGCTGGTGATCGAGATCAGGATCGGGACGTCCAGTGAACTGCTCCAGAGCTTCGACCGGCGTGAGCTCGACACGGTGATCGTGCGCCTGCATGCCGGGCGCAGCGATGGCGAGCAGCTTGCCGACGAGAAGTTCGGCTGGTTCGCGGCGCCAAGCTGGCAGCATCGCCCGGGCGAGCCGCTGCCGGTCGCCACCATGGCCGAGCCGTGCGGCGTGCGCGTGATCGCCGGGCGCTTCCTTGACGAGGCCGGCATATCCTGGACGGAGAGCTTCGTCGGCGGTGGCGTCACGGCGGTCGTGGCTGCCGTCACCGCCGGGCTCGGGATCGCAGCATTGGCGCCGCGCATGCTGCCCTTCGGCGCGGTCGATGTCGGACAAAGGCTCGGTCTGCCCGATTTGCCCCGCCTGCCGATTCTGCTGCACACGCGGGTCAGGGATGGGCGCCCGCGCGATGCCCTCGCCGCGCTTTCGGCCGCATTCAGGAGCGTGGTGAAAGGCTAGTCGCCGCAGTTGGTCCCCTTGGGCCACCTCGCGCGTTGATCGGGCACGGCCGCCGAGCAGGAGGTGCGCATGACCGGCAAAACCCGAACCGATACCGCCTCGCGCCTCGTCAAGGCCTCGCCCGGGGCGGTCTACAATGCCTTCGCCGACCCGGCCGTGCTGTCGCGCTGGCTGCCGCCGAAGGGGATGCGGGCGACGATCGAGCGCTTCGAGCCGCATCCGGGCGGCAGTTACCGCATGGTCCTGACCTATGACGATCCAAGCGGGGCTCCCGGCAAGGCTACGGCCGACAGCGACATCGTCGAAGGTCGCTTCGTCGCGCTCGATCCTGGCGAGCGCATCGTCTGGGAGGTCGGCTTCGTCTCGGATGACCCGGCCTTGGCCGGCACGATGACGATGACCTGGCGCTTCAAGGAGGTGCGTGACGGCACCGAGGTGACGATCCTGTGCGAAAACGTTCCCGCGGGCATCGGCAAGGCCGATCACGATGCCGGCCTGCGCTCGACGCTGGAGAACCTCGCGCGCCTCATCGAAAACGCCTGATCAGGCGGCCGGCCCGGCCTCGGCGAGCAGGCGTTGGAAGGCCGAGGGCGTCGCGCGCGAACGCCAGGCGGCGATCAGCCTGTCGGCATTGGCCTCGGGCGCGACGGCCGAATCCAGCTCGGCATCGTAGCGGCAATAGCTGTGAACCTGGTGGAAGTCGCGGCGGGCATCGCCGATTCGCCGGTCGCCGCGGGCGGCCTCGCGCCGTTCCAGCTCGCCGAGATCGCAATGCAGGCCGACGAAGAATACGTCCTGCCCCGCCAGAAGTCCGGCCAGACGCAGCAGCCAGGCGCGGCTCTCCATGATGTGCTCGACGATCAGATTGTTGCCGCAGCGGACATAGGCGAGCAGCGACTGTTCGAAGCCCTCGAAGAAGGCGTCGCGCATCGCGGTCCACTGGAATTCGCCGCTGCGGATGCGCGCTGTCGGAAGCACGCCCGAATCGCGCAGATGGTCGATCGAGATGTGCCAGAACGGCTCCTCGATCCGGGCCTGGACGGCGCGCGCCAGCGAGGATTTGCCGCTGCTGGAGGCGCCGTTGAGCAGGATGATCCTGCCGCTCGGCCGAGGCGTGTCCGGCATGATCCTCAGCCCCGCTTCTGGCAGCTCTCGCAATAGAAGGTCGAGCGGCCCGATTGCACGAGACGCTTGACCAGATGGCCGCAGCCCGGCGTGACGCAAAGCTCGTCCTCGCGGTCATAGACCTTGAAGCGATGCTGGAAATAGCCGAGCGAGCCGTCGGCATGGGCGAAGTCGCGCAAGGTCGAGCCACCAGCGGCGACCGCCTCCTCCAGCACATCGCGGATGATCTGCGCCAGCAGATGCGCCTTGTCGCGCGGCCTGCCGGTCGGCGTCGCCAGCGAGCCAGCCTCGGCCTCCGGATGAAGGCCCGCGCGGAACAGCGCCTCGCAGACATAAATGTTGCCGAGCCCGGCGATCAGGCGCTGGTCGAGCAGCGCCGCCTTCAGCGGCGCGATCTTCCCTGAGAACAGCTTCGCCAGGAGCTCGCCGGAGAGCTCGTTGCCGAGCGGCTCGATGCCCATCCCGGCGAAATGCTTGGAGGTTTCGAGCCCGGCGCGGGGCAGCAGATCCATGAAGCCGAAGCGGCGGACGTCATTGTAGGTGACGCGGGCGCCCGAGCCGAGATGGAAGACGACATGGTCGTGGATCAGGTGCCGGCCGATCTCGTTGTAATAGGCGCCGGGCTCGGTCGGCTTCGTGCCCGGTGCCTCGACGATGAAGCGCCCGCTCATGCCGAGATGCATGACCAGCGCCTGGCCGTCGTCGAGATCGGCGATCAGGTATTTCGCCCGCCGCGACAGGGCTTCGATGCGCCGGCCGGTCAGCCGCTCGGCGAAGCGCTCGGGCAGGGGGAAGCGCAGATCGGGCCGATTCTGCTCGACGCGTGCGAAGCGCTCGCCGAGCATGGCGGGCTCCAAGCCGCGCCGGACGGTTTCGACCTCGGGAAGTTCAGGCATGGCATCGGCTCTTCAGCATGCGTCGAGAGGGCCCGCGACAAGCCCCGACGCTTTCGCTATTCATCGCCTCACCCGAACACAAGAGCGGCCCAACCGTGACAGCAGCCTCCGACACCACCCATTTCGGCTTCGAGAACGTGCCGCTCGGCGAGAAGCAGGCCAAGGTCGACGACGTCTTCCACAAGGTCGCCGGCCGCTACGACCTGATGAACGACCTGATGTCGGCCGGGCTGCACCGTGTCTGGAAGGAAGCTTTGCTCACCGCGCTGAAGCCGCCGCGCGACCGGGCCTTCCATCATCTCGACGTTGCCGGCGGCACCGGCGACGTCGCCTTCAAGGTGCTGGAGGAGGGCGGCCCTCAGACCGATGTCACCGTGCTCGACATCAACGCCGAGATGCTGGCCGTCGGCCGCGAGCGCGCGAACAAGCGCTTTCCGGAGGATGAGCGCATCCGCTTCGTCCAGGGCAATGCCGAGGAGCTGGCGTTGCCGGACAACAGCTTCGACGCCTATACGATCGCCTTCGGCATCCGGAACGTGCCGCGCATCGAGAAGGCGCTGGCCGAGGCCTATCGCGTGCTGAAGCGCGGCGGCCGTTTCCTCTGCCTCGAGTTCAGCCATGTCGACGTGCCTGTCCTCGACAAGATCTACGAGGCCTATTCGTTCAACGTCATCCCGCCGATGGGCAGGATGGTGACGGGCGAATCCGAGCCCTACCAGTACCTGGTCGAGTCGATCCGCAAGTTCCCGCGTCCGCAGGTCTTCGCCAACATGATCGCGGACGCCGGCTTTCGTCGTGCCAGCTTCACGCCGATGACCGGCGGGGTCGTGGCGCTGCATTCCGGCTGGAAGCTGTGAGTGAGGCTGAGGCCGTGACTGCCCACCGCCGTCATGCTCGCCCTTGTGGCGAGCATCCACGTCTTGAACACCGCGCTGCCCGAAGGAAGACGTGGATGGTTGGGGCAAGCCCGACCATGACGAGGAAGGCGCGTTCCGCGTTGCTATCGGCATGATCTCCGCGCTCGCCCATCTCGCCCGCTCGGCGCGGGTCGGCTTCGTGCTGGCGCGCGAGGGCGCGCTCGCGCTCGTCGATCCGTCCGTGCTGCCGCCGGCGGCGCGGGGCCTGATCGCGCTCGGCCGCCTGATCGAGCGGCGCGGCGCCGGCTCCTCCGCGACGAGGCTTGCCGCGGCGCTGACCCGCCTCGGCCCGTCCTATGTCAAGTTCGGCCAGTTCCTGGCGACGCGGCCCGATGTCGTCGGCATGAAGATCGCCGAGGATCTTTCGGCCCTGCAGGACCGGATGGCGCCCTTCCCGATGGCGCAGGCCCGCGCCGCGATCGAAGCCGCCCACGGCAAGCCGGCCGAGGCGATCTTCGCCGAATTCGGCGAGCCGGTCGCTGCCGCCTCGATCGCGCAGGTCCACCGCGCCCGCCGCAAGGACGGCAGCGAGGTCGCGGTCAAGATCCTCAGGCCCGGCATCCGCGACCGCTTCCACCGCGACCTCGCGGCGATGCGCTTCGGTGCGCAGCTCGCCGAGAGCCGCTCGCCCGAGGCGCGGCGCCTGCGCTTCGTCGCCATCGTCGAGACGCTGGCGCGCTCGGTCACCATGGAGATGGACCTGCGCCTGGAGGCGGCGGCGCTCTCCGAATTCGCCGAGAACACCAGGGAGGATGCCGATTTCCGCGTGCCGGTGCCGGATTGGCAGCTGACCGCCCGCGAAATCCTGGTCGACGAATGGATCGACGGCATCCGCCTCTCGGATGTCGAAGCGCTGCGTGCTGCGGGGCACGACATGGTCGCCCTCGGCCGCAACGTCATCCAGTCCTTCCTCAGGCACGCGATCCGTGACGGCTTCTTCCATGCCGACATGCATCCGGGGAACCTGTTCGTCGATGCGCAGGGGCGGCTCGTCGCGGTCGATGGCGGCATCATGGGCCGGCTCGGCCACAAGGAGCGGCGCTTCCTCGCCGAGATCCTGTTCGGCTTCATCACGCGCGACTATCGCCGCGTCGCCGAGGTGCATTTCGAGGCCGGCTATGTGCCGCCGCACCATTCGGTCGACGACTTCGCCCAGGCGATCCGGGCAGTCGGCGAGCCGATCCACGACAAGCGCGCCGACGAGATCTCGATGGCGAAGGTGCTGACGCTGCTGTTCGAGATCACCGGCCTGTTCGACATGGCGACGCGCACCGAGCTCGTCATGCTGCAGAAGACCATGGTCGTGGTCGAGGGCGTCGCCCGCACGCTCGATCCGCATCTGGACATGTGGACCACGGCCGAGCCGGTGGTGCGCGACTGGCTGACGCGCAATCTCGGCCCGATCGGGCGCATCGAGGATGCCGGCCGCAGCGTCCGCACCCTGGCGGTGAGCCTCGCCAACCTGCCGGAGACGGTCGGCCGGGCCGAGCGCGTGCTCGGTCAGCTGGAAGAGTCGTCGCGCCACGGCTTCTCGCTCGACGAGGCCAGCATCCAGGCGATCGGCCGGGCGGAAGCAGCGCGCAACCGCTGGGGCAACTGGGCGCTCTGGCTGATCGCGGCGCTGCTCGCCTGGATCGTGTTCTTCGACTAGCGCAGGACAGTCGCTTCAACAGGACGCGACTGGAAACCATTTTAGCGGTTTCAGCTTTACAAGCATCGGCCCCTCGGGATTCCTTTAGGGCAAGGCCGGGGCTGGCTTCGCATGGCGCACGCGCCCGAGCGACAGCGACCAAAGAGCCGTTTTCTTCAGGTTGCGTCGTTCAGGAGTCGCGTCATGTCCCGCCTTCTCGGCATTCTCGCTTTCTTATGCGCCTCGCTCGCCGGCCTCGCCGCGGCGCAGGCCAAGGTCGATGTCCGCGTCGATATCGCCAACCAGCGCATGAGCGTCGCCACCAGCGATGGCGAAACCTACAACTGGGCGATCTCGTCCGGCCGCAAGGGCTTCCGCTCGCCCAACGGAGTCTATCGCCCGACCCGGCTCGAGCGCAGCTGGTACTCGCGCAAATATGGCGGGGCGATGCCCTATGCCGTGTTCTTCCGCGGCGGCTACGCCATCCATGGCACGACAGCCGTCGGCGCGCTCGGCCGCCCGGCCTCGCATGGCTGCATCCGCCTGCATCCGGCCAACGCCGCCAAGCTCTTCGCGCTGGTCAAGAAGCACGGCGCTGGCGACACGCGCATCGCCTTGAACGGCGCCGCGCCCGATAATCTCTCGCGCTTCGCCAAGGCGTCCTCGGGCGGCAAGCACAAGATCGCCAAGGCCAAGATCAAGACGCAGAAGGCCGTGCTGACCGCCAAGCAGCAGCGCCAGGGGCCGGCCTGGGGCGAAGCACGCGAGCAGATGCTGCTCAGACCGGCCATCCCGGCCGGCGCGATCGGCTTCCAGCCGTTGTCGGGGCCGGGCTGGCGCTAGCTTCGAGGTTCAGATCGCCTCGGCGGCGATCCGCACCCAGCCTGCCAGCGTCTCGCCCGGTTGCAGCCGGGAGAGCGGCGAGGCCTCGCGCACGATCTTTTCGCTCGGCGCTCCCGCGGCGTGGCTCTGCGGCTCGGCGCAGAGGAAATCGACGCCGGCCGGCGCCCAGACCACGGGATAGCGCAGGTTCTCGCTCGCGCTCAGCGTGATGGCGAGGCCGGTCGAGGGCGTCTCGATCCGGGCGGTACCGTCCCAGCCGAGGAAGCTCCAGGCGGTCTCGGCGCCGGTGGCGAAAACCGGGTTGCCGGCGTAGGGGCCGCCATCGCCGAAGGCTTGCTTGCCGGTGGCGCGGAACTGGTCGCCGAAGATCAACGCGCCGGTGGCCGTCATGCGCAGGCGGGTGTCGGCGGCGCAGGGAAACCAGGGATGCAGGCCCATGCCGAACGGTAGGGCCTGGTCGGCCTCGTTGGTCAATCCAAGTGTCACGGTCATACCGTCCTCGCCCAGCCGGATCTCTTGCCTGGCGAGGTAGCGATAGGGATCCGCGCCGTCCGTCCGGCGGTGCACCAGCAGGGTATGACCGGCGGACTGTTCCTCGACCTGCCAGGCGGACTGCCAGCCGAACCCGTGGATCGTCCCGGCGGGATTGTTCGAGGGCACGCTGAAGCGGGTATGGCCGTCGTCGACCACACTGTCGAAGGCGCGGTTGGCGAAAGGTAGCATGGCCCAGGCCCCGAACTTGTTCGGTGTCTCCGTCTGCGGCGCGACACCCGCGGGCGCATGAAGAAGCGGCAGCGTGGTCCCGTCCGGCTTCTGCCAATCGAGCGTGGCGATCGTCCCGCCGGCGTCGGGGGCGATCCGGGCCTTATAGCGGCCTGACGAGAGCGTGAGCATGGCAGTGTCCTTCGGCAATCGGAGGGACGAACGCGGCACCCGCTCCCCTCGCCTCGATTGCGCCGGCACGAGGTATCGTCAAGGGCCGGCCGGGCTTGACCGGGCCGCGCTGGCCGGGGAGATTCCACGCCTCTTCGCTTCGCCTCGGCCGGAACGCCGGACAAGCCATGCAATTCCGCCGGAGCCTGCCATGCCCACACCCCTGATCGCGCTCGACTGGGGCACGACGCGAGCCCGCGCTTTCCTCGTCGGCGAGGATGGCGCGGTGCTGGGCAAGCGCGTCGCCGATCGCGGCATCCAGTCGGTGCCATCTGGCGGCTTCCCGGCCGCCTTCGCGCAGATCGCCGGCGAGTTCCGCCAGGCGCGGCCCGACGCGGCCGTGCTGCTCGCCGGCATGGTCGGCAGCCGCAATGGCTGGGTCGAGGCGCCCTATGTCGCCTGCCCGGCGAGCCCGGACGAGATCGCGGCAGCCGGCCTTGCCGTCACGCTCGACGACGGCACGCGCGCCACCATCCTGCCCGGCCTCTCCTGCGATGAGGGCGCCTTCGACGTGATGCGCGGCGAGGAGACGCTGATCGTCGGCCTTGGGCTCACCGACGGCGTCGCCTGCCTGCCCGGGACCCATTCGAAATGGGCTGAGGTCAAGGGCGGCCGCATCACCCGCTTCGCCAGCTTCATGACCGGCGAGATCTACGGCCTGCTGCGTGAGCACTCGATTCTGTCCCGCCTGGCGACGGAGCCGGTCGGTGACGATGCTGCCGAGGGCGCAAGGCGCGGGCTCGCCGCAGCGCAGCGGCCGGGCGGCCTGCTCAACGCCGCTTTCCACGCCCGCAGCGATGTCCTCGGCGGGCGCATGCAGGGCGGCGCTGTCGGTCCCTACCTCTCCGCCCTGCTGGTGGCGCAGGAGATCGAGGGTGCCCGCGCTTTGTTCGGCGACCTCGCCAATCTGCACCTGGTGGCGGACGGCGTGCTCGCCGGGAGCTATGGCCGGGCGCTGGCCGCCGCGGGGCTCGACCATGGCCTGACCACGCCCGAGGATGCCTTCGTCGCCGGCGTCACCCGCCTCGCGCGGGGCCTTGCGGCATGATCACCGTCTTCGGTTCGCTCAATGTCGATCTGGTCACGCCCGTCGAACGCCTGCCCGGCGCCGGCGAGACCGTGCTTGGGCCGGGCTATGCGCTGCATCCCGGCGGCAAGGGCGCCAACCAGGCGCTGGCAGCCCGCCGCGCCGGCGCCGAGGTGACACTGGTCGGTGCCGTCGGGCGCGACGGCTTCGCCGAGATCGCGCTTGGGCTGCTGGCTGAGGATGGCGTCGACCTCGCCCATGTCGCGCGCGTCGAGGCGCCGACCGGCGCGGCCTTCATCGCCGTCGATGCGGCCGGCTCCAACCAGATCGTGGTCGCGGCCGGCGCCAACGCGCTGGCCAAAGCCGATGCAGTCGAGACGCTGCGGCCGGGCGAGGGTGACCTGCTGCTGCTCCAGCGCGAGGTGCCGGAGGGCGAGTGCCTGCGGGCGGCGCGGGCGATGCGCGCCGGCGGCGGCCGGGTCGTCCTCAACCTCGCCCCGGCCGGCGAGCCTGCGCCGGAACTACTGGCTCTGACCGACATACTGATCGTCAACGAGCACGAGGCTCTGATCCTCGCCGGCTCGCTCGGCTGGAGCGAGACCGAGCCCGACGCGATCGCCCGGCGTATCGACGGTGAGCGCGGCATCGCCTGCATCGTCACGCTAGGGAGCGCGGGCGCGGTCGGCTGGCATGGCGGAGTTCGGCGCCGGCTCGAGGCGCCGGTCGTCGATGCCGTCGATACGGTCGCGGCGGGGGACAGCTTCGTCGGCGCCTTCGCCGCGGCGCTGCAGGCCGGCTTCGGCTTTTCCGGCGCGCTCCAGCGCGGGCTTGCCGCCGGCTCGCTCGCCTGCACCGTTGCCGGCGCCCAGCCGAGCGTGCCCCGTCGCGAGGCGATCGAGGCCCTGGCCGGCAAGAGCGTCCTGTAGCGAGCGAGCTTTGTCTCGAATGCGACCGACTCCGGTGACGACCGATTAGGACTGAACGCGCTCGGCGAAGCGAGACCGCGCCGGCGACGCTGGTTTCGGCGCCTCGGTTTACTCTTGGTCAGCACCTTTGTCGGCAGCGTCGCCGGGACGAGGCGGGAAAGGGAAATCGATCATGGCCCAGCGGCCGGTCCTGTGGTTCCTGGGCGTTGCCGGGATCGCCGGCCTTGCCGCTTTCCATGCGGCGGGCAGTCTCGACCGGATGACGAGCGCGGCCCCCGCACCCGCGAGCGCGGCTTCGAGCCCAGCAATGCCGGCGACGGCCGAGCGCGTGCTGACGGTGAATGCCGATTATCGCGGCCACTATCTCGTCCATCCGTCGATCGACAACTATCGCGTCAGGATGATGGTCGACACCGGCGCGAGCCTGATCGTGCTGACCGACGGCGACGCGCGGGCGCTCGGGATCAGGCCCGACCGCTCCGCCTACTCAGTAAGTCTCGGCACGGCCAACGGTGTGGTGCGAGGCGCGAAGACGATGCTGCGCGAAGTCCGGCTCGGCGACATCTCGGTCCGCGATGTCGAGGCCGTGGTGATGCCGGCCGGCGCGCTCTCGATCAGCCTGCTCGGCACCTCCTTCCTGCGCCGACTGCGCAGTTATCAGGTCGAGGGCGGCCGCATGGTCCTGCGCGGCTGAGCGGCGCGTGTCGGTTCCCAACGTCGTGACGATCGGCTATGCCGGCCTTGCGTTCCCGCCCTGTCATGCTCAGGCTGCATTCATGTAGCCTGTGGCCTGCTCGCTGCATGATGTCCTCGAAACTGGATGGCCCGATGTTTCCGAAGCCCCTGCCCGAGCTCTTCCCCAACACCTTCGAGTACGAATCGCTGCCGATGGTGAAGCCGACCGGCTTCCGCGAATACGATGCACGCTGGTTCTTCGGGAAAGAGCTCAACCTGATGGGCGTGCAGGCCGTCGGCATGGGGCTGGGCACGCTGATCAGGCGCATGGGCGTCAAGCCCGAGATCGTCACCGCCCATGACTTCCGCAGCTATTCCTCCTCGATCAAGATGGCGCTGGTCACCGGCCTGATGGCGGCCGGCTGCAAGGTCCACGACATCGGCCTCGCCATGTCGCCCATGGCCTATTTCGCCCAGTTCGAGCTCGATGTGCCTTGCGTCGCGATGGTGACCGCCTCGCACAACGACAATGGCTGGACCGGCATCAAGATGGGCGCGCAGCGCCCGGTCACCTTCGGCCCGGACGAGATGGGGCAGTTGCGCGACATCGTGCTCGCCGGCGATTTCGACCTGCCGGGCGGCGGCTCCTATCAGTTCGTGCCCGATTTCCCGGCGCGCTACATCGCCGACCTGACGAACCGTCCGAAGATCACGCGCAAGCTCAAGGTCATCGCCGCCTGCGGCAACGGCACGGCCGGCGCCTTCGCGCCGCAGATCCTGGAAGCGCTGGGCTGCGAGGTCATCCCGATGGATGCCGAGCTCGACCATACCTTCCCGCGCTACAATCCCAACCCCGAAGACATGAAGATGCTGCACGCCATGGCCGATGCCGTGAAGCAGCACGGCGCCGATGTCGCGCTCGGCTTCGATGGTGACGGCGATCGCTGCGGCGTCGTCGACAACCATGGCGAGGAGATCTTCGCCGACAAGATCGGCGTGATGCTGGCACGCGACCTCGGCAAGCTCAATCCGGGCGCGCAGTTCGTCGTCGACGTCAAGTCGACCGGCCTGTTCTCGACCGATCCGGAATTGCAGAGGCTCGGCGTCAAGACCGACTACTGGAAGACCGGGCACTCCTACATCAAGCGCCGGGTCCGCGACCTCAATGCACTCGCTGGCTTCGAGAAGTCGGGCCACTTCTTCTTCAACGCCCCGGTCGGGCGCGGCTATGACGACGGTGTCGTCACCGCCATCGCCGTGATCGACATGCTCGATCGCAACCCGGACAAGTCAATGGCCGAGCTCTATGCCGCGGTACCGAAGACCTGGGGCACGCCGACCATGGCGGCCAAATGCGCCGACGAGATCAAGTACGGCGTCAGCGACAAGATCACCCAGCGCATCCAGGCGATGCAGGCGGCGGGCGACAAGATCGCCGGCCAGAAGATCGTTGACGTCATCACCGTCAACGGCGTGCGCGTCGTCAACGAGGACGGCACCTGGGGCCTGATCCGTGCTTCCTCGAACAAGCCGGAGCTGGTCGTGGTCTGCGAGAGCCCGGTCTCTGAAGCGCGTATGCGCGAGATGTTCAAGGCGATCGACGGCGTTCTGCGCGAGAACCCTGAGGTCGGCGCCTACAACCAGACGATCTGATTGCTCTCGCGCGGGGCGGGGAGCTATTTCTTCTCCGCCCCGGTCGCCGCGGCGTTGCGAGCCCCACTCTGGCCGCTGGTGCCGTCGAAGAACGCCTTGGAGTCGCCGAGCTGGGCGCTCGGCTGGCAGCTCGGCGTGCAGGAATAGCTCTCGCGCTCGAGGCCGCGCTGCACCGTCAGGATCGAATCGCTGGCGGCGCCGACACGGACCGAGGATTCCGCCAGCAGGGCGCCGGTCGCGTCGAGCGCGATCAGGTTGGTGACGCCGTAGCTCTTGCCGGTCACGATCATCACGCCGTTGCGCTGGACGGTGACGTCGGCGATCGCCGGATTGCCGACGATCACCGTCTGGGCCTTCTCGGGCAGTCGCAGCACCTTGGCGTGATCGACCGTCACCTGGACCGCTTCGATTCTTGCATCGCCGGTTTCACCCCGCGTTTCCGGGGCCGGCGCTGGAATAAGCCGGGCCTGCGCGCGCACGACATCGGCCGAAAGGCTCGAGCCGCCAGCCGCTAAGAGTCCGGCAAGGGCCAGCCTCTGGAAGGATTGGAAGAGCCGCGATCCCGGCATCACAATGGACCTCGCACGCGTCTCAAGGTTTCGAACGCGACGAGGAAAGCCGAAAATGATGAATGGATTGCTAAGATGGCGATTTCCCGAGCCAATCCGGCTCCCGCGTCGGTGCTGGAAGCCTGATCGCCCACAATGAAGAACGCTTTGTGGTGCCGGCGCGCGCACGCTAACGAAGCGTCATGCGGCGTTTGTCTGATTTGCAGGGCGGGTTTTATTTTAAGTATCGAAGGGTTTATACCTCTCGTTAACTGACGCGCCGCGCTAAAAGCGTATTAACCATCGAGTGAAGACCTATAAAATTCGGCGAATTATTGGGTCTCTTTAACTGATCGGCAAGACGGGCGCCGTACTGTCACTCCTGTCGCTGACCGAAGCCATCTAGAGCGAAGGCAGCAGTCAAACGTGGTGCAAAGGAGCTACCCCATGAAGAATCTGTTCGCGCGCTTCGCTAAGGACGAGTCGGGCGCCACCGCCATCGAATACGGCCTGATCGCCGCCCTGATTTCGGTCGTCTGCATCGGCATCTGGGGCACGATCGGCTCCAGCCTGACCGCGAAGTTCGGCCTGATCAACCAAGGGCTCCAGTAAGCGTCTGCCTAGCGGTTACTCTCGAACGCTGCGAAACGCCCTGGGATATCCTGGGGCGTTTTGCGTCTGGGGTTCGGAGCTGCTCGGCGGCCGAATTGGTAAGCCTTTGGTGAGGCAGTCGCGGCAAGATCGCATGCGACTCCTTATCGGATACTTATGATGTCGATCTCGTTTTTCCTGATCCTCGTCGTCTTTCCCGCGGCCATGGCTTACGCCGCGGCCAGCGATATGGTGTCGATGACGATCTCCAATCGGCTCTGCCTGGTTCTCGTCGCCGGCTTCGCGATCTGCGCGGGGAGCGTTGGCTTGAGCTGGATGCAGCTGGGCTGGCATCTGGCTGCCGGCTTCCTCGTCCTCGGCGTCACCTTCGGCTTCTTCGCGGCGGGCTGGATAGGCGGCGGCGATGCTAAGCTCGCTGCGGTGACGGCGCTCTGGTTCGGCTTCGATCAGCTGCTGCCCTATCTCTTCATCTCCGCGGTGGCCGGTGGAGTCCTCACCCTCGCGTTGCTCAGCCTGAGGAGTATGCCCTTGCCTCGCCCGGCATTGGGCTGGAGTTGGGCGCAGCGCCTTCACGACAAGGACGAAGGCGTGCCCTACGGCATCGCCCTCGCCTTCGCCGCGCTCGTCGTTCTGCCGGAGACGGCGATCTGGCGCGCCGCGATCGGTTCCTGACCGGGCGGCCACGCACCGGCACCGCCGATACGCACAAAAAGATACCTCCGGTTAACCATAAGTTGACGATTCGAAGGCCACGATCCGGCTGAGGGTTGGCGCATGCCGACCAAGGATCCTGCGCCATGAGTTCCGCCCGCATCATCATTCTCGCCATAGCGGTCGTCGCCGGCCTCGGGGCTGCGCTCCTGATCGGCCGACCGCCAAAGGTCACGACGCCGTCGGTGACGAAATACGAGCCGGCACCGACCGTCGAGGTGCTGGTGGCCGCCGCAGATGTCCCGCTCGGCAACAAGCTTTCGGCCGGCGATCTGAAATGGCTGGCCTGGCCGCTGGCGAGCCTGCCTACCGAGGTGATCCGCCGCCAGGACCTTCCCGGAGGCGAAGCCGAATTCATCGGCCAGATCGCCCGCGCGCCGCTGTACGGCTCGGAGCCGATCCGCCGCGATAAACTGCTCAAGGCCGATTCCGGTTTCCTTTCGGCGATCCTGCCAGCCGGCAAGCGCGCCGTCGCCATCACCACCGACAATCGCGGCGCCAACACCGCCGGCGGCTTCGTCCTGCCCAATGACCGTGTCGATGTGATCCGCACGAGCCGGGACGACAGCAACTCCAAGGATGGGTCGCCGCCGGTCAGCGAGACCCTGATCGCCAATGTCCGCGTTCTGGCGATCGGCCAGAGCATCCAGGAGAAGAACGGCGAAAAGGTCGTCGTGGGCGAGACCGCGACGCTCGAGCTCGACCCGAAGCAGGTCGAGGCCGTGACGCTGGCACAGAAGACCAGCAGCCTCTCGCTGGCGCTGCGCAGCCTGCAGGATGCCGGCGATAAGAGCACTCCGGTCGATGACGGCGGCCTCACGCTTGTGCGCTACGGCGTCGTCACCAAGGCGGTGAAGCCATGATGTCCATGTCGAACTCCAATCCGCTAGTGCGTCGGCCGCAGCGTGCCCTTGCATTGTCTCTGGCGATTCTGCCGCTGGCCTTGCCGCTTTGCGCCGGTCCGGCGCTTGCGCAGGGCAAGGGGGCGGCGCCGGTTCTGAACGTCGGGGCCAGCGAGCACGCGATTTCGCGCCGGCTCGATCTTTCGATCGGCCGCTCGTTGATCGTCGAACTGCCGCGCGATGCCAAGGAGGTCTTCGTCGCCAATCCCAAGGTGGCGAACGCAGTGGTCCGCTCGGCCCGCAAGCTCTTCGTCATCGGCATGGCCGACGGCTCGACCTCGATGTTCGTGATGGACGCCGAGGGCAAACAGATCACGGCGCTGGAGATCGAGGTCGGCCGCGATCTCAACGTGCTCCGCACGACGCTGCGCACGGCCATGCCGGGCGCCGACATCCAGGTCAAACCGGCCGGGAATTCAATCCTGCTGGTCGGCAATGTCTCGAGCGCCTCCGAGGCGACGCAGGCCATGGACATCGCCAATGCCTTTGTCGGCATCTCCGGCGAGGGCGCGAACGCGACCAAGGGCGCGGTGATCAATTCGCTGACCATTCGCGGCCGCGACCAGGTCATGGTCAAGGTCACCGTTTCGGAGGTATCGCGCAAGGCGATCAAGCAACTCGGCATCAACTCGACCGGCGAGTGGAAGCTCGGCAAGTTCAGCATCACCCCGACGATCGACACCCCGTTTTCGCTGCAACCTCAGCAGCTGGCGGCAACCGCGATCGGCGCCGGCATCGGCAACTCGACCAACATAACGATGCGAGCGCTCGAGCGCGCCGGCCTGTCCCGCGTGCTGGCCGAGCCGACCGTGACGGCGATCTCCGGCGAGAGTGCCAAGTTCACTGCCGGCGGCGAGATTCCGGTCCCGAAAGGGTATTCCTGCGACACGACTAACCGCTGTAATCTCAACATCGAGTACAAGCCGGTCGGCGTCTCCCTGAATTTCACGCCGATCGTGATGTCCGAGGGCAAGATCTCGATGCGCATCGCCACCGAGGTCACCGAGCTCGATTTCGAGAACCAGCTGCGCCTCAACCCCACCGAGACAATCGCGGTCAACGCGCCAGGCTTCCGCGTGCGCAAGTCCGACACCACTGTCGAACTGCCGTCGGGCGGCACGCTGGCGACAGCCGGGTTGATCCAGCGCGTCTCGCGTCAGGCCATCAACGGGCTGCCGGCTCTGATGAACATCCCGATCATCGGTGCGATGTTCCGCTCCCGCGACTATCAGCGCGAGGAGACCGAGCTGATGATCGCCGTAACCCCCTACATCGTGAAGCCGGTCGGCCCCAACGGGTTGCAGCGCCCGGATGACGGCTTCGTCGAGGCGCATGATGCCCAGACGATCCTGATGGGCCGGTTGAACAAGATCTACGGGTCGACGAGCGGCGGGCCGATTCCGCAGGCCTACAAGGGCCGCGTCGGCTTCATCGCCGATTGATGACGGGGCCGCGACAAGGATGGCGATCGTGACCAGCAAGCCCTCTCGGACATACAAGGCAGCGTTGCCCGTCACGCTCGGTGCCGCGCTCCTGCTCGGAGCCTGCGCCAAGGGCGATATCTCGACGTCCGGCATTCCCACCGACATCCGCGAGCGTCATCCGATCGTGTTGCGCGATGCGCCGCGCTCGCTCGATGTCTTCGTCGGCCGGGCTGGCGGCGCGCTCGACCCGCGCCAGGCCGACGACGTCGCCCGCTTCGGCGAGGATTATCGCCGCAGCGGCAAGGGCGGGTTGGTTGCCGAGGTTCCGACTGGGACCGGGCGCGATCTTGCGACTCATGACACGCTCGACGGCATCCGCCGCTCGCTCGCCCGGGCCGGCGTCTCGCCCGGCGCGCTTTCGGTCAGGACCTATCGCATCGCCGATCCCGGGCTCGCATCGCCGATCCGCCTGACCTACGCCTCCTTGCAGGCCGGGCTCCCGCATTCCTGCGGGCAATGGCCGGTCGATCTCGGCGTCGCCAGCTACAAGACGGATGCGATGAACGAGCCATACTGGAATTTCGGCTGCTCCACCCAGGCCAATCTCGCGGCGCAGATCGCCGATCCGCTGGATCTGGTGCGCGCGCGCGGCGAGGGCCGCCTCGACACGCAAAAGCGCATGGAGGCGATCAAGAAGCTGCGCGAGGGCAAGGATCCCTCGACGCAGTATCGCCAGGAGCAGACCAAGATCAGCGACGCCGTCGGAGGCAAATGATGGCGAGCATGCCGGGATTCGAGCCGGAGACTGGCGGCGACGAGATCATCGCGCCGCTGCCGCGCGTCACCTTGCAGGCCTTCTGCGAGACGCAGGACGTCGCCGCGGCGATGCAGGCGGTGACCGCCGACCGGCGCATGGACAAGGTCCAGGCGCGCGTCCAGATGGGCGGCCCGGCGGCGGCGGTCGAGGCCTTCCGCGGCGCCCCGACGCCGAATGTGATCGTGCTCGAGACCGTCAGGGAACCGGCAGTGCTGGTCTCCAACCTCGATGCACTCGCGGAGAGCTGCGACCCCGGTACCAAGGTCGTCGTCATCGGCCATGTCAACGACATCCAGCTCTATCGCGAGCTGATCCGGCGCGGCGTCAGCGACTATCTGGTCGCTCCGTTCGGGGTCCTCGACCTGCTGCGTACCCTGTCCGAACTCTATGCGACGTCGGGTTCGGCGACGCTGGGGCGCACCATCGCGATTGTCGGCGCCAAGGGGGGCGTCGGCTCTTCGACCGTCGCGCATAACGTCGCCTGGGCGATCGCCCGCAATCTCGACGCCTCGACGGTGATCGCCGATCTCGACATCGCCTTCGGCACCGCTGGGCTGGATTTCAACCAGGATCCGCCCCAGGGGGTCGCCGACGCCGTGTTCGCGCCGGAGCGACTCGACGCCAACATGCTCGACCGGCTCCTGTCGCGTTGCAGCGAGAATCTCTCCCTGCTCGCAGCTCCGGCGATGCTCGACCGCACCGTCGATCTCGGCGAGGACGCGTTCGAGCTCGTGCTCGACCTGCTTCGGGCCAGCGTCCCCTGCATCGTGCTCGACGTGCCGCATCTGTGGACAGGCTGGGCCAAGCGGGCGCTGGTCGGCGCCGACGAGGTCGCGATCGTCGCCGCCCCAGAGCTCGCCTCGCTGCGCAACGCCAAGAATCTGATGGACTTGTTGCGTGCCGCCCGGCCGAACGATTCCGTGCCCCGCCTGATCCTCAACCAGGTCGGCTTGCCCAAGCGGCCGGAGATCGAGGCGAGCGAATTCGCCAAGGCGGTCGGGATCGAGGTGATGACGTCGATCCCCTTCGACGCCCAGCTCTTCGGTACCGCGGCCAATAACGGCCAGATGATCGCCGAGGTCCAGCCGGGCAGCAAGGTGGCGGACGCCTTCGTGCAGATCGGGACGGTTCTCACCGGTCGCGGCGAGCAGAAGCGCAGCAAGCGCAGCCTGTTCGAGCCCCTGGTGGCCAAGTTGATGCGTCGGAAGGCCTGACCCATGTTCGGCAAGCGACAGCAGACAGCCCCGGCTCTGGCAGGCGCGCCGAGCGCCGCGGCGCCTGCGCCGATGCGCGCGGCCGAGCAGCGACCCGCGGCTGTCGAGGCGCGGCGGGCGCCGCCGCCGCCACCAGCACCGGCGGACATGCCGCGGTCCGACGAATATTATCAGATGAAGAGCATGATCTTCGGTGCTCTGATCGAAGCGATCGACCTTTCGCAGCTGGCCAAGCTCGACGGCGAGTCGGCTCGCGAGGAGATCCGCGACATCATCAACGAGATCATCTCGCTGAAGAATGTCGTGCTCTCGATCGCAGAGCAGGAGGAGCTGCTCGACGACATCTGCAACGACGTGCTCGGCTATGGACCTTTGGAGCCGCTGCTGGCGCGCGACGATATCGCCGACATCATGGTCAATGGCGCCGGCCGGACCTTCATCGAGACCGGCGGCAAGATCCAGCTCACCAGCATCCGTTTTCGTGACAACGCGCAGCTGATGAACATCTGCCAGCGCATCGTCAGCCAGGTCGGCCGCCGTGTCGACGAATCCTCGCCGATCTGCGATGCGCGTCTCGCCGACGGCTCGCGCGTCAACGTGATCGCGCCGCCGCTGGCGATCGACGGGCCTGCCCTCACCATCCGCAAGTTCAAGAAGGACAAGCTGACGCTCGACCAGCTCATGCGTTTCGGCGCGATCTCGCCGCCTGGCGCAGAGATCCTGAAGATCATTGGGCGGGTCCGCTGCAACATCGTGATCTCGGGCGGCACCGGCTCGGGCAAGACGACGCTGCTCAATTGCCTGACCAACTATATCGAGCACGACGAGCGCGTCATCACCTGCGAGGACGCCGCCGAGCTCCAGTTGCAGCAGCCGCACGTGGTGCGCCTGGAGACCCGCCCGCCCAACCTCGAAGGGTCGGGTGCGATCACGATGCGCGATCTCGTCAAGAACTGCCTGCGCATGCGGCCGGAGCGTATCATCGTCGGCGAGGTGCGCGGGCCGGAGGCCTTCGACCTGCTCCAGGCGATGAACACCGGCCATGACGGCTCGATGGGCACGCTGCACGCCAATACGCCGCGCGAGTGCCTGAGTCGTATCGAGTCGATGATCACCATGGGCGGCTTCAGCCTGCCCTCGAAGACCCTGCGCGAGATGATCTGCTCCTCGATCGACGTGATCATCCAGGCGCAGCGCATGCGTGACGGTTCGCGCCGCATCACCCACATCACCGAGGTGATGGGCATGGAAGGCGACGTGATCATCACCCAGGACCTGATGGTCTACGACATCCTCGGCGAGGACCCGAATGGCAGGTTGATCGGCCGGCATCGCTCGACCGGCATCGGTCGGCCGCGCCTGTGGGAACGTGCCCGCTATTTCGGCGACGAGCAGCGGCTCGCCGCGGCGCTCGACCAGCTCGAGGCCGATGGCCGGGTCGACGCCTGAGCAGGAAGAAGGCACGCCATGGACTATGGCCAGATCGCCGCCGCCATCCTAGCCGCCGTCTCGGCGGGCGGTATCGCCTATGCCCTCTTCTATCCGAGGCTGAGCGGCCAGGCGCGCGCCGAGCAGCGCCGTCGTGAGTTCGCCGCCCCGGCCGCGATCCGGGCTGCGGCCGATCGCGAAGCGCAGAGCCAGGCCCGGCGCGGGCAGGTCGCGCAGAGCCTGAAGGACATCGAGAATCGCGAGAAGGCGCGCCACAAGGTTACCATCGAAGGCCGTATCGAACAGGCCGGGCTGTCCTGGTCGCGCAAGCAGTACTGGCTGCTCGGCGTCGTCCTGGGCATCGTCATGGCCGTCGTGCTTCTGCTCACCTCGGGCAACTGGGTCGTGATGCTGGTCGGCTTCGTCGTCGGCCTGCTCGGCCTGCCGCGCTGGTACCTGTCCCATCTCGGCAAGAAGCGGATGATGCGCTTCATCAACGAGTTCCCGAACGCGCTCGACGTCATCGTGCGCGGCATCAAATCGGGCCTGCCACTGAACGACTGCCTGCGCATCATCGCCAACGAGGCCCAGGAGCCGGTCAAGTCCGAGTTCCGGCTGATCGTCGAGGCGCAGACGCTCGGCCTGCCGCTGACCGACGCCGCTACCAAGCTGTATGAGCGCATGCCCTGCGCGGAGGCCAATTTCTTCGGTATCGTCCTGGCGATCCAACAGAAGACCGGGGGCAATCTCGCCGAGACCCTGGCCAACCTGTCTCGGGTGATCCGCGAGCGCCGCAAGATGCGCGACAAGATCAAGTCCGTGTCGATGGAGGCCAAGGCCTCCGCCGCGATCATCGGCTCTTTGCCGCCTGCCGTCGCCGGCCTCGTCTATCTGACGAGCCCGGGCTACATGGACGCCCTCTTCTACACGGATGCGGGGCGCATCGCGCTGGTCGGCTGCGGCGTCTGGATGCTGATCGGCGTGCTGGTCATGCGCAAGATGATCAACTTCCAGATCTGAGGAGCTTTCGCTATGCTCGCGCTCCTGATCGAGAACGTCACCGACTTGAGGGTCCTGCTCGCGCTGGTCGGCGGGGTGGCCGTGGCCGTCACGATCATGACCGTGGCAGCGCCGCTGCTCGAAGGCAACGTCCTCGGCAAGCGCATGAAATCCGTCGCCTCCGAACGCGACAAGATCCGCGCCCGGGAGCGCGACCGGCTGGCGCGCCAGGTGGACAAGGTCTCGCTCCGCCAGGAGCCGAAGGCATTCATGCGAAACATTGTCGAGCGCTTCAAACTCGGCGATTGGCTGGGGACCGAGACCGCCAAGCGGCAGCTCGTCATGGCGGGTTTCCGCGGTCAGCAGGCCGAGGTCGGCTTCCTCTTCTTCAGGCTGGTCACCCCGATCGGCCTTTTCCTGTTCGCGCTGTTCTATCTGTTCGTGCTCAACGATCTCGGCCAGACCGTCATCGTACGGGCAGGGATCGTGATCGGCGCCGCCTATGTCGGCATCAAGGCACCTGAAATCTACCTGTCCAACACGATGGCCAAGCGCCAGTTGTCGATGCGGCTAGCCTTTCCGGATGCGCTCGACCTGATGCTGATCTGCGTGGAATCGGGCATGTCGATCGAGCTCGCCTTCCGCAAGGTCTCGACCGAGATCGGCAGCCAATCGGTGGCGCTGGCCGAGGAGTTCGCGCTCTGCACGGCCGAGCTCTCCTATCTCTCCGAACGTCGGCAGGCCTATGAGAACCTCGCGCTGCGCACAGGTCTGGAATCGGTGAAGTCGGTCTGCACCGCGCTGATTCAGGCCGAGCGCTACGGCACGCCGCTTGGCACCGCCTTGCGCACGCTGGCGCAGGAGAGCCGCGATCAGCGGATGAACGAGGCCGAGAAGAAGGCGGCGGCCCTGCCGCCGAAGCTGACCGTGCCGATGATCGTGTTCTTCCTGCCGGTGCTCTTCGTGGTGATCATGACCCCGGCGGTGCTGAAGGCCCTCAGGGCCTTCTGACAGTCGGATCTCGCCGCGATCGAACCTGAGGCCTCAATCCTGCAAGACGAGCCCGAGATCATCGCGCATCCAAACGGATGCGGTCACGATGGTATATCACATGCTGTAGAAGGGTGAGGCCTGCCCGCAAATGGCCGCGCTACCGATCGCGACAACGCAATCTCACGCAATCGCAAGCCAATCTTAGAACCAAAGAAGGACCGGCGATCAGCCGGTCGGCTGGGGCGCTTTTTCGGGAGCGGCCGTGCGGGCGGCCGGCTTGGCCTTGCCGCGCAGCATCTCCCAGCTATTGGGCTGGCTCACCGAGCGGCGCAGATAGGCGATGGTCGCGGAGGCTTCTGCCGGGCTCATGTCCTGGCGGGCGAGCTGCTCGGCCTCCTGGAAGCGCCCTTGCAGGCCGAGCACCAGGACGAGGTTCTGGCGCACCCTGCCGTCGGCGCCCGGCACC
This sequence comes from Allobosea lupini, assembly GCF_900109525.1. GTDB lineage: Bacteria > Pseudomonadota > Alphaproteobacteria > Rhizobiales > Beijerinckiaceae > Allobosea > Allobosea lupini. Next base: position 419,543 of record NZ_FOAN01000004.1, on the reverse strand, counting down.
GTCGCCGCCTCACGCAAGATGCGCTCGGCTTCGGGCAGGCGCTTCGACAAGGCGAGCGACAGGCCGAGATTGGACATCACCGTCGGCTCGTTCGGCACGAGCTTCAATGCCGCCGCGTAGAGCTGCTGCGCGCGATCGTGCTCGCCGAGCTGGTCGGCGACGGTGCCTTGTGCCGACAGGATGCGCCAATCCGGCTTCTCCGGCGAATGGGCGCGGCCGAGCACGTCGTCCGCCTGCTTCAGGCGGCCATTGTCGGCGAGCGAGCGGCCATAGGCGCCGAGCAACTCCTGATCGTCGGGATGGATGATCACGGCGCCTTCCAGGATGGCGAGCGCCTGGGCGTTCTTGTCGAGCGCCCGCAGCGCGCGGGCATAGAAGAAGGCGGCGTTGCGGTCCTTCTGGTTCGCATCGTAGCGCTTGCCCCAATCGGCCTCTTCGCTGCGCCATTGCGCTTCCGTGCGGGGCTGCGTCTGCCGGGTGCCGATCGAGCCGGTGACGTCACCGGGGCCGCCGCGCATCTGGCAGGCGCCGAGCGCGAGGCAGAGAGCTGAAGCCGCGGCGAGATGGCCGAAACGGAGGGCGCGAATGCGGATGGACATAGGCCTGGGATGCCTCGCCGATACGGGAAAGCTGTTGCTCCTGGTGATAAAACGTTAACCCTAACGGACTGTTAATCATGCGGATCGGCGCCCGCCTTGCATGCTGGCGCTCGAGATTGCGTCATTCGAGGTACGTCGACCGTGCATCCGTTGCTGCTGCCTGCCGGAACATCCGCCATTCCAGTCCATTGCGTCGCCAGGACCGATTGGCCGGCTTTGCGTGACGGGTTCGCGCCGCTGCCACGCAGCTTCGCGCAGGCGCAAGGCTTCGAGGCGCGGCCCGGCCAGCATGTCGTGCTGCCGGATGCCGCCGGCGCGCTCGCTGTGGTGCTGCTCGGCGTCGATCCGTCAGGTCCGCGCCGGCGCGACCCCTTTGCGCCCGGCCGCCTCGCCGCCATCCTGCCGCCGGGAGACTATGCCTTGGCCGGCGATATCGGCGATCCCGGCCTCGCCGCGCTCGGCTGGCTGCTGACCTCCTACCGTTTCGAGCGCTATCGCAAGCCCAAGGCCGCCGCGGCGCGGCTCGTCCTGCCCGACGGCGTCGACGGCGAGGAGTTGAGCAATCTCGCACAGGCGAGCGCGCTGGCGCGCGATCTCGTCAACACCTCGGCTGCCGATCTCGGCCCGGCCGAGATCGAGGCAGCGGTGCGCTCGCTCGGCGAGAGCCATGCAGCCGAGGTCGACAGCATCGTCGGCGACGATCTGCTCGCGGCCAATTTCCCGATGATCCACGCGGTCGGACGGGCTTCGCCGCGGGCGCCGCGGCTGGTCGAGCTATGCTGGGGCCAGGAGGGCGATCCGAAGGTTACCCTCATCGGCAAGGGCGTCGCCTTCGACACCGGCGGCCTCAACCTGAAGACCGACGCCGGCATGCTGCTGATGAAGAAGGACATGGGCGGCGCGGCGGCGGCGATCGCGGCGGCCGGCATGATCATGCGGGCGAAGCTCAAGGTGCGCCTGCGCCTGCTGGTGCCGGCGGTCGAGAATGCCGTCTCCGGTTCCTCCTTCCGGCCCGGCGACGTGCTGCGGAGCCGCAAGGGGCTGACCGTCGAGATCGGCAACACCGACGCCGAGGGGCGGCTCATCCTCGCCGACGCGCTGGCGCTCGCCGACGAGGAGGCGCCGGAGCTGCTGCTCGACTATGCCACCTTGACCGGTGCGGCACGGGTCGCACTCGGGCCCGATCTGCCGCCGTTCTATACCCATGACGACGGACTTGCCGCCGAGATCGCCCGTCTCAGCGCGGCAGTGAACGATCCGGTCTGGCGCATGCCGCTCTGGCCGCCCTATGACGGCATGCTCGATTCCAAGATCGCCGATATGAACAACGTCTCCGGCGGCGCCTTTGCCGGCTCGGTGACGGCGGCGCTCTTCCTCGACCGCTTCGTCGAGAAGAGCCGCTCCTATGCCCATTTCGACATCTACGGCTGGAACCCCTCGACCAGGCCCGGCCGGCCCGAAGGCGGCGAATGCCAGGCGGCACGGCTGACCTACGCGCTGGCGAAGCAGCTCTACGGCGTGCGTTAAGCCTGCTGCGTGGCTCTGCTTGCGCGACGATCACGCTGCGATAATGATACGGACCCGTAACGATCGGGGACGCGATGGTGCTGGAGATCAAGCCGACGCAGGCGCTCAGGCTCTGGCGCGAGGTTCATCTCGATCTGGTGCGCGACACGCAAGCCGATCTCTCGGTGCGCCAGACCGCGATCCTTCTGACCATCTATCTCGAATTGCCGCCGCACACCGTGCGCGGCCTCGCGGCGCGGCTCGGCGTTACCAAGCCGGTGATCACCCGCGCCCTCGACAGCATGGGTAAGCTTGGTCTCGTCAGCCGCAAGCGCGACGAGCTCGATAAGCGCAACGTGGTCATTCAGCGGACCGTCGCCGGCGCGCTGGCGGTCGAGCACCTCGCCGATCTCGTCACGGCGCGAGCGCGCGAATTGGGGCCAGCCTGAACAAAGCTGCTGCTTCTCACAAGAAGCTGGTCATCCCGGACAAGCCGCGTCAGCGGCGCCGATCCGGGATCCATTCCTGAACCGTTCCGGAATGGGTCCGGGTCTGCGCTTCGCTCCGCCCGGGACGACTCGCGCATTCCTTCGTGCGACCGCAGCCATTACAGTGCCGGCATGAGCCCGATTCTCGACCGCCGCCTCACCCCGGCCCGCCCGGATCTCGCCGCCCGCCATCTCGATGGCCAGGTCGAGGCCCTGGCTTTCGTCGATCCGATGCCGATGCGGGTGGTGACGCCGTCAGTGCCGCTGCGGCGCGAGCCCCGGCCGGATGCGCCGCTCGACACTGAGGCGCTCGCGGGAGAGGCGGTCAGGGTCTACGAACAGCATGAGGGCTGGGCCTGGGGCCAGCTCGTCGGCGATTCCTATGTCGGCTACCTGCCCGAGGATTGCCTCGCCGGCGACGCGCCGGTGCCGACGCATCGCGTCAGCGCGCTCCGGACCTTCGTCTACCCCGGCGCTTCGATCAAACTGCCGCCGCTGGAGGCGTTGTCGCTCGATGCAGGGGTGGCGGTCACCGGCGAGAGCGGCGACTTCTTCACCACCGGCCATGGCGGCCACATCTTCAAGCAGCATCTGTGCCCCCGCGAGCAGCACGAGCTGGATTTCGTCGCCGTCGCCGAGCGCTTCCTCAACGTGCCCTATTTCTGGGGCGGCAAGACCAGCCTCGGCCTCGACTGCTCAGCGCTGGTCCAGCTCTCGCTGGCGGCTGCCGGGGTGGCGGCGCCGCGCGACTCCGACATGCAGGAGCGCGGGCTCGGCGAGGCCGTCGCCTTTGACGACGGCCTGGAGGGCCTTCGCCGCGGCGACCTCGTCTTCTGGAAGGGCCATGTCGGCATCATGACCGATCCCGATACGCTGCTGCACGCCACCGCCTATACGATGAGCGTGATCAGCGAGCCCTTGCGTCCGGCGCGCGATCGCATCCTCGCCCGCAATGGCGGGCCGATCACCGCGATCCGGCGATTGGGTTAAATTGCGCCGCTGCTGTCCCGACCATCCACGTCTTCGCCGGTCGAAGATGGTGTTCAAGACGTGGATGCTCGCCACAAGGGCGAGCATGACGAGCTGACGGCGTGCCTCAATAACCCCGGCTGGGATCGACGACGTTCTGCAGCTCGCCGCCGGCCTCCAGCCGTCTGATCTGCGCCGCGATCTGGTCGGCGACCGCCTCGGGCGCCGACATGGCGGAGTTGTGCGGCGTCACCGTCACGGCCGGATGGGTCCAGAGCCGCGAATCCTGCGGCAGCGGCTCGGTCTCGAACACGTCGAGCACGGCTTCCCGGAGCTCGCCGGCGTCGAGCGCGGCGAGGATGTCCGTCTCGACCTGCAGTTTCCCACGGCCGGCATTGATCAGTACCGGCCCGCCGAGCCGGCCGTCGCGCGCCAGCCTGGCGAGCAGCGGGCGGTTCAGGATGCCTTCCGTCTCCGGCGTATGCGGCAGCAGCACGACCAGGATGTCGGTGCGGGCGAGAAAGGCCGCCAGGCCGTCCTCGCCGGAGAAGGTGGCGAGCCCCTCGATCACCTTCGGCGAGCGGCTCCAGCCGGCGACGTCGAAGCCGATCACCTGCAGCTTGCGCGCCGCGTCCTGGCCGAGCTCGCCCAGCCCCATGACGCCGACGCGGACCTCGCGCGCCGCCGGCTGGTGGCGGTCGTCGTCCCAGGACTTCTCGCGCTGCTGGCGCTCGTAGCGGCGCTGCTGGCGCAACTGCATCAGGCAGTGCATGACGACATATTCGCTCATCCGCGTCGTCAGGTCGGGATCGATCACGCGAGCGATCGGCGCGTGCGGCAGGCGGCTGTCGGTGAAAAGGTGGTCGACGCCGGCGCCGAGCGAGAAGATCGCTGCGAGATTGGGCAGGCCGGCAAGGCTGCCCTCGGGATGCTTCCAGCTCGCGACATAATGCACGGCGCGCCGGTCGAAGGGCTCGCCGAGCGTGACGATCGGCAGGTCCGGCAGCAGCGCCGAAAAGCGCTCGCGCCAGCTCTCGACATGCCAGCCGGTGATCGCCAGAAGCAGGCTCATGAAAAGGACTCTCCTAGGCAGGGATGATCAGCGGCCCACGCGTAACAGCGACTTCGCCGCGGCGATAGGCGCTCTTCAGGCGGATGCGGGCGGCGTCGAAGCCGGCCTCGCTGCGGGCATGGATGATACCGAGCGGTCTGTCCGGCCCGACCCGGTCGCCGAGCCCGGCGAGCTCGGTAATCCCGACGGCATGGTCGATCTCGTCCTGCGGCCGGGTACGTCCGCCGCCGAGTGCGACCACGGCGAGGCCGACGCCGCGGGTGTCGATCGCCTCGACCAGGCCGGGACGATCGGAGAAGACCGGGCGGACGATCGGCGCCCGCGGAAAATGTCGCTCGGGATGCTCCAGCAGGTCGGCCGGGCCGCCGAGCGCCGCGATCATGTGGATGAAGCGCTCCGCCGCCGCGCCGCTGGCGAAGGCGTCCTCGATTTTGGCGATCGCTTCTTCGCGCGTCGCCGCCAGCCGGCCGAGCAGCAGCATCTCGGCGGAGAGCGCCACGGTGACCTCATGGAAGCGCGGCTCGCGCCGCCGTCCGGTCAGATGATCGAGCGCATAGGCGACCTCGAGCGCATTGCCGGCGGCTGAGGCCAGCGGCTCGCTCATATCGGTGAGCAGCGCCCGCGTCGGCAGGCTGGCGCCATTGCCGACATCGCTGAGGCTCTGCGCCAGCGCTTGCGCCTTGTCGAAATCGCGCATGAAGGCGCCGGAGCCGAACTTTACGTCCATGGCGAGGCCGGAGAGCCCGGCGGCCAGCTTCTTCGACAGGATCGAAGCGGTGATCAGCGGGATCGATTCGACCGTGCCGGTCACGTCGCGGATCGCATAGAGCCGCTTGTCGGCCGGGGCGAGATCGGCGGTCTGGCCGATGATGGCGCAGCCGGCCTCGCGCACGACATGGCGGAAGAGGTCGATGCCCGGCTGGGTGACATAGCCCGGCACGGCGTCGAGCTTGTCGAGCGTGCCGCCGGTATGGCCGAGGCCGCGGCCGGAGATCATCGGGACATAGCCGCCGCAGGCCGCCACTGCCGCGGCGAGCGGCAGCGAGACCGTGTCGCCGACACCGCCGGTCGAGTGCTTGTCGAGCGCCGGGCCCGGCAGGTCGCGCCAGTCCAGCACCGTGCCGGAATCGCGCATGGCCAGGGTCAGCGCGACGCGCTCCTCGGCGTCCATGTCGCGAAAGAAGATCGCCATGGCGAAGGCGGCGGCCTGGCCCTCGCTGACCGCGCCGTCGGTCAGCCCGGCGATCATCTGGCGGATGTCGTTTACGCTCAGGCGCTCGCCATCGCGCTTGGCTGCGATGATTTCCTGCGGCAGGCGCATCAATAGGCTCCGTCGGTCCGTTCGGCCGGGGCGATGCCGGCGATGATGTCGGCGAGCACGCCATAGAGCCCGCTGGCGCCGAAGCGGAAGGTCTTCGCCGTCGCCCAGTCAGGGCCCATGATCTCGTCGGCGAGATCGAGATAGGTTTTTGCGTCGGCCAGCGTGCGCAGCCCGCCTGATGGCTTGAGGCCGACTGGTTTGCCCGAGGCCTTGATTGCCTCCAGCATGGTGCGGGCGGCCGCCGGCGTGGCGGAGGTCTTGGTCTTGCCGGTCGAGGTCTTGATGAAATTGGCGCCCGCTGCGATCGCAAGCTCGGAAGCGGCGCGAACCGCGAGCTGATCGGGATACTCGCCGGTTTCGAGGATGACCTTGAGCGTCTTGTCGCCGCAGCTGCCGCGCGCCTCGGCGACCATCTCGCGGGCGATCTCGGCATCGCCGGCGAGGAAGGCGCGCCAGGGCAGCACCAGGTCGATCTCGTCGGCGCCATCCGCGATCGCCTCGGTGATGTCGCTGCCGATCAGGCTGCAATTGCTGTTGCCGGCCGGAAAGTTGATCACGGTTGCGATCCTGACCGGCGAGGCTTTCAGCGTCTGGCGCGCCAGCTTGAGGAATTGCGGCCAGATGCAGATCGCCGCGACCGGGCCGGGCGCCGCGACCGCCCGTGCACAGAGCTGCAGCGTACCGGTCTCGTTCGCCTGATCGGACAGATCCGTCAGATCGAGCAGGCGTAGCGCGCGCAAGGCGAGGTCGGCGTCCGACATGATCAGAGCTCGCTCAGGAAGGCGCGCAGCACCCGCCGCAGCGCCGTGGTCGCGGTCGCCGCGACGTCGCGCGTCTCGCCATGGCTGGGCGCGCCGCCCAAAATGCCCGCGCCCATATTGGTGACGATCGAGAGGCCGGCGACGCGCAGGCCATAGCGGCGCGCCAGGATCACCTCCGGTACGGTCGACATACCGACGAGATCGGCGCCGAGCGTCTTGGCCATCTTGATCTCGGCCGGCGTCTCGAAGCTCGGTCCGGAGAACCACATATAGACGCCTTCGCCCATATTGGCGCCGCTGGCCGCCGCCGCCTTCTTCAGCCGGGCGCGCAGATGCGGGTCATAGGCGTCGACCATCGGCACGAAGCGGCCATCGCCGGTATCGCCGACCAGCGGGTTGGGGCCGTTATAGTTGATGTGGTCGGTGATCAAAGCGAGGCTGCCCGGCCGAAGATCGGGCCGCAGCGAGCCGGCGGCGTTGGTCAGCACCAGCGGCGGCGAGCCGAAGGCGGCGAGCATGCCGAGCGGCACGCGCATGATGGCGGGATCGCCGGTTTCGTAGAAATGCGCGCGGCCCTCGAAGACCAGCACGCGCTTGCCGTGCAGGACGCCATAGCTGAGCCGCTTGGCATGGCCGGAGACCGCGCCCTTCGGGAAGCCGGGAATCTCCTCGAACGGAATCGAGATCGGCTCGACCATGTCGTCGATGATGCGGCCGAGCCCGGTGCCGAGCACGATGGCGCAGTCGATGCCGCCATCGATGCCACGATCGATCAATACCGATGCCGCTTGGTCGAAAAGCGCATCCGCTGCCATGTTGTCTGCTCCATCGGCGCGTTGGCCGCGCTCGTCGGGCCACCTGGACGGTGCCCGCAAATCACTTCGGCAAGTTGGCCGGTCCGAACGAGGCTGGCAACAGCTCGGCCAGCGAAAATCGGGCGCGGATTCCGTCCGGCCCGGCGATCAGGATCGGCGTCTCCGTCGCGGCGAATTCGCGGATACGCTGTCGGCAGGCGCCGCAGGGCGTCACCAGCTCGGCGCCATCGCCGATGACGACGATCGCGCGGATCGCCCCCGCACCGCCGGCGATCATCGCCGAGATCGCTCCCGCTTCGGCGCAGGCGCCGACCGGGTAGGCGGCGTTCTCGACATTGCAGCCGGGATAGACCTTGCCGTCATCGGCGAGGATGGCGGCCCCGACCTTGAAGCGGGAATAAGGCGCATAGGCCTTCTGCTGTGCTGCTAGCGCCGCGGCAAAGAGCGCCTCGAGATCGGGTTCGGCGGACACTCAGCGTTCCTTGACATAGGGCAGGCCCGAGGCCTTGGGCGGCGTCGCCTTGCCGATGAAGCCGGCGAGCAGCACCACCGTCATCACATAGGGCAGGGCCTGGATCGCCTGCACCGGCACCTGCCCGATGCCGGGCAGGACCACACCCTGCAGTCTTATCGCGACGGCATCGAGCAGGCCGAAGAGCAGGCAGGCGAACAGGGCCGGCCAGGGCCGCCAATTGGCGAAGATCACGGCGGCCAGCGCGATGAAGCCCTTGCCGGCCGTCATCTGCGGCAGGAACCCGGCCGATTGCGAGACAGCGAGATAGGTGCCGCCGAGGCCGCAGAGCGCGCCGCAGATGATCACCGCGGCATAACGCAAACCGGCGACCGAGACGCCGGCCGTGTCGACTGCGGCCGGATTCTCGCCGACTGCGCGCAGGCGCAGGCCGAAGCGGGTGTGCTTCAGTGTCAGCGCCGTCAGCACGAGGGCGAGCACGGCGAGATAGACCGGCGCCGCGTGGCCTGAGATCGCGATGTCGTAGATCGGTCCGAAGACCGGGATCTCCTTCAGCGCCCCGACGAAAGGCAGATCGAGTTCGGGAAAGCGGGCGGCCCCTTCGAGGTTGGGCGTGCGCCCGCCTTGGCCGTACCAGGCATTGCCGAGGATGGCGGTGAGCCCGACCGCCAGCATGTTGATCGCGACGCCGGAGACGATCTGGTTGCCGCGCCAGGTGATTGCGGCAAAGCCATGCACCAGCGACAGCGCGATCGCGGCGAGCATGCCGGCCCCTAAGCCGGCCCAGGCCGAGCCGCTGTGATAGGCGACCACCGCCGAGGCGAAGGCGGCGATCAGCATCTTGCCTTCGAGGCCGATGTCGACGACGCCCGAGCGTTCCGACCAGAGCCCGGCCAGCGCCGCGCAAAGCAGCGGGATCGACAGGCGGATCGTTGAATCGAGGATGACGGCGATGGTCTGGACGATCTCCATCGCCTAGCCTCCGCGCCCGAGAGCAAGCACGCTGGCGACGAGCCGCCGGAACAGGCCGTCGAGCGCGCCGGCGAAGAGGATGACGATGCCGCCGATGACCACGACCATGTCGCGGGTGATGGTCGGCTTGTCGAAGGAGAGCTCGGCTCCGCCCTGGTAGAGCACGCCGAAGAGCAGGGCCGCGAGGCTGACGCCGACCGGATGGCCGCGCCCCATCAGCGCGACCGCAATGCCGACGAAGCCGTAGCCGGCGGTGAAATCGAGCACGAGCCGGTGCTGCACGCCCATGGCTTCGTTGACGGCGAGCCCACCGGCGAGCGCGCCCGAGATCGCCATCGCCACCATGATGATCCGCGCTGGCGGGATGCCGGCATAGGCGGCGGCGCGGGGATTGGCGCCGACGGTGCGGATCGCATAGCCGAGCCGCGAGCGGTAGATCAGCGCCCAGACCGCGACCAGCGACGCCAGCGCCAGCAGGAACGAAGTGTTGAGCGGCGTCGAGGGCAGTTTCAGCCCGAAGGCGCCGAGCAGCTCATGGATCGGCGTCAGCACCGCCTGCTTCGGGAAATCCGGAGTTTCCGGCTGCATCGAACCGGTTTTCCCCATCACCTCGACGAGGAGATAGACGATCAGCGTCGCGGCGATGAAGTTGAACATGATCGTGGTGATCACGACATGGCTGCCGCGCGTCGCCTGGAGATAGCCGGGGATGAAGGCCCAGAGCGCCCCGCCCGCCGCGGCCGCGAGAATGGCCAGCGGCACCAGCAGGATGCCCGGCAGCGGCGCCAGCCAGAGGCAGGCGAGCGCGGCAAAGATGCCGGCGATGGTCGCCTGGCCCTCGCCGCCGATATTGAACAGCCCGGCATGGAAGGCGACGGCGACGGCAAGGCCGGTGAAGATGAAATTGGTGGTGTAGTAGAGCGTGAAGCCGAGGCCTTCGAGGCTGCCGAGCGAGCCCTTCAGCAAGAGCGCCGTCGCCTCCAGCGGGCTTTCGCCGATCGAGAGTACGACGAGCCCGGCGACGACGAGCGCCGCCGCGACCGAGACCAGCGGGACAAGGGCGGTGTCGGCCCAGCGCGGGAGGTCGATCGGCGCAGCGCTCATGCCGCCCGCTCGCTGACGCCGGCCATCAGCAGTCCGAGATCGCGCTCATCGGTCGCCACCGCCTCGCGCTCGCCGGTGATCTGGCCGCCGCAGAGTGCCAGGATCCGGTCGGAGAGCGCCATCACCTCTTCCAGCTCGACCGAGACGAGCAGGATCGCGACCCCAGCGTCGCGCAGGGCGATCAGGCGGCGATGGATGAACTCGATCGCTCCGATATCGACGCCGCGCGTCGGCTGGCCGACCAGCAGCACCTTCGGCGCCCGCTCGATCTCGCGGGCGAGCACGATCTTCTGCTGGTTGCCCCCGGAGAACTTCGCGGTCTTCAAACCGGGATCGACCGGGCGGACATCATAATCCTGCATCCCGGCGCGGGCATGCTGCTCGATCAGTGTCGGCGACAGGAAGGGCCCGCGCCCGAAGGCCGGGTCGTCATGATAGCCCAGAATCGCGTTCTCAGCCGCGGCGAAGGCGGTGACGAGGCCGGTGCGCAAGCGGTCCTCGGGAATGTGCATCAGGCCGAGCCTGCGCAGATTGGCCGGGTTGCGGTCGGCGGCGTTGAGGATTTTTCCGCCGAGCCGGATCACGCCGCGGGCAGGCTGGGTCAACCCGGCGAGCACGTCGAGCAATTCGCTTTGCCCATTGCCGGCGACACCGGCGATGCCGACGATCTCGCCTTCGTGCAGGGTCAGGCTGGCATCGCGCAGCGTCTCGCAGCCGCGTTCGTCGATCACGGAGAGGCCAGCGGCTTCCAGCACCGGCGCGCCGCGCTTTCGCGGTGTCTTCTCGACGCGCAGCAGCACGCGCCGGCCGACCATCGCCTCGGCGAGCTCGGCCGGCGAGGTCCGTTCCGTCTCGACATGGGCGACCATCTCGCCGCGCCGCATCACCGAGACGCGGTCGGTCACCGCCATGATCTCGCGCAGCTTGTGGGTGATCAGGATCACCGTCTTGCCCTGCGCCTTCAGAGCGCGCAGCAGTTCGAAGAGCTGGTCGGCTTCGGCCGGGGTCAGAACCGCTGTCGGCTCGTCGAGGATCAGGACCTCAGCCCCGCGATAGAGCGCCTTCAGGATCTCGACGCGCTGCTGCAGACCGACCGAGAGCTCGCCCACGATCGCGTCGGGATCGATGGCGAGGCCGTATTCCTGGCTGAGGCGCGCCAGCTCGGCCCGCGCCTTGCCGATGCCGCGCTTGAGCAGTGCCCCGCCCTCGGCGCCGAGCACGATGTTCTCGACGACCGAGAGCGGCTCGACCAGCATGAAATGCTGGTGGACCATGCCGATCCCGGCGGCGATCGCATCAGAAGAAGAGCGGATGCGCCTCAGCTCGCCGCGCACCCGGATCTCGCCGGCATCGGCCTCGTAGAAGCCGTAGAGGATCGACATCAGCGTCGACTTGCCGGCGCCGTTCTCGCCGACGATGCCGTGGATCGAGCCGACGGCGACCGACAGCGAGACGTCCTTGTTGGCCTTGACCGGGCCGAACGCCTTGCTGATGCCGCTGAGCTCGATCGCAGGGTGCGGGTTGTTCACCGACGCGCCGCGCTCACATCGTGCACTTGGAATCCGACATGTAGTCGTGGACCTTGACGGTGCCGGCGATGATGTCGGCGCGGGCCTTGTCGGCGGCGGCCTTCATCTCGGGCGTGATCAGCGCCTTGTTGTTGTCGTCGAGGGCCCAGCCGACGCCGTCCTCTTTCAGCCCGAGCACCGAGACGCCGGGCTTCCAGGTGCCGTCGCGCGCCTCCTTGAACGAGGTGTAGGCGGCGACGTCGACGCGCTTCAGCATCGAGGTCAGCACCTTGCCGGGATGCAGCATGTTCTGGTTGGAATCGACGCCGATGCCGAGCTTGCCGGCGTCGGCCGCGGCGCGCAGCACGCCGATGCCGGTGCCGCCGGCGGCGTGGTAGATCACGTCGGCGCCGCGGTCGATCTGCGACTTGGCAAGCTCGCCGCCCTTCACCGGGTCGTTCCAGGCGGCCGGGGTCGAGCCGGTCATGTTCTGGAATATCTCGGCGTCCTTCTTGCCGGCCTTGACGCCCTGGACGTAGCCGCAGGCGAATTTGCGGATCAGCGGGATATCCATGCCGCCGACGAAGCCGACCTTGTTGGTCTTCGAGGCCAGGCTGGCGATGAGGCCGACGAGATAGGAGGCCTCATGCTCCTTGAACACCACAGACTGCACGTTCGGCAGCTCGACCACCATGTCGATGATGGTGAACTTCAGATTCGGGAACTCGGCTGCGACCTTCTGCAATGCGGTCGCCTGCGAGAAGCCGACGGCGATGATCGGCGAATGGCCGTCGCGGGCGAAACGACGCAGCGCCTGCTCGATCTGGGCGTCGTTGGTCGGCTCGAAATCGCGGAACTCGACGCCGGTCTCGGCCTTGAACTTCTCGGCCCCGACGAAGACGCCCTCGTTGAAGGATTTGTCGAACTTGCCGCCCTTGTCATAGACGATCGCCGGCTTGATCGTGGTCTGGGCCATGACGCCCATGGCCGAAAGGGCGACGCCCGCCAGAGCGAGGGCGAGAGATTTCAAACGCATCGAGCCGTTCCCCTGTCACATGCGGAATGGTTGCGCCATTCCTGCCTGGGGTCACGATGGCACGGCTTGCGGACGGGGCCAAGCGGGCTTGCAGGCCCGCTCGGCGATATCGGTCACATATGAACAGTCGCCTCAGCCGCGCTGGATCGAGACGCCGCCATCGGCGAGGAAGGCGGTGCCGGTGACGAAGCTCGATGCGTCCGAGGCAAGGAAGAGCGCGGCGCGGGCGATCTCCTCCGGCTGTGCCATGCGCTTCAAGGAGTGGATGCCCTCGACGAAGGCCAGCACTTCGGGTCCGGCGCCCGGCGCATTGGTCGTCGCGGCCGGCGTGTCGGTACCGCCCGGCAGCAGGGCGTTGACGCGGATGCGCTTGCCGCCGAGCTCGGCTGCGAGCGCTTTCACCAGGCCGATCTGCCCGGCCTTGCTGGCGGCATAGGCCGACATGCCGGCAAGCCCGGCTGTATGGCCGACGAAGCTCGCGGTGAAGATCAGCGAGCCGCCGCCGCGCGCCTCCAGCGCCGGAACCTGATGCTTTGCGCCGAGGAAGGCACTGGTCAGGTTGATCGCGATCACCTCGTGCCAGTTCTGGTTCGCCATCTGCCCAATCGGGCCGAGTTCGCCGATGATCCCGGCATTGTTGAAGCCGATGTCGAGCCCGCCGAAGCGCTGGGTCGCGGTCTCGACCAAGAGCTGCGCCAGTGCCTCCTCGCGGATGTCGCCGGCGACGGCGATCGCTTCGCCGCCGTCCGCCTTGATCTCGCCGACGAGCGCATCGAGCTCGCTCTGCCGCCGCGCGGTAACGACGAGGCAGGCACCCTCCGCTGCGAAGAGTTTTGCCGCTGCCCGGCCGATCCCTGAGCTCGCGCCGGTGACGATCGCGACCTTGTCCTTCAGTGCCGTCATGTCCCGTTCCTTCGTTCAGACGATGAGGCGCGGGTGATCGCAGGCGCGTGGACGGTGCAGACACCCGCTTCCTGTCACCGCAGGGCACCCGATTGCTGAGGCGGACGGATCGGCCTAGCTTGCCGGCCATGACGCTGAACGAAGCCGAGATCGAGCGCTATGCCCGCCATCTGGTGCTGCCGGAAATCGGCGGCCCCGGCCAAGCGAAGCTCAAGCGCGCCCGGGTTCTGGTGATCGGCGCCGGTGGCCTGGGCGCACCGCTGATCCCCTATCTCGCGGCGGCCGGCGTCGGCACGATCGGCATCGTCGACGACGACCATGTCTCGCTCTCGAATCTGCAGCGGCAGATCATCTTCGGCGCGGAGGATATCGGGGCACGCAAGGTGGTCGCCGCGGCCAATTTCGTCACGCGGCTCAACCCGCGGGTCGAGATCGAGGAATACGTTACGCGGATCGACCCGCACAACGCGCGCGCGCTCGTCGCCTTCTATGACGTCGTCGCCGATGGCTCCGACAATTTCGCGACGCGCTATGCCGTTTCCGATGCCTGCTTCCACGAGAAGAAGCCGCTGGTGACGGCGGCGCTCGGCCGCTTCGACGGCTCGCTCACCACGATCCGCGCGCATGAGACGGCTCCAGACGGGAAGCCCAACCCGACCTATCGCTGCCTGTTCCCGGACGAACCGCCGCCCGGCACGGTCGCGCCCTGCGCCGAGGCCGGCGTGCTCGGTGCGCTCGCCGGCGTGATGGGGTCGCTGATGGCGCTGGAAGTGATCCGCGCGATCACCGGCTTCGGCGACCCCCTCGTCGGCAAGCTCCTGCTCGTCGATGCGATGGCGATGCGCTTCGAGACGATGAAATACGGCTGGGACCCGGACAATCCGCTGAACGGGACGTCTGGCGTCGCCGCCTGAACTATTTCGCCGCGCGCTTGGCCTCGATCACCTCGAAGAGCTGGGCCGCCAGATCGGGGCCGCCGAGCTTCTTGATGGCGCGCACCCCGGTCGGGGCGGTGACGTTGATCTCGGTCAGCTTGCCGCCGATCACGTCGATGCCGACCAGCAGCAGGCCCCGCTCCCTGAGCGCCGGGCCGATGCGCTCGCAGATCTCGAGCTCGCGCTTCGAGAGATCCGTCGGCCTCGCCGCGCCGCCGCGCACCATGTTGGCGCGCAGGTCGCCGGCCGCCGGCACGCGGTTGACCGCGCCCGCCGCCTTGCCGTCGATCAGGATGATGCGCTTGTCGCCTTCCGAGACCTCCTTGAGGAAGGCCTGGATCACCCAGGGCTCGCGGAAGAGGTTGGCGAACAGGTCGTAGAGCGAGCCGAAATTCGGGTCGCCCTTGCCGGTCTTGAACACGGTCGCGCCGCCATGGCCGTAGAGCGGCTTCATCACGATGTCGCCGAACTCCTCGCGGAAGGCTTCGATCTCGGCGCGGTCGCGCGTGATCAGCGTCGGCGGCATCAGCTCGGGGAAATGCGTGACGAACAGTTTTTCGGGCGCATTGCGGACCTCGGTCGGGTCGTTGACGACCAGCGTCTTCGGATGGATGCGCTCGAGCATATGCGTCGAGGAGACATAGGCCATGTCGAAGGGCGGATCCTGGCGCAGCAGCACCACGTCGAGCGTCGAGAGATCGGTCCGCTCGGGCTGGCCGAGGGTGTAATGGTCGCCCTCGACGTCGCGCACCTCGACCGGGCTTATCACGGCGGTGACCTTGCCATCGCGCAAGGTGAGCTTGTCGGGGGTGTAGGTGAAGAGCCTGTGCCCGCGCGCCTGCGCTTCCAGCATCAGCGCGAAGCCGGTGTCGCCGGCGATGCGGACCTTGTCGATCGGGTCCATCTGGATGGCGACGTTCAGCGGCATGGCGGAAGCTCCGGTTGCGGCCGTTATATCGGCTGTGACAGCCCGCTCGTGCAAGTGGCTCAGCCTTGCGTCAGAGCACCAGCTCGAACACGCGGGGCACATGGCGGGGTGGCCGCCAGGGCGCGAGGAAGACCGCATCGGCCCTGAGGTTACGTTGCATCGCCCAGGGATTGCGCGCCAGCCATTGCCGGATGCGGGCTTCGATCAGTCGGCGCTTGTCCGCCGTGATCGCGCTCGCCGCGTCGTCGAGCGATGCGCGCGCCTTGACCTCGACGAAGACGATGTCGTTCCCGCGCGCCATGATCAGGTCGATCTCGCCGCCCTTGCCGCCGAAGCGGTGCTGCAGCAGGCGGTAGCCCTTGAGGCTGAGGAAGGCGACGGCGAGCCATTCGCCGCGGCGGCCGGACAGGCCGGAACGGCGCGCACGCCGGCTGCGCAGCGCCTCGCTCATGGCGTGCGCGTCAGTTCGAGGGCGCGGGCATAGACGACGCGGCGCGGCTGGCCGCTGGCGGCGGCGACCTGCGCCACCGCCTCCTTCAGCGAGACTTTCGCGAGCGCGGCGCGCAGGGCTTCGTCGAGCGTGTCGCCTTGCGCGGCCGTGGCCACGGCGGAGGCGTCGGGCGGGCCGATCACCACGACGATCTCGCCGCGCGCCTCCTCGGCTTCGGCATAGTGGGCGGCAAGCTCGGCAAGGGCGCCGCGGCGGACGTTCTCGTAATACTTGGTCAGTTCGCGCGCGACCGCGCCGGAGCGTGCGCCGAGAACCGCAGCGGCGTCGGCCAGCATCTCGGCGAGCCGGCGCGGCGATTCGAAGAAGACGAGCGTGCCGGGAATGGCGGCAAGCTCGGTGAGGCGTGCCTTTCGTGCCGCGCTCTTCGGCGGCAGGAAGCCCTCGAAGAAGAAGCGGTCGGTCGGCAATCCCGCCAGCACCAAAGCCGCCAGCACGGCAGAGGGGCCGGGAATGCCGGTGACCGGCAAACCCTCCGCCACAACTTCGGCGACGAGCTTGTAGCCGGGATCGGAGACGAGAGGCGTGCCGGCATCCGAGATCAGCGCCAGCTTGCCGCCCTGGCGCAGCTTGTCGAGGATCTTCGGGCGCATCTGCGCGGCGTTGTGCTCGTGATAGGGCAGCAGCGGCGTCGCGATGCCGTAATGCGCCAGCAGCGTCTTCGAAGTCCTTGTGTCCTCGGCCAGCACCGCGTCGGCGGCAGCCAGCGTCGACAGCGCCCGGAACGAGATGTCCTTGAGATTGCCGATCGGCGTTGCGACGATATGCAGGCCCGGTGCGAGCGGCTCGGCCTCGGCCCGGAGCCCGAAGGCCGCATAGCTCGAGGCGCGACCTGGGGCGGGCGGGGCGGATATGGGGCCGGACATGGCGGCGAAACTGCCACAGCGGCCCGGAAGATGCCACTGCCGGTACGGCAACCTAGAGTTAACAACTTGAAAATAGCCTTGCTCACTGGCAGGACTGGTCCACGGTTCGGGACAAGATTCAGCTGGTGTGGGCTTGGTCTCGCGCCTCGCCGAGGAGTGGAGACGAAAGCCGTGTCGCGTCAGAGCAAGCTCCTCACTCCGCCGAGCCGCCGCCTCATCCTGTTGTCCGGTGTCGGCGCGGCGCTCGCCGCCTGCAGCGGCGGAACCGGCGGCCTGCCCGGCTTCGACAGCTCCACTGCGCCGCAGGCGGGCGGCGCTGCCCAGCCCAGCGGCCCGACCATCGGCACCGGCTCGGTCAAGGTCGGCCTGATTCTGCCGCTCACCGCCGAGGGCTCGGGCGCGACCGTCGGCAACTCGCTGAAGAACGCCGCCGAGATGGCGCTTGCCGAATTCCCCGGCGCCGACCTCACGCTGCTGGTCAAGGATGATCGCGGCACGCCCGATGGCGCCCAGGCCGCGGCGCAGGAAGCTCTCCGCGAAGGCGCCGAGTTGATCATCGGCCCGCTCTTCGCGCCCTCCGTCCAGGCCGTCGGCCAGGTCGCCCGTGGCGCCGGCAAACCGGTGATCGCCTTCTCCAGCGACAGCAACGTCGCCTCGCGCGGCATCTACCTGCTGTCGTTTCCGCCGGAGAACGACGTCAACCGCGTCATCGCCTATGCCTCGGCACAGGGGCGCAAATCCTTCGCCGCGCTCGTGCCTGAGACCGCCTATGGCAAGGTCGTCGAGGGCGCCTTCCAGCAGGCGGTCGCCAATCGTGGCGCCCGCGTCGCTGTGATCGAGCGCTTCGGGGCCGACCAGAACAGCATGCGTGCCGCCGCCACGCGGCTGGCGCCGGCGCTGCAGCAGGCGGACGCGCTGTTCGTGCCGGCCGACGCCGCGACGATGCCGACGCTGGGCCTCATCCTGCAGCAGGCCGGCTACGACCCGGCCAAGGTCAAGCCGCTCGGCACCGGCGTCTGGAACGACGCCAATGTCGCGCGCGTTCCGGCGATCCAGGGCGGCTGGTTCGCCTCGCCCGACACCGCCGGCTTCAATGCCTTCGCCGGCCGCTACCAGAAGCGCTTCAACAGCGCCCCGACCCGCACCGCGACATTGTCCTATGACGCGGTCTCGCTGGCGGCGGCGCTCGCCCGCACGCAAGGCAGCCAGCGCTTCTCGGAAAGCGTACTCACCAATGCGTCCGGCTTTGCCGGTGCCGACGGCGTTTTCCGTTTCCGTCCCGACGGGCTGAACGAGCGCGGCCTTGCCGTGCTCGAACTACGCAATGGCCAGATCGTCACGGTCAACGCCGCCCCGCGCGATCTCGGCCCGCGCACGAACTGACGGGCCGCACGCGCGTCATTCTCGGGCGGTGCGTAGCGCCGACCCGAGAATCTCCAGCAGGAAGAGGCGCCCCTTCAAGGGCGCCTTTTTTGTCATGAGATGCTCGGGTCTTCGCCCGAGCATGACGGCAGGTGTCACCCGCCGATGTTGAACGCCGCCAGCGCCGCCATGTTGACGATGTCGGAATCCTTGGCGCCGAGCGGCACGATCTGCACCGGCTTGTCGAGGCCGACCAGCAGCGGGCCGATCACGGTGGCGCCGCCGAGCTCCTGCAGCATCTTGGTCGAGATCGAGGCCGAGTGGAACGCCGGCATCACCAGCACGTTCGCCGGTCCGGTCAGGCGGCAGAACGGATATTGCGCCATCAGGTCGCGATTGAGTGCGACATCTGCGGCCATCTCGCCATCGTACTCGAAGTCGACGCGCTGGCCGTCGAGGATCGTCACGGCATCGCGCACTTTCTCCGAGCGCTCGCCGGCCGGATGGCCGAAGGTCGAGAAGGCGAGCATGGCGACCTTCGGCTCATAACCGAGCCGGCGGGCGACGCCGGCGGCCTCGATCGCGATCTCCGACAGTTCCTGCGCCGTCGGCATCTCGGTGATCGCGGTGTCGGCGATGAGCACGGTCCGCCCGCGCGTGATCGCGATCGAGACGCCGATCAGGCGGTGGCCCGGCCGATCGTCGATGACGCGGCGAACCTCCTCCAGCGCGATCGAGTAGTTGCGGGTGACGCCGGTGACCATCGAATCGGCATCGCCGAGCGCGACCATCGCGGCAGCGAAATGGTTGCGGTCCTGGTTGATCAGGCGCTGGCAGTCGCGGAACAGATAGCCGTGCCGCTGCAGCCGCTCGTAGAGATACTGCGCATAGGCGGAGTTGCGGTGCGAGAGCCTGGCGTTCTGGATCTCGATGCCCTTGGCGGCGAGGTCGACGCCGAGATGCTCGGCGGTCTCGTTGATGCGCTCCTCGCGGCCGACCAGGATCGCCCTGCCGAGCTCCTGGTTGACGAAGGAGACGGCGGCGCGGATGACCTGCTCCTCCTCGCCCTCGGCGAAGACGACGCGCTTGGGATAGCGTCGCACGCGCTCGAAGATGCGGTTGAGCGTGCCGGCGACGGGATCGCGCCGGGCCGAGAGCTGCGCCTTGTAGGCGTTCATGTCGACGATCGGCTTGCCGGCCACGCCGGACTCCATCGCTGCCCTGGCGACCGCGGCCGGCACGACATGGATCAGGCGCGGGTCGAACGGCACCGGGATGATGTAATCCTTGCCGTAGCGTGGGCGTGAGCCCTGATAGGCGGCGGCGACCTCGTCCGGCACGTCCTCGCGGGCGAGCTGCGCCAGCGCCTCGGCCGCGGCGATCTTCATCTCCATGTTGATCGTGGTGGCGCGCACGTCGAGCGCGCCGCGGAAGATGTAGGGGAAGCCGAGCACGTTGTTGACCTGGTTCGGATAGTCCGACCGCCCGGTCGCCATGATCGCGTCCTCGCGAATGGCGTGGACCTCCTCCGGCGTGATCTCCGGATCGGGGTTGGCCATGGCGAAGATGATCGGGTTCTCCGCCATGGACGCGACCATCTCCGGCGTCACCGCGCCCTTCTGCGACAATCCGAAGAAGGCGTCCGCCCCTTCCAGTGCCTGCGCCAGCGTGCGCCGGTCGGTGACCGCGGCATGGGCCGACTTCCACTGGTTCATGCCTTCGGTGCGGCCCTGGTAGATCACGCCCTTGGTGTCGCAGAGGATGACGTTGTCGGGCTTGAAGCCCATCGCCTTGAGCAGCTCCGTGCAGGCGATCGCGGCGGCGCCGGCGCCGTTGACGACGAGCCTTGTCGTCTGGATGTCGCGCCCGGTCAGGTCGAGCGCATTGATCAGGCCGGCGGCGGCGATGATCGCGGTGCCATGCTGGTCGTCATGGAAGACCGGGATATCCATCAGTTCGCGCAGGCGCTGCTCGATGATGAAGCATTCGGGCGCCTTGATGTCCTCGAGGTTGATGCCGCCGAAGGACGGGCCGAGATAGCGTACTGCGTCGATGAACTTGTCGGCATCCTCGGTGTCGACCTCGAGGTCGATCGAATCGACGTCGGCGAAGCGCTTGAACAGCACCGACTTGCCTTCCATCACCGGCTTGGAGGCGAGCGCGCCGAGATTGCCGAGGCCGAGGATGGCGGTGCCGTTCGAGATCACCGCGACCAGGTTCGAGCGGGTGGTGTAGTCATAGGCGCGGCTCGGGTCCTCCGCGATCGCCAGCACCGGCACGGCCACGCCCGGCGAATAGGCCAGCGACAGGTCGCGCTGGGTCGCCATCGGCTTGGTCGGCACGATCTCGAGCTTGCCCGGCCTCCCCTGCGAGTGGAAGAGCAGCGCCTCCTGGTCGGTGAAGGTCGGACGGGTGCGCTTGGGCGGGGAGCGATCGTTCATGCGCTTATTCTTTTTCACAGGCGTTTCCTCGGGGGGAACGACCATAGGGCAGCGTCGCTTTCCTCGACAAGGCGCGATTGCGCGACAGCAGTTTTCCCGCTGCGGCAGGGGTCGGCCTGCGCTCGGATCCGGTTCTAGAGGCCGGCGCGCATGCGCGCGACGCTGTCGCCGACATAGCGGTCGAGCTCGACCGCCTGCTCAGAGACCAGGCGCGCCGCGGCGACGACGCGCACGGCGGCTTCGCCGGTGGCGCGGGCTTCGCCCCCGGCACTGGCGACGTTCTGCGTGACGGTGGCGGCCGAGCCGGCGACAGCCTGGGCGTCGAGGGCGATGCCCGAAGCGATCGCGCCCTGACCGGTGACGACCTGTGCGATCGCGTCCGAGGTCGTCTCGATCGTCCCCATCGTGCCTTCGATCTGTCCGACGGCGTCGGCGACTGCCGCTGCGGCGCCGCGGATCTCCTGCAGCGTCGCGGCGATGTCCTGCGTCGCCTGCTGGGTCTGCTCGGCGAGATTCTTGACCTCGCCGGCGACCACCGAGAAGCCGCGCCCGGCGACGCCGGCGCGCGCCGCCTCGATCGTCGCGTTGAGCGCGAGCAGATTGGTGCGCACCGCGATGTCCTCGATGAAGGCGAGCACGGCGCCGACCTTGTCGGCGGCGACCGCGAGCCCGTCGACATCGGTCCTGGTCGAGCGGACATGCCTGGCCGCCTGCCGGGCGGTCTCGGCTGCGAGATCGGTCTGGCGGGTGAGCTCGCGGATCGAGGCGTCGATCCGCTCGGCCGCATCGGCGACGCTGCCGACCCGCTGCGAGGCGAGCTCGGCCTGCTCCGTCGCCTCGCCGGCGCGGGCAGTGGTGCGGTCCGCATTGGCGGCCATGCCTTGCGCGGCTTCGAGCATGCTGCGCGCGGACTCGCCGACCCGGCGCAGCGCCTTGCCCACGGTCACTTCGAGATTGACGGCGAGCTCCTCCAGCGCGGCCTTGCGCAGCGTCTCGATCTCCTGCCGGCCGTTCGCCAGCGTCTTTTCCGTGGTCACGTCGATCAGGATGCCGTCCCAGACGGTCGTGCCGTCGGGCAGGTGCCGCCGGGTCGCCTCGCTGCGCAGCCAGACGACGGCGCCGCTGGCGGCTTGGTAGCGCAGTTCGGTGCGCCGGTGCCCGAGCTCGTTGATCTGGTCTTCCTCGTTGGTCGACGAGCAGCGCTGGCGATCCTCCGGCAGGATTCTCGACAGGAGAATCTCGGGATCGCTCTCGATCGCCTCGCGGCCGATGCCGAGCAATTCGTCCAGGCGGTAGCTGACGAAGCGGTAGCGGCGCTCGCCGTCCGGCCGATCGATCCGCTGATAGAGCGTGCCGGGCACATGATCGAGCAGCGTCTTGTAGCGATAGGCGGTCTCGCGCCGCTCGCGGTCATTGCTGAGGACGAGCCCGACCAGCACGGTGCCGAGCGTGCCGACGACGATCATGATCGGCACCGCCTCGGTGAGGAAGCGCTCGGCCGCGGCCCAGTTCGGCATGAAGATGTTCGAGGCGATCAGGCAGCCGGCGCTGATCAGGCTGAGCCAGGCGAGATCGCGCAGCGTCAGCGAACGCTTCTGTCGGCCGAGCCAGGCGGCATAGATCGCGCCCGCGACGGCATGCAGGACGATCCCCGCGATCCCGGTCGGCATGCCGACGCCGCCGAGATTGTAGCGCGCCACCGCCAGCGGCACGGCAGTCAGCAGCGCCGCGATCGGCCCGCCGATCGGCCCTGCCAGGATAGCGAAGGTGTTGCGGGAATCGACCACCAGCCCGGGCTGGATGACGAAGGGATTGGCCATGCTGCACAGCGCACCGACCGCGAACAGGACGCCGACCGCAAACTGGCGCAGCAGCGGGCGCTGGTCGATCCAGCTGGCCGCTGCGGTCAGGATCAGAGCCGCCAACAGCAGGAAGGACAGGCTCTGGATCAGGTTTATGAACAGCGACATGGCGGGCCTTGGCCGGAGACAGCTCACGGACCCTGCTTAAATATGTTGAAAGCAGTCCTAACGGATGGCCTTGCCGGCGCGATTTGCTAGCGTGCGCGCCCCATGCGCCACACAAAACCAGACGACATCGCGGACGCCAGGACCGCAGCTGCGGCCGACGCCGGCCGCGTCACGCCGATGATGGCGCAGTACGTCGAGATCAAGGCAAACAATCCGGACTGCCTGCTGTTCTACCGGATGGGCGATTTCTACGAATTGTTCTTCCAGGACGCCGAGATCGCCTCGCGCACCCTCGGTATCGTGCTGACCAAGCGCGGCAAGCATCTCGGCGAAGACATCGCCATGTGCGGCGTGCCCGTAGAGCGCGCCGACGACTACCTGCAGAAGCTGATCGCCGCCGGCCATCGCGTCGCCGTGTGCGAGCAGATCGAGGACCCGGCCGAGGCCAAGAAGCGCGGCGCCAAATCGGTGGTGAAGCGCGACGTCGTGCGCCTCGTCACCCCCGGCACCATCACCGAGGAGCGCCTGCTCGATCCCGGCCGGGCGAGCCTGCTCGTCGCCGTGGCCCGGCGCCGGGTCTCGGACGAGATCTACGCCTATGGCATCGCCGCGCTCGACATCTCGACCGGCCGCTTCGCCGTGCTGGAGACAGATCAACGCGGCCTTGCCGTCGAACTCGCTCGTCTGGAGCCGCGCGAGATCGTCTGCCCCGATGCGATCCATGACGATCCCGAGCTCAGGGAATTCTGGCGCGATGTCGCCGCTCCCGTGACGCCGCTGGCGCGCGAGGGGCTCGATCCGGCCTCCGGCGAGCGGCGGCTTAAGGAGTTCTTCGGCGTCGCCACGCTCGACGCCTTCGGCGCCTTCAGCCGCGCCGAGATCGCCGCCGCCGCGGCCGCGCTCGCCTATGTCGAGCGCACCCAGCTCGGCGCCCGCCCGCCTTTGTCGCCGCCCGTCCGCGAGGGGATGAGCGCGACCATGCTGATCGACGCGGCGACCCGCGCCAATCTCGAACTCACCCGGACCCTCGCGGGAGAGCGCACCGGCAGCCTGCTCGCCACCATCGACCGGACCGAGACACCGGGTGGCAGCCGCCTGCTCGCCGAGCGACTCGCTGGCCCGCTCACCGATCCCGAGGCGATCGGCAGGCGGCACGACGCCGTCGCGCTGCTTGTCGAGGTGCCCTCGCTGCGCGAGGCGCTGCGGCGCGATCTGTCGCGCGTGCCCGACATCGCCCGTGCGCTGGCGCGGCTCTCGCTCGACCGCGGCGGCCCGCGCGATCTCGCCGCGCTCGGCGCCGGACTGGAGGCGGCGCGCGGAGTCGCCGCGGCGCTGCTGCGCCAGGGGGGTCTGCCGGAGGAATTGCGCGAGGCGGCGCTGGCGCTGGGGCGCACCGATCCGGATCTGGCGACGCGCCTCGCCAACACGCTTGCCGACGAATTACCGCTGCTGAAGCGCGACGGCCGCTTCGTCCGCGAGGGCTTCGATCCGGCGCTCGACGAGCTCCGGCTCCTCCAGGTCGACTCGCGCAAGGTGATCGCGCAATTGCAGGCGCGCTATGCCGCCGAGACCGATTGCCGGACCCTGCGCATCAAGCACAATTCCATGCTCGGCTATTTCGTCGAGGTGCCGCAGGCGGTTGGCGAGACCTTCCTCCGGGAGCCCTGGCGCGCCGTCTTCGTGCATCGCCAGACCATGTCGGACGCGATGCGCTTCTCGTCGGTCGAGCTCGGCGAGCTCGAAGCCAAGATCGCCTCGGCCGCCGACCGGGCGCTCAAGCTCGAACTTTCGATCTTCGCCGCGCTGACCGAAGCCGTGCTCGCGCAGGCCGAGCCGATCAAGGCGGCGGCGCAGGCGCTGGCGGTGATCGACGTTGCCGCGGCACTGGCCGAGCTTGCCATCGATGGCGGCTGGACCAGGCCCCAGGTCGATGACGGAGCCGCCTTCACCATCAGGGCCGGCCGCCATCCCGTCGTCGAGGCGGCGTTGAAGCGGCAGGGCCAGCCTTTCGTCGCCAATGACAGCGAGCTGTCCGCGTCGGGCAAAAGCCGCGACGGCCGCATCTGCCTGATCACTGGTCCGAACATGGCGGGCAAGTCGACCTTCCTGCGCCAGAATGCGCTGATTGCTGTGCTCGCCCAGATGGGCTCTTTCGTGCCGGCGCAAAGTGCCCATATCGGCATCGTCGACCGGCTATTTTCGCGCGTCGGCGCCGCCGACGATCTGGCGCGGGGCCGCTCGACCTTCATGGTCGAGATGGTCGAGACCGCGGCGATTCTCAACCAGGCCGGGCCGCGGGCGCTGGTCATCCTCGACGAGATCGGCCGGGGCACCGCGACCTTCGACGGTCTCTCGATCGCCTGGGCCGCGATCGAGCATCTGCACGAGGCCAATCGCTGCCGGGCGTTGTTCGCGACGCATTACCACGAGCTGACCGCGCTGGCCGAGCGGCTCGACCGGGTCGCCAACGCCACCGTGCGCGTCACCGAATGGAATGGCGAAGTCGTCTTCCTGCACGAGGTCGTGCCGGGTGCCGCCGATCGCTCATACGGCATTCAGGTCGCCAAGCTCGCCGGCCTGCCGCCGGCCGTGGTCGAGCGCGCCCGCGCCATCCTCTCCGAGCTGGAGAAGAGCGAGCGCGAAAAGCCGGTCGCGGCTTTGGTCGACGATCTCCCGCTCTTCGCGGTGCAGATGCGCAAACCCGCGCCGGCAGCCGTCCCGGTCGCCGGCCCCGACGAATTGCGCGAGGCGCTCGCCGGGCTCGACCCCGACGAGATGACGCCGCGCGAGGCGCTGGAGGCGCTCTACAGGCTCAAGCGGCTGAATTGAACCTGCGCCCGATCCCTTCCGCCGCTGCGATGCCCGTGGCGAAGCAGGCCTGCAGCAGATAGCCGCCGGTCGGCGCCTCCCAGTCGAGCATCTCGCCGGCGACGAAAATCCCAGGCAGGCGCTTCAGCATGAAATATTGGTCGATCTCTTCGGCCCGGATGCCGCCGGCGGTCGAGATGGCGCGGGCGAGCGAGGCCATGCCGGTGAGGCGCAAGGGCGCAGCCTTGATAAGCCCCGCGAGCGCGTCGGGCTCGGCCGGCAGCGGTCCGCTCGTAGCCTCCCGCAGCACGGCCGCCGCAACCGGCGAAAGTCCCGCCGCCTTGCGCAGATGGTTGCTCAGCGTCTCGCCCGCACGGCGCTTCGCCAGCCGGTTGGCCAGCTCCGGCTCGATCAGGTCCGGTCGCAGGTCGATCGTCAGGGTCGCTTCGCCATCGCGGGCGATGGTCTCCCGCAGCGGGCCCGACAGCGCATAGATCGCTCCGCCCTCGATACCTCCTGCGTCGATCATCGCCTCGCCCATCACGCGCTGTCCGGCGATGCTCAGCGCGATCCGCTTCAGCGGCTGACCGGCAAAGCGCTCGCGCATCAAGGGCGACCAGTCGACCGAGAAACCGGCATTGGCGGGGCGCAGTGGCGCGATCACAACGCCCTTGCCAGCAAGCAATTCGACCCAGGACCCGTCCGCGCCGAGGCGTGGCCAGCTCGCCCCGCCGAGCGCCAGCAGGGTCGCGCGCGGCGTCACGATCTCCTCAGCGCCATCGCGAACCGCAAAGCGCAGCGCGCCGCTCTCATCCCATCCCGACCAGAGCCGCCCCGAATGCAGCGCGACGCCGAGCCCGTCGAGCCGGGCCAGCCAGGCCCGCAGCAGCGGCGAGGCCTTCATCGCCCTGGGGAAGACGCGTCCGCTCGACCCGGTGAAGCTCTCCGCCCCGAGCCCATCGGCCCAGTCGCGCAGCGCCTGCGGCGGGAAGGCGCGGATTGCCGGCTCCAGCCAGGCGCGCGCGGTGCCATAGCGCTCAAGAAGAGCGTCGAGCGGCTCGGAATGCGTCAGGTTGAGCCCGCCGCGGCCGGCGAGCAGGAATTTGCGCGCCGGCGAGGCCATCCGCTCGTAGAGCGCGACCTTGCGGCCGGCCTGCGCCAGCCGCTCGGCCGCGATCAGCCCGGCAGGGCCGGCGCCGACGACGGCGACGTCGATGTCTCTAGTATGAACCATCCGGCCTTTTCTCGCGGGTCATCCCGGACGCAGCGAAGCGGAGATCCGGGATCCATTCCGGAGCCTTTCCGAAAGAGGTTCGGGAATGGGTCCCGGGTCTCCCTCCGGTCGCCCGGGACGACAGCATTCTTTTTTGCTCGGGACTATGCTGCCGGCAGTCTCAATTGCCGAACACGGTGTTGAGCTGGCTGCCGACCATGATGAAGGTGGTGCGCTTCGGCATCTCCTTGAGCCGGACGGCGCCGATATAGGTCATCGCCGAGCGCACCCCGCCCATGATCTCCTGCATCGTGCCCTCGACCGGGCCACGATAGGGCACCTCGACGGTCTTGCCCTCGGAGGCCCGGTACTTGGCGACGCCCCCGGAATATTTCTTCATCGCCGTGTCCGAGGACATGCCGTAGAACACCATCGCGACCGGCACTTTCTCGCCGTCGTGGGTCTCGTAGCGGATCTCGCCCTCGCATTCGTCATGGCCGGCGAGCATGCCGCCCATCATCACGAAGTCGGAGCCGCCGCCATAGGCCTTGGCGACGTCGCCCGGCACGGTCAGCCCGCCATCGCCGCAGACCAGTCCTTTCAGGCCATGGGCCGCGTCGGCGCATTCGATGATCGCCGAGAGCTGCGGATAGCCGACGCCGGTCATCTTGCGGGTGGTGCAGACCGAGCCCGGGCCGATGCCGACCTTGACGATATCCGCGCCGGCCAGGATCAGCGCCTCGGTCATGTCGCCGGTGACGACGTTGCCGGCCATGATCGCCGCGTTCGGGAAGGCGTCGCGGGTCGCCTTGACGGTGTCGACGAATTTTTCGGTGTAGCCATTGGCGACGTCGAGGCAGATCTTGTCGATCGGCGCCTTGGCATGCACCGCCTTGAGCTTGTCATGGTCGGAATCGGTGGTGCCCAGCGAATAGAAGGCATTGGCCGATCCCTCCTCCTTGAAGAAGGCGATCAGCTCGTCGGCGTCATAGTGCTTGTGCAGGGCGACCATGGCGCCGTGCTTCAAGAGCGCGCGTGCCATCGCCATGGTGCCGACCACGTCCATGTTCGCGGCGATCAGCGGGAAGCCGGTCCACTCGCGGCCGGTATGCGCGAAGCGGAAGCTCCGGTTGACGTCGACCTCGGCGCGGCTGCCGAGCGTCGAGCGCTTTGGCCGGATCAGCACGTCGCGGAAGTCGAGTTTCGGATCGTTCTCGATGCGCATGATCAAAGCTCCGGCGACTGGCGCAGGTCAAAAAAAGCGCACGCAGGATGAGGGAGCGTGCCGGGATTCATAGCCGCTCGAACCCTGCGGAGCAATGCGCCGGGAGAGGGTGGGGTTCCGGCGGAATCAAACTTTAGTAATCTCTAAAGTTTCTCTGGACAGGCTGCTCGCAGCACGATACTTAAGCGCATGCTTCACCAACCTGACCAGCTCGATCTCATGTTCCAGGCGCTGGCGGATCCGAACCGCCGGCAGATGGTGCAGCGGCTCTGCGAGGGGCCGGCGAGCGTCAGCGAGCTCGCGGCGCCGCTCGCGATGACGCTGTCGGCGGTGGTGCAGCATCTTTCGGTTCTCGAGGGAGCCGGGCTGGTGCGGACGCAGAAGATCGGGCGGGTCCGCACCTGCCAGCTCGACACGCAGGCGTTGCGGGCGGCGGAGCGCTGGATCAGCGAGCGCCGCGCCCTCTGGGAGCGACGCTTCGACCGGCTCGGCGCCTTCCTCGCCGAGCAGGACCAGGACGTGAAGCAAGGAGACGAGCCATGAGCGAGCGGACCGTCGTCCACGCCGATTTCACCATCGAGCGCCATTACGATGCGAGCCCGGCCCGCGTCTTCGCCGCCTTTGCCGATCCCGCCGCCAAAAGGCGCTGGTCGGCCTGCCATGACGAGGGCGGACTCGGCGAGCATGTGCTGGATTTCCGCGAAGGCGGCCGCGAGACCATGCGCGGCGCCCCGGCCGAAGGCGGCGTCTACGCGATGAACGCGACCTTCCACGAGATCGTGCCGGAGCAGCGCATCATCTATAGCTACGAATTGCTGCGCGACGATATCCGCCTGTCGATCTCGCTGGCGACGATCGAGTTCCATCGCGACGGCGCCGGCACAAGGCTTCGCTTCACCGAGCAGGCCGCCTTCCTCGACGGGCACGACCGGCCTGACTGGCGAGAGCAGGGCTCGCGCATCGGCTTCGACCGGCTGGCGGACTATCTCGCGCAGGAGCAGGCACCAGCCTGAACCACAGCCATCGTCGACCAATCCCGTTTCAGCCCGCTCCTTTCCAGAAGCAGGAATGCACACTCATGTCCCTGACGCTCTATTTCCACCCGCTCTCGGGGTTCTGCCAGAAGGTGCTGGTTGCGCTCTACGAGAACGAGACACGGTTCACGCCGCATCTCGTCAATTTCGGCGATGCCGACGAGCGCGCCGATTTCCTGAAGCTCTGGCCGATCGGCAAGTTCCCGCTGCTGCGCGACGACAGCAATGGAAGGCTGGTGCCGGAGACCAGCCTGATCATCGAGTATCTCGCCCTGCACTATCCCGGCCCGATGGCGCTGCTGCCGGAGAACCCGGTCGCGGCGCTCGAAGTCCGGCGGCTCGACCGGATTTTCGATCTCTATGTCGCCATCCCCATGCAAAAGGTGGTGCTCGACCGGCTGCGCCCGGAAGGAAGCAATGACCCGGTCGGCGTCGCCGAGGCCAAGGCGACCCTCGCTTGCGCCTATGACGTGCTCGAAGCGGAGATCGGCGAGCGGCAATGGGCGCTCGGCGACGCGTTCAGCCTGGCCGACTGCTCGGCCGCACCGGCGCTGTTCTATGCCGAGCGGGCGCTGTCCTTCCGCGACAGCCATCCGCGGCTCTGGGCCTATTTCGAGCGTCTGCGCACGCGGCCGTCCTATGCCCGCGCTCTGGCCGAGGCCGAGCCCTATTTCGAGTACTTCCCACGCAATCCAGGCGATGCCGGGCTCTCCCGCTAGCACGGCTTCGCGAACCCACACCGCCACTGTCGAAAGGACAAGACCATGACCGCCAATCCCGTCGTCCATGCCAGCTTCACCATCGAGCGCAGCTATGCCGCCTCGCCCGCCCGCGTCTTCGCAGCCTTCGCCGATCCCGCGCAGAAGCGCCGCTGGTTTGCCGAGGGCGAAGGCTGGGAGGTCGAGCAGTTCGATGTCGATTTCCGCGTCGGCGGCCATGAGCGCAGCCGCTTTCGCTTCCAGGGCGGCCCGCCGATCACCAATGACACCGTCTACCAGGTGATCCAGCCGAACGAGCGCATCATCCTCGCCTATGCCATGGCGATCGATGGCGCGCCGCTCTCGGGCTCGCTGCTGACCATGGAGTTCGTGCCCGAGGGAACCGGCACCAGGTTCGTCTTCACCGAGCAGGGTGCCTATCTCGACGGCAAGGACGGCCCGATCCATCGCGAGGAAGGCTCGCGTGAATTGCTGGAGGCGCTTGCCAGGATACTCGGCGAGCCCGCCAACCC
This sequence comes from Allobosea lupini, assembly GCF_900109525.1. GTDB lineage: Bacteria > Pseudomonadota > Alphaproteobacteria > Rhizobiales > Beijerinckiaceae > Allobosea > Allobosea lupini. The sequence goes on along the minus strand of NZ_FOAN01000004.1, from coordinate 389,496 downwards.
GGCCGCCTGACGCCTCGATCAGGCTGCATGGAGCCTAACTCCATTCAGCCGCAGTTCATCCCCGGCCGGCTAACCGGCATGCTGGCGGCATCCGAACCGGGAAGACCCGGCGGGCGCCGCCTCCGATGTCGCGATCCGGGGGGATCACTCGACTGTGCTGAAGGCCGTCGATCCGAACACCGTGCCGGCCGGCCCGCCATCCGACTGGCAGGTCACCAAGAGCTTCGCCCGTCTCACCGGCGGCTTCTGGCGCGGCGGCACCGCCGGCCGGGCCTGGCTCTGGTCGCTGACGCTGGCGAGCGCGATCATCCTCTCCGTCTTTGCCAACGTCACGGTCAACCGCTGGAACGGCTGGTTCTTCGATGCGCTCGAGAAGAAGGACGGCGAGAGCGCGCTGATCGCCATGGCCGTCTTCCCGGTGCTGGTGCTGATCGCGGCAGGCCTCGGCGTCATCATCCTGATCTCGCGCGAGACCTTCCAGGTCCATTGGCGCGCCTGGGTCACCGCCAAGCTCGCCGATGGCTGGATCGGCGAGCGAAGGTTCTACCGGCTCGGCCTCTCCGGCTACGAGCCGGCCAATCCCGAATACCGCATCGCCGACGATGTCCGCTGGGCCACGGAGCCGGTGGTCGATTTCGCCATCGGCCTGCTCTCGGCCGTCATCACCGCGATCACCTTCATCGGCATCCTCTGGTCGATCGGCGGCTCGCTCAGCGTCGAGGCGCACGGCGTCCCCTTCGAGATCCCCGCCTATATGGTCCTGGCGGCGATCATCTACGCCGTGCTGGTCTCCGGCCTCATCACCTGGGTCGGCCGGCCGCTGCCGCGTCTGATCGCCGCCCGCAATGAGGGCGAGGCGCGCCTGCGCTTCTCGTTGATGCGCATCCGCGACCATGGCGAGACGATCGCGCTCTCTCGCGCCGAGACCGGTGAGCGCCGCGCCGTCGCCGCGACCTATGACACGCTGGTGGCGCGCTGGCTCGCGATGATCCGCCAGCGCGGCCGCTTGACCTGGATCACCAATGGCAGCGGGGCCTTGGTGCCGGTGGTGCCGCTGCTGCTGGCGGCGCCGAAATATCTCTCGGGCGAGATGTCGCTCGGCGACGTCGTCCAGGTCGCCGCCGCCTTCGTCGCCGTGCAGAACGCCTTCAACTGGGTGCTCGACAACTTCATGCGCATCGCCGAATGGCTGGCTTCGGCGCGGCGGGTCAACGAGCTTGCCGTCGCGCTCGGCGCGATCGAAGCCGGTGTGGCCGAGAGCGACATCGCCGTCCTCGCCAGCGAAGACGCGGGCCTGCGGCTGGACGAGCTGACGCTGACCGATCGCGACGGCCGCACCTTGCTCGCCGACGTCTCGACGGCTCTGCCCGCCGGCGCGACATTGCACGTCGCCGGCGAGCTCGGCCATGGCAAGGCCGCGCTGATCCAGGCGGTGGCGGGCCTCTGGCCGTGGGGGCGCGGCGCGGTGGCCCTGCCGGACGGGGCGCGCATCGCCGTGCTGCCGCAGCATCTCCATCTCTCGGAAGGCAGCCTGCGCGCCGCGCTCGACCCGATCGGCGGCCACAGCGACGCAGAGGCCGCCGCCGCATTGCGGCATTACGGCCTCTCAAGCCTGGTGTCGCAGATCGATCTCGCGCACGACTGGGACAAGGCGCTGACCACCGGCGATCGCCAGCGCCTCGCTTTGGCACGCGCCGAATTGGCGAAGCCGGATATCCTCGTGCTCGACGAGGCGACGAGCGGGCTCGAGACCGAGGCGGCGCTCGAACTGCTCTCGCGGCTCAGGGCGGCGCGGCCGGATGCGGTGATGCTGCTGATCGGCCAAAGTCCCGGTTTCGCCGAGGCTGCCGATCATCACCTCACCATGCGGCGCGCCGGCGGCGTCGCCCGCATCGCCTCGTCCGACATGCCGCGCCCGACCACACGGGTCGAAGCCGGCGGCGGCTGATGCTCGGGCCTGTTCACGCTTTTCCCATCCGCGCCGGCTGGACCGGCCTGTCTCAAAAACGGAGTCAAACGCATGCTGAACATCTGGGACGTCTATTGGGGCCTGCGGGTCGAGCAGTGCCCCTGCGACGTGCATTTCGTCGAATGGCTGGAAGAGCAGGGCCTGACCGGCAAGCGCATCTACCATTTCGGCACCGGCGGCCACCATTATGTCGGCATCCGCTGCGCCGAGCCGGAGTTCGACAACACCGTGCTCGGGATCACCGCCTCGCCCAAGGAATACGAGGCCTTCGTCAAGCTCGCGATCGACAATCCGACGATCACCAAGACCTATTCCGCTTATTTCGGCGACATCTACACCAGCAATGCCCGGCTGCTGCCGCGCTTCGACATCGTCACGCTGTTCCACTCCTGCGAGTTCCGCAGCGAGAAGAACGACTCCTATGGTGCGCTGACCGATCTTCAGGTGATGCAGCTCTTCACCGACCAGACCGATGCCGGCGGCCATATCCTGTTCTACACCGGCTCCTTCGCCTATGAGGCGGCTAAGCCGATGATCGCGGAGTGGGCGACGTCGCGCCAGGTCGAGGAGATCGGCGAGTTCAAGACGCTCCGCGTCTTCCGCAAGACCGCCTGAAGCGGTTGCGCCGGTCGCTGAACGGCGCTAATTCCGTCCCATCGCCGCATGCCAACCGGGGAGGGCTGCGTGATCACGTTCTTTCGTCACCATCGTCAGCGCGGCCCCGTTCAGGCCCTGCAAGCCGGCTTGCAGGGCTGACCGCACAGGCGATCGTTTCAGGTCTCTTCTAGGTCTGCCCTTCGTGAGGGCGTAGCGTCTTCGAGCCCAAAGCTCGGCCAGCTGCGTCCATCCCTCATCGAGCCAGGCGTTCCGCATTCGTGATGCTCGGGGCAAGGACCCCGGCCGAATGACGGAGCGCGGCTCGGGCAGTTCCGAGACCGACCATGACCTTGACTACCCTTCGCAATCTCGGCGTCACGCTGGGCGCGCCCCTGTTTTCCGACCTCTCGTTCTCCATCGTACCGGGCGACCGCCTTGGCCTCGTCGCCGCCAATGGCCGCGGCAAGTCGACCCTGCTCCGCTGCCTCTCTGGTTCGCTCGAACCATCCGCCGGCGAGATCACCCGCTCGCGCGGCCTGCGCATCGGCCATGTCGAGCAGGACGCCTCGCCGCAATTGCTGGAGCAGTCTGTCGACCAGTTGCTGCTCGACATGCTGCCGGCCGACCAGCGCGAGAGCGAGCATTGGCGCGTCGAGGTCGCGCTGGATTCGCTCGCGATACCGGAAGAACTGCGCCGCCGCCCGCTCGGGCAATTGAGCGGTGGCTGGCAAAGGCTCGTCCTTATCGCGCGCGCCGGCATCGTCGAGCCGGATCTGCTGCTGCTCGACGAACCCACCAACCATCTCGATCTCGCGCGCATCGGCGTGCTGGAGAGCTGGCTCGCCGCCCTGCCGCGCGACGTCGCGGTGATCCTGTCGAGCCATGACCGCGCCTTCCTCGACGCGACGACCAATCGGACGCTGTTCCTGCGCCAGAAGAGCTCGCAACTGTTCGCGCTGCCCTATTCGCCGGCGCGTGCAACGCTCGACCAGACCGATGCGGCGCAGGCGCGCCGGCACGAGCGTGACCTCAAGTCCGTCCAGCAGATGCGGCGGCAGGCGGCGAAGCTGAACAATATCGGCATCAACTCCGGCAGCGATCTCCTGCTCAGCAAGACCAGGCAGCTCAAGCGCCGCGCCGACGAGCTCGAAGCGACGGTCCGCCCGGCCCATCGCGAGCGCTCTGCCGGGGCGATCAGGCTCGCCAGCAGCACGACGCATGTGCGGGCGCTGGTCGAGCTCGACGACGTCGCGGTCGCGGCCCCGGGCGGTCGGCTGCTGTTCAGGGCTGGCAGACGCTGGATCAGTCCGGGCGATCGTGTCGTACTGCTCGGCCTCAACGGCGCCGGCAAGTCGCTGCTCGTCGCCATGCTCCACGCTGCCATTCGCGGCGAGGAGCAGGCAGGTATCAGGGCGACCCCCTCGTTGGCACTCGGTTACGCCAGCCAGAGCCTCGCCGAATTGCCTGATGGTGATACCCCGCACGGGCTGATCAGCCGGCGCTTCGATGTCGGCGACCAGCCGGCCCGTGGCCTGCTCGCCGGCGCCGGTATCGCCATCGATCGCCAGACCGGGCCGATCGGCGCGCTCTCCGGTGGGCAGCGGGCGCGGCTCGCCATGCTGGTGCTGCGCCTCGCCAGGCCGAATTTCTACCTGCTGGACGAGCCCACGAACCATCTCGACATCGAGGGGCAGGAGGCGCTGGAGGTCGAGCTCACCGCCGGCGAGACCAGCTGCCTGCTGGTCTCGCATGATCGCAGCTTCGTCCGCGCTGTCGGCAACCGCTTCTGGCGGATCGACAAGCGGCGGCTGGTCGAGGTCGACGACCCCGAAGCTTTCTTCCGGGAGGCGATGGAGGCGGAGGGTTGACCGCCGCGGCCATCGCTACCGCCATGAGGCTGGCGCGTCCTGCGTAGGCCTCATGGCGCGCATTCGTCGCGCCGTCCTGTCTTGTGCATCGCGGCGAAGGCGCTATCTCTCGGGTCCGGCCGCCAGGCCAGCCGCCAGCAACCCGCCTTGCTCGCCGCGTTCTGCGTGCGTGCGCAACCCGACAAGAGCACTGATGTCGTTCGGCCCGCACGAGCCCGGAATGCCGTTGCGCAAGCGCAGCCGCTGGTGGTGGCTCGGCCCGCTCGCCTCGTCGGTGATCTTCGCGGCATCGCTGGTGGTGCTTTATTACATCGTCCGCGAGATCGAGCCCGGCGAGCTTGCCCGCGCCTTCGCCAACGCCAGCCAGCGCCAGCTCCTGCTGGCGCTGGGTTTCACCACGCTGAGCTATCTGCTGCTGACCGGCTACGACGCGGTCGCGTTGCGCCGGCTCGGCCTGTCGATCCCCTATCGAACCACGGCGCTCGCCTCCTTCACCAGCTATTCCGTCGCCTTTACGCTGGGCTTCCCGATCGTGACCGGCGGGACCGTGCGCTACTGGGTCTATTCGGCCAAGGGCGTGCGCGCCTCGGAGGTTGCGAGCCTCACCGTGATCGCCGGCCTGACCTTCTGGCTCGGACTCGGCATGATCCTCTGCGCCAGCCTGTTCTATGCGACGGAATCGGTCGCCGTGCTGGCGCGGACCTCGCCGCTGGTGATCCAGGTTGTCGGCGCCGCCGTGGCGCTCGGCACGGCAGGCTACCTTTTCTGGGTCGCGACCGGCGAGCGCACCTTGCGGGTCAGCGGCTGGAACCTGCCGCTGCCTGGGCTGGGCATTACCCTCGCGCAGATGCTGCTGGGCGCTGCCGAAGTCTGCGCCGCCGCCGCCGTGCTCTATGTCCTGCTGCCGGGCGGGCACAACCTGCCCTATGAAAGCTTCCTGGCCGCCTATATCTTCGCATGCCTGGTCGGCATCGCCAGCCATGCGCCGGGTGGGCTCGGCGTCTTCGAGGCGACCATGCTGATCGCGCTCAGCCGGCTGCCTTTCGAGCAGGTGCTGGGTGCGCTGCTGCTCTTCCGCATCATCTACTACATCCTGCCCTTCATCCTGGCGCTGGTGCTGCTGGCGCTGAACGAGATGATCCGGCGCATCCGGCGGCACGAGATCTGACGCCGCCGCGTCTGCGCCGATCGGGCAGGCGTCTCCTTGACGTGGCCGCTGGTCGACGCCACCTCGATTCTGCCGGGCCTGTCGCAAGGAAGCAACCGGCCCGGGGAGAGCAGTGGACGCGGCGCACCTCATCGACGAGATCTACGAGGCCGCCGTCGTGCCGGAGCGATGGGCTGATGTGCTCGACCGGCTGGCGGCCATGGCTGGCGCCGTCGGCACCATCCTGTTCGCGGCATCGCCGAGCCGGTTCCAGTGGACCTCCTCGCAGGCCATCCAAGGCGTCGCGGCCGAATGGGTCGCTTCGCCCTTCGTCGCGGACAATCTACGGGGCAAGCGCCTGGTCCCGCTCTACGAACCGCGTTTCCTGACCGATCTCGATGCGATCGCGCCGCAGGAGCTGGAGCAGGACCCGTTCTATCGCGATTTCCTGAGGCCGCGTGGCTTGGGCTGGTGCGTCGGCACCTCGATCCGTGCGACCAGTGGCGACAGCATCGTCTTCTCGATCGAGCGCCTCTACGCCGACGGCCCGGTTCCGCGCGAGACGGCCGCCGCGCTCGACCAGTTCCGGCCGCATCTGGCGCGGGCCTCGATCATCGCGGCGCGTCTCGGCCTCGAGCGGGCGCGTGCCAGCGTCGCGGCGCTGGAGTTGATCGGCCTGCCGGCTGCGATCATCACTGGCCGCCATAGCGTGCTTGCGGCCAATGAGCTGATCATCGCGTGCGGGGCGTTCGAGATCGGCGCCTTCGACCGCGTGCGTCTCTCCGATCCCATGGCGAACGAGCGCCTGCAGCTCCATCTCGACGTGGCGGGGGACGCCGGGCTGTCGTTCCCGATCCGCGCCACCGGCGACCGGCCCGCCTTCGTCGCGCATCTCGTTCCGCTCAGGCGCGCCGGGCTCGACGTCTTCTCCGGCGCGGCCCAGCTGTTCTATCTCACCGAGGTCGGCCGTGGTGCGGCGCCGTCCGCGGCCATCCTCGAAGCGCTGTTCGATCTCAGCCCGGCGGAGGCGAAGGTGACCCGGCTTCTCCTGTCGGGCGGCACGGTTTCCGGAATCGCGAACAACCATGGCATCCGGCCTGAAACCGTGCGGGGCCAGCTCAAATCCGTCTTCGCCAAGACGGGTGTGCGCCGCCAAGCCGAGCTGATCCAGCTGCTGGGTGGCATTCAGTCTCCGGGTGCCCCGGACCTGCTGTCGCGGCCGATCGCAAGCGAATAGCGCCCGGTTTCGCGCGGGGGAATTGCGCTGCACCACCGCTCCGGCCTATGACGCCTCGCCGCAGGCCACGCATCGGAAGGCAGGAACCGCATGCACGCTTTGGTCGACCCGAAGGCGCCTGTCACGGCGGCGCTGATCGAGGCCATCGGCGTTCCCGCCGTATTGCTCGACCCGCAGGGAGTGATCCAGGCGCTGAGCCCGACGGCTCCGGCGCTGGTCACGGCGCTCGCCAAGGGCAAGCCGCTCGCCCTCGTGATGCGCGATCCCGATCTGATCGACGCGATCGAGCAGGTCTCGCGCCATGGCGGCCGCCGCGCCGTCGAGCTGATCGAGCGCGTGCCGGTCGAGCGCACCTTCCGCATCCATATCGCCGCGCTCGCCGGCAGCGGCTGGCGCCGCGCCGTGCTCCTGACCTTCGAGGATCTCAGCGAGCAGCGCATGACCGAGCGCATGCGCGTCGATTTCGTCGCCAATGCCAGCCACGAGCTGCGCACGCCGCTCGCGTCCGTGCTCGGCTTCGTCGAGACCTTGCAGGGCCCGGCGCGCAACGATGCGGTGGCGCGCGACCGCTTCCTGACGATCATGCGCGAGCAGGGCCTGCGCATGGCGCGTCTCGTCGACGACCTGCTCTCGCTGTCGCGCATCGAACTGCGCGCCCATCTCGCGCCGGAGACGCCGGTCGATCTCGCCAGCATCGCCCGCGAAATTCTCGACTCCCTTGTCCTGATGGCGCGCGAGCGCGAGGTGACGCTGAAGCTCGACGCGCCGCAGCAGCCCGTCACCGTCGCCGGCGACCGCGACGAATTGCTGCGGCTGATGGAGAACCTGGTCGAGAACGCGATCAAATACGGCCAGCGCGGCGGCGAGGTCGGCATCACCGTCGCGATATCCGGCGAGGAGGCCAGCCTCAGCGTGCGCGATGACGGTCCCGGGATCGCCCCGGAGCACCTGCCGCGCCTGACCGAGCGCTTCTACCGGGTCGACACCGCCGCGAGCCGCGAGGCCGGGGGCACCGGCCTCGGCCTCGCCATCGTCAAGCACATCGTCCTGCGCCATCGCGGCCGCCTGACGATCGAGAGCGTGGTCGGCCAGGGCGCGACCTTCCGGGCGATCCTGCCGCGCCTGCTGGAGCCGACCCGTTAACGATTTGTGACGGCGGCAAGCGCCCTATCATGACTGTGTGTCATGTGGCTGTCATATAGCCGGTGTTCTAGCAGGGCCGCTGCACTTGCGATCCAGAGAGGACATCTGATGCGCAAACTTCTCATTCTCACAGCCGCCGCCATCGGCCTGACGGGCGCTGCCCAGGCTGCCGACATCACCGGCGCCGGCGCGACCTTCCCCTTCCCGATCTACGCCAAATGGGCCGAAGCTTATAAGAAGGATACCGGCATCGGTCTGAATTACCAGTCGATCGGCTCGGGCGGCGGCATCCGCCAGATCAAGTCGAAGACCGTCGATTTCGGCGCCTCCGACATGCCGCTGAAGGGCGAGGACCTGGACAAGGACGGCCTGCTGCAGTTCCCGGCCGTGATGGGTGCGCTCGTCCCGGCGATCAACATCGCCGGCGTCGAGGCTCGCCAGATCAAGTTCTCGGGTCCGATCCTGTCGGACATCTACCAGGGCAACATCAAGAAGTGGAACGACCCCAAGCTCACCGCCCTGAACCCGGATGTGAAGCTGCCCGACGCCAACATTACCGTGGTCTATCGTTCCGACGGTTCGGGCACGACCTTCGTCTGGACCGATTATCTCTCGCGCGTCTCGCCTGAGTGGAAGTCGAAGATTGGCGCCAACACCTCGGTGCAGTTCCCGGTCGGCATCGGCGGCAAGGGCAATGAGGGCGTCTCGGCCTCGGTCAAGCAGATCGCCAACTCGATCGGCTATGTCGAATACGCCTACGCGAAGCAGAACAAGCTCGCCTACGGCCTCGTCCAGAACCGTGACGGCAAGTTCCCGGTGCCGGAGACCGAGTCCTTCCAGGCCGCGGCGGCCAACGCCAACTGGAATGAAGCGCCCGGTTTCGGCATCATCATCAACAACCAGCCTGGCGAGAAGGCGTGGCCGATCACCTCGGCGACCTTCATCCTGATGCACAAGAAGGCCGAGAAGCCCGAGCAGTCCAAGGCTGCGCTGGCCTTCTTCGACTGGGCCTACAAGAACGGCGACAAGCTCGCGGTCGATCTCGAATACGTGCCGATGCCCGCGAACGTGAAGGACCAGATCCGCGCCAGCTGGAAGGGTATCACCGACGCCTCCAGCAAGCCGGTCTTCTGAGCGATTACAACGACATGGCGAAGCGGGGAGCATCCCCCGCTTCGCCTCTCACTCGACCTTCATCCCGAGCAGCGGTGCTCATTGTCCGCTGCTCGGGATGAAGGTTCGATCCAGAGAAACGATCGTTCTTAATCTTGTTGCCTGCGATTGCTGGCTTAGACCGGAGTTCCACGGATGACAGCCGTGACAGACCCTATGAGCCTTCCGGCCGCTGGCGCTCAGCGCAAGACTCCGAAGGGCACCTTCGATATCGTCTTCCGCAACGCCAGCCTCCTGTCGGCCTTGTTCGTGCTTGTGCTGCTCGCCGGCATCATGCTTTCGATGATCATCGGCGGCTGGCCGGCCTTTCGCGAGATGGGCCTGGGCTTCATCACCTCCAGCGTCTGGGACACGCAGAACGATCAGTACGGCGCCTGGCCAGCCATTGTCGGTACGCTCTCGACAGCCTTTCTCGCACTGCTGATCGGCGTCCCCTTGTCGCTTGGCATCGCAGTCTTCCTGACGCAGCTCGCTCCGCCCTGGTTCAAGCGGCCGGTCTCGACCGCGATCGAGCTGCTCGCCGCCGTGCCATCGATCATCTATGGCATGTGGGGCCTGTTCGTCTTCGTGCCGCTGTTCGCGGCCTATGTGCAGCAGCCGGTCTCACGCATCGTCGAGGGCATGCCGATCGTCGGCACGATCCTCTACGCCGCCTCCCCGTCGGGCCTCGGTATCCTGTCGGCGGGCATCATCCTGGCGTTCATGATCATCCCATTCATCGCCTCGATCGTGCGCGACATGCTCGACCAGATCCCTTCGGTTCTGCGCGAGAGCGCCTATGGCATCGGCGCCACGACCTGGGAGGTGGTGCGGCATGTTCTCGTCCCGCAGGCCGGTGTCTCGATCATCGGCGCGATCATGCTTGGCCTCGGCCGCGCGCTCGGCGAGACCATGGCGGTTACCTTCGTCGTCGGCAACGCCAACCGGCTCTCGGCCTCGATCATGGATCCCGGCTCGACCATCGCCTCGCGTATCGCCAACGAGTTCAACGAGGCGATTGGCCTGCAGCTCAATGCGCTGATCGCGCTCGGCTGCATCCTGTTCTTCGTTACCTTCGTCGTCCTGGTGATCGCGCGCATCCTGGTCGCGCGGGTCAAATCCTTCTGAGCGAACGGAAAGACCATGAGCCTCGCCACGCCCTCAACCGCTCGCGCGCTGCCCCCTGCAACCTGGGGCCGGGTACGCCAGTCGCGCCGGGTCGCCGACCGCGCGATGAAGATCATCGCGACAGGCTTCACATTGCTTGCGATCTCGGTGCTGTTCTGGATCCTCGGCATGCTGGTCGTGAAGGGCCTTGGCGGGCTCTCCGCCGCGACCTTCACCGAGACCATGCCAGGCCCGGGTTCAGAGGGCGGCGGCCTCGCCAACGCCATCGTCGGCTCGCTGGTGCTGACCTTCCTCGGCATCGCAGTGGCGACGCCGATCGGCGTGCTCGCCGGCACCTATCTGGCCGAATACGGCAAAGGCTCGAAGCTCGCCGACCTGATCCGCTTCATCAACGACATCCTGCTCTCGGCGCCGTCGATCCTGATCGGCCTGTTCGTCTACGTCATCCTGGTCGAGCCGCTCGGGGGCTATTCCGGCTGGGCCGGCGGCGTCGCGCTCGGCATCATCGCGATCCCGGTGATCGTGCGCACCACCGAGGACATGCTGCGCCTGGTGCCCGGCCCGTTGCGCGAGGCCGGCTCGGCGCTTGGCGCGCCGCCCTCGGTCGTGATCACCTCGATCACCTGGCGTGCCGCCAAGTCCGGCATGGTCACCGGCATCCTCCTGGCCCTCGCCCGTATCGCCGGCGAGACCGCGCCGCTGATCTTCACCGCGCTCAACAACAGCTTCTGGTTCTCGCCGACGCTGCTCGGCGGCGTCTCCAACCTGCCGGTGACGATCTACCAGTTCGCGTCGGCCCCTTACGAGAACTGGCAGCAGCTCGCTTGGGCGGGATCGCTGATCATCACCGTCTCAATCCTCGTGCTTTCCCTCATCGCCCGGCGCATCGTGCGCGGCGGCAAGTGAATAGCGTCCGATCGGAAGGACCATGCAGATGCTTTCGACCCTCGAACTGAGCCCGCAGACGCTGGATGCCGAAGCGCCCGTCCGCATCGCCGTGAAGAACCTCGATTTCTACTACGGCGAGCACAAGGCGCTGAAGAACATCAACCTCGACTTCCGCGACCGGCACGTCACGGCGCTGATCGGCCCGTCGGGCTGCGGCAAGTCGACCCTGCTGCGCATCTTCAACCGGATCTACTCGCTCTATCCCGAGCAGAAGGCGACCGGCGAGATCCTGCTCGACGGCCGCAACATCATCTCGAACGACATCGACGTGAACGAATTGCGCTCGCGCATCGGCATGGTTTTCCAGAAGCCGACTCCGTTCCCGATGTCGATCTACGACAATGTCGCCTTTGGCATCCGTCTCTACGAGAAGCCGCCGAAGTCGGAGCTCGATGACCGTGTCGAGGGCGCCTTGCGCCGCGCCGCGCTTTGGGACGAGGTCAAGGACAAGCTGAAGAGCTCCGGCATGGGCCTTTCGGGCGGCCAGCAGCAGCGCCTGTGCATCGCCCGCACCATCGCCCAGAAGCCCGAGGTCATCCTGTTCGACGAGCCGACCTCGGCGCTCGACCCGATCTCGACCGGCAAGATCGAGGACCTGCTCGAGCAGCTCAAGACCGACTTCACCATCGTCATCGTCACCCACAACATGCAGCAGGCGGCGCGCATCTCGCAGTATACCGCCTTCATGTATCTGGGCGAGGTGATCGAGTTCGACGCGACCAACACGATCTTCATGAACCCGCACAAGAAGCAGACGCAGGACTACGTCACCGGCCGCTTCGGCTGACGTTCTGAAAGCGCCGGCCAGACTCGAAGGATACGCCCGATGTCGGATCAACATATCGTCCGCTCCTACGACGCCGATCTCGAGGGCCTGCGCCGCAGCCTCGCCGAGATGGGCGGCATGTCCGAGCGCATGCTCGGCGACTCCACCGTGGCTCTGGTGCGCCGCGACACCGCGCTCGCCCAGAAGATCATCAGTGCCGACCAGCGCCTCGACAATCTCCAGCGCGAGGTCGAGGAAAAGGCGGTGCTGACCATCGCTCGCCGCCAGCCGCTGGCGAACGACCTGCGCGAGCTGATCTCGGCAATCCGCATCGCCGCCGACATCGAGCGCGTCGGCGACCTCGCCAAGAACATCGCCAAGCGCGCCGTCGCGATCTCCGGCCAGTTCTCGCCGCCGCATCGCGCCGTCGTCGGCCTCGAGCATATGAGCCGCCTGGTCCAGGCCCAGCTCAAGGACGTGCTCGACGCCTATGCCGCCAGCAACGAGCAGAAGGCGATGGATGTCTGGCGCCGCGACGACGAGATCGACGCGCTCTACACCTCGCTGTTCCGCGAGCTCCTGACCTATATGATGGAGGACCCGCGCAACATCACCTTCTGCACGCATCTGCTGTTCTGCGCCAAGAACGTCGAGCGCATCGGCGACCACACCACCAACATCGCCGAGACCATCCACTATCTCGTCACCGGCCAGTCGATCGACGAGACCCGGCCGAAGCTCGACACCACCAACATCCTCGTCGACCTGCCGGCGGCCAATGGCTGAACCGGCGGGCGCTTGAACGGACGCTGACATGCCCGCACGCATCCTGATCGTCGAGGACGAGGAGCCGCTCACCTTGCTGCTGCGCTACAATCTCGAGGCCGAGGGCTTCGAGGTCGACAGCGTGGCGCGCGGCGACGACGCCGAACTGCACCTGCGCGACCATACGCCCGACCTCGTCCTGCTCGACTGGATGCTGCCCGGCCTCTCCGGCATCGAGCTCTGCCGGCGCCTGCGCACGCGGCGCGACACCGAGCGCGTGCCGATCATCATGCTGACAGCCCGCGGCGAGGAGACAGAGCGCGTCCGCGGCCTTGCCACCGGTGCCGACGACTATGTCGTCAAGCCGTTCTCGCTGCCCGAATTGATCGCCCGCATCCAGGCGCTGCTGCGCCGCGCCAAGCCCGGCCATGTCGCCGGTCTGCTCGCTGCCGGCGATCTCGAGCTCGACCGCACCACCCGGCGCGTCCGCCGCGCCGGCGCCGAATTGCATCTCGGCCCGACCGAGTTCCGCCTGCTCGAATTCCTGATGCAGGCCCCGGGCCGGGTCTATTCCCGGGCGCAACTGCTCGACGCCGTCTGGGGCCGCGACGTCTATATCGACGAACGCACCGTCGACGTTCATGTCGGGCGCCTGCGCAAGGCGATCACGCCGGCCAATGCCAAGGACCCGCTGCGCACGGTGCGCGGCGCCGGCTACGCCTTCGACGAGACGTTTGCCCGCAGCTGAGCGCTTCTGTCAGCGCAGCGCGGCGATGATCACCGCTGCGCCGGCAAGGCAGAGCGCGGCGCCTGCCAGGTCGTAGCGACCTGGTAGCACCTTCTCGACCAGCGCCATCCAGGCCAGCGACGCCACGATATAGACGCCGCCATAGGCGGCGAAGGTGCGCCCGGCGGCTGGACTGTCGAGCAGGGCCAGCAACCAGGCGAAAGCCGCGAGCGATACCAGACCCGGCAGCAGCAACCAGACCGGCTTGCCGAGCTTGAGCCAGGCCCAGAAGGCGAAGCAGCCGGCGATCTCCGCCAGCGCCGCGGCGGCATAGGTCGCGAAGGTCGCCATCGCGCTCTCCCGTGGATCTCCCATGAAAAAGCCGGCCACGAGGGCCGGCTTTTCCGATTTTGGATGGTTACGCCGCCTCAGGCGCGGACGGGCTTGCGCTCGCGGCGCCTGTCGGCCGCCGGCTGGTAGGCGATCCGGGCGTGATAGGCGCAATAGGGCATGCCGGTCGCGCTGCGGCCGCCGCAGAAGCGGAACTCCGGCGTGGTCGGGTCGCCCATCGGCCAGCGGCACATATACTCGCGCAGATCCATGATCGTGACCCGCTCGGAGAACGGCACGACCACGTCCTCGGCCGGCGCCGGAGCGCGCTCGACCTGTGCTTCGGTCGCGATTTCGGGTGCGAACTGCGGTGCCAGCGCGGTGTTGCCGCGGGTCAGCCCGGCGCCACCGTTCTGATGGCCGGCGGGATGGCTCGGCGGGCGGGCCGCCGGCTTGCGCGGGCGCGGCGTGGCCGAACCGGGGCTCTTGGCCCGGCCGGACAGGCCGAGACGGTGAACCTTCCCGATGACGGCGTTGCGCGTGACGCTGCCGAGCTCGGCGGCGATCTGGCTCGCGCTCAGGCCGTCATTCCAGAGCTTCTTGAGCAGTTCGACGCGTTCGTCGGTCCAGGCTCCGGCTTCGGTCATGGGGTTGCACCTGTCTTCGTCATGCTTCGCCAGCGGGCCGGCGAGGCATAGGGAGAGATCATGGCGGAATCCGATACCGGCAGCGTCCGTCACAAAACGGAAGCCGTTACGCCCGGAACTGACGATACAGGAGACGCCGCACGAGATGTCGTATCTGACGAAGAGGACCATACAAGATGGCCTGACTCGGCCACAAGAGTCGCCGAATCGTAATTCGGCTTTTCCCCAGCCAATCGCCGCAGACGGCCGGACAGTGAGTCTATTCGGCAACGCTGCCGCGAGAGCCGGATCCGATCAGGGTGGCATACCCTGATCGGTGAATCCGTCTCCCACTTTTGGAATGGAGACCGTTTTGCCCCGACGGCTTGCGGGAGAAGCCGTTGGGGACGGGCTCCAAGTCAGCCGGAATTGACAGGGCCGGGCCGGTTTTGCATAGTCGTGCGACGCAGCCGCCCCCAAGGGCGGCGCTTATGTTTTTGAGCGATCGGGATTTTCCTTTGATGCGGCTTGACGCGCGACGAGACGGCGGGAGCGGCCAGCGACGATAATGTCGCCGGCGGGTCGCATCGTGCCGGCATCATGCCGCCTTGCGTCCCATCCTGCCGTTCCCGGCCCGAGATTCCGCGCTATTTTCCCGTCTCGCCGCAAGGATTTTGCTCCATGAGCACCGCTTCCGCTTCTTCCGTTCTCCTGCCGACCTATGCCCGGGCCCCGATCGCGCTCGAGCGTGGCGAGGGCGCCTGGGCGATCACCGCCGACGGCACCCGCTATCTCGATTTCGGCGCCGGCATCGCCGTCAATTCGCTGGGGCACGCCCATCCGCATCTGGTCGAGGCGCTGACCGCCCAGGCGCAGCGGATCTGGCACACCTCCAATCTCTACACCATGCCCGAGGGCGAGAAGCTCGCCCGCCGGCTCTGCGAGGCGACCTTCGCCGAACGCGTCTTCTTCACCAATTCGGGCGCCGAGGCGAACGAGTGCGCCATCAAGATGGCGCGCAAGTACCACGCCGCGAAAGGCCATCCGGAGCGCTTCCGGGTCGTCACCTTCGAGGGCGCCTTCCATGGCCGCACGCTCGCGACCATTGCCGCCGGCGGCCAGCAGAAATACATCGACGGCTTCGGCCCGAAGGTCGATGGCTTCGATCAGGTGCCGTTCGACGACGAGGCGGCGCTGAAGGCCGCGATCGGCCCGGAGACCGCCGCGCTCATGATCGAGCCGATCCAGGGCGAAGGTGGCCTGCGCTCGGTGCCGATGCGTGTCCTCAAGCAGCTGCGCGAGCTCTGTGACGAGCACGGGCTGATGCTGATCTTCGACGAGATCCAGACGGGCGTCGGCCGCACCGGCAAGTTCTTCGCCTATGAGCATTCCGGTGTCGCTCCCGACATCATGTCGATCGCCAAGGGCATCGGCGGTGGCTTCCCGATGGGTGCCTGCCTCGCCACCGAAGAGGCCGCCTCCGGCATGACGCTCGGCACCCACGGCACGACCTTCGGCGGCAATCCGCTCGCCATGGCGGTCGGCAACGCCGTGCTCGACGTCATCCTGGCGCAGGGCTTCCTCGACCATGTCCAGAAGACGGCCTTGCGCCTGCGCCAGTCGCTGGCCCAGCTCAAGGATCAGCATCCCCAGGTGATCGAGGAGATCCGCGGCGAGGGGCTGATGCTCGGCCTCAAGCTCAAGACCCCGAACACCGATTTCGTCGCGCAGGCGCGGGCCGCCGGCCTGCTCGTGGTGGCGGCCGGCGACAATGTCGTGCGCCTGCTGCCGCCGCTGATCATCGGCGAGAGCGAGGTGGCCGAGGCGGTGGCGCGGCTGGACAAGGCAGCTGGCGCGGTCGAGGCGGAGCTCGCCCGGCCGGCAGCGGAGTGAGCATGATGTCTGCGACGCGTCACTTTCTCGATCTCTCGGATTTCTCGGCCGGAGAGCTCCGCGCCATCCTCAAGGCCGGCGAGGACATCAAGGCCCGCCGGCGCACGCCCGCGGCCGCGGCCGACCGCCTGCTCGAAGGCAAGGTCATCGCCATGATCTTCGAGCAGCCATCGCTGCGGACCCGCGTCTCCTTCGATGTCGGCATCCGCGAGCTCGGGGGCTCGCCGATGATGGTGACTGGCCAGGAGATCGAGCTCGGCGAGCGCGAGACCATCGCCGACACCGCCCGCGTGCTCTCGCGCTATGTCGATGCGATCATGATCCGCATGCTCGACCACGACGCCGTGGTCGAGATGGCGCAATACGCCACCGTGCCGGTGATCAACGGCCTGACCAAGCGCCAGCATCCCTGCCAGGTCATGGCCGATGTCATGACCTTCGAGGAGCGCAAGGGCTCGATCAAGGGCAAGCGCATCGCCTGGACCGGCGACACCAACAACGTCCTGACCTCCTGGGTCCATGCCGCCGGCCGGCTCGATTTCGAGCTCGCCATCGCGACGCCCGAAGAGCTCGCGCCTCCGCCGGCGCTGCTCGACTGGGCCCGCGACCAGGGCGCCAGGCTGCAGTTGACCCATCGTCCCGAGGCGGCGGTCGAGGGCGCCGACTGCGTCATCACCGATTGCTGGGTCTCGATGGGCGACCAGGAAGGCACGCGCCACAACCTGCTGCGGCCCTACCAGGTCGATGAGCGCCTGCTCGGCCGCGCCGAGAAGGATGCGATCTTCATGCATTGCCTGCCGGCCTCGCGCGGCGAGGAAGTGACCGACCAGGTCATGGACGGCCCGCAATCGGCTGTCTTCGACGAGGCCGAGAACCGGCTGCATGCCCAGAAGGGCATCTTGGCCTGGTGCTTCGGCGGAGTGGCGGCCTGATGGCGGAAGGCTCGCCCGCGGGCGCACCCGACGATCGGGTGCTGCCCTTCGCCGTGCCCGATCTCGACGTGCGCGGCCGGGTCGTCAGGCTCGGCCCTTCGCTCGACCGGATCCTCGCGCGGCATCATTACCCTGAGCCCGTTGCGCGCGTCCTCGCCGAGGCCGCGGCGCTCGCCGTCATGCTCGGTACCACGCTCAAGGGCGAAGGCCGCTTCCAGCTGCAGACCAAGAGCGATGGGCCGGTCTCGATGCTGGTCGTCGACTTCAACGCGCCCGACTGCTACCGCGCCATGGCTCGCTACGATGCCGATCAGCTGGCGGCCGCGATCGATGCAAACGCGATCTCGACCGGCGATCTGCTTGGCAAGGGCCACCTCGCCATGACCGTCGACCAGGGCAGCGAGGCGACGCGCTATCAGGGCGTCGTCGCGCTCGACGGACAGAGCCTGGAAGAAGCCGGCCACCAGTATTTCCGCCAGTCCGAGCAGATTCCCAGCCGCATCCGGCTCGGCGTCGGCTCGGTCCTGACCGGCGCCGGCCTCGCCTGGCGTGCCGGCGGTCTGATCGTGCAGTTCATGCCGAACTCGCCCGAGCGCATGCGCGCTGCCGATCTCCACCCTGGCGATGCGCCCGAAGGCCATGAGATCCTTGCCGCCGGCGACGATGACGGTGTCAGCGACGACGCCTGGACCGAGGCGCGCTCGCTGGTCGAGACGATCGAGCATCACGAACTGCTCGATCCGCTGCTGGAGAGCGAGCGCCTGCTCTACCGGCTCTTCCATGAGCGCGGCGCCCATGTCTTCGAGCCCGTCGCGGTGCACGAGGCCTGCCGCTGCTCGCGCGAACGCGTGCTCGGCATGCTCAAGGGCTTTTCTGCCGACGACCGCAAGGCGATGATCGCCGATGACGGCACGCTCGGCGTCACCTGCGAGTTCTGCTCGCGCCGCTACGAGTTCGACCCGGCCGAGGTCGAGGCGGAGATCGCGGCGGGGGCGTGAAGGGCTCGGCGTCATGCTCGGGCTTGACCCGAGCATCTCAGGCCGGAGAAGACTCCGTCTAGTGCCTTCTCGTCAGGAGATTCTCGGGTCTGCGCTGCGCTTCGCTCGAGAATGACGGCGTATTACCCCACCCGGCATTCCGCCAGCAGCCGGCGCATGAAGGCCTCACCGGCGGCGAACTGCTCCAGCGTGATGTACTCATCCGGCTGGTGCGCCTGGTCGATCGAGCCGGGGCCGCACACGATGGTCGGCAGGCCTGCGCGCTGGAAATGCCCGGCCTCGGTGGCATAGGCGACGGCGATGGTGCGGTTGCGGCCGGCGAGGCGCATCACCAGCGTCTCGGCCTCCGAGCCCGGATCGGGCGCGAGGCCCGGCACGTCCGAGCTCATCACCGTCTCGATCGCAGCCGACGGCGCGGTCCTGCGCATCCGCGCCAGCACCTCCTCCGACAACTTGGCGAAACGGGCCGGCACCTCTTCGGGATCGGAGCCCGGCAGCGTGCGCACCTCCCAGGCGAGATCGCAGCGATCGGCCAGGATGTTGCGGGCGATCCCGCCATGGAACTTGCCGATATGGACGGTGTCATAGGGCGGATCGAAGCGGCCGCTCTCGTCGATCCGGCCTTCGCGCTCATCGGCCATGGCGACGAGGCCGGCGGCGAGGCGCGTGCCGGCATGGACGGCGCTGGCACCGAGATGCGGCTTGGACGAATGCGCGGCGAAGCCGGTGATCGCGGTGAAGAAGGTGCGAATGCCCTTATGCGCATCGGCGAGTTCGAGCGAGGTCGGCTCGCCGACGATGACGGCGCGTGGCTTGGGCAGGCTCCTGCCCATCGCGGCGATGCCGTCGACGACGCCGAGGCAGGTCACCTCCTCGTCATAGGAGAAGAACAGGTGGATCGGCGTCTTGAGGTCGGCGGCGAGAAAGTCCGGCACGAGCGCCAGCGCCAGCGCGACGAAGCCCTTCATGTCGACCGAGCCGCGGCCATAGGCCTTGCCGTTCTCGACATGCAGTGTGAACGGATCGCGCGACCAAGCCTGGCCCTCGACCGGCACGACATCGGTATGGCCGGAGAGCACGATACCGCCCTTGTCCTGCGGGCCGATCGTGGCGAACAGCGCCGCCTTGTCGCCGGTTGCGTTCGGGAAGCGCACGGACGGCACGCCCCAGCCAGTGAGGTAGTCCTCGACGAAGGCGATCAGGTCGAGATTGGATTTGTGGCTCACCGTGTCGAAGGCGACGAGGCGGGCGAGCATGTCGAGCGGCTGGTAGCGCTGCCCGGTCGGTGTGGCGATCGTCAATGCAGGACCTTCTTCACATAGGGCGAGTCGAGCGGAAACAGCGGCACCTCGACATCGAACTGCGCGCCGTCCTCGCCGAGCATGGCATAGACGCCGCGCATGCTGCCATCGGGCGTCATCAGCGGGCATCCGGAGGTATAGCTGAAGCGCTCGCCCGGCTGCAGCACCGGCTGCTGGCCGATCACGCCGTCGCCGCGGACCTCGTGCACCTCGCCGCGTCCATCGGTGATGACCCAGTGCCGCGCCATCAGCTGCATGGTGCGGGGCGACAGGTTCTCGATCTCGATCGTATAGGCCCAGAAATAGCGGCTCTGGTCCGGCGTGGATTCAGAGTCCATGAACTTGGGCGAGGCAGTGACGCGCACGCCATGGGTTTCGGCCTGGTAGATCATCGCGGCTCCGTGCCGTCTGCGCGCGGCTCTCGCCGGGGCGGCGGGAAGGCCTTGTTATGACCTGCAACGGCGCAGCGTCAATGCCGTCAACCGGATGTAGACCCGATGATCCGCAGCGATGCCGGCATGTGGAAAACGTGGCACCGGACTCGCCAGCGGCTCCCCGGTGCGGCAGGAAGAACGATCAATCTCGCGGCAGGCTGGCTTTGCGCCGCGCTTCACAAGGTGGTCTGATAGCGCCATGGCGACATCGCCCGACATGCTGGCCGAGATCGCGACCGCGCCGGCTTCGCTCGCCGGCCCCTCCGGCGTGCTGCCGCGCCAGGACATCCGCAAGCTCGTGCATCGCGGCATGGTCCGCTCGACCTCGGGTGCCTTTTCAGAGAGCCAGTACCAGCCGGCGAGCATCGATCTTCGGCTCGGCCACAAGGCTTATCGCGTCCGCGCCAGCTTCCTGCCCGGGCCGAACAAGAGCGTCGCCCAGATGCTCGCCGACCTGACCCAGGACGAGGTCTCGCTTGAGGAGGGCGCGATCCTCGAGAAGAACTGCGTCTATGTCGTCGAGCTGATGGAGTCGCTGCACGATCTGCCCGCGACGATCTCGGCCTTCGCCAATCCGAAGAGCTCGACCGGCCGGCTCGACGTCTTCACCCGCCTGATCGCCGACCGCAGCGAGGCCTTCGACAGCGTCGCCGGCGGCTATTCCGGCAAGCTCTACGCCGAGATCTCGCCGTCGAGCTTCTCGATCAAGGTGCGCAAGGGCAGCCGGCTCAACCAGTTGCGCTTCCGCCGCCGCAGCTCCGGCCAGGAGGAGGCGGAGGGCTTTCGCGTCTCCGACCGCGAGCTGCGCGAAGTCCATCGCCAGACCGCTCTGGTCGACGGCCCCGCGACGATCCGCAACGGCCTCCTGTTCAGCATCCATCTCGGCGATGCCGAGGGCGAGATCATCGGCTACCAGGCCCAGCGCTTCACCGACGTCATCGATGTCGACCGGGTCAGCGGCTATGAGATCGACGATTTCTGGACGCCGATCCCGGCCAAGCGGGGACGGCTCATCCTCGACCCGCATCAATTCTACATCCTCGCCTCGAAGGAACGGATCTACATCCCGCCGGCCTTTGCCGCCGAGATGGCGCCGATCGACCCGGCCATGGGCGAGTTCCGCGTCCACTATGCCGGCTTCTTCGATCCCGGCTTCGGCGTCGGTGCCGGAGGCGTGCCCGGCAGCCGCGGCGTGCTCGAGGTCCGGAGCCACGAGGTGCCTTTCCTGCTCGAGGACGGGCAGGTGGTCGGGCGCCTCGCCTTCGAGCGGATGGCGACCGAGCCCGACGCGCTCTACGGCGCGATTGGCACCTCCAATTACCAGGGCCAGGCGCTGAAACTTTCCAAGCATTTCCGGAGTTAGGCTGCAGGCGACGTGTTCGCGGCCGATTCAACCTTTCCTTAGCTGCGAATCCGCAACGCACGCAGGAAGATTGCCCGGACGGCGAGCTACGGGGCGACAAAACGGCGATTCCGTGTCAGATGGCTGCAAGCGCCGATGGCGTTGCCGGCCGCTGGCCTGCGGCGTGTTCATGCTTGTGTCACCGGCGGCAGGCTTCGACCGCCTTCCGCTTCATGGCTTTCGTGGCCAAATGTCTACAGGGAAAGGATTTCTCATGCGCGCCCTCATCATCGCCGGCGTCCTCGCCGCTGCCCTCGGCGGCTGCCAGAGCGTCGAGCAGTCGGCGGCCGAGTCCGACCAGGTCTGCCTCGATGCCGGCCACCGCCCCGGCACCCGCGCCTTCGAGCGCTGCCGTAGCGAGGTGTTCCAGAGCTTCCGCCGCTCCAACGCCCAGGCGAGCAACGCGGTTGCGGCCGGCGTCGTCGCCGGTGCGGTCGGCGGTGCGGTCATCGCCGCTTCGTCGCGCCGCCACTATGGCTATTATGGCTGCGGCTATTACGGCTGCTACTGAGGCGCTCGGCGTCTGAACGAAAGCCGCGCCGGGCGACAGGGTCCGGCGCGGTTTTTTCGTTTATATCCGGAATGTTGGATCGACCGGCTTGCGGCGGGCAGTCCGGCCCGGCTATACGGACAGCACGCGGGCGTAGTTCAGTGGTAGAACGTCAGCTTCCCAAGCTGAATGTCGTCGGTTCGATCCCGATCGCCCGCTCCAGAATTTCTTTGAAGCTCAGTCGATTGCGGCGGCTTGTCGTTGGCGGCCGATCCTGCTGAAGTAGCCGCCGCTTGCGCCGTTCCGCGTTCCCTCAACGCTCTACGCATCGACGATGCCTGAGGCGTCGCGGGTCCGCTGGACGACGTCGAGGAAGGCCTTGATGATCCGGCTGGTCTGCCGCTGCTTCAGCACGACCACATGCGCATAGGTGTAGACCTCGGCGCCCTCGATCGGGATCAGCCGCAGCGTCTCGTCCGGAACGAACTCGGCCTCCGAGACATAGCTGATGCCGAGCCCGCGGATCACCGCCTCGCGGATCGCCTCTCGGCTGCCGATCTCCATCACCAGACGCGGCTTCGTGCCCGTCTTGGCGAGCGCACTCTCGAAGGCACGCCGTGTCGTCGAGCCCTGTTCGCGTGCGATCATCGGCTCCCCCGCCAGCTCCGGCAGCCGGATGCTGCGCTGATCCGCCAGGCGATGATCGCGCCGCACGAAGACCGCGACGGGGTGGCGGCGATAGGGGATGGTCAGCAGCCGGTCGTCCTCGTCGATATAGGCGAGCACCGCGACGTCGCAGCGATAGCTTTCGAGGTCCCCGAGCACCTCGGCAGAGTTGCCGATCTTCACGGCCAGCTCGATCCCCGGATAGGCCTGGTTGAAGGCGGCGAGCATTTCGGTGACGTGGAACGGGCCGACGGCGCCGATCGAGAGCCGGCCCGTCCGGAGCTCGCGCGATTCCGTCAGGAAGGCGAGCGCCTCGGCCTCCTCGGCGAAGAGCCGTGTGGTGATGCCAAGCAGTTGGCGCCCGCTCTCGCTCAGCTCGCGCCGCCGGCCGCGCTTGACGAAGAGCTCGACCCCGAACTCCTCCTCCAGCGCCCCGACCTGCGCCGTCAGCGTCGGCTGGCTGATGTTGAAAGCCTCGGCGGCGGCGTTGAAGCCACCGGCATTCGCGACGTTGTGGAACGACCGGAGCTGAGTGTAACGCATAGAGAATTTCTATTCATTCAGATCGAAAAATCAATTTGTTATAAGAATGGAGCTCTGTGAGCATCCCTGACAACGAGCCGGCAAGGCGCATTGCGAGGGATGGACCGCATGAACTGGGCGTACTGGAACCCCGTGAAGATCCGGTTCGGCAGCGGCCTCCTCGACGAGGTCGCCGGGCAGATCGGCGGGCGGCGCTGGGCCCTCGTCACCTATGACCAGCCGCTCTTCCGCGAATTCTCCGCCAGGCTGACCGCAGTGGTCGGCGCGCCGGTCGTCTCGATCACCAATATTGAGACCAATCCGGACTGCGCCGATCTCGCCGAATCCTGCCGCCAGTTCGGCGCGGCCGAGCCGGCCGAGGTCATCGTCGCGCTCGGCGGCGGCTCGATGATCGACGCCGCCAAGGTGCTGGCGGCCAGCGACGGCGACTTCGAGACAGTCCGCCGGCACCTGACCGAGAAGACGCCGCTCGACGGGGCCGCGATCATCCCGATCATCGCCGTGCCGACCACGGCCGGCACCGGCTCCGAGGTCACCTCCTGGGCGACGGTGTGGGATCAGGCCAATGGCAGCAAGTATTCGCTCGCACATCCCCGTCTCTATCCGGAGACGGCCGTGCTCGACCCCGCCTTGACGGTCGGCGCGCCGCGCGGCCTCACCCTGGCGACCGGGCTCGATGCCCTCTCCCACGCGCTGGAGAGCATCTGGAACGTCAACGGCAATCCGGTCTCGGCCAATTATGCGGTCGAGGCTGCCAGGGAGATCATCGAGACGCTGCCGCGCCTGCTGGAACGCCTTGGCGATATCGAGCTCCGGACCCGGCAGATGCGCGCCAGCCTGCTGGCGGGCCTCGCCTTCTCCAACACCAGGACGGCGCTCGCCCACAACATCTCCTACGACATCACCCTGAAGAGCGGCACGATCCACGGCATCGCCTGCTCCTTCTCGCTGCCCATGGTGATGCGCTGGGCGATGGGCGCGCAGCCGCAATGCGATGCGGCGCTGCGCCGTGTCTTCGGCCCCGATCTCGAGGCGGGGGCCGAGCGGCTCGGCGCCTTCCTGCGGGATCTCGGCGTTGCGACCGACCCTGCCGCCTATGGCGTCTCGGCCGGCGAATGGAACCGTCTCGTCGGCAAGGCGCTCGAAGGCGAGCGCGGCCGCAATTTCATCGGACGGCAGGCGGCCATGGCCGCCTGAGAGCACGCATCGGGCAACGACGCCCGCAACGGTTCGCCGGACGATCAAAAGATCGCCGGATCATCTCGGGAGGATGACATGACCACCACGCGTCGCACGATATTGAAGGGTTCGCTGGCTGCGGGATCGCTGCTGGCGGCACCGGCCCTGGTCCGAGCCCAGACCAAGCTGGTCCGGGTTGGGCTGATCCCGTCCGAGGATTCGCGAGCGATGCTGGAGTCGAGCGCCCAGCTTCTCGCCGCGCTCCAGAAGAATCTCGGGATCACCGTCCAGGGCTTCGTCGCCTCGGATTACAACGGCGTGATCGAGGCGATGCGCTCGAACCATGTCGACGTCGCCTATCTCGGCCCGTTCTCCTATGTGCTCGGCACCACCGTCGCGGCGATCGAGGCCTTCGCCACCGCCGAGACGGCCAAATCGAGCCGCAGCTTCTATCGCAGCCAGATCATTGCGCGGAAGGACAGCGGCATCAGCGACTGGAAGGGCCTGAAGGGGCGGACCTTCGCCTTCGTCGATCCGTCCTCGACCTCGGGCCATCTCTTTCCCAAGGCTGGGCTGATGAAGCTCGGCTTCGATCCCGACAAGGATTTCGGCCGGGTCCTCTTTACCGGCTCGCACGATGCCAATGCGCTCGCCGTCGCCAACAAGCGGGTCGATGCGGCGACGATCGCAGACCGCATCCTCGATGCTGCCGTCCAGAAGAAGCTGGTCGATCGCGCCGACCTCCAGGTCGTCTGGGAGTCGGACCCGATCCCGGAATCGCCGACCTGCTGGCGCAAGAATCTGCCGGAGGAGCTGAAGGCGAACATCAAATCGGCCTTCCTGAACATTCGCGACATCACCTGGGCCGACCAGGGCAAGCTCAACCGCTTCGTCGAGACGAACGACCAAGCCTACGACATCATTCGCGAGACCGCGAAGGTGCTGAAGCTCGATCTCACCAAGATGAAGTAGTCGCGCAAACGCGACCGGCGGAGGAAGCGGCATGATCAAGATCGAAGGACTGAAGAAGTCCTATGCGGGCCGCCCGGTCCTGCAGGGCATCGACCTCAGCGTCAAAGCCGGCGAGTTCCTCGTCGTGCTTGGCCCCAGCGGCGCCGGCAAGTCGACGCTGCTGCGCTGCATCAACGGACTGGCGCAGCCCGATGCGGGCCGGACCGTCATCGACGGCAAGGTGCTCGACCTCAAGCGCGGCGCCGCCGGCAAGCGGCCGGTGGCGATGATCTTCCAGCACCACAACCTGGTGAAGCGCCTGTCGGTGCTGAAGAACGTGCTGGTTGGCCGCATGGCGGGGCTGTCGTCCTTCCTCTCGATGCTGCAGCTCTTCCCGAAAGCCGATGTCGCGATCGCGATGGAGTGCCTGGCCCGGGTCGAGCTCGCCCAGAAGGCGAATTCGCGCGGCGACCAGCTCTCCGGCGGCGAGCAGCAGCGCGTCGGCATCGCCAGGGCCTTGGCCCAGCAGCCGGCGGTGATCCTCTGCGACGAGCCGGTGGCGAGCCTCGATCCCAAGACCTCGCGCGTCGTGCTCGGCTACCTCAAGGCGATCTGCAAGGAGGAGGGCATCGCGGTGATCTGCAACCTCCATCAGGTCGACTATGCCGTCGAGTTCGGCGAGCGCATCGTCGGCCTGAGCGGCGGCCGGGTGGTCTTCGACGACACGCCCGACCAGCTGACCTCGGAGATCGTCCACCAGATCTATCCCGGCCTTGAGGACCCCGGCATCGCCCGCGTACTCAAGCCTCGCCCGGCGAGCCACCCTGTGCTGGCGCCGATGATCGCCACCGCAACCGCCTGACGGGGAAGCAAGCCATGTCGTTCGGAACGCTGCAGCTCGTCCTTCGTCCCCCGCAAGGCCGCTTCGGCTGGTGGGGCGTCGGCTTCGTCACGCTCTGTGCTTTGGTCTTCCTGTGGTGGGCCGCGCTCGGCTCGCAGATCAACGCCAATAATCTCTGGAACGGCATCCCCTACATGGTGGACTTCCTCGTCCGGATGATGCCGCCCAACCCGGAATTCCTGGAGCGGCTCTGGCAGCCGGCTCTGGAAAGCCTGCAGGTCGCGGTCTGGGGGACGCTGCTCGGCGTCGTAATCGCCCTCCCGGTCTGCTTCTTCGCGGCGCGAAACCTGAGCCCGAGCCCGGTCGTCTTTCATGCGACACGGCAGCTGCTCAACTGCATGCGCGGCATCAACGAGATCATCCTGGCGCTGATCTTCGTCGCCGCCATCGGTCTCGGCCCCTTCGCCGGCGTGCTGGCGCTCGCCATCCATGGCGCCGGCATGCTCGGCAAGTTCTTCGCCGAGGCGATGGAGGATATCGACGAGGGGCCGCTGGAGGCGTTCCGCTCGGCCGGGGTCGGCCCGTTCAAGACCTTCTTCTTCGGCGTGCTGCCGCAGGTCCTGCCGGCCTGGCTCGGGACGATCTTCTACCGGCTGGAGACCAATGTCCGCCAGTCGACCGTGCTGGGCATGGTCGGCGCCGGCGGCATCGGCTTCGAGCTCGTCTCCTCGATGAAGCTGTTCAAGTACCAGGACACCGCGACCTGCATCCTCGTCATCCTCGCCATGGTCCTGATCGCCGACCTCGTCTCATCCCGCGTCAGGGCCCTGATCCGCTGATCGTATCGTCGAAGCCACGACGTCCCGGGCCTTGGCGCGAGGCCCGGGACGCGTCATCACAGGATTGGCCGGTCCTGAACCGGCTCAGGATTCGGGATTTGCGACATGCGGCTAGGCGTCATCGCCGACATCCATGGCAATCTGCCGGCGCTCGAAGCCGTGCTTGCCCGGCTGTCCAGGCTCTCCGTCGATCGCGTCGTCAATCTCGGCGACTGTGCCTCGGGCCCGCTCTGGCCGGCGGAGACCGTGCGGCTCCTGCGGGCGACCCCGATGAGCCATGTTCGCGGCAACCACGACAGGGCGCTCGGCGCGGCCTCGCCCGATGGCCTCGGCGCCTCCGACAGCTTCGCCTGGCGCGATCTCGACGCCGATGCCCGCGATTGGCTGGCCGGCCTGCCCTTCGAGCTCGAGGTCGGCGGGGCGCGCTGCCTCCATGCCAGCCCGAAGGACGACGACACCTATCTGCTCGACGCGATCGAAGGCGGACGCCTGGTCGCCGCCGCCCCGGGCGCGGTCGAGACGTTGCTCGGACCGACTCGTCCCGCCGTGGTCCTGTGCGGGCACAGCCATCAACCGCGCCTGCTTCGGCTCGATGACGGCACTGTCGTGGTCAATCCAGGCAGCGTCGGCAATCCCGCCTACAACGCCGACGAGCCCGGCATCCATGTCTCGGAGAGCGGCGCGCCGCATGCCCGCTTCGCCGTGGTGACGATGGCGGATTTCGTCGAGATCGAGCACCACGCGGTCGCCTATGACTGGGAGCATGCGGCAAGGCGGGCTGAAGGCAATGGCCGCGCCGACTGGGCCCATGCCTTGCGGACCGGGCGGGTTCTGCCGACATAAGTAGGGCCTGTGCCGCTGGTCACTGCGCCAGCTGGCTGCTGGAGCGTTCATAGACCGTTGCGCCTGTCTGCGCGTCGATGCCCTGCAGGCTGACCTCGTAGCCCCAGAGCCGCTGGACATGGCGCAGGGTCGCCTCGCAGCTGCCGCCATCCAGCACGATGCCGTCGCGGACCTTGTGCTGCAGGCGCAAGTGCCGCTGGCCGAGCAGGTCGACATCGACGACCTGGATGTCGGTGTTGTTCGTTCCGATGTCGTATCGCTGGGCCAAAGCGGCGCGGATCTTCCGATAGCCGCGCTCGTTGTGGATCGAAGCCACGCTGTAGAACGACTCGTTGGCCGCATCGGAGAGCAGGAACAATCGCCATTTCCGGATCAGGGCCGGGCTGAGGAACTGGCGGATGAAGGATTCGTCGCGGTGGTTGGCCCAGGCGTCGAGCAGGATCGTGCGCCAGTCGCCGCTGCCCGCGATCTCGGGGAACCAGTCGCGATCCTCCGCGGTCGGCTCGGTCGCGATGCGCTTGATGTCCTGCATCATGTCGAGGCCGAGCGCATAGGGGTTGATGCCGGAAAAGCGGGGATCGTCGAAGCCGGGCTGGAAGATGACGTTCGAATGGTTGCGCAGGATCTCCAGCATGGCGCCTTCGCCGATCCGGCCTTGATCGAACAGCGCGTTCATCACGGTGTAGTGCACGAAGGTGGCGCAGCCCTCGTTCATCACCTGCGTCTGCCGCTGCGGATAGAAATACTGCGCGATGACGCGGACGATCCTGAGGACCTCGCGCTGCCAGGGCTCGAGGATCAGGCTGGTCTTCTCAAGGAAATAGAGCAGGTTCTCCTCGGGCAGGTTGAGCGCCTTCTTCCGCTCGGCGATCAGGTCTGCATTTTCCGCTGCCGCCGCCTTGCTGCCATCCGCCTGGCGCGGGAGCGTCCGCCAGAGGTCGTTATAGGAGCGTTCCTCATATTCCAGCCGTTCGCGCAGGCCCTCGCGCTGCTTCTCGGAGGAAAGTCTCGGCGGGCGGCGATAGCGGAACACGCCCTGGTCCATCAGCGCGTGGGCGGCGTCGAGAATGGCCTCCACGGCTGCGACGCCGTGCTTCTCCTCGCAGCGGGTGATGTAGCTCTTGGCGAAATCGAGATAGCCCAGGATCGCGTCGGCGTCGGTCCACTGCCGGAACAGATAGTTGTTCTTGAAGAAATGGTTGTGCCCGAAGGCCGCATGCGCCGTCACCAGCGCCTGCAGGGCCATGGTGTTCTCTTCCATCAGATAGACGATGCAGGGGTCGGAATTGATGACGATCTCATAGGCCAGGCCGCGGCCGCCCTTGCGGTAGTGCAGCTCGTGATGGAGGAAGTGTTTGCCGAACGACCAGTGGCGATACATCAGGGGCATGCCGATCGAGGAATAGGCGTCGAGCATCTGCTCGGAGGAGATCACCTCCATCTGCACCGGGTAGATGTCGAGCCGCAGCTCCTCCTTCGCCACCGCTTCGATGACGTCATAGGCATGCGACAAGGTTCCGAAATTCCAGTCCGAGCCGGTAAACAGCAGATCGGGTCGGTGCGCGTGCCTGGGCATCGGCGCGTCCTTCAGTTGCGCGGCCGCGCCGGCTGCCGGGTGAAGAGCTGGCGGAAGACCGGGTAGATGTCGGCAGCCTTGGCGATGCGGGTCGTGTCGAAATTCGGCCAGCGTTCCTTGATCTTGAGATAGGCGCGCCAGAGCGAGGTGCCGTTGTCGGTCGAACCGAAGATCTCGCTCTCGCGTTCGTCGATGATCTCGACATAGGCGAAATACTGGCACAGACGCATGATCTCGCCGTCGAGCAGGCGTAGGCATCGCTCGGAATCACTGGCGAAATTGTCGCCGTCCGAAGCCTGCGCGACGTAGATGTTCCAGTCCTTGCTGGGGTAGCGCTGCGCGATGACGCGCTGCATCTCCTCCAGCGCGGTCGAGACGACGGTGCCGCCGCTCTGCGTGCTCAGGAAGAAGGTATCCTCGTCGACTTCCTGCGCCGTGTGGGTATGGCGGATGAAGACGATCTCGGTGCGGTCGTAGCGCCGCTTCAGGAACAGGTGGAGCAGCACGAAGAAGCGCTTGGCGAGGTCCTTCTCGCGCTCGCCCATCGAACCGGAGACATCCATCAGGCAGAACATCACCGCGTTGGCGTTCGGCAGGGGCTGCGCCTCGAAGCGGTTGAAACGGATGTCGACGGGGTCGATGAAGGCGATCACCCGGCGCCGGCGTTCCAGCCGGTCGATCTCGGCGCGCAGGGCCGCGGCCTTGGCGCCCACCGCATCCGTGCCCTCGGCCTCGATTCGCGCCAGTTCGGCGAGAATCGCCTCGACCTCTGCGCGCTTGGGCCTTTGCAGTGCGATGCGCCGGCCATGGCTGTTGCGCATGGTGCGGCCGACATTGATGTTGGTCGGCGAACCGCCGGTGGAGAAGCCGGCCCGCCGCGGCTTGGCGGCCATGATCTCCTTCAGGGCGAGCTTGACCATGTCGGGCAGCTCGAGATCCTCGAAGAACAGGTCGAGCACCTCCTCGCGCGACAGCACGAAGCGGAAGTCGTCCTCTGAATCCTGCAGGCCGGGCGACGAGCCCGCTCCGCTGCCTTGGCCCGGCTTCGGCATTCTGTCGCCTGGCGAGAACTGCTTGTTCCCGGGCAGGACATGCTGGCGCCGGCCGCTGTTCCTCGCGTCGCGGAAGCTCGGTTCGCTCGTGCCCTTCGCCGGGATCGAGACGGCATGCTCTCCGTCCGCATCGGCGATCTTGCCGGAGCGGATCTGCTCCTGGACGCTGCGCTTCAGCTCCGCCCGCACGCGATGCAGAAAGCGCTGGCGGTTGCCCAGGCTCTTGTCCTTCGGGTTCAGGCGGCGATCGATGAAGATCGGCATGGCAGGCTCCGGCCGGCATTCTGATTTTGCATCGGCATGGTCCGAAAACCGCACCCCACTTTTCGGGCCGATGCTCTAGCCCGCCTTGTTGACGCGCATGTACCAGTCCACCAGGCGCCGGACCTGGCGTTCGGTATAACCACGTTCGACCATGCGCTGCACGAAGCCGTGATGGCGCTTCTCGGTCACGCTGTCCTGCTTCGAGCCGAAGCTGATCACCGGCAGCAGGTCCTCGACCTGGCCGAACATCCGCTTCTCGATCACCTCGCGCAGTTTCTCATAGCTGGTCCAGGACGGGTTGCGGCCGTTGTTCCTGGCCCTGGCGCGCAAGGTGAACTTCACGACTTCGTTGCGGAAGTCCTTGGGATTGGCGATGCCGGCCGGCTTCTCGATCTGCGACAATTCGTTGTCGAGGACCTGCCGGTTGAGGATCTGGCCGGTGTCGGGATCCTTGTAGTCCTGGTCCTCGACCCAGGCGTCGGCATAGGCGATGTAGCGGTCGAACAGGTTCTGGCCGTATTCGCCGTAGGATTCGAGATAGGCCTTCTGGATCTCGTGGCCGATGAACTCGGCATAGCGCGTCGCCAGCTCCGACTTGATGAAGTCGAGATAGGCCGCTTCCGTCTCCTTCGGGAACTGCTCGCGCTTGATCGCCCCCTCGAGGATGTACATGAGGTGCACCGGGTCGGCGGCGAGCTCCTCGGTGTCGTAGTTGAAGGTCTGCGACAGGATCTTGAAGGCGAAGCGCGTGCTGACGCCGGTCATGCCCTCGTCGACCCCGGCGGCGTCGCGATACTCCTGGATCGCCTTGGCCTTGGGCTCGACCTCCTTCAGGTTCTCGCCGTCATAGACGCGCATCTTGGTGTAGAGCGGCGAATTCTCGAACTCGCTGAGCCGGGTCGAGACCGAGAAGCGGCTGAGCAGGTCGAGCACCTCCGGCGCGCAGGGGCTGCCGGCGAGCTCGCTCTCGCGCAGCAGCTTCTCGTAGATCTGCCGCTCCTCGGTGACGCGCAGGCAATAGGGGACCTTGACCACCAGGATGCGGTCGAGAAAGGCCTCGTTGTTCTTGTTGTTCTTGAATTGAAGCCATTCCGACTCGTTGGAATGGGCCAGCACGATGCCCTGATAGGGGAAGGCGCCGAAATTCTCGGTGCCGTTGTAGCTGCCCTCCTGCGTCGCGGTCAGCAGCGGGTGCAGCACCTTGATCGGCGCCTTGAACATCTCGACGAATTCGAGCAGGCCCTGCGTCGTCCGGTTCAGCCCGCCGCTATAGGAATAGGCGTCCGGGTCCGACTGGCTGAAGTTCTCGAGCTGGCGGATGTCGACCTTGCCGACGAGGGTCGAGACGTCCTGGTTGTTCTCGTCGCCCGGCTCGGTCTTGGCGATGCCGATCTGGCGCAGGCGCGAGGGCGTCAGCTTGACGACGCGGAACTTGGCGATGTCGCCCGAGATCTCGTCGAGCCGCTTCGATGCCCAGGGTGAGATCAGGCCGGTCAGGCGCCGCCGGGCGATGCCGTATTTGTCTTCGAAGAGATCGCCCATGCGGTCGGGCCGGAACAGGCCCAACGGCGATTCGAACACCGGGCTGATCTGGTCGCCGATCTTGAGCGTGTAGAAGGGACGCTCCTCCATCAGCTTTTTCAGCCGCTCGGCGAGCGAGGATTTGCCGCCCCCGACGGGGCCGAGCAAATAAAGGATCTGCTTGCGCTCCTCCAGGCCCTGCGAGGCGTAGCGGAAATAGCCGGCGATCCGCTCGATCGTATCCTCCATGCCGAAAAAATCGGCGAAGGAGGGGTAAATCTTGATCGTCCGGTTGGAGAAGATCCGACCCAGGCGCTCGTCCTGGCTGGTGTCGAACAGCTTCGGCTTGCCGATCGCTTCGAGCATGCGCTCGGCGGCGGACGCGTACATCGATTGGTCTTCGCGACAAGCGAGCAGATATTCCTGCAGGCTCATCTCTTCCTGAGAATAGCTTCGATAATCCTCGGAAAATAAGCGGAAGACCTCGCCGTCTCGTTCCATCGTGGTAGCCCTCCAGCGCAAGCCGGCTTTGCCGACAATGCCCCTGAACAATCAACCGCAGATAGACTTGCAAGTTCCTGGCCGATAAGGGGCGCCTTGACGGCCGCCGGGCATCTGGGCCCTGCCCCTAACGCTGACGCGACCCATCCTCAACTCACCTCTTCGCGTCCACGCCAGAGATGGGCGCCAGCCTGCGCGCCTATGATCTCATGTGGGGAGGCTGAGCGGGATCGCCAAGAGGGATCGCGCAGATGGGAAGTCGGAGTATCCCTGCGGCATGAACGCAGCTTCCGATCGACCATGCGTGGCGCTAGATTGCGGCGATGAGCGCAGCGCCGCAGACCGATACTCAGGACGCCGCTCCGGGCCACCGCCCGGGCCTCTGGCTGCTCGCCGGCGGCTTCGGGCTGCTGTTGGCGGCCGGCCTGCTGCTCTGGTGGCGTGAAGGCGATCGGCTGTTCACCGACGGGCTGATCGCCGCGCTCCTTGCCTGCTTCTGAGCGGCGTTCCACTCGCCTTCGAGGGTCTTCCCGTGAACCGCCGCCTGCTCCTGCCCCTGCTGGTCTTCCTGCTTGGCGCCGCCGCGCTCGCCGCTGCCGCCTTCGTCACCTTCGCTCCGGCCTCGCGCCAGAGCGGGCAGAGCCTGGCGTCCAGCGTCGGCGGGCCGTTCACCCTCACCACCGCCGAAGGCAAGACCCTGACCGACAAGGACCTGCGCGGCGCGCCCTTCCTGGTCTTCTTCGGCTTCACCCATTGCCCCGATATCTGCCCGACCAAGCTGTTCGAGATCTCGGAGGTTCTGCGCGCGGCTGGGACCAAGGGCGAGAAGCTCAAGGCGCTCTTCGTCACCGTCGATCCCGAGCGCGACACCGCCGAGACGATGAAGAGCTATCTCGGCTCATTCGACCCGCGCATCATCGGGCTGACCGGCGAGCGCGCCGCGATCGACGCCGCGGTCAAGGCCTATCGCGCCTATGCCCGCAAGGTGCCGCTCAAGGACGGCGACTACACCATGGACCACACCGCTCTGGTCTATCTGATGGATAAGAACGGCGGCTTCGTCGGCGCCTTCAATATCGAGCGCCCGCCGGCAGAGGCGGCGCAGGAGTGGCTGCGGCATCTGTGAGTTCGCCAGGCCTGGCTGCTCGGCCGCTGGACGTGGGGCCACGATAGCGGGACGAGCGCGCCAGCCCATGCGCCGTCTTGTGCCAGCCGAAGCGGTCGTCGACATAGTCGTAGAGCGCCAGCCAGCCGGCGAGCGAGGTCACGAGATGGTAGAGCGGGAGAAGCCAGAGGCGGCGCCATAGATCGGGAGCGCCGCGCCGCTTGGCGCCGAGTGCTGGGACCAGGAACATCGTCAGGAGGCCGCAGCCGGCAAGGCCGAGCGATAGCGCCGAAAAGCACATTTCCAAAGGCGTGCTCGGCGACAGCAGCGAACCGCGCAGTATTGCGGCCCCTGTCATCACGACGAGGAACGGCAGGAGCAGCGTTCCCAGCAGGGTACCCAGCGTCAGCACCAGGAACGTCAGGGTCGCGCCGACCCCGGCTTCGCGAACCAACCGGTCTGGCCGCTGCATATGGCTGATCAGCGTCTGCAGATAGCCCTTCAGCCAGCGCCGGCGCTGTTTCAGCCAGGCCCGGAGATCGCGCGGCGCCTCTTCCAGCGTATGGCTGGGCAGGTCGGCCATGTAGCCGCCCGAGCGCACGAGCCGGAAGCCGATATCCGCGTCTTCCGTCACATTCCAGGGGTCCCAGCCTCCGACGCGCCGCAGTGCCTGCGTGCGGAAATGGTTCGATGTGCCGCCGAGCATGATCGGCAGTCCGGCGGCGAGCAGGCCGGGATTCAGCACGTCGAAGAGCCCGGCATATTCCAGGGCGAAGCAGCCGCTGAGCCAACTGTCTTCGGGATTGTCGATAACCAGATGGGCCTGCAGGCAGACGAGGTCGTCATCGGAGCGCAGGAAGCGCGCGGCGGCCAGGCGCAGCTGCCGCGGGTCGGGAATGTCCTCGGCGTCGAAGATGGCGAACAACTCGCCGCGCGCTTCGGCCAGGGCGATGTTGAGGGCGCGCGGCTTGGTCTGCGGCTGGCCGCGCGGCACGATCGTGACCTGCATGAAGGCCGGCAGCGTGCGGGTTGCGAGTGCGCGCCGCAGGTTCCAGTCGATCTCCTCGACTAGGATGTGGATGTCCAGCTTGGTGGCGGGGTAGTCGAGCGCCGCGAGCGCCTGGATGAGCTGGTCGAGAACCGCCTCCTCACCGAAGATGGGCACGGCGACGGTATAGACCGGCAGGCGGCTGTCATCGATCTGCCAGCGATGGTCGCGCCACAGATCGGCCGCCGGCTTCTCGGCCAGGGCCGCGAAGCGCAGGATCACGGCGCCGAAGAACAAGGGGCCGAGCATGAGGCCGAGGCCGGTCAAGGTCGCGAGAGGCGCCAGCGTGCCGAACCAGGACAGAAGCCCGACCATAAGGCAAGCAAGGCCTTTCTGCAGCCAGCTGCTTCCGGTGCGTGCGCTGAACCGCCTTAGCCCGGCCTCGTCCAGCCAGGCCGCCGCGCGCGTGATGGGTCCGGCGTTCGTCCGCCGCAGCTCGGCTGCCAGCGCCGCGGGGGGCAGCACGACGATATCCTCGCGAGCCCGGGCCCCGGCCGACAAGAAGCGTCGCAAGGCCGGGCCCGGTGGGGGCGCGGCCGCGAAGCGCAGGGGGCTTTCCGGGCGGACACGCGTGGCGGCCAGGCCCTCGCGCAGGATAGCCGCGACGTCGCCGCCCCGCTGCAAGGGCGGCGCGTGCGGCTGGAAGCGCAGGTCGAGCTCGGCAGCCAGCGCCCGGTAGAACTCCTCTTCCTCGACAAGGCCGGAGGCGATGACCTGACGGCTCGGTGACACGCCGATCCGCTCCGCGAGCCGGGCGGCCTCCCGCAATTCTGCGGGCGGCACGCCATGATCGGCGAGGAAGGCGATCTCGGCAGGCAGGCCGAGCATACGCACCGCGCTAGCGTCGGCGCGCGGCCAAGCTAAGGCTTCCATCCCCATCCCCCAGGGGTCGCAGTTGAGCGCTCCCGCAGCCGGCAGCAACTTATGGTTGCTTAACGATAGGTCGGAGTCGAGTCGGGCGGGAGAGGCCGGCGTATTGTCCCCTTCGACAAGGCGGCGCCGTCAGCGCCGGGGCGGGACGAAATAGCCACCTCAGATCATTTGCATACAAATGAGGCGAGCCTGCCGTTTCCCGCAGCAGTGATCGAACTGCCGCCGATCCGCGAGTCTGGAGCGGCTTGGCCTGTGCGCGATGCCGAGCCGCGATAGAACCTGTGGTCTATCCAACTCTTTCATTTCTCGGCGAATCTGCGCGGCGCGGCAGCGCTCGAGTGCCATTTCACTTCGCGGTTGCGAACGAGATCGGGCGCGATAGTCTCGCTCCCGGCTGCCGTCGGCAGTTTGCAAATGGTCGATCTCAAATCGCTTGACAAGCTTGAAATCCGTTGAGATCGTTGTTTGCATACAAATGAAATTTGGATGTGAATGTCCGGCTGCTGCAACGATAACGATCGGCGGCCAGCCATAATGGGAGAGTGACATGACCGCTTGGCTTGGCCTGACTCCGTTCAATCGTCTCGCGGCCGTCGCCGCTGCGGCCGTGCTCTCCCTGCAGGCGCCGGCACGCGCCGAGGAGATCTCGGTCACCCAATGGGGTGCGAGCCTCTATGGCGGGCCTTATGCGGTGGCGATGGAGAAGGGCCTGTTCAAGCAGGCCGGCATCGACATCACCGGCATCATCGGCTCGGGCGGCGGCGGCACCACCGTGCGCAACATCCTTGCCAGCGCGACTCCCTATGGTGAGGTCGCCGTCTCCGCCGCGCTTGCCGCCAAGGCGCAGGGGCTCGACCTGATCATCGTCAACACCGGCACGCGCAGCGTTGCCGAGGCCTCGATGGTCGTGATGCCGAACTCCGAGCTCAAGGGCGTCGAGGACCTCGCGGGCAAGAAGGTCGCGATCACCTCGCCGAAATCCGTCTCCGAGATGCTCCTCCTGATGGTGCTGCGCGAGAAGGGCGTCGACCAGAGCAAAGTCCAGCGCGTCGCTGCCGGCGGCTATGTCCCGGCGCTGACCATGCTCGAGCAGAACGCCGTCGTCGGCTCGGTGCTGATCGAGCCGCTCTCGATCATCCGCAAGGACAAGTACCGCACGCTCTACAAGGCCGGCGACGTCCTGAAGCCGATGACCACCTCGGTCGGCATCACCACGCGCAAATACGCGCAGGAAAACCCGGAGAAGCTCAAGGCGATCATCGCCGGCCGCCGCGCCGGCGTGCAGGCGATCTACAAGGACCCGGCCGAAACCGCCAAGATCATCGAGAAGCTCTACAAGCTCGACGCGCCGATCGCCAAGGAAGCCGTCGACAACATGATCCCGCCGAAGATGTGGAGCGAGGGCGAGTTCAACGTCGAGGAGCTCAACCGCATGGTCGAGGGCCTGAAGCTGATCGGCGAGGTCAAGAGCGACGTCGACTGGGCGACCGTGCTCGACAAATCGTATCTGCCCGCCGACCTCCAGGCGAAGCAATGAGCGCGGCATCGGGGGCCAAGGTCGTGCCGCTCGCGCCCCATGCTGCCGCCGCCCCGGCCCATGCCAGGCTGCGCGGCGTCACCCGCGTCTTCGATCTCCCGAAATCGACCCTGCATGCGCTCGGCCCGGTCGATCTCGATCTGGCCAAGGGCGAGTTCTTCTCGGTGGTCGGCCCGTCCGGCTGCGGCAAGTCGACCCTGCTCGACATCCTCGCCGGCCTCAGCGCCCCGCAAGCCGGCACGGCCGAGTTCGAAGGCAAGCCCATCCAGGGCGTGCCCGACGGCGTCGGCGTCGTCTTCCAGGAGGACGCCTCCTTCCCCTGGCTCAATGTCCGCGACAATGTCGCCTTCGGCCTGCGCCGGGCCGGCGTCGATCCGGCCGAGATCAACCGCCGCGTCGACTACGCCGTCGGCTTCATGGGGCTGAAGGACTTTGCCGCCTCCTATCCGGCGCAGCTCTCCGGAGGCATGCGCCAGCGTGTCTGCATCGCCCGCACCTTAGTGCTGCAACCGCGCCTGATCCTGCTCGACGAGCCCTTCGGCGCGCTCGATCAGCAGACCCGCCTGCTGATGGGCGACGAATTGCTGCGGCTCTGGCGCGAGACCTCCGCCACCGTGCTGCTCATCACCCACGCGCTCGACGAAGCGGCGATGCTGTCGGACCGCGTTGGGGTGATGTCGACCAGGCCCGGCACCTTCATCGATTTCGTCGAGACTGGCTGGGAGCGGGACCGCGACAGCCGCGTCGTCTCGACCCCGCATTTCGGCGACATCACCGCCCGCCTCTGGGAAAAGCTCCGGATCGAGGCCTTGAAGATCATGTCGGCCGGGAAGGCCTGAGCCATGTCCGAGAAATGGCTGCGCGTTGCGGTCGTCACCGCGATGATCCTGCTGGTCGAGGCGCTCTGCCGCATCGGCATCATCCCGCGCATGGTGATGATCGCCCCATCCGACATGGTGGTCGAGCTCGGCAGGATCCTCGCCTCCGGGCAGTTCTCGGCCGATATCCGCATCACCTTCACCAATATCGCGATCTCGACCGTGCTCTCGGTTCTGCTCGGCTTCGCCGCCGGCGTGGTGATCTATTCGCTGCCGGGCCTGCGCAATGCGATCGAGCCGCTGCTGGCGAGCTATTACGCCGTCCCGACCTTCGTCTTCTATCCGATCTTCATCACCCTGTTCGGCGTCGGCTCGGCCTCGATCATCGCGATCGCAGTGCTGCTAGCCATCGTCTCGATGGTGACTGCGACCCTGAACGGGCTCGACCGCATCCCGCGCGTGCTGCGCAAGACCGGCCAGATCTACCGGATGTCGCGGATCAAGACCGCGCTCCTGATCGAATTGCCGGCTGCGACGCCCTATCTCTTCACCGGGGTGAAGCTCTCGGTCGCCTATTCCTTCATCGGCGTGATCGCCTCGGAGTTCATCCTGTCGGGCGCCGGTGTGGGCTATGCCATCGCCTATGCCTACAACCTGTTCGAGAACGGGCACATGTACGCGCTGATGCTGCTCGTCCTCATCGTCGTCACCGTGGTCAACACCTTCCTCAATGTGATCGACCGGCGCCTCCAGGCGCGCAGGCAGAGGTGATGCCGATGCCAAGCCTTGCAACTGCTCTCATGCCACGCTCCGCCGGGACGCTCGTCGTCCT
The DNA here is from genome assembly GCF_900109525.1 of Allobosea lupini. Classification (GTDB taxonomy): domain Bacteria; phylum Pseudomonadota; class Alphaproteobacteria; order Rhizobiales; family Beijerinckiaceae; genus Allobosea; species Allobosea lupini. Next base: position 350,654 of record NZ_FOAN01000004.1, on the reverse strand, counting down.
CCTCGCTCTCCTCGTCCTCTGGCAGGGCCTGCATCTCCTGGTCGGCGCCTCCTCGCTGGCCTCGCCGGCGGCGACGGTCGCGAAGCTCGCGTCCCTGCTCGTGACCGGCGAGTTCTGGCTCAACATCTCCGAGACCATGCGGGCCTTCGTCGCCGCCTTCGCGATCTCGCTCTTCGGCGGCATCGCGCTCGGCATCGTGCTCGGGGTGCGCAAGCTCGCCGGCAATGTCGCCGAGCCGATCCTGACGACGCTCTACTCGATCCCCAAGGTCGTCCTATACCCGCTGGTGCTGCTCTGCTTCGGCCTCGGCATCTCCGCCAAGATCGCCTTCGGCGTGATGCATGGGCTGATTCCGATCACGCTGTTCTCGATGAATGCGATTCGCCAGATGAAGCCGGTCTATCGCCGGACCTCGCAGGTGATGCGGCTCTCGCCCGTGCAGAACGCCTTCACCGTGATCATGCCGGCGATCCTGCCCGAGATCATCTCGGGCGTTCGGCTCGGCTTCTCGCTGACACTGCTCGGCGTGCTGATCGGCGAGATGTTCGCCTCGCAGCGCGGCCTCGGCTTCCTGCTGACCAGCGCGATCAATCTCGGCCAGATCGACACGATCATGGCGATCGCCCTGCTGCTGACCGTCTTCGCGGTGACCTGCAATGCGCTGATGATGCGCTTCGACCGGCGGCTGACGCACCGCTAGGGCTCGTTTGGGCGCTTGCGTGGACTGCGTGGGTCATGCAGGTTGCGCCGGACTGACTCGGCTGCGGTCGCCCGCGCCTCCCGCATTGGAAAAACCATGAACCGCTATCATTTGGGCGCGGCTGCCGTCCTCGTCACCCTGCTTGGCGGCTGCGTCTCGCGCGAGGAGCCGATCCCCGTCTCGGAGCCTGCTCCGGTGATGCGCACGCGGGTGGTGCGGAACGCGCCGCCGCCGGATAGCGGCGATCTCCAGCTTGGCCTGCCGCCGGCGCGCGAGGGCGGCCCGGCCTATGTCCGCTCCGGCCTCGGCAGCGGGGCCGGGCAGGGCGAGCTTTATGGCCGCGGCACACTTCCGCAGGGCTTCTGAGGCCTCGCGGCGCCAGGTTTCGCGGGCGGTAACGGCACTCTTCCCGTCATGGCCCGGCCATCCCACGCCTTTGCAGGATAGCGGTCAGCCACGACGCCCGCAGCGAAGGCATGCCGTCAGCGCCGCAGGACGCGGATGCTCGGCACAAGGCCGAGCATGACGTTGGGAGGCGTTGGAAACCAGACCCTTCCTTCTCCCGGATGGGAGCGGGGTTCCCCGCGCTTCCCGCGCCCAAGCTTTTCCCCGCCCGCAGGCTCAGCCTGCGGGCGTTGTCGCAAATGAGGGGCAGCGGAGCGCCGCGAGGCGCTGGTTTGGTATCCGCTTCCGTGAGCTACGGACGCGGCGCGGATGGATTGAGCCACCATCCGCACGCCCCGTGGCGCTCCGCTTGGCGGCGATTTTAAAGCTCCGGGCCGCGCTTCTGTCGCGCCGGCGTGAGCCGGCGCGGTCTAGCGAGCTCCTCGCGCAGAGGTCGTAGTGCCTCCAGGTCGGTTCCCGAAGCCTCCCGGGAGCGAGGCGCAACCCTCGCCCGCAGGCGCCGCACCCACCCCGCCAAACGACATGCCTCCGGTCGGCCGCCCCTCGGGGATGGGATGCGCGGCATCATACGGGAGGTTCGGAGGGCGGGGATAAGTTTGCGGCCTATCCCCGAATAGCCTCTACCGTTATGGTTGGGCTTATCCCGATTATCCACATCCGTAGGTCGGCGTCGACGCTCGTCTCTGGTCGCATGCCATCCATGCCGCCAGATACGCGGCTGCCACTGAGATGCCCACAACGAATGCAATTTATAGAAGAATGTCGAATCTCTGGTGTGCCGCGTTCCGCGCCGCAGCCCTTTAGAGGTCGCAATCATATGGTCTGTCGTCGCGGACTGCGCTACCTTTTTGCGGCGCTGAGAATGTTTCGAATCGGGAGAAATCATGCTGACGTATGTGAGAACGAATTTGTTCGACTCGCCAGCACAAACATTGGTGAACACCGTTAATACCGTCGGTGTCATGGGAAAGGGTATCGCGCTCCAGTTCCGTGAGCGTTACCCTAAAATGTTTCTAGCATATAGAGAGATATGCAAATCCGGCACTTTGGATGTCGGGAAACTACATCTATGGAAAGATAACGACCATTGGATTTTAAATTTCCCTACAAAAACAACTTGGAAAAACCCTTCCAAAATTGAATACATAACCTCTGGTCTTGATACATTTGTAGAATCTTACAAAGATATGGGGATTTCTTCGATTTCCTTTCCTCCACTTGGTTGTGGGAATGGAAATCTCGACTGGTTAGAAGTGAAACCTATTATGGAGCGGTATCTTAGCAAACTTGATATTCAAGTTTACGTTCATGACAAGCAAGTCACAAGAGGCTTTGTTCCTGAGCATAGGGAGAAGCACGTCGATAGAATACCGACAACATTCGAGGAGTTTCTCGTCGATATTCGGGATCAGATGCGGTCTACATCTGGGAATTTTTTGACACTAAAGGGCAGATCTCGATTTTGTGCCAGCTGGCACGATGACGGCGGCATCCTCATTGATCGCTCAAGCGGCCATGATGTGATTCGCCCTGAACATATTGAATGGGCATGGGTTTCTCTACAATCAGGAATTCTGTCAGTTGATCAGTTTCCCGGAAGGGATTCTCAGAAATCGAAATCGTACCTATTTAGCATACTCTCAGAGCTACCCTACATACATGTAGCCGAGATAAATAAACCGCAATGGAATGCGAATATCCCAGCGCACGGACTCTATATTAAACGATCAGACCGCACACAAGGTAAGGTCGTAGTTGGTAAAAATTCTGACTCGGAACAGCAGCAGTGTCTATCTCTTTAGAGCGCGCTAATCGCCATGTCACCGAACAATGCGCACGCCTTTCTTTTTCGAAAGAAAGAAAGGACTGGCCGCGATATCTTTATCATGCGACACACGTCGATAATGCAATAAGAATTGTTTCTGACGGATTTTTATCGTGCCGAAACCGTGTTGCAAATTTTCACGACGTAGCGAATCAGGGCGCGCTAGCGAATTATGAGGGTTCTCATGATTATGCTCGCTTGTATTTTAGACCCAAGAATGGATTTCATCTCAAAACAGAGGGCATAAAGCATTTAGCAGACAACAATAGAGCCGATTCACATATGTCGATTCCTGTAATGTTTTTGTTTGATTTTTCTCGTGTAATAAGTCGATGCGATGCTGTATTTAGCTCTGGAAATGTACAAAGATCACAAGAATTTATGAATGGTGACGCCGCATTTGATCAATTAGAATTTAACTATATTTACCACGACTCTGCGACGGATATTTATAACCGAGATCATATACACAATTGCCGAATGGCAGAAGTTGCTGTTATCGGACGAATTGATCTCGACGCCCTCGTTGGGCTCGCTTTCCGAACTAAATGGGACATGGAAACCTTTAGATATAAACTGGCTCAAGGACAAATACCATGTCCGCACCGCCTAATTGTTGAGCAATTGCGATCTTCTTTGTTTCTTCACTGGGGTATGTATCTTAATGATATTAGCTCCTCGGCAACCGAGCTGAAATTAGGTTTTAATTTGCCTAGAAACGCGTCCCCAGACGGAAGTTATCTTATAGATATAATACAAAATTGTAGAAATGGAGTGATAAGGCGATACAACAATCGCTACATGTTACGAGATACCATTGTTAATTTCATTAATTTTAACGACGACTCAGATGCCGTATGGGAAATTAAGATTGAGGACGTTCTGGCCTTCCAAGGCAATTTAAGCAACCAGAAATCGTCGGTTTTCGGTTAACATAACCAATCGCTCACCTCCCCCGCCTCCGCCTCTCCCCCGCCCCCTTAGGCCGCGCTTCCGGCACCGGCCCCATCTCGTCGAGCGTCGGCTTCCTCGGCCGCGCCACGCTCGCCTTCGGCTTGCCTTCGCCCCCACCCCAGTTGTGCGGGCCCATATCGGCGTCGGTCGGCTTGCGGGCGCGGGTCGGCAGGTTGGCCGAGGCGCCGTAGGACCGCTCGCCCTGATACTTGCCGGCGCTGCCCTCGACATCGCTCTGGCGGGCGAGCGGGTCGTCGGCGATGGCGAGCTCGGTCGCCTGCAGGCGCTTGATCTCGTCGCGCAGGCGCGCGGCGGTCTCGAATTCGAGGTCGGCGGCGGCCTCGCGCATGCGCTTCTCGAGATCGGCGATCGCGGCCTTGAGGTTGTGGCCGGCGACCGGCCCCTCGACCAGCCCCTTGTCGACGGTGACATGGTCGCGCTCATAGACCGAGCCGAGGATGTCGCCGATGGCGCGCTTGATCGTCTGCGGCGTGATGCCGTGGGCGGCGTTGTAGGCCTCCTGCTTCTCGCGCCGGCGATTGGTCTCGGCCATCGCCCGCTCCATCGAGCCGGTGACATGGTCGGCATAGAGCACGACCTTGCCGTCGACATTGCGCGCGGCACGGCCGATGGTCTGGATCAGCGAGGTCTCGGAGCGCAGGAAGCCCTCCTTGTCGGCGTCGAGGATGGCGACGAAGCCGCATTCGGGGATGTCGAGGCCCTCGCGCAGCAGGTTGATGCCGACCAGCACGTCGAAGGCGCCGAGGCGCAGGTCGCGCAGGATCTCGATGCGCTCGATCGTGTCGATGTCGGAGTGCATGTAGCGCACGCGCACCCCGTTCTCGTGCAGGTATTCGGTCAGGTCCTCGGCCATGCGCTTGGTCAGCACGGTGACGAGGGTGCGGTAGCCCTTCTCGGTGACCTCCTTGACCTCGTCCAAGAGGTCGGCGACCTGGTGCTTGGCCGGACGGATCTCGACCGGCGGGTCGATCAGCCCGGTCGGGCGGATGACCTGCTCGGTGAAGACGCCGCCGGTCTGGTCCATCTCCCAGCCGCCGGGCGTGGCCGAGACATGGATCGAGGACGGGCGCATCGCGTCCCATTCCTCGAAGCGCAGCGGCCGGTTGTCCATGCAGGAGGGCAGACGGAAGCCGTATTCCGCCAGCGTCGCCTTGCGGCGGAAGTCGCCTTTGTACATCGCGCCGATCTGCGGCACCGTGACATGGCTCTCATCGGTGAAGACGAGGGCGTTGTCGGGCAGGTACTCGAACAGGGTCGGCGGCGGCTCGCCTGGCTTGCGGCCGGTGAGATAGCGCGAATAGTTCTCGATGCCGTTGCAGGAGCCGGTCGCCTCGATCATCTCGATGTCGAAGGTGCAGCGCTGGTCGAGCCGCTGCGCCTCGAGATAGCGGCCCATGCGGTTGAGCTCGTCGAGCCGCCCCTTGAGCTCCTGCTTGATCGACTTGACCGCCTGGTTCAGCGTCGGGCGCGGCGTGGTGTAGTGCGAATTGCCGTAGACCTTGATGAATTCGAGCTCGCCGGTCTTCTGCCCGGTGAGCGGGTCGAACTCCGAGATCGACTCGACCTCGTCGCCGAACAGGCCGATGCGCCAGGCGCGGTCCTCATAGTGGGCCGGGAAGAGCTCGACCGTGTCGCCGCGCACCCGGAACGAGCCGCGGGCGAAATCGTGCTGGGTGCGCTTGTACTGCAGCGCCACGAGGTCGGCGATCAACTGGCGCTGCTCGATGCGCTCGCCGAGCTTCAGCGAGAAGGTCATCGCCGTATAGGTCTCGACCGAGCCGATACCGTAGATGCAGGAGACCGAGGCGACGATGATGACGTCGTCGCGCTCGAGCAACGAACGCGTCGCCGAATGGCGCATGCGGTCGATCTGCTCGTTGATCGAGGATTCCTTCTCGATATAGGTGTCCGAGCGCGGGACGTAGGCCTCCGGCTGGTAATAGTCGTAATAGGAGACGAAGTACTCGACCGCGTTGTCGGGGAAGAAGCTCTTGAACTCGCCGTAGAGCTGGGCCGCCAGCGTCTTGTTCGGCGCCAGGATCAGCGCCGGGCGCTGCGTCTCCTCGATCACCTTGGCCATGGTGAAGGTCTTGCCCGAGCCGGTGACGCCGAGCAGGACCTGGTCGCGCTCCTGCCGCCTGATACCGTCGACGAGATCGGCGATCGCGGTCGGCTGGTCGCCGGCCGGCTCGAAATCCGACTTCATCTGGAAGCGGAGGCCGCCTTCCGACTTCTCGGGGCGCTCGGGCCGGTGCGGCGTCCAGGGCTTACCGGGCTCGATGAAGGGGCTGCCGGTCTCGAGCAGCGCCTGCAGCGACTTCGCCGTCAGCGACGCCGCGCTGTCGCTGTCGGGATCGAAGGCGGCATCGGCCTTCTTGGAGAGCTTGCGCGGCTTCGCCTCGCCGGCATCGCCCGGGCGCGCCTCGTAGCCGGCCTGCGGCGCATCGCTGAAGCCGGCTGCGCCGCCCGGCACCGCCTTGCCGCGATTGATCGCCGGGTTGAGCAGGTCGGCGAGATACCCGTCCAGTGGCTTGAGATCCGGCTTGGTCGCCTTGGAATTGGGCGTGCGGGTCGCAGCGGATTTCTTCGCAGCCGGCCTGGTCGCGACTTCGGGCTTGGCGGCGGTCGTATCGGTGCTCTTTGGCATGAGCGCAATATGGGAGCGATTTGCGGCGGATGCGAGGGGGTGCAGCGCGCAAGGCGACGTGTTGGTGACAGGAGTTGACAGGAAGGAATATTCAACCTTAGGTTGATTTAACCATAAACTGCACTCGGAAGAAGTGAAGATGGTCGGGGATGGGTGCGCGCCCGGTGCGACGGAGGTCGAAGCCTTCATCGCGCGCTGGCGCATCTCGGAAGGCGCGGAACGGGCGTCATTCCCGTCCTTCATCGGCGAGTTCTGCGAGCTGCTGCGGATGGAGCGCCCGCAGCCGCCGACAAGCGACGTCGAGGCGGTGGCTTACCGCTTCGAATACCCGGTGAGGCTGTCAGGACCGGACGGCTCGGGAACGACTGGACGGATCGACCTCTATCGGAAGCGCTGCTTCGTCATGGAGGCCAAGCAGAGTCGGCTGAGGGGCCAGCCCAAGGAAATCCTGCCCGCCGGCGATACCGACGACGAGCCGGCCGGCGCGCCGCGAGGGCGCCGCGGCGCCGATCGGGGCCTCGACGTGATGATGCTGAACGCCAAGCGCCAGGCGGAGCAGTATTGCCGCGCCTTGCCCGCCTCGCATGGCTGGCCGCCCTTCGTCATCCTCTGCGATGTCGGCCACTGTTTCGAGTTCTACGCGGACTTCTCCGGGCAGGGGAAGAACTATGCCCAGTTCCCGGACAGGCACCGCTTCCGGGTCTATCTCGAGGACCTGCGCGATCCCGCCATCCGGGCCGGGATCGCGCGCATCTGGAGCGATCCCACCTCGCTCGATCCGTCCCGCCAGGCCGCCCTGGCGACGCGCCAGATCGCCCAGCGCCTCGCTTTGGTCTCCAAGGCGCTGGAGCGCCGTCACGATCCGGAAGACGTCGCGCTGTTCCTGATGCGCTGCGTCTTCACCATGTTCGCCGAGGATGTCCGCCTGATCCCGGCCGACAGCTTCAAGCGGCTGCTGCGCGAGTGCCTGGAGGCGCCGAAGAGCTTCAAGCCGCTGGTGGAGGATCTCTGGCGCGCCATGGATCTCGGCCGCTACTCCTCCGCCGTCCGCGCCGAGCTGAAGCGCTTCAACGGCCGCATGTTCGCCGAGCCGCAAGTGTTCGCGCTGGGCCGGGACGGCATCGCCGAGCTTCTCGCGGCCGCCGAGCATGACTGGAGCCTGGTCGATCCCGCCATCTTCGGAACCTTGCTCGAACAGGCGCTGGAGCCGGCCGAGCGGGCCAGGCTGGGCGCGCATTACACGCCGCGCGCCTATGTCGAGCGCCTGGTCGTCGAGACGGTGATCGCTCCGCTGCGCGACGACTGGCGCAACGTGCTGACTGCGGCGCAGCAGGCCCGTGACGCCGGCAGCCTGAGGAGCGCGCTCGCGCTTGTCGAGGATTTCAACAGCCAGCTCCGCAACACACGCGTGCTCGACCCGGCCTGCGGAACCGGCAACTTCCTGCATGTCGCCCAGGACCTGATGAAGCGGCTCGAAGGCGAAGTCCTGGAAGTCGCCGCCGAGCTCGGGGCGACGGAACAGCTCGGCGGCTTCGGCGCGCGCGGCGTCGGGCCCTGGCAATTCTTCGGTATCGACGCCAATCGCCGCGCCGTCGCGATCGCCGACCTGATGCTCTGGATCGGCTATCTGCAATGGCATCTGCGCACCCGTGCCTTCGCGCCGACAGAGCCGATCCTGGAAGAGCTGACCCAGATCGTCCCGGGCGATGCCCTGCTCGCCTGGGACGACTGGCCGGTGCCCCTCGTCGAAGGCGGGCGTGAGGTCACGCCACGCAATCCGCGCCGCCCGGACTGGCCGGAGGTCGAGTTCATCGTCGGCAATCCCCCCTTCATCGGTGGCAAGGATCTGCGCGGGCGACTGGGCGAGAGCTATGTGGGCGCTTTGCGCGCCGCCTATCCGCAGATGAACGAGAGTGCCGACCTCGTCATGTACTGGTGGGACCGGGCGGCCGAGCTGCTGGTCATGCCCGAGACGAAGCTCCGGCGCTTTGGCTTCGTCACCACCAACTCGATCACCCAGCTGTTCCAGCGCCGCGTGGTCGAGCGGCACCTTGGCGCGAAGAAGCCCATCTCTCTGCTGCTCGCCATCGCCGACCACCCCTGGACCAAGGCGGACAAGGATGCGGCAGCCGTCAGGATCGCGATGACCGTCGCGGAGACCGGTCGGCGGGAAGGGCGGCTGCTCGAGGTGATCGCGGAATCCGGGCTCGATACCGACCAGCCGCGCGTGGATGTGCGCGAGCGGCTGGGGGTGATCAACTCCGATCTCAGCATCGGTACCGACGTCACCCGGACCACGCGTCTGCTCGCGAACGAGGGCCTGTGCTCGCCGGGCGTGAAGCTGCATGGTGCCGGCTTCATCGTCACGCCTGCCGAGGCCGAAGCGCTCGGGCTCGGCAGACGGCCGGGCCTCGACGATCATATCCGCCATTATCGCAATGGACGCGACCTGACGGCGCATTCGCGCGACGTCATGGCGATCGACCTGTTCGGGCTGACCGCGACCGAAGTACGCGAGCGCTTTCCAGAGGTCTATCAGCACGTCAAGCTGAGGGTGAAGGAAGAGAGGGACGCGAGCGGGCAACTCGTCGGGCGCGACGCCAACAACCGGGCGAGCTATCGCGAGCTATGGTGGCTGTTCGGCGAGCCCCGCAAGGAACTACGTCCGGCTCTCGCCGGCCTCCAGCGCTACATCGCTACCGTCGAAACGGCCAAGCATCGCGTCTTCCAGTTCCTCGACGCAAGCATCCTGCCCGACAACATGCTGGTCGCTGTCTCATTGTCGGACGCCTTCCATCTCGGCGTGCTGTCCTCGCGTGTCCATTGCGTCTGGGCATTGCAAGCCGGCGGCTGGCTCGGCATCGGCAACGATCCGCGTTATTCCAAATCGCTTTGCTTCGATCCCTTCCCGTTCCCCGAGGTCGCTGAGACACAAAAGCAGGTGATCCGCGCATCGGCCGAGGCGCTCGACGCGCTTCGCAAGGACGTGCTGGAGCGGCACCCGAACCTGACGCTGACCCGGCTCTACAATGTCCGCGAGGCGATCCTCGCCGGCAGGCCGCTGTCCAGCACCGAGGCCGATATCCGCGATCGCGGGCTGGTGCTGATCCTGAACGAGCATCACGAGGCGATCGACGCGGCGGTCGCTTCCGCCTACGGGCTGCCGGCGGACGCCGAGGACGAGACGATCCTGGCGATGCTGGTCGCGCTCAACCGCGACCGGGCCCGCGAGGAGGAACGCGGAACGACGCGCTGGCTGCGGCCTGACTATCAGCGCCCGCGCTTCGGGCGGGAGGCTGCGGTCGACGAGCAGATCGAGGTGGCCGAGTTGCTGTCGTTGCCGGCGCCCCGCAGCGCCAAGCCGGTCTTCCCGACCCAGCCGGTCGAGCGGGTGGCGGCCGTCCTGGCCGTGCTGGCGACCGCGACCATGCCGCTCGACGCCGCCGCGATCGCGCAGCGCTTCCGGCAGGGGCTCAAGGTCCGCGGGACCATCGCGGCGATCCTGATATCGCTCGCGCGCGTCGGCGAGGCCTCGACCATGGACGGAGGAGGAAGCTTCGTGCGCCGCTTCCTCGCGACCGGCTGACGATCGCGCTGGCAGCGCGAACGCCACCAAGCGATGCGACCCCGGCCGCCGGCAGATGCTCAGCCGTCCTTCTCAAGCTCGCTGTGAGATTTCAACGCGTAGCCGCCGCGCGGCTGCGTCACGAGATAGGCCGGGTTCTCCGGCGAGGCGTTGCGGCGGACCTCGGTGCCCTTGATCGTGCGGGTCACCGGCTCGGTGAAGACCTGCTCGATGCGGCCCCTGGCGGTGTGAGCGCCCCAGCGCCAGGTCACGTCGGTGCCAGCCTTGTATGCCGTGGTCACTTCGCAGCTCTCCTTCGGTGCCTGCGAAACGCTGGAACGGCGCTTTCGTTCAGGCGCCCCGTCACGCGAGCGTCACGGCGCTGTCGCGCGACTGCAAACTCCGGACGCGAAGCGGGGCCGTCCCGCTGTTCCCCGAAACCGGAGCTTCACGCCATGCGCCTGCGCCTCGCCGCCGCCCTCCTGCTCTCCTCGACCATGCTCGCCGGCGCACAGGATGCGCCAAAGGAATTTCCGGCCAAGCTGGTCGGCCATGCCCTGCTGCCGGCCAACACCATCATCCCGGCCCCGGCCGATGCCCCGGGCGACCTCAAGGTCTCCGGCAAGTTCACAACGCCGGGCAAGCGCATCGAGCAGGTCGGCACGGTGATGGGCACCTCGGGCGGCCGCCCGACCGGGCTCTCCACCCCCTTCGCCGGCCAGCCGGTGCAGGGCTTCTCCGGCATCCGCTCGCTGGGCAATGGCGAGTTCCTGGTGCTGACCGACAACGGCTTCGGCGCCAAGGCGAACTCGCCGGACGCGATGCTGTTCTTCCATAAGCTCAAGGCCGATTTCGAGGGCGGCAAGATCGAGCGCCTGTCGACCACCTTCCTGCACGACCCCGACAAGAAGGTGCCGTTCCGCATCGTCCATGAAGGCACCGAGAAGCGCTACCTGACCGGCGCCGATTTCGATCCCGAGTCGATCCAGCCGATCGGCGGCAAGTTCTGGATCGGCGACGAGTTCGGCCCCTATCTGATCCGCGTCGACGCCACCGGCAAGGTCGAGGCCGTGTTCGAGACCACGGTCGACGGCAAGCCGGCCCGCTCGCCCGACCATTACGCCGTGACGACGCCGAGCGCGCCGAACCTGCCCGTCGAGTTCAACGTCCGCCGCTCCAAGGGCTATGAGGGCATGGCGCAGTCGCCGGACGGCCGCTTCCTCTACCCGCTGCTGGAGGGCCCGCTCTGGAATGCCGAAACCAAGGGCAATGAGGAGGTCGACGGCAAGGAGGTGCTGCGCATCCTCGAATTCGACGTGCAGAACGAGAGGTGGACCGGCCGCTCCTGGTTCTTCCCGCTCGAGCAGAAGGGCCTCGCCATCGGCGACTTCAACATGATCGACAGCACCACAGCGCTGATCATCGAGCGCGACAATGGTGAAGGCACCGCCGACCGCGCCTGCGCGCCCAGTCAGAAGGGCCCGGACTGCTTCCACGACCTCGCCAGGTTCAAGCGCATCGTCAAGATCGAGATGACCGACGCCAATGTCGGGAAGCCCGTACGCAAGATCGGCTATATCGACCTGATGAAGATCGCCGACCCCGACAAGAAGGCGAAGCAGGGTGCGATCGACGGCGTGCTGCCCTTCCCGTTCTTCACCATCGAGAACGTCGACGTTGTCGATCTCGCGGGCGGCATCATCGTCGTCGGCAACGACAACAACCTGCCGTTCTCCTCGTCGCGCGATCCGAAGAAGGCTGACGACAACGAGCTGGTGCTTCTGCAGGTCAAGGACCTGCTTGCGGCCAAGTGAGCGGCGAGCCCAGGCAGACCTTCTGGCGACAATTCGAACCCCTCTCCTCGCAGGAGAGGGGCTTTTCGTTGCAGTCCGGCGCTCAGTGCGCTGACTTGCGCGCCTTCGCGATCGCATCCTCGATGCCGTTCCAGGCCGGTTTCTCGGGCGCGAAGCGGCCGCGCAGATAGGCTGCGAGATCCGCGAGCTGGCGATCGTCGAGCGCAGTCGCGAAGGACGGCATCGAGCCGATGCCATGCTGGCCGCCTTCGAGCAGCATGTTGACCAGGTTGGTCGGCGTGGCGGCATGGAGCTTGGACGAGAGGCCCAATATTGGGCCGGCATTGAGCAGCGGCGCGGCGCGGCCGGTCTCGTGGCAGGCGGCGCAGGCGCCCTCATAGAGGCGCGCGACCGGGGAGGTAGCAGGGTTTGTCGCCCGCGCCGTCTGCTCGCCGACACGGGCTACCAGCGCTTCGGCTTCGGCCGCAGGGAGAGGCTCGCTCAGCGAAGCCAGATAGGTCGCCATCGCCCGGATATCGGCGTCGGGCAGCTCTTTCAGCTCGGCGATCACTGGCGCCATCGGCCCGGAAGCTGCGCCGTGATGCTGCGAGGTGCCGGTCTTGAGATAGGCGTAGAGTTCAGCCTCGCTCCAGGGAATCGGCCCGGCCGAGAGCTTCGTCAGGGCCGGGGCCTCCCAGCCTTCCGCCTCGCCGCCGGCGAGATAGGCGCTGCCGGCCTTCTCGGCTCCGAGCGCGTTGCGCGGCGTGTGGCAGGCGCCGCAATGGCCGAGCCCGTCGACGAGATAGCGTCCGCGATTCCACTCGGCCGAGCGGGCGGGATCGGGCTTCAGCTCACCGCCACGGTTGAACAGCAGGTTCCAGCCGACCAGCAGCGGGCGCAGGTTGAATGGGAAAGTCAGCCGGCTCGGCTCGTTCTCCTGCCGCACCGCCGGCTGCGACATCAGGAAGGCATAGAGCGCCTGCAGATCGGCCTCGCTCGCCTTGGCGAAGCTCGGATAGGGAAAAGCCGGGTAGAGCTGGCGGCCGTCGCGGTGCAGGCCGGCGCGCATCGCCCGCTCGAAGGCGGCATAGGACCAGCTGCCGATGCCGGTCTCTACGTCCGGCGTGACGTTGGTGGTCATCACCGTGCCGAACGGCGTCGGCAAGCTGAGCCCGCCAGCATAGGGCACGCCGTCCTTAGCCGTATGGCAGGTCGCGCAGGCGCCGAGCGCTGCGAGCTGGCGGCCGCGCTCGATCGTCGCCGCCGACCAGGTCGCCGGATCAGGCCGGGCGATCGGGGCGATCGCGGGTGCGACGGCGAGCGAGACCGCGGCGAAGGTCGCGGCGCCTGCCACGGCAGCGCCGAGCTTGCCCCACCAGGGCAGGCGTTTGCTCGGCTCGGGCTTCGACCCCTTCAGCAGCGGTGCGCCGTTGAGGCCGGCGAGCACGCGCTCGGGCGTCAGCGGCAATTCGCGGAAGCGCACCCCGGTCGCATCATAGACCGCGTTGACGATCGCCGCCGCGCTCGGGACGGAGGCCGACTCGCCCGCGCCCATCGGCGGCAGATTCTGCCGTTCCATCAGCATGACGTCGATCGCCGGCAGCTCCGGGAAGCTCAGCACCGGATAGGAGCCCCAGTCGCGGCTGGCGACGGCGGTCGTCTGCGAGAACGTCACCTCCTCGCGCAGCACCCGGCTGGTCGATTGCAGGACGTTGCCATGGATCTGGTGCGTCACCCCGGCCGGGTTGACCATCATGCCGGTGTCCTGGCCGACGGTGACGCGGGAGACGGTGACTTCGCCGGTCGTCCGATTGACCGCGACATCGGCGACCCAGGCGGCCCAGGCGGCGCCGACACCCGGCCAGCCGCCATGGACATAGCGCGCCTGGGCGAAGCCACGCCCGCGCATGATGTCGCCGTCCTGCTCCAGGCGCGGGCCGACATGCGGCTGCCAGTTCGCGCGCTCTGCCGTCGCCCGCGTCAGCTCGGCGGCGCGCTCGTCATTGATGTGGCGCAGGCGGAACTCTACCGGGTCGACGCCGGCTTCATGCGCGAGCTCGTCGATATAGCTCTCATGCGCGAAGACGTTCGGCATGGCCGAGACGCCGCGCAGCCAGGACGCGCGCACGATCGGCGGCATGTCATAGGCCGTCAGCCGCATGTTTTCATAAGTGTAGGACGGCAGCGCGGTGCGATCGCCCATCCGGAGCGTCGCTGGCTGGTTCGGGATGCGCCCGGTCAGCAGCAGCGCCAGGGTCGGCGCGGCGTTCGACGGGTACCAGGTGTGGAAGTCGTAGGCTTTCAGCGAACCGCCCGGCCCGAGCCCGCCCTTGATGTCGATCAGCTGGGCGGCGCCCTTCGGCTCCCAGAGATGCTCCTGCTCGCGGGTGAGCTGGACCCGCACTGGGGCGCCGACCGCACGCGAGAGCAGCACTGCATCTGCGACGACGTCGTCGGCACAATTGCGGCCATAGCAGCCGGCGGCCTCGAAGCGGATGACGTCGATCCGCTCCTTCGGCAGTCCTGTCAGCACGGCCAGGTCGTTCTGCAGCGGATAGGGATTCTGGCTACCGGTCCAGACGGTAATGCCGTCCGCGCGCACATCGGCGACGGCGCAGGACGGGCCGATCGAGCCATGCATATGGTAGGGCCAGACATAGGTACGGTCGAGGCGCGTCTCTAGGTTCTCAAGCGCCGTATCGACATCGCCTTCCTCGGCCAGGAGGCGCGGCGTCGAAGGGTGGGTGCGCAGCGCCTGGCCGAGATCGGAGAGGTCCGGCGGGGTGAACTCGCGCCATTGCGTCCTGAGTTTGAGCGCGGCTTCGGCCGCCCATTCCTCGCGCTCGGCGACGATGCCGATGAAGTCACCCTCGATCACGACGGCACGGATGCCGGGCACGTCGGCGATCGAATCGCGATCGACCGCGATCAGGCTCCTGCCGACGAAATCGCCGGCATCCATGCCGGCATAGGGCGGGCGCACTACCCGGCCATGCAGCATGCCCGGCACGCGGACATCGTGGACGTAAGCGAAGCTGCCGGTGACCTTGGCGGGGATGTCGACGCGGGCGACCGAACGGCCGACGAGCTTGTGCTGGTCGACCTGTTTGAACTCAGCGCTCCCGGCCAGCGGCAGCAGGATGCGCTCATTGGCGAGCAGCGTGTCGAGGGCGATGGCCGGCGCCATCTCGCCCTTGCGCGAGATCACGCCGTCGCTGAGCGCGATCTCGTCCTCGGCGCAGCACAAGGCGGTGGCCGCAAGGGCGATCAGCCTCGCGCGGATCTGCGTCGCCGCGATCCTGATCGCGAGCGAGGTGACCTGGATCGTCTCGCTGGCGATGGTCGCGCCCTGATCGGGCGTATCGGCGGTGTCGCCGAGCACCATCTCGACCGCCTCGAAGGGGAAATCGAGCTCCTCCGCCACCATCTGGGCGAGCGCGGTGCGGATGCCGGTGCCGAGGTCGATATGGCCGTTGAAGGCGAGGATGCGGCCCTCCGCCGTGAGGCAGACATGCAGGTCGAGCCCGTCCTCGGGCGCGGCGTCGGCAGTTGCCCCCTTGCGCGGCGCGACCACGCCGATCACCCCGGCGCGCTTCAACAGTGCCTTGCGGGAAAGGGGCTCGCTCATGACGCCGCCGCGTCCTGCCGGCCGCGCTCGGCAGCGAGCAGGACCGCCTTGACGATCTCGACATGGGTGCCGCAGCGGCAAAGGTTATGGCGCAGCGCCTCGCGCACTTCCGTCTCGCTCGGATCAGGCCGAACATCCAGGAAGGCCTTCGCGGTCATCACCATGCCGGCGATGCAGTAGCCACACTGGGCCGCCTGCGCGTCGACGAAGGCCTGTTGCAGCGGATGCGGTGCATCGACGCTGCCAAGGCCTTCGAGGGTGACGATCTCACGGCCCTCCATTGACCGGATCGGCAGGGCGCAGGCGCGCGCTGCCTGGCCGTCGACCAGCACGGTGCAGGCGCCGCATTCGCCGAGGCCGCAGCCGAATTTCGGGCTGTTGAGACATAGGTCGTTGCGCAGGAAGAACAGCAGAGGCGTCTGGGCTTCGCCCTCGACCTCATGGTTCGCGCCGTTGACGCGAAGCGAAAAACGCCTCGTCGTCCTCATGACTCGCCCAGGCGGGGCGAGGCGCGCCTGATCGTCCTGATCGTCACGGCCACCGAGATCGTTCGTATACGAATGAGAATAAGGATAAATTGAAGCGCGCGGCAAGCGGGATCTTGTTGGGGAGGCCCACTCCGTCATGCTCGGGCTTGACCCGAGCATCTCAGACCGGAAGAGGCTCCGGGTAGCGCCTTCTCGTCCTGAGATTCCCGGGTCTGCGCTTCGCTTCGCCCGGGAATGACGGCTAGATGGCTCTCAGTGCCCCACCGACGGGATCTTCTCCGCCGGCGGGGTGTTGCGGCTGATGCCGCTGCGGACGATGCCGTCGATCACGATCATGCCGATGCCGGGAAGGTCGCCGAGCTGGATCGAGTCGAGGAAGTTCCGGCCGGCCGAGTGCTGGGCCTTGTCCATGAAGACGAAGTCGGCGCTGCGCCCGACCTCGATCAGCCCGCAATCGAGGCTGCGCATCCGGGCGGTGTTGCCGGTGGCGAAGCAGAACGCGACCTCGGCCGGGACATCGCCGAGCGATGACAGCATCGAGACCATGCGGACGATGCCGAGCGGCTGCACGCCCGAGCCCGCCGGGCCGTCTGTGCCGAGGATGATCCGCTGCAATTCGCCCATCTCGCGGGCGACGCGCAGCGTGTAGAGCGCGGCGCGCTCATTGCCGTTATGGACGAGTTCCAGGCCGCGCTTGCAGCCCTCGCAGATGCAGCGGATCTCCTTGTCCGGCAAGGCGGTGTGGCCGCCATTGATGTGGCCGACGACGTCGGTATCGGCTTCCAGCACGACGTCGGCGCCGATCAGCCCGGAGCCGGGGATCGAGGGGCCGCCGGTGTGGATGGTCGACTGGATGCCGTATTTGCGGGCCCATGCCACCATCTCCTTCGCCCGGGCGCCGTCCTTGACGCCGCCGAGGCCGACCTCGCCAAGCAGCTTCACGCCGGCATCCGCCAGGTCCTTGAAGTCCTGCTCGACCATGCCGGGCTCGATCACCGGCGCGCCGGCATGGATCTTGACGCCGCCGGGGCGGAAGGCGGTGAAGGCACGCTGGGCATAGATCGCCATCGCCTTCAGGCCGACGATGTCCTTCGGCCGGCCGGGGGTGTGGACCTCGCCGGCCGAGATCATGGTGGTGACGCCGCCATGCATGGTCGAATCGATCCAGCCGAGCTGGTTCTGGCGCGGCGTCCAGTCACCGGCGACCGGGTGGACATGGCTGTCGATCAGCCCGGGCGAAAGCACCGTGCCATTGGCGTCGACGACGGTGTCGGCCCCGTCCGTGTCGAGATCCTTGAAGCGGCCGACCGCAGCGATCCGGCCGCCGATGGCCACGAGCGTGTCGGCCTCCAGGATCGGGCGCTCGATGTCGCCGGAGAGCATCAGGCCGATATTCTTCACCACCAGCTTGTGGGTGCTGCTGACCGTCGTCGCCTGCTGTTCAGCCATCGTATCCGCCCTGTCGTCGTTGTCCGAAATCCGCCGCCATCCTCATCGCCACGAGCCTGATTGACAAGCGCCGGAGGATGCGAGATATTGTTTGTATACGAATGAATTTCTGCCCCGTCCGGACCCGGCTGTCAAGCAGCAAGGATCGCGCATGCCTTACGCCGTCACCAGCGCCTGCATCCGTTGCAAGTACATGGATTGCGTCGAGGTCTGTCCGGTCGACTGCTTCTATGAAGGCGAGAACATGCTCGTCATCCACCCGGACGAATGCATCGACTGCGGCGTCTGCGAGCCGGAATGCCCGGCCGAGGCGATCGTGGCCGACAGCGCCGACGGTGCCGAGCAGTGGCTAGCCTTGAACGCCCGGCTGGCGCCGCTCTGGCCGAACATCACGCAGAAGAGCGAGCCGCCGGCCGATGCCGACGACTGGAAGGGAATACCGGACAAGATCGACCTGCTTTCCGAACGTCCGGCAATGTGATATTGGGTGGCCTGCATCCGATAATCTGCTAAATCGCTAGACTATCTGAGGATCGACGAGATGAGCAATTTCTACGAGGAGCGCGTCCTCTCCGTCCATCACTGGACCGATACGCTCTTCAGCTTCACGACGACCCGCGACACGACCTTCCGCTTCAAGAACGGCCAGTTCACGATGATCGGTCTCAAGGTCGGCGAGAAGCCGCTGCTGCGCGCCTACAGCGTCGCCAGCACCAATTACGACGAGAACCTCGAGTTCTTCTCGATCAAGGTGCCGGACGGCCCGCTGACCTCGCGCCTGCAGAACCTGCAGGTCGGCGATCCCATCATCATCGGCAAGAAGGCGACGGGCACGCTGGTGCTCGACAATCTCAAGGACGGCAAGCGCCTGTTCCTGCTCGGCACCGGCACGGGCCTGGCTCCCTTCCTGTCGCTGATCCGCGATCCCGAGACCTATGAGCGCTACGAGAAGGTCGTGCTCGTGCATGGCTGCCGCCAGGTCTCGGAACTTGCCTATGGCGAGCGCATCCAGAAGGAACTGCCCAACGACGAGTTCCTGGGCGAGATGATCCGCGAGCAGCTGATCTATTACCCGACCGTGACGCGCGAGCCCTTCCGCAACCGCGGCCGGATCACCGACCTCATCACCTCCGGCCAGCTCTTCAGCGACACTGGCCTCGGCCCGTTCGATCCGGCCGGCGACCGCTTCATGCTCTGCGGCAGCCCGCAGATGCTGGTCGACCTCAAGCAGATCTTCGAGGAGCGCGGTCTCGAGGAAGGCAATCACGGCGAGGCCGGCGACTACGTCATCGAGAAGGCTTTTGCGGAGCGCTGATACGCTCCTTCCCTTCTCCCCTTGCGGGAGAAGGTGGCCCGAAGGGCCGGATGAGGGGTCGCTCAGGTCTTTGAAGTTCGGGCAAGCGGCGCCGGGCTTACGATCCGCGTCGCGAGACCCCTCACCCTAACCCTCTCCCGCAAGGGGAGAGGGGATAGCGTGTGCCGGCTTTTGCCGAATGCGCCCTGGCCTGCTACCTGTCCGGCAAATCACTTCCGCAGACGAGCAGCGCCATGACCGACACTCTCCCCGACCGCCTGTCCTCCAACCCCAACAGCCCGTTCTACAACGAGGAACTGCTGGCGAAGGATATCGGCGTCCGCTTCAAGGGCGTCGAGAAGACCAATGTCGAGGAATACTGCATCAGCGAGGGCTGGGTCCGCCTCACCGCCGGCAATGCCAAGGATCGCCATGGCAACCCGATGACGGTCAAGCTCAAGGGCACGGTCGAGCCCTATTTCCGCAACGCCGAGTGAGGCGCGCTCAGCCGATCTGCTTGTAGAAGAAGGTCGAGCCGCAATCGCGCCCGTCCGGCATCAGCGCATAGCGCGGGATGGTGCCGAGTTCGGTCCAGCCCAGGCGATTGTAGAGGCGCCGCGCCGCGCCGGCTTCGTCGGTGTCGAGCACCAGGAGGTCGCGCCCGTGCGCCAGCGCGGCGGCCTCCGCCGCCA
Source organism: Allobosea lupini (assembly GCF_900109525.1). Lineage (GTDB taxonomy): Bacteria > Pseudomonadota > Alphaproteobacteria > Rhizobiales > Beijerinckiaceae > Allobosea > Allobosea lupini. The sequence continues at coordinate 331,193 of NZ_FOAN01000004.1, read as the reverse complement.
GCATCAGCGCCTCGCCGATGCCGCGGCGGCGCGCCTGGGAATGCACCAGCACCTTGGCGATCTCGGCGCGATGCGGCTGGTTCGGCTTGCCGATCAAGTGAAGCTGGGCCGTGCCGACGATGCCGCGGCCGTCGCGCGCGACGAACAGATGGATGCGCCCGGCGGCGACCTCCGCCGTAATGCCGGCCCAGAAATCCTCGAAATCGGCTGACGTGTTCCAGTCCATGAAGCCGACCGAAGCGCCGTTCGCCACGGAATCGCGCAGGATCTCCGCCAATGACGGAACCGCGGCCCGCGCCGCATCCCCGTCGAGCTGCTCGATGGTCACGCTGTCCAGCGCCGTCATGATCCGTCTCCTTCGCGCCGCCGATCAGCGGCATACTCCATCATGCAAGAATAATTCCAACATAATGGATTATGCCAAAGCAAGATCGCCGAGGCCCGCCGTCAACCCGGATTTTACGACGTTCGGCGAATTCCGGTCTCCCCTGCCCAAATCAGCCAGGTGATTTCCGAAAAAGTCACGGGCTCGCGTTTTGACTGAGGGCCGGAAGACGCCGGGAACGGCGCCGGCGCAAGGGGAGGCGTCGATGAACAGGGGACTGGACTTCATCGGCCGGTCGGTGGTCCGCTTCATTACGCGTGGCAAGCCGCAGGCAGGTCCGGTCGACGCGAAGGCGCTGGCCCGGCTCAAGGCGGCGCTGCGCCCGGGCGATGTGCTGCTGGTCGAAGGGCACATGAAGGTCTCGGCCGCGATCAAGTACCTGACGCAATCGACATGGTCGCACGCCGCGCTCTATGTCGGGGACACCGGCAAGGTCAGCCCCGAGGGCGAGCCGCTGGTGCTGGCCGAGGTCGAGATGGATGTCGGCTGCGTGCTTTCGCCGCTGTCGAAATACGGCGCCTTCGGCACCCGCATCTGCCGGCCGCAAGCGCTCGACCGCGAAGGCCGCCAGAGCGCCGTCGACTACGTGCTCGCCCGGCTCGGCACGCAATACGACCTCAAGAACATCCTCGACCTCGCGCGCTGGCTGATCCCGATCCCATGGGCGCCGGCAAGCTGGCGCCGGCGCATGATCGCGCTCGGCTCGGGCGACCCGACGCGGGCGATCTGCTCGACGCTGATCGCCCAGGCCTTCGAGGCGGCGCGCTATCCCGTGCTGCCGACCGTCGAATATGCGCAGGCGATGGGCGCGGAGGAGCGGAGCGAAGTCCTGCACATCCGGCATCACTCGCTCTACATGCCGCGCGATTTCGACATCTCGCCCTACTTTGCCGTGGTCAAGCCGACGCTGGAAGCCGGCTTCGATTATCGGGCGCTGAACTGGGCGCAGGAGCACCGGCTCGCGGCAGAATAGCGCAGCGGCGCAGCAAACCGGCGGCGCGACCCTTGGCGCAACCCGCGCGCACTGCTATGGCGCGCGCATGAGCACCCGCAGTTTTGACAACATCCGCAATTTCTCGATCGTGGCGCATATCGACCACGGCAAGTCGACCCTCGCCGACCGGCTGATCCAGCAGACCGGCACGGTGGCGGCGCGCGACATGAGCGAGCAGATCCTCGACTCGATGGATATCGAGAAGGAACGCGGCATCACCATCAAGGCGCAGACCGTCCGGCTGGACTACCTGGCCGAGGATGGCAAGACCTACATCCTCAACCTGATGGACACGCCCGGGCACGTCGACTTCGCCTATGAGGTCTCGCGCTCGCTGGCGGCCTGCGAGGGCTCGCTCCTCGTCGTCGACGCCTCGCAGGGAGTGGAGGCGCAGACGCTGGCCAATGTCTACCAGGCGCTGGACGCCAACCACGAGATCGTCACGGTCCTCAACAAGATCGACCTGCCGGCCGCAGAGCCGGAGCGGATCAAGCAGCAGATCGAGGACGTGATCGGGCTCGACGCCTCCGAGGCGGTGCCGATCTCGGCCAAGACCGGCCTCAACATCGAGGGCGTGCTCGAAGCGATCGTCAAGAAGCTGCCGGCACCCAAGGGCGATGCCGAAGCCCCGCTCAAGGCCCTGCTGGTCGACAGCTGGTACGACGCCTATCTCGGCGTCGTCGTGCTCGTGCGAATCATCGACGGCGTGCTGAAGAAGGGCATGACCATCCGGATGATGCGCGCCAACGCCAGCTATGGCGTCGATCGCGTCGGCGTGTTCAAGCCGAAGATGCTCGAAGTGAAGGAACTCGGCCCGGGCGAGGTCGGCTTCTTCACCGCCTCGATCAAGGAAGTAGCCGACACCGCCGTCGGCGACACCATCACCGACGACAAGAAGCCGATCGCCGAGCCGCTGCCGGGCTTCAAGCCGGTGCAGCCGGTGGTGTTCTGCGGCATCTTCCCGGTCGACGCCGCCGATTTCGAGGTGCTGCGCAGCGCCATGTCGCGGCTGCGGCTGAACGATGCCAGCTTCTCCTACGAGATGGAGACTTCGGCCGCGCTCGGCTTCGGCTTCCGCTGCGGCTTCCTCGGGCTGCTGCACCTGGAGATCATCCAGGAGCGGCTCGAGCGCGAGTTCAACCTCAACCTGATCTCGACGGCGCCCTCGGTCGTCTACCATCTCAAGCTGCGCGACGGCACGACGCTCGAACTGCACAACCCGGCCGACATGCCGGACGTGATGAAGATCGAGTTCATCGAGGAGCCCTGGATCCGCGCCACGATCTTCACTCCGGACGAGTATCTCGGCTCGGTGCTGAAGCTCTGCCAGGACCGGCGCGGCCTGCAGATTGACCTCAGCTATGTCGGCTCGCGCGCCAAGGTGGTGTACGACCTGCCGCTGAACGAGGTGGTGTTCGATTTCTACGACAGGCTGAAGTCGATCTCGAAGGGCTATGCCTCCTTCGACTACAACATCACCGATTATCGCGAGGGCGACCTCGTGCGCATGTCGATCCTCGTCAACGCCGAGCCGGTCGACGCGCTCTCCATGCTGGTCCACCGCTCGCGCGCCGACGCCCGCGGCCGGGCGATGTGCGAGAAGCTCAAGGACCTGATCCCGCCGCACATGTTCCAGATTCCGGTCCAGGCGGCGATCGGCGGCAAGATCATCGCCCGCGAGACCATCCGGGCGCTGCGCAAGGACGTGACCGCCAAGTGCTATGGCGGCGACGCCTCGCGCAAGCGCAAGCTCCTGGACAAGCAGAAGGAAGGCAAGAAGAAGATGCGGCAGTTCGGCCGCGTCGAGATCCCCCAGGAAGCGTTCATTGCGGCGCTGAAGATGGACGACTGAGCCGGAAGGCTCAGCTCGGGCAAACATATTCGGGGAACCATCCCGCCCGGCACGGTGTTGATCCGCAACCCTCAACAAAAGGGAGGACAGCATCGTGGACAGACGCTCTTTCCTCGCGAGCCTGGTCGGTGGCTTGGCCGCGGCGAGCTTGGGCACGGCTGCACTTGCAAGGCCGCAGCCGAAACCGGCGGCAGTAGAGCCGCCACTGCCTGAGGCTCCGCCACAGGTCGATACCGAGGCACTGGACAAGGCCGACGCCGATTACGCCCAGTACTACTATCGCCGTCGCCGACGCTGGCGCAGGCGTTACTGGCGCCGCCGCTACTACCGGCCGCGGTACTACTACCGCCGTCGTTACTACCGGCCGCGCTATTACCGCCGCCGCTACTGGTAGCGCTGGGTGAAGCCCGGGCGTCCTCCGCGAGCTATCGGGTTCGCGGAGGACGCGTTTGGCGATCAGAGGTTGGCGCCGAGACCGCGCAACTGGGCCCTGAGGTCGATCGGCTCGACGAAATGGACCGCCTGCATCCCGATCGAGCGGGCGGCCTCGACATTTTTGGCGCTGTCGTCGACGAAGATGCACTCGCCGGCGCTTAGCCCATAACGTTCCAGCAGGACATTGTAGATCGCCGGATCGGGTTTGAGCAGTTGCTCGTGCGCTGAGACGATCACGCCGTCGAAGCTCTGCAGGAACGGGAAGCGGATCAGGCACTCCGCCCATTTCTCGCGCGAAAAATTGGTGATGGCGTAGACCTGTTCGCCCTTCGCCTTCAGCTCCGCCAGCGTCGCGACGCTGTCCTCGATCGTCGACGGCACCGTCTCGTGCCAGCGCTCGTCATAGGCCTTGATCTCGGCCTCCCATTCCGGATGCTCCGCCACCAGCAGCGCCACCGCCTCGGACCAGGGCCGGCCGCGATCCTGCTCGACATTCCAGGCGGCGGTGCAGACATTCCTGAGGAACCAGTCGCGCTTGGCATCATCCGGGATCAAGCTGCGGTAGAGATGGAACGGATCCCAGCGCAGCAGGACATTGCCGACATCGAACACGACCTTGCGATTTCCAGGCATGGACAGGCTTTCCCACTCCGTTTGCGGCGACGGCGCCGACGCGACTCACGCCCTTGTGTGCGGGCCGGCGTAACCTTCACATCGATTCTGGCGTATTCGCGTTGGGGTTCGGCAACAAGGCACAGTTCATGGCTTCAGCGGGAACAGGCAGCTATTGGCCATGGAATGACCGGCAGGGGCGCTTTTCCGCTCTGCGCGCCGGCTGCTTCGCTCTCGTGCTCGTCCCGGCGCTGATCCTCGCCTGGCAGGCCTGGACGCACCAGCTCGGTTCGAAGCCGTGGACGCAGGCCGTGCACGACACCGGCACCTGGGCCCTGCGCATCCTCGTCATCACGCTCGCCGTCACGCCGCTGCGCCGCATTCTCGACTGGAACAAGCTGATCGGCATACGTCGCATGCTCGGTCTCTCGGCCATGGCTTATGCGCTCGGCCATCTCGCGCTCTACTGCATCGACCTCGCCTTCGACTGGGGGCTGATCCTCTCCGAGATCGTCAAGCGCTTCTATCTCGTCGTCGGGATCACTGCCCTGATCGGGCTCGTTGCGCTCGGCATCACCTCGACCGACGGCATGATCCGTCGATTGGGATCGGGCCGCTGGCAGCGGCTGCACAACCTCGTCTACCCGATCGCCTGCCTCGGCCTGTTCCATTTCGCCCTGCAGTCGAAGATCGACGTGACCCAGCCAGTGCTGCTCACCGGGTTGTTCGCGTTGCTGATCGCTTACCGCGGCCTCAGCCGGTTCAGGATTCCGCTGAGCTTCACCTCGCTGGCGCTGACGGGGCTCGCGACGGGCCTCGCGACCGCTTTGGCTGAAACCGCCTGGTACGCCTTCGCCACCGGCGCCTCGGCCTGGCTGATCTTCCAGGCCAATGCCGACATCGTCGTCTACCAGGACTGGACGGCGCTGAGGCCCGGCCATTGGGTCGCAGCTGTCGGGCTCGCGCTTGCGGTCCTGCATCTCTTCCGGAAGCCTGCACCGAAGCCGGAACGACGCCAGCGCCGACAGGCGATGGCCTCCGAAGCGGCGGGGGGCTGATGCGATCTGCGCAGACTTGACGGCAGAAGAGCAGCTCCGATGCAGACGCGTGATATCGACCAGGGCCCACGCATCGAGGCGCGCCGCTCGGCTCGCGAAGCGCGTATCATGGCGCCGATCTACCTGGCTGTCGGCGTCGCGGTCGGCGTCATGGCCCTGTTCGTCGATTGGCGCGCCGCGATCCTGCCGGTCCTCATCGGCCTGGCGCTGTACGGCGCCGTCCTGATCGGCGCGCCGCAGCCGGGGCAGGCCAATCCGCTGCTGTTCGCCATCGACGGGGCCGGAATTCAGCTCGGCGATTCATCCCCGGATCCGTGGAGCGCCGTCTCGGCCGTCAAGCTCCAGAGCCAAGTCTTCGGCGCACGCGGGGCCTATCTCGTGATCGATTACGCCGACCCCGGCCGAAGATCGGCGTCCGTGGCCCTGAGCGAGCTCGACGTCGGCGTCGACGAGATCAGGACGGTCGTTCGACACTATGCGCCGCATCTGCTGGGTTCGGAGAATCCGTTGCTGCGGGCATGACGGAATGGCGAAGCCGCCTGAGGGCGGCGGCCGCCTCGGTCGGACTCAACCTTCGCGCCGCGCCAGTTCCAGGATCGTCTCGATCAGGACGCGGATGGCGATGCCGGCATCGAGCTCGGTCATGTTCTCCAGCGGCGAATGGCTGATGCCCTTCTCGCAGCGCACGAACAGCATGGCGGCGGGGCAGAGCTTTGCCATCTCCATCGCATCGTGCCCGGCGCCCGAGGGCAGACGCCGCGCCGTCAGGTTCGAGCCGGTGCGCGCGATGCCGGTGGCGAACGCCTCCTGCAGGCCCTCGTCCATCGGCACGGCGTCGCCACGCGAATAGGGCGTGATCGTAAGGCTGACACCGCGCCGCGCCGCGATCTCGGCGAAGCGGCGATGGATCTCCGCATCCATGCCGGCGACGGTCGCGCCCTCCGGCGCGCGGAAGTCGATGGTGAAGTCGACCGCGCCCGGCACGACATTGGTGGCGCCGGGGTCGGGCCGAAAGACGCCGACCGTGCCAACCGCGCGCTCATGCTCATGAGCGATCGCCTCCAGCGCGAGCGCCATCTCCGCCGCCGCGGCGAGCGCATCCTTGCGCAGTTTCATAGGCACGGTGCCGGCATGGCCGGCCTCGCCGGTGACGCGCACGCCGGCACGGCCCTGCGCCGCGATGGCGGTGACGATGCCGACCGCCTCGTTCTCGGCCTCGAGCACTGGTCCCTGCTCGATATGAACCTCGAGATAGGCCTTCACTGAACCCGGCTTGCGCGCGAGCGCGGCGATCCCGGCAGGATCGCCCCCGAAGGCGGTGAGGGCATCGCGCAGTACGACGCCGTCGGCATCGCGCGCCGTAAGCCAGCCCTGGTCATAGCGGCCGGTCAGCGCGGCCGAGGTCGAGAGCGAGGTCGGGAAGCGCACCGTCTCCTCGTCGCCGAAGGCGATGACCTCGAGCGCGAAGGGCAAGGTGATCCCGGCGTCGCGGATCGCCTGCGCCGCCAGGATGCCGGCGACGACACCGAGATTGCCGTCGAAACGGCCGCCATCGCGGACCGTGTCGATATGCGAGCCGATCATCACCGCCGGCAGGCCTGGGGACGCGCCCTCGCGCCGTCCCTGCACCGAACCGGCCGCATCGATGAAGGCGGTCAGCCCCGCGACCTCCATCGCGCCCTTGACGTACTCCGCGCCCTGCCGGTGCGAGGGCGAGAGATAGAGCCGGGTCAGCTTGCCCGGCTCGTCGCTGAAGCGGTTGAGGCCGGCGAGGGCGGCGAAGGCGCGGGCGCCGAGGACGGCGGGTGAGGGCAGGGTCGTGGTCATTATGTCAACCTAGCGGGCCAGCCGTGGATGTGGCCAGCCCGCTTTAGCGCGGTGGGATCGATTTGCGTGTCAGTAAGTTGCGCGCCCGCCCGAGAGGTCGAAGACCGCCCCCGTCGTGAAGCTGTTCTCGGCCGAGGCGAGGAAGGCGACCATGGAAGCGACCTCGTCGGGCTGCAGGAAGCGCCCGCGCGGGATCTTGGCCAGCATGTAGCCGATATGCTCCTCGCTCATCTGGTCGAAGATCCGGGTGCGCGCGGCGGCCGGGGTGATGCAGTTCACCGCGATGTCCTGCTGCGCCAGCTCCTTGCCGAGCGATTTGGTCAGCGCGATCACCGCCGCCTTCGAGGCCGAATAGGCCGAGGCGTTGGGGTTGCCCTCCTTGCCGGCGATCGAGGCGACCAGCACGAGCCGGCCGTAGTTGCGCTTGATCATGCCGGGAATCACCGCCTGGCAGCAATGCAGGGTGCCGTCGACATTCAGGCGCATGATCCTGGCCCATTCGTCGAGCGGGTATTCCCAGGTCTTCAGGTTCGGCCCGGCGATGCCGGCGCTGGTGACGAGGATGTCGACGCTGCCATGGCGCTGCTCCAGCTCGGCGGCGGCGGCGTTCACGGCCTTTGCGTCGGTCACATCGATCGAAAGCCCGCTCGCGGCCGGCCCGATCGCGGCGGCCGCCTCATCGGCGAGCTTGCCGTCGAGGTCCCAGATCGCGACCTTGGCGCCGCTGGCGGCGAGACGCTCGGCAACGGCACGGCCGATCCCCTGCGCGCCACCGGTGATGATGGCGACCCGGTCCCTTAAATCGATTTGGTTCATTGAAAAGGCATCCCTCCCTGGAACTTGCAGCTGAACTCTACCGCAAAGCCGGCCGCCGCAAAGCCGCGATGGTCCGGGGGGAGGGTTGCGTCAGACCATCTTTGTCGTCGCGCGAATTCTTATCGTTCGGCCGAATCCGGCCGAACGGAAAGCGCGCTGGCGCTCAGCGCGCATTCCGGAAGGCGCGCGGGCTGAACGCTGTGCGGAGCAGGATGCCGATATCGAGCCAGAACGACCAGTTGTCGATGTACCAGTGATCATAGGCGATGCGGCGGGCCATCTTGTCGTCGGTGTCCGTCTCGCCGCGCAGGCCGTTGACCTGGGCCCAGCCGGTGATGCCGGGCTTGACGTTGTGGCGCCTGGCATAGAGCGCGATCTTGCGCTGGAACTCGCGGTCGTGGGCGAGCGCATGCGGGCGCGGGCCTACCAGCGACATCTGTCCGGCGATCACGTTCAGGAGTTGCGGCAGCTCGTCGAGATTGTAGCGCCGCAGGAAACCGCCGATCCTGGTGATGCGTGGATCGTTGCGCGTCGCCTGCTTGACCACCTCGCCATCGTCGGTCGTGGTCATCGTGCGGAACTTGAAGATCCGGAAGGGCTCCTGGTTGAAGCCGTAGCGGCGCTGCAGGAACAGGACCGGCCCCTTCGAGTCGAGCTTGATCGCGAGCGCGATCAGGAGCAGCACCGGCAGGCTGGCCAGCAGGATCGCACTCGCGGCGACGACGTCGAAGACCCGCTTGAACATGATCTGGGCGAAGGATAGGGCCGGGCGCGTCAGCCTGAGCGAGGCGAGCGAGCCGATCCGGACGATATGGGGGTTGTCGAAACGGTCCATGACGCGTTCCGGCGTCAGGTGGATTGCGACTGGCAGGTTCATGAAGGCGTCGATGCAGGCGTCGATCGTCTCCTGGTCCGACCAGGGCAGGGCGATGAAGACGGCGTCCGGCTTGAGGTCGCGGGCGCGGGCGGAGGCGGTGGCGAGGTCGGCGGCGAGCGCCGCCTGAGGATCGTTGATGCGGCGCGGATCATTGCTGCGCAGGAAGGCGACGTCGACGATCGAGAAGCCGATGTTCCACGGCTGATGACGCGAGACGAAGGACATCACCTCGCTCTCGCGGCCGATCAGGAAGACCCGCTCGGAGGTGATGCGGCCGGTCTTCGAGGCCATCGAGATGGTGCGCACGATCGCAGAGCGGGCGAGCGCGATCAGCGGGGCGCCGGCGAGATAGGTGGCAACCACCACTGCGCGCGAGTACTGGTCGTTGATCTTGGCCATGAAGACGATGGCGACGAAGGCGATCATCGTCAGGTTCCAGACCGCGAAGGCCGAGGCGATCTGGCCCTTGGTCGAGAGATAGTTCTCCAGCCGGTAGCGGCCGCGCATCATATTGGTGAAGACGAAAATCGCGGCGATCATCGAGGCGAGCTCGACCGTGACCTTGTCGTTGCCGAGATGGCGATAGGCGGCGAAGTGGTAGACGATCGAGGTGCCGGCAACCACGGTCGCGACAGTCGCCGCGTCGACCAGAGCGGTGATCAACCCGATCCAATGCCGCAGCGCATTGGCGCGCTGGTCGGCTGCTGTTGCGACTTCATAGTCCAGGTCGTTGACACTCATCATGCCGCGCTCGCTTGGTCGCACGGCGGTCCGGATTCGGCACAGGAGATGCGCCGGAGGCCGCCTTGCCGGTCGAGGTGGCAAGGGCGATGCCGTAGCGGCATTGCGGCGTTTCCGGCGAAAACGCGCCGGAATCGGGCTGATCCGGCCAATGTCGAGTGAGGCATGACGACAAGGCGTGTCATAACGGAACAACCGCCGGGACAACCGCGCCACGAGGCGGCAAGATCGGCTACAAGATTGGGGAAAGGCCGCGTTCATCCTATGGCGGGGTTCCGCTTGACCCTGGCTGGAAACGCAACGAAGACAAAGGCCTACGCCGTCAGAATGGCGAGGCGTGCGCCAGCAGCGATCGAGATGAACGTCGTTCTCTTCAAACCCTCGCAGCGTCCGGCTGCCCTCGGCGCTCCGCCCGAACCGTCGCGCCGCGACATCGCCGGCGTCCCGGTCGCGGCCATGACGCGGGACGAGGCGCTCGCGCTGATCGAGCACGCCTTCGACGGCGGCCGCCATCTCCACCTGGCCTATTGCAACGCTAACCTCGTCAACATCGCCGCCCGCGATGCGGCTTTGCGCGAGCGTCTCGCCGGTTTCCTGATCCTGCCCGACGGGATCGGCGTCGACATCGCCTCGCGCCTGCTCTACGGCGCCCCCTTCCCCGCCAATCTCAACGGCACCGACTTCACGCCGACCATCCTCGCCGCCCGCAAGCAGCGGCTGCGCGTGATGCTGCTGGGCGGCCGGCCAGGCGTTGCGGAGCGCGCGGCGGCGAGGCTGCGCACGGACTATCCGCAGCATCGCTTCTCCGTGCTGAGCCATGGCTATTTCGGCCCGGACGAGGAAACGGCGCTCCTGGCGCGGCTCGCGCATGAGCGGCCCGACCTGCTGCTGGTAGCCTTCGGCAATCCGCGGCAGGAGCAGTGGATCGCAGACCATATCGATGCCCGCCATTGCGCGGTCGCAGCCGGCATCGGCGCGCTGTTCGACTTCCTCGCTGGCGAGGTGGCGCGGGCGCCGGAAACCTTCCGTGTCCTCAGGATCGAGTGGACCTACCGCCTCTGGCTCGAGCCGCGCCGGCTTTGGCGGCGCTATGTCGTCGGCAACCCCGCCTTCCTCCTGCGCGTGCTGCGCCAGAAGCTGACCCGGCCGACACCTGAGGGCGCCTAAGCCTTCTTCCCGACGATGACACCGAAGAATGGGCCGGCGCCGATCATCACCAGGAACACCCGGATGATGTGGTGAGCCGCGACGAAGGCGACCTCGGTGTGCAGCGCCAGTGCGATCAGGCTCATTTCGGCGAGCCCCCCCGGCGAATAGGCCAGGATCAGCGGCACCGGCTTGTAGCTGGAGACATGCGCAACGGCGAAGGCGAAGACCAGCGTCAGCGCCACCAGGATCGCAGTTGAGCCGACCGAGATCATAAGGATGCGCAGGATCGCCTGCGGCGGCGTGCCGACGAAGCGGCAGCCGATGGTGACGCCGAGGATGAGCTGGGCGACATTGACGATCTCGTAGGGCGGCACGGAGTCGCTGAAGCCGAGGAGGTGCACGATCGCCGAGACCAGCATCGGCCCGAGCAACTGCTTGGCAGGCATGCGCAAGGCATGGGCGAGCATCACGCCGGCGATTGCGCTGGCGACCAGCCAGAACCAGCCCGAAGCCGTCGTCTGGAACATTGACGGGCCCTGGTTGCGGTTGATGCCGAGCGAGACGCCTTCGAGCCATTGCACGATGAAGGGCAGCGTCATCACCACCAGGAGGATGCGGGCGGAATGGATCAGCGCGATGGTGCGCGCATCGCCGCCCTTCTCCTCGCCGGTGATCACCATCTCGACCAGGCCGCCGGGCATGCCGGAGAAGAAGGCGGTCACGGGGTCGTAGCCGGCGACGCGGCGAAAGTAAGTGACGCAGCACAGGCCGCAGGCGGCCATGAACAGCACGAGGCCGCCGATCGTCGGCAGCCAGTTCGGCATCTGCGCGACGATTTCCGGCTTGAAGCCGGAACCCAGCATCACGCCGATCACCGCCGACATGGGCGGGCGGATCACCGGTGGCGCCGCGACCGGCGCACGGGCGATGGCGGCTATGGTGCAGAACACCATCGAGCCCAGCATCCAGGGCAATGGCAGGCGGTAATAGGCAAAGAGCCAGCCGCCGATCGTGCCGAGTGCGAGGGCGAACAGGAAACGACGCCAGGGAAATCGTCGCGACGACAATTCTCTGATGCCGTCGACCGTATCCCGCAGCAGATCCCGCATTGCCCCGATCACCTCCCCGGACGCATGCCTGTGGCGAAGCCACGGCGCTGCTATACGCCATTCGCATGGCGATGACAGGGCGTTGTCGGCATGTCGCCTCTGCCCCCGTGGCGGAGCGAATGGACGTGGCGGCAAACGTGACAGGCAACCCTGCCATGCCCGCAAGTGACTGACGAACGGGCGGAAAATCGGCGACAGTCGGGTCCTGCAGGATATCTGACAGGCCGTCGGCGTCGTCCGCCCGGCTCGGGGCAACGATGAGCGAAGACCGCCTTTCGGACACGACCGGCCGCGGCAGCGAAAGCATAGGCTTGGCCGAAGCCCTGCCTGTCTCGGCCGAAGAGGATGGCAGTCGGCCGGAACCTTCGGAATCCCGCTCGCCGCAGCTCCCGTTACCGCCGGCTCTGTCCGCCCCATCCGGCGAGAGCTGGCTCGCTGCGCGCCGCAATCGCACGCGTCTCTGGTGGCGCGGGGCGAGCCCCAATCTGCGCGGCACCGTCTACATGATCACCGCGCTTCTGGTTTATGCGGTGATGGTCGGGGCTTTCAAACACCTGGGCACCGCGATCCCGCTGATCGAGACGCTGATGATCCGCCAGATCATCATGAGCGCGGTGGTCTTCGTCATCGCCGGCCGCAGCCTGCCTCTGGCCTTCAAGACCGACCGGCCGGGCCTGCAGATATTTCGCGGCCTGATCACACTGGCCTCGATGCTGTGCGGCTTCAGCGCCCTCGTCCACATCCCGCTGGCCCAGGCAACCGCGATCAGCTTCAGCCAGGTGCTGTTCGTCACCGTCGCGGCCGTGCTGATCCTGAAGGAGCGCGTCGACGTGGCGCGCTGGATCGCGACCGGCCTCGGCTTCGTCGGCGTGCTGATCATGCTCAACCCCTCGAGCGAGGGCTTGAACGTCTGGGCGTTGCTGTCGGTCGGCGGGGCATTGTTCGGGGCCGGCATCACCGTCAGCGTGCGCATCCTCGGCACCAGCGAGCGCACCGAGACGATCCTGATCTACCAGGGCCTCGTCCTGATGGTCGTGCTCGCCTGGCCGGCCTGGGCGCTTTGGGTCTGGCCGACGGCCGAGCAATGGTTCTGGCTGGTGCTGCTCAGCCTGTTCGGCACCGCCGGGCAATGGTTGATCACCAAGGCCTATCAGGTCGGCGAGGCCGCCGCCCTCGCGCCGCTCGATTTCAGCCGTCTGATCCTGGCCGGCTTCACCGGCTTCGTCTTCTTCGCCGAGGTGCCATCGCTGACGACGCTCGCCGGCGCCGCCATCGTCATCGGCGCGACGCTCTACACGATGCGTCGCAATGCCCGCGGCCGCATCGGCTCCGACCTCTCCGCCCCGCCTTGACCACTCACGGATAGACCATGACGCATCATCAGCTCGATGCCTCCCTCGCCACCTGCCATTGGGGCTATTTCGACGCCGCGCTGACGCCGGTGCTCGAGATCGAGAGCGGCGACAGCGTCACCATCCGCACCGTCACCGGCGGGCCCGCCCATCTGCCCGAGGGCAATGCGACGATCCCGCCGGAAATCCACGAGATCCATGACAAGGCCGAGCGCATGCTGCCCGGCCACATCCTAACTGGCCCGATCGCGGTGAGGGGCGCCAAACCCGGCCAGGTGCTGGAGGTGCAGATCAGGAGCGTCAGCCCGCGCACCGATTTCGGCTACACCATGTTCCGCCCGCTCGGCGGCACGCTGCCGGACGAGTTCGATTATCACGCCTTCCGCTATATCCATCTCGACCGCGAGCGGAACGTCGCCAACCTGCCCTGGGGCATGGAGCTGCCGCTTTCGCCGTTTTTCGGGGTGATGGGCACGGCGCCGCCGGCGCATTGGGGTCGGTTGACCTCGCTGATCCCGCGCGCCTTCGGCGGCAATCTCGACAACAAGGAGCTCGGCGCCGGCGCGACGCTGTACCTGCCCGTCTTCGTCGAGGGCGCGCTGTTCTCCTGCGGCGACGGCCATGGTGCGCAGGGCGACGGCGAGGTCTGCATCACCGCGATCGAGACGGCGCTGGAAGGCACCTTCCAGTTCCATCTGCGCGAGGATCTGTCCCATGCGATGCCGCGCGCGGAGACCAGGAGCCACCACATCACCATGGGCATCGACCCCGATCTCGACATCTGCGCGAAAGATGCGCTGCGCGAGATGATCGACCTGATCACCTCCAGGACGAAGCTGACGCGGGACGAGGCCTATATGCTCTGCAGCCTCGCCGCCGACCTGCGGGTGACCCAGACCGTCAACGGCTCCAAAGGCATCCACTGCATGCTGCCGAAGAGCCTGGTGGCGTAGTCCTGGTCAGCCGTAATGCCGCAGCGCATCCGCAAGGAGCGGATGCAGTGGGTCAGCGAAGGGATTGGCGACCGTCATGCCGCGATGGACGAACCCGTCCTGCATGTCTTCGGACAAGAGCAGGGCGCAGCCGGCCTCCGCCGCGGTGACGAGGATGAGCGCATCCCAGAATTGTAGGTTATGGGTGGCCGAAAGGGACAGGGCTTCGGTGAAATCCCTCTCGGTCGCCGCCCGCACATGGGCGCTGAGGCGCAGCCATTCGCAGGCACGAGCCGCCTCCCGCCGGTCGATCCGGAACTTGCCGACAATCGCATGGTAGAATTCGCCGATAACTTGCGTGGGAATGACCGACTGCTCCGGCGGCAAAGCGTCGCGGATTGCATTCGCCTTGGCCGCCCGCTCCTCATCGTTGAAGCGGCCCGCACAAATCAAGACATTCGTGTCGAACGCGACGAGCATCAGTCGTAGAAGTCGTCGCGCGTCAGCTTCGGAAAATTCTGGACCGGCCGGCTGTTCAGCCAGGTCGTCAACCTGTCGAACGCCTCGCGCCGCCGCGCCTTTTCGGCGTCGGGCTCCTCGACGCGGGTGATCTGCACCTTCGGCTGGCCGCGCGAGGTCACGACGACGCGCTCGCCGCTCTCGGCGAGCTTCATCAGCTTGGAGAATTCGCGGTTGGCCTGCGCAGCCGAAACCGTCTTCACCATGACGGCCTCCCGATGTAGTGATGTCACTACCTTTATGGATAGCGCGCGGCGGGAATGCAAGCGCGATCGAGCTGAAGGACAGACCAGTGAGCGTCCGCATCGTCCGTCTCGGCAGCACGCGCGATCCCGGCGAGGGCACGCGCATCGGCACGGTCCGGCGCGTGCCGCGCGGCGTGCCGAAGGAGCGCTATGCCAGCGAGAACTGGTTCGACGTCTGGTTCCCGGTGCTGTCGCCGACGCCCGGATTGATGGCTCAGGCCAAGGCCGCCGAAAGCGAGAAGGACTGGGCCGGCTTCACCCGCGCCTTCAAGGCGGAGATGGCCGAGCCGGCGCCGCGCCAGGCGCTCGACCTGCTGGCGACCCTGTCGCATGGCAGCGACTTCTCGGTCGGCTGCTATTGCGAGAACGAGGCGCGTTGCCATCGCTCGGTGCTGCGGGCGCTGCTGACCGAACGGGGCGCCAGCTTCGCCTGATCCTCCGAGCAGCCGCGCCCTCTCGCCAGCCGAGCGCGGCCATGCTAACCGCTCCGGCATGACCGAGACTGGACAAGCCCGCATCCAAGCCCGCTTTGCCGCCTGCGCCGCGACGGGCCGCGCCGCCCTGGTGACCTATGTCACCGCTGGCGATCCCGATTTCGACACCGGCAGCGCGATCCTGAACGCCTTGCCGGCGGCCGGCGCCGACATCATCGAGCTTGGCGTGCCCTTCACCGACCCGATGGCCGACGGCGTGCCGGTCCAGCTCGCCGGCCAGCGCGCTCTCAAGGCCGGGCAGACCCTGCACAAGACGCTCGCCATGGTCACGGCCTTCCGCAAGGCCGGACACGACACGCCGATCGTGCTGATGGGCTACTACAACCCGATCTGGGCCTATGGCGTCGAGGCCTTCCTCAAGGATGCCCGCGCCGCCGGGATCGACGGGCTGATCGTCGTCGACCTGCCGCCCGAGGAAGACGATGAGCTCTGCCTGCCGGCACTGGCCGCGGGCGTCAGCTTCATCCGCCTGGCGACGCCGACCACCGACGACAAGCGCCTGCCGCGCGTACTGCAGAACACCTCCGGCTTCGTCTATTACGTCTCGATGACCGGCGTGACCGGCGGCGCGATCGTGAACTACGACGCGGTCGGCGCGGCGGTCGCCCGGATCAAGCAGCACACGACGCTGCCCGTCGCGGTCGGCTTCGGCGTCAAGACGCCGGAGGATGCGATCGCGATCGCCAAGGGGGCCGACGGCGTCGTCGTCGGCTCGGCCCTGGTCGACCGCGTCCGGCTCTCGCTCGACGCCGACGGCAAGGCCACGGAAAAGACGGTTTCGGCTGTCACCTCGCTGGTCGCCGAGCTCGCGGCCGGCATCCGCTCGGTCGCCAAGGCGGCCTGAGTCGCCAGACTGGAAAGAGAGACGGATTCACCGGTCGCTTCGACGCGATCTCATCGGATCCGGCTTCAGCATAATTCAAGGATGATCCGATGAACTGGATTTCCGAAGTCGTCCGTCCGCGCATCAAGACGCTGTTCAAGCGCGAGACCCCGGAGAATCTCTGGATCAAGTGCCCGGATTCCGGGCAGATGGTCTTCCACAAGGATGTCGAGGCCAACGGCTTCGTCATCCCGGGCTCCGACCACCATATGCGCGTCACCGCGCAGGACCGGCTGCGGCTGACCTTCGACGAGGGCAAGTGGATCGACGTCGCCCTCCCCGAGACCGTGGCCGATCCGCTGAAATTCCGCGACGAGAAGCGTTATACCGACCGGATCAAGGACGCCCGCACCAAGACCGGCGCGACGGACTCCATCAAGGTCGGCTATGGCCGCGTCAAAGGCCTGCCGATGACGGTCGCGGTCCAGGACTTCCACTTCATGGCCGGCTCGCTCGGCATGTCCGCCGGCGAGGCCTTCATCAAGGCGGCCGAGACGGCGCTGGAGAAGAAGACGCCTCTGGTCGTGTTCGCCTGCGGCGGTGGCATGCGCATGCAGGAAGGTATTCTGTCGCTGATGCAGATGCCGCGCACGACTGTGGCCGTGCGGCGCCTGAAGGCAGCGAAACTGCCCTATTTTGTGGTGCTCACGGACCCGACGACCGGCGGCATCACAGCGTCCTACGCCATGCTGGGCGACGTCCACATCGCCGAGCCGGGCGCGCTGATCGGCTTCGCCGGACCGCGCGTGATCGAGCAGACGATCCGCGAGAAGCTGCCCGACGGCTTCCAGCGCGCCGAATATCTGAAGGAGCACGGCATGGTCGACATGGTCGTCCACCGCCACGACATCCCGGCGACGCTGGCGCGGCTCGGCCGCTTTTTCACCAAGCAGCCGCTGCCGGCCGTGAATGCCCCTGAACCCGAGCCGCAGCCCGCCGCTGCCTGACCGCCTCCACCCCGGCCGGGAGGCCGGTGTCCGCATGAGCACATCCGACCTGTTGCTGGCGCGCTTCCTCGCGCTGCATCCCAAGCTGATCGACCTGTCGCTCGGGCGCATCCTGCGCCTGCTCGAGCGGCTGGGCGATCCGCAGAAGAAGCTG
This sequence comes from Allobosea lupini, assembly GCF_900109525.1. Lineage (GTDB taxonomy): Bacteria > Pseudomonadota > Alphaproteobacteria > Rhizobiales > Beijerinckiaceae > Allobosea > Allobosea lupini. The sequence goes on along the minus strand of NZ_FOAN01000004.1, from coordinate 313,812 downwards.
CCGCCGGTGATCCATGTCGCCGGCACCAACGGCAAGGGTTCGACCATCGCCTTCATGCGGGCGATCCTCGAAGCGGCCGGCCTCTGCGTCCATGTCTACACCTCGCCGCATCTGGTGCGCTTCCACGAGCGCATCCGGCTCGGCCGCTCCGGCGGAGGGCGTTTCGTCGACGAGGCGCTCCTGGTCGATGCGCTGGAACGCTGCGAGAAGGCGAATGCCGGCGATCCCATCACCTTCTTCGAGATCACCAACGCCGCCGCCTTCCTGCTCTTCTCCGAGCACAAGGCCGATGTCGTGCTGCTCGAGGTCGGGCTCGGCGGTCGCTTCGATGCGACCAATGTGATCGACCACCCGGCCTGCACGGTGGTGACGCCGGTCTCGCTCGACCATTCCGAATATCTCGGCGACACCGTCACCAAGATCGCCGGCGAGAAGGCCGGCATCTTCAAGCGCGGCGCGCCGGCGGTTATCGCACCGCAGGAGCCGGAGCCGACCGCCGTGCTTGAAGCGGCGGCCGAGCGCGTCGGCGCCTCGAAGCTGCTGGTCGGCCTGCAGGACTTCAACGTCCACGAGGATGGCGGCCGGCTGGTCTATGAGGACGCCGACGGCCTGCTCGACCTGCCCTTGCCGCGTCTCGCCGGCCGCCATCAGCACACCAATGCCGGCACGGCGATCGCCGCCCTGCGCGCTGCCGGCTATGGCGGCCTGCCGGCCTCCGCCTTCGAGCGCGGCATGACCGAGGCCGAATGGCCGGCCCGCCTTCAGAGGCTGGCGCGCGGCAAGCTCGCCGAGCTCGCTCCCGCCGGCGCCGAGCTCTGGCTCGATGGCGGCCACAACCCCGATGGCGGGCGCGTGCTCGCACAGGCGATGGCCGATCTCGAGGAGAAGAACCCGGCCCCGCTCGTGATGATCGCCGGCCTGCTCGCGACCAAGGATGCGCGCGCCACGCTCGGCCATTTCAAGGGACTGGCGCAGATGTTGTTCGCCGTCTCCATGCAGAACCAGCTCGCGGCCCGCACGGCCGAGGAGGTCGCGACGCTGGCGCGCGAGGCGGGCCTGAAGGCCGAGATCGCCGGCTCGGTGGAGCAGGCGTTGCGGGAGATCGCGTCACGGACCTGGCCGGCCCCGCCGCGCATCCTGATCTGCGGTTCGCTCTACCTCGCCGGCGAGGTGCTCGCGGCCAACGGCACGCCGCCGGTTTGATCAGCCCGCACGAGAAGCGCCATGCCGATCTCCGAATTGACGACGCTCGGGCTGATCCTGCTCTGCGGGGCGCTTGGCGGCTGCGTGACCGCGGGCGCCAGGAGTGGCGACGGCATCGACCGCGCGGTCCCCGGCGAGCCGACCTTCATGCAGCAGACCTATATGCCCATGGACAAGCGCTGCCGGCAGGTGAAGCGGCCGACCGCCGTGCTGACACAGAAGCCGCAGCATGGCAGCGTCCGGATGCTGACGCGTAAGGCTACGGCGGTCTACGGTCCCGGCGCCTACCAGCATTGCGACGGCAAGGTCGGCAAGGCGCTCGCCTTCGAATACACCTCCGCTCCCGACTATCGCGGCCGCGACAGCTTCCAGGTGCGTGTGCGCTATTCCGACGGCGAGATCCGCCATGGCCGCTATGAGGTCGAGGTCCGCTGAGACCGTCAGCGGCGGCCGGTGAAGCCGATCGTCGCCAGGAAGCCGTCGACCTTGCCGCGCCATTGGTCGATCGCACGGATATAGCGATGCCCGTCCTCGCCGAAGGGCGGCGCTGCGACGAACTCCGCCCGGCCTCCTGCCTCCTGGAAGGCGCGATGGAGCCGGCCGGCAATCTCCGGTCCGAAGAAGCGGTCATTGCTGCTGTAGAGCCAGAGCTGCGGCACGCGTGAGCCGCTGCCATAGCGGCCGGCAGCCGAGACCAGCGCGTCAGGCGAGCAGACCTCGCCGGCCTTCAGCGAGCCGCGTCCCCCCGCGAAGTTGACCACGCCGAGCAGGCCGGGGACGGATTGCGAGGCAGCCGCGAGCGAGCCCCAGCCACCGGCTGACACCCCCATCAGCACGACGCGGCGCTGATCGGCATCCGGCCGGGACAGCACCGCATCGAGCGCCGCGCGGATGTCGCGGGCGCTGGTCAAACCGGCGCGATGGAACTCGGCCCGATCGCAGGCGCCGTAGCCCTCGGCCCAGGCGCCGCCGTCCGTGCCGTAGCCGCGCCGGATCGGCACCGCGACCATGACGCCGCGCGCCGTGAAATGGCGGGCGACCGCGGCGAGCGTGCCCTTGCCGAACTCTGCCCGTCCCGCCGCATCGCGTGGGCTGCCATGCGACAGCACCAGGACGGGGAAGGGACCGGGTCCGTCTGGCTTGTGGAGGTAAACCGCGATCTGCCGGTCGTCGATGCGCGCCTGCAGGGCCTCGACCGTTTCAGCCGCCGCCGAGGTAACGGCTAGCATGGCGGCCAGCCCAGCCGAAGCCAGCGCTGCAATGATCCTGCGCATGACCAACTCCCCAGCCGCGACCTGCCTATTGGATCGCAGCTTGCTCGCGCGACGGCAAGACGCTCGCCGCCATGGCCTTGTCCGCGCAGCGCCGCTAGGATCGCGCGCATGACGGCACAGCAAACGTTCGGCAAGGGCGGTCCGGCGGTCTCGCGGATCGGCCAGGGCACCTGGAACATCGAGCGCGCCCCGCGAAGCGAGGCGATCGCGGCGCTGCGGAGCGGGCTCGATCTCGGCCTCTCCCATATCGACACGGCCGAGATGTATGGCGATGGCCTTGCCGAGCAGATCACCGGCGAAGCGCTCGCCGGCCGGCGCGACGAGGTCTTCCTGGTCTCGAAGGTGCTGCCCCATAACGCCTCGAAAGCCGGCACGCGCAGGGCGTGCGAGCAGTCGCTGCGCCGGCTGCGGACCGACCGGCTCGACTGCTATCTCTTGCACTGGCGCGGCTCCTATCCGCTGGCCGAGACTTTTGCCGCGTTCGAGGAGCTTCGCGCCGAGGGCAAGATCATGTCCTGGGGCGTCAGCAATTTCGATGTCGGCGATCTCGACGAAGCGCTGCGTGTCGTCGGCCCCGGCAGGATCGCCTGCAACCAGGTGCTCTACCACCTGCGCGAACGGGCGATCGAACACGCGGTGATGCCCTGGTGCGAGCGCAACGGCGTCGCGGTCACCGCCTACAGCCCGTTCGGGCAGGATGATTTTCCGCAAGGGGGCTCGGCGCAAGGCAAGGTGCTCGCTGAGATCGCCGCGGCCCACGGCGCGAGCCCGCGCCAGGTCGCGCTCGCCTTCCTGACGCGCAGCTCCGGCGTCTTCGCAATCCCGAAAGCGGCCAAGCCCAGCCATGCGCAGGACAATGCCGGCGCGCTCGGGCTTCGGCTCGGCGCCGAGGACATCGCCCGGCTCGACGCCGCGTTCCCGCGCGGTCCGAAACCGCGCGGGCTGCCGATGCTGTAGTCTTTACTTCTCGATGCGCCAGACCGTGCGCAACGCAGCGCTGACGGTGACCTCGCCCGGCTCGACCTGGACCGGTGCGGCACCGGCGGCCATGCGATAGGCGCGTGTATCGCCCATCGGCCGTACCGGCGGCTCGGCCTCCGCCTCGACGATCGAGACGAGCTCGCCCACTTTCACGCCAAGGCGCTTGGCATAGATCTCGGCCCGGGTGCGCGCCGCTTCGGCCGCCTTGTCGCGGGCCTGGTCCTTGGCCTTGTCCTCGTCGGCGAGGCCGAAGCTGATGCCCGACATGTCGTTGGCGCCGGCGGCAACCAGCGCATCGATCAGCGGGCCGGACTTGGCGAGGTCGCGCACGATCACGGTGATGCCGGTGCGCGCCTCGTAGCCGTCGATCTTCGGCGCGCGCGCCTGCGGCGAGGAGGAGGCGGAGGGCTGCGTCATCCGCGGCGTCAGCGCGATCTGCGAGGTCGAAAGATCGCCCTGGGCGACGCCGGCGGCCTTCACCGCCTCGATCAGCCTGGCCAGCGCCGGCGTGTTCTTCGACAGCGCTTCCGCGGCGGTCTTGCCCTCGCTGACCACGCCGGCATGGACCGTGGCGAGATCAGGCTTCACCCTGACTTCGCCGGTGGTCTGGATCACGATGCCTTCCGCCGGCGCGAGCGGCCCAGCGGTCTGGGCGTGCACGGGAGCGGAAAACGCCGCGAGCGCGGCGATGAGCAGGGCCTTCTTGGTCTTCGACATGGTCGTCCTTCGCTGAGGAATGGTCCGCAGAAGCGGAGACCGCTCCTGCCGGGCGACCATGCGCAACCTATTGGGGCAGCATCAGGACGACACGCTCATCGCGCCGCCAGAATCTCCGCGACCTGCGGGATGTCCTTGTCGCCGCGGCCGGAGAGGTTGACGACCATCAGATGGTCCTTGGGCTTCTTCGGAGCGAGCTCGGCGACACGGGCGAGCGCATGCGCCGATTCCAGCGCCGGGATGATGCCTTCGAGCTTCGAGATCAGCTGGAAAGCCTCGAGCGCCTCCTCGTCCGTCGCCGAGAGATAGGTGGCGCGGCCGATATCGTGCAGCCAGGAATGCTCCGGGCCGATGCCGGGATAGTCGAGCCCGGCCGAGATCGAATGGGCGTCGTTGATCTGCCCGTCCTCGTTCATCAGGAGATAGGTTCGGTTGCCGTGCAGCACGCCCGGGCGCCCGCCGGTCAGCGAGGCCGCATGCAGCCCGGAGGGGATGCCGTGGCCGGCGGCCTCGACGCCGTAGATCTCGACGCTGGTGTCGTCGAGGAAGGGATGGAACAGCCCCATCGCATTCGAGCCGCCGCCGATGCAGGCGACGAGCGAATCCGGCAGGCGGCCTTCCGCCTCCAGCATCTGCTCGCGCGTCTCCTTGCCGATGATCGACTGGAAGTCGCGCACCATCGCCGGATAGGGGTGCGGGCCTGCGACCGTGCCGATGCAGTAGAAGGTCGTGCCGACATTGGTCACCCAGTCGCGCAGTGCCTCGTTCATCGCGTCCTTCAGCGTCTTGGTGCCGGATTCGACCGGCACCACCGTCGCGCCCAGCATCTGCATGCGGAAGACGTTCGGAGCCTGCCGTGCGACGTCGACCGCGCCCATGTAGACGATGCATTCGAGGCCATAGCGGGCGCAGAGCGTCGCGGTGGCGACGCCATGCTGGCCGGCGCCGGTTTCGGCGATGATCCGCTTCTTGCCCATGCGCCGGGCGAGCAGGATCTGGCCGAGCACATTGTTCACCTTGTGCGAGCCGGTGTGGTTCAGCTCCTCGCGCTTCAAGTAGACCTTGGCGCCGCCGAAATGGTCGGTGAGCCGCTCGGCGAGATAGAGCGGCGAGGGCCGGCCGACATAATGCTTCAGCCCGCTCGCCATCTCTGCCTGGTAGGCGGGATCGACCTTGGCGGCATTGTAGGCCTGCTCCAGCTCGAGGATCAGCGGCATCAGCGTCTCGGCGACGAAGCGGCCGCCGAACTGGCCGAAGCGGCCGTTCTCGTCCGGGCCGTTCCGGAAGCTGTTGCGTGCGTGCGGCGCGTTCATGCCTGGCCTGCCTTCTTCAACTGGTCGTCATTCAAAGCCTTGGCCGCCGCGCGGGCCGCCCTGACGAATTCCGAGATCCGCCCGATATCCTTGACACCCGGAGCGCGCTCGACCCCCGATGATACGTCGACGCCCGCAGGTCGGACGACGCCGATGGCCTGCGACACATTGGCCGGGTCGAGGCCGCCCGATAACATGAAGGCGAGAGCCGGGTCGAGCCCGGCGACCAGATTCCAGTCGAAGGGCTTGCCATGGCCGCCGGGATAGGCGGCATCCTTGGGCGGCTTGGCATCGAGCAGGATGGCGTCGGCGACGCCATGATACAGCGCGACCTGGTCGAGATCGGCAGCCGTGGCGACGCCGAGCGCCTTCATCACCGGCAGGCCGGTCGCGGCCTTGATCGCGGCGACCTGCTCCGGCGTCTCCTTGCCGTGCAATTGCATCCAGTCCGGCCGCACGATCCGCACCAGCTCGGCCGCCTGCTCCGGCGTGTAGTCGACGACCAGCGCGACGATCCCGGTCCGGCCGCGGGCCTGGTCGGCGAGTTCGGCGGCGCGCTGCGGCGTGACGTATCGCGGGCTCTTCGGGTGGAAGTTGAGACCGATCATGTCAGCGCCGGCGGCAAGCGCCGCCTCCAGCGTCTCCGGAGTCGAGAGGCCGCAGATCTTGATCGGAAAGGCGTCGCCATGTGTCATTCGGGCGCTCTAGCACATAGCCCTTCCCACCGCACTCGTGACATGATGCCGGTCGAAAGCGAAGCATGGGGGCGAGAGCGGACGACGAATGGGGCGGCGTTTCTTTGCAGGTCTGGCGGCGCTCCTGCTGATGGCCGGTCTCGTTGCGCTTGGCGTCTACATGTGGACCCAGCCACGGACGCTGAAGCTCGCGGTCGGCCCGCTCGGCTCCGACGATGCCAGGCTTGCCGCGGCCCTCGTCCAGGGCCTCAGCCGCGAGAAGAAGCCGGTGCGCCTGCGGCTCGTCCTGACCGAGGGCTCGGCCGAGAGCGCCTTGAAGATCGACGCCGGCACGGTCGATCTCGCCATCGTCCGCCCCGATGTCGCGCTGCCGGCCAAGGCCGATACGGCGCTGATCACCCGCCGCTCCTTCCCTTTCTTCATCGGCTCCAAGGATCTCGGCACCGACCGCATCTCAGGACTGCGCGGCAAGCGCATCGGCGTGGTGCGGGCGCCATCAGGCAATCTCGATCTCCTGAAGCTCGTGCTGTCGCAATACGAGGTCTCGCCGGAGGCGGTGACGATCGTCCCGCTCGGGCCCGAGGACGTCTCCGCCGCTATCGCCGATGGCCATATCGACGTGCTCTTCGCCGTCAACGTGCTGAATGCCCGCGTCGTCACCGAAGTCGGCGCGCGCCTGCACCGGGCCTTCGGCGAGAGCCCGACCATCATCCCGATCCGCGAGGCCGATGCGCTCGCCGCCCGCAACCGTGCCATCGAGAGCGGCGAGATCGTCCGCGGCGCGCTCGGTGGTGATCCGCCAGTGCCGGCCGAAAACCTGCCGAGCATCTCGATCACCTCGCGCCTGATGGCGGCGCAATCCCTCGACGATGCCAGGGTCGGCGAGCTCGTCAGCGCGATCCTGTCGTTGCGCGTCACGCTCGCCGCCGACCTGCCGGCGATCCAGGGACTGGAGACGCCCGAGACCGACAAGGACGCGCCGCTCGCGGTGCATACCGGAGCAGCCGCGTTCATCGACGGCGAGCAGGAGACCTTCTTCGAGCGCTATGGCGACTGGTTCTATCTCGGCGTGATGGTGCTCTCCGTGCTCGGCTCCGGCGCGGCCGGCCTGCTCGGCGTCGAGAGCGCGTCGCGCCGCAAGCGGGCAATGGCGGACCTCAGCCGTCTCGTCGTCCTGCTCGCGGCGATGCGGACGGCCGAGGACGAGCGGGATCTGGCGGCGATGGAGCGCGAGGCCGACGCCATCCTTGCCGGCGTGCTCGAGAATTATGCGCGCGGCGACATCGATTCCGGCGGGATCGGCGCCTATCGTTTTGCCATGGACCAGCTCGGCCGCGCGGCGACCGAGCGGCGCATCGTCTTGGCCGAAGCGGCAGCCGAGTGACCGGCTTTATTCCTGCCGCAAAGCGCGTTCATGCGGATGGCGCGGTCGCACCGACAGTTTCGAGAGCTCCTCATGACCTCCGCCTTTGCCTCGCTCGCCCTCGGGACGCTGCTGGCGCTTTCCGATGCCGTCCCGCTCCGGGCTCAGGCGCCCGAAAACTGGCCGCAGGTGAAATGCGAGCGCTGGCGCAGCGCCTATGACGAGGCGCTGAAGCGCATCGGCAGGAAGGGGCTCGGGCCAGAGTTCGTCGCCGGCAACGAGGCCTTCATCGCTTCCGGTTGCCAGAACCCGCCCGATGTCTGTCCGCGCAGCGCCGAGGAGCTCAACTTCGCTAATGTCATGGTGATGGCGGGCATGAACGCCGGGGTGTCCTCGACCTTCATGCCCTACGCCTGCCGGAAGTCGTGACCCGCCTCTAGAGCAGGGACATGTGCAGGCCGGTCCCGGCGACGACGCCATCGGCAACGGCGAGCGCGACGCTGTGCCGGGCGGTCGCGGCATCGCCCGCCGCATAGACGCCGGTGACGCTGGTCTGCTTCATCCCGTCGACGCGCAGCAGCGGACCGAACGGGCCGTCATCGAAGGCGCAGCCGAGCTCTTCCGCCAGCGGGCTCGCCGGGCAGATGCCGGCGGCGATGAACAGCGCCTTGATCGGCGCCAACCGGCCGTCGGCGAGGCGCAGGCCCGCCATCGCCGTCCCGTCGCCCTCGGCTGCCACGATCCGGGCACGCTCGACCGCGACGCCGCGCCGCTCCAGCAAGGCGGTCGCCTCGGCGTCCGGCTCGGCCTCGCCGTTGAGGAACAGTGTAACCGCGCCCCAATCGGCGACGAGCGCCGCCTTCAGGGCCGAGAACGCACCGCTCGCCAATACGCCGAGCTTGCCGCCGCCGAGCTCATAACCGTCGCAATAGGGACAATGCAGCACGCTCTTGCCCCAGCGCTCCCTCAGGCCGGGGATCGCGGGCAGTTCGTCGCGCACGCCAGTCGCGAGCAGGAGGCGGCGCGCTTGGTGCTCGCCTCCCCTGGAATCGGTGACTCTGAACCCCTCTCTTTCGGCTTTCGCCTCGCCGGCCTTGGCATCGCGCCAAGCCACGGTCGGATAGGCGAGCAATTGCGCCTTCGCCTCGGCGACGATCGTCGCCGGCTCGCGCCCATCCTGGCCGAGGAAGCCATGCGAATGGCTGGAGAAGCGGTTGCGCCGCTGCCCCTCGTCGATCACCAGGATGCGGCGGCGCGCCCGCGCCAGCTGCAATCCGGCGGAAAGGCCGGCGAAGCTGCCGCCGACGATGATGGCGTCATAGGGTGTGGTTGTGCTTGGCATGGATCTGTCTCCGTTCGTCGAAGCGGCGGCTGAAATCCGCCGCGAGATCGGACAGCCGGACCCGGTCGAAATGGCCGGCGAGCAGCGCTTCGGCCTCGGCGAAGGCCTCGCCGAGGGCCGAATTGACCGCCTGCTCGACCAGGCATTGCGGGTTCTCGCTGCGATGGCCGAGCGCGATCAGAGCGGGCTCGCCGAGTGCGCGATGCACGTCACCGAGCGTGATCGCGTCGAGCGCACGCGCCAACGTCCAACCACCGCCATGGCCTTTTTCGGAGTGCACCAGCCCGGTTTCCCTGAGGCCCGCCATGGTGCGGCGGATCACGACCGGATTGGTGCCGAGGCAGGCCGCGAGCTCCTCCGAGGTCATCGGGGCGCCACGATCGGCCATGTGCAGCAGCACGTGCAGGGTGGCTGAGAGGCGGCTGTCCTGTTTCATGTAACAATACATGTTACATGAAACAGGAGCATGTCAAGCGCACCGTGAAGCACGGGCATCGTGCGGTTGCGGTTGCCCAAACGGCGTCAAGCGTTTATGTGCAGCGCAACGAATTCCAGATTCACGCAACACACAGGCTGCGCCGGCCGGGTTTTCCCTGCCGGCTCGCGGTCTTGAACCAAGGCCGCTTCCCGCATGTCCATGCGCAACATCGCCATCATCGCCCACGTCGACCACGGCAAGACCACGCTGGTCGACAAGCTGCTGCAGCAGTCCGGCGCCTTCCGCGAGAACCAGCGCGTCGCCGAGCGGGTGATGGACTCGAACGATCTCGAAAAGGAGCGCGGCATCACCATCCTGGCCAAGGCCACCTCGGTGGTCTGGAAGGATACGCGCATCAACATCGTCGACACCCCCGGCCACGCCGATTTCGGCGGCGAGGTCGAGCGCATCCTCAACATGGTCGACAGCGCGATCGTGCTGGTCGACGCTGCCGAGGGCCCGATGCCGCAGACCAAGTTCGTGGTCTCGAAGGCACTGAAGCTCGGCCTTCGCCCGATCGTCGCGATCAACAAGGTCGACAAGCCCGACGCGCGCGTCACCGAGGTGATCAACGAGGTCTTCGACCTCTTCGCCGCGCTCGACGCCACCGACGAGCAGCTCGACTTCCCGATCCTCTACGGTTCGGGCAAGCAGGGCTGGATGGCGCCCTCGCCGGAAGGTCCGCAGGACCAGGGCCTGGCGCCGATGTACGACCTGATCCTGAAGCACGTGCCTGAGCCGCGCATCGAGGAGGGGCCGTTCCGCATGATCGGCACGCTGCTCGAGGCCAATCCCTATCTCGGCCGCATCATCACCGGCCGCGTCGTCTCGGGCACGGCCAAGCCGAACCAGACCATCAAGGTTCTCTCGGGCGACGGCTCGCTGGTCGAGACCGGCCGCATCACCAAGATCCTCGCCTTCCGCGGGCTCGAGCGCACGCCGATCGAGGAAGCGATCCCGGGCGACATCGTCTCGATCGCCGGCCTGGTGAAGGGCTCGGTCGCCGACACCTTCTGCGACCCGTCGGTCGACACCCCGATCAAGGCCCAGCCGATCGACCCGCCGACCGTGTCGATGACCTTCATGGTCAACGATTCGCCGCTGGCGGGCACGGAAGGCGACAAGGTCACCACCCGCGTCATCCGCGACCGCCTGTTCAAGGAGGCCGAGGGCAATGTCGCGCTGAAGATCGAGGAAGCCTCCGACAAGGACAGCTACATCGTCTCCGGCCGCGGCGAATTGCAGCTCGCCATCCTGATCGAGACCATGCGTCGCGAGGGCTTCGAGCTCGGCGTCTCGCGTCCGCGCGTCGTGCTGAAGCGCGACGAGGCCGGCCAGCTGCTGGAGCCGATCGAGGAGGTCGTGATCGACGTCGACGAGGAGCATTCCGGCGTCGTCGTGCAGAAGATGTCCGAGCGCAAGGCCGATATGCTGGAGATGCGCCCCTCCGGCGGCAATCGCCTGCGCCTCGTCTTCCACGCCCCGACCCGCGGCCTGATCGGCTATCAGGGCGAACTGCTGACCGATACGCGCGGCACCGCGATCATGAACCGGCTGTTCCACGACTACCTGCCCTACAAGGGCGAGATCGGCGGGCGCCGCAACGGCGTTCTGATCGCGATGGAGACCGGCGAGGCCGTCGCCTACGCGCTCTGGAACCTCGAAGACCGCGGCCCGATGATGATCGAGCCCGGCTGGAAGGTCTATCAGGGCATGATCGTCGGCGAGCACACCCGCGAGAACGATCTCGAGGTGAACGTGCTCAAGGGCAAGAAGCTCACCAACATCCGCACGACGTCGAAGGACGAGGCGGTGCGCCTGACGCCGCCGATCCGGATGACGCTGGAGCGCTCGCTCGCCTGGATCGACGACGACGAGCTGGTCGAAGTCACCCCGAAGTCGATCCGCCTGCGCAAGGGCATCCTCGATCCGAACGAACGCAAGCGCTCGCAGAAGCAGAAGGCCGAGGTCGCCTGAGCCTGGCCGCAGCCGATATCTCGGTCGAGAGCCGTTTCAGCGGTCAGCGCAGCTTCGCCAGCGCGCTCGCAAGCATCTGGTCGAGGGCGCGCCGCACGGACGCCTCGGCGGACAAGGCGCTCGTCCGCGCCGGCCCGTGCGCCTTCCGATGGGCCCGTGGCGCCGGTTTCTGGCTCGCCAGCATCTCGGCGTCGAGAGCAGCGATCGTCATCTTGCCAACGACGTCGTCGGCGCGCTTCTGGTAACTGCGGTTGACGATATCGCGGCGCGTCTTGAAGGCCAGCACGGCGCGTGCCGTGGACGGCCCATAGAAGCCACGATTGAGCTCGGCCGGATCGATGTCGGCGCCGTCGAGATGGACCAGCGCGGTCTGGATCAAGCAGACATGCTCGCCGCCGGCTCCGCGCGCGACATGACTCGCATCGTCGCGCAGGCAGGCCTCGAGCCGCTTCTGGCCGGCGAAGATGAACGACCGCAATGTCATTGCCGATTCCTTCCGTCGTCTGCGAAACAGGCTTGCATCGTCACGCGACCTGCTTCGCGACCATGCGCAGCACCTCGATCTGGGCATAGTCGAAGGGGATGAACGGGGCGCTCGAGCGCTGTGGCTGCATGATCGTGATGTCACCGCGCGGACGGTCGATCAGGCGCAGCGCATGACCGAGCTCGTGGGCGGTCACCATGCTGCGGTTGCCCCAGTCGATGAAGCAGACGTTACCGCCGAACTCGGTTAGTCCTGACGACAGATTGGCGGCGTTCGGCGGCTTCGGCTCCGATTCGAAATCCCAGCCATAGACAAGGTTCTTCAGGTGGCCGCGCCCCGAAGCCGTGATGTGATCGCGTATCAGGTCGCCGTGACGACTGTCGGTGATGATCTGCGGGCCGAGCGACATCGTCTTTAGCTCGAGAAGGTGGATCGGCCCTACGCGCACCAGGCGGATGTTGGCCTGGGCGTAGCTCGTCTCGACCTCGCGCAGCAGGGTCAGAAGCTCGGAGCGCGAATACTGCTCCAGCGTCTGCGAGCAGTCGCGAAGGATGACGTTCACCGCATAATGCACCGTCAGGGTCCCGCCCGCGTGCGCATACAGCAAGGGCTTATCGGCCTCGCCCGGGGTCGACATCACGAGGGCGAGAGCCGCCTCGGCATTGCCGGTGAGGTCCAGCGGGTACTTCATGCCCGGCTCCAGCACATAGGTCTGGAACGGACCGATTACGGTCTTTCGAGCATTCAGGCGGACGTCGATGCCGCCGGACATCGTCAGATCGACCGCCGTGAGGGTCCACGGCCTGTGGTCGGTCTTGAGAGAGAGCGCGCGCGACTGGCCGACCGGCACGAACTGGTAGGCATTCTGCGCCGGCCAGAGATAGGAGAAGCCATCGGGCGGGCGGCTCCAGCGCCCATTCGCATCGCACCCTTTCGTGCTGAAGGGACTTGGCATCGCGCCGCCTTTTCTTGCCCGCCGGCGACCAGGCTAGTCCGCCCGCTGCAACGGCCGCATCCTTCATTCGGCGGATGTCCCTCGGCCGGGGCGCAGCCGCCCTGCGTCCGCTGCGCTTGCCGTCATCGTGCCGCTCTGGTCGGGTGCCCGCGACCGAAGGAGGATCATCGCCATGCAGTTCCGCAATCTCGGCCGCTCCGGCCTGCGCGTCTCGCTCGTCGGCCTCGGCTGCAATAATTTCGGCGGCCGGATCGACCTGGAGGCGGCGCGCAAGGTCGTCGACGCCGCGATCGAGCACGGCATCACCCTGTTCGATACCGCCGACATCTACGGCAATCGCGGCGGCTCGGAGCTTGCGCTCGGCGAACTGCTCGGCGCCCGCCGCAAGGACATCGTGCTCGCCAGCAAGTTCGGCATGAACATGGACGAAGCGGGCGTGAAGAAGGGCGGCTCGCGCCGTTACATCATCGAGGCGGTCGAGGCTTCGCTGAAGCGGCTGCGGACCGACTGGATCGACCTCTACCAGCTGCACCGGCCCGATCCGCTGACCCCGATCGAGGAGACGCTGCGTGCCCTCGACGACCTGATCCGCCAGGGCAAGGTCCGCTATATCGGCTGCTCGAACCTGCCGTCCTGGCAGGTTGCCGACGCGCATTGGACGGCCAGGACGCTCGGCCTCGAAGGCTTCGCCTCGGCGCAGGACGAATACAGCTTGCTCGTTCGCGGCGCCGAGAAGGAACTGATCCCGGCCATCAGCCATTTCGGCATGGGGCTGCTGCCCTATTTCCCGCTCGCCAACGGCCTGCTCACCGGCAAGTATCAGCGGAACGCCCCGATGCCGGAGGGGGCGCGCATGACCCGCGAGGCGCAGCGCGCCGGCGAGGTGCTGACCGAGGCGAACTGGCAGAGGACCGAAAAGCTCGCCGCCTTCTGCGACGCACGTGGCAAGACCCTGCTCGAGCTCGCCTTCTCCTGGCTCGCCGCCCAGCCGGTCGTGTCGAGCGTCATCGCCGGCGCGACGAAGCCGGAACAGGTCGCGGCCAACGTCAAGGCGGCGGACTGGGCGCTGACTCCGGAGGAGCTCGCCGAGGTCGACGCGATCACGCGCTGAAATCGGCCGCGAGAGCGCCTCAAAGAAGCCCAACCGCCAGGCGAAAGCGTTTAGGCTGTCTCCCTGTCCCTGCGACGGGGCAGGGAGACTGTTGTCAAATCCCCGCGCCTGGGGTTCCCTTGCGCAATTGCAGTTGAGGCCGCCGACTCCGTGATGCGCATCGCCCGTCTCCTGGCGTTCGCCCTGTGCCTAGCCGCTTCGCCGGCCGTGGCTCAGGACAAGCCCGCTGCGGCACCTCCGCCGGAGCCGATGCGCATCGTGCTGACGCGCAGCGCCGAGCCCTGCGAGCCAGATTGCCGCGAATGGCTCGCCGCCCAGGGCGCGATCACCAAGGACACGCCGGCCGAACTGCGCCGCGCGCTCGCCGAGCTGAACGGGCGCAAGCTGCCGCTGCTGGTCTATTCCACCGGCGGCACGGTCGAAGCGGCGATCGCCATGGGCGAGCTCGTGCGCAAGAGCGGCCTCGATATCGCCGTCGCCCGCACCGTCTTCAGCCAACGCGAGCCGGCGCTCGGCACCATCGACGAGCGCAGCCCGCTCTGCGCCTCGGCCTGCACGCTTTTCCTCGCCGGGGGACAACGCCGGATCATCCCGCCGCAATCGCGCATCGGCGTGCACCAGCAGACCATCGTCGAGACCGAGACCACGACGGTGCGCGATTACAAGATCGTGCGCGGTCGCAGGGAGCTGGTCGACGAGAGGACGGAGACGCGGACGGTCAAGCAGGAGCAGGCGACCGGCGAGATCGACGCGAAGATGCGGCGCTATCTCGACGCAATGGGGCTCGACCGCTCCTTCATCGAGGTAACGGTGTCGACCCCAGCCGACACGATGCGCTACCTCAAGCCCGACGAGATGCGCGCGACCACGATCGCGACCGAAGTCGGGCCGGCTGCGCTCGCCTTCTCGGATCTCCGCTCCGGACTGGCTCCCGCTCCCGGCCCTTCAAGGAGCCTGGGAACGGCGCCGGTGCTGCCGGCGACGCTGGCTGCGCCGGCGACCCCGATCGGCTCGGTCGAACTCGGCCCGCATCGCGGCGGCAGGCTGCGGCTGGCCTTGTCGGTCGGCGAAGGGCGCTATCAGCAGACGACCACCCTCCAGATGCAGTTGTTGTTCGGCGATGCCCCGATCCCGTCGCGGCTGCGGACGGTCACGCTGACTCTGCCGGGCAGCCCACCGATCGTCGCGCAGAACGAGGATGGCAACGACCCGGCAGGAGCAATGACCGCCGATGTTCTGCGCGAGACCTTGTGTGGCCTGACCGATCGCACCGCCGTGTCGCTGAAGATCGATCCGCCGGCCGAAGATGGTACGCCCTCGACCTGGCAACGCAGTGGCACCGCCGCCGAGCTGCTGCGCCTGTCGAACCTGCGCTCGCAGATCTGTCGCTGACGCGGGGCAACGCGGAAATTCCCGTTTGGAACCAATTGGCCTTCGATCCGCGACCTTTAGCGGAAAGTATTGAGGTGCGTACCTCAAATTTTGCGATATGGCCGCTTGACAGGCCACCTGCCAATGGGCTCACCTTCGCCTCAGGATGCGCCGAGCCCAGAAGCGCGCATGAGACAACAAGGGAGAGACGCCGTGTTGAGACGCAATCTTCTTGTCGCCGGATTGGCGCTCGCGACCTTCGGTGGCGCATTCCCGGCTTTCGCCCAGAGCAAGGGCCCGGTGATCGGGGTCAGCTGGTCGAACTTCCAGGAGGAACGCTGGAAAACCGACGAGGCCGCGATCAAGGCCGCGATCGAGAAGGTCGGCGGCACCTATCTCTCGGCCGATGCGCAATCCTCGCCTGCCAAGCAGCTCACCGATGTCGAGAGCTTGATTGCGCGCGGCGCCAAGGCCCTGATCGTGCTGGCGCAGGATGCTCAGGCGATCCGCCCTGCCGTGCAGAAGGCGGTCGACGAGGGTATCGCAGTCGTCGGCTATGACCGGCTGATCGAGATCCCGCAGGCCTTCTACCTGACCTTCGACAATGTCGAGGTCGGCCGGATGATGGCGCGCGAGATCCAGAAGGCGAAGCCGGAAGGCAACTACGTCTTCATCAAGGGCTCGAGCTCGGACCCGAACGCCAACTTCCTGTTCCAGGGCTCGATCGAGGTGCTGAAGCCCGCTATCGACGCCGGCAAGATCAAGAATGTCGGCGAGGCCTATACCGATGGCTGGCTGCCAGCCAACGCCCAGCGCAACATGGAGCAGTTCCTGACGCGCAACGCCAACAAGGTCGACGCCGTGATCGCCGCCAATGACGGCACCGGTGGCGGTGCCATCGCGGCGCTGGCCGCGCAGGGCCTCGCCGGCTCCGTGCCCGTCTCTGGCCAGGACGCCGACCGCGCCGCGCTCAACCGCGTCGCGCTCGGCACCCAGACGGTGACGATCTGGAAGGATGCGCGCGAACTCGGGCGCACCGCCGCCGAGATCGCGATCAAGCTCGCCGGGGGCGCCAAGCTGACCGAGGTCGCCGGTGCGACCGCCTGGGACCAGGGCCCGAGCAAGGCCAAGATGACCGCGCTCTTCCTGAAGCCGGTGCCGGTGACCAAGGACAATCTCGGCGTGGTGATCGAGGCCGGCTGGGCGCCGAAGGCGGCTGTCTGCCAGGGCGTCGCCGCCGGCAAGGTCAAGGCCTGTGACTGAAACCGTTCCCGCGCCGGCAACGCCGTCGCAGGATGCGAAGAGCCTTGCCGATCATCTGCGCGCCATCGAGTTCGACGCGCGGATGGTCGGCATGGTCGCCGCGCTGGCGGTGATCTGGCTCGGCTTTAACTGGCTCTCCGGCGGCGCCTTCCTGACGCCGCGCAATCTCTGGAACCTCTCGGTCCAGACCGCCTCGGTCGCGGTAATGGCTTGCGGCATGGTGCTGGTCATCGTCACCCGCAACATCGACCTCTCGGTCGGCTCGATGCTCGGCTTCGTCGGCATGGTCACCGGCCTCGTCCAGGCGCAATTGCTCCCCGGCCTCATCGGCTTCGAGCACCCCGCCACCTGGCTGCTCTCGATCCTGGCCGCGATCGTGCTCGGCGGGCTGATCGGCCTGTTCCAGGGCGCGCTGATCGCCTATCTCGCCATCCCCTCCTTCATCGTCACGCTCGGCGGCCTGCTGGTCTGGCGCGGCGGCGCCTGGTGGGTGACGCAGGGCCAGACCATCGCGCCGATGGATTCGCGTTTTCGCCCGCTCGGCGGCGGCATCGAGGGCGCGATCGGCACCACCGCCTCCTGGGTCATCGGTCTCGTCATCTGCGCCCTGATCCTCGCGGGGATCGCCTTCGCCCGGCGCCGGCGCAAGCGCTACGGCTTCGCCCTGCGCCCGCTCTGGGCCGAGATCGTGCTCGGCGGGCTCGCCTGCGGCACGGTGATCGGCGCGGTCATGATCGCCAACGCCTATGCACTGCCGGCCGGCGTCGCCCGCCGCCTCGTCGAGGCCAAGGGCGGCAGCTGGCCTGAGGGCGGGCTCGTCATCGGCCATGGCCTCGCCGTACCGGTACTGCTCGCGCTCGCGGTCGGCGTCGCCATGAGCTTTCTGGCGCGGCGCCTGCGCTTCGGGCGCTATGTCTTCTCGATCGGCGGTAATCCCGAGGCGGCCCAGCTCTCCGGCGTCAACACGCGAAAAGTGCTGATGCTGGTCTACGGGCTGATGGGCATGCTGGTCGGCATCGCCGCCTGCATCTCGACCGCCCGCCTCAACGCCGCGACCAACTCCGCCGGCCAGCTCGACGAGCTCTATGTCATCGCCGCGGCGGTGATCGGCGGCACCTCGCTCGCCGGCGGCGTCGGCACCATCGCCGGCGCGATGCTGGGCGCGCTGGTGATGCAGTCGCTGCAATCGGGCATGGTGCTGATCGGCGTAGACACGCCGTTGCAGAACATCGTCGTCGGACTCGTGCTCGTTCTCGCCGTCTGGCTCGACGGGCTCTATCGCAAGCGGCTCGGCTGAAGGAGGGCGCCATGGACGCAACTACGCCCCTCGTCGAGATGCGCGAAATCTCGATCGCCTTCGGCGGCATCAAGGCGGTCGACCGCGCGAGCGTCGATCTCCATGCCGGCGAGGTCGTCGGCCTGCTCGGCCATAACGGCGCCGGCAAGTCGACGCTGATCAAGATCCTGTCGGGCGCCTATCGCGCCGATGCCGGCGAGATCAGGATCGCCGGCGAGCCAGTCGCCATCTCCAGCCCACGCGACGCCAAGCGCCACGGCATCGAGACGATCTACCAGACGCTAGCGCTGGCCGACAATGTCGACGCCGCCGCCAACATTTTCCTCGGCCGCGAGCTTTTGACCAACTGGGGCACGCTCGACGACAGCGCGATGGAGGCCGAGACCCGCAAGGTGATGGGCCGGCTCAACCCGCATTTCCGCCGCTTCAAGGAGCCGGTGAAGGCGCTCTCCGGCGGCCAGCGCCAGTCTGTCGCGATCGCCCGCGCGATCTATTTCAACGCGCGGGTGCTGATCATGGACGAGCCGACCGCGGCGCTCGGGCCGGCAGAGACCAAGCAGGTCGCCGATCTCATCCTCGAACTGAAGAAGCAGGGCATCGGCATCTTCCTGATCAGCCATGACCTGCACGATGTCTTCGACCTCGCCGACCGCGTCAGCGTGATGAAGAACGGCAAGGTGGTCGGCAGCGCCCATGTCCGCGACGTCACGCAGGACGAGGTGCTGGGGATGATCATATCCGGCAAATGCCCGCCCGGCGCGGTAGCCGGGCCGGGCGCGCTGCGGAGCTAGCAGCGCTGGCGAACCGACGGGACGCGCCTCAGCGCAAGCCGTCCTCGCCCTTCGCCTCGGCATGGGTGAGCCCGCCGACGCGCGGCAAGGGCCGACCGCCGCTGGTCAGCGCCACCGCAACGACGATCTCGCCGGCGCGCGGCGCGTCGGGGATGCGGACCTCCATGCCGTCGAAATGGCTGCGGACATAGGCCGCCGCCTTGTGGCCGAGCGGCACGTCGAGGACGACGCCGAGCGAGCCGCGCTTCTTCGAAGACGGGATCAGAGCCGGCGCCTTGCCCAGAAGCTTGCGTAGCGGCGCCCCGAGCTTGGGATGCAGGATCGCGGCGGCGTGCTCCAATTCGCCATCCTCACCGACGGCGGCGGCCTTGCCATAGCCCTGGACCGCCTCGCCCGCGATGCCGAGCGCGGCGAGCGCATGGCGGCCGAGCAGGTCGCCGAGCTCCTCGCCGATGTCGATCAGCTCGGCGAGATCATCCTGATAGGTGCCGGCGAAGGGATTGGCGATCACCGCGACGGCGGCAGCGCGCTTGATCGGCGGCGAGACGGGGCGCCCGAGCTCGCTATGGGTCTCGTCGAGGACCGTGACGATCTTGCGGATCCTGGCTTTCATCGCAGGCCGTCCTCGCCCTTGATCTCGCTCGCCTTGAGGCCGCCGACGCGGGCATGGATGCGCGAGCCGGTGGTCATCACCAGCGCGAACAGCAATTCATCGGCCTTGGGAGCGTCGGTGATGCCGATCTCGAAGGCGTCGAAATGGCTGCGGACATAGGAGGCATTGATGTGGGTGACGGGAATGTCGAGGCGCGTGCCGGGGCCGCCGACCTTTTTGGTCGAGGGCACGATGGCCTTGGCATCGCCGAGCAGTTCGCGCATGGCGTAGCCGCCCGGCACATGCCAGAGCGCGCCATGCTCCAGTTCGCCGGCGGCGCCGACGATGGCGCCCTTGCCATAGCCC
The DNA here is from genome assembly GCF_900109525.1 of Allobosea lupini. Classification (GTDB taxonomy): domain Bacteria; phylum Pseudomonadota; class Alphaproteobacteria; order Rhizobiales; family Beijerinckiaceae; genus Allobosea; species Allobosea lupini. The sequence goes on along the minus strand of NZ_FOAN01000004.1, from coordinate 294,239 downwards.
TGGATCGCCTTGGCATCGCCGCCCATCGCCGCGAGCAGGCGCTGCGCCATGGCGAGGCCGAAGGGCTTAAGGTCGTCCATGAAGCCCTGGATGTCCTCGACGTAGCGGCCGGCATAGGGGTTGGCGATCACCGCCAGCGCCGCGCCGCGCTTCAGCGGCACCGCGGCGGCGGGGCCGCCCTCGTGATGGATCTCCTCGACGGTCACGGCGTATTTGCGGACAGCGATCTCAGGCACGGGCCAGTCTCCTCTCAGGCTTTTCTTGAACGATCATAGGCGTGGCGAGCATGTGACTCACGCCCTGAAGATGCATGGCCGCAGAGACGATCAGACCTGCCGCCCGCAGGCGCTCCGCCTCGGCCAGCCCGGCGGCAAGCGCGGTCTCGATCTCGTCGGTGGCTAGCGGACCGACGTCGCGAGTGACGAGCCGCTCGCCGAGATCGCTGTCGCTCTGGATCGAGCTGGCCGGCAGGCGCTCGACCGCGGGATGGCCGGGCAGGTCGATCGCATTGGCGATCATGGTCGCGGCAGCGTCGGCCATGGCCGCTGTGGGCGCCATTACGGTTACCGCCTCGGCGATCCCCAGCGAGAAGCTGCGGCCGGGATAGCCCGATGTGGCGATGCCGGCGACGCCGTGTTCAGGCCGGATCGTCGCGGTTGCGAAGAACTCCGGCCGGTCGGGACGCTTCACCAGGCCGATGCGGAACTGCTCGCCAGGGGCGAGATGCAGGGCGATGTCGCCGCCATTGTTGACATAGGCGCGCCGCAGCGGCGCGGCCTGGCAGATCACGCCGAGGATCTCCTGCGCCACCGAGCCGGCGACGGCGGCCATCGGGGTGATGAAGCCGCCGATGGCGAAGGGGCTGACGGCCGCATGCATGCGCCGAGCGACGGGGCCAAGCGGCAGCGGGCTCGTCCGGGTCACCGCCGTGCGCAGCAGCTGCAGCTCGTCACAGAGTTCGACAAGCAGGCCGTCGAAGCGAAGGATGGCAGCCTCGTGCGCGGCCCTGACCGCGGCTTGCTCGCCGACGGCCTCGATGACGAGATCGATCGGGCCCTGCTGCAGCAGCAGGCGCCGGCCATCCGGCAGGACGCGCGCGGAGGGCTTCTCCCACATCGCCCTACCCCAGCGAGCGGCGCGGCTGCTCCGGCGCCAGCGGCCAGGGATTGTCCGGGCGCTGCGGCAGGCGCAGGCGGCTGCCGCCCTTGAGCGAAGCCAGCGGCTGGATCGCGTCCATATGGCCGCCGAGCGCCTCGTAGTCGGTCAGGCTCATGGTGAACTCCAGCGGCGCGACCAAGGCCGGGGTCGGCACATAGCCGAAGGCGTTTTCGGGCAGGCGGGTGACGTCGACCATGAAGGTGATGCCGCCGCCCGGCCAGATATACACAGGGGCTCCCCCACAAGTGACATAAGTCAGCGCATCCTTGACCGAGCGGGTCAAACGGACCGGGTTCTCGGTGACGCCGGCGCGCAGCGAGCCGCCGGCGCCGCCGATGAAGAGAACGGTCGACAGCGCCGGCTCGCAGTTCTCGGCGATGCGCTCGACCGGCTCGACCAGCGGCTGCGGCATCTGCATCTCGACCGGCACGAGGTTCTCGTCGAGCTCGTAATAGGCGGCGTGCTCGCCGGTGGTCGAGACCATCAGCAGGCGCAGGCCGGGATAGGCAACCTTGGGATCGAACGGCCCGAGAATGGTCAGGGGGTCGCTGATATTGGTGCCGCCCCAGCCGGTGCCGGGCTGCGCCACCTGGAAATAGCGGCCGGGCGTCGAGCGCCGGCCCTTCAGCTTGATGCCGGTGCCGGCCATGCCGAGCAGCTTGCCGGCCTGGTGCTCGGAGAGGACGCCGGTGATGTGGTCGTCGACGACGACGACCTCGTCGACCTTTCCGTGCCATTGCTTGGCGAAGATGCCGATCGTCGCCGAGCCGCAGCCGACGCGCATCCGGCTTTCCTGGATGCCGTTGACGATCGGCGGCTTGCCGGCCTGGACGATCACGGTCTCGCCCTCGTCGATGGTCAGCTCGACCGCCTTGCTGTTGCTGAGCTGGAGCAGGGCGTCGCAGGTGACGCGGCCCTCCTTCTTCGAGCCGCCGGTGAGGTGGTGAACGCCGCCGAGCGAGAGCATCTGCGAGCCGTATTCGCCGGTGGTGACATGGCCGATCGCCTCGCCCTCGACGCGCACCGTCGCCTGCTCGGGGCCGAGGAAGCGGTCGGTGTCGATCTTCACCTTGACGCCGCAATAGCTGAAGATGCCCTCGGTCACGACGGTGACCATGTCGACGCCGTCGACCTCGGACGAGACGATGAACGGGGCGGGCTTGTAGTCGGGATAGGTGGTGCCGGCGCCGATCGCGGTGATGAAGGTGCCCTGCTGGTGGACGATCTCGCCGTCCCACTCGCGCGATCCGGCGAAGGGAACGATTTCGCCGCCATGCTCCAGCGTGCGTTCGAGCACGATATGCGGCTCCATCCGCACCAGCTCGCCGTCGACATTGCCGTAGCGATCGCAGGCGCCGACGGCGCCCGGCTTGATGAAGCACATCACCGGGCAGGCATCGCAGCGGATCTTGTCGTCCGCGACCGGGCTCGCTTCGTCCAGCGCCATGCTTGATCCTCCCGCAGAGCGGGCCTTGAGGATTTTGTTTGTGTACAAACGATACTGGCGCGCCTCTTGGAGCAAGTCAAGACAGCCGCGAGGCGCGGGACCGCCCCCACCCTACGCCTGTTCCCAGGGCTGGCCCACAGCTTCGGCCGCGACGGCCGAGCGCGTGCCGATTCGTCGATGAGAGGACAGTGTGCCCACGTAATCTTGCATACAAGAATATTCGAGGCGCTTCTGTGCGGCGCTCCTACCCGGCCGAGGTGACTTCCATATGACGCGATTGGCGGTTGCAAGCACGGCATCGATGGCGCATTGACAGCCAAATTTTCCCGCTGCTATTGTTTGCATACAAACATGTTTGAAGCGGTATCGCCGCGGGAGAGAGGGCCCTGCCATGTATGACGTCTTCGCCACGGACCGCCTGATCGACCATTGGCTTGTCGAGGACATCGGCGCCTGCGACCTCACCGTCCAGGTGATGATCGAGCCGAATGAGACCGGCAGGTTCCACATGAACGCCCGCGAGCCGATGATCGTCGCCGGCGTCGAGGTCGCAGCCCGGGTGTTCAAGCGCTACGATCCCGATCTCAAGGTGACCCTGCGCGTCAAGGACGGCGACAAGGTCGAGAAGGGCGCGATCCTGGTCGAGATCGAGGGCTCGGCCCGCAGCGTGCTCACCGCCGAGCGCACCGCGCTCAACATCGCCCAGCGCCTCTCCGGCATCGCCAACGAGACCGCGCGCTACGCCGCCGCCATGGCCGGCAGCAAGGCGCGCCTGATCGACACCCGCAAGACCACGCCCGGCCTGCGCATGATGGAGAAGCACGCGGTGACCTGCGGCGGCGGCCTCAACCACCGCCTCGGCCTCGATAATGGCGTGATGATCAAGGACAACCACATCGCCGTCTGCGGCAGCATCACCGCCGCCGTCGAACGCGCCCGCAAGAAGCTGCCGGTGCTGACCAAGCTCGAGGTCGAGTGCGACCGGCTCGAGCAGGTCGAAGAGGCCGCCAGGGCCGGCGCCGACGTGATCATGCTCGACAACATGTCGGTCGCCGACATGACCAAGGCGGTCGAGCTGATCGCCGGCCGCGCCAAGGTCGAGGCCTCCGGCGGCATCAATATCGACACGATCGGCCCGATCTCCAGGACCGGTGTCGACTATATCTCGACCAGCAAGATCACCCAGTCGGCGCCGGCGGTGGATATCGGCCTCGACGAAGCCTGAGCAGGGACTGCGGCCAGGGAATGCGGCAAGGCACCTTCTTCCTCGTCGTCGGCCCAAGCGGGGCCGGCAAGGACTCGCTGATCGACGGCGCCCGCGCCTTGCTGGAGCCGACCGGCCGCTATGTCTTCGCGCGCCGCGTCGTCACCCGCCCCGCGGGCTCGCCGGGCGAGGACCATGAGGCGGCGACGGACGAGGCCTTCGACGCGCGCGAGGCCAAAGGCGACTTCCTGATCACCTGGGGCGCCCACGGCCTGCGCTACGGCCTGCCGGCCGAACTGAAGCGGCTGGTCGAGGCCGGGCGCAACGTCATCGCCAATGGCTCGCGCGCCACGATCGCGGCGCTCGCCGCCCGCCTGCCGCGTTTCGTCGTGGTCGAGGTCACGGCGCCGCCCGAGGTGCTCGCCGCCCGTATCGCCGGGCGCGGGCGCGAGAGCGGCGAAGCGATCGAGAAGCGCCTGTCGCGCACGGTCGAGCCGCGTCCGGACGGAATCCGGGCGGCGACGATCTGCAACGACCAGAGTGTCGAGATCGGCATCGAGCGCTTCGTCGCTGCGGTCGAGGCCGCCGCCAACACGATGCGCCTGCGCCGCCTGCCGCTTTTCGCGGGACGGGCGCACTGCGCTTATCTCCCGGCCAAGGGCGAGATCGTCAACGGCTTCGACTATCTCGGGCCGGGACGGGTCGAGATTTCCGGTGTCGGCGCCAGCATCCGCTCGAACGTACAGGTGGTCGATTTACCCGCGCTGCTCGCGGGCGACGAGATCGGCCTCTCGGCCGAGGCCTTCGACGAGCTCGGTCTGCCCGAGGGCAGCGAAGTCACGCTCCGGCGCACGCCCTCGCCGGAGAGCCGGGCGGCGCTGACCCGCAAGATCCAGGGCGGCGAGCTCACCGAGGAGCAGTACCACACGCTGATCCGCGACATCGTCGAGGCGCGCTATCCCGATGGCGAGGTCGCGGCCTTCCTGGTCGCGGCGACGCAGACGCTCTCCGACGACGAGGTCGTCGCGCTGGCGCGGGTGCGCACCCGCTTCGCGCAAAAGATCACCTGGCCGGACGGGATCGTCGTCGACAAGCATTCGATGGGCGGCATTCCGGGCAGCCGGATCACGCTGATCGTCGTGCCGATCGTCGCCGCGCATGGCGCCTTCCTGATGCCGAAGACCTCGTCGCGCGCCATCACTTCGGCGGCGGGCACGGCCGATGCGATGGAGGCGCTCGCCCGCGTCGAGCTGAACCCGGCCGAATTGCGCGCCTGCGTGGAAAAGGCGCGCGGCTGCATCGCCTGGAACGGGCGGCTCAACCATTCCGTCGTCGACGACGTGATGAACGCGATCACGCGGCCGCTCGGCATCGATTCCAACCGCTGGTCGGTCGCTTCGATCCTGTCGAAGAAGCTCACGGCGGGCTCGACCCATGTCATCGTCGACCTGCCCTATGGCCCGCGCGCGAAGCTGAGAAGCGAAGCGGAAGCCGCCGAACTGGCTGATTTGTTCGAGACGGTCGGTGCCGGGCTCGGCCTCGTCGTCAAGGCCTTCCCGACCGATGGCAGCCGGCCGATCGGGCGCGGCATCGGCCCGGCGCTGGAATGCCGCGATGTCGGCTGGGTGCTCGATAACGACCCGCAGGCACCGGCCGACCTGGTCGAGAAGGCGCTGTTCTTCGCCAGCCGCATCCTGGCCTGGGACCCGACCCTCGGCTCGATCGCGGCCGGGCGGGCACGCGCGGAGGAACTGCTGCGCTCCGGCGCGGCGCGCGCCGCCTTCGAGCGGATTATCGATGCGCAGGGGCGGCGCGAGCCGCCGGTCGCGCCGGGGCTGCTGGTCCATACCGTGCGCTCGCCAAAGGCGGGGCTCGTCACCGAGATCGACGGCTGGGCGGTCGCGGGAATCGCGCGGCGTGCGGGAGCGCCGTTCGATAAGGCGGCCGGCATCGATCTGCGCCGCCATGTCGGCGACGCCGTTGCGGTCGGCGATCCGCTCTTCGCCATCCATGCCAGCGCCTCGAGCGATCTCGACGAGGCCAAGGCGATGGCGGAGAGCTGCGACTGCTACGTGATCAGGTAGCTGAATTCCTGCACACCCAAACGCGAGTCATCCCGGACAAGCGGCGAAGCCGCGCCGATCCGGGACCCATTCCGGAACCTCTATCGGAAAGGCTCCGGAATGGATCCCGGGTCTCACTTCGGTCGCCCGGGATGACTCGCGTTAAAGCCTGATCCGCCTGAAAAGCCTCAGCGCAGCTGCTTCAGCAGCGCGATCAGCGTCGCCCGCTGGTTGGTCGCGAGCGGGGCCAGCGTCACCTTGGTCACTGTCTCCGCCTTGGGCAGTAGCTCGCGCGTGTAGTCGACCCCGGCCGGGCTGAGCTCGACGATGAGTCGGCGGCCATCCTCCGGATCGGGCTTGGTCTGCACCAGCTTGCGCTTGAGCAGACGGTCGACCACGCCCTTGATCGTGGCCGCGTCCATCGCGGTCTGGCGTCCCAGAAGGTTCTGCGAGGACCCGCCATCCTGGTAAAGCCGCGCCAGCACCGCCCATTGCGTCGGCGTCAGGTCGGCGCCCATGATCTCGTTGAAGATCGAGACATGGCGCTGCGCCGCCTGGCGCATGATGAAGCCGACCTGCTCGGCGAGATCATAGCTCTCATCGGCAAGGTCGGGCGTCTCGGCCGCAGTGCTCGGTCGCGCCATCGCTGGTCCTCGTTCGTATACGAACGATATTTCTAGCGCGCTTTTCTGGCGACCGGAACCGGCTGGATCGCCGAAAATCACGCTTCGTCCACGATGTCAGCGAAGCAGGTCCTCAGATCGTCGTCCAGCGCCCTTCGCGGAAACTCCGGGCCGCGGCGTCGACCGTACGCTCGATGCGCAGGCCTGCCTCGAAATCGAGGAGATGCGCAGGCTCGCCGGCGATGGCGCGGAGCAGCTCGCGGCATTCGATGATCTTGAGCTCGTTGAAGCCGAGGCCATGACCGGGTGCCGGGATGAAGCGGTCATAGGGCGCGTGCGCCGGGGCGGTCAGGATGCGGCGGAAGCCCTGGACGTCGCTGTCGCCGTCGGCGGTGTAGAGCTCGATCTCGTTCATCCGCTCCTGGTCGTAGGCGATCGTCCCCTTGGCACCAAAAACCTGCAGGGCGATGCGGCCCTTGCGGCCCCAGGCCGAGCGGTTGAGCGCGACGAGCCCGGAAGCGCCGGACGAGAGGCGCAGCAGCAAGGTCGCAATGTCGTGGGTCTCGACCGCGCGGGTGCCGCCGGCCGCGAGCGGGCGCTCGGCATAGGGCCTGGCCATATCGGCCATCACGGCTTCGACCTCGCCGATCAGCACCTTGATCAGCGAGAAGGCGTGCACGCCAAAATCGTCGAGCGCGCCATGGCCGGACGCCGCCTCGCTCTTCCAGGAGAACAACGCGCCGGCATCGGCCATGAAGTCCTCGTCCATCTCGACGCGGACATGGTTGACAGGCCCGATCGTGCCATCGGCGATCAGGCGTTGCGCCAGCCGGATCGCGGGGTTCTGGATGTAGTTGTAGCCGAGGGCGGCGACCGTGCCGGCCGCCTTCGCCGCCACCAGCATCGCTTCGGCGTCGGCGAGGCTCGTCGCCATCGGCTTCTCGCACCAGACATGCTTGCCGGCTTTCAGCGCCGCGATCGCCATCTGCGCATGGAAGGCGTTCGGCGTGGTGATCGAGACGACATCGACCTCGGGATGAGCGATCAGCGCCTTCCAGTCGGCGGTCGATTCAGCGAAGCCGAACTCGCCGGCCCGCTGCGCCGCCAGGGCCTCGTCGACCTCGCAGAGCATGGCGAGCTTCGGACGACGCACGTCGCCGAAGACCGGTGCGACGGCGTTCCAGGCCAGCGCATGGCATTTGCCCATATAGCCGGTACCGATCAGGCCGACGCCGAGCGCGCGCATGAGACCATCCTTCTTCCGCTACAAATTCGGGTCATCCCGGACAAGCGGCTAAGCCGCGCCGATCCAAGATCACCTATTTTCACAGCCCTCATCCTGAGGAGGCCGCGTCAGCGGCCGTCTCGAAGGATGCTCCAGCTGGTTCCCGAGTCTCCTGAAACATCCTTCGAGACGCGCCTTCGGCGCTCCTCAGGATGAGGACTGAGGGGATGGCGTGAATGGGTCAGACCGTGCCGCCGAGCTCCTCGGAGACCGCCTGCAACTCCTTGCCGCCTGCCATCAGGTTCTGCAGCTCGTCCATGGCGATGCCGGACTTGGCGTAGGTGCCGAGCGTCTTGCCGCGGTTGAGCACGGTGAAGCGGTCGCCGACGGCATAGGCGTGGCGGACATTATGGGTGATGAAGATCACGCCGAGGCCCTTGGCGCGCACGAGGTTGATGTATTTCAGCACCATCGAGGTCTGGGCGACGCCGAGTGCGGAAGTGGGCTCGTCCAGGATCAGCACCTTGGCGCCGAAATAGACGGCGCGGGCGATGGCGACGCATTGGCGCTCGCCGCCGGAGAGCGTGCCGACCGCCTGATGGGGATCGCGGATGTCGATGCCGATCCTGTGCATCTCGTCGCGGGTCACCGCGTGGGCGAGGTCGAAATCGATCCATTTCAGCGGGCCGAAGCCGCGGATCGGTTCGCGACCCATGAAGAAGTTCCGCGTGATCGACATCAGCGGGATCATCGCCAGATCTTGGTAGACGGTGGCGATGCCCGCATCGAGCGCGTCGCGCGGGCTGGAGAAGGCGACCGGCCGGCCCTCGACCAGGAACTCGCCCGAGCTCGGCTTGTGGCAGCCCGAGAGCGTCTTGATCAGCGTCGACTTGCCGGCGCCGTTGTCGCCGAGCAGGCAGAGCACCTCGCCGGCGGAGACCTTGAGCGAGACGCCCGAGAGCGCGATCACCGAGCCGAAATGCTTGACGATGTCGCGGACCTCGATGAGGGGCGTCTGTTCTGGAGCTGCGGTTGTCATGTTCAGCGCTCCCCTGTCGCCTTGCGGCGGATGAAGTTGTTGAACAGCACGGCGAGCAGCAGCATGCCGCCGAGGAAGACCTGGAACCAGTCGCTGTCGAAGCTGGTGTAGGTCAGGCCGATCGAGACCATGCCGAAGATGATCGCGCCGAAGAAGGCGCCGATCGCCGAGCCATAGCCGCCGGTGAGCAGGCAGCCGCCGATCACCGCGGCGATGATCGCCTCGAACTCCTTCTGGAAGCCGCGGCGGGCATCGGTCGAGCCGGCGTCGAGCACGGTGAGGATGGCGACGAGGGTGGCGGCGCAGGCGGTCAGCACGAACAAAGTCGTCTTGACCATGTTGACCGGCACGCCGGAATTGCGGGCCGCATTGGGATCGCCGCCGGCGGCGAAGATCCAGTTGCCGAAGCGGGTGCGCAAGAGGACATAGGTCGCGAGGGCGGCGATGGCGAGGAACCAGAGGACCCCGACGGGAACGCCCGTCACGGTCGGCGTGCCGTTGGGAAACTTGGCGATCAGGTTGGCCTGCGCCAGCCAGGCGAACAGCCCCTCGAGCGCCTGGCCGGAGAAGAGCTCGCGCACCACGCCCGTGCCTGCCTTGTCGCCGATGCCGCGCAATTGCGTCGAGCCGCCGGTCGCCCATTTCAGCCCGACCAGTGAGAGCCCGCGCAGGATGAAGAGAAAGGCGAGGGTGACGATGAACGAGGGCAGGCGCGTTCTGATGACGATCTGCCCGTTCACCGCACCCATCCACCCGGCGAAGACGAAGGTCGCGACGATCGCCGCCAGCAGCGGCAGGTCGCCGACGACGATCAGCGCGCCGAAGATGAGTCCCGCGAAGGCGATCATCGAGCCGATCGAGAGATCGAATTCGCCGCCGATCATCAAGAGCGCCGCCGCGATGGCGAGGATGCCGAGCTGGGCCGCCGGCGAGAGCACAGTCATCAGCCCGGCGAGGGTGAACATCGCCGGATTGGCGGTGAGCCCGAAGAAGACGGTGACCAGGACGAGGCCGGCGACCGCGCCCAGCTCGGGCCGGCGCATCAGCCGGGCGATCAGCGAGACGCGGCGCAGCCGTTCGTCGCGGGCCGCAGCGGCCGGGTCAGGAATACGGGACGAGCCCGCAGCGAGATCGGCGGTCGATGTGGCCATGGCGCGCACCTTCAGCTTCTGCACTGTCCGGAGAGGGGGCGGCGGCGCTGGATGCGCCGCCGCAAAAGCTCAGCGGATGCCCTTGGCCGAGAGGTCGACGACCTGGGCCGCCTTCTCCTTGGTGACGAGGTTCGGGCCGGACGGGACATTGCCGCCGGGCACGAGCCCGTACTCGGCGTTGAGCGCCAGGAAAGCGACCGGCAGATAGCCCTGCAGGAACTGCTGCTGGTCGATGCCGAAGGCGGCCTCACCCGCGACGATCGCCTTGAGGAAATTGGCCGAGAGATCGAAGGTGGCGACACGGACGCTGGCGATCTTGCCGGCCTCCTTGACGCCCGCCAGGGTCGGCTCGCCGCCGAGCGATGCGCTGAGCGCCATCACCGTGTCGACGCTGGCGTCGGAGAGCGCCGCCTTGACCTTGGAGCGGATCTCGGACGGGTCGTTCGAGACCGGCAGCACGGTGACCTTGCCCTTGAAGCCTTCGGCGAAACCCTTGCAGCGCAGGTCGAGCGCGACATTGCCGACCTCGTGGTTGACGCAGACGCCGACCTTGCCGCCCATGCTGGCGAGTTTCTCGCCGGCGGCCTTGCCGGCGTCGAACTCGTCCTGACCGACATGCAGGAGTGCGCCGAGCTTCTTCGAGACGTCGGAGCCGGAATTCATCGAGATCACCGGGATGCCGGCGGCGACGGCCTTCTGGATCGACGGGCCGAGCGCCGAGGCGTCGGGGATCGAGACGACGAGGCCGGCCGGCTTCTGGTTCACCGCGGCATCGATCAGCTGGCTCATCGCCACCATGTCGAAGGTCTCGGGCGCGCGATAATCGACGGACACCTTGAGATCGGCCGCCGCCTTGGCGACGCCGTTCTTGACAACCGACCAGAACGGGTCCGCGGCCTGGCCATGGCTGACGACGATGATCCTGGTCTGCTGCGCGACGCTCGGCGTCGCCCCTGCAACCGCGATGGCGGCGGCAGCAATCATCCCTGCGAGAAAACGCTTCATCTCATCCTCCCTTGCGGGGATGTCCCCCGCTTTCGTTATCGGTCCGATCGGGCTCGATCGGCCGGTTTTCGGGCGATTTGGCCGGCCGCGAAGCGCCGCGGACTGCCTGGGATGGCGTAGGAGGGAGGGCGCGCCAGGCGCGACCGCCGACTCTGCGCTTCATTCAAAACGAAACAAAAAAACCGTTTTCAATATTCAATGGAACAATCATTCCATCGCGCATACGCAGCTGTCAAGCGCCTTCTGCGCCGCTGACATACCTGAGCGTGCATCTGATCGTTCCACCGGGACCGGAGAAATTCATCACCAATATCGATTTGCCAGGATCGGGCTGCGGCCTCGATTGTCGGTGATGAGGCGGCGCGCTCAGCGCCCGGTACCGGGGGAATGTCATGGGCCTGCCAGCGACTGCGCGCATCGATATCGGGCGCTTCTGGACGACGATCGAGCGTTCCGGCGAGATCGGGGTCGGTCGACCGGGCGGCCTGTCCCGGCTGGCGCTCGGCGATGCCGACCGGGAGGTCCGCGACGTCTTCATCGCCTGGTGCCGGGAGGCGGGGTTGAGCGTCCGGATCGACGGCATCGGCAACATCTTCGCGCGCCGGCCCGGTGAGGACGACAGCCTGCCGCCGGTGGTGATGGGCAGCCATCTCGACACCCAGGTGAATGGTGGGCGCTTCGACGGCATCGCCGGCGTGCTCGGCGGACTCGAGGTCTGCCGGACGCTCGACCAGCTCGGCCACCGCACGAAACGGCCGATCGAAGTGGTCAACTGGACCAATGAGGAGGGCGGGCGCTTCTCGCCGCCCATGGTCGGCTCGGGCTGCTTCACCGGCGCGTACACGCTCGACTGGGCGCTGGGCCGGCGTGACGACGACGGCCGAACGATCGGCGAGGAGCTCGACCGGATCGGTTATCGCGGTGAGATGGAGGCTACGCCCCGCCCCTTCGACGCCTATGTCGAGTTCCATATCGAGCAGGGCCCGATCCTCGACCGCGAGGGCATGCAGGTCGGCGTCGTCACCGGCGGCTATGCCAGCACCGGCATGCTGGTCGAATTCCGCGGCGAAACCGCCCATACCGGCCCCTGGCCGATGGAGCGGCGCAGGAATGCGCTGATCGCCGGCGCGCGCCTGCTGGTCGCTGTCGACGATCTCGGCTGGGAGCATGCCGGCAGCGGCGGCAAGGCGACGGCTTCACGCCTCGTAGCTTGGCCGAACAAGCCCGGCATTCTCTCCGACTGGGCCCAGGCGACCTGCGACGTCCGCCATGCCGATCCGGAAACCAGCGCCGTGATGGCCGAGCGCGTGCGCCGCGCCGTGCATGAAGCGGCGGCGCGGGCCGATTGCACGGCCGAGATCCTCGATGTCTGGAACTGGGGCGGCAAGGTCTTCGCCGACGAGTTGATCGAGCAGGTCCGGGCCACCTCGCTCGGCCTCGGCTACCGCACCCGCGACATCCTGAGCCAGGCCGGGCACGACGCCTATTTCGTCGCCCGCCATGCGCCGACGACGATGATCTTCGCGCCCTGCAGGGGCGGCATCACCCACAACAATCAGGAGCTGTGCACGCCGGACGATCTCGAACCCGGCCTCAACGTGCTGCTGCACACGGTGGTGGCGCGGGCGAATCGCTGAACCCGCATGTCGATCCCCGAGGCAACCATCCATCCCCGGTGGAAGCACGGCTGACCCGCATCACCGGAAGGTGAGCCAGCCTTGACCCTGTGCCCGCCCGTTCATAGCTTCAGCCTCGAATAGCGGTATTGTTGCCGCACTCAGAATCGAAAGGCGATGAGCCATGGCGACGACCAAAGTGACCGATGCGAGCTTCGAGGCCGATGTGCTGAAGTCAGCTGAGCCGGTGGTGGTGGACTTCTGGGCCGAGTGGTGCGGCCCCTGCCGGATGATCGGCCCGGCGCTCGAGGAGATCGCCGGCGAGCTCGACGGCAAGGTCAAGATCGTCAAGATGAACGTTGACGAGAACCAGCAGATTCCGGCCCAGTTCGGCATCCGCTCGATCCCGACCCTGATGCTGTTCAAGGACGGCAAGCTGGCCTCGCAGAAGGTCGGCGCTGCCCCCAAGAGCGACCTGTCGCGCTGGATCTCGGCCGCGGTCTGATCTGGCGATCGCAAAATCAGGAAGGCCCGCTCTCGATGAGGGCGGGCCTTTTTCGTTTCAGGCTATGCGCTGCGTCACTTGGAGCGGTTGTCGAGAGCCCAGGCGCCAGCGCCGGCGAAGACGAGGTAGAAGAAGACGAAGCAGTAAAGGATCGCCGCATCGCCATTGTTCAGCAGCGGGTAGACGTTCCGCGGCGCATGGAACATCCAGTAGGCATAGGCCATCTCGCCCGAGAGGATGAAGGCGACCGGGCGGGTCCACAGGCCGATCAGGATGAGCAGGCCGCCGAAGGCCTCGAGGATCGCGCCGAACCAGAACAGCGTGAACGCTGCAGGCAAGCCGCTCGCCGGCGGAGCCGGGAAGCCGAACAGCTTTTGCGTGCCATGGGCGATGAAGATCAGCGCCGTGGCAATGCGAAGCAGTGCGAGCGCCTGCGGCGCGTAGCGATTGAGGGAGTTGAGAGCCTGCATGGGCGGGTTGCCTTCCGTCCGGTTTGGAATTGGAAAAATTTGCTAAGTGGTTGGGTTTGCTGGCGAAGAAGTCTTCCTCATCGCCTCGCGCTTGTCCCCATGCAAAGAAGATCTATCAAGTCACGTTTTCGTTTGCAGTGCAGCAAAATCACCGAGCGGCAAATCCGCAACAGCGGCCGCTTCGTTCACCCTTGCGGAAAGTTCGCCGAAATCGGGCTTAACCACCCCTTAAAAGCGCCATGTTTGAATCCTGTCTGGAAAACGCCGGGCTGCGGATCGCAGCGCGGTGGCGGGGCCTGAACGGGGCGGGATGAACGACCGGTCGAAACGAGGCGGTGAGCGGCGCGAGCCGTCCTTCGAGCGTGCGCGCGACGATTACGGGCGCGACGACGGCGAATTGCGCCTGTCGGCCGAGGACCGCCCCTATCGCGGAGGAAAGAATTCGGTGGCACCGCGCCAGCAACCGCGCCGACCGCAGAACGAGCGCAGCAAGGGCGGCCGCAAGCCGCGCCGCAAGCGCGGCTCCTTCTTCGGCCGCATCTTCTATTGGGGCGTCGTCATGGGGCTCTGGGCGGTACTCGCCGTCGGCGGGCTCGTCGCCTATCACGCCGCGCAATTGCCGCCGATCGACCAGCTAACCGTACCGAAGCGGCCGCCGAACATCGCGATCCTCGCGGCCGACGGCACGCTGCTCGCCAATCGCGGCGAGACCGGCGGACGCACGATCACCATCGGTGAAGTCCCGCCCTATCTGCCGAAAGCCTTCGTCGCGATCGAGGACCGGCGCTTCTACGACCATTTCGGCATCGACCCGATCGGCCTCGGCCGCGCCATCGTCAACAACCTGACCAAGCGCGGCGGCGTCCAGGGCGGCTCGACCCTGACCCAGCAGCTCGCCAAGAACCTGTTCCTGACCCAGGAGCGCACGGCGGCGCGCAAGATCCAGGAAGCGATCCTCTCGCTCTGGCTGGAGCGGACCTACACCAAGGACCAGATCCTCGAACTCTATCTCAACCGCGTCTATTTCGGCTCGGGCGCCTATGGCGTCGAGGCGGCGGCGCAGCGCTATTTCAACAAGTCGGCGCGTTCGGTCTCGGTCGCCGAAGCCGCCATGCTCGCCGGCCTCGTCCAGGCGCCCTCGCGCCTCGCGCCCAACCGCAACCCGGAAGCGGCGGAGAAACGCGCCCAGCTGGTGATCTCGGCGATGGCAGAGCAGGGCCTGATCTCGCAGGCCACGGCCAAGACCGCGCTTGGCGCACCCGCCGAGGTGCCAGAGCGCGTCGGCGCCGGCTCGGTCAATTACGCCGCCGATTACGTCATGGACGTGCTCGACGACTTCATCGGCGCGATCGAGGGCGACGTCACCGTGCTGACCACGGTCGACACCAAGCTACAGAGCTCGGCGGAAAACATCCTTGTCGAGGCGCTCTCGGCGCAGGGCGCCAAGCTCAACGCCTCGCAGGGCGCGGTGGTCTCGCTGGCGCCGGACGGGGCGATCCGCGCTTTGATCGGCGGGCGCGACTACACCAAGAGCCAGTTCAACCGCGCCACGGCCGCGCATCGCCAGCCGGGCTCGTCCTTCAAGCCCTTCGTCTACCTCACCGCGCTCGAGAAGGGCATGACGCCGGATACGATCCGCGACGACTCGCCCGTCTCGATCAAGGGCTGGGAGCCTGAGAACTATTCGCGCACCTTCCGCGGCCCGGTGACACTGCAGACCGCCTTCGCCCATTCGCTGAACACGGTCGTGGCGCGCCTGATCCAGGAGGTGACGCCGCGCGAGGTCGTGCGCACGGCCCAGCGCCTTGGCGTGAACTCGTCGCTGCAGGCCAACCCGTCGCTGTCGCTCGGCACCTCGGAGGTGACGCCGCTGGAGATGACCGCGGCGTATGCGACCTTCGCCAATGGCGGCCAGTCGGTACTTCCCTATGTCATCCGCGAGGTCAAATCGACCAGTGGAAAGGTCGTCTATGCCCGCAAGGCGAATAATTTCGGCCCGGTGATCCAGCCGCAGACGCTCTCGATGATGAACTCGATGTTCCATGCGGTGATGACCGGCGGCACCGGCAGCAAGGTCAACATTCCCGGCTGGGAGGTCGGCGGCAAGTCGGGCACGACGCAGGATTATCGCGACGCCTGGTTCGTCGGCTTCACCGGCCGCCTCGTCACCGCCGTCTGGGTCGGCAATGACGACAATTCGACGATGAAGCGCGTCACCGGCTCCGGCCTGCCGGCCGAGATCTGGGGCAAGTACATGAAGACGGCCCATGCCGGCCAGCAACCGATCCAGCTGCCGGGCGGGCTCTGGCAGTCGGCGCCGAAGTCGATCTTCGATGGCGGCGAGCCGGTCGCCGGCGTCGCGCCCTCGCCACGGACCCAGCCGGTCGCTTCCGGCGACCGCGCCTGGACCCCGCCGGCGCCGCAGGAGAAGAACTTCTTCGAGCGCCTGTTCGGCGGCTGACCCCTTAGGTCCCGCGCGGCTTGGCCCGCGTCGTCGGTGCCGCCGCAGCAGGATCGTCTGGCCAGGGATGGCGCGGATAGCGACCTTTCATCTCGCTCTTTACCGCAGCCCAGGAGCCTCGCCAGAAGCCCGGCAGGTCGCGGGTGATCTGGATCGGCCGGTGTCCGGGCGAGAGCAGCTCCAGCACCAGCGGTACCCGCCCGCCGGCGAGCGAAGGGTGCTGGGCCAGCCCGAACAGCTCCTGCACCCGGACCGAAATCGTCGGCCCGGCCTCGGCACCGTAGTCGACCGCGAGTTGCGAGCCCGTCGGCGCGGCAAAATGCGTCGGCGCCTCCGCATCGAGCCGCCGCTTCAACTCCCAGGGCAGCAGTGTCGACAGCGCGGCATCGAGATCGCCCGGCGTGATTGCCGCCAGGGAGCTCCGGCCGACGATATGCGGCGCCAGCCAGTCCGCGGCCATCTGGGCGAGGCCGGTATCTGAGAGATCGGGCCAGCCGGCATCCTCTCCCTCCGCTGTGCGCAGGAAGGCGACGCGCTCGCGCAATTGCGCCTGCGCCTTGCTCCAGGGCAGCGTCTCGATGCCGATGATGGCGATGCCCTTTGCCAGCACCTCGGCATTCTCCGCGGACGACTCGACCGGCAAGGGCCGCTCGGCCAGCACCAGCGAGCCGTATTTGCGGGCGGCGCGGGCCCGCAATGCCCTTGCCTGCCGGTCGAAGACGGTCTCGTTGCGCTCGGACAGCCCGATCCGGATCAGGCCGGAGGCGGCCAGCGCGGCGGTCTCGGCCTCGCTGATCGCGACGGCGCTGAGGATGCGGGCCTGCTGGGCGCTTCCGGTCATCTCGCCGACGACGAGATAGGGCTCGCGCGCCAGCCTCTGGCCGGGTTCGAGGGCCGCGCCGCGACCATTTGCGAGCAGGTATTGGCCGGAGCCGGGCTGGCGCGCCTTGGCGACGCGATCCGGAAAGGCGAGGCCGAGCAGGAAACCGGGCGAGAGCGGCTGCTCCGCGCCGGCCTTGACCTTGCTCGCCGCCTGCCGCGCCCAGCCCTCGGCGAGGCGGCGCATGTCGGCCGCGCGGCCGCCGCGCTCGCGGCCGAAGCGCTCCAGCCGCTCGGACAGGTCGATCGCATCGCCGCCGAGCCCGCGCTCGACCAGCAGCGCCGCCAGCACGGCGGCGGGCTCGGCCTGGCGAACATGCGCCGCACCGACGACCATATGCGCCAGCCGCGGTGGCAGCGGCAGGCCCTGCAGCGCCTTGCCGTCTTCGGTGATCCGCCCGTCGGAATCGAGCGCGTCGAGGTCGTTCAGCAGCGTCCGCGCTTCTTTGAGCGCCGGCGCCGGCGGCGGGTCGAGGAAAGCGAGCGTGGTCGGATTGGAGACGCCCCAGGCGGCGCAGTCGAGCAGGAGCGGCGCGAGATCGGCCGAGAGGATTTCCGGGCGGGCGAAGGCTTCGAGCGCGCCATTGCCCGCCTCCTCCCAGAGCCGATAGCAGATGCCGGGCTCGGTGCGGCCGGCGCGGCCGCGGCGCTGGTCGCAGGCTGCGCGGCTGGCGCGTTGGGTGACGAGGCGGGTGATGCCGATGTCGGGCTCGTAGAGCGGTATGCGGGCGAGGCCGGAATCGATGACGACGCGCACGCCCTCGATCGTCAGCGAGGTCTCGGCGATCGAGGTCGCCAGCACGACCTTGCGCCTGCCGTTGGGCGCCGGCAGCACGGCGCGGTCCTGCTCGGCCTGGTCGAGCGCACCATAGAGCGGCGCGATCTCGATCGCTGGATCGCGGATCCTCTCGCGCAAGCGCTCCTCGACGCGGCGGATCTCGCCCTGGCCGGGCAGGAAGACCAGCAGGGAGCCGACCTGTTCGTTCAGCGCCTGCAGCACGGCCTCGGTGACCTGATCCTCGATGCGCTTCAGCGGGTCGCGGCCGAGATAGCGCGTCTCGACCGGATAGGCGCGGCCCTGGCTCTCGATCACCGGGGCATCGCCGAGAAGCCTGGCGACGCGCGCGCCGTCCAGCGTCGCCGACATCACCAGGATGCGCAGGTCCTCGCGCAGGCCGGCCTGCGCATCGAGCGCCAGCGCCAGCCCGAAATCGGCATCGAGCGAGCGCTCGTGGAATTCGTCGAACAGCACGGCGGCGATGCCGTCGAGCGCGGGATCATCGAGGATCATCCGGGCGAAGACGCCTTCGGTGACGACCTCGATCCGCGTCTTCGGGCCGATCTTCGAGCCGAGCCGGACGCGCAGGCCGACCGTCTCGCCGACGCGCTCGCCCAATGTCTGTGCCATGCGATTGGCCGCGCCGCGGGCTGCGAGGCGCCGCGGCTCCAGCACGATCAGCTTGCCGCCGCTGGTCCAAGGCTCATCCAGCAGAGCGAGCGGCACACGCGTGGTCTTGCCGGCGCCGGGCGGAGCGACGAGCACGGCGTTCGGCTTCTCGCGCAGCGAGTTAGCGAGGGCGTCGAGAACCGTGTCGATCGGGAGGGCTGTGTCGAAGGCGCGCATGCGCCTGCGATGTGGCGCAGGCGGCGCTGCTGTGCAAGCCGCCTCAGGCCGCCTGCTGCAATCCAACCGCGAACGGCGTCATGCTGACGGTGCCGGCCCTGACCGAGACCAAAGTGTTGCAGGGCAGCGCCTGCCAGCAATCGCGGGCGGCATCGACCGGCTCGGAGGCGATCACCACGGCATCGCCGCGATCGCAGAGATAGAGCGTCGGCGGCTTCGGATCGGACGACCAGCGCACCGCATGGATCGTCTCGCCGTCGGCCAGCGCGGCGGCGCAGCGCAAGGGCTCGCGCACGCCGGCTTCCTGCATCAGCGCGAATGCATCGCCGAGCGCGCCCGCCAGGGCATCGCCAGGCGCAGCGCCCTCGGTGATGCGGGCCAGTGCCAGCAGGAACAGCGCCTCGGAATCGGTCGTGCCGACGCGCGCGCCGTAGAGCCCGTCGGGGATCAGGCTCTCGAGCCTGCGCCTGATCAGGGCGTAGCCGCCGATCTGGCCATTATGCATGAACAGATGCCGGCCATGGACGAAGGGGTGACAGTTCGCCCGCGTCGTCGCCGTTCCGGTCGCGGCACGCACATGCGCGAAGAACAGATGCGAGCGCACCAGTCGCGCGATCGAGAGCAGGTTTTCATCCGACCAGGCCGGCCTGATCTCACGATACTGGCCGGGCTCGGCCCGCTCGCCATACCAGCCGACGCCGAAGCCGTCGCCATTGGTGCCGGTCTTGGCCTCCTCGGCATGCAGAGATTGGTGGATCAGCGAATGGCAGGGCGAGGCGATGAAGTCCTCGAGAAAGACCGGGGCGCCGGCATAGGCGAGGAAACGGCACATGGTGGTCCCGAATCAGGTGCGGGCGGGACGCCGCAGGAGAAGATTATTCCACGAGAATGAACGCCGGCATAACGATTTGGAGCTAGCCGCTGCGGTTGCCGCTCCCATAGCCTTGCTATAACCGTCGCGGCGATGGGGTGACGACGAGGTTCCGCGACAAGCGGGCGGGGGAAGGGCGGATTTTCATGCTGACGAAGCTCGCCGGCGCGGCGCTCCTGTTCGCCCTTTTCCCCGAGGCAGCCTTCGCCGCAGGCGACATCGGCGGAGCTACCATGGGCGTCGCCTGGGCCCTGCCCTTCGCCGGCATGCTGCTCTCGATCGCGCTCGGCCCGATCCTGTTCCCGCATTTCTGGGAGCTGAACTACGGCAAGTTCGCTGCCTTCTGGGCCGTGCTGGTGGTCGTGCCGCTCGCCCTGTTCCGTGGCTTCGATCCGGCGCTCGGCGCCTTGCTGCACACAGGGCTGCTCGAATACGTCCCCTTCATCATCCTGCTCTTCGCGCTGTTCACCATCGCCGGCGGCATCCTGATCACAGGCAACCTGCACGGCACGCCGGCGACGAACACCGTGCTGCTCGCGATCGGCACGCTGATGGCGAGCTTCGTCGGCACCACCGGCGCTTCGATCATCATGATCCGCCCGGTGCTGCGGGCCAACGACAACCGGCGTTTCAACGTCCATGTCGTCGTCTTCTTCATCTTCCTGGTCTCGAACATTGGGGGATCGCTGACGCCGCTCGGCGACCCGCCGCTCTTCCTCGGCTTCCTGCGCGGGGTCTCCTTCTTCTGGACGACGACACATCTGCTGCCGGAGACGCTCTTTGCGGTCGTCGTCCTGCTCGCCTTGTTCTACGCGCTCGACAGCTGGTTCTTCCGCAAGGAGGAGGACTATCCGCCGCTGCGCGACCCGACGCCGGACCGGGCGATCAAGCTGTTCGGCAAGGTCAACATCCTCCTGCTCGGCGGCGTCATCCTCGCCATCCTGATGTCGGCGAGCTGGAAGCCGGGCGTTGCCTTCACCATTCACGGCATCGCCGTCGAATGGCAGAACCTGGCACGCGACCTCATCCTGCTGGCGCTGGCCGGCCTCTCGCTCACCCTGACACCCAAGCCGGTGCGCGCCGGCAACGAGTTCAGCTGGGGGCCGATCAAGGAGGTCGCCAAGCTCTTCGCCGGCATCTTCGCCTGCATCATCCCGGTGCTGGCGATGCTGCAGGCGGGCCGCAACGGCGCCTTCGCACCACTGGTCGCCCTGGTCAGCAATCCTGACGGCAGTGCCAACAACGTCGCCTATTTCTGGCTGACCGGCGGCCTGTCGTCCTTCCTCGACAACGCACCGACCTATCTCGTCTTCTTCGAGCTTGCCGGTGGCAATGCGCAGGCTCTGATGACGACCGGTGCCCTGACGCTGACCGCGATCTCGGCCGGCGCCGTCTTCATGGGCGCCAACACCTATATCGGCAACGCCCCCAACTTCATGGTCTACGCCATCGCCAAGGACCGGAAGGTCGCGATGCCGAGCTTCTTCGGCTACATGCTCTGGTCGGGCGCGATCCTGATCCCGCTCTTCGTGCTGCAGACGCTGATCTTCTTCCGCTGAGGCGCGCGCCGGCAGCATGGACACCGGTCGGATGCGCGCCTAAAGGGGCGGCTTCCGAAGGAAGCCCCGATGCCCCTGCGCCCCGACACGCTGGCGATGACCGCCGTCCTCGCCATGCTGACGGCGCTGGGCCCGCTCTCGACCGATTTCTATCTGCCGTCGCTGCCCGAGATCGCGCGGGTGATGGGTACCGATTTCGCCGGCGCGCAGGCGACGCTCTCGGCCTTCCTGTTCGGCTATGCCGCCGGCCAGATCATCTGGGGGCCGCTCTCGGACCGGCTCGGCCGCCGTCCGGTGCTGATGATCGGCCTTGGCCTGTTCATCGCCACCACGCTCGCCTGCGCCTTCGCGCCCTCGATCGAGGCGCTGATCGGCGCCCGTTTCGCCCAGGCGGTCGGGGCGTCCGGGCCGATCGTGCTCGGCCGTGCCATGGTTCGCGACCTCTATGAGGGGCCGCGCGCCGGCCGCGAACTCGCCCGCATGGGCATGATCATGGGCCTCGTCCCGGCGATCGCCCCCGTGCTCGGCGGCCTGCTGCAGAACGCCTTCGGCTGGCGCTCGACCTTCCTGGCCTCGCTCGTCTTCGCGCTCACCATGCTCGCCATCATCGCGACGATCATGCCGGAGACCCTGCGCCAGCGCTCGCCCGACGGCCTGTCGCTGCCGGCGATCTTCCGCGGCTACAGGCTGCTGCTGCGCAACCCGGCCTACCGCGTCTATGTCGCGCTGACCTCGCTGGCCTATGCCGGACTCTTCGCTTTCATCTCCGGCTCGTCCTATGTGCTGATGGGGGTCTACGGCCTGTCGGCGCCCGCCTATGGCCTGTCCTTCGGCTGCGCCGTGCTCGGCTTCATCCTAGGCACGATCATCGCGCAGCGCCTGGTCGGCCGCCGCGGCCTCGACGGCGTGATCGGGCTCGGCGTCATCTGCCTCGCCGCCGGCGGGCTCGCCATGCTGGCCGGCGTCGCGACCGGCTTCGGCGGGCCGTTCGGGGTCGTCGCCCCGATGGCGCTCTATGCCTGCGGCGTCGGCCTCGTCATGCCGCAGGCGCAGGCGTCGGCGATGATGCCCTTCCCTGACCGGGCCGGCGCGGCGTCCTCGTTGACCGGCCTCTGCCAGATGCTGCTCGCGGCCTGTGTCGGCCTGCTGGTCGGCCATCTTCTCAAGGGCAGCGCCCTGCCGCTGCCTGCCGTGATGTCGGTGATCGGGGTGGCGACGCTGATCGTCTTCCGCGTCAGCGCCGCAATCCGCGCCGGCAAGACCTGAGCGTCAGTTCCCCATCCGGTCGCGCCATTGCCGCTCGCCCTGCATGCAGGAGACGCGCGGCGCCTTCGCCTGCGCCTTCTGGATCAGGGCATCCGGGCCAGAGGCCGGCATCTCGGCGATCTCGCGCACCAGCTTCGTTCTGGTCGCATCGACGAATTGGTTGCGTTCGCGGATCGGGATCACGAAGGCGCCGACGCCGGTGACGACGCAGTCCTCGTAGTAGACGTCGAGATTGTCGATGTCGAAATAGCTCGCCTGCTTCAGCATCACCGGCAGGCCGTTGATCGCGATGCCCTTGTCGCGCGCAGCGTCGCGGGCAGCCGTCACCGGGCGCCCGTCATTGTTGGCGCCGTCGCCGGAGATGTCGATGACGCGGCGCAGCGGCGTCACATTGCTCTTCTCGAGCAGGGCGACGGCAAGATCGATCGCGCCGGAGATCGAGGTGCGCCGCCCGCGCCGCGTCGGCGCTTCGCCGAGCTCCTCGGCGAAGGCGATCGCCGATTGCGGGGTCTCGATCACCGTCCAGGGGCGGACGATGTGCTGGAAATCGCCGCCCGCCCATTCGAAATAGGTGACGGCGATCTTGCCGATCGCGCCCTTGGCGATGGCATCATGCAGCACCTTCGAGCGGAAGGCCTCGATATAGCCGTTGCGCTGCAAAGCGAGCTCGTCGAGGTCCATCGAATAGGACACGTCGACTGCCAGCACGAGGGCGACATCGACCTCTTCGGGCGGCGCGCTGGCCTGTTGCGCGTCGGGCGCCGATGCAGGCCAGGCGCCGGCGGCGGCGAGACAAAAGAGACCGAACAGCCAGCGCCGCATCGAAACCTCCGTCATCTGTCGTCGAAGCGTGACGCCGAAAGGAGGATGGTTTCGGGCGAAGGCAGGCTTCAAACGAATGTCGTCGAAGTCTGCGCTCGGTTTCGATTCGCGCAAAGCACGAAAACGCGACTATGAGCCGGAAAAGTGAGCATCGGCCTGCCCAAAGCGATACCGCGATGGGATTATCCGCGCCGGCGATCCTCGACGATGGCGAGCGCCGCCTGGAAGGCCTCCTCGACGCCGAGCGCCGAGGTGTCGAGCTGCACCGCATCCTCAGCCGCCTTCAGCGGCGCATCGCCACGGCCTGAATCCCTGGCGTCGCGCCGGCGGATATCGGCGAGGATGCCGTCGAGCGTAGCGGCTTCGCCCCGCCCCGCCAGCTCCTTGTGCCGGCGCGCGGCACGGACCTCGGGGGTCGCGGTGACGAAGAGCTTTACCGTCGCCTCAGGGCAGATCACCGTGCCGATGTCGCGCCCGTCGAGCACCGCTCCTTCCCCTGCCGCGGCGAAGCGGCGCTGCCGGTCGATCAGCGCCCGCCGGACGGCGGGGATCGCCGCCACCACCGAGGCGGCCTCGCCGATCTCGCGGCCACGCAGCCGCGATTCGTCGATAGCAGCATCGTCGAAGCCGGCCGCGCTCGCGGTTGCGGCCTGCGCGTCGTCGAGCGCCTTGCCGGCATCGAGCATGGTGCGGGCGACCATGCGGTAGAGCAGGCCGGTATCGAGATAGGGCAGGCCGTAATGGGCGGCGAGCCGGCGCGCCAGGGTACCCTTGCCGGAGGCTGCCGGCCCATCGACGGCGATGACCAGCCCGTCGGCCTGCTGGGTCGGAGAGGCGGAGGGCTGGGTCGCGGGCACGATTCTCGGCCTTTCGTCAGTGCGCTGGTGAAGGCAGAGTTCTAAAGCACCGGGTGCACCGATGCGAAGCGGTTTTGCGCCCGGCGTCGCCAGCTTGCGCGGCAGCCAAATCAATATTTGACAGCGACGCTTCGCCCGACTAACGGACGCCCCTGCTTTTTACGAACCCTGTACGAACTTGAAGGTCCGACGCCGTGGCGAAACCGGAACTTGGTACCAAGCGCGTTTGCCCGGTCACGGGCCGCAAATTCTACGATCTCGACAAGGATCCGATCGTCTCGCCCTATACCGGCCAGTCCTATCCGCGCTCGCTGTTCGAGCCGCAGGCCAAGGCGGCGGCAGCTCCAGCGGCCAAGCAGGCGGACGACGAGGATGAGACGGAGGCCGCCGACGGCGCGGTCGAACTCGTCTCGCTCGACGACGCCGATGCCGAGGCCGCCGAGAAGGAGCCGGTGGTCACCAGCGACGACGACATTGAGATCGAGGATGACGGCGACGCCAGCGATGACGACGACACCTTCCTGGAAGAGGACGAGGAGGGCGACGACGACGTCTCCGACCTGATCGATGGCGACATCGAAGGCGACGAAGACGCCTGATCAGCGCCAGGATCGCGTCAAATCGCGCGCCTGAAAAAAGCGCGACGATAACGTGACATCAGTGCTTGTGTCTTGGCGCAAGCTTGCCTATAGAGCGCTTCGTCGCTGCGGCGACGAACGCGGACCGGCTCGAAAGAGCCCTCGGTCAGCGACGATTTCCCGGCCTTTCCCCAAGAAGGCCGGCAAAGTGGGGCCATAGCTCAGTTGGGAGAGCGCTTGAATGGCATTCAAGAGGTCGGCGGTTCGATTCCGCCTGGCTCCACCAAATCTCTCCTAACCGACATTTGCGAACGACCGGTGCCGGCTCTGACTGAGGCCGGCTTTTCCGTTTTGACGGTGTCCCGGTCGATCCGGGCGCGCTCGCCGCTCAACGACAGACGACGCTCTGTCCGCGCATGGCACAGGTCGAGGTAAGGCGCTCGTCGGCTGGCGGTGCGTAGGTCGCCGCGACATCCGTGGGCACATAGCGCGATCCATCGCTTTGCATCGGATCGATGCCCGCGGACATGCCGGTCGCGGTGCAACCGGCCAGCAGCAGGCAGCACGCGGCCGCGAAGAGCTTTGTCATCGAGAACTCCTTACCGGAGCGATCCTGCCGGTATGCGCCAGCGAAGTCACGCGCTGTGGCGCGGCGATGCCCTGATGGCGTCGATCAACGGATTCCATAAGGAACTGGGCCGAGCTCGGGGCAAGTGTGCTTGGCGCGGAGACACGAACACCATCCATCGACTCGTACTGCCGACGGACCGCGTGCACCCTGCTTTCAGGACACGTGCGGTCCCGAAATGAGAATATCCTTTTGAATCTTCAGCGTAATGAGCGATAACAATCCCCAATTATGAAGTGAATTCAGTCTATTTATTTCTGTCGGCCGCATCAACCTTTCAAAATGACAGGGCAGAGATCGAGTAATAATTTCCCGAACGAACCGTTCTTTTTAAAAAACACTTCTCTTGACCACACGCTCTGCTGGCCGCCATCGTGAATGACCGGGGATGCCCGCTTCGCATCCCGCCAGATCATTCGCTTCATGCGAGGTGCGCGATGTCCAGTGCCGGCCGACAGCTCACGCTCAACCTGTTCATCTATCCTGGTGGCCACCATGAGGCGGCCTGGCGCTACAAGGAGTCCGAGCCGGCGCGCGTGCTCGACATCCGCTACTATCAGGAGCTGGCGCAGAAGGCGGAGGCTGCGAAGTTCGACGCGATCTTCTTCGCCGACGGGCCATCGCTGCCGGAGAATGTGCGCTACTCTTCGCGCGTTCGCTTCGAGCCCATCACCTGGCTGACCGCGATTGCCGCGGCGACGGAGAAGATCGGCCTGATCGGCACGGCCTCGACCACCTATAACGAGCCTTACAACCTCGCCCGCCTGTTCGCTTCGCTCGACCATATCAGCGGCGGCCGCGCCGGCTGGAACATCGTCACCACCAGCGATGCCGGGGCCGCCCATAATTTCGGGCTGCCCGAGCATCCGCCGCATGGCGAGCGCTACGAGAAGGCCCGCGAGTTCCTGAATGTCGTCACCAGGCTCTGGGACAGCTGGGAGGACGACGCCCTCGTCGCGGACCCGCAAAGCGGCGTCTTCGCCGATGCCGACAAGGTCCATCGCATCGACCATGTCGGCAAGCATTACCGCGTCCGCGGGCCGCTCAACGTCTCGCGCTCGCCGCAGGGACGGCCGGTCTATGTCCAGGCCGGCTCCTCCGAGGATGGCCGCTCCTTCGCGGCCCAGTTCGCCGAGGCGATCTTCACCGCGCACCAGACGCTTGCCAGCGCGCAGGAATTCTATTCCGACATCAAGACCCGTGCGGTGGCGCTCGGCCGCCGTCCGGACCATCTGCGCGTCCTGCCGGGGATCAGCCCGTTCCTCGGCTCGACGGAGGGCGAGGCGAAGCGGCTGGAGCAGGAGATCGACGATCTGATCCAGCCGGCCGCCTCGCTCGACCAGCTCAAGCGGATGATCGGCGTCGACCTCGGCGGCTATGATCTCGACGGGCCGGTGCCGCGCCACATCATCGATACCAATGGACCAAAGGGACTGGCGAGCCGGTTCCAGCTCGTCGTCGACATCGTCGACCGCGAGAACCCGACGATCCGCCAGTTGATCCGGCGCCTTGCCGGAGCGCGCGGGCATCGCGTCGTCGTCGGCACGCCTGAGCATGTCGCGAATGAGATTCAGACCTGGTTTGAGCAGGGCGCGGCCGACGGCTTCAACGTCATGCCGCCTTATCTCACCGGCGGCTTCGACAGCTTCGTCGCCGAAGTCGTGCCGATCCTGCGCAGGCGCGGCCTGTTCAGGCATGAGTATTCCGGCACGACGCTGCGCGGCCATTACGGGCTGCCGCGCCCGGAGAGCGTCTTCGCGACGCAGCAGCGCCAGAGCGCCTGAGCCTGCCTGCCGAGGTTTTCAATCCAGCCATGACGCGACGGCCTCGCTAGGCCCCGCAGAGGACATCCGATGAAATTCAGCTACGTCCTGCCATTCGCGGCCGCCTTGCTGGCCGGCCCGGCCGCAGCCCAGCCCTTGGCGGAGAGCGCGCCACTCCCCGAGCGGGTTCCGCCGGGCACGACTTTGGTGATCGGCGATCCGCAGACCAAGGTCGCGCTCACCCTGTCGGGAGAGCTTGCCAAGCTGCCCTTCAAGGTCGAATGGGCCAATATCTCCGGCGGTCCGCAGACGATCGAGGCGTTTCGGGCCAAGGCGCTCGATATCGGCTCGGTGGCCGACATCCCGCCGATCCACGCGCAATGGACCGGACTCGAGGTCAGGATCGTCGCCGCCAAGTTCCGGCGCGATCCGATCGGCCATCCGATCTATGTGATCGCCACCGCACCCGGTTCCGGCATCACGAAGCTCGAGGAGATCAAGGGCCGCAAGGTCGCCTTCAGCCCGGGCCAGGCCCAGGGCGCGCTGGTCCTGCGCGTCCTGAAGAAGCTGAACCTCAGGCATGACGAGGTCCAGCTCGTCGAATTGCCAAGCGTCGGCGACGCCTATGTCAACGCCCTCGCCAGCAAGCTGGTCGACGCCGCGCCGATCGCCGAAGCGAACAAGCAGCGCTTCGTCCAGAACTATGAGCGGGACGGCGCCAAGGCGCTGCCGCATGGCCTGCGCGACGATCCGGCCTATCTCTATGTGGTGAAGGCCTCGCTCGAGGATCCCGGCAAGGCGGCGGCGATCCGCGCCTATGTCCAGGCCTGGGGCCGCGCCACCAAGTGGATCGAGACCCATCCCGAGGAATGGATCAAGGGCTACTACGTCAAGGACCAGGGGCTCAAGCCCGATTCCGGGCGCTTTCTGGTCGAATCCAATGGCGATCCCGATGTGCCGCTCGACTGGAACGGGGCGATCGAGCGCCAGCAGGAAACCATCGATCTCCTCGCTGCCGAACTGAAGAAGCCGGTGCTCAAGGCCGCGACGCTGTTCGACCGACGCTTCGAGCGGATCGCCGGCGCGGCCTATCAGGGAGAGTGAGCCATGGCCGATCTCTCGCTCACCGGCGGACAGGGCGCCGTCGACCCGGGCTGGCTCCGGCTCCGTCGCGGCCAGACCAACGGTGCGGTCGACAAGCCGCGCCGCCGGCGCAAGCTCGGCCCGGGCCGGCCGATCCCCTATGGCGCCGCGCTCGGCCCGGCCCTGCTGCTGATCCTCTGGAGCATCGGCTCGGCCACCGGCTTCATCGACGACCGCATCCTGTCGGCGCCGTGGACGGTGGCGACGACAGGCTGGGAGCTGATCCAGGACGGGCGCCTGCAGGAGAATCTCTGGACCTCGTTCCAGCGCTCCTTCTGGGGACTGTTCTGGGGCATCGTCGCCGGCGCCTCGCTCGGCGTCATCGCCGGCCTCAGCCGTATCGGCGAATACCTCATCGACGGCCCGATCCAGATCAAGCGCGCCATTCCGGCGCTGGCGCTGATCCCGCTGCTGATGCTCTGGTTCGGCATCGGCGAGGGCATGAAGATCCTGACGATTGCGCTGATCACCTTCGCGCCGATCTATATCCAGACCCATGACGGCCTGCGCTCGACCGATGCCCGCTTCATCGAGCTGGCCGAGACGCTCGATCTCTCCAACGGCCAGTTCCTGCGCCATGTCGTGCTGCCGGCGGCGCTGCCCGGCTTCCTGCTCGGCCTGCGCTTCGGTGTGACCTATTCCTGGCTCGCCCTCGTCGTGGTCGAGCAGGTCAACGCCACCTCCGGCCTCGGCTACATGATCAACCTCGCCCGCACCTATGGCCAGACCGAGGTCATCATCCTGTGTCTCGCCGTCTACGCCGCGCTCGGCCTGAGCTCGGACTGGCTCGTGCGCTTCATCACCCGAAAGGCTCTGCCATGGCGCAAGATTCTGGCCGACTGACCCAGCAGCCCGTGGTCGCGGTCCGCGGCCTGACCCGCCGCTATGGCGAGCGCACCATCATCGACAATGTCGATCTCGACATCGGCCGCGGCGAGTTCGTCGCCCTGCTCGGCCGCTCCGGCTCCGGCAAGAGCACCTTCCTGCGGGCGCTAGCCGGCCTTGACCATGGCGTGCCAGGCTCCGGCCGGCTCGGCATCCCCGACGCGGTTTCGGTCGTCTTCCAGGATGCGCGCCTGCTGCCCTGGAAAAGCGTCGTCGACAATGTCTCGCTCGGGCTGAAGGGCGCGACGCCGCGCGAGCGCGCTCTGCACGCTCTCGCCGAGGTCGAGCTGACGGCGCGGGCAAGGGCCTGGCCGATGCAGCTCTCCGGCGGCGAGCAGCAGCGCGCGGCGCTGGCCCGCTCGCTGGTGCGCGAGCCGGAACTCCTACTGCTCGACGAGCCATTCGGCGCGCTCGATGCGCTGACCCGCCTGCGCATGCAGGCGCTGCTGCTCGATCTCTGCGCCCGCCATCGCCCAGCGGTATTGCTCGTTACCCATGACGTCGACGAAGCGATCCATCTCGCCCAGCGCGTGCTGGTGCTCGACCAGGGTCGCTTCACCGTCGACCTCAAGGTCGACCTGCCGTCCGAGGCCGGGCCGCGGCAGCGGCGCTTCGCCGAGGTGCGCAGCGAATTGCTGACGAGCCTCGGCGTGACCCAGGAGGAGCTGCGTCGCGTCGCCTGAAGCGTGCGGCTACTTCTTGATCGCCGGGCAGGCGCTCTGGGCGAGCGGGCGGAAGGCCTGGTCGCCGGGAATCGTGGCGACGAGGTCGTAGAGATCCCACTCGCCCTTCGACTCGGCCGGCTTCTTGACCTGGAAGACGTAGAAGTCGTGCACCATGCGCCCGTCCTCGCGCAATTTGGCGTTGCGAACGACCTCGTCCTCGATCGGGACCTCACGCATCTTGGCGATCACGGTCTTGGCCTCGTCCGACTTCGCCGCGACGACCGCCTTGAGATAGTGCCGGACCGAGGAATAGACGCCGGCCTGGATCGCCGAGGGCACCGCGCCATGCGCCGTCTTGAAGCGCTCGGAGAAGGCGCGGGTGCGCTCGTCGATGTTCCAGTAGAAGCCCTCGGTCAGGATCGTGCCTTGCGCCGAGGCGAGGCCGACGCTCTTCACGTCCATCGCGGTCAGGAAGAAGGCGACCAGCTTCTGCTTGTCCTGGCCGATGCCGAAATCGCGGGCGGTCTTGATCCCGGCGACGGTATCGCCGCCGGCATTGGCGAGCGCGATCAGGTCGGCACCCGAGCCCTGCGCCGTCAGCAGCTGCGAGGAGAGATCGACCGCAGGGAAAGCATGTCGGACAGAGCCGACATAGGTGCCGCCCCTGGCGGTGACGAGCGTCTTGGCATCGGCCTCAAGCTGGTGGCCGAGCGCGTAATCGGCGGTGACCAGATACCATTTGGTGCCGGGCTTGGTCAGATGGTTGGCGATGCCGGCGACCTGGACATAAGTGTCCCACATCCACTGGACGACATGGTCGGGCTGGCAGGCATCGCCGGTCAGGCGGGCCGTGCCGCCGGGGAAGAGGCCGACCCGGTTCTTGTCCTTCAGCAAAGGCGGGATGGCGAGCTGCAGCGACGCGTTGGACATGTCGGCGAGGACGTCGACGCCTTGCCGGTCGATCCATTCGCGGGCGATCGCCGAGCCGATATCGGCCTTGTTCTGATGGTCGGCCGAGACGATCTCGATCTTCACCCCCTGGCATTCGGCCTTCAGGCAGTCCTCGACCGCCATGCGGGCGGCCGTGATCGAGCCCTTGCCGGTGATGTCGGAATAGACGCCGGACATGTCGGTCAGCACGCCGATCTTGACGGCGCCGTCCGAGATCTCGGCCGCGGCGGGCAGTGCTCCGAGCAATGCGGTGGTGACGGCGAGCGCCGAGGCCAGACCCTTCATGTGAATTCCTCCCGTGATTGTCGTTCGTCGTTGCTAGCGGTCGTGCCAGTGCGCCATCGGCAGGCCGGCGACCGGTGATCTGAATGAGGGGATGCGGCTGCCGCGCAGGCTGCCGATATGGGCGGTGCGCAGGTCTGCGCCGCCGAAGGTGATGCTGGCGAACCAGGGCGCGATCGTGCCGCCGCAGGCGAGCATCAGCTCGGGCGTCGCCTCGTCGCGAGCAAAGGCGGCCATCAGCGCCTTGCCGGCAGTGCTGCCGCGATCGTCGTCGAGCAGGATGCGCAGCTCGCCCTCGGGCGTGATCGCGAAGACCCGGTCGAGCATCACATGCGTGCCCCAGAGATTGCCATGGGCGTCGAACGCGATGCCGTCGATGAAGGCGCCATGATCGCTCGGGCCGAAGATCTCGCGGTCGGTCAGGCTGCCATCGGCCCCGACCCGCAATCGCGTCACCCGGCAGGCGCAGGTCTCGGCGACGTAGAGCCATTCCTCGGTGGCATCGAGCCTGATCTCGTTGGTGAAGGCGAATCCATCGGCGACGATGCGCAGGCGTCCGCCATCATAGAGCGCGACATAGCCGTCGCGGACATTCGGGCTCATCGCCCGCATCCAGTTTGTCGTGCGCGTCGAAATCGTCAGCCAGATCCGGTCCCTGCTGTCGCGCAGTACGAAATTGACCTTGCCGATCGCCTGCCCGTCGATGCTGTCGACGAGCACGCGCGTCTCGCCCGAGCGAGTCATCAGCTCCAGCCGGTCGGTGCCGAAATTCGAGATGAGGACATCGCCATTGCGGGCGAAGGCAAGGCCATTCGGCAGGGTGCCGGAGACAAAGCGCGCCTCCTCGTCGGCGGCCTCGGCAAAGCCGCGGCTCGCCGTCTGCGTGATCAGCTGCTGCGTGCCGTCCGGCCGGATATGGACGACGCCGCCGCGCGCATCGGCTGACCAGAGCGAGCCGTCGCGCTCGGCCAGGATGCATTCCGGCCGCTGCAGGCCCTCGCCGACATAGGTGATCGCGGCGGGATCGATGACAAAGCCGTCAAGCGGGTTGGGTGTGGGTGACATCAGAAGTTCACGCGGTCGCCGCCCTTGAGGCCGAGCGTCGCGCGGGCCTCATCGGGCGTCGCGATCTCGTAGCCGAGCTCCTCGACGATGCGGCGGATCTTGGCGACCTGCTCGGCATTGGACGTGGCGAGCTTGCCCCTGCCGATGAACAGGCTGTCCTCGAGCCCAACGCGGACATTGCCACCGAGCATCGCAGCCTGCGTGCAGAACGCCATCTGGTGGCGTCCGGCCGCGAGCACCGACCAGTGGTAATCCCGACCGAACAGCTTGTCGGCGGTGCGCTTCATGAACATCAGATTGTCGAGATCGGCGCCGATGCCGCCGAGGATGCCGAAGATCAACTGCAGGAAGACCGGCGGCCGGAACCAGCCGCGATCCAGGCAATGGGCGAGATTGTAGAGGTGGCCGACATCGTAGCATTCGTGCTCGAACTTGGTGCCGTGGCCCTCGCCGAGCAGTTTGTAGATGCGCTCAATGTCGCCGAAAGTGTTGCGGAAGATGAAGTCCTTGGTGCCCGCGAGATAAGGCTGCTCCCAGGGATGCTTCCAGTCGCTGTACTTCTCCGCGAGAGGGTGTAGCGCGAAGTTCATCGAGCCCATATTGAGCGAGCACATCTCCGGCGCGGCCCTGAGCGGCGCGGCGAGGCGCTCCTCGACGGTCATGGTCAGGCCGCCGCCGGTGGTGATGTTCACGACCGCATCGGTCGCCTGCTTGATCCGCGGCAGGAATTCCATGAACACGGCCGGATCGGGTGTCGGGCGGCCATCCCGGGGATCGCGCGCGTGCAGATGCAGGATCGCCGCGCCCGCCTCCGCCGCTGCGATTGCCTGGCTGGCGATCTCGTCCGGGGTGATCGGCAGATGATCCGACATGGTCGGCGTATGGATGCCGCCGGTGACGGCGCAGGTGATGATGATCTTCCTCATCGAACTCTCCTTCGTCAGGCCGGCAGGATCGCCACGGCGCGTGTCCAGCCGGCCGAGCCGTTGCGGACCTTCACCGGCAGGCAGCTGATGGTGAAGCCGCTCGCCGGCAGCGCTTCGAGATTGTGCAGCTTCTCGATCTGGCAGTAGCCGGCCTCGCGCCCGGCCTTGTGTCCCTCCCAGATCAGCGAGGCGTCGCCGGTCTGCGCAAAGCGGCGGGCGGTGTGGCTGAATGGCGCATCCCAGCTCCAGCCATCGGTGCCGACCACCTTGATGCCCTGCCGGACCAGATGCAGCGTCGCCTCGCGGCCGAAGCCGCAGCCGGAATCGACATAGTCAGCCTGTCCGTAACGGGCGCCGGCCCGCGTATTGGCGATGACGATCTCCAGCGGGCTCAAAGTATGGCCGATCCGCATAAGCTCGGCGTCGATCTCGCCGGGGCTGACGACGTGGCCATCGGGGAGATGGCGGAAATCCAGTTTCACGCCGGGCTGCAGGAACCAGTCGAGCGGGCATTCGTCGATCCGGAGCGCGGGAGCGCCGCCATCCTGCGTTGGATGATAATGCCAGGGCGCATCGACATGGGTGCCGTTATGGGTCGAGATCGTCGCGAGCTCGACTGCCCAGCCCATTCCGTCCGGGAGTTGCTCGGGCTTGAGGCCCGGAAACGCCGCCGCGACGTCCTTCGCCGTGGCCTCGTGCGTGCGATAGTCGATTTTGACCTTCTGGAAGGGCGGGTCGGCAGGAACGTCGTTCTCAAGTGGAATCGACAGATCGACGAGGCGGCCTGGCAGCATGCCGGTATGCCCTCCCTTGAAGATGCGTTATCTTTGGTACGAATTTGGACGAACGTCCGACCTATAGCAGGGTGCCCTGTTTCTGGTAAGAGGGGAATCGCTGGATTCTGGAGGGGCAAGATGTCCGCGATGCCGACGCGCGACCGTATTCTCGACGCTGCCGAACGGCTCTTCGCCGAGCGCGGCGGCGCCGACGGCGCCTCGATGCGCGACCTTGCGGCCGCGGCCGGCGTGCGGCTCTCGCAGCTCAGCTATCATTTCGGTTCGAAGGAGGCGCTCTACCGCGCCGTCTTCGCCCGCCGGGCCCATGCTTTGGCTCTGGCGCGCGCCCAGGAGCTCGGCGAGGCCATGGCCCGGCCGGTGCTCGACGTCGGCGAGATCGTCGCCGCCCTCATCGGTCCCTCGGTCCGCCAGCGCTTCAGCGAAGGCGTGCAGGGCGCGGCCTTCGCCATGATGACCGCCCGCGAGGCGGTCGACCCGCGCGAGGCGGCACGCGGCGTCGTCGCCGAACATTTCGACCCGACAGCACGGCAGTTCGTCACGGCGCTGGGCAAGCTTTACCCGCAGGCGCCGGAAGGCGCGCTGGTCGACGCCTATCTCTTCATGGTCGGCGCGCTCGTCATGACCATGGCCGCCGGTGACCGCGCCACCCGGCTCGACCAGCCGCGCGAGGCGGTGCCGGTCGTGGAGAATGCCGAGCACCTGCTGCAGCGCCTGACCAGCTTCTGCGCCGCCGGTATCGACGGCCTGCTGCGAGGCCGCTAAGCCGGCCTGCCGTCTGCAAACAAGCGGGGAACATCATGCGCCGCGAGATCATCGAAGTCCCCGTCATCTCCGAGGCGATCCGCCGGCTCGGTGCGCCGACTTCGGCGCTGGCGCGCGTCGGCGACCTGCTCTTCACCTGCGGCATGCCGCCGATCGATGTCACCACCGGCGAGATCGTCAGTGGCGATATCGAGACGCAGACCCGCGCCGCGATGGAGGCGCTCGCCGTGACCCTGCGCCATGGCGGCGCCTCGCTCGACGCCGTCGTCAAGGCGACGATCTTCGTGACCGATCCAGCGCTGATGGCCGGAGTGAATGCGGTCTACCGCACCTTTTTCAGCGACGGTTTCCCGGCCCGGACCAGCGCCGCGATCCGGCCCTGGCCATTGCCCTTCGACATCGAGATCGAATGCGTCGCCGCGATCGGCTGATCCATCAGTGCGGGGAGGGTGCCGCCATCCCTGCCAGGGCCGCATCGAGCAGCTCGGCCGATGCCTCCAGCGGCTTCAGGCTCGCCGTGTAGATCGCCACCGCCCTGACGCGCCGGCCGGGATAGATCTCGCCGATCAGCCGGCGATAGACCGCGAGCTGAACCAAGGTCGAGGCCGGCAGCGCGGCAGCGTCCTGCGGCGGGCGGGCGGCCGTCTTGAAATCGGCGATCAGGACCTCGCTCTCGCCGACCGCGAGCCGGTCGATCCGGCCCTGCACCGGGCGCCTGCTGCCATCGCCCATGGTGATCACGCCGGCGAGCGGCACCTCGGCCAGGCTGCCCGGCCCGAACAGCCCGCCGAACTCCGGCGCGGCGATCAGCGCGAGCGCATCGTCGACGATCCTGGTGCGACGCTCATCCGGCAGCGAGCCACCGCGCGCCTGCGCCAGCGCATGGGCAGTGCTGGCGCGGCGTTCGTCCGGCACCTCCGGCAGGACCTGCAGCAGGAGATGCGCGAGCCGGCCGGCCGCGGCGGCGTTGGCCAGGAAGGGCCCGTCATGCGGACGCTCCTGCGCATCGGCTGCTGAGAGCGCGCTCGACGGGCGCAAGGGCGGAGCCGGCTCGGCCTCTTCCGGCGCGGAGCGCGTCAGCCAGTCCGGCGGCACCGCCGCCGCCCGCACAGCGACAGCGTCCTCGACTGCCCCTTCTCCCGGCTGCGAAACCATGAAGCGGCGGACTTCACCGTCGCTATCGGGTGCGGGAACGTTACGCAGCCAGGGCTCGGAGCCGGCGAGGCCAAGCTCTGCCATGGCGTACCAGGATCCTTCAGGCGCCTCGCCCTTGGCCTGCACGCCGCAGAGGATCAGGCGCTCTTCGGCCCGCGTCAGCGCGACATAGAGCAGGCGGTGATGCTCCTCGACCATCTGCGCCACGATCGCGTCCTTGGCGCGCCGCATCGCCGCGGGGTCGTCGGCGCGCCTGCTCGGCCAGACCGGCACCTGCGCGCCGCGCGGCGGCGCGACCGCCATCAGCTTCGGCAGGCGGCGTTCGCCGGGCGCGATGCCGAGATCGGCGAGGATGACGACCGGCGCCTCCAGCCCTTTCGAACCGTGCACGGTCATCACCCGGACCTCGCCGGCGCTGGCCGAGAGATCGCGCTTCACCTGCGTCGCCACCGCGTCGATATGGTGCAGGAAACCGGCGAGCGAGGGGCCGTAACGCCGCTCATGGTCGAGCGCGGCGCTCAAGAAGGCATCGAGCGCATCGCCCGCTTCCGGGCCGAGCCGGGCGAGGGCGAGATTGCGGCCGCCGCCCGGGCCGAGGAGGCCGGCGTAGAAACGGAACGGGCCGCAGCGCCCGGCCTCCTCGGCAAGCTCGGTCAGGCGCGCCTCGATCGCGGCGTAGCGCGGCTCGGTCTGCGCCGCCGTGCGGAAGGCGTCGCGCAGCGAGCCTTTCCGCTCCGGCGCAAGGCGCATCAGATCGTCGTCGTCGAGACCGAAGAGCGGCGTCTTCAGCGTGATCGCCAGCGAGAGATCGTCCTGCGGGAGCAGGATCGTGCGCCCGAGCGCGACGAGGTCCTCGACCGCCGGATGGTCGGCCAGCGTCAGGCGGTCGCGGCCGGCGACCGGCACTTCGCGATCCTTCAGTGCCTTGACGATCGCCTCGAACAGCGCGCCGCGCTGGCGCAGCAGGATCATGACGTCGCCGGGCTTGAAGGGACGGCCGATATCGTCGCGACCGGCCTCGCTCCAGCGCTTCAGCACGTCGGCGATGCGAGCGGCGAGCTTCACGAGGCCCGAGCGCCGCTCGGGTGCGTCGACCGGCGCGGTCCAGGCATCGGGCTTCTCGCTGGGGTCATCGGCCGAGACGGGCCAGAGATCGACCGCGCCGACCGAGGCGCGCCTGACCGTATCGTGTCGCTCGGGCCCGGCGCCGCCGTCGAAGACGAGGCCGCGCCAGTGCTCCGGCGGCGCGAACACCGCATCGACCGCACGCATGATGTCGGGCGCCGAGCGGAAGGAGGTGGTGAGACTGATCGGCTCGAAGCGCTGCCCAGCCTCTGAGAGGCGCCGGCCGAGCAGCCCCCGCTCCTCGCTGAAATGGGCGGGGGCCGCGCCTTGGAAGCCGTAGATCGACTGCTTCTCGTCGCCGACGACGAAGACGGTGCGCGGCCGCACCAGTTCGCGCGCGCCCTCGCCGGCCGAGAACTCCTCGGCGAGGCGGCGCAGGATCGCCCATTGCGCCTCGCTGGTGTCCTGGGCTTCGTCGAGGAGGATGTGGTCGATGCCGGCGTCGAGCTTGTAGAGCGCCCAGGCCGGATCGACCCGGTCGAGCAGCGAGCGCGTCTTGGCGATCAGGTCGTCATAGTCGAGCAGCGAGCGCTGCGCCTTCAGCTTGCGATAGGCGGAAAGGATATGCGTCACCAGCACGGCCAGCGCCGCGCTGCGCTCGCGCACGGCGATGGCGTTGAGCTGGTCGATCGCGGCGGCCAGACAGGCCGCTAGCGCATCGAGCGCCGCGTCGAGATCGGCGGGCAGGGCGCTGTTGCCCTTGCCACGGACATGCTGGGCGACATTGCCTTCGGCGGTGAGCAGGCCGGCGCGGCAGGCGGAGACCGGATCGATGCCCGGCGCATCCGACAGCGCGAGCCTGATCGCTGCCGCCGCCTTGGCCCGCGTCGCGCTGCCGGCCTCGAAGGCGGCGATCAGCCGCTCGAGATCGGGGACAGCAGCCAATTCGCGTTGGAAGCGCTCTCGTACCGTCTCGGCGGCCAGCTCCGGCCCGATGCCGAGGAAGGCGCTGAGCCCCGAAACGATCTCATCCGGCTGCCGCGCCCGCCCCTCGGCATCGCTGAACACGGCGCGCTGGTGCAGGGCCTCGCGCATGATCTGGTCGAAAGTGTCCTGAGCGGCGTGCTCGGCCATGAAGCGCAGTGCCCGGGCCTGCGGCCCGTCCGGGTTGGCCTCGGCCGCGGCGAGCAGGTCGCGCCTGGCATCGCGCATCAACTCGTCCTGGGCGAGATCGTCGGCGACCTCGAAGCGCGGCGGGACATTGGCCTCGAAGGGGGCGCTCTGCAGCACGCGGGTGCAGAAGGCGTGGATCGTCTCGATCTTCAGGCCGCCCGGCGTCTCCAGCGCCTGGGCGAACAGGCGCCGCGCCCGGCTGATGTCGCTCGGGGGCGGCAATTCTCCCGTCAGTTCCTTCAACGCCTTCCACAGGTCTCCGTCTTTGGCGACAGCCCATTTCGAGAGCGCCCCGAAGACCCGGTTCGACATGTTGGCAGCGGCCGCCTTGGTATAGGTAATGCAGAGCATCCGGCCGGGCGCGACGCCGTCGAGCAGGAGCCTGAGCACGCGGTTGACCAGCACATGGGTCTTGCCCGAGCCGGCATTGGCCGAGACCCAGGCGCTGAGATCGGGCTCGGCCGCCAGCGCCTGGTTGCGGCGCGTCTGCTCGGGAATGGTCCAGCCCGCCGGAGTCATGCCTCGTCTCCGGCATCGCCGAGATCGGGCGCCGCCGACCATTCCTTGACCCGGGCGAGCTGGTCATAGGGGCTGGCGTATTTGATGTAGGCCGGGGCGCGCCGCGAGAGCCAGGGCTCGCGGCCGGCGCGCAGCACGGAAAGATGGTCGAGCAATTGCGCGAGATGGCGGGCGGTGACGTCGGCCTGCGCTTCGTCCTTGAAGGCGAGCTTCTTGTCCTTCTCCCAGCTCTTCGGATCATGGTTGAGTCGCAGATAGAGCAGCGCCTCGACCGGCCCGGGCAGGATGTCGGGCGAGAAGCCGTGGCGCAAAGCGAGCTCGGCCTCCAGCGTCAATTGCGGGGCGAAGCCGAGGCGGACCTGCTCGTCGCTCGGCGGCGCGCCGGTCTTGAAATCGATGATGCGCAAGGCGCCATCGCGCGTGATCTCGACGCGGTCGGCCCGGCCGGTCAGCAGGATCGAGGAACCATCGATCAGCGGAAATTCGCCTTGCGTATCGCGCTCGACCGCGACGCGGGCGAGCCCCGGCCGGCGCCTCTCCTCCCAGCCGAGGAAGTTCTGTGCGATCAGCAGGAAGCGCGGCCACCAGAAGGCGCGCACCTCCGGCGTCTCCTCATAGGCGCGGAAGAAGCGCTCGCCGATCTCGATCAGGCTGCCGAGGGCGCCGGCCGGAATCTGCTCGGGGTAGGTTTCGGCGAAGGTTCCGACGATGTCGTGCAGCAGCGAACCACGATCGGTCGCGCCGGGATCCTCGACCAGCTCGGGCAGGGCGTCGAGCCTGAGGATCTTGCGCGCATAGACCGCATAGGGATCGCGATAGAGCGTCTCGACCTCGGTGACGCTGAGCCGCTTCGGCTGCAGATGCGCCGCCGGAAAGGGTTTTGGCCGCGGTACTGGCAGGAGATCGGCCGGCTTGCCGAGCAGCGCGGCCCAGGCGATCAGCTCGCGCCCGCGTCCCTCGGCCGCTTCCCAGCCTTCAGCCGGCGCCACCGCCTTGAGGCGCTGCCAGAAGCGCGAGGGGATCGTCTCGGCCTCGCCGGCCTTGCGGGCGCGGGTCAGCGTCACCTTGCGAGCGAGTGCGGCGGCGACGAAGTCATGCGCGGTCTGGCCGATGCGCCGTTCCGGTGGCGAAAGGCCGAGTTCCGCCCGCATCGGCCGGTTGATGAAGGAATCGGTCTCGGTGGCCGGCGGCCAGACGCTCTCGATCAGCCCGCCGAGCACGATGTGCTCGGCTTCGAGCAGGCGGGCTTCGAGCAAGCCCCAGATCTTGACGCGCGGATGGCCGGGATCACGGCGCTGCACGACGCGCTCGCCGATCAGGGCCTCAAGGATCGCGACCCAGTCGCGGGCGCGGCCCTCGCCGGGGGCTTCCGGCAAGGCGGCGTCGAGATCGTCGAGCAAAGCCGCGAGCGCTTCGCCATCCGGACCGCGCCAGGCGAGGACGGCGCCGGCCTCGTCGCCGCTCAGCGTCTCGATCGCGCGTCGGGCCTGCGCCGCGATCTCGCGTAATTCGGGGGCAGGGCCGGCCAAAGCCGCCACAAGTGGCGCGAGTGCATCTTCCAGTCCGGCAAGCACCTGTTCGGCCGCGCCGACATCCTCGTCTGTCAGCTTGCGACGCGGGCGCGGCGCATAGGTCGCCTCGCGCAATTCCGGCATCGCCTCGAAGGCGCGGCGCAGGCCGGCGAAACCCGGACCCACCGGCTCGCCGCGCCAGCAGCCGATCTCCAGCGCTGCCGCGCCTTGCCGCAGGCGGGCTTCCGTCAACCCGAGCCGGCAGAGCGGATGCGCCAGCAGCGCGACGAGGCTCGCCGGCGAGAGGTCGCCCTCGACCGCATCGAGCGCCAGCCGCAGCAGGGCGCCGGCCGGCCAGCGGCCGAGCGGCATGCCGGCGGAATCGTCGGCCTGGATGCCCCAGCGCCGGAGCTCGACCGCGACGCGCTCGGCAAGGCCGCGATCGGGGGTAATCAGGGCGGCACGGGCATTTGGCTCTTCCAGTGCCTCACGCAGGGCGAGCGCCGCGACCAGCGCCTCCTCGCGTTCATCTGCCGCCTCGACGATGCGAAGCCCGTCGAGCGCCCCGGCAGCTAGGGGCGCAGCGCCGGCCCAGTCATCCGTGATCGAGGCCGGCAACAGGGCACGGCGCAGCAGGTCGCGGCGCGTTTCCAGCCCAGGTGAGGGCTCGGCAAGGGTGACGACCTCGTCCCGGTTCGCACCGATCTCGTCGAGCAGTCGATGCAGCGCCGCCTGCGGGTGGGACGGCGCGGGTTCCTGGACGATGGCGCGCCAGCCCTGTTCGGAGAGAGCCTCGTCGAGATCGGGCAGCACGACGGCGCCGTTCGGGGCGCGGGCGAGCGCGGCGAGCAGGCGCGCCGTCGCCGGCACCGTGCCGGTCGATCCGGCCGCGATCACCGGCCCGTGGAAATCGCCGGCGAGCAGGCGCTCGCGCTCGGCCGCGAGCATGCGGTTGCGGAACTCGGCCGGGTCGCATTCGGCCCGCTGTTCGAGGATCGCCGGCCAGGCTTGCGCGATGATGTCGAGGAAACGCGCGTTGAACTGCCAGATCTCGTCGAAGCGGGCGGCATCCAACCCCTTCAATCGTGCCGGCGAGATGCCTTCGGTCTGCAGTTGGTCGAGCAGATGAGCGAGGTCGCCGGCCAGCCCCCAGGCCTCGGCCAAGGTCGCCGGCATCAGCGAGGGCTCCGCCGGGTCGAGCTTGAGGTGCTGGCGGTTGGCGGTGCGGCCCCAGGCCGAGATCAGCGTCGTCAGGATGAAGCGACGACGTAGCGGATCGATCGGCGCGACCCGCCCAAGCGCCAGCGCATCGCCCGCGCCGGCGATCAATGCGGTCTCGGCCTCGTCGACATCGCCGAGCGGGACGATGCGCGGCAGGAGCAGCGGCCGGCCGCCGAGCTTTTCCGACAGGATCGTGCCGAAAGCCCGCGCTGCGCGCTGCGTCGGCAGATAGAGCGTGGTGCGCGAGAGGGCAGTCGGATCGCCTGGGTCGAACGCCCGGCCGAAACGGCCGGCGATCAGCTGTTCTGCCAGCACGGAGAGGAAGGGCGCGCCGGCCGGGATGCTGAACAGGTTGAGCCCGGCCATCGCCGCTCACCCGCCCTGATGGGCGGCGTAGGCCTGCTCCGCCAGCGGGATCGCCTCGGGCGTGCCGACATGCAGCCAGCGCCCATCGAGCAGATGGCCGAACAGGGTTCCGCTGGCGATGCAGCGGTCGAACAGCAGGTTGAGCGAGAACGGTCCCTCCGGCGTGTCGGCGAAGAGCTCCGGCTTGATGATGGCGACGCCGGCATAGACGTAAGGCGCGCTTGCAGCCTGCCCGCGCCGCGCCAGCCGGCCGGCCTCGTCGCGGAAGAAGTCGCCGGCGCCGTCGAAGCCGACGCTGCTCTCACGCTCCGCCAGCAGGAGCAGCATGTCCATGCGCCCGGCATCCCAGGCGGCGGCCATGGCGGAAGTGTTCGACGCCCCCCGCTCGCTCCACAGCGAATCGGAGTTGACGTGGAAGAAGGGCTCGGTGCCGAGCAAAGGCAGCGCCTTCTTCACGCCGCCACCGGTTTCGAGCAGCAGGTCGCGCTCGTCGGAGATCGCGATGCGCGGGCTGGAGCGGCCGGCGACGCGCGCCTCGATCTGCTCGGCGAGGTAGTGGACATTGACCACGGCCTCCGCAACGCCAGCTTCGGCCAAGCGGTCGAGTGCATGGTCGAGCATGGTCTTGCCGGCGATCGCAACCAGCGGCTTCGGCATGGTGTCGGTGATCGGGCGCATGCGCTTGCCGAGCCCGGCGGCGAGCACCATGGCCCGGCGGATCGGCGGCGAACTGGTCTGCATGACGTGAACGAATCTCCCGCCGGCCAAGACTGCACCATCAGCCATGGCCGGAGCGATTGCTCAAGTGCGGCGGGAGCCTCACAGGAAGCTGGCGATCTCCTCCAGCGGCTTCTTGCCGATCGCCGGGACGACGCAGCCCTCGGCGGGATAGCCGACGACGAGCAGGATCAGCGCCTTCTCGTTGTCGGGCCGGCCGCAGAGTTCGTTGAGGAAATTCATCGGCGCCGGCGTATGTGTCAGCGTCGCCAGGCCGGCCTGATGCAGCGAGGCGATCAGGAAGCCGGCGGCGATGCCGACCGACTCCGGCACGTAGTAATGCTTCACCTTGCGGCCTTCGGCATCATAGCCCCAGCGCTGGGCGAAGATCGCGATCAGCCAGGGCGCGGTATCGAGGAAAGGCTTGTGCTCGTCGGTGCCGAGATGGGCGAGCGCGCCCAGCCATTCCTCGCCGGCGCGGCCGGCATAGAAGGCGCGCTCTTCTTCCTCGGCGCCCTCGCGGATCTTCCGCTTGATCTGCGGATCGGAGATGCAGACGAAGGTCCAGGGCTGCTGGTTGGCGCCGGACGGCGCGGTGCCGGCGGTCGCAACCGCCGCCTCGATGATCTCGCGCGGGACCGGCCTGTCGGAATAGTCGCGCACCGTGCGGCGCGTCCTCATCGTCTCCAGGAACCTGAGCGCCTGCGCCTTCATCTCCTCCTCGGGCAGGCCCTGGAAGGCGAGCGGCATGGTGACATAGGCGTTCATCGATGTCCTCCTGACAGCTTCTTGCGGGCACTGCTGCTTGCACAATAGACCATCCCGGTCTGCCGCCCTATGGTCCCGCCCATGACGAACCCGGCCTCACAGCTCAAGCCCGGCGACCACCTCTTCCTGGTCGATGGCTCGAATTTCATCTTCCGCGCCTATTTCCAGTCGATCAACCAGGACCGGAAATACAATGCCCGCTCCGACGGTTTGCCGTCGGGCGCGGTCCGGTTGTTCGCGACCAAGCTGTTCCAGTTCGTGCGCGATGGCGTGCTCGGGGTGAAGCCGACCCATCTCGCCATCGTCTTCGACAAGAGCGAGAACTCCTTTCGCAAGGAAATCTACCCGGCGTACAAGGGCAATCGCTCGGACCCGCCGCCGGACCTGATTCCGCAGTTCCCGCTGATGCGCGACGCCGTGCGCGCCTTCGGGCTGATCCCGGTCGAGCAGGACATCTACGAGGCCGACGATCTGATCGCGACCTATGCGCGCCAGGCGCGCGAGGCCGGCGCCGACGTGCTGATTGTCTCGGCCGACAAGGACCTGATGCAGCTCGTGCGGCCGGGTGTCGCGATGTACGATCCAGCCTCGGGCGACGCCAAGAAGGGCGCCGGATTCCGGCCGGAACGGCGCATCGGCGAGCCTGAGGTGGTCGAGTATTTCGGCGTCACGCCGGACAAGGTCACCGACGTCCAGGCGCTCGCCGGCGATGCGACCGACAATGTCCCCGGCGCGCCCGGCATCGGCATCAAGACGGCGGCACAGCTGATCGGTGAGTATGGCGACCTGGAAATGCTGCTGGCCCGCGCCGGCGAGATCAAGCAGCCCAAGCGCCGGGAGACGCTGACCAATCCCGAGGTGGTCGAGAAGGTCCGCATCTCGCACAAGCTCGTCACGCTGGTCGAGGATGTGCCGGTCGAGACGCCGCTCGGCGAGCTCACCCTGAACCAGCCCGATCCGGCCAAGCTGATCGCCTTCCTCAAGGCGATGGAGTTCACCACCATCACCAAGCGCGCGGCCGAGGCCTATGAGGCCGATGTCGGCGCGATCGATGCCGACCCCGATCTCGCGCCGGGCGGCGCCCGCGCCGCTGCGCTCAAGGCGCTTTATGCCGAGACCGATGCTCCGGTCGCTGGGGCAGGCGAGCTCGCCGCGACGGCTCCCGTCGCGAACGGTGCCGCGCCGGCGGCCTCTCCTGCAGCCGATGGCTGGCTGCGGCCGGCCGATCTCGCCGCCGCACGCAAGGACGCGGCGCTCGCGGTCAAGATCGACCATGGCGCCTATGAGTGCGTCCGCACCGTCGCCGATCTCGCGCGCTGGATCGGCTGGGCCTACGAGGCCGGCTGCGTCGCGCTCGACACCGAGACCAACTCGCTCGATGTGATGCAGGCTGACCTGATCGGCATCTCGCTCGCGGTCGCGCCGGGCAAGGCCTGCTATATCCCGCTGCAGCACCGCGCCGGCGACGGGTTGTTCGATTCAGGTCTGCTCGAAGGCCAGATTCCGCTCGACCAGGCGCTGACCGAGCTGAAGCCGCTGCTCGCCGACCCCGGCGTGCTGAAGATCGGACAGAATCTCAAGTACGACATCGCCGTGTTCAACCGGCACGGGGTCGAGGTCGGCCCGATCGACGACACCATGCTGATCTCCTACGCGCTCGACGCCGGCCATGGCGGACAGGGCATGGACCGGCTTTCCGAGGTTCATCTCGGCCACAAGCCGATCGCCTATTCGGAGGTCGCCGGCACCGGCAAGAGCCAGGTCACCTTCGACAAGGTGCCGCTCGACAAGGCGACCGCCTATGCCGCCGAGGACGCCGACGTCACGCTCCGCCTCTGGCTCGCGCTGA
Source organism: Allobosea lupini (assembly GCF_900109525.1). GTDB lineage: Bacteria > Pseudomonadota > Alphaproteobacteria > Rhizobiales > Beijerinckiaceae > Allobosea > Allobosea lupini. The sequence goes on along the minus strand of NZ_FOAN01000004.1, from coordinate 249,605 downwards.
AGCCGCGGCTGGTGCCCGAGCGCAAGACCACGGTCTACGAGACAATGGAGCGCCCGCTGGTGCCGGTGCTGGTGCGGATGGAGCGGCGCGGCATCTCGATCGACCGGCAGATCCTGTCGCGCCTCTCGGGCGAGTTCGCCCAGTCCCTGGCGCGACTCGAGGACGAGATCCACACGCTCGCCGGCGAGAAGTTCACCATCGGCAGCCCCAAGCAGCTCGGCGACATCCTGTTCGGCAAGATGGGCCTGCCCGGCGCCAAGAAGACCGCGACCGGGCAATGGGCGACAGGCGCCGGCGTGCTCGAGGACCTCGCCGAGCAGGGCAACGAGCTGCCGGCCCGCATCCTCGACTGGCGCCAGCTGGCCAAGCTGAAATCGACCTATACCGACTCGCTGCCGACCTATGTGAATCCGCAGACCCAGCGGGTCCACACCTCCTACGCCCTGGCGGCGACCACCACCGGTCGGCTCTCCTCCTCCGAGCCGAACCTGCAGAACATCCCGATCCGCACCGAGGCCGGCCGCAAGATCAGGACCGCCTTCGTCGCCGAGAAGGGCCACAAGCTGATCTCGGCCGACTACAGCCAGATCGAGCTGCGCATCCTCGCCCACATGGCCGACATTCCGCAGCTCAGGCAGGCCTTCGCGGATGGCGTCGACATCCATGCGATGACGGCCTCCGAGATGTTCGGCGTGCCGGTCCAGGGCATGCCGAGCGAGGTGCGCCGGCGCGCCAAGGCGATCAATTTCGGCATCATCTACGGCATCTCGGCCTTCGGCCTCGCCAACCAGCTCGGCATCTCGCGCGAGGAAGCCAGCGCCTATATCCGCAAGTATTTCGAGCGCTTCCCGGGGATCCGCGACTATATGGACCAGGCGCGCACCACGGTGCGTGCCAAAGGCGCGGTCGAGACCATCTTCGGCCGCGTCTGCCATTTCCCGGCGGTCGCCTCGAAGAACCCGTCCGAGCGGGCCTTCGTCGAGCGCCAGGCGATCAACGCGCCGATCCAGGGCTCGGCCTCCGACATCATCCGCCGCGCCATGATCCGGATGGAGGACGCGCTCGCCGCCGCCAGGCTCGACGCGCGCATGCTGCTCCAGGTGCATGACGAGCTGGTCTTCGAGGTCCCGGAGGGGCAGGTCGAGGCGGCGCTGCCGGTGATCCGCAAGGTCATGGTCGAAGCGCCGCAGCCGGCCGTCGCGCTCAAGGTGCCGCTCGTCGTCGATGCGCGCGCCGCCGACAACTGGGACGAGGCGCACTAACCTTACGGCCGGGAACCGTCCTATTGCTGACGCGTTGAGCTTTGCGCCGTGCGTTCCGCATGGCATCGTTCATTGCAGGCACCAGGAGGCATTTGATGGCCGCAACCAGTTCTACCGCAAAGCGACAGGCCGCGGCCTCGGTCAAGCGTGCCAAGGACGAGGTGGCCGATGCTGCCGCCGATACGGCCGAGCGCGCCCGCCGCGCCGGCCGTCGCGTCAAGGACGAGGCGGACGAGATCGAGGCCAGCCTGACGCGCGGCGCCGAAGACCTCGCCGCGACTGTGAGCGAAAAGCTGAGATCGGTCGGCGTCGACACCGACCGCATGGCAGCGGTTGCGCGCGAACAGGCCGGCGACCTGGAAGAGCTGATCATCCGCGAAATCCGCGAGCGGCCCCTGCGGGCGCTTGGCCTTGCGGCCGCGGTCGGGCTGTTCGTCGGCTTCCTCTCGGCGCGCTGAGCCATGCTGGGGGGGCTGACCGGTCTGGTCACGCGCGAGGTCGGCGGCGTCGTGCGCCGCAACGTCACGGTCGTCGTGCTCTACCTGCTGGCAGGGGTGCTGGCGGCCGGCGCAGTCGGCTACGCGCTCAATGCGCTGCACACGGTGCTGACGCTGCATTACGGGGCGGTCACCGCCAGCCTGTCGATCGCCGGCGGGTTGCTGGTCGCCGCCCTGCTCATGATCGGCATCGCCCTTTATGTGAAGAGCCGGCCGCGGCCGGATCGGCGCCTCGCCGCCGCGGTCGCTGCCGCCCCGATCGCGGCCACGCTGGTCGGCAATCGCAAATTCGGCTGGCGCACCGGACTGGTCGGCGGCGTCGTGCTGCTGGGGCTCATCCTCGGGCGGCAGTTTGCGCGGGGCGACGACGACGCTGAAAGCTAGAGCAGATTAGCTCTGAATCGGCGGCCTTTCCGCCGCCGGTCTGTGGCGATGTGTCTTTTTACCTTGGGCGATCAAGTGTCAGCGTCTATTCAAGACGGCAATGAATGCCCAGCTGAAGCTCCGTCCACGCTGGCTCTCGCCGGGACTGCCCTTGCTCGGTACGCGCCGCTACACCGCATCCTCGGCTGCAATCGCGATCCTCGTGGTTGCTGCCGCCGTCCTGATCGCGGGCTGGATCAACATCCGGGCGGACGAAGCCTCGAAGCTGGTCTCGCGCTCGATCGATATCCGCGAGCGCAGCGAGCGGTTCCTCAGCAACGTGCTCGATACAGAGACGGGGCAGCGCGGCTTTCTGCTCACCGGCGACGAGCAATATCTGGAGCCCTACGACGACAGCCGTGCCAAGCTGCTGCCCAGCCTGGCCGAGATCGAACGCCTCGTCGCGTACAGCCCGACGCAGACCGAACGCATACAGCGTGCCCGTGCCGCGACCACCCGCAAGCTCGTCGAGATGACCGACACCGTGGCGCTGATGCGGGCCGGCAAGCGCGGCGAGGCCGCCGCCATGGTGAGTCGCGGGACCGGCAATCGCCTCACCCAGGAGCTGCGCGACATCGTCGGCGAAATCCAGCTGGAGGAGAATCACCGCCTTACCGCCAGCAGCCGCCACGAAGCCCGTCGCCGTGTCCTGGCCAGTGCCGGCATCCTGATCGCGCTCGCCGGCTTGTGCCTCGCCGCCTGGCTGCAATTGCGGGTGCGGCATCGCCGGACGGTCTCCCTGTCCAGCTCCAATGCCGAGTTGGAGCGGAAGGTGGCCGAGCGCACGCTCCAGCTCGAGAATGAGCGATTGCGGATCGAGGCGCTGCTGCGCGACGTCAACCATCGCGTCGGCAACAATCTGGCGATGGTTTCCGCCCTGCTCAACGTCCAGGGTCGGCAGACGCGCGAGCCCGCCGTCAAGCAGGCCTTGGCCCAGGCGCAATCGCGCATCCAGGCGATCGCGGCCGGCCAGCGACGCCTGCGGCTCGACATCGAGGCCGACGAGATCGAGGCCCGGCCTTATCTGGAGGATCTGCTGGCCGAAATCGGCAAGGCGGCCGAAGGGCGTCCGATCGAGATCGCCCTGGCGATGGATGCGATCCGCCTGCCGGGACGCGACGCCGTTTCCTTCGTCGTCGTCATCAACGAGCTGGTGACCAACGCGATCAAGCACGCCTTTCCGGACGGTACCGCCGGCAGGATCACGATCCGGCTCGCGCGCACGCCCGAAGAGAACCTCGTCCTCTGCGTCGAGGATGACGGCGTCGGCATGCCGGAAGACCAGCAGAGCGCCGGGCTGGGCAAGTCGGTGATCAACGCCCTGCTGCGCAGCATGCGGGGTGATATGGAGATTGCACCGCTGTCGCCCGGTGTGGCGCGGCCGGGTACCCGTGTCGCCGTCACCTTCCCGAAACGGGAGCAGCGGACCGAGGAGGACGCGGCAGCATAAGCCCTTTCTCAGCCCTTGTTCACGGCCTTGGAGACGAAGCGGCCGAGCTCGTCGGCCGAGAAGGGCTTGCGCACGAAGCGTATGTCGCGCAATTCGGGCGGAACCTCGCTGGGGGCGGAGCCGGAGACGAACACCAGCGGAGTGCCCTTGGCGCGCAGGCTGGCGGCGATCGCGAAGGTCTTTCCGCCGACGACGTCGATGTCGAGCAAGGCGCAGTCTATCGGCTGGTCGGCGGCACGCCGCGCCTGCGACACCGAGTCGACCACGATCAGCTCGGCGTCGCCGCCGAGCTCTTCGCTTACGGCGCTCTCGATATCCATCGCAATGAAGGGGTCGTCCTCGACGATGAGGACCCGAATACCGGCCATGAGACCCAGATCACCTTCCAACTTCACGACTCAACCCCAAGCTGTTTCCTGCTTGTGAGCTTGATGAACGCCCGCTCGGTCGGCCTTGTTCCGTTCTGAGCCGGATTGTCCGCCCCGAACCCTTCAAATTCAACTTAAATTGCCCGTATATGGTTAGGAAAGCGTAAGTACCTCCGATCAGCGCTTGCGCGGCGAGCGGACGAGACTGAGCTCGAAGGCGGTGACGCCGAGGGCGACATTGGCGCCTCGCTGGATGGGCAGGGACCGCGGCACCAGACGGACATCGCCGTCATGGCTGCCGAACAACCTTACATCACCCTCCTTGCGGGCATAGGGACCGCTGAGGACGCCGAGAGGTGCGCGCGCATAGGGCCCGTAGACCCGCCATGCGAGCAGGCTGCGCCCGACCGTCTTGGCGTCGAGCGAAAAACCACGGATCACTCCGGTATAGGTCTGAAGCGGCCCGCGTCGCGGGCGAAAGCGGCATTCGAGCGGCTTCTGCGTCGCGACGGCCTGGGCGAGGCCGGCGCCGATCGTGCAGGTCAGGCGCCCCGCCGGCGCGGTGCTCTGCGCTAGGGTCGGAGCTGCGGACAGGCTGGCACCGGCCGCCAAAGCGAGCATTGCGATAAGACGTCTCATTCACCTTCTCCTGCGCCCTACTCCGAATGCACCGCACCGACACGAGGCCGGTTTCGCCGAATCGTCCGCTGCGCCTCGAAACCGCACCAAAGCGCCGCAATCACTCCATAGTTCCCAAATAATCCGGAACCTCAATCCGGTGCTTGCGTTGACGGGAACTGACCAATGGACGCGCGAATGCCAAAGCAAGGACAGACCAGCCCGGCGCAGATGTTTCCTACTCCCAAGCTGGCGCGCGATCTTCCGCCATTCTGGGACCTTGAACAACTTCTGCGCGAGGGTTTTGACCATGATTCGGCGCTGGCCGAGCTTGCTATCCGGCGTGAGAGCTGGTCGAGCGGAAGGCGTCCGCCACCGGCCACGGCGCAGTCAGACACGCCCGACGCCGTCTTCACGATCGCGTCATAGGATTTCGCCGGGATCATTGACAGAAGCGGCTTGAGGCCGCCCGGCGCTGCTGGATATCGACATGGAGATGGTTGGCGTGGGCGGCGTCCGCGCCCGGACCAAGGACCGTCATGAAGGCGCCGCAGGCTGATTGGCGCACGCCGTCCAAGAAGCGCGACTGCTCCAGGCCCTTCGGCCGCTCGACCACCACGACCGCTCCGCCCTGTTTTTCCTCGCCCAGCTCGAAGGCGAAGATGTCGAGCGCCTGCCCGGTGGCGTGCTCGCTCAGCGCACCTGACGCCTGACGATTGCGCCGGCGGCATTCGTGCCCGCCGCCGACGCGCAACGCCGTCAGCTCGCGACCGAACGTCCCGCGCGCAAGAGGCTGAAGGCCGCTGTCGAGCCACAGCGAAACGGCCCGCGCCAGCTCACAGCTCAGCGTCGGTGGCGGCACCAGTCTGACCTGCCCCGGCCCGGCGGCGGTACGGACTGCAAGCGCATCGACCACGACCGGATCGACCACGCGGCAGCCTTCCGCCTCCAGTTTCGGGGCCGGCGCGATCGGACGAACCCTGTTCCCGGGGATGCCTGCCAGCATCCGCACGCAGCCACTGCCTTCTGTCGCGGAGACCGGCTTGTCCTCCAGCGGGATGATCGCCGGAGCCGAGGCGGGCTTCTGCAGGGAGGCGGGCCGCGACGGGGGCCGTGGAGCGTTCGTCGGCTTCGATTCCTGGCTCGAGGCCCGATCGGCCTCGACCAATCCGGCGGAGGCGACGAGGGCTGCCAAGCAACCCCACCAGATGGGCCTGCGCCGATACATGCGTTCAGCCGACGGTCGTGAACAGGACCGTGATCGAAGCCGCGACAATCAGCGCCGCCAGCAGAGCCATGGACATGACCGATCTCCCTCGCATCCCCCGGGCCGGGGCAACGCGAGGGATGGCCGATTTGTTCCCGGTCACCTCGATCGGTGGGTCAGGCCGCCTTGCGGCCGGCGCGGCGATCGAAGAAAAGCGCCTGGCTGATCGCGGCCTTCACCGCTTCCGGCTGGAACGGCTTGGTGATCAGGAAGGCCGGCTCCGGGCGGTCGCCGGTGAGCAAACGCTCCGGATAGGCGGTGATGAAGATCACCGGCACCTCGATCGCGGCGAGGATTTCGTTGACCGCCTCTAGGCCGGAGCTGCCGTCGGCCAGCTGGATGTCGGCCAGCACCAGGCCCGGCCGCTTCTTGGCGACGAGCGCGATGGCCTCGCGATGTGTCCGGGCGACGCCGGTGACGTTGTGGCCGAGCTCCTCGACCATGGTCTCGATGTCGAGGGCGATGATCGGCTCGTCCTCGATGATCAGCACGTCGGTAGCGACCTGCTCGGCGATCTCTTGGCCGGCGGTCTGAACGAGGGCTGCGGCGTTGCTCGGAGCGATGTTCATGACCTGCGCGACCTCCTCGATGGAGAACCCTTCGACCGTCCGCAGCAGGAAGGCCTGGCGCGAGCGCGGCGTCAGCGCGTCGAGATTTCGCTCGGCGGCGGAACGCTCCGTCTCCGGCGCCGATGCCTGGGTGTTGAGTCCTACGGACGACCACATCTGCAGGAACAGCCGGTAGAGGCCGACCCTCGCGCCGAGATCGCGCGGAAAGGTGCCGGGGTCGGCGATGAGCGCTTCCAGCGTCGCAACGACATAGGCATCGCCGCTGGCCTGCGTTCCGCTCAGCGCCCGGGCGAAGCGGCGCAGATACGGCAAATGCGGCGCGATTTCAGTGGCGATCGACATCTTGCTATCCCCCACGAAGTCCGGCCCGATCTGCTTTCGATGGCAGCTGATCGGGTCGGTTACGATCCAGAATTGAGAGGCGGAACCACCGATCGGACATCCGACCAGACAGATCCCACCTCCATCAAAGTTGCAGGAGAGAAGCACTCAAGTTACTGTTATGACAAGAAAATTATTTTTCGTCCGGAATGGAACCTTTTGCTTTCGGCCTCGTTATTGGGCCGAATGAAGGTACGTTTCCGGGTGGTTGCGCGCCGGCGTGCCGATGAGCGTGCGTGGCGTGGTGGGGTGTGATCGGCGAACATGTCGGCATGCCAATGGAGCTAGGGTGATGAATTTGATGAATGCCGATCCGCCCGAAGCGGCAAGGGCCGAACCGGACGACGAGAGGGTGCTCGACCCGCGGGTGCAGGAATCGATCGGCCGATCCCTCAAGGCGCATTACGACGACCTGATCAGTGCGCCGGTGCCCGACCGGTTTCTGGTGTTGCTCGCCCAGCTCGAGGATACCGAACGGCGCCTCAAAGCCGAAGGCGGCTCCGATGAGCGCAGCTGACTTCAAGGACGGGCTGATCGCCGAGATTCCGAATCTGCGCGCTTTCGCGGCGTCGCTTTCGGGCTCGATGCAGCTCGCCGACGATCTGGTCCAGGACACGCTGCTCAAGGCCTGGGGCAATGCCGAGAAGTTCCAGCCCGGCACCAGCCTGCGGGCCTGGCTCTTCACCATCCTGCGCAACACCTATTACTCGCTCTACCGCAAGCGCGGGCGCGAGGTGCAGGACAGCGAAGGCACTTATGCCGACAGGCTCGCGACCCACGGCAATCAGGAGAGCCATCTCGACCTCGCCGATTTCCGCAAGGCACTGGCCAAGCTCCCCGAGGAGCAGCGCGAGGTGCTGATCATGGTCGGCGCCACCGGGCTGTCCTATGAGGAGACCGCCGAGATCTGCGGCGTCGCGATCGGCACGATCAAGAGCCGCGTCAACCGGGCACGCGCCAAGCTGGCGGAGCTCCTGTCCATCGGCGGCGTCGATGATCTCGGCCCCGATCGCCGGATCACCGCAGCCGTGCAGCGCGCCGGACCTGAACCCGTCGGCAGCTAGAGCAGGATGCGAAAAGGTGCGACCGGTTTTTCGCGGGGATCCTGCTCTGAACTCCTGGAATCGATCACATTTTTTGATTCTGGATCGGTTCGATCCAGAATCATCGTGATCTGATGGCCCTTTCGCTGTTCAGGACGGTCCGCGGCCGCCTCCTGGCACTGATGGTCGCGATCGTCCTGCCCATCGCCTGCCTGACGGCGGCGGCGGCGGTCGCGACCTATCGGACGGTGTTCGAGGCAATCCAGACATCCCAGGCGCGTGCAGCGGATGATTTCGCGGTGCGCGCCCGCGTTTGGTATCGCGGCGCGCTGCGCTCGCTCGTCGCCAGCTCCACAGCGATCCGGGCGGCAGCGCCGGCGGTGGACAGCTGTGGGCGCATCGCTGAGAAGGCCATTGCCGCGGTCTACGGCTACGAGTCACTGCTGCTGCGGGTCTCCGGCCAGCCGGACTGTGTCGGTGGGCTCGGAGGCAGTATCCCGAGCGGTGAGCTCACGGGCGTGGCGAACCAGCTCGCCACGCGGCCTCCCATCAAGCTCTGGGGCGGCACCGAGTTTACCAAGGCCCGCTACGATCAGGTGACGATCGCCGGCCGCTCCTATCTCGCCATCTATAGCGAGTTCGATGGAGGCGATGCGCTCCTGCTCACCAAGCCGGACCCGCTCGACGATACCTTCGACCTCGGCAGCAGCGACAAGGGCATGATGGCAGCGCTGCTCCGGCGCGGCGGCGACGTCGTGGTCGCGCGCGGCGGCGCGCAAGCCGATGCATCCTGGCTTCCGAATGCCGAGATCGTACCCGAACCGACCGCGCATTGGGTTGCTCGGAGCCGGGCCGGACCAAGCCGCGCCTACGCAGCCCGCATGGTGGCCGAGCCGGATCTCTATGTCGTGGCGAGTTTCGACGGCACGGCGGAGCAAGCCGCGCGGACGCAGTTCTACATCCTGCTGCTCGCACCCCTGCTGACGCTGACTCTCCTTGGCCTGGTCTATATGAAGGCGATCGACCAGCATTGCGTGCGCTGGCTGCGCGGTATCGAGACCACGGCCCGGGCGAGGTCGAGCTCGGCCAGTGCCCACGTCCCGCTCTCCGACGAGATGCCGCGCGACATCCGCAGCGTCGCCGAGGCCTTCAATGCCATGGTCGACGAGCAGGAGGTGCGCCAGAGCAAGCTCAGGCTCGCGCTCGACGACAATCGTTTCCTGGTCCGCGAATTGCACCATCGGGTCAAGAACAGCCTCCAGGTGGTTCAGAGCTATATCGGCCTGACCAAGCGCGACCATCGAGGCGAGGCGCGGATGGCGCTGTCGGATGCGGAATGCCGCGTCCATGTGCTGTCGGCCGCCTATCGTTTCACGCTCGCCGACGGCGAGATGCAGCCGGTGCGGATCGACCTGTTCCTCGACGACGTCGTGGCGATGGTCTCCAGCCTGATCCTCGCCCGCGGCCAGCGGCTCGAAAGCCGCATCGAGACGCAAGCTGTCCTGCCGATCGATCGGATCATCCCGCTCGGCTTCCTGATCGTCGACGTGGTCAGCCGGGTGCTGCGCACAGCTCCGGGCATCGGCCTCGAACTCGCCGTGACCGCAGCCGGCGACGGCATCCTCGATATCGCCATCAGCTCCGACCGCGACACCACGCAGATCGCGCCGCCGCGCCTGTTCGCCGGACTCCTGATGCAGATCGAAGCCGTGGAGATCAGCCCGCCGCAGGGGCGCAGCCTCGGCGTCTGGCGCTTGAGTCACGGCGCTCAGCGCCAGAGCGACGAGGCTCAGCCGAGCTTGTCGACCGGCGTGATCTCGACGCCGACGCTGAGTCCGAGGAAGGCGCCGGTCGGCCCGACATAGCTTCCCGACACCGGCGAAGCATCCTCCGGTACACGCGCCACCGCGACCCGCAGCAATTGCCGGTCGGCGACGAGGTCGTTGGTCGGATCGAATTCGACCCAGCCGTCATTGGGAATGAAGACGTCGGCCCAGGCATGGGTCAGCCCGGCCACGGAGGTCATCGCCCCGCCCTGCGGCGAGCGGTCATGGATATAGCCGGTGACGAAGCGCGCGGCGAAGCCGAGCCGGCGCGCCAGCTCGATGAACAGCCAGGCGTAGTCGCGGCAGGAACCCGCCCCCGCTTGCAGGGTATCGAGCGGATGCTGCGTCCCCTCGTCGAAGCGCACGGCATAGCTCAGGCTGGCGTTGATCTCATGCGCCAGGGCACGCAGCAAGTGGCCGCCGTTGAGCCGGGTCCGGAACGCTTGCAGCCAGGCGTCGAGCGCGCCATCGGGATCGGCGGCGGCGAGATCGAGATAGGGCTGGAGGACGGCCCGCTCGGCCGGGGTGTAGTTGATATCGGAGCTATCGATGTCGGGCTCAAGCCTAGAGCGCGGCAGCGCCGAGCCGAAGCGCTGGACGACGAGCTCGCTGACGACATCGAGCGTGTCCGAGGGACCCGCGAAGCTCGCCATGGCGACGGGGTTGCCATAGGCATCGTGCATCCAGCGCAGCGCGGCCGGCGGCGAGATGGCGATCGCGGTGTCGATGACGCGCAGATCGAACGAATCGCGCGGGCGCAGCATCAGCCGGTGCGGGCCGAAGACGACCGGCTCGGCGTAGCGATAGGTCGTCGCGTGGCGAATGCGCAGATACATTTGATCTCCAGCCGATCCATCTTACCTCGCCATCATGCGAAAAGCCGCCTCGCGGCGGCTTTGCTGGTCAGGCAGGTCAACTACGCGCGAGCGCCGGATCGGTTCCGGAGTTTTACCGCAGAACGGTGTTGCCCTTGAGGCTGGCCTCGCGCTGCGAGGTCGGGACGACGCGATGAGCGAAATCACGGCGCATCTCGGCCGGATTGACCGCCGCGAACTGGACGTCGGCCGGGGCGCCACGCTGGAGCTTGGTCTGGGCGACCGCTTCCGAGCTCTCGCCGAAACCGTTCTGGTACGAGGCGCCCATGGTCAAGGCGGTCACGACCAGCGCCATGCCGCCGAAGAAGGTAGCAGCGCGCTTGAAGGGGGCAAGGCTGGCAGTCGGCATCTTCGCTCTCCCGGTTCGTGTGGTCGTTCTTGAAAGGCGGAACGGCTTTTCAACCCGTCTGGCAGGGAATTGTTCCGGTTTGCGCGAAAATCGCAGCGATCCCGATTCTTTCTTCGGGCGCGATTCGTTTATCAGGCGACCGAGCGATCATTGGCGGCTTCGCGCCGGCGGAAGAGCCGCCAGAGCGACCGGGTCAGGCGCTTCGAGGTCAGATGCGCGCCGGCCTCGCGCTTCTCGAAGGTGATCTTGCGCTCGTGGAAATCCTCGAGGCCAGGCCGATGCCCGACGCTGATGATCGTCGCATAGGAGAGTTCGCTGTCGATCAGCCCGAGCAGCGAATCCTGGCTGGCCTCGTCGAGCGCCGAGGTCGCCTCGTCCATGATGATGATGTCGGGCTTCTGGATCAGCAGCCGGGCGAAAGCGATGCGCTGACGCTCGCCGCCGGACAGGGTCTGGTCCCAACGCTCCTCCTCGTCGAGCCGTCGCCCGAGCGAGGCGAGCCCGCAGCGCTTCAGCGCGTCCCTGACCGCTTCGTCGTCGACGCGGCTCTCCGCTTCCGGATAGAGCAGCACGTCGCGCAGCGTGCCGATCGGCAGGTAGGGCTTCTGCGGCACGAAGGCGATACGCTTGCCCGGAGGCAGCTTGATCGAGCCCGCGCCCCACGGCCAGAGGCCCGCGATCGCACGGATCAGGGTGCTCTTGCCCGTGCCGCTCTCGCCGGCGACCAGGACCTTCTCGCCGGCCTCGATCACGATCGACGCATCGGCGATGACGATCCGCCCGTTGAGGTGGGCGATCGACAGATCCGCGATATGGATGTCGTCGTCCTCGCTCTCGCCCAGCTCGATCTGGGTCTCGCCTTCCATGATCGTGCCGACGTCGAGCGCCTCCAGCGCTTCGGCCAGCTCGTCGACGCGCCTCACCGAGGCGAACCACTCCGCCAGCCGGACGAAATTGTCGACGAACCAGATCAGGGCGGCCTGCACCGCGCTGAAGGCGGCGACGACCTGCATGACGGCGCCCAGGGTGATCTCGCCCGAGAGGTATTTCGGCGCGATCAGCAGCAGCGGCACGATCGGGAACAGCGCGCCATTGGTGTTCAGCACGATGGCGATGACGCCCTGCTGCCGGATCACCTTCAGCCAGGCAGCGACGACGCGACCATAGTTCTCTCCGACCGAATCGCGCTCGTCGGCGTCGCCCTTGATCAGGGCGATGCTCTCGGCGTTCTCGCGCAACCGCGTCATCTCGGCGCGAAACTGCGCCTCGGCCTCGTTCTTGGCGGCGATGCGGGGCACCAGGGGGCGCCCGGCAAAATAGGCCGCGATCGAGGCGATGACCGCGTAGACGATCGCAGCGATCGCCATGTAGCTGGGTATGACGATCTCGGCCCCGGCGAGCGTGAAATGCGCCGAGCCTGCGACTTGCCACAGGATCGCGGCGAAGGTCACCGCGGTCACGAAAGCGCTGAGCAGGCCGATGGCGAACTCGACCAGGGGCTCGATGGAAAGGCGGACATCCTCGGCGATGCGGTACTCGGGGGCGCTCTGTTCGCGCGCGACGAACTGCATCCGGTAATAGCGCTGGTCGGCGATCCACCAGCCCGCGAGGCGATGCGTCAGCCATTCGCGCCAGCGCATCTGCAGCAGCATCCGACTGATCACCAGGCAGGACAACGATGCAGCCGACGCCGCGACGATCAGCGGCAGCCAGCCGACAGCCGTCCAGATCTTGTCGAAATCGCGCTTTTCCAGCGCGTCGAAGAAGAGCCGGTTCCAGCTGTTGATGCCGACTGCGGCACCGAGCTGGGCGGCGACGAAGAGCAGCACCGCAATGGTGAGCCCCCAGGCGCGCAATCTGGTCTTGCCCCGCCAGAAACCCAGGGCGACACGAAAGAACTGGCGCAGGCGCGAGCGCCGCAGCCCGGAGGCACGTGATTTCATGCGGCGGCCTCCCCAGCCGATCTGCTAATGCCGAGACGAAGCGCGATTGCTAAGCCAACGCTTTCGCGCCACACACAAACGCAAAGCATTCGCCGCGGGTTCCGGCGGATGAGGGAGCCGGGCGTGATCGTCGCATCGAGCAATCATCGCAATCACCGCAGCCCGTCCTGCCTGGCCTGTCCGTTGCGGCTGAAACCTGCCTTCAAGGACAAATCCGACGAGGAGATCCGCTTCATCCAGGAGATGAAGCTTGATCACCGGCAATTGCCGGCCGGCGCCGACATCATCCATCCCGGCCAGGAGGATGCCGAGCTCTACACGCTCTTTTCCGGCTGGGCCTTCCGCTACAAATCGCTGCCGGATGGACGCCGGCAGATCCTCAATTTTCTTTTGCCCGGCGATATCGTCGGCCTGCAGGCCTCGCTGCTCAGCGCCGCCCAGCACGGCATCGAGGCGCTGACCGAGGTCGAGCTCTGCGTCTTCCCGCGCCGGCGCACCTATGAGATGTTCGGGCGGATGCCGGCGCTCGCCTATGAGCTGGCCTGGCTCGGCTCGCGCGAGGAGAGCCTGATCGACGAGAACCTGACCTCGGTCGGCCAGCGCAATGCGCAGGAGCGGATCGCGGCGCTGGTGATCTCGCTCTACCGCAGGGCCGACGCGCTCGGCCTGGTTGCCGAGAGGAGCTTCGTCTTCCCGCTGACGCAGCAGCAGCTCGCCGATGCACTCGGCCTTTCGCTAGTCCATACCAGCAAGACTTGGGCCCGCCTGCGCAAAGCCGGGATGTTCTCGCTCGAGCGCGGCCGCCTCACCATCCACAATCCGCGCCTGACCGAGCGCATGGCGCTGCTGTTCGAGAGCGAGCTTCACCCGCGTCCGCTGATTTGATCGCTGAGGGCCGTGCGGGCGGCCAAGAAATCGCTGGATTCGCCCCGCTCTTGACCCCATATGACAGCGGCGTAACGTCACGGCATTGTCATGTCGCTCCGGCGCGGGCTTTTTGCCTGGCCGCATCGAGGTTCTGGATGGCCCATTCCGCTTCCGGTCAGCGCCTGCGCGCCACTCGCCTCGGGCGCTCGTCCGTGGCCGCGCGGCTGGAGCATGAGGTGCGGCTGACGGCGGCCGATTTCGCCGACAGCGTCGCAGAGGCCAGGCTTCGGGTCGCCGCGGCGCGCTACAAGGTCGAGGACGAGGTCCGCAACACCGCCGGCAAGCTGAAATCGCAGGTGCGCAAGGCGGCCGACGAGGCCAAGGCCCGGTTCAGCGACGATGCCCGCTTCCTCAAGTCCTGGATCGATTCGCCTGGAAGGACCGGCGCGGTCGCGCCGTCGAGCCCTTTCCTGGCCCGGCGCATGGCTTCCTATGTCGATCCGCAGGCGCAAGGGCCGGTGGTCGAGATCGGCCCCGGCACCGGCCCGGTCACCGAAGCGCTGATCGAACGCGGCATCGATGAAGCCAGGCTGATCCTGGTCGAGTACAGTCCGGAGTTCTGCGACCTGCTGCGTCGCCGCTTCCCGCGGGCAACCGTCATCGAGGGCGATGCCTATGCGCTCTCGACCACGCTCGCCGGGCATCTGACCGACAAGGCGAGCGCAGTGGTGTCCTCGCTGCCGCTGTTCAACAAGCCGCCGGCCGAGCGGACCGAACTGGTGCAGGACGCCTTTGCCAATGTGCTCAACCCCGGCGCACCCTTCATCCAGTTCACCTATGCGGTGATCTCGCCGGTGCCGCGCAAGGGCTCCGGCCTCAAGGCCCAGGTCTCCGACTGGGTGCTGCGCAATATCCCGCCGGCGCGCGTCTGGGTCTATCGCCGCGCCAAGCCGTGACGGCGTGGGCTTGACGTCGGCCCTGCCTCACTCCGACATCACGAACTGAGAACGCCGGACCCAGCAGTCCGGTTATCAAGTCGGAGTGACCATGCCAAAAATCCTCGTCTTCGCCGGCTCCTGGCGCCCGGGTTCGATGAATACCCGGCTCGCAACCCTGATCGCGAGGAATCTGCAGGATGCCGGAGCCGAGGTGACGCAGATCTCGCTCGGCGACTACCCGCTGCCGCTCATCGACGCCCGTGCCTATGACAACGATCCGCCTGCCGAGGCGAAGGCGCTGGCGGCGCTGGTCGATGGCCATGACGGGCTCTTCATAGCCAGCCCCGAATACAATTCCGGCTATCCGCCGGCACTGAAGAACGCGCTCGACTGGATCAGCATTGTCCGCTCCGGCGGCCCCGGGCTGCGCGGAAAGACCGTCGCGATCGGTGGCGCCTCTGCCGGCAATCTTGGCACCTATCGCTGCCTGACCCAGCTGCGCACCGTCCTCGAGCTCGGCTTCGGCGCGCTGCTCGTGCCGGACATGCTCGCGGTCAACGGAGCCGACAAGGCCTATGGCGAGGATGGCGACTTCACCGACAAGCGCCTGAAGGGCATGCGCGACAAGATGGTGGCCCGGCTGGTGAAGGTCGCGGCGCTGCATCCTTAGGGCGCGGTTACTCTATCCCGCACGGCCCGCTCGCCGGCGACAGGCGCCAGAGCCCGTCATCGGGCCTGGCGGGAATCCGCGCGGCGCCGTCGGCGATCTCCTCGGCATCGTAAGGGTTGGGATTGGCGATGATGCCGGCATTGCGGATGTCGAGCGTGCCGTTCGGGCCGCGCTCGATCCGCCAGTTGCCGGCCTCCCATTCCGGCACGCAGCGCAGCGTCTGCCCGGCCGGCTTGCAGATGCCGCCGAGCTGGTAGTCGAAGCGCTGATCGGCCTTCACGCGCTGGCGCAGGTTGAGATAGAGCGCGACGTAGAAGCCGCCCTGGCCGGCTTCGGCCCAGTTCTGCGGCAGATGGACGAGGCGGATCCGCGTGACCTTCTGCTGCGGGTGGCTGGCGAGATGGGCGGCATCATAGGTCCGCTCCCAGCAGGCGGCCTTCGCCGGCGGCAGCTCGCGTTCGAGCGGCCGGGCCTGCACGATCGTGGCGAGGCAACAGATGGCAGCAGTCAGGAACGGGCGCATCATGGCTCTCCTTGCCGGATTGCCGCAGCGTGAGGCGCGGGCCACGGCCGATCCGCCCGGCTTGTGCGAACCGGGGATGGAATCGCGCAATGGCTGGCCATTGTGCTCCGAATCCGGCACATCCTCCACATGTCATCGCCCCGCGAATCAGAAGCCCGCGCGATCCTGAAGTCGGCCTTCGGCTATGACGATTTCCGCCCCGGGCAATGGGAGGTGATCGAGGCCGCGCTCGCCGGCCGCGACGTCTTCGCGGTGATGCCGACCGGCTCGGGCAAGTCGATGTGCTACCAGCTGCCGGCGCTGGTCACCGGCGGTTTGACGCTGGTGGTTTCGCCGCTGATCGCGCTGATGCGCGACCAGGTCGGCCAATTGGTGCGCGCCGGCGTCGCCGCCGCCTCGCTCAACTCGATGAACAGCGAGGCCGAGGCGGCCCAGGCCTGGGACAAGCTCAATTCCGGCGAGCTGCGGCTCCTCTTCGTCTCGCCCGAGCGTCTGGCCGGCGAGGGCCTCGTCGCCCGCCTGCGCCGCCTCGGCGTGACACGGCTGGCCATCGACGAGGCGCATTGCGTCTCGCAATGGGGCCACGACTTCCGCCCGGAATATCGTCTGCTCTCGAAGGTGCGCGAGGCGCTCGGCGACGTTCCGGTGACGGCGCTCACGGCGACCGCCGACCGCCAGACGCGCGATGACATCGCCCAGCAGCTCTTCCCGGCGCCGCCGCACCTCGTCGTCCATTCCTTCGACCGGCCAAACCTGAAGCTCGCCTTCGCGCCGAAGGATCAGCCGCGCCGGCAGATCGACGACTTCCTGAAGGTCCATCGCGGCGGCTCCGGCATCGTCTACTGCTCCTCGCGCGGCCGTACCGAGCGGCTGGCGCAGGGTCTCAGCGAAAAGGGCTGGAAGGCCTACCCCTACCATGCCGGGCTGGAGCAGGCGGAGCGCAACCGCAACCAGGACATCTTCCTGCAGGAAGACGGCGTCGTCGTCTGCGCCACCATCGCCTTCGGCATGGGCATCAACAAGCCCGATGTGCGCTTCGTCGTCCATGCCGACATGCCGGGCTCGATCGAGAGCTATTACCAGGAGATCGGCCGCGCCGGCCGCGACGGGCTGCCGGCTGATACGCTGACCCTCTACGGCGTCGACGACATGGCGCTGCGTCGCCGCCAGATCGACGAGAAGCAGATCGACGAGGAGCGCCGCCGTATCGAGCACAAGCGCCTCAACGCGATGATCGACCTGTGCGAATCGGCGCTGTGCCGGCGCTCGGCGCTCCTGTCCTATTTCGGCGAGGAGGTCGCTCCCTGCCGGCACGGTGAGGCGCAGTTCCGCTGCGATCTCTGCGGGCCGACCGCGCCCGAGCTCGCCGACGCGACGCTCGATGCGCGAAAACTGCTCTCGGCGGTGATCCGCTCCGGCCAGCGCTACGGCGCCGGCCATCTCGCCGACATCCTGACCGGGACCCAGACGGAGGCGATCCGGCGCCAGAACCATGACGGCCTGAAGACCTTCGGCGTCGGCAACGACAAGCCCAAGGGGGCCTGGATGGCGATGGCCCGCAAGCTGTTCGCCGCCGGCGCGCTCGCCGAGGCCAGCACCGAGCATGGCGGCTTCTGCCTGACCGGGAAGGGCGAGGATATCCTGTTCGGGCGCGAGCCGATCGCGCTGCGTGTCGACCCGCTCGCGGAACGGCGCTCGCGCCGCGGCCAGCGCGAGGCAGCGCGCGCCGACGGGCTCGATGGCGACACCGCCGCCCTGTTCGAGCATCTGCGCCAGCTCAGGCTGAGCATCGCGCGCGAGGAAGGCGTCGCCGCCTACATCATCTTCACCGACCGGACGCTGATCGCCATGGCGCGCGAGCGTCCGCTCGGCCTCGACCAGATGCGCGCGATCGAAGGGGTCGGCGAACGCAAACTCACCCAATACGGCGAGGTTTTCCTGGATGCGATCGCGACATTCACTGGCTAAATCAGCGACTCCCGCGTACGTACGCGCACGCACGTGAAAAAGCCATCCTGAAGCACTATATTCTCCTGACGAATCAAGATCATCGCGGGCGACTACTCCCCCGCCGAAGGACCCCATCATGAGCGATTCTGCCCGCGACCTCGAGGATGCCGCCTATTGCGCCGATTCCATCAAGGTTCTCAAGGGCCTGGATGCGGTGCGCAAGCGCCCCGGCATGTATATCGGCGACACCGATGACGGCTCGGGCCTGCACCATATGGTCTACGAAGTCGTCGACAACGCCATCGACGAGGCGCTCGCCGGCCATGCCGACCTCGTCACGGTGACGCTGAACGCCGACGGCTCGGTCACCGTCACCGACAATGGCCGCGGCATTCCGACCGATATCCACAGCGAGGAAGGCATCTCGGCGGCCGAGGTCATCATGACCCAGCTCCATGCCGGCGGTAAATTCGACCAGAACTCCTACAAGGTCTCGGGCGGCCTGCACGGCGTCGGCGTCTCGGTCGTCAACGCGCTCTCGATCTCGCTGAAGCTCCGGATCTGGCGCGGCGGCAACGAGCATTTCATGGAGTTCCGCCATGGCGATGCTGTTGCCCCGCTCGCCGTCGTCGGCCCGGCCGGGGACAAGCGCGGCACGGAGGTGACGTTCACGCCCTCCCAAGAAACCTTCACGATGATCGAGTTCGACTACAAGACGCTCGAGCACCGGCTGCGTGAGCTCGCATTCCTGAACTCGGGCGTGCGCATCGTGCTGACCGATGCCCGCCATGCCGAGGTCGTGCGCGAGGAATTGATGTACGAAGGCGGCGTCGAAGCCTTCGTGCGCTATCTCGATCGCGCCAAGACGCCGATCATCTCCAAGCCGGTGATGCTCTCGAACGAGAAGGACGGCATCACCGTCGACGTCGCCCTGTGGTGGAACGACAGCTACCACGAGAACGTGCTCTGCTTCACCAACAACATCCCGCAGCGCGATGGCGGCACCCATCTTGCCGGCTTCCGCGCCGCGCTGACGCGGCAGGTCACCGGCTATGCCGAGACGTCCGGCATTTCGAAGAAGGAAAAGGTCTCGCTGACCGGCGACGATTGCCGCGAGGGCCTGACCGCGATCGTCTCGGTCAAGGTGCCGGATCCGAAGTTCTCCTCGCAGACCAAGGACAAGCTGGTTTCCTCGGAGGTCCGCCCGGTCGTCGAGAACGTCGTCAACCAGGCGCTCTCGACCTGGCTCGAAGAGCATCCGAACGAGGCCAAGACCATCGTCGGCAAGGTGGCCGAGGCCGCCGCCGCCCGCGAGGCCGCCCGCAAGGCGCGCGACCTCACCCGCCGCAAGGGCGCGCTCGACATCGCCTCGCTTCCAGGCAAGCTGGCTGATTGCCAGGAGAGGGATCCGGCGAAGTCCGAGATCTTCATCGTCGAGGGTGATTCGGCCGGTGGGTCGGCCAAGCAGGGCCGGGCCCGCGAGTACCAGGCCGTCCTGCCGCTCCGCGGCAAGATCTTGAACGTCGAGCGCGCGCGCTTCGACAAGATGCTGTCCTCCGACCAGGTCGGCACCCTGATCACGGCGCTCGGCACCGGTATCGGGCGCGACGAGAAGGACTCGAGCGCCTTCAACATCGAGAAGCTGCGCTACCACAAGATCATCATCATGACCGACGCCGATGTCGACGGCGCCCATATCCGTACCCTGCTGCTGACCTTCTTCTATCGGCAGATGCCGGAGCTGATCGACCGCGGCCACCTCTTCATCGCCCAGCCGCCGCTCTACAAGGCGGCGCGCGGCAAGTCGCAGACCTATCTCAAGGACGAGCGCGCGCTCGAGGACTACCTGGTCGATTCAGCGCTCGACGGCGCCGTCTTCCGCACCGGCGACGGAGCTGAGCGCGGCGGTCCCGACCTGCGCGCCCTGATCGAGGAAGCCCGCAACGTCCGCCACACGCTGTCTCAGCTGCATTCGCGCTATGACCGGCGCGTCGTCGAGCAGACCGCGATCGCTGGCGCTCTGCGCCCGCAGGGCGAGCGCAGCGAGGCCGAGCTCGCCGAGGCGGCGGCCTATGTCGCGCGCCGGCTCGATGCGATCTCGGACGAGATCGAGCGCGGCTGGGAGGGCAGGGCCGCCGATGGCGGCTTCACCTTCTCGCGGCTGGTGCGCGGCGTGAAGCAGGTCGTCTCGCTCGATGCTGGACTTCTCGCCAGCGCCGAAGCGCGCAAGCTCGACGCCGCAGCCGTCTCCTTGCAGGAGGCCTATGCCAAGCCGGGCGTGCTCAGCCGCAAAGGCGACGACCATGTCGTCAACGGCCCGAGCGACCTGTTCGACGCGATCAACGCCATCGGCAAGAAGGGCGTTTCGCTGCAGCGCTACAAGGGCCTCGGCGAGATGAACCCCGACCAGCTCTGGGAGACGACGCTCGACCGCGACGTGCGTTCGCTGCTGCGCGTCAAGAACGACCAGAACGACGAGGCCGACGACCTCTTCGTCAAGCTGATGGGCGACGTGGTCGAACCGCGCCGCGAATTCATCCAGACTAATGCGCTGAACGCGACGGTCGATACCTGAGGGGCATGTCCGGCTGGCAGGCTGACGAGGGGATCATCGCTGATCGGCGCGATGCTTCCCCTTAGCATCGCCGGGGATGACGATGCCGGGCTGCTGGACTTGGCCGTCGCGATAGTAGACGACGAAGTGGTCCGGGCCCCATAGACCGATCGTCCCGCTGGCGATCCAGACTTTGTTTCGCATACGAAGCCGTTCAGTGTTTCGGCTAGATCAGTTCAGCGGCACGGCTGGCGAAGGCGGCTGCCAAACGCCCCGTCCCAGCGGCGTCGGCTGCATTGGCCGTTCCGGTCCTGGCGCGTGCGGCAATGCCCTCGAAGATCATCGACCAGCGGAACAGCGCGAAGACCATGTGAAAGGTGTCGAGCCTGACGCCGTGGCGCGCTTCGCCGTCATAGGCCGCCAGATAGCTCTCCAGCGAAGGGATCCCTAGCGTCGGAAGATCGAGCCCTCGAATACCGCCATATTCGTCGGGAGCAGAAACCCAGGCCATCGCGCTGTGAGCCAGATCCGCCAGCGGGTGGCCGAGGGTGGAGAGCTCCCAGTCCAGCAGGGCCACGATACGCGGCTCGGTCGGATGGAACATCAGGTTCCCGATGCGGTAGTCCCCGTGGACGATCGAGGTGGCATCGTCCGAGGGGATATATTGTGGCAGCCAGGCGATGAGACGGTCGACGTCAGCATCGTCCCGTGTGCGGATGTCCGCCCATTGCCGACTCCAGCGGCTCACCTGTCTGATGAAGTAGTTGCCGGGGCGGCCATAGTCACCGAGGCCCACGCCAGCAAAATCGACATTGTGCAGGGCGGCGAGCGTGCGTGCCATCGCGGCGTACATGGCGCCTCGCTCCTGCGGCGACACACCGGGCAGGGTGCAATCGTGGAAGACGCGGCCGTCCAGGCGCTCCATGAGGTAGAACGGGGTGCCGACCACGGCCCGGTCGTCGCAATAGAGCAATGCCGGGGGGACGGGCACGCCGCTGTCCTTCAGCGCGCTGATGATGCGGTGCTCCCGGTCCACGGCATGGGCCGAGGGCAAGAGCTCGCCCGCGGGCTGCTTGCGCAGGACCAGCCGGCGATTGTCGTAGGTCAGGAAGAAGGTGGGGTTCGACTGACCGCCGGAGATCGGCTCAAGCCGCATCGGTCCTTCGAGCTCCGGCAGCGCGCGGCGCATGAAGGCATCGAGCCTGTCCAGATCGAAGCTCATGGCGCCGCCACCGGCCAGCGCCAGAAGTCGGCCTTCTCCTGCGACAGGAAGCGGTTCAGCACCATCTGGTGGACCTCGTCCGCCCCGTCCACCAGGCGTGCCTGGCGTGCGTAGCGATAGATCCATTCCAGCACGGTATCGCGGGAATAACCGCGTGCACCGTTGATCTGAATAGCCATGTCGGCGGCCTGATGCAGCGTGTTGGCCGCCTGGATCTTTGCCATGGAGATTTCCTTGCGGGCGAGATTGCCGCGGTCCAGCTCCCATGCCGCCTTCATTGTCAGGAGCCTGCCGATCTCGATGCTCATGGCGGCCTGGCCGAGCTTCATCTGCACGCTTTCCCGCTCCGCCAAGGCCACTCCGAAGCTGTGCCGTTCGACGGCGTAGGCGCGGGCGATCTCGACGCATCTCCTGGCGAGGCCGAGCCAGCGCATGCAATGGGTGAGCCGCGCCGGGCCCAGACGAATTTGCGTGACCTTGAGCCCGTCGCCTTCGCCCATCAGCACATCTTCGGGGGAGATCGTCAGGCCGTCGAACTCCAGCTCGCAATGCCCGCCATGTTCTTCCGGCCCCATGATCGCAATGCGCCGAAGGATGCGCCAGCCCGGTTGATCCCGGTGGAAAAGGAAGGCGGTCAAACCCTTCCGGGCGTCGTCCGAGGTGCGGGCCATCACGATGAAATGGGCGGCCTCCGCGGCACCCGTGATGAACCATTTGCGGCCGTAGATGCGATAGGAGCCGTCCGCCTGCCGTTCTGCCCTTGTCAGCATCATCGATGGATCCGAGCCGCTGCCGGGATGGGGTTCGGTCATGGCGAACGCCGAGCGCACCTCGCCACGCGCGATCGGCGCGAGCCAGCGGGCCTTCTGCGCAGGGGTCGCGACCTTCTCCAGCACCATCATGTTGCCGTCGTCGGGAGCCGCCGAGTTGAAGATCGCCGGCCCGAAGATGGAGCGGTTCATCTCTTCGTAGCAGGCCGCCATGCCGACGCGGCCGAGGCCGAGGCCACCGTGCTCGGGCGCCAGTTGAATACACCACAGCCCTGCCGCGCGCGCCCTCGCGCGCATCGCGTCGAGCAGATCGAGGCGGATGTTCTCGTGATCGTCATAGGATGCCGGATCAGCCTCCAGCGGGACGATCTCCCGCGCTACGAAATGCGCGATGCGGCTGCGGATGTCTTCGGTTGCGGCAGGCAAGCTGAAATCCATGGTGAAGCCCTCAGAGGGAGGAAACGAGGTGCCCGCCGTCGACCGCGATCGAGGCGTCGGTCACATGGGCGGAGGCGTCGGAGCAGAGGAAGAGAAGCGGCCCGTCGAGGTCCGAGAGCTGTCCCAACCGGCGTGTCGGAATGCGGCGGATCAGGGCCTTGCCGGCCTCGCTCGCAAACAATTCGCGGTTGAGATCCGTCTCGACATAACCGGGGCACAGCGCGTTGGCCCGGATGCCGTGACGCGCCCATTCGAGCGCCATCGACCTGGTGAGCTGCAGAAGTCCGGCCTTGGATGCGCTGTAGGCTGCGACCTGTCCCGCGACACGGACACCGAGGATGGAAGCGACATTGACGATGTTGCCTCCCTTCCCGTCCGCGGCCATCACACGGGCCGCGGCCTGGCCGACGATGAAGGCTCCTTTGAGATTGGTGTCCATGATGCGGGTCCAGGAGGCTTCGTCCTGATCGAGTAGCGGCGTCGTGGTGGTGACGCCCGGATTGTTCACCGGCATGTCGAGGCGCCCCCACGCGCCCAGCACTGCGGCCATGGCGGCATCCGCCGAAGCACGCTCCGTCACGTCGAGACTGATCGCCAGCGCCTCGCCCCCGGCCGCGCGGATACGGTCACAGCGGGCTTGGCAATCAGCGCTTCGGCGAGCCGCCATGGCTACCCGAGCACCTGAGGCCGCCAGAATCTCGGAGAAATGCGCGCCGAGACCTCGGGAGGCTCCAGTTATCAGAACCGTACGGCCCTGGAACGACGCGTGGAAGCTCATCGGGGTCTCTCCGCGATCTTGCTTCGTTAGGTTCATAGAGCGAGCGCTCGCTTTATAGACATCGGTGCCGGCATGTTGCAATAGGGGCCTTGCAACGGGCTCTTTGAGAAGGAGCGGAGCGTGAGACCATCTCCGCCAGTCGCGGTTATGCCTCCTATTCGCCTGGACTTGTCGATGGAGGCGCTGGCAGAGCGGACCTTGGCGCGCCATCTGGACACCGTGCGCGTGAAGAAGCCGCAGGTCGCGACGAAACGCCTGGCGCGAATCCTGGACAGCACGCTCACCCTCGCCAACCAGGTCGGCTTTCACTCGATGAGTCTGCGCGACCTGTCCGAGCATGCCGGGCTGAGCATGGGAGCGCTCTATGCCTACTTCGACTCCAAGGAGACCCTGCTGCTGATGATCCTCGGCACCGTGTCCGAGGTCGTCGAGGAAACGCTCGGCGATGCGCCCAAGGAGCTCCCGCCTGTCGAGCGACTTCGCTGGCTTCTTGCCTCCCATGTCGCTCTGACCGAGGCGCTGTCGCCATGGTTCATCTTCGCGTACATGCAAGCGAAGAGTTTTCCGCCGCGGGCGCGCGCCATGGCCGTCGCGGCTGAGCGCATGACGGAGAGCCTCCTCGCCGAGATCCTGGCGGAGGGGAAAACCCTCGGGACGTTCGAGATCGACGATGTCGAGATGTGCGCGGCCTTGATCAAGCCGATGCTCCAGGACTGGTACGTCAAGCGTTCCAAGTATCGACGCCGCCACATTACCGCGGAAGCCTTCGCACATTCGCTCAGCGCATTCGTGGAGCATGCGATCCAGCTTCGGCACGCCGGCGCCCTTGCCGGATAGGAGGATCATTGGGCGCAGCACAGGCAGTGGCCGGGCGCGATTCCGGACACCTTGATCCCAAGGCACCGCGTATCCTCGTGCGGCGCCTGCAGACGAGGATTGCGCCTCGTTCCCGGGGGGCGTCGGGAACCGACGTAGGAATGCTACGATCCCTGTGCGCGCCGCTCGGCTGTCCCCACATGCGAGAACGCCCGCAGGAGGAGCCTGCGGGCGGGGAAAGCGCCTGGGTTTCTGCCTTGTTTCCCAAGGGGAGCCAAGGAAGACTCCCGCGCCCTTCGCCCTGGGGGACAGGGAGGCGAAGGGCGCGGCGACCGCTCAGAAGCGGTCGTAACGGTCGTGATGGCGGCGGCCATGGGCCGGGGCCCAAGGCGGCGGACCGCCGCGACGGTGGCCGTAGCCGTAGCCGCGGTCATAGCCGCGATGGTGGCGGCCATAGCGCTGCTGGCGTTCCATATTGCGCTGGATCTCCCACATCCGGTGCTCGCGGTTGTGCCGGACATAGGTCGCCTCGACCTTGTCGAGCGCGGCCGCGCCGCTGAAGGTTTCGCTCGCGGCGGCCGGAGTTCCGGCGGCGCCGAGTGCTATCGCCGCGGCGATGAGAAGGTGTCGCATGGGGTATCTCCTTTGGTTGCCGCGATAAAAGCGGGTCTGTCCAGAACTCCGCGTGAACGGAATAGTTCGCTGGCGTTCATCTTCGCCCGGTTTCCGCCGCGGGCCTTCGAGGCTATGATGCCGAGATGCCCCTGCCGCCCGACTTCGTCCACGCCTCGCGCGACCTCGAACGCTTCCTGCTCGATGCCCGCGAGACGCTGGGCCACGCGACCACTCATCAGACCTGGTACTCGGTGCTCGGCGTCTTCGTCACCTTCCGGGCGCGCCTGTCGGTACCGCAGGCGGTCGCTTTCGCGCAGGCGCTGCCGCCGCTCCTCGGCGCGATGTTCCTCTACGAATGGGACCCGGCGCAGGAGCCGCTGGCCTTCGCACCGCGGGCGGAACTGGCGCGCGAGGCGATGGGATTTCGCATCGAGCACAGCTTTCTGCCGGAGAGCGCGATCGAGGATGTCGCCGCCGCGCTCTGGCGGCATGTCGATCGCCGCGCCTTCGCGCGCATGCTCGACACCTTGCCGCCGGAAGCGCGGGCGTTCTGGGCTTTGCCTGCTGAAACCTGAAGGTCAGGCGTTCGGCCCGCCCTCGATCTCGCTCGCCCAGGCGAGCGCTGCATCGAACTCGCCCGGTTTGAAGCTCCTGACCTCGACGAAGGGCACGAGCGGGCTGGCGATCGCGACCAGCGTCTCGATCCAGCCCTTGTCGGTGACCACGGCCTCGCGCGGAAAGCGCCTGAGCTGCGTCAGCTTGCCGAAGCCGTAGCGCGCATCCTTGAGGCCGGCGCGAAAGGTCATGTCCTCGAAGCCGGTGAGATCGGCGAGGATGCCTAGTTTTTCGTGGCGTTCGAGCTTGCTCTCGATTTCGGCGATCAGCCTGTCGAAATCCGGCTCCGACAGCGTCCCCGTGATGCGAAAGGCCGCGACATGGTCGGCGGCGGGAAGGATGTCGAGCATAGGCGCCTCCTGGTCTGCACCGGAAACAACGCAGGCCTGCGGGCTAAGTTCGCAGGCGAACCATCGCCGGGCCGCGGCGTTGGCAATGCGAGGGGGCTCGACGCACGCAAAGGAGACGATGATGGCCAATGCAGGCGGGAAGCTGGGTCCGAGCATCAAGGGCAAGGGCGATGGCACCGGGGCGACGAGCACGCGGCCGGTCTCGCTTCAGGACCACAAGGTGCTCTCCAATCGCGACAAGACGCAGCTCAACCGCGGCCGCGGCCTCGACGGCAAATGGATCGAGAACGAGCAGGTCTACGAGACGCAAGCGAACAAGCGCTCTCAGGATGGGTAAGCCCTATTTTAGCGCGATGATCAGCATCAGGAAGACGAGGATGATCAGGACCTGCTTCAGGCTCCAGTTGATCCGCCGCAGCTGCTCGGAGACCGGGTCTTCCGGCTCCTCCGCTTCCTGATCGGGCTGCCCGGACGCAACAAAGGCCGGGTCGCCAGCCGGGTCCAGCGGGCGCCAGCTGATGCTGTGCACCCGGCCATGAGCCTGCGCCGGCCGGCCATCGGCCTCCGGTGGGAGATGGAAGACCGGCGGTTCTTCGTCCGCATTGCCCTCGCGCAGCCAGAGATTGGTCGTCGCGGCGAAGGAGAGATGACCGGCGCGTCCGTCAATGAGATCCTGCCGCAGCGCTGCGAACAAGGGTTGCGGCAGGAAGAGTTCGGCGGCGAGCCGGTCGTCGAGATCGCCCTGTGCCCCGGCGGGCAGGCTCAGCCGCAGCAGCGGCGCGCTCTGCCCGGGGAAGGAGCGGATCGTCAGAGACAGGTCCTGCGCCGGTTCGGGCTGGTCGATCCGGGCGATCCGCGCGCGATCCGGCCGGGCATGGCCCTCGATTAGGGCGGCATCATGCAGCACGCCATCGCGCCAGTCGTGCCCGGAGACCGCGACGAGCCCGTCGGCCGTGAAGGCGAGCGGCCTGCCGACGTCCTGAACGAAGGTGCTGCCCGCCACCGTCATCCGGCCGTCCGCGCTGCTGGCGCTGTCCGTCCTGTCGTTCATCCCATCCCCACGTTCAGTCGGAGCGGACGATAGCAGGTCGGGCCCGCGACGCCAGAATGGCATGTTGTTCTACGTCGAGGGAGGAATGGGCTGCGCCGGAAAAGAAAATTTCCTTCTCTTGCCGTTCGACGAAAGGCTCTTCCTGATCGGTGCGTACCTTTAAAAGAACGTTTGGATTGACATGCAGAACGGCATTTCCTAGATTGCGGATGTCGTCGGGTCACCGATGGCCGCGGAGATTTGAGCGAGCAGCTTGCGCCGCGTCACCAAACGCTAAAGCGCCACGATGTGGTCGTGGGCTCCCCAGCTTGAGGAGATGAACATGACCGGCTCCGTTCTCCGCCCTGTCGAACCGATCGTCCGTTCGATGATGTGTTGTTGTCGCTGATCCAGCGCTGACGCCGTTCCGCGGCATCAATCCAGACATCACCGTACTACAGGGCGCCGTAACGCGGCGAAGGTCATCATGTCGTTCCAGTCCCAGGTCATTCCCAGCCCGCCGGCTCGTCAGGCTTATGTCATCGAGATCGGCGAAACCCAGGCGGGCCTCGTCGCCCGCGGCGCCGATGAGCGCTTCTTCACCTTCATCTCGGCATCGGCCGCCTTCGACCGGCTCGAAGGCCAGCGCTTCGCCACGCCGGTTGCGGCCGAACTGGCAGCGCGCCAGCTCGTCCGTTCGCGTCCCGGCCTGCGCTTGGCGGCCTGAGGAGCACCTCGGTGACGCTGTTCGAGACACTGCGCGCGGCATTCGCCGCCTGGTTCGAGCGGGCCGTGCCGGCCGAACCAAGCGAGCCGCGCTGGCTGGAGCGGCCTTTGGCCGAGCTCGGCGCCGAGGAGCGCCGCCGCTCGATCCGCGAGGTCACGCTCGAGCAATTGGGCATTGCGCACTGGTCGTGCCACACGCATTTCTGAGGACATGATGAACGCCCCCGTGAAGCCCGGCGCCTTTCGCGTCGAGGACATCCTTCCAGTGCCGCCCGCCGATGCGATCATTCGCTTCGAGGGAGTTGGCAAGACCTTTGCCGGCCGCGACAGCCAGGAGCCGGTGACGGCGCTCGCCGGCATCGACCTCGTCGTGCCGCGCGGCAGCATCGTCGGCGTGATCGGCCGCTCCGGCGCCGGCAAGTCGACGCTGATCCGCCTGGTCAACGGGCTGGAACGCGCCAGCTCGGGCCGCATCCTGATCGAGGGCGAGGACGTCACCAATCTGACCGAGGCGGGCTGGCGCGAGCGCCGACGCGCCACCGGCATGATCTTCCAGCATTTCAACCTGCTGTCGTCGCGCACCGTGTTCGACAATGTCGCGCTGCCGCTGGAGATCGCCGGCGTGCCGCGGGCGAAGATCGAGGCGCAGGTCAGCCGCCTGCTGGACCTGGTCGGGCTCGCCGACAAGCGCAAGCGCTATCCGGCCGAGCTGTCCGGCGGCCAGAAGCAGCGGGTCGGCATCGCCCGGGCGCTGGCGACCGAGCCGAAGGTGCTGCTCTGCGACGAGGCGACCTCGGCGCTCGACCCCGAGACGACCCGCGCGATCCTGGCTCTGCTGAAGCAGGTCAATCGCGAGCTCGGCATCACCATCCTTTTGATCACCCACGAGATTCCGGTGATCAAGGAGATCTGCGACCGCGTCGCGGTGATTGAGGGCGGCCGCATCGTCGAGGAGGGCGAGACCTTCGAAGTGATGACCAAGCCGCGCCATCCGACCACGGCGAGCTTCGTCGAGGCGGTGACCGGCGTCGAGGTC
The DNA here is from genome assembly GCF_900109525.1 of Allobosea lupini. Lineage (GTDB taxonomy): Bacteria > Pseudomonadota > Alphaproteobacteria > Rhizobiales > Beijerinckiaceae > Allobosea > Allobosea lupini. Next base: position 220,836 of record NZ_FOAN01000004.1, on the reverse strand, counting down.
CCAGAATACCTCGCCGGCCGCATTCATCAGCAGGCGCTGGCCGGCGACAGCGCCGTGCTGCGCATCGCCTTCACCGGCGAGAACGCGACGACGCCGGTGATCAGCCGCCTCAGCGCCGTGATCGGCGTCGACGTCAACATCCTCGCCGGCCGCATCGATGCGATCGGCGACAAGCCCTTCGGCAGCCTCTTGGTCTCGGTGCCGGCGAGCGAGCCCGAGCTCGCCGCCGTCTTCGGCGCGCTGAAATCCCTTGATCTCAAGGCGGAGTTGGTCGGCCATGTCTCCTGAACTCATCCGCCTGATCGTCGAGGCGACCGGCGACACGCTGCTGATGGTCGCGATCGCCGCCGGCCTCGGCACCGCTCTCGGCCTGCCGCTCGGCGTCTTCCTCGCCACCAGCAAGAAGGGCGAACTCTTCGCGGCGCCTGCGGTCAATGCCATGCTCGGTGCGCTGGTCAACGCAACGCGCTCGACGCCCTTCATCATCCTGGTCGTCGCGATCATCCCCTTCACCCGACTGATCGCCGGCACCTCGATCGGCACCTTCGCCGCGACCGTGCCGCTGACGGTTGCAGCGACGCCCTTCATTGCCCGCCTGATCGAGGCGGCGATCCGCGAGGTCGATCAGGGCCTGGTCGAGGCCGCCCGCTCGATGGGCGCGACGCCGCTGCAGATCGTCCGCAAGGTGCTGGTGCCCGAGGCGCTGCCGGCGATCGTGCTCGGCCTGACGCTGGCGCTGGTCAGCCTGCTCGGCTTCTCGGCCATGGTCGGCGCCGTCGGCGGCGGCGGGCTGGGCGATCTCGGCATCCGCTACGGCTATCAGCGCTTCATGCCGGATGTGATGGCGATCGTCGTCGCCGTGCTGATCGTCCTCGTCCAGACCGTGCAGAGCGTCGGCGATCGTCTTTCGCGCCGCCTCAACAAGCGCCTGCGCCACGCCTGATTGCTTTCCTTTTTCAACCCGTTCAGTTCACCAAGGAGCCACTATGTCCATCTTCGTCAGCCGCCGCATCGCGCTCGGCCTTGCCGCTTCGTTCGTCATCGCCGCCCCGGCGCTCGCCCAGCAGAACCAGGTCGTCCGCATCGGCGCCTCGCCCGGCCCGCATGCCGAGATTCTCGAGAAGGTGAAACCGATCGCCGCCAAGAACGGGCTCGACCTCAAGATCATCGAGTTCTCCGACTATGTCGTGCCGAACCAGGCGCTGGCCGCCGGCGAGCTCGAGGCAAACTCCTTCCAGAACCAGCCCTATCTCGACAACCAGGTGAAGGATCGCGGCTTCAAGATCGTCAGTGTCGGCCTGACCGTGAACTTCCCGCTCGGCATCTACTCGTCGAAGTACAAGAGCTGGGCCGAGGTTCCTGATGGCACCACCGTCGCGATCCAGAACGACCCGACCAATGGCGGCCGCTCGCTGCTGCTGCTTCAGGACAAGGGCGTGATCAAGCTCAAGGACGGCGTCGGCTTCAAGCCGACCGTCGCCGACATCGTCAGCAACCCGAAGAAGCTGAAGATCATCGAGATCGAGGCCGCCCAGACGCCGCGTTCGCTCGCCGACGTCGCTGCCGCCGCGATCAACACCAACTATGCCGTCGACGCCAAGATCGAGCCGACCTCGGCGATCCTGCGCGAGGATCCGAAGGGTCCCTATGTCAACCTGATCGCGGTGCGCGAGGCCGACAAGGACAAGCCCTGGGTCAAGGCGCTGCTCGCCTCCTATCACACCCCCGAGATCAAGGCCTTCGTCGCCGAGCGCTTCAAGGGCTCGGTCCTCGCCGGCTGGTAAGGCTCCTCCCCCAGGCCGTCGTCACGGCCGGGCACCTGCCCCGGAAGCGCAAGCTTCCGGGGTTTTTCGTTTGGGCGAGCGCTACCCCCCTCCCTTGTGGGGAGGGGCAGGGGTGGGGGTCGCAAAGCCGGAGCGATCGATAGGAGCTGACAGCGCGACCACTGCTGCCAGCCTCCTTCCTGCCCCCGGTCACCAAGCGGCACCACCCCCATCCCAAACCCTTCCCCACAAGGGGGAAGGGAGGAGCCAGCGCGGGCCGCCGCCAGCTCGGTCGCTCACACAGACAGATACTGCGCCCTGACCGCCTCATCCGCCTTGAGCTCGTCCATCGTGCCGGTGAAGCGGATCAGGCCCTTCTCGATGATGGTGGCGCGGTCGGCGACCGAGCCGGCGAAGTGCAGGTTCTGCTCTGAGATCAGCACCGAGAGCCCTTCGCCTTTCAGCGCCAGGATGGTTTTGGCCATCTCTTCGACGATGACCGGGGCGAGGCCTTCCGAGGGCTCGTCGAGCAGGACGAGCTTGGGGTTGCCCATCAGTGTACGGGCGATGGTCAGCATCTGCTGCTCCCCGCCCGACATCGCCCCGCCCGGCCGGTCGCGCATGCGCCCGAGATTGGGGAAGAGCTGGAACAGCCGCTCCGGCGTCCAGTGCGGCGCACCCTCGCGCTTGGGCCGCTGCGCCACCGAGAGGTTCTCCATCACGCTGAGTTCGGAGAAGACGCGGCGCTCCTCCGGGACATAGCCGATGCCGAGGCGGGCGATCTCGAACGGCTCGCGGCCGACGATGGTGTGCCCCTCGAAGGTGACGCGGCCGGCTTGCGGCGGCACCAGCCCCATCACTGCCTTCATCGTGGTCGACTTGCCGGCGCCGTTGCGGCCCATCAGGGCCAGCACCTCGCCGCGCCCCATCGAGAAGCCGACGCCGTGCAGGATATGGGCGCGGCCGTAATAGGCGTTGAGGCCTTCGATCTCGAGCATGGGTTGGGTCATCGCTCGCTTCTCACCGTTCGAAACAAGCTTGGTCGTCCCGGGCGACCGTAGGGAGACCCGGGACCCATTCCGGAACCTCTCTCGGCTAAGCTCCGGAATGGATCCCGGATCTCCGCTGCGCTCCGTCCGGGATGACGGCGCGAATGAATGAAAACGATCATTCCTAGTGGCCTCCCGAGGTCGCGCCGGAGCCGAGATAGACCGCGCGCACGGCCGGATCGTTGCGGACCTCCTCGGCACGGCCCTTGGCGATCAGCTTGCCGCGGTCGAGCACCAGGATCGCGTCGGAATGGGCGAAGACCACGTCCATGTCGTGCTCGGTGAACAAGACGGCGATGCCGCGCTCCCGGGCGATCTCGGCGGTCAGCGCCATCAGCGCGATGCGCTCGCGCGGCGCCATGCCGGCGGTCGGCTCGTCCATCAGCAGAAGCTTTGGCTTGTTGGCGATCGCGACCGCGAGCTCGACCCGCTTCAGGTCACCATAGGCGAGGACGCCGCAGGCACGCTCGGCCTGGTCGAGCATGCCGACTTGGCTAAGCAGCGCGTCCGCCTCGGCGACATGGCGGTCCTTGGCCCGGCCGAACAGTGTCCAGGTCTCGCCGGCATGCGAGATCAGCGCCATCTGCACGTTCTCGCGTACGCTCATCGAGGCGAAGGTCGCGGTGATCTGGAAGGTACGGCCGACGCCGAGCCGCCAGACCTCGCGCGGCTTGAGGCCGGTGATTGTCTTGCCGTCGAAGATCACCTCGCCGCGGTCGGAGGGGAGCTGGCCGTTCAGCATGTTGAAGCAGGTGGTCTTGCCGGCGCCGTTCGGGCCGATCAGCGCCAGCAGCTTACCGGCCTCGACCGAGAAGCTGACATCGTCGACGGCGCGCACGCCGCCGAAGGATTTGCCGAGATTGCGGACTTCGAGAACCGGGCTCATCGGGCGGGCTCCGGCGTGGCGGCGACGTGCGTGGCAGGCTCGGCCTCGCGCCGCCGTTCGGCGAAGGCGAGGGCGGTGCCGACCAGCCCGCGCGGGAACAGGATGACGAGCAGGACGATCGAGGCGCCGAGCACGAAGCGCCAGTACATCGTCGCCTTCATCAACTGCTCCTGCAGGCCCATATAGGCGAAGGCGCCGACGATCGGGCCCGACACGGTCTGGACGCCCCCGAGCAGCACCATCAGCAGGCCGTCGACGGAGCGCGGGATCGCCAGATAGGTCGGGAAGACCGAGCCCTTGAAGAAGGCGAACAAGGCGCCGGCGATGCCGGCAGCGAAGGCCGCTATGATGAAGGCGATCCACTGGATGCGCATCACCGGCAGGCCGATCGCCTCGGCCCGGAGAGGACTGTCGCGGCCGGCCCGCAAGGCATAGCCGAAGGGCGCGAAGACCACGACGCGAAGGCAGAGGATCGCGGCGACGCAGATCGCGAGCGCGAGATAGTAGTAGACCAGTTTCGAGCTCGCCCAGGCCGCCGGCCAGACACCGAGAATACCGTTGTCGCCGCCGGTGACGTCGACCCATTGGAAGGCGGTCGCCCAGGCGATCTGGGCGAAGGCGAGCGTCAGCATGGCCAAATAGACGCCCGACAGCCGCACGCAGAACCAGCCGAAGACGAAGCCGGCGATGCCGGCGAGGAAGGGCGCGAAGGCGAGCGCCGGCAGCATCGGCATGCCCAGCCATTTAACCGCCAGCGCCGCGCCATAGGCACCCAGCCCGAAATAGGCGGCGTGCCCGAAGGAAGCCATGCCGCCGGGGCCCATCATGAAGTGCAGCGACGCCGCGAACAGCGCGAAGATCGAGAGCTCGGTCAGCGTCAGCAGCCAGTGGTCGGCGACGATGAAGGGGGCGAGCAGCAGCACGGCGAGCGCCGCGAGGCCGATCAGCTTGACGTTCGCGCTGGCCGGCAGCAGCAGCGGCTCGACCGGGCCATGGGCATGGGCGGTTCCGACCGGGCGCTTGCCCATCAGCCCGTAGGGCTTGATCACCAGGACGACGGCCATCACCAGGAAGACCAGCACCAGCGTGATCTTCGGGAAGACCAGGATGCCGAAGGCGTGGATGATGCCGATCAGCACGGCTGCGAGATAGGCGCCGGTGACGCTGCCGAGCCCGCCGACCACCACGACGACGAAGGCCTCCGAGATCATCGAGAGGTCCATGTGCAGGTTCACGGCCTCGCGCGGCAGCTGCAGCGCGCCGCCGAGGGCGGCAAGGCCGGCGCCGAAGGCGAAGACCGAGGTGAAGAGCAGGCGCTGGTTGACGCCGAGGGCGCCGACCATCTCGCGGTCCTGCGTCGCGGCGCGGACCAGCGTGCCCCAGCGCGTCTTCTGGAACAGGAACCAGAGCAGGCCGAGCATGATCGGCCCGACCACGATCAGGAAGAGCTCGTAGCTCGGGAAGCGGCTGCCCATCAGCACGACGAAGCTCTTGAAGCCGGGCGCGCGCGGGCCGAGCTTGTCCTCCGGCCCCCAGATGCCGAGCGCGATGTCCTGCACCATCAGCACCAGGCCGAAAGTGGCGAGCAGCTGGAACAGCTCCGGCGCCTGGTAGATCCGGCGCAGGATCACGATCTCCACGAGCGCGCCGAGTGCCGCGACGATGACAGCCGCCAGCAGCACGCCGCCCCAGAAGCCGAGCGCATCGGCCGGCCCGAAGCGCGAAACCAGCGTGAAGGCGAGATAGGCGCCCAGCATGTAGAAGGAGCCGTGCGCGAAATTCACGATCCGCGTCACGCCGAAGATGATCGACAGCCCGCAGGCGACGAGAAAGAGCGACGAGGCCGAGGCCAAGCCGTTGAGCGTCTGCGCGAAGATCAGATCGATCATGCGAGGTTCCGTCGAAACAACCGAAAAAGGGCGCAATTCTCCCGCGGCCGCAGCTTTCCGCCGCGGCCGGGTCAGCCATAGTCTAGATCAGGTCGGAGCTGGCGCTTAGCCCGCCGGGCGAAGCGTCTTCACCTCTGCATCGGACGGCAGGTATTTGGCGCCGTCGGCATAGCGCCAGTCGACCATCACGCCCTTGCCGTCCTTGACCGCGGTCTTGCCGACATAGGCGCCGAGCGTCGCCTGGTGGTCGGAGGCGCGGAACTCCACCGGGCCGAAGGCCGAGGTGAACTTCAGCCCCTTCATGGCGTCGATGAGCTTCTCGTTGTCCGTCGTGCCCGCCTTGGCGAGGCCGGCGGCGATGGCGTTCATGGTGTCGAAGCCGACGACCGAGCCGAGGCGCGGATAGTCGTTGTACTTGGCCTTGTAGGCATCGCGGAACTTGACGTGATCCGGCGTCTGGATGTCGGCATGCGGATAGCCGGTCACGATCCAGCCGACCGGCGCCTCGGCACCGAGCGGGTCGAGATATTCAGGCTCGCCGGTCAGCATCGAGACCACCGTCCGACCTTCGAACAAGCCGCGGGTGTTGCCCTGGCGCACGAAGTTCGAGAGGTCGGCGGCGAAGGTGACGTTGAAGATCGCATCGGGCTTGGCGGCTTCGAGCGCCTGCACGGTGGCGCCGGCATCGATGCGCCCGAGCGCCGGGAACTGCTCGGCGACGAACTCGACGTCGGGCTTGGCCTTCTTCAGCAGTTCCTTGAACCACTTCACCGCCGACTGGCCGTACTCGTAGTTCGGCGCCACCGTCGCCCATTTCTTGGCGGGGAGCTTGGCCGCTTCCTCGACCAGCATCGCCGCCTGCATGTAGGTCGAAGGGCGCAGGCGGAAGGTGTAGCGGTTGCCCTTGGCCCAGACGATCGCGTCCGAAAGCGGCTCTGAGGCGACATAGAGCCGCTTGTTCTGCAGGGCGTAGTCGGCGATGGCGAGGCCGACATTGGAGAGGAAGCCGCCCGAGAGCAGGTCGACCTTCTCGGCGTTGATCAGCTCGCCGGCGAGGCGCACCGAATCCTCCGGCTTGCCGGCATCGTCGCGGAACAGGGTCTCGACCTTGCGGCCGAGCACGCCACCGGCGGCATTGACCTGCTCCAGAGCCAGCTCCCAGCCCTGGCGATAGGGCTTCAGGAAGGCCGGCTGCGAGGTGTAGCTGTTGATCTCGCCGATCTTGATCGGCGCGCCCTGGGCGCGCAGCAGCGACGGCGTGGTCAGCGCGACGGCGCCGAGCGCAGCTCCGCTGACGAATTGGCGACGGTCCATCTGGTGGCTCTCCCGTTGATCGCACGTCTTACGCATCCACAGCCCCTCGCTGCGCGATTTCCTACCCTAGGCCAGTGCAGCGCACTGCAACAAGCCGGGGTGAAAATTCGTTTGTATGCGTATGAAATCTCGACTGCGTTTTGCAGTTTGTCAATCGTCGAAAAACAGGCGGGGTTGCCACCGGCTTGAGCAGCGCGCGGTCGGGCGATGCGGGTGGGCTGTCAGGTCGGCCGATTTGCGTCAGCCGTGTCGTGCGGGTCTGGTCGTTCTAGGAGCGCCCGCCATCGACCGAGAGGATCTGGCCGGTCACCCAGCCTGCCTGCTCGGAGAGGAAGAACAGGCTGGCATGGGCGATATCCTCGGGCGTGCCGAGCTTGCGGGTGTGGATGCCGTCGATCAGCCGCTTCTGGCCATCCGGCCCATAGGATTCCCATTGCCGCTCGGTCGCGGGATTGGAGCGGACGAAGCCGGGAGCGACCGAGTTGACGGTGATGCCATCGGGCCCGAACTCCCAGGCGAGCTGCCTTGTCAGGCCGACCAGAGCATGCTTGGCGCTGGCATAGGCCTGGATGCCGGTCAGGCTCGGGCGCAGGCCGGCGCCTGAGGAGATGTTGACGATACGGCCGTACCCGGCCCGCTTCATCGCCGGGGCCACAGCTTGCGACAGGAAGAAGGCGGCATCGACATTGGCGGCGAAGATGGCGCGCCAGTCGCTCTCGGAAATCTCCTCGATCGGCCGGCCGGTCTGGCCGCGCACGCCGCCGGCGGCGTTGACCAGCAGGTCGAGCCGGCCCTCGGCGGGGAGGATCGCGCCCACCAGGTCTTTGGCGGCCTCCGGGCTGCCGAGATCGGCGACATGGGCGCTCGCGCCGAGCGCATCTGCGCTGGCGGCGACGCCCTCCGCATCGAGATCGGCGAGATGGACCTTCGCGCCGGCCTGCGCCAGCGCGGCGGCGATGGCGCGGCCGATGCCCTGGGCTGCGCCGGTGACGAGGGCTACGCGGTCGTCGAAGCGGATCTGCATTGCTCGATAAGGACCTTCAGCGTGCCCAGGGACATCGGGCGGTGGCCGTCCTCGATGTCCTGGATCAGGGATACCAACAGTTCCAGGGCCGGCGTGGCGACGCCGACCTCGCGGCCGAGCCGCGAGATGATGCCGATCTGCGCCTGGCCCTCGGTCTTGCGCTTGCGCACGGCAAGATCGCGCCAGATGCCGGAATGGGTCTTGGCCGTCTTCGAGGTGTAGTCGGCGAGCCAGGCGATCGTTTCGACCTGCGGGCCGTCCGGTGCGCCCGGCGCGAACACGGCAGGGTCGAATTCGCCGAAGCCTAGCGAGGTGACGCCGCGCGCCGCCGCGACCGCGCCGACCTCGCGCCCCAGTGTCAGCCAGACCGGCAGGCGCTGCGGGTCGGCGAAATTCGCCGACATCGAGTCGTTGGTGAGAGCGGTGCCGAACAGCATCGCGCCATAGGCGAGCTTGCCCCAGAGATAGCCGTAGATGTTGTCGGTCAGGACCGCGTCCGGCTCGAAGATCGCGAGCAAACGGTGCATCTCCCGCACGCGCTCGCTCATCGCCCCATTGAGCTCGCCGACGACCACGGCGCCGCGATTGCCGTAGAGGATTTCGCCCGGCCCATGCCAGTCGGCGCCGAAATTGACGAAGCAGCCCATCGTCCGCGCTTCACCGACCGTCTTGGCGATGGTGATCTCGTTGAGCCCGTTCTGGGCCGAGAGTACGAAGCCATCGGCGGCGAGATGCGGCTTCAGGGCGGCAAGCGCAGCTTCGGTAGCGCCTGCCTTCACCGCCAGCACGATGCGCGAATAGGTGCCGGTCAATTCCTGCGGCGTCACCGCCGGCACGACCTGACGGAAGTCCTCGACCGGGCCGGTGATCGCAAGGCCCGTGGTCCGGCAGGCCACGACATGGTCAGCGACGATATCGACCAGCAGCACCGGCACCCCGGCCCTTGCCCAATAGGCACCGAGCGTGCCGCCGATCGCGCCGGCGCCCCAGATCAGGATGGGTTCGGTCGTCATACCTGCCCCATCACCTCGACATCGGCATGGGTTGCGACATGGACGAGCCCGTCCGGCGTCACCCAGCCCCGATACATGCCTTCGGAATTATAGGGCGCGACGATCGTGCCGTCGGCTCCGACGGCGACGAGCCCGGCGCCGATCTTGTGTTGGGTCAGTTCGGCGATGGCGCGATCGGCCGCCTCCTTCAGCGAGAGGCCGGCATAGCCGATCAGCGACGCGATCTCGTGGCCGATGCAGTAGCGGATGAAGAACTCGCCCTTGCCCGTACCCGAGACCGCGCAGCGCCCGTCGCGGGCATAGGTGCCGGCGCCGATGATCGGGGAATCGCCGACGCGTCCCGGGGGCTTGTTGGTGTAGCCGCCGGTCGAGGTCGCGGCGGCGAGATGGCCGTTGGCGTCGAGCGCGACCGCACCGACCGTTCCGTGCTTTTCGGCCTCGCTCGCCTCGCCGGCGGTGCCGACGAGCTCGCGGATCTTCATCGAGGCCAGGTTCTTGCGCCGCCGCTCCGTCGAGAAATACTCGTTCTCGACGATGTCGAGTCCCTCGGTCTGGGCGAAGGCGTCGCCGGCCGGGCCGGTCAGCAGCAGCGGATCGCCGCGATGCATCAGCGCCTTGGCGGCGCTGACCGGGTTGCGGATGCGCTTGACCGCGCAGAGCGCGCCGGCGGCCAGCGTCGAGCCGTCCATGATCGAGGCGTCGAGCTCATGCTCGCCATCGGCATTGAAGGCGGCGCCATGGCCGGCGTTGAAATGGACGGAATCCTCCATCACCAGCACGGCGGCCTCGACCGCATCGACCGCGCTGCCGCCCTTGGCGAGAACAGCCCAGCCGGCCCGCAGCGACTTGGCGAGATGGGCCTTGGCCTCGGCCCATTCGGCGTCGGTCATCTCGGCCTTGGGCAAGGTGCCGCAGCCGCCATGGATGGCGAGGGCGATGGTCATGCTGAAACATCCTCAGGTGCAATCCCTTCTCCCCTCGGGGGAGAAGGTGGCAGCGCGAAGCGCTGACGGATGAGGGAAGGACGGGCAAGTCGGCTGCCGCCTCACCCGGTCGCGCTGCCCTCATCCGTCTGCTTCGCAGACACCTTCTCCCCCAAGGGGAGAAGGGTTAGAGCCTCACTTCGCCGGCTTGATATCCATCGCGAGGGTGTCCTCGTCGACGCGCGGGCGAATCGTCACCTTGGCCTTCTGCATCGCCCAGGCTGAGCCGACGGCGAGGATCGGCAGGCGCGGCCGGTCCTTGGCGACGATGGCGTTAGCCTGCGAGAGCAGGTCGTTGCGCTTGGCCTCGTCCATCTCGATCGCGGCGTCTTCGATCAGCTTGTCGAGCTCGGCGTTCTTGTAGCCGAGCACGTTGAAGGCGCCGAGCTTCTTGGCCGGGTCGTTCGAGTGGACGACCGAGGAAAGCGTGTAGTTCGCCTCGCCCGTCAGCGTGCCCCAGCCGGACATCGCCAGCGAGAACTCGCCGCGGGTTCGGGCCGGGAAGAAGACGGCGCCGGGCTGGGCGTTGGCGTTCACCTCGATGCCGATCCGCGCCAGCATCTGTGCGATCGAGGTACCGACCTGGCGGTCGCCCGGCAGGCGGTCATTGGTGAAGGAGAACGAGACCTTGAAGCCGTTGGGATAGCCGGCCTCCTCCATCAGCTTCTTCGCCTTGGCGAGATCCGGCTTCAGCGGCGGCAGGCTCTTGTTGAAGCCGGCGATATCGGGTGTCACTAGCTGGTTGGCCGGTGCGCCGAGCCCTTCCATCGCGATCTCCACCAGCGCCGGCCGGTCGATGGCGAGGTCGATCGCCTCGCGCACCTTGGCGTCCTGCAGCGGATTCTTGGGCAGGGCCGAGCCGTCCTTGGCGCTGATCTGCGGGGACTTGTCCCGCATGTCGAGTTCCATGTTGAAGACATAGACCGTGTCGATCGTGGCGACGGTGAGCTTGGCGTCGCGCTTCAGCGTCGGCACGTCGGAGGCCGGGGCGCGTACGATGATGTCGACCTGCCCGGCCTTGAGCTGGGCGACGCGGGCGGCATCGTTCGGCAACTCCTTGCGCAGCACGCGCTGCCATGGCTCCTTCTCGCCCCAGTAGCCGTCGAAGCGCTCGAGCACGAGCTGGTCCTTCGGCGTCCAGGACACGAACTTGTAGGGGCCGGTGCCGATCGCCGCCTTGCCGGTGTTGAAGGCGTCGTTGGCATTGTCCTTGGTCAGTCCCGCCGCGGCCTTGTGCGAGACGATGAACAGGCGGATGAAATCGTTCGGCAGGTTCGGCGCCGGCCCGTCGGTGACGATGTGGACGGTGAGCGGATCGACGATCTTCACCTCCTTGACGCGCCGGACATAGATCGTCGTCGGATTCGGGCCGGCGACGACCGGGATGCGCTCGATCGAGAACTTGACGTCCTCGGCGGTGAAGTCGGAGCCGTCATGGAACTTGACGCCGGGACGCAGCTTGAACTCCCAGACGGCGGGCTCGATCGCCTTCCAGCTCAAGGCGAGGCGCGGCTCGATCTGGAGCTTGTCGCCCGACCAGGTCAGCGTGTCGAAGACATGCTTCAGCGCCTCGGCATGCGTGCCGGTCGCGGTGAAATGCGGGTCGATCGATTCCGGCCCGGCGCGGACGCCGATCGTCAGCGTCTGCGCCATCGCGGCGCCGGAGAGCGGCAGCCCGATCAGGGCGGCGAGGGCCACGGTCCGCCATAACGGGGACCGGTGCGGCAAAGGCTTGGTCATGTTGAGGTCCCTTCGGGTTCGAGATCGGCAGGCCACGCTGGTGAGGCGATCACCATCTTGTCCATCAATTCGCACAGCTGCTTCTGCTCGGCTTCGGTCAGCACTGCGAGCATCGCAGTCTGCTGTCCCACCATCATCGGCATGGTCTCGTCGAAGATGGCGCGCCCCGCCGGCGTCAGCGCCAGCACATAGCTGCGCAGATCGGCCGGATCGGTCTCGCGCTTGAGCAGGCGCCGCTGCAGCAGCTTCTGGATCGCGCGCGAGAGCGTGTTCTTGGGCAGGCCGGCGGAGGAGACGATGTTCTTGGCCGCGACGCCGCCCTTGAGCCCGACAGCGTAGAGCGCGACGAATTCCGGCCGTACCAGTCCGTAGCGCGTCTCGATCCAGCGATAGACCGGGTCGTTGAAGCGGAAGGCGATGAAATTGAGCCGGAACGACAGCCAGCAGGGATTGTCCCAGAGCTTGGTGACGGTCAGCGGGTCAAGCTCGCGCAGCGCCGCCTCGCGGTCGCGGTCGAGCTTGGACAAGGAAGTCGGGGCGCGTGCCATCTCGGACATCCAATTTAGTTCCATATGGAACTTGACGGTCCCGTATACCGCTGTCAAGGATGACGCGGTTTCGCCGAAACGCAAGGATCAGGCCGTGCTCGTCGCCCGGATGAACTGGATGCAGATCGAGGAACAGGCGAAGCGCGACGATCGCTGCGTGCTGCCGCTCGGCTGCGTCGAACAACACGCCTATTTGAGCCTCGCCACCGATGCGATCCTGTCCGAGCGTATCGCCGCCGAGGCGGCCGAGCCGCTCGGCATCCCGGTTTTCCCGGTTCAGGCCTATGGCATGACACCAGGCTTTACCGCCTATCCCGGCACGATCTCGCTGCGGATGACCACCTATATCGCCCTGCTCGAGGACCTGCTCGAAGGGGTCTACCGCTCCGGTTTCCGCCGCATCGTGCTGGTCAACGGCCATGGCGGCAATACGCCGGTGATGACGGCGGTGACCGAATGGATGGGCCGGCGCCCCGACGCCAGCGTCAAGATGCACAATTGGTGGGCAGGGCCGCGCTTCCAGCAGGCGGTGAAGGCGACCGACCCTGCAGCCTCGCATGCCTCCTGGATGGAGAATTTCCCCTGGACGCGCCTCGAAGGCGTGACCCTGCCCGATGGGGTGAAGCCACCCTTCGATGCCGCGCTCTACCAGGCCGCCAGTCCGCAGCGGAAGCGCGAGATCCTCGGCGACGGCAATTTCCATGGCCGTTACCAGCGGCCGGACGAGGAGATGCTGGCGCTCTGGGCCGTGGGCGTCGAGGAAACCCGCGCGGTGATGGTCGAGAGCTGGCCGTGATGACCTATCCTGCCGCTGTCCCTATCCAGGAGAGCGGCAACGAATCCCCTCTCCTTGGCATGGAGGTTGCGAAGCAACGGCGACGAATGTCCCTCCGATGCTGACCCATGTCATCGAGCGTATCCTGCAGGCGCTGGCCGTCATGCTGGTCATGTCGGCGCTTGTCTTCGTCGGCGTCTACGCGATCGGCAACCCGATCGACGTGTTGATCGGCCCCGATGTCAGCCAGGACATCAGGCTCGACACCATCGCCCGCTATGGCCTGGATAAGCCGCTGTGGGAGCAGTATTTCACTTTTCTCGATCGCGTCCTGCACGGCGATTTCGGCCGCTCCTTCGTCTTCGGCATGCCGGTGCTGGAACTGATCCTGTCGCGCCTGCCGGCGACGCTGGAACTGACGCTGGCGGCCGTTCTGGGGGCGGCGCTGGTCGGCATCCCAGCCGGCATCTATGCCGGCTACCGGCCCGACAGCCCGCTCTCGAAGCTGATCATGGCGCTCTCGATCCTCGGCTTCTCGGTGCCGACCTTCTGGATCGGCCTCGTCCTGATCATGACCTTCGCCGTCGAGCTGCAATGGCTGCCGGCCGGCGGGCGCGGCGAGACCGCCCGGCTCTTCGGCGTCGAATGGAGCTTCCTGACGCCGAACGGCCTGTCGCATCTTTTGCTGCCGGCGTTGAACCTCGCCTTCTTCAAGCTCGCGCTGATGACTCGGCTGGCGCGGGCCGGCACGCGCGAAGTCATGCTGACCGACACCGTGAAATTCGCCCGCGCCGCCGGCATTCCGGAGAGCGTCATCCTGCGCCGGCATGTCCTGCGCCTGATCTCGATCCCGCTGGTCACCGTCTTCGGGCTGGAATTCGCCTCGACGCTCGCCTTCGCCGTGGTGACCGAGACGATCTTCTCCTGGCCCGGCATCGGCAAGCTGATCATCGACTCCATCCAGTCGCTCGATCGGCCGGTGATGGTCGCCTATCTCATGCTGGTCGCCTTCGTCTTCATCATGATCAACTTCCTGGTCGACCTGACCTATTTCGCGCTCGATCCGCGACTGCGGAAGGGCCGGGCGTGATGCGGACCGAAACGCCCATCGCCCGCTTCTGGAGCGAGTTCCGCGAGAGCCGCATCGCTGTTGCCGCGCTCGTCGTCGTCGTCCTGATGATCGGCGTCGCCGTGCTCGCGCCGCTGATCGCGCCGCAGAACCCTTACGACCTCGCCAATCTCGTTCTGTCCGACGCCCGCCGTCCGCCGGGCTATGTCGGCTCCAGCGGCTATACCCATTGGCTCGGCACCGACGCGCAGGGGCGCGACCTGCTTTCGGCCATCCTCTATGGCCTGCGCATCTCCCTGCAGATGGGGCTGGTCGCCGGCGCCTTCGCCTTCGCCATCGGCGTCACGCTCGGCATCGCCGCCGCCTATCTCGGCGGCCGGCGCGAGGCCTTCATCATGCGCGTGATCGACCTGCAGCTCGCCTTCCCGGCGATCCTGCTGGCGCTGGTGATCTCGGCCCTGCTCGGCCAGGGCAAGGCGCAGCTCATCGCCGCGCTGGTCGCCGCGCAATATGCCTATTTCGCCCGCACCGCCCATGGCGCCGCCTCGGCCGAGCGCGGCAAGGACTATGTCGAGGCGGCGCTGTCGACGCCATTGCCGGCCCGGCAGGTGATCTGGCGGCACATCCTGCCGAACTGCCTGCCGCCGCTGATCGTGGTCGCGACCGTGCAGGTCGCCAATGCCATCGCGCTGGAGGCGACGCTCTCCTTCCTCGGCGTCGGCCTGCCGGTGACCGAGCCTTCGCTGGGCTCGCTGATCGCCAACGGCTTCCAGTACATGCTGTCGGGCCGCTACTGGATCTCGATCTATCCGGGCCTCGCGCTGATCCTGCTGATCGTCGCGATCAACCTGGTCGGCGACCAGATCCGCGACCAGGTCAATCCGAGGCTGAAGCGATGAGGGAGGGTGCGAGCACGCTCCGTCATGGTCGGGCTTGTCCCGACCGTCCACGCCTGCGTAGGTCGAGGGCTGTGTTCAAGACGTGGATGCTCGGCACAAGGCCGAGCATGACGGGGGAGGTGCGCTCATGACAGACGCCCCCCTTCTCGAGGTCCGTGACCTCACCACGCAATTCTTCACCCGCGCCGGCGTGGTGAGGGCGGTCGACGGCGTCTCGTTCTGCCTGCGTCGCGGCGAGGTGATGGGGCTCGTCGGCGAATCCGGCTCGGGGAAAAGCGTGACCGGCTTCTCGATCATCGGCCTGATCGACCCGCCCGGCCGCGTTGCGAGTGGTTCGGTGAAGCTCGATGGCCGCGAGCTTGTCGGCCTGCCGGCAGACGAGTTGCGCAGCTTGCGCGGCCGGGTCGTCTCGATGGTCTTCCAGGACCCGCTGATGACGCTGAACCCGGTGCTGACCATCGGCGAGCAGATCAGGCTGGCGATCGAGGCGCATCGATCCATGTCCGCTGCCGAGGCGCGCCGGCGCGCCATCGCCGGCCTCGCCCAGGTCCGCATCCCACGCCCCGAGGCGACCGTCGACTTTTATCCGCACCAGCTCTCAGGTGGCATGCGCCAGCGCGTTGCCATCGCGATCGCGCTGCTGCACCGGCCGAAGCTGATCATCTGCGACGAGCCGACGACGGCGCTCGACGTCTCCATCCAGGCCGAGATACTCGCCGAGATGAAGGAGCTCGTCGCCGAGCTCGGCACGGCGCTGATCTGGATCAGCCACGACCTCGCCACCGTCGCCTCGATCGCCCAGCACGTTGCGGTGATGCGGCTCGGCAAGATCGTCGAGGCCGGCCCGACGCTCGATGTGCTGACGCGCCCGCAGCACGCCTATACCCGTGCTCTGCTCGACGCATTGCCCTCGCGTGCCAGGCCTGGCGAGTTCCTGCTGCGCGGCGGCGGCGTTCCCGATGCCGCCCCGCCCGCCCGCAAGCCGGCGGCAGCTGCCGCGCCGGTACAGGGCGCGCCCTATTTCGTCGCCGATCGCGTCAGCAAGCGCTTCGAGTCGCGGCCCCGCGCCCTGCGCGCACTCGGCCAGAAGCTGGGCATGCTGCAACCGCCGCCGGCGGTGATGGCGGTCGACGAGGTCAGCTTGACTGTCCCACGCGGCGAGGCGCTCGGGCTCGTCGGCGAATCCGGTTCGGGCAAGTCGACGCTCGGGCGCATGGCGGCCGGCATCTACGCGCCCACTTCGGGCACCGTTCGCCTCGAGGGCCTGCCGGTGATGAGCGAGGGGGCCGAGCCGAAGAAGCTGACCACCCGGGTCCAGACGATCTTCCAGGACCCATTCGCCTCGCTCAACCCACGCATGCGCATCGGCGACGGCATCGCCGAGGGTCCGCTCGCCCATGGGCTGGTCGACAAGTCCGCCAGCGGAGCTTACGTCCGCGACTGGCTCGCCGCGGTCGGGCTCGACCCCGCCTTCGCCGAGCGCTACCCGCACCAGTTCTCCGGCGGCCAGCGCCAGCGCGTCGCCATCGCCCGTGCGCTCGCCATGCAGCCCGATCTCGTCATCTGCGACGAGCCGGTCGCCTCGCTCGACGTCTCGATCCAGGCGCAGATCATCAACTTGCTGATGCGGCTGCGGGCCGAGCTCGGCCTGACCCTGATCTTCATCTCGCACGACCTCTCGGTGGTCCGGCATCTCTGCGACCGCGTCGCGGTGATGTATCGCGGCCGCATCGTCGAAGAGGGGCCGGCAGGCGAGGTCTACGACAACCCGCAGCACGACTACACCAGGCGGCTGCTCGCGGCCGTACCGGTGCTGCCCGAGGCGGCAGCGTAAGATCAGGAGGAACGCCATGACCGAACTGAAGCCCTGGCAATGGCCGGAGGAGATTTGGCGCGGCAAGGTCGAGCAGGTCCGCGCTGGCCGCAACCTCAAGCCGAAGGTGTGGCCGGGCGGGGCGCGTTGCGCCGTGGCGCTCTCCTTCGACGTCGATCACGAGACCAATGAACTGCGCGACGGCGGCAAATCGGTCGGCCGGCTGTCCTGGGGCCAGTACGGCAATCGCGCCGGCATGCCGCGCATCCTCTCCATGCTGGCGCGCGAGGAGATCAAGGCGAGCTTCTTCGTGCCGGCTGTGACCGCACTGCTCTATCCCGACGAACAGCGCCGCATCATCGCCGAAGGCCACGAGATCGGCCTCCATGGCTGGATCCACGAGGTCAACACCGCTGTGCCGCCCGAGGCGGAGCGCGAATTGCACCTGCGCTCGGCCGATACGCTGGAGAAAGTCACGGGTGTCAGGCCGGTCGGCATGCGCACCCCGTCCTGGGATTTTTCCGAGGTGACGCTCGCCGTCGAGCGCGAACTCGGGCTGATCTACGATTCCTCGCTCTTCGCCGATGACGATCCGTACGAGCTGATCGAGAAGGGCGAGCCGACCGGCATGGTCGAGCTCCCGGTCGAGTGGATCCGCGACGACGCGGTCTATTTCAACATGAACCGCTTCCAGGCGCTGCGGCCCTACACCTCGCCCGAGGCGGTGTTCGACATCTTCAAGCGCGAGTTCGACGGCGCTCACGCCGAGGGCGGGCTCTTCCTGCTGACCATGCACCCGCATGTCATCACCTACCGGTCGCGCTTCTGGATCCTCGAGGAGCTTGTGCGCCACGCCAAGGCCAAGGGCGATGTCTGGTTCGCGACGCATGCCGAGATCGCGGCCTATGTGAAGGCGCAGGCGGGGCTCTGACGCGGGCGTGATTTTCGGGCCGGTTGCCCCCGCGTCAGCGGAACCGTGCCCGATTTCGGCCGTTTTCGGTTCATTCGGAATTCAGGGCGCGGAGGCGTTCATCTCCGGAAGAACAACTGGAAACGGATGTCATGACGCGCACGAAAAACCTGCTTCTGATCGGCACCATCATTCCCGCCATCGTGTTGTCGCAGGGCAGTTTCGCCGCTCCATCGCTCCAGCTTGCGCAGGCGCAATCCGGCGATGACGACCGGCCGGACCAGCGCCGCCAGCGGCCGGGCGGCCAGGAGCGCCCGGCGCCGGGTGGCCAGGAACGTCCCGGCGCTCGCCCCGCTCCGGGCCAGCCACCTGCCGCCCGCCCCGCCGCCCCCGAGCGTCCGGCCGGAGCGCCCCCGAGCGCCCCGCGCCCACCGTCTGCGCCACAGGCCGCGCCTCCGGCCAACCGGGCCGAGCCCGAGCAGCCGCGCCGTCCGGCACCGCCCGCTGGCGCGGCGCCCGGCCAGATCGCGCCTTCTGCACCGCAAGGGGCGCCGCGTGCGCCTTCGACCGCGCCGAGCGAGCCGCAGCGTCCGGCCCCGGGGCAGATCGCGCCCCCGGCTTCGCCAGCCCGGCCGAGCGCGCCGCCGGCCCAGCCCAATGCATCGGGAGCACCCTCTGGTGACGGTCAGCGCCGCCCCGCGCCTTCCCAGACGGCTCCCGGCCAGCCGCCCGCGGCCGCTCCCTCGGCACCCGCTCGACCCGCGCCCGGACAGGCCGCTCCAGGCAGCAGCGGCCAGCCCTCCGCTGCACCGCCAGCCGGTCGGGCGCCCGGCGCGCTGTCGCAGCCGGGTACGGCCCCGGCCCAGCCGGCTCCTTCGCAGCAGCAACCCGGCTTGAGCCGTCAGCCTGGGCAGGCGCCGAGCCAGCCCGCACCCGGCCAGCCGGCGACCGCACCGAATGCCGGCCGTGCGCCAGGCGCGCTGTCACAACCCGGTACCGCTCCGTCGCAGCCGGCGCCGGCCCAGCCGCAGCAGCCCTCCGGCCTCAGCCGCCAGCCTGGCCAGACCGCACCCGGACAGGCTGCGCCCACGCAGCCTGCCCCAACCCAGCCCGCGCCCGGCCAAGGTGCTCTCGGCGCCGGTCAGCCTGCGACGGGCCAGCCTGCTCCCGCTCCAAACGCCGGCCGCGCGCCGGGCGCCCCGTCCCAGCCGGGCGTCGCGCCCGGACAGGTCCAGCCGCAGCCCGGTGCGCCGGGCCAGCCCGCGCCTGACCGGCAGGGCCGGCGCGGCGGCATCGGCCTTGGCGGCGCGGCCGCGATCGGTCTCGGCGCCGCCGCGATCGGCGGCATCATGGCGACGCAGGGCGCGAATCGGCTCGACGACATCCGCAGCCGGCGGCAGGAGACGCGCGAGGGCGACGTCACCATCATCCGCGAGCCCGGCCGCACCATCATCCGCGGCGACGACGATCGCGTCATCATCCGCCGCGACGAGACGCAGCGCTTCCGCGATCTCGGCCTCGACACCCGCAGCGAGCGACGCGGCGAGGAGACCGTTACGGTCTATGATCGCCCGGACGGCACGCAGATCGTCACGGTGACCGATGCCGAGGGCCGGCTGATCCGCCGCTCGCGGCGCGAGCGCGACGGCGGCGAATTCGTCATCATCGACAATGTCCGCCGCGACGGTCCGCAGGCCCGCTTCGCCGAGGAGGTCGTCGAGTTGCCGCCGCCGCCGCTGCGCATCCCGCGCGAGCGCTACATCGTCGATGCCGAGCGTGCCGACGAGCGGCTGATCTACGAGACGATCACCGCGCCGCCGGTCGCGCCGGTGCCGCGCCGCTATACGCTGGACGAGGTGCGCTACTCGCCCGACCTGCGCGCCCATATGCGCAGCGTCGACATCGATACGATCAACTTCGACTCCGGCTCCTGGACGGTCACACCAGACCAGGCCGGGCGCCTGCGGGTCATCGCCGACGCGGTACGCCAGGCGGTCGAGCGCGCGCCCAACGAGGTCTTCCTGGTCGAGGGCCATACCGACGCGGTCGGCTCCGATGTCGACAACCTCTCGCTGTCTGACCGGCGGGCGCAATCCGTCGCCGAGATACTGACGCGCGATTTCGGCATCCCGGCCGAGAACCTGACGACGCAGGGCTATGGCGAGCAGTACCTGAAGATCCAGACACAGGGTGATTCCCGCGAAAACCGGCGCGTGACGCTGCGCCGGATCACGCCGCTGCTCACTGGACAGAACCAGCAGTGACGCAGGCCGGGGCGGCTCTGGCCGCTCCGTCTTTTGTGATCGGCAACCCGGAACAATCCCCACGTCGCTCCTGTTCCTCCCGCAGGCGGGCTCGCCTCGCGCCTGCCTGACTGGAGGAATGCCATGCGCAAGAACTCATGGATTCTGCTCGGATTGCTCGCCATGGGGCTGCTGGCGGCGGAAGCCGCTGCCGCTCAGTCCGTTCCGTCGGAGACGCAGCGTCAGCGCGCACCCGGCGTGCCGATGTCGCCGAATGCGGGCGAGGTTCAGAAGCTCGAGCCGCGCTCCGATCGCGTCGAGGCGCGGCGCGAGCGGCAGCAGCTTGCACGCGATCGTTCCGGCCCGCCGGAACCGAACCGCGAGATTCCGATGCCGAAGCCGGTACCTTCGATCATTGCACCGACTCGTTAGAGCCCGCCGCTTCGGGTTTAGATTCGGGTAAGGCTCGCCGCCTATGGTCCGCGACGAGGAGCCATGCCCATGAGCGAGATGTCGGTCGCGATCGCCCAGAGCCTGATCAGCATGAAGTCGGCTGCGACGCAGCAGGCGCTGCAGCTGGAGATGGTCAAGCAGAACGCCGATTCCGACCAGGCGCTGGTCGCCATGTTGCAGCAGGCCTCCGAGCAGCAGCAGGCGATGCTCCCTGCCGGCCAGGGCGGCAATCTCGACATCACCGCCTGACTTTTTCGATCCCGCCAGCTGTGTTGTCTCCTGCGCATGGCAGCGCGGCGCTTGATCGTGCTCCTTTGCCGGTTGCGCCGAGGTCACGACGGTTCTAACCTCCGTCTCGTTCCGAGGGGTGCTCGACAAGAGCTGAGATGGCCTGACGGCCGAACCCATCGAACCTGATCCGGGTCATACCGGCGGAGGGACTGGAACGCGGCTGCGCCACAAGTGCATCCGCAGACAGCGACTGGACCGTCAGACGCCCCGGATCTCCTGAACCTGAGAGGGAGGAGATCCTAAAGATGAACGCCCACACCAAGCCGCAGAAGAACAGCGTCAAGGCCGCACCGCAGACGGTGACCACCGGCCCGATCATCGGCTCGCGCAAGATCTATGTTGCCGCGCCCGAGCATCCCGACATGCGCGTGCCCTTCCGCGAGGTCGTGCTGACCACCGACGCCGAGCCGCCGGTGCGCATCTACGACCCCTCAGGCCCCTATACCGAGACCGATGCGAAAATCGACCTCAACGCCGGCCTGGTGCAGCCGCGCCGCGACTGGCTCGATGCGCGCGGCTTCGAGACGGTGCCCGGCCGCGCCGTCACTGCCGCCGACAACGGCAACATCTCGGCCGAGCAGCTCGTTCCCGCCTGCCCGGCGCAGCGCCCGATCCTCAAGACCAGGTCCGGCCAGATGGCGACCCAGTACGAGTTCGCCAAAGCCGGCATCGTCACCCCAGAGATGATCTACGTTGCCCATCGCGAGAATCTCGGCCGCGCCGCCATGCTGGACGGTGCCCGCGAGCGCCATGCCGACGGCGAGAGCTTCGGCGCCTCGGTCCCGGAATTCGTCACGCCGGAATTCGTCCGCGACGAGATCGCCCGCGGCCGCGCCATCATCCCCGCCAACATCAACCACCCCGAACTGGAGCCGATGGCGATCGGCCGCAATTTCCTGGTCAAGATCAACGCCAATATCGGCAATTCGGCCGTGACCTCGGGCGCCGCCGAGGAGGTCGAGAAGCTGGTCTGGGCGATCCGCTGGGGCGCCGACACGGTCATGGATCTCTCCACGGGGCGCAACATCCACAACATCCGCTCTTGGATACTCAGAAACTCGCCGGTCCCGATCGGCACCGTGCCGATCTACCAGGCGCTGGAGAAGGTCGGCGGCGACCCGATCAAGCTCGACTGGGAGGTGTTCAAGGACACGCTGATCGAGCAGGCCGAGCAGGGCGTCGACTATTTCACCATCCATGCCGGCGTAAGGTTGCCCTATGTGCCGCTGACTGCCAGCCGCGTCACCGGCATCGTCTCGCGCGGCGGCTCGATCATGGCGCGCTGGTGCCTGGCGCATCACAAGGAGAGTTTCCTCTACGAGCGCTTCGACGAGATCTGCGAGATCATGCGGCGCTACGACGTCTCCTTCTCGCTCGGCGACGGCCTGCGCCCCGGCTCGATCGCCGACGCCAACGACCGCGCCCAGTTCGCCGAGCTGGAGACGCTGGGCGAGCTCACCAAGGTCGCCTGGAACAAGGGCTGCCAGGTGATGATCGAGGGCCCCGGCCATGTGCCGATGCACAAGATCAAGGAGAACATGGACAAGCAGTTGCGCGAATGCGGCGAAGCGCCGTTCTATACGCTCGGCCCGCTGACCACCGACATCGCGCCGGGCTACGACCACATCACGTCGGGCATCGGCGCGGCGATGATCGGCTGGTTCGGCTGCGCCATGCTCTGCTATGTCACGCCGAAGGAGCATCTCGGCCTGCCCGATCGCGACGACGTCAAGACCGGCGTCATCACCTATCGGATCGCCGCCCATGCCGCCGACCTCGCCAAGGGCCATCCGGCGGCCAAGCTCAGGGACGACGCACTCTCGCGCGCCCGCTTCGACTTCCGCTGGGAGGATCAGTTCAACCTGGCGCTGGATCCCGACACGGCCCGCGCCTTCCATGACGAGACGCTGCCGAAGGACGCCCACAAGGTCGCGCATTTCTGCTCGATGTGCGGCCCGAAATTCTGCTCGATGAAGATCACCCAGGATTTGCGCGCCGAGGTGCAGGCCATGGGCGACAATGAGCGGGCGGCGCTCGAAGCGATGGCCACTCAAGGAATGGCGGAAAAGTCGCAGGAGTTCCTGAAGCAGGGCGGCAATCTCTATCTGCCGGCGGCGGAGTAGAAACCATGCGCGTCGCTGTGATCGGGGCCGGCGTCGCCGGCCTCGTGACGGCGCTTGAGCTGGCCAAGCGGGGCATTGCGGTCGACGTGTTCGAACGCAGTGCAGCGCTCGGCGAGCAGGCCTGCTCCTGGGCAGCCGGCGGCATGCTGGCACCCTGGTGCGAGCGCGAGAGCGCCGAAGAGGCTGTCGTCACTTTGGGCCGGCAGGCGCTCGACTGGTGGCCGCGCCATTATGCCGGCACGCTCGCCCAAGGCACGCTCGTGCTCGCTCCGGCGCGCGATGCCGGCGAGCTGACCCGCTTTGCGGCGCGGACGAGCGGTTTCGCGCGGCTCGACGCCGAGGGCGTCGCTGCGCTGGAGCCCGATCTCGCCGGCCGCTTCCGGCAGGGCCTGTTCTTCGCGCAGGAGGCTCATCTCGATCCGCGCCGCGCGATGGCGGCTCTAGTCGAGGCGCTGCAGGCGGCCGGCGTGCCATTCCACTACGGCGTCGAGGCAGACGAGACGGAACTCGATGCCGACCGCATCATCGATTGCCGTGGCCTCACGGCACGCGACCGTCTGGGCGCATTGCGTGGGGTCCGCGGCGAGATGCTGGTGCTGCGCACCGACGAGATCAGGCTGAGCCGCCCGGTCCGGCTGCTGCATCCGCGCATTCCGCTCTATGTCGTGCCGCGCTCCGACGGGCATTTCATGATCGGCGCGACGATGATCGAGAGCGATGATCGCCGCCGCGTCAGCGCCCGCTCGGCGATCGAATTGCTCAGCGCCGCCTATGCGCTGCATCCGGCCTTCGGTGAGGCCGAGATCGTCGAATTGCGCGCCGATGTCCGCCCGGCCTTTCCCGACAACCTGCCGGGGATCGTCGAGGATGGCCGGACCTTACGCGTCAACGGCCTGTTCCGCCATGGCTTCCTGCTCTCGCCGGCTCTGGCCGGGCAGGTGGCCGATCGTCTTCTCGCATCAAGGGAGCTGCCCGATGCGCATCATCGTCAACGGCGACACGCGTGAGGTCGCCGCCTCCGTTCTGGCCGAGGCATTGGCCGAGTTGGGCTATGCCGACGCGGTCGTCGCCACCGCGGTGAACGAGTCTTTCGTGCCCACCGGTGCGCGGGCGCGGACGATTCTCTCGGACGGTGACCGGCTCGAGATCCTCGCGCCGATGCAGGGAGGCTGAGGCGATGGATTTCTACGGCTTCACCCCGCGCTCGCGCCTCTTTTTGGGCACGGCGCAATATCCTTCGCCGGCCGTGCTGCAAAAGTCTGTCGAAGCGGCCGGCGTCGACGTTGTCACGGTCTCGCTGCGCCGCGAGGCCGGCCGACTCGGCGGCGGCCAGGATTTCTGGGCATTGATCCGCAGCCTCGGCGTCAGGGTTCTGCCGAACACCGCCGGCTGCCACTCGGTGAAGGAAGCGGTGACGACGGCGCAGATGGCGCGCGAGGTTTTTGGTACGCCCTGGATCAAGCTGGAGGTGATCGGGGAGGCCGACACGCTCCAGCCGGATGTCTTCGGACTGGTCGAGGCGGCCCGCATCCTCTGCGCCGAGGGCTTCGAGGTCTTCCCCTATATGACCGAGGACCTCGTCGTGGCCGAGCGGCTGGTCGAGGCCGGCTGCCGGGTGCTGATGCCCTGGGGGGCGCCGATCGGCACCGGCAAGGGCCTGAATAATCCTTACGGCCTGAGGGCGCTGCGGGCGCATTTCCCCGATGTCCCGCTCGTCGTCGACGCCGGCATCGGCCTGCCCTCGCATGCGGCCGCGGCGATGGAACTCGGCTACGACGCGGTGCTGCTCAACACCGCCGTGGCCAAGGCCGGCGATCCCGCCGCGATGGCAGCCGCCTTCGCCCGCGCCGTCGAGGCCGGACGCCTCGCCTTCGAAGCCGGGCCGATGGAGCCGCGCGACATGGCTGCGCCATCCACGCCGGTGCTCGGCCGCGCCTTGCTCGGCTGACTGGGGAGGGAGTCATGACCGAACGCTATGCCCGCCAGATCGTCATGCCGGAGATCGGCCCCGAGGGGCAGGCGCGGCTGGCGCGCACGCGCATCCTCGTCGTCGGCGCAGGCGGCCTCGGCTGTCCCGTATCGTCCTATCTCGTCGGCGCCGGTATCGGCCGCTTGCTGCTGGCCGATCCCGACCGCGTCGAGGAGAGCAATCTGCACCGCCAGCCGCTCTACCGTATGGGCGACGTCGGACGGCCGAAGGTCGAGGCGGCGCGCGACGCGCTCGCCGCATACAATCCCGGCGTAGCGGTCGAAGCGCTGGCGCTCAGGCTCGCGCCCGACAACGTCACGGAACTGGTGGCGCGTGCCGATATCGTCGTCGACGCCGCCGACAGTTTCGCTGCGACCTATGTTCTGAGCGACGCCTGCTGCGAGGCCGGCAAGCCGCTGATCAGCGCTTCGATCGTCGGCACCGCCGGCTATGTCGGCGCCTTCTGCGGTGGCGGGCCGAGCTATCGCGCCGTCTTCCCGGAAATGCCGGCCCGCGCCGCCGATTGCGCCACGGCAGGCGTGCTCGGCCCGGCCGTCGCCACCCTCGGCCTGCTGCAGGCGCAGATGGCCTTGCTGCTGGCGCTTGGGCTGGAGCCGTCACCGCTCGGTCGCGTGATCAGCTTCGACGCACGCCGCCTGGGCTTCGGCGGCTTCTGCTTCGCCGGGGCGCCGGAGCCGCTTTCGGGTTCTTTTCCCTTCATCGCGCCCTCGCAGCTGTCGGCCGATGATATCGTGGTCGAGCTACGCGGTGTCGAGGAGGCACCGGTTGCGGCCGCTCCGGATGCGATCAGGCTGACGGTCGATGAGATAGACCGGCTGTCGCTGAATGACGCTGAGGGCCGGCGCGTTGTGCTCTGCTGTCGCAGTGGTATCAGGGCGGCGCGCGCGGCCGGTCGGCTCGCCGCGCGCGGCACCACCGACCTTGCCCTGATGGCGCTGGGCTAGATTCTGTCCATATCCCTTAGCGAGCCCGATGGAGACAAGATGACGAGCGACACCACCGAGATCGCGCTGGCGCGAACCCTGCAGCCGCAGGAGGTCGCCTCCGTTCTCACGCGCGTGGCGGAGATCCGCCCGCGCGTGCAGTGCCTGACCAACACGGTGGCGCAGAACCTCACCGCCAACATGCTGCTCGCCTTCGGCGCGATCCCCTCGATGGCGATCCATGTCGACGAGGTCGCGGCGATGGCGGAGGGCGCCGGCGCGATCCTGATCAATATCGGCACGATCAACGCGGAGAGCGAGCTCGCCATCCCCAAGCTGCTCGAAGTGGCGCGTGATCATGGGAAGCCTGTAGTCTTCGACCCGGTCTTCGTCGAGCTCTCGCCGCTTCGCCGGCACATCGCCGGGCAGGTGCTGCGCCTGCCCGACATCCTGGTGCGCGGCAACACCACCGAGATGGCGGCGCTCTCCGTCGATCTCGAGGCCGCAAAGGGCGTGACCCGCGTCACCACCGGCAAGGTCGACCGGATCGAGAACGAGTCGGCGAGCTTTTCCGTTGCGCATGGCCATCCGCTGATGACCAGGGTCACCGGCATCGGTTGCGCCGCCGGTGCGCTGATCGCAGCCTGCTGCGCGGTCGAGGCGAACAAGGCGGTCGCGGCGGCGGCGGCCTTGACCGCCTATGGCATTGCCGGCGAAATCGCCGCCGAGCGCTGCCGCGGCCCCGGCAGCTTCGAGGTCGAGCTGATCGACGCGGTCGCGGCGATGGACGCGGCGACATTGGCTGCGCGGATGGGAACCTGACGATGAGCGTCGATATCACCCTCTACGGCATCGTCGATCCGCAGATCGCCAAGGGCCGCTCCATGGCAGACATGGCGCGCGCGGCAGTCGAGGGCGGCGCGACGCTGATCCAGCTGCGCGCCAAGACCGAGACGACGCGCGAAATGGTGCGCGAGGCGCGCGCCATCCGCTCGGCCCTGCACGGCACCAATGTGCCGCTGCTGATCAACGACCGCGTCGACGTCGCGCTCGCGTCCGGCGCCGACGGCGTCCATCTCGGCGCCGACGACATGAAGCTGGTCGACGCTCGCCGCCTGCTCGGCCCGCGCGCGATCATCGGCGCAACGCTGAAGCATGAGAGCGAGCTGCCCGAGCTGGCCTCGGCGAAGATCGACTATGCTTGCATCGGCGGGGTCTTTGCGACCACGCACAAGGACAATGCCGGCGCGGCGCTCGGCGTCGACGGGCTCAAAGCCTTGCGCCAGGCGGCAGCGCGCGTGCTCGGCGCCCTGCCAGTCGGCGCCATCGCCGGCATCACCGCCGCAAATGCCGGCTCGGTGATCGCTGCGGGCGCCGATGGCGTCGCGGTGATCGGCGCGCTCTTCGCCGGCGACGACGTCCGCGAGGCGGCGCGCGACCTCCGGCTCGCGATCGAGACCGCCCTGTCGGAGCGGGGCGCCGCGAGCGCCTGATCTAGCCCACGATCTCCGCGAAGCGCTTCGGCAGGGCAAATCCGTGGCCGAGCGGGTCATCCGCCTCGATGACGAAGCTGCCTTCGCCGGAAAGATGGCCGCGGCCGCCGACCTCGACCGTGACCGCGCCCGCAGCCGGGAAGTCGACCGGGCCGATGACCTTGCCGATGAAGGTGCCGCCGGTGATGCTGCGGATTCGGCGGCCCTGGCCGGCGGGAATCAGCTCCTTGGCATGGTCCAGCGCCATCCGGGCCGTGACGCCGGATCCGGTGGGCGAGCGGTCGATCTGGCGCTCGGCGAAGACGCAGAGATTGAAGCTGTCCTCACCCGGCCCGGCCTGGTCGGTGACGATCGTGCCATAGAGGAAGCCGAGATCGGGCTCGGTCGGATGCGTGATCCTGCGGCTCGCCCGGACCTGGTCGGTCAGCGCGCCGGCGGCCGCGACGATCTTCTCCACCGGCGTCTGCATCAGGTCGAGCCCGAAACGCGAGGCCGGCAGGATGCAATAATAGGCGCCGCCATAGGCAATGTCGGTGACGACATCGCCATAGCCCGGCACGAGGACCACGAGGTCGCGGGCCTCGACGAAGGCCGGCACGCTCTCGAAGCTGACGTTACCGACTTTCCAATTACCTTGGCTGCCCTTGACCTCGCAGGCTAGGCGCACCAGCCCGCAGGGCGCCTCGATGGCGAAACGGGTGACCGGCTCGCTCGCCTTCACAAGTCCCTGTTCGATCGCATAGCGGCCGAGCGCGATGGTCGCGTGGCCGCACATGGTCGAATAGCCCTCGTTATGCGTGAACAGCACGCCGAAAGCCGCGTCCGGATGGCTCGCCGCGATCGGGATGACGCCATACATGCCGTCATGCCCGCGCGGCTCCAGCATCATCGCGCGGCGAAGATGGTCATGTTGCTCGCGCGCCTGCCGGCGCTTGTCGAGGATGCCGGCGCCGGTGAGCGCAGGGTAGCCACTGGTGACGATGCGCACCGGCTCGCCGCAGGTGTGGTAGTCGATATAGCTCAGGCGCGTCACAGCAGCCCGCGCTTCGCCAGGTTGCGCATCAGATGCGAGGTGCCGAAGCGCCAGGGCTCGCATTCGTCGGTGCGCCGCATGCGGTTGACGAGCGCGCCGAGCTCGGGCGCCGAGATCGTGACGACGTCGCCGTATTTGTGGGTGAAGCCGCCGCCCGGCGCATCGCGATCTTTGATCGGCGCGAACATGGTGCCGAGATAGAGCACCGCCCCGTCCGGATACTGGTGGTGCGGGCCGATCATCTGCGCGGCGAGATCGGCCGGGTCGCGGCTGATCCTGGCGATCGAGGACGAGCCTTCCAGCGTGAAGCCGTCCTCGCCCGCGACGGTCAGGCTCACCGTCGTCTTGCGGACATGGTCGAGCGAGAAATCGCCGTCGAAGAAGCGGATGAACGGGCCGATCGCGGCGGCGGCGTTGTTGTCCTTGGCCTTGCCGAGCAGCAGGGCCGAGCGGCCCTCGACATCGCGCAGGTTGACGTCGTTGCCGAGGCTGGCGCCGACGATGCGACCATCCGAGGCGACGACCAGCACGATCTCGGGCTCGGGATTGTTCCAGCTCGAGGCTGGGTGCAGGCCGGCGTCGGCGCCGGTGCCGACCGCAGACATCGGCGGCGCCTTGGTGAAGATCTCGGCATCCGGCCCGATGCCGACCTCGAGATACTGGCTCCAGCTGTTCTGGGCGATCAACACCTCCTTCAGCTTCATAGCCTCCGGGGAGCCGGGCTTGAGCTTTGAAAGGTCGTCGCCGATCAGCTTGCCGATCTCGGTGCGGATCGCGGCAGCCGCTGCGGGATTGCCGCGCGCCTTCTCTTCGATGACGCGCTCCAGCATCGAGACGGCGAAGGTGACGCCGGCCGCCTTGACCGCCTGCAGGTCGACCGGAGCGAGCAGCCAGGCCTTGCCGTCATCGCGGCTGGCGGCCGAGCTGTTGGCGAGGAGATCGGCGAGCGAGCCGAGGCTCTCGCCATCAGCGGCGCGCAGCGCTACTGCCGGATCGGCGGTCTCGCAGAGATCGCGCATGGTCGGGAAGGTGGCGGTGACGTCGACCACCTCGCTGCCCTGCAGCTTGACAACCGACGGCCCGGCAAGATCCGGGCGCCAGACACGCCCGGCCAGAGCGGCGCGGTCGGCATCGGCCGGCAGGGTGTTGGCGGGCGTGAGCGAGAGCGAGGGCATGGCTGATCCAGCTTGTGTGCAGTGTACAGGACGGGCTGCGAAGAACAGCCGCTTCCGCGGGAAATCGCAAGTGCGCGGATGCGCGTCCACAGCGAGGCGGAAATGTCATCGTTTTGTCATTGAACTGTCGCCCCGGCTTCATGCTAGCTTGCGCACCAACGACAAGAACGCCCGCGCGTATCGGGGGCTGAGAGGGAGCTGATCATGACCTTCAAATTCAAGACCCTGACCGCCGTTGGCGCATTCGCGCTGGCCGCCGCTTCGCCGGCTTTGGCGCAGACCGAAATCCAGTGGTGGCACGCCATGACCGGCGCCAACAACGACGTCGTCGTCAAGCTGGCCGAGGAGTTCAACGCCTCGCAGAAGGACTACAAGGTTGTCGTCGCCTACAAGGGTTCTTATCCCGACACCCTGAACGCCGGCATCGCCGCCTTCCGTGCCGGCAATGCCCCGCACATCATGCAGGTCTTCGAAGTCGGCACCGCGACGATGATGTCGGCCAAGGGCGCGATCAAGCCGGTCGCCGACGTGATGAAGGACGCCGGCGAGACGTTCGATCCCAAGAGCTATCTGCCGGCGATCACCGGCTACTATTCGACGACGAAGGGCGAGATGCTCTCCTTCCCGTTCAACTCGTCCTCGATGGTGATGTGGTACAACAAGGACGCGCTGAAGAAGGCCGGCCTGCCGGAAACGCCGCCGAAGACATGGCCGGAAGCGTTCGAAGCCGCCAGGAAGTTGAAGGCCGCCGGCTGGGACAAGTGCGGCATTTCCACGGCCTGGACGACCTGGGCCAATATCGAGCAGCTTGGCGCCTGGCACAACGTGCCTGTCGGTACCAAGGCCAACGGCTTCGACGGCTTCGACACCGAGTTCCGCATCAACAGCGACCTCTTCGTCAAGCATCTGACCAATCTCGCCAACCTGCAGAAGGAAGGCGTGTTCTCCTATTCCGGCCGTACCAACACCGGCGAGGGCCGCTTCACCTCGGGCGAATGCCCGCTCTTCCTGACCTCCTCGGCCTTCTTCGGCAACGTCAAGGCCAACGCCAAGTTCGACTGGTCGAACGCGCCGATGCCGTACTATCCGGATGTCGCCGGCGCGCCGCAGAATTCGATCATCGGCGGCGCTTCGCTCTGGGTCATGGGCGGCAAAAAGGCCGACGAGTACAAGGGCGTCGCCAAATTCTTCACCTTCCTCTCCGACGTCGACCGTCAGGTGAAGCTGCACACCGAGTCGGGCTATCTGCCGATCACCAAGGCGGCCTATGAGAAGGTCAAGGCATCGGGCTTCTACAAGCAGAACCCCTATCTCGAGACCCCGCTGCTCGAGCTCAACAACAAGGAGCCGACCGAGAACTCCCGCGGCGTCCGCTTCGGCGGCCTGGTCCAGATCCGCGACATCTGGTCGGAGGAGATCGAGGCGGCCCTGAACGGCCAGAAGACGCCGAAGGCGGCGCTCGACGCGGCCAATGAGCGTGGCAACCAGGCGCTGCGCCAGTTCGAGCGCACCGCCAAGTAAGACAAGACTGATCGAAGGCCGGGGCGCTTGTCCCGGCCTTCCTTGCCGCCGGGCTGGCCGATGCAGAAATACGCTCACTTCAAGGGGCTGACGATCCCGCTGCTGCTCCTCCTACCGCAGCTCGCGATCACGGTCGTCTTCTTCTACTGGCCGGCGAGCCAGGCGGTCTGGCAGAGCTTCCTGCTGCAGGATGCCTTCGGCATCTCGACCGAATTTGTCTGGTTCGAGAACTATCGCGACCTGTTCGCCAAGCCCGAATACTACAAGGCGCTGATCAACACCGGCATCTTCTCGGTCTTCGTCGCGCTGCTCTCGCTCTCGCTGGCGCTGCTCTTCGCGGTGATGGCTGATCGGGCCATCCGCGGCGCCGAGATCTACAAGACCCTGCTGATCTGGCCCTATGCCGTCGCGCCCGCCATTGCCGGCGTGCTCTGGATCTTCATGTTCGATCCCTCCCTCGGCATGCTCGCCCGCGGTCTGCAATCGCTGGGCGTCGCCTGGAATCCGCGCCTCAACGGCAATGACGCGATGACGCTGGTCATCCTCGCCGCGACCTGGAAGCAGATTTCCTACAACTTCCTGTTCTTCCTCGCCGGCCTGCAGTCGATCCCCAAAAGCGTGATCGAGGCGGCGGTGATCGACGGCGCCCGGCCGATGCGGCGCTTCTGGACCATCGTCTTCCCGCTGCTCTCGCCGACGACCTTCTTCCTGCTGGTCGTCAACCTCGTCTACGTCTTCTTCGACACCTTCGGCATCATCGACACGGTCAGCGGCGGCGGCCCCTCGGGCGCGACCGAGACGTTGGTCTACAAGGTCTATTCCGACGGCAAGGGCGGTACCAATCTCGGCGGCTCGGCGGCGCAATCGGTGATCCTGCTCGCCATGGTCATCGCCATGACCGCCTTCCAGTTCCGCTTCATCGAGCGGAAGGTGAACTACTGATGGCCTCGGTGCTCATCCTTCCGTCATGGTCGGGCTTGTCCCGACCATCCACGTCTTCCCTCGGTCAAGGCTGCGTCCAAGACGTGGATGCTCGCCACAAGGGCGAGCATGACGGCTGGACGAGCGGAGGCTCGCTCTGATGGCCTCGGTACTCTGGCAGGAGCTCACCGCCGAGGAATTGCGCGAGAAGGCGGCCAGGGATGCCGTCGTCGTGCTGCCGGTCGCCTCGATGGAGCAGCATGGCCCGCATCTGCCGGTCGGCGTCGACACCATCCTGTGCGGCGGCGTCTGCAAGCTCGCAGCCGAGCGGGCGGGAGATGTCGAGGTCGTCGTCGCACCGACCCTGTGGTGCGGCATGGCCGAGCATCACATGGCCTTCGGCGGCACCTTCACCTTCGACATCCCGACCTATCGCGCCGTCCTGCTCGCTCTGCTGAAGAGCCTGGAGCGCCACGGCTTCCACCGCGTCGTCATCGTCAACGGCCATGGCGGCAACATCGCCGCGCTCGGCGCCTTCCTGCCGGACTTTGCCCGCGAGACCTCGCTGTCGATCCGTGCCACCACGTATTTCCTGCTGGCGCAGGAGGCGATGGCGCCCGTCATGGACGATCAGGTCAGCGTGCTGCACGCCTGCGAGGTCGAGACCTCGATGATGATGGTGCTGGCGCCGGAGACAGTCAGGCAGGAACGGCTGCCGGATGCCTACGGCATGCTCGATGCCGACCTGACGGCGCTGACCCGCCCGACCGTCGGCCAGTACAAGCCCTTCCGCGAGATGACGGATACCGGTGTGATCGGCGATGCCCGCAGGGCCACTGCGGCAAAGGGGCAGGCCTTCCTCGACGCTTCGGCGGATGCGCTGGCGAAGCTCCTGAGTGACCGCGGAGGACATGGCTGATGGTCGAGGACCGCCGCCTGGGCGATGCGATCGCCTACATCATCCTGACGATCGGCGTGCTCATCTGCGCCTTTCCGGTCTGGCTGACCTTCGTTGCCTCGACCTGGGACAACGCCACCATCATCAACGGGCAGTTGCCGCTCTATCCGGGCCCGCATTTCTTCGAGAACTACTACCGCATCCTCTTCGTCGGCACCTCGGGCTCGACCCGCGAGCCGGTGGCGAGCATGATGTTCAACTCCTTCGTGATGGCGATGACGATCGCGCTGGGCAAGATCTTTATCTCGGTGCTCTCGGCCTACGCCATCGTCTATTACCGCTTCCCGTTCCGGATGGCGGCGTTCTGGATCATCTTCGTCACCCTGATGCTCCCGGTCGAGGTCCGCATCTTCCCGACCTTCAAGGTCGTCTCCGATCTCGGCATGCTCGACAGCTATCAGGGCCTGGCCGTGCCGCTGATCGCCTCGGCGACGGGCACATTGCTGTTCCGGCAGTTCTTCATGACCATCCCCGACGAGTTGCTCGAGGCCTCGAAGATCGACGGCGCCGGCCCGTTCAAGTTCTTCAAGGACACGGTGCTGCCGCTCTCGCTGACGACGATCGCGGCGCTGTTCGTCATCCAGTTCATCTATGGCTGGAACCAGTATCTCTGGCCGCTGCTGATCACGACCAAGGACTCGATGCAGACCATCGTGATCGGCATCCGCAAGATGATCACCACCTCCGACGCCCTGACCGAATGGCAGCTCGCCATGGCCACCGCCATGCTCGCCATGCTGCCCCCGGTCCTCGTCGTCATCGCCATGCAGAGGCTCTTCGTGAAGGGCCTCGTCGAGACAGAGAAGTAGCCCGCCAATGGCTCAGGTCACGCTCAACAACGTCAAGAAGATCTATGCCGGCGGCGTCGAGGCGGTGAAGGGCGTCTCCTTCGACATCCCCGATGGCGGCTTCTGCGTCCTGGTCGGTCCCTCCGGCTGCGGCAAGTCGACCTTGCTGCGCATGGTCGCCGGGCTGGAGACGATCTCGGCCGGCGAGGTCGCGATCGGCAGCCGCGTCGTCAACCAGATCGAGCCGGCCGACCGCGACATCGCCATGGTCTTCCAGAACTACGCGCTCTATCCGCATATGAGCGTCTACGACAACATGGCCTATGGCCTGCGCAATCGCGGCACGCCCAAGGACGAGATCGAGAAGCGCGTCGCCGAGGCCGCGCGCATCCTCGCCATCGAGCCCTTCCTGCAGCGCCGCCCGCGCCAGCTCTCCGGCGGCCAGCGCCAGCGCGTCGCCATGGGCCGCGCCATCGTGCGCAAGCCGCAGGTCTTCCTGTTCGACGAGCCGCTCTCCAATCTCGACGCCAAACTGCGCGTGCAGATGCGCGTCGAGATCAAGAAGCTGCAGCGCGCGCTCGGCGTCACCGCGATCTACGTCACCCACGACCAGGTCGAGGCGATGACGCTCTCCGACAAGCTGGTGGTGATGAATGGCGGCCAGGTCGAGCAGATCGGCGTGCCGGCCGAGGTCTATCGCAAGCCGGCGAGCCGTTTCGTCGCCACCTTCATCGGCTCGCCGCCGATGAACCTGCTGCCGGCCAAGGTCGACGGGCACGGCATCATCGCGCTCGGCGATGCCCTGCTGCAGGCGCGCGATCTGCGCGAGGACCTGGCCGTCGGCACGGCTGTCGAGGTCGGCTTGCGGCCCGAGGACATCGAGATCGCTTCGGAGGGGGCTGCCGGCTCGCTGCCCTTCGACGTCGAGTTCATCGAGGAGCTCGGCGCGACCCAGCTGTTCCATGGCCAGCTTGCGGGCAAGCCCTTCGTCATGCAGGCGGCGACCGGCGAGGTTACGGCGCAGCCCGGGCGGCTCTGGATCTCGGTCGATCCCGACAAGGTCCACGTCTTCGATGCCGAAAGCGGGGTTCGGCTGGGGAAGGTTTGAGCGCGGGAGCCGTAACGTAGAACCCCTCTCCCGGATGGGAGAGGGCAGGGGTGAGGGACCGCCGCTGATAACTGGGGTGCTACGGCGCCCCTGCGACGTCGATCGGTTAGGGCAGGCTCTCATCCATGCCCTTCTCCCACACGGGAGAAGGGTTCCCAGCGCCCCTTTTTGGCTGTCTTCGTGAGACGATTCAGCTCACCGGTGCGTATTTCACCACGCAGCCATAGGCCTTGGTCGCCGGCTCCGAGACCGCCTTGCCGGCCTTGAGCTCGGCCACCGCCTGGCGGACATAGCTCTTGGCGCCGTCGAGGCTGGAGGCGCTCGACGAGGGCTTGTCGTCGATCGCTCCGGCATAGGCGAGCGTCCCCTTGGGATCGATGATGTACATGTGCGGCGTCGTCTGGGCGCCATAGGCGCGGGCGAGCTGGCTCTTCGGGTCGAGCAGGATCGAGGCGGGGGCGGCGTCGCGCGTCTTCGTGAGTTCCTTGGCCTTGGCCGCGTCGACGTGACCCTGCTCGCCGGCGGGCGAGGAAATCACCGAGAGCCAGACGATGCCGTCCTTGGCCATGTCCTTCTGCAGCGTCTGCATCGTCGCGCTGTTGTAGTGCTTCCGGACATAGGGGCAGTCATGGTTGGTCCATTCGAGGATCACCGTCTTGCCGGCATAGTCCGACAGCTTCTGCAGCTTGCCGTCGACATCGACGACCGAGAAGTCGGGCGCCTTGGCACCGGGTTTCGCCGCGCTCTGGGCGAAGGCGGCGCCGGAGGCGAGCGTCAGTGCGGTGGCGGCGAGGCCGGCGAGGAAAAGCTGTCTGGTCACGTCTGTCATGTCTGTCTCCATTCTTCGGTGGCAGAGGGTTGGCGTGGGCAGTGCTCTGTTATCGTGCGGTGGCGGTCTTCACCTATTTGCCGGCGGCGCGCTGGGCGGCGCTGACCACGGTCTCGGGCGTCAGCAATTGCGGCAGCACCTCGGCCTGCGCGCCCTTCGTTCCCGGATAGAACAGATAGAGCGGCACGCCGGCGCGGCCGTACTCCGTCAGTGTCGCGGCGATCGTCGCGTCACGATTGGTCCAGTCGGCCTTGAGATAGGCGACGCCGAGCTTGGCGAAGGCGTCCTTCACCTCCTGCCGCGACAGAGCGACCCTGTCATTGGCGAGGCAGGTGATGCACCAGGCGGCGGTGAAGTTGACGAAGACCGGCTTGCCTTGCGCCTGCAGGTCCGCGACCCGCGCCGGCGACCAGACTCCGGGGCCATCGGTACCAGCCTGGACTGTCGGCTGGGCCGAAGGCGTCGCGCTTTCGATGACGAAGGCCGAGGTCGCGCCGACGAGCAGGACGGCCACCGCAGCCGCGACCGCGCGCAAGGCCCGGCCGCTGCCGCGGGTGACGCCGACCAGCCAGAGCGCGAAGCCGGCGACCAGGATCGCGACGAGCGCGGCGAGCGCGCCATCGGCACCGGCCTGCATGGTCGCGACCCAGGTGAGCCAGATCGCGGTGGCGAACATCGGGAAGGCGAAGGCCTGCTTCAGCACGATCATCCAGCGGCCCGGCTTGGGCAGCAGCCGCAGCAGCCCGGGCGCGAAAGAGAGGGCGACGACGGGCGCTGCGAAGCCGAGCGCCAGCGCCATGAAGATCGACAGCGCCGCGGCCGGCGGCTGCGTCAGCGCATAGCCCATCGCAGCGCCCATGAACGGGGCGGTGCAGGGCGTCGCGACGACGACGGCGAGCGCGCCGGTCATGAAGGCGCCGACCGGGCCGCTGCGGCTGGCGAGCCCGTCGCCGACACCCTGCAGCCTGCCGCCGATCTCGAAGGCGCCGATCAGGTTGAAGCCGATCAGCGTCATCAGCACGGCGAGCAGGATGACGAGCGGCGGCGATTGCAACTGGAAGCCCCAGCCGGCGCCGAGCGCGATCACCGCCGAGGCGAGCGCGAAGAAGGTCGCGAGCACGCCGGCAAGGAAGAGCAGGCCGTGCCGGCGGACCTCGCCGCGGCTCGCCTGCGCCACCTGGGCGAAGCCGAGCGCCTTGATGAACAGCACAGGCAAAACGCAGGGCATCAGGTTGAGGATCAGGCCGCCGGCGAAGGCGAAGGCCAGCGCCAGAAGGAGCGTCAGGTCCTCGGCCGGAGGCGGCGGCAGCACGACCTTCGCCGGCGCTTGCGCCGGCGCCGCCGCAGCCTGCAACAAGGCTGGCTCGACCTCGGCATTCAGCGCGAGAGCGCGCTTCACGCCGCTGTCGTCGAAGGT
This sequence comes from Allobosea lupini, assembly GCF_900109525.1. Taxonomy (GTDB): domain Bacteria; phylum Pseudomonadota; class Alphaproteobacteria; order Rhizobiales; family Beijerinckiaceae; genus Allobosea; species Allobosea lupini. Next base: position 183,895 of record NZ_FOAN01000004.1, on the reverse strand, counting down.
GACGACGCCATCGGTCGTCGGCGTGCCGATCTTGAAGGCGGTCGAGCGAGTGAGGGTAAGCGCGCCGTTGGCGAGCGGCTGCTCGGCCGCATGCTCGATCAGCGTGTCCAAGACCGGAAAGAAACGGACATCGCTGGCGCCTGCGGGCAGGCCGGGCAGGGTGAGTGCAAGCTTGTCTTCGCCCTGCGCCGTCAGCTTGGCGGGGAATCCAGCCGGTTTCGGCAGGGCGGCGCGGGCCTGATCGATCCGCGCTTCCGCCGCGGTGTCGACAATGCCGGCCGGCGCGATCGGCAAGTCGAGCGTGAAGGCGCCGTCTTCGGGAATGCAGATCTTCTCGCAGACCAGCCAGGTCGCCTTGGCCGAGAGCGTCAGCGTCTCGCCCGGCTTGGCGCTTGCCGGGACCGAGATCTCGACCGGCAACAGGACATGGTCCTCGAATCCGAAATTGACCAGCGGCTCGACCCGGATCGCCTTGGGCGCCGGCCACTGGATCGCGCCGGCGCTCACGCCTTCCGGCAGCGTCCATTCGATCCGCGTCGCCTCGCCGGAATCGCCGGGGTTCTGCCAGTAGCTGTGCCAGCCCGGCGCAAGTTTCTGGGTGAGGGCGACCTGGAAGCGTTCGCCGGGCGCGACGGCATCGCGGCTCGACAGCAGCGTCGCGGTGACGCGCGCCGAGGTCACGGGCGTTGATTCGGCGGCGATCACAGGCACAGGCGCGAGCAGAGCCAGCGCCATGGAGGCGCGCTGCAAAAGCCGGAAAGCGGTCCGGCGCGGGAGGCTCGTCGCGATCATCCCGATCAGATGCCCGCTTATGCCGCGAAAAGCCAATGACAAGCGGGTGAGGGCGGCGCGAGGTCGCAGGGTCAGGTGGTGCGCCCGACCTCGCGCGCAACATCCGAGAAGGGACGCATGCCGCTGTCGGGCCGGGTCGCGATCGAGAGGAAGCGGGCGGCGAAGGCGAGCGAGTCGCGCTGGCTCGGGCTGAGCTGGTCGCACCGTTGTCGGTCGCCGAGCCCGGTCTGCTCGGCCTGCGCCAGCGCGGCCTTGAGCTCGGCTTCGCTCAGGGCGCCGGAATTGACCAGCGAGCGCAGCACGGCGGTGAGGGCCAGCAGCATGCCTTCGAGCTGGAGATTGGCGACGTTCATCTCGTCCTCCCGATTCTGATCGGGCGGTCGGACGGCCACCGGACAAGCCTGCGCCGGGGGCCGTTCGTCGGCGCCCGGCGCATCTTGGCATGGCAGGCCGCTCGGGGCGACCGGCTTATGGTCAGGCCGCCTGCGGCTGCTCGACCGGCGGCAGATAGGCGCCCTGGAAGGTCGTCATCACATGCGCCACCATTTCGCGGGCGATGTGCAGCTGGTCGTCCTCGAAGGCAATCGCCCGCGGCGAATTGAGTACGATCTCGTAGCTCGGGAAGTAGTCGATATAGTCGAAGCGCCGGAACAACTCCTCGGCGACGGCCCGCAGCAACGATTTCGAGGCGCTGTTGGCGACGATCACGTCGGCGTCCTTGAAGGTCGCGCCGAACGGCACCGGCGAGACGGTGACGACGAAGCGCATCTCCGGGTTACAGTGCTCGCGGATCAGGCCGATGATGTCGAGCATGTCGGCCAATGTCGCATCATAGCCGTAGTCGACGAAGCGAAAGCGCTCCGGCATGCGCTGCAGCCAGCTCGGCCCGGGATGGGCGTTCATCGCGATACCTGTATGCGCATCGAGCCAGGTCTCGGTCAGGCCGAGCGTGAAGAAGCAGATCTTGGCCTGCTTGATCGTCGCCGTCGCCTCGGTGAGGCGCCTGCGATTGGCAAAGGCGGTCTCGCGGTCGAGCAGCCTGAGGCCGCTGGCATGCGGGTCGAACCATTGTCCTGGCGCAAGCTCGATCAGCCCGTCATCGGGGTAGCTCTCGCCGCGCAGCACGCGCTTGAGCTCATGCGTCATCGAGCGGACCGAGTACTTGTTGAGCGCCCCGCGGCTGAGCTGGCCGCGATCGGCGCCGCCGCCGCGGCCGGTCGCCTCGTCCCAGCTCTCGAAATGCTCGGCCGGCACGCCGTGGCCGCGCAGCAGCAGAGGCAGGCCGCGCGTCATCAGGATGTTCTCGACTTCGCGCGCGAAGCAGGAGCCCATGGTGAAGATCGGCCAGTCCGGGTCGATCTTGAATTTCGGCTTGTGCTGGACGGCGAGGTAGTTGCCGGTGGTCAACCGCTCCTTGGCCATCTTCTCGGGCTTGCCCGAGGTCCAGCCGCGCACTGGATTGCCGCGCATGATGGTAAGGGCCGTGCCGGCATCGTATTCGATCTTCATCGATCGTCTCCTGGTTCGTGCAAACCTCTCGGCTCGACGCTGCGGACTTCGGTCAGTCTCGTAAGCACCGGGCGTTTGCAGATGGCCCGGTGACCTCCGGGCGTTTCCTCCGACCGGCGCGATCTGTGCCGCGCCGCATCTCTCACATGCGATGGGGAATGCCGTTGCGGTCGAGGAAGCCGCGCATCCGGTCGTAGGAAGCGGCATAGCTCTTCGCGAGATTGTTGAGCGCCGCCTCCTGGTAGACGGCGCGCCAGCCGCCCTCGGCCAGCGCCGCTTCCGGCACGACCGGAATCTTGAGCGTCTCGGCCAGCTCCTGGCTGCGCGTGTCATAGGCGACGAGGACGCCGGGCACGCCCTGTGCCACCGCCGGCAGAACGCCGTGGACGCGGTAGCCGACGGCGAGGTCGATCGACCTGGCGAACTCGTCATAGCGCTCGACGTCGAAGAAGGAGAACAGCTGCTTCTCGTAGATGCGCCGCATGGCGGTATCGTCCGGGCCGTCCCACCACTTGGTCCTGACGAATTCGGCGACGGCCTTGTCCTTCGCCGTGGCGTCGCGCAGGAAGAAGGCCTTCTCCTCCTGCTCGCCATGCGAGGACATCACCATCTCGCTCTGGCTGTCGACCTTGAGCAGCGCGGCCTTCTGGTTGCGCAGATAGGCCTCCGGGTCGGCGGTGTAGCTCTTGTCGGCCTCGCGGCGCAGGCTGAAGGCGACCTTGCGGATCTCGCGCTGATCGGGGATGCGGATCTTCAGCTCGCGATTGCGGGTCCGGAAGATCGAGGGGCAGCCCACGACCTCGACATTCTTGATGCCGTTCTGGCGCAGGGTCTCGGCGCTGAAGGCGCCGCGCACGCCGATCGAGGCGCAGCGCTCGGAGACGATCGACCAGAAGCGGCGGGACGGTTCGGGCAACTCGATCCTGCGGTTCTGGCTCGCTTGGGCGCCGACGCCGATGGCGTAGACCGGCAGCTTGACCCGCTCCAGCACCTCGACGGCGCGGAACCATTCCATGTTCTCGTGGATGAAATTCGAGCCGCGCACGAAGACGAAGTCGAACTCGCTGGCATAGCGCTCGATGTCGGCCTCGGTCGGGGACATGATCTTCATCGGCTCCAGATGCGCATAGCGCAGGAGCTTCAGCGTCGAATCGTAGACGATCATGTCGCCGATGTTGAAATAGTCGCTGAGCAGCTTCTCCATCGGCGCGCGGTACCAGCGCACCTTGTCGTGCTCATGCACCTCGCCGGCCGGATAGATTACCAGCGCGCGCAGTTTCGTCTCGGTCGCGATCGGGCGCAGGTTCGAGCCCGGGGCGAGCGTGCCTGTGGCCGCGTCGGCGATCGCGATCGAGTGCGGGCGCCCATTGGGCATAGCTGGCAGCGGGATCGTCAGCTCGGCGACATCGGCCTCAGCCGTAACGATCGCGCCGGGGTGAATGGTGGCGTAGTCCTGCCCGTCGAGCAGCAGCTTGAGCGCCGGCCAGCTCCGGTCGGGCCGGCGCCCGATGGCGACGACGACCTCGCCGGTGGTGGCGCGCAGGATCTTGATGGCGTTCTCGGCCGAGACCACGGAGCCGAGATTGAGCACGGGCGCGTTCATGACCCCTCCTTGACGAACTGAACCTTGAGACGGACCAGATCCCGGTCGGGACCCAGCTTGCAGTCGGCGACCTTCATCCTGGTCATGAAGAGATAGGCCTCGTCGCCGGTCGTCTCGAAATTGCGCGAGCGCGAGGCGGGGTCGGCGAGGGCGCCATAGCCGTAGCGCAGCCGGTCGCTGCAGTTCTTGCTCCACATCGTCGGCTGCACCATCAGGGTCTGCAGCGGCGACCAGCGGATCAGGTCGTCGGACCAGCTATAGGCGACCCGCCCGCCGGCGATGTTCTGGCTCGGGTCGGGGCCGAGATGCAGCAGGGCGAGCCATTTTCCGCTCGGCTCGTGCCGGGTCAGCGATCCCACATTGGTCGGCAGCGGCTTGAGCGTCTGGCAGGGCCGCGCCTGGCTGAGATCGTCGCGATAGGGATCGACGGCGCGGATGGTGAAGTCCTGCCCGTCATAGGCGCGCCAGGAGGTCGGGTCCTTGATGTCGGTCGAGCGGAACAGGCAGACGCCGTTCTTCTGGCCTTCGCCGCCGGTCGTCATGATCAGCGCATACCACGCGCCGTCCTTCTGGACGATGTTGGAGGGATTGAAGAAGCCGCGATGCCGGCCCTGGCCGACCTCTTGGGGAAAGCCCGGCGCCGCCACCAGCGGACGCGGCTCGTCGGTCTTGAAGCTGAGGCCGCCATCGCTGGAATGGGCGGCGGTGACGACATTGTACCAGCAGCTCATCGCATCCTTGAAGCGGCAGGCGCCGGGATGCTTGTCGGCATGGTACTCGGCGTGGACCAGCGCCTCGATATTGCGGCCATCGCCGGTCCAGGTCGCGGCGATCCAGCTCTTGTCGCTGAACTGGCTGGGGTCGGCGCTGCTCTTCGCCTCGAAGGAGACCGCGCAACTCTTGCGGATCGCGCCGAGATTGGCGCCGATCAGCGGCCGGCTGCGATAATGGCTGGCGAAGGCGACGACCTCGCCCTTGCCATTTCGGAAGGCCCGCAGCGGCGCGTCCGGCAGGTCCCATTCCTCGCAGCGCTCGCGTGCCCAGGAAACGACCGTCTCCTCCTTCGCGTCGGGCGCGATCTCAAGCCGGTAGCCGGGCCCTTTAAGACCCGGCGCCTGCTGAGCAAGGCCAGCGACAGGAATTGTGACTGCCAGCACGGCCGCCGGCAGCCAGGCAAAGGCGCTGCGAAGCGTCCTCATGCCACCTTCCTTTCCGGCTCGGGAGCCGGCGGCGCGGACGGGGCAGCGGCCGCGGGTCTCACCATCTTGTGGTCGACCTTGTTCTCGCTGAGGAAGGCGCTCATCGCGCCATAGGTCCGGGCATAGGCCGCGTTGAAGCGGTCGAAGAGCGCCTGGTCCCAGTACTCTTCCAGCCTGAACGGCTTGTCGCCGAAGACGTCGACGCTCGGGATCTGGAAGGTCTCGGCAAACTCGACGGTGCGGCTGTCATAGGTGAAGTAGATCGAGGGCGTGCCGTTCGCGAGCGCCATCAGATTGCCGTGCAGCCGGTAGCCGAGCACGAGATCGAGCTTGCGCACGAGTTGTTCGTAGCCTGCGACGACATCCGAATAGAACATCCGGTCGCGATAGAGCGCTTCCATCTGCTCATCGAGATACCATTGGGTCGCCCAGCCGTTCTCGCGCAGGGCGGCCATGCCCTCGAGCTTCTGCTCGGGCGTGCCGAGCGCGAGCTTCTTCTCCTCGACCTCGCCCTGCGACATCAGCGTGACCTCGAAGCGATCCGCCATCGCCTTCACCAGGTCGCGGTGAAAGGTCAGGTAGCGCTTGATGTCTTTGGCGTAGTGCTTGGAGACCTCGCGGCGCAGGGTGACGCCGACCTGCTTCACCGAATCGAGCGCCGGCAGGCGGATGGCAAGGTCCGGCCGGTTGTTGCGGAAGGCAGTCGGGCAGCCGATGATACGAACGTTCTTGATGCCAAGCTCGTGCATCACCTCGGCGGAATAGGTGCCGCGCACGCCGACCGAGGCGGTGGAATCGGCGATCAGCTTGAGGACGGTCTTGCTGTCCTCGCTGAGTTCGAGCTTGCCGCTGACCGGCGCCTGCGCGCCGATGCCGAAGGCGAGCACCGGCAATTTCAGCCGGCGCAGCACCTCGGCGGTGCGGCTCCAGTTCATCCCGGCGTGGACGTAGTTCGAGCCGCGCAGGAAGACATAGTCGAACTCGGCGTTGAAGCGGTCGATCCGGGCCGGGTCGATGCTGGTGATCGGCAATTCCTCGAGCGTCACGAAGTTGAGCAGCTTCAGCGAGGAATCGAAGACGAAGGCGTCGCCGATATTGTGATAGTGGTTGATGTGGCTCTGCAGGTCGGCGTGCCGGTACCAGCGGACATTGTCGTGGTCGTAGACTTCGCCCGAAGGGCTGATCACGAGGATGCGGGCCATGGTTGCGTTCTCCCTTCTTGTCTGCGCGCAGCTCACGCGATCATCGGCGTGGCGTCGCGATTGGCCGGAGCCGGCACGCCCCGCTCGGCGATCAGGCGCTGGTAGAGCGCCAGATGCTGATCGGCGCAGTCGACATGGCTGAGCGGCTTCTTGATGCCTGCACGCAGGCGCTCCCATAGCCCGGGCTCGCTCAGCGCCCGGGTCATGCAGTCGACGAGGTCCTCCGGGCTGCCGGAGCGGAAATGCAGCCCGTCGACCTCGTCGGTGATCTTCTCGGCCATGCCGCCGAGATTGCTGGAGAGGATCGGGCGGCCGTGGAAGAAGGCTTCCTGGATCACGATCGGCGAGTTCTCCCACCAGACCGAGGGCATCACCACCCAGTCGACCGAGCGCATCAGGTTCGGCATCTCGTGGTTCTGGAAGGCGCCGCAGAAGCGCACGCGCCGCCCGGCCGCCTCGACCAGATCGGCGAACTTCTGCTTGTAGGCCTCCGGTTGCCTGTCGAGGTTGCCGCCATAGACGAGCAGCACGCCGTCCTCGCCCCAGACCGAATCCGGGATGCGGGTGACGGCGTCGAGCAGCACGTCGGCGCCCTTGTAGGGGGTGAGCTGGCCGAAATAGGCAAAGCGCGAGCGCCGGCTTTCGGCCTCCGGCAATGGCCGTGGCGGCGCAACCTCGGCGATGTCGATGCCGTTCTCGATCACCGAGAAGCGATCGGCCGACAGTCCCCATTGCTGGTAGCGCTCGGCGAGGAAGCGGCTCGGCGAGACGAAATGATCGGCTAGGTTGAGGATGCCCTTGATGAAGGTCTCGCGCGCCAGGAAGCGTGCGGGAGAGATGTCCGGGAAGCAGGCGTTGCAGTCGCTCGGCGAAGCCCGGTAGCAGAGCTTGAAGGCGCCGGTCTTCACCATCTGCCCGTGATGGTGGCAGATCGAGAGATATTCGTGGAAGGTCACCACGATCAGCGCGTCTGGCAGCGTGTCGCGCACGGCGAAGATGCATTCGAGCCCGAGCCCGATGAAATGGTGGAAGTGCACCACGTCGGGCTTGAGGTCGCGCAGCACGCGAACGAAGTCGCGCTCGATCTCGTCGGTGGCGCGGTTCGACAGCAGGAAGTGGTCGTACTCCTCGGCATAGTAGAGCAGTTCGCCGCCGCGCTGGCGCAGGCTCATCAGCGCCGTGCCGCCATGGCGCGGTGTCGGTGCGCCGACCCGGGCGAGATAGTGCGTGTCGAGCTCCGCCTTGGCCTGGAAGCCCTTGTGCAGGTTGTAGGAGGCGATTTCGGCGCCGCCGAGCGAGAAGGAAGGGTGGCCGTGCGAGACGACGAGGATACGCATGCTCATCCTCTCATGTTGGAAATGGCCAGCGCCCAGCGCCGGTCGAAACTGGTACGGTCGGCGAGATTGATCAGCGCGCCGACATGCGGCCGGGTCTCGGCGTCCTCGACGACATAGATCTCGACCTCGGGCACCCAGAGCGACGGCACGCCGTTCATTCTGAGCTTCAGGCAGAGATCGAGGCCCTTCTCGCTGGGCGTGAAGTAGCTGCGCGAGAAGCCGTCGGCCTCGAGGAAGGCGTTGCGCGACATCACGCAGCATTCGGTTGCGCCGGCGGCGACCTCCATCGGCCCGAGGCTGCCGATCGCATCGAGCGGATAGCCGACGAAGCGGTTGTAGACGCGCCGATTGGCGCCTTCGCCTTCGAGCCAGGCGCCGGCCCAGCGGATCGAATTGTCCTCGAACAGCAGGGTCGGGCTTGCGACGCAGTGCCCGCCGCGGCCGCGATAGGCGCGCTCCAGGCGTCCGAGCCAGCCCGGCATCCGGATCTGGGCTGCGCCGGAGAGGAGCGCCACCGTCTGGAAGCGGCAGGCGCGCACGCCCGCCTCCAGCGCATCGCAGCTGTCCTCGACGCCTTCGACCAGCACGAGCCGGACCTGGAGTCCGTAGAACTTCGCCAGCCGGCGCGCCTCCGCTCCAAGCCGGTCGAAGCTTTCGCCGGGGGCGGCGACGACGATCGGCAGTGGCCTGATCTCCGGATCGATCGCGAGCAGGGCGAACAGGCTGGAGAGCTCGCGCTGGCGCTGGTCGAGGCCGATCACCAGGCCGAGCGCCGCATCGGCGTTGAAGCGGCCGATATCGTGCGTCTCGATCGCCTTGGGCGGGGCGATCTCGGCGGCCTGCAAGGCGGGCGCGATCTGCCTTTCGACCACCGCGGCCGCGGTCGAGGAGCGCGGGTCGAGCAGGCCGAAGACCCGCTCCAGCGCGCGCCGGGGCGGATTGCGTCCGGGCGAAAGCGGCAGGAAGGCCGGCCCGTGACCCTCGACCTCGAATTCGAGATAGAGCGGCTGGCCGGGCTCCGGCAGCAGCTTCGGCGCAAAGACGATGAAGCCGTGGCTGTTGCGCCGGCTCGCCATCGCCGGGCCGAAGCGCGGATCCTCGGCGAAGGCGGCGGTGACGTCCGGCCGTGCGGCGCGCGTCCAGAGTTTATCGACGACGCAGGACTGGCTGCCGCTGCGCAGCGTGACAGTGCCGGTGAGGCGGTCCGGGTCGAACAGCCAGCCGATGACGAGGACTCCACTGCCCTCGACGATGGTGGCGTCGTCGATGCCGGCGCGCACCGGCTGCTCCAGGAAGGAGATGGTGTCGCGCCCGTCGAAGCGTTGCGAGGCCTGCTTCAGCTTCTCAGCGGTCGCCGTCGGCGCCATGCCGCGCTGCAGCCCGTCGCGCAGATGCCCGGGCACCGTGATCTGCTCGAGCAGGACGTGGCGGTCATAGACTTCGAGCGCGCGCCAGCCGTCATTGGCGCGGAAGAACAGTCGCTCGATCTCGCTGGGATGGCGGATTGCGCACTCTTCCAGCAGGCCGAAGAAGCCGCAGGCGCCTTCGCCGAGATCGTCGCGCTGGAAGGTTCCCGCTTCCAGCACGGCCGGCGAGAGCCCACCATGCGCGATCAGCAGCTTGGTACGCCCGGCGGCGAAATTCGAGGTCCAGCCCTGCAGGAAGATGCCCTCGTCGAGCGGGCCCATCACCTCGACGAAACCACCGGGTTTGGCGACCGATTGCAGCAGCATGCCGACGGCGCGCAGGCGGCGCGGATTCGACTTGCCGGCGAGCAGCACTTCGAGGAGGCCGTCGACGACGGTCGGGAAGGACTGCCCGGCCTCGTCGGCGAGCGCCGCGAGGAAGGCCTGCAGCGGCATCGGCTTCGGCGCCAGGATCAGCCGCAAGGGTCGGCCGGGCCGGCCGAGCAGGATCGCGCCGGAGCCGGCACGATCGGGCGACGGGGCGGGGGCGAGGCAGAGGAAGCCGGTGGCGTGCGCGGCGTCGGCCTGTGGCCGGCGCCAGGTCAGCGCCATCGTCTCGACGCGGTTGCGCGGGTTGCCGTCGACCGCGACCGGCACCTTGCCGGGCAGCGCATCGCAGGCGCTCATCACCAGGATCGCGTTCTCGCCGAGCGGAGTCCAGGCGACGGTCGGCGCCGGGCTGATCATGGTCCGCTCGGGGATGATGACCTCGTTCATCGCCTCACCTGCCCATCAGCATGACGGTGAGCGTGACGAAGGAGAGCAGCGCCGACAGGCCCGAGAGGAAGCCGAGCACGACGGTGACCTGCCGGAGCGGCGCCTTGGCCTCCTTGCGGATCGCGACCAGCCGGTCGTCGAAGGCCCGCAGCGTCTGGTCGAAGCGCATCTGAAAGACGTCGATCTCACCGAGACGGGACGCGATCGCGCCATTGCCTTCGACCTCCTCGGATTGCCTCACTTCGGCCTCGCGCTGGCGATGCTGCGCCAGCTGCACGCCGAGCTCGCCGACCTTGTCGAGCAACTCCTTCTGGGTCAGCTGCGAGCGCCGCTGCAGCGCGATCAGTGCCTCGACCCGGTCGAAGAAGCGGGCCAGCGGCACGGCGATCGCCGCCTCGGCCGCAAGCTCCGCCGCCGGCGGCAGGCGCAGTTCGAGCTGCGCGCCGGTGCTCGGCGAGATGCCGACGACGGTCAGCGCCTCGCGCGCCGCAGCGGTGCGGTCGTCGAGCTCCATGGCGAAGGCGTGCCTGCCATCGCCGATGCCGTTGCGCCGCAGGTCGATGCGGCCCTGGTCGGCCACCGCCTCCTGCACCTTGAGGCCGCCCCGCATCAGACGCACGATCAGCCGTTCCTCGGGGCGCGCCTCGTCCCAGATCCAGCCATGCAGCCGGTTGCCGTCGAGCGCATCGACGCGCCCGTTGAGCTTTGCCGGGGTCTCACTCGCGTCGCTCACGGTACCGTCCGGACTGTGCATCGTCGTCATGCTGGTCATGCCGCCTCCGCCAGTTTGAGTTGATCGAACAGGGCCAGATGCGCCTGCGCGCAGGCGTCCATGCCAGCCCCGGGCTCTATGCCGCCGACGAGGCGGTGCCAGAGCCCGTCCTCGCTCATGGCGCGGGCCATCACCCGCGCGAGCTGGCCGGGGTCGCCGGGGCGGACGTGTAGGCCATCGACGCCGTCGCTCACCATCTCGGCCATGCCGCCGATATTGCTGGCGATCACGGGCCTGAGGTGCTGGAAGGCTTCCTGGATGACGAGGGGGGCGTTCTCGTACCAGAGCGACGGCATCACCACCCAGTCGACCTCGGCCATCAGCGCCGGCATCTCGTCGCGGCGATAAGGGCCGCAATGCACGACCTCGGAGCCGGCCTCGGCGAGCGCCTTGTCGAGCGCCGTGGTGAAAGCCTCGCTCTGGAACGGCGCTCCGCCATGGATGCGCAGTTCGAACCCGTCAGCGCCCTCGTCGCGCAGAAGCCTCGCCGCCTGCAGCAGCGGCAGTGCACCCTTCCAGGGATTGAGGTTGCCGAAATAGCCGAAGCGGTTGCGAGGGCCATGGGTATGCCGGTGTGGCACCGGCATCTGGACTGGCCGGGCATTGGCGACGACCTCGATCTTCTCGCCTGGCAGGCCCCAGTCGATATAGCGCTGGCGCAGGAAGCGGCTCGGGGAGACGAAGCGGTCGACGGCGGACAGATGCGTCTTCAGGAAGCGCTCGCGCAGCAGGAAGCGGTCGGGGCCGATCTCGGGGAAGCAGCCATGACATTTTGCCGGCGAAGCACCGGTGCAGCGCTGCTTGTCGCCGGTGCGCACCATCAGCCCGTCGTGATGGCAGATCGAATAGTAGTCGTGCAGCGTCATCACGATCGAGGCCTGCGGCAGCAGACGTCGCGCCAGCGCCAGGAACTCGGCGCCGATCAGCACGAGATGATGGATGTGGATCACGTCCGGCCGGAACTCGGTCAGCAGCGAGCCGAGATCCTGCAAGGTGCCGTAGTGGTCGATCTGGCTGAGATGGAAGCGGTCGAAATGCCCGCTCCACAGCAAGAGGTCGCCATCCGCTCCGGTCGCCTGGAAGGCGGTGCCGGGGTGCGGCTGGCGGTGGATCGTATTGGTCGCGCCGAGGAAGAGCACCTCGCAGCCCTCGCCACGATAGGCGCTCGCCAGGTCATGGGCGAAGATCTCGGTGCCGCCCGGATGCAGGTCCGGGTGGTTGTGGGCGACGACGAGGATGCGCCGGTTCATCGCTGGGCCCCCGGTTTCACCGCGACCAGCAGATCCTGGTAATGGGCCGCGCTGTGCCCGCGCCAATGGCCGGGGTCGAGCCGCTCGACCGCAAGCCCGGCCTGAGTGGCGTGCTCCAGCAGGAAGCCGGCGTCGATCCCGGCGGCGGCCAGCGGCGCCTCCTCGATCGCGTACCAGCCGGGACCCTCGCCCCAGCGCCGGAACTTCAGGCGCTCCTGGCCGGTGCTCTGGCCGTCGAGCGCGAAGGCGGTGAGGAAGAGCCGTCCGCCTGGGGCGAGCAGGCGCGCCGCCTCGTGCAGGTAGACCACGAGCTCTTCCGGCGGCAGATGCGTCGCCACGGAGGTCATGGTGATGAAGTCGAAGCTCTGGTTGGCAAAGCCGAAGCGGACCTCGTTGCCCGGCAGCGAGCCCTGCGGGTTGTAGAGCGGATGGGCGATATCGAGGCGTTGGAAACGGAAGCGCGGATAGGCCGGAGAAATCGTCTGGGCGCACCAGAGGATGCCGTCCATCACGGGATCGACGCCGTCATAGCTGCCGCGCTCGGGGTCGAGATATTGGGTCAGCGGCACCGCCATGCGGCCAATGCCGCAGCCGATGTCGAAGACGCGCTCATGCGGCTGCAGCCGGCCGATCCGGACGAAATGGCCGAGGAACTCGGCGCCGATGGCACGGTAGTCGCCATCGCCGACGAAGATCGAATCCGGCGGCGGATGCGGCAGGAACCGGTTCGTCTGGACATGGGCCATCAGCCAGGCGAGCTCGGGCGTCATCGATCCGATCGCGGGCGCTGCTTCCGAGGTGGTCTGTCGCAGGGCGAGGGTCGCCGTCATGCCGCTGTCGCCCTTCTGAGGTTGGCGCGGGAGAGGAGGAATTCCGGATCGAGGCTCAAGGACGGCGCCCGCGACGGCGCGGGGTGCTGCTGGGTCGCCGGCTTGTCGATCGCGGCCATCAGCGCCGCGATCGCGCTGTCCCAGCGCTTGGTCTGGAGCCAGGAATTGTGCTGCGAGGCGACGCCACGCGTGTAGTCGAGGCTCTTCGAGATCGACTGGCGCTCGAGATGGTAGAGCGACACGCTCGGGACATAGACGATGCCGAGCCCGGCCCGCGCGATCTTGAGGCAGAGATCGCTGTCCTCGTAGTCGCCGATGACGTAAGCGTCGTCGAAGCCGCCGATCTCCATGAACAGCGCCCGCGGCATCACGATGCAGGCGCCGGTGACGCCCGGCACCGGCCGCTCGACATTGGCCGGCGCATAGCCGCTCGGCATGCCCTTGAAGTAATGATGGTTGAGCCAGGTGCCTTTACTGTCGCGCTTGAAGTAGAGCCCGGCATGCTGCAGCGAGCCGTCGTCATAGAGCAGCTTGGGGCCGACCGCGCCGGTGCGCCGATGCGGCTCGATGCGCTGCAACAACGCCGGCAGCCAGCCCTCGCTGTCGGGGATGACATCGGAATTGACCATGGCGAGCGCCTGGCCGCGAGAGGCGGCCGCGCCGGCGTTGCAGGCGGCCGAGAAGCCGCCATTGCGGCCCATCACCACGAGCTGCATCGGCAACCTATAGGCGAGGAAGAGACCACCGAGGAGATGGGCGACCTCGCCCTCGTGCTCGGGTGAATCGAGCACGTAGATCAGCTCGGCCTTCTCGGCGAACCAGCGATCGGCGGCGAAAGCCGAGACCTGGATGCGCAGGAAATCGTAGACGCGATAGAGCGGGATCACCACCGAGACCGCGGGATGCGCGGGGCCCTTGCCGAAGCTCTTGATGCGGGGCTCCGGCAGGGTCTGGCGCAAAGCCGCCTGGCAGTCTGCGAGGACCGGCGCGATCGTCCGCTCCAGCATTTGCGCGGTCAGGTGCTGTGGCGGGATCGCGGCCAGCGCCCGGGCCCGGATGGCGAGAGCGTCTGCGGGCTGCGCATTGGGGCGCAGCGACAGCACGGTGCCGGATTTCAGCTTGAGCTCGACCCGTGGTTGCAGCACCGGCGCACCGCCGGCATAGCCGGGGATCAGGGCAGCAAAGCCGGTGGCGCGCTTGACGTCGCCATTGGCGCCGGCCGGCAGCAGCGCAGGGAAGTTCTCCAGCCGCTCGAGCACCGGCGTCGGCTCGCCCTCGGAGCGATGCAGCAGCATCTCGTCGAGCAGCCCCTCGGCATCGCGGTACCAGCCGCCGAGCAGCAGGCCCGCCGGGGTGGTGACGGCGAGATCGAGCTCGGCCGAGGGCAGGTCGTCATTGCGGCGCACGGTCTGGGCGGCGAGCGGCAGCCGCCTCTGCATCTCGATCGCCAGCAGGCGGCCCTGCTCTGACAGGCCGGAGAGCTGCTCGACCAGCCAGCTCCGCAATCCGTCGCGCTGGCTGGCCTTGCCGGCCCACCAGCGTCCGAGCGACGGGATGTCCTGGCGGGCAGCGACCGTTCTGACGATCAGGCCGGATTCGGCCTGCAGGATCAGCAGCCCGCCGGCCTGTGGCGGGAATTCGTCGATGATCAGGTGCAGCGGCCGGTTGCCGGCGCGATCGGCACGGCCGAGCCGCGGTTTTCCGGGCTGGCGGGAGAGGCCGCCGGCATCGAGCCGATAGGCGGTGCGGACACCTGGGAGCCGGCCGGGCACCGTCGTTTCCAGCAGGACCTTGCCTTCGGTGAGCCGGGCGACCGGAGACGCCGCCGTGGGCTTGCGGGCGAGAACCAGCAGGAACTGGCGCAGGAAGCCGAGATAGCCGGCAGCCTGGCTCAGCCCAAACAGCGTCGGCCAATGGCCGACCAGCGCGTTGGCGAGCATGCGGCGTGCATCGGGCGTCGCGTCGCGGACGAGATCCTCCGCATCGGCCATGCCATGGACCAGATCGGGATCGAAACGCGCGGTGGTGTCGCCACCCGGATGATCGTCGGACAGCGCCGCGACGACCTCTCCCGGCCCGCCATGGCGGAAGACGACGACGACGCGCAGGCGCCCGTCGCCGAGCGGCAGGACGACCGAGGCCGAGCCGAGACGCTTCTCCCCTGCCGCCAGCGCGATGCGTGGCCGCGACAGCACGGGAGCGTCGATGGTCCAGCTCAGCAGAAAGACCGTGCCGCTCAGCCGGGAGAGATGCAGCTGTGGGCTCAGGCCGTCCGTGGCCGGCGCGGGCGCAAGAGAGAGCATGAGGAACCTGTTCCGAAAGGGCAGGGGGAGGCGCCGGCCGGACCTGGGCCCGGCCGGCGCCAGCTGTCGTCAGGCGACCGAGAAGTAGGAGTTCGGGTCGGCCTGGATGTCTTCGGCGGTGACGCCGACGATGGTCACGGTGTCGCCATTGCCGAGATCGACGACGGCGTTGCCGCCGACGGTGGTGGCGCGCGCCGCCACGTCCTCGGCCGAGCCGATGTCGGTGCCGTTGATGCCGCTGGAGATCTGCAGCAGGTCGTGGCCGGCATCGAAGTCGAGCACGACGTCGTTGCCGCCGCCGCCATTGAAGATGAAGATGTCGTCGCCGGCGCCGCCGGAGAGGATGTCGTCACCCGCGCCGGCGAAGAGCAGATCGTCGCCCGCGCCGCCCTGAAGGACGTCGTTGCCGGCGCCGCCTTCGAGCACGTCGCTGCCGATGCCGCCCTGCAGCACGTCATTGCCGGTGCCGCCGAGCAGGATGTCGTCGCCCGGCCCGCCCTGGAGCAGGTCGTCGCCGTCGCCGCCGCGCAGCACGTCGTCACCGTTGTTGCCGCGCAGGATGTCGTCGCCTGTGCCGCCGTCGAGGACGTCGTCGCCCTCGCCGCCGAACAGGCTGTCATTGCCTTCGCCGCCGGAGAGGACATCGTCATCCAGGCCGCCGAAAAGGGCGTCGTTGCCCTCGCCGCCGGACAGGAAGTCGTTGCCGGCATCGCCGTAAAGCAGGTCGTCACCCTCTTCGCCGAACAGGGAATCCACCTGGTTGCCGCCATGGACGATGTCGTCCCCGGCGCCGGCGAGGATCACGTCACTGAAGCGTGTCCCAATCAAGAAATCGTCGAATGCACTGCCTTCGATCGTGGCCATTCGTCACCTCCTCGGTGATCAGAGAGCACCACCAGATATGCGGAGAACGTCCGCCGCTCGTTCTGGGTCACGGTGCGATTTCGATAGCGATCCGGAGGCTCGCCATCGTGCGACGCTCATGAGAGTAGCCTAGAAGAGCTTGATATCAAGCAATATATTATGACTATTTTGCGGTGCAGCAAAGTTTAAGTCATTTTATATATTGTTCAGGCGAGCATTATACTGAGAGTTTGATACGGATTTCGAAGTATATTGTTTTGATTTGGAATCGGCCCGGGATGCGATCCGATTTCGGCGGCCGGATCGACCGGGCTCAATCCTCCCTGAAGGCGCGATTGAAGCTGTCCCGGATGGGCGAAAGCAGGTAATCGGCCGCAAAACGGCGGCCGTTGACGATCAGGACCTCAGCCGCCATGCCGGCATGCAGCGTCACCTTGTTCTCCTTCAGGCTCTGCGGCGTGATCTCGGCGCGGACGATGAAGAAGGCATTTCCGGTCTTGTCGTCGACCAGCTGGTCGGCAGCGACATAGCTGACCTTCGCCAGAAGCGGGGGCATGATTCGGGCGTTGAAGGCGGTGAGCCGCACTTGCGTGTCGGCGCCGACCCGGACCGAATCGATGTCGCGCGGATCGACCTTGGCCTCGACGACGAGCGGCTCCTGTTCGGGCACGATGTCGAGGATGGCCTCGCCCGCGGCGACGACGCTGCCGGCCGTGCGCATGCGGATATTGGCGACGATGCCTTCCTGTGGCGCAGTCACCACCAGCCGGCGCAGCACGTCCTGCGCCTGGACGATGCGCTCGACCACCTCCGAGAGCTGGAGCTGGCTGTCCTGCAGGTCCTTGGCGATCTCGCTCTGGCGATCGAGGCTGATCGCCTTGATCTCAAGTTCGGCGCCGGCGACGGCCTGCTCGGCCTTGGCCTTGCGGGCCTTCATCTCGCCGGCTCGTCCGGTGAGCTCGCTCTGGCGGGTCTGCAGCTCAACGAGCTGGGAGCGCTTGGCGTAGCGCTTCTCATAGAGCTCGGCGATCGTCTTCACCTCATCGTCGATCAGGGTGCGCTGGTTGCGCACCGCGTCGATCTGCGCCTGCAACGCCTCGGATTCGGCCTGATGCTGCTCGATCACGCGCTGCTGGATGCGGGTCTTGCCGTCATAGACCTGGGCACGGGCGCGGAAGAGCGCTCGCTCGGCATTGATCACCTCGCGTGCGATCGGCGTCCGTGCATTCTCGATGTCGTCCGGGAAGTCGATCTGCGTCGCATCGCTCTGCTCGGCACGCAGACGGGCGAGCCTGGCGTCGAGGCCGACGCGTTTGCCTTCGAGCTGCTGCAGCTCGGCGCGTGCGCGGGCGTCCTCCAGCCTGAGCAGCGGCTCATTCTGCGAGACGCGCTCGCCTTCGGCCTTGAGCAGGGTCTTGAGGATGCCGCCTTCGAGGTGGCTCACGGTCTTGCGGCGGCTGTCGACGATCACCGTGCCTTGCGCGACCGCGGCGTTGTCGAGCCGCGCCGTCACGGCCCAGGCGCCGAAGCCGCCGAAGCCGATCGCCACCGCGGCGACGCCGGCGAGGACGAGATTGCGCAGCGAGGGCATGCGCTCCTCGGGCTCCGCCTCAATCGTCACCGGCAGGAGCGCGCGGTCCGGCCGGCGCAACATCGGCAGCTCGCTCATGCGCTTACCTCGCGGGCGGGGACTGGTTTCGACGGTTCGAGCTCGACGACGCCGGCCGGCGTGATCATGCCGGAGATCGCCGAGCGCGGGCCGAACTGGGCGACGCGGCCCTCGCGCAGCACCAGGATCTTGTCGACGATCTGCATCACCGAGGGGCGATGCGCGATCAGGATCACGATCGCGCCGCTCTCGCGCGCGGCGTTGATCGCCCGGATCAGGCTCTGCTCGCCCTCGGTGTCGAGATTGGCATTGGGCTCGTCGAGCACGACAAGGCGCGGCATGCCGTAGAGCGCCCGCGCCAGGCCGATGCGCTGGCGCTGGCCGCCGGACAATTTGAAATCGCTGTCGGCGACATTGGTGTCGTAGCCGAGCGGCAGGCGGCCGATCAGCTCGTGCACGCCGGCGATACGCGCCGCTTCCAGGATGGCGTGAGGATCGGGCTTGCGCATGCGGGCGATGTTCTCGGCGATGGTGCCGTCGAGCAGCGAGACCGATTGCGGGAGGTAGCCGACCATGTCGCCGAAGGAGCCGCGCTCCCACAGATAGGTGTTGTGGCCGTCGAGATAGACGCCGCCGACATTCGGCTTGAGCACGCCGACGATCAGACGCGCCAGCGTCGATTTGCCGGCTCCCGATGGCCCGACCAGGCCGAGCACCTCGCCCGGCTCGAGCGTGAAGGAGACGCCCTTGATCACCGTCTGCTCGCCGCCCTTCGGCGCGTAGACCAGCCGGTCGATGACGAGGTCGCCCTGCGTCGCCGGCGTCGGCACGCTCTGACGCTGCGAGCTCTGCGATTGCAGGAGCTCGCGGACGCGCTTCCAGGCCGCGGCGGCGAGCACCCATTGCCGCCAGTCGGTGATCATCGAATCGAACGGCGCCAGCAGGCGCCCGAGCAGGATGCTCGCCGCCATCAGCGTGCCGGCCGAGACCTCGTGCCGGATGATCAGCACCGCGCCCGTCGCATAGATCGAAAGCTGCATGGTCATGCGGCTGGCGCGGGTGATGGCGGCGATGAACTTGCCGCGGCGCGTGCCGAGATCGAGATGCTCGAGCATGGCGATCTGCTTGGCCCGCCAGCGGCTGGAGAGGGCCGGCAGCATGCCCATAGCCTCGATCGTCTCGGCATGGCGCAAGGTGGCGCTGATCTCGTTGATCGAAGCGACGCCTTCTTCGTTCGCCTCCTTCAGCGCCCGCCGCGTCAGCATGTCGGAGACGACGCCCAGCAGCAGCAGGATCAGCAGGGAGGCCAGGCCGACCAGGCCGTAGATCCAGTGGAAGGCGAACAGCACGGCCAGGAAGATCGGCGACCACATCGCCTCCAGCGGTGTCGCGATCGCCGAGCTGGCGATGAAATAGCGGAGTTCGTTGAGATCGCGGATCGCCTGCGTCGCCTGGCCTGAGCCCTTCTCCAGCGAGGTCGAGACGGCGGCCTGCAGCGCCGGCAGGTTGAGCCGGCGGGCGAGGATGCTCGCCATCGCCTGGAAGGTCAGCGAGCGGATGAATTCGATCGTGCCGTAGAGCGCCAGCGCCCCGACCGCGATCACCAGCAGCATGGTCAGCGTGTCATAGCTGCGGCTGACGATGACGCGGTCCTGAACCTGCAGCATGAACATCGGCACGGTCAGCAGCAGGATGTTGACGCAGAAGCTGAGGAAGGCGGCATAGGCCAGCCCTCCGGCAAAGCCGCGCTGCAGGCCGCGAATCAGGACGTCGGCAGGCTGGGTCGCAACCTTCATGCAGGTCTCCGAACGGTGGCTGGCCATCAGATGGCGCCGCTGACGCCTATGACGATACGGCAGTCTCTGAGTGTTATTAAAGCCTGACACATAAGCCGTGTCTATAATATGACAGATGAAGCCTTATGAAATAACGACAATTACCGAGAATATGGCAGAAGCGTGCTACATTTCAAAATTTGAAACACTTCATGACTATGTTGATTTCGATAAAATCTTAACATCCATGGGTTCAGGGTGGCATGTGCTTTGCGTATAGGCTATTCGTCAGCCGAAGGGGCCCGGAGGGCTGACTGCTCATTTCGAGATCAGGCGGAGTAGGGAATGCATCTAAAACCCCATGACGGCGCTCGATTCTTAGGCAATGGTTTCAATGGAGATCCGCCCGACGGCATCCGTCGCCTCGAAGCCGAATCAGGCCCTGCGAGGGTGCCGGTCTCGCAGCTCGACCTCGCTCGCATGGTCGAACGGGTCAGCCGGCGCTTTCTCGACTATCTCAGGCTCGAGCTTACCAAGCTCGGGGTCGACGACATCTCGCCTTCGCAGGTGATGGTGCTGTTCACCATCGGCTCCGGCGAGATCGCGGTGCGCGATCTGCTCGACCGCGGCCACTATGTCGGCTCGAACGCCTCCTACAACCTCAAGCAACTGGTCGAGAGCGGCTATCTGGACCGCGGGGCGTCCCCGCGCGACCGCCGTCTCGCTCGCATCTCGCTCTCGCCGAAGGGTCAGCTTCTGGTCGAGCGCCTGAAGCTGCTCGACGAGACCAGTCAATTCAGCCAGGGACTCGACAACGATCTCGTCGCCGATCTTCAGGCTACCCACGACACGCTGCGCCGCCTCGAGCAGTGGTGGAGCGACGCTTTGCGCTATGGCGGGATCCTGCTGGCTTCATGCACGTCCTATTCGTTCATCGTTCAGGATCTGGTCAGTTCGCTCACCTGATCCGGCGCCTCGTCGCCGAGGGCGGCGAGGTCACGCTGGTGACGGAGAAGCCTGAGCCGGATCGCCCGGGTGTGAGGCAGATCGCCTATTCGGTAGGCGAGCCGGCGACTGCGCATGCGACGTTGGCCGCCACCGACTATCATGTGCGCACTGGCGAGGCGGTTGCCGCCGCATTGAGCAGATTGCACCGGCAAGACCGGCCGGATGCGATCCTCGGCCATGTCGGCTGGGGCGGCATGCTCTTCGCCAAGGACGCGATGCCGGGCGTGCCGCTGATCGGCTATTGCGAGTATTTCTACAACGCGACCGGCTCCGACCTCGACTTCGACTCAGGCATCCCCGTACCGGAAGCCGAGCGGCGGCGCATCCGCATGCGCAATGCTGCCCAGCTGGTGACGCTGCAGGCGCTCGACTTCGCCTATGCACCGACGCGCTGGCAGCAGTTGCAATATCCCCGGGCCCTGCAGCAGCGCATCGCCGTCTGCCATGACGGCATCGACATCCAGTTCTGCCGGCCCGACGCGCAGGCGGCATTCACGCTGCCCGACGGCCGCGTGCTCCGCCCCGGCGATCCCGTCGTCACCTTCGCCGCCCGCGATCTCGATCCCTATCGCGGCTATCCGCAATTCATGCGGGCGGCGGCCAGGATCGCGCAGGAGCGGCCAAACGTGCTCTTCGTTGCGGTCGGCGGCGACGGGCCGGGCTATGGCCGCCCGCGTCCGGACGGGCGGCCCTGGCGCGAGGTCATGCTGGAGGAGACCGGCCTGGGCGATCGCATCGTCCATATCCCGTGGCTTGCCCATGCCGATCTCGTCAGGCTGTTCCAGGTCTCGGCCGCCCATGTCTATCTGAGCGTCCCCTTCGTCCTGTCATGGTCGATGCTGGAGGCGATGGCTTGCGGTGCGCTGGTCGTCGGCTCGGCGACGCCGCCGGTGCAGGAGGTGATCCGCCACGGCACCAACGGCCTGCTCGCCCCCTTCTTCGACGAGACGAAGCTGGCAAGGACGGTGGTCGCCGCGCTCGACAGGCAAGACGAGCTGGCGCCGCTGCGCGCCGCCGCACGCCGGACCGTCGTCGCGCGCTATGAGCGCGAGGCGTGCGTCGACCGGCAGCTCGGCTTCATCGGCCGGCTCGTCGCCGAGGACGATCTGCTCGCGGCGCAATAAGGGCGCATGCCTCAGGCTGCGCTCTGATAGGCCCAGCTGCCCTGCGTCGCCAGCGCCGAGCGCACCGAATTGGCCAGGAAACAGTTGGCGTGGGCGTCGTGATGCAGCGCCTCGACGGCGGCTTCGTCCGGCGCCTTCGGCCCGCTGAAGACGACATGCGGCCTGAGCGTCACTGTCGCGACCCACTCCTTGCCGTCGGCATTCTTTTCCATCACGCCTTCGGCGGCATCGGCATATCGGTCGACCCGGTAGCCGCGCATGGCCGCGAGGTTGAGGAACCAGAGCATGTGGCAGCTCGACAGCGCCGCGACATAAGCCTCCTCCGGATCGACATTGGCCGGATTGGAGAACGGCACGCGCACCACATGCGGAGAGCTCGAGGCCGGCACCTCCAGCCCGCCATCGAAGCGCCAGAGATGGGCGCGGCTGTAGCGGTTATCGAGGAAGGTGTCCTCGCCGCGCTGCCAGGTGATCGTCGCGCCATGCGTCGCCATCAGTTTTCTCCGTCTCCCGAGCAGGCCGCGAGCACCACAGCCCGCGTCGCCTGCAGATGCTGTTCGAGGATCGCCTGGGCTGCGGCCGCATCGCTGGCTGCAACCGCGGCGATCAGCTGGCGGTGCTCGTCGGCCCAGCCCTGCTTGCGCGTCCCGGGGCCGAGCGCCTGGACGCTGAAGCGGTCGATCGGGGCGCGCAACTGCCGGAAGAGCGCAAGGCTGCGCGGCCGTTCCGCCGGCCCGTAAAGCGCCTCGTGGAAGGCGATGTCGCCGGAAATCCAGCCGAGCCGGTCGTCGGCGTCCTCCAGCCTGTCTTGCAGCCGCGTCAGCTCACGCAGCGAGCGCTGGTCGTGCCGTCCGAGCGCTCGCGCCAGGAGGTCGCCTTCGACCAGCAGCCGGAGGTCGAACAGTTCGTCGATCTCCACGGCCCGCGGCCGGCTCACGCGGGCGCCGCGGTAATGCGCGATCTCGAGCAGGCCCTCGCTCTGCAACTGCGCCAGCGCCTCGCGCACCGGGATGCGGCTGACGCCGTATTCGGCGGCGATCTGCTCCTGCCGCACCAGTTCGCCCGGACGCCAGCGCCCGGCATCGATCGCCTCGCGCAGGCGCTGGGCGAGGACAGACGCGGTCGTTGCAGGGGCGAGCGGGATGAGAATCATAGGATAATTGTATCCAAAAACAGACTGACCGCAATGCCCCTGAAGCTTCGTCCTTGACGGCCGTTGCGACCTGATCACGGCTGAACGCCGCGATCGGCCGCCAGCGCGACAAATTTACAATGAATTCCGGGGCCGCGCGACTGACCATGCCCGGTCGGGACGGCGTGATGTGCCGGCGAACCGGCGAGGTCGATCCCTCTGCACGGGCCCGGCGAGGCGCGGTCTACATCGCCTTGGCCGCACCGCTCACCATCCAATGCGCGCCATAGCGGTCGGTGAGCATGCCGAAGCGTTCGGCCCAGAATGTCTCTGCGATCGGCATATGGACGGTCCCGCCTTCGGCAAGGGCGGCGAAAATGCGCTCGGCCTGCGCATTATCCTCGACGCCTATGCTGACCGATACGCTTTGCATCGGGCCGTTGCTCTGCTCGGGCGGCGCGTCGGACGCCATCAGCATCTGCCCGCCGGGCAGGACCAGGCAAGCATGCATGATCTTGCTGGCCCAATCCGGGCCGACCGGGGAGGGTGAGCCCTCATACGGGAGCATCGCCTCGATCTTGCCGCCGAGAATCGACTGGTATGCGGTGAAGGCAGCCTCGCATCGACCGTCATAGAACAGATAGGGCGCGAGCTTCATCGCTGCTTCTCCTCAAGTTTGTGGCCACGCCTGTCAGGCGGCATGTCCACTCCAGCAGGGCGCTTCGACAGCTTCGGTCAGGACGATCGCCGCCTCACAGCCATCCTGCGGGCTCTCCGTGTCCGGGGCGCTGTTGTCAGGGCCATGGTGGCGCAGTTACAAGCACCCCGAACGAGAGGATCGTTCGGGTATGACATTCGAGATCGCCGCCACCCCGCAGGAGGCCGTCGACCGGCTGGAGCTGCTCTACGAGCAGGCCCGGACGGCGTTGCGCGACGATTTGCAGCGCTTCTTCACCACCGCCGAGCCGCCGACGCCGGAGGAGCGGGCGCTCTATCGCTACCCGATGCTGCGCGTTACCTACGAGCCCTCGAAGCTGCCGGCCGCAACGCGGCGCGGTTATGCGAAATTCGCCACGCCGGGCATCTATTCGACGACGGTGACGCAGCCGGGCGAGTTCCGGGCCTATCTGCTCGACCAGCTCCAGCCGCTGGTCGAGGAGTATGGTGCGACGATCGAGACCGGCATCAGCAGCCAGGAGATACCCTACCCCTACGCTCTCGACGGTGGGGACGAGCTCGGCCGCGGCACGGTCACGGCCGCCGAGCTCGCCCGTTACTTCCCGACGCCCCTCCTGGCACTGGTCGGCGACGAGATCGCCGACGGCACCTATGAGATCGTCGAGGGCGAGCCGCGCCCGCTCGCGCTGTTCGATGCGGTCCGGGTCGATTACTCGCTGCGCCGGCTGGTTCACTACACCGGCACCGACTGGCGCGCCGTGCAGCCCTGGGTGCTGCTGACCAACTACCATCGCTATGTCGACCAGTTCGTCCGGCTGGCCCTGGCCGAGATCGAGGCTGGGACGGCAGAGGCGCTCGTTGCGCCGGGCGGTATCCGAATCGATCGCGACGGCATCGATGTCAGCGCCGCCGAACGGGTGATGTCGGCGCCCTGGCACCGCTTCCAGATGCCGGCCTATCACCTGATCCGGTCGAGCGGCGAGGGCGTCACGTTGGTCAATATCGGCGTCGGCCCCTCCAACGCCAAGAACATCACCGACCATCTCGCGGTACTCAGGCCCAATTGCTGGCTGATGGTCGGCCATTGCGGCGGCCTGCGCCAGACGCAGATCATCGGCGACTATGTCCTCGCCCACGCCTATCTCCGCCAGGATGGCATCCTGGACGAGCTGGTGCCGCCCGATGTGCCGGTCCCGGCGCTGGCGGAGGTCCAGGTTGCCTTGCAGGAGGCGGCGGCCGAGGTCACAGGCGAAAAAGGCGACCGGCTGAAGCAGCGGCTGCGCACCGGCACGGTCGTCACCCAGGACGATCGCAATTGGGAGCTGCGCTGGAGCAAGGAGCGCAAGCGCATCAACCTGTCGCGCGCCATCGCAGTAGACATGGAGTCCGGTACGATTGCGGCGCAGGGCTATCGCCTGCGCGTGCCCTACGGGACCTTGCTCTGCGTCTCCGACAAGCCCCTCCACGGCGAGATCAAGTTGCCGGGTGCCGCCAACGCCTTCTATGAGCGCGCCGTGGGCGAGCACCTCAAGATCGGCCTCGCCGCGCTGGAAAAGCTCAAGGAAGCCGGCTCATCGATCCATTCGCGCAAGCTCAGGAGCTTCGACGAGCCGCCTTTCAGGTAGTGCCGTCACGCTCGCCCTCATGGCGGGCATCCACGTCTTGAACTCTGCCCGCGATCATTGATGCGAAGACGTGGATGGTCGGGACAAGTCCGACCATGACGACGATATGGCAATCAGGGACTACCCCGCCGGGCAGGCCGCTCCGCTATCGGCCCAGGCCTGCATCAGTTCGCCGAACTGCGCATTCGTCCCCGGTGCCGGCTGGCGGCCCTTGCCGGGGTTCCAGCCCCAGAGCACCAGCGTGTCCGAGGTGACATGCTTGACGATCGCCGCGAGGTCGCGGCTGCCATTGCGGTTCTGGTCCTTGAGCTGCTCGCAGATCTGGCCGAGCGTCTTGCCCTCCCAGGCCATCGAGGCCGGGGCCAGCGCCCAGTGGCCGTCGCCGGGGATGCCGGCCGGGTCGAAGTTCTGCTTGCCGTGGCAGGTGGTGCAGGCGAGGCCGGGCGCACCATGCCCGTCCTTGCCGCGCACCACCATGGGCTGGTGCAGCTGCCTGGCATCGCTCTGGCGCGGCCGTTCCGTCGCCGGGTGGCAGTTCATGCAGCGCGGGTGCTGCAGCACCTTGCCGATCTCGGTGAACAGCGCGACCGAGCGGTCGCGTTGATTGGCGATGCCGGCGAAGCTGGCGGCCGGGCGGAGCGTCGCGGCATCTTGCTGCGGAGCAGTCTGCGCCAGGGAGAGCGCGCTGCCGAGCAGCAAGGTGACGGCGGCAGCCGCCGTGGCGAGAGCGATCGAACGCATCACACGGTCCCTCCGACCATAGGCAGCGACAGCGGCCGCTCGCGCCCGAGCCGCGCCAGCGCATTGGCGACCGCCGGCCCGATCGGCGGCACGCCCGGCTCGCCGACGCCGGTCGGCTTCTCGGCGGATGGCACGATCCGGACCTCGACCTCCGGCATCTCGTGGATGCGCAGCGAGCGATAGCTGTCGAAATTGGTCTGGACGGGCCTGCCCTGGTCGAGCGTCAATTCGCCGTAGAGGGCATGCCCCAGGCCGAAGCCGATGCCGCCCTCGATCTGGGCCCGGATAATGTCGGGATTGACGGCCACGCCGCAGTCGATCGCGCACCAGACCTTGTGAACCTTGGGCTCGCCGCCCTCGCCGAGCGAGACCTCGGCGATCTGCGCCACATACGACCCGAAGCTCTCGACCACGCCGACGCCGCGGGCGCGACCGTTGGCGGGGCCGGGACCGTTCCATTTGGCGAGGTCCGCGACGGCCTTGAGCACGTTTGCCAGACGCGGCTCCTTGCCCATCAGGGCGAGCCGCCCGGCGACCGGGTCCTGGCCCGCCGCCTGCAGCAGCTGGTCGATGAAGCATTCGACCGCATAGCCGGTATGGGTGTGGCCGACCGAACGCCACCACAGGGTCGGCACGCCGACCTTGGTCGTGTGGACCTCGCAGCGGAAATCGGCGACTTCATAGGGGAGATCGTTCGCGCCCTCGACCATGGTGGCGTCGATGCCGTCCTTCACCGTCATCGCCTCGAACGGCGTGCCCAAGAAGAAGGACTGGCCGACGATCGCGTTGCTCCAGGCGGTGATCTTTCCGTCTTTCACCGCACCGCGCATGCGATGCAGGAAGAGCGGCCGGTAATAGCCGCCGGAAAGATCGTCCTCGCGGGTCCAGACCAGCTTGACCGGCCGGTTCGGGCCGATCGCCTTGCCGACCATGGCGAGTTCCGCCGCAAGATGCTGGCTCACCTGCGCGCGCCGGCCGAAGCTGCCGCCGGCCAGCATCGTCTCGAGCTGCACCTTCTCCGGCGGCAGCTCGAGGATCGTCGCGATGGTCTGGTGCTCGGTGGTCTGGAACTGGCTGCCGAAGCGGGCCAGCGCGCCCTGCGCATTCCATTCGAGATAGCCGTCGAGCGGCTCCATCGGCGCATGCGCCAGATAGGGGAAGACATATTCCGCCTCGACCACCTTGTCGGCCTTGGCGAGCACCGCCTCGGCGTCGCCATGCTTGCCGGCGAGCTTGCCTTCCGTGCGGGCGAGCTTGCGATATTCGGCGATCAGCTCGCGGCTGCCGCGCTTCTCGGCGCCGCTCTCGTCCCAGGTCACCTTCAGGGCTTCACGCCCCTTCAGCGCCGGCCACATGCCGGTGCCGTAGACGGCGACGCCCGAGCCGATCTGAAGGACGTCGACGACGCCCTTGATCTTCTTCGCCTCGGTTGCGTCGAAGGAAGCGACCTTGCCGCCGAAGCGTGGCGGCCGGGCGACGACGACCGTCAGCATCTCCGGCGTGCGGATGTCGATGGTGAACTGCGTCTTGCCGGTGGATTTGCCCGGGCTGTCGAGGCGCTTGACCGCACCTTCCTTGCCGATCAGCCGGAACTGCGCAGGGTCCTTGAGCTTGACCTCGGCCGGAGCCTGGAGCTTGGAGGCGGCCTCGGCGAACTCGCCGAAGCGGCCCTGTTTGCCGGAGGCATGCTTGAGCACGCCCTTCTCGACGCTGATCTCGGCTGCCGGAACCTTCCAGGCCTCGGCCGCAGCCTGCACCAGCATGGCTCGGGCGGTGGCGCCGGCCTTGCGCATCTGCTCGTAGGAATTGGCGATCGCCGTCGAGCCGCCGGTGCCCTGCACGCCAAAGGCAAGGTTGGCGTAAAGCTTGACGTCGGCGGGGGCATGCTCGGCCCGCATCTGGCTCCAGTCGGCGTCGAGTTCCTCGGCTGCGAGCGTGGCCAGCCCGGTGAAGGGCCCCTGGCCGAACTCGATATGCTTGACCAGCACCGTGACGGTGTCGTCCTGCGCGATCCGGATGAACGCGTTCGGCGCAAAGGTCGCGTTTCCGCCTGGCCGGAAGGCCTGCGCCGCACCCGATTGCGCCCGGCCGGCCTGCGGCAGGCTCATGCCGATGACGAGCGCGCCGGCGCCCTTCAGGAGGTTGCGGCGCGAAAGGGAGATGTCGTGCGCGGTCATGATCAACCCTCCAACGTGCGTGCGGCGTCGTGGATCGCGGCGCGGATACGGACATAGGTCGCGCAGCGGCAGAGATTGCCGTTCATTGCGAGGTCGATGTCGCGGTCGGTCGGCTTGCGGATCTCCTTGAGCAGGGCGATCGCGCTCATCACTTGGCCGGACTGGCAGTAGCCGCATTGCGGCACGTCGTGCTTAACCCAGGCGGCCTGGATGGCTTCCGCTTCCTTGCCGGCGAGCGCCTCGATCGTGGTGATCTTCGCCTCGCCGATCGCCGAGACCGGCATGGAGCAGGAGCGCAGCGGCTGGCCGTCCATATGGACGGTGCAGGCGCCGCATTGCGCGACTCCGCACCCGAATTTGGTGCCGGTCAGGCCAAGATTGTCGCGCAGCACCCAGAGCAGTGGGGTGTCGTCGTCGACATCGACGCTGTGGCGCGTTCCGTTGACTGTGATGGTATGGGCCATGGCTGCCTCTCTGGCGCTGGGCATGACACAGCGCGGCACCAGGGCTGCCGGATCGAGGCTCGCTCGAAGGCCCGTTCTGACATATCAGAAGGCGGGCGGTGATCCGTCGTCTTGGGTCGCGCGACTAGACGAGTTAGACGTTTTGCGTCTAACTAGAATGGTCGCCGACAGTTTGGATTCTGTCAAGACTGCAAATGAGCGACCGCAGCGAAACTTCCGTAACGTCCGGCGAGGACAGCAAGGGCCGCATCGAGCAGATCGCGGAAGCGGCGCTGCGCCTGTTCGCCCGCTATGGCTACAAGCGCACCTCGATGGACGACATCGCGCGCGAGGCCGGGGTCGCCCGCGCCACACTGTACCTCCACTTCAAGGGCAAGGACGACGTCTTCCGCGCCATGCTCGCGGGCCTCGGCGGCCGTGTCGAGACACGTTGCCGCGAGGCGCTGGCGACGCCCGGCCCGTTCTCGGAGCGGCTGGCTGCGCTGATGGAAGCTCATCACGGCACCGCCTTCGCCGCCTTCAGCGCCGGCGAACATCTCGGCGAATTGAAAGCGGTGATGGTCGCCATCGCGGGAGCCGAGCTTGCCGCGTTCGAGGCGACCTTCGTCAGCTTCGCCCGGCAGCTCTTCGAGGAGGCAGAGGCGCGCGGCGAGATCGCGATCGCGCGCAGCGGCCTTGCGCTGGAGACCTTGATCGCGACGCTGACCCGCGCCGCCGCCGGCGCGAAATATGGCGATCAGCCCTCCTGCGAACATTATCTCGTCCGGCTGCGTGAGGTCGCGACGGTATTTGCGGCTGCGGTCGCGCCGCCCGCATCCGCACGAAGCTGACCCGGGTCCAAGCCGGCCCGTGGGTCTGAGAGCCTCTGACAAGAGCTGCTCGGGTTGGAGGGTCTAAGCCTTTTGTCTAGCGGCGGGAGTTTCGGGGGCTCGGTATGGGGTTCTGCGCACACCTGCGCCGTTGACATGGGCGATATGCGCGGTGCAGCATGCCGCCCGGGGAAACGAACAATCCAGCAATGACTAAGGTTAAGGGCGGATGTCTGAGGATATTATTCTATCGACATCAGGCCTTACGAAAGAATTTGCCGGCTTCACAGCTGTCAACGGCGTCGATCTGAAGGTTCGTCGTGGCTCGATTCACGCTTTGATCGGCCCGAACGGTGCAGGCAAGACGACCTGTTTCAATCTGCTGACCAAGTTCCTGCCGCTGACGCGCGGCCAGATCGTGTATAACGGTCGCGACATCTCACGCGAGAAGCCGGCGGAGATCGCAAGGCTCGGGCTGGTGCGCTCCTTTCAGATCTCGGCTGTGTTCCCGCAGCTCTCGGTCAAGACCAATGTCCGCGTCGCGCTGCAGAGGAAGCGCGGCGACTCGTTCGATTTCTGGCGTTCGGAAAGGGTCCTGTCCTCGCTCGATGCCGAGGCGCTGCGGCTCGTCGACGCCGTCGGCCTCTCGGCCTTCGCCGAGCTGCCGGCGGGCGAGCTCAGCTATGGTCGCAAGCGCGCGCTGGAGATCGCGACCACGCTGGCGCTGGAACCCGAGATGCTGCTTCTCGACGAGCCCATGGCCGGCATGGGCCGCGAGGATATCGAGCGCATCGAGGCCCTGATCCGCAAGGTCTCGAAGGACCGCACCATCCTGATGGTCGAGCACAATCTCTCGGTCGTCGCCGCGCTTTGCGACCGCATCACCGTGCTTGCCCGCGGCCAGGTCCTGGCCGAGGGCGACTACGCCACCGTCTCGAAGGATCCGCGCGTGGTCGAAGCCTATATCGGATCGGGAGTCGGCCATGGCCACTGAAGGACCGGCCACCGGAGCGGTGCTGGAGCGCCCGGCCGTGGCTGGCGGCAAGCCGCTGCTCGCGGTGCGCGGGCTCGAGGCCTGGTATGGCGAGAGCCATGTCCTTCATGGCATCGAGCTTCATGTCGGCGAGGGCGAGGTGGTGACGCTGCTCGGCCGCAACGGCGCCGGCAAGACCACGACGCTGAAGTCGATCATGGGCGTGATCGGCAAGCGCAAGGGTTCGGTCACTTTTGCTGGGCAGGAGACGATCGGGCTTCCGTCGCGCGCCATTGCCCGGCTCGGCATCGGTTATGTTCCGGAGGAGCGCGGCATCTACTCGACCCTCTCGGTCGAGGAGAACCTGCTGCTGCCGCCGCAGGTGAAGCCGGGCGGCCTGCCGGTCGAGCA
Source organism: Allobosea lupini (assembly GCF_900109525.1). GTDB lineage: Bacteria > Pseudomonadota > Alphaproteobacteria > Rhizobiales > Beijerinckiaceae > Allobosea > Allobosea lupini. Next base: position 153,525 of record NZ_FOAN01000004.1, on the reverse strand, counting down.
GATCTTCACGCTCTTCCCCAACCTGAAGGAGCGGCTGCGCAGCCAGGGCACCAAGCTCTCGGGTGGCGAGCAGCAGATGCTGGCGATCGGACGCATCCTGCGCACCGGCGCCAATCTGCTCCTGCTCGACGAGCCGACCGAAGGGCTCGCGCCCGTCATCATCGACCAGATCGGCGCCACCATCCGCATGCTGAAGCAGAAGGGCTTCACCATCGTCCTGGTGGAGCAGAACTTCCGCTTTGCCCAGACCGTCGCCGACCGCCACTACGTCGTCGAGCAGGGCAAGGTCGTCGACATGATCCCGAATGCCGAACTCGACGCCAATATCGACAAGCTTCACGCCTATCTCGGCGTCTGACGCAGGGCGTCCAACAAGAACCGTACGGACATCAGACATCTCAGGGAGATAAGAACATGCAGCTCAAGACATTGCTCGCGGCCACGGCGCTCGGTACGCTGATGGTCTCGCCGGCGCTGGCGCAGCAGATCTCGGTCAAGGCCGGCGTGCTCAACGACCGCTCCGGCCTCTACGCCGACCTTTCGGGCGAAGGCTCGGTGATCGCTGCGCGCCTCGCGGTCGAGGATTTCAAGGCGGCGGAGAAGGGCATCAAGGTCGAGATCGTCTCGGCCGACCACCAGAACAAGCCGGACGTCGGCTCGACCATCGCCCGGCAATGGTATGATCAGGACGGCGTCGACCTGATCCTCGACGTGCCGACCTCCTCGGTCGCGCTGGCAGTGAACCAGATCACGCGCGAGAAGAACAAGGTCCACATCAACTCCGGCGCAGCCTCCTCGGATCTCACCGGCAAGGCCTGCTCGCCGAATACGGTGCACTGGACCTACGACACCTATGCCCTTGCCCAAGGCACCGGCGGCGCCATGACCAAGGCCGGCGGCGACAGCTGGTTCTTCCTCACCGCCGACTACGCCTTCGGCCATGCGCTCGAGCGCGATACCTCGGCGGTGGTGACCAAGGCCGGCGGCAAGGTGCTGGGCGCCGTGCGCACGCCGTTCCCCGGCACGGACTTCTCGTCCTTCCTGTTGCAGGCGCAGGCCTCCAAGGCCAAGGTCATCGGCCTCGCCAATGCCGGCGGCGACACGATCAACTCGATCAAGCAGGCCGGCGAGTTCGGCATCGTCGCCGGGGGCCAGAAGCTCGCCGGACTGCTCGTCTTCGCGACCGACGTGCACGCGCTCGGCCTGCAGACGGCGCAGGGCCTCGTCCTCACCGAATCCTTCTACTGGGACAAGGACGACGGAACCCGCGCCTGGTCGGAGCGCTTCGCCAAGCTCAATGGCGGCAAGAAGCCGTCCATGGTCCAGGCCGGTGTCTATTCCGGCATGCTGCACTATCTGAAGGCGGTCGAGGCGACCAAGAGCAAGGATTCGGCCACCGTCATGGCCAAGATGAAGGAATTGCCGACCGACGATCCGCTGTTCGGCAAGGGCACGGTCCGCGCCGACGGCCGCAAGATGCACGACATGTATCTATACGAGGTCAAGAAGCCTTCCGAATCGAAGGGCCCGTGGGACTATTACAAGCAGGTCGCGGTGCTGAAGGCGGACGACGCCTTCAAGCCGCTGGCCGAGAGCGAGTGCCCGCTCGTCAAGAAGTGACGGGCTGAGCCTGTCCCAATGCGTCGTTCCGGGGCCGCAGATGGCCCCGGACAAGCTTTTTCGGAACGGTCGATCGCATGTTCGAGCTCCTGGGTGTCCCGCCGCAAGCCCTGTTCGGCCAGCTTCTGCTCGGTCTGATCAACGGCTCGTTCTACGCGATCCTGTCGCTTGGCCTGGCGGTGATCTTCGGCCTGCTCAACATCATCAACTTCACCCATGGCGCGCAGTACATGATGGGCGCCTTCGTCGCCTGGATGTGCCTGAACTATCTCGGCATCAACTACTGGGCGGCGCTGCTGCTGGCTCCGATCGTGGTGGGTTTCACCGGCGTGGTGATCGAACGCTTCCTTTTGAAACGCATCGCCCATGTCGACCATCTCTACGGGCTGCTGCTGACCTTCGGCCTGGCGCTGATCATCCAGGGGCTGTTCCGCAACGGCTACGGCTCCTCCGGCCTGCCCTACCAGATCCCGGCCGAACTGCGCGGCGGGTACAATCTCGGCTTCATGTTCCTGCCGACCTATCGCGGCTGGGTCGTCATCGCTTCGCTGATCGTCTGCCTCGCCACCTGGTTCGTGATCGAGAAGACCAAGCTCGGCTCCTATCTGCGCGCCGCGACCGAGAACCCGACCCTGACCCAGGCCTTCGGCATCAATGTGCCGCTGCTGGTGACGCTGACCTATGGCTTCGGCGTCGCGCTGGCAGCCTTCGCCGGCGTGCTGGCTGCGCCGATCTACTCGGTCAACCCGAACATGGGCGCCGACCTGATCATCGTCGTCTTCGCCGTCGTGGTGATCGGCGGCATGGGCTCGATCATGGGCGCGATCGTCACCGGCTTCTCGCTCGGCTTGGTCGAGGGCCTGACCAAGGTGTTCTATCCGGAAGCCTCGGCGACCGTGATCTTCATCATCATGGCGGTCGTGCTTCTGGTGAAGCCGGCCGGCCTGTTCGGCCGCGCCGCGTGAGGAATTGAGATGGCAGACATCGCTTCCACCGACGCTTCCGCCGCCGGCCTCACCATCGCCGAGACCGACGACGGCACGGCGCGCTTGCACCGCAACCTGATGATCGGCATCGCCGTCGTCCTGGTCATCGCGCCCTTCGTCGCCTACCCGGTCTTCGTCATGAAGGTTCTGTGCTTTGCGCTGTTCGCGCTCGCCTTCAACCTTCTGCTCGGCTATGGCGGCCTGCTCTCCTTCGGCCACGCCGCCTATTTCGGCATGGCGAGCTATGTCAGCGCCTACACCGCCAAGCACTGGGGGCTGACGCCGGAGCTCGCCATCCTGGCCGGCACGGGGATCGCCGCGTTGCTCGGGCTCGCCTTCGGTTCGCTCGCGATCCGCCGCCAGGGCATCTATTTCGCCATGATCACCCTGGCCTTGGCGCAGATGGCCTTCTTCTTCTCGCTGCAGACGCCGCGCTTCACCGGCGGCGAGGACGGCATCCAGGCCGTGCCGCGGGGCAAACTGCTCGGTATGGTCAGCCTCGCCGACGATCGCGCCCTCTACTGGCTCGTCGCGGCGGTCTTCATGGGCGGCCTCCTGCTGATCTACCGGATCATCCACTCGCCCTTCGGTCAGGTCTGCAAGGCAATCCGCGACAACGAGCCGCGTGCCATCTCGCTCGGCTACCGCGCCAGCCAGTACAAGCTCGCCGTCTTCGTGCTCTCGGCCGGGCTCGCCGGCCTCGCCGGCGCGACCAAGGCGATCGTCTTCCAGCTGGCGTCGCTCACCGACGTGCACTGGTCGATGTCGGGCGAGGTCGTCCTGATGACGCTGGTCGGCGGCCTTGGCACGGTCTTCGGCCCGATCGCGGGTGCGCTCGTCATCGTCTCCATGCAGAACTTCCTGGCGACGCTCGGCGCATGGGTCACCGTCGTTCAGGGCATCATCTTCGTGATCTGCGTGCTGCTCTTCCGCGAGGGCATCGTCGGCGTCATCGCCAAATGGATCAAGAAGCCCCTGTGACGGCGGCGGCTACTGCTTGAGCAGATAGTCCACTACGGCAGCCCGATCCGCCGCGTTGAGGCCGGCGGGCGGGCTCATCCAGCCGCCGGGCACGATCGCATCGGGATCGGTGAGATAACCGAGCAGTCGCTCGCGGTCCCAGGCGAGGCCTTTTGCCTTCGCCGCCTTGAACGCTGGCGAATAGTCGAATCCTTCGGCCGAGCCGAGCACCCGTCCGTTCAGTCCCGCAAGATGCGGCCCCGCCATGCCGGCCTTGGCGGTATCGAGACTGTGGCAGGACTGGCAGGTCTTGAAGACGGTGGCCCCAGCCGGTTCTTGCGCCTGCACTGCACCGCCGGCAATCAGTCCAAACGCGATGAGCGCAGCCGAGGCCGCCCTCACGCCGGCTTCACCGTCTGGATGCGCACCAGCCGGTTGGTGCCGCTCTCGCCGCCCCAGGCCTCGCCGCTGCGTCCGTCCATCTGGCGGACATTGGCGCCGGGCTTGTCGCTCGGGAAGCTGTTGAACTCCTCGGTCAGCGGGTCGAAGCGGACGACGCTGTTCAGTGCGAAATCGGTCAGCCAGACCTTGTCGGCGTCGTCGACATAGACCGAATAGGTGCGCGGCTTGTTGCCCGGCAATTTCCAGCCCTTCCAGCTGCCGCTTTCGCTGTCATAGGCGGAGACCTGGCCCGAATTCCACTCGCTGACCCAGATCCGGTGCTTCGAATCCGACCAGACCCGGCGCGCGCCCTGGCCCTCGGTCGGCGGGTCGATCACGGTGAAGCTGCCGCTCTGGGTATTGATCCGGGCGATGTAGTTGCCGGCGAGCGAGGCGAACCAGATCTCGCCCGCGGGCGTGCGGGTCATGCCGTAGGGCCCGGCGCCGCGCGGCGCGTCGAAAATGTCCATCTTGCCGGATGTGGGATCGAGCCGGCCGACGATGCCGTTCTGGCCGGTGAACCAGAGCATGCCGGCCTTGTCGAACACCGGCGTGTTGAGATTGGCGCGCTCGCGCCCGGCCGGCAGCTTGAACAGCTCGACCTTGTGGGTCTTGTCGTCGATGCGGGCGATAGCATTCTGGCCGCCCTCGGTGACCCAGGCTGCACCGTCGGGCCCGCGCACAACGCCATGCGGCGCGGCGCCATCCCCGAGCGGGATCACCTTGGTCTGGCTCGTGCGCGGATCGAAGCGCCCGAGCACGCCGTTGCGCTGGCCGCAGACCCAGATCGTGCCGTCGCCGGCATCGGTGACATCGCGCGAGCCCTTGATCTCCGGCACCTCGAAATAGGTGACAATGAACGGGCTGCCGGGCTGGGTTTGCCCGGTCGCCTGCGCGCTGCGCAGGATGAGGTTCGGCGCGGCGAGGCCGGCGATACCGAATTTCAGGAACGAACGGCGCAGCATCGGCGTCTCCTTTCGTAGTCGGCGGCGGATCATCCGCCTCCCGGCGAGAGGCGTAAACCGACAACATCATGAAACTGTGGCTGCGGCCGTGCGGTTCCCTTCGCTCGTGTTCAGCGCTGCCGCTGGACGCCTTCCGGCAGCGTCGAGACGCGCGCCATCTCGCCGCTGCGGAACGCTGCGGGATCGGCGAGATAGTCCAGCGCCATCGGCATGGCATCGACACCCCAGAAGATCTCGCCGTCGATCACAAGGCTCGGCACGCCGAAGACAGCGGCGGCAACCGCGTCCTCGGTCGCCTGGCGCAGCCGGTCCTTCACCTCCTGCTCTCCGATCCGCGCCAGCGCATCGGGAAGGCCGGCGGTATCGGCGACCTCCTGCAGCACGGCGGGATCATTGGCGTCGCGTCCTTCGCCCCAGACGAGACGGAAGGCGGCAGTGACCGCCGCCTCGCTGCCGTCGAGCGCCGTCAGCAGCCGCAGCATCGCGAGCGGGTTGAACGGGTGGGCCGGCGGAAAACGGAAGGGCACGCCCATCGCCTGCGCCAGATGCGTCGAGAGGCGGTAGGTATGGACGCGTTTCGGTGCGACCTCTGCCGGCCCGAGCTGGCCCCAGGCCTTGAGCACCCCGCCGAAGACGATCGGCTTCAGCACGACCGGCCGCTGCTCCCGGATCGCACCCAGCCGCATCAGCGCCAGATGCGCGAAGGGCGAGATGATGTCGAAATACCAGAGGGCGGGCTGGGGCACAGATAGGCTCACTTGATCAGCCTGGCGGCGGGGCGGAACTGCGGGTGCTCGGCTGTACGCAGCCACTCGAAAACCACCATCTCGGTGGTGACGATCTCGGCGCCGCTCCGCTCCAGCCGGCGCAAGGCCGCCTCCTTGTTCTCCGGGGTGCGCGAACCGACCGCGTCCTGCACCACCAGCACGCGGCGCTTGTTCTCCAGCAGCGAGAGCGCGGTCTGGCCGACGCAGACATGCGCCTCGCAGCCGCAGAGGATGAGGTCCTCGTCGCCGGCGATGGCGTCGATGAAGTCGGGCGCGCCGCAGGAATCGAAGCTCATCTTGGCGATGGCGGGCGCGGCCTCGGCCAGCTCCGGCACCGTCGTTCCGAGCCCGGCTGGATTCTGCTCGGTCATCACGATCGGCACGTCCAGCAACCTCGCCGCCGCCACCAGCTTGCCGGCATTGGCGACGAGGCGCGGCCCGTCATGGATTGCCGGCATCAGGCGCGCCTGGAAATCGATGATGACGAGGCGAGAGCGCTTGGCGTTCATCAGGTGCATCGGCATCATCTCCGCAGGAGCCGGTCGAGCTCGGTTTCGACATGGCGCTCCATCAGCAGGCGCGGCGACGCGCCGAACATGCGGATGCGCCGCGTATGCGCCAGCAGCAGCACACCGGAAGCATGGGCGAAGGCGTCGGTCATGATCAAGTCGGCCTGCGCGGCATCGGCACCGAGCGCCAGCGCCGCCGCGCGGATCGGTGCCAAGGTCGCTTCCAGCGCCTCGTTCAGCGTCTTGTCGCGCTCGCGGCCGAGGCCGTGCGGGCGCATGCCGCCGCGGAACAGGTAGAAGCCGAGATCGAGATCGCGCGGATTCTCCGCATAGAAGTCGAAGAAGGCGAGGGCGGCCGCCGAGAAACGTTCTGCCGGTGGGTCCACGGCTGCGACCGCGGCATCGACTGCGGCCTGCAACGCGGCAATCGACCGGCCGAGCACCTCGGCATAAAGCGCTTCCTTGGAGTCGAAATGGAAGTAGAGCGCTGCCGGCGTGTAGCCAGCCTCGGCGGCGATCGCCCGCAACGAGGCGCCGTCCAGCCCCTCGCGCTCGAACACGGTGCGCGCGGCGGCAATGATGCCCTCGCGCTTTGCGTCCGTCGCGGCATAGCGGCCGCGCTTGCGGCGTGCTGCTTCCTCGCCCACTCTGGAACGCCTCCAATCCTCTTGACGAAAATCTAACGCCGTTCAATTTTAACGGCAACAATCGTTCGGGAGGAGGCTATCATGCTGATGGATGCCGCCGGCTATCGCGAATCCCTGCGCGCCTACCAACCGCGCGTCTTCGTCGGCGGGCAACGCGTCGAGAGTGTCGCCGACGAGAAATTGCTGCTGCCCGGGATAAACGGCATCGGCGTGACCTATGATCTCGCCCATGACGAGGCCTACCAGCCGATCATGACGGCGGTGCAGGGCTCCTCCGGCAAGACCGTCAACCGCATGCTCCATATCGACGCCTCGTCGAGCGACCTGCTCGGCAAGCTCGAAGCGGTCCGCCTGGTCTGCAAGATCTCCGGCTGCGCCCAGCGCTACCTGACGCATGACGCCTTCAACGGCATCCTGCAGGCGACGATAAGGGCCGATGCCAATCATGGCACCGACTACACGCAACGCTTCCTCGCCTACATGCATCGGATCCAGGACGAGGACCTGACCTGCGGCGTCGCCATGACCGACGCCAAGGGCGATCGCTCGCTGCGGCCCGGAATGCAGGCCAATCGCGATTCCTATGTTCACATCAAGGAGCGCCGGCCGGACGGCATCGTCATCCGCGGCACCAAGGCGATCGTCACGGGCGCGCCTTACGTCCACGAATTCCTGGTCATGCCCTGCCGCACCCATGCCAAAGGCGACGAGGATTTCGCCCTCTGCTGCGGCGTGCCCTGCGATGCCGAGGGCATCACCATCGTCGCGCGTCCGGCCGGGCGGCCGGGTGATCCCGCCGCGAAGTTCTCGGCGAAATACGGCCAGTCGACCGGCGCCGTGATGTTCGACGACGTCTTCGTGCCCTGGGACCGGGTCTTCATGGCCGGCGAGACCGAGGAGGCCGGCTATCTCACCACCAGCTACGCCACCCATCATCGCCATAGCTGCATCGCCGCCCGGGCCGGCTTCGGCGACCTGCTGATCGGCGCCGGCGCGCTGATCGTCGAAGCCAACGGGCTCGATGCCGACAGGCACTCCCATGTCCGCGAGCAACTGGTCGAGCTGATCACCATCACCGAGAGCTTCTTCGCCTGCGGCGTCGCGGCCTCGGTCTATTGCAGCAAGGACGCTTCGGGCGTGGCGATGCCCGACGCAGTTTTCGCCAATATCGGCAAGCTGCTTCTCGCTACCAAGATCTATGACATGCACCGCATCGCTCATTACGTCTCGGGAGGCTTGATCGTGGCGCTGCCCGGCCCGGATGAGGACCATAACCCCGAGACCGCCGCCTCGCTCGCGGCCGTGCTCACAGGGCGGCCGGACATCCCCTATGAGCAGCGCGCCGAAGTTGCCCGCTTCATCGAGGACCTCACAGTGTCCAAGGAGGCCGGCTGGTATTCGGTGATCTCGCTGCATGGCGGCGGCTCGCCGGAAGCGATGAAGCGCGAGATCTGGCGGAATTACCCGGTCATGGAGAAGGTCGCGCTGGTCGAGAGTCTGCTCGACCGCGGCGTGCTCGCCGACGGCTCGCGGGTGTCGAAGCAGCCCGGCCGCTGCTGCGTCACCGGCTGCGAGGTGCCCGAGCGCGTCACGACGCAGGAGGCGGCGGAATGACCATTCACGCTCACGCCACCCATCAGGTCCTCAACCAGGCCCGTCCGGCGACCGGCTGGAACGCTTTCTCCGGCGATGCTGTGCTGCAGGGCATCGTCGCGCGCGGCGCGCCCTGGGTCGCTGACAAGGCGGCGGCACTCGGCGCCCATGCGGGCGATGCCGAGATCCAGGACCTCGCCCGTCTCGCCAACCGGCACGGGCCGGAACTCAGGACCCACGACCGCTACGGCAATCGCATCGACTGGATCGAATTCCATCCGGCCTGGCACGAGCTGATGCGCCTCGCCTTCGCCCATGAAGTTCCCTCGCTCGCCTGGACCACGAGCGAGCCGAATGGCCATCTCGCCCGCGCGGTGTTGTCCTATCTCTGGAACCAGGTCGAGCACGGGACGGGGTGCCCGACCGGCATGACCTATGCCGCCTTTCCTGGTCTCGCCCAGCCGGAGTTTTCGCTCTGGCGGGAGAAGATTACCTCGGGCCGCTACGACAGGCGCCCGCTGCCGGTGGCGCTTAAAGAGGGCGCCAGCATCGGCTATGCGATGACCGAGAAACAGGGCGGCTCCGACCTGCGCCAGACTCAGACCACCGCCCGCTTCCTCGAGGATACGCCGGAAGGCCGGGTCTATCTGATCACCGGGCACAAATGGTTCTTCTCGGTGCCGCAATCGGACGGGTTCTTCACCCTGGCACGGACGGAAAGTGGCGTTTCCTGCCTGTTCTGCCCGGGCTTCCTGCCCGATGGCAGCCGCAACCGCCTGCAGATCCAGCGCCTCAAGGACAAGGCCGGCAACCGTTCGAACGCCTCCTCCGAAGTAGAATTCCGCGACTGCCTGGGCTGGCTCGTCGGCGGGGAGGGCGCCGGCATCAAGGAAATCCTCAGCCACGCCCATTTGACCCGGCTCGACTTCGCCGTCGGCTCGGCCGGGCTGATGCGCCAGGCGCTGACGCTGGCGCTCAACCACACCCAGTCGCGCCGGGGATTCGGCTCATCTCTGGCCGAGCAGCCGATGATGACCAATATCCTCGCCGATCTCGCCATCGATTCCGAAGCCTCGACGCTGATGGCCTTCCGCGTCGCCGCTGCGACCGATGCGATGGAGACATCAGAGCAAGAGCGCCATCTCGCCCGCGTCACCACCCCGCTGGCGAAGTTCTGGAACTGCAAGCGCGCCGCCGCCTTCGTCGTCGAGGCGCTGGAGTGCCATGGCGGCAACGGCTTCATCGAGGAGAACCCGATGGCGCGGCTCTATCGCGAGGCGCCGCTCAATGCGATCTGGGAGGGCACCTCGAACATGATGTGCATGGACGTGCTGCGCGCCTTCAACCGCGAGCCGCGCACAAGGGAGGCCTTCATGGCCGAGGTCGGCCAGGCGCGCGGCGCCAACCGCGCCCTCGACCGCTGGCTCGACCGGCTCGGTGACGAGGCAGCGAAGCCCCGCAACGATGACGGCCATGGCCGCCGGCTCGCCAATCTGATGGCCTATGCGCTGCAGGCCTCGGAGCTGCGGAAGCACGCCGACGAGGCCGTATTCGAGAGCTTCTGCCGCTCACGGCTCGACGCCGACTGGGGCTATGTCTTCGGCACGCTCGAGCCGTCGCCGGAGCTGGCGGGGATCGTCAGGCGGGCGACGGTGGCGCAGAGCTGAAGCGCGGCCATCGCCGCCGCTCAGGGCAGGTTCTCGCGCAGCACGATCTCGATGCCGGGCCGAGCCGTACCCTCCGCCGCCGGCCGCCCGGCGCGTAAGTTTGCGAAGATCGCGACGCAGCTCATCAGCGTCGCCAGCGGCTGCTGGGTGATCACCGCGTCCATGGTGCCGTCGACGAGCAAGCCGCGCGTCTCCGGCGTCAGCCCATGGCCGACGAAGACGACATCCTGCCGCCCGGCCTCCTTCAGCGCCCGGGCAATGCCTTCCGGCCCGCCGCCGATATTGTAGATGCCGGCGAGATCCGGATGCTGGCCGAGCAGGGTCTTGGTCTGGCGATAATTCTTGGCCTCGTCGTCATGGCCCTCGCGCAGGCCGACCACTTTTATCTCGGGATAAAGCTCCTCGAACAGGTGCAGGAAGCCCATCTCGCGCTCCTCATGGGCGCGGTAGCTCAGGCTGCCGGCGATCATCGCCACCTTCGCCCGGCGCGGTCCGATGAAGCGGGCGATGAGTTGGCCGGCGGTGCGGCCGGCGGCGCGGTTGTCGAGCCCGACATAGGCGGCGCGAGCGGTGTTGGCGATGTCGGAGATCAGCGTCACGCTCGGCACCCCGCGCTCTGCGAGGGCATCGACCGCCTCGCGCACGGTCGGATGCTCCAGCGCCATGAAGGCGACGCCGTCGACCTCGCGGCCTATCCGTCGCAGTTCATGGGCGAGCAGCTCCGGCTTGAAGCTCTCGATATGCTCGACCCTTGCGCGCATGTTGAAGGACGCCAGCTGGTCCTGCGATCCCGCGATCAGCCGCCCGAGCATACCGAGGAAGCGGTTGTTGCCCGCCGGCAGCAGGAAGCCCAGGCGCAGGGGCCTGAGCGCGCTCGCCGGCAGCGCCCCCTCCATGACATAGCCGAGCTCGCCAGCGGCCTTCAGCACGCGCTGCACCGTCGCCGGCCTGACGCCCGGTCGCTGGTTCAGCACCCGGTCGACCGTCGCGGTCGAGACGCCTGCCAGGCGCGCGACATCCTCGACGCGCGCCATCTGGCGCCGGCGCGGTAGCGCGGTCTCCTCGTCAGGATTGCGGATCGGCGCATTCATTCAATCAAAAACCATCAGAAAATGAGCTTGAAGACCATCAGATGCGATTTCTATGCTGAGCGTCAAGCACTCAAGAGCGATCAAATCGCATCAAGTCCGCAGGGAGGACATCATGACCGGACCGAGCCGCCGCACGCTCATCAAGGGCCTAGCCGCCGCCCCCGCCGCATCGCTGATCGGCATGCCCATGATCGCGCGCGCCGCTGAGATCGAGCTGAAATACGGCAACAACCTGCCGCTCAGCCACCCGCTCAACATCCGCGCCCAGCAGGCGGCCGAGCGCGTCGCCAAGGAGACGAACGGGCGGGTCGAGATCAAGATCTTCCCGAACAACCAGCTCGGCGGCGACACCGACATGCTGAGCCAGGTCCGCAATGGCGGAATCACCTTCTTCACCCCGTCGGCACTGGTCATTGCGACCTTGGTGCCGGTCGCGGCGATCAACGCGGTCGGCTTCGCCTTCGCCGACTATGACCAGGTCTGGAAGGCGATGGACGGGCCGGTCGGCGCGCATGTCCGCGCCGCCATCGAGAAGGTCAATCTCTATGCCTTCGAGAAGATGTGGGACAATGGCTTCCGCCAGATGACCACCTCGGGCAAGGCGATCGAGCAGGCAGCCGACATGGCCTCGCTCAAGATCCGCGTGCCGGTCTCGCCGCTCTCGATCTCGATGTTCAAGGCGCTCGGCGCAGCGCCCGCCAGCCTGCAGTTCTCCGAGGTCTATTCGGCGCTGCAGACCAAAGTCGTCGATGCACAGGAGAACCCGCTGCCGATCATCCAGGTCGCCAAGCTCTACGAGGTCCAGAAGAGCTGCGCGGTCTCGAACCATATCTGGGACGGCTTCTGGTTCATCGCCAATGGCCGCGCCTGGAAGGGTCTGCCGCCGGATATCCAGAAGATCGTGGCGTCCGCGATCAACGATGCCGGCGTCGCCCAGCGCGGCGACATCAAGAGCCTCAACGAAACCGTGCAGGCCGATCTGCAGTCGAAGGGGCTTGCCTTCAACAAGACCAACCCCGACAGCTTCCGGGCCAAGCTCCGCGACGGCGGGTTCTACAAGGAATGGCAGGAGCGCTTCGGCGCCGAAGCCTGGGGCCTGCTCGAGGGAGCGGTCGGCAAACTCGCCTGAGCGAGTGAGCCGCAGCCGAATTCTCGGGGAAACGCCATGGACGCTCACGCCGCCACTTTGCCGCCACCGGTCATGCCGGCGACCGGCCTCGGTCGCCTCGCCGACAGGCTCGACCGCGCCGTCGGCACGGTGGTCGAGCTTGTCGCGGCCGTGCTCGTCCTTGCCGAGATCGTCATCTTGGGAGCGGGCGTCACCGCCCGCTACGCCTTCCACGCGCCCTTGGTCTGGTCGGACGAGCTCGCCTCGATCCTGTTCCTCTGGCTTTCCATGCTCGGCGCGGTGGTGGCGCTGCGCCGCGGCGAACATATGCGCATGACCGGGCTCGTCACCCGCGTCGGCCCGCAGGCGCGCCTCCTGCTTGAGGCGCTCGCCATCACCGCCGCGATCGCCTTCCTGGTGATGATCCTGCCGGATGCGCTGGATTATGCCGAGGACGAGCGCTTGATCGTCACGCCGGCGCTGGAGATCGCCAACTCCTGGCGCGCCGCGGCGCTGCCGATCGGCATCGTCCTGATGCTGTTCGCCGCCTTCTGCCGGCTGCTGCGCTTCGGCTCCTGGAAGACCGTCGCGCTGGCTCTCGGGATCACCGTGGCGCTGATCGGCCTGTTCTATCTCGCGGGGCCGGTCCTGAAGCCGCTCGGCAAGCTCAATCTGGTGATCTTCTTCGTCGGCGTCGTCGCGGCCAATGTCTTCGCCGGGGTGCCGATCGCCTTCTCCTTCGCGCTCGCCACCTTCGGCTATCTCGCGCTGACCACGTCCACGCCGATGGTCGTCATGGTCGGCCGGCTCGACGAGGGCATGAGCCATCTCATCCTGCTCGCCGTGCCGCTGTTCATCTTCCTCGGCGCGTTGATCGAGATGACCGGCATGGCCCGCGCCATGATCCAGTTCCTGGCCTCGCTCCTCGGCCATGTCCGCGGCGGACTGTCCTATGTGCTGGTCGGCGCGATGTATCTGGTCTCCGGCATCTCCGGTTCGAAGATCGCCGACATGGCGGCGATCGCCCCTGTCCTGTTCCCGGAGATGCAGAAGCGCGGCGCCAAGCCCGGCGACCTCGTCGCATTGCTCTCGGCGACGGGCGCGCAGACCGAGACGATCCCGCCCTCGATCGTGCTGATCACGATCGGCTCGGTCACCGGCGTCTCGATCGCGGCCCTGTTCACCGGCGGCATGCTGCCGGCGGTCGTGCTCGGCATCGCGCTCTGCTTTGTGGTTTGGTGGCGCAACCGGGGCGAGGATCTCAGCCAGGTCACCAAATATTCGAAGCGCGAGATCGGCAGGCTCTGCCTGATCGCGGCGCCCGCCATCGCACTGCCCTTCGTCATCCGCGCCGCCGTCGTCGAGGGCGTCGCCACCGCGACCGAGGTCTCGACCATCGGCATCGCTTATGCAGTGTTGGCCGGCATCCTGATCTACCGACAGTTCGACTGGCGCCGGCTCAAGCGCATGCTGGTCGACACGGCCTCGCTCACCGGCGCGATCATCTTCATCATCGGCTGCGCCACAGCGATGGCCTGGGGCCTGACGCAATCGGGCTTCTCGCAGGACCTCGCCAAGGTGATGGCGGCCGTCCCGGGCGGCACCTGGGGCTTCCTCGCCATCTCGATCGTCGCCTTCGTCATCCTCGGCAGCGTGCTCGAGGGCATTCCGGCGATCGTGCTGTTCGGCCCGCTGCTCTTCCCGATCGCCAAGCAGATCGGCGTGCACGACGTCCACTATTCGATGGTCGTGATCTTCGCGATGGGCATCGGGCTTTTCGCCCCGCCCTTCGGCGTCGGCTATTACGGCGCCTGCGCGATCTCGAAGATCAATCCCGACGAGGGGCTGAAATACATCTGGGCCTATGTCGCGGCCCTTTTGGTCGGCCTCGTCATCGTCGCCGCCGTGCCGTGGTTCTCCATCGGCTTCCTCTAGTCATCGTTGCAGGAAAGCACCCGCCATGAGCCGTCATTTTGGCCAGATCCGTCAGGCCGGCTATGTCGTCCCCGATATCGAGGCGGCAATGGACTATTGGAGCCGGGTGCTCGGCGTCGGGCCGTTCTTCTACAACCCGAAGGTCCCGATCAGGAACTACCGCTACAAGGGCGAAGCCTACGAGCCGCATAATTCTGTGGCGCTCGCCAATTCCGGCCCGCTGCAGATCGAGCTGATCCAATGCCGCAACGCGGTGCCGTCCATGTACAAGGACTTCACCGATGCCGGCCATAGCGGCCTGCAGCATGTCGCCTACTGGACCTCGGACTACGATGCCGACCTGGAGCGGCTGTTGGCGGAAGGCTTCAAGCCGGTGATGTCCGGCGAAGTCGGCGAGCGCGGCCGCTTCATCTATTTCGACACGCACTACCATCCCGGCACGGTGATCGAGCTCTCGGAAGTCGCCGGCCCCAAGGGCGAGATGTTCCGATTGATCCGCGAGGCGGGCGAGAATTGGGACGGCGAGGACCCGGTGCGCCCCTTCCCCGACCTCAGCAAGCTCTGACGCTTTCGCCTCGGCGCCGCCAAAGGCGGCTTGTCCGGGACGACCGCCATGGTGAGTATCGCGACATGTCCGCTGCCGACCGTTTCACGGCCACCTATCTGATCGAGACGCCGCTCGATCCGCGCAAGGTCGCGGAAATCATGGCCGGCGAGCAGTCGAGCGGCACCTTCACCCGCGTTGCCGGCGAGACCGACGAACTGCGCGACCGCACCCGCGCCGTCGTCATCTCGGTCGAGGACCTCGATAGCGCTGCCGAACCGAGCCTGCCCAATGCCTGGCTGGCGCGGAAAGGCGTCGAGGGGCCGTGGCGTCGCGCCCGGATCACGCTCTCCTTCCCGGTCGACAATGTCGGTCCCAACCTGCCGACATTGGCCTCGATCGTCGCCGGCAATCTGTTCGATCTCGGCGAGGTCACCGGGCTCAGGCTCGAAAGCATGGCCCTGCCGGTTGCCTATCGCCGCCTCTTCCCGCTGCCGACGCGTGGCATCGCCGGCACCCGCCGGGCGACCGGCGTCATGGATGGCCCGATGATCGGCTCGATCATCAAGCCCAATGTCGGCCTGCGTCCCTTCGAGACCGCCGAGCTCGTCGGGCGGCTCTGCGCCGCCGGGCTCGACTTCATCAAGGACGATGAGATCTCGGCTGATCCCGTGCATGCGCCGCTGGCCCAGCGCGTGCCTGCGGTGATGGCCGCGGTGCGCCGTCATCAGGACCGCACCGGCAAGGCGGTGATGGTCGCCTTCAACATCACCGCCGAAACCGACCAGATGCGCCGCCATGCCGAGCTGGTCGAACGCGAGGGCGGCACCTGCGTGATGGTCAGCCTGAACTGGTGCGGCTTTTCGGCGGTCGAGACGCTGCGTCGCTCGACCAGCCTTGCCCTGCACGGCCACCGTAACGGTTTTGGCGCGCTCTCGCGCCATCCATTGCTCGGCATCGGCTTCCAGGCCTACCAGACGCTTTGGCGGCTCGCCGGCGTCGACCACATGCATGTCCACGGCTTGCAGGGGAAGTTTGCACAGGAGGACGGGGAGGTCGTGACCTCCGCCAGGGATTGCGTGACGCCGCTGGCGGATGGCATCGACGATCGCGTGCTACCCGCCTTCTCCTCCGGGCAATGGGCCGGCACGGCGCAGCCGACCTGGGACGCGATCGGCCATGACGATCTGCTGTTCATGGCGGGCGGTGGCATCCTCGCCCATCCCGGCGGGCCGGCGGCCGGCGTCGCCAGCATCCGCCAGGCTTGGGCTGCGGTCGCGGCCGGCGTGCCGCTGAGCGAAGCGGCGAAGAGCCATGACGAGCTCGCGCAGGCGCTCGCCTTCTTTGGCAAGAGCGGCGGCTGAGCATGGCTGAGGCGGCACCCTGCTACGGCTGGTATGGCGACGACTTCACCGGTGCGACCGACACGCTCGCAACGCTGGCGGAGGCCGGACAGCGCGCTCTGCTGTTCCTGCAAATCCCGACGGCCCAGCAGCTTGCGCGCGCCGGATCGCTCGACGCCGTCGGCATTGCGGGGGCGACACGAGCGATGGCGCCCGAGGCTATGGCGCGGGAGCTGGAAGAAGCGGGGCGCTTCTTCGCCACGCTCGGTATCGGCCTGCTGCACTACAAATGCTGCTCGACCTTCGACAGCGCTCCGGATGTCGGCAGCCTTGGCGCGGCGGCACGGGCCTTGCGGCCGCATTTTCCCAATCCATGTCTGCCGGTGATCGGCGGCCAGCCCAATCTCGGGCGCTACTGTCTGTTCGGCACTCTCTTCGCTGCGGCGGGCGCGGGCGGCGTCGTTCACCGAATCGACCGCCACCCGACGATGAGCGTCCATCCGGTGACGCCGATGGGCGAGGCGGATCTGCGGCGGCATCTCCAGGCGCAGGGGCTGGAGCGCGCCGCGCTCGTCGATTACCGCAGCCATGAAGGCGAGGGCGGGCGACGGGCCTTGGACGCTGCGCTCGCTGGAGCGCCCGAAGCCGTCCTTTTCGACGTCTCGCGCCCGTCCGACCTCGCCGCGATCGGCGCCCTGCTGCGCGAGCGCATAAGTGCGGGGCCGATGCTTGCAATCGGCGCCAGCTCGGTGGCACAGGCGATTGCCGGCTTCCCGCAGACCCCCAAGGCCGAGATGCCAAAGCTCGCTCGCTCCGCTTCCGGTGGCAATCTGCTCGCTCTAGTCGGCAGCTTGTCGCCTGTGACCCGCGCCCAGGTCGAGCTCGCCCAAGGCTATGAGCGGATCGCGATCGATCCGGCGCGACTCACTCGCGAACCCGCTTATCTGGAAGCGCTCCGCATCGAAGCCCTGGCCAGCTTGGAACAGAGCAACGTCATGCTGATCACCGACAAGCCGGCCGGCGTACCGGCCGAGACCGGGAAGGTCGCGGCCGCGACCGGAGCGCTGCTGCGAGCGATCATGAGCGACGCGCGGATCAAACGGCTGGTCGTCGCCGGCGGCGACACCTCGACGCTGGCGATCCGCGCGCTCGACCTCTGGGGCCTGTCCTATCGCTCGCCCTGCACGCCGGGCGCGCCGCTCTGCCGCGCCCATAGCGATGATCCCCGGCTCGATGGCCTCGATATCGTGCTGAAGGGCGGCCAGATGGGCACACCCGATTTCTTCAACCGCGTCGCAGAGACGGCCTGAGCCGGTCTCGGCCTACGGGCAGACGTAGCCGCCCTGATTGTCGGGCACGCAGCGCGAGCCGTTGGGCAGGTTGAGGGCGCCGGAGCGATCGCGGCGGACATAGGCGCCGTTGGGCAGGGAAAAGCCGCCGCTCTGGTCGGTCTGGACGCGCGTTCCATCAGGCAGTTGCAGGCCACCAGCGCCGTCGCTGACGATGCGCTTGGTCATTACGGTGGTGCCGGGCGCGGGGCTGGGGGCCAGGCCGGGAGGCGGGGCGCCGAAGCGCTGCGGCTGCGAGCAACCTGCCACGATACCGGTAAGACCAATCGCCCCGGCCACAATAAACGCACGTTTCATCCCAATCCGCCTCCTCAATATCACTTCATCAAATCCGCAGTCTCCGACAGGGCCGGGCTCCGGTCCAGCGCGCCGCCGCGCGCGTGGCAGGATCGTCCAGCGAATGTGCCGCTTTCATGACGATAGGGGTTGAACGTCAGCGCATGGCTGAGAGGATTGCCTGATCGCCCTCTCATCCGCGACAGTTCCAACCGGGACGGAACGGCGGAGCAGGACAGCGCATGGTCGACTGGACGAAGGGACGCGGCGAGGCACAGGCGATCGCCGAGCCATGGACGCGGCAAGGCGGACCGGGCGGGGCGATCGTGCTGTTCGATCGCGAGGGAGTGCGCGAGAGCGCAAGCGGCGGCTTCGCGGTGATCGAGCACCGCCTCCCGTTCACGCCCGACACCCAGAACCGGTTGGCCTCGATCAGCAAGCACATTTGCGGCGCCCTCCTGTTGCGTGAGGGGGTATCGCTGGAGGAACCGCTCGCCAGCTTCATCCCTGAGCTACCCCAGGCACTTGGCGCCGTGCCGCTCGGCCGGGCGCTCGACATGACCGGCGCGCTGCCGGACATGATGGAGGCGCTCTGGCAGCAGGGAACGCCGTTCACCGCGAGTCTGGCCGCCTCCGAGATCTTCGCCGCTGCCTGCCGCCTGCCCGGGCTCAACGGCGAGCCAGGCAGCGAGATGGCCTACTCGAACACCGGCTGGCGCCTGGCGCAGGCGATCCTGGAACGTCGGACCGGCAAGGGCGCCGCGCAACTGGTCGAGGAGCTGATGGCGCCGGCCACGCTGCCGATCCGCTTCGTCTCCGACGAGAGCGAGGTCGTCCCCGGGCTCGCTACCGGCTACTGGCATGACGGGCAGGGCTGGCGGCGCGGGTTTTACGGCTTCAATTTCTCGGCTTCGGGCGGCATGGCCGGCAGCGCGGCCGGGCTGGCGCGCTGGGCGGCGGGGCTGATGGCCGGGCGCGAGCCGTATGCCGGGCTGCTCGACCGGCTCGCCGCGCCGCGCCAGTTCGCCGATGCCAGCCAAAGCGGCTACCGGCTCGGCTTGGTCGCGAGCCGGCTCGGCAAGACGCACATCATCGGTCATGGCGGCTCGCTGACGGGCTATCGCAACCACATGCTGATGGCGCCGGAGCTGGGCGTCGGCGTCGTCGTGCTGACCAATCGCGAAGAGGATGCGCTCTGGCCGGCGCTGCGCGTGCTGGCGGCGCTGCTCGGTGAAGCGCTGCCTGACGATCCCGAGCATGTTCCGGCCGGGCTATACGCGGCCGAGGACGGGCCGTTCTGGGCCGAGTTCGCTGCCGGCGCGATCAGCGTCATGGGCGGCTATGAGAAGCTGGTCTCGGATGGCGACGGCGGCCTGCGCAGCCTGCCGGCCTATCTCGACATTGCCCTGAAGCCCGATCCCGACGGCGCGTTCAGCGGCCGGATCGGCGGTGTCGCGCGCCGGCTGCTGCCGGTGCCGCCCGAGACGATGCTCGACGAGCGCCTCGTCGGGCGCTGGCGCGATGAACGGCTCGAGGTCGAGATCACGATCAGTGCCGACGGCACCGCATCCTGGCCCTGGGCCGGGACGGTCGGCCTCACAACCCCGCTGACGCCGCTGCCCGGCGGGCGGGCGCTTGCCGACCTGAAGCATGGCCCGTGGCGGCATCGGCCTTGCCTCTGGCTGCAGCCGGACGGCAGCCTGCGGCTCGCCAGCCATCGTTCACGCATCCTGCATTTCCAACGTATCGAGGGAGGCCAGTCATGACCCGATCCCGCCTTGTCGCTGCTCTGTTCGGCACGACCGCGCTGCTGCTCGCCGCTGGAGCGCAGGCACAGCCGGCACCGAAAAACGTGCTGCGGATCGCGCCGCATGCCGATCTCAAGACGCTCGATCCCGTCGCCGCCTCGATCGTCATCACCCGCATGCACGGGCTGATGATCTACGAGACCCTGTTCGCCTGGGACGCCAATCTCCAGCCGAAGCCGCAGATGGTCGAGAGCTTCTCGACCTCGGACGACAAGCTCTCCTGGACCTTCACCTTGCGGCCGGGCCTGAAATTCCATGACGGCCAGTCGGTGACCACGCGCGACGTCATCGCCTCGCTGGCTCGCTGGATGAAGCGCGACACGATCGGCGGCAAGCTCGGCGAGTACACCGAAGGGATGGAGGCGAAGGACGAGCGGACCTTCGTGCTCAAGCTGAAGCGGCCCATGGCGCTGGTGCCGTTCGCGCTCGGCTCGGCGGTGGGCCAGATCCCGGTGATCATGCGCGAGGCGGATGCCGCGACCGACCCGATGAAGCCGGTGACCGAGACGATCGGCTCCGGCCCGTTCAGGTTCAACCGCGCCGAATGGCGCAGCGGCGCCAAGGTCGTCTACGACAAGAACCCCGATTACGTGCCGCGCTCGGAGCCGGCCGACGGGCTCGCCGGCGGGCGGATCGTCAAGGTCGACCGCGTCGAGTGGTTGATCATGCCGGACGCGGCGACGGCAGCGGCCGCGCTGCAGACCGGCGAGATCGACATCTGGGAGCAGCCGAGCCAGGACCTGATCCCGGTGGTCGCCGCGGCCAGGGACGTCAAGGTCGAACGCTATTCCAATCTCGCCAACCAGGTGATGCTGCGGCCCAACAGCCTGCATCCGCCCTTCGATAACCCCAAGGCGCGGCTCGCTCTTGCCTATGCCACCGACCAGGCCGAGTTTTTGGCCGGCGGCTTCGGCGACGAGGACTGGTGGAAGCGCTGCGCCGCTTATTTCATCTGCGGCGGGCCGAACGGCACGGAAGCCGGCACAGAGGGCTATTCCAAGCCCGATCTGGAGAAGGCGAAGCAATTGCTGGCGGAGGCCGGCTACAAGGGCGAGAAGCTGGTCCTGACCACCAGCAACGACATCGCCGCGATCGGCCGGATGGCCGAGGTCGCTGCCGCGCAGCTCAAGAAGGTCGGAATCAACGTTGACGTCCAGTTCTCCGACTGGGGCACCGTCACCACCCGCCAGCAGAACAAGAGCCCGCCGGACCAGGGCGGCTGGAACCTGTTCGTGACCTATGCCTCGGGCGCGACCATGCAGTCGCCGATGACCAATATCGGCACCAACATGGCCTGCGAGAAGGCCTGGGCCGGCTGGCCTTGCGATGCCGAAGCCGAGAAGCTGCGCGGCGCCGTGGTCGATGCGCCCGACGATGCCGCCCGCAAGGCGGCGGTCGAGGCATTGCACAAGCGCCTGGCCGAGGTGCAGCCCTATCGCGTGCTCGGCCAGTTCGAGCAGCCCTATGCCAGGCGCAGCACGGTCTCGGGCGTGCTGGCGGCGCCGGTGATGCTGTTCTGGAACGTCGAGAAGAAGTGAGTGCCCAAGGTCGACAGATCGGGCGTTAACCGGTTCCTGACCGATTGCGGGCGAGACTCGGGAGAACGATTCGCCTTCCTAGTCTCGTGAGACGCGTAATGGGTCAGGTCCTGATGGGTCAGGTTTTGCAGTTCCGCTTGAAGCCGCCAGCCGTCATGGGCGATGGCGATGCGCTCGACCTGATGTCGGCGATCGACTTCGCCTTGCGTGACCTCGCTGACATCACTCCGCATATCCTGCATGAGCCGAGCCGCGAGCAGGCGCGGCAGTGCCGGCAGATGCTGCAGGACGCTTTCGACGCCGCACTGCAGGCCGGCTGAGCTCAGTCGCGCCTGACATCGACGACATAGCCCTCGTCGTTGACGACGACGCGGATACCGTCGCCCTCATCGTCGATGCCCGAGACGATCCAGACGCCGCGGCGGCGGCTGACGTTCTCGACATCGACCACGCCGCGGCGGCGGGCGATGCGCACCGCGTCGCGCCGGCTGATGCCGTAGTCGCCGTCATCGTCGTCATAGGCGGGCGCGGGCGGCCGGGGCGCGCGCGGTGGCGGCGGAGCAAGATCGGGCGCCGGAGCGGGTCCCGGCCCCGGTCCAGGCCCGGGCGGGGGAACGGCTCGCGGCGGCGCGCCGATACCGCCGCTCAGAGCCTGAGCCATCACCGATCCCGTCGGAACGAGGCCGAGGCAGGCGGTTAGGACGAAGCGACGGGTCAGCATGGCCGATCTCCAGAAGAGGCTTGCCTTGCGTAAGCGGCGATTGGGTCGGAATCGGGACGGGATTGCGGGCGAAGCTGGCCTGTGACAGGCATCGCCAAAGCCAGTCCAGCAAGTGCGTGCAGCGGTTTCGCGTCCGCAATTGCGTGAGATTGCGGGACGAGAGGGAGATGCGGCGCATGCAAGCCTGGGCGATCGGCCTGATGACCGGAACGGTCCTCGACGGCAATATCGACATCGCCGCGATCCGCACCGATGGCACTGTTGTCGCCGAGTTCGGACCGTGGCGCCTCTCGCCCTATCGCCAGGAGGTCCGCGACCTGTTGGCTGAGGCGGTCCAGGCGGCGCTGGCCTGGCGCTTCGAAGGGCCGGAGCCTGCGATTTTCGCTGAGGCCGAGCGTGCCCTGACGCTGGCGCAAGGCGAAGCCGTTGCCGAGTTCCTTGCCTCTGAGGGCATCGCTTCGAGCGAAGTCGCAGCGATCGGCTTCCATGGTCAGACGGTGCTGCACCGCGCCCCGACCAGGGAGCGCAAGGGCGACACCCGTCAGCTCGGCGACGGGGCGCTCATGGCACGGCAGCTCGGTATCGACGTCGTCTACGATTTCCGCACCGCCGATGTCCGCGCCGGAGGCCAGGGCGCGCCGCTGGTTGCAAGCTATCATGCTGCGCTGATGGCCAGCATCGGGGCCGGGCAGGAGACGGCCGTGCTCAATCTCGGCGGTGTCGGCAATCTCAGCGCCTTCGCCGATGCCGAACGTGTCCTCGCTTTCGATACCGGGCCTGGCAATGCGCCGCTCAACGACTGGATCAAGCGGCACGGCAAGGGCGAGATGGACCGTGACGGCGCCTTCTCGCTTGCGGGCACTGTCGACGAGGCCAGGCTCGCGCTGCTGCTCGAGCACCGCTATCTCTTCGCGCCCTACCCGAAATCGCTCGATCGCTACGACTTCACCGCGGCCATGGCCGACGGCCTCACCTTTGAGAACGGGGCGGCGACGCTGACCGCCTTCACTGCCGGTGCCGTCGGGCGTGGGCTCGACTTGCTGCCGGTCAGGCCACGGAGGCTGATCGTTTGCGGCGGCGGGCGGCGCAACCCGGCGATCATGGCGGCGCTCAATGCCCGCACGGGCACGCAGGCGGTTCCAGCCGAGGCGGTCGGCTGGCGCGGCGATGCGATCGAGGCGGAGTGCTTCGCCTTCCTGGCCATGCGCCGCAAGGCCGGCCTGCCGATCTCCTTCCCGCTCACCACCGGCGTCTCGGAGCCGATGACGGGCGGGCGGATCGCAAGAGCCGGATCCGGCCCGGATTGAAGCAATCTGATTGCAACGCACTCCCGCGGGCGTTGACGGCGCGCGCCAGCGAGGGTTCAAGGGCGGCATGAGCAAGTTCGCCTTCGAGCCCCTCGCCATCCCGGCCGTCGTGCTGATCAAGCCGAAGAAATTCGGCGATGCGCGCGGCTACTTCCTGGAAACCTATAGCGTCGAGGCCTTCGCGGCCGCCGGCATCGATGCTGTCTTCGTCCAGGACAACCAGTCGCTTTCGGTGACACGTGGCGTGGTGCGTGGCCTGCATTTCCAGGGGCCGCCGGCACCGCAGGCCAAGCTGATCCGGGTGCTGAGGGGCGCGATCTTCGACGTTACCGTCGATATCCGCGTGGGCTCGCCGAGCTATGGCAGATGGTGCGCGACGACGCTCACCGCCGAAGGCGCGGAGCAGCTCTTAGTGCCGCGTGGCTTCGCGCATGGCTTCTGCACGCTCGAGCCCAATACCGAGGTCGTCTACAAGGTCGACGGACCCTATGCGCCGGAGACCGAGGGCGGCATCGCCTGGAACGACCCTGATCTCGCGATCGATTGGCCGGTCGCAGCCGCCGAGGCGCAGCTCTCCGGCAAAGACGCCGCCCTGCCCGGCTTTGCCGGTTTTGCCAGCCCGTTCCGCTACGAGGCCCGGCCGTGAAGCGCTATCTCGTCACCGGCGGGGCCGGCTTCATCGGTTCGGCCGTGGTGCGCCACCTGATCCGGCAGACGCCGCACCAGGTGCTGGTCGTCGACAAGCTGACCTATGCAGGCAATCGCGACAATCTCGAACCGGTCTCGAACGATCCGCGGCTCACCTTCCTCCAGGCCGATATCGGCGACGTCGCGGCGATGCGGCAGGCCTTTGCCGAGTTCCGACCCGACATCGTCATGCACCTGGCGGCCGAGAGCCATGTCGACCGCTCGATCGATGGGCCGGCCGCCTTCATCGAGACCAATGTCGTCGGCTCCTTCGTGCTGTTGCAGGAGGCGCTGCGGCACTGGCGCGCCCTGCCGCCTGCCGAGCAGGCCAGCTTCCGCTTTCATCAGATCTCGACCGACGAGGTCTTCGGCTCGCTCGGCGAGGACGGGCTGTTCAGCGAGACCTCGCCATACCAGCCGAACTCGCCCTATTCGGCCTCGAAGGCAGCCTCCGATCATCTGGTGCGAGCCTGGCACCACACTTACGGCCTGCCGGTCGTGCTCTCGAACTGCTCGAACAATTACGGGCCCTATCACTTCCCCGAGAAGCTGATCCCGCTGATGATCCTCAACGCGCTCGAGGGCAAGGACCTGCCGGTCTACGGCTCCGGTGCCCAGATCCGAGACTGGCTGCATGTCGAGGACCATGCCCGCGCGCTCGCCCTGATCGCCGAAAGCGGGCGGGTCGGCGAGAGCTACAATGTCGGCGGCTCGGCCGAACGCAGCAATCTCGAGGTGGTCAAGGCGATCTGCGCGCTGATGGACGAGCTTGCGCCCGATGCCGCGCTCGGCTCGCGCGACAACCTGATCCGTTTCGTCGCCGACCGTCCCGGCCATGATCAGCGCTATGCGATCGATGCCAGCAAGATCGGGCGCGAGCTCGGCTGGCGGCCACAGGAGAGCTTCGAGAGCGGGCTGCGCAGCACGGTCGCCTGGTATCTTGGGAATCGTGACTGGTGGGGCCGGATCCGCTCCGGCGTCTATCGCGGCGAGCGGCTCGGCGCCGGTTGAGATTTGCGCGCCGGGCCGGCCCCTGGAACCGGCCCGCGGCAATCATCGGAAAAACACGCGCCCCAAGCCCGGCTCCTTACGGAAGCGGGCATCCCACCGACCCTATGCGCGTGGTGTGGCCTGTTGCGCCTATGCAGCGCAGCAGGCGTGAGCCTTCGGCTTGTCCTCGTATTCGTCGTGGCGCTTGACGAAGCTCAGCGTCGAGGTCTCGTTGCGGCCCTTCGGCGCGCGGTCGAGGATCATCAGCGTCGCCAGCATCTCCTCGCCGCCGCGAGCGTAGCCCGAATAGGTGTGGAACACCTCGCCCGCCTCGTTGCGGATGAAGGAGCTGAGGCCGGGCAATTCGTCATGGGCCTGCTCCGACGGTGTCTGTGTGAAGTTGTAGAGCACCGCGCCCTCGGCCAGCTCTTCCTGGGTGAAGGAGACGTGGTGGTCGAAGTTGAAATCGCCGCCGAAGGACGAGACCCACGGCACGCTCCAGCCCATGCGCGTCTTGTAGGCCTCGATCTTGGCAAGCGGCGCCCGCGAGATCATCACCAGCGTGACGTCGTGGTTGTTGAGATGCGCCAGCGTACCGCCGAGATGATCGGCCATGAAGGAGCAGCCGGGGCATCCCGCCTCCCAGTCCGGCCCGAACATGAAATGGTAGACAACCAGCTGGCTGCGGCCGTCGAACAGCTCGGCCAGTGTCTTCTGGCCCGTGGGCGTGTCAAAGACGTAAGTCTTGTCGACCCTGACCCAGGGCAGGGCCAGCCGCTCGGCATTGATCTCGTCGCGCAGCCGCGTGAACTCCTTCTCGCGGGCGAGCAGGGCCTTGCGCGCATCCAGCCAGTCGGACCGGGAAACCACCTGATGCTCCATCATCGCCTCCTTGCAGCACCCAACCCTTCAGCCTATTCTTAATGAGTTGATATCAACATATCTGAACGATGTCAAAATCAACGGAAGCGCCCATCGAATCCCTCGTCCCCTTCGCCACGACGCTGCATGTGCGCGACCATTGCCTGTGCCTGCACATCCAGCGCGCGGCGCGGACGCTGGCGCGATTGTTCGACGAGGCGCTGCGGCCGGTCGATCTGACCAATCAGCAATTCTCCCTCCTGATGTCGCTGAACCGGCCGGAGCCGCCGCCGCTCGGCCCGGTCGCGAATCTGCTCGGCATGGACCGGACGACGCTGACCGCGGCGCTGAAGCCGCTGGAGCGTCGCGGCCTCGTCGTCGTGACCGCCGGCGAGAAGGACCGCCGCAGCCGGCTCCTGGCAATTACGCCGGAGGGAATTGCGCTGCTCGCGAGAGCCATGCCGATCTGGCAGCGCACGCATGACGAGGTCGATGCCCGTCTCGGCGACTTCGAACCGGCCAGGCTCAGGCAGGCGCTTCAGGCCGTGTCATAGCCGGGCCACATCACCCCGGCTCAATGGCGGGCCTTCCGACAGATGATCCCGACGCAAGGAGCAAGGCATGCCCCAGATGATCTTCGTCAACCTGCCGGTGAAGGACCTCGAGGCGTCGAAGGCGTTCTTCACGGCGCTCGGCTTTTCCTTCAATCCGCAATTCACGGACGAGACCGCCGCCTGCATGGTTATCAGCGACACGATCTTCGCGATGCTGCTGACCCATGAGAAATTCGCGAGCTTCTCGCCGAAGCCGATCGCCGATACCAGCCAGTCGCTGGAGGTCCTGATCGCGCTCTCCCGGGACAGTCGCGAGGCGGTCGATGCGATCGTCGCGGCGGCACTCGGGGCCGGCGGCACGACCTTCAGCGAGCCGAAGGATTACGGCTTCATGTACGCCCATGGCTTCCTGGATCTCGACGGCCATGTTTGGGAGGTGATGTGGATGGACGAGAGCGCGACGCAGCAATAACCCGTCTGGCAAGGCCCATCAAACAATCGGGGGCGCGGCATTGCTGCCGCGCCCCTTTTGCACGTCCGAGCCGGGAGGAGGGGGCTCAGCCGCGCTTGGGGGGAGACGCTGGCCAGCTCTTGATCAGCGTGTCGTAGTCGATCGTCTCGCCCTTCGGCTTCTCATTGGCGAGCTTGCGCTGCGGCGCCAGCGTGCCGGCCTTCTCGGCCTTGGCGAACCACTCTTCCGCCGTGGTGCGCGGGTTGAGCTTCGGCCCGCAATCGCCTTGCACGCCGGAGCGTTCCAGGCGCTCCATCACGGAGTCCTGCGCCGCTGCCAGCGCATCCATCGCCGCCTGCGGCGTCTTGGCGCCGGAGGAGGCGTCGCCGATGTTCTGCCACCAGAGCTGGGCGAGGCGCGGATAGTCCGGGACGTTGTTGCCGGTCGGGGTCCACTGCACGCGCGCCGGCGAGCGGTAGAACTCGATCAGCCCGCCGAGCTGCGGAGCGCGTTCGGTGAAGCTGTTGTCCCAGATGTCGCTCTCGCGGATGAAGGTCAGGCCGACATGGCTCTTCTTCAGGCTGACCGTCTTCGAGACGATGAACTGCAGATAGAGCCAGGCCGCCTTGCGGCGCTCGACCGGGGTCGAGTTCAGCAGGGTCGCCGATCCCGCGTCCTGGTAGCCGAGCTTCATCCCGTCCTTCCAGTAGGCACCCTTGGGCGAGGGCGCCATGCGCCATTTCGGCTTGCCGTCCGAGCTCATCACCGGCAGGCCGGGCTTGACCATGTCGGCGGTGAAGGCGGTGTACCAGAAGATCTGCTGGGCGATCGTGCCCTGCGCCGGCACTGGTCCGGACTCGCCGAAGGTCATGCCCTGCGCCTGCGGCGGGGCATATTTCTTCAGCCAGTCGACATATTTGGTGATCGAGTAGACCGCTGCCGGGCCGTTGGTGTCGCCCCCGCGTTCGACTGCGGAGCCGACCGGACGGCAGCCCTCCATGCGGATGCCCCATTCGTCGACGGGGAGGCCGTTCGGGATGCCCTTGTCGCCATTGCCGGCCATGGAGAGCCAGGCGTCGGTGAAGCGCCAGCCGAGCGAGGGGTCCTTCTTGCCATAGTCCATATGGCCGAAGACCTTGGTGCCGTCGATCTCCTTGACGTCGTTGGTGAAGAACTCGGCGATGTCCTCATAGGCCGACCAGTTCACGGGCACGCCGAGATCGTAGCCGTATTTGGCCTTGAACTTCTCCTTGAGGTCGGCGCGCTGGAACCAGTCGTAGCGGAACCAGTAGAGGTTCGCGAACTGCTGCACCGGCAGCTGGTAGAGCTTGCCGTCCGGCCCGGTGCCGAAGGACTTACCGATGAAGTCGTCGATGTCGAGGTTCGGGTTGGTGACGTCCTTGCCTGGGCCGGCCATCCAGTCGGTCAGGTTGGTCGCCTGCTTGTAACGGAAATGCGTGCCGATCAGGTCGGAATCGTTGATCCAGCCATCATAGATGTTCTTGCCGGACTGCATCTGCGTCTGGATCTTCTCGACCACGTCGCCTTCCTGGATCAGGTCGTGCGTCAGCTTGATTCCGGTGATCTCGCTGAAGGCCTTGGCCAGGGTCTTGGCCTCGTATTCATGCGTGGTGATCGTCTCCGAGACGATGTTGATCTCCATGCCGGCGAAGGGCTTCGCGGCATTGATGAACCATTCCATCTCCTTCATCTGCTCGTCCTTGGAGAGCGTCGAAGGCTGGAACTCGCTGTCGATCCATTTGCGTGCCTCTTCGGGGCCGGCGAGGGCCGGTCCGGCGGCGAGCGTCAGCGCGAACAGGCTGGCGCCGGCGAGGCAGGAGAGGTGTGTCTTGAGCGTCGTCATCGTTGTCCTCCGATGTTCCCTTTGGAATGCCGCCCGTTCTCCGGGTTCGGTCGTTTCTTGTTCTTGGGCTTGCCTCCTCAGACGAAGCGGAACACCGCCGCGGCATAGAGGAGTGCGAGGCCGGAAGCCCACCACAGCGGCTGGCCGACGATGCCGAGCCAGGCGAGGTGAATGAAGGCGCTGCCGAGCAGCGAAATGAAGAGCCGGTCGCCGCGGGTGGTGGCGATCCCCAGCACGCCGACGCGCTCGGTCTCGGGCCGGAAGATCGCGAGCAGCGTCAGGACCAGGAGCAGGCTGGCGATGCCGGCGAAGAAGACGCCGGTCTGCCAGGTCCAGGCCATCCAGTTAAGTTCCATCACACCCTCCCCAGGGCGAAGCCCTTGGCGATGTAGTTGCGGACGAACCAGATCACGAGCGCGCCGGGGATCAGCGTCAGCACGCCGGCTGCCGCGAGCACGCCCCAGTCCATGCCGGCGGCCGAGACTGTTCTGGTCATGGTCGCGGCGATCGGCTTGGCGCTGACGCTGGTCAGCGTGCGCGCCAGCAGCAATTCGACCCAGGAGAACATGAAGCAGAAGAAGGCGGCGACGCCGATGCCGGACGCGATCAACGGCATGAAGATCTTCACGAAGAAGCGCGGGAAGGAATAGCCGTCGATCGCTGCGGTCTCGTCGATCTCGCGCGGCACGCCGGACATGAAGCCTTCGAGGATCCAGACCGCCAGCGGCACGTTGAACAGGCAATGGGCGAGGGCGACCGCGAGCGGCGTGTCGAACAGCCCGATCGCCGAATACAGGTTGAAGAAGGGCAGCGCGAACACCGCCGGCGGCGCCATCCGGTTCGACAGCAGCCAGAAGAACAGGTGCTTGTCGCCGAGGAAGCGGTAGCGCGAGAAGGCGTAGGCGGCCGGCAGCGCGAAGGCGAGCGAGAGAGCTGTGTTCAGCGCCACATATTGCAGCGAGTTGATGTAGCCGTTGTACCAGCTCGGATCGGTGAAGATTTTGGCGTAGTTGTCGAGAGTGAAGGTCCGCGGCCAGAGCGTCAGCGCGTTGGTGATTTCGGTGTTGGTCTTGAAGCTCATGTTGACGAGCCAGTAGATCGGCAACATCAGCGCAATGAGGTAAAGGGCAAGGATCAGCCGGCCGCCGCGCATCAGCCCCTCCCCGCTTCGGAGTCGGCCCGCGCATCGGCGGTGGTCATCACAGTGTAGAACACCCAGCAGACCGCGAGTATGATCAGGTTGTAGACGATCGAGAGCGCCGCGGCCTTTCCGAGGTCGAACTGGCCGAGGGCGAGCTTGACCAGCTCGATCGAGAGGAAGGTCGTCGAATTGCCGGGGCCGCCGCCGGTGACGACGAAGGGCTCGGTGTAGATCATGAACGAGTCCATGAAGCGCAGCAGCACGGCGATCAGAAGCACGCGATTCATCTTCGGCAGCTGGATGGTGCGGAACACGGCCCAGCGCGAGGCACCGTCGATGCGCGCTGCCTGGTAATACGCGTCGGGGATCGACTTCAGGCCGGCATAGCAGAGCAGCGCCACCAGCGAGGTCCAGTGCCAGACATCCATCACGACGATGGTGAACCAGGCAGCGACCGGGTTGGCGACATAGTTGTAGTCGATGCCGAGGCCGTTCACCGCCGCGCCGAACAGGCCGATGTCGCCGCGCGCGAAGATCTGCCAGATCGTGCCGACCACGTTCCACGGGATCAGCAGCGGCAGCGCCATCAGCACCAGCGTCGCCGAGACCGCCCAGCCCTGGCGCGGCATCGACAGCGCGACGAGGATGCCGAGCGGGATCTCGATCGCAAGGATGATCGCCGAGAAGGCGAGGTTGCGCCAGAGCGAGTCGTAGAAGCGCGAGCCGAGATCGCTCTTCGGGTCGAGCAGTTCGGCGAACCAGCCGACGCCGTTCCAGAAGAACTGGTTGTTGCCGAAGGAATCCTGGACGGAGTAGTTCACCACCGTCATCAGCGGGATCACCGCCGAGAAGGCGACGATCAGCAGCACCGGCAGGACGAGCAGCCAGGCCTTCTGGTTGACCGGCTTCATGGCTGGCCTCCCGGCAGCGCTTGCCCCTTCACCAGATGGCCGTCGCTGTAGATGTGGATCTGGCCCGACTGCAGCGCGAGCATGGCCTGATCGCCGTCGAAGCTCGCGCCCTCCGGCACGCTCGCGGCAAGCTTGAGGCCATCGAGCTCGACGCGGGCGATGCGGGCGCGGCCGATATCATCGATGCGGGCGATCCTGACCGGCAGCCCTGCGCCGCGCGGGGCAAGCGTCGCGTATTCCGGCCGGATGCCGAGCTCGACCTTGCCGGCAAGGGCCGGATAGTGCCTCGCCAATGCGATCTCCTGCCCGGCGAGACTGGCCCGCGCGCCCTCGACCTTGCAGGGCAGCACGTTCATGCCGGGCGAACCAATGAAATGACCGACGAAGGTGTGGGCGGGGTGCTGGAACAGCTCCTCCGGCGTGCCGGTCTGCACGACGCCGCCATCATGCATCACCACCACCGTGTCGGCGAAGGTCAGCGCCTCCGTCTGGTCGTGGGTGACGTAGATCATGGTGAGGTCGAGCTTGCGGTGCAGCTCCTTCAGCATCGAGCGCAACTGCCATTTCAGATGCGGGTCGATGACGGTCAAAGGCTCGTCGAACAGGATCGCGGCGACGTCGGGCCGCACCAGCCCGCGCCCGA
Organism: Allobosea lupini; assembly: GCF_900109525.1. GTDB lineage: Bacteria > Pseudomonadota > Alphaproteobacteria > Rhizobiales > Beijerinckiaceae > Allobosea > Allobosea lupini. The sequence goes on along the minus strand of NZ_FOAN01000004.1, from coordinate 122,248 downwards.
GCGAGATCTTCTGCTTGGCGTCGGCCCCGAGACGGCTCGCCTTGCGGTCGAGCGCCGATGTCAGATCGAGCAGGCCGGCGATCTCGGCGACGCGGGGCTCGATCTGAGCCTTCGGGACGCCGCGGTTCTTCAGCGGGAAGGCGAGGTTCTCGCGCACCGTCATCGTGTCGTAGACGACCGGGAACTGAAAGACCTGGGCGATGTTGCGCGCCTCGGTCGGCAGCTGCGTCACGTCCTTGTCGTCGAACAGGATGCGCCCGCGCGTCGGCACGACGAGGCCGGAGATGATGTTGAGCAGCGTGGTCTTGCCGCAGCCGGAGGGGCCGAGCAGGGCATAGGCCCCGCCCTGGCGCCAGACATGGTCGACCTCGCGCAGGGCATAGTCCTGCGGCCCCTGCGGATCGGGCTTGTAGGAATGGGCCAGCTTGTCGAGCGTGATCCTCGCCATGTCACGCCGCCTTTGCCGGAGCTGCCGCCGCCAGCCTGCCGGCGGCGTCGAACAGGAAGATTCGGGCAGGGTCGAGCCAGGCGGTCACGGTCGTGCCCGGCTCCAGGCGGCGCACGCCCGGCACCAGCGCGATCAGCCGGTGGTCGCCGACATCGAGATGGACGAAGGATTCCGAGCCGGTGATCTCGGAGACCGAGACGCTCGCCTGCAGTTCGATCGCAGGCGCCGGCAGCGCGTCGAGCGCGAGATGATGGGCACGGAAGCCGATCGTATAGGCGCCATCCGGCACGCCGGCGAAGGCGCCCGTCGCAGGGATGCGCTGGCCGGTCGAGAGCCTGACCTCGCTGCCCTGCTTGATCCCAGAGAGCGTGTTGAGCGGCGGGTCGGAGAAGACCTGCGCGGTCACAAGGTCATGCGGCTGGCGATAGACTTGCGCCGTCGGGCCGAACTGCGTCACCCGTCCCTGGAACAGGGTGGCGGTATTGCCGCCGAGCAGCAGGGCCTCGCTCGGTTCGGTGGTGGCGTAGACGAAGATCGCGCCGGATTCGGCGAAGATGCGCGGCAATTCCTCGCGCAGTTCCTCGCGCAATTTGTAGTCGAGATTGGCGAGCGGCTCGTCGAGCAGCACGAGCTCGGCGCGCTTCACCAGGGCGCGGGCGATCGCGGTGCGCTGCTGCTGGCCGCCGGAGAGTTCGAGCGGCTTGCGCTGGAGATAGGGCTCGAGCCGCAGCAGCGCCGCCGCGCTCTTCACCCGAGCGTCGATCTCGCTCGCCGGCAGGCCGGCGACGCGCAGGGGCGAGGCGATGTTCTCGTAGACCGACAGCGCGGGGTAGTTGATGAACTGCTGGTAGACCATCGCGACATTGCGCTTCTGGACCGGCAGTCCGGTGACGTCGCGGCCCTCGACCACGACCTTGCCGCTGCTGGGTGCGTCGAGCCCGGCCATCAGGCGCATGAGAGAGGTCTTGCCGGCGAGCGTCGCGCCGAGCAGCACGTTGAGCGATCCCTTCTCCAGCGTCAGCGAGATGTCGGCGAGCAGGGTCTGCGCGCCGCGCGTCAGGCTGAGACTGTCGAGGGTCAGGCTCATCCTCGCACCTCCATCCGGGCGGAAGCGGGTGGCGCAGCCTTCGCGGCCATATAATCGTCGAGCGCCCGACGCTGTTCGGGCGAAAAGCGCAGGCCGAGCTTGCTGCGCCGGAACAGCACATCCTCGGCGCTGACCGCCCATTCCTGGTTCATCAGCCAGGAGACCTCGCGCTCGGTCAGGTCTGCGCCGAAGACCCTGCCGAGATCGGCCATCGCCTTGGCGCCTTCGAGCAGCGTCTCGGCACGGGTGCCGTAGGCCCGGGCGAGCCGGCGCGCCAGCTTGCGGTCGAGCCAGGGGCGGGCGGCGGCGATGCGCTCGACCAGCCCCTCGAAGCCCTCGACCGGGAAATCGCCGCCGGGCAGATGCGCTACGGCCGTCCAGGAGGGCGCGCGCAGCGCCGGTACCGCGGCGGACAATTTCTCGACCGCCGCCTCGGCAAGCCGCCGCGCGGTGGTGATCTTGCCGCCGAAGACCGAGAGCAGCGGCGCCGAGCCGGCCGGCTCGTCCAGCGTCAGCACATAGTCGCGCGTCGCCTCCTGGGCCTTGCTGGCGCCGTCGTCATAGAGGGGGCGCACGCCGGAATAGGTCCAGACCACGTCCTCGCGCTGGATCGGCTTGCGGAAATATTCGCTCGCCGCGGCGCAGAGATAGGCGATCTCGTCCTCGCTGGCGGCGACCTTGGCCGGATCGCCGTCATAATCCTTGTCGGTGGTGCCGATCAGGGTCAGGTCGCCCTCATAGGGGATGGCGAAGATGATGCGGCCGTCGGCGTTCTGGAAGATGTAGCAGCGCTCGTGCTCGAACAGGCGCGGCACCACGATATGGCTGCCCTGGACCAGCCGCACCGAAGCCGGGCGGTTGCTGGCGACGATGCCGTTGAGCACGTCGGCGACCCAGGGGCCGCCGGCGTTGACCAGCACGCGCGCGCTGGTCTCGGCTCGTGTTCCGTCCGCAGCTTCCGTCGTCACGACCCAGAGATCGCCCTGGCGGCGTGCGCCGATGACCTTGGTCCGCGGCAGGATCCTGGCGCCGTGCTCGGCCGCATCGCGGGCGTTGAGCACGACGAGGCGGGCATCCTCGACCCAGCAATCGGAATATTCGAAGGCGCGCCCAAAGCGCGGCTGCAAGGGTTCGCCGGCCGCGTCGTGCCTGAGGTCGAGCGAGCGGGTCGCCGGCAGCAGCTTGCGGCCGCCGAGATGGTCGTAGAGGAAGAGGCCGAGCCGCAGCATCCACCAGGGCCTGAGGCCCGCATGATGCGGCAAGACGAAGCGCAAGGGCCGGATGATGTGCGGCGCGGCGCGCCACATCACCTCGCGCTCGGTCAGCGCTTCGCGCACCAGCCGGAACTCGTAGTGCTCGAGATAGCGCAGCCCGCCATGGATCAGCTTGGTCGAGGCCGAGGAGGTCGCGCTGGCAAGATCGCCCTGCTCGAACAGCACGACCGAGGCGCCGCGCCCTGCCGCATCGCGCGCAATGCCGCAGCCGTTCACGCCGCCGCCGATGATGGCGATGTCGAACACCGGAGCCGTCACGCGATCCCTCCCGCAGGCACTCCTGCGAGTGCCTCTTCAACGTACGGTAGAGCGTGATTTTCTTGCGTGCAACGGGAAAACGAAAGCGAAAGCGAAAATCCTAGCTTTCACTTTCGGCATGAAGGGTTGCCCCATTCAGCGTTTCGGTTTCGACCACGCTGATGCCCTCGCTGCGGCAGAGCTCGCGCAAGGGCGGCGGGCCGAGCCGATCGGTGACGAAGACGTCGACATCGCGCAGATGGCCGATACGCACCGGGGCGGAACGCTCGAACTTGGTGCTGTCGGCGACGAGCAGGCATTGCCGGGCGTTCTCGATGATCGCTTGCGAGACGCGCACCTCGCGATAGTCGAAATCGAGCAGCGCCCCCTCCTCGTCGATGGCGGAGGTGCCGATCACGGCATAGTCGACCTTGAACTGGCGTATGAGGTCGACGGCGGCGGCGCCGATCACGCCGCCATCGGAGCGCCGGACCGGTCCGCCGGCGACGATCACCTCGATGTTCTGGTGCGGGTAGAGCAGCGTCGCGACATGCAGGTTGTTGGTGATGACGAGCAGGCCGTGATGGTCGGAGAGCGCGCGCGCCACCTCCTCGGTCGTCGTGCCGATATTGATGAACAACGAGGCGTCGTTCGGGATCAGCGCCGCCGCGGCCTGGCCGATCGCCGCCTTCTCCTCGCGGGCGATGAAGCGGCGCGCCTCATAGGCGAGGTTCTCGACCCCGGACGCGACCAAGGCCCCGCCATGCACGCGCGACATGATGCGCTGGTCGCAGAGCTGGTTGAGGTCCTTGCGGATGGTCTGGGCGCTGACCTCGTAGCGCGCCGCGAGATCCTCGACATTGACCCGCCCCTGAGCCCGGGCCAGCGCCACGATCTCGCGCTGGCGTGGCGTGATGCTCTCCATGTCGGGCTCCTCGTGACGTGGCGCCAAGCTGACCGGGCTGCCCGACAGCGTCAACCGCTCATGGTTCGGCGGCTAAGGGTTTCTGCGGACTCGACGCCGCCATGACTCCGGGCGCATGTCAAAAGACATGGGCGTTTGACAGGCACTGCGCTAGCGGTCGAATTGTAGCGTCTTCATCCCGACTCGAAAGCCCGCTTGTGCCGACACAGCTCAACAAGGATGCCCGTTTCCTGAGTGCCGTGCTGTCCGCGTCGGACGACTGCATCAAGGTCATCGGCCTCGACGGCACGCTCGAATTCATGAGCGAGGGCGGCCAACGCGTGATGGAAGTCCAGGATTTCGAGAAGATTCGGGGCTGTCCCTGGGTTCAGTTCTGGCAGGGAGACGGTCATGCCGATGCTGAGGCGGCGCTCGCCGCGGCGCGGGCAGGCCGCAGCTACCGCTTCCAGGGCCCGGCCGATACTGCTGCGGGCAATCCGCGCTATTGGGACGTTCAGGTCTCGCCGATCGTCGGGCCGGACGGCAAGCCCGAAGCGATCCTCTCGGTTTCGCGCGACATCACGCAAATGCATGCGGGTGAGGAGCGCTATCGCCTGCTCGCCGGCGAGTTGAACCATCGCATCAAGAACCTGCTCGCCATGGTCTCCGGCATCGTCAACCAGTCGATGCGCGGCTCCAACGAGCCGCTGGACATGGTCAAGCGCCGCGTCTCCGACCGTTTGCAGGCGCTGGCGGCGGCGCAGGACGTGCTGATGATGGCGAGCCGCCACGGCGCCGATCTCAGGCAACTGGTCGAAGTCGTGCTGTCGCCGCATCGCTCCGGCGAGCGGCTCGCAGTCGACGGCCCCTCGGTGACGCTCTCCTCGAAATGCGCGCTGGCGATGGCGCTGGCCCTGCACGAGCTTGGGACCAATGCCGTGAAATACGGAGCGCTCTCGCAGGATGGCGGCCATGTCGACGTCTCCTGGAGCAACCAGGGCGGCGAGTTCCATTTCCGCTGGCAGGAAAGCGGCGGGCCGCCGGTGACCGCTCCACAGCGGCGCGGCTTCGGCTCGCAGATGATCGAGAAGGTGCTCGGCAGCTATCTGGGCGGCACCGCGAAGATCGATTTCGCGCCCGATGGCATCATCCTTTCGCTCGATGCGCCGACCGCGGCGCTGTCGGAAAGCTAGCGAGCCGCGGCCCCGAGGTCGCCCAGGTCCGCGCTTTGCCGACCGCGCCGGCCCGCACACCATCGACGCCAGCCGGGCCAAGGCCTTCACCTCGGTTTCGGCCAAGAACAACAATGGCGCCATGGCCGAGGGCCGCTGACAACAATGCTGGCGCCCGCAATCTCGTCCACATCCCCGGCTTCCTGCTGCTCGGCGGCGGCGTGCCGGTTAAGGCCGGTGACGAGGTCACCGCCGCGGTCGGCGTTGGCGGCGCCCCGGGCGGCCATCTCGACGAGGAATGCGCCAATGCCGGCCTGCAGGCGCTCGCCGCCAAGCGGAAGTGACCGGTCTTCTGTGAGGGGGCCTCAGGGCCGTTGCCGCAAGGCAACGGCCCTGATCGTGTCAGGCGGCAGGTTTCGTCGCGACGGCACGTGTTGCCTCGCTCGGCATCGCCTTCAGCGTCGCAGCCCAGAACGCCAGCGCGATCGCGGCGATCGCCGCACCGAGTAGGCTGACGCCGGTCCAGCCGGCTTGCGCATAGACCAGCGTCGAACCCGACGATCCCAGCGCGCTGCCGATCGAATAGAACACCATGTACCCGGCGGTCAGCCGGCTCTGCGCCTCCGGCCGCACGCGATAGATCATGGCCTGGTTGGTGACGTGCACCGCCTGCAGGCCGAAATCGAGGATCAGCACGCCGGCGATCAGGAACAGGATCGACTGCGGCAGAAGCCCGATTGGCAGCCAGGCGATGAGCATCAGCGCGAGCGCGATGCCGGTGAGGCGCTGGCCATGGCCGCGATCGGTCCAGGCGCCGGCCCGCGCCGCACCCAGCGCACCCGCAGCTCCGGCGAGGCCGAACAGGCCGATCGCCGTATGCGACAGCGAGAAAGGTGGGGCCGCGAGCGGCAATACCAGGGGCGTCAGCAGCGTGGTGACGTCGGCGAAGATCAGCATGCCGATCACCGCCCGGATGCGCAGCACCTTCTCGTCGCGAAACAGGGTGAAGAGCGAGCCGATCAGGCGCGGATAGGAGAATTGTGCCGCTGCCTTGCTTTCGGCTGGCAAGACCCTGAACAGGACGATGGCGATGACCAGCGTCGCTCCCGCCGACAGCAGATAGACCGCTCGCCAGCCCGAGAGATCGGCCATCGCGCCGGCGATGGCGCGGGCCAGCAGGATGCCGAGCACGATACCGCTGGTGACCGAGCCGACGACCTGGCCGCGCTCTTCCGGCCTCGCCAGGCTCGCCGCATAGGCGACGAAGGCCTGCGTTACGACGGCGAGGAAGCCCATCGCCGCCATCGCCGCCAGCAGCATCGCGCCCGAGACGGAGAACGCGACGCAGATCAGTGCTGCGACCGAAAGCAGCGATTGCAGCACGACGAGCTTGCGGCGGTCGAGGAGGTCGCCGAGCGGCACCAGCAGGATCAGCCCGAGCCCGTAGCCGAGCTGCGTCGCTCCGATGACCAGGCCGACCGTGGCCCGCGAGAGCCCGAGATCATCGGCGATAATGTCGAGCAGCGGCTGCGCGAAATAGACGTTGGCGACGGCGAGCCCGCTCGCCACTGCAAAGAGCAGGATCATGCCGGCGGAAAGCGGTGCTGTCGGAGGGGGAGGCGATGGGCGTGCGTCAACGCTCGCGGCGCCGGCCGGCGCCGCCTCAAGGTCCAGTCGCATGGCGAAGCTCCGCTAGATAAGTTTCATAATGAAACTTATTGTGGTGTAGCGGTATCGGTTTTATCTTGCAACTGAAAGGTCGATCACGAAGCTTTTGAGGAGAGCAGCGCAGCGATGGTGAAGCGCCGCAGCCTGGTCAGCGATTATTGCCCGAGCGCCCGGGCGCTGGATGCGATCGGCGACTGGTGGTCGCTGCTGATCGTGCGCGACGCCTTCGACGGCATGACCCGCTTCGGCGAGTTCCAGAAGAGCCTCGGCATCGCCCGCAACATCCTGTCCGAGCGGCTGCGCACGCTGACGGCCCGCGGCATCCTCGAAGCCGTCCCGGCTGCGGCTGGAGGCGCGCGCCAGGAATACCGGCTGACTGCCAAGGGCCGTGATCTCTTCCCGGTGATGGTGGCGCTTCGGCAATGGGGCGAGCAGCATCTGTTCGGGCCCGGCGAGCGCCACTCCTCGCTGATCGAGCGCGACAGCGGCCGCAAGGTCACCCTGACCGTGCAGACCGACGATGGCCGCCCGATCGATGCCGATGGCGCGGTGATCCTGAAGGTGCCGGAGTCGGAAAAGCAGCGCTCTCCATCCTAGAGCATTTTCGAGCGAAGTGGACATCGGCTCGCATGAAGAAAATGCTATAAAACAAGGACTTGGAGCAATTTTGCGATTCGAAGAATTGCGGAATTGATCTAGTCGAGCGAGGCCGGCTCCGCCTGGGGCAGCTTGGCGCGGTAGAGCAGCTTCCAGGCGTCCGTCCCGAGCGCGAAATCCTTGCATTTGAGGTCGGCGAGCTTGCGGCCGGCTCTGGAGACGAGGATGCCGTCGCGGTCACCCTGGCCCCTGACGATGATCGAGTAGAGCGTGTAGCGGGTCTCGCCGCGGCTGAAGCGGACGATGTCGCCGGCGAATCCGGCATCGCCGACGACCGCGGTGTTGAAGGCCTGGTCCGGCGGCATGGGCGCCTCCGGATGGATCAGCTCGATCGCGCCCTTGCGGCCGAAGCGATAGGCGAGGCTGCCCTGGCTCGGGCCGAGGTCTGGGGAAGCGCAGAGCGAGGCGATCTTGCTGCCGATCGCGCAGGAGAAGATCGCGACCTCGCTAGCCTGGCACAGCGAAGGACGCGTATCGGCTCGGGCGGCGTTGCAGATGAGGGTGGCGAGGAGGGCAGCCGGAAAGCGCGAAAGCATCATTTCAGCCAGAGCCTGAGCGGAATCTTTCCGGCCTTGCCGCAATCGGCGAAGGCGACGCCGTCCTCGGTCAGGGTGCCGGTCACCGCGCAATTCTCTTCGCCGATCGCCAGCATCGCGGCATAGCGCCGGCCATCGCGCCGCAGGTTGAGGGTGCCGGTTTTCTCGGCGACCTCACCCGGCCCGCACAAGGCGAGATGCTTCAGTTTGACCGGGCCGGCGAAATCGCGCTTGCGCTTGGAGGCGGAAGGCTCCGCCTCGGCGAGTGTCGCCGTCAGCGCCCATTCGCCGGCATAGCCATAGCGGCCGGTCAGCTCGAGCGCCGTGGCCGCGGTCGGCAGCATCGGCAGCAGGACAAGGAGCAGATGCGCGCGCATGGTCCCTCGCAGCGGAAGGCGCCATGCTAGCCGCAGCCTGCGGCTCGCGCCAATCCAGGGCTGCACCCACTTCGCGGCGGCCTTGCGTCCCCGACTCTGGCGCATGGCCAAGCCGAGCCTTATCCTCGGGCATTCCCCAAGCACAGGACGGACAGGTGCCGATGGACAAGCGGGTCGAGACGCCGCCGACGCAGGCGGCGCTTTCTCATGCCGACATTCGGTCGATCCTGATTGGAATCATGCTCGCCATGTTCCTGGCGGCGCTCGACCAGACCATCGTCGCGACCGCGATGCCGACGATCGGCCGCGAGCTCGGAGACGTCGCCCACCTGCCCTGGATCGTGACCTCCTATCTGCTCGCCTCGACCGCGGTAACGCCGCTCTACGGCAAGTTTGCCGACATCCATGGACGCCGTGTCACCTTGCTTGGCGGAATCGCCATCTTCGTACTCGGCTCTCTCGCCTGCGCGCTCGCGCCGTCGCTCTGGCTGCTGGTGGTCGCGCGGTTCGTGCAGGGGCTCGGCGGCGGCGGACTGATCGCCATGGCGCAGACCATCATCGCCGACATGGTCCCGCCCAAGGAGCGCGGCAAGTACCAGGTCTACATCGCCAGCGTGTTCTTCTCGTCCTCGCTGCTCGGCCCGGTGCTTGGCGGGGTGATCTCGGAGGCGCTGCATTGGTCGGTGATCTTCTGGATCAACCTGCCACTGGGTCTCGGCGCCTACTGGATGACGCATACCGCGCTGAAACGCCTGCCGCGGCATGAGCGGCCGCACAAGCTCGACGTGCTCGGCGCGCTCTTGATGACCAGCGCGACGATGACCTTGCTGCTGGCGCTGTCCTGGGGCGGTACGCATTATCCGTGGGGCTCGCCCCCGATTCTCGGGCTGGTCGCCGGTTCGGTCCTGCTCTGGCTTTGCTTCGCCTGGCGCCTGCGCACCGCTGCCGAGCCGCTCATCCCGCTGGCGCTGCTCGCCAACCCCGTGGTTCGCGACGGCACCATCGCCGCCGGCTTCGGCATGGGCACGTTCATCGGCCTGACCATCTATCTGCCGCTCTACTTCGAGACCGTCGCCGGGCTCTCGGCAGCCAATTCCGGCATGGGCCTGCTTCCCCTGACCTGCGGCACGGTGCTTGGCGCCACGGCGTCCGGGCGGGCGATGACGCGGCTCAATCACTACAAGCGCGTGCCGGTGATCGGGCTTGCGCTGGCGCTCGTCGGCACCGCGATCCTGATCGCAACCGCCGGCCGCCTGCCGCTGATACCCTTTTCCCTGTTGCTCGGCCTGATCAGCATCTGCTTCGGCACGCTGCTGCCGGTCGCCACGGTCTCGATTCAGAACGCCGTCGCTCCGCACCAGCTCGGCACCGCGACCGGGACTGCGAACTTCTTCCGCCAGATCGGCGGAGCGCTGATCGTCGCGATCTTCGGCGCGATCGTGCTGGGGGGCATCGGCGCGAGCGGTGCCGGCCTTTCGGCCGAGACGCTCAAGGCCGGAGCGGTCGATCGCGAGACGATGATCCGCCTTTTCCAGTACGTTTTCGCCGCGACCTTCGCCGGATTCGCATTCGCGCTCATCTTCCTGCTACGCATGAAGGAGCTGCCGCTGCGGGGTTCTGCCCTCGCGGCTGCGAAGGAGGTGGCGGGCGAGTAGCGGAACGCCCGCATTCGTCGCGCGTTTGCCGCAAGCCCGTCACAGAGCGGCGGCAGCTTGTCTCGTCGCGTCAGAGGAGTGCGCCATGTCCGATCTCGTCGTCATCGTCTACCCGACCGAAGCCAGGGCCGAGGAAATGCGGCAGAAGCTCTTCGGCCTGCAGAAGGAATACCTGATCCAGATCAGCGACGCCGCGATCGCGGTGATGCACGAGGACGGCAAGGTCAAGCTCAACCAGTTGCTCAATACCACCGCGCTCGGAGCGGCTTCCGGCGGCTTCTGGGGCCTGCTGATCGGCGCGATCTTCCTGATGCCGATCTTCGGCGCGGCGATCGGCGCGGCTTCCGGTGCGCTCGGCGGGGCGCTGACCGATTACGGCGTCAATGACGGCTTCATGAAGGAGCTTGCCGCCAATCTGCAGCCGGGCAATGCCGCGCTCTTCGTGCTGATCCAGAAGATGACCGGCGACAAGGTGCTCGAGGCGATCAAGGGCACCGGCGGCGTCGTGCTCAAGACCTCGCTCGACCATTCGCAGGAGCAGGCCCTGCGCGATGCGCTTGCCGCCTCGCCGGCTGCGCAGCGGCAGGAGCTGGCGACCGGTTCGACCGAGCCGACGCCGAATCCGCTGCCGGGCGTCTGAGGCTTCTGCTCACCGCCGCTTGAAGCTCTGCTTGGCGATGGTGAGGGCGATGGCGCGGCCGGTCTCGGCCGAACCTGTCATGCTTTGCGCCTCGAGTTCGGCGCCGATGCCGGTGAGGCGCAGGCCCGCGGGATCGTCGGGCAGGCTCCAGCTCTGCGTGTCGGCATGGAAAGCCAGCGGCAGGTCGAAGCGCCCGCCTGCACTGGCCAGGAAGGCGTTGATCTGGCCGACCGTGCCGGCCTTGGTCTGGTCGAGCCTGACCCTGTAGAGCGCGCGCCGGCCGATCAGGTCGAGCTCGACCCCGACGAGGAGATGCTCGGCCGGGTGACGCGTGTAGATGCCGGTCGAGGAGACGCTGCGGCGATCGATCGTCGCCTCGGCCCGCATGCGGATGACGCCGCCCGCATCGGTGGCGAGCTGCTGCCCTGCACCGGGCGCGCTGATCTCGGCGTCGGAGCCGATCGCGACGCGCACGCCGAGGCCGGCCAGCGGCTTGCCGGCTTCGTCGACGAGCTTCAGCGTCAACGCGACCGGTTCGGCCTGCGCAGTTGTCGATGCCAGCGAGAATAGTGAGAGGAAAGCGGCGCTCAGAAGCGTCTTCATCGGCTCCGCCCCGCCATCCTCAGTCGCGCAGCAATTCGTTGATGCCGGTCTTGGCGCGGGTCTGGGCGTCGACCGTCTTGACGATCACGGCGCAGTAGAGCGAGGGGCCGGGCGTGCCGTCGTTCAGAGGCTTGCCCGGCAGCGAGCCGGCCACGACGACCGAATAGGGCGGCACCTTGCCGACGTGGACCTGGCCGGTGGCGCGGTCGACGATCTTGGTGGTCGCCGAGATGAAGACGCCCATGGCCAGTACCGAACCTTCGCCGACGACCACGCCCTCGACCACCTCGGAGCGGGCGCCGATGAAGCAGTTGTCCTCGATGATCGTCGGGTTGGCCTGCAGCGGCTCGAGCACGCCGCCGATGCCGACGCCGCCCGAGAGGTGGACGTTCTTGCCGATCTGGGCGCAGGAGCCGACCGTCGCCCAGGTGTCGACCATGGTGCCTGAGTCGACATAGGCGCCGATGTTGACGAAGGACGGCATCAGGATGACGTTCGGTGCGAGATAGGAGCCCTTGCGCGCAGCCGCCGGCGGCACGACGCGGAAGCCGGCGGCGCGGAAGCGGTTCTCGCCCCAGCCTGCGAACTTCGAGGGCACCTTGTCCCAGAACACGCCCTCGCCGGGGCCGTGCGCCATGATCTCGTTGTCGGCGAGCCGGAAGGAGAGCAGCACCGCCTTCTTCAGCCACTGATTCGTGACCCACTCGCCGCCGACCTTCTCGGCGACGCGCGCCTGGCCGGAATCGAGCAGCTCGATCGCCTGCTCGACAGCATCGCGCACGGCGCCCTTGGTGTTGAGGCCGATCTCGGCCCGGTTCTCCCAGGCGGCGTCGATGGTGGCGGCGAGATCGGTCAGGGACATGGAGCGGCTCTCTCTCGTCATGGCCGGCCTTGTGCCGACCATCCACGCCTTGCGGGCGCGGATGAAAAGGGGAAGACGTGGCGGCTCGGGACGGGCCCGGGCGTGACGGGGTGAGCGATGGCGGAAGCCCGCGGCGACGTCAAGGCAAAGCGGGGCCGCGGGCAATTCATCCATGCTACAATGCAAACAGGCTTAACGCTGTGGAGGCGGACGATGACCCGGACCCTGATTGCTCTTCTCGTCCTTGGTCTCGCTGGAGCGGCGCAGGCGCAGGGGCGGCCCCAATCGCCGACGCTGAGTTGTGCAGCCAACCGACAGAGCGTCCTCGCCAATGGCGCTATTGTGCTCGGCACCGGCGGCTATACCTACGACCGCTTCGTGCGCGACCGCAGCTTCTGTCAGTTCGACGAGACGGTTTTTCCGGCCTGGGTGCCGGCCCGCGACACGCCGCAATGCTTCGTCGGCTACCGCTGCAAGAACGCTTCGCCCTGGGACGATTGAAGCGAACTCAAAACCCCGTGCGCTGGCGGATCGCCGCCGCCAGCGTGCCGTCGTCGAGATAGTCGAGCTCGCCGCCGACCGGCACGCCATGGGCGAGCTTGGTCACCTTGATCTCGAGATGCGCCAAGAGGTCGGTGATGAAGTGCGCCGTGGTTTGGCCCTCGACCGTGGCGTTGAGCGCCAAGATCACTTCCTTCACCGCTGGTTCCGAGGCGCGCGCCACCAGCGCGTCAAGCGAGAGGTTCTCGGGCCGGATGCCGTCGAGCGCCGAAAGCACGCCGCCAAGCACGTGATAGCGCCCGCCGACCGCGCCCGAGCGCTCCAGCGCCCAGAGATCGGCGATATCGGCGACGACGACGATCAGGCTGTCGTCGCGGCGCGGATCGCGGCAGAGCCCGCAGGGATCGCTGGTGTCGACATTGCCGCAGGTCGAGCAGACGACGATGCGTTCGCGCGCCACCGCCATCGCCTCCGAGAGCGGGCCGAGCAACTGCTCGCGCTTCTTGACGAGATGGAGTGCCGCGCGGCGGGCCGAGCGCGGACCCAGGCCCGGCAGCTTGGCCAGGAGCTGGATCAGGCGCTCGATCTCGGGGCCGGCGATGGTGCGGGACATGGGTCTTAACGTGAGCTTTGCCGCTGCCGCGCCGTCATCCCGGCCTTAGCGAAGCGGAGAGCCGGGATCCATTCCGGGACCTCTGTCGGAAAGGCTCCGGAATGGATCCCGGGTCGATCTGCGATCGCCCGGGATGACTCGCAAAAATGGATCGTCAGAACAGCTTCGGCATGCCGGGCGGCAGCGGCAGTCCCTTGGTCATCTCGGCCATCCGCTCCTGCACGGCGCGCTCCGCCTTGTTGCGGGCGTCGTTGCTGGCGGAGATGACGAGGTCCTCGAGGATCTCCTCCTCGCCCTGGACCATCAGGCTCGGGTCGATCTTCACCGACTTCAGCACGTTCTTGGCGGTCATGACCAGCTTGACCAGGCCACCGCCGGCCGAACCCTCGAATTCGAGGGTATCGAGCTGGGCCTGCATCTCGGCCATCTTCTTCTGCATGTCCTGTGCCTGTTTCATCAGGCCCATCATGTCGCGCATGGCGGTGCTCCCTTCGCGGTCAGTTGTCGGTCAAGAATTCGATACCGTCGAAATCGGGCTCGCTGTCGTCGAAGAGCGGCTCGAATTCGGGCAGGTCCTCGTCGCCGCCCGTGGCGGTGGCGGACGCCTCGGCTTCAGCAGCACGGGGATCGCGGACATCGACGATGCGCGCCCCCGGGAAGCGCTCCATCACGGCGCGCACGGAGGGGTGGTTGGCGGCATCGTTCTCGCGCTTGTCGCGGGCCGCCACCGCCTGCTCGCGCAGGGTCGCCGAACCCTCGGCATTGACGATGGCCACCAGCCAGGTCTGGCCGGTCCATTCCTTCAGCCGCTTCGACAGATCGTTGGCGAGCAGGCGGTTGCCGTGCTCCGCCAGTGCGAACTCGATCCGGCCCTGCTCGAAGCGCACCAGGCGGACATCGCGCTCCAGCGCCAGCTTCATGGTGATGTCGCGATGCCGCGAGGCGAGCGCGACGACCTCCTCGAAGCTCTGCGGCTGCGGCAGGGCGCTGACCCGAACCTGGGCCGCCGGCGCCGCGGCGGGCATCGGGTTGGCGCTGGCCAGCACCGGCCGGGCCGCGAGCGCGGTCGCGCCGCCGCCCGAAGGGGGGCGCGGGGCAGGAGAACCGTTTCCGCCTATGGCTCCGCTGCCGTCGCGCAGCATTCTGAGCGCTTCGTCCGGCGTCGGTAGATCGGCGGCATGGGCGAGGCGCACCAGCGCCATCTCGGCCGCCATCACCGGCCGGTCGGCCTGGCGGACCTCGCCGACGGCCTTCAGCAGCATCTGCCAAGCCCGCGCCAGCACGCGGATCGACAAGCGCTGGGCGAAATCGGCGCCGCGCACTCGCTCGGCCTGGGACAGGCTGTTATCCTTGGCCGCCTCCGGCACCAGCTTGAGGCGGGTGACGAGATGGCTGAACTCGGCGAGGTCGGAGAGCACCACCGCCGGATCGGCGCCGGCGTCGTATTGTGCCCTGAGCTCGGTCAGGGCGCCGGCGATGTCGCCCTTCATCGTGAGCTCGAACAGGTCGATCACGCGTGCCCGGTCGGAGAGGCCGAGCATGCTGCGGACCTCGTCCAGCGTGATCTTGCCGCCGGCATGGGCGATCGCCTGGTCGAGGATCGAGAGCGAATCGCGCACCGAGCCCTCGGCGGCGCGCGCCACGGCGGCGAGAGCCTCTTCTTCGGCCTCGATGCCTTCCGCCCGGCAGATCTTGTCGAGATGGCCGACCAGCAGCGCCGCATCGACGCGGCGCAGGTCGAAGCGCTGGCAGCGCGACAGCACCGTGACCGGCACCTTGCGGATCTCGGTGGTGGCGAAGATGAACTTGGCGTGCGGCGGCGGCTCCTCCAGCGTCTTCAGGAAGGCGTTGAAGGCGCCTCCCGAGAGCATGTGGACCTCGTCGATGATGTAGACCTTGTAGCGCGCCGAGACCGGGGCGTAGCGCACGGCGTCGTTGATCTGGCGGACATTGTCGACACCGTTGTTCGAGGCGGCGTCGATCTCCATCACGTCGATGTGCCGGCCCTCGACGATCGCCTGGCAATGCACGCCGAATTGCGAGAGGTCGGTGGTCGGGGCGCCCGTGCCGTCGGCGTTCTGGTGGTTCAGGGCGCGCGCCAGGATGCGCGCCGTCGTGGTCTTGCCGACACCGCGCACGCCGGTCAGCATCCAGGCCTGCGGTATGCGGCCCGCGGCAAAGGCGTTGGTCAGCGTCCGGACCATGGCGTCCTGGCCGATCAGGTCGCCGAAATGCGCCGGCCGGTATTTGCGCGCCAGGACGCGATAACCCGCCGGCGCTGCGGCGGCCGGAGCTGGCACCGGGGCCATGCCGGGGAAACCCGGCTCGTCGGCGGGGACGGTCTCGTCGGTCATGCCCCTGCTTTCGCCAATCGCAACGTCCCGGTCAACGCCGCTCTGCCATAGCAGCGCGCGAACGCGTCAGGAATGTGAGGGAAGCCAAGGCTCGCGCATTCGCACGCAGCCAGATTCGCGTCGAAGGATTCGCGCGCAAAGTAGGAGGTTGGACGAAGACCCGTTCGGTCTCGTTACGGCTGCTTCCTTCCGGACCTGACCGGGTTGGCGAGTGAGACGTCCCTCGCCAACCTCCCGGGCGCTATATCGGCGCTTCGGCGCGCGAGCGCAAGTCCGAGGCAAACGGACCGAGGCAAAAAGCGCCGCTGCGACGGCACGGCGCAGCCGTTTCGGCATTGACTCAGGTCTCCCCATCCGCCATAAGCCCGCGACCTGCGCTGCCTACCGGGCGGCGCGGCCCTTTTTGCATGACAGGCCTGGCTGGCATTGGCTTTCCCGCGAAAGCTGCGCCCGCCCTGCCGAACAAGGCCCCGGAGACGGACCGTGAAGAGAACCTATCAACCCAGCAAGCTGGTGCGTAAGCGCCGTCACGGCTACCGCGCCCGCATGGCGACCACGGGTGGCCGCAAGGTCATTGCCGCTCGTCGCGCCCACGGCCGCAAGCGCCTGTCGGCCTGATGAGCCCAAAGGCGCGCGTTGCAGGCGCGCCTGTTCCGGAAGACTGGCCAACCGCCATGCGCCTCGCCCGTCTGACGCAACGCAAGGACTTTCTCGCGGCGGCCGAGCACGGCCGCCGTTTTCGTTCGTCCGCTTTCACCGTGCAGGTGCTCGACAAGCCGGGCCAGGATGATCTGCGTCTCGGGTTGACCGCTTCACGCAAGACCGGCAACGCCGTGGTGCGTAACCGCATCCGCCGCCGCCTGCGCGCTGCTGCTGCACTTGCGCTCGCAGAGCAGATCGGCAAGCCCTGCGATCTCGTGATCGTCGCCCGGCCCGAGACCGTCCAGGCCGATTTTACCGCGATGGTCGCCGACCTTTCGGTCGCGTTCGACCGCGCCCGCCCAGCCAGTGGCGGCAAGCGCCGCTCCGCCCCCCGCAAAGCCTCTTAGGGCCCCTTCCGGGCCGCGAGACTGCCTCCGAGACGGATGATGAAAGAAGACAACCGCAATCTGTTGCTGGCGATCACGCTCTCGGTCGTCGTGCTGCTCGGCTGGCAGTATTTCTACGGCCTGCCGCAGGCGGAAAAGCAGAAGCAGATCGCCCTGCAGAATCAGCAGACGCAGAGCCAGCAGGCGACGCAGCCCTCCGGCGCGCCGACCGCTTCCGGCACCGCTCCGGCTCCGGCCCAGGGCAGCGCCCCGGCGCAGCCCGGCCAGGCTCCGGTCACGGCCGCTCCTGCTGCGACCCGCGAGGCGGCGCTCGCCGCCGGCCCTCGCATCAGGATCGACACGCCCAAGATCGCCGGCTCGCTCTCGCTGACCGGTGCGCGCATCGATGACGTCTCGCTCAAGGCCTATCACGAGACGGTCGATCCGAAGAGCCCGATCATCGTGCTGCTCTCGCCGGCCGGCGGGCCGAATGCCTATTACTCCGATTTCGGCTGGGTCGCCGGGCCGGGCGCCAATGTCGCGCTGCCGAACGCCAATACGGTCTGGACCGCCGACAGCCAGGTCCTGACTTCGGCCAAGCCGGTGACGCTGACCTGGGACAACGGCCAGGGCCTGACCTTCAAGCGCACCATTGCGGTCGACGACAACGCCATGTTCTCGATCCGCGACGAGGTCGAGAACAAGGGCACGAGCGCCGTCTCGCTCTACCCCTATGGCCAGGTCGTGCGCGTCGGCAAGCCGGCGACGCTCGGCTACTACGTGCTGCACGAGGGCATGATCGGCTCGCTCGGCGAGCAGGGCCTGCAGGAATACACCTACGACGCCATCGACAAGGAACCGGCGCTCGGCTCGGCGGCGCATGGCAAGGTCTGGAAGGACGTGCTCGGCGGCTTCGTCGGCATCACCGACAAGTACTGGGCTGCGGCCGCGATCCCTGACCAGGGCAAGAAATACGAGGGCCGCTACTCCTCGGTCCAGACCGGTTCGGTCCGCACATACCAGGCCGACTTCCTCGGCGAAGCCGTCAATGTCGCGCCCGGTGCCTCCGCCAGCGCCTCCTCGCGCCTGTTCGCCGGCGCCAAGGAAGTGGCGGCGATCGACGGCTACGAGAAGAACCAGGGGATCAAGCGCTTCGAGCTGATGATCGACTGGGGCTGGTTCTATTTCATCACGAAGCCGATGTTCTACGTGATGGACTGGGTCTACAAGCATGTCGGCAATTTCGGCATCGCCATCCTGGTCGTGACCGTCCTGCTGAAAGCCCTGTTCTTCCCGCTCGCCAGCAAGTCCTACGCCTCGATGGCGAAGATGAAGGCGGTTCAGCCCGAGATGATGGCGATCCGCGAGCGCTATGCTGACGACAAGATGAAGCAGCAGCAGGCGCTGATGGAGCTGTACAAGACGCAGAAGATCAATCCGCTGGCCGGCTGCTGGCCGGTGCTGGTGCAGATCCCGGTCTTCTTCGCGCTCTACAAGATCCTGTTCATCACCATCGAGATGCGGCATGCGCCGTTCTACGGCTGGATCAAGGACCTCGCCGCGCCCGATCCGACCAATCTCTTCAACCTGTTCGGCCTGCTGCCGTTCACGCCGCCGGCCATGCTCCATCTCGGCATCTGGCCGATCCTGATGGGGATCACGATGTTCGTGCAGATGAAGATGAATCCCGAGCCGCCGGATCCGGTCCAGAAGATGATGTTCACCTGGATGCCGGTGTTCTTCACCTTCCTGCTCGGCTCGTTCCCGGCCGGCCTGGTGATCTACTGGACCTGGAACAACCTGCTCTCGGTGACGCAGCAAGGCTTCATCATGAAGAAGCACGGCGTGAAGATCGAGCTCTGGGACAACATCAAGGCCATGTTCGGCAAGAAGCCGGCTGCCGCGGCTGCGACCCCGGCCGTGCCCGCGCCCGGCAAGCCGGCAAACAGCAACAAGAAGTGAAGTAGCCGGGCGAGAGCCTTGCATGTGAGAAAAATCGAACGCCGGACGCCTCGTGGGGCTCCGGCGTTTTGCTTTTTGCACCGCTTCGCGGCTTGTCCCCGATCATGGCGATGTGCTTAGTGCCGCGCCATGCCTCTTCCCGATCCGAAAACCCGCCATCCGATCGCCGGCTGGAAGGGCACCGCCTTCCTCAAGGCCATCGTCGATCATCCGCTCGTCGAGGTCGGCGACTACAGCTACTATGACGACTCGCGCGGGCCCGAGCATTTCCTCGCCCGCTGCGTGCGCTATCATTTCGACTTCATCGGCGACCGGCTGATCATCGGCAAATTCGTCGCGATCGCCCAGGCAGCCCAGTTCATCATGAATGGCGCCAACCATCCCATGGGCGGCTTCTCGACCTATCCGTTCGGCATGTTCGGATTCGAGACCGTGCCGGACTTCACCCGCGACGGGCTGGGCCTGCGGGGCGACACCGTGATCGGCAACGATGTCTGGATCGGCCGCGAGGCGGTGATCATGCCGGGCGTCACGGTCGGCGACGGCGCCGTCATCGGCACGCGTGCCCAGGTCTCCCGCGACGTGCCGCCTTACGCCGTCGTGGTCGGCAATCCCGGCCGCGTCGTGAAGACGCGCTTCCCGCCCGAGGTGGTCACGGCGCTGCTCGAGATCCGCTGGTGGGATTGGGAGCCGGACAAGATCGCGCGCAACCTGCCCCTGATCGCCGGCGCGGACATCGACGCGCTGCGCTCGGCCGTGTAGGCAAGGACCATGACCGCCAGCACAACCACGCCCTTTACCGCCGACGAGCTCGAATCCGCCCGGAAACTGTTCGAGGGTCCCTGGGATTTCGTCTGGGCCTCGACCAAGATCGACGACCTGCCACCCATGGTCGGGCAGGAGATCGCCTTCGCCGGCCGCTCCAATGTCGGCAAGTCGAGTCTGATCAACGCGCTGACCCGCCGCAACGCCCTGGCGCGGACCTCGCATACGCCGGGCCGCACCCAGCAGCTCAACTTCTTCCGCCAGGTCGGCCATGATGAGCGCATCGATCACGTCGCAGGCGGGCGAGATCGCCCGACTGCGAAGAACGTGATCGACACTCAAAGTTCGGAGCATGGCTTCGGCGAAAAACCGGTTCCCACTTTTTCGCGCCATGCTCTGACCATCGTCGACATGCCCGGCTATGGCTATGCCGCCGTCGGCAAGGAGAAGGTCGCGGCCTGGACGAAGCTGATCCACGATTATCTGCGAGGGCGCGCCAATCTGATGCGCGTCTATGTGCTGATCGACGCCCGCCACGGTATCAAGGATGTCGACGGCGCCGTGCTGGAGACGCTCGACAAGGCCGCTGTCAGCTATCAGGTCGTGCTGACCAAGGGCGATGCGCTGAAGCAGGCCGACCAGACCTTCATGGCCGAGGCGACCTATGACGAGATCAAGCGCCGCCCGGCCGCCTTCCCCGAGGTGCTGCTGACCTCCAGCGAGAAGGGCCTTGGCATTCCCGAGTTCCGAGCAGCGATCGCGCGGGCCCTGGCGGAGCGGGCGTAGCACGCAGCGATTCCCGGAGGGCGAATGTTCAAGGCTGTGACGGACAGCGCCGCGGCGGCCGATGGCGGCTCGCTCGCCCTCTTCGTCGAGCGCCTGGACGGGACGATCGAGACCTTCGTGGTCGATCGCTCGCTCGCAAGCCGCGGAACGTCGTCTTACAACAAGGTTTCGTCCAGCTTGCGTGCGCTGACGCCGGCGGGCTGTGCTGATATCGCCGAGGCGCTCGATGCCTTGGCGGCCGAGACCCCGGGCATCCACCCAGTCGCCGAATTCGTCGGGGCGCTGAGGCAGCAGCGCTGACATCACGGCTCGCCGAAGCCATGTCGCATTGCTCCTGGGCGCCCCTTCATTGCGTCAATGCAATATCAGGCTTGTCCTGCCCTAGGGCGACAAGCGCCGCTGAAAACCCCATCTTGTGGCCAGGCGGCGATGCCGCCCGCAAGTTTGGAGCAGCCCCCCATGTCCGCAGCCACAGAGACCTTGGCCCATCGCAACGAGGCACTCGACGCGCCCGTCCATATCGGCGCGGTGAGCTTGCGCGTGCGCGATCTCGCCGGGCTGACGGCGTTCTACCGCGATGCGATCGGGCTTTCGGTCCTCAAGCAGGATGCCGACCACGCCGTGCTCGGAGCCGGCGGCGAGCCACTGGTCAAGCTGGAAGCCGGCGCGCAGCACCCGTCCTCGGCCGCCGGCCTGTTCCACATGGCGATCCTGCTGCCCTCGCGCCGCGACCTCGGCAACTGGCTGCGGCACGCCGCCGAGACGCGCACCGGGCTGGAAGGTGCCTCGAACCACCTCGTCAGCGAGGCGCTCTATCTGTCTGATCCCGAGGGCAATGGCATCGAGGTCTATCGCGACCGCAGCCGTCCGGAATGGCCGCGGCTCGATGGCGGCCGGATCAAGATGGCGACCGAGCGGCTCGATCTCGACGCGCTCCTGCGCGATGCCGAGCCGCAAGCCTATGCCGGCATGCCGGACGGTACCGTGATGGGCCATGTCCATCTGCGCGTCGGTGACGTCCAGCAGGCCGAGGGCTTCTATCGCGATGCACTCGGCTTCGAGGTGATGGTGCACTATCCCGGCGCGAGCTTCATGGCGACCGGCGGCTATCACCACCACATCGCCGCCAATACCTGGCACAGCCACGGCGCCGGGCCGCGCCGGGACAATGAGGCGGGCTTGTCGAGTTTCGAGTTGGTCGCGCGCGATGCGGAAGCTCATGCCGCGCTGAGCCGGCGCATGGCGGCCGCTGGTGGCGATGATGGGTCGGTCGTCGATCCCTGGGGCAACCGGATCACGCTCCGGCCCTGAGAGGCTCAGCGCATCAGCAAATGGGTCCGGCGCGTCCCGGCGGTATCCGGCCGGAAGCCCATCGCTTCCCAGAATGCGGAAGCGCCGGCATCGGCGGCGTTGAGCGAAAGCCGCGGCGCCAGCGCGAGCCCTTGCTGGATCAAGGCGCTCGCGAGGAGACGGCCGACGCCTTCACGTCGATTCGCCGGCCGGACATAGACATGGCGGATGCGCAGCAGATCGGGCGCCGGGTCATAAGGATCTGGCGTCACCGCTCCGATCGCCGCCAGCACGCCTTCGCGATAGACCGCGAGCAGTGTGTTGCGCTCGTCGCCGGTCTGGTAGCGGCCGGCACCCCATTCCTCCAGGATGCCCTCGACGAAGCGGTAGCCTTCGGCCGCCGCCTCGTCCTGCAAGGCAGGCAGGTCGTCCGGCAGGGCTTCGCCGACCCGGACAATCTGTAGGTTCGTTGGGATCAAAGGCCTTCGAACAGGGCGCTGGAGATGTAGCGCTCGGCGAAGGACGGGATGATCACCACGATCGTCTTGCCGGCGTTCTCCGGCCGGGCGCCGACCTCCAGCGCCGCGGCAATCGCCGCGCCCGAGGAGATGCCGGCCGGTATGCCCTCGGCCTTGGCGAGCGTCCGCGACGTCTCGAACGCCGTCTGGTTGCCGACGGTGACGACCTCGTCGATGACGCTCCGGTCGAGGATGCCCGGCACGAAGCCGGCGCCGATGCCCTGGATCTTGTGCGGGCCGGCCTGGCCGCCCGACAGGACCGGTGAATCTTCCGGCTCGACCGCGACCATCTTCACCGAAGGCTTCTTGGCCTTCAGCACCTGGCCGACGCCGGTGATGGTGCCGCCGGTGCCGACGCCGGAGATGACGATGTCGACCGCGCCATTGGTGTCGTTCCAGATTTCCTCGGCGGTGGTCTTGCGGTGGATCGCCGGATTGGCCGGATTCTCGAACTGCTGCGGGATGATCGCGCCGGGAATCTCGTTCTTGAGCTCCTCGGCTTTGGTGATCGCGCCGCGCATGCCGCCAGGGCCGGGCGTCAGCACCAGCTCGGCGCCGAGGAAGGACAGCATCTTGCGGCGCTCGAGCGACATCGTCTCGGGCATCACCAGGATCAGACGGTAGCCGCGGGCGGCGGCGGCGAAGGCGAGCGCGATGCCGGTATTGCCCGAGGTCGGCTCGATCAGCGTGCCGCCGGGCTTGAGCGCGCCGGAAGCTTCGAGCGCGTCGATCATGGCGACGCCGATGCGGTCCTTCACGCTGGAGATCGGGTTGAAGAATTCGAGCTTGGCCAGGATCGTCGCCTTGACGCCGCGCTCGGCCGGCAGGCGGTTCAGGCGCACCAGCGGGGTATCGCCGATCGTATCGGTGATCGAATCGTAGACGCGGCCGCGGCCGGGGACATGGGCGGGCTTCTGGGCTGCATCGGCCATGGCGGCCTCCTTGCTGGTGACGAGCGGGTGATCCGAAACGAGAACCTTTGGTCAGCGTAGCATCAAATCACAGAATCTGTCGAGAAATGGCAGATTAAACAGATCAGATTGTGAAATCCGTATCGATCGCCGGCTTCCCTGTCGCTGCGCGCCCTTCCGCCTCGCGGCAGAGATCGGCGACGGTGACGGCGTCGAGCTTGGCGAGCCAGGCTTCCATGGCCTGCTGCATCATCGGGTCGATGACCACGTCGACCAGCGCGGATTGCGGCAACGGCGGCAGGGCTTCGTCGGCATTGGCCTGCATGGCGGCGCGCACGATCTCGCCGGCAGTGATGCGGCGGCGCTCCTTGGCGAGCTCATAGCCGCCGCGCGGGCCGCGCACGCCCTTGAGGATGCCGACCCTGACCAGCGCCTGCAGCACGGTCTCCAGATGGCGCGGCGGCAGTTCGTGCCGGGCCGCCAGCGCCTTGGCCGCGACCGGGGTCGGGCGGGCGTGCAGGGCGATGTCGACAACCGCGGTGACGGCGAGCAGGCTGCGGCGCGAGAGCTGGATCATGCCTTGTCTCCGGCCGCTTGCCGCAGCGCGGCATCGCTCACCCCGGTCGAGCCGAAGCCGCCGGCGCCGCGTTCGGTCTCGCTGAGTTCCCCGACCTCGGCGATGTCCGCCTGCAGCACGGCAGCGATGACGAGCTGTGCGATACGGTCGCCGTGCTGGATGGTGAAGGCCTCCCGGCCATGATTGATCAGGATGATCCCGACCTCGCCGCGATAGTCCGCGTCGATCGTGCCCGGTGTATTGAGCAGGGTGACGCCATGGCGCAACGCCAGGCCCGAGCGCGGCCTGACTTGCCCTTCCGTTCCATCAGGCAGTTCGAGCACGAGGCCGGTCGGCACGAGCAGCCGCGCCCCCGGCTCCAGCCGCAGCGGCCCGTCCGGCAGGGCGGCACGCAGGTCGAGCCCGGCGGCGCCGACCGTCTCATAGGCCGGCAGCGCCAGGCCCTGGGCGTGCGGCAGGCGCCTGATGCGGAGCGTCGCCATCGATCTCAGCCCTTATGCGCCAGCAGGTCGGCGAAATGCGCGACGAGACGCGTCGCCACATCCACCTTGGGCAAGGTCGGCCAGGTCTCGACGCTGTCCGTTGTGACGAGGTGAACGGTATTGGCGTCGCCGCCCATCACCCCGGTGCCGCCGACATCGTTGGCGACGATCAGGTCGCAGCCCTTCTTCGCCAGCTTGGCGCGGGCGTAGTCGACGACGTTCTGCGTCTCCGCCGCGAAGCCGACGACTAGGGCCGGCCGGTCGATCTCGCGCGCCGCGATGGTGGCGAGGATGTCGGGATTCTCGACCAGCGCGAGGCTGGGCGGACTCTTGCCATCCTTCTTCATCTTCTGGCCA
Source organism: Allobosea lupini (assembly GCF_900109525.1). Taxonomy (GTDB): domain Bacteria; phylum Pseudomonadota; class Alphaproteobacteria; order Rhizobiales; family Beijerinckiaceae; genus Allobosea; species Allobosea lupini. The sequence goes on along the minus strand of NZ_FOAN01000004.1, from coordinate 97,984 downwards.
GCGGCATCGGCGGTCCGCCAGTCGGCGACGGCCGCGGCGAAGATTGCGATATCGGCTGGCAGCGCGCTTTCAGTCGCCGCCAGCATGTCGCGCGCGCTCTCGACATGGACGGTGTTGACACCGACGGGGTCGGGAATCGTCACCGGCCCGGAGATCAGCGTCACCTGCGCGCCCGCGGCCGCCGCGGCTGCCGCGATGGCGTGGCCCTGCTTGCCGGAGGAGCGGTTGGCGATATAGCGCACCGGGTCGATCGGCTCGTGCGTCGGGCCGGAGGTGACGAGCACGCGCCTGCCCGCAAGCGGCTTCGGCCCGGATGGCGCCCCGCCGGGCAGGCGGCCCAGGAAGCCGATCGACGGCGTCTGCCTGTTGTCGCCGGCGAGCGCCATCTCGATTGCGGCCAGAAGTTCGTGCGGCTCGGCCATGCGGCCGGGGCCGCTCTCGCCGCGCTCGGCCATGGCGCCGGAATTGGGGCCGACGACGAGGACGCCGTCCTTCTGCAGCGTCGCCATGTTGCGCCGCGTCGCCGGATGCTGCCACATCCGCGGGTTCATCGCCGGTGCGATCAGGACGCGCTTGTCCGTTGCCAATAACGCGGTGGAGGCGAGATCGTCGGCATGGCCGTTCGCCATCTTGGCGATCAGGTCGGCGGTGGCGGGCGCGACGACCAGAAGATCGGTCGAGCGCGACAGGGCGATATGGCCGATATCGGCCTCGTCGGTCAGAGAGAACAGGTCGGTGAAGCATTTCTCGCCCGCGAGCGACGACACCGCCAGCGGCGTGACGAACTGCTCGCCCGCCTTGGTCAGGATGCAGCGGCAGGCGATGCCGTGATCCTTCAGGCGCCGGATCAGCTCCAGGCACTTATAGGCGGCGATGCCGCCGCCGATGATCAGCAGGATGGAGCGGGAAGCGGGCACGGGCGTGGCTCCGGAAGGCAGGGCGCGCCGTTTGGTAGCATCGGCCGGGCCGGGCTGTCATGTCTCGCCGTTCGAGGCTCCTGGCTGCGCATGGCCGCAGGACGGGCGCGTCGGCGACTGATGTTGCAACCGCACCATGCGCTCGGCTAGTTGTTTTTCGAGGCTCCCTTACGATCACCAGCGACGAAGGCATCCCGATGAAGAAGGTTTTTCCTGACGCCAAGGCGGCGCTCGCCGGCGTCGTCAAGGACGGCATGACCATCATGGCCGGCGGCTTCGGCCTCTGCGGCATTCCCGACACGCTGATCGAGGCGATCCGCGACTCCGGCGCCAAGGACCTGACCTTCATCTCCAACAATGCCGGCGTCGACGGCGCCGGCCTCGGCATCCTGCTCGAGACCAAGCAGATCAGGAAGATGATCAGCTCTTACGTCGGCGAGAACAAGCTCTTCGCCGAGCAGTATCTTTCCGGCCAGCTCGAGCTCGAATTCAACCCGCAGGGCACGCTGGCCGAACGCATCCGGGCCGGCGGCGCCGGCATCCCGGCCTTCTTCACCAAGACCGGCGTCGGCACGCTGATCGCCGAGGGCAAGGAGGAGCGCGAGTTCGACGGCGAGCGCTACATCATGGAGCGCGGCCTCTTCGCCGACATCTCGATCGTCCATGCCTGGAAGGGCGATACCGAGGGCAACCTCGTCTACCGGAAGACGGCGCGCAACTTCAATCCGATGATGGCCAGCGCCTCGCGCATGACGATCGCTCAGGTCGAGCATCTTGTCCCGGCCGGCGAGATCGATCCCGACCAGATCCACACCCCCGGCATCTTCGTGAAGCGCATCGTGCACGTCGCCAATCCGGTGAAGCGCATCGAGCAGCGCACCGTGCGCAAGCGCGAAACGGCTTGAGAAGGAGATCAGCACATGGCCTGGACCCGTGAACAGATCGCCGCTCGCGCCGCCAAGGAGCTGAAGGACGGCTTCTACGTCAATCTCGGCATCGGCATTCCGACGCTCGTCTCGAACTACATCCCCGATGGCATGAGCGTGCAGCTCCAGTCGGAGAACGGCATGCTCGGCATGGGCCCTTTCCCCTATGAGGGCGAGGAGGACCCGGACCTGATCAATGCCGGCAAGCAGACCATCACCGAGCTGCCGACGACGAGCTATTTCTCGTCTTCGGATTCCTTCGGCATGATCCGCGGCGGCCATATCGACCTCTCCATCCTCGGCGCCATGCAGGTTGCCGAGAATGGCGACCTCGCCAACTGGATGATCCCCGGCAAGATGGTGAAGGGCATGGGCGGCGCCATGGACCTCGTCGCCGGCGTCAAGAAGGTCGTCGTGGTGATGGAGCACGTCGCCAAGAACAAGGACGGCTCGGAATCGCCGAAGCTGCTCAAGGCCTGCGACCTGCCGCTGACCGGCGCCGGCGTCGTCGACATGGTGATCACCGATCTCGGCGTCTTCACGATCGACGAGAATGGCGGCGGCATGACCCTGATCGAGCTTGCTGAGGGCGTTTCGCTCGACGAGATCAAGGCCAAGACGGAAGCGCCGTTCAAGGTCGCGCTCTGACCTCGCAAAGCAGCGCCAGCGCCTGCGCGAAGGCGCGGGCGGCCGGGCCCATCGCCTCGTCGAGGCGGTGGGCGAGATAGGCTTCGGCCGGGAGCTGCGCGTTCCGGCCGAGCGCCCTTGTCGCGACCCTGACCAGCCTGCCTTCGGCAAGGTCTCGCTCGATCAGCCAGCTCGGCAGCCGGCCCCAGCCGAGCCCGGCCAGGATCATCGCATGCTTGGTGTCCTGCCCGGTGACGCGGCAGGTCTGCGGCGAGAGCACGCCGAAATCCTGCGCGCCCGAGATCGGCGTCGGGTCGATCTGCACGATCTGGAGATGTCCGGCGAGTTCGGAGCGCGACAGGATGCGCCCGTCGCCCGCCCGGGCGAGCGGATGTGTCGCCGCGACGACCGCAATCGCCTCCATGCTGGTCAGGGCCTCGATCGCGATGCGCGGGTCGCGGAAATTCTCGCCGACCGTGATGGCGAGAGCGCTGCGGCGCTCCAGAAGCGCCGCGATCGGCCCGCCGAGCGGTTCGATGGCGAGCCTGATCGAGACGGAGGGGTACTGCTCGCGCAGGCCGGCGAGGGCGGCGCCGATGAGGGGAATAGGGAACAGCACGTCGATCGTCAGCGACAGCTCGATCTCGACGCCCCGGCTCAGCCCATGGGCGCGGGCCTTCAAGGCGCCGACGCGCAGCAGGACCTCCCTGATGTCGGTGAGCAAGGCTTTGCCTTCCGCCGTCAGGGCCGGGCGATGGCCCGAGCGGTCGAACAGTTGCAGGCCGAGCTGCCCCTCCAGATTGGCGATGGCATGGCTGATGGCGGACTGGGCCCGCGACAGCCGCGTCGCGGCCGACCGGAAGCTGCCGGCTTCGGCTACGGTCACGAAGGTACGCATCTGGTCTAGGGTGAGTGCATCCAGCATGATCGATTTCCTTGATCGACTCGATGCCAATTATCTCACTTTTCGAGATCGACTGAAAACGACATCTCCGGGCGACGCCGTAATGCCATCCAAGGAACCGAGCATGGCCGACCATCCCGCAGAGATCATCGTCGCGAGATCGCGCTCATGACGGCTGCCGTCGCAACAGAGGACGCCAGGACCGACTGGCTCGCTGTTTCCGTGGTCGTCGCCAGCGGTATCGTCGCGGCGCTGCAGGTCGGCAAGGCGGCGATCGCGATGCCGCTGGTCCAGGCCGAGTTCGGGCTCGATCTCGGCACGCTCGGCTGGCTTGCCTCGATCTTCGCCGTGCTTGGCATGGTCGGCGGCATCCCGGTCGGCACGCTCGCCATCGCGCTCGGCGCTCGGCGCGTTCTGCTGCTCGGCCTGCTGGCGATCGCGCTCGGCGCCTTCCTGGGAGCGGCGGCGCCACGCTTTCCGATGCTGCTCGCCTCACGCGTCGTCGAAGGGCTCGGCTTCCTGCTGATCACCATTGCCGCCCCCGCAATCCTCCAGCGCGTTGCCAGCCCTGCCCAGCGCGACATCGCTATGGCGCTGTGGAGCTGCTTCATGCCGACCGGCATCGCGCTCGCCATGCTCGCGGGGCTCTGGCTCACCGACTGGCGGATGATATGGCAGGTTACCGGTGCGCTCGCGGTCGCCGCGATGGTCCTGACCGTGCTGACGGTGCCGAACACTAGCGGCGGCACGCGGCCATCCGGGACGGCTCTTGCCGGCGACGCCGGCGCGGTGCTGAGCGCGCGCGGGCCAGTGCTCCTGGGCTTCATCTTCGCGCTCTACGCGCTGATGTTCTTCGCCCTGTTCAATTTCCTGCCGGTGCTGCTGATGCAGCGCATGCAGGTCTCGCTCGCGGCGGCGGGCCTGCTCGGCGCCCTCGCCAGCGCCGTCAACATCATCGGCAACCTCGCCGCCGGCCTGTTGCTCGCGCGCGGCGTCTCGCGCGTCGGCCTGATCGTGGCCGCAAGCCTCGTGATGGGTCTGTCTGCCATCGGCATCTTTCTCGCCCTGCTGCCGGATTCCGCGACCTTCCTCCTTTGCGTCCTGTTCTCGATGGTCGGCGGGATCATCCCTGCGACCCTGCTGTCGTCTGCGCCGGTGCTGGCGCCGGCGGCCGGATTGACACCTGTCGTCATCGGCCTGCTGATGCAGGGCAGCAATCTTGGCCAGGTCGTCGGGCCCGTCGCCATCGGCAGTGTCATCGAAGCGTTCGGTTGGCCTTCGGCGGCCGGGCTCGTCGGCGGTGCGGCGGTGATCGCCGTCCTGACCGCGCTCGGCCTGCGCGGTGCGCCCGGGCGGAAGGTCTAATCGCGTCCGGTGAGTCGCTGGTCGCGTTCCCAGCCGGCGCGGACGAGTTCGGGCACCTCGTGTTCCTCCTCGGGATAGCCGAGACAGAGATAGCCGATCAGCTTCCAGTCAGGCGGCGCGCCGACGATTGCTGCGATCTCAGCGGGGTCGAGGATCGAGACCCAGCCGAGGCCGAGCCCATGGGCGCGGGCGGCGAGCCAGAACTGGGTGATCGCCGCCACGACCGAATAGTCCAGCATCTCCGGCATGGTCCGGCTGCCGAGGCCATGACCCTGCGCCGTGGCGTGGTCGCAGAACACCGCGAACTGCACCGGCGCCTCGCACAGGCCTTCGAGCTTCAGGCGGGCATAAAGCGCTGCGCGCTCGCCCTCATACGCGGCCAGCGCATCGGCATTGCAGCGGGAGAAGCTGGCCTGCACCGCGGCACGCTGCTCGGCATCTGCGACCTTCAGCCAGCGCCAGGGCTGCGAATGGCCGACCGAGGGCGAAAGCTGCATCAGCTCGAACAACCTGGTCAGGAGCTCCTCCGACACCGGCTCGCGGCGGAAACGCCTGACATCGCGGCGCCAGGCGAAGATCTCGCCGAGCTTGTCGCGGAAGCGGTCGTCGAAGACGGGCGGCGCGCTCACGCGCCCTCCCGCACCGCGATGGCGTGGAAGAACGAGCCCGAGACGAGGCCGCGACGGCTGCCGGCGGGCGCTGGCGGCGAGCCGTGTGGGTCGGTGACCTCCGCAAAGGGCGGGTCCTCGCCCTGCGAGATCACGGTCGCGTAATGGAATTCGTGGCCGCTGAGGCGATCGCCGGCGCGGCCGAGCGGTCCGTCGGTGGCGAGCACCGCATTGCGATAGCCGAGATTCATCTTCCGTTTGGCGAAGCTGGTCTCGACCGAGAGCAGCCCGGCCATGGCGTGGCTGGTGCCGTCGGCGTCGATCAGGCTCTTGCCCAGCACCATGTAGCCGCCGCACTCGCCATGGACCGGACGGGTGTGGGCGAAATCGCGCAGGCCATCGAGAAAGCGCGAGGCGCCGGCGAGCCGGCCGGCATGCAGTTCGGGATAGCCGCCCGGCAGCCAGCACGCGTCGCAGCCCTCCGGTGGCGGTTCGTCCGCGAGCGGCGAGAAGGGCACGAGCTCGGCGCCCTGCGCCCGCCAGCCGGCCTCGACATGCGGGTAGACAAAGCTGAAGGCGGCGTCGCGGCCGATGGCGAGGCGCTTGCCCGGCACCGGCAGCGGCGACACCTGCCGCCCGGAAGCCGGCAAATTGGTCGCGCTGGAAGCAGCGACGACGGCGTCGAGATCGACCGCCGCCGCGACGGCTTCGGCCAGCGCATCGAGCCGCTGGCGCAGGTCCTCGGTCTCGCCGGCCTGGACCAGGCCGAGATGACGCTCGGGCAGGATCAGGCTCGCCTCGCGCGGCAAGGCGCCGAGAACCGGCAAGCCGATACGCTCCATGCCGGCAGCAGCCAGCCGGCGATGCCTTTCGCTGGCAACCTTGTTGAGGATCACCCCGGCGACGCGAATGCGCTTGTCGTAGAGCATGCAGCCGAGCGCAACCGCTCCGGCCGATTGCGCCTGTCCGGAGACGTCGATGACCAGCACGACCGGCCAGCCGAGCAGCGCCGCGATGTCTGCGCCAGTGCCGGTATGCCCGTCAGGGCCGGGCACGCCGTCGAACAGTCCCATCGAGCCTTCGGCGACGATAATGTCGGCCGCCCCGGCTGCCTCGTTGGCGATCTGGCCGAGCAGGGCATCCGGCATCGCATAGCTGTCGAGATTGGCGCTGGGGGCGCCCGTCGCGGCGGCGTGGAAGGCTGGATCGATGTAATCCGGCCCGCATTTCAGCCCACGGACCTTGAGGCCGCGCTGGGACAGTGCTCGCTGCAGGCCGAGCGTGATCGTGGTCTTGCCGGAGCCGGAACGCGGCGCGGCGATGAGCAGGGCCTTGGCCGTCATTCCTGGCCTCCGCGCGGCCGGAAGCGGCGGTCATAGCCGGTGGAGTACAGCGCGCTCTCGGAAAAATCCTCGGCGGCCAGCGCCGGGCCAACCAGGATCAGCGCGGTCCGCTCCAGCTCGGCTGCCCGCACCTCATCGGCGATATCCGCGAGCCGCCCGCGCAGGACGCGCTCCTCCGGCCAGGAGGCGCGGAAGACGATCGCGACCGGGCAGTCCGCGCCGTAGAAGGGCATGAGTTCCGCGACGACCTGCTCGATCACATGGATCGAGAGATGGATTGCCAGCGTCGCGCCGGAGGCTGCGAAAGTCGTCAGCTTTTCGGTCTCCGGCATCGCCGAGGCGCGGCCGGAGGTGCGGGTCAGCACCAGCGATTGCGCGACGCCCGGCAGCGTCAATTCGCGCTTGAGTGCCGCCGCCGCGGCGGCGAAGGCCGGTACGCCCGGCGTGATCTCGTAGGGGATGCCGAGCTGATCGAGCCGGCGCATCTGCTCCCCCGTCGCGCTCCAGATCGAGATGTCGCCGGAATGCAGCCGGGCGACGTCTTTGCCTTGGTCATGGGCCGCCTCGATCTCGGCGATGATCGCGTCGAGATCGAGCGGGGCGGTGTCGACGATGCGCGCGCCTCCCGGGCACCAGCCGAGCATCGCCTTGGGGATCAGCGAGCCCGCATAGAGGCAGACCGGGCAGGCGCCGATCAGCTCGCGCCCGCGCAGGGTGATGAGATCGACCGCGCCGGGGCCGGCGCCGATGAAATGGACGGTCACGCCGCGCTCCGGGCGAGCGCGCAGGTGACGCGAGCGGTAGCGATGCGCGGCTGGATCAGGGTCGCTCCTGGCCCGGCCGCGGCGAGCGCGGCTGCCTCGGCCACCGAGCCGACGCCGTAGAGCCCGGAAATCCGGGTCGAGCGCGTCGCGCAGGCGGCCTCGAAGCCGGCTAGCGCTTCGTCGGGGATGGCGACGAGGGAGAGGTCATGCGCCTGCGCCACTGCCGCCAGCCCCGGCTCGTCCCGGCGCGAGGCGAGGGTGGCGAGGCGCTTGATCGCATCCGCGGGCAGGTTGGCGGCGGCCAGCGTCTGCGTCAGGCAGGCCTCGATATCGGCCTCCGATGTGCCCGGGCGCAGGCCGATGCCGGCGGTGACGTCGCTCACGGCTTCACCACCCGCCACTGCGTCACCGCCATCGCGGCGCGCCAGCCATGCATCGTCCCGATCGGATCGAGATGCGAGACGCCGATCCGGCGCAGATTCCCGCCATGAACCGCGAACAGCCCGGCGAGCCTGGCTTCGCCCTCGATCGTCACGGCATTGGCGACCAGCCGTCCGCGCGGCTTCAGCGCCGCGAAGGCAGCCTCGAACACGCCGGGGTCGGTCAGGCCGCCGCCGATAAAGACGGCGTCGGGCGACGCCTTTCCGGCAAAGCTCTCCGGTGCCTTGCCCTCGACCACTTCGAGCGGCGGCGCACCGAGCGCGAGCCGGTTGCGGGCGATGCGGGCGGCGCGCTCCGGCCGCTCCTCGAAGGCGATGGCACGGTTGTGTCGATGGCGCAGGCTCCATTCGATGCCGATCGAGCCTGAGCCGGCGCCGATGTCCCAGAGCAGTTCGCCGGCGCGCGGGGCCAGCGCCGAGAGCGTGATCGCCCGGATATCGGCCTTGGTGAGCTGGCCGTCATGCTCGAACCAGTCGTCGGAGAGACCGGTTGCCAACGGCAGGATGCGGGCGTCCCGGCTGGCGACCACCTCGATCGCCAGCAGGTTGAGCGGCACGATGCCATCCAGAGCGAAGGCGTCGGCGCGAGTCTGCCGGATGCGTTCGTTCGGTCCGCCGATCGTTTCCAGCACGGTGATCGTGCTTTCGCCGAAGCCGCGAGCGCTCATCAGCTGCGCGACGGCGAGCGGCGTCGAATCGTCCCAGGACAGGGCCAGGACCCGCGCGCCCGGCTGGAGAAAAGGGATGATCCTCTGAAGGGCACGGCCATGCAGCGAGACCAGCCCGCATTCCTCCTGCGGCCAGCGCATCCGCGTGCAGGCCATCGAGAAGGAAGAGAGCTGCGGGATGACGCGCATCTCCGCCGCCGGCACCGCCTTGGTCAGCCCGGCGCCGATGCCGTAATGGAACGGATCGCTGGTCGCGAGCACGCAGACATTCCGGCCCTTTTCGGCCAGAATCGCCGGCAGCGCATTGCGGAAAGGCTGTGGCCAGGGCCTGGCTTCACCGGGCACGTCGCCGATCAGCTTGAGGTGGCGCTCGCCGCCGAAGACGATCTCGGCGCTCTCCAGCGCCGCCAGCGCCTCGGCGCAGAGGCCGGCACGGCCATCCTCTCCGAGCCCGACCAGCGAAAGCCAGGGGCCGGGCGGTACGCTCGACAGTCTGGTCGTTTCAGGCGAAAACTGTTCCATGACGGTCCTCATCCTCGGCGGCACCAGCGAAGCGGCTGCGCTCGATCAGCTCCTGGCTGAACAGGCACCCGAGATTCGCGCCGTGATCTCGCTCGCGGGCCATACCGCCGACCCGCGCCCTCTGTCCTTGCCGACCCGCACCGGCGGCTTTGGCGGCATTGCCGGTCTCCGGCAGTATCTTCTCGACGAGGGCGTCGTCGCCGTCATCGACGCGACCCACCCCTTCGCCGCGATCATGCCTTATCATGCCGAGGCAGCCTGCAAGGCGGAAGGCGTGCCGCTGCTGGCGATCAGGCGGGAATCCTGGAAGCCGCAGAACGGCGATCGTTGGAAATGCGTGCCCGACATCGACGCTGCGGTCGAAGCGCTGGGCGATGAGCCGCGCCGCGTCTTCCTGACCATTGGCCGGCTCGAACTGCCTCACTTTTTCGCCGCTCCGCAGCACGAATATCTGATCCGCGTAATCGAGCCGGTGGGCGATCTGCCTTTGCCGCATGCGAAGGTGCTGCAGCAGCGCGGGCCGTTCGAGGCGGACGCCGAGGAGAAGCTGATGCGGGAGGAGGGCATCGAGATCCTCGTCAGCAAGAATGCCGGCGGGCCGATGACGCTGGGCAAGCTCGTCGCGGCGCGGCGGCTCGGACTTCCCGTGGTGATGGTCGAGCGGCCGCCCAAGCCCGATGTCGAGACCGTTGAGCATATCGATCACGTCCTGCCCTGGCTGGTGACGCAGGGACTCTTCGTCACCGAGCGCGGCGTATAGACGATCGGGTTCTCGCCCTCGCGGGCGATCAGCCGCGTCGCGCTGGCGCCGATCATCACCAGGGTCGCCATGTCGGCTGTCCCGGCTGCGGCAATCGCCTCCGCCAGCGTCAGGATGCGCAGGCTTTCGTCGGGCCGTCCGACGGCGCGGGCGAAGATCACCGGCGTCTCCGCCGCGCGGATCGTCGCCGCCAGCTCCAGCGCCTTGCCGAGCTGCCAGGGCCGCGCTTTCGAGATCGGATTGTACAGCGAGATCACGAAATCGGCCGACAGCGCCGCCGTGAGCCGCGCCGTGACGACCTCCCAGGGCTTGAGATTGTCGGAGAGCGAGATCGCGCAGAAATCGCCGCCGAGCGGCGCGCCGGCCTTGGCCGCGGCCGCGAGCAGCGCGGTGATGCCGGGTTCGACGCTGATCGAAAGCTTGCGCCAGTCCGGCTCGCCGGCTTCCAGGGCCTCGAACACGGCCGCCGCCATGGCGAAAACGCCGGGATCTCCGCCGGAAACCACCGCAACCGCCTTGCCTTCCGCCGCCAGCATCAGCGCATGCCGGGCACGCTCGACCTCGACGCGGTTGTCGGAGGCGTGCTTGGTCTGGCGGGCGTGAGCCGGAACGCGGTCGAGATAGGGCCCGTAGCCGACGAGATCGCTGGCGGACTCGAGCGCCGCCAGCGCCGAGGGCGTGAGGTAGCGCGCCTCGCCTGGCCCGAGGCCGATGATGGCGAGCGAGCCGCTCACAACCGCCGTCCTTCGCCGGGCACGAGGATCATCGAGAAATAGGGGGCTTCGTCGTCGGGCTTCTCGGCGAGCCGTGTCACCACCTGTCCGGCCATGGTGGCGCGCTCGACATAGATGGCGCGGTTGATCAGACCGGCCGCCTGCAGCGCGCGGCGCACTTTGGGCAGGTTGCGGCCGAGCTTCATGATCACGGCGGCATCGGTATCGGCCAGGCGGCGGGTCAGTTCGCCCTCGGCGAGGGTGCCCGGCACCACTGTCATCACGTCGTCGCCCCAGCTGATCGGCGCGTCGGCGCGGGACCAGGCGCCGGCCATGCCGGTGACGCCCGGCACCACCTCGGTCGGGAAGCGATGGGCGAGGCGGCGCCACAGATGCATGAAGGAGCCGTAGAAGAAGGGGTCGCCGTCGCAGAGCACGGCGACGCTGCGGCCTTCAGCCATCTCGCCGGCGAGCTGCTCGGCTGCTTCGTCGTAGAAGGCGGCGATCGGGCCGGTATAGCCCTCGTCCTCGACCGGCACCTCGATCGTCACCGGGAAGGCGAGTTCGATCTCGCGGGCCGGGTCGGGCGCGATGATGGCATCCGCAGTGACCCGGGCATTGCCGCGCCGGCCGCGCTTGCAGAAATGCACGAGACGGTCGGCCTTCAGAATGATGTCGCGGGCGCGAACCGTCATGTAGTCGGGATCGCCGGGGCCGAGGCCGACGCCGTAGAGGAGGGTGCGGGATGCCTCGACGCTCACGCCGCTCATTCCTTCACCTGTGCCAGCGCGTTGACGGCCGCCGCCGCCATGGCCGAGCCGCCGCGACGCCCATGCACCACGAGAAAGGGCACACGCCCGTCCTGCGCCAGCGCCTCCTTCGATTCCGCCGCGCCGACGAAGCCGACTGGAATGCCGATCACGGCCGCCGGCTTCGGCGCGCCCTCGTCGAGCATGTCGAGCAGGCGGAACAGCGAGGTCGGCGCGTTGCCGATCACGACGACGGAGCCTGCGAGATGCGGACGCCACAGCTCCATCGCCGCGGCGGAGCGTGTCGTGCCCATCGCCTCGGCCAGTTTCGGCACGGAAGCGTCGGGCAGCGTGCAGATCACCTCGTTCCTGGCCGGCAGGCGGGCGCGGGTGACGCCGTCGGCGACCATTCGGGCATCGCACAGGATCGGCGCGCCCTTCGCCAGCGCAGCCTCGGCCGCCTCGGCGAAATCCGGCGACATCGCCACGTCCTTAGGCAGGTCGGTCATGCCGCAGGCATGGATCATGCGGACGACAACGCGCTCGGCCGTGCCGGAAAAGCGCGACAGGTCGGATTCGGCCCGGATGATGGCGAAGGAGCGCTCGTAGATCGCGGCTCCGTCGCGGATATAGGCGTGACGCGTGCTCAACTTCCAACCTGCTTCTCATGCTGCGCCGCTTCCAGGCGCGCGCGGATGTCCTGACCCGGTTCGAGCCGGCGCACAAGTTCCGTGAGCGAAAGGTGCGCGATGGCGGCATCGCCGGTGCCACCCGCGACGACGACGTTGTAGCCTCCGTCGCGTCCGACCAGTGTGAGGTCGGCGCTGCCGGGATGGGCGCAGGACTTGGCGCAGCCGGAGACGTGGAGGCCGAGGCCGTCGGCGAGGAGCGGCGCGATCGCTTGTGCGAGGACCGCGGCATCGGCCAGCGCAGGTGCTTCGCCGCGGGCGCAGGCAGGGGACCCGGTGCAGGCCGAGACCGCAAGGCGCGGATCGTCCGCTTGGACGATCAGGCCCTCATTGTGGAAGGACGCTCGCAGGTTGGTCGCTGCGTCAGTCGAGAGGCCGCAGAAGGCGAAGCCGCGCCAGAGCGATGGTCTGATCTCGTGGATGCCAGTGTCGCGGGCGAGTTTGCCCATACGGTGCAAGCCAGCAACGTCGGTCCGGCCGAAGGGCAATCCCGCAAGCACGGTGACCCTGTCATTCCGCTCGGCGACGAGGCCGACCGGTGATGGCTTCGGCCGGGTCGCAGGGGCCGGCATCGATTCGAGTCCGGACGAGGTCGCCAGCATGTTCACCGCGTCTGCCGCGAGATCGCGCATGCGGCGGATTCGCCCCGCGCTCTGCCCGCTGACGGCGGCGAAAGCACCGAGTAAACGGGTCACCAGTGCCGGCGCCTTATCCATTGCAACCGGACCGCACCAATGCCCGCCCGGCAGCCCGAACGCGACTGCGTCGGTCGAAACCGCCCGCAGCCTGAGATCGGCGGCGAAGGCATCGAGCGCCAGCGCGCCGCCGCCATCGACGATGATCGAGAACTTTGCCGGCAGGCCCGAAACGCTGCGCCCGGCACGCTCGACCGCCGCAGCCAGCGCGGCCGCGTCGAGCAGTTCGTCGGCCGCCCGGCCGGCGAGCGGCGAGGTGAGCACCAACCGGTTCGGGCCATCGCCCTCGGCCTCGTCGACGAGGCCCGCCGTCAGCAGGTCGTCGACCAGCGCCGGATGCGCCTCCTCGCGGACGCCGCGCAGTTGCAGGTTGCCACGGCCGGAAATCTCGATCTGGCCGTTGCCATGCCGGCTCGCCAGCTCGGCGATGTATGCGAGCTGGTCCGGCGTCAGCGCATTGCGCGGCGGATGCAGGCGCACCAGCAACCCGTCGCCGGTCAGCATCGGCCGCAAGGTGCCGGGGCACCAGCCGCGCCGCATCGTCTCGCGGGCCGGGGCGCTCATTCAGCCGCCTCCCGGCCTGAGAGCATCGCCGCCGAGTTCGAGCGGCTTGTCCAGAGTCCGCGCTCCTGCGCCTCGGCGAGGCGGGAACGGATCGAGGCGGCGGCAGGTGCATTCGCCTGCTCCAGCGCCTGCCAGATGGCGGGGTCGCCGCAATAGGCCTGGAAGACCGCGTCGAACAAGCCGTTGGAGACCGCGTCGGTAGCGGCCGCATAGACGAAGAGCGCATCGACCGCTTCTGCCAGCTCGGCCGCGCCGCGCCAGCCATGGGCGAGATGGCTCGCGATCCAGCGGGGATGGCAGAGCCGGCCATGGACGATGCGCGAGACGTCCTCGGCCAGCGTGCGCGCCCTCGGCATGTCGGGGTTGGAGGTGTCGAGGCTGTAGAGCGCCGCCTTGCCGCCTTCAGCTTGCATGGCCGCGACAAAACCGCCGATCACGTCGGCAGCGCTGGTCGCTTCCAGGATGTCGCGCCCGGCCGTGTCGCTGACATGGATGAAGGCCTGCGCCTCGGCGACCCGGTTCGCAAACCGGGCGTCGGGCGACGCTGCGCCGTCCGGCCCGCCATAGGCGTGGCTCGTCGCGGCAAGATAGGCCTCGCCGAGTTCCGCACGCGTTTGCCAGTCGCCGTCGAGCGCGCGGTCGGCCATGGCGGCACCGTAGCGGCCGGGCGCGGCGCCGAAGATGCGCGCGCCTGCCTCGCCGCGGCGGTGGGCGGCGGCCGGCTCGTTCCACTCGTCCGGTTCGTCAAGGGATGCGACGGCGCGTGCTGCCGCCTCGAGCAAGGCGATCTGCGCCGGAAAGGTGTCGCGGAAGGCGCCGGAGATGCGGATGGTGACGTCGGCGCGCGGCGCGGCAAGCTTGGCCTGCGGGGTGATCGAGAAGCCGGTGACCCGGGTCGAGCCATGGTCCCAGAGCGGTTCGGCACCCATCAGGTGCAGGGCATGGGCGATGTCCTCGCCGCCCGAGCGCAGCGTCGGCGAGGCCCAGAGATCGATCACGATCCGGCGCGGATAATCGCCCTCGTCCTGGAGATGGCGGGCGATCACGGCCTCGGCCGCCTTCGCCCCGAGCCTGGCAGCCGAGCGGGTCGGCAAGGCGCGCGGGTCGAGCGTCGAGAGGTTGCGCCCGCTCGGCAGCACGTCGGGCCGGCCGCGATGCGGTGCGCCGGCAGGTCCCGGCGGCACGAAGCCGGCATCGAGTGCCTTCAGCAGGTTGCGGCGCTCGGTCTCGGCGGAAGTCGGATCGGCCTGCGAACTGCCGAAGACATGCAAGCCGTCGCGGAAGGCGGTCTCGGCGAGGTCGCAGAGATGGGCGTCGAGTGCAGCGAGCGCGCTCGCCATGTCCTGACCCTGTGTGACGCCGCTCGCGGCGGCGAGGCCGGTGCGCTCGGCGCGGTCGAGGATCTCGCGCGCGACCAATTCGGCCCGGCGCGGATCGAGCACTTGCGCCTGCGAGTATTCCTCCACGAGGTCGCGCAGCAGCGCGGCCTCGCCGGCCGCGTCATGACTCGCCAGTGGCGGCGGTAGATGGCCGAGCGTCAGCGCCGAGAGCCGGCGCTTGGCCGGCGCCGCCTCACCGGGATCGTCGACGACATAGGGGTAGATTACCGGCAGCGCGCCGACCGCGAGCCGCGGCCAGCAGGCGGCCGAGAGCGCCACCGCCTTGCCCGGCAGCCATTCGGTCGTGCCATGCGTGCCGAGATGGACCAGCGCATCCGCGCGCAGCACCTCGCGGAGGCCGAGATAGAAGGCGAGATAGGCGTGGCCAGGCGGCGCATCGGGGTCGTGATAGCGCGCCTTGCGGTCGGGCGAGGCGTCGCGCGCCGGCTGCAACGCGATGGCGAGCTTGCCGAAGCGGACGAGCCGGAAGCGGAAGGCCTCGCCGTCGCAGGCTGGGTCGGTCTCGGGCTGGCCGTGGCTGGCGAGCAAAGTCTCGCGCGCGGCGGCCGGGATGGTCGCGAGCCAGGCGCGGTAGCTGGCGAGCGGGACGGCGAAATCGGCTGGGCCCTCGGTGAGGGCCTGCATGAGATTCGAGCCGTGATAGCAATTCGCGAGGTCATCCCGGGTCTCCCTCCGATCGCCCGGGATGACCGCGTCTAGGGAGGGATCAACGTCGTATCCAGCTCCATCCAGCAACTCCCGGATCGCGAGCGCGCTCGCCGGCGTGTCGAGGCCGACGGCGAAGCCGGCGCGGCCGCCACGGGCGGGATAGTCGGACATCACCAGCGCAAGCTGTCGCTCGCTCCGCGGCTTGCGGCCGAGCCTGACCCAGTTCGCTGCGAGGTCGGCGAGCGCCGCAACGCCTTCGGCATCCGGAGCCAATCGTCGCAATGTCAGGCCGGTCGCCGGATCGGCGATCTCCTCCTTGAAGGCAACGGGAATGGCGCCGAGCCGCCCGTCGAATTCCGGCAGAGCCGCCTGCATCGCGAGGTCGGCGGCGGAAAGCCCGCGCGGAGACGCCTCCCAGGCCGCGCGCGCGCTGCCGACCGGCACGGCCTGCAGGATGGGGCAATCGGCGGGATCGAGCACAAAACCATCGCCGTCACGGGCAGAGAACGCGCTGGTGGTGACGATCAGCGCTGGCTTGCGGGTGGCGATCAGCGTGGCGAGCTCGCCGGCGACGCTCGCGTCCTTGAGGCTGGTCAGGGCGAGCGGCAGGGGGCCGAGCCCGCGCTCGGCCAGGGTTGCCGCGATCGCCTCGACCATCGCCGTGTCGCCGGCGGCAACGCCGGAGCGGTAGATGAGGATCGGGACGAGCGGGGCGTCTGTCGGGATAGTCGCGAGCGCCTCCCGCCAGGGAAGAGGCGTGGCGTTGGGGCCGAGGGCGAAGAGCGTGGGGAGCGGGACGGGGCTGAGGTTGAGCTCGGGCGAGGACGGCAGCGCGGCGAGATAGTCATCTATCCGCCCCAGCAGCCGCCGCATGTTCTCGGCACCGCTACCGGCATGGAAATAGCCGACCAGGCTCGCCGCGAACTCGGAGGGCACCGTGCCGTAGCCCACCAGTCGCTCGTCCGCACGGTCGTCACCCGGCAGGACGGCCAGCGCGACGCCATGTTGCCGGCAGGCGGCGGCGATCTGCTCGACGCCGTAGCGGAGATAGTCGAGCCCGCCGAGGCAGCGCAGCAGCACGAAGCGCGAGCCGGCGAGGGTCTTCTCGATCAACAGGTCAATCGAGAGCGGATGCTTGAAGCGCCGCAGCGGCACCAGACGGAGGCCCAGCCGGCTACCGGGGGCGGCCGCCGCCAGTGCCGACAGATCGCTGTCGCTGAAGGAGAGGACGACGAGGTCTCCCGGCGGCAAGGCGAGGTCGACGGCGTCTTCGCCGTCGTCGAGCCTCACCTCGCTGGTCGGGAGAAGATGCATGGCATCAGCCGGCGAGCGCGGCCTCGACTGCGGCGCGATCGAAGCCCTTGAGGCCGATCACCACGAGCCGGCCGTCGCGTGCTTCACCGGCGCCCCAGGCCCGGTCGTAATGGTGGCCGACGCGCCGGCCGACGCCCTGCACGACGAGCCGCATCGGCTTGCCGGGAATGCCGGCAAAACCCTTAAGGCGCAGTACGCCCTCGGCCTCGGCCGCCTTGGCGACGCGGGCGACGAGCTCTTCCGGCGAACCGGCCTGCGGCAGCGGCAGTGCGACGCTGTCGAAATCGTCATGGTCATGATCCTCGCCCTCGCCGTGATGCGAGGGCCGGGCGGCGAGGTCGGACTCGGCCGCAGCGCCGAGACCGATGATCAGCGCCGGCTCGACCTTGCCATGGGCGGTTTCGACCACCTTGATCGCCTTGGGCAAATGCTGGGCGATCTCGGCCTTGACCCGTTCGCGCCCTGCGGCGTCGACGAGGTCGCTCTTGTTGAGCAGGATCAGGTCGGCGCAGAGGATCTGATCCTCGAACACCTCTTCCAGCGGGTTGTCATGGTCGACGGCCTGGTCCTGCGCCGCCTGCGCCTTCAGCGCCTCGGGATCGTCGGCGAACTGGCCCTCGGCCACCGCCGGCCCATCGACCACGGCGATGACGCCGTCGACGGTGACGCGGGAACGGATCGCCGGCCAGTTGAAGGCCTTGACCAGCGGCTTGGGCAGGGCAAGGCCCGAGGTCTCGATCAGGATGTGCTGCGGCGGGTTTTCCCGGTTCAGCAGCTTTTCCAGCGCCGGCACGAAATCATCGGCGACCGTGCAGCAGATGCAGCCATTGGGCAATTCGACGATGTCGTCCTGCGTGCAGCCCTCGATGCCGCAGCCGGCGATGAAGGAGCCGTCGAAGCCGAGATCGCCAAACTCGTTGACGAGAACGGCGAGGCGCTTGCCGCCGGCATTCTCCAGGAGATGGCGGACCAGGGTGGTCTTACCGGCGCCGAGGAAGCCGGTGATGATCGTGCACGGCACCTTGCCGAGCGTCGTGGTCTGAGGAGCGTTCATTCGTTTGATCCTTGTGTGCGCGGCAGCGGAGGCACGCGCGCGACCACGCCCTTGCGGAACGAGGCGGGTCTTTCCTTCCAGGGAACGATGCCGTTGGCGCTGGCGGCAAATTTCTCCGCCCCGCTGACGATCTCGTCGAGATGAAGACCGACGTCGAGATCGCCGATCAGATAGGTCCATTTGCCCTCCGCCGCGAGCGCGATCGTGCAGGGCCGCTTGCAGACCGAGAGGCATTCGACCGGCACGACGGCGATGCCGCTGCCCGCCAGGCGCTCGTCCAGCACGGCGGCGAGCGCGATGCCCGGCTGGTCATAGCCCTCGGGCAGGTCTTCGCGTTGGCGCCGGCAGGTGGTGCAGACATGGATGGTGCAGCCCGGCTGCTGCCGAACTCGCGTCGCGAGGGCGAGATCGCCTTCGAGCATGACAACGCCTCCTTGGGCTGGCGCGGCCGTCGCCGGCCGCACGAGGCGTCACGCCGCTACGGGAGCGGCGTTGCGGCGCGCGGCCCAGGGCCAGAGCACGCCGACGGCGAAACCGGTGACGAGCCAGAGCGCGGCCTGGATGGCGAGCGACAGCGCGGCGAAATGTGCGGCGATCTCGGCCGGCACCTTGCTTTCCGGCGCGGCCGGATGCGGAGCACCGATCAGATGCGGCAGTAGCAAGGCGAGGGCGGCGAGTGCTCGGGCCCAGGAAGCCTCGACGCGCAGGAAGACGAAGAGCGCGCCGGCGGTGACCATCGCCGTCAGCAGCCACCAGAGCTGGCGCTGCTGCAGTTCAGCTGCGGCGGAGCCCGGCAGTTCCGGCGCCAGCCCCATTGCCGGGGCGAGCCCGAAAGCGAAGAAGCCGCACACCGCCCAGGCCAATGCGCGGCGCTGGTCGATCTGCTCGTTCGCCGCGATCATCCCGGCGAGAAGCAGCGCCGCGAAGCCGATCGCGGTGCCGATCGTCACCAGGCTGGTGAAGGCCGTGCGCTGCAAGCCGTCCTGCGGCTTCCAGTCATGCTCGCCGGCATGGTCTGGGCCTGCCTTTGGGTCGTTGTGAGCGAGCTGGATGCGGGCTTCGCCTGAGAAGGCGGCCTGCATCGGTGCGCCCTGCGCGCGCAACGCCGCCTCGTAGGTCTCGGCCTTGAGGATCAGCGGGGTGGTGGTGACGTGCTGGAGCGCCGAGATCAGCAGCCCAGCCAGAAGCCCGGCCAGGATACTGACCGTGAGAACACGCGTGACCATGTGGTTCCCCTCAATGACAGGGGAAGGCGAGGCCGTGACGGGTGTCGTGCGCCGCGTTGTGGACAGTGGACGAGGCGGCGAAGCCGACGGTGTAGATCAGCACGAAGCCGAGGATCAGCGCGGCGGCGACGGCTTTCGCTCGCTCCGAAACGCTGGCCTGGCTGGTGACGGTAGCCGTGTTCATCTGGTTCTCCTTGGCCACCCCACCGGCAGCCTGCTGGACGACATCGAATGACGGCAGGTCTCCTGGCTCACGGCTTGGTGTCCTGCTCCGCCTTCCCGGGAAACCCAGTGGCCGATGGCGCAGGACGCGCCGCTTACAGTTGCGGGGGCAGCCGCGGCCTTTCACCGCGTTCCCTTTTCACCTCGTCGTCGAGGCACCGTCACGGATGATCATTAGCCACAGGCGCGGCGCTGTGCAATGCACGACGTCTCTCCGAAAGCGAATGCCAGACATGACCCTTCCCCTGCTCACCCTCGTCCTCGGCGGCGCCCGTTCCGGCAAGAGCCGTCATGCCGAGGCGCTGATCGAGGCGCTGCCGGCACCCTGGACCTACATCGCGACCGCGCAGGCCTATGACGAAGAGATGCGCGCCCGCATCGCCGAGCACCGCGCCAGGCGCTCGCCCGACTGGCAGACGGTCGATGCGCCTGTCGCGCTGCCCGAGGCGATTCGCAATGCGCGAGCCGGACAGCCCATCCTGGTCGATTGCCTGACGCTCTGGCTGACCAATCTGCTGCTCGCCGAACGCGACATCGCGATCGCCACCGGCGAGCTCGTCGCGGCCTGCCGCGAGGCGAGCGCAGAGGTGGTGCTGGTCTCGAACGAGGTCGGCCTCGGCATCGTGCCGGACAATGCGCTCGCCCGCCGCTTCCGCGACGAGGCCGGCCGGCTCCACCAGCGGCTTGCGGCGCAGGCCGCGCGCGTGGTCTTCATGGTCGCCGGATTGCCGATGCAGGTGAAGTAGAAGCGCGACGTGACGATGACCGACGAAGCTGAGGACGCTGCCCGCCACAAGGCGAAGATGGCAAAGCGCAAGGCGGTGCAGGACGCCGAGGTCGCCGGCAAGACGCTGGAAAAGGGCCTGCTGATCGTCAACACCGGCCCGGGCAAGGGCAAGTCGACCGCCGCCTTCGGCCTGATCCTGCGGGCGCTCGGCCATGGCTGGCGCATCGGTGTCGTCCAGTTCATCAAGGGCGCCTGGTCGACCGGGGAACGCAAGGCGCTGGACGCCTTTGGCGATCAGGTCTCCTGGCATTCGATGGGCGAGGGCTTCACCTGGGAGACGCAGGACAAGGCCCGCGACATCGCCGCCGCGACGCGCGCTTTCGGCAAGGCCAGGGAGCTGATGGCCGATGAGAGCATCCGGCTCTTGGTGCTCGACGAACTCAACATCGCGCTGCGCTACGACTACCTGCCGCTCGCCGAGGTCGTGGCGGCGTTGCAGGCTCGTCGGCCCGATCTCCACGTCGTCGTCACCGGCCGCAATGCCAAGCCGGAGCTGATCGAAGCGGCTGACCTCGTCACCGAGATGACGCTGGTGAAGCATCACTTCGCCGCCGGGGTAAAGGCGCAGGAGGGGATCGAGTTCTAGAGGGCGAGCGCGGCCACGCTTGCAACTGCCGCCAACCCCCAGAGCAGCAGGCAGGAGCGTCGGTAGAGGGCGAGCGCCCGCCTTATGTCCGCCGCCGTCGCTTCCGCCCTGCCATCGCCCATCCAGCCATCCTCGACCCTGACCGCCCCGTAGACGCGCGGGCCGGCGAGACGAAGCCCGAGCGCACCTGCCATCGCCGCCTCCGGCCAGCCGGCATTGGGCGAGCGGTGGCGGCGGGCATCGCGACGCACGGCGCGCCAGGCGGCGCCGGCTTCGGCCTGCCGGTCGAGCGCCGCGGCGGCGATCAGCAGCAAAGCAGTCAGCCTAGAAGCTGGTAAATTTACGAGATCGTCCAGCCGGGCGGCAGCCCAGCCGAAGGCGAGATGTCGCGGCGATCTGTGGCCGATCATCGAATCGGCGGTGTTGATCGCCTTATAGAGTGCCCCGCCCGGCAGGCCGCCGAGGCCGAGCCAGAAGGCCGGTGCGACGATCCCGTCGGAAAAATTCTCGGAGAGGCTCTCGATCGCGGCGCGCGCGACGCCGGCCTCGTCGAGGCTCTCCGGATCGCGGCCGACGATCATCGCGACCGCCTTGCGCCCCCCGGTGAGGCCGCCTTGCTCCAATCCTTGGGCCACGCGGGCGACATGCTCGTGCAGGCTTCGCTGCGCCAGCAGGCTGGAAGCCAGCAATGCCAGCGGCAGCAAAGCGAGCGGCTCGGCGAGGCGGCAGAGCGCGACGAGGGCCAGCGAGGCGGCAAGTGTCACACCCAGCAGGATCAGGAGCGCGGCCACACCGGCCAGACGCCGCATCGCGAAACTCATGCTCTCGCGATTGAGGCTGCGATCCAGCGCGCCGATCAGCGCGCCGATCCAGGTGACGGGATGGCCGATCCATGCGAACAGGCGCGCCGGATAGCCGATCGCCGCCTCGATCAGGAGGGCGGCGAGGAGGAGCGGCAGGCTGGCGGAGAGCGACATGGCGGCCGTGGAGACGAAGGAAGCGATCTGGCATGGCGGCGATCTCGCCACGGCCAAGGCGCTGTTTCCGCAGGCGCCAGAACCCTGGATCGATCTCTCGACCGGTATCAACCCGATCCCCTATCCGCTTCCGCAGCTGCCGTTAAGCCTGTGGCAGCGCCTGCCCGGCAAGTCGGACGAGGCCGCGCTGCTGGCGGCGGCCCGCAAGGCCTACCGCATTCGTCCGCAAAGCGGCCTCGTCGCCGCGCCGGGCACGCAGATCCTGATCGAGTTGCTGCCGCGTCTGATACCGGCAGCGAATGTCGCCGTGCTCGGCCCGACCTATGGCGAGCACGCGCCGGCCTGGCGCAAGGCGGGCGCGATTGTGCGCGAAATCGCGGACCTCGCGGAGATCGGTGACGCCAATGTCGTCGTGCTGGTCAATCCGAACAATCCGGACGGGCGCGTCGTCGCGCAGGAGACGCTGGTCCAGCTGGCCGGGTTGCTTGGCGCGCGAGGCGGCCTGCTGGTGGTCGACGAGGCCTTTGCCGATTTCGCGCCTGAGACGAGCCTGCTGCCGATCCTGCCGGAGGGGGCTCTCGTTCTGCGCTCCTTCGGCAAGGCCTACGGGCTGGCCGGCCTCAGGCTCGGCTTCGCCGTTGGCGAAGAGCGCTTCACCGACGCCCTTCAGGCCATGCTCGGCCCCTGGGCGGTGGCCGGGCCGGCGCTGCATGTCGGAGCCGTCGCGCTCGGCGATGCGCAGTGGCTGTCCGCGGCCGGCGAAGCGCGCGCCGCCGACAGCAAGCGCCTCGACGCTCTCCTTGCCGGACAGGGCCGGGTCGTCGGCGGCACCGTGCTCTATCGCCTGATCGAGACGCCGCAGGCGCCATCCCTGTTCGAGAGGCTCGGCCGCGCCGGCATCTATGTCCGCCGGTTTCAGCACGATCCTTGCCGCCTGCGCTTCGGCCTGCCGGGCCACGAGGCGGGCTGGACCCGGTTGGTGCAGGCCCTCAAGTCGGCCTGAGCCTCGCTGCGCGGTCATCGCAGCCGGCGCATGCGGGTGCGAATGGGACGAAGCTGCGTATCGTCGCTATCGTCAGGTGATTCCAGCGATCCGGAGACAAGTCGCATGCAGCCCTGGCCGAAGCAGTCCGCCCTCACCATCGGCTTCGCCCATGCGGCCTATCAGCTGCGCGACGAGTATCTGGCGCGTAACGGCGCGGCGGCGAGCTTCGAGGTCCGAACCGTCGACGATCTCAAGGCTCGGGCAGCGGAGGCCGATGTCCTCGTCGTTTCCGGCCTCTGGCGCAACGAGATCCTGGACGGGTTAGGCAAGCTGCGCTTCATCCAGTCGATCAGCGCCGGCACCGACCAGTTCGACAAGCCGAAGCTGGCGGCGGCGGGTGTTCGCCTCGCCAGCGCCCAGGGCGCTAACGAGCGCGCCGTCGCCGAACATGCGATCTCGCTGATCCTGGCGCTGGCGCGCCAGCTCCATCTCGCCCGCGACAACCAGGCAAAGGCCAATTGGCGGCCGATGATCGGCGATCGCTCCCGCCGCGAGGACGAGCTTGGCGGCCGGACCCTGGTCATCGTCGGTCTCGGCCGTATCGGCCTGCGGCTCGCCGCAATCGCTTCCGCCTTCGGCATGCGCGTGATCGGCGTGCGCCGCCGGCCGGGCTCGGAGCCGAATGTCGAGGCGATCGTGCCGCCGGCGGAGCTGCACGCCGCGCTCGCGAAGGCTGATTTCGTCGCCTTGACCTGCCCGCTGACGCAGGAGACGGAAGGGCTGATCGATGCCGCCGCGCTCGCGGCGATGAAGCCCTCGGCCTATCTGATCAATGTCGCGCGGGGGCGTGTCGTCGACGAGCCTGCGCTGATCGCCGCGCTCGAAGCGGGCCGTATCGCGGGCGCCGGCATCGACTGCGTGTACGAGGAGCCTCTGCCGGCAAGCTCGCCGCTCTGGGCGATGCCGCAGGTGCTGCTGACGCCGCACAGCGCCGGCGAGACCCGCGCCTATGAGAGCAATGTCGTCGATATCCTCTTGGACAATCTCGGCCGACTGGAGCGCGGCGAGGCCGCGCTGCTCAACCAGATCGTCTGAACAGCGCCGATACGAGTCCGAAGCGTTTGCGGCGCCACTGTTGCGCGGAGTCATAAAGGCAAAGCCTCCCCGGCGGCTCTGCGCTCGCCCGGGAGGCTTTGATCCGGTCCGAACTCACCAGCGCGGGCGCGGGCCGTAGCTGCCGTCGCAGCCGACCAGCGGGCCACCCGGATAGTAGTCGTCGATGATGATGTCCGGCATGGCGCAGCCGCGGTTGGTGCTGCGGCTGATGCGGCGGCGCTGCTGCCCGTAATCATCGGGCTCGACCATGACGGTGCGGCCGTCATAGCGCGGTTCCGCCTGCCGCGCGGTCGCCAGTTTCGGGGCGGGGCGCGGAGCCTGGGCGCGTTCGACAGTCTTCTCGGTCGCCTGCTGGCGCACCGGCGGCAGCGGCGCCGCGGTGACGTTGGTGTCCTGGCCGTCCTTGCCGGCGACCTGCGAGGCCGGAACGACCGCGTCCTCGGCGCTGGCGCGCACCAGCTTCTGGACGCCGGTGTCGAGGACGAGCGTGCGGAAGGGAGCATCGCCGCAGCCGCCGCAGCGGGCCGGGTCGAGCGGGACGAGATCGACGCGTGCCTTGCCGTCGTCGGTGGCCTGGCCTTCGCCGGTGGCGCGGGCGGCGATCACGACCTTGCCGGCATCCTCGAGCTGCATCTCGATCAGCTGGGTGCGGAGCGCACGGGCCCGGCGATAATTGACGACCTCGTCGCCGCCCGAGACCAGGATGGCGAAGGGTGCGCCCTTGGGAGCATTGCCACGGAAGATGTCGCGCAGCTGGGTGATGGCGCGGCGGGCATCGGAGGAGACCTCCCAGCTGCCGGGCGCGAAGGCGATCTGGCGCGTCGTCATGATCTCGCGGGCCGACTGGGCGACGCCGAGCGAGACGGTGCGCGAGGAGAATTCCAGCTTCAGCGACTGCGGCCGCTCGGCGACCTTGGGTGCATCCGGGTTGCCGCCTTCGGCCTGCGCGAAACCGGCGCCGGCCGAGACGATGACGGCGAGGGCGGCGACGGCGAGGCGCAGGCGGCTGGTGCGCAGGCGGGCGGTCTGGTCGAGCTGGAAGCCCATGGCGGGTCTCCTCATGAACGGGTGTGCGCTGGGCACGTTGCCAGACCCTTGGCGATCCCTGAGCCGGTTTCGCAGATGCCCGGGGAACCCTGTGCGGGAATTTGAACGTGCGCGCGTGAGAGGGCGCTCATTCACTCGCTGTTCAGGAAAAAATGCGGTCTGCCGCGAAAATCAGGCAAACCGTGGCAAAGCTCGGGCAACGCCACTGCTACGACCCGCCTTCACCCGAGCCGGCCGTCGCATTGTCGAGGCTACAGGACTATGCGAAGAGAGGGTAAACAGGGGATCTGGCTATGAAGAACGCAGATGAGCGCAAGGACAACGGCGAGCTTCCCCAGATGATGTCCCGCCGGGCGCTCGGTGGATTCGTCCTTTCGCTGCCGCTGCTGAGCGCTCTTCCTGCGCTGGCACAGACCGACCAGGGTGCGACCAATATCCTGCGCTCGCTGGCGCCGCATGATCGCGTGCCGGGTCGCTCAGGTGGTGGCGCAAGTGGTGGCGGCAGGGTCGTGGTGCGCCGCGTCGCGCCGGTGCCCCGCCGGGTCCATCCGCGCGGTTACGGTTCGGATGTCGTGATCGACCTGACCCGCCGCGTCGAAGTCACAGTCTTCTTCGACAACGACTCGGCGACGCTGCGCCGGGGCGCAGAAGCCACGCTAATGCGGCTTGCCCTGGCGCTGCGCGATCCGATCCTGCTCGATCAGCGCTTCCTGATCGCCGGCCACACTAGCGCCGAAGGCGGCTACGACTACAATGTCGAGCTCTCGCAGGAGCGGGCTGCCGCGGTCCGTGACTGGCTGGTCTCCTACGGCGAGATCAGCCCTGGCCGCCTCGTCGCCCACGGCTTCGGTCCTGATATGCTGCGCAATCCGCGCAGCCCCTATTCACCCGTCAATCGCCGCGTTGAAGTCATCGCCATCACCGGCTGAGTTTTCTACCGTCTTCCCGAAACAACCATTTGCCTCAGGGGGCATCGTCATGGCTTTGTTCAAGCGCCTCATGCTCGGTCTCGCGCTGCTGATGTCCTTCAGCGTCGTCGCCAGCGCCCAATCGCCGAATTCCCGCATCAACCTCCTGGTGATGTCGGACGACGCCGATCCGGATACGGTTCCGCGCAACAACCGCATCTTCAATCGGGTGCAGCTCCAGCTTTCGGAGTATCTCAACACCCGCGGCTTCCAGGTCTATGACGAGACCAGCCTGGCGCTGGGCATCACCCAGACCGCCCGGGTCCGCCGCCGCGACGCCGAGCTGATCGAGATCGCCCGCGCTGTCTCGACCCCGGTCGACGCCATGGTCGTCTACCAGATCTACGCCTCGGCCCGCCGCGCCGTCGCTGCCGACATCCGCTTCCCCGAGATCCGCATCGCCGGCCGCGTGCTCAATGTCCGCTCCGGCCAGTTCATCGCGGCCTTCGAGGTCGGCGGCTTCCAGCTGCCCGCCTTGCCGAACCCCTGCAGCGCCGAGTGCCTGCTCGAGACGGTCGGCACCCACTCGCGCCTCCTCGCCGCCGATCTCGGCGCGGCGATCGCCCAGAAGCTTGAGGGCTTTGCCCGCCCGAGCGGTGGTGCGGCTGCTGTCGGCAAGGACGGTATCGTCCTCGGCGGTGGCGCCGGTGCGGGTGGTGCGGCTCCGGTCGCTGCTGGCGGCGACGGCTGCAACAGCCTGCCGACCGACTTCGTGATCCAGCTGCGCGACTTCACCGCCACGGAAGTCGACCGGGTCGAGAGCGAGTTCGTTCGCTGGGGTTGCTACCGCGCCCATCGCGCCACGCAGATGACGTCGACCTCGGCCGACTTCTTCTACACCACCTCGGCCGACTCCGCTCGCCTGACCCGTAATTTCCGCCTGATGCTGGAGCTGGTCGGTCTGAACGGTCAGGTCACCTTCTCCGGCAACCGTCTGGTTGTCAGCAAGGTCGCCACCCGCTGATCGGATTGGGTGGCCGGGTAACCATGAATCCCGGCCTTCCCTTACGAAAAAGCCGCCCGGTCGACATGGACCGGGCGGCTTGTTACTTTAATTATGGCAGCAATATGTGCCGGCTGGGCGCGAGCGGGGCAGGGGGGTCCGTTTGCCGCAACCGAGCCGGTGGTCGATGCGGATATTTGACACATGGATTGGGGTATTGACCCTGCAAGGGTCGCGGAGATCAGCACGATCGCGTCTTCGCGGCGGTTTTCCGCCCGGGACACGGAGAAGTTCGTTCTCGCGATCACGGGTGGCGGTTCGGAGAATGCCGATCTGCCCCTCTGGGACATGCTGCAGGTCTTGTTCTCGCTGGGAGCGCTGACCGCAAATCCGCGCATGCCCGCCCGCGACGCCGCCATCGGCTGCATGCTCGACGAGAGCGGCATCCTGTTGCGGCCGCTGCGCCAGGATGGGCCGGTGCGCGTGAGCTTCGCCGGGGCGACCATCGAGGCCTCCGCGGCCGAGATCGTGCTCTCCTATGGCGACAAGGGCGAGGCAAAGACCCGCTCCTTCTCCTGGAGCCGGATCAGGCGCGCGCTCGGCCTCGCCGACTTCCTCTTCGCGGCCGAAGCGGATGAGCGCTCGGAAGGCGGGCTGGTCGCCTTGCGCACCGCGCTCGACGCGGTCTTCGCCCTGTCCTCCTTCGACGAGGACGGCATGAAGCGTGCGGTGCAGGAGCCGGCCCGTTTCATGCGGGCCTGGCGCCGGCGCCATCTGCCGCTGCTCGCCTTCGCCGACCTGATCCGCCAGCGCGAGGCCTTCCTCAACGCCTCCGGCCGGCGTGAGCGCCAGCGCGAATTCGATCCGGACGATCTGATCGCGCTCTGGAGCTTCGCGTTGCTGCATGGCGAGACCTGGAGCTTCGCCCGCTTCGCCGAGCGTTTCAGCGCCCTGATCCGCGAGGAGCGCTCCAGCGTCGGCCGCCGCGACTTCATGGCACCGGCTTCGATGGAGACGCTGATGGCGCGCCAGCCTTCGGAGAATCCGGAGGAGGCGCTGATCGCCTGGCTCGATCATCAGGCAATCCTCGGCGAGCTCGAGGTCGACGAACCGGACGAAGACGAGGAGCCGGACGAGGAGGATGAGGACGGCGTGGTGCGCGAGCGCGTCTACGCCGCGTTGATGCGCCTGCCGGCCGAGCCGAAATTCCTCAACAAGGAGGAGCGCGAGGCCATCGGCCGGGCGCTCGCCATCCTGCCGCTCGCCCACGAGCAGCCGCTGACGCTGGCGCGCTCGCGCGCCGTCGCGCCCTGGGAGAACCGGCTGGTCGAGGCCAGCCGCCGTATCGCCGGCTCCAATCGCGGCCAGGTCGACCAGAGCCCGGAGCCGTTCGACTATGCCGGCATCGCCGCGAGTCTCGCCGCTCTGGGCCGGCGGCTCGACGAACTGTTGCTGATCGGCAATGCCCTCGAGGCGATCGAGGGGCCGGAAAGTGCGGCGGCGACGGCCGAGGGGCAGAAGCTGCTGCGGCGCTGGCGCCATGATCGTGCGAGCTTCCGGATCGACGATGCGAAACTGGCGCTGACCTTCGCAAGGCATGGGGGAGCACTGAGAACGGTCGCAGCGGCCCTGCACCGGATCAACAGGCAACAGAAGCGCTTCGGAGAAACGACGGACCTGGTCGCCCAGGCCGCCAGCGACGAGGCGCGGTTCACCGACGTCTTCTCGCAGCGCTATCAAGGGCGATCGAAACGGCCATGACAGACTTCGCTAACCAGGGTCCGCTCGAAGACGACCTCCGCGCCGGCCGCGCCACGGCCAGGCTGGTTCTGGCGGCGCTTGCGAGCACCGAGCCGGAAGAGGCCGTCGCCGCGAGCATCAGCCGGGCCGATCTTTGGGCGCATGCCCGCCGCGTCCGTGGCGAGCCGGTCAACTTCGCTGCCGAGCGTGCCATCCGCACCGATCCGGAGGCAGCACGGCTCTATCGCCGCTTGCTCTCCTTCCAGGCCGTGGCGCGTAGCGAACTCGCCGCTGCGGCCTATGACAGCAGCGCGACCCACCGCCGCATCGGCTCGTTCGAGCTCGATGTGATCGAGGAGGACGATGCGCCGCCGGCCCTGGTCATCCAGTGCCTGTCGGAGACCGATCCGGCCCCGACCATGATCGAGGTCGTCTCGATCGAGGGCGTGGTCCGCCTGCCGCTGCCGGCGCCGGTCGACAAGCACATCGTCATCGACCTGCCGCGGCAGGACGCCGAGCGTGACCTGCTGCGATTGATGCTCGCCAACCCGCTCGCGGGCGTTTATCTGCTGTAACGCCGGGAGCGCTGCCGAAAGCAGCGCTTTTACCCGGCATGAAGGGACGGCAGGGCCTGCGGGAGAGATGATGGCCGGAGATCAGAACGCCAGGCGCTCCGGCGTCTTCGTCGTGGTGCCGACGACCGACCAGCCGATCATCCTGAAGAAGCTCGCCTGGTCGGCCCGCGTGCCGGTTTCGCGCGTCGTGCTGGCGACCGAGAGCTCCGAGGTCTGCGAGCCCTGGAGCACGCAGTACAGCAACCTGCTGCGCCCCGGCGAACCCTTGCGCCAGATCCTCGGCCTGCCCGATGGCGGCAGCTATCGTCTCGCCGCCTCAGGCTCGATCGACCAGGGCAAGAGCTGGATGGTGCCGACGCTCGCCGCTCATTGCGCGCTCACCCATGGCGAGGCGGTGACGCACAAGGCCTCCGAGGCCAAGCTCGTGATCTGGGGCACTGGCGCGATCGACCTCTCGGTCGCCGATACGGCGAGCGAGGCGCGCGTCACCCAGCAGGAATACCACCTCACCACCAAGATCGACCGCTGCCGCCATCTCTTCGCCGATGCCGAGCATGGCGCCACCCCGGTGCTGGCCTTGGTGCCGCGCGGCGAGGAGGCCGAGCGCGCCGTCGCGATCCTCGGCAAGATTCTGGGTGGCCAGCCGCATCATATCGTGGTGGTCTCGTCTCTCGCGGACATCGCTGCGCCGATCGACCTCTTCCTGCGCAGCGGTGCTTTCGAACCGCAGGCCGTGGCGTCCGCACTGGATCGGCCGACAGCACCGGGATCGTCTTCGATGGCCCTGAGACCGTTCGAATCCAGGAGCGCCGAGCAACCCGCTCAGCCGCAGCCTGCGCAAACAGCCGCTGCGCAGCCGCAGCAGACCCTCGTCCAGCCGCGTCCTGCCGGGGATGAACCCTCCATCGCCGATGTGCTGAAGAGCCCCCAGGCCCCGCGCTCACGCCGCCAGGTCCTGGGCGACAAGCCGGCATCGACCGGCTCTTCGTCGCGCCTGCCCTTGATCGTCGCTGCGGGCCTGGTGCTCGTAGCAGGCGCAGCGGGGGCGGGCTGGTATCTGACCCGTGGTGGCTCGGCCGAGGATCCTTATCAGGCTCCGCCGACGCTGACCCAACCCGGGACCAGTGGAGCGACGCAGCCGACTTCTGGTCAGCAGATCGGCGGGCAGCAAGGCGCGACCGCACCCTCTCTGGGGCAGCAGACAGCGCCTTCGCTGAGCCAGCAGAGTGCCAGCGCTCAAAGTGGGCCTGTCGCGATGCCCGGCTCCGCTCTGGCGCGGCTGGTGACCTTGTCCGCACCTGCCGGCAGCACCTGTGAGGCTCAGATCTACGAGATCCGCCCGCGCTATAGCGAGGCGTCGGTCGATATCGGCGAGGTGGCGAGCGTTGCGATCGATGGCCAGGACATTTGCGGGCTGGCGCTCGATCCGGTCGCGCCGGCCAAGGCGAAGTTCCAGAACGGGACAGGCCCGGCCGTCGTCGCCTCCAAGTCGACGCCTACCCGCGTGGTCTTCAATCCCAATGCGATCCGCGGCGGCATCACCGCTTTCCCGGTGATCCAGGTCGAAGAGCCCAGGGCCATCTCGATTCAGATCACGCGGCGCTGAGCCGGCGGCGCCGTCATGCTCGGGCTTGACCTGCGCCTCTCAGTCCGGATGAGGCTCCGGTCGGCGCTTGCCCGTCACCCGATACTCGGCTCTGCGCGGAGTTTATCCTTGGGCCGGCCGAAAGTCGGACCCGAGGGCTTCGGCCGAGAATGACGGCGAGCTGACCCCGCTACAGCCCCGCACGCGTCAGCCCGCGCCACAGGCCCCAGGGCGGCGGGTCGCTGGTCGGCGAGAGCTGGCGAATCGCGGCGAGGCGGCCGGCGATCAGCGCGATCGCGATCGAGGGCAGCGCCATCAGCATGTGATGCGAGGTCGCCGCGGCGATGAAGGTCATCGGCTGACCCATCACTGGCAGGAGGCCGAGCGCGTTGCCCCAGGAAATGCTCCAGTGCAGCGAAAAGATCGTGGCGATGCCGACCAGGATGATCGCCATGCCCTTGTTCGCGCCTTCCTGGGCCGAGCCCATGGCGCGCTCGCGCATCAGGCTGACTGCCAGCGCCAGCAGGCCGAAAACGGTGATCACCTGCGCCGCCAATAGCGCCAGCCCGGCCGGCAGGCCGAAGCGCACCATCAGGAAGGTGGCGATGAAGTCGTTCTGCACCACCGGCAACCGGACGAGGTCGCTGACGGTGAAGCGGCTGACGGTTTCGTCCTGTTCCTCGCCCTTGCGCTCGGCGATCGGCGTGACGCGGGCGCCGGGCAGCATGGCGCAGAGCGAGACCGGCGAGGGCGGCAATTCGTCGAGCGCACGGCGCACCTCGACCGGCGTCTTGTCGAGGCCGAGATCGAGCCGGGCCAGCGTGCATGGCATCTCGGCGAGCGCGACCTTGGACTGCAGCAGCTGGAAGCCGAGATCGCGATGGATCACGTCCGGGCTGCGGTCCTGCGCGGCGGTCTGCGTCCGCTTGGTGGCGTGGTCGAGATCGTACCAGGTCAGGAGCCGCTCGGCCGGGACGCGGAACAGCCCGCCGCGGGCCTTCTCGAGCGTGTCGATGGCGGCGAGCCGCTCCTTGGGCAGGCTCCACTGGCCCGAGATCGCATAGGTGACGAGCCCCGGGAAGACGTAGATCAGCGCGGCATTGATACCGAGCAGGATCACGAGGACGAGCGCCAATACGCCGCCGCGGGGCCAGCCGAGCCTGCGGACCTTGCGCTGCGGCGCGTCGGCCCGGCGCAGGAAGACACGCATGATCTCGACCAAGCGCTTCAGCGTGCTCGGCAGCAGGAAGGCGAAGGCGAGCACGACGGTGGTAATGATGATGATCAGCGCCGGCGAATAGTCGCTCTTCAGGAACGGCACCGCGGTCAGGAACAGGATGAAGACCAGCACGGTCGCGAGACTGACCGTCAGCCAGGAGATGTAGTGGCGCTGGTTGTAGAAATAGTCGATCCGCGAGAAACCGAGGAAGATGTGCGCCAGCACCAGCACGAGCGCGATCTTGCCGAGCTCGACCGGCTGGAAGCCGGCGACGCCGGTCTCGGTGCCGAGCACGCCCCAGGCGACGAAGGCGGCGAGGATCAGTATGGCGGGCACGGCACGCAGCAGCTGGTCCTTGAAGCCGACGCCCATGAAGAAGGAGCGCGGCAGCGCCGCGATCGAGCGCTGCGGCTGGAAGGCGATCACCACCGCAACGACCGGGATCAGGTCGAAGAACAGGAGCTTGTTCTTCTCGGCATGGATGGTGAAGTCGGTCTTTTCCGCGTCGAGGCCGAGGGCCAGCAGCGTCAGACTGCCGAGGCAGCAGAGCATGACGAGGCCGAGCCAGGTCACGCGCAGCGGCGTGGTGAAGCGCGGCCCGATCATGATCGCGATGCAGGCGATCGCATAGGCGAGGATGGTGGCGTGCACCGCCGCCTCATAGGAGATCGAGGCGCCCCCGAGCCGCGACAGTTCCGGCGCGAGCACCAGCATGGTTGCGGCCCCGATGAAGGCTGTGGAGCCGAGCGCGCCGACCAGCCGGACCAGGATGGCGCTGCGCCGGAACAGGGTGGCGTGGTGCATCGCCGCGAGCACGCCGAACACGGCAATGCCGAGAGTCAGCAGCAGGCGCACGATGCGCTCGACGCCATTGAGCGATGAGAGCGGGTTGCCGAGCTCGGCGGCCGACATCGGCTGGCGCGGCGGCGTCACCACCGGCCTGACGCTGTCGGTCGTCGCGGTCGCGCGCAGGGCTTCGGCGTCGTCGGGGGCGAAGCGGTGGGTCTTGCTCAGCGGCGTCAGGCGCAGCGGCAGGCGCCCGTTCGCTTCCTCGCCGATGTCGACGGCATAGCGGGTGCGGCCGATGATCATGTGGCTGAGCCGCGCGGGCCCGTCGGGATCGAGCTCCCAGGCGATGTCGGTGAAGTCGGTGATGCGCTGGTTGCCGCGCGCG
The DNA here is from genome assembly GCF_900109525.1 of Allobosea lupini. Taxonomy (GTDB): domain Bacteria; phylum Pseudomonadota; class Alphaproteobacteria; order Rhizobiales; family Beijerinckiaceae; genus Allobosea; species Allobosea lupini. Next base: position 65,164 of record NZ_FOAN01000004.1, on the reverse strand, counting down.
AACAGCACCGGCGGGCGCGGCGCGTCGACGGCATCGCCGGGAGCGAGGAAATAGCTGCCGCCGCGCGCGACGATCGTCAGCGCCTTGAAGGGCAGTGCGCTGGCGCCGACATGGGCTTCCTCGCGCACCGAGCAGGTCAGGCGGCCGCCGAGCGAGACGATACGGTCCTCGCCGCGTTCGTCGGTGGCGATCAGGCCGGTGACGATCTCGCGGATGCGGTCGGCGCCGCTGCGCGGCTGGCAGACGGAGAGCGCGTTGCCGTCGAGCCGGAGCGTCGAGAGCGGTCCCGTCGAGTCGATGGTGAGCTTGCGGGCCGGCTTGCCGGCTTCGGTCAGGGTCAGTGCCAGCCGTCCGGGCCGGGCCTCGTCGACCGCGATGGCGAGCGCACCGGCGGCGATGCGGTCGCCCGGCTGGAAACGCCAGCGCGCCGAGAAACTGCCGGCGCCGTTGAGATAGTCGAGCCAGAGCCGGCGCGTATTGGCGACGTTGCGGATGGTGACGCGTCCGTCCGGCTGACGGGTGAGGGCGACATGGCGCGCCTCTGCCGCATCGAAGCGCTGCGGCTGCAGCAATTCGCGCCGGCCGATCGTCACGGTCTCGCCGCGGGCGAGGGCGAGATCGAGCCGCTCCAGGCTGACCACGGGGCGGGCGCTCTCGATCAGATGGGTGGTATTGTGCCACCAGAAGCCGAGCACGGCGAGGCAGAGCGCCAGCAGGACGAGGCCGGTCACGGCCCCGCCGGCACCGCCGATGCGGATGCGCGGCAGGCGGAACGGCCGCAAGGTCAGCCAGCGCCCCATCAATTGGCGCAGCGCGGTGGTCTCGCTCACTTCTTGTCTCCGAGCGCGGCGACCTTGCCGAGCAGGCCGGCCATCAGGCGTCCGCAGGCGCGTCCGCCGGTTTCCCGCGTATGCGAGACCAGGCAGGTGAAGGCGACGCGCTTGCGCCCCGCGACATTGTCCATCCAGCCGGCGAACCAGGCCGAGTTCATGCCGTCGGTGGTGTCGGCGGTACCGGTCTTGCCGTAGATGCGCTTGCGGATATCGGGCGGCAGCGAGGCCATCACGCCGGCGGCGGTGCCGCCGGGCGAGTTGACGACGCCATGCAGGCCGCGCTGCGCATCGTCGAGGAAGGGCTCGGCCTGACGCGGGTCCATGCCGGGGATGACCGGCTTGCCCTCGTTCGGCATCGGCGTCTCGGCGACGTCGGAGACCGGCTTCAGCACGCGCGGCAGGATGACCTTGCGGGCGCCGACCGAACCGTAGATCGAGGCCATGGCGATCGGCGTCGCGCGCACGCCCTGGCCGTAGGAGTTGGTGGCGAGGTCGATGCGCCTTGCATTGCGCTTGTCCTCGACCGCGAGGTCGAGCGCCTCGCCGGTCAGCCGCTGCGCGCCCGGGACGATGCCGCGGGTCAGGTCGACGCCGGGCTGGGCCAGCGTGCCCGGCTGGGTGATCGGGTAGAGATGCTCGGTCATCTGCGCCAGGATCGTGCCGGTACGCCCGGGCACGGTCGTCGGCCGGCCGCCGACCTTGCGCCCGTCCATGGTCAGCGCCATGCCGGCGAACCACAGGTTCGACGACTTGATCAGCGCCTCGCAGAAACCGATCTGCGCCCCGCGGCCGGCATCCGGGCAGCCGCTCTGCGCCGGTGAGAGGATGCCGACATTGAAGCCGGCGCCGCCATAATTGGCGATCGCGACACCGTCGACATTGAGGATGCCGCCGCCCGGGATGCCGAAGACCTGCGCCTGCTGCCCCGGCGGCATCCGGCCCATGATCATGTCTGCGAAACGGGGCTGCTCGCGGATGCCGAGGATGCTGGCGAGGCCGGTGACCAGCTTGAAGGTCGAGCCCGGCATGGTGTGGACGTCGCCGGCGCGCCAGCCATGGCCGGCGAGCGGCGAGTCGCTGTCGCGCCCGGTCGATAGCGCCTGGATGTCCCAGCTATGCATGCCGGGCACGAAATCGGGCCAGCTCGCCAGTCCGAGCAGCGCACCGGGCTCGTCGCCGGCATCCATCAGCAGCACGACGGCGCGGCCGTCGCCCTGATCCGGCGGCTCCTGCTCGGGGGCGAGATTGACCGGCAGCGGGCCGGGCTTGCGCGGACGCTTCCCACGGCCGAGACGCTCGCCCATATGTTCGTAGACGGCGTCCTGCACCAGCTTCTGCAGGCGCGGCTCGATGGTGAGCGTCAGGTTCTCGCGGGTGCGGGCCCGGCCGAGCGCGGCCGAGAGCGAGCCGACATCGCCAGCGCCATAGCCGATCAGCGCGGTCAGGCCGAGCTCGTCGACGATCGGCAGCGGCACGCCGTTATTGTCGAGCGCCGGCGTCCCGTCGGCGAAATAGAGCGCGCGGGCCGCGCCGGTGCGCCGCTGCGTGACCGCGCCACGCCAGCCGAGCTCGCAGACCAGCTTGGTCTTGGCCCGCTCGCAATCGGCCTCGATATGCGAGGAACGCCAGAGCTTGACCTTGCCGTCCTCGCTCTGGACGCCCGGCCCGCCGAGGATCTCGCGGGCGCGCGGCGGCACCGCCCGGACCGGCTGCCCCTCGAAGCCGATCTCGACGTCGCGGCGGCGGGCGCCGGTGATGGTGAAGCGCCAGCCATGCGGCAGGCCCTGCTGGGCCTCTTCGGCGCAGGTCGCGAATTCGTCGCTGTCGGAGCAGACGCGCTCGGCTGCGATCGCGAGGCCGGCGAGGCGCACGGTCTGCTCGTCGCGCTTGGGGTCGAGATTGACGCGCTCATTGCCGACGACGATGCGCGCCGGCTCCAAGATCATGTCGACGGTGATACGGCGATTGCCGGCCGGCAGTCGCGTCGAGAGAACGAGCCTGTCCTCGGGCGCGCGCAAGGGGCCAAACAGGGCCCAGTCGGAGAGCTGGTTGCCCCGGCGCTTGGCGAAATCGGCGAAGTCGCGCGGCGGCGGCACCGCATTGGGCATCACATTGAGCGGCGCGGCGAGGTCGGTGGTCTGGGCGACGCGCGCGGTCCAGCTCGACGGGCGGCAGCCGGCCGGCACCACCGGCAGCGTCAGCGCCGTGCCGTCGGCGCAGCGCCGATCCGGGGCGCGGTCGTCGCGAGCGCCGGCGATCAGGAAGGAGTTGTTCCAGGCCAGCATTTCCGAGCGGATCTGCGCGCCGGCCGGCAGGTTGCAGAGCCGGTCGAGCAAGGTCCGCGAAAACTCCTTGGTGCCTTGCGGCGTCGGCACGGTCAGCGAGGCGTCGTAGAGCGCTTCGCAAGGCTGCGAACGGATGACCGGGCCGGCGGCATCGAGCCAGATCAGCCCGGTCGCGACGCCCTGCTGGAACAGGTCCTCGTTCGAGCGGCTGGTCTCGGTGAAATCGGGCTGCTTGATCCAGGCACGGCTGGCGGCGAGCTCGCCGATCAGCCCGCCCGACAGCCAAAGGAAACCGGCGATGGTGACGGCGCCGACCGCGACGGCGGTGAGGCTGCGCTTCAGGCTGCGGAGGAGCGGATGGCTCATGGCGTCGCCTCCCGGAGCTCGACCACCAGCGGCCCGAGCACGAAGGGGCCGTTCGGCGGGATGATGCAGGTCCCGGCGGCCTGCGGCTTGCGCCCGCCGAGGAGCCAGATATCGCCGGCCGACTGCACGGCGACGCCATCGGGCGCAGCCGCGATGAAGCCGACCGGGTTGTGATCATAGAGATCGTCGAGCCGCTCGACCACGCCCGAGCCGAACTGGACGCGCACGGCCTCGCCGAGCCAGTCGAAGGTGCCGTAGCCGCGCGAGGACTGGTCGGGTCCGAAGGCGATCGGCGTCTGCTCGCGCGGCAGGCCGATATAGCCGAACTCGCCGTCCTCCAGCCTCAGCAGCGAGCGGCGGCGCCCGTCGAAGCTCATGCTCTCGGCGCGGAACTCGCCGCCGACGCGGCTGTAGCGCAGCTCGCGCCGGTCGTAGCGGCGGGCGTCGCGGCCCTGCACGACGATGCTGTCGCGCTGGGCCAGCATGGCCGAGGACAGCAATCGCCCGCCATGGCTGCGCTCGACCCAGTAGCGCGCCATGCGCCTCCCGCCGAAATTCTCGGGGATGGCGAGGCCGGTGACGGCGAGATGCGGGCCCTTGGGCGGCTGCGCCTGCAGCCGGCTCGGCCTGCGGTCGAGCGTGACGTCGACAAGCCCCAGCGAGACGCGGCCGACCTGCGGGCGCACGCCGAGGATCTCGAAGCGGGCATCGACATTGCCGCCGGGCAAAGCCAGCGTCTCGACCTGGATCGCCTGGGCGCGCGCCTCGGGCGTCTGCGGCAAAGCGGTGAGCAGCGGCAGGCCGCCGGCATCGCGGGCGGAGGCATCGACGGGGTAGCGGCCGAGAAAGAAGATCGTGCCGCCCGGCAGATCGGGATGCACCGCCGGCGTCAGCATCTCGCTGCGCGAGAAGGCGAAGCGCGCTTGGCCGGAATAGAGCCCGCCCGGCGTGTTGACGCCGATGATCGGCTGGCCGATCGCGGTCTGCGCATCCTGCCGGATCACCACCTCGCCATGCGGCAATCGGCTGTCGGCCGGTGGGGCATGGACGCCATGGCCGAGATAGACCGCGACCGGTGCGGTTGCGTGCAGGCTCTGCTCGACATGGACGGTGACGCCGATATCGGGATCGATCACGTCGCGGAAGCGCTGCTCGATCCGGTCGGCGAGGAAGCGCCCGAGCTCCTGCGCGCCCGGCAGCGCCTCGGCGGTCAGCACCACCAGCGAGGTGAAGGGGACGTCGATCGGCTGCGGGCCGCTGCCGCCATCGGTCAGCGCGATGCTGCGATAGCGGTCGATCAGGTCCTCCAGCGAGGCCTTGCCGTCCTTGGTCGGCTGGCCGCCGGCGGTCAGGCTGAAGACCGGCTTGCGCCAAAGGTTCTCGATGCCGGGCATGGCCTCGCCCGGCTCGCCGGCGACTGCGCGCAACGACGTCAGCCGCCGCGGGTCGTGCATCACCAGGTCCATGAGATCGGGCAGGGCCATGGCGTCAGCTCACTCGGGCGGGGAGAAGGGTTTGCAGGGCGCAATCGCTCTTGTGCGCTCCGGGGCAATTTTCGGAACCGGACGTCATCAAATACGCGAGTCGTCCCGGGCGACCGGAGGGAGACCAGGGACCCATTCCAGAACCCTTATCTGATAGGCTCCGGAATGGATTCCCGATCGGCGCCGCTTCGCGGCTTGTCCGGAATGACCTCGAATGGCGAGCGGGGCACATCTCGATTCTCAATAGATCCGCGAGACGCGGTCGTGCTCGATCCGCCAGCAGGCTTCCCAGCCTTCGTTGGCGGCGACCACCGTGACCTTGCGGCTCACCGGTGACAGCACCTCGCTGATGATCTCGCAGACGCCGAAGCCGTCTAGCCCTTCGCGATGGGCCTCCACGATCGAATCGCCTTCGAGCAGCACCATCGGGTCCTGGCCATCCAGCAGCGGACGCAGGCGCGCCAGCGCCTTGCCCTGCGGGTCTAGGCCCGGAATCGTACGCACGAACTGGAAGCGGCGGCCGAGATTGGCACGCCCGCCCAGGCTCGGCGCCGCCTCGTCATGCTCGGCATGGACGCGTGCGCCCGAGCCGATGTCGTAGCCGAGATAATGGATGCGCTCGGCCGCGAATTCGGTGCGCAGGCCGGTGGCGCCGAGATCGCGCATCTGCACCGCCATGGCGGCGATGCCGAGCGGGTTCTTGTACTGTACGGCGCTGCCGGCCATGTCGCCCTCGATGCCGAGGATGGCGGCGCCCGCGATCACCGCCTTCTTCATCGCAGCCGGCGAGAATGGCCGCTCGAACGGGAACGCGGCGCGGCTGGCGTCGGCTTCCGTGGCGATCGCCTCGAAGATCGGCGGCCAGAGCGCGGCGCGCCCGGTCGGCACCATGATCACGGTCGGCCGGCGCGCTGGGTTCGGGCCGGCGGCGCGGGCGAGGCGCGGCAGCAGGCCGCCGAGCACGGCGCCGATCTCGGCAAGGTGTTGCGACGCCTCGCCCGCGCCCTTCTCCAGGGCGCTGCGCGAGAGCTTCAGCACCAGCCGGCGCGTCCCGGCCCTGTCGGGCCCGTCGATTGCGAGTTGCAGGCCCGGCCGCTGCGTGACATCAGCCAGTGCCGGTTCGTTCTGGGCGACATAGAGGCCCGCCGGATCGCCGTCCGGCTTCAGCTCGGCAAGGACGATGTCGAAGGTCTCGTCGGCCGCTTCGACATCCCAGCGGTAGCGCGTGCCGGCACCTTGCGCCTTCTCGCTCAGGCGGGTGGCGAGACCTGTCTTGGCCCGCTTCACCGCATTGCGGAGCCAGCTGCGCGCCGCCAGCGCGCCAGCGTCCTCGCGCTGGATGGCGCGGGCGAGAGACGCTTCGGCGAAGGCCGGCTGCCAATGAGCGTCCTGCCCGTCCATCGCGCGGTCGATCAGGGTGGCAGCGATACCGGTCAACTCCTCGTCGATCAGATCGCCGCCGACGGGCAGGCCGAAGGTCACGAGCGTCTGATGGCTCAGCCGGTCGCCGTCTCGGCGCAAAGTGGCGAGGGCGACGTCACTGGTGCCGCCGCCGATGTCGAGCGTGACAAGCAGCGCCTCGCTTTGATCCGGGACAGCGGCGCGCACCTCCGGCAGGCTGGAGACATAGCGCGCCGCGGCGACCGCCTCGGGCACGGTGACCGCGGCATCCGGGAAGCTGGTCGCGCCCGGAAAGAGCCGCTCCAGGCGCTGGGCGAAGAGTTCGAGCGCGGCACGATAGCGCGAGGAGATCTCGTCGCCGATGCCGCTCGGGCAGGAGACCAGGATGCGCGGCACCACCGGCGGCGGCGCATGGTCCTCGACGCGCAGGCGGTCTTCGCCGAGGCGCAGCACGTAGAGATCGACCAGCTCGTCGAGCACATCGGCGACCAAGGGCGCGATCTCGACCGTGTTGGTCGCGACGACGCGGTCGGTGGCGGCGTCGTAGCGATGGACCTGCTCGTTGAGCGTCAGCGAGACCGCGCCGGAGGTCAGCGCGTGCTTGAGCGAGTCGATCCGCTTGCCGCTTTCGGGCAGGCCGGATTGCGGCGGCGGGGCCGGCGCCGAGACGTCGTAGCGCCGCGCGAAGGCCTTGAGCCGGCGCGCCACGCTGGCGCGGTCGGAGCCGATCAAGGCGAGGTCGGGCAGGCTGTGCGGTGCATGGTCGGCGCGCAGATTATTGCTGGAATCGAGGCCGACATGGCTCGGGATCAGCGGCGCGGCGCCGGCATCCTGCAGGGCTGCCTCGCCATGGCGCGGGTCGACATGGGCGGAAAGCCAGGTGCCGAGCGCCAGCGGCTTGATCTCGGTCGCCCGGCCGGCAGCACGCGGTGCGCCCGACCATATCGAGGTCGCGGACGCGCCAAGATCGATGCAGATCGGCAGGCGGTGGACGCGGCGGCTATAGCGCAGCGGCAGGCTCGCCTGCGCGAAGGCACGGCCGCCCTCGTCGGCGGCCTTGATCGCCAGCGAGACGGTGATCTCGCCGCGCAGCACATTGGCACCGCTGGTGCGAACGGCGCGCGACAAGGTCGTCGTCAGGTTCTGCATCGGCACGACGGCGCGGCCGCGCCGGCCGAAATCACCCTCGCGCACGATCTCGAGCGGGAAGGGCGTCGGCGGCTCGGCGATCTCGCTCTCGCCCATCTTGCTGGTGACCTCGACCGTCAATGGCGCCGTCCGGGTCAGCGGCCAGCGGCGCAGGTCGATCACCAGCCCGTCGCAGCGCACGATCGAGGTCTCGTCGTCCGGATCGACCTCGGCGTTGAGTCCGCCTGTGATCTCGAACTGCGCGCTGCTGCCCAGCGGGCAGGCGAAGTGCTGTCCGGCGATGGTGAGCGCCACCTCGCCGCGGTTCTGGCTGAGGATCGGCACCGAGCGGGATTCGAGCGCGCTCGACCAGGGCTTGGCCGGGCCGTCGGGATCATGGCCGGCGCCGTCCTGCCCGACCCAGCCGCCGAGCTTGGCGGTGAGCCTGACCTGCAGCGGCGCCTTCGGATTGGCCTGGATCGTCTCGTCGACGAAGTCGAGCACGGCGTCGCGCGTCAGCGTCACGTCGAGGCGTAACTCCTGGCCGGCGAGCGCCGGCGCGTCGGCGAGCCAGATCAGGTGCCGGCTGGTCGCGGTGCCGGCATCCGGAAAGCGCCTGAGCGAGACCGAATGGTCCATGGGAGCCGCGACGCCGAGCGAAAGATGCTGGGCCTTGATGCCGAAGCAGCTGGCCTCGATGGTCAACCCACGCCGGCCTTCGAGCACGATGTCCCTGGGAATGCCGACCGCGATCTGGCCGATCGCGATCTGCTTGCCGGCCTGCAGCGAATCGAGGTCGATCTCGACCGGCTCGATCTGCCATTCCGGCTGCGAGGCACCGGCGAGCGCGGCGATCTTGAGCAGGCGCCGCGGCGAGGCGCGCGTGCCAGCCGCGGTCTCGACGATGGTGGAGAACGCGATCTCGAGGCTGGCGTCACTGTCGATGTCGGCCTGCGCGCGGTGGTTCGCCACGGCGCGCATCACGGCTTCGCGCTTCAACCCCAGCACCAGCCGCTCGCCCGCCCGGACTGCGGCCTTGTCGAGGAGGGCATTGCCTTGCAGCCAGCCGATGTCGATGCCGCTGGCGAGGCTCGGCGCATGCGAGACCAACGAGACCGTCACGGCCTTGACCATGTCCTCGGGGGCCTCGAAGGCGATGAGGTCGATCAGCTCGCCGCTGCGGTCGAGCGCGATGGTCGCGGAAAAGCTCCCGAGGCGGGTCTCGAGATTGTAGCAGGGCAGGGTTGTCATGCGTCCTGCCTCGAAGCGGCGGACCCGGAGTTGCCGCCGAGCGTGCTGCCCCAGTGGTGATCCAGCCCGGTCAGCGCGGCGGCGGCGGCGAGATAGCGCGGCAGCATGTCGCCGGAGCCGGCCCTGAGCCGGCGATAGGCCGCGCCGAAGCCGGTGTCCTGCGGATCGGCCAGCGCCTTCCCGGCGAAGGGCACGCTGGCGAAGGCAGCATCGGCCTCGTGCCGGACCAGCTGCGCGAGGAGCAGGCGGCCATAGCCGTCGAGCGTCTCGCGCAGGGCCCGATTGCGCGCCGTGCCTTCGCCGGCCGGGCCGAGCAGCCTGTCGATCGCGTTCCCGAGCTCGGTCAGCGCCAGGGTCAGGCTTTCGATCTGCGAGAGAGAGCCTGCGAAATTGCGGCTGGCCGCCGCGAGCCGCTGCGCGCCACGCACGGGATCGCCGGACCGATGCGCGCGAGCCGCGAGGCCGGGACACCCGGCCGCGTCTTCCCACTCGCGGATGAGCTCGGCTGCGGCCGCAGCCTGCTCGACCTCGCGTTTCAGGGACGCGAAATGGCCGTGCAGCAGGACGATCTCGCCCGGGGTCAGCTCGCCTAGCCGCCGCCCGAGCTCGTCGGTGATCGCGGCGGGCTGATTCGCCTGCCGTGCGGCATCGCCGAGCTCGCTGCGCATGCGAGCGATCGCCTCGAGGCCCGGTGTCGGCTGCCGCAGCGGCTGCCGGCGCAACTCCAGAAGCAAGGCATCGAGCGGCGAGAGCCGGCGCTGTCCGCGTTGCGTCGCGGCCGCCGCCATCGCCTGCTCGACTTCGGCGGCAAGCCCGGCGTCGATCCAGCTCTGATGGACGCTGGCGGCGACGTCGTGGAGCAGCCGCATCGCGCGCCGGTCGTGTCCCGCCAGCGCCATGGCCTCGCGGGCGAGCGCCTGCGGGAGATTGGGGTCTTCGTACCAGGCGAGCAGCCGTTCCAGCCCGGCCTCGTCCTGTGCCGATCCGGGCAAGGGCAGGACGAGGCGCGCGGCGCAGGCCCGCGCCGCGAATTGCGGCTGAGCCAGGGCGCGCAGGAGCATGGCGAGCTGTTCGGTGAGCGTGCGCTCGCCGAGTTCGTCGATCCGGTCCGGGTCGATTCCGGTCGTCGTGGCCAGCGCTTCCAGCAGGCTTTCAGGTGCCTCGGGGGCCTTGCTGCGCGCATCGAGAGCGGCAAGAGCGCCGGTCGGCGCCTGGGCCGTGCGCAGGCCGATTTCGCCGAGGATGGCGCCGAGTCGTGGCGGCCTGGCCGCGCTCGTCGCTCGCCAGAGTCCCTCGGCCAGTCGCCTTGCCGCGAGGGCGAGGTCGTCATGCAAGGGCGCGATGCTCCCGGCGGTCGCGACAACCAGCGCGTTGCCGCCGCTTTGGCCGAGCGTCAGTCCGGTTGCGGCCGAGGCCGCGTAGCGCGCGCCATGCGAGAGCGCCGCGAAGGCGCCCTCCTGCCACAGCAGCGTCAACGGGCTGCCGCCAACGGCTTCACCATCACCCGCCCAGACGAGCTGGCGCCGCGGCTCGGCGAAGACGATGATCTCGTCCGCCTCGACCCAGTCGGGGAGCGCGAGCACGCCACCTCCGGCCTCAACGCGGGGCCGGAGCAGGCGAAAGCCGCGGCGCAGCGCAGCGACGCGGCCAAGCCCGGTCGCATCGACGTCGCGCTGGTCCGCCGGAGAGGCTGCCAGCGTGTCGAGCTCAGCCTCGATGGCGTGCCGCAGGTCCTGGTCGATCTGCGCCAGGCTCTGCCGTGCCTCGCGCATCGCTGCCGGCAGATGAGCCACCAGCAGTCCTTCTGCCGCGGTTTCGGCCTCGTCGCCGGCGAAGGCGAGCGTCAAGCCGTCGGCCTCACCGCGGTACGCGGTCAGCATGGTCGTCGCGGCCCGTTCGTCGTCCGGATGCAGGAAGGGGCCAGCCAAGAGCCGCCAGCTTTCGGCGTCCGAGCCGCTGGCCCGGTTGAGCCCGGCGGCCAGCATTGCCGACGGCGCCGATGGGAGCGAGCCGGCAGGGCCGGTCTGCTGGGCCAGCCGGCCTTCATCGTCGAGATAGATCTGCACCAGTGCCAGGCCGGCGGCGTTGCGATCGGCCTCGGCCAACGTCAGCTTGTCGTCGAGCTGCACCGGAATCTTGGTCAGTCCGCCATCGGGCTCGACCGTCACGGCATGGAGCGAATGGCTGCCGGGGGGCAGGGTCGCGAACAGCGGCGCCGTCCCGGCGTCGGCGGCGGCGATCAGGCTGATGCGGCCGCTTGTCTCTTCGGCTGCCAGGAAACGGGTCGGTGCGCTGTCCCGCCAGATCGCGGCGACATGACGCGAGCCGTCCCAGATGATGGCGACCGGCGCCACGGAAAGAGTCACGGAAACAGGCTCCGGGGAAGACGAATTGGGCGGGGCAACGTGAGCGGACCTTGCGCGATGGCCCGCCGTCTTGCAAGACATGCGCTCGGCTCGACCTTGTCGGTGCGGGCCTGATCTTGCGGCCAGCTGGCTGCACTTGCGGAAACCTGCCGCCTCGAGCTGTCGGGGAAGGTCGGTCGCAGGCCGAGACGGAGCGGGATGTGATGACGGCAGAATCGGTTTGCTTCGCCGCCTTGCCGGCCGCGCTGCCGGCCGCGCTCGCTCAAGCGAGTGCCGGCGAGGACGTCACGCAGCGTCGCCTGGCGCTCTCCGAAGCGTCCGGCGTGGACGCGCGCGAGGTCGATGCGAGCTTCCTGGCGCCGCGCCTGCTGCCGCGCCTGTTCCGCGATCCCGGCCAGGTGGCTTCGCAGGCCCAGGCGACCCTGCTGGACGCTGCGCGGCTGGTCGTCCTCCTGCCGGTGGGGCGTTATGACGACGGCGTCTGGGCCCCGATCATCGAGCGCATTCTGTCGGGGCTGGAGGCCGCGGCAGCGCGTCCGCGCGAGATCGTTCTGGCCTGGAGCGGGGTCGAGCCTTTCCTGGCGCCATTCGGTCGCCGGGCGCAGGAGGTCTGGAACGATCCCCGGCTCGTGCCGGCCATGCTCGGTGTGCTGGAGCGGTCCGCGCGCTCGCTTCCCGCGGTGCTCGACGCGGCCGCCAATGTCCGTCGTGGCTTGATCCGGTTCGAGCCGGCGCAGGATGCGGGACCGGCGCGGGCCGCGCTGGCGCTGGCCTGAATCCATAGGCTGGCGACTACTTCCAGACGAGCGCGTTGGCGAGGTCGCGACGGCCGCATTCCAGCGACATGGCGTTGACGGCGGCGCGGTAGCCCTGCAGCGAGTAGATCACATGCGCCGGCCGGCCATCGGTCGCCGTACCCTGGATCTCGAGCGTGGTGCCTCTGTTGTAGCCGGCGACGGCATCCATATCGAGGATAGGCTGGCCGTTCGAGCCCTGCTTCGTCGGGCGGATGAAATTGCCCGCGGCGGTCGGGACAGCGTTGAGCCGGCGCACCATGCCACCACCTTCCCGGATCACCGCTTCGAACGGCGTGTTCGGCTTGTAATAGCGCTTGTCCTCGATCAGGTGCTGGAGATCGCCGTTGCCGACGCCGGCGCTGCTCGCCTGCAGCAGGATGAACGGGGCCTGCTCACGCCAGTAGCGCGGCCCGGCTTCCTGCGCGGCCGTATAGGCATAGCAGGTGCGCTGGCCGGTGCGCGGGTCCTCGGAGACGCTGGCATACCAGTCCTGGAACCGCCGCAGCAGCCGGCCGGGCGCCTCCGGCATCAGCATGTCCCTGGTGTCGATGGCGCGCGCACGCAGCTGGAAGTCCTGCGCGACGGGACCGGCGCTGGCGACCCGGATCGTGTATTCGCCAGGGCCTAGCTTGTAGCGCCGCAGGTTCGGCCGGCTCGGATTGACGATGTGGATGGTCTTCAACACGGCGTTGTTGCGGCCGAGCACGTCGACGGGCACGGCCGGGTGCGGTCCGCGGACGCTGGCGGTCGGGATGTCGACCTCGACATAGGATTCCTGCGCGACCAGGAACGGATACTGTTGCAGGGCGCGGCCGCCCTCGATCCGGGCATTGACCCGCATCGGCGTCTGGTCAAGCCGGGGCGTCTGGGTTTCCGGACCGAGCGCTGCCCATTGCTGCATCGTCGGCAACTCGTCGAGCGCGACCAGCCCATCCTCGGAGACCGGCGTCGTGTTCCGGCGATTGACGCTGACCGAGATGCGGTAGCCGAGCGGGCGCGGATCGACCGTGACCATGCCCTCCCAGCGCTTGTCCTCGGCGCTTGCCGGGTCGTGTGCGATGACTAGGGAAACGTGGCGCTCGGCCCGGATCTTGGTTTCCTTCTCCTCGGCGTTCTGCTTGCTCAGCGCACGCCGCAGCTTGTCGGAGAAGAACTCCTGCCAGCCGGGGCTGACCGGCAGCCCGCTCAGCATCCTGACCGACAAGGTCATCGGATTGCCGGTGTCGACCGAAGCCGCCCAGACCCCGGCGGCGACCTTGTTGAAGAGCTCGTCGGTCGAGCTGTATTCCTCGCCGATGAAGTCCTGGGAGACAGGGAACGGGTCGAGGCTCGGCGAGCAGCTCTCATAGCCGTTCCAGCCATGCGCCGACAGGTTGAAGCGCGTCGCCGCGCCGGCCTTGTAGCCGGAAGCCCGGACCTCGAGCTGGATCTTGCTGAGCTGTTCCTTGTTGTCGCCGGCCAGCGGATTGTCGAGGACGCCAGTGTCGACGATGCCCTTGATCGGGTCGATGTCGAGCCAGGGCGCCATCGTGATGCCCGGGATGTTCGAGAATGCAGCCCGGATCTGCTGCATGATGTTGTTGCCCTGGTCGGTCGTGAAGGCGTCGCGTGTCGCGGGCCGCGAGGCGATGCCGATGGTGACCGGCAGCTTGAGCTGTGGGCATTGCTGCTGGATGCGCTGCCAGAGGATCTGGGCGGCCGAGCCGAACGGGTTGTACGGATCGAAGCCCGCCATCATCTGCGTCTGCGCCGTAGCCCCCATCGGCGCCGCCGCCACGAGGCAGGCAACCGTCAGGCAAAGGGCTCGTTTTCTCAGCGCTCGCGCAGTCATCTCGGTTCGATACTCATGGGGTCCTCCCTCGCAGGCGAGGGAGGACCGGTTCTCGTTTCGCCGCGGCTCAGATGCCGGACGCTTCGTTCGTCGCCAGGTTGACCTCGACCGTGTCGGTACCGGCGGCCTTGCCCTCACGGGTCACGCTGCGCTCGACGACGCGGATGCGCTGGCCCTGGCTGTTGTTGTAGGTGCGCACGGTGCGGGCGCGGACCGTCACGGCCTGGCCGCTCGAGTTGCGGAAGCTCTGGACGTTCGAGCCGCCCGAGCGCGCAGCGATGTAGGCGGCCTCGCGGGCGCGCTCCTTCTCGATCGCGTCGGCGATGACGAGACCGGCGACGCCGCCGATCAGGGCGCCGATCGCCGCGCCGCGCCAGCCACCGGCCGCGCCGCCGATCAGGGCGCCAGCGCCGGCGCCGAGCGCGCCACCGGCCGCGACGCGTTCCTGGGATCCCGTGCAGCCGCCGAGCGCGAGCGCGCCCGCGACGAGGATGGTTCCGGCCTTCAAGGTCTTGGCATGCATTACGTCACCCCAGTAAAAAGTTGCGTCCAAAATTGATGGTGCCAGCAATCTGGTAGCCCTTGCCCCCGGCAGAGCCGGTTTCGCAGAACCGGACAGGACCACGCGGCACCACACCTGGCATCTCTTCCATATTGGCCTTTTCTGGGCAAGAGCCGCCGCACTTTGTCACGATTCTGCCAAGTTCTAAATTGTTCGCGGTCCAGTCATGGGTCGAAGAGCCAAGAATGACAGGGCTCCGCGGTGCTTCGCATTGCGGCTGTTGCGCCGCACCCAACGCCACCGGCGCGACATCTTTAAAAACATCGGGTTCATCTTTAGCGCTTTTCCGGCTCCTGTGGTTAATTCGCCGCGGTCGGCTGCGGCCGTTGTTATCCCCGCCGCGCGGTGATGCGCATCGGCATGCCTCGCCCCGGACGCAGCGTGATACGCTGGACCGGCATCGGTGCCTCCGCTCCTGCATACACGAAGCGCAGCCGCCGCAGCAGCGTGGCCAGGACGATCACCGCCTCGATCATGGCGAATTGCTGGCCGATGCACACCCGCGGGCCGGCGCCGAAGGGCAGATAGGCATAGCGCGAGATGCCTTCGCGGGCGCCAGGCAGGAAGCGCTCTGGCCGGAACTGCTCCGGAGCCTGCCAGAGCGTCTCGTGCCGGTGCAGCAGATAGGGCGAGATCACCACCAGCGCACCTTTGGGGATGACGCACGCGCCGGCCATGTCGTCGGCCAGCGCCGTGCGCGACAGCGACGGCACCGGCGGGTAGAGCCGCATCGCCTCCTCGATCACGGCGCGGGTGAGCGCCAGCCGCTCCCCCGTCAGGGCGGCAGCGGCGAGATCCTCGCCGGCGGCGTCGATCTCTGCCTCCAGCGCGTCGCGCACATCCGGTGCGAGCGATGTGAGATAGAGCGACCAGGTCAGGGCGTTGGCGGTCGTCTCATGGCCGGCGCCGATGAAGGTGACGATGTTGGCGCCGACCTCTGCGTTGCTGAGGCCCGTCCCGGTCTCGGGATCGCGGGCGGCGAGGAGGGCGTCCAGCAGGTCCGGCTTCTCCGGATGCCAGCTCCCACCGGCATGCAGCGCCTGCCGCTCGGCGATGATCGCCTTGACCTGCGCCTCGAAGAACGAGATCGCCGGGCGCGCCATCCAGCGGCCGATCCGCGGCAGCCAGGAGGGTGCGCCGAGCACGTCGAGCGGGTCGATCCGCCCCTGCGTCTCGAAATAACGGGTCAGGGCCTTGCCGAAGGCATCGGCGCCGCCGGCGATCGCGTTCGAGAACATCGTCTCGGCGAGGATGTCGTAGGTGACGCGGGTCATATCGGCGGATATGTCGACGATGCGGCCGCTGCGCCGGCGCGCCATGCGCATGACGGTCCGCTCGGTCGGCGCCGTCATGCGTTCGGCCAGCGCCGCGACCCTGCGCGGCGTGAACAGCGGCGCCAGCGTCCGCCGCGCCCGCTTCCAGGCCTCGCCCTCCGCCGTCAGCAATCCTTCGCCGAGACCAGGGGCGAGGACGGCGCGCTGCAGGTCGTCCTTGCGGTAGTTCGCTGCGTTCTCGACCAGGACATGCCGGACGGCGTCCGGATCGGAGATGACGACGCCGTAGCCGAAGAGGCCTTCGCCGGCGACGATCGGCTCGCGGAAATGGCGCGTGCGCCAGATCGTCAGCGGGTTGCGGCGTAGGCGCAGCAGCAATTCGAGCCGGCCGAACTCGCGCTCTTCCGGCACGGGGGCGGGCGGCCGGCGTCGACGGGTCTGCGCGGCCGGCATGGCCGCATCGGCTGCGCTCATGAGATCTCTCCTTATGCAGACGAGTCGAGCTGGCCGATCGGAACCGGCTCTGGGGCGGACAATCTCCTGCCGGTTTCAGGCTTTCCGAAGGCGCAAGCCCCGTGCCAGTCCGATCTGCGATTGTTGCAATGCAGAGAATAATCCAGGTAATCTTGTGCAGTGCACAATAAGTGCTATTTTAGGCATCCAAGGAGCCATCGAGATGCCCGAATACAAGAATCCCCCGCCGCGCATCCTGCGCCCGCGCAAAGAGCTGCCGACCCTCGAAGAGGCGGTGACGGCGGCGCAGTGCATGAGCGATTCGCCGGAGCAGCAGGCCGAGCTCGCCGCCCAGCTGATGGGCGTTACCGTCGCCGAGGTCGTGCCGCTGATCCGCAAGGCCGCGCACCGCACCACGGTGATGACGCCGAACCGGTCCGTCGTGGTCGTCCGCCGGCCGACCCGCACCTTCTCGCCGCGCCTCGCCGAGGCGATGCGGCGCTGAGCGGCGCTGCCGACGACACGTTCTTCCCGTATCGGCGAATGCCGGGGGCCTGGAAAGGCTTCCGGCATTTTGCTTTGCGGCGTCTCAGTTCGGCGAGCCGATCGTATCGAGGATCGGGCAGTCCGGCCGCTTGTCGCCATGGCAATGGCTGGCGAGATGACGCAGCGTCGCCGCCATCGCCTGCAGGGCGGCCGCCTTCTCCTCGAGCTCGGCGACATGCTTCAGCGCCAGCGTCTTGACGTCGGCGCTCGCCCGCGAGCGGTCGCGCCAGAGCGCCAGCAGCGCCGCGGTCTCCTCGACCGAGAAGCCGAGGCTGCGGGCACGGCGCACGAAGCGCAGCGTATGGACGTTCGGCTCGGCATAGACGCGGTAGCCAGATTGCGAGCGCGCCGGCGGCTCGATCAGTCCGATCTGCTCGTAATAGCGGATCATCTTGGCGCTGACGCCGGAGGCTTCGGCTGCTTGTCCGATGTTCATCCCATCCTCCCGTAAGCTGAAGCCGGGTCCGGGGTCGGCGCTGCGGCGATGTCCTGCCGCGCCGAAAAGCGGCGCAGCCTCAGTGCGTTGGCCAGCACGCTCACGCTGGAGAAGGCCATGGCGAAGCTGGCGAAAACCGGCGACATCAACACGCCCCAGAGCGGATAGAGCGCGCCGGCCGCGACCGGGATCAGCAGCACATTGTAGCCGAAGGCCCAGCCGAGATTCTGGCGGATATTGGTCATCGTCGCCTTGGACAGGCCGATCGCTTCCGGCACGTGACGCAGGTCGCCGGAGATCAGCACGATATCGGCGCTCTCGATGGCGATGTCGGTGCCGGCGCCCATGGCGATGCCGATATCGGCCTGTGCCAGGGCCGGCGCATCGTTGATGCCGTCGCCGACGAAGGCGACCTTGCCGCCACCTGCCTGCAGGCGCGCGACGATCGCCGCTTTGTCGGTCGGCAGCACCTCGGCCTCGACCCCGTCGATGCCGAGCCGGGTTGCGATCGCCTCGGCGGTGGCACGGTTGTCGCCGGTCACCATGACGATGCGCAGGCCGAGCGCCCTGAGTGCCGCGATCGCCGCCGAACTCCCCGGCTTGACCTGGTCGGCCACGGCGACAAGGCCGGCGATGCTCCCGTCGACCGCGACATAGAGCGGGCTTTCGCCGTCGCGAGCCGAGGCTGCAGCCTTCTCGGCGAAAATCCCGGTGGCGACGCCGCGCTCCGCCATCAGCCGGGCCGAGCCGACCAGGACCTCGCGCCCCTCGACCCGGGCGGAGATGCCGAGACCGGGCTCGGCCGTGAAGTCCACCGCCGGGGCGAGCTCGAGGCCGCGCCGTTTCGCCTCGGCGACGATCGCCTCGGCGGAGGGATGCTCGGAAGCACTCTCTGCGGAGGCTGCGAGGCGCAGCGCCTCGTCCTCGACGAAGCCTTCAGCCGGGGCGAAGCGCGTCACCTCGGGCCGGCCCTTGGTCAGCGTGCCCGTCTTGTCGAAGGCGATGGTCGAAACCTCGCTCAGGCCCTGCAGTGCTGCGCCCTGGCGGAACAGGATGCCGAGCTCGGCGGCGCGCCCGGTGCCGACCATGATTGAGGTCGGGGTCGCCAGGCCCATGGCGCAGGGGCAGGCGACAATCAGCACCGCCACACCGTTGACCAGTGCATAGGTCAAGGCAGGCGAGGGGCCGAAGGCGAGCCAGGCCGCGAATGTCAGCAAGGCGACGGCAATCACCGCCGGCACGAACCAGTTGGTGACGCGGTCGACCAGCGCCTGGATCGGCAGCTTGGCGCCCTGCGCCTGCTCGACCATGCGCAGGATCTGGGCGAGCAAGGTATCGGCGCCGACCTTCTGCGCCCGAAAGCGCAACGCGCCGTTGCGGTTGATCGTGCCGCCGATCACAGCCGAACCGACGCTCTTATGAGCGGGAGCCGGCTCGCCGGTCACCATGGCTTCGTCGACATAGGAGGCGCCTTCGACGACCTCGCCATCGACCGGGATCTTCTCGCCCGGCCGCACCAGCACGAGATCGCCGACCCGGACATGCTCGATCGCGACCTCGCTCTCGACGCCGTCGCGCAGCACGCGGGCCGAACGCGCCTGCAATTGCACCAGCCGCTTGATCGCCTCGCTGGTCCGACCCTTGGCGCGGGCTTCGAACCAGCGCCCGAGCAGGATCAATGTGACGATCACTGCGCCTGTCTCGAAATAGGTGTAGTCGGTGCCATCGGGCAGCCAGTCCGGCGCGAAGGTCGCGACGACCGAATAGGCATAGGCCGCGCCGGCGCCAAGCATGACCAGCGCGTTCATGTCGGGTGCAGCCCGCAGCAGCGCCGGCCAGCCCTTCAGGAAGAAGCGCAGGCCCGGCCCGAACAGCACGATGGTGGTGAGGCCGAAGGCGATCAGCTTCAGCACGAAGGCGTCGATGCGGGCGTGAAGCCAGTGATGGAAGGCCTCGCTCAGATGCGGCCCCATCTCGAGCACCAGCAGCGGCAGGGTCGCCAAGGCCGCGACGACGACGGCGCGGAACAGGGCGGTCCGCTCGGCCTCGCGGCGGGTAGCGGCGGCATCGCCATCGTCGCTGCGTCCCTCGCCGCGCGGCCTGGCCTCGTAGCCGGCTGCCGCGACGGCGGCGACGAGCGCCGGCGTGATGGCGCCGTCTGCGGCCCGGACGGTCGCCTGTTCGGTCGCGAGATTGACGTCGGCGCTCAGGACGCCCGACACGGCACGCAGCGCCTTCTCGACCCGGCCGACGCAGGAGGCGCAGGTCATGCCGGAGATCGCCAGCACGATCGTCGTCGCGCCCGGCTCGTAGCCGGCGCCGCGGATCGCCTCGGCCACCGCGCCGATGTCAGCCCCGGCAAGCGTCACGCGCGCCTTGCCTGTCGCCAGGTTGACCTCGGCGCCGTTCACGCCGGGGATCGCGGTGATCGCCTTCTCCACGCGCCCGACGCAGGAGGCGCAGGTCATCCCGTCGACCGGGATATCGATCACGCTGAGCCCGCTTGCTGGCGCTTCATGCTTCGCATGCATCGTCATGACGCATCACCTTCCTTCTCTCGTTGGAAGATGGCTACACCTTCCCATCATGGGAAGGTCAAGCGGTTGCTTTTCTGATGGCCGCGATGGCTCGGTCGGCTTCCTGTCAGGCAGAAACCGGGTGTCGCAAGTCGCTGCCGACGCGTTCCATCATCGCCAGCAGAACCGGTGAAGGACGCGGAACATGGCGATGGCGGCACTCCGTAAGACGCATGGGCTGGCGATGAATGAGGTCGCCGCCGCCCTCGACTGGCCGCGGATCGAGAACGAGCTCGACGAGCACGGTGTCGGCCTGACCGGGCCGCTGCTCGATGCCGGCGCCTGCGCTGCGCTACGCGCACTCTATGCCGAGGCCCAGCGTTTCCGCAGCCGCATCGTCATGGCCCGCCGCGGCTTCGGCCGCGGCGAATACCAGTACTTCGCCCAGCCATTGCCCGAGGTGATCGCGGCGTTGCGCCCTTTGATCTACGGCCGGCTCGCGCCGATCGCCAATCGCTGGAATGCGGCGCTCGGCATTGCCCAGCGCTATCCGGACGCGCTCGACGACTTCCTGGCGCTCTGTCATGCGCAAGGCCAAGAGCGGCCGACGCCGCTGCTGCTGAAATATGGTGCCGGTGACTACAACTGCCTGCACCAGGACCTTTATGGCGACCTGTTCTTCCCGTTTCAGATGGTGATCCTGCTTTCCGAGCCGGGGAAGGATTTCACCGGCGGCGAGTTCACTCTGGTCGAGCAGCGCCCGCGTATGCAGTCGCGGCCCGAGGTGGTGCCGCTTAGGCAGGGCGAGGCGGCGATCTTTGCCGTGCAGCACCGGCCGGTCCAGGGCACGCGCGGAACCTATCGCGTCAATCTGCGCCATGGTGTCAGCCGGGTGCGCTCGGGCGAGCGCTACACCACCGGGCTGATCTTCCACGATGCGCGCTGAACCAGGCCGTCAGGGCGCCTTGAATGTTAGGCCCCGGAGGATCGCGCCGAGCGCCGGCTCGTCAACGAGATCGGCCGCATCGGCCTGGGTGAACCACTGGTTCCGCCGCTGGTCCTGCTCGGGCCAACTCGCGAGCTGATCCTTCACCGCGAGCGGGTAGAGCCTGACCTTGCACAAGACGAAGTCGCGGGTGCGCCGTTTCCAGTAGGTGTAGCGGCCGACGGGCTTCTTGCCGATCTCGCCGATGAGGCCGGCCTCTTCCATGGCTTCGCGCGCCGCCGCCTCATGGCCCTTCAGCCCGCGGATCGGCCAGCCCTTGGGCACGATCCAGCGCTGCGTCTCGCGGGTCGTCACCAGCATGATCTCGACAGCACCGTCCTGCCGGTGACGATACGGGATCGCACCGATCTGAACTTTTGGCTCGCCCGCCTTCTTTCCGACGCTCGCCTTTGCTGCCCTTGCCGACTTCCCCATGCGCCCTCCGGCGGCAGCATATGGTGATTCGGGGGGGCGCTTGCCAGTCAAATTTGTAGCCGGCAATGCTTTCAGGCTCAGCGCGCCGTCGGCGAGGCTTTGCGGAGGCTTCTGCCGGGCCGGTATTTTCCTGTCCTGGACGGGGTGATGCCGGCGCCGTAACGGGCGGCGCCGGTGGCCTCGAGCCGGCACCGCCCGTCGCAGACCGGAGCGGCCGGGCTCGCGTGGTCTCTCAGAGCTTCTTGCCGTCTTTGTCGAACTGCTTGAGGAAGGCGGTGAGATCGGCGATCTCCTTGTCGTTCTTGATGCCGGCGAAGACCATCTTGGTGCCGGGGATCTTGGCCTTCGGGTCCTTGATGTATTCGGCGAAGACGGCCTCGTCCCAGGTGATGTTGGCACCCTTGTTGGCTGTCGAATAGCTGTAGCCCTCGACTGCGCCGGTATGGCGCCCGAACAGCCCGTTGAGCTGCGGGCCGACCAGGTTCTTGGCGCCTTCGCCGACCTGGTGGCAGGCCCGGCACTTGTTCCACGAACGCTCGCCGGCCGAGACGTCCTGGGCCCGGGCGGGGGAGGCAGCCATCGCGGCAAGGGCGAGCAGGGTAGCGCTGGCGATCAGTCTCATAGGGCAGTCTCTCCTCAGCTTAGACTCCTTCTGAGATAGCGCAGCCCGCTCCTTTGGATACAGGGGCAGTTCGTCGCGGTGCGCTACAGCGCCCCGATCCACTCGGCGACGTTGGCGGTGAAGGCGTCGGGCCGGGAGATCGGGAAGAAGTGCCCGCCGGTATCGAGCAGCGTCTTGCGCGCTCCGGGCATGGCGGCGGCGAGCTCCTCCTGCAGGAAGGCGGGCACGATCATGTCGTCGCGCGTGCCGAGGATCAGGGTCGGCGGGGAAAGCTCCCCGGCCCAGGCCGAGGCGTCGAAGGCACGCAGCGCATCGATGCGTTCGCGCACCACCTGCTTCGCTTCGGGGGTGTCGGGCGCGGTCGCGACGGCGGTCTCGTAGACGTTCCAATGCGCCTCGAGCCAGGTCGGAGGATAGGCCATCAGCGCGGCGGTCGCCGCATAGGCGCGCGGGTGCTGATCGAGAATGGCGAGGCGGGTCTCGAACAGCGCGGTCATGTAGCGGTTCTGCTTCAGCCAGCTGCCGCTGAGGATCAGCCCGTCGAGCCGCTCCGGCGCCTGGCGTGCCAGCGCAAGGCCGATGCAGCCGCCGGTCGAGTGTCCGAGCACGGTGGCGCGTTCGACGCCGGCCGCATCGAGCACGGCGAGGCAATCTCTCGCCAGCTGGTCGATCGTGCAGGGCGCACTGCCGCGATCGCTGGCACCGATGCCGCGCTGGTCGAAGCGCAGGACCTGGAAGGAGCGGGCGAGCGTCGCGGCATTGTCGTCCCAGAAGGCGGCGCTGCCGGCGAGCCCGCTGACGAGCAGCACTGGGCGGCCCTGACCCTGCGAAACAGCCCGCAGCACGGCGCTATCGGGCAGCATCACCTTGAATTCGCCGGTGACCGCGACCCCATCGGCTGCGTTGGTCGGGGCAACATCGGAAGGGTCGTTCTGGTGCCGTCGCGCTGGTGTCATGGCAATCTGTCCTCTTGCGCGGGAAGGCCGGCTGATTGTCGAGGGATGAGCGCGGGATCATTCGGCGCGCATGCGAACGGCGCCTTGATCTGGATCATGGACGTCGTCCGCCGCTGCGGACCGGATACGGTGCCGAACAGGACGGTCCTGCTGGCGGCTTGCCCTGCCATGCCGACCTCCCTTGCGTTTCCCCATGCGATTGATCGTGCCGAGGAGGCAGCGTTGTCCAGCTGCCTTTGTTCATGGCAGTATTGGCTTAGACGCAGATCGGGCTACCGGGAAAGAGCGTTGTTATGCGTTTTGTGCATGGTGATGCGGCTACAGGCAGTTGACCCAGAGCACGCGGGTGATGCCGTCGTGCTGGTTGGCGAAGCGATGCGGCCGGGAGGAGAGGAAACGGAAGCTGTCGCCCTCGCGCATGACCCAGCTCTCGTTCTCGACATTCAGCAGCATGGCGCCGCTCAGCACGAGGCCGGCTTCCTCGCCGTGATGAATGTAGTGCTCGTCGCCGGTGCTGGCGCCGGGCTCCATCTCGACGATGAAGAGGTTGAGCTTGGCGCCTTCCGCCTGCGGGGTCAGCAACTGCTTGCGGATGCCGGAGCGCCAGAGCTGCAGTTCGCCGCGGTCCGGCTGGCGCACGATGGTGGCCGTCGGGTCGGCCTGCCGCTGATCGGTCGGGAAGAGCTCGGAGATTGCGGTGCCGAGCGCGTCGGCGACGGCGGCGAGCACGCGCAGCGTCGGCGAGGACAGGCCGCGCTCGATCTGGCTGAGGAAGCCGATCGACAGTCCGGTGCGGCTCGCAAGCTCTTCCAGCGAAAGCCGGCGCGCACGCCGGAGCTGGCGCAGCCGCGCCCCGATCTCACGGTCGACATGCAGATGCGGCAGGTCGGCGGCAGGCAGGCTCATCGCGATTCCTTCTCGGCTTATTTCATGTGCATGAAAATCGCTTGCCGGCAAGATCGTCCTATGCTCGTATCTTCATACTCATGAAAATATGAGCCGGCGCCTGCCCGGGCGTACGGACAAATGAGGGGACATTGCCATGGAACGCCGGACCTTCCTGACCCTGTTGGCTGGAGGCGCTGCCGCTGCGGCCGTTTCGCCGGCCGCCGCCCAGTCCGTCCTCAAGGTCGGCTCGACGCCGACCGGCATGCCGTTCACCTTTCTCGACACCAAGACCAACACGATCGAAGGCGTGATGGTCGACCTGGTCAAGGCGATCGCCGCTGCTTCGGACTTGAAGGTCGAGGTCGAGGGCATGCAGTTCTCGACGCTGGTCGCCTCGCTCACCGCGAACAAGATCGATCTGATCTCGGCGGCGATGTACATCACCCCGGCCCGCAAGGAGGTGATCGACTTCTCCGACCCGATCTATACGTATGGCGAGGGTCTGTTGGTCCCGGCTTCGGACAAAAAGGACTATGTCGAGCTCGCCGACATGAAGGGCTACACGGTCGGCGCCCAGATCGGCACGGCCTATGTCGATGCGCTGCAGAAGACCGGCCTGTTCCCCGAGGTGAAGCTCTACAAGACCTCGCCGGACATCCTCGCCGACGTCAATGCCGGCCGCGTCCAGGCCGCTTTCGCCGACGCGCCGATCATGGCCTACACGCTGAAGCAGGGGCAGTTCCCGAACGTCCGGCTCGTCAAGTCCTACAAGCCGATCATAACCGGCTCGGTCGGCATCGGTGTGCGCAAGAGCGACGGCGAGTTGCTGAAGAAGGTCAATGCTGGCCTCGCCAAGGTCAAGGCGGACGGCACGCTCGACAAGATCCTGGCGAAGTGGGGCCTGGAATAAGCCTTCCCGCGGCGCTCTGGCTTCGCCCCGCCGCCAGGCGGCGGAGCGAAGCCTGCAGCGTCTTCGCGACCACCCCGTCGAAGCTGACCTTGTGATGCAATCCTTCCTGCGCGATGCCGCCCAGTTCCTGCCGCTGCTGCTGCAGGGACTGAAGTTCACTGTCCTCGTGACGCTCGGCTCGCTGGCGCTATCGACCGTGCTCGGCCTGGTCTGGGCCCTGATGCGCGTCTCGGGCGTGGCGCCGCTGGTGCTGGTCGCCAAGCTCGTCGTCAACACGCTGCGCGGCATCCCGATCCTGGTGCAGCTCTTCTACATCTACTTCGTCTTCCCGGAGTTCGGCCTCGCGCTGAGCGCGCTGCAGGCGGCGATCCTGGGCCTCGGCATCGCCTATTCCGCCTATCAGGCCGAGAACTTCCGTGCCGGCATCGAGGCGATCGACCACGGCCAGGTCGAGGCGGCGCAGTCGATCGGCATGGGCTGGCTCCTGATGATGCGCCGGGTGATCCTGCCCCAGGCGGTCAAGGTCGTGCTGCCGCCCTATGGCAACATCATGATCATGATGCTGAAGGATTCCTCGCAGGCCTCGACCATCACCGTCGCGGAGCTGACCTTGCAAGGGTCGCTGCTGGCGTCCTCGACCTTCAAGAACATGACGGTCTACACGCTGGTGGCGCTGCTCTATCTGTCGATGAGCCTGCCGCTGATCGCTTTCGTCGGCTGGCTCGAACGCCGCTTCGGCAAGGGAGCCAGGCGATGATCGAGCTCTCCGGCGTCACCAAGAGCTTTGGCTCCCATCAGGTGCTGAAAGGCATCACCGGCAGCGTCCAGCGTGGCGAGGTCGTCTGCCTGATCGGCCCCTCCGGCTCTGGCAAGTCGACGATCCTGCGCTGCATCAATGGGCTCGAATCCTATGACGGCGGCGCGATCACGGTCGATGGTGCCAAGGTCGACCGCGCCGATCGCTCGATCGTCGGCATCCGCACCGCCATGGCGATGGTGTTCCAGCGCTTCAACCTGTTCCCGCACCGGACCGCGCTCGAGAACGTCGTCGAGGGTCCGATCCATGTGAAGAAGGAGCCGGCGGCGCAGGCGCTGGCGCGCGGCCGCGATCTGCTCGCCCGCGTCGGTCTCGCCGACAAGTTCGAGGCGTATCCAGCCCAGCTTTCGGGCGGCCAGATGCAGCGTGTCGCCATCGCCCGGGCGCTCGCCATGCAGCCCAAGGCGATCCTGTTCGACGAGCCGACCTCGGCGCTCGATCCCGAACTGGTCGGCGAGGTCCTTGGCGTGATGAAGAGCCTCGCCGAGGAGGGCATGACCATGCTGGTCGTCACCCACGAGATGGGTTTTGCCCGCGAAGTCGCCGATCGCGTCCTCTTCCTCGATGGCGGCGTCATCGTCGAGGAAGGCGCAGCCCGCGAGGTGCTGAGCGCGCCACGCAATCCGCGCACGCAGGATTTTTTGCGCCGCGTGCTCAAGCCGATCTAGGAGATATCGAGATGGCCGAGCCTTTTCCGCTGCAGCCTTCGCTCTGGCATGCGACGGCTCCGGTAGCGCCGCAGACGCCGCCGCTCGCGAGCGATGCCCGCGCCGATGTCTGCATCGTCGGCGCCGGCTATGCCGGCCTCTCGACCGCGCTGCATCTCGCCGAAGCCGGCGTCTCCGTCGTCGTGCTGGAGGCGCGCGAGCCGGGCTGGGGCGCGTCTGGCCGCAACGGCGGCCAGGTCATCCCCGGCATCAAATACGACCCCAGCGAGATCGTCTCGAAATATGGGACCGAAGCGGGCGCGGCCCTGGTCTCCTTCGTCGGCTCGACCGCCGATCTCGTCTTCGGGCTGATCGAGAAGCACGGCATGGAGGTGCCGCATCGCCGCGCCGGCTGGATCCAGGGCGCGCATACGCCGGCCATGGTCGAGACGGTGAAGCGCCGGGCCGACGAATGGGCGATGCGCGGCATCGCCGCCCGCTTCCTCGACGCCGATGCGGTCGGCCGCCTGATCGGTACGGACCGCTATCTCGGCGGCTGGCTCGACCCGCGCGGCGGCGGCGTCCAGCCGCTCGCCTATGCCCGCGGCCTCGCCCGTGCGGCGCAGAAGGCGGGGGCCGCGATCCATGGCCAGAGCCCGGTGACCGACTTGCGCCGCAATGGCGGCAACTGGGTCGTGCGCACCGCGCAGGGCGCCAGCGTCACTGCGCCGCGCGTGGTGATCGCGACCAACGGCTATACCGGCGACCTGATCCCAAAGCTGCGCCAGACGGTGATCCGGCCGAACTCCTTCATCGTCGCGACCGAGCCGCTCTCCGACAATATCGCCGGCACGATCCTGCCGGGGGGGCAGGTCACCTCCGACACCCGCCAACTCCTGCTCTATTTCCGCAAGGACCACACCAATCGCCTGCTGATGGGCGGGCGCGGCCCCTTCCGCGAGCCGCGGGACGCCGCCGACTGGTCTCATCTGGAGCGTGTCATCGGCAAGATGTACCCGCAGGCCAAGGGCCTAAGCTTCGACTATCGCTGGTGCGGCCGCGTCGCGCTGACCCGCGATTTCCTGCCGCATCTGCACGAGCCGGAGCCCGGCCTGCTCGTCGACATCGGCTGCATGGGCCGGGGCGTCGGCCTGCAGACGGCGATGGGCCGGGCGATGGCGCTCTATCTCTCGACCGGCGACAAAGCGAGCCTGCCGTTCCCGGTCGTGCCGATCACGCCGCTGCCACTGCACGCGCTGAACGAACTCTACGTCTCCGCCATCATCGCCTGGTATCGCCTGACCGATGGCGGCATGAAGGACCGCGCCGCTTGACCTGCGCTGGTTACTGACGCAGGGCGGGGACATGAGCATCGTCCTCGCCTGCGATCTCGGCGGCACCTCCTTCCGCGCCGCCCTCGTCGATGACACCGGCGCGATCCGCGCCCAGCACGCCATTGCCGGGCCGGCGAGCCGCGATGATCTCTCAGGCGCCTCGGAAATCGACGCCGAAGCCTGGTGGAAACTTCTCGTAGAAGCCTGCATCGCATTGGCGGCCGAAGCGCCGGCGCTTTTCGAGGCGATCGGCGCCGTCGCAATCTGCGGGGTCACCCGTACGCAGATCTTTCTCGACAAGGACGGCCGGTCGCTGCGCCCGGCGATGACCTGGAAGGATACGCGCTCCGACGCGCTTGCGGGGCGCTTGCGTGAGGCGCTCGACGCAGCCCATCCGGAGAGCGCCGGGGTCAACGCGTTCCATCCGCTGGCGCGCCTCGCCTGGCTGCGCGAGCAGGAGCCGGAGGTTTTTGGCAAACTCGCCTGCCTGCTCGAGCCGAAGGACTACCTGAACTTCCGCCTGACCGGCCGGCAGGCGAGCGACCCCGTCTCGATGGCGCGATTGCTGGCCGCGGCAGCTTGGCATGAAGGCAGCCATCTCCTGGCGGCTGTGGGCATCCCGGCTGCGATCCTGCCGGCGATGCTGGAGCCCTGGGAGCAGGTCGGCCCGGTCCAGCACGGCCTGCCCGCGCCGCTCGATCGTCTCGCCGGCAAGCCGGTGTTCTGCGCCTCGAACGACACCTGGGCGGCGGTGGTCGGCCTCGGCGCCATGCGCGACGGCTTCGCCTACAACATCTCCGGCACCACCGAGGTGCTCGGGGTGGTCGGCCGCAAACCGGCACGGGCGGAAGGCCTCCTCACCGTCGACTGGCGCGGGCTGTTCCAGCTCGGCGGCCCCAGCCAGACCGGCGCCGATACCGTCTCCTGGCTGCTGGCGCTGCTCGGCCGCGATGGCGCAGCCGTCGGACAGGAGATCGACGCGCTGCTCTCAGGGTCGCGCCAGCCGCAGCCGCTGCTCTTTCTGCCCTATCTCCAGGGCGAGCGCGTGCCCTATTGGGACCCGTCCTTGCGTGGCGCGCTCGTCGGCTTGAATCGCCGGCATGGACCGACCGACCTGGCCTTCGCGGTGCTGGAGGGCGTCGCCTGCCTCAACCGGATCGTGCTGGAACGGGCCGAAGCCGCGCTCGGCAGCGCTGCGAGCGAAATCCGTTTCGGCGGTGGGGCCGCCGCCAATCCGGTCTGGAGCCAGATCAAGGCCGACCTCTGCGGTCGCCCGGTCGTCGTGGCAGCCTCGAAGGAACCCGGTCTGCTCGGCGCAGCGATCATCGCCTTCGCGGGGCTCGGCCGTTTCGGCTCGCTTGCTGAAGCCCAGCAGGCGCTCGTCACGGTCGCCCGCCGCTTCGAGCCCGATCCCGCTCGCAAGCCGGCCTATGATGCGCTTTTCGCCTTGTTCCGCCGGGCCGAGATGGCGCTGGCGCCGATCTCCCGCGATCTCGTCGTTGCTGCGCAGGATGGTGAGCCGCTCGCTGGTCTCGCGCGCCATGCGTCTGCGGCCGCAGACCTGCACGCCGATTGACGTTGCGGCTGGGGCGCTTGCGCCTTACCCAGATGGAACAAATCTCCCGAGAGAGGTCCATGCCGCGTTCCTGCCGCGCCGTCGCGTTTCGTCTCTTCCCGGTCGTCGACAAGGCCGGCTGATGCCCAAGCCCGTCACCCTGATCACCGGCGCCTCCGGCGGCATTGGCGGTGCGCTCGCAATGACGCTGGCTCCCGGGCATAGGCTCGTCCTGTCGGGGCTGGAGGCCGACCCGCTGGTCGAGCTCGCCGATCGCTTGCAGGCCGAAGGCGCCGACGTCGCCGCGATGACCGGCGATGTCCGGGACCGTGATCTCGCCGGTGCGCTGGTCGAGCTGGCCGTGGAGCGCTTCGGCCGCCTCGACAATCTCGTGACCGGCGCCGGCGCCTCGCGGCCGGTGCCACTGGTCGAGATGGAGGACGAGGAATGGGACAAGCTCGTCGACATCAACCTGTCGGCCGTCTTCCGCGTCTCCAAGGCTGCCGCCCGGCGCATGATCGAGCAGGGCGAGGGCGGGGCGATCGTCCACATCTCGTCGATCGCGCATAGCAATGGCGGGGCGAACCTTGCCTATGGCTCGGCCAAGGGTGGCGTGGCGACGCTGACCTACGGCATGGCCCAGCAGCTCGGCCGCCATGCCATCCGCGTCAACGCGGTCGCGCCGGGGATCATCGACACGCCGATGGTGCGCGGCGGCTTCGCCAGTCAGTTCAATGCGCTGGTCGAAGGAGCCTCGCAGCGTACCCCGCTCGGGCGGCTCGGCCGTCCCGAGGATGTCGCGGGCGTCATCGCCTTCCTGCTTTCGCCGGCGGCGGCCTTCGTCACCGGCGCGCTGATCCCGGTCACCGGCGGCATCGAGATCCTCTCGCCGATCTCGGCGATCGCCAAGGGAAACGCCTGACGATGCGCGAGATCATCGGCCGCTACGGCACCGCGCTCGCCGGCCTCGTCCTGATCGTCTTCTTCGTCGCCTTCGCGCCGAACTTCGCGACGACGATGAACGTCATCAACGTGCTGAAGGATACGAGCTTCCTCGCCATCCTGGCGCTCGGCTTCACGCTCGCCCTGATCGTCTCCGAACTCGACCTCTCGATCGCCGAGGTCGCGAGCCTGTCCGCCGTCGTCACCGGCTGGCTCATCCAGGGACAGCAGCATCCCGCGCTCGCCGTCACAGCGGGGCTGCTGGTCGGGCTCCTCTGCGGCGCGGCCAATGGCTATGGCGTCACGGTGCTGCGCGTGCCCTCGCTGATCATGACGCTCGGCATCGCGGCGATCGCCAAGGGCTTCGCCTTCATGATCACGCAGGGCGTCGCCTTCGTCGGGCGCTGGCCGACCGGCTTTACCGGGCTGGCGCGCGGCTACAGCTTCGGCATCCCCAATCTCGTGCTCTGGCTCACCGCGGTCACGCTCCTGACCTATGGCCTGATCAAATGGACCCGCACCGGCGCCCATATGGTCGCGACCGGCGAGGCTGACGAGGCGGCCCGGCTTTCCGGCATCGCCACCAGCAGGATGAAGCGCATCGGCCTGCTGCTGACCGGGCTCTGCGCCGGAATCACCGCGGTGCTGCTCGCCGCAAACCTGTCCTCCGCCGCGCCGAACATGGCGGGCGACTACCTGCTCTATGCCATCGCCGCCGTGCTGCTGGGGATGACCATGTTCGAGCCCGGCAAGCCGAACATTCCCGGCACGGTCTTCGCCGCTCTGGTGCTGAAGGTGCTCGGCAACGGCTTGGTGCTGATGGGCGCAGCCTATTACGTTCAGGACATCGTTCTCGGCGTCATCATCATCGGTTCGGTCGCCTTCTCGGCCAGCGCGTTGAAGAAGGCGGCGTTCAAGGTCTGACAGTTCACAACGACAACGAGGGGAGAGGTCGTCATGGTCGGTTTGAGGAAGGTTCTGCTGGCGGCGGCCGCCGTCGTCGCGATGGTTCAGGGGGCTGGGGCCTTCGAGCTCGGCGTGATCGGCTTCCAGTTCTCGTCGGAGACGCATGCCCGCGTCGCCAATGCCGCCGCCGCGGCAGCCAAGGCCAAGGGCTGGAACGTCACGCTGCTGAACTCGGAAGGGGCGCTGCCCAAGCATGCCGAGCAGTTCGACGCGCTGATCGCCAAGAAGGTCGATGCGATCATCATCGCCATGGGCAAGCCGGTCGAGGCCGACGCCCAGTTCAAGGCGGCCAAGGACGCCAAGATCCCCGTCATCACAGTGCAGTCGGGTTCAAGCCCGCATGCGCTTTTCGATATCCAGACCAACGAGTACAAGGTCGGTGCCGAGGCCGCGCTCTATCTGCTCGGCCAGCTCGGCTACCAGGGCAACATCGTCACCGCCCGCTTCGACCTCAACGTCGCCTCGCGTATCCGCGGCAAGCTGCTCGACGTTGTGCTTTCCGAGAACCAGGCAGTGAAGGAGCTCGGCAAGTTCTCGATGGCCCGCACCCAGAGCTGGCGCGACGATGTCCGCGCCGGCATGCAGGCGCTGCTGCTGCAGAACCAGGGCAAGATCAACGGCATCTGGGCCTCGTTCGACGGCCAGGCCTACATCATCGACGACCTGCTGCAGGCTCAAGGGATCAAGAAGGGCCAGATCCCGCTGGTCTCGGTCGATGGCGGCAAGGAGACCTATGCCCGCATCGCCGA
This sequence comes from Allobosea lupini, assembly GCF_900109525.1. Lineage (GTDB taxonomy): Bacteria > Pseudomonadota > Alphaproteobacteria > Rhizobiales > Beijerinckiaceae > Allobosea > Allobosea lupini. The sequence continues at coordinate 33,829 of NZ_FOAN01000004.1, read as the reverse complement.
CCCGGCCTCGACCTTCACCGCCACCGTCTCGATCCCGTTCGAGGAGATGGGCAAGCAGGCGGTCGACGCGATCCAGGCGATCGTCGTCGACAAGAAGCCGAAGGAGACGATCACTTCGGGCCCGTATCTCTTCACCGACGCGGTCCTGGTGGACAAGAACAACGTCCAGCAGTTCCTGAAGTGAAACCGTCGCTCCGCCCAAGCGCGCATCCCTTCTCCCCTTGGGGGAGAAGGTGTCTGCGAAGCAGACGGATGAGGGCGGTACGACTGGGTACGATGGTAGTCGGCTCGCGCCTGACTTCCCTCATCCGTCAGCGCTGCGCCCTGCCACCTTCTCCCCCGAGGGGAGAAGGAAGGAGAGCTTCCCGATGACCGCCACCCCTCTTCTCTCGCTTCGCGGCATCGGCAAGAGCTACGGCCCGGTCGTGGCGGTGCGCGAGGTCGATCTCGACATCTTTGCCGGCGAGGTCGTCGCCATCTGCGGCGACAACGGCGCCGGCAAGTCGAGCCTGATCAAGGTGATCTCCGGGGCCGAGGAGGCGACCTCGGGCACGCTCCAGATGCGCGGCAAGACCGTCGTCTTCGCCTCGCCGCATGATGCGCTGAGCCATGGCGTCGCGACGATCTACCAGGACCTCGCTCTGGCGCCGCGGCTCTCGATTGCCCAGAACGTCTTCATGGGCTCGGAGCTGACGCGGCCGCTGCTGCTGCCCTTCCTGCGCGTCCTCGACAAGAAAAGGATGGCGCAGGAGGCGCGCGGCTTCCTCAAGCAGCTCTCGGTCACGGTCGAGGACATGGACCGGCCGGTCGAGCGGCTGTCGGGGGGGCAGCGCCAGGCGGTCGCGATCTCGCGCGCTTTGCGCTGGAAGGCCGAGATCATCATCATGGACGAGCCGACGGCGGCGCTCGGCGTGAAGGAAACCGCCCTCGTCCTCGACCTGATCCGCAAGCTCAAGGCCGACGGCAGGACGGTGCTGCTCATCAGCCACAATATGCGCGATGTCGTCGCGCTCGCCGACCGGGTGGTGATCATGGGCGCTGGCCGCAAATATGTCGACCAGCCGCTCGGCGACCTCTCCGCCGACGATCTCAGCCGCATGATCATGGCCGGCAACGCCAGGGCGGCCTGAGATGGCCGGCGAAACGATCGTCATCGACACCGATCCCGGCCAGGACGACGCGGTCGCCCTGCTGCTCGCCTTCGCCAGCCCGGAACTCGACGTCAGGGCGATCACCACCGTCGCCGGCAATGTCCCGCTGGCGCTGACCACGGCGAACGCGCTGCGCATCCGCGAGCTCGCCGGCCGTGAGAACGTGCCGGTCCATGCCGGGGCCGACCGGCCGCTGCTCTTCCCGCTTTCGACCGCCGAATTCGTCTGCGGACCCGATGGGCTGGCAGGCGCCGACCTGCCGCCGGCTCGCGGCAAAGCTAGCCCAATCCATGCCGTCGACGCACTGATCGCGATCTTGCGCGCGGCGCCCGACGACAGCGTCACGCTCTGCCCGCTCGGCCCGCTGACCAATCTCGCTTTGGCCTTCCGGCTGGCGCCGGACGTGCTGCCCAAGGTGAAGCGCATCGTGCTGATGGGCGGGGCGCTGGCGCTCGGCAACATCACCCCGGCGGCCGAGTTCAACGTGCATGTCGATCCGCACGCCGCCGCGATCGTCTTCGGTTGCGGCCGGCCGATCGTGATGTTCGGGCTCGGCGTCACGCATCAAGCGGTCGCCTCACATGAACAGGTCGCGCGCCTGCTCACGTTCGGCAACGCGGTCGGCAAGGTCGTCCACGGCATGCTGACCCGTCCGCGACCCGGCGGGCTCGGCACCGCCGGCCATCCGATGCACGACCCTTGCGTGATCGCCTTCCTGCTCTGGCCGGAACTCTTTACGGGGCGCGACTGTTTCGTCGAGGTCGAGACTGGCGATGGCCCCTTGCGTGGCCGCACCACGATCGACTGGAACGGCCGTCTCAAGCGGCCGGCCAATGCCCATGTCGTCGCGAGCGTCGAGGCGGACGCGCTGTTCCAGCGCCTGTTCGACCGGCTCGCGACGTTGCCCTGACTGGAGGCGGAAATGGCCCATTTCGTCGAGGAGCTGCAGCTCGAAGCTGAGCGCGCGATTCTGGCCATGCAGACGGCCGCGCTCGCCGCCCGCCAGCTCCACGCCCGCGCTGAACTGATGCGCCATATGCTGACGACCGCGCGGAAGGTGGCCGGCAAGCCGAAGGCCGAGGCGGTCGAGACGGTGGTGCGCGAATGGATGGACGCCTGGAATCTCGGCCGTCAGGACTGGCCGCATATCGCCCGCGAGATGGAAGCCTTCACCGCCGCTTTCCACGATTATGCCAACGAGCCCGGTGACGGGAACGACGCCGCGCTCCGCCGCGCCTGCGACGCGCTCGATGCGGTGCTGGCGCGCGAGAACACCTCGATCAGCGACCAGATGGCCTTCCGCTCGCAATGTGCCCATCGCTGGTGGGAGCTGGTCGTGCCGGTGCCCACCGATCTCCCGGGTGCCAAGCCGCGCCCCTCGATGCCGGAGCTCGATGGGCAGGCGCCGTTCTGGCAGTCCGGCTGCGCCGGGTTCTGCCGCTGAGGGCCGGCCGATGCAGCCGCTCCAGCTGACGCTCCGCCCGGCCAGCCTCGCCGATGCCGAGGCCTGCTGGCGGCTCTCGGACGCGGTCGGGTGGCCGCATCGGCGCGAGGATTGGGAGTTCGCGCTGTCGCTGGGGCAGGGCTTCACCTTGTCGATCGAGGATGAGGTCGTCGCTGTCGGGCTCTGGTGGGGTTTCGGTGCGAGCCATGCGACGCTCGGCACGATCATCGTCGCCCCGGACCAACAAGGCCAGGGCATCGGCAAGCTCTTGGTCGAGCGGCTGATCGCGGCGACGGAGGGGCGCACGCTCGGTCTCGTCGCCACGCCGCAGGGCGAGCCGCTCTATGCCCGCTACGGCTTCATCGCCATCGACGAGGTCCGCCAGCATCAGGGCGACTGGCCGGAACTCGCGGCGCCCGTTCTCGCGGCGAACGAGATCATGCGCCCGGCCGCCGCTGCCGATCTGCCGCTGCTGGCGCAGCTCGACGGCGAGGCGACCGGCCTACCGCGTGCACCCGTCCTCGAGGCGCTTCTGACGCGGGGCCATGCGATCCTGATCGAGCGCAATGGCGCGCCGGCCGGCTTCGGCTTTCTGCGCCGCCATGGCCGCGGCTGGCTGATCGGCCCGGTCGCGGCGGTCGATGACGCCGCCGCCTGCAGTTTGATCGCGGCGCTGCTGACGGCGCGCCGCGGTGATTTCGTCCGCATCGACGTGCCCGCCCGCAGCGGCCTCGGCGCCTGGCTGAGCGAATGCGGCCTACCGCTCGTCGCCTCCGGCGTAGTGATGGCACGCGGCGCCGCGCCGGCCGCGCCCGGTCCGGCGCATCGTTTCGCGCTGGTCAACCAGGCGATGGGCTGAGCAGTATCGCCGCGGCGCGCGGCAGCTGCGCCTGCAGCCCGCTCCAGCCGTGCCAGGCCGTATAGAGGCCGACCAGCACGATCAGCAGGCCGGAGAAATAGGGCGCCCGCGCTGCGACCGTCGACAGCCATGTCGAGCGCTTCTCGACGGCGCGCAGGCTGAGCGAGGCGGCGACGCCGACCGCGACCAGCGTGATCGCCAAACCGATCGAGAAGCACAGCACCAGCACGGCGCCGCTCGTAAGATCCTGATCCAGGAGCATATCGGCCATTGCCTGGAGGAAGCGGCCGGCAGTCTTCCGGACGAGGCGCGCGGGCTGCTCGCCGAGTTCAAGGCGATGACCAAGTTCCTCTGAACGATCGTTCGGGAATGGCGGGGTTGCCGAACTGGCGCTGGTGGACCGGCTTCGCGTCGCGCAAGATCGGCCCTGAAACGATTTAGACCTGAATCCAAAGGGAGGAATGATGCTCGAGGATCTCAAGGGGCTGCGCGCCCTGGTCACCGGCTCCAGCACCGGCATCGGCGCGGCGGTTGCCAAAGCCTATGCCGCCAACGGCATGCGGGTCGTGGTGCACTACAAGTCGAGCGAGGCCGAAGCGAACGCCGTCGCAGCCGAGATTCGGGCGGCTGGCGGCGAGGCGCATGTGCTGCAGGCCGATGTCGCCGACAGCAAGCAGGCGGTCGCTCTCGTCGACAAGGCGGCCGACAAGCTGGGTGGGCTCGATGTCCTCGTCAACAATGCCGGCGCGTTGGTGAAGCGCACGTCGATCGCCGAGATCGAGGACGAGTTCTTCGACAGCGTCGTCGACCTCAATGTCCGCTCTGTGGTGATGGCCTCGAAGGCGGCACTGCCCTACCTGAAGAAGTCCGGCAGCAGGGCGAGCGTCATCAATCTGAGCTCGATCGCGGCGCGCAATGGCGGCGGCCCGGGCTCCTCGCTCTATGCCAGCTCGAAGGCCTTCGTGCTCAACCTGACCCGCGGCATGGCCAAGGAGTTCGTGCCCTTCGGTATCCGCGTCAACGGCGTCTCGCCGGGCGTGATCATGACGCCGTTTCATGAGCGCTATTCGACGGCCGAGCAGGTCGAGGCGATGCGCAAGACGGTCCCGATGGAGCGCGTCGGCACGCCGCAGGACAATGTCGGCGTCTTCCTCTTCCTCGCCAGCCCGGCGATGAGCGGCTACATCACCGGCCAGACCATCGAGGTCAATGGCGGCCAGTACATGGTCTGACCGAAACTGTGGCTTCGGCGTCCTTGACGTAGCGGGCGGCGCGCCAGCATGGTCTGGGCGCCGTGCCGCAGCTGGGTAGCCCGTGATGCCGATCCGCCGCAAAGACTTGCCCACGCCGGCTACCCGCCGCGTCCTCGCGGCCGCGGCCATGACGATTTTCCTCGCCGGTTGCGCCGGCGACGTGAAGGGCGTGCTAATGCCGGTCGCCTCCACCGTGCCGGGCGCCAGCAAGGTCACCATGCTGGTCGCGACGACGCGCGCGGCTGATCCCGATGCCGGCGTGCTCTACTCCGGCGAGCGCGGCAAGCCGTCCTTCGTCGAGATGACGATCTCGCTGCCGCCAGACAGCCGCCGTAAGATCGGAGAAGTCCAGTGGCCGAGCCGGCTGCCGGGCAATCCCGAGACCGATTTCGTCACCCTCAAGGTCGACAAGCTCGACGCCAAGACGGGTCTGGCGCGTTTGCATGAGCGGGTCTCGCGCGTGCCGAAGCGCCGGGTGATGGTCTTCGTCCACGGCTTCAACAACCGCTTCGAGGATGCGGTCTACCGCTTCGCGCAGATCGTCCATGATTCCGACGCTGATGTCGTGCCGGTATTGTTTACCTGGCCTTCGCGCGGCTCGCTCTTCGCCTATGGCTATGACCGCGAGAGCGCGACCTATTCGCGTAATGCGCTGGAAAACCTGCTGCAGAACCTCGCACGCGATCCGGCCATCGGCGAGGTCTCGCTGCTCGCCCATTCGATGGGCAACTGGGTCGCGCTGGAATCGCTGACCCAGATGGCGGTGCGCAATCGCGGCATCCCGCCGAAGATCGCCAATGTCATGCTCGCCTCGCCGGATGTCGATGCCGACGTCTTCCGCACGCAGATCGCGGAAATGACCGGGCGGCGGCCGAAATTCACCCTCTTCGTCTCGCAGGACGACCGCGCGCTCGCGGTCTCGCGCCGGGTCTGGGGCAACAAGGATCGTCTGGGCGCCGTCGATCCCGATGTCGAGCCCTACAAGAGCGAGTTCGAGAAGGACAAGATCACGGTCCTGAACCTGACCAAGTTGCGCACCGGCGACAGGCTGAACCACGGCAAATTCGCCGAGAGCCCCGAGGTGGTGAAGCTGATCGGCACGCGCCTCGTCGACGGCCAGCCGATCACCGATTCCCGTGTTGGCCTAGGCGATCGGCTGATCGAGGTCACCGGCAGCGCTGCAGCCGCAGTCGGCACCGCCGCCGGCATCGTCGTCTCCGCCCCGGTCGCGGTGGTCGATTCGCAGGCTCGCCGCAATCTCGGCGACAGGTTCGAGCATCTCGGCAACAATATCCAGGACACCGGAGCCGCTGTCGGCGACACGGTTACCTCGCCGTTCCAGAACCCGGGCGCCCCGCGCTGACCCGAAGCCTTACCGGCTGAAGCGCACCGGCACCGAGAGCGAGATCGCTCCGCCACCGCCGACGCCCGCAGGTGGGGCAGGAACCGGGCTGGCGCGACGGATCATCGCCGCGGCCTCGGCGTCGAGCGCCGAATCCCCGGACGAGCCGACGACGCGCGAGGATAGGACATTGCCGCTGCGGTCGATCGCGAAGGCGACCTGGACCGTGCCCGGGCTCGCGCCGCCTGGGAAGCGCTTGTAGCGGTTGAGATGGGCGATCAGAGAACCGCGCCAGGACGCCGTCGAGACCGTCGGCTGACTGGCGGTGCCCTGCGCAGCGCTGGTCGGCGCCGAGGCGCGCTGCTCCGACGGCTTAGGCGCCACAGCCTCCTTGGCCCGCTGCTCGACCGGTTTGCGCTCGACGATCTTGGGCTTGGGCTTCGGCTTCTCCTTCTTCTCGACGAGCTTCGGTTTTGGCTCGGGCTTCTTCTCCACCGGCTTCAGTTCCGGTGGAGGCGGCAGCAGCACGGCGTCGAGCTTCGGGACCTGCGGCAGCTCCGGCAGTTTGATCTCCGGCTGCTCGACCGGCATCGGTTCGGGAACCGGCTCGGGCTCCGGGGGCGGCGTCTCCTTGACCGGCTCGGGCGGCGGCGGTTCCGGCTCTGCCCGCTGTTCTGCGACCGGCAGGTCCTCCGGCGGCGCCTCGGGCGCGACCGAGAGCGCGGCGAGCTCGATCATCACCGCCGGCTCGGGCGCGCCGGCGGCGGCTTCCGTCGGGCGCCAGTTCACGCCGACCCAGGCCGCACCGCCATGGGCGGCGGCGACGGCAATTGCAGCCACGCCCCAGCGCAGCACGGCGAGCCAGCGGCGATCCGGCGCGGGCGAGATCATGGCCTGCCTGCCCCTTGCGCGGCGCCTTGGCCGGTATCCTCCAGCCCGACCAGCGCGATCTTGAGATAGCCGGCCTGGCGCAGCCGGTTCATCACCTCCATCAGCTCGCGATAGGCCACAGCCCCATCGGCACGCAGGAAGACGCGCTGCTCGCGGTCATTGTTGGTCTGGCGGTCGAGGGTGGCCTGCAGCAACTCGCGCGGCACGGTGTCGTTGCCGAGCGCGAGCGAGAGGTCCTGCTTCACAGTCAGGAACACCGGCTTGTCCGGCCGCGGCTGCGGCTGGGCGTTCGAGACCGGCAGGTCGACCGCGACGTCGACGGTCGAGAGCGGCGCTGCGACCATGAAGATGATCAGCAGCACCAGGATCACGTCGATGAACGGCGTGACGTTGATCTCGCTGACCTCGCCGAGATCGCCGTCCTGGGGTTCCTTGAGCGAAACCGCCATGGCTTACTCCGCCGGGACGCGCGGCATGGCGGCGGGTTGGACCGGCACGGCATGCAGATTGGCGCGAACTTGCTGGGCCGCCTGGCGGCGCGCCCGCTCGAGATCGCGCGAGAGATGGCGCAGCACCTCGCCCGAGGCGTCGGAGAGCGTGGCGCGGTAGCCGGAGATGGCGCGGGCGAAGACGTTGTAGATGATCACGGCCGGGATCGCCGCGACAAGGCCGATCGCGGTCGCCAGCAGCGCCTCGGCGATCCCTGGCGCGACCACGGCGAGATTCGTCGTCTTCGACTGGCTGATGCCGATGAACGAGTTCATGATGCCCCAGACCGTGCCGAACAGGCCGACGAACGGGGCGGTCGAGCCGATGGTGGCGAGCAGGCCTGTGCCGCGCGCCATCGAGCGGCCAGCCCTGGCCTCGATCCGCGACAGCGCAATCGCGGCGCGCTCCTTGATGCCGTCCTCGCCGAGATCGTCGGAGCGCTGGCGCTCGCTCTGGGCGGCACCGACCAGCTCCGCGACCGTGCCGCGGGCCGGTCCCTTGCGGCCGGCGATCGCGCGCGCGGCTTCGTCGAGACTGACGGCCTCTTCCAGCCGGCGCACGGCCCGCTGCGCCCGCGTCTTGGCAGCGGCGAGCTCGAGCGCCTTGGCGAGCCAGATCGTCCAGGTCACCAGCGAGGCGAAGGCGAGGCCGAGCATGACCGCCTTCACGACGATATCGGCCGCCATGAACATGCCCCAGGGCGACAGGTCGTGCGGCAGCGTGGCCTGCCCTGCGACGGGGACAGGGGCCGGAGCAGGGGCGCCCTGACCAGGCGCAGCAGCGGTTGGCGCAGCGGTGTTCGGAGACACAGGCGCGGCCTGACCACTCGGAGCAGCAGCTGGTGCGGGGTTCGAGTTTGCGGGAGCGGGCAGCCCGCCGCCATGAGCGCCGGATGGGCTCTGCTGCGCCGGCGCGGGCTCGGCGGGGGTGGTCTGAGCCAGGACGACGAAGCCCGTCATGGGGGTGACGGCAATGGCCGTCGCGAGCAGGACTGTGCCGATCAAACGCTGCATCGAATTGGGTCCGTGGTCTTGTGGCGCCCCTCCTTGACGGGAGCGCTGTCAGAACGGAGCCGCGTCCGTCGAAGCGGTTCCGGGCGATCGAGCGACGAGGCCGACTGAGCACTTCGTCCCGCGATCGTCCCAAGCAGTTAAACCAGAGCGAATTGTTTAGCAAATACAATAGTTTATATGTCTTCTAAAGTAACTCGCCCGATGCTCTTGGTCGCGAACGGCTCGCGTATTACCGGCGCTTCGCTGGGCCGCGAGCGGGGTCACCTCTGCGCGAGGACCGCGCCGGGATTGAGGATGCCGAGCGGGTCGAAGGCCTGCTTGACCGCTCGCATGAGCTCCAGCGCCTCCGGCTGTGCATGCCGTACCAGCATGCCGGTCAGGCTACGCCCGATGCCGTGCTCGGCGGTGATGCTGCCGCCGAAACGGCTGACGATCGCGAAGACCTCCGCATTCACGGCATGGCCGATATCCGCAAGCTGCTCCGCCGGCGTCTGCCTGGGAAGACGCAGGACGACATGGATGTTGCCGTCGCCGACATGGCCGACGAAGAGCGCGCGCGCCTCCGGAAAGCGCTCGGCAGCCATCGCCTCGATCGCCGCGATGAAGGCCGGGACGTCGGCGACCGCGACGCTGGTGTCGTGCGAGACGATCGGACCGGCGCGGCGGTTGGCTTCCGCGACGGCGAAGCGCAGATGCCAGATCGCTTTGGCTTGCGCCTCGCTCTGCGCGATCGCTGCGTCGCGGAGCACGCCTTGTTCAAGCGCGGTGGCCAGAACGCGCGTCAGCAGCTCATCGAGAGGGCTGTTCGGATCGCTGCCGCCGAGCTCGATGAAGACGTACCAGGCATGGCGCTCGTCGAGCGGCAGGGTCGTTCCGGGCACGAGGTCGAGGGTGAGGCCCATCTCGGCGTCGCACATCAGTTCGAAGCTGGAGATGCGCTCGCCTGCGCTCTGCCTCAGCAAAGCGAGCAGCCGCAATGCGTCCGCCGGGCTGGCGAGGCCGCAGAGTGCCGTTGCGCTCGCCCGGGGCCTTGGAAACAGCCTGAAGGTCGCCGCGGTCACGACCGCGAGCGTGCCTTCCGAGCCGATCACCAGCTCCTTGAGCGCATAGCCGGCATTGTCCTTGCGCAGTGGCTTGAGGCCGTGGATCACGGCGCCATCGGCGCGAACGTATTCGAGGCCGAGCACGAGATCGCGCACCGTGCCGTAGCGGATGACGTTGATGCCGCCGGCATTGGTCGCGACCACGCCGCCGATCTGGCAGGAGCCCTCGCTGCCGAGGCTGAGCGGGAACAGCCGATCATGCGCAGCGGCGGCCTGCTGGACGTCGGCAAGGATACAGCCGGCTTCGGCAGCGAGCGTGTCGCCTTCAAGCTCGATCGTCCTGATCCGGTTGAGGCGCGCCAGGGAAAGCAGGACGGCTCTGCCCGAGGCGTCCGGCGTCGCTCCACCCGACAGGCTGGTATTCCCGCCCTGCGGCACGACCGGCGTGCGCGTCGCGCTGGCCCAGCGCAGGATGGTCGAGACTTCCTCCACGCTGCGCGGGCGCAGCAGCGCGAGCGCCGCGCCGCGATGCTTGCCGCGCCAGTCAGTCAGGTGCGGCGCCATCGCCTGCGGATCGGTGACGATGGCGGCCGGATCGAGCAGGGCGCGCAGGTCGTCGAGGGAACTCACCGCCTCAGACCGTGCCGGCATCGACGATGAAGTTCTGGCCGGCGCACATGCGCGAGACGTCGGAGCACAGGAACAGCACCATCTGCGCGATGTCCTCCGGCAGGATCTCTCCCTTCAGCGCCTGCGCGGCCTGATTGGCTGCAGCCTTCTCGGGCGTCCACCACTGCGTGCGCTGGCGCTCGGTCATCACCCAGCCCGGCGTGACGCAGTTGACCCTGATGCCATCGGGCCCGAGCGCCCGCGCCAGCGAGCGGGTGAAGCCGATCACCGCCGATTTCGCCGTGGTGTAGGCGATCATGTGCGGCGAGCCCTTCATCCACGAGGTCGACGACAGGTTGACCAGCGCCCCGCCGCCGAGGCCGCGCATGTCCGGCGCCAGCGCCTGAGCGACGAACATCATCGGCCGCAGGTTTACGGACAAACGATCGTCCCAGTATGCCTCGGTGACCGCCTCGAAATCATGCCGCTCGTCATGGCCGGCATTGTTGACGCCGATCGCAAAGGGCCCGTGCAGGGCGCGGGCCGCCGCGATCGCCGCTTGCGTCCCCGGGATGTCGCGTAGGTCGACCTGATGGAACGAGACGGCACCGCCGGCTGCCGAAAGTTCGGCCGCCAATCGCTCGCCACACGCGGCGTCGATATCGAGAAAGGCGACCTTCGCGCCCTGCCGCGCCAGCGCCTCGACGATGGCGCGGCCGATGCCGTCGGCCCCGCCGGTGACCAGTGCGGCCTTGCCGGCGAGATCGGGAAAGCTGGCTTCGACCCTCACCCGCCGAACTCCGCTGCGGCTAAGCCGGGCACGTCGACCGGCAGAGTGAAGAGTCCGCCGGAGAACGGCGCCTCGGCCAGCACCCGCGACGGCAGGCGGATGCGCGCCGTGGTGATGAACAGCGTCTTTAGATCGGGACCACCGAAGGCAAGGCTGGTCGGGCGCGGCACCGGCAGCCAGACCTCGCGATCGAGCCTGCCATCCGGCGCATAGCGGTGCAGGCACCAGCCATCCCAGATCGCGCACCAGACGAAGCCCTCGGCATCGACGGCGAGCCCGTCCGGGCGGCCGGCGACCTCGGTGAAGATGCGGCGATTGGCGAGCGTGCCCGCCCTGGCGTCGAAGTCGTAGGCATAGATGCAGCCATGGGCGGAATCGACGAAGTAAAAGCTCCGGCCGTCCGGGCTCCAGTCGAGCCCGTTGGCGACGGTGAGCCCGCTCTCCTGTCGTTGCCAGCTGAAGTCCGGCGCGATCGCGTAGAGCGAGCCGGAAGCACGGCTGGCGTCGAGCCGCATCGTTCCGGCCCAGAGCCGGCCCTGCCGGTCGCATTTGCCGTCGTTGAAGCGGTTGTCGGGGATGTCGGCTTCGGGATCGGCGAGCGGCGTCAGCCGGCCGCTGGCGAAGTCGAAGGCTTCGAGGCCCTCCTGTGTCAGCACCACCAGCCCGCCGCCGCGACGACCTAGCACGGCGCTGACCAGGCGCGGCAGGGTGACCTCCTCGTTGTTGCCGGTCGCCGGGTCGAAGCGGTTGACCGAGGGCGCGAGGATATCGACCCAGTAGAGCCGCTGCTCCCCGGCAGACCAGTAAGGGCCTTCGGCGAGATGGGCGCCCCAGGGCAGCACGCATTGCACGTTCGGATCGACCGGGCGTGCCGAGCGCGGCGCCGGGGAAATGTTCATCTGCGTCGCGCCGACATTGCCGGAGATCTGTCGTGCGGCCGCCATCAGGTCGCGGCCGGTGGTGTGCAATCGCTCCCGCGTCAGCCGCGAAGACGGGCCGAATACGCCGATCGCGGCGACGGCCCGGCCGGTATGGTCGAAGATCGGCGCGGCGACCGAGGCGACGCCGGCGACGTGCTCCTCCTGCGAGACGGCGTAGCCGCGCGCCCGGCTCAGCGCGAGGTCGGCGGCGAGCGCCTCCTCCTCGGTGATCGTCGTTTCGGTAAAGCGCTCGAGCTTCAGACGATCCACGAGGGCACGCTGCTCATGCGGCTGGACGAAGGCGAGCAGGGCTTTGCCGCCGGCGGTGCAATGCAGCGGGGCGCGTCGGCCGATCTCGATGCGGAAGCCATAGGGGCCGCCGCGACTGCGCTGGTCGATATAGAGCACCTCGCCATTGTCGATGGCGCAGAGCGCGGCGGTCTCGCGCGTCTCTTCGGCGAGCCGGTCGAGCGCCGGCGCGCCGGCGCCGCGCAGATCGAAGGATTCCCAGACGCGATGGGCGAGCTCGAACAGGCGGTGGCCGAGCCGGTAGGTATTGTCGCTTTCCTCATGACGGATCAGGCGGAAGGTCAGGAGCGTGTTGAGCATGCGCGCCAGCGTGCCCTTGGGCAGGCCGGTCGCGGCCTGCAGGTCGCGAAAGCGCGGCGGCGCCGGCGCCTCGCCGATCACGTCGAGGAGGTAGAGGCCCTTGGCGAGGGCGGCTGCGCCGGTCGGGACGTCGCGCTCGTCCGGCGTCAGGACGCGCGCTTCACCCGCGCCTGCGCCGCCTCGCCGATCATGCGCTCGAAGGTCCATTGCGGCTCAAATCCCAGTTCGGTCCGGATCCTGGCGTTCGACGTCTCGTAGAAGACGCCGGCGCCCGGCAGGTCGATGGTCTTCAACGGCAGTCCCGTCAACTGCGCCATCATCGGCAGCGCGACGGCGAAGTCGACCGGCTCGGTCGCGCCGAGATTAAAGGTGCGCCCGGCGGCGCGTTCGTCCGACAGCGCGAGCAGGATGCCGGCGACCATGTCGCGTGTGTCGGTGATGTGCATGCGGAAGGGCCGGCCGGCCTCGTTGCGCGACAGCACCAAGGCCTCGCTCCCGTCATCGATCGCCCGTAGCGCCGCGACGGCGGCGGCATTGCCGAAACCCTCCTGCTGCCGGATCTTCGGCTTTAGGAAGAAGCGGGGGCCGGAGAAGAAGCTGCCGGGGTCGAGCAGTTCGCCCGCATCCTGGGTGTGCGAAAACCGCAGGATCGTGGCCGGGGTGCCGCTGGTCCGCTCGAAGAAGCGCACGATCTCCTCGCCGAGCAGCTTGCTCAACCCGTAGGGCGATCGCGGATTCAGCGGATGGTCCTCGTCAATCGGCTGATAATCCGGCACGTTCTCGGGATAGACCTCGCCGGAGGAGGCGAAGACGAGCCGCTTCGGCCTTACAGCCGCGGCCTCCTCCAGCAGCACACGCGTGCCCTCGACATTGGCTTGGAACAGCTTGTCCCGATCGGCCGGCAGCCAGGACATGAAGGCGCCGAGATGCAGGATCGCGTCAGTGCCCTGCACGGCCTCCCTCGCCGCAGCACGATCGTCGAAGCCGCCGAGCACCTCGCGTAAAGCGGGGTGATCGATGCCGCTGGCGCGCAGGTCGAAGCCGGTGACGCGGTGGCCCGCTGCGAGCAGTTCGCGGGCGACACGCGAGCCGACGCGCCCGGCGCTGCCGGTGACCAGGATCGTGCTCATCGGATCGCCTCGCCGCTGGCGGCATCGAAGACATGCAGTCGCGCCGGATCGAAGGAAAGCGTCAGCGTCGCCTCGGGTGGCCGCGGCTCCGGATTGATCAGGCGCGCGATCAGCGAGGTTCGCCGTGCCTCGTCCTCGCTGCCGGAACCTGCCTCGCGGCGATGCTCCTCGGGGAGGTCGACATAGACATATTGCTCGCTGCCGAGGCTCTCGATCAGCCGCGGGCTCACCGGGAACGAGACCTGCCCAGGCCCCGCGGCGATGTGCTCAGGCCGCAGGCCGACGACGATCTCCTTGCCGGCGAGCGCGGCAGCGTTCGCGACAGGCAGCGTCACGTCGTGGCCGAACAGCTTTGCGGTGACGCTGCCGCCTGTCGCCAGCGCCTTTGCCTTCAAGAAATTCATGCCGGGCGAGCCGATGAAGCCGGCGACGAAGAGATTGGCCGGCTCGCGGAACATCACCTCGGGCGCGGCGATCTGCTGGATCACGCCGTCCTTCATGATGACGATGCGGTCGGCCATCGTCATCGCCTCGGTCTGGTCGTGGGTGACGTAGATCGTGGTGACGCGCAGCCTCTTGTGCAGGGCGCTGATCTCGGCGCGGGTGTGCACACGCAATTTGGCGTCGAGATTGGAGAGTGGCTCGTCCATCAGGAAGGCCAGCGGCTCGCGCACGATCGCCCGGCCGAGCGCGACGCGCTGGCGCTGGCCGCCGGAGAGGGCGCGTGGCCGCCGCTCGAGCAGATGATCGATGCCGAGGATTTTTGCGGCCTCGTTGACGCGCCGGTCGATCTCGCCGGCATCGGTGCCGCGCATCTTCAGGCCGAAGCCCATGTTCTTGCGCACGGTGAGGTGGGGGTAGAGCGCGTAGTTCTGGAAGACCATGGCGATGTCGCGGTCGCCCGGGGCGAGGTCGGTGACGTCGCGTTCGCCGATCGCGATCGTGCCTGAGGTGGCCTCTTCAAGCCCGGCGAGGATCTTGAGCATGGTCGACTTGCCGCAGCCCGACGGGCCGACGAGGACGACGAATTCGCCATCGGCGATGTCGAGCGAGAATGCCTTGAGGACGGTGAGCCCGCCATAGGATTTGGTGACGCTGTCGATGCGGATTCCGGCCATGCAGGTTCTCTTATTTCTCGGCCCCGGCGGTAAGGCCGCCGACGAGATAGCGTTCGAGGAAGAGGTAGATCGCGAGGATCGGCAGGGCGACGAGGATGGAAGCGGCGGAGATGTCGCTCCAGTTCGAGATGTACTCGCCCTTCATCGTGGTGATGCCGAGATTGGCGGTCCAGTTGCCCTGGGCGTTGGTCAGGAAGGTGCGGGCATAGGCATAGTCCGACCAGGACAGCACGAAGCCGTAGAGCGCGGTCGCGGCGAGCCCCGGCGCGGACACCGGCAGGATCACCCGGACCATCGCGCCGAGTGGCGAGCAGCCGTCGACCATCGCCGCCTGTTCGAGCTCGCGCGGGATCGTGTCGAAATAGCCCTTCAGCATCCAGGTGGTGAACGGGATGATCAGCGTGGCGTGGGCGAGGATGATCGACCACAGGCTGCCGATCAGCTCGAGATTGCGGAAGATGCCGAAGAGCGGGATCACCAGCAGCGTCGCCGGCAGCATCTTCGCAGTCAGGATGAAGAGCCCGAGCGACTGGCCGCCGCGGACCCGGAAACGCGACAGGCTGTAGCCGGCGAGAACCGAGACGACCATCGATATCGCGACCGCGCCGATCGCCGCGAGCGCCGAATTGCCGAGCCAGAGCAGGATCGGCCGCTCGACCATGATCTGGCCGAACACCCCCCAGCGCGGTTCGCTCGGCCAGAAGCTCGGCGGCAATTGTCGCAGCTGGCTCGGTTCGGAGAGCGCGGTGACGACGAGCCAGTAGATCGGGAAGACCAGGATGGCGCAGGTTGTGATCACGAGCGCATAGAGGGCAAACGCGCGGAGTGAGCGGCGTTTCACGACAGCACCTCGCATTCATTCGCGCGGTCATCCCGGGCGACTGAAAGGAGACCCGGGATCCATTCCGGAGCATTTCCGAAGAAGGTTCCGGAATGGATCCCGGATCTCCGCTTCGCTTCCTCCGGGATGACCATGCGGGGGGTGAACGCGATCCGGAAAATCATCGCCGCCTCCTCAGATACTGTCCGGAGCGCGGGCGATCATCAGCCGACTCGCGATCACGCAGACGATCAGGGTGATGACGCCGATGGCGGAGGCGTAGCCCATCTTGAAGAAGCCGAAAGCCTGTTCGTAGGTCATGATCGAGAGGCTTTGCGTCGCCTTGAGCGGGCCGCCGCCGGTCAGCACGTAGATGATCGAGAAGTCGCGGAAGACCCAGAGCATCACCAGTACGAGCGTGACGCCGATCACCGGCATCAGCGAGGGGATGGTGATGTACAGCAGCCGCTGCCAGGCGCGGGCGCCGTCGACCTTGGCGGCGTTGTAGAAATCCTCGGGGATCGACTGCAGCCCGGCCAGCATCATAATCGAGACGAAGGGATAGCCCTTCCAGACCATCACCGTGCAGACCACGGCGAAGGCGGCGTCGGGCGAGGAGAACCAGTTGATCGTCTGATCGACCAAGCCGAGCTTGATGAAGAGCCAGTTCATCAGGCCGAAGGATGAATCGAACAGCCAGGCGAAGATCACCACCGCGATCACTTCCGGGATCGCCCAGGGCAGGGCGACCAGCAGCCGCGCCAGCGCCTGGCCCTTGAAGCGGTTGTTGACCAAGAGCGCCGTGCCGAGCCCGAGCAGGAAGCAGAAGAAGGAGACGATGGTGACGAGCTTGAACGTCACCCAGCAGGCGTTCCAGAAATCCTCGGAGGCGAAGAGCCGTTCGTAATTGGCGGTGGTGAACGGCCGCCGCGGCTGGTCGAGCCGGGCGATGTTGACGTTCTGGAAGGAGAGATCGACCGAGACGAACAGCGGATAGACGATGATCAGCGCAATTAGCAGCACTGCCGGCGCCAGCAAGAGATAGCCGAGCCAGTGCCGCCGGCTCGGGCGGGCGAGGTCGAGGCCAAAACCGGGCATGACCAGTCGTCTCCTTTTTTCTTTGCAGTAGAGGCGCGGGGAACCCTTCTCCCGAGTGGGAGAAGGGCAGGGATGAGGGCCTGCCCTATCCGTTGAAGGCGCAACGGTGCCGTCGCGTTCAGGTAATCAGCGGCGGTCCCTCACCCCTGCCCCTCTCCCATCCGGGAGAGGGGTTCTCGCGCTGTGCCTCACTGCTTCTGCAGCGCCTCGGCCTTGGCCTGCATCGTCGCCGCGACCGTCTTCGGGTCGAGGTCCTGGATGATCATGCGCTGCGATTCTTCCATGACCATCTTGGCGAACTCGTTGAACTGCAACTCCAGCCCCTTTGGGATGCGGTCGACCTTGGCGTCGGCTGCCGCTTTCGTCGCCTGCACCAAGAGGTCGAAATGCGGCGTGTCCTTGATCGCAGCCGAGGTGTCGGCGTGCGGGGAGGGCGGCGGCGAGGCGCCCAGCGTCGCATAGCTCGACTGGAACTTGTCCGAGGTCGCGATGGCGATGAAGTCCCAGACCAGCTTCTTGTTCTCCTTGGGCGCATCGGCGGCGATGCCGAGCACGTTGGAGGAGCCGCCGACCGGGGGCTTGAACGGCACCATGCCGAGCTTGATCTGTTCCTTGGCCTTGCCCTTCTGGATGATCGGATAGAGCCAGGGCCCGTCCGTCTTCATCGCGATCTTGCCGTCGGCGAACATCTGGCGGACCTCGCCGGCCGGCAGGTCACGAGGCGTCAGGCTGGTCTTGACGATGGTCTTCCAGCGCGACAGGCCCTCGATCATCTCGGGCGTGTTGATCGTCACCTTGCCGGCATCGTTGGTCCAGCGCCCGCCGGCATCGAGCGTGTAGTTCATCATCTCGCTCATGTACTGGCCGCCGCCGCCCTTGGTCTCGTGGCCGGTGCCGAACTGGTCGACGATGCCGTCGCCGTTGAGGTCCTTGGTCAGCTTCTGCGCGGCGGCGAGGAATTCCGCATAGGTCTTGGGGACGGAAAGACCTTCCTTTTTCAGCAGTTCCTCGTTGTAGGCGAAGATGTAGCCGAAATAGAGCATCATCGTGCAGACGGTCTGCTTGTTCCAGGTGCAGGTGTCCTGCCCCGCCCAGCCCTTGAGGTCCAGTTTGGCATCCTTGATGTAAGGATCGAGCGGCTCGAGCCAGCCATTATCGGCGAACTTCTGGAACTCGAAGGAGGCGAGGTGGACGATGTCGGGCGGCTTGCCGCCGGCGAACAGCGTCGTCATCGTGTCGGCATAGGCGCCGCGCTCGACCTTGGTCCATTCGATCTTGACGCCGGGATGGGTCGCCTCGAACTCCTTGATCACCGAGCCCCACCAGTCGCCGACGCCGCGCTCGTCCTTCTGCCAGGAGACGAACTTCAGCACCTTGCCCTGCGCCCAGGCGGCGCCGGGGAGAAAGCCGGCGGCGAGCGCGAGCGCAGCCGCGGAGAATGCTAGCCTTGTCCTCGTCATGGTCTCCTCCTCCCTTGGTTTTTCTAGTCGCTAGAGCCGCTTCAGCAGCTTGAGCGCTTCCTTCGATGGCTCGACCCCGAGGCCTGGACCGCTCGGCAAACGATAGAAGCCGTCGCTGCAGTCCATGTCGCCCAAGAGCAATCGCCGGTTCGGCTCGAAGATCGAGTGCTGGAATTCATGGCACTCGACCGCCGCCAGCGCCGAGGACGCATGCAGGCTCGCCGCCAGGAACAAGCCGATGCCGATCGTGGCATGCGGGATGACCCTGAGGTGGTGCGCCTGCGCGTAGAGGCCGATGCGCATGAACTCGGTCACGCCCTTATGGCCCATCTCCGGCTGCACGATCGCGCAGGCCCGCCGGGCGACACGCGGCACGAGATCGTAGACCGTGCGCCATTCCTCCCCGGCCGCGACCGGCGTCGAGACCTTCGAGGCGACATGCGCGAGCCCGTCGAGATCCTCCGGCTTGACCGGCGCCTCGGCGAACCAGAGATCGTGCGGCTCCATCGTCCGGATCGCCGCGACGGCCTCCTCGCCGGTATGGACCCAGTGCATGTCGCAGGCGATGCGCGCTTTCGGCCCGAGCCGCTCGCGCAGCGTCGCGATCTCCGCGACATTGCCGTCATCGGCGACCGGAGCGGCAAACTTGAAACTGTCAAAGCCCTTGGCTTGCCACTCGGCGGCGAACTCGGCCCGCTCCGCCCGCGCAGGCTTCGGCAGGCCGGATATGTAAGCCGGCAAACGCTCATGCTTCTGGCCGCCGAGCAGCTTGACCAGCGGCAGGCTGGAAAGCTTGCCGCAGAGATCCCAGAGCGCGATGTCGATCGCGGCGAGCGCGTCGAGATAGAAGCCGCCGGTATAGCCGCGCACCCGCATCAGATCGTAGAGATCGTCATGGATGACGCTGACGTCGCGCGGGTCGCGTCCGACGACGAAGGGGCCGAGCAGGTCGTCGATGATCGCCATCGCCGCGCCCGGCGCGACGATGCCATAGGTCTCGCCCCAGCCGATGGCGCCGCTTGCCGTCTCGATCCTGACCACTACGGTGCGGTCGACGGTCGGATAGACCGTGCGGTTGCCCTTGCGGACGATATAGCCGTGGTCGTTGATGCGCTCGCCCTCGCGCAAGGCGCCGAGATAGGGCGTCTCGCGCGGAATGGTGATCGAGAAGACTTCGACGCGGGCGACACGCTCGGCCATCACGCGCCTCCGGTCAGGGCGGGCTCACGCGGCTCAACCCTCATGAGGTCGGTGCACGCCTCCAGCCAGGCGTCGATTTCGGCGACATCGAGCGCATCCATCGGCGGCACCTTCGCTCGCACGACCTGATTTGTCAGAACGCCACGCCGCGTCAGCACATGCTTGGTGAAGGCCATGCGGAAATTGAACTGGATCACCAGCAGCGGCAGCGTGCGCATGTAGAGCTCGCGCGCGTGCTCGATCTCGCCGGCGCGATAGGCCCGGTCCATGGCGACATGGATGTCGGCGAGCTCGACCGCCGGCATCGCGCCGCAGGCGCCGCGATTATACTCGTCGATCAGGTAGCGCGCCCCACCGCCGCCGATCACGCCCTTCAGATGCGCCGGCTTGCCGGCGGCGATCGCCGAGATGGCGAGGCCGGACGGCAGCGTCTCTTCCTTGACATATGTGATCGCCGGGTTGTCACGGACGATCTGCAGGATCGCCTCGGGCTTGAGGTCGGAGCCGCGCGGCGCCGGGGCGTTCTGCAATACGATCTCGATGCCGGGCACGGCCGCGGCGATCTCGCCATAAAAAGCCGAGACCGCTTCCGTCGTCGTGCCGACGCTCTTCGGCGCCTGGATCATCACATGGCCGATGCCGTTGGCGAGCGCCTCGCGGCAATGCGAGATCGCCTCAACCGCAGTCGGCGCGCTCGCGCCGGCGACGATCGGCACGCGCTTGCCGACCTTGGCGACCACGACCTTCAGCAGCGCCGCCCGCTCCGCCGCAGCGAGCTCGTCGACCTCGCTGGCGAAGCCCGGAAACACCACGCCGTCGACGCCGCTCGCGAGCGCGAAGGCAACGATCGCCGCCATCGCCTCGGGATCGATGGCGCCAGCCTCGGTGAACGGCGTCGGCAAGACCGGGAGCATGCCCTGCAACACTGCGTTCCTCCAGTCGATCCATATTATGGATCATTTGTTTTCTAATATGGACCGTACTTCTCGCGCTGGAAATCGTCAAGCGCGCATGAAAATGGCCGCCGGGGTTTGCACCCGGCGGCCTTGATGATTGCGCAACTTGTCGGCGGCGATCAGTGCGTGTGAGCTGCGGCCGGGGCACGCGCACCGACCGATTGCACGGAGAACTCGACGGGGACCGCTCCGGCCTTCTCGAAGGTCAGCGTGCCTTTGACCTTTTCCCCTTCCTTGAGCTGGCGCTTCAGATCCATGAACATGATGTGGTAGCCGCCGGGCTTGAGCTCGAGCTTGGCGCCGGGCTTGAGCTCGACGCCCTCAGGCAGGCCACGCATGGTCATCACGCCGTTGTTGACCGCCATTTCGTGGATCTCGACCTTGCCGGCGATCTCGCTGCTGCCGCCGAGCAGGCGGTCGGACGCGCTGCCGGTATTGGTCACGGCGACATATCCGCCGGCGACCTTGGCGCCGGCCGGGGTCGCGCGCGTCCAGGGCTGCTCGATCTTGAGCGGGCCGGCGCTGTAGTCCTGGGCGACGGCGGCGCTGCCGAGCGCCAGGATGGCAATGGCTGCGCAAGCGAGGCGAGAGATCATCGGGAACTCCTTCTGTTGTGAAAGTTGGATCGGGTTCAGGGGCGGATGTCGAGCGTCTCCTTGAGACGGGTCATCTCGAAATCCGAGACCAGGATCTCGAGCTCGACGGTCCAGCGGCCGGCCACGGGAAGCGTCAGATCGCCGATCTGCCAGCTACCGTCCGCCTGCTTGATTGCCTGCCGCTCGATCGGCTCGATGCCGGCTTCCGGCCGTGACAAGGCAAGCCGCAATTCCTTCGCCGCGAGCGGGCCGAACGCGCCGTCGAGCAGCGAGACGGTGATGGTCACAGGGCCGGTGCGGCCCGGCGTCACGCTGATGTCGGCCATCGCCTTGTCGGTGTGGATATGGACGCTGGCCGGCTGCGCTGCCGCGGCGGCGAGGGCGCGGGGCGGCGGCGTGAAGCGCCAGAGCGCGACGACAGCGAGGATGGCGACGATGATCACGATCTCAGCCGCGATGATCTGGGTCAGCAGCGCGCGGGCACCGGCGAGTCCAGAGACGACCGTTTCCGTCAGCCGGTAGCGGTTGAAGGCGCCGAGCCCGATCAACGCCGCGACCAGCACGAGCTTGCCGGTGAGCACGAGGCCATACGGTGTTGTCAGCAAAGCCTGCGGGCGCTCGACCTGGACGATGGCGAGCGCGCCGCCGCTGAGCAGGATGACGAGCAGCAGCGCGGGAATGCGCTGCGAGAACCGTTGCAGCGCCTGCGCTCCATCGGCTTGGCGCAGCGCGAAGGCGAGGGGCAGCAGCGCGCCTGCCCAGCCGGCCATGCCGATCGCATGCAGGAACACTGCCGGGCGGGTCAGCAATTGCGGCTCGGCGGCGCTGGCATGGCCGCTCGCGGCGAGAGCCGCGCCGAGGCCGAGCCAGGCGAGGGCTGCGAGCAAGCGTCCGCTTCGGCTGGGGACGAAGAGCGCGAGCAGTGCCACGAGCAAGGCGAGTATCGCGATCAGCGCAGTGCGGCCGAAACTGCTCGCAGCTGCCGCTTTCCAGACGGCCAGCTGCAGCACACCGGAAAGCGGCAAGGCCAGAGAATCGAGCCCCTGTGCCGCAAAGGCGACCGGCAGCGACAGCAGCCCGAGGAGGAGGAAGCCTGCGATTGGTCGGCGGGCGGCCACTGGCAAGGGAGCGACCCACGCCATGAAGGCGACGCCGCCAATGCCGAGCGCGAGTCCGAGAAGGAGCCCGAGCTTGCCGAGCCAGAGGACCACGCGCACGGTTGGCTCGGTCTGGCTTGCGGCAAGATCGGGCGCCCCACTCGGCGCACCGACAGAGAACAGCACCGAGCCGCCGACCGGATGGCCGTCCTCGGAGACAACGCGCCAGCTCAGCACATGCGTGCCATTGGCAAGGGCGGAGGGGGCCGCGATCGCGAGCGTCCGGTCCGTGAGCGTGAAGTGCGTCAGGGGTCGGCTCGTCCCGTCGGGGCCGATCAGCCTCAGCACCAAGGGCGAGACCGGCTCGCTGAAGCTGAGGCTGAACGCGCTGGGCGCACTGGCGATGACCGCACCGTCGGCCGGAACGGTCTTGGTCAAGGCGGCGTGCGCCAGGGCCTGCCCCGTCGTCGCCAGCGAGGCGAGGGCGAGGCCGAGCAGGATGAGGAAAAGGCGAAGCTGCCGGGTCATGGCGGAGAGGCGGCCGGGCGGGAGACCCGGCCGCGCTCGCTCACTTCTTGGGGATCAGCTTCAGGCCGGGAGCCGGGAACTTGTAGTCGTCAGCGGACTTGCCGGCGGCCGGGATCTCGATCCAGCGCTCGACTGCGCCGCCCTCGCATTCCTGCACCACCGGCACGTAGAGCGTGGTCTCCGGCTTGAGATCGGCGGTGAGATAGGCACGCAGGACGAACTCGTCATAGTGCTCGTCGAGCAGCTTGCCACCGCTCCAGCTGACTTCGGTGACGCCCTCGACCGTCGGCGTGCCGTAGTAGTCATAGGACTTCTCGTACTTGCCCTTGGTCGTCTCCAGCGTCCAGCCGGGCTTGGGCATCGGCTTGACCGCGATGACGCCCTCGGGAATGCGGACGCGGACCCTGGTCGTGGCCGCGCCCTTGCAGCCATGCGGCACCCGCAGCACGGCCTTGTAGGTCGAGCCGACCGGGGCCTGCTGGGTCTCCAGCGTGACATGAGCGAGAGCCGGGCCGGCGGTGAAAGCCGCGACGAGGGCGGCGAGCGAAAGCGATTTCATCGTGAGGAATCCCTGCGGAAGGGACGCCGGCATGGCCGGCGCAGCCGCACTTGGCGGCCTGGATCTGGAAGGTGCGCGCGAGCCGGCAGGGTGCCGTCGCGAGCGAATGGGATGGGAGGAAGGCCGCTGGCGGCTGTCAGATGATGCTGGTCGCGGCGCAGCGGTGCGCCGGAACATCCAGCTCAGAGAGCGGCGGGCGGTGCGCGCGGATTGGCCGGGGAGCGGCCGGCGATGAAGCCGGACGGGAGGTCGAGCCGGCGCTGGAAGGCGACGAGATCGACGCCGCGATGGATGATCGGCAGGAAATCGGTCGGGGCCGCTGGCGCGCCGGCACCAGTGAAGGCGCAGCCGAGCATGCAGCAGCTCATCAGCTCATGCGTCGCGGCGCCATCGCTTTGGCTCATCGGCTGATCGCCGCCGGCGCAGAGCGTCATCGCCAGGGAACGGTCAAGGCTGAAGTTCGCGGCATTGGCGCCGGAGGCTAGGCCCGCGAAGATCGCCTGCAGCACGACGAGATAGGCCGCGGCCAGCGCGACCCAGCGTCTCATCCCTGCATTGTGGCGCCCTGCGGACAAAACCGACCCTCCTGCGGCTTCGATAGCATGGCTGCCGGCAGGGTCAATTTGCGTCAGTGTCTCAGTGGCTATGGTGCTCGCAATGGCTGTGGTCGGCCAGCGCCTCGATCACGGCGCAGTCGCTGGCGGCA
Organism: Allobosea lupini; assembly: GCF_900109525.1. Taxonomy (GTDB): domain Bacteria; phylum Pseudomonadota; class Alphaproteobacteria; order Rhizobiales; family Beijerinckiaceae; genus Allobosea; species Allobosea lupini. Next base: position 10,148 of record NZ_FOAN01000004.1, on the reverse strand, counting down.
ACCCCGCCCGAGCAAACCGTTGCGATCCGGGCGAGTTCCGCCTCCAGCGAGCGCAAACGCGCGATCTTGTCGCGCACTTCGTCGAGATGTTCGGCCGCAATCGCATGCGCCTCGTCGCAGGCCATGCCGGGTGTGTCCGAAAGCCGCAGCAGGGTACGGATGCTCTCGACCGCGAAGCCGAGGTCGCGCGCATGCTTGATGAAGGCGAGCCGCTCGACATGGGCGCGGCCATAGCGCCGCTGGTTGCCCTCGGACCGCTCCGGCTCCGGCAGCAGGCCGACCTGCTCGTAATAGCGGATGGTCTCGACCTTGACTCCGGTCCGCTCGGCCAAAGTCCCGATCGGCACCACGCGCTCCAGGGTTTTCGCAGGCGGCATGATTTTCCTCTTGAAGCTGTAGTGGCTAGAGGTTGTAGGTAGGTGGTCCCGCAACGCTGTCAAGCGGAGACGAGAGCATGGCGACCGCCGCAAAAGCCGAAACGGAAACGCTGTCCTGGACGATCGGCGGCATGGATTGCGCCAGCTGCGCGGCGAAGATTCGTGGCGCTGTCGAGCGGCTGCCCGGCGTCTCCGACGTGCGTCTCTCGGTGATGTCGGAGACGCTGACGCTCTCCCTCGACGAGAGTCGGACGCGGCGCGATGCGATCGAGAAGCGCGTCGTCAGTCTGGGCTATACGGCGATGCCGGCGAGCGCGCCGCGCACCGCTGCGCCTGAGCCCGCTTCGAACTGCGGCTGCGGTCATGATCACGGGCCGACCGACAAGGCGCAGGCCTGCGGCGGGCACGAGCATGCCCATGACCACGATCGCGACCATAGCCACGGCAAGGCCGGCAAGGGCGCCGACCATGGCCACGGCCTGCCCGGCCATGTCCATGAGCCGCCGCCAGACGGGGTCTCCTGGTACCAGACCGGCAAGGGCAGGCTCGTCCTGCTGACCGGCGCGCTGCTCGGCGCCGCCTGGCTCGCCAAGTTCACGGTCTCCGAGACGGCCGCCTACTGGGCCTTTGTCATCGCCTGCGTGATCGGCGTCGTGCCGGTGGCGCGGCGCGCTTTCGCCGCGGCAAGGGTGGGCCAGCCCTTCACCATCGAGATGCTGATGACGATCGCCGCGACCGGCGCACTCGTCATCGGTGCGGCCGAGGAGGCGGCGCTGGTCGTCTTCCTCTTCGCCGTCGGCGAGGTGCTGGAGGGCGTCGCCGCCGATCGCGCCCGCGCCTCGATCAGGGCGCTCGGCGATCTCGTGCCCAAGACGGCCATCGTCGAGGAGAACGGCGAGACCCGCCAGGTCGATGCTGCCGCGCTGACCGTCGGTCAGATCGTGCTGGTGCGTCCGGGCGACCGCATCCCCGCCGACGGCGCGATCAGCGACGGCGTCTCCGGCATCGACGAGAGCCCGATCACCGGCGAATCCGTACCGAAGACCAAGGGTGTCGGCGATCCCGTCTATGCCGGCTCGGTCAATCGCGAGGCGGCGCTGCGCGTGCGCGTCGAGAAGGCGACTGAGGACAACACCATCGCCAGGATCATCCGCCTGGTCGAGGAAGCCCAGGAGGCGCGCGCGCCGACCGAGCGCTTCATCGACCGCTTCTCGCGCATCTACATGCCCGCGATCGTCGGCCTCGCCATCCTGGTCGCGCTGGTCCCGCCGCTGGCGTTTGGCGGCGAGTGGTCGGTCTGGATCTACCGGGCGCTGGCGCTGTTGCTGATCGGCTGTCCCTGCGCGCTGGTCATCTCGGTGCCGGCCTCGATCGCGGCGGCGCTCTCGACCGGCGCGCGCCAGGGCCTGCTGCTCAAGGGCGGCGTGGTGATCGAGGCCGCCGCGCGTACCGGCGTCGTTGCCTTCGACAAGACGGGAACGCTGACCGCGGGTGAGCCGCGCGTCACCGAAATCGTCAGCCTCGGCCGTGACGAGCGCAAGGTCGTCGAGCTCGCCGCAGCCGTCGAGACCGGCTCCAGCCATCCGCTGGCACTCGCCATCCTCGCCCGCGCCAGGGCGGATGGTGTTCCGGTGCGGCCTGCAGCCAACGCTGCGGCATTGGCCGGTAAGGGCGTCACCGGCGAACTCGACGGGGTTGCCGTCTTCGTTGGCGCGCCGCGCCATGCCAGGGAGCGCGCCAGCTTCGACACAGCGGCGCTCGAGACGGTCGAACGGCTCGAAACCGCGGGCAAGACCGTCGCCGCCGTCATCGCCGACGGCGCGCTCGCCGGCCTCATCGCCCTGCGCGACGAGCCGCGCGAGGATGCTGCCGCCGCGATCGCCGAACTCAGGGCGCTCGGCGTCCGCTCGGTGATGCTGACCGGCGACAATGCCCGCACCGGTGCCGCCATCGCCGGCTCGCTCGGTCTGGAGCACAAGGCCGAATTGATGCCGGACGACAAGGTCACGGCCATCAAGGAACTTGCGCTTGAAGCGCCGGTGATGATGGTCGGCGACGGCATCAACGATGCCCCGGCGCTGGCTGCCGCCAATATCGGCGTCGCGATGGGCTCGGGCACCGATGTCGCGCTCGAGACCGCAGACGGCGCCGTGCTGAAGAGCCGGGTGCGCGACATCGCCGCGATGATCCGGCTGGCCCGGGCGGCGATGGGCAACATTCGTGCGAACATCGCGATCGCGCTCGGCCTGAAGGCGGTGTTCCTGGTCACCAGCGTGCTTGGCTATACGGGTCTCTGGGTTGCGATCCTCGCCGATACCGGCGCGACCGTGCTCGTCACCGCGAACGCGCTGCGCCTGCTGCGCTTCGACGCCGGCAAGGCCGGCTGAAAGAGCGATCCATGTCCGGCATGGAGAGCGCGCTCTTCCGCCTCGTCGCGGCCGAAGGTGCCGCATGACCTGGCCGCACAGACTTGCCTATGTTGCTGCAATCGCTCTTGCCGCCGCCGGGCTCGATCAGGCCAGCAAATGGCTGATGCTGGAGATCGTGCTCAATCCACCGGAGCCGGTCGCGCTGACGCCCTTCCTCAACCTGCGCCTCGGCTTCAATACCGGCGTCAGCTTCGGCCTGTTCCGCGAGATGCTCGAAGCCTGGCCCGGCCTGCTCGGACTGTTCAAGTTCGCGGCCGGCTTCGGCCTGCTGGCCTGGGCGGCGCTCGCCGGGCATCGGCTCGAACGCATCGGCCTCTCGCTGATGGCGGGCGGGGCCTTCGGCAATGCGATCGATCGCTGGCGCCAGGGTGCGGTCACCGATTTCCTCGATCTGCATTGGGGCGACTGGCACTGGCCGACCTTCAACGGTGCCGACATCGCATTGACCTTGGGCGTGGTGCTGATGCTGCTGGCGGCGTTGCCGAGCAGGGAGCGACCCCGCGCCGCGCGCAAGAATCGGTCTTGTTCACGAGTCGTTAGCGCCAGACGCCGATAATTTTAGCCATGTCCGATCGCTCTATAGTCCAGCGTCTCCGGCGCTTCGCGCTGCTCGGTGCCGCCGCCATCGCCCTCTCGTCCTGCGTCGGGGTGGACGGCGACGGCCGCGGCAACCAGCCGCTGCCGGCGGCGCTTGTCTCGCAGATGTCGGCGAAGGGCATGAGCCAGGCCGACCCGATCGTCGTGCGCCTCTACAAGAAGGAGAGCGAGCTCGAGGTCTGGAAGCGCGATCGCTCCGGCCAATATGCCCTGCTCAAGACCTATCCGATGTGCCGCTGGTCCGGCCAGCTCGGGCCGAAGAAGCGCGAGGGCGACCGGCAGGCGCCGGAGGGCTTCTATATGGTAACGCCCGAGCTGATGAATCCGAAATCGGCGTATTACCTCTCCTATAATCTCGGCTACCCGAACGCGCTGGAGAAGGCGCAGGGCTATACCGGCTCGGCCCTGATGATCCACGGCGCCTGCACCTCGGCCGGCTGCTACGCCATGACCGATGACGGCGTGACGGAACTCTATGGTCTCGCGCGCGAGGCTTTTGCCGGCGGGCAGCGCAGCTTCCAGGTCCAGGCCTTCCCCTTCCGGATGACGCCGGAGAACCTGGCCCGCCATCGCGGCAATCCGAACATCGCCTTCTGGCGCAATCTCAAGGAAGGCTCGGATCATTTCGAGGCGACGCGGCAGCCACCGAAGCTCGCGACCTGCGGCGGCCGCTATGTCTTCAATCCGGCGGGCGATGCCTCGGCCTTCGTCCCCGGTGCGCCGTGCCCGGCCTATGAGACCGATCCGGAGGTCGCCTCGCTGGTCTCCGCGCGCAGCGCCCGCGACGAGGCGCGCCTCGCCGAGCTCACCGGCAGCCTGCCGGCGATGAGCCATGCGCTGATGGATGGCGGCATGCATCAGAGCTTCCGCAAGCTCCTGCGCACCATCGGGCCGGAGCGGATGCAGACCATTGTCGCCGGCAAGGTCGAGATCAGCGCGCCGCAGGCGGCGCTGGCCGATCCTTATGGTGGTAGCGGCGATGATGAGCCGCAGCAGGCAACGGCGACCGGGTCGATTTCGCCGCGTTGACGCCGGCGAGGCTGGCGGCCAGACAAAGGCGCATGCCGATCCTCAAGATCATTCGTTATGGCGCCTGGGGCGCTGTCGTCATCGTCGCCTTCGCCGCCGCCGCGATCACGCTCGGCTGGTGGCGGGTCGACGGACCCGGCCGGCCGAGCTCGGGCGGGTCCGTATCGACCCCGCTGGCCGATGTCGGCGGTCCCTTCACCTCGACCGACCATACCGGCCGCAAGGTCTCGCAGGCCGATTATCTCGGCAAGCCGACGCTGGTCTTCTTCGGCTTCACCCATTGTCCCGAGGTCTGCCCGACCACGCTGTTCGAGCTCACAACTCTGCTCGGCAAGCTCGGCGCCGATGCCGACAGGCTCAACGTGCTGTTCGTCTCGGTCGATCCCGAGCGCGACACGCCGGCGCAGCTTTCGCTCTATCTGCAATCCTTCGATCCGCGCATCGTCGGGCTCTCGGGCACGCAGGCCGAGGTCGATGCGGCACTGAAGGCCTACAAGGCCTATGCCAGGCGCATCCCGACGGCGGAGGGCTATACCATGGACCACACCGCATCGGTCTATCTGATGGACGCGGAGGGGCGCTTCCGCAGCCTGATCGATTATCACGAGGAACAGGACTCGGCGCTGGCGAAGGTCAGGCTGCTGCTGAAGCGCTGAAACTCCACTTCAAACCACGTCAGCCCTCATCCTGAGGACGCCGCATCGCGGCCGTCTCGAAGGATGCTTCAGGAGACTCGGGAAGCATCTGGAGCATCCTTCGAGACCCAGCCTGTGGCTGCTCCTCAGGACGAGGGCTGAGGGAAAGGCGGCAGGAAAAAAGCCGCCTCAACGCCGGTTCAGCAGGATCATCTTCTCCTGCGTCATGTCGCGCATGGTGTAGGGGATGCCACCGGTGCCGTAGCCGGATTCCTTGCGGCCGGCGAAGGGCATCCAGTCGGTGCGGAAGGCGGTGGGGTCGTTGACCATCACCGCCGAGGCGTCGAGCCGCTCGGCGGCGTGCAGCGCAACGTCGATGTCTTGTGCGAAGACGCTGGCCTGGAAGGCGACGTTGAGCGAATTGGCCCGAGCAATGGCCTCGTCGAGCTTGCTGTAGCGGTAGACGCAGACCAGCGGGCCGAAGACCTCGAGCTGCGAGACCTTGGCGTCGGCGGCCGGGTCGAGCAGCACCGCCGGTTCCAGCGTCGTCTCCGACAGCCGTTTGCCGCCGAGCGCAAGCTTCGCTCCACCCTTGACGGCCTCGTCGATCCAGCTTGCGACCCTATCTGCCTCCCTGGGCAGGATCAGCGGGCCGACCTCGGTCTCCTTCAGCGCGGGATCGCCGGTGCGCAATTTGGCGACGCGTGCCACCAGCCGCTCGGTGAAGGCGTCGGCGATCTCCTCATGCACGTAGATGCGCTGCGTCGACACGCAGACCTGGCCGGCATGGTAGTAGCCGCCCTTGACCAGCGGCTCGATGATCCGCTCGAGATCGGCACTGCGGTCGACGATGGCCGGCGCCGCCCCGCCATGCTCCAGAGCCGAGCGCGCGCCATGCGCCAGCTTGGCATGCAGCGACCAGCCGACTTTGGCCGAGCCGATGAAGCTGAGGAAGGCGACGCGCCGGTCGGTCACGAGCTTCTCGGCGAGCTCGTTGCTCTCCGGCAGGAACATCTGGCACCAGGCCTCCGGGAGGCCGGCCTCGTGCACCAGCGCGACGAAATCGCGGCAGCAGAGCGGCGTCGTGCTCGCCGGCTTGATGATCACCGGGCAACCGGTGGCGATCGCCGGTGCGACCTGGTGCACGATCAGGTTGAGCGGGTGGTTGAAGGCCGAGATCGCCGCGACGATGCCGATCGGCTCCCTGGTGGTGAAGGCCCAGCGCCCGGCAGCGGCCGGCGTCAGCCCCATCGGGATCTCGCGCCCGGCGAAGTTGCGCAGTTCGTCGGCGGCGTTGTGGACGCCGTCGATGGCGCGGGTCGTCTCGATGATCGCATCGGTCAGCGGCTTGCCGCCTTCTCGCGCGATCTGGCGGGCGAAATGGTCGCGCTTGGCCGACAGGAGCTCGGCGAGCTTGCGCAGGATCGCGATCCGCTCATGCGGTTTCAGCCAGTTGTCGCGATCGCGGAAGACCGTCTCGGCCGCCTGCAATTTGGCTTCGAGCGCCGCCGCATCGTCGGTGGCGATCGCCTCGATCGGCGCGCGATCATAGGCCTGGACCACTGTCAGCATCGTCGTCTCCTCGGTGGTTTCCATACCGGCGGCCTGGACGGGACGCCCAAAGCTAGAAACAAGTGCGGGTCGTCCCAGGTGACCGGATAGAGATCCGGGACCCCTGCCTGAACCTCATTCGGAAAGGCTCAGGCATGGATCCCGGATTTCCGCTGCGCTCCGTCCGGGATGACCCGAGTCTTTCCTGCGAGCGCAGCAGATTGGCTCAGGCAAGCTCGATATCCGGCGTCTTGTTGCGCAGCTCCTCGACGAGCACACGGGTGTTCTCGGAATAGTCGATCGGCACCTCGACGAGATGGACGCCGCCGCCCTCGAAGGCCGCCTCCAGCGTCGGCACCAGCTCGGCGGCCGAGCCAACGCGCGAGCCCTTGGCGCCATAGGCCTTGGCATAGGCGACGAAATCGGGATTGCCGAAGCTCATCCCGTAATCGGCGAAGCCGTCGACCGCCTGCTTCCAGCGGATCATGCCGTAGGCGCTGTCGTTGAGGATGACGACGACGAGGTTGAGGCCGAGCCGGACGGCGGTCTCCATCTCCTGGCTGTTCATCATGAAGCCGCCGTCGCCGCAGACCGCCATGACCCGGCGCTTGGGATGCAGCATCGCCGCCATCATCGCCGAGGGCAGGCCGGCGCCCATCGTCGCCAGCGCATTGTCGAGCAGCAGCGTGTTGGCGACATGGGTGCGGTAATTGCGCGCGAACCAGATCTTGTACATGCCGTTGTCGAGGCAGACCATGCCGTCCTCCGGCATCACGGCGCGGATGTCGTGGACGATGCGCTGCGGCGTGATCGGGAAGCGATCCTCCTCGGAGCGGTCGTTGAGATGCGCGAGGATCTTCTGGCGCAGCTCCAGCATGATCGGATCGGCTTCGACCTGGCCGCCCAGCTGCTCCGCCAACGCCGTGACGGTCGCGCCGATATCGCCGATCACCTCGGCATCGGGGTGGTAGACCTGCTCGACCGTCGCCGACTGGTAGCCGACATGGATCACCTTCGGCCCGCCGGCGCTCTTCATCAGGAAGGGCGGCTTCTCGACCGTGTCGTGGCCGATCGCGATGATCAGGTCGGCCCGGTCGACCGCCTGGTGGACATAGTCGCCCTCGGACAGGGCGGCAGTGCCGACATAGAGGTTCGAGCCGCCAGTGACGGCGCCCTTGCCCATCTGGGTGTTGAAGAAGGGCAGCTTCACCCGCCGCACGAAATCGGAGAGCGGCTCGACCAGCCGCGGCCGGTTGCCGGCGGCGCCGATCATCACCAGAGGCCGCTTGGCAGCGAGGATCATCTCGGACGCGCGGGCGATCGCCTTGGGATGAGCCACGGGGTGCTCCAGCGGATGCACCGGGATCAGCGGCACGTCGGCGACCTCCTCGCCGGCGATGTCTTCCGGCAGTTCGAGATGCACCGGGCCGGGCCGTTCCTCCATCGCGACGCGGAAGGCGTCGCGCACCACCGCCGGGATGCTGGCGGCGCTGACGATCTGCCGGGTCATCTTGGTCAGCGGCTTCATCGAGGCGACGACATCGACGATCTGGAACCGCGCCTGCTTGGCGCTCATGATCGCCTTCTGGCCGGTGATCAGGATCATCGGCATGGCGCCGAGATGGGCATAGGCCGCTCCGGTCGAGAAGTTGAGCGCGCCGGGCCCCAATGTCGCGATGCAGACGCCGGGACGCCCGGTCAGCCGGCCATGCGTCGCCGCCATGAAGGCGGCCGCCTGCTCGTGCCGGGTCAGGACAAGCTCGATCTTCGAGGTCCGGAGGGACTCGACGACGTCGAGGTTTTCCTCGCCGGGAACGCCGAAGATGCGATCGACGCCCTCGTTCTCGAGCGCGGCCACCAGGAGATCGGAACCCTTCGTCATTGCCATCGCCTATCCGGAACACCTCGATACCGCGAAAGGTAGGCTTCCCGCACGAGAAGGGAAAGCCGGCGCATGGCAGGGTTGCTAGCGCGGCAGGAGCATCCCGATGCCGCCGGCGCGCGCCTTCTCCAGCACGAGATGCGCGAGCGCGAGATCCGCGAGCGCGAAGCCGCGGAAGCAGAACAGCGAGCGCTTCGTTCCGGCATCGGCCAATGGCATCTGCGAGAGCGCGGCAAGGTCATGGCCGAAGCGGACGCTGGCCACTGGCTGCCCGTCGACGTCATAGGGCGCCTGCGACTGGGCGAGGCTGTCGGTTGCGAGGATGTCGAAGGCGGGCAGCGCCTCGGGCAGCCAGCTGCGGCCTGTGTCGACCGCCGCAGCAAAGGACGCAGGCTTCATCCGGCTGGCATCGAGGAAGGGGCGCAGGCCCGGCGTCGCCGGAACCATCGAGATGACGATGTCGCTGCGGGCGAGCAGCCTGTCGGCATCGTCGACGATCTCCGTGGTGAGGCTCTGCGCTGCTGCAGCTTCCGCCAGGCGCTCGGCCGAGCTGCGGCTGCGGCTCAGCATCAGTGTGGTCGTGAGGCCGGGATAGAGATCGTGGAAGGCCGCGAGATGGGCATGGGCCTGCAGGCCGCAGCCGACGAAACCGATCGTGCGTGCGTCGGGCGGGGCGAGCAGCGAGGCGGCAGCCGCCGACATCGCCGCGGTCCGCACCAGCGTGATCTCGTCGCCGTCGAGGATCGCGAGCGGGGCACCCGTCGCATAATCGCTGACGCAGATCAGTGCGCTCACGCTCGGTACGGAGCTGCCTCCCTGCGATGGCGCCGAGGCGACCCATTTTACCGTGGCGATCGCTTGCGCCTGCGAGGCTGCGGTCATCGCCTGAAAGGCGTGGCCGGGGCCGAGCGCGAGCGCGCTCTTCGGCAGGCTGCGGTTTCGTCCGGCGGCATGGTCACGGAAGGCGGCGAGCACGGCCTCTCGCGCCTCGCGCGGAGTGACGGAACAAGCCCGCACGTCCTTGTGCGAGAGATAGAGGAGGTCATTGCTCATCGCTTGAACCGCTTCGCGACGGGAGGGGCATGGGCCGGCCGGTCCATCAGGATCGGGTATGAGCACAGGAGAAGCGGCGGGCAAGGCCGAGGCGAGCTGATCGTACGGAGTGGCTCCCTCATGGAGCGGGGGGTCTGCGGGGTGATTTGCCTGGCGACAGGGCCGATTTGCCGGGCTCCATTTGCCGATTAAAATGTAAGCCATTGAAAACGCAGGGATTATCGACCGAGATCCACTTTTGTCGAAAAACTTTCATCTGGTGTGTTGACAGCGGAACGGGGGTCCCCCTATAAAGCGGCCATCGAGACGGCGCCGCCGCTGGCGGGGCCGCTCTACTGCGCTTCACGGGAACGTTGGGCTTCGCTGCCGACTTAGTCGGTGGTCGCGGCTGTTTCTGGAGGCCTTGCTGTTTGACAAGTAAAGACAGAAAGAGAAACGTGGACGGCGGAGTTCTTGCGGACTTAGCTTCAGGCTAAGTCGAACGAGACTTCGGTGTGCTGCGTTTACAAGAGCCATCGCTGATGATCTTAGGGTCATCAAGCAATGACTCCGTCAATACGCAGCGATGCCGGAACAAACTCATCAAATCTGAGAG
>NZ_FOAN01000022.1 GCF_900109525.1 Allobosea lupini | reverse complement strand
GATCTGGGCCATCATGGTTCGAGGCGAGATTTACCGGATGCCGGTGCCCGGCTCGGCAGCAGCCTGAGAACCAGTCGTTCAATCAGCGCGCTATCCGCGCGAAGGAGGTTGCGAGGACCATGTGAGATGATGGCGCACCGGTCAGACTGGGGATGAGGACAACCCGCCGAATGTCGAGGGCGTCGAAGCCCACAAAGCAGAATGGGACCTTATCCGCGGAAACCATCAGGGCCAGCGGTCGATGACCGCGCGAACAGGCCGGACACAAGACTGCACCCGACCAGCACGCCAAACTGTCACAGACCCCTTGCAACGCGGGAGCCATCCACACAAGACCTTCTTTAGACTGGCGTTGGTCTCATGGAGGCAAGCGGCCGATCCGGGCGCGATAGGCTTTGGTTCGTTACCGTGAGTTGAACAGCTTGGGCTTAGCGCCTCCGGTGGCCCGATGCGTTCCTGCCTGAGGAACGCAGAAGTCCTCGTTACGAATATAGTGTTCCCCGTTGAGAGCGGCGATTTTCTCCTTGTCCCCGGCAGAAGACATGAGGTCGGTGCTTGAGGACAGGGCGAGGCGCCTATGCCTTGCCCCTTCATCGAGACAGCGGAGAACGACCATGCATAAGAATGTTTACACTCCCGAGAATGCAGCGATGCTGCTGATCGATCATCAGGTCGGCACTATGTCGTGGACCCACTCCCACGACATCAACCTGGTCAAGGCCAATGCTGTGAAGCTGGCGAAGATCGCGGTCGGCGCCGATATCCCGGTGCTTCTGACCGTCAGCATGGAAGATCATGCGCAAGGGCCGCTCATTCCCGAGCTTCAGCAGATCCTGCCGGAGGCTTACCCGAAGCGCATCAAGCGGCCCGGGATCGTCAATGCGATGCATCACGACGGCTTCAATGCGGCGGTCAAGGCGCTCGGCCGCAAGAAGCTGATCGTCGCGGGGATCACGACCGAGATCTGTGTCCTTTTCCCGGTGCTGCAGATGTTGGACGAAGGCTACGAAGTGCAGGTAGCGGCCGATGCTTCAGCCTCCTACACCAAATATGGCGACGACCTCGCCTTGCGCCGGATGGAACGTGCGGGCGCGGTGATCATGACGCATGACCAGCTGATTTCGGAGCTGGCCGTCGACTGGAGCACGCCGCTGGGCCAGCGCCTGTCCGGCATCCTGGCTTATCACTGAGCGCTACGTGCCGCGCTCGTAAGCCCTTCCGGCCGAGAAGGTATGTCGTCGGCCGCTTTCAGCTATGGCCATCCGGGCGGTATCGTACCCGCTCGTATGGCCATGGCGACGACGATGGGCCTCTCTGGCGTTCGACCGAACCCTTCGCTGCCCCGTCATTTACCGCGCGGCGCCGCAACTCCTGAATGAAGGACCACCCCATGAAGGCGATGACCGTTGGTTCCCCCGCGACCCTGGAAACCCTGGGATTCAGCGAAAAGCCTGACCCAGGCCAGCCCGGAGAGGGCGAGATCCGTGTTGCGTTGCACGGTAGCTCACTGAACTTCCACGATCTGGGTGTGGTCACGGGACGCATGCCTGCGGAGGCTGGCCGTATCGCGCTGGCGGATGCCGGTGGAACGGTCGAGGCTGTCGGGAAAGGCGTGACCGAGTTCGCAGTGGGCGACCGGGTGGTTTCCTGCTTCTTTCCGGACTGGCAGGACGGCGCGCCGACGATCGGCAATTTCTCGCGTACCCCCGGCGATGGGATCGACGGCTTCGCGACCGAGTTCGTCGTTACACGCGCGACCGCTTTCACCCATGCCCCACGCGGCTATGATCATGTCGAGGCTGCGACGATAACCACGGCCGGTTTGACGGCATGGCGAGCCCTGATAGCCGATGGTGGCTTAAAGGCCGGCGACACCGTGCTGCTGCTCGGCACCGGCGGGGTCTCTATTTGGGCCTTGCAGATCGCAAAGGCGATGGGTGCGACCGCGATCGTCACGTCATCGTCCGGCGAGAAGCTTGAGCGTGCACGGGACCTCGGCGCCGACCATGTCGTCAACTATCGGGAGGTGAAGGGTTGGGGCCGTGCTGTCGCGGACTGGACCGGTGGGCGGGGCGTCGACTACGTCCTTGAGCTGGGCGGTGCCGGCACTCTCGCCAACTCGATCGCGGCGGTCCGCGTCGGCGGGCACATCGCGCTTATCGGCACTGTAACAGGCGTCGCGGGCGACGTGCCGACCGCCGCACTAATGGCCAAGCAGGCGCGATTGCAAGGCTTGATCGTCGGATCGCGGCGGCAGCAGCAGGAGTTCGTGCGCGCCATCGATGCGACCGGAATCCGTCCGGTGGTGGACCGGCGTTTCCCGCTCGGCAAACTTGCGGAAGCCTTCCGCTTTCAGCAGTCCTCCGGCCATTTCGGCAAGATCGGCATCGAGTGGTAGGTCATTTCGCAGCCGGCCCGATCCTCTCGATGAGGATTTCCGTCAGCACCCTCACTTTGCGTGGGAGGTGCTGACCGGGCGGACGCACGACGAAGATGCCGACCGATGGCAGCAGCCAATCGATCATGATCGGCACCAGCCGGCCCGCCGCGACATAGCGCTCGGCAATCAGCTGCGGCAGTGCCGCGATCCCGATGCCGGTCGCGGTCGCCTCGGCGATCGCCACGGCGCTGTCTGCCTTGAAGCGACCATGCGGGTGAATTTGCGTGACCGTGCCGTCGCGCTCGAATTTCCAGCTCTCAGTCCCGATCATCACCGCTGAATGACCAGCTACCTCCGCGGGAACCGATGGTGCGCCATGGGCGACCACATAATCGGGGCTGGCAAAGAGTCTGACGGGCAGCGTGCCGATGCGTCTCGCTACCAGGTTTGAGTCCGGCAGATAGCCGACCCGGATACCGCAGTCGAAGCCCTCGCTGACGAGATCGACATAGCGGTCGTTGAACAGAGTGTGGACGTGCAGAAGCGGATGTCGCTTCGCCATCTCGGCAAGGACAGGCGCGAAATATTCGGGGCCGAAGGATGACGGTGCCGCCAATCGCAGCAGTCCGCGCAGTTCGCCCGCGGGCATAATCTCTTCGCACGCGGCATCCAGCTCCGAACATATCCGAGCGGCGTGCTCCCGAAACGTCACTCCGGCCTCGGTCAGCGCCGCACCGCGGGTGGTTCGCGCCAGCAGTTGTGCCCCCAGCTCCTCTTCCAGCCGCACGAGACGCCGGCTGACGATCGACTTGGCCAAGCCGAGCCGCCTCGCTGCAGGCGATACGCCTCCAGCGTCAGCGACTTGAACGAAGGTCCTCAAATCGTCGACATCCATGGCGTTCCTCTTGCCGAGACTCAGCTAACCGTCAGACGTGGCTACTCGCCCGCATACAGCAACGCTACCTCTTCTGGCGAGAAGTCCATCCCGGACCTGAGGAGTATCATCATGCAACCGACCAAAATCATGCCGTCGATCACAAGGGGCGACTGGAAGCACGGCTTCGGCATCAAGGTGTTCTATCCGGGCTCCCTGTCGAACGAGGGCGACAGCGGCATCGGCGCGATCGGCCGGATTGACCGCGCTCAGATTCAGCCCGGACACATCATCGGAATGCATCCGCACAAGGATGACGAGATCTTCACCTACAAGAGGGCGGGCCGTATGCTTCATCTCGATACCGTCGGCAACCGCGAGGAGGTGACGCCCCGCCGTTTGATGATGATGAACGCCGGGCATAGCTTTCAGCACGAGGAACATGTCCTGGGCGACGAGCCCACGCAGGCGCTCCAGATCTTCCTGCGTCCGCGCGAGGGCGATCTGGAGCCGAAGGTTCAGTTACACGAGATGGATGCGGAGCGCAGCGACGATGCCTGGCGGCTTCTCGTTGCCCCGCAGGGAGCGGCTTTCGAAGTTCGTTCGCAAGCGTGGGTTCGAGATGCGCATTTGCACGCCGGTCACACTCTGGCTTTGCCCGACGTCATAGCGCCCGGTTTCGTCAGTCTCCTCTTTGTCTTCTCAGGCAAGGTGCGCGTCGGCGACCTCGCGATCGATGCTGGAGAACTCTACCATCTTGGCGACAGCGAGGTTGGCATCGCGGCAGTCACCGACGCCGACATCGTTCTGTTTACCACTGATACCACGGCCCCGGTCTTCAAGGGCGGCATGTTCAGCGGCAACGTCGCGCAGGCATGATCGAGCGGCCGATATCGGACCGATATTCGGCGTTTCGCCTGGATGGCGCAGGCGATCGCGAGCGCGAAGCAGGATGTCAATCAGGCGGGATTCTGCGTGCCTTCCCGTCCGATCGAGGTGATGGCGCAGGCGCATGTCGATCGGTCATTCTTCCACGCCGCGTAACAATGAACTGCCGAGCTTGAGCATTCTGCAAGAGTGAAACCTGCGGCACCTTGGCGATGCGGATCGGGAACAGGCCCGTCCATCATCGCAGGAGTGAGCCGTGAAGCTCTATCATCATCCCCTTTCGGGCCATGCCCACCGCGCCCGTCTCTTCGCTTCTCTTCTGGGGCTGCCGCACGAACTGGTCGAGGTCGACCTCAAGGCCGGCGCGCACAAGAAGCCCGACTTCCTCCGGATAAACCCGTTCGGTCAGGTTCCCGCTCTGGAAGACGGCGAGGTCGCCATCGCCGACTCGAATGCCATTCTCGTCTACCTGGCCAAGAAGGCAGGACGGAACGATTGGCTTCCAGACGATGCAAAGGGCGCCGCCGCGGTCCAGCGCTGGCTGTCGGTCGCTGCAGGCGAGGTCGCCTACGGTCCGGCTGCCGCGCGGCTCATCACGGTGTTCGGGGCCAAGTACAACCCCGAGGAGGTCATCGCCCGCGCTCATGTGCTGCTGGCGAGGCTTGAGAGCCAGCTCGACGGTCGCGATTGGCTCGTCGGCGACGGCCCCACCATCGCGGACGTGGCGATCTACAGCTATGTCGCCCGCGCGCCGGAAGGCAATGTCGATCTAACCGGCTATCCGAATGTCAACGCGTTTCTGCGGCGCGTCGAGGCCCTGCCCGGGTTCGTACCCTTTGTGCAGACCCCCGTCGGCCTGGCTGCGTGACGATGTGCCGGAGCGCGCCCGCCGGCGCGCCCGGACCTTTGATTCGAAGGAGCGGGGACATGGATACGACACTCGCGAAGCTGCCTGTATGGCATGAGGGAGAACGGTATCTGCAGGAAAAGGCCGGCATGGCCGAACGCATGGCCGTCGTCGGGCAACGGGTGGTCCGTGACTTCATGCCGGACCAGCACCGCGAGTTCTATGCGCAGCTGCCCTTCATCGTGCTCGGCAGCATCGATCCTGCCGGGGATGCCTGGGCAACGTTCATCGAGGGGCGGTCCGGCTTCATGTCGTCACCGTCGCCGACCGTTCTCGATATCGCAGCACATCCGGCCGCGGGCGATCCGGCGGCCGAGGGCATGGCGGATGGCGCTCCCATCGGGCTGCTCGGCATCGAAATGCATACCCGCCGCCGCAACCGCATGAACGGCTTCGTCTCGACGACCGCCGCAGGCCTCAGCGTCGCGGTCGACCAGAGCTTCGGCAACTGCCCCCGCTATATACAGTTGCGGGATTTCTCGTTCAGCCGGGAGCCCGGCACCCGGCCGGGATCGATTGCCGAGAGCCTGGCGACGCTGGACGATGCTGCGCGCGAGACGATACAGCGTGCGGACGCGTTCTTCGTTGCCTCCTATGCCGATCGAGAAGATCGCCGCCAGGTCGATGTTTCGCACCGCGGCGGCAAGGCCGGGTTCGTCCGCGTCGGCGAGGACGGAACGCTGACAATCCCGGATTTCGACGGGAATCTGTTCTTCGCCACCCTCGGCAACATTCATCTGAACGGCAAGGCCGGGCTCCTGTTCGTCGATTTCGAAAGCGGCGATATGCTCCAACTGACGGGAGACGCGGCGCTTGTTCTGGACTCGCCGGAGATCGCCGCCTTCCAGGGGGCCGAACGGCTCTGGACCTTCAAGGCGCGCCGGATCGTCCGACGCCGCGCCGCGCTCGCCCTGCGCTGGAACTTCCGGCAGAACGGCTGGTCTGCGAACTCGCTGATGACCGGCGATTGGGAGCAGGCCGCCGACCGGCTTCGGGCGGCGGAGCTGGCGACGCGCTGGAGGCCACTGCGCATTGCGAGGATCGTCGACGAGAGCGCTTCGATCCGATCGTTTTATCTGCAGCCCACGGATGGAGCGGGACTGCTCGCTCACCTCGCCGGGCAGCACCTCCCGATCCGTCTGACGCCCAAAGGCGCCGAGCAGCCTGTGGTGAGGACCTACACCATGTCGGCAGCACCCTCAGACGGCGTCTACCGGATCAGCGTGCGACGCGACGGTCTGGTCTCGACCCATCTGCACGACAATCTGCGGGTGGGCGATACCATCGAGGCGCGCGCGCCTGCAGGCTCCTTCACCATCGACGCAAGAGCGACACGTCCTGTCGTGATGCTGGCGGGTGGCGTCGGTATCACCCCGCTGCTCGCGATGCTGCGGCACATCGTCTACGAGGGGGTGCGCAAGCAGCGCATCCGGCCGGTCACCCTGTTCCAGGCCGCTCGGACCAAGAAGGATAGGGCATTCGACCACGAGCTTTCCGAGTTGGTCGCGGCTGCACAAGGTGCGGTCAAGCTAGTGCGCCTCCTCAGTGATACGACCGATGCAGAGCCAGAGCGTGATTACGACGTCTCGGGCCGGCTGGACGTGGCTGCGCTGAGTCGCTTCCTGTCCTTCGGCGATTACGACTTCTTCCTCTGCGGTCCGCCGTCCTTCACCCAGGCTCTGTATGACGGCCTGCGCGGCCTCAACATCGCAGACGACCGTATTCATGCCGAAGCCTTCGGACCGTCGTCACTCAAGCGCACGGCTCCGGCAGTCCCGATCGAGTCAGCCGTCAAGCCACAGCCCGCGACTCATGCGGTTCCTGTCGTCTTTACGGAATCGCTCAAGGAAGCCCGCTGGACTCCGGGCTCCGGCACGCTCCTGGAATTGGCCGAGGCGCGCGGGCTGGAGCCCGCATTCAGCTGCCGCGAGGGCCATTGCGGCACATGCCGGACCAAGCTCGTCAAGGGCCGTGTCGCTTACGTCCGGGAGCCTGCGGCCGCATTGGAAGAGGGCGAGATCCTGCTCTGCTCGACCGTTCCGGCCGAGCCGGAGGGGAGCGACGACAACAGGATCCAGCTGGCGGTCTAATCTCGTCCGCCGTCATTGCTGTCTGGCGCGCAATAAAGCCTTCCGCCTTTCGAGCATTCAGCACGTTGACCCAACGGATCATTCTTCAACTCAGACGAGAGCAGTTCTCTCGCCTTCAAAACAGGAGAAACATCATGTCCTACATCCCGACCCCCGCGACGATCGAGGAGGCACCTGAAGCCTCACAGCCTATCCTCGAGACGATCCGCAAGCAGATCGGCACGGTGCCGAACATCTTCCGGCTGGTTTCGACCAGCACCACAGCTCTGACGGGGCTTACCGGCTTCCAGGCCGCCTTGGGCAAGGGCAAGCTTGCGCCGGCGACTCGCGAGCGGATCGCGCTGGCGATGGCCGGCGTCAACGGCTGCGATTACTGCCAGGCGGCGCACACCTATTTCGGCGGCAAGTTCGCCAAGCTCAGCGACGATGAGATTGCGGCCAATCTGGAGGGCACCTCCCAGGATCCCAAGGCGGCTGCGGCGGTCGCCTTCGCGCGGGCCCTGGTGGTCTCGCGAGGATCGGTCGGCCCGGCCGCGCTCGATCAGGTTCGGGCCGCCGGGTACAGCGATGCCGAGATCCTCGAAATCATCGGCCATGTCGCTGTCAATACCTTCACCAACTACGTCAACGAAGCGCTCGGCACCGAGGTCGATTTCCCCCTCGTCGAGCGTCTCGCGGCCTGAAGTCGACGGCCGGCGCGCGCGATGCGCCCGGCCGCCGTTTCCAAGCAATCCAGGAGAAGAAAAATGTCCCGCCCGCCGCTACCACCCTTCACCGAAGAGAGCGCCATCGAGAAAGTCCGCCTGGCTGAAGACGGCTGGAATACGCGCGATGCCGCCAAGGTCGCGCTCGCCTATACGCTCGACACGAAATGGCGGAACCGGGCGGAATTCTGCAACGGTCGCGATGAGGCCCAGGCCTTCCTGACCCGTAAGTGGAATCGGGAGCTCGACTACCGTCTCATCAAGGAGCTCTGGGCCTTCCGCGGCAACCGGATCGCCGTGCGCTATGCCTACGAGTATCACGACGACAGCGGCCAGTGGTTCCGTGCCTATGGCAACGAAAACTGGGAGTTCGCCGAGGATGGGCTGATGCGGGCGCGCCATGCCAGCATCAACGAAATGCCGATCAGCGAGGCCGAGCGTAAGTTCCGCTGGCCCTTGGGCCGCCGCCCTGACGATCATCCCGGCCTCAGCCATTTCGGCTTTTGAAATCCTTCATCCTTGCGGAGACGCGGCCGTGATTTCCGATCCAATCAACGAGCGCGTTCGCGTCTCGATTGAGCTCGCCTTGATGGAAGGCCCAGATGACCCGTCCGCATATTGGCAACAGTACGCGGACGCCAAGCGGCTCGGGATGAGTGAGGCCGAGATCGACATTGCAAGAGAGGGGCGAAGCTTCGATGTCCAGACCGCTACGGTTCAGGCGGTCGCGATCGCGGCGCTGTCCGAAGATGAGGCGCTGCGAACTGCCGCTCGCGCGAGGGCGGAGACCCTCGGCCTGTGCGACGACACATGCCGAAAGATCGAGACCTTCGCCAGACGCTTCATAGCGACATTCAAACAAGGCTCGGCCAGCAGCGCGTAAGCGCATGGCGGTCCAATTTTGCGGAACCTCCTTGCGACCCGCTATAGGCTGCTGAAAGCATTGCAGCGGGCATACCGGCCGCAGGGGGCAATTGATGGATCGCTGGCAGGCCATGCGCATCTTCGTGAAGGTAGCGGAGACCGCTAGCTTTTCGGAAAGCGCGCGCCAATTGCATATGAGCGCTCCTGCCGTGACGCGCTCCGTGGCTGCCCTGGAAGACGCCATCGGCGCGCGCTTGTTCGTGCGCACGACCCGATCCGTGAAGCTCACCGAAGCCGGCGACCGCTACTTCGACGATTGCCGCCGAATCCTCTCGGATATCCTGGAGGCGGAAGCTGCGGCCGCCGGGTCCTATGCGACGCCCTCAGGAACGCTCGCGGTCACCGCGTCGCTCCTGTTCGGCCAGATGTACGTCCTGCCGATCGTCACGGATTATCTCGACGCCTATCCGACCATGGCGGCAAGGACCCTGTTCCTGGACCGCCAGGTCAATATCGTCGAGGAAGGTATCGATGTCGCGGTCCGGATAGGGCATCTCCCAGATTCCGGCTTCACGGCAGTGAAGGTCGGCTCGGTTCGGCGGGTTGTCTGTGGTGCCCCGTCCTATTTCGAGAAGCATGGCGTCCCAACGACTCCCCAGCAGCTCAAGGACCATCGGATCGCGGCCTCGACGAGTGCCTGGGCTTCGCCGGAATGGCGGTTTGCCCGTGAACAGCGGGTCACAGTTCATCCCTCGCTTCAGTGCAACACCAATGAAGCGGTCATTTCGGCCGCTGCCGCTGGCTGGGGGCTGACGCGCGTCCTGCATTATCAAATCGGCCCGGCCTTGTTGGATGGACGCCTCCAGGTCGTGCTGAGTGACGACGAGGAACCGCCCTTGCCGATCCACGTCGTGTATGCGGAAGGACGCCAGGCCCCGGCCAAGGTGCGCACATTTGTGGACGCCGCGGTGACAGCGCTCCGCGCCAACCGTCTCCTGAACTGATCCCCTGCCAGGAAGGCCAGTTCGGCTCGCTCATTGCTGTCCGGGCTCCCTGCGCCAACCCTCACCCCAAAACGGAGCGCGGCTCCAGGAAAGCCTCCAATCCGAATGAGCCATACTGGCGTCCAATCCCCGACTGCTTGAAGCCGCCGAAGGGCGCGTGCGGTTCGTGTTTCGCTCCATTGATGACTACGCGGCCCGATTGCAGCTGCGACGCAATGCGCCGGCAACGCTCTGGGTCGGTACCGATGACATAGTTCTGAAGGCCGTAGTCCGTGTCGTTTGCGATGCTGATGGCGTCATCCTCACCGCGATAGGGGAGAACGCAGAGTACCGGCCCGAATATCTCCTCGCGTGCGATCCGCATGCTGTTATCGACCTCTCCGAAAAGCGTCGGTTTGACGAACCAGCCGCTATTCAGGCCGTCGGGCCTGCCTTCGCCACCGGCGAGAATACGAGCCCCCTCTTGTGGGCCGAGCGCGATGTAAGACTGGACGCGCTCCCACTGCTTGGCGCTGACCATCGGGCCGATGCGCGAAGCCGGATCATTGCCGGGTCCGACCGGCCAATTCGCCAAGCCCGCCACCAAGCGTTCCTGCATCGTCGTCAGCTTGTGCTCCGGGACCAGAATGCGCGTTCCTGCGATGCAGGCCTGCCCGCTATTGATGAAACCGTTGGCGAGCACCTGAGCAGCGGCAGCGTCTAGATCGGCATCGTCGAGAACGATCTGCGCACCTTTCCCGCCGAGTTCGAGCGTGACCCGCTTCATCGTCTCCGATGCCGCGCGAAGGATCGCCCGCCCGGTCGCAGTCGACCCGGTGAAGGTAATTTTGGCGATGTCGCGATGACGGGTCAGGGCGTCCCCGGCCAATGCTCCAGTCCCGTTGATGATGTTGTAGACGCCGTTCGGCAGTTCGGCCTCATCGAGCGCCTCCGCGAGCACCTGCGTCTGCCAGGCGCTCATCTCCGAAGGCTTGATCACGATCGAGGTGCCCGCCGCGATGGCTGTGGCGAGCTTCGAGCAGATGAAGCCGAGATTGCTGTTCCAGGGCGTGACAGCGGCGGCCACGCCAACCGGGCGCATCTCGACCAGCGCTGATCCGATTTGGCGCTGCCAAGGATAGGCCTCGACCGTTTGTGCCATGTCGAGGAAGACCTGTCCTGCCCGGCTGGCGCTGGCCTCCACGAATGGCGCGGGTGCGCCGTATTCTTCGCTCATGGCCTCGGCGAGATCCGCGCTACGTCGCGAGACGACATCCGATAGCCGATGCAGCATCGCGACGCGCTTGCTGTTCGACATCGTTGAAATCTCCGCATAAGCGGCAACAGCCGCTCGAACCGCTGCATCAACATCCGCTGCATTCGACAAATGGACCGTGGCGATCTGCTCCTCCGTCGCGGGGTTGAACAGCGGCCTTAGGTCAGTGCCTTGCACCGGCACGAAGCGGCCATCGATATAGTTCTGATTGATTGTTCGCATCGAAAGCTCCTGTGTCTGGCTTTCGATATGCAGGGCGACGTGCGATGAAAGAAGCCACGTCAATCTCATCGGATCAATGAGAATAATCGAGCAATGAAGCTGAGCTTTGCGGAGGCCGAGGCGGTTATCGCCGTGGCGCGCCATGGAGGATTCCGCGCGGCCGGGCGCTCGCTCGGGCAGACCTCGTCTGCGCTGAGCCATGCCGTCGCTGGTTTGGAGAACCGGCTGGCGGTCAAGCTGTTCAATCGCACGACCCGGAGCGTCTCGCTGACGGCAGCCGGTGAGCAATTCGTCAACGGCATCGGTCCGGCCCTCCAGTCGATCGGTCAAACGATTGACGAACTCGGCGCGGAGGCGAGCGAGCCGTCGGGGACGTTGCGCATCACCACATCCTTGGGCGCAGCGCGCATGATGCTGGAGCCGATCCTGCTCGCCTATTCCACACGCTACCCCAAGGTGACGCTGGAGATCGCGACCGATGCGGCCTTTGTCGATCTTGCGGACGGATCGTTCGATGCCGGTGCACGGCTGGCCGACGCAGTGCCCCCTGATATGGTCGCCGTGCCGATCTTTCCCTGGCTCAGGATGATCGTCGTCGGCGCGACGGACTATTTCGCCGAGCGCCCAAAGCCTTCATCGCCGCTCGACCTAGCGAAGCATCATTGCATCCAGCATCGGATGGCCAACGGTCGCCTTTATCGGTGGGAGTTCGAGCGCCGTGGCGAAGCAATGACTGTCGATGTACCAGGCGTGCTCATCTTCGACGCCACAGAACTCGCTCTATCCGCCGCTCTGGCAGGCGTCGGTCTCGCCTACGTCGAGGAGACTTCGGCCCGCCCACATGTCGAAGCTGGCCGGCTCATCGAGGTGCTTAGCGAGTGGACGCCGCCTTTTCCGGGCTTGTCGCTGTATTTCTCTGGGCGCCGGAATATCCCGCTGAAGCTTCGCGCGCTCATTGATCTGATCAGAGAGGGGGGCCGATAGCTCACGGCACATTACCAGAGTGGGATGAACGAGAAGCGCCAATTGGTGACGTTCGATCCCCTACCGGCCCCGACCTTCGGATACGTTTGGATCGGCTGCTCGAAGGGCCTTCGAATAGGTCAATTCAGAGGCTCGGCGCATCTTTCTGATATCACTTCCCGCCCTCGATGTATTCCGGCTACGGTACGCGAGTGACCTCGCTCCGTCCCAACCTTGTCAAGCGCATCGCGCGGCTACCCAAGCCGGCGAACGTCGCCGATGCGCTGCAGCCCCTGTTCGAGGCAATCAGCAACGCGATCCATTCGACCCAGGCGCGATTCCTGGAGACGGTGGCCGCTGAGGGTCGCGTTACTGTCACGGTTCAGACCGACCGCAAGAAGGAAGCCGTCACCGCCATCGTGGAGGATAACGGGCTCGGCCTGAACGAAAAGAACTGGGAAGCCTTCATCACCACCGACACGGACAACAAGATCGAGATCGGCGGCAAGGGCGTCGGCCGCCTGATGTGGCTGGATTGCTTGTGAGATCGCCTGCAATGTTGCCCCCCGTGAGGGGCGTTTATCGCGTTGAAGGTTAGCCCCCCTGTTATCGGCTCTGGCTGATCCTTCCGGTTTTTCGGAAGGGTCCGGGGATGACGGGTGTGGAGACGATCGCGCGGATCCGGTTCGAGCATTTCCAGAACGGCAAGGGGATCAAGCGGATCGCCCGCGAGCTCGGCATTGCGCGCGACACGGTTCGCAAGGTGCTCCGCTCGGGCGCGACCGAGTTCACCTACAAGCGCGAGGTCCAGCCGCAGCGGAAGCT
>NZ_FOAN01000008.1 GCF_900109525.1 Allobosea lupini | reverse complement strand
GCTCTTCCACCTGATCAGCAAGCTCTACGAGAACACCTCGGTCATCATCACCACCAATCTCGCCTTCGCGGACTGGCCCCAGATCTTCACCGACGCCAAGATGACCACCGCAATGCTCGATCGGCTCACGCATCACTGCGACATCATCGAGACCGGCAACGAGAGCTGGCGCTTCAAGAACCGGGCCTGAGCGCGCCCAAGACCATCGCGAGCTGGACGCCGAAATCGCCCCGGCCGAGCAACCCCGACCAGCTCAGCCGGGCCGATCCCGGCACGGCGGCGCAAGCCCAAGGGGGGCTAGCCTTCAACGCGATAAGAGGGCTGCGCTTCAATGCGATTTGACAGATTGCTTCGCCGACATCCGCGTCGACACGGCCTCGACCGAGGCCACCGGCATGCAACGGCGCACGTTCAATTTCGTCCTCGACGTCGACAACCAGATCCAGAACGAGGTGATCGAGGCGGCCGAGCCGCGGGAGCCTTATTTCCTCGTCGAGTTCAAAGGGCTGCGGACAAACGGATACCGCGACAAGTGGCCTGGACGCGGCAACTACGTCTTCCAGCACCTGACGTCCCACTTCCTGCCAACCTTCATTGGCAAGCGCTGCCCCGAGATCGAGGTACACGTCGGCGGCGAGACGCGCACTTACCCGCAGGCTATAAACGAGATCGTCCACCGTACGCAGACTATGGAATCGCTCCCCACGGAGGAGTTCGGCGACCTCAAGCTGACGATGATGGAGTGCGAGAAGATCGCCAGCGCCGACCTCAAGGGGTCGCACTTCATCCACTTCATCGCCCACGACCGGACCGTCCATTCGCAGAGCATCGACGGCAAGCTCGGTCTCAAATACTTCGGCCCGGGTGACAATCTGGTCTTCCACGCCATCCTGACGGGCGCCTTCCTCGACAAGCACGTGAACCAGGAGCGCACGAAATTCCTGTTTGAGGACGCCGTCCTCGAAAGGATGATCAACGACGTCTGCTGGCCGCACGTCGAGACGTTCCTCGCTGAACCAATGGCCAAGCTGAAGGGCGAACAGAAGGCAAAGATCGAGTCGATCACCGCCACATATCCGTCCGTCGCCTTCGGGATGTCGACGAGCTTCAGGACAAGGTGCCGTCCGGCGAGCTCAAGGAGGATGCCATCTACGGACACCTTTCGCGCGAGCGGTTCCGACGCGACGAGCGTCAGGCCGAGAAAATTCGGACGGTACTGACGCGGTTAAAGGACGACGACGTCAGCGCGGGATCGTTCGTCAGCGCTATCAAGGAAGCCGGCAAGGCCATCGAGGAGGCCGAGCAGCGCAGCCTCGCCGAATACGTCGTGCGTCGGAAGGTGGTTCTCGATTTCATCGCCATCCTCTTGGAGAAGGTGAAGGACGACGTCCGGGACTCGACGTACCAGCGCGAGGACGTTCTCCACTCCTTCATCTGCCCGATGCGCGTCAGCACGATCACAGGCGGCGGGAAGAAGGTCGAGCCGGCGGCGTCCCACGATCTCTGGATCATCAACGAGCGCCTTGCGTTCGCCCAATATTTCAGTTCGGACGTCGAGTTCTCCGCGCTGGCCGAGAAGGCCGAGACCGACGAGAGGCCGGACATCCTCATCTTCGATCACGTCCACGGGCTCAGGCAGACGGATCACCCTTCGAAGGTCCTTTTGGTCGAGTTCAAGCGACCCGGCCGTACCAACTACACGGACGACGAGAACCCTCAGCTGCAAGTCGAAAAGTACGTTCGGCGCCTGCAGTCGGGCTCACTCACGGACGTGCGGGGGCGTCCGATCCAGCTCGACCAGAACACGATCTTCTATTGCTTCATCGTCGCCGACATCGTCGGAAAGCTCGCCGACTGGACATACTCCTGGCAGCGGACCGCAGACGGCCGAGGGCGCATTCACAGGCCCAACAACGGCTACCGGGGCTCCATCGAGCTTATCGGCTGGGACGACCTGCTGAAGGACGCCCGCGAGCGTAATCAAGCGTTCTTCGACAAGGCCGGCATCACCGGGAAGAGTTTTTTCAGTGCCGACTGAGCTTCTGGAATTCCGGCGCGCCGAGCGCTCGCTTAAGGCCGTCTCTTGTAACCAAACTATCGGCGCAGTTGTGCTGCCCAGGAGCAGACCTTCCAGATGTCGGCTATGGGCCAACTCCAGAATATGCGCGGTCCACGTCCCGACCCGGCCTCACGATCCAAAAAGCCGCCGATCCCAATAGACGGGCTCATGCAGACTCGCTGTGATCGTCCCAAATTCCGAATGCGCTGGGTTGATCAGCACGTTGCGGTCAAGCCGCGCCACCACGCTCGGCACGATCAAAATCGCGCTTCGGCGCTGCAGGCACCACTGCGCGCCAAATTCTCTGCTTGCCGTCGCCGGCATGCTGTCCCAGCCTGCCAGGGATGGAGGTGAGAAAACCTCGTACGACAGTCCCCTAGGCAGCGTGATCTCGATATGATGCTGGTTCGGCGGCAGACGCCCGCTGCCGTGGACGAGCTTCTCCAAGAGCGCCGTCGAACAGTGCTCGCTGCTGTAGATGAGGGGGCTTCCGGGCGTGTTCCATCGTCCGGGCGCGATCGTCGAACCGGTGGCATCGAAGATAGGATAAGTGCCGTTCGGGTCACCTATCCGGAAACTGAACAGCGTGCGATCGAGCCGCTGAGCCGTCACGCAGCGCTGCCGTATTTCAGGCCGCCCAGGATATCCAGCACCAGTTCAGCGCCGATCTCGTTTTGGATGACCACGTCGATCGGACGCCTATCTTCCAGCATCGGGTGCGATCGAAACAGAAACTCGCGCGCCTCCGTTTCGGTCTGCCAGACATCGAGAGCCAAGCTCCAGACCCGTGCTACCCTGGCCAGCCGGGTGCCTTCGTCCGACGAGAGCCGGAGCGCCGTCTTGCGCCGCTCATAGGTGGCCTTGGGAACGAGGCGATACTTGAAGTGGGCGTCGCTCGGCGCCAAAAGGCGGGCCATCCGATCGAGCGCTCCGACCGGTAGTCCATCTTCGATGCGCGACATCAAGCCGAACGGCGAGCGTGCGGCAATCTCTTTTGCTGGAAGTCCGAGGACATCCGCGACTGCTCCGAATGCCAGCATTTTCGCCTCCAGATCAATTGAGGCATTATCTAACCTCATGTGAGGCGCATTGCCAGCACCGAGGATGCCAGCGTGCTCTGGGTTTTCGATCGGAATGATCGGCACCGTTCGGGAGCCGCTTATCGAAAATCACCGTCGGCAGACTGAAAATGGCTCGCAGCCTACAAAATTCCCCAAGCGCGATAGCGCCTCCGCCCGGTCAGCTCGCGCGGAAGGCTGCCGCCGAGCTGCTTGAGCATGGCCTCGACCGCCTGCGGCGAGACCTGCAGGCGCGCCGCCGCCAATTGCACCGTGACCAGCGGCGACGCCACGAACAGACCGACCAGCTCGGTTAGCTTCGAATTCCCCCTTCTATTTTCACACTTCCGCAGCATCGCGGTCCGCGCCAGCGACAACCGATCGAGATCGGCCTGGCCAAACGCCGACGCCTCAGTGAGTGCGTCGAGCAGCCCCGCGACCCGGGCACTGAGCGCCTGGTGCGGGCTCCACCTGAACTTTCCCCGCCTCAGCCCGAGCCCGACCACCGGCAAATGCGCCGAACCTAATCCCCGCTGCCGCAATACAGTCGCCGCGAGCGCGAAGCCGAGTTCGCCCGCGCGTTCGGCGGGTTCGAGCCAAAGCCAGGCATCGAGCGCGAGCGCGGCCGCCAGCGCCGCCGGCAGCCCCCTGCCCTCCTCCAGGACGGTGAGCCAGCGCGCGAGCCGCCCGGCGGCGTCATAGGCGGGATCGCGCAGGGTCAGATTCATGCGGCCCGCATCGGAAGATAGATCGTTCCAGGCGTCGAGCCTTTTTCGCGTCCGCGCCAGCAAGGCGTCGATGTCGGCAAAGGCCGGATCGCCGTGATCGTCCTCCTCCTCCCGATCGAGACCATCCTCATCGACCTGGCCGTCATCGTCATCTTCAAGGTCGATCCGGTCCCAGGGTGTCGCGATCTGATCCGCGGTCCGCACCCTGCCCGTGCGATCCGGCTCCGGCACCTCGGCGATGCCCAGCCGCTGCCGCAGCGCGGCCGGGTTCAGGATCTCGGCCGGCTCGCGCCGGGCCAGGCGCCGGCGCTCGTCGAGCATGGCCGCAGCGCGCGTGATCTCACGCGTCGGGCTGCGCACATCCATGCGGGCGTCGTGCAGGCAAAGGTCCTCGAGCGGGCACAGGCCGCCGCTGAGCCCGATCAGGGCCTGGGCCTCGAAGGCGTGGCCGCGCTGACAGGCTCCTTCAGCCAGGACAGGCTCGACGCGGGCCAGGCGTTCGTCGCAGCGGGCAAGCGCGATCGCCGCGGTTTCGGCGGCTGCGGCGCAGTCCGAAACCAACTCCTGGCGCACCGCGCGCGAAATATCATAACCGGTTGAACTCACGCCTCATAAGCTAACATACCCAAGCCAAATAGCCACTAACTTGTTTCACGTCGACACAAGCTTGAACATATCTATCACTATCGATAATTACCTCTTATCGATAGTGATAGACGCAGATCTCAAAATCGGCGATTGTGGCGCTGCAAATGCCCTCCGGCGCCGTCAGCCAGGCGTCCGGGCGACGAAATCGGCCGACAGGTGGTGGGCGAATTGAGGGAGTTGCGCGAAAAGTCGCTGATCGGCGCCACTGCTCCGGCCCTAAAGCGGAGCGGTTCAGCTCGACTGATGCAGGAGCATATCCGCGATCGCGGAGCGCAGGGGCGGAAGATCATCCTTGACGATCCGCCAAACGATCTTGGAATCGACGCGCCAGTACTCGTGGCGGATCAAGTTGCCCAGCGCGCGCACATCCGCCCAGCGAATGTCTGCCTGCGTCGCCAAAATCTCTTCGGGGAGATGGCGGACCGCCTCGGAGATGATCTCCAAAGCCCGCTCGACACCGAGTTGAAGAAATGCATCAGCCTGGAACGCCGCCTGGCTGCGTCCACCGACGGCCCCATCTACCGCGTCAATAGCGGCCAGCATCTCCTCGAGAACAACGTCGATCCGGCGCGCCATCAAAACACGCGCACGGCGTCCCGCTCGATCTCACTGCGCAGTTTGGGATGCAGACTTTCGCGCGTGGTCACGTCAACCTTGCGCCCGATCGCCTCGTTCAAAACACGGTGCACGCCGGCCAAATCGAGCAGCGAGAACTTCGCATCCGGCGCCACGTCGATGAAAACGTCGAGATCGCTATCGGGACGTGCCTCGCCACGCGCGGTCGATCCGAACAGATACGCCGCCTCAACGCCGCGAGCGCGCAAGGCGGCGGCGCTGACAGCGATCTCGGCAATGGCTTGTTCGCGGGTCATGGATCACTTCTACACCAAAGTCGTCGAGAGCGGAATCATGGCGGATCCCCGTCCATTCTCGACAATTGGTCCTCGGCCGGCACGGAACGATCCGCCATGAACGACATCCTCGCTCTCGGCGACACAGAAACCCGCCGCGCCCTCCAGCTCGATGCTCTCGCCAGCATCCTGCCTATGGAGCGCCGCGACAAACTTGCCACGATCCTGACCGACGACGACGTCGAGACGCTGCGCCATCTCGCTCGCGAGGGCATGGGCGAAAATTCGTTGCGCGCGCTCGCCTCGGATCTGGCCTATCTGGAAGCCTGGGTGCTCGCGTCGACAGGTTCGCCCCTGCCCTGGCCGGCGCCGGAGGCATTGGTGTTGAAATTCGTCGCCCATCACCTCTGGGATCCGGCGAAGCGAGCCGATGACGCAAGCCACGGCATGCCGGTCAACGTCGAGAGTGCCTTGCGCTCCGCCGGCCAATTGCGCAGCGAAGGGCCCCACGCGTCCTCGACGGTAAAGCGCCGCCTGGCACACTGGGCAACCCTGCATCGCTGGAGGGGGCTCGAGAGCCCGCTGACCACGCCGGCGATCCGGACCGGCGTCCGCCTCGCCGTCAGGGCCAGCGCAAAGCCGCGCCGGCGCAAGAGCAAGCGCGCGGTGACACGCGACATTCTCCAGCGTCTGATCGCAACCTGCGCGTCAGACCGTCTCGCCGATACGCGTGATCTCGCCATCCTGCTGGTCGCATTCGCCTCGGGCGGGCGTCGGCGCAGCGAGGTGGCGCGGTTGCGCCTCGAGCAGCTGACAACTGAGCCCGATGTGCAGCTCGATCCGGAGGATCCACATTCGCCGCTACTTCCGTGCATGGCAATCGCCTTGGGCCGAACCAAAATTGGCCAAGCCGACGACGATGATTCACGCGTGCTGCTGATCGGGACACCCGTTACGGCTTTGCGCGAATGGATTGAGCGGGCGGATATCACCAAAGGCGCGCTGTTCCGCGCGATCGACCGCTGGGAGGCGATCGATGACCGAGCGCTGACACCCCAGGCTATCAACCTGATCCTGAAACGCCGCTGTGCCATGGCCGGGCTCGATCCCGTCGAATTCTCCGCCCACGGCCTGCGCTCGGGCTACTTGACTGAAGCGGCGCGCAACGGCGTCGCCCTACCTGCAGCCATGCGACAGTCCCAGCATCGTTCGGTCCAACAGGCGGCTCGCTACTATAACGATGCTGACCAGGCACTCGGAAAAGCCGCAAGACTGGGGATCTAAAGACCTCAAGATCAGCGACAATGCTACCGCGGTCAGCTCGACTAAGTCGCACAAGCGGCCAAGGCTGTTCCCGGGCCGCGTCTGACGGCAGCGACTACGACCGCTCCGAAGACGAGCTTTGGCTGCTGGCGGAGGTCTCGTTCAAACCTGGTCTGCTCAGGATCGCGATCATCAACCTCGTCGCTATCGGCGATCAGGTCGGAACCCACTTGCGAGAGAAGATGCAGCGCACCCGAATTCTCGCTGTGCTTATAATTGCGACCATCGAACCGGTGCGGGTTAGCGACAGGCTCGGGGATCGAGCCCATGCGCCAAGGCGCGACGCGGAGCACACAACCCGCCCTGCGATTGCCGTTGCCACGAACATTCATGCGCCCTCGCGCAATCGAATTCGCGACGACGCATCGGATCCGTCAGCTGTGGCCAAGAGCTCTTGCCTGCCGAGGCCACCGCAACCTCACCAATTGCCACGAGACCGGCCTGACAAATCTGTCCATCGAACCAGCGACACCCGTCGCGCTCACAGGGTGAATTGAACACACCGCTGAATTGCGATCCCTCGGCCGCGAAGAGCGGGCACATTGTTGCTGGGCAGAAGCTAATATCCGTCATCACACCTCCGAGCCAGGCGCTTTCTCCGCAATACCGACACGGGCCGCCGCGGCACCAGCGACAGCCGAGGCCGAATGTTCTTGCTCAAGACGTAACGACAGCCCCTGCCCTGACAGCCAATGCTCGACCTCTGTCGCGCGCGCCGGCCCGAGACCCCTTTCGGCCTCCAGCTCAGCACGGCTGTAGGCTTTCGCGATCCGCGCCAGATTGGCCGCGCGCTCGCGCAAAATCCGTCCGCCGACAGCGCGGTGGCGACCTGCGAGCAAGATGGTGACGATCGTACGCGATAGCTTTGCCATGCCGTTATCAAAGGCGCTTGCGGCGGCGACCACAAGACCCCGTTCCACCCCAGCCTGGCTGCGAGGCATCGCCGTCACGCCCGCTTTTTCTCGCGTTTACGGCTGCCGATAAGCGCCATCAGCATTGGGCCAAGTGAGAATTCGTTCGCCTGCGCCTTACGCGTCAGCTCGCGCAAATAGCCGCCGGCACTCGAAATCGCTTCGCCGCGTTGCAGGATGGCGGCGACCACGACCGAGGCCTGAACCTCGTCCATGACGCCGATCGCATCCTCCCAGGCGCTGGGACTGATCCCGAGCATCGGCCGAACCACCGCGACGGTCGCCAGAAAGTCGCGCCAGCTCGCGATCCCACCCTTAGAATAGTCGATCAGGTCGGGACATGCGTCCAAAACCATCCCGAGAGGGAACGACCCTTCCGGCACCCGCTTCGGTTCCGGTACAGGCGCCACATCGACCCCCCTGCTTTCTGGAAAGCATGGTTCAAGATCAGGAAGGGTGTCTAGATTTGAATTCTGTTTGTGACGCTCAATATGAGACTCATTGCCGCTCATATTTTGAATTTTGATATGAGATTCCAGGATGTTGAGAATTTCGTCGGCCAGCAGAGAAAGCTCCTCCGCGATCGGCTCGAGCGTCAGGAGCGTCGGGCTGCGCGGAACCCGCGCCATGATAGCGCGATAGATCTGGTGGATCTCCGCCCACTCGGCCGGGCCCTGCCCCGCGAGCCGGCTTGGGACGCCCTCCTCGATCCCCGTTGCGATCATTTTGGCGATGTCGCGCCGACAGATCGTGATGCGTTCGCGCACCAGGCGCAGCGCCCGAGCCTCGGCCTCTACCTCAGCCGCCAGGGCCTCGAATTCTTCCGCGCGCACGACGAGCGGCGCCAGGTCGAAGCCAAAGGCAAATTCGATCTCCCCTGCCCTGCCCTTGCGGGCGTAGCGCTTTCCATTGGGGCTGTCGCGTCGGACGATCAAGCCGGCATCGACCAGTGCCGCCAGGTGGCGTCTAAGCGTCGCCATCGGCATGCCATGAGCCCGCAAGGAGAGCTGCTGGTTCGACGGGAAAACAATGAGGCCTTCGCCTGTGAGGACCGTTTCGGGGTGGAACGACAACAGCGCGTCCAAAACAGCCAAAGCACGCTCTGTCACGCCAAGCGCGCTCTTGGCCGTGCAGATGGCCCGGAAGATATTCCATTTGTGGACAGCCTTCTCAGGCGGCCGCGTTTTTGCGTTCGCTTGGCTTGCTACATGGGCAAGCGTCAGCGATCGCCGCCCAAAGGGCGTCGTCGAGAGTCGTGGTTCCATGATCCCTGCCTCGTTCAGGGCAAAGAAATCCTGCTCGCCGAAACGGCGCTGAATCTCACACGAGACTCTTGACGGTGATTCGAGGAAGTGCGATTCTCACAGTTGCCACACTAAGAGAAGGGCTTCCGGAACTCCGTTTCGGG
Source organism: Allobosea lupini (assembly GCF_900109525.1). GTDB lineage: Bacteria > Pseudomonadota > Alphaproteobacteria > Rhizobiales > Beijerinckiaceae > Allobosea > Allobosea lupini. Next base: position 230,646 of record NZ_FOAN01000008.1, on the reverse strand, counting down.
GGCCTTTTTTCTTTCGCCGATGCCTTATCCTTCGGTGGTTGCGGAGTTCAGAGCCAACGGCTCTGCGGTGTCATCCTGAACGGTTCGCCTTGAATGCCGCGAACAATTCTGGAAGCTTTCCTTCGATGAAGGCGGCGAAGGCATCGCCGTTCGCATCATGCCCAATCGAAATAACCGTACGAGTTCGTGAGGTCGCTACGCGTGCCACCTCCGTGTCGGCGACGGCCACAATCCGGTATGTTTCTCCTCCCGCGCCAGCTTCGTTAGCTCTGGCCGAGGCGGCGGCGAGAACCGCAAGAAACCGGTCATTTGACTGCAGGCTCTTAAATTCTGGCTCTGCAACCTTCCGCGCAACGCGCTTCTCCGAACCTGGCTTGGACAGTGCATCAACAAGCGTAAGCCATCGCCCACGCCCAATTGCTGGGGCACGACCGATCACCGCCACGAGATCAGCAGGGATACCGCGGGCAACAGCGATCAGTTTCGAAGCCTCCGCCCGGTCGATCGCCAGAGCTCGCTGCGTGACGAGCCGGTCGTGGCCAGCATCCTCAAGTCGAAGGGCAAAGGCAGCGCGCTCGATGAAGGTCAGATCTTCGCGCGCCGCATTCTCAAGCCCTTGGGCAACCGCAAGGTCGGCATCGGACAATGGCCGAATGACTGCCTTTACAGGGAGGCCGAGCTCGCGCACGGCGCGCACTCGGCGGTGGCCGTATGCAATCTGGTAACGGCCTGAATTGGCCGGCTCTTCGCGCAAAAGCACCGGGACAGCTTGCCCTTGCTCGCGGATTGACTCTTTCAGCGCTTCGAACGACTGGGCATCCTGATCGTCGAACCGGTCGCGAAAGGGCGAGGGCGTGATCAACTCGGGGGCGATTTCAACAATCGCCTGCCCCTCTCCCATCCGCCGGCGAAGCTCTTCATTCTCGCGTTCGACATCCGAGAACGTGTTCTGCAGCGAGCGTATCGAGCCTGAGGCAACCCGTGGCAGCGCTGACGCCGTGTTGTCTGCAGACAACACGGATGATGGGGTGCTGGCGAAAAGCGATTTGATCGCATCGGAGCGCTTGTTCATCGGCCCCAGACCTCTTTCATGAGGGTCACGATCTCTGCGTTCACCGAATCAACCGATTCCAGCGCTCGGTCATAAGCTGCGCGACCGACCGAGCCACGATCCAGCTCGTAGAGCGATTGCTTTGTAAGGCCCGAGTTCGCGATTGCGGTCGATTTCCAGGCTGTTGCCTTGAGCACGTCGTCACCGAACAAATTTCGCAGCAAAGCGACGATCTGTGCTTCCGGTACATCGTTCGGATCATGCCGCGTTACGACATAGCGGATGAAATCATAGTCGAGACGTCCGCCTGCGTTCTCGATGATAGCCATCAGATCGGACGTCATCAGCAGAAACTGACTCATCGAAGCGACGTCGACCATCTGCGGATGAATCGTCACCAACATCGCCGTCGCAGCGTTCAATGCCCCCATGGTCAGATAGCCGAGCTGCGGAGGGCAATCGATGACGACGACGTCGAACTGATCGGCAACCTGATCGATGGCGCCTGCGACGCGGCGAAAGAACAGCTCATGGCCTCTTACACCGCGGTCTAGCATGGCGCGCGGCGTATGGTGCTCAAACTCCATCAGTTCGAGATTTCCGGGCACAAGCCCGACGCCTTCAAAATATGTTTCGCGAACGACCTCTTTCATCGGTCTGCGCAAATCATCGTATCGAATCGCGCCATAGAGCGTGGCGTTCTCGGGGATGTCGAATTCGGGCTGGTAGCCGAACATCGCTGACAGCGACGCTTGGGGATCAAGGTCGATCGCCAGGACCTTGAACCCTTGAAGGGCGAGAAATTGTGTCAGATAAAGCGCCGTCGTCGTTTTGGCGGAACCGCCTTTAAAATTCGCGACCGTGATTATCTGCAGCTTTTCGCCGTTTCGTCGGCCGGGCGAGAATTGCAAGGCCTCGCGCGGGCGCGCGGAGCTCAGATAGTCGCGCAACTCGTTGATCTGGCCGAGGGTGTACGATCTGCGGCCAGCCGATCCGATCGCGGGGGCAGGGCCGAGGCCGTCAATCGAGAGCTGACGAAGATAGCCGTCCGAGACTCCGACAATCCTGGACACTTCGCCTGACGTGAAGGAGCGCAGCGACTTGCGTGCCGACGGAGGAAAGAGCGATGTCCCCAAGGAGCGGAGCTGATTCGAGAGTGCGACCGCATGGCGCGACACTCGCGACGACGCGAGTTCAAGTTGTGGTGAGGGAGCAGCCGCAGTCATGTTGTTTCTCGCTCAAGACGGATTGAGGGCGTCAGACGCTCTCTTTCCGTCTCAGGAACACGCCATGATTCTGACTTGGTGGCAAGAAATTTAAGGTTAACCGGCCATTAACGTCTAAAGGCCGTGTTGTCTGCAGACAACGATGGATCGACGCTGGCCTCGCGCTATTGCCATAGGCAACAGATGGGCACAGTCCCGGACGACCGCCCTTCGGTGGCATCGTCGGGAGACGCCAGCCCAACGTTGCCGTCGAACATTGCGACCCCGCGGCGAAAAGCGCCATGGCGATGTGCTATTCGCCCGTATCCTGTAAAACCGCTGTTCCAGCGACGCTGGGCTCGGCGCCATCCTGCGCATAGCGTTGAAGATGGCCAGCGTCTCCCCAGGTTGGACAGCGACCCCCGCTGGTGAACTCGTCCAGGCCAGCACGCGCGCATACGCTGCGCAAGCCGATCGCGGATTGCCCGCCAAGGCGAAGAGCAACGTATCGGATCGGCGGACCCGCGCGCCCTTGGTCATTGGCGACGTTGCAATCGACACGGCAGCCAAGTGGGAGTGGTTGGCGCAATGAGCGGATGCGCTCCAGAGCTCCTATCACCCCCAAACCCATTCCACGCCAACTGCGTGCGTGCACGGGAGCTTGGATCAAGACCTCATCGTCTTCCCTCAGATCGAACGCTTCATCGATAGGGCAGGGCAGACGGATACCCAAACCTGTCTCAGCTGTGAGCGACCTGCGTGGTTTGCCTCCTGATCGGGACTTGACGATGTCACCGCACGCCAGCGATCATCCATGCGCGAGACTTAACACGACGGCTGAATGCGCTATCCCGCAACCGACACCTCGCAAATCGCAGGTGTCAAACGGTTCACAAGATCGTTCGCCCCCGAAGCGCTATCGCTACCGCCTGCGGCAGGGTCTCCGCACCGAGATTGGCTCGCGCGTTGTCGAGATGAAACTTCACGACGCGTGGTGTGATACCCATGATCGTAGCCGTCGCCTCCATCGATTTGCCACGAGCGGCCCATGCCAGGCATTCTCGCTCGCGCTGCGTCAGCGGCTCCGCCTCAACGATCGGCAATGGCGGCTCCAGTTTCGCAATGGCGTGAGCGTGGAATGTCAGCCCGATCAACTGGACGATGTCGTTTGCTTCCGTGACCATCCTTCCATGCGCTGAACTGACCTCGTCGACCGCGAAAGTGAAGGCGGCGAAACGGCCGAAGCCGGCCGCGATAGCGACCGTGACGCCATGGCGGATGCCAAATTCATCGGCATCGTCAAAGAGCCGCTTTTGGGCCCGCAGCGGGAAGCGACTGGCAGATTCGCGGGTCCAGCGCATTGTGGAGCGCCTGCTTCGGGCAAAGGCAACCACGGGATCAACGTCCTGGTAACCCTCGGTAAAATAATGCTCGCTCCAGCGCTTGGGATAAGACGAGATCAAAACCGGATCAGCCTCGGAAAAGCCTAGATAGGCGAAGTACCGGAAGCCTAGCCTCTCGGCGATGCGTTGGCCGACACGCCCGAACTCCGCTTCTGCGGTCGATGAATGCAGGCCGTCGACCAGTTCCTGATAGGCGATTTCTACCGATTTCATCTGGCCTCCGTGGTGTTACGGCGCCTTGGTTCACGCGGCTCGAACATCTTTGGCGGATAACGAGACCATGTCGTCGCATCGGCATGTGGCAACAGCGACCACAACTTTAAAGGGAAACTCCAATCTGACCTGTCAGATTCGACAGGTTCGATGACAGCTCGCCTCTGATCGATTGGCCTCCAGATCAACGCGATTCGGAGGTGACGATGCAGGTCGTCGAACTGACCCGCGCCGGAGATGGCGCCAATCGCTCGCTGCTCAGGGACATGCATCGGCTGCGACGGAAAGTCTTCAAGGACCGGCTCGACTGGTCGGTTTCAACAAGGGGCGATTTCGAGAAGGATCGCTATGACACGCAGGATGCGACCTACCTTGTCGTCGTCGATCGCGGCACGGTGCTCGGTTGCGTTAGGCTGTTGCCGACGACGGCGCCGAACATGCTGGCCGAAACCTTCCCGGAGCTGCTGGATGGCGCCAATGCGCCGCGATCCGATTCCATCGTGGAAAGCTCGCGCTTTTGCGTCGATACCGGATCAACGGCCGCTACAACGGAGGGCGGACTGCGGCAAGCCACGTTCATGCTGCTTGCCGCCATGCTCGAGTGGAGCACTGCGCGCGGGCTCAAGTCGATCGCAACAGTCACCGATCTGCGAATGGAGCGCATTCTTAGAAGGGCCGGGTGGAGGTTGCGGCGTATCGGGGGCCCGCGACGGATTGGGTCGACAGCTGCCGTCGCCGGGCTGTTGCCGATTGAGGACGATGCGCTGGATGCGATCCGCCGCAATGGCGGTCTGAGCGGGCCAGTCCTTCCGCTGAAGATGGCCCTGCCGTTTGCAGCATGACCGAGTTTCGCATGCTCCGGATGACGCTCGCTGGCGCAATCGCCAGTACGTTGATCGGCCCGGCATCCGCCCACAAATGGGGCTACGCTGGGTTGCTATGCCTCGCTGCTCCTGGCGGGCCGACCCAATACTCTGCTTGCGTTCCACCCGTGACCTGGCTCTGGCCGCATCTCAGGCGGGGAGGGGGCTTTCTCGCATGTGCAGCCACAGGAGCGAGCACTTGGCCGATCGGCTCTGATCCGTCTGAAGCATGCCAGGACGGATACATTGCGCATGAACTTGAGTGCGATGGTGCAGCGCTTATTGCCTGCGTCTCAAGCAAGCTCCTTCGCGATTGCGAGCGAGGAGACGAGGCCTGCCAGCCTCATGACATTCAAGCGGTCCAATATCGCGCGCACCCCAATGTCATGGAGGTGGCAGGACCAGACGGGCCCAGCACATGGATCCGGTTCTAATGGAGTCCGCCGACATTGCGACATTGATCGAGCGTTGTGCACCCTCAGCCCTGGCGAAACCCGTCGCCGCGATCATTCTACAGGCGAGCGAGTTCGAGCCCTTGCTCGTCACCATTGCAGGCAAGCGGCCGATCCGGATCCTTGCAGGTTCGAAGCCTGAGGCGATCGCGTTCGCCAGCGAAGCGACCATGGCAGGGCAACACGTTCGGATCGGCCTGGCGCAACTTGGCGATGAAGATCTCAAGGCAGCTGGGCTCACCGTGACCACAGCGTTTGAGCCGTGCCCACATATTGCTGGAGTCGGGCGCGTTTTTCACGAGCGCAAGACGCAGCTCGTTGCCCGAGGCGCCTCTGATGAGGCAGCCGGAGAGCAGGCGATCGCATCGTTCAAATTTGTTCGGAACGCCGGCACGGCGCCGCGCAAACCGGCTCCGGAGGCCGATCGACAACGCGAGGCGTCATCCCAGCAAGAGCAGAACGTATCCGCTAAGGATCCGCCATCCTGGAGCGTCTATGGCGCACACCGAGGCGCGTCGCTGTTGATCTACAGCCGCTGACCTCCGCAGAACCGCTTCCATCCGACCGCATCCCACCGTGCGGCATCAAGACACGCCTGTCCAGGAGATACCCTATGCCTGTGCCACTTCGCACACTCACCACGCCGGCCGGCATGGCTGCAGTGCTTTTTCTCTTCGCCGTCGAACCGGCGCTCGCCCAGACCGCCAATATCGAGGGCGTGCTGCAAAACATCGTCACGATGCTGACCGGCAATGTCGCGCGCCTCCTGGCGACGCTCGCGGTGATCATTGTCGGCATCGCCTGGATGTTCGGCTATCTCGATCTGCGCAAGGCGGCTTATGTCGTGCTCGGCGTGGCCATCGTATTCGGCGCGTCCGAAATCGTCTCGACCTTGACCGGCGGCAGCTGAGACGCGGCCGCGATGACGAGCGAACCCGAACGCCTGATCGAGGATACGCTGTTTCTCGCCTGCACAAGGCCAGCGATGATTGCGGGCGTGACCATGGAGGCGATGGCCATCAACGTGATGGCCTCCTGTATCCTCTTCTTGGTGGCAGGTTCGATCGTCTATGGCCTGGCCGCCCTGCCCATCCATCTGATTTGCCGCGCAATCTGCCGGCATGATCCCAACCAGTTCAGACTGATCGTCGCTTGGTTGGAAACTCGCGGACGCGCACGCAATGGCGCGGTCTGGGGTGGGTCATCGCCGACGCCCTTGCACCTCCTTCGCCGCTTCAAAAACCGCGAGATCGACCATGGCTGACGCTACGCGCATGAAAGCTCGCGAGATCGACCCGAACGTTCACCTACCCTACGTTCGACACGTGACGGAGACCGTCGTCAGCCTCTCGACGCGGGCTTTGATGACGACGATCCGTCTCGATGGCATCGCCTTTGAGACGGCCGATGTCCGCGATCTCAACGACCTTCACGGCAAGCTCAATCTCACACTGCGCAATCTCGCCGACGACCGGCTCGCACTCTGGGCGCATCTGATCCGGCGGCGGGACGCGTCCTATCCCGATGGTGTGTTCTTCTCCGCTTTCGCGCGCGATCTCGACGCCGGGTATCGCGAGGCCCTCCGGGGTGCGCAGCTGTTCCGCAACGAGCTCTACCTCACGATCGTCGTCCATCCCGGTCGAGATCGTGCGGAAGCCGCAGCCGGCTTCATTTCCCGGCTCAATCAGGCGCGCGGCAGGGGAGGGGAGGTCGAGGCCGCCGCCTTGAAGCGGCTGGATGATGCCGCACGAGACATCTCGGCTGCGCTCGATCGCTACGGTCCAAAAAAGCTGGGCCTCGTCGAGCATGACGGCATGCTGTTTTCGGAACCGATGCGACTCCTGCATCTGCTGGCATCGAGCGAGGATTTCCCGACAGCCTTGCCCCAAGGTCGGATCGGTTCGGCCATCTACACCAACCGCGTCATCTTCGGCCGCGAAGCGATCGAGGTTCGCGCGGCCGGCGGCTCGCTTTACGCCGGAATGTTCGGCCTTAAGGATTATCCGGCCTCGACCAAGCCCGGCATGCTGAACGGCCTGCTCTCAGTTCCGTTCGAGTTCGTGCTTTCGCAGAGCTTCGCCTTCCTGTCGAAGGCGGACGCCAAAACCGTACTGACGCGCAAGCAAAATCAGCTCGTCTCAACCCAGGACGTCGCGGCTTCCCAGATCGACGACCTGACCGATGCGCTGGACGATCTCGAATCCAACCGCTTTGTCATGGGCGAACATCATCTCTCGCTGCTGGTGCGCGCCGAAAACCCAAAAGCGCTGCTCGAGACGATGGCTCAAGCGCGCCGAGTTTTAGCCGAGGCCGGCGCGGTCGTCGCGCGCGAAGACCTCGGTCTTGAGGCCGCATACTGGGCGCAGATGCCGGGCCTGTTCAACCACCGGGCCCGATCGGGCGCGATCACCTCGCGCAATTTTGCGGCGCTATCGCCGTTCCATAGCCATCCGACCGGTAAGGCTAACGAAAATCATTGGGGACCATCGGCCGCCATGCTGAAGACGGCCTCGGGCTCACCCTATCATTTCTCATTCCATGCCGGAGACCTGGGCAACACCTTCATTTGCGGCCCGTCAGGCTCTGGTAAAACAGTGCTGCAAAACTTTCTGCTCGCCGAGGCGGAAAGATTTGGCTGCCAACGCGTTATGTTCGACAAGGACCGCGGCGCCGAAATCTTCGTGCGCGCTTCGGGCGGCACCTATCTCACGCTCAAGAATGGCTTACCAACCGGTTGCGCGCCGTTGAAGGCGCTCGAGTTGACGCCGGTCAATCTTGCTTTCCTCGGCGAGCTCGTTCGCAAGCTCGTCACGGTCGAGGGCAGGGCGCTCTCCGTCGTCGATGAAGAGCGCATCGATTCCAGCCTCGAGGCCATGCGCGCTCTGCCGCGTGAGGAGCGCTCGCTATCGGCGCTGCGCGCGTTTCTCGGACAGCAAGATCGCGAGGGGATTGGTGCCCGGCTCGAACGATGGTGCAACGGCTCTGCGCTCGGCTGGGTCCTCGATGCTGAAGAGGACGCGATCGCGTTCGACGCCGACTTCATCGGCTTCGACATGACCGACGTGCTCGAACATCCGGTCGTGCGCACGCCGCTGATGATGGTGCTGTTCCATCGCGTCGAGCAGCTCATCGACGGCCGCCGCATCATCATCGACATCGACGAATTCTGGAAGGCGCTCGGCGACGACGCCTTTCGAGCGCTCGCCAACGACAAGCTCAAGACGATCCGAAAGCAGAACGGCGTCATGGTCTTCGGGACGCAGTCACCGCGCGATGCGCTGGCGTCTCCAATTGCCCACACCATCGTCGAACAGTGCCCGACGCAAATCTTCATGCCGAACCCGCGCGGCACGCGCTCGGACTATGTCGATGGCTTCCATCTCACTGAAACCGAGTTCCGGCTGATCAAGGAAGAGCTGTCGGCCGAGAGCCGGCGCTTCCTGGTCAAACAGAACGGCCAGTCCGTCGTCGCCGAGCTCGACCTCGGCGGCATGAATGAGGCGCTCGCCGTGCTGTCGGGCCGCACCGAGACCGTCGAGCTGCTCGACCGCATCCGCGCCGAGGTCGGAGACAACCCCGAAGCGTTCCTGCCCCGCTTCCATGCCGAGAGAAGGATCGACCGATGAGAGTATCTCGCCTGCTAATTGCCGCAGCACTGGCTGGATTGCCCGCACTCAGCGTCGCCCAGCAAGGCGTTCCGGTGTTCGACGCCAGCGCGATCGCAAAACATGTCGAGCAGATCGGCAAGCTGGCCGAGCAAATCGAAATGATGAAAGCGCAGCTGACTCAGGCCAAGCAGCTCTACGAAAGCTTCAACAAGCTGACGGACGTCAACGATGTCGCCTCGCTTTTGAGCAGCGATGAATTCCGGAAACACCTGCCGAAAGAGTTTGGCGAGATCGAGAAGCTGGTCTCGGGCGGCGGCGGATCGCTTGCTGGCCTCGTCGATCGCTATCTCGATCAGAATCGCGCCTATCAGGGCGGCGATGCGAATTCGTTCTATCGCACCGAGCTCGACCGCATCGCGCGCCAGACCGGCGCGAAGCATTCGATCGGCCAAAGCGTCTACGACACGGCATCAAAACGTATCGATGGGTTGGAAGAACTCCGCCAGAAGATCACAGGGTCCAAGGACGCCAAGGACGTGCTGGATCTCTCTGCGCGCATTCAGGCGGAGCAGGCGCTCCTGCAGAACGAGGTGCTGCGCATGCAGGGGCTGGCCATGGTGCAGCAGGCGCGCGGCGACATGGACGGTCAGCGGCAGAAAGAGCGCGAGCGGCAACTTGTCGACGAGATGAAGGCGGCGCTGCAATGAGATCGCTCTCGGCAGATTCGCTGGCCGTTTTACGTCTGCTCAATGGCTGCGTCGAGCAATTCGACGAGACGCCGCTCAGCAGTAACAGCAGTTCCCACCTGCTCCTGAAGCGCGCCGCGACTCCGACAACTGCCTGGTTACTCGGAAACCCAGATGCGCTGGAAGGCACATGGAAGCCATGTCGGTCCATTCCAAGTAATCAGCGCGGCAAACCGCCGCTTATCGATGCGGGCCTGGCACACGAGCGCGTTCTGATGCTCGACTGGGCGCGTGCACTCGGTTCTTTGAAGCAGTGATCAGACATGGCGATCACAATTTTCGACGACTTCCTCAAAGAATTCGAACAGCCGATTACGACGTTCGTGTCGACGTCGGTCTCGAACCTCGCGTCTTTTGTTGATGGTCCGTTGCGAGTTGCCGTGCTGCTCTATGTCGTTTTGTACGGCTTTGCCGTCATGCGCGGGGCGATCGCCGAGCCAATCCAGGAGTTTGCCTGGCGAGCGATGAGGCTCGTCCTGATCGTGCTCCTCGCCTCGAATGCAAGCTCGTTCCAGCAGTACGTGACCAACCTCTTCTTCACGTCGTTGCCAAAAGAGATCGGGAACGCTTTGGCCGGAACCGCGCTCGACACGTCCTCCGGCCAGCCTTTTGATCGCCTCCTTACCAAAGGCATCGAAGTGTCGCAGAAGATCTATGAACAGGCCGGCCTGACCACAATCGCGCCAGCTCTGATTGCGGCAATACTTGCGGTTTTTACCGCCGTCTCGGGTTTCCTGCAGTTCGCCATCCTGCTCTATGCCAAGATCGGATTAGCGGTCGTCATAGCGCTCGGGCCGATCTTCATTGCGCTCGCATTATTCGATGCCACGCGACCCTTCACAGAAGCCTGGACGCGTCAGGTCGCGAATTTTGTCATTTTGCACGTGCTTGTAGTGGCGCTGGTCGGGCTTATGCTGACGTCGGTACAAAGCTTCGTCGAGAAATACGGGGCCGGTACGACGACCGGCGGTGGCCTCATGGTAGGTGCTGTCGCAATTAGCGCGGTCCTCGGCCTTGCCGCCTACATCGCCCTGCAACTCCCTGCGATCGCTGGAGGCCTTGCCGGCGGCGGCGCGTCGCTGGCCGCTCGCGTCGTCACCAGTGCCATTACAGCAAACGCCGCTTCGGCTGCCGTTGGCGCGTATGCCGGCGCACAGGCCGCCGCCTATCGCGCAGCAACCCGCATCCGCGCCCGTCGCCAGGGCGGCGAGATCAGGCGGGTCTGAATTCACCCCCATAACAGGAACACCAGCATCCGCCCGATGAGGCGAAGAAGGACTTGTTCAATGAGATGTCGCGTGATCACCAGCGTCTTGCTGGCCATAACGGTGACGGGCTGTGCCGCCATGAACAAGGGCGCGCCGTCCTGCGACGGTTCGGCAAAACGCCCTCTCAACCGGTCGCTGTGGGATTGGGAAGCTACGCCCCCGGCTGCGACGCAGCCTGACACGCCTGTCGTCAAACGGCTCGGCCAGTCCCAGCAAGAGCTGCCTGCCCGCGGCATCGGCCAGGTTGCCACAGGCTGGTCCGCCTTCGACATCGCGCGGTCGTTCCGAGCCTGTGGCGAGGCCCCGCGCCATGGTTAGGCCCGACGACCTGAAGGACTACTTCGACAATGCCCGGCGCTGGGAGCAGGATCTGCTTCTAACGGCGCAACGGTCGAAGCGGCTGGCCTGGTTCGTGGCGACGGCAGCCTGCGTGCTCGCGACAGCCGCCGTCGGCGCGGTTGCGGCGCTTGCGCCGCTGAAGACCGTCGAGCCTTTCGTCATACGCGTCGATAACGCGACCGGCATCGTCGAGACAGTCTCGGCCCTCGGCTCGTCCCCGCGAACCTACGATGAGGCGGTCACGAAGTATTTTCTGGGGCGCTATGTCCGCTCGCGCGAGGGTTTTAGCCAGGCCGAGGCCGCCAGCAATTTCCAGACGGTGGCGCTGCTGTCGTCGCAGGCAGAGCAGGCCCGTTTCGCCGCCGTCTATCGCGGCTCGAACCCTGAAAGCCCGCAGGTTCTGCACGGCCGCTTTGGCGTCGCCGAGATCCGGATCAAGGCGATCTCGCTGCTGGCCGACAACCTCGCCTCAGTTCGTTTCCTGAAGGAGAGTCGGAAAGGCGACGAGACCAAGGTCACGCATTGGATTGCGATCCTGACCTTCGCCTATGTCAACGCGCCGGTCTCCTCGACCGATCGCCTGATCAACCCGCTCGGCTTCCTCGTCTCGGAATACCGCGCCGATCCGGAGGTCGCGCCATGAGCCGCCGCGTCATCGCAATCTGGTGCGGGCTGGTCCTGGCGATCGGCATTGGACTGCCGTCCCTTGCCTTGCAACTCCCGACCGCAGGGGCGCGCGACGAGCGGGTGCGCTTCGTTGCGTATGACCCCGCCAATGTCGTCAAGGTCAATGGCGTGATCCGGGCGTCCACGCAGGTTATTTTTGCCGAGGATGAGGAAATCGCCCATGTCGCGATCGGCGACTCGATCGCCTGGGAGGTCGCGCCGGCCGGCTCGATCCTATTCCTGAAGCCCCGTGAAAAGCATCCGCCGACCAATCTGCAGGTCGTGACGACGCGACGCGACGGTCGCAAGCGCTCTTACCAGTTCGAGCTCGCGATCACGGAAGCTTCGCTCAAGGAGAGCTATTTTGTCGTGAAGTACTCTTACCCGGCCGACGAAGCCGACCGGCGTCGCGCCGAGACCGAAGCGCGTGGCCAGCAGCGCGAGGGGGTTGTGATCGAGCAGACGTTCGATCTCCACCAGCAATACGGCGCGCGCAATTGGCGGTTCTCAGCGCAGGGTGCAGCCGATCTTGAGCCCGACAGCGTTTTTGACGACGGCAAGGTCACGAGCTTCCGCTTCGCAGGCAATCGCGAAGTTCCGGCGATCTCCATGGTCGGCTCCGATGGCGCCGAGAGCCTCGTCCCGAAGGATGTCCGAGGCGAGCTTGTCGTTGTCCATGCCACCGCGCGCGAGTTCCGGCTGCGCCGCGGCAATGAGGTGCTCTGCATCTTCAACGAGGCCTTTGACGCCGTCGGCAGGAGCCCAGGCACTGGCACGACGAGCCCGAGCATCGCTCGGACCCAAAAGCAGCCCGCGCCACGGCGCCGCTGAGGAGCAGGTCATGGCTGATCAGACGGCGCCTTCCGGCGTAGAAGGCGAGCGCGGCATCACTCCCGTCTCAGGACCTGTCGAGGGTTCGGGCCGGGCGCTCGCCAAGCGCGGTATCGGTGCGGCTGCGCTGATCGCGTTCTCAGTCCTCGTGATCTGGAGCACCTGGAAATCGGAAAAGCCTGTCGAGCAGGGCTCCACAAAACCGATCATCCGCCAGACCACTGCATTCGAGCCTGCTCGCGAGGCGCCAATCCCGGCCCCGGTTCAGCAGGCTGCCGTGCCAGTCCTGCCGCCTCAGCTCGCGCCGGCCGCCGCTGCGCCGCAGACCGATAAGCTGATGGAAAGTGCCCGGCGCGCGCCGGTGCTCGCCTTCAACCGGCCTGGCCGCGGAGCTTCGGGCGGGGACGGGGCAGGGCAGGGGGTCTCATTGCCCGGATCGCCTCTGTTGGCAGTAGCAGGAGAACCTCGGAACGACCTTGCCGACAAGCTCAGGGCAACGTCGATCGAAGGCGTGCGCGCCGCTCGCCTGCCCAATCGCAATTTCCTGGTGGCGCAAGGATCTGCGATCCCATGCGTGCTTGAGACGGCAATGTCGTCGGATGTGCCGGGATTTGTCTCCTGCGTTGTGCTGCACGATGTCTTGTCGGACTCCGGCCATGTCGTACTGATGGAGAAGGGCACCCAGATCGTCGGCGAGTATCGCGGCCAGGTCCGGAAGGGCTCCAAGCGCATGTTCGTGCTTTGGACGAGGGCAAAAACCCCGACCGGTGTCATTGTGGCGCTTGCGTCGCCTGCGACCGACGCGCTCGGCCGTGCCGGCTTCGACGGCGAGATCGACACCCATTTCTGGGAGCGCTTTGGCGCAGCACTTCTGCTCTCGATCGTCAGCGACGCGGCCGCGATCGGCCGCAAACAGCTCGACGCTGCCGATATCGAGATCCGCAACACGTCGGGCGCGGCCAATACGGCCGCCGGCATCGCCGTCGAGCGCTCCATCGACATTCCCCCGACCCTGAACAAAAATCAGGGCGAGCGCGTCACCATCTTCGTCGCTCGCGATCTTGACTTCTCTTCAGTCTACGATCTGAAGCGGATCGAAAGCCGCGCGCGGATTTTGGATCGCACTGTGCCGGGCTTCGATGCCGGCGTGGCTGCCGGCTCGCGGGTTACAAAGCCATGACCGCGCTCGCGCCTTCGCCTGTGGAAGCCCAATGCGAAGTTATCGTTGCACGGGCCAAGCCGACGGCTCCGACCGCCTGCGAACGGCACGCCAGCCGCATCGTGCTGGAACGATATCTCATGCCGCTCGCGCCATTCCTGTCGCAGGCGGATCTCACCGAGATCGTCGTCAACCGCCCGGGCGAGGTGTTCACGGAAGGACCGGGCGGCTGGCATCGGCATGAACTTCACGATCTGAGCCACACGCATCTGATGCATCTGGCGACGGCCGCCGCAGGCTACACGCGGCAGGACATCGGTCCAGATCATCCGATCGTCTCGACGACGCTCCCGGGCGAGGAGCGTTGCCAGATCGTCGTACCACCGGCAGTACCGGCGGGGACCGTCAGCCTGGCCATCCGAAAGCCGTCGACCGTCACCATGACCCTCGAGGATTTTGAGGAGCGCAACCTGTTCTCCGACATCCGCGTCACGAGCGATGATCTCTCTGACGACGAAACGGAGCTGCTGCGCCTGCGCGATGCCGCGCACTGGCGCGAATTCCTGACTCTAGCCGTTCGCAGCCGCCGCAACATTGTCATCTCAGGCGCAACAGGCTCAGGCAAGACAACGCTGTCAAAAGGTCTGATCGCACAGATTCCGGCGACCGAGCGCCTTGTCACCATCGAGGACACGGCCGAACTTGTCGTGCCGCAGTCCAATCATGTCCGACTGCTCTACGCCAAGGACGGGCAAGGCCTCGCCAAGGTCGGCCCACGCGAGCTGCTTGAATCGTGCCTGCGCATGCGTCCCGATCGCATCCTGCTGCAGGAGCTGCGCGACGGCACGGCGTTCTTCTATCTACGCAACGTGAACTCGGGGCATCCAGGCTCGATCACGACAGTCCATGCCGACTCGGCACGTCTCGCCTTCGAGCAGTTGACCTTGCTGGTGAAGGAGAGCGCCGAGGGCCGGGACCTGGCGCGCGACGACATCCGCAATCTGCTGCGCCAGACCGTTGACATCGTCATCCAGATGAAACGCGAGCAAGGCCGCTTCCGCATCACGGAGATCGACTATGACCCCGTTCGAAAGCGCCTCGCCAGCGCGTAGGGCGGTGCTCCGGATTGCGCTCACGCTTGCCGGCATCGCCATCTTCCTGTTCGTCGGCTCCAACGTGCTGCTGCTCGGCCTGCGCAACCACGATGGCGCATTCCACTGGAACGAGCTTGCGATTGCCTGGCCGCATTACGGAACAAACGAGCGCCTCGATCGCTGGATTACGTTTGGCACGCTGGCCGGGACGATCGCAGCCTTCGGACTCATTGGTCTTATCCTGCGAAGAAGGCCACGGCCGCTGCATGGCGAAGCTCGCTTTGCCACCGAGCGCGACATCCGCAAAGCAGGTCTGAGGTCCAAGCGGGGGATCCTGCTCGGTCGGAAAGACGGAAAGTTTCTTTGCTTTGGCGGGCCTGAGCACGTCATGGCCTATGCCCCGACGCGATCGGGGAAGGGTGTCAGTTATGTGATCCCGAACCTGCTGAACTGGCCGGATTCCGTCGTCGCGCTCGACGTCAAGAAGGAGAACTTTGACCGCACCGCCGGTTTCCGGGAGGCGAGCGGGCAGGCGATCTTCCTGTTTGATCCCCTCGACGAGCAGGGTCGCACCGCGCGCTACAATCCACTCGCTTATGTGCGCCGCGATCCTGTCGACCTTTACGACGATCTCCAGCGCATCGCGGTCATGCTATTCCCGGCCGAGAACCGGGCCGACCCGTTCTGGTTCGAGACCGCCCGCTCGGCTTTCGTCGCAATCGGCGGTTACGTTGCCGAGACACCTGGCCTACCGCTGACAATTGGCGAAATCCTGCGACAGCTCTCGGCCTCGAGCGACCTGAAGGCGCATTTCCTGGCCGCGATGAAGGAGCGCGCCAAGAGCTCGGCGCCGCTGTCATCGCATTGCATCGGGGCGCTGAACGATTTTCTGTCGGCGTCCGAGAACACCATGAACTCGGTCCGAAAGACCACGACGGCGAGGCTGGGCCTCTGGCTCAATCCGCGCATCGACGCGGCGACATCTGCAAACGATTTTGATCTGCGCGAGCTGCGCGCCAGACCGATATCGATCTTCCTTGGGGTGACGCCGGACAATCTCGACCGCATGGCGCCGCTGCTAAACCTGTTCTTCCAGCAGGTCATCGATCTGAACAGCAGGGAACTGCCTGAGCAGAACCCGAAGCTGAACAGACGCGTCCTGTTGCTGCTCGATGAGTTCCCGGCGCTCGGCCATGTCGGCGTGCTCGCCAAATCCGTCGCCTTCGTCGCCGGCTACGGGATTCGCCTGCTCACCATCATTCAAAGCCCGGCGCAGTTGCGGGCGATCTATGGCCCTGACCTCGCCAAGACCATCATGACCAACCACGCGATCGAGGTCGTGTTCGCTCCCAAGGAACAGGATGTCGCTAACGAGCTGTCCGAGCGGATCGGCTACGATACGGTTCAGGCGAAAAGCCGCTCGCGGCCTTGGGGGCTGTCGGCGGGCAAGCGCAGCGAGTCGGTCTCGGATCAGCGCCGCGCATTGATGCTGCCGCAGGAGCTCAAGCTGATCCCCCCATCGAAGGCATTCATTCTGGCGACCAGTGTGCCGCCGATCATCTGCGACAAGATCATCTACTACGAGGACGCCGCGTTCACCGCGCGTCTGAAGGCGCCACCGGTCATCGCGCCCAATCGCGGCCCCTCCAATATGCTGCTGGCGAGCGAGATCACTGAGCTGAAATCTGCCGTCGCCGAGCTTCAGGCGACGTTTCGGACACGGCCGATGACGGATGAGGAGATAGCCGATCCGTCGTTGATCCCCGACGATGCGACGTTTGATTTCGGCGATGTGCCGGTCGATCTGGAGGGGCTGTCCGAGGATGAGCTCAAGAACTGGTGCTCGCAGGTTATCGACGCCGCGATCATTTCAACCAAGGAGACCGGCGGATCGATGAAGGAGATGCGCCTTGCAAGGTGACCGTCAGGATCAGAGCGAGTTCACGATCGAACGGGGCCGAGAGAGGGATGCGGGCGCTGGCAGGTCGTCGCCTCGAGGCGCTGCAAGCGCACCGCAGGGCGAAACACAATCCGGTCAGGCTCAATTCGATCTTGGCGGCGAGACAGAGCGCCAGTCTGAAAGCGGAATGCCGGAGCGGCTGCGCCGAAAATACTATGTCGCGGAAGCAGGCGCGGGCGACGTGGCGAAGATCTATGTCGACCCGCGCGGCGAGTACCTGGCGTTCAAGGTCTCGACCGACCGCCTGGCGACTCGGCTCGAAGACGCTGGCGTCGTTCGCGATATGGTTTCGGTGGCGCAGCATCGAGGGTGGAAGGAGGTTGAGCTTCTTGGGTCGCACGAGTTCCGACGGACGGGTTGGATCGAGGCTTCCGTGCGCGGATTGGCGGTGCGCGGTTATGAGCCCGATCCTGTTGACCGGGCCGCGCTGTCGTTGCGGACCAAGGCGGATGTCGATCCGGCGCGGAGCCAACCACAATCCCAGCAACGCGCTGCTCAACCGTCCCAGGCCGTGTCGGCCGTCCCTCCGACCAACGGGTCGGCCTTCAAAATTGACGCACTTCCCCTTCTATCGTCGACACCTGATCGACCATTGCGTTCTGCCGGCCAACGCCGCGCCGACATTTTTAGATCGGCCCACCGTCGCCGGCACGGAGATGACGACGTCGTCAAAGCTGCGCGTTCTCAAATGGCGGCGATCGAGGGAGCTCTGACCAAGGCGGTTCGAGATCCGGCTTTACGACAGCCGATTTTGGCTTTTGCGAAGGACCGGATCGCTCAGGAGCTCGAGCGCGGCAACAAGTTCAAGCTCGCTGAATTAAGCACGCGCGAGATGCAAGAGAGGTCGAGTGCTGATTCAACGCGCAAGAGCCATCCGAACTCGCAGGGGGCCGGTTGGGATCGATGATACTCTCGGTCTATAGCACGCGGTGGTCCGGCTGACATCCAAATCGGGGTACTGCCATTCCATGCCTTCGACATGGGCGATCTTTGGCGCAGCTGTCCAAAGCCGCTGGTCTGGCGGGTAGAAAAGCTCAGCGTATCGCTTTGCTTTGAAGTTCCATAATCTTCCTTATGCGAATCGGATGTGTAGAAGCTCATTAGAAGGGTCGCACCTCTCCTCTTTAGACATGTCA
Organism: Allobosea lupini; assembly: GCF_900109525.1. GTDB lineage: Bacteria > Pseudomonadota > Alphaproteobacteria > Rhizobiales > Beijerinckiaceae > Allobosea > Allobosea lupini. The sequence continues at coordinate 212,652 of NZ_FOAN01000008.1, read as the reverse complement.
CTTTTTCCTCGGCGTCGTGGCTGGGGAGTTGCGTGCGATGACGGTACTGTCGATGAGCCGGACGGAGATCGACCGGGTTCATGTGCTGAAGGATTTGCTGGCGGAGCGGATACGAACTGGCGAAGCGGCGCAGCTAATGGGCGTGACCACGCGCCAGGTCTTTCGGCTGTTGCGGGCCTATGCTGATCAAGGCCAACTACCTCGATTTTGGCCCGACGCTTGCGGCCGAGAAGCTGGCTGAACGCCATGGGCTACGGCTCGGTGTCGAGACCGTGCGGCGCTGGATGATCGCCGACGGGATCTGGCGTGATCGCCGGGAACGGCTCAAACCGGTGCACCAACCGCGCTACCGGCGCGATTGCGTCGGCGAGCTCATCCAGATCGATGGCTCGCAGCATTGGTGGTTTGAGGACCGAGGCCCGCAATGCACCCTGCTCGTCTTCATCGACGATGCGACTAGCCGGCTGATGCACCTGCAATTCGTCACGGCAGAGTCGACCTTCGACTATTTTGCAGCGACGCGCAGCTATCTGCAGCGCTACGGCAAGCCTGTCGCGTTCTATTCTGACAAGCACGCGACGTTTCGGGTGAACAAGGTCGGTGCGACCGGCGGCAATGGAATGACCCAGTTCGGCCGGGCGCTGGATCAGCTCAACATCGACATCATCTGCGCTAATGTCCCGCAGGCCAAAGGACGGGTCGAGCGCGCCAATGGCACGCTGCAGGATCGGCTGGTGAAGGAGCTGCGGCTCGCCGGGATCTCGTCGCTCGAGGCAGGAAACGCATTCCTTCCGGGCTTCATGGAGGACTTCAACCGGCGCTTCGCCAAGGAGCCGTTCAACGACAAAGATCTGCACCGTCCGCTCGCCACGGACGACGATATCGACGAGGCCTTTGCCTGGAAGGAGGAGCGGACGGTATCGCAGAACCTGACGCTTCAATACGACAAGATGCTGTTCATCCTCGAGCCGACCGACGCCGGTCACACGCCCCCTCTCCCGCCAACGCGTCACCATCTACGACTATCCGGATGGTCGGTTTGCCATCCGGCACCAGGGCCTCGACCTGCCCTATCGGACCTTCGACAAGGTTCAGCAGGTCGATCAAGCCGCGGTCGTCGAGAACAAGAGGTTAGGTGAGGCACTGGCCTACATCGCCGAGCGCCAGAAGGAGCTCAAGATGTCGCGCAGCGGCCGTGCGCCGCGACGGCAGGGGCAAGGCAAGAGCATCTTCAAGGCGGGCTGATCGCTCGGACCCAAATCCCCTCTCGCGGCCAGGGTCTAAGATCCCCGGTATGACGCCGCAGCGCGGCTGAGCAACCCTGACCAGCTCCGCCGCGCTGCTTGAGCTCGGCTGGAACATCGATGAGAGTGACATCTCTAACGAGCGCCCCAGGCGACTTGTCTATCGGGTTCTGACAGGATGTGTAGGCGCAAAGTTAGAATGTCTCACCGTGGCAAACTAGGAATGTCACACTCCTCCGCCGTGACGTGCGTTGGAGTCTGGCATGGGCTGGGTGGAGATGAGCGAACGGGAGCTTCGCCGCGCTGAGGTGCTGGCATCGGTCTTTGCGGGCCGCTTGACGATGACGGCCGCGGCCGAAGCCAGGATGGCCGTCATTCAGTGCAGCGCTTCGGAGCCAGGTACGAAACGGCGAGGCCCTCCTGCGTAGCGCGAGACCGCCTCCGGATCGGAGAAGGCGGCCACGAAGTCGATCCGGTCGATGGATTGAGATGGCGTCGGGCCGCTATCCTGTCCGCGCAGTTGGCGCCTGCCAGCCGGTTTGAAATGGGCGCTGAGCTATGACATTGTCCATGCCGATGGCACCATCGCTGCCGACCAGTGACGCCCAGCAAAAGTTATCCGCGCGGCCAATAGCTTCACATCATGAAACTTTATCAGTTACATGATGTGAAGCCTGTCAAGCACGCGCCGTTGAACGTGCGATCGGCTGACAGTTGCCCGGTGTAGGTCGCTGCAGTGCTCGTCGCCGCCGAGCGGCGAAGCCCATCAGACAAGCTCGAAGACTTGCGATAGCGGTCTGCGCGGTTTCTGCGGCCAATTGTCAGGTGCCGCATAGCCGACAGCAAGCAGCAACACTGGTATCTCGTCGGGGCCGAGCCCGAACTGCTCGGAGACCGCTTCGGGATCAAAACCGATCATCGGAGCTGTTCCGAGCCCCATCGCATGCGCAGCAAAGAGCATGGTGCCGGCGGCGAACGTCGCGGTTCGAATCGCCTCGTCGCGCTGGCGCCAGGGCTGGTCGCGATACAGGCTCTTGGCTGCCGCTTCCCATCCCGCGACCATCGGCGCGGGCATGATCCCGGCTTTGACGACCGGAGCCAGGCGTTCAGCAAGAACGCGCTCGTCAGTCAGTTGCCCGCAGACGATGAAGGTCACGGCCGCATCGGTAATCTTCGCCTGATCCCAGGCGACCTTGCGCAGCCTTGCCTTTTGCTCCGGGCTTCTGACGGCGATGAAGCGCCAGTTTTGAAGGTTGAACGACGTCGGTGCTTTCGTCGCGAGCCGCACCAACTCGCCAATCTGCTCGTCGCTGACACTGCGCGACGGATCGAAAAGGTTGATCGTACGACGTCCCTCGATAGCTTCGATTATGGGATGGCTCATCGCGTGTCCTTTCCAGACATGAGGCATGCTCCGCCGACCACCGACAGTGCCGGCGGTAGTCGAGGGCAGCGGGTTGAATGAGGGGCTAAGGCGCCCGCTAGACGATGCTGTCGACGACACCGCCATCAACGCGCAGAGCAGCACCCGTCGTGGCGGAGGCCTGTTCTGAGCTGACGTATAGGATCATGTTCGCGACCTCCTCGACGCGAGCGGCCCGCCGGATGATCGAGGAGCGGCGCTGGGCGAGAACGAAATCGGCCGCCACTTTTTCAAGGCTATCGCCTGTGCGGTCGACTTCGGCCTTGAGCATCTCGGCGACACCATCCGAGAGCGTGGGGCCCGGGAGCACGGCGTTCACAGTCACACCAGTGCCCGCCAGACGCTTCGCTAGCCCCCGGGAGATCGCCAGTTGGCCCGTCTTCGTGAAGCCGTAGTGGATCATGTCCTCGGGGATGTTGAGCGCGGACTCCGAGGAGACGAAAACGATTCGACCCCAGCCCCGCTTCGTCATGCCGGGTGCGTAGGCGCGAGCCAATCGCACGCCGGACATGACGTTGATCTGAAAGAACCTTTCCCAGTCCGCATCGGGTGTATCGAAGAAGTCCTGCGGGCCAAAAATTCCAAGATTGTTAACAACGACGTCGAACTCCGGGTGCTGTCGCATCAGCCTACTGCAGGCCTCTTCTGTCCCGAGATCGCCTGCGAAGCCGTCGACGCGCCCCCCGAACTGGCTCAGTCCCATGATGGCGGTCTCCACGCCGGCATCCGTCCGGCCGTTGATGAGAACGTGTCCGCCCGCCTTCAGAAACCCTTCGGCGACAGCTAGGCCGATGCCGGCGGTCGAACCAGATATCAGGATCCGCTTGTCGGTGAAGTCGATGATCACGGCAGGCTTGCTCCGGTGAAATCTATTTCGCAAAAACTATAATTGCGAGCAGCTTTGTGCATAATCGGCTTTTGCCACAAAGCAGCTTTCGAGATTATCGTAAGATGGATCGAATCGACGCACTTCGCCTTGTCATCGATGTCGATGAGAAGGGTAGCTTTTCCGCGGTCGCGCGGCAGCGATCGATCGCGACGTCGACTGTCGCGCTGGCGGTCGGTCAGCTCGAGCAGGAGCTCGGCGTTCGGTTAATGGTGCGCACCACGCGGCGCCTGGTCTTCACGCACGAGGGTGAAATGCTTCTCGCCGACGCGCGCCGGATCGTAGCGGAATGGGACGGCGCCGTCGGCAGCTTCCGGGATGATGGTCCGTTGGCGGGTCCTATCCGGATCACCGCGACCAACGACTTCGGTCGCTCGCGGCTACGCCCGCTGCTGGATGCGTTCCAGTCGGTGAACCCGGCCGTCCACATGACCTTGATGTTGAGCGACGACACCGTCGACCTGGTCGAGGAACGCTTCGATCTCGCGTTGCGCAGCGGACCGCTGCCAGACTCGACGCTGCGGGCGCGCCTCCTCCTGCGCGGGCCACGCGTTGTTTGCGCGTCGCCAGCTTACTGGGCTCGCGCGGGAAAGCCTGATCACCCGGACGATTTGATTGAGCACAACTGCATCGTACTCTCACGGCCCGGGGCGCCACTGTCGAATTGGCCGTTTCGCCAAGGAGCCAAGCATTTCACCATCAAGGTGTCCGGAGATCGGCAGGCAAGCGATGGCGACGTACTGCGAGATTGGGCAGCGCAAGGGGTTGGCGTGATACTCAAGAATCGGTGGGACGTCGATCACCAACTGAAGAACGGCGCATTGGAGATCGCTCTCGACGGCTACAATGCGGGTGACATTGATCTGTATGCCGTTCAGCCTGGCGGCGCGCCGAGCCGCCGCGTTGCCGCGTTGGTTGAATTTCTCGCAGAAGCGTTGGTTTCATCCAGAGCCGGCGGATGAATCGAGGCTCCAGGTTGCGATCACCAGACTAAATTAACAAGCCGGAGCTATCGCGCAGAGCGGCCTCGTCCTCACTGCGGCCGATCAGTCGCCTCGCCGCCGCGGCTCATGTCAACGCGAGGCGCTGGCGCTAGGCGCCAGCCAAGCTCGATGCAGCACGCACAAGATTATCGAATGAATTCAATGCGTTGATTACCAGAAACGCCGCGTTGATGTCGCTCTTCGCTGGTCCGCGCGGGACCGCCCAACCAGGCAAAGTCGGGAGCACAAAGGCAGACAGAGCGAAGGAGTCAGCGGCAAGATCTCTTTAAGCTTACCCGCTCAGGTGCGCTTTAATCTACATGAACGAAATAAAAGCGCGCACTCTGTCAAAATCAAGTAATGACAATAATCTTGCACTATCGCTCGCGCTTGCCAATTGTTCTGTCATCTTGGCGCGCTTGGTCCTTGTGATCTGATTTTCTATCCCGAGCGTCGCAGCCAACTCCCGCAACAACTGCTCCTGCCGTGTTTCCGGATTAGCATTTTCGCCACGAATTCCCGCACCCTCATCGCCAGAGCCCGATCGCTGCCCTCGAGCAGAACGCCGCGACCAATGCAGCCTGTCGGCGGTCGGTCGGGTCATGTGGCGAGGGAACGCGACGGCGAGCCGGTCAGCGACCGGCGGGCGCGGCCCTGGTCCTTACCGCATGCCGCCGCCAAGCGCTCTTCGCCGCATCCGGGACCGGAGGAAGGAGGGCGCTGGCTCCTCCTTCTGGGCTGTGAGGTAAACGAGATCAGGCGGCCGGTTGGTCCGATTCGGGATCCTGCTGCAATCCGTGCAGCTAGGTCACGGCGCGCTGCGCATGAGCGGCTGCCTGGAAAATCGCACGCTTGTCGTCAGCAAGGCGTTTCAGCCAGCTTGCCATGTAGGCAGCGTGATCAGGCCGCGGCTCAAGTTCGGGAACGATGCCGAGATCGGCGCAAAGCAGCGCCGAACCAATCTCCGCCACCAGCTCCTCTCGAGCCCGCTCGGTGCGATCTTTGCCATATCGGCTGAGATCGCGTCCGACGCGGCGGGAGTCTGCCGTCCAATGCACGGTCTCGTGGCTGAGGATGGCGACGTAGCTCGCGGCGTCGCGGAATGTCTCGAAGGGCGGCATCTGGATGTGATCGGTCGCGGGCGAATAATACGCCTGTGTGCCGCCATGTCGGATAACGGCGCCGGTTTAAGCGAAGTAGCGGTCTGCGCGTTCGATCCGCTGGTCCGGATTGAGCTGCGGTCCCGGCCTGTGGAAATAGTGCTCCGGCAAGCCTTCGATTTGCTCGATGTTGAAGACGCCATAGGCCTTGAGGAACGGAATGTCGTTTTCGATCTCGTCACCGCGTGCGTCGGTTTCGGTTCGAGTGAACCGGCTCGCATAGATCACGGTCGCGCTGGCTTCGCCCTTGCCGACATGAGCGCCCAGCTCGCTCGCCTGCCGGAAGGTCATCCAGATCGGAGCCAAATATCCTCGCGCCATGGACGCCGACCAGAGCAGCAGTACGTTCATTCCGGTGTAAGCTTGGCCATTGTGGCGCAGGGGGCGGGTAATCCGCCCGGGCGCGTTTGCGGCGCTCCACGGCTGAATCCAGGGACGCACCCCTTTCTCCAATTCGGCGACGACGCACTCGGTGATACGTGCATAGAGATCCGCGCGTTGTCCTTCTTATCTCTTTCCCATGGTCCTGAACCTCCGTTTGGAGGGCCGCGAGCCCATCGCGGCCGTCACGGAGGTCCAGCGCCGGGGAAATCAGGTGGGCGGCGCACCCCACGGGCCGAAACGCAGTGGAGGGCGGCAACGCCGCTGCGCTGGCCGCCGGCCCCGGCAGGACCGACAGCCGAGACGGCCGCAAGGTCGTGGGTTTCTCCCCTTGTCGGCCGGGCCCGGTGGAGGTGGACATGCGAGCAAGCTTGCGCCTGACGGGACCAGCCTGCTCGATACGTGATGCTGGAGACGGGCGAGCCTATGGCCGCGGCCGAAGTGCCTCAACCGAGAGCCGCCATCTGGAGCTCGGCCACCTTGCGGTCAACGCTCTGACCGGGTTTTTCGGCCAGCCTCTCGAAAGGTTTCCAGCGCTCGCCCACGACCCGCTCATAGGCGGTGACGGCACCCTCTGCCGCCATAAGCAGCGCGTGAGATTGGATCGCCATGTCTGCGGCGAACTCGCGCTTGCGCTGGGCGGCGCCGTCGAAGCCGACGTTGCGGTCGCGATCTTGATCGCGCGCATCGCTTGCGGCTTTCGCCGTGGCGTCGCGAGCCTCAGTGACCGCGCGGCTGTAAAACTGGCCGGCACCATGGGCGGATCCGACATAGGCACCAACGGTGCGCTGGAGATGGAATTGCATCGCGCGTTCTCCGAGGCTTTCAGTGAGTGCATCGGCGGCCTCGACGATCAGCTTCTCGTGGAGGTCGCGGATGCCGTCACAATCGACGACGGTCAGGCCGAAACTCTCGGAGATGACGGTGGCCTGGCCGGCATCGGGACAGCAGAGTCGAACCATGTCGAGGTTGGCGCTCTTCCGAAGCGGGGTCGCACGTGCGGTCTGGCTGGAAACGGCAGCGCCTTTGGCCATATGAAGATCCTTTCCTGGCGTTTCTCCCAAGAGCTGAGGCCGACTTCTGCCGACCCTCCCTCGGGTGCGGTCAGGAGAAACCGGCAACAGGCGGACGCTTCAGGGCCCGGGGCCGCCAGAGCGAGCGGGGCGGAGCGTGCGGACAATCAGGGCTGGTCAGCCCTCGCGCAGAACGCAGGCCCATCCTGCCGAGCCTGGCGGTTTTGGCTGCCCCGCGGCGCGGAACCCGGCGTTGAAGTGACCGGCCGCCGGTTTACGACCGTAGTCAGACCAGAGGGGGATCGGCGGGATCGCCGTGTCCAGCGCAGGAGCCGCAAAGGGAAACGGACGAATCGCGCCCACCGTTCCTTCTGCCAATCTGCTCGTTCGCCGGCGTGGTCGCATGATGGAATCTGCCGACGACAGCGTCCTGCCTCGATCGCGTCGAACCTTCGCCTGCGCCGGCCGATGGCCGTCAGCGCGAAGCGGGTTCCCTCCCCTCTCATTGCATCCCGCTCTTCGTTGAATGACGCCGCGACTGACGCTATATTGCGTCATCATTAGAGGCAGAATGCCTCAGGAGGGCCATATGGGTCTTGTCCAGTATTCCGATGACGGGTTTTTCGTACCGCGCAAGATCGCCGATGCCTTTCGCACGACCAGTGAAGAGGTCGCCCGGACGGCCGGCCTGGGCAAGGATGCCATCCAGCGCAAGGAGCGCGTCCGGTCGGAACGAACCCAGCGCCGTCTGCGCGAGATGGTCGAGATCATCAATAAGACCGAGCCGCGCTTCGGCTCCGCGCTGATGGCCTATGCTTGGTATCGCTCCGAGCCGCTTCCAGGCTTTTCCGGTCAGACCGCGATGCAGCTGGTGCGCGCCGGCCGCGCCGACGACGTGCTCGACTATATCGATGCGGTGGACGCCGGCGTCCACGCCTGAGCCTGACGATGATCTATCGCGGGCCGCTGTTTCGCGCGCTGAATCCGATTTTCGCGCTCGAACCGCTGTCAGGGCGTGGCGCGCAATTATACGGCGGTCGGTTCAATCCGAAGGGCGTGCCGGCGCTCTACACATCCTTGACCATCATGACCGCCCTGAGGGAAGCCAACCAAGCCGGCAACCTGCAGCCAACGACGCTCGTTGCCTACGAGGCGGACATCGAGAACATCTTCGATTGTCGCGACGAAGTGGCGCTTGCGACAGAGGCTATGGACGCCTCCGCGCTCGCGGACAGGACATGGCGCGATCAGATGAAGGCCAACGGGGAGGCACGACCGCAAGCATTTGCCCGGCGTCTCATCACCGCCGGCTACACCGGCCTGCTCGTCAGGAGTTTTGCGGCCGGATCGAGTGCAGACGATCTAAACCTCGTGCTTTGGAGATGGAGCGACGCTGCCCCAACCCGCCTCATTCTGATCGACGACGAGAACCGGCTCTCGCGATAGATCGCCTAGGCCGCGACCCGAGGCTCGCGACTTTTCCAAACTTGCGCAAAGTCGGCCTCGATCCCCACTAGCTGCCGACGCTTCTCGGCAAGTTCGGCGGCGAATGCGAACTCGTCGCCCTCGTGCGTTCGGTAGGAGGCAAGGCGGAGTCGGGTATCGGCGAGGCGCAGACGATAGCGCGCTTGCTCGCCCGCGAAATCGCCGAGCACAGCTCAAAAGGGGGCCATAGCGCCGAGCCGCATGACCCGTGACTGGTAGCCCGATCTCGTCTTCGGCGCCGGTGCGCATCAGCAAGGTGCTGTAGCGATTGCCGCCCCAGCGAGCCGCTTGTCGGTAAATTCACGGTCGAATCTGCTGAGCGCAGGCACTTTCACACTCCTGCTCAAGCTGAAAACCGGGGTCAGAATCTCCCTAGATCTGAGCGTGGCGCAGCTCGCGGGCGGCATTTTTGGGCGGAGAGGGGCCGGTTCAACGATCCGGCCGCCACTCGATGGGATCGAACTCGGAGATGGTCTCGACCTCGCCGTCATCGAGTTCGGCCGAAGGCAGGACGCCGAATGCCCCGTTTGTCCGGAAAACAGTGACTGAAACCTTGAGGGTCTGGGCGAGCTGGAAGGCGTGGTTCTGGCCGAGCGTCAGATCGCGCGACATCGCGAAGGCTCCATCGGGAAGCGGGTCCATTCCCGCTCGATGGCTCCGTCAGTGTCCGGCCCCGGACGCGATCACCGCGCAGGGCAAAGCCCAAGCGGCCGCAGCTTGCTAGCGCACCCCTCGGGGTTGATCGTGGAAGTCCCGGGGCCGGACCAGGACGCCATCCCAGACGAGCGGGAAGGGTCTTGCTCCTCTGATCGCCTTGCGTTCACGTGGATGATCCGGCGCGACCCCGCTGCACTTTCGGCGCACCAGGTAGGGCTTGTCGTGCCACGATCGCAGCCGGCCGATTGTGCCGGGCCGCCGTTCCGCTGCAGCCCTGATCGATGGCCGACGGCAATTGCTCCTGGGCAGTCGCGCGCGCGGGCGTCGTCAGTCAGGATCGGTACCGGAGAACCTGAATTCCAGCGGCGATTAGCCCGCAAAGAGCGTTACGCGGCTCGCTCAAATCAGCTGGATGGGTTGTGTCCCCCAACTTCGCACCATCAAGTCTATCGCAGACCTGCACGGAACCGCACACCGGCTAAACACGTTTGAATGGTGTCAGACGGAGAAGTCACCATGCATGATACCTCGATCCGATATCGCCGTGAGCAAATCGGCGAACATCGCATCTTTTTGCGAGAGGCCGGTCCGAACGACGCACCGGTGCTTCTACTGCCGCACGGTTATCCCTGTTCTTCCTACCAATTCCGCCGCCTCATGCCGACGCTGGCCGATCGCTGGCGCACCGTGGCGTTCGACTGGCCGGGCTTTGGCTACAGCAGCACGCCCGATCCGGGCAGCTTCGGCTACGACTTCGACTCCTATCAGGCCGTCCTAACCTCCGTGACCGACTATCTCGACCTGGACCGTTATGCGCTGTGGCTGCACGATTACGGCTCGCAGATCGGTCTCAGGCACGCGATTGCCCACCCCGGCCGTATAGCCGCACTGATCGTGCAGAATGGGGACATTTACGAAGACGTGCTCGGGCCGAAGTACGAGACGATCAAGGCCTATTGGACCGACAAAACGCCGGAGAATCATTGCCCGCTCGAGGAAGCGGTCAGCGAGGAAGGTTTCCGCGCCGAGTTTGTCGGCGAGGTGGCGGAGGACGTCGCTGCGCGCGTGCCGCCGGATTTGTGGAAGCTGCACTGGCCACTGATGAACACGCCCGTGCGCCGCAAGGTCGCCGTCGAGCTAATGGAGAAGCTCGAGGAGAACCTCGCCTGGTTTCCACGCTACCAGGGCTGGTTGCGCGAGCATCGCCCGCCGACGCTGATCGTTTGGGGTCCAGAGGACGGCTACATGCCCGCCGCGTCCGCGCGTGCCTATCATCGCGATCTGCCTGACGCCGAGCTGCATATGCTCGAGGACGCCGGTCATTGGCTGCTCGAGACCCATTTCGACGCGGCGCTGCCGCTCGTACGCGACTTCCTCGCTCGGCATCATGCCTGACGGTCGCGCCGCTCTCTCGGAGCTGCTGCGGGCTTGCTAATCGTCTGCACACAAAGGAGCCTGACATGCCAACCAAGCCGACCATCGCCCGCATCTGGCGTGGGCGCACGCGCCGCGATCGCGCCGATGAGTATGAGGCCTATAATCGTATGCACGGCGTCCCGCCCCTCGAGAACACCGCACTTGGCGTCCAGTTGTTCCGCGAGGACCGCGAAGAGGAGACATGGTTCACCACGATCTCCTATTGGGCCGACATGGACGCGATGAAAGAATTTACCGGGGGCGACGCGACAGCGGTGCATCATCTCGACCGCGATCCCGAACTGTTGATCGAGCTGCCCAAGCGCATCGAGATCCACCGCATTCTGGTCGACCGGGAGGGCCTGTCCTAAGCACCCGCCTCGCGAGCAAACGCCGGCTCCATCAACGAGGGAGAGCACATGGCGACCGAGCCGACCATAGGGCGCATTTGGCGGGCACGAACTCGGCGCACCGACGAGCCGGTCGACCTCCACTCGCTGCCGCGCAACGACAAGTCCCTGATCGCGAAGCCCGACCGGATGGAGCTATGCCGCGTTCTCGTTGGCCGGCAGGGGTTGCGCTGCGCAGCAGCGTAACGGGATAGGCAGAGGAGCCAAGTAATTGAGTGATTGTCCCCGAGTGGACGAACCGAAACTGCTCCCGCACCGCATCGCCGGCAATCTCGCGCTTGACCTCGCCAACACCTTTAGCTTCCGCGGCACCGCGTGCGAAGTTGATCATCTGGCGGGGATCGACGACGTGCAGGGCTGGGCGGCGGCGGCCGGGCTCGTGGATGATGGCTGGTCGGTTCCGCCGACGGAGTCGCGGTCGTTCCTCGCCACTGTTCATCGTCTCCGCATTGCCGTCGACGTGGCCGGTGCAGCCATCGCGGACCATGCCGAGCCGCCGGCAGACGCGCTCGCCACCATCCGCGACATTGCTGCTGGGAGCCTCGCACGCGCCACCCTCGTCGGCGCCCCCGCGCATCTCTCATTCACCGGCACCGACCGCATCATCGGGCCGATCGCTTGGGCAGCGTTGGATCTGTTGCGCGGGCCGGAACTCGACCGCCTGAAGCAATGTCCGTCCAACGATTGCCAGTGGCTGTTCATCGACCGCACTAAGAACGGCTCACGCCGCTGGTGCGAGATGGCAACCTGCGGCGACAAGGCGAAACGGCGAACACGCAAAGCAGCCACAAGCCGAGGCTGAGCCGCTATGCCTGACCGCCCCAAAATGTCCAGCCGTCAGCCGTCGTGGATGCGCGCTACGAGAGTTTACGCAGCCACGTCGGGGGATCCGATCCGTCCCAGGGCCTGTCGGCGCGCGCATAGGCGAAGAGCTGGCCGGCCTTGGTCCGGCCGCGACCGGGGTCGAGCACGGGCGCCGTCCGCACATTACCAGCGTGGTGCTGTTCCATCGCCTCGCGCAATTTGTCTTCCGGCAGGAGGTTGGCGAAGAATGCGGGCAAAGCTCTGGCGAGAGGCTGGGGATCCTTGCGCAGCCTTCCGGCGGCCGCCCGGAAGGAGGGGCTGAGGATGGTAAAGCCGCCGGTCGCGCGATAGGCCTCCTCGAAGTTGAAGGCGTTGAAGTCGCCCGACGTCCTGACGATCGTTCCGACCTTTAGCTCGTGCACCAGCACGTCATGGGAGGGGACGGCTGCCGGCCTTTTAAACCTGAGAGCCACGATCGCCCTCTTCGGGTTGGGGAGCAAAGGCAGGCAGATCGTCGTCGGCATGCGGCTGCAACAGGGATCTGACGGCCGGAACCATGGCTTGCGGAATCAGCATCAGCTCCAGGCCCAGGGCACGGGTGATGTTCATCAAGGTGGTCGCGCGCGCGGCGGCTGCGCCCGTTTCGATGTCGCGATAGCGCGGGCGCGATATGCCGGCGAGGTCCGCAACCTGTTCCTGCGTCAGCGACGCAGCAAGTCGCGCCTGCTTCAGCAGGCGACCTATCTCCAGCACAACCGCCGATTCCGATGACATTATGAAACCTATACGATTCATTTGAGGTTGATTTGATACGTATAGGTATCATTCTCAGGCATCAAGACGATTGATCCGTATACAGATCATGCGGCGTCAAATGATACTTTAACAGATCAATTAAACGAGTATGACGCCCTCCCCTCCGACCAAATTGATGCCGGAGGACACTACGGCGATCGGCTTTTGTCGCCTAAACAGCCGGCCGGCGGCGGTCGACCTTGAGTCAATGGCGGAATTTGCTGAAGGCAGATTTGCACCACCAAAGCCACCCCTACCCAGATGCTGATCGTTGGGAGCGCGTCGTGGCCGAAGTCTCCAAAACCGCCCAGAATGGCAAGCCGTCGCGAAGGATCGGCGTCGGGGCTGCAAGCGGCCACCATGGCGAGCTGGTTCAAGGGGTCTTCGAAGACCGGCACGGGCGACTGCATCGCGGCTTGGTCACCCTCCCCCTCACGAGGTTGGTATCGACGGCGACGTTCACCTATGCGGCGACGCCTGAGCTCACCACGCACCCCGGCGACAAGATCAAGGCGGGCTTGGCGGCTCGCAAGACGCTAAGCCATCTGGGCGTTGCAGCAGGAGGCTTCCTGCAAATCCAGAGCAACATTCCAATCGGTCATGGTTACGGCTCATCCACTGCGGATGTCGTCGCCGCCGTTCGCGCGGTGGCGGCAGCCCATGCTGTCCGGCTAAAGCCTTCTCTTGTCGGCCAGCTCGCGGTCGCCGCCGAAAGCGCCAGCGACGCTCTTGCCTTCGATGAGCATGCTGTTCTCTTCGCGCAGCGAGAGGGTGCCGTCCTGGAGGATTTCGGCGGCTCGTTACCACCAATGTTGCTGGTCGGATTCAAGGCGGTGGGAGGACGGCCGATCGACACGCTCGCGCTGCCGCCTGCACGCTATGACAGTATCGAGATTCAGCAGTTTCGTGTCCTGCGCGCACTAATCGCCTATGCGGTCCGCCATCAGGATCCCAATTGCCTTGGACGAGCGGCGACCGCCAGCGCGCTGCTCAGCCAGCGGCATCTACCGAAACAGCATCTCGAGCAAGTCATCGACATTGCGAAAGGCGCCGGCGCATGCGGCGTTCAGGTGGCGCATAGCGGCTCACTGCTCGGCATTCTCTTCGACCACGCCGGCACAAACTTACGACAGCGTGCGCAAAGCGTTGCGGTCTCGGTGCGGAGCTGCGGCTTCCACGATGTCGAGTTTCACCAGATCAACGACGATGGCGCGACATGGTAGCCCTGGATGGTGATTATTTCCGCGCGCTGGAAACGCCTCGCATGGCGGCGCTGGCTCCCAATCTGATCGCGGCAGCCTTCCCGCTGATGAAGCTCATGCCGGCGCGCTATATCCTGGACCGCGCGGTCGCCGACGGCGCCTTCGAGGCTGGGATGCGCATTGTCGAGACCACATCCGGCACATTCGGCATGGCTCTTGCCCTGCTGTCGGCAGCGCGCGGATACCGGCTCACCCTGGTCACGGCCTCAAGCCTGGTCGACGCGAATTATAAGGCGCGCCTCGATTGGTTAGGCGTGCAGATGATCATCACGGAGGACCGCGCCGGCAATGGTGATCAAGTAGGCCGCCTAAAGCAGCTCGAGCACATTCGCTACGAGGAGCCTCACTGCTTTTGGCCGCGGCAGTATGACAATCCGGGAAACGCGCTCGCCTATGCCCGGCTGGCCGAGCAACTCGTTCAGACGGTCGGCGAGATCGACTGTCTTGTCGGCTGTGTCGGGAGCGGCGGGTCGCTGTGCGGGACGGGACTGTTTCTACGTACCGTCTTTCCGCATCTCGTTGTCATCGCGGTCGACACCCATAGAAGCGCCCTTTTTGGACACCCTGCCGGCAAGCGGTTGTTGCGCGGTCTCGGCAACAGCATCCTGCCTGGCAACCTCCGGCACGACCTGATCGACGAAGTCCACTGGGTCGGCGCCTATCCGGCGTACAGCGAGGCTCGCCGCTTGCTTCGCGAGCATGGCGTTTTCCAGGGACCGACCAGCGCTGCCGCGGCTCTGGTTGCCAGATGGGCTGCGCGCTCTCGGCCCAGCGCCCGGATCGCGGTCATCATGCCAGACGAGGGTCACCGCTACGCGGGGACAGTCTTCGATGATGCGTGGCTTGCCTCGTTACCAGGCTGGCCCTGCTCGCCACCGTCCGAGCCCCGCGAGCTCACGAGCGTCGAGCCTGGCTCCGAGACGGACTGGACATGGCTCAAATGGGCGAGGCGGAGCCTGAACCAGATCGTCCATGACGAAGTCGAGAATGAGGGACACTCTCAGTGATCTCTTGGGCCGCCAACCTTTCACCGAACCATCACCGCGGCGGCGTTGCGCCCAAGCCAGTCCCAGGCCTCGTCGGTCGAATGAAAGATCGTCTCATGTTCAGCTTTACCGGCCGATCGATCCAGATCCTTCAACCCGCTGGCGGTAACGACTGCCACCACATGATCATCGGGCGCTATGACGCCCTCTTCACGCAGTCGCGCCAGGGCAAGCAGCGGTGTGACCGACGCCAGTTCGGCGAAAATCCCTTCGTCGCGGGCAAGGCGCTCCTGCATCTTCACAAGCCCGTCATTGCTCAACGGCACGGCGCAGCCCGAGGACTCGCGCAAAGCTTTCAGCGCCTGATAAGTGCTGCGTGGCGCGCCGATCGAGACGGCGAGGCTGTCGAATGCCGGGCTGCGCTCTTCGAGCGTGTCACTGCCGGTGGCGAGCGCCTGTGCGAGCGAGCCATGCACCTCGGCTGCCACCAACCTGGGCAGTCGGGAGATCGCGCCTTGCGCGTACAGGTCCTGAAAGCCCGACCAGACACCGAACAGGGCGTCGCCGTAGCAGACCGGCAAAATGCACCAGTCGGGAGCGATGCCGCCCGACTGCTCCACGATTTCATATGCGATGGTCTTGTAGCCCTCGATGGCAAGGGGGTGACTGCCAATGACGGGCGCATGATAGGGCGACGTGACGAACCAGCCATAGCGGGTCGCGGCTTCGGCAAGCAGGGTCCAGCGCTCCATCTTGTTGGCCAGCGGCAAAACGGTTGCGCCGTATTTCCGGATCTGGGCCAGCATCGCGGTGGCCGAGCCGCCAAACGTGGCGACAACACAGGCCAGTCCCGCACGTGCGGCGTAGGCGGCCAAGGAGGCTCCGGCATTGCCCGATGAGGCCGTCGCCACGACCTTTGCCCCTTGCGAGCGCGCGAGTGACACCGCAACCGTCGAGAACCTGTCCTTGTGCGACCAAGTCGGGTTTCGGCCCTCATCCTTGATGAAGAGGTTTCGGGCTCCCAACGCAGGGCCGATCCGGGCAGCTTTGACCAGCGGCGTCTGCCCCTCGCCGAGCGAAACGGCGTCCTTTGGCGAGCATGGCAGCGCGTGGGCATAGCGCCAGAGGGATCGCGGCGCGTTTGGTGCGATCGAGCACAGATCAACCGGCGAATCGTAGATAGGCTTGAAATTGGCGGGCGCAGCGTCCCGGCAGGCCGGGCAGCCTCTGGAATCGATTGCGATGCTCGGCGGGTAGGACGCGCAGCAGCGGATGCAGCTGAACCCAACAAGGGTCACGGCACCCGACCCTGCGGGCCGCTTCGCATCCTCGATCTCCAGCCTTGGTCGATGGTGAAAGCTTGGGTCCAAGCGACCTCCCGAGACTCTGCTAACAGGTTGGCCGGCCATCGCAATTCCCCCGAGCAGGATCGTTCGATCGCTATGCGGTTCAAACAGTCGATGACCGCCCTGTCAATGCGGAATGTTCACTAAAGTGTGTCGCACTATAGTGCACATCGCCGCACCGTTCGCACGATGAAACTTCGCGCTATTTTTGGTCTGAACGTCCAGCGACTCCGAAGGGAGAGAAAGCTCTCGCAGGAGCAGTTGTCTTTTATTTCGGGGCGCACGCGGGCCTATATCAGCAGCGTGGAGACCGGACGACGTAACGCCACGCTGGATACGTTGGAAATCCTGGCGAGCGCGCTGGACGTCAAACCCGAGGATCTGATCACTGCAAGGGCCGCGGAGCGACGACCTAGACGTTCAGCCAAGCGGCTCGCCCATCCCCAAGCCGACTGACTTTCAGTCTTTCCGATCTGCCGTCGGCCCAGGAATGCAGCCGGCACTGACTCCTATGATAGACAATCGGCGTGCACCGCATTGAAGCGCGCAGTGAAACACGCTTAGGTTGAATTCGGCGCTGGAGGGACCCGCCGAGGTCTATGGATGACGAACGCTGCCATTCTGGAGCTTTTCGCGACGATATCCGACATCGACCTCGCATGCTCGTCTGAGCGCGCCCTCGAGATATTTGAGGGGATTCTCCAGCGTTTTGGCCTGCACAGTTTTCTGATCACGGGATTGCCGGTCCCTCACGACAGCGAGTGGCATCGTGCGATCCTGCATGACGGATGGGCGAGCGAGTGGTTCACACGCTACGAATCAGAAGGGCACTTTCCTCACGATCCTTGCGCCGCACGCAGCCGCCTTAGCGCGGAGCCATTTCTCTGGCATCAATTGCCCGCTGGTGTTTTGACACCGCGTGCCCGTCTCGTCATGGACGAGGCAGCCGAATTTGGCATGAAAGATGGATTCTGTGTGCCAATCCATGTCCCGCTGGCCGGCCCGGCGGTCGTGACGGCAGCGAGCGACCGGATCGAGATTCCACCCGGTTCGATGCCCCTGATCGAAACGCTCTGTGTCCACTTGTATCGCAAGGTCAGCAGCTTCGGGAACAACCCGGACAACGAGGAGGGTTCGCCTTTGACCGCGAGGGAGCGCGAACTGTTGCAGTGGAGCGCCCAGGGCAAAACGACAGAGGACATCGCTTGCATTCTCGGGATCACGACCCATACCGTCGAGAGCCACCACCGCAACATCCGCGACAAGCTCGACGCAATCAACGTTGTCCACGCTGTCGTGAAGGCTCTGCGCAGGGATGAGATTCAGATCTGACAATACCGGAATCCCGGCACGCAGCACCTGCTAGCGCTGACTTACCCTCCTGCCCCGTAGGGAGGGATCATGGTTGTCCGAATCCAGGTGGTCACTTGGGCCGAGAGAAGAAAATTCAGACTCAAGCTGGAGCGATACTTTCGTATCCGCTACGACATTTACGTCAGACGGCGTCAATGGCGCGCACTGGCGCGGCCCATCAATATCGAGATGGATGCGTTCGACACCGAGCACGCCGTCTACTTGCTGGCACTCGATAGCCTCGGCAAAATCGTCGGCGGGTCGCGCCTTGTCCCGACGCTGCAGCCCCACCTCCTTGGCAACGTGTTTCCTGAGCTGGCGCCCGCCGGTCCGCCGCGGGCGCCAGACATCTTCGAATGGACGCGGTTCTTCATCAGCCCCGCGTTGCATCGTAGCGGCAGATCGTCTCCGATTGCCGGCATTCTTTTGTGCGGCGTGCTGGAGGTTGCCCGCAAACTCGGCATTCGGCAGATCAGCGTCGTATGTGAGTCATTCTGGCCAAAACGCCTGCGTGCATTTGGGTGGAGCATTACCGAGCTAGGAGAAGTGCTGCAGCATGAGGACGGCGACGTCATCGCGTTGTTGATCGACGTCACGCCGGAAGCGATCGCGAATACCAGGCGCGTCTATGGCATTCGGGAGCCGATACTCGCTGAAGCCGCGACGACTGCCTGATTCGTCGCGCTCCGCAGGCTACCGTCTCGGTGGTTTGGTCCCCCCGCGGAATTCCATACTCAGCCTGAAGCCAAGAGCGCCGGTCGCTGCCGGACGGGAGGGGAGCGCCGATTAGGTTGAAAAGGTGTTGGAGATCATGACCCATTCGGCGCGGTCGCGATCGAGGCATCCTGCGCCGTTACGTAAGAATCCAGACCCAACGCAGCCGTTGCTCAGTCGGCCCCAGGAACCTGCACAAGGGTTTCACCCGGACGGCCTCGACCGATTGCTGCCCTGTTATCGATCGTCTGTTTTCGCCTAGGATTGCGATATGCCAACGCCTCTACCGCCCTTCGATCTCGATCTCTTGCGCAGCTTCATGGCCATCGCCGACAGCGGAGGGTTCTCGCGGGCGGCCGAGCGCATCGGGCGCACGCAATCGACCATCTCGCTGCAGATCAAGCGGCTCGAGGCCGGTCTCGGCCAGAGCTTGTTCCAGCGCGAGGGCGGACGCGGCGGGCGTACGGTCCTGACGCCGCAGGGCGAGGTCCTGCTGACTTACGCCCGCCAGATCCTGCACATCAGCGACGAGGCGCGCTCGCGCCTGATGGAACCTGAGGTCGACGGCGTCGTCCGGCTTGGGACGCCTGAGGATTTCGCAACCGTCCATCTTGCCGACGTGCTTGCGCGCTTCACCCGTGCCCATCCCCGGGTCGCGCTCGCCGTCCATTGCGACTTTACCGTCAATCTGCTCGATGCCTTCTCGAAGGGGCAGTACGATCTCGTGCTGTTCAAGCGCGCGCTC
Organism: Allobosea lupini; assembly: GCF_900109525.1. Taxonomy (GTDB): domain Bacteria; phylum Pseudomonadota; class Alphaproteobacteria; order Rhizobiales; family Beijerinckiaceae; genus Allobosea; species Allobosea lupini. Next base: position 193,589 of record NZ_FOAN01000008.1, on the reverse strand, counting down.
CAGCCCGGACATGCGGTCGATAGCGTGCCTGCTGGCGGAACCGGAGTCTGGCGCGAGGACCTGGTCTGGGTCGCTGGCTCGCGGCTCGTGCTGTCGCGGGGCGAGCCGCTGCCGCTGGTTCTCGCGCCGGCGCCCGACGTCTATCGCCGCGGCGTCCTGACCGCGCTCGACGCAGCCGGGCGTCCTTGGCGGATCGTCCTGACCAGCCCGAGCCTTGCCGGATTGCAGGCGGCGGTGCGTGCCGGCCTGGGCCTCACCGTCCTGCCACGCGAGATGGTCCCGCCCGATCTCGTCATCCTCGTCGAGGCCGGTCATCAACTTCCCGCCCTACCGGCGACAGAGATCGTACTCTATCGCGCGCCCGGCGCGACCGCGTCTGCGGCGACCCGGCTCGGCGACCACATCGTCCAGTCGCTGGAACGGGCGGCCGGCCAGGTTTGACCTGGGCGAAGTCGATCGCTTTCCATTGAAACGTTCAATGGTTTTCATTGAAACAACCTCGTTTGAGGAATGCAAGCGCAGCGTTATCGGCAGTCGATCTCGATGGAGTCGCTGCCCATGACCTCCCTGCAACTCGCCGCCGCCAATCTTCTTTCGCCGATGACGCTGTGTTTCGCGCTCGGTGCTCTGGCCGCCTGGATCCGCAGCGATTTCCGCCTGCCGGAGCCGGTCTTCGCCGCGCTCGCGATCTATCTGATGCTGGCTATCGGGCTGAAGGGCGGGGCCGAGCTCGCGACGGTTAGGCCGTCTGACATCGTTCTGCCAATCCTCGCGGCGTTGACTTTGTGCATCGTCGTGCCGCTCTGGTGCTACGCCGCGCTGCGCCGCTTCGTCAGGCTCGATCGCATCGACGCGGCTGCATTGGCGGCTCATTACGGGTCGGTATCGGCCGTCACCTTCCTCGCTGTGTTGGGCTATCTCGACGCGATCGGCGTGAGCTACGAACCGATGGTCACCGCGCTGCTGGCCGTGATGGAGACACCGGCCGTCGTGGTCGCCCTGCTGCTGGCGGGGCGCGGGCGCAATGCCGGACACTCGCTCGGTGTCACCCTGTCGCGCATGCTCTCGAGCAAGAGCATCGTCCTGCTGCTCGGCGGGCTCGCCATCGGCATGTTAGTGGGCCAGCAGGGCCTGAAGCCAGTCAAGCCGCTCTTCGGCGATCTATTTTTGGGGCTGCTGTGCCTGTTCCTGCTCGATCTGGGCCGCCAGGCGATGGAACAGGCGAGCGCTTGGCGCAGGAACGGCTTCGCTATCGCGCTCTTCGCCGTTGCCGCGCCGCTGTTGAACGCTTCGCTCGGGCTGCTGGCGGCCTGGTTGGCCGGGCTGCCGCAGGGCAGCGCCGTGGTGCTGGCGACGCTCGCCGGCAGCGCATCCTACATCGTCGCGCCCGCCGCCGTGCGGATGGCCCTGCCCGAAGCCAATCCCGGCCTCTACCTCACGGCATCGCTGGCATTGACATTCCCCTTCAACCTCATCGTCGGGATTCCTCTGTACGCAGCCATGGCGGCTGCGCTCTATCGATAGGCAGGCAGGGTGACGCTGCCATCGCGACCATCGCAGCGAAGGACGGGTCGAGATAGACTTGCGTGCGCTGTCTATCGCAGCCGCTTTCAAACGAGCGCGGCTGCGATCACGACAGGGATCGCCGTGCCGGCGCAGATCGCGACCGCGCGATCCGGCTGCCGGACGATGTTCGCCACGACGATGCCGAGCAACGCCCAGGCGATCGCCAAGCCATAGATTGCCGCGCCGCTGATGAAGGTCACGACGCCGCCGAGCACTGTAGCTGCAGCGATCAAGGCGATGCTCTGGAGCCGCCCCTGTTTGGCGCCCGCGAGTCTAAGCGTGGACGATGCATTGACGAAGACCGCAGCTGAAATCCAGCCAGCGAATAGCTGGAACGGCGCCGCGACGAGCCAGAATGTCGGCACATCAAGGGGCTCGGCAGCTTTGAGTTGGGCCATGATCAGGAGAAGGCCGATCAGCGTCGCGACGATCAAGCCGACGCTCGGCCAACCCAGATCGTATTTCGGTACGTAGTATTCCCAGGCTGTCGTCAGCGAGAACACCGCGATCGCGAGCCAGCCGATCGGACGCAGCAGCGGGTCGACCAGCCTGGCCGGCATGACCTGCCAGATTGCAAAGGCGAGGCAAGCCGTGAAGATGACGCCCCAGATGGCGAAGGCCCATTCGATTGGAACTACCGGGGTTTGCAGGCGCGCAGATCGCGAGGGCGTCGTATGAGACCATCGCCGCCATTGCGGCCAGTAGCCCATGATCGGCTGGGCGATCGCCAGCAGCAGGACGAGGATGGAGCGGGCGCCGTCGAGAGAGAGGTAAGGGTCGAACATGATGCCTCCAATATTCTGGATCATATACGACAATGCATTGCATTCAGATTGGTTCAATTGATACAAAATGAGAAAGCGGGGCACCCGAAACCTGGCCTATGACGAGCGCCGCGCGGCGCTGATCGAGCGGCTGCGCGCGCGCCTCGGCAATCGCGAGGTGGGGCTCGCGTCATGGCGCGAACTGGCGGCGGCCGCAGAAGTTAGCCTGTCGACGTTGACCCACTACTTCGGCCGGCGCGAGGATGTCGTCCGGGCAGTCATGGAGGACGATTTCCGGCGCGGCGCGGAGCCGCTCGCGATAATGGCGCAGCCGACCGGCCCTTTTGCGCAATCCATCGCTGACGCGCTCCGACATATGGCCGACGGCTTTCGTCATGGCGGGCTGGGTGCGATGTTCGCCACCGGCCTGATCGAAGGGCTCCGTCATCCCGGCCTCGGTCCGGCCTTCCTCGACTACGCGCTGGAGCCGACGATCGTGGCGGTGGAGGCGCGTCTTGGCGCTCACATGGCTGCCGGCGAGATGCGCGCGGTCGATCCGCGCGGACCGGCGATCGCATTGGTGGCCCCGGTACTGCTAGGCTTCCTGCATCAGGGAGAGCTGGGCGGGGCCGAGCGCCGGCCCATGGATATGGAGACGTTCCTGCGCGACCATGGCGACGCTTTCGCCAGGGCCTGGAGCGCGCCGCCGGGCGAAACGCGGCCCTAGCACGTAAAGCCGGATGGTCTTGCTCCGGCTGTCCGCCGACAGCAGGTTTCGCGTGCCGGACCGCTGCCTTGGCGCGGCCACGGCTCTCGACGCTGAAGGTGCCGCGGAGCAATGGTCACCGGTAGCGGCCCCCTTTCCAGCCCAGATGGGTGGCGCCGAACGCGGCTGGATATTTCAGGCCGTATCCAACGAGCCGGTCAAATCCGATATGGCCGACCCAGATCAGCGCCATACCGTAAAACATCGGCAACGCCATCGCCCAGCCGAGCAGCCCGAGAGCGGCAGGCGCAACATAGTTATGTGCTAGGTTGTAGCCCCAAGCGCCAATCCTGCGGTTGGCGAGATATCCGAGCATGCTGACATCCGGCGTGAAGAACAGCACGGCGAACAGCGTCCAACTGCCGCCTATCGCCTGATAGGCGATCACGGCCGAGATCAAGGCGACGCCGCCCTCCGACCTGAGGATCAGTGCAACCGTGCCTGTAACGGCTGGATGCTCGCCTCCGGGCTCGATCGACGAATTGTAACTGGTCTGGTTCATGGCAGCGCTCCTTGCTGCCTTCGACCTTCAGACGGTTCGTTGATAAACTAAATTGTCAATTTCGTTTCCTCGCTGTACGATAATGTATGAGCTCGCCTCGTTTCGATTGGGCGCATTGCCGCTCTTTTCTGGCACTCCTTCGGGCCGGAAGCCTGGCCGCTGCCGCGCGCGACATGGGCGTTGCCCACCCCACAGTCCGTCGGCATCTCGAAGAATTGGAATCCGCGCTGGGCGCCGCGCTGTTCGTGCGGTCATCTACCGGCCTTGTGCCGACCGAACTGGCTCTGGAGCTACGGGAGCCGGCCGAAGCCATGGAAGCCGCTGCAGCCCATCTTGTCCGGACCGCCTCGGTTGAGCCAGGGATGATTGCAGGCACGGTCCGGATAACCTGCAGCGAGGTCATTGGCGCAGAGGTAATCCCCCCGATTCTGGCTGGTTTGAAGCGGGGGCACCCCCGTCTGTCGTTCGAGCTCACCCTCACGAATAAAATCGAGAACGTCCTACGGCGTGATGCCGACATTGCCGTTCGCATGACCCGTCCGACACAGGACGACCTGGTTGCCCGCAGGATCGGCGCGGTTCCTCTAGGCCTGTATGCCCACGACAGCTGGGTGAGGGCCAATGGCGTGTTTGCGTCGATCGAAGCCTTGATTGGCACCGGAGCATTCATTGGATACGACCGCGATCCGGGCATGGTCAGGGCGCTCGCGGCCCGAGGGATTTCCGTTTCGCAAGGTGATTTTGGGTTTCGGACGGATAGCGATCTGGCGCAGCTCTCCGCCATTCGGTCGGGTGTCGGTGTCGGGGTCTGTCAAATTCCGATCGCGGCGCGCACGGCGGATTTGCAACGCATCTTGCCGGACTTCAGCCATGACCTTGAGATCTGGCTGGTGACGCACGCCGGAATGAGACACGCCAACCGGGTCCGCATCACTTTCGATGCGCTGGCCAGCGGCCTGACGACGTACTTGTCGCGCGCTGAACCCCCCACGACAAAGCACTGATTTCTGGCAAGAGAAAACTGGGAGAGGCCGTTTTAGACGCTCTGTATGGCGCGATCGGCCTCGGCAGCTAGGGCTGTCGCCATCAGTCCAAAGGCGCAGTACGCAACCACTTGAACAAGCGACCGCTTCCCGCTTTAGTTGTGGCATTGTGTCAAGGTCGTGGCAATGTGGTCCCAGCGTACCGCAATCGCTCTGATACTCGCCAGCTTCGCAACTGGTGCATCAGCGCAGTCAACTGAGCAGCAGAAGCGCAAGCTCTTGCTCCCGACAATTCGCACTGCGACAGACTGCGTCGCACGGGAAGCCAGCCGGCACCCGGACATTGTGGCAGGCTACCGGTACAATAATCTGGGCCCCATGATTGCCGAAGGTTGGCGCGCCTGCGCTAACTCGCTCGCAGAAATCGCAATCATGCACGACAGCCTGCACGGTCAGGGCACCGGCGTCGTGTTTGTCAAAGGCGCCTATGCGGATGACCTGCCAAGAGCCGTCCGGTCTCGTTTGCAGGGAGAAATGGACCGCAGGATTGCTGCCGTTGAGCGGGCAGAGGCGGAAGCCCGTGCAGAGCAAGCGCGCCTTGAAGTCGAACGCCAACAGAACATCGATCGACTAGAGCGCGCCGCAGATGCGCTGCGCGAACGGGCCTACGACTGCACAACCGAACAGCTCGCGAAACTCATCTCCTCATCCGAAACTGCGGAGGTTCTCTCGACAGCGGCGATGACCATCTGCAGGACGGAGATCGACGACGCGCTGCAAGCTAGAGTCGATATCGTTCGTTTCAAGAATGGCAGCGGTTATTCAACGGCCGGCGAACCAGCGTTCCGCGATGAGATGCGGAAGGTGGTTCGCAACAACGTCATCACGCACGCCGTGCAGATGAAGGCCGGCAGCGGACCGCGAACGGTGGCGCCAGCGCCGTCGACCACACCCGCCTCGGTGCCACCGCAATCGCCCGCCGCCCTTTCACCAACGGCTGGCTCTGATTTGCCCAAGGCCGTTCGCGACTGCCTATCGACGATAGCGACCGCCCGAAATGAGAAGTTCGTCGATCAGCGCAAACTCTACGAAGGAATGCTGGAGCTTTGTCGGCCGGAAATTGAAGCGGCCGCCCGCTCAGCGTTCCTGGCCAACAAAGATGGCGACCTGCCGACCGAGCGCGAGAAGGCGCTCACCGCGGCAAGTATCACCGCCAAGGCGATGATCGGGATGGTTAACTAGAGCCCACAAGGGCCGAATTTTTTGGGGAGGGGACAATGCGTAATTTGGGAATCGCCACCGGTGCAGTACTTGCTGCGGCATTTTTGACCGCGACCATCGCATCAGCGGTTGCTCCAGCATCATACGACGGAACGTCGAAGGTAGCAGCTCGAAGCGGTGCGACGTACGAATTCGCTCGCCGCGGCTGCGGGTCAAAGGGTGGCCCCGGCTATCGCAAAGCTAATGGCAAGTGCGCGAGCTGGCGCGGCTGACCGGGGCACAAATCGATGAACAGCAAGATTATGCACGCGGTCCTTGTGGCCATGACAGCTGCAGGCTGTGTATCCGATCGCGTGCGATTTAGCGCTGGTCCGGGGCAGACCGCGTTGGTGCGAGACGGTAAGCCTGCGGTCTCCTCGGTCGGCAAGGAATCCGTCGTCCTGCTAAGCCGCACAGGTCGCGATATTCCGGCTGGCCAGCGTGTCGGCTTCGTCGTCGCAATGCAGAACCGCGGGAAGGCGCCGCAGAACTTCACCGTTTCCGAGATCCAAGTAGAGCAATCGTTCGGCGCTGGCTCGACAGGGCAGCCGCTTGAGGTACTGACCTTCGAAAAACTGCAGCAGGAAGAGAAAACCCGTCAGGTTGTCTCTGCCATCCTGGTCGGCGTCGCTGCCGGGGCCAACGCCGCCGCCGCGTCGCAAGCCGGCTATTATCGATCGAACAGCACGATCTATACCCCCCGTGGAACCTACATCGCTACGACGACTGGCTACAGCCCTGCCGCGGCTGCCATCGCTTCAGCTAATGCCTCAGCGCAAAATGCAGCAATGATCGAATCCTCGATCGCTCAGGGGCAGGAGAACCTGGCCCGCCTTGAGAACGAGTACATCAAGGACCACACCTTGCTACCGGGCGAATGGTATGGCGGCACTGTGGGCATTGCTCCTCCTGCTGGAGACGCCAAACAGAAGACCTATCAGATCCGTGTTCGCGTCGGCGCAGACGTTCATGTGTTTGACGCAGTTCAGGAGCCAGCGAGCGGCTAATTGGCTCCTCAAACCTCGGAGGCGAGCGTGTGGAAAGCGCACTTGCTGGCGAGCTTGGCGATACTGCTGGCAGCAACGTCTGCCGGTGCAGCTTCTGGGTGTGGCAGTCGCGGTGGCCCGGGCTACCGTGGGCCGACTGGAAAATGCGTAAGCTGGGATCAATTAGCGCGGGTGTGCGGCTCGCCTCCCAGCGAGCGTTGTACCCCGGAGGGCGTCGATAGCCTCGCAGACGGGCATTCTATGCAGCAGCAAAGGCTCATCGACGAACGGAACCAGCGGAAGCAACCGCAGGCAAGCGGTTCATCAAGGATGCCTGAGCGCTCACCGCTCCGGTAACCACAGCTCTTTGCGATCGGCTTCGCGACTCCGGCACTCGTCCGCCTCGCGGTCAAGTTGAATGCGCGCTTCGATCAACGCAGTTTCGAGAAAATACGCGAGAGTTCCATAACCCTGCGCTTGAGCATCGGAGACGAGAGCCTCGATCCGACCGACAAGGTCATCGACGCGCCGAAGCTGCACGCGTGGCACGCCCGATCCCGGCTTGACGGCGTCTGCCATGACAAGAGCCTCCTCTAGTCAGGGTATTCGCGCGCAAGGCGCTCGTACAAGTCCTCGTCGATAGCATCGGCGAACTTCGCGGTCTCGATCTCCTCTGCTGGAATAGCTCGGCCGCCGTGACACCGCTGGAAGGCATGAGCAGCGCGCTCGTCAGCGAACCTCACCCTGAGCTGACCGATGTCGCCGAGCACTGAGCCAATCTCCGCGTCGATCTGCCAATCCGAGAGCCAAGCCTCGACGTCAGATAAGCGAGCCTGAAATCTGGCCCGGTCGACTTCGACAAGCACGTGGAAGGGGCGAGCTTCGGTCATGGGTCGTTCTTGAAGAGTTTATGGCACATAATTGCCCCGCTGATGCGCAACTGGAAGAGGCGGCACCAGCGGGGCTTGAGGCGATAACCGTCGCCCCTCGGTTCAGGCTGGCCTGTGGTGCAGATCAGACCGCCTTGAACTCCGTAGCCAAGAGGCGCCGAACACCGGCAGAGATTGAGTTAACGCCGTCCTGGAGGTCTTCAATGCTCTCGCCGATCGATCCGTCGTCAGTGCAGATATCAAGCAGAGCAACGACACCCGCCCAGGTCGTCGGAACGGTATTGACTGCTCTCTCCAGAGCCGCCAACCATCGCTTAAACATTCGATCGACCCTCGGGCTATCAATGATATCCTTATCTTCTTTCATTATTGCGAGGTATGATTTATATATCTTTTGATATTTTACTGCAGCTACAACTGCAGGATCCTCAGGCACAAGTGACATTGATCGGGCAAATGCCCGATGATTAGCCTTGTTCATGGTGCTTCCCCCACAGAGAGCTTAGCTGTTGCTTAGGAGAATGCGAATCATCAGGGTGACGCAACTTGAGTAAGTTCGCTTTATCGCCTATAAGTTGCAATAACAATTTTCGTAAGTTGCAACGCGCATTCAGTATGAGAATCACGAATGCGTGAAGGACTTTAAATACACCTCGTAGGAGGCTCGCATGGTCTCGTTGTCTCCGAACTGATCGTCAATTTCAGCCGTCATGCGGTCGAGCTCGCCCTGCCGCTTCAGGATGCCGTCGTGGGTCATCGGATGCAAACCAAGCTCTGACAGCGCTCGCACATACTCGGCCCAGAGAGCGGCGACCTTCTCCATCCTCTCGCGCTCTTTGCGGATTACGGCTCGCTGAGCGGCCTTGCACTCCCAGGCAAACTCCTTGAACGATTTGGCCTCCATACCCCCTCCAAACGCTCTCCGGCACGATTATGAATATACAACTATAGGGAATTCCATAATAATAAATGCAATCAGCAGTTTGATGCTTCGGCCACGTCTAACCGCCGCCAATTTGCCGCCAGGAGGGCTGCATGGCGAACGTACGAGCAACTTCAAAAGCACGTCCACCAGCCCCCTTTTGCGCAAGCGTTCAACCGTGGCCGCCACCGCATCGGCTGACCTTCGATGCAATACGCGATTCTGTCGTGGCCAGCGGGCGAGAATTTGGTGTCGAGTTTCTCGTTGCGATCAATCGCGATGGCAATCTGATCGAGAGCACCAAAGGCTCTCGCTCCAATACTGGCCTAAGCCAGAAGCTTCACAGAGCGCTGCTAGATTCTACTTCGCAACTGACCGTTCATCACAACCATCCGAGCGGCGCTCCCCTGACACGTTGGGACCTGGCTTTTTTGGCCCTTCCGGGGCTCACCACGATAGTGGCCCACTCATCCAACCTGGGAACAACCGCCACGTCGCTTGCGCGGCTGTCGGCGGGTGGCCGCGAGGCGCTCGATCGCGCGATTAGCTGGGGCGGAGAATATGGCGCATTCCTTGACCTATACGACGCTCTAGATCTTCCATTTTCGTTCGACGAATCTATCCAGGAAGAAATTTTTCGAGGGCTTATTGACGTCGCTGAAGCAAATATTTGCAATAAACTTGCTCTCTTCGCGGCGATGAATCGCAGCAAGCTCTTCGTCGTGGATAGCGATTTCGCGCCTCCATCGCTGTTCGGGCGTGCGGATATCCAACTCGGCATAGACGAAATGGCCGTCCGGATCGTTCGTCGGTTCGACGCCACTGCAGGCGTCACCTGAGCGGCAAGGTCCAATCGAGCGTCATCGGCCTCGAAGTGCCATGACTGGTGGACGTCAGCTCAAGCGCCTTCGCCAGTGCGTAGCAGTCGGATTCTTCACTGGCCTCCCGTCCGCGCCAAACAAATCCTCAGCCTGCCACCAGCAGCTGCCGACACCATTTCCGGTAAGGCGGCTGCCGCCAGCAATGAACCGTTGAGCAGTTGCAGCAGAGGAGATGTCCATCCAGCGACCGACCTTGGCGGCGGGGAACGCGTCGGCTCCGTCGCTGAAATAACCGGATTGAGCTATCGCTCACTTGGTCGTGGGGCGCGACGCTACGCCTTCGTCTCCTCCCGATACGCTGTCGTCGGCCTCTGGGGCACCATACCCGGAGCCATCGAGCGCACCGTGAACGCCGCAGACGCCATCAGCGTGCCTTCCGTCATCATCCGTTATTGGTGTCCCCTCGTCTGCCGAAAAGGTCGGCAAAAGCGCCTTCCATACCAGGATTGAGTGTGATTGGGCCGAGACGCGGCTTCGGATCACGCTCCCAATGCGGAGTTTCGATCGGTCGCGTCGCAAAACAGTTTTGCCCAGATCGATCTACAAGGAAAATGTAGACTACCTCGATACGCCGGTCGGACTTGCTGGCTTGAAGCAACGCCGCGTGATCGGGCCACGGAGCCATCCAGGCTTCGCCGACAATGGCGTATCGCTCAGGCCTCACAACCTTGATCTGCCCGCCGAGTTAAGCAAGCGCACGCGCTTTGCCGCTATCACCCTCCCAGCTCAGCAGGTGATTGATTAGCGTCCGGCGTGATCAACACAGCACGGTGATCAATCCCGCCCTTCTCTTCAAACTCTGCAGAGACCGCGGCATCGATCGCGCGAAGCATGCTCTCGAACGAGAGCTGCAACATGATCTAAGCCCCCTTCAATTCGCCAAGCGTCTATCCGTTGCCATCGTCGCTCTCGGCAGCCAGCGTTTCAGCAAGATCAACCAACTTCCGCCGAACCTGGCCGCTCTTGATCTTCACAAAGGCTCGGTTGAGCTGCACGCCTTCGGATGTAAGGGTGAAGTCGAGGACTTCCGATGCGCTAGTCTGAGCGGCACCAACCAGGGAAGCCGTGGACGGAGCCCCCTGGAAAAAGAGCGACACCTCAACCTCCAAGAGATTAGCGATCTGCTGCAGGCGGCTGGCGCTGATCCGGTTGGTGCCCTTTTCGTATTTTTGCACCTGCTGGAAGGTGACACCTAAAGCATGGCCGAGCCTCTCTTGGCTGACGCCGGCGAGCATGCGTTGCATTCGGACGCGGCTGCCGACATGGCGATCGATCGGGTTCGGATCTTTTCTCGTCATTCGACATCCCCCTAGGCCGCAATGAAGCGCAACCTGACGTAACAGTCTATGGGGGAAGATTTGCCAAGCTTGTAGGTGTGGCTCCGAAGCTTCCCCCGGAGCCACGTCCTCAGGCGTGAAGCCGGACCACCGATCCATCCTTCAATGCACGTAGCAATGACAGCTCGTGCAAGGCGAGGTTGAGGAGCAAGGCCAGCCCTGGGCTGAGCGCCCTTGCTTGCGGGATGAGATACGCAACCATCGTCGCGACGGCCTCGATCTCTTCTTGTTGCGACGGATCTTGATCAACCGCAATCGAGCTGTCGGCGAAGCGGAGAACGCTGCCAGCCGCCTTCATTGACCTTCTCCCCAGGTTTCGTAAGCGCCGGGCCGATCCCATTGTCCTTCACGCCGGACGAGGACGAGACCGCCGGAGTGCGGCGTCAGATGCTCGGCCGGCTGATCGGTCACCAGGTCGATCTCGTAGTAGACCTCGTCGGTGACGTGAGTCAGCCCTTCCCCGGAGCGCTGCGTGAAGCCGAGATGCTTCCAGAGCTTGATGTAAGGATGCGAGGCCTGGCCGTAGAACCGGCTGTACCCCTTCATCTGTGCGAAGGCGATGGCGGCGCGGGCCAGCTTGAACGCCAGACCTCCGCGGTGTTGCGGGATCAGCGCGAGCCGCTCCAGCTTTACGAAATCCGCGAAGTAGCGGATACGGATGCAGCCGGCCGGTTCATCACCGACGTAGCCGATCAGATGCGTTGCCGAGAGGTCGTTGCCGTCCATGTCGTCATAGACCGGCAGCATCCTCTCGCCGACATAGGCGGCGCCGCGGATCGAGGCAGCCACCATCAGCTCGTGAACCGTGTGCGCGACCTTGATGCCGAGCTTTTTCGGATCGGGCGGGCTAGGCACGTAGCTATCATAGATTGGCCGGCCCGCCGCGGGATCCGGCGGGACCAAAGTCATCATGTTGGGGTTGACCCAGTGCTTGTAGCTCGCGCCCTGCTTGAAACCCGACTTGAGAAACAGGTTGTACGCGGTCGGCGTCGCCGCGATGCAGTACATCGGCAAGCCGCGCAGGCGCGTCGAGGAAAAGCGATCCATCACCAACGACAGGCCGCCGAGAATGTTCGGCTCGGCATAAACGAGCCAATGATAGATCGCCGCCGGCCGCTCGTGCTGGCGGCAAATGTAGCGCAGATCGGGGTTGCTGCGATCGAGCCTGCCGTCGAACAGGGCGTCATGACCGTCCGCGTTGAGAGGCAGATGACACCAGAAGCCTAGCGATTCATTGCTGGGTGTCTCTCGCCAAGCGCCGCGATTGAAGGCAACAATGGTCTCTGGATTGTAGCGAAAGACCTTCATCACGACATCGACAGGCGCCAGCTTCATAATATATGAGTTCGCCCCATCCAGAAGATGGCTGATTATTTTTTCAGTCGGAGTATAGCAAATCAACCCTCTGCCGTACTTCTCCGAGTTTAATCCAAGAAGATTTCTGACTTTTCGATCAGATATCTTCTTCCCAACTGGCACAGTGTGAATGCCCATGGCCCGCGCCCCCAAGTTGAGTGAGAGGAATTCTCACGAACACTCAGACACTACCAGTGATCCAGAAGTTCGGCTGCATCGGAAAACGACGCAGGTGCACTCAGAAATGACACAGTCAAAGCTTGCTCCTATGGCAGCGCTGGACTGGGACGATGTCCGGATCTTCCTCGTACTGGCCGAAGTGCGCAGCTACCGAGAGGCCGGGCGCATCCTTGAGCGAGGCGTTCATCATCTGCGGATGCGGTTCGAAGCCTTCGAACAAACTCTGGGTCGCGCTCTTTTCGTCCGGACCCATAACGGTCTGGTGCTAACGCCCGAAGGCGCGGCGCTACGCGAGCAGGCGGAGGTCATGTACAACGGCGCGCGCCGTCTGGCTGCCTCAGTAGCCAATGCGAAAGATCAGCGCCGCGGCGTTCGGATCGGATGCACTGAGGGTCTTGGCTCGTTCTGGATCGTGCCACGATTGCTCGAATTGGTTGAGAAAGAGAAAGACATCTCTGTCTACCTCAACTGCGAGGTCGCTCAGCAGGATGTTGCCAATCTCGCGGTGGATTTTTCCATTCAGTTCGATCGCCCGAGCAATCCGGACTTGGTCGTGGTTCGCCTGTGTTGGCTGCACGTCGTGCTTTTCGCCAGCCAGGAATACGTGCGCAAGAACGGCAAGCCCATGAGCAAGGCAGAGATCGACAATTTCAACGTGCTCGAGATTTCCGGCGCGCAAATCTGGAGCCATGCCTTGCGCCTAGACGAGCATACCAAGCCCAAGGACGAGTTCGTGCGGTTCGGCACTAACACCGCCTCGGCGCAGTTGATCGGCGTGAAGCGCGGCGGAGGCTTGACCGCGCTTCCCACGTATAGTGAGACGATCACAACCGGTCTCGTGCACGTGGCTGAGGATTGGCTGTTGACCCGTGATGTCTGGCTCGTTTGCAACCGCCAAGTGATGGACCAACCGCAGGTCCGTAAGTGCATCACCTATATTCGCGACGTGTTCAGCCCGGCGCGTTTCCCTTGGTTTCGGCAGGGCTACATCTCACCCACGGAAATTCGTCGCTTCATTGAGGAGCATGAACTTCAGGCACTGTTCGAGGGCTATTCAGATTACAGCCACCTGCCGGTCGACCCAGCTTATGAGCTGCCGGTCGATCCCATACTGGATGCCCAAGTAGCGTAACAACCGCCAATGGGGATTGGCCTGTTGCCGGTTGCGTGGACGGTTAGTAGGCTAGTCCGACCTTCTTTTCGAACTCGGCCGGGCTGATGTAGCCGATGGTCGAGTGCCTGCGAACGGCATGATAGAACCGCTCGATGCAGTCGAACAGGTTGCCACGAGCATCGTCGCGTGTGCGATAGACCCTGGGTCTGATCCGTTCCGTTTTCAGCGAGGAGAAGACGCTCTCCATGACGGCATTGCCGGAGTGCTCATCGAGCAGGTCATGCCGTTGTCGGCCATCAGCTTCTGAACCCCTCGCTGGCGCATTGGCCGCTCTGGTCGGAGTGATGCAGCGGCGCGTCGGGCTTGCCGCGGCGCCAGATCACCCCGCAAGCCTAATGGCGCACAGTTCGCCACTCATCCAAGCCTAAGCGTCCCTGATCTGCGCCGCGACCCGATATCGGGGACGCTGCTTTTCACGCTCGGTTTCCCAAGTGCGGATATCGACAATCAGTTGCTCAAGCTCGTCTGCCGCCGGCGTGCCTTTGGCGCAACTGCAGAACTCTGTCACTCTTTGCGTCGCCGCCTCATACTGCTCTAGCGAGGTGATTGGATTGGTCATGGCTGCTGTCGCAGGAGAATCCTGCTTCAGCCGATACGCATTGACGGCATCGATCAGGCCCACTCTTTCTGCCTCTTCGTCCGAGCCTATTGGCGCGATCGCCAGTTCGGCGATTCGGGCCTCAGCGGCCAAGCAGTCCTCGGAATTGTGAATGGCGCGTCCGCCGAAGCCAATCTCGGAAGTACTACGCATTTTGGTCCTCGAGGGTGGATGTGCTGACAACCCAACCATGAGCGTGCACCGGTGTTCCATTCTGGCCTTTGCGCTCGCGAATAGCATCGGCCCCGTGTGGCCTTAAGCGGAGTGGCTATGTCGGAACATCCCGCACGAGCGCTCGTTTTCTTGCTGCGCGGTCAATCTTGGCGCGCCTGCGGGAGAGCTCCAATGAACGGCATCATCTACATCGTCGGCCTCGTGGTGGTCGTTCTGGCCATCCTGTCCTTCCTCGGCCTCCGTTAGGAGTTGATGTCATGGCAATGGACACAGCGGACGTAGTCGTCGTCGCGCCGGGAACCGGCGACAAATCCTCTTATCTGGACTGGAGCCCAATCTTTGGCGGCGCTGTGATAGCAGCCGCAATCACTACCATCATGGCGGCGTTCGGTTCGGCCATCGGTCTGTCGCTGATTTCGGCCGACACGTCCCGATCTTCCGGATTCACTGCCCTGGCGATTGCAGCCGGACTCTGGACGCTTTGGGTGACGATCTCTGCCTGCGCTGCCGGGGGCTATCTGGCTGGGCGTATGCGTCGGCCAACCCTTGATGCCTCAGTTCACGAACGTCATGTGCGCGATGGCGCGCATGGCCTGGTCGTCTGGGCGGCGGGTGCCTTGTTGGTTGCGATGCTCACCAGCTCGGCGATCAACGGTGCGGTGAAAACTGCTGCTGCCGGGGCCACCGCCGCGGCAACGGGCGCTGCGGCTCTCGTCAGCCAGCAAGCCGATCCGCTCGCTTCGGCACTCGACTCCGTGATGCGGTCCAATGGTGCGCAGCCGGTTTCAGCGGAAGAGCGCGAAGAGGCATCTCGGATCCTGACCCGCAGCTTGGCCAGCGGTGCGCTGGATCCAGCCGACCGGGGATACATCGCGAACCGACTCGCCGCACGCGCAAATATTTCCCAGCAGGACGCTGAGAAGCGGATCGACGACGCCTATGCGAAGCTCAACCAGGCAAAGGAAACGGCCAAGCAAGCTGCCGAACGCGCTCGACGGATGGGCGTGATCACCGCTTTCCTCACTGCGGCGGCGCTGCTGGCAGGTGCTGCAGCTGCTTGGTTTGGAGCCGTCTTAGGCGGCAAGCATCGCGACGAGGAGATCGATCTCAGCGCGCTGTTTGGATCACGCTAGAACGGGATAGTTTGACGCACCTTAGACGTTTCGAGCCAAATTGCGTCGCTACGCCGAGCCCGCGCCCTCAAGGCGCGGGTTACCGGTTTGCCGTAATGCCGGGATGCCCCCCTACGTTCGACGGGTTCGCATTGGATTTCATTGAGGTATCCGAGGCTGTCTTACGCGTCCGGCATGGCGGCAAGCGTCCACCGCTACTCTTGCTGCATGGGCATCCGCGTACGCATACGACTTGGTGGCACGTATCGCCTTTACTGGCAGAGCACTTGCAAGTCGTGTGCCCGGATCTGCGCGGGTTTGGTCAGTCTTCAAAACCAAAAGACACTGCCGATCACGCCGAGTCTTCGAAACGTGCCAAAGCCAAGGACTGCGTTGAGCTCATGGCCAAGCTGGGATTTGAGCGCTTCTTTCTGGCAGGCCATGACCGCGGCTCTTACACCGCTTTTCGGCTTGCTATGGATCATCCTTGTGCCGTGGAACGCCTGGTATTGATGGACGGCGTACCCATCATCGAAGCGTTGGAGCGCTGCTCGGAAACCTTTGCGCGCCTTTGGTGGCATTGGTTCTTTTTTTGCCAGCCCGAAAAACCCGAACGCGCCATCCTTGCCGATCCTGTGGTACGGAGGTACGGCCGAAACAATGGGCGCCGAGAATTTCGCCGATTTCCATGCGGCGATTCACGATCCCGAAACAGTCCACACCATGATCGAGGATTACCGTGCGGGCCCAGCCGTCGACCGTGCCCACGACGCGGCAGATCGCGCGGCAGGGCGGACCTTGCAATGTCCGTTGCTCTGCCTCTGGTTCGAACGCAATGACCTTCCTCGCGCATGGCGATGTCTCGGAGGTCTGGCAGCCCTGGGCACCCGACCGGCGCGGTCACGGGGTCCCGAGCAGCCATCACATGGCTGAGGAAGCACCGGAAGCCCTCGCTAAAGCTATGGTGCAGTTTTTCGCGTGACGATGTCCTAGGCAGGCGGCATGCGTTGCCTAAAGCCCGATTGCCGGGAACCACTCCTGCCACGCGCTGTTTGTTCGCCGCCAGGGGCCGAACAACTCCGCGAAGGCGTATCAGTGAAACTATCTGGTGGCTGCAGTTGCGGACAGGTCCGCTACGAAGTCGACGGCGACCCTATTCGTGTCGGGATCTGCCATTGCGAAACGTGCCGCAAAGAGTCGGGCTCGGCCTTCTCATTCTTTGGCATCTGGCCGAAAGAAAACACTACGCTGTCCGGTGAACTTGGCTGCTGGAAAAGCCGGGCTGGATGCCGCCGCGTGTCCCACGACGGCTCCGACAAGATCGAGATCAAGCTCGGAACGCTGGAGAGATCGCCAAGCGCCCTTGTGCTTGCCTATGAGCTCTGGACTGTAAGGCGCGAACCGTGGCTCGCGCACCAGAAGCGTGCCGAGCAGCATACGCGAGACCGGGGATCTGCCGAGCAATCATGACGTCTCGCGATTATCCGGTGACGCCCGATGGCCGCTATTTCCTGGTCGGAGGACGCCTGTGGCGCGCCACCAACCCGGCGATAGCAGGGCCGGAGCGGGATGCATTAGTCGGTGCGCTGATGGATGCGCGGCGCGCCGTCAAGAAAGCCAAGCACGGCAATGGGGATCTGGCGCAGGCTCGCGCCGCCGTCAACGCGGCCAAGATTGCGCTAGGTGAACGCGGACCCGTTTGGTGGGCCGACAGCGCCCCCGACTACAATCGCCATCTTGCCAAGAATACGCCCTACGCTGCGTGGGCCATCGCTGTGCGCGGCCACAGATAACCGAGGGACGCCTGCGAAGGCTGCATTCACCCTCCAGAACACGGATTTATCGCCCCCGCTCTGGATCGAGGGCAATATCCGGAGACGTGGAACGGCCGAGCGGTGGGCATTTCGTTACCGATGGAGCGGATGGCGCGTCGGTCGGCGCCGCGAGGATGGATGTCGAGGCAGCAGACGGCACGACAATGGAGACCTTCAATCGGTCCTGATTGTTGGGCAACTCGATCCCGTGAAAATCGCGGCGACGCTGACAAAACACGTCTGCGTGCTGGCGGACGATCTGGAGACGTTGGACGCGGACGCGCCAGCCGAGGTCTTCGCCGCTCAACCCCATAGCGCTCCAGCAGGAACCGACGACAGGGCAATCCAGTTGAAAGCTGCGAACGCTGGCTGAGCGAGTTGCTTTGGAGCCGACCATGCCTGCCCTGCGAAAATTCTCACGAACGATGGTCAATCTCGTCGTGTATGCGGTTGTGCTTCGCTGGTCCTTGCAGCCGGACAAAGATTTGCGTGCTGGCTGAGGCGAGAACCGCGCACTTCACCCGTTTGCTGCTTGCCCGCGGTCTCCACTGAATCGATTGTCTACCGGAACTTTCTGCGCACGGCTCCGGTTCATGGATGGCTCCGAGCGCACATTGCGCCCGGGCCAGATCATGAGGGGCAGCCATGGGCATCATCTGGACGATCATCATCGGGTTTGTCGCTGGCGTCATAGCCAAGTTTCTATCGCCTGGATCTAACGAGCCGGCTGGATTCGTGCTCACGACCGTGCTCGGCATCGTCGGCGCCTTCGTCGCCACGTTTCTCGGCCAAGCGCTGGGTTGGTATCGACCGGGTGAAGGGGCTGGCCTCGTTGGCGCGGTGATCGGAGCCATCTTGGTGCTCATGGCGTGGTCGATGATGAGTCGCCGCAACGCATAGGACAAAGCGAGGGAGAGACAGATGAGCAACGAAAATAGTGGCTTTCCGTCCATGACGGCCTTGCTCGGGCTGCTTGCAGTCGCGGGTTATCAGAACCGGGACAAACTCGCTGAATGGTTCGGCGGCTCACAGCGGGGAACGCCCGCCCAGGATGCGCCAGCCGACCTGGATAGGATTACAGGAAGCGCGCAGTCCGCATCGGCCGGTGGGATCGGCGGTCTGCTGGGCAACGGTATTCAGGAACTGATCGAACGCTTCAAGCAGGCTGGCCGTGGCGAGGCTGCGGATTCGTGGGTCCGTACCGGCCCGAACGAGCCAATCGAGGGGCGCGATCTGGAGCAGGCAATTGGCCCCGACGTTCTAAATCGCCTCGCTGCACAGACCGGGCTCAGCCGAGAGGAAATCCTGGAGAGGCTGTCGCAGCGGCTGCCCGACGCAGTTGATAAATACACTCCCGATGGGCGGATGCCGGCCTGAGCAGGGCTTGAGAATGCCTCGGCAAGAAAGCGGCCCCTTTTGAAGCTTCCGCAGTTTGCCGACAGGGGCGTTGTTGATCGGAGCAAGCCTGATGGACCACGATCCTTCACCGCCTAAACAGGCCGGCATCGCCGCACTATTGGCGGTCGCCACGATCGGCGTCATGATCGCGGCGATATTCGTCGGCTTCAACCTCTATCACGCTGACATGCAGCGGGAACGGCAGTCAGGCCAGGTCGATCAGCGGGACTTGCCGAAGACTCCTACGGATCTACAGGTGGCGCCGCCGCGTCAGTAGGTCGGAGCGCCAGCTTCGGGAGGGTGGAATATGCCGGAAGCGGTCACCTCGAACGATTGCAAGCGATTGGTCAGCGAAGCTCGTGTTGCCGGCCGGCTGGAGGGTCTGAAAGAGGCACTCGACGCCAGCGACGTCGAAGACTTGATCCCGGTCTGGATACGTCGCCCGCGGGCTGACACACCGGAAGGCAGGGCATGGGAGGCCGGTGTCCGCCAAGCGTATGAATGGAAATCGGCGGCTATCCTCGCGCTCATTGAGGCCAGCCAGGGATGAGCTCGATAGTCCTCTCAGTCCGAGACTATGATTGCGATTGCCGTGCTGCGGCTCCGGCCGGATGGCCAGATGATCCGCCTTGGTTAGCGAATGGCGCAGCGACGAGGTCGAACCCGATTACCTCTCAGAGCAGGCCAAACAGCCAAAGCCCTGGCGCCAGGGAGGCGATCCCAACGGCTGCAATAGTCGCCGTGTTCCCAAAGCGATAGAGCTCGCGCCGCCAGCGCGGCCATTTTTGCCTGCCGTTCCCGGCTCTTCCGGTTCTCGACGCCGATCTGTTCCCAGTGGCCCATCAGAGCAGCGTCGCATGTGTCGGCTTTTCGGCCGGAGCGGCGAGCACTTCCGGCGGGCCGTCCTTCTTCGCACCGCGCGCGACGATCGTTAGCGAGCCGTCGGGCAGAGGCCGCTGAAGCGTCCTTGCCTGCTCCCATGGCGCCGTCATCCAGGCGGCGCACTCCTCCGGCGTGGTCAGGATCACCGGCATCGCCTTGGGGTGGATCGCCTTGATCTCGGCATTGGCGTCGGTGGTGAGGAAGGCAAACAGGTCGGCGTCGACCTCGCCTTCCTTGACCTTGCGCACGCTCTTCCATTTGGGCGCCCAGATCCCGGCAAAGAAGGCCGTCGGGCGCTCCTCGCCGAAGGCGAACCAGATGTCGCCGCCGGCGTCACGGTTGAATTCGCTGAAGCTGGTGAACGGCACGAGACACCTGTTCGGTACGTCGAGCCAGCGCTTCCAATGCGAGCTCGAGGTGTTGCGGACATTGGTTGTTCCGCTGTCTGGCTCCATGCGCAGCAAGTTGTCGAAGTCGACCGGCTTGTTCTTGGAGCGCAGCTTATTGGCCCGCTTGGTGGCGGCATCGAGCAGCGCCTTCTTCGAGGACGGCATGCCCCAGCGCGTCAGCGCCAGGCGCGCTTCGCCATCCTCATTGCGGATGATCGGCGCCTGGTAGTCGGGGAAGATGCCCGGCTGCGGCGGCAGGTTGGCCAGGTTCGGGCCGCCGTCGTTGAACGGTGCGAACAGCCTGCGCATCGCCTCGACGTTCCGGGTATGGCTGTAGAGATTACACATGGGCCGAAGCCTACGCGGCCTTTTTCCTCTCGACCAGATAGTAGTCGTCGGCGCCGACTTCCGGATGGCCGAGATAGGGACCGCTGCAATAGCACCCATGACGCTGTAATTCGGCCTCAAGACGCTTCGACACCGCGCACATCCTCCAGCCGTTCACCTCGACCTCATCCAAGAGACCAAGCTCAATCATCTCCCCGGTGGTCAGGATGTACGGTTGGCCAATCTCGGCGACGCTCATGATCGCATCCCGGAGATTGTTGGCCGCCCGCTCAATCGCCTCCGATACTGAGACACCTTGTTTTTCGGCTGGTATGGGCTGGAATACGGTCATCCTTGCCTCCTTCGGCAACGTTTCAGGCCATCACGCATTCCCCACGACCAGCACCTCATTGAGCCGCGTCGTGTACCGGGGCGAGCGCATATCGAATTTCGTGATCCAGGCGTTTTGCTGCCGTGCGATTCCGACTGCTGCCGGAACGACCGCGCCGCGGCCATGCTTTTGATTGCAGGCGTCCAGCGCTGCCATCAGCCTGCCGCTCTTCTCCCGATCGAGAGCGCCAATCAGCGCTCGCTGCGACAAGGCTGGCGCCACGAGGTCGACGGTCATCAACCCCGCCTTGGCGTAGCGATATCCCGACTTCCAGATGCGTCGTGCGCCCCACTTGGCCGCTCGCACCAGAACCAGCGTGTCGTTGCTGGCCTCCGGGAAATCGACGGTCGTCGAGACCGAGCGCGACGGGCCGCTATCGAACGGCGATGTGTGAAAGAAGACCGTGACGTGGTCCGTCGCCAGGCCGTGGTGCCGAAGCTTTTCGCCCAGCCGTGTCGCATGGGCAGCAACGGCTTCCTGCATCATCTCCAGGCTCTCGACGCGGCCGGCGAAAGATCGGGTCACGGCACAGCCTTTTCGCGTCGGTGTGACGGCCTCCAGATCGATGCAGGGTCGGCCGCGCAACTCGTGGACGATGCGCTCGCCAACAACCGTCAGCGTCTGCCGTGCCTGCCTTGGGTCGAGCGCGGCCACGTCGGCAGCGGTCTTGCAGCCAAAAGCCCAGAGCTTGGCCTGACTGGCACGCCCGACGCCCCAGATATCCTCCAATGCGACGAGCGGCAGCCATTCGCGCCGGGCCTCGTCGCTGGTCAGGTCGCACACGCCGCGCAGTTGCGGCGTGCTCTTGGCGATCTTGTTGGCGAGCTTCGCCAGCGTCTTGGTTGGACCGATGCCGACGCAGGTTGGAACCCCCGTCCAGGTGGAGACGGTCGTGCGCAGATCGTGACCGAACTCCTCCCTGTGCTCTGGGGCCACGGGGGTCAGGTCCAGGAAGCTTTCGTCGATCGAATAAATCTCGATGTCGGAAGCGAACCGCTCATAGACCGCGTTCATACGGCGGCTCATGTCGCCATAGAGGGCGTAGTTTGAGCTGAAAACGATGACGCCCTCGCGCTTGCACAGGTCGCGGATCTTGAACATCGGCGCGCCCATCTTGATGCCGAGAGCCTTGGCTTCGCCGGTGCGAGACACCGCGCAGCCATCGTTATTCGAAAGCACGATGACCGGCCGGTGGCGAAGCTTCGGATCGAAGACACGCTCGCACGAGCAATAGAAACTGTTGCCGTCGATCAGTGCGAACGAGGCCGTCATTTGCGAAAGCGCCTCACGGCATTGGTGATCACGCCGAAAATCGCGATTTCCGGATCACTGCCTGGATCGAACTTCGGATAGCGATGGTTGCCGAAGGCCAGGCACGAGCGGCCAGCTTCGATCCTGAAGACCTTCACGCTGCGCTCGCCGTTGACATCGACCACTACGGGGTCGCCATCCCGAGGCGCGAGCGATCGATCAACGGTGATGATGCTGCCGTCGAAGATGCCGAGATCGATAGCACTGTCGCCTACCACCGTCATGATAAAAGTCGCCGGTGCATTTTTGATCAGCTCGCGCGAGAGATCGATCGGCGCATCAATGTAGTCGTCCGCGGGTGATGGGAAGCCGGCACATACGCGGTTGGTGAACATGGTCAGCAGCATCAGCGGGCCAAACGTGATGGCGCGTGCCTGCATAGGCCTGCTCGGCTTGCGTCGCCGGGGGCGGCGTTGCTGGCGAAGAATCGGGACGATGCCTGCGGCGGCGGTCGACATGGCTTGCATCCTCGATATGAGAACAATATGAGAACAAACACCACCGGGGAGTCAAGCCATGGCCACCGTCGACACGTTCTTCCTCCCGCCGTTTAAGGCGCATCGGAAGAGCTCGTGCCCGGCCAGCGCCTGCCGGCGAAGACGAAGCATCACGCCCTGAATGAGGGCCAGCGCCTGGGCCGCACTGCGGAAGGCGTCGCCGTGATCCATGTCACTGCTGATGATGAGACCGGAAAGGTCAGCTCACTCGACGTCCCCGCCCGCCATGGTGCAATCCCGGAGGAGTTCGAAGAGCAGATCAGGGCGCTATGACGCTCAATTTGATCCTACGCCGAACCTATAAAGATCTCCCGTGCCCCGAGGACGAGGACAAGCTTTGGAAGGTTGAGTGAGACGGCGTTGGGGTCGGTGTCATTGCTGCCTCAAGGACGAACCGATAACCCTCCAGTTTGGGGAAGGTTCATCTGCATGCGGGCCGCTTCAGCAGCGGCCTGCCGGGCAAGGGCGGCTCCGAAGCCACGCGGGAGCAGGCGATGGCGGCGTTTCGCGCATCGTTCGGGCGCTGTCGCAAGCACGTCGGCGATGAAGGCTGGCAACACCATCTCACGCATACAGCCTTCGTACGTGCGCGGGCCGAAGGCGGCCGGGAGTACTGAGCGGAACGAGTGTACCTCGCCGGCGTTGAGCCGACATGCGCATCACCATCACCAGCGACGCTGAGCTGGCCGCCACCCTGTACGGGCGGAAGAGCTGATGGGCTGCACCACCGACAGCGAGGAAGAGCACGAGCTCGCAGACATCGCCGAGGCGATCGAAGGCTATCAGGTGCGCTGCAGCCCCTGTCACCACGGGAGAGACGATCATCGCTGATGACAAGACCGATCGCCGGCCGCAGGACCGCAGACGCATCAACATGAGCGAGGACTACGAGGTCCGCTACTGGACCAAGCAGTTCGGTGTCACGAAGGATGAACTAGCAAGGGCCGTTACCAAGGCGGGACCGAGATCCGCCGCCGTCGCCCATGCCCTCGGCAAGACGCTCGAGTGAGCAGGAGCTCAGATGGATCGCAACGAACTATCAGAATTGAATGATGAAAAGCTCGTCGACCTGCTTAGTCTGGCACAGCACGTCATGGCAGGGCTCACGCGTACACTTCTGCTCGTGAGCAGAACGATCTCGGGCGAGAACCTCGATGGTGCCGCGTTAACATACGAGGCTGCAAAAATTGTCGCTGATATGTTGCTCGCCGAAGCTGCCCAATTACGAAAGGCTGGCAAGATGGCGGAAGCGGATGTCCGTGAGCGCGCTGTTGGCCAGTTTAAAATGGTAATCCGTGATACTCTCAGTCCGCCGCTTCGCCGAAGTAGCGGCGCAGCTTCGCCGACCGCGAGATCTCGACCTGGTCGGAAGAGTGGAAGCACGCATGCAAGGTCGCCTATCTCGCGGACATGAAGCTGGAGAAGCTGCGATGCGATGCTCTACGGCGTCCAAGGCAGTGAAGGTGACGAGGCAAGGGGCAGCAGGTAAAAGCGCGGCGACGCGGCGGTGGCGCAGCGCGTCAGCGAGATCGAGCGGTACAGGTCCGCCGCGTCGTTGTACTCTTCGACCTCATGCGCGCGCATCAAATTTTGCAGACAGAGCGGCTATTGCTCGAGCCGCAAACGCTCCGACGCTTCAATCAATGGTTCGCCATGGAGCGACAGCGTGATGAACCGGGCCATCGCGACCTAACCGAAGATCAGGCCTGGCTGCGTCTTTGCGCCCGTGAGGGGATGTGGGCTGCCTTTGACTGGGGCCTTTACTACCTGCTCGATGCTGAGAACGACCAGATGCTCGGCGAAGTCGGCTTTCAGTTCCGACGCCGGGGCTTTGGACCCGAGTTTGACGGCTTCCCGGAAACCTCTTGGGCCGTTACTGCCTCTCATCAAAGACGAGGTTTTGCTGCAGAGGCGATGGGATGCGTGCTCAAGCGCTATGATCGAGCGAGTGAAGGGCGCCGGGCTGTAGCGCTAATTGATCAAGCAAATCAACCCTCTCTTCGTCTTGCTGAAGGGCTCGGGTTCCGCCGCTATTCCACTGCCGTTTTTGACAATACGGGCCACTTTCTGCTCGAACGGTGCAAGCGGGCCAGCAGCTAAAACGAAAAATGGCTCGGCTCCGCGCGAGCAAGACTAGGCCGATTGAACCTCGCCGACGCGACTCGGCGGGGCAACAAACTGCCTCCTTCCGATATGCCTCCTGCTGCCTTTATCCTGGTTGCCAGCAGGGTGACTGCAACGAGCGATCACGACCCGCCGTTCCCTGAGTTATACTGTCGATGCCGGTGACTTCCGTTCATCGAAAAACGGTCAGTCTGGGCAGACTTTGAAGGCATTGCTTGCCAGTTTCCTCGTTGAACAACAGCGATGCCTGATAAACCACAGCGCCAGCCTCGTTCTCTACGGCTATGCGCATTTCGAAATGCGGCCGGTTTGTAAGATTCTCTTCTGGCCTTATCGGCGAGCGCGCGCTGGATTTCTTGCCAAGCTGCTCGGTCGTTTGCGAATTCCAGCTCATTGCGCCCGAAATCAAGGTGATGGCCGTCAAAGGTCTGAAGGTACTTTGACATAGCCCGGCCCCAGATACCCCCCGCCGGAGCGAACCACATCGTGGCCAGATGAATTCCCGCAACGAAAAAAGGCCCGGCCCCGCGCGAGCGAGACCGGCCGATCAAAAACGCCTCCCCGGCGCGACTCGACGGGGCTGTCCGCCTCGCCTGCCGCGAGTTAGCGTTGCCAGCCAAGCAGGAGAAGCCCGAGATCGCATGCACCTTCCCCAAAGGCAGGTTCATCGCTAGATTTTACTGCCTCAGAAATACAGCCGGAGCCGGTGGCATGACCCTGACTTCCAAATTGATGAAGGGCGACAAGCTGCTAGAGAAATGCTTGGTCAATGATGTTGACCATGTCGTGCCGGGTGCAAGGGGGCCTCATGTCGGAAAGATCCAGTTGGCGCTATTCCAACTCGGCGAAGGCGTGATCTCTCCTAAAGAGATCACTAGCCAACTGTACGGCCCGTCTACCGCTAACGCCGTGCTCGCCTACAAAAAGCGCAACATGATTTTGAATACCGCGCTGCGCCAAAAGACGCCAGATAACATCGTCGGCAAGAAGACGATCTTTAAGCTCGACGAAGACCTTACAAAACTCGACAACCGTCCCGATCCCAACCCGCCGACCACGAGCAGGCTCGTATCACTGACTATCCATGGAGCACCGGGTCACGACCACGCAAGGCTCTGCCGCCTGACCTCCGGCTTTCCGGGGCCGGATGGACGAGTGCATCATCTCGGTACACCGATCAATCCGCAAGGCTTTGGCCTCATGATCAATATCGGAGGCGAACACGAAACCGATTATCTCGGCTTCCGCGATTTCACGACCGCAAGAATCTCGGCAGGTCCGAGGGATCGACCTCTAACTGTCGAACTGAAAGATAACAGCTGCAGCGATATATGCATCCGCGACTCGCCAATTACACCTTTCGGCGAGACCGAAATCTTGCGGATCGCCAAGAATCGCTGTCGCCTTACCGTCGCGACCAACTCGATATTCGCGCCCAGCATGGAGCAGATTGTAGCACGCCTCGGCACAGTGATTGAGCGCCATATTCTGGTCGACTTCAAACCGCCCGATGGGCTCGGAGCTCATATCATAGTAGCCGTAATCGCAAAGAAATGACGCCGCCGCGATGTAATCAGGCAGCGGGAAGCCGGCGCATATCGGCGATGAACGATTTCGGCCCCGCGTGAACGAGACCGGGCCAATAATACGTAGGCGAAAGGCCGAAAATGCAAATGCTCGCGGTATGCCTCGCCAACCGCCGTGCGACATGCGACCATGACGCAGGGTTAGGACATGGCGATGCGCGCGATAGTGAGGGCGGCTCTCTGCTGCCTGGGATTGATGTGGTTCTCTTCGGCCTCGGCGCAGACCCCTGTGCTCTCCGACAACGCCGATTCGATCGCGGTGGTGATCGGCAACAAGGAGTACCGGCGCACCAGCACTGTCGATTTCGCGCATAACGATGCTGAGGCGATCAAGGCCTACCTCACAGGCACGCTCGGCTTTAGGGAGCAGAACGTCTTCCTTGTGAAGGACGCGACGCTCGGCGAACTCACCCAAATGTTCGGCAGCGAAGCCAATCCTACTGGCAGCCAACTCTGGCGCAGCGCAGTCGCGGGCCGCTCCAACGTCTTTGTCTATTATTCCGGCCACGGGGTGCCGGATCTCGGGTCTCGCCAGCCATTCCTGTTGCCGCATGACGGCAACCCCAATGTCGTTGAAAGCGGGTATGCGCTGCAGACGCTCTACCGGAACCTCGAACTCGTCCGGCAGAAGATCGGGACGCAGCGCCAGCTGATCGTGATGATCGATGCCTGCTTCACCGGTGAGACCGGCCGCATAGGCGAAAGCCTGCTCGCGGTTTCGGCACCGGGGTTCACCCCGGCCAAGCCGCGCGCCGGTGACGGTATCGTCAAGCTTGTCGCGACCTCCGGCACGACGCCGGCCAACTGGGATCAAAGCCAGAAGCTCGGCCTTTTCACCAGTCGATTCCTGATGGGCGCCGCCGGGCTGGCGCGGCCGGCCGGCGCGCCCGAGAGCGGTCCCCTCGCCTGGTCCGACCTTCAGCGCTACCTTAAGGACAGCGTCGAGGCCGCGGCTCGACGCGATAGCGGCCGCGAGCAGGCGCCGGAGATCGATCTCGCCTCGATCGCCCTGCCTATGGCGCAGCCGGTGCCGGCGGTGGCGCGGGCTGTTGCGCTGGCGCGCGACGAGGCCAATTGGCAGCGAGCCAAGGCAACCGGCGAGCGCAGCGCGCTAGAGTCCTATATCGCTCGCTGCGGCGAGATCTGCCGGTACCGGGATCAGGCGATGGCGCTGCTCATGGACAAGGTACGCGGCGCCGCTGCCGCACGCGATCAGCTGAACTGGCAGAAGCTGAGCGCTGACGGGCAGTATGCCGAGTATCTCAAAAGCTGCGAAGCGATCTGCGCCTATCGAGCGATCGCTCAAAGCTATCTGGGGCCGGCGCGGACGGCCGATCAAACAAAGGCCGACAATCCTGCCGCCAAGGCCCTGCCGCCGCAGGCCGCTATGCGACCGACCATTCCCAGGCGCCTGATTACGCGAGGCTTCAACGGCCGCGACTATGTGGAGGGCCGCTTCGAGCGTGTCGGACCGAATTTATGGGAAGAGAAGAATTCTCAAACCGGCAAGGTGACCGCCCGTTTCCGCGTAGTCCGACAAAGCGAAACCGAGTTGGTACTGCACGACCCATCCCGCAAGTTCCTCATGCGCTTCGACCTGCTTGAGAAGACGAGCGCTTGGCAACTCGAAAATCAGACGCAGTGGAATGCGCTGTATGACATCGTAGCGACGGACTAGGCTATCGGCGCTCGCGCCCGCTAAAAATATGAAAAAGCCCGGCCCCGCCGAAGCGGAGCCAGGCAAGATGAGTGCGCATGAATATCGGCAAGGGGAAAGCCGATACGATCAACTATCGCGGCACCGGCGCCCAGGCATGTCAGGAGCGATCGTCGCTCTCACTGGCGTCTTTGCCGCTGGCGAGTCACCGCTTGCTGTTGGGAGAGGCTCAACCTAAGGAGCCCGGCCGATCGAGTTCGCGCCCGCCAACACGCCCGCAGCCTACTCCCTCTCGCCGGCCGCGTGGTGTCGACTTGGCAAGAGGAGTGGAAGCGCGACTGCAACGTCGCGCCAAATGAGACGCTGCTATTCCTCCAGAAGCGAGCCGGGCGGGCGACGGCGCTTATATGTGCTGACGCTGGCTGCTGGCGTTTCCGCTGCCGCCACGAAATGTCAGTTCACGGACTTAGGCTCTTACTTGTGTGCGTCGAAGGCGGACAATCCTAGAGAACTTAATGCCGGGCGATGATCGCAGCTTACATCGACGAGTTTATCATGTTTTGCGTGGGGCTATGGATGACAGCAGTCGGCTTGGGTCACCTGCCGACCCGCGGCAATGCTGCCAGCCAAACGACCTGGGTGACAACAGTCCTTAGCCAATTCAAGTGGATGAGGCCATTGTTACTTGTATTTGCGCTCGTTCTGGCAATCGGATCATAGCTTGCGAACTCGCGTCGCGAGGAAATATTGCGGGTCCTCTGACGGGGATATCACTCGGCACTGTTTTACTACTGGATTTCGCGTATGCGACGCCGAGAATTGTGCAGCGGCACCGAGTGAAGATAATCAAACCGCTGGGAATTGGCTTTTTCTTAAGCACGTCTGCAATTTTCGTATCGCTTTTCAACATGAGCGCCGGGCATGGCACAAATGTTCCAGCTAGCATCCTGCTTCCGTGGTCGATGCTTCTTGCCTATGCCTAGCTCGACAGTTGGGTATTATTGCTCAGTTTGCTGATTTAGTTTCCGCTATACACAACACTGGTTTGCTACCAGCGTTCGCTGGCGCTCCCGCTTGCAGTTATCCATTTCGCCGCGGCCGTAGGGGTGCTGGCGCGTTTGGCAGCTTGAAACGGCAAATAACGAATGCCGCTGACGTTCCCCCCAGTTGCTAGCTTGCCAACTCAGCGGATTCTTCACCATCGGTGACGTCCTCGACGAGCATAAGGATGCTTCGGCGGACAGACGGGTTCGAAATGCGGAGGAAGCACTTGATCAGCTGAACGCCTTCGGCTGTCGCCAGGAATGTGAAGATGGTATCGGCGTCTGCGGTCGCATCTCCCGATTGGCGAGTAATGCCCTCGAAGAAAAAACCTGCCGGCAGGCCAAGTATCCTGGCGATCTGTTCGAGGCAGCTCCCGCCGATGCGATCGCGCTCCGCACCACGTCAGCGCTCCAAGAGCGCCCAGACCGGAGCGTGGTCGCTCGCACCGTCCCGACCACGCGCGTCGCGATCGACGCCGGCGTCTTCCAGGCGTCCCGCGAGATCGGGAGACAGTAGGATGTGATCAAGCCTCAACCCATGGTCTCGATCGAACCGGCCGCGCCAATAGGTCCAGAACGAATAGATCCTCTCGTCCGGGTGCAGATGCCGGAGCGCATCCGTCCAGCACTGATTGACTAGCCGATGAAAACTCCGCCGCGGCCCCGGCTGGATCAGGGCGTCATCATCCCATGACTTGGTCGGGTAGATATCGATCTCGGTCGGAGCGATATTGTAATCCCCGGCCAGAATCACCGGCACGCCCGCTGCCCTCAACTCCGCGGCGTGCGCGATCAGCCGCTTCATCCAGGCGAGCTTGTAAGCGAATTTCGGCCCGGGTTGCGGATTACCGTTGGGGGCATAGATCGACGCGACGACGATGCCGCCGATGGCTGCCTCGATGTATCGAGCTTGGCCGTCCTCGTCGTCACCGGGAAGCCGGCGGCGTATGATGACTGGCTCAGCGCCACGCGCCAACAGGGCAACACCATTCCAGGTCTTTTCCCCCTGCCAGACGGCCCCGTAGCCGGCCGCCTCCACCGCAGCGAGAGGAAAGGCAGAGTCCTTTGCCTTCAGCTCCTGTAGCGCGACGATATCGGGCTGCGTCGCATCGAGCCAGGCGAGTAGGTTTGGCAGCCGCTTGTTGATGTTGTTGATGTTGAACGTCGCGACCCGAAGCCGCCTCGCTCGCGCCACCTACGCCGCCTTCTTCACCGGCTTGCGCTTCGCTGCCTTGGGCTCGCTCCCACCGACGCTCGCGCGCAGCGCTTCCAGCAGGTCGACGGGCTTCGGCGCCTTGGCCTTTTTCGCAACCTTGACCGGCTTGCCGGCGAGCTTGGCCTTGACCAGTTCCGCGACGGCCGCCTCGTAACGGTCATCGAACTTGGCTGGGTCAAACTCCCCCTTCTTGGTATCGATGATGTGCTTGGCGAGATCCAGCATTTCCTTCTGGACTTTGCGCTTGGGTATGCCGTCGAAGGCCTCTGCCGCGGGCCGGACCTCGTAGTCGAAGTTGAGCGTATGCGCGACGAGGCCGAGCCCCTGCGCACGGATCATCAGCGCGCGATAGCGCCGGAATAGCACCGCATGCGCCAGCGCCCCAACCTTGCTGGCGCGCAGTGCCTCACGGATCACGGCGAAGGCGTCATCGGCAATCTTGCCGGAGGGCGCGAGGTAGTAAGGCTTGTCGAAGAAGACGGTGTCGATCTCGCCGCACGGGATGAAAGCCTGCACCGCCAGAAGCTTCTTGCTCTCCGGAACGGCCTGAGCGACTTCGTCCGCCTCGATTTCGACATAGCGGTCCGTGTCGATCTCGAAGCCCTTGATCTGGTGCTCGCGGTCGACCGGCTCTTCAGTGACCGGGTCGATGAACTCGCGCCGGACGCGATGTCCGGTATCGCGGTTGACCGTATGGAAAGCGATGCGTTCGGAGGTGCTGGCGCCGGTGTAGAGCGCGACCGAGCAACTGATCTCGCCGAACTTCAGATAGCCCCTCCAATTTGCCCGCGGCGAGACCATGGCACCAACTCCCAACGCAACACACCAGCGATTCAATGCCGGGCGAGGCGGCAGGTTCCGGCCGCCTCGGAACTGAATCGACCAATCCGCATTGAGTCGGCAGTTGCGTTCGTGGAGTTGCGTCGTCATGCCAGCCCGCACCTATTGGAAGGGCTACCTCAAGCTCTCGCTGGTCACCTGCCCCGTCGCCATGAGCCCGGCGACATCCGAGAGCGAAAAGGTCCGCTTTCACACGCTCAATCGCGAGACAGGCAATCGCGTGGTCAGCCGCTATGTCGACGCTGAGACGGGCAAGCCAGTCGATGCCGACGACCAGGCGAAGGGTTATGAGGCCGAAGCCGGACGGCTCGTCGTGATCGAAGACGAGGAGCTCAAGGCCGTGAGGCTGGACACTGTTCGAACGATCGACATCGACGCCTTCGTGCCGCGAGACTCAATTCCCTGGATCTATCTCGACAGCCCGCACTACCTGGTGCCTGCCGACGAGGTCGGCGAGGAGGCATTCTCCGTGATCCGCGACGCGATGGCTGCAACGAAGATGGTCGGCGTCTCCCGCGTCGTCCTCTATCGGCGCGAGCGCGCCGTCATGCTGGAGCCGCGCGACAAGGGCATCGTGCTCTGGACCCTGCGCTATGGCGACGAGGTTCGCGATGCGAAAGCCTACTTCGCCGACATCGATAAGGATAAGCCAGAGCCCGAACTGCTCGACCTGGCGCAGAGATTCATCGAGGCAAAGACCAAGGACTGGTCACCCGAGATGGTAAAGGACCCTGTCCAGGAGCACCTTCTGAAGCTGATCGCGTCGAAGAAACGCAAGGGCGCGCGCAAGACGGCGACCGGGGCAGCAGACAAGGGGCGGCCGGGCAATGTTGTCAACCTGTTCGAGGCCCTGAAGAAGAGCCTACAGGCTGACAAGTCGCTGCGCTGAAGCAGAGCGCGGGGGTGCCCGCGCCGGCCAGGCTAATCGGCTCTCAAATTCACAGATTGGTCGGCTAACAAGACTTCGACCGGGCGCCACCTCCGGAGCGCACTAAAGCTGCTGGCTCAGCGTCACGGCGCGCTCACCTTCGCCCCAATCAGCTTGCACGCCAAGCGTGCAGATTAAAGAACACCGTCGATTTTAAGCTGTTCTGCTCAGCGTCATTAAAGGCGATAGCCATAGATCTCGTCATTTCCAAAGATATGGACAACACCTCTTTCGCGATTTGCTGGGCTGCCGGCGATCACCCGGAGCTGTGACCTTTGGAACCGTACGTCACCTCGACCGTTCACGGCCTAGCCCCAGGAGATTGTCATGCGTCCCCAGCCAAAATCCTCGCCGGTAAGCAACGCGGTAGCCATTACGGGGCCCTCTGGACGGCGTGAACTCTACCGCGAGCTATGCCAGGATGAAGACGGGAACAGCTACACCGTTTTGATCTACAGGACTTTTCCGGACCTCCAGATCACCCACTACACGCTTGAAGACGGGACTCCGGTGCGCCTCATTGACGACTGCCTGTTTGAGATCGAATCGACCGGGCGAACACTGAACCGGTGCGAGCTGTGACGACCCACGACCTCGACTATCACGGGATGGCTTTTTCTCGCCTCGCCGGCCGCGAGGTTTCGACCTGTTCGCATGAATGAAAACAAGCGGGCGACGTTGCCTATCGGCCGGCCTGGCGCCGGAACGGCTGCGTGCGATGCTCTATGACAATCAGGGGAGCGAAGGCCACAGCATCAAATAGCAGCGCCGGGACGTGGCCGTGGCGCCGTTAGTCAGCCAGAATCGAGCAGTATAACCTCGGCGATGCCTGCCACGAAAAAGGCCCGGTCCCGCGAAGCGGGTCCGGGTGTGAGCTGCCACGGTAAATTGCGGCTTATGGGCCGGTGCGCTCCGGCACGGCCGTGAGCTGACCCTTCGTCCAGCTCGTTACGGCATGGACGTTTCCGCCCTCGTCACGCTTGAATACGAGTTCGTCCATTTGCAGTGCGACGGGCATGGCGCCGAAACCGAGGAAACCGCCCACTTCCACAACAGCCAAGGCGCCTCGGCCTTCGCCATGCACATCCGAGATCGAACCGATCTTCTCCTCGCCGGGGCCGTAGACTGTGGCCCCTTCAAGAGCGACTCCAATCAGATCCGTTTCGGCAATCCGGCTCTGCCTCGTATGTGCCATTAAGCTGCTCCTCTACGAGGAATAAGAACGAGCGGGAGCAAGGGTGTGCCGACCTCAGAAGCGAGACCCGGGCGCGCCTCTGTATCGCCGCTCGCCAACAGGCTGTAAGACCGTCTCTCCGGGAGCCTGAACGCCACGAGCCCTCGAGCCTCCGCTTCAGCGGCCCCGCCGCCGCATGAGCTTGCATGTCACTGCCGCTCAGCCATTGATCTTTAGCGAGGCCGCTTAAGTGTGACCGAGAGATTACTTGCTCCAGCGGCCCTCGTACTTAAACTCCGGCGCTGCCTTCAGGGCGTCCTTCGTCGTGTCCATGGTCGCAGACCATTTCTTGTCATTCTCGGAGTAGACGACGTTCACCGCGGACGGCGTCACCACGACGTGGCGCTCGCCGATACCCAGGAAGCCGCCTACCGAGAGGATCAGGCCCGACAGGGTACCGTTCGAGACGACGAGATCCTTGATCTCGCCGACAGTCTCCTTGGCGTTGTTCTGGACGTTGAGACCGATCAGATTGCTGCTCAGAACGTCGGTCGGCTGCGCCTTGACGTAAACCTCGCGCGTGGCAGTCGTCGCGGTCTGCGCCTGCAGCGCGGTCGCTCCAACGAACGACGTGGCAACGGCAAAGGCGACGATCAATTTGCGCATCATGTATTCTCCAAAACCAGATGACCCAGCCGCCGGATCAACGTCGCCATATGGCCGTTGTTCCGCGCCGAAGATGACCTGCGACAAGGCCTTCATGGGGATAGCGAGGCTAATCGAAAAGCCGCACGAGAAGCCGATATGGCTCGCTGACACAAAGACTTACGCTGCATCCGCGGCGGAGGTCGGCAATATCTCTTCTGTGATGATCTCGAACTCCTGCAGGATGTGCGGCCCGAAGGTGTGGATCATCGGGATGTCGGCCGCATCCCGGCCGCGCGCAACCAGCACACGCCCGATCCGGGGCACGTTGTGGCGAGCATCGAAGGTATACCAGCGTCCGCCGAGATAGGCCTCGAACCAGGCGTTGTAGTCCATCGGGGCAGGATCGGGCGGAACGCCGATGTCACCAAGGAAGCCGTTGCAATACCGCGCCGGAATGTTCATGCAGCGGCAGAGCGCGATGGCGAGATGGGTGAAGTCGCGGCAGACGCCTACGCGCTCGTTCATCGCCTGCATCGCGGTCCGCGTGTTGCGCGCGAACTGATAGTCGAACCGGATCTGCGCGTTGACGAAGTTGCAGATCTGCTGGACCCGGTTCCAGCCGGGCGCGAAGTTTCCAAACAAGCTCCAGGCGGCGCCCGAGAGCTCGTCGACCTCGCAATACCTGCTGGACAATGTGTATTGGAGGACGTCAGGCGGCAGGTCCGCCGGCCAGATCTCCTGCGCGGCCTTGTCCCATTGGTCGGGCACACCGGGGTCGCGGACGACTGCATCATGCGAGAAAGCCGCTCCGCCAGCCGGCACCTCAAGCCGCCTGCAGCGATTGCCGAACCCGTCCGTGTAGTGTGATGCGATAATGGGTGCGCCTGTGCTCAACGCCGAGATGCTTGGTCCCCGCTCCTGAACGAGATCAGCGTCGCGGCTCGGGTGAGGGTCGAGCAAGAGGATGGCGGGAGTAGGCTGGGCGGTGACGATTTCAATGCGATAGCCGACCCGAATGTGCATGGCGCTGCCCCCTTTCGATGACGAAAACGCAACATCCGTGGCTTGATTGAGTTCCTGCGCGGCGTGCTGAAGATAGAGGCAGCAAGGCCGCAATCTCTGGTCGGCGAGGGGCCGACGAGTTCTTAGCCAGCGTTGAACGCGGCGATAGCCGCGGCCGATAAATCGTCGATCGACTGCGTGCGGTCCAGCATCAGGCGCAGGACGATGGCCCCGAGCTTCGCCCTGGCGGCCTCCAAATCACCGCCAGAAATGTCGCCGTTCGCGCTCAAAAAAACAAAGGCGGGCGCCTGGATCGCCTCCGCGACCAATAATTCTTGGGAATGGAGGACGCCAGGGAAGCGAAAAGTTGGGATATACATCGGCAGCTTCGGGGCTTGGTGGTCACTGGCAAATTATGACGCGCCGCCATGTTCGCAATGGTTGTCGGCGGGGTCCATCTTCAGGTCAGTTTGCCGTTGCCGTGGGCGAAGCCAGCGTTAGCCTTGGCTCGCATATCACTACTCGCTTCGCCGTTGAACTCCAGTGACGCTTGGTAAACCACCCCGCCTCCCACGACCTCGACTACAACGCGCATCACCCTGTGCGGTCCGTCGGGAAGGCTATCCCTGGCCATATCCGCGAGCGCCCGCTGAGCCTCACGAATAGCTGCTTTGTCGTCCGGAAAGTCCAGCCAATCAGGATTGAGGTCGAGCGTATCGCCATCATCCGTCATGAAGCGGTATTTCGGCATCGAACTCGCTCCAGTGCCCCCCTCAGCCAAAGAACCACGTCAAGTTCGTGCAGTTCCGCAAACGCGAAAGCCGCGCCGAGATCGCCGGCGAGGCTTTCGTGGGTCAGCCCTTTGCTCTGCCTACGGGGAGTACCACCGTGAATTCCGAGCTCAAACGCTCTAGCAAGGATTAGGCTCCGGATCTCGATCAGCGAGATTGTCGCGAGCGCTCGATCGCGCGCCGTGCCAGGTCGTGCTCGTCATTCGCGACCGCAACGAAGTTCGGCACGATAAAGGCCAGCCGGGCTCGCTCTCGCTTTCTCAACGCGTCGGGCACGCAGGATTTGATTCCGTCCCACGCACTATCGAAGGCAGCTCTCGTCTGAGCGATATCCTCAGGAGACAACGACCGGAATGGCATGCTCTCACACTAACCAATGGACGATCTAAAACTTGAGGCGCCTGCAATTTCAGGTAACAGCAAAAGATGGAAACCCACCCCGCGCGCAGCGGCTGTTTGCGACGAGGCGCCATCGGAACCCGGGAGCCACCGAACCGTTCATCGCAAGAGGATAGCGGAGTTTGAACTTCGGCTTCACCGCGATGAAGGAACATCACATGCTCAAGAACGCTCTTTTCGCCGCCGGGCTGGTACTGCTACCTGCTACGGCGTTCGCGCAGAATTCTGGGGTCGTCGTCCGCGATCCGACCGGCGGCTCAACCCGCGATCCGGCGCTCGGCGCAGGCAGGGTGGAGGCTCCCCTAAGGCGGGACCCGGCCGGTGGGGTAATGATCGACGATTCGACGCGCTTCCGAGCCTATGTGGTCGAGCAGCGCGTCCCGTCCTACACCTATGCAGAGCCGATGACGGTCGGCACCGTCCTCCCGCAGCAAGGCGTGGTCTACCGTGATGTGCCCGCAGAATATGGCGCCAGCGGTTATCGCTACACCGTCGTCAACAACCGAACGGTGCTGGTCGATCCGAATACGGGCCGGGTCGTCCAGATCATCGAATAATCAGCTGGCCCGTGTGAGGTATGCGTGAATTCGTTGCTAGCCTGCTCCTTCGGGAGCAGGCTTATTCACAATGATCAACCGACAACGTCACAGCTCGCGTCGCCGCCGCCGGCCTGCTCTCTGGCTATACTGCCGAGCCATCCGCGCACGCTAGCGATTCCTGCTCCGCAAGCTCGCATTTTGCTATCAACGGCTTTTGCGCCGAGCCCCCGTTTTACGGCCGAGGCCGATCGATTTGGCCAACCGAGCACGAGCTTCGGCATAGTTTGGTGCAACCATCGGATAATCCGCGGGAAGGCCCCACTTCGCCCGGTACTCATCTGGAGAAAGGTCATAGGCAGCGCGCAGGTGCCGCTTCAGCGACTTGAAGGGGCGACCATCTTCGAGGCTGTAGATTGCGTTGGGGGTAATCGATCTCTTGATCGGGATAGCAGGTGTGGGCTTGGGAGCCTCAGGTGCAGTCGTTTGCCTCAACGCCACAAACGTCGAGTGAATGCCCGCAATGAGTCCGGCAAGCTCGGATTGCGGAAGCCGGTTAAACTTCACATAGGCTGACGCAACCATCGTCGTCAGCCCAAGCAGCTCGTCGCTATCGCCTGACATCGTTCCTCCGATCTCGGTTGAGCCTCAGTAACTGATTCGTTCCGGCCGATATCAAGCGTTCAGGCGGCCTGGTTAGCCACTAAAATGCAAGTGATGACAGAAATTTGCCGTCGCGACAGATAGTTGCATTACAGCAATCTGCAATTTCAGGTTGTTAAAGCATGTCAGCGAACGCCCACGAATGACTTGTGTGACTTGAGACAACTTCTTGAAATAGGTGAATTATAATCCCAAGAATGGTTTCATGACACCAGTATCGCCCCCTCGCAAACGTACCGAACGCATAGGGCTCGTCCTTGATGACGGCACGTGCGAGACAATTGAGACGGATGCTCGCCGACGGTCGACGTCGATGTCGAGCGTGATCCGCTAAAACGCCATCTCTCAGTTCGCGGCAAATCAATCCAACAGCCCGCGGGCGGCGCCGTAATGTTCGAGTGCGCCGACGAACGCCCGCCTGCTGGCTTCGGCAGCCCAGCGACGCTGAGACGGAGGCACAGGCCCTGCCCTACGGCAAGGTTCTCGCAGGCTCGGTTCAAGCGGCTCAACAGCTCCAGAACGTCGCCCCGCAGGCACGCGCTTCTGAAGCATGCGCCGGGAGATGGAGAGATCTTCTGGGCGACACGGGCTCACCCGCGAGCGCATATCGGCGAGGGACGGGTTTTGGCCCGGTCTCGCTCGCGCGTGGCCGGACCTTTTCGCTTCAGGTCACACGACGCAGGCTTCGGCGCCGCTCGTGGCACGGGACCGCGGGTGGTGTGTCCCATGATCGCTGGACCTCAATCTCATCCGGCTCACTGGGCGGTGGGTTGTCCCAGATGATCGTGTACCGA
This sequence comes from Allobosea lupini, assembly GCF_900109525.1. Classification (GTDB taxonomy): domain Bacteria; phylum Pseudomonadota; class Alphaproteobacteria; order Rhizobiales; family Beijerinckiaceae; genus Allobosea; species Allobosea lupini. The sequence continues at coordinate 155,728 of NZ_FOAN01000008.1, read as the reverse complement.
ACCGGGGTCGTATCATGTCGGATGACGGTGGCGCGCTCACGTACCTGCATTGTCTGTCTCCTTCGCGTTCAATGCGCCGAAGAGCATGGCGCGCCTCAAACTAGGGGGCACCGCACAGGCCGAACTACTGCGCTGCCAGCGCTTTGTACCGCTCGATCTCGCTGACGAGTTGCGCCACCGCCGCGTCGCAGCGATGCTGCTTGATGCCCCGGGCGCTCTCGCCTTCGCCGCCCTGGACGCCGTAGAGCGTCGAGCGCAGCTTGTTGGCTTCGGTCCGGCGAGATAAGCGATTTTGCATTCGTGCTTCACGCATCACTCCACGTGCTGACTTCGCAAGCAGCGAGGCGAGATCGATCATTGGCGGATTTGCGGGCGGGTACTGCATCGGCGGGCCCCTTGGATTGAGCCGATACTGGCAGGGAGCGGTAAGGCGCCAGCGGCGACGACGCCGGTGAAAGCGCCGCATGCTCCTGACAGGATCGAGCACGCAGACCCGCGATTCTGCCCCGCATCGGCTTCCCCTTGCCGGTACTCATGCACGCTCATCTCGCCCGGCTCCGCTTCGGCGGGCCGGGCTTTCTGTCTTTTGATATTGCCGGCGTTTTTTGGCGAATTAAATTTTAGCACCTGGTGCCGGTTGTGGAGAACGGAGATGCCATTCTCATCACTGACGGACCCGGTGAACCTTGCCCGGGCAAGTGCCGCGCTCGACGCAGCCTGGGATGAAGTTCGGTCGACACTGTCCGATCCATGCGACGAGCGCGAGCGAACACGCCTCGCCTACATTGTCGCTAGCTTGGTGGCGAATGCGGAGGATGAGGACGATCTGACCCTACGCGCCATCGAGCGATACCGTCGAGCACAAGCATCCTGAGGGGGCCGGACACCCGGCGGGGAGAGACCGTTCCAAGGTGCGCTCGATGATGGCCGCCATCCACAGGATTAAGACCTTTCGAACTTTCCAGCCCAACGAAGCGACCTTACTCTGCCGCTCGCGCGGCGGCCTCGGGCCGAGCCGAGATACCGGAATGCTGACATCTCAGCGTCTGCTTTCAAGCCGGGTGTTGCGCCCCGGCCCGCGTCCCGTTTAACCCCCTCGGCTTGCGCCAGGGGGTTTTCTGTTTTTTTGACGTGCTATATTCAAGAAGATGCGTCCCGCGAGTGGCGCCGTGCCTCTCGCTGTCCAGTCGCCCCCAGCCTATGGCGGCGAGAGGCATAGCGGCCGCCGCTTCGACCATGTCCGATCACATATCACGGAGCTACCGTGCCCGCTTCTATGGCACGCCCCGTGAACTCGGGTGAGAACGGCGTCGGCAACTTAACGAGCAGCCAGCAAACCACGAGCACTAACACGAATGCGCCGACGGACAATAAGCTGGGAAACTTGCGGCGCATTCGGTGACCCTGGTCGGCCGAGCTTAACCTTGATCTGGGCCTCTTGTTCCCCTTCGATCTCGGGGTGAGCCGAGGAGTTCTGCTACTGCGCTGGCGACGCCTTTGCTTGCACCTTATCCATCTTCGTCAATGCGGTTTGCAACTTTGCCAGGGTCATCGGCTCAAAGACCAGCTCGACATCGGTCGAGCCATCAATCTCCAGCTTGATAATCGCTCCCTCGGCCGGATCTTCGCTGATGACGATGGTGACGACATCGATCACCGTCGCCTGTGTGCTGGGTTTTCCTGACATGTCCGGTCTCGCCTACCAAAGCGGCACCGGTGGGCCGCTCGTCCAGTTTTGAGCCAAACTATCGCGGGCTTCAAGCCTGGGCGCGGCGCTTCTGCTTGTGGCTCGTCTGGACCATGTCTTTTGACGTTGACGCCAACCGGGGGAGCGCGTCGGCTGATGATCTTTCGCGGGGGGCTGTAGCACGGAGTTGATGCAATGGTTGGCATTGATCAGCGGGTCGAGATCATTGCGCGAGCAATGTGCCGATCGGCAGGGCTCGATCCAGACGAACTGATCGAGATCGATGCCCATCACACTCGATGGCGTTCCATGCAGCCCGCTAAGGAGCCGATTGAGGCGTGGCGGCGATATCAAATCGCTGCGGAAAACTTCTGCGCAGTGAGCCGAGACCTTTTGGAGGTAGATCGTCGGTACTAGGCTAGGATGCTTAGTCAGAGCTCGCATCGCGTGAGCGTCCGCCCGGTCGCTTCGATCTCGAACAGGCAATCGTCGATGAAGCGTACAGGCGTGCCGTCTTCAAGGGCGTACTCGGTGACGCTCAGCTGAAGCAAGGGGCGGTAGACCACGACGGTGTAACGGTTGCCATCCTCGTCCTGGCAGAGCTCGCGATAGAGTTCATGACGAGCGGAGGACGGGTTGCCCGCGACCTTATCGGTCAGCCCGGACTGCTTCGGTTGGGTACGCATGACAATCTCCGACGCAACTATACTGCTGGCGAAACAGGCGTGCGTCCCGACCGTTCCGCGCGATAGCGAAATCTTTACGCAGATTAGGAACGCTGGTGAGCGGCTGTCGTTGAGCCGCCAGTTTGTTGCGTTTCAGTGGTGTCGGGTATGGCAACGCCGCGTCGCGTCCTGAGGGCTGCGCCTACTAGCGAGGTGCTGCGCAGCGCGCCCGTCAAGGCGCGGCGCGTTGCCGAGCCGGATCTCTTTGTCGATCCGATGCCAATGCGGATTCAGCCTTGTCTCGCCCTTCTCAAGCCTAAAGCGCCGGAAGGGCCCGACTGGCTCTTTGAGGTGAAGTGGGATGGCTACCGTCTTGCGGTGCATCGTGACGACCGTGGGACGAGGGTAATTACCCGAGGCGGGCACGACTGGACCGAGCGCTTCCCCTCGATCGTCGCCGCCGCTGCAGAGCTCGACGCCAGGAGTTTCATCATCGATGGTGAAGCCGTCGTTTTGGACGGAGCTGGTCGGGCTGATTTCGGCATGCTGCAGCAGGCGCTGGGCGGCCGTGGCGGCAAGCGGAGCGCCGAGCGGGCCATGCTTTATGCCTTCGACCTGCTCTACTCGATGGAGTGGACCTGTGTCGGATGACATTGGTCGAGCGGCGGCAGAGGCTTGAGGATCTGATCGACCATGAGAGCGGCTTCCTCCGGCTGAGTGAAGAGGTCGAAGCGAGCGGCGCCGAGTTCCTCGCAAGCGCCTGCAAGTTTGGCTTGGAAGGCATCATCGCCAAGCGCCGAGATTCTCGCTATCGCTCGGGCCGTGGCGGCGACTTGCTCAAGATCAAATGCGTCCAGTCCGACACCTTCCTGATCATCGGCTATGAGCCGTCAACGGCTGCGTTGGGGGGCATTGGCGGGCTTCTGCTCGCCGCTCAAGGCAACTACGGCCTCGCCTATGTCGGCAGCGTCGGCACCGGCTTTACGCATGCGAGCGCGATGGCGCTCCGCAAGCAGCTCGATCGGCTCAAGGCCGCCTCGCCGCCGGCGCGCGGCATCAGCAAGAAGGGCGTGGTCTGGGTGAAACCGAAGCTCGCGGCCGAAATCGCCTATCGCGGCTGGACGCATGACGAGAAGCTGCGCCACGCCTCGTTCAAGGGGCTGCGGGAGAAGGCCGACGCGGCGGCCGTCTATCGGCTGGCTTGACGTCTGCTTAGGAGCATGTGCAGCCGCTGTACACGGCAAGAGGTCGGCTGATGAAGCTCGGATCGCGTTCGAGAGGGCTGCGGCGGCGGCCAATCGCCTGATTTTGGCATCCGTCGATAAGCGGTCAGTTCGCCCATCATGAGCGCCAAGCTTCTCGCCGACCCCAACCCCGCTAAACGGCGACGGGCAGCTCTTAAGAGTGCGGGCCTGTGCGAGCGAGGCCGGGCCCTTTTTGGTTACAGTTGTCGCCGTCTAGCTGAAGCTCCGCTCTATGCGGAATAGGCGCGCGGAGGTCGGTCGCCGACCCACAATTCCGATATTCTTGCAACCAAAACCCCAAGGACGATCAGGACTGTCAGTTGCGACAGAAGGGTGACCGTAATCAACCCTTCGACGCTGAACATCAAAGCCGCCGGATAGACCGCTACAAGGCTAAAACAAGCCCCGGCCAGCACTGCGAGAAAAATCGACCGCGTCTGCTCCAAAGCTCGAAACGCGCAAGCCAGAACGACCGTCACCAGAGCCGTTGGAAAGCCGAACGAACTCCAGGTAATTACCCAGCCGAATTCAAGAATCTCATCGCCATACAGCCAGTGCAGTAGCCACGGCCCGAACAATACAAGGCCGGACACCGCCGCAATGCTGATCAAAGCCACGACGGACAGCGCCCAGCTGAGCACACGCCGAAGGGCCGGTGGACCGTTCTGGGCCAAGGCCTTCGCCGCAAGCGGCGGCAGGATGTTCTCAAGCGCCTCGCGGGCAACGTTCATCACCGAAACCAGGCTCTGGGCTACACGCAAGGCTCCAAGAATTCGGGGGCCGAACAGCCCGGCCGTCACGATGAGGCCGCTATAGGCCAACACCCACTGTACCGCCTCGGTGAGGACGAGCCAGCGGGCGGATTGCCACTGTCTGCGCGTAACGGCCGAAAATATATCCTGCTTCCAGCGATAGGGGCCTACCATGCCGAGGCCGCACAGGGCGGAGGTCGCAGCTGCGGCCGCAAGTACCCACAGCGCATTCCCGATGCCGATGAGACCCTCGTGCCAGAGCGCCGTGAGGGTGCCCAGTCTGAGGCCAAAGTTGACGATGTCGAGCAGCAAGATGCAGGCCGGGCGCCGGCGGGCGAAGAGGCAGCGCCGTAAGTAATCCTGGGTCAGATAACACCCCCCGGCGACAGCCGCCGGCAAGGCGATATCGTGCAGCGGCCCCGACGTGCCTGTGGCAAAGCTCAGAGTGCTGAAGATTGCTGCCGCGGCGACGGCTCCGTAAATGAGCTGGTGGATCCCAACCACGGTATAATAGGCGTCGGCCTCCGCACCATCTTTCGACTCCGCAATGCTCATCATCGGGCTAACAATCAGGCCGAGCTGGAGGCTCATCGCAAAGTGCAGCGGCAGCCAGGCCATCGTGTAGAGACCGAAAGCCTCAAGACCGAGTGCGCGGGTTAGCAGGATCGTCGTCAGAAAATTGCAGGTGCTCGACAGAGCTTGATTGCCGAAGGCGAGCGCGGGACCGATCGCAGTTCGGTAATGCATCGTGAAGTCGCGCGCTTTTCGGGCCGCGCGAATGCTTCTCCAGCCCTTAACGCGGCAGTGCTTGCAGGTCCCATCTAATGCGCCCATGCGCATCGGCTTGTCTATTTTGCTGAGACATACGCAGGCGGCCGGCTGATCAATCCCCATCTGGGGATATTACCGTTGTCGTCCCGACATCCGTGCTTGCGCATCGGGGTTGTTTAGGGGGCCCCCGACCAGCCCAACTACCTCCAAAGTCCCGATTTTTCTTCCCCGATCCCCGCCGGCACGTCCCGACCCGCTGCCGCAAGGACACCTATTTGACGATCAGAAGCACGGCATTGGCGCTTGGTCACCGCGCTTGTTGCCGTATAGGGCTAAGCCCGGCCCGAGCTGGGCAAGTGGTTCATGCGCGGCCTTGAGGACCTTCCCGGTATGCGGCGGTGAACGCCGCTACGTCCGGCGCGAGAATGCCATATCGCTCGGCACGCGAGGAATGGTCTTCATGCCAACATTGGTCGAGGAGGCATTGGCCGATGATCATCCCTGTTTCAATCGGCTTGGCTACGAGTACTAGCCGACCTTCCGACACGTCCGCTTCCGACCGATACCGTTGAAAAAGTCGGCATTGCCGCGGTGGTAAAGTCTGATTCAGTCGTCCTCGGGATTGGAGGACGGCGCGATGATGGGCGAGCGGCAGATGGCGCAGGAGGCTCTGTTCTACGAGTTCAGCCTGGAGCGTCACGTCCCGGATGATCATTGGGTCCGCGCCATCGATCGGTTCATCGATCTCTCGGAGATCCGGGCGCATCTGCGGCCGTTCTACAGCGAGATCGGCCGGCCCTCGGTCGATCCTGAGCTGATGATCCGGATGCTGCTCATCGGCTATTGCTTCGGTATCCGCTCCGAGCGCCGCCTGTGCGAGGAGGTGCATCTGAACCTGGCCTATCGCTGGTTCTGTCGGCTCGGGCTCGAGGGCAACGTGCCTGATCATTCGACCTTCTCGAAGAACCGGCATGGCCGTTTCCGGGAGAGCGACCTTCTGCGCGAACTGTTCGAGACGACCGTCCAGCGCTGCATCACGGAGGGGCTCGTCGGCGGCGAAGGTTTTGCGGTCGATGCCAGCTTGATCCGGGCCGACGCGAACAAGCAGCGCTCGGCGGAAGCGTCCGAGCCGGTCGACTGGGACGATCTCGCCCGGACACGGCGCTCGGTGCGCGAGTATCTCGACACGCTCGACGAGGCCGCCTGGGGCGCAGCCAGCGAGGCCAAGCCGAAGTTCGTCTCGCGCTCCGATCCGGCAGCGCAATGGACCGGAGCTCTGAAAAGCCATGCCTTCTTCGCCTATGCGACCAACTACCTGATCGATCTCGATCACGCCGTCATCGTCGATGTCGAGGCCAGCCGCGCCATCCGGCAGGCTTAAGGTCGGCTCGGCCCGAACCATGCTCGACCGGGCGCAGGAGCGCTTCGGCCTCTGGCCGGCGAGGCTCGCCGCCGACAGCGCCTATGGCTCGGCCGAGAACCTCGCCTGGCTCGTGCATGAGCGCGGGATCGAGCCGCATATCCCGGTCTTCGACAAATCCCAACGCAGCGACGGCACCTTCAGCCGCTCCGACTTCGCCTATGACCACGCCCGCGATCTCTACACCTGCCCGAGCGGGAAGGAGCTCAGGCCGCGGCAGAAGGCCTATCGAACCGAGCGACCACTCGTCGATGGCGAGGGCGTGATGCGCTACCGCGCCAGCAAGTTCGACTGCGACGCCTGCTTGCTGAAGCCGCAATGCTCACCCAACATGCCCGCTCGCAAGATCCTGCGCTCGATCCACGAGGGCAGCTCGCGACATGGCCAGGGACATCGCCGAGACCGACGCCTATGTCACCTCGCGGCGAGAGCGGAAGAAGGTCGAAATGCTCTTCGCCCATCTCAAGCGCATCCTGCGGCTCGACCGACTACGACTACGCGGACCCAACGGCGCCAGAGACGAGTTCCACCTCGCCGCCGCAGCCCAGAACCTCAGGAAGCTCGCCAAGCTCCTGCCGAACGGACCTCAGATCAGGACAACGTGGGAGGCGAAAGCGCTCGCCGGCAAATCGCCGCCCGTGATCGCCTCGCTCAAAGCCGACTTTTTCAACAGTATCCGCCCATTGCGGACATCGAGTGTCTCCTGCCGACGGGTGCATTCTAGCGCTTGGACTTCGCCCGTGCCTCGACAAGCTCCATGTGCTTGATCCATTGCAGCCAGCGCTTATCACCGAGCCATGCGCGGTATCGGTCCCAAGCTTGCCGGAACTGCGCCGCTGCTTCATCGCGAGATGGCGCGCTGCCGGACTTGCCGATATCCGGGTCCACGTCCTGCACCGTGATCGTCCAGCCCCACACGGGGACTTGCTGCCAAGGGTGATAGACGATCGACCCGACGTAGACGCCCTCGCTAGTCACGCGCCAGAAGTGCTCGCGGTTTGCCTCGATCGGATCGTCTGGGTAGCTGCGCGAGAGGATCAAACTCATCCCGTCAATTGGGCGTCGTGCCGGCGGGGCTGGACTAGACACCGGCTAAAGCGCCCTGATCTGCTCCTCGAATTCCTCCGGGATGGCGCCATGGCGCGCGAGGACATCGAGTGAGCTGACCTCGCCTGTCTCGTCATCAGCGGTGACGTGGATGACGGCGACGCCTTCTACAGTGCAGCCTAGGCGCTCGCCTTCATTCAAGGCGTGATGCTTCGTCTTCACCGGTAGCCGCTGGCCGTGCACCAGCCGCTTCCGATGCGTCTTGAAGGGCTGCAGGAAGAATGTGTCGACAGTGGCCATGGCTTGACTCCCTGATGTGGCTTGTTCTCATAATGTTCTCATACCGAGGACGCAAGCCATGCCAGCCGTGCCGTTGCCGGACACGTCGCCAATGATGTAGATCGAGCCTGGAATCGATGATCTGATCGCGGAGCATGGCAGCGAGCGCGCTGCGACCCGGGCGCTCCTGATCGATCTCGCAGAGCTTGCACGAGACGGCGATCGGATAAGCTCCCGCGGCTTCCTGCGCGGGGTGTTCTCGGAGGGAGCTCGGCCGCTTCCGGGCGATGACGAAGCGTGAGCGCCGTCCGGTGACGCTGGCGACGACGATCGGGCACTGTCCCTGTGTGGCCGTGCACCTGCGCTGTCACTACTGCGCTCGAGAGGCGAGGGTTCGCCTGGCGGTGCTGGCGATCGAGTACGGGCTCAACGCCCCGCTTGGCCGGGTCCTGCGCACCTTCGTGTCGGAGTGTCCGTATGACCCGCTTAATCCGAGCTGGAAGCCTCAGAAGTACGGCCGCAAATGCGGCGCCGATTGCCCCGACGTGATGAGCCCGCGCCCGCCCGACCTGCCGCCCAGCCTGTCGGGCCTGACCTTGATCGACGGCGGCAAGGCGGACATGCTCCCGTCCGAGCCGAGCGCGCCAGATCGCCGCCGGCGCATTGGCGAGGCGGACGATGTGTAATCTCTACAGCCATACCCGCGGCGTCGAGGCGATGCGCAAGCTGTTCGCGCCGTTCAACGATGGCCCCGAACCTGGCCAACCTGCCGCCGCGGCCGGGCATCTTTCCTGACTACCAGGCGCCGATCATCCGCAACGAGGACGGTGAGGCGAGGCTGGCGCTGACGCGCTGGGGCATGCCGTCTTCGAAGAAGGCTTTGCTGGATGCCGCCACGAAACGTGCCGACAAGCTCCGCGCCAAGAACAAGCCGGTCGATCTCGACCACCTCCTGCGGATGGAGCCGGATGGCGGCACGACGAATGTGCGCAACACCGCGAGCTCGCATTGGAAGCGCTGGCTCGATGTGCCCAGCCGCTGCCTCGTGCCGTTCACCAGCTTCAGCGAGTTCAATCGCGATGCCGGCGGCGATATATGGTTCGCCTTTGGCGAGGAGCGCCCGACCGCATTCTTCGCCGGCATCTGGACGCCGCGATGGAAGAGCGTGCGCAAGGTGAGGGAAGGCGAGGTCGAGGCTGACTTGTTTGCCTTCCTGACCACCGAACCGAATGCCGAAGTCAAGGCGATACATCCGAAGGCGATGCCGGTGATCCTGACGACGCCGGAGGAATGCGCCGCCTGGATGACTGCGCCGTGGGACCAGGCGAGTGCCCTCCAGCGCCCGCTACCGGACGGCTCGCTGACTATTGTTGCCCGCGGCGCCAAGAAGGATGGATCTGCGGAGGTGCTTGCCGCCCTAGCTGAAAAGTCGACGCAGGCGACGCTGCTTTGATGGGCCACTTGGAGCAGACTGGCCGAGACAATTTCGCGGGACGTGAGCGGCTGACGGCCGCGCTGGCGGCGGGGCCTCTATCGCCATGGAACCACGGCGATCATTGCAGCGGCTTGGGTCGCTGGCCTTTGGTTGTTCGGCCTGCTTTGAGAGGTCGTCTGGCTCGACGCAGTCGCTGCGCAATTAGCGGCCCAGGACGATGGAAACCGTGCCGACTTCCTCAACCTGCAAGCGGGCCTCAGCGAGTCTTCTTCAGCCGTGAGTATGTTTAGTGTCATGCCTTCACTAGGGCCTCGATGATCTCGTTATGGTCGGCGATCAGGGATCAGCGGTCGCCGCGCTGCCGTTTCCTCCTCAGACCGGCGTATCCAGCGTTCGAACAGCTCTTCGGCGCTCGCTCCCGGTACTGCTGAAGGGATGGGATTGGATCTTGCGAAAGAAAGCCCTTTGAGCATGACCGCAGCGATCGAGCGCATAGCGATCAGAGCCACCAAAAGATAAGCGCTATCGCATCGCGCAGGCTGAGCGAGAAGCCGAGGCGATCGGTGGGGCGATAGCTAATCGAGATTGGCATGTTGCGTGCTCCCTATGCTGGAGCGATTATGCACCCGCCGCAGAGGCCGGGGATTGATTGCAGATTTATCCTCGGGGAGATGCCGATGAGCGACGCTCGCACGCATCATGTCGTGGTTGAAGTGGACCGCGACCGCTTCCATTCAAAGCTTCGCAAGATCGAGGCATGGCTTTCAGAATGGGAGATCGACGCCGAGGTTGGCTCGGTGCTCGGATCATCCGGCTTGCTCAGGGTGCGTTTCTCGGATGAGCGGGCGGCCTATGCGTTCCGCCGCTGCTTTGCCGGTCGGTCGGTGCCAGCCGATGACATCGCCGCGGCTCAGTCCGCCGATGCCGCGGACGAGGCCTTGTATGAGCGGCTCGCGCGAGAGTACCCTGACTAGGGGAGGCTCTTGCTATGGTCGACGCCGTCAAGATGGGATCGGGCGTCCCTCGCGTTCGGCTTCGGCGCGTCGATGACCTTGTCGGTCGGATCAAGGCTCTCGTCTCCGATGCTCAAGCGCAGGGTTATGGGACCATCGCATATGTTCTCGGAACAGCGTTGATCGAAGCGCGCATTCAACTAGACGGCGAGGCGAACGAGTGCCGGAGTCGCGACGCCGATCGCAAAGAGCTGTGATTAGCAGAGCGGCGAGTGCTCAAGGCATTCTAAGTGAACCGCTTGCCTGGGGTCGCTTTCGGTGGTTTCGTTCGTCGATGAGCCTTTGCTGCTGCATCGAATGCCCGTCTGCTAGGCCATCAACGCCCTCCGGGGTACAGCGCTCGCTGGGAGACGAGCCGCACACCCGCGCTAATTGATCCCATCCTAGGCATTTGCCACTCGGCCCACGATAGCCTGGGCCGCCGCGACTCCCACAGCCAGAAGCTGCACTGAGGGCCTTTGCGGCCAGCAGTATCGCCAAGCGCGCCAGCATGTGCGCCTTCACACGCCCGCCTCCGAAAATTAAGGAGCCAATTAGTTGCTCGCTGGCTCCTGAACCCTGACGGCGATCTAGCAACGGGAGCTATGCACCACGCTGTCGCAGGAGATACGCTGCATTAATTGCAAGCTGTAAGTCGCTGGCGTTGACCTCGCGGCCGGCAACTGGCTCCGTTTTTCACAGCCAGGCTGTGACACAGAAGCGAGGATGCTCCCGTGCTGTCCGACCGCCGTAGACGGGAGAGCAGGTTTCATGCGAAATCCCAGGACCGTCGTTGGAGCGGGTAGGTGAAGCCTTTCGCCAAGGAATTTAGAGACAATCGATGCTGAAAGGTAAAGCGATCCTGGTCGTTGAGGACGAACCGATGATCGCCATGGTGCTTGATGACCTGCTGACCGATTTGGGGTGCAGCGTCGTCGGACCGGCACACAATATCGCTCAGGCCCAAAGCTTAATTGGGACGAACACTTGCGATGCCGCCATTGTCGACCTGAACCTGAACGGGACCATGTCGCATCCATTGATCGAGGCGCTCATCGGAAAGGGCGTCCCCGTCATCGTCGCGACGGGCTACGGCGGCAGCGCGCCTGATCTGCCAAGCGGATGCCGTGTGCTGGCGAAGCCTTACACAATCGAGCACGTCGAACAGGTGCTTCGGGCCTGTCTGCCCGACTAATCCTCTGGCAAGCTGTAACGCGTGGGCGTTCAGGTACCGTCTTGCCGATTTTTCGGCCTGGCTCGAGTGACTGAGCGCAGTATCCGGGACAGGTCCTCGACGGCATAGGGCTTCTTCAACAGTTCGAAGCCGTGCCGGCCTTCCTCGGCGAGGATGTGGCTGTACCCTGACGTGAGCACGACTGGGAGGCCGGGATGGCGCTTCTGGATCTCCAGACCGAGCTCCACGCCGCTCATGCCAGGCATGACGACATCGGAAAACACCGCGTCGAAACGGTGGACCTCGGCGAGGATCTTCAGCGCCTCGTTGCCATTGGCGGCCCATGTCGTCTCATAGCCGAGATCGCTCAGGAGCTGCGTCGAGAAGGTCCCCACGTCCACGTTGTCCTCGACGACCAGCACGCGCTGGCCGCTTCCGCCGCTGATGGTCGCAAGCCGTGCTTCGTCGTGCTCGCTTTCTGCTTCCGGTCGACGTTCCACCCGCGGCAAATAAAGCGTGAACCGGGTTCCGGCCCCGACCGTACTTTCGACGTCGATGTCGCCGCCTGACTGTTTGGCGAAGCCGAAGACCTGCGAAAGCCCGAGGCCCGTTCCCTTGCCGACCTCTTTTGTTGTGTAGAACGGCTCGAAGATCTGGGAGAGTTTTTCGGACGGGATGCCCATGCCGGTATCGGAGAGCGACACCGCGATGAACGGTCCCGCTCCCCCGGCATGGCCGCGGATAGGCGGCATCCGCGAAAGGTCCTCTACGGCAATCGTCAGGGTGCCTTCACCGTCCATCGCGTCGCGCGCATTCACGGCCATATTAACGAGGGCCGTCTCAAACTGACTGATGTCGGCCTCGACGAAGCAGTCTTCCGCACGGATATCGGCGATGATCTCGACGCGCGATCCCATGATGGTCCGGAGCATTTCGGCGATGGCGCGGATGCGGACGCCGGGCTCGAACACCTCCGGCTTCAGTGACTGGCGGCGCGCAAAGGCCAGGAGCTGACCGGTGAGCTTGGCGGCTCGGTCCACCGTGTCGGAGATGGCATCCACGTACCGGCGCCGACGTTCCTCCGGGAGGTTCGGCCGACGCATCAGGTCTGTGGAGCTCTTTATGATGGTCAGAAGGTTGTTGAAGTCGTGGGCGACGCCACCCGTCAGCTGCCCGACCGCCTCCATCTTCTGCGCCTGGCGCAGCGCGTCTTCGGCCTTGGTCCGCTCCGCAACCTCATTGACGACCCTTTGCTCCAAGGTCTCGTTAAGGTGGCGAAGCTGCTCCTCGATCGCCTTGCGCGCGGTTATGTCAATGGCCGTGCCAAGCACTCGTATGCAACGGTTGCCCTCGAATACGCCTCGCCCCTTCGCCGCCACCCAGCGCAGCACGCCGTCTTCCTTGCCGATCGTGCGGTATTCCACGTCGTAGAGCGCGCGGCGCGCCGGGTCCGCGGCGGCGACATAGGCGGAGCCCGTCGCCTCGAGGTCGTCCGGATGCAGTCCTTCGTAGAAATCCTGCATAGTGACGGGGACGTCCGCTGAGATTCCAAACATGGCTTTGACGCGAGCAGGCCATAGGAGCTGATCGTTGACGGGATCCACGTCCCAGAAACCGATGTCGGCGTGCTCGGTCGCCAGCCGAAGGCGCTCCTCGCTCTCGCGAAGCCGGGCCTCGGCGCCGACTCGCTCGATATGCGACCAGCAGCGCTCGACGACTAACTGAACGAGGGCAATTTCACGCGATTGCCAGTCGCGCGGATGGCTTTGGTGGACTGCCATCATGGCGACCAGGCGACCGCCTTTTACCAGCGGGCAGCACACGATCGCGGAGATATTGATCGCCAGGAACATCTCGCGTCCCTCGCCGGAAGCAAGCTCAGCGGCGACGTCGCGGACGACCAGAATATTCCCACCTCGCATGTCGGCAGCGGCGCGGGGACCGAACAGGTCGAGGCTGTAAGTGCCAGCCGAGCTTGCGATCTCGGGCGCGGCGTAGTCGTTGCGGATGAAGAAGCGATCATTGTCGACGTCGACGTCCGCATAGGCGCATCGGGACGCGCCCAGGCGGTTTGCGAGGAGAGTGGCAGCCGTCAGCATTGCCGCCCGCGCATCGCGTGCGCCTCGCATGGCCTCGTCCAATTCTGCGAGGAAGCGCAGCTCGTCGACGCGCGCCCGCGCCTCATACTGTCGCCTGCGGCCACGTAAGGCGGCGCGGACCAGACTCACCAATGTGGTGGGGTGAAACGGGCGTTCGAGAAAAGTGGTATTGCCGAGTACGTCAAGATATCGGCGCGCTGCCGGGTTTCGCTCCAACCCGCCACCGTGGCCTGTCAGGAGCACGAAGGGCATGTCGGACCATTCCTGCTGGTCTGCGATCCAGGCAGCCAAAGGGCCCAGGTCCGAGGTTGCCAACGCTTCCTCAGTGACCACCACGACACCAGCGCCCACATCAAGTTCCCCGATCAGGTCGAGGATCGATCCGCAAGCCTGAGCAATGGTGCCTGCCTCGCCAAGCATCGCGACTGCGATTGACGCATCCCGTCCGCGGGGCGCTAGGATCAGAGCCCTTTCCGAGACTGTCGAACGCTTCACGCCTGGCCTGCCCGCACTGGCTCCGGGCCCTCGCCGACCAAGGTCGGAACGCCTCGGAGTACACCCTGGAAGTTGACGAGCGGCTCGCCGAGGCTGATGCCGCGACCTCCGATTCGGTATTCGCGGATGGTGTCTTCATGCCCCCCCATGCGCTTTTTCACGACAGAGATCGCGCGCCGGACCCGGCCGAAAGCCTCGAAGTAGCGAAGCAGTATGACCGTGTCCGCAAGATAGGTGACGTCCACCGGTGTCTTCATGTCGCCGACCAGTCCATGCTGCGCGACAGTCAGGAACGTCGTGGCTCCTTGCCGATTCAAATACTGCAGCAATTCGTGGATGTGCAGTACTAGCGCCTGTTCATGCGGCATGGCGGCCTGGTAACCGTTCAGGCTATCGATGATCACCGTCCTGACGCCGTGCTCCTCGACACAACGGCGCACCCGCTCGGCGAACTCACCCGGGCTTAGCTCGGCGGCGTCGACCTGCTCGACGAGAAGCTTGCCTCCATCGACCATCGCCTGAAGGTCGATGCCAAGTTTCTTGGCTCGATCGAAGAGCAAGCCAAGCTCCTCGTCGAAGACGAACAAGCCGGCGATCTCGCCCCGTGAGATGGCACTTTCGATGAAGGTGAGACCAAGCAGCGACTTACCGGTGCCCGCCGGGCCCAGGACCAACACGCTCGATCCACGTTCGATTCCACCTCCCAAAAGCGCGTCCAATTGGGACGAACCACTCTTCAGCTCATCGCGCACAAACCGCGTCTTGTGCTCGGCGGATACAAGACGGGGAAACACGCGCACGCCGCCAGTGAGGATGGAGAAGTCGTGATAACCCCCGCGATAACGACGGGCACGATACTTCATGACGCGAAGGCGACGACGATCGGCGCCGTATTCCGGCGACGTCTCCTCCAACCGGATCACGCCGTGAGCGACGCTATGCACCGTCTTGTCGTTGATGTCCGTCGTCAGATCGTCGAGCATCAGCACCGTCGCGCCCCTTTTCGCGAAGTAATGCTTGAGCGCCAGGATCTGGCGTCGGTAGCGCAGGGAGCCTTGGGCGAGAAGTCGGATTTCCGACAGGCTGTCCAGGACGACGCGGTCGGGCAGTGTCCGTTCAAACGCCTCGAAGATGCGCTTGGTTGTCTCGCCAAGTTCCAGGTCCGATGAATAGAGCAAGCTCTGCTGCTGATCCTCATCGAGAAGGAGCTCCGGGGGAACGAGCTCGAAGATCTCGATGCCCGCCATGTCCATGCCATGCGAGGCCGCGCCGGCGCGCAGCTCCTCCTCGGTTTCGGACAAAGTGATGTAAAGCGTGCGTTCGCCCGCCAGGGCTCCCGCCGACAAGAACTGGATCGAGATCGTGGTCTTACCCGTTCCGGGGTTGCCCTCGAGAAGAAACAGACGCCGCCGTTCCAATCCGCCCCCGAGAACGTCGTCCAACCCGGTCACGCCTGTCAGAGCTGGCTTATCGAATGGCTTGATCACATCCACCTCCGGCGACTGTCGACATCTCTTGGGTCACCACGGATAAGCGATCCGTACGGGAGGACCTCAATCCCGACGTTGGGCCAGGGGCCGATAAACACGTCGCTTTTTTCCTCGGCAATGGCAAAAGACACGCGGCGGCTCATTCATCGCTCTTTATCGTTCGGGTAAACCAACGACGTGCGAGCGGAATGGTTTCGTGAATGAAGTCAAACCGGCTTTTCCGCTTTGGATCGCCAGTCATTAGATATGAGGCGGCGATACTATAACCGACGCCCGCACTGCTCGTTGGGCTACTGGCCATCAGCACCAGCCGCCATGGTAGGGCGCGTATTGCATAGCGTTAAACCGGACATTTCCGGAGTCAGTAAGGGCCCTGGCTATGCCAGGCCGCACCACGATGCCACCGGCAGGGTTCGGTGTCTAACGGACCGGGGGCAATCCAGTCAGCTTAACTGAGCGTCCACAAAACCGGCAGCAGGCCATTCATCGCGGGCTGGCGACCGCGGACAAATCGCGTAGCGTGACCATCAGCATCATGGGGTCGAGCGGCGAGGGGGTGAAACCAAGCGCGAGGTAGAACGCCTTGGCCTCCTCCGAAATCGCATGCACGAGCAAGCCGCGGATGCCTAGGACCTCTGCCGCCTGCATGAGTCGAAACCCGGCATCCCTGACCATAGCCCGACCGACGCCTTTGCCCTGATGGGCAGTGTCGATCGCCAGCCTGCCCAGCACCGCGAACGGGATGGGATCAGGCATGTTACGGCGAATCTTTCCTGGGGCTTCCGCCTGCGTAACAGCGCCGGAGGCGAGTGCGTAATAGCCTACGACGCGATTGCCCTCGCAAAGGACGAAGGTGCGCGATGCACCGCTGGCCTGGTTGCTGCGCGCACGCTTCAACAGCCAGTCGTCGAGCTCGGCGACACCGGAGTTGAATCCGGCAAGTTCGTGATGATCTGCCAGCGGCACGGGTGCTGAAAGCGTCACGCAGCGTCCCACGGCGCCTTGGTGGTCATGGTGCGCTTCAAGCGATCATTCGGGTTCGCAGGTGCATCGAGCCGCTCGACAAACTGGGCGTAGACCTCGGCGCTGACCGGAAACACGACGCGATCGAGCAGGACACGCTGCGCCCGCTGCTCGGCTGCCTCGAGCATGAAATCGGTTCGGTTCTGTTTCACCAGAGCTGCGGCGCGGTCGATGAGACTGCGGATGCTTGGCTTGATGCGCATGTTCAGCGGTTCGCTGTTCTCGGCATCCCTTGTGCGGATCGTTGCCATAGAAATCTCCTTGGGGTCATCATACTGTAACGACGCGGTCATTACAAGTGTTGTAATGACGCCATCATTACAATTTGTCGCTAGCCGCGTAGGGTGCGGAATTGACCGGAACGCGCGCATGCGCTCTGAACGCCGCAGGCGATGTTCCTCCCGAAAGATGGCTGATTTCACCTAAAGCGCGCCTCGATGCGATGAGGCAGCGATACCATAACCGACGCCCGCACTGCTCGTTGGACTACTCGCCAGCACCAGCCACCACGGGATGGGCGCGTATTGGATAGCCTGAAGCTGGACATTTCCGGAGTCAGCAAGGACCCTGGCTATGCCAGGCCGCACCACGATGCCACCGGCATAGTTCGGTTCGTCAGCTGCGCCGACGTCCCCGCTTGGCCGCGCATGAAGTCCATCCCGGGATTCCGTCAGCCCGAGCTCGGAGACTAACGACAAGACTGGCCGTCGGATGGAAAGTCCGGAGGGCATCAATGCCAGTCTCGTTGCGGGTGCTCGGTCTTGACGACGAGAACGTGGTCGCCGGCATTGTTGTCGATCGCGACAAGGAGCCCTATTCCGGCGGCCCGATCGGCGACGTCTTCGCTCAGTTGCGAGCCTCGCCGCCACGCCAGACACCTTTTGCGGTTGTCGATGACGACAGGGTCGTCGGCTTCATCGTTGCGCGGGAAGGCGCGGCTCTGCCCGACTGGGCGGAAAAGGGCTGCATCACCCTCAACAATCTGCGGATCGACACCCGCCTCCAGGGCCGCGGCTATGGCAAGGCCGCGATCCGTCTCGCCGCACAATGGATCGCGCGGGAACGGCCGATTGTCACTCAGGTCATGTCGAGCGTGAACGTCGCCAATCTCGCCGCCTTCAACTTGAACCTGGCCTGTGGATTGACGCCTACCGGGCGGATCGTCGAAGGGCGCCTCGGTCTCCAGCGGATCATGAGCGCTCCGATCGAGCGCCTTGTCGGCGGTCAGGCCGGATCGACGTCGACGAGCAGCTTGTAGAAGCAGTCGCCCGGTTCGGTCAGCACCGGGGCACGTCGACAGGCAACCATCCCGTCCTCGGTGAACGAGACCGGTTCCGGCGCCTGCCACGGCCGATCGATGGCATGGATGACACCGGCAAGCTGGCCGGCCCGGACGACAGCGCCCAGCTGCGCTGCCGGTTCGAACAGCCCCTTGCGCATGGCGTAGACAAAGGCTCCCCTGCTCCGCACCCGCATGAAGCGCGTTGGCGGCGCAGGATCGCCGGTTGCGCCCGACCACATGCCATATCGCTGCAAAACGCGTCGTAATCCGCGCTCCGCGATTGCCAGCCCGTCCCGCGATAGCGCGGCGCCACCGCCAAGTTCGGCGGTCAGCACCGGCACTCCGGCCCCCTGCCCGACCGCTGAGAACGTCGTCCTGCCCCCGCCGCCGGACAATCCCGTCAGGGTTGCGCTGGTCGATGCGCTGACCGCGTACGATCTGACGCCCGATCAGAGCGAGATTTTCAGCATCGGCACCGGGAACGCGGCTTTCGAACTGAGCAGGCCCGGGGTTTTTGGCGGCTTGTTGGCGTGAAGGGAGGCCATCAAGGCGGCAATGCTTCTGACAACCGACAACACAACGGCGCAGGCGAAGCTGCTTCTCGGCCCGGGGCGGTGTCTGCGGCTTGAGCCGGCGGGCGCCAATGCGCTCGTAGAGCTCGACGACTATGACGGGGCCTTCGCGCGGCTTCCCGCGCTCGCGCAGCAGGACTTCGCCAAGAACAGGGACACCATAGCGCGGTTTTTCTCTAAGACGGTTCTGCCCCGCGAACGGCATCATTCGTGAACCGATGTTGCCGGTGCCCCCGGCATACCGGTCCGTGCTCTATGGCGCCTGCGGCGCCACAGAGCCGCGCGCCGCGTCTCCGCCCATGCGGGTCACGATCCCTGGCATGGAAGGAAGAACAAGGAGCCCGCGAAGGCGCCGCCCTCCCGCCCTTGGCACGGGTTCTACGGACCGGGCAGGCGCGCGTCCGGCTGCAGGGCTGCAAGCCCCGTGCGGGCCGCAGGCCAGCCCGTCCCGAACGCACGCCGACCCGCACCCGCCCGCTCTCGGCGAGGGCCAGGGGTGCTGCCGCAGCCTTCTTTTCAGGGGCGGCGGCCATGGCCGGCTTTGTTGAAGCGAAGGGCCGCGCTAGGCGCGGGCCAAAGGCAGGCTGTCGATATGGCGGTCGATGGCGCCGACGGTTTCGCGTGAGAGGGGAAGGTGGGCCTTCTCGCCGGTCCAGAGCGTTCTGAATGCGTCCACAGTCGCCGCCGCTGTATCGAGAACGAGCCGTTCCGGCAGCCGCGCCTTGGCGGCGAGGTAGGCGAGCTCGTCCATCGTAAACTCCGCCATGCGGCGTGTCCTGGCGTATTTGAGGGCGGCGTTTTCGTCGGCGATGTAGGGCACCGTCGATACGAAATCATATGCCGGTGCCAGTTGCGCTGTGCGGCGGTCCGGGTAGAGCAGAGAGCAGTTCTTCAGGTGCATGTCGGCGTTGCCGATGAGCGTGTTGTAGACAAGGCGGCGAATGAATTCCGCCGCGCCGTCATCGCCGGTTTCCACGCCCAGAACCCCAGCGATCAGGCGGTAGCTCGCCTTCTCGTATTTATCGTCGGGGAAGACGCCGAAAACCTGCGCGAAATCCTCCATATGCACCGGGCCCGCTGCCGTCCGGTCAAAGCGCCGGACGGCAAGCGCCGGGCCGTCGAGGCGGCCGATGCCCTCCGGCAGGCCCTCGATGGAGTCGATGTCGACGAGCTGCACCTCCGGGACATCCATGCCCAGGCGCGCTGCGAGCGTCATCATCGAGAACTCGTTCTCGGGCACGCGCCCGAATCGGGCGGACGGCAACTTCACGATCCAAGAGCCGCCGACGCCCGCCGCCGGGATCGTCAGGCCGTTGTTGCGGCGGTCACTCTTGACCGCCGAGAACTTGAGCTGCACCCCCGCGAGGGAAAAGCGCAGGACGTTGGCGCGGCGGGCGCGCTCCGCCTGGTCAGGCTCGGCGGTTCCGGCGTCGCCGTCGGCAGGCCTGACGGTCAGGGCGCCGGGAAGGTCCCGGCCGAGGACACAGAGAAGGAAGAACTCGCGCTTCGCGTTCACCCCGGCCTGCTGCGCGAGATACGTGCGCAAGGGGCCTTCCGGCAGGAGATTCGAGAAGAAGGGCGGGACGACCGTCTGCGTCGGGCGGATATCGGTGATCAGGCCGCCAAACTGGTCCTTGAAGGACAGGCTGAGGGTCGGCCTGTCTGGATCATCGATATAGGCCTGGTTGAAGGCGAACAGCGTGCGGTCACCCTGCACCAGCGTCAGGGTGCCGATGGGCGCGCCGTAAAGCAGGACGTCGAGGACGGAGACGTCACGCATCGTCATTCTCCTCAAGGCTGTAAGCAGGTTGCGGCGGCGCGGGTACGGCGTGGGCGATGCGGTTGCGCAGGTTTTGCAGGCTGTTGCGGATTTCCGAGATCGAGACGCCGTCGTCCTTGCCGTCGGCAAGGGCGGCGAGGTTTTGCGCTGCTCTGTCCACGGTAGTGAGGTCGCTGGTACTCAGCCGGAAATGCCCCAGCTCCCGCAGAATCTGGCGGAGCCTGTCGAGCCACTCTGTCTTTGGCTGCTGCCGCGCGATTTTCCCGAGAGCTTTGGCGGCGCGCTCCAGTTCTTTGTGCTCGCTTCTCGACTCTGGTTGAGGCAGTGGCGCAGCCCGCAGGACACCCTCGACGGCGGGCACAAGGTGGCGCGGGACGAGCACGAGGTCCAGTTCGAGGGCGCGGGCGAGTTCGATCAGGCTCGACAAACGAATGTCAGCGCCGCCACCCTCGATCTTCGAGATATGGCTTTGCGGCACGCCGGCCTTTGCGCTCAGGTCGCGTTGGCTCAGGCCGCCACTCTCGCGGGCGGCCTTCAGAGCGGCAATGACGGCTTCGTTGGCGTAGTGCATGATCCGGGATTGCATATCAAATCACGTGTTTGATATAATATAGCATATCAAGGACAGCGATGCAAGTCTCGATCTATTTTAACATATCAGATACTAATTTTGATCTGTTAATATAGATCGGCATTTGCCGCCAGAGCGCCGCAGACGCTGTAAGCCGGCGGCTAGACATAGGACCAAGCGGCAATGGATCACGGTCCGCCAATTAAGGAATGCCCGTTTCTAAGCGCGGACGAGGCAAGAGGATATCGCCTGTTTCCCGAAGAGCTGCAGAACGATGAATGCGTCGCCTTCCACGGGACCGCGGACGCCCATCGCGTGAAGATCATCGGCTCGGGTTTCGCGTTTGTGGGCAAGCTCCAGTCGTTGTCGTTTGCCAAGACCAGCTCATTAGCCTTGAGGTACGCCTGCGAGGCCCGGTCGGAAGCATCGCCTGAAGGATGCGTTCTAGCTGTCCGCTTCCGCGCCCTCGAAAGGCCTGGCATAGTGTGGTCGCTGGCATTGCCGTCGATCCCGACACCGGGCCCTATTCGGGCGGGCTGATCGGCGACGTCTTCGCTCAGTTGCGGACCTCACCACCACGCCAGACACCTTTTGCGCTGGTCGATGACGACAGGGCCGTCGGCTTCATCGTTGCGCGGGAAGGCGCGGCTCTGCCCGACTGGGCGGAGGCAGGCTGCATGACCCTCAACAATCTGCGGATCGACACGCGCCTCCAGGGCCGGGGCTATGGCAAGGCCGCGATCCGCCTCGCCGCACAATGGATCGCGCGGGAACGGCCGCTCGTCGCCCAGGTCATGTCGAGCGTGAACGTCGCCAATCTCGCCGCTTTCAACTTCAACCTGGCCTGTGGATTGACGCCCACCGGACGGATCGTCGAAGGGCGTCTTGGTCCCCAGAGGATCATGATCGCTCCGATCGAGCGCCTTTGCGGCGGTCAGGCGGGATCGACGTCGACGAGCAGCTTGTAGAGGCAATCGCCCGGCTCAGTCAGCACCGGGGCACGTCGACAGGCAACCATCCCGCCCTCGGTGAACGCAATCGGTTCCGGCGCCTGCCACGGCCGATCGATGGCATGAATGACACCGGCAAGCTGGCCGGCCCGGACGGCATCGCCCAACTCCGCTGACGGTTCGAACAGCCCCTTGCGCATGGCATAGACAAAGGCTCCCCTTCCCCGGACCCGCATGAAGCGCGTGGGCGGGGCAGGATCGGGGGTTGCGCCCGACCACATGCCATAGCGCTGCAGAACGCGTCTGAGTCCGCGCTCCGCGATTGCCAGTCCGTCACGCGACAGCGCGGCGCCACCGCCAAGTTCGGCGGTCAGCACCGGCACTCCAGCCCCCTGCCCGACCGCTGAGAATGTCGTCCTGCCACCGCCGCCGGAGCCGTCGCTGATGGAGGTGACCGGAGCGCCAAACGAGACTGCCAGGTCAACAAGCTGCCGATGCTCGGTCTCGCTGCCCCCGCTTCTGATCAGGGCGCAGGGGATGTAGTCGCAAGATCGTCCGCCTGCGTGCAGGTCGATGGCAAGGTCCGCCATGGGCACGAGCACGGTGTCGACATAGTGCGCGATCATCGCCGTCGGACCGCCAACGGGATCGCCTGGAAAGGCTCGGTTGAGGTTACCTGCGTCCAGCGGCGAGACGCGCCGGCCGGCCGCGACGGCAGGAGCATTGAGAGCGGGCAGCACGATGATGCGCCCCTGGACATCGGCCGGATCGATCTCGCGCACCAGCGCCGCAAGCGCGACCTGCCCTTCATATTCGTCGCCATGGCTGCCAGCCATGAGCAGCGCCGTGGGTCCTGCTCCGTTCCGGATGCAGACGATCGGGATCGGGACGACGCCATAACCCGACAAGTCCGTCGAATAGGGCACGCGCAGCCAGTCGCATTGCTTGCCATCCGCCTGGAAGTCGAGTGGCGTCCAAACCTGTGTGGAGCTTGTCATCGGCGCGCGCTCAGTGCTTCAGGACGGTATTGAGGAACAGCCGCGAGCGGGGATGCCCCGATGGGCCGAAAAAGTCGCGCACGGGCGCATGATCGACGATGGATCCGCCATCCATGAAGACGACCTGGTCGGCGACTTCACGGGCAAAGCCCATCTCGTGGGTGACGCAGATCATCGTCATGCCGTCGCGGGCCAGCGCGACCATGACGTCGAGCACCTCCTTGATCATCTCCGGGTCGAGCGCCGAGGTCGGCTCGTCAAATAGCATGAGGCGTGGGTTGAGGCAGAGCGCCCGGGCAATCGCGACGCGCTGCTGCTGCCCTCCAGACAGCTGGCCGGGATAGGATTTGGCCTTCTCCGGGATCCTGACCTTTTCGAGATGTGCCATGGCAATGTCTTCCGCCTCGGCGCGGCTCTGGCCGGCGACACGGCGCAGTGCCAGCGTGCAGTTGGACAGCACTGTCAGGTGGGGAAACAGGTTGAAGCTCTGAAAGACCATGCCGGTCTGGCGGCGCGCCGCGGCCGTCTCGCTGGCGTTGAGACCAAGTGTCGTCCCCGCCAGGCGCAGCGTGCCTGTCTGGTAGCTGCCCAAGCCGTTGATGCAGCGGATGAGTGTCGATTTGCCCGAACCCGACGGCCCGCAGACCACGACGCAGGCGCCGCTTGCGACCGCAAGGTCAATGTCGTTCAGGACGTGGAGGGCGCCGTACCATTTGTTGAGGCCCTGGATATCGACGATGGACTGCGATTGCGTGCTCATGGTCCGGTCCGGGTTTGGCTGAATTATCGTGCGCCGACGGCGAGCAGGCGCCGTTCCAAACGTTTGACGCCATGGGAAATGACCAGGGCGAGCACGAGGAAGATGAGGCCGGCGACGACCAGTGGCTCGGTGTAGCGATAGGTTTCCGAGGCGATATCGAAGGCGCGTCCGAGCATTTCGGGAACCGCCAAGACGGCCAGATAGGGCGTCGCTTTGAGGATCGAGACGAAATAATTGCCGAGCGGGGCGGCGATGTTACGCAGCATCTGTGGCGCGATCACGTAGATGAGGGCATCGCGCCGGCTGAGCGACAGCGCCCGGGCAGCCTCCGACTGGCCCTTGGGAATAGCGTCGATGCCGGCCTTGAAGACCTCGGCGAGATAGCCGCTGTAATAGAGGCTGAGCCCCAGCACGCCGACCGTCAGCGAGCCCAAGCGAATGCCGTAGAAGGGCAGGACGAAGTACAGAAAATAGAGCCAGGCCAGAACCGGTGTCGACCGGATGAAGTCGATGACGAAGCCGATCGCGAGGCCGACGACGCCACCGATGCGTCGTAGCATGTCGAAGAGGAAGCCGAGTGCGGCGGCACCCAGACAGCTGACGAATGCCACACCTAGGGTCGTGCCGATCGCGCCGAGAATGGTCGGTACGCTAGACAAGGCGAAGGCTAGATCAAACCCCACTGGAGCGGCTCCCGGGTGCGGCCACCCGCGCCTCCAGCCAGCGTCCAGCAAGGGCGATCGGGTAGCAGACGACAAAGA
This sequence comes from Allobosea lupini, assembly GCF_900109525.1. Lineage (GTDB taxonomy): Bacteria > Pseudomonadota > Alphaproteobacteria > Rhizobiales > Beijerinckiaceae > Allobosea > Allobosea lupini. Next base: position 131,481 of record NZ_FOAN01000008.1, on the reverse strand, counting down.
AAGCAAGCAGGAGCGCCGTGTAGATCGCGACGGGATTGTATTCGACCTGTGCGATTTCCTTGGCGCGGAACGTCATGTCGGTCAGCGTCACGAGGGAGACCAGCGCTGTCGCCTTGACCAGCTGAATCAGGGTGTTGACGAAGGTCGGGCTCATCGCGATCAGCGCCTGTGGCAGCTCGATCAGAAAAAGGATCGCCGGGCGCGACAGACCAAGAGCCGCACCCGCCTCCTTCTGGCCCGCCGGAATCGCCTGCAGACCGGCACGCACCGCCTGACTGGCATAGCCGCCGGCGTTCAGGCCGAGAACCATCGCGCTCACCGTCAGTGCCGACAAGGTCACGCCGACGACGGGCAGCGCGTAGTAGAAGACGAACAGCAGGATGATGACGGCCGAGCTGCGCCAGAACTCGATGACGCCTGTGACCAGCAGACGCGCGACGCCGCGCGTGAGATATTGGGCGACGCCGAACACGAGCGCGAAGGGAACGGCGAAGACGAGGCCGTAGGCGGTGACGGTCAGGGTTGTGCCGAGCCCCTGCAGAATGCCCAGCCAGATCTCGAACAGGCTCATCGGCATCGTTATGGCTGCCCTTTGCAGAGATCGGCAGTGACGATGCCCGGCGGCACGGCTTCCTGATCGCCGAAGCCGTATTTCATCATGATCGCAGCGAAGGCCTCGGTGCGTTTCAGCTTGGCGAGCTGTTGATCATAGGTCGCACGCAGATCGACATCCTCCTTGCGGAAGGCGATCGCCGCGAAATTGGTCTGCGCTTGACCGACGTCGAACGGCGCCACGCGTTCGAGGCCGAGACCGCCCTTCCCGGCCAGAAGTCCGATCACGGTCGGCGACGCCATCAGTGCTGTGTCGATGCGGCCGGCGCGCAGTGCCGAGAGATTGGATTCGATGTCGGGAAACAGCAGCATGCGGTTGCTGGGTACGCCGGCCGCGGCGGCGTTGGTGGTGACGACGCTGCCGCGGCCGGCCCCCATGACAATGTCTGCCTGCGCGGCGATGTCGGCATAGCCGTGGATCTTCTTGGGGTTGCCGGCCAGGACAATGGCCGCGTCCGGCGCCTGCAGGTCGGGCGCGCCGAAGGCCACCTGTTTGCAACGGTCAGGGGTGATCGAGAGACCCGATGCCACGGCGTCGAAACGGCGCGCCAGAAGGCCCGGGATGAGCGCCCCGAACTCGGTCACCTGGAATTCCAGGTTCTTCACGCCCAGCTCGGCGAAGGCGGCTTTGAGAATGTCCGGATGCCATCCGGTGGCTTCGCCGGTCTTCTCGTCGCGAAACCCCCAGGGCGAGCGGTTGTGGATACCAACGACGATCCTGCCTTCGCGCAGGATCCGGTCCTTGGTCGTTTCGGCAGACGCGCCGGTCCTGTTCGAGATCAGCAGCAGGGCAGCCGCCATCGCGAGTAGCCCCATCCTGTTCGCAGCCTGTGCGGCCATTTCACCTCTCCCGTTGAATTACTTGACGTTGCGAGCGGCAAAGGTCGGGTCTGCCGACGTCTTCGCGGTCGTCGTCCTGAGCCGGGCCTAAATCGACGGTTCCCCCGGCCATCAAACGCCGAAGGTCCTTGAGAGCGGATCGGACATGCGACACGGGAAAATCCGCCAGGTCGGTATTGTCCCCAGCTTCGATTGCGATGACCGAGAGCTTCGCGGCGATCCCTGCAAGCGAGAGTGCGGGCGTCCGGATAAGGCGCTCGAGCAGCTCTTGTTCGCGCGCACCGGCCAGTGTCTCGGCCGCCTTCGCTTCTGCGTAGGCCCGCCTCATGCCGCGGCGGCGCCCTGCCCTCCTCGCGGGTTGTTCGTCGACGCTTTCGGAGGAACGCCCTAGCAGCTCGGTCTCGAGCCGCTGTTGCTTCAGACAGTGCGCCGCCCTCGCGGCATGAGCCTCGATCCATGCCTGAGACAACGCCAAGGCCGGATCCGCCACCGTCGTCGAATGAGCTGGCTCGCGATCCGCAGTGCGAGCTCTGGGCGCCGTCGAACGCTGCCGTCCAAGCGTGACGAAAGGCACAGTCGTGGTATTGTCGGAATCAGCCATGATCCGAGCTCCAGACAGCTGGGTATTGGTTAGGTCGAGCATGGTGTTGCAACCACTCTGCTCGACCGCTCACGCGCTCCGTAAGAGGCAACTGGAGCGTGTGAACAGTGAGAGCCTACAAGCGTGCAGGACGAAAATCAAGCCCTATGGCATCAAATGATACTTTTGGTATAAGCGTTACTGGAGCGCAGCTTCGAGCCGCGCGCGCCTTGTTGCAGATGGATCAGAAGTCCCTCGCGGAGCTGTCGAAGGTCTCTATCGCCACGATAAAGCGATTGGAGCCAACGGTTGGGCCGATAAGAGCGCATAATGTGACGATTGAAGCGCTCCGGCGTGCCCTCGAGGCTGCCGGGATTGAGTTCATTGCCGAGAACGGGGGCGGCGTCGGCGTGCGCCTAGCCAGGCGATCCGAATAACCGGCAAATCGGCGCCGAAGTGCCCAAACTAAAACCGGACCGGGCCTCCGAAGACCCGTCGCGACCGGAAGTCGCCCATCTGACACTTCACCGCAGAGTTCATCGCTGGGACCCTCTCGGCGATTTCAAGCGCAGTTGGTGCTGCCGGCATGCCCAACGCGCAATTCTGGCCCTTTGCGGACAATCGCAACGTCGGCTTTCTGGCTGTCTAACTAACGACCCCATCGCAGAACACAGGCTTGGTCCGCTGACGAGCGCGGGGCGCTATAGTCACGCGGCGTCAAATGATAGCGAGGGATATCAGCCGCGGTCGATCAACCTTGGCTTCGGGCGTAGAGCTCTATGACCCATGGCGAATGGTGATGTTCTTGAAAAACCAGGCTCAGTTCTTTCCGTGGACGTGTAACGCCGACGTAGAATAGCCGACGCGCTTCACGCAGGCTCGTCGCGCTTCTCTTGTCGCGCTCACTGGGGAAATCGCTCGCATTCACGCCATACATCACCACCGCGTCGAACTCTCGTCCCTTCGCGCTGTGCAGCGTGCTCAGGCTGACGCGCCCGGTACCCTCGACCCGGCCGGCGAAATGAGGAAGCGGGATATCCAGATTGCGGGCGGGATCGGTGTTGCCGATCATCTCGGCGCAGACGTCCCACTCCTGCTCCAGGTTTCGCGCACTCGCCCGCCACCCCGCGATCAGCTCGCGATCGAAGCGATGCAACCATTCGTGCGTGCTGCCGCTGAAGCCAATCGTGGCCTGCAGGAAGCCCATCAGTTGGTCGGATAGGCGCTGCTCCTCGTGGTCGCTCGCATGTCGGCCATAGACCAGGGTGAGCGCCTGGCCGAGCAGGCGCCCGAAGCGCGGTTCGGCATTTCGCCAGCCTCCAACAACCCACCTGGCGCAGTCTTCGATGAAGCGGGCGAGCCGTGAACTGCGCCTGACAATGGCATTTCCATCGGTGCGGACGAAGGGGATCCCGGCTTGCTTCAAAGCCAGGGCGACCTTGTCACCGAGATAGGCGGCCCGGTAGAGCACAGCGACTTCGTCGAGCGCGATGCCTTTCTCGACAAGCTTTGGGATCACCGTGTCTGCGACCGCCTGCGCTTGCATGCAGTGGCCCAAAGGCACGGACCAGAATGTGAGCTCCCCCTCCGGCGCACCGGCAACTTCACGATAGTCCCGTTCCTCGCCGAGCGCGCCGAGGGACGCACGCACGATCCTGCCCCCCGACCGGTAGTTAAAACGCAGCCTGATGGTCCGGACATCGCGACGGGCAGTAAGGCTTTCGAGCAATTCCGGATTCGCGCCGGTGAAGCCGTAGATCGATTGGTCAGCGTCACCGACCGCGAAGAGGCGGATGCCACCGCCGAAGCACAATAGCAGGACGAGCTCGTGCAGCGCGTAGCCGAGATCCTGATACTCATCGACGAACAAAACCGGAAAGCGCGCGCGAAGCGCATCTCGGATCCAGGCGTGCTCTTTGATCATGCGATAGGCGAGAAGCGGCATGTCATCGAAATCGATCAAGCCCTGTCTTCGCAGTTCGCTCTCATAGGCTTCGACGAACGTCGCAAGCCCCGGATTCCGGCCTCGCCACTCCGGCCGGCTGCGATCGACGTCACGGCGTCGCTTCTCAGAGGCAAAGCTCCACCGACGGTGCGGATCGTCGATGCCACCGATCGCGATCGCATATGCCGTCTCGACCGCAGCGCGCGATTCCCCCCGTGTCGCGACCCTGAAATCGGCGGTCAGACCGACGGGCACGCATCGCGCATAGGGCGCGATGACCTGGCTCAGCGCGAAGCCATGCACCGTCCCCATGAAGGCCCGATCGCCAGTCGCGACACCGAGGCGGCCAAGGCGCGTCTCGAGCTCGATCGCGCACTCGTTGTTGTAGGTGATGCAGGCAACGCCGCGCGGATCGGCCACGTCTTCCGCGAGCGCGCGCGCCATGGCGGTGGTCAACGTTTTGGTCTTTCCGCTGCCCGGCCCGGCGAGCACAACGCAATGGCCGCTCTCCTGTACGGCAGCGAGTTGCTCAGGGTTTGCGCTGAGCTCGTCGATTGCGCGAAGGAGCGGCACGCTACTGGACACGGCTCACAACCCATCCGATCGCATCGGAAATGTATTTCGGAGCTCCGAGCGCTATGGCCTTTTTCGAAAGCCTTGCGCTCAACCGGCCCTTGCCAATGTCGGCCACCATCGCCAGCAATTGCGATGGATCTACTGGCGCGGTGCTGGCGCGCCAGTTCGCGATGCGCTTGGTGCGTATCGAGCCGAATCCCTGGTCGCCGAGGATGTCGAGCAAGGGACTCAACAGCGCGGGCGTGTTCGCGACCGAGACTTCGAAGGTCTGGTCATTGAGGAAGACGCCCGACGCGGCGGCTGTCGCTGCGAACTCCGCATAGGCTTTGGCATTCCATTCCGCGTGCTGAGCCGGCGTCAAGGCTGGCTTACCTCTGACTTGGAGCATCGCTTCCCACAAGTCGATCGTCCGTTTCCTTCCCAATGGCGGTCTCGTCCCGTCCAACGGATCCCAGTCGGTTATCACCGCGTAGGGCATGCCGAGGGCCTCCGCGAGCTTCACATAGGGTCCGAAATTCGTGCCGGCGACGTTGCAAACGGTGATCCCGAGATCGTCGAGGTGATGGCCAATCGAAGACGAGAAGACTGGCACGAGGCCTCTTCGGCATCGCCTTCGACGAAGATCACGCCGCGGGCGAACAGCAGCTCGGCGCGCGTAGCGTCGAGATACGTCTCAACGTCGTCCAATTCGTCAGGCGTCACCGGCAGGTTGGCCAGCGAAAACGCATGTGTCGAACCCCCGCGCGTTTTCAGCTGAATGATCGACCGCAATGGCGCGACGGCGGCCAATGTCGGCGAATGGCTGGTGACGACGAGAGCTTGCGACCCATCAGCCCCGCCAAGCAGCTTCTTGAAAACGGAGCGTTGAAGCTGCGGGTGGAGATGCGCCTCCGGCTCCTCGATGCACAGAAGCGAAAAATTTCGCTCGTTCTTCTTCCGGCGCCAGGCGAACTCTGCCAGCTTCAACGCCAGCAGCGCGACATTCGCAGAGCCGAGACTCGCCTCGGCGATGCCCCGCTTACCCCCGTCAATGAACATCGCGATCGCCCGGAAAAGCCGGAGCGGGTCGGACGGTGCAAACCTCAACCGTGCGTCGATGTCATGCGCTTTCCCGGACAAATGAAGGATGCCGGCGCGCAGATCCTCTTCAAGCGCCTTAACGGTAGCAAAGCCTTCCAATGTCGTTGTCGCCTTGTCGAGCTCGGCGGCAACGGCATCGAGATCCGCGCGGCCGATGCCAGCGATCGCCTCCTCAAGCAGATGACGAAGCGGCGAGTTGCGCCATGAGCTGAGTTGTCCCTCGGCATCGCGCAATGCGTCGAGCACATCGATCGCCACGCGCCGGCGGACCTTGCTCGGCACCGAGCGGGTTTCGTCGCCGCCGCCGAAGACGATAAATTCGCAGTCCTCACTCGACTGCGGGATCCCGACAACTTCTGCCTTCTTGCGGAAGACATAGCTCAGCTGGGCGATCGTCGGATCGGGCGCGGTCCGGAAATCGGTGAGAAGCGCGAGAAGGCCCAGATCGCTGGTGAAGTCAGCGATCTCCAGATGGACCTCAATCGCCTCGCTGAAATCCGGCGGTGCGCCATCCCAGAGGTCCGACAGCTTGAGCTGCCGCGCCGAGTCCGGAAGCGTCGGGTCGAGGATGAGCCGGATCGCAAACAGCAGGTTGCTCTTGCCGACCCGATTTTCACCCAGCAAGACGACGTCGCCGCAAAGCGGGATTTCGACCGAGCGGAAATTCCTGAAATTTCGAATAGTGAGCTTGCTAAGGCGCATAGCGTCCGGCCCGATTGTTCTTGGTTGACGATGATCGGGAGTGAGCCCGGCAGCTGGTCGAAGGAGCGTTCACAGCGGAAAGAGGCTCCGCACCCGCTCGAACGGATTTCGATATTCCGATGCGTGCCGAACCTTGGCCGCGATGATGTCCGAGACCGAAAGGCGCCGCGCCAGGGCATCGTAGATGTCCATTCCATCGGCAAGAATGATCTTCCTGGCCGTGAATGCCTGCAGGCCGACCTCCGTGAACCCGGAGAAGCTGACGAACAGCCCACGCGTCCATTCTGGCCGCTCGTTCACCTTGCCCTGGAAGCCATGAAGTGTAGTGGCATCCGTCTTCGCGCGATGCCATTTCGCCTCGAGCAGGTACGTGTCATTGCCGTGCTGGAAGGACCCGTCGATCTGCTCGCCGATGACGTGGAAGCCGCCGCGCGCATCCATGCCCCAAGCGTTGAAAAGGTCGGTGAGCAGCGATTCGAAATGACGTCCGCGGGCCTGCGGCTCGTCTGACATCTCATGCAGTGCCAAAAAGCCCTCATCGAGCCGGCGGAGAGTCGCCTCATCGGCCCGGAATGGCCGCAGCGCGGCTTGTGAGGTCGTTTCGGCTGCTGCGGGAGCAACAGGCGCGTAGCTTGGCAGAGCCGGTCCGCCGAGCCGCTCCACGATCGCGCTGAGCCGACGCTGCGCGTTGACGACCGTCTCGGTCTGGCCTCGCCCGAGGCGATCCGCTTCCCGATATTCCCAGAGCGCAGCCAACGCCTTCGCAATCGCGCGCGGCTGGCCGATCGTGAGGAAGGCGCGTAGGTGCTTGCCTTTGCTCTCGCCATTGATCGCATAGGCATTGTCGTAGATGTCGATCCCAACTTCCTGGTGGAAGAAGTCGGCGAACGTGCTGTTGGTGAAGTCGAGGACGTAGCCCGAGCTCATCCGGAAAAGCTCATCGACGAACTTCAATTCGACAGGCCGCAGCTGTGCCATTCATCCCCCAAATGCAGCTCGCCGAGCAATCGCGCAATCATGTTGTTCATCGCGCTACCGTAACGCGTGTTGCTCGCGGAAATGCGCTGCGCTACCCGATTTTTTGGTGAAGACAACCAAAGGTTGGGCGGTATAGTCAACCACCTAGACCAAGGTGACAGGCTACGCAGATGGCGGTGGAAATTGAACCGACGCTTTTCGACGATCGCTTTCTCGACAAGCATGCCGGCGCCATCATCAGCGATCTGACTGTCGCCCTCGTCGAATTGGTCGCCAACGCGTGGGATGCGTACGCCACCCGCGTTGAGATTCAATGGCCTGACGGCACGCGCGATAGGCCGTTTTCAATCCGAGACAACGGCAAGGGCCTGACACGCGAGCAGTTCGCCCAGCGTTGGCGCACCCTAAACTACAATCGAGTCGCGGCTGAAGGCGAATTTTCCCTGCCCCCACCGGAGATCGGGGGGAGCAGGCCGCGCCGCCCCTATGGCCGCAACGGACAGGGGCGCCTTGCGGGTTTCGCCTTCTCCGACCCCTACGACGTAATCACACGAGCTGCCGGTGAGGAGGTGGCGTTCCGGGTCAAGCGCACCAGCGGAGCCTTGCCGTTCGACTGGCACGAGACGTCCCATCGTGCGGCCAACGGCCACGGCCTGGAAATCCGCGCAACCCACGCCACCCGAACCCGTACGAGCGCGGCGGCCGTGCGTGAGATCCTTGGAACTCGATTTCTGACCGACCCAGACTTCACCGTCGTCGTCGATGATGTAGCGGTCACGTTCGACGATATCCCGGACGGCTTTCTGCGTGAGAGCTTTGTCGAGGTTCCCGATTACGGCCAAGTACGGATCGTCATGATCGATGCGCAGCGCGCGGATCGCACGACACGTCAGCACGGCATCGCATGGCACGTGAATAACCGGCTGGTGGGGGAGTGCAAATGGCTGGGCAGCGACTACACTCGGATACTTGACGGCCGCACGAGCGAAGCCAAGCGCTTTACCTTCATCGTAACCGCCGACTTCCTGGCCGCGGCCGACGCAGTGCTATCGGATTGGACGGGTTTCCAGTCGACCAACCAAGTTTGGCAGCAGACCCAGGCGCTGGTCCAAGACCGGATTCGGGAGGAGATTTTTGCCCACGGCGCTCAACGCCGCAGCGAGACTAAGGAGACTGTGCGCGGACGGCTCTCCAACACCATTCGCCACGCACCGCCCTTAGCGCGTGAGCGCTGGCACGAGTTCGTCGACGCCGTCGTCGATACATGCCCCGGGATTACCGCGGAGCAGATCGAGCAGGTGGCTGGGATTCTCGCCAATCTTGAGGTCACGAGCTCGCGCTACGGCCTGATCGATAAGCTTCATTGCCTCAAGCCCAACGAACTGGACCAGCTAGACGCCATCCTCGGTGACTGGAGCGTGGCGACAGCGAAGGTAGCGCTCGACGAGATTCAAAATCGTCTGAAGCTGATTGAGGAGCTTCACGAGAAGCTGCGAGACGAGCGCGCTGACGAGGTTCGCGAGTTGCAGCCGCTGATCGAACGCAGCCTCTGGGTATTCGGACCTGAGTTCGAGAGCATCGAGTTTACCTCCAACCGGGGTATGTCCGAAGTCATCCGCAAGCTGCTCGGCATCCATGCGCGCGGTAGCCTCAATCGTCCCGACTTCGTCATCCTGGAAGATGGTAGCGTCGGATTGTTCGCCCGCCCCAAGTATGGCGATGGCTACGAAGTTGAGGGCGTTGAGCACTTAGTCATCGTCGAACTAAAACGTCCCGGCATCGCAATCAGCATGGACCAAAAAAATCAGGCTTGGAAATACGTCACAGAACTTCTCGACCAAAGCCTGATCGAGGAGTCGACCAGGGTGACCTGCTTTGTGATGGGTTCGAAGCTCGCCCCACGCGAGCGCGTCCGGGAGGAGGGCTCAACGCGGATTGTCCCCCTCGCGTACGATACGTTCATCCGGCGGGCGGAGGCTCGCATGCTGAACCTGTATGCCCGCCTGAAGGACGCTCCGTTCCTGTCAGATCAGGGTATCGACGTCGAGCAGTTTTCTCGATCTCCAGCAGCTCGAGGATTAGATCTGCAGTCGGTGTGACTAAAGACCGGGGCCGGATATCGGTCGCGCCTAAGTCCGCTTTCCGAAGTGAGCTGATATCGTTTCCTGGCGTTACCTGGGCTGCTACGCCGACAAAGATGCCAGCATTGCCTCGCGGACCGCATCGCAGAAAAGCTGCAACCTCAATACGTCGAGTAGCAGTTCGTCGCGAAGGGTACGTGGCAGTTCCAATTGCACGCCGCCTCCAGAAGTCCCACGATTGCAGATATTCAGAGGCTCGCGGCCCGCTAAACTCCGTTCCGCGGCGGTGATCTCGAAGCCTGCGGCCCCAATAGATTGGGCGATAGCAGTTCCAAGTGAGGCGTTTCGTCCACCAAGCCAGACAGTTCGTGGATCATTGCCGTCACGGCGGCCATGAACCGCGATCGCTGTTTGCGCAGAGCCGACGAGCTGCGTGGCCTGCGGCTCGTCAAAGCGGGTGGAAGTTATGTGTAGGTCGCGATGAGGCCGGCCTCTACGGATTCCTTCAAAAAGATACAGCGAGTAATCCTCGCTTGCTATCGCCGCCGCGACCTCGGATGAGCCGGGTTCTATCCACCCTCCATGGGGAGCCAGCACAACAATCGGCGTACTGAGGTCCCTAAGCCAGATCCGGTAGTCGAAATCTAGCTTCTCCTCTTTTGAGAACTCGGCGAAGTTCGCGTACCGATCTGCCATAGTTGCGACGATCTCCTCATCCGCGAATGTCCGGTCCCAGGCGATGGTCCAATGTCTGGTTGTGGCGCAACGGTGACGAATGCCCGAAGTGTGAGCGCGACGGTCTGGACCGCTGGAACGTGACATCGCAGACTACTCTTGAAAGCAGACGCTGGGTGAGCGGTAATCCGGCCCTGCCGGATCACCTCTCATGTCTGCCAGCGATTGCCCCCGCTGGAGAGCTTCGTCACGACCTCGTCGAGGTTGAAGCTCGCGGGCTTTTGTCTGACCGGGAGGCCGATTTTCAGATGCGCTCGACGAAGACGTTGTCGCGCCAAGCGCGCTTGCCGTTCATGCTGATCCTGACGCCCGCGCCGATTAGCGGGGTAGTGACCTCGCGGGGCGTGCGGCGGCGTAGCGAAGGTCGCGCATCTGCCCCGCCATCTGCGGGGCGAATGCTTGAACAACCTTTAGATGTAAGTTTCAGATCCGTCCGGGTTCGCCTTGATGTGGTATTCGCCGCTTTCGCGGAAGCTGCGGACGGTGGCGAAGGTGTCTTCCATGAACTGGACACTGGACAATTTGCCATTTCCGCCGCGCGCCAAAACTGCGAAGGGCGAGGTCACTGTCTTGCCCAGCGTGTTTGACGTATAGGTGAAGGTTCCGAAGATCGCGGCTCCACCCTCGTTCTCGAAGGCGTCCTGGATTTGGAAGTCATCGACCGTCCAATAACGGTGCACATCGATGAAGGTCCGGACCAAACCTTCGGTGCCCTCGGTCGTCCCGGCCCAGGGCAGAATTTGCTTCAGTTCCGGGTTCTGGTAGTTCAGCGAGATATATGTGAAATCATCGGTGGTATATTGCCTGACGAAGTCAATATCGGTCGGGTTCGATAAGATCGTCTGCAGTACCGCCAAGGGCGATGCTTCCGACATGGGCTCAGTCGTGGAAGGGTTCCGCGCAAGAGTGCGTGCGACGGTCGACATGATATGCTCCATTGTTGCTTGCCACTGAGATTCTAGCCGTTAGCGCTGGATCAAGCCGGGCTTGAGGGCATTTGTGCTTGTGCTCGATGAAATCGAGTCAGATAGTGCTGCCCTCCGGCTGCCAGACAAACCCCTCGCATTTTTCCGAGCATTCGGTCCGCGTAGTTGCAATCGGTCGAGCCTCTAGATGCGCCTGAGGTGGGCCGACGGTACTTCGACCTTCTTCTGCTTGGACGCACCCACCCGCCAACGGTGGAGCGAAGGTGGGGCCATCACGACCGCTCGCCTGTCAGGACATGCACGACGATTGGCGCGCCGACGAGCATCGGTTCGAGCGGCGCCATGAAGAGCGCATGTGCGTCGCTCGGTTCGAAGCCCAGGGTATGAGCGGCCAGATCGCGCCACTCGACCTCGAGTAGATAAAGGTTTGCGTCGTCGAGCGTCGGCCGGAGGCGATGTCGCAGGTAGCCGTCAGCACCGGTCAGGAGCGGAGCGACGCGGGCGAAGGCAGCTTCGAAGGCCGAGCCGGAGCCCGGTCGCAGGCGAAAGAGCGCGAGTTCGGTCACCATGGGATCTTCCCGAGTAGAAGGAAGCGGACGGCAGGTCCGAGTCGGTCGGCCGTCCGCATGACGTTTCAGCCGGCACGCTGTGTGGAAGGCAAGGCAACCGTCTCGCCCGCCACGTCGATCACGACCTTGCCGCGCAACCCCCGTGCCCCGCCGTTCTCGAGCAGTTCGTGCGCCTCGCCCATACGCGCCAGCGGCAGCGTGGCGCCGAGCACGGGCTTGACGAGACCGCGCTCGACGAGGCGCGTCAGCGAGTCGAGCTTGCCCCGGTTCTGACGGGTGAAGACGAAGTGGTAGGCAGCGTTCTTGCCCCAGGCCTCGATGAGGTTTTGCGGCTGCGCGAGGTCAACGAGACTGACCACGCGCCCAAAAGCCGCGAGGACGAGCGGGCTTTTCGTGAGCGTGTCGCCGCCGATCGTGTCGAAAACGACGTTCACGCCCTCGCCTCCCGTCAACCGGGCGACTGCCTCGACATAGTCCTCGGTGGCGAAGTCGATGGCGTCGTCGGCACCGAGCGAGCGCACGAACGCGTGGTCTCTGGCCAGCGCCGTCGTGATCACCCGTGCACCGATCGCCTTGGCGATCTGGATTGCGATCGTGCCGACGCCGCCGGCGCCGCCATGGATCAAGATGCTCTCGCCGACCTTCAGCTGCGCGCGTTGGACGAACGCTTCCCAGACTGTGCCGCCGACAAGCGTCAAGCTCGCCGCCTCAAGGTGCGTGAGGTTCCGGGGCTTGCGGCCGACGAGCTCAACGTCAGCGACATGCTGCTCGGCATAGGAGCCCGCACCACCGAAGATCTTCGGCGTGTAGTACACCTCGTCGCCGACCGCGAATTCATTAACGTCCGACCCGATCTCCTCGACGACACCTGAGATATCGTGGCCGATGATAGCAGGCAGCGGGACGTAGTCGGCATAATCGCCGCGGCGGATCTGGTAGTCGAGGGGGTTGATCGCAGTGGCGTGCACCCGCACCCGCAGCTGGCGCGGGCCAACCGGCGGCACCGGCACCTCGCGCAATTCGAACGCGTCCGGCCCTCCGAAGCGGGTGAGAACGACGGCCTTCATAGTCTTGGTCATGTGTTTCGCCTTCTGCAGTAGGTGAGAAAATAGGGCTCAGCGGCTCGCCGAGAGCTCGGTGGAGACGGTGCCGGCCGGGCGGCAGACCCGAACCTCGCGGTCGACCAGCGTCGGCGGGACCTTGCCCGGCGGGCCGATGTGCTGGAATTCGCGGCGCGTCTCGGTGCGGCAGCCCTCGACCGGCTCGACCTCGGTGGGATCGGACACAGACGCGCAGGCGGCGAGAAGCAGCGCGATTGCGAGGAGCGCGACGCGCATTGCCGCATCACCGGCTATGGAAGCGGCTTTCATTGTAAATGTCCTTCTCAAGAGAAGATCAGTCGGTCAGCGGGGGCTCCCGATGTTAACGATGACCGGCAACGTCGCGAGGGAGCCGCGGTGTTTCCGCTCATTTGGCATTTCGCGATTGCGCCCAGTAGCGGCTCGAAACTAGGATCAGTTTCAAGAAAATTTTGAAGGTTGGCCGTGGACATCGACGACCTGAAATTGTTCATGCGGATCGCCCAGTTGGGAAGCATCAGCGCGGCCGCCCGTGACCTGAGCCTCACCCCGGCCGGCGCGAGTGCGCGGCTCGCGGCGTTCGAGAAGCGACTGGGCGCGCGGCTTCTGCATCGGACGACGCGGCAGGCTACCTTGACGGTCGACGGCCTGGCGTTCCTGCCGCACGCCGAGCAGGTGCTCGATGCCGCCGATGCCGCACGGGCGGCGCTGGGGCGCGAGCAGGCCATGCCGCGCGGAACGCTCAGGGTGGCGGCCCCGGCCTCGTTCGCGCGCATGCACATCGTGCCGGGCCTGCCAGATTTGCGCGCCCGCTACCCGGGTCTGGTGCTCGATTTCCGCATCTCGGACAGCGTCGTCGATCTCGTCGAGGGAGCATTCGACGTAGCGGTCCGCTACGCCGAGCTCGGCGATTCCTCGTTCGTCGCGCGGCGGCTCGCGCCGGACCGGCGCGTCCTCGTCGCGTCGCCCGAGTACCTGAAGCAGCGCGGATGGCCGAGCACACCGGACGACCTTGCCGATCACACCTGCCTGGTCGTCGGGACGCTTGATCTCTGGACGTTCCTGGACGCCGATCGGAAGCAGGTCGTACGAAAGGTGTCGCCTGCGCTACGCATCAATGACGGCGGGGCAGTGAGGGATGCGGCCTGCGCCGGGCTCGGCATCGCGTTGATGGCGACCTGGTGCGCCGACGACGAGCTTAGAAGTGGCGCCCTTGTGCCGGTGCTTCCCGGATTTCCGCTGGTCTCCACGCAAACGCTATGGGCGCTTTACCCGAGCTCGCGAGAGCTGGCCCCGAAGGTGCGGGCGTTCATCGACTGGATGGTCGAGCGCATAGGGCCGGAGCCGTACTGGGACCGTGGACTGGAAGCACTTCTGGGGCTCGCCGCAGGCATGTCGGTGAACAAAGCTTCTGACTGACGGGCACGCTGCGGCAGTGCAGAGTACGGTATGCTGGGCGGCTTCCCACGCGTCGCGGAGTCAGAACCTGTAGTTCGCCATGACGCCGACCAGCTTGATGAGCTCCGCCGGACCGGTCTGCCGAATGAACGTCCCCGGATTGAAAACGCCGACAGAGGCCGACAAGTTGAGTTCCGGCGTCGCCTGCCAGGCCACGGCGAGCTCGACCTGCGTCCCGATGAACCGGGCAGCACTGTCTTTCCCGCTCCTCACCAGATGTCCGGATATGGCATAAATGCCGTCCTCCGTGCTTTGCCGCCAATAGGCAGATGCCGAGAGCGCCACTTCGACGTTCTCGAATGGATGCAACATGATGGAGGGCCTAATATGAATGAGGTTGCGTGGGCCGATTGGTGACTGGGACGTGAAGTACTTGCCTCGCGGGAAGTAGGGATTGAGCGTTCCCAGCTCAGGATCCGCCGGGTCGTCATCGCCTGAAATCACATCGGCCGACAGCCTCAGGTCAGGCCGCAGTGGCGCTTCACGGAATCGATAGCCGAATTCGGCCCCCGCACCCCACGCCGCCCGGCGGTGCCCAGCAAAGGTGCCAAGCTGCATGCCGCCTTCAAGATTCCAGTACCAGGAGCCCGTATCGCCGAAGATCCGCGTTCCGAAAGTATGGACGACCTCCTTGCCGGCACCCTGGTCGTATACGGCCTTGCGGTCACGCAGCCCGAGGTAGAAGAGGTCGAGGCCAGTGAGCCGGTTCTCGCTCAGCCACTGCGTCCCGTAGAGCCCCCAGAGCGCCTTCTGGTTCGACGTCCGGTCGTCGAAATCGTCGAGCCGGTTCTCGGCCGGGCGGAAGTACAAGGCGGTGAGCTGACGGGATGTGCCGGTCAGGATGGCGTCGAAGCCGTCGAAGGCCTGTGGGACACCGGGGCCATAGCGCGTGTCGACAAGGCGACCCGCCCCCAGCGAGACGAGCTTGCGCCCTGCGGAAAGTCGCAGCGAAGCCGCATCCGCGATGTTGAATTCGACCTCTGCGAAGGCCTGCAGCAGATCCGCGCCGGTCGTATCGACCGGCCTCCTGGGCCGTCGGACCCCGGAGATGCCCGATACGATCGGTTGGGCGAACAGCCTGAGATCGCCAAAATGAAGATCGGCATAGGGCATGAACCGGTGCCAGACATAACCATCGTCCGGCGCTCCTCCCCAGTTCGCGTTGCCATAGTGCTCGTAGCGCGAACGAACTTCCACGCCCGTGGTGAGATAGCGCGATCCATCAGCGCTCAGGGGGATGTATTTGAGGCGCTCGGTCCAGCGCCCC
This sequence comes from Allobosea lupini, assembly GCF_900109525.1. Lineage (GTDB taxonomy): Bacteria > Pseudomonadota > Alphaproteobacteria > Rhizobiales > Beijerinckiaceae > Allobosea > Allobosea lupini. The sequence continues at coordinate 116,053 of NZ_FOAN01000008.1, read as the reverse complement.
GTCCGTTTGCCCGGGTCCGCGAGATGGGTCCAGTCCTCCGTATAGCGTTCGATGGTCAGCGTTGGAGCGCGGCCGATATCGGTGGGAGCCTGCGCTCGCGCGGCGCCGAGGAGGGCGGCGGCGACGAAGCCCAAGGCCAAGACGATGCCTCGCTGGCCGATCGATGACAGGCGCCGAACAGCATCCAAGGCGGAGCGGATCGACATGGTCTTCTCCCTCGGGGATTGGCGAGCCGGACATCTGCGAGCTTCCACGTGCCGGGCCGACTGTGACGGGGCAGGCGCGTTCCCGCCGGTACGGCCGGTTGCAGGTGCTGGGCGTTCGGAGGCGTCAGCGAAGCTATGGAAAGAGCCGCATGCTCCACGCGCTTTCTTGGCGCGCGCGTTCTTCAGGCCCGGATGAACACCAGCAGGTCCCGGTTCACGACGTCCGGATGGGTGGCAAACAGACCGTGCGATAGGCCAGGGTAGGTTATCAGCGTGCCGTCCCTGACAAGCCTGATCGCCTTGTGGGCCGAATTTCCGATGGGTACGACCTGATCGTCCTCACCATGCATGATCAACACGGGCACGGTGATCGTCCTCAGGTCCTCGGTGAAGTCGGTCTCTGAGAACACGGCGATGCAGTCGTAGTGGGCCTTTGCACCACCGGCCATGCCCTGGCGCCACCAGTTGTCGATCAGGCCTTGGCTGACATTTGCACCCTCCCGGTTGAACCCGTAGAATGATCCGCTTGGCACATCGCGATAGAATTGCGCGCGGTTCGCGGCGAGCGCCGAGCGAAACCCGTCGAAGACGTCGCGGGGAACACCGTCCGGGTTCGCCACCGACCGGACCATCATCGGCGGAATCGCCGCTATGAGCACCGCCTTGGCGAGACGGCCGCGCTCGGCACGGGCAGCATAGCGTACGACCTCACCGCCACCAGTCGAATGGCCGACATGGATGGCGTCGCGCAGGTCCAGCGCCCTGGCGATGGCCGCCACGTCGGCGGCATAAGTCTCCATGTCATTGCCGATGTCGCTCTGGTCGGACCGGCCATGGCCGCGCCGGTCGTGCGCGATGACGCGATAGCCATGCGACCTGAAGTACAGCATCTGGTTATCCCAGTCGTCCGAACTGAGCGGCCAGCCATGATGGAACATGATCGGCTGCGCGTCCTTCGGGCCCCAGTCCTTGTAGAAGAGATTTGTGCCGTCGGACGTGGTGATGCTTGCCATGACCTGCCTACTTCCGAGTTCGTTTGCTTGTTTCTCAGGGCGATGCTGCCCGGCGGCACCGCGTGCGTCGAAATTTGCTGCAGGGCGCAAACGGTGGCCTCAGCGCGCATGCGGATTTTGATAAGCCGGCTAATTTTAACGTGCTGTTGGTTACGCGAGCCGCAAATGGAGTGGCACCTCGTCTTGTCGCAGACTGCGCAACTTTGCTTCAGCTGGCCGCCCGATCGGACCGCCGGCCGAACCTCGCCTCACAAAGCGCCGTGGTAGCCGCCGAAGTATTTAATGGGCGACCAGGCCGGCAGAATCTCGGGCAGAGGCGGCGCGAGCGCGCCGTAGTCCTGCGCGCCGAAGACGACCTTGCCGTCCATCACGGTCAGCATGGACGTGACGGCTTTGATCTCGTCCTCCGGCACCGTGAAATAGTCCCGGTCCAGTAGAGCGAAATCCGCCAAGTTGCCCGGGGCGATCATCCCCATCTCGTGCTCCGCGTTCATGAACCACGCTGCACCTCGGGTGAAGAGTTTCAGCGCCTCGACGCGGGAGAGGCGATTGTTCTTGGCGAGGACTTCGGACCCGGAAACCGACTTGCCGGAGACCGCCCAGCTGATGGCCACCCAGGGATTGAAGGTGGCGGCGCGAAAGGCGTCGGTCGTCAGCGCCAGCGGCAGGCCGCTATCGACAAGCTCGCGCAGACGCGGCGTAACCAAGGCCTTCTCGCGGCTGTAGGTCTTGATGAAACCGTCCCCGTGCAAGGCCATCTTGGGATCCAGCGCGATACCGCCGCCAAGCTGTTTGACCCGCGCGATGTTCTCCGGACTGATAGTCTCGGCGTGCTCGATGCTCCATTTCAGACCGTCCAGCGGGGTCGTCCGGTTCATCGTCTCCATGGCATCGAGGAAGGGCGTGATGTTATCGTCGTAGCTGATGTGCATTCGGAATGGGATCCGCCGCCGAACCAGCTTGGCGATGTCCTGCTCGACATGCCGGCGAATCCTCTCCGGGTCGAGAATGACCGCAGGACGGTCGAAATTCTCGTGATCGTGGACTTCCGCATCGAGCGCCTTGGCGCCGCGGTAGACATGGCCATGGGCGAGCGCCGGATAGAGGTTTTCACCAGGACTCATCAGCGACTTCGTCGTGATCGCTCGGATTTCGGCGTCGATCATGTCGGGGCTGCCGAACTGCATGTCCACGAAGGACAGGCGCAGGTTGAAGCGGTTCTCGCGCATCAGGGCTTCGGCGGTCACATGTGCTTCGGGGTAGCCTCGGCTGCCGCAGTCGATCACCGAGGTGACCCCGAACCGGTTCAGGCAGTGAATCGTATGCGCCAGAGAGCTCAGCTGCTCGTCGAAGGAGGGTTGCGGGAACAAGGTCTCGAGCGCGACGAAACCGAACGTGTCGCCGGAGACGAGGCCGGTGTAGTTGCCCTGGGCGTCCTTCTCGAACTCGATCACCTGGAAGTCCGGAAGTCGATCGGTGCCCACGCCGATCGCCTCCATCGCCAGCTCGTTCATGAAGATGCGGTTGTAGGCGTACTGCACGTGCAGGGGCCGGTCAGGTACCGCCTCGCGCAGTTCCTCTATGGTAGGGAAGCGATTTTCCTCGAACTGGTAAGGGGACCAGCCGCCGATCACCTTGACCCACTGCCCCTCGGGCGTCCGCTTCCCCTGCTCGCTCAGCATGGCGAGCGCCCGGCGCAGCGTCGGCACGCCGTCCCACCGGACGTTCAGGGTGAAGTTGCTCTCGTTGAGCAGGTGGATATGGGCATCGCTGATCCCGGGGATCAGGCGGCGGCCGCCTGCATCGACGGTCCGGCTGTGAGCGTTCTTCAACGCGAGAATTTCGGCATCGCTTCCGACGGCATAGATGCGCCCGTTCTTGACCGCGAGGGCGGTCGCATCGGGCTGCGCCAGGTTCCCGGTATAGATTGTCGCATTGAAGACGATGAGGTCCGCACCGGGGTGCTCCGGCGTGGACGTGGCCTGCAGTGTTTGCTGAGTCATGACTTGCCTCGTTTGAAGAGATGTCTGCGAAGCGCAGCCGGCCGGGCTAAGCGCCGCGTCATTGCCGGGCGCTCCGCATTCGTTTCAGCGGTGAGCTGGGGTCTTGGGCGGCTCGACGGAGCTACGCGTTCGCCCCGCCGTCGACGGTAACGACACTGCCGGTCATCATGCCGGCAGCAGGGCTCGCGAGGAACGCGACCACCTCCGCGATCTCGCGCGGCTTCGCGAAACGCCCGAGCGCGGAAAGACCACGCTGGACAGCGGCGCCCTCACCATCCGCAGGGTTTGCCTCGGTGTCGGTCGAGCCGGGCGAGACAAGGTTCACCGTGATGCCTTGCGGACCGAGCTCGCGCGACAGGCCGCGCGTGAACGAGAGCAGCGCTGATTTCGACATGGCATACGCCGTCACGCCCGGAAATGGGACACGCTCTCCCAGGGTCGATCCGATCGAGATGATGCGGCCGCCTCTGGGAAGGTGCGGTATTGCCGCCTGCGCGGCGACGAACGGGCCTCGCACGTTGACGTCCATCAGCGTCTGCATGGCGTTGAGGTCGACGTCCGCAACCGGTCCGTAGATCGCGATCCCCGCGCTATTGACGAGGATGTCGAGGCCGCCGAGCGCTTCGACGGTCTCGTTGACCGCCCGCTTGATGGCTTCCGGATCGCCACTGTCAGCCTGCACGGCAAGCCCCCGACGGCCGAGTTCCCGGATCGAGGCGACGACGCTTTCCGCGCGCCCGGGCGAGTTGTTGTAGGTGATCGCGACGTCCGCGCCGTTCTCGGCCAACGCTTGTGCGATCGCGGCGCCGATACCGCGGGAGCCCCCTGTGACAAGGGCCCGTTTGCCGTTGAGGTCAGGCATGTCTCGCTTCTCCTCGATCTGGCCGTCACAAATTCGCATTCGCAGGCGCGGACATTGCTCCTTCCGCGATCGACGATTCAGCTTGGATGACGGCGCGTGGCTCTCCGATCGCTCGCGACGACGGGGCGAGATGCGATCGCGGACCGCCGGCGGGCTTCGTCAGCAATCTACCGGGGCCAGAATGGTACGCGTCGCAGACCCTGCGCCTATGTTGCCGATCTTGCGGTTTGATGTGTCCGCCCTCGTCGCGGCCAGGCTCGTGGTCCAGCGACACGCTTGCGTTTCACCCGTGACTTCCCAATCTTAGGCCGAGCCACAGCCCTGGCCCGGTGGCTGATAACTCGGCAGCTCGGTGCGATGACGGCACCCGTCTCGGGCGAAGCGCTGGACGAGACCCTGATCGAAAGGCAATAGCCAGTTCATAGGAGAGCGATCACAGTGCTTGGCTATTCGTCCTTTAAGGAATGGTGCAGCGAGGGCCGGCAGGCGACGTATGTGCGCACGCGGAAGTCCCCCGGCGCGATCCTCGACATGCTCGATATGGCGCGTCCGGGCGGCGACATGTATCGCCCGGCCTCGCCTGAGCTCGTCCTGTATCTGGACCTGCGCGGTGGCAGCCGCGTTCGCGGCGACTCAGGCGGCGGCCATTTCGAGGCGCTGAGCGAGAAGGGAGACCTCTATCTCGATGCGCCAAACTTCGCGAATATGATGAACGTCGCCACGCACCACCAGATTCGCAGTCTGTCGTTTCCAAAGGCGCAGTGGGAGTCGGTGCTCGACGAAGCCGCCAACAGCGGTAGCTCGCTGGAGAGCCTGCAGCTCTACAGGGGTCCGTTTCGCTCGCCCGCCATCCAGTCGTCGATCCGGAACCTCTGGTCCCTGAGCGACGAGGAAGGGGCACCGTCGCGGCTGCTGGCGCGTGCTGCGGGTTGCGAGATCCTCGCCGAGCTGTGCCGGTTGAGCGGCGCGCCTTTCGCGCCGGCAAAGGGAGGCTTGGCGCCGTGGGCGCGCCGGCGCTCCATGGAGCTCATGCGGGCACGGCTGTCGGAAGACATTAGCCTCGACGAACTGGCGGCAGAGGCGCAGCTATCGCCATTTCATTTCGCGCGCATGTTCAAGCAGAGCGTGGGCGTGCCGCCGCGCGTCTACCTCACGCGCCTCAGAATGGAGCGAGCCTGCGAACTCCTCGAGATGACGGACCTGCCCGTCACCGAGATCGCAAGCGAGGTCGGCTACTCGTCAAATCAGGTGCTCGCCCGGCTGTTCACCAAGCATCGGCATATGACCCCGTCGGACTATCGACGGGCCGTCCGCAATCCGGTCCGTCTGGGCTGTTGAGGCTCTTCGCCTCAAGCTTACTGGGCGGCCCAGGAAGAGCCGGACGCCCAAGACGCATCAAACCGCAGGATCGATGCTCCCGCAGCAGGATCTGCCACGCACGCGTGCCGGCTGCGGACTAGGTTTCCGGAAGCCACGACGCATTTTCGCCGCCGGCGAGGGGTTTCGCAGAGACACACGCGGATCGCTTCCACGCCACGTCTTCAGCTTCATCCTGGGAGGAAAGAATTCATGTCCACGCTCGCAGCAACCGTCGCCGTCGCGACCACTCTTCTGGCCGGAGCCGCCATGGCGCAGCCGGTCAAGCCCACGATCGTGCTCGTGCACGGTGCCTTCGCCGACTCGTCGAGCTGGAACGGCGTCATCTCAAGTCTCCAGCAGAAAGGTTACAGGACGGTCGCCGTCGCCAATCCGCTGCGCTGCGTCTCGGGTGACGCACGCCTGGTGTCCGACGTCGTCGCGAGCATCGCCGGCCCGGTCGTCCTCGTCGGCCATTCGTATGGTGGCCAGGTGATCTCGAATGCGGTGAAGGGGCACGCCAACGTCAAGTCGCTGGTCTATGTCGCGGCCTTCGCGCCCGAAGCCGGCGAGGCCGCGGCCGATCTCGCCGGCAGGTTCCCTGGCGGTACGCTCGGCGAGGCGCTGGCGCCCCCTGTCAAGCTCGCCGGCGGCGGCGTCGATCTCTACATTGATCAGGCGAAGTTCCGGGACCAGTTCGCTCACGACGTGCCGGCGGAGGCAACCGCGCTGATGGCAGCCGGACAGCGCCCGATCACCGAAGCCGCCTTGACCGAGAAATCCGGCGAGCCGGCCTGGAAATCACTGCCGTCCTATTTCGTCTACGGCGACGGCGACAAGAACATCCCGGCCAAGGCTCTGGGCTTCATGGCCGAGCGCGCCGGCTCCAAGCGGACGGTCGTGATCAAGGGCGGCTCTCATGTCGTCATGGTTTCCCAGCCCAAGTCCATCGCGGAGCTAATCGACGAAGCCGCGCGGTAGGCAACGCGGTTCACTGGCAGCCCCCGCGCCCAGGCGCGGTGGCTCGCCCGTACAAACGGCCATGACGGCCAGGGAGGCAGCAGCACAAACCGAACTGGTGCCGCCCGTACCGCTCAGGATAGAATTGTGATCGCCATGCAGCAGAACCCGCATTTGCCCGAGAACGTCGTGAGGGTCTCGGCCCTTCAGGGCGGATACAGTGGCGTGCGGATCGACGTGACCAGCTTCCATTGCGTGGGGCAGGTCTCGCACAAGTTCAGCCACACCGAAGAGACCCGGCTGAGCGTCGTGCTCGAGGAGATCGGCGGCCAATGCGAGCCGCGGCTGCGCCCGAACAGGCCCAATCCCATCGACCATATGCCGCGCCACATGCATTTCGCGCCTGCCGGGTTGGAGATGTGGGGCCACACCGACGATGTTAGGTTCGTGAGAGACGCGACGCTGAGTTTCGATATCACAAAACTCAGCGATAACATGGCCACGGTGTTCTCCGAAGACGTGGTCAGCGCCCCGCGTCTGCGATTTGCTGATGAACGGGTTTGGACGCTCGTCCGGCTGCTGTCCGATGCCTTGAGTGATACCGATCCATCGACGCAGCTCTATTGCGACGGTCTCACTACCGCGATCGCCGCACGCCTCTTCGCGCTGCCGCCTCACTCACGAGCGGAGGATGTCACCGGCCTGGCTCCATGGCGCCTGCGCCGGGTCATAGATTACCTAGACTCCCGTCTCCCTGACAGGGTGGAACTCGGCGATCTCGCAGAGCTGGCAGGCCTGTCGTCCTCGCATTTCAGCCGAGCCTTCAAGGCCTCCACCGGCATGGCGCCCTATCAGTGGCAGCTGCACGCGCGCATTCGGCAAGCGCAGGCTCAGTTGCTCGATACCGACGCATCGCTCGACGAGATAGCGGAGGCAACGGGCTTCGCGGACGCTGTTCATTTCGGACGGACATTCCGGAAACTCATCGGCGCGGCACCGGCCGCCTGGCGCCGCGAACTGAAAAGCTGAAGCGGCATTCCGCAGCAGGATCGAACTGCCGATCGCAGAATCGGACAGGGCCATCCGAACATCCCCACGGTAATAAACGGCCACTCGGTACGGCATGCCTCGTCCGCGGCACTGACATTTCATGGTGGCCTATGACTTCGCACGAGGCTGATTACGACGGCATCCTGCAAGCCAATCTCAAGCGCGTTTTCGGCGAGCGCGACGCCAGCTTGCGAGCCGCAGCGATCCGCGGCCTCTATGCTCCGGGTGCGGTTCTTTACGAGCCCGACAGTATCGCGACCGGCCACGACGCAATCGCGCAGGCCGTCGAGGAACTGCTGGCCAGCCTACCGCCCGCTTTCGTCTTTTCGCCAATAGGTCCGGCCGTGGGCCACCACGGACTTGCCCGTCTGAGCTGGCGGGCGGGGCCGCCGGAAGGGCCGGTCGCGGTAACCGGAACGGACATCGCCCGCATCGAGGCCGGACGCATCGCGAGCCTCCACGTCTTCATCGATCCGCCGGACGCCTGAGCGTCACATCATCGAAAGGATTTATCATGGCCGCCAAGAACGGACTCGACGCCCTTTTGCGTCCGGAAGACAGCTTTCTCGTCCTGATCGATCATCAGCCCTATCAGTTCGCGAATCTGAACAGTCACGAGCCGATGATGATCGTCAACAATGTCGTCGGCCTGGCCAAGGCGGCGAAGGTCTTCAACGTTCCTACGATCCTGACGACGGTGCTGGAAGAACGCGGCGGCTATCTCATCAAGGGTCTGCAGGACGTCTTTCCCGACCAGAAGCCGATCGATCGCACCTTCATCAACACCTGGCAGGATCCTGCCGTCACCGACATCGTGAAGAAAAGCGGCCGCAAGCAGCTGATCCTCGCCGCGCTCTGGACCGAGGTCTGCCTGGCGATGCCGGCCATCCAGGCGCTGGCTGAAGGCTATGACGTCTTCATCGTCACGGACGCCTCTGGCGGCGTCTCGGCCGAGGCCCACGACATGGCCGTGCGGCGCATGGTCGCCGCCGGCGCCGTCCCGATCACCTGGATGGCGGTCGGCGCCGAGTGGCAGCGCGACTGGGCCCGCGCCGAGACCGCTGGGGGCCTCTCCGGCGTCATTCTGGAGCATGGCGGAGCGAGCGGCGTGGCTTTCGCCTGGGAACTCCAGCTTCTCGCGGCGACGCCTCCTGCGCAGGGCTGAGGCCGGTCATGGCCGGAACCGGTCCCATTCGCATCGGCTATTGCCTGTCGCTGTCCGGCCCGCTCGCGGGCAACAGCCGGTCGGCACGGCTGGCGCACGAGATCTGGCGGGACGACGTCAACGCACGGGGCGGGCTGCTCGGCCGCCCCGTCGAACTCGTCTGTCATGACGACGAGGCCGATGCGTTGCGCGTTCCGGAGCTGTATCGGCACCTCATCGACGTCGACGAAGTCGACGTCGTCATCGGCGGGTACGGCACCAACACTATCCTGCCGGCGATGCCTCTGATCATGGAGCGTGGGCGATTCTTCACCGGGCTGATGGGGCTGGGGGTCAATAACGCCCTGAACTACCCCAATTACTTCGCGATGATCCCGACCGGCCCCGATCCGAATGCGGCGCTCACCGAAGGATTCTTCGCGCTCGCCGCGCAGCAGAAGCCGCGCCCCCGGACAGTGGCGCTGCTCTCGGCCGACGCCGAGTTCTCCCGCAATCCCGTGCTCGGCGCCAGGGCCAACGCCAGCGTGTATGGTTTCGACGTGGTCTTCGAGGGGACGTATCCCCTGGCGACCGAGAATTTCGAGCCCGTGCTCGACGCTGTCGCGAAGAGCGGTTGCGACCTGCTCTTCCTGTGCTCCTATCTGAACGATTCCGTCGGGCTGGTGCGCGCCATCCGTTCGCACGCGTTTCGTCCCAAGATGGTGGGCGGCGCCATGATCGGCCCACAGAACACCACGGTGAAGACGACGCTCGGCCCGCTGCTCAACGGCTTCGTCAACTACGAGTACTGGGTACCGGCTCCGAGCCTGATGTTCGCCGGAGTGGCCGCGCTGCTCGAAACCTATCGGGCACGGGCGCCGGCGGCGGATGTCGACGTGCTGGGGCACTACATGACTCCGCTAGCCTACGCGCAGATGCAGGTCGTCGCCCAGGCGATCGAAGCGACCGCGGGCTTCGACGACCAGCGGCTCTCCGCTTATGCGCGCGGCGCGATCTTCGAAACCGTGATGGGGCCTGTCCGGTTCGGCGCCAGGGGTGAATGGCGGAAGCCCAGAGTCCTTCAGGTCCAGTTCCAGGGCATCGTGGGGGATGACATTGCCCAGTTCGCCGACGGCTCCCGCCAGGTCGTTCTGTCTCCTCCCGGCTTCGCGGCCGGACGCCTGCTCTATCCCTTCGCCTAAAGGCCGCATCGGCGCCATGCGCCACGCCGCCGCGAACCGTACCGGCCAGCAAACGCCGGGGCGGGATCGACACCGGTTCGGCGGGGCTGGCCATAGCTTCACAAAAAGGACCTTGTCGATGTCAATCGAGCGTTTTCCCGTTGGACTGGCAATGGACGTCTCCTACCCGGGATTCCGGGTCAGCCTGACGTTGCTGTCTACCGCGAAGCTGAGGTTCGAGATCAAGGATGGGCCGTTCGCCCGGACGGAGACGGTCGATACTCATGTCGTGCCGCTCGGCAATAGCCTCTTTGCCGTGAGCTGGCAGGAGAAGGACGGGGCGACCGTCACGAACGTTCAGGACTATGATCGCTGCCTGATCCACTCCCATGCGACGCTGCCGGATGGCAGGTTCCTCCGGATGACCGGGACATTCGACATCACCCACCTCGCCGATCTTACGGTCGACGACCGCCCTCACCGTAACAGGGCGCTGGTGCTCGAGGCCATGACCTCGCTTTTCCAGCGGCACGATGCATCAGCGGTAGAACGGCTCTATGCGCCGGACTACATCCAGCACAATCCCGACATCGCCCAGGGTCGCGATGCCCTGCAAGCGCTTGTCGCCAAACTCCCGAAGGACGTCTTCTACGAGCCGGGCATCATGGTTGCCGAGCGCGATTTCGTCGCCATCCATGGCCGCATCCGTGGCTGGGCGGCCAAGCCGCAGGTCGTGATCGATCTCTTCCGGATCGAGGATGGCAAGCTCGCCGAACATTGGGATGTACTGCAGGACGAGGCAGCGGCCGCCCCGGGCAGCGTCTTGATGTTCGACCCTGAGGAAGGACGCGCCGAACGGTCGAGGATCGGGGAGCCGGTCGTTTGACGCGCCGCACGTTCTGAACAGCACTGCAAGGAGCAACCATGCCGACGCTTTACTATGCCGTGGGAGCCTGTTCGCTGGCGCCCCACATCGCCCTCGAATGGATTGGCAACCCCTATGAGGCTGTCAGGGTGCAATATGGCTCGAAGGAGATTCTGGCCGTGAACCCGGCTGGCGCGGTGCCGACCCTTCGCGAGGACGACGGCTGGCTTTTGACGCAGGCCGGCGCAATCCTCGACTACCTCGTGCACAAGCACCCCGAGGCCCGGCTCGCCGGCGGCGATAGCGTGCGCGCAAAGGCCGAGGCACATCGCTGGTCGGCATTTCTCACCTCGGATGTTCACGCCGCTTTCTGGCCGGTATTCATGCCGTATCGCTACACGAGCGACCAAAGCGACGCGGCGCGACGCGCGGTTGTCGAAGCGGGGCACAAGCTTGTGGCGAAACAGTTCGGCATTCTGGACCGGCACCTCGAAGGGCGGGAGCACATCCTCGGTGGAGGGCGCTCGGTCATCGACGCCTATTCCTTCCCGATGATCCGATGGGCGATAAAGCTGCTGCCCGGCGGGCTTGACGCATACCCGAATGTGCAGGCTCTGCATGACAGCTTGGCCGCCGACCCCGGTGTGAAGAAGGTGCTCGCCCGCGAGGCCGACGGTTGACCTACGAAGGACATCGACGAGAATGACGAGCGGCATCCACCACTTTACCGGCATCACGGCCAATGTTCAGGCGAACGTCGATTTCTACGTCGGCTTTCTCGGCCTCAGGCTCGTGAAGCGGACCGGAGGCTTTGCGGACGCCGAGCAGTTGCACCTCATCTATGGCGATGGGCTCGGCAGCCCCGGCTCGCTGCTGACCTTTCTCGTCTGGGAGGCGGCCGGCCGTGGCGGCACCGGCATTGGGCAAGTCTCGGAAGTGGCCCTCGCCGTGCCGCCGGCTTCTCTCGGTGATTGGCTCACCAAGGCGCTCGCCGCCAACATCTCGATAGAGGGGCCCTCGCGCGAATTCGGAGAATCAGTGCTGCGGTTGAAGGATCCGGATGGACTTATCGTGAAGCTGGTGGGCGTCGATATGGCGACGCCGGCGCCGATTGCCGGGTCACCCGCCCGGCTTCGGGGCGTTACGCTCCTGACGGATAAGGCGACTGAGACCGGGAGCTTCCTGGCGCGCTTCGGTTACAGCGAAGGCGAGCGCTCCGGCCCGACACGACGCATGGTCTCCGACACCGATATCGTCGACGTCAGAGAGGTATCGGGGTTCGTGCGGTCCGTGCCCGGGGCGGGCGTGCCGGATCATGTAGCTTTCCGCGCACCGGACGCCGATGCCATCCGCTCCATGCGGCTTTCGTTGAAGGAGCATGGGCCGACGGAGGTTCACGATCGAAAGTATTTCCTGTCTCTGTATGTACGCAATCCGGCCGGCATACTCCTGGAATACGCGACAGACGAGCCGGGCATGACTGTCGATGAAGCCCCGGATGATCTGGGCAGGACCTTGTTTCTGCCGCCACATGAGGCAGACCGCGCCGAAGACCTGAAGGCTATGCTCCCTCAGTTCGCCCTGCCTGGCGAAGAGAGGTTTCCAGTTCGTGACCTCCCCTTCATTCATCGTTTCAACCGGCCGGAGGACCCAGACGGCACGACCCTCGTATTGCTGCACGGTACCGGCGGGAACGAGGCCGACCTGATGCCGATCGCCCGCCGCATCGCTCCGCGTTCGACGCTGCTCGGTGTGCGTGGCCGGGCGATCGAGGAAGGCACCAATCGCTGGTTCCGCCGTTTCGACGCCGCCACGTTCGACCAGGCCGATATCCGCAGCGAGGCCGAAGCGTTCTCGGCCTTCGTGAAAGGCGCCGTGGCGGGCTACGGGCTCGACGCGGACAGGCTCGTTTTCCTCGGCTATTCCAACGGCGCAAACATGCTGGCGGCAGTCATCCAGCTCCATCCCGGACTCGTGAGACGCGCGGTGCTGCTGCGCGGCATCCAGGCATTGGAGAATCCGCCGGTCGCGGACCTATCGGAGACCAACGTCCTGTTGCTCAGTGGGCGTGACGATCCTTATGTCCACGTTGCGCCAGAATTAGCGAGCCCCCTCATCGCCCGTGGGGCCCTCGTGGATTTCCAGCAGATTTCGGCAGCTCATGAGCTGGCGGCCGCAGATGTCGCGGAAACATCCAGGTGGCTTCGGCAAAATCTCTCGCCAGCTTAGGAGCCCAGAGTTGACTGCATCCGAGGTCGAATTGGCGCCTCTGCGCTGCCCGATCCGTTTGGCCAACAGCATCCGATGACGAACGTGTGGCGCCCCGCTGTGCTCGTGTCGACTAATGTCGGCTTGCCGCTAAGGTTCCGACTTCTGCTATTTGCGCTTCTCGCCAAACTGGGACAAACTGATTGATGGCTCTTTCCGCCTCAACCTGACGAAGCTTACGGAGCGTCATAAGAAAGTGCCGTTGCGATGATCGGCAGCGATCGACACCACGGCATTGAGCGATAAACTCGCATGGCATGGTCCTGTTCGAGTCACTCCTGGTCATTATGTTCGGGGCTGTCATCCTCGCGGCGGCGTCGCGACGGGTCGGCATCCCGTATCCGGTCGTGCTCGCCATCAGCGGGACGGCTCTCGCCTTCATTCCCAATGCGCCGCGCATCACGCTGGATCCGGAGCTGGTGCTGGCCCTCTTCGTCGCGCCGATCCTGCTCGATGCGGCCTTCGACAGCTCGCCGCGCGATCTGCGCCGGAACTGGCTGCCGGTATCCAGCTTGGTTTTCGTGGCTGTCGGCGTCACGACGGCCGCTGTCGCACTTGTGGCCCGGTGGCTGGTGCCTGACATTCCCTGGGCCGCCGCGATCGCGCTCGGAGCGATCGTCGCGCCGCCCGACGCCGTTGCCGCCACGGCGATCCTGCGAAAGCTGCGGCCACCCCATCGCATCGTTGTGATCGTCGAAGGCGAGAGCCTTTTGAACGATGCGACTGCGCTGCTGATCTACCGCCTGGCCGTGGGGGCGGTCGCGGCCGGGAGCTTCAGTGCGGCCAGCGCATTGCCGGCCTTTGCGCTTGTCACGATCGGCAGCATCATTCTCGGGGCGTTTCTCGGCTGGGCCGCGGTGCGGCTGCTCACGCTTTTTCGTGACCCGGCAAGTGCCATCATCGTGCAGTTCATCACGACCTTCGGTGTCTGGATCTTGGCAGAGCGGCTGCATCTCTCCGGGATCATCACCGTCGTTATCTACGGCATCGTTCTGGCGCGGACGGTTCCGGCCGTGACGAGCGCGCGGTTGCGCATCCCTTCCTATGCTGTCTGGGAAACGACCGTCTTCGTACTCCAGGTTCTTGCCTTCGTGCTGGTCGGACTGCAGTTGCGCCCGATCCTCGAAGGGTTCGATGCTGGGCAACGTGTCGGTTACGCCTGGATCGCGCTTGCGGTCCTCGCAACGGTCATTCTCGTGCGGCTGACATGGGTTGCGACCTATAGGGGTCTTGCCCTCCTGCTCTCGGGCCGGCCTTCCGGCGCGAGCGAGAAGGCCGCCTCCTTCCAGAACGTCAAGGGCAGCATCGTCATCGCCTGGTGCGGCATGCGCGGCATCGTCACGCTCGCGGCCGCTTTCGCCCTTCCCGCTGATTTTCCCTATCGCGACCTGATTTTGCTCTGTGCCTTCACCGTCGTGGTCGGCACGCTGCTGGTCCAAGGGCTGACGCTGGCGCCGCTGCTGCGCTATCTCGCGATCAGCGACGATCACCCTGTCGACCGTGAGTTCGCCCTTGCGCGGAAGGCTGCGCTGGAGGCCGCGATCGGATCGCTCGAAGGCGCGCAGCCGGCGTCTGCGGCGGCGATCCGACAGGAATATCGCGACATGCTGGAGCAGACCGGACGGGCCGCTCAGCTCGACACCGACCATAACGCTCTGCGGCGGACCGCGCTCGCGGCCGCGCGGAAGACCGCATTCGAGCTGCGGAAGCGCGGCACCATCGGAGACGACGCCTTCCACCGGCTCGAGGAAGAGCTCGATTGGCTGGAGCTCGGCGCCGCGCCGCGGGAAGGCAGCGTATGAAGCGGCTCGATGTCGCCATTGTCGGGGCCGGAGCTGCCGGGGTTGCAGCGGGCCGGAAGCTCGCCGCGTCCGGGCTCGACGTGCTTCTGATCGAGGCGACCGACAGGATCGGCGGGCGGGCGCACACCGCCTTCCACGATGGTCTCCATTTCGACCTCGGCTGCGGCTGGCTCCATTCGGCGGATCGCAACGGCTGGGCCGCGCTGGCGCCCGAGCTTGGCTTCCATCTCGACCGGACCACGCCGCCATGGGGCGTCCAGTTTCGCGATCTCGGCTTTCCCGCAGCCGACCAGCGTGCCGCGCGGGCCGCGTTCGCCCACTTCGAGCAGCGCCTGCGCGAGACTCCTCCCGGGAGCGACCGCGCCTCCGACCTCCTGGACGCAAGCGACCGCTGGACGCCCTATCTCGAAGCGCTCAGCACCTACATCAACGGCACGGAGCTGGAGCAGCTTTCGATCCGCGACTATCTCGCCTATGCCGATGCCGAGACCGGCGTGAACTGGCGCGTTGCCGAGGGCTATGGCAGCCTCGTCGTTGCCGCAGCGAAGGACGTGCCAGTCGCGTTGAGCACAGCGATAACCAGCATCGACGTATCGGGGCATGCCTTGCGGCTGACCAGCGTCAGAGGCGAGATCGAGGCTGCGCGCGTCATCGTCACGGTCCCGACCGATGTGCTTTCCTCCGGCGCGATCCGTCTGCCGCCGCGCGCAGCGGACCATATCGACGCTGCCCGCGCACTGCCGCTGGGCCTGGCAGACAAGATCATCTTCAAGCTATCCGATTGCGACGGTTTTGAGCCGGACACGCAGGTCCTGGGCAATCCGTCCGTGAAACGAACGGCGAGCTACCATCTGCGGCCCTTCGGCCGGCCGCTGATCGAAGGCTTCGTGGGTGGTGAGGCCGCACGCGAGTTCGAAACCGACGGCGATGCCTTTGCCGCTTTCGCGCGCGACGAGTTAGCCGGGCTGTTCGGCTCCGGGGTCAGGAGCCGGCTGGAGCCGATCGCGCAATCGCGCTGGGGGCGCCAGCCTTTTGCGCGAGGCTCCTACAGCCACGCGCTGCCGGGTCATGCCGAGGCGCGGACAGTCCTCGCCGCGGATGTCGAGGGCAGGCTCTTCTTCGCCGGCGAGGCCTGCTCGATGCAGGATTTTTCGACAGCGCATGGTGCGTTTCAGACCGGAGTTGCTGCCGCACGAGCCATCCTGGACTCGTTGAAACTGTGATCTGGAGATCGAGTAAGCAGAGCCACCTGCGAGCGGAACGAAAGGAATTTAGAGATGTCTGCTTCCTGTTGAGGGTCCCGTTTCCACTTATGGCGCGCTTCAGTCCCGCCATTCGGAGGCTCTCATAATTCCGCCGACCCGAGCATGCCCCTCAGCGTAGCTGGCGTTGAAGCTTCGCAGAGGTCACTAGGCATCACGCTTGCCGCGCCGCACCGCTATCACGGCCGGCCTGCCGTGTCAGGAAGGAGTGAATCTGGGCGATGACGGCGGCCCCCTCGCCGACGGCGGCGGCGACCCGCTTGGTCGAGCCGGCGCGTACGTCTCCGACGGCAAAGATACCTGGGCAACTGGTTTCGAGCGGCAGCCGCTCGCCGTCACGGGCGCGCTCCCCCGTGAGGACGAAGCCCGTTCCATCGAGCGCCACACAGCCGTCGAGCCAGTGCGTATTGGGATCGGCACCGATGAACAGAAAAAGGTGGCGCGATGTGCACTCCCGGACCGCACCAGTCCGGCTGTCCCGAAACGTCGCTCCGGTCAGGCCTGTCGCCCGGTCGCCGTGCAGGGCGGCGATCTCGCTGCCCATATGCAGTTCGACATTGGGCAAGGCCGCGATCCGATCGATCAGGTAGCGGGACATCGTCTGCTCGAGGGGCCGGCGCACCACCAAGTGCACCTGCCGGACTTGCGGCGCGAGATAGGCGACGGCCTGGCCCGCCGAGTTTCCCCCACCGACGAGGACGACGTCCTGGCCCGCACAAAGCCGTGCCTCGACGGGCGATGCCCAGTAGGACACACCGGCCCCCTCCAGCTCTTCGATGTTGGGGATGGCGGGCTGCCGGTAGCGCGCTCCCGAAGCGATTACGATGGCGCGCGAACGCGCAGTGCCACCATTGCTGAGCTCAAGGCTGAACGGGGCTTCCGCATCCTCGCCGTGACAGCGGAGCAATCCGACGGTCAGCGGAATGGCGAGCTCGGCGCCGAACTTTGCCGCCTGATTGAAGGCCCGTCCTGCGAGCGCCTGTCCGGAGATGCCGGTTGGAAAGCCGAGATAGTTTTCGATCCTGGCGGATGCGCCAGCCTGGCCGCCGAAGGCACGGCTGTCCAGGACCAGGACAGACAACCCTTCGGACGCGCCATAGACCGCAGTGGCAAGCCCGGAGGGCCCGGCCCCTATGACCGCCACGTCATAGACCTTGTCCGCGTCGAGATCCGGTGTGATGCCGAGACAGGACGCGGCATCGGCATTGCTGGGGCTTCGGAGCACTGTGCCGTTCGGACAGATCATCAGCGGCAGATCGTCATGGGCGACGCCGAGCCGTTCGACAAGCTCGCGCCCCTCTGCCTCGCATGCGGCGACGACGGTGTGGGGGTAGCCGTTGCGGGTGAGAAATCCCGACAACCCGACAATGCCCGGATCATCCCGGCGCCCGACCAGGATCGATCCTGCGCCGCCGGTCTGCCCCGCCTCGATCAGCATGACGCGCCGGAGGATGAAGGCGCGCATGATCGTTTCGCCGACGTCTGCCGATCCAATGACCAGCGCCCGCAGATGCGGCGCATCAAATGGTATCGCGACCGCGCCAGCGTCACCCGCCACGACCGACATGAGGGCTGGACGCCCCGTCAGCTGATTGGTCTCGCCGGTGAACTGGCCGGGACCGTAGGTCGTGACCTGCGATGACTGACCGGCCGCGCTGCGCCGGATCGCATCAGCCGAGCCATCTAGGATCAGCCAGGAGGGCGCGTTGCGGTCGCCGATCTCATAGACGACGTCGCGGGCGTCGAAGCGGTGCGGCTCCCCGCTCGCGAAGCGGCGCGCCGCCGCGATCTGAAGGGCGGAGAGTGTCGGAAAGACCTGCTCCCGCCGAGCATCGCCGATTGCCATGGGTAATCTCCATATCGGGCCTATGTCACGTCTCGTGCTCGACACCATCCGACCAGATGGAGCACCTGATCGCAATCACGCGGGCGCAAGCCGAGGCGCCTTCGGCAAGGTGAGCGCGAAGATGAGAAGGCCCAGGAGCGTCAGACCGAAGCCCGCCCATACGGCGGACAGAAGGCCATAGCCGGCCGCGATCGTTGCACTGCCCGCCCAGGCGCCGATGGCATTGGCGACGTTGAGCGCTGCAAGGTTCATGGCGCCCATCAGCGTGGGCGCCTCCGGCGCGAGGCCAGTCAGGCGCACCTGAATCGTGGGGATGGCGACCATCATCGTCATGCCGACGCCGAACAGCGCCGGCATCAGGATCCACACATGGCCGCCGCCGGCGGCCAGCACCGCAAGCACGATCAGGGCGCTGCCGAAGCCCATGACCAATCCTCGCGCGGGATGGCTGTCCGCCAGCCTTCCGCCGATCAGGTTGCCGGCGGTCATGCCGACCCCGAACAGCGCGAGTGCGATCGGAATCCAGGCTTGATCGAGCGCCGCCGTATCGGTGACGAAGGGGCCGATGAAGGTGTACACGGCAAAGATGCTGGCAACGCCGAGCGCCGCGACGAGCATCGTGGCCCAGACGGCCGGTTTGCGTAGCGAGGCAAGTTCCTGCACGACGGGCCCTCCGTGAAGCGCCTCGGTTCGAGGCACCCAGGTCCACAAGGCAAGGAAGGCCAGCGCGGCAACCCCAGCAACGGCGAAATAGGTGTTTCGCCATCCCACGCTCTGGCCGAGGAAAGTCGCCAGCGGCGAGCCGATGATCGTCGCGACCGTCAGCCCGGTCATGACCAGCGCGAACGCCTTTCCCGCATGACCGGGACCGACAATGTAGGACGCGACCACGGCACCGGCGCCGAAGTACGCCCCTTGCGGCATGCCGCTGACGAAGCGCGCCAAGGCGAACATGCCGAGATCCGTGGCGACCGCCGACAGAACGTTGCCGATGATGAACAGACCCATCAGGCATAGCAGAAGCGTTCGCCGGTTCAGCCTGGCCGCCAACAGCGTCACCAGGGGAGCGCCGATCACCACGCCAAAGGCATAGGCCGCGATCGCATTCGTCGCCGTGGGAATGTCGATGCCGAGGCCGGCCGAGAACAGCTGCAGGATACCCATGCTCGCGAACTCGGAGGTGCCGATGCAGAAACTGCCGAGCGCCAGGGCAAACAGCGTGAGGCCGCGCTTGCGCCGCTCCTCTTCGTCCGTGCAATGCACCGTCACCGCGGCACATTGGCCGCGATAGGCCTTGTCCAGCATCAGTGCCTCCATGCGCGATGGCTGTGCGGATCGTGCCGATACATGCGGAAGAATCCGCCCAATCGGCCCCTCGGCGATCGGGCCTGTGCGCCTCAGCGGGGACAGGGTTGCCCGGCCGCTCCCCACCGAGCCATGTCTTTGACATGATCTTCGAACGTTCCGGGAGGAGTTGTGCGGCCGGCGCCGGGCTCCCAAGCTCTCGGTATGAATCCGCTCAGCGATGCATCGTGCCTCAAATGCTCGAGGAGGCCGACAGCGTTGCGGCCGCCATTTCTCTTGGGATCCTTGAGCTGGGCACAGATCTCGGCGCCGCTCTTGCCGAACCAGATGAAGTCCACCGGTGCGAGCTGCCAGTCGATGCCGGCCTGGAGAGGCGCAGGTGCGGGCGGATTGGGCAATGTCGAGGTGACATGGCAGGTCGAGCACGGAACCGTTTCCGCCCCGATGCGGCTTTTGCCGCCGTGGATGTTCATGCCGTGCACGCGGGATTTGCTTTCACCGGCCGGCGTCCAAATCGGCACGGCCTTCGCATCGACGTGGCAATTGGCGCAGCGCGGATGCGTCACCACGGCCTCGATTCTCGTCCAGGCCTGCAGCCCCTCGGCCCGGCTGACGCTGCCCGGCGGCAATGCATCTTTCGACTCCTCCTTGGCCAAGACAAAGCCCGTCAGAGCGACGATTGATGAGCTGGCAAAGGTGAGCGCGATCAGGGTTGTCCTTCTCATGGCCCGCCCTCACACGAAATCGATGAACTTGTTGAAAGGCATTTCTCGGATGCGTTTGCCGGTCGCGGCGAAGATGGCATTGGCCAGCGCTGGCGCCGCAGGCGGTACGGGTGGCTCCCCGATGCCCCTGACCGTGTAATCGTTCTCCAGGCCGCGCACCTCGATCGCGGGGCATTGATACATGCGCATGGCTTCGTGGTGGTTGTAGTTCGTCTGCTGCACGGCCCCCTTGGCATAGGTGAGTTCGCAGTTCATGGCGTGGCCGAGGCCCCAGACGACGCCGCCCTGGACGAGATTCTCGAAGTTGACGGGATCCACGACCTTGCCGACATCGGCGGCCACCCAGACCTTGTCGATCTTGATGCCGGCGTCGGTCATCGTCACTTCGACGATCTCGGCGACAGCCGTTCCAAACGCCTCGACGAACGCCACGCCGCGGCCTTTTCCCTTTCCCAAGGGGCCCTTCCAGTCCGCCATCTCGCCAACGGTTTCCAGGAGCTTGCGGTAGATCGGAATCCTGCACATTTCGATGCGCGCCTTCAGCGGGTCGAGCCCCGCCGCGTGAATCAACTCGTCGATGAAGCTTTCAGTGAAGAAACCATTGGCGGACGCGCCTACGGCCCGCCAGGTCGTGCACGGTGACAATCCTTGCACTTCGAAGCTTGTCGCCCGGTAATTTGGAATGCCGTAGTAAACGTTCCAGATTCCGACGCCCAGCTGACCATCGGGGTCCTTCGAGGGCGACCCCATCCTTGCCAGAAGCTCCTTGAAAGGCGCATTTGCAGCTACCTGCGCATCGGCCGCAATGATCTTTCCGTCCTTGACGCTTCCCCGATACCTGCCCATCGCGATCTGCCGGGGAATGTCCTGCAGGAAATCCTCCTCCCGGGAGAAGACGAGCTTCACCGGAATCCCACGCATCTGGTTCGCGATCTCGGCGAGTACTCTGACATTCTCGAATTCGAGGCGATGTCCGAAGCTCCCGCCCATCCATTCGTTATGAAAGGTCACCTGTTCCGGCTTCATGCCGATCGCCGCGGCCGCGATTTGCTGAACGGATTGGGGCGTTTGATGTCCGACCCAGATTTCCATCCCCTTGTCGGTGACGATACCGATGCCGTTGAGCGGCTCCAGCGGCTGATGCGCGACATAGGGGGCGCGATACTCCGCCTCCAGGAGCATCCCTTCTTTCAGTCCGGCGTCGATATTGCCGTCGTTGCGCCATTCCTTGGCGAGGAATTGGGGAGTGAAGGACGAGGCCACGGTCTTCCAGTGGTCGGCCTGCTCGGCCGGATATGTGCTCGGCTCCCAGACGCAGTCGACACGCTCGGCCGCCTGCATCGCGTACCAACTGTTCGACGCGATCACCGCGATGCCGTTCGAGATCTTGAGGATCTTCTGGACCCCCGGCATCGCCTGAGCCTTGCTCGCGTCATAAGACTTGATCGGCTGCCCCTTGTTGGGGTTCAGCTTGACGGCCGCGTAGACAATGCCTTCCATCCTCCGATCGATACCGAACTTCATCTCGCCGGTGACTTTCGAGCGGATGTCGAGGCGCTCCATCGGCTTGCCGAGAATTCGCCATTGCGATGGGTCGCGGAGCTTGGCGACCGACACCGGCGTGATCTTCGCTGCATCGGCCGAAAGAGCGACGTAGGGAATCTTCGTCCCGTCCGGCAGGATCACGTGTCCGGCTTCGGTGCGCAGGTCGGCGGCCGCGACGCCACTGCGCCTGGCTGCAGCAGCCTTGAGCGTTTCGCGTGCGACCGCACCGGCCATGCGCAGCTTGTCATAGGTATCGGGGATCGTGCTGGAGCCGCCGGTCATCTGCAGCCCGGCCTTCCTCAGCCATTCCAGCGCGGCCGCGCGCGCCCTCTCGGCTTCGGGGCTCTGGTCCGGCGCCATGAACGGCGCGAGTTCATGGGCAAAGCCGGTATTGAAATAGGCGGGACTCGGTCCGGCGAAGCGAATCTCGAACTGGCCAGGCTCGAGGTCCAACTCCTCGGCGATCATCAGGGGCTGGATGGAGCCGACACCCTGGCCTTTGTCGGCATGCTGGGCGATCAGCGTGATCTTGTCCGGACTGATCTCGACCCAGGGATTGAACGTCACCGCATTCGGAACAAGGCCCGCCGTCAGCGGATTCATCGCGGCAGCCGAAGACGATGCCGGTTGCGCCTGAGCGTACTGTCCGAAAGCCACACCGCCAGCGACAGCGACGGAACCGAAGACGAAACTGCGCCGCGAAAGACTTGGCATCGCGCCCATGTCATTTCCCCCCCATCTTCGCGGCGGCCGTGTGGATCGCAACACGAATGCGCTCATAAGTACCGCACCGGCACAGGTTTCCCGACATGACCTGGTCGATGTCCTCGTCGGTCGGCTTCGGAATCGCCTTGAGGAGCGAAATCGCCTGGATGATCTGGCCGGTCTGGCAGTAACCGCATTGCGGCACCTGATGCTCGATCCAGGCTTCCTGCACCGGGTGCAGCTTGCCGTTGCCGACCGCCTCAATGGTGGTGATCGCCTTGCCGGCGACATCAGCCATACGCGCCTGGCACGAGCGGACGGCCGCTCCGTTTATCTGCACCGTACAGGCGCCGCACTGAGCGATTCCGCAGCCATATTTGGGGCTCGTGATGCCAAGCTCATCGCGCAAAACCCAGAGCAAAGGCATCTCTGGAATGACGTTTACTTGGTGCTTGATCCCATTGACGGTGAGTTCGAACATAACAACGCTTTCCCTCAGCAGACGTTACAGTTCGTTGCCGCGAACATGGCCCTCTACGAGTCCGGGCTCCGGCTGATGGCCGCAGCCGCCGCTTCGGCGACCGCAATGTCCTGATCGACCGACCCCGCGCTGGTGCCGACCGCGCCGACGATCTGGTCGTCAACCTTCACCGGCAGGCCGCCGCCAAAGATCACCACATTGCCGCCATTGCTCCGCTCGATGCCGAACAGCGGCGCCCCGGGCTGAGCCAACTCGGCGAGATAATCCGTGGTCTTGTCGAACATGCGCGCCGTCTTCGCCTTGCCGATCGCAAGATCAATGCTTCCCGCGAGCGCGCCGTCTTGGCGTGTGAAGGCGATGAGGGCGCCACCGGCATCCACCACCGCGATATTGTAGGGAATCCCAAGGCCAACTGCCTTGGCCTCACCGGCTTCGAGCATCTGCTTTGCATCGGCTAGCGTCAGTGTATCGAGCGTGCGAGGCATGGTCCGCTATCTCTCGATTGGCTGGGACTAGAGCTAGCATCGATGTGCCGGCGGCACTGGTTAAAAGGCGTAAAATTCAAAACTGGCGTGCGGCCTGCTGCCCGGTTTTGTGGACACCGAGAGTAGGTGCTTCATGAAGCCGGAGGCGGCGCAGCGCAGCTGCTCACCTGTCCGAATCGGCCTTCGCAGAGACGACGGATAGCAGGCTCGATCTCGACCGCCGTTCCGGGCGCGATGGAATACCTTCGAACGGCTCTGACCTCCTGATTTTACGCCGTTTAACCTCCGTGATCCCGTCCTGCGTGTTAGCCCTGAAATGAATTCGCAAGATGATCGATCCGGTGGCGCAGTCAAAACCTTGGGGAGGCAGAAATGGGCAAATTGCGGCAAGTAGCATCCTTGGCAGCCAGCATGGCAGCGCTTTTGGCCAGCTCGGTCATGGCCGTGGCGCAGGTGCCGGCGAAGTCAGTCGTTCTGGTACATGGCGCCTTCGCCGACGGATCATCTTGGCACAAGGTCATTCCCGAGCTCGAAAGAGCCGGGCTGAAGGTCATTGCAGTCCAGAACGCCCTGCAATCGCTTGAAAACGACGTCGCGACCACAGGGCGCGCGATCCGCGATGCCGAAGGGCCGGTTGTGCTGGTCGGGCATTCCTATGGCGGGATCGTGATTACGGAAGCCGGCAACGATCCGAAGGTGAAATCACTCGTCTATGTCGCCGCCTACGCCCCAGACAGTGGTGAAGCTCAGAGCAATATCGCGTCCCGATACCCGCAGCTGGAAAGTCGTGCGGAGTACATCCGCGATGAGGAGGGCTTCCTGAGAATCAGCGATGTCGGAATCGCCAAGTATTTCGCCGCGGATCTGCCCCCTGCCGAACAGAGATTGGTGGCCGCGGTGCAAGGCAGGCTTCATTCGCGCGCTCTCGCGACGCCTGTCGTGCGCGCGGCCTGGCGGGACAAGCCGACCTTCATGGCGGTGGCGGTCAAGGATGCGATCATCCCGCCACAGCTCCAGAAGGATCAGGTCGAGCGCTCGCGGGCGACGTCGATCGAGGTGCAGTCCAGCCACGTCGCCATGTTGTCGTTCCCTGCAAAGATCTCAGAGCTGATCATCAGGGCGGCCAAGTGAGCTTTGGGAATACAAGATAGTCAAAGCAACGCGAGGCAGTGGCCAGAGCGCCTTCGGGGCAAGTTCAGGGAGAGGAATGATGGAAAACCATGGGCAGATTTCAGGGGGGCTCGATCGCCGGGATGCGCTGAAAACCGCCGGCACGATGCTCGCGGCGTCGGTCACCGGAATGGCGGCGCCGGCCGCGGCGCAGGGTCGGCAGGCGGTATCGGCCAAGTCCGAGATGCTATCGATCGGCCAGCGTCTGCAAGGCATTCAACATTTCGGCCTCACGGTCCAGAACATGGATCGCGCCTTCACCTTCTACACCGAGGTGCTGGGCGGGACCGAGGTGATGCGCGATGGCGATTTCCAAGGCGAACGGATCCACAATACGCTGCTGACCGGCCAGGAGATCGAGGCTCGTACACGCGGCGTAAACCCACGCGCGATGGGTATTCCCGACCTTCGCGGCGGTGCGCAGCGGCTCGACGTGCGCTTCATCCAGTTCGACAATGTCGTGGTCGAGCTCCTGCAATACCGCGATGCCGACCAGCCGATGGGCGGGCCGCGGGCATTCGCCGAGCCGCTCGATCACATGAGCCCGGCATTTCCGCGGATGATGCACATCTGCTTTCACATCCGCGACGACGTCGATTTCAACCAGTTCATCGCAGACCTCGAGGCGGAATCCGACCGGCGCGGCATGACGAACGTCCGCGCGAATCGCGTCGTGACCGTGGCGACAGAGGCCGAGCGGCGCGCCGCTCCGCTTGATGCCAATTCCAACGGGATCACCGAGGGCAAATCGGACGGGTGGCGCTTGATCTATTGCATCGGCTCGGAAGGCGAGCAGCTCGAGTTCGTGCAAGCGCTGGGTCCGGTCAAGCGGACGTTCGACGCAGCGCTCGAAGCGCGGCGCAAGCTGGTGTCTGCATCGCGTTGAACAGAGCCGGGGCAGAGTTCGCAGCTGCTGCGCCTCCCCCATAGCGGCACGTGCAACCGGCTCGTTCCAGAGGCGCGAGCGCGACATGCGAGCCGCAAAGCCAAGACAGAAGGAGATCAGCAATGCCCCGCAAGCTCCTGTTTCTATCGATGCTGGCAACATTGATAGGAGCCGCGCTTCCTGTTGGTGCGATCGCCCGGGACGCTCATGGGGTGCGTTATGCCGACATCCCTGCCGACGCTTATGCTGTCGTAGCCCAGGTTCGCGCGAAGCCGGGAAAGGAAGATGCCCTGCGTGCAATCACCCTTCCTCTGATAGCGAAGGTACGCGCCGAGCCTAACAACCTGCTCTATTTCCTCCAGGAGAGCCGCGAGACTCCCGGGCATTTCATCTTCACCGAGATTTTCGCCAGCCAGGCCGATTTCGAGGCACATAATCGAACCCCTCACGTCCAGTCCTGGTTCGCGCGCCTGCCGGAACTCGCCGATGGCGGCGTCACCGTGATCCGCATGGGCATCCTCGGGAACACGGGGCGCTGACAAGAGCGCGGCTTGAAGACCACTTAGTCCACCATGGGAGAGACTGGGATGAAGATCCTGATGGTTCTCACCTCGCACGATCAGCTGGGTGATACGGGCAAGAAGACTGGCTTCTGGCTCGAAGAACTGGCGGCGCCCTATTTCATCTTCCGGGAGGCTGGGGTCGACATCACGCTCGCCTCGCCTAAGGGCGGGCAGCCGCCGCTCGATCCAAAGAGCAACGAGCCAGCCTTCCAGACGCAGGACACGCGCCGCTTCGAAAGCGACGCAACCGCGACACGGTCGCTCGCGAGCACTGTGAAGCTCGGCGACATCGACCAGGCCGACTACGACAGCGTGTTCTTCCCAGGAGGTCACGGCCCGCTCTGGGACCTCACGAACGACCAGGATGTGCACGCGCTGCTCGAAGGCATGCTCGCCGCGAACAAGCCAGTCGCTCTAGTCTGCCATGCGCCGGGCATTCTCATCAGGGTGAAGACGCCAGATTGCGAGCCGGTCGCGAAGGGCCGGTCCGTCACCGGCTTCACCAACTCCGAGGAAGCAGCGGTCCAACTGGTCGATGTCGTTCCCTACCTGCTCGAGGACGAGCTGAGGTCTCAGGGCGCGAACTTTCTCGCGGCCGTCGATTTCGGCGTGCACGTCGTCCAGGACGGCCAGCTCATCACCGGGCAAAATCCGCCTTCGTCACGCGCGACTGCGCGAGCCTTGCTCGATGCCCTCGCGCGCAGAGGGGAGACGTGACGTGGAGTCGCCTCCCGGCCCTCCCACCGCCCGGCCGCCATTCCCGACTTGGCCATCGCGGCGTGACACTCTTGTCGGCTCATCCGCATCGATCTTCTCAGTCGCGTTTCCGGCGATCTCGCGCGGTGCCGTGCCAACGGAGCATCCAGTCATGACGACTTTCCAGACCCGCGACGGAGTGACGATCTACTTCAAGGACTGGGGTCCGAAGAACGGCCCGGCAGTCGTTCTCTGTCATGGCTGGCCCCTCAACGCGGATAGCTGGGATCCCCAGGCTTTCCACCTTGCGAATAGCGGCTACCGAGTCATCGCCCATGATCGACGCGGTCACGGCCGATCGAGCCAGCCATGGGATGGCAACGACATGGATCATTACGCCGATGATCTCGCGCAACTTGTCAGCCATTTGGGACTGCGTAACGCCACCATCGTCGGCTTTTCCGCCGGTGGCGGAGAAGTCGCCCGCTTCGTCGGCCGGCATGGCACAAGCAATGTCGCGAAGCTCGTCCTGATCTCGGCGGTCACGCCTTTCCTGCTGAAAACCGAGATCAACCCTGCCGGCGCGCCCATCGATGTCTTCGACGGCATGCGAGCCGAGCAGATCGCCGACCGCGCACAATTCTATTTGAATCTCGCGAAGGGACCATTTTACGGGTTCAATCGCCCCGGCGCGATGGTCTCGCAGGGGCAGATCGATCTGTGGTGGCAGCAAGGTATGACGGCCGGGCTGAAGAACGCCTATGATTGCGTCGGCGCCTTTTCCGAAGACTTCCGGGGAGACGTCAAGAAATTTGACCGGCTGACGTTGGTCATCCATGGCGGTGATGACCAGATCGTACCGATCGACCTTTCCGCGCGCGTCGTCGCCCGCATGTTGCCCTCTGCCGTGCTGAAGATTTACGAAGGTGCTCCGCACGGGCTGACCTTCACGCATCGCGAGCAGCTCAATACGGACCTGCTCAACTTCTTGAGAAGCTGACGGTCGCGCACCCGTACGCGCCGATCGCAGGCCGGGCTGACCAGCGAGCGTCAGGCCTGCACCGACCATCGGGCCTCGCGCTCTCAAGGTGGCGGCGATGCGACGAGAGAGGAGGCACGACCATGAATCCAAGTGCGGTGAAATATCGGGCTATCGCTCTCGGCGAGGTGCAGATGTTCTATCGCGAGGCGGGGGACCAGGCGGCTCCGACCGTGCTGCTGCTTCACGGGTTTCCGACCTCCAGCCACATGTATCGTGACCTGATCCCGCAGCTCGCCGACAAGTACAGGGTCATCGCCCCCGATCTGCCTGGCTTCGGTTCCACCAAGGCTCCAGCGCGAGATGTCTATGACTACACCTTCGACAATCTCTACAAGGCCGTCGAAGCCTTCGTGCACGCGCTCGCCCTGGAACGTTTCGCTCTCATGGTGTTCGACTACGGTGCGCCGGTCGGCTTCCGGCTGGCCGCCGCGAACCCGAGCCGCATTCGCGCCATCATCACTCAGAACGGCAACGCCTATGAGGAGGGACTGCGCGAGGAGACGCTGACCCCGATGCGGGCTTATTGGGAGCGTCCCACTGCAGCAAACCGGAATGCGCTCCGCCCGTTTCTCACGCTGGAGACCACGCGCTTCCAGTACGTCCATGGCGTGCCTCAGGAGAAACGCGAGCTCGTCAGCCCCGATGCGATCGAACATGCGCAGGCGATCCTCGATCGTGATCCGGAACTGCAGCTCGATCTATTCGGCGACTACAAGTCCAATGTCGCGCTTTATCCGAGCTGGCAGGACTATCTGCGCAAATCGAAGCCGCCTGTCCTGGCCGTCTGGGGTGACGGCGATCCGTTCTTCGCCCCAGCTGGCGCCCACGGCTTCCGCAAGGACGTCCCCGATGCCGAGGTCCACCTGTTCGAGACGGGACATTTCGCTCTGGAGACCGACGGGCTCGCTATCGCGGCGTTGATCCAGGGCTTCCTTGCCCGAACAATCGATTGAGGAAAGCCGCCATGTACCGCCACGCACTTGTCCCGGGCGCCACCGCCGTCGTGACGGGAGCCGCTTCAGGGATTGGCCTGGAAGCAGCTTGCCAGTTCGCCGAGCGCGGTATGCGAGTAGCCTTGGTGGACCTCGATCAGACTCGCCTCGATGCTGCCATCGAAGCGATCCGGACCCGAGCCGCCGAGGCCGAGCTCGCGGGCTTCCCCGTGGATGTCTCGAACCGGGGAGCGCTGCAGTCGTTGAAGCAGGCCGTGGAGGCCCGTTTTGGTGACGTCGACGTGCTGATGAACAATGCGGCGATTGCGCCAAAAGCAGATGCCCTCGGCACGCCGGAAGCGTGGGAGCGCCTGCTCGCGGTCAACCTTTGGGGCGTGATCTTCGGTTGCCAGGTCTTTGCGCCCGCCATGGCAGCGCGGGGCACGCCAGGATTGATCATCAATACAGGTTCGAAACAGGGCATCACGACGCCGCCCGGCAATCCGGCCTATAATGTCTCGAAGGCAGGCGTGAAGACCTACACGGAAGCGCTGGCGCATCAGCTGCGCAACATGCCGGGGGCGTCCATCTCCGTCCATCTGCTGATCCCGGGTTTCGTCTTCACCGAAATGACCGGCGCCGGACGGGCTGAGAAGCCCAATGGCGCGTGGACCCCAAAGCAGACCATCGACTTCATGATGGACGGCATTGCGCATGGCGACTTCTACATCCTGTGCCCGGACTGGGACGTCGATCGTGCTCTCGATGAGAAGCGCATCCTGTGGGCCGCCGGCGACATCGTCGAGAATCGGCCGGCGCTGTCGCGCTGGCACCCTGATTTTGCCGCGGCCTTCGCGGCATTCACCAAGAACTAGAGCGACTTTCCCATTTCGACATTGCCGAGCGCTCCAATCGGCAAGGTGAAGCACATCAGAAACGCTTCCGCGAAAGGATGATCTCGATGACTCTCAAAGGCATTCTGCCAGGGCGTCTAGGTTTTGGCGCCGCGCCCCTGGGGAACATGTTCCGGGATATCCCTGAGGCCGAAGCCCTCGCCACCGTCGAGGCCGCCTGGGCAGACGGCATCCGCTACTTCGATAATGCGCCCTTTTATGGCGCTGGGCTGGCCGAGCTGCGCATGGGCGAGGCACTCTCCTCGAAACCGCGGAGCGAGTACGTCATCAGCACGAAGGTCGGTCGCATCATCCTCGATGAGATCGAGGACGTCGCCGCGCGCGACCTCGGCGAGAAGGGCGACGTCTTCAAGCACGGCCGCCCGAACAGGCTGGTGAACGACTACTCGCACGACGCCACGCTGCGCTCAATCGAAGACAGCCTGAAGCGCCTCAAGACCGACCGGATCGAGATCGTCTGGGTGCACGATGTGGCGCAGGACTTCTATGGAGACGAATGGCTGGCCGTGTTCGAAAGTGCTCGCAAGGGCGCCTTCGCTGCCCTCGATCGCTTGCGGGACGAGGGCGTGATCATGGCCTGGGGTCTTGGCGTCAATCGCGTCGAACCGATAGAGCTGCTGCTGGCGCTACAGGGACCACGCCCTGACGGCTTCCTGCTCGCGGGGCGTTACACCTTGCTCGACCATGAGCGCGCGCTTCAGCGCGTCATGCCGATGGTGGCGGAGCGCAATCTCGGCATCGTCGTCGGCGGCCCCTATAGTTCGGGCGCGCTCGTTGGCGGTCCGAATTTCGAATATGCGCCCGCCACGCCGCAGATCCTCGACAGAGTCGCCGCGATCAGGGCTATCGCCGACCGTCACCGGATCAGCATGAAGGCGGCAGGCCTGCAATTCGCCCTAGCCAATCCAGCCGTCGCCGCCGTCATCCCGGGAGCCAGCCAGCCGAAGCGAATTGCCGAGGATGGCGCTGCGCTACGCGAAGCGGTGCCGACCGAGTTCTGGCACGAACTGCGTCAAGCGGGCCTTGTCAGCCGCGAAGCGCCCTTGCCGGGTGGGGCATGATCGGCTTGAGCGAGACGACCTCCCTCGTGTCACCCGAACGGTACGGAGGTGCCGGGACTTGGAGGAGTGCCTTGGTTGCGGATATCCCATTGGCGCCATCGCGGACAGGCGACGCCGTGCCGGGCCTCATATTCGAGTTGGACGGCAAGGCCCGCACATTCAGGCATCGCCAGGCAGCACCGTGTCCGGAAGCGGCATCCCCAAGGCAGCTGCAACGGATCGGGAGGCTCCCCCAACAGCAGGAAGCTTTCCGTCACCCGAGGACCACCGATACGCGGCGCAGCTGCAAGCAGCGAACGCGTGTAAGGATGGCGCGGCGCGGCGAAGACCTCGGCTGTCGGACCGATCTCGACGATGCGTCCGAGATACATCACCGCCACCCGGGCGCTGAAGGAACGCACCACCGCAAGATCGTGGCTGATAAGGATGTAGGTCAGGTTGAATTCGCGTTTGAGTTCACGCAGCAAAGCGAGGATCGCCGCCTGCACCGAGACATCGAGACCGGCAGTCGGCTCGTCGAGGATGATCAATTGCGGATTGAGCACGAGGATGCGAGCCAGGCCCGCGCGCCGCAGTTGTCCGCCGCTGATCTCGTGCGGGTAGAGGTCGAGATGCGTCGGCGGCAGGTCGACCGCGGCGGCGATCTCTCGCACCTTCGCCTCACGCTGCGCATGCGACCAGTTCGTGTGGATTACCAGAGGCTCATGCAGCGAGCGCCGCAGCGTCCAGCGAGGGTCGAGCGAGGCTCCGGGGTCCTGATAGACATATTGCAGCCGTGCTCGTACGAGCGCCGCCCTCTTCTGGCTGGGAGAGGCGATCTGCTCCCCGCCGAGCCGGACTTCGCCCCCGGTCGGTCTGTGAATGCCCATGAGGGTTTTGCCGAGGGTCGACTTGCCAGAGCCGGTTTCGCCGACGATGCCGAGAACTTCGCCTTCGGTCATCGTGAAAGAGACGTCGTCCAGAGCCCTCAGCGTCGCTACGCGGCGGTTCAGAAAGCCGCGCACCGGAAAATGCCGTGCAAGATGGCTCACCTCGAGCAACGGAGAGGAAGACTGCTCAAGCATGGGCGATCCGTACGTCGAAAGCCCCGGGGTGATGGCAAGCCACCAGATGATCGCTTCCGGCAGTGGAGAGCTTTGGGCGGGTTTCAGCACAGGTCGCGCTGACGTTAGGACAACGGGGGTTGAACCGGCACCCTTCAGGAGGGTGGAGCGGGTTCGGCACGCCGCCTGGGATGACTCGCGGATCGCGGCCGGGCTCGGGCAGGCTGGCAAGCAGCATGCGCGTATAGGGATGGTGCGGCTTGTTGAAAAAGGTTTCGCGCGGCCCGACCTCGACGATCTGGCCAGCGTACATGACCGTGATGCGGTCGCATATCTCCCAGGCTGCCGCGAGGTCGTGGGTAGCGAAGAGCACGGAGACCCCGCGTTCGACGGCAAGCCGCCGCAGAAGGCTGAGGATCTGGGCCTGCAGGATGACGTCAAGCGCTGTCGTGGGTTCGTCCGCGATGATGATGCGAGGCTGCGGCAGCAGTGCCATCGCGATCAACACGCGCTGGCGCTGGCCGCCGGAAAGCTCATGCGGATACTTCGCGAGGATGGCCGGGGGCAGTTGCACGGCATCGAGCATTGCGGACACCGCCGCTTCGACGATCTGTGGTGAGCGACCGGACCGCGAGCCGTTCGGGCCAGGCGCCCGCCAGCGCATCAGGTCGCGGATCTGCGTACCGATACGGAAGAGCGGGTTGAAACTCGCAAATGGATCTTGCGGCACGAAGGTCACGTCCCGGCCACGCATGGACTGCGCGGCCTTGCCGCCGCCGATCATGTCGACGCCATCGAGAAGGATGCGGCCGCCTCCGATTTGCGCCGTGCGTTCCGGCAAGGTGCCGAGAATGGCGCGGATGATCGTGGTCTTGCCACAGCCGGATTCACCGACGAGACCGACGATCTCACCCGGCCGGACCGCGAGATCGATGCGGTCGAGTACATGGGCCGTGCCCGTTGCGGTCCGGAAGGAGAGCGAGAACTCGCCGATATCCAGGATCGCCGTCATCGTCCTATGGACCGCGTCGCAATCGGGGATCGAGGATGTCGCGCAGCCCGTCGCCGACCAGGTTGAAACCGAGCACTGTCAGGAAGATAGCGACACCCGGCGCCAGCGCATACCACCATGCCTCGGGCAGGTGCTCGCGGCTTTCAGCGATCATACGGCCCCATTCCGGGGCGGTCGGCGGCGGGCCAAGTCCAAGGAACCCCAATGTCGCGGCGGTCAGGATCGTGGCGCCCATGCCGATCGATGTACGCACAATGATCGGTGAAGCGATCGCGGGCAGAATATGCAGTACGATGACCCGCCACGGCGATGCGCCGAGAGCGACCGCCGATTCGACGAAGACCTCGTTCCGCATCGATCGTGTCTCGGCATAGACAAGCCGCGCCCAAAACGGCCAATAGGTCAGCGTCAGCGCCAGGATCGCGTTCTTGATCGAAGGGCCGAGCGTCTGTGCGATGGCGATTGCGAGCACGATCTGCGGCACCGCCAGGAAGATTTCGGCGATGCGCATCAGAGCTTCGCTCATCCGATTGTCGTAGTAACCGGCAACGAGCCCGACGGGCACGCCGATCAGCAACGCCAATCCCACCGTGACGCCGGCGAGCATCAGGGTGGTGCGCGCCCCGAAGAGCAGGCGGCTCAAGATGTCGCTGCCCATTCGATCCGTGCCGAGCAGTGCGTCGGCAGATGGTGGCAGCAGCCGACGCTCGAGATGGAAGTCGATGACGTCGTTCGGATAAGGCGCCAGAATCTGCGCGAATATAGCTGCCAGCACCAGCGGACCGATGATGCAAAGGCCGAGGAGAGCTGCGCGATCACGCGAGAAACGTCCGAGCAGTTCTCTCATGCCGAACCGCGTGGATCGATCGCGATCTGAAGCACGTCGACACAAAGATTGATCACGAGGACGAGCGCGCCAGTACAGAGCGTGAAACCCATGACCGCATTGTAGTCGGATTGCAGAATAGAGCGGACCGCGTAGCCGCCAAGGCCCGGCCAGTCGAATACGGTTTCGACCACGACGGTGCCGGCGAGCAGGAAGCCGAAGATCAAGCCGAGCTGCGTCACCGTCGTGCTTAAGGCCAACCGCAGGACATACTTCCAGACGATGAGCCAGCGTGGAAAACCCATCGCGGTCTGGTAAGCTACGGAGGGTGAGTGGATGGCGCTGATGACGCCGTTGCGCATGAA
The DNA here is from genome assembly GCF_900109525.1 of Allobosea lupini. GTDB lineage: Bacteria > Pseudomonadota > Alphaproteobacteria > Rhizobiales > Beijerinckiaceae > Allobosea > Allobosea lupini. Next base: position 82,479 of record NZ_FOAN01000008.1, on the reverse strand, counting down.
GCGAACCACGGAGGCAGCGGCCGGCAGAGCGAGCGTCAGGGCTGGCAACGCAAGATGCCGGAGCGCCGAAGCGAACAGATCGCCTTCGCCACTGATCAAGGCGTCCAGGAGAAGAAACCCGGTGATCATGTCGGGCGGGAAACCCTCGATTCGTCCTGCAAGCGGCAGCCAGCCGAGCCGCATGGAGAACAGCAACTGCAACTGCATTGCCAGCCAGAAGGACGCGACGGCGAGCCCGGACACCGAGATCACCCGCAGAATGTGGTCGAGCCAGGAATGGCGATACAAGCCGCAGAGCACGCCGAGCGGAATGCCGAGCAGCGCCGCAAGCAGCAACGCGGTGAGGATCAGCTCCAGGGTCGCCGGCAACCGCGAAGCGAGGTCGTCCACGATCGGTCGCTGCGTGTAATGGCTCGTCCCGAGATCGCCGGTCGCAACGTCACGCAGATAGTTGATGAACTGAACCGGTAGCGGCTTGTCGAAGCCGAAGCGCGCCCGAACCCGCTGGACTTGCTCGGACGAGGCCTGCTCCCCGGCCGCCAGATGTGCCGGGTCGACCGGGACCACGCGCGAGAGCACGAATACGATGGCGAGCAGCCCCAAGAGCGTGGGGACGAACCAGAGCAGCCTGTTCGCTATCATGGAGAGCCAGTTCACGCTGCTGTCTCCGGCCCGGTCGTCCGCTATCGGCTCATCGAAACCCAACGCATATCCTGCCCGTGATTCACAGGCGAGAAACGGATATCCTTCACCTTGCGCGAGTAGGGGCCATACCAGCGGGTATTGTAAATGAAGACGCTGGCCGCATCGTCCATGACCATTTGCGTCATTTCCTCGTAGAGCTTTCTACGCTCTTCGTGATCGCGCGAGATCAGCGCCTGATCGAGGCGTCTGTCGAACTCGGGGTTGCTGTACAAAGAGAAGCTGCGCGAGTCATGATAGCGCGTGCCGAACAGCTCGCCCACCCAATTGTTGGGATCGATGTAGAAACTGCTCCTCCAGACCGGGATGATGTCGGCTCGCGTCTCGGGCTTGCTCATGCGGCTGAGAACGACGGTCCAGGGAGACAGCTCCACCACAGCTTCGACGCCGATCTGGCGCAAGGCGTTCTGGAGCAGGATCGCCGCTTGCTCTGAGTCGCTGAAGCCGGCGAGAGCGTTGATGCCGATCACCCGCAGAGGTTCGCCAACTTTCGCGAGTTCTGCGCGCGCCTTGTCGAGATCATAGTCGTATCCTCTCAAGCCGGCCGGCGTCCCCCAGATCGTATTCGGGTTGGGACCCGGATTGCGCGAGACGGAGTCCTTGAGGATGTTTTTGATGAATCCGTCATAGTCGAAGGCATGGGCAATTGCGCGCCGGAAATGCACGTTATTCATCAATGACTTGCGGTTGTTCAGAGCGAGCCCGAACACCCGCATAGCCTCCTGCTCGATGACCTGCACGTTCGGCGACCGGCGCAGGCGTTCGATCTGGTCGTATGGCATATAGCCGTCCGCCCCATGGAATTCGCCGCGAATGAGACCCAGGACGCGGGTACTGGTGTCGAGCACCGTCCGGAACTCGATCTCGTCGATGGGCTGGCCAGTCCAGCCAGCGAAGTGGTCGTTGAAACGACGGCCTATCCAGCCCACGGCCGGGTCGTGGCGGCGCAGCACATAGGATCCCGATCCCGCATCATTACGGGCGAGCCAGGATTCGCCCCAATCGCCATCCTGCTCGTTGGCCTTCACCAGCGCACTGTTGACGATCAGCATATCGGGGACCGTCGCCAGGAAGATCGCATAGGGCTGGACGAGGTTGAACACGACAGTTGCCGGGTCGGGAGCCTGCGTCGACCCGGGTTTGATGACATCGAGATAGTGACTTGCCGGTCCCTTTCTCAACGCGATGATCCGCTCGATCGAATAGACGACATCGGCCGAGGTTACGGGCTTGCCGTCGTGGAATCTGGCCTCGCTTCGGAGTTTGAAACTGTAGACCTTGCCGTCCTCGGAGACCGTATGGCTCGCCGCCAGCCAAGGGACCAATTTCGGTGGGTTATCCACCCAGCGATACAGGCCATCATAGAGATTGAGGCGCGTGGCAGCGCGCGAGACGTCGAAAACGGTGTGCGGGTCAAGGTTGTCGTAAGGGGAGTTGTTCGCATACACGAACCGCGCGCCCGATTGAGCTGATACGTCCCAGCTTGCCAGGCCGAGTATCGTGGAGCTCACCGCACCCTTCAAAACGGCTCTACGTGTCGTCATCTGGACCTCAGCGCTAGGGCGGATGCCGCCGTCACCATTTCAACCGAGACTCGCAAGAATGGACCGGAACTGGCGTCAGCATGTGGTGGCCGGGGTAAAAGACGGTAAATTCCGGTAAAAGCCATGGTCAAGTCTTGCCCTCGATATCGCTATCAGGCGGCCCTCCAGCCTTGCAACAGGGAGGTCGATCGGCCATCCTGACTTACGGGAAGCGCGTAGCGGAATAGCCATGGATTGGATGGCGCAGCTGGAAGATGCTGGGCCGAACTTTGCACGGGGCGATCGCAGACATGCCGGCTGATCCTCCAAACCCAGACCATCGCGCCTACCGATTTGGACCATTTCGCCTTCTACCGAAGCGTCAACTCATGCTGCGTGACGGAGCGCCCGTCCGGATAGGCGGTAGAGCGCTCGACATCCTCACCATGCTCGTCGGCCGGTCCGGAGAGATCGTCGGCAAGAAGGAGCTCATCGATTACTGCTGGCCGGACACTTTCGTTCATGAGGACAATCTCAAGGTCAACATCGCGTCGCTGCGCCGGACGCTCGCTTCCGACTCCGGTGAAACCTACATCGCGACCGTGGCCGGCCGCGGCTATCGTTTCGTTGCCCCCGTCGAAGTCGATGACGACCAAACCCTAGCCGTCCAGCAGGCCGATACAAAGTCGAGAACGCTTCCAAGCCGTTCCCTTACGCTGGGCAGAGACCAGGAGATATCGCGCATCGCGTCGATGCTGGCCGAGGCGCGCTGCGTTTCCATCATTGGCCCGGGCGGCGTGGGAAAGACGACGGTCGCTATCGCGGTCGCGCATCAAGAACTGCCGAAACATGCAGATGGGGTTTACTTTATCGATTTGACCTGCGTTGGCGATCCGCAATACGCGATTGCCGCGATAGCAGCGAGCGTATCGGCAAGGCAGCGCTCGGAAGATCTTCTTTCGGATATCATCGAAGCCCTGCACGGCAAAAGTGTTCTTCTCGTCATCGACAATTGCGAGCACCTTCTGTCGACCATCGCGGCGATCGCCGACCGCCTCCTGAACAAAGTTCCAACCATCAGAATCCTGGCGACCAGTCGCGAGCCTTTCCGGATCGGTTCGGAGCGGATCTATCGATTGCCGACGCTGGATGTGCCGGCGACAGGTATCGTCAAAACAGCGAAGCAAGCTTTGACCTTCGCTTCGGTGCAGTTGTTCGTCGCCCGGGCGCAGGAACGTGGGACCTATGTTCTGAGCGATGGGGATGCGCCGCTGGTGTCGGCGATTTGCCAACGTCTGGACGGCATCGCTCTCGCCATCGAACTGGCGGCCAGCAAGACGGCGACCTTCGGAGTGCCGACACTGCTGACCATGATCGAGCAGCGATTCCTGTTGCTCAGCAACGATGTCCGCGCCGCCCCGTTGCGCCAACAGACGCTTCTGGCGACACTCGACTGGAGTTACCGACTGCTATCGGAGGACGAGGCTTCGCTCCTCAGATTCCTGTCGGTGTTTGCTGGCGCGTTCAGAATCCACGACGTGGTCGCCATGTCCAAGGCCGCCGGCCTCGATACGTCACGGACAGTGGATGCACTGGAGCGCCTGACGCAGAAGTCGATGCTCAGCGCCGAATACCAGGATGGGACGTTCAGCTATCGGCTTCTGGAGAGCACACGTGCCTATGCCCTGGAAAGGCAGATGGATGCTGGCGAACGCCACAGAGCTCTTCTGCACCACGCTCGGCACATTCTCGATCTTTATGAAAGGGCTGCGGAAGAGCGTGCATTGCGTGCGAAGTCGGATTGGATGGCCGAATACGCCAGCCGCATCGATGATCTGAGAAACGCGCTCGCTTGGGCTTTCGGACCCGCCGACGATCGCGTCCTCGGTATCAGGCTGACGGTCGCGGCGATCCCGCTTTGGATGGAGATGTCATCCGTCAGCGAAATGCTGTCGAGGATCGAGCGCGCCTTGTCAGTGGTTCATGACTTGACCGACTGCCCCGCCGATCTCGTCATGAAGCTAGTCGCCGCTCGCGCATCGGGGATGAGCTTTGCCCAGCACTTGGCTCCTGCGATCGAGGGGGTCTGGGAGGAATGCTATCTGCTCGGTGTGAAGACGAAGAATGCCGAGTACCAGCTCCACGGTCTCTGGGGCTTGGCTGCATATTTGATCTATGTCGGCAGACCACTGGAGGCCGTCGACAAGCTCTGCCAGTTCATGGCTATCGCCGAAGCGGAATCCGATTGGCCGGCCCTTGCGGAGGGGAACCGCATGATGGGAATGGCCGAAATCTACATTGGAAAGATCTCAAGCGCGCGTCAGAGGCTCGAGAAGCTCGCGGCCACCCAACACCGTTCCAGGGAGCCGGTCCGCCTGACTCGCTTCCAGGCGGAGCGCGACGCCCATGTCAAATGCTCACTCGCGATCGCCTTCTGGATTTCGGGGGAACCGGACCGCGCAATGCATGTCGCTCAAGCTGCGGTCGAGCGCGCCGAGGCAACAGGGCATGTCGTCTCGCAATCGAATGTGCTTGCCGTGTGCGCAATCCCCATTTCGCTCTGGACCGACGATCTCGAAAGTGCCGCGAAGTTTCTCGCTATGCTCGAGGAGAATGGCCGGCATCAGGACATCGGCATCTGGCGAGAGGTGTGCCGCTTCTTCAGAAGCGCCTTGCGCGCAAAACGGAGAGAGGCCGGCGCAGCCACTGAAATGAAGGCGCGGCTTGAAGACTTGATCGCCGCACGGAACCTTCTGCGTGCTCCGATGCATTACAGCATGGTCGCGGAAGCCCTACTCGGAGCGGGCGCCATCGACGAGGCGAAAGAGGCCATCGAGGAAGCCGGCCGGCTAGCGCAGGCACAGACCGCAAACTGGTGCGTGCCGGAGATATTGCGGATAAGCGGCCTGATCGCGTTCGCCACCGGCGGCCCGGATGAAGCGGAAAGATTGTTGAGACTGGCCATCGACAAGGCCCTGGAGATCGGTGCGCTGACGCTCGAGCTTCGCGCCGCGGCGATCCTTTCGGAGTTTCTCGAAGACGATCATCGTTGTACAGAGGCGGCCGACTTGCTGGCGGCGAGCTGTGCGAAGTTCAGCGAGACGACCGACTACGCTCAGCTTGCAACGGCGCGTGCCCGTCTCCAGCACCTCCTGCACAGCGAGAGAGTGGCCTGCATCTGAGCTATTGCTTGTATGGCTCTCAGGCGGCGCGGATCTGCAAGCGAAGCAAAAGCCACTTGGGTCCTTTGAACAGATCCCGCGTCGGCATGTGTCGCGTCGGCATGGCGCAGGTCATATATTGGCGACCCGGACGCACGTCCGCTTTCGGGCAACCAGCCAATGTCCGCAAATGGCGCAAGTTTAGCCTGCGGCTAATTATGGCGCGCACAATCGGTGATTTGGAGCCGGGCGGATGGCGAATAACGGTAAACTTGCAATACCCTTTCACGTTTCCCTGGCTTCCTACCTCCGGCCTCAAAGCTCTGGCTTGCCTGTTGCGAACCAACTCTGAATGGTCTTCGGCACCTTCTCCCCGCGCAGCGGCTTCCCATAAAAATAGCCCTGAGCAGAATCGCACCCTGCTTCTCGCAGACGTGCGGCCTGTTGGGAACTTTCTACCCCTTCCGCGGTCGTATGCATTCCCATAGCGTGACCAAGGCTTACGATGGCGGCGACAATTGCAGCATCGCTGTCGTCGCTGATCAGGTTCCGCACGAAACTCTGGTCGATCTTGATGTGGTCCACGGGGAACTGCTTCAGATGGAGAAGCGACGCAAAGCCCGTACCGAAATCATCCAATGCGATGGAGACGCCGGCCTCGTGCAACTTGTTCAGGATGGAGGACGCCGTCGCGGTTCTGCGCCCGAGGAAAGCTGTTTCCGTCACTTCGACTTCAAAGTGCGCCGAGGCGACACGTGTATCCTCCAGTATGCGGATAATCCTGTCGGCGAGTCTCGGGTCGGAAATCTCGGCGGAAGACAGATTGACGGCCACGCGACCGCATTCGAGACCCTGATTCAGCCATGATCGAACATCGGCCGCGACCTGGCGGATCATCTGTTCGCCCAGAGCAATCGAAATGGCCTGCTCGGCGAACATCGAGCCAAAATAGTCAGGCGTGAGGAGCCCTTTGGTCGGGTGGTTCCAACGCGCGAGGGCCTCGAAGCCGACGATCCGGCCTGTCACCAACGACACTTTCGGTTGGTAATAGGGAACGAACTGCTGTGCTGCGAGCCCTTCGCGGGCGTCGTGTGCGATGGTGACGCGACGCTCCATCGTCTCGCGAGCGGCACTGGTATAAGCAACCGCTTGGCTGCGCCCCTGCTCCTTCGCGCGATAGAGCGCGATGTCGGCGTCCTTCATCAGCTCGACTGGATCGCGGTGATGCTCAGGGAAGGTTGCCAGCCCGATGCTGACCGTTGTGGAAAGAGCTCGTCCTTCGTGCTGGAAGGGAGCACAGAGACCATCTACGATTTTCGTAGCAACGGCAGTTGCTTCACTTCCCGCTGAAATATTGGCGAGTATGATGGCAAACTCGTCGCCTCCCAGGCGTGCCACGGTATCGCCTTCTCCGACAAAGCTTTTGAGCCGAAGGGCCGCCTCCTGGAGGAGGAGGTCTCCAACCGCATGGCCGAGCGTGTCATTGACGTCCTTGAAGTCGTCGAGGTCCAGCAGTAACAACCCCACGCTGGCCCCAGAGATTCCGGCATCTATCAGCGCCTCGTTGAGGCGTGCCTGGAAGAGCGCCCGGTTCGCCAGGCCCGTTAGAGGGTCGTGATTGGCGGTGCGCCAGATGGCTTCTTCGGCCGCTTTCCGATCTGCGATGTCGAAGGTCAGTCCGATGAGTCGATTATCGTCCTTTCGCTCGGCCCTGAGAGCGAGCCACGTTTGCGAGCCGTCAGGAGAAAGGTAGCGCACTTCGGCCGCGCCACTGCCATTCGACCTGACAGTGCTCCAGAAGGCGGTCACTATTTCTCGGTCGTCGGGATGGACCCTGTTGATGAAATCACCTGCAGGTCCCGAGGAAATGCCGAGCAGCACCATGGAATTTTCGGAGCGATCGACCCACTGCGTCTCGAGATCCAGCTCCCAGGCAGCCATCTTGCTCGCCTGCAAAGCCAGCCGCAGGCGCTCCTCGCTCACCCGGATCGCGTTCTCGGCCGCTTTTCGTACAGTTATGTCAGTAAAAGTGCGCACCATTCCGCCATTGGGGAGGCGGTTGGTTCGAACTTCCAGCACCGTGCCGTCTGGTCTCTGCCTATCGTAGTCCAGGATTTCTACGTGTATCCCTTCATATTTGATGGCCCGAAGGAGATTTTCTGTGACAGTGCCAAATTCACCTTGTTCCATCTGCCATCTCTTCACCGTCTCGAAAGATGGATTGGAACGCATCAGGTCGGGTGGCAGGCCAAGCAGATCGATCGCGCGCTGATTGCAGACGGCCACATAGCCGTTTGCATCGACCATCAGAATTCCTTGTTCCACATGCTCCAGGACAGCGTTCAATAGAGCACTATCCACGGGGAAAGATCGAGTGATGCACTGAGTGGTCAAGCGTCGGCCTCTCGCCCAGCTAACGGTCGATCAATGTATGGCGGCGCGCTTTCGAAATGCTGAAAGATCGAGATCGATTTGCCCGATATCCTGTGTTCAACGATGGCTTGGACAACCTTCATTTACCCAGCTGCCCGAAACCGCCGTTTAGCTTTCCTCCAGATCTGGCAACTCTTCCGGCTAGGTTATAAAGACACGTTCGAGATCGATCGCTTCCGATCGGGCCGCGACCGCGTTCAGGAGGTCTGCTTCTGGGAGAGAGCTAGAGTCCGCTACTGGCGCCAGAAGCAGCCTTCCTTTCACCAAACCTCGCGCATGATCGTCGCGTCCGTCACTGCACCCGACGCGGTTCGAAGGCAAAGGCGCTGAGCCCGAGCCATTGTTGCATGGAGCAAGCCAGCGCCTGATCGCCGTCAATCTCCAATTGACCGGTGTCGGACTCTTTCTTGATCGTCGTCAGTCCCATCCAGATCGCCGTCATCGTGCGCAGGGAACTCGTGACCAGCAGATCGAGCTGATGGCCGGGATCGAAATTGCAAAGATCGACCGCACCGTCGGCCACCACCAGCCACCACCGCTTTTGTGACCCCGGAAGTTCGGGATACAGAAACTGTATCGTGCAGCGATGGCCCGGTAGGAGCTTGACGTTGAGACTCCGGCGCATGTCCCACATCAGCAATGAAGGGTCGAGGTTCTTGAGCGAAAGCCGCGATTCCATCCAGTGCTGCGCCCAGTTGCCGAGGCCCATGATCAACGATCTCAGTTCCTCGCCCGCCTCGGAAAGGTGATATTCAACCGAACCCTTCGTCTTGCGCGATACGGTAATGACCCCGGCCTGCTGCAATTCCTTGAGCCGTTTCGAGAGCAACGCAGGCGACATCTTCGGCAAGCCGCGCCGTAGATCATTGAATCGGGTGCTGCCGCAGAGCAGTTCCCGCACGACCAGCGTCGTCCATCGACTGCACAATATCTCCGAGGCCATCGACACCGGGCAAAACTGGCCATAGCCACCGCGATTGTTCATGGCGAACCCCGTTTTTCTTTTGGCGAATGGTACCAGATCGGGGTCACACGGAAAACGCCAGCAGTTCAGTTGCTGAACTGGAAGCTCGGAACCTCAGCGGTGATCCTTCTGCCTCGCAGGAATGGAGGACACCATGTCGACGATCACTGCTTCGAAAGCCTTGGCCCCGTCATTCGTCGGAGGCACTGCCTCTCCCGCCAGTGTCGTGGAAACGGCGCGCCATCTTGCGCCGCAACTCGCCGCGCGTGCCGCCGAGATCGACCAGAATGACCGTTTCGTCAGCGAGAACTATTCCTTGATGAAGGAGGCGGGCCTCGTTGAGGCAGGCGTCCCGCGGGAACTCGGCGGCGGCGGCGCCGAGATATCCGAGCTCGCCGAGATGCTGCGCGTGCTCGCAAGGGCGTGCGGTTCCACGGCGCTGGCGTTTTCCATGCACACCCATCAGGTCGCCATCCCCGCTTGGCGTTGGCGGTACCAGAAGATCGCTGCTGTGGAGCCCCTGCTGAAACGGGTCGCCGCGGAGAGAATCATTTTGTTGTCGTCCGGCGGCTCGGACTGGATCGGCGGGTCGGGCAAGGCTGAGAAGGACGGCGAAGGCTACCGTATCACCGCCCGGAAAGTGTTCACCTCCGGCGCCGAAGCCGGCGATATCCTCATGACCGGAGCGATCCATGAAGGAGAAGACGGGAACCGGTCGGTCATCCACTTCGGTGCGCCGATGAAGTCCTCGGCGGTGCGCATTGAGAACACCTGGCGCACGCTGGGCATGCGTGGCACCGCGTCGAACGACGTCGTGATCGAGAATCTCTTTATTCCCGCCGCGAATGTCGCGTTTTCGCGCAAGGCTGGCGAGTGGCACCCGGTTTTCGAGACAATTGCGACCATCGCTTTCCCTCTGATCTATGCAGTCTACCTCGGAGTAGCCGAGAGCGCCCGCGACATCGCTATCGAGATCGCGAAGAAGAAGCAGGCATCCGACCCGTCGCTGGCCGGACGCATGGACACCGAACTGCGTACCGCGCAGCTCGCACACCGTTGGATGCTGGAAATCGTGGCGCGTAACGCGCCCTGTGCCGATACGGTCAACGAGGTCATGATCGGGCGCACCCTGGTTGCCCGTCACGCGATAGCAACAGTCGATTTGGCGATGGAGCTGGCAGGCGGCGCGTCGTTCTACCGGGCGACGGGACTGGAGCGGCGCTTCCGCGACATCCAAGGTGCGCGTTTTCACCCGCTCCAGGCCAGCCCACAGGCACGCTATGCCGGCGCGATGGCGCTAGGCCTGCCGACGGGTTCGATTTTCTGACAGGCCGATATGGGCCGGAGGAAGAAGCAGCATCTCAAGCTTCCTTCGGCCCTGTGGCTCGTTCGAACGCGCTCAGCGCGGCGTTTAAGGGCTCTCCAAACCTGTCGCCGCGCACTGGCAGGGTGGCGTGCTGAGCCTCTCAAGCAGCGCCGAGCAGTGGAAATCCGGTTGACGCCGAGGACTGCCGCACCGACGTCCGCTTGTGGGCCTCAATCCAATGTCCGCCGATGGCGCATCTCGCCGAAACCAGCGTTCGACGCTTCTCGGAGCATTGAGCCCGCCAAATTCATCGTAGACCGGGTTGCATAAGATCCACGCTGTGGCGCGGTTGAGTGGCACATGAGCAGCTTCTCGGGTACCGTGTCGGCAGTATCCAACCAGTTAGAGCCACAGGCTGATGAACGGCGGATCAGACCTGACCAACGGTCGGCGGACGTTCGGGCCGTTTATCCTGACGGCGAATGAACGATTGCTGACGCGGCACGGCGTGCCGATCGAACTCGGCGCCCGAGCGCTCGATCTTCTGATAGTCCTGACGTCCAAGCCGAACCAGGTTCTCGGCAAGCGCGAACTACTGGCACGTGTCTGGCCGGACGTCACCGTGGAAGAAGGCAGCCTGCGCTTTCACATGGCGGGCCTGCGCAAGGCGCTCGGAGATGGTCAGGATGGCGCCCGCTATATTACGACACTGGCGGGCCAAGGCTACTGCTTCGTTGCGCCGGTGCATGACGAGGGCGCCAAGGTCGCTTCGCCGCTACTGACGACGGGGGCGCAGCACGCCAACCTGCCTGTTCGCCTCAGCCGCATGATCGGCCGGGACCGGGATGTCGAGACTATTGCGGCAGAACTCACCCAGTCGCGTTTCGTGACCATCCTCGGGCCCGGTGGTGTCGGCAAGACGACGGTTGCGGTCGCTGTCGCTCATGTCCTCAAGGAGGCTTTCGGCGGCGCGACGGTCTTCGTCGATCTGGCGATGTTGACCGACGCAAACCTCGTCGCCACGGCGCTCTCGTCGATGCTGGGCCAACCGGTGCAATCCCAAGATGCTACGTCCGCCCTCGTCTCCTTCCTTGGCCCACAGCGCATTCTGCTGGTCCTCGATACGTGCGAACATCTGCTCGACACGGTGGCGTCGCTCGCGGCGGCTATCCTCGACGGCGCGCCAGGTGTGCACATCCTCGCTACCAGCCGCGAGGCGATCCGCATCGAGGACGAACGGGTCTACCGGATGGATGCGCTTGCCTGCCCGCCGGACGATTCCGAACTGACCGCAGAGACGCTCCAGCACTATCCAGCCACGCGCCTCTTCATCGAGCGTGCGACGGCCAGCGGAGCCAAGCTCGATCTCGACGATGAGAGCGCGTCGCTCGTGGCGGCGATCTGCCGCAAACTCGACGGTCTTGCGCTCGCGATCGAACTCGCAGCCCGCCGTATCGAGTCGCACGGCCTGCAGCAGACGGCCTCCCTGCTCAATGAGAGCCTGACGCGGCTATGGTTGGGCTCGCGGACGGCGCCGCCGCGCCACAAGACACTTCAGGCGACGCTGGACTGGAGCTATGGCCTCCTTTCCGAGGTCGAGCGTTCGGTCCTGTGTCGCCTCGCTGTGTTCGTTGGCAACTTCACGCTCGACGCTGCCCTCGATGTCGCCACCAGCGCCGAGATCGACCGGGCGTCGGTGTTCAACGCCATCGACAGTCTCGTCGCCAAGTCCGTTCTCGCGGTTCGCCCGACGGGGGCCATGACCCGCTACCGCCTGCTGGATACGACCCGCGCCTATGCCTTGGACATCCCCCTGGACAGGGCGGAGAAGGCGGCCATTTCGAGGCGTCATGCTGGCTACTATCGCCGCTGGTTGCAACAGACCGAGGAGGAGTGGAGGTCCCTCACGACCGGTGCCGAACGGCAGCCCTATTTTGCCGGTCTCAACAACGCCCGGCTCGCTCTGGAATGGTGCTTTGGCGAGGACGGGGACGTGCCGGGAGGCATCGCGCTTGCTGCTGCGGCGACGCCGGTTTTCCTCGCCATGTCGCTGCTGCCGGAGTGCCAGCGTTGGTCGCAGCGTGCTATCCAAGCGCTGGACGCGACCAGCGGCGGCGGTCTGGAGGAGATGCAACTTCAGGCCCATCTGGGCCTGTCGCTCATGTATACGAGCGGACATGGCGAGGCCCCGCGCGCCGCACTGGAGCGTGCCGTCTGGATCGCGGCCGCCAACGGCGACCGGCTCAGCGAGGCGCGCCTGCTCGGCCCGCTCTTCTTCTATCATTTCCGCTGCGGCGATATTCGGATGTGCATGCAGCACGCGCGCCGAAGCGTGGACATCGCCGAAACGCTCGGCGAACCCGGTGCCAGCGCGCTGTCCTTCACGCTGATGGGGATTTGCCTCACCGTCACGGGAGAGGTCGGGGCCGGCCTGGAGAAGCTCGATCGCGCAATTGCCGACGCACCCGCCACGGTCGATGGCTGGTCGATCCATTTCGGCTTCGACGCCTATCGCTGGAATCGCCTGGCGCACATCATGGCGCTTAGTCTGGGCGGACGGACTAAGGCGATGCGCGAAGCCGTCGATGGCGCGTTTCGCGATGCGATCGCAAAGGATCACCCGATGTCCCTCGCCACGACGATCAATTCGACGGCGGCTTTGCTGTTAGTCGGAGCGGTTGAAGCAGCGGAGAGCCATCTCAATTGGTTCGTGTCGCGTGCCGAACTGAACTCGTTGCAACCATACCTGGACCTGGGGCGCGCATTCCGAGCTGAGCTGGCGATTGGGCGCGGCGACCTGAACTACGGCGTCACCGAGTTAACGACCCAATTAGGTAGGCTCGATGCGGCCCGCTTCCGCCTGTTCACCGTCCGGCTGAGATGCGCGCTCGCGCGAGGACTTTTACAGAGCTGCCGGGCCGGAGAGGCTCTCGCGGTTATCGATGAGACGCTTCGGCAGATCGAGACGAGCGGGCAGCGTAGCTTCTTACCGGAAGCCATGCGCATCAAGGGCAACATTCTCCTGAGCGAGCAACAGGACTTCGCAGAAGGCGAGCGGTGCTTGAACGCGGCGCTTGAACTGAGCCGCTCCCAAGGCTCGGGCGTCTGGGAGTTGCGCGCAGCCACGGACCTAGCAGGGCATTGGGCGACGCAGCATCGCCTCGGCGATGCCCGTCATCTCCTGAGGCCTGTCGTCCTGTCCTTCGCGGACGAAGAAGAAATGCCTGATCTGAAGGCCGCGCGCGAGCTGCTGGTGTCGTTGGAGAACCGCCCCTGACCGATTGATCGCGCCTGACCGTCGCCTGTCGGTAACGGCAGTCCTGCGCCCGCTAACGCCCGCTCACCGAGCCTCATAACGCATAACGGGTCCCTGCTTCCGGATGGGCGTACGTCTCGATCAACCGAGATGGCGCCCCGAACTGAAGGAGGATCTGATGAACACCAGCAACGCGATCGACGACGGCCGCCGGCGATTCCTGGGCACAGTAGTCAAGGGTCTTGTTTTCGCCGGCACTGCCAGCCTGATTCCGATCGGGCCCGCTGCGGCACGGGCCGACGGCGTCATCCGCCCCTTCCGCGTCTCAGTCCCGGAGGAACAGCTCGTTGATCTGCGGAAGCGTATCGCCGCGACCCGCTGGCCGGACCGCGAGACGGTCGATGATGGGTCGCAGGGCCCACAGCTCGGCGCCTTCCGCGAAATCATGCATCACTGGGCGACGGACTACGACTGGCGCAAGGTCGAAGCGCGCCTGAACGCATACCCGATGTTCATCACCGAGATCGACGGCGTCGACATCCATTTCATTCATGTCCGATCCGGCCACCCCAACGCGCTGCCGCTCATCGTGACGCATGGCTGGCCCGGCTCGATCATTGAGCAATTGCGGATCATCGATCCCCTCACCAACCCGACCGCCCATGGCGGGAGCGCAGCGGACGCCTTCGATCTGGTGATTCCGTCGATTCCGGGCTTCGGTTTTTCCGGCAAACCGCGGGACCGGGGCTGGAACCCCGAGCGCATCGGCCGTGCTTGGGCCGAACTCATGAAGCGACTGGGATACGACCATTACGTCGCCCAGGGCGGCGATTGGGGCTCACCCATCTCCAGCGCGATGGCACGACAGGCGCCTGCGGGCCTGCTCGGGGTTCATGTCAACCTGCCGGCGACGGTCCCGCCAGAGGTTGCGAAAGTGCTTGCGGCCGGGGGGGCGCCTCCCGACGATCTCTCCGACGAGGAGCGCGCGGCGTTCGTCTCGATCGACATCTTTTTCAAGAAGTATAGGGCCTACGGCGTGCTCATGGGCACCCGGCCACAGACGATCGGCTATTCGCTTTCTGATTCACCGGTCGGGCTCGCCGCCTGGATCCTGGACTACAACAACGGCGAGCCTGCCCGCCTGTTGAGCCGCAATGACGTGCTCGACGATATCACGCTCTACTGGCTGACCAATACCGGACCCTCCTCGGCCCGGCTATATTGGGAGACTGCCGGCCAGAGCGTCATTCTCTCCGCCGCGCAGAAAACCCACGAGATTTCCCTGCCCGTGGCGATCACGGTGTTTCCCGGCGAGGTCTATCGCGCCCCGCAAACCTGGGCACGGCGTGCCTATCGCAACCTCGCCTACTTCAATGTGGTCGACCGCGGGGGCCATTTCGCGGCCTGGGAACAGCCCGCGCTCTTCACACGCGAGCTCCGCGCGGCGTTTCGGCCACTCCGGCGAGTCTGAACGGCGCTTGTTTTGAGCCATCGACATGGAGGCGCGGGGGAAACCCGCGGTCACGGCGGCTGTCCCTGAAGGCGTCGCTCATGGATGAGCAGCGCAAAGAACGGATCATAACAACGCCTCACGCCAACTAACACACCAGTCTGACCGCGGAACCTTATCTTCTTTATTGCCGCTAACGGCGCACAGCATCGAAAGCAAAGGACAAGCTCATGAAACAATACCGTAATACGCTCGCAGCAGCCATCGTGGTCGTCGCAGCCGGGCTCTCCCTGTCGCCGGGCCAGGCGCAGGATGTTAGCCTTGGCGATATCAAGCGCACCGATCTGCTGCGCCAGGATCTTAGCGCACCAGGGCGTGAGGTCATCCAAGTGCTCGTTGAGTTCGGGCCTGGCGTTGTCGCCGCCCGGCACTTCCACCACGGCGAGGAGCTCGTCTTCGTGACGGAAGGCTCGCTCGAATACCAGCTCGAAGGCAGGCCGCCGGTCGTCGTCAAGGCGGGCGAGGTGCTGTTCATTCCGCACGGCAAGCCTCACGCCGTGCGGAATGTTGGCACAGGCAAGGCGGCCGAACTGGCCACCTACATCGTCGAGAAGGGCAAGCCGCTGCTCGTGCTCAGCGAATGACCGCGCTTTTTCCGGCGAACCCCACAACCCTCAGGAGCTAACCATGACGACCACACAGCAGCAGCGCACCAGACCGAGCGTCTCCAACGATATGAAGCTTGAAGTCATCGTCATTCCGGTCGCGGATGTCGAGCGCTCAAAGACCTTCTACGGCGATTTGGGCTGGAGGTTCGACGCCGAAATCACGGCGCCGGATGGTTTTCAGGTCGTTCAGTTCACCCCGCCCGGTTCAGGCGCCTCGGTCATCTTCGGCCGAAACGTCACCCCGGCCGCGCCGGGCGCGGCGCAGGGTCTCTACCTCGTCGTCTCCGACATCGAGGCCGCTCGTCAGGAACTGATCGACCGTGGCGTCGCCGTCAGCGAGATCTTTCACCACGAAGGCGACGTTCACACCGGCAACGACGAGCCGTTCCTCTTCGGACGGCGGCGCGTTTCGGGGCCGGACCCCAAGCGGCGGACCTACAGTTCATATGCCTCCTTTAACGATCCGGACGACAACGGCTGGCTGCTGCAGGAGGTCACCACACGCTTGCCCGGGAGGATCGACGCAACTGTGACGACCTTCGCCTCGGTATCAGACCTCGCGGCTTCATTCCGCCGGGCCGAAGCGGCCCACGGTGAGCATGAGAAGCGCACCGGCGAACGGGATGCGGACTGGCCGGATTGGTATGCGCGGTACATGGTGGCCGAACAATCGGGGCTGGAACTCCCGCGATGACGACGACCGCCGGGCACGGGCTTCAACATGCCTCTGCTCCGGCGCATCCACCTCTCCCTGCCAGGTCCAGCATGAGGTCGAACAGCAATGGCAAATCGCATCCTCGTCTTCTACGGCTCCTATCGGTCTGACCGGGCCGGTATCCGTCTGGTGAAGTTTGTTCTCGATCGGCTGGGGCGTCGCGGCGACCATGCCGAGCTGATCGACGCAAAGGCGATCGACCTGCCGATCCTCGACCGGATGTACAAGGAATATCCGAAAGGTCAGGCGCCGGTTGCGCTGGAGACATTGGCCGGGAAAATCCGTGAGGCCGATGGCTTCGTCTTCGTGACCGGCGAGTATAACTGGGGCGTCCAGCCTGGCCTGAAGAACCTTACCGATCATTTCCTCGAAGAGTGGTTCTGGCGACCGGCCGCGATCGTCAGCTATTCGGCGGGCCGATTGTCGGGCGTGCGGGCCGCGACGGCGTGGCACGGCACCCTGTCCGAGATGGGCATGGTGGTCATATCGAGCACGATCGCCGTCGGGCCCATAGGGCAGACTCTGACCGCCGATGGCGAGCCGACAGGCGCACCTGGACAGGCGCTGGAGCAGGCCTTTCCACGATTTGCCGACGATCTCTCGTGGTGGGTGGAAGCGGCGCAGGCGCAGCGCATGCGCAAGGCTCCGCCCTACTAACGGATCCGCAGCGGAACGACACGCGGTCGACAGGGCCATCCTTGGTCCTGGCTCGCCCGGTGGTTCGGGCGTCGCGCGCCCGACGACCGCCGCGGCGACGCTTGTCCTTTTGCGCCTCAAAGGCCGCGCCGAGGTGTGGCGGCCAACTCGTTCAAAAGAAAGACATATCATGAACAGAAGAGCATTTCTGACCGGTGCGGTTGCAGCCACGGCCATTGGCGGACCAATCGCCGGCGCGCTGAGCGGCGTCGGCGGTGTCATACCTGAAATCGCGCGCAATTTGGGGCCGCTCTTCCCCGGCGCCGCCTCGGCCCAGGCGACCACTCAGGGCCGGCTCGCCTCGCTCGGTCTGGCAGGCGCGTGGCTGAACTCCCCGCCGCTCAACGCGGACGCTCTGCGCGGCAAGGTGGTGCTCGTCAATTTCTGGACCTACAGCTGCATCAACTGGCGCCGGCAACTGCCGTTCATCCGGGCATGGCAGAGCAGGTACAGGGATGACGGCCTCGTCGTGATCGGTGTCCACTCCCCCGAATTCGCGTTCGAGCGCGATATCGGCAACATCCGCCGGGCCGCGCGCGACATGGAGATCGACTACCCGATCGCAGTCGACAACGACCATTCCGTCTGGCGCGCTTTTGGCAACAATGCTTGGCCGGCGATTTACCTGATCGACGCGCAAGGCATGCTTCGCCACCGCTTTCTCGGCGAAGGCGCATACGATCAGTCCGAAGCGGTCATTCGGGACCTACTGCGCGAGGCCGGGGCCACGGTCGGTGAGGACAAGGCGTTGGTGAAGGCGGCAGGCCAGGAGGTCGCTGCTGACTGGATCAACATCAGGTCGCCCGAGGCCTATCTCGGCTTCGCCCTCAGCGTGAGCTTCACTTCTCCAGGAGGGATCGTGCGCGACAGCGCGCACCTCTATCGCCCGCCCGCAAGCCTGCGGCTCAACCAATGGGCGCTCGCCGGCGACTGGACTGTGCGCAGCGACGCGGCGGTGCTCAATCTGCCGGGCGGACGCCTTCTGAACCGTTTCCATGCGCGTGACCTTCATTTGGTGATGGGGATGTCCACCCCCGGCGCAGGCGTCAGGTTCCGTGTGCTCGTCGATGGCAAGCCGCCAGGAGACGCGCACGGGCTTGATGTGGACCGCGACGGCTACGGCGTCGTCGACGGGCCGCGCATGTACACGCTCGTCCGGCAAACGGGACGGGTCGCCGAGCGTCAAATCGACGTCGAATTCCTTGGCGCGGGCGTGGGCGTCTTCGCCTTCACGTTCGGCTGAACCGGCCGCCGCCAGCGACTAACGACGCATCACAACGCCTAACGGGCGCATATCCACCTTGGCGCATAGCGTCTGAACATCCGGAAGCCGGCAACAGCCGAGCGTTCTGCAGCGGAATGCAAAGGAGTACCGATCATGTCCATCACTTCCAAAGGTCTTGCCGTCGTGACGGGGGCATCGGCGGGCATAGGCGCAGTCTACGGGGATCGCCTCGCCGGCCGCGGTTACGACCTGCTCCTTGTCGCCCGAAATGCGGACCGGCTCGCTGCGACGGCAAGCCGTATTGCCCAGGCGACCGGGCGTGCAGTCGAGACCCTCACCGCAGACCTAAACGACAGGCACGATCTCAGCCGGGTCGAGGCAGTCCTCGCCACCGATCCCAGGATCACGATGCTGATCAACAATGCCGGAATCGGCGCGCTGCAGCCACTCCTGCAATCGGACATCGACGCCATGGAGGCGATGATCGAACTCAACGCCACAGCGCTGACACGGCTGACTTATGCCGTCGCCCCGGCTCTTGTCGCCCGTGGCGGCGGCACGATCGTCAACATCGCCTCTGTGGTGGCGATCGCGCCTGAGATCCTGAACGGCGTTTACGGCGGCACGAAAGCATTCGTTCTCGCCTTCAGCCAATCGCTTCACCAGGAACTGGCCCCGAAGAACGTGCGCGTCCAGGTCGTTCTCCCGGGGGCGACGGCGACGAACTTCTGGGGCGCCGCCGGCGGTGCAGTCGAGCAGCTGCCTGAAAACATCGTCATGCAGGTCGACGACACCGTCGATGCGGCGCTGGCCGGCCTCGACCAGGGCGAGCTGGTTACCATTCCCTCGCTTGCCCGTGCGGAGGACTGGCAAGCCTATGAGGATGCCCGGCGCACGCTTATGCCCAACCTCTCGCTCAGTTCCGTCCCGGAGCGCTATCGTCCGTCCACGGCGGCAGCCTGAACTCGTCTCACGCCGTAAGGAGCGCCCCATGACCAACGAAACCGTTGCCGGCGTGATCCATCGGGGTCGCAGGCTGTTCCTCGGCGGCGCTGCCGCCGCTGCGGCTCTGTCCGCCACGATAGTCACGAGCAGAACAGACGTCGCTCTTGCCTCCGGTGCGGGGCAGGTGGCGGACAGGCCGTTCGGACCGCTCAGTTCTGTCGCGGCCGGTGTCCTGCAGGTGGCCTACGTTGAGGCGGGCCCATCACATGGCGAACCGGTCATCCTGCTCCACGGCTGGCCGTATGACATTCACAGCTTCGCGGATGTCGTGCCGCGCCTGGCGTCCGCAGGGTACCGCGTAATCGTCCCCTACCTGCGCGGTTTCGGTGACACACGCTTTCTCGCCACCGAGACGGTCCGCAATGCCCAGCCGTCCGCTCTTGCGGTCGACGTCATCAGCCTCATGGACAGTCTGAACATCAAGAAAGCCATCATCGGTGGCTTCGATTGGGGGGCCCGAACAGCAGACATCGTCGCCGCTTTGTGGCCGGAGCGGGTAACGGCGCTGGTCGCAGTGAGCGGCTACCTGATTGGCAGCCAAGAGGCGGGACGGATGCCGCTGCCGCCGACGGCCGAACTGGAGTGGTGGTACCAGTTCTATTTCGCAACGGACCGCGGCCGGCTTGGCTACGAAAGGAACCGGACAGAGTTCAACAGGCTCATCTGGCAGCTTGCCTCGCCCAAGTGGAACTTCGACGACGCGACTTTCGCCCGTAGCGCAGGCGCCTTCGACAACCCCGACCACGTGGACATCGTGGTCCATAATTATCGCTGGCGTCTGGGGCTGGCGGAGGGAGAACCGCGTTTCGCGGAGCTTGAAAAGCATCTCGCCACGTTCCCGGTGATCACAGTTCCGACGATCACACTGGAAAGCGACGCGAACGGTGCGCCGCATCCTGATCCACGATCCTATGCGGCAAAGTTCGTCGGCAAGTACCAGCACCGGCATGTGCGAGGTGGGATCGGCCACAATCTGCCTCAAGAGGCACCGGAGGCGTTCGCTGATGCGATCCTCGATGTCGCGCGACTTTGATCTAACTGAGCCGAGACAGCTATGAGCGAGCCATTACAGGTCGTGTCGGTCGCAAGGACGCGGACGCGGGGCGGTCGTGAGTTTGGCATCTCGCGCAGTCTCGACGGCTGCCTAGACGTCAGGCTCGCACTGCCGGGCTCAGGTCGCATCGGCACCACGCCGGAGCAGCTACTCGCGGCCGCATGGTCTGCCTGTTTCGAGACGGGGATCTTTAACGCGGCGCGTCGAGCGCGCATAAAGCTCCCTGCGGCGTTCGCAATTGACGCGGAGATAACGCTGGCAACCTGCGATGAGAGCCACGAACTCAGCGCCCGCTTCATCGTTAGTATTCCCGGTATGGCGCGTGACTTGGCCTTTCAACTGATCGATGAGGGCCACCAGACCTGCCCGTACGCTGTAGCCACGCGAGGCAATATCACCGTCACTGTCGAGCTCGCCGAGTAGTCCACTGCGACGGCTCCTCTTGGGCCATTCGAAGCTCGAAAGCACAGTGCGATACCTTGGCGTTGAGGTCGATGACGCCTTGATCCTCTCTGAGCAGACCGATCTTTGAAAGCCAGACAGCGCGGCGGTGACCGTCGCGCCGTCACTCGCGTCAACAACGGTTCCGAACTGCCAGATGCGAAATGCGGAACGTCCGTTTCACGGTGCGGCACCCACGTCCCTCTCGGCGCCATTCGAGTCCCAGCGGCATTCAAGCCTATGATCCGGTGAGCCGCTGAGATGACCTGCGGACCACAAGTTCGACGGGCAGGACCCTCTCCCTGTCGACCGTCTGATGCGCGATCATGGCCATCAGGGTCTGCGCTGCGAGATTGCCGATCCGACCGGTAGGGACATGAACGGTCGTAAGCCCCGGCGAGACGTGCGCCGACATGTCCAATCCATCGATTCCCACCACGCTAAGGTCGTCTGGCACCGCCATGCTGCGTGCATGCGCCTCTTCGAGGCAGCCGATGGCGAACAGGTCGATGCCTCCGATCAGCGCGGTCGGCGGAGCATCCAGTCCCAGGAGCATTGCGCAGCCGGCTCTTCCGCCAGCGAGGGTGAGCGCCTGTTCGACGACCAGGGACTCGGGGAGCGACAACCCGGCGGCAACCAGCGCCTTTCGTGCGCCGTCGAGCCGCGCCCTCTGGCGATCGTTGAACTGGAGATGTCCGACGATCATGCCGATCCTGCGATGGCCGAGCCCAATCAGGTGCTCGGCCGCCAAACGCCCGGCCAGGGCGTTGTCGATGGTGACGGCCGTGAAATGTCCGTCCCCGCACCATGTCAGCACGACGGGCAGGCTGGACGCCTTCAACAGAGCGGTGGTTTCCGGGGCCCGCTCGGCACCGACCAGCATCAACCCGTCGACGCCGCGCCCGAGCAGGGCACGGACAGCCTGCGTTTCGGCGGCGGGGCTGGCCTCGTGCGAGGCGACCAGCAGCAGATAGCCCGACTGCGCCAATGTGGCCTGCATCGCCTGGAGTGCGCGCGCGAAGATGGCGCTGTCCAGCGTGGGGACGATCGCGCCGATCGTCATCGAACGGCCGGAAGCGAGCGCACGAGCCGCTCCGTCGGGCAGGTAGCCGAGGCGCAGGGCGCTCGCCCTGACCCTGGCCAGCGTCTCCGGCGACAGCAGGTCGGGCTGGGCGATGGCTCGCGACACGGTCGCTGGCGACACGCCGGCGTCCCTCGCCACATCGCTCAGCTTAACGCGCCCTCCGCCCACCACCGACCTCATGAAATTTCTTTCATCCGCTCTAGCCGGGATTGCGGGCCATTTGCAACCTACCATGCCACTATGGCCTTGAATACGAGCCATTGACACGCTGCAGATGATCTGAAACGTTTGTTGAAAGCGCTTTCATAATGAATGCGCGCCAGGGAACGCCATGATCGGACGACGGATATGGGTCGGCTTGGGCTCGGTAGCGGCTGTGCTGCTGCTGTGGTTCGGCCTGACCACGGCGACGGGCTTCGTCTCGCCCGGCCGCTTCCCGTCGCCTGCGGATTTCTGGCTGTCGCTGAACCAGATCGCCACGCGCGGCTATGCCGGCGGCGGGCTCGCGGCCCATGCTCTCCAGAGCGTCAAGCTCGTCGTAATGGGTTTCGTCGTGGCGATCGCAACCGGCGTGCCGCTCGGCCTCTGGATGGGATGGGACCGGCGGGCCGAAGCGGCGATCAACCCGATCTTTCTGATCATCCGACCGATTCCGCCACTGGCGTGGATTCCATTGGCGATCCTCTGGCTCGGCCTTGGCGATGGCGCAAAGATCATGGTGATCTGGTTTGCCGCCTTCGTGCCCTCGGTCATCAATTCCTTCGCCGGCGTGCGCAACATCGACCGGCCGATCATCGAGGCCGCGCAGATGCTGGGGACGCCGCGCTGGCGGCTGATCACGGAGGTGATCGCGCCGGCCGCCGCCCCGATGATCTTTACTGGCTTGCGCCTGTCGCTGCAGGCGTCCTGGACCACGCTGGTCGCGGCCGAACTGGTCGGCGCGCTGGCTGGCATCGGCTTTGTGCTGAACATGGCCCAGCAGGACATCTATCCCGGCATGATCCTGGTCGGGATGGTGACTGTCGGCGTGCTCGGCTGGGCCACAACATATGTGCTGGGCCTGGTGGAGCGCCGCGCGCTCGCCTGGAACGTGGCAGGCAGGGATTGAGCCGATGCAGCCGATCCCCCTGCGCATGAGCGAGAAATGGGCCTGGGGCGCGCTGGGTCTTTTCGGCTTCATCGGACTTTGGGCGGCGTTGTCTGCCTTCGGCATCGTGCCGCGCCAGTTCCTGCCCTCGCCGCTCGACGTGCTGGCGCGCTTCGTCCATCTGCTGACCAACCCCTTCGCCGGGGCGACGCTGCCGCAGCATCTCGCCTCGAGCTTTCAGCGCTACGCCTATGGCGTGCTGCTCGCCGCCTTCATCGGCGTACCGCTCGGCCTGCTGATGGGCTGGTTCCGCTGGCTCGACGATGTCGTCACGCCGCTCTTCGACGGGCTACGCTTCATCGCGCCGATCGCCTGGGTGCCGTTCGCGGCGCTGTGGTTCGGAGTCGGCATAGGCGGTCCGATCCTGATCATCTTCGCGGGCGCCTTTCCGCCCTGCCTGATCAACGCCTATCGCGGCGCCCGCTTCGTCGAGCCGCGCTTGATCGAGGCCGCGCGCATGCTCGGCACCGGGCATCTGCGCATGATCCTCGAGATTCTGCTGCCGGCCGCGACGCCCTCGATCGTCTCGGGCCTGCGCGTCTCGGCGGGGCTCGGCTGGCAGTCTCTGGTCGGGGCGGAACTGATCGTGGCTGCGGCTGGGGTCGGATTCATGATGGTGCAGGCGCAGGCCAATGTCGCCACGCCGACGGTCATGGCCGGCATGGCCGCGATCGGTCTCGTCGGCATGGCGATCGACGTGATGCTGCGGCAGGGCGAGGCCTGGCTTCGCCGCCGGCGCGGTCTCCAGGTTTAAAGGGGCGAAGACGATGGGATCGATCCGTTTCGACAAGGTCGACAAGGTCTTCGGCCCCGCCTCGGGAGGTGTGAAGGCGCTCGACGACATCAATCTCGAGATAGGCGACAAGGAGTTCGTCGCGATCGTCGGGCCCTCCGGCTGCGGCAAGACCACCTGCCTGCGCATGGTCGCCGGCTTCGAGCCGCCCAGCGCCGGCATCGTGAGCGTCAACGGCAAGGCCGTGACCGAGCCCGGGCCCGATCGCGCCGTGGTGTTCCAGCAATTCGCGCTGTTTCCGTGGAAGTCGGTGCGGGAGAACATCGAGCTGGGCCTGCGCAACAAGAACCTGCCGAAGGCGGAACGCGACGGACTGGTCGCGGGCGCACTCAGGCTGATGAACCTCGAAAGCCATGCCGATGCTTTCCCGCATCAGCTTTCGGGCGGCATGCAGCAGCGCGTCGCCATCGCCCGAGCCTATGTGCTCGATCCCGAAGTGCTGCTGATGGACGAGCCATTCGGGGCGCTCGACGCGCAGACCCGCGTCGTCATGCAGGAGGAATTGGTGCGGCTGGCACGGGTCAATCCGCGCACCGTGCTGTTCATCACCCATGCCGTCGAGGAGGCGGTTTATCTCGCCGATCGGGTGGCGGTCATGACGCGCAGACCGGGCCGCATCAAGGAGGTGCTTGACATCCGCTCGGTGCGGCAGGCGGAGAGCTGGGACCGGCATGAGCGCATCGAGGACGTAATGGATCTCGAATCCTTCGTGCATCTGCGCACCCAGATCTGGAAGTCGCTGCGCGAGGAGAAGGGAGCCCATGGCGTCTGAACTCGCCCTCCCGCCGCGCCTGACGCGCGACCTGACCGAGCCGGAGCCGATCCCGGAGGCCGGCATCGCGCGTGCGATCGAACTGATGCGCTCGGGCCGGCTCTTCCGCTATGGCGAGATGGGGGCGGACCAGAACGACGTCGCCCTGCTGGAGCAGGAGTTCGCCACCTTCGTCGGGCGGCGCTACTGCGTGGCGGTGAACTCGGGCGGCGCGGCCCTCTGCCTGGCGCTCAAGGTGCTGGATGTGCGTCCAGGCGACCCAGTCCTTGTCAACGGCTTCACGCTCGCCCCGGTGCCGGGCGCGATCGTCCATGCCGGCGCGAAGCCCGTGCTCGTCGAAATCGGAGCAGACTACGTCATCGATTGCGACGATCTGCGGGCCAAGGTGGAGGCGTCGGGCGCGCGCGTTCTGCTGCTCTCGCACATGCGCGGCCATATCGCAGACATGGATGCGGTCTCGGCGGCCTGCGACGAGCTCGGGCTTATCCTGATCGAGGATTGCGCCCATGCGCTCTGCGCCACATGGGACGGCCGCGCGATCGGGACCTTCGGTGCGGCGGCTGCCTTCAGCGCCCAGACTTACAAGCACCTCAATGCCGGCGAAGGCGGCTTCCTCGTGCTGGACGACCCCGATCGCGCCGCGCGCGCCATCCTGTATTCCGGCAGCTATATGCTGCATGGGCAGCATCTCAATAGGCCGTCTCCGGTCGAGATGGCCCGCTGGGAAGAGCAGACGCCGAATTTCAGCATGCGCATGACCGCGTTGGCGGCGGCCCTGCTGCGTCCGCAGCTGTCCGATCTGCCGCGCCGGGCGCGGCGCTGGAACGCGATTCACGACCGCATCGCGGCCGGCATAGCCCGCTCACAGCATCTGCGGCTGCCGCAGCGGCCGGACAAGGCGCGCTACTCGGCCACATCGGTCCAGTTCTCGTTGTTCGGTTTCGACGAGCCGGAGATCCGGGCGTTCCTGGAAAGCTGCGCCGGGCGCGGACTGCCGGTGAAATGGTTTGGGGCGGGCCGCCAGCATGGCTTCACCAGCGCGCCGCGGCACTGGCGCTACGCCGGCCCCCAAGGCGCGATGGACCAGACCCATGCCGTCCTCGCAGGCCTTTGCGATATCCGCACACCGCTCTCGCTGACCGATCAGGACTGCGACCTCGTCGCGGCGATTGTGCGCGAGGCGATCGAGACCGTGGTGTCCGCACGCGCGGAGACAGGGGAAACCGGGCGAGCCGCGACAGGTTGAGGCCGGATCAACGACAACAGGGAGAGCGAAGATGAAACGCATCATTGCAGGACTGGGTATCGCGGCGACGCTCGCCTTTGGCGCACCCGGCGCGGCGCGGGCTCAGACCGCCATCGGCGTCAGCTATCAGCCCTCGCTCTATTGGGCTCTGCCCTTCCACTACGCGACGGTGAAGGGCTGGTGGAAGGATGTCGGCCTGACGCCGAATTTCTCGACCTTCCCGGCCGGCGCGCCGCAGATCGCCGCTTCGGCCGCGAAGTCCTGGGATGTCGGCGGCACCGGCTCGGTTCCAGCGGTGCTCGGCGCGGTGCGCTTCAACATCCTGACGATCGGCCTGACCAACGACGAATCCAAGGCCAACGCCATTATGGTGCGCGGCGACAAGTTCGACGCGATCAAGGCCGATCCGAAGCTGCTCAAGGGCCAGAAGCTGCTGCTGACCACCAACTCCACGGTGGACTACTCGGCCCGCAAATGCCTGGCCAAATTCGGCCTGGCGCAGAACGACATGCAGTTCGTGAATCTCGGCCAGGCCCAGATCATCACCGCGATCACCTCCAACAATGGCGACGTCGCGGGCGTCTGGGCGCCCAACACCTACACGCTTGAGGACCGCGCCAACGCGAAATATCTCTGCTCCGGCGCGGATGCCGGCGCGGTGGTGCCGGGTGCGCTGATCGTGCGCGGCGATTTCGCCAAGGAACGGCCGGACGATGTCGCGAAGTTCCTGGCCGTGTTCCTGCGCGGCTGGTCCTGGGCCAAGGCCAATCCGGCCGAGGCGCGCACGCTGGCGCTCGACTTCTACAAGCAGGGCGGTCTCGAGGTCACGGCCCGCGCCATGGACCAGGAGTTCGATCTGCGCCCGACCTTCGGGCTCGACGAGCAGCTCAAGCTGATGGCGCGCGGCGCCGGCGCCTCGACCGTCGACGGCTGGTTCGCCGAGATCGGCAAGTTCATCACCGATGTCGGCACGATCCCGGCGAATCCGGACGCCAAGAGCTACCTCACCGACGACTTCCTCAAGCGCGTCGCGGCCGATCCCAAGCTCAAGGCCTTCGCGACCGAGTTCGACAAGAAGTGACCTGACACAGCGACACGGCGAGCAGCGGCGGCCTCCGGGCCGCCGCCGTATCCCTCAATCTGATTTCAAGCGGACAGCGCCATGGCCATCACGCATCTGAAAACCGCCACCAAGACGCCCGAAACCGAAACCGACGCGGCGCGCGAGGTGGTCACCGCCATGCTGGCCGCGATCGAGACCAGCGGCGAGCAGGCCGTGCGCGACTATGCGCGCAAGCTCGACAAATGGGACGGTGACATCGTGATGGACAAGGCGGCCATCGCCGCGCGCATCAGCGACATCCCCCAAAGCGTCAAGGACGACATCAGCTTCGCGGCGGGACAGGTCCGGCGCTTCGCGCAGGCGCAGCGCGAATCGTGCCGGGATTTCTCGATCGAGATATCGCCGGGCCTGCATCTCGGCCAGAAGCTCGTGCCGGTGAACACCGCCGGATGCTATGTGCCAACCGGCCGCTATGCCCATATCGCCTCGGCCTATATGTCTGTCGCGACCGCCAAGGCCGCCGGTGTGAAAACCGTCGTCGCCTGCTCGGCGCCCTTTCGCGGCCAGGGCATCCATCCCCATGTGCTTTACGCGATGACGGTGGCGGGAGCCGACATCATCATGTGCCTGGGCGGCGTTCAGGCCATCGCCGCCATGACGTACGGCCTGTTCACCGGCCAGCCGGCCGACATCATCGTCGGGCCCGGCAACAAATTCGTCGCCGAGGCCAAGCGCATGCTGTTCGGCAAGGTCGGGATCGATGTCTTCGCCGGCCCCTCCGAGGTCGCGGTCCTCGCCGACGAGACCGCCGACCCGCTGATCGTCGCGACCGATCTCGTCGGGCAGGCCGAGCATGGCCACGAAAGCCCGGCCTGGCTGATCACCAGTTCGCGCCGCATGGCCGACGAGGTTGCCCGGCTGATGCCGGAACTGATCGCGACCCTGCCGCCAACAGCGCGCGATGCGGCCGGAGCCGCCTGGCGCGACTATGGCGAGATCGTCCAGTGCGACACGCGCGAGGAAATGGTGGCCGTCTCAGATCGCTATGCCTGCGAGCATCTGGAGGTGCATTGCAGCGACCTCGACTGGTGGCATGACAATCTGAGCAATTACGGCTCGCTCTTCCTCGGCGAGGAAACCAATGTCGCCTTCGGTGACAAGGTCTCGGGCCCCAACCACATCCTTCCGACCAAGTTCGCGGCCCGTTACTCGGCCGGGCTGTCGGTGCACAAATTCCTGAAGCCCCTGACCTGGCAACGCATGGACCGCGACGCGTGCCAGCGCATCGCTCCCGTCTCGGCCCGAATCTCGAGGCTGGAGGGCATGGAGGCCCATGCCCGCACCAGCGACGCGCGCATGGCCAAATATGCTCCAGGCTCCAATGTCGACCTCGGCACGCCGGTCGAGGTCTGAGACATGTTCGGGCTGACCCCTCTTTTTGACCTCACCGGCAAGACCGCGCTGGTCACAGGCGGCAACAGCGGCATCGGCCTCGCTATGGCGCGGGCGCTGGGTCTGGCGGGCGCCGATCTCGTCATCGTCGCAAGACGGGAGGATGCATTGCGTGAGGCGGCCGAGGGGCTGCGGGCGGAGGGCATCGCGACCGACATCGTCGCCGTCGATCTCGCCTCGCCGGAGGCCGGCGCCACCTTGGCCGCGACCTGCGAGCGGCTGGGCCGGTCTATCGACATCCTCGTCAATGCCGCCGGGCTCAATCTGCGCCAGCCTTTCATGCAGGTCACGGCCGAGGCCTTCGACCTGCACATGGCGGTGCATCTGCGTGCGCCTTTCCTGCTGACCCAGGCCTTTGCGCCAGGCATGGCGCAGCGCGGCTATGGCCGCATCGTCAACATCGCCTCTCTGCAGAGCTACCGGGCCTTCCCCGACTGCGCTCCCTATGGTGCCGCGAAGGGTGGCGTCGTCCAACTAACCCGCGCCATCGCCGAGGAATGGTCGCGCAATGGCGTCACCTGCAACGCCATCGCGCCGGGCTTCTTCCCGACGCCGTTGACGGCGCCCGTCTTCGCCGACCCCACGCGCGCCGCCAAAAACGCGGCGCAGACCGCCATCGGCCGCAATGGCGAACTCGCCGATCTCGCCGGCGCTGCGGTCTTCCTGGCTGCGCCGGCCTCCGCCTATGTCACAGGCCAGACACTGGCGGTCGATGGCGGTTTCACCGCTAAATGATGACGCGCGCTGCATGAAAGCTTTGGTCTATATCGGCCCCAACAGCCTCGTCTTCAGAGACGAGCCCGACCCCGTGCCAGAAACCGACGAGGTGCTGGTCCGGGTCGAGGCGGTCGGCATCTGCGGCTCCGACATGCACGCCTATCACGGCTTCGACGCCCGCCGCCCGCCGCCGCTGATCCTCGGCCATGAGGCGGCGGGGCGTATTGCAACGGGGCCCCGTGCCGGCGAACGCGTCACCATCAATCCCCTCGTGGTCGACCCGGCCTGTCCCTATGCGATCGAGGGGCGTTGGCATCTCTCGCCGACGCGGCAGATCATCTCAATGCCGCCGCGGCCCGGCGCCTTCGCCGAACTAGCCCGGATTCCGCTGCGCAATGTGACGCCGATCCCCGAAGCGATGCCGATCGCCCATGCGGCGCTGGCCGAGCCCGTCGCGGTCTCCTGGCATGCTGTGCGGACCGGCATGCAGCGCCTGCACCAGCCGCTTGCGGCCTGTCGTGTCGTGGTTCTCGGCGGCGGCGCGATCGGATTGGCCGCCGGGCTGGTCGCGCGGCTGTTCGGCACCCGCGATCTCGTTATCGGCGAAACCAACCTGCAGCGCCGCGCGACGGTGCTGGCGGAAGGGATTGGGGTCTATCAGCCGGGTGAGGACGAGCCAGGTGCCAACAGCGCCGATCTCGTCATCGACGCGGTCGGTGCCGATGCGACCCGGGCGGCCGCCTGCCGCATCGTGCGCCCCGGCGGCGTGATCGTGCATGTTGGCCTGCTGCCCGGGCAAGGCGGCCTCGACGTTCGCAAGATCACCCTCCAGGAAGTCACGCTGGCCGGCGTCTACTGCTATACGCCGGCCGATTTTGCGCAGACCGTTGAGGCTCTGGCTCAAGGACGTCTCGGCGCCCTCGGCTGGATCGAGCAACGACCTCTGAATGTGGGCGACCAAGCTTTTGCCGACATCGATGGTGGTCGTGTCGGTGCAGCAAAAATCGTTCTCAGAACCTAGCTGGATCCGCAATTTTTAGTGGCCGGCGTGGCATTCCCGATAGGGCGCTTAGCGTCTGCTTCTGGGCAAGACGCCAACGTCAGCAATTGGCGCACAAGAACGGCGCCTGTAGCCTCACGCGGCGAGGCTGCGCATTTCGCTTATCAGGTCCGCCTTGCCCTCGAAGCCAATGCCCGGCAGGTCCGGCATGACGATGTGGCCGGCCTCGACACGCACACCGTCGGGGAAGCCGCCATAGGGCTGGAACAGGTCGGGGTAGGATTCATTGCCGCCGAGGCCGAGGCCCGCTGCGATGTTCAGCGACATCTGGTGGCCGCCATGGGGGATGCAGCGGCGCCAGGACCAGCCATTCTGCTTCAGCATCTCCAGCGTGCGCAGATATTCGACGAGGCCGTAGCTCAGCGCGCAGTCGAACTGCAGCCAGTCGCGGTCCGGGCGCATGCCGCCATACCGGATCAGGTTGCGCGCGTCCTGCATCGAGAACAAGTTCTCGCCGGTCGCCATCGGGCCGGGATAATGCTCGGCGAGCCGAGCTTGAAGGTCGTAGTCGAGCGGATCGCCGGCCTCCTCGTACCAGAACAGATCGTATTGCCGCAGCGCCTTGGCATAAGCGATGGCGGTGTCGAGATCGAAGCGGCCATTGGCATCGACCGCGAGCCGGCAGCCGGTTGGCAGCATCTTCAGCACGGTCTCGATGCGCTTGCAGTCGTCGACCAGCGAAGCGCCGCCGATCTTCATTTTCACCACCGTGTAGCCGCGGTCGAGATAGCCCTGCATCTCGGCCGCCAGCCCTGCCAGCCCCTTGCCGGGATAATAGTAGCCGCCGGCGGCATAAACGAAGACCTTCGGATCGGCGCTAACGCCGGCACGCTCCGCCAGCAGACGGAAGAGCGGCTTGCCGGCGATCTTAGCGACGGCATCCCAGACCGCCATGTCGATCGTGCCCATCGCGACGGAGCGCTCGCCATGGCCGCCCGGCTTCTCATTGGTGAACATCGCGGCCCAGACCTTGCCGGGGTCGAGATTGCCGCCCTCGGCATCGAGCAGGCTCTCGGGCGCCGCCTCGAGGATACGCGGCGCGAAGCGCTCGCGGATCAGCCCGCCCTGGCCATAGCGCCCGTTCGAATTGAAGCCGTAGCCGATCACCGGCCTGCCGTCGCGGACGACGTCGGTGACGACGGCAACCAGGCTCAGCGTCATCTTCGAGAAGTCGATGAAGGCATTGGCGATGGGCGAGGCGATCGGAGCCGTGCGCTCCCGGATGTCGACGATACGCATTAAAATGGCTTCCTATGGGAGGAGATCGGCTGGGTTCAGTCGGCGAACTGACCGGCGGCCTGGATGAGCGGACGCCAGCGGCCAATGTCGCTTTTCAGGGTCTGCGCCAGGGAGTGCGGGGTGGCTTTTTCCGGCGTCGGTGCGGTGCTGATGTCAATGAAGCGTCTGGCGAGCGTGGGGTCCTGCAGAGCCTTCGCCAACGCTGCCGTCAACGTCTGAATTACGGAGTCAGGGGTCTTCGCAGGTACGAAAAGGCCGTGCCACACGCTGATGTCCATGTTGGGAAGACCGCCTTCGCCGACGGTGGGCACATCGGGAAGCGCAGGGATGCGGTGCGTGCTCGTGACAGCATAGCCCTTGATGCTCTTCGACTGCAGCTGGGGCGCGGCAGTGGTGGCCTGCTCGCAGCCAAGGTCGACCTGGTTCGCTAGCAGCGCCTGCAGCACCGGCCCGCCGCCCCGGAAAGGCACCTGAGTGAGCTTTTTGTCCACGGCCGCCATGAACAGCAGTCCGCAGAGTTGCGAGGAGGCGCCCAGGCCCGAATGGGCAAAGGTCATATCCTGCCCGCGCGTTTTGACGTCCTTGATCAGATCCGCGAGCGATTCAGGCTGGTATCCCGGCCGGGCGATGATCGCCATGCTGGCATCCGAGACGACCCCGACGGGCCTGAGATCGGCCGTCGGATCGAAAGGCAGCTTGCGATAGAGCGTGACGGCCGTCGCCAGTCCGAGATGATTGAGCAGGATGGTGTGGCCGTCGGGATCGGAGCGGACGGCGCGATGACTGCCGGTCGTGCCGCCGGCGCCGGCCACATTTTCGACGATGATGTTCTGGCCGAGAATGCGGCCCATTGTTTCCGCGGTCACACGAGCGACCGTGTCGGTCGGCCCCCCAGCGGCAAAGGGAACGATCATCGTGATCGGCCGTGATGGATAATTCTGCGCCGCAGCTGGCGTCGCGATCGCCGTCGCCAGCAACATGCCAAGAGCCAGTTTCGCCATCGTTGCCTTCCCGTTTTTGGTTGACGGGACGATAGAGCGAGCCAAAGGCAATATCAGCCACCTCTGGCGTGGTCATTATTCATCAAAGCCGTTCCATTTGGAGATGGCTGTAAAACTCCGCGGGAGGCTTCATGCGCAGTTTCGACCCCGTATCCTTGCGCCTGTTCGTCGCTGTCTGCGAGGAGGGCAACATCGCGGCCGCCGCCCAGAGGGAAGCGATCGTGCCCTCGGCGATAAGCAAGCGCCTCGCCCAGATGGAAAGCGAAGCCGGCGTCAGATTGTTTGAGCGTGGTCGTCGAGGCGTGACGGTCACGGCCGCGGGCGAGGCGCTCTGGCGCTATGCGCGGGAGTCGCTGCAGATGCTGGACCGGATCAAATCGGAGCTCGGCGCCTTTGCGCAGGGCGTGCAGGGCCAGGTTCGCGTTTTCGGCAGCAAGTCGGCGCTCGCCCAGTTCCTACCCAATGACATCGGCCGCTTCGCCAAGATTTACCGCGACGTCCGAGTGAGCATGGAGGAGCGGGAAATCTGGGAGGTTGTGAGGGGCGTCGAAGAGGGACGAGCCGATATCGGCGTTTGCTGGGATGCGGTGGATTTCCGGGATCTGACCGTCTTTCCCTATCACCGGGATCACCTCGCCGTCGTGGTACCCGAGGGGCACCCGCTTGCTAACCGCGACGCGGTCGCCTTCATCGAGACTCTGGACTACGAGCACGTCGATATCCTGGCTCGCAGCATCTTGCAGCAGCGACAACGGAGTGCTGCAGGAGCTGCCGGAAAGCAGCTGATCCACCGGATCCAGGTGTCGACGGTGGATGCTGCCTACCGGATCGTCGCCGCTGGACTGGCTGTCGCCATCGTCCCCGGCGAGGAAGCGCGCGCCGTTCAGCAGGCGCTGGGTCTGACGGTTGTCCCGCTAACCGACTCCTGGGCCTGCCGCCAATTTGTCATCTCGATAAGGAACAGGGGATTGTCGCTTCCTGCCAGTCTCCTGGTTGAAAAGCTCCGGGTTGCGGCCGCCGCCGGCAACACTGATTAGAGAGCGCAGCGCAACGGATTCCGCGCGGCTGGCCCGATTGAGGATTTGTCAGCTCACCGTGCCACCACCATGGGCATTGTAGATCCCGCCGGTCGTGAAGCTGGCGTCTTCCGCCGCAAGCTGAACATAGATCGAAGCCAATTCGGCCGGCTGGCCCGGCCTCCCGAGAGCCGTCATCCCCCCGAATTTTTCGAGCTTCTCGTCCGTCGCACCACCGCTGACCTGTAATGGCGTCCAGATCGGGCCGGGCGCGACGCCATTCACGCGGATGCCCTTCTTGCCGAGCTGCTTGGCGAGAGAGAGCACATAGTTCGTCGTTGCGGCCTTGGTCTGCGCATAGTCGTAGAGGTCAGCCGACGGATTCGTCGCCTGCTCGGAGGTCGTGCCGATGATCACAGCGCCTGGCTTCAGATGGGGTAGCGCGGCTTTGATGATCCAGAACGGCGCGTAGATGTTCGTCTTGATCGTCCAGTCGAACTCGTCGTTTGTGATGTCGAGGATCGAGGCGTTGGTCTGCTGGCGGGCCGCGTTGTTGACGACGATATCCAGCCCGCCAAGCCCTGCGACAGCGTCAGTAACGAGCTTGGCGCAGAAGGCCGGATCCCTCAGATCGCCCGGCAGTGCCACCGCCTTGCGGCCCGCCGCTTTGATCAGCGCGACCACCTCGCGCGCATCGGGCTCCTCATCGGGATGGTAGTTGATCGCGACGTCGGCGCCTTCGCGGGCATAGGCGATGGCGGCCGCCCGTCCCATGCCGGAATCGCCGCCAGTGATCAGGGCCTTCTTGCCTGCCAGCCGACCGGAACCTTTGTAGCTCGTCTCGCCATGATCCGGCCGGGGCTCCATCTTGCTGGCGAGGCCCGGCCAGGGCTGGGACTGCTTCTGGAAGGGCGGCTTGGGATATTTGGTCGTCGGATCGCTCATCGGCGCAGCAGTCGTTGGCGCTTGGGCTTGCGCGCCCGTCGCGGCGGCGGCCAACGCCAGACCCGTGCCCGCGGCGCCGACCAGTTTGCGCCGGGAGATGGAGTTCGAATCGTGAGCCATTGCCGAATCCTATGCATTTTGGGGATGGCCTTGGAACGCATGGGTCCACCTCGCCGTTCCAGATTTGTGATGACAGATCAGTGATCGAGAGGCGGAAGGGACGAGATGATGGCGAGCGGGTGGGCTCCAGACGGAGCGGTTCAGGATCAGATCGACGACAGCATCAGCGACGCTGTGCGTCTCGCACGGTCGCGCCTTCCCTCGGGGCCGGGCGAGATCCACTGTCAGAGCTGCGGCGAGGAGATTCCCGAAGCGCGCAGGCAAGCGATGCCAGGTGTCCGCACCTGCGTCGACTGCCAATCCACGCGTGACGCGCCCGCCTCCATGAGTGCTTACAACCGCCGCGGTAGCAAGGACAGCCAGCTGAGGTGAGGCGTGCACGCGTTGGCGCGCGACATCACCTCAAGAAGGGATTCGAGCGGATGGAACTTGAGGGTGGCTGCTGCGGCGAGGTCCGGTTTCAACTGGCGGGCGAGCCGATCCGGACCGGACTGTGCCATTGCCTGACCTGCCGCAAGGAGACGGGGTCGGCATTCATGGCCTATGCGGTTTGGGACCAAGCCGCCGTGACAGTAAGCGGCGAGACCCGAAGCTGGACGGGGTCGACTGACCGACGCCATTTCTGTGGCATGTGCGGAAGCGCCTTGTTCGCAACCGACGACAGC
Organism: Allobosea lupini; assembly: GCF_900109525.1. Classification (GTDB taxonomy): domain Bacteria; phylum Pseudomonadota; class Alphaproteobacteria; order Rhizobiales; family Beijerinckiaceae; genus Allobosea; species Allobosea lupini. Next base: position 47,560 of record NZ_FOAN01000008.1, on the reverse strand, counting down.
ACCGAGATCGAAATCCGTATCGGTAGCCTCGATCGAGCCCCGACGGGGATGACGCCTGATCACGAGCTATGGGTGCATCGCCGGGAGCATTGGCAGTTACCCATCGCCGAGGCCGATCAGCATAGCACCAACCGCCCCTGATGGACGCAGTCATTCGACGCCATGCTTTTGGTCCGATGGCAACATCGAACCATCCCGCCTGCCGCTAGTTCAGGTTCTTTGCCACAAGCGTGAGGGATACCCGTCATGGCTGCGAATGTGACTGGACTGTTCGAGACGAGACGTGACGCGGAGATGGCGGTGGAGCGTCTGGTTCAGGAACATGGCGTCGATCGCAGCCTTATCCTCATCGCGCCTGCGGGAGATGCCAACAGTGCGGGCGAGCAGACCGCCGGAGCCGACAGCGATGCTGCTGCGCCGAGCACGGGTGAACGGTCCGACGCCAAGCTGACCGGGCCGATAGAGGTCTCGGTCGATATCCAGGATGACGCGACAGCGAGCACAATTCGCGACGCGTTCGCGGAATTTGGCGCTCACGACGGCGGTCGCGGATGATGGACGGAACTGGAGCGGTGCAGGGTGGCGCTGATCAAGCCACGCTGACGCTCTGAGGCTGGATGCCGCGTCTAATCCTTCGGTACGATGCTGATCTCGCCGCTCGCTTCGAGGACTGCGAATTTGATTTGATCCTGTCTTTCCAGACCTTGTTGGATGCGAGCGGCCTTCAAAACGTCATCGATGCTGACCCTGGCACGCCTCAACGCGCGCTCGTCAGGCTGGCCATGGCTTAAGAGGATTGTCGGCGTGCCATCGATCAACAGGCTCAACCCACTATATCCCTTCTTGAGATAGGATAGGGCGATGTCGATCCCGAAAAGCGTGACGATCAGAACAAGCGCGTTGGTGATCGAAAAATCGTCCCCCAACAGCGCTTGCTGCGTGGTCTCGGCGATGATCAGCAGAAGGACGAGGTCGAAGGGCGTCATCTGCGCGAGCGTCCTGCGCCCCGACAGCCGAACGATGACAAGCAAGACGACGTAGATCGCAAAGCCGCGAAGAACGGTTTCCATGACGGATCCTAGGGTAGAATGATCAGGGTCACGGCCGCGGGCGCGCCGTCGATCGAAACGGTACCGCGTACGATACCGGGGGTGTCCGGCTTGATCCTGATCCTAGCCTTGGCGCGTTCGCCAGGTGGAACGTGGACGATCAGCTCTTCGCCAGCCGCCGTGGCCAATGATTTCGATGGCTGAGGCTGGGCCCCTTCGATCGCGATGCTTCTGCCGAACTCGGGGGATATAAGAATTCTGCGGTCGGCTTGCCCCGCTGGGGCGAACGCGATGGAGATGGTGTCCTCTGTCTGCCAGCGCGCGAAACGGGGGTAGTTGATCTCATTGCCGGCCACTTGGATTTGAGCGCGAGCGAACAACCCGCCTTCTCCTGAAAGCCCCAGCAGCGCAGCGACGATGATGAGGCCGTATCCGACCCAGGCCCAGCGCTGGACGGTCCAGTACTTCTCTTGAAAGGCGCGGTGCTCATCGAGTTCGAGTTGTTCGGCCATGGTCATTGGTCCCCACTCGCAACCCGCATATGTGGCTATCGCCCCGATCTGTAACGCTACCGGCTAGCGTTGGTTGCGTTGCGATCGGCTGCGTCCTGTGCGTCGCTGAGCCGGGATCAGGTCTCGTCGACGGATCCAGTGCTTGCCCCATTCCTATCCGGATCATGCGCCCGGCGACGGTCGAGCAGACGCATGACCGGTGTGACCGTTATGCCGTGCATCAGGATCGACATCAGAATGATCAGGCCCACGATCGCCCAGAGCCGCTCGCCTCCCTCGACAACGCCCATGTGGTTCAGCCCATAGGCGAGATAGTAGATGGTGCCGACCCCCCGGATACCGAAGAACGCCAACGTCAGCCTCTCGGTCCAGTTCGCATCGTGACCGATCAGTCCGATCAGTCCTGTGACCGGGCGTATGACGAGAAGGATGACCAACGCCAGCACAACGTCGATTCTAGAAAGGGGTGCCAGCAGCCCGCTGACGAGCGCGCCGCCGAACGCCAGCAGCAGAACCATCATAGCGATGCGCTCGATCTGTTCGGTCAGCTCATGCATCTCGAGCTGGAAGTCGTGATCGCGGTGGGCGTTGCGGAAGGTCAGCGCCGTGACGAATACCGCGAGGAAACCGTAGCAATGGATGAGTTCGGTCAGGCCGTAGGAGACTAAGGTCGCCGAGAGCGCGATGAGGCCATCGCCGGTCTTGGCCAGCTTGGTCTTGGCCGGCGCGTTAAAGGTCAGCCAGCCAAAAGCGCGGCCGATGACGTAACCGGCGGCTATGCCGGCGCCGATCTCCCAAAGCACATTATAGGTCAGCCAATCCGTCAGCCACGGCTCGCCCGTGGCCGAGGCGGCTGCGAGAGCAATTGCGAGGTGGACGAAGGGGAAGGCGAAGCCGTCATTCAGTCCAGCCTCCGAGGTCAGTCCGAAGCGCACCTCGTCCTCCTGTCCCGATTGCGGCGGGCCGACCTGGACGTCGGCTGCCAGCACGGGATCGGTCGGTGCCAACGCGGCTGCAAGGAGGAGTGCGATCGCCCATGGTACACCTAGCCACCAACCGGCCAGAAGCATGATCGCAGCGATGCTTAGGGGCATCGTGATCGCGATCAGTCGCCAGGTGATCGCCCATTTTCGGAAGCTGAAGAGCCTGTCGAGCTTTAGCCCAGCGCCCATCAAGGCGATGATGACCACGAACTCCGAGAAGCGCTCTGTAATCTCGGGATAATGCATCGGCAAGGGATCAAGCGTCACCCAGGGCAGCGAGAAGATCGCCGCTCCCAAGGCTATGCACACGATCGGCAAGGAGAGGGGCAGGCGCTGCAGCGCCAAGGGCAGCCAGGCCACGAGCGCGATGAGGAGTCCGGCACCCGTGAGGACAAGGATATGGGGATCGGGAGCAAGGTCAGTTGTCGACTGCATGTCAGTCAACCGCCGGTCGGCCCATTCGATCCTTGGGACCCACGAACTTTCCGCGGCCACCAGTCATCTCGTGGAGGCAGCGCTGTCCTACTCCCCTACGCTAAAGAACCGCCAAGATTGCCTCGCGCAAGCTGTCGTCATGGTCGGCTTCAACGGAGGAGGCCGTCGGCCGAGAACGCATCCCAGCCCTCCAACGGCGCCCGCGCGTCGTCGTCCTTGTTGCCTTCCGTCTCGCTCACCTTCCTATCTTGATGCTTGGCGGCACGCGCCAGAGCCGCTTTGCGAGCCGCACGCCGTCGGTTTTCGGCCGCCACACGCGCATCGTCCCCACGCCAGACGACTGGACGGTCCCCATCGAGCATGTCCTCGATGTTAGGTGGGTCGAAGACGTGAAACGTCACGGCCCTCGCGCGACCGCGCAGTTTCACCGTGCGCGTTCCGGCGCTTTTCAAGCGCCCACCCGATGGCCGCGGCCTCACCGTGGTCGGCGACGACGCGCAGTCGATCTATTCCTTCCGGGCCGCGGTTTCAGCGCCAGCAGGATCGATGATTACAGCCGGTTGGTGTCCTGATACACGTCCACCATGACGTGATCGAAGCGCGCGCCGATACCGGCGGCGAGATCGGGGTCGCACATGGTCTGGGCCCAGTAGAGCAGCAGATCGTCGTAATCAAGCACATCCTGCCGGCGTGGCCTCGACATAGGCCGCGAACAACTCGCGCAGTTCTGCCGCCCAGGCGACGCACCAGGGAAAGGACCGGATTAGCACGGTCTCGATTGGGGCCTTGGCGTTGACGCAGCGCGAGTAGATCGCCAGGCAGGTGCCCTTGGCCGGAAAGCGCGTTTCAGTCTTCGAGAAGCCGAGCTCGTGCCGCACCAGATTAATCAGATCGGCCGCATCCTCGCGGTCATGGATGTGAAGGCAGGATCGAGGCCGATCTGGTCGGCATGGTCGCGCAGCATCCTTGCTCCAAGGCCGTGGAAGGTGCCGGCCCAGCTCAGCGCGTCGGTCATCACGCTCGCGCCCTCCCCCATCTAGTGGGCAATGCGCTCGACGCGCGTCGTCATCTCGGCGGTTGCGCGGCGCAAGAAGGTCATCAGCAGGATGCGGCGCGGATCGGCGCCAGTGACGATCAGATGCGCGACGCTATGCGCCAGCGTATTGGTCTTTCCCGCGCCCGCGATCACCAGCAGGGGCGAGGCGAGATCGCTGCCGACGCCGTGGGTGACGGCGCGGCGCTGCGCCGAATTCAGCGCGTCGAGATAGGGCGTGGTGAGGACAGGCGAATCGATGGCGAGCGTGAGCCGGATTCGACCAGTTTCCGGTTTTATTCGCAATCGCGCATAGTGACGCTAGCCTATCCACCCTCTGCCCTTGAGTGCAACGGAACACACGAGCCCGAAAGCTTGTTTTGCTTCTCAACAGGGAGATGGTCATGCGTAAAGATCCCAGAGATAGGCTCATCCGGGCGCTCGCGGCACAGCTTGGAGCCGAGCGTGAGACGAGAGCGGCCATCGCCAGCGCCGTGGCCAACGGCCAGATCGACCGCGAGGTTCTGCTGGCGTTGCTGGAGGATCCCATCCCCGCCTGGTCTCAGGAGGATCTGAATCGCGCCGACCGCCTTGCTGCATCCGCAGCACATTATCGCGAGATCGCCGCCTGATCGCGGCAGTCCAACTTCGAGTGTGCAGTGGGGGTGTGTGTTGGAAAAGCTCAAGGCGTATCGCCAGAAGCGCGATTTCGAGAAGACCAAGGAGCCTGATGGTGAGGCTTCGGTCGCTGCGTCGAACCGCCTGCGGTTCGTGATCCAGAAGCATGACGCAACCCGTCTGCACTACGACCTGCGGCTGGAACTCGATGGCGTCTTTCGCTCCTGGGCTGTGACCAAGGGTCCATCGCTCGATCCAGGCGACAAGCGGCTGGCCGTCGAGGTCGAAGATCACCCCCTGCCCTACGGCGATTTCGAAGGCACCATTCCGAAGGGGCAGTATGGCGGCGGAACGGTCCAACTCTGGGATCGCGGCTACTGGGAAGCTGAAGGCAAGCTCAGCCCGGAAAGGCAACTTGAGAAGGGCGAGCTTAAATTCGCACTCGAGGGTGAGCGTTTACACGGCAGCTTCGTCCTCGTCCGCATGCGCCATGATCGGGACGGCGGCAAGCGCACCAACTGGCTCCTGATCAAGCACCGCGACGAACATGCCGTCGAAAGCCATGGCGACGCGGTCCTGGCAGACGATAAGTCGGTGGCGTCAGGTCGCAGCATGGCAACCATCGCTGCAGGCAAGGGACGCTCGCCCAAGCCTTTCATGCTAGAGGACGATATCCTCGCCCCGGACGCGGAGTGGGACAGTCGGAAAGGACTGGCGGCCGACGAGAGGCACGAACCGACCAAGCCCGCCTCCAAGTCCAAATCTCCGTCGCCTAAGGCGCTTGCCTCCAGCAAGTCCGGCGCTCCAGTTGCTCTGCCAGCCTTCATCGCGCCACAGCTCTGTCGGAGCATCGAGCGTCCCACCAACGGCGGCGGTTGGGTCCATGAGATTAAGTTCGACGGCTATCGCATCCAGATGCGGATCGACGCCGGCAAGGTGACCTTGAAAACGCGGAAGGGTCTGGACTGGACCCAAAAATTCGGCGCGATCGCGAAGGCAGCCAAGGGGCTGCCGGACGCGATTATCGACGGCGAGATCGTTGCGCTCGACGGTCACGGCTCGCCCGATTTTGCGGCGCTCCAGGCCGCCCTTTCCGAGAACAAGACTGATGATCTGGTCTTCTTCGCCTTCGATATGCTGTTCGACAAGGATACCGATCTGCGCGAGCGACCTCTGCTTCGACGAAAAGAGCAGTTGAAGGCGTATCTTGAGGATCATGCTGATGGTGTCGTGCTGCGCTATGTCGAGCATTTCGAGACAGGTGGCGATGCGGTCCTGAAATCGGCCTGCAAGCTGTCACTGGAAGGCATCGTCTCCAAGGCCGTCGATGCACCTTACGTCTCGGGACGAAGTGACACTTGGACGAAGTCCAAGTGTCGAGCCGGCCATGAGGTCGTGATCGGAGGCTGGTCCACCACCGAAGGCAAGTTCAGATCGCTTCTCGTTGGCGTCAACCGGGGCTCCCAATTCGTTTATGTCGGCCGTGTCGGCACCGGCTACAGCGCGGCGAAGGTTGATGCACTGCTGCCGAGGCTCAAGGCCGTCACCGCGAAGGCATCGCCCTTCACCGGCGTAGGCGCGCCTAAACGTGAGCCGGGTGTGACCTGGCTGAAACCGGAACTCGTCGCCGAGATCGAATTCGCCGGCTGGACCGGTGACGGCATGGTCCGCCAGGCAGCATTCAAGGGACTGCGCGAGGACAAGCCTGCGGATGAGGTCGAGACCGAACTGCCTGCCGATCCGGCGGATACGCAGACGCCCGAGCCCAGGCCTCCCTCTCGCGCTCGCGGACGCGGCGGCAGGGCCGATGTCATGGGTGTCAGCATCAGCCATCCCGACAAGCCGTTGTGGCCCGATGCGGAAGACGGCCGACCTGTCTCCAAGCAAGACCTGGCTGAATATTTTGAGGCGGTCGGCGCGTGGCTGCTGCCGCACATCAAGGGAAGGCCCTGTTCTCTGGTGCGCACTCCTGATGGGATCGGCGGCGAGACGTTCTTCCAGCGCCATGCCGGCATGGGGACATCGAACCTGTTCGAACTCGTTCGGGTCTTCGGCGACAAGAAGCCCTATCTCCAGATCGATCGGATCGAGGCACTGGCTGCGGCAGCCCAAGTCGGAGGTATCGAACTCCACCCCTGGAACTGCCTCCCCGGCGATCCGGAGACGCCCGGGCGCCTCGTCTTCGATCTGGACCCAGGGCCGGGGGTAACTTTTGGCGACGTGATCGATGCAGCCAAGCAGATGCGCGAGCGGCTTGAGGTCCTCGGTCTGGTCAGCTTCTGCAAGACGACCGGGGGCAAGGGCTTGCACGTCGTCGTGCCGCTGGCGTCGGGCAAGCGCGCCACCGTCGATTGGCCGGCGGCCAAGGACTTTGCACGGCGGGTCTGTGCCGAGCTGGCAAGCGAGGAGCCCTCGCGCTACGTCATCAACATGTCCAAGCGACTTCGCAACGGCCGCATCTTCCTCGACTATCTCCGCAACGACCGTATGGCGACCGCCGTCGCACCCTTGTCCCCCAGGGCGCGTCCAGGCGCCCATGCGTCGATGCCGCTCACCTGGTCGCAAGTGAAGGCCGATCTCGATCCGAGCCGCTTCACCGTCAGGACCCTGCCTGGCCTGCTGAAGAAGACCAAGGCTTGGGAGGGCTACGACGACGCGGCGGGGTCGATCGCCGACGCCATCAAGAAACTTGGCAAGCGCACTGAGGCGGCCTGACGGGCCACCGGCAAGCGATCGACCGGAACGAACGGCCACAGCCCGGCGTTCACCGGCCATTCGGGAGATGAAGACCATGGCGCCGCGGACATTCTGGAAGGGCTATCTGAAGCTGTCGCTCGTGACCTGCCCGGTCGCGATGATGCCGGCGCGTTCGGAAAGCGAGAAGGTCCGCTTCCACACGCTGAACCGCAAGACTGGCAACCGCATCCAGAGCAGGTACGTGGATGCGGTCACCGGCAAGCCCGTCGCTGATGACGACGAGGTCAAAGGCTATCCTAAGGGAGATGACGACTACGTTGTCCTGGAGGATGACGAGCTGGATTCGGTTGCTCTGGAAAGCACCCGGACGATCGACATCCAGACGTTCGCGCCAAGATCCTCAGTCGGCTGGATCTGGTATGACGCGCCCCACTATCTCGTGCCCGACTCCAAGGTCGGCGAGGAGGCGTTCTCGGTCATCCGCGAGGCGATGAAGCGGACGAAGACGGTGGGGATCTCCCGCGTCGTGCTTTATCGCCGCGAACGGGCCGTGCTGCTCGATGCGCGCGACAACGGCATCGTCCTGTGGACGCTGCGCTATGGCGACGAGGTCCGGCCCGAGAAGGATTATTTCGCAGGGATCAAGGACGCCGAGCCTGAAGCTGATCTTCGGCCGCTCATGGACAAGCTGATCACCACTCGGACGAAGGACTGGTCGCCCGATCTTGCCAAGGACCCGGTTCAGGACGAGCTTCTTGCCATCATCAAGGCCAAGCAGAAGGGCCGTAAGCCCACGAAAGCGGCGAAGCCTCAGGCCAGCGAAGGCAATGTCGTGAACATCATGGACGCGCTGAAGCGGAGCCTCGAACCCCGCAAGACGTGATCAGCCGGCCTTTCTCCGCGGGGCTTCCTTCGAAGCGGCGGCCGCTTTTGCAGCCTTCTTGCCGGCTCCGCCTTTGGCGCTCTCGCGCAACGCATCCAGCAGACTGACAACCTTGGTCGGCTCGGGCCGCTTCTGCGGCTTGATCTTGCGTCCTTCGATCTTCGCCTGGACAAGCTCTGCCAACGCACTTTCATACCGGTCGTCGAATTCCTTTGGATCGAACTCCCCGGCTTTTGTCTTGATGATGTGCTCAGCAAGCTGGAGCATCTCGTCGTCGATCTTGATCGTCGGCACATCGCTGAATGCGTCTTCAGCGGATCGCACTTCGTAGTCGAAGTTGAGAGTCGTCGCGATCAGTCCCTCGCCATGGGGCCGGATCAGGATCGACCGCATTCGGCGGAAGATCACCGTCCTGGCAAGTGCGGCAGACTTTTGACCCTTCATGCCCTCTCGGATCAGCGCGAAGGCCTCGGACGCAACCGGCGAGCTGGGCGCTACGTAGTAGGGCTTGTCGAAGAAGATATCGTCGATCTCGTCGCAGGGCAGGAACGTCTCGACCGTCAGCGTCTTGTCGCTCTCGGGGATGGCGGCAGCGATCTCTTCGGGTTCGAGGATTACGTAGTTACCATTGCCCTTGTCGTAACCCTTGACCTGATCTTCGGTCTCCACCGGCTTGCCCGAGACCTCGTCGATGAACTGGCGATGGACGCGGTTGCCGGTCTTGCGGTTCAGGGTGTGGAACGAGATTCGCTCGGATGTGGACGCGGCCGTGTAGAGGGATACCGGACAGGTCACTTCGGCGATCTTGAGAACACCCTTCCAGACAGCACGCGGAGCCATGGCCGTTCCTTCAATCGCGTCACCCGACAACGCGGTCGAGGAACTAGCTGGGGAGGATCATGGTTCCACAGCGGTAAGTTTGAGAAAGTCAGGTCAGATGTCGAACCAGGATGCCGCCATCGCCAAGGCGCTCAACGCAGGCCTGCGCCGGTTACTCGTTGTGGCATTTGCCCATCAAAATGATGGAAGTGGCCGATCCGAACGGATGCCGGCGCTTCGTCTTGCGCTCGAGCGTGAGATCAAGCGTCTTGTGATACGAGGCGTCACCCACGATGGGGAGGATGTCGAGCTGACGGCGGCGGTTCGGAAGGGTCTTCAGCTCTACCTGGATGCCGCTTATCGGGAGGCATCGGAGCACTTGCCGGTTCCAGATACGATACAGTGATCGGCGCACGAACATCGCGGGAGGCAGACGTAAGGCAGTGCCCACCATCGCTTATTTGGGGTCTTCCTCCTCCGAGAGTCCAAGCAGCGCCATCGATCCAGCATCCATCCCGCCAGCGAACCAGCGATCGAGGGCATCGCGAAAGGGGCCGTCATTGCGCCCAGACGCTATGGCGAACAACGTCATCGAGGAATGGAATTTCAGGTCGTCCGGCGAACCAAAAATTTCGTGCAGTGACCGACCGCTGGTGGCAAGCACGGCCTGCGTGACCAGGTCGAGGCGCGGCGCAAGGAGCGGGTGCGCGAGATAAGCTCGTGCTTCCTCCAGCGAAGCCATACCGTAGAATTGCGCCGTCGCGGTGCGGCCAAGACCGCGCAGTTGCGGAAAGATGAACCACATCCAGTGGCTGCGTTTGCGGCCTTCGCGCATCTCGCTCATCGCAGTGTCGAACGTTGTGGCTTGGGCCTCCACGAACCGCTGTAAGCGGAATGAATCCTGGTCCATCCTATGATCCCCTCGCAGGTGAGCGTCGGCGCCGCACACCATCGGAAAGTTCGATCCAGACAGGAGCGTGGTCGCTGGCTTTTTCCCAGCCGCGAACGTCGCAATCGACGCCGGCAGTGACGAGCCGCTTCGCGATCTGGGGGCTCAGCAGGAAATGATCCAGGCGCAGTCCGGCATGCGGCCCCACGCATTCCGGAGATAGTCCCAGAACGTGTAAATGCGTTCGTCGGGGTGCAGGGCACGAACGGCGTCGGTCCAACCCTGGCCGGCCAACATGAAAGGCGTCCCGAACCTCTGGACGGAACAGCGCGTCGTTGCGCCAGCGTGCGGATTTATAGACGTCCAAATCCGTCGGGTTCACGTTGAAGTCGCCCACCAGCATGATGGGTACGTCCAGCTCAAGCAGTTCCGCCGCGTAGCCATTCAGGCGCCCGAGCCAGCGGAGTTTATAGTCGAACTTCGGGCCGGGCGTTGGGTTGCCATTAGGCAAGTGCAGGCATCCGATCAACATGCCGTCGACGGCCGCCTCTACATAGCGGCTCTGATCGTCGTCGGGGTCGCCAGGAAGGCCGCGCCGGACAGGGCCCTATTGCTTAACCCGAACTCGGCGCGGACGCTGCAGAGGGGAGCGTGGAACAGTTTCTACAACGGCCAGTACGACAAGGCTGTCGATCGTTTCAGGGCGAGCATCCGGGCGAGTCCATTGGATCCGCGGAACTACAATGCCTCCTTCGGGATCGGCTTCGCCTTCTTCGGTAAGGAGTGCGTCGAAGCCGCCGTGGAGTGGCTTGAGGCGGCGATGGCCACCCGGCCAAGCGCAACCTTCGTCCATCGCGTCCTAGCCTCCGCGCTCGCCCACCTGGGTCGTGTGGAGGAGGCCCGGCGAGCGGCCGATACCTTCCTCGCAGGTCATCCAGGAATGACAGTCTCCGCGATCCTGGAAACGCTGCCCAAGAATGCCCCGAGCTATATTGAGCGTTTCGCCGAGGGCATGCGGAAGTCCGGTATCCCCGACTAGGTACGGGGCTCGGATCTCTGCACTTCATGATGGGCAAAGAGGTCTTCTGGGGCGACTATCGGCTTGAGGATGCGTTTTTGTGGCCCGGGCTGAACGCTTGACATAGCTCGATGCCGGCCACTCAGCCCGAAAGCTAACGTCTGCTTTATGGTAGCGCGCCAACGTCAACTTGTGGCGCGTCGCGCCCGCGCGCGATCCGGTCCGCTTGGGGTTCCGAGCGTCATTCATTTCCGGTTCACGGCAGGCTGGGCTATGACTAATCTGTAGACATTCTAAAAAGCCTTGATCGGGCCCGACCGACAGCGCGTGGAAGACTCGTCGACCGCGGGAATGCTAGGACCCGAGAATGTTGGATAGAACCACCGCCCTTCGGCGAAACAACGTCGTGACGGATGGCTCAGGCGACAGGGCCCTGGTGTTCGCGCACGGCTTCGGCTGCGATCAGAACATGTGGCGGTTGGTGGAGCCGTCCTTCCGACCGCAGTTCACGACCGTCCGGTTCGATCACGTAGGAGCCGGCAAGTCCGACCTATCCGCATTCAATCCCGACAAGTACGCGAGCCTCTCCGGCTATGCCGAAGACATTGTGGAAATCGGCAACGAGCTCGGGCTCCAAGACGCCATCTTCGTCGGCCATTCCGTCAGTGCGATGATCGGCGTGCTCGCTTCGCTCAGGGCGCCGGGGATGTTCGGCAAGCTAGTCCTGGTCGGGCCGTCTCCACGCTACATCAATGACGGCGAGTATGTCGGCGGCTTCACCGCCGGCGACGTCGATGACTTGCTGGGTTCGCTCGCGGAGAACCACATGGGCTGGTCGAACGCGATGGCACCCGCGATCATGGGGAACGCCGACCGCCCCGAGCTGGGTGAGGAGCTGACGGCAAGCTTTTGCCGCACCGATCCCGACATCGCCAGGCAGTTCGCGCGGACGACGTTCACCTCCGACAACCGCGCCGATCTGCGGCTGGTGGCGGTACCGACGCTGATCCTGCAATGCAAGGACGACATCATCGCCGCCGAGAACGTCGGGCGTTTCGTCCACGACAACATCGCAGGCAGTAAATTCGTCATGCTGGACGCCTCGGGCCACTGCCCGAATCTCAGCGCGCCCGCCGAGGTCATCCGTGAGATCCGCGCCTTTGTCTGACCCGGCAGTCCCTTCCGGCGATCTGGACGATCTCTACGAAAACGCGCCTTGCGGGTACGTCGTTCTCCTCGCAGACGGCAGCATCGCCAAGGTCAACGCCACACTTTGCGATTGGCTGGGCGTCCCGGCTCACGAACTGGTCGGCGGGAGATTTAGGGACCGGCTCACAATGCCGGGGCGCATACTTTATGAGACGCATTTGATCCCGCTCCTGCGGATGCAGGGTTTCGTCACGGAGATCGCCGTGGACCTGATGACAGCGACCGGCAAGTTCCCGGTTTTCGTCAGCGCCAATGAGCGGCGGGACGCAGAGGAGAACCTCGAACTTACCCGTCTCGTCGTCTTCCAGGCCGAGCAACGCCGCACCTTCGAGCAATCACTCGTCCGATCCCGCGACGACGCCTACCAGGGGCTCGCCGACGAAAGGGCGACAAGCGCGCTGCGAGAGCAATTCATCGCGGTGCTGGGGCACGACCTGCGCAACCCGCTCGCCTCGATCGACGCAGGATTGCGCATGGCGAGCAAGGAGCCGCTCAGCCCGAAGCAGACCCGCCTCGTCGGCCTGATGCAGGCGAGCTCACTGCGGATGTCGGGCTTGATCGACAATGTGCTGGACTTCGCCCGCGGTCAGCTCGGCGGCGGGCTGACCCTGGCGCGCGATCTCTCGAAGCCGCTGGAGCCGACGCTTCGACAGGTGGTCGCCGAACTCCAGGCGACGCATCCGGACGTCGAGATCGTGGAGGAATTCTCCATCCACGCGGCCGTCGATTGCGATCACTCCAGAATCGCGCAGCTCCTGTCAAACCTGCTGGGCAATGCGCTGACCCACGGGGCGATTGGCAAACCCATCCGCGTCGAGGCGGCAAGCGTCAATGAAGGCTTGGAGATCTCCGTCGCCAATGGGGGAGATCCGATTCCCGCCGCGGCCATGGAGCGCCTGTTCCAGCCGTTCTTCCGAGGTGACGTCCGTCATAGTGCGAACGGCCTCGGGCTAGGGCTTCACATCGCGTCCGAGATCGCCAAGGCTCATGGCGGCACGCTGACCGTTGCATCGTCAGAAGCCGAGACCCGGTTCACGTTTCGGATGCCGACACAGCCAGACCAGGTGCCCTAGGCCGCCCGTCGAAGGGCAGCGATCACTTTATCGGGGCGATACGGTTTCCTCAGATAACGCGCGTTGTCCGGCAGGTCGCCTTCTGCGGGAACGACACGCCCACTAGCCACGACGATCATCATCGGCGGCCATCCATGACGGACGGTATGAGCGAACTCGATGCCGTCCATAGAGCCGGGCATCTCGATGTCGGTGAAAACGGCGTCGACGTCGCCGCGGTCGGCCAATACGGCCATGGCCTCGTCGGCATGCGCGGCCTCTATCACCTCAAAACCAGCTCCCTCAAGGAAATCCACCGCGTCCATCCGGAGCAGCGGCTCATCTTCAACGATCAGGACGACCAGTTTCGACATGGCTGACTTTCGGTTGTTCAGTTAGCTAACTGCCACAGCCGATGGTTGTTGCCGGAAGATCGAAAGAATTGTCCGGGTTATGCTTAGCCGATCGTTACCCGCGTCCGTCGCACCAAACGAAAAGGCCCGCCGAGTGCCGCACGGCGGGCCTTCCAATCAGACCTTGGTCAGGCCGCCTTGGCGGCAGGCGCGGTGGCCGCCGTGTTCGCCGGCCCGCCCAGCTGGGTGAGCAGCTTGTCGGTCTTGGTCTCCTCGGCAAGGGTCTCGTCGAGAAGCTTGACGGCGTCCTTGTGGCCGAGCTGGGTGGCCCAAGCTTTCAGGGTGCCGTAGCGGGCCATTTCGTAATGCTCGACGGCCTGCGCCGAGGCGACCAGGCCGGCGTCCAGCGCGGGGCTGCCCTCATAGTCCTCGATGACCGCCTCGCCTTCCTTGAGAATGCCGAGGATTGCATCGCAGGTCTTGGCGCGGGGCGTCTTGCCGATGACCTCGAAGACCTGGCTGAGCCGCTCGATCTGCTCGGCGGTCTCGGCTTTATGGGTCTCAAAGGCTTTCTTGAGCTCGGGCGACTTGGTCGCCTTGGCCATCTTCGGCAGGGCCTTCAGGATCTGCTTTTCGGCGTAGTAGACGTCCTTGAGCATGTCGTGGAACAGGTCGTCGAGCGGCTTCGTGGTCGTGGCCATAGGGTATCCTCCAGATTGTCGGGATCGTGGTGGCTGAACTGCCCGCGCTCACAGCTGTTCCTCCGGGATTTGATTTATATCTTCGGAACTTAAACGAGCACCTACCCGTTGATTGGGCAGCGCGGAAAGACCGCGAAAAAGGATCCCAAAAATGAAAAAGCTCGTTCTTGTTGCGCTGGTCGCGGCGCTGCCTTCGTTCGCCGCAATCGCCCAGACCTCCACCACCTCGCCGATGCCGACGCCCGCACCAGCTGACCAGAACGCCCCGCTGCCGGGCGCAAACAGCTTCACCGAGGGCCAGGCCAAGAGCCGCCTGGAATCCAATGGCTACACGAATGTGATGGACCTCAGGAAGGACGAGAACGGCGTCTGGAAGGGCAAGGCGACCAACGCTGGCGCCTCGGTCACCGTCTCCGTCGATTACCGCGGCAACATCGTCAAGAACTGACGGTTGCCCCTCTCGCCCCGATTTTTGGAGACCACGATGACCCGCACCATCACCCGTTCCTACGACAACCACGAAACCGCCAGCTCGGTCGTCGAGCAGCTTGAGGCCGCCGGCATTTCCAGCAGCAACGTCAGCATTGTCGGCCGCAATGGCGACAGCGAGACCAACGCCGCTGAAGGTGCCGGCATCGGCGCCGGCGTCGGTGGAGCCGCCGGCTTGCTGGCTGGCCTTGGTATGCTGGCGATCCCGGGCGTCGGTCCCGTGGTCGCCGCGGGCTGGCTTGCCGCTACCGCAGCCGGCGCCGTGGCCGGCGCCGCCGCTGGCGGCCTGGTCGGCTCCTTCGTAAAGGAAGGCCACGACGAGGACGAAGCGAACTATTACGCCGAGACCGTCCGTCGCGGCGGCTCCGTCGTCTCGGTCCGTGCCGAGCCCGAGCAGGAGGCTGCCGTTGAGGCAATTCTCGACGGTGCAACGCCAATCGATCGTACCGAGCGCACCGCCCAATATCGCAAGGAAGGCTGGAACCGCTTCGACGAGAACGCCGATCCTTACGATCGCCAGGCGACTGCCTCGGGCCGCATCGCTCAGCCGGTCATCTGATCCGGCCGCATCGACTGCGTAACAGGCCCCGAGGGAGACCTCGGGGCCTTTTCGTCAAGGTGGTCCCCAACCCGTTCCTCACAACGCTATCGCCAGAGGAATCGGCGATGCAGCGCTACGGCCATAATCGATTCGTGCCGATGAAAGCTCAGTTCCAAATGTCTTGTGTGGATGGCTCCCGCGTTGCAAGGGGGCTGTGATGGTTTGGCGTGCTGGTCGGGTGCAGTCTTGTGTCCGGCCTGTTCGCGCGGTCATCGACCGCTGGCCCTGATGGTTTCCGCGAATAAGGTCCCATTCTGCTTTGCGGGCTTCGACGCCCTCGACATTCGGCGGGTTGTCCTCATCCCCAGTCTGACCGGTGCGCCATCATCTCACATGGTCCTCGCAACCTCCTTCGCGCGGATAGCGCGCTGATTGAACGACTGGTTCTCAGGCTGCTGCCGAGCCGGGCACCGGCATCCGGTAAATCTCGCCTCGAACCATGATGGCCCAGATCGCCCGTGCTGCCCGGTTCGCCAAGGCGACGGTGACGAGCCGGATCGGCTTGCGACCGAGCAGCGCGGTTACGCGAGGATCCGCTGCATCGGGGTGATGTTTGTTGCGTCTGACGAGCGACGTCATGCCGGTGACCAGAAGCCGCCGCAGGTACTGATCGCCCATTTTGGAGATGCGACCGAGGCGCTCCTTGCCTCCGCTGGAGTTGTTGAGCGGCGTCAGGCCTAACCAGGCCGCGAACTGGCGCCCGGAGCGGAACTGGGTCGGATCGGTGACAGTGGCCGCCAATGCGCTCGCCCCGAGCAGGCCCACGCCCGGCACCGTGGCGATGCGCTGCGCGAGATCGCTCGATCGGTACCAGGCCAGCAAGTCTCGTTCGAGCTGGCGGATGCGGTCCTGAGCCTCGATCGCTTGCTCGGCCAAGGCGCTGATCACCTTGGTGGCGAGACCGGGAACCTCGTGTGCGCCACCGGCGACAGCGCGTCGTACGAAGGCCAAGGCATGGGTGATGCCCTTGGGGATGTCGATGCCGAACTCGGCCAGGAGCCCACGGATCATGTTGATGAGTTGTGTACGCTGACGAACGAGGAGGTCGCGGGTCCGATGAAGGGCCAGCGCGGCCTGCTGCTCGACCGACTTGATCGGGACGAAGCGCATGGTCGGGCGCGTGACCGCCTCGCAGATCGCCTCCGCATCAGCGGCGTCGGTCTTGCCCCGCTTCACGTATGGCTTGACGTAAGCCGGCGGCATCAATCGCACAGTATGCCCCAGAGCGGTCAGTTCGCGCGCCCAATGATGGCTCGTGCCGCAGGCCTCCATGCCGACCAGGCAGGGAGCAAGCTTGCGGAAGAAGGGCATGACCTGAGCTCGCCTCAGCGCTCGTCGGGCGAGGACCTCTCCTGTTCCGTTGATGGCGTGCACCTGGAAGACATTCTTGGCCAGGTCGATGCCGACAGTCGTGATCTCCATCGTGGTCGCTCCAAGCTCGTCCTGCGTGACAGCACCACTGTGGCGCTGCAACGCCGGGAGCGGGAGCCATCCACCCCATCTGCTTTCGGGCAGACGCCTCATGTCTGGAATTGGCGCCTGCTTGCCGATCCGAAGACTGATCCGAGACCATTCGCTGGACCGCCGGAAGCTGGAGTTTCCGGTGATCTGAGCCCTTAAAACTGGACCGCTTGGAGTTAGAGTTTTCCGCGTCGTTTCCCATGGGCTGGGAGGAGCGGAAGACGATGAAGGATTCGAAGTTCTCGGACGCCCAGAAGGCGTAAACTCACTGCCATTGGCGCTGACGATCATCCTTGGCCGACCGCGCCCGGCGATCACCCGATCGAGTTCGCGTGCGACCCGAAGGCCCGACAGCGAGGTGTCGGCGACCAGCGCCAGGTTCTCACGCGTGCAATCATCCACGATGGCCAGGATCCGGAAGCGGCGGCTGTCCGTGAACTGGTCGGAGACGAAGTCGAGTGACCAGCGCTCGTTCGGCCCCATTCGAAATTGGAGAGCACCGTCAAATATCTGGGCATCGAGGTCGACGACGCGTTGCTCCTGTCCGATCAGACCGACATTTAGAAGGGCGGGAGCCCGGCGGCAGCCTTTGCCTTCGCCGGGTCCCTTTCTAGCTTTCATTCTGGCATGTCATCTGCAAGTTGACCCCGCAGCTACCGGACTGCACACGGGAACGAACTGCGAGCTTCATGCTCGACTGCGGGCGTTAGCTGACTTCCTGCTGCACGTCGACAACAACCATTCACGCAGCGCGTGGTCCGATGGTCTCGCCATGGGCGACGCGCTCGGGCGCGCCATGGACCATGGTGTAGGCGTAGTCGATGCCCATGCCGTAGGCGCCGGAATGCTCCTTGGCGATCGCGACGACGGCGTCATAGGTTTCCTTGCGGGCCCAATCCCGCTGCCATTCCAGCAGGACCTGCTGCCAGGTGACCGGCACGCAGCCAGCCTGCACCATGCGGTCCATGGCGTATTTATGCGCATCGGCCGAGGTGCCCCCCGAGGCGTCGGCGACCATATAAATCTCGTAGCCGCCCTCCAGCATCGCGCAGAGTGCGAAGGTGGTGTTGCAGACCTCGGTCCAGAGACCCGCGACGACGACCTTCTTGCGGCCGTTGGCAGATAGCGCATCGCGGACGTTCTGGTCGTCCCAGGAGTTCATCGAGGTGCGCTCGAGGATCTTGTTCTGCGGGAAGACCGCCAGAAGCTCGGGATAGGTGTGGCCGGAGAAGCCCTTGGTTTCGACGGTGGTGATGGTGGTGGGGATATTGAAGGTCTTGGCCGCCTTGGCGAGGCCGACGACATTGTTCTTCAGCACCTGCCGGTCAATCGACTGCACGCCGAAGGCCATCTGGGGCTGCTGGTCGATGAAGATGAGCTGGCTGTTCTGCGGGGTCAGGACTTCGAGATGGGACATGGTGTTCTCCTCTTGGGACTCTTGCGTGGGGCTTCAGAAGGTGACGGTCGCCCAACCGGCGGCGAAGGAGCCGGAGCGGCCTCCGGCCTGCCGGATGCGCTCCCCAGGCGCATAGGCAACATAGGTTCCGCCGAGCGTGAGATGGTCGCTCGCGGTCCATTCAAGCGTGGTGGAGACTTGCTGGCCGAGATAACGGCCCGCGCCGCCGGCCGTGCGCGCGACGGGCGTGATCGCCGGGCCGTAGAACGCATCTGCCTTCGCCTGCTTCCAGAGCGGATTCCAGCCGAGCGTGAGCTTCACCTTGGGCAGCAGGGCCAGTGTGATGTTGGGCTGGATGTTAAGCAGGTTGGCCGGTCCGACGAGATTGGCCTCGGAGAAATAGGGCAGTCGCGGGAAGAGCGGATTGAAAGTACCGAGCTTGCCGTCGCGCAGATTGCCGTCACCGCTGAAGGCATCGGCGTTGAGGCCGAGGCGCGGCATGAAGGGCAGGTCCGCAAAGCTGTAGCCGACCACGGCCGAGGCCATCCAGGCCTGGATGTCGGCGCGTCCGAAATTGCCAAATTGGTAAGCGCCCTCCAGATTCCAGTCGAATCCGCCGGCCTTCCCAAACAGCCTTGCGCCGACGGTATGGCGATGCTCATCGGCCGTGCCTTGCGCAAAGCGGGCGTTTTCGCGGTTCAGGCCGAGATAGTAGAGATCGGCCTTGAGGCCGGGGACGCCGGGAACGGGGTTTGCCCCGTATACGCCCCAGAACACCTGGGCAGGGTCCGACCTATCGTCGAACAGCCCCGCCAGCGGCGCGACCGGCCGCACCAGGAAGGCGTCGACGCGGGTGTCGGGCGACGCGATCCAGGCGGCGCGAACGCCGTCGAAGGCACGCCTGATGTTCGGGCTGTCGCGCACCGAGATCAGGCGGGAGGAGCCGAAGCTCATCTCCTGGCGTCCGCCGCGCACCATCAGGCTGCCGGCCGCGATCGGCAGCGTGAGTTCGCCATAGCCCTGGCGCAGGTCGAGCCGATCGAGCTGCGTTCCCGGCGGCGTCCCGGCCCAGATCGGCGCCTGGCCGCTGACGACCTCGACGAAGGCGCGCAGATAGGGGCCGAGTCTGAGGTCCGCCGAGAGGAAGGAGCGGATCAGCAAGCCGTTATTGTGGTCCGGCGTCGCCAGCCCGAAGACGGGATGGCGCGAGAATTCCGGGCGGATGCGGATCTGCCCGCCGAGCCTCAAGCCGACTGCGCCATCCGCCGTCAGCGCGATATCCTTGAAGCGGTCGAACGGATCCGTCTCCGGCGTGCCGCCAGGCTTGTCGGCCTGTGCCATGGCGGCGCCGGCCAGCGGCAGCCAGCACGCGCCGACCAGCGTCGCTTTGCGCAGCCGCCTCATGGCTCCGTCTTCTTTTTGGACGCGGCCGGGTGAAACGGCGGGTCGATATGGAGGAAGTGCCGCACGACCGGTCCTTGTTCCTCGGCATGGAAGCGCCTGACCTCGCTCTGGAGATCGGCATCGGCCTTGGAGACGCGGCGATGCTGGCGCAGATGCTCGGCCCAGGACGAGACCATAAACCATTCGACCAACTTGCCGGGATCGGCGGTATCCTCGGTGATACCCCAGCCATAGGCGCCGTCGCGGCGCCGCTCGACCGAGAGCGCGTAGATCGCCTCCAGGAAGGCTTCGCGATCGGCCTGCGGCACACTGTACTCGATTAGAATCAGGACGGGACCGCGATCATTATCGATGGCCTCGGCGACGAGCGGCTCCGGCCAATGATTGGATGGCCCGAGGTCCGCCTCGCCCGCCGGCAGCTTGATCCGGTGCATCACAAGGCCGGCGACCAGCAACGCACCCGCGCCGATCAGCAGAGTGCCGCGGATGCCGGCTGCCTCCGCGACTGCGCCCCAACCGAGGCTGCCGGCGGTCATCGCGCCGTTGAACACCGTGAGGTAGACCGCGAGCGCCCGCCCCCGCACCCAGTTTGGAAGGATCGCCTGGGCGACGCCGTTAAGGGTGGTCAGGGCGACGATCCAGGCCGCGCCAAGCAACAGCAGGATGACGAGGGCGAGCCATTGCGGCGGGCCGAGCGTCAACGCTGCCATCACCGCGGCGGTGACGACAGCCGAGAGAAGCAGCAGCCCATCGGCACCCAGATGCGCGCGTAGGCGCGGCAACAGCACGGCGCCGCCGATCGCGCCGGCGCCGACCGCCCCTAACAGAACACCATAGAAGCCAGCGCCGCCGCCGAGCAGATTGCGCGCGACCAGCGGCAGCAAGGCCCAGACGGCGCTGGCGCAGGCGAAGAAGATCGCGGCACGCAGCAGCACCACATGCAGTTCGCGGCTCGCCTTGGCGTAGCGCAGCCCCGCCCGGAAGGCGCCAGCGAAGCGCTCGCTTAGCGCATCGTCAGCGCCCTGCGGGCGCCGCCACCACAGCAGCGCGCCGATGACGATGACGTAGCTCAGCACGTCGGCGCCATAGGTGAATCCCGCGCCCAAGGCGGCGAGGATCAGCCCACCCAGTGCCGGGCCGATGGCGCGCGAGATGTTGATCCCGAGCGAGTTGAGCGCAACTGCGCTCTTCAGATCCGCCTGGCCGACCAGCTCGGGTACGATCGCCTGCCAGGTCGGCGCCATCAGCGCCGCGCCGACACCGCCCAGGAAGGTGAGGCCCACCAGCGCCGGCACGCTGAGCTGGCCGAGGCTCGCCAGCGCCATCAGCGCAAGGCTGACACAGCCGAGCAGGATCTGGATGGCGATCAGGAACTTGCGGCGGTCGAGGATGTCGGAGAGGACGCCGGCGGGGATCGCCAGCAGGAAGATCGGCAGCGTCGCAGCAGCCTGGACCAGCGCGACCGCGGCGGGCGCGCCGGAGAGGTCGGTGACGAGCCAGGCGCTGGCGACATCGCGCATGAACGAGCCGATATTGCCAATGATCGTCGCCGCCCAGAGCACAGCGAAGACCTTCTGGCGCAGCGGCGCGAAGCTCGAAGCGGGCGGGTGCGACGGAGCCTCGCTCATCATCGCGTCTCCTTCGTCTGGGCGAGATCGTCGAGCGCGACCAGGATGAAGCCCCCGATCAGGCCGAGATGCTCGAAGAAGCCGTTCATCGCCATCATCCGCCCCTGGCCGGCCGGCATCTCCCAAAAGCGCACGGCGATGAACGTCGCGGCCAGGGTGAAGCCGGCGAGCGCCAGCGCGGCGAGCCAGCGCCAGCGGCCGATCAGGATGAGCGCGGTCGCGCCGAGCTCGAAGCCGATCACCCCGACCGCAAAGAGCGGCGCCGGCGTCAGGCCGAAATGGCTCATTTCGACGAGAGCACCCTGAAAATCGAAGATCTTGGTCACCGGCCCCTGGATATAGGCGGCGCAGAGCAGGAGCAGGGCAAGGAAGCGGACTGCGCCAGTCATGTCAGACCGCCCAGCAGGCGCAGCCGAGCGCACCCCAGAAACTCCTGAGATCGGCGACCGGCAGCTTGCTCGACCAGGCGCTGGCATGATCATGGCCATGCACGCCGCAGGAATTGGCGCAGCCGCAATTCGTCATGGCCGTCCGCCGCAGCGAGTTCTTGCCGGCGCCATCAGGTTCCCCCCAGGCGCCATAGCCCTTGAAGGTGCGCACCGGCGACCAGTCCGGCATGGCCGGCGGCGGGGTGCTCTCGTCGGTGCTGGCGAAATCGCGGGCACCATAGACGATCCTGCCGCCGACGATGGTGAGGTCGGCCGTGATGAACGAGATCTCGTCCTCTGGGCAGGCGAAGAAGTCGCGGTCGGGCACGATAAGATCGGCGAACTGGCCGACCGCGATCCTGCCCTTCTTGCCCTCCTCGTTGGAGAACCAAGTGACGTTCTCGGTCCACATCCGCAAAGCCGTCTCGCGGTCGAGGCAGTTGCGCTGCGGCGTCAGGCGCAGGCCGCCGACGGTCTTGCCGGTGACCAACCAGGCGAGCGCGACCCAGGGGTTGTAGGAAGCGACGCGGGTGGCGTCGGTGCCGGCCGAGGTCTTGACGCCCTTCTCAAGCAGCCGCGCCACGGGCGGGGTAGCCTCGGCGGCAGCGGCACCATAGCGCTCGACGAAATACTCGCCCTGATAGGCCATGCGGTGCTGCACGGCGACGCCGCCGCCGAGCGCGGCGATGCGGTCGATCGAGCGCTCCGAGATCGTCTCGGCATGGTCGAAGAACCAGTTCAGGCCCGTGAGCGGAATGTCCTTGTCGACTTTCTCAAACACATCGAGGGCGCGCGAGATCGTCTCGTCATAGGTCGCGTGCAGGCGCCAGGGCCAGCGGTTCTCGGCGAGGATGCGCACCACGCCTTCGAGATCGCCCTCCATCTCGGGCGGCATGTCGGGGCGCGGCTCGCGGAAATCCTCGAAATCGGCGGCGGAGAAGACCAGCATCTCGCCCGCGCCGTTATGGCGGAAATAATCGTCGCCCTGCTTGTACTTGGAGGTCTTCGTCCAGTTGAGGAAGTCCTCCTTCTCCTGCTTCGGCTTCTGCGTGAACAGGTTGTAGGCGAGGCGGATGGTGAGCTGGTTCTCGTCGGCGAGCTTCTGGATGACGGCGTAATCGTCCGGATAATTCTGGTAGCCGCCACCGGCATCGATCGCGCCCGTGACGCCGAGCCGGTTGAGCTCGCGCATGAAATGGCGGGTCGAGTTGACCTGGTAGTCGAAGGGCAGCTTCGGCCCCTTGGCCAGCGTCGCATAGAGGATGTTGGCGTTCGGCCGGGCAAGCAGCAGGCCGGTCGGGTTGCCGCTCGCGTCGCGGGTGATCTCGCCGCCGGGCGGGTTGGGCGTGTCCTTCGTATAGCCGACAGCTCGCAGCGCTGCGCCGTTCAGCAGCGCGCGATCGTAGAGATGCAGGATGAAGATCGGCGTATCCGGTGCGACGGCGTTCAGCTCCTCGATCGTGGGCAGGCGCTTTTCGGCGAACTGATGCTCGGTGAAGCCGCCGACGACGCGGACCCATTGCGGCGGCGGCGTCACCGCCACCTGGCGCTTCAGCATGGACATCGCGTCCGCGAGCGAGCGCACGCCGTCCCAGCGCAGCTCCATGTTGAAGTTAAGCCCACCGCGGATGATGTGGAGATGGTTGTCGATCAGGCCGGGCAGGACCCGCTTGCCCTTCAGATCGACGATTTTGGTATCCGGTCCTGCATGGGCCATCACCTCGGCCTCGCGGCCGACGGCGAGGAAGCGCCCATCCTTGATGGCCACCGCGCTGGCCGCGGGGTTTCCGCGGTCGAGCGTCGTGATCAGGCCGCTATGCAGGATGAGATCGGCGGACATCGGTTTGTCTCCGGATGGTGAAGTCTGGCCCAAGGCAGAGGCGGCAAGGCCGGGCATGGCGAGCCCGCCCAGAATGGCGCGTCGGGTAGGCATCAGCCGTTCCCTTCGATGTCGGAGCCAGGCTTGCCACCGGCCGCCTTGCCGGCCGGAAGATGTCCGAAGACATGCGGCTTCACCTGATGTTCCCAGGATTGATTGGCAGGCGCCTTCGCCCAGAGGCTCCGCACTAAAGGTGGCAGCTGTTCGCCGACCAAAATCCCGAGGAGCCCGACAAGCGCGACCACGGGCGGCGCCGGCGACCGTACATTGATCAATGCGTAGATCACGCCGACCAGAAGGCCGGCGCCGAGTGACAAGAGGTAGATTTTCATCGCGCGGCCTGTGTGACGGAGGAAGACCCGCTTGCCGCGGCGACGGTATCGAGGCGCGCGATGACGCGCATCCAGCTCGAACCGTCGGCCCAGGCTCCGTGGACCAGCACCGCGGTACAGGCGCGTTTGGAGAGGGTCGTCATGACCAAAATCCTTTGCGGTGAGTTCGAGTGAGTGGCCGGCGTCCGTCGAACGGGGCGCCGGCCTGTCGCTCAGCTCTCGATGAAGGCCAGCAGATCCGCGTTCAGCACGTCGGCATTGACCGTCAGCATGCCGTGGCTGAAGCCGGGATAGGTCTTGAGCGTGCCGTTTCGCAGCAGCTTGATCGAGGCATGGGCCGAGGCGTCGATCGGCACGATCTGGTCATCCTCGCCGTGGAGCACGAGAGTGGGGACGGAGATAGCCTTCAGGTCCTCGGTCTGGTCCGTTTCAGAAAACGCTTTGATTCCTTCGTAATGGGCGACGGCGCTGCCCATCATCCCCTGCCGCCACCAATTCTGCACGACGCCGGGATAGGCCTTCGCACCGTCCCGGTTGAAACCGTAGAATGGACCGGCGGGAACATCCGTAAAGAATTGCGCGCGGTTGTCGGCAGTGGCCTTGCGGAAATCGTCGAACACCTCGAGCGGTAGCCCGCCCGGATTGCCTTCGGTCTTGAGCATCAGGGGCGGCACGGCACTGACCAGCACCGCCTTGGCGACCCGCCCCCCGGGCTCGCCATATTTGGCGACATAGCGCGCCACTTCACCGCCGCCGGTGGAGTGTCCGATATGGACGGCGTTACGCAGATCGAGCGCCTCGACAACCGCGAAGGCGTCAGCGGCGTAATGATCCATGTCGTGGCCCTGCCAGACATGGGTCGAGCGGCCATGGCCGCGGCGGTCATGCGCGACGACGCGATAGCCCATGCCGAGGAAGAACAGGATCTGCGCGTCCCAATCGTCGGATGACAGGGGCCAGCCGTGATGGAACATGAGGGGCTGCGCGTCTTTCGGCCCGAAATCCTTGTAGAAGATTTCGACACCTTCACCGGTCTTGACTAGAGGCATACTCAATCCTTCTTCTCGACTGATCTCACAAATATTTCATAATAAAGCATCGATAACTCACGTCTTCATTTTGGACAATGAAGGCACCGAATGTTCGACAGTGCTGCCAGGAAAAACTGAGTTGGCTTCAATGGCCATGCTGTGCTTTAACGACATTTCGTCGATATGTTAGCGAGGCCATCGTGGGAACGCCATTAGTTACCTCGCGGATACCGGATCCCGATGAGGGCATCGAGCGGCCCGCCGGCCCCGATGCCCGTGAAGCCTGCGCCGCCGATGGCTTCCTCAAGTTCTTCGCGCAGGAATGGACGAGCCACATCGTGCTCGCACTGGCGCGCCATGGCGCACTTCGTTTCGGGGCGCTTCGCCGGCAGCTCCCGCCCGGTCTCTCGGCACGGGTCCTGTCGGCCCGGCTGAAGGCGCTGGAAGCGGCAGGCTATGTCGAACGCCGCGACCTCAGCGGACGCGTGCTGCATGTCGAGTACTCCCTGACACCCTCGGGTCTGGCGGTCGACGCGGCTCTCGCCAGCAGCGAGAGCCTGATGTCTGCCAGCCTCTCCAAAATTGGTCAGAAAGAGACGTCCGGGTCTTGATCGATCGTCCGGGCTTGTGCCCGATCGTCCGGCCGCGGATCCCCCCAGCCTCAAGCCCGGCGGCGTCATGCTCCCCGCGGAGCACCCCTCCTCGCGGAGAAGACGCGTGCGAAGTGGCTCTGGTCGGCGAAGCCGCATCGGGCGCCGATCTCCGCCAGCGAAAGTTCGCTGCCTTCCAGGAGCTTTTTGGCGGTCTCGATCCGCATGTGCGTGAGACACTGCATCGGCGTCGTGCCGCTGGTCGCGCGGAAGCCCTTCATGAAGCTGCTGCGGGACATCCCGCACGCCGCGGCAATGTCTCCGACCAGAACATCGCCGTCGAGATGGCTGGCGAGCAACTCCTTTGCGCGGGCCTCCTGGCCCTGGGAAAGCAGGCGCTGAAGTCGCGCAGATAGATCTTTCCCGGATCGAAGGTGAAGAGCTTTTCCCGGCCGTCGATCACAATCGAGCGACGGTAATGCCCCGAAAGCGAAACACCCCGCAACGCCCCGCGGATACTCTCAGTGGTCGTGACCCGGCCGAGAGGTCGCTTGGACGTCTTGCGCATGACGACGGAACGTCCAGCCTGAAGCCGCTCATTGCGAATGAGACCGGCCGTATCGCAGCCGAGGCTGTCGAGAGCGGCGGCTCGTCGGGTCTCTTCGCGTTGCGCTGAATTAACGCTGATTAGCCTCGGAGCATGGGCCGCTTGTCAATCGATACTCTCGGCCACGGCGTGACCAACGTCCGCTTCCCTGCAGTCGCTGAAGGGCGGCTTCTGTCGCAAGGCAGCCTCTAATTCTTCGCTCAAGCCCGTTTTGCGCCACCTTGCTCGGCATTTCCGATCGAACCTTGGCTGCGCAAGCGAGGTCAGCTTTGCTCGCCCGGCTTCCTGCTCCGCACCAAATCAGACGATAGGTGCCATAGAGGCCCGCAACGGTCCAATCCCGGGCAGCTCGCTAATCGACTGAGCTAAGCTTCAGCTCTTGAGTCAGCCATCGCGCAAAGGTTCGGACGGCGAGCCGGGATTTCGCCACGCGCGGAAAGACGAGGTAGTGGCCGATATAGCGGACGTCCTGCGCGCGGCCAGCCAGAGGGGCTACGAGCCGACCATCGGCGAGCTCGCGTTCGGCCAGGCGCGTGGATTCGAGCGCGACCCCGAGTCCGTCGACCGCCGCAGCGATCGCCATGAACGAGCGGTCGAAGCGTGATCCGCGCGAAGCTTGCGGAGAGAGGTCGTTGGCGGCGAACCAGCCGGCCCACCGCACGCGCTTGTTGTCGCTTTCTATCAGCTTGGCCGACTTGAGATCCACGATCGTGCGGATGTTCTCGGCCACTTCGGGCGCGCAGAGTGGGGTCACGGTCTCCTCGCCAAGCGGGATGACGACGAGCCCTTCCTGACGGGGCGGTCCGTAACAAATGTCGGCGTCGAATTCGTCGTGCTCGAAACGCGGATAGTCGATACCCGCCGCCAGTCGCACCTCCAGTCCCGGCTGCGTCTCGAGCAGGCCGCGCAGCCGCGGCATCAGCCACTGCGTCGCCATCGACGGCGCGCAGTGCAGTCGCAGGAGATTTCCTGAGCGAACCCCGATCGTCTCGACGCCCTGCCGCATCTCGTCGAACGCGGTCGCGACATGGGAGAGGAGCGCTTCGCCCGCTCCGTTCAGGCGGATGGCGCGGCTCTGACGATCGAAGAGCGTGGTGCCCATCAGCTCCTCGAGCTTGCGGATGGCATGGCTGATCGCGCTCGACGATATTCCCAGCTCCTCTCCGGCCGCACGGAAGGATCCTGTCCGTGACGCTGCCTCGAAGGCCTGGAGCGAGGAAAGCGGAAGGCGTCTCAATCGGGCGAGCTCCGGGAGATGGCGGGCCAGGGCGTCATACCTGAACTCAATTCATGTAAGACGCAATTTTTTGCGTTTCCCAGCTGCCGATCCATGAGCCACTCTCAGCAGCATAAGAAGTGCTTCTAGGGACGGACATGCTTCTGCAGAACAAAACTGCTGCCATCTCTGGCGCGGCGAGCGCACGCGGGATAGGCCTGGCGACCGCCAGGCTCTTCGCGGCCCATGGCGCCCGCGTCGCCATCCTCGACATCGACGAGGCTGCAGCGCGCCAAGCCGCGGCCGGGCTCGGTCCCGGCCATATCGGTCTGCGCTGCGACGTCGCGGACAAGGCATCCTGTCAGTCGGCCGCCGACGCGGTCATCGCCGCATTCGGCGGGATCGACATCCTCGTCAACAATGCCGGCGTGACGCAGCCGGTGAAGACGCTCGATATCGACGAGGCGAGCTGGGACCGCATTCAGGACGTAAACACCAAGGGCGTGCTCTTCCTGAGCCAAGTCTTCATCCCACATATGCAGGCGCGCGGCGGCGGCTCGATCGCCTGCATGTCCTCGGTCTCCGCGCAGCGCGGCGGCGGCATCTTCGGCGGGCCGCATTACTCTGCCGCCAAGGCCGGCGTGCTCGGCCTCGCCAAGGCGATGGCGCGCGAGTTCGGCCCCGACCGCATCCGCGTGAACTGCGTCACGCCCGGTCTGATCGAGACCGACATCACCGGCGGCAAACTGACCGAGGAGATGCGCCGGGAGATCCTCCGGGGCATCCCGCTCGGCCGCCTCGGCGACGCCGCGGATGTGGCGGGCATCTATCTTTTTCTCGCTTCCGACCTTTCGGCCTACGTGACCGGCGCGGTGATCGACGTGAACGGCGGGATGCTGATCCATGGCTGAGGCACCGCATGATGCCGATCGAGCCGGCCACGCTCCGATCGGCCACAACGTCTCGCTCGCGCGTCGCGCCTGGAACATCCGGCGGCACGCTATCCGGATGGGCGAGGTCCAGGGCCAGGGCTACATCGCCCAGGCGCTCGACATCGCCGATGTATTGGCTGCCGCCTACTTCCACGCCATGCGCTACCGGCCGGACGATCCGGAGTGGGAAGGCCGCGACCGCTTCCTTCTCTCCAACGGCCACTATGCGATCGCGCTCTACGCCGCGCTGATCGAGGCCGGGTTCATTCCCGAGGACGAGCTCGAAACCTATGGCTCGGACGAGAGCCGCCTGCCGATGTCCGGCATGGCCGCCTACACGCCCGGCATGGAAATGTCGGGCGGCTCGCTCGGCATCGGGCTTTCGATCGCCGTCGGCCGGGCGCTCGGGCTCAAGCGCAAGGCCTCGGACGCGACCGTCTATATGCTGTTTTCGGATGGCGAGCTCGACGAGGGCTCGGTCTGGGAAGCGATCCTGGGCGCCGCCCATCACCAGCTCGACAACCTGATCGCCGTCGTGGACATCAACAACCAGCAGGCGGACGGACCCTCGACCAAGGTCATGGGTTTCGAGCCGCTCGTCGACAAGCTCCATGCCTTCGGATGGTTCGTGACGCGGGTCGATGGCAACGACCTCGACGCCGTCCGCGATGCCTTCGACGCCTGCAAGGCCCAGCGCGGACAGGGCCGGCCGGCCATGATCGTCGCCGATACGCTAATGGGTAAGGGTGTACCCTTCCTGGAGGCACGCGAGAAGAACCACTTCATCCGCGTCGAAGCCCATGAGTGGGCGCTCGCTCTCCAAGCGCTCGACGAGCGGAGGCCCGCATGAAGCCCGCCGTACCACCGTCCACGGGCAAGCCGCGCCTTACCACGTCGGCGATGATTGCCTCGATCGCTGGCGAAGGTCAGCGCACGAAGCCTGCGCCTTTCGGCCATGCGCTCGTCGAGCTGGCGAAGAGCGACGAGCGTGTCCTCGGCATGACCGCCGACCTCGGCAAGTACACCGACCTGCACATCTTTGCGCAGGCCCTTCCCGAGCGGCACTACCAGATGGGCATGGCCGAACAACTGCTCTTCGGGGCGGCCTCGGGACTCGCGGCCGAAGGCTTCACGCCATTCGCGACGACCTATGCCGTTTTCGCGTCGCGTCGCGCCTACGACTTCATCCACCAGACGATCGCGGAAGAAGACCGCAATGTGAAGATCGTCTGCGCATTGCCGGGACTGACCTCGGGCTACGGTCCCTCGCACCAGGCGGCCGAAGATCTCGCACTGTTCCGGGCGATGCCGAACATCACGGTGATCGACCCTTGCGACGCGCACGAGATCGAGCAGGCCGTGCCGGCCATCGCCGCGCATCAGGGCCCGGTCTATATGCGGCTGCTGCGCGGGCAGGTGCCTCTCGTGCTCGACGAGTACGGGTACAGCTTCGAGCTCGGCAGGGCGAAGCTCCTGCGCGACGGAGCGGAGGTCCTGTTCGTCTCGTCGGGCATCCTGACGATGCGCGCGCTTGAGGCGGCAAAGCTCCTCGAAAATGACCGGATCGGGGCCGCAGTCCTGCATGTCCCGACGATCAAGCCGCTCGATGCCGCGGCGATCGTGGACGCCTGCTCCAGGCCCGGTCGTCTCGTCATCGTTGCTGAGAACCACACCGTCATTGGCGGGCTGGGCGAGGCCGTGGCGGGCTTGCTGATGAGAGAGAGCGTGCATCCCGCCTTCCGCATGATCGGCCTGCCGGACGAGTTCCTGGCGGCCGGCGCGCTGCCGACGCTCCACGACCGCTACGGCATCTCGACCGAGGCGATCTGCGCCCGTGTGAAGGAGTGGGTCGGCTGAGACCGCCTTCGCCCATCGACCATCGACAGAAGCGCCTTCAGGCGACGTCACATCAGGGAGGAAAGCCATGACCAAGAATTACCTGATCGCCACCGGTCTGAGTCGCCGCGGCCTGCTCGCGGCCGGTGTCGTCACGCCGGCGATCCTGACGCTGCCGCGCCGCGCGCAGGCGCAGGTGACGATGACGCTGGGCCACAATGCGGCTGCCGGCAACCCGCGCTGGATCGCGGCCGATCGGTTCGGCGAACTCCTGAAGGAGCGCACGAAAGGGCGCCTTGCCGTTCGCGTGGCCGGAGCCGAACAGCTCGGCAACGAGCAGTCGCTGCTCACGAGCCTCAGGACCGGTGCGGTCGACATGACCGTCAACAGCCAGGGCTCGACCTCGGCCCTGCTGCCGGAGCTCGCCGCGCTCGGCCTGCCCTTCCTGTTCAGGACCTCGGCGGAGGCGTTCACGCTGCTTGAAGGGCCGATAGGCACCGAGCTTGATCAGCGCTTCGCCAAGATCGGCATGGTGCCGCTCGGCTGGTGGGACAACGGTATCCGCCACGTCACCAACAGCAAGCGCGCCATCGCGAAGCCCACCGATCTCAAGGGCCTGAAGATCCGGACGCCGCCCGATCCGATGACCATCGACATCTTCCAGGCGCTCGGCGCTGGCACGGAGCAGATTTCGTTCGGCGAGCTTTACGTCGCACTCCAGCAGGGCGTTGTTGACGGGCAGGAGAACCCGCTCGTGAACATCGCCTCGTCGAAGCTCTTCGAGGTCAACCGTTTCATTTCGCTGACCGCGCATAAATGGGAGTGCTCGCCCTTCCTGATGTCGCAGATCACCTGGATGCGGCTGTCGCCGGCCGATCGCGAGGTGGTGAGGGCGACGGCGAAGGAGGCGGGCGAGCTTCAGCGCAAGCTCTTCCTGGAGGCCGACAGCAAGTTCGCCGGCGAGTTCAGGGCGAACCCGAAGCTGCAGGTCAACGAGGCCGACCAGGCAGCTTTCCGCGAGGCTTCGGCCAAGGTCTACGACACCTGGAAGGCCAAGCCCTTCGGCGACTTCGTCGATCGCCTCGTCAAGACGGCGCGGGGCTGAGCGGTGGAGCGGCCGCACCCATCTGGATGGCGCGCAGGCGCCATCCGCCTGGCAGATCGCGTCGACCTGGTCGTCGCCCAGTCCTGCGAGATCGTCGTCATCGGCGTGGGTTCGCTACTGCTGGCCATGCTCGCTGCCAATGTCGGCGCTCGTTACGTGCTCGATTCCGGCGGTTTCCGCTTCGCGCAGGAACTGCCGGAGCGGCTGTTCCCGGTCTTCATCATGGCGGGCGTCGTGCTTGGCGTGCAGAAGGGTGGGCACATGGCCGTCGAGACGGTGCTCGTCATGCTCGGCCGCCAGGGTGCGCGCGCCATGCTCCTCGTCGGGCACGCCATCGTCATCGGAAGCTACATCCTGCTGAGCAGGGACATCCTGCTCTTGGCGGAGATGCTCTGGATCGACCGCTCTCCCGTCATGGGGATCCCGGCGAGCTACGGCTACTACAC
The DNA here is from genome assembly GCF_900109525.1 of Allobosea lupini. Classification (GTDB taxonomy): domain Bacteria; phylum Pseudomonadota; class Alphaproteobacteria; order Rhizobiales; family Beijerinckiaceae; genus Allobosea; species Allobosea lupini. The sequence continues at coordinate 15,928 of NZ_FOAN01000008.1, read as the reverse complement.
CATCGCCATCGGGCTCGCGCTCGTCATCGTCGTCACCGCGAACCAGGCGGCGAGGGTCGCCATCATGGGGCCCGAAGCGATGCCCGTTCCCGCTCCGGAGGAGCAGGTCGCATGAGCCTCACCCTGATCCTCTCCTTCGTCATCCTGATGCTGCTTGCGATCCCTGTCGGGCATGCGCTGATCGTCGCGGCGGGCGCGGCCCTGCTGGTGCAGGGCCAGATCCCGCTGACGATCATCGCCCAGCAGATGTATCAACAGACGCAGTCCTTCCCGATGCTGGCGCTGCCGTTCTTCATGCTCGCCGGCTCGCTCATGCTCGGCGGCAAGCTCGGTAGCGAGCTGCTCGCCTTCGCCTCTAAGTCGATGCAGCGCTGGCGTGGCGGGCCTCTCTCGACCACGGTCGTCGCATCCGTGGTGTTCGGCGGCGTGTCCGGCAGCGCTGTCGCCAATGCAAGTGCGCTCGGCTCCGTGCTGATCCCCTGGCAAAAGCGGCAGGGGTACCCGGCGCCTCTCTGCGCCGCCAACAACGCCACCTCCGCCATCATCGACATCCTGATCCCGCCCTCGATCCCGCTGATCCTCTACTCGCTGGTTTCGAACGTCTCGATCGCCGACCTCTTCACCGCCGGCATCCTGCCGGGCCTGCTGATGGCCGGCGGATTCATCGTCCTGTGCAGCTGGATCGCGCGACGGCGCGGCTATGTTTCGCCCGAGGCGCCGGTCTCCCGGGCGGAGCTCGCGCGGCTCGCGTGGCGCAGCATGCCGGCCTTGCTGATGCCGGTCTTCATCCTGCTCGGACTCCGCTTCGGCATCGCGACGCCGACCGAGATCGCGGTCCTGGCCGTGCTTTACGCGCTGATCCTCAGCATTGTGCTCTACCGTGACATGAGCTGGAGCAGGTTCAGGATCAGCATGATGGAGGCGGGCGTCGCGACCGGCGTCGTCATGCTGGTCATCATGGGTTCGGCCATCGTCGGCTGGATCCTGACCTTCGATCAAGTGCCGCAGCGCTTCGCCGAATGGGTCTCGGCCACGATCTCGAACCCCTACCTTGTCATCCTCGCGATGAACGTTCTGCTGCTGCTCGTCGGCATGCCGATCGACCTGCCGCCGGCGATCCTGCTGCTGGGGCCGATCTTCGTGCCGCTGGCGGCCTCGATCGGGCTCGATCCCGTCCAGCTCGGCATCATCATGGTGCTCAACCTCGGCATCGGCCTCTATACGCCGCCGATCGGCACGACGCTCTTCATCTCGACGTCGATTGCGCGAACGACCTTGGGTGAGACGACCCGCGAGCTCTGGCCCTTCTTCGGTGTTGCGATGCTCGTCCTGCTACTGGTGAGCTATGTGCCCGCTTTGACGATTTACTGAATTCATCGGAGTTTAGCCAGCACAAGATGTCCGCTTCCTGCCAGGTGGCTAATCTCAGCTATTGGCGCAATTTACCCGGACGAGCAATGGGCGCTTAATTTAAATTCGCTTAGTCACTGCTGTTATCGCGCAGAGAGCGTATTGATAAGGTTTTCTATTTGCGGTTGTTTCCAAACCGCATCAAGCCGTTCGTCGAGTTGACGCCGCGCGGTCTGGGACAGCGTCCAGCCGAGCGGTGCATCGACGGCGCCGGCCATCGAGAAAAGATGGTAGACGTCGTCGGCAGCAAGAACCACTCGGCGGAGTTGGTCGGCGACTTCGATGCCGGCCATTGTGCGGGACCGGAGCATCACGCCGAAGGGGCCAGGCCGCGGGTCCAGTGACGGCGTCGGTCGGATTAGCCGTCGGATGTTGAGGGTTGCGTTGTAATTCCAGTCAGCCTGTACGTAGCGCCAAGGCAACAGACTGACGTCTCGCTTTTTGTACGCTTCCTTGCGCTGCGCGATGATCTGTTCGCATTCCAGTGCCAGCGATCTGGCCTCGAGCAGCCTTGCCGCGTCGCAGTCCGGATCATTGACAATCTGGATTACGATGACGCGCGGCTTTCGTGCCTCCGGCAACGTCGCTGTCAACTTTTTGATCTGACGATAGGCGTCTAGAACCGTCGCGGCCCCATAATTCTCGAAAAACCCGCCATCGGCAACGGTCTCGAGGCTTTCGCAGCCGGCCCGCCTGGCGGCGGCGACCTCGAAGGAAGCCCAGTCCGAGATGACAGGAAAGCGCGCGCTCGCATGGGCCGCGGCGCTGAGGGGCAGATTGACTTCTTCGGCGATATTCACCTTGCAGCGGCTTCGCGACATCAGCCACCCTTTTGTGTCAAGGTTGCTTATCGGAACGCGATCGCCGTCCCGGGTCGCGGTGGTGTTGAGGACGAGCGAAGGTCCAGTGGTCGAGAAAAGATCGCGAAACGGCTCAGCGAAGCGATCGCTGGACGGCGCGATCCGACGCCACTGCGCTTCCCATGTCTTCTCCAGCGTGGCTCCGCGTTGCGGCGAGATCGGCAGGACGGCGCTCAGCAAATCATGCGTCAGGGCGCCGGCCAGCAGGCCAGCGAGGAAGTCGGCGTCGTGGAATGTGGCGACGCAATCCTCCAAACGGCCGTCCGGCGCGCAAGCCAGATCGGGTTCCGCCAAGAGCGCGCGATAAAGCGCCAATCCTAGCGAGCCGCCCGACACGCCGCTCGCGAGGAACAGCCGATCGCGAAGCGCAGGCGATGCCTGAGTTAGCCGCGCGAGAACCTTGGCGGTCCAATAGCTCGCGCGGACGCCGCCGCCCGCCGCCGAGACGAGCACGACCACTGGGCGACTTTCGGCTTGCCGATCGAGAAGACTGAAAAGGGCACTCTTGAAGGAGAGCATCGGTGTGACTGAAGGCGCCGCGCCGTGCGCATCGAGGCTTGTTACTGCGCGGATGCGATCAATGGGCGGAGTGCTCGAGACGACTGAAAACCAGAGTCCTATAAAAATAATCATCGCGACGAACGCGCCGCTGATGCGTTTGCGATGTGCCATCCGGACGAAGCCCGCCACGACGAGCAGCCAGCCGGATAGCGCGAGAGCCAGTATCGGCGCAGAACCGAGCGCTCGGCCGGCCATTTCCGGAATTGCCGCCAGACAACAAAGCACCGTGGCTCCGATGGTCAGGTTTGCTGGAGGGAAGCGTCTGGCTGCAAACGCCAAGGGTAGTGCCACCATGGAGCCGGCAACGGTGCCGCCTAAAACCACCACTACGGAAATGGCGCCCAGCCCCAGCGCGCTCGTCAGCAGAAGAGCCCCCCACAGGGCCAACAGGAGTGAGACCGCAAATACGACATCACTCTTCGTTTGCTTGGCGTGCAGAGCGGGCGCCTTGCCGATGCGCCCGTTTCGATTCTGGGGGAAACTCAAAATGTCCGAAAGCGACGCTCCAGCCGCGGCGGCGAGGAGCGCGAGGGCGCATGCCAGGCGGAAAGCGGCCCCATGATCCGTCTCCGCCGCCCTGACGATATCCTGCCCCTGATCGACCTGCAGCAGAATATAGACGAACGCCGATATGGCGATCAAAACCGGCGACAACAGCAACAAAATTGCTGAGGCTCGATTGAGAAAAGAGATGATCGGGCCCGCGCCTTGTCCAACGAGACCGCTCCGCTCCAGTCGAACAAAAATGTCGGCCGGGTCGTCGGTTAAAGGATCGAATCTCGTCGTGCCCGAAGATAGCTTTGCGCAGGGCTGCGCCAAAACTTCCGCCAGCGCAATCTGAGCGCGTCCATCGAGGACAAGCTCTTGTGTCTTGCCCGATTGGTCGAACATGAGAGACGCCAGCGCAGCCCAGACCTTGGCCAATCCCTCGTCATTGAGATGATAAACTCTCCGACTGCCAGCGCGTTCAAAACGCAGAATGTGAGGAAACGAGCCGCCTGAACCTTTCCCGGCCTCAGTGGTGTCGCTCCTGATTGTGCGTGTACGCATATCGGGAGCCCCCAATCTCTGACGCTCTACCCGAACCCGGGCAGCCCATCGTGTCCAAGGTCGACGGCACACAATCGCTCGACAATTCGACTGAAGAGTTGCCGACGCGATTCAAATTGTTCAGTTCAGGTCGCGGGGTCCGATCCTGTCAGCCATGCGGATCAACCACATGATCGTCTCGCGATCTTGCGGTTTCAAGAATGCGGACTGCGAGACGTCGACCGCTCTCCTGCGAAATTCTGGCCAGCGCAAATGGAAATCCGCCAAATCTCGAACAGGCATAGCCTCAGCTCCTAGTGTTTTCTTGTTCATGGTGTTTTCTTCAAATGCCGCAAGTTCAGCATATTCGGCCAATGCCTGGACTGGCGCGTGAAAAAAACGTGAAGCGCGTTGTGATCTGTCACCTGGCGTTGGTAACGTCGAGGCAGTCAGATTGGACAACGCGCCATGGACGGCAAGCTTCTGGAGATCAATCTGTTCGGTGCGTGCTCGGTCAGGTCGAGCGCGACGGACGGATTCGAGATCGGCGGCGCCAAGCACAAGGCGTTGTTTGCGCTCCTCGCCACCGCGCCGTTCGGTCGGCGTACACGCTCGTTCCTGCAGGAGACGTTGTGGGGCGTCGCCTGCTACGATACCGGCCGCCAAAGCCTCCGGCGCGCGCTGGCAGACATCAAGGCGATCGTGGGTCCCCATTACGGCGACCTGGTTACGAGCACCAATTCCGAGGTCACGCTCGATCTGTCGCGGGTCAGATTCGTCGGCCATCCCGGCCAGGGAGAGTTCCTCGAGGGACTGGATATCCGAGAGGCCGGATTTGGTCAGTGGATCGGCGGCATCCGTCAGAATCCAACGCAGCTCGATGGCCTGTTCAGCCTCTCATTAAGCGGCGGCGGCGTTTCAGTTCTGCCCGCTATCGCCGTCCTGCCGTTTCGCGTCATCGGCAACGACATTGCGGATGCGACGATCAGCGACTGGCTGGCGGAGGAGATGTGCCGCTCGCTCAGCCGCTCCAGGCTGATCGCCGTGATCTCGCACTTATCCTGCCGGGAACTCGCACGCGGCGGGATCGACATCGCCTCGGTGCGATCAAGGCTTCACGCGGATTTCTGCGTAACCGGCAGCCTGAGACGGTCGGGTGGCATGCTGATCCTCGACGCCGACTTCCTCGACGTGGGCTCCGGCCGCATTCTCTGGACGCGGCAGATCACCAGCCCGGTCGGGACGTTCTTCCAGTCGGCCGAGGAGGGTATCGCCGCCATCGTCGGCTCGATCGGGGCAGCCATCGCGGACGAGGCGCTCAGCCATATCTCGAGCCAGCGCCTCGCCGATGTCGAGGACCATCGACTGGTGATCGCCGGGGTCAGGCTGATGAACCGCGCGACGCTTCACGATCTCGCCCGCGCGCGCGAACTGCTCGAGGAGGCGCTACGGCGTGCGCCTTACGCGGCCGAGACCCATGCCTGGCTTGGAAAATGGTATTTTCTGAGCGTCTTCAATGGCTGGAGTTTGGACATCGCGGCGGAAACCGAGCGCGGCCTCGACTGCACGGCGCGCGCGCTCGACCTCTCGCCCGACAATGCCTTCTGCCTGACCATCGACGGTCTCGCCCACAACAACCTGCTGAAGCGGCTCGACGTCGCCGAGCAGCGTTACAAGGCCGCCCTTGCCATCAATCCGAACGAGGCGTTGTCGCTCCTTCTGCGCGGCACGCTTCACGCATTCCGCGACGAAGGCGGACCCGCAGTCCAGGCCGTCGACCGGGCTCGCAGGCTCTCGCCGCTCGACCCGTTCCGCTACTTCTATGAGTCGCTGAGCGCGACCGCCTACCTGTCGGCGGGCGCCTACCAAAGCGCCCTCGAGTTCGCGGAGAGTTCGCTCCTCCTCAATGATCGTCACGTGTCCACGCTGCGGGCCAAGATCGTCGCCTTGCACAATCTCGACCGCGGCGATGAGCTTCGCGCCGCCGGATCCGAGCTTCGACGCGCCATGCCGGATTTTTCGATCGAGAGTTATCTCCGCAGCCATCCGGCGTCGGATTCCAAGTTCGGGCGCAAGGCCGCGGCCGCCTTCAGGGCGGCCGGCCTGCAATAGGTATCTGGAGAGAGATCATGTCGAGTGCGGGTGGGATCGGCGGCATAGGCGGGATCGGGGGCATCGGTGGGATAGGAGGGATCGGCGGCATCGGTGGGATAGGAGGGATCGGCGGCATTGGATCGACCGGTATCGGGCCTTTCGTCCCGGGCGGCGCCGTCAGCCCGATCCTGTCGCAGGGATTGACGCTCAATGCGCAGGCGATCGGCCATATCGCTGGACCTGACGACGTCGGCGACGTCGCTGCTGGAACCTATGCGGACCTGCCGATCGGCCCGGCCGAAAACATGGATGACTGGGCTGCATGGGTGCGCGCCTCGCTCTATCTGACGGACACGCTGAAGCGCCTCGACTGGACGCCCGGCAAACGACGGCTAGGCGGGATCGCTCAGCCATTTGCCGGCATCGAGCTCAGCTACGGCAGGAAGCCTCTGATCACGCTGGCCAGGCCGGCTGCCGATCTGTTTCGAATGCAGCTGAAGCACATGCGAAGCTATGCCGATCAGCGCTCCGACCGGGCTGCCGAGATCCTGACGCAGGTCGGTTTCCCGGTCGACTATTTCGCCAGCATTCTTGGGCTGAACGACGCCAACCGCTTCACCTTCGAGCTGATCGGCATCACGCAGGTCATCACCTCGCATGTCGCGATGGTAGCCAAGCACCACCTGGCCTGTCGCCGGCCCGATCGTCGCGGCGCGACGGTGATGGCGATGATCCCGACGCCGGCTCACGGTGCGTTTCCAAGCGCGCACGCCGCCGAGGCCTTTGCGGTCGCGACCGTGCTCGAGGGGCTGCTTGAGACGCTCGATGCAACGCCGCCGGCTGCGCGGCACTACCCCCAGAGCGACCGCCTGATCAGGTTGCTCTACAAGCAGGCCGAGCGGATCGCGGTCAATCGGACGGTGGCCGGCGTGCATTTCCCGATTGACAGCTGGGCCGGCGCTGCGCTGGGAGAGGTCGTCGGCCAAATCATTCTGGCGAAGTGCCGGGGCGGCGGCGCCACGCATGCGACCTACGACGCCACCGACAGCGATTTTTTGCTGGCCGATTTTCTCCCCCGTATCACTGGTGGCAGCGGCGACCCGTCCGCCCACGGGCTCGAGCGAGCGAGCATGTCCATGCCGATGCCGAGCAGCCCCCTGTTTGGCTGGCTTTGGGGCAAGGTTCTCAACGAGTTCAAGCTCTGACCGTTCGGTCAGCCGGAGCTTTGCATGCATTCTGATTTGCCGCCTGACGGGGTGCCGCGCCTGACCGGCGCCTATGAGGAATGGACCTTCGGAGGCGGGGCTGCCTATGCGCTCGCCGATATCGCGCTCACCGCGGCGCGTTTCGTCGCCGCGATGGTCAGTCTGCCCGCAGGCACCCATCCACATCAGTTCGCCGCCGAGGTCGACCGCCGGGCGAAGGATGGCAATGGCGCGGCGCGCGTCATTTTGCCGGTGATCTGGAGCGGAGCGCCCGAACAGTCGCACGAGACGACCTATTGGCCGATCGTCCTCGACTTCGACGACCCGGAGGCGCGTGATCCTCTGGACCTGCTGCAGATCAACAGGACCTTGGATGATCTGAGCGAGCCACTTCGCCAAATTCTGAATGCCGCCGGGCGGAAGGAAGAGCTCCAGTTCCAGTTGAACTCGCCAATGCGCAAGCAGAGCGTAGCGGCGTTGAACAGCGGGAGCAGCGATCCGTCGCAGCATACCGCCGACAGCGCAGTGAAAGCCCGCCTCGCGCGCGACGCTCGACTGGTTGTCATGGCCGTGATCGATGATGGACTGCCGTTCGCGCACCGCAATTTTCTGAACAGCGCCGGAGACGGCACGCGCATCGAGTTCTGCTGGCTGCAATCATCGGACACAACGCCCGCCGGGTCGGTCGTGTTCGGGCGCGAGTTCACCCGAGACGCCATCGATGACCTTGTTGCCGCGCATGGCCCCGACGAGGACGCGATCTACACGCGCGCCGGGGCAGTGGAAGCTTCGCGGCGGCACGGCTCGACCCTCAATCATGTCGCTTCGCATGGCTCGCACGTCCTGGATGCGGCGGCGGGCCTGCGGCCGGCAGCCGGGCAGGACGATCTCGATCTGATGCGCATCATCGCCGTGCAACTGCCCGCCGCCATCACGGCCGATACCACGGGTTTTCGGAAGGACGCCTTCGTCCTCAGCGCGCTGCACTACATCTTCGACCGGGCCGACAGGCTCGGCGCGGCCTATCTCGACGACGAGGCTGCGCCGCTGCCTGTCGTCATCAACTTCAGCTACGGCTTCACGGGCGGCCCCCATGACGGCTCCGACAGGCTCGAGGTCGCGATCGCCAGCCTGATCGCGGCCAGGCAGGCGCAAGGCAAGCCGACCACGCTCGTCATGCCGTCAGGGAACACTTTCGGCGACCGTATGAACGGCACGATCCCGGCGGATCGGCTCCGGACGGGTATGAGCTACCCGATACCGTGGCGGCTTCAGCCGAACGATCGCACGTCGAGCTATCTCGAGATCTGGCTCCCGGCTGCGGCCGAGGATGCACCACAGTTTGGACTGACGATCACGGAGCCCAGAGGGATCGCATGCCAGACCACGAGCCCGCTGGCCTTAACATGCGCAATGCAACCTCGATCGGGCAGCCCGCCCGCATTGTCGCAGCAACTGACGCTCTCGGGAAAGACGATCGGCCTTTGTGTCGTCGAACGCTACAACGACGCCTGGGTGCGGGTGGTCATCGCGCTTGCTCCGACCGAGCCGGGCAACCCGGCCTTGCCGGCTGCGCCGTCAGGTCGCTGGACCATTGCGCTGAGCAAAACCGCCGGCGCCGAACTGGATGCGCCCGTCGCCTGTCGCATCCAGCGCGACAACGACCCGTTCGGCTATCTGCGGGGCGCGCGCCAAAGCTTTTTCGACGACGATGCCGATCTGAGATTCACCGCTGACGGCGCGGTCTCGCGGATCGAGAACGCGCCAGTCGCCTTCGTCCGCAGACTGGGGACGCTGAACGGCCTGGCGACGCATGACAAGGTCTCGGTCGTCGCCGGCTGCTACGGCGATAGCGGACGCGCGACGGAGTACGGCGCCTCAGGTCCGCTGCGATCCGCGACCGTACCGGCAGGGGCAGGCGACGTCCGGCTCGCGGCCATCTCGGACGAGTCGACCGCGCTGCGGGGCGTGCTGGCCGCCGGCACGCGCAGCGGTAGCGTCGTGCGGTTGAGCGGGACCAGCATGGCCGCACCGCAGGTCGCGCGATTTCTGGCGATGCAGCACATCTCGCCGGCGAAAGCGCCGGTCCAAGCGATTCCGCTGCGACACCCCGTCGCCGACGCGGAGCTGTCTGAGCGGCCGACGAGACTTGGCTGAAAACGGCCGACCGCCGGCGTCCACGGACCAGAGCGCCGGATGGCCCAGGCCTAGCCCAAGGTATTCCCGACAAGCGTCATTCGGCGCTCACACAAGCTTCGAAAGTATTTGGATTTTCGTTGCTTGGCCCACGTTTATGTCTTCGCGTGCCGGCGATCAGATTTCACCTCCATTCCCGCAATACTCACAGTTTCCTCACGCGCTTACCAAGCGGAATTGGACTTAGATACTCCTGTACCTCAACGACAGGAGACACATCATGGCCCGTCACGGCGTTCCGCCGCGCGCCCCAATCCCGGACTCGCTTCGATCGAGGGCGAACGGCGATCCCGGCCTGTTCGGCTACATTTTCCCCAGCCTCAGGCCGCTAACGGCCACGCCGGAGGCGCTGGACGCGCTCGCCGCCGCGATGCGGACGACCGACGTGATCGACAACCCGGCGCTCCCGGCAGGCCTCACCTACCTCGCCCAGTTCATCGATCACGACATCACGCTCGACCTGACCTCGATCGGCGAGCAGGATTCCGACCCGGCGGCAAAGGAAAACTTCCGAACGCCGGCTCTGGATCTCGATTCCGTCTACGGCTTCGGGCAGGACGGCTCACCGTCGCTGTTCGAGCGCGACCCGGTCACGCGCAAGACGCTGCCGACGCTGCTGCTGGGCACGGCGGCCGAAAGCCCCGACCTCCAGAAAGGCCCCGGCAATCTCGTCCCCGCCGTCCCGGGCGGCGACCTCCCGCGTAGCCCGGTGACAGGTCTGGCGATCATTCCCGACTCGCGAAACGACGAGAACCTGCTCGTCGCCCAGATGCATCTAGCCTTCATGCACTTCCACAACAAGGTGGTGGCGCATCTGCGCGCCCAGAACGTCCCGGAAGGCCAGCTCTTCGACAAGGCGCGCGAGCAGGTTATCTGGCACTACCAGTGGATGGTCCTGCACGAGTTCCTGGAACACCTGACCGGCGAAGTCGGGATCACCGACCGCATCATGCGCCGCGGGCGGCGGTTCTACCGCTTCAGGCGCTGGCCGTTCATGCCGATGGAGTTCTCCGCTGCCGCCTATCGGCTCGGCCATTCGATGGTCCGGGAGGTCTACAGCCACAACCGCATCTTCCGGCCGGCGGGCGGCATTCCGGCGACGCTGGAACTGCTCTTCCACTTCACGGCGAAATCCGGCGACATCGTCGGAGCCGAGGGCGTCAAGACCGCGCCGCCCAAGCCCGGCCTTCCGCCGCCCATGCCGGTCCTGCCCAGCAACTGGGTGATCGACTGGCGTCGCTTCTTCGACTTCGGCACGCCGCCGGGCGAGCCGGGCTTCGAGTTCAACGCCTCGCAGCTGATCGACCCGCTGCTGATCGACAAGCTGCACAAGCTGCCCGGGACCGAGCAGGGGCCGCCCTTCGCCAGGAGCCTCGCCGCCCTCAATCTGCGGCGTGGCGTCCAGAAGAAACTCGCCTCCGGCCAGGCGATCGCCAAGGCGATGGGCATCGCTGCCCTGACGCCGCAGGAGATTGCGACCGGGCCGGATGGCGCCGTCGCAAAGGCCAACGGCTTCGATAAGGCGACGCCGCTCTGGTACTACATCCTCAAAGAGGCGCAGGTGAAATCCGGCGGGCTGCATCTGGGGCCGGTCGGAGCGACCATCGTCGCAGAAGTGTTCATCGGCATCGTCCAGGGCAGCAAGACCTCCTATCTCGGCGCGCCGAACGGCTTCAAGCCCACCCTCGGCAAGGTGCCTGGCCAGTTCACGATCGTTGATCTGCTGACATTCGCCGGCGTGACCAACTTAATGCCCGCCTGACGAACGGCGCGCCGGTTGGGGTCGCTCCCGATCGGAGTTCTCACACCAAACCGAGCATCCGATGCCGGAGCGCCGCTCGACGCGGCGATCGCGGACGGCTGCGCCTTCGCAACCCTTTCAGGAGAGTGCCATGACGAGCTCGAGCCTTCACGACCGCGTGCCTGCGCCGGCGTCTTTTCCACGGCATGACCCGCTTCCGCAGCCGATGGCGGGCTCCGCACATCTGCGTCGCGGCCGAAATCTGGCGCCAGAAGCCGGCGACCCGGCGACGGCGACAACGCCGGAGCCCTCGGCTCGCCCCGCGGACGCGACCGGCAGCGCGCCGGCCAGCCAGCAAGAGTTCTACCAGTGCTTCGGCCTTGCCCTGCTCGGCCTGATCGCGATCGCCGTGCTCGTCGCGGCGAGAGGCTGACCCTTCGCGCATTTTCCAACACCCCGTCGAAACTCTCAGGAGGCAATAATGCGCCGTCACACGCTCGCTCTCTTTGTCCTGGTCAGCTTCGTTCAACCCGGCAGCGCTCAGCCGTCGCACGATCACCACCACCAGAAGTCGTCTTGCCTAGCCTGGCGGGAGCGACTGGACGCGACCGTTCGCCAGTTCGGAGAATTGGGCATCGTGCCGGGCGAAGATGCCGCCATCGCTAAAGGCCTCATTGAAACGATGGGCAAGCGCTGCGCCGGCGACGACCCGCAGCGGATCTCGCAGCTCTACGTGATCCTTCTCGACGTTCTGAGCGACCAAAGGCACCAGCAGTGACGCCCGCAGCGGCTGTCACGGATTTTATCGGCTTCCTTGCAGCAGGGATGACGATCACCGCCTTCTGCTGCACGCGCATGCTCTGCCTTCGCTCTGCGGCGATCTTGGCCAACGTCTTGTTCATCGCCTATGGGGCGCTCCTCGGCCTAATGCCCGTGCTTGGCCTGCATTGCGCGCTGCTGCCGCTCAATCTGGTGCGCTTCGCCCAGTGTTGGCGGGACACGCAGGCCGATCTTCGCCGCGATACGCAGCAAACCATCGCGCCACGCCGCTCGCATCCCCAGCATCACTCGTGATCCAACCCCAAAGGAGGCCGACGTGACCGATTTTCAATCGGGCGGTGGATCGGATCTTACCGCCGCCATATGGCTGTCCCTGCCTTTGCAGTTTTGGCTCGGCTACCTGGCGATCTTGCTCGTGCCAGGTCCAAACAGCTTCCTGATCGCAACCGTGAGTGCGGCACGCGGCTTTCGCGGCGTCGTTCCCCTCATCTTCGCAATTAGCCTGGGCGCGGCATCGCTTGCGCTGGCGATTGGCCTTTTGATGAACTCCGTGATGCACATCGCGCAAATCAAAATGTGGTTGCCGAAGGTCAGCGCGATGATGCTGCTCGTCGTCGCCTGGAGGATAATGACGTTGCGATCGCCGTCATGCGACCCGGCACTCGACATGTCCCGGCAAAATGTCACCGACTTCGCGCTCGGTTACAGCTGCGGGCTGACAAACCCAGTCACCGCGCTCTATTTCTCGTCACAGCTTGCCGACGGGGCGCCCCTCGCCAGCATTGGGTCAATCGCCGGGATGGGCATAGGCGTCGTAGCCTGTTCGTTGATTTTCAAAACCATGCTTGCGTGGGTCTTAGCACTGCCATGGGCGCGCGCCGCCGTTCAGAAGCGGTTGCCTCGAATTAAGCTGTCCGTTGCCGTGTTCTTTGGGATGATGGCGCTGCGAGGCTTGTTGTAGAGCGCGGCGCTCTGACAGCGCGATTTTACGGGCCATGCGATGACGTCCGCTTTTGGGCATCAATCCAAAGTCGGCTTCTGGCGCATTTCGCTGACGAGCGGCACGTCTATGGAGCCTGTGGAGCGCCTTTGGAGCGGTGTGGAACTCGCATGCGCCTTGCATGACGCTTGGCGGGTTCAATGACATTTCATTTCGGCCGCAGCGCTGGTCCGTGAAATCTTCGCGATCCAAACATGCCTGCCGGCCTTACGATGCGAACTCCATTCGTACTACGTCGCGAGCTGGCGATACCCTGATCGCGAGATCGGATCCCTCCCGGCCACCTGTGGCTTCCGTGAAGCTTGCGATCGGTTGCGGCTTTCCGAACAGATAACCTTGGAGTTCCTGACACTCTTCGGCAATCAGAAACCGCATCTGGCCAGCGGTCTCGACCCCTTCCGCTACGACGGAAAGGCCGAGGCTGCGTCCCAGTCCCAAAACGGTGCGAACGATCACCGCGGCTTGTGGGCAGATTTCGACCTGCCCAACGAAGGACCTGTCGATCTTAATCTTGTCAAAAGGGAAGGCCTGCAAGGTTGCTAGCGAAGCGTAGCCCGTTCCGAAGTCGTCCATTGCGATGTTGATTCCAAGCGCCTTCAGCCGCCGCAGGATCGACAGCGCGCGGCCCCTATCGGCGAAGATCGCCGTCTCGGTAATTTCAATCTCGAGCCGGGCCGGAGACAGACCGGTCTCCGACAGGATGCCGAGAATGAGGTCGGGAAGGTCGCTCTGCTGGAACTCCCGAGGCGACAGATTGACTGCGACCTTGAGAGGCCGGCTCCAGCGGGCGGCCTCGCTGCAGGCGGTGCGTAAGACCCATTTACCGAGGACCGATATGAGACCGGTCTCCTCGGCGAGTGGAATGAACTCGCTGGGCGGTATCAGGCCGCGCGTCGGATGCCGCCAGCGTGCGAGCGCTTCAAAGCCTACGAGCTCGCAGCTATTAGCTCTAACCTGTGGCTGATAAAAAAGCTCCAACCCCCCGTCCGCGAGGGCCGTTTTGAGATCACGTTCGAGCTCGCGGCGCCTCGTAACCGCCTCGTCCATCGCCGCGTCGAAAATGCGATAGCAATTTCGGCCTTCGGCCTTCGCCCGATAAAGCGCGAGATCAGCCCGGCTGAAGAGAAGCTGCTCGACGAGGCCGTGCTGCGGCGCACGCGCAATCCCGATGCTGAGGCCGACTTCGATAATCTGTCCTGCGAAGGTGAACGGCTTGCCCGCGATAGAAATCAGTTCCTGAGCCAGGTTGCCGAGGTACTCCCCTGACGGGTCGCTCTTAACCAGAACGGCAAACTCGTCGCCGCCCAGCCGCGCCACCGTGTCGGCTGGATGCATGCACCCGGCGATCCTGGCGGCGACGTGCTTCAGCAGCTCATCGCCGGCCATGTGGCCGACCGTATCGTTGACAGTCTTGAAGCGGTCGAGGTCCAGGCACATCACCGCGCAGGCGTCGCCGTCCTCGGCGACCTCCCGCAATGTCAGGCGCAACAGCTCGTGGAAGTAAGTCCGGTTGGTCAGGCCGGTCAGCCCGTCATGACGCGCCATATGCGCAACCTGCTGTTCCGCAGCCTTACGCTCTTCGATATCAATGTGCGTGCCGATGATGCGCTGGGGGGCGTCCAGGGCGCAACGCTCGACGACCTTTCCGCGCGCCAGCACCCAGCCCCAACTGCCGTCCTTGCGGAGCAACCGATGCTCGCACTCGTAGACCGGCGAGCGACCGTCGAAATGGGCTTGCAGGAGCTCCAAGGCCTTCGGCTCGTCTTGCGGGTGGATCAGGCGTTGCCAGGTCCGGACATGAGCCTCGAGCTCTCCTGGCTCGTAGCCGAGCATTGTCAGCCAGCGGTCGGAAAACCAAGTCTGGCCGGTTCCGATATCCCAGTCCCAGAGGCCGTCGCTACCCGCATCTAGAGCGCGCGCCAAGCGTTCTTCGCTGACGCGAAGCGCCGCACCATGCGATGCCAGCGCGTGGTTGGCGCGCCTGAGGCGGTCGGCGAACAAGGCGAGCGCGGAGAACGCCAGGATCGTCAACATCACGACGGCGATGCCGGCTGCAAGCGCCCCGCGCGCAAGCCCGTCGTCAGGCCCGGCAATCGATGGGTCCGGTATTGCTTGCGCTGCCGCCATCGACAGGAAATGCAAGGTCCCGATGGCGCCGGCGAGGAGCGTCGCAGCGACGGCACGGGGGTAACGCGTCGAGCGGTGGGTGAACACAAATAGCGCCGCGCAGGTCAACATGGCCCCCGCGGCGAGGGCCGCGGCGACGAGTGCCTCGTCCCAGATGAAGCGACCCGGAATGCGGACGCCCGCCATCCCGGTGAAATGCATCGCGGCGATGCCAATGGTCAGCAAGATGCCGCTGGCAACAACGGAGGTGGCACTGGTGGCACCTCGAATCCAGGTTGCGGCGCCGAAAGCGGTCGCCATGGCGACGCCCAATGATGCCAGCGTCAGGAGAACATCATAGCCGATGCTGAGCGGCGGCTCGTAGCCGAGCATGGCGATGAAATGCGTGCTCCAGATCCCTGCGCCAGCAGCGGCACCGGTGCCGACCAGCCAGATGGCTGCCGCCCAGCCCGTACTTTCGCGTGCCTGTTTAAGTAAGCCGAACGTCGCGTGGCACGACACCCAACAGATCAACGCCGACAGGGGAAGGACCCAGCCGGAATGTTCATCGGTCAAGCACGATAGCGTTCTATACATGGCAGCTGCGCGGTTCTGGCGGTCTCCCCAATGAGTAGGATGGAATGCGAACGACATCGTGCTAACGAACGCTAAAATTGAAGGCGATCGTTGGCGAAGTCAGCACACCTGTTGTAGCCACTGGCGACCAGGACGAGCAAAGGTGCGCATCAGCCGTCCTGCCGCTCGGCAGCCTCAACCCATTGGCTGACTGGCCTCTCCGAATGTCTTGTGTGGATGGCTCCCGCGTTGCAAGGGGTCTGTGACAGTTTGGCGTGCTGGTCGGGTGCAGTCTTGTGTCCGGCCTGTTCGCGCGGTCATCGACCGCTGGCCCTGATGGTTTCCGCGGATAAGGTCCCATTCTGCTTTG
>NZ_FOAN01000010.1 GCF_900109525.1 Allobosea lupini | reverse complement strand
ATCCACCTTGTTCATGAACACCACCAGCGCGGGAACGCCGACCTGGCGCGCCAGCAGGATGTGCTCGCGGGTCTGCGGCATCGGGCCGTCGGCAGCCGACACAACCAGGATCGCGCCGTCCATCTGCGCCGCGCCCGTGATCATGTTCTTCACATAGTCGGCGTGCCCGGGGCAGTCGACGTGCGCATAGTGACGGGCCGGCGTCTCGTACTCGACGTGAGCCGTCGAGATCGTGATGCCGCGCGCCTTCTCCTCAGGCGCCTTGTCGATCTGGTCATACGCCGTGAACGACGCGCCGCCAGACTCAGCCAGAACCTTCGTGATCGCAGCCGTCAACGACGTCTTGCCATGGTCAACGTGACCAATCGTTCCAATGTTGCAGTGCGGCTTCGTCCGAGCAAACTTCTCTTTGGCCATGACACCTTAGTTCCTGACGACGCCCGCGCAGGGCCGGAAAACGCGGTCGCATTAGGGGGTTTTGGGGCAGGATGCAAGCCAAAGGCAAAGTATCGCGCCAGAGCGTCGCCCGCGCGGGCCGCTTGCCCTGGCGATGCCATGGCGGCAGAAGCGTTTTCGAACCCGCCGGCCCTCGCCCGGCACCGCTTCGGAGTGGACTATGACCGAACCCCAGCCCGGCCCACGCATCGCCATCACCTATTGCAGCATGTGCAACTGGCTGCTCCGTTCAGCCTGGATGGCGCAGGAGCTGCTCCAGACCTTCGGCCAGGACCTCGGCGAGGTCGTGCTGATCCCGCGCACCGGCGGCATCTTCCAGATCCACTACAATGGCGATCTGATCTGGGATCGCACCGTCGATGGCGGCTTCCCGGATGTGAAGCAGCTCAAGCAGCGCGTGCGCGACCGGCTCGATCCCGAGCGCGATCTCGGCCATCTCGACGACCACAAGAAGAAACTCGTGCAGGGCTGAGGGGCCCCGCCTGCAGCCCTCATCCTGAGGAGCCGCGCAGCGGAGTCTCGAAGGATGCTTCAGGAAGCTCCGGAAACAGCTGGACCATCCTTCGAGACGCGGACTGACGTCCGCTCCTCAGGATGAGGGCTGGAATAGAGTTTCGGCGCGGCCTCAGATGCCGCCGCCGCAATCGCCGGCCAGGATCTGGTCCATCGAGCGCGAGGGCTCGGCGCAGCCGGCCTCGCCCACCACCTTGGCCGGCACGCCGGCGACCGTGGTGTTGCGCGGCACCGCCGCGAGCACGACCGAACCGGCGGCGACGCGGGCGCATTGCCCGACCTCGATGTTCCCGAGGATCTTGGCGCCGGCGCCGATCAGCACGCCCTTGCGGATCTTGGGATGGCGGTCGCCGCCCTGCTTGCCGGTGCCGCCCAGCGTCACGTCCTGCAGCATCGAGACATTGTCCTCGATCACCGTTGTCTCGCCGACAACGAGGCCGGTGGCGTGGTCGAGGAAGATGCCCTTGCCGATCTTGGCAGCCGGGTTGATGTCGGTCTGGAACACTTCCGACGAGCGGCTCTGCAGATAGAGCGCGAAGTCGCGCCGGTCCTGCCGCCACAGCCAATGCGCCAGGCGGTGCGTCTGCAGCGCGTGGAAACCCTTGAAATAGAGCACCGGCTCGATCAGCCGGTAGCAGGCGGGATCGCGGTCGAGCACGGCGAGCACGTCGGCGCGGATGCCCTGCCCGATCTCGGGATCGGCGTCGATCGCCTCGTCGAAGGCCTGCGCGATCAGCTCTGCCGGCACGGCGCCATGGCCGAGCCGCGCCGCGATGCGATGGGCGACCGCGGCCTCGAAGCTCGGCTGGTTCGAGATCGTCGCCAGGACGAAGCTCGCCATCGCCGGCTCGCTCGCGATCGCCAGCTCGGCTTCGTTGCGCAGGCGGGACCAGACGGGATCGACACGGTCGAGGCCGGTGGCTGGATCGCGGATCTCGATATTCGGGCGCCCGGATGGCATGGCGTTCTCCGCTACGGTTCGCTCGTAGATCAATCTGGTGCGATCAGCTCGCGCCAGAGCACGTGGTGCCGCCTTCTAGCTGAATCAAGCCGCAAAGAACAAGAATCGATTTGCGAGGCAAGTGTCGCAAGCCATTGGCGTAGAATAATATTCTACCTGAGGAGAACGTTGTTCTACGGTCGGCGAGCCAGGAACTCGACGACTGCCTGCTTGTGCGTACGATCGCCCACCGCGAGATTATGATCACGCCCCTCGATGGCGAAGCTTTGCGCGCCCGGGATCAGCGCCGCCAGCTCCGGGCCGGAGCCTGAGACGTCGTCCTTCGTGCCGACGCTGACCAGGGTCGGCACCGCGATATGGCCGACCTCCTCCTTGCTCAGCGTCTGGCGCGTGCCGCGTATGCACGCCGCGAGGGCCCGCAGATCGCTGCCGGTGTTCTCGGCGAAGGCGCGGAACATGCGCTGCATCGGATCGGTCAGGTCGGCGAGCGAAGGCGCCTCCATCGCGTCGGCGATGCCGAGCGGCAGCCCGACACCCTCGACCAGATGGATGCCGAGCCCCCCCAGCAGCAGCGAGCGCACGCGCTTGGGATGGGCGAGCGTCAGGTGCGAGGAGATCCGCGCCCCCATCGAATAGCCCATGATGTCGGCGCGCTCGATCGAGAGATGGTCCATCAGCCGGCGCGCATCCTCGGCCATGATGTTGGAATGGTAGGCCTCGGGATCGTAGAGCTTCTGGCTGCGGCCATGGCCACGATTGTCGTAGAGCACGACGCGCCGGCCGGCATGGGTCAGCGTCTTCGTCCACTGCGTGTTGACCCAGTTCACCGCATGGCTCGAAGCGAAGCCATGGATCAGCACGATCGGATCGCCGGTGCCTTCGCCGGTCGGGGCGAGGTCGAGATAGGCGATCTGCACGCCGTCGGAATCGAATGTCTGCATCGGCCCTGCCGCCAAGCTTGCTTTGATCGTCGGGTTGGTCTGCCATGGCGGCGCGGCTTTGGGTAGCATCCTCTCACCTGGGCGCTGGTCGTCCCGGGCGACCGGAGGGAGACCCGGGACCCATTCCGGACCCTCTATCGGAAAGGCTCCGGAATGGATCCCGAATCTCCGCTTCGCTACGTCCGGGATGACTCGCGCAAGTTGATGAGGAAGGGCCGCCCCTTCCCGCGACGCCGCGCGCCGCTTATGACGAGACCATGAGCGAGCAAGCCCAATCCTCGGCCGGCGGCCGTATCGAACTGGTCGATCTGGCCCGCGGCATCGCGTTGCTCGCGATGTTCGTCTACCACTTCGCCTATGATCTCTCCTATTTCCGGCTGATCCGGGTCGATGTCGTCAGCGACCCGGCCTGGCGCGCCTTCGCCCGGTTGATCGCCGGTTCCTTCCTAGTGATCGTCGGCTTCAGCCTGGTCCTGGCGACACAAAAGGGCTTCGACCGCGGCAATTATCTGCGCCGCGTCGCACTCATCGCCTGTGCCGCGATCCTCGTCACCTCCGCCACCTGGTTCGCGCTGCCGGATGTCTTCATCTTCTTCGGCATCCTGCATCACATCGCGCTGGCGAGCGTGCTGGCCCTGCCCTTCCTGTTCCTGCCGACGCTGGTCATCGCCATCACGGCAGTCATCGTGTTCGCCCTGCCCTTCATCCTGGGTCACAACGTCTTCACCCAGGACTGGCTCTCCTTCCTCGGCTTCGGCCCCTGGCCGCTCACTGCCGATTTCGTCCCGGTCTTCCCCTGGTTCGGCTGCGTGCTCGCCGGCATGGTGCTGGCGCGGACAGCTCCGCCGAAAGCGCCGGGCAGCTTCTGGGCGAACTGGCGGGCGACGTCCGCCCCCGCCAAGGTCATCGTCCTCGGCGGCCGCAACAGCCTCTTCGTCTACCTCGTCCACCAGCCGCTCTTCATCGGCGCGCTGTTCCTGTTCATGCAGGCGACCGGCCAAGTGGCCACGCAGAAGCTTCCGGATGCCGAGGCCGCGCCGTTCCTGACCGCCTGCCAGCGCTCCTGCACCGGTACCGGCACGCCGAAGGAGATCTGCGAGCGCGTCTGCGGCTGCTCGATGGACGGGCTCAAGCAGGCGAATCTCTGGGTCAAGGCGCTCGCCGATGCGCTCAGTCCGGCGGAAACCGAGCAGGCGCGCGGGATCGGCCAAAGCTGCGCCCGCCAACCCTGATCGCCTCGCCGCGCGCAGCGGCGACAGGTCACGGCAGCAGCGATGTCGGTCTGCTTCACGCGCGCTGGCGCAGCCCGCGGCGAACGATTATGGTGCACGCGCGCTGGCGCAGCCCGCGGCGAACGATTATGGTGCCGCCGAATTTGCAAGGACGAGAACCATGGCCGATCACGGCACCCCGCATTTCCACAATGATCCCGGCGTCGCCGTGATCCATGTCGGCGCGCGCGAGTTCATGTGCATCGGCGCCAAGCCGCCCTTCGACCACCCGCATGTCTTCCTCGACATGGGTTCCGACGACGAGATCGTCTGCCCCTATTGCTCGACGCTGTTCAAATACGAGCCGTCGGTCGGCCATGGCCACAGCAAGCCGGCCGAGTGCGAATACCACGACACCCCCGCCAAGGCGGCGTGAGGATATCCTGCCGGGGGCGCGGCAGGACATGACATCGTGGCCACTCTCCCGATCCTCATCGCGGGCGCCGGCATCGGCGGCTTGACCGCCGCGATCGCGCTTGCCCGCCGCGGCATTCCCGTCGCGATCGCCGAAAAGCGCACCCGTTTCGACGAGGCCGGCGCCGGCATCCAGGTCTCGCCCAATGCCGGGCGCGTGCTCGAATCGCTCGATCTCGGCCTGGCGCTGCGCCGCGCCGCGATTCGGCCCGAGGCGCTGGCGATCGGCCATTGGGGCGGCGGCAAGCCGCTGCTCGCCATGCCCTTCGCGCCGCCGGTCGAAGGCGCGACGCCCTCGCGCTCCCTGAAGCGGGCCGATCTGCATCAGCTCCTGCTCGATTCGGCCAGAACCCTGCCGAACATCCGCTGGATCATCGGCCGCGGCCTCGTCGATGCGCATGAGACCGAGGAAGGCGTATCCGTCACGCTCGGCAGCGAAAGCGGTGGAACCGAGACGGTCGAGGCCATGGCCCTGATCGGCGCCGACGGGCTCTGGTCGCGCGCCCGCGCCCTCGTCGGCGATGCGGGCGAGCCCGGCTTCACCGGCTGGGAGGCCTGGCGCTCGCTGATCCCGGCGGAAGGCTTGCCCGACGCGCTGCGCCGCCCGGCGGTGGCGCTGCATCTCGGCCCGGCCCGCCATGCGGTGCACTACCCTGTCTCCGGCGGCAAGGAGATCAACCTCGTCCTGATTCGCGCGGCGCGCGAGGCACGGCCCGGCTGGTCGCGCGAGGGCGACGCCTCGCAGTTGACCGAGATCGCCCGCACTGCCGGCCCTGGCCTGCGCGACCTGATCGAGCGCGCGCCGAACTGGCGGATCTGGTCGCTCTACGACCGCGCGCCCGCAAGGATGTCGAAGGGCCGCATCGCTTTGCTCGGCGACGCCGCCCATCCGATCCTGCCCTTCCTGGCCCAGGGCGCGGCGCTCGCCATCGAGGACGCTGCCGTGCTGGCGCATGAGCTTGCGATGCGGCTGGCGCGCGAAGGATCAGCCGCGGTACCGGCGGCGCTGGCAGCCTATGCCGAGGCGCGGACCGAACGTGCCACGCGGGTCCAGCAGGCCAGCCGCAAGAACGGCGAGGCCTATCATCTCGGCCGGCCCTGGAGCTTCGCCCGCGACTTCGCCATGCGCCGCATGGGTCCAGACGGCATGCGCAAGCGCCACGCCTGGATCTATGACTGGCGCACGCCGTCCTGACGAAATCGTCATCGCCCGGGCACGGCCGATCTCGTCAACGCCGCATTCGCTTCCTAGATTACCGGTGGGTGACACGAAACGAAACGAGCCAATGATCCGTATCGACCTCAACAACGCCGCCAGCGCCCGCCTGGTCCGCTTGCCCCGCTGGGCGAGCTGGCTGGTCATGGCCGGTGCCTTTGTCGTCGGCGTGCTGATTTTCCTGGTCGCGGCCAGCCTGGCACTGATCCTCGTGCCGCTCGTCATCGCCGGCGGTGCCTTCGCCGCCTGGCAGATGCGCCGCCGTATGCGCGCGGCCGGCATCGATCCGCAGAACCCATTCGAGCGCAGGCGGCCCGAGACGGCGCGTGGCGAGATCGTCGACGCCGAATACCGGGTGATCGAGCCGGGCGAACGCCGTTAAGCGCCGGCGCGGGCCCCAAGTTCGGCCCGCAGCCGGGCATTCTCCGCCTCCAGCTCTTCCAGACGCTGCCGCACCGGCGCGAGCGCCGGCGCCAATTCGGCCTCGCTGAAGCGCGGCGTGATGTGCTGCGGGCAGTTCCAGTCAAAGGCCTCGACCTTGATGGTGACGCCGCGCTCCGGCACGGCGCGATAGCCCGGCACGATCAGGCGCTGCGCCAGCTCCGGCTCGGCGGCGAGATCGTGAAAGCTGGCCCGGCCGAAGATCTTCAATCGCGCCCGATGGCCGTAGTCCATCAGGAACAGGCAGAGCCGGTCATCGGCCGATAGGTTGCCGAGGCTGAGATATTGCCGGTTGCCGCGCAGGTCGGCGAAGCCGAGCGTCGTCTCGTCGAGCACGCGCAGAAAGCCCTCCGGACCGCCGCGATGCTGCAGATAGGGCCAGCCCGTCTCCGACACGCTCGCCAGGTAGAAGGAGTCGCGCGCCGCGATGAAACCGGCCTCGGCCTCACCGAGCCGGTCATGATGCGGCTCGCCCGCCTCCTGCCTTGCATAGCTGCGCCGGCTGCCCTGTGCTTCCTGGGCAGCCTTCACGGCCGGTGTCGTCGCGATCTCTAGGAAACGGTGGGTCATCTCGGGTGCCTCCGCCGGTCGAGATGACCATTTCAGCGATGGATCGCAATCACCGCTGCGGGCAGTTCAGAATTCCAACCTGCGCAACAGTCCCGATCACGCCGTCAGCCGCACCAGCACAGCGCCCGCTGCCGCACTGGCCGCCAGCACCGGCACCATGCCGAGCTTGAAGCGAAGCAGCGCGATCATCGCGAAAGCCGCCAGCAGCGCCGCCCGCCAGTCGAGCGAAGCCAAAACCGGCAAATCCGGCGCGAGCGGGCCGATCACGACCGGCCGCACGGCCTTGAACAGCACATGCAGGCCGAACCAGAGCGCGAGATTGGCGATGACGCCGACGACAGCGGCGGTGATCGCCGTCAGCGCCGCCGAGAGTGCCTTGTTACCGCGCAGCGCCTCGATGTAGGGCGCGCCGAGGAAAATCCAGAGGAAGCAGGGCGCGAAGGTCACCCAGACCGTCAGCAGGCCGCCCAGGCTGCCGGCGACCAGTGGGTCGAGCCCGCCATGCCCGCGCCAGGCGGCGAGGAAGCCGGTGAACTGCAGCACCAGGATCAGCGGCCCCGGTGTCGTCTCGGCCAGACCGAGCCCGTCGACCATCTCGCCGGCGACGAGCCAGCCATAGGTCTCGACCGCCGCCTGCGCGACATAGGCGAGCACGGCATAGGCGCCGCCGAAGGTGACGACCGCCATGGCGCTGAAGAAGGCGCCGATCTGGGTGAAGACATTGCCGCCGCCGAGCAGCACCCAGAGCAGCGCGACCGGCCCGAGCCAGAGCGGCAACCAGAGCGCCAGCACCCGCAGCGCCCTCCCCGCCGAGGGCTCGGTATGGGTGAGCTCGCCGCGCTCGAACATCAGGTCGACCACGCCCTTGAACTCCGGCGCGCCGTCCTTGCCGGCATGGCCACCGCCACCGAACAGGGCCGGCGCCCAGCGGTTGCCCAGCCAGCCGACGAGCCCGGCGCCGAAGATCACCAGCGGGAAAGGCGCCTTGAGCAGGAAGAGCGCCAGGAAGGCGGCGATCGCGATCACGATCATCGCCCGGTTTTTCAGCGCCCGCTTGCTGATCCTCAGGCCGGCCTCGATGACGATGGCGAGCACCGCCGCCTTGACGCCGAAGAAGAGCGCATCGACCAGCGGCACCTGGCGATAGAGCACATAGAGCAGCGAGAGGCCCCACATCACCAGCGCGCCCGGCAGGATGAAGAGCAGGCCGGCGATCAGCCCGCCGACCGTGCGGTGCATCAGCCAGCCGATATAGGTGGCGAGCTGCTGCGCCTCGGGGCCCGGCAGCAGCATGCAGTAGTTGAGCGCATGCAGGAAACGGCGCTCGCCGATCCAGCGGCGCTCGTCGACCAGTTCCTTGTGCATCAGCGCGATTTGCCCGGCCGGCCCGCCGAAGGAGAGCAGGCCGATCTTGAGCCAGACCCGCGTCGCCTCGGTGAGGGTCGGAGTGGCGGGGGCGGCCATCGCCGCCCCTTCATTCGTCACAGTCGTCATCGCCCGGTCCTCAGATCTTTGCCGGCGCGGACGGCCAGTTATGGGTTTCGTCGCCCGCGTCGCGGCACCAGCGATAGAAGGCGTCGTAGAGCAGCATGCCGGCCTCGAGCTGTGCCAGATCGTCGCGATACATCCGTGACAGGCCGAGCGACGCCGCGAGGAAGCCGGCCGCTTGCGGCACGAGATCGAGCCGCGCGGTATCGGCCGCCCGCACGATCATGGCGAGCTGGTCGAGCGCCGGCGACGACAGCCCGAACTGCTCGATCATCGTGTCGAAGCTGCAGCGCTCGCCGCGATGGCTCCAGAACACGCCGTCGATATCGAAGGGCGTCGCCCCGAAGCGGTCGGCGACATCCGCGACTTCCGAGGCCGAGACGAACAGGAAGACGGCGTGAGGATCGACGAAGCGGCGGATCAGCCAGGGACAGGCGATGCGGTCGACCTTCGGCCGTGCCCGCGTCACCCAGAGCGTGCGCCCGGCTGCATCCCGCTGCGGCAGCTTGCCGGTCTCGACCAGCAGCCCGCCCGCCTCGCGCCAGGCCTCGAAGCCCCCCGCGAGATTCTCCGCCGCGACGCCCTCATGCCTCAGCCAGGCGGCGACGCCCTCGCTGAGCTTCTGCCCGCGCTGGCAGATGACGACGACCTTGCGGCCGGCATAGGCCGAGGCCCAGGCGGCAACGTCGCGATGGCTGCGCCGTTCGCTCGCCGGCAGCAGGCGCGGATCGGCGGCGACGTCCTCGTCGATGCGGACATCGACCAGCACGGGTACATCGGGCAGGCCGACGAGCCGGGACAATTGCGCAGGCGTGATCTGGATGTTGGAAGACATGAGCGTCCATCCTTGAGCAAGGAGTGTGGACGCGATCCTTGGGCTGACGCCTCACGGGGCGGTCGCGATAAGCCCCTGCGGGAAGTTTAGATCACTGCATTGAGATAGGGTCAACAATCGCTCGCTTCCCTCTTGCTAAAATAAACGCGGGTCGTCCCGGGCGACCGGAGGGAGACCCGGGACCCATTCCGGAACCTTTATCGGATAGGCTCCGGAACGGATCCCGGATCGGCGCCGCTCCGCGGCTTGTCCGGGATGACACCGTGATGAATGTCGGAGCCCAACCTCGTTTCGGCTGGCCGCTCAGGATGAGGATTACGAGAGCTTCTCAATCCACCCGGCTGACCAGCAGCTTGTCGATCCGCCGGCCGTCGAGATCGACCACCTCGAAGCGCCAATGGCCTTTTTCGAAGCTCTCGCCGACATTCGGCAGCCGGTTCATCTCGGCCAGCACGAAGCCGGCAACGGTCTGGTAGTCGGCGTCGCGCGGCACATGGATGCCGAGCTCGTGCGAGAACTCGTCGACCTGCATCCAGCCGGCGACCAGGAAGGAGCCGTCGGCACGCGGGACGATCGCCGGCTCGTCGGCCTCGTCCTCCTGGAAGGCGCCGGTGATCGCCTCGAGCACATCGCTCGAGGTGATGATCCCCTCGAAATGGCCGTATTCGTCGAAGACCAGCGCGAGATGGACATTCGACGCGCGAATGGCGCGCAGCACGTCGAGCGCCCCGCTGGTGTCGAGCACCACCGGGGCCTCATGCACGAGGCTGCGCAGGTCGCGGCCATCACCGTCCGAGAGCGCGTCGAACATGTCCTTGACAGTGACGACGCCGATGATCGCGTCGGCCTCCCCGTCCTGCACCGGCAGGCGCGAGCGCTTGGTGGCCCGGACCTGGGCCTTGATCTCGTCGGTCGCATCGGCAAGGTCGATCACCTCGACCTCGCGCCGCGGCGTCATCAATGCGCGGGCCGAGCGGTCGGCAAAGCGCATGACCCCGGAGATCATCTCGCGCTCGTCGCGCTCCAGCACGCCGGCATTCTCGGCTTCGGCGATGATGGTGCGGACCTCCTCCTCGGTCACCGTCTCCTCCGGCTCGCCCTTCTGGCCGAGCAGCGCCAGCACCAGCTTGCCCGACGTGTCGAGCAACCAGACCAGTGGCGAGGCAACCTTGGCCAGCACCACCATCGCCGGCGCGACGCGCGCGGCGACGCGCTCGGCATCGCGCAAGGCGATCTGCTTGGGCACCAGCTCGCCGATGATCAGCGAGAGATAGGTGATGAGGACGACGACGGTGCCGACGCCGAGTGCATCGGCAGCCGTACTCGAGAATCCGTGCGTTCCGAGCCATTCCGACAGGCGCGCACCAAGCGTTGCGCCCGAGAAGGCGCCGGACAGCACGCCGACCAGCGTGATGCCGATCTGCACGGTCGAGAGGAAGCGGCCCGGATTCTCGGCGAGCCGGATCGCCTTCGCGGCGCCTTTGCTGCCTTGATCGCTCAGGACTTTCAGCCGTGCCGGGCGGGATGAGACGACCGCAAGCTCCGACATGGCAAGCACACCGTTGATGACGGTGAGGACGATGACGACCAGAATCTCCGTTAACAAAACCAGCTCGGGTGCTGCAGGACCGCGCTCGCTATCGGCCTGCTTCTTTGCCGCTTATAACGCATTGACGGCCGAACGCGATGGGAGAAGACGATGCCCCAGGACGATCTCCATCACCGTGATCCCCGCCAGCTGGCCCCGGCGACGCAGCGCAACCGCGAGCCGATCCTTGCCGTGCTCCGCCAAGTGCTTCCGCATCAAGGGCTCGTGCTGGAGGTCGCCAGCGGCTCCGGCGAGCATGCCGTCCATTTCGCCGGCGCTTTTCCGGACCTGAGCTTCCAGCCGAGCGACCCCGATCCGGCTGCGCTGGCCAGCATCGATGCCTGGGCGCGCACAAGCACCCTGCCGAACCTGCGCCCGGCCATCCGGCTCGATACGATGGCGCCACGTTGGCCGGTCACGCAGGCGGATGCGATCTTGTGCATCAACATGATCCATATCTCGCCCTGGGCCGCCACCGAGGGGCTGATTCGGCACGCGGCGGAACTGCTGCCGGCAGGGGGGCCGCTCTATCTCTACGGTCCCTATCGCCAGCACGACGTGCCACTGGCGGCGAGCAACGCCGTCTTCGACGACAGCCTGCGCCGGCGCAATCCGAAATGGGGCCTGCGCGAGCTGGAAGCCGTCGCCGAACTCGCGCGAGCCGCCGGCTTCGGCGAGCCGCAGGTGACGCCGATGCCGGCGAACAATCTCAGCGTGGTGTTCCGGAAGCTTTAGCGGGAAAAAGTTAGTGCGAAGTGGCGCGACCTTTCCGTCATGCTCGCCCTTGTGGCGAGCATCCACGTCTTCGACACCACAAGCGATCAGTGATGTGAAGACGTGGATGGTCGGGACAAGCCCGACCATGACGCGGAAAGGTCGCGCGTCAGCCGCCGTCGCAGCTGGTTTCCTGCGTCGCGCAGATCCGGTCGACCCAGGCGCGGAAGCGGCCGGCCTCGGCCCCTGCCTTAGCCGCCGGCTTGATCTCAAGCCCCGACAGGGCCTCGCTATCCGCCGGCAAGCCGTACTCGACCAGCACCCATTTGCCGCTGCAGCCGAGAAGGCGGCCGTTCTGGACGAAGGTGTCGCCGTCGAAGCTCAGCCCGTCCTGGCCGGAGAGGACAGCCGGCGCCTTGGTGTCCGGGCGCAGCCGGCCGGCGGCAGCCTGCGACTTCGCCGTCAGCTTGCGCCCGCTGACCCAGCCCGAACCCTTGAACATCGGCCGGGGCGGCGCGTCGGTCAGCATCTCATTGTCGCGCGCCTTGGCGATCCTGAACCAGCCATTGGCCCCGGCCGAAACCTCGACCTCGACCATGGCGCGCACCGGCGGATCGTCGCCGCTGAGCTTCACCGGCGGCAGCGTGCCGACCACCTTGTGATTGGTGCCCGGGCCGGCGCGGACGTTCAGCCCCGCCGGGTCGGTCTCGCTGACGAAGGCGCCGAAGGAGCAGGCGACCTGCCCGGCCGGCGCCGGCATGACGCCCTCCGACTGCGCCCGCACGGCAGGAACGGCGAGCAGGACGATGGCCAGGCCGGCGGCAAGGGCTTCAGGACGCAGCATTGACCAGCACGTAGTAGAAGGCGCCGGGGGTCCCGACCGCCTTGAGGAAGGTCGGGTAGCGATTCTTCGGGATGGTCTGGCAGCCGGCCGACCAGGTGTTGGGCTCCAGCACATTGTCCGCCCCGCCGCGGTGAATGTACATGCTGGTCCCAGCCCCCGACGGGTCGATCCGGCTCTTATCGTCCTGCGTGAAGCGCCCGTCGCCGTCGGTGTCGCGCTCGGCGACCTGCGTGCTCTTCACCTGGAAGGCGCGGTCGCCCAGGAAGCCGCCCTTCTTCTCGAAATACTGGTAGGTGCCCTCGGTCAGGCGCCCGGCATCCTTGATGCCGTCCTTGTTGATGTCGACGCCGTCGGCCTTGCTGAACTTGACGCCCTTGTAGCGCGCATCGCCGCCGCTGGCGCGCTGCGAGTACTGGGCGCCCGGCTCGGTGCAGATCGGGAAGCTCGCGAGCTCGCGAAAGCGCCCGGTCCGGCGCATCACCACGACGAGGTCGTCATAGGAGCCCTTGCCGCGATTGGCGATCGTGCTGCTTTCCTTGCGCAATGCCAGCAGGACGAGGCGGCCGAACCTCTGGTCGAAGCGCGCATCGGTCGAGCCGAAGCGCCAGAAGATCGCCGAATAGGAATCGAATTCCTGCTTCGGCGTGCGGAACTGCGGGCGCTCGGCGGAGGGGCGTCGGAAGCGGGTGTCGAGGACCTCGCCATGGAAGTCGCGCCAGTCGCGCAGGCCGCGCAGCCGCGTCTCTGCGGCCGGGCTGAGATGGGCCTCGACCACCCGCCAGAAGAAATCCTTCAGGCCGGGCGGCACCGCTTCGACGATGTCGCGCCAGCGCGAGAAGGCGATGACCTTGTCCTGCCGCAGGCAACGGTCGAACTGCCGGGCGAAATTGGCGAAATCGAGTTCGGCGAGATCCGGGCGGCGGGCGCTCATGCCTCGCCATCCGATCGTTGGAGTGGGCGCATCGAACCCTCCAGCGCTGCATCGTTCAGGGCGACCATAAGGCATCGCCGCCCGAAGGTCAGGCGGCGAGCAGCCAGTCGATCAGCGCTTGCGGAGGTCTGAGGGCTTTTTGTCCGCTCAGAGCACCATCGGCAGCACGAAGAAGCCGCCGACGACGACCACCACCAGCGCCAGCGCCGTCATCGGCAGGTGCTTCTCGATGAAGATGCGGATGTCGTCGCCGTAATAGCGCAGCGCCACCGCAATCATCGCGAAGAAGGTGACGCGCGAGATCACCATGCCGACGGTGAACTTCCAGATGTCGAAATGCAGGAAGCCGGACATGATCGTGACGATCTTGAACGGGATCGGGGTCAGGCCCTTGGTCAGCAGCACCCAGAACCAGTAGTCCTGCGAGGTGTGGATCAGGTGGGCCGCCTTCTCCTGCAGGCCGTAGATGCCGATCAGCCAGGCGCCGACCGATTCATAGAGCAGCGCCCCGATCGCATAGCCGAGATAGCCGCCGGTGACGGCGCCGAGCGAGCAAACGCCGGCATAGACCCAGGCGCGGTCGGGCCGCGCGATGCACATCGGGATCAGCAACGGGAGCGGTGGCAGCGGGCTCACCGAACTTTCGACGAAGGTGATGGCGAAGAGCAGCCAGGGCGCGGCAGGGTGAGACGCGTAGGAAACGCACCAGTCGTAAGCACGCTTGAGCATGTAGGGGAAACCGTTCCTGGGTTCTCGCGCCGGTTGCAGGGCTGCCCTGCGTCCCATGCATTAATTCAATTGTCGCGGTCAGGCCACTAATCTCTTGGGCTAGAGTCAATATGACGACAGGTTCATGGCGTCGCAGAGGCATGATGGTTGCCGCGCCTCGCAAGCGGTTCACTAAGCCGGCCTCATACCCGGCTGCCCCGCCTCGACAACGAAGCTCGCCCGGGTCGAAACCGCAGCGCCGGCCACTGTGACCTTGTCGAGAACGCGGTAATCCGCCTGCCAGCGATCCTTCGACAGGCTGTGGCGCATATAGCCGCGCTGGTTGTTGAAAAAGCCGATATGCGGGTTCTTCTTCAGCCCCGCCTGCCCCGCCTTGGTCATGTCGGCGCCATCACCGCCCGAGGTGATCGAGGTCGACACGAACTCGACGCCGAGCGTCTTCGATCTCGGATCATCGAAATCGGCCTTGAGCTCGCCCGCCCAGTTCTGGTGGATGTCGCCGGTCAGCACCACGGCATTGCCGATCCGGGCGCTTTCCAGCGTGTCGAACAACCGCTTGCGGGCTGCGATCGCGCCGTCCCACTTGTCCATGCTGTAGCCGGTCTTCTCCGGGTCCGGATCGCGGTCGTGGCGCATGAGCATGACCTGCTGCGCCAGAACGTTCCAACGCGCCTGTGAGGCGCGCAGGCCTTCTCCGAGCCAGGCCTCCTGCTTCTCGCCGAGCATGGTGTTCTCGGGCTTCAGCGCGTCGGCGCAGGCTGCGTGCGAGCCGTCGCCGCAAGGCTGGTCGCTGCGGAACTGGCGGGTGTCGAGCACGTCCATCTGGGCGAGATCGCCAAACTGGAAGCGACGATAGGCCTGGATCCACGGCCCGTTCGGCAGCGAGGTCCGGCGCAGCGGCATGTGCTCGTACCAGGCCTGGAAGCCGGCGGCGCGGCGCAGCGCGAAGATCTCCGGCGGGATGTTCTCCTCCGAGACCATCCCGGCGAAGTTGTTGTCGACCTCGTGGTCGTCGAACGAGACGATCCAGGGCGCCGAGGCATGGGCGAGCTGGAGATCGGGGTCCATCTTGTAGATGGCGTAGCGCTGGCGATAGTCGGCGAGCGCGTAGATCTCGTCGGGTTCGCCCGGCATCACCCGTGCCACCGGCAGCGGCCGCTCGTTCGGCCTCACCATGCGGTACTCGTAGATGTAGTCGCCATAGTGGAAGACGAAGTCGAAGCGCTCGTCGGCGACATGGCGGAAGGCGGTGAATAAGCCGTCCTCGTAGCGCTGGCAGCCGAGCACGCCGAAATTGACGCGCTCGAGGCTCGCGCCGGCAGCCGGCAGCGTCCGGGCGCGGCCGATCATGGTCCGCTCGCCGCCGCAGCTGAAGCGGTAGAAATAGTCGCGATTGGGTTGGAGTCCGGCGATCTCGACATGGACCGCATGCCCGAGCTCGGGCCGCGCCAGTGCCGTACCGCGCTGGACATTGCCGCGCATATTGGCTTCGGTCGCAATCTCATAGGCGACCTCGACCGCCTTCATCGGCATGCCGCCATTGCGGGCGAGCGGCAGCGGCGCCAGCCTGGTCCAGATCACGAACCCATCGGCGGAAGGGTCGCCCGAGGCAATGCCGAGCCCGAACGGATAGGCAGCGAAGACCGGATTGGCCCAGACGCGCTGGTCGATGACGCCACCGCTCGTCAGCAGGAGGCCGGAGGCCGCGAGCCCGGTCAGGAAGCGCCGCCGCGACGGCGTGCCGGCCTCGGTCAGGAAATCATCGACGCTGAACTGACCGAAGGCGTTGCGGCGGAACATGGCAGGGCTCCAGGCTCGTTGCCTGGAACCCTACCAAGTTTCGCCTGACGCGCACGTGACAGAAGCGGATCAGGCGAGCCGTTCCAGTGCCTCCGCGATCTTGAGCTTGCGCGCTTCCGCCGCTGCCTTGCGCTCACGGTTCTCCTCGACGATCTCCTCCGGCGCGCGCGCCATGAAGTCGGGATTGCCGAGCTTCCTCTCGACCGCGGCGATATCCTGGTCGAGCTTGGCAAGCTCCTTGTTGAGACGCCCGCGCTCGGCGTCGAGATCGATGATCCCGGCCAGCGGCAGCGCCGCGACCTCGCCGCGCACGATGATCTGCGCCGACTGGCCGGGCGCCTCATCGGCGAACTCG
Organism: Allobosea lupini; assembly: GCF_900109525.1. Taxonomy (GTDB): domain Bacteria; phylum Pseudomonadota; class Alphaproteobacteria; order Rhizobiales; family Beijerinckiaceae; genus Allobosea; species Allobosea lupini. The sequence continues at coordinate 202,971 of NZ_FOAN01000010.1, read as the reverse complement.
ATCGCGGAAAGCCGCGCCAGCCGCTCGATCATCGGCGCCCAGGCCTCGACCGCGGCCTTCGTCGCGGCGCTCGCCTTGACCAGCACCAGCGGCACCTGCGTCCCACCCGGCACATTGGTCTCCGAGCGGATCGAGCGGATGTCTGAGATGAGATCGACGACGAAGCCGATCTCGGCCTCGGCCGTCTCGTCGACCAGCGCCGACAACTCCGGCCAGCGCGTCAGGCAGACCAGACCCGCCTCCCCGGCCGGCACTGCACGCGCCGCACCGGCATGGGCCTTCTGCGCCCAGAGCTCCTCGGTCAGGAACGGCATGAACGGGTGCAGCAGCTGGCAGATCAGGTCGATGACATGCGCCACCGTCGCCTGCGTCTCCGCCCGCGCCGCAGTGCCGGCCGCGTCCAGTTCCTCGGCCTGCAGCACCGGCTTCGACAGTTCGAGATACCAGTCGCAGAACTGGCCCCAGACGAAGCGATAGGCCGCATCGGCCGCCTCGTTGAACTTGAAGCTCTCGATGCCGGCGGCGACCGTCTCGGCCGTCCGGGCCGCCTCGGACAGGATCCAGCGGTTCAGCGGCAGCGTCACCGTCGCCGGGTCGAAGCCCTCCGCCCGCAGGCAGCCATTGATCTCGGCGAAGCGGGCCGCGTTCCAGATCTTGGTCGCGAAATTGCGGTAGCCCTCGACGCGCGAGGTCGCCAGCTTGATGTCGCGCCCCTGCGCCGCCATCGCGGCGAAGGTGAAGCGCAGCGCATCCGCGCCATAGGTGTCGATGAGCACCAGCGGGTCGATGACGTTGCCTTTCGACTTCGACATCTTCGCGCCCTTCTCGTCGCGAACCATCGCGTGGAGATAGACGTCGCGGAACGGCACCTCGTCCATGAAATTGAGGCCCATCATCATCATCCGGGCGACCCAGAAGAAGATGATGTCGAAGCCGGTGACCAGGGTGGCAGTCGGATAGTAGCGCTTGAGCTCCGGCGTCTCCTCCGGCCAGCCCAGCGTCGAGAACGGCCACAGCGCCGACGAGAACCAGGTGTCGAGCACGTCGTCGTCGCGCTTGAGCTCGACCGGCCCGCCATAATGGCTAAGCGCCAGCGCCTGCGCCGCTGCCTCCGACTCGGCGACGAAGCATTCGCCGTCCGGCCCGTACCAGGCCGGGATCTGGTGGCCCCACCAGAGCTGGCGCGAGACGCACCAGGGCTCGATGTTCTCAAGCCAGTCATTGTAGGTCTTGGTCCAGCTTTCCGGCGTGATCCGGGTCTTGCCGTCCCTGACCGCAGCGAGCGCGCGCTGCGCCAGCGGCTGGACGTCGACATACCACTGGTCGGTCAGCCAGGGTTCGATCACAACGTCCGAGCGGTCGCCATGCGGCACCGTGTGGGTGTTCGGCTCGACCTTGCGCAGCAGGCCGCGCGCCTCCATCAGCCCGACCACGGCCTTGCGCGCCGCGAAGCGGTCCAGACCGTGCAGCGCCAGCGTCTCGGCTTCGGGCGCAGCGCCTTCCAGGAAGTCGGCATTGTCCTGAATCAGGATGCGAGCTTCCCCGTCCAGGATATTGACGACCCTCAGCGAATTGCGCTTGCCGACGTCGAAGTCGTTGAAGTCGTGCGCCGGGGTGATCTTGACCGCGCCGGTGCCCTTCTCCGGATCGGCATAGTCGTCGCCGAAGATCGGGATGACGCGGCCGACCAGCGGCAGGACGGCGTTCTTGCCGATCAGCCCCTTGAGCTTGTCGTTCTCCGGATGCACCGCGACGCCGGTGTCGCCCAGCATCGTCTCCGGCCGGGTCGTCGCGACAGTGATGTAGGTCGCAGGATTCTCCGGATCGTAGGCGGCGCCCGCGATCGGATAGTCGAAATAGTAGAGATGGCCGTTCGGGTCCTTGGCCAGCGCCTTCTCCAGCTTGCCGGCGTCGAACGCCTCCTCGCCGCCGCGTTGCCACTTGAACGAGCCGGTCTTCTCGAGCTGCAGCACCTCGATGTCGGAGATCGCCGTCTGGAATTTCGGATCCCAGTTCACCAGCCGCTTGGCGCGGTAGATCAGCCCCTGCTTGTGCAGGCCGACGAAGACCTTGAGGACGGCGGCCGAGAGCCCCTCGTCCATGGTGAAGCGCTCGCGCGACCAGTCGCAGGAGGCGCCGAGGCGCTTGAGCTGGTTGACGATCGTCCCGCCCGACTCCTCCTTCCACTTCCAGACCTCGGCCAGGAAGGCCTCGCGACCCATGGTCCGACGATCGGTCTTGTTCTCGGCCGCGAGCTTGCGCTCGACCACCATCTGCGTCGCGATGCCGGCATGGTCGGTGCCGGGCTGCCAGAGCACGTCCTTGCCGCGCAGGCGCTCGAAGCGGCAAAGGAGGTCCTGCAGCGTGTTGTTGAGCGCATGGCCCATATGCAGCGAGCCGGTGACGTTCGGAGGCGGGATCACGATGCAATAGGGCTCGGCCCCGGGCGCAGCGCCGCGACCCGCCTTGAAGGCGTCCGCCTCCTCCCAGGCCTTGTTGATGCGCGCCTCGACGGAGGCCGGCTCGAATGTCTTGTCCATCATCGCTCTGCTCGAACGCCAAACGGCCGGGGAACCTGCCCCGGCCGCGAAAACGAAAGCCAAAAAGGTCTGCGGTCTTAAGAGCGCACCGACGGGCGTCCCGTCAACGATTTCGATGCATGGCGGCCTTGTCGGTGTTCAGGCGGCGCTCGATTGCAGGAACCACAGCGCCTTGTCGAGGCTCTGCGAGTAGGCGGTGAGCAGATCGGCGGTGCCGGCATCCCCCGCCTCGTCGGTCTTGTCGATCGCATCGCGAACGCTGTTCGCCGCGCCGGCGTAGCGCTCGATCAGCGCATCGAGATGATCCTTCACGGAAAGGATGTCCGTCGGATAGGGCTTCAGGCTACTGCCGGACGCCACCGTCTGGGTCGTGCCAAGGGCGGTGCCGCCCAGCTGGGCCACGCGCTCGGCGACGGTGTCGACATGCTCGTCCAGTTCCTTGCGAAAGCCGTCGAGCATCAGATGCACGCCGATGAAGCCAGGCCCCTTCAGGTTCCAGTGCGCCTGCTTGGTGGCGAGCGCCAGATCGATGCCGTCCTGCAGGCGCTCGTTGAGAATGGCGATCACTTCGTTCTTGGCGTTCGACGGCATGTCGATCCGCGAGGCGGGCTTCTTCATTGGGGGACACTCCAGACGAGGCGCGCGCTTTGGCGCCGCATGCCCTCTCGAACGCGGATCCTGCCCAAGCGTTCCGCGGGAACAGACCGGCCCGACGCCAGTTGGGCATAGAACCATGTAAGGAGGCCCCGATGACCAGGAAGACCGACCAGGACCGCGCCTGGGAGCTGATCGAGGAGATCGGCCTGTGCATGCTCGTCAGCCATGACGGCAATGGCGACCAGCTGCGCGCCCGCCCGATGAGCGCCCACGCCCACCGCGACGAGGATGCGATCTATTTCCTCACCGATCTGCGCTCCCACAAGGACGACGAGATCGAGATCAACGAGAATGTCTGCCTCTGCTTCGGCGACAACGGATCGTACAAATATGTCTCCGTCACCGGCACGGGCAACCTGCTGGATGACCGCGATCGCGTGGCCGAGCTCTGGTCGCCGGCGGCCCGCGCCTTTTGGGAGAGCAAGGACGATCCCAACATTCGCGTCCTCAAGGTGCGGCCCACCTTGGCTGAATTCTGGGACAGTCCTGGCAAGATCGTGACGTCGGTCAAGATGGCGGCCGCGGCGATCACCGGCTCGCGGCCCGATCTCGGCAGCAACCGCAAAGTCCTGCTCTGAGGGGGCGACAATGAGACTTCTCGTTCACCTGGTCGGCGCCTGGGTCGCGTCGGAAGCGGCGTCCGGCCGCTACCCCCGTCCCCTGTCGCTCGGCATGCAGCTTCTGGTCTCGCGGCTCGGCCCTCAGACCGCGCTGATGGCGCTCGCCGGCTACGCTATCCAGAGTCTCAACGAAGGCGGGGCCTTCGGGCCGCGCCGGGCACCCGTCCGGAAAGGGCGCCGCTAGATCATCGCACGTCTGATCCGACGCGATCACGATGATCTATCACGTCGTTATCGCGTCGGATTTTCGAACGAAGCGGCACCGGCTCGCGTGAAGCGGCACCGGCTCGCGTGAAGAAACTCCGATAAAGCAAAGACCGGGAGAATTGCAGTGCTTCGGAGAGGCGCGGCAATTCTCAAGAAGCCTCAGCGTCGCCCGCCGCGGGCGACGCGCTCGATCTCCGCACGCACCAGCCGCTCGACCATGGCCGGCAGGTTGTCGTCGAGCCAGGTCTTGAGCATCGGCTTGAGCATGTCCTTGACCAGATCCTCCAGCGTGCGCGCATTGTTGCTGAGCACGGTGTTGGCGAGCGCGCCGAAGGCGTTGTGCACGGCTGCGCCGGTCTGGTCGGAAATCAGCGCTGCCATGTCCATCGGCGGTGCCGGCTGCTGCTGGAACGGCGGCTGCTGGATCGGCGGCGGCACGAAGGCCTGGGGCTGAGGCGGCTCCGGTTCGGGCTCGGGCAATGCCGCTGCCTGCGGCTCGACGAAGTCGATGTCGTCCGCAGCTGCCGCAACCGGCTCGTCAACCGGCTCTTCGACGATGCGCTCGGCCTCGGCACCGAGGTCGAGCACGTCGTCCTCGATCAGCTCCGGCTCTGGTTCGGGTTCCGGCTCGGGCTGCGGCGCCAGTGCGACCGGCTCCGGAGCAGCTTCCTCCGGCGGCGCGGCAGGCTTCTCGTCATCGGCGATGATCCGCCGGATGGAGGCGAGAATCTCCTCCATCGAAGGTTCATTGGCCTTGGGCTGCGCGCTCATGCTGATTCCGGTCACTCGACGCAAGAGACGCCTCAGGAATCAGTGCGCCCCGCTGCATGAGTATTTCATCGGAAAACCGGCAGGCAAGGCGCCTGAAGGCCGGCCCACAGGAGAAATCCGGAGTGTTGCTCCGGCGCTGCGCCGCGCCGGCTTCAGAGCATGATCGAGCGAAGCGGATACCGGACGCGCGGGGAAGGTTACGGCGCTGCAAAGCGCGGAAGCATGTCCGCGTTTCGAAGACGCGCGGACATGCTCGAGCGCGCCGGCTCAGCGTCCGTCCGGCGTCTGCGTGCCCCAGAGCAGGCCCCTGACCTGATCATAGTGCTTGCGCGCATCGTAGTGCTCGGCCCTGAGCTTCAACGTTTCGGACGAAAGCTTGCCGATCGCGGAGAGGACGGCGTAGGACGCCACGACCCGGTCGCGCTGTGCCGTGACCAGCGTCGAGCGGGCGCTGACCAGTTCCTGCTGGGCGTTCAGCACGTCGAGCGTGGTGCGCTGGCCGACCTTGGCCTCTTCGCGCACGCCGGCGAGTGCAGTCTCGGCAGCCTGCACCTGTGCCTGCGCGGCGGTGATCTGCGCCTTGGCCGCATCATGCGCGCCCCAGGCCGAGACGACGGCGGCACGCACCGTGTCGCGCGAGGTGTCGACCTCGATCCGGCGCTGCCCGGCCGTCTCCTTGGCCTGCCGGGTGCGCGAATAGACCTGCCCGCCCTCATAGATCGGGATCGTCAGGGTCGCGACCGCGCTGGCCGAGGTGCGGTTGTCGCCGAAGAACTGGTTGTCGTAGCGCTGCGTCACCAGACCGCGTACGCCAACCGTGGGACCGAGATCCGCCTCGGTGACCTTGACCTGCAGCTCTGCCGCATCGACGCCGTGCAGCGCCGCGATGATCGCCGGATGCGCCTGCAAGGCGCCGTTCAGCGCGGCCGGCAGCGACTTCGGCAGCAGGTTCTCGACCGGACGGCCGGGCGCGAGCTGCCTGGGCTCGGTACCGACATTCTGGCGGAAGCGCGCGATCGAGGTCTTGAGATTGGATTCGGCCAGGATCGCCTGCGACTGCGCCGAGGACAGGCGCGCCTCGGCCTGGGCCACGTCGGTACGTGTCACCTCGCCGACCTGGAAGCGATCCCTGGTCTGACGCAGCTGCTCCTCCAGAACCTCGACGTTGTTCCGGTTGAGGTTGAGGATCGCCGTGTCGCGCAGCACGTTCATATAGGACGTCGCCGCGTCGAGCAGGACGTTCTGTTCCGTGTTGCGCAGCGTCGCGCGCGCCGCCAGCACCTGCGATTCGGCCTGGCTGACGGAGCTGCGGGTCTTGCCGCTGTCGAAAATGTTCTGGTCGATCTGGACGCCGGCGCCACGTGGGTTGAGGCGGGAGAGATTGCGGCTGTGCGTGCTGCTCTGTGCGCCGGCCGGCGTGTCGCTCTCGGTGATGCTGGCGCCGATATCGGCGGATGCGGTGATGCGCGGCCGGTAACCGGAGAGCGCCTGCGGCACGTTCTCGTTGGTGGCGCGCACTGCGGCGCGCTGTGCGTTCAGCGTCGGATTGGACGCATAGGCACGCCCCAGCGCCGCTTCCATCGTCTGCGCCAGCGCCGGCGAGCCCGTCACGGCTCCCAGCATGCCGGCGAGCAGCAGCCGGCTCGCGGTCTTCTTCAAGGTCGGTCGCGTTACAATCACTGGACGCCTCTTGTGCGGACTCTAGTCACGCCCAGGCATCGCCCCAGCCTCGGCACTCGATTTAAAATCATAAGCTTCGCAGCCCGTCTCGCCAATGATGCGAGAGGAACCGGCCGCTTTTCAATTCGCAACTGCCGCAAAAATGCGACACTCCCGCCGGGATTAGTACCGACGGGCTAGCCCTTCTGGGGAAAACCGGCCTCGAGGCCGGCCTTGCCTTCACAGCGCGAACACCTCAGCCTTGCGGAACTCGCGAAGAATCGGCGCTGCCGCGTCGAAGACCGGCCTGCCGGAGAGCGATTCGCCCACCTTGCGGTGGAGCATGACGCGCGCCGCGCGCCCCACTCCTTCGACGACGATCAGCCGTCCGTCCTGGCGGACATGACGGAAGAGCGCCTCTGGCTGCGTCTCGCAGGCACCGCTGACCAGCACCGCGTCGAACTGCCTGTGCTCCGGCAGCTTCGCGAGCAGTTCGACAGCCGGCACGCCAGGCTGCGCGAAAGCGGCGCGCGCCAGTGCCAGGGCAGCCTCGTCCGGCTCCAGCAGCGTCGTCTTGGCGCCCATCGCCGCCATCAGCGCCGCGCCATAGCCCGAGCCACCGCCGTATTCGAGGGCTTCCTCGCCAGGCTGCAGGTCGAGCACCTGGATCATCCGCGCCGTCACCATCGGCGCCGGCAAGGCCCGGCTCGTCCCCGGCAGCGGCTCCTGACGGTCGAGATAGGCCAGATGCGAGAGTTCGCCCGGCAGGAATGCCTCGCGCGGCACCGTGTCGGCCGCGGCGAGCACGGCCCGATCGGTCACGTCATAGGTGCGCAACTGGCAATCGACCATCATGCGCCGCAGTTCGGCGAAGCTGCTCATGCTCAAATCTCCGGAGGAAGGCGCCCGAACGAACGCCTCGACCCTGCCCGCGGGTTTTGGGCGAGGCGGCGGCAAAAGGCAAGTCGCCGCGGTAGCGCAAGCCGGCCTCAGCCGCGGTGGAGGCCCCGCCCTATGGCCTGCGAAGCGGCAGCTCCGCCGCACGCAGCAGGGCGGCGACCTGACTTTGCTGCCGAGTCCCCGTCTTTGAGAAGACTCGCGCCAGATGGGTGCGCGCCGTCGTCATCCTGATGCCCTGTCCCTGTGCGACCTCGGCCAATGACAGTCCTGAGGCCAGCCCCAGCGCCAGCTTGGCCTCGGCCTCCGTCAGGTCGAACATCTGCCTTGCCGCGATGAGACCGCCGCTGGCCGGCTCGACCGCGCGCGCCACGATCATCACATCGTTCACGCGCCCGGACAGGGCGTAAGCCGGGGACAGCGGCGTCACCGCGAGGGAAATGTCGCGCGCGTCCGGATTGCGCGCCGTCAGCAGCATCTGCCCCCGCATGGCAGTGCGGTCGCCTGCCTCGGTTACCAGATCCTTCAGGCGACCTTGCTCGGAGGGCGCACGCGCATGCAGCTTGCCGCCGCGCAGACCGAGCGGGCTGTCGGGAGTGGCCAGCAACTCTTCGCCAACGGCGTTCGCATAGGCCAGCTGCAGACTACGATCGACGATGATGATGGCGAGCGACAGCTCGTCGAGCGCCCGCCGCGCCATGTCACGCTCGATGCTGAGGCGACCGAGTTGCTGGCGCAGCTGCGTCACGCGCCGCATCACCGGCATCAGTCGCTCGAACAGCGCGATGTCGGCGGCATCGAAGGGCTCTTGCCCGCGCCCACGCTGCACGTCACAAAGCCAGAAGGAGGGACCGGCCTCCAGCACGCGGCTGGCCATCCCGCCATACATGTCCTGCGGCGCCATCCATTCCCGCCAGAAGCGGTTTGAGCGAAGCTCATCACCGAACAGGGCATGATCCCGATAGACGGTCCCTACAGGCACCCCTGCCACTTGAGCGATGAAGGACTGCGCTTCAGTCATCAGTTCGCGGTAGCAGAACGCATCGAGCTCCGGATCGGAATTGTTGGTGATCGAGTCCGCTGGGTGGGTGTCTGGGCCAAAGTGGCCAAGACAAGCCTTCGAGCCGTTGAACAGCTTGCGCACCTGCTCGATCGCGCCGGGCATCTGCTCGAAATCGAGCGCCGCATCCAAAAGTCCATCGACAGCGCTGGTCACCGTGTCGAGATTCGCCCGCGCCATCAAAGTCCTCGGCCAGCCACGCGATTTGCCGGCGTGCCCCGGCCTTCCCCCTCGGCCCGGCATCGTCCGCTACGGCACCGACCACGGAATGCTGGCCGGATAGCAAGGCTAACCTCGCGATCCCGCAAGGAAAAGCCCAAATCTTCCCCAAAGTCATCGGTCTGGCGAGACCTCCCGTCTCGGACCGGCCCCCGCCCCGTCTTCACGTGTCGGCCGCCCATCGCAAGCGCGAAGTCATGGACCTTCGGGGCGTCGATCGTGTCGCCGAGCCAAATCGCCTGCATGATGGTAAGCGACGAACCATCGCCTCGGCCGCGCGTTTGCGTCGGGTGGCGGCATGACCGAGGTGACATGAGTTCTCCAACCGCGCGGCAGGAACTGCGGATCGCCTTCAGGCGGATCGAGGCCGAGCTTCCTCCCCGACTCGCCAGGGCGATGCGCTGGCTACGCCATCCCGATTCACGCCTGATCAGGCTTCCGGCCGGGCTCGCGCTGATGATCGGCGGCGTCTTCTCGTTCCTGCCGATTCTCGGCGCCTGGATGCTGCCGCTCGGCCTGATGCTGCTGGCGGCCGACATACCGCCGCTGCAGCGGCCGATGGCACGTTTCGCCCACTGGTGCCTTGGGTTGCTGGAGCGCGTCAGGCGGCGGCGCCAAAGTTAAGCAGTTGTGTCCGGCCACCGCCGGCGCGGCAAATCGGCAACAGGTGAGCGCAATAGGATCTGCCAGCCTCTACGAGGATTCCCTTGGCCGGAAGCCGCGTTAACCTTCCCTCGGGGGGCTCACCGGGATTCTGCCGATGCGCCATGCGCTCACTTGCCTTGTGGTCTGTCTTTGCCTGCTGACTGGTCTGTCTTTCGACGTCTCCGCCGCGGATTTGGCGAACCCGCTTGCCTACGCTCCGCCGGCCGTCGCTCGATCGCTGGTTTCCGAAATCCGGGGCGGCGTCTTCGCACATGGGCCAGGAACGCGGGAAAGCGGCTCGGTCGACATCAATGGCGAGCTGCTGTTTTCGAAGCCGTTCCAGCCCGCCGATCCGTTGATGGCTTTCCTGGTCCCGCGTCTGCATCTCGGCGGAACGCTGAATACGGCCGGTGACACCAGCCAGCTCTATGCCGGTTTCACCTGGACCTATGACATCACGCGCTCCGTCTTCGTCGAGGGCAGTCTCGGCGGTGCCCTGCACAACGGCGAGACCGGCCGTTTCCCGCGGTTCGACCGCTTGAGCCTCGGCTGCTCGCCGCTCATCCGCGCGACGGGGTCGCTCGGCTACCGTTTAGACGCTAACTGGTCGATCATGGCGACGGTGGAGCATATCTCCAATGCGAACACCTGCCATGCAAACCAGGGTCTGACCAATTACGGCATCCGCATCGGCTATACCTTCTGACAGCAGGCCGAGGCTAAGGAGGCGGGAAGCATGTCACCTCGGCAGGCAAGCCGGCCGCCGCGAGCCGGAGTTTCCCATCTACGCCCGGTCGATCCGGCCAGCCCCATCTGCGAGCGCGCCGGCATCGGCGGACAGCGGCGGGAATAGCCGCAGTGCGAAACGTGCGAAACCGCCTCTGCCGCCCGCAAGCCTCGTTCGACTGCCGATATCGAGGATTCGCGACAGAACCGAACGACGGGGGCCGAGCATGTGGTATGCGCCTGGCGAAGATCCCTACAAGAGCCCGGAGATCAACCGGCAGGATCGCTTCTTCGACGACCTGAACCGGGTCAACGACCAGATCCTCCGCGATCAGGCCCGCATATCCGAGAGCTGGGCCCGGGATATTCGGGCCATCCCCGACAGGGCGCCCGCAGCGTTGCCCGCCTTCGGCTCTCCTGCTCGCAGCGCCTCCTCACGCGCCCGCAAACGGACCACGATACGCAAGCCGCCGACCCGGGCCGAGCGCTGGCAGGCCGCGCTGAAACTGCTGGCGCTCTGCATCGTGGTGGACTGGCTGCTGATCGCCGGTGGCGCCGCCCCCGCCTGGAAGGTCATCGCCTTCACCGCGCTCGCGGTTGGATCGTTCATCGCCGCGGCCTTCGCCCTTGCGGCGCTCGCACGCGCAGTGGAGGCCTTCCTGCGCAGCCGGACAGGCAAGCTCAGCCTGCTCTCGGGCGGGGCCCTGGCGATACTCTATCTCGTCTACGGAGTCTGAGCATCAACGCAGCGCATCTGTCGTCGCCGCAATGGAATTTGGAGGCCTTGGACGAAAGGTGACCTGCGACCTCTCACTCAGGTCGCTTCAATAACGCGATAGTTCGCGTGCCCGAACGCGGCTGCACTTGATGCCTGATTCACGCGAGAGCGGAGAATGAACTTCAAATGGATCATGAACCAGGGATAACGCAGCTACCCGCGCTGCGTCGACGGTGCAAAAACGCCGATCAACTTATAGCCCAGCCCCAGTCGATGTAGCAGCGCCGCGCTTTGGGGGCCATTGTCATCTGGCCACGCTATGTTGCCTTCGGTCGGCCTCAGCTTTCCAACCGCTGCGCTCTTGGCTTCGTCCGAAAACGCAGCGATCCGATCGATCTCGCTGACCACCGTTTCGACATGAAGAGTGTCGAATCCGGCCCGTGCCAGCACGTCTGGCAATGTCGTCGGGTTAAAATAGGTCCAGTGGCCCGTGCAGATAACCGAACTGGCCGTGCCTTCAAGTTGAACAAGCAGACTGTCCCAGTTCGGCACCTGCACGAATAACCGTCCGCTAGGCAGAAGATGGCGCCTGATCAACTTCAAAAAGCCGATCGGGTCGACGAAGTGCTCAAGCACATCCAGAATCGAAATGGCATCGAATAACGGCCGGTCCGCGGGCAGGTCTTTGGGAAAATAGCCCTGAATAACAGAGTGACCAGAACCCTCGCCCAGCCTTTCACGCGCCACCTGGACAGGCGCGTTGCCGGGCTCCAGGCCCAACACTTTCCATCCCCGCGCCTTTGCTTCGACCAGAGTTGTCCCTGTCCCGCAGCCAATGTCGAGAAGCGTACCGATACCTGGCGACCATTGCTCCAGGCAATCCAGGTAATACTGGGCGCGCGCGCTTTCCAGCTCGAGATAGGGCCCCGAACAACGCAGGCGCATAGACTCTATATCGAGGTCGGAGGCCTGATACCGCGCCGCGTCTGCGCGTTCATCCATAACTTGCTTAGAATAGGTCAGACTGCATTCGCGGCATGTCACGACATCGATTCCGTGGTTGCGCAACACCGCTTCCTCGGGCGGGGCGGCACCGCAGCAAGGACAATCACGTACTCGATAATCCCCGAGTTGGCCGCCAACCTCCGGCGGTGCCGCCACTGCGATAGCGTGCGCCTGCGCTGTTCGAAACCGGGCATAGCCGTCCGCCAGGCGTTCCCGCATTCCAGGAATGAGCCCCGCGTCAAAGAGCATGCGGCGATCAAGAGATGTCATCTCGCCAACCATCTACTTTCTCTTGTGGCTCGCCACGCGACCAACCATCGAATTCAGCCTCCCGATAAAGGAGCGCTTTGAGCGTACGCGTTGGACTGTGCGCTCTATGTCCACATCCAGTTCCTGCTCAAATGTGCGGATCTCGCTCAAGCGCCGGACAAGTGCCCCAGCCCGCGCGGATGCTTCGCCATAGGCGTCCTTGTTCTGCAGCAGGTGTACCGCCATGTCCACAAAGCCCTCCCATGACCTGGCGACCAAAGCAGGATCGCGCTGCAGGTCCATAGCAGGCATTTCCTCGCTGTGGAGCGTTACAACCGGCTTGGACTTCGCCAACATTTCGCGGGCGGCAATGCCACCGGTCACAGGCCAGGTGTCAAGCATCAGCTCGAGAATATGCCCCCAGACATGACCGGAGACGTAGCGCTCCTCCACCGTTATGCGCGACCCGGCAGCGCTATTTGCGATAAACGTCCTGATGTGGGCGGCGTCGCCCGTCCCGCCCAGCGCAAAGCCAACGTCAGGGCAGCGCAGGAGAATTTTCTCGACCGCCTCCAAGTATGGTAGAGTTATCTTTGAGAAGCGGCCATAGCTACCGATGAGCCTTATACCCTTTGGCAAAAGCGCACGCTCTGCTGCAATTTCGGTTTCGGCCACGGCCGGATCAAGCGCCGCACCATCCCACGGCGCGTTTGTCCGCAGCATTTGGGCGTCACCCCAACCTGCCTTCTGCGGATCAAAGCCAAAACTGTTGAACACGCCATCAAGGTGCTGCACCGGCCAAGCCGGCATGCCAGCCTGCAGGAATATCTGGACCGGTGCGAGCCTGCGGGAAAACAGCGCCGTCGGTATGCCATTGTTCATATCGGAAATGGCGATATCGGGGTGATCCTGCCGCGACCGCGCCTCGATCGCCAAAATCGTTTCCAACGGGGTGGCATGGGCGAGTTCGTGAACGCGAGCGCCCTTTGCCTCCAAATAGGAGCGGAATGCGTCATCGCAGAAGCGCCACGCGTAGACATCGAGTTGATGATCGGAGGCGAGCAATGCAGGGGCGATCTGATACAGTGCCGTGCTCATCGGATTGTCGCTCTGGACAAACATGCCCAGCCAAGCAACGCGGTATGGCCCTTTGCGCGCCGGCCGCGGTAAACTGCGTCGCGGGGCACTCTTGGCGAATTTTGCCGACGCGACGCGCAGAGGCTGAATCAGGCGTTCACTTTGCCTGATATTGGACTCTTCGGAGAACCAGACTAGAAAGAAGACGAAATCGACCAGCTCACACATGACGTTGATGCACTGGTCGACGTCCGCATCCCAACGGGTTATCGCGACCGTTGTCACCTCGTAGAGGTCTGCCGCGCGCGGATCCCATTTCCAATAATAATAGGAAAAACCGTGATGAATTGCAGCCTTGTAACTATCTATATCTTCAACACTGGCTGGGTCGACGCTCAAAATCCGGACAAGACAGCTTGCGAATTCATCATGGCGCTCACGGACTGCGTCGCCACCGAGGCTGGTCAGCGTCAGGATGTCGGCCTCTAGTGTCTGGGGCATGTATCGTCTCGTCTAGAGGAAGCCGGCCAGATCTGCCTGACGTCAAGTCCTCGGACAATCAGCTTCATTGCGGATGGGCGCGCGAGCAGCATGGCCACGATCCGGTAGTCAAGCTCTGGGGATGGTGAAGAAGGCATAGGGTGCATTTTTCGGACTGAAGCCGAGGGAAAGCGCAGTTCTCACAGAAGGAATGTTGTTGGTAAAACAGTCCCATACCGGCTCAAGCCTCGACGCGAAGCACGATGCTGCGAAGCCGGCGACGACCTGGTGCGCCAACCCCCGCCGTCGGAAATGAGGATCCGTCACGACGTCGATCTCGGCCTTCTCCCCACCAATCGCAGCTGCATAACAGACAGCAGCAATTGCTCCTGCCTCGCGGACGACGCAGGCCTGCGAAAAGCGTAAGAAGTCATCAGCGGAACGCCAGAATCGCGAAACGACTCCAAAGCGTGCCTGGATCTCATCGACATCCGCGGCAACGGCGGGTGACGATTTCAATATTTCCAACGGCAGGGCACCGCGTGGCGCATCTCGTCCAAGGGTAAATCTCTGTCGTTCTGAACGGTAAGCCGAGAACGCTGGCGTCCGGAAGAAAGCCGGCGCCTGCGGCCCATACAAGCGCACCTTCTCGACAGTGAAATCCCGGCGCTCGGACAAATAGGCCTCGAGATCGGACTCGAACGTCGACACCGACTCGCCGAATATCTGGGCGAAGCCAAAGGAATGTTCGACATAAACCTGCCGCGGCTTCGCTGGTTCATCCACCCAAACCGCACCATCCTGGCTAAGATTCAAGACAGCCGCGATCAACGGAAAGAAAGCCGTCTCGCTCAGGTATTGTTGCAATACTCGATCAAATTTATCGGCCTCCAAACGTATCATTCTTAGATTACCAAGCCGCCATTGACGTCCAAAATGGTGCCATTGATAAAATCGTTGTCGATCAGGCTCGCGACCGCCCGGGCCACATCCTCCGCCGTGCCCAGCCGGCGCAGCGGCGTATTGGACTCGATGTGTTTGATGTTCGTCGCGGAAAGGGAGGCCCGGGTCGCAGGTGTGTCCATGAAGCCTGGCGCCACGGCGTTACACCGGATACCGAAACGCCCTAACTCTTTGGACCAGGTCACCGTCATCGCGTTGACACCCGCTTTCGCAGCTGAATACGCCGTCTGCCCTTCGTTGCCGCGGGCGCTGATGGAGCTGATGTTCACGATCGAGCCGCGGAGGCGCCGACGCGCCATAGTTTCGACGACGGCAGCGGTCACGATAAAGACGGACTCGAGATTGGCAGAAATACAGCGGCGAAACCGGCCAAGATCGTGCATCATCTGATCGGGACGCATAATATTGATCATCGGCTCGGAATGAATCGCTCCTGCATTGTTGACCAGAACGTCGATGCGGCCGTGCAGAGCAACAATCCGATCGACCAGCGCATTTACCGCTGTAGGATCAGTAATGTCGACTTCAGCCGATTCTATACCATCAGGAAGAGTCATCAAGGCGTCCTGATCGATATCGGCAGCAATCACCATCGCACCTCGCGTCAGCAGGTGGGAGGCAATGGCAAGCCCCAACCCTTTGGCGCCGCCGGTGACCAATACGACCTTGCCTTCAATCTGCAACGTCGATCCCCTTCTCGGCCAGGACCGCCGCGATGTTCTTGAGCGAGCTCATACGAACGATATCGCCCAACTCCAGCTCGATGTCATATTCCCGCTCGATCGACATGATGAGATCCATCTGCTTGAGTGAATCCCAACTTGCGATGTCGGCCTTGGACATCTCGAATGAGAGCTCGCTGGCGCGCAGCCCGAGCACCTCCGACAGCACCTGCCGCAGTCGCTTATTCATCTCAAACCCCAAAATGCTTGGCGTAGTCTTGCGCGCTGAAACGGATCTGCTCTGCCGAGCGGGCCAGATGAACGGTAGATGGCTTGACGTCCTTGGTGATCAATGCTCCGCCGCCTACGATCGCATTATCGCCTACCGTCACAGCGTTGACGATCGTCGCGTTCACGCCAATGAAACACTGGTCCCCAATTCGGGCCTTTCCTGAAACTACGGCCCCAGAAGCGATCCAAGCATGGTCGCCTACCGTCGCATGATGGGCGAGCGTCACATTACCCCACAATATGGTGTCGATGCCGACGCGGACCTCCGGTTCGACGAGTGCCCCCGGCAGTACAACACTTCCTTCGCCAATCGGGTGAGAAGTGTGGATCATGGCGTCCGGATGGATGTAGGTCTCGATCGCATATCCCATGCTTTTCAGGCGCTCGAACATCGAGCGCCGATGTGCATTCACGCCACTATAGCCCATCGCCATAACGATGCGGTGCTCGCCCGGCGCGAAGCGCCCCGACAGTTCTGAAAGGCCGACAGTTGGCAGGGGAAAAGAAGAGCCTTTGTCGACATAGTCGTCGTCGACGGTAAATCCTGCAACGCTGTATCGCGGGTCATTCGCCAAGTATGCGTAGATGATCTCGGCGGTTACGGCGTTTCCTGCTAAAACGATGCGTCTCATGGCGTCACTGGGGCTCCGGTAACTTACGCAGCATCCAGAACAGCAAGCCCGAAGCCGGTCTTGCCATAGCCGTTACCATTATAAAGCATATAATATTCGCCCTTGTGCTCGAAAACGTAGGGGTAGCAAATCATCTCGCTATCCCATCCTTCGCCCGCAACGTCGATCCCGGAAAGATCGTCGCGCCGATTCCAGGCGAAGCCATCATGCGAATAGGCGAAACCGATGCGATACGTCGCAATGTCCTTCGAGGCTCTGTGGGCGAACCACATCAAATAGACCCCATCTTGGCGCATCACCGTGGGGCGCCCGAAGGCGTACTCATATTCATCCTTGAAAGGCAGTACGAGGCCAGGATCGCAGGTCCAATCCACGCCATTAGCGGAATGCGCGTGGTGAATGCCGTAATGATGCAGCCACCCGCTGTCAGTCTTGGTCCAGCTGATGCCCGAATTGTACCACGTGCGCCAGTGGTCGCCTTCTACGTACATGGCGGTGGCGGCAGCGAAGAGTGGATTGACCTTATCGCGGCCCAGCACCGGACCCACGAACTCCTTCTCACAAGTCAGATGGTCCAAATCCAGTATTGCGCGGCCCGTATCGCATTTCCACAAGCCGTCAGGGAGATTCTGCCAGCCTACATAGTACAGATAGTGCCGTCCGCCATGTGTGACGATACATACGCCGATGGCGCCGTCGCAATCGAATCTGGCGGGAGCCCCGTGGGTCATGACGAGCTTCGGCGTGCCGATCAGCTCCATCCGCCCGTTTGCGAGAGTGGCATAGGACATGAACCCCTGCGAGCGCTGCTCGGCATCGCGACAGGTGAAGAAAATGACGAAACGATCGCCCTCGTAATGCACGGCGCAGGGAAGCGAGCCGTGGCTGAACCCTGCAAGATTGGGTTCGAAAATGCGACCAGTCTTCCGCCACCTGTACGGGCGCCCGGTCTCAATGGGTTTCAGTAGTGGATGCATGTCTATGTCCTCAGGGCGGCTCGCAGGGCCTTTTCCAGGAAATCGACTCGGCTTTCGCCGACCCGCTCCGCCTCGGCGTACACGGCCTCCTTCAATGCGGGATCGATTCCTTCGAGCCGACCCGCGTATCTCTTTCGAATGCTGCCGCCCCTGCGCCCGACATGAGGCACGTCGATATTGATCGGCAACGGCCCATCGCCGACGCTGAACTCGATGACGTAAAAGCAGTTGTGGAGCTCGAAGGACAGCTTCACGTCGCGTGCGGTCTCAGGCAACAGCGCGATCGGTGCCTGACAAGCGTAAAGGTGGTTGTTGGCGACGAGCTGCTTGCCGATCTCGCTGTTCAGCAACCAGGGCGCCAACCCTTCGTCCGATATCACGATCTTGCCGCCGGGTTTCACAACCCGATTCATCTCGGCAATTCCTTGCCCGACGCTCGAGAACAGATTGATGCCGCCATAGTGATAAGCAGCATCGAAAACCCGATCTGCGTAGGGAAGCTGAGTCGCGTCGCAGACCGAGAAGCGGATGTCGATGCCGATGGCGGACAGAGCATCACCATGGCGCGACGCGCCGGCGAGAAGCATCTGACTGGCGATATCCTGGGCGTGAATTGTCCCGCGGCCCTCCATCTTTTCGGCGATATAGGGCAGGTCGTTTCCCGCGCCCGCACCTGTCACGAGCAGCGACTGTCCCGGGACGAGGCCGAGACGCGAGATCAGGTTCTCTCGTAGCGTGTCCTCATCCGTGCAGAAGGTCGCGAACAACCACCGAAGAGCGTTGTCGTGAATCTCCGCCGCGTCAACGATCGAGTACTCACTGCTCCCCGCGGGGGCATCGGCAAAAACAGGAATCTGCGTTCCGGGCGCATACGGATAGACATGGCCCTTGTCGCAAGCCAGACCCGTCCGATCCGCCGTCTCTTGCAAGTTGCCGCATTCGGGGTGCGGGCACCGAAAGGGAATAGTCCTAGTTGAAGTCACGGGTATGGACCTTATAGTTTCTGGCAAACCACCCAAAAGAGCTTTTCATGAATACCAAAGTAGTTACTGCTCGATTGGCCGACGGAAAAGTTTTTGAAATTGACTGAGAAGTAGCGCTCCAAATCGTCTCTATTCGAGAATCCGTGCAGCCTATACCCGACACGATTGTTATAGGGATCGCGCGAGATTCTGAAGGATCCATCTTCCAATTGCTCCGCCGAATCAAAAATAAACGAGGAGCTGTCTGCGACAGAGGCTATCAGAATTCCGCCTTTCTTGAGGACTCTAGCATACTCATTTAAATTATCATGCATGGACTCGCCTTCGTCGCAATAATAGCAGCAAGAGCACGCCACTATCACATCGAACTCGTCGTCGTTGAATGGAATATTGCTGTTCCTTCCAACGCGGAGATCGGCCTTATGGCCTAGAGACGTCATCCTTGCATGCGTTTGATCGACGATACCCTGCGTGATCTCTATTCCGCTAACGTCGAAACCCTGTTCGCATAAAAATGCAGTGTTGCGGCCATCACCAAATGCAATATCCAGGATTTTCGCACCCGGTTTTGGTTTGGAGAAATCCAGATTGGGATACTGCGCTAGAAATATCCGCACCACGAATTCGGTCGGATAAACTCTTTGCCCGGAGCGCGCGGAGTAAAACGCCTCGTAATTCGTATTGATATCGCTTGCCTCGACCATCGTCACATCACCACTAGTTCGGCATAACACAGAGAATCTGGGATCCGCTCAGGTCCAAAAAGCCAATGATAGCAATGAACGCCCTGCTCAATCCGCCCACAGGTCGGTCGCGCATCTGCAAGCTGTCCATTCACATGCTCATCAGCAGCGCGGCGAGATTTTGACGGTCAATTTTGCCGTTCGCGCTTTTGGGCAGATTATCAGTGACAACGATGCGGCTCGGCACCATGTAGTCCGGCACGTGATCTGCCAGTTGCCGCCGCAGCGTCGCTTCATCCAAAGCCTCGCTGGCCGACACAAATCCTATGAGCTTTCCATAGGCGGTCCCGGACCGCTGATAAATGACCGCAGCCTGGATCACGCCGTGCAGCTTGGCGAGGCCGTGCTCGACCTCTTCGAGTTCAATCCTGTATCCTAAATGTTTGATCTGATTATCTTTGCGCCCGATGAAAAAGAGGTTCCCCGCATCCCGTCGGACGAGGTCGCCGGTTCGGTACATGCGCTTCATGAAGCGCTCCGGCTCGGTCAAAGTGATGAATGAGGCCGCGCTACGATCGGGATCGTTGAAATAGCCCGACGCAACATTGGGACCGATCAGGCAGAGCTCTCCCAGATCTGCGGCGAGGCCGTCATCGTCAAGGATGAGATGGTCGAAATTGGGGTTGAGCCGACCCAAGGGTGGCAGGCCCGTCAGCTCCAGGAAATCATCGTCGGACAGGTCATAGGCGCTGCAGATACAGGTGCATTCGGTCGGGCCGTAGACATTGACCAGCTTGGCCCTTCCCTTGAACATTCGATAGAGCTTGATCAGCTCGATCTTTGGGTACCCTTCGCCGCCGAAAACTATATATCGGATCGTCGAGAGTGAGCTCACCGTCAATGCCTTCATCGCGATGACATAGATCAGCAAAGACGGAACAGAAAACCAGATCGTGCAGGCCATGCCCTCGATATAGGCGATCAGAGCCGCAGGCGCATTGAGCAGCTTGCGGTGGATGGGCGTCAAGGATGCGCCAGAGAACAGGGCAATATAAAAATCGAAAACCGAATTATCGAAATACATGGGGCTGAGATTTGCGAAATTATCCTCGTCGCTAATCTCGAAGCGTTCGATCCCCCAGTGAATGAAATGTATCAGATTCTGATGTGTGACAGCCACGCCCTTCGGCAGGCCTGTCGAACCCGACGTGAACATGATGTAGGCTATGCAGGCACCGTCGACTTGCGCCATGGCTGCCGCCTGCTGGAGGCGATCATGCTCAGTTAAAGGCTCAAGATCGGTTTCGGACAACAGCACGGCATTCGCGCCGACGGAGGCGGCCAACGCTCGCATTGCCGACAGATGCTCTTCATCGTCGACGAAGATCGTCCGCGCTGCGCAGATTTTAACGATATGCCCGTTTCGGGCCTGGGGCGAGGCGGTATCGATATTTACATACGCGATGCCCAGGCGCAGGGCGGCCAACATCAACGCATAGGACAAGGCCGCCTTGTTGTGTGCAATGGCAATGACCTCGCCCCGCACGTGGCCATGTCGGAGCAGCATAGCCGAGAGCTGATCGACTTGGTCAGCCAAGCGCCTGTAACTGATTGACCCCGCCTCATAACGCAGTGCGGGTTTGTCGCCCGCCGTCGTCGCGCGCTCGGCGAACAGCGTGCCAAGATTGTAGTGATATAAAGCCATACGCCCTGCTTCGACCAAGCCGACGCGCCAACCCGCGCGCGGCGCATATAGCACGGATTGTCAGGAGAGCACGACCAACCGAAACGCAGGCCGCAAGAGACCCACAATGAATGGCGCGATCTTGCTCGCACGGGGCCTGGTCCTTCTCTTTTGATGTCGCCGGCCAGCGCCAGCCGCATACACGCCTCGCCTGCAATGCCCCCCGATAGTCAGGAGCCTTTGCCCGGCGGGGGGCCATACTGTGATATGCGGAGCGACGCATCGTGCGGGAGTGGACATAGCTATTGTCCCAGTTCCCGGCTGGTTTCCATTACTCCTTGTCTCCGGTAGCGCTTTGGTCAGCGCATGCGCAAGTGGTGCGATTCGATCGCGCAGAAGCATTGCTCCATTCACGGCATCCGCAAGGCCGGCGCGACGACCGCAGCGGTCAACGCAGCATCCGAGCGCGAGCTCATGGCGACCTTCGGATGGGAATCGCCAAAGCAGGCCGCAATCTACATGAAGACAGCCAATTGGCGCCGCGTAACGCCCTTCGGAGTGGCCAAAATCGCCCTGTCAAAGGGTGGAAAGGCGAACAAGATTGTCCCGGCGTCAGAGGGTGTGGAAACCCAGCGGGACAACAAGGCCGAAAACCGTAAGGAAATCGGCGCATGATAAATGGGATTGGAGGCCTCGCCCGGAATCGAACCGGGGTGCAAGGATTTGCAGTCCTCTGCGTAACCACTCCGCCACGAGGCCATCCAGGGAGCGTGACCAAAGGCGCGCTCCACGGCTGGGCCTATAACCACATGCCGCGGCGCGCCGCAACCGAAACTCTCGCGCCACTGTGAATTGACGATAGGGCAGATCGTCTTCCCACGATTTTCTCCGGTCAGATGCCAGCAAAGGGGTTGCGTGTTCCCGGCAGCGTCGGTATACGCCGCCCACCGATCCCGGATAGCTCAGCGGTAGAGCAATCGACTGTTAATCGATTGGTCGCAGGTTCGAATCCTGCTCCGGGAGCCAGCATTTTCGAGGGCTTGAGCGATGACCGCTTGGGCCCTTTCTGCTTTCCGGGGACGGAATGGTGCAACGGCAGACGCAGAAGGCGGCGATGCGGTTCTTCGGGGACGAGCGTTCCATGCGCCGCTGGGCTGCGCTGATCGGCTGGGGCGCCGTCGCCCTCGTCGTGTTCGCGACGCTGTCACCGATCGGCGCGCGCCCGCATCTTGCGCATATGGGTCCGCAGCTCGAACGCTTCATCGCCTATCTGGTCGCCGCGGCGGCGCTCGCTATCGCCTATCCGGCCCGCAAGGGCGCGATTCTCCTGTGCATCGTCGCCGGCGCCGCCGGCCTCGAGATCGCCCAGCATTTCGAGGCGAGCCGGCATGCCCGCGGGCTGGATGCGCTGGTCAAGATCATGGGCGGCGTCAGCGGGCTTGCCGTCGTGAGCCTGTGCGAGCGGCTCTGGTCGAAGCGCGCCGCTCTGGCGCTGGCCCGCCGGCCGAACTGAATCCCGGCGCGTCCGCGCACGGCGCAGCGCTCGCAAAACAGCACACCCTGGACCGATGATTCGATCGGATGTCCGGCGTGCCGCAGGCTCGGCGGGCTGTCCTTCCGGCTGACAGTCCTTGTCAGCAACCATTGTCGCGGCCCGTGCGGCGCCATGATCGCGCCACCCTCCCCCTAGATTGACGCGTCCCCGAACGGCGCAGCCGCGATCGACCGTGGCGCGCCCGTCCCTGGAGACCTGATCCGATGCTCGCCCGTTCCGTGCTCGTGACCCCGCTGCTGCTGGCGCTCGCCGGCCCCGCCCTCGCCCAGACCACCACGACGACACCCGCCACCGAACCGGCCACTGCTGCGGGCAGGGCGCCCGACGCCTGCCGCCTGCTGCCGCAGGCCGATCTGGAGGCGCTCTTTCCCGGCCGCCCGATAACCGCCAAGGGGCCGACGCTGAGCCCGATCAGCCGCGGCCCGCAATATGCCGAGAGCTGCATGTACTCGGTGAAGCTGCCGAGCCCGACTTCGAAGCTCGACCATGCCCGCTTCGCCTCGGTCACGGTGATCCGCTGGGATGGCGTCGCCAGGGGCCGCGAGACGCCGGCTCAGGCCTTCGCCTCGATCAAGGCGACGCGAGAGAAGGTCGCGGCCGATCCCAAGATCACGCTCAAGCTCGAGCCGGTAAGCGGCATCGGCGACGAGGCTTTCCAGGAAACCAACTCCTCGAGCGTGGTGATCCGCGCCCGCAAGGACGACCTGATCTATGCCGTCTCGCTCGACCTCTATTCCGAGCAGACCGCGCCGAACGCGCTCGCTTTGGCGAAGCAGGCCGCTGCACGCTGGCAGGGCGGCACCGGCATGGTCGACACGACCCTGCAGGTGGCGACGAACAGTGCCGTGACCGTGCCGACGGACACCCGCCCCTCCTCCGTCGCCCCGGTCGAGCAGTGGCCGGATGCCTGCGCGCTGCTGACGCCCGAGGAGATCAAGGCCACCTTCCCCGGCATGACCATCGGCGATGCCCGCAAGCTGATGGGCAAGATCACCCATGAGAGCCGCGAGAACCGGCAGGAAGCGCTGCCGAACCCGATCGGCTGCCAGTTCGACGCCAAGCGCACTGTCGAGAAGGACGGCAAGCGTACGATCGAGCTCAACCAGATCCAGGTCAGCGTCCGCAATGTCGCCGCCAATGAGGATCTCTCGAAGCGCTGGTTCCAGAGCGCGATCAAGGTGTCCGAGGCGAAGACGCCGGTTGCGGGCCTGGGCGACGAGGCGGCGCTCGACATCATGAACCGCATCCATATCCGCAAGGGCCTGACGACGGTCGAGGTCCGTGTCTCCGGCGGCGAGCGCGATCAGGCCTTGCATGATCAGGCGAAGCAGCGCGTCGGCGAGCTCGCCAAGATCGTCGCGGCGCGGCTGAAATAGCGTGCGGTAGTAGCGGCGACGCTGATAGGGAGAGCCCGATCAGCGAAAGGCCGACCTCATGACCGAACGTTTCACCGAGACCCTGCGCCAGGCCAGCCAGCCGGCCTGGTCGCAATCCGTCGGCCATCGCTTCGTGCGCGAATTGCTGGACGGCTCGGTCTCCGACGCGGTCATGATCCGTTATCTCGTCCAGGATCACCGCTTCATCGACAGCTTCCTGAGCCTGCTCGGCGGCGCGCTCGCCAGCGCCGACAGCTTCGAGGCCCGCATCCGCTTCGGCCGCTTCATCGGCATGGTCAGCGGCGAGGAGAACACCTATTTCCTGCGCTCCTTCGAGGCGCTCGGCGTGAGCGAGCAGGATCGCACGGCTCCGCCGGACAGCAAGGCGACCGCCGGCTTCAAGGCGATCATGCGCGAGGCCGCCGCGACGCGCTCCTACGCCGCCGCCCTCTCCGTGCTGGTCGTCGCCGAATGGCTCTATCTCGACTGGGCGCAGCAGGCCTCGCAGCCGCTGCCGGCGAACTTCATCCATGCCGAATGGATCACCCTGCACGACAATCCCGACTTCCGCGACTTCGTCGGCTTCCTGCGGAGCGAGCTCGATCGCGTTGGCCCAAGCGAGGCGGAAACGAGCCGGGACTTCTTCCTGCGCGCGGTCGCGCTGGAGAAGGCGTTCTTCGATTCGGCCTATGACGGCAAAGCCTGACCCGCACCGGCTGTTCTGAGACAGGCGTGACAGCCGCCGGCCGCTCTGTCACAAGGACGGTCGAGAGACGGGGGCGTTCGCCGCAGGGCGAGCTGAGAAGCACCCTTCGAACCTGAACCAGATCATGCTGGCGGAGGGAGTCGCTCGGGGCAGCCTCGCAAACGCTTTTCCCCGCGCCCGCCTTCCACCCGAAAGGCGGATTTTGACGACGCAGGACGCGATAGAGCGCAGCTCGGCTTCCGCGAGACCGGTGATGGCCGCGCTCGCCCTTGCCTTGCGCACGGTTCTCGTCCTGCTGCTCGTCTGGCAAAGTGCGATCTGGCTGTTCCAGCCGCCGCGCTACATCCTGCCCTCGCCGCTCGATGTCGCCCTGGCTTTCCAGCGCCAGCCCGGCTTCCTCTTCGGCCATAGCCTGACGACCATCGCCGAGATGGCGCTCGGCTTCGTGCTCGGCTCGGCGTTCGGCGCGCTGACGGGGCTAGCGATCGTGGCACTGCCGCGGCTCGGGCGCCTGCTCTGGCCGATCCTGCTGGTGCTGCAATCCTTCCCGGTCTTCGTCATCGCGCCGCTGCTGGTCGTCTGGTTCGGCTTCGGCATGGGCTCGAAGGTGATCATGGCGACGATCATCATCTTCTTTCCCGTCGCCTCCGCCTTCACCGACGGCCTGCGCCGGACCGACCCGGAGCTGATCGACGCCACGGCGCTGACCACGGCGACGCACTGGCAGACGCTGCGCTATGTCCGCCTGCCGCTGGCGATGCCGAGCCTGCTCACCGGCCTCAGGGTCGCGGCCCCGCTCGCGCCGCTCGGCGCGGTGATCGGCGAATGGGTCGGTGCCTCGGCCGGGCTCGGCTTCGTCATGGTCCAGGCCAATGCCCGCATGCAGACCGACACGGTCTTCGCCGCGATGACCGTGCTCGCCGTGCTCAGCCTCGTCCTGCGCCATCTCGTCGATGCGCTCGGCCCGCGCCTCATTCCCTGGGCGAGCGAGCCGTGACGTCACTCCGCTTCAAATCGATCACGCAGAAGGATTTCGCCCGATGACCCTCCGCGCCCTCACCCGACGCGCTCTGCTCGCCACCGGCCTCGCTTTGGCCGCCGGCCTCGCCAGCCCGGCCCGCGCCGCCGATAAGCTCACCGTGATGCTCGAATGGTTCGTCAATCCGGACCACGCGCCGCTGGTCGTCGCCGACAAGCTTGGGCTGTTCAAGGAGGCCGGGCTCGAGGTCACCATGGTGCCGCCATCCGACCCCTCGGCCGTGCCGCGCCTCGTCGCCGCCGGCCAGGCCGATATCGGCATCCACTACCAGCCCAATCTCTATCTCGACCATGCCGCCGGCATCCCGATCGCCCGCGTCGGCACCTTGGTCGAGACGCCGCTCAACAGCGTCATCGTCAAGGCCGATGGCCCGATCAAGAGCCTCGCCGATCTCAAGGGCAAGACGATCGGCTATGCCGTCTCCGGCACCGAGACCACCCTGCTCGGCCAGATGCTGGCCAAGGCCGGCCTGAAGCTCGACGACGTCAAGCTGGTCAACGTCAACTTCGCGCTCTCGGCCGCGCTGATCGGCGGCAAGGTCGACGCCACTATCGGCGGCTACCGCAATTTCGAGCTGACCCAGATGAGGCTCGAAGGCCATCCCGGCACCGCCTTCTATCCGGAGGAGCACGGCGTTCCCGCCTATGACGAATTGATCCTGATCACCCGCCGCGACGCCGTCGGTGACAGCCGCCTGCCTCGCTTCCTCGCCGCCATCGAGAAAGCGGCGCTCTATCTCACCAACCACCCGCAGGAAGCCTGGAAGCTCTTCATCGCCGCCCACCCCGATCTCGACGACGCGCTCAATCGCCAGGCTTGGACCGACACGCTGCCGCGCTTCGCCAAGCGCCCGCGCGCCCTCGACCAGGGCCGCTATGAGCGCTTCGGCACCTTCCTCGTCGAGCGCGGCCTGATCCAGAAGGCCCCGGCGCTCGCCGAGATCGCCGGCGAAGTGAAATAGCGGGCGGATCGCGACGGCCGCTCTCGACGGCCGCCGCGCCCGATCCCGCGTCCACATCAGGGCGGACCTGTGCTGTGGGCTCTGGGTTTTCAGCCGAACACGGTGGTATGAGCCGGCTTTGCAGCTATCGGGCGGCCCTCGCCCGCCATCCAAGCTTGCGCCCGGATCGATCATCCGCATGAACGTCAGCCAGCCGATCGCACAGACCCGCCGCGCCGACCTGCCGGTGCTGTTCGTGCTCAGCGCGACGCATCTGCTCAACGACATGATCCAGTCGCTGATCCCGGCGATCTATCCGATCATCAAGACGGCCTATGCGCTCGATTTCGGCCAGATCGGCCTGATCACGCTGACCTTCCAGATCACCGCCTCGCTGCTGCAGCCGGTCGTCGGCCATTACACCGACAAGAACCCGATGCCCTATTCGATGGTCGTCGGCATGGGCTGCACGCTGACCGGGCTGATCGGCCTAGCCTATGCCGGCAGCTATGCGTTGCTGCTGATCTCGGCTGCCTGCGTCGGCCTCGGCTCGTCCATCTTCCATCCGGAAGCCACCCGCATGGCCCGCAACGCCTCGGGCGGCCAGCAGGGACTGGCGCAGGGCATCTTCCAGGTCGGCGGCCAGAGCGGCGGCGCCCTCGGCCCGCTGCTCGCCGCCTTCATCATCGTCCCGCGCGGCCAGGCCAGCGTCGCCTGGTTCTCGGCCGCGGCCCTGCTCGCCATGATCCTGATGGTGTGGACGGCGCGCCGCTATGCCGAGCTGAGCAAGGCGGCCGCTGCCGCCGCTGCAGCGAAGCCCGCCAAGGCCGCGGCACCCGCCCCGGCGGCGCCTGCGCACACCAATGGCCAGATCGCCTTCGCGATCACCATCCTGGTGATCCTGCTGTTCTCGAAGAACGCCTATTCGTCGAGCTTCAGCTCCTATTACACCTTCTACCTGATCGGGAAGTTCGGCATCTCCGTGCAGGGCTCGCAGCTGATGCTGTTCCTCTTCCTCGCGGCCGCCGCCGTCGGGGCGCTCGCCGGCGGCATCATCGGCGACCGGATCGGCCGCAACCGCATCCTCTGGTTCTCGATCCTCGGCGCCCTGCCCTTCTCGCTGATGCTGCCCTTTGCCGACCTGTTCTGGACCGGCGTGCTGACGGTGGTGATCAACCTGATCATGGCGAGCTCCTTCGCCGCGATCCTGATCTACGCGATGGAGCTGATGCCGGGCCGGATCGGCCTGATCGGCGGCCTGTTCTACGGACTCTCCTTCGGGCTCGGCGGCCTCGCGGCGGCGATCCTCGGCGAGGTCGCCGACTGGATCGGCATCGAGGCGGTCTACCGGATCTGCGCCTTCCTGCCGGCGATCGGCCTCCTGGCCTGGTTCCTGCCGAAGGTGGAGCACAAGCGGGGCTAGACCGCGCGACCGGGGCTGGGCCACTCTATCGGGACAGACTAACCTTGCGGCCAGTTGCTCGCAGCAAAACCAATGACAGGACGTGATTTTCGATGATCTACGAAATGCGCGTGTATCGCTGCCTGCCTGGTCGGCTTCCGGCTTTGCTCGACCGCTTTGACAAGGCCACGCTGAAGCTGTGGGACAAGCACGGTATCCGGCAAGCCGGATTCTTCACCACGCTGATCGGGGAGTCCAATCGCGACCTGACCTATTTCCTGGCCTGGGAATCGCTCGCCGAGCGCGAGACGAAATGGACGGCGTTCGCGACCGATCCGGAGTGGACCGAGGCACGCACCAGGAGCGAAGCGGACGGCCAGATCATCGAAAACGTCGTCAGCCAGATTTTGGCGCCGACGGCCTTCTCCGCGGTCAAATAAGCTCCGGACAGGCGATTGCCAGTGCCAGGACAAAAGCAGCAAGGGCGATACCGCCCCTGCTGCCAGGTGAGTTGAAGGCCTGGCGGTTACGCCGTTCGGCCCATGCAAATCAATCCAAATTTTGAACTCGCCCGCGGAGGTATAAATTTCGCGTCCCAGCGGCGGTTACTGCCGATAGTCGGTCAAATGTGCACAATGGCTCCGAGGGCCGGGCGCAAAGTTACGTAGTTTCCTTATGAAGGAATGCGCCGGCTCAGAGCGCCCCTCGATTTAAGTATTTCACGAGGTCCAGCATGGAGCACATTCTAAAACCAGAGAGCGGCAAGACGCTCGAGCAAAGCTATGCTGGGACCTCCTATACCAACGCAAAAGGCAATGCAGAATGCGTTGAGTTCATCCAGCAGACGCTCAAAGCCCCGCAGACCAAGTTCTGGATTGAGGGGCGCAAGGTCACCAAGGACGGCCCCGTGCTTCCGGTCGGCACGGCCATCGCGACATTCGTCGACGGAAAATATCCGCAGACCGGCAGCACCGGCAAGCACGCGGCGATCTATCTGGGCCAGGATGCCACCGGGATTCAGGTCCTCGATCAATGGCGCGCGCAAGGGGAGGTCAGGCGTCGTACAATTCGCTGGACACCGACGAAATCGGGATTGAGCAACGACGGCAACGCGTTTTCAGCGATCGAATGGTAGCGGGGCGATACGGCATGAGCAGGATTTTGATGGCAGCGGGACTGTTCGTGGTCCTCGCCGGCGAGGCGCTCGCGGCGCCGCAATGCCCGGCCGAAGTTGAGACGCAGCAGCAGCTCACCGCGGCCATTCCGGGCTGGCGCGATCTGCGCAGCAAGACGCCGCATCGCGTCAGCCAGGTCACCTTCTATGACGGCCAGCCGAGCGAGCAGGTCAGCCTGGCCCCGGATGCGACACGGAAGGTCAGGGATCGCGAGGTCTCCACCTGGCAGTTCGCGAGCACGTCCGAGCGCCGAACCTGGATCGAATGCGGCTATGCCGGCACCTCGATCTCATTGGCCCAGGAGCTTCCGGCCGGCACGAAGAGCTGTTCCGTCACCTACAATCCAAAAGTCCGCCTGTCGGGCCTGCCGCGGATCGAGCAGCTGGACTGCAAGTAGGCTTCCGGTGGGCCAAAGGGTTCCCGCGCGTATGGGCTGGCCTCTTCGTCTCGGGCTGGCCCTCCCGCAAAGGGGCATGATGGTGCGGACGGCGGGGATCGAACCCGCATACCGTTTCCGGTGAGGCATTTTAAGTGCCTTGCGTCTACCAGTTTCGCCACGTCCGCGCGGCGAGACTGGTTAGCGATACCAGCGCCCGGCGACAAGCGCCGGTTGCGCACCTGTCCTCAGCGCCGATGTGCCGGCTTGTACCATTCGACCCCGTCCGGATCGACATAGAGCCCGGGCGCGACGTCGGAGCCGATCTTCTTCTCCTGCATCGGCACGCGCACCGTATCGTCGCGGTCGCCGCGGCGGACATAGGGGCCGCTCGCCTGCTGGTGCTGGCCGCCGCCGCCCATCACCGCCCGGCGGGCCGCGACCTGGTCGTCAAGCGCCGCGACCTGACGCGCCGAGAAGGCGACCTTGCCCGTGCCCTCGATGATCGGAAAGGCCTTGCCCTGGGCGCCCTCGCCAGTGACCCGGATGCCGACGAAGCGCGGCACGTAGGACTGCCCGCCGCCGCCACGCGCCAGCGCGTCCCAGCCGCCAGTGGTCGAGACCTGGGCGCCGCAGCGCTTATGGACGCGCTCGCAGGCGCTGCGCGAAGCATAGCGCGGCGCCTTCTGCTCGAATTCGGCGCGGGCGTTGCGATAGGCGTGCTCGCACTGTTCGGCCGAGAGCTTGCCGGCTTCGATGCATTCGTCGCGGCGAACATAGGTCTGGCCGGCGGCCTGGGCGGCAAGATCGGCAGGTGCAAGGGCGATCCCGGCCACGGCGAAGGCCGCCGCGCGGGCGAAGACGAGGGGAAGAAGCGTGATCATGCGGCTTCCCAGAGCATGCGATTGTGGCGTCACAGCAGCGGCCTCATCATGATGGCGAGCTCGCGCGTGCCACCATAATCGATCTTGCCGTTGCCGAGCACTGGAATCGTGGCCGTAACGAGGATGGCCTTGGGCAGCCATAGCTCCGGGAAACCCTGGCGCTTGGCCTCGTCCTGCAGCGCCTTCTTCTCGGCGTCGGGCTTCTCGGTGACGAGCACGAGCTGCTCGCCCTTGCGCATGTCGGGCAGCGCCACGACCACGTGATTGTGACCGGGCCAGAGGCCGGCTACCATCGATTCGACCGCTGCCAGCGAGACCATTTCGCCGCCGAGCTTGGCGAAGCGCTTGGCCCGGCCCTTGATCGCGACGAAGCCGTCATCGATCGAAACGATGTCGCCGGTGTCGTGCCAGCCGCCCTCCGGCGGCATGATCGCGCCGGGATTGTCGGCGTTGAGATAGCCGAGCATCACGTTCGGCCCCTTGACGCAGAGCCGCCCGCCCTCGCTGATCCCCTCGACCGGCACGAGCTTCGCCGTGATACCCGGTAGGAGCCGCCCGACCGTGCCGTCGCGCATCGCCACCGGCGTATTGCAGGCCAGCACCGGCGAGCATTCGGTGCAGCCATAGCCTTCGAGGATGGTGGTGCCATAGGGCTCCCAGAGCTTGCGTGTCTCCAGCTTCACCCGCTCGGCCCCGGCGACGACATAGCGCACGCTCTTGAGGTCGCCCTCGTCGGCGGCGCGTGCGTAGCCCTGAAGGAACGTGTCGGTGGCGAACAGGAAGGTCGCCCCGGTCTCGCCGATCAGCTTGGGCACCTGCTTGTAGTGCAGCGGGCTCGGATAGAGCACGACCTTCATGCCGTGGGTCAGCGGCATCAGCAGCGCTGCGGTGAGCCCGAAGGAGTGGAAGGCCGGCAGCGGGTTCATGACGATGTCGCGCTCGCTGAGGAAGCCGGCGGCGAGCTGGAAGATTTGGTTGGCGTTGGAGACCAGATTGGCATGGCTCAGCACCACGCCCTTGGGCTTGCCCTCGGTGCCGGAGGTGAACAGCACCACGGCCGGATCGTCGGGCTTCGCCGCATGGCTGCGAAGCGCCAGCCCGGGCGCCAGCGAGGCGAGCGCACCGATCGCCTTGTCGAGGCTGGTCAATTCCTTGCGGACGTCTTCGAGATAGATCACCCGCCGCCCCGGCGCCAGCGCCTCGACGATGTCGTCGAGCTTGGCCTGGTCGATGAAGCGGCGCGAGGTGACGATGGTCGAGATCGGCCCGATCTCGCAGGCCGCGGTGAGGTTCTTCAGACCGGCAGTGAAGTTGAGCAGCGCCGGCACGCGGCCGAACGCCGAGAGCCCGAACAGCGTCACCGCCATGCCCTGCACGTTGGGCAGCATCAGCCCGACCTTTTCGCCGGGCCTGGTCAGCGCCGAAAGCTTGCGGCCGAGCACCAGCGCGCCCAGCACCAGATTGCCATAGCTGAGTGGCTTGCGCTCGGGATCCTCCAGCGCGATGCGGCTCTTGCCGTGCCTGCCCGCGGCGGCCAGCAGCGCTTGGAACAGCGTGGTCCGGGCGGCTTCGACATCGAAGGGCTGTGCCCGCAGTTCGGTCGCGGCCATTCGGCTCGTGCTCCCTTCAGCGTTCCTCTTGCGCGCAACCTAAGGCGAACGGGCCGCGATACAATCCGCTGGCGGCAACTTCCCCATCATCATCCGGCACGCTGGGTTGTGCCGCGACTGGAGACTGCTGCGATGCCTCGACTGCGCCTGCTCCTGTCATCGCCCCTCATTGTGACAGCCGAACGCGTCGGCGTGGCGCGAGCGCCCGGCCTTCGCGTTCGCGACCCTTGCGGTCTTGCCCGCGGCGCTCGAGCATCCACAGCCTTGACCCCTTTGCCGGCGCATGACTGAGATGTGCGAAACGCCGCTAACACGCTGCATTGCAGCAAGGAATCGCCCGAATCCGGCTCCCGATCACCAATCTCGAAATGGCTACCGCGCAATCGCTGAAATTTGACGAAGAAGCCGTTCATCACGTCGCGCTTCCGTCATTGAGATCGGGGACGTTCATCGCTATCTCCGGTTGCGGAGCTGGGGATTGCAGCCGTGCCGACCATGTCGAAACCGATCATCGCCGCTGCTGCACTCGCAGCGGCTTCCGTCGCCCTCGCCTCGCCTGCTAGCGCGGCGGGGTTCTGGGAGACGCTGTTCGGCGTCCCGCAGCGGCCGACCTACGCGCCCGTGCCCGACAATTCGCTGCACATGACGGTGCGGCCAAAGCAGAAGAAGGCCGGGACGACGCTCGATGCCGGCAAGGACGGCCCGAAGCCGAAGCTCGTCAAGCCGATGGAGTATGCCAACGACCCGTTCTGGTACCTCAAGGACGAGACGCTGAAAAAGGGCGACATCATCGTCCTGAAGGATCGCGTCGTGGTCTTCGACGGCGGCTCGCGCGCCTATTCCAACTTCGCCAGTTTCCAGTCGAGCCCGCTGCTTTCGGCCAAGGCCAAGAGCCAGCTCAAATATCTGGTCTCGACCCCGCGGGACAGCCACACCGTCTGGGAGCCGGTCCAGTCGATCTCCGACCGCAACATCAGCGCTTCGGCCGAGCTCTCGGAACGGACACGCTGAGACAATTCGTCATTCTCGGGCGAAGCGCAGCGCGGACCCGGGAATCTCTTTCAGGAGATGGTCGGCTCAAGGTCGACCATGACGCCCACACCCCTCACCCAAACGCCCCGATCTCATGCTGGATCGCGCCCGAGACCTCGCGTAGCAGCCCAAAGCACTCCCGCATCGGCTCGACCACGTCGCGATGGAAGGCGGCATAGGCGCCGCCCTCGCGAGGGCCGGCAGGCTCGCCGAAATCGAGCCCCAGCGCCGGGTCGGGATTGAGCGGGAAGATCTGGCCGAGCAGCGCGAGCGCCCCGGCCATGTCGAGCCGCAGGATACGCTCGAGCAGGAGTTCGCGCGTCACCCCGGCATATGGCCGGAAGTCCGGGATATGCGTCGCCGACAGCCAGATCCGGTGCAGCAGCGAGAGGCGCAGCGTATGCAGCGCCACCAGCCGGACCGGCATCGCCGGCGGCTCGCCCGCCGCCTCCTTCAGCTTCAGCCGATCGGATGCGAAGCGCCAGAACAGCCTTCGCAGCGAAGGCGCAAGATCGAGCCGCGCCAGCGTCTCGGCGACAGCGAGCAACTCGTCGCGGCGACCCTCCTTCTCGGTACGCCGGGCCCGGTCGAACCAGGAGCCGGCATCGAGCGTGTCGAGATAGGCGCGCAGCACGTCGAGATCGCTGTTCGCCATGGCATTGGCCGCAAGCCGATAGGCCCGGCCGAAGCGTTCGGAGCTCTCGCGCATGCTGGCGAACAGCTCCGGCGCCCGCGCTGCCGCCTGGCCGATGCCGTGCACGCTGTTCGCCAGCCAGCCGAGCTGCTGCAGGATCGCATTGTTGGGAATGGCGCGCAGCTCACGGGGATGGCGGATCACCGTCGGCCCGCCGGCATCGCTCTGCCGTGCCGCCGGGCGCGAGCCGGTCTTGTCGAGCAGAGAGGGGCCGAACGTGCCGATCAGCGCCGCATAGCCGGGATCGTCGACGAGATGGGTCATCTCCTCGCGCACGGTCTGGAAGAACTCGGTGGCAAAGTCCGGCTCGGCATAGATCGGATCGTCTGCGCCGGCAGCCGCGTCCGCGAAGACGGCTTCGGCGATGCGCGCCACCGTCGCGCCCGCAAGCCCCTTGGTGCCGAAGAGCAGATAGCCGTCGCTGCCCTGGAAGCTGGTCTCGCGCGTGACCTTGACGCCGGCCTTGGCGAAGGCGCGTCGCGGCCATTCCGGATCGAGATAGGCGAGCCGGTCGCTGAGGCTGTCGGGATGGGCGCCGCGCCCGGCCGACTCGCCATGCGTGTCGAAGATCACCAGCTCGATATCGGTGAGCCCGTAGCGCTGCAGCAGCTCGAGGATGCGGCTCCTCAGCCGCTCGACCCAGAAGGTCGCCGCGACCTGGCCGATATAGCGGCCGGAATCGGAATAGCCGAACTGGACGCAGAGCCGGCCATGACGCTTGAGATAGTCGCGCCAATGCGGGCTGCGCAGCGCCTCGTCGATGATGCGGGGCCCCTGTTCGAGCGCGTCCGACGTCTCGAAGAGCGGCGAGATCTCGACGAGATCGGCGATGCCGAAGCGCCTGGCGAGATAGAGCGCCGACAGGAGCGTGTAGCCCGTCTCGGTTTCGGCGATCAGGAAGCGCACCGGCCGCGAGCCGTCGACATGCTTCACGATCTGCGCGACCATCATCATCATTCGCGCCGCCGAGGCGCGCTCGACCGCCAGCGCGCCGAAATCGACCGGCGTCGGCTTCACTTTGGCGAGTGCCTGGTTGACGGCTGCGAGGAAGGCGCGCCGCTGTGCCGGCTGGGCCGGTTCCTCGTCGAGCGAGATCACCCCGCGCATGGCGTTGTGAAGCTGCGAGGCGTTCAGCCGGAAATGCGGCAGCGCGATCGAGACGCCGTGGGCGATGGCGCCCGCCCGCGCCAGGATCAGAGCTTCCGCCGTCGCCTCGTCCTCGGCCAGCACGATCGCCTTGTCGAGCGCCGCCACCAGCTTCGACGCTTCCGGCAGCGCCGCCTCCCGCTCGCCGACGAGCGCCAGCGAGAATGCCTGCAGGGCCGCGATCTCCGGCTTGCTGTTGAGCGGCGGGCAGAGCGCCAGCTGCCGCTCCACCGCGGCGAGCGCATCCTCGACCAGCGCCCTCACCTCGGCGGTCGCCGGCGCCTCCGGCAGCTTCTCCAGCAGGCGGAAGAACTGGCCGCGCTTCGATTCCAGCCGGTAGCGCAGCGTGTCCCACCAACCGATATCGGTGCGTCCATCGGTGTCGCAGCCGACCCAGGAGGCGAGCAGCAGGGCGCGCGGCCTGAGCTCGCGCCAGCGCTGCGGCCAGCGCGCCCTCGCCTCGGCCAGGAAGGCGGCATTCAGCCGATCGATCGCATCGCGGGCGTTGCGCACCGAAAAGCGCGCCTGCTCGAACTCGTCCTGCAGGGTGATCGCCGCATCCGGCCGGAAGGACAGGTCAGCGGCCCTCAGCGCCGTCGCCTCGCCCTCGTTCGAGGCGAGTTCGGCCAGCGCATGCGCCACCGCCCGGCTCATGCCGAAGGTCGGATGCGCGGTGAAGACGGCGGCGAAGCGTACCCGCGCCAGCGCCGCCGCATAGGCCTCGAAGGGCTGCGCCGAAGCGCTCGCCTCGTCCGCGACACGCCGGGCCAGCGCGGCATAGGCTTCGCTCTCGTTGCGCTCCAGCCCGACATAGGCGGCGACGCGCGCTGCCCGGTCGGCGAGGGCTGCGCGGCCGAGCTGGCGGATCAGCGCGGCGGTATCGGCAAGCGTCACCTCGCCGCGATCCATCTTGCGGGTCAGCCAGAGCGTGACGCGCAGCACCGGATTGCCGAACGGGTCCTCGCGCGCATCCGAGCGCGCCTGCACGATCGCCGCCGACAATTCGCCCGCCAGCGCCGATGGCGACAATTCCTCCGCACCCGCCACGCCGCTCTCCGCTTTTCAATCGTGTGATGAGCGGGAGCAGGTGAGCAGGATTTGGATTTTGCTGCAACTGCGAAATGAAATGCGGCTCAGCAGCGCGATGGCGGACGTGACGCCTGCGTCGCAATCCGCAGCCCGCCCTTACAATCACCGTTTCCATAGCCATATCGGCATGGACCCGGAGGAATTCATGGATACGACGGTGCGGCGTGATCTCTCCGGCAACTGGGGCGTCTCCGACCTGCTCGAACGCTCGATCTGCTCGATCATTCGCGACCCGCATGGCAGTTGCTGGATCGTTCTAGGGCAGGACCAGGTCGCGCGCCTGACCGATATCCGGAAAGGGCCGTTCCTGTCGGTGGATGCTGCCATGACGGCCATCGCGAAAAATCTCAATGGACCCTGCCGCCATCGTACGGCGACTGTGCCGACCAACTATTTCCCGTAGGATCTCGGCGGGCCCCAAAAATAAAAGCGCCGCTGGCCAACTTGTTTTGGCCGCATTGTTTCTATAGACAGAATGTAGAGGCGACGATTGACCGACTGGCTCCTCTGATTGGACCCTGCGGCGCGCCTTACTCCTATCGTCGAAAACCGATTGCTGCCCTCGGCAGCACCATCGCTGCACGCACAGCGTGCCCGGCGATTTCACACACGAGACCGCCCGGCCCCGGCCGAGCGGCAAACGGATATCAATGCTAGTATCAACCGAACTGAAGTCACCCGAGACCAGGTACGTCGCCGACGCGATCGCCACCACGCTTACGCCGAAATCCGCCCCTGATTGGAAGCCGGAGCCCTGCGGCCTCAGCCGCCAGGAGCTGCGGCGCATCGTCAGGAAGATGCTGGGATGAGGAGGCCGGTCATGCCCACGCGCCAACCCGGATCCACCGCCTTCGACGATCATGTCCCCCGGACCAACGCCACGCAGCCAAGGCGGGGCTCATCCGCGCGGGCCAGTTACGAGCGCTACCTCGCTCTGGCCAAGGCCAAGGCCCTCGCCGGCGACCGGATCGAGGCCGAGCGCTACTATCAGCATGCCGAGCATTATCTGCGCCTGATCACCGGCTCGGCAGCCTGAAAAGCCGGGGCTCGCGCCGTGTCGGGCGATGCCGCGCTGCCCCCGCCACAATCTCTCCATCAGATCGCGCTTTGACGTGATCATGCGAATGCGACGGATCGCGACGACTGGCGCTGCCATGGCGCTCATCACCATGGCGGGGCCTGCGGTTGCCGGCCCCAAGGCTGAGATCGTCGACTTCGGCGTGGTCGCCGGGCGCCTCGTCGACAGCCAGCCGGAAGCCGGTCAACGTGCTCTGGAACCGGTCCGCGCCATGCAGAAGCTGCGCTATATCGAGCGCAGCGACCAGATCGAGGCTCGGCTCTGCCGGAATTTCGGAATCACGGTGAGGCTGGTTCCCACGCCGCCGTTCCGCATGCCGGACCGTGTCGAGGTGCGGGTTCTGCACCCGGACCTGACGCGCCCCGACGGCAGGCAGAGCGCCGAGACGCGCTTTCCCAGCTATGTGGTTGATGGTCTCAGCCATGCCGGCTTCACCTTCGAGCATGACTGGGAAATGGCGCCCGGCCCGTGGACGATGATCGTCTCGTTGCGTGGAGACGAGATCGCCCGCAAGGATTTCAGCGTCACGCTGCCGCCCCCCGGCGCGCCCAAGTCCGATTGCGGCATAGGCTGACCATGCAAGGCCGGCGCCGCCGCGCGTGTTTGCCTGGGGTCCCACGCCTTTCCGTCATGGTCGGGCTTGTCCCGACCATCCACGTCTTCCTGCAATGCGGAGTTCAAGACGCCGATGCCCGCCATAAGGGCGAACATGACGGCCGGGCGAAGCGGGGATAACTCACCTATCAATCCCCGCCCCCGAAACCCGGCTTATGCTTCCTCCTGTCCCGCCCGAACCGAGGGGGCTTCGCGAGGCATCATGAGGCCGGGCGGGAGAGCGGTGTTTCGTGGCGACAGGGCCTTGCGAGCCCGAAGGAGCCCGGTTCGGCACAAGTGCGACCCACTTCTGCGATCCGAGCCGACTCCTTCCACCACGGAGGGGTTTTCGTCGATGGGAGAGGCCCTCCCAGTCCTGCCGGACGTAACCAGACGGCGAGAACACCTGAAGAGAACCGCGGCGCGGGGTTGGGCAGTGGCCAGTGGCGCTGCCTCGACATTTCGACATCGACATTCGGCACGCAGCCGTCGACTGCGACGCCGCCTTGACCCCGCGCCCTCCCTCGGATGGCGACCAATCGAACCCTCGCGGCGCCGAGCCGGCGGGGCATCACGCATGGTCGATCGTTTCGTGGCCTTCACTGTTTCAGCGCAGGTCGTCCCGGGCGGAGCGCAGCGCAGACCCGGGACCCATTCCGGAACAGTCCCGATAGAGGTTCAGGCATGGATCCCGGATCGGCGCGGCTTCGCCGCTTGTCCGGGATGACTCGCGGTTTCGTCAAACATGGTACCCACTGACTGCCCCACCCCCGCCCGCGAGCCCCGATGCGACGAACCCAGACCCGCCTGCCCGCGCCTTTTCTCCGGCGCATCTGGCTCGACCGCGACGCCGTGCCGGACGCCGACGCCTATCCCTGGTGCCTGCCCTTCCTGCGCGAGGACTTCGAGCTCTCCTTCGACAAGCCGATCACCATCATCGTCGGCGAGAACGGCACCGGAAAATCGACGCTGCTCGAAGGCATCGCCGTGCTCGCCGGCTATGACGAGGCCGGCGGCGGCAAGGGCTATCGCCCGGTCGACCATGCGCTGGCGCGCGAAGCCACGGGCGGCCGGCTCTCCAGCGCGCTCAAGGCGAGCTGGCTGCCGAAAGTCACCGATGGCTGGTTCTTCCGGGCCGAGAGCTTCTTCTCGGTGGCGCGCTATCTCGACGCCGTCGGCGGCGCGGACGGCCCCGATTTCCTCTCCCATTCGCATGGCGAGGGTTTTCTGCGCTTCTTCGAGGAGCGCTGCCAGCGCCGCGGCATCTTCATTGTCGACGAGCCGGAATCGGCGCTGTCGCCGGCCCGCCAGATCGAATTCCTCAAGCTGCTGCGCCGCATGGACCGGCTCGGCCAGTGCCAGGTGATCATGGCGACCCACGCCCCGATCCTGATGGCCTATCCGGGCGCCCGCCTGCTCGGCCTGACCAAATACGGGCTCGATCCCGTGACGATCGAGCAGACCCAGCATTTCCGCCTGATCCGCGAGTTCTGCCTGGACCCGGCGACATTCGTGGAAACGATGATGGAGGAGTGAGGGTCTCGGTCGCGATTTGGACTGCCTGCTCGCCATCATGAGGGCTAATGCGACCACCCTTTGCTTCCCGCCGTGATCCGAACAACATCAGATGCTGGAATGACTATAATGCTATCTGAAGTCTGGAATATCGCATGATGCGATAACATCATGATTATTTTACTATTCTTATAGAGCGTTTCGACGTTGCCTTTATCTCTGGCTAAAATTTCAACAAAAGATTCCTTAGAAGTTTTTACGTACAAACCTCGGCAAACCCCAAAAATAAATACAACAAGCATAAAACTAACGCCAAAGCTTATAAACATCTGTAAAGCAATAAACCGACCTTCGATCAGTCTACTGGTAATATCAATAGTCATAAGCAGTGATATCATTGAGAATACAATCAAGGAGGAAACCGCTATAATTCTAAGTTTAATCCAAACATCGCCATCAATAAATAATTTATATTCCGGCAAAATATAAATTAATAACAATGCCAATATTAACAAAATCAAGACAATATTCCTTAGTAATTTATTATTATAGTTCATTATTTTTGGAATTTCTTGAGCGAAAACAGTTATGATTGAGATATAAGCCAGAACAAAAAGCACTCCAATCAGAGCGAGTTTTAATAAATCTGAATACTCTAATATCCAGACCAGCCCAGAGCCAAATACTATTAAATAACCATAGGCGAACAAAGCGGCCATAGCCGCACCTAATATCGTAGCGATCGCAGAAATTACGAGAAAATGTTTTGTTGCGTATTCTATCACAGGATGCTCTCGCAACAGGTTAATCCCAACAGAAAGATAATGGATTAGCACTTGTTGAGCTGCAATCTCATTTCGTTTCCGACGCATCCAAAGTGCCAAATTTCCACTGCTAGCTGCTATTCCGCCCTATGAGGTTCGACCTGCGCCAGCAGGCGAAGACGTCTCCCAGAGCCAATGCTAAGCCTGTCTCATTAGCCCTCATCTCCCCGAGTCCCCGCCTTGTCCAGCTCCCTCTCCCCCGCCCGCCTCCAGGCCGCCGTCGACTTCGCGCAGGCGCATGATTCCCCCTGGCCGCACAGCATGTTCTATCCGGACGGCGCCTATGTCGGGAATCGCGAATGGGACGAGACGGGTCCGTGGACCGAGATCGTCGGGCCGGTCGAGCCGCGCGGCGGGCCGGCCGGCGTCGTGCTCAAGGGCGGCAGGGTCGTGGCCGAATGGGGCGATGTCGAGCGCGCCGACATGACCTTCTCGATCGCCAAGAGCTATCTCTCGGTGCTGGCCGGCCTTGCCGTCGCCGACGGGCTGATCGCCGATATCGACGAGCCGGTCGGCAAAAGCGTCGACGGGCCGTATTTCTCCAGCCCGCACAACGCCAAGATCACCTGGCGCCATCTGCTCAACATGAACAGCGAATGGCAGGGCGAGATCTTCGGCAAATCCGACCAGGTCGACCATTTCAGGCAGATCGGCATCGGCGCCGACAACAGCCGAAAAGGCCAGCGCCGCGAATTGCGCGAGCCCGGCAGCCTCTACGAATACAACGACGTCCGGGTGAACGCGCTCGGCTACGCGCTGCTGCGCCGCTTCCGCAAGCCGCTTCCCGACGTGCTGCGCGAGCGCATCATGGACAAGGTCGGCGCCTCGCAAGGCTGGCGCTGGGAGGGCTACGAGACCTCGTGGGTCGAGATCGACGGGCAGCG
This sequence comes from Allobosea lupini, assembly GCF_900109525.1. Classification (GTDB taxonomy): domain Bacteria; phylum Pseudomonadota; class Alphaproteobacteria; order Rhizobiales; family Beijerinckiaceae; genus Allobosea; species Allobosea lupini. Next base: position 162,647 of record NZ_FOAN01000010.1, on the reverse strand, counting down.
CATGCAGTCGGTCCCCGGCGGCGGCCATTGGGGCGGCGGCCTCTTCATCAGCGCCCGCGACCATGCCCGCTTCGGCCAGCTGATCGCGCAGAACGGCGTCTGGGACGGGCGCGAACTGATCCCGCCCGCGTGGCTGGCGCAATCGGTCGTGCCCTCGCCGACCCTGCCGAATTACGGCTTCCTCTGGTGGCTGAACCGCGGCCCGGCGGCCAACCCCAAGCTGCCGGCGAGCGGCTTCAGCGCGCAGGGAGCGGGCAACAACCTGATCTGGATCGACCCCGAGCACGAACTCGTCGCCGTGCTGCGCTGGATCGACAAGGCCGCGATCGACGGCTTCCTGGAGCGGCTGGTCGCGGCGGTGGAGTAGGCGGCTCCCTTCTCCCCTCGGGGGAGAAGGTCCGGCAGGGGATGAGGGCGGTTCGACCGGGTGAGCCATCCTTCCCTCATCCGTCAGCGCTTCGCGCTGCCACCTTCTCCCCCGAGGGGAGAAGGGTTCCCCGCGATTCCCGCCCATGCGTCCGGCGTAGAGCCTCCCGCCGCGCCCACCCTTGCCGCAACCTCCCGCTTGAGCCCATAAGCCGCCCTGCTCCCGCAAGGCCTTGAACAGTGTCCAATCCCGCCTCCTCCCGCCTCGCCATCGGCTTTGCCTTCGGCATCCTCTCGGCCGTGATCTGGGGCGTGCAGTCGGTGGTCTCGCGGCAATCGGTGGTCGACGGGCTCTCGGCCGGCGACGTCACGATCCTGCGCTTCCTCGCCGCCTCGCTGGTGCTGCTGCCCTTCGCCATCGCGCGACTGAAACCCTTCCCGGTCGGCAAGCTCGGCTGGAAGCGGGCGCTGATCCTCACCGCCATCGTCGGCCCGAGCTACAGCCTGATCCTGGTCGGCGGCGCGCATTTCGCCCCGGCGCTGCACTCCTCGGTGATCTCGCCCGGGCTGATCCCGGTCGCGACCGCGCTGCTCGCCGTCTTCGTCCTCGGCGACCGGATCAGCCCGCTCAGGGTGATCGGCCTTGCCATCATCGTCGCCGGGATCGTGGTCTTCTCCTTCGAGGCGATGGCGAACACCCCGACGCGCGAGGGCGCCTGGATCGGCGACCTGCTCTTTGTCCTGATCGCCCTGCTCTGGTCGGTGTTCGGACTGCTCGCCCGGCGCTGGGGGGCGGACGCGGTCGAGGTCACCATGGCAACCTGCCTGCTCTCGGTGCCGCTCCTGCCGCTGCTGGCGCTGGTCCAGCCGGTCAACCTGCTCTCGGTGCCGCTGCCGGCGATCGCGCTGCAGGCGCTCTATCAGGGCGTTCTGGTCGGCGCGGTCGCGCTCTTCCTCTATACGGAAGCGGTCACGATCCTCGGCGCCGCCCGCGCAGCGCTGTTCCTGCCGCTGGTGCCGGTGGTCACGGCGCTGTCGGGCGCGATCATGCTCGGCGAGCAGGCGTCGACGCTGGAGATCGCCGGCATGGCGCTCGCCGTCACCGGCATGGTGGTGGCGCTGAGGGCGCCGAGCAGCGCGTGAACCAATCGCAGCCCTCATCCTGAGGAGCCGCGCAGCGGCGTCTCGAAGGATGCTCGACCTGGTTCCGGAGCCTCCTGAAGCATCCTTCGAGACGCAGCCTGAAGGCTGCTCCTCAGGATGAGGGCTGAGGATATCCTCAGCCCTTGTGGTCCTTGGCGATCGGCTCGACATAGGCCAGGCCCATGTCCCAGGGGAAATAGATCCAGGTGTCCTGGCTGACCTCGGTGACGAAGGTGTCGACCACCGGCACGCCGGCCGGCTTGGCGTAGACCGTGGCGAAATGCGCGTTCGGCAGCATCTCGCGCACGACCCGGGCGGTCTTGCCGGTGTCGGTCAGGTCGTCGACGACGAGCACGCCCTTGCCCTTGCCGTCGCCGATGGCGCGGATCGAGGGGGCGATCTCCTTCATCACCTTGAGCTCCGACTGGTTCTTGTAGTCGTGATAGCTAGCGATGCAGACCGTCTCGATCAGGCGCAGGCCGAGCTCGCGGCAGATGATCGCCGCCGGCACCAGACCGCCGCGGGTGATGCAGACCATCGCCTCGAACGGGCCGGCATCGGACAGGCGCCAGGCGAGCGCGCGGGCATCACGGTGGAACTGGTCCCAGGAGACGGGAAAGGCCTTGTTGGCGGAAGCGTCAGCCATGGCGGCGGGTCCTGCGGCAGTCTGAACAAGAGGCTTTCCGCAAAGCGCATTCGGCCGGCGCTGGCAAGAGCCGTGCAGCGATAATCCCCGCCGCGCAGCTCCTAAATCGCCTAGAACTCGGCCCAGCCGTCGTCGCCCCGGCCACCATTGGCCACCCTGGCACGCGGGAACGGCACGGGTTTGCCCGGCGCGGCTGCAGCCTTCATCGCCGGCAGGACCGAGCGCAGATCCGCGGCCAGTCGCGCAGGCTGGTCGCCGCCGCCGAGCCGGAAGGCGCCGACCAGCGCCGCCAGCGCCTGCGTCTCGCCCTGCAGGTCGCGCGACAGCTTCGAGCTGGCGTCGGCCATCAGCGAGTTGCGCTGGGTGATCTCGTCCATATGGGCGACGGTCTTGGCCATTTCCTCGACGCCATTGGCCTGCTCGGTCGCCGCGCTCGAGATCTCGGCGATGGTGCCGGCGACCCGGTTGGCCGCATCGACGATCTCGTCGAGCGTGCGGCCGGCATCCTTGACCAGCTGGACACCGGAGCGGACCTGCTCGCTGGAATTGGCGATCAGCGACTTGATGCCGTTGGCGGACTCGCTGGAGCGGCCGGCGAGCGCCCTGACCTCCGAGGCGACGACCGCGAAGCCCCGCCCGGCATCGCCGGCCCGCGCCGCCTCGACCGCGGCATTGAGAGCGAGCAGGTTGGTCTGGAAGGAGATCTCGTCGATCATCGAGATGATGTCGGCGATCGAGGCCGAGGCCTGCTCGATCCGGCCCATCGCCGCCACCGCATCGGTGACGATCGCCCCGCCGCGCGAGGCGACGGTCTTCGCCTCGTCACCGAGCGCCGCCGCCTGGCGCGAATTGCCGGCGCTGGTCTTGATCGAGGCGGCGAGCTCCTCGGTCGTCGCTGCCGTTTCCTGCAGGCTCGACGCCTGGGATTCGGCCCGTTCGGCGAGCTCGACGCTCTCGCTCGCCATCTTGTCGGCAGCAGCGCCGACCTTGCCGGAGATCACGCCGACGGCGCTGATCATCTGCGCCATCGTCTCGATCAGCTCATTGATGCCGCCGCAGAGGACGGCGACCTCGCCCTCCTTGCCGGCCATTTCGATGCGCGGGGTCAGGTCCTTGTCCTTGGCCCGACCGATCACGCTCTGCGCCTCGCCCACCGCCTTGGCGAGCTGGCGCGCCGCCTTCTGCTCGGTGATGTCGGTGGCGTATTTCACCACTTTCAGCGGCCGCCCCTTGGCGTCCATGATCGGGTTGTAGCTCGCCTGGATCCAGACTTCGCGGCCGCCCCTGCCGAAGCGCTGGTACTGGCCGGAATCATACTCGCCGCGGCCGAGCTTCTCCCAGAAGGCGCGGTATTCCGCCGAGCTGCGATAAGCCGCGTCGCAGAACATGGAATGATGCTTGCCCTTGATCTCGTCGAGCGAATAGCCGGTGACGGCAAGGAAGTTCTCGTTGGCGTCGAGGATATGGCCGTCGAGCGTGAACTCGATCACTGCCATCGCCTTGCGGATCGCCGAGACCTGCCCGCCCATGTCGGCTTCCCGGTTCTTCTGGTCGGTGATGACGGTCGCGAACTTGACGACCTTGACCGGCTTGCCGCTGGAGTTGAGGACAGGGTTGTAGCTCGCTTCGATCCAGAGCTCGCGGCCATCGGCGCCGACGCGCAGGAACTGCCGCGCCTCGTATTCGCCGCGCGCCAGCCGCGCCCAGAAGTCCTTGTATTCGGCGCTTGCGGCTTCTTCCTTGGTTACGAAGATGCTGTGATGGCGCCCGCGTACCTGATCGAGCGTATAGCCCATCGCCTTCAGGAAGTTCTCGTTGGCGTCGAGGATCGTACCATCGAGCGCGAAGCCGATCACCGCCGTCGAGCGGTTCAGCGCCGCCATTTCCGCCGCGAGGTCGCGGCGCGAGGCGCCGCTCCTGAAAGGATTGAGCCGCATGCCTCTTGCCCCCATTTGAACAGGTCAAGAATGCAATTAATTCGTTTACGGACTGATAATGACAGCGCGAATGCTTGATACGGCAGCGCTGGAGCCTGACGAAAACGCTTGCACCTGCGCTGGCTCCCAAGGCAAGAGCTTTCGTGTGTATGCAAATGAGACAGTAACATGCAGATTGTATGGAAGATTAAGCCTCGATATCCAGGACGCGCGGCGGTGGCTGCCGGGAATACTGACCGGCTGGACTAGTAGCGCGGCACTCGATCGTTCATGAGCAGTACGTCATACTCGTAAAAAGTGTATTTTTATACGACACAACCATCGAGAAGTTCGCTCGCCTGGGTTGAATTGACCTGAGCCAGAGTGCTTTTGGTCAGAACGACAATGTCACTCCCGCCGCATCGCAACGCGCGCGGGAATGATGGTTCCGCCCAGCACGCGACGTCTCTAATGGCGCAGCCGCGACCGCTCTGCCTCGACCATCGCCTTCACGGCTGCCGTTGCCAGCGCCAGCTTCTCCGGATCGCGCGAGCGGACGACGATATTGGTGTCCGGCCCGGTTTCCGACCAGAACGGGTAGGAGCCTATCGAGCAGTCGGGATGGGCTTTGGCGATCTCGGCGAGCGGCGTGCCGATATCGCCCTCGCGCAGGCCCGCCTGCACCGTCTCCGACAGGATCTTGGCACCGGTCTTCAAAGTCGGTCCGACGACGTCGAGCATGGCCTGCATGATCGCCGGCACGCCGGCCATGACATGGACGTTGCCGATCTTGAAGCCCGGGGCCTTCGACACGGAATTGGCGATCAGGTCGGCGCCGGCCGGAATGCGCGTCATCCGCATCCTGGCCTCGTTGAGTTGATCCTTGGGGAAGCGCTCCAGCAGCATGTCGATCGCGCGCTGGTCGTAATCGATCGGCACGCCGAAGGCGGCCGCGACCGCATCTGCCGTGATGTCGTCATGGGTCGGGCCGATGCCGCCGGTGGTGAAGACATAGGTGTAGCGCGAGCGCAGCGCGTTGAGCGCCGAGACGATCTCGTCGGTCAGGTCGGGCACGACCCGGACCTCGCGCAGCTCGATGCCGATATTGGTCAGGTACTCGGCGATGTAGCCGATGTTCTTGTCCTTGGTCCGTCCGGACAGGATCTCGTCGCCGATCACAAGGATCGCGGCGGTGATCACCGGCTGGAAGGCGGGCGATGGCTCTGCCGTCATGGGCTTTTCCTTGCTGTTTGATTTCGCCGCATGCGTGCCCCGATACGCCAGCGAGCTAAGCCGCTTGCGCACAAGTGCTCAAGCACCGCGCCAGTCGGAGCGGCCATGCGCGCGCGGCGCAGCGGCTCACGAGGTCGTGCGCTCGTAGACCAGGTTGAGCCGGGTCTGGGCGATCAGCCTGTAGCCCTTGCTTTCCAGCAGGGCCGGCAGGTCCGCCTGCCAGCGGCCGCGCGAATCCTCGACGATGATGAAGCCGGGCCAGAGCGCCTCGGGCGCATCGTGCAGGAAGGGTTCGAGGATCAGGTCCTCGGCGCCTTCGACATCGAGCTTGATCGCATCGATCCGCTCATAGCCCTCGCTCTGCACCAGAGCGAGCAGGGTCGTCGCCGGCACGCGGACCGAGTTCGCATTGCTGGAGCGCAGGATGCGCACGCTCGATTCGCCCTTGTTGGCGGGGTCGAGGAAGAGCGTCAGCTCGCCCGGCTTGTCGGCGAGCGCGCAGGCGACCGCCTTGACCGTGCCGAACGGGTTCTGGGCGATGTTGTAGGTCAGCCGCGCGAAGATGTCGGGCTGCGGCTCGACCGCGAGGATGCGCGCGCTCCGCCCCGCCCGCGCCGCGACGAACAGCGAGTAGGCGCCGATATTGGCACCGACATCGATGAAGCTGAAACCGTCGCGGATGCGCGCGGCCAGGAGCTCGCGCTCCTGCGCATCGAAATATTGCGGCGTGAACAGCACACGCTTCTCGCAGACATTGCCCTCGGGATAGAGCCGCATCTGCGCACCGAGGGCCTCGATGTCGACAGGCTGGCCCTTGAGCCGGTTCAGCCCGAGGCGGCGCAGCGCGAAGGCGAGCTTGCGACCGAGGAAGGAGCCGGAGGCGCAGCGCGTCCAGCCGATGATGCGGGCGATGAGCCCCTGCGGCGCGAAAGTGCCGAAAGGCTGGTCCTCGACCGACCTGATCTCATTGAGTGCCATCGGCGGGCTGATACACCCCAAGCGCGGATGGCGCCAGCGGCTTCGTCGGCGATCCCGGCGGCGCATCCGCCTTGCACCGCACCCCAAACCCAATAGATAAGGAAGCCAAGGAGCGGCCTTCCGGAATGACCCTGAACGAATCGATCTCGCGCGGGCGGCGCGATCCCGCCATCAAGCTGCATGGACCCGAAGCCTTCGCGGCAATGCGCAAGGCCGGGCAGCTGACCGCGCGCGGACTCGACATGCTCGCCGGCGAGGTCAAGCCGGGTGTCACCACGCAGCGACTCGACGACCTCGCCTTCCAGTTCGCCATGGACAACGGCGCCTACCCGGCGACACTGTTCTATCGCGGCTACACCAAGTCGATCTGCACCTCGGTCAACCACGTCGTCTGTCACGGCATCCCCGACGACAAGCCGATGCGCGAGGGCGACATCATCAACATCGACTACACCCTGATCGTCGATGGCTGGCACGGCGATTCCAGCCGGATGTTTGCGGTCGGCGATATCCCGCGCAAGGCCGAGCGGTTGGTCGAAATCACCTATGAGAGCCTGCTGCGCGGCATCCGCGCCACGCGCCCGGGGGCGACCACCGGTGATATCGGCTTCGCCATCCAGCGCTATGCCGAGGGCGAGCGCTGCTCGGTGGTTCGCGACTTCTGCGGGCATGGCCTCGGCCAGGTCTTCCACGACGCGCCGAACATCCTGCACTATGGCAGCCCCGGCGAAGGCGTCGAGCTCAAGCCCGGCATGCTCTTCACCATCGAGCCGATGATCAATCTCGGCAAGGCCAGCGTGAAGGTGCTCTCCGATGGCTGGACGGCGGTAACGCGCGATCGTTCGCTCTCGGCCCAGTTCGAGCATACGGTCGGCGTCACCGATACGGGCTGCGAGATCTTCACGCTCTCGCCCGCCGGCCTCGACAACCCGCTCGCGCCGCGCCCATGAAGACCAGCGGCAACGGAAAATCAGCCCCGCTTGCCGCTGCCCCGGACGATGCCCTGCCGCATCATCTCGGCCATCGCGACCGCCTGCGCCAGCGCTTCCTCGACGCCGGCGACGGCGCACTGCCCGATTACGAACTGCTCGAGCTCCTGCTCTTCCGCTCGATCCCGCAACGCGACGTTAAGCCGCTCGCCAAGCAATTGATCCAGCACTTCGGCTCCTTCGCGGAGGTGATCGGCGCGCCCATCTCGCGGCTCACGGAGGTCAAGGGCATCGGCGAGAGTGTTGCGCTCGACCTCAAGATCGTCGAGGCAGCGCTGAAGCGCACGATGAAGGGCCAGGTCGCCAAGAAGCCGGTTCTGTCCTCCTGGTCCTCGGTGATCGATTATTGCCGCCTCGCCATGGCCTTCGCCGAGCGCGAGCAGTTCCGCATTCTCTTCCTCGACAAGAAGAACGCTCTGATCGCCGACGAGGTGCAGCAGACCGGGACGGTCGACCACACGCCGGTGTATCCGCGCGAGGTGATGCGCCGCGCGCTGGAGCTCTCGGCGACCGCGTTGATCCTGGTGCACAACCACCCCTCCGGCGACCCGACACCGTCCGGCGCCGACATGCGCATGACCCGCGAATTGGTTGATATCGCCAAGCCGCTCGGCATCGCCATCCACGACCACATCATCGTCGGCCGCGACGGCCATGCCAGCTTCAAGGGCCTGGGGCTGATCTGAGGCTGCCCCAGGCGCAGCACGCCGGGGTTGACGTGGCCGGTCACGTCTCCCGCATGACGATGCCGAACCCGGCCAGCCGCCGCATCAGGTGCCCCGTATCGACCAGCGTCTCCGGCAGATGCAGCCCCGAGGTCGGCCGCGGCTTGCCGGCCAATCCGAACAGGCCCTCGATCACCACGGCGATGCCCTTGGCGCTGAGCGCGGCATAGCCGTCCAGGTCGACGAGCTCCCAGCGGAAGCGGCCCTCGCGACCATCCTTGCGCTGCCCCGCGATCTCGATGATCACCTCATGCGAGGGCTTCTCGCCACGCAAGGTGCTCGCCGTCTGCCCCTCGGCGAAATCGACGCGAACGCTCTTGGCCGCGCTCGCCGACAGGCTGAAGACGTCGACCAGGCCGACCGTCGCGCCCTGATGTGTGCGGCCGTCGATACCGGTAAAGCTGCGCTCGGTTTGCGGCGCGCCGATCCAGCGCCACAGCCCTTGCGATCTGACGAGAGGCGCCGGGCCGATCGCGCCGATCCGCTCCATGTCCTCCTGCGAGGCCAGCCCCAGCGGATCGGCCGGATCGAAGACGAGGCCGACCTCGATCGCCTCGATGCGCTCGAAATCGGATGCGGCGTGCAGTGCCGCGAGGGCTGGCACCGAGCCCATGCTGTGTCCGAGCAGGACGACCGGCGCAGCTTTGGGCTGGCGGATGAAGCCGGCGATCGCAGGGCCGATTTCGAAGACGCCGTCCGAGAGCGCGATATAGGCCGCGCCCTGCGCGGCGGCCCAGTTCTGCGTGCGCAGCGACAGATCGCGCACCGCCGTCAGCACGACCGCCGGCTCGAGATCAGCCGGCAGGCCGAGATCGTCGCGTTCGAGATCGAGCGGAGCGCTGATTGCGTGACCAAGCTCTGCTGCCAGCGCTTCCGCCTTCGCTGTGTCGCGCCCGGCAATCACCAGCGGCAGTTCAGGATGAAGCTGACGCAGGGCGCGGGCCGTGCGTGAGCCGACGCTGCCATAGCCGCCCAGGATGAGGACGGGGCCGAAAACGACTTCAGCCATTGGCGTTGCGCTCCGTGAAGACCGCGCCGAATTCCTTCATCCGGGCGAGGCAATAGGCCGGCTCGATGATGCTGTCGGGGAAGTAGAGGCCGGGCTTCAATGCCTCGCCGCCGGCTAGCCCGAGCGCGCGTTCGGTTGCGAGCGCGACGCCGAGCGCCGTCAGCGGCGCCTGGCCCTGCGGATGCACGACCTCATAGGTCCGGGCGGCGCGCTCGCCGGAGTACAGCACGCCCTCGATCGTGATCACGCTCTCGGTCGAGAACGGCCCGCCGGCCCGGCGGCTGGCCGAAACGTCGAAGGCCAGATCGAAACGGATATCCTTCGCGTCGGTCGCGGTGGCGAGGCTGAGTACATCGAGCGGACCATAGGCCGTGGCCGGCAGCTCGACGCCGTCGACGCTGCGATAGCGCGCCTTGGCCTCCTCGCCCGCGATCCAGGCGAATCGGCCGTCCTTCAGCGTCAACGTCGCCGAGCCCGACTGCGTGATGCGTTCGTAATCGGCCAGCGCCGCCTGCCCGCCCATATCATGCTCGTCGAGCAGCACCCCGACATGAATCCGATCGATCGAACGGAACGCCTTGGCGTACTCCAGCGCCGGAAACAGCGCCGCGCCAGCCAGCCACTGGCTGGCGAGCACGACCGGCGCCGCCTGCGGCTGATGGATGAAGCCGGCGGCCTCGATGCCGATCTCGAAGGCGCCGCTGGAAACGCTGAGATGCGGGATGCCCTGGCGCTGCGCGAAACGCAGCCCGTTGCTCCAATCGTCCTTGACGAAGACGATGATGGCGCTGAAGCGGCCGCTCTCCGGCAGGCCGAGATCGGGCTTGGAGAGATCGGCGGTAAGCGCCTCGACGCCGAGCTTCTCGGCGACGGCCTGCGCCTTGCCGAGGTCGCGGCCGGCGATCGTGACTGGCAGGCCGGGATGCAGACGGCGGATCGCCGCAGCGGCCTGCGCGCCGACGACGCCGGAACCGCCGATGATGAGGACTGGATTTTGGATATTGGGCACAGGAGGCCTCCGTCACGAAGCCAACGCCGAAGCGCCAGCTTTATTACTAGAAGTAACTTACTATAAGTAGGAATGCAATTTCCCTCTTGTCAAGCGCGCCTTCGCCGGGATTCTTGAATCGCCATGCCAGAGCCCTTCGCCGTCGCCTCAAGCCGCAAGCTGCCGAAGCAGGAACGCCGCGAGCAGCTGCTCGATTGCGCCCAGGAAATGGTGCGCGAAGAGGGCACCGATGCGCTGACGCTGGCACGGGTGGCCGAACGCGCAGGGGTTACCAAGCCTGTCGCTTACGATCATTTCGGCACGCGCGAGGCGCTGATGGCCGAACTCTTCCGGCGCATCGACGATCGGCAGACCGCCATTCTCGTGGAGACGCTGAAGGCGACCGCCGACGAGCTCGGTGCCGTGGCCGCGACGATCGCCGCAGCCTATATGAGCTGCGCCCGCGAGGTCGGCACCGAATGGTACGCGCTCTCGGCCGCATTGAGAGGCAGCGAGACGATGGAGGCGGTGCAGCGCGAGCTCACCGCCCGCTATGTCGGGATCTGGCAGGGCGCTTTTGCCCGGTGTGCAGGCCACCTTCCCGCTGACGAGTTGCAGCTGCGCTGCGTCGGCATCCTCGGCGCAGGCGAGGCGATCTCGATCGAGCTGCTACGCGGCCATGTCACCGAAGCACGGGCCGCGGCGACGCTGGCGACCCTGATCGCGGCGACCATTGGCGCGCCGGCCGCTGCTGCGGCGAGCTGATCTCTGCCCAAGAAAGAGGCAAGTCTAGCCAAAGTGCTTGGCAAAGAACCCCTTTCCGAACGCGAGCGAATACGCATAGGCTAGCCGAAACAGGGGAAGACGGCTGCATGGTCGCATTCGACGAGATGACCGGGGGAGAAGGCGGCCTGCGGGCGGCCTATGGCGAGCTCGATCGCTGGCTGAAGGAGGCGCCACCCGAGATGCTGGCGCTGCGCCGCTCACAGGCCGAGCTGTTCTTCCGCCGGATCGGCATAACCTTCGCCGTCTACGGCGACGAGGAATCGACCGAGCGCCTGATCCCCTTCGACATCATCCCGCGCGTGCTGACCAAGCCGGAATGGACAAAGCTGGAAAAGGGCCTGCGCCAGCGCGTCACCGCGCTCAACATGTTCCTGGCCGACGTCTACGGGAAGAAGGAGTGCCTGAAGGCGGGGATCATCCCGCCGGAGCTGGTCTATCGCAACGCCTGCTACCAGCTGCAGATGGTCGATTTCCAGGTGCCGCACGGCATCTACTGCCACATCGCCGGCATCGACATCGTCCGCGTCGACGCCGACACTTTCTATGTGCTCGAGGACAATGCCCGCACGCCGTCGGGCGTCTCCTACATGATGGAGAACCGCGAGGTGATGCTGCGGCTCTTCCCGGAGCTGTTCGCCACCCACCGCGTCGCGCCGGTCGACAATTATCCCGACCAGCTGCTGGCGACCTTGCGCTCGGTCGCCCCGCACTCGGCGTCCTCCGATCCGACGATCTGCCTCCTGACCCCCGGCCAGTACAATTCGGCCTTCTACGAGCACTCCTTCCTGGCCGACAAGCTCGGCGTCGAACTGGTCGAGGGCTCGGACCTGCTGGTCAAGGACGACGTCGTCTACATGCGCACGACGCAGGGGCCGAAGCGCGTCGACGTAATCTACCGCCGCATCGACGACGACTTCATCGACCCGCTTGTCTTCCGCAGCGACTCGGTGCTCGGCGTGCCCGGCATCATCGGCGCCTACAAGGCCGGCAACGTTACGCTCGCCAACGCGGTCGGCACCGGCGTCGCCGACGACAAGGCCGTCTACAGCTACATGCCGGAGATCGTGAAGTTCTTCACCGGCGAGGAGCCGATCCTGAAGAACGTGCCGACCTACCGCTGCCGTGAGCGCGAGGCCAACGCTTATGTGCTCGACAATCTCGACAAGCTCGTCGTCAAGGAGGTCAACGGCTCCGGCGGCTACGGCATGCTGGTCGGCCCGCATGCCAGCAAGCAGCAGATCGAGACCTTCCGCAAGAAGCTGAAGGCGCAGCCCGAGGGCTTCATAGCCCAGCCGACGCTGGCGCTCTCGACCTGCCCGACCTTTGTCGCCTCGGGCGTTGCGCCGCGCCATGTCGATCTGCGACCCTATGTGCTGTCGGGAGCCAACGGCATTTCCTGCGTCCCGGGCGGGCTGACCCGCGTCGCGCTCAAGGAGGGCTCGCTCGTGGTCAATTCCAGCCAGGGCGGCGGCACAAAGGACACATGGGTTCTCGATGCATGAGCGAACGGGAGCGACCTCGATCCAACCTGCCCCCGACGCCAGGCGCTCGCGCGAACTACATCACGCCAAGAGACCGGACCTGATCATGCTTTCCCGTACCGCCGACAGCCTCTACTGGGTCTCGCGTTATGTCGAACGGGCCGAATACCTCGCCCGCATCCTCGACGCCACGACCCGCCTGACCAACCTCCCCTCCGCCTATGGCGGCGCCGGCACCGAATGGCAGAGTGCGGTCGCCACCGCCGGCTGCGAGGATACCTTCGCCAAGGCCTATGGCGAGGCGAACGAGCGCAATGTCTGCGATTTCCTCAGCTTCAATCCGGACAATCCCACCTCGATCCGCAACTGCTTCGCCCTCGCCCGCTCCAACGCCCGCGCGGTCCGCACCGCGCTGACCTCGGAGATGTGGGACGCGCTCAACGGCGCCTGGCTCGAACTGCAGCGCTTCGAGCGCAAGCGCATGGACCGCGAGGAGTTCGCCCGCTTCCTCGACTGGGTGAAGAATGTTTCGCTGACCTTCGACGGCTCGGCCTACCGGACCATGCTGCGCGACGACGGCTACTGGTTCTCGCGGCTCGGCGTCAATGTCGAGCGCGCCGACAACACTGCCCGCATCCTCGACGTGAAATACCATGTGCTGCTGCCGGAGACCGAGCAGGTCGGCGGATCGCTCGATTATTTCCAGTGGACGACGATGCTGCGCGAGGTCTCGGCGCTCACAGCCTATCACTGGGTTTATCGCCAGGCGGTGAAGCCCGTGCTGATCGCCGACCTCCTGATCCTCAACCGGCGCATGCCGCGCTCGCTGGCGAGCTGCTACGAAAACATCTCGCGCTTCCTCGACCAGATCGGCGACGCCTACAACCGGCACGGTCCGGCCCAGCGCCAGGCGCGCAAGACCCTGACCAATCTCGCCAACACGCCGATCGAAGCAGTGTTCCAGCGCGGGCTGCACGAGTTCATCGAGGACTTCATCACCGAGAACAACCGCCTCGGAAACGTCATTGTCGAACAATACCTGCAATAAGAGTCTCTAACAGAATCTGAGCAGGTCTGGATGGGTCTTGGAGGAGCCGAATGCCAGGAGGAACGCGCAGCCGATATCCTTCGATATCGGCAAGTCGGTCCGACGCCGCAGGCGGCCCTCCAAGGCCCACCTCCGGCGCCGGGAATTCGCCCGCCCGCGGCGTCGCGTCGCTTGCCGATACCAACGGTATCGGCTTCACGCCGCTCCTGGCGGATCGGACGAATTGCCGACGTCCAGACCTGCTCAGATTCTGTTAGAGGCTCTTAGAGCTTCCCTTCCGCGCTCGAATTTGGATTCCTCACCGCATGCGGATCCGGATCTCCCACAGCATCGCGTATTCCTATGCCGAGCCGGTGCGCCAGCTCAGGCAGGTTCTGCGGCTGACCCCGCGCGACCATGACGGGCAGCATGTCATGTCATGGCGCATAGCGCCCAATATCGATGGGCGCCTGCATGCCGGACAGGACCCGTTCGGTAACATCACCCACGACTTCTCGGCCGAAGGGTCGATCGACGACTACACGATCGAGATCAACGGCCTGGTCGAGACCGTCGACCTTGCCGGCGTGGTCCGCGGCGTGACCGAGAAGGTGCCGCCGGACGTGTTCATGCGCGACACCCACCTGACGCAAGGCAGCGAGGCTTTGCGTGCACTCGCCGACAAGGCTGCCAGTCGCGACGGCAGCGACCTCACCAAGCTGCACGCCCTGATGGAGACGATCAACGCCGAGATCCGTTGCGTGCCGACCGCCGACCATCTCGGCATCGGCGCCGCCGCCTGCGTCGAGGCCGGCGAAGGCATCCCGCAGGACGTCGCCCATGTCTTCATGACCTGCGCCCGCCTGCTCGGCGCACCCGCGCGTTATGTCTCCGGCTATGTTGCGGCCTCGGACACCCTGCCTCACGCCGACGGCGCCCATGCCTGGGCCGAGGCCTGGCTGCCGGATTACGGCTGGATCGGTTTCGATGCCGCCAATGGACTCTGCCCGATCGACACCCATGTGCGCGTCGCCGCCGGGCTCGACTTCGCCGACGCCGCCCCGGTCCGCGGCGCCCGTACGGGCGGTCAGGGCGAGAGCCTCCTGATCGAGGTCAGCGCCCAGGCAGCCAAGCCCCGTTTCCAGGGGCAGTAGCGGCACCACCGCATTGCCGCTGTCATGGCGGCCTGATACCCAGCCTCTCGCGTGCCATGTCGGCGCGCTGCGGAGATCATCGTGACCTATTGCGCCGGTATCCTCGTCCAGGACGGGCTCGTGATGATCGCCGACACCCGCACCAATGCCGGGCTCGACGACATCTCGACCTTCCGCAAGCTGCACGTCTTCTCCTGGCCGGGCGAGCGGACGATGGCGCTCGCCACCGCCGGCAACCTCTCGCTCACGCAGTCGATCGTCAGCCTGCTCCACGAAGGCATTCCCAATCCGGAGACGGGCGAGGCCGAGACGCTGCAGAACGCGCCCTCGATGTTCCGCGCCGCACAGCTCGTCGGCCGCGCCGTGCGCATCGTGCGCGAGACCGATGGCGAGGCGCTGCGCGAGGCCGGTCTCAAATACGACATGTCGCTGCTGTTCGGCGGCCAGATCGTCGGCCAGCCGATGCGGCTCTTCATGGTCTATTCGGCCGGAAACTTCATCGAATGCGGCATGGACGCGCCCTTCCTGCAGATCGGCGAGCACAAATACGGCAAGCCGATCCTCGACCGCGCCGTCACCTTCAGGTCGCATCTCTACGACGCGCTCAAGGTCGGGCTGATCTCGATGGATTCGACCATGCGCTCCAATCTCGGCGTCGGCTTGCCGATCGATATCATCGTGCTCAGGCGCGATGCTGCAGCGCCTGAGCTGAACCGCCGCATCGAGGCCGGCGAGCCCTATTTCCATGATCTGCGCGAGCGCTGGTCGGCGGCTCTACGCGCCGCCCATATGGCGATCCCGCGCCCGCCCTACGAGCCGACCGGCGAATAGTCTCGGCGCGGCGATTTCGGCTGAAGAATCCGCAGCTTCGCTGATTTCTCGGCGGTTCTGGAAACCGGATAGCAAGATTCCCCTGCCAAGGTCCGCTGTCAGCGTGCCGCTACAGGTCTGAGTCTTGCCGACGAACGTTAAGATGACGAACACCGAATCGTCGGCACGCATGCTGACACGCACGCTGGCGACCTTGGCCGGTGCGTTCGCGCTGGTTCTGGCGGCGGTACTCGGCGTGATGTCGGCCATGGTGAACGACACCAACCAGCTCGAAGCTACCCGCCAGCGCGACCGTGTCGAGACGGCACTGGCGACGCAGGTGCGCCTGCGCCAGTTGCGCTTCGAAAATCTGCAGGCCGCGGGCGTGCTGCAGCCGATCCTCAACAGCCTCCTGCCGAGCGTCACACTGCAATGGGCCTTCGCCCAGGTCAGCAATCGCTTCCTCGATTTCGACGGCACCTATCTGGTGACCGCCTCCGGCCGCATCCTCGCCGGCGTCCTACATGGCGAAACCGCAACCCAGGCCGACTACGACGCCCTGGTCCGGATCAGGCCGGACCTGCCTGGCGGCACGGCTCAGACGGAACCACATGGCATCGGCGAAGGTCCGGTCACGGCCAGGCTGATCCAGAACGGCGCCGACACCGTCGGCGTCATGACCGCCGACCTGCGCAAGGGCGAGCAGACCGGCCGTCCCCAGTTTCCCGAGGCGGCAGCCTTCATCGTCGGCTATCGCAAGGTGACGCAGGCCCAACTCAACGAGATCGGCCTGCGCTATCGCCTCCCCCAGCTGGCAGTCGTGACCGAACGCCCCGTCAACCCGCTGGGACGGCGCGACATCGCCTCGCCCGACGGCTCCGTCAACGCCTGGCTGAGCTGGACGCCGGAGCGGCCGGGCGATGCGATGATCCACCAGTTCGCCTGGGCACTCGGCGCGGTCGTCCTGCTGTTCGTCGCTCTGTTCGCCTATGTCTTCCATCGCCTGCGGAGCGCCGCCCAGCAGATCGCCGCACGCGAGAGCCAGATCCATCGCCTCGCCGGCCAGGACGAACTCTCCGGCCTGCCCAACCGGCGCACCTTCGACCTCCGGCTCGACCAGGAGATCGCCCAGCTTGGTCGGACCAAGAGCGGGCTCGCCGTACTGCTGCTCGACCTCGATCGCTTCAAGGCCGTGAACGACACCTACGGCCACAATGCCGGCGACGAGCTGATCCGTCAGGCCGCCAAGCGCCTGACCACCGTCCTGCGGCTGGGCGACACGGTGGCTCGCCTCGGCGGCGACGAGTTCGGCATCATCCAGACCCATATGGAGGCGCCGAACGCCAGTGCCGTGCTCGGCCAGCGCATCCTCGACGCGCTGACCGAGCCTTTCGAGATCGGCGGCGTCGCCGTCAGCATCGGCTGCTCGATCGGCATCGCCCATGCACCGCGCGACGGCGCCGACCGCAGCACGCTGCTGCGCCTTGCCGACACCGCGCTCTATCAGGCCAAGAACGAAGGCCGGAACCGCTACTCCTTCTTCGAGCCGCAGATGAACCGGGCGCTGCATCTCAAGCGCATGGTCGAAGAGGATCTGCGCAACGCCATCGCCCGCGACCAGCTGCTGCTGCACTACCAGCCGCAGGTCTCGATCGACGGCTCCAGCATCGTCGGTGTCGAGGCGCTGGTGCGCTGGCCGCATCCCGAGCACGGGATGATCCCGCCGTCCGAGTTCATCGGCATCGCCGAAGAGCGCGGCCTGATCGTGCCGCTCAGCGAATGGGTGCTACGCCGCGCCTGCGAGCAGGCCCGGCAATGGCCCGGCATCAAGCTGGCCGTCAACGTCTCGCCGATTCAGTTCCGCCACAAGGACTTCGTCGCGAGCGTGATCCGCGTCCTCGAGGAAACCGGCTTCGACCCCGAGCGGCTCGAGCTGGAGCTGACCGAGGGCGTCGTGGTCGAGGATGCCGATGCTGCCGAAGCCGCGATGATGGACCTGCGTGCCCATGGCGTCAGCCTGGCGCTCGACGATTTCGGCACCGGCTATTCGAGCCTGATCTATCTGCGCCGCTTCGCCTTCGACAAGATCAAGATCGACCGCTCCTTCCTCGAATACATGGAGGCGACCGGCGAGTCGGCGATCCTCGTCCATTCGGTCGTGCATCTCGGCCGGGCGCTCGGCCTGCGCGTCTGCGCCGAGGGCGTCGAGACGGCCGAGCAGCACCGCTTCCTGCAGGCGATCGGCTGCCACGAATTGCAGGGCTTCCTGTTCTCCAAGGGCGTGCCGCCCGAGGAGATCGACCGCCTGCTGACACTCGACCGGCCGTTCGAGCAGGCGCTCGCAGCCTGAGCGAAACGCTCAGAAGAAGCTCGCCAGCCAGCTCACCAGCGCATAGGCGAAGCCCGCCGACAAAGCGAGACCGACCGCGCCGACCACGGCCCCGGCAATGATCAGCACGCCGTCACGCTCGACCAGGCCGAGCCCGACCAGGCAGACCGCGAGCCCGAGCGGGATCTGGCCGATGAAGGGCGCGGCCACGATCAGCCCAAGCGCCAGGAACAGCAGCACCGCGCCGAGCACCGGCAGCGCGAAAGGGCCGCCGAGCATGGTCAGCCGCGGCTTCGAGAAACGCTCGAGCCGGATCAGCGGCGGCAAGGCGCGTCCGACAGCGCGCGCGAGGTCCGTCTGGGCGATGCTGCGGTTCAGCAGCCGTTGCGGCAACCAGGGCGTCGCCCGCGCCATCAGCATCTGCGCGGCGACGAAGGCGAGCACCAGGCCGCAGACCAGCGGAATCGGCGGCGGCATCGGCAGGCAGTTCGGCAGGCCGAGCAGCACGACCAGCAGCGCATAGGCCCGGTCGCGCAGCGCCGCGACGATGTCGCGGATGGCCACGCGCGGACCCGGCAGATGGGTCAGCGCGATCAGCAATCCGGAAGTGCGCAAAGGGGAGGACAAGCAGGCTCGCCAGGCGATGAGCAGGGCCTGCGGCCTAGCATGCCCCGCGCCAGGCCAACAACCCCACCGGCTGCATGCCCGTCAGTGCAAGGTCAGCACGCCGTTCACATTGACGATCTCGGCCGGGCGGATGAGCTGCGAATGCGCCACCGTGATCGAATGCAGCGGCCCGTCGAGCTCGCGCCGCCAGAAATCGAGGAACCGGTGCAGTTCCGGAAAACGCGGGGCGAGGTCGTAGTCCTGCCAGACATAGGTCTGGAGGAAGTCGGGGTGGTCGGGCATCCGGTAGAGAATCTTGGCGGTCGTCAGCCCGTAACCCGCCAACTGGCGAAGGAAATCCTGCGAAACCATGACCTATACCCTCCTTGACCCAGGAAGACGATGAGCCGGCTGCCATCAGGCTGCGCCGCGATGGTTAACAAACACTTGCAGGAATTCTGCCAACTGCCACACTCATGACGTGTACTGGCGCCGTCTGAGTATGCGACGGAGGGGGCGTGGGCGTGGCGTTGGGGGTCGCGAAGCGTTCGGGCGTGCTCGCCCGCGCCATTGGCGCGGCGGTTGCGGTCGCCTCATCGCCCCGGAAGGCCGATCCGGCGCTGATGGAGCGCAGCCCGCTCTCGCTGGCGATCTTCGGCTCGCTCGAAGCCGACGCCAGCAAGACCTACGGCTCCGTCGGGCTGAAATGGGCGTTTGGCAATAGCGGCGGGCTCGATGCCAGTGGCTTCCGCCTCGGCCTGAAATGGGGCGAAAGCGTCGAGCCGGCCCGGCGCAAGCCGACGCAGGGTCGCCTCTACAAGACCGAGTTCAGCGCCCTGCTCGGCTATGAATGGCGGATCGACGATACCTTCCTGTCGTTCTCGGCCGGTCCCGAGATCGAGGCGCGCTACAGCGAGAACCGCGGCGAGCGCAGCTTCGAGCAACGCGGCATGTTGCGCCTGCAGGCCGACCTCTGGTCGAAACTCGCCGAGAACTGGCTCGTGCAGGCCAATGCCTATGCGATCCCCGGCGACCGCAGCCGCTATTGGGCGCGCCTGGCCGGGGGCTGGCGGCTGATGGATGAGCTCTATTTCGGCCCCGAGATAGAGGGATACCGCGAGCGCGACTATCACAAGCTCCGGCTCGGCCTGCATCTCACTGGCCTGCAGCTCTTCGGCCTCGACTGGCGCCTCGCCAGTGGCGTCCAGAAGACGCGCGACGACAAGGCCGGCGCCTATGTCACGCTCGGGCTGCTCTGGAAGCGGTGAGCCCTCAGCGCGGCCCCTGCCCCGTCAGAGCCCGAAGCGCTTCGGGTGTATCGATGTCGAGCGCGATGGCGGGATCGTCGAGCGCGATCTCCTCGACCGCGTCGCCGGCGGCATCGAGCAGGCGGCGTGCACCCTGATCGCCATCGAGCTTGGCGACCTCCGGGAAGAGCTTTCGCGCCAACAGCACCGGGTTGCCGCGCTGGCCGAGTAGCGTAGGCGCCACGGCGAGCGCATCGGCACGGTCGGCGAAGGCCTGGGCCAGCCGGTCGATCACCCCGGCGGTGACGTTCGGCATGTCACCGAGCGAGACGACGACGCCGGGCACATCCTTCGGCAGCGCCGCGAGCCCGGCCTTGAGCGAGCCGGCGAGTCCGTCGGCGAAGGACGGATTGTGCACGAGCGTGACGTCGAGCCCGGCGAGTGCGGCACGGACCTCGTCCTGCTGATGACCGGTGACAACGATGACCGGCGCGGCGCGCGAGGCGAGTTGGGCCTCGACGGCATGGCGCACCAGCGGCTTGCCACGCACCTCCTGCAGCAGCTTGTTGCCGGCGCCCATCCGGGTCGAGCGCCCGGCCGCCAGCACGATACCCGCGATCGGAGCCACCTCGCCCCGGCCGGGCGCGCGCGGCTGCGGCCGCGAGACGATCTCCATCAAGAGCCCGCCGACGCCCATCTTCTGGATCTCGGCGCGCGTTACCGGCACCGTGGCGAGGCAGCGCTGCAGCACCCAGTCGAAGCCGTTCTCCTTGGGCGAGCGGGCGCAGCCCGGCGCGCCGATCACCGGCTTGCCGTCGAGTTCGCCCAGCATCAGCAGGTTGCCGGGATCGACCGGCATGCCGAGATGCTCGACCGTGCCGCCCGCTTCGACCAGCGCCTTCGGCACGACGTCGCGCCGGTCGGTGATGGCGGAAGCGCCGAAGACGACGACGAGATCGGCCGGCCCGGCGACCGCCTCGCGGATCGCCTGCGCCAGTGGCGGGCCTTCATGCGGGACGCGGGCGTCGCGTTCGATCGCGGCGCCGGCCGGCTCCAGCCGCTCGGCGATGGTCCGCAGCGTCTTGTCGACCACACTGGTCTTGAGGCCCGGCAGCAGCGTCGAGATCACCGCGACCGATGTCAGTTTGTATTCGGCGATCGCGATCGGCTTGGCGGCGCCGAGCCGTTCGAGCGCCTCGGCGATCCGCTTCTCCGGCACGGCATAGGGGATGATCTTGACCGTGCCGACCATCTCGCCGGCGACCACCGGCTTCAGGGCCGGCAGGGTCGCGACCGTGATCGCCTCATCGACGGCGTTGAGCGCATCGATCACGCCCGCATCGATCTGCAGCACGCCCGGCGCAGCTGCGAACAGGTTGACCCGGCCGGTGAACGGCGCCTCGGTCACCACCGCCCGGCCGGCCAGCGCCCGCGCCAGTTGTTCTGCGGCCGCGTTCTCGTCGATGTCGCCGGTTTCGAGCTGCACCGCGACGACCTCGGTCAGGCCGGCGGCGGCGAGCTTGCGCACATCCTCCTCGCCGATCGTCGCGCCCTTGCGCACGATCGCCTCACCGGCGCGCACCGTATGGGCCGCGACCGCGCCGGCGGCTTCAGCGATGGGAATGGGACCGAACTTCATCGCACTATCATCCTCAAAGTCCGTCCTCCGCCCGCCCTCTCAGGTTGTACCGGGCGACCGCAGGGAGACCCGGAATCCATTCCGGAGCCTTTCCGAAAGAGGTTCCGGAATGGGTCCCGGATCTCCGCTGCGCTCCGTTCGGGACGACTCGCGAATGAACCCGGGGAACAGCCAAGTCGCTACATTCAAACCGGCTTGCGGCGCGGGCCACGCAGTGCCTGCACGATCTCGCCGAGGATCGCGAGCGCGATCTCGGCCGGCGAGACCGCGCCGATGTCGAGCCCGATCGGCGCATGGATGCGTTTCACATCGGCCTCGCCGAAGCCGGCCGCGGCGAGCCGCTCCAGCCGCTTGCCATGCGTCTTCCGGCTGCCGAGCGCGCCGATATAGAAGCAGCTCGAGCGCAGCGCCGCCTGCAAGGCGGGATCGTCGATCTTGGGGTCATGCGTCAGCGCGACGAAGGCGGTATAGCCGTCGAACGGCACGCTCTGCAGCGCTTCCTCCGGCCACTCCGCCAGCAGCGTCACGTCCGGAAAGCGCTCCTGCGTGGCGAAAGCGGTGCGCGGATCGATGACAGTGACGTCGAGATCGAGCAGCTTGGCCATCGGTGCCAGCGCCTGCGAGATGTGGACGGCGCCTGTGACGATGATGCGCGGCGGCGGCGCCTGCACGGTCAGGAACCAGGCTTTGCCGTCGACCTCGACAGTGCCGCTCTTGCCGCTGCGCAACTGATTGTCGAGCGCCTCCGCCATCTCATCGCCGGCGAGATCGGCCTCCTTGACCAGCCGCTGCTCGCCCGAGCCGAGCTCGGTGATGAGGACCGTCGCGCGGCGGGCGGCGCGCTCGCTGTTGAGCGTGGAGAGAAGCTTGATATCCACGGCGTCAACCCTTGTCGGTGGCGAGCTTGAGGCCGAGCCCGATCATCAGCGAGCCGCCGAGCCAGCGCCCGAAGGCGAAGCCGGCGCGGCTCGCCTTCATCGTCCTTATCACCAGGCTGGCGGCCAGAACGGTAACGAGGTCGGCCGACGAGAAGGCGAAATTGACTATGGTGCCGAGGATCAGGAACTGTGCCCAGACCGGCAGCGCCGCCGTGGGATCGACGAACTGCGGCAGGAGCGCGATGAAGAACAGCGCGACCTTCGGGTTCAGCACCTCGACGATGAAGGAATCGATCAGCGCGCGCCGGACCGTCTTGGCCGGCGCGACCGCCTGCACCTCGCCGCCGAGCCTGGAGCGGATCATGCCGATGCCGAGCCAGACCAGGTAGAGCGCGCCGACGATCTTCACTGCGAGATAGAGCTCAGGCACGTGCTTGAATACGGCAGACAGGCCGAAGGCCGCGGCGACGACATGGACATAGCAGCCGAGATGGATGCCAAGCATCGCCATCAGCCCGGCCTTGCGGCCATGGGCAATGGTCTGCGCCGCCGTATAGAGCAGCGCCGGACCTGGAAAATAGGCGATCAGCAGCGTCACCGTCGCGAAGGCGAGGAGCGTTTCCCAGGAGGCCATCGACGGTTTCCCTTACGCCCGGACCGGCTCGACATAGACCTTGATCCGCCCACCGCAGGAGAGGCCGACCTGCCAGGCCGTCTCGTCGGCGACGCCGAATTCGAGCGTGCGCGGCTTGCCTTCGGCAATGACGTCGCCCGCTTCGGCGACGACCGCGCCCTCGACGCAGCCGCCGGAGACCGAGCCGAGGAAATTGCCCTCGCCGTCGATGACGAGATGCGAGCCGACCGGCCGTGGGGCCGAGCCCCAGGTCTCGACCACGGTGGCGAGCGCGACGCCGCGCCCGGCCTTGGCCCAGGCCTCGGCGGTGGCGAGGATGTCGGTGTCGGTGCTGATCATGAATTGCCTCCCTCAGCCCTCATCCTGAGGGCGGCCCAGCGGCGTCTCGAAGGATGCTTCAGGAGGCGACTGGAGCATCCTTCGAGACGCGATCTGCGATCGCTCCTCAGGATGAGGGCTGGTTCCAAAACAGATCATGCCTCAACCTGCCTTCTTCAACCACTGGCGCGGATCTGTGATCTGCCGTGCGTCGGAGGACAGCGCGGCGCAGAGATCAGCCATCGCCGCGAGATTGTGGATCGGCCGGAACTGGTCGACATGGGGCAGCATCGCTCGGATGCCGCTGGCCCGCGCCTCGAAGGCGTCGTAGCGCAAGAGCGGGTTGAGCCAGGTCAGCTGCCGGCAGGAGCGATGCAGGCGGTCCATCTCGAAGGAAAGATCCGGGCCAAGATGGCGCTCCAGCCCGTCGGTGAAGAGCAGCACCACCGCCCCGCCCGCGAGCACCCGGCGCGACCAGACCCTGTTGAAGGCGTGCAGCGCCGAGGCGATGCGCGTGCCGCCCTCCCAGTCCGGCGCTGCCTTGCCGGCGAGCGCCAGCGCCTCGTCCGGGTCGCGGGCGCGGAGCATGCGCGTCACATTGGTCAGCCGCGTGCCGAAGACGAAGGAATGCACGCGCCGGCGCTGCTCGGTGACGGCATGCAGGAAATGCAGGAAGATCCGCGAATACTCCGCCATCGAGCCGGAGATGTCGACGAGCGCGACAACAGGCGGATGGACCTCGGCGCGCTCGCGGAAGGCCAGGTCGATCGAGGCGCCGCCACCCCTGAGCGAGCGCCGGAAGGTGCGGCGCGGATCGATCCGCGCCCCGACATGGGCGGGCTGGAAGCGCCGCGTCGGCACGGCATCGTTGGGCAATCGCAGCTCGGCGATCAGCTGGCGCGCTCTGGCGATCTCGGCTGCGCTCATCTGGGCGAAGTCGCGCGATTTCAGCGTCTCGCGCTCGGAGACGGTGAGCCTGGCGCTAAGCTCAGTCAGTTCGACCGGGGGCTCCTCCTCCCGAGGCGGCGGGGTGAAGGCCTCGGCGACGCGCAGGGCGCCGGCTTCCGGCTTCTGCGGCTCGCCGTCGACCCGCGGCGTCACCGGCGACATCTGCGCCATCAATTTCTCGATCAGCCCGCGCCGGCGCCAGAATAGCCGGAAGGCCTGGTCGTAGACCGCCGAATCCTCGTGCTTCTTCACGAAGATCGCATGCAACGCCCAATAGACGTCGTCGCGCTGCCCCAGCGCGCCATCGGCCAGCGCCTCGACTGCCTCGACCACGGCGCCCGGCCCGACGCGCAGGCCGGCACCGCGCAAAGCGCGGGCAAAATAGGCGACGTTCTCGGGCAGCTTGCCGGTCATCTCTCCACCGTCATGCTCGACCCTGTGGCGAGCATCCACGTCTCGCATCGCCGATGAAGCACGAGCCGCCCTCTTCCTTCTCCCGGAGGGGAGAAGGTGGCGCGGAGCGCCGGATGCGGGCCTGCCCTTTCCACGGAAGGCGCGGCGGCAACCGTCTTGCCCTCGTCGGCGGCGGTCCCTCACCCCTGCCCCTGCCCCACTCGGGAGAGGGGTTCCCCGCGCCCTTCCTGACAGGACAGCAGCTCACGCCGCTGTCTCGGTCATGAACACCTTCTGGGCCACGACCCATTTGCCGTCGACCTTCAGGAAGGACAGAAGGTCGGTGAAATAACGCGGCGGCATCTGGCACTTGACCTTGACCAGCGCCATGGATGGCCCCACCAGATCGATCGCCAGGATATGGTCGCCGCGCTCCAGTCCGGTCTCCTGCGGCGACTTGCGCCCGCGCACCGCCTCAAACCACTGCGCGCGCGGCACGACCTTGAGCTCGCCGTCGAGCGATTGGGTGAGCGCGCTGGTCGGATGAAAGACCGAGGCGAGCTTGTCGACATCGCCCTCGTAGAGCCCATCGAGATAGGTCCAGGTCGCGGCCTCGATCGCCTTGATGTCGTCGTTCATCGCTTGCTCCCGTCGTAGCGCGTCATGCTCGGCTCGTCCCGAGCACCTCGGAAACCAGTTTCATCTTGCCTGAGATTCTCGGGTCTGCGCTTCGCTTCGCCCGAGAATGACGGCGAAAGCTCATCCCCGCGCCGCCTGCTTGGCCTGGTCGAGCAGTTCCCCCACCTTAGAACCCTGCATCGCCTGGATGTCGTCCTGGTACTTCAGCAGCGCGCCGAGCGTGTCGGAGACGATGGCCGGGTCGAGCGCCACCGCGTCGAGCTCGACCAGTGCGCTCGCCCAGTCGAGCGTCTCGGCGACGCCCGGCGCCTTGAACAATTCTTCCTTGCGGATCGCCTGCACGAAGGACACGACCTGCTTGGCGAGCTTGGCGGGAGCGCCCGGCGCCTTCGCCTTCAGGATCGCGAGCTCGCGGGCGGCGTCGGGATAGCCGACCCAGTGATAGAGGCAGCGGCGCTTCAGCGCGTCATGAATCTCGCGGGTGCGGTTCGAGGTCAGGATCACGATCGGCGGCTCGGCTGCCTTGATCGTGCCGAGCTCGGGGATCGTCACCTGCGCATCGGCCAGCACTTCGAGCAGGAAGGCCTCGAAGGCCTCGTCGGTGCGGTCGAGCTCGTCGATCAGCAGGATCGGCGCCCCGCCCTCCTGCGGCTCCAGCGCCTGCAGCAGCGGGCGCTTGACCAGATAGCGCTCGGAGAACAGGTCGCTCTCCAGCCGTTCGCGGTCGCCGGCGACGCCGCCGGCCTCAGCGAGACGGATCGCCATCATCTGGCCGGCATAGTTCCACTCGTAGACGGCCGAGGCGAGATCGAGCCCCTCATAGCATTGCAGCCGGATCAGCCGGCGCCCGAGCGCGGCGGACAGCACCTTGGCGATCTCGGTCTTGCCGGTGCCGGCCTCGCCCTCGAGCAGCAGCGGCCGCTTCATCCTGAGCGCCAGGAAGAGCACGGTCGCCAGCGCCCGGTCGGCGACATAGCCCTGGGACTGCAGCAGGGACAGCGTGGCGTCGATGGAAGACGGAAGGGAGCGGCTTGCGGACATCGGCATCCAGTCTAGAAACTCATCTCGACGAGCGACACGGCCGGACGCGGATCAGCGCGTCGACCAAGCGAACCATAGCGCGACAAGCGCCATTCCCACTGCCGCGCCGCGACGGATCGCACGCTCGCGCGATGGATGGAAGAGCAGCGCGCGCGAGGCGGAGGCACCGAGCACAAGTGCGACGTGGATCACGGTTGCGATCACCACGAAGCAACCGGTGAGCAGCAGGAGCTGGTCGCGCGGTGCCGGCACCGGCAGGAACAGCGGAATCACCGCGACATAGAAGATTGCCGCCTTGGGATTGAGCAGATTGGTAACGAGGCCGCGCCGAAAGGACGGGCCGAGTTCGTCACCCGCCCCGGGCGGCGGATCGCGCCAAGCGTCATAGGCGAGCCAGAGCAGATAGGCGATGCCGGCCCAGCGCAGAGCCTGCGCAGCGAGCGGCGCCTGCGCGCTGACGAAGGCGAACCCGAACGCCGCCGCCAAGCCGAGGAGCGCAAGACCGAGCGCTACACCGGCAACCGCGGCAAGTCCCGCGCGCTGACCGCGCGCCAGGCTGAGCGCGACGAGATAGCCCATGTTCGGCCCGGGCGTGAGCTCGGCGATGACCGCGGTCAGCAGGAACTCCCAGAAGCGCACCCGACCTGGCCGGCGGCGCCACCTATTTCCCCGTCGCCTGCGCCACCGCCTGCTTCGCCATCACGCCGATGAGATGGGCGCGGTATTCGGCATCGGCGTGGATGTCGCCGTTGATGCCCTTGGCGGTGTGCTTGAGCCCGTCGAGCGATTTCACCGCAAAGCGCGCCTTCAGAGCCGCTTCCGCCTCCGGCCAGCGGAAGACGCCGCCTTCGCCGGCGCCGATGATGGCGACAGCGACCTCGCTGCCGCGCTTGGCGACGAAGACGCCGACCAGCGCATAGCGCGAGGCCGGATTGCGGAACTTGGCATAGCCTGCCTTGGACGCGACCGGGAACGAGACCTTGATGATGATCTCACCCTCGTCCAGTGCAGTCTCGTAGAGGCCGCTGAAGAACTCGTCCGCCGGCAGCTTGCGCTTGTTGGTCACCACCGTCGCGCCGAGCGCCAGCAGAGCTGCCGGATAATCGGCCGCCGGGTCGTTGTTGGCGACCGAGCCGCCGATCGTGCCGCGATGGCGCACATGCGGATCACCGATATGGCTGGCGAGATAGGCCAGCGCCGGAATCGCCTGCTGTACCTCGGGGGACGATGCGACCTCGGCATGGGTCGTCATCGCGCCGATGACGAGGTTGCGGCCCTTGCGGGCGATGCCCTTGAGGTCGGCGCAGGACGACAGGTCGACCAGCGCGCCGGGCGAGGCCAGGCGCTGCTTCATCGTCGGCAGCAAAGTGTGGCCGCCGGCGAGCAGCTTGGCGTCCTCCTTCTTGGCGAGGAGGCTGGCGGCCTGGCGCGCGGTCGCCGGGCGGTGATAGTTGAAGGCGTACATGGTCTCGTCCTTTCAGATCACTCGGCAGCCATGCGGCTGAGCGTTTTCTGCGCGGCGCGCCAGACGGCCTGCGGCGTCGCCGGCATGGCGATGTCCTCATGGCCGAGCGCGTCGGTGATGGCGTTGATGACCGCGGGCGGCGCGGCGATGGCGCCGGCCTCGCCGCACCCCTTGATGCCCAGCGGATTCGACGGGCAGGGCGTGACGGTCATGCCGACCTCGAAGGACGGCAGATCGTCGGCGCGCGGCATGCAGTAGTCCATGAAGCTCGCGGTCACGAGCTGGCCGTCGGCGTTGTAGCGGGCGCCTTCGAGCAGCGCCTGGCCGACGCCCTGGGCGATGCCGCCATGGACCTGGCCCTCGACGATCATCGGATTGATGACATTGCCGAAATCGTCGACCGCGGCCCAGCGCTCGATCCTGGTCACGCCGGTGTCGGGGTCGATCTCGAGCTCGCAGATATGGACGCCGGCCGGGAAGGTGAAGTTGGTCGGGTCGTAGAACGCCCCCTCCTTCAGGCCCGGCTCGAGGTCCTGGCCGTTGAACTTGTGCGCGACATAGGCCTGCAGCGCGCAGGAACCGAAATCGAGCTTACGGTCGGTGCCCTTGACGGTGAAGTTGCCATCCTTGAAGTCGATATCGGCCTCGTCGGCCTCCAGCACATAGGCCGCGACCTTCTTGCCCTTGGCGATCACCTTGTCGATCGCCTTGAAGATGGCGGACATGCCGACCGCTCCGGAGCGCGAGCCATAGGTGCCCATGCCCATCTGCACCTTGTCGGTGTCGCCATGGACGATCGAGACATTCTCAAGGGGCACACCGAGCCGATCGGAGACGAGCTGGGCGAAGGTCGTCTCATGGCCCTGGCCGTGGCTGTGCGAGCCGGTCAGGACCTCGATCGTGCCGACCGGATTGACCCGGACCTCGGCCGATTCCCATAAGCCGACGCCGGCCCCGAGCGAGCCGACCGCAGCCGACGGGGCGATGCCGCAAGCCTCGATATAGGCGGAGAAACCGATGCCGCGCAGCTTGCCATTGCGGGCGGAATCGCGCCGGCGCTTGCCGAAGCCCTTGTAGTCGATGATCTCCAGCGCCTTCTTCAGCGAGGCGCTGTAGTTGCCGGTGTCGTACATCATGATCACCGGCGTCTGGTGCGGGAACTTCCTGACGAAGTTCTGCGTGCGGAACTTGGCCGGGTCCTTGCCGAGCTCGCGTGCCGCGACCTCGACCAGCCGCTCGACCACAAAGGTCGCTTCCGGACGGCCGGCGCCCCTGTAGGCATCGACTGGAGCGGTGTTGGTGTAGACCGCGTCGACCTCGCAATAGATCGCCGGGATGTCGTATTGGCCCGACAGCAGCGGCGCGTAGAGATAGGTCGGCACCGAGGACGAGAAGGTCGAGAGATAGGCGCCGAGATTGGCGGTGGTGTGCACCCGCATCGCCAGCATCTTGCCGTCGCCGTCCATGGCGAGCTCGGCATGGGTGACATGGTCGCGGCCATGCGCGTCGGAGAGGAAGGCTTCGGTCCGGTCCGAGGTCCATTTCACGGGACGGCCGACCTTCTTCGCCGCCCAGACGCAGACGGTCTCCTCGGCATAGATGAAGATCTTCGAACCGAAGCCGCCGCCGACATCGGGGGCGATCACGCGCAGCTTATTCTCCGGCGCGATGCCGATGAAGGCCGAGAGCACGAGGCGCGCCACATGCGGGTTCTGGCTCGTCGTATAGAGGGTGAAGGCGCCCTCGCCCTGGTCGTAATCGCCGACCGCGGCGCGCGGCTCCATCGGGTTCGGCACCAGCCGGTTGTTGACGATGTCGAGCTTTGTGACGTGCTTGGCCGCCTTGAAGGCGACATCGGTCGCCCCCTTGTCGCCGAGATGCCAGTTGAACACCGTATTGTCCGGCGCCTCGGCGTGGACCTGCGTCTTGGACTTCGCCGCGGTCGCGGTGTCGACCACCGCCGGCAGCACGCCATAGTCGACGATGATCGCCTCGGCCGCGTCGCGCGCCTGGGCCAGCGTCTCGGCCACCACCACCGCGACATGGTCGCCGACATAGCGGACCTTGCCCTGGGCGAGCGCCGGATGCGGGCCTGCCCTCATCGGCGAGCCGTCCTTGTTGTGGATCATCCAGCCGCAGATCAGCCCGCCGACCTTGTCGGCAGCAAGATCATCGCCGGTGAAGATCCCCAGCACGCCCGGCATCGCCGCGGCAGCTTTCGTATCGATCGTCTTCAGCGTTGCATGCGCATGCGGCGAGCGCAGGAAATAGGCGTGGGCCTGGCCCGGCCGGTTGATGTCGTCGGTATAGCGACCCTGGCCGGTGATGAAGCGATGGTCTTCCTTGCGGCGGACAGAAGCGCCGATTCCGGTAGCGGACATGGATTCCTCCTGGCGTGACGCCTCTTATTGGGCGTTGAAGCGACTATGGCTGGATCACATCGGCAAGGCCCGCATCACGGCGCGGCCCGAGACGGCGCTTACTCGGCGGCCTGCCGCGGCGGCTCACGGTCCTTGGTCGAGCCTCCCGCCATTGCCTCGGCGCCGGCGGCGATCGCCTTGACGATGTTGTGGTAGCCGGTGCAGCGGCAGATATTGCCATCGAGATCTTCGCGGATCGTCTTCTCGTCGAGGTGGTTGCCGCGCCGGTTCACGATATCGACCGCCGCCATGATCATCCCAGGCGTGCAGAAGCCGCATTGCAGGCCGTGATGCTCGCGGAAGGCCTCCTGCATCGGATGCAGCGCCCCGCCATTGGCCAGCCCCTCGATCGTCGTCACCGAGGCGCCCTCGCAGGACAGCGCCAGCGTGGTGCAGGCCTTCACCGCCTTGCCGTCGAGATGCACGACGCAGGCGCCGCACTGGCTGGTGTCGCAGCCGACATGCGTTCCGGTCAGCCGGAGATTTTCCCTGAGGAACTGCACCAGGAGGGTGCGCGGATCGACAGTCGCGGTGACGGCTTTGCCGTTCACCGTCATGGACAGATTGGCCATGGGGCACTCCTCCGAAAGCCTGTTTTCTGAACGGCCCACGACATCTCGAAGACCGCACGATCCATGCGCCGGCCCGTCACGGGCCGGCGGAGAATTTCCTTGGAACAACTTCAAAAACCAATGTGGACCCGGGATTTTCCGCGGTCAAGCGCACCGCCATTCCGGAAGCCTGCTGTTTTGGCGATGTTTTTGCATGGTTTTGACG
This sequence comes from Allobosea lupini, assembly GCF_900109525.1. GTDB lineage: Bacteria > Pseudomonadota > Alphaproteobacteria > Rhizobiales > Beijerinckiaceae > Allobosea > Allobosea lupini. The sequence goes on along the minus strand of NZ_FOAN01000010.1, from coordinate 132,062 downwards.
AAGGACACCTGAACAGCCGCTTCGCGATGCACCACCGCGGCGTCATCCCCTTTGCCGATTCTTAACCACGCCCATGCAACCTCGTGGACTGGAATGACGATCTCCGATCGTCGCGCTCACGGATGGCGCGGTTGGCCTCGATCCTCGAACACGTCCAGCGTCGCCTCAAGGCGATCGGCTATGACGAGCGCCAGCGGCAGCGCCTGCGCCGCTATCGCGTCATTGTCGAGCGGGTCATCACCGAGGTCGTCGAGCAGGATTTCGCGCGCGCCTTCGCCATCCATCCGATGCTGAAGCTCGCGGTCGAGCCGGCCGCCACCGAGCTCTACGCCGCCGAAGCCGACCACTTCCGCCTGCTCTTCGACGGCGATTTCGACCAGCGCTATTGCGATTCGCTCGAGCGGCTCACCATTCTCGAGCGGCACGGCCAGGTCGGCGCCCGTGCCCGCGCCTCCATTGCCTTCACCCTGTTCCGGATCTTCCTGCAGGAGAGCCGCACGCGCCTCGTCTTCTCGCGGCGCGACATCCCGCACGACCTCTTCATCATCGAGCGGGTGCTGACCTACGACGTCAACACCGCCATGTCGCTCGACCGCGAATTCGAGGCGGCGGAGGCCCGCCGCCGCGGCGTCGCGCTCGACGAGGTCGCCGCGACGCTGACCTCGCGGATCGGCCAGCTCGACGGCGCGATCAGCAAGGCGGTCGATCTCTTTGTCGAAACCGCCGGCGAGACCTCGGCGGCCAGCAGCTTCATCAAGGATCAGGTCGGTTCGGTCACCCAGACATCGCTGCTTGTCCGCGAGAAGGCGATGCAGACCGCGGCCGCGACCGAGGAAATGTCGGCGAACATCGCGGAGATCGGCCAGCGCGCCCGCCAGAGCCTCGAGATCGCCAACCGCGCCGTCGCCGATGCCGAGGCGATGGACGAGGCGATCGCCCGGCTGCGCCACGTCACCAGCAGCATCGGCACCGTTGTCGGCATGATCGCCGACATCGCCGCGCAGACCAATCTCCTCGCCCTCAACGCCACCATCGAGGCGGCCCGCGCCGGCGAATCCGGCCGGGGCTTCGCCGTGGTGGCGGCCGAGGTGAAGTCGCTGGCGACGCAGACCGCCTCGGCGACGCAGGAGATCGCCGCCCAGATCGCCGAACTCTCGGCCAGCGCCGAAGCCTGCGGCGTCCGTGCCGCCTCGATCGGCGCGACCATCGGCGAGATCAAGTCGGATTCGGAGGCGATCTCGGACGCGGTCGCCCAGCAGAGCAGCGTCACCGGCGGCATCGCCCGGCACGCCGCCGAGGTCGCGCACGGCTCGGACGAGGCGATCGGCAGCGCGACCCGCGTCAACGACAGCCTCGGCACGACCGAGAAGGCGCTGGAACGCGCCAATGCCGCCGCGGCCGACATCGCCCTCCAGGTCGGCGCGGCCGAGGCGACGGTCAGCGAGGCGCTGGCAGCGCTCCGGCGGGCCTCGTGATCGTCAGCCCTCGCTGACCGCCTTGGCGAAATTGGCGAAGAACTCGTCTGCCAGCTTCTTCGAGACCGAATCGATCAGGCGCGAGCCGAGCTGCATCAGCTTGCCGCCGACCTGCGCATCGACCTCATAGCGCAGCAGGGTCTGCCCGCCTTCGGCATCCTCGAGCATGACCTTGGCGCCGCCCTTGGCGAAGCCGGCGATGCCGCCCTCGCCTTCGCCGACGATGCGATAGCCGTTCGGCGGGTCGAGGTCCTGCAATTCGACCTTGCCCTTGAAGGTCGCCTTCACCGGGCCGAGCTTGACCTTCACCACCGCCGAGAAATGCGTGTCGTCATCCTTGTTGAGCTGTTCGCAGCCAGGGATGCAGGCCTTCAGCACCTCGGCGTCGTTGAGCTTTTCCCAGACCACCTGCTTGGCCGCGGGCAGCGTCGCCTCGCCGTTCATCGTCATCGCCATGGGCTGAGCTCCTCACCGTTCCCAGGATGGCCGGCAGGTTGCAGCCGGCCCCGCCTCGGGTCTATCCAAGTTCCCTTAATCCATGGCCGGAAATGACCGGCGCGCACAAGAGGACGAAGCTGGGATGTGGGTTGCAATGACCGCTCCGCACCAGGGCGCGCGCCGACATGGCTGAGGCCGGCCTCTATGGCGAGCTCTTCGCCGACCGCGAGATGGCAGCCGTCCTCGACGATCGCGCCGCGCTGCAGGGCATGCTCGATTTCGAGGCTGCCCTCGCCCGGGCCGAAGCGGAGGTCGGGGTCATTCCGCCCGCCGCAGCCGAGGCGATCGCTCCGCAGTGCAAGGCCGAACTCTACGACATCGCCGCGATCGGCAAGGCCGCCACGCTCGCCGGCAATCCGGCGATCCCACTGGTCAAGGCACTGACGGCCCGCGTCGCCGCTGCCCATGCCGACGCGGCGAAATGGGTGCATTACGGCGCGACCAGCCAGGACGTGATCGATTCCGGCCAGGCCCAGCAGTACCGGGCGGCGCAGGAGCTGATCCTCGCCCGCTCCGCCCGCCTCGCCCATGCCCTTGCCGCCCTCGCTCGCGATCATCGCCGCACGCCGATGATCGGCCGCACCTTCCTCCAGCATGCGGTCCCGATCTCATTCGGGCTCAAGGCGGCCAACTGGCTGGACCCGATCGTCTCCTTCCATGACGACTTCATGATCTGGGGGGAGTCGGCGCATCAGTTCGGCGGCGCCGCCGGCAGCCTCGCCTCGCTCGGCGACAAGGCCGATGCGGTCTCGGAAGCCTTCGCCCGCATCATGCCCTCGATCGGCGCCGTGCGCGTGCCCTGGCACACCCAGCGCCGGCGCCCGGCCCGGATCGCGACCGAGCTCGGCCTGCTGCTGGGCCATCTCGGCAAGATGGCCGGGGACATCGCCCTGATGGCGCAGACCGAGATCGGCGAGCTGGCCGAGCCGGAGGCGCCGGGCAAAGGCGGCTCCTCCGCCATGCCGCACAAGCGCAATCCGGTCCTGTGCACGCTGATCCTGACCGCGGCCAAGCGCGCCCCAGGATTGGTCGCGACCATGCTCGCGGCGATGCCGCAGGAGCATGAGCGCGCTATGGGCGGCTGGCATGCCGAATGGCCGACCTTGCGCGAGCTCTTTCTGGTCGCGGGCGGAGCGCTGAACCATGCGGTCGCCCTGGTCGAGGGGCTGCAGGTCTTCCCGGAGCAGATGCAGTACAATCTCGACCTCACCAACGGCCTCGTCATGGCCGAACGCGTCTCGCTTGCATTGGCGCAGACGATCGGCCGCGGCGAGGCCCATCATCTGCTGGAGGAGGCCAGCCGCGACTGCATCGCCAGCGGCCGCCATCTCAGGGATGTCCTGGCCGAGCATCCGACATTGGCAGGCAGGCTCACCGGCGAGGAACTCGACGACCTGTTCGACCCGACCACCTATCGCGGCGCGACCGATGCGATCATCGACCGGATCCTCGTGCTCTACGAGGAAGAACGGGAATACATGGGCGGCAATGGCTGAGCCGAGAGGCCTGCCTCAGAAGCCGCCGAAACGGCGATGGCGGTAGACCAGGCCTGGGCCGGAGCCGCCGCCGCCGAGCGCGACCACCTGGCCGATCAGGATGCGGTGGGTGGTGACGCGGTGAACCGCCGCCACCCGGCAATCGAAGCTGGCGAGCGCGCTCGCCAGCACGGGCGCCCCGGTCGAAAGCTCGCCCCATTCGCCCATAGCGAAGCGCTCTTCACCTGTCAGGCCGCGCCGGCCCGAGAACACCGTGGCGAGCTCATGATCGGCCGCCGCCAGCGTGTTGACGCAGAAGATGCCGCTCTCCTCGATCGCCGCCAGCGTCCGGCTGGCGGCCTCGATGCAGACCAGAACGGTCGGCGGCGCAACCGAAACCGAGCTGAACGCAGTCGCCGTCAGCCCCGAGCGGCCGGCAGCGCCGAGGGTCGTCACGATATGAGTAGCGCTCGGGACCTGCGCCATCGCCTCGCGGAAGGCCTGCGCATCGGGGAGCGCGGCGCGTAAGGCGGCATCGACCATGCTGTTCATCGCCCAACTCTGCGCGAGGTTACCGCCTTTTATCTAAGCGCGCAGGTGTAAAAGGCCAGTTGCATCAATTGTCGACATTCCCGGCGATTCTGCAGGAAGGTTAAGATATATCACGTTGGCGGAACGCGCTCACTCGCGCCTCAGGGCGGCGAGCAGCCCGGCACGCAGATGTCCCATCAACGCATCGCTCGCCTCGGTGGCCGCCTCCGCCTCACCTGCGACCACCGCCTGGGCAAGGATCACATGATGCTGCGCGGCCGGCACCAGATCGATCTGCCGGTCGAAGAAATACCAGGCTCGGCGGATCAGCGCCTGCAGCGGCTCGACGGCCCGGCTGGCATAAGGGCTGCGTGCCGCCGCCGCGACCAGCGTATCGAGCTCCTTGTCGAGGCGCATATAGGCGTTGACGTCGTCGGCCTGCGCCGCCTCGCGCATCGCCCGGGCCTTGGCCAGGATGGCACTGCGCTCGGACGGGCCGGCGCGCCTGGCCGCCTCGGCCGCGATCAGGCGCTCCAGCACTTCGCGGGCATCGAGCGCGGCCATCACGTCGATCGCGTCGATGGCGGTGACGGCGACGCCCTTGCGCGGCAAAATCTCGACCAGCCCCTGCTGCGCCAGCCGGATCAACGCCTCGCGGACCGGCGTGCGGCCGACGCCAACGAGATCGATCATCTGCGCCTCGGTCAGCACTGCGCCCGGCCGCAGCGACAGCGTCACGATCGCTTCCTCGAGGCGGCGATAGGCCAGGTCGGACAGGCTGGCGGAGGCGCGGCCGCCGACGGAATCCTCGCCGGCAACGCGGGCATCCTCAGTCATGGGCAGCCCCCGTGATGCTTGACGCGTCGGACAGCATTGATATATCAGAACTTTCACCAGAACCGCAAGGCGGGCAAGCCGGCCGATCGACGGTAAATAATCCGCGCATGGAGGCGACATGGCGTTCACCTGCACGATCCCCGCCGTCGCCACGCTTCAGCAGGACGACGACACCGTCCGGATCACCCGCTGGGACTTCGAACCCGGCGCGGTCACTGGCTGGCACAGTCATGGCTGGCCCTATTTCGTGATCATGCTGGTCGCCGGGACCTTGCGCATCCACGACGGCACCAAGGAAACAGACGTGCCGCTGGCACAGGGCCAGGCCTATATGCGCGAGGCCGGCATCCAGCACGACGTGATGAACGGCTCGCCCCACCCGATCGCCTTCGTCGAGATCGAGGTGAAGCAGCCGGCCGCCCTCAAGCTGCTGCCCACCCCATGAAGATCGCGATCATCGGCGCCGGTATCGTCGGCACGGCGACCGCCCACGCCCTGCTCGACGAGGGCCACGAGGTCCTGATCCTCGACAAGGAGGGACCGGCCTTCGGTCCCTCGCGCGGCAATGCCGGCATCATCGCGCATACCGACGTGCTGCCGATCGCCAGCCCGAACATGCTGCGCAAGGTGCCGGGCTTCCTGCTCGATCCTCTCGGGCCGCTGGCGATCCGCCTCGGCTATCTCCCGCAATTGCTGCCCTGGCTGGCGCGTTTCCTGCTCGCGGCCCGCCCGGCCGCCTATGAGCGCTCGATCGCCGGCATGATCGCGATCCAGCAATTGGCGCTGCCGGCCTGGCTGGCGCGTGCCGAAAAGGCCGGCATCAGCAACCATATCCATCGCCGCGGCGCGCTCTACACCTACAGCAATCCGGGCGACACCGCCGGCCTCGAAGCGCTCGCCCGGCGCCAGCGCGCCGCCGGCATCGCCGTCGACATGCTGCCCCCGCAGGAGCTGCGCCAGCTCGAGCCGGCGCTCAGGGATCGCTTCGCGGGCGCCGCCTTCCATCCCGATTGCGCCCATATCAGCGACCCGCTCGCCCTCACCATGGCCCTGTTCGAGACGGCGCTCGCGCGCGGCGCCAGCTTCGAGAAGGCGAAGGTCACCAACATCTCGCTGGGCGAGCGCCCTGCCTTGGTCGGCCCCGATGGCTGGCAGCGCGTCGTCGATCGCGTCGTCGTCGCGGCCGGCGCCTGGTCGAAGCCGTTAGCAGCGGCAATGGGCGATACCATCCCCCTCGACACCGAGCGCGGCTACAATGTCAGCTTCCCGGGCGTGACCGGCCTGACCAGCCGCCCGATCGGCTTCAAGGATGACGGCTTCGTCATGACCCCGCTGGAAAGCGGCTTGCGCATCGGCGGTGCGGTCGAGTTCGGCGGTCTCAAGGCGCCGCCCAACCATGCCCGCACAAGGGCGCTCTACGACAAGGCAACGAGGCTGGTGGACGGCCTGCCGGCTTTCGACAGCGGCAGGGTCTGGATGGGCTTCCGCCCCTCGCTGCCGGATTCCTTGCCGGTGATCGGCAAGGCAAGCCGCAACCCCAATGTCGTCTACGCCTTCGGCCATGGCCATTACGGCATGACCCAGTCGACCGCGACGGCCGATCTCGTCGCCGCGCTGATCGCCGGCCGTTCGCCGGCGATCGACGTCGGCCATTTCAGCCCACAGCGCTTCTGAGGCGGCAATGCCCGGCGCATAGCTCGGCTGACTGAATCGATCTCTCAGCCGACAGGGGCAAGGCCATGATCCGACTCAGCTTTGCGCTTCTGATTGCAAGCACCCTCGCCGGCTGCGCCGGCCTTGCGCCCCATTCCTGCCTGTCCGGCCAACAGGCAATGCTCTCAGCCGAGCTGCTCTTCGGCCGCAAGATCGGCGACCGTATCGGCATCAGCGAAGCGGCCTTCCGCCGCTTCGTCGATGAAGAGCTGACGCCGCGCTTCCCTGACGGACTGACCATTCTCGACGCCAGCGGGCAATATCGTGACCGCGAGCGTGGCCGATTGATCCGCGAGCCCAGCAAGCTCGTCCAGATCGCGATCTCGGATGAACCTGCGAATCGTGACAAGCTCGCCGCCATCGCCGAAGCCTACAAGCACCGCTTCCACCAGCAATCGGTCGGAGTGATCCTCAAGCCGGTCTGCGCGTCTTTCTGAGCATCATCGAAAGAATCGGAAACCTTGCTACGAAAAGATCCAACCCAGTCAGTGGCGTAGGATCCATTCCTCAACTAGCCTGACGCAACGGCATAGAAAAGGCCGACAAGGGGAAGCGCGCAATGCAGGGTTCGATCGTGACCGATCTGCTGTTGCCGCTCGCCATTGGCATCGTCATGCTCGGACTGGGCTTGAGCCTGACGATCGGGGACTTCCGCCGTGTTGCACGCTATCCGCTGGCGGTCGGCTTCGGTCTCTTCCTTCAGGTCCTGCTGCTGCCCCTCGCCGCCTTCGCGATCGCGATCGGCCTCAAGCTGTCGCCCGATCATGCCGTCGGCCTGATGCTGCTCGCGGCCGCGCCGGGCGGCGCGACGGCCAACATCTACAGCCACCTCGCCCGCGGCGACGTCGCTCTCAACATCACGCTGACGGCGGTCAACAGCCTGCTCTGCCTGCTGACGCTGCCGATCGTGCTCGATCTCTCGCTGAGCTATTTCCTCGGCAATGGCCAGTACGTGCCGCCGCCGCATCGCAAGGTGATCGAGGTCGGCGCGATCATCCTGATCCCGGTCGCGCTCGGTATGCTGCTGCGGGCGCGCGCCGAACGCTTCGCCATTCGCGCCGAGAAACCTATCAAGATCTTCTCGATCCTGGTCCTCGCCATCCTGATCGCCGGTGCGATCTATATCGAGCGCAAGGCACTGCTGCCGAGCCTGATCGCGGTCGGCGGCGCCTGCCTCGCCTTCAACTTGGTCAGCATGCTCACCGGCTACCTCGCCCCGCTGGCGCTGCGCCTGCCCAAGGGCCAGGCGGTGGCGATCGCCATGGAGATCGGCATCCACAATGCTGCGCTGGCGATCTTCATCGCCCTCAACGTGCTGCGCAATCCGGCCGCAGCCGTGGTGCCCGGCATCTACAGCCTGATCATGTACGTGACCGCCTCGGCCTTCGCCGTCTGGCTGGTGCGGCGGAACGCGGCGCTGCGCCCCGCCTGAGATTCAGCCGAACCGCGCCGGCGCGAACGGCGTGGGATCGACGAAGACCTTCTGGCCGCTCACCATCTCGGCGACCATGCGGCCGGTCACCGCTGCCAGCGTCAGCCCGTGATGGGCGTGGCCGAAGGAGAACCACAGGTTCCTGTGCTTCGGCGCCGGACCGATGATCGGCATCATGTCCGGCGTGCACGGCCGATTGCCGAGCCAGGGCTCGGCGTCGAGCCGCTCGCCCAGCGGGAATAGGGTCTTAGCGATCGGCTCGGCCCGGGCGAGCTGCACCGGCGTCTTCGGCGCGCCGCGATTGGCGAATTCGGCGCCGGTGGTGAGGCGCACGCCCTGGCGCATCGGCGCCAGGAAATAGCCGCGCTCGGTGTCGAGCACCGGATGATTCAGCACGGCGTTGCCGAGCGGCTTGTAATGCATGTGATAGCCGCGCTTGACCGCCAGCGGCAGACGGTAGCCGAGCCGGTTCGTCAGCACGTCGGCCCAGGGGCCGAGCGCCACGATCGCGTCCATGCCGAGCGCCTTGGTGCCATCGGCCAGTGTCACGCTCCAGCGATCGCCGTCCTGCGCGAGCGTGCCGGCATCGCCCTGGGCGAAGCGCCCGCCGAGCTTTTCGAACAGCGCCAGATAGGCCTTGGACAGGCCGAGCGGGTCGATCACCGTCACCGGATCGGTCCAATGCAGGCCGCCGATCAGGCTCTGGTCGAGATGCGGCTCCTCGGCCCGCAAGGCCGCAACGTCGAGTGCGCGATGGTTCAAGCCGTAATCGCGCTTCCAGCGTTCGGCCTCGGCGAGCCGTTCATCCTGCTGCGCTTGCGTGCGGAAGACCTTCATCCAGCCCTTGCGGCGCAGGAGATCGGTCGCGCCGGCTTCCTGCGCCAGCGCGTCGTGCTCGGTGACACAATGCTCGATCAGGGTCGCGTATTTATGGGCGATCGCCTCGTGCTGCGAGGCGCGCGAATGCATCCAGTACGACCACAGGAAGGGGGCGAGCTTGGGGATCGCGTTCCAATGGTAGTGCGCATCGATGGTGTTGTTCATCGCATAGCGGATGAGCGCGCCGAAATCATGCGGGAAGCCGTAGGGGTAGACGCCTTCGCGCTGGATCAGGCCGGCATTGCCGTAGCTGGTCTCACCGCCGGGCTGACCGCGATCGACCAGCAGCACCGAGCGGCCTGCCTTTTGCAGATGCAGCGCCACCGAAATCCCGACGATGCCCGCCCCAACAACGATCGCGTCCGTACGCATCGGCCCTGTCTCCGCCAGCCTTCCCCGCCAGCAAGAATAGCGCCAGCCGCAGCGCTGTCAGCCATTTCGTTGAATGTTGCGGATAAACCGGCAAAATTTCGCAGCTTCTGCCGCACTTGTCGCAGTGCAGCGACCCGAGTGGGAATCCAAGCTGATCCTGCGCAATTTTCTGCACAGGCTTGCACTCGTCATTCCGATGACGGGAAAGAACGCGGATTCAGATGCACTCCGGCGATCGTACAGCGGGTCGAACCACCGGCCCGCTCGATCGTCGGGAGCGCGAGCGGCAGCGGCCGCGCACTCTCGCCGATGATGCGGAGCTGTTCGGAGGTCAAAGCGGAAAAGGCCATCGTCGGGAAGGCGAGGACGCGCCCGTTCCGGCCCTGGAGCTCGATCGCATTGGAAGGTCAGTCGGCAGCGCGCTGCAGCATGCCGAAGAGATCGCGCGGCTCGTCGGGATCGGCGATCATGTCGAGGTTCTGGTAGAGGTCCGTGCCGGCGATGCGCTCGCGCAGATAGCGCAGCGCCGAGAAGTCCTCGATCGCGAAGCCGACGCTGTCGAACAGCGTGATCTGCGTGGGATCGCGCCGGCCCGGCGCCTGCCCGGTGACGACGCGCCAGAGCTCGGTGATCGGATAATCCTTGTCCATCTGCTGGATCTCGCCCTCGATCCAGGTTTGTGGCGGGTATTCGACGAAGGTGTCGGCGCGCAGCAGGATGTCGCGGTGGAGTTCGGTCTTGCCCGGGCAGTCGCCGCCGATGGCGTTGAGGTGGACGCCGCGCCCGACCATGTTGTCGGTCAGGATCGTCGCGAACTGCTTGTCGGCGGTGCAGGTGGTGATGATCTCAGCCCCCTCGACGGCTGCTTGCGCGGTGCCGCAGGCGGTGACCGACAGCCCGCTCCCCTGCAGGTTGCGCCGCGTCTTCTCGGTGGCGGCGGGATCGATGTCGTAGAGCCTGACCGCCTCGATGCCGATGACCGCCTTCATCGCCAGCGCCTGGAACTCGGCTTGCGCGCCATTGCCGATCATCGCCATGGTGCGGGCGCCCTTCGGCGCCAGGTACCGGGCCGCCATGGCGGAGGTGGCGGCGGTGCGCAGCGCGGTCAGCAGCGTCATCTCGGTGAGCAGGACTGGATAGCCGCTGGCGACCTCGGCCAGCAGGCCGAAGGCAGTGACCGTCTGCAAGCCGGAGGCGACGTTCTTGGGATGACCGTTGACGTATTTGCAGCCGTAGATCGTGCCGTCCGAAGTCGGCATCAGCTCGATCACGCCGTCGCGCGAATGGCTGGCGATGCGCGGTGTCTTGTCGAAGCTCTCCCAGCGCCGGAAATCCTCCTCGATGCGGTCAGTGAGCTCGCGCAGCATTGTCTCGATGCCGACCCGATGGACGAGGCGCATCATGTTGTCGACGCTGACGAACGGCACCATCGCCTTCGCGGAGGGAGGTAATGCGGTCATCGGCAGTGCCAGGTCCCGTGCTGTTGAGAGGCGATTCTACAGCTGGCGGCATGTTGGCCGAAAGATCAGAACTGTGTTATTTTCGACAATCAATTGAACAGATTGCTTACCTGAATTGCTCTTTCGGTCAGGAGCCTCGATGGTCGCAGAGATCGCCAAATATGTCCCCGACACGCTCGATCGCGCGTTGATCACGCATCTGCGGGCCGATGGCCGGGCCTCGCTCTCCAAGCTTGCGATCGTGCTGGGGGTCGCCCGCGGCACCGTCCAGAACCGGCTGGAACGGCTGCTCGAGACGGGAACGCTGCTCGGCTTCACCGCCCGCGTCCGCGACGACTACGATGAGAATGCCGTGCATGCGGTGATGATGGTCGAGGTCGTCGGCAAGTCGACGACGCAGGTCATCCGCAAGCTGCGCGGGCTGCCGGAGGTCTATACGCTGCACACCACCAACGGCAATTGGGACCTGGTCGCCAATATCCGCGCCGGCAGCCTCGCCGAGTTCGACAGGGTCCTGCGCGAGGTGCGGATGATCGACGGTGTCGCGAACAGCGAAACCAGCCTGTTGCTGAGCAGCGTCTAGAGCAATTCCGAGCGAAGTGGACGCCGGTTTGTGGCCACGGTCGCGCACTGACGACGTACCGCCCTGCGCCGCCCCCAGATGACGCCGCCCTTCGGATCGGCCAGTGTGGCGCCCCGTTTCGCTTCTCCGGTCTCGATGCTCGCCGCCCTCGCCTCCGCCCTCGCTCTGCTCGGCCGCTACGGCACGCAGGGCTTCGCGCTCTCGATCTTCCTTGGCCTCGCTCTGCCGCAATTCTCCGCGGCGGCGCGCCCGCTCCTGCCGATCACGATCTTCTGCTTCACCACCGTCGTGTTCATGCGCGCCGACCTGCGCGTCATCGGCGGCCTGGTGCGCCGGCCGGCCAAGCTGGTCGTGACCTGCCTCTGGCTGCTGTTCGTCCCCGCGCTGCTGATCGCCGCAGCCCTCGCTGTGCTCGGGCGCGAGGCGCTCGACCCCGGCCTTCTGCTCGGCATCGCTATCATGGGCGCGGCGCCGCCGATCATGTCGTCGCCTGCGGTCGCCATCCTCTACGGCTTCGAGCCTTCGCTGATCATCGCAGGGGTGATCGTCACCACCATCGTGAGCCCGATCATTGCGCCGTTCCTGGTGGACTGGCTGGCGGGGGCCGCCGTCCCGCTCGACCGGCTGGCGCTGGCCCTGCGGCTCGTCATGTTCATCGGCGGCGGCATGGCCGTCGCCTTCGCGATAAGGCGTTGGCTCGGGGCGGAGCGCATCCGGGAGCTCAAGCCCAATCTCGATGGCTTCGGCGTGCTGATGTATTTCGTCTTCGCCATCGCGGCGATGGACGGAGTGACCAAAGCGGCAATGGACCGGCCGGGCCAGGTCGCGCTGTTCCTGGCCGTCGCCTTCCTGGTCTCCGCGGTCGGCCTCGCCAGCGCCTGGCTCGCCTTGCGCCGCTTCCCGATCTCCGAGCGCTTCATGATCGGCTACGGCACCGGGCAGCGGAACATGGGCCTGCTGGTTGCGGCGCTCGGCGCCGGCGTGCCGCCGACCACCTATCTGTATTTCGCGCTGGCCCAGTTCCCGATCTATCTGCTGCCCTGGCTGCTGCGCGGTGTCGCAGCGCGGATCAGGCGCAGGGAAGCCCCTGCTGACGCGAGCTGACTGCAAGCTTTGTCAGAGTTCCGGCAAGCAAAACCGGAGTTCCTGTTATGATCACGCTCTATTCGGGGCCGCTCAGCCTGTTCTCGCGCAAGGTCGAGATCGCGCTGCGCGAGAAAGGTCTAGCTTTCGAGCGCATCATGGTGCCGTTCAACCAGACGACCGGCTACGACCCCAAGCATCCCGAAGTCGTCGCTCTCAACCCCAAGCGGCAGGTCCCGGTGCTGAACGATGACGGAATCGTGCTCTACGATTCCACGATAATCCTCGAATATCTCGAAGACGCCTATCCTGAGCCGCCGCTCTTGCCGGTCTGCCCCGGCGCCCGCGCCCGCTGCCGGCTCGACGAGCTCTATGCCGACGAGATCATGCTGCAGGCGCTGAAGCCGCTGATGCACCGCACCAGCCCGCCGAGCAGCGACCAGACCAGGCGCCTCGCTCAGGAAGCCGATGCGCTGATCGCCGAGCACGCCCTGGAAAAGCACTATGCCGAGCTCGAAGACCGGCTCGCCGGCCGCGAGTTCTTCGGCGATGCCGTCTCGGTGGCGGATATCGCCCTGTTCATGAGCGTGCTGTTCTCGCTTCGGCTCGGCGGCCCCTCGCTCGCGCCGTTCGACGGCCTGTCACGCTGGTTTGAGCGGCTGAAGCTGCGTCCCGCCTTCACCCAGGCCGCCGTCGAGATCGCCGAGGCCGACCGACGCCTGTCGTTTCCGCTGAAGCGGGCCTGACGGCAGCCTTTCGCGATTGCGAGAGCAGCAGCGCGGCGCTAGACCACGCCGCATGAGCACGATCCGCATCGCCCCTTCCATTCTCTCCGCCGACTTCGCCAAGCTCGGCGAGGAGGTCCGCGCCGTCGACGAGGCCGGCGCCGACTGGATCCATTGCGACGTGATGGACGGGCATTTCGTGCCCAACATCACCTTCGGCCCCGACGTGCTGAAGGCGATCCGCCCGCATACGAGGAAGTTCTTCGACGTCCATCTGATGATCGCGCCGGTCGATCCCTACATCGAGGCCTTCGCCAAGGCCGGCGCCGACCTGATCTCCTTCCATGTCGAGGCCGGCGCGCATCCGCACCGGACGCTGCAGGCGATCAAGGCCCAGGGCAAGCAGGCCGGCATCGTGCTCAACCCGGGCACGCCGGCGAGCGCGGCCGAGCCGCTGATCGGCGATGTCGACCTGATCCTGCTGATGACGGTCAACCCCGGCTTCGGCGGCCAGAGCTTCATCCATTCGGTGGTCGAGAAGATCGCGCAGGTGCGCGCCTTGATCGGCGAGCGGCCGATCGCGCTCGAGATCGACGGCGGCGTCACACCGGAGACGGCGCCGCTCTGTATCAAGGCCGGCGCCGATACGCTGGTCGCCGGCTCGGCGGTGTTCAAGGGCGGCCCCTCGGCCTATGCCGGCAACATCGCCGCCATCCGCAAGGCGGCGGAGGCGGCGCGCGGCGACTGGGTCTGATAGTGGCCACGCGTCATGCTCGGGCTTGCCCCGAGCATCTCAAGCCGAAAGAGGCTCCAGCCGGCGCCTTCTCGTCATGAGATTCTCGGGTCTGCGCTACGCTCCGCCCGAGAATGACGGCGTCTTCTACAAATCAATACCGGCGAAGCCGCCATAGATCATCCGGGCACCGTCGAAGGGCATCGGGTTGGCGCCCGGCGCCATGCGGGGATCCTCCATCATCTTCTGCCAGGCGGCGTCGCGCGCCTCCTTGCTTGGCCATTCGACCCAGGCGAAGACCACGACCTCGTCCTCCTTGGCCGCGACGGCGCGATAGAAGTCGGTCTGCTTGCCGTGCTGGACATCGTCGCCCCAGTTCTCGGCGACCCGCGTCGCGCCGAATTCCTTGAAGATCGGCGCCATCTTCCGGGCGTGCTCGGCATAAGCGTCGCGATTGGCGGCAGGCACGGCCGCAACGAAACCATCGACATAGGACATCGGTCTTTTCCTCCTTGGGTCTGTCGGCGCTCCAAATCCGAAGAGCGTCCCGCCCAGCCGGCGCGGACGCTAGGCAGGACGGGGGTCCGAAGCTGTCAGCAGCGGGCCTGCGGCATTCCGTCGGCGGCCCGTCCGTGCTAGCGAGCCGGCGAGCCTTTCATCGTCACGTCGCGAGCCCGCTATGATCCCCCGTTATTCCCGCCCCGAGATGGTCGCGATCTGGGAGCCGCAGACGCGCTTCCGCATCTGGTTCGAGATCGAGGCGCACGCCACCGACAAGCTCGCCGAGCTCGGCGTCGTGCCCAAGGAAGCGGCGGCGACGATCTGGGCCAAGGCCAGGGACGCCACCTTCGACGTCGCCCGCATCGACGAGATCGAGCGCGTCACCAAGCATGACGTCATCGCCTTCCTGACCCATCTCGCCGAGATCGTCGGCCCCGAGGCGCGCTTCGTCCACCAGGGCATGACCTCCTCGGATGTGCTCGACACCACGCTCTCGGTGCAGTTGGCGCGCGCCACCGACATCCTGATCGCCGATGTCGACGCCCTGCTCGCCGCCATCAGGCGCCGCGCCTTCGAGCACAAGCTGACCCCGACCATCGGCCGCTCGCACGGCATCCATGCCGAGCCGGTGACCTTCGGCCTGAAGCTCGCCCAGGCCTATGCCGAGTTCGACCGCTGCCGCGCCCGGCTGGTCGCCGCCCGCGCCGAGATCGCGACCTGCGCCATCTCCGGCGCCGTCGGCACCTTCGCCAATATCGACCCGCAGGTTGAGGAATACGTCGCGCAGAAGATGGGGCTGACGCCCGAGCCGGTCTCGACCCAGGTCATCCCGCGCGACCGCCACGCCATGTTCTTCGCCACGCTCGGCGTCGTGGCCTCCAGCGTCGAGCGCCTCGCCACCGAGATCCGCCATCTCCAGCGCACCGAGGTCTACGAGGCGGAGGAGTATTTCTCGCCGGGCCAGAAGGGCTCCTCGGCGATGCCGCACAAGCGCAACCCCGTCCTGACCGAGAACCTGACCGGCCTCGCCCGGCTGGTGCGCGGCATGGTGACGCCTGCGCTGGAGAACGTCGCGCTCTGGCACGAGCGCGACATCTCGCATTCCAGCGTCGAACGCATGATCGGCCCCGATGCGACTGTGACGCTCGATTTCGCGCTGGCCCGCCTCACCGGCGTCGTCGACAAGCTGCTGATCTATCCGCAGAACATGAGGAAGAACCTCGACAAGCTCGGCGGCCTGCACAATTCGCAGCGCGTCCTGCTCGCTCTGACTCAGGCCGGCGCCAGCCGCGAGGACAGCTACTCCATGGTCCAGCGCAATGCGATGCGCACCTGGGAGCATGGCGAGGATTTCCTCACAAACCTCAAGGCCGACAAGGACGTCACCGCCAAGCTCTCCGTGGCGCAGTTGGAGGCGATGTTCGACGAAGGCTATCACTTCAAGCACGTCGACACGATCTTCCGCCGGGTGTTCGGGGAAGCGTGAGGCGCCTGCTGGATTTCACGGAACCGAGCGCTATCTAGCGGCTATGAAAACCTCCGACACCGACATCCTGATTGTCCCCGGCTGGTCGGGCTCCGGCCCCGACCATTGGCAGAGCCGTTGGGAAGCCAAGCTGCCCACCGCCCGCCGCGTCGAGCAGGAGGACTGGTACAAGCCGACCCGCGACGGC
The DNA here is from genome assembly GCF_900109525.1 of Allobosea lupini. Taxonomy (GTDB): domain Bacteria; phylum Pseudomonadota; class Alphaproteobacteria; order Rhizobiales; family Beijerinckiaceae; genus Allobosea; species Allobosea lupini. The sequence goes on along the minus strand of NZ_FOAN01000010.1, from coordinate 116,092 downwards.
TGGGCAAACCGCATCGTCGCCGCCGTGCGCGCCGCGACGAAGCCCGTCGTCATCGTCGCCCATTCGGCCGGCTGCAGCGCCGTCGCGCATGCGGCCGAGCATCTGAAACCGCATGAGGTCGCCGGCGCCTTCCTGGTCGCCCCGGCCTCCGAGCGCGCCAAGCGCGCCATCCCCGGCATGGCCGACGATTTCAGCGCGATCCCGCAAAAGCCCCTGCCCTTCCGCTCGGTGCTGATCGCCAGCGCGACCGACCCCTATTGCACGCCGGACGAGGCCAGGGCGTTGGCCGAAGCCTGGGGCTCGGAGTTCGTGGATGCCGGCGACAGCGGCCATATCAACACCGAATCCGGCCATGGTCCCTGGCCGGACGGGCTGCTGCGCTTCGCCGGCTTCATGAAGAACCTGACCGCGATCTGATCGACGCAGGGCTGTGCTGGCCGTCAAAGGAGCGAGCCTCGCTCCTCAGGTTCAGGCGGCTCTGGCAAAGACCGCCTGGCCCTTGCCCGCCGCCTTGGCAGAATACAGCGCGCGGTCTGCCGCCTCCTTGACCTGCTGTCCATCGACGGCGTGCCCGATCTCCACGACCTCGAAGCCGATCGAGATCCCGACGATCGCCGGCGCGCCAAGCACGGCGTAGGGTAGCCCGACCAGCGCCACCGCCCGATCGGCAATCGCTTTCACCGCAGCCGTGTCGGCGGTGGGCAAGATCGCGGCAAATTCGTCCCCGCCGAGGCGTGCCAGCAGGTCGCCAGTCCTCAGCATGCCGGACAACCGTGCCGCGACCTGGTGCAGAAGTTCGTCGCCGGCGGCGTGGCCCAGGCGATCGTTCACCGCCTTGAAGCCATCGAGATCGAGCAGCAGCAAAGCGAAGCCCCCGGTGGCTGAAGCCTCGGCGAGCGCCTCGTCGAAAGCGCGCCTGTTGGCGAGGCCGGTCAGGGGATCTCGTCTTGCCGCAGCCTCGAGTTCCCGTTCTGCGATGAGAAGCGCCTCGACCTGGCCGACGATATGGCGCGACGACTCGAAGATCGAAAACAGGTAGAGCGCGAACAATGCGGCAATGCCGATCCGGACCGGATCGGCAGACAGAAGAAGCATCACGATCAACACGGTCAACGCGATGGTCGAAAGCGTTGCGCAGAGCCAGTAGCGCAAGGTCCGCGCGCAGGAGCCGGCCGTCAGCGCCATCGTCAGGCCGACCGCGAGGATTTCACCATTGGTCCAGCCGGCAGCGAAGACCCTGACGGTCAGAAGGGCAATGCCGACCGTGAACGCGAGGGCCGGAAGCGAATAGGCACGCTCCCAGCGCCGCGCCTGCTCCAGCGTCATCGGTTTCGGCGCCCAGCGCCGATAGGCCAGAATGCCAGCGATGCGTGCGACGCTCGTCGCGATCGCGACGCCCAGGATCGCCCACGTCCAGGCATCGCCGGTTTCCCAGGCGATGAAAATCGTCCCGGCGACGAAACAGGTGGTTACGAAGCCGATCTGGGGCAGAGCGTTGAACAGACGAGAAATGATCTCGGCTTCGACCGCTGCCGGCAGGGGATGACTCTGCTTGTTGAACATCGCGCTCCCACGTCTCGAGGGCTCGATACTCGACAGACGTTAAGAACCCGGCTTCGATTTAGCTTCAAATCCCGCACCGGCAGAGCCGCGCGACGTCCCGTCCCAGCGCTGCTTCAACCCGCCGATGAGGCCGCGAACACTGCTCGCTGAGCCTCGAAAGCGCGCTGGTAAGCCGGCCGCGCCTCGGCGCGGGCGACATAGGCGGCAAGGTTCGGCCGCTCCTCCAGCAGGCCCAAACCCTGCAGCCGGCGCAGCACCGTCACCATCAGGAGATCCCCCGCACTGAATGCACCGTCGAGCCAATCCGCATCGCCGAGATGGCTGGAGAGGCCCTCTAGCCGCTTGCGTATGATCTCGTCGAGGGCGCTCAGGCGCTCCTCGTACCAGGGCTTGTCGCGCTCGAGGATCCTGACCAGGCTGCGGTCGAAGATCGGCGGCTCCAGCGTGTTGAGCGCCGCGAACATCCACATGATCGCCCGCGCCCGGGCCTTCGCCTCGTCCGGCAGCAGGCCGGGACCGCGCTCCGCGACATGAAGCACGATCGCCCCCGACTCGAACAGGGTGAGCTCGCCGTCCTCATAGGTCGGAATCTGCCCGAAGGGCTGAATCGCGAGATGCGCGGGCTCCTTCATCGTCTTGAACGACAGCAGCCGGACCTCGTAGGGCTGGCCGGCCTCCTCAAGCGCCCAACGCACGCGCATATCGCGCGCCAGGCCATTGCCCCGGTCGGGCGAGCGTTCAAAGGCGGTGATTGTGACGGTCATCGGCAGGCTCCCACGGACTGCTTGACGGGCTTGGCATCCAAAGGACGAAAAGCCATCGCGGGTCCCGACAATCCGCGCGTTCTTTTTCTGCTTCGTGGCCCCGTGATCCGATGGAAGGCAGCCCTAAAAAAACCCGCCCCGGATCGCTCCGGAGCGGGCTCGTCTCATGCCTTGCGGCGATCAGCGCCGATCAGTTCTCGACGTAGCCGATCTTGCCGTCGGCACCCTTCTTCCAGGTGTAGACGGTGTAGTCCGGGCGGGTGATGTCGCCCTTCTTGTCGAAGCCGATCTTGCCGATGACCGTGTCGACCGGCTGGCCGCCGTGGAGCGCCGCAGCGATCTTCTTGGGATCGACCGAGTTCGCGCGCTTGGCGCCTTCGGCCATGATCTGGACAGCGGCGTAGCTGTACAGCGTGTAGGCTTCCGGCTTGAACTTGCGGGCCTCGAACTTCTTCAGGACCGCAGCCGCCTCGGGACGCTTCTGCGGATCCGGCGGGAAGGTCATCAGCGTGCCTTCGACGCCCGGGCCGCCAATCGTGGCGAACTCGTCGGTGGTGATGCCGTCGCCGGAGATCATAACGGTCTTCAGGCCCTGGTCGCGCATCTGGCGCACGATCAGGCCGCCCTCGGTGTGCAGGCCACCCCAGTAGAGGTAGTCGGCACCCGTCGACTTCAGCTTCGAGATCAGCGCCGAGAAGTCCTTCTCGCCGGCGTTGACGCCTTCATAGAGCACGTCCTTGACGCCGGCCTTGGTCAGGCCCTTGCGGGTCTCGTCGGCGAGGCCCTGGCCATAGGTCGTCTTGTCGTGGACGATGGCGATCTTCTTGCCCTTGAGATTCTTGGCAATGTACTCGGCCGCCACCGAGCCCTGCTGATCGTCACGACCGCAGGTGCGGAACACGTTCCACAGCCCGCGCTCGGTGATCTTCGGGTTGGTCGCCGACGGGCTGATCATCAGGATGCCGTTCTCGGCATAGACTTCCGACGCCGGCATGGTGACGCCCGAGTTGAAGTGGCCGAGCACCAACTTGACGCCGTCGCCGACGAACTTGTTGGCGACGGAGACGCCCTGCTTCGGATCCGAGACGTCGTCACCGACCACGACCTGGATCTTCTGGCCGAGGATGCCGCCGGCCGCGTTGATGTCTTCGGCAGCCTGTTCCGCCCCGTTCTTCAGCTGCGCGCCGAAGGCCGCATTCGGCCCCGTGATCGGGCCGCCGACGCCAAGCTTGATCTGTGCGTTCGCTACGCCCGAAAAGGCGAGGACCGCGCCAAGGGCAATACCGCCCAAGAGCAGCTTCTTCATGCGTTGTGACTCCCCTGTGAGTATATTACGGGTCGGCCTAGCCGTCCCGTCTCGGCGCGTGGTGCCACCGGAATGCGCAGTCTTGCGCTTTTTCGAGGTGCTGTCACGCGGCAAGCCCGGTGAACTTTCGTGGTGTTTGCGCGGCGTCAGGAGCTCTCGCGAGCCCTCCAGCTGAAGGGCCCGGTGCGCTCGTAGAGCCAGCGATACTGCGTCGTCATCTGCCGTGCCCGGTTGTAGCGCCAGCCTGCGACGGCGAAGGCGAACAGGACCAGCGTGTCGACGATGTAGTAGTGCAGCGTCAGCAGCGTCGCCTCGAACAAAGCGAAATGGATGAAGCGGATCACCAGCCCGAGGATCAGCGTGTAGAAGACGAGCTGGACCGGCGGGCGCCAGGTGATCGCTACTGCCCGGCCGGCCATCCAGGCGGCCCAGCCGCCCATCACCACCGTCACTAGCAGGAAGAGCCAGATGGTCGGCTCCTCGTAGAGAATGCCCTGCATCATCGTGCTCCGTTCAAGCTCGCGGCGCTCAATGCCGTCCGCCTTCGAGATAGGCCGCCCGCACCTGCGGATTGGCGAGCAGCTCCTTGCCGGAGCCGCTCATGGTGATGACGCCGTTGACCATGACATAGCCGCGATGGGCGAGCTTGAGCGCATGGAAGGCGTTCTGCTCGACCAGGAACACGGTCAGCCCCTGGCTGCGGTTGAGCTCCTTGATCGCCTCGAAGATCTGCTTGACGATCAGCGGGGCGAGGCCGAGCGAGGGCTCGTCGAGCATCAGGAGCTTCGGCCGCGCCATCAGCGCGCGGGCGATCGCGACCATCTGCTGCTCGCCGCCCGAGAGCGTGCCGCCGCGCTGCTGCAGCCGCTCCTTCACGCGCGGAAAGAGCGCGCAGATCTTCTCGAGATCCTCGTCGAAATGCTGCATGCCGGCGACGGCCGCACCCATCTGCAGGTTCTCGAACACCGTCATGCGCGGGAAGATGCGGCGGCCTTCCGGCGATTGCGCGATGCCGAGGCGCGAGATCTGATGGCTCGGCATCTTGGTGATGTCGCGCCCCTCATAGGTGATGGTACCTTCGCGCGCCTGCGGAGTGCCGAAGATCGTCATCATCAGCGTCGACTTGCCCGCGCCGTTGGCACCGATCATGGTCACGATCTCGCCCTGGCGGACGTCGACGTCGACGCCCTTCAGCGCGATGATCTTGCCGTAATAGGTCTTGACGCCGCGGACGGAGAGAAGCGCCCCTGCTTCGCTCATAGGCCGACCTCCGCTTCCACCGCCTCGACCTCTTCGTCGTCGACGCCGAGATAGGCCGCGATCACCTTCGGATCGGCCTGGACTTCGGCCGGCGTGCCGTCCGCGATCTTGGTGCCGTAGTCGAGCACCACGACATGATCAGAGATTTCCATCACCACCGACATGTCGTGTTCGATCAGGAGCAGCGCCGTGCCGTGGTCCTTGCGGATCGACAGGAGCAGATTGTTGAGGTCGAGGCTCTCGCGCGGGTTGAGGCCCGCGGCCGGCTCGTCGAGGCAGAGCAGCACAGGATCGGTGCACATCGCCCGGGCGATCTCGAGGCGCCGCTGATCGCCATAGGGCAGGTCGGCGGCCGGGTCGTCGGCGCGATCGATCAGATTGATCTTCTCCAGCCAGAATTTGGCCTTCTCGATCGCTTCCTTCTCGCGCGCCTTGTAGCCGCCGATGCCGAGCACGCCGAGGAAGGTGAAGCCCGAGGCGATCATCAGCGGGTTGTGCTGCGCGACCAGCAGGTTCTCCAGCACCGTCATGCCGCCGAACAGGCGGATGTTCTGGAAGGTGCGGGCGACCTTGGCCTTCCAGGCGATGCGGAAGTCCGGCATGCGCTCGAGCAGATAGCTGTCCCCGCTGTCCTGCGTCAGCGTCATCATGCCTTCGGTCGGCTTGTAGAAGCCGGTGATGCAGTTGAACACCGTGGTCTTGCCGGCGCCGTTGGGGCCGATCAGCGCGGTGATGTCGCCTTTGCGGGCCTCGAAGGAGAGGTCGTTGACGGCGGTCAGGCCGCCGAAGCGCATGGTGACATGCTCGACCTGAAGAAGCGGCTTGGTCGTCATCAGCCGTGCCCCTCCTGGACCATGTCCGCCGAGATGACCTTCTTCTCCTTGAGGAAGGCGGTCGGCTCGCGGGTCGAGATCAGCCCGCGCGGCTTCCAGATCATGATCACCACCATGGCGAAGCCGAAGATCAGCATGCGGTACTTGGTCGGGTCGAAATCGGGACCGAAGATCTGCTTCAGCCAGTCGAGTTCGCGCAAGAGCTCGGTGCCGCCGATCATCGCGATCGCGGCGATGGCGCAGCCCCAGAGCGAGCCCATGCCGCCGAGCACGACGATGGCGAGGATCACCGCCGATTCCATGAAGACGAAGGATTCAGGGGAGATGAAGCCCTGCCGCGCCGCGAAGAACGAGCCGGCGAAACCGCCGAACATGGCGCCAAGCGAGAAGGCCGTCAGCTTGGTATTGGTGGTGTTGATGCCGAGCGAGCGGCAGGCGATCTCGTCCTCGCGCAGCGCCTCCCAGGCGCGCCCGACCGGCAGACGGCGCAGGCGCAGGCTGACGTAGGCGGTGAGCAGCGCCAGGCACAGAATGACATAGTAGAGGAAGATCGTCCGGTAGAGCGGCGAGAATTCGAGCCCGAATACCGCCGCGAAGCCGTCATCGCCGGCCGTGAACGGTATCCCGAAGAAGCTCGGCCGCGGGATGCCGGAGATGCCGGCATAGCCGTTCGAGAAGTCCGTCCAGTTGATCAGGACGAGGCGGATGATCTCGCCGAAGGCCAGCGTCACGATGGCGAGATAATCGCCGCGCAGCCGCAGCACGGGGAAGCCGAGCAGCATGCCCCAGAAGGCGGCGAGGATGCCGGAGAGCGGCAGCAGGATCCAGAAGGACAGGCCGAAATTCTTGGCGAGCAGCGCGTAGGAATAGGCGCCGACCGCATAGAAGGCGACATAGCCGAGGTCGAGCAGGCCGGCGAGGCCGACGACGATGTTCAGCCCCCAGCCGAGCATGACGTAGATCAGGATCTGGACGCCGAAATTGTCGATCCATTTCAGCGCCCCGCCCCAGCCCGCGAGGGTGATCGCGATGATCGGGAAGGTGAGCAGGAAGCCCAGGCCGAACACCGAGAAGATTCGCGAATGGCGCTGGAAGAAGCCGATCGTGCCATGCGGCAGCAGCCGCACCGCCGACTTGCCTTCACCTCGCTTCTGCTGGCGCAGCGCCATCAGGAAGCGGCCGACGAAGATGATTGCCACGGCCCAGGCCACCGCGTCCCAACGCGGATCGAGCACGAGCTGGTTGTCGAGATTCTGGCGCGTGCCCCAGGCGATGATCGGAATGCACAGGCCGAAGGTGACCAGCGCCGCGAAGGCCGCCTCCTTCAATGCCTTCATCATGTCAGCCTGGCGCTTGGCCGGGGTCGATGCCTCTCCTGCCATGAGCGTCAGACCTTCTCGACTTCCGGCCGGCCGAGGATGCCGGAGGGCATGAACACGAGGACGACCGCGAGGATGCAGAAGGCGGCGACGTCCTTGTAGTCGATGGTGAAATAGGCCGACCACATCACCTCGATCAGGCCGATCAGCAGCCCGCCGAGCACCGCGCCGGGCAATGAGCCGATGCCGCCCAGCACGGCCGCGGTGAAGGCCTTGACGCCGGGCGTGAAGCCGTCGGCGAAGTTCACGACACCGTAGAGCACGAGGTACATGACGCCGGCGACCGCCGCGAGCGCCGCGCCCATCACGAAGGTGATCGAGATCGTGCGATCGACGTCCACGCCAAGCAGCGAAGCCATCTTGCGGTCCTGCTCGCAGGCGCGCTGGGCCCGGCCGAGCGGCGTCTTCTGCACCAGGTACCAGAAGGCTGCGAGCAGCACGATCGTGGTCACGATGATGACGATCTGCTTGTAGGAGATCGAGACTGGATAGGTCGCGCTGTCGATCAGCAGGATCGACTGGTTCAGCATCGGCGGGGTCGGCTTGTTGCGCGGCCCCTGCACGACCTGGACGAAGTTCATCAGGAAGATCGACATGCCGATCGCCGAGATCAGCGGCGCCAGGCGGAACGAACCGCGCAGCGGCCTGTAGGCGACGCGCTCGATCGTCCAGTTCCACAGCGAGGTGAAGAACATCGCAAGGATCAGGACGAAGATCAGCGCCAGCACGATCAGGCCGGCCCCGAACCAGGCCGAGATCAGCATGAAGAAGATCAACGCGATGAACGCCGACAGCATGAAGACGTCGCCATGCGCGAAGTTCACCATGCCGATGATGCCGAAGACCATCGTGTAGCCGATGGCGATGAGGCCGTAGATTGACCCCAGGGTCAGCCCGTTGATGAGCTGCTGGACGAATACTTCCATTGAACGACGCCTAACCCCTCGAATCAGTTACCCGTTCTTTTTTGCGCGATATGATACCGGCGCATGCGGGATGCGATTACGGCGCAGAGCTACCAACCGTCTGCGCGCTCGACAATCACTCCGCGCCACATTTCTGTCAAAAGCAATCTGCGTCACATTGCATATGCAATAGGCAGCCAATGCTGCGGCCCTGCGCGCATTCGGCGCAAGATGATTGCTCGGCATGCAGTACACGATCCTGCGATACCGGCCCCTTATGGTCCCGATGTCGCACCACCCCAGCGCGAGATACCGGAATGGCGGCTTCGATCGCATTCAAGGCATGCGCTTTTGGCCTCGCGCCGGTGACCGGGCGCTGCCACGATCACCCCTTGCGAATCCCGCTTCCCGAAACCTGCTTCCCAGGTGCGCCATGGTCCTCGCCGCCGCTCCCGTCACCGATGCCGCCTATGACATGGCGCTCGCTTTGCTCGACCGCGTCCCGCTGATCGACGGCCACAACGACCTTCCCTATGTCGTGCGGCTCGACCGGACGGCGAAGGGCGATCTCTCCGCCTATGACCTTGGCAAGGTTCATCCCGAGACCGACACCGACATCCCGCGCATGCAGGCCGGCAAGCTCGCCGGGCAGTTCTTCGCGGCCTATGTCCCGCCGAATCACCCCAAGCCCGCCGGCTTCGCGCTGGCGCAAATCGCGCTGATGCGCCGGATCTGGGAGCGCCATGCCGATGTCTTCAGGCCGGGCCTGTCGGCCGACGACGTCGAGGCCGCCAGGAAGGAAGGCCGCATCGCCCTGTTCATGACGATCGAGAACGGCTCGGCGCTCGACAACGAGCTCGACGCGCTCGACGCCTATTGGGATCTCGGCGTCCGGCTGATGACGCTCTGCCACAACGACACTCATGACTGGTGCGACTCGGCCACAGACGCCCCGCGCCACAACGGGCTCGCCGCCTTCGGCAAGGAAGTCATCGGCCGGATGAACCGGCTCGGCATGATCGTCGACCTCGCCCATGTCTCGCCCAAGGTGATGCACGACGTGCTCGACGTCAGCACGGCCCCGGTGGTCTGGTCGCATTCCAACGCCTTCTCGCTCTGCGACCACCCGCGCAACGTCCCGGACGATGTGCTTGACCGGGTCGCAGGGAACGACGGGCTGGTGATGGCGACCTTCGTGCCCGACTTCATCAGCCAGGCCTCGCGCGACTGGCATCGTCCGGCCAAGGATCAGTACGGCAAGACGCCGGACGGGCTCGACTACAAGAAGGCCGAGGCCGAGATCGTCCGCACCGCCGGCCCCCGCCCGAAGGCGACGCTGGCTGAATACTGCGACCATGTCGAATACCTCGCCAAGCGGATCGGCAACGACCATGTCGGTATCGGCTCCGATTTCTTCGGCGGCCTCAATCCCGAGGGCCTCGAGGATGCCTCGACTTTCCCGCGCGTGATCGCCGAGCTGATCCGGCGCGGCTGGTCGGATGAGAACCTCGCCAAGCTCGCCGGTGGCAACATGCTCCGGGTGATGCGCTCGGTCGCGAGCGCTGCCGCGCGCTGAGCGCGGCAATCGGCAAGGCCGAAATGAGGCAAAATTTTAAAGGTATGCTGGCAACGCTGCCGGACCCGACATTGCGAACGGGGGCGGAGCGCTAACTCCTCCCTGTCCGCGCCAGAACAGCCCGGACAGTGCCAGTGAATCTTTTCCCCGCTTCGATCAGGAACTACCTCGTCGCCACCATGGCCTGCCTGTGCGTGCCCGGCCTCGGCGCGCTAGCCTTTCTCGCCGGGCAGGCCGTCGATGACGTCCTGACCAGCAGGCGGCTCGTCGAGCTCGTCGCCGCCGACGAAGCCCTCCTCAACGCCGGCAACACGATCCGCTCCAATCGCGGCCAGGCCCAGACCGCGATCCAGGTCGCCGACGATCCGGCGCCGACGCTGAAGAAGATCGAGCAGGCCAATCGCGACGCGCTCGCCAGCGCCATGACCCTGCTGCGCAGCACCGATCTCGCCGACCGCAAGGCGCTCGCCGACGCGATCGACCAGAAGGAGAAGGCGACTGCCGCCAAGCTGCCGGAGATGTACGCCGAGGCTGGCAAGCCGAAGGCGCAGCGCAGCCTTGCGGCGACGATGCCCTGGTACAACGGCGTCGGCGATATCGAGACCGCAATGACGACGGCCTCCGACGCGACCTCGACCGCAGTCCGCATGTCCGATCCGGCGCTCGCCGACCTGCAGAACTTCAAGGCGGCCGGCTGGCGCGTGCGTTCGAGCTACGGCACGCAGTGCTCGCTGCTCCGCCCCGTCTTCGGCAGCAACAAGCCGATGGACGCCGCGCAGCTGCGTCGGCTCGGCGAGATGCGCGGCGCGTCCGACTCCAGCGTCGCGCAGCTGACCCAGCTGGCGGCGCGCCCGGGCGTCAGCCCAGAGCTTGTGCGCAAGGTCGGCGCCATGAACAGCGAGGTCACCGCCGCCAACCGCCTGATGGACGAGCAGCTCGGCCGCGTCGGCCAGGGCAGCAGCCCGGTCGTCGGCGCCGAGGACTGGACCAAGCAGTGCAACGGCCCGTTCAACACCATCCTCGCGGCCGTAGGCCAGTCCTTCGACGAGATGGAGAACGTGACCCGGGCGACGCTGACGCGGGCCTGGACCCGGCTCGCGATCACCGGCGGCCTCTTCCTCGCCCTGCTCGCCATCTGCGTCGTGAGCTGGCGCGGCGTGCAGCGCCGCATCGCCCGGCCGCTGGTCCAGCTGCAGACCGCCTTGGCCGGCATGCAGGCCGGTGACTTCGCCCAGAAGATCCCGGCCCCGCCCTGCCCCGACGAGATCGGCACGCTGAGCGGCGCGCTCGAGGACTATCGCCAGAACGCGCTCGCGCTCGAAACCAACCGGCGCGACCGCGAGGTTGCCATGCTGGCCGACGCCGAGCAGGCGGCCAAGGTCCGCACCCTCGTCGGCGAGGTCGCAGGCATCGTCGCGGCGGCCCGCGCCGGCGATTTCTCCGGCCAGGCCGAGGCCGGCGATGTCGAGGGCCCGCTGCGCGAGCTGGTCGAGGGCGTCAACGAGATCAACGCCGTCGTCGATGCCGCGACCACCGAGTTCGCCGATGCGATGCAGTCGCTCGCCGCCGGCGACCTCACCCATCGCGTGACGACCGGCTATCGCGGCCGCTTCGCCGCGCTGCAGGAGGCGATCAACCAGACCGCCGAGCGGCTCTCGACCACGATGCGGACGATCCAGGCCAACGCCTCCGATGTCGGCCTCTCCGCCCGCGAGATATCGACCGGCGCTGACGATCTCTCCAAGCGCACCGAGGAGCAGGCCTCGTCGCTGGAGGAGAGCGCTGCGACCACCGAGGAGCTCGCCGCCTCGGTCAAGGCATCCGCGCAGTCTTCGCAGCAGGCCGTACGCCAGGCCGGCCAGGCGATGCAGGTCGCACAGGATGGCGGCGTGATCGCCGGCGAGGCGGTCGCCGCCATGGCCCGGATCGAGGAGGCCTCGAAGAAGATCTCCGAGATCGTCTCGGTGATCGACGGCATCGCCTTCCAGACAAACCTGCTGGCGCTCAACGCCGCGGTCGAGGCCGCCCGCGCCGGCGACGCCGGCAAGGGCTTCGCGGTCGTCGCCTCCGAGGTCCGCACCCTCGCCCAGCGCTCCGGCGAGGCGGCCAAGGACATCTCCGGCCTGATCTCCTCCTCGAACAATGAGGTCGAGGCCGGCGTGAAGCTGGTCCGTCAGGCCGGCGATGCCCTGACCCGCATCGTCGAAGCCTCGCGCGGCGTCCAGACCACCATCTCCGAGGTCGCGACCGCCTCGGCCGAACAGGCGAACGGCATCGAGGAGATGAGCCAGACCGTCGCGCATATGGACGAGATGACCCAGGCCAACGCCGCGCTCGCCGAGCAGAGCGCCGCCTCGGCCAATGCGCTCGCCGGCAAGATCGCCGAGCTCAATGCACTGGTCGCGACGTTCAGGACCGGCGACGAGCTTGCGCCGGCTGCCAGGGCACCGGCCGCGGCCGCTCCCTATGCGCCCCCGCCCCTGCGCACCGCCGACCTCGCGGCGATCGCCACCGGCCAGGGCGCTGAGCCGCAGCGGCTGCGCAAACTCGCGGCTGCGATCGCCGAACAGAAAAAGGCAGCGCCGCGCCAGGCTCCCGCCCGCAGGCAGGTCAATACCCGCTCGGACGAGTCCGGCTGGGAAGAGTTCTGAGGCACGCAGGCCGTCTCATAGAAAAAGCGGGCGCAGCCGCGAGGCCGCGCCCGTCTTCGTTTAGGGGAACATTAAGCCTGTTTTGGCAGGCTCTCGCCCGATCTCGACAGGCGTGAGGGCATTGCGTTGTCTACCGAACACTCGCGCTCGGCCGCATCGCGCCTGACGATCCAGTTCCGGATCGCGCTGGTCAGCGTCGTCTTCGTTCTCGGCCTCGTGCTGATCGGCGCCGCATCCTGGACCGGCAGCGGCCGGCTTACCGCCGCCTTCGAGGATTACAAGGCCTATTCCGCCCTCGCCGCCCGCTCGCGCGAGGTGCGTGCTGCGAGCTTCGCGCTGAAAGCGCAGAGCCGCGATGTCCGCTTCCGCCAGGAAGCCACCGATCTCAAGGACTTCGGCACCGGTCTTGAATCACTGAAGGAGGCGATCGCGCGCCTCGGCAACGCCAATGGCGCCGAGCGCGTGCGCGACAGCATCGCCGCGCTCGATACGCCGATGAAGGCGATCGAAGCCGATTTCCAGGCGATCAGCACGATGCAGCTCGCCCTCCGCTCGGCTGCTCCGGACGGTCTCGCCGCCAGGCTGGAAGACGCCGCCGAGGCTCTGGAGACCAAGGTCCGATCCAACAGCATGGGCTCTGATTCGCCCGACCTTGCGCGCCTTCCCGGCATCCTCGCGGCCCTGCGCCGCATCGACGCCGCCTATCGACTCTCCCTCGACGAGAGCCTGCTCGGGCAATGGGAGGTCGAGCAGGGCCGCTTCGAGCGCGCGCTCGGCCGCCAGGGCGTTCCAGCCGAAGCCAAGGCCGAGATCGAGCCGGCCTTCAAGGCCTATGCCGAGATCGTTCCCGCCTGGAGCAAGGCCGAGAAGGACTTCATGCTTGCCGGCGAGAAGCTCTCCGGCGAATTCGACCTGATCGCGCCGCCGCTGCAGGAGCTCGAAACCCGGCTCTCTACGGAGGAGGCCCAGGCGGGCGCCCGCCTCGCCGAAGCGCAGCGCTGGACGCAAGGGATCATCCTGGGGACGATCGCGGCCGCGCTGGTGCTCGGGCTGATCGCCGCCTACATCGTCGGCCGCACCACCGCCGTACCGCTGCGCCGCCTGCGCGATGCCATGCTGAAGCTCGCCGCCGGCGACTACGAGGTCGCGATTTCCGGCCTGTCGCGCCGCGACGAGATCGGCCAGATGGCGCAGGCCGTGCAGGTGTTCAAGGATAACGGGCTTGCCGTGCAGCGGCTGGAGGCCGAGACAAGCGAGGGCCGGGCCGCAGCCGAGCGCCAGAACCTCGCCATTGCGCGGCAGCGCGAGGAGGCCGCCGCGGCGCAAGGCTCGCTGCTCGCCGAGCAGCGCGAAGTCGTCGCCTTGCTGGCCGATGCGCTCGCCCGTCTCTCGCAGGGCGACCTCACCGTGCGGATCGAGGATGCCGTCGCGCCCGACTACGAGACGCTGAAGCAGGACTTCAACAGCGCGATCGAGCGCCTCGCCGCCACCGTCGACGCGATCAAGGCGACCTCGGCCGAGGTCGCGATTGCCGGCCGCGAGATCACCAGCGGCGCCGACGATCTCTCCAAGCGCACCGAGGAACAGGCCTCCTCGCTGGAGGAGAGCGCCGCCACGACCGAGGAGCTCGCCGCCTCGGTCAAGGCCGCGGCCGACGCCTCGCGCCAGGCCGCCAATCTTTCCCACGAGGCGAGCGGCATCGCCCGCAAGGGCGGCGCCATCGTCGACGACGCGGTCCAGGCGATGACCCGGATCGAGGACGCCTCGAAGAAGATCTCCGACATCACCTCAGTCATCGACGAGATCGCCTTCCAGACCAATCTGCTGGCGCTAAATGCCGCGGTCGAAGCCGCCCGCGCCGGCGATGCCGGCAAGGGCTTCGCCGTCGTCGCCAGCGAGGTGCGCACCCTCGCCCAGCGTTCGGCGGACGCCGCCAAGAGCATTTCCGCGCTGATCAAGGCCTCGAACACGCAAGTAAGCGACGGCGTCGAGCTGGTGCGCTCGGCCGGCGCCGTGCTCGGCCAGATCGTCGAGGCCTCGCAACGCGTCGCGACGACGGTCACCGAGGTCTCCTCGGCCTCGTCCGAGCAGGCCAGCGGAATCGACGAAATGAGCCAGACCATTGCCCATATGGACGAGATGACCCAGGCGAACGCCGCGCTCGCCGAGCAGAGCGCCGCGTCGGCCACGGCGCTGGGGCAGCAGATCGAGCGGTTGAACAGCCTGGTTGCGGCCTTCCGGACCCATGACAGCGGCCGGGGCGGCCCGGTCGTCGACTTCTCCCGCGAGCGCCGCCGCGCCTGATCCCGGCGAAGCGGTTGACGGGAGCGGCACAGCCGGCGCATGGCTGCGCGCTCTTTCAGGACGCAGCCTTGATCACATGACCGGTTCCGGCACCGACCGCACACGCCCGTCCATCGCGGGACAGGCCCCCATCGTCATCCTCGTCGAACCGCAGCTCGCGGAGAATATCGGCATGTGCGCCCGCGCCATGGCGAATTTCGGCCTGACCGAGCTGCGGCTGGTAGCGCCGCGCGACGGCTGGCCGAGCGGCGGCGGCCTGAAGAAGGGCGCGACGGCGGCTGCCTCCGGCGCCACCCATATCCTCGACAATGCCCGGCTCTTCCCCGATGCCGCCGCGGCGATCGCCGACCTCAACCATGTGCTGGCGACGACGGCGCGCGAGCGCGGCCAGATGAAGCGTGTCGTCACGCCGGCCGAGGCGATGCCCGGCCTCTCCGAGCGCATCGGCACAGGAGAACGCGTCGGCATCCTGTTCGGGCGCGAGCGCATCGGGCTGACCAATGAGGAGATCAGCTTCGCCGACGCGATCCTGACCTTTCCGGTCAACCCCGCCTTCGCCTCGCTCAACCTGGCGCAGGCCGTGCTGCTCTGCGGCTATGAATGGCTGAAGGCGAGTGGCGGCGAGCCGCCCTTCCGCGAGAACAACCCCTCCCCGCCGGCAAGCCGCGCTACCGTCCTGTCGATGTTCGACTATCTCGAAGGCGAGCTCGATCGCTGCGGTTTCTTTCCACCCGGCAAGAAGCCGATCATGACCGCCAATCTGCGCGACATCCTGCACCGGCTCGACATGACCGAGCAGGAGGCACGGACCTTGCGCGGCGTGTTCAAATCATTGGCCGAGGGACCGAGAGCCGGCCGCAGCGAGCCGAAAGCCTGATCATCCTATGGCTCCGCCGCCGCAGGTCCTGCGGCGGCGCAAGCGGGCTGACTTTCCACCGAACCACTGTCGTCATCCTGGGCGAGGACCGAATGTCGATGTGCCGGCATCGGACGGATCCACGACGATGATCCGCTCCGATCCCATGCCATTGCGAGCCACTCTCTCCCCGATCGAGGCATTCGCTGCTTCGGAAGTCTTGATTCAACTTGCCCGACGAAAAAAGGCCGGCCCCGAAGGACCGGCCTAAGTCAGGCCTCGAAACCTCCGACGCTCAGAACTGGTATTTGAGCGTCGCCTTCACGGTGCGGCCGGGCTCGCTGTAGTAGTCGCGCGGCTGCGGGCGGGAGAGCGGCACGTTGGCGGCATCCCAGTACTTGCGGTCGAAGATGTTGTAGACGCCGATCTGCAATTCGAGGTCGGCGATCTCCGGCATCGGGCGCCACCAGGCCGACGCGTTGAAGATCGTATAGCCCGGTGCCTTGAAGCCGGTTCCAGCCTGGACCGTCGAGACGTCGTCGCGCTTGCCGGCCATCTTTGCCGAGACCTCGGCGCCCCAGCGATCCGTGCCGTAGGCGATGGCGACGATGCCCTGCATCGGCGGGATCGAATTCAGGAAGATGTCGTCGGTCTTGTTGCGGCCGCGGGTATAGGCGAACGAGCCGCGCACCAGCCAGTTCGGCGCGAAACCGTATTGCCCGTTGACCTCGACGCCCTGGATCTCGGCGCGCGGGATGTTGCGCAGGCCGACGATGCCGCCCTGCGGGTAAAGCCCGCCCACGCCCGCGGCCTGCTGCTGGTACTGCTCGATATAGTTGCGGTAGCTGGTGTGGAAATAGGTGATCGAGCCGCCGAGCTGCTTGTCGCCGAAGCGCAGCCCGACATCCACGCCATTGCCCTCCTCCGGACGCAGGAGCGGATTGCCGGCGCGCAGATAGGTGCTTGGTCCGCCGAACCGGCCATAGAGCTCATCTGCCGTCGGCGCGCGGAAGCTCTTGGCCCATTGCGCGAACACGGTGACATCCTTCACCCAAGGCGCGTTCTTCAGGATGTCGTATTCCAGCCTGATGCGCGGCGACCAGGCCGAGTCGCTCGAGGACGGCGGCAGGCCGACCGGGCGCGAGCCGCCGGCCGAATAGGCCGGCGTCGACTGCGGCTTCTCCTCATACCAGTCGAAGCGCACGCCGGGCGTGACGCGCAGGCGGTTTTCAAGCAGGCCGATCTCGTCCTGGACGTAGACGCCGACGAGCCGCCCATCGATGTCGGGCTGGTCCGACTGGTTGGTGAAGAGGTTGTTGCAGGTGGTGAACGCCCCCGTATAGGAGCCGCTCGCCGGCCGCGCCGGGCAGTTGTCCACGCCGGAGGAATACTGCTTCAGCGACGACATGCGAAGCTCGGTGCCGAGAAGGACGCGATGCGAGAGCCCGCCGGTCTGCAGGTTCTTGATGACGTGGCCATTGAAGCCGTAGGCGGTCTGCTCGTTCTCGTTGTCGCGGCCATAGGGCCCGACGATGCTGGTGTAGCGATAGGCGCTGACCAGGTCGTTGCGCTTCAGCCGCTGCCAGTAGAGATTGGCGTGCGCCTCGTCGATCAGGAGGCCGCCGGGCTGCTTGTAGTCATAGGTCAGCGAGACGCGGTTGCGCTCGACATCCTCGCCGGTCTGATAGGCGCCCGGGCGGAAATTGCCGGTCAGCGACACCGTGCTGGTCCGGGTCTGGATCCGGTCGGCGCGCTTGAAGAACTCGCCGGTGATGCCGAAGCGATGGGCTTCGCCGACTTGCTGGTAGATCTTGCCGAGGAAGCTGTACTGGTTGAAGTCGGCCGGGTTCGGCGCGGTGCGGGTCGCGCCGATCGACTTGTCATTGCCCTTGCTGTCGATCTCGTTGCCGTTGCGGAAACCGCCCTGCAGCAGCACTGAAGTGCCGCCCATGCGGGCCGCCGCGGCAGCGCTGCCGAACCAGGCCCGATCGGTGCTGTCATAGCCGGTCTTGGCGAGCGCGCCATAGGAGCGGCCATTGCGGATGATGTCCTCGGGGTCGAGCGTGCGCACCGCCAGCGCGCCGCCCAGCGCGCCGCCACCCAGCGTGGCGCCGCCGCTGCCGCCGCGCAGCAGGTCGAGCGAGGACAGCGAGTCGAAGTCGAAGGCGTTCGTGCCGGCGCGGTTGATGCGGGTGTCGATCAGGAAGGGCTGGCGGATGCCGTCGATCGTCGTCAGCACGCGCGCGCCGTCGAGGCCGCGAATGTTGAGCGAGCCGTTCTGGCGATTGAAGGTGATGCCCGCCTCGACCCGGTTCGACAGGTCCGTCAGGCTCTGCACCTGCTGGCGGTCGAGCTCGGCGCGCGTCGTCGTCGTGGTCGTCGGCCCTTGCAGCAGCGGCGCAGCCTCACGCTCGCCCTGCACGTTGATCTGGTCGAGCTGCAGCTGCTCGGTGGCCGCGGGCGGAGCGGAATTGCGTTGCTGCTGCGCCAGCGCCGGCGCTGCCGCCAGCATCAAGGCTCCAAGCGCTACGCCCCGGCGCAGCCCACTGCCATTCGTCCCCATCGCCCATGTCCTGTCGCTGAGAAGCAGATCGACCCGTCAAACTGACTTGCCAAGTCGAAATGCTTTTTATAATCCATGAAAACTAGGCCTTGCGCCTTACTTTCACCATCAGCGGTTATTAAAGCTCAATTTAACTGTCAATAGACTCGCGGTTGCGTGATAGATTACTTATTTATTGGAATTCTAAACTGAGTTTATCATTGGTCTAAACTGAAAGGCGGAGAGCGGCCGAGACGGACACGCGATCGGCCTCGCAAAGCTGTGATGGCCCTGCTCCCGCCACGCGCGTGCTCGTGTATTGCAGCGCGAAAAGCGGCTGGCATCATCGGCCCGCCGCAGACACACGGACTTTTGTTCATGCTCGACCGCCGGACATTGCTGACAGGCGCTGGCGCGCTGGCGATGAGCGCCGCCAGCGCGCACTCGCCCGCCCGCGCCGCCGAGCCGGACGCGGTGGTGATCGGCGCCGGAGCGGCCGGCATCGCCGCGGCGAAACAGCTCCAGGCCGCCGGGCGCTCCGTTGTCGTGCTCGAAGCCCGCGATCGCCTCGGCGGGCGCACCTTCACCGATTCCTCGCTCGGCCCGGCCTATGACGCCGGGGCGATGTTCATCCACTGGGCCGAGCGCAACCCGTGGACCGAGATCGCCCGCGAGCTCGGCGTACAGACCCCGAGCGAGAGCCGCGGCGGCGGCTTCCAGCTCTTCCAGAGCGGCAAGCCCATGCCCGCCGGCGACCGTGCCCGCCGCCGCGGCGCCTTCGGCGAGATCGACCGGCGGCTAGACAATGCCGACCTGGACGATCGCGACCTCTCGGTCGCGCAGGTGCTGGCCGATCTCGGCCCCGATCTCGCGCCGGTCGCGGCCTCCGGCATGCTGCTCTCGATCGGCGAGGAATCGGCGCGCATCTCGGCCCGCGACTATCAGCGGCTCTGGGCGGGCGAGGACTACGTCGTGCCGAGCGGCTACGGCAATCTCGTCGCCCGCTATGCCGAAGGTCTCGACATCCGCCTCGGCCAGCCGGTCACGGCGATCGACTGGAGCGGCTCGCGCGTCGCCATCACCACCGCCGCGGGAACGCTCCGGGCGCGCGCCTGCATCGTCACCGTGGCGGTCGGCGTGCTGAAATCGGGCGCGATCCGCTTCACGCCCCAGCTTCCCGCCCGCACCCGTGACGCACTCGCCGGCATCGGCATGGGCGCGCTCACCAAGATCGCGCTCAAGGTCGCAGGCGATCGTTTCGGCATCGTCCCGGGTACGACCTATTTCGAGGCCGGCTCGGCGGAGCGGCTGATCAGCTTCGATCTCTTCCCCGACGATCGCGACCTGGTCATCGGCTATTGCGGCGGCGATTTCGCCCGCGATCTCTCGAGCGCCGGCCCCGCTGCCGCCCGCGAGCAGGTCGTCGACCTGCTCGCCGCGATGGTCGGGACCGAATTCCGCAAGGCGGCCGGCCCAGTCTCCTTCCCGGCCTGGTGGACCGACCCGTTCTCGCACGGCTCCTATTCCGTCTGCCGGCCGGGCCATGCCGATGCGCGCGAGATCCTGGCCGAGCCGATCGGCGGCAAGCTCTGGCTCGCCGGCGAGGCGACCGCCGACGGCGGCGCCATGACCGCGGGCGGCGCGACTCTCGCCGGGCGCACAGCCGCCGCGGCGGTGGCCCGCCTCAAGGTCTAGGCGCTCCCGAGACCGGCTCTGGCACGGACAAGGCTTGCCCAACCCGGCAGGTTTTTGCCACCATGGCTGCGCTGGGGATCGATGCGGAGCCTGATAATGCGCCTGTCGCTCGTTCTTGCCGGTGTCCTGCTGGCCTCGCCTGTGCTGGCTGCCGGGCCTTATGCGAAATTCTCGGTCGGCAACTGGGCCGGCGGCGCCTTCACCAACAACGAAACCGGCGTGTTCTCGCATTGCGCGGTCTCGGCGAGCTACAAGAGCGGCGTCACCATGCACGCCTCGCTCAACGGCAATTACGGCTGGAACCTCGGCTTCTCCAACCGCTCCTGGGGTCTGAAGCCCGGCACGGACCTGCCGATGGAGATGGCCTTCGACCGCAACGACATCGTCCGCATCAACGCCAAGGCGGTGCAGCCGCAGCTCGTCGTCGTCACCATGCCGGCGAACTCAAACATCGTCCGCGCCTTCCGCGGCGCGCAGTTCCTCGAAGCCAACATGCTCGGCGCGCGCTACACCTTTCGCCTGACCGCGACCGCCGAGATCATGCCGGCGCTGCTCGACTGCGTGAAGGCCAACGCCAGCCTGAAGGTCGCGCCCGGCACGCCGGCGCCCGCGCAGGGCGGCGGCACCACGACCACCGCGGCAACCGATCCGGCGATCCAGCTCGAGGCGGTGACGCTCGCGACCAATTTCCTGCTCAAGGCACAACTGCCCGAGCCGAAGGTGCTGAGCGGCGCGGAGGCGCCCTCCGGCATCGGCGGCAACGGCGCCGGCTGGCAGGCCAAGGGCGCGACCGGGCTCGTGCGCGTCCTCTCCAATCCGAACCAGAAGGATGTCGACGTCGCCGCCGCGGTCTCCGCCGCCGACGCGCGCGGCTGCCAGGGCCGGTTCGCTTCGGGCCGGACCACCGACACCGTCGAAGGGGCGAGCGTGCTGCGCGGCTTCTCGTCCTGCGAGAATGGCGGCGATGCCAAGTATTCCGAATTTTATGTGCTGCCGCGCAAGCAGGGCGGCTTCGTGATGTTCTCGGTCGTGACGACGGGAGACGGCGCGCTGCACCAGCAGCGCCGCACCGACTTCCAGCGGGCGGCGCTGACCTCGGTGCAGTGACGGCGAACGCATGCTCTCCGGCTTCTCCTGCCTGTGGCGGCTCGATGGCAGGCTCGGGCGAGGCACATTCGCGGGCTATCTGCTGCTGGCTTGCGCGCTGCTGCTCGTCGTCGCCGTCATCGCCGAGCGGCTTCTCGGCCTGACCTGGGCGGAAGACGCCGACCCACGCCTCTTCGTCGAGCCAATCCCCAACGCCGCGATCCAGATCCTGCTCTATTGGACGCTGCTGGCGCTTGCGATCCAGCGCATTCGTGACACCGCCTTTCCGGTCCTGCCTGTCATCGCCGTGATGGCTGCGATCGAGCTGCTCGAATATGCCGTGCTGCCGATGCTGATGCAGGCGCGCCTGCCGGCGCCGCTCGAGACGATGACGCCGGTCGGCGGCGCGCTCTCGATCGCCTCCCTGCTGTTCCTGCTGCTCTGGCCTAGCGCTACAGATCGCGCTCCCAGTTCTGCCCAACCAGGTCCTTCCCGAAGGAGTGATGCTGCTCCTCCGCCACCAGCCTGAAGCCCTCGGCGATGTAGATGGCGCGGGCGGCGTGCAGGATGTCGTTCGTCCACAGGACCATGCGGCGATAGCCGGCCGTACGGGCGAAAGCGATCGCCTCGCGCACCAGCTGCTTGCCGAGGCCGAGCCCCTGCGCCCGCGTCTCGACCAGCACGAGCCGTAGCTTCGCCACCTCCTCGCTCTCCTGCACCACGACAGCCGAGCCGACCGGCTCGCCATCGAGCTCGGCGATGAAGCAGCGCTCCTGCCCCGGCTTGAACTCGTGCAGGAACTTCGCCGCGATCTCGGCGACCAGCGCCTCGAAGCTGATGTCCCAGCCATAGACCTCGGAATAGAGCCGGCCATGCGCCGAGATCACCCAGCCGATATCGCCCGGACGATGCTCGCGGATCACAACCGTCTGCTGCGGGCCGGCGGCGCCCGACAGCAGCGTCTGCGCCCGCTCCAGCGCGCAGACGAGGCTCGCCTGCTCGCCCGTGCCGAGTCGGCACAGGATCATGTCGGCCTGCCGGCGCGAGGCCTCGTCGAGCGGCGCGAAGGCGTCGTGCCCTGCGGCCGTCAGCTTCAGCTCATAGGCGCGCCCATCGCCGTCCGCCCTCGCCCGCTCCAGCCAGCCCAGTGCGGTGAAGCGCTTCAGCAATCGCGAGAGATAGGCCGGGTCGAGCCCAAGCTCACGCGCCAGTTCGCAGGCCCGCCAGCCATCGCGCTGCGCCAGCTCGTAGAGCACGCGCCCTTCCGTCAGCCCGAATCCGGAGCCATGCAGGTCGCCGCCCAGCGCTCCGATGAAGCGGGTGTGGAAGCGGCCGAAACGGCGGATCGCCGCGATGGCAGGCGTGTCTGTGGCGGGCATGGCTGACCTACTCATCCCGCGATGAGAAATGCCAATTAACGGACAGAGTCAACTAAATTATCAAACGGCGCGTAGCGAAGCGTTCACCGCTCCTTAACTCGCCAGGCGTCCAATCGAGAGCTTACCGGGCGCGACGGGTATGAGTGCGATGCGGGTCGATCTTCTGGCCGGAGCCGGCTATGCCGCGCCGGTGCTCTGCTTGCGAACCCCGACCATCCTCGTCTTCGATTCCGGTCTCGGCGGCCTCACCGTGCTGCGCGAGGTTATGCGCCAGCGCCCCGATGCCGACATCGTCTACGCTGCGGACGATGCCGCCTTCCCCTATGGCCGCCTCGGCGAGCAGGCGCTGGTCGATCGAGTACTGTCTGTGATGGAGCGTCTGGTCGACCGCTTCCATCCCGATCTCGTCGTCATCGCCTGCAACACCGCCTCCACTTTGGTGCTGCCGGCGCTCCGGGCCCGCTTCGCCATCCCCTTTGTCGGCACGGTCCCGGCAGTGAAATCCGCGGCGGAGCGCACGCGCAGCGGACTGATCTCGGTGCTGGCGACGCCCGGCACCGTCGCCCGCGACTACACGCACGACCTGATCGAGCGCTATGCCGCCGGCTGCGAGGTCATTCTGGTCGGCGCCGGCAACCTCGCCGCCCTGGCGGAAGCGGCGCTGAAGGGCGAGCCGGTCGACGATGCCATGATCGCCGCCGAGATCGCGCCCTGCTTCTTCGCACGCGACGGCCGGCGCACCGATGTGGTGACGCTCGCCTGCACGCATTACCCGCTGCTGCTGCCGCGCCTGCAGCGTCTTGCGCCCTGGCCGGTCGAATGGATCGACCCCGCCCCTGCGATCGCGCGGCGCACGGAGCAATTGCTCGGACCGGCGCAGCCGCGCCCGGAGGCGGCTTCGACGGTCGCCGTCTTCACCGACGGTACCAGCCTCTCCGGCCCGGCCCATATCGCGCTCGCCGGCTTCGGCCTGGCGCGCATCGACACCGAGCCGCTGCCGCTCTGACGCGGAAAGGTTTGACAAATCACGCCGGCAGTGCTTGTAAGCCGGCGTCGCGCGGCTCCTCATGGGGCCGCGTGGCTTTTTCCGCACCCGTGATCCGCTCGTCTTCTCGAGCCGGATCTGTCGCCCCGGAGACGGGGAGGAGGAGGGCGCGGTCCTCAACTCGCGAACCATAGAGGACACGCGACATGTCGAAGCGCCATGAGGCGAAGTACAAGATTGACCGCCGTCTCGGTCAGAACATCTGGGGCCGCCCGAAGTCCCCGGTCAACCGCCGCGAATACGGCCCCGGCCAGCACGGCCAGCGCCGCAAGGGCAAGCCGTCCGACTTCGGCACCCAGCTGCGCGCCAAGCAGAAGCTGAAGGGCTACTACGGCTCGATCTCCGAGAAGCAGTTCCGCCGCTACTACGCCGAGGCGATCCGCCTCAAGGGCGACTCGGGCGAGAACCTGGTCGGCCTGCTCGAGCGCCGTCTCGACGCGGTGATCTACCGCGCCAAGTTCGTCCCGACCGTCTTCGCCGCCCGCCAGTTCATCAATCACGGCCACATCACCGTGAACGGCAAGCGCGTCAACATCGCCTCGTACCAGGTCAAGCCGGGCGACGTGATCGCGATCAAGGAGAGCTCGCGCCAGCTCGCCATCGTCATCGAGTCGGCCGCCCTCGCCGAGCGCGACGTGCCTGACTACATCGACGCCGACCACACCAAGTCGACCGCCACCTACACCCGCACCCCGACCCTGTCGGACGTGCCCTATGCGGTGCAGATGGAGCCGAACCTGGTCATCGAGTTCTACTCGCGCTGATCGTTCGGACCGGTTTGCACGGTCCGGCTGCTGTCAACGTTTCAGGAGAGGGCGAAACATCGCCCTCTCCTTTTTTATCGGCTCGCTGTCTCAGCGCTGCTGGTATTCCACGGCCGACCAGTCCCGCGGTGTCTTGATCCGGATTCCGCCGCCCTTCATCACGCCGATATAGACCGAGCCGGAAACCGGGTTCGGCGGGCTGCCGTCTCCGCCAAGCTGGAAGATCGCGCCACCACAGAAGCCGAACTTCCGGTTCGTTTCCGTCATTTCCTTGCGGAGTTCCTTCTCCTTGGCCACGATCGCCTTGGGATCGCTGTTCTGCTGCTTGAACTTGGCCATCGCGGCCCGGAATGCTTCGACGGGGAGGTAGCTGCCGCCCCCGGGGCGGAGCAGGACGCCGCCATTGAACTGCGGCCCGTATCCCTTCTTCGAATCAAATGGACCAGCCCAGCTGGCCGACTGGCAGAGATCGACCTTCAGCGTACCGTTCGCCAGAAGCTCATAGTCGTTGATCATCTGGATATGCTGGCCGTCAGCCTTCATCACGACGCTGTACTGCTCGATCTCGTCGACATCCTTGATCGGCGGAAACTTGGCCGTGTAGTCGAGCGGTCGCCCGCCGGGATAGCTCGGCTCGAGGCAGGATTCCGACATGTACGTCCCGACGAAGCCGATGCAGTCCATGCCGAAGACGCCCCTGTCGCAGAGCTCCTGCAGATAGTTGCCCTTCTTCAGCGGCTCGGCCAGGGCCTTGGTCTTCATGAGCTCCTCGCGCAGCTCGACGACGAGGCTCATGACATTGATGAAACCGTCGGGATCGCCCTGCCCGGTGAAGACGCGAGCATAGCCGTCGACCTTCGTCTTCGCTGCCAGATCGGTACGCTTCTTCACCGCGGCGGCGATTGCGTTCAGCAAGTCGGCCGGGCGGGCATTACCGCCATAGGCAGGATTAGCCGACATGTATCGCGTTATTGCGACAGTTCCATCATAACCAGGAACTGAAAGACTATGCAGGCGCTTGATGTAGTCGACCGGCGTGAACTGCGCGATGTTGCCCATGACGAGACTCCACGTGAAGCATATTCGGTCTCGATACGCAGCAGCCGTCTAACGAAGCCGTTTTTCCACGATCGATCCGCCCCGGACCCAACGGAATGCTAGAGCATCGAGCCGGAATGTG
This sequence comes from Allobosea lupini, assembly GCF_900109525.1. Taxonomy (GTDB): domain Bacteria; phylum Pseudomonadota; class Alphaproteobacteria; order Rhizobiales; family Beijerinckiaceae; genus Allobosea; species Allobosea lupini. Next base: position 91,004 of record NZ_FOAN01000010.1, on the reverse strand, counting down.
GACTCCTCATTTTGGCATGTCGCTCTTCCGGCAAGGGAGGACCGCCGCCTCGCACCCGGTCGAGGGCGCGGGCGATCCTGCATGGTGGATGACCGCTCTAGCCGCGATGCGAGCTAGCGATTGGCCTGCACCATCGGCTGATCGGGACGCGTATCGGCGATCCCGTCCCAGCCCGGATGGCCGGCCGGGTCCTGCGTCCAGAAGGCGATGTCGTCGAACAGGATCGTCTGGCTGACATCGGGCAGCGCGTCGCGATAGATGCCGAAGCGCGGCTGCGTGTCGATGAAGGGCTTGCCGTCCTTCACCGTGCCATAGCGCGGATAGCCGAGCACGCCGCGGAACTCCGGGCAGGCGCGCCCGTCGAGCCAGAGCCTGAGGCGGCTGTCGCCTGCCTGCTGGCTCGGCCGGATCATGACGTTGACGCGGTGCCAGCGATCCGGCTCGACCGGCCAGTCGCCGCAGAGCTGCGCCTGGCCGACACTGTCGCCGCAGATTTCGGTCCCCGCCGTCTTGGTCCGGAACACCGGCTTGCCGTTGTCCGAGTCGACTTCGATCTTGAACAGCGGGTTCGCGGCGTCGCAGATCTCCTCGCCGCCCCGGCCCTTCTCGTAGCGCAGGTCGATGTTCTGCTTGATCTGCTGGATCACCGTGCGGTTGCGCCGCGGCGCCCACGGGCTCTCGACCCGGAAACGGAAGCTGTACCAGCTCGTCGCGTCGAAACGGATCAGCTCGGCGGTCATCTGGACTTCCGACCGCTCGGTCGGCGTCGAGCCGGGATTGGGGTCGTAGGCGTCGCCGGGCTTCACCGTGATCGCGAGCGCCGGCCTCTCCTGCCCGGCCCGCTCGGCGTCGACGCAGCGGATGCGATCGGCCCGCACCGCCTTGTCGAGCTGCCCGGAAATCTTCCAGTCTTTCGAGCTCAGGCAGTTCGTCGCGAAGCTCGTCCGGAACGCAGGGAGCGGGCCGTCTGCGAGGCTCGCGCCCGGGGCAAGAACCAAGCCGAAAAGGAGAGCCGCAGCTGCCAGGCTGCAGTCCTGCGCGATAGGCTTCATTCCGTCCCCGCCTCCCGAATGCCACGGAGCGGACGTTACCGTCGTTCCCACGCCGATCAACCTCCGATTGCGCCGGCGCACCCGACAGCGAGCGCCACCCGCCTGCTCGGGAGCCTCCTCATCACGGCCATAGTTCGCCGTCAGGCAGGCTGATGGCAGCCGCCCTGGGCTGCCTGGTGGTCGCCAAAGGAGAAGGCCCTTGAAACCGACCCTTCCCATTCTGCTCGTTGTGCTCGCCGCCCCGACACTCGCTGTTGCAGGCGAAATCAGCATCGCCGGCGTCGGCCAGTCGCGCGACTTCACCTGCAATGGCGAAGATGTCGCCATCACCGGCCAGGGCCATACGGTCGAGCTCAAGGGAAGCTGCGGCGCGATCGGCATCCACGGCAGCGGCCACAAGGTCAGTTTCGAGGATTCCACCTCGCTCGCGGTCAGCGGCGCTCAGAACAAGGCGAACGGCGGCTCGACCGGCAGCCTCACCGTCGAGACGGCCGAGAACACGGTCTCGACCAAGGTCCACGCCGGCGAGACCGCGGCCGAGATCGATGTCTCAGGCGCCGATCATACGATCGATCTGGAGCTGACCGGACCGGCGAAGATCCAGGTCGGCGGCGTCAAGAACAGCCTGAGCTGGACGTCCGCCGCCGATGTCCGGGAGCCGAGCATCTCGACCTCGGGCGTCGAGAACCGCATCGTCAGGCGCTGAGGGCAGCGCTCAATCGCTGGTGCTGCTCTCCCAGGTCGCGTGGGTCACGCCAGCCACGCGTTCGATCCGCTCGACGACGGCATCGAGCTCCTTGCGCTCGACCGCCGTGCTGATCAGCGTCGCGACGATCTCGATGGCATCCTCGCCGCGCTCGACGGTCTTGACGTCGCCGACCGGGTAATTGGCCTGCTCGAGCAGCTCGACCATCTTTTCGCGCACGGACGGCAGCGCTTCCGGATTGGTGGTGACGACGACCTCATAGGTCGCCTCCGAGGCCTTTTCGTTGATCGGGATGCGGTTGATCGCGTTGACCAGCGGCCGCAGCAAGGTGTTGCCGGCGATGACGAAGACCGTCGCCAGCGCCCCTTCCGCCACCATGTCGGCGCCGGTACAGGCGCCGACCGCGGCCGCGCACCAGAGCGTCGCCGCGGTGTTGAGGCCGCGGACGTTCATCCCCTCCTTCATGATCACGCCGGCGCCCAGGAAGCCGATGCCGGAGACGACATAGGCGATGACGCGGATCGCGCCATCCGCCCCGGCGAGCCGCACGGCGAGATCGACGAAGGCGGCGGCGCCGACCGCGACCAGCACGGTGGTGCGCAGGCCCGCGGTTCGCTGGCGATATTGACGCTCGGCCCCGATCAGCGCGCCCAGCACGAAGGCGGCAAGCAGGCTGACGACCGAATCGAGGAAGGGATAGAGCTCGAAGGTCTGGATGAAGCGCATGCGCCTGCCCCCGGTAACGGCGGCGCGCTTCCGACTGCCGCAACCCGGCCGCCTATAGCGGGCAGGATGTGACGGTTCAATGAAGGGGACCCGATCTCGCCGGCAGGCGCGGTCGCTTGCGCCTCGGGCATTGATTCAACCTCTCAGCCGAGCGCGGCAACGCTCTGGCCCGATTCGCGAAATCGGCGCGCTGGACCGACGACCTGCACATTCTGCCTGCGCGATGACGCTGCGTCGCGACTCAGGTTAGCATCCTTGTCCCGCCACAGGGATCATCCCGCCATGAAGACGCTTATCCTCGCTGCCCTCGCCATCGGCCTGTCCAGTGCCGCCGTCGCCCAGAGCCCGAGCTGCAATGCGCAGGCCGGAGCGAAGAAGCTCGCCGGTGCGGCCAAGACCAGCTTCGTGACCAAATGCGAGAAGGACGCCGGCGCGGCTTGCGACAAGCAGGCGGCCGACAAGAAGCTGGCGGGCGCCGCCAAGACCAGCTTCACGACGAAATGCGTCAAGGACGCCGTCGGCACCTGAGCAGTCCGAATACTCACCTCGAGCCCTCATCCTGAGGAGCAGGCTTCGGGCTGCGTCTCGAAGGATCGTCCAGGAAGCTCCGGAACCAGCTGGAGCATCCTTCGAGACGGCCGCTGACGCGATCTCCTCAAGATGAGGGCTTGAGGGGCTCAAACAAAAAAGGGCGGCCCCGCGGCCGCCCTTCTCATTTCCGACAGCAGGCAATCAGCCGCGATCGTCGTCGTCATGGCCGCGGTCGCGCCAGCGGCGCGGTCCCCGATCGTCATCGCCATAGCGGTCACGATCGCCGCCCCGGCCATGCCATTCCATCGAGCGCCCACGCATCTCGCGCATCCGCTCGCGGCCTTCCGACATCGCCTGGCGCACGGCCCGGCGTGCCACGGTCTTCTGCTCGTCCGACAGCGTCGACCAGAGCGGGCGCACCGCATCCGCCATCTCCTTGCTGCGGGCCGCGCGCTCGCCCTGGCGGTTCGCCATCATGTCGAGCCGCTCCATGATGTCGGCGTCGCGGAAGGTCTCGCGCTGCTCGCGCATCTTGGCAAAGCGCTCCTGGCGCTGCTCGGCATTGCGCTTGATCAGCGCTTCCAGCTTCTCGAAGGCCGGCACCTGCTCGGGCTTGAGCTTGAGGTCGGTGCGCAGCTGGGCGAGGCGCTCGTTCATCCGTGCGGTCGCCCGCTCGGCGCGGCGCTGGCGCCATTCCTCGCGCCGGTCGGTGCGGTCACCGCGATCCGCACGATCACCGCGCGTCTCGTTCTGCTGCTGACCCGGCGGATTGCTGCCCGGAGCGGGCGGGATCGGCTGCGGCTGTGCGATCGCCAGGGTCGCAGCGACAGCCGCAGCGCTGGAGGCGACGATGAGGGCGATACGTTTCATGCGAGGTCTCCGATTGTGGTGTCTACAACAACGGGTCGCTTTGCGGGTCTCGAAGCCGGGTCGCGATGTCGCCACGATGCCTCGGACGGCCTGACCCGGCCATGGCGCACGCATGACAAGATCGTAATGTCGGCACGACGCGCCGACGAGCGGTAAGTTCCATCAGGGTCGCCGCGCTACGCCGAATCGGCGCAGCATGCCGGCAATGATCACCGCGCCGAATCCGCAACGAGCTTCAGCCATGCGCAATCTCATCACCGATGTTCGGGGCGTCCTCGTGGGCAATGCCGAGGATTCCGCTGCCGCGACCGGGGTCACCGTCGCCCTGTTCGAGCGGCCGAGCATCGCTTCCGTCGCCGTGCTCGGCGGCGCGCCCGGCACGCGCGACACGGCCTTGCTCGAGCCGGGCATGACGGTCGAGCATGTCGACGGGATCGTCCTCTCCGGCGGCTCGATCTGGGGCCTATCCGCTGCCGATGGCGCCCTGAGCTGGCTGGCGCGGCAAGGACGCGGCTTCCCGATCGGCGGGTATCGCGTGCCGATCGTGCCGCAGGCGATCCTGTTCGACCTCGCCAATGGCGGCGACAAGCCCTTCGCCCGCGGCGAGGGCGAGGCGCCCTATCGCGCGCTTGCAGAGACTGCGAGCGCCGCCGCTGCGGCCGAGTTCACGCTCGGCAGCGTCGGCGCCGGCTTCGGCGCGACCACAGCCAATCTCAAGGGCGGGCTCGGCTCGGCCAGTGCGAGGGCGGCGACCGGCCAGGTCGTCGGCGCGCTGGTCGCGGTCAACGCCGTCGGCACGGCGACGATCGGCGATAGCCCGCATTTCTGGGCCGCGCCTTACGAGCAAGGCGCCGAGTTCGGCGGCCGCGGCTGGCCGACTACGATCCCACCTGAGGACCTCGGCCTGCGTTTCAAAGGTGGGCCCGGCGCCAACACCACCATCGCCTTGGTCGCGACCGACGCCGTGCTGACCAAGGCACAGGCCAAGCGTATGGCGCTCTGCGCCCATGACGGGCTGGCGCGGGCACTGCGCCCCGTGCACGCCCCGCTCGACGGCGACGTCGTCTTCGCCGCCGCGACCGGCCATAGCGGCGCCCCGTCGGATGCCTATGCCCTGACCGAACTCTGTGCCACCGCCGCCGACGTGCTGGCGCGCGCCGTGGCGCGGGCGGTATACTCAGCCAGCGCCCTGCCCTTTGCGGGCGCCAAGCCGGCCTGGCGCGACAGGTTCGGTGGCTGACCAGCGCTCGGCGTCGTGTTAGACCCCGGCCCATGTCGACCGATGATTTCCTCGCCCGCTTCGGTGCAGCCGGCCAGCGCCAGCCCGATCCCGTCGCCGCCGCCCAGCAGGCGATGCGCAACCCGCTGCCCAAGCGCTTCTACGAGAAGGCGGGCGTGCTGGAGCGTGACGACCTGTTCCATGTCGCGCTCGACGGCCGCACCGCCCGCACCCCGGCCCGCAAGCCGCTAGCCGTAGCATCGCGCACTGTCGCCGAAGCGCTGGCGGCGGAATGGGACGCCCAGACCGGTGAGATCGACCCGGCCCGCATGCCGCTGACCCGGCTGGTCAATTCGGCGCTCGACGGCGTGGCCGACCAGCATGGGGCCGTCCGCGCCGAGATCGTCCGCTATGCCGGCAGCGATGCGCTCTGCTATCGCGCCGGCGAGCCCGAAGCGCTGGTCGAGCGGCAGGATGCGGTCTGGAACCCGCTGATCGTGGCGCTCGAAGACCGTATCGGCGGTCGCTTCGTCATGGCGCAGGGCGTGATCTTCACGCAGCAGCCGCAGACGGTGCTCGACGCCGTGGCCAAGCGCGTCGCCGTGATCACCTCCCCGGTCGCGCTCGCCGGCGCCCACAACGTCATGACGCTGACCGGCTCGACCATCCTGATGCTCGCGTTGACTGAGCGGCTGATCGACGCCGAGGCGGCCTGGGCCGCCGCCCATCTCGACGAGGACTACCAGATCGAGATCTGGGGTCAGGACGAGGAAGCGGCCGAGCGCCGCGCCATCCGCCGCAAGGAATACGACGCCGCCGTGCTGCTGCTGACGAAGGGCTAGAGGCGATGATCCCGGGCGCGCCCAAGGCTGACAACCCGGAAGACTATATCGCCCAGCTCGATGGCTGGCGACTCAAGGCGGTCGAGGCCCTGCGCGCTGCCGTGAAGGCGGCAGCTCCGCTCGACGAGCGGATCAAGTGGACGCATCTGGTCTATTTCTCGAACGGGCCGGTGCTGCTGATCCGGGCCGAGGCCGAGCGCGTGCTCTTCGGCTTCTGGCGCGGCAAGCGCCTGCGCCATATCGAGCCGCGGCTGAAGCCGGGCGGCAAGTTCGAGCTCGCGACCATGGTGTTGCGCGCGGGCGATGCGGTCGATACGAAGATCGCGACCGAGCTCGTGCGCGCCGCGGTCGACCTCAACCGCGAGCTCGGCGATCCGAGCAAGCCGAACGCCTGACGGTCTGCCCGGCCAAAGTCGCTCTGCTCATTTCATGTCATCCCGGACAAGCCGCGAAGCGGCGCCGATCCGGGACCCATGCCTGAGCCTTTCCGAGAGAGGTTCCGGGCCTTACGCCCGGGACGACTCGCGCACGGGAAAAGGTCCCGAACCAACATCCCGCAAATACCTCATGCCTCCACTGCCGGAGCCTCGGTCAGCACGCGGTCGATCAGCCCCCAGTCCTTGCCTTCCTCGGCGGTCATGAAGCGGTCGCGGTCGAGCGTGCGCTCGACCTCTTCCTCGCTGCGTCCGCAATGCTCGGCATAGAGCCGGATCATCCGCCGCTTGGTCTTCTGGATCTCCTCGGCATGGATCAGGATATCGGACGCCTGCCCCTGCGCCCCGCCGAGCGGCTGGTGGACATGCAGGCTGGCATTGGGCAAGGCCGCGCGCTCGCCCGGCTCGCCCGCCATCAGGAGGAAGGAGCCCATCGAGCGGGCCGTGCCCATGCAGAGCGTATGCACCGGCGAGCCGATGTACTGCATCGTATCGTAGATCGCGAGGCCGCTGGTGACCACGCCGCCGGGCGAGTTGATGTAGAAATGGACCGGCCGCTTCGGGTTCTCAGCCTCCAGGAACAGCAATTGCGCGCAGACCAGCGCGGCGCTGGCATCGTTGACCTCGCCGTTCAGGAAGACGATCCGCTCGCGCAGCAGCCGCGAGTAGATGTCGAAGGAGCGTTCCCCGCGCGTCGACTGTTCGACGACCATGGGGACGAGCTGCATCGTGCCGTGCATCGACGACCTCCTCAGTTCCGGATTGTTGATGGTGCTTGCGGACTGGGCCCGCGCCGTCAGGCGGCGCGCAGCATCAGCGGCTGGTTGCTGTTTGCAGGTGCCGGCGACGCGCTCAACCGCGCATCGGTCAGGCTATGGATGATCCGCAGCTCGGTCCCCGCGTCGTTCGGCGCGAGCTGGAAGGTCACGACGCTCTCGAGGAAGGGCGGCTCGTCCTCCCTCAAGCGGTAGCGCAGCTCTTCGCCCGGCACGCTGGACAACGCCTCGACCTGCGCCGGCAGCCAGCGCTCGCGGAAGGCGGGAATGCTGAGCGCCCGCCAGACCTTCTCGGGCGGCGCATCGAGCTGATATGCTAACACCAGCTCCTTGGTGCGCTCCTGCGTCTCGCTCTCGCTCATTGGTCCATGTCCCGCAGCAGATCCTTGAGGGCATCAATGCGCGCCGGCCAGTAGGCCCGGTATTTCGCCAGCCATTGCGCGATCAGGGCAAGGCCGTTCGGGTCGACTTCGTAATTGACGAAGCGCCCCTGCCGTTCCTCGCGCACCAGCCCGGCGGTCCGCAGTACGGCGAGGTGCTGCGACATCGCCGGCTGGCTGATCGCCATGCCCTCGCGCAAGGCACTGGCGTTCATGCCGCCGACAGCGAGCTTCTCGAAGATCGCCCGCCGGGTCGGATCGGCCAGCGCTTTGAAGATGTCCTGCTCCATGTCAGACACATAAGCATATACTTATTTCATTCGCAAGCGGCTGACGAAAGCGCCTGTCAGCTCGCCAGAATGGGGTAGAGCGAAGCAGCCAGCAGCAGCCCCATCACGACGTTGAACACGCGCTGCCGCGCCGGGTCAGAGAGCAGGCCCCGCAGCAGCGTGCCGCCGATGGCCCAGACCGCGATGCAGGGCCCGTTCACCAGCGCATAGGCGATCACGACGATCGCGAGATTGAGGAAGTAGCCCTCCGTCGGCGTGTAGGCCGCAACCGCTCCGACCGCCATGATCCAGGCCTTCGGATTGACCCACTGGAACGCCGCGGCCGCCGGAAAGCTGAGCGGCGCCGCCGCCTCTGCGCCGGGCTCCAGCGGAGCCGAACGCGCGATCTTCCAGGCGAGATAAAGAAGATAGGCGCTGCCCGCATAGCGCAGGATGTCGTGCAGGACAGGGATCGCGCTGAAAAGGCCCCCTAGCCCGAGGCCTACCGCAAGGACGAGGCCGGAGAAGCCGAGATTGATCCCCAGCAGCAGCGGCAGGCTCGCACGAAAACCGTGATTGGCGCCGGAGGCGAGCAGCAGCGTGTTGTTCGGCCCGGGCGTGATCGAGGTCACGAAGGCATAGCCGATGAAGGCGAGCAGCAATTGCGGTGTCATGTCCGGTCCAGCGTTAGCAAGCGTCGCGCTGGTGATTGTGGATGTGACACTTCTTGCATAGAGTGAAAAGTGTCCCGTGACGCAATTTGTTAGGTCACATGCTCCTCGCTTCACCCTGGCAACCGCGCCTCGCGGAGGGCCGTGGCTCGGCCAGCGAAAGGCTGGTCGAGGCCCTCGCTCGCGATATCGCCGACGGCTCGCTGCCATCGGGCGCGCGCCTGCCGGCTCACCGCCCCCTCGCCTGGCAGCTCGATATCGGCATCGGCACGGTGACCAAGGCCTATGCCCAGCTCGAACGTCGCGGCCTGGTGCGTAGCGTCCGCGGCCGCGGCATGTTCGTCGCCGGCTTGCCCCGAGCGGCCGGTCGCACGATCGATCTCAGCGTGAACGTGCCCCCGCAGCAGCTGAGCGACCGCCTGCTCGCCGCCAGCCTGTCCGACCTCGCAAGGCGGCTCGATGCCGACAGCTTCGGAGCCTATGCGGCGCCCGCCGGCAGGCTCGACCATCGTGCTCTGCTGGCCCGCTGGCTCGCGCCGACAGGCATTGCCGCTGCCCCCGAGCGGCTGCTGATCTGCCACGGAGCCCAGCATGCCCTGGCGATCGCATTCGCGATCACCTGTGGGCCGGACACCGAATTGCTGACGGAGGCGTTGAGCTATCCCGGGGCGATCGCCCTGGCCCGCCGACGTGGCCTGCGGCTGACCGGCCTCGCCATCGACGAGCAGGGCCTCGTCCCGCAGGCGCTCGACAAGGCCTTGCATGAGGCGAAAACGGCGGGGCGGCGCGCCGTGCTCTACATCACGCCGACCCTGCACAATCCGACCACGGCGACGATGGGCGAAGCCCGGCGTCAGGACATCGCAAGGCTCTGCCGCGCCCATGATGCCGTGATCATCGAGGACGATATTCACGCCGCCCTCGCCAAGCCGGGCACGATCGCGATCGCCGCGCTCGCGCCGGAGCGGACGCTGCATGTCTCCGGCCTGTCGAAGGTGCTGAGCCCGGGCCTGCGCATCGGCTCGCTGCTCGTCCCCGAGCCCTGGCTGGCGCACGCCCTCGCCGAACTTGCCGCGACCTGCACCATGGCGTCCCTGCTCTCTTGCCTGATCATGGAGCGCTGGCTCAGCGAGGACACCGCCGCTTCGGTCGCCCGTTCGATTCGCGATGAGGCGAGCCGTCGCGTCGCCCTGGCGCGCGAGCTGCTGCCGCCCGGGACCGCCTTGAACTCGGGCAATGGCTTCCATGTCTGGCTGCCGATGGCACCGGAGCGGGCCACGGCGCTGCCGGCGCGCGCCGCCGCTTCGGGCATCCTCCTGCCGGCTCCCGAGATTTTCCTGGCCGATGCGCACGCACCGTCATGGGGCGTGCGGCTCAGTCTCGGCGGCCCGAAGCTCGACAGGCTGCAGGATGCACTCGCAGGCCTGCGGACCCTGCTTCTCGATGGCGGCAGCGGCCCGCAGAGCCGGGCGATGCCGTGACCGACACCGCGGTGCACAAAACGCCAGCCGCATGCTGCGAAGGCCGCAATGGACTTCGCCCGCAGCGCCGCTTAAGCGGGAACAGGACCTTTAAAGACTGCGCCCCGGGAGGCTCTTGATGAAGGACATTCTCGAACAGCTCGAAGACCGGCGCGCGGGCGCACGCCTCGGCGGCGGCGAAAAGCGCATCGCGGCGCAGCACAAGCGCGGCAAGCTCACTGCCCGCGAGCGCATCGAGCTGCTGCTCGACAAGGACTCCTTCGAGGAGTTCGACATGTTCGTGCAGCACCGCGCCGTCGATTTCGGCATGGACAAGGCCGAGAAGATCCCCGGCGACGGCGTCGTCACCGGCTGGGGCACGGTCAATGGCCGCACCGTCTTCGTCTTCTCCAAGGACTTCACCGTCTTCGGCGGCTCGCTCTCCGAGACCCACGCCCAGAAGATCATCAAGATCCAGGACATGGCGCTGAAGATGCGCGCGCCGATCGTCGGCCTGTTCGACGCCGGCGGCGCCCGCATCCAGGAGGGCGTCGCGGCGCTCGGCGGCTACGGCGAGGTCTTCAAGCGCAACGTTCAGGCTTCGGGCGTCATCCCCCAGATCTCGGTGATCATGGGTCCCTGCGCCGGCGGCGACGTCTATTCGCCGGCGATGACCGACTTCATCTTCATGGTCCGTGACACCAGCTACATGTTCGTCACCGGCCCCGAGGTGGTGAAGACCGTCACCAACGAGACCGTGACCTCCGAAGAGCTGGGGGGCGCCAAGGTCCACACCAGCAAATCCTCGGTCGCCGACGGCTCGTTCGAGAACGATGTCGAGGCGCTCTTGCAGGTGCGCCGCCTGATCGACTTCCTGCCGGCCAATAACACCGTCGGCGTGCCGGAATGGCCGAGCTTCGACGTGCCCGATCGCGTCGACATGAGCCTGGACACGCTGGTCCCGGACAATCCGAACAAGCCATACGACATCAAGGAGCTGATCCTGAAGGTCGTCGACGAGGGCGATTTCTTCGAGATCCAGGAAGCTTACGCCAGGAACATCGTCACCGGCTTCGCCCGGATCGAGGGCCGCACCGTCGGCATCGTCGCCAACCAGCCGATGGTGCTGGCCGGCGTGCTCGATTCCGACGCCAGCCGCAAGGGCGCCCGCTTCGTGCGCTATTGCGACGCCTTCGAGATCCCGATCGTCACGCTGGTCGACGTTCCCGGCTTCCTGCCCGGCACGGCGCAGGAATATGGCGGTCTGATCAAGCACGGCGCCAAGCTGCTCTTCGCCTATAGCGAATGCACCGTGCCGCTGGTCACGATCATCACGCGCAAGGCCTATGGCGGCGCCTATGACGTCATGGCCTCCAAGCATATCGGCGCCGACGTCAACTATGCCTGGCCGACGGCGCAGATCGCGGTGATGGGCGCCAAGGGCGCGGTCGAGATCATCTTCCGCGGCGGCGACGCCGAGACGATCGCGCGCCAGACCAAGGAGTACGAGGACCGGTTCATGTCCCCCTTCGTCGCGGCCGAGCGCGGCTATATCGACGAGGTGATCATGCCGCATTCGACCCGCCGCCGGATCGCGCGGGCCCTCGCCATGCTGCGCACCAAGAGCGTCGAGCGTCCCTGGCGCAAGCACGACAACATCCCGCTCTGAGCGGAACCTGACGCCGGGGCCGCCTCACATCAGCCCCGGCAAACCGAAGCTGATCACCGCTCAGGTGGCTGCAAACGGGTTGAGGAGCGGGACGTTCAGCCCCTCGAAATCGCGGGTGTTGCGCGTGACCACCGTCAACCCGTGGACGGAGGCGGTTGCTGCGATCATCGCGTCCTCGATGATCTCACCCGACTTTCGGTGCATCAGCCTTGCCCAGGCGCGAAAGACGTCGGCATTCATGTCGAGGACGTTGTAGGTCCGCGCGACCTGATCCAGCCAAGCCTCGATCTCCGCCGCCTTGGCAACGTCTTGCTCACGAGTCATCTCGATACCGGCCTGTATCTCTCCGATGGTGACCGCGGACAGATGCAGGTCGGCATCGGCCACGCCATCCAGCCAAGCCAGCACGGCGCCATGCGGCCGCAGGCGGCGCAGTTCGGAGACGACATTGGTATCGAGGAGATACATGTTTCACACCAGCTCGCCGGGCTCGCGCCGGCGGAGCCGGCCACGCCTGGGCAAATCCAGATCGACCCGAGCCTCGTCCGCGAGCAATAAGTCCTTCAATGTCGGCTTCGCACTTCGCTGAAGCCGTTCCCACTCCTTCAGCGGGACCAGAACCGCGGCGTCAGCACCTCGCTTGCTGACGATCTGGGGGCCTTCTTTGAGACAGGTCTCGAGCAACTCGCTGAAGCGCGCCTTCGCATCCTGCACCGGCCAGCTCTTCATTCCGCCCTCCACGCTCAAATCAACCTAGTCAGATAACTAGTCTTTTCCAGCCGCTGCGCAAGCGCCTCACATCAGTCCCGGCAGCTCCGCCGCCAGCGCGTCGATGGCGACGCGCACCTTCGGCGGCAGGTGCGGCGTCTGCAGCCAGAGCGCGTGGACGTCATAGGGTAGTCGCCCCTCGCCCGGCAGCAATTCGACGAGCGCGCCGGCTTTCAGGCGCTCGCGCACCAGCCAGGACGGCAGCCAGGCGAGCCCCATGCCGAGCAAGGCCGCATCGGCGATCGCCTCGAGATCGTCGAACCGCAAGCGGTGCCGCGGCATCACCTCCGCCGCCGGCCCATCCTCGCAAGGGAACAGCCAGGGACGCACGCCACCGGAACGGCGATAGATCAGCGCGTCATGATCGGCGAGATCGGCCAGCCGCGTCGGCGTTCCCCGGGCGTCGAGATAGGACGGCGCGGCGCAGACGATCATATGCTGGCGGGCGAGCCGGCGCGTCACGAGGTGCGCCGCATCGTGCAGCTCGCCGGTGCGGATGGCGAGATCATGCCCGCCTTCGGCGAGATCGACGAAGCCGTCACCGAAGGCAAGGTCGAGTTCCAGCTGCGGGTGCCGGCGGGCAAGGTCGAGCAGGATCGGCATGACGCAGCACCGGCCGAACAGCACCGGCAGCGCCACCCGAAGCTTGCCGCGCGGCTCGCCGAATTGGTCGGCGGCGAGCGCATCGGCCGCCTCGGCCTCGGCGAGGACCGTCCGGCAGCGTTCGTAATAGGCAAGGCCGAACTCGGTCAGGCTCTGCCGCCGCGTCGTGCGGTTGAGCAGGCGCACGCCGAGCCGCTCTTCCAGGAAACGGACATGCTTGCCGACCATCGGCGCGGACAGGCCGAGCGCCGCCGCTGCCGCTGCGAAGGAGCCGAGATCGACCGCCCTGACGAATACGGCCATGCTGGTGAGGCGGTCCATCATCCGAAATCAACGGTTCCGATTATCGATCGTGGCGCGCAATTTATCGCAGGACGGCGCGCTGCCATAGCTCATTCATTCGCTCTGTTTTGGAGTCATGAGCATGGCCCGCACGATCCGCTTTCACCGCCATGGCGGCCCCGAGGTTCTGACCATCGAGGACATCGACGTCCCGCCGCCCGGCTCTGGCGAAGTCCGAATTCGGACCAAGGCGCTCGGCCTCAACCGGGCCGAGGTCCTGTTTCGCTCGGGCAGCTATATCGAGCAGGCGCGGTTTCCATCCGGCATCGGCCTCGAAGCCGCGGGCCTGATCGAGAGCATCGGCGCCGGCGTCGAAGGCCTCTCGCCGGGCGATGCCGTCAGCCTGGTGCCACCGCGCTCGATGGTGAGCTCGCCGGTGCATGGCGAACTCGTCACCGTCGCGGCCGAATTGGTGGTGAAGCACCCGCCGACGCTCGGCTGGGAGGCGGCTGCAGCCAGCTGGATGCAGTACCTGACCGCCTATGGCGCGCTGGTCGACATCGCCCGGCTCGCACAGGGCGAGCATGTGGTTATCACCGCCGCGTCGAGCAGCGTCGGCCTCGCCGCGATCCAGATCGCCAACCGGATCGGCGCGATCGCGATTGCGGTGACGCGGACTTCGCGCAAGGCGCAGGCGCTGCGCGAGGCCGGCGCCGCCCATGTCATTGCCCTGGCCGAAGATGGCTTGGAAGCCCGATTGAAGGAGATCGCAGGCGAAGACGGCGTCAGGGTGGTGTTCGACGCGGTCGGGGGCCCAGCCTTCATCCCACTGACTGCCGCGATGGCGCGCGGCGGCATCCTGTTCGAGTATGGCGGCCTCAGCCCGCAGACGACGCCCTTCCCGCTCTTCAACGTCCTGAGCAAGAGCCTGACGCTGCGCGGCTATCTCGTCCACGAAATCGCAGGCGACCCGGCTCGGCTCGCCGCCGCCAAGGCCTTCATCCTGGACGGCCTGAACGACGGCTCGCTGAAGCCGATCATCGCCCGAACTTTCCCGTTCGAGCAGATCGTCGAGGCGCATCGCTACCTCGAATCGAACGAGCAGTTCGGCAAGGTCGTGGTGACGCTTTGAGGGTCTGAATCGCCAACCCGCCAGGCTTCGCCATCAAAACGGATGTCATCCCGGACAATCCGCGAAGCAGCGCCGATCCGGGATCCATGCCTGAGCCTTTCCGATTGAGATTCCAGCATGGGTCCCGGGTCTCCCTGCGGTCGCCCGGGACGACTCGCGCTTTTTTTGCGAACTCCGGAACCCTCTCAGGCCCAGCGCCTGAACACCACGCTGGCATTGACGCCGCCGAAGCCGAAGCCGTTCGAGATGGCGTGCTCCATCGCCATCGGTCTCGCCGTCTTTGCCACGAGGTCGAGCCCGGCGGCATCCTCGTCCGGGTTCTCGAGATTGAGCGTCGGCGGCGCGATCTGGTCACGCAAAGCGAGGATGGTGAAGACCGCCTCCAGCCCGCCGGCGGCGCCGAGCAGATGACCGGTCGCCGATTTCGTCGCGCTGATCGCGATGCCGCCTTCGCTGCCGAACACCGCCTTGATCGCGGCGAGCTCGCCGCGATCGCCGACCGGCGTCGAAGTCGAATGGGCGTTGAGATGGGCGACATCGCCGGGCTTGAGACCCGCCTGCTTCAGCGCCGTCTCCATCGCCCGGCGTGCGCCCGAGCCGTCCTCGGGGCCGGAGGTGATGTGATAGGCGTCGGCGCTGGTGCCGTAGCCGGTCAGTTCGGCGAGGATCGTCGCGCCACGCGCCTGTGCATGCTCCAGCGCCTCGATCACCAGGATCCCGGCGCCCTCGCCCATGACGAAGCCGTCGCGATCACGGTCGAAAGGACGCGAGGCCTTCTCCGGCTCGTCGTTGAACCCAGTCGAAAGCGCCCGCGCCGCGGCGAAGCCACCGAGCGAGACGAGATCGACGCAGGCTTCGCTGCCGCCGCAGAGTGCGATGTCGACCTCGCCGGCCCGGATCATCCTGGCAGCATCGCCGATCGCCTGGACGCCGGCGGCGCAGGCGGTGACGGGCGCGCCGATCGGCCCCTTGAAGCCATGATCGATCGAGACATGGCCGGCCGCGAGATTGACCAGGAAGGATGGCACGGTGAAAGGCGAGAGCCGGCGCACACCGCGCTGGTCGGTCGTGCGGACCGCCTCGGCGATCGCCGGAAAGCCGCCGATGCCGGAGGCGATCACGGTCGCGGTGCGTTCGCGCTCGGCTTCGTCCTGCGGCTGCCAACCGGCCTGCGCCAGCGCCTCCTTGGCCGCAACCAGCGCGAACTGGATGAACCGGTCCATCTTGCGCTGGTCCTTCGGCGCGATCGCGACATCCGGATCGAAGCCACCCTCATTGTCCTCGGCCTTCCCCGGCACGATGCCAGCGATCTTGGCCGGCAGGGTCTCGGCGACCGCGTCCGGCAGGCGGCGCAAGCCCGAGCGACCGGCGAGCAGGCGCTGCCAGGCGAGCTCGGTGCCGCAGCCCAGAGGCGAGACGACGCCCAGTCCGGTGACGACAATGCGGCGCATGGCGGCTCCTATTACGATCTGGCTCGCGTAGCGGCCTGGCGCGCCGCGAGGCGCTCGCGCAGGTCGTTGCTGGCGCGCGGCCCGGCGATGACGGTAGCGCTTTCCGCGGTGACTGGTTGCAGGGTCGCCGCGTCGACGACGATCGGGGTGATTGGCCGGCCGGTCCCGCGCTCGGCCAGCAGCAGCGAGGCGCCTTCGGGAGCAAGATGCCGATTGGCGAAGCCGATCAGCGCCACGACGACCGGGAAGACGTCGCGGCCCTTCTCGGTCAGGACATATTCGTAGCGCTTCGGCCGCTCGCTATAGAGCCGCCGCTCGAACAGCCCGCTCTCGGTGAGATGCTTCAGCCGGCGCGTCAGCATGTTCGGCGCGATGCCGAGGCTGCGCTCGAACTCGTCGAAGCGAGTCAGCCCCTGCAGCGCATCGCGCAGGATCAGGATGCTCCACCACTCACCGACGGTCTCGACGGCAAGTGCGCAGGGGCATTCGGTGAGAGGAGCGAGCTTGGGTTGCATGGCCCAGGCTCGCTACAGCAGTCACTATTATTTTGCAAGCAACAACGCCGAACGACGCACGGCGCCCCGCCCGTCAATCCAGCGTGCTCCTGAACCGCAGCAGCGCGATGCCGGCATAGAGCGGCACGAAGATCGAGAGGTAGAACACCTCCAGCCCGATATCGCCGAGATCCGCCCCCTTCAGCATGATGGCGCGGACGACGCGCAGAAAATGCGTCAGCGGGAAGATCTCGCCGAGCCACTGCGCCCACAGCGGCATGCCGGCATAGGGGAACATGAAGCCGGACAGCAGCAGCGAGGGCAGGAAGAAGAAGAAGGTCAATTGCATCGCCTGGAGCTGCGTGCGCGCCATGGTCGAGATCGTGTAGCCGAGCAGCACCAGCGCCAGCACGAAGATGGTGACGCTGGTCAAGAGCAGTCCGAGGCTGCCGAGGAAGGGCACGCCGAACAGCAGCTTCGCCGCCGAGAGCACCACCGCGACCTGGATGCTGCCGACCGCGAGATAGGGCAGCACCTTGCCGAGCATGATCTCGCCCGGCGTCGCCGGCATCGCCAGCAGGTTCTCCATGGTGCCGCGCTCGATCTCGCGGGTCAGCGCCATCGCCGTCATCATAACCATGGTCATCTGCAGGATGACGCCGAGCAGGCCGGGCACAATGTTGTATTGGGTGATGCCCTCGGGATTGTAGCGCCGGTGGATGACGAACGAGAGCGCGCTCTCGCTCTGCTCGCGCTTGAGCTCCTCGGTACCGAGCGCCCGCGTCAATGCCCGGCTGGCGATGGTCTGGAGCGCACCGACGGCATTGCTTGAGGCCGCCGGATCGGTCGCATCGGCCTCGACCAGAATGCGCGGCTCGTCCCCGCGTTCGACCCGCATGCCGAAATCGCTGGGAATGGTGACGAGGAAGGAGATCGCGCCGCGCGCCATCAGGCTCTGCGCCTCCGCCGCGCTCTCCGGCCGCTTGGCGAAGCGGTAATAGCCGGAGACCTCCAATGCCGCGACGACCGAACGGGTGTAGCGATCCTGGCCCAGCGCCAAAACCGCCGCCGGCAAGCCCTTGGGATCGTTGTTGATCGCGTAGCCGAACAGCAGCAGCTGGACGATCGGCACCACCAGCATCATCGCGAAGGTGATGCGGTCGCGCCGCATCTGGACGAACTCCTTGGCCAGCACCGCGCCGAGCCGGCCGGGCGAGAACAGGGATGCCAGCGCCATCGTGCTCATGCCGCCCTCCCCTCGGCTTGCGCCTTCGCCATGAACTGGATGAAGACATCCTCCAGGCTGGTCGCGTCGGGCTCGACACGGATGCCGGGACGGTCCTTGAGATGCGCCAGCGCGGCTTCGAGCCTAGCCTTGTCGGTGCCGACAACGTGCAATGTCGTCCCGAAGGGCGCGACCTGCTCGACGCCATCGGTCTTCGCCAGCGCGGCGATCTCGGCCGGCTTCAGTGCGCCATGGACGACATAGGTCGAAAGGCCCGAGCCTTTCACCACCTCGTCGACCGTGCCGGTCGCCAGCATGCGGCCATAGGCGATGTAGCCGATGCGGTGGCAGCGCTCGGCCTCGTCCATGTAATGGGTCGAGACCAGCACGGTCAGCCCGTCGCCGGCGAGGCGGTGGATTTCATCCCAGAACTCGCGCCGCGCCTTGGGGTCGACGCCGGCGGTCGGCTCGTCGAGCAAAAGCAGCTTCGGCTGGTGCATGATGCAGGCGGCGAGTGCGAGGCGCTGCTTCCAGCCCCCCGACAGCGTGCCGGCGAGCTGGTCCTTGCGCGAGGTCAGGCCAAGACTGTCGAGCGTGCGCGCCACGGCATCCTCGACCGGCTTGAGCGCATAGAGCCGGGCGACGAAGGTCAGGTTCTCCTCGATCGTCAGGTCCTCGTAGAACGAGAACTTCTGCGTCATGTAGCCGACCTGGAGCTTGATCTCGGCGCTCTGGGTGCGGACATCCAGCCCGAGCACCGTCCCCTCCCCGGCATCGGGCGTGAGCAGGCCGCAGATCAGCCGGATCGTCGTGGTCTTGCCGGAGCCGTTGGGCCCAAGGAAGCCGACGATCTCGCCTTCCCTGACCGCGAGATCGACATTGTCGACGACCGTGCGCGTGCCGAAGCGCTTGGTCAGGCCGCGCACGTCGATGACGTTGCGCTCGCTCACCGCCGCCCCCGCAGCATGACGTCGACGATCTGCCCAGGCTGGAGCCGCGTCGCAGGGGCGCCCTCGGGCCGCGCCTCGACGAGATAGACCAGCTTCTGCCGCGTTTCGGCCGAATAGATCACCGGCGGGGTGAATTCCGGCTCCTGCGAGACATAGGACACGGTGGCCGCCATCCCCTGTGGACAGCCCGAGCAGCGCACGTCGAGCTGCGTGCCAACGCTGGTGCCGAACAGCAGTGCCTCCGGCACGTAGAGCATCAGCTTGACCGCACCGTCGGGCAGGATCGTCAACGCCGGCGCCGACGGGCCGGCGAGCTCGCCGGGATGGCGCACCAGATCGGTGACGATCCCGGCCGCCGGCGCCATCAGCTTGCGCTGGCCGAGCCGCCACTTGGCCTGGTCGAGCGCGGCCTGCGCCTGCGCCACCTGGTTCTGCGCCGCCTTGATCTCCTCTTCGCGCGCCGCCAGCCGGGCGACGGCGAGATTGGCGGCGCTCTGGCGCACATTCGCCGCGGCGACGTCGCGCGCGGTCTGGGCCTGATCGAGATCGGCCTGGGTCGAGACGCCGCGCCGGAAGAGATCCTGCCGCCGCTCCAGCGCCCGCTCGGCCTCGCGCTCCTGCGCCTTGGCGGAGACGGCTGTCGCCTCGATCACCGCGATCTCCTCCGGCCTTTTGCCGCTGAGCAGGTTGGCGAGCTGCGCCTGCGCCTGCACCAGCCGCGCCTCGCTCTCGGCGACAGCGTTGCGGGCATCGTCGGCCTGCAGTTCGGCAAGCAGCGCACCGGGCGCGACGCGCTCGCCGCGGCGGACCGAGACGTTCTCGATCCGCGCCGTGTCGATCGGGCCGAGGCGGACATATTCGCCCTCGACATAGCCGACGACGCGAGTGGTCGGCGGCGCGCAGATTCCGAGCGAAGCGGCGATGGCGAAGGAGCAGATGAAATCGAGGATCATGACGCCTCTCCCCTGCATGCGAGGATGCTGGCGCGAACCGAGCGCCTGACTGTTTCAGCTATGGCGCGCGCCTCCTCCGGGCCGATCGCGTCCCAGCCCAGGCGCCGGGTGACCGCCGGCCGCGCGATGCGGAAATAGAAGACCTGGCCGATCGCGGCGAAGACGGCGAGCTTGGTTGCCGGCGCCTCCGGCTCCATACCCGTCGCTGCAGCCCAGACTTGGCAGACCCGGCGATGCACCGGTTCGAACAGTCCGCCATAGATCGTCTCGAAGGCCGGGCTCGGCGTCAGCATCTCGCGCACGACGAAGCGAGCGACGACCTCGCTCTCTGGAACCGTCGTCAGAAAGGCGACGACCCGGTCGATCAGCGCGAGCAGCTGCTCGGTGGCGACGTCGCGATCCGCCGCATCGATCGTGATCGAGACCGTGGGAGCCCCACCTGCCAGCACGGCCTGCATCCGGGCGATGATCGCCTCGGCGCAGGCCTGCCTGAGCCCATCCTTGCCGCCGAAATGATAGGCGATGCCGGCGCTGTTGACCTTCGCCGCCTGGGCGATCTCACGCGTCGAGGTCGCATCGAAGCCATTGCGGCCGAACAGGTCGAGCCCGGCGCGGATCAGCGCCTGCCGCGTGCCCTCGGCGTCCTTGAGAATGGATGTACGTGCCATGGCGAGGCCGATAGCATGGCTTCTGAATTTAATCAATCGATTGATTGAATCAAGGAGAGCGTTATTGGATCCGGGCGTCCTTGTATCGATCCGCAAAGAGATTCTCTCCAGCCTGCGCGGTCCGCCAGTGCGACGCAGCCGGTCCATTACCTGGCCCGAGAGGCCGCTGGGGCAGCTTCATCGGGACATCTTTCTGCAGCCGAGCCGGCGCAGGCATCGCAGCGCGGCGGGAGAAAATTTCGACCCCCTGCGGCGGTCCATCGAAGCGGTGGCGCAGGTATCGTCCGACGACACGGACATCGTCGTCACCGCAGCGCAGGCCCAGCCGTCAGCTGCTTTTCACCTGCGCTGCCCGTGAGCTTGGCATCGCCTACCAGCGATGGCGCGAGCGCCCGGTGGGGATGAGCCGCGCCGTCTCGATCGGGCGCCATAGCCGTCGGTCCAGAGCGGGAAACACCGCATCCCGCCACGCTGCTGCCCGCTCGAGCCTGGACTGATAGGCTGTTTCGGCCGCTGCGTCCGCAAAGGCCGCGATCCAGACGAACACGGGTTCGCCTTCGCGCACGGGAAGCCGGGGAAACGAATTCCTTTCTGCTGCGGAGACGAAAGTCCCGTCGATCCTGGCGCCCGCCTGCTCGAGGAGCGGTCTCGCCTCTGTCTCGAAAAAGGTCGCGAATTCCTGCTCGCGGCCGGGGGCGAGTGAGCAGATCGAGATGGTGATCAGACCTTTTCCGGCCGTGCCCGATGCGTCTTCTCGGTCGGCGCCGGATCTTGGGAGCAGTGCCGGATCGAGCCTGCCGGGAGCAAGCAGCAGCACATTGTCCGAGTTGACCATCGTCGCGTTCGCCGCAGGGCCGAAGCGGTCCCAGACATCGCCGGTGTAGAAGGTCGCGAGAGCTTGTGCGCGCGCATCGATGCTCTCGAACGAGCGGAGCCAGACGAAGGCGTCTGGATCGCCAGTGTCGCGGTAAATCGCCGGGACGTCCATTCCGACAGCTTCCTGGGTGTGGACGAACTCGCGCTCGAAGAGGGTGAGCAGCTCGTCGAAAGCGCCCGGGTTCAGCCGATAGCGCCGCAGCTCGAAAAGGATGGACACCGGATTCCTCCAAACAGGTCAACTGTCCTGTTTTACAGGACAGTTGACCTGTTTTGTCAATCGCCTATTTTTCGGGGAGCTCGATATCGGACGAACGGGAGAAGGGCATGGGACGCCGAGCACAGCGCAACGATCCCGATGGCCTGCGCAACGCGATCATCGACCAGGCGTTCGAGGCGTTCACCGTCCATGGCTTCGGCTCGACCTCGATCGGCGACCTGAAGGCCGCAATGGGTGTGTCCGGCGGGGCTTTCTCGCATCATTTTCCGACGAAGAAAGCATTGGGCCTCGCCGTCATTCGCGAGCGTGTCGCAGCGTCGATCGAAGCCACCTGGATCGATCCGCTCCGCCGCGCACCCAGCGCCATTTCCGGCCTCGATGCGGTGTTCTTGTCGGTGATCGACGAGCTGGACGCCAACGGCAAGGTGTCCGGCTGCCCGCTCGGGAACCTGGCCGTCGAACTCTCGCGGCAGGACGACGATCTCAGGCTGGAAATGGATGCGATCTATGCGCGATGGCGCGCGGTCATAGCCGAGCGCCTTCCCCATCGCGCTTCCGAAGACCCGGCCGGGCCAGGCGACGCCGACGGCCTCGCAACGCTCGTCGTGGCGACATTCACGGGCGGAATCACGATGGCGAAGGCCTCGCAGACCTCCGAACCACTGCGGCGAAGCTGGCAAAGGCTTCGCTCGTTACTAGCCGCAAGCTGAGTGCCACGCCTGAGGCGGTCCCAGTCCAGTTAGCCGATGCCATGTCGCGCACGCCAGCGCCACGGTCCGAAACGCGCGTCCGCGGTCGGCCGACATTTACTTTTCTTTTCATAGTCACTTGCTTCTATGAAAATCATAGGTAGTGTTCTGGAGCGCGGACGGCCGCGCTCGAACCCCGGAGGACGCCTTGTCCACACATGCCGATTTGAACGTTGCGGAGATCGCGGAGCGATACGCGGCTGCCTGGAAGTCCCATGATGTCGATGCCATCCTCGCCCTGCATGCCGAGGACTCCACCTTCCAGGCCCATGGCCGTGTCGGCCAAGTTCGAGGTCGCGATGCACTGCGCGCCGCGTTCTCGCAGGTTTTCGAGCGTTACCCCGAGTTCGGCGTGGAGACGCACCGGCTCTTGCTCGGTGACCGTCACTGGACGCTCGACTGGACGCTGACGTTCAAGCCGGACGGGAAGGATCGCCGAGGCTTCCGAGCCCTTGATGTCGTCGAGGTCGACCACAACGGGCTCGTCAGGAGCAAGGACACCTTCTTCAATTTCGCTGAGGTCAAGGCGGCGTTCGAAGCGGCATGATGGACACGGCCATGAACCAAGAAGCATCTGCCGCCGACCGCGTGGCGCCGTTGTTCGATCGGGCGCTGGTCGACGCGCTGCCGGTCGAGCATCTGTTCGATCTCAGCATCGATCTGGAAATCGGCCAGGTGATCCCGACGCCCGTCGGCACGCGCTTGACCTTCGTGGTCAAGGGCGGCCGCCTTGAAGGGCCTCGGCTGCGTGGCCAGATGCTGCCGGGCGGCGGCGACTGGGTCTCCCTCGGCGCAGACGGCATCAGCCGCATGGATGTCCGCGCAACCCTGCGCACCGATGATGGCGTTCTCATCCACTACGAGTCGCACGGCATCCTCAAATTCCCGGCGGATGGCCGTCAGCGTCTGGCCAGGGGCGAGCGGATATCCTTCGACGAGAGCTATGTGCGCCCGACGCCCAGGTTCGAGACATCGGACGAGCGCTATGCCTGGCTTTGCGGCATCGTCACCGTCGGCTACGGCGAATACGGTCAGGGCCGCATCGATCATCGGATGTACCGCATCCTGTGAGGCGCAGCTGCGCAGTGCATGGACAGCGCTGCGCAGTGTCCGGTGCCGAGCTGCGCCCTCGCATGGACGATGGCTGCGAGCGAGCCCGCGATTGTTGGCTGATGTATTGCCAAGCCGACCTTGATCCCTATGGTTTTCATATTGGGAGCGACCGATGGATAGCTGCACGATGGAAGCCGGAGCATCGGGGGCCGATCAGACGCTCTGTCCGGTCGCACGCGCCCAGGCGCTCGTCGGGGATCGCTTCACCGTGGTGATCCTGCGGGAGCTGTTCATGGGGAATGGCCGCTTCGAGCAGCTTCAGTGCCAGGCCGACGTTACCCCGCAGATGCTGGCGACCCGGCTGAAGAAGCTGGAGACGCTGGGCTTGCTGGAGCGGCGCGCCTACAGCACGCGGCCGCTCCGGCACGAATACGTCCTGACCCCCATGGGCCTGGCCTTTCATCCTGTCCTGCTGGCGCTGCGGGCCTGGGGCGAGACCTGGCTCAAATCCGGCGAGGAGAAGGTCGCGGTCCGCTATGTGCACAATCCGTGCGGTGCCGACCCTGGCCTTGGACCGACCTGCCAGAACTGCGGCGAGGTGATGCGCCGCGACGATCTCACCTCGACCCTCGACGAGGCCTATGCGGCTGAGCGGGACAAGCGATGGGCGGACTTCAAGCCGCGGTGATGCGACTTGTTCACCGGCCGCCTGGCACCGGATTGAAAGAAGCCAGGCGGTCCCCCGCCGGGCTTTTCGACCGGTTTGGCTATTGGAAGGTCCTTACAAGAGCGAACCTGCGTCTCAGCCCGCTGGGATCGCAGCCGGATCCATCCACACGGCCTCCCAGACATGGCCGTCGGGGTCGGCCAGGCTGCGATTGAACAGGAAGCCGAGATCCTGCTGTGGATTGACGTCGGCGGTGCCGCCATGGCTGGCCGCCGCCTCGTTCATCCGGTCGACCGCCTCGCGGCTCTCGCAGGAGACCGCCAGCATGACCTCGCTCATGCCCGCCGGCGGAATCGGGCGGCTGGTGAAGCCCTGCCATTTGGCATGGGTAAGCAGCATCACATGGATCGCTTCGCTCCAGACCATGCAAGCGGAGCCTTCGTCGCTGAACTGGGCGTTGTTGACGAAGCCCAGCGCCTCGTAGAAGGCCCTGGCACGCGCCAGTTCCGCCACCGGCAGGTTCACGAAAATCATCTTGACCATTTGCCATCTCCCGCGAGCGTCGCGCTGCGCGCCCCGCTCTGTCCGACAAGCGCCGCGATGACCGTCATCGCGGCTGCTTGATGGCGAGTGCTAGGGGCGATGCGGCGCCGGCGAATTGATGTTTGGTAAGAAACGCCTCAGCCGCGCTCCATCCGGCCGTAGGCGATGGCGCGCCGCAGGCGGCTGAGGCTTTCCGGGGTGATGCCGAGCCAGGCAGCGATGTGGTGCTGTTTCAGCCGCCGGTGCAGTTCCGGCTCGCGGCGGATGAAGTCGCGATAGCGCTTCATGGCATCATCGTGTCGGAACGAGATCTCGCCCGGCTCCTTCTCGATGATCCAGTGCCGTTCCATGTAGCGGATGTAGAAGGCGGCGATATCGGGGAACGTCGCGGCGAGCGCCCTGAAGGCCGCGAAGTCGTATTCGAGAACGGTGCTGTCCTCGATCGCGGTGATGGTGAACAGGCTCGGCTCGCCCAGCAGCGTGGCGCTGACCGAGGCGGCGATGCGGTTCTCCGGAAAGAAATATTTGACGATCAGGTCGCCATCCGGGCCGACATAGTGCTGGTAGAACAGACCCTCGACGACGAAGGCGCAGCTGGTCGGGACATCCCCTGCCCTGATGAAGATGTCGTCCTTTCGATAGTGCCTGGGTCGCAGAAGGGCAGTCCAGGCGCGCTCGGCCGCCTCCGACAGCGCAGCATAGGTCCGGATTTTCGCAAAGAAGGCATCCGTCGTCATTCGGCGGTCCCGCAGCAGCGCGGCATCGTTCAAAGCTGCCTTAGGCCGATATGCTCGATCAAGGGCACGATCTCGTCGCGGGCGGCGACACGGTGCCCCCTCGCGCTGCGATGTGCCTCCGCCGCATCGCCTGCACGCAGTGCCGCGATGATCGTGCGATGCGCCTGCGCCGAGCCGGTCGGCGTGGCACGCAGCTTCAGCGTCAGCATGCGGGCGCGATGGGCCTGGTCGGTCACCGTCTGGGCGATGCGGCGCAGGCGGCCATTGCCGCAATGCTCGACCAGCAGGCGATGGAACAGCTCGTCGGCTTCGGCCCAGCCCGGCAGGTCGCCCTGAGCCAGCGTTGCGTCCATCGCGGCCGTCGCCGCCTCCAGTTCGTCGGCAGCGGTTGCGCGGGTCGCCTCCGGCAACCCCGCCAGCAGCTCCGCCGCCATCGACTCGACCGCAATCACGACCTCGTAGATCTCGCGAATGTCTTGTGGCGCCAGCGGGCAGATCAGCACCCCGCGCTTCGAGAGGACGCGGACAAGCCCGTCTTCCTGCAGCCGGATGATCGCTTCGTGCACCGGCGTGCGGCTCATGCCGAGGCGAACCGCGATCTCCTGCTCAGAGCCCTGATAGCCCGGCGGGAAATCGGTGTCGCGGATCGCCTGCTTCAGCGCCGCATAGGCCTCGTCGACCAGCGAACCGCGCCTGGCTCCAACTTCAACGACATCGGGACGCGCAAGCTCGGCCATGGTTCCTCCACGGCCGATTGAGCACATTTGATTATTTCCATGCAAGCAAGAATGGAAGCTTGACAGCGTGCATCCCTGTCGCGACGATCAGCCATGCAAACTTCCATGGAAGATAAATGGGAGAGCAGATCGAAGCGCCGCCGATCGGCGCTCGCACAGGGAGAGAACCGATGAAGCGAATGCTGCTGACGCTGGCGCTCGGGCTGGCGGCGACGTCTCCGGCGATGGCTCAGGCCCCCTACCCGACCCGCGCGATCACCCTGGTCGTGCCTTTCGCGGCCGGCGGCACCACCGACATCGTCGCCCGGCTGATGGCCGACCATATGGGCCGCACGCTCGGCCAGTCCGTCGTGGTCGAGAACGTCGCCGGCGCCGGCGGCACCACGGGCGCGGCCCGCGTCGCGAAGGCGACGCCGGACGGTTACACGCTGCTGATGGGCAATCTCGGCACGCAGGCGGCCAGCGTCGGGCTCTATCCCAGGCTTGCCTATGACCCGCGTACCGATTTCGAGCCGGTGATGAACTCGGCCTCGACGCCGATGCTGGTGGTCGCCAAGAAGGACCTGCCGGTCAAGGATTTCCGCGAATTCGTCACCTATCTCAAGGCCAACGCCGAGAAGTTGAACTATGGCTCCGGCGGGGTCGGCTCGACCTCGCATCTGACCTGCCTCTTCCTCGATTCGCTGCTCGGCACCAAACCGCAGCACGTCCCCTTCCGCGGCTCCGGCCCGGCGCTGAACGCACTGCTCGGCGGCCAGGTCGATTATGTCTGCGACCAGACCGTCGCGATCGTTCCGAGCGTGCAGGCGAAAGAGGGCAAGGGCCTGGTCGTCGCGGTCAAGAGCCGTCTGTCGGTCATCCCCGATGTCCCGACCTCGGCCGAGCAGGGCCTGCCGCAGTTCCAGGCCACCGGCTGGAACGCGATGTTCGCACCCAAGGGCACGCCGAAGGAGATCGTCGACAGGCTGAACGCCGCCGCCCGCGCCGCGCTCAAGGACGAGCCGACGCGCAAGCGCTTCCTCGATCTCGGCGCCGAATTGCCCGACGAGGCCGGGCAGACCCCGGCGGCGCTCGGCGAGCTCGTCCGCAGCGAGATCGACAAATGGGTGCCGGTCATCCGCAATGCCGGCGTGACGGCGCAGTAGCCACCAGGGCGGCGTCCCGTCCTATAGGGCGCCGAACTCTCACAGCAATATGACAGCATCGGACAAGAGCATGCGCACGCACAGGATCGCCGCCATCGGCGGGGACGGGATCGGCCCCGAGGTCATCGCCGCCGGGCTCCAGGCCCTGGATGCCTGCGCCGAGCGCGATGGCGGCTTCCGCCTCGACATCGAAGCCTTCGACTGGGGTTCCGACTACTACCGCAGGCATGGCGTGATGATGCCGTCCGACGGGGCCGATCGGTTGCGCGCTTTCGACGCTATCTATTTCGGAGCCGTCGGCGCGCCCGACATTCCCGACCATCTGACGCTCTGGGGCCTCAGGCTAGCCATCTGCCAGCCCCTCGACCAATACGCCAATGTCCGCCCGACCCGCATCCTGCCGGGGATCACCAGCCCGCTGCGCCATGTTTCAGGCCCCGAGCTCGACTGGGTGATCGTGCGCGAGAACTCCGAAGGCGAGTATTCCGGCGTCGGCGGGCGCGTCCACAAGGGCCTGCCCGAGGAGGTCGCGACCGATGTCGCGATGTTCACCCGCGCCGGCGTGACGCGGATCCTCCGCTACGCCTTCGAGATCGCCCGCTCGCGGCCGCGCAAGCTGCTGACCGTCGTCACCAAGTCGAACGCCCAGCGCCACGGCATGGTGATGTGGGACGAGATCGCCGCCGAAGTGGCGCGCGAATTCCCGGATGTCGCCTGGGACAAGATGCTGGTCGACGCGATGACCATGCGCATGACGTTGAAGCCGGAGACGCTCGACACCATCGTCGCGACCAATCTCCATGCCGACATCCTCTCGGATCTCGCCGCGGCGCTGGCCGGCTCGCTCGGCATCGCGCCGACCGCGAATCTCAACCCCGAGCGCAAGACGCCCTCGATGTTCGAGCCGATCCATGGCTCGGCCTTCGACATCACCGGCAAGGGCATCGCCAACCCGGTCGCGACCTTCTGGACCGGGGCGATGATGCTGGAGCATCTCGGCGAGAGAGCCGCGGCGGCGCGGCTGATGCGCGCGGTCGAGCGCGTCACCGCCGACCCTGCCCTGCACACGCCCGATCTCGGCGGCACCGCGACGACGGCACAGGTAACGCAGGCCGTCTGCGAGGCGCTCAGGGGCGACAACATCTGAGCGACGGGCGCGGGCGAGTGTGGCGTGCGACGTCCTGACCATGACAGGGCGGCGATAATCGTCTAAGGCGGCGCTCTCCCGCCCTCGCCCGCTCGATGCTGTTCAACTCCTTCGCCTTCCTGCTCGGCTTCCTGCCGCTCGCACTCGCCCTGCACTGGCTGGTCGAGCGCTTCGCGCCGGCCTGGCGGCTGCCGCTGCTGGCGGTGCTCTCTTTCGCCTTCTATGGCTGGTGGGACTGGCGCTTCGTGCCGCTGCTCGGCTTCTCGATCCTGCTCAACTGGCTGATCGCCGAAGCCTTCCAGAAGACCAGGGCCGGCGGCCTGATCACGCTGGCCATCGCGATCAATCTCGCGATCCTGGCGCTGTTCAAATACTTCAACTTCTTCGCCGATCTCGCTGCGATGATTCCGGGATTGCCCACGACGCGGCTCGACCTCGCGCTGCCGCTCGGCATCTCCTTCTTCACCTTCCACCACGTGATGTACCTGACCGATCTGCGCCGCGGCGAAGCACCGCGCTACGATCTCGTGCGCTACGCGCTCTACATCGCCTTCTTCCCCCAGGTGCTGGCCGGGCCGCTGGTGCGCTGGCGCGAGATCATGCACCAGTTCGACGAGCGGCCTTACCTCAGGTCCGATGCGGCCGAGCGCATCGCCCGCGGCATCATGCTGCTGACGATCGGCCTGGCGAAGAAGGTGCTGATCGGCGACCCGCTTTCCGACTATGCCAATCCAGTCTTCGCGGCGGCGGCAGCCGGCGAAGTGGTCAGCATGGCGCAGGCCTGGCAGGGGACGCTGGCCTTCACATTCCAGATCTATTTCGACTTCTCCGGCTACACCGACATGGCGCTGGGCCTTGCCCTGCTCTTCGGCATCGTGCTGCCGCAGAACTTCGATGTGCCCTATCGCGCGACGAGCCTGCAGGATTTCTGGCGACGCTGGCACATGACGCTGTCGCGCTTCCTGCGCGACTATCTCTACATCCCGCTCGGCGGCTCGCGGCATGGCCTGCCGCTCCAGCTCTGGGCGCTGTTCGCCACCATGGCGCTCGGAGGCCTCTGGCACGGCGCCGGCCTCAACTTCGTCGCCTGGGGCATGGCGCATGGCGTCGTGCTCGCCATCGGCGTGCTCTGGCGGCGCGCCGGGCTGCCGATACCCAAGCTGCTCGGCTGGGCGCTGACGTTCCTCTTCGTCGCCGTCTGCTGGGTGCTGTTCCGCGCCACCTCCTTCGATGCGGCGCTGGCGATCTACAAGGGGCTCCTCGGCCTCTCGCCCATCGGCTCCGGCTTCAAATGGCGCGCCTTCCTGCCGGCGATCGCGGTCGCGATGATCGGCCCGACCGCCTGGGCAGCGGTGCACAAGGCGACGCCGGCGCGCTGGCTCGCCGTCCTCACCGCCATCCTCTTCGTGCTGGTCCTGTTCAAGATCGGCGACGACGCCAACTACGAGTTCATCTACTTCCAGTTCTGAGGCGTCCCGGCGGCAGCACCAGGATGCTGCGAAGCGCGTCGCGAGCCGGCATGCACCCTGCCAGGCGACCCGCACGCTCCCGCCCTGAGAATCGAGAGCCGGGCAACGATCCCGGCCAGACCCGGCCATCCCGGCAGGCTCCGGCATGGCCTGGCACCGGCATCGCCACTGCGGTACCGGATTGCGCTGATTTTCCAGCGCTTTGCCAGCTTGTTCACGGCTGCGCGAAAGCGATTGTTCCCGGTGTGACCAATCGCTATAAGGGCGCCAAATCGGCGGCCTCGACACGGCAAAGCCGGCGAGGCCATCGAACGCTCATGCAGAAGGCCTGCCATGTCGAAGCAGATTAGTCTTGCCCCTGACTACAAGCCCTCCGACAGCGAGCCGTTCATGAACGAGCGGCAGCGGGAGTATTTCCGCAGCAAACTGCTCGCCTGGAAGGACGAGATTCTCAAGGAGGCCAAGGAGACCCTGGTCACCTTGCAGAGCGAGAGCGAGAACCATCCGGACATCGCCGATCGCGCCTCCTCCGAGACGGATCGCGCCATCGAGCTGCGCGCCCGCGATCGCCAGCGCAAGCTGATCTCGAAGATCGACGCCGCGCTCTCCCGCATCGAGGACGGCTCCTACGGCTATTGCGAGGAGACCGGCGAGCCGATCTCGCTGAAGCGCCTGGAAGCCCGCCCGATCGCGACGCTTTCGCTGGAGGCGCAGGAGCGCCACGAGCGTAATGAGCGGGTGTTCCGGGACGATTGAGGAATGCGCGCATCGCGCTCATGCAAAGAGGCCCCGCAGGCAACTGCGGGGCCTCTTTGCATGGAAGGCTGATGTCCGGTCAGGGCGGGGGGTGCTGCCTATCGGAACGCCTTCGCCAGCGCGTCGGCGTGCTTGGTCAGCAGGCCGAGATCCGAGCCGACCGCGACGAAGCGATAGCCCCATTCGATATAGCGCCGTGCATCGGCTTCGGACGGCGTCAGAATGCCGGCCGGCTTGCCGACGGCCGTAAGCCTCTCGACCGCGCCTTTGATCGCGGCCTGGACTTCGGGGTGGCCGGGGTTGCCGATATGGCCGAGCGAGGCGGAGAGATCGGCCGGGCCGATGAAGACGCCGTCGACGCCATCGACCGAGGCGATCGCCTCGAGCTGCGCCAAGGCCTCGCCGGTCTCGACCTGGACGAGCACGCAGATCTCGGCATCGGCGCGCTTGAGATAGTCGGGCACGCGGCCATAACGGCTGCCGCGCCCGCTCACGGTGATGCCGCGGATGCCGGCCGGCGGATAGCGGCAGGCGGCGACCGCCTTGGCGGCTTCCTCGGCAGTCTGGACGAAGGGCACCAGCACGGCCTGCGTGCCGATGTCGAGCAGGCGCTTCAGCAGCACCGGATCGTTCCAGGCCGGGCGCACAATCGGCGTCGCAGTGCCGGCCTGCAGCGCCTGGAGCTGGGCGAGAACCGCCGGCGGCTCGTTGGGCGAGTGCTCGGTGTCGACCAGGATCCAGTCGAAGCCGCTATGGCCGATGAGCTCGGCGACGATCGGGCTGCACAGGCTGCTCCACAGCCCGATCTGCAGTTCGCCGCGGGCGAGCGCGGCCTTGAAGGTGTTGCGGGGCAGATCCATTGGCGAGCGATCCTTCAGACGAACTGCACGGAGACGCTACCGAGCGGCCCGAAATCGGCATGCAGCGTGTCGCCCTTGTTAGCCCAGACCGGCCGAGTGAAGGAACCCGACAGCATCAGGTCGCCCGGCTGTAGGGTGATGTCGAAGGGCGCGAGCTTGTTGGCGAGCCAGGCGATCGCCATGGCGGGATGGCCGAGCACGCCGGCGGCGAGGCCGGTCTCCTCGATCTCGGAGTTGCGGTAGAAGATCGCGCCGACCCAGCGCAGGTCGACATCTTCAGGCCGGACCGGCCGCCCGCCCAGCACGATGCCGGCGGCGGCGCCATTGTCGGCGACCGTGTCGAAGATCTTGCGCGGCTCGGTGACCCGCGCATCGATGATCTCGATCGAGGGCACGACATATTCGGTCGCCCGCAGCACGTCGATCAGCCCGATGCCCGGCCCCTTCAGCGGCTCCTTCAGGATGAAGGTCAGCTCCGGCTCGACGCGCGGCACGCAGAAATTCTCGAACTTCACCTTGGCACCGTCGTTCAGGAGAAGGTCGTCGAAGAGATAGCCGTAATCGGGCTCGTCGATCTTCGAGGAGGCCTGCATCGCCTTCGAGGTCAGGCCGATCTTGTGGCCGATGATGCGGGCGCCGGCCTTGACCCGCTCCTGCGCCACCGCCGAGGAGATCGCATAGGAATCGGCGATCTCGATCTCCGGGAACATCTGCGAGGGCCGCTCGCCCTGCTTCTTGGTGCGATGGCTCTCGAGCAGGGAGCGCACCACCTGCGCGCGCTGGGCTTCCGTCAGCATGGACGCTTCCTATGACCTGTTGCGCTGATCGCGCGTGTGGAGACGGCAGTCGCAAGCGACCGCCAGGTGTGGCGGGTGAAAGCGTCGGGAGCTTCAGAGCTTGACGCAGACGTTGCGCAGCTCGGTGTAGAACTCCATCGAGTGCACGCCGCCCTCGCGGCCGATGCCTGATTGCTTCGAGCCGCCGAAGGGGGTGCGCAGATCGCGCAGAAACCAGGAGTTCACCCAGGTGATGCCGACCTCGACCTGCGCCGCGACGCGATGAGCCCGCGTCAGGTTCTGCGTCCAGATCGAGGTGGCGAGGCCGTAGGAGCTGTCGTTCGCCAGCGCGATCACGGCATCCTCCTCGTCGAAGGGCACGATGTTGCAGCATGGCCCGAAGATCTCCTCGCGCATCACCGCCGAAGCCTCGGAGAGACCGGTCCAGATCGTCGGCTCGACGAAGGAGCCGGCGGAATACGGCGCCGGCAGCTCGGGGATGCCTCCCCCGGTGACGATCTCAGCCCCCTCGGCCTTCGCCTTGGCGTAGTAGGACAACACCTTATCGCGGTGGACCTGGCTGATCAGCGGGCCAAGCGTGGTCGCGGCCTCGAACGGGTTGCCCGGCTTCAGCTTTTCAGCCGCCTGCTTCAGCCGCTGGGTGAACTGATCGAAGATCGGCCGCTCCACGTAGACGCGCTCGGTACCCAAGCAGACCTGGCCGCAATTGGCGAAGACGGCGCGACCGACGCCCTCGATCGCCTTGTCCATGTCGCAATCGGCGAAGACCAGCGAGGCGTTCTTGCCGCCGAGCTCGAGCGAGACGGGACGGACGCCCCTCGACGCGGCGCGCATGATCGCCTCGCCCGTCCGGGTCTCGCCGGTGAAGGTGATGCCATCCACCAGCGGATGGCTGGTCAGGTATTCGCCGGCGCTGTCCTCGCCGAAGCCGTGCACGACATTGTAGACGCCGGGGGGCACGCCGGCCTCGTTCATGATCTCGCCGAGCAGGGTCGCCGTGGTCGGCGTCTCCTCGGAGGGCTTGACCACGACGGTGTTGCCGCAGGCGAGCGCCGGCGCGACCTTCCAGGTCATCAGCAGCAGCGGCAGGTTCCACGGGCAGACTACGGCGATGACGCCGCGCGGCCCGCGGATCGCATAGTTCAGCGCCCCTGCCCCGTCCGGCGTCGCCATGCGGAAGGTCTCGGTCGAGAGCGTCAGCACCTGGTCGGCGAAGACGTTGAAGTTCGCGGCGCCGCGCGGAATGTCGATATGCGAGGCGAGGCTCTTGGGCTTGCCGGTGTCGAGCACCTCGGCGGCGAGGAAGTCGTCGAAGCGGGCCATGATCCCGTCGGCGACCTTGCGCAGGATGGCCGAGCGCTGCTGCTCGCTCATCTTGCCCCACGGGCCCTTGAGCGCGCGCCTGGCCGCCTTGACCGCATCGTCGATCGCGGCCGAATCGGCCTCCGGCACGAGGTTGATCAGCTCGCCCGTCGCCGGGTGGCGGTTCTCGAAGCTGCTGCGACCGGCCGGCACGAAGCGCCCGTCGATGAAATGCGACAGGCGGGCGGTCTCGGCGCTGGCGGCAGCGCCCTGGTAGCGCGGAACGGCGCTGTTCATCGTCTCACTCCCGGTCTGGTCATGTCGTCATGGGCGCATCATCGCGCCGCCGTTCACGTCGAGGATGGCGCCGGAGACGAAGCTCGCCGCCGGTGAGCAGAGGAAGGCGATCGGCCAGGCGATCTCCTCCGGCCGGGCGGCCCGGCCGAGCGGATGCTTCGCCAGCGCGCCCGAGAGATCGTGGACGCCGACCATGGCCGTGTCGGTGATCCCCGGCGCAACGCCGTTGACCAGCACGCCCTGCCCTCCGAAGCGGGCGGCGAGCCAGCGCACCAGCGTGTGCAGGCCGCCCTTCGACGCCGCGTAATGCGGGCCGACGCCGGGGAAGGAGCCGCCGGTCGCCGCGACGATCGAGCCGACGAGGACAACCCGTCCACCGCCACGCGCCGCCATGGCGGGCACGAGCTCGCGCGCCAGGCGCATCGGCGCCATCAGGTTGAGCGAGAGCGTCGTCTCGGCGACCTCGTCCCAGCCATCGTCATCCCAGTCGAGTGGGCGGTAGATGCCGGCGCCGAGGACGGCGGCATCGATCGGCCCGGCCAGTTCCGACAGGCGCCGGGGCGCATCGCCGTCGAGCAGGTCGATGACGATCTCGCGGGCGCCGCCCGCCTTCTCGCCGAGCCCCGCGATCGTCGCCTCGCAGGAGATGCGGTCTGTGAGGACGAGCCTGGCGCCGAGGCCCGCCAGGACCTGCGCCGTCACCGCGCCGATACCGCCTGCCGCACCAGTGACCAGAATGGTCTTCCCGCTCAGATCAAAACCGCTCACGCTTTGCCTCCGGAAACCTGGTCGTCGTCCTGCGCCAGCGCGGCCATCGCCTTGCGCACCTCTTCGGCCGTGCGGGAGAGATGCAGCTCGGTCATCCGGCAGGCCCGCAGCGCGTTGCGCTGCATCGTCGCGTCGTAGATGGCGCGGTGCTCGTCATGGACGTTGCGCCAACCGCGCGAGACGTTGAGCGAGACGCGGCGATAGCGCTCGGACTGCTGGTAGAGCAGGTCGCGCAGCTTGATCAGCATCGGCGAGCCGGCGGCCGAGACCAGAGCGGCATGGAAGGCGCGGTTGCGCGCTTCCCAGGTTTCAAGCTGTTCCGGCGGCAGCGCCTCGCTGGTATGCGGGAGATGCTCCTCGACCGCCGCCAGCGCCTCGAACGCTGCCGCGACGTCGCGCTCCCACGCCGCATCGCCATTTCGGATCGCGGCGTTGAGCGCCTCGGTCTCGATCAGGGCACGGACGCGGGACACGTCGTCGAGCTCGTCGAGCGAAAGTGGCGCCACCCAGAAGCCGCGCTGCCCTTCCGAGACGACGAGCAGGTCGCCCATCAGGCGGGCGAGCGCCTCGCGCAGCGGCGACATGCCGACCTCGTAGTCCTGCGCCAGGCCTTCGAGCTTCAGCTTGCTACCGGCCGCGAGCCGGCCGTTGACGATATCGCCGCGCAATTGGCGGTAGGTCCTGTCGGCCAGGGTCTTGTCGGATGCGGACATTCCGAAGCACGCAGCTCCTGTTGTCGATAGCTCTCTCTAGCATCAAATTTCGAAATTACAATCCTGATGGCACTGATCATTGCCGACCAAAATCTCTTTAATTCCTATAATTAAAGGGGTTCTCTATAAGAGACCGCGCGGAGGCGGATTCAGTCCGTCGAAAAAATATCGAAATAATATTGACAGGCCAAAGCCGTTCTGATCGGATGCCGGCCAATCGAGTGGCACCAAGATCGCCCCGTTGGAGGACGTCCCATGACCGAGCGCTTTCCGCTGTCCCGCCGCAGCTTCCTCGCGACTGCGGGCGCTACCGCCCTCTCAGGCGCGATCGGCGCGCCGGCTTTGGCGCAGAGCGCCAGCGAGCCGCTGAAGATCGGCATGGTGACCTCGCTGTCGGGGCCGTTCACGGCGCTCGGCGAGAGCATGCGCGCCGGCATGCAGATGTTCCTGGCCGAGAATGGCGGCAAGCTCGCCGGCCGCGCCGTCGAATTGATCGTCGAGGACGATCAGGCCAAGCCCGACGAGGGCGTGCGCAAGTTCCGCAAGCTCCTCGGGCAGGACAATGTCGACATCGTCTCCGGGGTGATTTCCTCGGCGGTGGCGCTCGCCGTCCGCGACGTGGTGACCGAGGCCAAGGCACTGACCTTCATCTCGGCCGGCTCGGCCAATGATCTTGCCCGCAAGGCGGCAAGCCCCTTCGTCTTCCGGCCGACCAAGACCAACTGGATGCTCGGCCACACCGCCGGCCAGTG
Organism: Allobosea lupini; assembly: GCF_900109525.1. Classification (GTDB taxonomy): domain Bacteria; phylum Pseudomonadota; class Alphaproteobacteria; order Rhizobiales; family Beijerinckiaceae; genus Allobosea; species Allobosea lupini. Next base: position 55,285 of record NZ_FOAN01000010.1, on the reverse strand, counting down.
GGCTTTCGAGAAGCTCGGCAAGTCCGGCTGCCTGACCATCGCCGCCGACTACGCCGCCGGCCGCGAATCCGTCGGCGATTTCGTCGCGAGCTACCAGCAGCAGGGCGGCAAGGTCGGCAAGCAGCTCTGGGCGCCGCTGGGCACCACCGATTTCGGGCCGCTGCTGACGACGATCGCGGCCGAGAAGCCCGAATTCATCTTCTCCTTCTTCGCCGGCTCGGACGCGGTGCGCTTCCTGCGTCAGATGCGCGAGTATCGCCTGCACGGCAAGGTCAAGCTGATCGGCAGCGGCGCGCTGTTCGATCAGGAAGACGTGGTTTCGGCCGTCAAGGAAGCGGCTCTGGGCGGGCTCAACACCTGCAACCAGTCGCCGACGGCGCCGAGCTCGGCCGCCTTCACCAGGGCCTATCAGGCCGCCCGCAACGCCATGCCCGGCGAGATGGGCACGGCCGGCTATGTCACCGGCCAGGTGATCAAGGCCGCAATCGAGCGCGTCCAGGGCGATCTCTCCAACAAGGAGAAGGTCAAGGAGGCGCTGCTCGCCAAGGAGGTCGAGACGGTGTTTGGGCCGATGCCGTTCGATCCGCGCAACAACCAGGCGATCCTCGACATCTACGTCAACGAGATCAAGGACAGCACCGGCGGCCCGGTCAACCAGGTGATTCACACCTACAAGGCCGTGCGCGATCCGGGCCCGGTGGCCTGAGGTCTACGAAGGAGCTTTCCCGTGGGCTTCTACGCCGTCCAGAGCCTGAACGCGCTGTCGTTCTCGATGCTCCTGCTGCTGACCGGGCTCGGCCTGTCGGTGGTGCTCAACCTGATGAATTTCGTCAACCTGACCCACGGCTCCTTCTTCCTGCTCGGCGCCTATATCGGCGTCTACTGGCTGGCTTCGGGCGCGCCCTGGTGGCTCGCCTTTCCGGTTGCCTTTGTAGCCGCCGGCCTTGCCGGCTTCCTGCTGGAACGCTTCCCGTTCCGGCAGTTCTACGCACGAACCCATCTGATGCAGGTGCTCTTGACCTACGGCCTGTCGGTGATCTTCGCCGACCTGATGCGCTGGGGTTTCGGCGCGCAGATCCTCTCGGCGGAAATCCCGGAAGCGCTGCGCGGCGTCGTCTTCATCATGGACATGCCGTTCCCGATCTACCGGCTCTTCATCATCGGCTTCGGCGCGGCGCTCGCCTTCGCGCTCTGGTTCGTGATCGACCGCACCATCTGGGGCGCGGTGGTCAGGGCCTGCGTTACCGATCGCGGCTTCGTCGAGACGCTCGGTCTCGACACGCGCCGGATCTTCACCGCCGTGCTGGTGATCTCGGCGGGTCTCGGCGGCATTTCCGGCGCGCTCGGGGCGGGCATCCTCTCCGCCTATCCCGGCCTCGACGAGGAGGTGCTGATCCTGGCGCTGATCGTCGTCGTCGCCGGCGGGCTCGGCACCTTCCGCGGCACCGTGCTGAGCGCGCTCCTGCTCGGCTTCGCCATGACCTTCTCCAAGGTCTGGGTGCCGGAATTCTCAAACGTCGTCGCCCTTGCCGTCATGGCCGCGCTGCTGGTCGCGCTGCCCGAAGGCCTGGTCGCCAGGAAGGTGAGGCAGGTATGAGCTCGATCACCGACGGGACCGGCCGCGTGGAAGCGCGCCCCGCCAGTGAGCGGCGCAGCCTGCCGATGGCCGCGAGGCTGGCATTGCTTGCGCTCGCCGCTGCGGCTCCCCTGCTCTTCGCCGGCGACTACCAGCTGCGTTTCCTCGCCGAGATCCTGATCATCGGCACGGCCGTGCTCAGCCTCGATTTGCTGGTCGGCTTCGGCGGGCTGGTCTCGCTCGGCCATGCCGTCTTCTTCGGCGGCGCGGCCTATGCCGCGGCGATCGCGGCGCAGACGCTCGGCGCCGATGTCGTGGTGATGCTCGCCGTCGGCATCGCCACCGGCATGGCGGCGGCGCTGTTGATGGGCGTCGTGGTGATGCGCACCATCGCCCTATTCTTCCTGATCCTCAGCCTGATCGTCGGCCAGATCGTCTGGGAGGTTGTGTTCCACTGGCGGGAGGTCACCGGCGGTGCCGACGGCCTGCGCGGCTTCCCGGTGCTGACCCTGCACACCGGCTTCGCCACGATCCCGCTCAACAACGGCGTCGCGCTCTATCTCGCCGCACTGGTGCTGGCGCTCGTCGCGTTCCTTGCCGCCCGCTCCTTCGTCGATGCGCCGATCGGCCGGGCCCTGCTCGGCACCCGCGAGCGCCAGCTCCGGATGAGCGCGCTCGGTTATTCGATCCCGCGTATCCGCCTGATGGCGCTGCTCGCCTCCGGCGCCATCGCCGGTGCGGCCGGGGCGCTCTATCCCTTCGTCAACCAGTATGTCGGCCCCAATGCCGTGCATTGGACGATGTCGGCGATGATGATCATCATGCTGGTGATCGGCGGCGTCGGCTCGCTCTACGGCGCCTTCATCGGCGCGGCGATCTATCTCGGCATCCAGACCTATGTCTCGTCCTACACCGATCGCTGGCAGCTCATCGTCGGCCTCGTCTTCGTGCTGACCGTGATGATCATGCCGAAGGGCGTCGTCGCCGGGCTGAAGGCGGCCTTTGGACGGCGCAATGATGCGGAGGGCCGCTCATGAGCGCGAACGCCGTTCCCGCCCTCGCGATCGAGGGCGTCGCCAAGTCCTTCGGCGGGCTGAAGGTGCTGAGCGATGTCTCGGTCACGCTCGGTCAGGGCGAATGCCTCGGCCTGATCGGCCCCAACGGCGCCGGCAAGACGACCCTGTTCAACATCGTCACCGGCTTCCTGATCCCCGATCAGGGCCGCGTCGCCTTCGCCGGCGAGGACATCACCCGGGCAAAGCCCGACATGCGTGTCCGCGCCGGGCTGGTGCGGACCTTCCAGAAGAGCATGGCCTTCCCCGAGCTCAGCGTCCGCGAGAACCTTGCCTTGGCAGCACGGTCCCGAAGCGGCGAAGGCTATGGCTGGTTCGGCAGCCGCAAGGCCGTCGCCGCAGCGGATGAAGCCGCCGACGCGTTGCTGACGCGCGCCCAGTTGCGCGATCGGGCCGGCTTGCCGGTCGCGGGCCTGTCCTACGGCGAGCAGCGCATCGTCGACGTGCTGGTCTCGTTGGCGATGCGCCCGCGCGTACTCCTGCTCGACGAGCCCACCGCCGGCCTGTCGCGCGCCGAGGGCGAGCACCTGATCGAGGTCGTCCGAACGCTCGGCGAGGACCTCTCCACCATCCTGATCGCGCATGATCTCGATATCGTCTTTCGCGTCTGCGACCGCGTCGCCGTGCTCGATCTCGGCCGCTTGATCGCCTGCGATACGCCCGACGCGATCAAGGCGCATGAGGGTGCGCAGGCCGCCTATCTCGGCGCCTCGCTTGGGGAGGCCGCATGATGTCCGCGCAGGCACAGCAACAATCGGCAGCCGCCACCTATCTCGAAGTCGCCGGGCTTGATGCCGGCTATGACGGCGTGCGCGTCCTGCACGGTGTCGATTTCTCGCTGGCGCATGGCGAGGCCGTGGCGCTGCTCGGCCGCAACGGTGCCGGCAAGAGCACGCTCTGCTCGGCCCTGTTCGGGCTGGAGCCGCAGATCTCCGGCCGGATCGCGATCAAGGGCCAGGACGTCGCCGGCTGGCCGGGGCACCGCATCGCCCGGCTCGGCGTCGCGCTGGTGCCGCAGGGGCGCGGCGTCTACGCCAATCTCACCGTCGACGAGAACCTGACCATGGCGGCGCTGTGGTCGCGCAAGCAGCCGAGCCGGCGCTGGGTCAAGGAGAGCATCTACGAGGACTTCCCGCGCCTTGCCGAGCGGCGCTCCTTCTCCAGCGGCGCGCTCAGCGGCGGCGAGCGGCAATTGCTGGCGATCGCGCGGGCCCTGCTGACGCAGGCCGATCTGATCGTGCTCGACGAGCCGAGCGAAGGCCTCTCGCCTCGCGCCATCGAAGAGGTCATCATCGGCACGGTCGGGCGCCTGCGCGGCGAAGGCTACACCCTGCTGATCGCCGAGCAGAACCTTGCCATGGCGCTGACGCTCGCCGAACGGGCGCTGGTCCTCGACCATGGCCGCGTCGTCTTCGACGGACCGTCGGCGACCCTGCTGGCCGACAAGGACCTCCAGAAAGAGCATCTCGGGCTATGAGCGACGCGATCACCATCGAGCAATTGCGCTATGTCCGGCTCGGCACCGCCGATCTGAAGGGCGCCGCCGATTTCGCCTCCCGCATCCTCGGTCTCCAGCTCGTCGACCGCACCGAGACATCAGCCTATTTCCGCTCCGACTATCGCGACCACACGCTGGTCTATGTCGACGGGCTCGATGCCGGCCAGGCGATCGGCTTCGAGCTGCGCGATCCCGACGCGCTGGCCCATGCCGAAAAGCTGCTGCAGGGCGCCGGCTTCGCCACCACGCCTGGCGATGCCGAGGCCTGCGCGATCAGAAAAGTCCGGCAGTTCGTCTCCTTCAGGATGGCGGCAGGCTACGACATCGAGCTTGTGGTCAGGCCGCTGGAGTCCGGCTGGCGCTATCACGGCCCGCGCGATGCCGGCATCACCGGGCTGGAAGCGATCGCCTTGCGCGGCGCGCCGGATGCCTCCGACCAGCAGGTCTGGACCAGACTGCTCGGCGGCAAGGTCAGCGACTGGGTCGGCGACGCCGCCTATATCCGCTTCGACGAGGCGCATCACCGCATCGCCGTGCACCCCTCGCAGGAGAAGGGCATCCTCTCCGTCGAGTTCGGCGTCGAGGACGTCGATCTCGTCATGCAGAACGCCTACCATCTGCGTGGCGCCCAGGCACGCATCATGGATGGCCCCGGCCGGCGCACCGCCTCGCAGCAGCTCTTCCTGAGCGTCGCCGGCCCCGACGGCGTCAACTTCTCCTATGTCGCGGAAGGCGAGCGCCTCGCCTCCCCTCGCCGCGCCCGGCAGTTCCCGCGCAAGCGCGAATCCTTCTGCGCCTGGGGCAGCGACACGCAGATTCCGGAATACCAGTGAAGCGTCTTCGCCGGCGCCGCGCCGGCAGGAGGGAGCGACCATGATCAAGCTAGCCGATGTCTCCTATGTCCGACTCGGGACCCGCGACCTCGAGGGCGCGACCCATTTCGCCACCGAATACCTCGGCCTCGACGTCGCCGAGCGCGCCAAGGGCTCGGTCTATTTCAAGTCGGACGCGCGCGAGCACACGCTCTGCTATTTCGAGGGCGACCCGGGCGACCAGGTCGTCTGTTTCGAGGTGGAAGAACAATCTCATCTCGATGAAGCCGCAGCCCAGCTCGAAAGCCTCGGCCATCCCGTCCGGCGCGGCACCGCCTCGGAGGCGGCGCTGCGCAAGGTCCACGATTTCATCGCCTTCCGCGACCCGACCGGCAATCCGATCGAGCTCGCCTGGCGCCCGGCCTATAGCGGGCGGCGCTATCACGGCGCGCGCGATGCCGGCATCACCGGCTTCAGCCATGTCGGCCTCTGCTCCAGCGATCTCGCCCGCGACGAAGCCTTCTGGACCAAGGTCACCAATGCGCAGGTCTCCGACCGCATCGGCGACGCGCCGCTGCTGCGCATTGACGAGGTCCATCACACCATCGCGCTGTTTCCCTCGGCGAAGCCCGGCATCCAGCACATCAACCACCAGGTCGAGACCGGCGACGACATCATGCGCTCGCACCAGTTCCTGAAGGACCGGCAGGTGCGCATGGTCTTCGGCCCCGGCCGGCACCCGACCTCCTCGGCAAAATTCCTCTATTTCGAAGGGCCGGAGGGCATGGTCTTCGAATATTCCAGCGGCGTGCGCGAGATCGCCGACGAGCTGCTCTGGCGCGAGCGCCAGTTCATGTTCGAGCCGAAGGGCTTCTGCAAATGGGGCGCCAAGCCCAACATCACCGAATTCAACAAGTGAGCCCGACATCGCCGCGGCCGAGCGCCGCCCAGGAGAATCTGGTCCGGCAGGCCGGGCGTGCGCTGGCGCGCCATGGCCTCGTCCATGCCTATGGCCATTGCAGCATGCGCCTCGACCAGGGCCATTTCCTCGTCTCCCCGGCCAAGCCGCTCGGACTGGTCGGGGATGAGGATAGCTGCAGCGTCGTCCCGCTCGAGGGGCCATTGCCCGATGGGGTGCTCGGCGAGGTCCGCATCCATCGCGAGATCTATCGGCGGCGGCCGGAGGTCGGCGGCGTCGTGCGCTCGATGCCTCCCAGGGTGATGACGCTCGGCACCGCCCGGATCACCCCGAAGCCACGGCACGGCTTCGGCAGCTATTTCGCGCCGCAGCCGCCACTTTGGGACGATCCGCAACTGCTGCGCGATGACGTGCAGGCCGCCGCCCTCGCAGAGCAGATGGCTGCGGCCCGCGCCATCGTCATGCGCGGAAACGGCGCGGTCACCGCCGGCGGAAGCCTGGAAGAGGCGGTGGTGCTGACCTGGTATCTCGAGGACGCGGCGCGCGTCGAGTTCGAGGCGCGAGCGGCAGGGATCGCCGAGGGCGGGGTCATCCTCGGCGAGGCAGAGGTTGCCCAGCGCGCGACCTGGTCCGGCGCCATCCTCGACCGCATGTGGGCCTATCTGACGACGCCGCAGCGCTGAGCACCGGCGAGGCCCATCCAATCTTGGAAAGCAAAGCCCCGCGCGGGAGGGCGCGGGGCTTCTGGCCGCCAGCTTTTGTAGCTTGGGGAGCGTGGCGGGCGGCCGGGAGGAATGGCGGCTCGGGAGAGACCGCCGGGCCGGCGCGAAGGCATGGAACGTGGGGAGCGTTGCCGTCGCGCCGGAAACTCGGGATCGGTTCAGAAGGGCAGCAGGATATCCATCACCTGCTGGCCGTAGCGCGGCTGCTGCACATCGGTGATCTGGCCGCGGCCGCCATAGGCGATGCGGGCCTGGGCGATCTTGGCCGAATCGATCGTGTTGTCGGATTCGATGTCCTCCGGACGGATCACGCCGGCGACGATCAGTTCGCGCACCTCGAAATTGACCCTGATCTCCTGCTTGCCCTCGATGACGAGGTTGCCGTTCGGCAGCGTCTGGGTGACGACGGCAGCGACATTGGTGGCGAGCTGCTCGGCCCGGCGCACTGAGCCCGAGCCCTCGCTGGAAGAATCCGAGTCGAGTTTCAGGAACGAGCTGGGATCGGCATTCTTCTTCCACTTGCTCTCAGCCCCGAAGAAATTCTCGGCACCGAGATCCTCGCCGTTCTTGCGGCTGCGCTTGGTGGTGTTGTCGAGCTGGGCCCGATCGGTGACCTTGACCTTGACGGTGACGAGGTCGCCGACGAGCCGGGCGCGCTGGTCCTTGAAGAAGGCACGCGAGCCGGTGCGCCAGAGCGAGTTCGGCGCGTAGGAGGCGTGCTCCACCGCCGGCATCGGCATCTGCACCGGCTTGTAGCCCTTCGTTGCGGTCGGGTCCTCGATCGGCGACAGCGCCGGCGCCTGGCCGACATTGGCGAGCCGGTCGACGGCGCCGCAGGCGCCCAGCATCAGGCTGAGGCCAAGCACGGCTGGGAGGGCGAGAGGGCTGGTCGAGGTCATGGCAACGGTCCGCAACTTGAGCAATGGGGATCAGCGAGCGGCGGCGATCTGGCCGCCGCCATGCGGGCTGACATTGACGCGCCCGGGACCGGTGACGGTTCCCTGCAGCACGCGCTTCGACTGGATGTTGGTGATCGCGATGGTGTCGCCGACCGCGCCGGCTTCGCTGGCGCGCCCGCGCATACTGATCACGATGCCGCGCGCCTCGTAGAGGATGGTGACGATGTCGCCGCGCCCGACGACCTCCTCGCGCTGGACGTCGCCGCTGCGCAGCACCGAGCCGGCCATCAGGGTCCGCTTGGCGACCTTGCCGACCGCCGCCTTCATCTCGCCGAGCACGTCGTTGAACTGCGCATCGCGCGGCCGGCGCTCGACCGTGACGTCGGTGGGCTTGAGCGTCTCGCCGCGGGCGATGGTGCGCAGCGGCACCACCACTTCGGCCGTCTCGACCAGCTGGCCCGACACGCGCACCGGCTTCAGCCTGGTCGCGGCGCTTCCCGGCATGGTCAGCCGGCCGGTGACGCGGCGGGTGCGCGCATCGTAGTTCAGGTCGAGGGCCGCGAGGTCTCCGGTCAGTTCCGGCTCGACCACGACGGACGGCGCGCCACCGTCGAGCAGCAGCGCGAAGGCACGCCCGTCGAAGCCGAAACGCTCGAGCAGGGCCGATTTCACCGCGGCTTCGACATCGAGGCCGGTGATCCGGCGCGCCGCGCGGGTCACGACCACCTGGGCGACGCCCTGGCTGTCGAGATCCTGGGCATCGCGCAAGAGCCCGTGCTTCACCGCGGCGTCGACGATGCGGGCGACCTGGATGGTGCCGGTGTCGCCGAGCGCAGGCGCCCGGAAGGCCGGCAAGGCCGCATCCTGCGGCGAGAGTCCGGCGATAATGTCGCCGAAGCCGACGATGTCGCGCGACAGCGTGAGATCGGCCTTCAGCTTGAGCTTGGCGGCTGCAGCAGGCGCAGCCGTGGGTGCGCGCTCTTCGACCGGAGCCGGAGCCTGGGCGAGCGCCATGGCGGGAAACGCCGTCAGGGCCGCGACGATGAAAGCGGAGCGGATCATCTGGCTCATCCTCCGTCAGCGCATGATCTGGGTGGTGGACTGCATCATCTGGTCGGCGGCCGAGATGACCTTCGAGTTCATCTCGTAGGCACGCTGGGCCGCGATCAGCGAGGAGAGCTCGGTGACCGCCTGGACGTTGCCTTCTTCCAGATAGTTCTGCTGCAGCGTGCCGAAGCCTTCCTCGCCGCCGAGCCCGTCGATCGCCGGGCCGGAGCCGGCCGTCTCGACGAACAGGTTGTCGCCGATCGATTCGAGGCCGACCTTGTTGATGAAACGCGAGAGCTGAATCTGGCCGAGCTGCTGCGGCGCGGTCTGGCCGGGCAGGCTCACCTCGACGGTGCCCTGCGCGTTGATCGAGACGCCGGTCGCGTTGTTCGGGACGGTGATGCCCGGCTGGACGAGATAGCCGTCGCGGGTGACCAGCCGGCCCTGGCTGTCGAGATCGAACGAGCCGTCGCGCGAATAGGCGGTGCGCCCGTCCGGCATCTGGATGCGGAAGAAGCCCTCGCCGCGGATGGCGACGTCGTATTCCTTCTCCGTCGGGGACAGGTTGCCCTGGCTCATCACCCGCCCGGTCGAGGCGGTCTTGACGCCCGAGCCGACGAAGGTGCCGGCCGGAACCTGCGTATTCTGGTCCGAGGTCTGCGTACCGGCGCGGCGGACGTGCTCGTAGAGCAGGTCCTGGAAATGGATGCGCTGGCGCTTGTAGCCGGTGGTGCGGACGTTCGCGATGTTGTTGGAGATGACCTGGACGTTGAGTTCCTGGGCCATCATGCCGGTGGCGGCGGTGTAGAGTGCGCGCATGGATCAGGCTCCTTCCGCGTCAGGCTTGCTGATCGGCCAGGCGCGAAATCGCCTTGGCGCGTAGTTCGTCGGTCTTGCCCATCATCGCCGAGAGCGTCTGATAGGCCCGCTGGACCTCGACCAGCCGGGTCATCTCGACCACGGCCTTGACGTTCGAGCGCTCGATCGCTCCGGTCTCGAGCCGCGCCTGTGGCCCGGCGGGCTGGGCGGCAGCGGTCGAGGAGAACAGGTTGGCGCCGTCGCTGGCCAGCGCCCGGGGATTGTCGAAGCGCACGATCCGGAGCTTGCCGCGCTGGCCCTGGTCGGAGGTGACGGTGCCGTCGGTGGCGATGCGGGCATTGCTCTCGGTCGAGCCGAACACGATCGGCCCGCCATCGCCCATGACCGGCTGGCCGGCCTGGGTCACGAGCTGGCCGCGGCCGTTGATCTCGAGTGAGCCGGCACGGGTGTAGCGCTCGCCCTGCGCGCTCTGGACGACGAGGTAGTTGTCGCCCTGCAGGGCGACGTCGAGCGGGTTGCCGGTGCGCTCGATCATGCCGCCGGACAGGTCGATCGGCGTGCCCTTGTCGATGACATAGGAGAGCCGCCGATCCATGGTCGGAAAGGTGTCGGCCCGCGCCGTCGGCGAGATATACTCGGCAAAGCGGGCGGAACGGGCCTTGAAGCCGTTCGTGCCGACATTGGCGACGTTGTTGGCGATGACGTCGAGCTCGCGCGCCAGAGCCATCTGGCGCGACAGGCTGACGAGAAGCGCGTTTTCCACGGCTCCTGCTCCCGATCTGTCCCGTGGCCGCCCCGACGCTCCCCAGCGCGGTGGCCACGGCAAACAGGTGGCAAGCGACGTGCCAGCATGGTTAATCCGGACAAATTATTGATATCATTGAAGATAGATTGAAAGCGGGCCTTCACCACCGCTGGACGGAAACCGCCCGCGCGGCAGAAACGACCCGGCAAGAATTGCCGCCCTTAACGGGCCGTTAACCGTGATCGGGCGAAGGTTAACGCCAGAGAGACGGGCCGGGGCGGCGCCCGTCCCGAGTGGGCGGGCCGAGATGGCGAAGAAGGCGAACAAGGACGAGGAAGCCGCTGAGGGCGGCGCCGATGAGGCGCCGAAGTCCGGCAAGAAGAAGCTCGTCATCATCGGCGGCGCCCTGGCGCTCGTCGCCGCGCTCGGCGGCGGTGGCTGGTTCTTCTTCCTCCAGAAGAAGCCGGCCGACGACGTGACCGCCGAGCAGGCTGCCGCGGCCGCCAAGAAGCTGATCACCTTCGTCGAGATGAAGGACATGATGATCGGCATCAGCGCCGGCCCGCAGCAGGACCGCCAGCCGATCGTCAGGATCAAGGTCGCGCTCGAGATCGCCGATCCCAAGACCGCCGACCAGGTCAAGCCGCTGCTGCCGCGCGTCGAGGACGCCTTCCAGGTCTTCATGCGCGAATTGCGCCCCTCCGACCTCGACGGCTCGGCCGGCATGTACCGCCTGAAGGAAGAGCTGCTGCGCCGGGTCAACGTCACCGTCTACCCGGCCAAGGTCGACGCCGTCCTCTTCAAGGAATTGCTGCTGCAATAGCGGCAGCCCGATCGCGCAAAGCAGACCGCCATGGCCAACGACGATCTCGAAGACAAGGACAAGGTTCCGCTGACGCCGGAAGGCATGGCGGCCGAGTGGGCCACCATGTCCGACATCATCGAGGACGATGGTAGCGAGGCAGAGGCCAATATCGATCGCCTGATGAATCAGGAAGAGATCGATACCATGCTCGGCTTCTCCATCGGAGATGACGGCAAGGGCGGCCGCAACGGCATCCAGGCGATCGTCGATTCGGGCTCGGTCACCTATGAACGCCTGCCGATGCTCGAGATCATCTTCGAGCGTCTGGTCCGCCTGCTTTCCACCAGCCTGCGCAACCTGTTCAGCGACAATGTCGAGGTGACGCTGGAAGGCATCCGCTCGGTGCGTTTCGGCGACTACATCAACTCGATCTCGCTGCCGGCGATGCTGGCGGTGTTCAAGGCCGAGGAATGGGACAATTTCGGCCTCGTCACCATCGAGTCCGCCCTCACCTATTCGGTGCTCGACACCATGCTCGGCGGCAAGCGCGGCCAGGCGGCGGCACGCGTCGACGGACGCCCCTTCACCTCGATCGAGATGAGCCTGCTGCGCCGCGTGATCGGCGTCGTGCTCAGCGATGCCGAGGCAGCCTTCCGGCCGCTCTCGCCGGTGAACTTCAGAATCGACCGGATCGAGTCCAATCCGCGCTTCGTCTCGATCTCGCGCCCGGCCAATGCCGCGATCCGCGTCGAACTGCGCTTCGACATGGAAGGACGCGGCGGCTCGCTCCATCTGCTCCTGCCCTACGCCACCATCGAACCGATCCGTGAGCTGCTCCTCGAGAGCTTCATGGGTGAGAAGCTCGGGCGCGACCCGATCTGGGAAAACCACCTCGCCACCGAGGTCTGGCAGGCGGACGTCGCCGTGAAATGCGTCCTCCACGAATGCACCATGCCCCTGAAGCGGGTGATGAAGCTCGAAATCGGCGACACGCTGATGTTCGACGCCCGTCCCGATTCGGTCGCTTCGCTGCGCTGCGGCGAGTTCATCGTCAGCGAGGGCCGGATCGGCCGCGTCGACGACAAGATCGCCGTCCAGGTCGTCAGCCCGCTGCGGCGCTCCAAGACGACCATGGCCGCCTTCGACACCAGCCATCTCAGCCCGACCTGATCAGGGAGACCAGCCCATGACCATCACCCTGATCGCCGATGCCCTGGTCGCCTGCCTGCTGGTCGCCACCATCGTCACCTGCTTCGTGCTCTCCAAGCGCATCGAGCGGCTGAAGGCCGATGAGAGCGCGATGCGCCAGACCATCGGCGCGCTGATCTCCGCCACCGACACGGCCGAGCGCGCCATCGCCGGCCTGAAGCTGACGCTGGGCGATTGCGATCGCACCCTCGCCGAGCGCCTGCAGACCGCCGAGCGCTATGCCGCCGACCTCGCCCAGCAGATCGAGGCCGGCCAGACCGTGATGGAGCGCATCGGCCAGATCGTCAGCGCCGCGACCATGGTCGCGCCCAAGGCCGAGCCCGTCGCGGAAAAGCCCGCCCTCTCCCGCATGGCCAGCACCGCCGACGCGGCCGCCGCGATCCGCGCCCGCGCCGCCCGCAGGCTCGAGGGCCAGGCTGCGTGATCCAGACGCCCCGCCTCATCCCGGCCGTCATCCTCGGCGCCATGGGCCTCCTGGCGCTGAAGCTGCTCGCCTGGTCGGGGGAGCCCTATCCGGGGAAGGTGCCCGCCAGCGCCCCGGTGTTCACCGCGAAGCCGGAGAAGGAGGCCGGGGGCCTCGCCAGGATCATCGCCAAGGCCCATCAGCCCGACCTGTTGATGGACCCCGAGACCACCGGCACGATCGACCCGCCGAAACCGAAGGCCTTGCCCGAGGAACAGGCCAAGCGCGACGCCAATCCCAGCAACAAGGCGGGGCTGATGAACGGCACCGCCCAGCCGGTCTCGCCGGCCGAGAAAGCCCTGCTCGAACGCCTCGGCCAGCGCCGCGACGAAATCGAGGCGCGCATGCGCGAGCTCGACATGCGCGAGAAATTGCTCGATACGGCCGAAAAGAAGCTCGGCGGCCGGGTCGATGACCTCAAGGCGCTGGAAGATAAGGTCGAAGGCCCGCGCAAGCAGGAGAGCGAGGCCAATCAGGCGGTCAAGAACCTGGTGATCATGTACGAGACGATGAAGCCGAAGGACGCCGCCCGCGTCTTCGACCGGCTGGCGCTCGACATCCTGGTTCCCGTCGTCCAGCAGATGAGCCCGCGCAAGATGTCGGACGTGCTCGCGGCCATGTCGCCGGAAGCAGCCGAGCGCCTTACCGTCGCCCTCTCGGTGCGCGGCCGCCCTGCTGTCGCCACCGAGCGCGCTCCGGCCCCGACGCCGGCCGGCAACGAGTTGCCGGCGATCGAGCCCGCGCCGAAGCGCTGACCCCGCCCGTCACTGCTGGACGGTGATGCCGCTCTCCTTGATGATCGTCGCATAGGTCGCAACGTAGCGGTCGATCACCTTTTCGAACTCGGCGCCTGGCCGTGCCAGCACCGTGAAGCCCAAGCCTTGCAGGCGCTCGCGCACATCAGGGCGCGCCAGGGCCGTGAGCCAGGCGCGCTCCAGCGCCTCGCGGGCAGCCGACGGCGTGTCGCGGCGGACCATGATGCCGAACCAGCTGTCCGACAGCAGGCCCGGCAGGCCGAGCTCGGCGAAGGTCGGGATATCAGGCAATTCCCGCACCCGCTGCTCGGAGGTGACCGCGAGCGCGACGAGCTTGCCCTCCGCGATCGGCTGCACGACATCGGGCAGGTTGCTGAGCGCGAAATCGATCCGGCCGGCGTAGAGGTCGACGAAAAGCTGCGAAGTCCCGTTATAGGGCGCGTGCACCGCCTTGCCGCCGACGAGCCGCAGGACATGCTCGGCACCCAGATGCGGCGAGGTGCCGATCCCCGGCGAGCCATAGGTCATCGATCCCCCACCGTCGCGCAGATGCTTCACGAAGCCGGCCCAGTCCACCTTCAGCGCCGGCGCGACCGTCAGCACATGCGGCACCACCGTCGCCTGCACCACCGGGACGAAGGCGCGCTGCCAATCCGCGGTTCGTGTCCGCAGCGTGATGTTCGCCGCGAAACTGTTGGCGATCATCAGCATGGTGTGCCCGTCGGGCGGCGATTTCAGCGTCTCGGCGCCGGCGATGACCGTCGCCGCTCCCGCGATGTTCTCGACCACGACGCTCTGGCCGAGCGTGTCCTTGAGGCTCTCCTGCGCCAGCCGCGCCACCGGATCCATCGAAGTGCCCGGCGTGAACGGCAGGATGAGACGCACCGGCCGTTCCGGCTTCCAGACAGACTGTGCCTTTGCCAGCGTCGGCAGGGTCAATCCCGCCAGGAGAAGCGCACGTCGATCGAGCACCATCGGGACCGTCTCCACTTGACCGTTCGATTTCTGGCAACGCATCACATCACTGTGGCGATCAGGCAGACGCCTCGATTACGATCTCCCGCGGCAGGCCGCGCACATCCATCTCGTAGTCGAGCACCGCCACCGGCGGCCGCGAGAAGTGCCAGGTGACGGCGCGGCCCAGGCTGGTAATCGGCAGGAGGACATCCGCCAGCAGCGGATGAATGTCGCGGATCGTGTAGATGTTCGCGACCGTGGCATCCCGCCAATCGTGGCCGAGCCCGGCGAGGCGACGCTCCATCTCACCCATCACCCATTTTGCCTTGGCCCGCACGCCCTCGGGCGAGGCGTCACCCGGCCGGATCGTACCCTGGGCGTAGCTCGCGCCGCCTTCGGGCGCCTCGCCGCTGCCCGCCACCACGAAGCTCGCCTTCGCCGCGGCATCCGGAACGGTATAGCTGAAGGCGTGCAGCGAGACGGTCTCCGGCTTGTCGATCTCGGGGCAGATATTGGTGCGGGCGACCGGATTCACCTGCCCCTGGAGGATGCCCCATCGATCGAGCCGCGACGCATAGAGCCGGTTGAAGGCGTCGAAGCCGCCTTCCGAGAAGGGCTCCGGCGAGCGCAGCTCGCAGGCGCAGAGCGCCGTGAGCGGCCGGTCGATCCGCTCAAGATGCGCCTCGATCAGCGCAAGGCCCTTGTCCAGCGCAACCGGGCTCGCCAGTTGCGCCCGCTCGATGCGGAAGCCCGGCTCGGCCGCGACCCCGCCGGAATACTGATAGACGGCCGGGATGAACCTGTAGCTGCCGTCCTGGCTGGTGCGGGTGGAGTACATCGGGTCGGTTCCTTGCCTGGTTTTCCTAGTGGTAGAGGGCGGGCAGGCGGCTCAGCCAGTGCGGTTTCGCGGAGAGTTCGTTGCCGATCCGGCAACGCTCATCTACGGTCCAGACCCTCGCATCGACCGCGGCCAGTTGCCATGTCGCTCACCCGCTATCGCTATTTCGCGCTCGTCGCCGATCACGGTTCGATCCGCGAGGCGGCCGATGCGCTGAGCGTCGCGCCCTCGGCGATCAGCCGCCAGATCGCCAGCCTCGAGGAGGAGTACGGCACGGCCCTGTTCGAGCGCAGGGCCCGCGGCATGCGGCTGACCACGGCGGGAGCGGCCGTGCTGGAGACGGCCCGTACCATCCTCGACAGCGTCCAGACCGCGCGCGCCGCGGTCGACGAGCTCCAGGGCATGAAGCGTGGGCATGTCCGCGTCTGGACGGTCGAGGGCGCGATGGACGATTTCGTCTATCCCGCGCTTGCCGAATTCTCGGCCGCCCATCCATCGGTGAGCTTCGACATCATGGTGGCGAGTTCAGACCAGCTGGTGCAGCGCCTGCTCGACGACGAGGCCGAGGTGATCGTCGCGTTCAATCCGATCCTGCATCGCAGCGTGCTCTCGCTCGCCGAGATCGCCGACGCACTGGTCCTTGCCGCCCATCCCGGCGATGCCGTCGCTGGGCGGCACTCGGTCAGGATCGCGGAGATCGGCGAGATGCGCCTTGCCCTGCCCGACCGGACCTTCGGCCTGCGCCGCCTCGTCGACGACATGGTCGCGGCCAGTGGCGTCGCGCTCAAGCCGGCGCTGGTCACCAACTCGATCCAGTCGCTGCGCTCCTTCGCGCGAGCCGGCCTCGGCGTCAGCGTCCTGACGCGCTGTGCGACGCGGCGCGACGTCGTCGAAGGACGCCTGGTCGCCGTTCCGCTCCAGGGTCGCAATCTGCGCAAGGCCTGCCTCAAGATCTGCGTGCGCAACGGCCGCACGCTGTCGCCAGCGGCGCGGGCCCTGTCGCGGCACCTGGCGCGCAGTGCGCGGACCTACTCGATAGGTCATATCCAGGGAGCGGCGCCCTCTCCAGACGCGGCCCTTCCTTAACCCCCCGTTATCCTTGACGGGCTAGCCTCCGCGCAGGTTGGAGCAGCCTGTCGCCGCTCTTCCTATCGCGTCGGGTTGAGTAGCGGTCGTGCGTATCCTGCGGTCCCTGAGCTTCGGCATCGGCCTGGCGGCGTTGAGCCTCGCTGCCGGCTTTGCCGCGCCGGCAACGGCTGCCACCGCGACCTTGCGGGGCGAAGCCATGCGCGCCGGCTTCGGCCGCATCGCCTTCACCTTCGACGAGCCGGTGACCACACGGGTCCGCACCGCCAACGGCGTCGTCGTGATCGGCTTCAGCCAGCCGGTGAAACTCGATCCGAGCCGGCTTGCCGGCGAGCTGCCGGCCTATGTCTCCGTGATCAGGATCGACCCCGACGGGCGCGGCCTGCGCCTGGCGCTCGCCCGCCCCTATCGCGCCAATCTGCTCGAAGCCGGCGACAAGGCCTTTGTCGACCTGCTGCCCGAGAACTGGACCGGCCAGTTGCCCGGTCTGCCGCCCGAGGTCCTGGCCGAGCTCACCCAGCGCCTGCGCCTGGCCGAGGCGCGCGCCCGCGAGATCGCCCGCATGCCGGTTCCGGCGCCGAAGCCGCTCGGCTTCCGGACCGCCCGGCTGCCGACGCTCGACCGGCTGATGTTCTCGGCGCCGCCCGAAGCCATGCTCACCTCCGGCCTCGATGACGGCAAGCTGACGCTGAGTTTCGACCAGGCGCTGGCGGTGACGCCGTCGGAGATCCGCAGCCTGCTCCCAGCCGACTTCACGCTGGAGAAGGCGACGATCGCGGACGACCGCACGCAACTCGTCTTCAGCGTGCCGAAGGACCGCCAGCTCCGCAGCTTCCGCGACGAGGCCGGCTGGACCGTCGACCTGCCTCACCCCGGCGCCGCCAACCCGCTATCGCTGGCCGATCTTCAGGCTGCGGCGCCGGCCGAAGCCAAGGCGGCGGACCCCAAGGCTCCCGACCAGAAGACCGCGGGGGCGCCGCCGTCTCCCGCTCCGAAAACCGAGACGCCGGCGGCCCAGCCCAAGCCCGCGGTCGCCATCGCGGCGGGCGGCCCTCCCCGCGATGTCGAGATCGCCTCTGCCGTCGACGGCGATGGCGGTCGCATCGATTTCCGCTTCTCGCGGCCGACAGGCGCCGCCGCCTTTACCGAACCGGGCCGGATCACGCTCGTCTTCGACACGCGCGACACGCTCGATCCCGACAAGCTCAAAGGCGTGCTGCCGGCGCTGATCGAAGGCGTCACCGTCACGCGCGAGGCCAAGGTCACCCTCGTCAGGCTGAAGACGCGCCGCCAGCAGATCGTGCGGCTTTCCGACGACGGCCCGCAATGGTCGCTGAGTTTCGGCGACAAGGCCGGCAAGCCGGCCGGCGCCCTCACGCCCCGCCGCGACGCCGACGAGCGCGGCCAGACCATCGTCGCTGTACCGGTGCCGGGCCTGACCGGCGTGCACTGGCTGGAGAACAGCGAAGGCGGCCCCAGTCTCGCCGTCGCGACTGCGCTCGGGCCGACTCGGGCGGTCGCCAAGCCCTATCGCTTCCTCGAGTTCGGCCTGCCGCAGAGTGCCCATGGTGTCGTCGTCAGCGCTGTCGCGGATGATCTTGCCGTGCGCGCCGACACCGACGAGGTCCGGATCGGCCGGCAGACCGGGCTGATCGTCAGCCTCGACACGGACAAGCCGAAAGAGGCGGAGAAGAAGGGCGAACAGGCACCGGCCCGCCCGCTGCTCGACAGCGAGGCCTGGTCGGCCCTGCACACCCCTGAGATCCGCGACCGCACCGCCGCCATGCTGCGTGACACAGCCGGTGCTTCGCGTGGCCGCAAATCCGAAACCCGCCTGGCACTGGCTCGTTTCCTTGCCGCCAACGGCATGCTGCCGGAAGCCGCCGGCCCCTTAAATGCGCTGCTGACTGACGATGCGTCGATGCGTGGCAATCGCGAAGCGTTGTTCCTGCGCGGCCTAATCGCCACCCGCATGCATCGCAGCGCCGAGGCGCTGAAGGCGTTCGACGCGGCGCCGATCCGCGACGAGGCCGAGACCGGGCTCTGGCGCGCGCTCTCGGAACAGAGGCTCGGCCGCAATGCCCAGGCGCTCGCCGGCTTCCGCCGGGCCGAAGGCATCCTCGACCGCTATCCCGCCGACCTCCAGGCCGAGTTCCGCCCGGCGATGGCCCGGGCCGCATTCGCCAGTGGCGAGACCACGGTGGCGGAAAAGCAGATCGGCCGCCTCGCCGACATGCCGGAGGAGCTGGTCAATCCCGAGGAGCTGGCGCTGCTGCGCGCCAGGCTCGACGACGTCAGCGGTCGGCCGGAGGCGGCGATCAACGGCTACAAGCCGCTCTTCGATGCGAAGACGAGGCCGATCGCAGCGGAGGCGCAGTTGCGCGCCGTCCAGCTCGCCCGCGCCGAGAAACGCGCGGATTTCTCGGCCGACGAAGCCATCGCCCGGCTCGAGACCGTCTCGGCGATCTGGCGGGGCGGCGAGATCGAGATCGAGGCCCTGGCCGAGCTCGGCCGCCTCTATGCCGAGCGACAGCGCTGGCGCGACGCCTTCCAGACGGCGCGGCGCGCCACCGAGGTCTTCCCGGAACATCCGGCGACGCGGCTGCTGCACGACGAGACCGCCCAGCGCTTCGAGGCGCTGTTCAGCGATCCCGATCTGGAGAAGCTGCCGCGGCTCGAAGCCCTGGCGCTGTTCTACGACTTCAAGGACTACCTGCCGATCGGCCGGCGCGGCGACGAGATCACCCGCCTGCTCGCCGACCGGCTGGTCGAGCTCGATCTGCTCGACCAGGCCAGCGAGATCTTGCAGTACCAGATGGACCGCCGCCTGACCGGCGCCGCGCGCTCAACCGTCGCGACACGGCTCGCCATGATCCGGCTGATGAACGGCAAGCCGGCGGAGGCGCTGCAGGCGATCGTCTCGACCCGGCTCGCCGAATTGCCGGCCGATGTGAAGCGTGCCCGCCTGCTGCTGGAATCCAAGGCGCTCTCCGACCTGTCGCGCACCGACCAGGCGCTCGATCTGCTAGAAGGTGAGAGCGGCCCCGAGGTCGACCGGCTGGGCGCCGACATCCTCTGGAACGGCCGGCGCTGGCGCGAGGCCGGCGAGGCGCTGGAGCGCATCCTCGGCGAGAGCTGGCGCGGCCAGGCGCCGCTCGGCGACGGCGAGCGCGCCGACGTGATGCGCGCCGCGATCGGCTATGTCATGGCGGACGAGGCGCTCTCGCTCGACCGGCTGCGCACCAAGTTCGCCGCCAAGATGGCGCAGGGCGCCGACGCCAGGCTGTTCGGCTTCGTCACAGGTGCCAGCCGGGCCAGTGCCGCCGATATCCGCGAAGCCGCGCGCGCCGCCGCCGGTTCCGACACGATGAGCGATTTCCTCAAGGAGTACCGCAAGCGCTACCCGGCCTATTCCAGCACCGTGCGCGAGCGGCGGAAACCGGCTGAGACCGATGCCGCCAATGCCGGGCCAAGGCCGGGGCAGGGCTGAGCGGATGCTTCAGCTGCCGTAACTCTTCACCAGCGAGCCGGCAACCAGTCCCCAGCCGTCGACCAGCACGAAGAAGATCAGCTTGAACGGCAGCGCCACCGTCACCGGCGGCAGCATCATCATGCCGACCGACATCAGGATCGACGCGACCACGAGGTCGATGATCAGGAAGGGCACGAACAGCAGGAAGCCGATCTCGAAGGCGCGCCTGAGCTCCGAGATCATGAAGGCCGGCACCAGCACCTGGATCTGGATGTCTTCCGGGCGCTCCGGCTTCGGCTCGCGCGACATCTCCATGAACAGCGCCAGGTCCTTCTCGCGCACATGCTTCAGCATGAACTCGCGGAACGGCACGATGCCGCGCTCGAACGCCTCCTGCGGCTGCATCTGCCCGGCGATCAGCGGCGCACCTGCGACGCGATAGGCCTCCTTCAGGGTCGGCGCCATCACGAAGCCGGTCAGGAACAGCGAGAGCCCGATGATCACCGCATTGGGCGGTGCGGTCTGGGTGCCGAGCGCCGAGCGCAACAGCGACAGCACCACGGCGATGCGGGTAAACGAGGTCACCATGATCAGGATCGACGGCGCCAGCGACAGCACCGTGATCGCGGCGATCAGCTGCAGCGCCCGCTCGGTGACGCCGCCCTGGCCGAGATCGAGCGAGAGGGTCTGGGCCTGCGCCACGGCGGCGATCCCGAGCGCGCCGAGCCCGGCTGCGAACGCCGCCAACCAGCGCAGTCTGCGTCCCGTGGGTATCCGCCTGCCCATCATCCGTCCCCGCCCGAATCACGGCGCGGGCAGGAGGAACGCTAGAGCAAGGCTCACTGCCGGGCGAAGAGGGTTTCGGCGGCTATCCCCCGGCGCCTTCGCACCGGGGAACAGGCTCAGCCCTTCGGCTTGGGATCGCGCCCGAGCAGGCGGGCGAATTCGGCCTCGATCGCATCGACCGAGAACGGATCGTCCTCGGGCGGCTTGGCGGCCGCCTTCGGCTCGTCGGCAGGCTTGGCCTCGACAGGCTTCGCGTCGGCAGGCTTTGCATCCGCCGGCTTGGTTTCCGCCGACTTTGCTTCCGTGGACTTGGCTTCCGTCGACTTGGACTCCGCAGGCTTTACCTCGGCCGGCTTGCCTTCGGCAGGCTTCTGCTCGTTCGGCTTGGGCTGGTTCTTGCCCTGCCCTTCGGCCTTGGCGGCGTTCTCGACCGCGCCGAGCACGTCGTCGAAGACGGGCGTGAACTTGCCGGGCTTGTCCGCTTCCGAGACCGATACCGGCAGCACCTGCTCCTTCGCCGGCTCAGGCTTTTTCTCGTCCAGCTTCACCGGCGCGGGAGCGGGCGGCTTCGGCGGCGCGAAGACCGGCGGGGCGACCAGCGGCGCCTCAGACGCGGCCGGACGCGCCGGCGCAGGCTTCAGCCCCAGCGCCATTTCGAGCTCGGCTTCCATGTCGAGTGCCGGACGCGCCGGCCCGGGTGTCGGCGCCGGAGGCTTGACGGGAGCCTGCTGTACCGGAGGAGCAGGCGGCGGCACGACGGGCTTGGGCGCCGGCGGCGCCTCGGGCTCGGTGCGCGCAGGAGTGGAGCCGGGCCGCACCGCCGAGAACGGACGCTTCAGCGCTTCTTCGAGCTGGCGGGCCATGTCGCCGAGCTCGCTGGCGCTGGCGGAAGGAGCGGGATCGCGCGCCAAAGTCGCGCCGATTCCGGCACCAGCGCCCGCGGCGACGGCCGGAGGAATCGCGTTTGGCGCCTGGGCCGGCCGCGGCGGCTGCGGTTGAACCGGAGGCTGGACGACTGCGCGCGGCGGAGCCGGGGGCGGCGGCGAGACCGGCCGCGGCGGCGGCACGGGATCGACCGGTACCGCCGGAGCCGTCACCGGCGGAGGCGACGCCGGCCGGGTGTCTTCGGCGGGCTGCGGGCGCGATTCGGGCTCGAACGCCAGCGGACGTTCCGCCAGGCCTTCGCTCGGCAGGGGCGCCGCGACGCGTCCGCCGCTCCGCACGATGTTGGTCTCGACAACCACGTCGGAGGCGCCGCCGATCATCACGAGGTGCTCGACATTGTCGCGCCGCACCAGGATCAGCTGGCGCTGCCGGTCGAGATCGTAGACGTCGACCACGCCGAGGCGCGGCTGGCGCGTGCGGCCTCCGCCCTGCCCCTTGAACTTCAGCCGACCACCGCTCATGCGCCGCAGGAAGAAGCCGAGCAGCGCGACCAGGAGCAGCACCACGGCGAAGGCGATGATCCAACGCAAGCCGGAGGAAAGTTCGAAGCCAAACAGAGTCTGCAAGGTCTGCCTCATGAAGCGACGCGACAGCCGCCGACCGCTCTTTGTAAGGGCGATCAGGCGGATAGACGGAGCTGGCTATATCATAAGCCCCGCCAGTTCGGGAAACATGGTTAGCGGATGGTTAACCCCATCGTGCAGATCCCTGTGAATTAACCCGGTATTAACCATGCACCCGGCAATAATTTCCCACTTCGGCAGGAGCCGACGGGAGATTGCGGCATGGCGAACAACGGCCTTGGCCTGATGGGGGCGCTGAAGACGCGGATGCACTGGCACCAGGCGCGCCAGAAGCTGCTCGCCGAAAACGTCTCCAATGCCGATACGCCGCGCTTCAAGCCGCATGACCTGCGTGCCCCGTCCCCGGCCGGCAATGGCGGCGTGACGCTGGCGCAGACCTCGCCGCAGCATCTGGGCCTTTCCGGCCAGAACGGCGGCTTCGACCCGCGCGATCCCAAGCGCTTCGAGACCACGCCGAGCGGCAACAGCGTCAATCTCGAGGACGAGATGATGAAGGTCGCGCAGAACCAGTCCGACTATCAGCTCGCCGCCTCGCTCTACAGCAAGAGCCTCGGGCTGATGAAGATCGCGATCGGCAAAGGCCGGTAAGGAGCCTCATCATGGACCTGCTCAAGAGTCTCGCCGTCGCCGCTTCCGGCCTGAAGGGCCAGGCCGGCCGCATGCGCGTCATCGCCGAGAACCTTGCCAACGCCGATTCGTCGCCGGAGCGCGCCGGCACCGACCCCTATCGGCGAAAGATCGTGACCTTCCAGGGCAAGCTCGACCGCGAGCTCGAAGCCCAGGTCGTCGAGCTCGGCCGCGTCAGCCGCGACCGCAGCGACTTCCGCAGCAAATACGATCCCGGTCACCCCGCGGCCGACGCCAGCGGCCAGGTCAAGCTGCCCAACGTCAACTCGCTGATCGAGACGATGGACATGCGCGAAGCCCAGCGCAGCTACGAGGCGAACCTAAACGTCATCTCGTCCACGCGCCGGATGATCCAGCGCACCATCGACATCCTGCGCGCCTGACGCGCCAGCGCGCTTTCCGTTCGGCTGACGGCAGCCGAGCGAGAGGAGTTCGCGCCAATCACTCAGCGGAGCCAAACCGATGACCACTTCGAGCTTTGCCGCCGGCGCCTATGCCTCGATGCAGGGAATGGGCACGAGCGCCCTGTTGAAGAAGCCGGCCTCGGTCGGCGGCCTCGACGGCGCCGGAGCCGGCCTGCCCGATTTCTCCTCGCTGGTCAGCAAGGCGCTGGATTCGACGGCGCAGAGCGCCCGCCAGGCCGATACCCAAGTCGGTAAGGTCGCCGCCGGCCGCTCCGACGTCGTCGACGTCGTCACCGCAGTGGCCGAGAGCGAGGCGGCGATCGAGACGCTGGTGGCCGTACGCGACCGCGTCATCGCCGCCTATGAGGAAATCATGCGGATGCCGGTCTGACGCCGCCATCCCCCGAACGCGAAAAACGGAACGCAAGCTGATGACCTCCGGAGCCATCCTCGACGTCGCCCGCGACGGCATCGTCGTCTTCCTCAAGGCCGGCGCGCCGCTGATGCTGATCGCGCTCGTGGTCGGCCTCGTCGTCTCGCTTATTCAGGCGCTGACCCAGATCCAGGAGCAGACCCTGGTCTACGTCCCCAAGATCATCGCTGTCTTCGCCGCCTTGCTGCTGTTTTTGCCGTTCATGGGCGATGCTCTGGCGGGTTATATGGGCAGGGTCGCCGTCCGAATCGCCACGGGCGAATGAGTCCAGCGCCAGCCAGCGCCTCCTCGTCGTGGAGTCCGGCCGGCGCGCCTTGCTGGCGCGGGAGCCGGGTCCGCCCGATGCAGATCTCCGTTCTGCCCGAGATCAGCGCATTGTTCGTGCTGGTCTTCGCGCGCGTCGGCACGCTCGTCATGCTGATGCCGGGGATCGGCGAGCGCCTGATCCTCTCGCGCGGCCGGCTCGCCCTCGCCTTCTTCGTCGCGCTCGTGATCCTGCCGATGGCGCGCGGCACGATCACGATTCCCCAGACCCCGGCGGCCCTGGGCGGGCTCTTGATCAGCGAGATCCTCGTCGGGCTCGTCATCGGCGCCAGCGCGCGCCTGCTGATGGGGGCACTCCAGACCGCAGGTTTCATCATCGCCCAGACGCTCGGCCTCGGCTTTGCCGTCACCGTCGACCCGACCGGCGGCCTGCAGAACCCCTCGCTCGCCAACTTCCTCTCGATGCTCGGCATCACGTTGATCCTGGCGGCCGACCTGCATCATCTGGCCCTCGCCGCCATCCATGAGAGCTATCGCCTGCTGCCGCCCGGCGGCTTCCCCGAAATCGGCGACGTGATGACGCTCGCGGTCAAGGCGATGGCGCAGGGCTTTTCGATCGCGGTGCAGATCTCGGCGCCGTTCATCGTCTTCGGCCTGCTGTTCAATCTCGGCCTCGGCGTGCTGGCGCGGCTGATGCCGCAGCTCCAGGTCTTCTTCCTCGCTGTCCCCGCCTCGATCCTTGGCGGCATGCTGGTGCTGCTGGCCTCGGTCGGGGTGATGATGGGCGTCTTCCTCGACGATCTCGGCGCCTTCCTGCGCCAGTTCATCGGCCTGTAAGGACACAGAGCGATGGCGGGAGACGTCGAGAACGAAGATCGCACAGAAGAACCGACCCAGCGAAAGCTCGACGAAGCCGTCGAGAAGGGCGACGTCGCGAGATCCCAGGAGATCGGCACCTTCTTCGTGCTCTGCGGCTTCACCCTGGCGCTGCTGGTCGCTGCCGGCAGCTCCGCCCGGGACGCCACGCTCTCGCTGCGCTCTTTCCTCATGAACGCCCATCAGGTCTCGGACGATGCGGGCGCGCTCTTCCACGTGACCAGCAAAGGCGTGATGACGGGCTTTGCCATCATGGCCCTGCCGCTCGGCTTTATCCTCATCGCCGCCTTCGTCGGCGCCCTGATCCAGCACAAGCCGCTCTGGACCACCGAGCCGATGATGCCGAAATTCGATCGGATCTCGCCGATGGCCGGCGCCAAGCGCATCTTCGGCAAGGAGGCCTGGGTCAATTTCGCCAAGGGCCTCGCCAAGATCCTGGTGGTCGGCGTCGGCGTCTGGATCGTGCTCTGGGGCGAGCGCGACCGTCTGCAGGGCTTTGCCCAGATGGACGTGCACGCGCTGTTGCCCGCCGTGCTCGTGCTGACGATCAAGCTGATGGCCGGCGTGCTCGCGATCTTCGCCGTCATCGCCATCGGCGACTTCGGCTACCAGCGCTTCACCTGGTACCAACGCCAGCGCATGACCAAGCAGGAGCTGAAGGACGAATACAAGAACACCGAAGGCAATCCGGAGGTGAAGGCCAAGCTCAGGCAGTTGCGTGCCCAGCGCGCGCGCTCCCGCATGATGGCGCAGGTCCCCAAGGCGACGGTGATCATCACCAACCCGACGCACTACGCCATCGCCCTGCAATACGAGAACGGTCAGGGCGCACCGCTCTGCCTCGCCAAGGGCGTCGATGCGATCGCACTCAAGATCCGCGAGGTCGCCGGCGAGCACCGCATCCCGATCGTCGAGAACCCGCCTCTGGCCCGCGCGCTATATGCCACCGTCGACGTCGACGATGAAATTCCTGTCGAACACTACCAGGCGGTGGCCGAAGTGATCGGATACGTCTTGCGCCTGAAGCGTCGGCGCGCCTAACTCGCTGGTCGGGCACATCTCTCTACGCTATGCCCGGCGCCGACCCATCACCGACGGGCGACTGAAGGAAACGGACCCGCTGCAATGAGCGCAAGCACGGCACCGAGCGCGATCGACCGCTCCGACCGGCCCGGCCATGTCGGCATCATTCTTTTGGTTGCGGGCCTCCTGGTCGGCGCCGCGATCGCGCTCGGCTTCATCGCCAATGAATGGGCGCAGCCGCTTATCCTCGGCCTGCTCGCCTTGCTCTCGGTCGTCGGGGTGTTCTGCCTGTTCGCCTTCGCGATCGGGCTGGTCCAGTTCGCCGGGCGCTCGGCCCGCAACGACCTCACCAAGGCGATCGTCGACAGCGCCGAGGACGGCGTCGTCGTCACCGAGGGTGAGAATCGCATCGTCTACGCCAACGAGGCCTACCTCGCCTTCGCCGGCGCTCGCAACGCCAGCGAGATCGCCCCGGTCGAGCGCTTGTTCAAGGGCCGCGCCGAGGTCTCCGAGGCGATCTACCGCCTCGCCACCGCCGCCCGCGCCGGCCGCCGCCTCTCCGAGGAGATCCGGCTCGAACCGGCGCTGAACGAGCGCGGTGCCGTCGGCTGGTACCGGGTGCGCGTCACGCCGATCACCCGCGCCGGCCGCCCGGCCTGCAAATGGAGCGTCGCCGACGTCACGCCGGAGCGCGAGCGCCAGGAAAACGCCTTCCAGGAATTGCAGCACGCGATCGACTATCTCGACCACGCGCCGGCGGGCTTCCTCTCGATCGACGCCGACAGCGAAGTGCCCTACCTCAACGCCACGCTGGCCGGCTGGCTCGACTATGATCTCGCCCGCTTCGGCTCCGGCGGCCTGCAGCTCGACGATATCGCCTCGCCCAACGCCGCAGCATTGATCCAGGCCATTCGCGGCCAGCCCGGCGATGTCCGCATCGAGGTGCTCGATGTCGACCTGCGCCGCCGCAACGGCCAGTCGCTACCGGTCCGGCTGCACCACCAGGTCGCCTTCGGCCAGGACGGGCGCGCCGGCGCCTCGCGCACCCTCGTGCTCAATCGCGCCGCCGGCGAAGCAGGGGCCGACCGCCACACCGATGCCGAAGCGCGCTTCGCCCGCTTCTTCCATGCGACGCCGATGGCGATCGCGACCGTCGACCGCCACGGCGCGATCCTGCGCTCGAACGCGTCCTTCGCCCGCCTGATGCAAGGCCAGAACCAGCCAGCGACCATCCAGGAGCTGGTCAATGGCAACGGCGCCTTCGCTCAGGCCTTCGACGCGGCGCTCGCCGGCAAGGGCGAGATCGCCCCGCTCGACGTGGCGCTCGCCGGCGAGGACGGCCGCTCGGCAAGGCTCTACCTATCGCCGGTTCCGGCCAGCGAGGACGCCGATGGCGAGCGCGCCATCGTCTATGCGCTGGAGACTACGGCCGAGCGCAAGCTCAAGGACAATATGGACCAGGCCGGCAAGATGCAGGCGGTCGGCCAGCTCGCCGGCGGCATCGCGCACGACTTCAACAACGTGCTGCAGGTCATCATCAACGCCTCGGAATTCCTGCTCGCCAGCCACAAGCCGACCGACCCGTCCTTCCCGGACATCATGCAGATCAAGCAGAACGCCTATCGGGCGGCCTCCCTGGTCCGGCAATTGCTCGCCTTCTCGCGTCGCCAGACGCTGCGCCCGCAGGTTCTGGCGCTCGGCGACGTGCTCTCCGACCTCTCGCTGATGCTGAAGCGCGTCGTCGCCGACAAGATTTCGCTCGACGTCCGCCAGGGCCGCGATCTCTGGCCGGTCAAGGCCGATCTCGGCCAGCTCGAGCAGGTCGTGGTCAACCTCGCCGTCAACGCGCGCGACGCCATGCCCAATGGCGGCAAGCTCCAGGTCCGCACCCGCAACGTGCCGGCGGCCGAGATCGGCGAGCTCGGCTACGACGCCCTCCCCGCGACTGATTACGTGCTGCTCGAGGTGGAGGACAGCGGCACCGGCATCTCGCCGGAGCATCTGGAGAAGATCTTCGAGCCGTTCTTCACCACCAAGGATGTCGGCAAGGGCACAGGCCTCGGCCTGTCGATGGTCTACGGCATCGTCAAGCAGACCGGCGGCTTCGTCTTCTGCGATTCCGTCGTCGGACGCGGCACCAATTTCCGCATCTTCCTGCCGCGTTACATCCCGACCGAAGAGGACATCGCCGCCGAGGCCGCAGCTAGGGAAGCCCCGAAGAAGGCTGCCGCCGACCATACCGGCGCGGGCGTCATCCTGCTGGTCGAGGACGAGGACGCGGTGCGCGCGCTCAACGCCCGCATGCTGGTCTCGCGCGGCTACACCGTCCACGAGGCCGCCTCGGGCGTCGAGGCGCTCGACCAGTTCCAGAAGCACGAGGGCAAGATCGACCTCGTCATCTCCGACGTGGTCATGCCCGAGATGGACGGCCCGACCCTGCTCGGCGAACTGCGCAAGCGCAGCCCGACGACCAAGGTCGTCTTCGTTTCCGGCTATGCCGAGGAGGCCTTCCGCAAGAACCTGCCGGAAGGGGAGGATTTCCACTTCCTGCCCAAGCCGTTCACGATGAAGCAGCTCGTCGAGACGGTGAAGGCGGCGATGGCCTGAGCATAGAGACCGTCGCAGCCTCTACCCACAAGCGGATATTGCACTGACCGCGCCAACAGCTAAAACATGTTCATTACATAAGCTGGACTCGCGGCCGTGCCGACATCCCGACAGATCTCTTTCCGATTTCTGCTGGTCGCGCTGACCTTCCTCTGCGGCCTGGCAGGCGCCGTCGCAGCCGAGACGGGCGAGCGGCGCGTCGCGCTGGTCATCGGCAATTCGGCCTATCGCGCCGCTCCGGCTTTGCCCAACCCCGGCAACGATGCGCAGGATGTGGCGGCGGCGTTGAGGGCTGTCGGCTTCGAGGTCATCGAGGGGCGCGATCTCGACCGTCGCGGCATGGGCGAGGCCCTCGGCCGCTTTGCCCGCGCCGCCGATGGCGCCGACGCCGCCCTTTTCTTCTATGCCGGCCATGGCCTGCAGTTTCGCGGCGAGAACTTCCTGCTGCCGGTCGACAGCGCGCCGAGCGACGAATTCTCCATCCCCTACGAAACGACCCGGGTCGCCGATGTCATCGATGCGCTGCAGAACGCCAAGGGCGTGCGCCTGCTCATCCTCGACGCGTGCCGCAACAACCCGCTGGCCGACCGGATCACCAGCTCGGGCCGCTCGCGGGATTCGTCGATCGGCCGTGGCCTTGCCCGCATCGCCCAGAACCGGGGCATGGTCGTCGCATACGCGACGCAGGCGAACGATGTCGCCGCGGATGGCAAAGGCCGCAACAGCCCCTTCAGCGCCGCGCTTGTCGAGCAGCTGGCCGAGCCGGGGCTGGAGGTGGGCCAGCTCTTCCGGCGCGTCGCCGCCGGCGTGAACCAGCGTACCGGTGGCCGCCAGACGCCGGAACTCTCGATCTCCCTGCTCGGCGACTTCTATTTCAACCGCAGCGAAACCGACCAGCAGGCCTGGGCCAAGCTGCGCGACAGCCAGGACGGCCCGGCACTGCGCGATTTCGTCGCGCGCTTCCCGAAGAGCTATCTGGCCGATGCCGCGCGCGCCCGGATCGAGGCCGTCGAGCGCGCCCAGCGCGAGGAGGCGCTACGCCGCCAGCTCGCGACCTACGAGGAAGAGCGGCGCAAGGCCGCCGCGGCGGCCGAGAGCGCGCGCCAGGCCGAAGCCGCCCGCCTGGCCGCCGCCAGGGCTGAGCAGGACCGGCTGGCTGCGGCCCAGGCCGAGCAGCGCCGCAAGGCCGAGGAGGACGCGGCCAGGCAGCAGGCCGAGCAGCGCCGCAAGCTCGACGAGCGCCTGGCGCAGCTCGAAGCCGACAATCGCAAGGCTCAGGCCGAACTGGCGGCGCGGACGGACGATCAGGCACGCCGCGCCCGGGACGACAAGGAGCGCGAGCGTCAGGCTCTCGAACGGGAGCGCCTCTCCCTCGCCCAGACCGAGAAGCTCAAGGCGGCGGAGACCGACGCCAACCGCCAGAAGCAGGACGAGGACCGCCGCATCGCCGAAAGGCTCGCCAAGCTGGAAGAGGAAAACAAGCGCGCTGCCGCCGAACTCGCGGCGAGGCTCAAGGCCGAGCAGGAGATTCGCGAGGCCGGTGAGCGCGAGCGCATCAGGCTCATGGCCGAGCTGGAGGCCGAGCGGCGGCGCGCCACCGAGGAACTGCAGCGTGTCCAGAGCGCGGCTGCGGCGGCTCCGGCGCGCCCCGACGAGGGCCCGCGCCTGGCCGCCTTGCCCGGTGGTGCGCTGGAGCTAGCCAAGGCGCCGGCGGTGATCGACCTGGCCGGCCTGACGCGCACGATCAACCTCGAGCTCGGCCGCGTCGGCTGCTACAGCGGCAAGCCGGACGGCGAATGGACGAGCAAGGCCACCAGCCGCGCCGTCCGCGAGTTCGCGCGGCTCGCCAATCTCGATGTTCCCGGCACCCCGACCACCGACTTCCTCGACATCCTCAAGCGCCAGAGCGGCCGCATCTGCCCGCTGACCTGCACGGCACGGCAGGTCGAGCGCGACGGCGTCTGCGTCGCCAAGAGCTGCCCGCGCGGCGAGCGGCTGGATTCGGACGGCGACTGCGTCGCGCCCAAGCCCAAGCGCGTCGCGCAGGAGCGCTCCGTCCGCCCGGCGGCCGCGCGCCCGCCCGCTCCGGCCCGTGCGCCCGCCCCTGCCGCACGCGGACGCTGCTTCAACTTCAACGGCCAGTCCTTCTGCGAATGAGCGCGCGGGCGAGGCGCGCCGGGGCCGGACGCTGCCGCGCACTCGGACCTCTGACGACCGCATGCGCGGCGCTGCTGGCGACATCGGCCGCGCAGGCGCAGGACGTCCGGTTCCGCGCGACCATTTCATGGATCCAGCACGAGGTCGAACCGACGAAGCGTTCGCGGCCGACGTCGAGCACCTATCTGGTGACGCTTCGCGGCGGCGGGAGCGTGAGCGAGGAGTTCACGCGGCAGTATGGACAGCGCGCCGGCCAGGTCCGCCACGCCTCGCGCGCGACCGAGCTCGGCGAGGACATGAAGGGCCGCTTTGCGACGCAGTGGACGGTCCTCAACGAGCATACCCTGTTGCGCGTCACCGCCAGGCCCTCCCATACCTATGCGATCTGGCTGCGTACCGATGGTGGCCGCTCCTGCACTGTCTCGGCAGAATGGCGCCTCAAGCCCGGCTTCAGCCTCTACGAGACATGGGCCCCCAAGCGCGCAACGAAGATGCTGTTCTCGCAGCCGACAGACCTGAAAACCTCGTGCGAGGTGCTGTGAGGCTAACTCGACATGTCATCTCGGCCGGTTCGGCAACCCTGCGCGGCGCCGCCTTCATCGGGCTGCTCGGGCCGCTGCTGCTCTGGCCGTCGGGGGTCTCGGCGAAAGAGGCGAGCTTTCGGATCACGGTGACCTGGATCACCAACTATGTCGAACCGCGCACGCGCTCGGTGCTCAGCCGGCGCAGCTATACCGTGACGCTGCGCGACAACGGAAAGATCGAGGAGCGGCTCGAGGCATGGGTCGGAAACGGCTGGGCGGGCTCGACCGTAACGCAGACGGAAAATGATCTCGGCGAAGGCGACGGCACCTCGCGTCGCAAGGCCTGGAAGGTCGTCAACGAAACGACGCTTCTGCGACTGGTGGCCCGCCCGTCCCACACCTACGCGATCTGGTTGCGGACCCAGGGCGACCAGTCCTGCACCGCAACCCTGGAGTGGCGGCTGAAGCCCGGCCACACACTCTACGAGGGTTCGAAGAAGCCGGGTAAGCCGCCGGTCCGCTTCACCGAGCCGAGCTGGCCGAATGCAAGGTGCGACGTGCTGTGAGCCGGCATCTCGCCCTTGCCGCGACCGCCTGCCTTGCCCTGATCGGGGCCGCCTGTCCTGCCCTCGCCCAGGAGGCCCGTTTCCGGCTCTCGCTGGCCTGGACGCTCCCCGAGATCGCGCCGGAGCAAAGAACCCGGCTGGCGAGCCGCACGCTCACGGTCATCCTCGGAAAGGGCGGCGCGGTCAGGGAGGAAGTCAATCGCAATCGCGGCGGACGCGGGCGCGTTCGCGAGGGTGCGCTCGGCGACGACCTCGACGCTCGCGCGCGCTGGAAAGTGCTCAACGAGAACACGCTGTTGCGCCTCGTCGCGGAACGCTCGCACACCTTCGCCATCTGGCTGCGGACCGACGGCACACGCTCCTGCTCGGTCACGCTCGAATGGCGGCTCAAGTCCGGCTTCACCGCTTATGAGGGCTGGGCCCGCCGCCGCGACATCCCGATCCGATACAGCCAGCCCAAGGTTGAGCAAGCCACCTGCGAGGTTCTATGAGCCGCTACGTCGCGCTTGTGACGTTCGCCTGCCTGGTTCTGTTGGGCGCAGTTCGTCCTGCGCTCGCTCAGGAGGCGCGTTTCCAGCTTTATCTCGCGTGGACAGAGCCCGAGATCGATGGCGAGCCGAACGAGATCGTCCGGACGATCTATCTCACGCTCGGCAAGGACGGGAAAGTTGCGGAGCAAGTTCGCCGCGATGGCCTCGGGCGACGGCGACCAGGGCTGTCTCAGCAAGGCGTTCTTGGCGAGGACGTCGAAGGACGGGTAAAGGGGCGCTAGAAGGTCGTGAACGCAGGGACGCTCGTGCGTCTCACCGCCGAGCGCACGCACACCTTTGCCATCTGGCTGACCACGGATGGCAAGGGCTCCTGCTCGGTCAGGTTGGAATGGCGGCTGAAGCCCGGTTTCAAGACCTATGAAAGATGGGACCCACGCGAGCAGGACACGGTGGAATTCGGTCAGCCCGTCGTCAATCGGACGTCCTGCTCGGCCTTCTGAGCCCGGATCAGCATATGCGGACGGAAGCGCGGGAACAGGTATTCGAAGCTCCGGAACGGCAGCTTCTTCAAGCTCTCCGACGGGCTCTGCCAGAGCATCTCGACCTCGGCCAGCTTCAGGCCGGCCTCGCGCAGGCAGGCTTCCAGCTCCGGCCGGGTGTATTCGCGCCGGTGGACGTATTCGTGCTCGAAATCGACCTCCGCGAACAGGTCCTTCGGCAGGGCGACGATCGAGCGGTTGAAGATCAGCTTCAGGATGTTCCGCAGCCGCGCGAAATTGTCGGTGGTGATGAAGATCTGGCCGTTCTCCGACAGCGCCGAGCGCAGCTTGCGCAGGATCCTGGTCGGGTCGATGCGCAGATGCTCGATATTGTCGAACCAGAACACCGCATCGACTGACTCAAGCGGCGAGACCCAGTCGGGCGCGGAGATGTCGCCGGCGAACATCCCCGCGAAATTCCCGTAGAGATCGCTCTCGATCGCCAAGGTCTCGGCGAAATCGACGACGAAGACGGAGGCGTCCAGATGCTTCTGGACGATTTCCTCCACGAAAGCGCCACCGGCGCCCAGCGACAGGACGCGCGGACTGCGTCCGAGCGTGCGCAGCGCCATGTTCGCCGAGCGATACTGCCGGTAGAAGCTGCTCTCGAAATAGGACTTCATGTGAAACTTGCGCTTTTCCAGATCGATAGACGATCGGAATTCGTCCGGAGTCAGCGCAGCCATCCACTCTAACCTTCTCAAGCGATCACTGTGCAGCTGATAGCGCGGACAGATTAAACAATCGTCGTCCGCTACGCGGGATTGGCGACTATCCGGTCAACGAATTCTGCATGATCAACGGGCGCCTGCTCCGGCATCGACGCGCTGCCCTGCTGCGCCCTCTCTCGCGGATACGACGAGGCGCCGGGCCAGCCGCCGCGCCCCCCGGCGCGCGAGCATTACGAAGAGTTCATGCGGCGGACAGGCCCCCTGCGGCGGGAGGCGGTAAAGTAGCGCGTGGACAGCGTTGCGCCGTGGTGACCAATGAAACGTTACGCGATCATAGCCCTTCTGGTGGCTGTCTCCGTCTTTGCCGCGTGGCGCGTGATCAGGCCGCAGGACGGCCCTGAGCAGGCCCATGCCGAGCGCCGCGCCGGCCCTATCGCGAGCCCGGTCACGACCGTGCTCGCGGGCCGCGCCGACATTCCGGTGACGCGCCGCTCGATCGGCTTCGCCGAGCCGGTCGCCATCGTCGCGGTCAAGTCCCGCCTCGACGGCATTATTGCCGATATGCACGTCAAGGAAGGCCAGGAGGTCAAGCAGGGCGACCTGCTCTTCACCCTCGACGATCGCGAGCTCAAGGCGCAGGTCGCCCGCGACGAAGCCAATGTCGAGCGCGACAAGGCGACGGTGGCGCAAAAGCGCGCCGACCTCGCCCGCCAGAAGAGCCTGGTCGACAAGGGCGCCGGCACGCAGCAGGCGCTCGACCAGGCGACCGCCGACGAGGCCGTCGCCACCGCCGCCGTCAAGGCGGACGAAGCGACGCTCGCGCTCGATCGGGTCCGGCTCGGCTACACCACGATCACTGCTCCGATCTCCGGCCGGCTCGGCGCCATCGCCGCGACGCCCGGCAATGCGGTGCGCGCCAACGATGCCAGCAGCAACCTCGTGACGGTGACGCAGCTGGCCCCGATCCGGGTCACCTTCACTTTGCCGGAACGCGATCTGACCTTGCTACAGGAAGCGGCCAAGGCGCAGATGCCGGCGAAGGTCACCGCCTACGCTTCCGGCACGCGGGAGGAGCTCGCCACCGGCGACCTCTCCTTCATCGATTCCGCCGTCGACATCCCGTCGGGCACCGTCAGCGTCAAGGCGCTGTTCGCGAACGATCCGCATCGGCTCTGGCCGGGGCAATATGTCGATGTCGTCGTCCAGCTCGGCATGCTGCCGGGCTCCGTCACCGTCCCCTCGGTCGCGCTGCAGGAGGGGCAGAAGGGCCCGTTCGTCTACGTCGCCAAAGCCGACGACACAGTCGAGGCCAGGACCGTCAAGGTCGCCTCCAACGAGAACGGCATCGTCGCGATTGCCTCGGGCCTGTCGCAGGACGAGAAGGTCGTGACCGAAGGCCAGTCGCGGCTTTCTCCCGGCGCCAGGATCAGGCTGACCGCCCCGCAAACCGCCAAGCCCTGAGGGCGCGCCATGTCGGTCTCTGCTTTCTGCATCCGCCATCCCGTCGCGACGATCCTGATGTCGTGCGCGCTCATTCTCGGCGGCCTGTTCGCCTGGCGCTCCCTGCCGGTCGCGGCGCTGCCGCGCGCCGAGTTCCCGGTCGTCAACGTCTCCGCTCAATTGCCCGGCGCCTCGCCCGAGATCATGGCGACCTCGGTGGCGACGCCATTGATCAAGCAGTTCGCCACCATCGCCGGCATCGATTCGATCGCGACCACCAACGCGCTCGGCAATACCTCGATCGCGATCCAGTTCGCGCTCGACCGCGACATCGACGCAGCGGCGGCCGACGTCCAGGCGGCGATCGCCCGCACCCAGCGCCAGCTCCCGGTCGACATGACGACGCCGCCGAGCTACCGCAAGTTCAATCCCGCCGACGCCCCCATCCTGCTGCTGGCGCTGAAGAGCGACGTCACCCCGCTCTCCAAGATCGACGCCTTCGTCCAGCAGGTGCTCTCCCCCACCCTCTCCACGGTCGAGGGCGTGGCGCAGGTCCAGATCTTCGGCAGCCAGAAATACGCGGTGCGCATCCAGGTCGATCCGACCGCGCTCGCCGCCCGCGGCATCGGCATCAACGAATTGCAGGCGGCGATCACCGCCGCCAACGTCAACACCCCGGTCGGCACCATGCAGTCCGGCCCGCAGCAATTGACGCTGGAGGCGCAGACCCAGCTCGCCGACGCCGGCCATTTCGCCGACATCATCATCGCCACCCGCGATGGCCGCCCGGTCCGGCTCGGCGACGTCGCCAAGGTGATCGATTCCGTCGAGAACCTGCAGCTCGCCAGCTGGTATGACGGCTCGCGCGCCCTCGTCGTCGCCGTCTTCCGCCAGCCTGACGCCAACACGGTCGATGTCGTCGACAAGGTCAAGACGGCGATCGGCCAGATGCAGTCGCTGCTGCCGCCGGCGACGACGCTCGGCCTGCTCAACGACCGCTCCGCCTCGATCCGCCAGGCGGTCGAGGACGTGCAGTTCACGCTGGGGCTGACGATCGTGCTGGTCGTCGCGGTGATCTTCCTGTTCCTGCGCCGCTTCACCGCGACGCTGATCCCGGCGGTCGCGGTGCCGATTTCGCTGATCGCCACGCTGGGGGCGATGTACCTGCTCGATTTCTCGATCGACAACATCTCGCTGCTCGGCCTGACGCTCGCGGTCGGCCTCGTCGTCGACGATGCGATCGTGATGCTGGAGAACATCGTCCGGCACATGGAGGAGGATGGGCTCTCGGCCTTCGACGCGGCGCTGAAGGGTTCGAGCGAGATCGGCTTCACCATCATCTCGATCTCGCTCTCGCTGGTCGCCGTCTTCATCCCGGTGCTGCTGATGGGCGGCGTGATCGGGCGCGTCTTCAACGAGTTCGCCGTCGTCGTCACGGTCGCAATTCTCGCCTCGGCCTTCGTCTCGCTGACGCTGACGCCGATGATGTGTGCCCGCCTCGGCGCCGGCGCAGCCGGCCATGCCGAACCCGGCAAGAAGGACCGGCTCGCATTCCTCGAACGCGGCTTCGATGCCGTGCTCGGCGCCTATCGCGCCGGGCTCGACCTCAGCCTGACATACCGGCGCACCGTCCTGATGATTTTCCTCGCCAGCGTCGCCGCCAGCGCCTGGCTGGTGGTGACCATCCCCAAGGGCTTTTTCCCGCAGGAGGATATCGGCCAGCTCCAGGTCGCGACCGAGGCGCGCCAGGACATCTCCTTCGACGCCATGTCGGCGCTACAACAAAAGGTCGAGGAGGTCTTCCGCAGCTCGCCCTATGTCAGCCATGTCGCCTCGACCATTGGCTCCAGCGGCCAGTCGAGCAGCCTCAATGCTGGGCGGCTCTTCGTCGAGTTGAAACCGAAAGACCAGCGCCCGCCGCTGCAGCAGATGCTTAGCGAACTGCGTCGACAGCTCGCCGCCATCCCCGGCATCGCGACCTATATGTCGCCGGTGCAGAACCTCAACATCGGCGCGCGGTCATCGAAGAGCCAGTACCAGTTCGTGATGCAGTCGATCGACCAGGCCGCTCTGTCCGACTGGTCGGGCAAGATGTTGGAGGCGCTGCAGCACGACCCGCTCTTCGTCGACGTCACCACCGACCTGCAGAACAAGGCCCTGCTCGCCAACCTCGTCGTCGACCGGGCCAAGGCGCAGTCGCTCGGCATCAGCGCCGACGTGCTGCGCTCCAGCCTCTATTCCGGCTTCGGCGTGCGCCAGATCTCGACGATCTACACCACCAGCGACAGCTACCAGGTCATCATCGAGTTCAATCCCGACATCCAGTGGTCGAACGACCGGCTCGACCAGGTCCGCTTCCGCTCCTCCTCGGGCGCGCTCGTCCCGCTGGGCACCTTCGCCCGGATCGAGCGCAAGGCCGGCCCGCTCACCGTCAACCAGCTCGGCCAGCTCCCGGCCGTCACCCTCTCCTTCAACCTGCCGGCCGGCCGCGCGCTCGGCGAAGCCGTGCAGCGCATCGACGCGATCAAGGCCGAACTCGGCCTGCCCGCTCAGATCGGCACCAGCTTCGCCGGCGTCGCCAAGACCTTCGAGCAGTCGCTCGGCAATCAGGGCCTGCTGATCGCCGGCGCGGTGCTGACGATCTATATCGTGCTCGGCATCCTCTACGAGAGCTTCATCCACCCGCTGACCATCCTGACCGGCCTGCCGGCGGCGGCACTCGGCGCGCTCCTGACGCTGAAGCTCTTCGGTCTCGACCTCTCGGTCATCGCCGTGATCGGGCTCCTGATGCTGATCGGCATCGTCAAGAAGAACGCGATCATGATGATCGACGTTGCGCTCGAACTGCAGCGCGCCGGCGAGCCGCCGGACACTGCGATCCGCGAAGCCTGCCTGCGCCGCTTCCGGCCGATCATCATGACGACGCTGGCGGCGATCCTCGGCGCCCTGCCGATCGCGATCGGCGCCGGCGCCAGCGCGGAACTGCGCCAGCCGCTCGGCCTCGCCGTCGTCGGCGGGCTGATCGTCTCGCAGGTGCTGACGCTGTTCATCACCCCGGTGATCTTCCTGTTCATGGAAGGGCTGTCGCGCAGGCTGGGCGGCAAGAGACCGGCCGTACCCGCCCCGGCGGAAACGCCCCACGCGGCGGGGTGATCAGCGCGCTCGGCATGGGCCGTCTGCCAAAGGCGCTTTGCGAAATTTGCTGTGCCCTCCAGTGCATCTTCGTCCGAGCTTGATCAGGCGGGCTTTCGAGGACCGCGCCGGAGGGAGAAGACGAGCATGACTGAGATGCCGCAGGGACGCGAGGCGCCGCCCGACGAGCCCGCCCTCGACTTCGCCGGCGTTACGCTCTCGCCGCAGAAGGAGATCGTTCGGGTCTTCTACAAGGAGATGTGGGACCACGCCGACAAGTCGCTGATCCCGCGGATCTTCCACGAGGACTTCACCTTTCGCGGCTCGCTCGGCCCGGTCCTGCGCGGCCATCGCGAATTCGCGGGTTATGTCGACTGGGTCACCGGCGCGCTCGACGCGTACACCTCGGACATCCTGGCAATGGTCGAGGAAGGCAACCGCGTCTTCGGGCGCTTGCGCTTCCACGGCTTCCATCGCCGCGAGATGTTCGGAGTGCCGCCGAGCGGCCGCCATGTCTGGTGGCATGGCGCACCGGCCTTCACCTTCGAGGACGGGCTGGTGCGCGACCTCTTCGTGCTCGGCGACATTCACGGCCTGATCGGGCGCCTGAAGCAGGGCTGAGCGACCCTGCCCTATCCGGCGAAGGTCACCCCCGCCTCCCGCGCCGCCAACCGGATCAGGCGGCAATCCTTCACCGCCGCCTGCCGATGCATCATCGCCTCGCGATAGATCGGATCGCGGAACATTGCCGCAAAGGCCTCGACACTGGGATATTCGGCGATGAAGCAGATGTCCCAGCGCTCGCCCCGCGGGCCGATCAGCATCTGCTCGAAGCCGCCGCGCCAGATGATCCGCCCGCCGAGCCGGGTCAGCACCGGCGCACTGATCCGGCCATAGGCCGCGAATGCCTCGCGGCCGCCGCCATGCGGTCCGTCCGGATACTGCGCCTCGGCATTGAGCCGGATCAGGTTCAGCATCTGCACCGGCCCCGGACGGTCATCGGCACGGAAGGCGGCGAAGGCCTCGCGGCTGAAGCTCGAATGGTCGCTCATGCCCGCTCCCTCACCCGACCTTGGCGACCTGCGACCAGTCGCCGGAATAGACCGGCTGGCGCCGCGCCATCCAGGCGTCGAGCCCCTCGCGCAGATCGGCCGTCGGCACGATGCGGGCGAACTGCTCGCTCTCGATCAGCAGCCCTTCGGCGATGCTGGCGTTGATGCCGCGAGTCACCGCCGTGAGGATGGTCGCCGCAGCCAGGGACGAATGCCTGAGGATGCGCTGCGCCAGCGCCTGCGCCGCCGGCAGCAGCTCCTCATGCGGCACCACCGCGTTGATCAGCCCCATATCGAGCGCCCGCTGCGGCGTGAACGGATCGCCGGTCAGCAGCAGCTCCATGGCGCGCTTGCGGCCGGCGAGGCGCGGCAGGCGCTGTGTCCCGCCGAAGGTCGGCGGCATGCCGAGATTGATCTCCGGCTTGGCGAACATCGCCCGCTCGCTGGCGATGGCGAGCGGCACCGCCTCGGTGACCTCGCAGCCGCCGCCATAGGCGAGCCCGTTCACCGCCGCGATCACCGGCTTGCCGAAGGCCTCCAGCCGCGCCGTCAGCTTCTGCCCGCGGCGAACGAAATCGCGCACCGCCTGCTCCGGCCCGGCCGCGACGCTCCGCGAGAATTCATGGATGTCGCCGCCGGCCGAAAAGGCGCGCTCGCCCGCGCCGGTCAGGATCACCGCCCGGACCGAAGGATCGACCTCGATCGCATCGAGCACTTCGAGCAGGCGGTCGATCAAACCGTAGCTCAGCGCATTCAGCTTCTCGGGCCGG
This sequence comes from Allobosea lupini, assembly GCF_900109525.1. Taxonomy (GTDB): domain Bacteria; phylum Pseudomonadota; class Alphaproteobacteria; order Rhizobiales; family Beijerinckiaceae; genus Allobosea; species Allobosea lupini. The sequence continues at coordinate 15,699 of NZ_FOAN01000010.1, read as the reverse complement.
TTCAGCGTCAGCGTCGCAATCGCCTCGCGCTGTTGAATCAGGATGGGATCATTATCGGGCATGGCCTTGGCCTTCTTCCGGTTTCGACCGATCAAAGCTGCACTCGCGGCTTGACGATGTATACTATCTGTACGGTATACATCGAGGCATGACCGAACCCGACAAGCCGACGCGCACCCGCATCATCGAGGCCGCCAGCAAGCTCTTCTACGGCGAGGGCATCCGTGCCGTCAGCGTCGATGCGGTGGCTGAGAAGGCCGGCGTCACCAAGCGCACGCTCTACTACCATTTCGACAGCAAGGACGAGCTCGTCGCCGCCTATCTCGAGGCGCGCGACCAGCCCAACCTCAAGCTGATGGCCGGCTGGTTCGACAAGGCCGAGGGTGGCCTGCCGCAGAAGATCGAGGCGATCTTCCAGAACCTAGCACGCTCCGCCCGCCATCCGCGCTGGAAGGGCTGCGGCTTCCTGCGCACGGCCGCGGAGCTCGCCAACCTGCCCGGCCATCCCGCGATCAGGATCGGCGCGCGCCACAAGGCCGGCTTCGAGCGCTGGCTCGCCGGCGCCTGCGCCGAGCATGGCGCCGTCGCCCCCGCCGAACTCGCCCGCCAGGTCGTGCTGCTCATGGACGGCGCCTTCTCGGTCATGCTCGTCCATCGCGACCCCGCCTATGTCGAGGCCGCCGGCCGCGCCGCCGCCTCGCTCGCTTCGACGGCGCAAAGCCAGGCGGTTTGATCGGCGCCTGACGGCCCTCTATCGTGAGCCGCATGACGCAAAGGCCGGTCCTCGCCTACACGCTGTTGCTGATCGTGCAGACAGCCTGCGCGCTGGTGATCCTCTTCCACATCCACATCGCCTTCCGCGTGCTGGTCGCGCATATCGGCGAGCAGCAGATGCTACCGACCGAGATCCTGATTCAGATCTGCTTGGCGGCGTTGCTGGGTCAGTTTTGCTACTGGAGCCGCCTGTACCGACTGCCGGTACCCACAGGCTTCCACAGCCTGGCTCTCGGCCATCTGCTGGCTTTCGCCGCCCGCCTCGGTGCGATCGTCGGCGGTGCGCTCGCCTCGCTCTATTTCCTGCGTCACCTACCGGAGCTGACCAAGCTCGGCGACGGCTTCAGCCTGGTCTGGCGCTCCGGCCTGCTGCTCGCCATCGTCTTCGCGCTGTATTGCTACACGCTGGAGCTGGAACGGCTCGCCGCCGCCTGGCAGGCCGATCCGGAGGATTGAGCGCATCAGACGCGCAGGCTGGCGAGCCAGCCCCTGAACCCCCGCAGGCGCTCACGCACCACCTGCACGAGTTCGACCGCCCCCCGCCAGGCAGCGCTGGCCTTGATCCGCCCGATCACCGCCTGACGGATCGCATCGATCCAGCCCATGATCCGCGCGAACCAGGGAATGGTGAGGAGTTGCGCTCGCCCGGCATGGTAGACGCGCTCGACCAGCAGGAAGCCGGCGAGATGGCCGACCGCGGTCGTGACGATGCCGGCCGTGAGCGCCCCGCGCGCCAGGAACACGAGGCCGAGCAGCTTCAGCGGCTCGACGATGGCGAAGGGGATCGCCAGCGCGACCAGCGCGCCATAGGGCGGCAACCGCCCGATCGCATCTTCCAGCCGCCCCACCAGCCTGAGCGAGGCGAACCAGGCGATCAGCGGCCGGTAGAGCGGCCGCAGCAGTTCGTCGAGCAGAATGACGAACCCGACGACGAGGTCGAGCGGGATCAGGAGGAGCTTGATCAGGGACTTGCGCATGACGCCTTATACCCTGAGAGCCGGTCGCGATCATCCGGCCGGAGCACAACCGGGGCGCGCCGGAGCAAGAACAAAAAAAGAACTTGCGAGAGAGAACAAACCATGACCATAGTCATCTCCATGGCGCGGATTGAGATGTGGTCGCGCCCCTGCCATAAGGAGCGCACGTCGTGAATCAGGCAAATCTCAGGCTCGTGGAAGGCTCTTCGATGGACAAGGCCAAGGCGCTCGATGCGGCGCTCTCGCAGATCGAACGGGCTTTCGGCAAGGGCTCGATCATGCGCCTGGGCAAGAACCAGCAGGCGATCGAGATCGAGACGGTCTCGACCGGCTCGCTCGGGCTCGACATCGCGCTGGGCGTCGGCGGCCTGCCGCGCGGCCGCGTCGTCGAGATCTACGGCCCTGAATCCTCCGGCAAGACCACGCTCGCGCTCCACACCATCGCCGAAGCCCAGAAGAAGGGCGGCGTCTGCGCCTTCGTCGACGCCGAGCACGCGCTCGACCCGGTCTATGCCCGCAAACTCGGCGTCAACCTCGACGACCTGCTGATCTCGCAGCCCGACACCGGCGAGCAGGCGCTCGAGATCACCGACACGCTGGTCCGCTCCGGCGCGATCGACGTGCTCGTCGTCGATTCGGTCGCGGCGCTGACGCCGCGTGCGGAGATCGAGGGCGAGATGGGCGACAACCAGCCCGGCCTGCAGGCCCGCCTGATGAGCCAGGCGCTGCGCAAGCTCACCGCCTCGATCTCGCGCTCGAACTGCATGGTCATCTTCATCAACCAGATCCGCATGAAGATCGGCGTGATGTACGGCTCGCCCGAGACGACCACCGGCGGCAATGCGCTCAAGTTCTACGCTTCGGTCCGCCTCGACATCCGTCGCGTCTCGACGCTGAAGGAGCGTGACGAAGCGACCGGCAACCAGGTCCGCGTCAAGGTCGTCAAGAACAAGGTCGCGCCGCCCTTCAAGCAGGTCGAGTTCGACATCATGTTCGGCGAGGGCATCTCGAAGGCCGGCGAACTGGTCGATCTCGGCGTCAAGGCCGGCATCGTCGAGAAATCCGGCGCCTGGTTCTCCTTCGACAGCCAGCGCCTCGGGCAGGGTCGCGAAAACGCCAAGACCTTCCTCAAGGCCAATCCCGACGTCGCCGCCAAGATCGAGACGACGATCCGTCAGAATTCCGGCCTGGTCGCCGAGCGTATCCTGGAGAACGCCGATCCGACTGCCGAGGACCTCGACGAGGGCGAAGCCTGAGCCTTCAAACCCGCGCTTGGAGTAGTTAAGTCGACGGGCGGCCTTCGGGCCGCCCGTTTCCGTTTTATGGTCAGCAGCTTGCCGGTATGGCGTCCTTGCGGGCGCTTTCTGGACAGGCGCACATGGGCTGACTAGAACCACTGCGCCGGGCCGGCCGGCCCCACCAGAACAGAGCCAAGATTGCGATGAGCGGCGTCAACGAGATCAGGTCGACCTTCCTCGATTACTTCAAGTCGAACGGCCATGAAGTGGTGCCGTCGAGCCCGCTCGTGCCGCGCAACGACCCGACCTTGATGTTCGCCAATTCCGGCATGGTGCAGTTCAAGAACGTCTTTACCGGCCAGGAGAAGCGTCCCTACGCGCGCGCCACCACGGCGCAGAAATGCGTGCGCGCCGGCGGCAAGCACAACGACCTCGACAATGTCGGCTACACCGCCCGCCACCACACCTTCTTCGAGATGCTGGGGAACTTCTCCTTCGGCGACTATTTCAAGGAACAGGCGATCACCCATGCCTGGACCCTGGTCACCCGCGAATTCGGCCTGCCCAAGGACAAGCTGACCGTCACGGTCTACTCCGAGGATGACGAGGCGCACACGCTCTGGAAGAAGATCGCCGGCCTGCCGGATTCGCGCATCATCCGCATCGCGACCTCCGACAATTTCTGGCGCATGGGCGATGTCGGCCCCTGCGGCCCATGCTCCGAGATCTTCTACGACCATGGCGACCACATCCCCGGCGGCCCTCCGGGCTCGCCCGACGAGGATGGCGACCGCTTCATCGAGATCTGGAACCTCGTGTTTATGCAGTATGAGGAGGCCGCGGGCGGTATCCGCACCAACCTGCCCCGCCCCTCGATCGACACCGGTATGGGCCTCGAGCGCATCGCCGCCGTGCTCCAGGGCACGCATGACAACTATGCGATCGACCTGTTCGCGACGCTGATCCGCACCATCGCCGATCTGACCAACGTCCCCTCCGACGGGCCGATGAGCGCGAGCCACCGCGTCATCGCCGACCATCTGCGCTGCTCCGCCTTCCTGATCGCCGATGGCGTGCTGCCCTCTAACGAGGGCCGCGGCTATGTGCTGCGCCGGATCATGCGGCGCGGCATGCGCCATGCGCAGCTGCTCGGCGCCAAGGACCCGCTGATGCACAAATTGGTGCCGGCGCTGGTGCGCGAGATGGGCCAGGCCTATCCCGAGCTGATCCGAGCCGAGGCGCTGATTTCGGAGACGCTGAAGCTGGAGGAGACCCGCTTCCGCACCACGCTGGCGCGCGGCCTCTCGATCCTCGACCAGGAAACGCAGGCCCTGGGCTCCGGCGACAAGCTGAAGGGCGACATCGCCTTCACCCTCTACGACACTTATGGCTTCCCGCTCGACCTGACCCAGGATGCGCTGCGCGCCCGCGGCGTCGGCGTCGACATCGAGGGCTTCGATGCGGCGATGGCGCAGCAGAAGGCCAAGGCGCGCGCCGCCTGGGCCGGCACCGGCGAGGCCGCGACCGAGACGCTCTGGTTCCCGCTGCGCGAGCGCGTCGGCGCGACCGAGTTCCTCGGCTACGACACCGAGAGCGCCGAGGGCGTGGTCACCGCGCTGGTCAAGGACAATGCCGAGGTCGCGACGCTGAAAGAAGGCGAGAGCGGCACCGTCATCCTCAACCAGACGCCGTTCTATGGCGAATCCGGCGGCCAGGTCGGCGATACCGGAACACTGGTCGGCAACGGCTTCAAGGCTGAAGTGACCGACGTCCAGAAGAAGCTCGGCGACGTCTTCGCCCATCAGGTCAAAGTCGTCTCCGGCGCTATCGAGCTCGGCAAGCCGGCCGAGCTGACGGTCGACCATGGCCGGCGCGGCACCATCCGCGCCAACCATTCGGCCACCCATCTGTTGCACGAGGCGCTGCGCCGCGTGCTCGGCGACCATGTCGCGCAGAAGGGCTCGCAGGTCGCGCCGGAACGGCTGCGCTTCGACTTCAGCCACCCCAAGCCGATCTCGCGCGAGGAGCTGGCAAAAGTCGAGGCGATGGCGAACAGGCTCGTGCTGCAGAACGAGCCGATCACCACCAAGCTGATGTCGGTCGACGACGCCATCGCCTCCGGCGCGCGCGCGCTGTTCGGCGAGAAATACGGCGACGAGGTTCGTGTCGTGTCGATGGGCACCGATCGCGATGCCGAGACGCCGAAGGCCTTCTCGGTCGAGCTCTGCGGCGGCACCCATGCCAGCCGCACCGGCGATATCGGCCTCGTCACCGTCCTGTCCGAGGCCGGCGTCGCGGCCGGCGTGCGCCGGCTCGAGGCGCTCACCGGCGAGGCGGCCCGTCGCCATCTGCGAGAGGAGAGCGTCGCGCTCGACGAGATGGCCGGCCTGCTGAAGGCGCCGATCGCTGAATTGCCGGCGCGCGTCGCGACCCTGGTCGAGGAGCGGCGCAAGCTCGAGCGCGAGCTGAGCGAGGCTCGCAAGAAGCTCGCCATGGGCGGTGGCGGCGAGGCCAGCGATCCGATCCGCGAGATTGCCGGTGCCAAGCTCCTGGCCCGCGCCGTCACCGGCGTCGAGATGAAGGACCTGAAGAGCCTGGCCGACGAGGCCAAGGCCCGCGTCGGCTCCGGCGTCGTCGCCATCGTCGGCGTCGCCGAGGACGGCAAGGCCGGCGTTGTCGTCGGCGTCACACCCGATCTGACCGAGCGCTTCGACGCGGTCGCGCTGGTGCGCGCGGCCTCCGAACGCCTCGGCGGCAAGGGCGGTGGCGGCCGCCGCGACATGGCCCAGGCTGGCGGCCCGGACGGCACGCAGGCTGAAGCTGCGCTTGAAGCCGTCGCCGCCGCGATGGGCTGAACGACCATGTCCGCCGCCCCGCAGCCTGGCATGAGCTGGCGGCGGCGGGCGCATCTGATCATCGACCGGGGCGCGGGCGACGATCTCTCGGCGCGGCTCGTCCATGGCGGGCTGGTGGCGCTGATCGTCGTCAACATCACGGCGCTGGTGCTGGAATCGGTGCCGCGCTTCGCCACCGCCCATGAACGGCTGTTCCATGGGATCGAGCTGGTCTCGACCGTGCTGTTCACGCTCGAATATGGGGTCCGGCTCTGGGTCGCACCCGAGCATGCGCGCTACCGCGGGCTGAGCGACTGGGCGGCGCGGCGCGCCTATGCGCTGTCACCGCCGGCCCTGCTCGACTTCCTCGCCACCGTGCCGCTCTATGCCGCCCTGCTCGGCTATGGCGATCTCAAGATCCTGCTGCTGTTCCGGCTGCTGCGCTTCTTCAAGCTCGGCCGCTATTCGCCCGGCATGGCTTCCCTCGGCGCGGCGCTGCATGCCGAGCGCAAGGCGCTCGCCGCCTGCGTCGTCATCCTGATCGGCGTGATGCTGCTATCGGCGACCGCGATGCATTTCGTCGAGCACGACGTGCAGCCGGACAAGTTCGGCACCATTCCAGACGCGATGTGGTGGGCGATCGTGACGCTGACCACCGTCGGCTATGGCGATGCCTTCCCGGTCAGCCCGCTCGGCAAGGTCGTCGCGTCGCTGACCGCCGTGATGGGCCTCGTCATGCTGGCGCTGCCGGTCGGCATCATCGCCACCGCCTTCGCCCAGGAGATCCACCGGCGTGAGTTCGTCGTCACCTGGAGCATGCTGGCGCGCGTGCCGCTCTTCAGCGGGCTCGACGCCGCCGAGATCGCCGAGATCATGAACGCATTGCGCGCCCGGACCGTGCGCGGTGGCGGCGTCGTGCTGCGCCCGCACGAGCCGGCGCACTCGCTCTATTTCGTCGCCAGCGGCGAGGTCGAGCTCGTCGAGCCCGATGGCAGCCGCCGGCTCGACGAAGGCTGCTATTTCGGCGAGCTCTGCCTGACCGAGCTCGCGGCTGCAGAGGGCGGCATCGCGGCGCATGCCACTGTCGCGACCAAGCTGCTCGTCCTTGATCCTGCCGATTTTCGCCTGCTCATGCTGCGTCACCCGGAACTCGCCGCCCATCTCCATCGACTTGCAGCAGCATGATGCCGACCCGCCGCACGATCCTCGCTTTGCTCCTCTGCGCAGGCAGCCCTGCCATGGCCCAGCAGCCGCGGCCGCAGCAGCGCCAGCCGCAGGGCCCGAATCTCTCGGCGCCGCGCACGCTGATGGCCGGCGCCATGGCGACGGTGTTCGTCAGCCGCGCCCCGGCCAATGCCCGCCTCGCCATCAGCCGGCCGGGCGATCCGCCGGACGCGGCGATCGTCGCCTCTCCGCTCGGCCAGGTCCCGGCGCTGTCGCTGCCGGCGCCGGGCGAGGTCGGCAGCTTCGAATGGCGCCTGCTTGGTGAGAGCGACGGCAAGCCGGTCGTCCTGCTGCGCCAGCCGCTGGTGACGACCGAGCCGGCCGCAACGCTCGCCGCCCCTGCCCGCGTCGCGCGCGGCAATCCGCTGCCCGTGCGCGGCATCGGCCCCAATGGCGACCGCGACCGCGTCGTGCTGGTCAAGCCGGATGCACCGCCCGAGGCGCAGGGGCCGAATTTCTTCCCGGCCGAGAATGTCGAGAGCACGCTGGAGGCGCCGGCCGAGCCCGGGGCTTATGAGCTGCGCTATGTGATGGACGCGCCCCTCACCGGCTCGCGCGTGCTGGCGCGGCGCGAGCTTTTGGTCGAGTAGCGCTCAGTCATGATCGGGATGCTGGCGCGAGCGATAACCCGGCAGCTCATCCGCCGGGATGTCGTCCTCGGTCCGTGTGCCCTCCAGGCGGCATAACGCGTCGAACCAGGGGGCCCTGCCCTCGACGCCATAGGCATGGGTCGGGGAAAAGGCGGTGGCATCGTCGAGACTGCCGACCGCGAGCGCAAGCGTGCCAGCGGCCGGATAGCTGAAGCTCAGCGGCGTGCCGCACTCCCTGCAGAAGCCGCGCTCGGCCACCTCCGACGAGCGGAAGACCGAAGGCGTCCCGCGCGTCCAGACGACGTTCTCGATGCGCGAGGAGGCGAAGGCGCCGAAATAATTGCCGACCGCCTTCTGGCACATCCGGCAGAAACAGACTGAAACCTTGTGCGGCGGCTTCAGCAGCCGGTAGCGCACCGCGCCGCACTGGCAGCCACCGGTGAGAGTAGGAGGCGTTGTTGTCATCGTGCCGGCCCTCGAACGCGTCTCGACATCTTCGAGACTGGGACGCAATGCGGCCCTATCGTCTCACGGCGACGGCCGGCTCACCACAGGAGTCGGGACGGGGAACGACGGATATGACCTGTCCGACTGCGACGCTGTAAGGTCCGAGGTTGACCTCGGTCCGGCAAGGGATTGCAACGCCGTTCTCCATGCGCGTAAACGCAATCCAAGCGCGCGGGCCGCCCCTCATCTCCCGCACGGACAGGATGGTTGCGGGAATGTGCGTCTCGGTGGCCAACCGGCTTTGATCCGACTGATGACGCCAAAAGAGCCCACCGAAGATCAGGCCCAGGCCGACCAGCATTACCAAGCTATAGGCGATCGTGCCCCATTTTTCCCAGTCTCCGGATTTCAAGAGGACTTTCATACGCGCTCGCAAGTTGAAAAGGATCGCGCACAGCTTACACGCGAAGGTTGATTACCTCGCTATCGGAGGCTCCGTTCTCCGCATCGCACGGAACCGCACCCAACGAAAAAAGCCCGGCCAGACTGGCCGGGCTTCGTATCGCAGGTAAGCGCTGGAAGTCGCTTACGCCGCCATTGCCTTGCGCAGGTTGTCGCTGACCTTGTCGAGGAAGCCGGTGGTCGAGAGGAACTTCTGGTCGGGGCCGACCAGCAGCGCCAGGTCCTTGGTCATGTCGCCGGCCTCGACGGTGTCGACCGTGACCTTCTCGAGCAGGGTCGCGAACTTGGCGAGTTCGGCATTGTCGTCGAGCTTGGCGCGGTGGGCGAGGCCGCGGGTCCAGGCGAAGATCGAGGCGATCGAGTTGGTCGAGGTCTCCTTGCCCTTCTGGTGCTCGCGGTAGTGGCGGGTCACTGTGCCGTGGGCGGCCTCGGCCTCGACGGTCTTGCCATCCGGCGTCATCAGCACCGAGGTCATCAGGCCGAGCGAGCCGAAGCCCTGCGCCACCGTGTCGGACTGCACGTCGCCATCATAGTTCTTGCAGGCCCAGACATAGCCGCCCGACCACTTCATCGCCGACGCCACCATGTCGTCGATCAGGCGGTGCTCATAGGTGATGCCGAGCTTGTCGAACTCCGCCTTGAACTCGGCGTCGAAGATCTCCTGGAAGATGTCCTTGAAGCGCCCGTCATAGGTCTTGAGGATGGTGTTCTTGGTCGAGAGATAGACCGGATACTTGCGCATCAGGCCGTAGTTCAGCGACGCCCGAGCGAAATCGCGGATCGAGTCGTCGAGATTGTACATCGCCATCGCGACACCGGCGTCGGGGGCCTTGAAGACCTCCTTCTCGATGACGTTGCCGTCCTCGCCGACGAACTTGATCGAGAGCGTGCCCTTGCCGGGGAACTTGAAATCGGTCGCGCGGTACTGGTCGCCATAGGCATGGCGGCCGATGACGATCGGCTGGGTCCAGCCGGGCACCAGGCGCGGGACGTTCTTGCAGATGATCGGCTCGCGGAAGATCACGCCGCCCAGGATGTTGCGGATCGTTCCGTTCGGGCTCTTCCACATCGACTTGAGGTTGAACTCCTTCACGCGCGCCTCATCCGGCGTGATGGTGGCGCACTTCACCGCGACGCCATGCTTCTTGGTGGCGTTGGCGGCGTCGATCGTGACCTGGTCGTCGGTCGCGTCACGGTTCTGGACCGAAAGGTCGAAATAATCGAGCTCGAGGTCGAGATAGGGGAAGATCAGCTTGTCCTTGATGTGCTGCCAGATGATGCGGGTCATCTCGTCGCCGTCCATGTCGACGACCGGGTTGGCGACCTTGATCTTGCTCATGTGATGCGACCCCTGCTCTGGTCAGTCTGGAACGATTGCAGGCAGCAGCTTAGCGCCACTACCAGCCCGCGCGCTTCCTAGCGGGTTCCGCTGCCAGGGGGAAGCCGGCCTTTTGGGCAACGGGCGGGGCGTGACCGATGTCCCCCGCGCCCCGACGCAGGGCGCCCCGCTGTGCAACGCAGTTGGCAATGTTGCGAACCGATTTAGATTGGAGCCATGACAAGCTCCTCCTCTCCCCTCGCCCTCGTCACCGGCGGCACCCGCGGCATCGGCGCCGGCGCCGCGCTTGCACTCGCCGAGGCCGGCTACCAGGTCCTCGCCACCGGTCTCACGCAGGAGGAGGTCGCGGCGACGCCCACCCATGCTGCGATCCGTCATGCCCGGCTCGACGTCACCAGCGATGCGCAGGTCGCAGCGATCGTCGCCGGCTGCGAGCGCATCGACGCGCTGGTCAACTGCGCCGGCATGATCCAGCGCGGCGGCAAGGAATTCGAGATCGAGGCCTTCCGGCTAACGCTCGAGGTCAATCTCACCGGCTCGATGCGCATGTGCCTAGCAGCGAAGGACAAGCTCGCCGCGAGCAAAGGCGCGATCGTCAACACCGCTTCGATGCTGACCTTCCATGGCTCGGCCTATGCGCCGGGCTATTCCGCCTCGAAGGGCGGCGTCGGCCAGTTGACCAAGTCGCTCGCCGCCGCCTGGGCGCAGGACGGTATCCGTGTCAACGCGGTCGCGCCCGGCTGGATCGCGACCGAACTGACCAGGCCTCTCGTCGAGGACGCAGCCCGCTCCGCCCCGATCCTGTCGCGCACCCCGATGAACCGCTGGGGCGAGCCGGGCGATGTCGGCGGGGCCGTGCTGTTCCTGCTCTCGGATGCCGCCCGCTTCATCACCGGCACGATTCTGCCGGTCGACGGCGGCTATCTCGCCGTCTGAAAGACGTGACAAAGATCAACGATCTGGCAGCGTTTCCTGAATCGATCGCCCAGCCAGCTGAATCAGAAACTCAACCGGAGGAAACAGCGATGAACAAGGTCAGCCCGGTCCCCGTCCAGGTCAGCACCGAAGAGCGCTGGACGCCCTATCGACATCCCCAGCCCAAGGATTCCCCGCCGGAGCTGATCGTGCCGAACGTCATCCCGGAGGATGAGCGCGTCTGGGTGCCGGTCGACGACAATGTCTGGTTCCGTCCTTTGTGCCTCTCGGTGACGCGTGGCTACTGGATGAACCTGCTGCGCGTGCGCCGCGCCGGCGTGCTCTCGCGCCACCGCCATCCCCAGCCCGTCCATGGTTATGTGCTGCGGGGAAAGTGGCGCTATCTTGAGCATGACTGGACCGCGACAGAGGGCTCCTATGTCTACGAGGCGCCCGGCGAGACCCATACGCTGGTGGTCGATCCCGACGTCGAGGAGATGATCACCATGTTCCAGGTCAACGGCGCGATGATCTATGTCGATCCTGATGGCAAATGCCTCGGCTATGACGACGTCTTCACCCGGCTCGACAAATGCCGGGCGCACTACGCCACCAACGGCCTCGGGGCGGAGTACGCCGATCAGTTCATCCGCTGATTTGGCTCGCCGTTCATTCGAACAAGGGGTCGCCGATTGAAGCGCGCCTCCCCTCTCCCCTCGCGGGAGAAGGGGATGCCCCTCGCTCAGCGCCCGAGCTTCGCCAGCTCGACCGCCGCGCGCAACTCGATATGGGCGAGGACCTCGTCGAGGCGGGGATCGTCGGTCGCCTCGCGCCGCGCCGACAGCATCGCCTTCAGCCGCTCCAGCTCCGCCGGCGCGACGCGCCCAGCCAGCAGGGCAGCCTTGAGCCGGTCGAGCCCGTCGAGCAAGTCATGGCCGCGGCGGGCCTGGCGCCGCTTGCGCTCCTGCCCGTCCTCCTCGGCCTGAACCGCGAGCAAACCGTCGAGCGAACCGGCATGGCTGACGGCCGCGCCCTGTGCCGCGCCGGCGCTCTCGCGGGCCGGCAGGCGGAAGCTCGAGCCGCCGGTCGTGCCGCTGCGACTGGTCGACGTCGTCGAGGAGATCGGACTGCGCTGGTCGATGCGGATCATCACGCTCTCGCAAGGTCGGCCCGAAAAGGCGCTGCAGGGACGCTGCCCGACCCGCTTCCTTGTGCCGGCAACGTGGTTAAGGAGCGGTAAACCGCCCGGCAGGATTTGCCGGGGGCGGCAGCTTTGCACCGGCCGCCACGCCATGAGCAATCTGACGTCCCATCTCTAAAATACTGATTAAAAAGCGTTTTCGCTTTCTCCCGAATTGGCACGCTCTTCGCAACGGCTTGGCGACATCAGATTCACCCGGTGCCATATGCCTAGCTTCCTCCGCCTCCACCATCTGCTGACGCCGCTCGCAGCCTTGCTGCTGGCTGGCGCCGCGATGGCGGCCGATCTTGCTCCGGCGCCGCCTTTGGCTCGGGGCGGCAATGGCGTCAGCAGCCACGCTCCGACGCGCAACGGCGCGGCCGAGGCCGGCGTCTCGCGCACCGCCTTCGCCGGCAGCGGCGGCATGGGCACCGCGCTCTCGCGCATCAAGGACCTCGCCTCGGTCGAGGGCGTGCGCAGCAACCAGATCCTCGGCTACGGCATCGTCGTCGGCCTCAACGGCACTGGCGATACGCTCAACAACGCGCCTTTCACCAAGCAGTCGCTGCAGGCGATGCTGGAGCGCCTCGGCGTCAACACCCGCGGCGCCAGCATGCGCACCGCCAATGTCGCGGCGGTGATGATCACCGCCAATCTGCCGCCTTTCGCCGTCCAGGGCACACGCCTCGACGTCACCGTCTCGGCGCTGGGCGATGCCAAGTCGCTGCAGGGCGGCACATTGCTCGCGACCCCGCTGCTCGGCGCCGATGGCGAGGTCTACGCCGTTTCGCAGGGCCCGGTCGCGATCGCCGGCTTCTCGGCTGAAGCCGACGCCGCCAAGATCACCCGCGGCGTGCCGACAGTCGGGCGCATCGCCAATGGCGGCCTGGTCGAGCGCGAGATCGACTTCGCCCTGAACAAGCTGAAGACGCTGCGCCTGTCGCTGCGCAATCCCGACCTCACCACCGCCCGCCGCATCGCCGCCGCGATCAACGACTTCATCGGCGGCGACTCGGCCGAGCCGACCGACCCGTCGACCGTGGTGCTGCAGATCCCGCCGCGCTTCCAGGGCAACATGATCCGCCTGCTCACCGATATCGAACAGCTTCGGGTCGAGCCCGATCAGGGTGCCCGTGTCGTCATCGACGAGCGCTCCGGCATCATCGTGATGGGCAAGGATGTCCGCGTCTCGACCGTGGCCGTCGCTCAGGGCAACCTGACGGTGACGATCTCGGAGGAGCCGCAGGTCAGCCAGCCCAACGAGCTCTCCAACGGCCGGACCGTCGTCGTCCCGCGCAGCAACGTCAAGGTCGACACCGAGGGCAACAACAAGCTCGCCCTTGTCAAGGAGAGCGTCACCTTGCGCGAACTGGTCGACGGGCTGAACGCGCTCGGCATCGGCCCGCGCGACCTGCTCTCCATCCTGCAAGCCATCAAGGCAGCCGGCGCGCTGCAAGCCGACATCGAGGTGATGTAATGAGTGCCCTCCTCGCCGCTCCTGCCGCCAAGCTCGCCATCGGCGCCGCCACCAAGCTGGCCGGCGGCATCGCCGACGCGCTCAGCTCCACGCAGAACACCAAGGCGAAGAAGACCGCCGACGATTTCGAGACCGTCTTCCTCGAGAACTTCACCCAGACCATGATGAGCTCGAGCGGGACCGAAGGCCCGCTCGGCGAGAACGGCACGGGCGGCGACGTCTGGCGGTCGATGCTGACGCAGGAATACGCCAAGCAGATCCAGAAATCCGGCGGCGTCGGCCTCTCCGACCAGATCATGCGCGACCTGATCCAGGTCCAGGCTTCGGCCGGCAAGTCCGCTGCCACGTCGGCGGGAGCCGGCAATGCTTGAGCGGATGCGCGTCGTCGACGAACGCCCGCGCGTCTCGAACGCCATCGAGGCCGAACGCCTGATCGAGGCCGTGATGGAGACGCTGAGCGCGCTCTCCCATGTCGTCGGCGAGGAAACCGGGCTGGTCAAGGCCGGACGCCTCAAGGATGCGATGGAGCGCGAAGCACGCAAGGCCGAGCTCGCCGGCGTCTATATGAAGGGCGTCGAGCAGGTGAAACTGAACGCGGTGGCGCTCGCCCGCTTCGCCCCGGAGCGGGTCAAGCGCCTGAAGAGCGCCCATCTCGCCTTCCAGGAGCTGATCGACCTCAATCAGACCGTGCTGGCGACGGCCCGGGCGATCTCGGAATCGATCATGCGCGACCTGGCCGTCGACACCAACAAGCAGAACAGGGCGCCCGGCTACGGCCCGACCGCGACCGTCGGCGCCGGAGTCTTCGCGCGGCCCAATGCCGGCCCGATGGTGATTTCGAAGAGTCTGTGAGCCCCCCGCCCGCAAGAAGAAACATCCGAGCACTTGCGGCATGTCCAGATCAGGAATTCGCCGCAGGCGAAAGACTGCATGGTTAATCTGAACCGAGACTCGATCTAAGCAGCATTAACGCTGTCTAGGCGCGGGAATTGCGCAAAACGCATTGCAATTTACCAATTTCTCTAACGGCGGATTCAACTCTCTGCCGCATCCTCTCAGGCTTGGAAGAAGTCCGCCCTTGCGAGAGGAGTCCAGAATGGATTTCGGCGCGACACCAAAGACGTTCGCGACCGGTGCCGTCCAGGCAACGATCCGCACCGACATTTCCGTCCAGAACGGCGCGACGCCGGTCGAGCTCCCCCCGGAGAAGACCGTCCGTTCGGTCCCCGCCGGCGAACCGGTCCAGCTCGACATCCGGGCCCGTGCCGAGGAGCGCCGCTCCGACGCGCAGCGCCAGCAGAGCGCGCAGGACGATACCGCCCAGCAACGCCGCTTCGATGAGCAGCGCCGCCAGCAGGAATTGCGGGACGTGATCGAGCGGCGCCTCGATATCGAGCCCAAGACGCGCAGCGTCATCCTGCGCAAGACCAACCGCGACACCGGCGAAGTTGTCGAGCAACTCCCTGACGAGACGCTGCTGAAGCTGCGCATCTGGTCGCGCGAGATCGTCGAGCGTAATCGCGAGGCGGAAGCTCCTCGCAGTCACGAGGTCGAGCGCCTCGCCTAGGCTTAGCGACCTCACTCATCATTCGACGCCGCTGGTATTGGCCGGCGGCGTTTTTCGTTCGTCCAGCCAGATCCGATCGCACAAGCCTGGCCACGGCAGTATTTTACACTCGTTAACTAGTTCGCAACTTCGCCCAAATTGCGGGCAATTCGCCGATCCGGATTCACCGCTCGTTACGAAATCGGCTGCATCGTCTTTCGGTCGCGGCCAGAACGGTCTCGACGCCAGAAGGCATCATACCAGGAAGGTATTATAAAATGGCCGTTTCTCTCTCTGCCGGCGTCCGCAACAATCTCTCGACGCTGCAATCGACCGCCGCCCAGTCCGCGCAGATCCAGAACCGTCTCGCCACCGGCAAGAAGGTCAACTCCGCGATCGACAGCCCGGTCAACTTCTTCACCGCCGCCTCGCTGAATGATCGTTCGAGCCAGCTGACCGGCCTGCTCGACGGCATCTCGAACGGCATCCAGACCATTCAGGCCGCCTCCAAGGGTATCGACGGCATCACCAAGCTGGTGAACTCGCTGCAGTCGACGCTCAAGCAGGCCCAGGCCGACGCGGCCCAGAACAGGCCGACCAAGGCCGGCACGGCGATCGCCACCCAGGCGGAAGTCGTCGCCACCAGCAAGAGCCTGAAGGACATTGCCCTCGACAAGAAGCTGGTCGACGACAACG
>NZ_FOAN01000017.1 GCF_900109525.1 Allobosea lupini | reverse complement strand
TTTGTTCCGGCATCGCTGCGTATTGACGGAGTCATTGCTTGATGACCCTAAGATCATCAGCGATGGCTCTTGTAAACGCAGCACACCGAAGTCTCGTTCGACTTAGCCTGAAGCTAAGTCCGCAAGAACTCCGCCGTCCACGTTTCTCTTTCTGTCTTTACTTGTCAAACAGCAAGGCCTCCAGAAACAGCCGCGACCACCGACTAAGTCGGCAGCGAAGCCCAACGTTCCCGTGAAGCGCAGTAGAGCGGCCCCGCCAGCGGCGGCGCCGTCTCGATGGCCGCTTTATAGGGGGACCCCCGTTCCGCTGTCAACACACCAGATGAAAGTTTTTCGACAGCGGCTCACTTTTTTATCCGGCTCGCGATTTTCGCGGGTTTTACCCCTGTTTGCCATAGGACGGGCCGCCCGGATTGGGCCGACGGAGAGGCCTCGCCCGCAAACAGCCGCAATTTTTCCCCAGAGGCACGATGCCAACGCCAGGACAGTCTGCGGGGCGAACCCTGAGATTGATTCCCATGCGGGACGCGGGCATGGTCTCTGCTCTATATAAGACAGGGATCGAGCCCGTCCGCGGCATCGACTCGGCGCGCCCCCGGGCGCATCAATGGATTCGCCAGACGCCCGATGAACGCCCCTCCGGACCTCAGAGCGCCGCATGAGCCGCTGACGCCGGAAGCGACGGCGCTGCTCGTCGATCTCGGGATCGAACCGCCCATCACCCCGGCCGGGACGACGCCGGCCGGCATGGATCGCCGCGGCGTGTCGTTGCGCTGGCTCGCGGCCTGCCTGCTCGTCGGCTCCTGTGGTGCGGCCCTCCTCGGTGGCGCCATCCTCGTCGCTGTCCGCGGCGACACCAGCTTCGCCGAGCGCCCCGAGCCGGTCACCCCGCATCAGACCACCTCGGCCGGCGGCGGCGCCCGCAAGGGTGACAAGCTCGTCGCCGAGCAGCCGATCGCCTCGGCGCGTCATAGCGTGCGCGCACCGATGTCCCAGCGCATCGGCGATCGCGAAGTCATCCGGGTACGCCCCTTCGTGCGTCTGTCGACCAATCTGTCGCTGACCAGCGGCGTCTATGCCGCCAACATCCCGCCCTTCAATCCGCTGCGGCTCTTCGCCGAGGGCGGTCCCAGCGGCGAACGCTATGCCGAACCCGTCACCGAGATGCCGGATGCGGATGTCTCGATCACCAAGCGCGATCTCGCCGACATGCCGATCGCGCCCGGCAAAGCCAATCTGACCGACGCCGACGTCGTCAACCAGATGGAGGAGGAGCGGGCCAACCTGGCCGCCGCCGACCGCCGCGCCGCCCTGCCGATCCCGCCTCAGCTGATGCTGAGCCGCACCCTGGCTCAAGGCAACCAGGCCGCCGGCGCCGCCGGCAGCCTGCTGTCCTATGCCCCCGCTACAGATACGTCCTTCTCGGGCATCGAGGTTCGAGTCGTCCCGGAGAACGTCACCAACGCGCCGAAGACTCCGATGGCGGCCACCCGCGAGCCGCAGGTCGAGGAAAAGCTCCTGATCACCCGCCGCGGCGAGAATTTCGAAACCGTGGTGCGCAACGCCGGCGCCAACCGCGACCAGATCGTCTCGATGATGAAGGCCTTCGACGGCCGCGTGAAGGTCGCCGCCCTTCCGGAGGGCCAGGTGCTGCAGGCTCTGTTCGCGCCCGGCCCGCGCCCCGGCGATCCCCGCCAGATCGTTCGTGTCGCCCTGCTCGAGAATGGGCGCCCTTCGGCCGCCGTCGCGATCAACGACAAGGGCCTGTTCGTCCCGGTCTCGCTGCCGCGGGTGGAAGTTGCCGGGCCGCAGCAGAAATCGCAGGCCGGCGCGCAGGACGACGAGGAGGAAGAGGAAGACGAGGGCGGCACCGGCGCGCGCCTCTATGAGAGCCTCTACGAGACCGGGCTGCGCCACGACCTGCCGCGCCCGCTGATCGACGAGCTCGTCCGGATCTTCTCCTATGACCTCGATTTCCAGCAGCGGGTGCGCGGCGGCGACAATCTCGAAGTCATCTTCACCGACGACGACGACGGCGAGCGCGCCGAGATCCTGTCAGCGAGCCTCACCGTCAATGGCGAGACGCGGCAGGTCTTCCGCTATCAGGCGCCCGAGGATGGGCTGATCGACTATTTCGACAGCGACGGCCGCTCGCTGAAGAAGTTCCTGCTGCGCAAGCCGATCAGCGACGGCGAGATGCGCTCGGGCTTCGGCATGCGCTACCACCCGATCATGCGCTATTCGAAGATGCATACCGGCATCGACTGGGCCAACAAGATCGGCACGCCGATCCTGGCCGCCGGCAACGGCACGATCATCAAGGCCGAATGGGATTCCGGCTATGGCCGGCGCATCGAGATCCAGCACGCCAACGGCTATGTCACCGCCTACTCGCACCAGTCGGCCTTCGCCAAGGGCATCGCGCCCGGCGTCAAGGTCCGCCAGGGCCAGGTGATCGGCTTCCTCGGCAACACCGGCCTCTCGACCGGGCCGCATCTCCACTACGAGGTCCTGGTCAACGGCAACTTCGTCAACCCGATGAAGATCAAGGTGCCGCGCGGCCGCGAACTCGACGGCAAGGCACTGGTCGAGTTCAAGCGCCAGCGCGACGAAGTTCTGGGCCTGATCGAGAAGGCCGGAGGCCAGACCGCGCAATTGCGCTGAACCTCGTTTCCCTGCCCGGCGGGCCTGATGCTATCCTCCTTCCTCATCGTCCTTCCCGTCTTCGGCCTGATCGCGATCGGCTATGGTGCCCGCTGGCTGAAGCTTCTGCGGGAAACGACCGGCGAGGGCCTCTCCGACTTCGTCTTCGTCCTCGCCATCCCCTGCCTGCTGTTCAAGACGCTGGCGACGGCCACGATCCCGCCGGACCAGCCCTGGGGCTACTGGATCTCCTATTTCGCCGGCCTCGCCGTCGTCTGGGTTATCGCCCAGCTCGTGGCGCGGCATCTGTTCGCCCGCAAAGGTCCCGAGCTTGTCGTCTCCGGCTTCGCCGCAGCCCAATCGAACACCGTCTTCGTCGGCATCCCGATGATCCTGAAGGCCTATGGCGAAGCTGGCGCGGTGCCCCTGAGCCTGCTGCTCGCCGTGCATTTGCCGGTGACGATGACGGCCGCGACGCTGCTCGCCGAGGGCAAGGGAACTTCGCCGCTCCTGCTGCTCAGGCGCCTGTTCACCCACCCGATCGTCGTCGGCATCCTGCTGGGCAGCGCCGCGCGCCCCTTCGTCGGCATGCTTCCGGCGCCGCTCTGGTCGATCGTCGACCTGATCGCGGGCGCCGCCGTCCCCTGCGCTCTGGTCAGCCTCGGCATCGCGCTCCGGCGCTACGGCCTGGCCTCCGGCATCGCCCTGCCGGCGATCCTGAGCTTCCTCAAGCTCATCCTGCACCCGCTGATCGTCTTCCTGCTGGCGACCAAAGTGTTCGCCATGCCGGTGGCCTGGGCCGGGGTCGCCGTGCTCTTCGCCGCCTGTCCCTGCGGCATCAACGCCTATCTCTTCGCCGAGCGCTACAAGCAGGGCGTCGCCGACGCCTCCAGCGCGATCGCGCTCTCGACCGGACTCTCGCTCTTCACCACCGTCGGCTGGCTGACCTTTCTGGGCGTGGGCTGAACGCCTCGCCCTGACGAGGATCCGCCCGGGCAGCGATTCACGTGAAACCGAGCTGCCGCCGGATCGCCTCCGGCGTCGCCCCGTCCGCCCGCAGATCGGCGAGGCTCCGGGACAGCCGGCTCTTCGCCAGCTTCTGCCCGGTTTCGTCGTTCAGCAGCCGATGGAAATGATAGCGCGGCGTCGGCAGGTCGAGCAGGCGTTGCAGCAGGACATGGATCCCGGTCGCCGCTTCCAGATCCCGCCCGCGAACGACATGGCTGACACCCTGCAGCGCGTCGTCGACGACCACCGAGAGATGATAGCTCGTCGGCACGTCCTTGCGCGCCAGCACGACATCGCCCCAACCGGCCGGATCGACGGTGACGTCCCGCTGTGCTCCAGTTTCGTCGAAGAGTCGGTAGACGAGCGCTGCGCCGGCCACCCGCGCCAGGGCCCGGTCCATGGCGAGTCGCAGAACATGCGGCTCGCCGGCGGCGCGGCGTCGGCGTGCCTCGGCTTCACTCAGGTCACGGCAGGTGCCGGGATAGAGCGGCGCACCATCGGGATCGCGCGGCCAGGGCATTCCGCTCTCGGCCTCGCATCGGCCCACGGCCTCCTTCACCTGCTGGCGCGAGCAGAAGCAGGGATAGACCAGCCCCATCGCATCGAGCCTGTCCAGCGCGCGGCGATAATCGTCGAAATGCCGGGATTGCCGCCGCACCTCCGGTGGGAACGAAATCCCCAGCCAGGCGAGGTCATCGAAAATGCCCTGCTCGAATTCGTACCGGCAGCGCGTCAGGTCGATATCCTCGATCCGCAGCAGCAGCTCGCCGCCGAAGCGCCCCGCCAGCCGCTGGTTGAGCAGCGCCGAATAGGCATGGCCGAGATGCAGCCGCCCGTTCGGGCTCGGCGCGAACCGGAAAACGGGTGGAGACGATGCCATCCGCTTCTGTCTATGGTTTGCGGCGAGCCTCGCCAAGCCCTGCCTCCTGACAGGACCAGGAGCAGCGATCGGCAATAGACCCGGGTAACATGGCGACGATCTCCTGCACCGCCGATCTCGAAGAGGGCATGGCTGCCCTCGCCACGCTCGATCCCGTCTGGGACCAGATCATCGCCCGGACCGGCATTCCGCCGCTGCGCCGCCGCGAGAGCGGGTTTTCGAGCCTGGCCTCGATCATCGTCTCGCAGCAGCTTTCGGTGGCAAGCGCCCGCGCCGTCTGGGCGAGGGTCGAGAGCGTGCTTGCCCCGCTGACGCCGGAACGCGTCCTCGCTGCCAGCGACGAGGAGATGCGGCTGTCGGGTCTGTCCCGGCCGAAGCAGAAGACGCTGCGCGCCGTCGCCGCGGCGATCGCCGAGAACCGGCTCGACCTTGCCGCGCTGGAGACGGCGACGCCGGAATTCGTCCACGCGCACATGACGGCCGTTTCCGGCATCGGCCCCTGGACGGCGGATGTCTACCTGCTGTTCTGCCTCGGCCATCGCGACGGCTTCGCCGCCGGCGACCTCGCGGTGCAGGAGGCCGCGAAGGTCGCTTTCGGGCTGCCATTGCGGCCAAATCCCACCGAACTGGCGGAACTCGCCGAAGCCTGGCGGCCCTGGCGAGGCGTTGCCGCACGCCTGCTCTGGGCCTATTACGCCGCGCTGAAATCGCGCGAGGGCATCAACGCCTGAAGCGTCAGCCGCGCGCGATCTTCAGCGCAGCCTGCGCCGCATGACGCAGAAAGCCAGTATCGCTCATCACGGTGACCAGACGCGCGCCGAGTGCGACACCTTCCGCGGCCCGTTCGGCGCTCGCAGCATAGAAGGCGACCGGCTTCTTCACGGCATTGGCCCGCGCCACGATGTGGCGCAGCGCGTCATCGACCTCCTTGGCCGAGGCATTGACGGAGGCGCCGCCCGACAGCGCGATCGAGAGATCGGACGGGCCGACGAAGAGCGCGTCGATCCCCTCGAGCGCGAGGATGTCGTCGACGATCGCCAATGCCTCGCGGGTCTCGATCATCGCGAAGGTCAGCGAGAAGCTGTTGGCCAGCCTGAGATAGCCGTTCTGGTCGAGGCCGGAAGCGCCGAGGCCGCCATAGCTGCCCCAGCTGCGCTCGCCGAGCGGCGGATACTTGGCATAGGCCGCGAGCCGGCGCGCATCCTCGATCGTGTTGATCATCGGCGCGATCACGCCGGAGGCGCCGGAATCGAACAGCTTCGAGACGTTCTGGAACTCGCCGACCGGAATGCGGGCCAGCGCCGGCTTGCCGGCGGCGTTGATCAGCGGAATCGCCCGGATCACCTCGGCGAGCGTGATTGGGCCGTGCTGCATGTCGAGCGTGACCGCGTCGAAGTCTTCCTGCGCCAGGATCGCGGCGATGCTCGGATCCGGCAGCCCGCACCACGCGGACAGCAGCGTCTCGCCCTTGGCGAGACGATCGGCGAGCGAGGACAGCACGGTCGGCTTGGCGGCGGTCATGAGCGCATTCATCCGGTTGCCCGCTCTTCACCACTGGCGGGTCCAGGGACCCTGGACCGAACCGGCGGTGAAAGGCAAACGATGCGGCATGCACCATGCTCAAGGGCGCAATGCGATGAAGTCCGCCCTGCGGCCGAGCGTCGTTCAGCGGCCGGCCTGGATCTCGTCGGCGGCCTTGATCAGGAGCTCGGTCATCGTCCGACGGATCTCATCGTCCGCGACCGTGACGCCGCCCGCGGCGAAATCGGCCTTGACCTTGCGCAGCACGTCGTCGTCGCCGGCCTCCTCGAAATCGGCGAGCACCACGGACTTGGCATAGGCATCGGCATCGGCGCCGCTCTTGCCGAGCTTCTCCGCGGCCCACAGGCCGAGCAGCTTGTTGCGCCGAGCCGTCGCCTTGAAGCGGAGCTCCTCGTCATGCGCGAACTTGTTCTCGTAGGCGTCCTTGCGCTGGTCGAAGGTGGTCATCTGGTTCTTATCCTCTTCGGAGCGGCAATCTTGCTGCGGCGCGATATCAGCTTCGCCATATAGCAATGTGATGGCGGTGCGGGCTAGAGGCCCAGCTGTCCAACCTGATCCGGCACGGCCAAATCCGGGGTCGCGACCCCGCCTCAGGCGCTTTGTTGCGTTTGCAGCACGAAAGGCCCATATAGCGCGACGTGTGGCCGGTTCCTAGGGAGCAGGGCCCGCATGAACCAGCCGGACCGGCGCGCCAGGATCGAACTCGACAGAGCAACGAGATTGCGCGAGAGCGTGCTGAAAAGGGCCATGATCCCGCCGCGGGCAACCGCGACCAGAGAGAGGCCGACCCTTTGGATTTCCTCAAGCCACGGTATATCCCGATGAACCGCCGCCGTCGCATTTACGAAGGCAAGGCGAAGGTCCTCTATGAAGGACCGGAGCCTGGAACGCTGATCCAGCATTTCAAGGACGACGCGACCGCCTTCAATGCCAAGAAGCACGAAGTGATCGACGGCAAGGGCGTGCTGAACAACCGCATCTCCGAGCATATCTTCAGCAATCTCAACGATATCGGCGTTCCCACGCATTTCATCCGCCGCCTGAACATGCGCGAGCAGCTGATTCGCGAGGTCGAGATCATTCCGCTCGAGGTCGTGGTCCGCAATGTCGCTGCCGGCTCGCTCTCGACCAAGCTCGGCATCGAGGAAGGCACCCAGCTGCCGCGCTCGATCATCGAGTTCTACTACAAGAACGACGCGCTGGGCGATCCGATGGTCTCGGAAGAGCACATCACGGCCTTCGGCTGGGCAACGCCGCAGGAGATCGACGACATCATGGCGCTTGCCATTCGCGTCAATGATTTCCTCTCCGGCCTCTTCCTCGGCGCCGGCATCCGTCTCGTCGACTTCAAGATCGAGTGCGGCCGGCTCTGGGAAGGCGACATGATGCGCATCGTCGTCGCCGACGAGATCAGCCCCGATTCCTGCCGGCTCTGGGACATCAGGTCGAAAGACAAGATGGACAAGGATCGCTTCCGCCGCGACCTGGGTGGGTTGATCGAGGCCTATACCGAAGTGGCGCGCCGCCTCGGTATTCTCGGCGAGAACGAAAAGCCGGGCCCGGCGGGCCCCCGGCTGGTGCAGTAATTGTCGCGCCTCGTGCTGTGAGCATGACGGCTAGCAAGTCCCAGACGACCGGACGGGGGCGCTTGCGCTCCCGTTTGCGTTTCGGCGCGCTCGCGCTCGGCATGATCCTGATCGCCGGCTGCGCCGATCATTTCGGGCCGGGCCTGGTCCAGCTCGCAGCCGGGCGCGGCTGGGAACCGCTGCCGATCCAGAACTGGGTCGTCAACGACGGCATCAATCCGAAGGCGATGGTCTTCTGCACGCCGCAGGACTGCGAGCGGCCGGGCGTTGCCGCGCTGCTCAGCTTCGAAGGCAGCGAGGCCGCGGACATGGCGCGGACGCTTGCGCTCAACCCGGCGCGGCTGGCACGCGAGTTCTCCAAGCGCCCAAAGGCGAAGCGGGCCGAGAAGCCGAAGAGCACGACCACCGTCTCGCGCTTCAAGCAGGACGGCACCGACGGCATCCTCGTCGAAATCCGCGCCAGGGACGGCGGCCGCCTGGCCGCGACCGCGATCCTCTACGCGCGCAAGGACACCACGCTGTCCATGGCGATCGCCGTGACCGACGATTCGCAGGCCGCCCAGGATTTCGCCCGCGCGACCTGGGCGAGTCGCTGAAATGGTTGAGCCGGCACCGATTCACCGCTAAGCGAACCGACAAGCGCCCCGTTCCGGAGATCACGATGAAAGCCCGCGTCACCGTCACCCTCAAGACCGGCGTGCTCGACCCGCAGGGCAAGGCGATCGAGGGCGCGCTGAAATCCCTCGGCATCGACGGCGTCGGCTCGGTCCGCCAGGGGAAGGTCTTCGACATCGAGCTCGACGGCGCCGACAAGGCCGCGGCCGAGGCCGCCCTCAAGGCTGCCTGCGAGAAACTCCTCGCCAACACCGTCATCGAGAACTACCGGGTCGAGATCGGAGCCTGACCGATGCGCGCCGCCGTCATCACCTTCCCCGGCTCGAATCGCGACGGTGACGTCGCCAAGGCCCTGCGCCAGGCGGGCGCCACGGTCGACCATGTCTGGCATGGCGATCATGAGCTGCCTGGTGGCACCGACCTCGTCGTCCTGCCCGGCGGTTTCTCCTATGGCGACTATCTGCGCTGCGGCGCCATCGCCGGCCGCGCCCACATCATGGACGCGACGCGGGCCCATGCGGCGCGCGGCGGCCTCGTTCTCGGCATCTGCAACGGCTTCCAGATCGCCTGCGAGGCCGGCCTGCTGCCGGGCGTGCTGGCCCGCAACGCCGATCTGAAATTCGTCTGCAAGCGCCAGCATCTCAAGGTCGAGCGCAACGACACCGCCTTCACCTCGGCCTATGCCAAGGGGCAGGTGATCGATGTCTGCATCGCCCATGGCGAGGGCAACTATATCTGCGATCCCGAAACGCTGGCCCGGCTCGAAGGCGAGGGACTCGTCGCCTTCCGCTATTGCGATGCGGATGGGAACGTGACTGCCGCGACCAATCCGAACGGCTCCCTCAACGGCATCGCCGGCATCTATTCGCCCGGCCGCAACGTGCTCGGCCTGATGCCGCATCCGGAGAATCTGATCGACGGCCTCGTCGGCGGCACCGACGGCCGCGGCATGTTCGAAAGCCTGGTCGGCGGCAAGAAGGCGGCCTGACCTGCGGCCGTCACTTCACCAGCGCCGCCGCCTTCGCCAGCATGCGTGACGCCGCCTGCCCGTCGAGCGGGCCGACATGCTTGTCGAGGATGCGCCCGTCCGGCCCGATCAGGAAAGTCTCGGGCACGCCGTAGACGCCCCAGTCGATCGCGGCGCGGCCGGCACGATCGGCACCGACGGCGGAATAGGGATTGCCGAGCGCGCCGAGGAAGCGGCGGGCGTTCTCGGCCTCGTCCTTGTAGTTGAAGCCGACGAGCTGGACCTTGCCCTGCTTCACCGCGGCCGAATCGGCCATGGCGACGAGGAAGGGATGCTCGACCCGGCAGGGCGCGCACCAGCTGGCGAAGACGTTGACGATCGTCGCCTTGCCCTTGGCGAGATCAGCCATGCCGAAGGCCGGCACAGGTTGGCTATCGCGCTGCAGGCCTTCGAGCGGCGCCAATGTGACCGCCGGGGCCGGCTTGCCGATCAGGGCCGAGGGCACCTTGCTGGCATCGCCCGAGAACAGCCCTTTGGCGAACACCGCCGCCAAGGCCACGAAAACCAGCAGCGGGATCGCATAGAGCCAGGGCGACCGTCGCGGCGCTGAAACGGACGCCTCGCTCATGACGACGCTCCGCCACGACGACCGGCGCCGCGCTCTTCCAGCGCCGCCAGTGCACGCCGCTGCGCGCGCCGGTCGAGCAGGATCGCGGCGGCGAGACCGCCGAGGATCACGGCCGCAGCCAGATAGGCGGCGAGGATGAAGCCGGCATGGGGTCCGAGCACGTCCGTCATTGCGCCGCCTGCAGCGAGAGCCGGTCGAGCCGCTCGGCCTCGAAGATCGTCAGTGTGCGCACGCGCCGGCGCAGGATCTCGGCCTGCATGGCGGCGCAATGCAGCGCCAGCGCCAGCAGCGTGAAACCGATCGCGGTGATCACCAGCGGCCAGAGCATCGAGGAATGGATGGTCGGCCCGCCCAGCCGCAGCACCGAGGCCGGCTGATGCAATGTGCTCCACCAGTCGACCGAGAACTTGATGATCGGGATGTTGACGCAGCCGACCAGCGTCAGGATCGCGACGGCGCGGCCGGCCCGCGAAGGCTCGTCGATGGCCCGGCGCAGCGCGATCAGGCCGAGATAGATGAGGAACAGCACCAGCATCGAGGTCAGGCGCGCATCCCAGACCCAGTAGGTGCCCCACATCGGCTTGCCCCAGAACGACCCGGTCAGCAGGCAGATCAGCGCGAAGCAGGCGCCGATCGGTGCTGCAGCCTGCTGGGCGACGTCGGCGAGCGGATGGCGCCAGACCAGCACGCCGAGCGCCGAGAGCGCCATCATCGAATAGAACATCAGCGCCAGCCAGGCCGCCGGCACATGGATGTACATGATCCGAATCGTCTCGCCCTGCTGGTAGTCGGAGGGGGCGACGAACCAGACGAGATAGAAGCCGATCGTGAGCAGCAGCGCCGCCGCTCCCGCGAGCCAGGGCAGCAAGACGCTCGACAGGCGCATGAAGCGCGCCGGATTGGCCAGTTCGGTAAGGCTCGCCATGACGGTGGTGGCCGGCTCTGCTCTTCTTTCGACCAGAGAGCATGTAGCAATCGCCGGCCCGGCTCACAATCGAGGAGCGGTACCTGCGACGATGAGGCTAGCAAGAAGGCTAGTTCTTCTCCGGCACGGCCGGCTCGTCGCCATCGACCTTGTCGAGGACGCTGAAGCTGCCTGAACGAGCGCCGTCGGCAGCGACGTCGAAGCCCTCGGCATTCAGGCCGCGCCTGAGCAATTCGCGGACGGCCGCGGCGCGGCTCGGCATCCGCTTCTCGAACCGCCAGTTCTCGACCGCACGGAGTTCGTCCGCGCTGAGCATGATCTGCAAACGTTCGCCGCGTTCCAAATCCGGCATGGCGCGCTCCATCGCGCTGGAAATGAGTAAGTGACTATATTTGCGCGAGTTACTCAATCACAAGTGGCTGCGTCGCCGACGGCACCTGAGCGTCAAGCGACTCAACCTCCACTGACGCAATCTACTAAATAACTGAAATTATTATATTTTTTATTGAGCGCTACTCAGCTTGGGCGTAATATCGGGTCGTAGGAGGGATTGCCATGCTCATCACGCTATCCGATCCCATGCGACGCGACATCGAGACGGCCGTGCGCCTGGAGGCAGGTCAATCGCGGGTCGTCGACGTCTTCGGCGTCGCCGAAGACGTCCAGCGCCGTTTCATCGATGAGAATGTCGCGCTCGAAGACATCGCAGCCGCCGTCGCCCGGTTGGCAACCCAATCTGGCTGCGCCCTGGAACTCGACCGGGGTGAATTGTCCGAGGTCTGACGCCTCAATCCGGCTGGCGCAACGCTGCCGCCGCCGCGACACAGCCAACCACGGCCGCCATCAGCGATAACGCAGCCAGGATCAGCAACGGGCTCTGCAGCGGCATCGGCCCGCGTGCCGCGTCCGAAGCCGAAACACCGAAGATCAGCACGGGCACGCACAGCGGCGCGACCAGGATCGGCAGGATCAGGCCGCCCCGCCGTAGGCTCGCGGTTAGTGCCGCGGCGCCCGCCCCGATGAAGCTCAGCGCCGGAGTTCCTAAAGCAAGGCTCGCGGTCAGTGGCAGGACGCTCTCCACCGGCAGCGCGACGAGCAGCCCGAGCAGCGGCGCGGCCAAGGTCAGCGGCAGGCCGGTCGTCAGCCAATGCGCCAGCGCCTTGGCGAGGACGGCGAGCTCGAGCGGCAGCGGCGCGCCGCGGATCAAATCGAGCGAGCCGTCCTCCTCATCAGCCTGGAACAGGCGGTCGAGCCCGATCAAGGTCGCCAGCAACGCCCCGAGCCAAAGGATCGCCGGGCCGATCCGCGACAGCAGGTTGAGGTCGGGCCCGAGCGCGAACGGAATCAGCACCACGACGGTCAGGAAGAAGACGAGCGCGAGCTCGCCGCCGCCGCCGGCCCGGACAGCCAAAGCAAGATCGCGCCTGAGGATGGCAAGGAAGGCGCCGGTCACGGGCCGATCCTGAGTTCGCGCGCGCCGTCGAGGCCGAGCGGGCCGTGGGTCGCCGCCAGGATCGCGCCGCCCGCCGCCAGATGTGCCTGCATGAGCTGCGACAGCATCGCCTGCGAGCCGATATCCAGTGCTGCCATCGGCTCGTCCAGCAGCCAGATCGGCCGCGACGCCACCAGGAGGCGTGCCAGCGCGACGCGCCGGCGCTGGCCGGCCGAGAGATAGCCGACCGGCAGCGACCCGGCATGCGGCAGGCCGACCGTCGCGAGCGCCTCGGCCGGGTCGAGGCCCGGCTGGCCAAGCAGATCCTGCGCGAAACGCAAATTCTCGGCCGCGGTCAGCGCGGTCTTGAGCCCGTCGCGGTGGCCGACCAGATGAACTGCCTCGGCCGGCGGCAGGTCGCCCTGCCCCTCGAGCTTGATCACCCCGGCTTCGGGCCGCAGGCGCCCGCACACCATGGCGATCAGGCTCGATTTGCCGGCGCCGTTGCGGCCGGTGAGCGCGATCGCCGTGCCATTTTCCAGGTGGAAGCTGACGTCGCCGAAGACCGCGCGCCCGCCGCGGCGGCAAGCGAGCCCCTCGGCTGTCAGGGCGAATCTCTGGAAAGGAATCTGCGTCACGCCGAGCCTGTCTTCCGAAGCGTCATGAGCTCTTCATCTGACGCATATCGAGCCTGTAGCGAGCTTCTTGGAATTGATCTATAGAACCCGTGGCTACGCCGCACGCCGATCCGGCGCGGGGCTCGGGCACTCCCGGGGCGGCGTGCGCGTCATGCGCAACAGGCCTTCGACCGGATTCATCCGCAAGGAGGGATTCGGCTCGTGACCGCAACCCCTTGATCAGGATGTAAGCCAAAATGGCCTCGCTCGATTCATTCAAGTGCCGCAAGACGCTGACCGTCGGCACGAAGAAATATGTCTATTACTCCCTCAAGGCTGCCGAGAAGAACGGCCTCGCCGGCATTTCCAAGCTGCCCTTCTCGATGAAGGTGCTGCTCGAGAACCTGCTGCGCTTCGAGGACGGCCGCTCGGTCACCAAGGCCGACATCGAGGCCTTCGTCGGTTGGCTCGACGACAAGGGCAAGGCCGGCAAGGAGATCGGCTTCCGCCCGGCGCGCGTGCTGATGCAGGACTTCACCGGCGTGCCGGCGGTGGTCGACCTCGCCGCGATGCGTGACGGCGTCGTCGCGCTCGGCGGCGATCCCAAGAAGATCAACCCGCTGGTGCCGGTCGATCTCGTCATCGACCACTCCGTCATCGTCGACGAGTTCGGCTCGCCCAAGGCCTTCAAGCAGAACGTCGATCTCGAATACCAGCGCAATGGCGAGCGCTACCGCTTCCTCAAGTGGGGCCAGGGCGCCTTCGACAATTTCCGCGTCGTCCCGCCCGGCACCGGCATCTGCCACCAGGTCAACCTGGAATACCTCGCCCAGACCGTCTGGACGGCGAAGGAGAAGGTGAAGAAGGGCAAGAAGACCGAAACGGTGGAGGTCGCCTATCCCGACACCGTGGTCGGCACCGACTCGCACACCACCATGGTCAACGGCCTCGCCGTGCTCGGCTGGGGCGTCGGCGGCATCGAGGCCGAGGCCGCCATGCTTGGCCAGCCGCAGTCGATGCTGCTGCCCGAGGTGATCGGCTTCAAGCTCACCGGCAAGCTCAAGGAAGGCATCACCGCGACCGACCTCGTGCTGACGGTCACGCAGATGCTGCGCAAGAAGGGCGTCGTCGGCAAGTTCGTCGAGTTCTTCGGCCCCGGCCTCTACAATCTGACGCTGGCCGACCGCGCAACGATCGCCAATATGGGCCCGGAATACGGCGCCACCTGCGGCTTCTTCCCGGTCGACGCCGAGACGCTGAACTATCTGGAGACCACCAGCCGCAAGGCCGCCCGTGTCGCGCTGGTCGAGAAGTACTCGAAGGCCCAGGGGCTGTTCGCGACGCGCTCGACGCCCGACCCGGTCTTCACCGACACGCTCGAGCTCGACCTGAATACCGTCCAGGCCTCGATGGCCGGCCCGAAGCGTCCGGAAGGCCGCGCCGATCTCGGCGCGATCAAGAGCGGCTTCGCCGCAGCGATGGATACGGACTACAAGAAGGGCGGCGAGCTCTCCCGCCGCGTCAAGGTCGAGGGTGAGAAGTTCGATCTCGGCCATGGCGACGTCGTCATCGCCGCCATCACCTCCTGCACCAACACCTCGAACCCGTCGGTGCTGATGGCTGCCGGCCTGCTCGCCCGCAACGCGGTGGCCAAGGGCCTCAAGGTCAAGCCCTGGGTCAAGACCTCGCTGGCCCCCGGCTCGCAGGTCGTGGCCGAGTATCTCGCCAAGGCCGGCCTGCAGAAGGACCTCGACAAGCTCGGCTTCAACCTGGTCGGCTTCGGCTGCACCACCTGCATCGGCAATTCCGGCCCGCTGCCGGCCCCGATCTCGAAGGCGATCAACGATCAGGGCCTGATCGCCGGCGCCGTGATCTCGGGCAACCGCAACTTCGAGGGCCGCGTCTCGCCGGACGTGCAGGCGAACTACCTGGCATCGCCGCCGCTGGTCGTCGCCTATGCGCTGGCAGGGTCCGTGCAGATCGACCTCACGACCGAACCGCTCGGCATGGGCAAGGACGGCAAGCCGGTCTATCTCAAGGACATCTGGCCTTCCAACAAGGAGATCCAGGCCTTCATCGCCAAGAACGTCACCAAGGCGATCTTCAAGGCGAAGTATGCCGACGTCTTCAAGGGCGACGCCAACTGGCAGAAGGTCAAGGCTCCGACCGGCCAGACCTATGCCTGGGACGACAAGTCGACCTATGTCCAGAACCCGCCCTATTTTCGCGGCATGGGCAAGCAGCCGGCTCCGGTCACCGAAATCGTCGGCGCCCGCATCCTCGGCCTGTTCGGCGACAAGATCACCACCGACCACATCTCGCCGGCCGGTTCGATCAAGGCCGCCTCGCCGGCCGGTGCCTATCTCACCGAGCATGGCGTCGCCGTCGCGGACTTCAACCAGTACGGCACGCGCCGCGGCAATCATGAGGTGATGATGCGCGGCACCTTCGCCAATATCCGCATCCGCAATCACATGATGGGCCCGAACGGCCGCGAAGGCGGCTACACCATCCACTACCCCAGCAAGGAAGAGCTGCCGATCTACGACGCGGCGATGCGCTACCAGGCCGAGAAGGTGCCGCTGGTGATCTTCGCCGGCGTCGAATACGGCAACGGCTCGTCGCGTGACTGGGCCGCCAAGGGCACCAACCTGCTCGGCGTCAAGGCCGTGATCGCCCAGAGCTTCGAGCGCATTCACCGCTCCAACCTGGTCGGCATGGGCGTGGTGCCGTTCACCCTGCAGGAGGGCACGAGCTGGGCCTCGCTCGGCCTCAAGGGCGACGAGAGCGTGACGATCAAGGGTCTCGCCACCGTCAAGCCGCGCCAGACGCTCGAAGCCGAGATCACCTATGCCGATGGCAAGGTGAAGAAGGTTCCGATCCTCTGCCGCATCGATACGCTGGACGAGCTCGACTACTTCAAGAACGCCGGCATCCTGCACTACGTGCTGCGCGGCATCGCCGCCTAAGGCTCGGCGAGGACAATACTGGACGCCCGGCCAAAAGCCGGGCGTCTCTCTTTTGGTCGTGACGGTTGTCCTATCCTGCACGCAGGTGTAAGGGGGCGGTCACAGTCATCCTCGGCGGGGGGCTTGGGGCAGGCGCGGGGCGAACGCGCCCGGACGCCGTCCGCCATCATCATCCAAGACGGGAGCACCCGCATGTCCGCCACGTTCGAGACGGTCGCCGGCATCATTTCGGAAACTTGCGACATTCCCCGCGAGAAGATCACGCCCCAGAGCCACGCGATCGACGATCTCGGCATCGACTCCCTCGCCTTCCTCGACATCGCCTTTGCGATCGACAAGGCCTTCGGCATCAAGCTGCCGCTGGAGCAGTGGACCCAGGAGGTCAACGAGGGCAAAGCGCCGGCCGAGCAGTATTTCGTGCTCGAGAACCTGTGCAAGCGCATCGACGACCTCGTCGCCGCCAAGGCTGCCTGAGTAAATTGGCCGCCTGAGCGCATCTCGGCCCGTCGGGGCCGACGCTGGACGTTGAGACGCCGCAAGCGGGGCACGACCCCGATCGCGGCGAGACGGGTTGGAACCGCATGCGCCTCGAATATTTCGACATGATCGACAAGGTCGAGAGCTTCGATCCGGCGGCCAAGCGGATCCTGACCCGCTCGACCGTTCCGGCGACAAGCCCGGTCTTCGAAGGCCATTTTCCCGGCCACCCGCTCGTTCCCGGCGTCCTGCTGACCGAAACCATGGCGCAAGCCTCCGGTTATCTTCTGCTCGGGCTCAACGGCCTGACGCAGATGCCGTTCCTGATGATGGTCGACAAGGCGCGCTTCCGCACGTTCGTCGAACCGAATGCGGTGCTCGACGTCAGTGCCGAACTCGTCCACGAGGGCTCCGGTTACGCAGCGACCAAGGCGAAGATCGCCATCGCCGGCAAGCCGATCTGCGATGCCGAGCTGCGCTTTCGCCTGATGCCTTTCCCCGCCGATATGCGTACCTTGATGCAGAGCCGCATCGCCGCCATCGGTCTCTCCCCGGAGGCAGCCTGACATGGCCCGCGACGTCGTCATCACCGGCATCGGCCTTGCCTCCAGCCTCGGCGAGGGCGTCGAGGCGCATGCGCTGGCGCTCGCGTCCGATACGGCCCCCGTCGTCGATACCCAGAGCTTCGCGCCCTACCCGCTGCATCCGCTGAAGCCACTTGAGCTCGACAAGCAGATCCCGAAGAAGTCCGACCAGCGCCAGATGGAGCCCTGGCAACGCCTCGGCGTCTATGCAGCCGGCCTTGCCCTCGATGACGCCGGCCTGAAGGACGACACCGAAGCCAAGAGCCAGCTCCAGGTCATCGTCGCCGCCGGCGGCGGCGAGCGCGACCACGCGGTCGATGCCGCCATCCTGGCCGGCCTGCGCAACGCCAACCAGCCCGGCGCCTTCCTCAACGAACGGCTGATGGGTGATCTCAGGCCGACGCTGTTCCTGGCCCAGCTATCCAACCTGCTCGCCGGCAATATCGGCATCGTCCACGGCATCACCGGCGCCTCGCGCACGCTGATGGGCGAGGAGCAGGCCGGCGTCGACGCGATCCGCACCGCTCAGGCCCGGATCGCGGCCGGCCAGGCCGACATCATCCTCGTCGGCGGCGCCTACAATGCCGAGCGCCGCGACATGCTGCTGCTGTTCGAGCTCGGCGGCTTCCTGCGCTCTGCCGATTTCGCACCGGTCTTCGCTCGCAGCGAGGCGCCGGGCATGATCACCGGCAGCGCCGGCGCCTTCCTCGTGCTCGAAGCGGCCGAGCGCGCCGCGGCGCGCGGCGCCAGGGCGCATGCGCGTCTCAGCCATGCCGGCGCTCATCGCAGCCGCCGCCAGCCCGGCTCGGTCGCCAAGGCACTCGACGAACTTCTCTCCGGCTTCGGCCAGATCGCCGCCGACGCGCTGGCGATATCGGCTGCGACCGGCTGCG
The DNA here is from genome assembly GCF_900109525.1 of Allobosea lupini. GTDB lineage: Bacteria > Pseudomonadota > Alphaproteobacteria > Rhizobiales > Beijerinckiaceae > Allobosea > Allobosea lupini. The sequence goes on along the minus strand of NZ_FOAN01000017.1, from coordinate 40,561 downwards.
CCGAAATCACCGACGAAGAAGCCGCCGCCATTGCCAAGGCCGCGCCAGGCGCGCGCCGCATCGCCACCGGCGACCTCGTTGGCCATTCCGTCGAAGCCGCCTTCCCGGTCTCGGTCGCGCTCGCCGCAGCCGCGCTCTCGACCGGCGCGGCAAACGAGGCCATCGTCACCGGCGCCGCCCATTGGCGCGGCGAGGGCGCTGCCCGTCTGGTCAAGGCGTGAGGAGAGGCGTCATGGGTGAAAACCATCGCGACAGCCAGGGCCGGCCGATCGTCGCCGTCACCGGCCTCGGTATCGTCACCTCGCTCGGCCAGGGCAAGGACGCAAACTGGGAGGCCCTGACCGCGGGCCGCTCCGGCATCCACCGGATCGAGCGCTTTCCGACCGACGGCCTGCGCACCACCATCGCCGCGACCGTCGACTTCCTGTTCGATGGCTCCTTCGCCGCCCCCGAGCTCTCCGAGAAGCTCGCCACCCTCGCCGCTGAGGAAGCCGTCGCGCAGAGCGGCCTAGGCGTAAACGGCGATTTCCCGGGTGAGCTCTTCATGGCAGTGCCGCCGGTCGAGATGGAATGGCCGCAAAAGCAGGAACTGGCCCAAGCCGTCGAGGGTGAGACCGACTATGACGCGCTGCTGCGCGTCGCCGCCCGCCACAAGCACAAGGCGATGCATGAGCTCTTCCTGTTCGGCGGCGTCGCCGAGCACATCGCCGAGAAATTCGGTACCAAGGGTTCGCCGATTTCGCTCTCGACCGCCTGCTCCTCGGGCGCGACAGCGATCCAGATGGGCGTCGAGGCGATTCGTAGAGGCGAGACAGAGGCCGCGCTCTGCATCGGCACCGATGGCTCGGTCCATGCCGAGGCGCTGATCCGCTTCTCGCTGCTCTCGGCCCTCTCGACCCAGAACGATCCGCCGGAGGGCTCCGCCAAGCCGTTTTCCAAGAACCGCGACGGCTTCGTCATGGGCGAGGGCGCCGGCGCGCTGGTGCTGGAGGACTATGACCACGCTCTGGCGCGCGGCGCCACCATTCTCGGCATCGTCGCCGGCTGCGGCGAGCGCGGCGACGGCTTCCACCGCACCCGCTCGAGCCCGGACGGCAAGCCGGCGATCCTCGCCATGCAGGACGCCCTGGCCGACGCCGGACTCACCCCCGACGACGTCGACTACATCAACGCGCACGGCACCTCGACGCCGGAGAACGACAAGATGGAGGCGATGAGCTGCTCGGCCGTCTTCGGCGAGCGCATGGCAAGGCTCCCGATCTCCTCGAACAAGTCGATGCTCGGCCATACGCTGACGGCCGCCGGCGCGGTCGAGGCGGTGATCTCGCTATTGACCATCGCCAATGGCCGGATACCACCGACGATCAATTACAACACGCCCGATCCGGCGATTGCGCTCGACGTCATCCCGAATGAGGCCCGCGACGCCAAGGTCCGCACCGTGCTGTCGAACTCCTTCGGCTTCGGCGGCCAGAACACCTGCCTCGTCCTGACGGCAGGACCGAACGCAGCATGACTAGGGTCCTCGTCACCGGCGGCGCCAAGGGCGTCGGCGCCGCGATCGTGCGGGCTCTCGTGGCCGCTGGCCACGATGTCGATTTCACCTACCGTTCTTCGGGCGATCAGGCGCAGGCCCTCGCTGCGGAGATCGCCGAAGCCGTGCCTGGTCGCTCGGTGCGCGCTTTGCCGCTCGATCTCTCCGACAAGGCCGCGCTCGACGCCTTCTGCGAGCAATGCGAAGGCGAGACCTGGTTCGGCCTCGTCCACAATGCCGGCCAGCCCTATGACACGCTCGCCGCCATGCTGGTGCAGGACAAGGCCGAAGCGGCGATGCAGGTCAACTTCTGGGCCTTCACCCGCCTCGCCAAAAGCCTGATGCGCGGGATGATCCGCGCGAAGGAAGGCCGCATCGTCGCGATCGGCTCGGTCGCAGCGCTACGCGGCAATCCCGGCAATGCCGCCTATGCGGCATCCAAGGGCGCGCTGATCTCCTATGCCAAGACGCTCGCGGTCGAGACCGGCAAGCGCGGCGTCACCGTCAACGTGATCGCGCCGGGCTTCGTCGATACCGACATGATGGCGCCCTATGCCGCCTATCGCGACAAGATGGAAAGCCAGATCCCGGCCGGTCGCTTTGCCAGACCGGAGGAGGTCGCCGGCCTCGCCGCCTTCCTGCTGAGCCCGCCGGCCACCTACATCACCGGCACGGTCCTGCCGATCGATGGCGGCCTGACCGCCCATCTCGGCGTGCACCGTTAAAGGGCTCTCCAGCGCTTCACGTGAAACATGGAAACGCGCGACGCTTGGCGCTGCGCCGCGAACCGCCTATGTTCATTGTGAACCGGAGTGAACCAGCATGACGGCAGCCTTCACCATCCGCCTCGACGACGAGACCCTTGCCAAGCTCGATGCGCTGGCGGCCGACACCGACCGCTCGCGCAACTGGCTCGTGGCCAAAGCGATCCAGGACTATGTCGAGCTGAATGCTTGGCAGATCCAGCGGATCAAGGAAGGCATCGCCGAAGCCGACCGAGGCGAATTCGCGACTGACGAAGAACTCGACGCAATCGAAGCCAAGCTGCAAGCCATGATCAACGCCGGTCGATGAAAGTCATCTGGACGGCCCGCGCCCGGGTCGAGCTTGATGAAATCGCGGACTATGCCGCGCCGATCAGCGCCTCAGCCGCTTTGGCTCTCGTGCGCCGCCTCAGGCAGGCGGGAAAACAGCTCGGCGAGCATCCCCATATGGGAAGGCCGGGTCGTGTCGACGGGAGCCGTGAGCTCGTCGTGAACGGAACGCCCTATATTCTACCCTATCGCGTCAGCGACGGTCGCGTCGAAATCCTCGCGGTTCTCCATACCTCCCGGCAATGGCCGGACCAGCTTTGAAAGAACAAGACCGATGCTCTCGCTCCAGCTCCATGGCGACCGCGATCTCCGCCTCGAACAAATCGAGCCGCCGCCCCCGCCCGCTCCCGGCGAGGTCCAGATCCGTGTTCGTGCCGTCGGCCTGAACTATCTCGACCTCTGGGGCTTCCGCGGCATGGCCTTCGCCAAGCGCAAGATGCCGCAGGCGGCCGGCGTCGAGGCGGCCGGCGAGGTCGTCGCGGTCGGCGAGGGCGTCTCGCGCTTCCGCGAGGGCGATACGGTGACGATGTACGGCGCCGAGACCTGCGGCCACTGCAAGGCTTGCCGCGAAGGCCGCGACAATCTCTGCGAGAACGTCGCCGGGATCATGGGCTTCCATATCGACGGTTTCGCCCGCGAACTGATCAACCGGCCCGAGCGGCTGGTGGTCAAGGCGCCGACGGGCGTCTCCTTCGAGGAGGCCGCCTGCGCCCCGATCGGCTTCGGCACGGTCCAGCACATGCTGTTCGACAATGCCAGGCTCGAGCCTGGCGAGTCCGTCCTCGTCCATGCCGGCGGTTCCGGCATCGGCACCGCGGCGATCCTGATGGCCAAGGCGATCGGCTGCACCGTCTACACCACCGTCGGCGACGACGAGAAAGGTGAGAAGGCCAAGGCGCTCGGCGCCGATTTCGTCGTCAACTACAAGACCGAACGCTTCGAGGGCGAGGTCCGGCGCCTGACCAAGCGCAAGGGCGTCGACGTCGTCTTCGAGCATGTCGGCGCCGACACCTGGAACGGCTCGCTGCTCTGCCTGAAGCGCGGCGGCCGGCTCGTCACCTGCGGCGCGACCTCCGGCGCCTCGACGACGATGAACCTGATGCAGCTCTTCCAGCAGCAATATCGCATCACCGGCTCCTTCGGTTGCCGGATCGAGAACATCGCGCAATCGCTGGAGAAGATGGCCAGCGGGATGAAGCCAGTGATCGATTCGGTCTTCCCGCTCGCCGAGTTCGAGCAGGGCCTCGCCCGGATCGAAGGCCGCAAGGTCTTCGGCAAGGTCATCGTCACGCTCTGAGCGCCCCATTGAGCCGGCGCGACTTGACGCGCCGGCCACAATCCCGCAAGTCGCGCCGCAATGGCGAGGTCCGGCCCGGACGCTGCGCCGACGGACCGGGCTGGGATTTTGAGGAAGCTGAAGCAATTCGCGACGCGCATCGGCGCTGCGCTGATGATCGGGCTTATCCGCACGATCTACGCCTTCCTGCGCGCGCTTGGACCGGAGCGCGCCTCAGATCTCGGTGGCTGGCTCATGCGCAGCATCAGCCCGCTGATCCCCGTCAACCGCGTCGCCTATGCCAATGTCCGCGCCGCCTTCCCGGGTATCGCCGATGCAGAGGCACGGCGTATCGTCCGCGGCGGCTGGGAGAATCTCGGCCGCACCGTCGCCGAATATGCCCATCTCAAGACGCTGTTCGATTACGACTACCACAATCCCGATCCGAACGGCCGGATCGAGGTCGTCGGAATCGAGCATTTCATCGCGCTGAAGGACGACGACAGGCCAGGCCTGATCTTCTCGACGCATCTCGCCAACTGGGAACTGCCGGCGATCTGCGCGGCAACCTACGATCTCGACACCACCGCCGTCTTCCGCGCGCCGAACGATCCGGCGATCGCCGCCGTCGTCCACGAGATCCGCTCCAGCGCGATGGGCGGGCTCGCCGCCGCCAAGCAGGGCGCCGCCTTCGCCATGCAGGGCGTGCTCGAGAATGGCGGCCATCTCGGCATGCTGATCGACCAGCATTTCACCCGCGGCGTGGTGGTGCCTTTCCTCGGCCGGCCGGCGCTGACCAACCCGATCCTCGGCAAGTTCGCCCGCCGCTTCGAATGCCCGGTCCATGGCGTGCGCGTCATCCGCCTGCCGAACCGGCGCTTCCGCATCGAGTTGACGCCGCCGCTGGACCTGCCGCGCGATGCCAACGGCGAGATCGACGTCACCGGCGCCATGGCGATGATGACCGCCGTGGTCGATGGCTGGGTCCGGGAACATCCCGAACAGTGGCTGTGGATGCACCGGCGCTGGCGCCCGAACCTGATCAGCGCCGAGGCTCTGGCACGTTTTCGCGATCAGGCGCCAAAGAAGCCTGTTTTCAAGGCAACGTGATTTCCAATTGAGTGGAGAGTAGCGCTTTTGGTAACCGCCTGCTTCTATACAGGCGTCGAGTTCGAATGATGGTCCGCCACACCAGCAACATCGCTGCTGCCGTTGCTCTCCTGCTCCTCGCAGGTGCCCCGGCGCATGCCCAGCAGCCGGCGGTGCGCCCGCAGGCGGTGGTCGAGCTTTTCACCAGTCAGGGCTGCTCGTCCTGCCCCGCGGCGGACGCGCTCTTCACCGAGCTCGCCAAGGACCCCAAGCTGATCACCCTGACCCTGCCGGTGACCTATTGGGACTATCTCGGCTGGAAGGACACGCTCGGCCAGGAGGTTTTCAGCAAGCGCCAGAAGCTCTACGCCAAGGCACGCGGCGACGGCCAGATCTATACGCCACAGGCCGTGGTCAACGGCGCTGCCCATATCGTCGGCTCCGACAAGGGCGGCATCGACAAGCTCGTCCAGGAGCAGGGCAAGAGCGGCTTTACGGTCAAGGTCGACCTGTCCGAGGCGGATGGCGCGCTGCGTGTCGCTCTGGGCCAGGCGCCTTTCGCGAGCGAGAAGCCGGCCGTCGTCTGGCTGCTGCAGGTCAGCCGAACCGCTACCGTGCCGATCGAGCGCGGCGAGAATACCGGCAAGACCGTGACCTATGCCAATGTGGTGCGCGGCATCAGCAGGATCGGCGAATGGAACGGTCAGGCTGCGACCCTGAGCGTGCCGCTGGAGACCGTCCGCTCCGCCGCAAAGGCCGATTCTTACGTCGTGCTGGTCCAGGCCGATCTCTACGCCCGCCAGAGCGCCATCCTCGGCGCCGCGCGCGGTCCGGCCAAGTAATCAGCCGAAGCAGGCGGTCCTACAGAATCACCACCTTGTTCGGCAGCTCGTCGACATCGTCGGCGGCAGGTGGCGCATGGGCGGCGAGTACGGCGCCGACATCGCGCACCGCCGCGATCAGACCTTCGCGCAAAGCATCCTGCGCCGCAGCCGCCAGCAGCGGCTCGACGATCTTCTGCCAGGCCTCGCCATCGACCTTGGCCGAGATTCCGGCATCGGCGACCACCTCGGCATAGCGCTCCTGCACGGCGATATAGAGCAGCACGCCGGTGCGCCCCTGCGTCAATGTCAGCCCCCGAGCCGTGAACTCGCGCAGCGCCGTCTCATGCGCCTGCCGGCGCTTGACGAAACCAGGGACGAAGCGCCCGCCGCGGCCATACCAGAGCAGCGTCGCGAGCAGCAGCGCTGCGGCGATCAACTGGGCCAGGAAGATGCTGGCCGCGCTCAGATTCGTGATCAGCAGGAACGGCCAGGGCAAGAACAGGGCAAGCGCCAGCGCCAGCACCAGTGGCACCGCGACATAGCTGCCGGCAGCGCGGTCGACGACGACGACGATCTCGCCGGAGGTCTGCCGTTCGGCCTCGCGCACGGCCTCGGCGATGGCGTCGCGATCATCGGAATTCAGCATCTCACCAGTCCCCCGAAGCCCCGCCACCGCCGGACGAGCCGCCCCCGCCCGAGAAACCGCCCGAGCTCGAGCCGCCTCCCCAACCCGAGCTCCAGCCGCCCGAGGAGGAGCCGCCGCTCCAGCCCGAGCCGCCGGAGGGCGGCAGGACGATCCAACGACCGTCCCGCGTCCGGTGCCGGCGTGCCCCGCCCGAGGAACGGCCGAGCTCGCGCATGAAGCTGACAATCAGGATGAACACGATGATCATGACAAAAATCACCGCGGCGGTCTCGGTCCAGGAGGATTCGTCGCTGCGAATCTGGGCGCGCCGCTGCCATTCCTCGGCATCGCCCGCCAGGATCGAGAGGATCGCATCGACGCCGCCCTCGATTCCGCCCGCGAAATCGCCGTTCTTGAATTTGGGCGCGACCGCAGTGGTGATGATCACCTTCGAGAGCGCGTCGGTCAGCGCCCCTTCCAGCCCGTAGCCGACCTCGATGCGCACCTTGCGCTCGTTCGGCGCGACGATGAGCAGGACGCCGTTGTTCTTCGCCTTGTCGCCGAGCTTCCAGGCCCGGAACAGGCCGTTGGCGAACTCCTCTATGGGGTAGCCTTGCAGCGAGGGCAGCGTCGCGACCACGACCTGGTCGCTGGTCTTCTCCTCATGCGCGCGGAGCTTCTGCTCGATCCGGCTGAAGGCCTCGGCATCCAAAAGGCTCGAGTTGTCGACGATACGGCCGGTCAGCGCCGGATAGTTCGGCTCGGCAGCGATGGCGATGAGGGGGGAAAGGAGGCAGAAGAGCAGGACAGCGAGCCGGATGAAGGCCGTCATGCTCGGGCCTGACCCGAGCATCTCCTGATCGAGATTCTCGGATCTACGCTTCGCTCCGTCCGAGAATGACGGCATGTCGACGGCTGCAGAGACCCGGACCACGCAGGATCACACGCTCAGAACTTCACCGCCGGCGGCCGTTCGGCTCCTGCCGTCGCCGAGAAGCTCTCCATCGGCTTGGCCCCCCAGAACAGGCGAGCCCAGATCACCCCCGGGAAGGTCCGGATCTCCGTATTGAAGGCCTGCACCGCCTGGATGTAGTCGCGCCGGGCGACCGCGACGCGGTTCTCGGTGCCTTCGAGCTGCGACTGCAAGGCCAGGAAGTTCTGGTTCGACTTCAGTTCGGGATAGCGCTCGACCGTCACCATCAGGCGCCCGAGCGCACCGCTGAGCTGGTTCTGCGCGTCCTGGTATTCCTTGAACTTGGCGGGGTCGGTGATCGTGGAGGCATCGACCTTGACCTGCGTCGCCTTGGCGCGCGCCTCGATCACCTGGGTCAGGACCTCCCGCTCCTGCTGGGCATAGCCCTTCACCGTCTCGACCAGGTTCGGGATCAGGTCGGCGCGGCGCTGATACTGGTTCTGCACCTCGCCCCAGGACGCCTTGGCCTTCTCCTCCAGCGTCGGCACGTTGTTGTAGCCGCAGCCCGCCAGAACCAGGCCGAACAGCCCGATAAGCAGCATGACGAGGGGACGGCGAATTGCCGGAGACTGCGTGAGCACCATGACGAACCCCTTCGGCGTAGGCGAACAAATCAGGAGGCCGACCATAGCCGCGCCGCCCGGCAGAGCAAACCAGCGCCGCAAGCATGGCGCGCAAGCCGGCAAGCGCGCTAGTCTGCGCGGCAATCGAAGAGGACAGGACCATGCTGCATACATCGTCCGCATTCGGTAGCCGCTCGCTCATCGCTCTCGGCCTTTGGCTCGCCGCTGCAACCGCAGCCCCGGCCCAGACCATGGCGCCCGCGCCCGAAGCTGCGACCGGCCGCACCGCCAAGACACTCGGCACGGCGCAGCGCTACATGGCCGCTGCCGCCAATCCGCTCGCCGCCGCGGCCGGTCGCGAGATGCTTCGGGCCGGCGGCAGCGCCACCGACGCGGCGATCGCGATCCAGCTCGTGCTCAACCTGGTCGAGCCGCAGAGTTCCGGCATCGGCGGCGGCGCCTTCTTCGTCTATTGGGACGAGGCCGGCCGGCAGATGACCACACTCGACGGCCGCGAGACCGCGCCGAAGGCGGCCAGGCCCGAGCGCTTCCTCGGCGCCGACGGCAAGCCGATGAAGTTCGTCGATGCCGTGGTCGGCGGCCGCTCGGTCGGCGTGCCCGGTACGGTCCGGCTGCTCGAGGAGGCGCATAAGCGCTGGGGCAAATTGCCCTGGGCCGAGGTTTTCGCCCCGGCGATCAGACTGGCCGAGGAGGGCTTTGCCATCTCGCCGCGTCTCAACGGGCTCCTCGCCCAGGAAACGAATCTCGGCAAGGATGCCCGGGCCGCCACCTATTTCTACGAGGCCGACGGCAAGCCCAAGCCGGTCGGCGCGATCCTGAAGAACCCGGCCTTCGCGACGACGCTGCGCGCCATCGCCGGGCGCGGTGCCGACGCCTTCTATGAGGGTGCGATTGCAGAGGACATCGTCGCGACGGTGACCGGCCATGCAACCAATCCTGGCGACATCACGCTGGACGACCTTGCCGCCTACAAGGTCGAGGAGCGCGCCCCGGTCTGCGGCCGCTATCGCGCCTATACGCTCTGCGGCATGGGCCCGCCGAGCTCGGGCGCGGTCGCCGTGCAGCAGATCTTGGGCATGCTCGAGACCAAGGACATTGCTCGTGCCGGAGCGGGCGCGGAAGCCGCCCACTGGTTCGCCGAAGCCGGAAAGCTCGCCTTCGCCGACCGGGCGCTCTATCTCGGCGACCCCGCCTTCGTCCACGTGCCCATCTCCGGTCTGATCGACGAGGAGTATATCCGTGAGCGCGCAAAACTGATCAGCCCGGACAAGGCGATGGCCAAGGCCAGTGCCGGCACCCCGCCGAACAAGCGCGCTTTCCTGTTTGCGCCCTCGGATGGCGTCGAGAACGGCACCAGCCATATCTCGGTGATCGACGCTGCCGGCAATGCCGTCTCGATGACGACGACCATCGAGGACGGCTTCGGCTCGCGCCTGATGACGAAGGGCGGCTTCCTGCTCAACAACGAGCTGACCGATTTCTCGTTTGCGCCGACCGAGGACGGCAAACCGGTCGCCAACCGGGTCGAGCCCGGCAAGCGCCCGCGCTCCTCGATGGCGCCGACCATCGTCTTCGATGCCTTTGGCCGGCTCTATGCCGTCACCGGCTCGCCCGGCGGAAGCCAGATCATCGGCTATGTCGCCAAGACGCTGGTCGCCCTGCTCGACTGGAAGATGGACCCGCAGCGCGCCGTCGATCTCGCCAATTTCGGCAACCGCAACGGGCCGACCGAGCTCGAGAAGGGGAGCGAAGCGGAAAACTGGAAAGCTGCGCTGGAAGCCAGGGGCCACGACGTCAGGCTGATCGAGATGACCTCCGGCATCCAGGCCATCGTCAAGACGCCGGAGGGCTATCTCGGCGGCGCCGACGGACGGCGTGAGGGCGTGGCGATCGGCGATTGACGGCCGTCATTCTCGGACGGAGCGAAGCGAAGATCCGAGAATCTCAGGACGAGAACGCGATACTTGGAACCCCATCCGGCCCGAGATGCTCGGGTCAAGCCCGAGCATGACGCGCAAGGTCAGGCCTGACGCTGCGGCTCGCGCTTCTCCCCGCCCGCCCCGCGCCCGGCGATCAGCCAGTAGACGAAGCCGGTGGCGGCGCCGACCAGCAAGAGCGCCGCCACGACCTGCATCTCGCCGGCGCGCGGCGCCCTGGCCATGCCGAGCATGGCGAGCGGCAGCAGGGCGGCCAGCAGGCCGGTGAGCCCGCTCTGGATCAGGCCGCTGCGGAAGCGGAACAGCTCGGACGCGATCGCGACCAGCACCACCGGCAGGACCAGGATGGCGAAGCCGAGCCGGCCGAGCAGGGAAAACGCCGCCTCCGCCGTAGGGCCGGGATCGAAGCCGCGCTCGGCCTGGTCGAACAGCGCCGAGATCAGCCGGTCGAAGCCGCCGCCGATCAGCAGGCCGAGATCCGGCGAGGCGACGCCGGCGATCAGCAGGGCGACCAGGCCCGAACCGATCGCGAAGAGCAGCGCGAACGGGATCAGCAGCAGCCAGCGCAGCATGTCAGTGGGTCGCCACGGCCGTCGCGGTGTCGACCTCGCCCTGCTCCAGCATCAGCCGGGCGCGAGCCGAGAGCTTCTCGGTCTCGCTCTTGAGCTGGCCGCAGGCGGCGAGGATATCGCGGCCGCGCGGGGTGCGGACCGGCGAGGCATAGCCGGCCTTGAACACGATCTCGGAGAAGCGCTCGATCCGCTCCCAGTCCGAGCACTCGTAGCGCGTGCCGGGCCAGGGGTTGAACGGGATCAGGTTAATCTTGGCCGGGATGCCCTTGAGCAGGCGCACCAGCTCGCGCGCCTCGGCATCGCTGTCGTTGACGCCCTTGAGCATGACGTATTCGAAGGTGATGCGTTTGGCGTTCGACAGGCCGGGATAGTTGCGGCAGGCCTCGAGCAGGTCCTTGATCGGGTACTTCTTGTTGAGCGGCACCAGCTCGTTGCGCAGGTCGTCGCGCACCGCATGCAGAGAGATCGCCAGCATCGTGCCCATCTCGTCGCCGAGCGGACCGATCTGCGGCACCACGCCCGAGGTCGAGACGGTGATGCGCCGGCGGCCGAGGGACAGGCCCTGGTCGTCGGTGATCACGCCGATCGCATCGCGCACGCCGTCGAAATTGTAGAGCGGCTCGCCCATGCCCATGAAGACGATGTTCGAGACGAAGCGCCCGCCATCATTGGGAACGAAAGCGCCGTCGGGCGCGCTGCGATTGGGGAAATCGCCGAGCCGGTCGCGCGCCACCATCAGCTGCGTGACGATCTCCTCGGTGGTGAGGTTGCGCACGAGCCGCTGCGTGCCGGTATGGCAGAAGGTGCAGGTCAGCGTGCAGCCGACCTGGCTGGAGACGCAGAGCGTGCCGCGGTCGACCTCGGGGATGTAGACGCACTCGATCTCGGCGCCGCGATCGCGCGGACCGGTCGGCGCCATGCGCAGCAGCCATTTGCGGGTGCCGTCGCTGGAGATCTGCTCGGCGGTGACCTCCGGCAGGTCGAGCGAGAAGCGCTCGGCGAGCTGCGCGCGCAGGCCCTTGCCGATCGTCGTCATCTCCGCGAAGTCGCGGACGCCGTAATGGTAGATCCAGTTCCAGAGCTGGCCGACGCGCATGCGCCGCTCCTTCTCGGGAACGCCGATCTCGGCCAGGGCCGCATCCAGGCCGGCGCGCGTGCGCCCAGCCAAAGAAGGCCGCCGCATAACAGGTTCGGCCGCCGGAAGGGCGGCTTCAGCAACAGAGAGATTCATCGGAACTCGGCTCGCAGCGGGCGTGTCCCGCCCGGAATTGGCCGCCTCATAGCACGAGCGCGGCCGATCGCGAAATGATCCTACTTGCAGGCGTCCTCGGCCCGCTTGACGATCTGCGAGATGCCGGCGAGCGAATACTTGTCGCTGGTCGGGTTGCCGCGCTTCGAGGTGCCCTTGATCTCCAGCCCCGAGCCCTTGCGCAGCGCATCGAGCATGCGGCCTTCCTCGGCCGGGTTCTTCAGCCAGACATTCTGGCCCTTGGCGACCAGCGCGAAGCGCTCGCTGCCGATGATCGCCTGATGCTCGACGTCTTCCTTGAGATCGAAATTCATCACGAGGCTGATCTCGTTGCGCACGCCTTCGCCGGGGCGGCTGGAGATGAACAGCAGGCCCTCGACATCCTTAAGATTGGCAGGGATGCGGGTTTCGGCCTTGGACAAAGCGTAGCAGATCTTGGAGCGGCCCTGCTGCGAGGAGAAGGCCTGCCATTTGCCGGCGGTTTCGAGCAGCAGCGCCTGGCCCTGCCCTCCGGCCGCAGCCGTCTTGGCCGGCGCCGGCTTGCTCGCGGCGCGCTGGGCCAGCGCCGGGGCGCTTGCAAGAGTCAGAGCCGCCAAGGCGAGCAAGGCAGCGGCCAGAGCCGGGCGGCAGACGGAAGAGGGAGCCGAAATGCGAATCATGGATCGCCAGTAACCAACAAAAACGTTAACGCCGAATGGACAATGCGCGGGATCGGCGATCCGGATTGACGCGACGCGACGGATAGGATGTCACGATCCTGGCGAAAATGCGAACGTCCGCTGCAGGTTGCCCGATCGGACGACGCCTTCTGCTTCAATAGTTTAGAGCAAGCTGCGCCCGGTTCCGTTCGGCTTCGGGCTGTGCCAGCCTTCTGCGGATGCGAGAGAAGCGACCGGACGGGATGGAGGATCGATGAAGGCGCTGCTGTGCGAAGCTCTGGGGCCGGCCGAGACCCTGGTGATCCGCGACCTGCCCGAACCGGAGCCGGGCCCCGGCGAGATCGCGATCCGGGTCAGGGCCGCCGCGCTCAATTTCTTCGACACTCTGGTGATCGAGGGCCGCTATCAGGTGAAGCCGCCGCTGCCCTTCTCGCCCTCGGCCGAGTGCGCCGGCGTGGTCAGCGCCGTCGGCGAAGGTGTCTCCGACTGGCAGGTCGGCGAGCGCGTCGCCGCCTGGCTCGGTTATGGCGCGGCCCGCGAGACCGTCGTGGTTCCAACTCAGGCTGCGATCCGGATTCCCGACAAGCTGAGCGATCACCAGGCTGCCGGCCTCTTCGTCACCTATGGCACGGCGCTGCACGGCCTGATCCAGCGCGGAGAGATCAGGCCGGGCGAGACGCTCGCCATCCTGGGCGCCGCCGGCGGCGCCGGCCTTGCCGCGGTCGAGATCGGCGCCCTGCTCGGCGCGCGCGTGATCGCCTGCGCCTCCTCGCCGGACAAGCTCGCGCTCGCCCGTGAGCATGGCGCGCAGGACGGGCTGGACTATGCCGCAGACGACATTCGGGCTGGCTTGCGGCGCCTTGCTCCCAATGGTCTCGACGCGCTCTACGACACGGTCGGCGGCGAACTGGCGGAGCCGGCCCTGCGCTCGATGGGCTGGGGCGGCCGCTATCTCGTCGTCGGTTTCGCCGGCGGCGAGATTCCGAAGATCCCGCTCAACCTCCTGCTGCTGAAAGGTTGCGACCTGCGCGGCGTCTTCTGGGGCGACTTCGTCCGGCGCGATCCGGCCGGCCACCGCGCCAATATGGAGCGCTTGCTCGCCTGGGCAGCCGCCGGCCAGATCCGCGCCCATGTCCATGGCGCCTATCCGCTCGAGCGGGCGGCGGAAGCGCTGGCGCTGATCGCCGGCCGAAAAGTCCAGGGCAAGGTGGTATTAGTTCCCTGAACTCCTAGGTCGTCCCGGGCGACCGCAGGGAGACCCGGGACCCATTCCGGAACCTTTATTGGAAAGGCTCAGGAATGGATCCCGGATCAGCGCGGCTTCGCCGCTTGTCCGGGATGACCACAGAGGTGGAAGACGCTCACAGATCGGCCAGCATCTCCTTGGCCTTGTCGCGATGTTGCTGCGTGATCGAGCCCGCGACGGCAGCGAGCGCCGCCGCGATCACCGCGGCATCATCGGTGAAGCCGAGCAGGGGCATGACGTCGGGGATCGCATCGAGCGGCAGCACGAAATAGCCGAGTGCCGCGAGCAGCGTCAGCTTGACCCGCCGCGGCGTCGAAGGATCGCGCGTGCAGACCCAGGCCGCGAGCAGATCCTCGGCGAATGGGATGCGCTTCGCCACCCGCTTCAGCCGGCCGATGAATTCGGACCCGAAGCGCGCCTCGTCACGCAGGCTCTTGCGAATCGACGCCATCTCGTCGGGTGTGAAACGCTGGCCGAAGCCGAAGCTGTCGCTCATTCCTCTCTCCCTTGGCGCGCCAGATTTCTAGCCCGCCATCGATGCGAAAATGTGGCCCCGCATGAAGGGCTGCACAAGGGACCGACTCAGAATCGCACGCCGACCCCCCTTGGATGGCGAGCATCGCGCCTCTAAAGCCGATGCAGCAATGTCAAAAGACGCGAGGGACGCCATGAAGCTCGACTCCTCCATCGCCGCCATCGTCACCGGCGGTGCCTCCGGCCTCGGCGAGGGCACGGCCCGCATGCTCGCCAGCCATGGCGTCAAGGTCGCCCTGTTCGACCTCAACGCCGAGCGCGGCGAGGACGTCGCCAGGGAGATCGGCGGCCTGTTCTGCGCCTGCGACGTCACCAGCGAGGAATCGGTCGATGCCGCCCTGCAGAAGGCGCGCGCCGCCCATGGCGTCGCCCGCATCGTCGTCAACTGCGCCGGCATCGCGCCGGGTCGCCGCGTCGTCTCGAAGAAGCGCGACACCGGCGAGCTCGTGGCCCACGACCTCGCCACCTTCGAGAAGGCGGTCGCGATCAACCTGACCGGCACCTTTCGCCTGATAGCCAAATCGGCGGTGGCGCTCGCGGCGCTCGATCCGGTCACCGAGGACGGCGGCCGCGGCGTCTTCGTCTGCACGGCGTCCGTCGCCGCCGAGGACGGCCAGATCGGCCAGGCCGCCTATGCCGCCTCCAAGGCCGGCGTCGTCGGCCTGACCCTGCCGGTCGCGCGCGATCTCGCCGGCGTCGGCATCCGCATCGTCACGATCATGCCCGGCCTGTTCGAGACGCCGATGTTCGCCGGCCTTCCCGACGAGGCCCGCGCCTCGCTCGCCGTCTCGGTGCCGCACCCCTCGCGCCTCGGCCGGGCCTCAGAATACGCCGCCCTGGTCAAGAGCATCGTCGAGAACGACATGCTGAACGGCACCGCGATCCGCCTGGACGGCGCAATCCGGCTGGCGCCGAAATAGGGCCGCGCCACACCTGTCATTCCGGCCTTCCTCGCTCTGCGAGGCCCCGGAATGACAGCGCGGAAGCTCTACTCCGCCGCCCCCTCGCGCTTGATTTCGTGCTTGAGGATCAATGGCGTCTGCGCGAGCGCGAAGATCATGGTCAGCGGCATCACGCCCCAGACCTTGAAGGCGACCCAGAAATCCTGCGTCTGCGTGCGCCAGACCACCTCGTTCAGCGCCGCCAGCACGAAGAAGAACAGGCCCCAGCGCAAAGTGAGCTTGCGCCAGCCCTCCTCGTCGAGCTGAAGCACGCTGTCGAGCACCAGCGCCAGCAGCGAGCGGCCGAAATAGAGACCGCCGAGCAGGATGCAGCCGAACAGCGTGTTCACGATCGTCGGCTTGACCTTGATGAAGAAGGCGTCGTCGAGCGCCAGCGTCAGCCCGCCGAAGACCGTCACCACCACGGCGTTGACGATCGCCATGCGCGGCAGATGATTCATCACGAGCTTCGACAGCGCCAGCGCGATCAGCGAGGCCGCTATGAAGACGCCGGTGGCGACGAAGATGCGCCGATCCTCGGCGACGCCGAACCAGCGGTCGCCATAGGAATTGACGAAGAAGAAGATCGCCAGCGGCCCGAATTCGAGCGCGAGCTTGACGAGCGGATTGATCGGTTTCGCCGCGTTCGGGCTCGCCGCGGTCTCGCTCATGCCGCTTCTCCCAGTCCTGCAACGGCGCGGGCGAAATCGCGCGCCGAGAATGGTTCGAGGTCGTCGACGCTCTCGCCGACGCCGATGAAATGCACGGGCAGGCCGAACTGCGCCGCCAGCGCGACGAGGATGCCGCCGCGCGCCGTGCCGTCGAGCTTGGTCATCACCAGCCCGGTGACGCCGGCAGTGTGGCGGAACGCCTCGACCTGACTGACCGCGTTCTGGCCGACCGTGGCGTCGAGCACGAGCAGCGCCGCATGCGGCGTCTGCGGATCCAGCTTGCGGATCACCCGCACCACCTTGGCCAGCTCATCCATCAGGCCCGTCTTGTTCTGCAGCCGCCCGGCGGTGTCGATCAGCAGCACGTCGGTGCCTTCGGCCTTGGCCTTCTGCAATGCCTCGAAGGCTAGCCCGGCCGCATCGGCGCCCTGCTGCCCGGAAACGACCTGCGCGCCCGTCCGCTCGCCCCAGACCTTGAGCTGCTCGATCGCCGCCGCACGGAAGGTGTCGCCCGCCGCCAGCATCACCGACTTGCCCTCGGCCCGGAACTTGGCCGCGAGCTTGCCGATCGTCGTCGTCTTGCCCGAGCCGTTGACCCCGACCATCAGGATCACGAACGGCTTTTTGGTGGCATCGATCGCAAGCGGGGTAGCGACCGGGGTCAGGATCGCCTCGACCTCGCGCGCCAGGATCGCCTTCACCTCTTCCGGCTCGATCTGCTTGTCATAGCGGCCCTCGCCGACCGCCTTGGCGATGCGGGCCGAGGTCGCCAAGCCGAGATCGGCCTGGATCAGGATGTCCTCCAGATCCTCCAGCGTCCCGGCGTCGAGCTTGCGCTTGGTGAAGAGGTCGCTGATCCCGGTCGTCAGCGCCGAGGACGTCCGCGACAGGCCCTCGCGAAGCCGGCGCCACCAGCTGCGCTTGGGCTGGGCCGGTTCGGGCTGAGGCTGCGGCTCCGGCGGCACCACCGGCGGGAGGGAGGGCTCGCTGAGCAGGGTCTCCGGCGCGGCCGGCAACTCCGGCTCTGCTTCCTGCACGATCTCGGCCACAGGCTCGGCCGGCGGCGCGGGCTGGGGAGCAGGCGCCGGTTCCGGCGGCCGCGTCTCCGGCTGGTCCAGCCCGAACAGCTTCGAGAAGAAGCCGCGTCTCTTCGGTTCGGTCTCGCTCATCGCCCGTCCTGCCGCGATGCGCGGCAACGCTTCAGGTTGCATGGCCTCGCGGCCTTGTTTAGCGCAATGCCATGACCACGCCCGAGCGACCAGCCCTTTCGCAGGACGACCTGCCCTTCGCGTTGCTGCATCGCGACGCGATGATGCTCGTCATCGACAAGCCGGCGGGGCTTCCGGTGCATCGCGGCCCGGCGGCGAAAGGCCGCATCATCCCGGTGCTGACCGACCATCTCGACGCCCTGCGCTTTGGCCTGCCACGCCGGCCCGAGGCGGCGCACCGGCTCGACAAGGACACCTCCGGCTGCCTCGTGCTCGGCCGGCACCCGCGCGCCATGGCGCAGCTCAACCAGCTCTTTCGCGATGGCCGCATCGAGAAAGCCTACTGGGCGGTTGTCGAGGGTGACCCCGCCGAGGACGCAGGATTGATCGATCTCCCCCTGGCCAAACGCTCGCCCGAGCGCGGCTGGTGGATGAAACCGGATCCGGAAGGCCTGCCCTCGCAGACACGCTACCGCGTGCTCGGCCGCGGCGTGCGCGACGGAACCCGGCTTGCCTGGCTGGCGCTCGAACCGCTGACCGGCCGCACCCACCAATTGCGTGTGCACTGCGCCGCCAGCTTCGGGCCGATCCACGGTGACGAAATCTACGGCACGGCGCCACGCGAGATCGGGCCGGGCCTGCACCTGCATGCGCGGAGCGTCGCGATTCCGCTTCATCCGAAGCGCGAGCCGGTGCGGGCATCCGCTCCTCCGCCGAACCACATGCACGCCGCGCTCGCGGCCTGTGGCTGGTCCGGGGACGATAAGCTTTCCTAAACCCTAACGCCGCGATGGCTTGCGACAAGACCTCGTCAACCATTCTCTAAGGCGTTCCTGCTATCGCCGGTTGCATCGGCCTAGGGGTTTCTCATGCTGGACACGGTGGCGAGAACGGCAGAAGCGCGCGATGCGCTGCTGACCTTCGCGCAGGCGCGGGTCGACATCGCGGCCGATGCCGGGGCGAATGCCGCGCTCGCCACGCTTTTGGGCTGGGTCGAGAGCTATCTGATGCGCGAGCATCCCGATCTCGGCCGCACCGGCGCCGTCTGCCCCTTCACTCGCCAGGCTGCCCGCATCGACACGGCGCGGCTCGCCATCTGCACCGCCGGCCCCGATGAGGAGGAACGCGCCTTCGCTTTGATCCGCGGCAGCTTCGGCGCGCTTGACGCCATCCCCTGCAAACCCGGCATGGTGCATTTCCGCACCGTCATCGTCGGCTTCCCGAACTGCAGCGACGAACGCGGCGTGGCCATGCTGCAACGCGTCCAGAAGCGGCATAGGATCTATTCGCTCGCGCGCGGCCGGATGATCGGGCTCATGTACGGGGCGTCCGAGGCGCCCGGCTTGTGGAACCGCGATTTCCGGCCTTTGCGGGCTCCATTGCCGGTCCTCGCCATCCGTCACATGGTCGAGCACGATGCGCCCTTCGCCGCCCGGCATCCGCTGCTGCTAGCGCCCTATCTCGCGAAGTTCCGCCTGACGGGTGCCAAGCGCTTGATCGATCACTTTCGCGGCCAGGAATGAGCATGCCCGCCAAGTCCATGCGCCGGGACACGGAAGGACCGCTCTCGCCGGGCGACGCGGTGGCGGCAAGCTTCTCCGTCGAGATCCTGACCGGCCGCGACGCTTTCCTCGCCCTGAAGCCCGAATGGGATGCGCTTTTCGCCCGCGCCGGCCTGCCGCAGCAGCTTTTTCAGCGCCATGCCTTTCTGCGGTACTGGTGCGATCACTATTTGCCCGCCGGCGATCGCCTTTGCCTGGTCGTGGGCCGCGAGTCCGGCCGCCTGGTCATGCTCTGGCCGCTCGAGCGCCGGCGCCGCCTCGGTCTCGAGCTGGTGCGCCTGATGGGTGCGCCGGTGGCCCAGTTCGGCGATGTCCTCGTCGAGCCCGGGCCGCGACGCGAGCACTGGCTGGAGCGCGGCTGGGAAGCCCTGCGCCGGTACGGGATCGACCTCGTCGAATTGCGGCTCGTCCGTGCCGACGCGGCGCTCGCCCATTGCGGCCGGCTCGCGCTGGTCGTCCCGGTGGTGAGCCAGGAAGCGCCGTTCGCCGACCTCGCCTTGCGCGTCGCGCCGGACGGGCCGAGCCTCGCCTACCCGGCGCGCGACCGCTCGAATTATCGCCGCCGCCTGCGCCGGCTCGCCGAGCGCGGCGAGATCGTCTTCGCTCATCAGGAACCCGGTCCCCAGGCGGGAGCCCTGGCCGAGCAGGCGGTGGCGATGAAGCGCGACGCGCTCGCCCAGCATGGCATCGTTGCGCCCGCGGTCTCGAATCCGCGCTTCGGGCGCTTCTTCGCCGCCCTGGCCGCCGAACAGAGCGAGGATACGGGCCTGCGTCTCTCGATCGTCACCTGCGACGATCGCCCGGTCGGAATCGATCTGTCCTTCGATTGCAAGGGCCGCAGCTTCGGCCATGTCATCGCCAGCGACCTCGCCTTCGAGCGCGAGGGCCTCGGCCGGGTGCTGATCCACCACGCTTTCGCCAGCGCCCGGGCGCGCGGCAACGCGATCTTCGATTTGCTGGCGCCCGCCGATCCCTACAAGCGCGAGCACGCCGACGGAGCCGTCCCGGTCCGCGACTTCACCGTGCCGTTGAGCTGGCGCGGGCAGCTCGCCTGCGACCTCGCGCTGCCGCAGCTGCGGCCGACGCTCAAGGCGATCGTCAAGCGCCTGCCGGCAGGCTGGGTGCAACGTTTCGCAAGGTCCGGGAGCTAAAGCATTTTCGAGCGAAGTGAACACCGGTTCGCGTGAAGAAAATGCGATAAAACAAAAATGCAGCGCCATTCCGCGATTCGGAGAATTGCGGAACTGCGCTAGCTCGCCATCGCGTCCATGGCGCGCGCCAGCCTGACGTCGAGCTCGGTCAGGCCGCCGGCGTCATGGGTCGACAGCGTCACCACGACGGTCTTGTAGACGTTCGACCATTCCGGGTGATGGTCGAGCTTCTCGGCGAGCAGCGCCACCCGGCTCATCCAGCCGAAGGCTTCGTTGAAGTCGCGGAAGACGAAGCGTTTGCTCATCGCCTCGCGGCCTTCGACCAGCGCCCAGCCGCTCAGGACCGACAGCGCCTCCTTGCGGGCTTCCGGGCTCAGGCGCTTCGGGCGGTCATGTCCCAATGTTACCTCCGCTGCGAAAGCGCGCCGAGTGGGCGGTTCGGATAGTGCAGGCCGAGCGGATAGGCCGCCTCCAGCACATAGGGGCCGCCACCGATCGAATCGCGTGACGACATCAGCGCCAGGCGCCGCGCCGTGAAGCTGATCGGCCGCACGATCGGATGCAGGGCGAGGTAATGCGCGACGTCGGCCGGCGAGACGTCCCGCAAGCGCGCCAACGTCACGTGCGGCGTGAACTTGCGTGATTCCGGCGGCAGGCCGAGACGCCGCATCAATCGCTCCAGCTCCGCCTGCAACTCGTTCAACTTCGGCGAGGGCTGGACACGGGCGAACACCGCGCGCGGCCGGTCGCCGCCGAAGCTGCCGAGCTGGTCGAGCGTGATCGTCAGCGGCTCGCCGCCAAGATCGTTGAGGAAGCTGTCGACGTCATGGGCCATGCGCCGGTCGACATCACCGAGGAAGCGCAGGGTGATGTGGTAGTCGGCGGCCTCGATCCAGCGGGCGCCGACCAATCCGCCGCGATGCAGCGTCAGGGCCGAGGCGACCTCGGCGGGAATCTCTAGCGCGGTGAACAGCCTAGGCATGACGAATCAGTGCCAAGCATTTGTGACTCTGGCGAGACGGCAGCCTTGCACTGCCAGCCGCGGTTCACAAGTCGGCTCTGCTTCCCCGTCATGGACAGGGGTTGCCGACTCGCTGATGGATCGCGTCGATCTTCGCCTCCAGCTCCGGTGAGATCGTCACCGAAGCGGAGCCGATCGCCGTCCTGAGCTGTGCCATGCTGGTCGCGCCGATGATGTTCGAGGTGACGAAGCAGCGCGAGGTCACGAAGGCCAGCGCCATCTGGGCGGGGTCGAGCCCCGCCTCGCGGGCAAGCCCGACATAGGCCTTGATCGCCTCTTCCGCTCCGGCGGTCTCGTAGCGCTGGCCCCGGTCGAACAGCGTCGAGCGCGCCCCGGCCGGCCGGGCGCCGTCCAGGTATTTGCCGGTCAGATAGCCCTGGCCCAGCGGCGAATAGGCGAGCAGCCCGACCTCCTCGCGCATGGCGATCTCGGCCAGCGCCGTCTCGAAGGTGCGGTTCAGGAGATTGTAGGCGTTCTGGATCGACTGGATACGGGGCCGGTCGCTGCCATCAGCCGCAGCGAGGAAGCTCATCGTGCCCCAGGCGCTCTCATTGGACAGGCCGAGATGGCGGATCTTGCCGGCCTTGACCATGGCGGCAAAGGCGTCGAGCTGCTCGGCGAACGACGTCTCGTCCTCGGCTTTCGCGAATGCGGCCTGATTGTATCGCGTCGGATTCGAGCCCCATTGCATCGGCCGGTCGGGGAAATGAATCTGGTAGAGGTCGATATAATCGGTCTGCAGTCGCCTCAGGCTCTTGTCGACGGCCTCCTCGACCTGCCTGCGGTTGACCCGGGTCGGCCCCTTGTCGTCGCGGAACCAGTCATTGGTCGAGCGGCCGACGATCTTGGACGCGAGGATCACCTTGTCGCGATTGCCGCGCGCCTTGAACCAGCTGCCGATGATCGTCTCGGTCGCGCCTTGCGTCTCCGGCTTCGGCGGGATCGAATAGAGCTCGGCCGTATCGAAGAAATTCACGCCCTGCTCGAGCGCGTAGTCCATCTGCTCATGACCCTCGGCTTCCGTGTTCTGCTGGCCGAAGGTCATCGTGCCCAGGCAGATCGCCGAAACCTTGAGATCGGTGCGGCCGAGATGGCGGTAGTCCATGGCGAAAGGCTCCGGCGACGAGCGCGCCGGGACGCGCCGCGCATGACTGGACAATGGCGGGATGCGCCTCGGCTCAGGAGCGCGGGCGCAGGGAGGCGAGGAACCGCTCCACCGTCGGCAGGATGCGCTGCGCGATGACGCGCACGCCTTCAGCCGTCGGATGCAGCATGTCGGGCTGGTTCAATACCCGGTCCCCGGCGATCCCGTCCAGAAAGAACGGATAGAGGATGAGCCCATGCTTCTCGGCGAGCTTCCGATAGATCGCGTCGAAGCGGGCGACATAGTCCGGGCCGTTGCTGCGCGGCGCATACATGCCGGCGAGCAGCACCGGGATGCCGCGCGCCTTCAGCCTGGTCACGATCGCGTCAAGCGACGTCTCGGTCAGCGCCGGATCGACCCCGCGCAGGGCATCGTTGGCGCCGAGCTCGAGGATGACGCCATCGGTCCCATCGGGCACCGACCAGTCGAGCCGTTCCAGCCCGCCCTGCGAGGTGTCGCCGGAGACGCCGGCATTGGCGACCTCGACCGAAATCCCCTTGTCGCGCAGCAGCTTCTCCAGCACCGTCGGGAACGCGGCGCTGCCGGGGAGGTTGTAGCCGGCGGTCAGGCTGTCGCCGAGCGCCACCAGCTTGAGAGGCTTGGTCTGGGCGTGAGTCGCGCTGTTCATCAAAAAAGAACCCAGGCTGGCAAAGACGAGCAGCATCGCCGCCCAAATGCGCGGCGACAGCTGGATTCGTGACGGCAAGCGCCCATATCGGGTGGCGGCAGGGCGCATGGCGGTTCTGATCCCTTCGGCTCGAAATGGCGGTCGAAGCGGCGACATCGGATGGGATGAAAGCGGAAACATGGCGGTGAGCGAAGAAACCCCGGCAGTGATAGAACTCGACAACGTCGAGCTCAGTCTGGGGCGCGGCGCCGCCCGCGTCCATATCCTCAAGGGCGTTTCGCTGGCGATACCGCAGGGGCAGGCTACAGGCCTTGTCGGCCCGTCCGGCTCCGGCAAGTCGACTTTGCTGATGACCATGGCCGGGCTGGAACGTCCCGATTCCGGTATGGTGAGGGTCGCCGGTCAGGATCTCGGTGCGCTCGGCGAGGACGCGCTTGCCCTCTTCCGCGGTCGCCATATCGGCATCGTCTTCCAGTCCTTCCACCTCGTGCCGACCATGACGGCCCGCGAGAATGTCGCGCTGCCGCTGGAATTGGCTGGCGCCGACGACGCCTTCGAGCGCGCCGCGGCCGAATTGCGCAATGTCGGCCTCGGCGAGCGCATGGATCACTACCCCGCCCAGCTCTCCGGCGGCGAGCAGCAGCGCGTCGCCATCGCCCGGGCCGTCGCGCCCGATCCGGCGATCCTCGTCGCCGACGAGCCGACCGGCAATCTCGACGAGAGCACCGGCCGCTCGATCGTCGACCTGATCTTCGCACTCCGGCGCGAGCGCGGCGCCACCCTCGTGCTGGTCACCCATGATCTCTCGCTCGCCGCAAGCTGCGACCGCACCGTGCGCCTGCGTGCAGGCCGGATCGAGACCGAGACCGGCACCGAGGCGCTGGCGATCTGAGATGCATGCGCCCGTCAAACCCTCGACAACTCCTTCCGCTCCCATTCGGCGCCCGGTCGGCCTGAAGCTGGCCCTGCGCCTCGCCTGGCGTGACCTGCGCGGCGGCCTGCGCGGCTTCGGCGTGTTCATCGCCTGCCTGGCGCTCGGCGTCATGGCGATCGCCGCGGTGTCCTCGGCCTCGCGTGGCCTGAGCGAAGGCCTCGGTCGCGAAGGCCGGCGCATTCTCGGCGGCGATGCCGCCTTCAGCCTGATCCATCGCGAGCCGACCGCCGAAGAACATGCCTTCCTCGCTCGCCATGGCCGTGTCTCGACCATCGCGACCCTGCGCAGCATGGCCAATGCCGGCGAGAAGGGCGCGGCCCTGGTCGAGCTCAAGGCCGTCGACGGCTCCTATCCGAGCATCGGCGACCTGCGCACCGATCCGGCCCAGCCGGCGGCCGATCTTCTGGCCTTGCGCGACGGCGCCTATGGCGGCATCGCCGATCCCGTCCTGTTCGGCCGCCTCGACCTCAAGCCTGGCGACACCGTGCTGATCGGCTCGGCGCGGGTGCAATTGCGTGCCAGCCTGACGTCAGAGCCCGACAAGATCGCCGCCGGCGTCGGCTTCGGCCCGCGCCTGATCCTCTCGCAGGACGCGCTGCGGGCGTCCGAACTGCTGCAGCCCGGCAGCCTGGTGCGCTGGACGGCGCGCGTCATCCTGCCCGATGGCGCCAATACCGATGCCGCCCTCGAGGCCCTCCTGGCCAGCGCCACGCGCGAACAGCCGAATGCGGGCTGGGAAGTCCGCTCCCGCGCCAACGCCGCCCCGAATTTCCAGCGTAATATCGAGCGCTTCACCCAGTTCCTGACCCTGGTCGGCCTGACCGCGCTGCTGGTCGGCGGCGTCGGCGTCGCCAATGCGGTACGGCGTTTCGTCGAGGCCAAGCGGCTCGACTTCGCCACGCTGAAGGCGATCGGCGCCACCGGCGGCCGGGTCGTCGCCATCCATCTGACCGAGGTCATGCTCGTCGCGGGCTTCGGCATCGCGATCGGGCTCGCGCTCGGCGCCGCCGCGCCCTTCGCGCTCGGCTATATGCTCGCCGACATCCTGCCCCTGCCCTTCGAGCCGACGCTCGCACCGGTCGAACTCGCCATCGCCGCGCTCTACGGGCTGCTGACGGCGCTGGTCTTCGCCATCATCCCGCTCGGCCGCGCCCATGACGTTCCTGTCTCGGCGCTGTTCCGCGACCAGATCGAGCCCGACCGGCGCCAGCCGCGTTGGATTTACCGGGCGATCTTCCTGGCCGCGCTAGCCGGCCTCGTCGGCGTCGCGCTCGTCTTCGCCTATGACCGGCGCATCGCGCTGATCTATGTCGGCGCCGCCACCGGCATCTTCCTGCTGTTGCGGCTGATCGCCTGGGGGCTGATGGCGCTGGCCCGGCGCGCCGGGCGTCCCCGGCAGCCGGCGCTGCGCCTGGCGCTCGCCAATATCTATCGTCCCGGTGCGCTGACACCCTCGCTGGTGCTGTCGCTCGGGCTTGGCGTGGCCCTGCTCTCGACGCTCGCCTTCATCGACGTCAGCTTGCGCCGGCAACTGACCCAGTCGCTGCCGCAAAAGGCGCCGAGCTTCTTCTTCCTCGACATTCCCAATGCGCAGGCCGCCGCCTTCGACCGCTTCCTCGCCGAGCAGCGTCCCGGCGCCCATGTCGAGCGCGTGCCGATGATGCGCGGGCGCATCGTCAGCGTGAACGACGTCCCGGCCGAGCAGATCAAGGCGAGCGAGCAGATGGCCTGGGTGCTCGAGGGCGACCGTGGCATCACCTATTCCGCCGCCATGCCCGAGGCCTCCAGGCTCGCCTCGGGCGAATGGTGGCCGGAAAACTACCGCGGCGAGCCGCTGGTCTCCTTTGACGCCCGCGCCGTCGAGGGACTGGGCCTCAAGCTCGGCGACAAACTCACGGTCAACGTGCTCGGCCGCAATATCACCGCGCGCATCGCCAATTTCCGCGACATCGAATGGCGCTCGCTCGGCATCAACTTCGTCATGGTGTTCTCACCCAACACCTTCGCCGGCGCGCCGCACACCAATCTCGCCACCGTCACAGACAAGGGCGCGGCGCCTGTGGCCAACGACGCCGCGCTGATGCGCCAGCTTGCCATCGCCTTCCCGGCGGTGACGGCAGTCCGGGTCAAGGACGCGCTGGAGGCGGTCAACACCATCGTCGGCCAGCTCGCCGGCGCGATTCGCGGCGCCTCGGGCCTTGCCATCACCGCGAGCCTGCTGGTCCTCGCCGGTGCTCTGGCGGCCGGGCAGAGGGCGCGGCTCTATGACGCGATGATCCTGAAGACGCTCGGCGCGACTCGCCGCTTCATACTTTCGTCGTACATCCTCGAATACGCAGGGATCGGTGTCGTGTCTGCTCTGTTCGGGCTCCTGGCAGGTGCCGCGGCCGGCTGGGGCGTCGTCACGCAAGTGATGAAGATAGATTTCGTCCCTGATCCGACAGGCGCTATCCTCGCTGCGACTGCAGCCGTCGTGGTCACCGTCCTGTTCGGATTGATCGGAACGCTGCAAATACTATCGAAGGCGCCCGCTTCTCATCTGAGGAATTTATGAGGTCTGACTCAAGTCGGTCTGACATAAACATGAACGGACGGTAATGTTGCATAGACTGGCCACCGAATTTCTATGCCACGGGCGGCGCTAACCATGCTTGCCTCTTGTAAGGGCGCCTGATCCCCCTCATATTCTGCGATGTCGCCACGTTGGTGCGCGGCGGCGGGTGTCGCAACGGCGATGTCCGCCAGGCAAAGTTTCAAGGGGAACTCTCTCCATGAGCGATTTCGACCGCAACGCTCAGGTCTGGGGCGCCGGCCGCGCCCAGCAGACCAGCGCCGTCGAGATGGACCAGGGCCTGCGCTCGTTCATGCTCGGCGTTTACAACAACATGAGCATTGGCCTGGCCATCACCGGCCTGATGGCGATCGGCATCTCCATGCTGGCGATCGCCGGCTACTCGCCCTCGGGCAAGGTCACCGCGCTGACGCCGCTCGGCCAGGCGCTGTACCTTTCCCCGCTGAAGTGGGTGGTGATGCTGGCGCCGCTGGCCTTCATCTTCTTCTTCTCGTTCAAGGCCGAGAGCATGAGCTCGTCGACCGCGCGCGCCATGTTCTTCGCCTTCGCGGCGGTGATGGGCATCTCGCTGTCGTCGATCTTCGTGGTCTTCACCGGTGAATCGATCGCCAAGGTGTTCTTCATCACCGCGGCCTCCTTCGCTGGCCTCAGCCTGTTCGGTTACACCACGAAGAAGTCGCTGTCGGGCATCGGCTCGTTCCTGATCATGGGCCTGATCGGCCTGGTGATCGCCTCGGTGGTCAACATCTTCCTGGCCTCGAGCGCGCTCTCCTTCGCCATCTCGGTGATCGGCGTGCTGGTCTTCGCCGGCCTGACCGCCTGGGATACGCAGCGCCTGAAGGAAATGTACCTGTACTCGGACATGGACTCCGAGTCGGCAGCGAAGCTCTCGGTGAACGGCGCCCTGTCGCTCTACCTGAACTTCGTCAACATGTTCCAGATGCTGCTCTCGCTCTTCGGCTCCAAGCAGGAGTGATCAGGGCGACAGCCTGAACAAAAGAAGCCCCGGCCTCACGGCCGGGGCTTTTCTTTTGGACTGAGCCTAGAGCATCTTCGAGCGAAGTGGACACCGGTTCGCATGAAGAAAATGCGACAGAACAAGGACTTAGAGCCTTTCCGCGATTCGAAGAATCGCGGAAAGGCTCTGGTGGATCAGCTCAGCTCACCACGCTCAACCGCTTGTCGAGCACCTTGAGCACGCGGCTCAGTTCGGCGCCGCGCTTCAGGATCAGCCCGGTCGCGGTCACCACCGAATAGGTACCCTGTCGCCGCGCCAGCGACGGGTCCTTGACGATCCGGTAGAGCGGCACCTCGGCCGTGCGGCGAAACACCGAGAATTGTGCCTTGTTGCGCAGGAAATCGATGGCGTAGTCGCGCCACTCGCCAGCGGCGACCATGCGGCCGTAAAGATTGAGCAACTCGTTCAGTTCGCGGCGATCGAAGGTGACGGAGGAGGGCGCGGCAGCAGCCGGAAAGGCGACGACCTCGCCCGCTCGCTGACCTGGCGGAGTTTCGCTTTCGCTCATCACGCCTCCTTTTCGTGGCCGGTGGTGATCCGGCAAGGGATGATGCGCCCGCCCTCCAGCGCTGGCAAGGGCGCTGCAAGACAGATTGACGACAGGCCTACCATCCTTTTTCGCGGCCAGCGTGATTGCCATGATTTTGCCGCGCTTGCGCCCAGCGAACGCCCCGTTACGGGGCTCAACTCCGATTCGTTGCTTCGGCGGCCCGGCCTGTCCGGTTCCGGACACGTCAGCCCCCCAGCCCCTCCGGCGCTGCGGCGGGCCGGGCCAACGAGTCGAAGCCAACTCACGGCTGGCGGTTTCCGCCGGCCGTTTTCTTTTGGCCGGGCCCCAGAGCATTGTCGATCGAAGGGGCGACCGGCTCGCGCGAAGACAATGCGTCAGAATGGAAAGGTCGAGCATTCCGCGCTTCACGGACGCGCGGAGATGCTCTACCGGGACGCGCCGTGATATTCGGGATTGGGCCGCATATCGACCGCCGAGGCGATCCGGTTCGACATGTTGTAGAACGCGGCGACCGCGCCGATGTCCCAGATGTCGCGCTCGCCGAAGCCGGCGTTTCGCAGGGCCTGCCGATCCTCCTCCTCGATCCTGTGCGGCTCTTCCGTCAGCTTCACCGAGAAGTCGAGCATGGCGCGGTGGCGGGCCGAGAGCTGCGCGGCGCGATAGTTCATCACCATCATCTCGCCGAGCACGGGGTCGCCCGAGAGCTGGCGCACCGCCTGGCCATGCGCCGTCAGGCAGTAATAGCAGCGGTTCACGCTGGAGACGGCGACCGCGATCATCTCGCGCTCCAGCTTCGAGAGACCCGACGGGGCCAGCATCAGATCGTTGTAGAAGGTGGCGAAGGCCTGAAGCTTGGCGTCGTCATGGGAATAGGCGGCCAGGACGTTCGGGACATAGCCGAGCTTTTCCTCGCATTTTGCGAAATAGGCCTGCATCGCCTCGGAAAGCTCGGCTCGCGGCAGAGAGAGGGCCATCACGGCCGGCGGCGCGTCCTGCTTTGCAGGCTGCTCACCCACCATCGCCTTGTCATGCTTCTTCGTCATCTCTGCACTCCTCGCGCTGATATCCGCGCGGATTGGGCACGACTCGCCGCGTCCGCGCCATATTGGTGCAATCTGGCTGCTGCGATGCGACGAAAGTTGCAGCAGCCGGTGAGCTATGTCATCGCTTCGGCAAAATAGCAGGGGGAAGAAGACTATGGCCAAGCGCGAAGCGAATGCCACGGCCGCAGCCGTCACCGCGATCGAGGCGGCTGCCCAGAAGCTCGGTTCGGCGATGCCCGCGGACTTCCCCAAGCTGCTCTATGGCCGGACCGTCGCCGAGGATCTCGTTGCACTGCCGCCCGAACTCCTGGCTCGCGCGGCCAACGCCGCCTACGCCCACCTGACCGGCAACCGCAAGCCTGGCGAGCCCAATCTGCGCTTCCGCGACGAGGCGGTGAATGAGGATGGGCGCGAGCGCCAGATCACCATCCTCGAGGTCGTCAACGACAACAAGCCGTTCCTGCTCGATTCGACCCTGGCCGAGCTCGCCGAGCAGGGCTACGAGCCCCGCCTCGTCGCCCATCCCATCCTCGCCGTGGTGCGCAAGGATGACGGCACCTTCCAGTCGCTTGCCGGCGAGGCCTCGGGCCGCGCGGTCGAAGGCACGCGACGCGAGAGCCTGATCCATATCCATCTTGACCGGATCGACACCGCCGAGGCCCGCGAGCGCCTCGCCGCAGGTCTTGCCCGCGTCTATGTGGACGTCGGCCTCGCCGTCGACGACTGGGCCGCGATGCGCGGGCGAATCACCGAGGTGATCCAGTCCTATCGCGCCAATCCGCCGCCGCTGCCCGAGGACGAGGTCGCCGAGGCTCTGAATTTCCTCGAATGGATCGCCGGCGACAATTTCACCTTGCTCGGCGTTCGCGCTTATCGCTTCGCGGGTGGCGACACCGCCGCCGACCCGGTCGACTCCTCTGGCCTCGGCATCCTGCGCGACCCGGATGTTCGGGTGTTGCGCAAGAATCGCGAGCTCGTGGTGATGACGCCGGAGATCCGCGCCTTCCTGGCCAAGCCGCAGGCGCTGATCATCACCAAGGCCAACGTCAAGAGCCGCGTCCACCGCCGCGTCCATCTCGACTATGTCGGCGTGAAATTGTTCACGCCCGACGGGCGGCTCGACGGCGAACTGCGCATCGTCGGCCTGCTCACCTCGAACGCCTATACCGGCAGCGCCCGCTCCATCCCCTATCTGCGTCTCAAGGTCGCGCGCGTGCTCAAGAGCACCGGCTTCGACCCGTCGAGCTATTCCGGTCGCGCGCTCTACAACGTGCTCGACGCCTTCCCGCGCGACGAGCTCTTCCAGATCGATGTCGAGACGCTGGAGCGCTTCGCCCTCGACATCATGCAACTGACCGAGCGGCCGCGCATCCGCGCGCTCGCCCGCGCCGACGAGTTCGACCGCTTCGTCTCGGCGCTCGTCTTCATCCCGAAGGATCGCTACGACACCACGGTGCGCCGGCGCGTCGGCGAATTCCTCGCCCGCGTCTACCAGGGCCGCGTCTCCGCCGCCTATCCGGCTTATCCGGAAGGGCCGCTCGCCCGCACCCACTACATCATCGGGCGCGACGAGGGTCGCACGCCCAAGATCGACCGCAACACGCTGGAAGCCGGCATCGCCGCGATCGTCCGCACCTGGAGCGACGGCCTCAAGGACGCGCTCGACGCGCAGAAGGCCGGTCCCGCCGCCCGGTCCCTCGCCGAGCGCTATGCCGAGGCCTTCGGCGCCGCCTATCGCGAGCGTTATTCAGCAGAGGACGCGCTGGTCGACGTCGACATGCTGCAGAAGCTGTCGGCGGAGCGGCCGCGCGCCGTCAATCTCTACCGCCGCGACGGCGACGGCCCGACGCGGGCCAATCTCAAGCTGTTCTCGCGCGGCGCCGCGATCTCGCTCTCCGAGCGCGTGCCGATGCTGGAGAACATGGGCTTCCGCGTCGTCAACGAGCGCACCTTCAACATCACCCCGCAACAGAACGGCGGAGCCGGAGCCGACAGTCGAGTCTGGCTGCACGACATGACGCTGGAGCGCGCCAGCGGCGGCGAGATCGACATCGAGAACCTCGATCCGACGATCGAGGCGGCGCTGATGGCGCAGTTCCGCGGCCTCACCGAATCCGATCGCTTCGACCAGCTCGTCCTTGCCGCCGGCCTTGCCTGGCGAGAAGCTGCACTGCTGCGGGCGCTCGGCCGCTATTTGCGCCAGGTCGGCGCGCCCTATGCGCAGGGCTACATCGCCGACGCGCTGACCCGCCATTCCGGCATCGCCACGGGGCTGGTGAAGCTCTTCGTCGCCAAGTTCGACCCGCACCTCTCTGACGAGAAGCGCGCCGAGCAGATGAAGGCCGAGCGCGAGCGCATCGAAGCCGCGCTCGCCGACGTCACCAGCCTCGACGAGGACCGCATCCTGCGCCGCTTTGTCAACCTGATCGACGCGACGCTGCGCACCAACTTCTTCCAGATCGGGCCTGACGGCCATCCGCGCGGCACGATCTCGTTCAAGCTCGCCTCCGGCCAGGTCGACGGCATGCCGCTGCCGCGGCCGCTCTACGAGATCTTCGTCTATTCGCCGCGCGTCGAGGGCATTCATATGCGTTTCGGCAAGGTCGCGCGCGGTGGCCTGCGCTGGTCGGACCGGCCCCAGGACTTCCGCACGGAGGTGCTCGGGCTGGTCAAGGCCCAGCAGGTCAAGAATGCTGTCATCGTCCCGGTCGGCGCCAAGGGCGGCTTCGTTCCCAAGCAATTGCCGCCGGCCTCCGATCGCGCCGCCTGGCTCGCCGAGGGCACCGAGAGCTACCGCATCTTCATTCGCACCCTGCTCGAGCTCACCGACAATCTCGACGGCGAGAAGATCCTGCCGCCGCCCGACACCGTCCGTCATGACGGCGACGATCCCTATCTCGTCGTCGCCGCCGACAAGGGCACGGCGACCTTCTCCGACACCGCCAATGCGCTCTCGGCCGAGAAGCATCACTGGCTCGGCGACGCCTTCGCCTCGGGCGGCTCGCAGGGCTATGACCACAAGGGTATGGGCATCACCGCCCGCGGCGCCTGGGAAGCGGTGAAGCGCCATTTCCGCGAGATCGACGTCGACATCCAGACGACCCCCTTCACCGTGGCCGGCGTCGGCGACATGTCCGGGGACGTCTTCGGCAACGGCATGCTGCTCTCGCCGGCGATCAAGCTGATCGCCGCCTTCGACCATCGCGACATCTTCCTCGATCCCGATCCGGATTCGGCCAAGAGCCTCGCCGAACGCCAGCGCATCTTCGCCCTGCCGCGCTCGTCCTGGCAGGACTACGACAAATCGCTGATCTCGAAGGGCGGCGGCATCTTCTCGCGCCAGGCCAAGAGCATCGCGCTCTCGCCCGAGGTCCGGCAGGCCATCGGCTTCGACAAGGCGCAGGCCACGCCGGCCGAATTGATGACCGCGATCCTGAAGGCGCCGGTCGACCTGCTCTGGTTCGGCGGCATCGGCACCTATATCCGCGCCAGCGACGAGACCGATGCCCAGGTCGGCGACCGCGCCAATGACGCGATCCGCGTCACCGGCTCGGAGCTGCGCACCAAGGTGATCGGCGAGGGCGCCAATCTCGGCGCGACCCAGCGTGGTCGCATCGAGGCGGCCCGCAACGGCGTGCGCCTCAACACCGATGCGATCGATAACTCCGCCGGCGTCAACACCTCCGACGTCGAGGTCAACATCAAGATCGCGCTGGCCGACCCCGTTCGCGATGGCCGCCTGCCCGAGAAGAAGCGCAACGCCCTGCTGGCTGAGATGACCGACGAGGTCGGCCTGCTCGTCCTGCGCAACAACTACCTGCAGACCCTGGCACTCTCCCTCACCGAGGCGCAGGGAATCCAGGCAAGCCCGCATCTGCGCCGGCTGATGGTTCGGCTGGAGGAGGAGGGCCGGCTCGATCGCGGCGTCGAGTACCTGCCCTCGGATGCCGTGCTGATCGAACGCGAGAAGCGCGGCGAAGGCCTGACCCGGCCGGAGCTCGCGGTGCTCATCGCCTATGCCAAGCTCGCTCTGCACGACGCGCTGCTCGACTCGGCGATCCCCGACGACCCCTATCTCAAGAGCGAGCTCGTCCGCTATTTCCCGCAGCCTCTGCGCGAGGGCTATGCCAAGGAGATCGCCGGCCACAGGCTGCGCCGCGAGATCGTCGCGACCCAGCTCGCCAACGCCATCATCAACCGCGGCGGCCCGGCCATCGTCTCGATGCTGGCCGACCAGACCCGCGCCGAGGCGCCGGCGATCGCGGCGGCCTATGCCGTAGCCCGCGATGCCTTCGACCTGATCGCGCTGAACGGCGCCATCGACGCGCTCGACGCCAAGCTGCCGGGCAAGACGCAGACCGGGCTCTATGCCGCCGCACAGGAGCTGGTCGTCGACCGGATGCGCTGGTTCCTGCGTCGCGGCGTCGCCAAGCCCGGCGCGATCGAGCAGACCGTGGCGCATTATGCCAAGGGCGTCGCGGCGCTGGAGGGCGCACTCGGCGAATTGCTGCCCGAGGCGGCCGCCCAGGCCCGCAATGCCCGCATCGCCGCACTCACGGCCGAAGGCGTGCCGGAAGCGCTGGCGATCCGCGTCGCCAGCCTGCCCTGGCTCGCCGAGGCGACCGACATCGTCGACATCGCCAGCCGGACCAAGCGCGACATCGTCGAGGTCGCCCGGATTCATTTCGGGACCGATTCGGTCTTCGGCTTCTCGACGCTGAGATCAGCTGCTGAAGCCGTCCCGGCGACCGACGATTACGAGCGTCTCGCCCGCCAGCGCGCGGTCGAGACCCTGACCGATGGCCATGCCGGGCTGACGCAGGAGATCGCGACCGGCAAGCCTGGCCCGGACGCGCTGAAGGACTGGCTGGCCGAGCGCGGCGCCGATGCCGAACGCACCCGTGCCACCGTTTCGGCCATTGCCATGTCGGGCCTCTCCCTGCCAAAGCTGATGGTGGCGGCCGGCATGCTGGCCGATCTGCCCCGCAAATGAGGTCTGGAGACAGGTGGTGATGGATACGGACGAGGAAGGCACGGTGCCGGCGGTGACGCGAATCGACCCGAAGCTACTGGAAATCCTCGTCTGCCCGGTCACCAAGGCGACGCTGGAATACGACGCTGCACGCCAGGAACTGATCAGCCGCGCCGCCAAGCTTGCCTACCCGATCCGCGACGGCATCCCGATCATGCTGCCGGAAGAGGCGCGCCAGCTGGAAGGGTAATGCCGGTAGTGCCCGGGTCATTCTCGGGCGAAGCGAAGCGCAGACCCGAGAATCTCATCACGAGGTATTGCCGACCGGAGCTCCTTCCGGCCTGAGATGCTCGGGTCAAGCCGAGCATGACGGCTGATTCTACAGCATCTCGCCCTTCAGCAGCCGCGGCGTCGGCCCGGCCAAGCCGGCCGCCTCGCGAATGAAGAAGCGCTTCAGCCCCGGCATGCGCTCGACCAGGCCGAGGCCGAGATCGCGTGCCAATCGTAACGGGGTCGAATCGTTCGAGAACAACCGGTTGAGCCCGTCGGTAACCACGCCCATCGCCACGGTGTCGAAGCGCCGGCCCCTCTCATAGGCTTCGAGCACCTCGGAGCCGCCGACATCGAGGCCGAGCCGGGCCGCGTCGACGATCGCCTCGGCCAGCGCCGCGACGTCCTTCAGCCCGAGATTGAGTCCCTGGCCGGCGATCGGGTGGATGACGTGGGCGGCGTCACCGAGCAGCGCCAGCCTGTCCGCGACGAAACGGCGCGCCACGCCGAAGGAAAGCGGATGGGCGCCCGGGCGGCTCTCCAGGGCGATCTCGCCGAGCTCCAGGCCGAAGCGGCGCTCGACCTCGAGCACGAGGTCGCTCTCGTCCAGCGCCAGCAAGGCCGGGACGTTCTCGCTGCGCTCCGTCCAGACGATCGAAGAGCGATGGCCGAGTTTCCCACCATCGGCCAAAGGCAGGATGGCGAAGGGCCCGGACGGCAGGAAGTGCTCCACCGCCCGCCCGTCATGCGGCCGCTCATGGCCGATTGTCGCGACGATACCCGATTGCGGATAGGACCAGCCGACCCAGCCGATCCCGGCCTGCTCGCGCAATTTCGAGCGGGCGCCGTCGGCAGCAATCAGCAGCGCTGCATCGAGCTTTTCGCCGCCGGCGAAGGCAACGGCGATCGCACCATCGTTCTCCATGCCTGAACGGACGCTCTCGGGCCGCAATTCGACGCCATTGGCGCGCGCGACCTGAAGCAGTGCCGCCATCAGCGCGCCGTTCTCGACCATATGGGCAAAGGGCTGGCCGGGTTCGATCTCGCCGTCGAAGGTCAGGAAGACCGGCCGCACCAGATCGGGCGTGCGGCTGTCGGTGATGATCATCTCGGTCATCGCCGTCGCGGTGGCTTCCGCAAGACGCCAGATGCCGAGCGCTTCCAGCATGTTGCGGGCCGCCGCCGCGACCGCATAGGCGCGATCGTCGGCGCGCGGCGGGCCTGCCAGCGTCGGATCGGCGACGATCACATCGAAGCTCTCGCCCAGTGCCTGCTTCAGCGCCACTGCCAGCGTCAGCCCGGCGACGCCGCCGCCGGCGATGACGATGCGTTGGCTCGCATTCTCGGGTCTCTGCACTGTCGCCATCCTCGCATCGCGCCGCTTGACGCGGCCGAGTCGCTCGTTGCTGATGCTGTCTCGTCTTGCCCATAGCCGGCCGGGGCTGCAAGCCCGGGCCGTCCCGGTCCCTGCCGATGACATCAGCCGCCAACACCCTGCTCTCGATCTTCGATCTCGAACCGCTCGGACACAACCGGTTCCAGGGTCGCAGCCCCGACAATGGCTGGACCCGCGTTTTTGGCGGCCAGGTGATCGGCCAGGCGCTTTATGCCGCCTGCAAGACCGTCGAAGCGCGCCAGCCGCATTCGCTGCACGCCTATTTCATGTTGCCGGGCGATCCGGCGATTCCGATCGTGTACGAGGTCGAGCGCCTGCGAGATGGCGGCTCCTTCTCGACGCGGCGCGTGCTGGCGCTGCAGAAGGATGCGGCGATCTTCGCGATGTCGGCCTCATTCCAGATCGCCGAACCCGGCTACGACCATCAGATGCCCATGCCTGCCGTGCCGATGCCGGAGGAGCTTCCCGGTCGCGACGGCATGGAACGCGACGTGCTGCCACATATGCCCGAGGCGGTGCGCGCCTATTACCGGCGCGAGCGGCCGATCGAGATCCGCCCCGTCGAGATGAGCCGCTACGCGGCGGATGGGCCGCGGGAACCGAAATTCAATGTCTGGGTCAGGGCGTCCCAGACACTGCCCGAGGAGCCGGCGCTGCACCAGAGCGTGCTCGCCTATGCCTCCGACCTGATGCTGCTTGATTCCAGCCTGATCGCTCACGGCACAAGCGTCTTCGACCGGCGCGTCCAGAGCGCCAGCCTCGACCATGCCATGTGGTTCCACCGCCCCTTCCGGGCCGACGACTGGCTGCTCTACGCGCAGGACAGCCCTTCGGCCTCCGGTGCGCGCGGCTTCTCGCGCGGGCTGATCTTCGATCGGGACGGGAATCTCGTCGCCTCGGTCGCGCAGGAAGGCCTGATCCGACCGCGGCCCGATCGCGCCTGAATGCGCTTATCGCCTGCTTTCGCGGCATCTGCCTAATTATTGATCATCTTTATGCGCTGAACCCCGCCGGATCATGGCGGAATCGCGGCATTGCCCGCTCGCGCGCCACATCCACCGGTTGGCACGCGGCTTGAAAGGCATCCCCCGACGCGCCTGGCTCGAAAGGGCGCGAGAGGCGCAACGACGTCGTTTGGATCGCGGTCCGGCGGCGCACAAGCGGGGGACAACCCAGCCATGAAGATCGTGATGGCCGTCATCAAGCCGTTCAAGCTGGAGGAGGTGCGCGACGCGCTCACCGCCATCGGCGTGCACGGGCTGACCGTGACCGAAGTGAAGGGCTATGGCCGCCAGAAGGGCCATACCGAAATCTATCGCGGCGCCGAATATGCCGTGAGCTTCCTGCCCAAGATCAAGATCGAGGTCGCGGTCACCGACGACCTCGTCGGCAAGGTGATCGAAGCCATCACCGCCGCCGCCCGCACCGGCCAGATCGGCGACGGCAAGATCTTCGTCTCGTCGATCGAGAAGGCCGTGCGGATCCGCACCGGCGAGACCGACGGCGACGCCCTCTGATCCCCGACCTTCCCAGGAGTTTTACGATGAACACCAAGACCCTTAACCGGGCCGGGCTGGTCGGGCTGGCCTTCGCCGCAATGGCCGGCGCCGCGCTGGCGCAAACCCCGGCCGCGCCGCCCGCCCCAGTGCCCAACAAGGGCGACGTCGCCTTCATGATGAGCTCGACGATCCTCGTCCTGCTCATGACCGTGCCCGGCCTGGCCCTGTTCTATGGCGGCCTCGTCCGCTCCAAGAACATGCTCTCGGTGCTGACCCAGGTCTTCGCCATCGTCTGCATCGTCAGCCTGATGTGGGTCGTCTTCGGCTATTCGCTCGCCTTCACCAATGGCGGCGGCCTCAACGACTTCGTCGGCGGCTTCTCCAAGGCCTTCCTGCGCGGCGTCGACGGCAACTCGACCGCTGCGACCTTCTCCAACGGCGTCGTCATCCCGGAATATGTCTACATCGCCTTCCAGATGACCTTCGCCTGCATCACGCCGGCCCTCATCGTCGGCGCCTTCGCCGAGCGCATGAAGTTCTCGGCGCTGCTGCTCTTCACCGTGCTCTGGGTCACCTTCATCTATTTCCCGATGGCCCACATGGTCTGGTACTGGGGCGGGCCCGACGCCGTCGGCAACGCCGCCAAGGCGCTGGCTGATGCCGGCACCGACGGCAAGGCCGCAGCCCAGGCGGCGCTCGATGCGGTCAACGCCGATGCCGGCATGCTGTTCAAATGGGGCGCACTCGACTTCGCCGGCGGCACCGTCGTGCACATCAATGCCGGTATCGCGGGCCTCGTCGGCTGCATCCTGATCGGCAAGCGCATCGGCTTCGGCAAGGAGCTGATGGCGCCGCACTCGCTGACCATGACGCTGATCGGCGCCGCTCTCCTCTGGGTCGGCTGGTTCGGCTTCAACGCCGGCTCCAACCTCGAAGCCAACGGCACCGCGGCGCTCGCCATGATCAACACCTTCGTCGCCACTGCGGCGGCGGCGGTGGCCTGGCTGTTCGTCGAATGGGCGGTCAAGGGCAAGCCCTCCATGCTCGGCATGGTCTCGGGCGCGGTCGCCGGCCTCGTCGCCGTCACCCCCGCGGCGGGCTTCGCCGGCCCGATGGGCTCGATCGTCCTCGGCCTCGTCGCCGGCGCGGTCTGCTTCGTCTTCTGCTCGACCGTGAAGAACGCGCTCGGCTACGACGACTCGCTCGACGTCTTCGGCATCCACTGCGTCGGCGGCATCATCGGCGCGCTGGCCACGGGCATCCTGGTCAACCAGGCGCTCGGCGGCGCCGGCATCCCCGACTATTCGACCAAGCCTGGTGAGCTGGTCGCTGCGACCTACGAGTTCGGCACGGCCTTCATGGCCCAGCTCAAGGCGGTGTTGTTCACACTCGTCTTCAGCGGCGTCGGCTCGGCAATCCTCTACAAGGTCGTCGACGTGATCATCGGGCTGCGTATCCCCGCCGACCAGGAGCGCGAGGGCCTCGACATCGCCGAGCACGGCGAGCGCGCCTATCACGACTGAACCAGGGGTTCATCTCCCAGGAATCATCGCCCCGGCGGGAGACCGCCGGGGCTTTTCGTTGGGCCGCTCAGTCGCGGCTCGTCGCGCGGTCCAGCACGATCTCCAGCACCTGAACCTTCTCCGGCAATTCGATCAGGAATTCGGCATCGCGTTCGAGGTGATGGATCTTCCGCGGATCGGGCCCGGCGAAGCGCGACATCGCCTCGACGCTCTCCCAATAGGAGATCGTCACGAACTCGCTCTCGGTCTCGCGGTCCTCGCGGAACATCTGCGCACCCAGCGCCTTCTTCGCCAGCGGCCTGACGCCGACCTCCAGCAGATAAGCAGCATAGGCATCGGCCTTGTCCGGCACGGTGCGGCCGCGCCAGATCCGGGCAATTCTTGCGATCCTGTCGTCGCCATTGCCCATCGTGCCCTCCTTGCGGTTGCTGTTTGAAAAATGCCCTGGCCAGGCCGATCGTTCCTCGATCTCCTGACAGTCCGCGGCGGCAGTGCAAGGTTAAGCGGGCCTTAACCGGACCTTCCTAACCTGCCGGTTCGACAGGTGGCGTTCGCCGCCTTCCTGATGCCCGCAGACACGGCCCGATGCGCACGATCCGACGCTCCTCATCGCTGATCGACCGCCTGCCCGATCCGGTGCGCGAGTTCCTGTCGCGCCGCGCCGCAGAAATCGGCGGCATCGCGATGCTCGCGCTGATGGTGGCTGTCGCCGTCGCCCTCGCGACCTGGTCGGTCGACGATCCCAGCCTCAACAACGCCACGCGCGGCACTGTACACAACCTGCTCGGCCGGCCTGGCGCGATGATCGCCGATCTCGCCATGCAGCTGCTGGGCCTTGGCGTCGTCGCATTGCTGCTGCCGCCGCTGCTCTGGTCGCTCCGGCTGATTCGCTTCCACCTCTTCGATCGCAGCGCCCTCAAGCTCGTGCTCTGGGTTGTCGGCATCGTCTCGAGCGCGGCGGTGGCGAGCGCCCTGCCGGCGACGCCGCGCTGGCCTCTGCCGACCGGGATGGGCGGCGTGATCGGCGACGCGCTGCTGCAGGGCACCCGCAACATCGTCGGCCTCGGCGGCACCGCGCTCGGCGGCCTCGTCGCCTTCGTCTTCGCCGGCATCGCCATCCTCTCCGTCACCGCCGCCGCCGGCTTCGGCTTCGTCACCGACGAGGATCCCGAACTCGACCAGGACGACGATGCGCCCTTCGCCGATGGCGAGGAGCGTCGCGACGACGAACCGGGGTTCTCGGTCATCCTGATCGGCTGGGTCGCCCATGGCGCCATGGCGCTGAAGGCCGCGATCCTGCGCCGCCTGCCGCGCCCGCCGCAGGCGGCTTCCGCTAGCGCGGGCGCGATGCCCGTTCCGGCCCAGACCGGACGGGTCCGCCGCGAGCCGAACCTCACCGGCGATCCGGAGGCCTACCGGTCCCCTGTCGTCGCCCCCGAGCTCGTGCGCCCGGCTGCTGCCAAGGCAGCGCCAAGCGCCCGGCCGGCCTACGACGACGATGACGAGCCCTTCGAGGCGCAGGACGTGCGCGATCTCAATGCGCCGCGCGTCGCCGCGCCGGTGCGCGCGCCCAAGCCCGGCAAGCGCCTGTCGCGCGAAGCCCAGCCCTCGCTGCTCGATCGCGAAGGTTTCGAGCTGCCGCCGCTGACCTATCTCGCCGAACCGAAGAAGATCCCGGCCAACACCATCTCGACTGACGCGCTGGAGCAGAACGCCACCTTGCTGGAAGGCGTGCTCGAGGATTTTGGCGTGCGCGGCGAGATCAGCCAGGTTCGCCCCGGCCCGGTCGTGACCTTGTACGAGCTCGAGCCTGCGCCTGGGACGAAGTCGTCGCGGGTGATTTCGCTGGCGGACGACATCGCGCGCTCGATGAGTGCGGTGTCGGCGCGCGTGGCGGTGGTGCAGGGCAAGAACGCGATCGGCATCGAACTGCCCAACGCCAAGCGCGAGACCGTCTTCCTGCGCGAACTGCTGGCCTCCCAGGATTTCGAGGGCACCAAGCACAAGCTCGCGCTCTGCCTCGGCAAGACCATCGGCGGCGAGCCGGTGATCGCGGACCTTGCTCGCATGCCGCATCTGCTCGTCGCCGGCACCACCGGCTCGGGCAAGTCGGTGGCGATCAACACCATGATCCTGTCGATCCTCTACCGGCTGAAGCCGGAGGAGTGCCGGCTGATCATGGTCGATCCCAAGATGCTCGAGCTTTCCGTCTATGACGGCATCCCGCATCTGCTCACCCCCGTCGTCACCGACCCGAAGAAGGCGGTGGTCGCGCTGAAATGGGCGGTGCGCGAGATGGAG
>NZ_FOAN01000006.1 GCF_900109525.1 Allobosea lupini | reverse complement strand
GCTCTACGAGAACACCTCGGTCATCATCACCACCAATCTCGCCTTCGCGGACTGGCCCCAGATCTTCACCGACGCCAAGATGACCACCGCAATGCTCGATCGGCTCACGCATCACTGCGACATCATCGAGACCGGCAACGAGAGCTGGCGCTTCAAGAACCGGGCCTGAGCGCGCCCAAGACCATCGCGAGCTGGACGCCGAAATCGCCCCGGCCGAGCAACCCCGACCAGCTCAGCCGGGCCGATCCCGGCACGGCGGCGCAAGCCCAAGGGGGGCTAGCCTTCAACGCGATAAGAGGGCTGCGCTTCAATGCGATTTGACACTTAATCGATCTGCACTTTCATGACCTGCGGGGCACGGCGGTCACGATGCTGGCAGAGGCGGGCTGCACAGTCCCGGAGATCGCATCGATAACCGGTCACTCGCTCAAGACGGTCAACACCATCCTCGAGAAGTATCTGAGCCGGACGAGGGCGCTAGCCGAGGCTGCGATGGCGAAATTCGAGAACGCCCCAGCAACAGATTTTGCAAACCGCCTGCAAACCGCGGTCAATCCCAAGCCGTTAAAACCGGCTAAGTGATTGAAAAGAATGGCGCGCCCGAAAGGATTCGAACCTCTGACCCTCAGATTCGTAGTCTGATGCTCTATCCAGCTGAGCTACGGGCGCGTGACAACGGAAGCGGTTTCGAAGGCCGCCATCGGCTGACGGATGCGGATTTAACGGCTCCCACTGTGCTTGGCAAGCCCGATTTGCCGACTTCCTTCGCTTTCTTGTCGAACCTTGTGACAAGCGGTGGCAAAGCGGCCATCAGCCTCGCTTGCCGCGCAGGAGCAGCGGCTGCAAGGCATCCTGTCTTGCTCCCTCATCGCTTGCCCCGCAGTCCGGCACAGCCAGGTGGCGGCCGCCATGCCGCGATTTCGGCAGTTTCTCGGCGATGCCGTAGAGCGCCTCGCGCCGGTCCATCTCGCGCCAGACCTCGCCGGGCGTGATGCCGAGCTCGCTCCAGAGCACGACGAGATTGTAGATGAGATCGGCGCTTTCGCGGACCACCGCCGGGCGGTTGTTCTGCACGGCCTCGATCCCGACCTCGACCGCTTCCTCGCCGAGCTTCTTGGCCATTTTCGGCGTGCCTTCGCGGATCAGCTTGGCGGTTCGCGACAAGGCGGGGTCGCGGCTGCGGGCCGAAAGCACGGCCGCGTAGAGATTCTGCACCGAATCAGTCATCGACCCAGAATCGGGCCGCCATGTAAGGGTTTCATGACGGTCCAGCCGCTTGCGCCGGGCGCTCATCGCGCGACACCCGCGAACTGGCGAACCACCTCACGGTAGACCTCGCGCTTGAACGGGATGATCAGCTCCGTGGTCTCCGCGAGCGGCACCCAGCGCCAGGCGTCGAACTCGGGCTTGTGGCCGCCTCCGGGGTTGAGAATGTCGATCTCGCTCTCGTCGCCATCGAAGCGGAAGGCGAACCATTTCTGCGACTGGCCGCGATAGCGCCCGCGCCAGGCCTCCTTGCCGATCTCATAGGGCAAATCATAGCTCAGCCACTCCGGCGCTTCGGCGAGCAGCGACACTGACGAGACATTGGTCTCCTCGCGCAGCTCGCGATAGGCCGCCTCGATGGGCTGCTCGCCGGCATCGATGCCGCCCTGCGGCATCTGCCATTCATGGCCTGGTGCGGTGTGCTCGCGCAGGCTGCGATTGGCTCTGCGGCCGACGAAGACGAGGCCAGCGCGATTGAACAGGGCCAGCCCGACGCAGGGGCGGTAGCCGGCGGGCGGTTTCGTCATCGCAGCGAACCGGTGGTCGAAGGGTTGCGGAAGCCGCGGGCGGCGCTGACCGGGACGAGAACCAGGTTCTTGCCCTCGAGCGTGCGGGCCCAGCGGGTGATGCGCTCGACCGTGACGGGCAGGGCGCTGGCGGTGGCGACGGCCGCACCCTGGTCGCGGGCGAGCGTCTCGAGACGCTGCAGCTCCTTGTCGATGGCCTCGGGCCGCGGGACGGTATCGAGCGATAGGTCGGCCTTGAGCGCCGGGATCTGCGCGCGCGTCGCTGCGGAAGCGAGCAGGCTGCGCGGCGAGGAACCGTCGTCGACGACCATCAGCCCGCGTCCGGCAAGCTCGCGCAGCAGCGGCGTCAGGGCCATGTCGTCGGCGGTGAGGCGGCCGCCGAGGAAATTGACGATGCCGACATAGCCGGAGAAGCGGCCGAGCACCCATTGCAGCCGGTCGAGGTTGTCGCTGCCCTTCTGGCCGGTGAGGAGGGTATGCGGACCTGGGTCGTTGTCGGGATAGTCGAACGGCTCCATCGGCACCTGCAGGAAGACCTCGTGGCCTTCACCGCGGGCGCGCTGGACCGTTTTCTCCAGCTCCGCGCCGTAGGGGGCGAAGGCGAGCGAAACCGGCCCCGGCAGGCGCGCGATCGCCTCGCTGGTCGAGCTCTGGCTGATGCCGAGCCCGCCGACCAGGATCGCGATCCGGCCGGCCGGCTTGCCGGCGGGGGCAGGGCCGGGCGGGCGGGCATAGACCTGTGCCGGTGTCGCGCCATCCGGGCCGATCTTCGGCAGCAGGCCGTGCCGGGTGCGCTCGACCAGGCGCTTGTCCGGCGCCGGAGCGAGCTTGACCGCGCCATCGTCGGGTACGGTAATGATGATCGCGCCGGGCGCGTCCGAACCCGGGCGGACGACGGTGACGCCGGATTCGGTCTCGAGCTGGCTGGCGCTGGCCGGGCCGCGCCGATCATCGCGCTGTGCGGGCTCGGGCGGGGCCTTGGCAATGTCGGGTGAGACGGGACGCTCGCGGATCATCGCGGTTGCGATCGGTTCGCCGCCGTCGGGATCGCGTTTCAGTGCCGCGTAGAGGATGAGGCCGATGAAGAGAGCCGCCAGTCCGCCGGTCAGGCCGCGCCGGAGCCAGCGCCCATAGGGCTTGCGCGCGCGGGCGCGCTTCGCCTGCCCGAGCGGCTGGTCGAGTTCGCTGAGCGGCAATCCGGCCAAGAGGCGCCGTCCTCTTCGACGTCACAACATCTGCGAATCAGTTCGCAGCGCTAGAGTCGGATGATTCGAGCCGGAATCAACAATCAATCGGCCGCAGGGGAAACAATCTCCTGCGGCCGTTGCGCAAGTGCCGAAT
This sequence comes from Allobosea lupini, assembly GCF_900109525.1. Taxonomy (GTDB): domain Bacteria; phylum Pseudomonadota; class Alphaproteobacteria; order Rhizobiales; family Beijerinckiaceae; genus Allobosea; species Allobosea lupini. The sequence continues at coordinate 511,972 of NZ_FOAN01000006.1, read as the reverse complement.
AGCTGGGCCGTAAAGGGCCTGCGGGCTCAGTCGGACTTCTTTTCGCCGTCGGACTTTCCGGCCTCAGGAGCCGGAGCGGGCGTGGCAGGTGCCGGCGTCGCGGGCAGGGCGACGTCCTTCTTGCCGCGCAGCAGGTTGAGCGCCGCGGCGAGCTGGGTGTCCTTGGCCGGATCGATCGGAACATAGGACGGCGAGCCGGCCTGCTCCTCCTTGCCGTCGCCATTGCGCAGATGGCCCTTGAGCGAGGCCTCGCCCTTGTTCTCGACCTTGTCCTTCAGCTCGGCCGGCACGTCCTGGATGATCTCGATGTCGGGCGTGATGCCCTTGGCCTGGATCGAGTTGCCGGACGGGGTGTAGTAGCGCGCCGTGGTCAGCCTGAGGCCGCCATTGTCGCCGAGGCGGATCACGGTCTGGACCGAGCCCTTGCCGAAGGAGCGCGAACCCATGACGGTGGCGCGCTTATGGTCCTGCAGGGCGCCGGCGACGATCTCGGCGGCCGAGGCCGAGGAGCCGTTGATCAGCACGACGACGGGCTTGCCCTTGGTCAGATCACCCGACTTGGCGTTGAAGACCTGGGTTTCCTCGGCGTTGCGGCCGCGGGTCGAGACGATCTTGCCACGCTCGAGGAAGGCATCGGAGACCAGCACCGACTGGTCGAGGCGCCCGCCGCGATTGTTGCGCAGGTCGATGATGTAGCCCTTGATCTTGTCGAAGCCGATCTCGGCGTTGACCTTGTCGAGCGCCTTGCGCAGGCCCTCATAGGTCTGCTCGCTGAAGGTGCCGATGCGGATGTAGCCGACATCGCCCTCGACGCGCTCCTCGACGGCCGGGACGACGATGTTCGACCGGGTCAGGGTGAATTCCAGCGGCTCGGTCTTGCCGGTGCGCTCGATCGTCAGCTTGACCTGCGTGTTGATGATGCCGCGCATCTTCTCGACGGCCTGGTTCAGGCTGAGGCCCTTGACCTCGTCATTGTCGATCTTGCGGATGATGTCGCCGGCCAGGATGCCGGCCTTGGCGGCGGGCGTATCGCGAATCGGCTTGGCGACCTTGAGAACCTCGTTCTCCATGGTCACCTCGATGCCGAGCCCGCCGAACTGGCCGCGCATGTCGATGTCCATGTCGCGGAAGCTCTTGGCATCGAGATAGCCCGAGTGCGGATCGAGCGAGGAGACCATGCCGTTGATGGCGGCCTCGATCAGCTTCTGCTCGTCCGGCTTCTCGACATAGTCGGTACGGATCTTCTCGAAGATGTCGCCGAAGAGGTTGAGGCTGCGATAGACCTCGGCCGAGGCCGCGACCGCACTGGTCGAGGAGAGCAGCTTGGTCTGGGTCACCACACCGGTGAGGCCCGCGCCGGCGATGGCGCCGACCAGAACGAGAGAAACCTTGCGCATCATCCGCGAGCCTTTTCGCCTTGCGATTTCGTCCACCACGGCGTCGGATCGATCGAGACGCCGTCTTTCCTGAACTCGATATAGAGGACCGGTTCGCCGGTCCCCGCTCCCACATTCGTCGCGGCCGCTTCCGCAGTCTCGCCCATCACAGCGACCGGCTCCCCGGCCAGCACAAACTGGTTCAACGATACGTCGATGCGCTGCATGCCTGCCAGAAGAACATAGTAACCATTGCCGGCATTGAGGATCAAGAGTTGGCCAAAGGAGCGGAACGGCCCCGCATAGACCACCCAGCCATCGGAAGGTGACGAAACCACGGCATTGGCGCGTGTGGAAAGCGAAATTCCACGCGTGGCGGCGCCAACGTCGTCGGCCGCGCCAAATCCACGCAATTGTGAACCGGTGACCGGCAAGGGCAGCATGCCGCGCAGTTCCTGGAAGGCAGCCTTGGGCGCGAGCCGGGCCGGATCACGGAAGGCGAGTTGGGCCATGCGTTGGCGCTGCTCCTGGGTCTCCGCTTCGAGCGCGCGGCGCGCCGCATCGGCGGCGCGATTGGCGGTGGATATGTCCTTCTCGATCCGATCGACGAGGTCGCGCAGCGTTCGTGCCTGCGCCGCGAGCTCGCCGCCGGCGGCCCGCTGCGCCTCGATGTCCTGGGCAGCGCTGGTCTCGCGCGCACGTCTGGCTTCGATCAGCGAAGCCAGGCGGCGGCGCTCGCCGGCCAGCGCTTCCATCTCGCCTGCGATGCTCTTGCGCTCTTCGGCGATGGCCTCGCGCAGGCGCACCAGCTCTGCGAGGTCGGTGCCGAGGATGGTGATCTCCTGGCGCAGGTCCGGGACGACGGCACCGAGCAGCATCGAGGCGCGCACCGCTTCGAGGATGTCCTCCGGCCTGACCAGCACAGCCGGCGGCGGCCGGCGGCCGATGCGCTGGAGTGCCGCCAGAACTTCGCCGATCAGGCCGCGTCGGCTCTCAAGCGAACGCCGGATCGCAGTCTCGCTGGTCTGCAGCAGGGTGAGGCGCTGCTCGATGCCGGCGATGCGGCCTTCGGCGGCCTGCGTGCGGGCAGTGGTGTCGAGCAGGGCCTGGTTGAGCTTGGTCCGGTCGGCGCGGATGCCGGCGATCTCGGCTTCCAGCTTGACGCGGGCATCGGCATTGCCGGCGAGGCGCTCCTCGATCGCCTTGAGCTCGGCCTCGCGGGCGCGCTTCTCCTCGCGCTTCTGCTCGGTGTCGCGGGCGGCCTCCTCCGGATCAGGGGTGGGGGCGTTCTGGGCGAGGGCATGGCCGGCTGCCAGGCAGGCGCACAGCAGCGCCGGCCAGAGCCGAAGCATGCGTGCGATTCGAATCAGCCGGGAATGGCGGGTCATGCGCGATGATAGGGATGTCCGGCCATGATCGTCATCGCTCGATAGAGCTGTTCGAGCACGAGCGCGCGGACGATCTGGTGCGGCATGGTCAGCGCGCCGAAGGAAAGCACCAGCGCCGCGCGCTCGCGCAGCTCGGCGTCGAGCCCGTCGGCGCCGCCGATCAGCAGGGTTGCTGCGGGGGTGCCGGCATCGCGCGCGGCGGCAAGGCGGTTGGCGAAGGTGTCGCTGTCGAGGCTCTTGCCGCGCTCGTCGAGGGCGATGACGAGGCCCGACGGCGGCAGGCGCTCGCCGATCAGCTTCGCCTCCTCGCGGCGGCGTTCCTCGGTGCGCCGGCCACGGCCTTCGGGGAGTTCGACGACCTCGGGGCCGCTCAGGCCGAGCCCGCGGGCCAGGCCTTGCGCGCGTTCCTGATAGCGGGCGCAAAGGTCACGTTCCGGCCCGTCCTTGAGGCGGCCGACCGCGATGACCGACAGTCGCACGGGGACCGGGACTCAGCCGTCGAGGCGCTCGCGCGGCCGGTCGGCGCCCCACATCTTCTCGAGATTGTAGAACTGGCGCACTTCCGGACGGAAAATGTGGATGATCAGGTCGCCGGTGTCGATCAGCACCCAGTCGCAGGCGGGGACACCCTCGACCTTCGGCGTCTCATGGCCGGCCTTCTTGAAGGCTTCGACGAGGCTGTCGGAGATCGAGGCGACATGGCGGTTGACCCGGCCGGAGGCGATGATCATGGCGTCGGCCAACGATGTCTTGCCGACGAGGTCGATCACGGTGGCGTCCTCGGCCTTCATGTCGTCCAGGACCTGCAAGGCGAGCGCGATGCTGCTCGCGGCGGGGTTCTCGGTCATGGCGGCCGGGGGAAGCGGCTCGGTGCCGGCTTCGCCGATGGATTGACGGTTCAGAGCCGTATCCTCACGTGACGACGCGCTCCTGGCGCGACATCCTCAATTTAAGCGTCGAAGGGGGCGAGTTCAATTGGTTTCGGCGAGTTCGCGCAGATAGGTCGAGGACAGATCAGAGCGCCGACCGTGCAGGAAGATCCAGGCGGGCGGGGTGCGCACCGGCAAGGCGGCACCCTGATTCTCCGACAAACGCCAGCGCGCCATCCAGTTGGCGGCGGGCGAGGCGATCGAGCGATGGGTCGAGCCGGGGCGGTCGATCACCGCGATCGGCATCATCCGGGCGATGGCGCGCCATTCGTTCCAGCGGTGGAAATTCGCGAGATTGTCGGAGCCCATGATCCAGACGAAGCGCACGCCGGGGCAGCGGCGCTTGAGTTGGCGCAGCGTGTCGGCGGTGTAACGGGTGCGCAGGGTTGCCTCGATGCCGGTGACGTTGATGTGGCCATGGTCGGCGAGCGCCCGGGCCTGGGCGATGCGCTGCGTCAGCGGCGGCAGGGCGTGATTGTCCTTCAGCGGGTTGCCGGGGGTGACCAGCCACCAGACACGGTCGAGCTGTAGCCGGCGCAGCGCCGTCAGGCTCGCCATGCGGTGGCCGTCATGGGCGGGGTTGAAGGTGCCGCCGAACAACCCGATGCGCAGACCGGGGGCGTGCGGCGGCAGGCGCAGCTCCTCGGCGCTCACGGGCGGACCTGACCCTGGCCATGGACCCGGTATTTGAAGGAGCAGAGTTGCTCGACGCCGACCGGGCCGCGCGCATGCATGCGGCCGGTGGCGATGCCGATCTCGGCGCCGAAGCCGAACTCGCCGCCATCGGCGAACTGGGTCGAGGCGTTGTGCAGGATGATGGCCGAATCGACCTCGGCGAGAAAACGGGTCGCCGCCGCCTCGTCGGCGGTCACGATCGCATCGGTGTGGTGCGAGCCATAGGTCTCGATATGGGCGATCGCGGCGTCGAGCCCGGGCACTGTCTTCACCGCGATGATGCGGTCGAGATATTCGGTGCGCCAGTCCGCCTCGCCGGCCGGCGTGACGCGCGGGTCGACGGCGAGCGTCGCCGCGTCGCCGCGCACAGCGCAGCCCTCGTCGAGCAAGGCGGCGACCAGCGGCTTGAGATGTGTCGCCGTGCAGGACTCGTCGACGAGCAGCGTCTCGGCGGCGCCGCAGACGCCGGTGCGGCGCAATTTGGCGTTGATGAGGATCGCGCGGGCCATGGCGAGATCGGCTGCGCCATGGACATAGACATGGTTGTTGCCGTCGAGATGGGCGAAGACCGGCACGCGCGCCTCCTGCTGCACGCGCGCCACCAGGCTCTTGCCGCCACGCGGCACGACGACGTCGACAGTGCCGTCCAGCCCTTTCAGGATTTCGCCGACGGCGGCGCGGTCGCGGCTGGGCACGAGCTGGATCGCTTCGCGCGGCAGGCCGGCGGCTGCGAGGCCTTCCTGCATGGCGGTAGCGATCTCGCTGGCGCTGCGGAAACTGTCGGACCCGGCGCGCAGGATCGCGACATTGCCGCTCTTCAGGCAGAGCGCGCCGGCGTCCGCCGTGACATTGGGGCGGCTCTCGAAGATCACCGCGACGACGCCGAGCGGTGTGGCGACGCGCTCGAAGACGAGGCCGTTCGGCTGCGTCCACTTCGCCAGCACCTTGCCGACAGGGTCGGGCAGGGCGGCGATATCGGCGACGGCCTGGGCGATCGCTTCGAGGCGGGCATCGTCCAAAGCGAGGCGGTCGATGAAGGAGGCGGCGAGGCCGGCAGCGCGCGCATCGGCGAGATCCTGCCGGTTGGCGACGAGGATCGCCGGAGCGCGCTCGCGCAGGGCTTCGGCCATCGCGGCGAGGGCGCGGTTGCGCTGCTCGGCCGATGCGGTGCCGACGCGGCGCGCGGCAGCGCGGGCACCCCGGCCGAGCCCGTGCATCAGCGCGGCGACATCGCCGTTCTCATTGTCGGGCGCGGGGACGCGCTTGGCGTTCTGCCGTGCGTTCTCTTGGGTCATCGCCGCCCTGAACTCTGCTTAGGCATCGGGATCGTAGCCGAGGCGCAGCGCCATGTCGTCCCGGTGAATCATCTCGGCGCGACCGGGGTAGCCGAGCACGGCCTCGATATCGCGGGAGGCTTTGCCGAGCACGCGCACCGCCTCGTCCACATCATAGGCGACGAGGCCGCGGCCAAGCTCGCTGCCGTCACCGGTTCGGATCATCACCGCGTCGCCGCGGCTGAAGGCGCCTTCGATCCGGGTGACGCCGACCGGCAGCAGGCTGGCGCCGCCCCGCAGGGCGCGAGCGGCGCCGTCGTCGACATGCAAGGTGCCGCGCGGCTCGAGCGAGCCGGCGATCCAGGTCTTGCGGGCGGTCGCGGGCGTCGAGGCGCTGAGGAACCAGGAGCAGCGCGCGCCCTGCGCGACCGCGCGCAGCGGGTTCTTGGCCCTTCCGTCGGCGATCAGCATATGGGCGCCGCCGGCGGTGGCGATCTTGCCGGCCTCGATCTTGGTGCGCATGCCGCCGCGCGAAAGCTCGGACGCCGCGCCGCCGGCCATCGCCTCGATCGCAGGCGTGATCGCGGCGATGACCGGGATATGCTTCGCATCCGGGCTGGAGAGGGGCGGGGCGGTGTAGAGGCCGTCGATGTCGGAGAACAGCACCAGCAGGTCGGCGCCGGCCATGGTGGCGACGCGGGCGGCGAGCCGGTCATTGTCGCCATAGCGGATCTCGGAGGTCGCGACGGTATCGTTCTCGTTGATCACCGGGACGGCGCGCAGATCGAGCAGGCGGCCCAGGGTCGCACGGGCGTTGAGATAGCGCCGGCGTTCTTCGGTGTCGGCGAGGGTGAGCAGGATCTGGCCGGCATTGAGCCCGTGATGGCCGAGCGCTTCCGACCAGTTGCGGGCAAGCGCGATCTGGCCGACCGCTGCCGAAGCCTGGCTTTCCTCGAGCCGGAGCGGGCCGGCCGGCAGATTCAGCACGGTGCGGCCGAGCGCAATCGCGCCGGAGGAGACGACCAGGACATCGGCGCCGCGGCCATGCAATTCGGCGAGATCCTCGGCGAGCGCCGCGAGCCAGGCATGGCGCAGGCGCCCCTGCGCCCGGTCGACGAGCAGGGAAGAGCCGACCTTGACGACGATGCGGCGGAACTGGTCGAGGGCAGGCAGGTTCACGGGCGGACCGGGCTTCGGATGGGCAGGATAATGCCCGCCGCCGTTCCTTGGCCAAATTGCCGGCGTTGTAAAGCTGCGCGGGCGCAATGCCGTTGTGCCGGGCGCGGCGTGTTCTACAGCGGCGCGGTCACCACGCGTGCCGTCCAGCAGAGCCGATAGGCGATGTGCAGCAGGGCCATCGCGAACTGCAGGCCCTTGTGGGCGTAGAGCGAGGCGAGCAGGCAGAGCCCGAGGCCGAGCGGAACCTGAATGAGATAATCTGCGCAGTCGTGACTCCACCGTGCCGGCCGCTTGAGGCGATGCCGGTGAGCAGCCGGGTGATGCCGAGGCCGATCACCATGCCGATGACGACGCGGATATTGGGGGAAGAGCTCGTTGGCTGCTTGCGAGTCCATGATGCGCGGCGCGATCGAATGAGGGCTCGAGGGTGCAGGGCGGATCGTTCCATGCCAAGCGTTCGACCTGCCACGGGTTCGCCATGCGCCGAGCGTGATACGATTAGGGGTGGCGCTGGTCTGGGATTTCTGCTACCGCGACGCACAAATCCTAAGGGTCGGGCTTTGCCTGACCCTTTTTCCTTCCATCCTGCAAAGCTGGAGACACGGATGCAGGTTCTCGTGCGCGACAACAATGTCGATCAGGCCATTCGCGTTCTGAAGAAGAAATTGCAGCGCGAAGGCGTGTTCCGCGAGATGAAGCGTCGCGCTTCCTATGAGAAGCCCTCCGAGCAGCGCGCTCGCGAGAAGGCCGAGGCCGTCCGCCGCGCCCGCAAGCTCGCCCGCAAGCAGGCTCAGCGCGAAGGCTTGATCGCCGCGCCGAAGCCGAAAGTGCTCAAGCCCCGCGCTGCCAGCGCAGCGGCCCCGCGCTGATTTCACTATAAATATCCCGCGAACTGCCCTATCTGCAGCGCGCGGGCGGCACTTTCGCCCGAGCAACTCCTGAAGGCTGACCTTGAAGAATCCGAACGACCGCCATTTCACTGATCGCCAGGCCAATTCCGCTAATGCGAAGAAGGCCCTGCTGGAGCGCTTCAAGAAGCGTCCCGGACCAGACGATCCGGTGATGGTGCAGCGTCGGGCCGAGCGCGAGGCGATCGCCGCCGCGCGGGCCGAGCGCGATGCCAAGAAGGAAGCCGAGCGCCTGGAGGCCGAGCGCATCGCCGCCATCGAGCAGGCTGCGCGCGAGGAGGCCGAGCGTCTGGCCGAGATCGAGCGCGAGGTGCAGCGCAAGGCCGAGCAGGCCAAGCGCGACGCCGAGCGGCCGCGCCGCGTCCTGCTCGAAGCCGTGCAGTACATGGAGATGCGGGTCGCCGGTAAGCGCCGCTGAACACGAATTCTCGATCGAACCTGTCGATCGTCGACGGCGCCGCATGCGATGCGGCGCCGTTTTCTTTTGGCGCATAGGCGTCCGACGCGCCTGTTCTTTCCGACAGGGAATAGGACTCATTCCAGGCGGGAACAGCCTTCGTTCCGATTGCAACTAAAGTGCTACGACCTTCCGGCTTGCTATCTCCCCATCTCGCCGAAACGTTGAAGGCTGGCGGCCAGCAGAGCCGCAAACAACGCTCGCCGGCTGCAACGGCGCCGTTCCTCTGGGGAGAGAGCCATGACATCCGAACCAAAGCAGTCGCGCGCCAATCGGCGCAATTTCCTGAAGGTGGCGGGCCTTGCGGGTGCCGGCGCCATCGCGATGCCGCAAGTCAGCCGGGCGCAGACCGTGACCTGGAAATTCCAGTCGACCTGGCCGACCAAGGACATCTTCCACGAATTCGCCGGCGATTTTGCCAAACGCATCAACGACATGTCGGGCGGCCGGCTGAAGGTCGACGTGCTCGCTGCGGGTGCCGTCGTACCCGCCTTCCAGATGCAGGATGCGGTCGCCGCCGGCATCCTCGACGGCGGTCATGGCGTCTCCGCCTACTGGTACGGGAAGAACAAGGCGTTTTCGCTGTTCGGCACGCCGCCGGCGCTGGGCTGGGACGCCACCAACTTCCTCGGCTGGATGAACCATGGCGGCGGCTATGACCTCTACAACGATCTCGTCCAGAACCAGCTCAAGCTCAACCTGGTCGGCTTCTTCTCCGGGCCTATGCCGTGCCAGCCGCTCGGCTGGTTCAAGAAGGAGCTGAAGACCGCCGACGACTTCAAGGGCCTGAAATACCGCACCGTCGGCCTCGCAGCCGACCTGATGCGCGAGATGGGCGCGGCGGTCACCATCCTCGCCGGTGGCGAGATCGTGCCGGCGCTGGAGCGCGGCGTCATCGACGGCGCCGAGTTCAACAACCCGTCCTCGGATTCGATCCTCGGCTTCCAGGACGTCGCCAAGGTCTACATGCTGCAGAGCTATCACCAGGCGGCGGAGAGCTTCGAACTGCTCTTCAACAAGACCAAGTTCGACGCGCTCTCGCCGGAGCAGAAAGCGATCATCAAGTACTCGGCCGAATCGGCCTCCTCCGACATGATCTGGAAGGCGCTCGACCGCTATTCCAAGGACCTCGAAATGCTGCGCGGCAAAGGCGTCAACGTGGTCTCGACGCCGGAGCCGATCCTGAAAGCGCAGCTCGCGGCCTGGGACAAGGTGCTCGAGAAGCTCGGCGGCGAGAGCCCGTTCTTCAAGAAGGTCGTCGATAGCCAGAAGGACTGGGTCAAGCGCACAGTGTCCTATCAGCGCATCAACGAGCCCTCGCGCGAGCTCGCCTTCAACCACTTCTTCAAGACCTGAAGGCCGCCGTCCGCGACAACGCCGCGCCCGCCATTGTCCTCGATGGCGGGCGTTCTTTGCCCGAGAAGCATGAGCAGGCGCGCATGGGACTGATCCTGGCGATCGACAAGTTCAACACCGCCATCGGCAAGCTCGCCGGCTGGACGATCCTGATCCTGACACTGGCGATCAGCTACGAGGTCTTCTCGCGCTATGCGCTGCGGGCGCCGACCGAATGGGCCTTCGACGTCAGCTATATCCTCTACGGCACGCTGTTCATGCTGGCCGGGCCCTATGCGCTCGCGCGAAACGCACATGTGCGCGGCGATTTCCTCTATCGCGCCTGGAGCCCGCGCACGCAGGCGAAGCTCGATCTTGCGCTCTACATCCTGTTTTTCTTTCCCGGCATCATCGCGCTCGCCTGGGCCGGCTACAAGTTCGCGGCCTTCTCCTGGATGATCGGCGAGCATTCCTCGAACTCGCCGAACGGGCCGCCGCTCTACCATTTTAAATCGCTGATCCCGATCGCCGGCGCGCTGATGACGCTGCAGGGGCTGGCCGAAGTGGCGCGCTGCGTCATCTGCCTGCGCACCGGCGACTGGCCGCCGCGACTGCACGATGTCGAGGAAACCGAGAAGCTCATTCTCGAACAGGCTGCCGCGCAGGGCGCGCCGGATGCGGGGAAGACGGTCTGATGCTGGGCATGGGCAATCCGGAACTGGGCGTGGTGATGCTCGTCCTGTTCATCTTCTTCATCATGCTCGGCTTCCCGATCGCCTTCACGCTGATGGCGCTGGGTGTCGGCTTCGGCTACTGGGCGATGGGCGACACCGTCTTCAACCTCGTCGTCCAGCGCACCTATTCGGTGATGGCCAACGACGTGCTGGTCTCGATCCCCCTCTTCATCTTCATGGGCTACATCATCGAGCGGGCGAACATCCTCGACCGGCTCTTCCACTCGATCCAACTCGCGCTCGGGAACGTTCCAGGCTCTCTCGCCATCGCCACATTGGCGACCTGCGCCATCTTTGCGACCGCGACCGGCATCGTCGGCGCGGTGGTGACGCTGATGGGGCTTCTCGCCTTCCCGGCGATGCTGCGGGCCGGCTACGACGTCAAGCTCTCGGCCGGCGTGGTCTGCGCCGGCGGCTGCCTCGGCATCCTGATCCCGCCCTCGGTGATGCTGATCCTCTACGGCGCGACCGCCGGCGTCTCGGTGCCGAAGCTCTACGCCGGGGCGCTTTTTCCCGGCCTGCTGCTCGCCGGCCTCTACATGCTCTATGTGCTGATCCGCTGCTGGCTCAACCCGGCGCTGGCGCCGAAGCTGCCGAAGGAGCAGACGGACGTGCCATGGACGCGGGTGCTCTGGGCGCTCGTCACCAGCTTCTTCCCGCTCACCATCCTGATCATGTCGGTGCTGGGCTGCATCTTCTTCGGCCTGGCGACGCCGACGGAAGCGGCCGCGGTCGGCTCGCTCGGCAGCCTGATCCTGGCTGCTGCCTACCGGTCGCTCTCCTTCGGCAAGGTCAAGGAATCGGTGATCCTGACGGCGCGGACCTCGGCCATGGTCTGCTGGCTCTTCGTGGGATCCTTCATCTTCTCGTCGATCTTCGCCATCCTCGGCGGGCACGAGCCGATCAAGAACCTGGTTACGGCGCTCAACCTGTCGCCGACCATGTTCCTGATCGTGGCTCAGCTGATCATCTTCGTGCTCGGCTGGCCGCTGGAATGGACCGAGATCATCGTGATCTTCGTGCCGATCTTCCTGCCGCTGCTGGAGTTCTTCAAGATCGACCCGCTGTTCTTCGGCATCCTGATCGCCTTGAACATCCAGACTTCGTTCCTGTCGCCGCCGGTGGCGATGGCGCCGTTCTATCTCAAGGGCATCGCGCCGCCGCACGTCACCATCAATCAGATCTTCTCCGGGGTGATGCCGTTCCTCTGGCTGGTGCTGGTGGCGATGGTTGCGGTCTACGTCTTCCCCGGTATCGCGCTCTGGCTGCCGAAATATCTCTACGGCTGAGGCTCGGGCGTCAGTCCTCGGAGCGGGCATCCTGGCCGCAGCGGAAGCCCGGCGCCTTCTCGTCGGCGAGGCGGCGGGCGGCGGCATTCGCACCTGGCTTGCGGGCGTCGACGCTGCCGATGATGCAGGAGGTGCCCTCGGACGCGAGCCGGTAGACGATGAGCCGACTGCCATCGAGCTTGCCGACATTCTGGCCGGTGGCATAACGCAGGATCGCCGCCTGCGGCCGGCCGCCCTTCGGCCCGCGCCATTCGATCGTCTTGCCGGCTTCGAAGAAGGCGGCCTTGTCGGAGATCGTCTCCTGCTGAGCCTTGGCGCCGAACTCGACCGCCGATGAATCGTCGCCGGCGGTCCAGATCACCATGAGGCCCGCCTTGCCGGGGCAGCGATGCACCGAGATGGGATCGCCATTGCTCTTGTCCTTGCGGCATTTCTCGTAGTCATGGGTCGTATAGCTGCTTTCCCATTGCTCGGCGTGCAGTGGCGCCGCCAGCACGGTCGCAAAGCCAAGAGCGAGAGCGACGCGTGCGATCGTCATGGCGAATTTTCTCCGGTCGGCGATGGCCGATCCGACGATATCCGGCGCCCGCCGGCAAGCCGTGCCGCGCACGCGCAATGTGGAACCCGACGGCGTTCCACGAATTTTTTATGCGACCCGCGCGATTCCGGTCCTGTGACCGACAAGTCTCGTGCATGGCGAACAGTTCGCCACCCGGCTACCAGATCGGAGAACGAACATGACCCGTACCAAGAAGAGCTTCGCCGCTGCCCTTGCCGCCCTCGCGATCGGCGCTTCCGTTTTCGCCACCTCTGATGCCGAGGCGCGCCCGCGCTATCGTGGCGCTGCGATCGGCGCCGGCATCGTCGGTGCGCTCGCTCTCGGCGCCATCGCAGCAGGCGCTGCCAGCGGCCCGGCCTATGGCTACTATGACGATGGCTATGCGCCGGCTTACGCCTACGGCCCGGCCCGCCGCTGCCACCTCGTCGACCGCGTCAACTATTATGGCGAAGTCATCGGCACCCGCCGCGTCTGCCGCACCTATTACTGATTACTGCGTTTCTCCCAGGGCCTTCCTCCCCGGCCCGACATCCTGGCCCGCCGGTTCGCCCGGCGGGCCTTTTTCATGTCCGAAGGCTCTTCAGCCGCCGGTCGACATGGTCAGCGGCGGCTGCACCTCGGGGGGGACCGGCGAGGTATAGCCGCCATCGGCCGCGACCCGCTTCTGGAAATCGGCCTTGGCGGCCGCCATCAGCTGGGGGTCGGTCAGCACGGCGGCGCCGGTCGCGGCCATCGCCTTGGCGACCTGGACCATCGCCTTGTGCGCTGCCGGCATCTTGCCCTGCGCCACGACCTGCCAGGTGTGGAAGGGCGTGCCGATCGCGACGGTCGGCGCATGTGCCTGCACGGTCGGGACGACCCAGCTGACGTCGCCGACATCGGTCGAGCCGATCGCCGGGTTGCGCGGCGAATCGAGCGGCACGGTGAAGTCGGCGAGCTCGGCCTCGGTCTTCGGCACGCCGATCGCGCGCCAGACGGCGTCGATGTCCTTCTGCGACAGGGTCGCGCGGATCTGGCGGGCGAACTCCTTGTCGGCATCGTCGAAATGCGGCGGGCCGAGATCCTCCATGATGCCCTGCAGCGCCTGCTCCAGCGGGCCGTTGCCGACGACGTTGGAGACGGCGGAGACGATCTTCATCTCCATCGTCGTCTCGGTCATCAGCGCCGCGCCCTCGGCGATCTTCTTGACCCGGCCGACCAGCTCCAGCATTCCCGGCAGGTCGCGGGCGCGGATCGAATAGCGCACGCGGGCATGGGCCTGGACGACGTTGGGCGCGATGCCGCCGGTGTCGAGCAGGGCGTAATGGACGCGCGCATCGCTCGGCATGTGCTCGCGCATATAGTTGACGCCGACGCTCATCAACTCGACCGCGTCGAGGGCGCTGCGGCCGAGCTCCGGCGAGGCGGCGGCATGCGAGGCGCGGCCGGTGAAGATGAAATCGGCGCGGGTATTGGCCAGCGAGAGCGGCGGGGTGACCTCCCAGAAGCTGCTCGGGTGCCAGGAAATGGCGATGTCGGCATCCTTGAAGGCGCCGGCGCGGACCATGAAGGCCTTGGCGGCGCCGCCCTCCTCGGCCGGGCAGCCATAATAGCGGACGCGGCCGGGCAGCTTGTTCTCTGCGAGCCAGTTCTTCATCGCGGTCGCGGCGAGCAGGGCGGCCGAGCCGAGCAGGTTGTGGCCGCAGCCATGGCCGTGGCCGCCGGCTTCGATCTCGCTGTGCCTGGCGACGCCGGATTCCTGGCTGAGGCCGGGTAGGGCGTCATATTCGCCGAGGAAGGCGATGACCGGGCCGCCTTCGCCGGCCTCACCGATCACCGCGGTCGGGATGTCGGCGACATTCTCCGTGATCCTGAAGCCCTGGTGCCGGAGCTCGGCGACATGCTCGGCGACCGAGCGCTTCTCGGTGTAGCAGACCTCGGGAATCGCCCAGACCCGGTCGCTGAGTTCGATGAAGCGCTCTTTGCTGGCGTCGACGTGACGCCAGAGGTCGTTGCGGTTGTCCATGTCTTGTCTCGCTGGAGAGGGAAGCCTCGCCTCCTTGTCGCAAGCCGGGGTTCAGGCGTCCAGCAACCGCAGGGCATGGCGGGGCTGCCTACCGGCTCGCTTATGCGCTTGCATTTCGGCGCCGCATCGGCCTGATGCGCGCCATGGCCCGCCAGAAGCTGTTGTTCGTCGCTACCGAGGACTGGTTCTTCGCCTCGCATTTCCTGCCGATGGCTCGCGCTGCGGCGGAGATGGAGCTCGACGTCGCCGTGATCGCGCGGGAGCGCAATCACCGCAAGGCGATCGAGGCGACCGGAGCAAGGCTGATCGCGCTGGAGGCCGAGCGGCGCTCGCTCTCACCGGTGGCGCTGGCCAGGCAGATCATGGCGCTGAAGCGCCTGATCGAGCGCGAGAAGCCCGATATCCTGCATTGCATCGCGCTGAAGCCGATCGCGCTCGCCGGCCTTGCCGGCAAGCTCGCCGGGGTCGAGCGCCGGGTCTACGCCCTGACCGGCCTCGGCTTCCTCGGGGCGCGCGAAGGCGGTCTCGCCGATGCGGCGCGGCTGGCGGCGAAGGTCTGGCTGCGCGAGGCGGTCGACGGGCCGCAGGTCCGTTTCCTGTTCGAGAACCCGGACGATCCCGTCACGCTCGGGCTCGATCCCGCCGATGGGGCGAAGGTCGCGATCGTCGGTGGTGCCGGGGTCGACCCGCTGGTCCTGATGCCGGAACCGATGCCGCCGCAGCCGCCGCTCAGGGTCGCGCTGGTCGCCCGCATGCTCTGGTCGAAGGGCGTCGACCTTGCGGTCGAGGCGGTCACGCTGGCGCGCAAGCAGGGCGCGCGGGTCGAGCTGACGCTTCACGGCGCACCCGACCCCTCCAATCCCAAGGCGGTTCCGGAGGCGACCCTGCGCGAATGGTCGGCGCGGCCGGGCATTAGCTGGGCCGGGCCGACGCGCGACATCGAGGGCGTCTGGCGAGGGCACCATGTCTGCTGCCTGCCCTCGCGTGGCGGCGAGGGCCTGCCGCGGACCTTGCTGGAAGGCGCCGCCTGCGGCCGGGCGCTCCTGACCACCGACGTACCGGGCTGCCGCTCCTTCGTCCGCACCGGCCAGGACGGCTTCGTCGTGCCGGCCAACGACATCGCCGCGCTGGCGCAGGCGCTGGTGACGCTCGCCGCCTCGCCCTCCCAGGTCGAGCGCATGGGCGCGAGCGCGCGCGAGCGCCTGCTCGCGGGCTATACCGAACGCGACGTGATGGACGGGGTGAAGGCGCTTTACCGTTCGCTGTTGGGTCAGCGGCAGGCGGACCTCGTCGCGTGAGCGCGGTCGACGCCACGCTCGACCGGCTCGCTTTCATCCGCGCCCATACGCGGCTCTTACCGGTGCCGCATGCGCCGGAGATTTCGCTCCACGTTGCCGAGGAGGCGACCGAGCTCTGGCAGAAGACCGAGGACGAGCTGGCGACGATCGGCCTGCCGCCGCCGTTCTGGGCCTTTGCCTGGGCCGGCGGGCAGGCGCTGGCGCGCTATATCCTCGACCATCCCGAGACCGTACGGACCAAGCGCGTGCTCGATTTCGCCAGCGGCTCTGGCCTCGTCGCCATCGCTGCGGCCAAGGCGGGGGCGACGCAGGTGATCGCTGCCGATATCGACGCCTTCGCCGCCGCCGCGGTCTGGCTTAATGCGCAAGCGAACGGCGTCTCGATCGAGGCCCGCCTCGACGATCTCATCGGCCTCGACCAGGGCTGGGACGTCATCCTCGCCGGCGACATCTGCTATGAGCGCGAATTGGCGGCGCAGGTGATCGATTGGCTCTCGGGCCTCTCGCAGCGCGGCGCGACTGTGCTGATCGGCGATCCCGGGCGCAGCTATCTGCCCAGGGACAGGCTCGCCGAGGTAGCGACCTATCAGGTGCCGGTGACGCGCGCGCTGGAGGACGCCGAGATCAAGAAGAGCTCGGTCTGGCGGCTGGCGGGCGAGAAGCGATAGAGGTCGGTAGGTCCCGCTCAGGCGGCCCGGCTCGGCGCCTTCTCCGGGGGCATGCCGTCTTTGATGACGCTCCTGAGCATGTCCCGCAATTCGGGCGTATCCTGATGCCCGTGAACCTTGACGGCGTGTTGAACGGCTGCTTCCAGCAGTTCGCCCTCGGTGTCGGCGCCGATCGCGATCGAGCAGTTCATTTCGCTCGGGAATTCGCGGCAGTCGATGAATTTGCGTCCCATGGCGTCCTCCATGATTGGAAGATCCGGCCCTGCAAGTCGAAGGGCTGCGCGGTCTACAATACGCTCAGGCGGGATTGCCGCAAAAGCGATATGCGGCCCGGCCATGGCCGGGAGCGTGACTATTTCGTCTACCGCGCCATCGATGATTGGGCTCCCCGCACGAAAAAGGGCGCCACCGACACCGGCAGCGCCCTTATCGAAAGCGCGATGGTGCTGTCTCAAGCCGGGAGCACGACCACCTTCGTCTTGACCGGCGTCTGGTTGTAGAGGTGGATCATGTCCTGCGTGAGCAGGCCGATGCAGCCGCTGGTGATGCCGTTGCCGATCGATTCCGCGTCGAGGGACGCATAGATCGTATAGAGCGTGTAGGCGCCGTTCTGGTAGAGATGCAGCGTGCGCGCGCCGAGCGGGTTGTCGAGGCCGCCGGGCATGCCGCGGGCGTATTTGGCGGCTTCCGGCTGGCGCTTGATCATCTCCTTGGGCGGCGTCCAGGTCGCCCATTCGGACTTGCGCCCGACATAGGCGTCGCCGTTCCAGCGGAAGCCGTCGCGGCCGACATTGGCGCCATAGCGGGTCGCCGTCCCATCGCCCTCGACGCGATAGACATAGTAATTGCCGGGATCGACGATGATCGTGCCGGCGGCGTGCTTGGTGTCATAGGCCACCGTGCGGCGGAAATATTTCGGATCGACATGGCTGATGTCGATCGCCGGGATCGGGAACTTCTCCTCGGGCACCGGCCCGTAGAGCTTCTGCGCCTCGGCGAGGCTCACGCCGTCGGTGGTGCAGCCGCCGAGCGCGAGCGCGCCGAGACCGGCGGCCGAGCCGGCCAGAAAAGCGCGGCGGCCGATGAGGCCGGCCGGGCGCCCGCGCAGGGCGATCTCGTGCATCTCGCGGGCATCGGCCCTGCTATCGTCGATGATCATGTTCCTGGACTTCCCATGTCCTGCTGCCCGACGAGAGATCACTCCGGCATACATCTGCTGAACCTCTTGGCGGGGCGGAGATTGCCGGCACATGGCATGGCTGGCAAGCTCCGGCTCCGCTGCATTCTCGGCCTCACGCCTTACGAAATCGCTTCCTTCAAATCCAGCGTTCCCTGCACTCCGATCGCCGCGTAGTTGCGTTTCAGCCAGCGCTTGGCGGCGGTGCGGCCGAGATCGCGCAGGCTGAGCAGGAAATTCCATTCCGAATTGAGGCGCGACGAGGAGGTCAGCTGCGCCAGCGGCAGGCCGCCATCGATGCGATGCATCAGCACGCGCTTGTAGTCGCCGGTCGAGAGCTTGCCGTCGTCGACGAGGCGGTTGACGAAGTCGATGGCGCGCAGTTCGCGTAAGAGCGAGGCGTTGAAGGTGATCTCGTTGAGCCGGTCCTGGATCGCCCGTGCGTTGGTGGGCAGTTCGCGGCGCTCGAGCGGGTTGATCTGCACCAGCAGTATGTCGTCGCCGGCCGCCTCGTAGAACAGCGGGAAGAGCGGCGGATTGCCCATATAGCCGCCGTCCCAATAGGCCTCCCCCGATATCTCGACCGCCTGGAACAGCATCGGCAGGCAGGCCGAGGCCATCAGATGGTCGGCGGTCAGCTCTTCGCGCGTGAAAATCTTGATCTTGCCGGTGCGGACATTGGTCGCCGAGATGAAGAGATTCACGTCGGCGCAGCCATTGACCTTGCTGAAGTCGATCAGGTCGGCGATCACCCCGCGCAGCGGATTGATGTTGAGCGGGTTGACGTCATAGGGGCTGGCGACCTTCGACAGGAGCTCGAACCAGATCAGCCCCGGCGGGCGCCCGTCGGTCCAGGCGCCGAGCATGGTGTCGAGCAGCGAGCGCTCCGAGCCGCCATATTTGCCGTCGACGCTGATCCGGCGCCAGAAATTCTCCAGCGCCGTGCGGGCGCCGTCGCTGCCGCCGTCGAGCCAGCCCTCGGTCAGCACCACCGCGTTCATCGCACCGGCGCTGGCCCCGGTGATCGCCTCGATGGCGATGCGGCCATCGGCGAGGATCTCGTCGAGCACGCCCCAGGTGAAGGCGCCGTGCGCGCCGCCGCCCTGGAGCGCGAGGTTGACCGACTTCTCGGCCTTCGGGCCCGCCAGGCCCTTGACCTGCGGGACGCGGCTGCGCTTGCGGCCGGTCACGCGGCGGTCCAGCCGCCATCCATCGGCAGGGTGGTGCCGGTGATCGACTTGGCCGAATCGGTGCAGAGGAAGACGGCGAGCGCGGCGACCTGCTCGACGGTGACGAATTCCTTGGTCGGCTGGGCCAGCAGCAGCACGTCGTTGATGACCTGCTCCTTGGTCAGGCCACGGGCCTTCATCGTGTCGGGGATCTGCTTCTCCACCAGCGGCGTCCAGACATAGCCGGGCGCGATCGCGTTGACGGTGATGCCCTTGGTCGCGACCTCGAGCGCCACCGTCTTGGTGAAGCCGGCGATACCGTGCTTCGCGGCGACATAGGCTGATTTGAACGGCGAGGCGACGAAGGCGTGGGCGCTGGCAGTGTTAATGATCCGGCCCCAGCCCTTTTCCTTCATCTTCGGCAGGGCGGCGCGTGTGGCGTGGAAGGCTGAAGACAGGTTGATCGCGATGATCTGGTCCCATTTCTCGATCGGGAACTCGTCGACCGGGGCGACATGCTGGATGCCGGCATTGTTGACGAGGATGTCGATCGCACCGAACTCGGTCTCGGCCTCGGCAACCATGGCGGCGATCTCGTCGGGCTTCATCATATTGGCGGCCGAGTAGCGCGCCTTGACCTTGTAGTCGGTCTCGATCGCACTGCGTTCCTTCTCGATCGCGTCGGCATCGCCGAAGCCGTTGATCACGACATTGGCGCCTTCGGCAGCGAGCGCGCGGGCGTAGGCGAGGCCGATGCCGGAGGTGGAGCCGGTGACGAGGGCGGTGCGATCTTTGAGGAACATGGGGCGGCTCCTGACATTTGGCCTGAGAACGCTTAACTTACCGGCGGAGGCTGGCATTGCGCCAGCGAGGGAGCGTCGGTCACCAGGACGGTGCCCGATGTGCTATTGCAACGCAACATGACGAAAATGCAGCCTGCAAGCGACGCTCATCATCACGATCACGAGCATGGTCTGTGCCAGCATGCGCACGACCATTCGGCCCATGCCGCCACCGGTCTGGCGCGAGCCGAGAAGGTCTGCCGCGAGCGCGGCCTGCGCCTGACGCCGATCCGGCGCAAGGCGCTGGAGGCACTCTATTCCGACCACAAGCCGGTGGGCGCCTATGATCTGGCGGATCGGATCTCGCCGCCTGGCGGACGCCGGTTGGCGCCGATCTCGATCTACCGGGCGCTCGACTTCCTGGTCGAGCAGGGTTTCGTGCACCGTCTGAGTTCGCGCAACGCCTTCATCGCCTGCCCGCATGGGCACGGCGCCGATGAGGCGGTCGCCTTCCTGATCTGCGAGATCTGCGGCGGCGTCGACGAGGACGCCTCGCCGGCGATGCGCCAGGCGATCCGGGGGATGGCGGAGGGCCGGCACTTCCAGACCTCCTATCAGGTGGTCGAGATCGTCGGCCGCTGCGAGCATTGTCGCGACGCTGCCGCAGCTTGACGATTATCCTGCAACGGCGCAGTGCAGCCGCGACGAGCCGCTGCCGGCAAAGGATCCGGACTATTCCATGAGCGATCAGCCGCTGACCTGCCTGCCCGAAGGGCCTGACGCCGCGCCGGCGCCTCGCAAGCGCACCGTCCCGGTCATGGTCGGCCATGTGCAGGTCGGCGGCGGTGCGCCGATCGTCGTACAGTCGATGACCAATACCGATACGGCCGACATTCCTGCGACGGTCGGACAGGTCGCGGCATTGGCGCGCGCCGGCTCGGAGCTGGTACGGATCACGGTCGATCGCGACGAGGCGGCGGCGGCCGTCCCGCATATCCGCGAGCGGCTCGACATCCTCGGCATCGACGTGCCGCTGGTCGGCGACTTCCACTATATCGGCCACAAGCTGCTGAGCGACCATCCGGCCTGTGCGCAGGCGCTGGCGAAATACCGGATCAATCCCGGCAATGTCGGCTTCAAGGACAAGAAGGACAGACAGTTCGGCCAGATTGTCGAGCTCGCGATCAGGCATGGCAAGAGCGTGCGGATCGGTGCCAACTGGGGCTCGCTCGACCAGGAATTGCTGACTTCGCTGATGGACATCAACGCCGCCGCAGCGAAGCCGTTCGATGCGCGGGCGGTGATGCGCGAGGCGATGGTGCAGTCGGCCCTGCTTTCGGCCGAGCGCGCCGAGGAGATCGGCCTCGGCAAGGACAAGATCATCCTCTCGGCCAAGGTCTCGGGCGTACAGGACCTGATCGCGGTCTATCGCATGCTGGCGGAGCGCGGCGACTACGCCATCCATCTCGGCCTGACAGAGGCCGGGATGGGCTCGAAGGGGCTCGTCGCCTCCTCGGCGGCGCTCGGCGTGCTGCTGCAGGACGGGATCGGCGACACGATCCGCTTCTCGCTGACGCCGGAGCCGGGTGGGGATCGCACGCTGGAGGTCAAGGCCTCGCAGGAATTGCTGCAGACCATGGGCTTTCGGGCCTTCGTGCCGCTGGTCGCGGCCTGTCCGGGCTGCGGGCGGACGACCTCGACGGTGTTCCAGGAGCTGGCGATGGACATCCAGAGCTGGATCTCCACCTCCATGCCGGAGTGGAAGACGCGCTATCCTGGCATCGAGGCGCTCAACGTCGCGGTGATGGGCTGCATCGTCAACGGCCCGGGCGAGTCCAAGCACGCCGATATCGGCATCTCGCTGCCCGGCACGGGCGAGACGCCGACCGCGCCGGTCTTCGTCGACGGCAAGAAAGTCGCGACCCTGCGCGGACCGTCGATCGCCGCCGACTTCAAGGCGATGGTCGAGGATTACGTCGAGCGGCGCTACGGCGCCCGCGCTGCCGCGGCCGAATAGGCGCAGTCGACCATTCAATCGTTTGAAGCGATTCTCGGCACGCATGACGCGAAAGTGGCTGCCGCCAGCATGGAACTGCTCTAGCGTCTTTGCCTGGACAGACAGGCCGTGCTAGAGGCCCCGGCCTTTCGCTGCATTGCAGCACCCGCGGAGCGCCCTGATGGGTCATGACCAGCAGCACCCGCCGGCCGCCAAGCCGGATGGGGATCGCTTCGGGCTCGACGAGCCGGCCGGCAACGGCCACTCCACGCAAAGCTATGCCGCATTGGCCCTGGGCGCGCTCGGCGTCGTCTACGGCGATATCGGCACGAGCCCGCTCTATGCGCTGCGCGAGACGATCCTGGCCGCGACCGGAGCGGCCTCCGGCGGACATGGCGGCGGCGCCGAAGTCGTCCTGACGGGCCCGCTGCCGCGCGCGGCGGTGATCGGCGTGCTCTCGCTGATCCTGTGGTCGCTCGTCGTGGTGGTGACGCTGAAATACGTCGTGCTGCTGCTGCGCGCCGACAACAACGGCGAAGGCGGCACGCTGACCCTGGTCGCGCTGGCGCAGCGCGCTTTAGGGCGCACGCGCGGCGGCATCGTGCTCTTTCTCGGCATGGCCGGCGCGGCGCTGTTCTATGGCGATGCCGTGATCACGCCGGCGATCTCGGTGCTCTCGGCGGTCGAGGGCCTGAAGCTGGTGACGCCGGTTCTGAACGACTACGTCATCACCATCGCATCCGTGATCCTGATCGCGCTGTTCCTGGTGCAGAGCCGCGGCACCGGCAAGGTCGCCAATTTCTTCGGCCCGATCATGACGATCTGGTTCCTGACGCTGGCCGGGCTCGGCATCTACCATATCGCCGACGATCTCGGCGTCTTCGCCTCGATCAATCCGTATTACGGCGTGCGCTTCTTCTTCGACCATCCCGGGCTGTCGCTCGCCGTGCTCGGCAGCGTCTGCCTTGCGGTGACCGGGGCCGAGGCGCTCTATGCCGATATGGGCCATTTCGGCCGCGGCCCGATCCGCAGCGCCTGGGTCTTTCTGGTGTTCCCGGCCTTGTGGCTGAACTATCTCGGCCAGGGTGCGCTGATTCTGTCCGACCCGACGGCGATCGACAATCCGTTCTACAAGCTCGCGCCGCCGGCGCTGATCCTGCCGCTGGTGATCATGGCGACCCTCGCCACCATCATCGCCAGCCAAGCGGTGATCACCGGTGCCTATTCGCTGACCCGTCAGGCGATCCAGCTCGGTCTGCTGCCGCGCCTCGAGATCCGCCACACCTCCGAGCATACCTCGGGTCAGATCTACATCCCGCGCATCAATATCCTGCTGCTCTTCACGGTGCTGCTGCTGGTCTGGACCTTCAAGACCTCGTCCAACCTCTCGCATGCCTATGGCATCTCGGTGTTCGGGGCGATGCTGGTCGATTCGCTGCTCGCCTTCATCGTGATCTGGCGGGGCTGGCGCTGGGGTCTGGCGGCCGCTGTCGCCGTGATCCTGCCCTTCCTGATCATCGACGTCGCCTTCTTCTCGGCGAACCTCCTGAAACTGCTCAGCGGCGGCTATGTGCCGGTGCTGTTCGCCATGGCGCTCGTCCTGCTGATGTGGACCTGGGTGCGCGGCACCAAGATCCTGTTCGACAAGACCCGCAAGACCGACGTGCCGCTGCTCGAGCTGGTCGGCATGCTGACCAAGAGCCCGCCCTACCGGGTTAAGGGCATGGCGGTGTTCTTGACCAGCGATCCCGAGACGGCCCCGGCCTCGCTGCTGCACAACCTCAAGCACAACAAGGTGCTGCACGAGCGCAACGTCATCCTGACCGTGCGCTCGGCCGATACCCCGCGCGTCGCCGAGAGCGAGCGCGTCAGGCTTTCGCGGATCACCGACGATTTCTGGCGCGTCGAGATGGTCTACGGCTACATGGAAAGCCCGAATGTGCCGAAGGGGCTGGCGATCCTGCGCAAGCAGGGCTTCAAGTTCGACATCATGTCGACCTCGTTCTTCCTGTCGCGCCGCTCGATCAAGGCCTCGCCGCAATCGGGCATGCCGATCTGGCAGGACAACCTCTATATCGGCCTGACCAAGAGCGCGACCGACGCCACCAACTTCTTCCAGATCCCGACCGGCCGCGTCGTCGAGGTCGGCACTCAGGTCACGGTCTGACGTATCAGCTCTGGCGCTGCGCGCTGAACTGCGCCGCGGCGCGCAGCATCGCCGCCTCCGGCCCGAAGCCGGCGAGCGCCGCGATCGCCTCGTCGCTCAGCCGGTCGCGCTCGTGCTTGGCGGCGTCGAGCCCGAGCGCGGTGACCAGCGTCGCCTTGCCCTTCGCGTCGTCCTTGGCAGTCGCCTTGCCCATCTGCTCGGCGCTCGCTTCGATATCGAGGATGTCGTCGGCGACCTGGAAGGCCGCCCCCAGCGCCTTGCCGTAGCGCTCCAGCGCAGCCATCCGCTCTGGGTCGGCCTGGCCGAGGCGGGCGCCGATCAGGACGCTGCCGGCGAGCAGCGCGCCGGTCTTCATAGCCTGCATCCGCCGGATCTCGGCCTGGCCGAGCTTCTCCGCGGTGCCGTCGCCGCCGAAGCGTCCCTCGGCGGCAAGATCGAGCATCTGGCCGCCGACCATGCCGCCAAGGCCGAGTGCGCGGGAAAAGAGCAGGACGATCGCGGCACGCGTCTCTCCGTCCGGGTGGGTCCGCGCGTCGGCGATGACGTCGAAGGCGAGCGTCAGCAGGCCGTCGCCGGCGAGGATCGCGGTCGCCTCGTCATAGGCCTTGTGCACGGTCGGGCGGCCGCGACGGGTGTCGTCGTCGTCCATGGCCGGCAGGTCGTCATGGACGAGCGAATAGCAATGGGCGAGCTCGACGGCGGCGCCGGCCCGCAGCGCCTGCTCGGCGGGGACGCCGAAAAGCCCGGCCGTCTCGACGACGAGGAAAGGCCGCAGGCGCTTGCCGCCGCCTAGCGCGCCATGGCGCATCGCGGCGAGGAGCCGGGCGGGGCGATGGATCTCGCCGGCCTCGAGCTCGTTCCGCAGCAGCGCGTCGAGCAGCGTCTCGATGGCCGCTGCCGTCTTCGACAAGGCGCTGGCCAGAGCCGGAGCGGGGGCCGTCCGTTCCACGGAACTCATCATCATCTCTCGCGTTTGGCAGCCTGATCTGGCGCTGACTTAGCGCGCGGGGCTTGCCGGAGGCGGCCGTAATCGTCAAGCGTGGGGGCATGACGCAGATGGCAGACAATCCAGCTCCACGACGCGGGAGCCTCGTGGGATGGATCGTCCGTGTCCTGGTCCGGTTAGCGCTGGTGCTGGCGATCGTTTTCGCTGCGCTGCTGCTGCTCTACCGTTTCGCACCGCCGCCTTCGACGCTGATGCTCGGCCGCTGGCTGACCTTCCGCACGGTGGAGCGCGACTGGGTGCCGCTGTCGCAGATCTCGCCCCATCTGATCCGTGCCGTGATCGCCTCCGAGGACCAGCGCTTCTGCTCGCATGCCGGCGTCGACTGGGGCGAGCTCAACGCCGTGCTGCAGGACGAGGATGGGCCCAGCCGCGGCGCCTCGACGCTGACGATGCAGACCGCCAAGAACCTTTTCCTCTGGCCGGGCCGCTCCTATCTGCGCAAGGGGCTGGAGCTGCCGATGGCGCTGGCGCTCGACTTCGCCTGGCCGAAGCGGCGAGTGATCGAGGTCTATCTCAACATCGCCGAATGGGGCGAGGGCGTCTTCGGGGCGGAAGCGGCGTCCCAGCGCCATTTCGGCAAGCCCGCCTCGCGCCTGACGCCGGCGGAGGCCGCCAGGCTCGCCGGAGCCCTGCCGAACCCGATCCTGCGCGACCCGTCGCGGCCGAGCCGGGCGTTGCTGGCGGCCGCCGGCCGCGTGCAAAGGCGGATGAACCAGCTCGGGCCGCTTGGAAACTGTGCGCTTCCGGCCGGTGCCAGCGCACAAGCGCCACTTTTTCCGCAGCATGGTCTAGCCAGAGCCCGCGCGAGCGTGTAAAGGCCAGCCCTCATCACGAATGTGACGTCGTCGCGACAGTGGTGCGGGTGAAATGCCCCGCCTCGCGCGAAGGCATGATGGAGAGTACCGATGGCCGTTCCGAAGAGAAAGACTTCGCCGTCGAAGCGCGGCATGCGCCGCTCGGCCGACGCGCTGAAGCAGCCTACCTATATCGAAGACAAGAACTCGGGCGAGCTGCGCCGCCCGCATCATATCGACCTGAAGTCCGGCATGTATCGCGGCCGTCAGGTGCTGAAGGCCAAGACCGAGGCCTGATATGGCGGGGCCCTGCGGCCCCAGTCTTCGAGACCCAAGAGCGCCGGCCGATAGGCCGGCCTTTTTGCGTTTATGCGTCAGGCCGAGTGCAGGAGCCGGTGCGGCGGGCGGCGCTGCGCCATTCCCTCATAATAGCGGCGGGCGCCGATGAAAGGCGTCTCGCGGTCGCGGCGGGCGAAGGGGCCGATCCCAGCCTGGCTCGCGGCGAGCTGGACGAGAAAGGCCGCGGGAACACTCGGCGTGGGGGCTTCCTGCTCCGTGAAGGAGGCCGTTTCGGGCTGTCCTGTCTCGATCATCGTGCCGCTCCGGAACATCTGGGGGTTCGGGAGCGAATCCTTGCAATCCGGGCGCCGGCCTTAACCGGCCGTTAACGCAGCCTCCTGCATCGTTTCGGGACAGTTTCCCGCCATTCCGCAATCAGGACGGGGCGGCTCTCCAACCCGTCGTCCGAGGCAGCCGCACCATGTCTGCGCCGTCCCTGTTCGGTTCCCGCGACGAGAGGATCGTCGAGCCGCGCAGCCTGCTCTCATCGATAGGCGAAGTGGCTTACAGCTGGGATATCGGCAGCGACACGTTGAGCTGGGGCCCGAATGCGGCCGAGGTGCTCGGTCCTGTGCCACTCGCCGTGCTGCAGCGCGGCCTATCCTTCGCCGGGCTGGTCGAGCCCGGGAGCGGGCGCAGCCGCTACGATGCGATCTTCTCCTCGGGCGGGCATGATCTCGGCGACGGTGCGGTCTATCGCACGCGCTACGCCGCCGATCTTGCCGGGCGCAAGATGTGGATCGAGGATGCCGGGCGCTGGTTCGTCGGGATCGACGGCCGCCCAAGCCGCGCACGCGGCGTGCTCAGGCTGGAGCGGGCCGTGCGGCCGGAGGAGCTGACCGCGACCGACGCCGATCTCTGCGATCGCAATGCGCTGGTCGAGCGCGTCGACGAGGCCCTGGCAGAGCATCTGCCGGCGGACCGCTCGGTCGTCGTGCTGGTCGCGGCGATCGGCGAGCTCGCGCGCCTCAATGGCGAGTTCGGCCATGAGGGCACGGAGGAGATCATCGAAGAGGTGCGTCAGCGCCTGCATTCGGTGATGCGCCGACGCGACCAGCTCATGCATTATTCCGGCAATCGCTTCGCCATCCTGCTCAGCAGCTGCCCGGCAAACCAGATCGAGGCGGCGGCGGAGCGCTTCATCAAGGCTGTTGCCCGCTCGGCGGTCGAAAGCTCGCGCGGGATTGCGCTGGTCAGGCTGCGCGTCGGCGCCGCGATCGCCCCGGACCTGGCCCGCGAAGGCGCGACGCTGGTCAAGGCGGCCGAAAGTGCGCTCTCAGGCGCCGAAGCGGCGGGGCTCGACAATGCGGTGATCGCGCGCCGGCCGGTTGTGGCCGAGGGCGGCGGCGGCGCGCCGCGGCTCGACCTCGAAGCCGTTGCCGCGCTGAACGAGCGCAGGGTGCGGCTGGCCCTCCAGCCGGTGGTGACGGCGAAGGGCCGCATTCCGGCCTTCCACGAGGCGCTGCTGCGGGTCGAGCGTCCGCAGGGCGGCTTCCTGGCCGCGGCCGAGCTGGTGCCCCTGCTCGAAAGGCGGGGCCTGGTGAACCTGTTCGACCATCGCGTGCTCGAGCTCGCCATGATGCATCTGACGGACCGGCAAGACGCGGTGCTGTCGATCAACGTCTCGCCGCGCACCCTGGCGGACGCCGACTGGATCGAGGGGTTCGAGGCGAGCGCCGGGGCGAGCCCTGGCGCGGCAAAGCGCCTGATCGTCGAGGTCACCGAGACGGCGACGATCGAAGATCCCGAGCGGATGGCCAGGCTCCTGGTTAGGATCAAGCAGCGCGGTGCCCGGGTGGCGATCGACGATTTCGGCGCAGGCCACACCTCGCTGCGGCATCTGCGCGCCTTTCCGATCGACATCCTCAAGCTCGACGGCGCCTTCACGCAGAACCTGCGGCGTTCGACCGATGATCGCTTCTTCGTGCGCACCCTGCTCGAGCTGGCGCATCATCTCGGCGTCGAGACCGTGGCCGAATGGGTCGACGACGAGCTGCAGGCTTCGATGCTGTGCGATTGGGGTGTCACCTATCTGCAGGGACACCTGGTCGGCAAGGCCGAGCTGAGCCTGCCGGACGAAACGCATGATGGCCCGCCACTGCGCGCGGCGGGCTGATAGCGCGGGCGATCAGCTCCGGTTGGAATTGCCGCTCACTTGTCCTTGGCGAGCTTGTCGAGCCGTTCGCGCATCTCGTTGAGCTCGCGCTTGAGATCGCCGAGTTCGCCGGTCTCGCCCTGGGCCGGCGCTTCGCCCCGGCCTTTCGCTGCGGCAGCCGCCGCGAAAGGGTTGAACAGGCGGAAGGCCTCCGTGAACATCTGCATATTGGCGCGCGTCTGGGCCTGGAGCGCATCTATCGCGCCCGTGCCGAAGGCCTTGCTCATCTGCTCGCGGATCTTGTTCTGGTCCTGCGTCAGATTATCCATCGAGAATTCGAGATAGCGTGGCACCAGGGCCTGCATGCTGTCGCCATAGAAGCGGATCAGCTGGCGCAGGAAGGTGATGGGCAAGAGGTTCTGCCCGTCCTTGCTCTCTTCGTCGAAGATGATCTGGGCCAGTACCGAGCGGGTGATATCCTCGCCGCTCTTGGCGTCGTAGACGACGAAATCCTCGCCCTTGCGCACCAGACCGGCCAGATCCTCCAGCGTCACATAGGAGCTCGTACCCGTGTGGTATAGCCGGCGATTGGCGTATTTCTTGATGACAGTCGGTTCTTTGTCGCTGGCCATCGACCCCACACGGCTAGTTGCGGACAAGCCCGAGGGATCGGGCAAGGCCGGAGAACGGTCCCGGAAGGAACGATAACTCTTCGGCTGCCTGCTGCAAGTTTTTTGAGCGCGCCGCGAGATCATGCCGAGTCTGCCTCGAAGATGAGCTTGGCTACTCAGCCCGCTTGACGGCGTCGTTTCGCCCTTCGAAGGTGTGGAAGACATGCCGCTGCGCCGCCTGGCCGGCGAGCGAACCGGAGGAAGAGCCCCATGGCTGAGAATGACATCGTGATCGTTGGCGCAGCGCGCACGGCGATCGGCTCCTTCAACGGCGCCTTTGCCAATACGCCGGCTCACGATCTCGGCTCGGCGGTGATCAAGGACGTGCTGAAGCGTGCCAAGGTCGATGCCGGCGAGGTCGACGAGGTCATCCTCGGCCAGGTGCTGACGGCGGCGCAGGGCCAGAACCCGGCCCGCAAGGCAGCGGTCGACGCCGGCGTGCCGCAGGGCTCGACGGCCTGGGGCCTCAATCAGGTCTGCGGTTCGGGCCTGCGGGCGGTGGCGATCGGCATGCAGCAGATCGCCAATGGCGATGCCAGCATCATCGTAGCCGGCGGCCAGGAATCGATGTCGCTTTCGGCCCACGCCTCGCACATGCGCGCCGGCACCAAGATGGGCGACGTCAAGTTCATCGACACGATGATCAAGGACGGTCTCTGGGACATCTTCCACGGCTATCACATGGGCACCACGGCGGAGAACGTCGCGGCCAAATGGCAGATCAACCGTGAGGAGCAGGATCGCTTCGCCGTCGGCTCGCAGAACAAGGCCGAGGCCGCCCGGAAGGCCGGCCGCTTCAAGGACGAGATCGCGCCGATCACGATCTCGACGCGCAAGGGCGACATCGTCGTCGACACGGATGAATACATCCGCGACGGCGCGACACTGGAGGCGATGGCCAAGCTGAAGCCGGCCTTCTCGAAGGACGGCACGGTGACCGCCGGCAACGCCTCGGGCCTCAATGACGGTGCCGCCGCGCTGGTGCTGATGACGGCAAAGGAAGCGAGCAAGCGGGGCTTGACCCCGCTGGCCCGTATCGCCTCTTGGGCGACCGCCGGCGTCGATCCGGCGATCATGGGTTCGGGCCCGATTCCGGCCACGCGCAAGGCGCTGGAGAAGGCTGGCTGGAAGGTCGGCGATCTCGACCTCGTCGAGGCCAACGAGGCCTTCGCGGCGCAGGCGCTGGCGGTGAACAAGGACCTCGGCTGGAACCCCGACATCGTCAACGTCAATGGCGGCGCGATCGCGATCGGCCACCCGATCGGCGCTTCCGGCGCGCGGGTGCTGGTGACGCTCCTGCACGAAATGGCGAAGCGCGACGCCAAGAAGGGCCTCGCCACGCTGTGCATCGGCGGGGGCATGGGCATCGCCCTGGCGGTGGAGCGCTGAGCAGCTCTCCGTCATGCCGAAGCAGACCACGCTCTATCGCTATCTCACCGGTCCCGATGACGCCTCGTTCTGTCATCGGGTCTCGGACGCGCTGAGCCGCGGCTGGGTCCTCTACGGGCACCCGACCCTGACCTATGACGAGAACTCGGGGCGAGTGATCTGCGGGCAGGCGATCATCAAGGATGTCGACCGGGCTTACGAGCCCGGTCTCGATCTCAGCAAAGAATAACGCGGCCGCATAGCCGCGTCCAAGAGGGGAGAAGACGACGATGGCTAAGGTTGCACTGGTGACGGGCGGGTCCCGTGGCATCGGGGAGGCGATTTCGAAGGGTTTGCAGGCGGCCGGCTACACCGTGGCGGCAAGCTATGCCGGCAATGACGAGGCGGCGGCCAAGTTCACCGCCGAGACCGGCATCAAGACCTATAAATGGGACGTCTCGGACTATGACGCCTGCGTCGCGGGGATCGCCAAGGTCGAGGCCGAACTCGGGCCGGTCGACGTGCTCGTCAACAATGCCGGCATCACCCGCGACGGCATGTTCCACAAGATGACCAAGGAACAGTGGGACGCGGTCATCAACACCAACCTCAACTCGCTCTTCAACATGACCCGCCCGGTCTGGGAGGGCATGCGCGCCCGCAAGTTCGGCCGCGTCATCTGCATTTCGTCGATCAACGGCCAGAAGGGCCAGATGGGCCAGGTCAACTATTCCGCCGCCAAGGCCGGCGACATCGGCTTCGTCAAGGCGCTGGCGCAGGAGGGCGCGCGGGCCGGCATCACGGTGAATGCGATCTGCCCCGGCTATATCGCGACCGAGATGGTCAAGGCGATCGATCCGGCCGTGATCGAGAAGTCGATCCTGCCGCATATCCCGGTCGGGCGCCTCGGCGAACCCGGCGAGATCGCGCGGGCGGTGGTGTTCCTGGCCAGCGATGATGCCGGCTTCATCACCGGCTCGACGCTCTCCGCCAATGGCGGCCAGTACCTGGCTTAGGGTCGATCAGCAGCCCCGAGGCGAGAAGGGCGGAGCCGGTCGGCTCCGCCCTTTTTTCATTCTGCGGGGCCTCCTGTCAGCGCCGCGCTTCCTTCGGCAGCATGAAGGTGAGCAGGCCGAATGCCGGCAGCCAGGCGCAGAGCCAAAAGACCTGGATGATGCCGATCCTGTCGGCGAGCGCGCCGAGCGCGGCGGCAGCGAGGCCGCCGAGGCCGAAGGCGAGGCCGTAGAACAGCCCGCCGACCAGGCCGACGCGGTGCGGCACCAGGTCGATCGCGTAGATCAGGATCGCCGAAAAGGCACTCGCCATGATGAAGCTGATGATCACGCTGAGGATCGCGGTCCAGAGGAGATCGGCATAGGGCAAAGCGAGCGCGAAGGGCAGGCAGCCGAGGATCGAGAGCCAGATCACGCGATGGCGGCCGATGCGGTCGCCGATCATGCCGCCGATGATCACGCCGACGGCGCCGACGACGAGATAGAGGAAGAGCAGGATCTGCGAGAGCTGCAGCGAGACCTGGAAACGCTCGATCAGATAGAAGGTGTAGTAGGAGGTGAAGGAGGCCGTATAGGCGTTCTTCGAGAACAGGATGACGATCAGCACCGCCATGGCGAGCAGGACCTTGCCGCGCGACATGCCGTGCGAGGCGACATCGTCGGCATGCGCCTTGGACGCGACCTGCTCCTTGCGGAAGGCGGAATAGCGCGAGCCGATCCAGGCCATCAGCAGCATGGCGACCAGCACGATGCCGGAGAACCAGGACAGGCTCTGCTGGCCGTTCGGCACGACCACGGCGGCGGCGAGCAAGGGGCCGATCGCATAGCCGGCATGGCCGCCGACCTGGAAGACGCCCTGCGCCAGCCCCTGCCGGCCCGCCGCGGCATGGCGGGCCATGCGGGTCGCCTCGGGATGGAACACGGCCGAACCGGTGCCGACCAGGGCGGCGGCGACCAGCACCATGCCGTAGCTATGGGCGAAGGCGAGCGAAAGCAGGCCGGCCAAGGTCGCGCCCATGCCGGCGACCATCGCATAGGGCCAGGGCTTCTTGTCGGTGACATAGCCGAGAAGCGGCTGCAGCAGCGAGGACGTCACCTGGAAGGCGAGTGTGATCAGGCCGATCTGCACGAAGTCGAGCTGATACGTCTCTTTGATCAGCGGGTAGACCGCCGGGATCATCGACTGGATCAAGTCGTTGAGCAGATGGGCGACGCTGAGCGCCGCCAGGACCGGCATCAGAGGGCGGGCGGCGGTCGGCAAAGGGAGTGTGGTCATGGCGCACGCATGCGCCCGCGCGCGAGCGCGGTCAATCGCCGCACGCCGCGCAGATTGCATGGCGGCTATCGCACATGTGCGCGTCGAAGGCGCGTCAGGGCGATGCCAGCAATTGCGCCGCGAGCGCTTCGCCGGCTGCGAGGATATGGGCTTCCAGCGCCTGGGCGGCGGGCTCGATCCGCCTCGCCGCCAGTTCGGCGAGGATGTGCCGGTGTTCGGCTTCCGAGCGCGGCTGCCAGTCTAGGCCCTGCCAGGTCGCGAACAGGAAGCGTGCGCTCGTCCGCTGCAGGTCCTCGATCGTCGCCAGCAGGCGCGGCAGGCCGCAAGGCGCGGTGATGGCGTGATGGAAGCGCCGATTGGCTGCCTCCCAGATCAAGGCCGCATCGCTGGCCTCCGCTTCGGCGATGGCTGCCGCGGCCGCCTCCAGATCGGCTGCGGCGAGCTTCGGGAAGCCGCGGCGTAGCGCGAGAGCTTCGAGTGCGGCGCGCATCGCCGTCACCTCCAGCACCAAGCCCGGTTCCAGCGGGGCGACGCGCACGCCGCGGCGCGGCTCGCTGACGAGCAGGCCCTGCGCCTCCAGCGTGCGGAAGGCCTCGCGCACCGGCACGTGGCTGGCGCCGAACTCGGCCGCGACATGGTCCTGCCGCACGGCGGTTCCCGGTGCCAGTGCTCCGGTGAGGATGCGCTGCGCCAGGCTTCTGGCGATGCGGCTGGTCAGCGAGGCGCCAGCCTCGCTTTCGTCTTGAAAGCTCATGGCACACATGTTTTCATAGATAATATATGGAATGAGGTTTCACGATGACACGCTCTCGTCCAGCCCGCCTGCATCATATCGCCGGAATCGGCGTCGACCGCATGGGATCGATCGCCGACGCCTCCGGCAAGGATTTCCTACGGCTGGAGAATCTCGACACCGACATCCTGCCGGACCCCGAGGCGATCGCGCGCACGGTGCACGCCGCGACCGAGGATGCCGACAACAGCTACCTTCCCTTCATCGGCCAGGCGCGCCTGCGCGATATCGCAGCCCGCCACGTCTCGGCGATCTCCGGGGTGAGCTATAGCGGTGAGCGCAACTGCGTGATCTCGGCCGGCGGCCTCTCCGGCATCCTCAACGTCCTATTGGCGACGATCGAGGTCGGCGACGAGGTGATCGTCACCGATCCGACCTATGCCGGGCTGATCAACCGGGTGCGGCTTGCAGGCGGGGTGCCGCGCTTCGTGCCCTTCAGCTTCGAGCCTGGTGGCGAGTGGCGGCTCGATCGCACGGCGCTGCGCGCCAGCATCGGGCCGAAGACCACGGCGATGCTGCTGATGTCGCCCTCGATGCCCTCCGGCGGCTGCCTGGACGCCGCCGACTGGGCCGTCGTCGCCGAACTCTGTGTCGCGCATGACCTGTTGCTGATCGTCGATACCGCGATGGAGCGGCTGGTCTTCGACAGCCGGCCGGTGCTGCATCCAGCCGGACTGCCGGGCATGGCGGAGCGGACGATCACGGTCGGCTCTTCGGCCAAGGAACTGCGGATGATTGGCTGGCGCGTCGGCTGGATCGTCGCCCCGGATGCCTTCATGCCGGATCTCGTCGCCGTCTCGCTCGCCAATGTCGTGGTGCCGGTCGGCATCGGCCAGGACGCGGTCGCGACTGCGCTGGAGAATTCGGCGACGACGCTGGCGCCTTATGTCGACGAACTGCAGGCTCGGCGCGATTGCGTGCTCGAGGAGCTGCGCGGCCTGCCGGTCGGCGTCCCCGGCGGCGGCTGGTCGCTGCTGCTGCGCGTCTCGGATTTCGGGCTGGACGGTGCGGCCATGTCGGAGCGGCTGCTGGAGCAGGGCGTTTGCGCCACCGCCATGGCCGGCTGGGGCGAGACTCATGGCGGCCAGTATATCCGTTTCGTCTACGCCAACGAGCCGACCCGGCGCCTGCGCGCGCTCGGCGCCCGCGTTCGCGCGGCTCTCGGTCTGTGAAGGGGCGAGGTGATGGCGGAGTGGCGCAAGACGCGGCCGGAGCTTGCGGACGCGATCGTCTGCGACGGGCTGCTGCCCTGGGCGAAAGCTTTCCTGCCGCCTGGGGCAAGGCTCGGCGAGCAGCTGGCGCGCTTTCGGGCGCAGGGCTGCGACCACATCTCGCTCACTGCGGCCGCCGGGGCGGACGGGCCGGTGGAGGCGGCGGCCCGGCTCGGCTTCCTGCGCCGCGAGATCGCGGCGGCGGGCGACTGGCTGACGATCGCCGTGGACGCGGCCTCGATCAGGCAGGCGAAAGCGCAGGGGCGGCTCTCGGTCTCCTTCCATTTCCAGTCGGCGACGCCGTTCGCGCCCGATCTCGATCTGGTCGAGGCCTTCCGCGCCGCCGGCATCGACCGCGCCATCCTGGCCTATAACGAGGCCAATCCCTTCGCCGACGGCTGCCACGAGCCGCGCAATGGCGGGCTTTCAACGCTGGGGCGGCGGCTGATCGCGCGCATGGACGCCTGCGGCATGCGCGTCGACCTCAGTCATTGCGGGGTGCGGACGAGCCTCGATGCGCTGGAGCTCGACCTCGCCGCGCCGCCGATCTTCTCCCATTCCAATGCGCGCGCGCTGTTCGACCACGAGCGCAACATTAGCGACGAGCAGATCAGGGCCTGCGCCGTCCGAGGCGGCTATATCGGCGTCAACGGCGTCGGCATGTTCCTCGGCGTGGCCGGGCCGCAGATTCCCCAGGCGATGGCGCGGCACCTTGCGCATATCGCTATGCTCGCCGGACCTGACCGGATCGGCCTCGGGCTCGACTTCATGTTCCTCGCAGGCAGCGACTACGGATTCTACCATGCCGCGAAGGGTCGCTGGCCGCGCGGCTATCCGGAGCCGCCCTGGGATTTCTTCCAGCCCGAGCAGTTCGGCGATCTCGTGGCTGCGCTGGAAGCGGAAGGCTTCGGGGCAGAGGAGATCCGGGGTATTCTCGGTGAGAACTATCTGCGGCTTGCGCTTCCCAGCTGAGGCGGATTTCGCGATAGCGCCATGTCGGGGCGGGTGCCGCCTGTCCAGCTCCTCGGCATGACCGTCGTGATCGGAGGCGTCTTCGTGCTGGCGATCGCGGCGGCGCGGGGATGGCTGGGGCGAGACGTATGGCGCGCAAATATATCCGCTTCGCCTGTAGCGGCCCGTTCAGGCGACGGCGACGCCGAAGCGGCGGCGGTAATCGGCCGGGGCGAGCCCGGTGATGCGCTGGAACAGCTTGCGGAAGGCCGAGGCGTCCTCGTAGCCGACATCCCAGGCGATCTGCGCCACCGGACGGCGGCTCAGTTCCAGTGCCTCGCGCGCCTTGGCGATGCGGATCTGCTGGGCATATTCGGTCGGGCGCAGTCCTGTCGCCTTGCGGAAGCGGCGCAGGAAGGTGCGTTCCTCCAGCCCGGCCCGCTTCGCCAGCGCCGGCACGTCGTGGTCCCTGGCCCCGCTCGCCTGCAGCCAGTGCTGCACTTTGAGGATCGCCGCGTCGCCATGGTCGAGCCGCGGCACGAAATGGCCATAGGGCTGCTGCGTGCGTCCGGGCGGATCGACCAGCAGGAAGCGTGCGGTCTCCAGCATCACGCTCGGTCCGAGCAGGCGCTCGACCAGCGTCAGGCCGAGATCGGTCCAGGCCAGGATGCCGCCAGCGGTGATGAGGTCGCCATCGTCGATCACCATGCGGTCGGTATCGACCTTCGCGGCCGGAAAGCGCGCTGCCAGCTCCTTGGCGAAGGCCCAATGCGTTGTCGCCTCGCGGCCTTCCAGCAGGCCGGCCTCGCCGAGCAGGAAGGCGCCGGCGCAGACCGAGCACAGTGTCGCACCCTCGCCATGGCGCTCGGCCAGCCAGCTGGTGAGACCGTTCATCGGCTGCATCCTCGCCGGCATGATCAGGCTTGGCGGCGCGATCAGATGGCTGGGATCGTGCAATGGGCCGGGATGGCTGTCGAAGACGCATTCCACACCGGCGCCGTCCGCCGCCTGGCGCCAATGGCTGACGCGGATGACGGGCGCATCCGGTCCGCCGCGCTCTTGGCTCATCTCGCCGGCGATCCGGAACAGGTCGGTCAGGCCGTAGACGGCCGCGAGCTGCACATCCGGATAGAGCAGGAGCCCGATCTCTGCGACAATCTGCTTGCCTGTCGTCATGTTGTCAGTTTTGCCTCGTTGATTGTCGCTTCCGCCAAGCGGCAGCATGCAACGCCCCGCCTATAACCGTCCACATCGAAGGGCGACGATCCGGCCGCCCGGAAAGCCGAAGGAGAAGGCAGATGAGCACGATCACCACCAAGGACGGTACCGAGATCTTCTACAAGGACTGGGGCCCGAAGGAGGCGCAGCCGATCGTCTTCCACCATGGCTGGCCGCTCAGCGCCGACGACTGGGACAACCAGATGCTGTTCTTCCTGCATCAGGGCTTCCGGGTGATCGCGCATGACCGCCGCGGCCATGGCCGCTCCAGCCAGACCGCGACCGGCAACGAGATGGACACCTATGCCGCCGATGTCGCCGAGCTCGCCGCGCATCTGAACCTCAAGAACGCCGTCCATATCGGCCATTCCACCGGCGGTGGCGAGGTCGCTCATTATGTCGCCCGCGCCGAGCCCGGCCGCGTTGCCAAGGCGGTGCTGATCGGCGCGGTGCCGCCTGTCATGGTCAAGTCCGAGAAGAATCCGGGCGGCCTGCCGATCGAGGTTTTCGACGGCTTCCGCGCTGCGCTCGTCGCCAACCGCGCTCAGTTCTATGTCGATATCCCGACCGGCCCGTTCTACGGCTTCAACCGTGAGGGCGCCAAGGTTTCGCAGGGCGTCATCGACAACTGGTGGCGGCAGGGCATGATGGGCGGCGCCAAGGCGCATTACGACTGCATCAAGGCCTTCTCGGAGACCGACTTCACCGAGGACCTGAAGGCGATCGAAGTGCCGGTGCTGGTGATGCATGGCGACGACGACCAGATCGTCCCCTATGCCGACTCCGCTCCGCTGTCGGTCAAGCTGCTGAAGAACGGCACGCTGAAGACCTATGCCGGCCTGCCGCACGGCATGTGCACCACCCATCCCGACGTGATCAACGCCGACCTGCTCGCCTTCATCAAGGGCTGAGGCGGGGCGGGGGGCTGAGCTTTCAGCCTCCACCTGCCCCCATCAAACTGCCGGTCGGCCGCTGCGGCGGCTGATCGGCGGCTTTTTGCATAGGAATCGGGTCCCGGCTTTGTCGTGAAGACCGAACGGGCTGGCGGGGACGCGGCGCAACCCTTAACGGGTCTCCAGTCGTCACGCCGAAGCTCGTTCCCATGACCTCCCATACCGCCACCGCAACCGGCGCCATTGCCATCCTGCTCTGGTCGACTTTGGCGCTGTTCACCGCCATGTCCGGGCGGGTGCCGCCCTTCCAGCTCGTCGGCATGACCTTCGTCATCGGCGGCGTGCTCGTGCTGGCGATCGCGGCGCTGCGGGGGCGCCTGCATCTGGCGCGGCCGACCCCGGCCTCCTTCCTGCTCGGGCTCTACGGGCCGTTCGGCGACACCGCGCTCTACTATGCCGCGGTGAAGACGGCTCCGGCGGCCGAAGCCAACCTGATCCATTATCTCTGGCCGCTGCTGATCGTGCTGTTCGCGGCGCTTCTGCCGGGCGGGGGGCTCAGGGCCCGCCATTTGGTCGGGGCGCTGATCGGCCTCGTCGCCACCGCACTGCTGATTTCCGGCAGCCTCGGCTCGGGCGGCGCCGGCATCCGGCTCGGCCACGTGCTGGCGGCGCTCGGTGCCTTCGTCTGGGCGAGCTATTCGGTGCTGTCGCGGCGCTTCGCCGGGGTGCCGTCGGAGAGCCTGGCCATCACCATGCTCGGCTGCGCGATCCCTGCCTTCGCCTGCCATGTTGCCTTCGAGGCGACCTTGTGGACGCCAAACGCCGTCGAATGGGGCGGCGTGCTCGGCCTCGGTCTCGGCTCGATCGGGCTCGCCTTCATCTGCTGGGATATCGGCATGAAGAAGGGCGACGTCGCTTTCCTCGGCGTCGCCTCCTATGCGGCGCCGGTGCTCTCGACCGTTGTCCTGGTCATCGCCGGCTATGCGGCCGCGAGCTGGCTGCTGGCCATCTCCTGCGTGCTGATCGTCGTCGGCGCGCTGGTCGCGAGCTTCGGGCCAGCGGGACGAAGCACCGAGCCGCAGGCCGCCGGCGGCTAGGTCAGGTGTCGAGAATCCGCGTCTCGTAGGCGTAGACCGTGCGGAAGCCCAGCCGCTTGTACATCTCGAAGGCGAGGCCGTTGCTCTGGTCGACCTGGAGATAGGCTTGGCTGCAGCCCTGCGCTGCCGCCCAGCCCATCAGCCCGAGCATCATCTGCTTGCCTAGGCCCTTGCCGCGCAAGGCTTCGTCGACGATCACCGCGCCGATCTCGGCCATGCCGCGCTCGGCCACGCTCATCGCATAGGCGGCCGGGCGCCCCTCATGCAGCAGCGTCGCGAAGGCGGCGGGCACGCGTACGCCGGAGACGATCGCGGCGAGATGCTCGCGGTTGCGCTTCGCGCCGGTCTGGTGAGCGCAGACGCCATCGATCCAGGCATCCTCCGCCTGTGCGGTCGTCAGCATGCCAGGGGCAGGCGGATGCAGATTGGGATCGAGTTCGGCGACCATGCCGAAGGAGGCGGTCTCGATGCGATAGCCGCGCTCCGCGAAGCGTCGGCGGGCGCTCTCGGCGACCAGCGGGGTGAAGCGGATGCGCGGCGGCAGGCCGGCCTGGCGATAGAGACCCTCGACGAAGGCCAGCGTCGTCTCGTCCATGTCGCCGTCCTCGCGCAGCGAGGAGGCCGAGTTGGCGCGGCCGGAATAGCCGTTGGCGAAACGCACCACCCATTGGTCGACGACGAGCGTCGTCGGCGCCGGCCAGGCATTGACGATGCGGGTCTCGCAGGCGCTGACCAGCGCCGTATCGATGACAGTTTTGTCCATGGTCAGCCTCCGGCCGGGCGCGGCGTCGACCGCCAGTCCGGCGGGGCCATCTCGAAGCCGGAAAAGGCGAAGCCCGGCGCGACCGTGCAGCCGACCAGCGTCCAGGCGCCGAGCGAGGTCGCGCTCTGCCAGTGCCCGGCCGGCACGACGATCTGCGGGCGCTGGCCGGTCGCAAGGTCCTTGCCGAGATGGTGGGCCGAGGCGTCGTGGCCGTTGGGCGAGAGCGTGATGACCATCGGGGCGCCGGCATAGTGGTGCCAGATCTCGGCGGCATCCACGCGGTGCCATTCCGAGGTCTCGCCGACATCGAGCAGATAGTAGATCGCGGTCGAGAAGCCGCGGCCCTCCGGCCCGGCGGGATCGCGGAAGGTCTCGCGATAGTGCCCGCCCTCGGGATGGGGCTTCAGCTCCAGCAGGCGGATGACCTCGGCGGCGCTGAGGCCGCTCAACGTGTTCATCTGGCGTCAGAACCTGTTCTCAAAATTTGTTCTTGGCCTCGCGCAGCGCGGCGAAGACCTCGCCCGCCGGCTTGCCGACGATGCCGAGCGTCGCAGCGAGCGCCGGCTCCTCGGCGCGGAAGAAGGGGTTGGTCGCCCGCTCCTCGCCGATCGTGGTCACCGCCCAGAAGCGTCCCTCGGCCTTCGCCGCCTCGGCCTCGGCGAGGCGAGCGGCAACGGCGGCGTTGCTCGGGTCCATGGCCGCGGCGAAGCGGGCATTCGAGAGCGTGTAGTCATGGCCGGTGATCAGCGTGGTCGCGTCCGGCAGCGTCATGATGCGCGAGAGCGAGGTCCA
This sequence comes from Allobosea lupini, assembly GCF_900109525.1. Taxonomy (GTDB): domain Bacteria; phylum Pseudomonadota; class Alphaproteobacteria; order Rhizobiales; family Beijerinckiaceae; genus Allobosea; species Allobosea lupini. Next base: position 472,327 of record NZ_FOAN01000006.1, on the reverse strand, counting down.
CATCGCTTCCATCTTGCCGGGCATGACGCGGCCGCAGCCCATGACGAAGACGACATCGCCGACGAGGGCGAGCTTGGCGCTTTCGCCGATGAAGCTGACATGCCCGTCGGCATGGCCGGGCGTCGCCCAGGTCTCGAAGTCGTAGCCGCCGACCGAGACGCGGTCGCCTTCGCCGAGGACGACATCGACGGGCGCGCCGGCGCGCGCGGCTTCCGGTGCGAACACCTTGGCGCCGGTCGCCTGCTTCAGCGCGGCGACGCCCTGGACGTGGTCGGCGTGCTCATGCGTGACCAGCACCTGGCTGATCGACCAGCCCCTGGCCTTGGCGGCGGCGAGCACCTCGTTCGCATCGGGAACATCGATGGTGGCGCAGGTGCCGGTGGCGGGGTCGCGCAGCAGCGCGCCGGCATTGTCGCTGAGCGTGCGGAAGACATGGATGTCGAGCGGCATGGGAAGCTCCGGCAGTCGGCAACAAGCAGTCGGCAATCGGAGAATCCGAGCCGGCGCGGATCGAGGCGGCAACCTATCAAGTCAGGCTGGGGACTGCCTACTGCCGATTGCCGACTGCCGTCTACCCTTGCACTCCCGGCCCCGCTGAGCCATCTCCGTCGGCATGGCCCTGGATGTCGTCGACCTGCGCAGCTTCTACGCCAGCCCGCTCGGGCATGTGGCGCGGCGGACCGTCGGCCGGGTCATGCTGAGGCTCTGGCCGGATTGCCGGCGCCAGCGCTTGCTGGGGCTGGGCTTCGCGACGCCCTATCTGCCGCTGCTCGGCGGCGAGGCCGAGCGGGTGATCGCCTTCATGCCGGCGGCGCAGGGCGTGGTGAACTGGCCTTCGCCCGGGCTTTCCGCTTCCGCTCTGGTCGAGCCGACCCTGCTGCCGCTCCCGACCGCCTCGGTCGACCGGGTGCTGCTGGTCCACGCGCTGGAGGAGACCGAAAGCCCCGAGGATCTGCTGGAAGAGATCTCGCGGGTGCTGAGCCCGGGCGGGCGGCTGATCGTCGTCGTGCCGAACCGGCGCGGCCTGTGGGCGCGGATGGATACGACGCCCTTCGGCCATGGCCGGCCGTTCAGCCGGTCGCAGATCGAGGCCTTGATGCGCCGGGCCATGTTCTCGCCCGAGCACTGGGCCGAGGCGCTCTATGTGCCGCCGCTGCGCCGGCGCCTGTTCATGCGCTCGGCCATGGCCTGGGAGAAGGTCGGCGGCGGGCTGTCGCTGCCCTTCGCCGGCGTCTACGTCATCGACGCGACCAAGCAGTTCTACCGGCGCGCGCCCTTGCGGGCGACGCGGCGCAGCTTCGCCTTCCGGCCGGTCCTGCTGCCGCAGGGCCACTCCTCAGGTCGGCTGCCGCGGCAGGATGAGGCGAATATGCCGGCGGGTTGACAATTTCGCCGGGGCGCGGCCAAGGTCCGCCGCCTTTTTGACCGTTCCGTCGCCGCGACCCCTGGCGGCCGATGCTGCCGCCTCTTCCGTGGGAAAGCGGGACCTGATCTGGATGTCGATGCGAAGCTATCTCGATTTCGAAAAGCCGGTTGCCGAATTGGAGGCGAAGGCTGATGAACTGCGTGCGCTCGACGGCAAGGGCGACGGCTATTCGCTCGCCGAGGAGGTCGGCAAGCTCGAAGCCAAGGCCTCGCAGGCGCTGAAGGACCTGTATGGCGCCCTGACGCCCTGGCAGAAGACGCTGGTGGCGCGCCATCCGCAGCGACCGCATTTCCTCGACTACTGCTCTGCCCTGATCGACGAGTTCACGCCGATGGCGGGCGACCGTGCCTTCGGCGAGGACGAGGCGATCGTCGGCGGCTTCGGCCGCTTCCGCGGCGAGCCGGTGTGCGTGATCGGCCAGGAGAAGGGCAACTCGACCGAGACCCGCATCAAGCACAATTTCGGCATGCCCAAGCCCGAAGGCTACCGTAAGGCTGTGCGCCTGATGGAACTGGCCGATCGCTTCGGCCTGCCGGTGCTGAGCTTCATCGACACCGCCGGCGCCTATCCCGGCATCGAGGCCGAGGAGCGCGGCCAGGCCGAGGCGATCGCGCGCTCGACCGAGACCTGCCTTGCCCTGCGCACGCCGAGCGTCGCGCTGGTGATCGGCGAGGGCGGCTCGGGCGGGGCGATCGCGATCGCTGCCGCGAGCAGGGTGCTGATGCTCGAGCATGCGATCTATTCGGTGATCTCGCCGGAAGGCGCTGCCTCGATCCTCTGGCGCGACACGGCGCGTGCCCAGGATGCCGCGACCGGCATGAAGATCACCGCCCAGGATCTGCTGCGCTTCGGTGTGATCGACAGGATCGTCACCGAGCCGACCGGCGGCGCCCACCGCGATCCCCAGGGCGCGATCGAGCGGGCCGGCGCGGCGATCGAGGCGGCGCTGTCCGAATTCGCCGGGCTCGGTGCCGACGAGATCGTCGATCGGCGGGCACAGAAATACCTGGCGATCGGCCGGGCGCTGTAGCCCTGCCGATTGTGCGCAAGCGGGCGTTCGGCCCGGCGGGCGCTTTACCGCGGCTTCGCCATATGGCCATCTGCGAGCCTCCTGTGGTAAGGGACGGTCAAGGCTAACGATCCTGCAACCAATCGACGGGCATAATTTGGCCGCGTTGTCTGAGGCATTGTCGGCTTTGACGCGTCTGCGCGAAATGGGATTGACGACGTGGCTGTGAGACATTTCGCGCTGGCGGCGCTCCTTGGCCTCAGTTTGGCAGCCTGCGAAGAGGACCGCTATCGCGGCTCCGCGCGCCACAACATCCCGATTCCGTCGGCGACCTACACGCTGATGTCCGAGAAGGGCATGAGCAAGAGCCAGCCCATCGTGATTCGCTCCTACAAGAAGGAGTCGGAGCTCGAGGTCTGGAAGAAGCGCGCGGACGGCAAATACGCGCTGCTGAAGACCTATCCGATGTGCCGCTGGTCCGGCCAGCTCGGCCCGAAGGTGCGGGAGGGCGACCGCATGGCGCCCGAGGGTTTCTACGCCATCAGCCCGGCGCAGATGAACCCTAACTCGTCGTTCTACGTCTCGTTCAACATGGGCTATCCCAACGCCTATGACAGGGCGCATGGCCGCACCGGCGCGCATCTCATGGTGCATGGCGCCTGCTCCTCGGCCGGCTGCTATTCGATGACCGACGACCAGATCGGCGAGATCTACGCGCTGGTCCGCGAGGCCCAGAATGGCGGGCAGCGCGCCGTTCAGATGCAGGCTTATCCCTTCCGGATGACGCCGGAGAACCTCGCCAAGCACCGGCTCGATCCGAATATAGCCTTCTGGAAGAACCTGAAGGAAGGCTCGGATTATTTCGAGGTTGCCAAGGACGAGCCTTCGGTTTCGGTCGTTGGTGGGCGCTACGCCTTTAACCGCGACGGCGTCCAGGTCGACCCCTCGTTGACGCAGGCGATCGCGCAGAAGCGCCAGCAGGACGAGATCCAGGTCGCGGCGCTGGTGTCCAAGGGCACCCCCGCAGTCAAGCTGATCTATGACGATGGCGACCAGCATTCCTCGTTCAAGCGTCAGCTTGCCCAGTCCGGCGCTGATTCCCTGAACAGGTCGGTGGCCTGGGGCTCGCGTGATGTCGGCATCAGCCGCGTCGATTCGCTGATCGGCCCGCGCGTCGTCGTGCTCGACGACAAGGGCCGCACCAAGGCGACCGTGCGGGCCGAATCGGCTGATAACGACGCTGTGCTCGCCGCGGTCAGCAGCGCGCAGATGGAGGACGCCAAGCCTGTCGTCGCCGCTGCCGCACCGACCAGGCCTGCGTCCGTGCAACCCGCCGCCAAGCCGGCAAGCGATGCAGCGGCGCAGGTCGCCAAGGCGAACCCGGGCGAGGCCACCGCTGCTCCGATCCAGACGGCTTCGGCCGCACCGGCGCAGCCCTCCTTCTATCAGCGCGCGCTGAGCTTCGTACCGCTGCTCGGCAGCTCCTCCGAGCCTAAGGAGCAGTCGCCGGTCGCCTCGACCGTGCCAGAGGCCCCGCAGACGGTGACCGTGCCGCTGCCGCCGCGGCGTGCCTCGACCCTGCGGACCTCGCAGCTCCAGCAGCCCGATGCCGCCTATGCGAACCAGCCTGCGACTCGCTGAGCGGTCTGCAAATCATCTGATGTAAAAAAGTCACGCCCGCGGTCAGCAATGGCCGCGGGCGCTTTTCTGGGCGCGGAATGCGCCGAAACCGACAGATTTGCCTATTGATGCGGCAGTCTGCCAAAAAGCTCGCCTTGCCGATATTGCGGCTGCGAAGGCCTAATCATGGCGAATGCATGACTGGAGTCGTGCAGGGATCTCGATGGAGTTCGCGATGGCTGCCTTGAAGACTTCCGGCTTGCTGACGGGCTTTGCGCTTTCGATGGCGCTGACGGTTTCGGGCGCGGCGCTCGCCTCCGACCTGCCGAGCAAGAAGGGCGCTCCGCCCCCGCCGGTGGCCCCGAGCATCACCTGGTTCGACATCGCCGTCAGCGTGAAGGGCATGACGGACTACAATTTCCGCGGCATCTCGCAGACTGACCGCAAGCCGGCGATCCAGGGCGGCGCCGAGCTGCAGTTCTACGACAACCTGGTCTATGCCGGCGTCTATGCCTCAAATGTCGACCTGGCGACGCGTCCGCCGGCCGAGATCGACTTCTACGCCGGTATCCGTCCGAAATTCGGTCCGGTCACCGTCGATGTCGGCGTCTGGCAGTACTATTATCCCAGCGAGAAGCAGTTCATCGATACGGCCGGCGTGTACTGGACGCCGCGGAACACCGACTACACCGAGGTTTACGGGAAGGTCAGCTACAATTTCGAGGACAAGCTGATCCTCGGTGCCAACGTCTTCTACGCCTGGGACTGGCTCGGCACCGGCGCGAGCGGCACCTATGCCTCGGTGACGGCGAAGTACAACCTGCCCTTCCTGGAAGGCCTCTCGGTCTCCGGCGAGTTCGGCCATTACTGGCTCGGAACGACCAATCTGGCGATCTGGTCGACTGTGCCGCCGACCAACCTGCCCGACTACGCCTACTGGAACGCCGGTGTCTCCTACACCTGGAAGAACCTGACGGCGGATGTGCGCTATCACGACACCAACCTGTCGAAGACCGAATGCTTCGCGCTGACGGCCGATCCGCGCGGGGTCAACTCGGGTTCGGGGCGCTCGAAATGGTGCGCCCCGACTGTGGTGGCGACGCTCTCCTTCGACATCACGGCCAGCAGCGTCGGCATCTTCGCGCCGAAGTGAGGGCCTCAGGGCACGTGCCGATCAGATTGCTTTAATCTGATCGGCACGTGCCCTAGCCGCATGCACTGCTTCAGGGCCGCTCGCGAGAGCGGCCCTTTTTCATGCCGGTTGCGGCGACGCTATCGCGCCAGCGAGGCCTTCATGTAGTTGCGCGGCGCAGTGCCCAGCCGCCGCCTGAACATGGTCGTGAACGCCGCGACATTGTCATAGCCCGCCAGCATGGCGGCTTGCGTGACCGGCATGCCTTCCGCCAGCCGAGGCAGGCAGGCGAACAGGCTGGCCTGCTGGCGCCAGGCGACGAAGCTGAGGCCGGTCTCACGCTGGAAGAGCCGGGTGAAGGTCCGCCGACTCATCGCGAGCTTCGCAGCCCAATCGTCAAGACGCTCATTGACCGAGGGCGCGGCCATATAGGCGCGGCAGAGGGCAGCGAGACGCCTGTCGGCGGGGATGGGCAGGCCGAGCGGCCGGATCGGCAGCGCGGCGATCTCGGCCGTCAGCAGCTCGAGGACGAGGGCGAGCTTGCGATGGCCCGGCGGCATGTCGCGCAGGCGGATCGCCTCGACGATCAGCGCATGGGCGAGATCGGTGACGCCGAGCACCTGCAGCATGCGCTCCGCCAGGTCGTCATCTCCGGTCAGGAGATAGACCGACTTGATGCTGACATCGCTCAGCATCTCCACCGCGTGCTGCAGCCGGGCGGGGATGAGCAGGCCATGGCCCGGCGGGATCATCCAGCTGCCACGCTCGGTGTTGATCTGGACCACGCCGGAGAAGGCGCAGAGAAGCTGGATCTGGCGATGGCTGTGCAGCGGGATCGTATAGCCGGCGGGATTGTCGGAGACGCGGACCAGAACATCGCCGTCGGCGTCGGCAACCGTGCCGTGGATATGGCGATGGTCGGAATGGAGGGCCTCGACCTGTGGCTGCGGCAGCTTTCTCATCGAATGGCCCGAACACGAAGCAATTAGACCGAATCACGAAAGCAGGTCACGGGCAAGCCTTGTAGAAGGAGCGCCGCTGAAGGTCCGCATGCGGGGAATGGCGCCATGGTTGCAACGGTCGAGGGGAGCCAGCCCCGTTTCGAGAAGACGACGATCTCCGTCCTGCTGGCGGTGAGCTTCTGCCATCTCCTGAACGACGTCATGCAGTCGCTGCTGGCCTCGCTCTACCCGCTGTTCAAGGCCAATTACGCGCTGGATTTCATCCAGATCGGCCTCTTGACCATGGCCTTCCAGGTCACGGCCTCGCTGCTGCAGCCGGTCGTCGGCATGGTGACCGATCGCTGGCCGATGCCCTATTCGGCGCCGGCCGGCATGGCCTCGACCTTCGGTGGCCTGATCCTGCTCGGGAATGCCCATAATTTCGCGGCTCTGATCATCGCGGCCTGCCTGATCGGCCTGGGCTCGGCGATCTTCCATCCGGAGGCGTCGCGGATCGCGCGGCTCGCCTCCGGCGGGCGGCACGGCCTGGCGCAGTCGCTGTTCCAGGTCGGCGGCAATCTCGGCTCGGCGCTGGGGCCGCTGCTGGCAGCTTTCGTCGTCCTGCCATTCGGCCAGGGCAGCGTCGCCTGGCTCTCGGTCATCGCCATGGCCGGCGTCGTCGTCCTGACCCGGGTCGGGTCCTGGTACGCGGCCCATCGCCGGGCGCAGGCCGGGCGTCCGCCGGCTAGCCGGACCCTGCCGCTGCCGGGCGGGCGCGTCGCCTTCGCGCTGTTCGTGCTGGTGCTGCTGACCGCGACCAAGAACGTCTACATGGCGAGCATCTCCAGCTACTTCACCTTCTACGTCATCGAGCAGTTCCAGCTCGGCTTCCGCGACGCGCAGTTGATGCTGTTCCTGTTCCTCGGCGCGGCGGCGGTCGGCACCTTCGTTGGCGGCCCGATCGGGGACCGTTTCGGCGCGCGCTTCGTAATCTGGTTCTCGATCCTCGGCGTCATCCCGTTCGCGCTGCTCTTGCCCTACGCCAACCTGGTCTGGACCGGCGTGCTGAGCGTGATGATCGGGCTGGTCTTCGCCTCGGCCTTCTCGGCAATCGTGGTGTTCGCGCAGGAGCTGGTGCCTGGCCGCGTCGGCCTGATCGCCGGCATGTTCTTCGGCTTCGCCTTCGGCGCGGGCGGGCTCGGCGCCGCCTTCCTCGGCGGCTTCGCCGACGCCTATGGCATCACCTTCGTCTACAAGGTCTGTTCCTATCTGCCGCTGCTCGGGCTCCTGACGATCCTGCTGCCACGGCTGCCCCGGCATGGTGCTGGCTGAGAGGGCCGTCACGTGGCAGGCTGCCGTTACCCGACGCCCGGAGCCTGGCCTTGTCCGATACAGCCATCGCTGCCGCAGCCAATGCGATCGCTACTGCGCGGCTGAGCCTGACGCCTCTGGCGCCGCCAGCTGCCGGAACCGCGCCACGAGACCTCGTGGAGGCCTATGCGGTGCGCGACGCAGTCCATGCGCGCCTTGCCGAAAGCCGTTTCGGTGCAAGGGTCGGCTGGAAGGTCGGCTGCACCACGCCGGTGATGCAGGCCTATCTCGGCATCGCCCATCCTTGCGCCGCCGGGCTCTTCGCCGGCACCACGCATCGCGGCGATGCCAGGCTTCGGCATGGCTGCTTCGTCAAGGCCGGAGTCGAGTGCGAGATCGCGGTGCGGCTGGCGGGCGATCTGACGGAAGGGCCTTTCACGGCCGAGAGCGTCCGCAGCGCGGTCGGAGCGGTGATGGCGGCGATCGAGATCGTCGACGACCGGTATGTCGACTGGCAGGGAACGGGCACGCCGATGCTGGTCGCTGACGATTTCTTCGCCGCCGGTGCCGTGCTCGGCCGCGAGCATGACCCGGCCGCGCTACCTCACCTCGCGACGTTGCGCGGGCGGGTCCTTATCGACGGGATCGAAGCCGGTGCCGGTGTCGGCGCCGACGTGCTCGGCCATCCCTATGCGGCATTGGCATGGCTGGCGGAGCACGCCAGCGAGCGCGGGATGCCACTGCGGGCCGGCGAGACTGTCCTGCTTGGCAGCCTCGTCCGAACGCAGTGGGTCAGTGCCGGTGCCAGCGTCCGGATCGAAATCGATGCGCTCGGCGCGGTCGAGGCCGATTTCGCCTGACATTCGCGCCGGCGTATCGCGCCGGCGCTGCGGTCAGACGAACTGGCCGTGGCAGTGTTTGAACTTCTTGCCGGAACCGCAGGGGCAGAGCTCGTTGCGGCCGACCTTGCCCCAGCTCGCGGGATCGGCCGGGTTGCGCTCGGCCACGGCGAGGTCGCCATCGGTGGCTGCGAACTGCGGCTGGCCGGCGAAGAAACCGGCGGGCGGCGGGGGCAGGGCATCGCTGCCGCCCTGGCCGAAGCCCTGACCGTCTTCCGGCGGCTGGTCGAAGCGGACCTCGACGCGCATCAGATTGCCGGTGACCTGCTCGCGCAGGCGGCCGATCAAGCTGTCGAAGAGCTCGAAGGCTTCCTGCTTGTACTCGTTCAGCGGGTCGCGCTGGGCATAACCGCGCCAGCCGATGACCTGGCGCAGATGGTCGAGCGTGACCAGGTGCTCGCGCCAGAGATGGTCGAGCGTCTGCAGCAGCACCTGCTTCTCGATATAGGTCATCACCTCGTCGGTGTTGCGCTCGATGCGCGCCGTATAGTCGTCGTCGGCGATCTTGCGGATGCGCTCGCGCAGCTCCGCGTCGGCGATGCCCTCTTCCTTGGCCCAGTCCTCGATCGGCAGTTCGAGGTTGAGATAGGTCGCGACGTCCTCGCGCAGGCCGGCGGCATCCCATTGTTCGGGATAGGCGTCCTCGGGGATGCGGCGCGAGACGGTGTCCTCGACGACGCCATGGCGCATGTCGTCGATGGTTTCGCGCACGCTTGCCGCGCGCATGAAGTCGCGGCGCTGCTCGAACACGACCTTGCGCTGGTCGTTCATGACGTCGTCGTATTTCAGGATGTTCTTGCGGATGTCGAAATTGCGCGCCTCGACCTTGCCCTGCGCCTTCTCGACCGCCTTGTTGATCCAGGGATGGACGATGGCCTCGTCCTCCTGCAGGCCGAGCTTCTGCAGCATGCCGTCCATCCGGTCGGAGCCGAAGATGCGCATCAGGTCGTCCTGCAGCGACAGGAAGAACTTGGAGCGGCCGGGGTCGCCCTGGCGGCCGCCGCGGCCGCGCAGCTGATTGTCGATGCGCCGGCTCTCATGGCGCTCGGTGCCGATGATGTAGAGACCACCGGGGCGGGTCATGGTCTTGGCCGGGCGCGAGCCCTTGGCCGGCTCGAGCTCGATCGTCTCGGAGGCGTTGAGCACGATCTCCTTGAAGCGGGCGACCTCGGCTTCGATCTCCACGATCTTGGCCTGCTTCTCCGGCCCCTCTTCCATGCCGGCCGTCTCGATCGAGACGCGCATCTCGACGTTGCCGCCGAGTTTGATGTCGGTGCCGCGGCCGGCCATGTTGGTGGCGATGGTGATGGCGCCGGGGACGCCGGCCTCGGCGACGATGAAGGCCTCCTGCTCGTGGAAGCGGGCGTTCAGCACGGCGAACTGCTTGGTGCTCTTGCCGGTACGGGCGGCGGAGTAAAGGCTGTCGAGCGCGTTAGGCTGGCTGAAGTCGATCTGCTTGAAGCCGGCAGCAACCAGCATCTCGGCGATCTGCTCGGATTTCTCGATCGAGGCGGTGCCGACGAGCACCGGCTGCAGGCGCTCGCTGGCGCGCTCCAGCTCCTTGATGATCGATTTCACCTTCTCCGGGAAGCTGCGATAGACCTCGTCGTCGTCGTCGATACGGGCGACCGGGACATTGGTCGGAATCTCGACCACTTCGAGCTTGTAGATCTGCTCGAACTCGTCGGCCTCGGTGCCGGCGGTTCCGGTCATGCCGGCGAGCTTCTTGTAGAGGCGGAAATAGTTCTGGAAGGTGATCGAGGCGAGCGTCGCGTTCTCGGGCTGGACGGTGACGCCCTCCTTGGCCTCGAGCGCCTGGTGCAGGCCTTCCGAATAGCGCCGGCCGGGCATCATGCGGCCGGTGAACTCGTCGATGATCACCACCTCGTCGTTGCGGACGATGTAGTCCTTGTCGCGTGTGAACAGCGCATGGGCGCGCAGCGCCTGGTTGACGTGGTGGACCAGGGTGACGTTGACGGAGTCGTAGAGGTCGCCGTCCTTGAGCAGGCCGGCTTCGCGCAGCAGCTGCTCGATATGCTCGTTGCCGGCCTCGGTCAGCGCGACGGTGCGCTGCTTCTCGTCGACCTCGTAGTCACCCTTGACCAGGCCGGGCAGGACCTTGTCGATCGCGACATACAGGTCCGACTTGTCGTCGAGCGGGCCGGAGATGATCAGCGGCGTGCGGGCTTCGTCGATCAGGATCGAGTCGACCTCGTCGACGATCGCGAAATGGTGGCCGCGCTGGCTCATCTGCGCGACCTCGTATTTCATGTTGTCGCGCAGATAGTCGAAGCCGAACTCGTTGTTGGTGCCGTAGGTGATGTCGCTGGCATAGGCGCGCTGGCGCTCCTCGTCGTCGAGGCCGTGCACGATGATGCCGAAGCTGAGCCCGAGGAAGTTGTAGATCTTGCCCATCCACTCGGCGTCGCGGCGGGCGAGGTAGTCGTTGACTGTGACGACGTGGACGCCCTTGCCGGCAAGCGCATTCAGATAGACCGGCAGGGTCGCGACCAGGGTCTTGCCTTCGCCGGTCTTCATCTCGGCGATCGCGCCCTCGTGCAGCACCATGCCGCCGATCAGCTGGACGTCGAAATGGCGCTGGCCGAGCACGCGCTTGGCCGCCTCGCGCACGGTGGCGAAGGCCGGCACGAGCAGGTCGTCGAGCTTGGCGCCGTTGGCGAGCTGCTGCTTGAAGGTTTCGGTGCGGGCGCGAAGAGCCTCGTCGGAGAGCTGGGAGACCTCGGCTTCGAGCGCGTTGATCGCGTTGACGCGGGGTTGGTAGCCCTTCACCCGCCGATCGTTCGACGAGCCGAAGAGTTTCTTTGCGAGCGCGCCAAGCATGTCTGGCCTTTCAATGACGAATCCGGCCTGCGCAGACCGCGCGGCCGAAGCGGTAATCCATAGAATTCACGCGCGTGTTTAGACGGGCGCAGGCGCGTGGTCCAGCACGCGCTTATCCGCGCGCATGTAGGGTCCGGCGGGGCGTGTTCCAAGAGGCCTGGACTCTGGCGTCGCCGGCTGCAGCACAGTGAACCATGCTTGCCGGCTCGCGTTGATGTGCGAGGCGCCGTCTTGCCAATGCCGCGTTCTGCTGGCACTCAGCCGGCGAGATCGATCTTCGCGCCGTCCAGTCGAAAGGCCGCACCGATGTTGTCCTCCCGTCTCGCCTTGCTGTCGCTTGGCTTCGCGCTGGCCGCCGTGCCGGCCCTGGCTCAGCAGGACAAGCCCGTCGCCAAGGTCGACGGCATCACCATCACCGAAGGTGACATCAAGCTGGCCGAGGAGGATCTCGGCGAGCGTACCGCGCAGATGCCGGAGGAGCGCAAGCGCGAGGAAGTGATCAACTATCTGGTCGACCTCAAGCTCGGCGCCAAGGCTGCCGCCGCCGCCAAGGTCGGCGACGGGCCGGACTTCGCCAAGCGACTGGCCTATAACCGGGACAAGCTGCTGCTGGACGAATATCTGACGGTCGAGGCCAAGAAGGCGGCGACGCCCGAGGCGGCCAAGAAGCTGTTCGACGACACCGTCAAGGCGATGAAGCCCGAGGAAGAGGTCCACGCCCGTCACATCCTGGTGCCCGAGGAGGCGCAGGCCAAGGCGGCGCTGGAGCGGGTGAAGAAGGGCGAGGACTTCGCCAAGGTCGCGGCCGAGCTCTCCAAGGATCCCGGCTCGGGCAAGGAAGGCGGCGATCTCGGCTGGTTCGCCAAGGACCGGATGGTGCCGGAATTCGCCGAGGCCGCCTTCAAGCTCGAGAAGGGCCAGGTCTCCGAGCCGGTGAAGAGCCAGTTCGGCTGGCACGTCATCAAGCTCGAGGACAAGCGCACCAAGCCGCTGCCGAGCTTCGACGAGGTCAAGCCGCAGATCGACCAGTATCTGGTCCGCAAGGCGCAGCAGGACATCATCGTCGGGCTGCGCGACAAGGCCAAGGTCGAGCGCCTCGACAAGCCGGCCGCCCCGGCGACGCCCGCGACCCCGGCGGAGCCGAAGAAGCCCTGACATCCTGGCTCTCGGCCTGGTGCTTCAGATCAGATCGTCGACCGTGATCTTCAGCGCGTCGGCGATCTTCTTCATCGTTTGAAGCGTGCCCTCACGCTTGCCGGTTTCGATCTGCGACAGATAGGGCTGAGCGATGCCGGCCTTGTCGGCCAGCGCGCTTACGGACAGGCCGCGATGCTCGCGCCAGACGCGAACGCGGTTTTCGCCCGCGATGATGCGCCCGACCATGTCGGAGGGAAGGAGTTCCTCTTCTCCTGCCGCGAGGCGACGTTCGAATTGTGCGATGGCGCGCAGATCGGCCGCGTCCTCGGCTGCCTCGATAAGTCTCTCATAGGCTGCCCGTGACAAGGCGACATAAGGCTCGCCGTCGATCGTCAGCTGAAGATATTCTTTCATGACGGTCTGTCCTCAATCATACGCGGATCCCCTCGCCGCAACCTTTACGATCAGGATCACCGTTCCATCGTCGCGGAAGATGACCCGCCAATCGCCTACCCGAAGCCTGAAGTAGCCCTTGCTACCTTGCAGGGCCTTGACGTTGTTGGTCTGGGCTTTCGGGGCGGCCGCGTACTGAGCGATCTTGGCTCGGATCCGCGTCGCGGTATTGGCCGGCAGCCCGACCAGGGTCTTGAGCGCGTCCCTGCTGTAGTTGATCTGCCTCACGTGTGATCTATAGCAATATGCTATAAGACTGTCGATAGGGCGGCCTTGCCTTCTACCCTCCGCTGCGGCACATCGGGCCAACCATACGAGGAGGCGCATGATGGCCGGCAAGGATGTTCCCGTTTCTCCGCTTGCGCCGAAGCGCCAGCCCAAGGTCCCGGCCGTGCCGGGTGTGCGCTTCGCCACTGCCGAGGCCGGCATCCGCTACAAGGGCCGCACCGATGTCGTGCTCGTCCTGCTCGACGACGGCTCGCAGGCTGCCGGCGTCTTCACCCGCTCGAAATGCCCGTCGGCGCCGGTCGACTGGTGCCGCGAGAACCTGGCGCAGGGCAAGGCGCGCGCCATCGTCGTCAATTCCGGCAATGCCAATGCCTTCACTGGCCTGAAGGGCCGCGACTCGGTGGCTCTGACCGCGAAGATCGCGGCCAAGGCCGCAGGCTGCAAGGCGGAAGAGGTCTTCATCGCCTCGACCGGCGTGATCGGCGAGCCGCTCGACGCGACCAAGTTCGAGAGCGTGCTGGCCGATTGCGCCAAGCGCGCCGCCGACGGTCCATGGCTCGACGCCGCCAAGGCGATCATGACCACCGACACTTTCCCCAAGGCCGTCTCGCGCAAGGCCAAGATCGACGGGCATGAGGTGGTGATTGCCGGCATCGCCAAGGGCGCCGGCATGATTGCGCCCGACATGGCGACGATGCTCTCCTTCGTCTTCACCGATGCGCCGATCGCGGCGCCCGTGCTGCAGGCTTTGCTGTCGAAGGGCGTCAAGGGCTCGTTCAACGCGATCACGGTCGATAGCGACACCTCGACATCCGACACGCTGATGCTGTTCTCGACCGGGAAAGCCAGGGCGCGCGGCGTGCCGGAGATCACCGATCCGAACGATGCGCGGCTGTCGGGCTTCAAGCGGGCGCTGAACGCGCTGCTGCTCGAGCTGTCGCATCTGGTCTGCAAGGATGGCGAGGGCGCCCGCAAGTTCGTCGAGGTCCGCGTCGTGGGGGCGAAGTCGGCGCGCTCGGCCAAGAGGGTCGCGCTCTCGATCGCCAATTCGCCGCTGGTCAAGACCGCGGTCGCCGGCGAGGACGCCAATTGGGGCCGCATCGTCATGGCGGTCGGCAAGGCCGGCGAGCCGGCAGATCGCGACAGGCTCGACATCTCCTTCGGCGCGATCAAGGTGGCGGAAGCGGGCGCGCGCGCCGCTTCCTATGACGAGCAGGCCGTCTCCGACTACATGAAGGGCGAGCACATCGTCGTCACCGCCGATCTCGGCCTCGGCCGCGGCAAGGCCACGGTCTGGACCTGCGACCTGACCAAGGCCTATGTCGAAATCAACGGCGACTACCGCTCCTGAGCCTTCCGGCTCGGCAGGCCCGAGCAAGAGCTTCATCGTCGGCAATCTTGCTGCCTGCTCCTTCCTGTGGGGGAGCAGCTACCTGTTCATCAAGCTGATGGCAGGCGAGGTCGCCCCCTGGGCGATCGCCGCCTGCCGCGGCCTGCTCGGCGCGGCGACACTGGCGCTGTTCGTCATGGCGCGCGGCCAGAGCCCGCTGCCCCGCCGCCATGAGCTCCGCCACTGGCTGGTGCTCGGCACCTGCAATGGCTGGCTGCCGAACGTGCTCGTCGCCTATGCGCTGATCCAGCTCGCCAGCGGGCCGGCGGCGATGATCCAGGCGGCGGGGCCGCTGGTCACGGCGCTGTTCGCGCATGTCCTGTTCGCGGAGGAGCAGTTGAGCCGGCGCCGGCTCGTCGGCATCCTGGTCGGCATGGCTGGGGTCGCCATCCTGGTCGGCCCGCGCGTGATCGAGGGCGGCGGCACGGCGCTCAGCCTGCTCGCCATGGTCGGTGCGACGCTGTCCTATGCATGCGCGAACCTCTACACGCGCGCCGTGCCGCCGCGAGCGGGCGATCCGATCCGGCTCGCACTCGGCCAGCAGATGGTCTCCGGCACCGGGGCGCTGCTGCTGACGCTGACGGTCTCCGGCTGGGGGGCACTTCTGGCCCTGGCCCCGCATTGGCAGGCCGCGCTGGCGCTCGGCGTGTTCGCAACAGCGATGCCGGTGGCGTTCTTCATGCGGCTGATCCGTGCGGCCGGGCCGACACGGGCGGCGATGACCGGCTATCTGGTTCCGGCGGTCGCTGTCGCGATGGGTGTGCTCGTGCTCGGCGAAACGCTGGAGTTGCGGCAGGTCATCGGAGGTTGCATCATCCTTGCTGGCGTCTTTCTGGTCTCGACGGCGCCTGCGGGGGGACGTGCCGAATGATAAGGATAGACTGCGTGCTGGGCCTTGCGGCTCTGCTGGGAGCTTGTGTCGCGCAGCCGTCGCCGACGGCTTCGTCCTTCTCGGCCGAGGAGGCCGCCGTCATCCGGAAACCCGGTACTGGCGTCATCGTCGGCCACGCTTTCCGGACGCGTTCGAAGGGGCAGGTGGTGAATGCGGCCGGCGAGGTGGTCAGGCTGATCCCGGCGACGGCCTATGCCCGCGAGCGCTTCAATCGCGTTTTCGGCAAGGCCAAGTTCCTGCCGCACTGGCGCTATCCGAACGAGCAGGTCGATCCGCGCTACGCCGAGCTGACCCGCACGACGAAAACGGCGGCGAATGGCCGGTTCAGCTTCGATAAGGTCGCGCCCGGCAGCTATTTCGTCTCGACCCAGGTGATCTGGGGCGAGGAGGATCAGGTTTTCCGCGAGGGCGGCACGGTCTATGACGAGGTCACGCTGACCGGCAAGGAAACCGAACCGGTCGAGGTCATCCTCTCGGGACATTAGATCTTGCCGTGAAGCTGCTGCTCGTCGTCGCCTGCGCGCTGGTCGATTCCGACAATCGCGTGCTCGTCACCCAACGTCCCGAGGGCAAGGCGCTGGCCGGCCTCTGGGAGTTCCCAGGCGGCAAGCTGGAGGCCGGCGAGCGGCCGGAGCCGGCGCTCATCCGCGAGCTTGCCGAGGAACTCGGTATCGAGGTCAAGGAAGCTTGCCTCGCGCCGCTGACCTTCGCCAGCTACGCCTATCCCGAGTTCCACCTCTTGATGCCGCTCTATATCTGCCGGCGCTGGGAGGGGACGGCGATGTCGCGCGAGGGGCAGGCGCTGAAATGGGTGCGCCCCGGCAAGCTGCGCGATCTTGCCATGCCACCGGCCGACGAACCGCTGATCCCGCCGCTGGTGGATCTGCTGGGGGCGTGAGTGTCAGTACGTGATTAGCGAGGAACCGGAACGCAGAACCCCTCTCCCGGATGGGAGAGGGGCAGGGGTGAGGGACCGCCGCTGATTATTCGGGCGAGGCGGCGCCGTTGCGCCTTCTACGGATAAGGCAGGCCCTCATCCCTGCCCTTCTCCCACACGGGAGAAGGGTTCACGCGCCCTTCATTCCGCTCTGTGCTTACCGATTACTCCAGCCGCTCAGCGCGGCAGGATGGTCTCGCCCATCAGGTGCTTGTCGATCGCGTGGGCCATCTGGCGGCCCTCGCGGATCGCCCAGACCACCAGCGACTGGCCGCGGCGCATGTCGCCGGCGGCGAAGACCTTCTCGACCGAGGTCTTGTAGGCCAGCATGTTGGCTTCGACATTGCCGCGGCCGTCGAGCTTGACGCCGAGCTTCTCGAGCAGGCCGTCATGCACAGGCGAGACGAAGCCCATGGCGAGCAGGACGAGATCGGCCTTGAGCTGGAACTCCGTGCCCGCGATCGGCTTGAAGCTGGCATCGACCTTGGTGCAGTGCAGCGTCTTCACCTTGCCGTTCTCGCCGGTGAACTTGACGGTGCCGACCGCGAAGTCGCGCTCGGCGCCTTCCTCATGGCTGGAGGACGTCCGCAGCTTCAGCGGCCAGTTCGGCCAGGTCAGCGCCTTGTTCTCCTTTTCCGGCGGCTGCGGCATGATCTCGAGCTGGGTGACGGAGAGCGCGCCCTGGCGCACCGAGGTGCCGATGCAGTCGGAGCCGGTGTCGCCGCCGCCGATGACGACGACATGCTTGCCGCCGGCGAGGATCGGCCGGGCGTTGCCCGTCGTGTCAGGCTCGCCGCCATTGCGGCGGTTCTGCTGCGGCAGGAAGTCCATGGCGAACTGGACGCCGTCGAGGTCGCGGCCCTCGATCGGCAGGTCGCGCGGCTTCTCGGCGCCGCCGGTCAGGCCGATCGCGTCGTACTGAGCGAGCAGTTCCTGCGGTTCGATGTCGACGCCGACATTGACGCCGTAATGGAAGACGACGCCTTCGGCCTCCATCTGGGCGACGCGCCGATCGACATGCGACTTCTCCATCTTGAAGTCGGGAATGCCATAGCGCAGCAGGCCACCGGCGCGGCCCTGGCGCTCATAGACATGGACCTCGTGGCCGACGCGGGCGAGCTGCTGGGCGGCGGCGAGGCCGGCCGGGCCGGAGCCGATGATCGCGATCTTCTTTCCGGTCTTGACCTCGGCCGGCTCAGGAACGATCCAGCCTTCTTCCCAGCCCTTGTCGACGATCGCGCATTCGATCGACTTGATCGTGACCGGGGTGTCCTCGAGGTTCAGCGTGCACGACGCCTCGCACGGGGCGGGGCAGACGCGGCCGGTGAATTCGGGGAAGTTGTTGGTCGAGTGCAGGTTGCCGAGCGCTTCCTGCCACTTGTCGTTGTAGACGAGATCGTTCCAGTCCGGGATCTGGTTGTTGACCGGGCAGCCATTGTGACAATACGGGATGCCGCAGTTCATGCAGCGCGCCGCCTGGTCGCGGGTCGCCTCCCGGCCGAGCGGGATCACGAACTCCTTGTAGTTGCGGATACGATCCGAGGCCGGACGATACTTCCGGTCGCGACGATCAATCTCGAGAAAGCCGGTTACCTTGCCCATCGTCTCACTCCGCCGCGACCGAGACGCCGGCCTGGGCCCGCTCGATTTCCAGTAGTGCGCGCCGGTACTCGACCGGCATGACCTTGACGAATTTGGGCAGGTAGTCCGCCCAGTTCTCCAGGATCGCCTGTGCCCGCGCCGACCCGGTGTATTTCAGATGGTTGGCGATGAGCTGGTGCAGGCGCTCGGCGTCATAGCCGGACATGTTGGCCATGACGTCGATGCGGCCCTTGAACTCGAGGTCGCCGCCATGATGGTAGAGGCGCTGGGTCAGCTCCTCCTCCTCCGGCACCGGCTCGAGATCGACCATGGAGAGGTTGCAGCGCTTGGCGAAGCTCCTGTCCTCGTCGAGGACATAGGCGATGCCGCCCGACATGCCGGCCGCGAAATTGCGCCCGGTCTGGCCGAGCACGACGACGACGCCGCCGGTCATGTATTCGCAGCCATGGTCGCCGGTGCCCTCGACCACCGCGATCGCGCCGGAATTGCGCACGGCGAAGCGCTCGCCGGCGACGCCGCGGAAGTAGCATTCGCCGGAGATCGCGCCGTAGAGCACGGTGTTGCCGACGATGATCGCCTCCTCGGCGAGCGCCTGCGACTTCGGATCAGGGCGGATGATCAGCTTGCCGCCCGACAGGCCCTTGCCGACATAGTCGTTGGCCTGGCCGGTGAGATCGAGCGTCACGCCGGACGTAACCCAGGCGCCGAAGCTCTGGCCAGCCGTGCCGGTCAGCTTCACCGTGATCGTGTCGTCCGGCAGGCCGAGCCCGCCATGGCGCTTGGCGATCTCGCCCGAGATCATCGCGCCGGTCGAGCGATCGACATTGCGGATGGTGCTCTCGATCACGACCGGAGCGCCGCTGTCGAGCGAGGCGCCGGCCTTGGCGATCAGCGTGCGGTCGAGCACCGACTCGATCGGGTGGTGCTGGCGCTCGACATTGCGGATGGCGACGCCTTTGCCCGGCTCCGGCTTGTGGAAGATGCGGGCGAAGTCGAGCCCCTTGGCCTTCCAGTGGTCGATGGCTTCCTTCTTGTCGAGCCAGTCGGAGCGGCCGACGAGCTCGTCGAAGCTCCTGACGCCCATCTGCGCCATGATCTCGCGCACGTCCTCGGCGAGGAAGAAGAAGAAGTTGATGACGTGCTCGGGCTGGCCCTTGAAGCGCTTGCGCAGCACCGGGTCCTGGGTGGCGACCCCGACCGGGCAGGTGTTGAGATGGCACTTGCGCATCATGATGCAGCCGGCTGCGATCAGCGGCGCCGTGGCGAAGCCGAACTCGTCGGCCCCGAGCAGCGCGCCGACGACGATGTCGCGGCCGGTGCGCAGGCCGCCGTCGACTTGGAGGGCGATGCGGCCGCGCAGCTTGTTCATCACCAGGATCTGGTGGGTCTCGGCGAGGCCGATCTCCCAGGGCGATCCCGCATGCTTGATCGAGGTCAGCGGCGAAGCGCCGGTGCCGCCCTCGTAGCCGGCGATGGTGATGTGGTCGGCGCGCGCCTTGGCGACGCCGGCGGCGACGGTGCCGACGCCGAGCTCGGAGACGAGCTTGACCGAGACGTCCGCCGCCGGGTTGACGTTCTTCAGGTCGAAGATCAGCTGGGCGAGATCCTCGATCGAATAGATGTCGTGGTGCGGCGGCGGCGAGATCAGGCCGACGCCCGGGGTCGAATGCCGGACCTTGGCGATGCGGGCATCGACCTTGTGGCCGGGCAATTGTCCGCCCTCGCCGGGCTTGGCGCCCTGCGAGACCTTGATCTGCATCATCTGCGAGTTGACGAGGTATTCGGTGGTGACGCCGAAGCGACCCGAGGCGACCTGCTTGATCGCCGAGCGCATCGAGCGCCCGTCCGGCAGCGGCTTGAAGCGCTCCGGCTCCTCGCCGCCCTCGCCGGTGTTCGACTTGCCGCCGATCGCGTTCATGGCGAGCGCCAGCGTCGAATGCGCCTCATGGCTGATCGAGCCGAAGGACATGGCGCCGGTGGAGAAGCGCTTGACGATCGAGGCTGCGCTCTCGACCTCGTCCAGAGGGATCGGCTTGCGGCCGAGCTCGTCGGCCATCTTGACGTGGAACAGGCCGCGAATGGTCGAGAGCTTCTCGCTCTGGTCGTTGACCAGGTCGGAATAGGCCTTGAACTTGTCGCGGGCGTTGCCGCGCACGGCGTGCTGGAGCAGCGCGATGTTCTCCGGCGTCCAGGCATGCGCCTCGCCGCGCAGGCGGAAGGCGTATTCGCCGCCGATGTCGAGCGCGTCGCGATAGATCGGCGAGCCGCCGAAGGCGTCGCGATGGCGGCGCACGCTCTCCTCGGCGATCTCGGCGAGACCGACGCCCTCGATCGAGGAGATGGTGCCGGTGAAGTACTTGTCGATGAACTCGGTGCGCAGGCCGACGGCGTCGAAGATCTGGGCGCCGCAATAGGACTGGTAGGTCGAGATGCCCATCTTGGACATGACCTTGAGCAGCCCCTTGCCGACCGACTTGATGAAGCGCTTGACCACCTCGTAGCGGTCGACCTCCGGCGGGAACTCGCCGGCCTCGAACAGCGCTTCGAGCGTCTCGAAGGCGAGATAGGGGTTGATCGCTTCGGCGCCGAAGCCCGCGAGCAGGGCGAAGTGGTGGATCTCGCGCGGTTCGCCGGATTCGATGACGAGGCCGACCGAGGTGCGCAGGCCCTTGCGGATCAGGTGATGATGGACCGCTGCCGTCGCCAGCAGCGCCGGGATCGGGATGCGGTCGGGCCCGACCTGGCGGTCGGAGAGGATGATGATGTTGTAGCCGCCATGGACGGCCGCTTCCGCGCGCTCGCACAGGCGCTCGATCGCGCCCTCCATGCCGGCCGCGCCCTCGCGGGTCGGATAGGTGATGTCGAGCGTCTTGGTGTCGAATCGATCCTCGTAGTGACCGATGCAGCGGATCTTCTCGAGATCGTCATTGGTCAGGATCGGCTGGCGCACTTCCAGGCGCTTGCGGCGCGAGGTGCCTTCGAGGTCGAGGATGTTAGGCCGCGGGCCGATGAAGGAGAGGAGGCTCATCACGAGCTCCTCGCGGATCGGGTCGATCGCCGGGTTGGTGACCTGGGCGAAGTTCTGCTTGAAATAGGTGTAGAGCAGCTTCGACTTCGAGGAGAGCGCCGAGATCGGGGTGTCGGTCCCCATCGAGCCGACGGCTTCCTGGCCGGTCACCGCCATCGGCGCCATCAGGATCCTGGTGTCTTCCTGGGTGTAACCGAAGGATTGCTGGCGATCGAGCAAGGCGACGTCGGTGCGCGAGGCGCGTGCCTCGACCGGCGGCAGCTCCTCCAGCACGATCTGGGTGCGCTTCAGCCAGTCCTTGTAGGGGTTGGCGAGGCAGAGGGTGCTCTTGATCTCGTCGTCGCCGATGATGCGGCCTTCCTCGAGATCGATCAGCAGCATCTTGCCGGGCTGGAGCCGCCACTTCTGGACGATCTTCTCCTCCGGGATCGGCAGCACACCGAACTCCGAGGCGAGCACGACGAGGCCGTCGTCGGTGACGAGATAGCGGGCGGGGCGCAGGCCGTTGCGATCGAGCGTCGCGCCGATCTGGCGGCCGTCGGTGAAGGCGATCGCGGCCGGGCCGTCCCACGGCTCCATGAGGGCCGCATGGTATTCGTAGAAGGCGCGCCGGCTCTCATCCATCAGCGGGTTGCCGGCCCAGGCCTCGGGCACCAGCATCATCATGGCGTGGGCGAGCGAATAGCCGCCCTGGACCAGGAATTCGAGGGCGTTGTCGAAGCAGGCGGTGTCGGACTGGCCCTCATAGGAGATCGGCCAGAGCTTGGAGATGTCGGCGCCGAAGAGCTCGGAATCGACCGAGGCCTGGCGGGCCGCCATCCAGTTGACGTTGCCGCGCAGCGTGTTGATTTCGCCGTTATGGGCGACCATCCGGTAGGGGTGGGCGAGGCGCCAGGACGGGAAGGTGTTGGTGGCGAAGCGCTGGTGGACGAGGGCGAGCGCGCTCTCGAAGCGTGCGTCGGTCAGGTCCTTGAAGTAGGCGCCGAGCTGGGTGACCAGCACCATGCCCTTGTAGACGATGGTCCGGCAGGAGAAGGAGACCGGGTAATAGGTCGCGGTCGCCCGGTCATGGCGCTTGTAGACCTTGTTCGAGACCGACTTCCTGAGGACGTAGACCTGCCGCTCGAACTCGTCCTCGTCGGTGATCTCGGCCGGGCGGCCGACGAAGATCTGGCGATGGCAGGGCTCGGTCTCCTTGACGGCCTCGCCGAGATCGCTGTTGTCCACCGGCACGTCGCGCCAGCCGAGGAAGATCAGGCCTTCCTCCTCGACGGTCTGGGCGACGATCTCCTCGCAGACGGCGCGGTTGTCTGCCTCCTGCGGCATGAAGAACTGGCCGATGGCGTAATGACCGGGCTCGGGCAGCTCGATGCCGATCCCGGCGCATTCTTCCTTGAAGAAGCGATGCGGGATCTGGGTGAGGATGCCGCAGCCATCGCCGAGCTTGGGATCGGCGCCGACCGCGCCGCGATGGTCGATGTTGTGCAGGATCTGCAGACCCTGCGCGACGATCGCATGGCTCTTGCGGTTCTTCATGTCGGCGATGAAGCCGACGCCGCAGGAGTCCTTCTCATAGGACGGGTCATAAAGGCCCTGGCGGGTCGGCATGGCCGGGTCGCGCACCTCGGGGAAACGCTCGAAAGCGGCCGTCGTCGTGGTGGCAACTTTAGCAGTGGTGTTGGCCATCGCGCTCGCCTTCCTGCTCTCGCTCATCGTCGCCTCCGCCCGCCTTCGGTCCCGCAGCATCGGCTGGGGAGCCCGCCAAAGTCCACCGCCGCTCCGGCTTCCACCTTGCCGAGCAAGGATCGGGCCGGTCCGGGTTTATTC
This sequence comes from Allobosea lupini, assembly GCF_900109525.1. Classification (GTDB taxonomy): domain Bacteria; phylum Pseudomonadota; class Alphaproteobacteria; order Rhizobiales; family Beijerinckiaceae; genus Allobosea; species Allobosea lupini. Next base: position 449,654 of record NZ_FOAN01000006.1, on the reverse strand, counting down.
TCGGTTTGCGAAGGTTGCTTGCGCTGGTCTTGTCTTGCGCCCGCGTCCTCCGCAGGCGCCTCGGGCGTCAAGCCCTGCCGCGCCTGGTCACGCCGCCGTTTTGCGGGCGGCGCGCGTCGTACGGTTGGCTTTGGCTTTGTTTGCCGTACCTCCCGTCATCATCCGCTCCATCCGCCTGCGCCGGGGCCTCGGCGAGGCCCGCTTCGAAAATGGGACAGCATCGCTGTCCTATTGCCTTGACCTTGCCAGAATTCCAATCTGGGCACAAGCGCCGATTTTGCGTCGCGGCGACATTTTATTGCGACCTCCATCGCTGTCCGGACATTTTCACATCATGGTGGCTGGCTCGCCAAGCCGGAAGTTGTCAATCGCAGGGAATCGGGCCTGCCTGCGCCGCAGCCGGATTGGCCATCTGCTTCCGGTATGGTGGCCGCGTTTTCCCCATCGGGCCTGCGCTTCAAGCAGATCGGAACGGGCTCCAGCATCGATTGCGCTGCGCCGGGAGGCTGCTTATCCCTCAAAATCCTGCAGCGGCCCGCCGGATATCTCCATGAACTTCATCAGCGACAATCTGGCCGGGGCGAGCGCGCCGGTGATGCTAGCAATGGCCGCGGCCAATGACGGCTTCGCCGCCGGCTACGGCAACGATGCCTGGACCAGGCGGGTCGAAGGGCTGTTCGCCGATTTGTTCGAGCGGGAGGTCGCGGTCTTCCTGGTCACGACCGGCACGGCCGCGAATTCCCTGGCGTTGGCGAGCCTGGTCCAGCCCTGGGGGGCGGTGCTCTGCCATCACGAGGCGCATATCGCCGCCGACGAATGCGGCGCGCCCGAATTCTTCACCGGCGGGGCCAAGATCGTCGGCTTGCCCGGCGATGGCTGCAAGCTCGCGCCGGAGGTCGTCATCGACCAGCTCGCGCGCCTGCGCGCGGGCGCCGTGCATCAGGTCCAGCCGCAGATGCTGTCGATCACGCAGGCGACCGAGTGCGGGCTGGTCTACAGTGCCGAGGAGATCGCGGCACTGAAGCAGGCGGTCGCGCCGCGCGGGCTGAAGCTTCATATGGACGGCGCCCGCTTCGCCAATGCGGTCGCGGCGCTGGGTTGCGCGCCCGCTGAGATCACCTGGCGGGCGGGCGTCGACGTGCTGTCCTTCGGCGGTACCAAGAACGGCGCCTTCGCCGCCGAAGCCGTGATCGTCTTCGATCCGGCCGATGCGGATGAGATGCCGTGGCGACGCAAGCGCGCCGGGCACACCCTGTCCAAGGGCCGGTTGATCGGGGCGCAGTTCGAGGGTTTGCTCGCCAGCGGCCATTGGCTCGACCTTGCCCGCCATGCGAATGCGATGGCCAGGCGCCTGGCCGATGCCGTTGCGTCCGCCGGCAAGCTGCGGCTGGCTTGGGCCTGCGAGGCGAACGAGGTCTTTCTGGTATTGCCGTCGCAGGCGCAGGTCGCGCTGGCGGCGCAGGGCGCGCAGTACATCGCCTGGTCGGATGGTGCGCTGCCCGCGGGGCAGGCGCTCCAGCCTGGCGAGGTCGTCGGGCGCTTCGTCTGCTCGTTTGCGACGCGGATAGAGGAGGTCGACAGGCTCGCCGCTGTCCTCGCGACCGTCTAGACGCCGGAAAGAGCCTGTTTCCCAGCCGATTCACGCCGCAAGCGCGCCGCAATCCTTATCAAGAACTGAAGACTGCGAATTTCGTCTGACAGAGGACAGACCATGGCAGTTTTGGTTTCGCCCGCCGCGCCGCGCCGCTTGCGCCGTCGGATGGCTGGCCTTGCCGTCCTGGCCGTGATGGCCGGTGCGAGCGGCCCGGCCCTGGCACAGCTCGACGACTATGGCGGTGGGTACGCCCGTTACGGCTACGACTACGACGATGACTACGGCCCGCGCTACGACTATGCGCCGCGCCGGGCGGCGCCGATCCCGCCACGGGCCGTCGGACGGATGGCGGCGCAGGAATTCGGCCTGCGCGAGGTGCAGCGGACGGTGCGCACCGGCTCGGCCATCGTCGTCGACGGCCTGGCGGCGAACGGATCGCGGGTGCGGCTGATCATCGACCGCTTCAATGGCGAGCTGATCGACCGGATCGTGCTGCAGCCGCCGCCGCGGGTCGTCAGGCTCGATCCGCGCGAGGAGGAGCGTCCGGCGCAGAAGAAGCTGACGCCGCGCCCGCCCGAGCGACCGGCCGCGTTGAAGCCGGCGCAGCCGCCGGCCGAGGCGAACGCGCCGGCGACCGTCGCGCCGCCGTCACCGGCCGCGCCCAAACCTGAAGCGCCCGCGACGAAGCCGGTTGCGGTACCCTCGGTCGCGCCGGTGGACATCGGCAAGCCGAAGCTGGTCAATCCGCAGGATGTCCGTGGGGCCGAGGGGCCCGATCGCCTGCCGCCGCTGGCACGGGCGCATCCGAGCGGCATTCCGACGCCCGACACGACCCTGCCGCCGGTGCAGATCGAGGAGATGAAGTCGGCGCAGCCGAAGCCGGAAACGCCGATAGCGCCGGTCAATCCGAACTGAGGCGCTTCAACCGTCGACGCTGATGGCAAAAAAGCCTCCCCGGTTTCCCGGGGAGGCTCTCGCGTCTCATATCTGCGGTGCTTGCACACCGATATCGGTTACGCGGCCTTCCGGGCCTCGATCACCTTGGGGGTGCTGCCGCCGATCGGGATCAGGCGCGGCTTCTTGGCCTCGGGGATCTCGCGGACGAGGTCGATATGGAGCAGCCCGTTCTCGAGGCTGGCGCCGGTGACCTGGACATAGTCCGCGAGCTGGAAGCGACGCTCGAAGGCGCGGGCCGCGATGCCCTGATGCAGGACTTCGCGCTTCTCGGCATCCTCGGCGGCTTTCTTCTCGCCGCGAACGGTCAGCGCGTTCTCCTTGCTCTCGATCGAGAGGTCGGCCTCACCGAAACCGGCGACCGCGATCGAGATGCGATAGGCGTTCTCGGAGATGCGCTCGATGTTGTAGGGGGGATAGCTCGGCGCATTCTCGACGCTGGTGGCCTGGTCGAGCAGCGAGAACAGGCGGTCGAAGCCGACGGTCGAGCGATAAAGCGGGGAAAGGTCGTAAGAACGCATGATTGTCCTCCAAAGGAAGCGACATTCGGGTCAGCCCGCCTCCTCATGAGCGCGGGCCGGGTTTGGTCTCGCGCAGCCGCTTGACGGCCTGCGCAGCAATGATCTGGGTGGCGGTTTCAGCTTTTCAAGAGCTCTACCGCAGTGAGATCAATCGCCTGATGGAAGCGGGCTCGCGTGCCAAATGCCTGTCATGTCGGCGCTGCGCTTCGCTGTGGCCGGAATGACGGACCGATACCGGAGGGCAACGGAATTTTACCGCGATGACGCTATAACAGCAGGGTGACTCCGGAGCGCCGATGACGCAGGCCGAATTCTTCCATCAGCCGGACTACCCGGTGCCCGGCCACGGCAAGGTCTGGTTTGGCGAGACCGCCGACAAAGCGCGCCTGCGCCTGGCGAGCTGGCGCCCGAGCGTGCGGCGGGAGAGGGGCACCGTCCTGGTCGTGCAGGGCCGAGCCGAGTTCATCGAGCGCTACAGCGAAACGATCGCCGAGCTGCGCCGGCGCGGCTTTCATGTCCTGACCTTCGACTGGCGCGGGCAAGGCGGTTCGCAACGCTTCACAGGCCGGCAGCGCAAGGGGCATGTCGGCCGGTTGGTGCATTACGAGCGCGATCTCGCGCTGGTCGTGGCGCAGATGCAGGAGCGCCTGCCGCCCCCCTATTTCGTCCTGGCGCACTCGATGGGCGCGGCACTCTGCCTCGACGCCGCCCGGCACGAGGCGCTGCCGGTGGAGCGGTTGGTCGCGATCGCGCCGATGCTCGGCATCGCCATGATCGAGAATCCGCGCGGCGCGCGCTGGCTGGCGCGGGTGCTGTATTGGCTCGGCTTCGGCAAGGCCTTCGTGCCCGGCGGCGGCGATACCGCGATCGGCACCAAACCGTTCGAGGGCAACCGGCTGAGTTCGGACCCCGTCCGCTATGCCCGCAACGCTGCCTTGTCGGCCGCGGCGCGCGATCTTGCGATCGGCGACCCCAGCGTCGGCTGGATCTACGCCGCCTTCCAGTTGATGGACCGGCTGGCGCAGCCGCGCGCGCCGCTCGAGGTCAGGGTGCCGACGCTGGTCGTCGCCGCCGGGCGCGATCCCGTGGTCTCGACGCCCGCGATCGAGCGCTTTGCGGCGAGGCTCAAGACGGGTTCCGCTCTGGTGCTGCCGACGGCGCGCCACGAGATCCTGATGGAGACCGACGCGATCCGGGCGCAGTTCTGGGCAGCCTTCGACGCCTTCGTCCCCGGCGAGGAATTGCCGGTCGCGACGCCGGCCCCGACGTCAGCCGTTCAGGAGGGCGAGAGCGGCCTGGTGCAAGGCCTTGTTGCCAGCGGCGAGGATGGTGCCGCCCTGGGCGGCGCTGCCACCGTCCCATGAGGTGACGATGCCGCCGGCGCCCTCGATGATCGGGATCAGCGCGACGATGTCATAAGGCTTCAGCCCGCTTTCGATGACGAGGTCGACATGGCCGGCGGCAAGCATGCAATAGGCGTAGCAGTCGCAGCCATAGCGCGCCATGCGGACGGCGCTTTCGACCCGGTCGTAAGCGGCTTTCTGCCCGTCGACGAAGAGGTGCGGGCTCGTGGTCATCAACGTCGCCTCGGCGAGATTCGTCAGCTGCCGAGTATGAAGTTCGCGCGGTCCGTTCGGCCCTTCATAGCGCGCCATGCGGCCGTCGCCTGAGAAGCGCTCGCCGGTGAAGGGCTGGTTCATCATGCCGTAGACCGGCACGCCCTTGCGGGTCAGGCCGATCAGCGTGCCCCAGACCGGGATGCCGGAGATGAAGGCGCGGGTGCCGTCGATCGGGTCGAGCACCCAGACATAGTCTGCATCGGCATTCTCGGCGCCGAATTCCTCGCCGAGGATGCCATGGGCCGGGAAGGTGCGCTTGATCAGGTTGCGCATCACGTCTTCGCCGGCGCGATCGCCCTCGGTCACGGGATCGAAGACGCCGCCGCCGGATTTGTCCTCGGTGGTATGCCGGGCGCGGAAGAAAGGCAGGATCGCCTGGCCCGACAGGGTCGCCAGCCGGGAGACGAATTCCGTGAAATCGACCGCGCTCATCAGGGTTCCTTCGGCTCGACCGGCCTGCCGCCTTCATGCTGTGCGGCGCACGGGATGACAAGCGCCGTCCCGGTCGAGGTCGATCAGGTCAGGACAGTTCAGCTTCAGCCGATCCCGCGAAATCGGACAGTTCATGACGATTGTGCGGCTCGTCATGCATTTTCTGCATGTCGATATCTGCGTTTCGGCTTGCGTTTTTGCAGCGCAATGCGCTATTGTGCACTGCGAAGGGGAGATGACCTCAAACCTTCGTTGCCCTCCTTGGGCGTTTCCTCCCTAGACTTCGGGCCGCCACGAAAGTGCGCGGCCCTTTTTCTTTGGCCTCAAGGGATTGGCCAGGGATGCAGGCCTACTCCGCGGCCTGGCGCCAGTCGTCGCTCCAGCCGCTCCAGCGCGCGAAGCATTCGGCCATGGCGGCGCTGATCACCTGCTGGAGTGCCGCAAAGCCGCTGCTCGGCTCGAGTGTCGCCTCGTTCATGTAGAGGCCGCGGCTGACCTCGATCTGCAGGGCATGCACGCCGGAGCCGGGTGCTCCGTAATGCTCGGTGATGAAGCCGCCGGCATAGGGGCGGTTGCGGGTCACGGTGAGCCCGGCGCGCGCGAATGCCTGTTCCGCCGCATCGACGACGAAGCTGGCGGCGCTGGTGCCGAAGCGGTCGCCGAGGATGATGTCGGCCTTGGCGGTGCCGTCGCGGTCGAGCCCGGCCGAGGGCATGGAATGGGCGTCGACCAGGATGCAGCTGCCGAAGCTGGCTTGCGTACGATTCACCAGATGGCGCAGGCCGGCATGATAAGGCCGGTAGAGCGCCTCGATACGGCTGAGCGCATTCTCGACGGGAATGCGGCCGGAATAGATCTCATAGGATTCTCCGACGATGCGCGGGATCGTGCCGAGTCCGCCGGCGACGCGCAACGAGCGGGTGTTGGCGAAGCCGGGCAGCCGGCCCTCGAACATGCGCGGATCAAGCTCATAGGGTTCGCGGTTGGCGTCGAGAAAGGCGCGCGGGAACTCGGCGACGAGCAGGGGCGCGCCGAGCGCGACCGCATGGGAGAAGAGCAGGTCGACATACGCGTCCTCCGAGCGTCGCAGCGCCCGCAGCGGCAGGCGCGAGCCCTCGACGAAGGCGCGCGGATAGCACCTCCCGGCATGGGGCACGTCGACGATGACGGGGACGACCTGCAGCGCGGGCTGATGGAGCGTGAACGGCCGCTCGATCTCGGCGATCACGTCGTCCGGGCGGGGAAAGGAGAATCCGGCTGGCAGCGTCATGTCGACAAACTCAAGCACAAAGCTGCCGCCGATTGAAGGGCCTGACCTTTCGTCATCTGGCGAGCCAGCCTTCACTGGTTGTTTACCGTAATGTCGCCAAATAGAACTGGCTGATCCATCCGGATGTGTGCGAGCGACGAGTTCGCCTCACGTCGGGCTGGACCGGCAACACCCGGGATGGCAGGGACGGCCACCCGGTACGAGGGACGACGAACGAGCGAATGGCTTCCGGCCAGAATGGCAGGGCGGCGTGGGCTCGGTGCAACATCGCGGACGAAGCAAGGCGCCATGACCAAGATCCTCCTGGCCGAAGACGACAACGACATGCGCCGCTTCCTGGTGAAGGCGCTGCAGAATGCAGGCTATGACGTCGCCTCGTTCGACAACGGGCTATCGGCCTATAACCGGCTGCGCGAGGAGCCGTTCGAACTGCTCCTGACCGACATCGTCATGCCCGAGATGGACGGAATCGAGCTGGCGCGCCGCGCCACCGAGCTCGATCCCGACATCAAGGTGATGTTCATCACCGGTTTCGCGGCGGTGGCGCTCAATCCCGATTCGCAGACGCCGAAGGATGCCAAGGTGCTGTCGAAGCCCTTCCACCTGCGCGAGCTGGTCAACGAGGTCGAGAAGCTGCTGGCGGCGTGAGGGCCGGGCAGGGGCCGAGCAAGAGCTTCTTGCAAAGAAGCCGACGAAGCGCCTTGCAAGGTGCGCAGGTGTCCGCTATAGCCCCTCCACCTCGCAGCGATATCGCCCTCGGGCCGGTGTCGTTCCGGACGCTTTCGGGCGAAACGGGCGCGTAGCTCAGCGGGAGAGCACTACGTTGACATCGTAGGGGTCACAGGTTCGATCCCTGTCGCGCCCACCATTTTCTCCTTGGATCCAAGGACAGACGGCCGCCCGACAGGGCGGCCGTTTTGCTTTGGCCGGTCACTCCGCCCGGGACGCAATCCCTTTGCGGCTTTCATCGGTGAGCCAGTCGCGGAAGGCCAGCATGGCCGGTGTGAGCGAGCGCGATTGCAGCCAGGTCAGCCAGTAGCTGCCGAGCGAGACCTCGATCGGAAAAGGGCGGAGCAGCCTGCCATCGTCGAAATAGCGCGAGAACAGCAGCGCCGGCACCAGTGCGACGCCTTCGCCGGCCGCAGCGACCTCGGCAAGGGCGATCGAGCTGTCGAAGACCGGTCCGCGGGCCTGCAAGGGCTCGATGCCGGCCGCCTCGCTCCACAGCGTCCACTCATCGGCACGATAGGAGCGAAGCAGGGCATGGTCGGCGAGATCGGCCGGCTGGTCCAGCGCTGCGGTCAGCGCCGGGGCGCAGACCGGCGTCATCGGCGCCTCGAACAGGCGCAGAGCCGCCGTGCCGTGCCAGGCGCCGCCGCCGAAGCGCAAGGCGTAGTCCAGCCCTTCGGCTGCGAGGTCGACGCGGTTGTTGTTGGTCGTGAGGCGCAGGTCGATCTCCGGATGAGCCAGCCGGAAGCCGGCAAGGCGCGGCAGCAGCCAGCCGAGCGCGAAGGTACCGACCGCGCCGACATTCAGGACCTCGACCGGCCTGCCGGTCTCGAAGCGCTCGAGCAGCCCGGCGATGCGGTCGAAGCTCTCACGCAACGTCGGCAACAGACTGCGGCCTTCATCGGTCAGGGCAAGGCCGCGCGGCAGGCGGCGGAAGAGCTCGACACCGAGCCTCTCCTCCAGCCCCTTCACCTGATGGCTGATCGCGGCCTGGGTGACGCAGAGCTCGATCGCGGCCTTGGTGAAGCTGAGATGGCGGGCCGAAGCCTCGAAGGCGCGCAAGGCGTTCAAGGGGAGATGCGGGCGCAGCATGACAAGGCCTTAGGAAATCTAATGGCTCCGTAGAGATATCATCGTTTGCGATTGGGCAAGCTTGCGGCGAGAACGGCGGCGGGCACTGCCCCGCTGCCTCGAACGCGGCGTCCTCCCCAAAACCCATCTCTGCCTGACGCGCCAGCATTCCGCTCGGGCACGAGGGCTCGCGCATGGAGACAACCGATGATCCGACGCCGAGAGCTGCTGATCGGCTCCCTGATGGCCGCTCCTATGCTGGGCTGCCTGCCCAGTCTGGCGCAAGAGCGCGAAGACAAGCTGCGCGAGGGCCTGTTCGCGCTCGACCGCAAGCATGGCGGGCGCCTCGGCGTCGCCATTCTCGACAGCGGCAACGGCCGCATCGTCGCCCATCGCGGCGAAGAGCGCTTCGCCATGTGCAGTACGTTCAAGTTCGTGGCCGCGGCCTGCGTGCTGGCGCGGGTCGATCGCGGCGAAGAGGAGCTCGAGCGGCGCGTGAGCTACAGCAAGGCCGATCTCGTCACCTATTCGCCGGTGACCGAGAAACATGTCGAAAAGGGCCTCACGCTCGCCGAGATCTGCGATGCGGCGGTGACGCTGAGCGACAACACTGCCGGCAACCTGCTGCTCGATTCCTTCGGTGGCCCGAAGGGGTTGACCGCCTATATGCGTTCGCTGGGCGACGACGCCTCGCGGCTTGACCGGCGCGAGCCGGACCTCAACGAGGCCAGAACCGGCGATCCGCGCGATACGACGACGCCGGTCGCCATGGCCGGCGTGCTACGCCAGACCGTTCTCGGAGGGGCATTGTCGCCGGCCTCGCGGCAGCAATTGACGACCTGGCTGGTCGCCAACAAGACCGGCGACAAGCGCCTGCGAGCCGGTGTGCCGAAGGGCTGGCGCATCGGCGACAAGACCGGAACCGGCAACAACAACGCCACCAACGACATCGGGGTGATCTGGCCGCCCGGCCGAGCACCGCTGGTCGTCACGGCCTATTATGCGGAAGCGTCTGCAGCATTCCCCGAGCGCGAAGCCGTGCTGGCGGAAGTCGGGCGGCTCGCCTCCTCGCTCTGAAAAAGCAGGAAAAGCTTCCGAAACAGGCGCTGGTCGCAGGCCGTCCCTGAAAGCTAGCGTCAAAGCGCTGCTTTCATGGCATGATCTCCGCGAATCCCCCACGGCCTGGAGGATCTGAAGATGCGTGCGACATGGCTCATCGCTTTGGGGCTGGCAGCCGCGCTCGGCGGCTGCATGACGGCGGCCGAGCAGCGCAGCGCGGATGAAGCGCGCTGCCGCTCCTACGGGTTCAAGCCGGGTGCGGAGGGCTTCGCCAATTGCCTGATGGAGGTCGATCTCGATCGCTCGGCCTCGCGCCGGGCGCGCCTGGAGGCCTCCGGCTTCTATGGCCCATATTGGGGGCCGTGGCCCTATCGGCGCTGGTGACGCATTATTCTGCGTCGGCCTGACGGTCGGGCGTCGCATCGCGGAAGGCGGCAAGCTCCATCGCGGCCGCCTCCGCCCGCAGCAGGCGCGGGAATTGAGCGACATCGACCTTGAAGCGCCGGGCATTGCCGAGCTGCGGCACCAGGCAGATGTCGGCGAGGCCGGGGCTATCGCCGAAGCAGAACGGGCCGGGAGTGTTCGCCACGAGCTGTTCGCAGGCCGACAGACCGTCGACATTGACGCTTGCCGCCCAGGCCAGGGCCCTGTCGCCATCATGGCCGAGCTCCCGCAGGCGGTTGAGCACCTTGAGATTCTGCACCGGATGGATGTCGCAGGCGATCGCCTGGGCGAAGGCGCGGACTTTGGCGCGCTCGAGAGGGTCCTTCGGCAGCAGGCCCGGTTCCGGAAGGGTCTCGTCGAGCCATTCGATGATGGCGAGCGATTGGGTCAGCGCCGTGCCGTCGTCGAGTTCCAGGGTCGGCACCAGCCCCTGCGGGTTGAGAGCGAGATAGGCAGGGTCGCGCTGCTCGCCATGGCGCAGATGGTGCGAGACGTGCTCGACGTCGAGGCGCTTGAGATTGAGCGCGATCCGCACGCGCCAGGCGGCCGAACTGCGGAAATAGCCATGCAGCTTCATGACGCCGCCTCCCATGAGCCGGCGCCGAATGGCCGGTTCAGAAGGTATAGCCGAGGCGGGCGCCGAAATTCGAGGGGCCGCGCGGATTGCCGGCGTTGACGACGGGGTTGTCGGAGCAGCCGGTGGTGCTGAAATGCTCCAGCGTCGCGATCAGGCTCCAGCGGTCGCTGAGGCGGAAGCCGAGGGCGGCGGCGCTGCGCGCGCCGGCGTTGCAGCCGACATTCAGGCGGTTCTCGGGAACGACGAAGCCGGTCTTGCCATTGTTGACGGCGGCGCCAAGGCTCGCCTCGAGGAAAACCGATTGCGAGACGTCGAAGGTCCAGGTCGCACCGGCATAGGCGTATTGCGTGCCGTTGACGTTGAGGCTGGAGCCGAGATGGAAGCGCGGGACGAAAGCGTTGGCGAGGCGGTCGTTCAGGCTGGCGATGCGCGGCGTCAGGAGTTCGCCGCCGACATTGACCAGGCCGCTCTCGCGCCCGCCGGGATTGGCGGCACCGAGGCCGAAGCGGGCTTCCCAGGCGGGAGCGGGCGCTTCCGTCGCGGGGGCATAGCCGAGCGCGCGGGTGCCGCCGCGGTCGTTCTGCGCCAGCGCGGGCGCGGACAGGACCGAGAGGACAGCGAACAGCGACGCGACGCGAACCATGACAGGGAAACGGGCTTTCAGCGGAGCTTCAAGGATTGGAAAAACGCAGGGAGTAGTGGCCGCAATGTGACGACGCCGCCCTTGCGCACTGCGTCATGATCAACCGGCACGCCACCAGAGCACGCCGAGGATCACCAGGATCGCGATGAACTGCAGCACCACGCGCAGCCGCATCAGCTTTTGCGAGGTGTTCGAGCTGCCGCCGCGCAGCATGTTGATCAGGCCGAGCAGCAGCACGACGGCGACGGCGCCGACGGCGATCGGGACGATGGCGGAGGAAACGTTCATCGCCGTGCTTTAATCCTCGCCGGGGCGGTTGACCAGCAGGGCCGTGGCGGCGAAGCGCCACAGCTCGGGATAAGTCCGGCCTAGCGATAGCGTCGCTGCACGATCAGATTGGCGGCGATCGTGAGCAGCAGCGTCGCCGTCATCAGGATGAAGGAGATCGCGCCGCCAAAGGGCCAGTTGTTCTGCTGGGCGAACTGGCCGTAGACCAGCGGGCCCATGGTCTGGAATTTCGGGCCGCCGAGCAGGACCGGCGTGGCATAGGCGTTCATCGCCAGGATGAAGGTCAGGATCGTGCCGGCGAGGATGCCGGGCATGGCCAGCGGCCAGAGCACGCGGGCGAACATCGCTGCCGGGCCGGCGCCGAGGCTGAAGGCGGCTTCCTCGACATTGCGATTGATGCCCTCGATCACGCTCTGCAGCGTCAGCACCATGAAGGGCAGGTTGACCGCGATGATGCCGATGATCACGGCTGTCTCGGTGAACATGATCTCGAGCGGCTGGTCGATCAGGCCAAGGCCCATCAGCGAGGCGTTGAGCGCGCCCTTGCTGCCGAAGGCGGTCATCCAGCCGGCGGCGCGCACGGCATTGCCGACGAAGAGCGGCAGCACCACCAGCATGATCAGCAGGTTCTTGAAGCGGCTCTGCGTGCGCGCCAGTACATAGGCGAGCGGGAATCCCATGATCAGGCAGACGATCGTGCAGATCACGGCGACGCGGACCGTGCGCCAGAGCACGTTGAGATAGAAGGCGTCGGTGAAGAACTTGACGTAGTTCTCGATCGTCAGCCCGTCGACCATGAACTGGCCGGGGATGAACTGGTTGAGCGAATAGCGGAACAGGATCGCGATCGGGCCGATCAGCCCGATCGCGACGAAGATCGTCGCCGGGACGACGAGCATCCCGGCAAGATTGGTGCGGGCACCCGCGACTGGTTCGGGCGCTGCGCTCACCCCTTGAACACCTTGTCCCACCACTCCTTCATGCCTGCGTCGTTCTTGGCCAGGAAGGCGTAGTCGAGATCCTTGATGCGCTTCTCTTCCTCGGGCGTGAAGCCGATGCGCTTCTGCAGGTCGGGTGCGACGGAAAGGCCGGAGACGGTGCCGTTATAGCCCATGTCGACGGCGAAGGCCTCCTGCGGCTCCTTGGCCAGCATGGCGTTCATATAGGCGTAGGCGTTGTCCTTGTTGGGCGCGTTCTTGGCGATGACGAAGCCGGAGACATAGGCCGGGATGCCCTCGACCGGCGAGACCGCCTCGCAGGGGATGCCCGCGTTCTGCCATTGCACCACGCGCGCCTTCCAGATCGCGCTGATGCCGACCTCCTCGTTCTTCATCGCCTGGGCGAAGGCCTCGTTGGTCGGATAGACGCGCGCGCCGGCCTTCTTGACCGCGAGCAGGATCTCCTTGGCCTTCTCGATGTCGTTCATGCTGGCGCCGTTCGTGGCGGCCATAGAGGCAGCGATCATGATCGCCTGGTACTGGATGTCGATGAAGCCGATCTTGTTGCCCCATTTCGGGTCGAGCCAGTCCTTGAAGCCGGTCGGGGCCGGGCTGATCAGCTTGGGATTGTAGATGACGACGTTGCCTGAATAGATGTGCCCGATGCCGTACGGGTACTTCATCGTCGGCAGGAGGTTCTTGGCGTTCGGGATCTTCGAGTAGTCGAGCTGCTCGGTCGCGCCGGCCTCGTTCATCTCGAACATATTGGCCGCCGAGAAGCCCTGGATGTCGACCGTGCCGCGCGGCAGGCGGCGCTCGGCCACCATCTTGGCGCGGCGCGGCGCGTCGCCGGCCTGGTCCTGCACGACCTCCAGGCCCTTGGGCTTGAGCAAGGGGTCTTCGATGTTCTTGGTCAGCAGGCGGGCATAGTCGCCGCCCCAGGTGCCGACCACGACCTTGCCGGCCGACTGCGCCAGCGCGCGGCCGCCGAGCGCCGGCATTGCAACCGTAGCGCCGGCACCAGCAGCCAGGCCTTTAAGGACATCGCGTCTGTCGATCTTTTTCATGTTCGTTCCCCTGTTGGACGCCTGTCGAGCGGGTTCAAGGCTCGCGCGGATAGACGAGCCCGGCGTCTTCGGCCCAGCCTATCGTGATCATGTCGCCCGGCTTCGGCTCGGCCGCGCCCTGGCGATTGGGCACCTGCAGCAAGATGCGGTCCTGCTCGGTCAGCCGGACGTCGATGTCGAGCAGCGCTCCGAGATAGGAGACGTGCTCGACCCGGGCCGGGAAGTGGTTCGCGCAAGCTTCCGCTTGCGCGCCGATGGCGAGGCGTTCGGGCCGCAGCGCCAGCGTTGCCGGGCCTGCCGCAGCCGTTCTGCAGCTGATGTCGAGGCCGCCGCCGCTGCGGAAACGCCCGTTCGCCGCTTCGCCATCGAGGAAGGCACTGCGGCCGATGAAGCCGGCGACGAAGCGGTCGGCCGGCTTCTCGTAGAGCTCGCGCTGCGTGCCGATCTGGCGGACCTTGCCCTTCTCCATCACCACCAGCCGGTCGGCCATGGTGAGGGCCTCCTCCTGGTCGTGCGTGACCATGATGGTGGTCAGGCCGAGCTTGCGCTGCAGGTCGCGGATTTCGACACGGACCTCCTGGCGCAATTTGGCGTCGAGATTGGAGAGCGGCTCGTCGAGCAGCAGGACATCGGGCTCCACGGCGAGCGCGCGGGCGAGCGCGACGCGCTGCTGCTGGCCACCGGAGAGCTGGCGCGGGTAGCGCTCGTCTAGGCCGGTCAGGCGCACGAGCCGCAAGGCCTCGGTGACGCGCGGACCGCGATCGGCCGGCGCGACCTTGCGCATCTCCAGACCGAAGGCGACGTTCTCGGCGACCGTCATATGCGGGAAGAGCGCGTAGGACTGGAAGACCAAGCCGCAATTGCGCTTCCAGGGCGGCAGGTTGGTGACGTCACGCTCGCCGATGGTGATCTTGCCCGCCGTCGGCTGGATGAAGCCGGCGACCATGCGCAGCGTCGTGGTCTTGCCGCAGCCGGATGGCCCGAGCAGGACGAGGAACTCGCCCTCCGCGATGTCGATGCTGCAATTGTCGACGGCGGTGAACTCGCCATAGACCTTGCGCAGATGCTCGATCGACAATCTGGCCATCAGACCACCCGGCTCAGCTTGACGTAACGGTCGGTGATGATCATCGCCGCTCCGATCAGGACGATCTGGATGACCGAGGCGGCTGCGACCGTCGGATCGATCTTCCATTCGAGATATTGCAGGATCGCGATCGGCAGCGTCGTGCGGCCGGGCCCGACCAGGAACAGGCTCATCTCGAGATTGCCGAAGGAGGTGACGAAACCGAACAGCGAACCGGCGACGAGGCCGGGCCTGATGCTCGGCAAGGTGACGCGGCGAAAGGTCGTCCAGGGGCCGGCGCCCAAATTCTGCGCGGCCTCCTCGATGGTGCGGTCGAAGCCGGCGAGGCTGGCGGTGACGAGCTTCACTACCCATGGAATGACGACGAGGCTGTGGGCGGCGACGAGACCGCCGGCCGAACCCATCACCGGCAGGCCGGTCGCGATCTCGGTCTCGATCTGGAAGACATAGAGCGAGGTGCCGAGCACGATGCCCGGCATCACCAGCGGCAGCAGCAGAAGCGTGTTGATCGCGGGCCCGAGCGCGATGCGATGGCGCATCAATGCGAGGCTGGCGGGCACGCCGAGCACGAGCCCGATCAGGGTAGCCGACACGCCGACCTGCAGGCTGAGGATGAAGCCGTCGACGAAGGGCTTGTTGTTCGCCGCCGCCTGGAACCACTTCAGCGAATAACCTTCCGGCGGGAAGGAGGGGATCTCCTGGCGGAAGAAGGCGAGCCAGAACACGAAGAACAGGGGCAGCAGGATGAAGCCGAGCGAGAGCGTGGCAGCGCCGTTCAGCGCAAGGCGTCCCAGGCTCAAGCGTGCGGCGCTCAAATTCCAGCCCTCTTCATCGCCATGTGCTCGCCCTCACAGGGCTCGCTCTCAATGCAGCGCATTCTTGTGGAAGGCGCCACCCTTCATGATCACAGGCAGCTTCGCGCCCTGATCCTGGAACAGCTCCAGGCTCTTCAGCGGATCGCCGTCGACCAGGATGATGTCCGCATAAGCCCCTGCACGCAGCGTGCCGAGCTTGCCTTCCATGCGCAGCAATTGCGCGCCGATCGTGGTGGCCGAGCGGATGATCTCGACAGGCGACAGCACCTCGCGGCGCAGCAGGAACTCTCGCGACTGGTCGACCTGGAGCTGGCCGAGCAGGTCCGAGCCATAGGCGACCGGCACGCCGGCGCGCTTGCAGATTTCCAGCGACTTCAGGCCGCCGTCGATGACAAGGTCGTTCTTGGCGAGCATCTCGGCATTCATGCCGAACTCGGCGGCGCGCTCGCGCATCGCGTAATAGGCGACGAGGTTGGCGGTCAGGAACATGTTGTTCTCAGCCATCAGCTTCGCCGAGGCCTCGTCGATCAGGTTGCCGTGCTCGATGGCGCGCACGCCGCATTGCGCGGCGCGGGTGATGGCTTCAGGCGTATAGGCATGGGCGCAGACATAGCGGCCGAAGGCCTTGGCCTCGGTGACGGCGGCCGTGACCTCCTCGACCGTGAACTGCATGGAATCGAGCGGGTCGTACGGACTGGCGACGCCGCCCGACATCATGATCTTGATGTGGTCGGCCCCGAGCCGCATCTGCTCGCGCGTCGACTTGATGACGGAGGAGACGCCGTCGGAGACGTTCATCGTGTAGGCCATGGCGTTGCAGCAATGGCAGCGCGCGCCGAAATCGGTGCGCCGGCGCGGGTCGCTGTGGCCGCCCGTCGGGCCGATCGCGGCGCCGGCGATGAACAGGCGCGGGCCGGGGACGTCGCCCTTCTCGACCGCTTCCTTGATGCCCCAATCGGCGCCGCCGGTATCGCGCACCGAGGTGAAGCCCCGGTCGATCATGCCCTTCATCAGGCGGGCGGCGCGGGCGGTGGCCAGCGTCAGCGGCACTTTTTCGAGCAAGGGAATCGAGACTTCCGACAGCATGACGTGGACATGGCTGTCGATCAGCCCGGGCATGAGGGTACGCCCGCCACAATCGATGGCATCAGCCTTGTCGGCCTTGATCGGCTTGTCGGAGACCTCGCGGATCAGCTCGCCTTCGACAAGCAGCTCATAGCCCTT
The DNA here is from genome assembly GCF_900109525.1 of Allobosea lupini. Classification (GTDB taxonomy): domain Bacteria; phylum Pseudomonadota; class Alphaproteobacteria; order Rhizobiales; family Beijerinckiaceae; genus Allobosea; species Allobosea lupini. Next base: position 433,322 of record NZ_FOAN01000006.1, on the reverse strand, counting down.
GCGCAGCTCGCCGTGGTCGGGCTCCAGCATCGCGAAATTGCGGAACAGGACCTGAGTCATGGCGGCGTCTCCCAACGGTCGTCGTGATATATTACGAACTTCGTTGGCCCTGTCCATCGCGCCATGCGCGCAATGATTCGCTAGAATCTCCTCATGCGATCAGCCGGCTGCGGCGTTCTGCGCCAGCGCCCGGCCGCGGACCGGCGGCGAGAGATCGTCGGCCAGCGCCCGATTGATCGCCGGCAGCCCGTCGAGCAGGTCCGGCAGGAAGGCCTGCGAGGGTGGCAGGCGCTTGGGCAGCGCGTGCAGCGCCTTGGCCATCTGCCCGGGATCGCGGGCATGCGCGCCGGTCTGGGTCGGGTCGAACAGCACGTCGATCAGGCGCAGGCTGTCGGCGCGCTCGGCTCGGATCGCCTGCTCCAGGCGCGGCCGGACGCGCGGCACGATCAGCGCCGGCTTGTCGAAGGAGAGGATCTCGCAGAAGGTGTTGTAGCCGCCCATGGCGACGACGCAGTGGGCGCGGTTCATCAGGAGTTCGAGACGCGGCTCGAAGCCGATGCTTTCCAGCTTCGGCAGCCTGGCGATGCGCTCGGTGAACTCCTTGCGCTTCTCACGCGACAGGAACGGGCCGAAGACGATTAGCGCCGGCAATTCGATTGTCGGATCGGTTTCATAGGCCGAAATCACCCAGTCGATCACGCCGGCGCCGTCGCCGCCGCCGCCGGGTGTCACCAAGATGAACGGGCCCTTGGTGATGCGCGGGTGCCGGTTCGGCGGCATCGGCGAGGGCACGGCGCGCTTGAGATAGCCGGTATAGCGGATCTTGCTGGCGAAGAGATGCTGGTTCGGCAGCCCCTCGAGCGGCCGGTAGATGCTGTCCAGCCCGTAGACCCAGATGTCGTCGTAGATGGTGGCGAGCGCGTCGAGCGCGCCGCTCTGGCGCCACTCATCATGCAGCTTGGCCGGCTCGTCGAGCACGTCGCGCACACCGAGCACGATGCGGGCGCCGCGCCGGCGCAGGATTTCGAGCGAGGGGATGAGCTCGCCGCGCAGGCCGATCGGCTCCTTGTCGACGATGACGATGTCAGGGTCGAAGGAGAGCACCGTCTGCTTGATCAGGTCGGTGCGCAGGCGGATCGTATCGGCGAGGTCGAGATTGAGATGATGCGGCAGGTAGCGTCCGTCGCTCTGCTTCTCGATGCCGGGAATGCGGACATAATCGACGCCGTCGCCGAACTGGAAACTGGAGATCATCGACGAGCCCGAGACGATGATCACTGATATATGAGGATAGCTCGCGACGAGCGAATTCGCGATCGCCCGGCAGCGGCGGATATGGCCGAGACCGAAGGTGTCGTGGCTATAGATCAGGACGCGCGGCGCATGCGGGCTGCATGGCGGGCGGCGCACCCCGCTATCATCGATCAGACTGAGGCCCATGCGCGCGTCGCGTCCTCTGCTTGAAGGTCAGATGGCCTCCGGGGGACGCAAGGAACGCACCCGAACTGGCCAAAACCATAGCGCCGGCGGCGCGTCAATCCAAGTCCGTTGCCAAGTTTGTTGCAGCGCCGAAGAGCGCATCGGGACTGGAGAATGCGACAGCGGCGTGACCGGAGAGCCGTTCCAGCAGATTCGTGAGAAAGTCCCAGGCCGTGGCATCGTGATCGTGATGGTGCAGCAGCAGGCCGAAAGGCTGGTTCGATCTCGGGTTCGCGCGGCGAATGGCGAGCGTTTGGACCATCTCGGTCAGGAGATCGCCGGGCTGCCGACCGACACGGCCATTGGGCCAGTCGATCAGGTCGAGATCGGTGTTGACGAGGCGAGGGCCGCCGGCTGGCCCGAGCGCGAAACTGCGGAAGCAGGACAGACCGACAAAGCCGAGGCTCGGCAATTCCGCCGCGATATCCGGATGAATGCGATTCCAAGGCGGCACGAAGACAGGGAGGAAGGAACGGCCGAACAGCTCCCGAAGGCGCTCCCGGCTGGCCGCGATCTCGGCGGCGATGTCGGCAGTTGGCCGGTGCAGGCCGAATTCGTTTTTCTTCTCGCCCGGTGGGGCATGGCTGCGGTGCCGGGCGCCGTGCTGACAGGGGCGCAGCAGCGGTGCGGTCTCGAGCCGCCTCGCCAGAGTGTCCTGTGCCATCAGCGGGATCGAGGCCAGCAGTACGGGGATCGTGAAGCGCTCGGCAAGGGCTGCCAGCCGGTCGAGCTGGTCGCTGGGAGCGGTCGCGTCGTCGTCGCGGAGCCAGAGATCGAGGCGTTTGCCGGCGATTGCCCAGCCGTCGAGTTCGGTCACTAGCGCGGACCAGGCGGCATCCTCAGTCACGGCGCGATCTCCAAGGTCTTGCGGCCGTGCCGGGCGATGGTGGCATCCAGCGCGCTGGCGAGAATTTTGCGGGCGCCATCGCCGTTGCGTTCCTGGCGCGCGAACACTTGCGCTGCCGAACCCATGCAGGCGCGAAGTTCAGCATCGCCGATCAACCGTGCGATCGTCGCGGCCAGCGCGGCCTCATCGCCGTGGGGGGCGAGGAGCGCGGTGCGATTGCGGTCCACCACAGCCGGAACACCGCCGCTGTCGAGTGCGGCAACGGCAAGTCCTGCCGCCTGCGCTTCGAGATACACGACGCCATAGGCCTCGTTCAGGCCCGGCCAGACGAAGAGGTCGTGGTTCGTGAGTTCGGTGAGGATGTCGGGGCGGGCCTGCTTTCCGAGGAAACGGACGCGGCCAGGCGGAAATTCAGCGAACGCGGCTTCGATGATGGATCGCTCGGGGCCGTCGCCGATCAGTGTCAATGTCCAGGGCAGGTCGGCCATGTGGGTGAGCGTGCGGGCAAGGAAGAGGTAACAGGCGGCCTTGTTGCCCTGGCGCATCATCGCGACGGCGATCAGCCGGATCGGTTCGTTTCCGTGGCGGGGAGCTATGGAATGCTGCGGAACCGCCTCGACCCCGAGCAGGAAGGGCGGCAGGTCGATCACGCGCTCCGGCTCCGGGATGAGCCGGGCAAGGCCTTCGCGGTCGCGCTCGGTCATGCACAGGTGCAGGTCGGCACGCAGGATCGCGGTGCGGGCGAGCGCGGCGGCCTCCGCCCAGGGGCCGTCGAAGCGCTTTTGCGCATCGCTGGCCTCGGCGACGAGGTAGGGCAGGTCGAAGCGTGCGGCCAAGGCAGGGCCGATCAGGTCCGGGGCGCGGTAGTGGCAGTGATAAGTGAAGATGAGGTCGGGCCGGGCTCGCGGCATCTGCCAGCGCTCTTCCAGCGCGGCAATCACGCCCTGCGCCGCCTGCTTGTGCGCGGTGAGCAAAGCCGGATCGGGCTCGCGCATGAAGCTGCGCTCGGCCGGGACGATCTCGACGGCATGGCCGAGGTCTTCCAGCAGCGCCACCAGCTGGCGCGCCATCAGCCGATCGCCCGAGGGGGCGCCGTCGCCATAGCGGTTGAGCGGCGTGTGGAATGCGATCTTCACGAAAGGTCTTGCGATGGCGCGAGCAGGCTTCAGCGATACGGATCAGCTGCGTCACGCAGGCCGTCACCGAGGAAGTTGAAGGCGAGGATGATGACGATTACCGGGACGCAAGGGTAGAGCAGCCAGGGATAGAGCGCGACGACATTGATGTTCTGCGCCTCGTTCAGCATCACGCCCCAGCTGGTGATGGGCGGCCGCAGGCCAAGGCCGAGGAAGGACAGTGCGGTTTCGCCCAGGATGGTCTTGGGGATCGTGATCGTCGCGGCGGCGATGAGATGGCTCATGAAGCCGGGCACGAGGTGCAGGCCGATGATGCGGGCGGGCTTGGCGCCCATCAGCTGGGCAGCGACGACATAATCCTCCTCGCGCAGCGCCAGCAGCTTCGAGCGCACGGCGCGGGCAAGTCCGGTCCAGTCCATCAGCCCAAGGATCACGGTGATGCCGAAATAGACCAGCAGCGGGCTCCAGGAGGGCGGCATGATCGCCCCCAGCGCCAGCCAGAGCGGGATATGCGGCAGCGACTGCACGATCTCGATGATGCGCTGGACGATGAGATCGACCTTGCCGCCATAGTAGCCGGCGATGCCGCCGATGATGATGCCGAGCACGAAGGAGACACTGACGCCGAGCAGGCCGATGGTCAGCGAGATCCGCCCGCCATAGAGGATGCGCGAGAACATGTCGCGCCCGAGCCTGTCGGTGCCGAGCAGATAGAGCGTGCCGCCTTCGGGTGGGCAGATCAAATGGAGATTGCCGGGGATCAGGCCCCAGAACTCGTAAGTGTCGGCGCGGCAGAAGAAGCGCAGCTTCTGCGGCTTGCTCTCGTCAATGTCGTATTCGCGCTTCAGGTTCTCCATGTTGAGGCGCTGGGCATACGGGTAGACGAAGGGCCCGATGAAGCTGCCCTCGTGGAAGAGATGCAGCTCCTGCCGCGGGGCGCGGATGAAGTCGGTGTTGCGCGTCGTGTAGTGATAGGGCGCCAGGAACTCGCAGATCGCGACCGACAGGTACATCAGCAGGATGACGATGCCGGAGATCACCGCGAGCCTGTGCTTGCGGAACTTCCACCACATCAGCTTCCATTGCGGCGCGAGGTAGACCCGCTCCTGCTCGGGCGACATCTTCTCGATCGCATAGGGCTCGAACGGCGCTGTCGACCAGCGATGCGGCAGCGGCTCGGAAGCCTGCGGGGCGGGAGGCGTCGTCACTTGGTCGCCGTCCCCTGCAGGCGGATGCGCGGATCGAGGATGGCGAGCGCGATGTCGGAGATCAGCACGCCGATCACGGTCAGGAAGGACAGGAACATCAGGAAGGAACCGGCGAGATACATATCCTGGCTCTGCAGCGCCCGGATCAGCAACGGGCCGGTGGTCTGGAGCGAGAGCACGATCGCGACGATCTCGGCGCCGGAGACGATCGACGGCAGGATATCGCCGATATCGGAGATGAAGAAGTTGAGCGCCATGCGCAGCGGATATTTGCGCAGCGCCTTGCCCGGCGGCAGGCCCTTGGCGCGGGCGGTGACGTAGTACTGCTTCTGCAGTTCGTCGAGCAGGTTGGCGCGCAGCTTGCGGATCATGCCGGCGGTGCCGCCGGCGCCGATGATGATCACCGGTATCCAGAGGTGCTCCAGCACCGATTTGAACTTGGCCCAGCTCATCGGCTGGTTGAGATATTGCGGGTCGACCAGGCCGCCGATCGAGGTGCCGAACCAGATATTGGCGAAGTAGAGGAAGATCAGCGCCAGCAGGAAATGCGGTATGGCGAGTCCGAGCATGCCGATGAAGGTGAGGCCGTAATCGCCCCAGCTGTACTGGTGCGTCGCCGAGTAGATGCCGATCGGAAACGCGACGATCCAGGTGAAGATGATGGTGAAGAAGGAGACGATCATCGTCAGCAGCAGGCGATCGCCGACGACGTCGCGCACAGGCAGCTGATATTCGAAGGAATAGCCCATGTCGCCGCGCAGCAGGCCGGTGACCCACCAAAGATAGCGCTCGGCCGGCGGCTTGTCGAAACCGTATTCCTTCTTCAGGAACTCGACGCGGCTCATATCCGCCTTCTCGCCCTGGGCCTGCATTTCGGCGACCATCGTCTCGAAATAGTCGCCCTCGGGGAGGTTGATCACGGTGAAGATCAGGACGCTGGTGACGAACAGCGTCGGGATCATCACCAGAATGCGCTTGAAGATGTACTTCAGCAGCACGATTACTTCCCCTCGAACCAGAACGTGTCCGGCATGTAGCGGCCGAAGAAGGCGCCGGGCTCGAAGCTGTAGAGGCCTTTCTCAGGCAGGTTGCGTAGCGTCCTGGCGACGACGACCGGCTGCAGCGTGGCGTTGACCACGCCGATGGTGAACAATTGCTCGGCGTTGATCTTCAACATCCTCTGCCAGATGTCCCGGCGCTCCTCATGGGTCGCCGAATGCCGCCAGCCCCGGTAGAGCTCGACCAGCTCTTTCGCTTCCGGAATGGTGGGCGCTTCGCCTTCGCGGCCGCCGCTCTCGAAATACTGGCCCCAGCGCGGCCAGTTGAACTGGGCGGGCGAGGTGGGCGCCAGCGCGTCCGGCTCCATTTCGGCGGCGACCAGCGCATTGTCCATGCCGGTCCAGCCGGACATGATCGTCTGGCCGGCGAGGATGCGGCGGCGGAAGACATCGAGCTGGCTCGAACGCGGGTGGATCTTGATGCCGATCGCGATGAAGTCCTGCTTGATCAGGTCGAGGATGTCGGTCTCCTCGGTCGAGGCGCCGGCGGTCTCGATGGTGAATTCCAGGCGCCGCCCGTCCGGGAACAGGCGGATCTGCTCGCTGTCACGCTTGGAAAGGCCGATCTCGTCGAGCAGGCGGTTGGCCTCGGCGAGATCCGGCGTCATGTTGAGCTGCGCCAGTGCGGCATCGTAGAGCGGGCTCTCGGGCAAAGCGGTGTTGCCGCTCTCCTTGGCGAGCCCGAAATAAATGACGCGGTTGATGTCGCGGCGATTGATCGCGAGCGATAGCGCGCGGCGATAGCGCACATCGCGGTTGAGGTCGCGCCAGATGGGATCGATCGCGTTGAGATTGGGCATCAGCGCGAACGAGGCGCCCTCGGCCCGTTTCCACAGCTTGACCTCGAAATTCATCCGCTTCGCAGCGCCTTTGAGGAAAGTGTAGTCCTCGAAGCGCAGATAGCGGGCCTGCAGGTCAGAATCGCCGGCGGCGGTCTTGGCCGGGATCAGCGCCGAGCTGCCGATGGTCAGCGTGACCTCGTCGACATAGGGCAACTGCCGGCCGTTCTCGTCGATCCGGTGGAAATAGGGATTGCGGACGAAAGTGAAGCGCTCGGCCGGGATCGCCGTGGTGTTGCGCCAGGGGTCGAGCGTCGGCAGATCGGGGTTCTCCGGCCGATACTGGCGCGAGAAGCGCTCGTGCAGCGAGCCCCAGTCCTTGACCCGGCCGGCCTTGACCTTCTGCTCCAGCTCTTCCTTGGGGGCATAGCGCTGGTGGAACTGCTTCAGATAATGCGCCGGCATGGCGATATAGAGCGGCTGGGCGCCGGCGAGCGCCGGCAGGAAGACCGGATTCGGCTCGGCCCAGCTGTAGCGCAGCGTCAGCCCGTCGACGATCTCGAAGCGGCAGGTCTGGCCGGAGATCACCATCGCCTGCGGCGGCCCGCCCGGCGAGAGCCGCTTGTTGTTGGCGACGTCCTCCCACCAATAGCGGAAGTCCTCGGCGGTGAAGGGATGCCCGTCCGACCAGCGATGACCGGCCCGCAGCCGCAAGGTGAAGACGCGGCCGCGCTCGACCTCGAAACTCTCCAGCAGATCGGGCGCGAGCTCCAGCTTGTCATCGTAAACGACGAGACGGGTGTAGCCATAGATCGTCATCATGCGGATGTCGCGCTGGTCGCCCATCAGCATGCGCATGGTGCCGCCGTGCCGGCCGGGCGCACGGCCCATCGCCGCCACGTTGATCAGCCGCGGCGATTTCGGCAGGCGCTCGGCGAGACCGGGCAGTTCGCCGGCCGTGACCTTGGCGGCGAGCGCCGGACTGTCGATCAGCGTCTCGACGCCGGCGAGGCCGAGCCGCGGTGCGAGGAGGGCGGCGCCCGACCCGACGAGAAAGCTCCGCCGCGCGATCCGCATCAGGCGAGCTCCCTGACATCGGCGCCCGGCTTGGCGAGAACGAGATGTCCGGCCCCGAGATCGAGATGGGCGAGCGGCTCGCCTTGCGCGTCGGGCTTGAAGGAGGCCGGCCAGTGGCGGGTGTCGGAGGCGCCGCCGGGCGCCGCCAGCTTGAAGTCGAGCTTGCGGTCGAGATCGGCGAAGGGCACCGATTTCAACAGCGCCTTGGTGTAGGGGTGGACCGGCGCGGTAAAGAGCGTATGGCGCGGCGCGAGCTCGACGATGCGGCCGTTCGCCATCACCGCGATGCGGTCGGCCATGTAGTTCACCACGGCGAGATTGTGCGAGATGAACAGGAAGGTCAGGCCGCGTTCGGCCTGCAGGTCCTTGAGCAGGTTGAGGATCTGCGCCTGGACGGAGACGTCGAGCGCCGAGACCGGCTCGTCGCAGATGATCAGCTCGGGATCGAGCGCAAGCGCGCGGGCGATGCCGATGCGCTGGCGCTGGCCGCCGGAGAAGGAGTGCGGGTAGCGCGAGAGGAAGCGCTGATCGAGCCCGACATCGTCCATCAGGGCCTTGACGCGAGCCTTCTGCTCGGTGCCGTCGCCGCGCTCGTGGATGACGAGGGGCTCGCGCAGGAGGTTCATCACGGTCATGCGCGGCGACAATGACGAGACCGGATCCTGGAAGATCATCTGCAGCTTGGGGCGGAAGCGGCGCAGCGCCTCGCCCTGCAGCGAGAGGAGGTCGACGCAGTCCTTGCCGTCGTCGAAGCGGATCTCGCCCGAATCCGGTGTCAGCGCCCGCATGATCAGCTTGCTGAGCGTGGTCTTGCCGCAGCCGCTCTCGCCGACCAGTCCGAGGCATTCGCCGCGCTCGATGTCGAAGCTGACATCGTTGACGGCTGTCACGGTCGAGGTCGTGCCCTTGCCGAAGAAGCGGCTCGAATGGGTCGTATAGGTCTTGTGGACGTTGCGCACGGCAAGCAGCGGTGCCCGCTGATCGCGGCGTTGCGGCGGCGGTCTCGGCGCGGCCGGCGCGCGCGGGCGCGCCTCGCGCAGGGCGACAAGCCGCTCGCCTTCCTGCATGTCGAAATGCGGCGAGGCCTTGAGCAGCGCCTTGAGGTAGGGGTGCTGCGGGCGGCGGAAGATATCCTCGGCCGGCCCGCTCTCCATGATCTCGCCATGGTAGATCACCACGACCTCATCGGCCATGTTGGCGACGACGCCGAGATCATGGGTGATCAGCAGGATCGCCATGCCCATCTCGGCCTGGAGATCGCGCATCAGGTCGAGCACCTGGGCCTGGATGGTGACGTCGAGCGCGGTCGTCGGTTCGTCGGCGATCAGCAGGGCCGGCTGGCAGATCAGCGCCATGGCGAGCATGGCGCGCTGGCGCAGGCCGCCGGAGAGCTCGAAGGCGTAGAAGTCATAGGCGCGGGTGGGATCCTTGAAGCCGACCCGCTTCAGCATCGCCTCGATCAGTTCGCGCGCCTGCGGTTTCGGCATCGGCCGGTGCAGCTGCAGCGCTTCCTCGATCTGGTTGCCGATGGTGTGGACCGGCGAGAGCGAGGACATCGGTTCCTGGAAGATCATGCCGATGCGCCCGCCGCGCAGATCGCGGATCTCCTTGCCTTCGGCGGGAAGGGTGGCGATGTCGGTGACGGCATCGGCCGTCTGTGGGTCGCGGAACAGGATGCTTCCGCCGGTCACGGCGCCGGCGCGCGGCAGCAGCCCCATGATCGCCTGCGAGATCACCGACTTGCCCGAGCCGGACTCGCCGACGAGCGCTACGGTCTTGCCGGCCGGAATCCGGAAATCGACGCCCTTCACGACATCGCGAGCGAAGCCGTGAATGGTGAAGCCGATCCGCAGGTCGTTGATCTCGAGAATATTCATCTGCGGCTGACGCCGTCGTCCCCTGATGTTCGTTGTCCGGACCAACGGCCGAGACCGCCATCCGGATCCATTTCCCGCCCAAGCTTGTTTGCCGCTGCAACGCAGCGCCCTCATTCTCTGCGGTCCCGCCGTCCTTGTCCCGTTCCGATGACGATCTTGCAACAGGGCGGCGCTGCCTGCGCGCCGCATCGTTCGATGCGAACTTGAAACGGCCGGGCTTGTCGAGTCCAGCGGCATGTTGCGCCGCGTCGTGAACTGCCCCCATATGGGGGACAAGCCGGCAGAGTGTTCGCTCGTCCGGATGCGGGATGGGAAAGCCCCTTGGAGAGAAGCCTCTTCCGTTACGTCTGGCAGAAGAGTCGCCGGGAGCAGATCATCGTTCTGCTCGTGATCCTCGTCTCGATCCCGTTCAACTGGCTGTCCTTCGACGTCCCCAAGCGCATCGTCAACGACGCCATCCAGGGCGGCGCCTTCAAGGATGGCAAGACGACGGCGACGGTGTTCGACTGGACGCTGCATTGGCCCGATATCCTCGGCGGCGGCAGCATCCAGATTTTCGAGGGCATCAAGGTCGGCCAGCTCGGCCTGCTGCTGACGCTGAGCTTCTATTTCCTCGCGCTCGTCCTGATCAACGGCGGCTTCAAATACATCGTCAACCTGCAGAAGGGCGTGCTCGGCGAACGCATGCTCCGGCGCATGCGCTACGACCTGTTCAGCCAGCTCATGCGCTTCCGGCCGGAAGAGATCCGCTCGGTCAAGCCGGCCGAGGTCGCCAGCATGATCAAGGACGAGGTCGAGCCGATCGGCAGCTTCGTCGGCGACGCCTTCATCCAGCCGGCCTTCCTGCTCAGCCAGGCGCTGACCGCGCTCGCCTTCATCATGATGCAGAGCGTCTGGCTCGGCTCGATCGCCCTGGTCATCGTCCTGATGCAGGCGGTCATCATCCCGATCCTGCGCAAAGAGCAGCTGCGTCTGGGCCGCGAGCGCCAGATCGCCTCGCGCCAGCTCGCGGGCCGCATCGGCGAGATCGTCGATGCCGGGCCGACCATCCAGGGCAATGGCGCGACCTCCTATATCCAGTCGGACATCGCGGGCCGGCTGGGGACGCTGTTCGACATCCGCTATGCGCTCTACAAGCGCAAATTCGCGGTCAAGTTCCTCAACAACCTGATGGCGCAGATCACGCCCTTCTTCTTCTACGCGGTCGGCGGCTTCTTCGCCCTGCAGGGCCGGCTCGACATCGGACAGCTCGTAGCGGTGATCGCGGCCTATCGCGACCTGCCGCCGCCGATCAAGGAACTGATCGACTGGGAGCAGCAGCGCAATGACGTCACCATCAAATACGAGCAGGTGATCCAGCAGTTCAATCCGAGCGAGGTGGTCACGCTCGAGGAGAAGGGCGAGATCGCGCCGCTGCCGCCGCGCGGCGAGATCAGGCTCGACAAGCTCGAGATGGTCGACAATCGCGGCCAGCCCTTGCTGGCACCGCTGAGCCTGAGCTTGCAGCGACCTGGGGAGGTCGCGCTGATCGGGCCGGCGGGCAGCGGCCGCGACACGCTTGGCCGCATCCTCGGCCGGCAGACGATGAGCTATGGCGGGCGTGTGCTGATCGACGGCGAGCCCCTGTCCGCCATCAGCGTCGAGCGTGCCAGCCATCTGATCGGCTATGCCGGCCCCGAGATCGAGATCATCAACGGCTCGCTGCGCGACAACATCCTGCTGCCGCTGAAGCGCAGACGGCCGGTGGTCAAACCCGACCGCGCCGTCGACCAGGACGAGCATCGCCGCTTCATCGAGGCGCTGCGGGCCGGCAACACGCCATTGCCCTTCGGCGCCGACTGGAACGACTATGAAGGTGTGGGCCTCGACGGCGAGGAGGCGCTGGAAGAGCGGATGCTCGCCGTGCTCGACACGCTCGGCTGCGCCGACGAGATCTATGAGCTCGGCCTCGACGCCAAGGTGATCGCGCCGCTGCCAGAAGGCGCGGCCGAGCGCATCGTCGAGGCGCGCAAGGTCGTCGCGGCCGAACTGACCAAGACCAAGCTCGGCGGATTGATCGAGACCTTCGACCTCGACCGCTACAACGCCAATGCGACGATCGCGGAGAATCTCGTCTTCGGCGCGATGCGCAATGGCCGCCAGCCGGCCGAATTCCTGCTCGAGGACGCGTACGCCCGCTCGGTGCTGCAGGCCGAGGCGCTAGAGGAACCGCTGGCCGAGATCGGCGGGCGCATCGCCTCGACCTTGGTCGAGATCTTCGCCGGCCTGCCGCAGGGCCACGTCCTGTTCGAGCGCTACGCTTTCGGCGGGGAGATCGACCTGGAGAAGCTCGGCGAACTCGCCGAGGCGCTGCGGCGGCATGACCGGCGCAGCCTGCTCGATCCGACTGTGCAGCGCGAGCTCGTCGCGCTCGCGCTCGGCTATATCGAGCCCAAGCACCGGCTCAATCTGCTCGATGTCGCCCTGCGCCGACGGGTGCTGCGGGCACGGCACAGCTTCAAGACCTATCTGCCCGGCGAGAAGGCCGACGAGATCGAGTTCTACGATCCGGCCGATGTGATCCACGGCGCGAGCGTGCGCGACAACCTGCTGTTCGGGCGTATCGGCTTCGGCGTTCCCGATGCCGGTCGCAAGGTGGCGGAGATCGCCCGGGCGGCATTGTCGCGCGCCGGGCTCGACACGGCGGCCTATCGCCTGGGACTGGGTACCGATGTCGGGCTGCGTGGCCGCCATCTGCCGCTGCGGCTGCGGCTGATGGTGCCGCTGGCACAGGCGCTGATCAAGCGACCCGATATCCTGGTGCTCGATCTCGATGCCTTCGCCGTCACCTGTGCTGATCCCGGCGGCCTGATCCAGCGTATCGGCAATTATTGCCAGGACAAGACGGTGTTCCTGCTCTTGACCGATCAGGGGCTGGCTGCCGATATCCCTGAGAAGATCGTATTCAACGGAGCTGTGGCCCGCGTGGGCAGCAAAAGCGGAGCCAGCGACGAGGTGGAGGATCTGCAGGACGATCTGCCGGTTCCCAATGGCGCGGTTCCGATCGAGGCAAGGACATGACGCTCGAGAGCGATATAGGCTGCCTGAAGTCGATCCCCCTGTTCCGCGGGCTGCCGGGGCCGCGGCTGAAGCTGCTCGCCTTGATGGGCGAGCGGCTGCATTTCCCGGCCGGCACCGTCATCACCGAAGAGGGCGACAAGCCGGAGGAGGTCTATTGCGTGCTGGAAGGCGAGGTCGAGCTGTCGCATGAGGCGCCGGAAGGACCGTCAAAGACCTTCCGGCTCGCGAGCGGCAGCCTGATCGGCGATGTGCCCCTGCTCTGCAACCAGACCTATGCGGCGCGGTCCACCGCCAAGACCGACGTGGTCGCGCTGCGCCTGCCGCGGACATTGTTCTTCGAACTGCTCGACAATATTCCGGAGTTCTCGGTCGCGCTGTCGCGCGATCTCGCCGGGCGGCTCTACCGCCTGGCCGACTCCGTCCTGCATGGCGAGAAGACACATTGAAGCGCCGGGTGCGCCGATGACAGCGATTCCGAGCACGCCGGCGGGGCGCAAGCCCGCCTCGGGCTTCGACCAGATGTCGTCCTGGAGCCGCGACGTGCGCTTCGCCTCGGGCTGCATCCTGATGGTCTTCGCGACCACGCATTTCCTCAACCATGCGCTCGGCATCTTCGGCGTTGCGGCGATGGAGGCGGCGCAGGAGTGGCGCTACTGGTTCTGGCACAGCTGGGTCGGCACGGTCGCGCTCTATGGCTCGCTCATCGTCCATCCGGTCTTCGCCCTGCTGCGCGTGGCGCAGCGGCGCACCTTCCGCATGCCGATGCGCGAAGTGATCCAGATCATCCTCGGCGTCGCGATCCCGCTCCTGCTGATCGACCATATCGTCGGCACGAGGGTCCAGGGTTCCCTGTTCGGCCAGGACGAGAGCTATCACGCGGTGCTGCGCCGGCTTTGGCCGGGCCTCGCCTTGTCGCAGAGCTTCCTGCTCCTGCTCGTCTGGACGCATGGCGTGATCGGCCTGCACTTCACATTCCGGGCGCGCGACGCCTATGCGAGCTGGCGCGATCCGTTCCTGCTCGTTTCGATCCTGATACCGCTTCTGGCCATCATCGGCTTTTCGGTGGCAGGCCGCGAAGCCCAGATGATGGCGCTCCCGCCCGAGCTCTATACAGCCAACCAGGTCGACGCCTTTAATCTGCATGTGACCTGGGCCAAGCGGGCCTTCTTCGGCCTGATCGGCGGCTTTGCCGGCTTCGTCGTGCTGCGCGAGCTTCGCGCGCGGGCGCTAGGGGCCATCGCGGTGCGCTTCGTCGGCCACGGCGTGCGCCGCGTCGTTCCCGGCCCGACCCTGCTCGAGATCTTCCGGCGCTTCGGCATTCCCCATGCTGCGCTCTGCGGCGGGCGGGCGCGCTGCGCCACCTGCCGCGTTCTGGTGCTCGACGGCGGAGATGACCTGCCGCCGCCCGCTCAGGCGGAAGCGCGCCTGCTGCGCCGGATCTCGGCCGGCGACCATGTCCGGCTCGCCTGCCAGATCAGGCCGAAGCGCGATCTCCAGGTCCAGATCCTGCTCGCCGCCAAGCAGCGTGGCGCCGGCCCGTCGGGCACTGTCGATCCCGACGACCGGATCGGCAAGAGGGGGCTGACGGTGATGGTCGCAGACCTGCGCGCCTTCACCGCGCTCTCCGAGCGGCAATTGCCGCACGAGCTGATGACCCTGCTCAACCGCTTCTATGACGAGATGTCCCAGGCGATCGCGGCGCATGGCGGACGGATCGAGGCGATCTATGGCGACGGTTTGATGGCGGTGTTCGGCCTTGAGACGACGCCGGGGCGGGCGGGCGCGGCGGCGATCGCGGCGGCCGGCGACATGGTGCGCGCAGTCGATGCGCTCAACCGCGAATACGCCAATGGCCTGCCATTGCCGCTGCGCATCGGCATCGGCATCCATGGCGGCCAGACGATCGTCGGCGCGGTCGAGAACGAGAGCATGGGGCGGCGCGAGATCACCGTCGGCGAAACCGTGATGATCGCGAGCCAGCTCGAGGCGGCGACGCGGCGGCTCCTCTCGGACATCGTCGTCTCCGCCGAGACGGTGAGCGCGACCGGCCGCAGCTATCGCGACACCGTCCCGCACAAGATCGCGGTCAAGGGCCGCGACAAGCCGATGCAGGTCTATGGTTTCGGCAGCACGCCGGCAGGCGCCGCGACTGTTATCGAGTCGGCGCCGGGGGCGCCGGCGGAGCAGAAGCCCATATAATCAGTCAGGGTGCGCCGAATGCGAGCCAGCGGCGGCGATCATAGCCTGCTCGCGCCATCGCCGCGTCATTGATTGTGATCTCGAGATCGATTGTCGGAGCGTCCTCGCGTGTCGCCAGCAGAGTTCCGATGAGGTTCTTGGCCCGGTGGAGGTCGAGCGCGTAGTCGATCACCAGCACGCTGGCGGCTCGCGCCAGCGCCAGCAATTCCGGCGGCATGGCCGCCTTGGCGCCGAACGGCTTCAGCGACAGGCCGAGCAAGACCAGCGCGAAAGGTCGGTCTGGCGGCGCCAGTGGCACCTGTTGCAGCTTCGCGGCCAGGTGCCGGACGCGGCAGGGCGCACCGTTCAGCGTCTCGGCAGCGAAAGCGGGAATCTTCGGGTCGATCACCGTCACCGAGGCTGGGCGATGATGCAGGAAACCGGTGATCGGCAAGCCGGCGCCGCCGATCTCGATCACATGCGGGCAGTGGCGCACGGCATGAGCGGCCAGGACCTGCCGCAATGGCGCGGCTGGATTCGACAGATGCGGCAGCAGCACACCCGGCGCGGCCGCGCTGGCGTTTGTCGGCGGCTGTGCATATGGTCCCGCCGCCCGCAAATCCTCCGGCATCATGGTATTCCGTTCGTCGCCCGCATGATCAGCGCACCGCCTGCCGACACTCTCTATGACATCCTGCGCGGTGTTGCAGCTTTGACCGGCGATGCGGTCGTCGCCGACCTGGCGCGGCTCGTCGGCAAAGGCGTGCCGGCTGATCTCTCGATTGCCTTCAACCATAAGCAGATCGCTTCGAAGCGCTGGTTGGTGGACGAGTTGACCAAAGTGCTGCCGAAGCCGGACGGACCGGTCTTCGTTCTCGGCGCCTGGTACGGTGTCCTCGGCGCCCTGCTGCTGGCCGCGCCGCGCCTCGACATCGCCGAGCTGGTCAGCCTCGACATCGATCCCGATTGCGCGCCGATCGCCGAAATTCTCAACTATCGCCATGTCGCTGCGGGGCGTTTCCGGGCCGTGACCGCCGACATGATGGGGCTCGATTTCGAGCAGGTCGAAGGCGGGCGTCCGGGGCTGGTGATCAACACCAGCTGCGAGCATCTCGATGATGTGCCGGGCTGGATCGCCACCCTGCCGGCCGGGTTGCCGCTGCTGCTGCAATCCAACGACTATGTCCGCGAGCCGGACCATCGCAGCTGCGTGCCCTCGCTCGATGCCTTCAAGGCGCAGGCCGGGCTGTCGGAGCTGTGGTTCGCCGGCGCGCTGCCGACGAAGAACTACACCCGCTTCATGCTGATCGGCCGCAGATGAGCAGCGCCGAGTCCGAAGGGCCGGCGGTCGCGATCGCGATGAAGGGCTATCCGCGCCTGTCGGAGACCTTCATTGCCCAGGAGCTGCTCGGCCTGCAGCGGCTCGGCCTGCCCTTCGCGATCTGGTCGCTGCGTCATCCGACCGATGGTGCGCGGCATATGATGCATCGGGAGATCGCGGCGCCCCTGCACTACCTGCCGGAGTATCTGCATGACGACTGGCCGCGGGTGCTGCGCGGCATTGGGCGAGCCTTCACGCGGCCGAGCATCGTCAGGCTGCTTGGCGTCTTCCTTCACGACCTGTCCCGAGACCGCACGCGCAACCGCCTGCGCCGCTTCGGCCAGGCCTGCGTGATGGCGCGCGAGCTGCCGGCGGACACGCGCCATCTCCATGTTCACTACCTGCATACGCCGGCCTCGGTGATCCGCTATGCCGCGCTGAGCCGGGGTCTCTCCTGGTCGTTTTCGGCCCATGCCAAGGACATCTGGACGACGCCGGACTGGGAGAAGCGCGAGAAGATCGCCGACGCGCGCTGGGGCGTGACCTGCACCCGCGACGGCCATGCCGAGCTCAGCCGGCTCGCCGAGCGGGCGGACAAGGTCGCGCTGCTCTATCACGGGCTCGACCTCGCGCGGTTTCCGGCCCCGCCCGAGGCGCGCGCGCCGCGCGACGGCTCAGATCCGGCTGAGCCGGTGCGGTTCATCACCATCGGGCGGGCGGTGGCGAAGAAGGGCTTCGACGACCTGCTGGCAGCGCTGGCGATCCTGCCGGCCGAGCTGAACTGGCGGCTCATCCATATCGGTGGCGGCGAGATGCTTGCCGCCTTGAAGGCGCAGGCGGACAAGCTCGGCCTCGCGGCGCGGATCGAGTGGCGCGGGCCGCAGGCGCAGGATGCGGTGGTCGCGGCGCTGCGGGAGGCTGATCTCTTCGTGCTACCCTCGAAGCAGGCGGACAACGGCGACCGCGACGGTCTGCCCAATGTGGTGATGGAGGCGGCGAGCCAGGCCCTGCCGATCGTCGCCACCGATTTCGCCGGCATCCCGGAATTCGTGCGGCACAGCCGCGAGGGATGGCTTTTACGGCCGGGCGACGTCACGGCCCTGGCCAAAGCGCTGGAGGGGCTGGCGCGCGATCGGCACTGGCGCGCGAAGCTCGGCGCCGCGGCCTTCGACAGGTTGCGGACCGAGTTCTCGGCACAGGCCGGGCTGGAACGGGTGCATCGGGCGCTGCTGGCGGCGGTCGCCGGTAAGGATGATGGCGCGCCATGAGCGCACGCATCCTGGTTGCGGTCACGCATCTGCTCGGGATCGGCCATTTGGTGCGGGCGCGGCAATTGGCGCGGGCGCTGGCTGGAGCAGGTCACAAGGTGACGCTTGCCAGCGGCGGCATGCTGGACGGCAAGGCGGCGGCGGATTATCGCTTCGTGCAATTGCCGCCGGTGCGCACGCAAGGCACGGATTTCCGCAATCTGCTCGACGAGGACGGAAGGGCCGCTACGCCGGAGCGACTGGCCGCAAGGTGCGAGCAACTGGTCGCACTGGCGCGCGAGATGTCGCCCGATATCGTCGTCACCGAGCATTTCCCGTTCGGCCGGCGCCAGCTCGCCAGCGAGTTCCTGGCGCTGATCGCGGCAGCACGCGATGCCAATCCGGATGCGCTCGTCCTGTCGTCGATCCGCGACGTGCTGGTCGCGCCGCAGCGCCCGGATCGATCGGCCGAGACGGCCGAGCGGATCGCCAAGTTGTTCAATGCGGTGCTGGTCCATGGCGACCCAGGCGTCCTGCCGCTCGAAGCCTCCTGGCCGGTGACGCCGGAGATCGCAGGCAAGCTCATCTATACTGGCTATCTGGCGGAGCCGCCTGGGTCATCGAGCGGAGCCGCCGGCTCTTCAGGGGCGATCCTCGTCTCCGGCGGCGGCTCTGCGGCGGCGCTGCCCCTGTTCGAGACCGCGCTCGCCGCTGCCCGGCTGCTGCCGCAGCGGCCTTTCCATCTCCTGATCGGCCGCGGCGTCTCCGAGGCCGACTTCGCCACCCTGCGACAATCGGCTCCGGACAATGCCGTCGTCGAACGGGCCCGGCCGGATTTCCCCGGCCTTCTCGCCGGCTGCGCGCTCTCGATCAGCCAGGCCGGCTACAACACCGCGCTCGACTTGTTGCAGGCCGGGCGGCCGGCGCTGCTCGTCCCCTTCGACGCCGGCAACGAGACCGAGCAGGCCCTGCGCGCCGCCGCGCTGGAACGGGCCGGGCTGGCTCGCGTCGTGAAACTTGCCGACGGGGCGCAGGCGCTCGCTGCCGCCATCGAGACGGCGCTGGTGCAAGGCGTCCCGCCGGCCGCGACAGTGGATCTCGACGGTGCGGCGGGCACTGTCGCGGCGATCGCGAAGCTGCTCGCGGATCGTCCCTGAGCCGTGCGTGAATGCATGCCGGCGAAGGGACGGCATGCCTCTTGCGAATTGCCGGCCCAAGGCTTTCGCTTTAATGAGGTTCTACACGCCTCCCTTTCGGTCGGCTCCAGGACACCGGATCTTCAGCCGGCCCCTGTCCTGCGCCCGGAGAAGAACGATGACAACGACGACTGCCTCCGCCCCCGGGATGCCCGACATGAAGCTGTCGGTGCGTCAGGTCTTCGGGATCGACAGCGATCTGGAGGTGCCGGCCTATTCGCAGGCCGAGGCGCATGTTCCCGACTTCGACGCGGACTACCGTTTCGACCGCGACACCACGATCGCGATTCTCGCCGGCTTCGCCCATAATCGCCGCGTAATGATCTCGGGCTATCACGGCACCGGCAAGTCGACCCATATCGAGCAGGTCGCGGCCCGCCTCAACTGGCCCTGTGTCCGCGTCAACCTCGACAGCCACGTCTCGCGCCTCGACCTTGTCGGCAAGGACGCGATCGTGCTGAAGGAAGGCAAGCAGATCACCGAGTTCCAGGATGGCATCCTGCCCTGGGCGCTGCAGAACAACATCGCGCTGGTCTTCGACGAGTACGATGCCGGCCGCCCGGACGTGATGTTCGTGATCCAGCGCATTCTGGAGCAGTCGGGCAAGCTGACGCTGCTCGACCAGAAGCGCGTCATCCGCCCGCACGGCGCGTTCCGGCTGTTCGCCACCGCCAACACGGTCGGCCTCGGCGACACCTCGGGCCTCTATCACGGCACCCAGCAGATCAACCAGGGCCAGATGGACCGCTGGTCGATCGTCACCACGCTGAACTACCTGCCCCACGACAACGAAGTCGCGATCGTGCTCGCCAAGTCGAAGCACTACCAGACCTCGCCGGAGGGCAAGGACACCGTCAACAAGATGGTCCGCGTCGCCGATCTCACCCGCAACGCCTTCATGAACGGCGATCTCTCGACCGTGATGAGCCCGCGTACGGTGATCACCTGGGCGGAGAACGCGGCGATCTTCGGCGGCGATATCGGCTTCGCCTTCCGCGTCACCTTCCTCAACAAGTGCGACGAGATGGAGCGCACGCTGGTGGCCGAGTTCTTCCAGCGCTCCTTCGGCAAGGAATTGCCGGAAAGCGCGGTCAACGTCGTTTTGAGCTGAAACGCCCTCGCGAGAGTGGCCCCATTCTCGCGATCGGACCAGGCTCAACCAGCAGGAGGCCGGCCATGGCTCGGTATGAAGGTTCCTGTCACTGCGGGCGGGTCGCCTACGAGGTCGAGGCCGACCTCTCGCGGACGATCACCTGCAACTGCTCCTATTGCCAGCGCCGCGGCTCGGTGCTGGCCTTCAGCCCGGCGACCAGCTTCACCCTGACCAAGGGCGAGGATGCGCTGACCGAATACCGCTTCAACTCGCAGAAGATCCAGCATCTCTTCTGCGAGACCTGCGGCATGGAATCCTTCGCCCGCGCCAACGCGCCGGACGGCACGCCGACCGTCGCGATTAACGTCCGCTGTCTCGCCGGCGTCGAGCCGACCGAGCTGAGCCCGACGATGTATGACGGGCGCTCGCGCTGAGGAGCACGTCGTGAGCGCCGCCGACAGCAAGCAGGCCACGATCCAGCGCGAGGCGGATTTCGCCGCGACGCGCGAGGCCGTGGTGCGCGGCCTCTCCGCCCATAACGAGGCCAGGGTCGGGCCGCGCAGGGCCGAGCCCCTGGCGCTCAGCCTGCGCGACGAGAACGGCGCCATGGTCGGCGGCCTGATCGGCGAGCTGAAATGGGAGTGGCTCTATGTCGACCTGTTCTGGATCGACGAGGCCCATCGCGGCGCCGGCCATGGCGAGGCGCTGCTGGCGATGGCAGAGCAGGCGGCGCGCGATTATGGCGCGCGCGGCGTCTATCTGGGCACGATGAGCATCCAGGCGCCGGGCTTCTACCCCCGCATGGGCTATCGCGAATGCGGCCGCATGGAGGACTATCCGGTCGCCGGGCAGAGCTTCCACCACTTCATGAAGGCGCTATGAGCATTTCCAATCGCAAGCCCGGAACCCCGAAGGAAGCCCCGGCCGAGCCGCTGAAGCGGGCGGTCTCGGGCGCGATGAAGGCGATCGCGCGCAAGCCGGAGATGGAGATCGTCTTCGCCGCCGACAAACCCTCGCTGGTCGGCGAGCGCGCGCGGCTGCCGGAGCCGCCGCGCAAGCTCACCGCGGGCGATGTCGCGATCCTGCGCGGCCATGCCGATTCGATGGCGCTGCGCCTCGCTTGCCACGATGCGGCGGTTCATCGCCGCGCCGCGCCCGAGGGCGATGCGGCCCGCGCCGTCTTCGATGCCGTCGAGCAGGCCCGGGTCGAGAGCGTCGGCTCGCGCCGGATGAGCGGCGTCTCCGGCAACATCTCGGCGATGCTGGAGGACCGCTATCATCGCGGCGGCCGCTATGAGGAGATCACCGACCGGGCCGATGCGCCGCTGGAAGATGCGCTCGGTTTGATGGTGCGCGAGCGCCTGACGGGCCTGAAGCCGCCCAAGGCGGCGGAGAAGCTGGTCGATCTCTGGCGCGAGCAGATCGAGGCCAAGGCGGGCGACGATCTCGACCGGCTGTCGAAGTCGATCGAGGATCAGCGCGCCTTCGCTCGCACCGTGCGCGACCTGCTCGTCTCGCTCGACATGGCCGAGCAGTCGAGCCAGGGCGACGACGCCGAGGAGGACGAGGACGATCAGGACCAGTCCTCCGACGACCAGCAGCAGGAAGAGGGCGAAGCCGAGCAGCAGAGCCAGGGCGAGCGCTCTGAAACCGAGACCAGCGAGGACGCCGCCGAGGAGTTGCAGGAAGGCGCTTCCGAGGCGGCCGATGCGCCGGCCGGCGACTGGGACGAGGAAGACGAGAATTCCGAGGCCGAGGAGGCCGGCGAGGCGCCGCGTCCGCGCGACAGCCGCGCCAATGACCGGCCGCAGACCGACTACAAGGCCTATACCCAGAAGTTCGACGAGATCGTCACGGCCGAGGAGCTCTGCGACGCCGAGGAACTGACCCGCCTGCGCGCCTATCTCGACAAGCAGCTGGCGCATCTTCAGGGCGTCGTCGCCCGGCTGGCGAACCGGCTGCAGCGCCGCCTGATGGCGCAGCAGAACCGCTCCTGGCAGTTCGACCTGGAGGAGGGCGCGCTCGATCCCTCGCGCCTGCCGCGCATCATCATCGACCCGTTCCAGCCGCTCTCCTTCCGGCAGGAATCGGACACGAACTTCCGCGACACGGTGGTGACGCTGCTGATCGACAATTCCGGCTCGATGCGCGGCCGGCCGATCACGGTCGCGGCGACCTGCGCCGACATCCTGGCGCGGACGCTGGAGCGCTGCGGCGTCAAGGTCGAGTTGCTCGGCTTCACCACCCGCGCCTGGAAGGGCGGGCTGTCGCGCGAGAGCTGGCTGCAATCGGGCAAGCCGGCCAATCCCGGTCGCCTCAACGATCTCCGGCACATCATCTACAAGGCGGCCGATGCGCCATGGCGGCGGGCGCGGAAGAATCTCGGGCTGATGATGCGCGAGGGGCTGCTCAAGGAAAACATCGACGGCGAGGCGCTCGACTGGGCGCATAAGCGCCTGCTCGGCCGCCCCGAGCAGCGCAAGATCCTGATGGTGATCTCGGACGGCGCGCCGGTCGACGATTCTACCCTCTCGGTCAATGCCGGCAGCTATCTGGAGCGGCATCTGCGTCATGTCATCGCCGAGATCGAGACCCGCTCGCCGGTCGAGCTGATCGCGATCGGCATCGGCCACGACGTCACCCGCTACTACCGCCGCGCCGTCACCATCGTCGATGCCGAGGAGCTCGGCGGCGTGATGACGGAGAAGCTGGCCGAGCTGTTCGAGGAGGATGCCGCCGGGACAAATTCGCGGGGCTCGCGCCGCCTGCAATGAGCCCCAGCCGTCGCAGCGTCCTCGCCGGCCTCGGCGCGGCGGCTTTCAGCCTGCCCGCACGGGCTCAGAGCCTGGAACCCGGGCGCGTCTCGGTCAGCATCTCTGCCCGGCCGATCGCGAGCTTCGAGCCGGGCAATGCCACGAAGACACGTTTCGGCCAGCTGACCTTTCGTGGCGGGCTCCAGCTCTCCGGCAGCCATCCCCGCTTTGGAGGTTTCTCCGGGCTGTGGCGCTCGCCCGACGGGGAACGGATCGTCGCGATTACCGACAACGGCTTCTGGCTGACGGCAAGGGTCGCTCGCAAGCTGGGCAAGCTCGCGGGGCTGGAGGAGGCGGAACTCGCGCCGATCCTTGGGGCGTCCGGCAAGCCGCTGCATCGCTCGCGCTATTTCGATACCGAATCGCTGGCGATCCAGGGCGGCACGGCCTTCATCGGCGTCGAGCGTACCCATGACATCCTGCGCTTCGACTTCGCGCGCCATGGCGTCGAGGCGCGGGCGCAGCTCGTGCCGGTGCTTCCGGCTGCCAAGCGCCTGCCGAGCAATCGAGGCTTCGAGGCGCTCGGCGTGCTGCCGGCCGGCCACCCGCTTGCCGGGGCGCTGATCGCGATCTCCGAGCGCTCGGGCCGCGAGGACGAGCCGACCACGGGCTTCATTCTTGGCGGGCGCCAGCCGGGTACGCTGCAGGTGGTCCGCCGCGACGGCTACGACATCACCGACCTCGCCTTCCTGCCGGGCGGCGACATGCTGCTGCTGGAGCGCTGGTACAAGCCGCTGCGCGGCGTCGGCATGCGCATCCGCCGCATCGCCGGGGGTGCCATTCGTCCCGGAGCAAAGCTCGACGGGCCGATCCTGATCGAGGCCGATCTCGGCCAGGAAATCGACAACATGGAGGGGATGGCGGTCCACCAGGAGAGCGGGCGGACCATCATCACCCTGATCTCGGACGATAATTTCTCGACCTTCCTGCAGCGGACGGTGCTGCTGGAGTTCGAGCTGGTACCTTAGCCGCTCGTCATGCTCGGGCGTGCCCGAGCGTCTCAGGCAGGATGAGGCGCTGATCGGCGCCTTCTTGCGCTTCGCTTCGCCCGAGAATGACGAGATGAGCCCAAACGAAAAAAGCGGCCTTGCGGCCGCTTCGTTCAGTCCCGAGGGAAACCGGCGCTCAGTTGGCGGCGAGCTTCTTCTCGATGTCGCGCTTCAGCGTCAGCGCGCCGGTCGACAGATCACCGGCCGGAGCCTTGACCAGGAAGGCATCGAGGCCGCCGCGATGGTCGACGGTGCGCAGCGCATTCGCCGAGACGCGCAGGCGGACCGAACGGCCGAGCGCATCCGACTGCAGCGTGACGTTGACCAGGTTCGGCCGGAAGACCGTCTTGGTCTTGCGGTTCGAGTGGCTGACGAGGTGGCCGGTCAGGGTGGCTTTCCCGGTCAGTTCGCAACGGCGGGCCATGATCGTGTTCCCAAAATCTCCGAGTACTCAACGCAAAATGCCGACACGCGACGTGCCGGCAGGCGAGCACCGGAAGTCAAATTGAAGTGGGCGGTCTATAACGGGCCGGTGACAGCCCGTCAAGGCAGGTCGCGCGAAAGCGCCCCGGAAACATCTCGGTAACCATTATCCCGCCAAGCTGACGGGAACCAGTCACGATTCGGACCGAATCCCAGTGCATGCGACGATGTCCGTCGCGCTTCGGAGCCTCAAGATGAAGCTCGCCTTGTCGCCTGCCAGCAGCGCCCTCATCGCGGTGCTGATGCTTGCCCTGCCTGCGCCGGCCGTACAGGCCGCGTCGCTGGATGCGACCTATGACGTCAGCCTGCTCGGCCTGTCGCTCGGCAAGGCCAATCTCGCCGGCGGTATCGACGGCGGCAGCTACAAGCTCGACGCCACCGCCAAGCTGACCGGCCTCGTCGGCAGTTTCACCGGCGGTCGCGGTTCCGGCACTGCGACCGGCAACCTCAACGGCAGCCGGCTCTCGCCGACGGCCTTTGCGGTGTCCTCGGCCAATTCCAGCGAAAGCCGCACGGTGCGCATGGCGCTCGGCGGCAATGCCGTGCAGGCGCTGGCGATCGAGCCGCCGATCGATCCCAAGCCCGATCGCGTCCCGCTCAAGGACGAGCACCAGCGCAACATCATGGATCCGCTCAGCGCCTTCCTGATGCCGGTCGAGGCTTCCGGCCGCAATGGCGGCGCGGCGGCCTGCAACCGCACGCTGGCGATCTTCGACGGCGCGGCGCGCTACGACATCAAGCTGAGTTATTCCGGCACGCGCGAGATCAAGATCGACGGCTATAGCGGCCCGGTCTCGGTCTGCCAGGCGCGCTACGTGCCGATCGCCGGCCATCGCTCCCTGCGCCCCTCGACCAAGTTCATGGCCGAGAACAATGAGATCTCGACCTGGCTCGCCCCCGTCGCCGGCACAAACATGATGCTGCCGGTGCGCATATCCGTGAAGACGATGATCGGCACGGCGGTGATCGAGGCCTCGAGCTTCAAGGTCGATCCGGGCGTGACGGCGACCGCGACGCGGAATTGAGGTTCCCCATCAACGGCTACGGCTGAGTTCGAACGGGAATGGCACCTGCTCGAAGATCGGCAAGACTCCGATCTTCTGGATCGTCTTCATCTCCCAGTCGTGCAACATGGCCGCAATACCGGTTTCGTCTCGCGCTTCCAGTAAGGGAGCGAGATGGTCAACAATGAGCGCATAGCTACCCTCCGACCAGTAGCGAGATTTTCGGGGGTGCAGCGCCATCCAACGCGCGGTCTCGAGCGCATCATCAAAACGCCCCATCGCTGAAGCCAGCTGGACCTTGTGCAGCGGCGAATTGACTGTCTCACGATAGCCAAACTCTCGATTCTGGTCGAAGCTCAGAAGCGCATCGAAGCTTTCGATGGATCTCAGCATCGGTAAGATGCGTTCCTCCACGACTTGGAGGAATGCATCCTTGAAATTCGGTTGCGACCAGTATCGTGGCTGGTCCTGGCCGGTCGAGAAACCCTCGAGCCAAAAGCCTTGCACGGTTGCGCCGGGGTCGCAGGTATAGCCGATCGAGAAGAATAGATCCGGCAGGTCGGATACCCTCGTACGATCGATCGAGACGGAACGGATGATATGGCGTAGTGGCCTGAGGACGACAAACGGTCCATATCGTAC
The DNA here is from genome assembly GCF_900109525.1 of Allobosea lupini. Classification (GTDB taxonomy): domain Bacteria; phylum Pseudomonadota; class Alphaproteobacteria; order Rhizobiales; family Beijerinckiaceae; genus Allobosea; species Allobosea lupini. The sequence goes on along the minus strand of NZ_FOAN01000006.1, from coordinate 407,835 downwards.
CAAGTCATGGTGCCGAGCTACCAATGTATCGAGGAGCTCGGCAATTTGCTTCTTCGATGTCACTTGCTCGGCCTGACTTCGAGGACGACGATGCGACGTGCGCTAGCAAAGCCATATCGCCCTGCGTTCGCCAAAATATCCGAGCGGCGAACGGACAGGCCTCGTCTCCCGGCCTTGAAATCGTAAATGCAAAGTGTTCCGTCAGCCCTCAATTCGTAGGCGTCATAACGCACTGTATCGGGATAACCGTACCGGCGCAGGGTCTCCGAGGTCGGTTCGCTTAACTCCTTCAAGAACGACCGCTCGGCCTTCAGGTCGGGATAGTTCTGCGTCGTGATTTGGTTGCCCATGTTCGTATGCACATACGTCCCGTAAACGGCCGGTGATGGATATTTGCTCGCGGGCCCGACCGTCGCAATGGCGGCGTCGAGGCGGGACTGCAGTTCGGGCAGATTGCGACAGGCTGCTTCCGCTTCGGAGCGGCTGATCTGGCCGACATAGCCAAGGTCGAAGCCAGGCGCTTCGCCGGGCCGATAATCTCGCGCGTTAAAAGCAATGGTCGCTTCCAGCCCATCGGTCTTGTTTCGCGCCGACAGCCAGGTGAAGAGCGTCAGAGCCGATGTGATCGTGACCTCCGCCGCCGCGGGGGCAGCGGGCAGCAATGGAGCGAACGCCTGCTGCACGGTCGCCTCGCGCTCCGGCCCGCGTTCGGTCCAGGTCGAGCGCGAAACGACCTCGCCGTCGGGACCACCATCGCGGATCGTCTGGGTGCGGTCGGCTGTCTCGAAGGTGGTCTTGCCGCCTTCGGGCGAGGTGACGGTGTGCCGCTCGTCCCAGTCGTTCCTGCGGTCGGGCTCGGCGAACTCGGAGTGGATGGTCGAGCCGTCGCGGTTGACGACGGCGCGTTCGGCCAGCGAGCCGTCCGTGCGCGTCCCTTACTGATAGAAAGCCCAACTCTCCTCGCCGCTGGTATCGGCGACGACATCGCCGAAGTTCAGCGCACTCGACAGGGCAGCGCCAAGGTCGCTCAGAAATTCCGTTCCGGCCAACGCCGGGCCGCCCCCGCCTCCACCGCTGGTCCATTGCCCGCCGCCGGTATTGCCAGCCGGCACGCGCGGCTGGTCGGGATTGTATTTGCGGGCGAGCTCATGGCGCAGCAGCCGCGTCTGCGCCTTCAGCGAAACGAGCCCGCGGCGCAAAAGGACGATCTCGCGCCAGCGCGCGCTATCACTGGGTGAATGATACGGCTGATCCGGCATGGCGTGCTCCCCTGTTTTGAGCGCGCCATTCTGAGGCCGCCGGAAGCGCGGGGGATAAGATCGCCGCCCATCCCCGCCGGCAATTCGGCTACCATGCCTTCCCGCGCATGCAGGCTCTGCCCCTGCGTGGATTGCGGAACGCTCGTTCGAGGCGCTAGCCTTCCCGGCGATTCGGTTCCGGAGCCGTCATGTCCAGCGATTTCGCCTTGCCGCCCGGCCTCAGGCACCGCCAGGTCGTCGTGCGGGACACCGTTCTCCACGTCGCCGAGGTCGGCGACGGGCCGGCAGTCCTTCTGCTGCATGGCTGGCCGGAATTCTGGATGAGCTGGCTGCCGGTGATGAACCGGCTGCACGGTGAGTTCCGTCTGATCGCGCCCGATCTTCGCGGTTTCGGCGACAGCGGCAAGTCAGCGACGCCGCGCAGCGATGTCGGCGCCAACGCCCATGCCGACGACATCGCGGCGCTATTGGACGCGCTCGGCACCGGGCCGGTCGGCGTCGTCGGCCACGATGTCGGCGCCTATGTGGCGCAGGGGCTGGCGCGGCGTCATCCGCAACGGGTCGAGAAGCTCCTGTTCTTCAACTGCCCGACGCCGAGTGTAGGCTCGGCCTGGGTCCGCGATGGCCATGTCAACGAGATCTGGTACCAGTCCTTCCAGCAATTGCCGCTGGCGGAGCAGTTGATCGGCTCCAGCCGCGAGGCCTGCGCGCTCTATCTCGGGCATTTCCTGACGCATTGGTGCCATCGCAAGGATGCCTTCGCGCCGGTCTTCGACACTTACGTCGAGAACTTCATGAAGCCCGGCAATCTGCGCGGCGGATTCGACTGGTATCGGAGCCAGAACGCGGCGCGGATCGCCGCGATCGACGGGCACCCGGCTCCCTCCGTGCCGATCCATCAGCGCACGAGGGTCCATTGGGGCCGGCACGACCCGATCCTGAAATCGGAGTGGGCGAGCTTCCTGTCGCATTATTTCGACGATGTGGAGGTGAGCTTCTGCGAGGGCGCCGGCCATTTCGTCCATGTCGAGGCGCCCGATGAGGCGGCGCAGGTCGTGGCCGATGTGTTCGCGGATTAACTGGCGGCTTATTGTCTACCGTATTCCTCGGAGTCCTCTCGCGTTCTGGCGCACAACACCTACATGAGCGAAAGCGGCCCTCGCGCGCGCAAGTCGGCGAAGGATGAAGAATGAGGGCGATTCAAAATCTTGTGGTTTTTGAATCGCTTGCCGCAATATCTCGCCGTGAACGAAACCTGATTCTGTGGGAGTCAGCGATTCGGCCCCGCTTCGTTCCGGACTCGTTCTGTTCACGGATCGGGTTGCCTTCGGGCAGCTCATCCCGTTAGGGCTGGCCCGGCGTTTCGCCGCGCAGGCTGCAGGAAAGCTCCAGCGTCTTGATCCCAACCCGTTCCCTTCCGCCTTCGCTCCGCGCTCGCGGCGTCACGGCGGTGCTCGGACCTACCAATACCGGCAAGACCCATCTCGCCATCGAGCGGATGATCGCGCATCCCACGGGCATGATCGGCCTGCCGCTGCGCCTCCTGGCGCGCGAGGTCTATCAACGCGTCGTCGACAAGGTTGGGCCACATGCCGTCGCGCTCGTCACCGGCGAGGAAAAGATCAAGCCGGAGCGGCCGAGCTTCTGGGTCTGCACGGTCGAGGCGATGCCGCGCGACCTCGTCGTCGATTTCGTCGCCATCGACGAAATCCAGCTCGCCGCCGATCTCGACCGCGGCCATGTCTTCGCCGACCGGCTGCTCAATCATCGCGGCCGCGAGGAGACGATGCTGATCGGCGCCGGCACGATGAAGCCGCTGGTCGAGCAGCTCATCCCCGGCGTCAACGTCGTCTCGCGGCCGCGCCTGTCCAACCTGTCCTTTGCCGGCGACCGCAAGATCACCCGCCTGCCGCGGCGCTCGGCGATCGTCGCCTTCTCGGCCGAGGAGGTCTACGCCATCGCCGAGCTGATCCGCCGGCAGAAGGGCGGAGCGGCGGTGGTGCTGGGGGCGCTCAGCCCACGCACGCGTAATGCCCAGGTCGAGATCTACCAGTCGGGCGATGTCGACTATCTCGTCGCCACCGACGCGATCGGCATGGGGCTCAATCTCGATGTCGACCACATCGCCTTCGCCGGCGACAGCAAGTTCGACGGCCATCACTATCGCAAGCTCAACCCGGCCGAGTTCGGCCAGATCGCCGGCCGGGCCGGGCGGCATCTGCGCGACGGCACATTCGGCACCACCGGGCGCGCGCCACCCTTCGATCAGGACCTGGTCCAGGCGATCGAGGATCATCGCTTCGACTCGGTGCGGCAGGTGCAGTGGCGCAACGCCGATCTCGACCTGCGCTCGATCCCGGGGCTGCTCGACAGCCTCAATATCCAGCCGCAGGAGCCGGGGCTGACCCGGGCCCTGATCGCCGAGGACATGACGACGCTGGAGATCCTGGCGCGCGATCATGACGTCTCGCGGCTGGCACAGGGCAAGCCAGCGGTGTCGCGGCTCTGGGAGGTCTGCGGCCTGCCCGATTATCGCAAGATCGCACCGATGCAGCATGCCGAACTGGCGACGACGCTCTATCTGCGCCTGATGCGCCATGGCCGCCTCGATCCGGACTGGTATGCCGGCCAATTGGCCGCGCTCGACCGGGTCGATGGCGAGATCGACACCCTCTCGGCCCGCATCGCCCAGGTGCGGACCTGGACCTATGTCGCGAACCGTCCGGACTGGTTGCCTGATCCTGAGCATTGGCAGGGGGTGGCGCGTCTTGTAGAGGACAGGCTGTCGGACGCTTTGCACGAACGGCTTGCCAGCCGATTCGTCGATCGGCGCACGAGCGTGTTGATGCGTCGCCTGCGGGAGAATGCAATGTTGGAGGCCGAAGTCACCGCGACCGGCGATGTCCTGGTCGAGGGTCAGCATGTCGGATTGCTGCAAGGCTTCCGTTTCACGGCGGACCCGAAGGCGGGTGGTCCGGAAGCGAAAGCTTTGAACGCTGCGGCGCTGAAGGCGCTGGCTGGCGAGCTCGAGGCACGCGCCTCGCGCGTCGTACTGGCGGGCGACGATGCCTTCGTGCTCTCGCATGATGGGTTGGTGCGCTGGATCGGCGAGCCCGTGGCGCGCCTGGCCGCTGGCGAGAAGGTGCTTGAGCCGCGCCTGCGCCTGATGATCGACGATCACCTGCCGGCGCAGGCCCGCGAGCAGATCGAGACGAGGCTGGCCGCCTGGCTGAAGCATCACGTCACCAAGCTGCTCGGCCCACTCCAGATCCTGGAGAACGCCGAGAGCGTCAGCGGCATCGCCCGCGGCATCGCCTATCAGGCGGCCGAAGCGCTCGGCGTGCTCGAGCGCAGCAAAGTCGCCGAGGAGATGAAGACGCTCGATCAGGAAGGGCGGGCGGGCCTGCGCCAGCTTGGCATCCGCTTCGGCGCCTTCCACCTCTATGTCCCGGCGCTGCTGAAGCCGGCACCGCGGGCGCTCGCCGCCCAGCTCTGGGCGCTGAAACACGGCAATCCGGAGACCGCCGGGCTCGACGACATCTCGCATCTCGCCTCCTCCGGCCGGACCTCGTTCCCGGCCAACAAGGAGATCCCGAAGGGACTCTATCGCGCCGCCGGCTACCGCGTCTGCGGCGAGCGGGCGGTGCGCGTCGATATCCTCGAACGCCTCGCCGACCTCATCCGTCCGGCGATCGCCTATCGACCTGGCGTGACGCTCGGCCAGCCGCCGGTTGGCGCTGCCGATCAGGACGGCTTCGTCGCCACCGGCGCGATGACCTCGCTCGTCGGCTGCGCCGGCGAGGATTTCGCTTCGATCCTGCGCTCGCTCGGTTATGTCTCGCAGAAGCGCCCGGGCCCTGCCATCACGGTGCCGCTCGCTGTTGCGCCCGCGCCGGCCGCGACCACGCCGGCAGTCCCGGTGGAGGCCGTGGCCGAGGCGACTGACGCGCTTGATGAAGCGCATTCCGTCGACGTCGAAGGTGCGGTCGAAAGCACGGACAGCGTCGCTGCCGCGGGTGAAACCCCGGATGCTCCGATCCTGACCGATGCCGAGGTCGCTGCCGCTCCGACGGAAGACGACGTCGCCAGCCCGGCCGAGCCGGTGCCGGCCGATGCGATGTCGATCCTGGCTCTACCGAGCGACGAGCCGGTGGCGGAAGCCGCGTCCCAGCCCCAAACCGAGATGGCCGAGCCTGTCGTTGCCGCCGAGGCGGCAGGCGAGCTTGCCGCTGCGGTCGAGGTGACTGCGCCTGCCGAGCCCGAGTTGATCGAGATCTGGCGGCCTCATCGCCATCAGGGCGGCCGTCGTCCCGAGCAGGGGCAGCGTGGACGCCGGCCCGACCGCCGCGCCGGTGCTGCCGAGGCCGCTCCCGTCACGGGAAGCGGCGAGGGCAAGCCGAGCGGGCAGCGTCCGCCGAATCGCAACCGCTGGCGCGAAGGTGGCTGGAACGGCCCGCGCCCGGCCGGCGGCGAGCCTGCGGCGCAGGACGGTGCTGGTCGCAATGCCCAGGGGCGTGACGGGCGCCCCGAGCGTGGTCCCCGGCCCGAGTTCAAGCGTGATGGCGGCCGCCCCGGTGGTGGTCCGCGTCGCGAGGAGCGTGGCGGCAAGGAGCAGCGCTTCCAGCAGCCGGCGCGGCCGCGCCCGGCCGAGCGCCAGCCCGATCCGGATTCGCCCTTCGCCAAGCTGCTCGCCCTCAAGGCCCAGCTCGAGGGCAATGACGGGCGCAAGCGCTGACGCAGCGTAGGGAGGCTGCTTGCGGGACGATCGGCAACGCCTCGACAAATGGCTCTGGTTCGCGCGCTTCGCGCGGACCCGCCCCGCCGCTGTGCAGCTGGTGGAGGACGGCCATGTCCGCATTGCAAGTAAGCGCGTCGAGAACCCGGCGCTCGGGGTGAAGCCGGGGGATGTCCTGACGCTGGCTTTGCCGCATGCGACGCTGGTGGTGCGCGTCACTGCCTTCGCCGAGCGGCGAGGCTCCTACGAGCAGGCGCAGACGCTGTATGAGGTCCTGAGCGGCGGCGAACGCGGCGTTCCGTCGCTTGCGCCGGAGGAGCCGAAGGGATAACGCGGAGGCTGCGCGGGACGTGTCAGCACGCCTGCGAAAAATCTTCTCGAAACGGTTGTTTCGATGGAAGTTTGATCTCGTTTCCGGTCGTGACAGGGCCTTGAAACATTCTCTCGACCGGCTCTAAAGAAGCGCCGGCCGATTGGAAGGACAGCGCCATGACCTATGTGGTCACCGAGAACTGCATCAAGTGCAAGTACATGGACTGCGTCGAAGTCTGTCCGGTCGACTGTTTCTATGAAGGCGAGAACTTCCTCGTCATTCATCCCGACGAGTGCATCGACTGCGGCGTCTGCGAGCCGGAATGCCCGGCCGAGGCGATCAAGCCGGACACCGAGCCCGGCCTCGACAGCTGGCTGCAGCTCAATGCGAAGTTCGCTGCGAGCTGGCCCAATATCACGCAGAAGAAGGACTCGCCGGCCGACGCCAAGGAGTTCGACGGCGTGCCGAACAAGCTCGAGCTTCTGTCGCCGGAGCCCGGCGAAGGCGACTGACGTTACCCTTCGTCAGAGCCTGATCGAGGTTAACCATGGCCGGCCGCAACGCGGCCCGGCGGCATTCGCATTCCGTTTACCTTTGATTCGGCGCGAATTTTGTGGTATCCACAAGCCACAGTCGAGTTCTTTCCGCCTGCCCCTGCGAGGTTATACAAACGGGGCACTCCCAGAGACGACAGCAGGCCCGACCGGTCAGAATGCCCGGCGTGTTGCTGTCTTCGTGTCTGGTGGCCAGCAAGAAACAACTGACTGAGGGAGCATGTTGTGTCGGGAGAAGAGCCAGAAGGCTTGCCCGTCACGTCAGGCAGAGTGCCGCCGGTCATCCCGGCCAGCGGCTGAAAGTCGCGTCTCCGCTCCGGCGGAGAGATGCAGGAGTCGAAACGGCATGTCCACTGCGAAGAAGACTGTTGTGCGCCAGGGCTTCAAGACGGGCGAGTTCGTCGTCTATCCGTCCCATGGCGTCGGTCAGATCACGGCGATCGAGGAGCAGGAAGTCGCGGGCTTCAAGCTCGAACTCTTCGTCGTCAGCTTCGCCAAGGACAAGATGACCCTGCGCGTCCCCACCGCCAAGGCGGCGAGCGTCGGCCTGCGCAAGCTCGCCGATGCCGACATCGTCGGCAAGGCGCTCTCGACCCTGACCGGTCGCGCCCGTGTCAAGCGCACCATGTGGTCGCGCCGCGCCCAGGAATACGAAGCCAAGATCAATTCGGGCGATCTCGTCGCCATTGCCGAGGTGGTGCGCGATCTCTATCGCTCCGAAGCCCAGCCCGAGCAGTCCTACTCCGAGCGCCAGCTCTATGAGGCGGCGATCGACCGGATGACCCGCGAGATCGCGGCCGTCGAGGAGATCACCGAGACCGAGGCGCTGAAGAAGATCGAGGGTCAGCTCGCCAAGTCGCCGCGCCGCGCCGGCAAGGGCGAGGCCGCCGAGGCGGCCGATGCCGAGGAAGGCGACGAGGACCTGCAGGAGGAGGCTGCCTGAGGCAGCTTTCCGCTATCGGATAGCAAGAGCCCGGCGGATCGCTCCGCCGGGCTTTTTCGTATCAGGCCGCACCGGTCTCTGCCGCCAGGAAAGCCACGGTCCGCTCCCAGGCGAGCTTGGCGGCCGCGGCATTGTAGCGCTCGGCGCTGGTGTCGTTGAGGAAGGCGTGGTCGACGTCCGGATAGACGATCGCCTGGTAAGTGATGCCGGCCGCCTTCAGCGCCGCCTCATAGGCCGGCAGCCCCTCGACCAGGCGCGTATCGCGAGAGGCGTGTTGGATCAGCAGCCGGGCCTTGATCTGCGGCACCTTGGAAAGATCCGGCGAGCGCCCATAGAAGACGACGCCGGCATTGAGCTCCGGCGCGCTGACGGCGAGATCGTTGACCGCGCCGCCGCCCCAGCAGAAGCCGACCGCCCCGACCTTGCCGGTCGTGTCCGGCCGGGCCTTGAGGAAGGCTAGAGCCGCGCGCCCCTGCGCAACGACGTCCTCGGGCTTGAGCTGCGCGAACAGGGCACGCGCCGCGTCGGCATCGGCCGGCGTGCCGCCGAGGGGAGTGAGGAAATCGACGCCGAGCGCAGTGAAGCCGGCGAGCGCGGCGCGGCGGGTGACGTCCTCGATATGCGGATTGAGGCCGCGGTTCTCATGGATGACGAGGACACCGCCCCGCTTCGCCTGGGCCTTCGGGGTGACGAGGTAGCCCTTTAGCCTGACTCCGCCGACCGTCTCATCGATGCGCCTGCTCTCGATGCGGGCGTCGTCGGCCGCGACCTGCTGGGCCTGGGCGTAGTTCGGCTCCAGCAAGGCGAGCGCAGCTTCCGCCGCGGCGGCCGAGCCGGCGATGGCGATCAGCCGGTTCATGAAACTCCGGCGGTCGAGCGGCTTGTGGGTGTATTCGTCGTAGAGTTCGACGATGCGGCGATCGAGCGCCATGGCTGCCTCCCTGTCCTGACGACGGCCGGGAGGCTAGCACAGGGCGCGCCGAAAGCAGCCGGCGCGCTGCGCGCTATTCGCTCACGATCTTGTAACGCTGGCCGGGCGTCAGCCTCGCGTTGCGCTCCAGCCCATTGAGAATCAGGAACTGCTCCAATGGCCGATCGGTCGAGGCCATGCGCTCGGCCAGGCTGGCGGGCGTGTCGCCGGCGCCGGCCGTGACGAGCCGGATCCTCAGGGGGCTGACCGATTGCGCGTCGCTGGCACTGAGATTGCGGAAGCTGTCGAGCAGAGCGCGCATGGCGCGTTCGGGATCGTTCTGGCCCTTGGCGGCGAGGATGAAGCGGTAGACGCGCGGCCCGGCCTGGACCGCCGCAAGGCGGAAAGTCCAGTCGGCGCCCTTGCCGGAGGTCACAGCCGCCGGCAGGCCGCCGACGGTCAGCGACTGCACCTCGGCCGTGGCGACCCCGTCGATCCAGCCCGACGCCACGTAGGATTCCAGCGTCTGGCCGGCCTTCAGCGCGACCGAATCGAAGCGCAGCGCTTGCGAGCCGTCATTGCTGACGCCGACGACCATCTCGCGCGCGGCCTCCAGTTCGAAGCCATCCGGCGCGGTGAAGGCGATACGCAGGGCGCTGTTGAGGTAGCGGCGGCCGCGCACGACGCCATCTGCCGGGTCGTCGCCGAAGGCGACGCCGTCGACCACGGCGAGCCAGCGCGCGGCGTCGCGTTCGCCGAGGCCGGGCGCGCCGATCTGGCGGGCGCCATTGGTGACGGCAGCGACGCGCTCGGGCGTCGAGGGGTGGCTGGAGAGGATGTCGAGCTTCTTGTCGCCGCCGCCCTGCTGGCCGGCGCGGAAGCTGGTGTTGCGGCCGAGCGAGACCAGGAAGCGGCCGGCGCCATAGGGGTCGTAGCCGGCGCGGGCGATGTTGCGCACGCTGATCTGGTCGGCAGTGAGCTCCTGCTGGCGCGAGAAGCGGGCGAGCGAGAGCTTGGAGCTCTGCTGAACGGCGGCTCCGGTCGTCGGATCGTTCAGCACCTGCGCCACGACCTGGCTGACCAGCGCCGATTCCGCCTCCATCTCGGCGCGCTCGACGGCGTGGCGCGCCGTGACATGGGCGATCTCGTGCGCCATCACCGAGGCGATCTCGGAGGAATCGTTGGCCAGCGCAAGCAGCCCGCGGGTGACGTAGAGCCGCCCGGTCGGCAAAGCGAAGGCGTTGACGATCGGCGAATTCAGGATCGTCACCTCATAGGTGCCGATCTGGCCTTCGCCGGCCTTGGCGAGGCGGGCGATGATCGCTTCCAGCTCGGCCTTGACCTGAGGGGCGCGGTATTCGCCGCCGAAGGCCGCAAGCAGGCGCTGGTGCTCGCGGTCGGTGCCTCGCTGCAGGCTGGCGACGCGGGGCGCCGGCTCGCCGCCCGGCTGGTTGAGCGGTGCCAGGACGGAATTCTGGTCACCGAAGCAGGCCGCCAGCAGCAAGGCCGGCAGCACCGCGGCGACGAGGCGCCCCCGGATCGGCTGACGATGTCGCTGAACGTTCCGCATCGGCCCCTAGTCGATCAATTCCAGTGCACTACGCGTCTGCGCCTCGATCAGGAGGCCATCGCGCCCCTCGACCACACCGCTGACGCGCACGCGTTTACCTGTCAGCGCCGACGCGGTCCAGCCGCTGCGCTGCAAGTCACGCCAGAGCGCGCGCGACAGAACGATGCTGCCACCCGCGCCACGCCGCCGTTCGAAGTTGAGATAGGTCCGCTGTGCCCGCTCGCCCACGGCAGCGATACGCCCCTCGACCACGACGATCCGGCCCGCCTGCGCTTTCATCGCGGAGGCATCATGGCCGTCGATGACGGGCATGGCCACTGCGGCAAAATTGCCCTGGGTTGCGGCCGGCGCGAGGCTGCCGGCCTTGCCTGCCACCGCCGGCCGTGGCTCGGCCTTGCGCCAGAGTTCGTTGCAGGCGGCAAGGCCGGGCTCGGGCAGCCGCCGCGCCGCGCCTGCGGCGAGAAGGGCGGCGCTCAGATCGGGCTGGCCGGCGAGCGCATCCGTCCCCTCGGCTGCGAGCAATCGGGCCGGCACACGCCCCCAGCGATCGGGGCCGCCGAGCGGTGCCAGCCGGAATTCGCGCCCATGCCAGCGTGCCAGCTGCGCGGCGAAATGCTCGCGCTCGGTCTCGTTCTGCCGTGGCGCCAGCCCGGCGAGCCTGATGGTCCGTCCATCGGCGAGCTGCGGGTCGCCGTGCCGGTCGAGGCCGGCGAGGCGGACCTGCTCGGCCGCTTCCTCCGGCGCGCAAGCGTCATCTGCCGCCCGCACCATCGAGGCGCATGCGGCCATGACAGCGAGGACGCAGATAATCACTGCAAAGGAAGGCTTCACCTGCATCGGCTTTATGCTAAACGCAAGGACGTGCGTCCCGGTAGCTCAGCAGGATAGAGCAACGGTTTCCTAAACCGTAGGTCAGGGGTTCGAATCCCTTCCGGGACGCCATAAATCCTGCCTGCTCGAAAGTGAGGGGCCGCAATCCTGCGATCGTGTCAGGATTCGTTTAACCTCGGCGTGAAGCGGCAGGGAACTGCAACCTGGCATACTTCATTGCATGCTCACCTTGCACAGGAGGCGAGCATGCAGCTGGTTTTCGCAGTCACTGTCGGCATGGCCCTGATCGCTGCCATCTCATGGGCAGCCGCCGAACGCTGGAAGCTCTGATCTGAGCACCGGGCAAGAGGGCCGATATCTCCAGCGCTCAGTGCTTCGTGACGTGCTCAGGCTTTCCCTTGCGCTTGGTCGAGGCCAACTCGTCGAGTTGCTTCTCGGTCATCGACTTGGCCATCGACTTCGAGGCGCCCTTGAGCTCGCTCTTGGGGATCTCGCCCCGCTTGGCGGCGAGCGCGGCTCCGGCCGCCTTCTGCTGCGCCTTCGATTTGGCTGGCATCGTCCATCCTCCGATGTGAGGGCCGTCGAGCCAGCAACCCGTGCATGCGGCGATGGTTCCGGAGATGAGAGCTCCGAGCCGGCTCGCCTCGCGTGGCGATCTTGCGAACACTGCAGGCTTGCCCTTGCTCGCGAGGCCCTTGCTCGCGAGGAGTGGGCGCGGCAAAGCTCGTGGCACGGCTCTTGATTGAAGCTCCCAAGGCCGGCCAACTCTCGCCCGTTGAGATCATCTTGCGCATCCTCGTCCTCAATCCGAACACCAGCGCCGAGATGACCGAGCTGGTCCTGCGCGTGCTGGCGCCGATGACGCCAGCCGACGTCGAACTCGTGCCGGCGACCGGCCGCTTCGGGGCGCGCTACATCTCCAGCCGCAGCGCCGGCGCCATTGCCGGGCATGCGGCGCTTGACGCCTTCGCCGAGCACGGCGGCGATTGCGATGCGGTCTATCTCGCCTGTTTCGGCGATCCCGGGCTGATGGCGTTGAAGGAAATCGCCAGCGTGCCGGTGGTCGGCATGGCCGAAGCGGCTTGCCGGCAGGCGGCGGCGCAGGGCGGGAGCTTCTCGATCGTCACTGGTGGCGAGCGCTGGGGGCCGATCCTGACCGAGTTCACCGCTGCGCTCGGGCTGGATGGCCGGCTTGCCGCCATCGAGACGGTGGCGCCGACCGGTGGCGACATCGCGGCCGATCCGGACGGCTCGATCGCGCTGCTGGCCGAAGCCTGCCGGCGCACGGTCGCGCGCGACGGGGCACAGGCGGTGATCCTGGGCGGCGCCGGCCTCGCCGGGCTCGCGGCCCGGGTCCAGCCTCATGTCGGCGTGCCGGTGATCTGTTCGGTCCAGGCGGGCTTCGCCGCGGTACTCGACGCGGCGCGCAATCCACCGTCCAAACCGGTTCAAGGCGACCTGGCGCTGCCGGCGCCTGTGCCGAGCATTGGGCTTTCCGCCGGCCTGTCGCGCCTGCTCGGTGAGCGCTAGCGCCGCCTGTTTCCAGCGCCGCGAGTGGGCTGCGCGGCAGTCGCGTTTCCCTTGGGGGCAGCGAGCCAGATCATGTGCTTGGCGCCGCCAGCTCCGGCACGGGCACGCACCGTCTTCTCTTCGACGGCGAAGCCGGCCTGGCGTAGGCGCTGGGTGAAGTTGCGGTCCGGCCCCGCCGACCAGACGGCGAGCACGCCGTGAGACCGTAGTGCCGCCTTCGCAGCCCCGAGGCCGGCATGGTCGTAGAGCCGGTCATTGGCCTCGACCATCAGCCCGTCAGGCCCGTTGTCGACATCGAGCAGGATCGCGTCGTAGCGGCCGGGTCCTTCGCGGATGACTGTGACGACATCGGCTTCGCGCACGCTGACGCGGGGATCGTCGAGGCAGCCGGCGAAGATCGGAGCGAGCGGGCCGCGCGCCCAGGCGATCACCGCCGGGATCAATTCGGCGACCACGATCTCGGCATCGGCCGGAAGCGCGGCGAGCGCCGCCCGCAGCGTGAAGCCCATGCCGAGCCCGCCGATCAGCAGGCACAGGCTCGGGCGCTGGCCGATCCTGTCGATGGCGAGGCTCGCCAGCGCCTCCTCCGAGCCCTTGAGGCGCGAGTTCATCAGCTCGTTATGGCCGAGCGTGATCGAGAACTCGTCCTCGCCGCGGCGCATGAGCTTCAGCGTGCCGCCGCCGGGGATCGGCGCGGCGTCGAGCTGCGTCCAGGGCTTCATGCGCCGTCAGTCCAGCCGGGCGCGCTTGATGAAGGTGCCGGCCTTCATGATGACGGGCATGTGCCGGCCTTGGCGGGTCAGCAGCGCAAGGTCCTGCAGCGGGTCGCCGTCTACGACGATCAGGTCGGCATAGGCGCCCGGTGCCACCGTGCCGATCTTGCCCTCGAGCTTCAGCAGCCTGGCGGCGACATGGGTGGCGGCGCCGATCACCTCATGCGCCGGCAGGGCGCGGCCGCGGATGACGAACTCCTCGGACTGGTGGCGATGCATCTCGCCGAGCAGGTCGCTGCCATAGGCCATGGCGAGCCCCGCCTGTTTCATGATTGCCAGCGATTCCATGCCGGCGGCCCGGACGAACTCGACCTTGGCGACGGAATCGGGTGGGAAGCCGAGCTTGCCGCCCTCGCTGGCGAGCTTGTCATAGGTGACGAGGGTGGGCACCGCGACGGCGCCGTTCTTCGCTGCGAGCTTGGCGGTTTCGGCCTTGATCAGGTTGCAATGCTCCAGCGAATGGACGCCCGCCTCGACGCAGCGGCGGATCGCCTCGTCGGTGTAGACATGGGCGGAGACATAGGTTCCGGCCATGCGGGCCTCTTCGACGACCGCTTCGAGTTCGCCGACCGAGAAGCCGAGGAAATGGATCGGGTCGGTCGGCGAGGCGCAGCCGCCATTGGCCATGATCTTGATGAAGTCGGCGCCGCCCTTGAGTTCCTCGCGCGCGGCCCGTCGAACCTCGGCCTCGCCGTCGCAGATGCGGCCGAGCGCGCCGAGGCGATACCGCGTCGTCGGCGGCAGCCGGTCGTCGTAGCGGCCGCGGAAGTCGGCATGGCCACCGGTCTGGCTCAGCGCCTTGCCGGAGATGACGAGGCGCGGCGTCGGGAAATCGTGTTCTTCAGTCGCCTGTTTCAGGCCGAAATCGGCGCCGCCGACATCGCGCACCGTGGTGAAGCCGCGCAGCAGCATCTCGCGCATGATCACCAGCGAGCGCACCGTGACGAGCGAGTCGGGCAAGGCGGCGTTGCGGCCGAGATCGGCGAGGCCGGCGATGACGTGGACATGGGCGTCGATCAGCCCGGGCATCAGCGTGTGGCCTTTGAGATCGATCACCCTGGCCTTGTCGGAGCGCACGCTCTTGCCGACCTCGCGGATCAACCCGCCCTCGACCAGGACAGAGACGGGCGCGGCGCGCTCGGGCGCGGTGCCGTCGACGATGCGGGCATTGTGGAACAGGGTCGCGGCCATGGGTTTTCCGTCCTTGCCTTTGAAAGTTCGTGAGGCGCAGTTCAGCGCGCCAGCAGCGCGGCGAGCCAGAGGCCCAGCCCGAAAACGACATGGTTGATCAGTCCGATCAGCCGGACCTGGTTGGCGTTCGGCCGTTTGCTGGCGGCGAGGCCGAAGCCCATGCCCGGCTGCAGGATGAACCAGCCGCAGCCGACGGTGACGATGCCGACGATCAGGGCCGGCAGCAGCGTCGGATTGCGGGCCCAGTCGAGCCCCCAGATCAGCAGGACGATCGCGGCGAAGAGCGCACCGATCAGGTAGTGCATGATCCAGCCGATCGCGAGCTCGCGTGCGACCGGCGGCGTGTCGGCGATGGTGTCGTGCATGAAGCGGCCACGCGGCAGATAGGCGAACCAGCGCCCGACCATCGCCCAGTTCGCCAGCGGAATGCCGAAGACGCGGTTGAGGAACAGCGCCCAGAGGTCGAGCAAGGCAGTCGCGCCGATGCCGATCGCGAGCGAGCGGCCGATCACTTCGAGCATCTACAATCCCCCAGGCCGCGAAGCGCGCCGCCGGCTATGGAGGCGAAAGGACGCAGTGGGGTCAATCGCCAGTAGGTTGAATGTCCCGCCCGCAGCGCAGACGGGGCATGCGGCCGCGCGGCGCAGGAACCGCCAGGGGGGCGCGCTCGTTCTCCCCGCGTGACTTTCACGACGGGGGCGGTGATGGCAGTGGCGACGGCGAGCAAGACGAACCCGACCGGGCCGCATGGGGCACAGGAGCTGCCCTCGGTCATCGTCACCAGCTACAATCTCGAAATCCGCGACGGTGACGGCTTCCTCGGCGACAAGGCGAGCCGGGGCGCCTTCATGGATCATCTCGCCGAGTTGCGGAGCCATCTTGCCGAGACCAGCGAGGATCCGCTGGCGAAGGTCGGCAAGACCGTCAGCAAATCGGAGCTCGACAAGCTGCTGACGGAGGGCGAAGCCCGCGAGGCGGCGCTGGTGCTCTCGGCCGTCGAGCGCTTCGCCCAGTCGCTCGCTTTCGTCATCCGTCGCTTCCTGCGCCAGAAGGCCTGGAGCCCGGTCGAGCGCATCGTCGTCGGCGGCGGCTTCCGCCAGAGCCGGATCGGCGAACTGGCGATCGCGCGAGCCGGCATCATTCTGCAGACCGAGGGCTACACCATCGAGCTCGTGCCGGTGCGCCATCACTCTGACGAAGCCGGGCTGGTCGGCAGCGCCCATCTCGCGCCGAAATGGATCTTCGAGGCCTATGACAGCCTGGTCGCGGTCGATATCGGCGGCTCGAACATTCGTGCGGGGATCGTCGAATTGCGCCAGGACAAGGCCTCCGATCTCAGCAAGGCGCGAGTCTGGGAAACCGAGCTCTGGCGCCATGCCGATGAGGAGACGAGCCGCGAGCAGGCCGTGAGGCGGCTCGGCAAGATGCTGCGCGAGCAGATCGAACACGCAGCCAAGGAAGGCCTGCGCGTCGCGCCCTTCATCGGCGTCGGCTGTCCCGGCCTGATCGAGCCGGACGGCGCGATCGATCGCGGCGCCCAGAACCTGCCCGGAAACTGGTCGAGCAGCCGCTTCAATCTGGTCGAGAGCATTCGCGAGATGGCGCCGGAGATCGGCGAGCACGATACCGTCGTCACCATGCACAATGATGCCGTCGTGCAGGGCCTGAGCGAATTGCCGTTCATGCAGGATGTCGAGCACTGGGCGGTGCTGACGATCGGCACCGGGCTCGGCAATGCCAGCTTCCACAATCGGGCGAAGCCGAAGGGCCGGGACAAGGAGAAGCCGAAGGACGGCAAGAGCAAGAAGGATTGATCGTACCCCACGCAGTCGTGGTCATCCCGGGTCTCCCTGCGATCGCCCGGGATGACCTTGTCGTGGGATTGTGCCTAATCCCGCTTCGCCGGTAGCGCCCAGAGCAGCCCGCGCGTCACGATCGCAGGGAAGACGGTGAGATGGTCCTCGCCTGGGATGACCTCGCTCGCGAGCTTGAGGCCCGGATAATTGCGCGAACGCAGCGCCTGCTCGAACTCCCTGAGATCGGCGATCATGTCGGTCTTGCCGTTGTAGCGCGGATCGCCGGACGCTTTGTCGATCGTCTCGTAGGAGGCGATCGACATGAAGACGTTCGCCCTCAATTCCTTGTTGGCTTCGGCATAGCTCCGTTCGCGTTGGAACAGCACCTTCTGGTCGAACCAGAGCGAGGGGCTGCCGATGATGTAGTGCGAGAACAGTTTCGGCTCGGTCAGCAGCACGTAGAGGCCGAACAGGCCGCCATAGGAATGGCCGGCATAGATGCTGCGGGTGGTGTCGGTGCGGTACGTCGCAGCGACGAAGGGCATCACCTCCTCCGAGAGGAAGCGGCGATAGCCCTCCGCTTCGCCGAAGACTGGCGGCTTGCCCGACGGATCGCGTGTCTTCTCGCCGTTCGGCGTCGGGGTGTAGTCGCGCCGGCGGCTGTATTCGGGCGTGTCGCCGACCGAATATGACAGGCCGACCAGGATGAACTCCTCCAGCCCCCTGGCCCGGTTGCCGACCCGGCGGGCGATCGAGCGGACCAGCGGGAAGGTATAGTCGGCATCGGTGACGAATAGCACCGGGAAGCGCCGGCGCGGCTGGCTCTGATAGGATTCCGGCAGGCTGACGAATATCTCGTAGTCGCGCTGCAGCGCCTTGGCCCGGATCGTCCTGACCTCGGTGCCCTTGAGCACGAAGGGCGGCGGTGACGCGGTGGCCCCGGCTGCCGAGGCTGGCGGCTCGGCATCGGGCTCGGCGATGGCAGCGGTGGCGATCAGCATGAAGGCAACGAAGGCAGGCAGGCGAAGCATCCACGACGTCTCCGACAGGACTGTGCCGGGATCGTGACGGCTCGCGTAGCCGTCGCCAATAGCATGTCCCCGATATCCACGAGTCGTCCCGGGCGCAGCGAAGCGAAGACCCGGATCCATTCCGGAACCTCATTCGGAAAGGCTCAGGCGTGGGTCCCGGATCGGCGCCGCTGACGCGGCTTGTCCGGGACGACTCGAACTGGAGAGACGTCAGCGTCTCAGGCCGGGTGCCTCCAGTGCGAGCCCCTTGGCGCGCACGGCGAGATAGAGTTCGAGCGCGAGGTATTCGTCCGAGCCGTAGTCGAACTGCGTCGCCCTGACGCCGAGCGAACAGGCACGCAGGCGCCGGTGCAGCGACCCCAGTCCGTTCCATTCGAGCCGGTAGGCCGGATAGCCGGTGCCGATGCCGTAGCTGATCGTGTCGCCGCGCAGCTTCTGGCCGACCAGACCGTCATGACATTGCGTGCAGGCGAGATTGAGCTGGCCCTGCCGGCGGTCGTAGAAGGCCTTGCCGGTTTCATAATAGGGTTTGGCCGCGCCCTCGGCCGAGACCGTCAGCGGCACGCCCTTCGAAAGCGAGGCGACATAGGCGGTGAGCCCGAGCAGTTCCTGGCTCTCATAGCCGAAGGCGGGCTGCTTCTGACGGTCGACCCGGCACTGCTCGATGCGACCCTCGAGATTGATCAGCTTGCCGCTGGCGGCGTCGACTTGCGGGTGGCGGGCGGCGGCCCCGCGCAGGCTCTGTTTGGGATCGGTGTGGCAGGAGATGCAGGTCGGCGCTGCACCCTCGCGGCGGCTGAACAGCTCCTCGCCCTGCTCGACCCAGAGCCAGCCGGGATTGCGGGCTTCATCCTCCTGCTGGCGCTGCATCGAGGCTGAGAGGAAGGCGCTGCCCGGCTTGATCTCCTCCGCGGTCGCGGCGGTCAGCAACAAGCTGATCAATGCGGTGGCCAGCCAAAAGGCCTTCCCGGAACCATAGCCCTCATCCTGAGGAGCGATCGCAGATCGCGTCTCGAAGGATGGTCCAGTGCGCTCTGGAGCATCCTTCGAGACGCCGCTGGCGCGGCTCCTCAGGATGAGGGCTGTGGGGATCATTGCGGGAATGTGGTCATGTCACGACGAGACGGGCGGTGCGGGTGAAGGTCGCCCCGCCATCCTCGCGCCATTCGAAGGTGAGGTCGCCGGTCTCGACGGCGCGGGTGGTGAAGCTGACGAAGGGATTGGCGGAGACGCCGGTGTGCATGTCGTAGCGAAACACCGGCTCGCCGGCATAGGTCACGGTCAGGCGGTTCAGGATCTTGCGCGGGACGACGCGGCCTTCGGAATCGACCTGGCCGCCGCGATCCATTGGATGGCGCACCAGGACGCGAATCTCGACGATCTCGCCGGCCCTGGCCTCGGCCGGCATGGTGATGCGGGCGTTGAACGATGCCATCGGTTCAGCCTCCGTCGATGCAGGCGCTGAGCGTCACCACGATATCGGCATCGGCCATGACATAGCCGCCGCCGCTCAGCGAGGCAATCGCCACGACCTTCTGCGAAGTCGCGAGGCGCAAGGTGGCGCGGATGTCGGCCCGGCCGCTGCGAGGGGTGAGATTGAAGCGGGCAACATCGGGAAACGGGTTCTTCTCGGCGATGACATGGATCCAGCGAACATGGTCGGCCTGCGTCATCGGGCTCTCGACCTGGATCGCGACATCGACCGAATTGCCGTTCTCGACCAGTTGCGGAATGTCGAAGGTGATCCTGCCGCGCTCGGGCACCGCGCCTTCGGTGATGCGCGCGATCAGCTCGGCGAGAGCGGGAGGCGCGGCCGCCTGGGTGGAAGCGGGCACGGCGGCGAGGGCGAGGCCGGCGACGCCGGCCGCCATCACCTCGCGGCGCGAGAGCGCCGGTTCAGGGCGTGCGCAGGCTGGCGAGATAGGTGACGACATCCTCGATCTCCTGGGCGGTGAGCGCCGGCCGATCGCGAAAGGCCGGCGCAACGTCTCGCAATCCTTGGTTACGAAAATAGGGCGGCATCACCGTCCGCGGGTTGAGCAGGCTGGCATCGACGAGGCGCAGGCGGAGCTGGCCCATGTCGAGCCGGCTCGCGACCCCGGCGAGATCGGGGCCGATCGTGCCCTGGAAGGGCTCGTTCGGCTCCGGCAGCTGGTGACAGATCAGGCAATTGCCCTGCGTGCGATCGAGCACGAGCGCCCGCCCGCGCATGGGATCGCCGACCTTGCCGCCGAGCGGCGCGGGGATCGCGTCGCCGACGACGGTGTAGGCTTCGAGGGCAGTGGCTGGAATGGCTAAGAGCAGACCGGCGAAAATAATCGCTAGTCGTCCCGGGCGACCGAAGGGAGACCCGGGACCTATTCCGGAACCTTTCCGATTGGCGTTCCGGAATGGATCCCGGCTCTTCGCTTTGCTTCGGCCGGGATGACCTTGCCCTTTCACCAATCTCACGCCTTGCGCAGATCCGTATTCTTGAGCGGCAGGTTGCGCACGCGCTTGCCGGTGGCGGCGAAGATCGCGTTCAGCACGGCGGGGGCCGCGACCGCGATGGTCGGCTCGCCGACGCCGCCCCAGAAGCCGCCGGAGGGCACGATGATCGTCTCGACCGCCGGCATGTCCTCCATGCGCACCACCGGATAGGTGTCGAAATTCTCCTCGACCATGCGCCCGTCCTTGACCGTGCACTCGCCGAAGAGCGCGGCCGAGAGTCCATAGACGAAGGAGCCCTCGACCTGGCGCTCGATCTGCGCCGGGTTGACGGCGTGGCCGGGGTCGGTCGCGGCGGTGATCTTGTGGATCTTGAGCTTGCCGTCGGCGTCGACCGAGACCTCGGCGACCGCCGCGACATAGGAGCCGAAACCCATGGTCTGGCAGATGCCGCGATAGACGCCTTCCGGAGCCTTCGTCCCCCAGCCGGCCTTCTCGGCGACGGCATTGAGCACGGCGAGATGCTTGGGGTGGTTCTTCATCAGCGCCCGGCGGAACTCGAGCGGATCCTTGCCGGCGGCATGGGCGAGCTCGTCCATGAAGCATTCGAGATAGATCGTGTTCTGGTTGAGGTTGACGCCGCGCCAGAAGCCCGGCGGCACATGCGGGTTGCGCATGGCGTGGTCGATCAGCAGGTTCGGCACGCCGTAGCCGATCGAAGCCTCCGGTCCGGGCGGGTTGAGCCCCTGGAAGACGGCGGGATCGCGGCCGTTCTGGATGTTCTGCGGGAAGATCCCGGCGACGATCGACTGGCCGGAGATGCGCAGGTGCAGGCCGGTCAGATTGCCGTCCTTGTCGAGCGCGCCGGTGAGCTTGCACTGCGTCACCGGATGGAAGCGCCCGTGCAGCATGTCCTCCTCGCGCGACCAGATCAGCTTCACCGGCGTGCCGGGGATCTGCTTGGCGATGGCGACGACCTGGCGGACCCAGTCGTGGACGGCGCCGCGCCGGCCGAAGCCGCCGCCAAGATCGATCTTGTAGGCCTCGCATTTCGCCAGCGGCAGGCCGGAGGCCTCGGATGCGGCGGCGAGCGCCGCCTCACCGTTCTGCGTGGGCGTCCAGACCTCGCAGCGCTCGGGGGTGTAGAGCGCGGTCGCGTTCATCACCTCCATGCAGGCATGGTTCTGGAACGGATAGGAATAGACCTGCTCGACGACGCGGGCGGCATTGGCGATGGCGGCCTTGACGTCGCCGTTCTGGTTGCCGACCGCGGCTTGCGGCGCGTCGAGCCCTTCCTTCAGCCAGGCGGCGATGCTCTCGCTCGAGACCTTGGCGTGCTCGCCCTCGTCCCAGACGATGGGCAGCGCATCGAGCGCGGTCTTGGCGCGCCACCAGGTGTCGGCGACGACGGCCACGGCGCTGTCGCCGACGGGCAGGACATGCTTGACGCCCGGCATGTCCTTGATCTTGGCGGCGTCGAAGCTCTTCACCTTGCCGCCGAAGACGGGGCAGTCCTTGATCGCGGCGTTGAGCATCCCCGGCAGCTTGAAGTCCATGCCGTAGACCTTCTTGCCGGTGGTCTTGTCAGCGGTGTCGAGGCGCTTCAGCGGCTTGCCGGCAATGGTCCAGTCCTTCGGGTCCTTGAGCGGGACATCCGTTGGCGCCTTGAGCTTGGCGGCTTCGGCTGCGACCTCGCCATAGCGGATCGAGCGGCCGGAGCCCTTGTGGGTGATCACGCCCTTTGCGGCGCTGCATTCGGCCGCCGGCACCTTCCAGCCATCGGCGGCCGCCTGGACCAGCATCATCCGCGCGGCGGCACCGCCCTTGCGGACGTATTCGTGCGATTCGCGGACACCACGGCTGCCGCCGGTCGAGAAATTGCCCCAGACCCGGTTGCGGGCGAGGTTCTGGCCGGGCGTCGGGTATTCGGTCGTCACCTTGGCCCAGTCGCAATCGAGCTCCTCGGCGACGAGCTGGGCGAGTCCGGTCAGCGTACCCTGGCCCATTTCCGAGCGGGCGATGCGGATCACCACCTTGTCGTCGGGATGGACCACCACCCAGGCGTTGATCTCCGGCACCGCGCCTTGCGCCTGCGCCTCCTCGGAGACGGGAATGGCAAAGCCGAAGCTGAAGGCGCCCGCCGCTGCGGCAGAACCTTTCAGGATGCTGCGGCGGGAGAGCTTGGTGTCGGTCACAGAGGCTAGACTCATGGCGTCCTCCTATTGCGGATGGCGCTGCGGCGAGGCTGTGGCGCTCGAGCCGTGCGCAGAAAAATGGGTGAGGTCGGATCAGCCGCGATTCATCTGGCCGCCGGCGGCGACGTCCTTGATGGCGGCCTTGACGCGGTTATAGGTGCCGCAGCGGCATATATTGGTGATCTCGGCGGCGATGTCGGCATCGCTCGGCTTGGGGTTGGACTGCAGCAGGGCAGCCGCGGCCATGATCATGCCGCTCTGGCAGAAGCCGCATTGCGGCACGTCATGCTCGATCCAGGCCTTCTGGATCGGATGGTTGCCGTCCGGCGAGAGGCCCTCGATGGTGACGATCTTCTGCTCGGCGGTGAGGGCGCTCACCGGCATGGTGCAGGAGCGGGTGGCGACGCCGTCGATATGCACGGTGCAGGCGCCGCATTGGGCGACGCCGCAGCCATATTTCGTTCCGGTCAGCCCGATCTGCTCGCGGATCACCCAGAGCAGCGGCGTGTCGTCCTCGACCGTCACGTCAATTGTCTTGCCATTGATGCTCAGCTTAGCCACCGCAAACCTCCCGGTTTCGATCCCAAGGTCGGCGAGAGAGCCAGCGCGCCTCGCCGTTCAGTCAGGCCAGCCCGTCAGAGGCCGGATGTTCCTTGGAAGAATTCAAACCCAGAAGCGCGGCAGCCGCCAGAGGTTGCGTGCTCACCTGCGATCACGGTCGCGTTGAATCGTTTCAGGGTGCGCACATGGCGATCCAGGCGGCTTTCTTCGGCGCTGCCATGATGCTGTCCGGTTTTCTGTCGCAGACACGCAGCGTCAGCTATGCCTGCCTCGGCGTTCTCTCACAGGAATGTGATGCCCTCACACGATCTTTGCCCGGTGGAGCCGTGAAGCCCCGATTCCGGCTGCATCGCCGTTTCGTCGGAGATGCTTGCTTTCGTCACGCGGCAACGGCGAGGCTGCGCGACCATGCGAATCAGCCCGGCAGGACCTCAATGTCGATGATATCCGGCCTCGGACGACGAGCTTTGCACCGCTCCGGCGGCGCCTTGCTGCTCGCGCTGATGCTGCTCGTCGTGCCGCTGGTGGTGCTGGCGCAGACTGCCGACAATACGACCAGCCCGCGCGCCCGCCTGGACTCGATCCGCGGCGAGCTCAGCCAGATCGAGGGCTCGCTCGCCAATCCGAATGTCTCGGACAATGAGCTTCAGCGCCAGCGTCTGCGCCTGCAGCCCTTGCTCGACCAGCTGCGCATCCTCACCGACGAGCAGGCGCCGCGCACCGAGCAGGCCAAGCTCAGGCTCGAGCAACTCGGGGCCAAGCCCGACGCCAATGCGCCGCCGGAGACGCCTGATGTGGCGCGCGAGCGCGAGACGCGCACCAAGACTTTCGCCGAGGCGGACGAGACCCTGAAGATCGGGCGCGCGACGCTGCTCCAGGCCGAGCAGCTGCAGAGCTCGATCGGCGATCTCAGGCGCGACCGCTTCGCCAAGGCGCTTTTCGCGCCGGGTCCCTCGGTCCTCAACCCGGAAGTCTGGTCGACGACGCTGACGGCTCTGCCGTCCGATCTGCGGGCCTCGCAGTTCATCTTCGGTGACTGGCTTTCGGTCTTCACGACGGCGCTGTTCAGCGCCCGCGGATTTCTGGTCGCGCTCTCCTTCCTCGGTGCGATCGCGCTCTACGTGGCGCGCGCCCGCTATATGCCGCGGCTGACGGCGCGGCTGGCGGCGAAGGTCGATTCGACCGACCGTCACATCCTCTACGGGGCACTCATCCGCATCATCGCGCGGACGGCGCCGCCGGCGCTGGCGTCCTGGCTGATCTATGCCGGCCTGAACGCCGCCGGCCTGCTGCCGCCGCGAATCCAGCCGGTGATCCTCGCGGCGGTCTTCGGGCTCGCCCTGTTCGCCTTCGTCCAGGCGCTGGTCGATGCGCTGTTCGCCCCCGGTGAGCCGCAGCGGCGCCTTGCCAGCGTGATGGAATCGACCGCCAAGACGGTGGCGTGGCTTGCCGGCTCGCTCGCCATCGTCATGGCGATCGGCAAGGTCCTTGAGGCCTGGCTGCAGGCGATCGCCGCCGGCCTTACCCTGTCGATCATCGTGCGCGGCGTCGTCGCCACGGTTTTCGCGCTCGTCCTGATCGCCGGGCTCTATCGCCTGCGCGACAACCAGGAGATCGAGCAGGAGGCGTGCCTTGGCCCCTATGTGCCGGTCGACGGCGCCAGCCTCGGCCCGGTGCGCATCCTCGGCTGGGTGGTCGGCATCGCCATCATCTTGTCGCTGCTGCTCGGCTATGTCGTGCTGGGGACCTTCCTGACCGAGCAGGTGATCTGGCTCGGCATCCTCGCGGCCGTCTTCGTGCTGCTGACGCAATTGATCGACCTCGGCATCGTCAGCCAGCTGACCGGCGACGGGCGGTTCGCGCTGACCCTGCGGGCCGGTATCGGCCTTCGTGCCGCGACGCTGCAGAAGATCGCGGTGGTGCTCGCCGGCGCGCTCAAGATCGTGCTCATCGTGGTCACGATCATGCTGGTGCTGGCGCCCTGGGGCCTGGAATCGACGGATCTGACGACCTCGCTGCGGGCCGCCTTCTTCGGTTTCCAGGTGGGCGGGGTCACGGTCTCCTTGTCCTCGATCGTCGTGGCGATCCTGCTTTTCGCACTCGGCCTTGCGGCGACGCGTTCGCTGCAGAACTGGCTCGATGGCAAGTTCCTGCCGACCACGGCGCTCGACACCGGCCTGCGCAACTCGATCACCACTGCGGCCGGCTATGTCGGCTACGCGGGCGCGGCCGCGATCGGCTTCTCTTCGCTGGGCCTGAGCCTGGAACGATTGACCCTCGTCGCCTCGGCGCTCTCGGTCGGCATCGGTTTCGGCCTGCAGTCGGTGGTGTCGAACTTCGTCTCGGGCCTGATCCTGCTCTGGGAGCGGCCGATCCGGGTCGGCGACCAGGTGCTGGTCGGCGACGCCGAGGGCATCGTCAAGCGCATCAATGTCCGCTCGACCGAGATCGAGACCTTCGACCGCTCCTCGGTGATCGTGCCGAACTCGAACCTGGTCTCGGGCGTGGTGCGCAACCGCGTCCGCTCCGACCGGACGGGCCGGGTGCTGATCTCGATCAGCGTGCCGCGTCGGCTCAATCCGACCGAGGTCAGGGCCATGCTGCTCGAGGCCGCCGAAGCGCATGGCGATGTGCTGAAGAAGCCGGCCCCGAACGTGCTGTTCAAGAAGCTCGGCACGGGGACGATGGATTTCGACCTGATCTGCGTGGTCGGCGATGTCGACATCGTCGGGCGCGTCACCAGCGACCTCAACTACGTCATCCACCGGCGCCTGAGCGAACTCGAGACCCCGGTCGCGACCGAACTCACGGTCAAGGGGCTGGAGGGTGTCGAGCACTCGCTGGGCGAGATCGCCGCGGCGGTGTCGAAGGAGATCGGCCGCCGCGCCAGGCCGGCAGGCGGACGGGTCACCGTCAAGCGCTCCGGTCCGGAGCCCGAGGCCGAGGCGGAGCCGGAGGAAACGCCCCCGCCGCCCGCCAAACCAGAACCGGCCGCGAATGGCGGCAAGGACGAGACCAAGGACTGATGCGATGCGTCTTACCTCCGCTCCCACCGCGCGCCAGCGGCTGCGGTCGATGAGCTGTCCCGCCGCGCTTGCGGCAGCCTTGTCGCTGCTGAACCTCGCCGGCTGCACCGAGCCGGTCCGGACCCAGCCCGCCTTCTATCGCGATCTCGGCTCGCCCTCGGCCAGGGTCGATGCCGAGGCGGCCCGCGCGACCATCTCGGCCTATCGGCTCAATGCCGGCCTCGGAACGCTCAAGCTCGATCCGGAGCTGATGCAAGCGGCCGAGCAGGAGGCCGCCGCCATGGCTGCCGCCGACAAGCCGGCGCAGGCTGAAGCCGTGAAGGCGCGGCTGGCGCGGGCGGGGCAGCCGGGCGCCGAGGCCAATCTCTCGGCCGGCTATCGTCGCCTCGCCGAGGCCTTCTCCGGCTGGCGCGACTCGCCGCAGCACGACCGGGTGATGAAGGCGCCGAACGCGACGCGCATGGGCATCGCCTCGGCCTATGCGCCGGGGTCGAAGTACCAGGTCTACTGGGCGCTGTTGGTCGCGCCCTGAGCAGGCGTGGCTGACGCGGTCATTCGATCGCGAAGTCGAAGGGCGTCTTCGGGAACGGCTCCTTCGCCAGCGTGAAGTGCCACCATTCCTTGCCGTAGCCGCGGAAGCCCTCGGCTGCCATCGCAGCGGCGAGGGTTTCGCGATTGCGGCGGGCCTCGCTCGCGACGCCGGGATGGCGGAGCGCGCTGTTGTCCGAGAAGCAGTCGAAGCTCGTGCCGAGATCGAGGCTGGTTTCGCGCGGACGCGTTGCAAGTGGGCCGTCGCAGGGGCCGGCATCCACGGGTGTCGGCAGAGCGGCTTCGCCGGCGCGGACGAGGCCGACATCGACGGTGGAGCCGCGCGAATGGCTGGAATTGCCGGCGATGTAGCCCTTGGCGACGAGATTGCCCCTGGCGATGCCGGGGTGGAAGACGCGCCCGAGATCGGCGGCGTCCGGCCGCTTCACCCACTCGTTGAACGCGGCGACGGCTCGGGCGGGCCGATAACAGTCGAACAGCTTCAGCCCATAGCCTTGCCGGGCCAGGCGCGTTTCGGCGCGGACCAGCGCGTTCGCCGCCTCACGGGTCAGCACGCATTCGGCACGGCCATAGCCGGGCACGGCCGCGCCGGTGAAATTGAACGGCGTCGCATAGCGGATGTCCTGCGCGATCGACGGTGCGAGCTCGCGCAGCCGCACGAAGCCCGCAGGCAGCGGCTCGGCATCGACCGGCCGCGAGACAAGCATGAGCAAGGTGGCGGCCAGTGCCCACCTGCCGGGTGTCGGCCCTGGCATGCCGCGGTACGAGAGCTGGCGCCAGCCGGCGGCGGATCGGCCTCGATCACGATGCCGACGCGGCAATGCCAACCGCTCGGTGAAGATGACGAACCCGCCCTGATCGCCATGGCTACCGCGCTTCTTTTTCGCCATCACCCTGCCTCCGCTCGGATCGCTTCGCCCATCTCGGCGTGAGGGTGGTCGGGCAGACACGCGAGCGGCATCTCGCGCCCAGCGACACGCTTTGCGGAAACCATGAGGAGCTGCGGTTGCAGGAGCGTCAAGGTTTGAGGGCTTGCTCATGCCGCAGCCTCGGCTAAAGCTTTCGGCAATGTCTCTGCTTGCGATCTATGCCCGCGTCCTCGGCGAGCTCGGCCCGGAACGGCGCCTGGGGCTCCTTCTCGCCATCGCCAACGTCGCGCTGGCAGGCGCCGCCTTCGCCGAGCCTATGCTGTTCGGCGCGCTGATCGACAAATTGACCAGCCTGCAGACCGCCGGCACTCGCCCGGGCTGGGGTGACATCAACGTATTGCTGGCCGCCTGGGTCGGCTTCGGCCTGTTCAATATCGCTGCGGGCGTGTTCGTCGCGCTGTTCGCCGATCGGCTGGCGCATCGCCGCCGGCTCGCGGTGATGGCGAACTATTTCGAGCATGCGCTGACCTTGCCGCTCGCCTATCACACGCAGACCCATTCCGGCCGCGTGCTCAAGGTGATGCTGGAGGGCACCAGCGGCATGTGGGCGCTCTGGCTCTCCTTCTTCCGCGAGCATTGCGCCAGCTTCGTCGCGCTCTTCATCCTGCTGCCGTTCACGCTCTGGAAGAACTGGCAGCTCGGCCTGGTGCTGATCTTCCTCGTCGTGCTGTTCGGCACGCTCACCGCCTTCGTGCTGCGCAAGACCGACAAGCTGCAGAGCAATGTCGAGGCCTACCATTCGAGCCTCGCCGAGCGGGCCTCGGATGCGCTCGGCAACGTGCCGGTGATCCAGAGCTTCACCCGGATCGAGGCCGAGGTGCGCGGGCTGCGCAACACCATCACCAGCCTGCTCGAAGCGCAGATCCCGGTGCTGACCTGGTGGGCGGTCGCGACGGTCGCGACCCGCGCCTCGGCGACGCTGACCGTGCTTTCGATCTTCGTGGTCGGCACCTGGCTCTTGATGCAGGGGCTGACCACGGTCGGCGAGATCGTCACCTTCATGGGC
The DNA here is from genome assembly GCF_900109525.1 of Allobosea lupini. Classification (GTDB taxonomy): domain Bacteria; phylum Pseudomonadota; class Alphaproteobacteria; order Rhizobiales; family Beijerinckiaceae; genus Allobosea; species Allobosea lupini. Next base: position 379,706 of record NZ_FOAN01000006.1, on the reverse strand, counting down.
TTCGCCACCATGCTGGTCGGCCGGCTCGAGCAGATCGTCGCCTTCGTGAATTTCATCTTCATGCAGGCGCCGAAGATGCGCGAGTTCTTCGAGGTGCTCGACACGCTCCCGGCTGTGCGCGACCAGCCCGGCTCCCCCGATGCCGGTCGGCTCGAGGGCCGGATCACCTTCGATGACGTCTCCTTCTCCTATGACGGCAAGCGCGCCGCCGTCGCCGACGTCTCCTTCGAGGTGAAGGCCGGCGAGACCATCGCCATCGTCGGCTCGACGGGCTCGGGCAAGTCGACCACGCTCGGCCTGCTGCACCGCGCTTTCGATCCGCAATCGGGCCGCATCCTCGCCGACGGCCGCGACATCCGCGAGATCTCGCTGCTCTCGCTCCGGCGCAATATCGGCGTCGTCTTCCAGGAGCCGATGCTGTTCGCGCGCTCGATCCGCGAGAACCTGACCGTCGGCAAGCCGGACGCGACCGACGCCGAGATGATGGAAGCGCTCGACCGGGCGCAGGCGACCGAAGTCATGGCGCGCCAGACCGACGGGCTCGACACCATCGTCGGCGAGCGCGGCCGCACGCTCTCGGGCGGCGAGCGCCAGCGCCTGTCGATCGCCCGCGCCCTGCTGAAGAACCCGCCGATCCTGATCCTGGACGAGGCGACCTCGGCCCTCGATGCAGCGACCGAGGTCAAGCTGCAGAAGGCGCTCGACGAGGTGATGAAGGGCCGCACCACCTTCGTCATCGCCCACCGCCTTGCCACCATCCGCAATGCCGACCGCATCCTGGTGTTCGAGCAGGGCCGGGTGATCGAGATGGGCTCCTTCGAGGAGCTCGTCGCCAAGGGCGGGCGCTTCGCCGCTTTGGCCCGGGCCCAGTATCTGGTCACCGACAAGCCTGCGCCTGCGCTTTCGGAGGGCGAGGCCAGCCCATTGGCACAAAAGCTGCCAGGCGGCGTGTGACAGCGGTGAGCCGGCTTTTGCTCCGATCTGCCTGTCCGGGAGCAAATCCAGCCGCCGCCGATCCACACGGAGACCTGTCCATGCGCCGCCTCCTGCCTGCCCTCGCGCTGGTCCTCGGCTTTTCGCCAGCCGCCTTCGCCCAGACGGTCTGGGAGATGCCAACCGAATACCCGGCGAGCGCCATTCCGGGCGAGGGCGTTGCGACCTTTGCAAAGCTGGTGAACGAGCGCTCCGGTGGGCGGCTGACGATCACCCCGAGCTTCGATGCGGCGAAGGGAATCAAGTCGGCCGGCATGGTCGCAGCGGTGCAGGAGGGAAAGGTCGCGGCCGGCGATGCCTTCGCCGGAGCGCTGGGTGCGGTGCATCCGCTGTTTGGCCTGTCGTCGCTGCCGTTCCTGGCGACCTCGATCGAGGATGCCAGGCGCCTGGCCGATCTTGCCCGGCCGGCCTATGCCAAGGTCTTCGCCGGCTATGGCCAGCGCATCCTCTACACCACGCCGTGGCCGGCTTCCGGCATCTGGTCGAAGGAGCCGGTGACCTCGGCCAGGGACCTCGCCGGCCTGTCGATCCGCACCTATGACGCGACTTCGACCGCGGTGATGGGCAATGCCGGCGCCAAGGCGGTGAACCTGTCCTTCGCCGACGCCATGCCGAAGGTGAAGGACGGTTCGGTCACGGCGGTGCTGTCGTCGGGGGATGGCGGGGCCGGGCGCAATCTCTGGCAGTTCCTGCCGCATTTCAGCGAGGTGAACTATGCGCTGCCGATCTCGCTGGCGACAGTGAATCTCGCCGCCTACGATGCCCTGCCGGCGGATCTCAGGCAGGTCGTCGACGAAGCCGCGGCCGAGACCGAGCGGCGGCAATGGAGCGCGATCAGGACGCGGCTCGACGAGAACTACGCCCGCATGCGCGCCAATGGCGTCACCATCCATGTGCAGCTGCCGGCCGATCTGACCCAGCGGCTCCAGACTGCCGGCAAGGCCGCGGTCGAGGACTGGCGCGGTAAGGCCGGAGCGGAAGGCGCCGCGATCCTCGACGCCTTCGCCAAGCACTGAAGCGCTCGCGCTGCTGCGTGGCTCATCTGCCGAGGCGGCGCGGTTTCGATTACCTGAGGTGTAATCGACCCGCGGTTCCTTGGCGGGCATGGTCTCTCGCGACACCGGCCACACCGGCCGTTTTCGACCGAGGAGAGCACCATGACCGCTTATGCCATCGCCCATCTGCGCGACGTCGACGTCAACGCCGAGATCGTCGATTACATCAAACGCATCGACGAGACCCTCGTGCCGTTCGGGGGGCGCTTCCTGATTCATGGCGTGACGCCGGAGGTCATGGAACGACCGTGGGAAGGCGATCTCGTCGTCATCGCGTTCCCGGACATCGACGCGGCACGCAACTGGTATGCCTCGCCGGCCTATCAGGCGATCCTGCCGCTCAGGACGCGCAATTCCCGGAGCGCCGCGATCATCGTCGACGGCGTGTCGGACGGGTATCGGGCGACCGACTTCCTGGCGAAGCTGGGCTGATCCTCACCTGAGCCCGCGCCTCCGAGAAAAACGGTCAACAATCACGTGTCACGGACCTGCCGTTGTGAGATCATTTTCAGCGTATACGTGCCTGTCTCCTTTTCCCAACGACGGACCCATTGCCTGACATGATGATCGCCCGCCTCGCCTGCGCCTGGGCCTCTGTCGCAGCCTTCCAGATCTTCGGCGACACGCTGCTCGCACAGCTTGGAGCGCCCTTGCCGTCATTGCTGATCTTCGCCTGGCTGCTCGGTGTCATCGTCTGGGCGGCCTTCGGCGTGGTGCACGAGGCCGAGGAGATCGCGCATCGGCTCGGCGAGCCCTATGGCACGCTGATCCTGACGCTCTCGATCGTCATCATCGAGGTGGCGCTGATCTCGGCGGTGATGCTGGGCGCCAAGGGCGCGCCGACGCTCGGGCGCGACACCATGTTCGCGGTGCTGATGATCGTGCTCAACGGCGTCGTCGGCATCGGCTTGCTGCTGGGCGGCCTCAGGCACTTCTCGCAGGGCTACAACCTCAAGGGCGCCTCGGCCTATCTGGCGGTGATCATTCCGCTGACGCTGATCCCGCTTGTCCTGCCGAACTTCACCACCTCGACCGCGGACGGAACGCTGACCACCTTCCAGTCGATCGCGTTCTCGCTCTTCACCCTGCTGCTCTACGGCGCCTTTCTGGTCCTGCAGACCGGCAGGCACAGCGTCTTCTTCAAGGAGCCGGCCGGCGAATCGAACATGCCCTACGGGGCTGCCTACATCCGGGGCAGAATCCAATCGGAAGCCGGGCCGGCATCGCAGCCTGTACCCGACCCTGGTCCGGCCGAGGAGCCGCCGCATCCGCCCTCGGAAGGCTCGACGCGGTCGCATGTCATCCTGCTGCTCGCCAACATCCTGCCGATCGTGATCCTGGCGAAAAGCCTCGCCGTCGTGCTCGACTTCGGCATCGCGCGTCTCGGCGCGCCGGTGGCGCTCGGCGGTATCCTGATCGCCATGGTGGTGTTCACGCCCGAATGCATCGCGGCGCTGCGCGCGATCACCACCAACCAGCTGCAACGGGCAATCAATCTCTGCCTCGGCGCCGCCGCCTCGACGCTCGGGCTGACCGTCCCGGCTGTGTTGGTCATCGGGCTCATCACCGGACAGGAGGTCGTGCTCGGCCTCTCCGGCACCAACATGGTCATCCTGTCGATGACGCTGCTGCTCTCGACGCTGACGTTCACCGGGACGCGCACCACCATGCTGGAAGGGGCCGTGCATCTCTCGGTGTTCTTCGTCTTCCTGGTGCTGGTGTTCAGTCCATGAGCAGGAGGCTCGGCAGCTAGTATTGACGAGGCACGATCCATTCTGTACCGATCGGTTCAGTCTTTACCAATTGGTACAGGAGATCAGCCGTGAGCGAAGCAAGGCCGCCTTTTCCGCCGTTCAGCGAGGATACCGCGATCCTCAAGGTCAGAGCCGCCGAGGATAGCTGGAACGGGCGCAATCCCGCACGGGTCGCGCTGGCCTATACCGAGGATTCGCGTTGGCGGAACCGGGCCGAAATCTTCCAGGGGCGGGCTAAGATCGAAGCCTTCCTCACCCGCAAATGGCAGCGCGAGCTCGATTATCGGTTGATCAAGGAACTGTGGGCCTTCACCGGCAACCGCATCGCCGTGCGCTTCGCCTATGAATGGCGCGACGATTCCGGGCAGTGGTACCGTTCCTACGGCAACGAGAACTGGGAGTTCGCGCAGAACGGCCTGATGGCCCGCCGCCATGCCAGCATCAACGATCTGCCGATCGCGGAAGCGGCGCGGAAATTCCATTGGGACGCCTCCGGACCGCGCCCGGCCGATCATCCCGGCCTGACCGATCTCGGCCTATAAGAGCTGATGGCAAGACGAATCAGCGAGCGGGCCGACCTGCTGCCGGTGCTCGGCGAGATCTTTCGCGACTACGGTTTCGAGGCGGCGAGCCTGTCGGTGATCGGCGAACGCACGGGGCTCGGCAAGGGCAGTCTCTATCACTTCTTCCCGGGCGGGAAGGAGGAGATGGCCAAGGCCGTGCTCGACGAGATCGGCAGCTGGTTCGAGAACGAGGTGTTCCGGCCTCTCCGGGAGGATGGCGACGCCGCAGCCGCGATCGAGGCGATGCTCGTCGCGGTCGACGGCTATTTCCGTTCGGGCCGGCGCATCTGCCTGGTCGGAGCGCTGGCCCTGGCCGATTCGCGCGAGCGCTTCGCGGCACAGATCGCCGGCTATTTCGCGGCCTGGCAGGATGCGCTCGCCGGCGCGCTCGCCCGCAGCGGTCAGGCCGATCCGGACGGGCTGGCGGAGGAAATCCTGGCCCTGATCCAGGGAGGGCTGGTGCTGGCGCGGGCTCGCGACGAGGCCGTGATCTTTACAAGGCTGCTCGCAAGACTGCGCCTCAGGCTGCAGCCTGCAGGCTGAGCGATCCGGCGGTCATTACGTGGCGGTCGCGGGCTCGTGCCCATGGCTGCCGTTGCCGGCGGGGGCCACCCTGAGCGCGGTCAGCCGGTTGCGGCTCTTGCGCATCACCTCGAAGCGGAAGCCGTGGAAGGTGAACGCCTGGCCGGCATCGGGGATGGCGCGGGCCTCGTGGATGACAAGGCCGGCGATGGTCGTGGCCTCGTCATCGGGCAACTGCCAGTCCATCGCCCGGTTGAGATCGCGGATCGGCACGCCGCCATCGACAATGACGCCCCCGTCCGGCTGCTGGCGCAGGCCGGGAACCGCCACGTCGTGCTCGTCGCGGATGTCGCCGACGATCTCCTCGAGGATGTCCTCGAGTGTCACCAGCCCCATCACCTCCCCGTATTCGTCGACCGCGAGGGCAAAATGCGTCTTGCGGGCAAGGAAGGCCTTGAGCTGCTCGGCCAGCGGCGTATTCACCGGCACGAACCAGGTTTCGAGCGCGATGGTCGCGACATCGAGCTTGCAGGCGTCGCCGCCGGCGGCATCGAGCGCGCGCAGCAGGTCCTTGGCGTGCAGGACGCCGACGATGTTCTCCGGCTTGTCGCGCCAGAGGGGCATGCGGGTATAGGGCGAGGCCAGCACCTCGCGCACGATCGCCTCAGGCCCGAGATCGAGATTGATCGTGCGCATCTTGGTGCGGTGGATCATTACATCGGCGACTTCGAGCTGCTTCAGATCGAGCAGGCCGCTGACCATGTCGCCATCTGCCTTGGCGACCGTGCCCTCCTGGCGCATCAGTTCGATCTGGTCGCGCAGGATCTCGTCGATCGCCAGCACCGGGCGCTGCGAATCGATCCGCAGGCCGAACAGGCCGAGCGAGCGGCGCGCGAACCATTGCATCAGCCGGACCGGCGGACCGAGTACGGCAAGCAGGCGTGCCACCGGCCGCACCAGCTTGAGCGCCATCCGCTCGGGGTCGGCAACGGCCGCCATGCGCGGCGCGAGTTCGCCGACGACAACGACGATGAGCGCGACCGCGATCGCGAGGCAGGCCGCGCCGCTGACGCCGAAGGAGGCGAGCGCGGCATAGGCGGCAAAACTCGCCGTCGCGGTCTTCACCAGTGTCCGCGCCAGCAGGAAGACGCCGCTCAGGCGCTCGCGATCGCCGAGCACGCGCAGGACGATCGCGGCGCGGCGGCTCCCGGCCTTTTCCTGCTGGACGAGCCTGGCGCGCGAGATCGCATGCAGCGCCGCATCGGCTGCGGCCAGGAAGCCTGTCAGGAATACGCCGAGCGCGACGATGGCGATGGCGAGCCAGGGATCGAGGTGCGGGATGGCGACCATGGAGGAAGCGCTCAGGTTCCCGCTAGTGGTCTGATTCCGACATTCGCATCTTCCCAATGCAGAGCGGCGTAGCGAATGTCGGAATCATTAAGACCACTAGCAACTCTTTGATCGTCTAGTGGAACTGATGAATTTGACATTTGCTTCCCGCTTGATGTCAGGCCAGAGGCAAATGTCAAATTCGTTCCACTAGTTCGCTCTCGATGAAGTCGTGCGCCGTCTCGGTGGCGACGCCGGGCGCGATGAAGCTCTTGCCGATGCCATGCGCCAGGATGAAGGTCAGTGCGCCGCGCTTGACCTTCTTGTCCTGGGTCATCGCCTCGACGATGTCAGACGCCGTGCCGGCTCCGCCGGGAACGTCCTGCAGCCTGGTCGGCAGGCCGACGGCAGCGAGATGGGCGGCGACGCGGCCGGCATCCTGGCCGGAGCAGAGACCGAGCCGCTGCGAGAAGCGGAAAGCGAGGCTAAGCCCGATCGCGACGGCTTCGCCATGAACGAGGCGGGCGGAATCGTAGCGGGTCAGGCGCTCCAGAGCATGGGCGAAGGTGTGGCCGAGGTTGAGGAGCGCACGGTCGCCATCCTCGCGCTCGTCGCGGGCGACGACAGCGGCCTTGGCCCGGCAGGCGGTCGCGACCGCATGGTCGCGCTCGGGGCCTCCCTCCATGACGCGGCGCCAGTTGACCTCGCACCAGTCGAAGAAGGCGGCATCGTCGATCAGCCCGTACTTCACCACCTCGGCATAGCCGGCCTTGAACTCGCGCTCGCTGAGGGTGTCGAGCAAAGCGGTGTCGCAGACCACCAGCGCCGGCTGGTGGAAGGCGCCGATCAGGTTTTTTCCATGGCTCGAATTGATGCCGGTCTTGCCGCCGACCGAGGAATCGACCTGGGCAAGCAGGCTGGTCGGGATCTGGACCAGGCGCACGCCGCGGCGCAGCACCGAGGCGGCAAAACCCGAGAGATCGCCGACGACGCCGCCGCCGAGCGCGATGACGAGGTCGTTGCGCTCGATCTTGGCGGCGAGCAGGCCGTCGCAGAGCTCGCTGAAGCGGGCATAGGATTTGGAGGATTCGCCCGGCGGGATGGTCAGGCGCGTCGCGGTGACGCCGGCCTGCTGCAGGCAGGATTCGAGGGCGGGCGCGTGCAGGGTGGCGAGGTTCGTGTCGGTGACGATGGCGGCGCGGGCGCCGGGAAAGCGGCTGGCGATCACCTGCGCGGCCTCGCAGAGCTGGTGGCGGCCGATCAGGATGTCATAGGAGCGTTCGGCCAGCGCGACCGGCACGACGATGCGTTCCGCTGCAGGGGCAGCCTCAGCCAAAGCGTTCATTCCTTGCCTTCCTGGCGCAGCCGCCGGTCGAGCGCGGCCACGGCGTCCTCGATGACGACCTCATGGGGATCGTCGCGCGAGATCAGCGTGATGTCGGCGAGCGCATAGATCGGCTCGCGCTCGGCCAGCAGGCGCCGCACGGTCGCTTCGGGATCGGCGGTCTGCAGTAGCGGGCGGTTGCTGCGCTTGCGGACGCGGCGCATCAGCACGTCCGGCTCGGCCTTCAGCCAGATCGAGATGCCGAGCTCCGCGATGCGGGCGCGGGTGTCGGCGTTCATGAAGGCGCCGCCGCCGGTCGCCAGCACCAGCGGTGCGCGCGTCGTCAGGATGCGGGAGATGACGCGGCGCTCGCCATCGCGGAACTCGCTTTCGCCGCGCTGCGCGAAGATCTCCGGGATCGTCATGCCGGCGGCGGTCTCGATCTCGGTATCGGCATCGACGAAGGGCAAGCCGAGCCGGGCGCTGAGGCGCTTGCCGACCGAGCTCTTGCCCGAGCCCATCATGCCCACCAGCACTATCGCCCGCGCTCCGAGGGCGGCGCGCAGGGCGATGCGATCCACCTGTTCGATCGTTTCCGCCATCGTCATCAAATGAATTCCTTGCGCCCGCTCTAGCATGAGGATCGCGGTACCGCCATGTGCGATGCAGGGGCGCTTGACCGCGGCCACGCAGTCGGGCTCGTAGCGCCGCGACGGGGGCGAAGGGCGTGATGCCGGTGGCTGGAGCAAATTGCGGGATCGCCGGTCTGCGGTCGCCTTTCGTGCTGCTGGAAGATCGCAGTGAGACAGGCAAGGCGCTGCTCTTCGCCGAGCCCGCCGAGATCGTCTCGGCCAGCGAGCCCTCCGGCATTGTCGCTGCATTCGGCCGCATCGAGGCCGGTCTGGCGCACGGTCTGCACGCGGCCGGCTTCCTCTCCTACGAGCTCGGCTATGCCTTCGAGCCACGGCTGGCAGGGCTGTCGCCGAGCGAGCCTCGGCTGCCATTGCTCTGGTTCGGCCTGTTCGAAGAGCCCCGCCGCATCGAGCCGGCGGCGCTTGATCGAGATCTTGCGGCGCGCTGTCCGCCGCCGCTGGACAATCTGGCGTTCGATCTGGACGAAGCGGCGCATGCGGCGGCGGTGCAGCACGTGCTCGACTATCTCCACGCCGGCGACGCCTATCAGGTCAACCTGACCTTCCCGATCCGCTTCCGCTATCCCGGCGATCCGCTCGCGCTTTACGGTGCGCTCAGGGCGAGCCAGCCGGTCGGCCATGGCGGCCTGGTCGCGACAGGCGAGGCGAGCATCGTCTCGGTCTCGCCGGAGCTGTTCATCGAGACGGCAGACGGGCGCGCGGTCACCCGGCCGATGAAGGGGACCGCAGCGCGCGGCGTCGATGCGCAGGCGGATGAGGCGGCGAAGGCAGCGCTCCGCGCCGATCCGAAGCAGCGGGCCGAGAACCTGATGATCGTCGATCTCCTGCGCAACGACCTCAGCCGGATCAGCGAGCAGGGCTCGGTCGAGGTTCCCGCGCTGTTCAGCGTCGAGACCTATCCGGGTTTTCATACGCTGACCTCGACGGTGACGAGCCGATTGCGGCCCGGCCTGTCGCTGCTTCAGCAGATGCAGGCGCTGTTCCCCTGCGGCTCGGTGACGGGCGCGCCGAAGCTGCGGGCAATGGAGATCATCCGCGAGCTCGAAGCCGCGCCGCGCGAGGTTTATACCGGTTCGCTCGGCATGATCGCGCCGAACGGCGATCTCAGCTTCAACGTCGCGATCCGGACCGCGACACTGCTGCCGGGGGGCGAGGGCGTCTACGGCGTCGGCGGCGGGATCGTCGTCGATTCCAGGCCGGCTGAGGAATATGCCGAATGCCGGCTGAAGGCGCGGGTGCTGACGGATCTCGCCGGGGATTACGGGTTGATCGAGACGCTGCGCTGGTCGGGTGGCTATGTCCGGCTGGCGTTGCATCTCGAGCGTCTGGCTGCGTCGTCCGCGGCGCTCGGCTTCCGGTTCGACCGGGAGCAGGCGCTGGGGCAACTCGTAGAGGCTGAGACATCGTTTCCTGCCGGGGAGGAACGCCGTGTGCGTTGCGAGTTGCGTCGCGACGGCACGCTTCAGATCACGACTGCGCCGATGCCGGTCGTGGCAGGCGGCCCGGTCCGGATCGCCATTGCGACGCAGCGGGTCGACGCCGGGGATCCCTTCCTGCGCCATAAGACGACGCGCCGGGCGATCTATGAGCGAGCTTTTACCGAGGCATCGGCACAAGGTTGTGACGATGCCCTGCTTCTGAACCGGCAGGGCTTCGTCACCGAGACCAGCCGCAGCACCATCTTCGTCGAGCACGACGGCGTGCTGCTCACGCCGCCGCTGGAGCACGGTCTGCTGCCGGGCGTGCTGCGCCGCGAACTCATGGAAAGCGGTGATGCCCGCGAAGCGCCGCTGCGGCTCGACGACCTCAGGCAGGCCGGGCGCTGGTTCGTCGGCAACAGCCTGCGCGGGTTGCAACCTGCAGAGATCGCCGGTTCCGCGCTTGCGTTCGATACCCCCGATCAGAAATAACGGGTTGGGGTGCATGGGGAATCGCCGGCCGTGCCGACGCTGTTCAAGTTCGTGACGTTCCTGGCTGTGATTGCCGGGCTGGTCTATGGCGGCATGCTCGCGCTGGTCACCTTCGTGAAGCCGGAGCCGCGCGAGATCGTCGAGATCGTGCCGCCCTCGAAGCTGCAGCAGAAATGAGCAAGCAGGCGCGCTCCTGGCTCAACGGCTTCCTCGACATGCTGGCGGCCGAGCGGGGGGCGGCCAAAAACACGCTCGAGGCCTATGAGCGCGACCTCGAGGATTATCTCGGCTTCGCCGTCAGCCAGGGTGGCCCCGCCGCGGCCACGGCCGACGATGTCCGGGCCTATCTGGTCGAATTGTCCGAGCGCGGGCTGAAGGCCTCCTCGGCCGCTCGGCGGCTTTCAGCCGTCAGGCAGTTCCATCGCTTTCTCTATACCGAGGGCCTGGTGGGAGGCGACCCGACCGCCGCGATTGAGGGCCCACGGCTCGGCCGGCCATTGCCCAAGGTGCTGAGCGTCGCCGAGGTCGACAAGCTGATCGGTACCGCCCAGCAGATGGCGGAGCAGGAGGGGCTCTCGCCCGCCGCGCGCGCTCGTACGGTCAGGATGCGCTGCCTGATCGAGATGCTCTATGCCACCGGCCTGCGCGTCTCCGAGCTGATCGCGCTGCCGCTCTCGGCCGCGACGACGCGCGAGCGCTTCCTGGTCGTGCGCGGCAAGGGCGACAAGGACCGGCTGGTGCCCTTGAACGAGGCGGCGCGCGTCGCAGCCTCGGCGCATCTTGCCCTGCTGCGCGAGCAAGGCGCGGCTGACGGGCGCTGGCTGTTTCCGTCAGACGGCGAGAGCGGGCACCTGACCCGCCAGGCCTTCGGACGCGACCTCAAATCGCTGGCGGCGGTGGCTGGCCTGTCGCCGGCCAAGGTCTCGCCGCATGTGCTGCGCCATGCCTTCGCCAGCCATCTCCTGCAGAACGGCGCCGATCTGCGCGTCGTGCAGGAATTGCTGGGCCATGCCGACATCGCGACGACGCAGATCTACACCCACATCCTCGACGAGCGGCTGAAGAGCATGGTGCGCGACCTGCACCCGCTGATGGATGGCGAGGGGTAGCCTCGCTCAGGCTGCGTTCGGCGTGCTCGGAGCAGGCTCCTCGCCCTTCCTGCCGCAGAGCGCCAGCATGGCGCGGGCGATCTCGGCCTCGCCCATGATGGTGCGGCTGGCGCCGCAACCCTTGAGGTGCTCGACCTCGGCGAGGGAATGGGCGCGGGCGACGATCGGCAGGTTCGGGTTCTGCCTGCGCGCCTGCTCACAGACCTGGCCGGCCTCGAAACTGCCGGGGATGGCGACGAAGAGGCGCTTCGCCCGCGCAAGGCCTGCGGCGCCGAGCACCTCCGGATCAGCGGCATTGCCGACCAGCACCTCGGCACCGTCGCGGCGGGCGGCAGCGACGCCGTCATCCTGGTCCTCGATCACCAGGAGCTTCTCGCCCATGGCTGCGAGCCCCGCGCCGAGCAGCGAGCCGACGCGGCCATAGCCGACGACGACGATGTGGTCGGAGAGCTCGGTCGGGGCGATGTCGCGTTCGGGGGTGGACACTGGCTCGGTCTCCGGCGTCGCGGCCGGCGCTTCCGGCTGAGGGAGAGGCGCGGGCTCGGCCGGCTTCGGTTCTGCCGGCCTGGGCTTGGCTGGCGCCGGGTCGGGCGGGGCGAAGCGGTCGACCAGCTTGAACATCAGCGGATTGAGCACGATCGAGAAGATCGCACCGGCAAGGATCAGGTCGCGGCCCTGTTCCGGCAGCAGTTTCAGGGAGACGCCGAGCCCGGCGAGGATGAAGGAGAATTCGCCGATCTGCGCCAGGCTCGCCGAAATCGTCAGCGCGACCTGATCGGGCTTGCCGAAGGCGCGCACGATCAGCCAGGCCGCCAGGGTCTTGCCGAATAGGATGATGGCGATGGTTGCGATCAGCGGCAGTGGCGCGCGCAGCAGGATACCGGGATCGAACAGCATGCCGACGGAGACGAAGAAGAGCACGGCGAAGGCATCGCGCAGCGGCAGCGATTCCTCGGCGGCGCGATGGCTGAGCGGCGATTCGCTCAGGATCATGCCGGCGAAGAAGGCGCCGAGCGCGAAGGAGACGCCGAACAGGCTGGCGGCGAGATAGGCGACGCCGAGCGCGATCGCCAGCACGGCGAGCCGGAACAACTCGCGCGAGCCGGTATGGGCGACCCAGTGCAGGATCCAGGGGATCAGCCGGCGCCCGACGATCAGCATGAAGGCGACGAAAGCGGCGACCTTGGCGAGCGTCAGGCCGAGCACGCCCCAGAGGCCGAGATCGAAGCGCGTCGCCAGCGGGCCGCCGCCTGCGGCGGCTCCGGAGCCGCCGTTCAGCACATCGGCGACCGCCGGGATCATCACCAGCGCCAGGACCATGGCGAGGTCCTCGACGATCAGCCAGCCGACGGCGATCTTGCCCTTCTCGGTCTGGACGATGCGACGTTCCTGCAGGGCGCGCAGCAGCACGACGGTACTGGCGACCGAGAGCGCCAGGCCAAAGACGAGGCCGGCCGGCACGCTCCAGCCGAGCAGCAAAGCGAGCCCCAGGCCAAGCAGGGTCGCGGTGCCGATCTGCACCAGCGCGCCGGGCACCGCGATGGCTTTGACCGAGAGCAGGTCCTTCAGCGAGAAATGCAGGCCGACGCCAAACATCAGCAGGATGACGCCGATTTCAGCGAGGTCGTTGGCGAGCCCCTGGTCGGCGACGAAGCCAGGGGTGAACGGGCCGACCGCGACGCCGGCGAGGAGATAGCCGACGAGCGGGGAAACCCTGAACTTCTGTGCCAGCGCCCCGAACACGAAGGCGAGGCTGAGGCCCATGACGATGATGGCGATCAATGGGCCGTGATGCATGGGTCTCCGGTGGGGCAGGCGGGAAGGGGCGCCTGCGACTTTGCGGATCGCGGCGGGGGAATTCAACCTTGTATGGTGAACAAAAGTCGCAACGAGGCTGCGACACGGTGTGCCGAGGCGCAGGTCACGCCTTGGTTGGCTTGTGCTCCAGCAGGATCTTGGCCTGCTTCTCGACGCCGAGCTTCAGCTTCTCGGCGAAGATGGCGAGCATCAAAGGCAGCATCACCTCGACACGCACGAGCGCATCCTCGACCTCGATCTTGCCGCTGACGGTCTGGCCGAGGGCGGCGACGCCGAACTGCAGCGTGTCGCCCTGCCAGCTCTCCTCGACGAGCTGCATGCCGAAGCCACCGAGCTTGTCGCGGACCTTGCCGACGCCGTCCTGCAGCCGCTGGCGCGCCGCCTCGCGGCCGAGCGCATGCGAGATGGTGATGGTAACGGGGCGTTTCATGCGTCAGGTCCCGGAAGCGTGAGCGAGCTGGCGTAGCGCTGAGATGGGCTGCGCGGCCGGCGCTTGCAACCGTCCGACGCTCGCCGACCGGTCCGACATTGGAACGAGTCGTGCCGGGCGACCGCAGGGAGACCCGGGACCCATCCCGGAAGCTCTATCGGAAAGGCTCAGGAATGGGTCCCGGATCGGCGCGGCTGCGCCGCTTGTCCGGGACGACCAGGTTGAGTGAGTGACGTGGGAGGATCAATGGCTGCGGGCTTCGAGTGCCTGCTGGCCTTCCGGGGTGACCTTCCAGAGCTCGTCGCCGGGCTCGGCCAGGCCGCGGCCCTGAAGCAGACGCAGCATCGCCTCGCCGAAGATGAAGCGGCGGGTTTCCTCGTTGATGCTTTCCAGCGCGATCCATTCCGGATCGGTCATCACGATGTTCTGCGGGTTCGTCGCGGTCTCGGCCATATCGTCCTCCTCCGTGGCGGTTGCTCCGATCAGAGGCAAAATCGCGAGCAATCTTGGAGAGTATATGGCCGGCTTCGGGTGGCGCTGCGGCAATTGCGCGGGTTTTCCGGGTTAGCCCGTGGGTTTACCGGATCAGTGCTAGCCAAAGGGCAGGCGCAGCCCCGCCTCGGTGGCGCAGGCCTTGAGTGCGAGCAGGATGGCGCTCTCGTCGGTCTCGACGCCGTGGCGTTGCAGGCAAGGCACCAGGATCGCTGCCTCGGCATGGCCGGCCGGGCCGATCACCGGGCAGGCGATATCGGTGACTGCGAGGATGTCGCGGCTCGGCGCGATGCGGTGGCCGAGCGCCCGGATCTCGGCGAGGGCGGCCTGCGTCGCCGGTTCGTCGAGGCGCTGCCTGGTCTCCGGCGGAGCCTCGCCCATCAGTCCGCGCCGGCGCGCCTCCGACTGGAAGGCGAGGATCAGCAGGCCGGAATTGGCGTCGAGCGCCGGGCGGCCATAGCCGGGGCGGACGATGACGCTGGCGTCGAGATGGCCGGCTGTGGTGGCGAGCACCACGGTCTGCGCCCGGCTGAGCACCACGAGATGGGCCGCCTGGCCGCTTTCCTCGCTGAAGCGCTCCATCAGGGGCAGCACGACTGAGGTGAGCTGCTTGCCGCCGGGCGTCCTGATGCCGAGGTCGAACAGGCGGCGCGACAGGCCGAGCCGGTCGGTCCCCGGCTCGCGCTCGAGATAGCCGCGCTGCTGCAGCACGAAGACCATGCGGAAGATCTCGCTCTTCGAGCGCTGCAGCCGCTCGGCGATCACGCGGGTCGAGAGCGGCTCGCCTGTCTCGGCGAGCAGTTCGAGGATGTCGAGGCCCTTTTCCAGAGCGGGGGCGGCATAGGCCGCCTTCTCGTCGGTGTCGGCTTCGGGAAGAACGCTCATGCTGCGCCTGTTTCATATATGAAGCTTGACATCAAATAAGAAGCCAATTTAGCCTCCGGGTAAAGAGGGAGACACATGAGCGCATCGCCGCGACATCCGTCCAGCGCATCCGGCCGGCGGGACTTTGGTCCGCAGGCCCTGGACGGCTGACGGCGATGAAGTACGGGCTCCAGTTTCGCGACGTCTTTGCGGCCTGGGAGTCCATTCTCGACGGCGTCTGGATCACGCTCCTGCTCTCGGGTGTCGCGATGGTCGGCGGGCTCCTGATCGGCATCCTGTGTGCCGCCGGGCGTACCTATGGCCCGGCCTGGCTGCGCGGCATCGTCGGCGCCTATGTCGAGATCATCCGCAATACGCCGCTGCTGGTGCAGCTCTTCCTGATCTTCTTCGGCCTGCCAAGCTTCGGCGTCAGGCTCGACGGGCTCACCGCGGCGATGATCGCGCTGGTGATCAATCTGGGCGCCTACACCACGGAGATCGTGCGTGCGGGCCTGGAGGCCGTCCCGAAGGCGCAGGTCGAGGCCGGGCATTCGCTTGGGCTCTCCGGCCTGCAGGTCTTCCGCTACATCATCGTCTTCCCGGCGCTCAAGGCGATGTTCCCGGCGCTCGCCAGCCAGTTCGTGCTGCTGATGCTGGCGACCAGCGTCGCCTCGCAGATCTCGGTGCAGGACCTGTTCCATGCGGCGTCGATCGTGCAATCGCGCACCTTCCGCGATTTCGAGGTCTATACGGTGATCGGTGTGCTCTATCTCGCGCTCGCCATCGGCTTCCGCGGGCTGTTCGCCCTGATATACCGCCTGGTGTTCGTGCGATGATCCGGGAATTCGGCCTCATCGACGTGATGTACCTGATCGCGGCGGCGCGCTGGACGATTGCGCTGACCGCAGTCGCCTTCGCCGGCTCGGCCGTACTGGGGCTCGGGCTCGCGATCCTGCGGATCCTGCCGCTCGCGCCGCTGCGCTGGTTCGCGGCGACCTATATCCAGCTGGTCCAGGGCACGCCGCTCCTGGTCTGGCTGTTCCTGATCTTCTTCGGCCTGCCGCTCGCTGGCATCTCGGTCAATCCCTGGATCGCGGCGGCCGTCGCCTTCTCGGTCTATGGCTCGGCCTTCCTCGGCGAGATCTGGCGGGGCGCGCTGGTCTCGATCGCGAAAACGCAATGGGAGGCGGGCGCCTCGCTCGGGCTCTCGCTCGGCGAGCAGCTGCGCTACGTGATCATCCCGCAATCGATCCGGATCGCGATCCCGCCGACGGTCGGCTTCCTGGTCCAGCTGATCAAGAACACCTCGCTCGCGGCGGTAATCGGCTTCGTCGAGCTCACCCGCGAGGGCCAGCTCACCGCGGCCGGCACCTACAAGCCCTTTGCCGTCTACATCACCGTCGCCTGCATCTATTTCGCGATGTGCTTCCCTCTCACGCAATGGAGCCGCTCGCTCGAGCGGAAGCTCGATGTCGCTCGTTGAAATCCATGACGTCAGCAAGAGTTATGGCGCCAACCAGGTGCTGAAGGGCGTCTCGCTCGATATCGACAAGGGCGAGGTCGTCGCCGTGATCGGCCGCTCGGGCTCAGGGAAAAGCACGCTCTTGCGCTGCGTCAACGGCCTGGAGCCGGTGCAGGCCGGCACGATCCGCATCGACGGCGTCAAGGTCAACGACCCCGCCACCGACTTGCGCAAGCTCCGGCAGGAGGTCGGCATCGTCTTCCAGCAGTTCAACCTGTTCCCGCATCTCTCGGTCAGCGACAACATTACGCTCGCCCCGCGCGTCGTGAAGAAGCAGCGGCCGGAGGAGGCGCGCGAGGTCGCCCGCGAGGTGCTGGCCCGCGTCGGGCTGGCGGACAAGCTCGACGCCTATCCCTCGCAGCTTTCCGGCGGCCAGCAGCAGCGCGTCGCGATCGCGCGCTCGCTCGCCATGCGGCCGAAGCTGATGCTGTTCGACGAGGTCACCTCGGCGCTCGATCCGGAGCTCACCGGTGAGGTCCTGAAAGTGCTCGAATCCGTGGCGCAGGAGGGCATGACCATGATGCTCGTCACCCACGAGATGGGCTTTGCCCGACGGTTCGGCTCGCGTGTCGTCTTCATGCACGAGGGTCGCATCCACGAAGAAGGCCAGGCTGCGGCGGTGCTCGCCGAGCCGAAGACGCCCGAGCTCACGACCTTCCTCAGCGCGGTTCTGCACTGAGGCAATGACGATCCGTTCCAGTAGCGGTCAACAAGGGGAGAGACAGATGCGTAAACTGTTTGCAGGGCTCGCGGCGATGGCGATCGCTGCGTTCGGCGCGGTCGAGGCCAAGGCCGACAAGCTCCAGGACATCCTGTCCAAGGGCGTGGTGCGGATCGGCGTGCCGCTCGACGCGCCGCCCTTCGGCTCGCAGGACGCCAACCGCAAGGCGGTCGGCTTCGACATCGAGCTCGCCGAGATGGTCGCCAAAGGCCTCGGCGTGAAGCTGGAGATGCAGCAGATCACCGGCGCCAACCGCATTCCGTTCCTGCTGACCGACAAGGTCGACATCGTAATCTCGGTGATGGGCCTGTCGCCGGAGCGCGCCCGGCAGATCATGTTCACCGCGCCCTATGCCAACACCTTCCTGGCGGTCTACGGGGCGAAGTCCGCCGCCGTCAGCAGTCCGGAGACGCTGGGCTCGGCCCGCATCGCCGCCGCAAAGGGTACGACGCAGGAACTCGCCATCACCGAAGCCGCACCCAAGGCGAATGTGATGCGCACCGAGGACGACGCGACCGCGGCCGCGGCCTACATCACCGGCCAGGCCGACCTGCTCGCGACCAACTCGATCGTCGCCCAGGCGCTGGCCAAGCAGAACCCGAACAAGGAATTCGAGCGCAAATTCGTCATCCGCCGCAGCCCGGCGCATATGGGCGTGCAGATGGACCAGCATAATCTCGTGCGCTGGCTCGACAGCTTCATCTTCTACGCCTCGATGAACGGCGAGCTCGACCGGCTGCACAAGAAGTACCTGGACATGCCGATGGACCCGCTGCCGACGCTGTGACGGATCTTCGCTGCCGTCATTCTCGGGCGAAGCGGAGCGCAGACCCGAGAATCTCCTGACCAGAAGGCTCTGACCGGAGCCTCACCTGCCTGAGATGCTCGGGGCAAGCCCGAGCATGACGACCCGTCTCGACCTTCCCTCGTTGCGGGGAAGGCTTCCCAAGCCACGTCCGATCGAGCCCCCCATGACCAGCCCCCGCCAGAAGCCGACGCCGCGCGCGTCCTCCGCCTTCCTCACCGTCGATCCGGAGAAGGACGGCAAGCAGGTCGGCTTCCTGATGATCCCGCATTCGCCGCATGACGACGCCTGGGGCGCGACGCGGATCCCGATCGCGATCATCAAGAACGGCTCGGGGCCGACCGCGATCCTCGAGGGCGGCAACCATGGCGACGAATACGAGGGGCCGATCGCGATCTGCGACCTGATCCGCGATCTCGATCCCGGCCGCGTGCAGGGCCGGCTCATCCTGATGCCGGCGAACAATGTCCATGCCGTTATCGCCGGCCAGCGGACGTCGACGGTGGACGGCCTCAATTTCAACCGGACCTTCCCCGGCGATCCGCGCGGCACCATCACCCAGCAGATCTCGGCCTTCGTCAGCGACCACATCCTGCCGCTCGGCGACGCCTTCCTCGATCTGCATTCCGGCGGTTCCTCGCTCGACATCATCCCGAGCGCGATCGTCGAGCCGACCGACGATCCCGGGCTGCACAAGCGGAATGTCGCGGCGGTGCAGGCGTTCGATGCGCCGATGACGGTGGTGATCGCCAATCTCGGCGAGCCGCGTACCGCGACGGCGACTGCCTGCCGGCAGGGCCTCGTCACGGTCGGCACCGAGATGGCGGGCGCCGGCGCGGTCTCGCTAGAGGCGTTAAAGATCTGCCGCCGCGGCGTTGCCAATGTGCTCGACCATCTCGGCATCGTCGCCCGCGACAAGCCGGAGCCGCGCCGCGGCGATGGGCAGGTGCTCGAACTGCCGGGCACCGCCGCTTACGTCTACGCCACGGCCGACGGCATCTTCGAGCCGTTCCATGCCAATGGCGAAAAGGTCAGCGCTGGCCAGCCGGCGGGCAAGATCCATTGCACCTGGGACCCGACCCGGCCACCGGAGATGCTGCATTACGCCGCCGACGGCATCCTCTATGGCAGGCGTCAGCCGGGCCGGGTCCGGCCGGGCAATTGCTGCCTGATCGTGGCGGCGCCCTATCGCGGCGTGCTCTCGTGATCGGCCTCGACGACATCCGCGCGGCGCGCTGGCGAATCCAGCCGCATATCCGCAAGACGCCGATCCTGCCCTATGGCCAGCTCAGCTCGCGCGAGGATTTCGGCGGCACGGTGACGCTGAAGCTCGAATTGCTGCAGGCGGCGGGCTCGTTCAAGGCGCGCGGCGCGATGAACCGCCTGCTGACGCTCTCGGCCGAGGAGCTGGCGCGCGGTGTCGTCACGGCATCCGGAGGCAATCACGGGCTCGCCATCGCCCGCTCGGCCCATGTGCTCGGCGTCAAGGCGAAAATCTTCCTGCCGTCCAATGTCGTGGCCGACAAGGTCGCCAAGCTGAAGAGATGGGGCGCCGAGGTCGAGATCGTCGGTGCGGTCTGGGACGACGCCAATGCCGCGGCGCTCGCCTACGCCGAAAAGACCGGCGCGACCTATGCCCATCCGTTCAGCGATCCCGTGGTGGTCGCCGGCCAGGGCACGCTCGGCCTCGATATCCTCGACGAGCTTCCCGATGTCGATGTCATCCTCGTCGCGATCGGCGGCGGCGGGCTGATCACCGGCCTGTCGACGGCTGTGAAGGCGCTCAGGCCGGAGACGCGGATCATCGGCATCGAGCCCTATGGCTCGCCGACGCTGCATGCCTGCCTCGAAGCCGGCAAGCTGGTCACGCTCGACAAGCTCGAGACGCGGGTCGCGACGATGTCATGCCGGCGCACCGACCAGGCGATCTACGAGGCCGTCGCGAAACATGTCGACGAGATCGTGCTGGTCAGCGACGCGGAGATGGAGCAGGCAGCCCAATCGCTCTGGTTCGAGTTCGGCATCGCCGCCGACCTTTCGGGCGCGGCGGCGGTCGCGGCGCTGCAGGCGAAGCGCTTCGTGCCTGCGCCCGGCAGCAGGGTCTGCGCGCTGGTCTGCGGTGCCGGGACGGACGGGACAGGGGCTTAAGCCGCGCCGGGGGCGAGATATCGTCATTGCGAGGAGCGTGGCGACGAAGCAATCCAGAGGACGTAGAGCTCTGCCGCCCTGGATTGCTTCGCTGCGCTCGCAATGACGGGAAGCGATCTGACTCTACCGCGCGACGCTCAGCCCCTGCACGCCGTGCCTGGCGATCAGCGCCGCGACGAAGCCGGATTCCTTCGCTGCTGCGACGAATTTCGCGAGATAGTCTGCCGCCTCAGCCTTGGCCTTGGGCACGCCGATCGCCTGCTGCACGGTCATGAAGTGGCCGTCGAGGATGCGCGTGCTGGGAATGACGGCAACATCCTTGAGCAGGCGCGGGCGCAGGCCCGCGAGCGCGTCGAGTTCCTTCGAGACGAAATCGGCAGCGGAATCGTCGAGCGTGCCGGAGCGGACGAGCTCAGCCGTGCGGATATTGCGATCGAGCCAGAGGCCATAGGCGGCCCGGCCACTGACCGCGATACGGACGCCCTCAGCATCGACATCGGCGATCTCGCGCAGCGGCGAGGCATCGCGGACGAGAAAGGTCGCCTCGATCTCGGCATAGGCCGGCGTGAAGCTGATCGCCTCGGCCCGCTGCGGCTCGGCGCCAATCAGCCCGACATCCCATTCGTCGCAAGGCGCGGCGTCGGCGAGCAGGCCAGGATTCTCGTAAGGGACATAGCGCAGGCCGGTGCCGAGAAGATCGGCGAGGGCGCGGGCCATGTCGGGCGAGACGCCTTGCGGCTCGCCCTGCGGGCCGCGGCTCGACACCAGCAGGAAGTTCGAGAGGTTGATGCCGGCGCGCAGCAGGTTGGCCGGCGCCAGATGCTCGCGCACGGTCGGCGAGAGCTGGCCGATATCGGGGCGGAATTCCATGGCGTCGTCCTCCCTGTCGTCGGCGCTGCTTATGCCGTGTAGCTGATGGGAAGGACAAGCGGGATCGAGATCGTCAGAGTTCCAGCCAGCGCGCACCCCTGGCCGAGGACCGCACCGCCGCCTCGATGAAGCGGACGCCGCGGACGCCGTCGGCGACGGTCGGCACCAGCGTCGAGAACGGGGCGGGCTCGCGCCCCTCGATCCGGGCCGTGACCTGCTCGGCGATATCGGTGTAGAGCTGGGCGAAGCCTTCGAGATAGCCCTCGGGATGGCCAGCGGGGATGCGCGAGGCGGCGTTGGCGACGGGATCGGCGCCGGCGCCGTTGCGCCGGATCAGCCGCGGCGGCTCGCCGAGCGGCGAATGGATCAGCAGGTTCGGATTCTCCTGCTGCCATTCGAGCCCGCCCTTTTCGCCATAGAGGCGGATGCGCAGGCCGTTCTCCTGGCCGGCCGCGACCTGGCTGCACCAGAGCATGCCGCGCGCCCCGCCCCTGAAACGCAGCAGCATATGGGCGTTGTCGTCGAGCCGGCGGCCCTCGACGAAGACATGGGCTTCGGCCGCGAGCGCCTCGACCTCGTCGTTCGCGATGAATTCGGCGAGGTTGAAGGCATGGCTGCCGATATCGCCGATCGACCCGGCGGGGCCTGACCTCGCCGGGTCGGTGCGCCATTCCGCCTGCTTCTGCCCGCTCTCCTCGAGCTTGGTGGCGAGCCAGTCCTGTGCGTATTCGACCTGGACGACGCGCAGCTTGCCGAGTGCGCCCTCGGCGACCATGGCGCGCGCCTGCCGGACCAGCGGGTAGCCGGTGTAGTTATGCGTGACCGCGAAGATCAGGCCGCTGTCCTTGGCCAGCTTCGCCAAGCTTTCCGCCTCGCGCAGGCTCGTCGTCAGCGGCTTGTCGCAGATCACATGGATGCCGGCCTTGAGGAAGGCTTTTGCCGCCGGCGCATGGGCATGGTTCGGCGTGACGATCGCGACCGCATCGATGCCATCCTTGCGGCGTTTCTCGCGCTTGGCCATCCCGGCGGCGTCGGCATAGAGGCGGGCGGGGTCGAGCAAGAGGTCCTCGCCGGAGAGGCGCCCGCGCTCCGGATCGGAGGAGAGAGCGCCGGCGACGAGCTGCCAGCGATCGTCGAGCCTTGCAGCGATGCGATGCACCGCGCCGATGAAGGCGCCGCGCCCGCCGCCGACCATGCCGAGGCGGAGACGGCGATTGAGTTTTTGCGTCGTCGAGCCCTCGATCGCCATGGCCATCCCCTTCAGGCGAGGCCCAGCATGCGCCGGTTCGCCGCCTCGTCGGTGCCCCCGGCGGCAAAGTCGTCGAAGGCACGTTCCGTCACTCGGATGATATGGGCTGCGATGAATTCCGCACCTTCGCGCGCGCCGTCCTCAGGGTGTTTCAGCGCGCATTCCCATTCGAGCACGGCCCAGGACTCGTAATCATACTGCGCCAGCTTCGAGAAGATGCCGCCGAAATCGACCTGGCCGTCGCCGAGCGAGCGGAAGCGGCCGGCGCGGTCGATCCAGGGCTCGTAGCCGCCATAGACACCGACACGCCCGTTGGGATTGAACTCGGCATCCTTCACATGGAAGGCCTTGATCCGCTCATGGTAGATGTCGATGAAGGCGAGATAGTCGAGCTGCTGCAGCAGGAAATGGCTGGGGTCGTAGTTGATGCAGGCTCTGCGATGGCCCCCGACCGCATCGACGAAGCGCTCGAAGGTCGCCCCGTCATGGACGTCCTCGCCCGGATGGATTTCGTAGCAGAGGTCGACGCCGGCCTCGTCATAGGCGTCGAGGATCGGGCGCCAGCGCCTGCCGAGCTCGGCGAAGGCGGTCTCGACCAGCCCCGCCGGGCGCTGCGGCCAGGGGTAGACGAAGGGCCAGGCGAGCGCGCCGGTGAAGCTGACATTGGCTGTGAGGCCGAGCCGGCGCGAGGCTTTGGCTCCAAGCTTCATCTGCTCGACTGCCCATTCCTGCCGCGCCTTCGGGTTGCCGCGCACGGCAGGCACTGCGAAGCCGTCGAAGGCCTCGTCGAAGGCTGGATGGACGGCGACGAGCTGGCCCTGGAGATGGGTCGAGAGCTCGGTGATCGACAGGCCGTACTGGGCGAGCGTGCCCTTGACCTCGTCGCAATAGGCGTCGGATTCGGCGGCCCTGGCAAGGTCGAACAGGCGGACATCCCAGCTCGGAATCTGGACACCCTTGTAGCCGAGGGACGCCGCCCAGCGGCCGATCGCGTCGAGCGAGTCGAACGGCGCCTCGTCGCCAGCGAACTGGGCGAGGAAGAGCCCGGGCCCCTTCATGGTCTTCATCGCGACCCTCCCGCTGGTGCGGCCCCTTGCCGGAGCTCGCGATCGACCGCCTGATCGGTGATGTAATCGATTGCAGAAATGTAGCGAGGCAGGCTTGCCTGTCAAATCCGGAGCCGGCAAGCGCAGGTTCGGGAGGCGCCGGCCAGGCAGCGGTCAAGCGCGCTGCCGGCAGGCTCAGGCCGGCTTGCCGAACTGCTCGCCGATCTCCTGGAAGACCGGAGCGATCTCCAGGAAGACATCGACCAGCGCCGGATCGAAATGGCGCCCGCGCTCGCTTTCGATCACCTTCACCGCCTCGGCGTGCGGGATCGCCGCTTTGTAGACGCGGTCCGACACCAGGGCGTCGTAGACGTCGGCGATCGCCATGATCCGCCCGCAGAGCGGTATCGCTTCGCCGGCCAGGCCTTCCGGATAGCCCTGGCCGTCCCAACGCTCATGATGGGAATAAGCCATCTCCTTGGCGATCGTCAGGAAGCCTGTGGTGCCACCGAAATAACGTTCGGCATTGGCGATGGCGTCGCGCCCAAGCCTGGCGTGGGTGCGCATGATCGCGAATTCCTCGGCATCGAGCTTGCCGGGCTTGCGCAGGATGGCGTCGGAAATGCCGACCTTGCCGATATCGTGCAGCGGCGCCGATTTGTAGATGAGCTCGATCAGCTCGGCGTCGAGCTGCGGCTGGTAGAGACCGTGCCGACGCGCCGCCTCGGCCAGCGCGCGGACATAGTGCTGGGTGCGGCGGATATGGTCGCCGGTCTCGTTGTCGCGGGTATCGGCGAGCGCGGCCATGGCGAGGATCAGCGCGTCCTTGGCGCGCACCGCCTCCTCGCGCGCGGCGTTCAGCGAGGAGAACAGCGCGACATTGGTCATCGCGACCGCGGCGCTGTTCGCGATGCGCTTGAGCATCTCGACGCTTTCGTCGGACGGCTTGTGCGGGCGCGCCCAATAGGCGCCGATCGCGGCGACGGGATCGTCGGCGTGCACGGGCACCATGACGAGGCTCTGCACGAAGGTCGGCCGGTAGGCGGCGTGCGGGATACGATCGTCGGCGTAGACGTCCTCGATGACGACAGCCTCGCCATGCAGCATCGCCCAGCCGGAGATGCAGCGGTCGAGCGGGAAACGCTGGCCCTTCCAGAGCGGGCCGATCGCGTCCTCGTCGGCATAGAAGCACTTGTCGCCCTCGCGCAGGACGAAGCTGATGCCGTCGGCGCCGACGAGCCTGCGGGCGCCGCCGCGGACGACCCGCAGGATCTCTTCGACCCCGCGCGCCTTGGCGAGACGCGTCGTCAGTTCCTCGAGGCCGGTCTTGGCCATGACCTCGATCTGCTCATCCCCGCCCGGGGCTGGCGAGGCCAGTGCGGCCGACTGCGTCATCCCACCACCATGTCGCTTCGCTTCA
The DNA here is from genome assembly GCF_900109525.1 of Allobosea lupini. Taxonomy (GTDB): domain Bacteria; phylum Pseudomonadota; class Alphaproteobacteria; order Rhizobiales; family Beijerinckiaceae; genus Allobosea; species Allobosea lupini. The sequence continues at coordinate 355,109 of NZ_FOAN01000006.1, read as the reverse complement.
GGGCAGGCAGGGCCGCACCGATTTCGATGCAATCATGGACGGCAAACCTTAAAATGCAAGGAATGCGTGCAGTCTAAAAGTATCTGATGGCACGAAACCCGCCGCCAGGGCCTTTCCCTTGCGGCGGGCCGTTCGCAGATGGGCTCGGATCAGCGCTCGATCATCTTGTTCCAGCGGCTGTTCCATTCCGGCCGCTTGGCATTGATCTGGTCCCAGTCGAGGGTGACGGCGCTCTTCATGTTGGCATGGAAGGCCTCGAGCTTCTTCTCGGCCTCGGGTGTCGTAGCCTTGGCCTTGGTGTTCGAGGGCACGATGTTGCCGGCGGCGAGCGCCTTGGACTGAGCCTCGGGCGAGAGCAGATAGGCGGCGAGCTTCTGTGCCAGCTCCGGCTCGGAGTTCTTGGCGATGACGCATTCGGCGACCATCAGCACGACCGAGCCTTCCTTGGGCTGGGCGTATTCGACTCCGATGCCCTTCTCCTTCAGCGTCGAGATTGCAGTCGGCGTCAGCGGGAAGATCGCCGCCTCGCCGGTCTGGGCCATCTCGGCGATCTTGGCCGAGCTCGGGATGAATTCGAGGACGTTCTTGCCGATGGTGTCGCGGAACTTGCTGAAGCCCGGCTCGACATTGGCCTCGGTGCCGCCCTGGATGCGGTTGAACATCAGGAAGGCGTGCAGGCCGAAGGAGGAAGCCGAGGCCGACTGGAACACGACCTTGCCCTTGTACTTGGGATCGGCGAGGTCCATCCACGAGGTCGGTGCCGGCCAGCCCTTCTCGTCGAACAGCTTCTTGTTGTAGCCGAGGCCGGTCATGCCGAGGTCGATGCCGACGGCCATGTCGTCCTTCATGCGCGAGCCGGGCGTGAGGTCGGCGAGCTCCGGGCCAGGCTTCAGCTTCTCGCAGAGGCCGGCGCCGATGGCGCGGACCATGACGCCGTCATCGAGGAACATGACGTGCATCTGCGGCTTGTCCTTGGCAGCCGTCGCCTTGGCGAGGATGTCCGAGGAGGTGCCGGGCACGACCACGACCTTGACGTCGTTGGCCTTCTCGAAGTCCGGGAAGACGGCCTGGGTAAAGGTCTTCTCGAAATTGCCGCCGTTCATGCCGACATAGAGCCTCTTCGACTGGGCGAAGGCGCTGCCGGCCGCGGCGAACGCGATAGTGGCGACGCCGGCTGCCAGGATGGTGCGATGGCTGGTCATGGTCTCAACTCCCCTGCGTTGTGCGGCTCTTGGTTTTGCCCCGCACCCGAGCCAGCGTCGGTGCGGGCGGAATCCTGCTTGAACCGGCCGATCGAGAAGGCCGCGATCGGGGTCTGCGTCTCGCCGTCCCGGACGAGTTCGGCCAGAACCTCGCCGACGCCCGGCGCGATCTGGAAGCCGGCGCCGGTGAAGCCGAAGGCGTGGATCAGGCCGGGCGTCGTCCCGCTCGGGCCGATCACCGGGTTCCTGTCGGGCATGGCGCCTTCGGTCCCGCTCCAGAAGCGGATCGCCTGGGCATGGCGCAGGCCGGGGAACAGCGCGGCGGCGTTGTTCATGATCGCGATCGCGCCATCGCCGCGCGGTCGCGAGAAATCGGCATCGGCCAGCGGCAAGGCGCGCTCGCCGCCGACCACGACATTGCCGCGCTCGACCTGGCGGGCATAGATGCCGCCGCCCTCCATGCCGATATTGACCGACATCACCTGGTCCATCGGCTCGGTGACGATCATGGAGGGGTAGATGCGCGAGAGCGGCACCGGCTCGCCGAAGCTTTCGGCGAAGGGACCGGCCCAGGCACCGGCGCTGTTGATGACGAAGCGGGCGCGCAGCGACAGGTTGTTCGCGGCCTCGAGTGCGAAGCCCTCGCCATCGCGGGTTACGTCGTCGACCGCCGTGTTCTCCAGCACCTCGACGCCGGCCCGGCGCGCCGCAGCGGCGAAGCCGATCGAGACCAGGCGCGGATTGGCATGGCCGTCGCCTGCACAGAAGGAAGCACCGACGACGTCGTCGCCGATCCAGCCGAAGCGCTCGCGCAGGCCGTTATGGCCGATAAGCTCGAGGTCGAGGCCCTGCTCCGCGACGGCGTCCGCATAGGCTTCGAGCGCGGCCATGTCGGCGTCGCCGCGGGCGAGCTTGAGATGGCCGGAGCGCAGGAACTCGCCGTCGATGCCGATCAGCGCCTTGAGCCGCGGCCAGATCGCATGCGCGCGCTGCGACAGCGGCAATTGCTCGACCGGCCGGCCCTGGCGGCGCACGCCGCCATAGTTCACGCCCGAGGCCTGCGCACCGCAAAAACCCTTGTCGAGCAAGGCGACGGAAAAGCCCATGCCGCGCAGCGCCAGCGCGGCCGAGGAGCCGACGAGGCCACCGCCGATGATCGCGACGTCGACGGACAGGCGCCGGCTCATTCCGCCGCCTCCTGCTCAGCTGCGAGCGCGAGCGTCAGCGGCACGGGCTTGACCGGTGCCTGGCCGCGCAGGCGGCCGACGGCCTCGATGCCGCGGCCGGTTTCATGCGCCAGCAATTCGGCGGCGGCGGCGCCGCAGATGCGCCCCTGGCAGCGGCCCATGCCGACGCGGCTGACAGCCTTCAGCCGGTTGAGCTCGTGCACGCCGAATTGGCTGATGGCGGCGCGGATATCTCCGGCAGAGACCTCCTCGCAGCGGCAGAGAATGGTGGTGTCGGCGATCTCCCGCGCCCAATGCACCGGGAAGGGGAAGGCGGCTTCCAGCACGTCGCGGAAGCGGCCGATGCGGGCGAGCTCCGTCTCCAGAGTCGCGGCGCGGGTGGCGTCGTGCGGCAGGCCGCGATCCTGCAGCAGAGCGAGCCCGGCCCGTTCGCCGGCGCGTTCGGCCGCATCCGCCCCGGCGATGCCGGCGCCGTCGCCGGCGAGATAGACGCCGGGCACGCTGGTGCGGCCGGCGGCGTCGCGCTCGGGCAGGACGGCGCGGTCGCGCTGATTGAAGGCGAAGCGGCAGCCGGCGAGATCGGCTGTTTGCGTTTCGGAGCGCAGGGCAAGACCGTAGCCGATGCCGTCGCAGGCGAGGCGATGCTCCATCCCGTCCTGGCGCCAGGCGATCGCTTCGACCGCATTCTTGCCCTCGATGCGGACATCGCCGACGTCGTAATGCAGGCCGACGCCGCCCAGCTTCAGCTCTGCGGTCATCCGCATGCCGCGCAGCACGATGCCCGGGAAGAGCGGCAATCCGCGCAACAGGTTGAACTTTGCGGCGAAAGGCGCGGTGTCGAGCACGGCCGCGACCTTGGCGCCGGCCTTCATATACTGCCAGGCGACGAGATAGAGCAGCGGCCCGGAGCCGAGGAAGACGATTCTCGCGCCGATGGCGCAGCCCTGGCTCTTCAGCGCGATCTGGGCGCCGCCCAAAGTGAAGACCCCCGGCAGGGTCCAGCCGGGGATCGGCAGGATGCGGTCGGTCGCGCCGGTCGCGAGGATCAGGCCGTCATAGGCGACCTGCCGGCTCGTGCCCTCGACCATGATGTCGGCCCCGTCGGCGCGGAGGTTCCAGAGCAGCGCCTGCGGCCAGTAGTCGAGCTTGCCGTCGAGCGCGGCGAAGTCGCGATGCAGCGCCTCGGCCTTCTGCGCTTCTGAGCCGTAGAGGTCGCGGGTCGAGCGTCCGTCCGGCACGAGTCGCTGGCGGTAGATCTGGCCGCCGCAGGCGGGTGCCTCGTCGACCACGAGCGGACGCAGGCCGGCCTTGACCAGCCCCTCAGCGGCCCGGATGCCGGCCGGCCCGGCGCCGACGATCAGCGGCTGCGGGCGCTCGCTGGGCGGTTGCCCGCTCATGCCGTCCTCGCGCGGCGGGTGAGGATGCGCATGCCGGCGGTCAGCGCGGTCGAGCAGGCGCGCAGGCGCTCGCCGTTCTCGAGCACGACCCAGCAATCCTGGCAGGCGCCCATCTGGCAGAAGCCGGCGCGCGGCGAGGCCGAGAACTCGGAGAGGCGCAGGCGCTCGACCTTGGTCAGGATCGCTGTCAGCACGGTGTCGCCCGCGCGGCCCTCGCAAGGCTCGCCGTCGAGGGTGAAGGCGATGGCGGGATGGTCGGTGCGGACGAGGCGGTGCAGGAGCGGCATGTCATTTCTGCCCGACGAGAATCTTGTCGAGGCCGAAGGCGCGGTCGAGCACCAGCATGGCGACAGCGGTGAGCGCGATCATCAGCGCCGAGACGGCGGCCATCATCGGATCGATCGATTCGGTCGCGTACATGTACATCCGCACCGGCAGCGTCACGGTCTGCGGCGAGGTCACGAAGATCGACATGGTGAGTTCGTCGAAGCTGTTGATGAAGGCGAGCAGCCAGCCGCCGGTGATGCCCGGCAGGATCATCGGCGCGGTAACGCGGCGGAACACCGTCCAGTGCGAGGCCCCCAGCGTCATCGCCGCCTGCTCCGCCGAGCGGTCGAGCCCGGTGAAGGCGGCCATCACGAGGCGCAGCACATAGGGTGTGATCACCACGACATGGCAGGCGACAAGCCAGGCGAAGCTGCCGGTCGCGCCGATCAGCGCGAAGAGCCGCAGGAAGGCGACGCCGAGCACGAGGTGCGGGATGATCAGCGGCGAGAGGAAAAGGGCGTTCAGTGCATTGCGGCCGGGAAAGTCGTAGCGGTCGATGGCGAGCGCCGCCGGCACCGAGATCGCGACCGAGAGCGTCGCGGCGAGCGTCGCCAGCCAGAGGCTGTTGACGAAGGAGGCGACGAAGTCGGGGTGCTCGAAGATCGCCTTGAACCAGCGCAGCGAGAAGCTGGTGGTCGGGATCGAGAGCGTGTTCTCCGGCGTGAAGGCGACCAGGCAGATCACCGCCAGCGGCGCCAGCACGAAGGAGACGACGAGGGTGTGGAAGAGGAGCGCGACGGGGCCGTTCTTCTGCATCGAACTCACCCCAAGGTCTTGCGGGCGCGCGTCTCGATGACGCGGTTATAGGCCAGCATGATCACGAGATTGGCGGCGAGGACGATGATCGCGATCGTCGCGCCGAGCGGCCAGTTCAGCTCGTGCATGTATTCGTCGTAGACCAGCGTCGCCGCCATCTTGAGCCGGCGCCCGCCGAGCAGGCCGGGGATGGCGAAGGCCGAGGCCGAAAGGCCGAAGACGATCAGGCTGCCTGAGAGCATGCCGAGCGAGACCTGCGGCAGCACGACCCGGCGCAACGCGGTGAAGTGCGAGGCGCCAAGGCTCCAGGCGGCGGCCTCGACCATCGGATCGAGCTTCTGCAGCGCGGTCCAGACCGGGATCACCATGAAAGGCAGCATGACGTGGACGAGCGCGATCACGATCGCGGTCTCGGTATAGAGCAGGCGCACGCTTTCGAAGCCGAGCCCCTGCAGGGACTGGTTCACGAGTCCGGTCGAGCCGAGCAGCATGCTCCAGCCGAACGCGCGGACCACGACCGAGACCAAGAGCGGCCCGATGATCACCAGGAGGAAGACCGAGCGCCAGGGATCGCGCATCCGCGACAGGATATAGGCCTCGGGCGCGCCGATGACGGCGCAGATCAGCGTGGTCAGCGCGGCGAGGCGGAGCGTGCGCCAGAAGATGCCGAGGTAGTAGTCGTCCGAGAATACGGCCGCGTAGTGGGCGAGGGTGAACTCGTTCTTGATGCCGGTGGTGTGGTCATAGGCGTGGAAGGACAGGATCACCGTCAGCACGAGCGGCAGGACGATGAGCCCGAGGAAGACCAGCGCGCCCGGCCCGGCGAGCCAGAACGGTGTCGCCGCTGAGCGCCCGACACTCATGCCGCCGCTCCCTGCGCGAGCGGCTCGATGCGCAGGCTGGCCGGAGCCCAGTCGAGCGCGACCCTGGCGCCTTCGCGGGCCGGCTCCTCGCCGTCGTTCGGCGCCGAGACCAGGATGGCACCCGCCGGCGTCTCGACCGTGAAAAGCCAGGAGCCACCGAGGAAGAAGCGATTGGCGATGGTGCCGTCGAGCCGGCTTTGCCCTGGCGGCTTCAGCGCGATCTTCTCCGGCCGAATCGAGAGCGCGATCGCCTGTCCTTCCTGAAGACCACTGGCCTCCGCCGGCAGGGCGATGCCGGCAACCTCCGCCGCGCCCTTGCGCCAGACACCGTCCAGCCGGTTCATCTTGCCGACGAAGGTGGAGATGAACGGCGTCGCCGGGTTCTCGTAGAGCCTGTAGGGCGCGTCGACCTGCGTCATCCGGCCCTGCTCCATCACCACGACGCGGTCGCTGATCGAGAGCGCCTCGGCCTGGTCGTGCGTCACCATGATCGTGGTGGTGCCGACGCGCTGCTGGATGCGGCGCAATTCGAACTGCATCTCCTCGCGCAATTTGGCGTCGAGATTGGACAGCGGCTCGTCGAGCAGCAGCACCGGCGGCTGGATGACGAGGGCGCGGGCGATGGCGACGCGCTGGCGCTGGCCGCCGGAGAGCTGGCGCGGATAGCGCTCGGAAAAGCCGCCGAGATGCACGAGCCCGAGCATGGTCGCGACGCGCTCGTCGCGCTCGGCCTTGGCGACCTTGCGCATCTCCAGGCCGAAGGCGACATTCTCGGCCACCGTCATGTGCGGGAACAGCGCATAGCTCTGGAAGACGATGCCGAGGCCGCGCTTGTTCGGGGTCTCGCGGGTGATGTCGCGACCGTCCAGCGTGATCGTGCCCGTGGTCGGCTCGACCAGCCCGGCGATCATCTGCAGCGTCGTGGTCTTGCCGCAGCCGGAGGGACCGAGCAGCGAGACGAACTCGCCCTTGGCGACGCTGAGGTCGATGTCGCGCGCTGCGGCGAAATCGCCGTAGACCTTGCTCAGCTTGTCCAGCGTCAGGAAGCCCATGACCTCTCCCGCTCGGCTTGCCCCGCCCACTCATCGGGGTCTTTTGCCCTCATGCGTTCCAGAAGCCGGAGCGGTGGAATTTCGTCAACGCATAATTCCATCTGAGAGAATTTTTATATTATAAATTCCTGCATATGAAATTTATTGCGAGCATGTGCTGGAATGATTAGCGTAGGCGAATGACTGATTCCGCCGAGCCTCTTTCCAGCCTGCGTCGCGCGCTCGGACTGCTGCGCCTGGTCGGGGCGGCGGATGCCGGCGGCATCCGCCTGAAGGACCTCGCCGAACAGGCTGGCTGCAGCCAGCCCACGGCGCATCGCGCCTTGCAGGACCTCGCCGCCGAAGGCTTCGTCGAGCAGATCGGCAAGCGCTACCGGCTGGCGCTCGACTTCTTCGTGCTGGCGGCCCGCGCCGGCCATGCCGACGGCCTGCGCGACCTCGCCAAGCCGGTGCTGCTGCGCCTGTCGGCGACGCTGACCGACACGATCTTCCTGCTGGTGCGCAACGGCTATGAAGCCGTCTGCCTCGATCGCATCGAGGGGCCGTTCCCGATCCGCTCCTTCACCGGCGATATCGGTGGCAAGGTGCCGCTTGGGCTCGGTCAGGGCAGCCTTGCCATCCTCGCCCATCTGCCCGAGGCCGAGCGCGAAGCGGTGATCCGTTTCAACGTGCCGCGCCTGCTCGACCGCGGCTTCCTCGACGAGGCGGCGCTGCGGGTCGAACTGGAGAAGGCGCGCGCGCAGGGCTGGGTCAATCTCAACACCGGCCTGATCCCGGGCATGGCGGGTCTCGGCGTGCCGGTTTTCGATGCGCAGGGGCGCGCCGTCGCGGCCCTCAGCGTCGGCACGCTGGCGGATCGCTTGCGGCCCGAGCGACTGCCCGGCGTCGTCGCCATCCTCAGGGCGGAGGCAGCGACATTGGGCGCGATGCTCAATCCGTTCGACACGGCCCTGCGCCATCCCTCGCGCAGCCTGAGCGCGGTGGCATGATCCTGGTCTGCGGCGAGGCGCTGGTCGATCTCTTCCTCGATCCGCCCGAGGGAGCCGAAATGGCCGGGCGCGCGGTGGCCGGCGGTTCGCCTTTCAATGTCGCGATCGGCCTGGCGCGGCTCGGCCTGCCGGTCGGCTACCTCGGAGCGATTTCGCGCGACGGCATCGGCGCGATGCTGGCGGGGCGGCTGAGGCAGGAAGGCGTCGATCCCCGCTTCATCGTCCGCAGCGACCGGCTCTCGACGATATCGGCCGTCACGACAGGGACGGACGGGCAGCCCAGCTACGGTTTTCACGGCGAGGGCGCGGCCGACCGTTTCCTGATGCCGGCCGATCTGCCGTCCCCATTGCCGCCTGAGATACGGGCGCTGACCTTCGGTTCCTACAGCATGGTGGTCGAGCCGACCGGTGCGACGCTGGCTTCGCTGGCCGCGCGCGAGCATGGCCGGCTCGTGATCAGCGTCGATCCCAACCTGCGACCGAGCGTGGTGCCGGACATGGCGTTGTGGGCTCGCGCTGCCGAACGCTTCTACCGCACCGCGACGATCATCAAGGCGAGCGAGGAGGATGTCCGCATCGCCTGGGGCGGGAAGCTGTCGCTGCAGGAGGCTGCCGCCTATTGGCTGGGGCTCGGCGCGAAGCTGGTGACGATCACGCGCGGCGCGGATGGCGCGATCGGCTTCTGCGCCGGGGGAAGTGTCGAGGTGCCGGCCAAAATGGTCAGCGTCCGCGATACCGTCGGCGCCGGCGACAGTTTCCATGCCGCCTTGCTGGGGCGGCTGTCGCAAACGGATCGATTGAGCATCGAAGATGTCGCCGGGCTCGACCTGGCAATATTGGGCGATGCGCTGAACTACGCCGCGACTGCTGCGTCCATCACGGTCGGTCGCCGCGGCGCCGATCTGCCGAAAGCGGTAGAGCTGGAAGCGCAACTCGCCCGTTCGGGCTGACGATCCTCCCTCTGCATATCCGTCCTGCCCGGCTCCAGCCGTGACCTTGCCGCCATCGATATGCTACTTCGCATTGTCGCTGCGGCGGCCGGTCGCAATCGCCACGGAGAATGATCGTGCTGGAGAAGGCCTGGGCGGATCTTGCCGCGCATCGCACCCGAACCGTCTCGCAGCATCTGCGCGAGCTCTTTGCCGCCGACACCAATCGCTTCCAGACCTTGTCGGCCCGGCTCGAAGACCTCCTGCTCGACTATTCCAAGACGGCGGTGACGGCCGAGACGATCGAGCTACTGCTGGCGCTCGCAGAGGCGGCCGATGTCGAGGCCAAGCGCGACGCGATGTTCGCCGGCGAGCCGATCAACACGACGGAAGGGCGGGCCGTGCTGCACACAGCGCTGCGCAACCAGTCCGGAAAACCGGTCATGGTCGATGGCGTCGACGTGATGCCCGAGGTGAACGCCGTTCTGGAGCGGATGTCCGCCTTCGCCGATGGTATCCGCAGCGGCAAGATCGCGGCTGCCGATGGCGGGCGCTTCACCGACGTCGTCAATATCGGCATCGGTGGTTCCGATCTGGGACCGGTGATGGCGACGCTGGCGCTGGCGCCCTACCATGACGGGCCGCGCCTGCATTACGTCTCCAATGTCGACGGCGCCCATATCGCCGACACACTGGCGAAGCTGGATCCAGCCCGAACGCTGGTGATCGTGGCATCAAAAACCTTCACCACGATCGAGACCATGACCAATGCCGCGACGGCGCGGCGCTGGATCGCAGGGGCGCTCGGCGAAGACGCCGTGGCCAGGCATTTCGCCGCTGTCTCGACCGCGCTCGACAAGGTCGCGGCCTTCGGCATCCAGCCGGACCGGATCTTCGGCTTCTGGGACTGGGTCGGCGGCCGCTATTCGGTCTGGTCGGCGATCGGCCTGCCGGTGATGATCGCGATCGGGCCCGAGAACTTTCGTGCCTTCCTCGCCGGCGGGCATGCGATGGACGAGCATTTCCGCACCGCGCCGCTGGCGCAGAACCTGCCGGTGCTGTTCGGCCTGATCGGCCTCTGGCATCGCGAGACCTGCGGCTACCCGGCTCGCGCTGTCCTGCCTTACGACCAGCGCCTCGCAAGGCTGCCGGCCTATCTGCAGCAGCTCGACATGGAATCGAACGGCAAGCGCGTGCACAAGGCAGGCGGCGCGGTGACGCGGCCGACCGGGCCGCTGGTCTGGGGCGAGCCCGGTACAAACGGCCAGCACGCCTTCTTCCAGCTGCTGCACCAGGGCACCGACATCGTCCCCTGCGAGTTCCTCGTCGCGGCCGAGGGGCACGAGCCGGAACTCGCCCATCAGCACCGCCTGCTGCTCGCCAATTGCCTCGCCCAGAGCGAAGCGATGATGAAGGGCCGCACGCTGGAGGAGGCGAAGGCGCAATTGACGAAGCAGGGGCTGTCGCCGGAGGCGATCGAGCAGCTCGCGCCGCACAAGGTCTTCCCCGGCAACCGGCCGAGCGTGACCATCGCCTATCGCAAGCTCGATCCGTTCACGCTCGGGCGGCTGATCGCGCTCTATGAGCACCGCGTCTTCGTCGAGGCGGCGGTGTTCGACATCAACGCCTTCGATCAATGGGGCGTCGAGCTCGGCAAGGAGCTGGCGACGGCGCTGCTGCCTGTGATCGAAGGCAAGGCGCCGGCCGAGGTGCATGACGCCTCGACGGCGGGGCTGGCGCGCTATCTGACCGGGCGTTGAGCACCATCAGCCGCGTTCATCGCGCTTCACGTCGCGCTGGGTGATCAGCCTGGCGCTGCGCTGGTCGCGGGCGTGGATCCAGAGCCAGCTCAGCGCGACGCTGAGCCGGTTGCGCACGCCGATCAGGAAATAGATGTGCGCCAGGCCCCAGAGCCACCAGGCTAGCCAGCCTTTCAGCTTGACCCGGCCGAAATCAATGATGGCGACGCGCTTGCCGACGGTCGCAAGGCTGCCGGCATGGCTGTAGGCGAAGGGTCGCGGCGCCTTGTCGCCGGCGAGCCGGCGCTTGATCGTCGCGGCGACATGGCGGCCCTGCTGCTTGGCAGCGGGCGCGATGCCGGGCACCGGCTTGTCGTCCTGATCCATGACGCTAGCGGTGTCGCCGATCACGAAGATCTCGGGATGGCCGGGCACGCTGAGATCGGGCTCGACCTCGACACGGCCGGCGCGGTCGGTGCGGGCACCCAGCCAGGCGCCGGCCGGCGAGGCGCGCACGCCGGCGGCCCAGATGACGGTCGCTGCCGGCAGGTGCTCCTCGCCGATCACGACGCCGTCTGGCGTGCAGGCGGTCACCGGCGCGCCGGTGCGGACCTCGACGCCGATGCGCTGCAATTCGCGATGCGCATAGTCTGCAAGATCGGCATCGAAGCTGGGCAGGATGCGCGGGCCGGCCTCGACCAGCACGACCCGGGTTGTGCGGGTATCGATCCGGCGGAACTCCTGCGGCAAGGTGGCCCGCGCCAATTCGGCAATCGTGCCGGCGAGCTCGACGCCGGTCGGGCCGGCGCCGATGACGACGAAGGTCAGATGTGCCGCGCGACGTTCCGGATCGGCCTGCGCCTCGGCATGCTCGAAAGCGGTGAGGATGCGGCGGCGGATCGTCGTCGCGTCCTCGAGCGTCTTCAGGCCGGGTGCGTAGGGCTCCCAGTCGTCATGGCCGAAATAGGCATGGGTCGCGCCGGTGGCGACGACGAGCGTGTCGTAAGGCAGGACCTCGCCGGTCGAGAGCGCGACCTCGCGCCTCACGGTGTCGATGCCGGTGATCTCGGCGAGCAGCGTGGTGACGTCGCCACGGCGCCGGAACAGATGCCGGATCGGCCAGGCGATCTCGGAGGTGGCCAGCGAGGCGGTGGCGACCTGGTAGAGCAGGGGCTGGAAGAGGTGATGGTTGCGCCGGTCGACGATGGTGATGCGCACGTCGGCGCCGGCGAGACGATGCACGGTCTCCAATCCGGCGAAGCCGCCGCCGATCACCACGACATGATGCGGTCCGCTCATCGGCCATCCCTCGTTGCGGCAGGACAACGGTTTTGTAGCATGACTGCAGGGCCGGGGCTGTAGCTGGCTCTTCGCACCTGTCCGTTTCAGGGAATCCAGCGTCGCGACTGCTCGGCGCGGTCGTCATAGCTCGCTTCGAAGATCGGGGCGGCGAGCGTGGCGCGGACCTTGAGGATGCCGCGGCCGATATTGCGGAAGCCGTGCCTGGCGCCGGCCGGGATCACAATGGACTGGTTGGCTCGCAAGGTCAGACTCTCGCCGCGGAGCGTGACCTCGGCTTCGCCTTGCATCACTTCCAGCACCTCCTCGACGGCGTGGAGATGGAGGGGAGCGCCGAGACCGGGATCGCAGAACTGCTCGAAGATGCAAAGCTGGGACGAGCGCACCAGCGCCGAGACCCGCATCAGCGTCATCACGCCCTCGCGCCATTGCTCGAGCGGCTGAGTCTCGTGGTCGAGCAGGGTCATGCCGTTGCCTTCTGTGCGAGCCCGACCATCGGGGGCTCATGCGGGATGCGGACCTCCGACGTCGGTTCACCGCTCCAGAGCGATTCCAGCTGGGCGACGACATGCCCGCCGAAGCTCTCATAGGGGATGCGGATCGAGGTCAGCCAGGGGGCGATCCAGTGGTTGAGCGCATTGCCGTCCACCCCGACCAGCATGCAGCGCTGCGGGATCTGCACATTGCTCTCGATCGCCAGCCGATAGGCGCCATAGGCGATCATGTCGCTGACGCAGAGCGCGCCTTCCGGCCAGCCGCCCTGCTGGACCAGCGCCTTCGCGGCGGCATAGCCGATCTCGATATGCGACAGGCCGGGGCCGCTGGCGCGGCGGATCGCGTTGTCCGGTATACCGTGTGCGACGAGCCGGTCGATGAAGCCGGAGGCGCGCTCCTGCGTGCTCGAGACATTCTGGGCCGCCATCAGCACGGCCGGGCGTTCGATGCCGCGCGCCAGCATGAAGTCGGCGGCATCGGCTCCTGCGGCTCGGTTGTCGATGCCGACATAGGCGCCGCCGCCGAGCGGGTTATGGCGGGCGACGAAGACCATCGGGTCGCCGCGCCGCAGTGTCTCTTCCAGCCCGCGGCTGCGCACCGCGCTGACCATCACATAGCCGGCTACGAACTGCTCGCGCATCGCCTGGAGATAGTCGTCCTGCAATTCGGCGCGGTCGTGCGTGTCGCAGAGGATCATGACATAGCCGGCAGCGCGCAGCGCTGCCTCGGTCGAGACCGCGATCGCTGCCATCGCCGGGTTGTCGAGATTGGGGGAGAGCATCGCCACGACCCGGCTGGCACGCTGGCGCAGCGCGCGCCCGACCGGGTTCGGCCGATAGCCCAGCCGCGCGATCGCCTCCTCGACGCGCGCCACCGTCTCGGGCGAGGCCCGCCCGCTCTCGCCGTTGACGATGCGCGACACCGTCGAGATCGAGACGCCGGTATCCTCCGCGACGGTGGTGAGCGATACCGAACCGTGATGTGCCCTGGCGGCCCTGGTCTTCATCGCGCTCCCATCCCCGATTCTGCGCCTAGTGAACCGGCTCCCAAGAGATGCCGGCTCACTTCGGGATTGACAAGTTAGGCAAACGTTTGCCTAAATGATTGTCAAGGTGCTCATCGAGGCACCGGTTCAAGCGGGGATGGAACGCTCATGCACAGCAAGCATTGGATTTCGGCGCTCGCCTTGACGGCCGGCCTCGTCATCGGCGGTTTCGCGCAGGCCCAGACCACGGTGCGCATCGCCTGGTATTCCGACGGCAATGAGGGCGAGGTCATCACCGACCTGCTCAAGCGCTTCGAGGCCCAGAACAAGGACATCAAGGTCGTGCTCGACCAGGTGCCCTACACGGCCATCACCGAGAACCTTCCCGTCCAGCTCGCCTCGGGCCAGGGCCCCGACATCGCCCGCGTCGTCGATCTCGGCGGCATCGCCCGCTATGCGCTCGACCTGCGGCCCCACCTCAAGGACGCGGCCTACTGGGAAAAGAATTTCGGGCCGTTCCTGCCCTGGATGCGCCCCGAGGGGGACACCAAGGCCATCACCGGCTTCATGACGCAGCTCACCGTCACCGGCCCCTTCGTCAACAAGACGCTGTTCGAGCAGGCCGGCATCGCCATGCCATCAGCCAAGGCGACCTGGGAGGAGTGGGGCAAGGCGGTCAAGGACGTCGCGACGAAGGTCCAGGCGCCGTTCCCGCTGGCGATGGACCGCTCCGGCCACCGCTTCTTCTCGGTCGCGGTCTCCGAGGGCGCCAAGGTCTTCGACGCCAAGGGCGAGCCGGCTGTCATCGACGACGGTTTCAAGCGCGGCGCCAAGCTGGTCTATGACTGGCACAACAACGGCGTGATGAAGAAGGAGCTCTGGGGCTCGGTCTCCGGCACCGCCTATCGCGGCGCCAATGACGAGTTCAAGAACGCCCAGGTCGTGATGTACCAGTCGGGCTCCTGGCAGATCGCCCAGTTCGACAAGACGGTGGGCGACGCCTTCGACTGGATCGCGGTTCCCTCGCCCTGTGGCGCCGGCAATTGCTCGGGCATGCCGGGCGGGGCCGGTCTCGTCGCGATCAAGACGACCAAGAGCCCGGAAGCCGTCGCCAAGGTGATGGATTACCTCGCCAGCGAGCCGGTGCTGAGCGAGTTCTACGCCCGCTCGCTGTTCGTGCCCGGCCATCTCGGCATCGCCGCAAAGGGCCTCGACTATCAGGGCGCCAGCGCGCCGGCCAAGGCCGCGCTCAAGGTCTTCTCGGACCAGGTCGCGCAGCTCTCGCCGGTTGCCTATCAATTGCAGGGCTATACGAGCAACCGCGTCATCTTCAACGCGGTGATCAGCCGGCTCGGCCAGGCGATCTCGGGCGAGGGCAGCCTCGACGAGGCCTATAAGCGGATGGAATCCGACATCGCCCAGCAGATCGCCGAGCGCAAGAAGTAAGGCGGATGGCCTCCGACGCTCCCATCCCCGCGGCGCAGCCGGACCGCGCCCGCGCAGCGAGCCTGTTCGCCGCGCCGCTCGCGATGCTGATGCGCCTGATCGACTGGCCGATGCAGGCTCTGCAGCGGCTGATCGGCGAGCGGCGGATGGCCTATGTCTTCCTCCTGCCCAATCTCGTTTTCTTCTCCCTCTTCGTCTTCCTGCCGCTCATCATCAACTTCATCTTCTCGGTGACGGGCGGAGCGGGGCTTTTCCCCTCCGAGCGGCCTTATGTCGGGGCGCAGCAATACGCCTATCTCTTCGACTGCGGCTCGTTCCTGGATCCGTCTTCCTGCCGCGAGGATCATTTCTGGCGCGGCGTCTCCAACACCGCCCGCTTCACTGTCTTCCAGGTCACGGCGATGGTGCTGTTCTCGCTGCTGACGGCGGTGGTGCTGAATATGAAGATCAGGGCGCGCGGCTTCTTCCGCGCGGTCTATTTCTTCCCGGTGCTGCTTTCGCCGGTGGTGGTGGCGCTGACCTGGAAATGGATCCTGCAGCGCGACGGCCTGCTCAACGCCGCGATCACCTCGCTCGGCGGCGAGCGCATCCTGTTCCTGGTCGATCCGAGCTGGGCGATGTTCTGGATCGTCTTCGTCTCGATTTGGGCCCATATGGGCTTCTACACGCTGATCCTGCTTGCCGGCCTGCAGGCGATACCCGCCGATCTCTATGAAGCCGCCGAGATGGATGCGACGCCGCGGTGGCGCACGTTCTGGCGGATCACCCTGCCATTGCTCTGGCCAAACATGATCGTCGTGATCGTACTGGCGCTGATCCGCGGCGTGCAGACCTTCGACGAGGTCTTCGTCCTGACCGGCGGCGGCCCGGGCACCGCGACCTTGATGGTGGTGCACTACATCTACGAGACTGCCTTCGCCAACCAGGTCCAGAATTTCGGCCTGGCAGCGGCGGCCTCGGTGGTGCTCGGCGTCGTGCTGTTCGCGCTGACGCTGGCCCAACTCGCGGCGAGCCGCCGCAAGGGGGCGGCATGAACAGGCTCGCCCGCATGGCGACGGCCCGGCGCAATCCCGGCCGCTGGCACTGGACCGATATCGCGGCCTACGCCTATCTCGGGCTCGGCGTCGTGCTGATGTTCGGGCCGGTGCTCTGGCTCGGGCTCTCTTCCTTCAAGACGCAGGCCGGCCTGCTCGAATTCCCGCCCTCGCTGCTGCCGATGTCGCAGAAGGAGGTCCGGGTCGAGGGCCATGCCCAGCCGCTGCCGCTCTTCGAGGTGACGATGGAGGACGGCAGCAAGCGCGTGCTGGCGCAGGTCCGCCGCATCGGCATCCAGGCGCAGATGATCGACCCGGCCAATCCCGGCCAGAGCATCCGCGTGCCGATCGACAAGCGCACCCCGGTGCGTGAGTTCAAGCTCGCGACCGAGAACTACACCGAGCCGCTGGAGCGCTTCGCCTTCACCCGCTTCTTGTGGAACTCGGTTTTCGTGACGGCAGTCGCGACGCTGATCACCCTGGTGATCAACTCGATGGCGGCCTATGCGCTCTCGATCTACGAGTTCCGCGGCAAGACGGCGGTGATGCTGATGGTTATCGGCACGCTGATGATCCCGATCACCATCATCCTGGTGCCGGTCTATCTCGTCATCACCAAGCTCGGCCTGGTCAACTCGCTCTGGGCGGTGATCCTGCCCGGCGCTGCAACGCCGACCGGCGTCTTTCTGCTGCGCCAGTACATGCTGACCCTGCCGCGCGACCTGATCGAGGCAGCGCGCATGGACAAGGCTTCGGAGTGGCAGATCTACTGGCGCATCGTCATGCCGCTGGCTATGCCGGCGCTGGCCGTGCTCGCGATCTTCTCGATCATGTGGCGCTGGAACGAGTTCCTCTGGCCGCTCGCGGTACTGACCAAGACCGAGGCCTATACGCTGCAGATCGGCCTCAATGCCTTCCAGGGCGAGTTGCAGACGCAGTGGCACTACCTGCTCGCGATGACGGTGGTGACGCTGCTGCCGGTCGCGCTGGTCTTCGTCTTCCTGCAGCGCTTCATCACCACCGGCATCGCCAATACGGGAATGAAATAATGGCGGGACTGAGCCTATCCGGCGTCCGCAAGGCCTATGGCGCGACCACGGTGCTGCACGGCATCGACCTCGACGTCACTGACGGCGAATTCGTCGTCTTCGTCGGCCCCTCCGGCTGCGGGAAGTCGACGCTGCTGCGCTCGATCGCCGGGCTGGAGACGATCACCGGCGGGTCGATCGCGATCGACGGCGCAGATGTCACCGGGCTGCCGGCCTCCGAGCGCGGGCTCGCCATGGTGTTCCAGTCCTATGCGCTCTACCCGCATATGAGCGTCTACGCGAACATGGCCTTCGCGCTGGAGAACATGGGCTTCAAGCGCGACGAGATCGACAGGCGGGTGAAGCGCGCCGCCGGCATGCTGCGCCTGACCGACTATCTCGAGCGCAAGCCCAAGGCGCTCTCCGGCGGCCAGCGCCAGCGCGTCGCCATCGGCCGCGCCATCGTGCGCGATCCAAAAATCTTCCTGTTCGACGAGCCGCTCTCGAACCTCGACGCCGAACTGCGCGTCGCCACCCGCAAGGAGCTCGCCGCGCTCCATGCAGAGATCGGCGGCACGATGATCTACGTCACCCACGACCAGGTCGAGGCGATGACGCTGGCGCACCGCATCGTCGTGCTCCATGGCGGCAAGATCGAGCAGGTCGGCACGCCGCTGGAGCTCTACAACCGGCCCGACAACCTCTTCGTCGCCGGCTTCATCGGCTCGCCGCGCATGAACCTGCTGCCGGGCAAGGTGATCCGGCCGGGCACCGTCGCGATCGGCGCGGCCGGGCATGAGGTCGGCTGTCAGACCGGCAGCCTTGCCGCCGGCGCTGCTGTCACGCTCGGCATTCGGCCGGAGCATCTTGCGCTGGCGGCGCAGGATGGCGGCGTGCCGCTCGCCATCGAGCTGGTCGAGCGCCTCGGAGGCGAAAGCTATCTTTACGGCGCCTCGCCCGGCCTGCCGCAGGTCACGCTCCGGCTCGACGGCCAGAGCGAGCATCAGCGCGGCGCCAGCGTCGCGCTCGCCTTCCCGCAGCAGCATCTGCACCTGTTCGATGACGCTGGCAAAGCGGTTCGGGTTTGATTGTTCGCACTGTCATCCCGGACGGAGCGAAGCGCAGATCCGGGATCCATTCCTGAGCCTCTATCGGAAAGGCTCTGGAATGGGTCCCGGGTCTCCCTTCGGTCGCCCGGGACGACGGCGTGGTTGAGATTGAGACGTTCGGAGATCAGTTGATGAAAGCCCTGACGCAAGGCCGCTATCTCGGCCGCGACGGCGAAGCCGCCTTGTTCGATGTCGGCCTCGGCGCGACGATCGCCATCCGCATCCTCGAAGGCGATATCGGCCGGGTGACGCTGAAGCCGCAGGATGGCTATCGCCTCGACCGCGGCTGGTCGATCGCACCGGGCGGGCTCGAGCCGCCTTATGAGGGGCGCCCGCGCGATGACCTCTCCGGTTTCACCTGCCCAAAGGCGAGCGTCAGCGAAGGCGAGGGCAAGGTCACGCTCTCGGCCGGCGGCCTCTCCGCCGAGGTCACGCTCTCGCCCTTCGGCATTGCCTGGCGCCGCGACGGCAAGGCCGAGCCTTTCCTGCAGGATCGCACGACGCAGGCCTATCTGATCTCGCCGCGCACCGGTGCGGTGGCGCATTTCATGGCGCGCGACTATGCCGAGCGGCATTACGGGCTCGGCGACAAGGCCGGCCCGCTCGACCGCACCGGGCGGCGCTTCGCCATCGACGCGGTCGATCCCTGCGGCTTCGATGCCGAGCTCTCCGACCCGCTCTACAAGATGCTGCCCTTCTTCATCGTCGACGGGAAGGCCGGCGCCCATGGCGTGTTCTACGACAACCTTTCGACCGGCAGCGTCGATCTCGGCTGCACGCTCGACAATTATCACGGCCTGTTCCGCTCCTGGAAAGGCGATGACGGCGACCTCGACTACTACGTCATGGCCGGTCCGACCGTGCCGGATGTGGTCAAGCGCTTCTCATGGCTGACCGGCGGCCAAGCCTTTGCGCCGCGCTGGTCCTTCGGCTTCGGCGTCACGTCGATGGCGATCGCCGATGCGCCCGACGCCGATGCAAGGATCAGCGACTTCATCGCCAAGTGCCGCAAGCACGCGATCCCTTGCGACAGCTTCCATTTCGGTTCGGGCTATACCCAGATCGGCCAGCGCCGCTACGCTTTCAACTGGAACCGCGACAAGTTCCCGGATCCGCTGGCGACGATGAAGCGGCTGAACAAAGCCGGCATGCACACGGTCGCGAATCTCAAGCCCTGCCTGCTCGACGACCATCCGCGCCTCAAGGAAGCGCTCGACCAGGGCTTCCTGGTCAAGGATGCCAAGACCGGTGAGCCGGCCGTGGCGCAGTTCTGGGACGGGCTCGGCTTCCATATCGACTACACCAACCCGAAGGGCCGAGCCTGGTGGCGCGCCGGCATCGAGAGCGCGCTGCTCGACCACGGCTTCACCACGGTCTGGAACGACAACAACGAATACGAGATCTGGGACGAGGACGCGGTCTGCGACGGCGACGGACGTCCGTTCCGGCAGGCGCTGGCGCGCCCGGCGCAACCGCTCTTGATGACCAAGCTCTCCTATGAGACGCAGGCTGCGCGCGAGCCGGGCAAGCGCCAGTATTCGATCACGCGCGGCGGCTGCGCCGGCATCTCGCGCTACGCGCAGACCTGGTCGGGCGACAACGAGACCGCCTGGAAGACGCTGCGCTACAACCTGACCCAGGGGCTGAATATGAGCCTGTCGGGCATGTTCTCGATCGGCCACGATGTCGGCGGCTTCCATGGGCCGACGCCCGGGCCGGAGCTGTTCGTCCGCTTCAACGAGTTCTGCGCACTCTGGCCGCGCATGGTGATGAACTCCTGGAACGATGACGGCGTGGTCAACCTGCCCTGGATGTATCCGGAGATGGTGCCGCAGGTGCGCGAGGCGATCGGCCTGCGCTACCGGCTGATGCCCTATCTCTACACCCAGATGTGGCGGGCGAGCCGCGACGGCATCCCGGCCGTGCGCCCGCTGCTCTACGATTTCCCGCAGGATGCGGCGGCGATCGCGGTCGACGACGTCTTCATGCTCGGGCCGGACGTGCTGGTCGCGCCGGTGCTGGAGGAAGGCGCGCGCGAGCGCGCCGTCTACCTGCCGCAGCACGAGGGCGGCTGGTATGATTGGCACAATGGCGAGCACTATCCCGGCGGCGTCACCGTGACGGTTCCGGCGCCCCTCGGCCGTTTGCCGCTGTTCGTGCGGGCCGGCGCGCTGATCCCGCTCGGCGATGCCAAGGGCATCAGCGATGAGCGCGAGGTGCTGGTCTGCGGCGTGGTCGAGGGCGCGTCCGGCGAGCTCTACGAGGACGATGGCGAGACCGCAGACTGGCGCGGCGCCGGCGCGACGCTGATCCGCTTCCATGTCCGCAATGGCGAGGTCGCGATCGAGCAGCAGGGCGACGCCAAGCCGCGCGTCAACAAGATCGCGATCCGGCAGATCGGGCAGTAGCTCAGCAAGGTTGGCTCTGGGCCTGCGGCATCTGCTGCAGGCCCAGTCGAGTCTCGGTCGTCATTCGCTGCCGCGCTCATAGGAGCGCGAGCGGACGGCGAGGATGGCGATCGCCGTCACGGCGCAGCACAGCATCAGATACGCGACGACATAGCTCGGCTTGCCGCCGCCGGCCGTGACCAGCGCCGCTGCGATGAAGGGCGTCGGCCCGGCGATCGCGACGCTGTTGAGTTCGCGGGTCATGGCGATGCCCGAGAAGCGGTAGCGGGTCGGGAACAGGTTTGCGAGGAAGGCGCCCTGTGCGCTGGCGAGGCCGCCGAAGCCGATGCCGTAGCCGATGCTGAGGGCGATCGTGCAGAGCAGGAGGTTTCTGGTGTCGAGCAGGGCGAACATCGGGAAGGCGTAGCAGAAGACGAAGATCGCGCCGAACAGGTAGACTTTTGCATGCCCGACGCGGTCGGCGATGGCGCCCATGATCGGCGTCGTGACGATACCCGTCAGGGTCGCGATCATCACCGCGGTGAGCGAGTCGGTGCGGGTCATGCCGAGCGTGTTGGTCATGTAGCTCAGGCTGAAGGCGCTCAGGATATAGGCGTTGGCGTTGTGACCGGTCACCGACAGGAAGCCGAAGAGCAGTTCGCGCGGGCTCTTGGAGAGGAGCTCCCCGAGCGGGACCTTCGCCTCATGGCGCTGCTCGGCCGCCTTCTCCATCGCCGCGACATATTCCGGGGTCTCGTCGAGATGCTTGCGGATGTAGAGGGCGACGAGGAACAGCAGCGCCGAGACCAGGAAGGGCACGCGCCAGGCCCAGCCGAGCAGGGTCTCTTCCGGCAGATAGGAGACGAGCAGGAAGCTCAGCGTCGCGAGCATGATGCCGACCACCGTCGCGGCCTGGAGATAAGCGGTGTAATAGGCCTTGCGCTCCGGCGGCACGTATTCCGCGACGAGGGTGACCGCGCCGGCATATTCGGCACCGGCGCCGAAGCCCTGCAGCAGGCGCAGGATCACGAGCAGGATCGGCGCCCAGATTCCGGCCTGGGCATAGGTCGGCAGAAGGCCCATCGCCACGGTCGAGGCACCCATCAGGGCGATGGTGAAGATCAGCGCCGGCTTGCGGCCGAAGCGGTCGCCGATATGCGAGATCACGATGCCGCCGAGCGGCCGGCTGAAGAAGCCGACGGCGAAGGTCGCGAAGGCGGCGAGCACGCCGGCCGACTCCGAGAATTGCGGGAAGAACAGCTTGTTGATGATCAGGCCGGCAGCCGCGCCATAGAGCGCGTAGTCGAACCATTCGATGACGGTGCCGATCGTCGCCGCCGTGACCGCGCGCCGGATGTTCGCTTGTTCGGCCGGTGTCGTTCCGGCCGCGATCGCCTGGGACATGGGGTTTCCTCGAAGCTTCGTTGTTCTTGGGGATGACGGCCGGCGGCCACGCGCTCAGGCGATGGCGACTGGCATGGGACAGTCGAAGCGCGCCGCGCTCTCGGCGAGGCCGGCGACGATGCCGGCGGAGAGTTGGACGCCGTCGCGCAACTGGCGCTCGCGCCGGGCAAGCCCATGGGCGCCCGGCAGCTCGACGTGGTCGAAGCCGGGGCGGGGCTGCGCCGCATGGCAGCGTTCGGCCAGGACCGCGACCTGGCGGTCGAAATTCTCGGTGCCGCCGAAGGCGGCCGGATCCATCACCAGGATGAAGACCGCCGCGCTCCAGCCATCGCCGCCCTCGGCGCGGCCGCGCCCGGCGAGGCAGCCGGTGAGGAGCTCGACGATGAGCCCGATCGAGAAGCCCTTATGGCCGGCTTCCAGCCCGCCGAGCGGCAGGATCGTGCCGGGCGGGTCGGCGGCGATGACGTTCGGATCGGTCGAGGGCCGGCCCTGAGCGTCCATCAGGAAGGGATGCGGCAGGCTTTCGCCGCGCTGGCGGTAGGCGGCGACGCTCCCATTGGTCATCAGGGCCGTCGACATGTCGATCAGGATCGGCGCGTCCGGCGCGGGCGCGCCGAAGGCGATCGGGTTCGAGGTCAGCAC
Organism: Allobosea lupini; assembly: GCF_900109525.1. Taxonomy (GTDB): domain Bacteria; phylum Pseudomonadota; class Alphaproteobacteria; order Rhizobiales; family Beijerinckiaceae; genus Allobosea; species Allobosea lupini. The sequence continues at coordinate 332,839 of NZ_FOAN01000006.1, read as the reverse complement.
CGGCGTGACGCCGCCGAAGGGCGCGACGCTGCTGTGGCCGGGATCGGTCAGCGTCAGCAGCATCAGGCAGCCGGCGTCGATCGCCGGTTGGAGATAGGTGCCGAGGCAGGCGGTGTGGTGACTTCGCTGGATGGCGACCGCCCCCAGGCCGAAGCGCCTGGCCCGGGCGATCGCCTCGGCGGTGGCGCGGCGCGCCAGCCAGGGGCCGGGCAGCTTGCGCCCGTCCCAGGTCTGGCAGGCGCCTATATCGTTGAGGATCTCGGGCTCGCCGGCGGCGGTCATGCCCCCGCTCTCGATCTCGCGCAGATAGAGCGGCAGCAAGGCAAGGCCGTGCGTCGACTTGCCGAAGAGGTCGCCCTCGACAAGGACCTCGGCCACGTCATTGGCCTTGTCCGGCGGCAGCCCGGCACGCTCCAGCAGGCTGCGCGCCAGTGTTGTGAGATCGTCGGCGCGATAGCGGGCCGTGCCGCGCGCGGAAGGCTGGCTCATGCGAAATCCTCCTGTCGCCCGCTGCCGTTAGGTCGTCGGGTCTTCAGATCGTCCAGCCGCCGTCGATGATGTGGGCCTGGCCGGTGGTGTAGGTTGCGCCCGCCAGGTAGACGACGAGATCGGCGATCTCCTGCGGCGTGCCGATCCGCCCGATCGGCTGGCGGGCGACGAAGGCGGCGCGGGTCGCCTCATAGTCGCCCTGCGCACTCAGCCGCTGCTGCAAGGACGGGCTCTCGACCGTGCCGGGGCAGATCGCGTTGCAGCGGATGCCGTGGGCGACATAGTCGGCGGCGATCGACTTGGTCAGGCCAAGAACGGCCGCCTTGGTCACGCCATAGGCGAAGCGGTTCGGCACGCCCTTCAGGCTGGAGGCGACCGAGGCCATGTTGACGATGCAGCCGGATTTGCGCTCAAGCATGCCAGGCAGCGCTGCCTTGATCGTACGCACCATCGCCTTGACGTTGAGGTCGTAGGCGAAATCGAGATCGGCCTCGCTGGCGTCCAGCACCGTGCCGCTCTGGACGATGCCGGCGCAGTTGAAGAGCACATCGACCCGCCCGATCTCCGCGAAAACGGCGGCGACGGCGGCGGCATCGAGCACGTCGAGCCTGCGGCGCTGCAGGTTCGGCCCGGCTTCGATCGCGGCCAGCGCGTCCTCGCTGATGTCGGTTGCCCAGACGCTGGCGCCGGCGCGGTCGAAGGCCTCGGCGGTGGCGCGGCCGATGCCCTGCCCGGCGGCGGTGATGACGACGATCTGTCCTGCGAGCGCGCTCATCTCAGGCTCCCGTCCTGAGGGCGGGGGCCGCGCCATGGCTCCTGCGGTGGACGATCGTTCGCTCCAGCGCCTGCCAGTCCCAGTCGATGCCGAGGCCGGGCTGGTCCGAGGGTATCGCCTTGCCGTTCTCGATGCGGATCGGCGAGGAGGTCACGAGGTCGAGCTGCGGAATGTATTCGAGCCAGCGGCTGTTGGGCACGGCGCAGCACAGGCCGAGATGGATCTCCATCAGGAAGTGCGGGCAGACCGGCACGTTGAAGGCTTCGGCCATGTGCGCGACCTTGAGCCAGGGCGTGATGCCGCCGATGCGGCCGACGTCGACCTGGACGATCGAGCAGGCGCCGGCCTCGAGATAGTCCTTGAACTGCGAGAGCGAATACATGGACTCGCCGACCGCGATCGGCACCGTGGTCGATTGCGACAGGCGGCGATGGCCACCGACATCGTCGGCATGGATCGGCTCCTCGAACCAGGCGACGTCGAGCTTTTCATAGTGGCGCGCGCGCCGGATCGCCTCGTCGAGCGAGAGGCCCTGATTGGCGTCGGTCATGATCTCCCAGCCGAAACCGACCTTGTCCCGCACGGCCGAGAGGCGCTTGACGTCCTCGGCGACATGCGGGCGCCCGACCTTGACCTTGGTGCCGCCGAAGCCGCGTTCCTTGGCCTTGACGGCTTCGTCGACGAGCTCGGCCTCGTCCATGTGGAGCCAGCCGCCCTCGGTGTAGTAGAGGTCGATGGCGTTCTTGGCGCCGCCGGCGAGACGGTGCAGCGGCAGGCCGGCCTTGCGGGCGCGCAGGTCCCAGAGCGCGGTATCGATCGCGGCGAGTGCGATCGAGGTGATGGCGCCGACCGTGGTGGCGTGGACGCGATAGAACAGCGTGCGCCAGAGCCCTTCGATCTCCTCGGCATCGCGGCCGATCAGCACGGGCGCGAGATGGTCGTCGATCAGCTTGCAGACCGAGGAGCCGCCGGTGCCGATGGTGTAGCTGTAGCCGGTGCCGGTGACGCCGTCGGCATCGGTGATGCGTACCAGCGGCGTCTCCTGCAGCTCGAAGCTCTGCACGGCGTCGGTGCGCTTGACCTTGGGCTTGAGGTCGGCCTGCAGCACGTCGACGGATACGATCTTGGCCATTCCGGAGGTCCTTGTCGGGGGTGTCAGCGCGCGCCCGGCTGGTCGGCATGCCAGCTGCCGTAGCGGCGCCACGAGGTCGTCAGATGGGCGGCGACGGCCGCCTGCGCGCCGTCCTCGTCGCCGCGCTCGATCGCGTCGAGGATGGCGCGGTGCTCGTCCAGCAACGGGCCGATGTCGTGCGGGATGCGGCTGAACAGGCGGGCGTGGTGCAGATGCGGATGCAGGCTGCGGACCGCCTGGGCCAGGATCTCGTTGCCGCTGGCCGCCAGGATTGCCTCATGGAAGGCCTCGTCGGCCTGGCTGGCGCCGACATAGTCCGATGTCTGCCCGTGCAGCGGGACTGCCTCAATGGCTGCGATGCTCTCTCGCATGCGGGCGATGGCATCGGGATCGCGGCTGCGGGCGAGCTGCCTGGCGGCCCAGCCCTCGTTCAGGATGCGGAAGTCGCGCAGCTGCTCGAACCAGTCCCGCGACGGTTCGGGTGCGACGGAGAAGCCGGTGAAGGACGCTGCGGCGACGAGGCCGAGACCTGACAGGCGGGTCAGAGCCTCGCGGATCGGCGAGGAGCTGACCTCGAATTCGCGCGACAGCGCATCGATGTTGAGCTTCTCGCCGGGTGCGTAGTCGCGGTCGAGGATGCGCTCCATCAGCAGCGCCGTCACCTGATCGACCAGCGCGACGCGCGCCAGAACGGGCTTGCGGATCATCCTCGTCTCCTCCCTGACGATCACTATCGAAGATGAATCATCGATCGTCAATGACCGATCGTGCACGATCTACGAAATGACGATGCGGCCTTGTTTGCGGCGCTCTCTGCGGAGCTGTATTCGTCATGTCGACAAGGGACCGCACATGACCGACAAGACCATGGCCGTGCCGGCCGAGCGCAAGCGGGGCGAGGGCGTCAAGCTCGTCTACGACATCCTGCGCGACGACATCATCGACCTCGTGCTGCCGCCCGGCAGCCCGATCGACGAGATCCAGCTCGCCGAGCGGCTGTCGATGTCGCGCACGCCGATCCGCGAGGCGCTGGTGCGCCTGGCGAGCGAGGGGCTGGTGACGACGCTGCCCAACCGCTCGACGGTGGTGTCGAACATCGACTTCCTCAACCTGCACACCTTTTTCGACGCGATCACGCTGATGTACCGCGTCACCACGCGGCTGGCCGCCGAGTTCCATGTGCCGGCCGATCTCGACGTCATCCGCGCCCGGCAGGCCGCCTTCGCGGCGGCCGTCGCGGCGCAGGACGCGCTCGCGATGATCGCGACCAACCGCGATTTCCATGCCGCGATCGCCGGCGCTGGGCGCAATCCCTACTATACCGGGCTGTTCTGCCGCCTGCTCGACGAGGGCCGGCGTATCCTGCGGCTCTATTACTCCTCCTTCGAGGATCGGCTGCCGCAGCGCTATGTGGCGGAACATGAAGAAATGATCGCGGCGATCGCCGCCCGCGACGTCGAAGGCGCCGACCGGCTGGCCAGAGCCCATGCCGACCAGATCGTCCAGCAGATCCAGCAATTGATCGCGCGCGACCGGCGCCAGACGCTGGCGCTGTAGCGCGCACTCCAAACCTCGCCTTTCGCCGCTCCGGAGCCGTCTGTGACGTCCCGGAACGGTGAGTTCTTGCGCGGTGATTTTTCTTGTCGACAAAAAAAATACAAAGAGTATTATCATTGTCGATCAAGGCGGCGAGACAGGCCGTCCATGGAACCGCCAGCCCGAGGAGCGCGTGATGAAGGCCCAGATATTTTCCGGCTGCATGCCGGCGCTGATGACCCCCTGCAAGGACGACCGCAGCCCCGATTTCGAAGCGCTGGCGCGCAAGGGCGAGGAACTGATCGCCGCGGGCATGTCGGCCGTGGTCTATTGCGGCTCGATGGGCGATTGGCCGCTGCTGACCGACGCGCAGCGCATGGAAGGCGTCGAGGCCCTGGTGAAGGCCGGCGTGCCGGTCATCGTCGGCACCGGGGCGGTCAACACGGCCTCCGCCGTCGCCCATGCCACCCATGCCCGGAAGGTCGGCGCCAAGGGGCTGATGGTGATCCCGCGCGTGCTCTCGCGCGGTTCGGTGGTCGAGGCGCAGCGCCACCACTTCAAGGCGATCCTTTCCGCCGCGCCGGACTTGCCGGCGGTGATCTACAACAGCCCCTATTACGGCTTCGCCACCCGCGCCGACCTGTTCTTCGCGCTGCGGGCCGAGCATCCGAACCTGGTCGGCTTCAAAGAATTCGGCGGCGCCGCCGACATGCGCTATGCCGCGGAAAACATCACCAGCCGCGACGATGACGTCTCGCTGATGATCGGCGTCGACACCTGCGTCTTCCACGGCTTCGTCAATTGCGGCGCGACCGGCGCGATCACCGGCATCGGCTGCGTGCTGCCCAAGGAGGTGCTGCACCTCGTCAGCCTGAGCCAGGCGGCGGCGAAGGGCGACGTCGAGGCGCGCCGGCTGGCGCTCGAGCTCGAGGCGGCGCTCGCCGTGCTCTCCTCCTTCGACGAGGGGCCGGAGCTCGTTCTCTACTTCAAGCACATGATGGTGCTGAAGGGCGACGCCGAATACAGGCTGCACTTCAACCCGACCGACGTGCTCGGCGAGAGCCAGCGTGGCTATGTCGAGGCGCAGCTCAAGCTGTTCGACGCCTGGTACGCGCAGTGGTCGAAGCAGGCCGGTGCGCTGAAGCGCGCCGCCTGAGGATTGAGGGGGACCCGGCCCTCCCGGCGACGGGAGAGCCTCTCTATTGAGCTAGGGGTGTCAAGCTGCCCGACTGACGAATGTCTCAGTTGGGTCGTTAGCAGAAGTCGCTTGAGCGGCTTTCAGCTTCGCGCCAACGTGTCGCCCGCAGTGCGGCGAAGTTGGTGGATGAGGCACAAAGCTCTAATCGGCTGGTTGGCTATCTCCATGACGATCTCGCCGATCTGACCGAGGCCATGCCTTCGCCGCCATGTTGGCGGCGCTGCGACGGGCCGACTGAGTCGTCTAGTTGCGAAGCACGACGGTCGTTAGTTCATTAGGCGTTCAGGACGCACTCCCCTAGGTAAGGCAAATAACAGCGAGGCTGGGGATTCGGATGAAGTCGTGGATGGGGTCGTTTTCTGCGTGCGCGATAACGGTGTTTGCGAGCACAGCCGTGGCCGCTCATTCGTTTGAAGAGTTGGTCGGGATTGGCCTTTCGGGCTTCCCCCTCGGAAAATCTAGTTCAAGAGCGCCTGATCCTGTCGACTCTTTCTCTGAGATCAAGGAAGAAGGGTTGCTGTTTAAGAAGAGGCGTTTTGAACATAAACTCAAGTACCTAGAATCAAATGATTCTTTTGAATTTGTCGCAAGTGATTTTTGGGATGATTGCTCTTTTCGCGTTACGACGAAAATGATGGCCGGAACGTTGGAGTTGGGCGACGACGTGCGAATATACCTCGCTCGCCTTACTGACTTCCAGGCAAACCCACGCATCAATCTTATAAGCTTGCGTGGAAAAAATATCGCATGCAAGTACCGCGACAACAAACTCGTCGACAGCGAATGCGGCGATTATTTCTCACTCGGAATAAGCTTTGATGCGCCTTTATCGTCACGCAAACTTTCCGAAGCTGTCACAAAGTTCTGCAAGCGCAATTCGCTTCGTCAAGATATTTCTGGTAAATATGTTCACGATAACAACTCCGATTTTACGTTCCTGAGCACTGGAGATTTCGTTGTCCAGGTTCCCAACAATAACACCGCGCACGGAACCTGGAAAATGGCAGACGGGAGGCTACTGATGAACTTGTCCGGTTTCGCAGGTGCAGCAGTAGGGCCGCAATTATGCAATCTCGAGCGCAGCCTGCACCTTATGGAGCTGAAGGGCTGCGACTTTTCTGGGCGATACTATCACTTCGATTGAGATTATTGATCTCACACTGCGACGGAGAACGATCCTCCGTCGCGAATTCTGCAATCCGGCCTCACAGCCCGATGACCTCTTTCGGCAAACCGTCGGAGACGAGGAGATTCGCCGTCCTCGCTCTCGGCATTTAGAGCTGGATCCGATCAGATTGAATCAATCTGATCGGTGAATCCGTCTCTCACGTTGAGTTTAGAGACCGTTTTTCCGATCGGCTTGCTATGCAAGCTGATCGGAACGGGCTCTAGGCGGAAGAACTGCCCTTGCCGGGAATATCAACAAATACAGCCTGATCGGGACTGTTCTGGTGCTTCCGGCGGGACGGGTGTTGGCCAGTGTCGTTTGAATCCGAGACCCAAGAACCGGCGTCGTCTATGGGTCGTGAGCTGACCGCCCCACCGAGCCTCGCTTCCTTGCCGCTCACGCCACCGCGTCGAGGCCCTGCGCTTCCAGCCGGTCGAGCTGCCCGATCTCGGCGGCGGTCAGGGCGATGCCATCCGCCAGCGAGCCCTCGCGAGCCTTGAAGCGACGCTGCGAGGGCAGGCGTGCGCCCTGGCCGGCGATCGCCTCGAACATGATTTCGGCGCGGGCGAAGGGATCGCCGGGACGGCCGGCGGCGAAGCGCTCAGGCGAGAATGCCAGGATCAGTTCGCCATGCTGCGGCGCCAGCGTCGTGGTGCCGAGAAAGTCGAGCGCACCCTGGCTGGTCAGGTCGCCGATCATGACGCCGGCCAGCAATTCGATCATGGTCGAGATCGCCGAGCCCTTGTGGCTGCCGAACGGCAGCATCGCCCCGGCAAGTGCTTCTGTCGGGTCCGTGGTCGGCTGGCCGCTTGAATCGAGCGCCCAGCCCTCGGGCAGCGGGTTGCCGGCGCGTCGGTGCAATTCGATCTCGCCGCGTGCGGCGACGCTGGTGGCGAAGTCGAAGACGTAAGGGTGCCCGCCCTGGCGCGGCCAGCCGAAGGCGAGGGGATTGGTGCCGAGCAGAGCCGCCGTTCCGCCTGCGGGGGCGACGGTGGCATAGCTCGGGCACATCGCCAGGGCGGCGACGCCCATGTCCGCGAGCGTCTCGACCTCCGGCCACAGCGCCGAGAAATGCGTGCAGTCGTTGATCACCAGAGCGGCGAGGCCGAGCTGCTTCGCCCGTTCCGCCAACGCAGGCGCACCCAGCTCGAACCCGGCGCGGGAGAAGGCGCCGCCCGCCGCCACCCGCAGCACGGCCGAGCCGTCATCGTGCAGGGTGGGTTCGGCGTCAGTCGAGACCTTGCCGGCCTTGATCGTGCGCAGGCAGCCCTCGACCCGGAAGACTCCATGAGACTTGCAGCCGTCGCGCTCGCCGGCCGCGATCACGCGGGCCAGCGCGCTGGCATGCTGCGGCGACAATCCGCCCTTGCGGAAGACCGCCTCGATCCGGCGCGTCAGCGCCTCCATGCTGAGGATCGTCGTCTCGCTCATGGCGCGCTCCGCTCGTTGCAAATCTGTATACATGCTGTATTCAGAAAGCCGACATGACTTCAAGCAGGCTTTGCGCGCCTGAGGAAAGTTCTGAACCATGGCCAGCCACACCTTCTCCTGCATCGACGGCCACACCTGCGGCAACCCGGTCCGCCTGGTTTCGGGCGGCGGCCCCCGCCTCGAAGGTGCGACCATGCTGGAGAAGCGGGCACATTTCCTGCTCGAGTTCGACTGGATCCGTACCGGGCTGATGTTCGAGCCGCGCGGGCACGACATGATGTCGGGCTCGATCCTCTACCCGCCGACACGGCCCGATTGTGACGTCGCCGTGCTGTTCATCGAGACCTCGGGCTGCCTGCCGATGTGCGGCCATGGCACGATCGGCACGATCACCATGGGCATCGAGAACGGGCTGATCACGCCGCGCGAGCCGGGGAAGCTCTCGATCGATGCGCCGGCCGGCAAGGTCGACATCAGCTATCGCCAGGAGGGCCGCTTCGTCGAGGAGGTCCGCCTCACCAACGTTCCGGGCTTCCTCTATGCGGAAGGCTTGACCGCCGAGGTCGAGGGGCTCGGCGAGGTCGTCGTCGACGTCGCCTATGGCGGCAATTTCTATGCGATCGTCGAGCCGCAGAAGAACTTCCGCGATATGGCCGATCATACCGCCGGCGAGCTGGTCGGCTGGTCGCCGAAGCTGCGGGCGGCGCTGAACGCGAAATACGAGTTCGTCCATCCGGAGCATCCGGAGATCCGGGGCCTCTCCCACATCCAGTGGACCGGCAAGGCGACGCAAGGTAGCGCCCATGCCCGCAACGCCGTGTTCTATGGCGAGAAGGCGATCGACCGCTCGCCCTGCGGCACCGGAACCTCGGCGCGGATGGCGCAGCTCGCCGCCAAGGGCAAGCTTAAGGTCGGCGACGAATTCGTGCACGAGTCGATCATCGGCTCGCTGTTCAAGGGCCGGGTCGAGGCGGCGACGACGGTGGCGAACCGCCAGGCGATCATCCCCTCGATCGCCGGCTGGGCCCGCATGACCGGCTACAACACCATCTTCATCGACGATCGCGACCCGTTCGCGCACGGCTTCGTGGTGAAATAGGGCGAGATGGCAGCGGTCATGCCGGTTGTCAGGTTCCGCTGACGCGTATCTCTGTTTACCGACGCAGCGAAGCGCCCTTGGCCACCGCCGCATCGCGGGCGGCGAGGGTGTTGCGCGCCGCTGCGAGTGCCTGGCGGGCCCATTCGCGGACACCGAGCTGCGCGGTGCGTTCGAGATGCGGGACCTCGACGCTGACCGGCAGCTCGGCCGGGAGCTGGCTGAAGATGCCGACGAGGTCGATGCCGCCCTCGCCCGGCAGCAGGCGGGCCTGCCGGGCGGTGTGGATCAGGCCTTCGGTCGTGGTGGGGATCTCGGCCGGTGCGTCGCAGAGCTGGGCATAGCTCAGGCGCGCGGTCGGGATCGCGGCGATGTCGGCGAGCGTGGTGCTGGAGCGGCCGGCATGGAGCGCATCGACCAGAACGCGGCCATTGGGCTGATCGGCGCCGGTGACGATGCGCAGTGCCGTGCTGGCGTCCGGAACCTGTGTCCACGGCATGAATTCGAGGTCGCCGGTGAGGCCATACGGCGCCGCCGCAGCGCAGAAGGCGGCGAAGGAGGCTGTGAGACGCGCCTCGTCAGGATCGTCGCCGGCGACCAGCACGGCGCGGGCCTGCAGCGCGCCGCAGACATCAAGGAAGGGCCTGACGGCCTCGACGGAAAAATCGGCGCCGAGCCGGATGATCTCGACATCGAAGACCGGGACGCCGTCGGCGATGGCGCGCCGGGTTTCGGCCAGCAGCGCGGTATCCTCGATCAGCGGGCTGGTGTCGCCGCCCGGCGCTGCCGGGAGGGCGCGCAGGCCGACGGTGTCATAGCCGAGTTCGGCGGCGAGCCGGACCGCATCGGGCGGGCTCAGCGGCACGGTGGTGAGATAGGCCAGCGACATCAGCGGCATGACGGGTATCCCTGTTCGAGTGCGCCGATGCCTGGTTCAATCGTCGGCACATTCTCATCCTTGTTGCGAAGCATGATCTTTTCGGAAAACCGGTTTCCACTTGTCCGGATCATGCTTCAGGCGAGCGGCGAGATCGCGGTCGGCAGCGCGATCGTCGAATACATCTCGCCGGTCAGCCATTCCGGCCCGCCCTTGGGCGGCCAGATGCCCTTCGCGACGGCCTCGGCCCTGACGGCGGCACGCTGGTCGAGGCTGGCGAAGGGCCAGATATGCGTGAAGCGCGGCGGGCCGTCGAGCGCGTACATGGCGATGACGAGCGGGGAGAGCGCGACGCGCGCCGGCACGGCCGCCTGCCAGGCGGCGATCGTCGCCGGCACGCCGCCATGCTTCAGCATATAAGTTCGGATCTCGTAGACCGCGCCGAGCTTGCCGGGCTGCACCGGCGGCAGGAAGGGGAAGGGCGCATAGCTGTCGAAGGCGAGCCTGGCGATGTCCTCGCCGGCTCCGAACGGGTTGCCGCTTGAGAGCAGGCGCTGGCGCTCCGACAAGAGCTCGGTCTCGTCGGCGAAGCTGCGCAGCAGGATGACCTGGTTGAGCGTGCCGATCTCGCTCGCCCAGCAGCCGAGCAGGCGGCCCTTCGCCTCCGGTGCCTTCAGTGCGGCGTCGACCGCGGCGACGACCGCTCCGGCCTTGCCGAGGCGGACGGTGAGGGTGGCGATGTCATAGCGCATGGCGGTTCTCCGGGCGCGGGATCAGGAACGGTTGTTGGCGAGCGGGATGCCGCCGGCATGGTGGGCGGCGACGTAGCCGAAGGTCATGGCCGGGCCGAGGGTGATGCCGCCGGCCGGATAGCGGCCGGCCATCATGCTCGACATGTCGTTTCCGACCGCATAGAGGCCCGGAATCGGCGCATCGTGCTCATCGAGCACGCGCGCCTGCGCGTCGGTCCTGAGGCCGGCGAAGGTGCCCAGGCTGCCGGGCACGATCCTGACCGCATAGAACGGCCCCGGGCCGAGCGGCGCGACGCACGGGTTCGGCTGATTGTCGGCCGCGCCCTGGATGCGGTTGTAGGGCGTATCGCCGCGGCCGAATTCGGGGTCGCGGCCCTCGGCGGCGGTGGCGTTGTAGGCGTCGAGGGTGCGGGCCAGCCCGTGGGCATCGATGCCGCAGGCCGACGCAAGCTCGGCGATCGTCGTGCCGCGCTTGAGATAGCCGTTGCTGAGCCAGGGCTGGATCGGGAAGGGCCGCGGCCGGACGCGGCCGAGCCCATAGCGGCGCAGGAAGGCGTGATCGCAGATCAGCCAGGCTTGCGCCGGCTCGCCCGCGGGCGTCGCGGCAAAGAGGGCCTGCATCACGTCGTGATAGGAATCGGCCTCGTTGCAGAAGCGCCTGCCGTCCCGGCGCACCATCAGCGCGCCGGGCTTGGCCCGCTCGACCAGATGCGGGAAGCGGCCAGGCTCGCCACCCGGCTTCGGCACCAGCGAGACCGGGGCCCAGGCGCCGGCGTGCGTGAGGTCCGACCGGACATGTCCCCCGGCGGCCTCGCCGAGCCTGAGGCCGTCGCCGGTATTGCTGCAAGGCGCCGCAGACCAGTGCTCGCGGCCGGTCGGCGCATGCGGGAACAGCGCCGACTTGCGGGCGAGATCATGCGGGAAGCCGCCGGTGGCGAGCACGACGCCGCGTGTCGCCCGGATTGTCCGGCGTGTGCCCTCGTGCTCGATAACGGCGCCGGCGATGCGCTCGCCGTCGCGCAGCAGTTCCACCGCCGCGGTCTCCTTCAGCAAGGCTATACCGACATCATCGGCCGATTTGAGCAGGCGCGCGACAAGGGCGTTGCCGTTGACCAGATGCAGGCCGCGGCCATGGCTGGCGCGATCAATGAAGTGGCGCGCCAGCCGGCGCAGGACATGCAGGAAGGAGGGAAGCTTGCGCGTCGCATTGAGGAAATGCTGGAGGTCGGCGCCCGACGCGATGTTCATGCCGAAGGGTGCGATCTCTTCGAGCGGCGGGCGCAGGTCCTGCAGGCGTGCGCCGAGCTCGCGCCCGTCATAGGGCTTGGCGCAGAGCGAGCGGCCGCCGGCGCCTGCGCCGGGGACGTTGCCGTGGAAATCAGGCATCAGGTTGCCGTCGATGAAGTCGACCGTGCTCTCGCGCCGGAAGAAATCGACCATGCGCGGCCCGTGCTCGATCAGCATGGTGACGAAGGCCTCGTCATAGCCTTCGCCGAGTTCGTGGCGAAGATAGGTGCGGATCGTCTCCTCGTCCTCGTCGATGCCGGCGGCGCGGGCGAGCGGGTTGCGCGGCAGCCACATCCAGCCGCCGGACCAGGCGGTGGTGCCACCGAAATGGCGCTCCTTCTCGATCACGACGACATCGAGGCCGAGCACGGCCGCGGTGACGGCGCTCGCCAGCCCGCCGGCACCGGAGCCGATCACCAACAGATCGCAGGAGCTGGGCAGGTCGCTGCTCATTCCGCAGCGCGCTCCGCTGGCGGGCGCAGGCCGAGTGCGTGGCGGATCGCGCACCAGGCGAAGGTGATAGCCGGGCCGATGGTAATGCCGGGGCCGGGATAGGTCCCGCCCATGACGGACTGCGCCTCGTTTCCGCAGGCATAGAGCCCGCCGATCGGCCGGTCGCCCTCACCGAGCACCTGCGCGTTCTCGTCGATGACGAGGCCTGTGGCGGCGCCGATATCGCCGGGCGTCAGCTTGACCGCGTAGAAGGGGGCCGTCGCGATCGGGCCGAGCGTCGGATTGGGCAGGCCGCGCGAGGCGTCGCCGTTGACGCGGTGATAATTGGTGGTGCCGCGGCCGAATTCGGGATCGACGCCGCTGCGGGCATGGTCGTTCATGCGGGCGATGGTGTCGCCGAGCGCAGCGGGATCGATCGAAAGCTTGCCGGCGAGTTCGGCGATGGTCGCGCCTTCGACGAGATAGCCGTCGGCGAGGAAGGGGTTCAGGTTGCGCGTGCCCATCCTGACCATGCCGAGCCCGTAGCGCCTGAGACCTTCGGCGTCGGTGATGATCCAGCAGGGGATGGTCGGACGCGTCCGGTTCGCCTCGAACATGGCGCGGCTGAACAGATGATAGGAGGTGGATTCGTTGACGAAGCGCCGGCCGGTCTGGTCGACACAGACAGTGCCCGGCTTGCTGCGGTCGAGTACGAAATGCGGGAAGACCGCGGTGCTGCCATCCGGCCTTTTCCGCGTCGAGACGGGCGCCCAATAAGCGTTGTCCCGGCTGCCCTCGCCGAAGCGCGCGCCGAGCTTGAGCGCCAGGTCCTGCATCGCGCCGGTATGGCCGGGGGCGGCCGGGCTGAGCGCCGGCGTCGGTGAGTGCAGCATGGCGCCGCGGCGCTGCGGATGGCGGTTGAAGCCGCCGGCGGCGAGCACAACGGCGAGGCCAGCCGCGATCGCGCGCGTCGCACCGCCCTGCTCGACGACGACGCCGGTGACGCCGTCAGGGCCGCTCTGCAGTTCGGTGATCGCGGCGTTGAGCAGGACGCTGCCGCCATGCTGCTTCAGGGTCAGCAGCAGGCTGCCGATCAGGGCGTTGCCCATGACGAGGCGTGTGCCGCGCTTGCCGCTCAGGCGGTCGAGACCGTAGCGGCCGAGAATGGCGGCTGCGTGCTTGAAGGAGGCCCAGGACGTCCGGAGCTTGAGCAGGTGGCCGATATCGGTGCGGTCGATCATCATGCCGCCGAACAGGGTGAATTCCGGGATCGGCGGGCGGATACGCTGGAGATCGGCGCCGAGCCGGCGGCCATCGAAGGGGATCGGCTCCAGGGCGCGGCCGCGCAGGGTCGAGCCTTCCACATCCGACTCGTAATCGGGATGGGTCGCGTAGGGGCGGAAATGCACCGCGGTGCGCTGTTCCAGCGTGGCGATCGCCTGCGGCCCCGCGCGCAGGAAGGCTTCGCGCAGCTGCGCCGAGGAATGGTTGCCGACGACGCCGTCGAGGAAACGAGCAGCCTTTTCAAATGAGTCCCCGGTCGCGACCTTTTCGGCATGAAGCGAGTTCGGAATCCAGGTGGTGGCGGCGGAGAGGGCACTGGTGCCGCCGACGTACTCGGTGCGCTCGACGACCAGCACCGAGCGGCCCTCGATCGCGGCGAAGACGGCCGCCGCCAGTCCTGCCGCGCCGGAGCCGGCGACGATGACGTCGTAGGAGGTCTGTTCCGGCAGGGCCGCCAGCGTCGTGAACATCACAGAACCTCAGCCGATGCGCTCGCCGGCGAGCAGGAAGTCGACCATGGCGCTCTGCAGCGCCTGGTACATGTCGCTGCCGGTCGAGGTCGGGCAGCCGCGCTTGCGGGCAGCCTCGATCAGCGGTGAGACCACGGGAACCGTGATGACGCAGCCGACGAAAGTCCCGGGCGCAAGCTTGTCGACCTCGACCGGCAGCGGGTCACCGGGCTTCATGCCGGCCGGAGAGGCATTGGCGACGAGCTCGAATCCGGTTGGATCGGCCGAGCCGACGATGACCTTCGTGCCGCCCCGCCCGTCGAGGCGGGCGATCAGCCGGTCGCGGCGCTCGGCGTCGGCATCGTGGATGGCGAGTTCGCTGACGCCGGCATCGACGAGGGCGAGCGCGATCGCCGAGCCGGCGCCGCCGGCGCCGACCAGCAGGGCGCGCTTGCCGGCAGGCTCGCCGCCATTGGCCTTGACCGCGCCGACGAAGCCGAGCCCGTCAACGATGTCGCCATGCCAGGCGCCGTCCTTGCGCCGGCGCATGATGTTGACGGTGCCGAGGAAGTCGCCGCGCTCGGTCGCGCTGGCGCAATGGCGATGGCAGGCGAACTTGTGAGGCACGGTGACGATGATGCCGTCGCAGTTCGGCACATGGTCGAGCGCGCTCAGGAAGGCAGCGAGATGGTCTGGCGCGACGCGCACCGGCGCGACGATGCCGTCATGGCCGCGCGCGGCGAAGGCGGCGGTCATGCCGGCCGGCGACTTCACCTGTGCGATCGGCTCGCCGACGATGACATTGAGGCGGGTCGCGCCGGTGATGGTGATGCTCATGGTGATGTCCTCCGGCCGCAGCAGTTTTGAGTTGGCCCATTTTCTTCACGCGAACCGGTGTCCACTTCGCTCGAAAATGCTTTAGGCCGCACGAGTGTCCTGGGTTTCGACGACGCCGAGAAGCCGCGCCTGCAAGGCTTCGTCATGCTCCAGCTGGGCGGCCTCGCCGGCGAAGGCGACCTGGCCGTTGACCAGCACATAGGCGCGGTCGACGATCGGCAGCACGAGCTCGGCATGGTGCTCGACGATGACCATGGCGACACGTCCGCGCAGCTTCACCAGCGCTTCCATGACCTCGTTGACCACGGCCGGGGCCAGGCCCTCGAAGGGCTCGTCGAGCAGGACGAGCTTGCTCGGCACCATCAAGGCTCGGGCGATCGCGACCATCTGGCGCTCGCCGCCGGAGAGGTTCTCCGCCTTGGCGGCCTGGCGCGTCCTGAGGCGCGGGAACAGAGCGAAGGCCTCCTCCAGCGTGATGCCGCCCGGCCGCTGCGCCAGCAAAAGGTTCTCGGTGACGGTGAGGTTGGGGAAGAGCCGGCGCCCCTCCGGCACCAGTGAGATGCCGAGCCGGTTGATCTCGAAGGGCCTGAGCTTGCGCAGGTCCGTGCCGGCGAAGCTGATCGAGCCTGCGTCGAGAGGCAGGCTGCCGGTCAGCGCGCGCAGCGTCGTGGTCTTGCCGACGCCGTTGCGGCCGAGCAGCGCGACAGCCTCGCCCTCGCGGATGGTAAGATCGACCCCGGAGAGAACGGTGCTGCCGCCATAGCCGACGGCGATGCCTTCTGCATTGAGCAGGACCGGGCTCGTCGCGCCCGCACGTCGTGTCACTGCTGGGGCGGACGCCCGCTCGCCGTCCTGGGCGGCGCCGAGATAGGCGGCGATGACCTCGGGATTGCGCGCGACCTCGGCCGGCTTGCCGTCGGCGATCATCCGGCCCTGATGCAGCACCGAGATGCGGTCCGAGATGGCCAGGACCCGGTCGATGTCGTGCTCGATCAGCAGCACGGCGTGGCGTTGGGCGAGCTTGCGGATGAGGTCGGCGACGACGATGCGATCGGCTTCGGCCAGGCCCGCCAGCGGCTCGTCGAGCAGCAGCAGCTTGGCCTCGATCGCCAGGGTGACGCCGATCTCGAGCAGGCGCTTGGCGCCATGCGGCAGGTCCTGGGCGAGCTCGGCGGCCTGATCAGCGAGACCGACGGCGTCGAGGATCGACCAGGTTCGCGCGTTGATCGCCTGATCGGCATGGGCATCGCGCAGCAGGCCGCGCGCGCCGATCCGCTGCGCCTGCACGGCGATGCGGACATTCTCGAAGGCGCTGAGATTCGGGAAGATCGAGAGGATCTGGAAGGAGCGGCCCATGCCGAGCCGGGCGCGCGCATGCATCGGCAGGCGGGTGACCTCGCTGCCCTCGAAGAAGACCTGGCCGCTGGTGGGCCGCAATACGCCGGTCAGCATGTTGTAGAAGGTGGTCTTGCCGGCGCCGTTGGGGCCGATGATCGAGTGCAGCACGAAGGGCTTGACCTGAAGGTCGATCTCCCGGGCCGTCACCAGGCTGCCGAACTGCTTGGAGAGCTTGCGCGTCTCCAGGATCGGCTTGTCCGGATCCATCGCCTGGGCGGCGCTGACATAGGGCTCGATCAGCGCCGGCCGCGGCGGGATGCTGCCCCGGGTCAGGGTCCAGCGCTGCTTGCCGATGAGGCGCTGGGCCAGGCCCTGGATGCCCTCCGGCGAGAGCAGGGCGAACAGAATCAGGATCGGCGCGAAGATCAGCCACCAGTTCTCGGTGATCGCCGAGAGCCGGTTCTCCAGGATGATGAAGGTGATCGCGCCCCAGAGCGGGCCGAGGAAATGATGCACGCCGCCGAGCACCGTCATCAGCAGCGCGTCGCCCGCATGCTGCCAGCTCAGATTATTGGCGTAGACGCCCTGCAGCAGGAAGGTCAGCAGCGCGCCGGAAAAGCCGACGAAGCCGGCCATCAGCACGAAGGAGCCGAGCCGGAGCAGGTAGACGTTGAAGCCGAGGCTGCGGGCGCGCTGCTCATTGTCGCGCACCGCCTGGAGCGCCCTGCCGAAGGGCGAATGCACCAGCCGCCAGAGCAGGCAGATGCCGGCAACGACGGCGGCCAGCACGAAGAGATGGAAGGAGAGGTCGCTGGCGAAGCTGGCGCGGGCGACGCCTTGCAGGCCGTTCTCGCCGCCGGTGACGGCCGTCCACTTGAAGGCGACCTCGAAGGCGATCTGCGAGCAGGCCAGCGTCAGCAGCGAGAAATAGAGGCCCTTGCGGCGCAGGATCAGCGCGCCGAGCCCGAATGCCAGCACGAGCGAGAACAGCACGGCGAGCACGATGCCGAAGACGTCGTTGCTGATCCGCCCGAGCACGAAGAAGGCGGCGGCATAGCTGGCGCAGCCGAAGAAGACTGAGGCACCGAACGGGACGAGCCCGGTATAGCCGACGAGCAGGTTCACGCCCATGCCGTAGAGCGTGTAGATCGCGATTTGGGTGATCAGGCCGATCGGCGCGCCGAGGCTGAGCCAGAGCAGCGTCAGGCCGGAGAGGACGAGGCTGGCCCAGAGGGCGGGATGCGCAAGGAAGCCGCGGGCGTTCATTCGAAGCGCTCCCACTTTTCACCGAAGAGGCCACGGGGACGCACGAGCAGGATCGCCGCCATCAGCACATACATCGCAGCGCCGGCCCATTCCGGCTGGAACTGGATGGTCATGGCGATGGTGACGCCGACGAGCAGCCCGGCGACGATAGCGCCGGCATAGGAGCCGAGCCCGCCGATCGTGACGATGACGAAGGCCGGCATGATCGCGCTCGCCGCCATGGTCGGCGTCACCGTCCAGAGGGGGGCTGCGAGCAGTCCAGCCAGGCCGGCGAGCAGACAGCCGATGCCGAAGACGAAGCTGAACACCACCGGCAGGTTGATACCGAGCAGGCCGACCATCTCGGCATCGCGCGAGCCGGCCCGGATGATCCGGCCGAAGGGCGTGTAGGTCAGGAAGGCCCAGAAGGCGACGAGAGCGGCGACCGTCACCAGCAGCACGAACATCCGGTATTTGGTCAGCAAGACCGGCCCGTATTCGACGAAGCCGGAGAGGAAGCGCGGCGCGCTGAACGGCAGGGGCGCCCCGCCGAAGATCATGCGCAGCACCGCCTCGAACAGCAGCGCCAGCGCGAAGGTCAGGATCAGGCCGAGCAGCGGCTCCTTGCCGTAGAGATGGCGGATCAGCACGATCTCGACCAGCATGCCGAGCGCGCCGGTGACGAAGGGCGCGAGCAGCGCCGCCCACCAGCCGAATTCGCGCGCCAGCACCAGAGCGACATAGGCGCCGACAGCGAAGAAGGCGCCATGGGCGAAGTTCACGATGCCGAGCAGCCCGAAGATGATCGAGAGCCCGACGGCGATCAGCACATAAAGGAAGCCCAACACCAGGCCGTTCACAGCCTGGGACAGGATCATATCGAGCATGGCAGGCGCTCCTCGAACGGGCGCGGCGAGGGAAGAGGAAGGGACCGGCCGGCGCGTGGCTCGGCCGGTCCTTCATCCGGCTGGACGGAGCGTCAGAGCGCGTCCATCTTGCAGGCGCTTTCGGCCTGCGAGCCGAAGGCCTTGTCGATGTCCCCTTGCGTCTTCGGCAGCTCGGCCTTGATGTCGAAATAGTCCCATTTGTCGGTGATCTTCGGCTTGATGCCGGCGATCAGCAGGCGATTGACCATCTGATGGTCGAAGTCGCGATAGTGGACATCGAGGTCGCCGCGCTTGACCTGCCATTTCTCCAGCGCGGCGACGATCGCCGCCGGCTCGGTCGACTTGGCAGCCTCGATCGCGTCGAGCAGGCTCTTCATGCCGAACCAGCCCATCCACGCCTTGTCGGCGGCGGGGCGGTTGTATTTCTTCTCATAGGCCGCCGCCATCGCCTGCTCTTCCGGCGGATTGTTCGGGTTCTTGTAGTACCAGGTCAGGGTGTAGAGCCCGTCGGCAGCCTCGGGCCCGACGCCCCAAAGGTCGGTATTGCCCACCGAGATCTCGGCGAAGGGGATACGGCCCTTCATGCCGAGCTCGTTCCACTGCTTCAGGAAGGTCGTGAGGTCGCTCGCCGCGACGCCGCCGATGACCACATCGGGCCTGGCGGCGCGGATCTTCAGGATGAAGGAGCTGTAGTCGGGCGTGCCGACCGGCACCTCGTCGGCGCCGACGATGGTGATGCCGTTCGCCTTGGCGTAGGCCTCGAAGGCCCTCTTGATGTCCTGGCCGAAGGCGTAGGCGGCGGTCAGCAGGTACCACTTCTTGCCGATCTCGCCGCAATAGGGCGCGAGCGCGCGAACATGCACCTCGACCGGCGGCTGCAGGCGGAAGGTATACTTGTTGCAGGATTTTCCGGTGAGGTCGCCGGTCGCGGCGTTGGCGGCGACATAGGGGATCTTGGCCTTCTTCGCCACGGCCGAGATGCCCAATGCGAAGGAGCTCAGTGCGCCGCCGACCATGCCGACGACCTTGTGCTCGCCGACGAGGCGCTCGGCGTTCTGCTGGGCGCCCTGCGGATTGGGCTCGTCGAGCCAGACGATTTCGGCGGGGCGACCGAGCAGGGTGTTGTTGCGCTGCTCAAGCGCCAGCATGCCGCCCTGGGCGAGATATTCCGACTGGTCGACGATGCTGCCGGTCTTGGCCCAGATCATGCCGATCTTGATCGGCTCGGCCGCGGCGGCGTTGCCGATATAGGGCATGCCGAGCCGGGCCGATGCGAGCCCGCTCGCGCCAAGCGAGCCGGCGCCGAGGAGCAGGCTCCGGCGCCTGATGGTGGAAATCCGCTGCGGCTTGTCTGAGTCGGTCACGACGTCCCTCCCTGCGTTGGCGTTCCCCGGAGGCCTTGCCTGGCTCCGATTGGCTGGCTCCGCGATGCGTGCCGGCGGCGATGCTCTAGCATGAATGGAATAGAATTCCAGTCATATTTTCAAAAATGGAATCTTGTTCCAGATAACTTGACCGATGATCCCGCCAGCGGGATAAGGAGGCGCAACGCAGGAGGCCGGGGCATGTCGCCATTCTCAATCGGGATCGTCGGGGCCGGAGCGATCGGTCGCCTCCATGCGGACGTGATCGCGGGAACGGATTTCGCCGTGGTCGCCGGCGTCGCCGATCCGACCGAGGCCGGCCGGGCCTTTTGCGAAGAGCATGGTTTGCGCTGGTTCCCGGATCACCACTCCCTGATCGCCGCGGGTGGTTTGGAGGCGCTGATCGTCGCGACGCCGAACCAGACCCATCTGCCGATCGGGCTCGATGCGATCGCGCAGGGGATTCCGGCGCTGATCGAGAAGCCGGTCGCGGTGACGGTGGCGGAGGGCGAGGAGCTCGCGCGCGCTTCGGCGCGCGCCGGCGTGCCGGTCCTCGTCGGCCATCACCGCCGCTACAACCCGATCATCGCCACGGCGC
Organism: Allobosea lupini; assembly: GCF_900109525.1. Classification (GTDB taxonomy): domain Bacteria; phylum Pseudomonadota; class Alphaproteobacteria; order Rhizobiales; family Beijerinckiaceae; genus Allobosea; species Allobosea lupini. The sequence goes on along the minus strand of NZ_FOAN01000006.1, from coordinate 312,664 downwards.
GCGAGACGGTGCAGAGCGGCGGGCTCGGACGGCTGACCACCGCCACGGTGCTCTACACCTTCTACAAGCACGACGCCTATTTCGATCTGGCCTGGCGGCGCGAGCCCGGCGGCGGGCCGGTTCTGATCAACCTGATCCACGAGATCGACCTGATCCGCTTCATCTGCGGAGAGATCGTCGCGGTCCAGGCCGTCACCTCCGATCGCATCCGCGGCCTGCTGGTCGAGGATACCGCCGCAGTGCTGCTCGAACTCGCGAATGGCGCGCTGGTGACGGTCAGCCTGTCCGACACTGCGGTGACGCCGTGGAGCTGGGACCTGTCCTCGGGCGAGTTGCCGAACTATCCGGCGCAGCCGGCACCGGTGGCCTCGCATTTCCTGTCGGGGACGGAAGGCTCGCTGACGCTGCCCGGGCTCGATCTCTGGCGCTATGACGGGCAGAAGAGCTGGTTCGCGCCGATCTCACGGCAGACGCTGCCGATCACGCGCGAAAGCCCTTATCTGCGTCAGCTGCGTCACCTTCGCGATGTCGTGCGCGACGGCGCCAAGCCGCTGATCGACGCCGCCGATGCGACCCGCACCTTGCGGGCCACACTTGCCGTCCACGAAGCGGCACGCCAGAGACAACGCCAGGAACTCCATGATGGATAGGGCCATGGCGAAGAAGCTCGTCGCTGACACGGAAGAGGCCGAGGCCGATCAGGCTCCGAGCGGGCTGCTTGAGCGGACGCTGGGGGTGATCGAGCTCCTGGCGGCCCATGCGCACGGGCTGCCGCTCTACGAGATCGCCGAGCGGCTGAGCATCCCGCGCAGCGCGACGCATCGTGTCCTGACCAGCCTGGTCGAGCGCGGCTATGTACGCCAGGAGCGCCATCACGGCATGTACCAGCTCACGGCCAAGATCGCCTCGCTCGCCTTCAGCTTTCTCGCCGGCAGCGGCATCACCGATCTCGCCCAGCCGGTGCTCGACCAGCTGGCGCGCGAGACCGCCGAACTGGTCCGCCTCGCTTTGATCGATGGGCGCGAGCTGATCTGGGTGGCAAAGTCGCAAGGCTCACCCTTCGGGCTGCGCTATGACCCCGACATGGGCCAGTCGGGCCGGCTCTCCTGCTCGGCCAGCGGCCATGCCTGGCTCTCCTGCCTGCCTGAGGAGGAGGCGCTCGCGATCGTCGAGCGCCAGGGGTACGGCTCGCGCGAGGAGTTCGGCCCGAAGGCGCCGCAGACGCCGGCGGCCTTGCTCAAATATCTGCGCCAAGCGCGCAAACGCGGCTTCAGCATGGTGAGCCAGACCTATTCGCCCTGGATGAGCGCGACGGCGGCGCCGATCCGCAGCGCCCAGAGCGGCGAGGTCATCGGCGCGCTGGTGATCGCCGGGCCGCATATCCGCCTGACCGAGGAGAAGATGCTGACCTTCTCGCCGATGCTGCTCAGTGCCGCGCGGGAACTGTCGCTCGCGCTGGGAGCGAGCCCGACGCTGGTCTCGCATCAGCCGCGGGGCCCCTTCTTCGGCTGAGGCAAGGCTTCGCAGGCAAACTTCGCAGGGACGCGTGAGAGAATGCAGCTGGCGGCCCATACCTTCGGTTTCGTCTGGCAGGAGGAGGCGGAGGCGGCGGTTGCGGCGCTGGCCGGCGCCGGTTTTCGCCGGATCCAGCTGATGGCTTCGCCGCCGCATTTCGATCCCTGGCTCGATGACGAGGCCCGGACCGCGCGGCTGCGCCGGCTCGTCGAAGACCATGCCCTCGAATTGCTCGCCGTGGACCTCGCCAGCAGCGACATCAACCTCGCCAGTGCCGCGCCCGAGGTCGTCGCCTTCTCGGTCGAGGCCTATCGCCGGCTGGCGCTGCGCTGTGCCGAGCTGGGCGCGCGCCATGTCTGCGTCGGCTCCGGGCGGCGCCACGCGCTGCTCGCCAGGGCCAATGATCGGCTGATGCAGAGCTTCCGGCCGGCTTTCCGTCAGGTGGTGGAAGTAGCGCGCCGGGCTGGGGTCGGCGTCATCTTGGAAAACCATCCGCAGGGGCTGCTCGACAGCGCCGCGACGATCGCACGCTTCCTCGACGAGGAGGGCTATGACGACATCGCGGTGATCTACGACGTCGCGAACGGTTTCGCGATCGGGGAGGATCCGGCGCAGGGCCTGCGCTTGCTCGCCGGGCGCATCGGCATCGTCCATCTCTCGGACAGCCCTGCCGGCCAGTGGCGGCATGATCCGATCGGCAGCGGCGCCATCGATTTTTCCGCGATCAGGTTGGAGCTAGAGCGGCAGGGCTATGCCGGGCCGGTGGCGCTGGAAATCCTGTCGGAGGCGCCGCTCGCAGGGCTGCTCGATGGGGTGGCGCGGCTGGTGGCGCAGGGCTGGCACTTCGACGGGGGGCTGCCGAAAGCTGCCTAGCTCGGCGGTCGCGATACAGGCTGCGCGCACGGCACCATCAGCAAATTCATTTGAACGCGGGCGCGACCGCGTCCAGCCCGGCCGGGACCTTGCGACCTTCAGGATCGACCTGCCGCGCCCGCACAGCATCGCGACGACCAACCTGCCGTCCTGCGCATCCCGCTCGGCGCGGCGATGATCGAGTTCGTGCGGGCCAAGCAGGGCGTCAGCTACATCACCTTCTACCACTGGGAGGTGCGCAACCCCGAGACGATATATGCCGGCCTCGTCGTGGTGATGGCGCTCGGCGTGCTGCTGACCTACGGCCGGCAATGGCTGCAGCCCGGCTGATGCCCTGGCAGCGCTGAGGCCTCGGCCGGAGGCTCAATCCAGCAACGGGCTGAACTGGTCGAGCGAGGAGCTTCGGGGCGCGCGTCCGGTCGCCCTGCGGCCGGGCATCGGCTCGACATCGTAGCGCTTGGCCATCTTCAGGATATGGGTGTTGAGCGCGGCCAGGGCGCCCGGCAGGTCGTCGTTCTCCAGCTTCTCGACAATGTCGAAATGCTCGGCGCTCGCCTCGTTCTTCACCAATGCTGTCGAGCGATGCGAGCGCAGCGCCGAGACCTTGCTGGAAATCAGGCGATAGGCGCTGATCAGATACGGGTTGGCGCTGTTCTCGATCGCCACGAGGTGGAACTCGGTGTCGGCATTGGCGCTGCCATAGTGATCGTCGGCCAGGATCGCCTCATGCATCTTGCGGGCGGCAATCGTCATCGCGGCGAGGGTCTCGTCGCGCTTGCGGGCCATCGCCAGGCTCAGCGCCTCCGCCTCGACCATGCGACGGAATTCGCAGAGATTGCCGATGTCCTCCCGCGTCGGCAGGAAGACGAAGCTGCCACGCTGCGGCCGGATGTCGATCAGGCCCTCCTGCTCCAGCGCCGTCAGCGCCTCATGGACCGGGCTGCGGCTGACCCCGAGCCGGGAGGCGAGCTTGTCCTCCGACAGGGCGTCGCCGAGCTCGACCTCGCCGTCGAGAATGGCCCGGCGCAATCGCTCGGTGACGCGCGCCGTCAACAGCCCTCGTGGCCTTGCATCCACTGTGATGGACCTCCTCGACCCTATCGGATGCCGGCTCGTCCCGAATGAGGCGAGCGGCATCCGCAATCCTGTGGCGTCAGTCAGAAGAGCGGTCTTCCGGCAGGTGGCTTTCTGTCAAGTTGCAAGTGGTCAAGTCGCGAGTGAATCGAGGAATACCCGCGTCGCCTGCATTCCCCGCTTTGCCTTCTCCGTGAAGCTCAGCCCCGCAACGCTTTCATGCGGGGTCTCGACACTGATCCAGATGTCGCTCGGCAGCTGCGCCATCAGCTCCTTCAGCCAGAGATCGCCTTCCGCCGGCAGCAACCGCGCGCCGCGCGCCTCGGCAATGGCATCCGCATCGCTGGCGGGCTGCGCGGACGGTGCGTCGCAGAGCTGGAGATAGAGCATCAGCTCGCGCGGCAGCGCGGCGACGCTGGCCGGGCTGCCGCCCGAGCGCGACAGGTGCAGCGTGTCCAGCAGGATACCGACATTGTCGCGACCGGAGGCTCGCGCCAGCGCGGCGGCGTCTTCGATCGTCGCAGCAGTGCGCCAGCGCATGAACTCGATCGCCATCTTGATGCCGTGCCGGGCGGCGGCATCGGCGATCCGCCCGAGATTGTCGGCGGCGCGCGATCCCTCGGGGTCTTCCGAGGTGATCTGCATGATCGGCATGCCGAACTCGGCGGCGGTCTCGATCACCGGCAGCCAGGCCTCGACATCGGTCTGCGGCAGCAAGGTGAAGACCTCGCCATCGAAGAAGCTGACGCCGAGATCGGCGGCCACGGTCTTGATCTGCCGGGTCAGGGCCTTGTCGCCGACGATCGGATGGGCGAGCTCGAGTCCATGCGGCGCGATCAGCCTGAGGCCGGCGGCGTCGTATCCGGCCGCGGCGGCGGCCTGGACATGCTCGACCGGGGGGCAACCGAAAACAGTCAGATATGCGAGCGAAAGGGGATAAGTCTGGTGCAAGGCGAAATCCTCAATAGGTCGCGCGGCCGCCGGACACATCGAAGACCGCGCCCGTCGAGAACGAGCATTCCTCCGAGGCGAGCCAGCCGACCAGCGCCGCGACCTCTTCCGCCCGGCCGAGGCGGCCCATCGGGATCTTGGCGGTGACGAAGGCCTTGAACTCCGGCGTCAGCTGGTTGAGCATCTCGGTCTCGATCGCCGCCGGCGTCACGCAGTTGACCACGATCGGCGTCGTCGCCAGTTCCTTGCCGATCGACTTGGTCAGGCCGATCACGCCGGCCTTCGAGGCGGAGTAGGCGACTGCGTTCGGGTTCCCCTCCTTGCCGGCGATCGAGGCGAGGTTGACGATGCGGCCATAGCCGGTCTTCAGCATCTCGCGCACCGCCGCCTGGCAGCAATGGAAGACGGCATCGAGGTTGAGCGCCATGACGAAGCGCCAGCCCTCGGCCGGATACTCCGCAAACGGGGCGAGCGGGCCGTTATGGCCGGCGCAGGTGACGAGGATGCCGAGCGGGCCGAGATCGGCCACGACCTTCTCGGTGGCGGCAGCGACCGCGGCGGCATCGGTGACGTCGACCTTGTAACCCCTGGCGTTTGGCAGCCTCGCCGCGGCCTGCTCGGCGCGGCCGGCATCGATATCCCAGATCGCGACCCTGTGCCCCTTGGCTGCAAGCCGCTCGGCGATCGGAAAGCCCAACCCGCCCGCTCCGCCGGTCACGATCGCGACTCGAGCCGTTTCCGCTGCCTGCATCTCGCTTCCTCCCTGTTGGCGAGCCGGTGATTACCCACTTGACTCATCCAACATACTAACATTCTAGTAGGCTAGTTGTTGAGGAAACGATCCCGTTGTCAAGCCGCCGGTACAGGCCGGCTGATGGCGGGAGGCTCGAGAGACGGACGAGATGGGACTGAAAGGTTCAGCCTTCCTGGCGATCTGGCACGACATCGCCGAAGGCCAGCACGGCGAATACATCGAGTGGCATACCCGGGAGCACATGCCGGAGCGCCTTTCCGTGCCGGGCTTTCGGACCGGCAAGCGCCTGCATGCGCCGGACGCCGCCCGCTATGTCTTCGGCACGATCTATGCGGGCGATGATCTCGAGGTCTTCCGCTCGCCCGGCTATCTCGCCCGGCTGAACAATCCGACGCCGTGGACGGCGGCGGTGGCGCCGAGCTTCCAGAATTTCCTGCGGGTCGCCTGTGAGCGCGTGGCCAGTGCCGGCAATGGCGATGGCGGCAGCATGGCGACCATCCGCTTCGATTTCGCGCATGCAAAGGCCGAAGTGACGTTGAGACAGGGCGCGCGGGCGCTCGTCGATGCGATCCTGGCGCTGCCCGGGGTGTCCTGCGTCCATCTCGGCATCGCCCGCTCCGAGGTTTCGGGCGTGCGCACCCGAGAGACCGAATTGCGCAGCGCGATGGCGGAGAAGGCGTTTGACGCGGTGATCCTGGTCGAGGGCTCGCAGCGCGCCGGCCTCGAAGCGGCAGTGCCGGAGATCGAGCGCCTCGCCATCGCGACCGGTACGCTGACCGCGCCGGCGGTGGACCTCTACGAGACCGCCTTCAGCCTGACCAGCGAGGACATGCAAGGTCAGGCTTTGCAAGACGCGAACCGGCAGGTGCGGGCATGACACGCATCCTCGTCACCGGTGGCGGCGGCTTCCTCGGCGCCTGGATCCTGAAGCGCCTCGCCGAGGGCGGCCATGCCGTCAGGATCTTCGATCGCTCGACCGACCGGCGCGTGCTGCGCGAGATCGCCGGCGAGCTGGCCGAGCAGGCCGAATGGGTCCAGGGCGACATCACCGATGCTGCGGCCCTGGTCCGAGCGGCGCGCGACTGCTCCGCCATCATCCATCTCGCAGCCCTGCTGACGCCGGCCTGCAAGGCCGATCCGGTCCTCGGCGCGCAGGTCAACCTGATCGGAACGCTCAACGTCTTCGCTGCGGCCAAGGCGAACGGCATCGCGCAGGTCGCCTATGCCAGCAGCGGCGCCGTCTTCGGGCCGGATGACGGCGCAAGGCCGGAGCCGATCACCCATTACGGCGCCTTCAAGCTGGCGACCGAAGGCTGTGCGCGCGCCTATTGGCATGACGACGGCATCGCCAGCGTCGGCCTGCGCCCGACCATCGTCTACGGGCCGGGCCGGGAGATCGGGCTGACCGCCGGGCCGACGCTCGCCTGCCGTGCCGCTGCGGCCGGGCAGCCCTTCACCATCGACTATTCCGGAGCGCAGGACCTGATCTTCGTCGACGATGTCGCCGCGGCCTTCGCGGCGGCCGCGACGAAGCCGATCACCGGCGCGCACGCCTTCTCGCTGACCGGCGGTACAGCCGACGTCGCCGATGTCATCGCGGCCATCGAGGCGGACGTGCCGGGGGCACGGATCGGCTTCGACGGGCCGCCGGTGCCGATGGCGGCGAAGATCGCGCCGACCCCGTTCGAGGCGGTCCTGGGGGCGATCCCGCGGACATCGCTGCGCGAGGGCATCACCCGGACGCTGGCGCATTACCGTGCGCTCGCGCCGGCTGCTTGAGCGGGCGGAGGAGAGAGACGCAAGCCGATCAAAGAGATTGCCGTCGCGAAAACGGAGCTAGGCCACCACAAGACCAGCGCGACTGCAGGAACTGGTGACGACACGACAAACCGGAGGAGGAAAATCATGTTGGGCAAGTTTTCGCGCCGTGCCGCGCTCGCGATGGTCGCGGGTCTCGGCCTCATCGGCGCCGCATCCCAGGCGGACGCGCAGACGCTCGAGAAGATCAAGAAGGCTGGCGTCATCCGCATCGGCGTCATGGGCGAGCAGGCGCCCTGGGGCTCGATCGACGCGAGCGGCCAGAACATCGGCTATGACGTCGATGTCGGCCGGCTGATCGGCGAGGAGCTCGGCGTCAAGGTCGAGTTCGTGCCGAACGCGGTCGCTGCCCGTATCCCGAACCTCCTGACCAACAAGGTCGACCTGCAGATGGCGGTGATGGGGATGTATCCCGACCGGGCCAAGGCGGTGCAGTTCTCCAAGCCCTATTCCGGGCTGAAGATCATCCTGCTCTCCAGCAAGAAGAACAAGATCGAGAAGATCGAGGACGCCCGCAACCTGCGCATCGGCGTGCCGCGAGGCGCCGCCCAGGACAAGGCGATCACCACGCTGCTCGGCGACGTCCCGAACATCCGCCGCTTCGACGACGACAGCTCGACCATGCAAGCGCTGGTCTCAGGCCAAGTCGACGCGATCGGCGGCAACACCACCTACAAGATCAATCTCGACAAGGCCGCGCCCGGCAACGACTTCGAGCAGAAGCTCGTCTTCAACGAGCAGTGGCAGGGCGTCACCACCAAGCTCGGCGATGCCGAGATCAACGCCTGGCTGAACGCGTTCATCGACAAGGCCACGGCCGACGGCCGGCTCGAGAAGATCAGCCAGAAATGGCTGGCGCAGCCGCTGCCGACCTTCCCGGCCGCGGTCGAGGGCGTGCCCTTCACCGTCGCCAAGTAAGGGCGGCTCAGCTCCTATACGCCAGGACAGGCATGGGCGCGGCGGTTCTCGCCGCCGCGCCGGCATCACCGCTGTCGCGGAGGACGGGAATGCGGACGATCTTCATCCTGAACGGACCGAACCTCAATCTGCTGGGGCAGCGCGAGCCCGAGATCTACGGGCATACGACGCTGGACGAGATCCGCGGCTGGTGCGAGGCCGACGCGGCCGAGCTCGGCCTTGCCGTCGAGTTCCGCCAGTCGAATTTCGAGGGCGAGATCATCGAGGCCATCCACGCGGCCCGGATCAAGGCGGCCGGGATCATCATCAATCCGGCCGGCTACAGCTTCACCTCGATCGCGATCCTCGATGCGCTCAAGATGTTCGAGCGGCCGAAGATCGAGCTGCACATCTCGAACATCCACCAGCGCGAGGCGATCTACCACCATTCGCTGGTTTCGAAGACGGCAACCGCCGTCATCGCCGGCCTCGGTGCCTACGGCTACCGGCTCGCCCTGCGGGCGATGGCGGAGATGACGCGATGACGGGCTCGACGATCAAGACGATCCAGGGCGAGGTCATCCCGGCGCTGGGGCTCGGCACCTTCGAACTGACCGGTCCGGCGGGCGAAGATGCGATCCGGACCGCGATCGACCTCGGCTACCGCCAGATCGACACCGCGATCCGCTATGGCAACGAGGTCGAAGTCGGCCGCGCGATCCGGGGCTCGGGCGTGGCGCGGGGCGAGCTCTTCGTCACCACCAAGATCTGGTTCAACGACCTCCAGCCCGACACGGTCCACCGCCGCGTCGACGAGAGCCTGGAGCGGCTCGGGCTCGACCAGGTCGACCTCCTGCTGGTCCATTGGCCGGCAAAGGATGTGCCCCTCGGCGAGACGCTGGCGGCCTTCGCCGAGGAAAAGCGCAGGGGCCGGACCCGGCTGATCGGCGTCAGCAATTTCACGGTCGCGCTGCTCGACGAGGCGCTGGACGTGCACAAGGCGGATCTCTTCTGCAACCAGGTCGAATATCACCCCTTCCTGTCGCAGCAGACCCTGCTCGCCAGGATGCGGCGGGCCGGCATGCTGCTCAACGCCTACCAGCCGATCGCGCGCGGCAAGGTCTTCGACAACGACGTGCTCAAGGCGCTCGGGCGCAAATACGGCAAGAGCGCCGGGCAGGTGACTCTGCGCTGGCTCGTCCAGCAGGACGGGGTCGGCGCGATCCCGCGCTCGGCCCGGCCGGAGAACATGCGCGCCAACCTCGACATCTTCGACTTCGAACTGTCGCCGGACGACATGGCGGCGATCCACGGGCTCGCCAGTGGCCAGCGCTATTCGCGCTTCGACTGGGAACCGGCCTGGGACGACTAAGCAAGAACAGGGGATTGGGGAGGACCGATGACACTCGATTTCAGCGTCGTGACCGGCGCCTGGCAGTCGCTGCTCCTGGGCACAGTCGGAACGCTGTTCCTGGCCTTCTCAGGCATGGCGCTCGCGATGATCATCGGCGTTCTCGGCGTGGTCATCCTGAGGATGCAACTTCGGCTGCCCTCGCTGCTGGTCAACGCCTTCATCGAGATCGTGCGCAACACGCCGTTCCTGGTGCAGATCTTCTTCCTGTTCTTCGCCCTGCCGCTCGCCGGCATCCGCCTCAACCCGACGCTGACGGCGATCCTGGCGCTCGGGGTCAATGGCGGCGCCTATGCGATCGAGATCATCCGCGGCGGCGTCGAGAGCGTGCCCAAGGGGCAGACCGAGGCGGGTCTGGCGCTCGGCCTGCACAAGCACGAGGTCTTCCGGCTGATCGTGCTGAAACCGGCGCTGCGGGCGATCTACCCGTCACTGTCGAGCCAGTTCATCCTGCTGACGCTGACTACGGCGATCTGCACCTCGATCTCGGCCTATGAACTGACCTCGGTCGGCCAGCGCATCGAGGCGGAAACCTTCCGCAGCTTCGAGGTCTATTTCACCCTGACCGGCATCTATCTGGTGATCTCGCTGGTGACGATGTGGCTGCTCGCGGCGATCGGCCGGCGCGCCTTCAGCTATCCGCAGCGTTGAGGAGGGCGGAATGGGCATCCTCGAACTCACCTATCTCCTGCAGGGCCTGCTCTGGACTCTGCTGCTGGCCGCAATCGGCTTTGCCGGCGGCATCGTCTTCGGCGTCATCGTCGCGCTGATGCGGGTCTCGGCATCGCCCTGGCTGCGGATTCCGGCGATCGGCTGGATCGGCCTGTTCCAGGGCACGCCGCTGCTGATGCAGTTGTTCGTCGCCTATTTCGGGCTGCCCCTGCTTGGTTTCGACGTCCCGGCCTGGGCCGCCGTCTCGGTGGCGCTGACGGCGCATGCCTCGGCCTTCCTCGGCGAGATCTGGCGCGGCGCGATCCAGGCGGTGCCACGCGGCCAGAGCGAGGCCGCCGATGCGCTCGGCCTGCCCGCCCGCAGCCGCATGGTCGACGTGATCATGCCGCAGGCCTTCAAATTGTCCCTGCCGGCGACCGTCGGCTTCCTCGTGCAGCTGCTCAAGGGGACTTCGCTCGCCGCGATCGTCGGCTTCATCGAGCTGACCCGGGCCGGCACGATCGTGTCCAACCAGATCTACAGGCCGTTGCTCGTCTTTGGCGTGGTCGGGGCGATGTATTTCGCCCTGTGCTGGCCGCTCTCTCTGTGGGGCCGCAAGCTCGAGCAGAAGATGGCGGCCGCGACGGCGAAATGAGGGGATGACCGTGACCGAGCCCAACAGCGCCAGAAATGCCACCGCTCCGATGATCGAGATGCGGCATGTCGAGAAGTTCTATGGCCCCTTCCATGCCCTCAAGGACGTCAATCTCACCGTGGCCAAGGGCGAGAAGATCGTGCTCTGCGGCCCTTCGGGCTCGGGCAAGTCGACGCTGATCCGCTGCATCAATCACCTGGAATCGATCAAGAGCGGCGAGATCACCGTCGCCGGCCACCGGCTCAGCGACAGCCAGAAGGCGGTCGACGCGGTGCGCCGCGAGGTCGGCATGGTCTTCCAGCAGTTCAACCTGTTCCCGCACAAGACCGTGCTGGAGAACTGCATCCTGGCGCCGATGCGGGTGCGTGGTCTTTCTCGCGCCGAGGCGGAAGCGACGGGGCGGAAGTATCTGGAGCGGGTCCGGATCGGCGACCAGGCGGCGAAATACCCGGCGCAGCTCTCAGGCGGCCAGCAGCAGCGCGTTGCGATCGCGCGGGCGCTGTGCATGGAACCGATGGCGATGCTGTTCGACGAGCCGACCTCGGCGCTCGACCCGGAGATGGTCAAGGAGGTCCTCGACACCATGGTCTTGCTCGCCCGCGACGGCATGACCATGATCTGCGTGACCCACGAGATGGGCTTCGCCCGGCAGGTGGCGGACCGCGTGATCTTCATGGCCGACGGCGCCATCGTCGAGGAGAACGATCCCGAGAGCTTTTTCCGGGCCCCGGCGCATGCCCGCACCCGCGCCTTCCTCGGCGAGATCCTGCATCACTGAAGTGGCCTGTGGCGTGAGTGGAAGGCTCAGGCTGCCGGCGCTGGCCTGACCTTGTCCCGCACCTGCCGCACCAGTGGCGACAGTGCTGACGCGTCCCTTTCGAAGCCGGTGCGGAACTCCTCGCGCATGCGCTTCGTCCAGAACTGGTTGATGTGGTCGGCGATCGAAGCGATGGCCTCGGCCTCGGGATAGGACTTGAAGAAATCGCCGATCTGGTTCGCCATGAAGGCGAGCTTGGCCAAATGCTCGCTGGCGTGATCCTGGGTTATCGCCTCGTTGCTCTTCATCTCGATCATCTCGCGACGCTCTCCACGCTCTCGGCGAGGCGCCCGGCGAAGACGGTCGCGGAATCGGCCCGGGCGATGCAGACCAGGGTCAGGCCGAGCGCATTCGCCCGCTCGATCGCCAGCGAGGTCGGTGCCGAGATCGAGACCAGCGCGCCGGCCCCGAAGATCGCTGCCTTCTCGACCATCTCGAAGGAGGCGCGGCTGGTGACCAGCACGAAGCCGTCACTGGCATCGTGGCCGGCGCGCAGGCGGGCGCCGATCAGCTTGTCCAGGGCGTTGTGCCGGCCGACATCCTCGCGCACCGCCAGGATCGCGCCATCGCGGTCGCACCAGGCGGCGGCATGGACCGAGCGGGTCAGGCGGTGCAGCGGTTGCTGGCGTTCGAGCGCGCCGAGCGCCGCGCCGATCGCCGCAGGCGCGATCGGTATCGCCGTCGCCGCGCGCGCTTCCGCCGTCGGCAGGTCGGCGAGCGCCTCGACGCCGCAGAGGCCGCAGGAGGTCCGACCCGAGAGGTTGCGGCGGCGGGCGAGGTGTTCGCGGAAGCGGCCGGGCGCCAGCGCGAGGCTGACGACGATGCCGTTCTGCTGCGGGGCGACAGTAATCCCTCTGATCTCGTCGACGTTGCGAACGATGCCCTCGGTCAGGCTGAAGCCGGCGACGAAATCCTCCAGGTCGGACGGCGTCGCCATCATCACCGCATAGGGCATGGTGCCATAGACGATGTTGACGGGTGCTTCGACCGCGACTTCGGCGCTCGCTGCAGTCTCGTGATCGTCCGAGCTGAAACGCACGATCCGGACCTGGACCGCGTGGCTCGCCGGCGGCTGGGCGGGCGGGCTATTCCGCGGCATCGGGCAAGCGCCCCGCGATCAGGCGCAGCGAGACATCCTGTTCGCGATTGCGCTCCTGCCATTCGGAGTAATAGTTCGTCCTGCGGACCTCGACCGCCGTGACCTTGTATTCCGGGCAGTTCGTCGCCCAGTCGGAATAGTCGGTGGTGATGACGTTGGCGCCGGTCGCGGCGTGGTGGAAGGTGGTGTAGACCACGCCCGGCTGCACCCGCTCGGTGATCTCGGCGCGCAGCGAGATGTCGCCGGAGCGACTGGCGAGCGCGACGAGATCGCCGTCCTTGATGCCGCGGCTCTCGGCGTCGAAGGGGTGGATTTCCAGCATGTCCTCGTCGTGCCAGGCCTGGTTCTGCGTCCGCCTGGTCTGCGCGCCGACATTGTATTGCGAGAGGATGCGCCCGGTGGTCAGGATCAGCGGATAGCGCGGGCCGGTGCGCTCCTGCGTCGGCACGTAGTCCGTGATCATGAACTTGCCCTTGCCGCGCACGAAGCGGTCGACATGCATCAGGGGCGTGCCGGCCGGGGCCTTGTCGTTGCAGGGCCACTGCACCGAGCCGAGCTTCTCGAGCTTGTCGTAGCTCACCCCGGCGAAGCTCGGCGTGAGCCTGGCGATCTCGTCCATGATCTCGCTGGGATGGCCATAGGCCATCTCGTAGCCGAGCGCCCGCGAGAGATCGATCGTCGCCTGCCATTCCGATTTGCCCGACAGCGGCGCCATCACCTGGCGGACGCGGTTGATGCGGCGCTCGGCATTGGTGAAGGTGCCGTCCTTCTCCAGGAAGGAGGAGCCCGGCAGGAAGACATGGGCGTATTTCGCCGTCTCGTTCAGGAACAGGTCCTGGACGACGACGCACTCCATCGCGGCGAGACCGGCGGTGACGTGCTGGGTGTTCGGGTCGGACTGGGCGATGTCCTCGCCCTGGACGTAGAGCCCCTTGAAGCTGCCGCCGACGGCCTCGTCCAGCATGTTGGGGATGCGCAGGCCCTGCTCGGCGTCGAGCGGCACGCCCCACATCATCTCGAAGACCTGCCGGGTCGCATCGTCGGCGACGTGGCGATAGCCGGTGAACTCGTGCGGGAAGGAACCCATGTCGCAGGCTCCCTGGACATTGTTCTGCCCGCGCAGCGGATTGATGCCGACGCCGTCTCGGCCGATGTTTCCGGTTGCCATGGCAAGGTTCGCCATCGCCATCACCGTGGTCGAGCCCTGGCTATGCTCGGTCACCCCGAGGCCATAATAGATCGCGCCGTTGCCGCCGGTGGCATAGAGCCGCGCCGCGGCGCGGACATCGGCCGCCGGCACGCCGGTGAACTCCTCCGTGACCTCGGGCGAATTGCGCTCGTCGGCGACGAAACGGGCCCAGAGCTCGAAATCGGCGAGGTCGCAGCGCTCGCGGACGTATGTCTCGGCGATCAGCCCTTCGGTGACCACGACATGGGACATCGCGTTGAGCAGCGCGACATTGGTGCCGGGCTTCAGTTGCAGGTGATGGTCGGCCTTGACGTGCGGCGACTTGACGAGGTCGATGCGGCGCGGGTCGGCGACGATCAGCCTGGCGCCCTGACGCAGGCGCTTCTTCATGCGCGAGGCGAAGACCGGGTGGCCGTCGGTCGGGTTGGCGCCGATGACGATGATGACGTCGGACTTGGCGACCGATTTGAAATCCTGAGTGCCTGCCGAGGTGCCGAGCGTGGTCTTCAGGCCATAGCCGGTCGGCGAATGGCAGACGCGGGCGCAGGTATCGACATTGTTGTTGCGCAAGGCGGCGCGCACCAGCTTCTGGACGAGGAAGACCTCTTCATTGGTGCAGCGCGAGGAGGTGATGGCGCCGACCGACTCGCGGCCGTACTTGGCCTGGATGCGCTTGAACTCCGAGGCGGCGTAATTGATTGCCTCCTCCCATGAGACCTCGCGCCAGGGATCGGTGATCGCGTCGCGGATCATCGGCCTGGTGATGCGGTCCTTGTGCGTCGCATAGCCCCACGCGAAGCGGCCCTTGACGCAAGAGTGGCCTTCATTCGCCTGGCCGCCCTTGTAGGGCACCATGCGCACGACGCGGTCGCCCTGCATCTCGGCCTTGAACGAGCAGCCGACGCCGCAATAGGCGCAGGTCGTCACCTTGGAATGCTCGGGCTGGCCGAGCTCGATCACCTTGTTCTCCATCAGCGTTGCAGTCGGGCAGGCCTGGACGCAGGCGCCGCAGGAGACGCATTCGGAGCCGAGGAAATCGGTCGGCCCCGCGGCGACGCGCGAGTCGAAGCCGCGGCCGGCGATCGTCAGCGCGAAGGTGCCCTGCACCTCGGCGCAAGCGCGTACGCAGCGATTGCAGACGATGCACTTGCTGGGATCATAGGTGAAATAGGGGTTGGAGGTGTCCTTGGGCAGCCAGTTCTCGTTGGCGTAGCCTTCGGAGGTCGCCGGCTTGACGTGGTTCTCGCCGTCATAGCCGTAGCGGACCTCGCGCAGGCCGACCGCGCCGGCCATGTCCTGCAGTTCGCAATCGCCATTGGCCGAGCAGGTTAGGCAGTCGAGCGGATGGTCGGAGATGTAGAGCTCCATCACGCCCTTGCGCAGGGAGGACAGGTTCTCTGACTGGGTGCGCACGACCATGCCGTCTTCGGCCGGGGTGGTGCAGGAGGACGGCGTGCCGCGCCGGCCCTCGATCTCGACCAGGCAGAGTCGGCATGAGCCGAAGGGTTCGAGCGAATCCGTGGCGCAGAGCTTGGGGATCTTGGTGCCCAGGCTCATCGCCGCCGCCATCACCGAGGTGCCAGCGGGGACCGTGATGCTCTGCCCGTCGATCGTCAGCGTCACCGTCGTCTCGGCGACCCGGATCGGCGTTCCGAAATCGATCTCCTTGGTCAGGCTCATCGCTGTTTCCTCACTCGGCCGCCAGCGGCAGCTTCGGAGCCGGCGGGCGGTCGAAATCCTCGAAGAAATGGTTGAGCGCGCTCATCACCGGCATCGGAGTGAGCCCGCCCATGGCGCAGAGCGAGGCGTCGGTCATCAGCTTGTTGAGATCGCGCAGCACGGCGAGGTTCTTCGGCCGCTCGGTTCCGGCGACGATCCTGTCGACAAGTTCGACGCCGCGCGTCGCGCCGATGCGGCAGGGCGTGCACTTGCCGCAGCTTTCCTTCGCGCAGAACTCGAAGGCGAAACGGGCTTGCTTGGCCATGTCGACGCTGTCGTCGAAGACGACGATGCCGCCATGGCCGAGCATCGCCTTGATGCCGGCGAGCGCCTCATAGTCCATCGGGGTGTCGAGCTGCTTCTCGGTCAGGTACGCGCCGAGCGGGCCGCCGACCTGCACGGCGCGGATCGGCCGGCCCGACAGCGTGCCGCCGCCCATGTCCTCGATGATCTCGCGCAGCGGGATGCCGAAGGCGAGCTCGATCAGTCCGCCGCGCCTGACGTTGCCGCCGAGCTGGACCGGCAGCGTGCCGCGCGAGCGGCCCATGCCGTAATCGGCGTAGGCCTTGGCGCCGTGGGTCAGGATCCAGGGCACGGCGGCGAAGGAGAGCACGTTGTTGACGAGGGTCGGCTGGCCGAACAGGCCCTGCAGAGCCGGGATCGGCGGCTTGGCCCGGACGATGGCGCGCTTGCCTTCCAGGCTCTCCAGCAGCGAGGTCTCCTCGCCGCAGATATAGGCGCCGGCGCCCAGTCTGACCTCGAGTTCGAAGGCCCTGCCGGACCCGAGCACGGATAGGCCGAGCAGGCCGGCATTGCGCGCCCTCAGGATCGCCCGCTGCAGCACCTTGTGGGCGTGCGGATATTCCGAGCGCAGATAGATGTAGCCCTTGGTGGCACCGACCGCGATCGCGGCGATCGCCATGCCCTCGATCAGCAGGAAGGGATCGCCTTCGATCAGCATACGGTCGGCGAAGGTGCCGCTGTCGCCTTCATCGGCATTGCAGACAATGTATTTCTGCTCCGCCCTGGCGTCGTGGACGGTCTTCCACTTGATCCCGGTCGGGAAGCCGGCGCCGCCGCGGCCGCGCAGGCCGGACTCCCGGACTTCCTCGACGATCGCGGCGCCGGTAAGCGAGAGCGCCTTCTCAAGGCCCTTCAGCCCATCATGGGCGCGATAATCGGCGAGCGAGAGCGGGTCGGTGACACCGACCCGGGCGAAGGTCAGGCGCTGCTGGCGCTTCAGCCAGTCGAGCTCCTCCGCCTGGCCGAGGCGCAAGGCGTGCGCGCTGCCGGTCTGGAAGCCGGCCTCGAACAGGCCGATGATGTCTCTGGCCGCGACCGGGCCATAAGCGATCCGCCCCTCTGAGGTCTCGACCTCGACCATCGGCTCAAGCCAGAGCATGCCGCGCGAGCCGTTGCGGATGAGCTCGATGGCGATGCCGCGCGCCTCAGCCTCCTTCGCGATAGCCTGCGCCACGCCTTCCGCACCGACCGAGAGGGCGGCAGCGTCGACGGGCACGAAGATACGAATCGCCTCGCTCATTGCCGGGCTCCACAGAGCGCCGCGACGCTGTTGGCATCGACCCGGCCGATCAGCTCGCCCTCGACCAGGGCGGAGGGGCCGAGCGCGCAGTTGCCGAGGCAATAGACGGTCTCGACCACCGCGTCCTGGCTGCGGGCGTGAGCATCGACGACGATGCCGTGGTCGCGCGCCAGGTCCTGTGCAAGCGTTTCGCAGCCGAGCGCCTGGCAGGCTTCGGCCCGGCAGAGCTTGACGATCCGGCGCGGCGGCGGGGCGGTGCGGAAGTCGTGATAGAAGGAGATGGTGCCGTGCACATCGGCCCGCGACAGGTTGAGCGCGTCGGCGATCAGCGGCACGGCCTTGGGATCGACATAGCCGAACTCGTCCTGCAGCGCATGCAGGATCGGCAAGGCCGCTCCTTCGAGATGCGAAAGCCCTGCGATGATCAGGCGAGCGCCATCTTCGTCCCAGGCCGGGTATGCCGCCATGTCTCCTCCATCTTCAGCCCGTTCGGCTCTCGATTGGAGGAATTGGACCTGAAGCTTGGAACAGGTTCAAATCGTTTGTTCCAACCGTACGATAGGTAAAGTCTATCAAAAATGACGGGCGCGTGGATGGGATCGGATGAGCATAGCGCGATCTGGCCGATAAGCATCGATTATCGCGTGTCTTTGCGATGCGCAAAAAGCCTACGCTGCGCTGCGATAGGGCAGGGCTATCGTACGATCGGCCGCCTCGGGAGCGCGGCCTCGGCGACCGGGCGCGTCATCATCAGCAGGTTGCGCGCCAGCGGTGCGAAAGGCTGCCGGTCGGCGACAATGAGGCCGATCGTGCGCTGCGCCGCCGGCTCGACCAAAGGCAGCGCCTTGGTGCCGATCGGCACGCCGAAGAATTCGAGCAGCTGGATCGAGACGATACTGGAAACGCCCTGGATGCCGGCATGGGAGCAGAGGTTGAAGATCGAATTGGTCTCGATCGCCGGCCGCGGCGCCGCCCCGACCGAGCGGAAGATGCCGTCGATGATGCGCCGGTTCTGCATGTCGGTGGTGAGCAGGCAGAGCTTGAGCTCGGCCGCTTCCGCCCAGGTGATGGTGTCACGTTGGCCGAATTCGCCGTCCTCGCGCGTCAGCAGCACGTAGGATTCCAGATAGATCGGCTTGGAGATCACCCGGTCGAGCGGTTCGTTGTCGAGATAGGTCAGGCCGACATCGAGCTCGAAATCGTCGATGCGCTGCTGGATCTCGGCCGAGGTCAGCGACAGCACCGTGAGCGACACTTCGGGATAGCGCGAGGAGAACGGCGCGGTGATGTGCGCGATCATGGGCAGGGCGGTCGGGATCGCGCCGAGCCGGATGCGGCCGCTGATGCCCTCGCGCAGCTCCGCGATCGACTCCTTCATCATGTCGGCCTCGGCGAGGATGCGCCGGGCATGGGCGAGCACCGCCTCGCCCTCCTTGGTCAGCCCTTGGAAGCGCCGGCCGCGTTCGACGATCAGCACGCCGAGCTCTTCCTCGAGCTGGACGATCGCGGCCGAGAGCGTCGGTTGCGAGACATGGCAGGCCTCGGCCGCCTTGCGGAAGTGTTTTTCACGCGCGAGCGCGTCGAGATAGACGAGCTGGCGGATGATCATGGCCGCATCTCAGGCGTTTCCATGGACAGGCGCCGGCTCCGGTTCGACTCTCGCTCCATGTGGCGCGCTGCGCGCAGTCTTCCCAGATTTCCGGGATTTCCGATAGGCACGACGAAAAGGGGCCGCTGTTGCGGCCCCTTTCCAGTGCATGCCCCGGCGCTCAGTTGTGATGCGGCAAGACGCCGGCACCGCGGCCCGGCTGGCTTTCCACGTCCTTGAAGTGCCCGTGATAGGCGAGGTACTGCGCCTGCTCGGCAAGAGCTCGCTGGTTCTGGGCCTGCTCGTGCACGATGCTCTCGGCCCCGAGCTCGGTGGCATAGGCCATGGAGCTTGCTCCCGAAAGCAGAAGCGCCGCCGCGAGGGCGACAATCTTGCGCGAAAGCATGGCAATCTCCTGTGTGATCGAGTCGCCCGTGCGATGAGCTAGTCACCGTCCGACGGTTTCCAACGGCCCTGCGACACGTAAGGGCTCACATTCCCGTTACGCTCTCAAAGTTGGCTTCGGGCCATGCTTGGCAGGCGCATCTCTCAGGCCATCGCCTTTGGTCTCACCTGGTTCGCCACCATCGGCGCCGCTCGCGTGGCCATACCCTTGAAGACGGGGGCGAGCTGCGGTTCTGACGTGGCTCGTCGCCCGAGATCAATGCTCGGGCTGCCACGGCTCCATACGCAGAACGCGGCCACCCAGCCGGGCAAAGGCGCGCTGGCGACAGGAGAAGACGATGACCTGCTGGGCACTGGCCTGGCGATGCAGCGCGTCGAACATCTTCTCGATGCGATCATCGTCGGAATAGACCAGCGCGTCGTCGAGGATGACGGGCGTCGGCTGGCCGCCCTTGGCGAGCAGCCGGGCGAAGGCCAGCCGCGTCAGGATCGCGAGCTGTTCGCGCATGCCGCCGCTGAGGACGCCGACCTGTTCGTCGAGGCCGTTGCGTAGCACCGAGCGGGGCAGCAGCGTGTCCTCGTCGAAGGTGACGCTGGCATCGTCGAACAGCAGGCCGAGGAGCGGACACAGCTCCTGCAGCACCGGCGCGAAATAATGGTCGCGCGCCTGCGAGCGCGCGGCTTCGAGTGCACCGCGCAGCCGGGTCAGGATAGCGACCTCGCGGGCGAGCACGGCAGTGCGCCGCTGCGCCTGCGCGAGCCTGTCGCGGGTTTCCTGCCAGGCCTCCTCGATCGCGGTCTCAGTGCGGGTCTGGATGCGGCCATCGAGGCCCGCCGCCTCCTCGCGCAGGCGGGTGATCTCCTCGCGCGCCGCGTCCATGACCGAGCGCAGGCGCAGCTGGCGGGCTTCTGCCGCCGCAAGGTCGATCCTGCGCGCCGCGAGCTCCTCGACCTGCCGCTGCGCCGCCCGCCAGGCGAGGTTCGTCTCGGCATGCTCCGCGGCAAGGCGCTCCTCGCGCCCGCGCCATTGCGTCTCCGGACCCAGGCTCTCGGCGAGCGCGGCAAGGGCGGAGGACAATCCGGCGGCATGGCGTTCCGCCTCGACCAGAGCGGAGGCCGAGGTCTCGGTCCGGGCCTGCGCGGCTCGGGCCGCCTCGCGCACGGCGCCGACGCGCGCTTCGACGGTCCCAAGCTGCCGGCTTGCCGCGTCCAGATCAGCGGGCACTTCGTCCGCGCTGGCCGCTTCGGCCTCCAGGCGCGCGATCTGTTCCTGCAAGGCTGCGAGCCCGCCGGGCGCGAACAGCTGGAGGCGCCGGCGCGCCAGGTCGAGATCGGCCTTGAGGTCGCGCGCCTGCACCTCGCGCTGACGCGCTGCGGCGAGACTGTCGACCTGAAGCTCATCGAGCAGTGTTTTCCGCTTGGCCTTCGCGCGGGCGAGGCTGCGGTCGTCTTCCTCGGCCTGCGGCGCCGTCACGGTCAGGCGGCCGATCGCGGCGATCTCGATCTGCGTCGTGCCGGCAAGTGGCCGCTCCTCGGCCTGCGCCAGCATCACGCCCGCGATCGAGATCCCGCCTTCGGCGCCGGCGGCGTAGTCGATGCGCAGATGCGGTGCCCGCGCCTCGGCCCTGGCCTGCAACTGCAGGAGCTGGCCGTCGATCTCTTCCAGCTCGGCAATCTTGCCGGCAGGCAGGATGAGACTCTTGAGGGTCGCCTCCATGCGCTCAATCTGCTCGCGGGTCGCCTGCGCCTCGCGCTCGCTGTCGCGGGCCGTGGCCAGCCGGCGCGCCGCCTCCTGCGCGCGCAAGGCCCGCTCCAGGCGGGCGAGCAGGTCGCGCTGCTCGCGCTCCTCGCGTTCGGCGCTCTCGACCGCAGTCGCCGCCTCGCGCACAACGCCGGCGGCACCCTGATGGCGGGCGCGGGCGGCGTCACGCTCCTGCGCGGCGCCGGCTTCGGCGTCGCGAAGGCTGGCAAAGCGGGCGAGCGCCTGCCGAAAGCCGCTCAGGGCCTGCTCGGCAGAGACGCGCCGGTTCAGCGCCAGGGCGGCCTTGCTTTCAGCCGCCTTCAGCGATTCAGCCTGGGCCTTGGCGGCGGACAGCTCCGCCTCGGCCTCCGCGAGCGCAGCCTGGCGTTCCCGCGCCATCTCGGGCGTGTCGATCTCGGCGAGCCGCACCCGGATCGTGCGGCGCCGGTCGAGGGCCGCGCGCAGATCGGCGACCTCGGCGCCAAGGCGGCGCTCCTGTTCCGCCAATTGCTCGCTCTCGTCGATGGCGCTGGCGTAGGGACCGCCGGTCTTGGGCCTGCCGGTCGCCGTCACCAGCCGCAGCAGCTCTTCCTCGCAGGCGGCGAGGGCTTCGGTCATGCGCCGCCCGCCGGTCAGCGCCTCGACCTCGCCCTGGACCGAGGTCAGCACGGTTTCCCGTGCGCGCCTCTCCGTCTCGTCCTCGGCCTTGGCGCGCCGCTCGATGCCGGTCACGCCCTGTCGGACCCAGAGCAGGCCAGCCGGCCCGCTGATGCCGCCCTTCACCAGAGCGGAGATGAAGCGCTCGGCCTCGTCCGCCTGCGCGATCAGGCGGCCGCTGTCACGCTCGCGGACCTGGGCGCGGCGGCCGCCATAGAACTGCTTCGTCAGCCGGAAGGCGCCATCGGCGGTGGTGAGGTCCGCCTCGACCAGCGGGTTGCCGCCGCTATAGGGCCGCAGCGCCTGGACAGAGCCCGGCGTGCCGGTATGCGGCTGGAAGAACAGCGCGTGCAAAGCGTCGAAGCAGGTCGACTTGCCGTGTTCGTTGGCGGCGCAGAGCACGTTGATGCCGTCGCCGATGTTCTCGATGCGCACGCCGGTGCCGGCGAAGCGGCGCACATTGTGCAGGCGCAGGGCGGTCAGCTTCATCAGGACGCCGTCGCGCAATAGGAGAACAGGCGCATCAGCGCCTCGCGCGCCACCTCGCGCTCACCGGAGGAGCGGCCGTCGTCCCGGCTCTCTGCGAGCAGCATGTCGGCCGCCTGCCGCAAGGCGCCGGCATGGTCGATCTGGTCGAGATCCTCGCTCTCGCATTCCGTGACCAGCTCCTGCGCCTCCAGCTGCAGCAGGGCGAATTCGGGCGCAATCGCCTTGATATCGGCTTCCAGCCGAGCCCGCGCCGGCGGTCGCGTCCGGCCGGTCGCGAGGATGCGAAGGAGTGTCTGGCGCCGCGCAGGACCGGCCGGCAACAACGCCGCCAGATGCGCGCCGGGCTCGTCGCCCGCCAGGCAGTCGAGCACGAGCGTGCGCCAGTCGAAGGATCCGGTCTCGATGGGCTCGACCACGGGCTCGGTTCCCGCCGCTGGAATCGTGACCAGCAGGGCACGGCCCGAGGCGTCGTGCTTGAACCGGTCCGGCTCCGGCGCGCCGCTGTACCAAGTGCGCGGTCCGATCCGCATCTGGCCGTGCCAATCGCCGAGGGCGAGATAGTCGAGACCGGCGCGGGTCGCCCGGTCGGGAGCGATGACGTCGCCGGCGCCGCCATCTTCCGAAAAGCTCTGCACGGCGCCGTGGGCGAACCCGATCCTGATCGTGCCCGGCGGCGTCGCTGCCCCGTCCAGCCATTCGGTGAGGTCGCGACCCGGCCGGCGCGTCGTGCAGGGCGCCGGCAGGAGGACGACGTCGTCGGCGAGCCGGACAGGAGCCGGCTCGGTCGCGAGGACGACGTTGGCGGGCCGCGATGTCGCCAGGCCGGCCCAGAGTGCTTCCGCGGCGAGCGAATCGTGATTGCCGGGCAGCAGGATCCAGCGAACGCCGTCATGCCCTGCCATGGCAGCCAGCGCCTGGCGAAGCACGGCCGGGCTCGGCGTTTCCGTGTCGAACACGTCGCCGGCCAGCAGAATCGTCTCCGCCGCTGCAGTGCGAGCCTGGGCAGCCAGCCGGTCGAGCACGGTGTGGCGGGCCTCGCGCAGCCGCCCGCGCAGCTCGTCCGGCATCGAACCGAACGGCTTGCCGAGATGCAGGTCGGCGCTGTGAAGGAAACGGACCATCCGACGTGGTCTACCTGCCGCTTCCGGCCGTGACCAGATGCCGGCTGCCCGCCTCGCTCTGGACCGGGCCGATCGATGAAGCCGGGAGCTCGATCACGCCACAGATTCGCCACATCGGCAACGATCTGGGTTTAACTGAAGCGACGCACATGGCCCAATCGAGGACACTTGCATAATCGCTATCTGCTTTGAGAGGGTAGGCCGCTCTTGCGGCGCGCACAGTTGCGCAGCACTTATCGTCAGGCACCGCCTGTTTCGGCCGGCTGCCGTCCGACGATCTCGAGGCTCGACCATGCTCCCCCCGGCGTTGGCCGCAGGCCGATGAGATGCTGACGTCCCTGCGCTCCCTGTTGATCGGGCTTTGGCTTTTGATCGTCCTCTCGGCGGGCGCGACCGGCTTTCTGTTCGTCTCGTTCTATCGGGAGACGGCGAGCGTCCAAGCCGGGCGTGCGCAGGATAGACTGGCCTCGGCCTGCCGCGGCATCGCCGATCGCTACACGTTCTTTGCGTCCGGCTGGCGCGGGCCTTGGCCGAGGCGGACCGACGAGGAGCTGCGCCAACAGTTGACCAATGTCGTCCAGCTTGCGCTGGCCCACTCGCCTGAGATCGAGGGTGGCATCTGGCGCGAGGCTGAGGGCTCGCTCGGCTATGCCTTCCCGACCTACGAAGGAACGGGCCCGAAGACCGACCTGCCGGCGGCGGAGCAACCGACGATCGGCGAGGTCAATGCCGCGGCTGCGACCGCCGGCAAGCCGGCTATGGTCGAACGGCGGGGACGTTCGCAGATCCTGCTGCTGCATGCATGCCCGCTCGGAGGAGCGACCGATACAGGACTGACCGGCTGGACGATGACGCGTATCGCGGCCGGCGCGGAGCCGGCCTATAACCGGCTGATGATCGGTTTCGCGGTTCTCGCAGCAACCGTGCTGGGCTCCGCGCTCTGGCTGGGCTGGCTCCTGGTCGCGTGGTCGCGGCGGATCGCCCGGCTTGAGGCCGACCTTGCAGCCGGTCATGACGCTGATCTTCCCCACCTCTCACCGACGGGCTTGCCTGAACTCGACCGCCTCGTGCATGCGCTCAACGCCAGCGGCGAGAGGCTGTCCGAGGCGCGGCGACGAGCCGCGGGAGCCGAGCGGCTGGCGGCGGTCGGGCGCCTCGTCGCCGGCGTCGCTCACGAGGTCAGGAACCCTGTGGCGGCCATGCGACTCAAGGCTGAAAACGCGCTCGCCGCGGCTGACGAGCAGCGCCGTATCTCCGCACTCGGATTTATTCTCGACCAGATCGCCAGGCTCGATCGCCTGTTGCGCGATCTCCTGACGATGAGCCAGCCGCGCGAACCCAAGGCGGAGACTGTCGACCTCGCGCGCTTCCTCGCCGGAATTGTCGTCGCCTTCGGCGATCGTGCGGACGCAAGTCAGGTGAGCTTGATCGATCGTTTGGACCCGGCTGCCGGCGTCGGATCACCGCCCTCCTTCGATGCGGGCGAAATTGGCCGAATCGTCGAGAATCTCGTCGGCAATGCTTTGCGCCATACGCCAGCCGGGGGCAGAGTGGAGCTCAGTGCAACGAGGCGCGGCGAGAACCTCGTGATCGCCGTGCGCGATGATGGCCCCGGCGTGCCGTCTCAGATCCGCGAGCGCCTGTTCGAGCCCTTCGTGACCGGGCACCCGGAAGGGACGGGCCTCGGCCTCGCCATCGCGCGCGAGATCGCCGGCGTTCATCACGCCACCTTGCGCCTGCTGCCCTCCGATCGAGGAGCCCATTTCGAGATTGAGCTGCCATGGCGCCATCGACCATCCTGATCATCGACGACGAGGCCGGCCTGCGGGAGAGCCTTGAAGAGACGGTGCGCGATCTCGGTTACGACGCCGCGATGGCCGCATCCGGGCGAACCGGCCTTGATCGCCTGCGCGGCGAGGCGATCGACGCGGTCCTGCTCGATCTGCGCCTGGGCGGCGACATGGACGGCCTTGCGGTTCTCAAGGCCATCCGCGCCCTCCCGGTGCCACCTCCGGTGACGATCCTGACTGCCTATGCGACGGCGGAAAACACTATCGAGGCGATCAGGCTTGGCGCCTTCGACCATCTCACCAAGCCGATCGGCCGAGCCGAACTCGCCGATAATCTGACGCGGATGCTCGCATTGCGGGCGATGGAACAGACGGCTCCGGTGGCTGCGGAGGATGCGCAGCTTGCCTCCCGCTTTACCCCGATCGGGTTGAGCGAGCCGATGCGGATGGTGCAAAAGGCCATCGGACTGGCTGCCGACAGCGACACCACCGTCCTCGTCATCGGTGAGACCGGCACCGGCAAGGAGCTCGTCGCACGGGCGCTGCACGAATACAGCAGGCGCAAGCCTGAGCCGTTCATTGCCGTCAACTGCGCCGCCATCCCATCCGACCTGCTCGAATCCGAGTTGTTCGGGCATGTGAAGGGCGCGTTTACCGGTGCGTCAGCCGATCGAAACGGCGCGTTCCGCGATGCGGACGGCGGCACGCTCTTCCTCGACGAGATCGGCGACATGCCGCCTGCCATGCAAGCCAAGATCCTTCGGGTGCTGCAGGACAAGATCGTCACGCCGGTCGGGGGGCGTCCGGTCCAGGTTGATGTCCGCATCGTCGCGGCCACGCATCGCAAGCTGCCAGAGCGCGTCGCGCAGGGCCTCTTCCGCGAAGACCTCTACTACCGGCTGAACGTGCTGACGATCCCGCTCGCTCCCCTGCGCGAACGGCTCGCCGACATCGTGCCGCTCGCCGAGCATTTCCTGCGCCTGGCAGCGCGTCCGGGTGAACGTCCGAAACGGATGACCGGGGCGCTTGCGGCGCATCTGCTCTCCCGCCCCTGGCCGGGAAACATCCGGGAGCTCAAGAACGCAATCGACCGCGCCGTGGTCCTGGCGCGAGGCGATACGCTCGACGTTGCGGATATGGGTGATGCCGGCATCGAGACGGAACCCGACGTCCCGCCTGCCGGATGGCTCGACGGAGACCTGCCCACCGCAGTGGCCAGGCTGGAAACCGAGATGATCCGTCGCGCACTTCAGACCTGCGCGGGAAACCGGACCGAGGCCGCGCGGCGCCTCGGCATCAACCGGCAGCTCCTCTACACCAAGATCGAGCGCTACGGCCTCGACGCCGGCGAGGCGTCCGGATCCATGACGGGTGCCGTCAGGAATGCAGACAGCCGCGAGATCGGCTGACCAGGCAAGCCTTTGAAATATAAAGACCTGCATGTTGGCACGCTGGTTGCGGATGACGTCTCATCCCGCCGGGTACCCGGCACAACAGCAGGTGAGATCATGACGAACAGAGCTCGCTCGACAGTCGCCACCCTTCTGTTGCTGGGAGGTACAGCGCTCGGGGCCGCTACAGTCTTTGCCCAGGCCCGTGGTGGCCTGATCTATGACGCTTCCCAGCTTCCGCAAACCAAAGGCGTCGTGAAGCAGTACACGCTCAGCCCGCGCGGCGAGATCGATGGGCTGCTGCTCGCCGACGGAACCGAGGTCAAGCTGCCGCCGCATCTATCCACCCCGACGGCTTTCGCGCTGCGGCCGGGCGATGCGGTCACCGTCCGCGGCCTGAAGGCGCGGGCTCTGCCGCTGATCGACGCCGTCTCGGTTACCAACGATGCGACCGGCGCGGTGGTGCTCGACCAAGGCGGCCCGGAGGAACGCTCTGTCGCCGCCGAGGTCATGACGAGCAAGATCGTGGCCGTGCTGCACGGCAAGCGCGGCGAGGTCAACGGGGCGGTTCTCGATAACGGCGTTCAACTGCGGCTGCCGCCGCATGAGGCCGAGCGCTTCGCCGACCTGCTCAAGCAGGATCAGACGATCTCGGTTCGCGGTGAAAGCATGAAGAGCCCGCTCGGCATCGTGATCGAGGCGACCGCGCTCGGTGCCACGCCGGATCGCCTGGCGCAGCTCGACACGCGCCGCCCCAAGCCGCCGCGCCCAGATGATCGCGCTCCGCCCCCGCCGCCTCCCGGACCGCGCGGCTGACCCAAACAAGCCGAGCCGTGTCCGGACCCTTCTTTAGGCCTGGACGCGGATTTGCCCGCCGAACGCCCGCCCGGGCTGCATCTCTTTTCCCGCAGCGAGTCGACACATGGCCGCAAAATCACATGATCGCGCCCCGTCTCGGCGGGCGCTTCTCGGTCTGGATGCACTCAATTTCTTCCTCGCCGACGTACGTGACGGGCTCGGGCCCTATCTCGCCATCTATCTGATCGCGGTGCGTGGCCCGGAGCAGGGCTGGAACGAGGCGACGGTCGGCCTCGTCATGAGCATCGCCGGCATCGTGGGCCTGCTTGCCCAGACCCCGGCCGGAGCGTTCATCGACAGGGGCCGCCACAAGCCGGCGATCGTGATCGCCTCCGCAGCCGCGGTGACACTGTCGTGCCTGGCGCTGCCCTTCATCGGCAATTTCTATCTGGTCGTCGGCACGCAATCGGTCGCCGCCATTGCGGGCGCGATCTTCCCGCCGGCGCTGGCGGCGATCACGCTCGGCCTGGTCGGGCCGAAGATGTTCTCCAAGCGCATCGGCCGCAACGAGGCCTTCAACCATCTCGGCAATGCCGCCTCGGCCGCGATCGCGGGGGCGACCGCCTATTTCTTCGGGCCGATCGTGGTGTTCTGGCTCATGGCCGTGCTCGCGGTTTTCAGCATCGGCGCCATGCTGATGGTGCCGGAGAAGGAGATCGACGACGACCTCGCGCGCGGGCTTGAGGAGGCCGTCGACGACGAGAAGCCGTCCGGCCTCAAGGCCCTGCTGCAGAACCGCCATCTGATGCTGTTCGCACTGCTTTGCGCGATCTTCCATCTCTCCAATGCCGCAATGCTGCCCTCAGTCGGCCAATTGCTGACCCGCGTCGTCGGCAAGGAGCAGGCGACTTCGCTGATCGCGATCTGCATCGTGGCCGCCCAATGCGTCATGGTGCCGATGGCGATCATCGTCGGCGCCAAGGTCGATGCCTGGGGCCGCAAGCCGATCTTCCTTCTCGCCTTCGGCGTGTTGGCGCTGCGTGGCGCGCTCTACGTCGTCTCGGACAACCCGTTCTGGCTGGTGGCCGTTCAGGCGCTCGACGGCGTCGGCGCCGGCATCTTCGGCGCGCTGTTCCCGATTGTCGTGGCTGACCTGACGAGAGGCACCGGCCGCTTCAACGTCTCGCAAGGTGCGGTGGCGACAGTCCAGGGCGTCGGTGCCTCGATCTCCACCTCGTTGGCGGGCGTGATCATCGTGACAGCCGGTTACTCCGCCGCTTTCGTTACGCTCGCAACGATCGCGGCCGTCGGCCTCATTCTCTATCTCTTTGCCATGCCGGAGACCCGCGGTTACGTGCCGCCAACCGACGGCGCCCGCCAGAGGCCGGTGCCGAGCGCGAGAATGGCCTGATCCGCATGACGGGCTGGGTTCTCAACGCGACGCAGATCCTCGCTATAGCGATCTTCCTTGCGACCTATGTCGCCATTGCCATCGGCCGGATGCCGGGGTTGCGCGTCGATCGTGCGGGAGCGGCGCTGATCGGCGCAGCTCTGATGGTCGGCTGTGGTGCGCTTTCGCTGGAAGATGCCTACCGGGCGATCGACATGGACACCATCACGCTGCTGCTTGGCATGATGATCGTCGTCGCCAATCTGCGCCTGTCCGGCTTTTTCAAGATCGTGACCGGCTGGGCCGCTGGCCGCGCGCGGCATCCGGCGCTGCTGCTGTCGGTCGTGGTGATCACGACCGGCGTGCTCTCCGCCTTCCTCGTCAACGACGCGATCTGCCTGGTGATGGCCCCCATCGTCGTCACGCTAACCCGTGCTCTCGAGCGCAATCCGGTGCCCTATCTGATCGCGGTGGCGCTCGCCTCGAATGTCGGCTCGACGGCGACGATCACCGGCAACCCCCAGAACATGATCATCGGCAATCTCTCGGGCATCTCCTACGGCACCTTCACCGGCCAACTTTTGCCGATAGCTGCACTCGGCCTGCTGGTGACGATCCTGCTCGTTCTACTGCTCAATAGGCGCGAGTTCATGACGCGGCAGATGCTGCGCAGCGTGGCAGTTCCCACTCACTACCACGGCTGGCTCGCAACGAAGGCAGCGCTGGCGTCGGTGGCGATGATCGCCCTGTTCTTCCTCGGACAGCAGGTAGCGAAGGTGGCGATCTGCGCGGCGGCGCTGCTGCTGCTCACCCGCAGGATCGAGCCGCGCAAGGTCTATGCCGAGATCGACGGGCCGCTCCTGCTGATGTTTGCCGGGCTTTTCGTCGTGGTGCGAGGGCTAGAGCACGCTGTGTTGACGCCTGACCTGCTGGCGCAGGCCGCCCGCCTCGACCTCGGCAACACGGCGATCCTGACGGCCATAACGGCGATCCTGTCCAACCTCGTCAGCAACGTCCCGGCGGTCTTGGTGCTGAAGCCTTTCGTCGAGCATCTGCAGGATCCCCAGCGTGCTTGGCTCACCGTGGCGATGGCCTCGACACTCGCCGGCAATTTTACGCTGCTCGGCTCCGTCGCCAACCTCATCGTCGCCGAACGCGCCGCCAAGGACGGCATCACCGTCGATTTCTGGACTTATTTCAAGATCGGCGCGCCCCTGACGATCGCCACGCTGGCAGTCGGCGTCTTCGTTCTCGCATAGCCTCAATCAGCGGCTTTATCTGACATGGGTACTCGGAAATTTCAGATTCAACGATGGCGCGGTCACGTCGGGGCGGCCCAGCCAGTTTGCGAAATCGTGATAAGGTGTCCTGCCACTGGACTACCCGTAGAGACGGGCGAAACGACAGCAGCAACGCAAGTCCAGCGGGCGGGAAGCAAACGAATTCTGCGCAACTGTCCTGCCTGCGGTCAATCGCATGAATGGCTCTCACGCGATGCGTGGCTGATCGGGGTGGTTGCGGAAACCCTGCCTGATAACAGCCGCGATGCGGTATTGATCTGAAGAGGCGGGGTGCCGGAACTCTGTAACAGTCCGCTGTTTTGACGTGCTTCAAGCCGCGGGGAGACGACCAGCGTGTCATAGGCACGAACAGGGCCTCGCCCATCTGGCCCCCACTCGCCATTGCTCGTTGACCTCAAGAAGCGCTGCTCGCGGTGCGCGACGGCTTCGCTCCGCTATCGGCCAACTTGTTGCGCGGACTCGACCCGCCGGATGTCGGCCAGCTTTTGCGCGCCCAGCATCCCCATCGTCGTCCGCAACTCCGTCGACAGCAGATCGAGCACGCGGGCGGCTCCACCGGCGCCTCCCATTGCAACGCCATAAAGCGTGGCCCGACCAATCATGACGCCACGCGCTCCCAGCGCCAGAAAACGGGCTATATCCGCGCCACGCCGCACTCCACTATCCGCGAATATCTCCATCCTATCCCCGACCGCTTCGGCGATCTGCGGCAGCACGTCGGTCGGCCCCGGCGCGCAATCGAGATTGCGGGCGCCATGGTTGGAGACGACGATGGCATCGACGCCATGCGACCGGGCCGCCAGCGCATCCTCGACGCGCAGCACTCCTTTCACGACAAGCTTGCCTCGCCAGCGTTGCCGCAGCAGGCGAACGTCATCCCAGGTCACGTCCTTCGCGAGGCTGACCTCATCGGCGAGGGCTTCGCGTCCGAGCCGCGTGCGGAATTCCGCAGGGTAATGGGCATAGGTCGGAATTCCGGAGCTCGCCAGCGCGCGCAGCATGACTGTCGCCGCCCAGCGTGGATGCAAAGCCACATCCAGCGCCGCCCGCCAAGACGCTTTGAGCGGAATTCCGAAGCCGTTCCGCAGGTTGTATTCACGGTTCGGGCCGACCGCGGTGTCTGCCGTCAGCACCAGCGTTTTCACGCCCGCCGCCCAGGCCCGGTCGAGCAGATTCAGCATGCGCCGGCGGTCCTTCCAGACATAGAGCTGAAACCAAAGATCGGCGCCGGATTCTGTCGCGATCCGTTCGACCGAGGTGATCGACTGCGTGGAGACGCAGAAGGGAATGCCTGCGCGCGCCGCCGCCCGCGCGAGCGCGATCTCGCCGTCATGCCAGACCAATCCTGCCACTGCCGTCGGCGCAATGACCAACGGCAAAGGCTGCCGCCTGCCGAGAATATCCGCTTCCATCGACGGGTGGGAGACATCGACGAGCACCCCCGGCGAGAGTGCTATGGCGTCGAGCCTGCGCCGATTGGCGAGAATCGAGATCTCGTCCTCGCAGCCGCGGTCGATGTACTCGAAAAGA
Organism: Allobosea lupini; assembly: GCF_900109525.1. Classification (GTDB taxonomy): domain Bacteria; phylum Pseudomonadota; class Alphaproteobacteria; order Rhizobiales; family Beijerinckiaceae; genus Allobosea; species Allobosea lupini. The sequence continues at coordinate 281,497 of NZ_FOAN01000006.1, read as the reverse complement.
CCGCGTGGCAGGCGCCGCCGAGCGGCTCGGCGGGCGTCCTCGACATTCAGGATGCGGGCGAAAGCGGCAGGTTCAGCCATCGTGCCACTGGGCCAAGCGCGGAATGACGCGGCTCAGCCGCGATTGTGGAAGTGGCTGAGGAAGATTTTCGTCGCCTCCTGTTGGGGTTGGCCAATCACATCGCGGGCCGGCCCCTCCTCGACGATGATGCCGTCGCGCATGAAGACGACGCGATCTGCGACCTCCCGGGCAAACCCGATCTCATGGGTGACGATGATCATCGTCATGCCTTCGGCGGCCAGATCGCGCATGACGCCCAGCACTTCTCCCACGAGTTCGGGGTCGAGCGCCGAAGTCGCCTCGTCGAAGAGCATCACGTCGGGCTCCATCGCCAGCGCGCGCGCGATGGCGACGCGCTGCTTCTGGCCGCCCGAGAGCTTGTTGGGGAAGACGTCGACCTTGTCGCTGAGGCCGACCTTGGCGAGCAGCTTTCGGGCGAGCGCCTCGGCCTGGGGCCTGGGCATCGCTTTCACCGAGACCGGGCCCTCCATCACGTTCTGGACGACGGTCATGTGCGGGAACAGGTTGAAGTGCTGGAAGACCATGCCGGTATTGGAGCGGAACCGCGCCTGCTCGCGCGTGCCGGGCAGCTTCGAGCCGTCGCCGAAGGAAAAGCTGTCCTTGCCGATGCGGATGCGGCCGCCTTCGGGCATGACAAGCAGGTTGAGACAGCGCAGCAGCGTCGACTTGCCGGAGCCGGAAGGACCGATCAGCGCCACGACCTGGCCGGTCTCGACCTGCAGATTGATGTCGCGCAGCACGGTGAGAGAACCGAAACTCTTGCGAAGGCCGTTGACCTCGATCTTGTAGCTCATCGCCGCGCCCTCAATTGCTGTGTGCAAGCCGCTTCTCGGCTTGTTTGGCGATCACGGTCAGCGGCAGCAGCACGACCACATAGATCGCGGCGACCACGGTGTAGACCTCGAGGGCGCGATAGGTGTCCATCGCCGCGACCTGGCCCTGATAGAGCAGGTCCGGCACGGCGAGAACCGAGACGAGCGAGGTGTTCTTGAACTGGATGATCGACTGGTTCATCAGCGGCGGGATCATCCGCTTGATCGCCTGCGGGAGTACGATCCGGCGCATCACCCGCGCGGGCGTCATGCCCAGCGCGAGCCCCGCTTCGCTTTGCCCCGGCTCGATCGACACGATGCCGCCGCGGATGACCTCCGCATAGAAAGACCCGCCATAAAGCGTCAGCGTCACGATCGAGGCAGTGATCGCATCCAGCTTGATCCCGGTCAGGATCGGCAGCGCGTAGTAGAACCAGAGCAGCAGTACGAGCAGCGGCGTCAGCCGGAACATCTCGATATACGCCCAGGACAGCCAGCGGAGAGCGGGTGAACGCGAGAGCTGGGCAACGCCGGCGATCAGGCCGACGATCAGCCCGAGCAGCACGACCGCGATCGTAATGCCGATTGTGACGCCGGTTCCCGTCAGGAAGATCCAGCGATAGCTCCAGACGATGTCGAAATTCCACGTATAGGACATGCTGAACCCTGCCTGCGCATGGCGCGGCCTTGCAGAAGCCGATCGAACGTCGCACGCCGGCTTCCCGCCATGCGGGAAGCCGGCCAATGCTCAGAGCGTGATGCCCGCCGGGATGTCCTCGGAGGTGACGCCGACCTGTTCCAGGCTTTCGACAACGGCGCTACGGACGAGACCGAGGCCGCGTGCGTAAACGATCCAGGTGTTGACGAAATCCCGCCAGGTCTTGTCCGACTCGCGACGGAAGGCCGCATTCGAGGTCGAGCCGAAGAAGGGCTGCGGCACGATGACCTTGCCGAGTCCGGGATCGGCCTTCACCGCGCGCACGCCGCCCATCCAGAAGATGCATTGGGCATCGACACGGCCGGTGCGCAGCGCCAGCATGGCTTCGTTGATGGTCTTGAAGCGGCTGATCTGGGCCTTCGGGCACAAGAGCGTGGCAATCTGATCATGGGCCGAGCCGACATCGACCGAGATCTTCACCTCCGGCTTGTTCATGTCGGCCCAGTTCTTCGGCTCGAAGCCGGGCTTGGCAATGACGACCAGCGCGCTGTCATAGGCCCCAACCGAGAAATCGACCGCCATGGCGCGCTTGGGTGTGGGATTGAGGCCGAACATGATATCGATCTTGTCGGCCTGAAGGTCGAGCACCGCATTGCCCCAGGTGGTTTCCACCAGCTCGAGCTCGACCTCCATGTCCTTCGCCAGCGCAGAGCCGATCGTGTAGAAATGGCCGCTCCACTTGCCCGAGGCGGGGTCCTTGACGAACCATGGCGCGCTCGAAGTCACGGCGCCAAGCCGAAGCTTCCTGTTGGCGATGATGCGGTCGAAGGTATTCTTCCCCGCGGTCTGTGCGGCTGCCCCGTTGGAGGCCAGCGTCAGCGCGCCGACGGCCACCGCGCCAGTGCCGATGAGGCCTGCCAGATCCCTGCGTGTCGTCATTTATTCTTCTCCCGGCGTTATGGGGCGAACCCCGTCATGGTTGGTGAGCCAGGCTCCCGCTTCCCCTGCGGGCATCCGAGACCTTCCACCCCTCACCGAAGGCGGCAGCGGATTTTTCCGTCGTTCTTTCAGTTGTGCTCTGGTGCCAGCAGCACACCCGGATTCATCAGGTTCTGCGGATCGAACAGTGCCTTGACCTTGATCATCAGCTCGTAGCGAAGCGGATCGGCAAGACGCTCCAGCTCTTCGGTGAGCTTGCGGCCGACGCCATGCTCGGCGCTGAAGGTTCCGCCGAAGCGAGCCGCGACATCGTGGATCGCCCGCTCGACCTCAAGCGCAAAGGCCTCCGGGTCAGGCAACGCCGCCCAGAAGGCGTGGCTGAACATCAGGATGTAGTGCACGTTGCCGTCGCCGAGATGGCAGACCACCTCGCTATACGCCTCCGGAAACAGCTTCGCCGCCACTTCGTCCGCAGCCTTGATGAAGGGCGCTACATCGGACGTGCGAACTGCGACGTCATGCGTGATGCTGGCGCCTTCCTTCTTGTTCGCCTCGGAGACCGAGTGGCGAATATGCCAGAAGTCGGCGGCCTGCTGCTCCGAGGTTGCGATCACCGCGTCCAGCACCTCGCCCTGCTCCAGGGCCGCGCCCAGCACCTCTTCGAGGATATCGCGCAGGGCCGTCGTCGCATCCTCGCTGCCGAGTTCGATCAGGACCGACCAGGCGGGAATCTCGGTGAAGGGGAAGCGGGCGCGCTCTGCATGCTTGCGGACCAACTCGAACTGCGAAGCCGAAACCAGCTCGAAGGCCTGGATATAGGAGCCTGCCCGATCCTGCAGCGCTGCCAGCAACCCTACCGCATTGGCCGGATCGGCGGCAGCGACCCAGGCATGGGCGGTGTTCGGCGTCTGCGGGTGAAGCTTCAGCGCCGCACCGGTGATGATGCCCAGCGTGCCTTCCGCGCCGATGAAGAGATGGCGCAGCATATAGCCGGTATTGTCCTTGCGCAGCGCCGCAAGATCATTGAGCACGCGACCATCGGCCAGAACCACTTCGAGGCCTGCGACGAGATCCCGCATCGGACCGTAGCGGACGACACCGGTGCCGCCGGCATTGGTCGAGATCAAGCCACCGATCTGGGCGCTGCCCTCGCTGCCGAGATGCAGCGGGAACTGTCGGCCTGCCTGTGCCGCAGCATTGTGGAGATCGCCCAGCACGACGCCGGCGTCGACGGTCGCAATGCCGGAGGCGCGGTCGAGGCCACGGATGCGGTTCATGCGCCTCAGCGAGAGCATGATGCCGGGCTTGCCGGCGCGGTTGCTCTCCGGCACCGCACCGAAGCAGAGGCCGGTATTGCCACCGACCGGAAAGATCGGCTGCCCTTGCGCTGCGCAGAGCGCGACGACGGCGGAAACCTCCGCCGTCGAAGCCGGCTGGACCACGGCCAGCGCAGACCCTCGCCTGCGCTGACGCCAATCGACAAAATACGGTTCCATCTCGGCCGGATCGGTGATCAGGCCCTTGTCGCCGACGATGCCGCGAAGTGCGTCGAGCACGATCGCCTCCTCAGGCGAGGCTGATGGCTTTGGCCTGCGCCGCCGCGACCTTGAGCTTGGCCATGGTCTGGTCGCTGGGGCCGGTCAAAGGCAGTCGCACCCCGCCGACCGGCATGCCCGCCAAGGCCATGTATTCCTTCAGGGGGCCAGGATTGGTCTCGACATAAATGGAGTCGACGACCGGGTCGACCTTGTCCTGCAGTTTGAGTGCCTCCTTGAGCTTGCCCTGGCTGGCCAGCTCGAAGATCTCGATCCAGATCTTCGGATAGATCGTGGCAGAGGCCAGCACGCCGCCGCGCGCGCCGAGCGCGACATGGGTTGCGAAGAGGGGCTCCTCGCCGGACAGGATCGCGATCTTGTCGCCGGCGTATTTCACCGTCCGGATGAAGTCCGGCATGTCATAGGAGGAATACTTCATGCCGATGATCGAGCCGTCCTCGGCCATCGCCTGGACGGTATCCGCGAAGGCCGCAACCGTTGTCCGGCGCGGGATCTGATAGAGCATCACCGGAAGGTCGAGCGCATCGCGATAGTGCCGGAAATAAGCGCGCATCCCGTCCTGCGTTCCTGGCGCATAATAGGGCGTGACCGTCATGACCGCGGCGGCGCCAGCGGCGGCGAAGTCGCGTCCAGCCTCCAGAGCATCCTCGAAACCGGTCGAGAGCACGCCGGGAATGACCGGCTTGCCATCGGCCGCCTCGACGCAGGCCGCGACGATCTTGCGACGCTCGTCGCGTGAAAGGGCGGGATATTCGCCGGTGCCGCCGATCGGCACGATGCCCGATGCCCCGGCATCGAGCTGGAAGCGGACGAGCCGGTGCAGCGCCTTTACGTCGACGGCGCCGTCGCCGGTCAACGGGGTGACGATCGCGGTGTAGAGGCCGCTCAACTGGTCGTGAGTAAGCGTCATGTGAACCATCCCTGCCGCGCTCGACCGCCACGCTCGGCCCCTCGCCGAGCACGCGCGGTTCCCTGTGGGCGCATCGTTGGGACTGGAGCCTCTTTCACATAGGAGATGAAGTCAACATAAAACTACATAAATGTCGTATCCGACATTTCAGAACCAGAGATCGCCATCAATCTCTTTTCATGCCCTTGCTGGGCGCTTATGACAGAGACTTGGACGACGCGGCGGAGAAGCGGCATGCCGGAACTTTCATGGGCGGAGCAGACGGACGCCAGCGAACCGCCGGAGGCGAGCCGTGCCGCCGAGGAGCAGGGCGTCGACATCGGCGCCCGCCTGCTGAAGCTGCGCAAGGGCCGCCGTCTGACGCTGCAAGACGTCAGCGCGCTCACAGGCGTCTCAGCTTCGGCTTTTTCGAAGATCGAGAGAAACGAACTGTCTCCGACCATCTCCACGATGCAGCGGATTGCGCAGGGGCTCGAAGTCGAGCTGGCGACCTTGCTATCCAGTGAGGAAAACGGGGCTGCGCCCGGTTTTCCGGGGCGGCGGAGCATCAGCCGCGCCGGGAGCGGAAGCAAGCATGCGACGGGCACGTGCAACAACGTGCTGCTCTGTGCCGACCTCAAGAACAAGCGCGCAACGCCCATCCTGACCACGGTCACGGCGCGCTCACCCGATGAATATGCGGCCTGGGCCAAATCCGAAGCGGAAATCTTCGTGATGGTGCTGGAAGGCACGCTGGTCGTTCACAGCCGGCTCTATGAGCCACTCGAACTGAACAAGGGCGACTCGGTCTATTACGACGCCACGACGGAGCACACCTGGACCTCCAAAGGTGAATCCAACGCCGTCGTGCTGTGGGTATTGGTCGATCTCTGACCGCCGAACCGGGGGGTATTCGCACATGGCATTTTATATCGTTTCCGAAAAAATTTGTCTTTTCGGAATTTTATTGTTGCCAGCGAGAAAACTTGGGTTAGCCTCTCGATCAGAGAGGGACCATGACGCAAGCGACGGCAAAGGCGCAGTCATCCGTCACAGCCGGCGAGCCGGGGCTGCGGCTGCGCGATGTGTGCAAGTCGTTCGGTAGCGTCGCCGCGCTCCAGCCGACCTCCTTCGATGTGCCGGCGGGAACGCTCTGTTCGCTGCTCGGCCCCTCCGGCTGCGGCAAGACGACGACCCTGCGCATCGTCGCAGGTTTCGAGCTCCCTGATGCCGGCCAGGTCCTGATCCGCGGCGAGGACCGAACCTATGACCCGCCGCAGCGGCGCAAGCTCGGCATGGTCTTCCAGAACTACAGCCTGTTCCCGCATATGACGGTCGCGCAGAACGTCGCCTTCGGGTTGCGGATGGCGCGGGTGAACCGAGCCGAGACCGAAGCACGGACACGCCGCATGCTCGACATCGTGCATCTGCCCCAGCATGCCGATCGCTATCCGCATCAGCTGTCGGGCGGCCAGCAGCAGCGCGTCGCTCTGGCCCGCTCACTGGTGACCGAGCCCTCCATGCTGCTGCTCGACGAGCCGCTCGGTGCGCTCGACAAGAACCTGCGCGAGCAGATGCAGTTCGAGATCCGCCAGCTCCAGCGCGAGATCGGCATCACCACGCTTCTGGTCACGCATGATCAGGAGGAGGCGCTGACCATGAGCGACATGATCGTGGTGATGGATCGGGGCAGGATCCTCCAGACCGGCTCGCCGGCCGAGGTCTACGAGCATCCACGCACCCGCTTCGTGTCAGAATTTCTCGGCACCTCCAACATCATCGCCTGTACGGTGGCGGGAGCAGAAGAGGGCGGCCTGCGGCTTCGGCTGCCCGGCGACGAGGGGAGCTCCGGGTTCTTCGTTGCGGATGTCCCTGTCCGCCCGGTCGGCAGCACGGTCCTCGTGGCGATCCGGCCGGAGCACTTGCGCATCGTGCCGGCAGGCGAAGCCGGCCCCAGCGAGCCGCGCGCGACCGTCTCGGGCCATGTCTTTCGCGGCGCGACGCATGTCTTCCAATTGCAGCGCCCCGGGCTTGATCGGCCGCTGATGGCCTATCGGCAGATCACCGGGCCGGTCGGCGAGACGGCATTGCCAGTCGGGGCCGAAGTCGGCCTATCCTGGCTGCCGGGCACGGCCCGCCTGCTCGAGGATGAACCGCTGCGGGAGGACGCCGCGTGACCGCCGCGGCGGCGACATCAGGACGACGTAGCCGCCGGGCTCTCGGCGCCGGCCTCTGGCCCGTCCTGCCGGCCGTGATCTTTCTTCTGCTGTTTTTCCTGCTGCCGCTGGCCGAGAACGGCCTCCAAAGTCTTTATGTGCCCGATGCGGCCGGCAAGCTGGTCTTCTCGCTCGACTATTACGCGCGCCTGTTCACCGACGGCTACTATCTCGGCGTGCTGGGCCGAACGATCTGGGTCAGCCTGCTCGCCACCGTCATCTGCATCCTGATCGGCTATCCCGTCGCCTTCTTCATGGTCCGTCACGCCGGGCGCTGGAACGGCCTGATGATCTTCCTGCTGGTCGCGCCGCTGCTGACCTCCATCATCATGCGCACCTTCGGCTGGAACGTGATCCTGGCCCGCAACGGCGTGCTGAATAGTACCCTGATCTCGCTGGGCCTGATCGAGCGCCCGCTGCGGCTGCTGCAGGACCCGTCCGCCGTCATCATCGGCCTTGTCCATGTGCTGGTGCCGTTCATGGTGATCTCGATCGCGGCGGTGCTGAAAGGCATCGATACGCGTCTGGAGGAAGCTGCCGAACTGCTCGGCGCCAGCCGCTGGCGCACCTTCCGCGAGATCACATTGCCGCTGAGCCTCGACGGCATCGCGACCGGCGCCATCGTCGTCTTCATGCTGGCCAATGGCAGCTTCCTGACGATGCTTCTGCTTGGCGGAGGCAGCGTCGTCACCTTGCCGCTGCTGATCTACCAGCAGTTCCTCCTGGTCCAGAATCTCGGCTTCGCCGCCGCCATGGGCAATGTCCTGCTGGTGCTGGCCGTGATCTCGCTCTTCCTCCAGCTGCGCCTGATCCGGCGGGATGGAGGTGCCTCATGACCGCCACCGCATCCTGGCGCAGACTGGAAAGGCGGCTGCCGACGCTGCTACTGCTGGCCTTCGTCCTGATCTTCTTCGCCTTCCTGCTGGCGCCGATCGTCTTCGTTGTCCTGGTCTCCTTTGGCGATTCCGAGATCATCGCCTTCCCGGTCACCAGCTACTCGCTGCGCTGGTATCATCGCCTGCTGGAATATCGGCCTCTGCTCGACTCGCTCTGGTTCAGCCTGAAGCTGGCGGGCGCATCGGCCGTCCTCGCCGCACTATTCGGCGTGCCGGCGGCGCTTGCGCTCGCCCGCAGCCGTTCGGGTCTCGCCGATCTGGTCTCGACCTTTCTGCTGGCGCCGCTCTCGATCCCGATGATCCTGCTGGGCATCGCGCTGCTCTACAAGCTGTCGGCGATCGGGCTCGGCATCTCCTTCACCTCGCTGCTGATCGCCCACACCGTCGTCTCGATCCCTTATGTCGTGCGTACGGTGGTTGCCGTCTATCGCGGAATCGGCCGCAACTACGAAGAGGCAGCCGCGATCCTCGGCGCCTCGCGCCGGCAGATCTTCACCTATGTGACGCTTCCGCTGATCGGCTCCGGCATCTTCAGCGGCATGCTGTTCGCGGTGCTGATCTCGCTCGACAACCTGTCGCTCTCGCTCTTCTTCGGCAGCGCCCAGACCAACACCTTGCCCGTGGTGATGCTGAGCTACCTGCAGAACCAGTTCGACCCCGCCATCGCCGCCATCGGCACCGTGCAGATGGTCATCGCGCTGGTCGCTCTGCTGCTGATCGAGCGCACGGTCGGCCTGAAATTCATGAGTTCGCCGTCGTGACCGAGCGGTTCGCCGCGCAACATCCAAAAAAGGGGAGAACCATCATGAAGACGCTGAAGCCTTGTCGGTCTTTGCTCGCGCTTGCGGGGCTGGCTTTCACGGTTGCCCTGCCCGCCCACGCCGCCGACCTGACCGTCACCGCCTTCGGCGGTGTCTGGGAGAAGTCGTTGCGGACCTGCTATGTCGAGCCCTTCCAGAAGAAGACCGGCAAGACCGTCGATGTCGTGCTCGGCACGCCGGCGCAATGGGTCAACCAGGTTGCAGCCAATCCGGCCAAGCCGCCGATCGACGTGTTCCTGACACTGATCGACGGCGCCGAGGACGCCAAGGCGCGCGGCCTCGTCGAGAAGATCGACCCGGCCAAGGTTCCCAACCTCGCCGATGTACCGGAGCCGCTCAGGCAGGTCGTCGGTGGCGATGCCGTGGTGCTGCATTACGGTGCGGCCGGGCTGGCCTATAACGAGGCCAAGATCAAGAACCCTCCCAAGACCTGGGCCGAATTCATCGAGCGCACGCTCAAGGGCGAATGGCAGGCGGCCCTGCCCGGCATCAACGTCGCCAGCACCACGCCGACCGCCGTGATCTGGAACTTCAACGACGCGCTTGGGGGCAAGGTCGGCGACATCTCGCCGGTCATCGCCAAGATGAAGGCGCTGCGCGACAGCGGCAATGTGATCTTCTGGAACGACGTCAACCAGTTCCTGACGCAGATGCAGTCGGGCGAAGCCGATATCGGCATCTACTGGGACGGCCGTGCCTGGGCCGCGCGCGACGGAGGCTTCAAGTCGCTGAACTTCTACTATCCGGCGCCGGGCGGTGTCGTCAGCCCGACCGTGGTCCAGAAGGTGAAGAACGGCTCGCCGGCGGCCTGGGAGTTCATCGACTTCCTGTTCTCGCCCGAGCCGCAATCCTGCTGGGCCGCCGCGATCCAATATCCGGTCGCCAGCACCAAGGCGCAGTACAAGCCGGAGCAGAAGGCACGCATGCCCAAGCTCGACGAGGTGCGCTGGCCGCCCTTCGCCGAGATCCTCGCCGCGATGCCGAAATGGGTCGAGACCTGGAACAAGGATATCGGCCGCTGAGCGCCGCGGGACCGCCGGCTTGGGCGGTCCCTTCTGATCCGCGAGCGCGACGTCGAAAGCGCGCGCTCGCGCCCGAGACCATTCGGAGGTTTTGATGGGTTACCGTGTGGGCGTCGATATCGGCGGCTCGTTCACTGATTTTGCGCTGTTCGACGAGGATACGCAGAGCCTGAAGACGCTGAAGACCTTCTCCCGTCCCGACCAACCGGGGGCGGAGGTCATGGAAGGCCTCAGGCTGATCGGCGAGCGCTACGGCATCACCCCTGCCGAGGTCTCCTATTTCACCCATGGCACGACGGTCGGCATCAACACGGTGATCCAGCGCAAGGGGCTGAAGCTTGCGCTGTTCACCACCGAGGGCTTTCGCGACGTGCTCGAAGTCGCGCGGCTCAAGATCCCCGACATGTATAATCTGCTCTCCAGGCGCCCGGATCCGCTGATCCCGCGCGACCTCGTCTTCGGCATCGGCGGGCGCCTGCTGGCCGACGGCACAGAGGACCGGCCGCTGGACGAGGCGAGCGTGAGCCGCGCGGTCGAAGGCGCCAAGGCCGCGGGCTGCGAGGGCATCGTCGTCTCGCTTCTGCACGCCTATCGCAACCCGGCCCATGAGGAGGCGGTCAAGGCGATCGTCCAGCGCAGCGCGCCCGACATCCCGGTCTTCGCCTCGAGCGAGACCTGGCCGATCATCCGCGAATACGAGCGCACCATCACCGCAACCATCGGCGCTTACGTGCAGCCGCGCGTCTCGCATTATCTCGGCTCTCTGCAGTCGGCGCTGAAGAAGGCGGGCGTCAGGCCGGAGCCGCGGCTCACCAAGTCCAATGGCGGCGTCATGACCGCCGAGCAGGGCAAGAGCGAATGCGTGCAGATGATCCTGTCCGGCACCGCCTCGGGCGTCATCGGCGCCGCCTATGTCGCCGAGGTGTCCGGCATCAAGAATTGCATGAGCCTGGACATCGGCGGGACCTCGGCCGACGTCGCGGTCATCGTCGACGGCCAGCCGCAATACGGCGTCGGCGAATTGATCGGCGAGTTCCAGATCTACATCCCCTCGGTGTCGGTCTCCTCGATCGGCGAAGGCGGCGGCTCGATCGCCTGGGTCGATGGCCAGGGCGTCCTCAAGGTCGGCCCGGAAAGCGCGGGCTCGCGTCCCGGCCCGGCCTGCTACGACCGTGGCGGCGAACGGGCGACGATCACCGACGCCTTCGCGGCGCTCGGCCTCGTCGGCCTGTCCGAGATCGGCTATTCGGCCGTCACCATCGACCGGGAGAAGGCCCGCTCGGTCGTCGGCGAACTCGCGACCAAACTCGGCCGCACCATCGAGGAAACCGCCGAGGCCATCATCCGCATCGCCGTCTCCGGCATGTACACCGATGTCAGCGCGCTGGTCTCCCGCTTCGGCATCGATCCGCGCGATTTCTCCTGCCTCGCCTTCGGCGGCGCCGGCCCGATGATGGCCTGCTTCCTGGCGCGCGAGCTCAACATGCGCGAGACCGTGGTACCGCCGACGCCGGGCGTACTGTCCGCGCTGGGCGGGCTGATCGCAGATATCAAAAACGACTTCATCAAGACGCTCTACAGCGACCTTGCTCCCGACATGGGGTCGACGATCCGCGACGAGTTCGCCGGGCTGGAAACCAGGGCGAAAGCCTGGCTGCACGAGGACCAAAGCTATTCCGGCGAAAGCCAGCTGATCTATTCGGCCGAGATGCGCTATCGCGGCCAGTCCTTCGAGCTCGACACCCCGCTCGATCCATCGGCGGTCAAGGCAGGCGACGTCGCTGCCATGGCGCAGGCCTTCCATGCCGAGCATGAGCGTGTCTACGGCCACAGCGATCCCACCGCGACGGTACAGATCATCTCGCTGCGGCTCGTCATCAGCGGGCGTACCGCCCGCCCCGAATTCAAGCGTCACGCGCTGGTCTCGGAAGCTGCCCAGCCCCGCCGCCACGCCGAGGTCTGGCTCGACGGGGCGCTACGCAGCGTCGCGGTCTTTGCCCGGGGCGACCTGAAGCCCGGCCAGAGCTTTGCGGGGCCGGCCGTCGTGACCCAGGACGACTGCACCACCGTGGTCCTGCCGAACATGGCCGTCAGCGTCGACGAATACGCCAACCTTCGCATCGTTCCGGAGACCCGGCCGTGAAACTCGACAACACCACGCTGCAGGTTCTGGCCAATTACTGCGCGGCCGCGGCCGAGAGCATGGGCTGGACACTGATGCGCACCGCCTACTCCACCTTCGTCAAGGAGACCGAGGACTTCTCCTGTCAGGTGCTGACCCGCGACGGCTTGACCGTGGCTTCCCCGAAGACCTTCGGCGCGACCTGGTACACCGGCCTCGACTACGGCGACGTGATCAAGATGTTCGACTATGAGGAAGGCGACATCTGCATCACTAGTGATCCCTATTCCGGCTACGTCGCGACCCATACGCCGGACATCCACATGTGGAAGCCGGTCTTCCGCGACGGCGAGATCGTCTGCTTCGTCGGCAACCATATTCACAACACGGATGTCGGCGGTGCCGTGCCGGCGACCCTGTCGCGCACGCTGACGGAGATCCAGCAGGAAGGCCTGCGCATCCCTCCGATGCGGCTGATGCGCGGCGGCGTCCTCAACAAGGACCTGCTCGACATCATCGCCCATAACGTCCGCCTGCCGGAGCAGAACTGGGGCGACCTCAATGCCCAGATCGCCTGCGCCAATGTCGGCGAACGCAAGATCCACGAGATCCTCGACCGGTTCGGCAAGGACAATTTCGTGGCCGGTCTCGATCAGTTGCTCGACTACGCTGAGCATCAGGCGCGTGCCGTCATCAGCACGATCCCAGATGGCGAGTACTTCTTCGCCGACTATGCCGACGAGGACGAGGCGGGCGGCTATCCCGTCCGCGTCGCGGTGAACCTGAAAGTGCATGGCGACACGCTGACGCTGGACTTCACGGGCTCCGATCCGCAGCTTGCGACCTCGCACAACATGCCCACCGGAGGCAAGGAACGCCACGCCCTGGTGACGGTGGGCACGGTCTACGCACTCTACAGCCTCGACCCGACGATGATGCTGAACGCAGGTCTCATGCGGCCGACGCGCGCGATCCTGCCGGAAGGGACCATCATGAATGCCGTGTCGCCCGTCGCGGTCGGGATGCGCACCCTGGCCTGCACTCTGGCCCAGACGGTGACGCTCGGCGCCTTCTGCCGTGCCTTGCCGGATCGGATGCCGGCATCTCCGGCGAGTTCCGTCACGCTGATGAACATCAAGACCAGCACGCGCGCGGGCCGCCCGATCATGGCGTCTGTCGGCCCGGTCGGCGGTGGCGCCGGCGGCAGCGCCTTCGGCGACGGTGCGGATGGGAGCGGGGCGAATCTCTCCTTCCTGAAGAACACGCCGGTCGAGATCAGCGAGGCCGAGATCCCGGTTCGCATCAAGCGCTATGGTCTCGTGCCGGATTCGGGTGGCCCGGGCGAATATCGCGGAGGCACCGGCCTCGAGATGGAGCTCCAGCTCGACCAGCCCCAGTCCATGGTGACCGCCCGCAACCGCGACCGCTCCGTCATTTCGGCCTGGGGGCTGCGTGGTGGCCGCTCGGGCGCCGTCTCGCGCTTCGTCAAGAACCCCGGCACTGCCGGCGCTGTCGAGCTCGGATCGCAGGATCTGGTCAAATGCGACCCCGGCGACGTCATCCTGATCCAGGGGCCTGGTGCCGGGGGCTATGGCTCGCCTCTGGACCGGCCCGTCGAGAAGGTACTCACCGATGTTCGACGTGGATTGGTTTCGGTGGATCGGGCGAAGAGCGACTACGGTGTCGTCATCGCGGCCGATGGCGGGATAGAGCAGGCAGCAACCGCGCAACTGCGCGGACAATTGCGCAGCGACGCCGATCGGGCCGAGTTTGGACATGGTCCGGGTCGATTGGCCTTCGAAGCCGTGTGGACTGAAGCGCGCTACGATGTGTTGACCGGCATTCTCGCCAAGCTTCCGGTGACATGGCGCTATTTCGTCAAGCACGAGATCTTCCGGCAGATTCAGCGTCCGCCTGTCGACGGATCAGATGGCGTAGATGAGATCTATAGAGCCTACGCTCAGGTGACAGACCGCTTCGCCGATCTCCCGAAAGCTTCATACAGATAGAGCACCGCACATGCCGGTCGCACTGGATCATCGGCACATGCTTGCGACGATGATCCGTGTCGCGATGATGGGGTGGTCGACCTAATCGCTATGAGTTCGAGTGCAAACCCGCCGCTGTGCGACACGCGCTCGGCCCTTAGCCAGTTGGCCAAATTGCTCCAAGGCAACTTGCCCAAATCTCGCATGTGGCTTCATGCGGGCGAAATGCGCCGATAGCTGACCTCAGCACCCGTCCTTGAAGAGGAGATTTTGCGCCTTCGAGGCGTGATTTCCGGTTCCATCGACCTGCCCCAGCAGATGCCCGGTTGACACCATAGATGACGTGGCCCGCAGTTCTTATCCAGCGCTGAGTTCGTTTCCGGCGGTCGTGGAGCCCGTTCGGGCATGCGCAGCGACGAGCTCTGGCGCTATGCCTATCGCATAGCACGGTGCCAGGGCCCGGCGCAGGGTGAAGGTTGAAGCGAAGGCCTCAGGCGTCTGACATCCGAGTACACGCGTACCCTGTGCCAGCTGTGACAGACAGGGATTTCGAGGCTCTCTCAGAGAGGCTTCCGACGCTGAAACCGGAGTGTTTCCAAGGCTTCAGAAATGGCGCGCCCGACACGATTCGAACGTGTGACCTTTGCCTTCGGAGGGCAACGCTCTATCCAGCTGAGCTACGGGCGCAAACCGTGCAGGCTGGATAGCCGATCCCCGCTGCTTCGGCAATGCGGGAATTTGCGATGATGCGGGTTCACGCTGCAGGATCGGTCCCGCACCAGGCTCCCACGTATCGGGTGACAGCACGGGAGATCCGCCGATTTGGAGAACGGAGTGGACGGCTTCGAGATCGAGGAGGTCTTCACCGAGAACGGCGACCTCCTCGTGCTCTCTCTGGGGTTCGCGTCGGCGGGCGATCCGCTGGACATCCTGCATATCGCATGTGGCCGGCAGCGCGGCAGCCGTCAGCCGCCGCGGGTCGAAGACCTGCTCTACCTCGAACGCACCGATCAGGATCTGGCCTGCGATGGCCGCGAGGTGATCCGGCTGGCGGCGCGTCTCGACCATGTCGAGCTCGCGCTGAGCGAGGAAGGCGCGCGGCTGCTGCAACTGCCGCGTCTCGTCCAGTTCCGCTTCGGCAGCCGTCCCGAGCTGCTTGCGATCGCGCTGGCGCAACTGAAGGCGATGGCGGCAGCGGGACAGGAGTGTGTCGCCATCGACGGGCCGGCGTGACCGCCCGTCGGCGCGCGGATCCGCCTCAGGCCTGCTCCTCCTTCGGGCGCGTCGATGGCCGCAGGCGCTCGCGCAGGCCCTGGAAGACGACATAGAGCGCCGGAATCACGAAGATGCCGATGAAGGATGCCGCGAGCATGCCGCCGAAGACGGGCGTGCCGACGTCGCGCCGGGCGAGCTTCGACGGCCCTTCCGCGATCACCAGCGGCAGCAGGCCGAGGATGAAGGCGAAGGAGGTCATCATCACCGGGCGGAAGCGCAGGCGCGCGCCTTCGGTCGCCGCGTGCAGCAGCGGGTGGCCCTTCTCGCGCAGCTCCTTGGCGAACTCGACGATCAGGATGCCGTTCTTGGCGGCGAGGCCGATGAGCACGACGATGCCGATCTGGGCGTAGAGATCGAGCGTCAGCTTCGCCAGGACGATTGCGATGAAGGCGCCGAGGACGCCGACCGCGACCGAGAGCAGCACCGGCACGGGGATCGTCCAGCTCTCGTAGAGCGCGACCAGGAAGAGATAGGCAAAGAGCAGCGCGAAGGCGAGGATGATCCCCGTTTGCCCCTCGGCCCGTTTCTCCTGGAAGGAGACGTCGGTCCATTCGCCGCGATAGCCCGGCGACAGGGTCTTGGCCGCGACCGCCTCCATCGCCTTCAGCGCCTGGCCGGAGGAGACGCCCGGGGCGGGCGAGCCCTGCAGCGTCACCGCCAGGCGGTTGTTGTAGCGGATCAGCGCCTGCGGGCCGACCACGACCCTGGCCTCGACGAAGGAGCGCAGCGGCACCATGTCGCCGGACTTGCTGCGGACATTGATGCGGTAGATGTCGTTGACCGAGGCGCGGTCGGTGCCCTCGGCCTGGACCTGGACCTGCCAGGTGCGGCCGAACAGGTTCATGTCGTTGACGTAGTAGCCGCCGAGCGAGGCCTGCAGCGCCTGGAAGACGTCGCTCAGGGCGACGCCGAGGATCTGGACCTTGTCGCGGTCGATGTCGAGATAGATCGACGGGGCCGAATCCGAGAAGGTCGAGAACACCCGCCGCAATTGCGGGTCCTGGTTGGCGGCCACCGTCAGGCCGCGCAGCGCCTGGCCGAGCGCCTTGGCGTCGGAGGAGCCCATGTCCATCAGCACGTAGCTGAAGCCGCCGCCGCTGCCGAGACCGATGATCGGCGGCGGCGCGACCGGGACGACATTGCCGTCGCGCACGCTGCGGAACTTTTGGGCAAGCCGGGCGATGACGGCCGAGGCCGAATCCTCCGGGCTGGTGCGCTGGTCGAACGGCTTCAGGGTCACGACGAAGAAGCCGGCATTGGGCTGGGAGTAATTGTCGACGAAGTTGAGGCCGATGATCGTGGAATAATCGGCGATCGCCCTCTCGGTCTTGAGGATGCCCTCGACCTCGGCGGCGAGCGTCGAGGTGCGGCCGATCGAGGCGCCGTCGGGCAATTGCGCGACGACGAAGAAGGCGCCCTGGTCGTCTTCCGGCAGGAAGCCGGTCGGCGTGACCCGGCCCATGGCGTAGATGCCGGCGCCGAAGGCCGCGGTCAGCGCAAGGCTGATCGCCGAAATGCGCACGAGACGCGCCACGCCGTCGCCGTAGCGGTCGCGCGTCCAGTCGATGCCGCGCATGATATAGCCGATCGGCCCGCGCCGCGGCCCGTGATGCGGCTTCAGCAGGATGGCGCAGAGTGCTGGCGACAGGGTCAGCGCGTTGATCGCCGAGAGCACCATCGCGACCGCGACGGTGACGGCGAACTGGCGGAAGAGCTCGCCGGAAATGCCGGGAATGAAGGCGACCGGCACGAAGACCGAGAGCAGCACCAGCGTGATCGCGACGATCGGGGCGACGATCTCGCCCATGGCGCGCTTGGTCGCCTCGGCCGGCGAGAGCTCCGGATGCTCCTCCATCACGCGCTCGACGTTCTCGATCACGACGATCGCGTCGTCGACGACGATGCCGATGGCGAGGACCACCGCGAGCAGCGATACGGTGTTGGCGGAATAGCCGATGGCGTTGAGGACGATGAAGGCACCGACCAGGCTCACCGGCACGGCGATGGTCGGGATCAGCGTCGCCCTGAGATTGCCAAGGAAGATGTAGACGACGAGCACGACGAGGACGAAGGCCTCGATCAGCGTCTTCTGGACCTCGTGGATCGTGGCGGTGACGAAGGCGGTCGGGTCGTAGGTGACCTTCCAGGCGAGGCCGTCCGGGAAGGATTTCTCGAGATCGCCGATCGTCTTCTTGACCGATTCGAGGGCGGTGAGGGCGTTGGCGCCGGGCGCCTGGTAGACGCCGATCAGCACAGCCGGACCGCCGTTCAGGCGGGTGTCGCGGTCGAGATTAGCGGCGCCCAGCTCGAGGCGCGCCACGTCCGAGAGCCGCAGCACCGAGCCGTCGGCATTGGTGCGCAGCACGATCTTGCCGAACTCCTCCGGCGAGGTCAGGCGGCCCTTGGTCTGGATGTTGAGCTGTAGCTGCTGGTCGTCGGAGATCGGGCGGGCGCCGATGCGGCCGACCGCGGCCTGCGCGTTCTGGCCCTGGATGGCGGCGATGATGTCGCCGGTGGTGATGTTGAGGCCGGTCAGGGCGTCGGTGCGGACCCAGGCGCGGATGGCGTAGTCCTGTGCGCCGAAGAGCGATGCGTCGCCGACGCCGGCCGTGGACTTGATCGCGTCGAGCAGGTTGATGGTGACGTAGTTCGAGACGAAAAGCGTGTCGTAATTGCCCTTCGGCGCATAGACGGCGATGACGCCGAGCAGCGCCGAGGACTGTTTCTTGACGACGACGCCGCTGCGCTGGACCTCCTGCGGCAGCTTCGACAGAGCGAGCTGGACGCGGTTGTTGACGTTGACGTTGTTGATGTCGGGATTGGTGCCGAGCTCGAAGGAGACCTGCAGCGAGTAGCTGCCGTCATTGCCGCTGACGCTCTTCATGTAGAGCATCTTGTCGGTGCCGACGATCTGGGCCTCGATCGGCTGGGCGACGGTCTGCTCGACCACCGCGGCCGAAGCGCCGGGATAGGACGCCCGCACCGAGATCTGCGGCGGCACGATGTCGGGATATTGCGCGACGGGAATCGCGAACAGGGAGATCAGGCCCGCGATCGTGGTGACGAGCGCGATGACGATCGCCAGCCGGGGCCGGTCGACGAAGACGGAGCTCAGCATGAGGTCAGCTCCGGCCGGTCGTCAGGGTCACCGGCGAGGCCAGCACCGGCACGCCGGGCCGGAGGTTCTGCAGGCCCTGGATGACGATCTGCTCATTGCCGGAAAGGCCCTGGTCGATCGCGATATAGGAGCCGGCCTCGGCCCCGACCTTGACCCGCTTCACCACCGCCTTGCCGTCCTCGACGGCGAAGACATAGGAGCCCTGCTGGTCGGCGATCAGCGCCGATTGCGGCACCAGCACCTTCTCCTCGCTTTGAGGCGCCTGGACGCCGACGCGAACGAGCGTACCGTCAAGGAGCTTGCCCCCCGGATTAGGCAGAGTGGCGCGGACCAGCACGGTATCGGTGGAGCGCTCGACGGAGACATCGACGAAATCGACCCGGCCCTTCTGGTCGTAGGTCGAGCCGTCCGAGAACTTCAGGCTGACGAGCGGGGCGGAGCCGTCCGCCGGCAGGCGGTTCGTCTTCAGCGCCAGGAATTCGCGCTGGCTGACCGGGAAGGTGACATACATCGGGTCGTCGCTGACGATCTGGGCCAGGACGCCGCTGTCGGGTCCGACGACATTGCCCTTGGTCACCTTGGTGCGGCCGATGCGACCGGCGATCGGCGCCTTGATCTCGGTGTAGCCGAGATTGATCTGGGCGGACTTCAGATTGGCTTCGGCGACGGTCAGGTCCCCCTGCGCGCCTTTTTCCTCGGCGACGCGCTGGTCGCGGATGGCGACTGAGCCGGCATTGGTGCGCAGCAGCTCCTCGGCGCGCTGGCGCTGCACCGTGGCGTTCTGGAGCGCGCCCTGGGCCTTCTCGAGCGCGCCTTGCGCCTGCTCGACCGCCGCTTCGAACGGCGCGCGCTCGATGCGGAAGAGCGGAGCCCCCTCGGCGACGGTCGCCCCGTCCTTGAACAGGACCTCTTCGAGATAGCCGGTGACGCGGGCACGGATGTCGACGCGGTTGACCGCCTCGATCCGCCCGACGAAATCGGCGGTCTGGGTGATGGCGCGCTTCTCGGCCATGACGGTGCCGACAGGGACGGCGGTGGGTGCGGGCTGCTGGGCGAGGGCGCCCGTTCCAAGCCCGAAGGCGGCCGCAAGCGCCATGACGGAGAGAGGCAAGGTCGAAGAGATCCGCTTCGTGCGTGCCATCCGGGAACGCTCAGACATCGGCCACTCCTCTTCGCCGTCTCGCTCCGCCACTGTTGTCAGCACCGGGCGCAAACCTATCCCGCGTCGATACTGTGCGTTTTCTGTCAGGAGCGCTACGGTCTTGTTACAACCGGCGGACGCGTTCGGAATGCGTGCCTTGCGACGATGCGAGGGTGCTCACGACACCCTGTCGAAGCTGTCGGCGCGGGCGAGATCCCAGTTGCGGCGATAGAAGGCGTGCTCGCACAGCCCGGTCAGCAATTCGCCTGGCTGCAGGAAGACGTGGAGGTCGGAGAACAGGCGGATCTCGGTGGCGCTGACGCGGCGCACCAGATGATGCGGGCCGAGCTCTTCGGGATGGGTCAGGCCGGCCGCTGCCAGCATGTCGGCCAGCGCGTGCAGCGTGTTGGCGTGGAAGCGGTGGACGCGCTGCGCCTTATCCGGCACGACGAGAGCCCGCTGGCGTACCGCATCCTGCGTCGCGACGCCGGTCGGGCAGCGGTTGGTGTTGCAGGACAGGGACTGGACGCAGCCGAGCGCGAACATGAAGCCGCGCGCCGCATTGGCCCAGTCGGCGCCGATGGCGAGGACGCTGGCGATATCGAAGGCGCTGACGATGCGCCCGGCGACGCCGACCTTGACCTTGTCGCGCAGGCCGGCACCGACCAGCACATTGTGGACGAAGAGCAGGCCCTCGCGCATCGGCAGGCCGATATGGTCGCTGAACTCGACCGGGGCGGCGCCGGTGCCGCCCTCGGCACCGTCGACGACGATGAAATCGGGCACGACCCCGCTCTCCAGCATCGCCTTGACGAGCCCCATGAACTCCCAGGGATGGCCGAGGCAGAGCTTGAAGCCGACCGGCTTGCCGCCCGAGAGCTCGCGGAGTTGCGCGATGAAGGCCATCATCTCCAGCGGGGTCGAGAAGGCGCTGTGGCTCGCTGGCGATACGCAGTCCTGTCCGACCGGGACACCGCGCGTCGCCGCGATCTCGGGGGTCACCTTCGGCGCCGGCAGGATGCCGCCATGGCCGGGCTTGGCGCCCTGGCTCAGCTTGATCTCGATCATCTTGACCTGAGGATCGACGGCCTGCCTCGCGAAGCGCTCGGGATCGAAGCGGCCCTTGTCGTCGCGGCAGCCGAAATAGCCGCTGCCGAGTTCCCAGACGATGTCGCCACCGCCCTCACGGTGATAGGGGCTGATGCTGCCTTCGCCGGTGTCATGGCTGAAGCGGCCGAGGCGAGCGCCGGTGTTCAGCGCCCGGATGGCATTGGCCGAGAGCGAGCCGAAGCTCATCGCCGAGATGTTGAAGACGGACGCCGAATAGGGCTGCCGGCACTGGTCGTTGCCGATGGTGATGCGAAAGCTCTCGGGATCGGAGACCGGCGCCGGCCGGGTCGAATGGCCGATGAACTCGTAGCCTTCGCGATAGACGTCGAGCAGCGTGCCGAACGGGTGATCGCCGGCGAGGTTCTTGGCGCGGCGATAGACCAGCGAGCGCTGCGACCGCGAGAACGGCGCCGCCTCCTCGTCGGCCTCGAACAGGTATTGGCGCAGCTCTGGCCGGACCAGCTCGGCGAACCAGCGGATATGGCCGATCACCGGATAGTTGCGCCGGATGGCGTGCTCGGTCTGGGAGAGGTCCCAGAGGCCGATCAGCGCCAGCGCCAAGGCGAGCAGGCCGGGCAGCCAGAGCCAGGGATGGCTGAAGGCCAGCGGGATGGCCGCGAGCGCGACGAGGATGCAGAGGGTGAGGGTGCTGAAACGGCTCAGTCGCAACGTCATATTCAAGGCCCATCCGAAGGAGGACGCTATCTCCCCGTAGTTTCGAGCCGGTGTAAAGGCATCGTGGCCCGGCACCACGACGTGATCCGGGCTTTGGCCTGTCGTCAGCCATGGCCGTAGGCATCGGCGCCGTCTTCGCTCGCTGGCGCCTGCTTGTCGAAGGCTTCGAGCCAGCGCGACAGGCCGGGCAGCGGCGGGCCGGCCCGCAACTGCCGCAAGCTGACACGCAAGGTGTGGCGGGCGAATTTGTTTGCCGGCTCGCGGAAGCTCGCGGCGTCGGAGCCGGAGCGGATCGCCGTCACCACCTGCTGCTTCAGCGCCGTCAGCTCCGGATCTCCGGTCGCGGCGAGGAGCGCCTGGAAACGCTTATGTGCCGCGTCGTCCCAGGGCCGCGGCCGGCCCATCGCATCCTTCAGCGGATGGGCCGGGACGAGATGGGCAAAGGGGACCCAGCCCTCCGGAACTGGCTCGGTCGCCGCATGGGTGCGGCCGCTGCGCAGCAATTGCGGCAGGACATGGGTGTGCGGCCCTTCCGGGCTTTTGCCGTCGGCCGGCGGGATCGGCTGGTAGACCTCGCAGCGGCCGGCGCGGCTAATGAAGACGCGATGCGGTCCCTCCGCCACGATCGCGCCCATCGCCGGAATGCCGGCCTCGAACAGGCTCCTGCCGGCGGCGGAGCGCAAGGTCGCGATCAGCGCGGGATCGCCGGTGCGGATGCAGATGTCGACCTGCAGCGTGCCAAGGCCCATGTCGAACAGAATGCCGGCGCGGTCCTGCGGCCGCAGCGCCGCTTCGTCGGGCCCAAGCTCGGTCAGGACGCTGCGCCGGTTCATCGCGCAGGCGGCCTCCGGCAGGCAGAGCGCGACGCGATGGCTCCAGCCCTGGCCGACCGCGGTCTCCGAGGCGACGAGCCTGACCTCAGAGAGATCGCCGAAGCCGATGCCGCCGCGATCGGTGACGGCGAAGAGTCGGCCCGGCCCGTCGCCGAAATCGACCGGCTCACCGGGATCCCGCAGGAATTCGGCAATGGCGCCGAAGGTGCCGAGAGACCACTGCGTGGTCTGGGTGGCGAGTTCCTGATGGATCAGGCTGGTCGCGTCGTCTGCCGTCATCGGCTGGCTTCCTCATTGGTCAGGGCCTGCCAGGGCAGGACGAAATCCTCGCCGCCGCGCTTGCCGCGCGCGACCGCGATGCCGAAGGCGCGGGCGAGATTGTCATCGTCAAGCACGGTGGCGGGTGGCCCGTCGGCGAGGATGCGCCCGCTTTCGAGCAGGACGAGCCGGTCGCAGAAGCGCCCTGCCAGCGAAAGATCGTGCAGCACGACGACGACGCCGGTGCCGGCAGCGGCGATGCGCCTGAACAGCGCCATCGCCTCGAGCTGATGGCGCGGGTCGAGCCCGACCAGTGGCTCGTCGGCGAGCAGCATCTCCGCTTCGACCGCCAGTGCCCGCGCCAGCAGCACGCGCATGCGTTCGCCTCCCGAGAGGCTACCCAGGCTGCGCTCACGGAAGGCGCTGGCATCGGTCGCGGCGAAGGCATTGCTGATCGCGGCGCGGTCGGCCTCGGTGAGGTCGGCGAAGGGGCGCCGATGCGGCAGGCGGCCGAGCGCGACGACGGCTTCCGCCCGCATCTGCCATTGCACGCTGCCGCCCTGGGCAAGGAAGGCGAGGCGCTGTGCAAGTGCGCGGCGTCCCAGCGTCCTGGCGGGCTTGCCGTCATAAAGGACCGTGCCTGCTGCTGGCGGCAGCAGGTCGGCTAGGATGCGCAGCAAGGTGGTCTTGCCGGCGCCATTGGCGCCGATCAGGCCGACGAGCTCGCCCGGCCGTAGCGCAAGATCGATCCCGGAGAGGATCGGCTTGCCGTCGAAGGCGATCGCGATGCCGTTCGCTTCAATACGCATCACGCCTCCCGCCGCAGGCGCTGGATCAGGCTGAACAGGAAGGGCGCGCCGATCAGCGCGGTGACGACGCCGAGCTTGAGTTCGGGCCGGATCGGCATGAGCCGCAGCGCCGTGTCGGCGGCGAGCAGCAGGATCGCGCCGCCAAACCCGCTGACCAGCAGGAGCCGGCCGGGCTTGTGGCCGACTAGCGGGCGTAAGAGGTGCGGCACGACGAGCCCGACGAAGCCGATCGCGCCGGTGACGGCGACGGCGCTGCCGACGGCGAGGGCCGCGCCGCCGATCAGCCGCACCCGCAGCCAGGTCAGGTCGAAGCCGAGGCTGCGCGCGGTGTCCTCGCCGAGGGTGAGGCCGTCCAGGGCCGGCGCGGACGAGAGCAGCAAGGCCCAGCCGACCAGCATCAGCGGCAGCACCAGCCAGACATGGACCAGGCTGCGATCGGCGAGCGAGCCCATCAGCCAGAACACGATCTCCAGCGCGGCATAGGGATTGGGCGCGAGGTTGAGGGCGAGCGAGGTCATCGCCCCGGCGAAGCTGTTGATGGCGACGCCGGCGAGGATCAGCGTCATCGTGCCGGCGCCGCGGCCATTGAGGGCAAAGAGCAAGAGGACCGCGAGCAGCGCCCCGGCGATGCCGCCGAGCGGCAAAGCGAGCGCGAAGGCTCCCGCAAAGCCGGAATAGAACACGGTGACGGCGCCGAAGGCGGCGGCGCTGGAGATGCCGACGATGCCGGGCTCGGCCAGTGGGTTGCGCAGCAGCCCCTGCATCGCCGCGCCGGCAAGGCCGAGGCTGAAGCCGACCAGCGCGCCGAGGACGGCGCGCGGCAGGCGCAGTTCGACGAGCACGAGCGCGGGCAGGCTCTGCCGGCCGGCGAGCCAGTCGCCAAGCGCGGCGACAAGGTCGAGCCGGGCGTAGCCGACGGCGAGAGACAGCGCCGCCATGACGAGCGTCGCGGCAGCGAGCAGGGCGACGAGCCGCCAATAGGATATCCGTTCGGATGTGGACGATGGCATGGCAGCGCTGCTCATGGGCTTTTCCCGGCTGTCGTCGGCGCGCTTGCGTCGAGCAGCAGTTCGATCGCGTCGATCACGGCCGGACCGGCGCAGGTCCAGAGCTTCGAGGGCAGGGCGACGAGCTTCAGCCGGTCGCCCAGGCGGGCGAGGACCGGGTGATGCAGGATCTCGTGGGCCAGCGAGGGCGGGCCGTCCGGCGTAGTGTTGAGGATCAGGATATCGGCCTTGCCGAGCGCGACGGTCTCGAGCGCGATCTGGCCGTAATTGTCGATGCCGAGCTCGGCGGCGAGGTTGGTCAGCCCGGCTGCCGTCAGGATCTCGTCGACAAGCGAGCCGCGCCCGGTGGTGAAGCCGTTCGGGCGCAGCACGATGGCGCGCGGATGGGCCGGGCGAGGGCGGTCCGCCAGTGCTGCCAGCCTTGCGTCGATCTCCGCGATCAGGGCTTCGCCGTTCTGTTGCTCGCCCAGCAGGTTCGCCATGTCGCGGATCTGCGCGCGCATCTCGGCAAGGTTACCCGGCACGCCGAATTCGCGGACCGGCACGCCGACGCGCTTCAGCAGCGCGACGGTCGAGCGCGTCGTATAGGCACCTGCGACGACGAGGTCGGGCTTGTGCGCCAGCACCTCCTCGACCAGCCCGTGATTGGCCGGGATCGTCAGGGCGCGCGCGGCCATGTTGGCGTTGCGCGGGTCCTGCGACAGCCAGGTCACCGAGGCGATGTGTTCCGGCGATGCCAGCCGCAGCACCAGCTCGTCGGTGCACATGTTGAGCGAGACGATGCGCTGCGGCTTCGCGGGTATGTCGTCGGCGTGGGTGGCGGCGTTCGCGGCCACCAGGCAGAGAACAGCCGCACTCAGACGGAGAACAGTCTGCTGAAGAGTCGTCAGTATGCGATGGCGGCAAGCGTATCCGCGGGGAACCCCTCTCCCGGATGGGATAGGGGTGAGGGACCGCCGCTGATTATTGGCGCGCGACGGCGCAGCTGCGGCTTCAATGGGCGAGGGCAGGCCCTCATCCCTGCCCTTCTCCCACACGGGAGAAGGGTTCCCCGCGTTCTTCATCGGACGACCCGCGTCATCTTTCGCCGCAAGGGCGAGCATGACGGCGGAGCTCGACAGCCTCACAGGCTCACCCTGATCCCGCCGAAGGCGCTGAGGCCCGGCACCAGGAAGCCGACCGGGTTCTCGTAGCGCTTGTCGAACAGGTTATCGACGCGGCCGAACAGGGTGAGCTTCTCGTCGACCTTGTAGTCGGCGGCGAGGTTGACGATCGCGGCGCCCGGCGCGCGCATCCTGGAGATCGAGAAGTCGCGGTTCCCGTCCATGCGCTCGCCGACATAGATCAGCGTCGCCGACAAGGTCAGCTTCTCGATCGGCACCCAGCTCGCGGTGATGCTGGCCTTGTGGCGTGGCCGGCGCAGCAGCTCCTGATGCGCGGTCTCATCCTTGGCGAGGGTGAAGGTGTAGTCGGCGCGGACCTTGAACTGCGGCGTCAGTTCCAGCGCCGCGAAGGCCTCGACACCCTTGGTCGTGGCGCGGCCGATATTCGTATAGGAGGTGCGCGCTGTGTTGGTCAGGATCAGGTTGTCGATGTCGTTGTGGAAGTAGGTCGCACCGACATTCACCTGCCCGTTCACTAGCGGCTGCTCGAAGCCGACATCCCAGCCGCGGCTTTCCTCCGGCTTGAGGTTCGGGTTGCCATAGAAGTTGAAGGCCGGGCGGGAATCGCTGAAGCGTTCGCTCAGCGTCGGCGCCTTGAAGCCGGTGCCGTAGCTCGCCTTCAGCTTGGTGTCGGTGCCTGGCACGATGAAGACCGGTGCGATGCGATAGGTGGTGTGGCCGCCGAACTTGTCGTCGTCATCGTAGCGGATATTGGCGGTGGTGAAGAAGCGGTCGGTCCAGTTCGACTGCAATTCGACGAAGGCGCCCCGGTTTCCGTTCGAGACGGTCTTGTTGGGCGTGTCGAAGCGTTCGTTCTCGTATTGCAGCCCCATCACCAGTGTCTGGCTCCGGGTGAGCTTCAGGTCGCCGCGCCAGTCGTATTTGATGCGCTCGCCGAGGTTCTCGGTCGGCACGTCGAGGATGCCGAAGGCGTTAGGCCGGCGATTGGAGCGATCCTGGTTGCTGTAGGAGACACCGAAGCGGTTGACGAACTGCCCGCCCAGTGGGTCCCAGACGATCTCGCCGCGGGTGAAGGCCTGGCGATAGTTCTGGCTGGACCGGAAGCTGCTGGGCAGGCTCGGGAAGCCGGAATCGCCTGTGAACAGCAATTGCCCGTCGATATAGCGGCCGACCCAGTTGACGCTCAGCGTGTCGGTGAGCCTGGCGCCGAGACGGGCGGAATAGCTCCAGTTGTCATAGGAGTTGGGATTGCGCCGCCGGCCGGCGGGAACCAGGTCCGATGGTGTCACCGGTGTCGAATCCGCCCGGAAATGGCTGATGCCGAAGGCGTAGTCGAAGCGGTCGTCGCCGCCGCTGACCCCGAGGCTCTTGTTGAAGGTGCCATAGGAGCCGGCTTCGACCGAGCCGGTCACCTTGGGCGGCCCCTCGCCGCGCTTGCTGGTGATCGAGATCACGCCGCCCAGCGCATTGGCGCCATAGAGACCGCTCTGCGGGCCGCGCAGCACCTCGATGCGCTCGATGTCGGTGGTCAGCATCTGGCCGAAGTCGAAGGAGCGGTTCGGCGTCGAGGGATCGTTCACCTCGATGCCGTCGATCAGCACCTTGACGTGGTTGGAGTTGGTGCCGCGCATGAAGACCGAGGTGAGCCCGCCCGGTCCGCCGGTCTGGACGGTATTGAGGCCGGGGACGGCGGCGAGCGCCTGCGGAAGGGTGCGGCGCTGCTCGCGCTCGATCTCCTTCGCGGTGACGACGGTGACGGAGCTGGCGATCTCCCTGGCGGGGGTCGGAACGCCGGTCGGGCTGATGACGATCTCGTCGAGCGCGATCGGCTTTTCGCCCGACTGCGCCAGCGCGGAAAGCGGCGTTAGCAGGGTCGAGGCGGCGAGCAGGCGGAAGGCAAGTGGGCAACGCCCGCTCCTGGCGGGCTTTGGCAAACGGAACACGGGAAACCTCGGCGGTAACGTCAGTGGCACGTCACCGCGAACGAGATGTCCCCACCCGCGCCCGAAACCGGGCGCGCGCAGTTCTACCACCCATCAGCGCACCCCGGCCGATGTGTTCGCGTGTGACCACGGCTGACGGCAGGTCTCCTGGCTCGCGGGTCGCTGCCCTTCGCCGCCTTCCCAGGGCCGAGGTCCCAGTGGCGTATGGCGAAAGGCTCGCCGCTTACAGTTGCGGGGGCAGCCGCAGCATGAGATGGCCAGGCCATCCGCACTGCGTTCCCTTTTGATCCCGTGAGGGAACCGTCACGTTCACGAGTAGGGTGGAAATGCGGCAGCGTCAATTCGCCCGCCAGCCGTTGTGAGCGGATTATTCGGCTGCCTTGAGCGAGCGCTTCGGACGCGGTTTGACGGCGGGTTGAGGGGCCTGCGCATAGGGCGCCAGGATCGCCATGATGTCCCGTTCGCGCGGCTTGGCCTCGGCTACCAGCGCGCGCTCCGCCACCGAATCGAGATGACTGTGCATCAGTCTCGTGACTTTTTCGACGTCGCCGGTCGCGAGGGCGTCGATCAGCAGGCGGTGCTCGTTAACGCCGCATTCCGAGGAATGCGGCCGGCTGTACAGCGAAAGGATCAGGCAGCAGCGATAGGACAGCTCGCTGACATAGCGGATGAGGATCGGGCTCTCCGTCATCTCTGCGAGCAGGATGTGGAACTCGGTCGCGAGCCGGATCGAGATCGCGTCGGGCCCGCCACGCGCCTCATCCTCGGAGTCGACATGGGCCCGCAGCGTCGCAAGCTGCGCTTTGGTCAGCCGGCCGGCGAGCTGGCGCACGACGAGCCGCTCCAGCTCGATGCGGATGTCGAAGGTGTCGCGCGCCTCCTGCCAGCTCGGCGTCGCCACAACGGCGGAGCGATTGCGGCGCAGTTCGACCAACCCTTCGGCGGCGAGCTGGGCGAGCGCATGGCGCGCCAGCGTACGGCTGACACCGAAGCGTTCGCCGAGCGCATCCTCGGGCAAGGCCGCGCCGGGCTCGAGCGCGCGCTCGATGATCGCGCGGCGCAGCGCCCGGCAGATCATCCCGGCCTTGTCCGATGCGCCGTTTCCGGCCTCTTCCCGCGCCATCGCCGATACCAGTGGTTGAACGTCCTTCGTCTTAGCGTCTGCGCCTTGCAGTTCGCAATGCAGATTGGGATGCCGGGGAACCGGGCAGCCCCTCTAACGTTCATAAGGCGACCCAATGCGGGCCGGGGGGCTTCGCCATGACAACGACACCGGCTCCTAGCCGAAGGGTGGTCCAGCCAGAGGCGGGCGCCATCGCTGCGGCCGATCTGGCCGGGGCGGACATCGTCAAGGTGGCGGCGGCGCTCGTCTCGGCTGCGGTGATCATCGCAGCACTCTATTACGGGCAGGACATCCTGATCCCGCTCGCCTTCGCCTTCCTGATCGGCTTCGCGCTCAATCCCCCGGTGCTGTGGCTGCGCCGGCGCGGGCTGCCCAAGGTGATCGCGATCGTGGCGGTGATGACCGTCGTGCTCGTCCTGCTCGCCGGCCTCTTCCTCGTGCTGGGAACGCAGGTCCGATCGCTGGGCGAGCAACTCCCGAGCTATCAATCGACCATCCACAACAAGCTCAACGATCTCAAGGCGCAGTTCAGGGCGCCGGGGATGCTCGACGGCGCGCTCAACGCGATCGCGTCCCTGCAGAAGGAAGTGGAATCGGTGCAGGGCGCCGGTGCTCAGCGGGTCGAGATCGTGCCAGCGCCGGGCACCCAGATGCAGGTCGCGCTGGTCTGGCTCGGCCGTGTGCTCGAACCGCTGGCGACGGCCGGTATCGTCCTCGTCTTCGTGGTGCTGGCACTGCTTGACCGGACCGACCTGCGTGACCGGCTGCTGCGCATCCTTGGCGGCAACCTGCACCGCTCGACCGATGCCATCGAGGATGCCGGCAGGCGGATCAGCCGCTATCTTCTGATGCAGCTCGTGGTGAACACGACCTTCGCCATCCCGCTGGCGCTCGGCCTGTGGCTGATCGGCGTGCCCGGTGCGCTGCTCTGGGGCGTCGTCGCAGCCGTGCTGCGCTTCGTGCCTTATCTTGGCGCGCTGATTTCCGCGGTCTTTCCGCTGGCGCTGGCGTTCGCGGTCGATCCCGGCTGGCACATGGTGCTGTGGACGCTGGCGCTGATCGCGGGGCTCGAGCTCATCAGCAACAATATCGTCGAGCCGATGCTCTACGGCACCAGCACTGGCCTCTCGGCGATCTCGCTGATCGCCGCCGCGACATTCTGGACCGCGCTCTGGGGTCCGGTCGGCCTGATCCTGTCGACGCCGCTGACGGTCTGCCTATTGGTCCTCGGCAAGACCCTGCCGCAATTGCAATTCCTCGACACCCTGCTCGGCTCGGTGCCGGTGCTCAGTCCGACCGAACGCATCTACCAGCGCCTGCTCGCGGGCGATGTCGACGAAGCCATCGAGATCGCCGAAAGCGAGATCGAGACGCTCGCGGCGGTGCCTTTCTATGACGCCGTCGGCGTCGCGGTGCTGCGCCTCGCCAGCGACGATTATGGTCGGCAGGCGACTGCGGCGCATCGGCTGCGCGTCGCGGAGGGGATGGAGGCGCTGCTGGAAGAGTTGCGCGAGGCGCATCCCGCCACGGCTGCCGAGGGCCTGGCGCCCAAGGTGGTCTGCATCGGCGGCAAATGGGAGATCGATGCGATCGCCGCGCAGATGCTGACCCATGCGCTCGATCTCGAAGGCATCCCGGCGCAGGTGCGCAGGATCGCCCATGTCACGACGGGCTCGGTCGCCAGGCTCGATCTCGACGGGGTGCCGATCGTCTGTCTCAACTATTTCAGCAGCGAGCCCGATAGTGCCGCCCGGCAGTTCTGCCGGCGCCTGCGCCAGCGCTGGCCGGAGCTGACGATCATCGTGGTTCTCTGGAATGTGCCGCCCGAGAGGCTCGCAGGCGAGGCGAGCAAGGAGATCGGTGCCGACGAGATTGCGGCCTCGATCCAGGAGACGATCGGCCGGGTCCAGCGCCTGTTGCCAGAGACAGCGAGCGAACCGGCTGTGGCAGCGATGCCGGCCGACGATACCGAGCGCGTGGCGGCGCTTCATGGCACGGCGTTCCTCGACGAGGCGCTGCGCGACGATCTCGATGCGATCGCCAAGCGCGCAGCCGATGCCTTCGACGTCGACGTGGCGATGATCTCGGCGATCGATGCCGAGCAGGAGGTCGTGATCGGTGGCAGCAAGGAGCTGTCGGGCTTCGGCCGGGACGAGGCCGGACGGCCGATCCTGCCACGCCGGGCGGCGATCTGCGACCATGTCGTGGCCAGCGGCGAGACGTTGGTCGTCGCCGATACCGAGCGCGATGCCCGCTTCACCGACAATCCCGTCGCCAAGGCTTGGGGGTTGCGCTTCTACGCCGGGGCACCGCTGCGCTCGTCCGACGGCCATGTGCTGGGAGCGCTATGCATCCTCGATGCGGAAGCCCGCAATCTCGACCAGCGCGAACGCGAGCTGCTTGAGAAGCTCGCGGCCGATGTCGTCGAGACGATCAGCCGGGCTCGTGCCGGCAGCTCGCGACAGCAGTCCGGCGAGCCGGAAACCGAGGCAAGCGCGACCGTCGCGCAGCAAGTCCCGGACTGATCGCTGCCGCGTGCCTCAGAAGCTGTAGGCCGCCTTCACCTTCAGCAGATGCTGGCTGAAATTGGTGATGTCGAGATCGCCCGGCACGCCCTTGGCCTTTCCGGCGATCTGGACGTTGTAGGCGGCCGAGATGGCGAGCTGCTTGCTCGCCTGCCAGAAGATGCCGGGGCCGGCGAAGGTGGCGTAGCCGGCTTCCTTGCCGAAGCCGAGTTCGTTGTGGCGGCGCTGATGGCGCACTTCGCCGCTGAGATAGAGTCCGTCGAGCACTTGCCAGGCGAGCGACCCGCCGACCGTGAAGGTCGAGGAGCGCAGATAGGGGCTCGGCCCCGTCCAGGTCAGGTCGTGCGAGAGGTTGAGCGCGGCGTAGAGCTTGCCGGGGACGAGCGTCTTGTCGGCGAAAATGCGCAGGCCGGTGTTGTAGGTGGTGAAGTTGCCTGCGCCGGTCGGATCGGTGCGGTTGAAGCTGGGATCGACGATGACCGTCAGGCCGATGCCGTGCAGGTCGCGGCCGAGCAGCCGGTATTTCATCTCGACGCCGGCACCGGCGCTGCGGCTGTCGGCCTTGGCGCCGGCGATGGTGGCGTCGGTGTACCCGCCGAGGAGGTAAGGGCCGACCTCGAAGCAGGGGAAGAGCCCGTAGGAGCCCTGCAGCTGCAGGCCATGCGCGGCCTGGCGGCCGTCGCGGACACCGAAGCCGCCATTATAGGTCAGGCTGGCGCCGAAGGAGCCGGGATCGGCGACATCCGAGCCGGTGGTGAAGCCGAAGGCGTCGGTCGGGATGCCCTCGCTTTCGGTGCAGGCCGAGAGCACCGGCGGCGCGGCCGGGGCGCCCTTGCGCGAGGGCAGGTCGGCCGCGAAGGCGGGCGAGAACAGGCTCGCAGCGGCGAGAGCGACGACGGCGGGCTTGAGCATGGCTGGCGATCCTGTTGACGGACCCACTGTCGAGTAAATGCGAATGAGTCGCAACATGCACTCTTCGGTCACCGCGCTATACCGGCGTATTGTTGCTGCAATGCAACAGGCGCTGGCGGCTCAGCCTGGGACGCCTACGGTGCGCAGCCTTGCGAACGCCACCGGCGCGATCTCCGCCAGAGCTGCGATGGGCTTCCACGCGGCGGCATGGACTTCCTCTTCCTGGGCGATCAGCGGCAGGGCGGGATCGGCGATGAAGAGATATTGCAGGTCGTGATGGATGTGCGGCGGCTCGCTGCGGCGCGGATTGCCCGGCACCTCATGGCTGTCGATGGCGAAGGGCAGATCGCCGTCGCGATGCCAGGAATGCAGGACCGCAGCGGCGACACCGGTCTCCTCTACCGCCTCGCGCAGTGCCGAGTCGTGGAAGCTCGCGGCCGGCTCGTAATGGCCGCCGGGCTGGAGCCAGCGGCCGATCACGACATGGTCGATCAGCAGCACCTGCGCATGGTCGGGCGAGAGCACGAAGGCGCTGGTGGTGACATGGCCCGGCATGGTCTCGCGCCGGTCGAGGATATGGCGCTCGGAGATCTGCCAGCGCAGCAGTGCGAGCCGTTCGCGCGGGCCTGCGACCTCGGCGAGATAACGGGAGACGGTCGAATCGAGGCGCGCAAGGAAGCTCATGGCCGTGCGCATCGCATGTCCCGGGCCAGCCGGAAAGGCTGCATTCCGATCAGGGCAGCTTCAGCCGGTATTCCTCGAAGCCGCCGTTCTTCACGCTGTCATAGCCGACGAGGACGCGCAGTTCGCCGCGCTCCTGTGCCAGCACGGCGAGCGCCTCCGCCTTGCCGTCCTTGCGCCGGGGCAGCTGGCCGAGCTCGCTGGCGCCGGCTGGGTCAGCGGGGTCGAGCAGCATGATCGCATAGGGTACGTCCTGCTCCTGCGCCGGGCCGACGAGGACGAGCAGGCGGCCATCGGCGAGCGGGGCGAGATCGCGCACGCCGCGCTGAGCTCCGGCGGCAAAGGCGAGGAGCTGCGGCTTGCCCGTTCCCGGCTCGCTGCCCGGCTTGAACAGTTCGGCGACGCTGCCGCCGACGAGGAAGGCGCGCCCGCCAAGTGCTGGCGCGCGCAGGCCGAGCCAGAGCCGGTCGCCGACCACCGCGAGGCCTTCGATGTTGAGCCCGTTGCTCGTCTCGTCGAGCGCCTTGCCGACGAAGGGGGCGACCTCGCCGGCCGCGCCGAGCAGATCGGCGACGCGCCAGCTCAGCTCGGGCGTGCCCGCCTCGCCGTTGCCGGCAGCGATCCGGGCCAGCAGGAAGGATGAAGGCCGGTATTCGCCGCTGCGCCGCGAGCAGCCATGCGAGCCGACGACATAGAAATGGCGGTCGGCAAAGGCGACGCCCTCGCCGTCGAAATCCTCGAAATCGCCCTGCTGCGGGCAGCCGATCGTCGGCTGGCGCCCGCTTGCGCCGGCGGGGG
Source organism: Allobosea lupini (assembly GCF_900109525.1). Classification (GTDB taxonomy): domain Bacteria; phylum Pseudomonadota; class Alphaproteobacteria; order Rhizobiales; family Beijerinckiaceae; genus Allobosea; species Allobosea lupini. Next base: position 248,165 of record NZ_FOAN01000006.1, on the reverse strand, counting down.
CGCTATCCTTGATCAACGGCAGGCTCGGGCCTGGGACGATCCCGCCCTGCTTCAGCGTCGCGAACTGGGCGGCCTTGTTCTCGTCATTGATCACGAGGCAGCGATAGTCGCCGCCGGCAGGCGGGCGGCAGGCGATGCCGCTGATGTCCTTGGCGGCCTTGCGCGGCTTCTTGCCGGCGAAGTCGGAGGTGGCCTCGACCTTGCGCTCGGGCTTCAGAGCCTCGGCGCGAGCGGCATCGGTTGCGAAGAGGCCGAGCGCGAAGGCGGACAGGATCACGAGCCGCATGGTCTTGCTCCGATGGAAAGAGCGGAAATAGGGGGGACAGGGGCGGTTGCAAAGGCCGGAGCGTCAATTCTTGCGCCGGGCGAGGACGGCTGATTGGAGGAGCGATTTTCGCCTTTCGAGATGAGCGCGCGGTCAGTTCCGCTGCCCACGTCCAAGCGCTGTCCCCACCCGAGGCGATCCCGCAGGCGTTGTACCGATTGAGCGGCCGCGAGGCTTGGCAGGCGCGTGCGCTGCTCGCTATCGTGGGGAATGGGCCAGGAAGCGGCAGGCGAGGATGCTCGAGCCGCTATCTTCCGCGCTTGTAGTCGAACGAGGTGGCGGTGGCGAATGTCGAGCCCGGCGGCAGCTCATTCTTCGGCAGGGCGCCTTGGCTGCTTCTCATGCTGTCGGCCGGGCTCGCCGCCTATTTCGGGCTGTCTTCGCTGCTGCTGCCGTTCTTCGGGGCGCCGGACCTCTACACGGGAATCGAGCGCTGGATCGTTCCGGCAGCAGGCGCGCTCCAGCTCGCAGCCGCTGCGGTGGCCTTCATGTTCATCGCCCGGCGCGATCTGCGCGGCGCAACCCTCGCCGTGGCCGCGTGCTGGATGCTGGGGTGCCTGGGGGCTCTGCCAGCCGTCATCTGCAGCGGGTTCGACGTCAACGCCGAACCGCGGCTCACATTGGCCTACTTCCTCGCATTGCCCGTGATCGCGGTCTCGGCCGCGGCGCTGGCGTGGGGGAACCGCCATCCGATCCTGGCCGCCTTCATCGTGACCGCGCCGACATTGGCCGGCCTCCTGTTCACCATCGCCTTCGCGATCATGATCGCGCTGCACGGCTTTTGAACCGCGACGCCGGCTCCGCTTCCGCACATGAGCGGACCTCCGCAGCAGATTGAACAACTGCGCGGAGGCCCGCCGTCATCACGGCCAGACGGGTGCGCCGTCCAGCCCCGCTGTTTCCGGCAGGCCGCAGATCAGGTTCGCGTTCTGCACCGCCTGGCCCGCCGCTCCCTTGCCGAGATTGTCGACCACGCCCAGCGCGATCACCAGGTTGCGCTCCGGATCGGCCGCATAGCTGACGAAAGCGAGGTTCGAGCCGGTCGCCCATTTGGTCTGCGGCGGCCTGTCGGTCACGCGGACGAAGGAGCGCCCGGCGTAGAAGCGCCGCGCCGCGTCCAGGCACTGCTGCGTAGTGGCGCGGCCGCGGCAGTAGATGGTGGCGAGGATGCCGCGGGTCATCGGCACCAGATGCGGCGTGAACACCAGCCCGGCCGCGCTGCCGCCGCTCAGCCGCTCGATCGTTTTGGCGATCTCGGGCATGTGGGTGTGCCTGAGCAGCCCGTAGGGCACAAGGTTCTCGTTGCTCTCGGCATAGCCGAACTTGCTGTCGCCGCCCCGGCCGGCGCCGGAGATGCCTGTCTTGACGTCGATCACGATGTTGCCGGGCTCGATCAGCCTGTCGGCCAGCAGGGGCGCGAGCGCGGTCAGCGTCGCCGCAGGGAAGCAGCCGGGATCGGCGACGCGGCTCTGCCCCTCGATCTCGGCCGGCCAGATATCGGCGAGGCCATAGGCCCAGCCGTCGACATAGCGGTGGTCGCCGCCGATATCGACGATCTTCACGTGCCTGGGGACGCGTGCCAGCGCCTCGGCCGAGGCGCCGGTGGGCAGCGACGCGAACAGCAGGTCGAGCTTCGGCAGGGCCGCAGGGTCCCATTTCTCGATGACCAGTTCGGCCAGCTTGGCGGGCACACCGGGGAAGCGGTCGACCAGGCGGCTGCCGGCGCTGCTCTCGCCGGCGGCGTAGACCAGCTCGAATGACGGGTGGCTCGCGATCAGGCGCAGCGCCTCGCCGCCGCCAAAACCGCTGATGCCGACAATGCCGACGCGAATGCTCATGGTGGTGTCCTCTTGGGGGGTGGGCAAAGAAAAACCCCCGGAGCCGAGGGCTGCGGGGGTTCAGGAATGCGGGTCGAAGTCGCTTCGGCTGTGGCCTATGGTGAGGCCTTTACGCGGAAGGACGGTGATCGACGCGCAGCCAAGAAGCCGCCGCTCGGATGAAGCGGCGTCGGCGTCGGTCGCAAATGGTCCGGTTCCTGAGCATGCCCCGGGACACTGTCGGCACCGATAGTCGTCGTCAAGTGCGATGGCTGCCGACGGCCCGAGTCGGACTTGTCGCACAACATACTGGAACCACCGTTGTCGAAGGCCACCCGGTCGTGCATGCATCTCTCATGACGACGCTCAAAATTCATGATGGGGACCCGAACGGTCATTTGGCATTCGGTCTCAAGGAGATTCTCGCGCTCATACGGCCCAGTTCCGATGGCGCCGAATGGGAGATCGACCATGCTAGTGAAGAGTTCTGGGCGACAGGTGAAGACGTTCGTGGAATCGAAGCACTGGTCGGATCAGGAAAGCGAGTGTCAGGCGAAGCCCTGCTTTCGCTTGTCGATGGCTTGCATCAAGTCATCTGGGGCGAATTTAGAGCGTTCGATGGATCAGATACCCGTCCTTGGGTGACTGTGCGCGCGATTGATAGTTCATATTTCGACATCGAGACAAATGACGATATGATCGTCAACCTGGTGAGACGGCATTGCAATAATGTTCAGTCAGCAGGCTGACGTCCGCTTCCGGCCAAAAGCGGACACAGACTGACATCTACGGCCAAGCGTCAGAAAGCAAACCCGCGCCACCCATCTGAGCGGCGCGGGTCGTTAGCTCAGCCCAGCTTCCCGTAAGCCGGCACGGTCAGGAACTCCTCGAACTCCGGCGCGAGTGAGAGCTTCGAGAACAGGTCGATCGCCTCGGGGAAGCGGCCCTTGTCATAAGCCTCGGCTCCAAGCTCGCCCTTCACCCGCGCCATCTCCTCGGGCAGGCAGCGCTTGAACAGGTCGGCGTCGACCTTGGCGCCGCCTTCGAGCGCGACGCCGTACTGGACGAACTGCCAGATCTGGGCGCGGCTGATCTCGGCGGTCGCAGCGTCTTCCATCATGTTGTAGATCGGCACCGCGCCGCGGCCGCGCAGCCAGGCTTCGAGATACTGCACGCCGACGCGGATGTTCTCGCGGAAGCCCTCTTCGGTGCGGGTGCCCTGATGCACTTCGAGCAGGTTCTCGCGCCCGACCTGCACATCTTCGCGCAGCTTGCCGAGCTGGTTCGCCTGCGGCATCAGCCGATCGAACACCTCCATCGCGACGGGGACGAGGTCGGGATGGGCGACCCAGGTGCCGTCATGGCCGTCGCCGGCCTCGCGCTCCTTGTCGGCCTTGACCTTGGCGAACGCGGCGGCATTGGCCTCGGGATTGTTCTTGACCGGGATCTGCGCCGCCATGCCACCCATGGCGAAGGCACCACGGCGATGGCAGGTCTTGATCAAGAGCAGCGAATAGGCGCGCAGGAAGGCCTTGGTCATCACCACCTGCGAGCGGTCGGGCAGGACGAAGGCCTTGTTGCGGGCGAGCTTCTTGATGAAGGAGAAGATGTAATCCCAGCGGCCGCAGTTCAGGCCGGCCATGTGCTCGCGCAGTTCGTAGAGGATCTCGTCCATCTCGAAGGCGGCGGGCAGGGTCTCGATCAGCACGGTCGCCTTGATCGTGCCGGTCTTCAGGCCGAGCGCGGTCTGGGCGGCGACGAAGACGTCGTTCCAGAGGCGTGCCTCGAGATGGCTCTCGAGCTTGGGCAGGTAGAAATAGGGGCCCGAGCCCTGGGCCAGCGCCGCCTTGGCGTTGTGGAAGAGATAGAGGCCGAAATCGACCAGCGAGCCCGAGGCGACCTCGCCGTCGATCTCGATATGGCGCTCGGGCAGGTGCCAGCCGCGCGGGCGGATGATCAGGACGGCGGGCTTGTCCTTGAGCTTGTAGGCCTTGCCCGAGGTCGCATCGGTGAAGTCGATCTTGCCGGCCCAGCGGTCTTTGAGGTTGATCTGGCCCTCGACCATGTTGGCCCAGACCGGCGAGGAGGCATCCTCGAAATCGGCCATGAAGACCTTGGCGCCGGAGTTCAGGGCGTTGACGATCATCTTGCGGTCGACCGGACCGGTGATCTCGACGCGGCGGTCCTGCAGATCGGCCGGGATGGCTGCGACCTTCCAGTCGCCTTCGCGGATGTGCCTGGTCTCAGGCAGGAAGTCCGGGGTCTCGCCGGCGTCGAAGCGCTTCTGGCGCTCCTTGCGCAGAGCGAGCAGGCGCTTGCGGGTCTCGTTGAAGCGGCGCTGCAGATCGGCGACGAAAGCGAGCGCGTCATGGCTCAGGACCTCGTCATAGCGCTCGGCGAGCGCGCCCTTCACGACGACGCCGGCAGGAAGCTTCAGGCTGGTCGGGGCGGTCATGGCTGTCATCTCCCAGAGCTGCGATCGGATGAATGCATTATGGGGCTACATGATTATTGCTGGAACCGCAGAGAATGTCAGATGATCTGATCACGAATGGAAACAATCCGTAGCGGACGCGAAAGCGGCCCTGACGTCGCCATTGCAAATGCGTGTCACGGCGCGGGGCGTGCCGGTTGACGATCAGGGGATATGTTCATGACCGCCATCCGCCTCGGCCTTCTGACAGCCGCATTCGCCGCGTGCCTATCGGCTGCGCCGGCCTTCGCCCAGAACCGTTGCGCCGTCACCGATCCGACCGGCACGCCGCTCAACATCCGCGAGACGCCGAATGGCGAGATCATCGGCCGCGTCAGCAATGGCGCCGGCATCCGCGTGATGAATACGTCCTTCGACGAGCGCGGCCGACCCTGGGCCCTGATCAGCCCGCGCGGGCGGAATCATGTGGTGGGCTGGGTCTACCGGGAATTCGTGTCCTGTTATTGAGCAAGGGCGTCATGCTCGGGCTTGACCCGAGCATCTCGGAAACCAGTGCCTTCTCGTCCTGAGATTCTCGGCTCTTCGCTGCGCTCCGGCCGAGAATGACGTGCGGCACTACCGCTCGGCCAACTCGCCAAATCGCCTCAGAAACGCGCCCTGCGCCACTTCCGTCGCCTGCGGCTCGATCAGCGCCAGCACCTCGCGCGGCAAAGCCTGAGGCCGCCCGAAGAAGCGCAAGGCCTCTTCGCGCTCGAAGCCGGCGAGCTCTGTCGCTTCCAGGAAGGCCGAGATCTTGTCGGCGTCCTTGGTCTTGCGCTTGACGATCGCCGGCGTTGCCGCCGGCAGGCCGAAGCGCAGATGGATCGCCGCCAGCAAGCGCAGTTCGACGCCCTTGTAGGCATCGCCCATCACTGCCTTGAACGGCGAGATCATGTCGCCGATGACGTATTCCGGCGCGTCGTGCAGCAGCGCCATCAGGCGCCATTCACGCGACCAGTCCGGATTGAGATGGCCGGCGATCGCCTCGACCAGCAGGCAATGCTGCGCCACCGAGAAGGAATGCGCGCCGCGTGTCTGGCCGTTCCAGCGGGCGACGCGAGCAAGGCCATGGGCGATGTCCTCGATCTCGACATCGAGTGGCGAGGGGTCGAGCAGATCGAGCCGCCGGCCCGAGAGCATGCGCTGCCAGGCGCGCGGCGGAGCGGGCGGTTTGGCCATCAGGCGGCGGGGCGCGTGTCGCGGGCGAGGGCCGCGCATTCCTGCCAGCGGAAGCAGCCGGTGAGGTGGTCGTTGACCATGCCGCAGGCCTGCATCACCGCATAGACGATGGTCGGGCCGCAGAAGGTGAAGCCGGCCGCCTTGAGCTCCTTGGAGATCGCCTTGGAGACGGCGGTCTCGGCCGGAACCTGCTCATGGGTGCGGAAGGCGTTCTGGATCACGCGTCCGTCGAGATGCTTCCAGAGGAAGTCGGCGAAGGGGCCCTTTTCGCTCAGCCTGAGATAGGCCTGCGCATTGCGGATCGTGCCCTCGATCTTGCCGCGATGGCGCACGATGCCGGCATCGGCCAGCAGCCTTTGGACATCGGTCTCGCCGAAGCGGGCGACCGTCTCGGGCTCGAAACCGGCGAAGCCGGCGCGGAAGGCGTCGCGCTTACGTAGGATGGTGATCCAGGACAGGCCGGCCTGGAAGCCGTCGAGCATCAGCTTTTCCCAGAGCGTGCGGGAATCGTATTCCGGCACGCCCCATTCGGTGTCGTGATAGGCAAGATAGAGCGGATCGCTCCCCGGCCAGATGCAGCGATATTTGCCGTCGTGCCCCTCGACCGCCTCGCGCCCGCCGGTAACGTCATTCATGCTGCCGCTCCGAATTCTGGTTCGCCCGGATAGGGGAAGCGGATGAAGGACGGCTTGGGCGCCAGCGTGAAGGCGAGGCCACCGGCGTCCATTTCGTGCCCGGCGGCGAGCGCATCCGCCACCCGGTCGAGCCGCAACAGGGCAAGGCCGCGGCCATCGGCACAGGAGCCGACGCGGCCGAGCGTCTTGCCGCCGGCGCTGGCCTCGACGCCGTCATCCGGGTTGAGGCCCTCGCTGAAAACGACCGGCACGACGCGCGAGCGGGCGGTGCCGCGGTGCTGCATGCGCGAGACCACCTCCTGGCCGATATAGCAGCCCTTCCTGAAGGACACGCCGCCGAGCTGGTCGAACAGCGCTTCATGCGGGAAGGTGTCGCCATAGAGGAAATCGCGCCCGCCATCGGGAATGCCGAGGCCGATGCGACGGGCGTGGTAGTCGTCCATCGACGCATCGACGAGCTCGTCGGCGCCATCCAGATCGACGATGGCGCGCTCGCCGAGCTCGGGGAGGCGCGGATCGGCATAGACCAGCCCGGCATCGGCCGGCAACCTGCCGCCATCGGTCGCGGCGATCACCGTCGCTCGCTCGCTGAGATCGTCGAGCGCGACCTTGGCGCGCAGCTTGTAGAGCTTCAGCTTCTTCATCAGGTCGGGGATCTGGAGCAAGGGCGTATCGAGCAGGAAGCCGCCGCCTTCCGCGTCCGGCACGGCGACAACCAGAAAATCGCCGATGATCTTGCCTTGCGGTGTCAGCAGCCCGCCGTATCCGGCGCGCTCGGGCGTGACGGTCTCCATCGCGTTGGTGACGATGTTGTCGAGGAAGTCGCGGGCGTCGTCGCCGCTGACGCGGATGACGCCGCGGTCGACCAGTCTGGTTACCGGCATGGTGGGGCTCTCTGAGCGATCGCTGTTTCGGCATGGGGCGCCGTTCGCCCCGATAGTTAGGGTGCTTCGGCCAAAGGCTCAACCGATGCGATCGGGGTGACAGGAAACGGGTGCCGTACGCCGCGCGGCCGCCCCGGTGAAATTTTTTCCGAGGACCTGTCGATCCGGCGTTTTCCCATTCGACGTGTCAGCAAGAAGCAGCGGAGGCCGCTGGTCATTGCGGCGCCCGCCCGAGCTTCGAAAGACGCAATGCGGGACCAGGCTCCCGCGCGTTCGGGAGAGATCAGATGAGACAAGTCGTTGCTGCCACCTTCGTGTCCCTCGATGGCGTCATGCAGGCGCCGGGCGGCCCGCAGGAGGATCCGCAGGGTGGCTTCAGCCATGGCGGCTGGACCTTCCATTACTGGGACGAGGCGATGGGCAAGGTGATGGACAAGGCGTTGTCCGACGAGTTCGACCTGCTGCTCGGCCGCCGGACCTACGACATCTTCGCGGCGCACTGGCCCTATGCCGGCGACGATCCGATCGCGGTCAAGTTCAATGCCATCACAAAATATGTCGCGACCTCGGAGCCGCAGACGCTGAGCTGGCAGAACAGCGTCGCGCTCCATGGCGATGTCGCGGCGGAAGTCGCGGCGCTGAAGCGCCAGGATGGGCGCAAGCTCCTGCTGCAGGGCTCGAGCGAATTGATCCAGGCGCTGCTGGCGAAGGACCTGATCGACGAGATCACGCTGCTGACCTTCCCGGTCGTGCTCGGCAAGGGCAAGCGGCTGTTCGGCAAGGGCGCCATGCCCGCCGCCTTCAAGCTCACCGAGAGCAGCGCGTCCAGCACCGGCGTCCTCATGGCGACCTATCGCCGCGAGGGCGAGGTCACCACCGGCTCCTTCGAGTTCGCCGAGCCGAGCGCCGCCGAAATCGCCCGCCGCGAAAAATATGCGGCCAGGGGCTGAAAAAAATTCGCAGGCCTGTCGATCGGGGCGCGCCTCGTTCGACGTGACGACAGAGGGCGGGAATTCTCCCGCCCTATAGCGAAGCGAAACCAACGCCACAGACAGGAGAAGACCGATGCGTGTGATGGTTCTGGTCAAGGCCGACAAGGACAGCGAAGCGGGCGTGATGCCGAGCGAGGACATCCTCACCCGGATGGGCGCCTACAACGAGGAACTGGTGAAGGCCGGCGTGATGCTGGCGGGCGACGGTCTGCATCCGAGTTCGAGGGGGGTGCGCATGCGCTTCTCAGGATCGCAGAGGGTGATCACCGACGGCCCCTTCGCCGAGACCAAGGAGCTGCTCGCCGGTTTCTGGATCTGGCAGGTCCGCTCTTTCGACGAGGCGGTCGAGTGGCTGAAGCGCGCGCCGTTCGACGGCGGCACCGAGATCGAGCTGCGCCCGATCTTCGAGATGGAGGATTTCGGCGAGGCCCTGACGCCGGAGCTGCGCGAGCAGGAAGAACGCCTGCGTGCCGAGACGGAGAAGCGCGCCGGCTGACATTCTCAGAACGTCATTCAACCAGACCGGTGCGAGGCGAGGCCCGCGCCGCTCCAACCAAGCGGAGAAGACAGATGCGTTTCATGGTTCTGGTCAAGGCGACCAAGGACAGCGAAGCCGGCGCCCCGCCGACCCGCGAGCTGGTCGACGCGATGATGGCCTATAACGAAGAGCTGGTGAAAGCCGGCATCATGAAGGGCGGTGACGGGCTGCAGCCGAGCGCTAAGGGCGCACGCGTGCAGTTCGATGGCGAGAAGCGCGCTGTGGTCGACGGGCCGTTCGCGGAGACCAAGGAACTGGTCGCCGGCTACTGGCTCTGGGAGTGCAAGTCGCTCGACGAGGCAATCGCCTGGGTCAAGCGCTGCCCCAACCCGATGCCTGGGCCGTCCGAGATCGAGATCCGCCCGGTCGTCGACCTCGCCGATTTCGGCGATGCTGTCTCGCCCGAGGCCGACGCGGCCTGGAAGCGTCTCAAGAAGGAAGTCGGCGACAACGGCTGAGCCGCTTGCCAGCTTCCATGCTGATGGTGTGTATCGCAGGCCATGACGGCAAGCGATGCACACCCCGCCATCGAGGCGGTCTTCCGGATCGAGGCCCCGAGACTGATCGCGGGCCTCGCCCGCGTCACCCGCGATGTCGGCCGGGCCGAGGAGCTGGCGCAGGACGCGCTCGTCGCTGCGCTGCAGCAATGGCCGAGCGAGGGCGTACCGCGCAATCCCGGCGCCTGGCTGATGCAGGTGGCCAAGCACCGCGCGCTCGACGACCTCCGGCGCGCCAGGATGCTGAAGCGCAAGCATGAGGAGATCGGCCGCGACCTCGACGAGGACGATGACCCGGTCGCCGGGATCGAGGACGCGCTCGACGACGAGGTCGGCGACGACCTGCTGCGCCTGATCTTCACCGCCTGCCATCCCGTCCTCTCGGTCGAGGCTCGCCTGGCGCTGACGCTGCGCCTGATCGGCGGCCTCACCACCGAGGAGATCGCCCGCGCCTTCCTGGTGCCGGAATCGACGATGGCGCAGCGCCTGGTCCGGGCCAAGAAGGCTCTGGCCGAGGCCAAGGTGCCCTATGAGGTGCCGCATGGTCCCGAGCTGGCGAACCGCCTCGCCTCGGTGCTGGAGGTGGTCTACCTGATCTTCAACGAGGGCTATGCCGCGACTGGCGGCGAGGACTGGGTCCGCCCGGCTCTGTGCCAGGAGGCGATGCGGCTCGGGCGCATCCTTGCCGGGCTTGCGCCGCAGGAGCCGGAGGTGCACGGCCTCGTCGCGCTGATGGAGCTGCAGGCTTCGCGCCTGCGCGCCCGGATCGGCCCGGACGGCGAGCCGGTGCTACTGCTCGACCAGAACCGGGCGCGCTGGGACCGTCTGCTGATCAATCACGGCCTCAAGGCGCTGGAGACGGCGCGGCGGCTGTCGACCGAGCCCAGCCCTTATGTCCTGCAGGCCGAACTCGCCGCCTGCCATGCCCGCGCCAATACCGCCGAGGAGACCGACTGGCGCAGGATCGCTTCGCTTTATGGCGCTCTTTTTGCTCTGACGCCCTCGCCGGTGATCGAACTCAATCGCGCCGTGGCAGTCTCGATGGCGGAGGGGCCGGCGGCGGGACTGGTGCTGGTCGATGCGCTCGCCTCGGCACCGGCGCTGAAGAACTACCACCTGCTGCCGAGCGTGCGCGCCGATTTCCTGGTCAAGCTCGGCCGGCATGATGAGGCGCAGGCCGAGTTCACCCGGGCCGCCGGGATGACCCGGAACCGGCGCGAGCGCGATTTGCTGCTCGGACGGGCGGAAACGGCGCGACAGGCGCAAGGCGTGAATTGAATGCGCCGGTCGTCATTCTCGGCCGGAGCGTAGCGAAGAGCCGAGAATCTCAGGACGGTCAGGCACTCGTTTCCGAGATGCTCGGGTCAAGCCCGAGCCAGGCGCTCAGTGGCGCGTGCCGGTGGTGAAGTTGCCGCAGCGGATCTTCTCCGGCAGGGCCTCGGCGAAGACGGCGGTCGCCTCCTCGCCATAGGTCTCGACCAGCGTGCGCATCGCCGCGAACAGCGCGGCATGGGCCAGCGAGTCGGAGTCGAGCCCGTCCTGGCGCGCCTCGATGAAGGCGTCTTCGACATAGCAATAGGCAACGCGGCGGGCGTCCTTGACGTCCTCGGCGAGGGTCGGGTCGAGCGGCAGGTCGTCGGAGAGAGCGGACATGAAGGCAGCGGTATCCGGCGTCTGAAGGAACCTGTCGGACGGAACGGGCGCGCATGGACCGCGACTGTTCCAGTGATTTGCCCGGTCAGGATACGATCCGTCGATGGCCGGCGCCATCACGGTCTTTAAGAAAGGTTAATTCTCGGGGGACAATTCTGCTTAAGAATGGCGCAAGCCCGTGCCGAAACCGCATCGCCAAGCCTCCCGGACGATGCAAAACGGGAGTTCATCCTGCGCCAAAATCGTTGATTGTCCCGAAAACGGGCATCCTGCTTCAGCCGCCGAAGCGGCTCGCCAGCGCCTTGGCCAGCTTCTCGCCCTCTTGCGCCAGACGGGCGGAGGCCTCCTGGGTGCCGTCGCTGCAGGTGCGGTGCGTCGCCGAATAGGCGCGGTAGCCGCGGTTATAGGCGCTGGCCAGCCGCTCGCGCCGCTGGGGCGAGCGGCCTTCCGATTCGAGCAGGGTTGCCATGCGTTCGCGCCAGTCCTGCGCCTCGCGGGCCTCGCAGAGCGTGCGCAGATAGGAGAGCGAGCCGATGATCTCGGCGAGCTGCAGCAATTGCGGCTCATAGGGCGGGGCGGGCGATTCAGGTTCCGGCGGGGCCGGCTCGGCGGGACGTTGCTGCTGCTGTTGCGGCTGGGCCGGCCGCCGGGCCTGCGCCAGCAGCGCCTGCGGGCTCGCGGTCAGCGCGGCGAGCATCAGGGCTGCGAGCGCGCCTTTCGTCATGCGCCGGCCTTGCCAGTGACAATGGCGGCAGCGCGGCGCAGCACGTCGCCGAGCTCGCGCGTCGTCGGCAGGCCGCCGAGCTTGAGGGGATCTGCCCACATCACGGCACCGGCTTCGGGGCCCGGCCGCGGCTCGCCGGCGAGCCATTCGCCGACGAAGGAAGCGATGACGAAATGATGGGTCACCGCGCCCTTGGGGTCGCGGCCGACGATCTCGACATGGCGGTTAAAGCCGATGATCCGGGCACTGATGCCGACCTCCTCCTCGAGCTCGCGCAGCGCCGCCTCCTCCAGGCTCTCGCCGGCCTCGACCTTGCCGCCGGGCAGCGACCAGAGCTGGTCGGCCGGAGGCTTGGTCCGCGTCGCCAGCAGGACCTTGCCGTCGCGGAAGACGGCGATCGAGGCGGCCAGCACCGGGCGCGCCGCGGCGCGGGCGGGATTGGGGAAGGGGATGACCCGGTTGTTGTCCTGGCCGTTGTCCTGCCCGCTCACACGTGCTGCCCGCCATTGATATGGAGCTCGGCGCCGGTGACGTAGCTCGAGGCATCGGTGCAGAGGAAATGGATCGCCTTGGCGACCTCCTCGGTCTTGCCGAGGCGCTGCATCGGCAACTTCTCGACGATCTTGTCGGTGCCGGGGGAGAGGATGGCGGTATCGATCTCGCCGGGCGAGATCGCATTGACGCGGATGCCGAGCGGGCCGAAATCGGCGGCCATCTCGCGGGTCAGGCTGGCGAGCGCTGCCTTCGAGGTCGCATAGGCCGCCCCGGCGAAGGGGTGGACGCGCGAGCCGGCGATCGAGGTGACATTGACGATCGCGCCCTTCGCGACGGTCAATTCGTCGAGCAGACCGCGCGCCAGCATAATCGGCGCGAAGAAGTTGACCTGGAAGACCTGGTGCCAGTCGTTGAACGAGGTCGTCGCAGCCCCGAGCCGGCCGCCCTTCGGCCCCTTCGGCGAGATGCCGGCATTGTTGACGAGCGCGTTGAGCTTGCCGCCCTCGGCGGCGAGGCGCTTCTTGATCTCGGCGATGCCGCGCATCGTGTCCTCGGGGTCGCCGAGGTCGATCTGGACGTGGTCGTCGGCGCCCGAGGGCCAGGGGCACTTGTCCGAGAAGGCCTGGCGCGAGCAGGACAGGATGCGCCAGCCGGCCATGGCGAACTGCATCACCGTGGCATGGCCGATGCCGCGGCTGGCGCCGGTCAGCAGCATGACCGGGCGCTTGCCCGCTTCAGTCTTCGGGAAGTCGAACTTGGGCATGGCCATGTGGTTGTGACTTTCCCTCAGGGGTAGAGCCGCGCCTTCGTCCAGGCGTCGGCCGGCGTGGCGCGGCGGAAGACGATGCGGTCATGCAGGCGGAAGGCACCGTCGCGCCAGAACTCCATGTAGACCGGGGCGATGCGGAAGCCGGTCCAGTGTGGCGGGCGCGGCACCTCGCCGACGCCGAATTTCAGCGCGTAGCTCGCCACCGCCTTTTCAAGCGCGAACCGGCTTTCAAGCGGCCTGGACTGCTGCGAGGCCCAGGCGCCGATCCGGCTGTCGCGCGGGCGCGACTGAAAATAGGCGTCGGCCTCGGCGTCGCTGACGCGGCTGACCGGGCCCCGGAGGCGGACCTGCCGGCGCAGGCTCTTCCAATGGAACAGCGCGGCCGCCTTGGGCTGGCCGGCGAGCTCCTCGCCTTTCTGGCTCTGGGTGTTGGTGTAGAAGACGAAGCCCTCGGGGCTGCGCCCGTTGAGCAGGACCATGCGGGAATTGGGCATGCCGTCGGCATCGACCGTCGAGAGAGCCATGCCGTTCGGATCGTTCGGCTCGGAGGCCTTGGCTTCCTCCAGCCAGCTTTCGAACAGGGCGAAAGGCTCCTGAGCCTCGGTGAAGTCACCGCTCGTTAACGGATTCACGTCTTAAATCCTCGCAAGTTTTGGAAGCGTCGGGCGAGCGCGATCCGTAATGCGGTTTGAGTTGGCAGTCATATATAAGCCCCGCGCGCAGCGGAGCCAGAGGCCGCGTGAGCGCAGTCCCCTTGCATCAGGGGCATCGCTCCTCGGCGTGCTCCTGCTCGGGTTGGCCTCGGCGGGCTGCTCGATCTCCTTCCCGATCATGGGTCTGTCGAGCAAGGCCGAGGACGAGGTCGCGATGACCACCGCCTCGGTGCTGCCGGCCCGCGCCGTCGAGGGCAAGAGCCCGCTCGCCACGCTCGCGCCCGATCTCGGTCCCGAGGACTGGCGCCGGGCGGAGGGCGCCATGGCGCTGGCGCTCGATCCGCAGGGCAACGGCGCGCCGGTCTCCTGGGACAACGCCCAGAGCGGCATGAAGGGCACGTTCACGCCGGTCGGCGGGCCGTTCCTGAGATCGGACGAGATCTGTCGCGCCTTCCTGGCCTCGATGAGCCTGCAGACCGGCCCCGTGAAACTGCAGGGCACCGCCTGCCGGCCGTCGGGTGGCGAATGGGCGGTGAAAGATGCAAAACCGTGGAAAGGTGCGGCCTGAAGCCTGTTGCAACCGCGCCACAGTCTTCCCATCTAGGGAGCGGTTCCGGTACGCCGGAATACGAAGCTTCCGAGGGTGTGTTTGAATGCGTGATCCGTATCAGGTTCTGGGCGTGGCGAAATCGGCCGACGAGGCCGATATCAAGAAGGCTTATCGCCGCCGCGCCAAGGACCTGCATCCCGACCGCAACCAGGGCGATCCGAAGGCGCAGGAGAAATTCTCCGAGCTGAACACGGCTTATGAAGTCCTCGGCGACGCCGACAAGCGCAAGCAGTTCGATCGCGGCGAGATCGACGCCGAGGGCAAGCCGCGCTTTTCCGGCTTCGAGGGCATGGGTGCCGGGCGGCGCGGTGCGCAGCATGGCGGCTTCGATTTCCATTTCGACGGCGGCGGCCCCGGCCGCGGCGGCGATCCCGGCTTCGATCCGGCCGATATTTTTGGCTCGCTCTTCGGCGAGGCGGCCAGACGCGGTGGCGGGCGTGGCCGGCAGAGCCAGCCGCAGAAGCCGCCGGAGCAGAGCTTCACCCTCGAGGTCGGGCTGGCCGAGGCGGTCAATGGCGGCACGCGCCGGGTGAAGCTGCCCGGCGGGCGCGAGGTCGAGGTGACGATCCCCGAGGGCGTCGCCGACGGCAAGGTCATGCGCCTGCGTGGCCTCGGCCAGACCCATCCGCTCACCGGCGAGGCCGGCGACGTGCTGATGACGATCAAGGTGAAGCCCGATTCCCGCTTTACCGTCGACGGCATCAATCTGCGTGCGCGCGTCGCGGTGCCGCTGGCGACCGCGGTGCTGGGCGGGCCGATCCATGTGCCGACGCTGTCGGGCGCCGTCGAGATGAAGGTGCCGCCGCTGACCGGCACGGCGCGCCAGTTCCGCCTGCGCGGCAAGGGCCTGCCCGGCGCCAAGAAGGGCGAGCATGGCGACCTTTTCGTCTCAATCGACATCGAGATGCCCAGCGAGGATGCCGAGCTGACCGCGCTGATGAAGGCGCGGGCCGGCGGAGACGCCTGAACAGGATTTCGGCACAGGGCGCTTCCACCCTTCGGCCGCCTCGGTTATGAGACCGTCCGGTTCTCTTTTGCCGGTTCGTCCAGTTCGAAGGTCTCAGATGCCTGAATCCAGCAGCGCCGCCCCGACCGCCAACCTCCTGCGGGGCAAGCGCGGTCTCGTCATGGGCGTCGCCAACAACCGCTCGATCGCCTGGGGCATCGCCAAGGCTGCGGCGGATGCCGGCGCCGAGCTCGCCTTCACCTATCAGGGCGATGCGCTGAAGAAGCGGGTCGAGCCGCTGGCGCAGCAGCTCGGCGGCCATGTCGTCGGCCATTGCGACGTCACCGATGGGGCGACGATCGACGCCGTCTTCGCCGAAATCGAAAAGCTCTGGGGCAAGCTCGACTTCGTCGTCCACTGCATCGCCTTCTCCGACAAGGATGAGCTGACCGGCCGCTATGTCGACACGACCGAGGCCAATTTCTCGAAGTCGCTGCTGATCTCCGCCTACTCGTTCACCGCGATCACCCAGCGTGCCGAAAAGCTGATGCCGGATGGCGGCTCGCTGCTGACGCTGACCTATTACGGCGCCGAGAAATGGATGCCGCACTACAACGTCATGGGCGTCGCCAAGGCCGCGCTGGAATCGAGCGTGCAGTATCTCGCCGCCGATCTCGGCCCATCGAAGATTCGCGTCAATGCGATCTCGGCCGGGCCGATCAAGACATTGGCGGCGTCGGGCATCGGCGATTTCCGCTATATCCTGCGCTGGAACGAGTACAACTCGCCGCTGCGCCGCACGGTCACGATCGAAGAGGTCGGCGAGACCGCGGTGTTCCTGGTCTCCGACATGTCGCGCGGCATCACCGGCGAGGTGATGCATGTCGATGCCGGCTACCATGTCGTCGGCATGAAGGTGCCGACCGCGCCGGACATCTCGCTCGACAAGGGTGAGTGAGGCTGAGGCGCGCCCGCAACGGCGTGCTGCAGGGGGCCTATTCTGTAGCTACTTTGTTGTAACGGAATGGCATATCGCCTATCTTGCTCGCGAGATCGGGAGCGAGCGATGCTGAGTGCAGTCAAGAAATTCGGGAACTCTGCCGGCATCCTGATCCCCAAGCCCTTGCTGGCCGAGATCGGCGCCAAGGCCGGCGACAGCGTCGAACTCAAGGTCGAGGGCGGGCGCCTCGTGATCGAGCCCGTTATCCGCCCGGCGCGTGCTGGCTGGGCCGAGGACTCGCAGCGGCTCGCACGGGAACAGGACGACGGACTCGTCTGGCCGGAATTCGGCAACAGCGAGGATGAGACCCTGACATGGTGAAGCGCGGCGAGATCTGGCTGGCCGCGCTCGATCCAACGATCGGCAGCGAAATCCAGAAGACACGGCCTTGCGTCGTCATCTCGCCGCCGGAAATCCACGATCATCTGCGGACTGTCATCGTCGCACCGATGACGTCGGGCAGTCGCCCTGCCGGCTTTCGTGTGCCGGTGCAGTTTCAGGGCGTCGACGGGCTGATCCTGCTCGAGCAGAGTCGCGCGCTCGACAAGCAAAGGCTCCGAAGGAAGCTCGGCAGCGTTGCCGACGCGACCCTCGGGCAGGTATTGCAAACCTTGCGGGAGCTCTACGCGGACTGAGCCGGTGAGACGGAGTGCAGCCGGCGTGTTCCGTCCTCGTCCCGGTTGACATCCTGGCTCGCGATCACCGCCAGCAGATCAACGACGCTGCGTTCCCCTATCGTGATCCCCGGCGCGATCTCCGCCAGCGGCGCCAGCACGAAGGCGCGTTCGGCGATGCGCGGATGCGGGACCTGCAGGCCGGGCCGATCGATCGTCTGCCCGCCATAGGTCAGGATGTCGATGTCGAGCGTGCGTGGTCCCCAGCGCTCGCGACGCTCGCGGCCGCTCTCGCGCTCGATGGCGAGGCAGAGCGACAGCAGGTCCTCGGCCGGAAGCGTGGTCTCGATCAGAACCGCCATGTTACGGAATTCCGGCTGGTCGAGCTTGCCCCAGGGCGCCGTGCGCCAGACCGAGGACACGGCCTTGACCTCGACGGCGGCGTGCGCGCGCAGCCGCGACAGGGCCGCAGCGAAGGCCGCCACGGGATCGCCGAGATTGCCGCCGAAGCCGAGCGTCGCCTCGACGATCACCGCGTGAAGTCCAGCTTGACCCCGACCGAATCCATGCGGCCCGGGATGGGCGGGGCGGGCTTGCGCAGCGTGACCGCGACCTTGGTCACGGCGGGGTATCCGGCCAGGATCGCCTCGGCCAGAGCCCGCGCCGCCGCTTCCAGCAGCTTGAAGCGCTTGCCCGAGAAGGTGCGCGTCACCAAGCCGACGACCTCGCCATAATCGACGGTGTCGGCGATGTCGTCGCTGAGCGAGGATGCGCGCAGGTCGCAGTCCAGCACGAGGTCCATCGAGAAGCGCTGGCCGAGACGGCCCTCCTCGGCGAAATGGCCGTGATAGGCGTAGAGGTCGAGCGCCTCGATGAAGATCTGTCCGGTCGCGCTCATTGTGCTGCTCCGATCGCCACCCAGATTTTCAAGGCATCGACATGCTCGTCGACGTCATGGGCGCGGATGATGGCGGCGCCTTGCCTGACGCCGTAGAGATGCGCGGCGATGCTGGCGGCGACGCGCTGCGCCGGCACCGCCTTGCCGATGACATGGCCGAGCACCGATTTGCGGGAGGCGCCGAGCAGGACCGGGCAGCCGAGCTCGCCGAGCCGGCGAAGCTCTCTCATCAGCAGCAACGACTGCTCCGCAGTCTTGCCGAAGCGGCCGATGCCGGGATCGACGACGATCTGGCTGCGCGGCACGCCGGCTGCGATGGCGATTTCGATCGAGCGCTCGAGGAAGCGCATGACGTCGCTGAGGATATCGAGTTCGGGGTCGATCTCCTCACGGTTGTGCATCAGGACGATCGGGGCGCCATGGCGGGCCGCGACGCCGGCGATGGCAGGCTCGCGCTGCGCACCCCAGACATCGTTGACGATCGAGGCGCCGACCTTGAGCGCGGCGTCGGCGACTTCGGCCTTGTAGGTGTCGATCGAGATCGGGATGTGGCTCTGCGCGACGATGCCGGTGATCACCGGCAGGACCCGGGCGAGCTCGCTTGCCGCATCGAGGCGGGTATGGTCCGGCCGCGTCGACTCGCCGCCGACATCGACGATGTCGGCGCCCTGCCGCGCCAGCGTCAGCCCATGCGCGACCGCCACGGCGGGGTCGGCGAAGAGGCCGCCATCCGAAAAGGAATCCGGGGTGACGTTGACCACGCCCATCAGCAGGGGCCTGGCGCCGAGGTCGAGCCTGCGGCCATCCGGCAATGTCAGCGTGGCGCTCATGCGGCGATCGGGTTGATGCTGGAGGCTGCCTCTTACACATGGCGGCGGGGCGCGGCCACCACAAAGCTCACGAGGCGGTGAGGATGCGGCCTGCGGCGGTTTCGCCGCTTTGACGAGCCGGCCTGCAGCGTGCATGAGGCGAGGCATGATCCCGCTGACGATTCCCGGCCGCCTCTTCCTCGTTCGCCACGGCGAAACCGACTGGAATCGCGAGGGCCGGTTGCAGGGCGGGAAGGACATTCCGCTCAACGGGCTTGGTCGCATGCAGGCCGAGGAGGCGGCGCGCCGGCTCAAGGCGCTGACGCCGGACTACGCCACCGTCGACTATGTCTGCTCGCCGATGGAGCGGGCGCGCGAGACGATGACGATCCTGCGCCGCGAACTCGAGCTGCCACCGGACGGTTTCCGCATCGACGAGCGCTTGCGCGAGCTGACCTTCGGCGACTGGGAAGGCTTCACCTGGCGCGAGATCCGCAAGAGCGCGAAGGCCAGCGAGCGCGAGCTCGCCCGAGCGCGCGAGAGCGACAAATGGGGGTTCGTGCCGCCTGGTGGCGAAAGCTACCGCATGCTGGCCGAGCGGATCCGGCCTGTCCTCGAAGGGCTGGCGCCGGACACGGTTATGGTCAGCCATGGGGGCGTGGCGCGGGCGGTGCTGGCGCTGATCGGCGCCGTCGGCACGGCGGATGCGGCGCGTGTCGAGATCTGGCAGGGCAAGATCCTGGTGGTCGAAGGCGGCAAGGCGACCTGGATGTGAAAGGCGGCCGCAGGTGCGGCGCCGACGCTTGATACCATGCCGTCTTCAGGCTTGCCGTTCAGCCGCGGTTAAGCCAAATCTGCTCAGATACGGCCGGCAGGCGAGTTTCCGCGCGGCTGCGGGTGTCCGGCCTTGGATTCGATGGACGCGTCGTCGCGGGGAGGCGGGGCGTTCGACGTGAGGTGCAGGCCGGGCGATAAGGCCGCGACCTGCGGCGGGGCAGAATGAACGACATCACCACGGTTTCGGCGGGCGGCGCCGATACAGGCGCGACCGCGCTTGCGATGCTGGCGGGCGAGAAGCGGCCGGAGCTGCTGCGCGACGAGGTGCTCGCCGAGATCTTCGCGGCGAGCGTCTCCGCGCGCCCCGATCACCCGGCGCTGATCTGCGGCGAGCGGCGGCTGAGCTATGCGCAGGTCTGGGCGGAGGCGCAGAAGCAGGCACGCGGGCTCGCGCTGTCCGGCGTCGGGCCGGGCGACATGGTCGGCCTGTGGATGCCGCGCGGCATCGAGCTCTTGGTGGCGCAGATCGCGATCACGCTGTCGGGTGCCGCCTGGCTGCCCTTCGACGCCGAGGCGCCGGTCGAACGCATCGCGATCTGCCTCAACGATGCCAGCGCCAAGGGGCTGGTGACGCAGACCGACTGGAAGGCGCGTGCCGCTGCGACCGAACGCACCATCTGGTGTCCGCAGCAGCTCGCCGAGGCGAGCGACGGCAAGCCGATGCCGGCTCGTCCTGTCGGGCTGACGCCGGACCACCCGGCCTATCTGATCTACACCTCAGGCTCGACCGGCACGCCCAAGGCGATCGTCATCAGCCAGCGCAACATCTGCCATTTCCTGCGCTCCGGGAATGCGCTCTACGGGATGGGTCCGGAGGACGTCGTCTTCCAGGGCGCCTCGGTCGCCTTCGACCTGTCGATGGAGGAGATCTGGACGCCCTATCTCGTCGGCGCGACCCTGTTCGTGGCGACGCCGCAGATGATGGGCGATGCCGAGAAGCTGCCGGCGATCCTGACCGATGCCGGCGTCACCGTGATCGACACGGTGCCGACCCTGCTCGGCATCCTCCCGGCCGACGTGCCCTCGCTGACATTGATCCTTCTAGGCGGTGAGGCGCTGCCGCCCTCGATCGTGCAGAAATGGTCGAAGCCCGGCCGGCGCATCTTCAACACCTACGGCCCGACGGAAGCGACGGTAGTGGCGACGGCCGCGCCGGTCGAGCCGGGCGAGACGGTCACCATCGGCCGGCCGATCCCGAACTACACCGCCTATATCGTCGACGACGAGATGAAGCTGACCGGCGTCGGCCAGCAGGGCGAACTGCTGATCGGCGGTCCCGGCGTCGCCAAGGGCTACCACTTGAGGCCGGAGCTGACGGCCGAGAAGTTCATCGCCAATCCGTTCGGCGGCAGCGGCGGCGACCCGGTGCTCTATCGCTCCGGCGATGCCGTCAGCCTCGACGAGAACGGTAACATCGTCTTCCACGGCCGGATCGATGACCAGGTCAAGATCCGCGGCTTCCGCGTCGAGCTCGGCGAGATCGAGACGGCCTTGTCCGACGAGGCCGGCATCAGCCAGGCCGCCGTGGTGCTGCGGACCGATGACGGCATCGAACGCCTCGTCGCCTTCCTGGTCGGCGAGCCAGGCGTGCAGATCGAGGGCAAGGTGCTGCGGGCGTCGCTGCGCGAGAAGCTGCCGCCCTACATGATCCCGGCGCATTTCGAGCCGGTCGGCTCGCTGCCGCGCATGATCTCCGGCAAGGTCGACCGCAAGATGCTGAAAGCCGCGCCGCTAACGGCGCCGGCCGCCAGCGGCGAGCAGGAGCCGCCGCGCAACGAGACCGAGGCCGCCCTGCTCGACGCGGCCAAGCGCGTGCTCGGGGCGCAGGCGCTGCCGCTGGAAGCCGACTTCTTCGTCGATCTCGGCGGGCATTCGCTGCTGGCGGCGCGCTTCATCTCGATCGTGCGCGAGACGCCGGCCTATGCCGGCATCACCCTGCAGGACGTCTATGGCGCGCGAACCTTGCGGGCGATGGCGGAGCTGCTCGATTCGCGCGGTATCCGGGCCGAAGAGGACCTCTCCTTCACGCCGCCGCCGCTGCGCCGCCGCTTTCTCTGCGGGCTGGCTCAGGCGATCGCGCTGCCGATCATCATCAGCCTGTCGACGGCGCAATGGCTCGGCATCTTCGTCAGCTATATGCTGCTCTCGGGCGAAGAATTGTCGGCGATGGCGCAGGTTTTTGCGCTGCTCGGCATCTATGTCGCGATCACGCTCGTCACCGGCTTCATCGCGATCGGCCTGAAATGGCTGGTGCTCGGCCGGACCAAGCCCGGCACCTATCCGCTCTGGGGCGTCTATTATTTCCGCTGGTGGTTCGCCTCGCGCGTCGCCGGGCTCGTGCACATCAAATGGCTGCAGGGCACGCCGGTGATGCGCTTCTACTGGCGCCTGCTCGGCGCCAAGGTCGGGCGCGATGTCATCATCTCCGATTACGAGGCCGGCGCGGTCGACCTGGTCACGCTCGGCGACGGCACGACGCTCGGATCGAAGACCACCTTCGCCAATGCCGAGGCTGTTGGCGCCGACTTCATCATCGGCCGCATCACCATCGGCAAGGACGTCTATGCCGGCTCCTCCGTGGTGTTCGGCCATGGCTGTACCGTCGGCGACCATGCCGAGATCGGCGATCTCACGGCGATCGCGCCGGGCGCCACCATCGGCACGGCCGAAATCTGGGACGGCTCGCCGGCGCGCAAGACCGGCATGGTCGATGTCGAGGCCCTGCCGCCGCAAGCCGAGGCCAGCGCCGGGCGCCGGGCGGCGATGACCCTGTTCTACATCGTCATGCTGATCGTACTGCCGCCGATCAGCCTGTTGCCGATCTTCCCGGCCTTCTGGCTGTTCGACAGGATCGACAACTGGGTCGCGACCTGGTCGGACGTCAGCTATCTCTGGTATCTGCCGATCCTGACCTGGCCGACGGCGATCGGGCTCATCACCGTCACGGTCTTCCTGATCTGCGCGCTGCGCTGGGCGATCCTGCCGCGGGTCTCGTCGGGCACCTATTCGATCCACTCGGGCTTCTACGCCCGTAAATGGACGGTGGCGCTGGCGACCGAGGTGACCCTGGAGACGCTGTCCTCGCTGTTCGCGACGATCTATATGCGCTTCTGGTACCGGATGATGGGCGCGCGCATCGGCAACGGGGCCGAGATCTCGACCAATCTCTCCGGCCGCTACGACATCACCGGGATCGGCGCCGGCAACTTCATCGCCGACGAGGTGATCTTCGGCGACGAGGACATGCGGCGCGGCTATATGCGCCTCGACATGACCCGCACCGGCGAGCAGGTCTTCGTCGGCAACGATGCGGTGGTGCCGCCGGGTGCGGTGATCCCCGACAAGGTGCTGATCGGCATCAAGTCGAAGCCGCCGGCGAACGAGCTGATGAGCCCAGGCGACACCTGGTTCGGCTCGCCGCCGATCAGGCTACCGACGCGGCAGAAGGTCGATCTCGGTGCCGACTGGACCTACAAGCCCTCGACGGGCAAGAAGCTGGCGCGCGCCGTCTTCGAGGCGCTGCACACCTCCTTCCCGGCGATGCTGTTCATCTCCTTCGGCACGCTCGCCGTCGATCTCGTGTTGCAGCAGAAGATCTTCGACCGCGACTGGGTCGGCCTCGTATTCGCCTTCATGGGCTGCGCGGTGCTGATCGCCGTCACCCAGGCGCTGATCTGCGCGCTGATGAAATGGCTGCTGATGGGCGTCTACAAGCCGGTGATGAAGCCGATGTGGTCGTTCTGGGCGATGCGCACCGAGGCGATCGCGGTGCTGTACTGGGGGCTGGGCGGCAAGGTGCTGTTCGACTATCTGCGCGGCACGCCGTTCCTGCCCTGGTTCCTGCGGCTGTTCGGCGCGCAGTACGGGCAGGGAGTCTGGCTGGACTCGACCGACATCACCGAGTTCGACTGCATCAAGGTCGGCGACTTCTGCACCGTCAACGCCCATTCGGCGCTGCAGACCCATCTCTACGAGGACCGGGTGATGAAGGTCGGCAAGGTCACGCTCGGCAAGGGCGTCTGCGTCGGCGCCGGCGCGACCGTGCTCTACGACACCCATGTCGGCGATTACGCCCAGATCGGCCTGCTCACCGTGATCATGAAGGGCGAGAACCTGCCGGCGAACACCCGCTGGGAAGGCGCGCCGGCGGTGCCGGCGGCGGGGCATTGAGGCGGCCGGCTCTTACGGCAATGAGGGCACGAACTCGGTCAGTACGCCGAGCCCGGCGCCGGCTTCGGCTTGGAGCCTGTCTCGGGTGCAAAGCTTGAGAGTAGAGCTGGCGGCGATTGCCAGATGAAGCGCATCACCCGCTCGTAACCCAACGAAGCTGCGATTGCAGAAGGCGGCGGCTTGACGAAAATGCTCCCTCGTTACGGGAAGGCATTCGAACTCGCTGGTAATCAGATCGGCTAGCCTTGCGAGTGCGCGCTCTTGCGCTTCGGCATAAATCCGGTTCGACCGCAGTTTGACGGACAGCGCCGCGGAGAACTCGGCGACGACCCAATCGCTGATCACGAAACGATGAGAGTTTTGCCGCTCGAGCCATTCGACGATGGCTGCGGAGCTTGGTTCCATGATCAGCGCGGTAACGACGAGCGAGGTGTCCAGGTAGAGTTTCAATAGCGTGCTTCGTCACGGATGCGGCGCATGAATTCACCGCCGTCCTCTTCCTGCATCGGCATCGTGGCCAGATGCGCGCGCAGCTTGGCGATATCGAGTGGCATTCGGGGTTTCTCTACCGCTATCAGTTGTGCAACGGGCTTGCCGTGGCGGGTAATCGAGATGCTCTCGCCCGCTTCCACGGCGTCGATCAGCGCGCTCAAATGAGCCTTGACCTCCGCAAGGGCGACAGATTTCATGATCGCGCTCCTGACCAAATAATTGGTCATAACTTAGGTGAGATGCTTCCGCTTGCCAAGTGGGACGCTGCCCGTGCCTATGGACTTCCACGTTTTGGCTTTCCCGCCTAAAAGCCTGCTACGTCACACATCAGGCTTCCATGTCGCACAACACTTTCGGCCATCTCTTCCGCGTCACCACCTTCGGCGAGAGCCATGGTCCTGCGATCGGCTGCGTCGTCGATGGCTGCCCGCCGCTGATCCCGCTGAGCGAGGCCGAGATCCAGCGCGACCTCGACAAGCGCCGTCCCGGCCAGTCGCGCTACACCACGCAGCGCCAGGAGCCGGACCAGGTCCGCATCATCTCCGGCGTCTTCGCGCGCGAGGTCGATGGCGAGCAGGTCACGACCGGGACCTCGATCGGGCTGCTGATCGACAATGTCGACCAGCGCTCGAAGGATTATTCCGAGATCAAGGACAAGTATCGGCCCGGCCATGCCGATTTCACCTACGACGTGAAATACGGCATCCGTGACTATCGCGGCGGTGGCCGCTCCTCGGCGCGCGAGACTGCGATGCGGGTCGCGGCCGGGGCGATCGCCCGCAAGGTCGTGCCGGGCATGGTGGTGCGCGGCGCCCTGGTCCAGATGGGGCCGCACAAGATCGATCGCGGCAACTGGGACTGGGACGAGGTCGGCAACAACCCGTTCTTTTGCCCCGATGCCAAGGCGGCCGAGCGCTTCGCCGATTATCTCGACGGCATCCGCAAGAGCGGCTCCTCGATCGGGGCCGTGCTGGAGGTCGTCGCCGAGGGCGTGCCGGCGGGGCTGGGCGCGCCGATCTACGGCAAGCTCGACGCCGAGATCGCCGCGGCGCTGATGAGCATCAACGCGGTCAAGGGCGTCGAGATCGGCGACGGCTTTGGCGCGGCCGAGCTGTCGGGCGAGGAGAACGCCGACGAGATGCGCGCCGGCAATGACGGCAAGCCGCTGTTCCTGTCGAACCATGCCGGCGGTATCCTCGGCGGCATCTCGACCGGCCAGCCGATCGTGGCGCGCTTCGCGGTCAAGCCGACCTCGTCGATCCTCTCGCCCCGCGCCACGGTGAACCGCACCGGCGGCGAGACCGAGATGTTCACCAAGGGCCGGCACGACCCCTGCGTCGGCATCCGCGCCGTGCCGGTGGGCGAGGCCATGATCGCCTGCGTGCTCGCCGACCAGTATCTGCGCCATCGCGCCCAGGTCGGCGTGATCGAGCCGCGCTGGCCGTTCGAAAGCTGACCGATCAGCGCCGGGCGCTTGCGATCGTGGTGACGGCGAGCTCCGCGACGGCGTCGAGTTCGCCTGCAGCCGCGCCGTCATTGGCCTGGATCGAGAGCCCCTGCAGGATCGCTCCGAGATAACGGGCCAGCGCCGCGCAATCGGTCTCGTCCTTAAGCTGATGCTCGGCGACGGCGCCCTCCAGCCGGGCCTGGAAGAGGGCGATGCTTGCGGCGCGGTAGCCCGCAACCTCCCTGGCGATATCGCCGTGCTCGCTGCCGCAGTTCACCAGCGCCGCTGACAGCATGCAGCCCCTCGGCTGCCCCTCGCTGCAGAACTGGCGCACGGATGCGGCGTAGAACTGCCTGAAGGCCTCGACGATATCCGGCTCGTCGAGCGCCGCACGCGCCGCCGAGCCGACCTCGCCGAGATACCAGCCGACCGATTCGCGGAAAAGGTCTGCCTTCGACTTGAAGGCGGCATAGAGGCTCTGCGGCGTGATTCCCATCGCCTCGGTGAGATCGACGAGCGAAGCACCCTCATAGCCGAGTTTCCAGAAGGTCTTGCCGGCGGCGGCCAGCGCCTTCTCCCGATCGAAGGCGCGCGGCCGGCCGCGCGGCCGGCGATCCGTCTCATCCTTATTTATCACAGTGATCACTCTGGAATTAATTCTGGAAGCGCGATATCAGGAGCGATCGCTCCTTATATCGAAAGTCGATCGCCATGCGTAGCCTTCCCATTCTGCTGGTCGGACTCATGCTCTCGCTGCAAGCCATGGCGCAGCCGGCCGATACGGCGCTCTCGGCCCGGATCGAGCGCGTCGTCGCGCAGGCTATTGCGGAGAAGCGGCTCGTCGGGGCCGTCGTGCTCGTCTCGCGCGGTGGCAAGCTCATCCATCATCAGGCCGCGGGGTTCGCCGATCGCGAGGCGGGCCGGCCGATGCAGGAAGATGCGATCTTCCGCTTCGCCTCGGTGACGAAGCCGATCGTCTCTGCGGCAGCGATGAAGCTGGTGGAGGAGGGCAAGCTTCGCCTGGATGATCCGGTGACGCGCTTCCTGCCGGATTTCCGGCCTGCCCTCCCGGATCGAACGCAGCCGACGATCACGGTGCGCCAACTCCTGACCCACACATCGGGGTTGAGCTATCGCTTCTTCGAGCCGTCGGGCAGCGCCTATCACACGCTCAACGTGTCGGACGGAATGGACCAACCCGGGTTGAGCCTGAAGGAGAATCTGCGCCGCCTCGGCCAAGCGCCGCTCGGATTCGCTCCCGGGACGAAATGGAGTTATTCGCTCGGCATCGACGTGCTCG
Organism: Allobosea lupini; assembly: GCF_900109525.1. Taxonomy (GTDB): domain Bacteria; phylum Pseudomonadota; class Alphaproteobacteria; order Rhizobiales; family Beijerinckiaceae; genus Allobosea; species Allobosea lupini. The sequence goes on along the minus strand of NZ_FOAN01000006.1, from coordinate 221,408 downwards.
GCGGTGTGCTCGAGGCTGCCTCGGGCGAATCGCTGGCCGCGGTCGTCCAGCGCCTGGTCACCCGCCCGCTCGGCATGAAGGACACCGGCTTTGCGGTGGCGGATTCGACGAGGCTCGCCGTGCCCTACGCCGACGGAAGGCCCGCCCCCGTGAGGATCACGGACGACATGGCGGTGCCGTTTGGGACGGGCAGTGTTCTCTTTACCCCGAGCCGCGTCCTCGATCCGGCCTCATTTCCCTCGGGCGGCGCCGGAATGGTCGGCACCGCCGGGGACCTGCTGCGGTTCTTGGAGGCGATCAGGACGGGCGGTGCGCCGATTTTGAAGCGCGAAACGGTGGCGGCGATGATGCAGGACCAGGTCGGAGTCCAGGCGGCGACGCAGGGGCCGGGCTGGGGCTTCGGCTATGGCTGGGCGGTGCTCGACGACCCGAAGGCGGCCGCGACCCCGCAGGCCCGGGGCACGCTGCAATGGGGTGGTGCCTACGGCCACAGCTGGTTCGTCGATCCGGCCAATGAGCTCATCGTGGTCGCGCTGACCAACACGGCCTTCGAGGGCATGGCTGGGCCGTTCGTGACGCAGTTGCGCGATGCCGTTTATGGCACGGCCAGATGACGCCAGATCGCGCTTTTCAGTAATACTGAAATTGGCCGATCCGCTTCATTGAAATCGAAGGGTGGCGGTGCTAGCTATCACGCCATGAAGCTCGACGCCTGGCTCCAGCAAACCAAGACCGCCCGCAGCGCCTTTGCGCGGCAGGTCGGCCTGTCTCCGGCCAGCGTCACGGCGCTCTGCAACGATCCCACTTCCTGGATCTCCCGCGAAAGCGCCGAGCGTATCGCCGCCGCGACCGGAGGCGCCGTCACCCCCAACGACTTTCTGGGCCTGCAGAGCCCGCGCGAGGCTGCCATGACCGCAAGCAATGTCGCCGAGACCGTCGAAGCCTTCGCGCGCGGCGAGATCGTCATCGTCACCGATGACGACGATCGTGAGAACGAGGGCGATCTCATCGTCGCCGCCTCGCTCTGCACGCCGGAGAAGATGGCCTTCATCATCCGCAACACCTGCGGCATCGTCTGCGCGCCGCTGACGTCGGGCGAGGCGCGCCGCCTGCGGCTCGACCCGATGGTCTCCTCCAACGATGCCCCGCTCGGCACCGCCTTCACCATCACCGTCGACGTCAAGCATGGGCTGACCACCGGCATCTCGGCCGAGCAGCGCACCAATACGGTGCGCGCGCTCGCCAACGGCAATATGGGCGCCGCCGATTTCGTCCGGCCCGGCCATGTCTTCCCGCTGATCGCGAAAGACGGCGGCGTGCTGATGCGCTCGGGCCATACCGAAGCCGCCGTCGATCTCTGCAAGCTGGCCGATCTGCCGCCGGTCGGCGTGATCTGCGAACTCGCCAACGACGACGGCACGGTGATGAAGGGCGCGCAGATCACCGCCTTCGCCCAGAAGCACAATCTCAAGCAGATCACAGTCGCCGACCTCATCGCCTATCGCCAGGCGCGCGAGAAGCTGGTCGAGCGCGTGCATTCCTTCCCGGTCAAGACCGAGTTCGGCGAGATGACCGGCCATGTCTATGTGACGCCTTTCGACGACACCCAGCATTTCGCCTTCGTGATGGGCAAGCTCGGCGACGGCGAGAAGGTGCCGGCCCGTCTGCACCGCGCCAATGTCGTTGCCGACGTGCTCGGCGGGGCGTCCTCGATCCAGTGCGTGCTGCGCCGCTTCCAGCAGGAAGGCAAGGGCGTGCTGGTCTATCTGCGCGACGGTTCGGCCGGCGTGCCGATCAAGAGTGTCGATGGCGAGGAAGGCTCGGACGCGCTGCGCTCGCAGCAATGGCGCGAGGTCGGTCTCGGCGCCCAGATCCTGCGCGATCTAGGCGTCGCCTCGATCGTCAACCTGGCGTCCTCGACCCGCGCCTTCGTCGGCCTCTCCGGCTTCGGCATCGAGATCGCCGAGACCGCGCCGCTGGAGTGAGCGGCGCCGGTTAGCCGCGCATCAGCGCCATGACATGGGCGGCGGTCGATTTCGACAGGCCTTCGAGGTCGTAGCCGCCCTCCAGGATCGAGACGAGCCGCCCGCCGGCATGGCGGTCGGCGATCTCCATCAGCTTCTGCGTCGCCCAGGCGAAATCCGCTTCCTTCAGGTTGATGTTGGCGAGCGGGTCGCGCCAATGCGCGTCGAAGCCGGCCGAGATGATCACCAGGTCGGGCGCGAAGGCCGCGAGCCGCGGCAGGATCGCGCTCTCGAAGGCGTCGCGGAAGACGTCCGTGCCGTCGCCGGCCCGAAGCGGGGCATTGACGATCGTGCCGTGCTCACCGCGCTCGGACGGCGCGCCGGTGCCAGGGTAGAGCGGCATCTCATGGGTCGAGGCGTAAAGCACGCTGGCATCGCCCCAGAAGATCTCCTGCGTGCCGTTGCCGTGATGGACGTCCCAGTCGACGATGGCGACGCGCTCGGCGCCATGGGCCCTCTGCGCATGGCGGGCGGCGATGGCGGCGTTGTTGAAGAAGCAGAAGCCCATCGCCTTGTCGCTCTCGGCATGATGGCCAGGCGGGCGCATGGCGCTGAAGGCGTTGGTCGCGCGTCGGCTCATGACCTCGTCGACGGCGTGGACGGCCGCCCCCACGCCGTGAAGCGCCGCAGCGAGTGTCCCCGGCGACATGATGGTGTCGGCGTCGACCTGGACCATGCCCTCCTGGGGCGCGGCTTCCACGATCGCCTGCGCATAGGCGGCGGGATGGCAGAGCGCGACCTGGGCGAGCGTGCCTTCCGGGGCCTCGACGCGCTGCAGGAGTGCGAATCGCTCATCCTCAAGGGCCTGCTGGACGGCGCGGATGCGGTCGGCGCGTTCGGGATGGCCCGGCGGCGTGACATGGCGGAGGCTGGAAGGATGGCTGATCAGCAGCGTCGTCACGCGCAAGTCTCCGATGGTCGCGAAGCTTTCCAAACGGGGTAGCCCGCAAGCGTGACCATATTGTCACTGCAATGCAGCAAGACGCCAGAGCAGGTGCCGAACTTCATTGCCTGAGAGTCATTTGCGCCGTAAGACCAGCCTGTGTTCGACCCGGGCCGTCTCTCGTCGGGTCACCGTTTTTTAACGATGCATTCATCATAACGAGCACTGTCTCGGTGCCGGCGGTGGACCCCATGAAGCAGACTCTCGTTACGGTGCTCGGCCTGTCGGTGCTTCTCGGAGCCTGCCAGTACAAGACGGTGCATGCACCGTCGCTGTCGGCGCGCGATGCCGAATACATGGCGCTGGTGCCGAATTTCGAGACGCAGATCACGCATCTGCCTTACGAGATCACCGACCCGACCGGCGAAGAGCCCGGCACGATCGTGGTCGATACCACCGAGAAGTTCCTCTACTTCATCCTGCCGAACAAGAAGGCGATCCGCTACGGCGTCGCGACCGGCGACGAGGCCTTCGGCTGGACCGGCACGGCCGTGATGCAGCGCAAGGCCGAGTGGCCGCGCTGGACGCCGCCGGCCGAGATGATCGCGCGCTGGCCGCATCTGGCGCCGCGCGCCGGCGGCATGGAGGGCGGGCCGGACAATCCGCTCGGCGCCCGCGCGCTTTATCTCTACCAGAACGGCAAGGACACGCTCTACCGCATTCACGGCACCAATGAGCCGGAGACGATCGGTCGCTCGGCCTCGTCCGGCTGCATCCGGATGCGCAACATCGATGCGATCGACCTCTACAACCGCGCCGCTGTCGGCGGGAAGGTCATCGTTCGCTGACCCGGAGCGACGCTGCGGCGTCGCCCGTCAGCCCAATTCGATCAGCACGATCTCCGGCGGCGCGCCCAGCCGGATCGGCAGCTTGCTGGTGCCGAGCCCGGCCGAGACCACGAGGTCGCGGCCATTCTCCCGGACATGGCCGTAGGCATAGCGGTTGCCGTAGCGCGAGGGCACGATCGGCGACCAGCCGAACAGCCTGACCTGGCCACCGTGGGTATGGCCCGAAAGGGTCAGCGCGACGCGAGAGGGCACCCTGGCGAAGATGTCGGGCTCATGCGCCATCAGGATCACAGGCGCGTCGTCGCGGATCATGGCGAGCGTGGCCGGCAGGTCGTCGAGGCCGTAGGGCAGCCCGCGCGGACGACGGCGCAGGACGAAGGCCTCCTGGTCGCCGAGCCCGGCGATCCAGAGCGGTCCGGCGCCAGTTTGGAGCCTGACCGCCCGGTTCTCCAGGACGGGAATGCCCACCGCTTCGAGCGCGACCGTGGACTGGGTTGGTCCGCGGAGCTCCTTCTGAGCGCGCTCGTCCTGCCACCAGTCGTGATTGCCGAGCACGGCGAAACGGCCGGCGGGCGCCTGCAGGCGGGCGAGTTCGGCTGCCCATTCAGCCGGTGCAGGGTCGCTCGACCTGCGGGTTCGGCTGGCGACGAAATCACCGACCAGCAAGGTCAGGTCCGGCTTCAGCGCATTGGTCTGCTCGACGATCTGGCGAACGCGCGCGACCGGCATATGCGGGCCGCCGACATGCAGGTCCGTGATCACGGCGAGCCGCAGCCGGCGCCCTTCGGGCCAGCGGGCGGGCTTCAGCCGGTAGCGGGTCACGCCCTGATGCGCGGGTTCCCAGGCATAGGCGTAACCGCCCAGGCCGAAGCTGGACAAAAAAAGACCGGCGAGAGTTTGAAGAACTCTGCGCCGGTCAAGCATTTGGGGTCTCAGTCGGAGGTCGTCGTATCAATCTTCGAAACCGTTGCGCAGGAGCGCCGGAACGTCCCTGTGCTGCGAGGTCAACGCGGCCGGGGTCCAGCGGGTTCCCGCGAGAATGGCGGGAATCGCGATCGGACGAAAGCGCGATGCATAGGCCTCACGCGCGCTGGCGTCATGAAAGCTGGCGGAGCGGTGCGCGGGGTGGCGCGGCTTATGCGTAGACATGATCCTCGGTTTCCGGTTGTGGCGCCGACGGTTCCTGGCCGTCAGCACCGCAAATGTCGCTGCCGATCGGGTCGGGCCGGCGGCGGCATTTTGAAATTGTCGTGACATTTTTCGTGTCACACCGAGGCTTTGGTCAGCTTTGGCACAGTTTCGCGGGGCGGCAGGCAAAATTCACTGCCAGCCGCCGTTTCACGTCATAGTCGGGCTTGTCCCGACCATCCACGTCTTCCTTCACCAGATGCGGTGTTCAAGACGTGGATGCTCGCCACAAGGGCGAGCATGACGTCGTGGTTCCAGAGTGCGCCTTCAGCCCGCGATCAGGCCTTCGGCCTTGACCCAGTCGAGCGTCTTGCCCAGCGCCCGCTCGTAACGGTCGAACAACTCGTCGATCTCGGCTTCGCTGATCACCAGCGGCGGGCAGAAGGCGACGCGGTCGCCGCCCAGAGCGCGCAGGATCAGGCCTTCCTCCTGGGCGAAGCTGGTCGACTTCAGGGCGACGCCCTTCTTGGCCTCGAACTGCGCCTTGCTCACCTTGTCCTTGACGAACTCGATGCCGCCGATCAGGCCGACGCCGCGGGCTTCGCCGATCAGCGGATGCTCGGCGAGCTTGGTCAGGCGCTGCAGGAATTTCGGCGCGACCTTGCGGACGTGATCGATGATCTTGTCGCGCTTGTAGATCTCCAGCGTCTTGATCGCGACCGCGCAGCCGACCGGGTGGCCGGCATAGGTGTTGCCATGGCCGAAGGTGCCGATCTTCTTGCTCTGGTCGACGAGCACCTCATAGACCGGCTCGTTGATCAGCACGGCGCTGAGCGGGAAATAGGCCGAGGTCAGGGCCTTGGCGCAGGAAAGCGTGTCGGCCTTCATCTTGTAGGTGGTCGTGCCGAACATCTCGCCGGTGCGGCCGAAGCCGGTGATGACCTCGTCGGCGATGAACAGGATGTCGTATTTGGCGAGGACGGCGTTGATCGCCTCGAAATAGCCCTCGGGCGGGGTGACCGCGCCGCCGGCGCCCATTACCGGCTCGGCGATGAAGGCGGCGACCGTGTCCGGCCCCTCGCGCTGGATCATCTCGTCGAGCTCGGCGGCGAGCCGCGCCGAGAAGTCGAGCTCGCTCTCGCCCGGTTGGGCGAAGCGATAATGGTGCGGGGACGAGGTGTGCAGAATGCCGGGGAGCGGCAGATCGAAATCGGTGTGGTTGGCCGGCAGGCCGGTCAGCGAAGCCGAAGCGACGGTGACGCCGTGATAGCCCTTCAGACGCGAGATGATCTTCTTCTTCTTCGGCCGGCCGAGCGCATTGTTCATGTACCAGACCAGCTTGACCTGGGTGTCGTTCGCGTCCGAGCCGGAGGCGCCGTAGAATACCTTGGAGATCGGGACCGGGGCGATCTCCTTGAGCTTCTCGGCCAGCTCGATCGCCGGGTCGTGGCTGCGGCCGGAGAAGAGATGGGTGAAGGGCAGCTTCTTCAGCTGCTCATAGGCGGTCTCGGCCAGCTCCTGGTTGGAATAGCCGAGCGAGGTGCACCAGAGCCCGGCCATGCCCTCGATATAGTCCTTGCCGGTGGTGTCGTAGACGAAGACCCCCTTGCCGCGCTCCAGCACCAGCGGGCCGACCTCGCGATGGGTGGCAAGGTTGGTGTAGGGGTGGACGAGCGTCTCGATGTCGCGGACGGCGAGGTTGGTCAGCATTCCCGGCTCCCGATGTTTATGCGTGATTTATGCGAGCATAGACCGCGACCAGCGCAAGCGCTGAGCGATTTTCCTGCAGATCGGAGCAGAGTCTGGCGCGGGGCGGGGCCGGCGCGTCGGATTCTTGAGGCGGCTTCCAATCTGCAGCCCTCATCCTGAGGAGCGATCGCAGATCGCGTCTCGAAGGATGCTCCAGATGGTTCAGGAGCCCCTTGGAGCATCCTTCGAGACGCAGCCTGAAGGCTGCTCCTCAGGATGAGGGCTGAGAGGCGGGTATTGCGGCTGGAATCATTCCAAATCGGCTTGCCAGCCGCCGCGACGATGCGCATGGTTCTGCGCGCTTTCGAGAGAGCCCGATGATCGATCCCGCCCGTATGGTGAACCAGCCGGCGCCCGGCCGCGACTGCGGCACGTGCACATTGTGCTGCAAGGTCTATGATGTGCCGGCGGTCGAGAGCGTCGCCGGCAGCTGGTGCAAGCATTGCCTGCCCGGCCGGGGCTGCGGCATCCATGCTACGCGGCCGGATCATTGCCGGGCCTTCTTCTGCCTCTGGATGACGCAGAACTTCCTCGGGCCGGAATGGAAGCCCGACAAAGCCCGCTTCGTGCTGACCATGGACCCGGCGACCAACTGGCTCTTCGTCCAGCTCGACCCCGGCGCGCCGCAGGCCTGGCGCAAGGAGCCTTACCTCACCCAGCTGCGCCGCTGGGCCGCCGCCGGCAACCGCCCGGTGATCGTCTTCCTGAACAAGTCGGCGACCGCCGTCATGCCGACGCATGACGTGCCGCTCGGTATACTCGCTGCAGACGAGCGGCTGGTCCTGCGCGAGGAGCTCGCAGGCGGACGGCCGCGTGTGACCGTCGCGAAGGTCAAGGCCGCGGCGTGAGCGTGCCGGAATGGCCGATGCTGCATCACCTGTCATTCGGAGTGGCCGATATCGCGCGGGCCGCGGCCTTCTACGATGCGGTCCTTGTGCCGCTGGGTTACGTCCGGGTCTGGAGCGATCTTCGGCCGGGCGAGGCCAATCAGGCGGTCGGCTACGGTGTTGCGGGCGGTGGGGACGGTCTGGCGCTGAAGCACCGCCCGGCTGGGCAGCGGCCGCCGGGACCGGGGTTCCATGTCGCCTTCGCGGCTCCCAGCCGGGAAGCGGTCGATGCTTTCCATCTGACAGCTCTCCAGCATGGCGGGCGCGACAATGGCGGGCCGGGCCTGCGCGCCCATTACGGCCCGCACTACTATGCGGCCTTCGTCACCGATCCCGATGGCCACAACATCGAAGCCGTGTTCAACACCGCCGTCTAATCGGAATTGGAGACTCGATTGAGCAAGCGGGCGCGGGACTATGGCCTGATCTACGGCTCGCTGCCGCCGGGCCCGCTCAATGCGATCACCGATGTCGCCGGCGTCGCCGTCGGTCATCGCACGATCCGCGGAGGCGATATTCGCACCGGCTTCACCGCGGTGCTGCCGCATGGCGGCGATCTCTTCCGCGAGAAGGTGAGGGCCGGCGTCGACGTCATCAACGGTTTCGGCAAGAGCGTCGGGCTGATGCAGCTCGCCGAGCTCGGCCAGATCGAGACGCCGCTCCTGCTCGGCAACACGTTTTCGGTCGCGGCGGGGATCGAGGCGCTGGTCGGGCGGGCGCTCGCAGCCAACCGCGAGATCGGCCTCAGCACCGGCACGGTCAATTCGCTCGTGCTCGAATGCAATGACGGCTTCCTCTCTGACATCCGGGCTCGCCGCCTGACGGTTGCCGATGCGGATGCCGCGCTCGATGCGGCCAAAAGCGGACCGGTCGAGGAAGGCGCGGTCGGCGCCGGCACCGGCATGAGCGCCTTCGGCTTCAAGGGCGGCATCGGCACGGCCTCGCGATTGGTCCAGCTCGATGGCCGCAGCTTCACTGTCGGCGTGCTGGTGCAGGCGAATTTCGGCAATGCCGGCGATCTCGTCCTGCCCGATGGGCGCCGCCCGGTGCCGCCGGCCGCGAGCCCGGCCCAGCCGCCGGAGCGCGGCTCGGTGATCATCATCCTGGCGACCGACCTGCCGCTGGAGAGCCGGCAGCTCAGCCGCATCGCCCGGCGCTGCGGCGCAGGGCTGGCGCGGCTCGGCGCCTTCTGGGGCAATGGCAGCGGCGACATCGCCATCGCCTTCTCGACCGCGAGCCGGATCGGACATTTCGAGGAGGCCGATCTTACCCCGCTCACTGCCCTCAACGAGAACCGGATCGACCTGCCGTTCCGCGCCGCGGCCGAGGCGACGCAGGAGGCGGTGCTGAACGCAATGCTGGCAGCACCGGAGACGATCGGCCGCGACGGCAACCGCCGGCCGTCGCTGGCGGATTGCATTTGAGCTTTCCGCACTGAGCTGGAGCCGTCGCGCCAACATGCGTATCGTAAAAGCAGGCGAGTTGGACTGAGGCCTTGTCTTTTGACATAGACTTAGGATCGCCCGTGGGCCGATTGCTGTTTGAATGAGTTCGATGCCGCAGGATTTCTCCAAAGACGTCGCGGCCATCGCATCGATCGCGGCGGTGCCGACCATACTCGACGTCGTCTGCCGGACGACCGGAATGGGCTTTGCCGCCGTTGCGCGCGTCTCCGAGGATCGCTGGGTCGCGTGCGGTGTCCGCGACGAGATCGGGTTCGGGCTCCAGCCCGGCGGAGAACTCAAGATCGAAACGACGATCTGCCACGAAATCCGGGAGCATCGTGCGGTCGTCGTCATCGACAATGTCGCGGAAGACCCGATCTATCGCACGCACCACACGCCGCAGATGTACGGCCTGCAGAGCTATATCTCGATCCCGATCATCCTGCCGGATGGCCGGTTCTTCGGCACGCTGTGCGCAATCGATCCCAGACCCCGCTCGCTCAACAATCCGGCGACGCTGGGCATGTTCAAGCTCTTCGCCGAGTTGATCGCCTTCCATCTCGATGCGCACCAGCAACTGGCGGCGAGCCAGGCGAGCCTTGCCAGCGAGGTCCAGAACAGCGAAATCCGCGAGCAGTTCATCGCCGTGCTCGGTCATGACCTGCGCAACCCCGTGGCCTCGGTCGCCGCCGGGCTGAACCTGCTCGATCGCACCGAGGACATCGCAAAAATCCGGAAGCTGACTGGCATGATGCGGCACAGCCTCATGCGGATGTCCGGCCTGATCGACGACGTCCTCGATTTCGCACGGGGACGGCTTGGTGGCGGCATTCAGCTCGATCGCGGCGACGAGCCCGAGCTAAAGGCCATGCTCGAGCAGGTCGTCGGCGAATTACGGTCCGCGCATCCCGATCGTGAGGTGCTGAGCGAATTCGATCTGTCGGGGCCGATCGATTGCGACGGCGCCCGGATCGCGCAGATGCTGTCGAACCTGGTCGCCAATGGTCTGACGCATGGGGCCGAGGATCGCCCCGTCACCGTGCGAGCCCACAGGGCGCGCGATTATTTTGAGCTGTCGGTCGCCAATGCCGGCGAGCCGATCCCGCTCGTGGTCAGGAAAGAGCTGTTCAAGCCATTCGTCCGCGCCTCAGCCAAGCCGAGCCAGCAGGGGCTCGGCCTCGGGCTGTCTATCTGCTCGGAAATCGCGAAAGCCCATGGCGGGACGCTCGAGGTTGTCTCCGATGCGGGCGAGACCCGGTTCACGTTCCGGATGCCGCTCTGATCGGGCGGCTATTGCTCTGTCGGTGCCCAGTAGCCAGCGCCGGTTTTCTCCAGCATCGCCCCGACCGCGATTGCGGTCCGGTCCTCGCCGAAGGGGGCGATGATCTGCACGCCGGTCGGCAGACCTGCCCGCGACAGCCCGACCGGGGCGCTCAGCGAAGGCAGGTCAGAGCCAGTGGCGAGGCTCGCCCAGCACAGGAAGTCGAGATAGGGCCGCTCCACCCCGTCGATGTCGAGCCGGCGGGCGTGGAAATCGGGCAGGTGGTCGTGCTTCTGGCTTGCGACCGGGGCGGGCGGGCAGAGCAGCACGTCCCAGTTCTGGAAGAAGCGAGCCCATTGCCGCTTCAAAGCGAGGCGGCGCTGATGGAGCTGCTGATAGAGGCCGGGCGTCATCCTTGCGCCGCGCGCCTGCAGCGCCTGATGCGAGAGGTCGCCGGGCGCGAACTTCGCCGCTTGCGCCTGGATGCGGGCGCGGACCTTCGGCGGCAGGCCATAGGCGATGACGGCGTGATTCAGGAGCGCATAGACCTCATAGGCCTCGCTGAAGCGGAAGCCGGGGCGGGCGGCCTCGTCGACGATGGCGCCGGCCTCAGTGAGGCGCCGGCCGGCTTCGCGCACGGTGTCCGAGACCTCCTTGGTCACCGGAGCGAACGGCTCCTGCGCCCAGATTGCGACCCGCAGGCCCTTCGCCTCCGTCCTGCGCGGGGCGGGCAGCGGCGCTCCCGCTATATTCGGGTCGCGCGGGCCGGTCAGCACCGGCAGGATCAGGTCGAGGTCTTCGGTGGCGCGGGCGATCGGGCCGGCGACGACGAGGTCGGCATTGCGCAAGGTGCGCCGCTCGGGCGGCGGCGGGATCAGACCCCAGGTCGAGACCAGGCCCCAGCTGGTCTTGAGCCCGAAGACGCCGCAGGCCTGCGCCGGCCAGCGGATCGAGGAGCCGAGATCGGAGCCGAGCTCGAAGGCGCTCATGCCCGTGGCGACCGCGACCGCTGCCCCGCCCGAAGAGCCGCCGGGCGAATACTCGGGATTCCACGGGTTGTTGGCGATGCCATGGGCCGGGTTGTAGCTCTGGAAGTCGCCGGAGAAGACCGGAACGAGCGTCTTGCCGAGGATCACCGCGCCGGCGGCGCGCAGGCGGGCGACGGCTGCGGCATCCTCCTGCGGGACGCGCTCCTTGTACGCGGGCAGGCCGCCGGAGGAGTGCAGGCCTGCGACGTCGAAGGCGTCCTTGATCGTGATCGGCAGGCCTTCGAGCGGGCGGGCGTTCCCCGCGGCAATGCGCCGATCCGACTCAGCTGCCATCGCCCGCGCGGCGTCGCGATCCTGCGCGACGATGGCATTGAGCGTGGGGTTCAGCGCATCGATACGGGCGAAGGTCGCCTCGAGCAGCTCCGCCGCGGTGAAGCGTCTGGCGAGCAGATCGGCGCGCAGGCTCGTGGCGGAGGCGGTGAGATCGATCGAAGCCATCGGCAGGTCCGGCGGGTAGGGAGTTCGAGTCGTAGCCTAAGGTCGCTGATGGGGACAATGAAACGCGGGATCCCCTCTCCCGGATGGGAGAGGGGTAGGGGTGAGGGACCGCCGATGATTATTTGAACGCAACCGGCCCGCTGCGCCTTCCACTGAGAGGGCGGGCCCTCATCCCTGCCCTTCTCCCACACGGGAGAAGGGTTCCCCGCGCCTTGTCTGCCGGCAGCGCCTAACGACCAAACCGGAAACTACCCAGCCTTCCGCCGCTCCATCGCCCTCAGAAACGCCTCGCCGTCCTTCACCCCGAGCTCATAGGCGAAGCGGATGCCCTCCCAGTTGCGGATGGTGAACTGGCTGACCGGGATCACCTGCGAGGGGCGGACATAGGTGCGGTTCTGAACCTGCGGCACCTCGGCGAAGGGGCGGGTCAGCAGCACCAGCGTCTGTTCGCCGGCCGCCTCCATCTCGGCGAGCGCCCAGGCCGGGGCGCTGTCGACCAGTCCGCCATCGAGCGCGGCGCGGGCGCCGATGTTCCCGGCGGGCATGAACGGCGGCACGGCGGCGCTCGCCATCAGCGCTTCGACCAGTTGCTCGGGATCGGCGCAGTCGGCGATGCGGATCAGATCGGGTCGGAAGCCGAGCTTGCGCCCGACCGTCGGATGGACCGGCCGGCGGAAGCGCTTCTCGAGCTGGTAGGCGCCGATGCCGATCGTGGTGATGACCGGAAGCGGCCAGAAGCGCGGCGGCCGCGAGATCGCGATCAGGAAATCGGCCTGGGCCTTCAGCGCCGCCAGCCGCTGCGGCGTGAACAGGCTCGCGAGCATGCCGCGATACATCTCCGCCACCGGGAAGAGCCGGCCGCCACGGCGGAAGGCGGCCCAGTCGATCTCGGAGGTGCGGCCGGAGCAGGCCTCGCGCAGCATCGCGCGCACGGTCGGGCCCAGCCCAAGCGCATTGTAGAGCATCGCCCCGGCGCCGGCGCTGGCGCCGACGATGCGGCGCGGCTTCAGGCCGATCTCAGGCGCGACGGTCTCGTAGAAGCCGCCCTGCCAATAGCAGCGATTGCCGCCGCCGGCATAAGCCAGGCCGGCGAACATCAGGGCGCGTCAATGGCGCGGGCGCGCTCGCGCCAGGCCAGGACCAGCCGGTCGAGCTCGGCGAGGTCGTCATGCGGGAGCTTGCCGAGCGTCTGGGCGACATAATCGCGCTGCGTCGTCATGCCGGCCTCGGCGAGGCGCCGGCCCTCCGGTGTCAGGTGCATGGCATAGGAGCGCCGGTCGCCGACGATGGCGCGGCGCTCGACGAGGCCGGCCTGCACCAGCCGGTCGACCAGTCCGGAGACATTGCCCTTGGTGACGTAGAGCCGCTCGGCGAGCTCGCTCTGGCTGATGCCCTCGCGCTCGGTCAGGGTCGAGAGCAGGTCGAATTGCGGGATGGAGAGACCGAGCTCGCGGATGCGCGCGGTCATCTGGCCGAGCATGCGCTGATGCAGGCGCATGAAGCGGAACCAGACGCGGTCCGGCTCGATGGGTTCCGGGGCGGGGATTGGGCGCGGCACTGACAAGGCGTTCATCCCTAGATCGTTTACTTGTAAACTAACTCATCTCCTAGCGGGAGGCGAGGGCTTTCGCCGCGAGCCGTCCGCTGGCTATGCTGCCAAAAAGCGAAGCAAGACGACAGGGAGAAACGCATGCTCGGGCTGATGCAGAATTGGCCGCTGCTGATCCATCGGATCATCGATCACGCGGCGATCCAGCACGGCACCCGCGAAGTCGTCTCCCGCAGCGTCGAAGGGCCGATCCGGCGCACAACCTATGCCGATATCCGCCAGAGCGCGCTCAGGATCGGCAAGAGGCTGACGCAGGAAGGCATCCGCCTCGGCGACCGCGTCGCGACGCTCGCCTGGAACACCGACCGGCATCTGGCGCTCTGGTACGGCATCAGCGGCATGGGCGCGATCACCCACACCGTCAATCCGCGGCTGTTCCCCGAGCAGATCGCCCAGCTGATCGATCATGCCGAGGATCGGCTGCTCTTCCTCGACCTGACCTTCGTGCCGCTGATGGAAGGCCTGCAGGACAAGCTGCCGACCGTCGAGCGCTACATCGTCCTGACCGATGCCGCGCATATGCCGCAGACCTCGCTCCGGAACGCCGTTCCTTACGAGGACTGGCTTGCCGAGGCCGACGACGATTTTGCCTGGGCCACGTTCGACGAGAACACCGCGGCCGGGCTCTGCTACACCTCCGGCACGACCGGCGGACCCAAGGGCGTGCTCTATTCGCACCGCTCCAACGTGCTGCACGCCATGGGCTGCGCCCAGCCGGACTATATGGGCCTGTCGGCGCGCACCGTCGTCCTGCCGGTTGTGCCGCTCTTCCACGCCAACAGCTGGTCGCTCGCCTTCTCGGCGCCGATGACCGGGGCGAAGCTGGTGATGCCTGGCATGAAGCTCGATGGGGCCTCGCTGCTGGAATTGCTCAATGGCGAGCAGGTGACGCTGACCGCGGCGGTGCCGACGGTCTGGCTCGGCCTGCTGCAGCATCTGGAAGCGACCGGCGGCAAGCTCGACACGCTGAAGCGCGTGGTGATCGGCGGTTCGGCCTGCCCACGGGCGATGACCGAGGCCTTCGAAAAGACATACGGCGTCACCGTCGACCATGCCTGGGGCATGACCGAGATGAGCCCGATCGGCTCGTTCTGCTCGATCAAGCCGGTCTATGACGGGCTCGAAGGCGATGCGCTCTACGACCTCAAGGTCAAGCAGGGCCACCCGCAGTTCGGCGTCGAGTTCCGCCTGACCGACGATGATGGCACCGACCTGCCCTGGGACGGCAAGACCTTCGGGCGCCTGAAGGTGCGCGGGCCGGCGGTCGCCGGCGCCTATTACAGGCACGATCAGCCAATCCTCGACGAGCACGGCTTCTTCGACACCGGTGACGTCGCGACCATCGATCCCCATGGCTACATGCAGGTCACCGACCGCTCCAAGGACGTGATCAAGTCGGGCGGCGAGTGGATCTCCTCGATCGAGCTCGAAAACCTTGCCATCGGCCATCCCGATGTGGCGGAAGCCGCGGTGATCGGCGTCGCCCATCCGAAATGGGACGAGCGCCCGCTCCTCGTGATCGTGCCCAAGCCCGGCAAGACGCCCGGGCGCGAGGAGATGCTCGCCTTCATGACCGGGAAGGTCGCCAAATGGTGGCTGCCCGACGATGTCGTGCTGGTCGAAGCGATCCCGCATACCGCGACGGGCAAGATCCAAAAGACGGCGCTGCGCGAGATGTTCAGGGCGTATCGGCTGCCGGGGTGAGGGGAGGCCTGCCATGCGCGGGCAGCGGGCGGCGGCCCTTGCGGCGAAGCCTCGCGCCGCAGCTATATAGGCCGGACATATCAGCAAGGACTCGTCCGCATGGCCAAAGACTTCGCCGGCAAGCGCGTGATCGTCATGGGGGGCAGCCGCGGCATCGGGCGCGCGATTGCGCTGGGCTTCGCCGCACAGGGTGCTTCGGTCTCGATCTGCGCGCGCAATCCGGGGCCGCTCGAAGCGGCGCGGCGGGAGGTCGCGGCGCTCGGCGTGACCGCGCATGGCTCAAACGTCGATCTTGCCGACGCCAAGGCGATCGAGGCCTATGTGCCGCAGGCAGTAGCCGCGCTCGGAGGCCTGGATGTGCTCGTCAACAACGCCTCCGGCTTCGGCCATACGGATGACGAGGAGGGCTGGGCCGCCTCGCTCAACGTCGACATGATGGCGATCGTCCGCGGCAGCCATGCGGCGGTCCCGCACATGAAGCCAGGCTCGTCGATCGTGAACATCTCCTCGATCTCGGCGCTGCGGGCCTCCTCCCGCTCGGCGCCCTATGGCGCGATCAAGGCGGCGGTGATGCACTACACGGCGAGCCAGGCGAAGATGCTGGCCAAGCAGGGCATCCGGGTGAACGGGGTCGCGCCAGGCTCGATCGAGTTCCCCGGCGGGACGTGGGAAGACCGGAAGACCTCCAACCCCGAGCTCTACCGAGCGACCCTTACCAGCATTCCCTTCGGCCGGATGGGCAGGCCGGAGGAGGTCGCCGAGGTCGTGCTCTTCCTCGCTTCCGACAAGGCCGGCTGGGTCACCGCCCAGACCATCGTCGTCGATGGCGGGCAGCTCGTCGGGCCCTGATCCGGGCAAAGGCAATGAACGGCTTAGGCAAGGCGAGGCTCATATCGACCGGGCGTCCCGATCCATAGGCCGAGCCAGGGAGATCGCATGGAACTCCTCTTGGTCCTCGCATTTCTGGCGCTGTTCAGTCTGAGCGCGCTGGCAGGCATCGCCTTGCGCAAGCGCCTGCACGAGCGTCACCTGACCAGCGAGACCATGGATTCGATCAGGCTGGTGACCGGCCTGATGGTCACCTTCGCGGCGCTGATCCTCTCCCTGCAATTGTCGACGGCGCGGAGTCGCTTCGACGTGACGAGCAGTCACCGGTCTGCCTATGCGGCTCGGCTCGCCAATCTCGATCAGTGCCTGCGCCTGTTCAAGGAGGCCGCCGATCCGATCAGGCTGAAGCTTCGGCGGTACACGGCTGCGGTGATCGCGAGCACCTGGCCGCACGAGGCGGCGCCGACGGTCGCGGGCATGCCGGACATAGCGGGCATGGCCCTTCGCGGCGAGGACCGGACGCTGTCGCGCTTGATCAGCGAGATCGGGGCAGAGGTGGATGCGCTTCCGACCACGGGCCTCGAGAACACCGCGACGCGCTGCCGTGCAGCCTTTGCGCAGGTTTCGTCCGCCAGATGGAACGTCATCGAGGATGCGATCGCCCCATCCGGCGACTTCTTCATCGGCATATTGAGCTTCTGGCTCAGTCTGGTCTTCCTGAGCTTCGGCCTGCAGATCCCGCGGCGCGCTCTCAGCGCCATCGTGCTGGCGATCGGGGTGCTCTCCGTCTCCAGCATCATGTTCGTGATCGTCGACCTCAGCCTGCCCTATCAGGGCGTGTTCCACGTCCCCAGCACTGCGATGCGCGAGGCACTTGCGGACATGATGCGATAGGACGACCTCTTCGGCACGACCACGGCCCCGCCGGCTTCCGCCGCGAGGGTTTGAAAGACGAGCGCAAGCCCGAGGGGAGCGCGGGGTCCGGTTGCGGCAGCGTTCCGCCGCCATGTCGAATGTCGATGTCGAAGTGTCGAGACGGCAGACGCTCACCGCCTCCGAACCCCGCGCGCGATTCTCTTCAAGGTGCCGCACCGGGCCTTCAGGTCGGGCAGGACCTGGCTTCGCCCGGACGAGGCCCCTCCGCCATTCCAGCCCGCGACGGCTGTCCAAAGCGGACACCGCTCTCCCGCCCGGCCGCACGATGCCTCGCGACAGCCCCCTTGGTCGGACGGGACGGGGGAAGAGTACGACAGGTTTCAGGGGCGGGATTGATTTGGGTGTTGTCCCCGCGACCTCTCCCTTCTCCCCTCGTGGGGAGAAGGTGGCAGCGCGAAGCGGTGACGGATGAGGGCCGTTATGCAGGGCAAGCGGCGAGCGCCTCGCCCGGTCTTCCCGCCCTCATCCCCCTGCCGAGACCTTCTCCCCCGAGGGGAGAAGGAGGCTCAAAAACCCCGCGATCGCCTCAACCAGCACATCTTCCGCCTCGCGATGCGGGACATGGCCGATTCCCGGCAGGATCAGCGCCTCGCCGCGTCCTTCGGCGATACGCTGCGGATGGCGGGCCGAGCCGTATTCGTCGAGCTCGCCATGGACGGCGAGGACGGGGCAGCGCACCCCGGCCAGCGGCCGGTCGACCGTCCAGCTCGCGAAGGCCGGCGAGAGCCAGGTCTCTATCCAGGCGTCGATCACCCAGCGCGTCTTGTCGCCGTGATAGCGCGCCAGCCGCGCGATGTTGCCGGGGCCCTCAAGGTCGCGCTGCGCCACCCTGATACCTTCCAGCGTCCGGTCCTCGACGAAGGCTTGCGCGGCAATTGTGACGAGTGCCCGGCAACGCCCCGGCCACTGTGCCGCGGTCTCCACCGCCATGCCGCCGCCGACGCTGTGGCCGCAGGCGATGAAGTCGCCGATGCCGAGCCGGTCGCAAAGCTGCGGGACGGTGCTGCGCCCTTCCTCGCCGACGAAGTCGAGGCCGAGCCTGCCGGGATGCGGATCAGAACGGCCGAAGCCGAGGCGGTCATAGGCGACGATGCGCCGCCCGGTTGCGGCCGCGAGCGTCTCCGGGAAGCTGCGCCAGAGCTCGACGCAGCCGAGCGAGTCGTGAAGGAGCAGGATCGGCGCATGTCGGCCGGTTTCAGGGTCGGATGGGATCCAGCTGCGTGCGAACAGCTGGTGGTCGCCGAGCTGGAGGAAGACGTCGTGCTCCTCGATGGTCCTCATGCCGGCAAGCTCATCCGCTCTGCTCCTTCAACGCCTCGGCCAGGAAGCCTGCCAGCGCTCGCACCGCCGGCGTCGGCCGACCCGGAGCCAGATGCAAGGCGATCTCCGAGGCGGGCAGGGGAGGCAGGCCATCGGCCTCGCCGAGCAGGCGCAGCCCTTCGCGTGCCGTGCCGGCCTTGACCACGGTCAGCGCCGCGCCCGCGGCGGCGACCGCCTCGACCGCGCCGATGCTGGAGGAGGAGAACAGGATGCGCCAGGGCCGGCCGGCCTCGTTCAGCGCCGCGAGCGCCCATTCGCGATACATGTTCGGTGCTTTCAGGAGCGCCAAAGGGAGCGGCCCTGCAGGAGGGAAGTCGTGCCGGTCGGACCAGGCCCAGGCGGTGCGTTCGCTGCGCAGCACCTCGCCGCTGCCGTCGCCCGCCTTCTGCGTCGCCAAGACGAGGTCGAAGGCCTCGCCGAGGCTGCCGATCAGGTCGCGGGTGAAGCCGGTGGTGACCTCGAGCTCGACTTCGGGATGGGAGCGGGCGAAACGGGCGAGCGTCTCGGGCAGCACGATGGTGGCATAGTCGTCCATCACCGCGAGCCGGACGCGGCCCGATACGCTCTGGGCCCGGACGACGTCGAGCGCTTCGTCATGCAGCGCGACGATGCGGCGGGCGTAACCGAGGAAATCCTCGCCGGCGCGCGTCAGGAGGACCTCCTGCGGCGAGCGCTGCAGCAGGGTCTGGCCGGCGATCTCCTCGAGCTTGCGCACCTGCGTCGAGATCGTCGACTGCGTGCGGGCGAGCGCGGCGGCGGCGCGGGTGAAGGAGCGCAGTTCCGCGATGGTGACGAAGGAACGCAGCAGGTCGATATCGATATTGCGCAGTGCCGTCACCCCGTTCTCCCTCCGCCCTCATCCTGAGGAGGGCGCGTAGCGCCTGTCTCGAAGGATGCTCCAGCTTGCCACTCGAGCCTCCTGGAGCATCCTTCGAGACGCGATCCATTCGGATCGCTCCTCAGGATGAGGGCTGAGTTTCCATTCCGCTTGCAACCCCTCTCGCGCCCGCAGCATGGACGGTGCCGATCATCCAAATCGAATAATTCAATTTTGGCTGGCCGGGCATGCCCGCTAGCTATAGGGCGAGCCCTTCTGTTCGGACGTAGCGTCAACGAGGTCAAGCATGCCGAGGCTGAGATCCGCCACCACCACCCATGGCCGCAACATGGCCGGCGCCCGCGGCCTCTGGCGCGCCACCGGCATGAAGGATTCGGACTTCGGCAAGCCGATCATCGCGGTGGTGAACTCCTTCACCCAGTTCGTGCCGGGCCATGTCCACCTCAAGGATCTCGGCCAGCTCGTCGCGCGCGAGATCGAGAAGGCCGGCGGCGTCGCCAAGGAATTCAACACCATCGCGGTCGATGACGGCATCGCGATGGGCCATGACGGCATGCTCTATTCCCTGCCCTCGCGCGAGCTGATCGCCGACAGCGTCGAATACATGGTCAACGCCCATTGCGCCGATGGGATGGTCTGCATCTCCAATTGCGACAAGATCACGCCCGGCATGCTGATGGCGGCGATGCGCCTGAACATCCCCGTCGTCTTCGTCTCGGGCGGGCCGATGGAGGCCGGCAAGTACATCGCCGAAGGCGTGCTGAAGAAGGTCGACCTCGTCGACGCCATGGTCGCCGCCGCCGACAGCAAATACTCGGACAGCGAAGTCGAGGTGATCGAACGCTCGGCCTGCCCGACCTGCGGCTCCTGCTCGGGCATGTTCACCGCCAATTCGATGAACTGCCTGACCGAGGCGCTCGGCCTCGCGCTGCCCGGCAACGGCTCGACGCTGGCGACCCATGCCGATCGCAAGCGCCTCTTCGTCGAGGCCGGGCACCTGATCGTCGACATCGCCAAGCGCTATTACGAGCAGGACGACGAGAGCGTGCTGCCGCGCAATGTCGCGAGCTTCAAGGCGTTCGAGAACGCGATGACGCTCGACATCTCGATGGGCGGCTCGACCAACACCGTGCTGCATCTGCTCGCGGCGGCGCATGAGGCGCAGATCGACTTCACCATGGCCGATATCGACCGGCTGTCGCGCAATGTGCCGGTGCTGTGCAAGGTCGCCCCGGCCGTCGCCAACGTGCACATGGAGGACGTCCACCGCGCCGGCGGCATCATGGCGATCCTCGGCGAACTCGACCGGGCCGGGTTGCTCGACACCTCGCTGCCGACCGTCCACAGCGCCACGCTGGGCGAGGCGCTGGAGCGCTGGGATATCCGGCAGACGCAGAGCGAGGCGGTGCGCTCCTTCTACAGCGCCGCGCCCGGCGGCGTGCCGACGCAGACCGCCTTCAGCCAGGACCGGCGCTACGAGGAGCTCGACCTCGACCGCGAGAAGGGCGTCATCCGCGAGAAGGCGCATGCGCATTCGCAGGATGGCGGCCTCGCCGTGCTCTACGGCAATATCGCGCTGGACGGCTGCATCGTGAAGACGGCCGGCGTCGACGCCTCGATCCTGACCTTCTCCGGCACGGCGGTGATCTTCGAGAGCCAGGACGCGGCGGTCGAGGGCATCCTGAACCGCAAGGTCAAGGAAGGCGACATCGTCCTGATCCGCTATGAGGGGCCACGCGGCGGGCCGGGCATGCAGGAGATGCTCTATCCGACGAGCTATCTGAAGTCGAAGGGTCTCGGAAAGGCCTGCGCGCTGGTCACCGACGGGCGCTTCTCCGGCGGCTCCTCGGGCCTGTCGATCGGCCATGTCTCGCCCGAGGCGGCCGAGGGCGGCGCCATCGGCCTGGTCGAGAGCGGCGACGTGATCGAAATCGACATCCCCAGGCGCAGCATCGTCCTCAAGGTCTCCGACGAGGAGCTGGCGCATCGCCGCGCCGCGATGGAGGCCAGGGGCAAGGACGCCTGGAAGCCGGTGGCGCCGCGCAAGCGCAAGGTCTCGACCGCGCTGAAAGCCTATGCGGCGCTGGCGACCAGCGCGGCCAAGGGGGCGGTGCGGGCGATCGACTGACGCGACCCGAGCCAGCGGAGGCCCCGGCATGAGCGAGCTGTGGGGGGTGGTGGCCGCGGCGGCGTCGAGCGCGCTTGGAGGAACCTCCATCGCCGCGACCCGCTATCTCGTCGGCCATCTCGATCCTCTCGCGATCGGCTCCTTCCGCTTCGGCATCGGCTGCCTGCTGCTCGCCCCGGTCGCCCTGCTCGGCGACCGGAGCTGGCCGGATCGCCGCGACTGGCTCCAGACCGCCGGGCTCGGGCTGCTCTTCTTCGCGCTCTTCCCGATCCTGTTCAACGCCTCGCTGATCCATACGAGCAGCGCGCGCGGGGCGCTGGCGCTCTCGACCTTGCCGCTTTTGTCGCTGGTCGTCGGCGCGGCGCTCGGGCGCGAGCGTTTGACAGCGCGCAAGACCGCCGGCGTGCTGATAGCGATGGCCGGCGTCGGCTTCGCGCTGCTCTCGGGCCTCGGCCATGCGCCGCCGCAGGCCTGGCGCGGCGACCTGCTGATGATCGCGGCGGCCTTGTGCATGGCGCTCTACGGCATCTGGTCGAAGCCGGTGATCGGCCGCTGCGGGCCGATTCCGTTCACGACGGTGGCGATGGCGGTCGGCGCTGCGGCGCTGATCCTGATCTCGCTGCTGCGCGGCAGCTTCGAGGCGGTGGCGCAGTTCGCCGTCCCGCAATGGTCCGCGGCGCTCTATCTCGGCGTGATCGGCGCTGCCCTGACCTTCTATCTCTGGGCCTTCGCCCTGGGGAAGGCGTCGCCGACCAGCGTCGCGGTCACCGTCACGGTCAACCCCGTCACGGCGTCGCTGGTGGCTGCCGCGTTGCTGAACGAGCCGATCGGCTGGAATCTCGTCATCGGGATCGTCGTCGTCGGGATCGGCATCTGGCTTGCGACGACGGATGGACAAGGCGTTCGCGCGAGCGGTTAGGCTTGCCCGGCGTCACATCTTCGCCACGGATCGTCCGGACAAAAGCCGCATCGACAAATCGACGCGCCAGCGCGGCACTGCGCTGGCGCTGGGATTCTGGAGGTGGCCTTGCCGGCGTTCCTGATCGTAGCCCTGCTTTGGCTCGGGCTTGTCTCAACCGCAATCGCGCAGGCGCCGCCGGTCACCCTTTCGGACAACGCCGACTCGATCGCGGTGGTGGTCGGCAACAAGACCTATAAGCAGACCAGCACGGTCGACTTCGCCCATAACGATGCCGAGGCGATCAGGACCTACCTCACCGGCACACTAGGCTTTCGCGAGCAGAACGTCTTCCTCATGAAGGATGCGACGCTCGGCGAGCTCACCCAGATGTTCGGCAGCGAAGCCAATCCGCAGGGGGGCAAGCTCTGGCGCAGCGCGGTCGAAGGGCGTTCCAACGTCTTCGTCTATTATTCCGGCCATGGCGTGCCCGACCTTGCGACGCGCCAGCCTTTCCTCTTGCCGCAGGACGGCAATCCCAATGCCAGCGAGAGCGGTTATGCGCTGCAGACGCTCTACCGGAATCTCGAACTGGTCAGGCAGAAGATCGGAGCGCAGCGGCAGCTGATCGTGATGATCGACGCCTGCTTCACCGGCGAGACCGGGCGCAAGGGCGAGAGCCTGCTCGCGGTCTCGGCGCCAGGTTTTACCCCGGCCAAGCCGCGTACAGGCGGCGGCATCATCAAGCTGGTCGCGACCTCAGGCACGACTCCGGCCAATTGGGACGCCAACCAGAAGCTCGGCCTGTTCACCAGCCGCTTCCTGATGGGCGCCGCCGGGCTGGCGCGCCCGGCTGGCGCGCCCGAGACCGGCCCGCTCGCCTGGTCCGACCTGCAGCGCTATCTCAAGGACAGTGTCGAGGCCGCGGCCCGGCGCGACAGCGGCCGCGAGCAGGCACCGGAGATCGACCTCGCCTCGATCGCACTGCCGGTGGCGCAGCCGGTGCCGGCGGTGGCGCGCGCGGTCGCATTGGCGCGGGACGAGGCCAACTGGCAGCGGGCCAAGGCGGCGGGCGAGCGCAGCGCGCTCGAGGGTTACGTCGCGCGCTGCGGCGAGACCTGCCAGTACCGCGAGGCGGCGATGGCGCTCTTGCTTGAAAAAAGCCGCAGTGGCGAGGCCGCCATCGACGAGCAGAACTGGGTCAGGCTCGGGGGCTCCGGCCGCTATGAGGACTATCTCAAGGGCTGCGGTGCGGTCTGCGCCTATCGCTCGCTGGCAGAAGGCTATCTCGGCCGGACCGACGCTTCCCGCGATCCGCGCGTGCAGGACTGCGACGAGCTCGCCGGCGATCTCAACGATCCCGACCGGCGCGAGGGCGTCAAGGGCGTGAAGTTCGCGCGGATCGATGCGCGCGCCGCGATCGCGGCCTGCAAGCAGGCGGCGGAGCAGCAGCCGCAGATCAGGCGGCTCTCCTACCAGCTCGGACGCGCCTACGACAAAGCCGAGCGCTACAAGGACGCACTGGCTGCCTACGACAAGGCGGCAGATGCCGGCAGCGCCGCGGCAATGAACAATCTCGGCGCGCTCTACGAGAATGGGCAGGGCAGCAAGGTCGACCTGCAGAAGGCCTTCGGCCTCTATGAGCAGGCCGCCGGCACCGGCAACGCCATCGCCATGAGCAATGTCGGGCGCATGCTGCAATATGGCCGCGGCCGGCCGCGCGACGAGGCCGCGTCATTGCGCTGGTACCAGAAGGCGGCGGAAGCAGGGGATGCCTTCTCGATCGCCAAGCTGGTGCCAGCCTATCTCGAAGGGCGTCCGGGCTTTCCGAAGAATCCGCAGAAGGGTTTCGACCTGTTCCGCCAGGCCGCCGACAAGGGCGATCCGATCGCGATGGTTTCGATGGCGACGCTGATCGACAACGGCTTCGGCTCTTTCTTTCCCGGCACGAGTTCGCTGCAGATGCTGATGAAGGCGCTGGCGAAGGGCGAAGCCGGCGCCGCGGCGATCTCGGCCAGCGACGTCTCCGAGCAGAAGCTGAAGCCGGACACGGTGCGGGCCTTGCAACGGGCAGCACAGAAGGCCGATCATTACAGCGGCGCGATCGATGGCCGCTTCAATCCCGTCTTCGTGCGGGCGCTGGATGGTTATGCGCGGTCGCTGGAGCAGGAGCACTAGAACCCGGCCGTGAGCGGTTTGCTGCGAAGTCTTCTCGTCGCCGGACTGTTCGTTGCCGGGGGCAGCGCCGCGCAGGCCGATGCGCTGTCGGCCTGGCTCGACACCATCGCCGCCTGCGCCGGCAAGCGCGATCTCTCGCTGGCCGTGGTCGGCTTCGATGCCGGCCAGCAGGTCTTGTCGCGCACGCAGGCCGACGAGGTCCGGCTCGCCATCGAGAGCCGGCTGCAGAGCGAGGGGCGGGTGAGGCTGGCGGCGAGCGCCGATGTCGTCCGCATCAAGACGCTGCGCGACAGCCTCAACCTGCAGAAGCCGGGCGAAGCCGAGGCGCAGATCCGGCGGGCGTTCGACGGCGACGCCAGCGTCTTCTTCACCGCGCCGGCAAGGCAGGAGGACAAAGCGAGCTTCCGCCTGCAGGCGATCACGAAGACGGGTGACTGCAAGGCGACGAGCGAGCCGGTTGAGATCGCGATCAGGACCAAGCCCGGCGTGGTCGATATCGACCAGGTCATGAGCCGGGCGGTCGACAACCTCGTGCGGGCCGCGCCGGAGCTGAAGCGGGTCGATATCTGCCCCTTCGCCGCGGCGAGCGGCTACAGCACCTGCAGCGCCGCACTCGGCGAGCGGCTGCTGCTCGCGCTCGACGCCGAGTCGCGCTCGGACGATCGCGTCCTGCGCGGCCGGCCGCTGGAGATCCGCAAGGCCGCGCCCGGACAATGCGCCGCTGTTGGCGCCGAGGTGATGACGCGCGGCCGCTTCGACAGGGATCGCGACGGCCAGAGCTGGATGGAGCTCGAGTTCCGCCGCGGCGATGCCGTGCTGGCCCCGACCGGGCGCAATCGCATTCCGGTCGAGGGACTAGGCTGCGACCCGGCGGTCAGGCCTTTCCTCGAGCATGTCGCCGCCAGCGCCGGTTCGGACCGGGCACGGCTCGCTTTGCTGCCGGCGGCCTCGCCCTTCGCGAAAGGGCGGCGGCTTGATGTCCGCATCGAGGGCAAGGCTGGCACGAAACTCTATTGCTGGGTGTTGGCGCCGGACGGCACCGCCTCCGTAGTGCTGCCGGTGCGCGGCGGGGAGGGCCGGAGCGTGCTGCGTGCCGGCGGCCAGTCCTATCCCTACGATTTCGGGCTGACCGACATCGTGCTCGACGCCGCCTTCGAGAACCTCTTTGCCTGCTTCGGCGCCGACGCCGAGCTGCCGGCAGCCTTGCGCGAGCGCTGGCTCAAGGCGGCGCCGAGCGCGAGCGAGGACGCGGCGACGCTTGCGCCGGACGAGGTGCTCGACCTGCTGGAGAAGCTGCGCGCCGTGCCCGGCGTGGTCGAGGCGACGGTGCCGATCGTCGTGCGCTGACATTCGGTCGAGGTCATCCCGGGTCTGCGCTGCGCTCCGCCCGGGACGCCCTGGTCAGTTTCAAGTGCTCCCTTGTTTTCTTCCCGAGGCTCAAGCACTTAAGAGCGCATGCATCGGCGGCTTGTCTTCGAAGAGCCAATCTCACGCGCGGCGATCTGGAGCCGGCGGCTGGCGCTGTTCGGGCTGACGGTCGTCGTGCTCGCGGTGCTGATCTTCCGCTTCGGCCAGCCTTCGCTCGAGCGGCTGGCCCCGATCGCCGGCGCCTATGTCTTCGTGCTGCTCGCCTCCCTGCTGGCGCTCGCGGCCTTCGTCAGGATCTGGCAGGAGGGGCATCGCGGCGTCGGCATTGCCGTGCAGGCCTTCCTGCTCTGCCTGCTGCTGCTGGCGCCGGTCGCGTATGGCGGCTTCCAGTTGGCGACCCTGCCGTTCCTCGCCGACGTCTCGACCGATATCGACGAGCCCCCGGCCTTCAGCCGCTCGCGCGTGGCCCTGACGGCGCGCGAGGGGCGGGTGCCGCCCGATGTTCCCGCCGAGCGGCGCAGGGCGCAGCGCCAGGGCTATCCGAAGGCGCTGCCGATCGTGCTCGAACTGCCGGCCGAGGTCGCCTACGACATCGCCCGCAAGGCCTGCGTCACGCTTGGCTGGCAGGTGCTGGAAGGGGCCGCGCCCGGCGGGCGCAGCGGGGCAGGGCGGCTCGATGCGATCGCGCGTTCGCGCGTGCTGCGGCTTTACGACGACATCACCATCCGCATCCGGCCACGCGCCGATGGCAGCCGGATCGACATCCGCTCGGCCTCGCGGCTGGGCGGCTTCGATTTCGGCGCCAACGCCAGGCGCATCGCCGCCTTCGAGGAGGAGGTGAAGCTGCTGGTGGAATTGCGCTGAGCTGCATTGCCGTCATTGCGGGCGCCGCGAGACAATCCAGTGAGACGTAGAGCACAGCCGCCTCTGGATTGCTTCGTCGCTACGCTCCTCGTAATGCCGGTTGAGCGCTCAAGCCAGCCGGTAGCGGCTCGCCAGCAGCGGCGCCCCGTCGTCGCAGATGACGACGCCGCGCTCGACCAGGTCCTCGAGCTGCGCCAGCACCGAAAGCGAGGCGGCGCCGAGCAGGCGGGGTGGCAGCTCCTGATAGATCGGCGGCACCATCTCGGCGATCGTTTCGTCGCCGGCCTGCAGGCGGCTGACAATGGCCGCCTCGCGCAGGCGCCGGTGCTGCACTAGCCCGCGCAGAAAGCGCTGCGGCTCCCGCACCGGGCCGCCATGGCCCGGCCAGTAGAGCCGGTCCTCGCGGCCACGCAATTTCTCGATCGAGGCCATGTAGGCGACCATCGAGCCGTCGGGCGGGGCGACGATCGTGGTCGACCAGGCCATGACATGATCGCCCGAGAACAGGGTGGTCTCCTCCGGCAGCGCGAAGGCGAGGTGGTTTGCGGTGTGGCCGGGCGTTTCCAATGCCTGGAGCGTCCAGCCCGGGCCCGAAACGGCGTCGCCCTCGGCCATGATCAGATCGGGCGCATAGTCCCGGTCGGCAGAGGCGTCGAGCGGGTTGATCTCGCCGAGGACGAGTTCGCGCGCCGGCCGGTGCAGGCCGCAGCCGACGATGCGCGCGCCGGTCGCCGTCTTCAACGCCCGCGCCGCCGGGGAGTGGTCGCGATGGGTGTGGGTGATGACGATGTCGGTGACGGTCTCGCCAGCGATCGCCGCGAGCAAAGCCTCGACATGGCCGGGATCGTCCGGGCCGGGATCGATGATCGCGATGCGCCCGCGGCCAACGATGTAGCTGCAGGTGCCGGTGAAGGTCATCGGCCCGCCATTGCCGGCGATCAGCCGGCGCACCAGCGGCGAGAGCTGGACGAGCTCGCCGGAAGCCGCACCGGGATCACGGTCGAAATCGAGCGGCTCGTCGGCGGTGTCCTTGTCGGCGCTGGTCATCTGCACATCCGGAAGCGAACATGATCACCGGCTTGTCGGCCGGCGGGCCATTTCCTATAGACGAACGAGCCGGGCGTCGACGGCGCTCGAAGAAGAAGGACGAGATCCGATGGCCGAGACGCTGCCACTGCCCGCCACCTCCATGGTCAACGCGGCCCTGCCGGCCCTGTCCGATCCGCGCACGCGCGTCCTGCGCAATGTCGCGCTCGCCGTCGTCGGCAGCCTGCTGATCATCGCCGCCGCCAAGGTCAAGGTGCCGTTCTGGCCGGTGCCGATGACACTGCAGACGCTGGCGGTGCTCGGCCTCGGCGCCGCCTATGGCGCGCGCCTCGGCGCTGCTACCGTCGCGCTCTACATCGCCTATGGCCTGTTCGGCCTGCCGGTCTTCACCAACACCCCGCCGGTTGCGGCCGGCCCGCTCTATCTGCTCGGACCGACGGGCGGCTTCCTGATCGGTTTCGTCGCCGCCGCGGCGATCGCCGGCTGGGCCGGTTCGCGCGGCGCTTCGCTCTGGCGCCTTGCCGGCGGCGTGGTGCTGGCCGAGATCGTGCTGATGGCGCTCGGCTTCGCCTGGCTGGCGCTCGGTGCGCAGATGGCGAGCGGGGCGACCGGCATCGGCTTCGCCAAGGCGTGGGCGGCGGGTGTCGAGCCTTTCCTGCTCGGCGACCTGATCAAGGCGGCGCTGGCTGCGAGCCTGGTCGGTGCCGGCTGGTCGATGCTGAAGCGCCGCGGCTGAGCCGATAGGCCCCCCGAATCAGAAAGCCGGGGCGTTGCCCCGGCTTTTTTGTTGTCTTGAAGCGTTTCGTGCGGTGTCAGCCGGCCGGCTTCTGGCCGGTGCAGACCTTCTTCACCGGCTGCAGGAACATGTCGAGTTCCATCATGTTGCCGCAGCGGTCGCAGCCGGCGAGCAGCGTCGTGAGGCCGAGGACGGCGATGAGGCGGAAGGCGGATTTCATGCGAGCGCGGCTCCAGATTGCGGCGCGAGCATAGCGAAGCGACCTGCTGCGCGCCACTGCGCGGCTCCCCGGTCCTGGAATGGCGGGGACGTCCTGCTTGGGAGATAAGGCGGTCGAGCGGGGATTTCTCGGTTTCTACCCAGGCTTGCAGGCGAGACGCTGCGGCGAGGCCGTTTGTTCGTGTACATCCAGGTCTGGTCAGGAAGTGAACGCTGGTTCACAGTAATTGCTGCCGTTTACCTGTTGTAAAGCCCAGCAGACGCACTCTTTTGGACAGTTTCTCAACTGCGGATCGGATGCCGGGGGGCACGCGATGCGTGAAATCGGCTTCGGCCTGGTGTTCAGCCTGGCCATGGCTTTGAGCGCCTTCCTCGTCGCGGCCTGGCCGGTTCCGGGGCAGCCGATCGCTGCCTTCTTTCCCAACGGCACCTCCCAGCCGGAGATGGCGCGCGCCGTCGCGGAGGCCGGCGGCAGCATCCTCCAACTGGACCCCGCGGCGGCCGTCGCGATCAGCGTCGGCGATGGCCGCGACTATGCCGCTTCGCTCTACCGGGCCGGTGCCTGGCTCGTGATCGACGGTTCGCTGGCTCAGTCCTGCATCCGTCAGGCGAGGAGCCTTGCAAATGGGTGAAGTCGAGCGCCTCAGGACGCGGTTCGCCAGGTTCCTGATCGCGATCCTCTGGGCCAATGTCGGACTGCTCCTGGTCGCGACGCCGGCCGGCGGGCCTGCCCAGTCGAACCTCATCGTGATGGGTGCGGCTCTCGCAATCCTGAGCACCCTTGCCTGGCGCATCGACCGCATCGGCTGGGTCACGCGCCAGGTCGCCAGCGTCGCGCTCATCGGCCAGGTCATGCTGCTGGTCTATGCCTTCGCCGGACATCCCTACCAGGCCGACCTGCACATGTATTTCTTCGCCATGCTGGCGGTGCTGGCCGGCTGGCTGGACTGGCGCATCTTCCTGCCGGCGACACTCGCCATCACCGCCCACCATCTCGCGCTGAACGCCTTCAACTCGATGGGCGTGTTTCCCGGCGGCAGCGACATCAAGCGGGCTTTCCTGCACGGCGCCATCGTGACCGTCCAGGCGGCCGCGCTGAGCTGGATCGTCTGGGCGCTGCGGCAGGCGGTGGAATCGTCCGAACGGGAGCGAAGCGAGGCGCTGGCGGCTCGCTCTATCGCCGACGAGGCGCGCCGGGACGTCGCCGAGACGACGGCGCGGGCAGCGCATGAGCGGCGGCGCATCCTGCATGACCTCGCCAACGAGTTCGAGCGCAAGATCGCCGGCATCGCGCGGGCCGTAATCGCCTCGATCGCCTCGCTCAGAGCCGCATCCGTGCAGATGCGGACGGGTGCCGAAGAGGTGTCCCAGCGCTCCGTCGCCGCATCGAAGGCGTCGCGCTCGTCGTCGTCGAACGTCGTCGCCATCACTGCGGCGACCGCGGAGCTCGCCAGTTCCTTCACCGAGGTCGACCGCCAGGTGAACGAGGCCGCCCGGCTCGTCGGCGACACTACGCGGCAGGCGCTGACCGTGCTCGACAGGGTCGGCGATCTCTCGCGCAAGGTCGACGAGATCGGCAACGTCACCAATGTCATCTCGACCATCGCCCGGCACACCAACCTGCTGGCGCTCAACGCCTCGATCGAGGCCGCGAGGATCGGCAATATGGGCGGCGGCTTCGCCGTGGTCGCCCATGAGATCAAGGGGCTTGCCGACGAGACCTGGCGGGCGACCGAGCAGATCCAGAGCCAGATCGACGCGATCGGCCTCTCCGGTGCCGACGCGATCGACGCGATCGACGCGATGACGGCGACGATCGACACGCTCAACCAGATTTCGATCGCGGTCGCCGCTGTCGTGGAGAAGCAGAACGTGGCGACGGCCGGCATCGCCGAGAATGTCAGGCGCGCCGCGGATGAAACGGTCACGGCAGGCGGGCATATCGACATCGTCAGCCGTGTCGCCGAGGAGACCGGCGAGGCGGCGAATCACGTGGCGGACTCGGCCGATGTGCTGTCGCGTCAGTCGGCCGACCTCGACACTGAAGTCGCCGATTTCCTCGGCCGGATCCGGGCGGCGTGAGGGCGAGCCACCTTGCTGGCGTGCTGCGGCCATAGGAGCCGAAGGGCTGGTGCCGGGATCGCCAGTGTCGGGCGGGCTCCTCGAAACCGCCGGGACATCCGCCCAAAAACGAAAAAAGCCCCGAAGGGCTGTTTCGCAAGGTCTGATGGTGGCCGCCGACGTGCTGGAGCGTCTCCAAGGTCATGCCGAGCAGCCGGGTAGAGCGTAGGGATCAGCGCGATTCTGCATGCTCCAGGTCGCGGCGCATGCGGTACGGGCTCTGGACCATCTGGCGAGAGCTCCCCGCCGTGCGGGTGCTGCCATTGCCGGGCTGGCGCCCCGCGGTCGCCTGGCCCTCGTAAGGGCTGGCGCGACTTTAAGGAGTCGGCCAGGCTCCTACCGGATTGTCGCATTGTAAGTCAGGCGCGCGCAGCCGGAGCCTCTCAGCGAACTACCGCATATGTAAACGACAAACGAGTCTTTCCCTCTGAACCCTTTATTCGGTTTGTAAAAGAACGAGAACTCTCCGGACTGGGAGAGATTCCCGTTTGTCGGCTCCTTCATAATAACGGCTTTCTCAAAAACCATCTCAGTATTTCTGCTATGAAACGGATTGTTGTTAATCGGGGCGAAACCGTATCGGCAGCCATTTTCATCCATTTCGGTAGCAAGCGTTATCTTGCTATTTTCTTCAAAATAGAATGGCGGCCCTTGGGTGTGGCAATTTTCACGATGAAACTGCGCCATGGAATAGGTCGTACTCACAAGTAGAAAAACTACTCCAATGCCCAAAATTCTCAGCATGATTGGCGAGCTCCGATCATGTCGATATTCTTCGCATTTATTTTATAGGGTCAAGCGCCGTGCCGACGGAGAGATCATGCGCCGGGCTGAGATCCTGGCTCAGCAGATACTGAAGCAACGACCGGCAATGAAGCGAACGCCGCGCACTGTTCTGTGAGCTGCCGAATGAAAGGACCAGGCCGTCGTCACCGAGAGGTGGCGGCGGTCTCTTCGTTTCTGTCGGCAATTCTGCCGGTCAAAGAAAAAGGGCCGATCCGGCCCTGTCTCTAACTACTTGCGATATCTCGGGAAATTTTGGTCGGAGTGGCAGGATTTGAACCTGCGACCCCCTCGTCCCGAACGAGGTGCTCTACCAGGCTGAGCCACACTCCGATCAACTGGTGGCCGGCTTATAGCCAGCCGCTCGCCGCAGCGCAACAGCCAAGGGCACGGGTCGCGCGATCTTTTTCGGAAGAGCGCCGGCGCCAGGCCCCGGCTATGCGAGGGGCTCTGCGGATGTCACCTCCGGACAGGACGATCCGCTGTTGCGCGCCGCGGCGACGCGCTCTAGAACGCAGCGCAGATTGGGGCGTCGCCAAGCGGTAAGGCAGCGGTTTTTGGTACCGCCATTCCCAGGTTCGAATCCTGGCGCCCCAGCCACGCTCTCCTCACGGTCTTGGCTGGTCGCACGCGACCTTTTGCGCCCTGCGATGTCCGCCTCCGACCCAAAACGGTCATTCGCGAGTGCCATCGCGCCGTTTACAACGTCCGGTCGGCTTGACTCTCTCAGCTCACGTGTTCTCATTATGTTCTCAAATTGAGAGTGAGAACCATGTCAGCGCTGCCGGCCGACCAGAGGGTCGAGGACGCGTCCCTCGACGCCGAAATCACGGGGATGGTCGCCGAGTTGCTTGAAGAGCACGGCTCCGAGCTCGCGGCTCTGCGGGCGCTGGCGCACGATTTCCTCGTGCTGCTTGCCGATGCCGATCGCTCGGTGTCGCGCGGCTATCTGCGCGGGCTGTTCTCGGAGGGCGCGCGTCCCATTCACCGAGAGGACGAATGAGGGTGGGGGCGCTCGCGGATGGAGATCGGCAGAAGCATAACGGAGAGGGAGCCCTGACCCCTTCCGCCGCGACGTCCCGATCATCGCCGGCGCCGATGATCGGCGGCCGGCTTTCATCGCAATAGTGCTCCGGCTCACTTGCCGTATTGCTGGATCAGCGCGCGGGCGTCGGCGAGCAGCTTCTTGCCGTCCGCACCCTTGGCGCTGACCTCCTTGACCCACTCCTCCTCGACCGAGGCGGTGGCGTCGACCCAGCGCTTGTACTCGTCCTGCGGCAGGTCATAGAAAACGCCGCCCAGATCCGCCGCCTGCTTCTTGAAGGGCTCGACCACCGCGTCGAAGCCGGTCTCGCCGGCCCAGGCCGAGGTCTGCGGCCCGCTATTGGCGTCGATCACCGTCTTCAGATCGGCCGGCAGGGCGTCGTATTTCGCCTGGTTCATCCCGAACAGGAAGATCGTGTTCGAGATGCGGGGCGCTCCGGCTGGCACGTTGAGATGGTATTTGGCGATCTCGGCGAGCTTGATCGCCGGCGAGCCCTCCCACGGCACCGCCGCGCCGTCGACGACGCCCTTGGCGAGCGATTCCGGCACGGCCGGCAGCGGCATCTGCACCGGGGTCGCGCCGAGCGCGGCGATCATCTTCGAATTGGCGCGCGTCGCGGCCCGGATCTTCAGCCCCTTGATGTCGGCAAGCGTCTTCGGCTGCTTGCTGGTGAAGTGGAAGAGCGCGCCGTCATGGACATGCATGAACAGGCGCTTCACGCCCCTGTACTCGTCCTGCGCGTTCTTCTCGACATAGTCCCAGAAGGCGCTGCTGCCGGCCTTGGCCGTCACCACCATCCAGGGCAGCTCGAAGACCTCGGATTTGGCGAAGCGGCCGGCCGCATAGGTCGGCACGGTCCAGATCGCGTCGACGACGCCGTCGCGCACCTGGTCGAAGAGCTGCGCCGGGGTGCCGCCGAGCTGCATGGCCGGGTAGATCTGGCATTTCAGCCTGTCGCCGGATTCCTTGGCGATCTTGTCGCACCAGGGCTGGATCAGCTTGACCTGCGCGCTCGAGGTCGAGGGCAGGAAATGGTGGACGCGGATGACGACCTGCTGCGCCGAGGCCTGGGTCGCCGCCAGCAGGCCTGCCAGCCCGCCGACAGCCAACAGGCCACTGCGGAACCGATTGAGGATGGACTTCCGTTGCTTGCTCATGCTGCACCTCCCTGCGTGGTTGTTGTCTGCTTCTCGGTGAACGGCCTCACAGCGCCCCGAACGCCTTGACCAGGACGAGCGAGATCGAGGGGAAGGCGACGAGGAGGACGATGCGGACGAGATCGGAGGCCAGGAAGGGCATCACGCCCTTGAAGGTCTCGACCAGCGGCACGTCCTTGGCGAGGCGGTTGATGATGTAGACGTTCATCCCGACCGGCGGATGCACCAGGCCGATCTCGACCACCATCAGCGCCAGGATGCCGAACCAGATCGACTTGTCCTCGACCGACATGCCGTAGAAATCGAGCCCGACGATCATCGGATAGAAGATCGGGATCGTCAGCAGGATCATCGCCAGCGAATCCATGACGCAGCCGAGCAGGATGTAGATCAGCAGGATCATCGCCAGCACGAAAAGCGGTGCGAGGCCGCTGTCCTTGACCCAGCCTGCGAGCTCGGCCGGCATCTGCGAGAGAGCGAGCGCCGTGTTCAGCATGTCGGCGCCGAGCAGGACGAGCAGGATCATCGCCGTCGCCTGCGCCGTGCCGAGCGCGCTGTCGATCAGCCCGCGCCAGCGCATGCCGCCGCTGATCACCGCGATCGCCCCGCAGGCCGCTGCCCCGATCGCGGCCGCCTCGGTCGGCGTCGCCCAGCCGCCATAGATGCCGACGATCACCAGCACGAAGACCAGGATCACCGGAAACACGCCGGCCAGCACCTTGAGCCGCTCCGGCCACGGCACGCGCGGGCCGGCCGGGCCTGCCTCGGGATTGCGCCGCACGATGAGCTGCACCACGAACATGTAGCCGAACATCGCGATCAGGCCGGGCAGCACGGCGGCCATGAACAGCTTGCCGATCGATTCCTGCGTTAGGATCGCGTAGATCACCAGCGGCACCGAGGGCGGGATCATGATCCCGAGCGTGCCGCCGGCGGCGAGCGCGCCGGTGGCGAGGCTGCCGGAATAGCGGTAGCGGCGCAGCTCGGGCAGGGCGACCTGGCCCATCGTCGCTGCGGTTGCCAGCGAGGAGCCGCAGATCGCGCCGAAGCCGGCGCAGGCGCCGATAGCCGCCATGGCGACGCCGCCACGGCGATGGCCGATGAAGGCGCTGACGCAGCGGAACAGGCTCGCCGACAGGCCGCCATGGGTGGCGAACTGGCCCATCAGCAGGAAGAGCGGGATGACCGTCAGGTCGTAGTTCGACAAGCGGGCATAGGGGATGGATTTCAGGATATTGAGCCAGGGCGCCCAGTTGCCGCCCATCAGGTAGACATAGCCGCCGGAGCCCGCGACGAACATCGCGATGCCGATCGGCACGCGGAACGCCATCAAGGCCAGCAGGCAGGCGAAGATGGTGAAGCCGATCGAGATCCCGCTCATCGACGGGCCTCCTCGCGATGCAGGGCTTCCTGGGCATGGCGTGTCGCCATGTAGAAGCCGGCCAGCGCCAGCATCGCAAAGCCCGGCGCCATCGCGATCTGCGCCCACCAGACCGGAATATCGAGGATCGCCGAGGTTTCGCCATCCTGCCGGGTGCCGATCGCGCCGACATAGACGCGCCAGGTCAGGACGGCTCCGACCAGCCCGACCAGGAGCGAGCCGAAGGCGTCGAGCAGGTGGTTGACCCAGGGCAGGGCCGCGGCGGTGAAGAAGTCGACCTTCACGTCGCCATGGTTGAGGTGGCAATAGGCGAAGAAGGCAGCGGAGGCGGCCGCGGCGATCATCTGCAGGAGCTCGACATCGCCGGGGACCGGGGCGGAAAACAGCTTGCGGCCGACGATCGAGACGATCGACATCGCGACGAGCCCGACGAAGAGCAGCCCGCCGACGATCGCCAGGACTTTCGCGACGGCCAGCAGCACGCGCCCTGACGGCCCGAAGACGATCGGATCGTTCGCCGGTGCGCCCGGCACGGGTTCCTGCATCTGCGCTTCTCCCCTCATTCCTGCCGGCGCGAGTTGTCCCGCGTCCGGTCGTCAGGCGGCGTGCTCCGCCAATTTCACCAATGCGTAGAGCGTCTCGGTCCGTGGAACGGCGATGCCGTGCCTTTCGGCGGCACGAACGATCGCGCCGTTCAGCGTCTCGATCTCGGTCGGGCGTTTCGCCAGCAGGTCCTGCAGCATCGAGGGCTTGTGCCCGCCATGGTGGTCGAGCGCATGGTCGATCGTCGCATGGGTGCGCTCGGCCAAGACCGCGAGCCCCTCCGCCTGCGCTACGGCGAGAGTCTCGCTCGCGACGGCATGGGCGAGCCGCCGCCCTTCGGCCGCAGCGCCAAGGCCACCGACCGTGCGCTGGGTAACCGCGCACAGGCTGTTCAGTGCCACATTGAAGGCGACCTTTTCCCAGATCGCGACGACCGCATCGGGATCGACCGTGCAGGGCAGCCCGGCCGCGTCCAGCGCTGCCGCCAGCGCAGCGAGTGCGGCGTTCTCGCTGCCATCGGCCATGACGACGCGGGTCTTGCTCTCGCCGTGCGAATGTACCTCGCCGGGCGCGACGAGATCGGCCGGGACGGTGGTCATGCCGATGGCGATGCGCGAGGCGTCGGCGAAGGCCGTCAGCTTCTCGGCGTTGCCGAGCCCGTTCTGCAGGCTGAGCAGGCGGGTCTGCGGCCCGATGAGATGCCTGGCAGCCGCGAGCGCGCCTTGCGTATGCATCGCCTTGGTGAAGACGATGAGCCAGTCCGGCTGTCTTGTCGCCTCCTCCGGCCGCTTGATCGGGATCGCGAGCCGGCGCTCGCCGGCATCGTTGCGGATCAGCAGGCCCTGCTCGCGAACCGCGGCGATCTGGGCCGGGTTGACGTCGATGAGCTCGACCGCATGCCCGGCTTCGGCCATGAGCCCGCCGAACAGCGATCCCATCGCGCCGGCGCCGAGTATCGAGATCCGGATCGGGCTCATCTGCACGTCTAGAACGGGTAGTGGCGCTGCGTGGTCTGCAGCGTCAGCCAGCGCAATTCGGTGAAGGCCTCGATGCCGGCGCGCCCGCCGAAGCGGCCATAGCCGCTGTTCTTGACGCCGCCGAAGGGCATCTGCGCCTCGTCGTGCACGGTCGGGCCGTTGACATGGCAGATGCCGGATTCGATCCGCGAAGCGACACGCCAGCCGCGCGCCGTGTCGCCGGTGAAGACGGCAGCCGAGAGACCGTAGGGGTTGTCGTTGGCGCAGGCGATCGCCGCTTCCTCGCCGTCGACGCGCACGATCGCCTTGACCGGGCCGAAGCTCTCCTCGCCATAGATCCGCATAGCCGGGGTGACATGGTCGAGCAGCGTCGCCGGGAACAAGGTCGTCTCCGACTTGCCGCCGCAGACGAGCGTCGCGCCCTTGGCGAGCGCGTCGTCGATCAGGGCGTTGCAGCGCTGGGTCGCCTTCATGTCGACGACCGAGCCGAGAACCACCGGCCCCTTGCGGGGATCGCCGAGCGGGAGGCTCGTTGCTTTCGCGGCGAGCCGGGTGACGAAATCGTCGGCTATCGCGCTATCGACCACGATGCGCTCGGTCGACATGCAGATCTGGCCGGAATTAGCGAAGGCGCCGAAGGCGATGCCGGCGACCGCCGCGTCGAGATCGGCATCGTCGAGGACGAGCGCTGGCGCCTTGCCGCCGAGCTCCAGCACCACCGGCTTCAGATGCTCGGCGCAGAGCTTGGCGATGATGCGACCGACATGGGTCGAGCCGGTGAAGTTGACGCGCCTGACCGCAGGGTGCGCCACCATCGCCGCGACGACCTCGGCGGCATCCTCCGGCGCATTGGTGACGAAGTTGACGACGCCCTCGGGCAACCCCGCCTCCTGCAGCGCCGCGATGATCAGCCCATGGGTGCGCGGGCAGAGCTCCGAGCCCTTCAGCACGACGGTGTTGCCGCAGGCGAGCGGCACGGCGACGGCGCGGGTGGCGAGGATGACCGGTGCGTTCCATGGCGCCATGCCGAGCACGACACCGGCCGGCTGACGCACCGCCATGGCGAGGCTGCCGGGCACATTGGAGGGGATGACCTCGCCGCTGATCTGCGTCGTCAGCGCGGCGGCCTCGATCAGCATGTCGGCGGCGAGATGGACGTTGAAGCCGGCCCAGATCGCGGAGGCCCCCGTCTCGGCCGACATCGCCGCCGTGAAGTCCGCAGCGCGCGCCTCCAGCGCATGCGCGCCCTTGACCAGCAGCTCGCGACGCTTCGCGGGGGGCGTCTGCGACCAGGCCGGGAAAGCACGGGCGGCGGCCTCGACCGCAGCGCGCGCGTCGTCCGGCGTCGCCGCGGCGGCGCGGCTGGCGACGGAGCCGTCGAGCGGATTCAGGCGCTCGAAGACGCGCCCGCCGGTCGCCGAGACCGCCTTGCCGTCGATCAGGTGATTTATGGTGTCGGTGCTGGTCATCTCTGGGCCTCGCAAATCAGGCGATCACGATATCGATCAGGTTCGGGCCGGACGCAGCGAAGGCGGCGCGCAGGCGCGGGGCGAGGTCTTCGGGGCGCTCGACCCGCTCGCCCGACACGCCCTGCCCACCGGCCAATTGCGCGAAATCGAGGCCCGGCAATTCGGTTCCGGCCGGCTTGTCGTTCGGCGCGTAACCGAAGACCGGTGCGAAATCCTGAAGCGCCGCATAGCGACGATTGTTGAGGATCAGGAAGGTCATCGGCAGGTCGAGCTGGGCGGCGCTGTAGAGCGCCTGGATCGAATAGAGGCTGGAACCGTCGCCGATCAGCGCGATCACCCGGCCCGGCAGCTTCATCCGCCGGCGTGCCAGGGCGATGCCGACCGCCGCCGGCATGCTGTGGCCGAGACCGCCGCTCGCCATGGTGTAGAAGCTGTCGGCGCCGTTCATCGGCAGATAGGTCTGGATGGTCGAGCGGGTGCTCGGCGCCTCCTCGACCACGACGTCGTCGGCATGACGCTCCCGGTCGATCACCGAGAGCGCATAGGCGGCCGACATCGGCACGCCGGGTAATGGGGCAGGGGGCGCAGGGCGGGACAGCGCCGCCTCGCGCCCGCTACCGGGAGCGCTCGCGTTCAGTAGCGCCCGCGCGCCGAGGTCGAGGCTGGCGATGACGCTGTCGCCGACCGGCGCCCAGGCGGCCTGCTGCGGATCGTCGACGATCTGTGCGAGCTGCGCGCCTTCTGGGACGTGCGGACCGTTGCCCTCGACATGATAGGTGAAGGCCGGCGCCCCCAACACCAGGATGAAGTCGTGCGGTGCCAGGCGCTCGACGATCTTCTCGCGCATCGCCGGCAGGAAGCCGCAGAACTGGCGATGGCGCTCGGGAAACCCGCAGCGCGCGCACATTGGCGGGACATAGACCGAGGCCTGATGGCGCTCGGCGAGCGCGACGACATCGGCGACGGCCAAATCGCGGGCGACGCCGGCGCCGACGACGAAGGCCGGCCGCTTGCTCGCGTTGAGGCGTTCGGCGATCGCGGCGATCGCATCCGGTGCCGGCGCAAGCGCCTGGCTGACGCGGCGCGGCATGACGAGTTCGCCCGGCTGGTCCCAGTCATCGGCCGGGATCGAGATGAAGACCGGGCCGCGCGGCGGCTGCATCGCGATGTGATAGGCCCGCGCCAGGGCCAGCGGCAGGTCGGCGCCGCGCGCCGGCTCGATCGCCCATTTGACGTAAGGCTTCGGGAGCTCGGTCGCCTGCACCGAGGCGAGGAACGGGTCGAAGGGCAGGATCGAGCGTGCCTGCTGGCCGGCGGTGATCAGGAGCGGCGTCTGGTTCTTGAACGCCGTGAAGATGTTGCCCATGGCGTGGCCGACGCCGGCCGCCGAGTGCAGGTTGACCAATGCCGCATTGCGCGTCGCCTGGGCATAGCCGTCGGCCATCCCGACCACGACCGCTTCCTGCAGGCCGAGCACATAGCGGAAATCCTCGGGATACTCGCGGAACATCGGCAGTTCGGTCGAGCCGGGATTGCCGAAGACCGTATCGATCTTGAGCTGGCGCAGCAGGTCGAGCACGGCGTCGCGGACGCTCGGGCGAGAAGGGGAGGATGTGCTGTCGGCTGGCATGCGCGTCCCTCGGATCGCAGGCACTGTGGCGGCACACTGGCCATTGCTCAATTAGATGAAGCGACTAAGTATTATTCGCATGGCGAATATCGATGCGATCGACCTGAACCTGCTGAGGCTGTTCGACGCGGTGTACCGCACCCGCAATGTCAGCCGCGCGGCCGAAGAGCTCGGCCTTTCGCAACCGGCGACGAGCCAGGCGCTGACGCGGCTGCGGCTGCTGCTGCGCGATCCGCTGTTCGAGCGCGGGGCCGGCGGCGTCAGGCCGACCGCCCGCTCCGAGCGTCTCGCGCATTCGGTCCAGGCGGGGCTGGCCCTGCTGGAAGCCGGCCTCAACGAAGGCGAGCGTTTCGACCCTGCTACGACGGATGCCGAATTGCGCCTGCATCTCAGCGATATCGGCGAGGGCCGCTTCCTGCCGCCGCTGATGACGACCTTTCGCGAGATCGCGCCGAACCTGCGCATTGTCGCGCGCGCCTGGCCGCATGAGGCGATCTCCGAGGCGCTGGACAACGGCCAGCTGCATTTCGCGCTCGGCTTCCTGCCGACCGTGGGCGGCACCGCCCATGCGGAAATGCTGAGCGATCGCTACCAGGTCTTCGTGCGCGCCGACCATCCGGTGACGCAACGGGCGGTCGACGGCGCCTTGAGCGCCGACGATATCGCGAAGCTCGACTTCGTTGCGGTGCGCTCGCATGCCCAGACGCAGCGCATGCTGGAGATGCTGCATCTCGACCCGCGCATCCGGCTGGTCGTCTCCAGCTTCATGGCGCTGCCGCCGATCATCCGCGCTACCGACCTCGCCGTGCTGATGCCGCGCCAGATCGGCCTGCACCTCGAGCCGCTCGGCGCCTTCGCCCTGCTCGAGCCGGCGCTGCCGCAGCGCGATTTCAGCGTCGCGCTGCACTGGAGCCGGCGGCATGCCCAGAACGCGATGCTGCGCTGGGCGCGGGAGGTCATCCTGGAGCTGTTTCGCAATCAGCAGCGAGCCGATCCAGGCGGCTAGGACCGTCCGTTCGCTGGCGTGAGGATCGTCAGATCGGCTGTGATCCGCGATAGCGCGCGAAGACGTTCTGCCGGCCGGCCGAGAAGACCACGACGTCATAAATGTCGGGCGCCTGACCCGGCACTTCCATGCCGGGCGAACCGACGGGCATGCCGGCGACGGCGAGGCCGATCACCTTCGGACGCTCGGCAAGCAGGCGCTTGATCGCCTGCGCCGGAACATGGCCCTCCAGCACATAGCCGCCGATCTCGGCGGTGTGGCAGGAGGCGAGCGCATCGGGCACGCCGAGCTTCAGCTTGAGCGGCGCGACGTCCGCGACCTCGACCACCTCGACCGGGAAGCCGGCCGCCTGCACATGCTTGACCCAGTTGCCGCAGCAGCCGCAGTTCGGATCGCGCGTCACGACCATCTTCGGCAGCGCCTCGGCGGCATCAGCCGGTCGCGGCAGCGCGAATGCGGCGGCGCCGAACAGCAGTGCGCGGCGGGAGAGGGTGAGCTCGTTCGCCATGCTCCGCCTCAATCGACCAGTTCCTCGCCCGGCGTATAACCGGCCGTGCTGATGGCCGACCTGATCGCGGCGACATCGGCGCTGCCCTCAACGCTGACCAACTTCGAGCCGGGATCGGCGGTAACGGAAGTGCCGGGGACCTTGCCCTCGACCGCCTGCTTGATCGCGCCGGCGCAATGGCCGCAGGCCATATCCTCGACGCGAAAGCTGACCGCACCGCCGGGGGTGGGTGTGACAGCTGAGGCGGTGGTCGAATGCTGCTGGCAGGAGCACATGGCGGCAAAGTCCTTCGACTGGTGATTGGCGCACTCTGCACCTTCCAACGATGGCAAGGTCAAGCGCCTTTCGCGCTTTTCTTGCCGGCGCCGGCGACACGCCGTGGCGCTCATGCCGGATATGCAGCATGGGGCTGGCCGGGCGGCGCAAAGCCTGCATTGTTCGCGGGAAAGACGAGGCTGCCACGAACGCCCATGTCCGAGCCAGACGTCCCGCGGCCAACGCCGCTGCAACTCTTCCTGATATTCGCCCGCATCGGCCTGACCAGCTTCGGCGGCGGGCTCAGCGGCTGGATGCTGCGGGAGTTCGTGCAGCGCCGCCGCCTGCTGAGCGAGGAGGATTTCCTGAACGGCCTCTCGATCGCGCAGGCGCTGCCCGGCGTCAACGTCACCAATATGGCGATCTGGATCGGCTATAGACTGGCCGGGCGGGCCGGGGCCGCCGCCTCCTGGCTCGGCATCGTCGTCCCGGCCGCGATCGTCATCGTCCTGATCGGCAGCGCCTTCGCCTGGATCTCCGGCTACGAGCTCAGCCATGTCGCGCTCGACGGCGCGGCCGCCGCGGCGATCGGCCTGTCGCTGGCGATGGGGCTGACGGCGGCGCGGCGCGTGCCGCGGCGAATCTTCCCGCTCGCCGTCATGGCCGCGACCTTCATCGCTGTCGTGGTCCTGCACTGGCCGCTGCTCTGGACGGTGCTCGGCATCGGCTCGCTCAGCGTCGCCGTGGCCTATCATCAGGCCTGAAGAGGCCAGCGATGCCGCCCACCGCCTTCAGCATCCTCCTCGTCTTCCTGCCGCTGTCGCTGGTCACGATCGGCGGCGGCCAGAGCGCGATCGCCGACATGCACCGCCAGATCGTCGACGTGAACCACTGGCTGAGCGCCTCGCAATTCGTCGACGCCTTCGCCATCGCCCGGCTGGCGCCCGGGCCGGGTTCGCTGCTGGCGACTCTGATCGGCTGGCAGATCGCCGGCTTCTGGGGGGCGCTCGCCGCGACGGTCGGCATCTTCGGGCCGACGGCGGTGCTGATCTATGCGGTGACCAGCCTGTGGTCGCGCTATCAGGGCGCCCGCATCCTCACGGCGCTGGAGACGGGCCTGCGGCCGGTCGCGGCCGGGATGATCCTGGCGGCGAGCTATGTCCTGATCCAGGCGCTCGACGGCGGCTGGTTCGCGCGCGGTCTCGCCTTGCTTTCGACCGCGCTCCTGATGCTGACGCCGGTCAACCCGCTGCTGCTGATCGGAGCCGGGGCCGGCTGCTTCATTGGCCTGCACATGCTGGCGCTGGTCTAGGCGGCCGGGCGTCCGGTTTCACACGCCGTTCCTGACAGCGCGGAACTGGGCGATGAAGGCCTGCGGCTCCAGCAGCGAGGCCATGCGCGCGACCTCGCGCTCCCTTGGCGGCTTCGCCGCGAGCCCGACGGCGCTGGTCGGGAAGAACTGGATCGCCGGCGTGCCCTCGATGCCGTAGTGCTTCGCCAGCGCCTTCTCGGTCAGCTTGCCCCCGCCGAAATCGGTGACCTCGCGGGCGCCGAGAATGTTGAGGTGCAGCACCGCGAAATTGTCGCGGATATAAGTCTCGATGGCGGGGTCGGCGAGATGAACTTGGTGCATGCGCCGGCAGGCCGGGCAGTTGCGCAGGCCCCAGAGGATCGCGAAGCGCTTGCCGGCCTGGTTCGCATTGGTCAGGTCCTCGGCGAGGTCGAGAAAGCTCTCGACATACCAGTCCTCCTGGTAGAGCCCGTCCTCGCCGAGCTTGGCCTTGGCGAAACTCGGCGCCGCCGACATTGCCAGCACCGCGCTCGCCAGCAGGCTGCGTCGTGTGATCATGGCGTCGCCTCCGCGCCGAGCTTCATCAGGCTCTGGTATAAACATATGAATACGACTATGTTCGGCGAATGATTGCAAGCGGCAGATATCGGGCGGGGCTCGCCGCAGCGTTCACGTTGTCGCTATTGTTCTCGCTGCCGGCCCTGTCGCGGCCAGCCTTCGGAGCCGAGCTCGTAATGTACACGCGCAATGGCTGCCCGTTCTGCTTGCGCTTCGAGCGCGAGGCCGCGCCGGTCTATGCCAGGACGCCCGAAGGCAAGGCGGCGCCGCTGCGGCGGGTCGACCTGCCGGCCGGCGGCGTGCGGGGCGAGGGCTTGCGCGAGCCGGTGATCGCGACGCCGACCTTCGTGCTGATGGAGGAGGGCCAGGAAGTCGGCCGGATCACCGGCTATCTCAACGACGACATGTTCTGGGGTTTGCTCGGGCGGCTGGTTGCTGTCATTGAGACTCCTCAGGTTCAACGATCAGGCGCACAGACCCAATGACCGCGATCGTCTCGAAAGCGCTCGAAACCGAACTGCGCGACGGCGCCGAGTTCTCGCCCGAGCTCGACCAGCTGATGCGCAAGGCCCGCAAGGCCAGCGATTTCCTGAAAGCGCTCTCGCATGAGAACCGCTTGCTGCTGCTCTGCCTGCTGGCCGAGCGCGAGCGGACGGTCACCGAGCTGGAGAACCTGCTCTCGCTGCGCCAGCCCATGGTCTCGCAGCAGCTCGCGCGCCTGCGCCTCGACCAGCTCGTCACCACCCGCCGCGACGGCAAGGCGATCTATTACAGCCTCGCCAGCGACGATGTCCGGCGCGTCATCGCCGTGATCTACGACATCTTCTGCAATCCGCCAGGACCCGAAGCCGGCAAATCGTGAGCGCCAATAGCGGCCAGCGGCGATTGCCATGATCGAGCTGCCGGCCTGGGGCGCGGCACTGGCTGGTGTCGCCGTCGGCGCCGCCTGCGGCTTCACCGTCCGCCGCGCGCGCCTTTGCTCTTTCGGTGCGGTCGAGGATGCCTGGATGGGCGGCGACACCCGCCGCCTCAGGATTTTTGGCCTTGCGCTCGCGATCGCACTGATCGGCACGCAGGCGCTGATCGGACTCAATCTGCTCGACCCCGCCAATTCCACCTATGTCCAGGCCGCCTTGCCCTGGCTGTCGATCCTCGTCGGCAGCACCTTGTTCGGTCTCGGCATGGCGCTGGTCGGCACCTGCGGCTTCGGCTCGCTGATCCGGCTCGGCTCGGGCGACCTGCGCAGCCTGATCGTAATGATGGTGTTCGGCGCGGTCGCCTATGCGACGCTGCGCGGCATGTTGGCCCCGATCCGGATCGAGGTGCTGGAGAAAGTCTACTGGCCGCTGCCCGGCGGCCTCAAGGGCGATCTCGCCGGCATCCTGACCTATCTCGGCGCTCCGGCCGCACGTGTCCTGATCACTGCTGTCGGGGCCATCGTCCTGATCGCCATCGTTGCGCTCGACCCGCGCCTGCGCCGCTCGCCACGCCTGCTGCTGGCGGGCTTGACGCTCGGCCTCGCCGTCGTCGCCGGCTGGTGGGTGACCGGCATCGCCGTCGATGCCTTCGAGACCGTGCCGCGGGCGCAGAGCCTGACCTTCGTCTCCCCGGTCGGCCGGGCGCTCTATGCCGTGCTGAGCGCGCCCTCGGTTCTGCTCGAATTCGGCATCGGCACGTTGGCCGGCGTCACGCTCGGCTCGTTCCTGTCGGCGCTCTACGACCGGGAATTCCGTTGGGAAGCCTTCGACGACGACCGCGAGATG
Organism: Allobosea lupini; assembly: GCF_900109525.1. GTDB lineage: Bacteria > Pseudomonadota > Alphaproteobacteria > Rhizobiales > Beijerinckiaceae > Allobosea > Allobosea lupini. The sequence continues at coordinate 176,536 of NZ_FOAN01000006.1, read as the reverse complement.
CGCCGCCATCTCCTCGGCGCCGTGCTGATGGGCGGCGGCGGCGTGCTCGCCGGTGGCTGCACGATCGGACAGGGCATCTCTGCCGGCTCGATGATGGCGCTGTCCTGGCCGCTGGCGGTCGCGGGCATGATGATCGGCGCGCGGATCGGCATAGCTTTCCTGGTCGAAGGCTCGATCAGGGGGCTGTGGCAGCGCGGCTGACGGCCTGCGATCAGGTTGAGACGAAGCGGTAGGCGGTGCCCTGCTGCTCGACCCGTCCGACCGCACCGGGCAGATGGTAGCCGATGATCTGCCCCTTTTCCTGGGCAAGCCGGTCGAGCAGCTTGCGCCGCGTTACGACGGCGAGATCGGCGTCGTGGTCGGAAGCCGGGCGCCAGTCCGGCCGCGCGAACGAGATCAGCGGATGCGTCAGCGCATCGCCCAGCACCATGACCGGACCGCCGGCCGCCTTTAACGCGAAGGAGACATGGCCGGGCGTGTGGCCGGGCGTCGCCACCGCCTCGATGCCGGGCAGCCACTCGCGGCCGGGCTCCAGCCGCTCGAGCTTGTCGCCGAGTTCCTTGGCGATGCGCTGTGCCCCGGCGGCGAAGGCGTGCCGGTCTTCAGGCAGGCGCTCATAGACCTTGGGATCGGTCCAGAAGCCGATCTCGGGCGCGGCGACGAGCCAGCGGGCATTGGGAAAGAGCGGGCTGTCGAACTCGTCGAGCGCGCCCCAGAAATGGTCGGGGTGGAGATGGGTGAACAGCACATGCGTCACCGCGTCGGGCTCGATCCCGGCCGTCTTCAGGCTCTCGGCGAGCTTGCCCGAGCCGGCGAGGAAGTTCGCGCCCGAGCCGCAATCGAACAGGACGACGTCCTTGCCGCGCTGCAGGCAGGTGACGTTGAGGACCGAGCGTGTCGGCCCGCTCTGCTTCGCCTGCGCGGCGAGCTCGGCCGGTGCGATGTCGCGCGCCAGCATCGACAGCGGCAATTCGAAGCTGCCGTCGCTTAGGACGGTCAGCGTCTCCTCGCCGGAGCCGAGCGTCGCCACGACCTGCGCCAGGGCCGATGAGGCCAGGGCGCAGGCGCCGGCAGTGACGAACAGGCGACGCGTCAGCATGGTCTGCTCCGGCAAAGCCTACTTGTTCACCGGCGATTCCGGATCGAACAGATAGGCCATCACGTCCTTGATTTGCTGCTCGTCGAGCACCTTGTTTACGCCGAAGCGCGGCATGTTCGAGCAGGGCACCACCGCCATCGAATTGTAGATCTTGGTGTAGGCGTCCTTGATCGTCTCGGGATCGTATTTGCGATCCTTGCCGTACGCAGCGAGGCTCGGGCCCAGCGTGCCGTAGCTGACTTCCTTCGGATCGAGCTGGTGGCAGGCGAAACAGTTGCCGCCGGCGACGGTGCCGGGAGGATCGGAGAACTGGCCGCCGCGGCCGTTGTTGGCGACCTGATAGCCGTTCTTCCAGTTGCCGAGCAACTTGCCGTCGGCGGGATACACCACGCGGGCGCTCTCGCGCTTCAGAATCTCGTCCGACTGCGCCGAAGAGGGGTTGTTGCGGGTCGTGTTGCAGACGGCGAGCGAGTCGTCCGGCTTGATCCTGGCCTGCCATTCGGCCGAGGCCTTGCCGAAGGTCGATTTCAGATAGGCGTCGATCACGGCCTGGGCTGGGCGCTCCTGGGCGCGGGCCGAACCCGCGAGAGCCAGCAGGGCCGCAAGGGGAATGAATGTCCTGATCATCATGTTCCCCCTCAGCGCTTGATCGACGGGACTTTGATCTCGCCGCCTTCAGCCTGCTTCTGCAGGAAGACGGTGAGCGCGGTCAGGGCTTCAGAGCCGTATTCCGGCACGGGCCAGCGCTGCTGGCGATAGCAGTCCCAGAGCCGGTGCTGCATCGTCCGCAGCGCGCTCTGCGAGACCCGGTAGGTCGGCCAGGAGCCCATCGTCTCCTGCGCGGTCCTGCCCTTGACCGAGAGGTTGGGCAGCCCCTGCAGGCGGATTCGCTTGCCTTCCTCGGCATGGCAGGTGGCGCAGGAGAAATCGTTGACGCCGCCGCGGGTATAGAACAGGGCTTCGCCGACCGCCGCCATCTCCTTCTCCTTGGGATGGGAGAGCTGCGGCTGGATCGTCATCTCGCTCGACTTGTTGGCGATGAAGGCGACGAGGTCCTCCATGTCGGAGGCGACGCCCGGCCCGGAGAAGCGGCGCTTCACGACATCGGCGGTGTCGAGGTCCTGGATCTTCTGCATGCACCAGAGCAGGCGCTGCTCGGTGTCCATCACCTTGTCGGCGTCGGCGAAATAGCGCGGCAGCTTGGCGAAGGCGCCCTCGAGCTTGCCCGGCCCCTCGCCGAGATCGCAGGCTTCGAGCGAGACATTCCTGGCGCCGCGCTGGGTCGACCACAGCGCCTCGCCGCGATCGACCGCGAGAAAACCCGGATTCGAGAACGGGTCCGAGAGCATCTGGCGATAGCGCTCGATCTCCTTCTCACTGTCGTCCTGCGGCGGTGACTGCGCGGTCAGCGGCCCAGCCGCGACTATCATGACGGCCGCCAACGCGGCCGCTCCGATGATCGGAAGCTTCATCCCTCGCCCTTTCGTTTCCTCCGGCGGCGCTTATGCTGCGCCCCTTGGCGGTAGCCCTCTCGGGGGCTTTACATTCACAAAAAACAATATCACGATACGTGCAAATGATTGGCGACCGGGCGCGGCGCCGTCAAGCGCTAAAACGAGACGAATTCCAGGGAGGAGCCCCGTATGCTGATCCAACCGTCGACGCTGTCGCGCCGCGATGCGATGAAGGCCGCCGCCTGGGCGCTCGCCGCCGCCGCGATCGCACCGAAGCTCGCCTTCGCCGACGAGAAGGCGGTCGCTGCCGAGATCAAGAAGCTCTACGGCGACAAGCCGATGGCCTCCGGCAAGATCAAGCTCGACGTGCCGGAGATCGCCGAGAATGGCCTGGTCGTGCCGATCAATGTCGAGATCGAGAGCCCGATGACCGAAGCCGACTACGTCAAGACCGTGCACGTCTTCGCCGAGGGCAACCCGCTGCCCGGCGTCGTCAGCTACCAGTTCACACCGGCCTGCGGAAAAGCCTCGGCCGCCACGCGCATGCGGCTCGCCCAGACGCAGGACATCATCTGCGTCGCCGAGATGTCGAACGGCACGCTGCACACGGCCAAGGCCAACATCAAGGTCACGATCGGCGGCTGCGGCGGCTGAAGCCGCTCATCGTCATCGACCAGAACAAGGCGAGGAAACATCCATGACGACCAAGCCCACGCCCCGCGTGCGCGTTCCGGCCAAGGCCACGGCCGGCGAGATCATCGAGATCAAGACGCTGATCTCGCACGAGATGGAATCCGGCCAGCGCAAGGATGCCAAGGGCGAGACGATCCCGCGCAAGATCATCAACAAGTTCTCGGCGAGCTTCAACGGCAAGCCGGTCTTCTCGGCCGATTGGTTCTCGGCGATCTCGGCCAATCCCTACCAGTCCTTCTTCTTCAAGGCCACGGAATCGGGCGAGTTCACCTTCACCTGGAAGGATGACGACGGCTCGGAATACACGTCGAAGAACAAGCTGACAGTCGGCTGACGCCAACCGTCATTGCGAGCAAAGCGAAGCAATCCAGTCTCTCAGAGCTCTGCCCCTTCTGGATTGCTTCGTCGCTTCGCTCCTCGCAATGACGGCCAAAGCTCCACTTGAAGAGCCCCTGGATCGCGATGTGCGCGCATCCAAAGGATGAGTCATGATCTCGAGACGAGACTTCCTGCAGGCGACGGCGGTCGCCGCGGCCTTGACGACAACCTCCGGTCTCGGCCCGCTCGGGCGCGCCGCCGCCCGGCAGACGCTGTCGCAGGCAGACATCCTGCGCTTCGAGCCGCAGGGACAGGTCACCATCCTGCATGTGGCCGATATCCACGCCCAGCTGATGCCGCTGCAGTTCCGCGAGCCGGCGGTCAATCTCGGCGTCGGCGAGGTCAAGGGCCTGCCGCCGCATCTGACCGACGCCGCCTTCCGCGAGCATTTCAAGATCGCCGCCGGCTCGGCCGATGCCTTCGCACTGACCTCGGACGATTTCGTCGCGCTCGCCCGCAATTACGGCCGGATGGGCGGGCTCGACCGGATCGCGACTTTGATCAAGGCTGTCAGGGCCGAGCGCGGTGCCGACAAGGTGCTGCTGCTCGACGGCGGCGACACCTGGCAGGGCAGCTGGAGCTCGCTCCAGACCAAGGGCCAGGACATGGTCGACGTGATGTCGGCGCTGAAGCTCGACGCGATGACCTCGCATTGGGAGTTCACGCTCGGCGCCGAGCGGGTCAAAGAGATCGTCGAGGCCGCGCCCTTCGCCTTCCTCGCCCAGAACATCCGCGACAAGGAATGGAACGAGCCGGTCTTCGAAGCCCGAAAAGTCTTCGAGAAGGGCGGCGTCAAGGTCGCGGTGATCGGCCAGGCGCTGCCACGTACCGCCGTTGCCAATCCGCGCTGGATGTTCCCGGACTGGGAGTTCGGCATCCGCGAGGAGGAAATCCAGAAGCAGGTCGAGGAAGCCCGCGCCGAGGGCGCCGCGGTGGTCGTGCTGCTCTCGCATGACGGCTTCGACGTCGACCGCAAGCTGGCGAGCCGGGTCAAGGGCATCGACGTCATCCTGACCGCCCATACCCATGACGCCATGCCCGGGCTGATCCGGGTCGGGCAGACCGCCCTCGTTGCCTCCGGCTCGCATGGCAAGTTCGTCTCGCGCCTCGACATCGCGGTGAAGGACGGCAAGGTCGCCGATATCCGCTTCAAGCTGATGCCGGTCTTCGCCGATGCGATCGCGCCCGATCCGGAGATGGCGGCGCTGGTCACCAAGCTGCGCGCGCCCTATGCCGCCGAGCTCGCCAGGGCAATCGGCCGCACCGACTCGCTGCTCTACCGGCGCGGCAATTTCAACGGCAGCTTCGACGACCTGATCTGCGACGCCATGCTGTCGCAGCGCGACGCCGAGATCGCGCTGTCGCCGGGCTTCCGCTGGGGCGGCTCGCTGCTGCCGGGCGAGGCGATCACCTGGGAGGCGATCAGCAACGCGACCGCGATCACCTATCCGAACTGCTACCGGATGGAGATGACCGGCGCGCAGCTCAAGGAGATCCTCGAGGACGTCGCCGACAATATCTTCCACCCCGACCCCTATTTCCAGGGCGGCGGCGACATGGTCCGCATCGGCGGCATGGGCTACGCCATCGATGTCGGCAAGCCGATGGGCAGCCGCATCTCCGGCCTGACGCACCTCAAATCCGGCAAGCCGATCGACGCCTCTCGTAAATACGTCGTCGCCGGCTGGGCCAGCGTCAACGAGGGCACGCAGGGCCCGCCGATCTGGGACGTGGTCCGCGACCATGTCGCCGCGGCCAAGACCATCACCATCAAGCCGAACGACGCCGTGAAGGTGAGCGGGGCATGAGCGCCTCCGCCATCACGCTAGTTAAAGAGCAAGGAGACGAGGCATGACCTCTCCCGCAAAGCCCGGTCCGCTGAGCCGCCGCCACTTCCTCGGCGGGGCGGTGGTCGCCGGAGCCGGTCTCGCCGGCACCAGCATTGCCCGCGCCGAGCCGGGGAAGCCCGATCCGCTGATCACCGAGGTCCAGGACTGGAGCCGCTATCTGGGTGAGGGCGTCGACAAGCGGCCCTATGGCACGCCGTCGCGCTTCGAGAAGAACGTGATCCGCCGCGATGTCTCCTGGCTGACGGCCTCGCCGGAATCCTCGGTCAACTTCACGCCGCTGCACGAGCTCGACGGGATCATCACCCCGTCCGGCCTCTGCTTCGAGCGCCATCATGGCGGCATCGCCGACATCGACCCGGCCAATCACCGGCTGATGATCCATGGCCTCGTCGACAAGCCGCTGGTCTTCACCATGGAAGACATCAGGCGGATGCCGCGGCAGAACCGCATCCATTTCCTCGAATGCGCCGCCAATTCCGGCATGGAGTGGCGCGGCGCGCAGCTCAATGGCTGCCAGTTCACCCACGGCATGGTCCACAACGTCATGTATACCGGCGTGCCGCTGAAGCTGCTTCTGGCCGAGGCGGGGGTGAAGGCCAATGCCAAATGGCTGCTGCTGGAAGGCGCCGATTCCTCCGGCATGAACCGCTCGCTGCCGATCGAGAAGGCGCTCGACGACGTGCTGATCGCCTTCGCCATGAACGGCGAGGCGCTGCGCCCAGAGCAGGGCTATCCGCTGCGTGCCGTCATCCCCGGCTGGGAGGGCAATCTCTGGGTCAAATGGCTCCGGCGCATCGAGGTCGGCGACCAGCCGTGGCAGGCACGCGAGGAGACCTCGAAATACACCGACCTTCTGGCCGATGGCCGCTCGCGCCGATTCACTTTCTTCATGGACGCCAAATCGGTGGTGACCAATCCCTCGCCGCAGGCGCCGCTGAAGCAGAAGGGCCGCAACGTCCTCTCCGGCCTGGCCTGGTCGGGGCGCGGCACGATCAAACGCGTCGACGTGACCCTCGACGGCGGCAGGAACTGGCAGCACGCCAGGATCGACGGGCCGGTGTTCGATAAGTCGCTCACCCGCTTCTATGTCGACTTCGACTGGGCCGGACAGGACCTCCTGATCCAGTCGCGCGCCATCGATTCGACCGGCTATCTCCAGCCGACCAAGGAGGAGCTGCGCAAGATCCGCGGCACCAACTCGATCTACCACAACAACGGCATTCAGACCTGGCATGTGAAGGCGAACGGGGAGACCGAAAATGTCGAGATCGGTTAATCCCGTCCTGCTCGCGGGCCTGGCGGCGCTCGCCGTGCTCGCCGCCGCGCCGCTGATCGCCCAGACCAAGCCGGCGGCCAAGCAGGCGCAAGCCCATCTCCCGGCCAAAACCGCCCAGGCTCCGGCCCCGGCGGCCAAGCTCGGCCTCGGCCGCGAGGCGCTGCCGGAGGAGATCAAGGCCTGGGACATCGCGGTGCGGCCTGACGGCAAGGGCCTGCCGCCCGGCAAGGGCACGGTCAAGCAGGGCGACGAGATCTTCCAGGCGCAATGCGCCAGCTGCCATGGCGAATTCGGCCAGGGCAACAACCGCTGGCCGGTGCTGGCCGGCGGCATGGGCTCGCTCAGATCCGACCGGCCGGAGAAGACGATCGGCTCGTTCTGGCCCGATCTCTCGACCGTGTTCGACTATGTCCGCCGGGCCATGCCCTATGGCAACGCCCAATCGCTGTCGCCGGACGAGCTCTACGCCGTCACCGCCTATTTGCTCTATCTGAACGACATCGTGAAGGACGAGGACTTCGAACTGTCCGATAAGAACTTTACCAGCGTGAAGCTGCCGAATGCGGCCGCCTTCTACGACGACGACCGCGAGACCACGGAGAAGGCCTTCTGGGGCAAGGAGCCGTGCATGACCAATTGCAAGCCGGAGGTGAAGATCACCGGACGGGCGGTGATCCTCGACGTGACGCCGGATTCCAAGACGGCGCCGAAGGTCGACTGATGCGAGGAGCCGGCGCCGTCCGTCTCGCGGTGCTCGGGCTGCTACTGGCCTGTGCGCCGGCGAACGCCGCCGGCGACAAGGCGCTGGGGGAGTATCTCTCGTCCGAATGCACGAGCTGCCATCAGAGCAGCGGCAGGCAGGTCGGCGGCATTCCGGCGATCATCGGCCACCCCGCCGAGCAGTTCGTCGCGTTAATGAACGCCTATCGGCAGCGGCAGCGCGACAACCAGGTGATGCAGGCGGTTGCCGCGCGACTCTCCAGTGAGGAGATCGCGGCGCTGGCCGCTTATTACGAGAGTCTGAAGCCCGGTCCTTAGGGCTAGCCGTCACGAGGGGAAGGGGAGAGGGAACCATGTCGACCAGTCGCCGCACATTCCTGACCGGCCTCGCCGCCGCCGGCAGCTTCGCCATCGCCTCGCCGGCCGTGCTCGGCCAGGCCAAGCCGCGCGTCGTGGTGATCGGCGGCGGAGCCGGCGGCGCGACCGCGGCGCGGTACATCGCCAAGGACTCGAACGGCGCCATCGCGGTGACGCTGGTCGAGGAGAACGAGGTCTACCAGACCTGCTTCCACTCCAACCTCTTCATCGGCGGCTTCAAGAGCTATGACGAGATCAGCCATCGCTACGACGCGCTGGCGAAGAACCATGGCATCACGCTGGCCCGGGCCCGCGCCACCCAGATCGACCGCGACAAGAAGGAGGCTGTGCTCTCGACGGGCGATCGCCTGCCCTATGACCGCCTCGTCGTCTCGCCCGGCATCGACCTGAAATACGATTCAGTCCCCGGCTGGTCGAAGGAGGCCGAGGAGGCGATGCCGCATGGCTGGAAGCCCGGCCGGCAGACGCAATTGATCAGGCAGAAGCTCGACGCGGTGCCAAATGGCGGCACGATCGTGATGATCGCCCCGCCCAATCCCTATCGCTGCCCGCCCGGCCCCTATGAGCGGGCATCGATGTTCGCCCATCTGCTCAAGGCGAGCGGCAGGCGCGACTGCAAGATCCTCATCCTCGACCCCAAGGACAGCTTCTCCAAGCAGGGCGTCTTCCAGGAGGGCTGGGAAAAGCACTATGGCGCGATGATCGAATGGCTAGGGCCGAAGGTGCATGACGGCATCAAGTCGGTCGATCCCAAGACCAACACTGTCGTCACCGGCTTCGAGACCTACAAGGACTGCGCCTTCGTCAATGTCATCCCGGCGCAGATGGCCGGCGAGATCGCCCGCTCGGCGGGCCTGGCGCCCGCCGGCGGCTACTGCACCATCGACGCGGCCTCGATGAAGTCGGCCGTCGATCCAAACATCTTCGTTCTCGGCGATGCCTGCATCGCCGGCGACATGCCGAAATCCGCCTTCGCCGCCAACAGCCAGGCCAAGGTCGCGGCGATGGTGATCCGGGGCGAGCTCACCAATGCCCGCACCTTTCCGGCCCGCTACATCAACACCTGCTGGTCGCTGATCGAGACCGACGACACGATCAAGGTCGGCGGCCGCTACGAGGCCAAGGACGGCAAGATCGCGGCGACCGAGACCTTCGTCTCGCAGCCACGCGAGAGCGCCGAACTGCGCAAGGAGAACCAGGCCGAGAATGTCGGCTGGTACGCCGCGATCACCGCCGACATGTTCAGCTGAAGCCTTCACCGCGCCGTCGCTTCGTGCGGCGGCGCCAACTCACTCTCCTTATCAGGGTCCAAACTGCATGAAATTGCCTGTCGTCGCCGCTGCCTTCGCCGCTGCCTTTCTCACGACCAGCGCGAAGGCGCAGGACGTTTCGGCCGGCGAGCGCTCCTGGAATAAGTGCCGGGCCTGCCACCAGGTCGGCGAAGGCGCCAAGAACCTGGTCGGCCCGCAGCTCAACGGGCTGTTCGGGCGCCATACCGGCGCAGTCGAGGGCTACAGCTATTCGACAGCCAACAAGGGCGCCAACATCACCTGGGACGAGGCCGTCTTCGCCGAATACATCAAGGACCCGAAGGCCAAGATCCCCGGCACCAAGATGGTCTTCGCCGGCATCAAGAACGACAAGGAGATCGCCGACCTCACTGCCTTCCTCAAGCAGTTCGACAAGGACGGCAAGAAGATGTGAGCCGGCTTAATTGATGGCGCCGCGCTCGATCTGGAGGGTCTCGTCGGCGATCGCGTCGAGCAGCGCCGGCGTCGATTCCGTGATCAGGATGGCAAGGTCCGGCCGGCCACGCCTGAGCTCGCCGAGCGTGCGCGCGTAGTCGAGCGCCAGCGCCGGGGCGAGCCCCTGGAAGGGTTCGTCCAGCAGCAGCGCCGTGCGGGCGACCATCAGCGCCCGGCCCAGCGCCACCATCTTGCCCTGGCCGCCCGAGACGCCCCCGCCCGGGCGCGTGCGCATGGTGAGGAGCTGCGGCAGCAGCGCATAGACCTCGTCGAGCCGCCGTGCCCGCTCGGGCGCCGGCAAGGAGAGCGCCAGCGCAGGCAGCAGGATGTTGTCCTCGACCGTGAATTCGGGCACCAGTCGGCGGTCCTCCGGCGCGTAGCCTATGCCCTGCGCGGCACGCTGATAGGCCGGGGTCGTGCCGATCTCCTGTTCGCCGAGATGGACCGCGCCGGCCTCGACCGGCAAAAGCCCCATGATCGCCCGCAGCGTCGTGGTCTTGCCGGCGCCATTGCGGCCGATCAGGATCGTGGTCCTGCCGGAGGTCAGCCCCAGCGACACCGATCGCAGCACCTGCACGCCAGCGATGGCGACGGTCACGTCTTCCATGCGCAGCATCACGCCACCCCCACGACATTGCGCAGCACGCGCTCATCCTTGAACACCTCGGAGGGCGGCCCTTCCGCCATCACCGAGCCGGAATCCCAGACGACGACGCGGTCGGCATAGCGCTGCACCACATCCATGTCGTGCTCGACGAACAGCGCCGTGACCTTGGCGCGGCGCAGCGCGGCCATCAGCGTCTCCATCAGGGTGAAGCGCTCGATCGTGCTGACGCCGCTGGTCGGCTCGTCGAGCAGGACGAGGCGCGGCTTCAGCGCCAGAGCGATGACGATGTCGAGGAGCTTGCGCCGCCCCTCCGGCAGCGCGCCGGCCAGCTGCTGCGCCTCGCCGTCGAGCCCGACAAGCGCCAGCAGCTCTTCGGCCTCGCGCCGGCGGCCATCGGCGTCGAGCGCCTTGAACGGCACCCAGATGCCGCGCTTGGCCGCGACCGCGATCATCAGGTTGTCGAGAACCGTCTGGTCGAGGAAGAGCTGCGGGATCTGGAAGGCGCGGGCGATGCCGCGCCGCGCGATGGTGCGCGGCGCCATGGCGGTGATCGGCTTGCCGTCGAGATAGACCTCGCCCGAGCTCGGCCGGAGATAGCCGGTGCAGAGATTGAGGAAGGTCGTCTTGCCGGAGCCGTTCGGGCCGATGATGGCGAGGAATTCGCCCTCGCGGATCTCGAGGTTGACGCCGTCGGCCGCCTGCACGCCGTAGAAGGCAATGCGCAGGTCCTTGGCCTGGAGGAGGGGCGTCGTCATGCCGGTTCTCCGCTGCGGCGCCGGAGCAGGCCGTAGAGCCCGCTCGGCAGGAAGAAGATGACGCCGATCAGCGCGACGCCGATGATCAGGTTCCAGGCATCGGTGACGCCGACCGCCAGGGTGTGCAGCACTTCGAGGAAGAGCGAGCCGATGAAGGGGCCGGCGACGCCGCCGATGCCGCCGAGCACCGCGACCAGGACGAGATGGCCGGACGCCGTCCAGAAGGCGAACTCGGGCAGGATATGGCCGATCGCCATCGCCGCGATCGCCCCGCCGATGCCGGCGAGCGCGGCCGAGACGGTGTAGGCGATCAGGAGCACGATCCGGACGGGAACGCCGAGATATTCGAGCCGGAGCTCGTTAGTGTGCACGGCGGCGAGCGCATGGCCGAGCGGGCTCGCCAGATAGCGCTGCACGCCGTAGCCGACGCCGAGCATCAGCACGAGACCGGCATAGTAGAGCGCGGTGTCGAAGCTCGCCTTGTCGAGCGTCATACCGAAAAAGCGCGGCACCGCCAGGCGCAGGCCGTCCGTGCCGCCGGTGATGCCGTAGAGCTTGGAGAGCAGCGCGTAGAGCACCATCGACATGGCGAGGTTGAGCATGGCGAAGAAGATCGCGCGGTAGCGCACCAGGAAGGCGCCGACGATCAGGCCAGTCACGGCCGAGGCGAGCGTGCCGAGCACGAGCAGCACCACGAACTCGTTGAGGCCGGCCCGCGCCAGGAAGGCGATGGCATAGGCGCTGACGGCGTAGAACATGGCGTGGCCGATCGAGATCAGCCCGCCGCGCAGCAGCACGGCGACGCCGAGCGCGGCGAAACCCTTGGCGACGGCGAGCGTCAGCACGAATTGCAGCCAGGGCGCGGCGATCGGCGCGAGCGCCAGCGCGGCGAGGGCGACGAGGAAGAGGGCGGCGCGCATGGCGGTCAGATCCTCCGGGTCGCCGCCTGGCCGAACAGTCCGTAGGGGCGGACCAGCAGCACGACGAGCATGACGATGTAGGGGGCGACCGCATCGAGCGACGGCGCGAAATAGATGGCGAGCACGCGGGCGAGGCCGACGATGATCGCCGCCAGCGCCGCGCCCTCGATCTGGCCGAGCCCGCCGATAGCGGCGACGGCGAAGGCGAGCACCATGGTCTCGGCGCCGAGGCCGGGTGCTGCGCCCGCGGTCGGTGTCGCCAGCGCCCCGCCCAGTGCCGCCAGGAAGACGCCGAGCGTGAAGGAGAGGATGAAGACGCGGTTGGTGTTGATGCCGATGCTCTGTGCCATCTCGCGATCGGCCACGACGGCGGTGACCAGCCTGCCGATCCGAGTCTTCGTGAGCATGATGCGCAGGCCGACGACCACGATGACGGCGAGGCCGATCAGCAGGAGCTGGTAGTTGAGATAGACGACGTCGCCGATCTGCGTCGAGCCGAGCAACTGCATCGGCGTGTCTTCTGCGAGCGAGCGCACGCCGAAGACGATGCGCTGCAGGTCCTCCAGGATCAGGAACAGGCCGAAGGTGACGAGGATCTGGATCGCTTCCGACTTGCCATAGGTCCAGCGCATCAGGCAGCGCTCGACCAGCGGGCCGAACAGCGCGGCGACGATCGCGGCGCTGAAGACGAGGGCCGGGAAGGAGAGCCAGGGGTTCAGGCCCGCGCTGGCGATCCACAGGCCGATCGAGGCGGCGACATAGGCGCCGATCGCGTAGAAGCTGCCATGCGCGACGTTGAGCACGCGCAGCACGCTGAAGACGAGGGTCAGCCCGACGGCGACGAAGAAGATCAGCGCCGCGCTGGCGAGGCCGTCGACGGCAAGCGGAATCAGGGTGTCGAGCATTGGCGGCACCTGGGATTGATGATGTGGGAATCAGGCGGGAGCGCGTGGAGGCGCCTCCCGCCTGCGGGGATTACTGGTAGCTGCCGGGCTTGGGCTGGGTGGCGAGGAAGGCCGGGGTCAGCGTTCCCACCCATTTGATCGCATCGTCGCCCTGGGGCGGCATCAGCGTGTCGCCCTTGTAGCGGACCATGCCGCCGATCACCGGGAACTTGTAGTCGGGCGACTTGGCGGTGACGCCGACGACCTGGTCGACGAGGCCGTCATTGTCCTTGCGGGTCACGGTGGTGCCGGTCAGCGTCTTGACCGTGCTGCCGCGCATGGCATCGGCGAGTTCGTTGCGGCTCGGCCATTTGCCTCCGGTCTTCTTCAGCGCGGCCTCATAGGCGGCCTTCATGTAGATGATCGCGTTGGCCATCTTGACCGACGGGAAGACCGGGTACTCGCCATAACGCTTTTCATAGGCCTCGACGAAGGCCTTGGTCACAGGATTGGCCCTGGCGTCGGGCGACATCCACCAGCCGTCACCGAGCACGCCGACGATGACGCCTTCGGGCAGGTTGGCGCGCTGGAGTACGGTCTCGCCCAGCGCCAGCACGACCTGGCTCGAGGTGAATAGCCCGCGCGGCTGGGCCTGGCGCACGAAGTTCTCGAGATCGGCGCCCCAGAGATTGGAGAACACCACATCCGGCCGCGAGGCCGAGAGCTTCGAGATCTCGGTCTGGAAATTGGCCGAGCCGAGCTTGGGGAACAGCTCCGCCACGACCTCGACATCCGGCTTCAGCGCCTTCATCGCGGTCTTGAAGATCAGCGCCGCGTCATGGCCGAAGGCGTAGTCGGGATTGACGATGGCGATCCGCTTCACGTCCGGCTTGCGCTGCAGGAGATAGAGCGCATAGGCGACGAATTCCGGGATCGTGTTGCCGTTCGGGCGGAAATAATACTTGCTCTTGCCGTCGAGCAGGAGCTGGTGCGTGTCGCAGTTCCAGCCGATCGTCGGGGCCTGCATCTGCTCGGCGAGCGGGGCCAGCGCCAGGCAGTTGGCGCTCGACAGCGCCGCGATCATCACCTGGTTGGACTTGTCTTCGGCGAGGCGGCGGTATTCGGCGATGACGCCCTGCGTGCCCTGCGCCTCGTCGACATAGGTCGCCTTCAGCGGCACGCCGCCGATCCCGCCGCGGGCGTTGATCATGTCGATCATCAGCTCGGCGGCGTTCTTGCCGGGGACGCCATAGGCGGCTGCCGGGCCCGAGGTGAAGGTCATGACGCCGACACCAAGGGATGCCGGCTTCTCCTGCGCGACGGCCGGAGCCGCAACGGCGCCGAACGAGACCGCCAGAGCGGCCATCCAAGCTGATCTGATCATGGTTTTCCTCTCCGTTTCCGATCGGCGTCCTGTCCGGGCGCCGTCGCCGTCCCCGCGCAGCTGCGGCGCTTGGAAATCTCTATAAAAATCCTTGTGAAATTTCACAAGGATTTTTATAGAGGCATCTCGAAGTTTTTTTGGGCAGGCTGCCCGGCGAAGGGGCAGCGCGATTTCGGGAAGGCGAGAGGCGATGAAGACCCTGGCACTGACGGTGGAGAGCCGGACCGGCTCCAGCCCGCTGACCGCGGCGATCGACGAACTGGTGATCGGCGGCTGGGCCGGGCGCGACAAGGCGGCGATGGAGCACCACATGGTCGAGCTGGAAGCGCTTGGCGTGAAGCGGCCGACCTCGACGCCGGTCTACTATCGCGTCGCCGCCGCCAGGCTGACCACCGACCCGGTCATCGAGGATGTCGGCGCCAACAGCAGCGGCGAGGTCGAGGCCGTGCTGCTCTCCTGCGGCGGCCAGACTTATGTCGGCGTCGGCTCCGACCATACCGACCGCCAGGTCGAGACCTATGGCATCAGCGTCTCCAAGCAGGTCTGCGACAAGCCGGTCGCTGCGACCGTCTGGCCCTATCAGGAGGTCGCCGGCCATTGGGACGAGCTGATCCTGCGCAGCTTCGCGGTGATCGACGGCGAGCGCCGGCTCTACCAGGAGGGGCCGATCTCGGGCCTGCTCGCTCCGGAGGACCTGATCCGCGGCTTCAACGGCACGGGCGCGCTGCCTGACGGCACGGCGATCTTCGGCGGCACCATGCCAGCGATCGGCGGCATCCAGATGGCCAGCCGTTTTGAGGGCGAACTGGAGGACCCGGTCCTGCGCCGCAGCATCCGCTTCGGCTACGACCTCAAGATTCTGCCGATCCGGGGTTGACGCCGCTGTCTCCGGAAGGACGATGGCGGCAACCTCAAACCGCGCGGTGCGACGTAACGTGACGCTTCTGGAAACGCCCAAGGACGCGCAGCGGCATGTCTCGCTGCGCGACCAAGCCTATCATGCGATCAAGCGCCTGATCATCACCACCGGCCTGCGTCCGGGCGAGATCCTGAGCGAGCCGGCGCTGAGCACGCAGCTCGATATCGGCCGCACGCCGATCCGCCAGGCGATCGACCGGCTGCTCAATGACGGGCTGGTCGAGGTGATGCCGCGCAAGGGCACGATCGTGAAGCCGGTCAGCCTGGACGAGATCCTCAACATCATCGATGCGCGCATCGTCAACGAGACCTTCTGCGTGCGCGTCGCCGCCGAGCGGGCCAGTACCGAGGTGCCGGCCCAGCTCCGGCGCAATCTCGAGGCGATGCGCGAGGCGGCGCAGGCGCGCGACATCGAGACGATCGCCGATCTCGACCAGGCGTTTCACGCGATCATCGCCGGCTCGGCCCGCAACCCGGTGATGAGCGACCTGCTGCGGAACCTGCACGAGCGCTCGGCGCGGATGTGGTTCATCTCGCTCAGCACCAACGAGCAGCATTCGCGCATCTGCGACGAGCATGCCGCCATCGTCGAAGGCATCGCCCGGCAGGATCCGGACGCGGCCGAGCGGGCGATGCGAGCCCATATCGAATCCTTCCGCGCCAACATCACCCGCCAGGGCTGAGGGGGCATTAGACGCTGCGCGTCGTCATCCAGAACATGCGCGGGTCGTCCCGGGCGGAGCGCAGCGTGGACCCGGGACCCATTCCTGAACCTCTCTCGGAAAGGCGCCGGAATGGATCCCGGATCGGCGCCGCTGCGCGGCTTGTCCGGGATGACAGCAGGGTGGATGTGGAAGCCCAAACTTGTGAAAAGCTGTGCGGTCAGCGGTCGCCCGCCAGCGCCGCTTCGGCTGCCGCTGCGATCCCGAACAATGCCGAATCCTCGCCGCCGGCCCGCGCCAGCATCAGTCCGGTAGGCGCCTCGCCCGCCCGATGCATCGGCAGCGAGATGGCGCAGCCGTCCATCATGTTGATCAGGGTCGGATTGCGCAGCATCAAGAGGTTGAGGCGGGTGAAGGCCTCGTCGTCGGCATCGCATTCGGCGATGGTCGGCGCCATCGTCGGCACGGTCGGCAGCGCCAGCACGTCGAAAGCGCCGGTCTCCTCGCGCAGTGCGGCGACGAAGGCGGCGCGGGCGCGCAGCAGCTCGATATCGTCGGCGCAGTCCTGGTTGGCGCCGCGCAGGATGCGCAGGCGCACGCGCGGATCGTAGCCCTCGCCCTTCGCAGCGATCAGAGCGCGGTGATGCGCGTAGGACTCGGCCGCCGCAAAGCCGCCCTTGGCGTTGATGCGGGCGACCTCGGCGAAGCGCGCGAAAGGCTGCTCGACGATCTGCGCGCCGGCCTTGGACAGGGTGGTGAGCGCCCGGGCGAAGTCGGCCGCGACGGTCGCATCGAGGCCGTCGAGCGCGACCGTCTGCGGCACGGCGATGCGCAGGCCGGCAAGGCCGATCGCGTGCCTGGGCAGCTCGGTTCCGCTCATGATCTCATGCAAGGCGCGGCAGCAGGCGACGCTGCGGGCGAGAGGGCCGATCGAATCGAGGCTCTGGGAGAGCGGGAAGGCGCCGTCCAGCGGTACGCTCGCCGCAGTCGGCTTGTAGCCGGTGATGCCGCAGAGCGCGGCGGGGATGCGACAGGAGCCGCCGGTGTCGGAGCCGATGCCGGCCGCCGCCATCCCGTCCGCGACCGATACCGCTGCGCCCGAAGACGAGCCGCCGGGGATGCGGCGGCTCGCACGGTCATAGGGCGAGGCCGGCGTGCCGTGATGTGGATTGAGGCCGAGCCCGGAAAAGGCGAACTCGCTCATATTGGTGCGGCCCACGACAATGAGCCCGGCACGGCGCAGGCGCGCGATCGCGGGGGCATCGCGCTCGGCCGGCGCTGTATCGGCGAGCACGACCGAGCCTGCCGGCGTCGGTTCGCCGGCGAGGTCGAACAGGTCCTTCACCGAGATCGGAATGCCGGCGAAGGGCGAGGGCGCGAGCCCGGCAGCCCGCAGGCGGTCCATCGCTTCGGCGGCGGCGAGCGCAGCCTCGCGATGGACCTTGATGAAGGCGAGCCGGCCCTCGCCGTCCGGCGCCTCGATCCGGTCGAGCGCTTCGCTGACGAGGGTGAGCGAGCGCGTCCGTCCCGAGGCGAGATCGTCGGCGAGGCTGGCAAGGGTCGGCATCATGACGGGGTCAGACCGGGTCGAAATAATGGATTTCGAGCAGGATGCAGCCCTTCTCGGACTTGAACGGCCCGTGCGGAGCGTGCGGCGGGCGCACCGCATAGGTGTGCGGCGGAAAACGCTCGCCGCCCTCGCCATTGGCATCATTGCCGACGGTCAGGTCGCCCTCCATCAGATAGACCTCCTCCCAATAGTCATGGGAAAACGGCGCGGTGGTGTAGACGCCCGGCTGGAAGCGCAGCAGACGGGTGCGGGTGCCGCGATTGTTCACCTCGTCGAGGGCGCCCGACAGGATCTTCTGCTGGATGCCGGCGGGATAGCCGGCCGGCACTTCCCAGCCCTTGGACATGTCGAGGGTGTAGAATTCGTCATGGCTCTTGTTGACGGGCATGATGCGATCCTTTCGCCGGCTCAGGCGGCTGATTTCGTATTGAGGTCGTAGGAGTCGAGCATCGACTGGACGATGCCGCCGGCCTTGCCCCAGTCGTAGGTGCGGAAGGAGTGGCCCTTCGTCACGAAGGTCGCCCCGGCATAGAACATCTCGTACTGGTGATGGCGCGAACCGAACTCGGAGCCGACGGCGTCCCAGGCGAGCTTGTAGAACTTGACCCGGTCATGCGAGTTCGCGGCCGGCGACTGCTGGGTCTTCTCGATCATCGCCGCGATCTCGGGATTGGCGAAGTCGGCGATCGAGGAGGGCAGCATGATCATGCCGCCGCCGGCGAGCTCGCGCAGCGAGTTCAGGATCTTCGGATACATCTGCTGGGTCAGCACCTGCGCCGAATAGAGCATGTGCCGGTCGGGCACGAAGTAGGGGCCGGCCCGCGTGCCCTTGGCTTCCATGGCGTTGACGAAGGCGTCGACCATCGCCGCTTCCGCCGCGAGCTGGCCGAGGGTCTCGCGCACCTGCGGGAACTGCGTGATGCCGTTGGTCTGGGTGGTGCGATGGGCGATGCCCATCAGGAACTGCAGCTTCACCTTGAGGCGGATCATCGCCTGGTAGTTCTGGTAGACATGCGCCGGTGTCGCGTGGAACTGCTTCTGGCACATCTCGACGCTGCCATCGATGAAGACGCGGTCCCACGGAACCTTGACGTCGTCGAAGAACAGCACCGCGTCGTTCTCGTCGTAGCGGCTGGCCAGCGGGTTGTCGAAGATCGAGTCCGCCTGCGCCTCGTAGGATTTGCGCGAGAGCATCTTCAGGCCCTTGCTGTTCATCGGGATGGCGAAGGAGACGGCATAGCGCTCCTCGCCCGGCTGCATCGGCTGGATCGTGGTCACGAAGACCTCGTTGGCGACGACGCCGCCGGTCGCCAGCATCTTGGCGCCGCGGATGGTGATGCCCTGCGCATCGCGATCGACCACGCCGGCGGTCAGGAACGGGTCGGCCTGCTCGGCCGCGTTCTTGGAGCGGTCGGCCTGCGGGTTGATGATGACGTAGGTGAGGTAGAGGTCGTTGTCGCGGGCGTAGCGGTAATAGGCTTCGAGCGCCGCGGCGCGGGCGGGATCGTAGCCTTCGAATACCGGCAGGCCCATGCGCATGCCGGAGATGCAGGAGGCGACATGGTCGGGGGCACGGCCGAGGAAGCCGCCATGGATCGCGGTCCAGGCTTCCAGCGCCCGGCGGCGCTCGACCAAGTCGGCATAGGAGGTCGGCAATTGCCAGATCCGGTTGGCGCGGCCCCCGGTCTCGGTCTCGAAGGTCATGAGATCGCGGCGCGAGGCATCGCCGGCGAAGTCGAACAGGCCGGCGACCGACTGCGCCACGTTGCGGAAGGCGCGGTGGCTGGTGACGTCTTCGACCTTGGCACCGTCGATATAGATCGAGCGGTCGTCGCGCAGGCTGGCCAGATGCTGCTGTCCGGTCTTGGTCATGGGTCTGTCCTCGCTGTTTCGGCTGTCAGTAGTGGATGGGCAGCGGCCAGGACGGCTCGCGCTGGGTCTCGTCGACGAGGTCGCGATAGCGGCCGCGGAAGAAGATCAGGGGCGCCGGAGTGCCGGGGCGCACGGTGTGGCGCAGCACCCGCACCAGGAAGATGACGTGGTCGCCGCCGTCGTGATTGGCGTAGGGCTCGCATTCGAAATGGGCGAGCGATCCGGTGATCAGCGGCGCCTGGGCATGGCCGACGCTGCGCCTGGTCTCCGACCATTTATCGCCTAGCGCGCGGGCGAAACGGTTGGATATGTGCTCCTGTTCGCGCGCCAGCACGTTGACCGCGAAGCCCTTGGCCTCAAGCATGGCCGGCAGGCTGTTCGCCCGCCTGTCGACGCTGAACAGGACGAGCGGCGGATCGATCGAAACGGAGTTGAACGAACTCATGGTCATGCCGATGAGCTCCTCGCCGCTGCCCTGCGCGGTGATCACCGCGACGCCGGTGGCGAACTCGCCCAGGGATTGCCTGAAGGCCTTGGCATCCATCGCCGCCTCCTCTCCGGTTGCTCTTCCGATGTCTCTTTGCTAGATAGCTTTGTAACAAAGCTATCTAAGGCAGTCAACGGCCCTTGAGGACGAGCAAACCATGTCGAGCGAGAACCGGCGCATGACCGTGGCAAAGCCGGATTTGCTGGATGACGGCAGCGATACGCGCTTCCGCGACCTGCTCTACGATTTCTTCGCCTTCGGCGGCCGGCTGGAGGAGGCGAGGGCGCGTTTCGCCGCCTATATCGGGCTGACCCCGCCGCAATACCTGATCATGATCGCGATCAGCCGCGCCGCGGCCGCCGGCGAGGTCGGCGTGGCGCAGGTCGCCGAGCGGCTGCATCTCAGCGGCGCCTTCGTCACCATCGAGGTGAACAAGCTGGTGAAGAGTGGGCTCGTCGCCAAGCAGCCGCATGCCAGCGACAAGCGCCGGGTCAATCTCTCGGTAACGCCGCTCGGGTCAACGATGCTGGAGCGTCTGGCGGCGCTGCAGCGGCCGGTGAACGACGCGCTGTTCGCCTCGCTCGATCGCGCGGATTTCGAGATGCTGAGCGGCATCATGCGGCGGCTCGCCCGCGGGGCGAAGCAAGCCCTCCATCTCGCCGATCACATCGTCGCCGACGAGAAGGCGCAGGCGCGCGACTGAGATCGCGCCCGTCGGCACGCTATCGAGACCGCGAAAGCCGCGCCGGGCGAGCTCAGCCTGATCGCGATCGGCCGGCCGAGCAGCTTGTGGCGCTCCATCTCGGCTGGGGCCATGACGGCGCCGCCCGGTTTGGTCATGCAATGCAGGCGCGAGCCGTACTTAAATCAGCGCGCAATCCGTGCAGTCCGGTCTGGCGCCAGCGCAAAAAGCAGGCAGGGTGCTGAATCTTTTGTGACGCCGGCTGCTGACATCCGCCGCGCTCTGGGTATTCTGACACGACTTTCAACCCGGCCACCGGCCGCGGGCTGGGTGTTCACGCCCGCTACGCAGCCCAATCAGATCGCTAAGAAGGACCAGGCATGACCTCTCCGATCCTCTCGGTCTCGAATCTGACGACCTCGTTCCGGGTCGAAGGACTCTGGAAGCCGGTCGTGCGCAACATCTCCTTCGACATCAAGCCGCAGGAAACGCTGGCGGTCGTCGGCGAATCCGGCTCGGGCAAGAGCGTCACGGCGCTGTCGATCATGCGGCTGACGCCGCCGAGCTCCAGCAAGATCGAGGGCTCGATCAAGCTCAACGGCAAGGAGCTGCTGACCCTGCCGGATGCGCAGATGCGTCAGATCCGCGGCAACGACATCGCGATGATCTTCCAGGAGCCGATGACTTCGCTGAACCCGGTGCTGACCATCGGCTTCCAGATCGCCGAGGCGCTGATCCTGCATCGCAACATGTCGCGCTCCGAGGCCGAGGCCGAGACCATCCGCCTCTTGGAGAAGGTGAAGATCCCCTCGGCGAAGTCGCGCTTCCACGAATATCCGCACCGCTTCTCCGGCGGCATGCGCCAGCGCGTGATGATCGCGATGGCGCTGGCCTGCAAGCCCAAGCTCCTGATCGCCGACGAGCCGACCACCGCGCTCGACGTGACCATCCAGGCGCAGATCCTCGAGCTGATCAAGACGCTGCAGGAGGAGGAGGGCATGTCGGTCCTCTTCATCACGCACGACATGGGCGTCGTCGCCGAGATCGCCGACCGCACCGTCGTCATGTACAATGGCGACGAGATCGAGACCGGCGCGACCGAGGACATCTTCGCCAATCCGCAGAAGCCCTACACCAAGTCGCTGCTCTCGGCCGTGCCGCGGCTGGGCTCGATGATCGGCCGCGGGCGTCCGATGCGCTTCCCGGTCGTCGACCGCGCGACCGGCGAATCCGATGTCCCGACCGAAACTCCCGATACGGTCCAGGCAGCCGAGCGCCCGGTGCTGGAAGTCTCGGGGCTGACGACACGCTTCGAGATCCGCTCCGGCCTGCTCTCCTCGGTCAAGGGCCGGGTGCATGCGGTCGAGAACGTCTCCTTCAGCCTGAAAGCGGGCGAGACGCTGGCGCTCGTCGGCGAATCCGGCTGCGGCAAGTCGACGACGGGCCGCTCGGTGCTGCGCCTGGTCGAGCCGCTCTCGGGCTCGGTGCTGCTCGACGGCGTCGACGTGCTCAAGCTCGGCCAGACCGAGCTGCGCGAGCAGCGCAAGCGCATGCAGATGATCTTCCAGGATCCGTTCGCCTCGCTCAACCCGCGCATGAATGTCGGCGCCGCGATCGCCGAGCCCTTGCTGATCAACAACCTCGCCAGCCGCTCGGAGGCACGCGACAAGGTCGCCGACCTGCTGAAGCGGGTCGGCCTGCTGCCCGACATGGCAAGCCGCTTCCCGCACGAATTCTCGGGCGGCCAGCGCCAGCGCATCTGCATCGCCCGCGCGCTCGCGGTCGAGCCGCGCCTGATCGTGGCGGACGAGGCGGTCTCCGCGCTCGACGTCTCCGTCAAGGCGCAGGTGGTCAACCTGATGCTCGACCTGCAGGCGAGGATGGGGCTGGGCTATCTCTTCATCTCGCACGACATGGCGGTGGTCGAGCGCGTCAGCCATCGCGTCGCGGTGATGTATCTCGGCGAGATCGTCGAGATCGGCCCGCGCGAGGCGATCTTCGGCAATCCGCAGCATCCCTACACCAAGCGCCTGCTGGCGGCGGTGCCGATCGCCGATCCGGCCCGGCGCCTCCAGAAGCGCCCGGTCTCGAACGACGAGATCAAGAGCCCGATTCGCCCGGCCGACTACGTTCCGCCGGTGCGCCAGTTCCGCGAGGTCTCGCCCGGCCATGCCGTGATGATCTGGGGCGAGGAATGGGAAAAGAAGGAGCCCGCAGCCGTCGCGGCGTGAGCGGGATTTCCGCGCGATTCGGCTGAGCCGCACGGTCTTTCCGGGGCGGGCTGAAAGCCTGAGCCCGGAACCCGTGTACACGACAGGACGCGATGCAGCGCCAAAGGGTTGGGCACTACCTGCTGAGAAAAGCGCGAGTCGTCCCGGGCGAAGACCCGGGACCCATTCCGGAACCTCTTTCGGATAGGCTCAGGCATGGATCCCGGATCGGCGCCGCTGACACGGCTTGTCCGGGATGACGGCGTGATGGCTGGTGTCGAAGCCTGAGCTTGGTCCGACCCTCAAGCCGCCGCCTTGGCCAAGAACGTCTCGGCGTAGTGGCAGGCGACCTGCCGTCCGTCGATCTCGCGCTTCTGCGGGCGCTCGGTCCGGCAGCGATCGGCGACGAAGGGGCAGCGGGTCGAGAAGACGCAGCCCGCCGGCGGGTTGAGCGGCGAGGGCAGTTCGCCGCGCAGCACGATCTTCTCGCGCTTGTCGCCGCCGACGCGCGGGGTCGAAGCGAGCAGCGCCTGCGTATAGGGATGCAAGGGGCGGGCGTAAATGCGCTCCTTCGGCCCGTGCTCGATGGCATTGCCGAGATACATCACCATCACGTCGTGGGCGATGTGCCGGACAACGCTGAGATCATGCGAGATGAAGAGATAGGCGAGCTTGAGCTCGTCCTGCAGGTCGGCCAGCAGGTTGAGGACCTGCGCCTGGATCGAGATGTCGAGCGCCGAGACCGGCTCGTCCGCGACCACCACCTTCGGCGAGAGGATCAGCGCACGGGCGATCGCGATGCGCTGGCGCTGCCCCCCTGAGAACATGTGCGGGTAGCGGGCATAGTGCTCCGGCCGCAGACCGACCTTGGCCATCATGGCGCGGGCCTTTTCCGTGCGCTCGGCCTTGGAGAGGTCGGTGTTGATCAGCAGCGGCTCCTCCAGGATCGTGCCGATCTTCTTGCGCGGGTTGAGCGAGCCATAGGGGTTCTGGAAGACGAACTGGACGGTGCGGCGCAGACGGCGCTGCTCGCTCGCCGGCGGCGAGACGGCGTCGACCCCGTCGAGCGTCAGCGACCCGGAGGTCGGCTTCTCGATCAGGGTCGCCATGCGCGCCAGCGTCGACTTTCCGCAGCCGGATTCGCCGACCACGGCCAGAGTGCGCCCGGCCTCGACCGCGAAGGAGACCTTGTTCACCGCCTGCAATTGCGCCGTCGGGCGGAACAGCCCCTGCCTGACCTGATAGGTCTGGACGAGGTCGCGGGCTTCAATGACGGGATTGCTCATCGTGCCGCCTCCGTCGTCGCGCCGGCTTCGTCGCGGGCGCGCTCCGCCTCGCGCTGGAGATCGCCGAGGGGGTAATGGCAGCGCACATGCCCGTCCTGCCAGGACCTGAGCTCGGGCTGGACCGTGCGCGAATGCTCGGTGGCATAGGCGCAGCGCGGGCTGAACAGGCAGCCCTTCGGCCGGTCGTTGAGGCCGGGTACCATGCCGGGAATGGTTGCAAGGCGGTTCGCCCCTTCGCTGCGCTCGGGCAAAGCGGCGAGCAGCGCGGCGGAATAGGGGTGCTGCGGGGCAGAGAACAGCGCATCGACCTTGCGCTCTTCCATGATCTGCCCGGCATACATCACCATGATGCGCTGCGCGGTCTCGGCGACGACGCCCATATTGTGGGTGATCAGCACCAGCGCCATGTTGCGCTCGCGCTGCAGCGTCATCAGCAGGTCGAGGATCTGCGCCTGGATGGTGACGTCGAGCGCCGTGGTCGGCTCGTCGGCGATCAGCAGGCGCGGATTGCAGGCGATCGCCATGGCGATCATCACGCGCTGGTTCATGCCGCCGGAGAGCTGATGCGGATAAGCTTTGAGGCGGCTTTCCGGGGCGGGAATGCCGACCTGCTCGAGCAATTCGATCGCCCGATGCCTGGCTGCCTTGCGGTCCATGCCCTCATGCTTGCGCAGCGTCTCGGCGAGCTGGAAGCCGATGGTGAAGCAGGGGTTCAGGCTGGTGCTCGGCTCCTGGAAGATCATCGCCACGTCCTTGCCGGTGAGCTGGCGGCGCTCGCGGGCGGACATGGTCAGAAGG
Organism: Allobosea lupini; assembly: GCF_900109525.1. Classification (GTDB taxonomy): domain Bacteria; phylum Pseudomonadota; class Alphaproteobacteria; order Rhizobiales; family Beijerinckiaceae; genus Allobosea; species Allobosea lupini. The sequence continues at coordinate 151,908 of NZ_FOAN01000006.1, read as the reverse complement.
TCGCGGCCGTCGAAGCGCAGCTTGTCGGCGCGGACGCGGCCGGGATAGCCGACGAGGCCCATCAGCGCGAGCATGGTGACCGACTTGCCGGAGCCGGATTCGCCGACGACGCCGAGCACCTCGCCCTCGTCGAGGGTCAAGTCGATGCGGTCGACCGCGCGCAGGGTTCCCTGGGAGGTCGGGAACTCGACGCTGAGGTTTTCGATCTCGAGCAGGGGCATGGGATCAGCGCTTCAATTTGGGATCGAGAGCGTCGCGCAGCCCGTCGCCGAGCAGGTTGAAGGCGAGCACGGTGATCAGGATGGCAAGGCCCGGGAAGGTGACGACCCACCAGGCACGCAGTACGAACTCGCGGGCGTCAGCGAGCATGGTGCCCCATTCCGGTGTCGGCGGCTGGGCGCCCAACCCGAGGAAGCCGAGTGCGGCGGCGTCGAGGATCGCGGTGGAGACGCCGAGCGTCGCCTGCACGATCAGCGGCGCGGCGCAGTTCGGCAGGATCTCCGAGAACATCAGCCTTCCCGTCCGCGCGCCGCTGACCTGGGCGGCGACGACATAGTCCTTCGAGGACTCGGCGATGACGGCGGCGCGGGTGATGCGGACATAATGCGGCAGCACGACGATGGCGACGGCGAGCATCGCGTTCATCAAACCCGGCCCAAGGATGGCGACGATGACGATGGCGAGCAGCAGGCTCGGCATCGTCATCAGGATGTCCATCAGCCGCATGATCGCGATGTCGGCGATGCCCTTGAAAAAGCCGGCGACGAGGCCGAGCACGATGCCGACGACGATAGCCAGCGCAACGACGGCGATACCGATCACCAGCGAGAGCCGCGCGCCATAGAGCAGCCGCGAGAGGATGTCGCGGCCGATCGCGTCGGTGCCGAGCGGATAGGAGAGCGAGCCGCCCTCCTGCCAGAATGGCGGCTTCAGGAAGACCGTGTTGTTGGTCAGGTTCGGATCGTGCGGGGCGATCAGCGGTGCGAACAGCGCGCAGAACAGCACGAGGCCAATGACGACGAGCCCGGCGACGGCGCCGCGATTGGCGCTGAAATAGGTCCAGAACTCGCGGGCGGGATGCGGCGGCGCACCGGCGGGTGCGGCGGTAGCTTGCAAGGTCTCGGTGCTCATGGGCGAAGGCTCCGATGGGAGCTGAGGGACTGGAGCCGCATCATCGTGCGTGCCTGATGCGCGGGTTGATCACGCCGTAGAGCAGGTCGACCAGGAGGTTGACGCTCATCACCACCATTCCAAGGAGCAGGGTTCCGCCTTGCAGGACCGGATAGTCGCGCCGGCTGATCGCCTCGATCAGCCATTTGCCGACGCCCGGCCAGGAGAAGATCGTCTCGGTCAGGATCGCGCCGGTGAAGAGCGTGCCGACCTGCAGGCCGATGACGGTGACGACAGGAATCAGCGCATTGCGTAGCGCATGCAGGGCGACGACCCGAAGGGGGGCCATGCCCTTGGCCCGGGCGGTGCGGATATAATCCTCGCCGAGCACCTCCAGCATGGCCGAGCGGGTCATGCGGGCGATGACCGCGAGCGGTACGGTGCCGAGCACGATCGCGGGCAGCACCAGATGCGACAGCGCCGACCAGAAGGCATCGGTGTCGCCGGCGAGGAGGCTGTCGATGGTGAGGAAGCCGGTGACCGGCTCGATGAAGTACTGCACCGCGATGCGGCCGGAGACCGGGGTGATGCCGAGCTGGACCGAGAACAGCAGGATCAGCAGCAGGCCCCACCAGAAGATCGGCATCGAATAGCCGGTGAGCGAGATGCCCATCACGCCATGGTCGAAGATCGAATTGCGTTTCACCGCGGCGATGATGCCGGCCGGCAAGCCGACGAGCAGCGCGAGCAGGATGGCGCAGAGCGCAAGCTCGATGGTGGCAGGGAAGAGCTGGCCGAACTCGGAGAGGACGCTGTCGCGCGTCACGATCGACTTGCCGAGATCGCCCTGCACGACACGCTCGATATAGCGGCCGTACTGGACGAAGAGCGGCTGGTCGAGCCCGTATTCCTTCAGCAATTGCGCATGGCGGGCGGGGTCGATGCCGCGCTCGCCGGCCATGGTCTCGATCGGATCGCCGGGAACGAGTCGGACCAGGAAGAAGGCCAGCAGCGTGATGCCGATGAAGGTCGGGATGACGAGGCTGACCCTGGTCAGGATGAAGCGAAGCATGGTTGCGCCAGTCTTATTGGCCGGGCGTCTCGTCGCGCGGCGGCCTGTCTTGTGATCTTATTCAAGTTCGAATTCCGGCGCAGCGCAAACACCAGAACGCTGCAAAGATCAAGAACGCGGCCACAAAATCGGTGGATCAACATGATCACGCGTAGCGCGGGAACTATCTCGTGCGAAACACTCGACAAAATTCAGCGATCGAAATCGCAACAATAGAAACGATGAACGCACCGGCGAAGCAATGAATGCTCCGCCGGCGCCGGGGTTATCTGACGCAGACCGTCACTTGCCGATGTCGACGCCGTAGAAGACGTGGCGGCTGAACGGCGAGAGCTTGAAGTCGATCACTTCCTTGCGGACCGGCTTGAGCTGCACCGCATGGGCGATGGTGAACCAAGGCGCCTGCTCCTTGAAGATCACCTGCGCCTGCCGATAGAGCTTCTCGCGCTCGGCCTGGTCGGTGATCGTCTTGGCCTTCGTCACCAGCTCGTCGAAGGGCTGGTAGCAGAACTTGGCGACGTTGCCGCCATTGTTCTTGGAGGCGTCGCAGCCGAGCAGGGTGTGCAGGAAGTTGTCCGGATCGCCATTGTCGCCGGTCCAGCCGAACATGCCGGTCTGGTGCTCGCCCGCCTGCAGGCGCTTGCGGTACTCGCCCCATTCGAAGGTCTTGATCTCGGCCTTGATGCCGACCTTGGCGAGGTCGGCCTGCATCAGCTCGGCGATGCGCTTGGCGTTGGGGTTGTAGGGACGCTGCACCGGCATAGCCCAGAGGTCGATCTCCAGGCCGTTCGGATAGCCGGCATCGGCCAGCTCCTTCTTGGCGGCTTCCGGATCGAAGGGATCGTCCTTGATCGTCTCGTTATAGGACCACATGGTCGGCGGGATCGGGTTGGTCGCCGCGACGCCGCTGGTGAGATAGACCGCGTCGATGATCGCCTTCTTGTTGATCGCCTTGTTGACGGCGCGGCGGACTTTGACGTCGTCGAAGGGCTTCTTGGCGGTGTTGTAGGCGAGATAGCCGATGTTCAGGCCCGGTTGCTCGAGGATCTGGACGTTGGCGTCCTTCTTGATGGCGTCGAGATCGGCCGGGTTCGGATAGGGCATGACATGGCATTCGCCCTTCTGCAGCTTGGCCCAGCGCACCGAGGCGTCAGGCGTGATCGCGAAGATCAGGTCGTCGATCTTGGCCTTGCCGGCCCAGTACTCGGGGAAGGCCTTGTAGCGGATGATCGCGTCCTTCTGGTACTGCACCAGATAGAACGCGCCGGTGCCGACCGGCTCCTGGTCGAGCTTCTCGGGCGTGCCGGCCTTGAGCATGGCGTCGGCGTATTCCTTCGACTGCACGCCGGCATATTGCATGGCGAGGTCGGCGAGGAACGGCGCCTCAGGCTGATTCAGCGTGATCTTGACGGTGTAGTCATCGACCTTCTCGACCGACTTCAGGAGCTTGGGCATGCCCATGTCGTTGAAGTAGGAGTGGTTCGAGCTGGTCACCTTGTAATAGGGGTGCGCCTCCTTCCACTGCCGCTCAAACATGAACATCACGTCGTCGGCGTTGAAGTCGCGCGTCGGCTTGAAGTTCTTGTTCGAATGCCACTTCACGTTCTTGCGCAGGTGGAGGGTGTAGGTCAGGCCATCCGGCGAGACGTCCCACTTCTCCGCGAGGGCCGGCTGGACCTTGACCCCGCCGCGCTCGAACTGGACGATGGTGTCGTAGATCTGGGTGTTGGCGTCGAACGAGGTGCCGGTGGTGTTGACGCTCGGCGCGAAATTCTCCGGGCTGCCTTCCGAGCAATAGACGAGCGTCTTGGCGGCCAGCGGCTGCGCCGCCATCAGCGCCGAGGCCGACAGCGTCGCCAGCAACAATTTCTTCATGGGATCTCTCCTTGAGCCACGCTTCGCCTCGCGAGGCGAACGTTTTCCCCTGTTGGACCGGAAGCCTCGCGGTGAAAATTCCGCCGGCCGCCTTGCCAACAGCTTATTGAAAGATGGTGGGCGCGAACAGCCGTCCGGGTTCACCCTGGGCGTGTGTTTTTGCGCCGGAGCACGCCAACCTCATCCGGAAGACCCAGGACCGGGGGCTGGCCTTCATGACCGTCCAAGCCTATGCCATTGCTGGAGAATCACCGAGCGCCGGACCCGTCATGCGCACCTGGATCAGGAACCCGCTCGCCATCCTCGCCGAGAATGCGGGAGGCGGGATCGTGGTGGAGGACGGGGTGATCGTCGCGCTCGTCGCGAGCGGGGGCTATCCGGCGCTGCCGGTGACCGAGACCTTCGATGCCTCCGGCCATGTCGTGCTGCCCGGGCTGATCAACACCCACCACCATTTCTACCAGACGCTGACCCGCGCCCATCCCGCGGCGATCGACCGCGAGCTCTTCCCCTGGCTGAAGGCGCTCTACCCGCTCTGGGCGCGTTTGCGGCCGGAGGATCTGCGGCTGGCGGTGCGCGCCGCGCTGGTCGAGCTCATGCTGTCGGGCTGCACCACTGCCGCCGACCACCATTATCTCTATCCGGCCGGGCTGGAGAACGCGGTCGACATCGCCTTCGAGGAGGCGCGGGCTCTCGGCATCCGCGTCACCATCTCGCGCGGCTCGATGAACCTGTCGCAGAAGGATGGCGGCCTGCCGCCCGACGAGGTCGTGCAGGACGAGGACACCATTCTCGCCGATTGCGAGCGGGTGCTCGGCCTGTTCCATGATCCCACGCCCGGCAGCATGGTGCAGATCGCGCTCGCGCCCTGCTCGCCCTTCTCGGTGACGACCTCGCTGATGGCGGCTTCGGCCGAGCTGGCAACGCGCTTCGATGCGCCGCTGCATACCCATCTGGCCGAAACAGAGGACGAGGACGCCTACTGCCGGGAAGTCTACGGCAAGCGCCCGCTCGACCTGCTGGAGGAGGCCGGCTGGCTGCGGCCGAAGACCTGGCTGGCGCACGGCATCCATTTCTCCTGCGAGGAATGCGAGCGGCTCGGCAAGGCCGGCGTCGGCGTCTGCCATTGCCCGACCTCGAACGGCGTTCTCGCCTCGGGCTTCTGCAAGACGCGCGAGCTGGAGGCGGCCGGTGCGCCGCTCGGCCTCGGCGTCGACGGCTCGGCCAGCAATGACGGCTCGAACCTGATGGAGGAATTGCGCCACGCCCTGCTGGTCAACCGGCTGCACTACAAGAGCGCCAGCGCGGTGACGGCGCGCGACACGATCCGCTGGGCGACGCAGGGCTCGGCCCGCTGCCTGGGGCGTTCCGATATCGGCCGGATCGCCGTCGGCCTGCAGGCCGATCTTGCCTTCTATCGCCTCGACGAACTGCGCTTCTCGGGCGCGCATGACCCGATCGCGGCGCTGGTGCTTTGCGGGGCGAACCGGGCGGACCGCGTCATGATCGGTGGGCGCTGGCGGGTGATCGACGGCGCGATCCCGGGGCTCGATCTCACGAGTCTGCGCCGGGCGCATGGGCTCGCGGCGGAGCGTTACGCCTGAGGCGTTGCGAGCGGGATGGTCTCGCTCGCCCGCATCAGCGGCTTCAGGAAGCCGGTCAGGTCATTCGTGACGAAATGGACGTGGGCGGCCTCGACCACCGCCTGCTCCGCGGCATCGCGGAAGGGATCGGGCGTGCGCGGTACGATCAGGACCGTCTTCATGCCGAGATCGTTCGGCACGATCAGGTTCTTGTCGATGTCCTCGAACATTGCCGCGCGCGCCGGATCGATCGCATGCTTGGCAAGGAAATTCTCGTAGGTCGCGCGCTCGGGCTTGGGCAGGAAGCCGGCCTCGACGATGTCGAAGATGTCCTCGAAGTGATGGAGGATCCCAAGCTTGCCGGCGACGTTCTCAGCATGGCCACGCGAGCCATTGGTCAGGATCAGCTTGCGGCCGGGCAGGGCGGCGATCGCCGCGCCGAGATCGGGATTGGGATCGAGCATCGTCAGGTCGATGTCGTGGGCGAAGGCGAGGAAGTCGTCGGGGTCGACGCCATGCTCCGACATCAGCCCGTTCAGGGTCGTGCCGTAGCGCTCGTAGTAATAGCGGCGCAGCTCGTACGAGGAGAGGCCGTCGAGCCCGAAGAGCTGGAGCAGATACAGGCTGATCCGCTCATTGACCTGCGGCCAGACCTGCGCCTCGTGCGAATAGAGCGTGTTGTCGAGGTCGAAGATCCAGTGGTCGACATGGCCGAACGCTGCCTGCTCCGGCAGGAGCGGGACGGCGGCGGTGATTGATGCATTCTGGTTCATTGGGCCATGTCATGTGGGACGCGCCATCATGACATGCAAGATGCTTGCAAAGTCCTTGCGATAGCGAAGTACGCCGTCATGCTCGGGCTCGACCCGAGCATCTCATGCCGGAGGAAGCGCCGATCAGCGCCTTCTCGTCATAAGATTCCCGGGTCTGCGCTTCGCTCCGCCCGGGAATGACGGCCGCGACTTCTCACTTCCGGATGATCGTGCCGGAACCTGTATCGGTGAAGAGCTCGATCAGCGCCGCATGCGGGACCTTGCCGTCGAGGATGACGACGGCTTCGACGCCCTTTTCCAGCGCGTAGATGCAGGTCTCGATCTTCGGGATCATGCCGCCGGAGATGGTGCCGTCGGCGATCAGGCGCCGGCACTGCTCGATGGTGAGCTCGGGGATCAGCTTCTTGTCCTTGTCGAGGACGCCCGGCACATCGGTGAGCAGCAGCAGGCGCTTGGCGTTGAGGGCTCCGGCGATCGCGCCGGCGAAGGTGTCGGCGTTGACATTGTAGGTCTGGCCGTCGGCCGCGGCGCAGACCGGCGCCAGCACCGGGATCAGCTCTTCCTTGAGGATCGCCTTGAGCACGGTGGTGTCGACCGTCTCGGGCTCGCCGACGAAGCCGAGGTCGAGCACCTGCTCGATCTTAGAATCGGGATCGACGATGGTGCGCGTCGCCTTCCGGGCGGTCACCATGTTGCCGTCCTTGCCGCAGAGGCCGATCGCCTTGCCGCCCTCGCGTGAGATGTAGCCGACGATCTCCTTGTTGACCGAGCCGGCCAGGACCATCTCGACCACGTCGACGGTGGCGGCGTCGGTGACGCGCAGACCCTGCTTGAACTCGGACTTGATGCCGAGCTTCTCCAGCATGCGGGCGATCTGCGGGCCGCCGCCATGACAGACCACCGGCTTCAGGCCGGATTGCTCGAGCAGCACCACGTCCTCGGCGAAATCCTCGGCGGTGGCGGCGTCGCCCATGGCGTTGCCGCCATACTTGATGACGATCACCTCCTGGTCGTAGCGCTGCATGTGCGGCAGCGCCTGGACGAGCAGTTCGGCGGCTTGCGAGGGCGTGAGATTGTGAGGGGCGTTCATCGGCAGGCTCCGCGAAGGCGCAGGGAGGCAGCCGCGCCGCGCCGCGTTCTAGCGGAAGACGAAAGGCTGCGAAAGCGCGGCGATGCCGGTCAGGCTCGTTTGGCGAACACCGCCGCGATGACGAGCCCGAGCCAGCCGCCGAGCATCATGAAGCCGCCGGCCGGTGCAGCGCCGAGGAAGAGCCGCTCACCATGGAAGCCGCGCATCGCGAGGTCGGCCGAAAACAGCGCGACGCCGAGGATCAGCAGCGAGATCGCGAGCCGTGCCGGCCAATCGGCGAGCAATTCGGCGCGACGCGCGGCGCAGGCTGCGATCACCGCGGGCGCGTGAAAGAGCAGCATCTGCCCGGCGATCTGGACGTTGTCGGACGCGCCGGAATGCGTGCCGGCGGCAAGCAGGGTCACGCCGGACAGCCCCATCAGCATGGCGATGGTAAGGTGGATGCGGGTCGCGGTGATCATGGGCCTATCCGTGCGGCTGGCCGGGCAGGGGCCCTGGCGTGCCGAGGAGGAGATGCCGCGGCTGAGGTGAAGGTCAAGCGGGTGCGGCTGTGGCATCATGCTCCAGCGGAGCTTCAGCGTCCCCCGGGCGCGCTGCGGCTGAGCGGCGTCACCGGGGCCGGGGCGGAGCCATAGCGGGCCTGGTGCTCCAGTTCGGCATTGAGCTCGGCGCCCGAGAGCACGATCGTCGCCGAGAGCCAGAGCCAGGTCATGAACACGACGATGGTAGCGAGCGAGCCATAGGTCGCGGTGTAGCGGCCGAGCGTGCTGACATAGAAGGAGAAGCCGATGGAGGTCGCGACCCAGAGCAGCGCCGCGGCGATGGCGCCGGGCAGCACCCAGGCGAATCGCGGCGGCTTGCGGCTTGGGCCGATCCAATAGAGGCAGCCGATCGCGGTGATGCCGACGAGGAAGAAGGCCGGCCAGCGCAGCCAGCGGATCAGCACCTCCAGCTCGTGGCCGAAGGGGAAGAGCGCAGTGACCACGGGCAGACTCGCGATCAGGGCGAGCGCCAGGATGAGCACGAAGAGGGCGCTCAGCGTCGTGCCGAGCGAGACAAGATTCAGGCGGATGAAGCCGCGGCGCTCGCGCACGCCGTAGATGATGTTGAGGGCATCGAAGATGGCCTTCATCGCGGCATTGGCGCTCCAGACCGCGACGAGGAAGCTGATCAGGAAGGTCACGGAGAGATTGGCGGTGTCCTGGCTCGAGAGCCGGATCGCCTGCTCGCGGATCAGTTCGCGCGCCGCCAGCGGGAAGACGATGGTGACGTCGTCGAGCTGGCCGACGATCGTCGCCGGGTCGGTCAGCATGCCGTAGAGCGTCACCAGCAGCGACAGTGCCGGGACCAGCGAGAGCAGGGTGAAGAAGGCGACGGCGCCGGCGAGCGAGAGCACCCGCGCCTCCTGAACGCGGGCGCCGAAGCGCAACAGCACATCCTTCCAGCCGCGCCAGGGCAGGGTAATTGGGCTCCTGGCACCGCGTCCCTGCCTTGCCTGGCGCAAGGGTTCGCCGACCCGCCGCGAAACCAGCCCGTGGACATAACCTGCGGCCATGGCTGCCAGCCCGGCTGCGCCTGTCAGTCGCTTGAAATAGGCCATGGGCGCTCCGGTCCGAAGGCGGCCGATGTTAAACCGATCCGCCGCGCTGCCAACGCCGCGGCAAAGGTTTTCGTTCCGGGCCGGCGCGGGCGAAAAGCGGCTTAGAGGTTCGTTAACCTTAACGATTTCATAATCGGGCTCCCGTCGCCACCGCGGCGCCGGCCGGATTCTCGCTGGCCGCAGCCGTCGTTCGAGCCGAGATCTTGATGAAGACCCTGCTGAAAGCCGCCGTCGCCGCCATCGGCCTGCTGAGTGCCGGAGCCTCGCTGGCAGCCGATCTGCGCGGCAGGGGCGTCCTGCCGCCGGCGCCGGAACTGCCGACCTTCTACAACTGGAGCGGCGTCTATGTCGGCGGACAGGTCGGCTACTCCTGGGGCTCCGACCGGGCCAGCGAATTCGCGACTGCCGGCCGCGTGCCGCTCGGCCGCTCCTTCGACTACAGCCCGTCCTCCTTCATCGGCGGCGCCCGCCTCGGCTTCAACTATCAGTTCGGCGCGGTCGTCGTCGGTGTCGAGGGCGACATCGAAGGCATGAACGCCGCCGAAGGGAGGGGCGATCTCGGCGGCACAGTCCGGGTCCGGCAGGACTGGCAGGGCTCGGTGCGCGCCCGCCTCGGCTACAGCCTCGACCGCATCCTAGTCTACGCCACCGGCGGCGTCGCCTTCACCAAGCTCGAATACGCCTATGTCAGCCCGCTGGCAGGCCTGACCGAGACGATCAATTCCTCCAGGACCGGCTGGACGGTCGGCGGCGGCGTCGATTACGCCCTGACCGACAATCTCATCCTCGGTCTCGACTATCGCTATACCGATTATGGCCGCTTCGACCATGTCGGGGGGAGCGCCTATCTCGGCCGGACCGTCGAGCACGAACCCTCGGCCCATGCGGTGCGCGCCAGCCTCGCCTACAAGTTCTGAGAGATCAGACGCCTTAGCCCGCCCGGCGGAACATGCCAGGTGTGATGCCGTGGACGGCGCGAAAGCTGCGCGAGAGATGGCTCTGGTCGGCAAAGCCGGCGGCGAAGGCGGCGTCGGCCAGGCTGGTGCCCTCCTGGATCAGGCGGTTTGCACGGCGCAGGCGGCGGTCGCGGATGAAGGTGGCCGGCGTCGAGCCGGTGAGCTTCTTGAAGTCGCGGATGACCTGGAAGCGGGTGACGCCGGCCGCTGCGGCGAGGGCCTGCAGGTCGAGATCCTCGGCGAGGTTGTCCTCGATCACCTTCTCATAGCGCGAGAAGCGGCGCTGCGCGCCTGAGCGATCGAGCGGCTCGGCCGGCCGGTCGGCATCGCCATGCTGCAGGACCAGGCGGCGCAGCGCGGTCAGCAGCGAGGCTTCGGCGCGGGTCGCATCCGAAGAGGTCGATTCCGCATGGGCCGCGGCGAGCAGCCGGGAGAGCTCGGGATCGTCGAGCAGGGCCCCCGGGAAGAGCGGCGCCTGCGCCTGCCCGAGTTCGGTCGCAACCTCCGAAAGCAGCGATACCGAGGGATAGAAGGTGCGGTAGGCCCAGCCCTGCTCGGCGCCGGCTTCGCCATCATGCCATTCCTCGGGATTGACGACGAGCACCGAGCCGGCGGGCGCCAGCACCTCCTGCCTGCCGACGCGCACGCGCTCGCAGCCTTCGGTGATCAATGCGATGACGTAGCCGTCATGGGTGTGGCGGTCATAGCGATGCTCGCGGAAGCGCGCCGCGAGCAGCCCGAGCTCGCGGAAGGCGGCGTGGCGCCAGAACGCCTGACTCTCCTGCTGCGGCTCGTTCATCGGTCAATCTGGTTCAAGACGCTGCCCGGCTCGCTCTCCTAATCCTGCGGCACGGACAGGAGAGAACCATGCTGCACAATGACCCGATCGCCAGGCTGACGCCAGAGGTCGTCGCATGGCGCCATCACATCCACGCCAATCCCGAGCTCGGCTTCCAGGAGGTGGAGACCGCCCGCTTCGTCGCCGAGAAGCTGCGCTCCTTCGGCCTGGAGGTGCAGGAAGGCATCGGCGGCACCGGCGTCGTCGGCACGCTGCGTGCGGGCTCGGGCAAGCGCGCCATCGGGCTGCGCGCCGAGCTCGACGCGCTGCCGGTGATCGAGCGCACCGGCCTGCCTTATGCCTCGAAGACCGAGGGCGTGATGCATGCCTGCGGCCATGACGGCCACAGCGCCATGCTGCTCGGGGCGGCCAAGCTGCTGAGCGAGGCGCCGGATTTCGACGGCACCGTCCACTTCATCTTCCAGCCGGCCGAGGAGAACGAGGGCGGCAGCATGAAGATGATCGAGGCCGGGCTGTTCGAGCGCTTCCCGGTCGAGGCTGTCTATGCCGTGCACAACTGGCCGGGCGTGCCTTTCGGCACGATCGCGGCCCGCGCCGGGGCGCAGATGGCCGCGGTCGACAATTTCGAGCTGCGCTTCTCCGGACTCGGAGCCCATGTCGCCATGCCGCATCTCGGCGACGACCCGATCCTCGCCGCCGGGGCCTTCATCCAGAGCGTGCAGCGCATCGTCTCGCGCGCCGTCGACCCGCAGACGCCGATCGTCGTCAGCCTGACCCAGGTTCATGGCGGCAATGTCGGCAACATCGTGCCGAAGGAGATCTGGCTGCAGGGCACCTGTCGCTTCTTCGATCCGGCGCTGTCGGATCTGTGCGAGCGGCTCATCGGCGAGATCGCGGATGGCGTCGCCGCCTCGCATGGCGTCAGCGCGATACTCGACTACAAGCGCGGCTATCCGCCGGTGATCAACACTGCCGAGGCGGCGGCATTGGCTGCGCGGGCAGCGGCTGCGGCTGTCGGGCCTGACAACGTTTCGACCGAGTTCAAGCCGAGCCTGGGCTGCGAGGATTTCGCCTTCATGATCCGCGCCGCAGGCGGCTGCTATGCCTGGATCGGCGCCGGCGAGGTCGGCCCTGGCGAGGGCCTGCACGGCGGCCGCTACGTCTTCAATGATGCGATCGTTCCGCATGTGCTGCGCTACTGGCAGAGCCTTGTCGCCGGCGCGCTGCCGAAGGTGGCGCCATGAACGCGCATGTCACCACCCGCAGGGTGATCGAGCGTCGATCTGGCGGGCGCATTCTGCTCGATGGCGTCGATACGATCATGCTCGGCGCCAACGACTATCTCGGCCTCTCGACCGATGAGCGCGTGCTGGCGGCGACCAATGAGGCGCTGCGGCTCTATGGCAGCGGCACCGGCATCTACCCGGTCTTCGCGACGACGCCTTTGCACGAGGCGCTGGCGGAGAATCTCGCCTCCTACCTCGGCGTCGAGGCGGTGGCGCTGTTCTCCTCCGGCGGCAACGCCAATGGCGGGGTGCTGACGACCCTGGTCGGCGCCGGCGACGTCATCATCTCCGACCGGCTGAACCACGCCAGCATCATCGATGGCTGCCGGCTCAGCCGGGCCGAGGTCGAGACCTATGAGAACCGTAGCGTCGCCGGCCTGCGGCGGGCGCTGGAGGGAACGAGACGGGCGAAGCGTCGGCTGATCGTCACCGACGGCATCTTCAGCATGGAGGGCGGCGCGGCGCCGCTGCCGGAGATCCAGGCGCTGGCGCGTGAGTTCGACGCGTTGCTGATGATCGACGAGGCGCACGCGACCGGCGTGGTCGGGCCGGGCGGCAGCGGCACCGCGCCGCTCTGCGGGCTCGCCAATGGCGCGCCGGATCTGCTGCTGACCGGCTCGCTGTCGAAGGCGCTGGGCGGCGCCAGCGGCGGCTTCGTTGCCGGGCCGCGCGCGCTGATCGACAAGCTGAAGGCGCAGTCGCGCAGCTGGATCTTCACCATGGGGATGACCACGGCGAACGCCGCGACGGCGCTGACGGCGCTGAAGATCTGTCGCGACGATCCCGGCCCGCGCGAGCGGCTCTGGCGCAATGTCGCGCATCTGCGCGAGGCGCTGCGCTTCTATGCGCTCGCCTGCCATGACAGCGCCAGCGCCATCACGGCTGTGAAGGTCGGCGGCGAGGAGCGGGCGCGGGCGATGACAGCGCGCCTGACGCGGGCCGGCGTCTTCGCCCCGGCGGTCGCCTTTCCGATCGTGGCGCAAGGCGAGGCGCGCCTGCGATTGCAGGTCAGCGCCGCGCATGAGACGGCCGAGCTCGACGAAGCCGCCGCGGCGCTGGCGACGGCGTTTGCCGAGACGGCTTGAGGTCAGCTCGCAGCGAGCCGGTAGAGATGCACCGGCTTGCGTGGGGCGCGTTTGATCACGCCCTTCGCTTCGAGGTCGAGCTGGACGGCTTTCAGCCACCAGCCGGCCGTGGCGCCCTGCGGGAAAAGCTCATCCGACAGGAGCGGCAGCAGCGCCTCCTTCGCGTCGGGGACGGTCAGCCCCGGCGCCTCGTCCGGCAATGTCGCGAGCAGCGCCTTGCGCATCGCCTGATATTTGGCGCGGTCGACCCGCTCGGACCTGCCGGGCTTGTTGACGTTCTCGATCTCGATCTTGTCGTCAGGCATCGATCGTTCCCGCTGTCGTGATCGTCGGGTTGCGGAAGCCCATGGCTATCCAGGCGCCGAGCAGCTTCAGGTAGAACGAGACCGTGTGGGTCTTCAGGTTCGGGATGTCGGCGGGCAAAGCGGAGGCGTCGGGCAGGTCGCCGGCCATGGTCCGCAGCTCAGGCTTGGGCCGGGTGCCTTCAGGCCAGAGATGGAGATAGAGGCTGAGCCAGTGCGCGCCCTTCATTTCCAGGAAGATGGGCGTGTTGCAGCAGGTGGCGACGATGCGGCGCGAGCCCGCTTCGGGCTTCAATCGGAATTCGCGCAGGCTCTGCGCACCTGAGACGATCTCGACGCGGTCCTTGCGATATTCGGCTGACGGCGTCGCGCCATAGGCGGTGAGGATGTCGCTGCCATCAGGCAGCTTGGCGAGCCGCGCCGCCGCGGCCCGGCAGCTGTCGCACAGGCATTCGGAGACAAGGATCGGCGCTCCCTGCACCTTCAGTCGCGTATGGCCGCAGGCGCAGCCGATCGTCATGGATTGGCTCATGCTGCGCGCTCCTCAGCGACGTGGAAGAGATGGCGAATGTAGCGACCCAGATGGTCGAGGCTTTCGCGCGCCAGATCCGGATCGTTGCCGGCCTTGGCGAGGACGAAGCCGCCCTGCAAGACAGCCTGCGTGTGCCTGGCCAGGCTCTCGGCACTCCAGCCGGCCGTGGTGATGCCGTGGTCGCGGCGGGCCTGTTCGATATCGGCCTCCAGCGTCGCGGCATGGCCGAAGATGCTGCGGCCGCAGGCGTCGCGGATATCGGGCGCGCTGGCATGGACTTCCTGCGCCAGCGTCCCGACCAGGCAGGTGAACTCTGCGAGGTCGCCGGTGATGATCGCCTTGCGGAAGGCGACATAGGCGAGAACGCGGTCGAGGGCGTTGGCCGGCTCGTGATAGGGGGCAGCCGCGAAAAAGGGCGTGACTTCCTGCGTCCAGAACTCGGCCGCTGCGACGCCGAGCGCCTCCTTGCTCTCGAAATGGTGGAAGAAGGCGCCCTTAGTCACATCCGCGGCGCGGCAGAGATCATCGACGCTGGTGCCGGCGAAGCCCTTGGCGCGTATGACATCGCGCGCCGCTTCGAGCAGGCGGGTGCGAGCATTGCCGCGCTCGGGAGATTGCTTGGTGGGGCGTGCCATGGGAAATACATACCATACAGTCGGTATGTTACAAGCATTTCCTTTGATCAGCCGCGCTGGGCAAGCAACCACGCCCTGACCAGTGCGGTCTGCTCGGCATGCCGAGGCTTGCGGGCGCTGACCACGTAGAAGTCGAGGCCACCGCGCATGCTCGCCGTCGTCGCCAAAGCGAGGCGCCTGGCGACGAGGTCGGGCTCGACCAGGAAGCGGCTGGCGAGTGCGACGCCCTGGCCGGCGATCGCCGCGTCGATCGCCAGCGCTGTCTGGTTGAAGCGCGTGCTGCGGATCGCCAGCGGCATGGATCGCCCGAGCGCACGCTCGAAGAATTCCGGCCAGAGATCGTGCCCGTCGCGCAGCAGCGGCAGGCGCGCCAACTCCTCCTCGTCAGGGCGCATGGCCGGCTGGCAGATTGCGACGATGTCGTGCTCGAACAGGAGGTCCGCAGTCAGGCCAGGGCCGAAGGGCGGGCGGCCCTGGCGGATCGCGATGTCGACGCCATCCGACTGGAAGTTCGCCAGCGCGTCGCTGGCGAGGATGCTGAGTTCGAGCTGCGGATGGGCGCCGGTGAACTCGGGCAGGCGCGGCACAAGCCATTTCGCCGCGATACTCGGCGTCGCGCTGATCGTCAGTCGCAGCGGTTGAGGGCGTAGATTATCGGTCGCCTCGGCCAGCAGGGCGAAGGCGCGGGCGACATGGGTCGCATAGCTGCGCCCGGCACTGGTCAGCGCGAGCAGGCGCGGCTGACGCTCGAACAATTTCAGCCGCAGCTCGCTTTCGAGGCCGCGGACATGCTGGGCGACGGCGCCCTGGGTGACGCCGAGCTCATCGGCGGCAGCACGGAAATTGAGATGCCGCGCCGCCGCTTCGAAGGCGCGTAGCGCGTTGAGCGAAGGCAGGCGCTGCTGCTGTTCTGTCATGCAGTAGTTTTTCTATCGATATGACGCTGGCCAACTCGCTGGCGAGTTTATGCGGCTAATGCGAGAAAGGCGAGAGTGAGCGGCGCTGCTTGCAGTGCATGCGTACCTTGGCAAGACGATGGAGCGTCCCATGGCAGGAGAAAAAGTCGCGATTGTTACCGCTGGCGGCAGCGGCATGGGCGCGGCCGCGGCGAAGCGGCTGGCGCAGGACGGCTTCAAGGTCGCGATCCTGTCCTCCTCGGGCAAGGGTGAAGCCCTGGCCAAGGAGCTCGGCGGCTTCGGCGTCACCGGCTCGAACCAGTCGAACGACGACCTGAAGCGGCTGGTCGACGAAACCATGGCGCGCTTCGGCCGCATCGACGTGCTGGTCAACAGCGCCGGCCATGGTCCGCGCGCGCCGATCACCGACATCACCGACGAGCAATGGCATACCGGGCTCGACGTCTATCTGATGAACGTGATCCGGCCGACGCGGCTGGTCGCGCCAGTGATGGCGGCGCAGAAGTCGGGCGCGATCATCAACATCTCGACCGCCTGGGCCTTCGAGCCGGCTGCCAATTTCCCGACTTCGGCGGTGTTCCGCGCCGGGCTCGCCGCCTACACCAAGCTCTTCGCCGACCAATATGCGGCGCAGAACGTGCGCATGAACAATGTCCTGCCTGGCTGGATCGACTCGCTGCCGGCGACCGAGGAGCGCCGCGCCGGGGTGCCGATGCAGCGCTACGGCACCAGCGAGGAGATCGCCGCCACGATCGCCTTCCTCGCCTCGGACGGCGCCGGCTACATCACCGGCCAGAACCTGCGCGTCGATGGCGGCTTGATGCGCTCGCTGTAGAGGCGTAGGCCGTCGCTCCGGTTGCATGGACGGAGCGGGTACGATGGCGGGCAAGGTCGACTGGGATGCGAACCAGTATCTGCGCTTCGAGGACGAGCGGACGCGCCCGCCGCTCGACCTGATCCAGCGCGTTCGCCTCGCAGATCCGCAGCGCTGCATCGATCTTGGCTGCGGGCCCGGCAACAGCACCGAGCTGGTCGCCACCCGCTTCCCGAACGCGGTGGTCGAGGGCCTCGATTCCTCGCCGGACATGCTTGAGAAGGCGCGCAAGCGCCTGCCGCAGCTCTCCTTCACTCTGGCCGACCTGGAGAGCTGGTCGGCGGATGGGCGCTACGACCTGATCTTCGCCAATGCGGCGCTGCAATGGATCCCCGATCACCCCGCCCTGTTCGCGCGGCTGGCGCGGTCGCTGGCGCCGGGCGGCGCGCTCGCCGTGCAGATGCCGAACAACCTCAGCGAGCCCTCGCATGTCTCGATGGACGAGGCTGCGGCCGAAGGACCGTGGGCGGGGCGTCTCGCCAATGCGCGGGCGTCGAAGGCGGTGATCGGCTCGTTCTCGGATTACCGGCGCTGGCTGATGGCAGCCGGCTGCGAGGTCGATATCTGGCAGACGACCTATGTCCATGCGCTCGCCGGGCACGACGCCATCGTCGAGTGGTTCAAGAGCACGGGCCTGAAGCCCTATATCGACCCGCTGCCGGCGGGTGAGCGCGAGGCCTTCCTTGCCCTCTATCGCGAGAAGATCGCGGCCGCCTATCCGATCGAGCCGGACGGCAAGGTGCTGCTGCGCTTCCCGCGCCTGTTCATCCTCGCGGTTCGGCGCTAGCGCCGGCTCTCAGTGTGACCCGGCCTTCGACTCGGCCAGCACATCGTGCAGGACGAGTTCGTGCGCGAGCGCGTTGAAGGTCGCATCGTCGATCGCGCCGCTCCTGAGCAGGTCACGCAAGGCCTCGCGCTCTGCCGCCAGGGCGGTGTGGCGCAAGGCGCTCTCAGCCCGCTGCAGCGCCACCGCCTCCTCGCGCGGCGTCCTGCCGTCGTCGAGCAGCGCGAGGCGCCGCCGATAGGTCGCGATCAGCCCTTCCGCCACCGCCTGGTCGACGGTCGCGGCGCCATCGGTGCCGCCACGATGGGCAACGCCTTCCAGCCGTGCGATCGCAGCTTCGGTCGCCGTGATCCGTGCCCGCCGCATCTCGGTGGCGTGAGCGGCCCCCTGGCCGGCGGCGAGCCCGCGCACGATTGGCGGCAGGCCGAGGCTGGCGATCGCCAGCCAGAGCAGGATCACGCCGGCGGCCAGGAAGATCGCGACGTCGCGCCCCGGAAAGGGTGAGCCGTCGAGCGCCAGCACCGGGAATGACAGCACGCCGGCAAGCGTGACCGCGCCACGCACGCCGGCAATCGAGCCGGCCAGCCGCGTGCGCAACGTGGTGTGGAACTGCTCCAGGCGAAGGTGCCGGCTGACGATGCGGCTCAGCGCGATGGCGGCGCTGATCCAGACAAAGCGCAGCAGGATCAGGCAGAGTGTCAGGGCGCCGATGATGCCGAGCGGCTGCCAGAGCCAATGCGTGCCGATGAGGACCGGCGGAACGGTGCGGATGATCGCCGGCAATTGCAGGCCGAGCAGCACGAAGAGCGTGCCGTTGAGCAGAAAGGCGAGCATCGTCCAGAAGGAATGGGCAAGCATATAGGCGGAGACGCTGAGCTGGTTGGCGGTGCGCGTGCGCCCGACGGTGAGGCCTGCGACCACGGCGGCGAGAACGCCCGAGGCGTGGACGGCCTCTGCCGCGAGGAAAGCGGCGAAAGGCAGGAACATCACGACCAGAACCTGTGCCTCCGGCGCGATCCGATCGAATTTCGCCAGCAGCTTCAGCGCCCAGGATACGACCACGACCGCGAGCAAACCCGCGGCGACACCGCCGGCCACGGCGAGGAGGAAGGCGAGCGAAATCTGCCAGAGCGAGAAGCTGCCGGTCAGGGCGGCCGCGGCGGCGAAGCGGAAGATCACCAGGCCCGAGGCGTCGTTGAGCAGGGATTCGCCTTCGAGAATATGCATCAGGTTCTTCGGCACGCTCTCCTTGTCGACGATCGCGGAGACGGCGACCGCATCGGTCGGCGAGAGCACGGCGGCGAGCGCGAAGGCGACTGGCAGCGGCATGGATGGCACCAACCAATGCAGGGCAAGCCCGCCGAACAGGGTGGTGAAGAAGACCAGGCCGAAGGCGAGCGACAGGATCGGCCGGAGCAGCTTGCGATATTCGCGCTTCGGCGCCTCCCAGGCGTCGACGAAGAGCAGCGGGGCGATGAAGAGCAGGAGGAAGAGCTCTGGATCGATATGAGGATGGAAGCCGGCGGTCGGCCACGCGAGGGCGGCGCCGAGCGCGATCTGGACGATCGGCAGCGGAATGATCCTGAACAGCCGGGTCAGCGGCTGCGAGGCCACCACGGCCATGACCAGGATCAGAATGAAGGTGAAGATCTGCATCGGTTCCGCGGCCGGCCCGGTTCGCTCTGGGGTCGGCCGCGAGGTTTATCGTCCGGTTTCCGGCGAGCCAAGCTCACCAGGGCCGGGATAAAGCAATCTCAGAAATTGACCTTGTCGGCGCCCTTGAGCTGGAGCTGCTCGCGGGCATCGTCCGGCGTCGCGATCTCCAGGCCGAGGCCCTCGATGATCTTGCGCGCGGCGCGGACCTGGTCGGCGTTCGACTTGGCGAGCTGGCCGGGGCCGAGCCAGAGCGAGTCTTCCAGGCCGACGCGCAGGTTGCCGCCCATCGCGACCGCCATCGCCGCGATCGGGAGCTGGTGCCGGCCGGCGCCGAGCACCGACCAGTGATAGTCGTCGCCGAAGAGCCGGTCGGCGGTGCGCTTCATATGGGCGACGTCCTCGGGATGCGGGCCGATGCCGCCGAGCAGGCCGAAGACCGACTGGACGAAGAAGGGCGGCTTCACCAGCCCGCGATCGACGAAATGGGCCAGCGTGTAGAGATGGCCGATGTCGTAGCACTCGATCTCGAAGCGCGTGCCGTTCTCGGCGCAGGTCGTCAGGATGTTGGCGATGTCCTTGAAGGTGTTCTTGAAGACGCGGTCGTCAGAGCCTTCGAGATAGGGCCGCTCCCAGTCGTACTTGAACTCCTTGAAGCGGTTCAGCATCGGGTAGAGCCCGAAATTCATCGAGCCCATGTTGAGCGAGGCGACCTCGGGCTTGAAATGGGCGCAGGGCTTGAGGCGCTCCTCGACCAGCATGGTCGGGGCGCCGCCGGTGGTGATGTTGATGACGCAGTTGGAGCGCTGCTTGATCACCTTGAGGAAAGGCTCGAAGGCCTCGGGCGACTGGTCGGGCTGGCCGGTCTTCGGGTTGCGGGCGTGGACATGGACCAGCGCCGCGCCGGCCTCGGCGGCGCCGACGGCGGCATCGATGATCTCGTCGGGCGTCACCGGCAGATAGGGCGACATTGAGGGGGTGTGGATCGCGCCGGTGACGGCGCAGGTGATGATGACTTTGCGGTTCTTGGCCATGCGATTTTAGTCCTTCGCTGATCCCTAAATCATGAACTCACGCCGGCTTGCGCTTCGCCGCGCGCTTGTGCGCCTGCAGGGCGGCGAGGCGGCTGTCGCGCCAGTCGCTCAGGCGCTTGACGCGGGTGGCTTCCTGCGCACCGCGCCATTCGCGCATCACTTCGGCGACCGTCTCCGGCTTGAACGGGTTGCCGCGCCCCTCCGAGGATTTGACCATGCGGTCGAGCGATTCCGAATAGCGTGCGCAGTAGTCGGGGATCCCGCCCGGCGCATTGAGCTCGATGGTCTCGAACGGACCCATGAACGACCAGCGCAGGCCGAGCCCGTCTCGGATGGTCTTGTCGACATCCTCGGCGCTGGCGACGCCTTCGCCGACGAGGCGGAAGGCTTCGGCCAGCAGCACCGCCTGCAGCCGGTTGAGCACGAAGCCTGGCTTCTCCTTGCGCAGCATGATCGCGACCTGGCCGGCCTGCTCGTAAAGGCGCTTGGCCCTGGCGACGACCTTTGGATCGGTCCAGGGCGCCGGCGCGAGCTCGACGATCGGCACCAGATGCGGCGGGTTGACCGGATGGGCGACGAGGCAGCGGGCGCGGCCTTTCAGCTCTTCCGAAAAGGTCGAGGCCATGATGAAGGAGGTCGAGGAGGCCAGGATCGCCGAGGCCGGAGCGATCGCGTCCATCTGGGCAAAGAGCTCGCGCTTGGCCTCGACCGTCTCCGGCCCGTTCTCCTGCACCAGCGCGACGCCCTTCAAGGCGTCGGCGAGGTCCTTGGCGACACGGATGCGGGCGAGCGAGCCCGCGGGATCATCGACGAGGCCGTGGCCGGCGAGCTCCCGGAGGTTCTTGCCGATATGGGTGCGGGCAGCCTTGGCGGCTTCCGGCTTCACATCGTGCAGCGCGACCTCGAAGCCATGGCTGGCGAAGACGGTGGCCCAGGCGCGGCCGATCAGGCCCGAGCCGACGATGGCGATCTTGGTCATGCGATCCTGTCCATGGCAGTCGAAAAAGAAGGTTCGTTCAAAGCCACAGCACCTGCCGCCGCAGCGCAAGGTCCTGGCTGAGAGCGCGGGATGGTCCGATATGGGTGACCTGGCCGCGCTCGAGGACGACGGTGCGGTCGGAGAGCGCCAGCGCCAGGTCGAGATGGTGGTCGACGATGACGATGGCGATCTCCTTGCGCAGCTTGTCGAAGGCCTCGAACAATTCCTCGACCACGGCCGGCGCCAGGCCCTCGAAGGGCTCGTCGAGCAGAAGCACCCTGGTGTCGCCGGAGAGGGCGCGGGCGACCGCGACCATCTGTTGCTCGCCGCCGGAGAGATAGTCGGCGGGCGACTGCCAGCGCTCCTTGATGCGCGGGAAGAAGGCGAAGATCTTCTCGTCCTCCCAATGGGTGCCGTTGCCGGTGCGGCGGCGCAGGCGGCCGAGCTCCATATTGTCCTTGACGCTCATGCCGGCGAAGAGGCCGCGTCCCTGCGGGACGTAAGCCACGCCGGCGCGGGCGATCTGGGCCGGGGGCAGGCGGGCGATATCGCTGCCGGCGAGGCTGATCGAACCGGAAGCCGGCGGGGCGATGCCGGTGATGGTCTTGAGCAGGGTCGACTTGCCGGCGCCGTTGCGGCCGAGCAAAGCGACGATCTCGTTCTCGTGCACGCCGAAGCTGACCTGCCGCAGGATATGGCTCTTGCCGTAGAAGGTGTCGACCTCATTCAGACCAAGCAGGACTTTCTCGCCGGCGGCGCTTTCGCGCGGCTTTTCGGCCAGCGCGTGGGCGCCGGAGCCGATATAGACCTCCTGCACCTTGGGCGAGGAGCGGGCGTCCTCGACCGTGCCGTCGACCAGCACCGAGCCCTCGTTCATCACCGTGACATGGTCGGCGATGGCGAAGACGCGGTCGATGTCGTGCTCGACGAGCAGAACCGGCAGGTCCGTCGAGATCGACTTGATCAGGTTGCCGACGCGCTCGCGCTCGGCCGCGGCGAGGCCGGCCAGCGGTTCGTCGAGCAGGAGCACACGCGGGCTGGTGGCGAGCGCGAGCGACATGTCGAGCAGGCGCTGGCCGCCATAGCTCAGCGAGCCGGCCTCGGCCTGTTCGATGCCGGAGAGCCCCATGGTCGAGACGACCTGGCGGGTCTCGTCGTTGACCTGGCCAAGCGCGCCGGCCGAACGCCAGAACCCGAAGCGCTCCGGCGCCCTTGCCTGCACGGCGAGGCGGACATTCTCGGCGACCGAAAGGGTCGGAAACAGGTTGGTGATCTGGAAGGCGCGGCCGATGCCGGCCCGCGTGATCGCCTCGGGCGAGAGGCCGGCAATATTTCGCTCGCGCAGGCGGACCTCGCCGCGATCGGGCGCGAACATGCCGGAAATCAGGTTGAAGGCGGTGGTCTTGCCGGCGCCGTTCGGGCCGATCAGCGCATGCAGCTTGCGGTCGCGCATGGCGATATCGACGTTCTCGACCGCCTTGATGCCGCCGAAGCTCTTGGCGAGGCCGGTCGCGGTCAGGATGGTGCCGTCGCCGGTATCCTGCGGCTTCATGAAGGCTGGGAGCTCGACCGTGCCGGCCTTGCGGGCCGACATCGCCGCGTCCTCGGCCGCCTGCTTTCGGAAAGGCTTCAGCAGGCGCTGGCCGACGCCGACGAGGCCGTCCGGCGAGAAGACGATGAAGGCGACGAAGAGCAGGCCGAACCAGAACAGCCAGTTCTCGGTGACGCTGGAGAGCAGGTCGCGAAAGACGACGAAGAAAAGCGCGCCAAGCGCCGGCCCGAGGAAGGAACGCATGCCGCCGATCACCACCATGGCCAGCAATTCGCCGGAGAAGGCGACCGAGATCGGCTCGGCCGAGGTCATGCGGTTGTTGAAGAGGAGGAGCGTGCCGGCCAAGCCCGTCAGCGCCGCCGAGACGGTGAAGGCGACGAGCTTGTAGCGGGTAGTGGCATAGCCGAGGAAGCGGGCCCGCTGCTCGTTCTCGCGGATCGCGACGAGCACGGTGCCGACCGGCGAGCGATGGAAGCGCCAGAGGCCGTAGACCACGGCGAAGCCGATCGTCGCCACCAGCACGTAGAAGGGCAAGGCGATCTCGAAATCGATGCCGGCGAAGAGCGGGCGCCTGATGCCACCCAAGCCATCCTCGCCGCCGGTGACCGAGGTCCAGCGGAAGGCGACCGAATAGATCATGGCGGCAAGCGCCAGCGTCAGCAGCGAGAAATAGACGCCGCGGCGACGCAGGATCAGCGCGCCGAAGGCAAACGCGATCAAAGCGACGAGCGCGACCGCGAGCAGGATCGGCAAGGCGAACTGGCCCGGCAGCCAGTTGCGCTGGATCAGGCCGGCGGCGTAGGCGGCGATGCCGAACCAGGCGCCGTGGCCGAAGGAGACGAGGCCGGTCGTGCCGACCAGCACGTTGAGCGCCATGCAGGCGATGGCGAAGACCACCACCTCAGTGGCCGACGTCGTGCCGAGCCCGACCGCATGCATCAGCGAAGGCAGCAGGCTGAGGCCGATGGCGGCGATGGCGAGCGGGAGATAGTCGCGCTGGGAGCTGGTCATGTCGGCCTCACTCGAAGCGCTGGATGCGCTCGCCGAACAGGCCGCGCGGACGGAAGAGCAGGACGAGCAGCATCATCAGGTAGATCACCGCGGTCGACCATTGCGTCAGGCCAAGGCCGATGGTGACGCCCTTGACCAGCCCGACCATCAGGGCGGCGACGACGACGCCCCAGAAGGAGCCGAGACCGCCGATGACGACGACGACGAAGGCCGGGGTGATGATCTCCTGGCCCATGGCCGGATGGATCGAGTAGATCGGCGCGAGCAGCACGCCGGCGAGACCGGCAAGGCCGATGCCGATGCCGGCGACCGTCATCATGTAGGGCTGCAGGGAGATGCCGAGGGCGCCGACCATGTCGGGGTTCTGCACGCCGGCGCGGACGACGCGGCCGAAGGCGGTGCGCTGCAGCAGGAACCAGAGGCCGAGGACGCAGGCGGCGGCGATCAGGATCAGCAGGGCGCGATAGCGCGAATAGATGAAGTCGCCGATGAAGAGCTGGCCGCGCAGCGCCGGCGGGATCGAGAAGGAGAGCGGCGGCGCGCCGAAGATCATGCGCAGCGATTGCTCGGCGACCATGGCGAGGCCGAAGGTCAGCAGCAGCGAGAGGATCGGGTCGGACCGATAGAAGCGCTGGAACAGCCCGCGCTCGATGACGATGCCGATCAGCGCGACCAGCACCGGCGAGGCGATGATGGCGCCGCCGAAGCCGATATGGGGCGCCAGCACAATCGTGAGATAGGCGCCGATCGCATAGAAGGCGCCATGCGCCAGGTTGACGATGCCGCCGAGGGAGAAGATCAGCGACAGGCCGAGCGCGATCAGGAGGTAATAGACCCCGTCGAGCAGCCCGTTCAGCACCTGCTGGATGAAGAGGGTGAGCAAGGGTTGGCCTTTGCAAACGTCTGTTCTGGCGCGTGAGTCGTCATCCCGGGCGACCGCAGGGGAGACCCGGGATCCATTCCTGAAGCGTTCCGGAATGGATCCCGGATCAGCGCCGCTACGCGGCTTGTCCGGGATGACAAGGTCGTTTGAGCGAGCAGCTCAGCTCATCTTGCAGACGGCTTCGTCGCCCTGGGTGGCGATCACCTCCATGTCCTCGTTCGGGCCGGGCACCGGGGCCGAGGAGGTAAAGAGGTCCCACTGGTTCTTGACCTGCGCCGCCGGCAGGGCGGTGATCGTGTACATCTCGCTGATCAGCTGGTGGTCGGAAGCGCGGAAATAGCCCTGGCGCGGCTTCATCACGTCGAACTTCGCGCCCTTCTCGAGATGCTCGAGAATCTTGGCGGTGTCGGTCGACTTCAGCTCGTTCATCGACTGGGCCATCACCTTGACGCCGACATAGTCGCCCCAGGCCTGGTTCTCCGGCGGCTTGCCGTATTTCTTGGTGAAGGCGGCGACGAAGGTCTTGCTCGAGGGCGTGTCGATCAGATGATGCCAGACGCAGGGCCAGATCCCGCCGAAATTGTCCTTGCCGGCGGCCCAGGCGAGGGCTGTGTCGAAGCCGAAGCCGGCGACCGGGAAGGTCAGGCCGAATTCGGAATACTGCTTGAGGAAGTTGGTGATCTGGTTGCCGGCGAGGTTGGAGATGACGAGGTCGGGCTTGGCGGCCCGGATCTCCAGCAGCAGAGCCGAGAAATCGGTCGCGTCGGTCGGCACCAGTTTGTCGGCGGCGAACTGGCCGCCATTGGCCTCCATGAAGCGCTTGGCCACCTTGCTGAGGTCATGGCCGAAGGCGTAGTCGGCAGTGAGCGAGAACCACTTCTTGCCCTTGACCAGCCCCTGCGCCAGCAGCGAGCGGCCGGCGCTCTTCACATACATCGAGTTCTGGTGCTCGACATGGAACATGTAGCGGTTGCAGCTCTCGCCGCGCAGCGCGTCGGAATTACCGCCGGTGTTGAGGAAGAGCGTCTTGTTGCGGGCCGCGACCTGCGAGATCGTCAGGCAGGAGGCCGAGGAGATTTCGCCGATGATGCAGGCGACCTTGTCGCGCTCGATCATGCGCTCGGCCTTGGTCGAGGCGGTCTGCGGATTGACCGAATCCTCCTTGAGCAGTTCGAGCTTGCGGCCGTTGATGCCCCCGGCGGCGTTGATCTCCTCGGCGGCGAGATCGGCGGCCATGACGCCGTATTCGCCGAGCGGGCCGAGGAAGCCGGTGCGCGGCGTCAGATGCCCGAAGCGGATCGCATCCGACGTCTGCGCGAGGATGACCGCCGGGCTGGCGACGAGGCCGGTAGCCGCCGCACCGAGCCCGACCAGCGTCTGACGACGCGAGAGGCCCTTGATCCTTGACTGCTCTGACATTCCGTTCCTCCCAGAACTCTCCCGCGCGCTTCGGCGTCGGATTGCGTGGATCGTCTTCTTCACTCTGCGGTCTCGGACCGCTTGTCGTGATCTGTGATCACAGTTAGGTTGGCAGACATGGTTGCCCGAGTCCAGCCCTCAGTTGCGCCGCTATCGCGGCCAGCCTCCCCAGGAGCGGGGAAGCTCGGCGAGGTGTCGGCGCTCGACGAGGTCGGCTCGCTCCAGCATGAGACGCTGGGAGAACGTGTCACCGGCGAGCTGCGGGCGCTGCTCATCGCCGGGCGATTGGCGCCGGGCGAGAAGCTGTCGCTGCGCCGCGTCGCCGAGGCGCTGGGCGTCTCGATGATGCCGGTGCGCGAGGCGGTCAGCCGGCTCGCTGCGGACAAGGCGCTGGAGGTCCTGCCCGGCCGGGCGGTGCGCGTGCCGGTGCTGACTTTGGCGCAGTTCCGCGAACTCACCCGGATCAGGCTGGTGGTCGAGGGCTTCGCGGCCGAGGAGGCGACGAAGGTGATCACCGACGCGCACATCGCCGTAGTCGCCCGGCATGAGGCGGCATTCCTGGCTGCCGCCAGGGCGGACCCCCCGGACCCCGCCGCTGCGGTCGGCGCCAATCGCGACCTGCATTTTTCGCTCTACGAAGCCGCCGGCATGCCCTCGCTGATCGAGATGATTTCCCGGCTCTGGCTCAAGGCCGGGCCGATTCTCAATCTCGACATGCGGCACGAGCCGAAGCGGCTCGATGGCGGCAGTGCGGTCGTGGCGCATGCGCAATTGCTGGCCGCGCTGCGGCGACGCGATCCGGCCGCGGCGCGGCAGGCGCTGGTCGAGGACATCAGCGCGGCGGCCGAGCATATCGAACGGACGGCGCGGCTGGCGGAGTAGCCGGTCGGCCGAAGAACGAAGGAAAAGGGACGGAAACGATGGATCTGACGATCAAGGGTTTGCGCGTGCTGGTGACGGCGGGCGCCAATGGCATCGGCCGGGCGACGGCGCGCGCCTTTGCGGCGGAGGGCGCCAAGGTCCATATCTGCGATGTCGACGAGAAGGCGCTCGCGGCCATGGCAGAATCCGATCCGGCGATCACGCGCTCGGTCTGCGACGTCTCCGACCGCAAGGCGGTGGCGCGCCTGTTCGAGGAAGCCCTGGCGGCGCTCGGCGGCCTCGATTGCCTGGTCAACAATGCCGGCATCGCCGGGCCGACGGGCCGCGTCGACGAGATCGCGCCGGAGGACTGGGATTCCTGCGTCGCCATCGACCTCACCGGCCAGTTCAACTGCACCCGGCTCGCCGTGGAGCATCTGAAGCAGTCGACGAACGCCTCGATCGTCAATCTCTCGAGCCAGGCTGGCAAGCACGGCTTCCCGCTGCGCTCGCCCTATGCCGCGGCGAAATGGGGCGTGATCGGCTTCACCAAGGCGCTCTCGGCCGAGCTAGGCGAGTTCGGTATCCGGGCGAACGCAATCTGCCCCGGCCTGGTCGACGGGCCGCGCATCCAGAGCGTGATCGCCAACAAGGCGCGCTCGCTCAACGTCTCGCATGACGAGATGACCAACCGGCTCTTCGCCGGTGTCTCGATCAAGCAGTTCGTCGACCCCAATGACATCGCCAAGCAGATCGTCTTCCTGGCTTCGCCCTTTGCCAAGACGATCTCCGGCCAGGAGATCTCGGTCTGCGGCGATACGCGGATGCTGAGCTGAGGGGCTGCAAACGCGTTTTTCCGGCTCGATCGACCCGGTGCGGGGATAGATTCGCAATCGATCCCCGCGGCTTGCGGAGCCCGCATAATCGGCTGGCATGGCGCGCCTCCCGCGTGCCGCTCCGATCCAGCGAGGTCCCATGAGCGAAACGCCACGTCTTGGCCTGCCCCTGCTCGCCGCCGGGCAGGCGCAAAAACACGTCACACACAATGATGCGCTGATGCGGCTCGATGCGCTGGTGCATCTCGTCGTCGCCAGCCGGACGCAGACCGTCCCGCCGGCTTCGCCTGGCGAGACCGCCGCCTATATCGTGCCCGCTGGCGGCACCGGCGTCTTCGCCGGTCACCAGGACGATCTTGCGATCTTCGAGGACGGCGCCTGGAGTTTTCTCGACCCGCGCTCCGGCTGGCAGGCCTGGGTGAGCGACGAGGCCGAGCACCATGTCTGGACCGGCACGCAATGGCGCCGCTCACAGCCGGTGAGCAGTCTCGGTGCCGCGCTCTGGGGCGTGAATGCGACCGCCGATACGACGAACCGGCTCTCGGTCTCCGCCGACGCAACCCTGTTCAATCACGCGGGCACCGACCATCGCCTCAAGCTCAACAAGGCGAATGCGGCGCGCACGGCGAGCCTGCTCTTCCAGGACAACTGGTCGGGCCGGGCCGAGATCGGGCTCGCCGGTGACGACCAGCTGCGGATCAAGGTCAGCCCGGACGGGAGCAGCTGGACCGAGGCGCTCGTCGTCGACCGGACGAGCGGGCTGGTCACGCTCCCGGCCAGCAACTGGGCCCACGAGACGCCGCGGCCGAACCTGCTCGTCAATGGCGACTGGCAGATCAATCAGCGCGGCTTTGCCGGCGGCGCATTGGCGGCCGGAGCGTTCGGCTATGACCGCTGGAAGGCGCATACCGGCGGCGCCAGCCTCAGCAGCAGCGGCTTCGACCTGACGCTGACCTCCGGCGCAATCCGCCAGATCGTCGAGCCGGCGCTCTGGGGCGTGACGTCCTTCGCATCGACGCCGCTATGCCTTTCGGTCGAGGCTCTCAGCGGCGGCAGCCTCGATGTGACGGTCGGCAGCGTCTCCGGAACGATCACCGCCGGGAGCGGCCGCCGCTTCGTCGCATTGACGCCGGCTGCCGGCGACACCGGAAACCTGACTGTCCAGCTTGCGCCGACGACGGGGGCAGTGACCTTCCGCGGCATCAAGCTCGAAACCGGCGCGGTGTCCAGCGCCTGGCTGGCACGCAGCCAGACGCAGGAACGGCAGCTCTGCGAGCGCTACTATTGGCGGCCCGGTACGTCGTTGGTCATCGATTGCTATCAGGTCGCCAGCGGATACTCGCAGCAGCTTCTCGCTTTCCCGACTGCAATGCGGGCTGTGCCGACGACAAGCTATACTGTCGCCGGGGAAGCCAACATACAGGGCGGCGAGCGCTCGATCTCCGCGAGCTCCAATGCCTGCGCATTGGCGACGATCCGCGCTTCGGCTCTCGGCCGCGCCTATGCCAGCTTCACCGATATCGCCTTCAGCGCCGAGCTTTGAGTCGTCCTCGCCGGCAGCGCTTCCTCAGGCTTTGAAGACGTTGTCCGCCTCGATGCCGGCCCGTGTGCAGACATTGCGCGTATCGATCACCAGCTTCGAGCCGGCGACGATCGCCGCATAGTCGACGTCGTCATGGTCGGTGGCGATGAGCACGGCGTCGAAAGCGGCGAGCGAGGCGGCATCCACCGGCACGCTCCTGCGGCCTGCGAGCGTCGGATGCTCGCGGGTCGGCGGAAGCACCGGGACATGGGGGTCGTGGAAGGCGGTGCGGGCGCCGCGCTTCTCGATCAGCTCGATCAGCTTGAGCGAGGGGCTCTCGCGGGTATCCTCGACATTCTTCTTGTAGGCCAGGCCGAGGATCAGGATCGAGGCGTCGCTCAGATTCTTGCGGCCATGGACGTCGAGCAGGGTCGCGAGGCGATCGACGACCAGATAGGGCATGCGGGTGTTGATCTCGCCGGCGAGCTCGATGAAGCGGGTGGCGACGTCGTATTCGCGCGCCTTCCAGGTCAGGTAGAACGGGTCGATCGGGACGCAATGGCCGCCGAGCCCGGGGCCTGGATAGAACGGCATGAAGCCGAACGGCTTGGTCTTGGCCGCCTCGATCACCTCCCAGATGTCGATCCCCATGGCCGAGTAGACCGTCTTGAGCTCGTTGACGAGAGCGATGTTGACGGCGCGGAAGATGTTCTCGGTCAGCTTGACCGCCTCCGCGGTGGCCGTCGAGGAGACCGGCACGGTCCTGACGACGAGCGCTCCGTAGAGCGCCAGCGCCATCGCCTGTGCGTCGAGGCCGTCGCCGCCGACGACCTTCGGGATGTTGGACGTGCCGAAATCGGGGTTGCCGGGGTCCTCGCGCTCGGGCGAAAATGCGAGGAAGAAGTCCGCGCCGCTCTTCAGCCCGCTCGCCTTCTCCAGGATCGGGCGCATGACCTCGTCGGTCGTGCCGGGATAGGTGGTCGATTCCAGCACGACGAGCTGGCCGCGGCGCAGGCGCCGGCCGATCGCCTCCGTCGTCTTGACGACATAGGACAGATCCGGCTCGCGATGCCTGGTCAGCGGCGTCGGCACGGCGATCAAGAGCGCATCCGGCTCGCCCAGACGGTCGAAATCCGCGGTCGCAACAAACCGGTCGGCGGCCACAGCCTGCGCGATCGGCTCCATCGGGATGTGCTTGATCGCACTGCGGCCGGCATTGATGTCGTCGACGCGCCTGGCGTCGATGTCGAAGCCGACGACGCGAAAACCCTGCCGCAAGGTCGCGAGCGCGAGCGGAATGCCGACATAGCCGAGGCCGATGATTCCGACGACGAGCGAGCGGTTGTCGACGCGTTCAATGAATTGCTGGGCTGCTGGCGACGTCACGGTGCATCCTGAAATTGCGGCAGCATCGGCCAGCGGCCTATTTCTCGGCCGAGCTTCTTCCAGAGTTGCCAAACTGCGTCAACATCCGCCGAGGTCTTCGGGATGCGGTCCGGCCCGGTGTCCATCCGCTGTGGCAGGCATTTACCTGCCTTCGGCTTTAGTCTTTGAAAATGCTTTTGAAATGTCGGTTGATCGCGCAATGGTCGACGACGACGCCGCGATTCCGCTCGATCAGGAAAGCGGGGTGCCAGTACCAGTCGTCAAAGCCGACATTGAGGCGGTCGTAGCCGGCCTCGGCCAGCAGGATTCGCATCTCCTCGCGCCGAGGCTCGACGAAATTGTGCTCGATGGTGAAGAGCGCGATGCGGTGTCGGGCAAGATCGATGGTGCGCAGGATATCGAGCTCTGACCCTTCCGTGTCGAGCGAGACATAGTCGAAGCCGAACTCGGCGAAGTCGCCCATCGTTGCGATTGCGGCGAAACTGATCGTCTCGACCTGGATCAGCCCATGCGTCGCGGCGGCGCGTGCACGGTCGTCGGCATAGCGGTCATTGCCCGCGAATTCAGCCAGTGTCCCGATCTCCTGGGAGGGGATGAAGGACAGGATCTGGCCGGACTCGCGATAGACCGCCCGCTCCAGGCAGATCGCGCTGCGGCTTTCGCGCAAGCGGGCGAAGAGGGCGGGGTTCGGCTCGACGCAGACGCCCTTCCAGCCATGCTCGCTTTCGAGGACATAGCTGTTGCTGTGCAGGACGCCGTCGAAGGCGCCGATCTCGGCGAAACGGCCGTCGCGGCGGCCATTGCACATGGCGAAGACCCAGCGCTCCTGCTCGATCTGCGAGTTGGTCGGCATTTCATAGGCGATCGCGGGATCGAAACGCCCCGGTTCTGAACCCGCCATCGTCCGCCCCGTCGCCAGCCCGGCGAGACAGTAGAGCGCGGCGTCGCCGGCGTGAAGCCGCAGCAGCCTGCCGGTCAGTGGATTTCGGGTTCAGCCACCTTCGCGGTGCCGGCGAGATAGTCGAAATCGCAGCCCTTGTCGGCCTGCTGGATATGGGCCGCCGACATCTTGCCCCAGCCGCGCGGATAGTCGCGGTCGGGCGGCGACCAGCTCTTCAGGCGCTCGGCGATCTCGGCGTCGCTCAGGTTCACCGAGATGCTGCGCGCCTCGACATCGACGCTGATGATGTCGCCGGTCCTGACCGCCGCGAGCGGGCCCTTGATGTAGGCCTCGGGCGCGATGTGGAGGACGCAGGCGCCATAGCTGGTGCCGGACATGCGGGCGTCGGAGAGCCGGAGCATGTCGCGCACGCCCTGCTTCAACAGCTTCTTCGGGATCGGCAGCATGCCCCATTCCGGCATGCCGGGGCCGCCCACGGGCCCGCAGTTCTTCAGCACCATGACATGGTCGGCGGTGACGTCGAGGGTCTCGTCGTTCACCGCTTTCATCATCGCATCATAATCCTCGAAGACGAGGGCCGGGCCGGAGTGCCTGAGCAGGCGCTCCTCGGCCGCCGAGGGCTTGATGACGCACCCACCGGGGGCGAGATTGCCCTTGAGCACGGCGAGACCGTTGGCGGTCGAGACCGGTCGGTCGAGCGGGCGGATGACGTTGTCGTCATAGACCTTGGCGAGCGCGATCGTCTCGGAGATCGGCTTGCCGGTCACGGTCATGGCGCCGGTGTGGAGCTTGCTTTCGAGCTGCTTCAGCAGGGCAGGCAGCCCGCCGGCATAGAAAAAGTCCTCCATCAGGAAGTCGCCTGAGGGACGCAGGTTGGCGATCACCGGGACCTTGCGCGAGAAGGCGTCGAAATCATCGGGGGTCAGCGGCACGCCGGCACGGCCGGCCATGGCAACGAGATGGATGATGGCGTTGGTCGAGCCGGCGACCGCCATGTGGACGGTGAGCGCGTTCTCGAAGCTCTCGCGGGTCAGGATGCGGTCCGGCGTCAGGTCCTCCCAGACCATCTCGACGATGCGCTTGCCGGCGGCGGCGGCCATGCGCGGGTGGGCGGCGTCGGCGGCGGGGATGGCGGAGGCGCCGGGCAGGGTCAGGCCGAGCACCTCGGCATGGCTCATCATGGTCGCGGCGGTGCCCATCACCATGCAGGTGCCGTGCGAGCGGGCGATGCCGCTCTCCATGTCGCGCCAGTCGGCGTCGGAGATGTTGCCGGCTTCCTTCTCGGCCCAGTACTTCCAGACATCGGCGCCGGAGCCGAGCGTCTTGCCGGCCCAGTTGCCGCGCAGCATCGGCCCGGCCGGCACGAAGATGAAGGGCAGGCCGGCGCTGCAGGCTCCCATGATCAGCGCTGGCGTGGACTTGTCGCAGCCTCCGAGCAGCACCGCACCATCCAGAGGATGGGACCTTATCGATTCCTCCGCCTCCATCGCCAGGAAGTTGCGATAGAGCATGGTCGTCGGCTTCTGGTACTGCTCGGAGGCCGACATCACGGGGATCTCGACCGGGAAGCCGCCGGCCGCCCAGACCGCGCGCTTCACCGCCTCGGCGCGGTCGCGCAGATGGGTGTGGCAGGGATTGATCTCGGACCAGGTGTTGAGGATGCCGATCACCGGCTTGCCCATGAACTCGTCATGGTTGAGGCCCATCTGCAGCGCCCGCGAGCGATGCCCGAAGGAGCGCAGGTCGCTGGCGCCGAACCAGCGCTTCGAGCGCAGCGTGTCGGGCGTCTTGCGGGGATGGGACATCGGCGTTTCCTCGGTATGTTCTTTGTCAATTCAACGTCTTGTCATTCCGGGGCGGCCCGCAGGGGCGAACCCGGAACCACGGCTGGGTGAAACGGTTTCCGCTCGATGAGGGGCTCACCCGGTTGTGGGTTCCGGGCTCATCGCTGCGCGATGCCCCGGAATGACAGAGGTCATTCCGCCGCTGCGCGCTGGCTGCCCCAGCTTCCGACGATCTTGCGCAGTTCGGCGCGCTCGCTGTCGTTCAGCTCCGGCAGGCCGGGCAGGCGCACCGGCCCGACATTGGTGCCGAGCAGGCCGAGCGCCTCCTTGACCACGGTGACGTTGGCGCCGTTGCCGTATTTGGTCCGCAGCGTCTCGAAACCGGCGATCTCGTCGACGAGATGGCGGGCGCGGTCGTAATCGTTGTTCTCCAGCGCCTGCCAGATCGCCAGCGAGCGCTCCGGCGCGACATTGACCAGGCCGGAGGTGAAGCCGCGGGCGCCGAGCGCGTGGAAGGCCGCGGCCCAGCCTTCGGCGAGGCCGCAAATCCAGTTGGCGCTCGAGCCTTGCGTGGCGCGGACGCATTCGGCGAGCAGCATCATGTTCGACGAGGCGAACTTGACCCCGGCGACATTGGGATGCGTCGCGACGCGGGCGAGGTCCTTCACGCCGATCGCGTCCGAACGGATATAGGCGACCAGCGGGATATCAAGCGCCTCGGCGATGGCGAGGATGTAGTCGGCCTGGCTCTGCGGCGCGGCGAAGGGATCGAGCGGGTGATGCACCATCACCGCGTCGCAGCCGGCCCTGGCGGCGAGCTTGCCGGTGGCGATCGCCTCGCGCAGCGACCGGCCGATGCCGGCGGTGACCAGCGCCTTGCCGGCAGCGGCTTCGGCGGCGACGGCATGGCTGCGCACCACCTCGTCCGTGGTCATGGGGTAGAACTCGCCGGTATTGCCGGCCGAGACGATGTTGTGGATGCCGGCCTGTGCGATGCGCGCGACGATCTTGCCGGTCAGCGTCCAGTCGGCCTCGCCATCGCCCTTCCAGGCGGTGACGTGCACGCCGGAAATGCCGCGCAGCGCGCTGCGAACCCTGTCACTCATCGTAATCCAATCCTTCCGCATCGGCGCCGAAGACCTGGCGCACATGGCTCTTGGCGGAGCGCACGATATGGCTGCGCATGCGCTGCTCGGCCCTTGCCGGCTCGTGCGCGCGCAGTGCCTCGAAGATGCCGCGATGCTCCTCGAAGCCGCGGGCGCGCTCGCTGGGCTCGCCGAGCAGGGCGATGCGCTGGGCGTGGTCGTACATGCGCTGGCCGTCGAGCCGGCGCTCGAGATAGCCGCAACCCGAGATGCGATGGATCATGCCGTGATAGGCCTCGTTCAGATTGACGAGGTCTTCCAGGTCGCCGTGCTCGGTGGCATGGGCCATCTCGTCGATCAGGCGAGCCATCGCGGCGATCTCGCCGGCGTCGATCCGGTTGGCTGCGATATGGGTCATGACGCTTTCGAGCGCGGCGCGGCCGAGCGCCATCTCCAGCGCCTGGCGGGCGGAGAACTCGACGAAGACGCCGCGGCGGGCTTCCGTGCGAACGAGGCCCTCGCTCTCCAGCATGCGGATCGCGTCCTTCACCGGCGTGGTGGAGACCCCCAGCATGTCGGCGAGACTGCGCTCGTTCAGGCGCTCGCCATTGCGGAAGCGCCCGGCGACGATCGCCCGGCGCAGGCGCTCGTGCACATGCTCGCGCAGCGAGCGCAGCAGATGCGGCGAGACGGGTTCGATGGCGAGCGCGTTCGACATTCCAATTCCTCTGGCGTGGCCGAGCGCGATTCTGCTCGCGCTCGGCCCGTCGCCATTGCCTCACCAGACATCACAAAGCGCAAGCGACATCAAGTCTGAAATTTCAGATTTCAAATCTGGAATTGCGTGCTATGGAGTCGAGCAAGACGGCCGCAAGACGCCGGAACGGCACGGTCGGATGAGACAATGACCAGGGAGGATTGGATGACATCGATCACACGCCGCGGCCTGCTCGCCGGAGCCGGTGCCATGCTGGCCGCGCCGGCTTTGGCACAGAGCGGCTATCCGGGAAGCAGGGTCGTCACCATCGTGGTGCCGTTCGCCGCCGGTGGCACGACCGACCTGCTCGGCCGCATCCTGGCCGATCGGCTGAGCGCGCGCCTCGGCGGCAAGTTCATCGTCGAGAACCGGGCCGGGGCCGGCGGCAACACCGGCGCGGCCGCAGTCGCGAAGGCCGATCCGGACGGCTACATGCTGACCATGGGCACGGTCTCCAGCCATGCCATCAACCCGGCCGTCTACTCGAAGATGCCCTATGACCACATCAAGGATTTCGCGCCGATCTCGCAGGTGGCGAGCGTGCCGAACATCCTGATGGTCAATCTCGATCTTCCGGCCAAGACGGTGCCGGAGCTGATCGAGCTCCTGAAGAAGAATCCGGGCAAATATTCCTTCGGCTCCTCGGGTGCCGGCACCTCGACCCATATGGCGGCCGAATTGTTCAAGGTCGCGACCGGGACCGACATGGCTCATGTGCCCTACCGATCGAGCGGGCAGGTGACGCAGGACCTGCTCTCCGGCCAGATCCAGTTGACCTTCGACAACATCACCATCGCCTGGCCGCATGTCGAGGCCGGCAAGATCCGGGCTCTGGCGACGGCGACGCCGAAGCGCCTCGCGGTCGCGCCGGACCTGCCGGCCCTATCCGAGTTCATTCCGGGCTACGATGCCAGCTCCTGGCACGGCTTCTTCGCGCCGTCGAAGGTGCCGCCGGAGATCGTCGCCAGGCTCTCGGCCGAGACGCAGGCGATCATGCGCGAGCCGGCGGTGATCGAGCAGCTCAAGAAGCTCGGCGTCGATCCGGTCGGATCGACCCAGGCCGAGTTCACCGCCCACATCGCCAGCGAAACCAAGCGCTGGGCGGAGGTGGCGCAGAAGGCCAATGTGAAGATCGAATAACGTTGCCCCCGTTCGTTCCATCGTCATCCCGGGCGACCGAAGGGCGACCCGGGATCCATGCCGGAACGGTTCAGGAATGGATCCCGGATCGGCGCGGCTTCGCCGCCTGTCCGGGATGACCCGCTCTGGAATGGTCCGCGTAAACTGAAAGCAGCCGACAAATGACTGAAGCCCTGACCCCCGAAAGCCGCGAAAAGCTGAAGCGCGTCTCGACCGCGACCCTGACCACGGCGCTGTTCAAGCGCGGTCTGCGCAACCAGTTCATCCAGGATGTGCGCCCGCTTTCAGCCAACGCGCCACGCATGGTCGGTGAGGCCTTTACGCTGCGCTACATCCCGGCGCGGGAGGACCTCGACCATCTCAGCGTGTTCGAGGGGACCCAGCATCCGCAGCGCGTCGCGGTCGAGACCTGCCCGCCCGGCCATGTCATGGTGATCGACAGCCGCAAGGATGCGCGCGCGGCGTCTGCCGGCTGCATCCTGGTGACGCGGCTGATGCAGCGGGGCGCCGCCGGCATCGTCACGGATGGCGGCTTCCGCGACAGCCCCGATATCGCGGCGCTGGGCTTTGCCGCCTATCACAGCCGGCCGAGCGCGCCGACGAACCTGATCCACCACCACGCGCTCGACATCAACGCGCCGATCGGCTGCGGCGATGTACCCGTCTACCCCGGCGACATCGTCGTCGGCGACGGCGAGGGCGTTTGCGTGATCCCGGCCCATCTCGCCAACGAGGTCGCGACCGAGGCCTATGAGCAGACGGCCTATGAGGATTTCGTCGAGATGAAGGTGCGGGAAGGGCGCGGCATCTTCGGGCTCTATCCGGCCAATGCCGAGACCAAGGCCGAGTTCGCCAGATGGCGGCCGGACTGGAAGTGATCCGAGAGCGCTCCCGTCGCTGAGGCGGCGGCGCAAGATTCGTCGAACGGCGGTTGAGAACGGACGCAGCCAATGCGGCGTCCGAAGGAACAGCCATGACAACAAGAGCACAGGGGGAAATGCGATGATCGACATGTTTCGCCGTCACCTGCTCAAGGGCGGGCTCGCCGCTGCGGCCGGCTCGGTGCTGGCAGCGCCTGCTTTGGCGCAGGCCTTCCCGTTCAAGCCGAACCAGCGCTATCCCGACCCGGCCGTCGAGATTCTCGACCCGAGCTTCGCCAAGTACCGGATCTATTCGAGCACCATCGAGCAGCTCGGCAGCGGCATGCGCTGGGCCGAGGGGCCGGTCTATTTCCCGGAAGGGCGCTATCTCCTTGTCAGCGACATCCCGAACAACCGGATCATGAAGTACGACGAGGTGAAGAACAGCTTCTCCGTCTTCCGCGAGAACGCCAACTACGCCAATGGCAATGCCCGCGACCGGCAGGGACGACTGGTGACCTGCGAGCATTCGGTGACGCGGCGCATCACCCGCACCGAGAAGAACGGCCGCATCACGGTTCTCGCCGACAAGTTCGAGGGCAAGCGGCTGAACGCGCCGAATGATGTCGTCGTCAGGTCGGACGACACGATCTGGTTCACCGACCCGCTCTTCGGCATCAACGGCGAATGGGAGGGATCGCGCGCCAAGCCGGAACAGGCGACGACGAATGTCTATCGGCTCGCGCCGGACGGCAAGCTGACGGCGGTGATCACCGATCTGGTCAATCCGAACGGGCTCGCCTTCTCGCCCGACGAGAAGAAGCTCTATGTCGTCGAGTGGCGCGGCACGCCGAACCGCAGCATCTGGAGCTACGATGTCGACGCCGACGGCAGGGTCTCGAACAAGGTCAAACTGGTCGACGCTGCCGATTTCGGCGCCCTCGACGGCTTCCGCGTCGATCGCGACGGCAATCTCTGGTGCGGCTATGGCAGCAATGGCGCGCTCAACGCCGAGCCGAGCGATGTCGGAGGACGAAAGGTCTTCACGCTGAGAGGCAAGCCGGAGGATCTCGACGGCGTGATGGTGTTCAGCCCGGCCGGCAAGCCGCTCGCCTTCATCCGCCTGCCGGAGCGCTGTGCCAATCTCTGCTTTGGCGGGCCGAAGGGCAACCGGCTCTATATGGCGAGCTCGCACTCGCTCTACGCGCTCTATGTCGAGGCGCATGGCGCCGCGTGATGCCTCGATGCGCTTCAGGCCGCGAGCAACTCCCGCACCATCGGGATGACCTCGCGGCCGTAGAGCTCGATGCAGCGCAGCAGCTTGTCCTGCGACAGGGGGCCGGCGCTGATCTTCAGCTGGAAGCGCTGCAGGCCGAGCGCCTTCACCGTCGCGGCGATCTTGCGGGCGACGGTTCGGGCTGAGCCGAGATAGAGCGCTCCGCCCGAAACCTCGCGCTCGAACTCCGCGCGCGACAGCGGACCCCATCCGCGCTCGGCGCCGATGCGGTCGCGCATCGCCTTGAAGGCGGGGAAGAACTCTTCGGCCGCCTGCTCATCGGTCTCGGCGACATAGCCGGGCGAGTGCACGCCGATCGGTCGTTCGGCCTGGCCGAGCCGTCCCATCGCGTCGCGGTAGAGCTGGGCGTAAGGCGCGAAGCGCTGGGCCGGGCCGCCGATGATGGCGAGCATCAATGGCAGGTCGTAGCGTGCCGCCCGGACCACCGATTCCGGACTGCCGCCGACGCCTATCCAGGTCGTCAGCTCGCCGGCCTCGATCGGCGGGAAGACCTGCTGGTCGCGGAGCGGCGGGCGCAAGGATCCTTCCCAGGTGATCTTCTTCTTGCGGATCAGCTCTACGAAGAGGTCGAGCTTCTCCTCGAACAGCACCTCGTATTGCTTGAGGTCGAAGCCGAAGAGCGGGAAGGATTCGGTGAAGGAGCCGCGGCCGAGGATGACCTCGGCGCGCCCGTTCGACAGCGCGTCGACCGTCGAGAAGCGCTGGAAGACGCGGATCGGATCGTCCGAGCTCAGCACTGTGACGGCCGAGCCGAGACGGATGCGGCTGGTGCGGGTCGCAATGCCGGCAAGCACGGTCTCCGGGGAGGAGACCGCGAAATCGGAGCGGTGATGCTCGCCGATGCCGAAGAAGTCGATGCCGATCTCGTCGGCGAGCACGGCCTGCTCGACGAGGTCGCGGATCACCTGCGCATGCGGGAGCAGGGCCCCGTCCGGGCCGGCGGTGACGTCGCCGAAGGTGTCGAGACCGAGCTGGAGAGAGGCGGGCATGGGCTGTGAGTCCAGGGCTGGGCATGCCGGATTGCCGGCGTCCGCGCCATCTGGCGCCGGCAATGTCGCGGTTCAAGATGCGCCGGTGCCGAGGGGTCTATGCGAATTCGCCAAAATCGGTACCATCAGGAACAATAATATCGACCTGACCCCCCATTTGGGTGTGGCGGGTTGCGGGTGATTGTGTTGCTTCGGCAGACGCCGACGACACGGTTCTCGCGCGAATGCAAAGGGAGGATGAGGTTCATGGACGGCGAGGCTGTGGCCGAGAGCGATCGCTCGATCGTCGGCAATCCGATGCTGCTGCCGTTCTATGATCTGTCCTTCGAGGAAATCGAGCTGCTATGCCGGGTGACGGCGGTGCAGCGAGAGGGCAGCACGGACGTCGTCGACGGCGCCTGGTTCGCGAACTTCATGGGCGCACGGAAGGAGCCAACCCGATAAGCGAGGCGATTCTAGTAGCGCTCGCCATGGTCGCCATTGCGGTGGGCGCATGGTGGGCGACGACCCGGTGGCGGCTTTAGACGCGGCCACCGCTCGATCATATCCGGCGAAGCCACTTCGCCGGCTGTGCCTCAGCTTTCTGTTTTGCGCAGTTCCGGACGCGAAACCGCTGCACACTTTCGCTGCAACGGCTTTGGACGATCACGCCGCCGGCTCGAGCCTGGCGCGGCCGAGGACCATGACGCGGTCGATCTGGAACCCGCAGCGCTGCAGGGCGTCGTGATCCTGCGGCCAGGCCGCCGAGCGCTCCAGCGAGATCGCGATGCGCGGCAGGTCGAGCTGCGCGGCGAGTTGATTGGCGAAGCGCAGCAATGCATCGACGAGGCAGGTTCCGGGTAGCCGCATCATCGCGATCTCGGAAATCTCCAGCGTCGTGCCGCCCGTGATCCTCCGCGCGATGCGAAAGCCGAACAAGGCATGCGGCATGCCGCGCGCGTCGCGCAGGGCGAAGACGCCGGAAGGCTGCGCGCCGTCCTGCGAATGGTCACGCACAAAGGCGGCCCAGCCATCCGGCGTGAGCTCGGGATGCAGCAGGGTGACGAGCCCGTAGACCGTGTCGGCGCTATCAGGCTGGATGCGCGCGACTTCGAAGATGTCATCGCCCATCACGTGCGGCTCTCCCGAGTTTCCAGGCAGCAACCTCGTTGCGCAGGGCCTGTTGCCGCATTGATCTGGATCAAATCCGAAGCCCTGCGGCGGCGCGCGCGCTTTGTCGGCTTTCGCGCATGCGGTAAGCTCCGCGCATGAGCAGGAAGGTGCGATCGTGAACTGTCAGCCCTCGGCGTGCAGCGCCGCCGCCCATGGCGAGAGCGGATGCCGCAATTGCATGGTCCGCCTGGTCAGCGTCTGCGCCTCGCTGACGGATGACGAGCTCGCCTTGCTGGAGCAGCTGGCGATGCCGACGCATTTTGCCTCCGGCGACACGCTGTTCTCGCAAGGGGCCGACGCGCACTGTGTCTACAACGTCACGGGCGGCGTCGTCCGGCTCTACAAGCTTTTGTCCGACGGCCGCCGTCAGGTCGTCGGCTTCGCGCTGCCGGGTGATTTCCTCGGACTTGCCATGCGCGACGCCTATGGCTTCTCCGCCGATGCGATCGGCGACGTCGCGGTCTGCTCCTTCTCGCGCGGCGCCTATACGGCGCTGGTCGACGCCAAGCCGCATCTGCTCAAGCGTCTGCACGAGTTCGCGACGCATGAGCTGACGCTCGCCCATGAGCAGATGATGCTGCTCGGCCGCCGTACCGCAGAGGAGAAGCTGATCTGCTTCCTGCTCGGCATGCAGCAGCGCTGGGCAAGGCTCGGCAAGCCCTCGGTGACGGTGCCGCTGCCGATGACGCGGCAGGACATCGCCGATTTTCTCGGCCTGACGATCGAGACGGTCAGCCGCACCTTCACCCGCCTGGCCAAGGAGAAGACGATCCTGATCGTGCCCGGCGGCGTGCGCGTGATGAACCCCGAACGGATGCTCGCCGTCGCGGCGTGAGCTGCGCCTTCGCGCCGCAGTCCGTCCCGTCCTGCCCTTGACCTGGATCAAAGCCCCCCGCCCAGCCGGCCGCTAAGCCTCACGCGGAGGGCGCATCCCAGCGCCCGCGACGAAGCGGGAGTCAGCGGTGACGGCGACGACGAGCCCTGTCCGGGCAATGACGGTCGGCGAGATGATCGGGATGCTGATCGCGGGCGCCAGCGTGCTGCCGCTGATCCTGATCGCCGCACTGACCGAAAACTCCGGCTACGCCTTCCACGCCATGCTCGGTGCGGCTGCGGCCGCGGCCAGCATGATCTTGATCGGCAATCGCTGCTTCGACGGCTCGCCGGCGATCGCGCCCCAGGAGATCGACGGCAAGCCCAACTACAATATGGGGCCGGTCAAGTTCGCGACCGTCGCGGCGATGGTCTGGGGCATCGCCGGATTTGCCATCGGGCTGATCATCGCGCTGCAGCTTGCCTTCCCGGTGCTGAATTTCGACCTGCCCTGGACCAATTTCGGCCGGCTGCGGCCGCTGCACACCTCGGCGGTGATCTTCGCCTTCGGCGGCAACGTCCTGATCGGCACCTCGTTCTATGTCGTCCAGCGCACCTGCCGGGCCCGGCTCGCGGGCGATCTCTCGCCCTGGTTCGTCGTGCTCGGCTACAACCTCTTCATCGTCATCGCCGGCACCGGCTACCTGCTCGGGATCACCCAGGGCAAGGAATACGGCGAGCCGGAATGGTATGCCGATCTCTGGCTGACCCTGGTCTGGGTCGCCTATCTCCTGGTCTTCCTGTTCACGCTGAAGAAGCGCACCGAGCCACACATCTATGTGGCGAACTGGTTCTATCTCGGCTTCATCGTGACCATCGCGGTCCTGCATATCGGCAACAATGTCGCGGTTCCGGTCTCGATCCTGTCGCCGAAATCCTACGGGCTGTGGTCGGGCGTGCAGGATGCGATGTTCCAGTGGTGGTACGGCCACAACGCGGTCGGCTTCTTCCTGACCGCCGGCTTTCTCGCGATCATGTATTATTTCGTGCCCAAGCGGGCCGAGCGGCCGATCTATAGCTACCGGCTCTCGATCATCCACTTCTGGGCCCTGATCTTCATCTACATCTGGGCCGGCCCGCACCATCTCCACTACACCGCGCTGCCCGACTGGGCGCAGACGCTCGGCATGACCTTCTCGATCATGCTGTGGATGCCCTCCTGGGGCGGCATGATCAACGGCATCATGACCCTGTCTGGCGCCTGGGACCGGCTGCGCACCGATCCCGTGCTGCGGATGATGGTGGTCTCGCTCGCCTTCTACGGCATGTCGACCTTCGAGGGGCCGCTGATGTCGATCAAGGCGGTGAACGGGCTCTCGCACTATACCGACTGGACCATCGGCCACGTCCATTCCGGCGCGCTCGGCTGGGTCGCCTACATCTCCTTCGGCGCGATCTACTGCCTCGTGCCCTGGCTGTGGAACCGCAAGGGGCTCTACTCGCTCAGGCTGGTGAGCTGGCACTTCTGGGTCTCGACCCTCGGCATCGTCTTCTACATCACGGCAATGTGGGTCTCCGGGATCCTGCAGGGCCTGATGTGGCGGGCCTACACCTCGCTCGGCTTCCTCGAATATTCGTTCATCGAGACCGTCGCGGCCATGCACCCGTTCTACGTGATCCGGGCGCTGGGCGGCGCGCTCTTCCTGAGCGGCGCACTGATCATGGCCTTCAATCTCTGGATGACCGTGCGCTCGGAGGAAGCCTCCGAGATGCCGGAAGCCTTGGCGCTGCCGCCGCGCCAGCTCGCCACCGCCTGAGGAGTCGTCATGACGAGCATCGACCACAAGGCGCCGCGGCGTTCGCTCTGGGCCAAGCACAAGATCTTCGAGACGAATTCGATCATCCTGGTCATCGGCGTCCTGCTGGTGATCTCGATCGGCGGACTCGTCGAGATCGCGCCGCTCTTCTACCTCCGCAACACGATCGAGACGGTGCAGGGCGTGCGGCCCTATACGCCGCTCGAACTCGCCGGCCGCGGCATCTATGTGCGCGAGGGCTGCTACAACTGCCACAGCCAGATGATCCGGCCGCTGCGCGACGAGGTCGAGCGCTACGGGCATTATTCGCTCGCGGCCGAGAGCCTATACGACAAGCCGTTCCAATGGGGCTCGAAGCGGACCGGGCCGGACCTCGCCCGCGTCGGCGGCAAGTATTCCGACGAATGGCAACGGGCGCATCTTTCGGAGCCGCGCGCGATCGTGCCGCAGTCGATCATGCCGGGCTATCCCTTCCTGGAGAAGACCGAGCTGAACGTCGGAGACATCGCCGACGAATTGCGCGCCAATCGCGCCGGCGGCGTGCCCTATAGCGACGAGATGATCGCACAGGCGCAGAACGACCTGAAGGCGCAGGCGACGCCCGACCATCCCGGCCAGGCCGATCTGGAGAAGCGCTATCCCAAGGCGCAGTCGCGCGATTTCGACGGCAATCCGCAGCGCATTACCGAAGCCGACGCCCTGATCGCCTATCTGCAGGCGCTCGGCACGATGGTCGACTTCAAGCTCTACGACGACAAAGCCAACATCCGCTGAGCCAACCCATGCAAACCACCTATCACTGGCTCGCCGGCTTCGCCCAATCCGCCGGGCTCCTCTACTTCGTCGCCGTCTTTCTCGGGGTCTGTGTCT
Source organism: Allobosea lupini (assembly GCF_900109525.1). Classification (GTDB taxonomy): domain Bacteria; phylum Pseudomonadota; class Alphaproteobacteria; order Rhizobiales; family Beijerinckiaceae; genus Allobosea; species Allobosea lupini. The sequence goes on along the minus strand of NZ_FOAN01000006.1, from coordinate 108,034 downwards.
ACGCCTTCTGGCCGAAGAACCGCGCCCGTTTCGAAGAAGCCGCGCTCAACCCGCTGCGCGAGGACTGACCGATGGACCAGAAGCACGAGGATCCGCATGTCGATGCCGCCACAGGCATGCCGACGACCGGCCATGAATGGGACGGCATCCGCGAGCTCAACACGCCGCTGCCGCGCTGGTGGCTCGGCATCTTCTACGCCACCATCGTCTGGTCCATCGGCTACTGGATCGTCTATCCGGCCTGGCCGCTTTTGACCGACACGACCAAAGGCGTGATCGGCTACGCCAGCCGTATCGACATCGGCGCGGACATGGCCAGGCTCAAGGCGCAGCGCGCGGCGCAGGCCGCCGGCATGACGGACGCCACGCCTGCGCAGATCAAGGCCGATCCGACACTGTTCCAGATCGCGATGGCGCAGGGCAAGGCCGCCTTCGGCGACAATTGCGCGGCGTGCCATGGTGTCGGCGGCGCCGGCGCCAGGGGCTATCCCAACCTCAACGACGACGACTGGCTCTGGGGCGGCTCGCTCCCGGCGATCCAGCAGACGATTCGCCATGGCATTCGCGTTGCCGGCGACAACGACACCCGCGTCAGCCAGATGCCCGCCTTCGGGCGCGACGGCGTGCTGAAGCGCGAGGAGATTCTTGCCGTCGCCAGCCATGTCCGCGAGCTTGCCGGCCTGTCGACCGAGCCGAAGGCGGACCTCAAGCTCGGGCGCAAGGTCTTCGCCGACAATTGCGCTGCCTGCCATGGCGCTACGGGCAAAGGCAATCAGGAGCTGGGTGCGCCCAACCTCACCGACGCGATCAGCCTCTACGGCATGGACATGGCCTCGCTGACCGAGACCATCGCCAACAGCCGAAACGGGGTGATGCCGGCCTGGGCCGGACGTCTCGACGAGACCACGATCAAGGCGCTGACCGTCTATGTCCACTCGCTGGGGGGAGGGCAGTAGCGTGAGCACCGCCGAGGCCGACCAGGACGACATTCCGCTCTTTGCGGCGTCGCGGAAGGTCTATCCGCAGAGCGTGGCGGGCCCGTTCCGGCGCGCGAAGTGGCTGATCCTCTTCCTGTGCCTGGGCATCTACTACCTGCTGCCCTTCCTGCGCTGGGATCGCGGCCCGTATCTCCCCAACCAGGCGGTCCTGGCCGACATCGCCAACAACCGCTTCTACTTCTTCTTCATCGAGATCTGGCCGCAGGAGGTCTACTATTTCACCGGCCTCCTGATCCTGGCCGCCTTCGTCCTCTTCCTGATGAATGCGGTCGCCGGACGGGTCTGGTGCGGCTATCTCTGCCCGCAGACGGTCTGGACGGACCTCTTCCTTTCGGTGGAGCGCTTTTTCGAGGGCGACCGGCGCGAGCGCATGCGCCGCGACGCCGAGCCCTGGGGCTTCGACACACTCTGGCGCAAGGGCGCCAAGCACGCGGTCTGGTTGGTCATCGCCTGGTGGACCGGCGGCGCCTGGGTGCTCTACTTCGCGGATGCGCCGACTTTGGTGCGCGAGCTTGCGACCTTCACCGCGCCGCTTTCGGCCTATGTCTGGATCGCGATCCTGACCTTCACCACCTACACGCTCGCCGGGATCATGCGCGAGCAGGTCTGCAAGTATATGTGCCCGTGGCCGCGCATCCAGGCGGCCCTGACCGACGACGAAGCGCTCAACGTCACCTATCGCTACGACCGCGGCGAGCCGCGTGTCTCGGTGAAGCAGGCGGCAAGGCTCAGGGCGCAGGGCGCGCCTGCCGGCGACTGCGTCGATTGCTTCCAATGCGTCGCGGTCTGCCCGACCGGGATCGACATTCGCGACGGCGCCCAGGTCGACTGCATCCAGTGCGGCCTGTGCATCGACGCCTGCGACACCGTGATGACCAAGATCGGCCGACCGACCCGGCTGATCGCCTATGATACCGACGGCAATGTCCAGCGCCGCCTGGCCGGGCTTGCCGCGATTTACCGACCGGTGCGCCTGCGCACCCTGATCTATCTGGCGCTGATCGCGATCGTCGGCGGTGCCATGCTCTGGCAGCTTGCGACCCGCAGCACCGCCGGCATCTCGGTGCTGCATGAGCGCACGCCGCTGTTCGTCACCCTGAGCGACGGGGCGATCCGCAACGCCTATGCGGTGCGCCTGCTCAACAAGCGTCCGGAGCATCGGCCCTTCGCCCTGACCGTCTCCGGCCTGCCCGGCGTCAGGATCGAGGCGGTCGGAGCCTCGCCGAGTGCCGATCTTCGGCCAGTCGTCACCGTCGATCCCGATTCCTCGCGCGAGGTGCGCGTGCTCGTCACCGTCCCGGCCGGCGTGCCGCTCGCGGCCTCGCAGGTGATCACCATCACCGCTTCCGATCTCTTTGCCGGCGAGACGGTGCGAGCCGACGACCATTTCATGGCGCCGGAGACCCATCGATGAGCTGCTGCGGAGTCATCATCATGCCCTATGAGAATCCGGCTCCGGCTGCACCGCGCCAACCTTTCCAGCTGACCGGCGGCATGGTCGCTGCCATGCTGATCCTGTTCTTCGGCGTTATCGTCTCGGTCAATGCGACCATCCTGACGATGGCGCTGCGGACCATGCCGGGCGTCGAGACCCGCAGCGCCTATGAGGCGAGCCAGCGCTTCAACGAGGAGATCGCCCGCCAGCACGAGCGCGATGCGCGCGGCTGGTCCGCCTCCACGACGCTGGCCCGGCAGGCCGACGGCGCGACGCTCGCCGTCACCCTGGCCGATCGCAGCGGCGGGCCGCTCGCCGGGCTCGCCACCAGCGCTCGTCTGCGTCACCCAGCGACCTCAGCTCGCGACCATGACCTTTCGCTGAGCGAGAGCCGGCCGGGGCGCTACGAGGCCCGCTTCGAGACGATCGAGGCCGGCTCCTGGATCCTCGAGCTACAGGTCAGGCGCGGCGAGGAGGTCGTCTTCGTCTCGCGCAGCCGCGTCACTCTGGAGCGCTGAGATGGCGGCGCAGGACCTCTCCGTCTTCGTGCGCCATCGCGACGATGGTATCGCCAGCATGGAGCTGGCGGTCGACGGGATACGCTGCGCCGGCTGCATGCAGGCGATCGAGGGCGGGCTCGCCCGCGAGCCCGCCATTTTGGGCGCACGCGTCAACCTGGCGCTGAAGCGCGTCTCGGTTGAATGGCGCGAGGCGCTGCTGCGTCCGGAGGCGGTGGTCGAGAAGCTCGCCGCGCTCGGCTTCAAGGCCTATCCCTTCACGCCGGAGCGCCAGGAGGCGGGAGCCGCGAGCGAGGAGCGCTATCTCCTACGCGCGCTCGGCGTCGCCGGCTTCGCCTCGATGAACATCATGCTGCTCTCGGTCGCGGTCTGGTCTGGCAATGCGGGCGATATCGACCCGACGACGCGCGACTTCTTCCACTGGCTCTCCGCCCTGATCGCGCTACCGACCGCGGCCTATGCCGGCCGGCCCTTTTTCGAGAGCGCGCTGAGGGCGCTGAAGGCCGGCGCCGTCAACATGGACGTGCCGATCACCATCGGCGTCGTCCTCGCGCTGGTCATGTCGGTCGCCGAGACCTGGAACCATGGCCGCCACGCCTATTTCGACGGCGTGGTGATGCTACTCTTCTTCCTTTTGATCGGGCGTTATCTCGACCAATTGATGCGGCGGCGCACCCGCGATCTCGCCGGAAATCTCGCCGCGCTCAAGGCCGAGACCGCGACGAGGCTCGCCGCCGACGGCAGCACGACGGTGATGCCGATCGCCGCGATCGCACCGGGCGATCTCGTGCTGGTGCGGCCGGGCGAGCGGGTCTCCGTAGACGGCATCGTCGAGACCGGCTGGTCCGAACTCGACCAGAGCCTCGTCACCGGCGAGACCGCACCGGTCGCCATCGGGCAGGGCGAGCGCGTCCATGCCGGCACGCTGAACCTCACCGGCACTCTGACCGTGCGGGTCAAGGCGGCCGGGCAGGGCACTCTGCTCGACGAGATCGACCGGCTGATGGAGCAGGCGGTCGGCAACCGCTCGCGCTATGTCCGCCTCTCCGACCGCGCCGCGCGGCTCTATGCCCCGGTGGTGCACACGCTGGCGGCCTCGACCTTCCTCGGCTGGCTGGCCTTCGGCCTGTCCTGGCCGGAAGCGCTGATGATCGCCGTCACCGTGCTGATCATCACCTGCCCCTGCGCGCTCGGCCTTGCCATCCCGGCCGTGCAGGTCGTCGCGGCCTCCGCCCTGTTCAGGCGCAAGATCATGCTGAAGCAGGGCGATGCGCTGGAGCGCCTGGCCGAGGCCGATATCGCCGTCTTCGACAAGACCGGCACGCTGACCCTGCCGGAGCCGGAGATCCTCAATCCCGAGGCGCTGCCGGCCGAGCGGCGAGCCGAGATCGGCGCGCTCGCGGCGGCGAGCGGGCATCCGCTGGCGCAGGCACTCGCAAGGGCGCTCGGTGTTTCGCGTGCGGCGGAGGATGTGCACGAGGAAAAGGGGCAAGGTCTTTGCGTGGGGCAGGGCGGCAATGAGCGGCGTCTCGGCAGCGTCGCCTTCTGCGGCGCGCAGGCAGAGGCGGCCATGGTCGCGGCGCTGCATCCCGGCGCCTCGCTGATCGCCTATCGCCGTGGCACCTTCCGCACCGTGCTGGCGCTCGGGCAGGCGCTGCGCCCGCAGGCGCGCGAGACCATCGCGGCTCTGCGCAAGGCCGGGCTTCAGGTCGCGATCCTCTCCGGCGACCGCTTCGAGGCGGTGGCGCCGATCGCCGCCGAACTCTGCGTCACCGAGCTGCATGCCGGCTTGCTGCCGGGCGACAAGCTCGCTTTGCTCGAAAAGATGGCGGCTGATGGCCATAAGGTGCTGATGGTCGGCGACGGGCTCAACGACGCGCCGGCGCTGGCGGGCGCGCATGTCTCGCTCTCGCCGGTCAGCGCCACGCATCTGGCGCAGGCGGCCGCCGCCATCGTCTTCCTCGGCGAGAGCCTGGCGCCGGTCGCTGCGGCGCTGGGAATCGCCCGCAAGGCGCGCGGGTTGATGCTGCAGAACCTCTGGTTCGCCGTGCTCTACAATGCGGTCGCGGTGCCGATTGCCATCGCCGGGCTGGCGACGCCGCTGGTCGCCGCCGTCGCCATGTCCGGCTCCTCGCTGGTGGTGACGCTGAATGCGTTGCGCGCCCGTGCAGCGGGGGAGGCGCAGTCATGAACATCATCGTGATTCTGTTCCCGCTGGCGCTCGGCCTCGGGCTTCTAGGCCTCGGTGCCTTCTTCTGGTGCATGCGCAGCGGCCAGTACGCCGATCTCGACGGCGCGGCCTGGCGGGTGCTGCAGGATGACGATGCGCAGGCAGGGCCGCGAGGTGGTGTCAGCGGCAGCGCCGGAAACGCTTCGGGCTGAAATCGAAGCCGCGCTGGCGGATGAAGGAGAGCGTGTCGCCATCGACACGGACGGTGAAGAAGACCCGCATGGGCCGGCCTTCGCCATGACATTCCCCGGCGATTTCGTAGACGTCCCGCCGGCGCTCGGCGCGCAGCGTTCGGCAACTCGCCTCGAATGTCGAGAAGTCAAGCTCCTTGGCGTCGAGGCCGATCACCGTGTCGTCGGCGCTGCAGCCCGGCGCGCCCCAGCGCCCGATCCATTCGGTCGCCTGCGCCGGCAGTACGGTGATCGCAAATCCGGCGAAGGCGGCAATCCCTGCGATATGGTTCATGCTCGCGACTCCTATCATGACCCATGGTCATGATAGGGCGGATGCCGCCGCCGCGACATAGACCCTGCCCTGGTGCGGTTGGGTCACACGGGGGAGCGCCCCGGCCCTTATGGCCGGGGCGATGTCGTCAGTAATAGACGGTCCGGCAAACGCGCACGCGACGGCCGTAGCGGTTGCGTCGGACCGAGCAGACCGTCCGGCGACGGCGCGGACGGCGCCAGTACTGGCTGAACTCGGCGGGAGCCGCGTCGAGCCGGGCCGCGTTCTCCGGTGCAAGCGAGGCGGCGGCGACCGGCGCGCTCGCTAGGCTCACACCCGCGGCGCTCGCGGCGAGTCCACCACACAGCGTGGCGATGAATGAACGTCGGTTCATGGTTTCTCTCCTTGGTGTCGCCCTTCGTAGAGCTGACCACAGGAAACATGAACGAATTGTGAAGCTATGGCTCGCTCGCTATAACAGGCGACTGCGCTGTATTCGGTGATGAAGAGCGAGCTTATCGATACTGGCAGGCGTCTGGGTCGATCTACTGTTTCGAGAGATCTTATGAATTCTGTTCTTGAATCTCTTCTCCACTTACATTGAGGAACGTGCCGCGCACTTTGCGGGCGCGGCCACCTTTTTGCGCCCGGCGTGGCGATCACGCCGGGCGGCCGGTTTCCTCGGCGTCAGGCGACGTCGAAACGGTCGAGGTTCATCACCTTGGTCCAGGCGGCGACGAAGTCCTTGACGAACTTCTCCTTGGCGTCGGCGCTGGCATAGACCTCGGCGAGGGCGCGCAGGATCGAGTTCGAGCCGAAGACGAGATCGGCGCGGGTGCCGGTCCATTTGACGGCGCCGGTCTTGCGATCGGTGCCCTCGAACACGTCCTTGGCCTCGGAGGTCGCCTGCCACTGCGTGCCCATGTCGAGCAGGTTGACGAAGAAGTCGTTCGTCAGCACGCCCGGCCGCTCGGTCAGGATGCCGTGCTTGGAACCGTCCGCGTTGATGTCGATGGCGCGCAGGCCGCCGATCAGCACGGTCAGCTCGGGGGCGGTCAGCGTCAGCAGCTGGGCCCGGTCGATCAGCGCCGCCTCGGCCGGTACCCTGACGCCCGGCTTCCGGTAGTTGCGGAAGCCGTCCAGCGCCGGCTCCATCACCGCGAAGGAGTGGACGTCGGTCTGCTCCTGCCTGGCGTCGGTGCGGCCCGGGGTGAACGGCACGCTCACGTCATGGCCGGCGGCCTTGGCCGCCTGCTCGACGCCGACATTGCCGGCCAGCACGATCAGGTCCGCCAGCGAGACCTTCTGGTCGCCGTCAGCTTCCTTGTTGAACTGGCGGCGGATGCCGTCGAGAACATCGATCACCCTGGCGAGCTGGGCCGGGCGGTTGACCTCCCAGTCCTTCTGGGGGGCGAGGCGGACGCGCGCACCATTGGCGCCGCCGCGCTTGTCGCCGCCACGGAAGGTCGCGGCCGAGGCCCAGGCGGTGCCGACCAGCTCGGAGACGGTAAGGCCCGACGCCTTGATCTTGTCCTTGAGCGCGGTGACGTCGGCCTCGCTGACAAGCGGGTGGTCGGCCGCCGGCACCACGTCCTGCCAGATCAACTCTTCCTTCGGCACTTCCGGGCCGAGATAGCGCGAGCGCGGGCCGAGATCGCGATGGGTCAGCTTGAACCAGGCGCGGGCGAAGGCCTCGGCGAAGGCCTGCGGATTCTCGAGGAAGCGGCGCGAGATCTTCTCATAGGCCGGGTCGACCCGCAGCGAGATGTCGGTCGTCAGCATGGTCGGCTTGCGCTTCTTCGAGCGGTCATGCGCGTCCGGAATGATCGCCTCGGCGTTCTTGGCGACCCATTGATGCGCGCCGGCCGGCGACTTCTCCAGCTCCCATTCGAAGCCGAAGAGGTTCTCGAAGAAGAAGTTGCTCCACTGTGCCGGCGTCTGGGTCCAGGTGACCTCGAGACCGCTGGTGATGGTGTCGCCGCCCTTGCCGGAGCCGAAGCCGTTGTGCCAGCCGAGGCCCTGCGCTTCGAGGCCGTTGGCCTCGGGATCGACGCCGACATTGTCGGTGGGGCCGGCGCCGTGGGTCTTGCCGAAGGTGTGGCCGCCGGCGATCAGCGCGACGGTCTCCTCGTCGTCCATCGCCATGCGGGCGAAGGTGTCGCGGATGTCCCTGGCGGCGAGCAGCGGGTCGGGATTGCCGTCGGGCCCTTCGGGATTGACGTAGATCAGGCCCATCTGTGTCGCGGCGAGCGGGCTTTCGAGATTGCGCGAATGCACTTTGCCGTCGGCGTCGTCATCGGCGACGAGGACGGCCTCGCCGGCAGGCTTCTCGACGCCTTCCGAACCATGGGCGTAGCGCAGGTCGCCGCCGAGCCAGGTGGTCTCGCGGCCCCAGTAGACATCCTGGTCCGGCTCCCAGGTGTCGGCGCGGCCGGCAGCGAAGCCAAAGGTGCGGAAGCCCATCGTCTCCAGCGCGACATTGCCGGTCAGGATCATCAGGTCGGCCCAGGAGATCGCCTGGCCGTATTTCTGCTTGATCGGCCAGAGCAGGCGGCGCGCCTTGTCGAGGCTGACATTGTCCGGCCAGCTGTTGAGCGGCGCGAAGCGCTGCTGGCCGCGACCACCGCCGCCACGCCCGTCGGCGAGGCGATAGGTGCCGGCGCTATGCCAGGCCATGCGGATGAACAGCGGGCCGTAATGGCCGAAATCGGCGGGCCACCAATCCTGCGAGTCGGTCATCAGCTTGCGCAGGTCGTTCTTCAGCGCTGCGTAGTCGAGCTTGGCGAAAGCTTCGCGATAGTCGAAGGCCTGGCCGAGCGGATCCGACTTGGCCGAATGCTGGCTCAGCAGCTCGACGGGCAGCCGGTTCGGCCACCAGTCGCGGTTCTGCCGGGCGCCCCCGCCATGGGCGACGGGGCATTTTCCCGTGCTGTCCTCAGTCTTCGCGTTCATGTCTCTCTCCGAAGCTCGGCTGGGTTCCGGGGTGGGTCTTAGCAGGGCCATTTCATTATTTTAATTCCGATTTTCTGATCGCGACGATAAGCTGGGATTATGACAAACCTGACCTTCAAGCAGCTGCGCTATTTCGAGGCGCTGGCGCGGCACGGCCATTTCGGCCGCGCGGCCGAGGCCTGCGCGATCTCGCAGCCGGCCTTGTCACAGCAGATCAAGGCGTTGGAGGAGGAACTGGGCGGCGGGCTGTTCGAACGCGACAGGCGCCAGGTCCGGCTGACGCGCTTCGGCGAGGAGATCGCGGCGCGGGCCAGGGACGTGCTGCGCTCGCTCGACGAGCTCGAAGGCTATGCGCACACCTCGCGAGACGGGCAAGTCACGCGCCTGCGCATCGGCGTGATCCCGACGGTTGCGCCCTATCTACTGCCCGGCCTGATCAGCGATCTCACCCGCCTGCATGGCGAGCTCGACCTCAATGTGCGCGAGACGCTGACGCCGAAGCTGGTGCAGGAGCTGAGCGAGGGGCGGCTGGACATGGCGATCGTCGCCCTGCCGGTGTCGGAGCCGTCGCTGACCGAGGTCGCGCTGTTCACCGAGCGCTTCGTCTTGGTGCGGCCGCGTTCGGACGAGGGCAAGCCGGCCCCGGACCGCGAGGCGCTGCGCGAGATGCGGCTGCTGCTGCTGGAGGAGGGGCATTGCTTCCGCGACCAGGCGCTGTCGTTCTGCAGCACCAAGCCGCGGACGGTGCAGTCGCGCGACCTGCTCGACGCCAGCTCCCTCTCGACGCTGGTGCAGATGGTCGATGCCGGGCTCGGCGTCACGCTGATCCCGGAAATGGCGGTGGCGGTCGAGACGCGCTCGGCCTGCGTCGCGATCACGCATTTCAGGGCGCCGGAGCCGTCCAGGACGATCGGCATGGTCTGGCGCAAGACCAGCCCGCTGGCGAAGCAGCTGTCGCAGATCGCGGAGGTGGTGCGGCAATCGGCCGGCGCGCTGCGGCAAGCCGATGGGACACGCGCCACAGAGGCTGGCTGACGCCGGCCTCGATCGTGGCCATGCCTGTTTTACCGTGGGGTCAGCGGTGATACAGCGCCGGCCGAGCGATGTCCGAACGCTCATGCGCGCCTGGCGCAAAGATCGAAACGGCCTTCGGATGAACTTTGAAACGCGCTGGCGTGGCGGTGACGATTTCGCCATCGGTGTTCACCGGCATCGGCTTCCTCGTCTCGATATCGAACTCGACGCATTTCGCCGTGCGGACCTCGCGCCATGCACCGTGAGTTCCCGACCGGAACGAACGCAGCATCAGCGCCAGTTTCCAGAGATTCGTCATCTCCAGGCTGTAGAGATCGAGATGCCCGTCATCGATCTCGGCATTCTCCTCGACCACGTTGCCGCCGCCATAGTGCCGGCCGTTGCCCACGGCGATCTGGTAGGTCTCGACGTCGGTCGTCTGCCCCTTCTCCGTGATCTTGGCCTTGAAACGCGATGCGCCTGTCATGACCTTCATGGCGGCCACGGCGTAGCCCAGTCTCCCGAACCGCTTCTTCAGCACCGGGTCGAGGCTTTGCGCCAGCTCGCTGCTCAACCCGATGCTGGCGACGTTGAAGAAGGCGTAGCCGTTGACCGTACCGACGTCGACCTGGCGTATCTCGCCGCGAGCGATGATGTCTGCCGCGCCGACGAGATCCATCGGTATGTCGAGCGTGCGCGCCAGGTCATTTGCCGTTCCCATCGGGATGATGCCGAGCGGCAGGCCGCTTTCCATCGCTGCGAGCGCAGCCGACGACACGGAGCCGTCGCCGCCGCAAACGATGACGAGATCCGCCCTGTGGCGCAGGCGCACGATGTCGCGCGCGATTTCCGGTAGGGCTTCGAAGGTTTCGACGGTGACGTCGAGCCCGCCATCCTTCAGGCGATCGAGAAGGGGGTCGATCGACTCCTGGCCGCGGCGCGCCTTTGGATTGCGCAGCAGCAGGGCCCGTTTCGGTCGGCTCGTGAGATTGTCTGATATCGGGGACATCCCGACGCAGTTGGGGACGGCAACCTCGATTTCAACCGGGCAGAGTGTCGAGCTGGTGCACTCGTCGAACGAACCTGATCGGAGGCGACCACTTCCCGACCAGAAAGCCTCGGGGGGCAAGATGGTAGCGGGAGAGGGACTCGAACCCCCGACACGCGGATTATGATTCCGCTGCTCTAACCAGCTGAGCTACCCCGCCCCGATGGCGACGCGCCGTGAACGGCGGTCAATCGCGACGGCGCGGATATAGGGGGCGGGGGGCGCCGGCGTCAAGCCTTGATGACGTGGCTCAGCTCAGCTTCCTCAGCCGGACCACCTTGAAATAGCCCTGGCCGACATGGACGGTCTCGTAGCGGCCGGTTCGCGCGGCCCAGTCGGTCAGGCGCGAGACCTTGAAATCGCTGCTCCAGCCGATCGCTCTGGCCAATGGCGCGACCGCCTTCCAGAACGGGGCGGCGAAGCCGCCATCATCGACGAGGCGGCTTGAGATGACGATCTCGCCGCCCGGGCGCAGCACCCGGTCCATCTCGCCGAGGGCCTGCTCGGGATCGGGGACGAGGGTGATGACGAACTGCGCGGTGACTGCGTCGAAGGAGTTGTCGGCGAAGCCGAGCCGGCAGGCGTCCATCACCATCAGGCCGCGGACATGAGCGAGATTCTGGCTCAGCACCTTGGCGCGGGCGACGCGCAGCATGTCGAGCGAGAGGTCGGCGCCGACAACCTGCCTGTCGGGCTCGAAATAGGGCAGGGTGAGGCCCGTGCCGACGCCGATCTCGAGGATGTCGCGGCCGCTGGCGCAGGCCGCCGCAACCGCCTCGCGCTGGGCGCGGGCAAGCAGGCCCTGATAGATCCGGTCGTAGAATTTCGCCCAGACCGCATAGACACGCCTTTGCGCGTCGAGACCGTTCGTCGTCGTCATGAGATGGCGTAGGCGGGCTCGGGCTGCGGCGCCGGGCGGGGCGCCCGGTTGGCCATGATGACGCCGCCGCCGAGCACGCGGGCTCCGCTGCCGGCATGGTCGTAGATCACGCAGGCCTGGCCGGGCGAGACGCCCTCCTCGCCCTGCGCCAGGAGGACATGCACGCCCTTGTCGTCGGCAAGCAGGCGGGCCTCTCGCGGCGCGCGGGTCGAGCGGACGCGGACCGCGACCTCGATGCCCTCGGGCGGCAGGTCGGCGAGCGCGATGTCGCCGATCCAGTTGAGGTCACGCAGGTCGACGCGGCTGACGCTGAGCGCCTCGCGCGGGCCGACGATGACGCGGGCGTTCTCGGCGTCGAGCGCGACGACATAGAGCGGTTCGGCGCCGCTGATGCCGAGGCCCTTGCGCTGGCCGACGGTGTAGCGGAGCACACCCTCGTGCTCGCCGAGCACGCGCCCGTCGAGATGGACGATGGCGCCGGGACGGGCGGCGCCCGGCTTCAGCCGCTCGATCACCTCGGCATAGCGGCCGTTCGGAACGAAGCAGATGTCCTGGCTGTCGGGCTTGTCGGCGATGGCGAGGCCGAACTCGGCGGCGAGCGCCCGGGTCTGGACCTTGTCGAGGCCGCCGAGCGGGAAGCGCAACAGGTCGAGCTGCTCCTGCGTCGTGGCATAGAGGAAATAGCTCTGGTCCCGGCTCTCGTCGGCGGCACGGAAGAGGCCGCGATGGCCGGTGCCGAGATCGCGGCTGGCGACATAATGGCCGGTGGCGAGCGCATCGGCCCCGAGCTCGCGGGCGAGGCCGAGCAGGTCGCGGAACTTCACGGTGCGATTGCACTCGACGCAAGGGATCGGCGTCTCGCCGGCGAGATAGCTCTCGGCAAAGCGCTCGATCACCGCATCGCGGAAGCGGCTCTCATAGTCGAGCACGTAATGCGGAATGCCGATCGCCTCGGCGACGCGGCGGGCGTCGTGAATATCCTGGCCGGCGCAGCAGGCGCCGGCGCGGTGCACGGCTTCGCCATGGTCGTAGAGCTGCAGCGTGACGCCGACGACGTCATAGCCCTGGCGCTTCAGCAGCGCCGCCACCACCGAGGAGTCGACGCCGCCCGACATGGCCGCGACGACGCGTGTGGCCGCAGGCGGCTTGGCGATGTCGAGCGAGTTGAGCGAAACGGTCATCAGGGGTCCAGGCGGGTTCGGGCGCGAAGCGTCCGAGGATTTGGGCGCTCTATAGCGGTTTTGATAGATGCGGGCCAGCATCCGGCCGGCAATTCCTGCCGAGTGGCGTCGTCCGATGACGTCATTCCTGCCGGGTCCGGGATCAAGTCGATTCACTCAAGGTATTGAATCATAAAGATTTTCTGGTTGGCTCGCCTCTTGCTGGGAGAGCGGCGGCCATATCGTCACGGTTCCGTTCCGGAGAGTACCCATGTCAGCTGCGCCGGTCTCGCGTTCCTCTGCGCTGCCTGAGATCACGTTTCCGAGCCGCCGCGGCCCCGAACGGGACGCCTCGGAACAGGCTTTCACCTTGCCGCCCGAGCCGGCGGATCGGCCGCGCCCGCGCCTGGATGACGACCGGTCCCGCGGGCGTCTCGACGACGACCGCAATGCCCGCGATGACGCCGGCATGCGCGACCAGGCGAAGCCGGACGACGGCGCCCGCAAGACGAGCGCGGCCGATGCCAGATCGTCGACCCGCGCCGACGATACCGGCAAGGACAGGAAGACCGCGGACGCCAGCGAGACATCCGACACGACGAAGGCGGAGGTCCGCGCGGACGCGACGAAGGACACCTCGGCGAGCCAGACCAGGACGAGCGAGACGGCTGCCGACGACAAGCCTGTCGGGGGCAAGACGATCGAGGAGCGCAAGGCCGCGTTGGCCGCTGCCCTCGATGGAGCGCCGGTGATCGGCAAGGGCAGCCCGGACGAGCAGGCCGCCGCTGGCGCGGTGATTCAGCCCGTGCCGCCGACACCGATCGCCGCGGAATTCCTCGCCCTCGCGGCCGCCGCGCTCCAGGGCGGCGAGCCGGCGAAGCCGGAAGGCACGACCACCGAGGAGGGCAAGGCCGTGACGGCGACCGGGGCTACGGCGCAGGCGACCGGCGAGGCTATCGCCGTGCCGGTCCCGCCAGCGCTGCCGGCGAAGGCAGACGGCCAGGCGAGCGCGGGCGGCGAGGCCGCCGCTGCCGATATCAAGGCAGGGCTGCAGCCGCAGCTTCCGGTTGCCGGCACCGAATCCAAGACGGACGGCAAATCGGGCGAAGCCAAGTCCGGCGGCGCGGACCAAAGCGCTGCGAGGACGGCTGAGACCAAGCCGGGCGAGGCGCAGGCCACCGCCAAGGACGATAGCGAGGCCGGCAAGGTCGCCGCGAGCGCCGCCGGCAGCGATGCGAAGGCGACGGGCGATACCAAGGCCGCCGATGCCGCCACTGCGCCCGCAGCCACCGCCCAGACGACGCAGGCCGCGTCGACGGAAGCCACCAGCGGCGTGCAGCAGGCAAGCGCGCCCCTGAGCCCGCAGGCCATTCTCGCGGCCGGCCCGCAGAGCCTGACCGCGCCGCAAGCGCCGTTGACGGAGCTCGACGCTGCCGCCCAGGCGACGGCCCGTGCCCAGGCCGAAGCAGCCCACAAGGCTGTTTCCGCAGATGCCGGGCGGCCGACGCCGCTGCATGTCGTGCCGATCGAGATCGGCGCGAAGGCACTCGCCGGCAACAGGCGCTTCGACATCAGGCTCGATCCGGCCGAGCTCGGGCGCATCGACGTCAGCCTCGAAATCTCCGACAAGGGCGACGTCAGCGCCAAGCTGACCGTCGACCGGGTCGAGACACTCCACATGCTGCAGCGCGACGCACGCACGCTGGAGCGCGCCTTCGAGCAGGCTGGACTGAAGCCCTCCGAGGGCGGAATCGATCTCAGCCTGCGCGATCCGGGCGGCCAGCAGGCCGGTGGACGCCAGCAGCAGGGTGACGAGGCGTCGCGCGGCCGCCGCACCTGGGTTCAGGCCAGCGAAGACAGCGCACTCGTCACCGATGTCGCAACCCTGCCGCGAACCGGCGGCCGCCTCGGCGGCGTCGACCTCAGCATCTGAAGGAGGGACGTGTCATGGCCGTCTCCAATACCAGCAAGCTCACCGCCCAGCAGATCGCGGCGGCACAGAACAACACCGCGAGCGGCAAAGGCACCTCGATCGCCAATAACTTCGACCAGTTCCTGACGCTGCTGACGACACAGCTCAGGAACCAGAACCCGCTCGATCCGCTCGACACCAACCAGTTCACCCAGCAACTAGTGCAGTTCGCCGGCGTCGAGCAGCAGCTCAAGCAGAACGAGACGCTGACCGCCCTGCTCGGCGTCAGCAAGGCGACGACGGGCGCGAGCGCGATCGGGTTCGTCGGCCAGACCGTCACGGCCGATGGCGCCGCGACGCCGCTCAAAGAGGGCAAGGCCGAGTGGACGCTCAATGCCTCCAAGGGCGGCACCGGCACGATCACCATCAAGGATTCGAGCGGCAAGGTGGTCTATACCGGCACGAAGACGCTGACGGCGGGCGACCAGACCTATAGCTGGGACGGCAAGACCTCGACGGGGTCCACTGCGCCCGACGGCGAATATACCATCACTGTCGACGGCACCGACGTCTCGGGCGCGGCGATCACGGTCAAGACCGAGATCACCGGCAAGGTCGACGGCATCGACTTCTCGACCACCGTGCCGACGCTGCTGATCGGCGCGATCAAGGTCCCGCTCGACAGGGTCAAATCGGTGAAGAGCACGTCCTGACAAACCCGTCATGAGCCATGCCGAAAGCCTGCGTGATTGCTTTAGGCAAAATTTAAGCCCGTCGGGGCTAGGCTCTCTGGCAGTAGGTCTGTTGAGTTGTGTGAGAGTACAATGACCGAGCCGCTGCGACCGCGCGTCAAATATGTGATCGGGCCCGATGGCAGCCCGTTGACGATCGCCGATCTGCCGCCGATGAACACGCGCCGCTGGGTGATCCGGCGCAAGGCCGAAGTCGTCGCTGCCGTGCGCGGCGGCCTGCTCAGCCTGGAGGAAGCCTGCCAGCGCTACACGCTGACGGTCGACGAATTCCTGAGCTGGCAGATGTCGATCGACCAGCATGGCCTCGCTGGCCTGCGCACCACCCGCATCCAGCACTACCGCCAGTAATTTCTTCTGGCGACCGCAGACATTCGGGAGGCGCCGGCCGAGAGGCCGGCGCTTTTCGCGTTTCTGCCATGTGGCATTTCAGCCGAACTCCGCCGTTTCCTAACCGCCGTTAACCGGGCGCTAACCATGCACCGGGAAAAACTTGCCTAGTGGTGTGTCTGTGCGTTGGTCTCGCAGGCACCGGGCGACGGAAGAACGGCGTGAACGGGCTAGTCGAACAGTTCCGGAGATTCGGCGCGGCGCGGCTGGCGGCTATGCTGGCGGTGACTCTGGCGCTGATCGGCTTCTTCGCCTTCGTCATGGTGCGCATGTCGCAGCCGGCGATGGGCGTGCTCTTCGCCGACCTGTCGAGCCAGGACGTCAGCGCCATCACCAAGGACCTCGATACGCGCGGGGTCAAATATGAACTGCGCGGCGATGGGCAGACCATTCTAGCACCGCGCGCCGACGTGCCGAAGCTCAGGCTCGAGCTCGCCGGCAAAGGCATCCCGTCCGGCGGTGGCGTCGGCTACGAGATCTTCGACAAGGGCGACGCCTTCTCCTCGACCAGCTTCGTCCAGAACATCAACCATCTGCGGGCGCTGGAGGGCGAGCTGTCGCGCACCATCCGCTCGATCAGCCGCGTCCAGGCGGCGCGCGTCCATCTCGTCATCCCCGAGCGGCGCCTGTTCGAGCGCGACCGCGAGCCGCCGCGCGCCTCGATCGCGCTCAAGCTCGCCGGCGACCTCGACAATGCCCAGGTCAGGGCGATCCGCCATCTCGTCTCCTCGGCCGTCGATGGCCTGAAGCCGGAGCGGGTCTCGATCGTCGACGAGCGCGGCCGGCTCCTCGCCGACGGCGCCCAGGGCGAGCAGGGCATGGTCGGCGTGGCGCTGGACGAGCGCCAGAATGCGATCGAGCGGCGGATCAAGTCGCAGGTCGACGACATCGTCGCCAGCATCGTCGGCCCGGGCCGCGCCCGCGTGCAGGTCTCGGCCATGCTAGATTCGAACCGGATCGAGAGCCGCTCCGAGACCTTCGATCCCGAAAGCAAGGTCATCCGCTCCAGCCAGAACCGCAACGAGGCCTCTGCCTCGAACGAGCAGCGCGAGGGCGTCACCGTCGGCAACGAATTGCCGGGCGCGCAGCAGAACCAGGGCCAGCAGCAGGGCGCGCAGCGCGACACCAGCTCGAAGAACGAGGAAGTCGTCAACTACGAGATCTCGCGCACGACCCGGACCGAGGTGCAGGAGGGCGGGCGCATCCGCAAGCTCTCCGTCGCCGTGCTGGTCGACGGGCTCTACAGCAGGCAGGGCAATGATGTCGCCTACCAGCCGCGGCCGCCCGAGGAGCTGGAGCGCATCTCGCAGCTCGTGCGCACCGCGGTCGGCTTCGACCGCCAGCGCGGCGACCAGGTCGAGGTCGTCAACCTGCGCTTCGCCGAGGCGCCGCAGGCGCCGACGGACCTCGTCGAGCAGACGCTGATGCAGCAGCTCGCGTCGTTCACCCGGGAGGACGTCGTCCGCTTCGCCGAAATGGGCGTGATCGCGCTGCTGATACTGATGGTCCTGATGGTGGTGGTGCGCCCGCTGCTCAAGCAGGTGCTGGCGCCCGATCGCGAGCTCCGGGCGATTCCGAGCTTCATGCGCAACGGCATGGTCGTCGTCGACCAGGGCACGGGCGATCCGTCGGCGTTCCCGTCCGTCTCAGGGGGCGCGGCGACGGGTTCCGGCGGAGAGGGTGGCATCGACGTCGAGGCACCGTCAGAGCGCATGCTCGCGATCGCGCAGATCAAGGGCCAGCTCAAGGCCCAGTCGGTCGAGAAGATCGGCGCCATGGTCGCGCAGAATCCGGCGGATTCCGTCGCGGTGCTGCGCAGCTGGATCCACGAGAAAGCACCAGCGTGACGGGAGCCTGAACCATGGCCGCGACACGCGCCATCGCAACCCGCAGCGGAAACAGCGACTCCGACAGCGAGATGACGAACTATTCCGACGGCCCGATGATGCTCGACAGCATGACCGGGCCACAGCGCGCCGCAGTCATTCTGCTCATCCTCGGTGAAGACCATGGCCGGGTGATCTGGCAGGAATTCGACGACGAAGAGATCCGGATCATCACCCGCGCCATGGCCGAGCTCGGTACGGTCGATGCCGACCAGGTCGAGAAGCTGATGCTCGACTTCGTCGGCCGTCTGTCCAGCGCGGGGGCGATCACCGGCTCCTTCGATCGCACGATCTCGTTGCTGGAGAAGATCCTGCCGACCGACCAGGTCGCTCTGATCATGGAGGAGATCCGTGGTCCTGCCGGCCGCAACATGTGGCAGAAGCTCGGCAATATCGACGCCGTCGTGCTCGCGAACTTCCTGAAGAACGAATATCCGCAGACGATCGCCGTGATCCTCTCGCGCATCCGGCCCGATCATTCGGCCAATGTGCTGCGCAATCTGCCGAACGAATTGTCGATCGAGGTGGTCGGCCGGATGCTGCGCATGGAAGCGGTGCAGAAGGAGGCGCTCGACCATATCGAGAACACGCTGCGCACCGAATTCGTCTCGACGCTGACGCAGACGCGCCGGCGCGATCCGCACGAGATGATGGCCGAGATCTTCAACGGCTTCGATCGCCAGACCGAAATGCGCTTCCTCGCCGCGCTCGACGCCACCAACCAGGAATCGGCCGAACGCATCCGCGCGCTGATGTTCACCTTCGAGGACCTCGGCAAGCTCGATTCCGCCGGCCTGCAGACCATGATGCGCCAGGTCGACAAGGACACGCTGGCCCGCGCCCTCAAGGGTGCGAACGAGGAGATGCGGGCCTTCTTCCTCGGGGCGATGTCGCAGCGCGCCGCCAAGGTGCTGCAGGACGACATGCAGGGCCTCGGGCCCTTGCGTCTCAAGGAGGTCGACGAAGCGCAGATGAAGATGGTGACCCTGGCCAAGGACCTCGCCGAAAAGGGCGAGATCATCATCTCCAAGGGCAACGCCGAAGACGAGCTGGTCTACTGACATGGCAGCAGCCAAGAAATTCATGTTCGCCACCGACTTTCGCGGCAATGGCAGCAAGGCGGTCGACGAAGCCGCGCTCGAGGCCGCCCGGGCGGACGGCTTCCACAGCGGGCTCGACCATGCGCGGCGCGAGGCCGACCAGCAATTGGGCGCGCTGCTGTCGCAACTGGTACGCCAGAGCGAGCGACTGCTGGCACACCAGGATGAGCAGCTGGCGCAGATCGAGGCGCAGGCCGCGCAGCTTGCGATCAAGACCGCGCGCAGCCTTGCCGGTGCGGCTCTTGCCGACAAGCCGCTGGCGCAATTGCTCGATGCGGCGCGCGAATGCCTCGCCCATGCCCGGCACGCGCCGCATCTGGCGATCCGAGTGCATGAGAGCCTGGTCGAGACCGTCGAGGCCAAGCTCTCGGCGCTGGCGCGCGAGACCGGATTCGCCGGCCGGATCGTCGTGCTGGGCGAACCCGACATCGCCCTCGGCGATGGCCGGCTGGAATGGGCCGATGGCGGCATCGCGATCGAAAGCGCAACGCTCAACGAGGCGGTCGACAAGGCCGTCAGGGCCGTCTTCGGCCCGGCAGCAGGGTAAGAGACAATGGCAAGCGAAAACGACCTCAACCTGCCGCCGCTCAATCCGGCCGACCTCTCCTTCGATCACGATGCCGGAGGTGACTCGGTCGCGCGCTCCGGGCCTGTGCCGGTCAAGACGGCGGAGGATCTCGAGCAGGTCTTCGACGTGCCGGTCACCGTCTCGGCCGTGCTCGGCTCCTCGCGGATCGCAGTCGGCGACCTCCTGCGCGTCACGCCCGGCACGGTGCTGGAGCTCGACCGGCGCGTCGGCGAAGCGATCGACATCTTCGTCAATGAGCGCCTGGTGGCGCGCGGCGAGGTCGTGGTGGTCGAGGAGCGTCTCGGCGTGACCATGACGGAAATCATCAAGACCGACCGGTGACGAACCGGCCGGAACGACTGCATTCTTCAAGGAAGGCCTGAGCCATGCGCCTCATCATCGTCGGCAGCCTCAAGGGCCAGCTCATCACCGCCGCCAAGATCGCGGTGTCGCAGGGCGCCGCCGTCACCCATGCCGAGAGCGTCGAGCAGGCGCTGGCGGTGCTGCGCACCAAGGGCGGCGACCTCTTGATGGTCGATGTCGAGCAGCCGATCGCCAAACTCGTCGCGGCGCTCGAGGCCGAGCGCATCCGCACACCGCTCGTCGCCTGCGGCACCTCGACCGATGCCCGCGCCGCCGTCGCCGCGATCCAGGCCGGGGCGCGCGAATACGTGCCGCTGCCGCCCGATCCCGAATTGATCGCGGCCGTGCTCGCCGCCGTCGCCGGCGACAAGGCGAGCCTGATCTGGCGCGATCCGGCAATGGAGCGGGTCGTCCAGCTCGCCAACCAGATCGCGCGCTCGGATGCGCCAGTTCTGGTCACCGGCGAGAGCGGCACCGGCAAGGAGATGATCGCGCAGCATCTGCACCAGAAGTCGCTGCGCAAGGACAAGCCCTTCGTCGCGGTGAACTGCGCCGCGATCCCCGACAACCTGCTCGAATCCGAACTGTTCGGCCATGAGAAGGGTGCCTTCACCGGCGCGATCGCCCGGCGGATCGGCAAGTTCGAGGAGGCCAATGGCGGCACGCTCCTGCTCGACGAGATCTCGGAGATGGATGTGCGCCTGCAGGCCAAGCTGCTGCGCGCGCTGCAGGAGCGGACGATCGATCGGGTCGGTGGCACCCAGCCGGTCAAGGTGGACCTGCGCATCATCGCGACCTCGAACCGCAATCTCGGCGATGCGGTGCGCGAGGGCTCCTTCCGCGAGGACCTGTTCTACCGGCTCAACGTCGTGCATCTGCGCCTGCCGGCGCTGCGCGAGCGGCCGGGCGACATCCTGGCGCTGGCCGACCATTTCGCCAGGAAATACGCCGAGCTGAACGGCATGCCGCTGCGGCCTATCGCAGCCGAGGCGCGCAAGCTCCTGCTCGGCAACAGCTGGCGCGGCAATGTCCGCGAACTGGAGAACACCGTGCATCGTGCCGTGCTGCTGGCGCAGGGCGTCGAGATCGGCACCGAGGCGATGCTGACGCCGGAAGGCGAGACGCTCGGCCCGGCCAGCGGACGCGACGTGGCCTCTCGGGCGGCGCAGACGGCCGAGGCGGTGACGCGCGGCCTGGTCGGGCGCACCGTCGCCGATGTCGAGCGCGACCTGATCCTCGACACGCTCGACCATTGCCTGGGCAACCGGACGCATGCCGCCAAGATCCTCGGCATCTCGATCCGGACGCTGCGCAACAAGCTGAGCGAGTATGTCTCTGCGGGCGTTCCCGTCGCCGAACCGGGCCAGGCACGGACGACGTCGCTCTGACAAGCCCTGAAATGCAGATGGGCCGGAGCGATAACTCCGGCCCACCCACGGTCACTCAATAATAGTAGCGGCGACGATAATAGTAGCGCCGCGGACGGTAATAGTAGCGCGGGCGGTAGTAGTAGCGCCGGACATAGCGCGGGCGGCGATAATAATAGTACTGGCTGAAGTCGGCGTCGGTCTTGTCGAGGCCTTCCTTCAGCTCTTCAGACAGCTCCTCAGGCTTCCTGGTCGGGAGCGGGGCGATCTTGGGCTGTGCGGCTTCCGAAGCGGCGATGCCGCCGACGCTGGCTACGGCGAGACCGCCGAAGAGCGCCATCACAAATGAACGTCGATCCATGTCATGCCTCCAGTTGGTTCGATCCGGGCGCCGCGTTCCCACGAGGCCACTCTATTCCCCTTTCTGACCGAGCGTCACGCTGGTGTTGCGACGATGGTTCACAAAGGGCCGACGGCGCGGGAGACCGGCCGTTAGCTTGTTGTGACGGTCTGAGGCGCAATCGCGCCGCCGATGTCCGCCTCATTCTCAGACCGCTCCCAGCGGCTTGCTGATGTCTTCGAGCGAGCGGCGCTCGGCCTTGACCGCAAAGCGCCAGGCGATCAGCCCGGCCGCGATCATCAGCGCTGCGCCGAACAGATAGCCGCCGAACACACTCATGCGCGAGCCGGTGTCGATCAGGGCGCCGAACAGCCAGGGGCCGGCGATGCCGCCGAGGCCGGTGCCGAGCGAATAGAACACCGCGATCGCCAGCGCCCTGATCTCGAGCGGATAGGTCTCGCTGACTGTGAGATAGGCGGAGCTCGCTGCGGCCGAGGCGAAGAAGAAGACGATGCTCCAGCAGATGGTGAGCTGGCTGGCGCTGACGATCTCGCGTGCGAAGAGAAAGCCGGTGCCGGCGAGGAGCAGGCCAGACAGGATATAGGTGGCGGCGATCATCGGACGCCGGCCGAGCGTGTCGAAGAGCCGGCCCAGCAGGAGCGGGCCGAGGAAGTTGCCGGCGGCGAAGGGCAGGATGAACCAGCCGATCGCCTGCGATGGAACGCCGTAGAAGTCGGTCAGGATCAGCGCATAGGTGAAGAAGATCGCGTTGTAGAAAAAGGCTTGCGAGGTCATCAGCGCCAGCGCCACCAGGGTGCGCGGCCGGTGCGTGACGAAAAGGGTATCGGCGACCTCGCTCATCGGCGTGCCCGGGCGAGGGCGTAGAGTGAGTGTCGGCAGCGTCGCGGTGGGCTGTGGCGGCGAGAAGGACTCGATATGGGCGACGATCGCCTCCGCCTCGGCAATGCGGCCATGGCTCATCAGCCAGCGCGGACTTTCGGGGATCCATCGCCGCAGGATCATGACGACGAGCCCAAGCGCGGCGCCGATGAAGAAGGCGAGCCGCCAGCCGGTGTCGGGCGGCACCAGCGCGGGGTCGAGCAGGACGATAGCGGCGACGCCGCCGATCGCGGCGCCGACCCAGAAAGAGCCGTTGATGACGAGATCGGTCCAGCCGCGCACGCGCGCCGGCACAAGTTCCTGAATGGCCGAGTTGATCGCGGTGTATTCGCCGCCGATGCCCATGCCGGTGAGGAAACGGAAGAGCAGGAAGCTCCACAGGTTCCAGGAGAAGGCGGTCGCGGCTGTCGCCGAGAGATACACCAGCACGGTGATTGTGAAGAGCTTCTTGCGGCCGAGACGGTCGGTGAGCCAGCCGAAGAGGATCGCGCCGATGACCGCACCGGCAATGTAGGCAGCGCCGGCGAGACCGATATCGGTGTTGGTGAACTTGAGCGCCGGGCTTTCCTTCAGCGCACCGGACACGGATCCGGCCAGCGTGACCTCGAGACCGTCGAGGATCCAGGTGACGCCGAGCGCGACGACGACGAGCGTGTGAAAGCGCGACCACGGCAGGCGATCGAGCCTGGCCGGGATGTCCGTGACGATCTCGTCGCGTAGGCTTTCGCGTCCTTCGCTCAAACGGCTTATTCCTCCGACAGACGGTCTTGGCGCCGCTTCAAAGGTGACAGACGGCCCGAAGGCCGCCTGCCGATCGGATTTGCTCTCAGCGGTAGATCACGCGGCGGCGAACGACGACGCGGCGCGGACGGCGCACAACGACGCGGCGACGCACGACGACCGGACGACGATAGGGCCGTGGCCGGCGAACGACGACGCGATCACGGACTACCACCTGGCTGAAGTCGGCATCGGTCTTGTCGAGACCGGCCTTCAGCTCGGGAGCGAGATCTTCCGGATTCGGCAGCGGGGCAGCGGCGGGCACAGCGGTCGCGGCCTGCGCGATGCCCATGCCGCCGACGCTGGCGACGGCGAGACCACCGAACAGGCTCAGCATGAATGAACGTCTATCCAAAATTTCCTCCAGAAGGCTTTGGCCAGGTGGCCTTGTGTCGTCGGCCCGCCTCGAAGTTGGACGGCTGAATGCGGCCGGAAGGCGGCCATCCGATAACAGTCCGTTCAGAGAAAGGTTCCAGATGGGATTTTTTGAGGGGTCTTAACCACTCGTTCACCATGAGCCCGGCAAGAATTGCCGGGTACGGCTGCTCTTCGCGGAGGGGTGGCGCGTGGGAGCGGTTCTTCGATGAGCGATGTGACGGCAGGCAGCGGCAACGGCATGGCGATGCCGACGCGCGGCCAGATGGGCGCGCTGCTCAACCGGCCGGACCTGTTCCTCGCCATCGGCGTGATGGGCATCCTCGTGGTGCTGATCTTCCCGCTGCCGGCGATGCTGCTCGACATGCTGCTGGCGCTATCGATCATCCTCTCGGTGCTCGTGCTGATGACGGCGCTCTTCATCGAGGAGCCGCTGGAGTTCTCGGCCTTCCCGACCGTGCTGCTGATCGTGACGATGCTGCGCCTCGCGCTCAACCTCGCCTCGACGCGCCTCATCCTCGCCCATGGCCATGAGGGCACTGCTGCTGCAGGCCACGTCATCGAAGCCTTCGGCAACTTCGTGATGAGCGGCAACTTCGTGATCGGGGTGATCGTCTTCACCATCCTGATCATCGTCAACTTCGTCGTCATCACCAAGGGCTCGGGCCGTATCGCCGAGGTTGCGGCGCGCTTTGCCCTCGATGCCTTGCCTGGCAAGCAGATGGCGATCGACGCCGACCTCTCGGCCGGGCTGATCGACCAGGACGTCGCCAAGGTCAGGCGCAAGGCGCTGGAGGACGAGGCGAATTTCTTCGGCTCGATGGACGGTGCCTCCAAGTTCGTGCGCGGCGACGCGATCGCGGGCCTCCTGATCACCTTCATCAACGTGATCGGCGGCATCATCATCGGCGTCGCGCAGCAGGGCATGAGCTTCGGCGCCGCGGCGCACAGCTATACCCTGCTGACGGTCGGCGACGGCCTGGTCAGCCAGATTCCGGCGCTGATCGTCTCGACCGCAGCCGGCCTGCTCGTCTCGAAGTCGGGCGTGCGCGGCGCCGCCGACAAGGCGCTCGGCAAGCAGCTCTCGGGCTACCCCAAGGCGCTCGGCATGTCGGCGGCGGTGATGCTGCTGATCGCGGTCCTGCCGGGCATCCCGATGCTGCCCTTCCTTGTGCTCGCTGGCGGTTCGGGCTGGCTGGCGCGGCATTTCGGCAAGCTCGCCAAGGCGCGGGAGTCGGAGGCTGCCGTGCAGGCGCAGGCGGCCTCGCCGCTCGCGCCCGACGGCACGCCGAAGGAAGAGACGCTCAACGACCTGCTCAAGCTGGACGAACTCAAGATCGAGATCGGCTACGGCCTCTTGCCGCTCGTCAACGCGCCGGGTGGTGCCGACCGCTTGACCGATCAGGTCCGGGCGCTGCGGCGCCAGCTCGCCGCCGAGCTCGGCTTCGTCATGCCGGCTGTGCGCATCGTCGACAACGTCCAGCTCGAGGCGAACCACTACTTCATCAAGATCAAGGAGATCGATGCCGGCCACGGCATGGTCTATCCCGGACAGTACATGGCGATGGATCCGATGGGCGGCAGCGTGACGCTGCCCGGCCACAATGTGCTGGAGCCGACCTTCGGCCTGCCGGCGACCTGGATCGACGGGGCGCTGCAGGACGAGGCGCAACTGCGCGGCTACACCGTGGTCGACGCCGCGACGGTGATCTCGACCCATCTCACCGAGGTACTGAAGTCGCACATGCCGGAGCTGCTCTCGCATGGCGAGGTGCAGAAGCTGCTGCGCGAACTGCCGAAGGACCACGCCGACCTGGTCAAGGAGATCGTGCCGAACCAGATCTCGACCACCGGCATCCAGCGCGTCCTCCAGCTCCTGCTGTCCGAGCGCATCTCCATCCGCGACCTCGCCACCATCGTCGAGGGCATCGCCGAGGTCGCCGGCAGCGTCAGGAGCCCGCGCGACATCGCCGAACATGTCCGCGTCCGCCTCGCCCGCCAGATCTGCGCGCAGTTCTCCAACCAGCACGGGCAATTGCCGATCATCACCATGTCGCCGGCCTGGGAGAGCGTCTTCGCCGAATCGATCGTCGGCCAGGGCGAGGACCGGCACCTGGCCATGCAGCCCTCGCGGCTGCAGGACTTCGTTCATCAGGTCCGCGAGAAGTTCGAGGACGCGGCCCGGCTCGGCGAGATGCCGGCCCTGGTCACCTCGGGCATGGCGCGGCCCTTCGTGCGCCAGATCATCGAGCGCTTCCGCCGCGAGACACCGGTGCTCTCGCAGAGCGAGATCCACCCGCGGGCGAAGCTCCGGACGGTCGGGAGCGTGTGACGGCGCTCAGCGCCTGCTCACCACCACGAGATAGCGCGCCGGCTCGGTGCCGGGGTTGCTGAAGCGGCAATCACTGGGCGGGCCGAGCTCCATGCAGTCGCCGGCTTCGAGCCGTGTGACGATGCCGCCCTCGTCGAAATCGAGCAGGCCCGACTGCATCCAGATCTGCTGGCGGATGAAGGCGTAGGAGCTGGCGGGATAGGCGATCGCCGCGCCCGGCGGCAATTCGCCGGCGACGAGCTCGAGATCGCCATTGCCGGCCGGCGAAATGGCGCGGCGGACGAAACCGGTCTCGGGGTCGCGCCAGAGCGGCTGGTCCTTGGCGCGGCGGACCCGCTCGCCGGCATTCTCGATCCGCGCCAGCAGGTTCGACAGGGTCAAGCCGAAGGCGCCGGAAAGCCGGCCGAGCAGCACCGCGGTCGGGCTCGCCTCGCCGCGCTCGATCCGGCTGATCATGGCGCGCGAGACGCCCGAGCGCTCGGCGAGATCATTCAGGCTCCAGCCGCGCGCCTCGCGCTCTCCACGCAGCCGTTCAGCCAATCTTGACGCGAGATCGTCCATCATCATACCTTCGATTCTCTTATAATAGAGCGTGGCACGGGCGTTGGCCAGAGGACGGCGCAGGCGCTCCTTCATCAACGCCATGGCCGCATGCCGGACCGGCAATGGTCCTTCCGTCTCCCCATCGTTAAGCGCAGCCATGTCCCGCAACGCCGTCCTCTTCGCGCTGATGTGCCTCGTCTGGGGCCTGACCTGGCTGCCGATCAAGGTCGGCGCCCAGCATGTTCCGCCGGTCTTCCTGGCGGCATCGCGCTTCGTCATCGCCGGCACGCTGATGCTGGCCTGGGCCGGGCGGGACGTGCTGAAGGTGCCGGCTGCAGCCTGGCCGCGCGTCGTCATGACCGCGCTGCTGCTCAACACCGGCAACTACACCCTGCTGTTCTGGGGCACGGCGCAGGCGCCGACCGGGCTCGCGGCGATCGTCAACTTCGCGACCATCCCGATCTTCACCATCATCGCCAGCTACCTGATCGAAGGCCATGCGATCGGGGGGCGCAAGCTCGCGGCGATCGGGCTTGGCGCGGTCGGCCTCGGCTTCCTGTTCTCGACGCGGGCGCTGGGCGGCCTCGCCGCGGCCAAAGGCGGGCCGCTCGAGCTGTGGGGCCTGGCTGCGGTCGCGGCCGGCACGCTGCTCTATTGCTTCGGCGCCGTCTGGTCCCGGCCGGTGATGGGCCGCATACCGACGCTGACGCTGGCCGGCTGGCAGACGCTGATCGGCGGCTTCGGGCTCTGCCTGATGTCGGCGCTGCTGGAGGACGTGAAGCCGGCTCACTTCGCCGCGCTGGTCTCGTGGCCGGTGCTGCCGGCGGTCGCGGTGCTGGTAATCGGTGGCTCGCTGATCGGCTTCACCATCTATCTCAGGCTGGTGCGCGACTGGGGTGCCTTCCGGGCCGGGCTCTACGCTTTCATCAGTCCGGCGGTCGCGGTCGGAGCAGGCGTCTTCGCGCTCGGCGAGCCGTTCGGCCCCGCCGAAGCGATCGGCAGCCTCCTGATGTTCGGCGCGGCGGCGATCGCGCTGAAGCGCTGAGGGCTTACTCCGGCTTGTCGATGTGCAGGGCCGCGGCCTTGGCCGCTGCCTGCTCCTGTGCCTTCACCTGCGTCTCGTGCGCCAGGGCCTTGCGTAGCTGGGTCCGCTCGAATGCGAGCACGATCGGCAGGGAGATCACCAGCGGAATGATCAGGTAGAACATCCGCCAGACCAGCAATGCCGCAAAAACGGCCGGGGCCGGCACCCCCGGCATCACCGCCAGGAACACCGCCTCCATAACGCCGACCCCGCCCGGCACCTGGCTGAGCAGGCCGGCCGAGAACGAGATCAGGAAGGCGCCGAGCACGATGAAGAAGCCGGGATTGCCCTGCTCCGGCAGGGCGAAATAGATGATGCCGGCGGCGCCCATCAGTTCCAGCGGGGCGGCGAAGTACTGCCTGGCGACGATCGGCAGACGCGGATAGACCAGCTCGAACGAACCGATCCTGAGCGGCTTGAAGCGCAGCCAGGCACCGACCGTGTAAAGCGCGCAGAAGGCGAGCAGGCCAAAGCCGATCAGGCGCGCCTGCTTGTCGCCGATGCCGAACCAGTCGGAAAGCCGGTGCAGCGGCCGCAGGATCTGCGGTTCGCCGATCAGCACGCACCCCATCAGGAGGATCGTGCCGAAAGCGAAGGTGAAGGAGCAGAGCGCCACCAGCACCGCGATCTCGGGCGCGCTCAGGCCCTTCGCGTGATAGGCGCGGTAGCGCACCATGCCGCCGGAGAAGACCGAGGCGCCGATATTGTGCGAAAGCGCGTAGGTGACGAAGGAGCAGAGCGAGATATAGGCCCAGGAGATGCCCTTCTCGCGGTGCAGATGCAGCAGCGCGATCCGGTCGTACCAGGCAAGCGCGGCATAGGCGACGAGCGTCGCGAGCCCGGCATGGAAGAAGGCGGTCGGCGGGATTAGCGCGATTTTCTGGCCGATCCCGGTGGCGACGATCCGGACCGACTCCCAGAGGCCGGCCTGCTCGAGCTGGGCCGCGACGGCCTCATTGGTCAGGGCCTCGGCCTTGAGCTTGTCCCAGAGGAGGTCGACCGACCAGATGACAGCAACGAGGCCGATCAGGGGCCAGAGATAGTCGAGGTATTTTTTCATCGAACCCGCGAGCAGCCGGAGACGAGAAAGACCGTTCGCCAAGTCTCCTGAGCCCTTATCCTGAGGAGCCATGCGGCAGGCATGGCGTCTCGAAGGATGCTTCAGGAGGCTCCGGAACCATCTGGAGCATCCTTCGAGACGCCGCTGCGCGGCTCCTCAGGATGAGGGCGGAGGTGTCAAACAGACTCTGAAGCGCCTCTCTGCCAGTGCCGGCCTTGCAGGGCAAGCGGCGGCGGGAAACCTACCCTCGATCGTCACCAACCCAAGGTAGGCGACAGGCACTACTTGCCGCGCTGCTTCAGCCACGCGCGCATGAAGGCGATCTCCTTCTCCTGCTCGGTGATCACGCCCTCGGCGAGCTTGCGCAGCTCCGGGTCCTTGCCATGGGCGAGCACGACCTTGGCCATGTCGACGGCGCCCTGGTGATGCGGGATCATGCCGCGGACGAAATCGACATCGGCGTCGCCGCTGAAGGCGATGTCCATCTCCTTGTGCATCCTGTCGTTGGCGGCCTTGTAGCCTTGCGTCGCGGCCGTATTAGCGGCGGCAGGCGTCGTCGCGCCATGGCTGCCATGGCCCTGATGGCCCTGCGCGACCGCGAAGCCGGCGAGGCCGAGCGTGGCGGAGAGGGCGGCGCCCGCCAGGAGGCTGCGGGTAGTGGTCATGCTGATGTCCTTTCGGGAGGCCGGATCCGATATGCCCGAACCTTCAGTGCCGATCATGTCATCAGCGCGGCGGGCTTGGCGATCCGGCTGTCGCTCGCCGGCCTCAGGCCGGGGCAGTGAGCCCCCTGCAGATGAGGCGGACCAAACCTTCGATCTGGCGATCGAGATCGCGATGCGGGACGGCGATCAGCTTCTGCTCCAGCCCGATCGCGACGACGCCGTGCACGGCCGAGAACAGGGTCCGGCTCATCAGCATGCGCTCCGCCTCGGCGCGATCCGGCAGCAGCACGCTGAGCGGCTCGAGGATGTGGCGGAACAGCGTCATCTGCTCGCTCACCGCCCAGTCCGGCACCACCGCGCCTTCCGCCATGCGGTGCTCGAACAGGATGCGCCAGAGCTGCAGGTTCTCGCGGGCGAAGGCGCAATAGGCGAGGGCGACCGCGACCAGCCTGTCGGCTGCGGTATCCGCGCAGGCCGGCGCATCCTCGCCCTCGGCCGCGCTCAGCGCCGCATCGAGCCGTGCCAGCGTGCGCGAGCCGACGCGCAGGACGAGCTCGTCCATATCCGCGACGAGGTTGTAGATCGCACCGAGCGCGCAGCCGATCTCCTGCGCCAGTTCGCGGGCCTTCAGGCCGGCCAGCCCCCTCTCGGCGATGGCCTTCTCAGCTGCGTCGATCAACTGGGTGCGTTGCCGCTCGCGGCGCGCTGCCGTCGTGGTCATTCCGTCAATCTCGAATTTTGTGAACGTCGTTCAAGATAGTCCTTGAACGACGTTCATGGTTGGGCTATGCCTTGTTGCGTGAACAACGTTCATAGCAAGGAAGCGTCAATGTTCAAGATGTTTCTCACCTTCGTCCGCGGCAGCGCCGCCATTGCCGAGGAGCGCTTCGCCGATCGCAACGCGCTCCTCATCCTCGACCAGCAGATGCGCGATGCCGCCGGCGCTTTCGAGCGCGCCAAGAAGGCACTTGCGGTCGCGATCGCACAGGACCGGCAGGAGAGCGAGCGGCTCGCCGCGAGCCATGCCCGCATCGCCGATCTGGAGAACCGGGTCGCCGCTGCGCTCACGGCCGGCGACGAGGTTCTCGCCCGCGAGGGCGCCGAGGCGATCGCGGCCCTCGAGGCCGATCGCGATGCGGCGGCGGGCGCGCAGGCGCTGTTCGCCGCCGAGATCGTCCGCTTGCGCCGCCATGTCGGCCAGGCCCAGGCGCGCATCGCCGAACTCGACCGCGGCCGGCGCCTCGCCCGCGCCTCGGAGGCCGTGCGCCAGATGCGGCAAGGCCGGATCGAGATCAGCCCTGCCCATGAATCGACGCTGGCCGAGGCCGAGCAGACGCTGAAGCGCCTGCGCGAGCGCCAGGTCGAGGCGGAGGCGGCCGAGACCGCGCTCGACGAACTCGACGGCGCGGCCGCGGCCTCGGTCACCGAGAAGCTCGCCGCCAAGGGTTTCGGCCCCAGGCTGCGGACCACCGCCGATGACGTGCTGGAGCGGCTGCGCGGCCGGCAACTCCAGGCGAATTGATCTCTTTCCTTTGCAAGCGCACCCGACGGGAGCAAACGATGAACCAGAACGTACAGCCCCATAGCGGCGCCTGGGTCAGTTTCACCTACGCCTCCTTCTTCGCCGCGGCGGCCATGGTCGGCGCCGGAATCCTGTTCCTGCCGCTCGACTGGTGGGCCAAGGGCTATCTCGCCATGGGCTGCGTGATGCTGGTCCAGTCCTGCATCACCATGACCAAGACGGTGCGCGACATGCACGAGGCGTCCAAGCTGGTGAACCGGATCGAGGATGCCCGTACCGAGCGCCTGCTGATGGACGTCGGCAAGCCGGCTCTGTGAGTGTCGCTACGGTGCCGATCGTCGTTGCGAGCGGAGCTTAGCAATCCAAAAGGTCTCGCTCTGCCATCCCTGGATTGCGTCGTCGCAATACTCCTCGCAATGACGGTTCTGTCGGTCACCTTCACTTAACCGCTTCGCCACATCGGCCGGCGCAGGCAAGAGTTGCTAAAGCCCGGCCGATGCAACCTCTCTGTCCCTTCCCGTGAGATCGCCATGATCGACACATTGATGCTGAAGCGGCGCTTCGCCCCGCTGTTCTGGGCGCAGTTCTTCTCCGCCTTCAACGACAACTTTCTCAAGAACGCGCTGGTCTTCATCATTCTCTACAAGCTCGCCGGCTCGCATGGCGAAGCGCTGGTGACCCTGGCGGGCGGGCTCTTCATCGCGCCGTTCTTCCTGCTCTCGGGCGTCGGCGGCCAGATGGCCGACCGGTTCGACAAGGCGGTGATGGCGCAGCGGCTCAAGCTCGCCGAGATTGGCGCGGCGGCGGTCGCGGTCCTCGGCTTCACCTTGCATTCCGTGCCGGTGCTGTTCGTCGCGCTCGGCCTGTTCGGGGTGATCGCGGCGCTGTTCGGGCCGATCAAATACGGCATCCTGCCCGACCATCTGAAGCCTGAGGAGTTGCCTGCCGGCAACGCCCTGATCGAGGGCGCGACCTTCATCGCGATCCTGCTCGGCACCATTGCCGGCGGCCTTACGGCGCGTGAAGGGGGCGATGCCGCCCAGCTCAGCCTGCTGATCCTGGTCTTCGCGCTGGCCTGCTGGGTCGCGACGCTGTTCATCCCGAAGACCGGGCCGGCGGCACCCGATCTCGTTGTCGACCGCAACATCCTGCGCTCGACCCGCGACCTGCTCAGGGATCTGTGGGGCGATGCAAGGCTGTGGCGCACCGGCGTCATGGTCTCGCTGTTCTGGCTGATCGGCGCGGTGGTGATGTCGCTCCTGCCGTCGCTGGTGAAGAACGCCATGGGCGGCACCGAGCTGGTCGTCTCGACCTATCTCGGCATCTTCGCCATCGCGATCGCGGTCGGCTCCGGCATCGGCTCCTTCCTGTCGAGCGGGCGCATCGTGCTCTTGCCGGTGCCGGTCGCCGGCGTGGTGATGGGCCTGTTCGCGCTCGATCTCGGCTGGGCGGTCTCGGGCATCGTCGCGCATCAGCCAGCGCAGGATATCGGCGCCTTCTTCGCGGGTCCCGCCGCCTGGCGCGTCGGCATCGATCTCGCCGGCCTCGCCATCGCCGGCGGCGTCTTCGTCGTGCCGTCCTTCGCCGCGGCGCAAGCCTGGGCCCCGGCCGACAAGCGCGCCCGCATCGTCGCCGCCGTCAACGTGCTCTCGGCCGCCTTCATGGTTGCCGGCGCCGTCGTCGTCGCGCTGCTGCAGGCGGCGGGCCTGACGCTCGGCCAGCTCTTCCTGCTGATCGGCGTGCTGACCATCGCGGCGTCCGTCTGGATCCTGCGGACGCTGCCGACCAATCCGCTCAGCGACTTCCTGTCGATCCTGTTCCGCGCCTTCTACCGGGTCGAGGTCACCGGCCGCGAGAACATCGCCAAGGCCGGCGACAACGCGATCATCGCGCTGAACCACGTCTCCTTCCTCGATGCGGCGCTGGCGCTCTCGATCCTCGACAAGGAGCCGGTCTTCGCCATCGACCACGGCATCGCCCAGCGCTGGTGGGTGAAGCCCTTCCTGAAGCTGACGCGCGCCATGCCGCTCGATCCGTCGCGCCCATTGGCGACGCGCTCGCTGATCAATGCCGTCAAGAACGGCGAGAGCCTGGTGATCTTCCCCGAGGGGCGCCTCACCGTCACCGGCAGCCTGATGAAGGTCTATGACGGCGTCGGCATGATCGCCGAGAAGTCCGGTGCGCAGGTCGTGCCGGTGCGGATCGAGGGTCTGGAAGCGACGATCTTCTCGCGGCTGACCCGCGAGCAGGTGCGCCGGCGCTGGTTCCCCAAGGTGCGCGTCACCGTGCTGGAGCCGGTCTCGCTGATCGTGCCCGAGGAGCTGAAGGGCAAGCCGCGGCGCCAGGCGGCAGGTGCGGCGCTCTACCAGATCATGTCCGACCTGATCTTCAAGACCACCGACATCGACCGCAGCGTCTTTTCGGCGGTGGCGGAAGCGGCTGTGGTCAACGGCAAGGGCCGCGTCGCGGTCGAGGACCCGATCACCGGAAGCCTCACCTACAAGCGCCTGCTGATCGGCGCCGAGGTACTCGGCCGCAAGCTGATGCCGCTCGCGGCCAAGGGTGAGGCGATCGGCGTGATGCTGCCCAACGCCAATGGTGCGGCTGTGACGCTGCTCGGCCTGATGTCGGCGGCGCGCGTGCCGGCGATGATCAACTTCACCGCCGGCGCGAGCAATATCGCCGCGGCCTGCAAGGCGGCTGAAGTGAAGACCATCGTCACCTCGCGCGCCTTCGTCGAGAAGGGCCGGATGGGGCCATTGATCGAGGCGCTGCAGGCCGAGGTTCGCATCGTCTATCTGGAAGACGTGCGCGCCACCGTCTCGACTGGAGACAAGCTCAAGGCGCTCTGGCGCCATGGCACGCGGATCGAAGAGGCCAAGGGTTCGGATCGCGCCGCGATCCTGTTCACCTCGGGCTCGGAAGGGGCGCCCAAGGGCGTGGTGCTCTCGCACCGAAACATGCTGGCCAATGCGGCGCAGGCCGCGGCCCGGATCGATTTCGGCCGGCGTGACAAGGTCTTCAACGTGCTGCCGGTCTTCCATTCCTTCGGCCTGACGGCGGGGCTCGTCCTGCCGCTGGTCTCGGGCGTGCCGGTCTATCTCTACCCGTCGCCGCTGCACTACCGGATGGTGCCGGAGCTGGTCTATGGCTGCAACGCCACCATCCTGTTCGGCACCGACACCTTCCTCACCGGCTATGCCCGCGCCGCGCACCCCTACGATCTGCGCTCGCTGCGCTACATCGTCGCCGGCGCCGAGCCGGTGAAGGACACGACGCGGCGGACCTATATGGAGAAGTTCGGCCTGCGCATCCTCGAAGGCTACGGCGTGACCGAGACCGCGCCGGTGCTGGCGCTGAACACGCCGATGTTCAACCGCTTCGGCACGGTCGGCCGGATCATGCCCGGCATGGAGGCCCGGCTCGAGCCGATGCCCGGCGTCGAGGAGGGCGGCCGCCTGCATGTGAGCGGCCCGAACATCATGCTGGGCTATCTCAAGTCGGAGAATCCCGGCGTGCTCGAGCCGCCGCCCGAGGGCTGGCACGACACCGGCGACATCGTCGTGATCGACAAGGACGGCTTCGTCACGATCAAGGGCCGCGCCAAGCGCTTCGCCAAGATCGCCGGCGAGATGGTCTCGCTCGCCGCGGTCGAGGCGCTGGCCGCCGAATGCTGGCCGGGCGTGCTCTCCGGCGTTGCCAGCCTGCCCGATGCCCGCAAGGGCGAGCGGCTGGTGCTGGTGACGCAGCAGAAGGACGCAACGCGCGCCGCCTTCCAGGCTTTCGCCAAGAGCAAGGGTGCCGCCGACCTGATGATCCCGGCCGAGGTGATGGTGGTGCCCGCCGTGCCGGTGCTCGGCTCCGGCAAGCTCGACTTCGCCGGCATCTTCAGGCTGGTAAAGGAGCGTAGCCAGGCCCCCGCCCCGGCGGTGGCTTGATGCTCGGCTTCTGGCTGAAGGCGCTGCGGCGGCCGACGCTCGACCTTACGCTCGCGACCGCGCCGGGCCTGACGACGCGGATCATCGAGCGGCCGGGCGTGGTGCTGGACGATGCCGAGCTCGCGGCGCTGGTCGAGCAGCTGCGCACCGTGGCGGGGCGAACGCTGGCGCAGGGCGCGCTGACCTATGGCGTCTTCTCCGGCGAGCGCGAGCGCCTGAGCCAGAGCATCGTCACCCTGATCAGCGAGACGGCGACAGGGCGCCCGGTCGCCTTCAACGCCCTGGCGCAGATGCAGCTCCAGCTCAACGGCGAGCCGGAGCAGGTCACGCATCTCGGCCTCGTCATGGTCGATCCCGAGGTGCGCGGGCGCGGGCTCTCCTGGGTGCTCTATGGCCTGACCGTGCTGGTGCTGTTCGTGCGCGGGGGCCTCAGGCCGCGCTGGATCTCGAACGTGACGCAGGTCCCGAGCGTGGTCGGCATGGTCTGCGAGACCTTCTCCGACGTCTATCCCTCGCCGGATGCCGGCAGCCGCCAAAGCTTCGCGCATCTGACCCTTGCCCGGCAGATCATGCGCGGGCACCGCCACGTCTTCGGCGTGGGCGAGGAAGCCGGCTTCGAGGAGGCCCGTTCGGTGATCACCGACGCCTATACCGGCGGCTCCGACGATCTGAAGAAGAGTTTCGAGCAGGCCGCCCAGCATCGTGATGCCAGCTACAACGCGTTCTGCCGGGAGACGCTGGATTACGAGCGCGGCGACGACGTGCTCCAGCTCGGCCGCATGGATCTGGCGGCGGCGCGGCGCTACCTGCTCGGGCAGGTCCCCCGCTCGTCCTTGCCTGGTCTCATCGGGGCCTCGGCTTTTCTGCTGCTGCAGAGGCTGGTGCTGCCCTTGCTGCATTGGCTCGACGATGGCAGGCGTTGCGGCACATTGCGTCCACGCGCCGCCAGGACGAAGCCATGATTCCCGGATTCAGCTACGAGCTCTTCACCACCCGCAATATCGGCTTCGTCACCGAGGCCGAGCAGGCAAGGCTGCGGCAGGCGACGGTCTTCGTCTGCGGCGTCGGCGGCATGGGCGGGGCCGCCTTCATGGCGCTGGTCAGGGCCGGGGTCGGCCGTTTCGTCATCGCCGATATCGACGTCTTCGAGATCTCGAACCTGAACCGGCAGGTCTTCGCCAATGCCGGCACGGTCGGCCAGCCCAAGGCGGAAGCTGCCGCTGAAGCCGCGCGCGCGATCAATCCGGAGATCGAGATCGAGGTGCTCGGTGCGCAATGGGCGGAGCGCCTGCCGGAGATCGCCGGGCGCTGCAAGGTGATCGTCAACGGCATGGACGACATCGCCGCGGGCCTGCATCTCTACCGCACGGCGAAAGCCGCCGGCGCCAGCGTGATCGACGCCTATATGGCTCCGCTCCCCTCGGTGATCGTGGTCCGGCCGCAGGATCCGCGCCCGGAGGAGCGGCTTGGCTTCCCGACGCTCGGGAAGGATTGGCGCACGCTGAGCGAGGACGACAAGCGTGCGGCGCTGCTGTGCGAGGTGACGCATGTGATGCTGCATTCGCGCTCGCGCCATCATGTCGACCTTGCGATTGCCGGCGAGGTCGCGGCTGGCCGGCGCAGCCGCATGTCCTTCGCGCCGATGGTGATCACCACCGGCATGATGATGGCCTATGAGGCGATCGCGCTCGTGCTGGGCAGGCGCACCGGCACCGATTGCCGCGGCTGGTTCTTCAATCCCCATCGGCCGGCGGTCGAACGGCCTCTGCCGGCGCCGATTGCGGCGCTGCTGAAGCCGTTCGTGGTGCGGGCGCTGGCCAAGATGGTGGCCGGGCCATGAATGGCGGCTTCGCCAATCCCGCTTTGGTCGCCGATTCCATCGTCGATATCTGCGGCGCGCTGGGGCTCGCCGTCGCCATGCTGACCTTGCGCCGGCGCGATCCGCGCGGGGCGCTGACGACGCGCTTCCTCGTGGCGATGGGGCTCGTCGCCGCGCTCTTCCTGCTGCGTGGCCTGAGCTGGTGGAGCGGCAGCGTGCTGCTCGAGCGGCTGGCGCTGGCCTGCGCCGCTTTGTTCCCGCTGGGGGCGCTGATCGTCACCGAGGGCATGCTGCGCCGGCATGCGCCGCGCGCAGGCAAGATCGCCGTGCTCGCTGGCTCTGGCCTGCTCGTGCTCGGCAGCCTCGTCGGCCTCGCCGATCATCACTGGGCCTATGATCTGGCGCTGGCCGGTTTTCAGTTCTTGACGGTCGCCTTCTGTGGCGTGCTGCTGTTCCGGCGCGACCCGGCCTCGCTGACCGAGGCGGAGAACACCAGCGTCTGGCGGCTGGGGCTCTGCGCCTTCCTGATCCTGCCCTTCGCGCTCAGCGATTTCCGGGGGCTGATGCCCGACATGCCGGTCCGGCTCGGCGGTGTCGGCGCACTGCTGCTGGTTTCGATCGTGCTGGTCACGGGTGGAGCGGCGCCCACGCGCCGGCAAGGCTTCTACCTGCTCGGCGTGCGCGTCGCGGCGGCCTTGCTGCTCGGGGCGGCCGCCGCGCATGTCACACCCGGTGCCGACCTCGCCCACGGCGTGAGACTCTGCGCCGTGACGCTCGCCGGCGTGCTCGCCATTGCGCTCGCAGTCGATGCGCTGTCGAGCCTCTTCGATGCGACGGCGCCCGGCGTCCTCGGCTCGCTCGCCCATTCGCGGGCGGAGACGCAGGAGGCGTTGATCGCCCTGCTCGCCGGGCATCCGCTGTTCAGCCATGCCCGCCGCCTCGGCGAGACGGAGCTGCGCGACTACGATCCTGCCATCCTGAAGCCGGCGCTGCGCGAGATCGGGGTGCTCCATGCCTCCGGCCGAAGCTGGCCCTGGCCGCCGACCGATCCGGTCGCGGAGCGGCTCGCGGCCTTGATGGCGGCCCATTCCGCCAGCCATCTGCTCGTGCTCGGCGAAGAACCGCTCGACCTGTTGCTGCTGACCGTGCCGGTGGTCTCTGACGATCCGGCGACCGAGACCGCGCTGGCGCTGGTGCGCCGGCTCCTGGCGAGCGCACCGAGCAAGGTCCCGGCATGATCGAGATCACCAGCAGCGACCGCAAGGCCGCCTTTGCCGTCACGACAGAGGTCTATCCCGCCGACAGCCCCTATGTGCCGCCGATGTGGTCAGATTTCGATCGCATGCTCGATCCCAAGCGCAATCCGCTGGTCAAGGACGGGCACGGTCGCTTCGAACTGTTCACGGCGCTGAAGGACGGGCGACCGCTCGGACGCATCGTCGCTGCGATCCACGACGCCTCGAATGCGCGCCACGGCACGGCTCGGGCCCAGTTCGGCTATTTCGACTGCGCCGATGACCCCGAGATCGCCTCGGCCTTGCTCGGTGCCGCCGAGAGCTGGGCGCGCGAGCGCGGCATGGCGGAGCTCGTCGGCAACTTCAACCTGACCGCGATGCAGCAGGCCGGCGTCGTCACCGGCGGCTTCGAGAACGCGCCCTTCACCGACATGCTCTTCAGCCCGCCGCATATCGCGCAGCTGCTCGAAGCAAACGGCTACGCCCCCACCTTCCCAATGACGACATTCCGGATCGCGCTGGGCGATGTAGACCCTTCCGGGCTGCTCGGCGACAAGCAAAAAGCGATCCTCGCCGATCCCGATTATCGCTGGATGCCGATCGACCGCCGGCATTTCGCCGAGCGGCTGGAAGAGTCGCGCCTCATCCTGAATGACGGCTTCGACGCCAATCCGATGTTCGTGCCGCCGACCGCTGAGGAATACCGCTTCCAGGCCGGCGATATGATGTGGGTGATCGACAAGCGCATCTCGACCGTCGTCCACCACAGGGGCGAGCCGGTCGGTGCGATCATCGCGATCCCCGATCTCAATCCGCTGGTGAAGGCGGCCGGCGGGCGGATCGGCCCGAGCTTTCCTTTTCGGTTCCTCTGGCATCGCTGGACCAACCGGCGCGCCGTCATCGTCTACCAGTCCGTCAGCCGCGCCTTCCATAATCGCGGGCTCAACGGCGCCATGCTCTACAAGGTGACGAGCGCCCTCAAGGCAGCCGGCTATGACGAGCTCGGCGGCACCTGGATCGCTGACGTCAACGGGCCGAGCCTCAGGCAGGCGCAGAAAGCGGGCGCCAAGCCGCTGCATCGGCTACACCTCTTCGCCAAGAGCCTGATCGACCACAATGCTGTCTCATGATGACGCCTTGATTCCTGATCTGGTCGTCCCGGGCGGAGCGAAGCGTAGACCCGGGACCCATTCCGGAGCGGTTCAGGCATGGAGCCAGGATCGGCGCCGCCTGCGGCGGCTTGTCCGGGATGACATCTATGGGTGACGCAGGCTGATGCTCGACCCTTCTCTTCTCAAAGACCTGCTCGCCGAAGTCCGGCTGGCCCCGAGCGTCCACAATATCCAGCCGACGCGCTGGCGGCTTGTCGGCGGCGATGCGCTACTCCTACTGGAGGACATCGCGCGACGCCTGCCGGCCGCCGATCCCACGGGGCACGACGTCAGGCTCTCGCACGGTGCCGCGGTCGAAGGGCTGTCGCTGGCGCTGGGCCGGCATGGGCTGAGGATTGCGGAGGTTGAGCCGGCGGCAGACGCATCTACCTCCGGCGGGCTGATGCCGGTGGCGCGTATTCTCATTAGGGCTGGTGGCGCTCTCGATAAGCTGGCCGATCTGGTCGCCAGCCGCATCAGTTGGCGCGGTGGTTTCCGTGCCTTCGGTCCAGCCGGCGAAGCAGCTTTGGATGGGCTGGCGGCCTCGTCGACCGATCTGCTGCTTGTTCGCGATCCGCCGGCGGTGGGGGAGATCGCGCGGCTCGCCGACGAGGCCGGCTTCCACTTCCTCTGCAATGACGCCCATCGTGCCGAATTGCTGCGCTGGATGCGCCTGTCTCGATCGGATCCGGCCTATCTGCGCGACGGGCTCAGCGCCGAGGCGATGGCGATGCCGGGCGTGGTCGCGTTCGGGACCAGGCTGGTGCTCGGGCCGCTGTTCCCGCCGCTGCGTCGGCTGGGTCTTGCAGCGACGCTGGTGAGCGAGCGCGGCACGTTCGCGAACGGCGCCGTCGCGCTCTTCCATCGCCCCGAAGGCGAGGATCCGCTCGTGACCGGGCGCGCCTTCTACCGGGCCTGGCTCGCGATGACGGCGCAGGGGCTCGCCGCCTGTCCGGTCTCGGTGCTGGCCGATCGGCCGGCGAGCAATAGGCAACTTATCGAGCGACACGGCGTTCCCAAAGGTCGCCGCCTCGTCAACGTCTTCAGGCTCGGCCTCGCCGCGGGGGCACCCGCGGCAGTGCGAGCCCGGCTGCCGGTAGCGGAGCTGATTGTCTGAACGCAGCCGCAAGGCTGGACAATAGGCGACGGGGCGACAGATTGAACAGAGGTCTTTCTGCGAGAGGATGCCAGGCATGCTGCCGGACGAGATGGTCAAGCGCTTCAGGGTCACGGACGGCGATGACTTCAAGCTGAAGCATTTCGACCCTGGCGAGACCTGCGGCCTCGCGATCGACAAGGACGAGGCGCGCGAACTGTTGCAGACCGGCGTCAAGCGCCTGCGCGAGCTGCAGGAACGGCTCTTTGCGGAGAAGCGCTGGTCGATTCTGATCGTGCTGCAGGCGATCGACACCGCGGGCAAGGACGGGACGATCGAGCACGTCATGTCTGGGGTCAATCCGCAGGGCTGCGAGGTCACCTCCTTCAAGGCGCCAAGCTCGCTGGAGCTGCGCCATGATTTCCTTTGGCGCACCGCCTGCGCGCTGCCGGAGCGCGGCGAGATCGGCATTTTCAACCGCTCCTATTACGAGGAGGTGCTGGTCGTGCGCGTGCACGAAGAGTTGCTGCGCAAGCAGGGACTGCCGCCCAAGCTCATCGGCAAGCATGTCTGGCGCGATCGCTTCGAGAGCATCCGCGATTTCGAGAAGCATCTGGCTCGCAACGGTACCGTCGTCCTGAAATTCTTCCTCAACCTGTCGAAGGACGAGCAGCGCCGGCGCCTGCTGGCGCGGATCGACGAGCCCGATAAGCACTGGAAGTTCGATGCGGGCGATCTCGCCGAGCGCAAGCATTGGGACGACTATCAGGGCGCCTACCAGGACGCGATCGCCGAGACGGCGAGCAAGCACGCGCCCTGGCATGTCGTTCCCGCCGACAACAAATGGTTCACCCGGCTGATCGTCGCGGCGACGATCGTCAATCGGCTTGAAAAGCTCGATCCGCAGTTCCCGGTGGTTGACGACGAGGCCCGAAAGGTCATGGCCAGGGCCCGAAAGGAACTGTTGGCCGAGGACGGCAAGCGCAAGCGCTGAGGCCGGTCAGCCGGCTTCGTTGGAGGGTGAGGCGTCGTCGCTGCGGACATAGCGCCAGAGCACCTCGGCGATCTCAGCCCGCTGGCGGAGCTTCGCCTTCGACGATGACATGTCCCAGCGGAATTGCGCCTCGAAGGTGTGCCGGTTCGCGACCGAGAAGATCGAGAGGGCATTCAGCGTGGCATGGAGCGCATGGGCATCGATCTCCGGCCTGATCGCGCCGAGGCTCTTGCCCTTGGCGAGCACGCGCTCGATCTGGCCGATGATCGGTCTTGTCATTTTCTGGAGCGTCTCGCTGCTGGCGACATGCCGGCCGCGATGGATGTTCTCGATCGCGACCAGCCGCACGAATTCCGGATTGGCCTGGTGGAAGTCGAAGGTGAACTCGGCGAGCCGGCGGATTGCCGCCTCCGGTGCGAGTGTCTCGAGATGCAGGCTCTCCTCCGCCTGGCGCATCCTGCCATAAGCCATCTCCAGCACGGCGACGAAGAGCTCTTCCTTCGAGTTGAAATAGTAGAAGATCAATCGCTTTGTGATCCCCGCCCGCGCGGCGATCGCGTCGGCATTGGCGCCGAGCAGCCCGCTCTCGGCGAACTCCTCGAAGGCGATCTGCAGGATCTCGGCCTTCGTCTTCTCGCGATCCCGGCGGCGGACCTTGGCCGGTTCGTTGCGGGCCGGCCTGCGCGTGGTCACTGCTGTCATCCCGCGATCCCGATTGCCCGTTCCGATTGGGAGGCTTGCCCGATCAGCTCATCCTACCGCGCTTGACAGTAATTATCCACCAGGTTAATCGGATCACAATTATCCTGCAAGTTAATTGCAGCGGCGCATGGCGGTCATAGGGAGCCGTGGAACCATGAAGACCATCGCAATCGGCGTGATCGGCGCGGGGCTGATCGGGCGCAAGCATCTGGCCAAGATCGCCGCGCATCCCGACTTCGAGCTGGCGGGAATCGCCGACGTCAATGCCGAGCAGGTCGCAGCCCAGAACCCCGACGCGCGCGTTTTCGCCGACTATCGCGCGATGCTCGACGAGGCCCGGCCGGAGGCCGTCATCATCGCCTCGCCCAACCAGCTCCATGCGCAGAACGGCATTGAATGCGCCCGCCGCGGCATTCATATCCTGATCGAGAAGCCGGTCACCGACACGCTGGAAACGGCGACTGCGCTGATCGAGGCGACGAAGGCCGCTGGCATCCGCTCGCTGGTCGGCCATCATCGCCGCCATCATCGCCAGGTCGCGACCCTGCGCTCCCTGCTGAACGAGGGCCGGATCGGCGATCTCGTCGGCGTCTCGGCGATCTGGGCGGTGCACAAGCCGGACGCCTATTTCAGTGCGGCGCCCTGGCGGACGCAGGCCGGCGGCGGGCCGGTGCTGATCAACCTGATCCACGAGATCGACTTCCTGCGCTTTTCCGTCGGCGAGATCGTCGCGGTCGGCGCCGTCCTCTCCAACCGCCGGCGCGGCTTTGCCGTCGAGGACACGGCCGGGGTCCTGATCGAGTTCGAGAACGGCGCGATCGGCAGCTTCTTCGTCAGCGACAGCGCCGTCTCGCCCTGGACCACTGAACAGGGCGTCGGCGAGTCGCCGGAGTTCCCGTTCAGCGGCGAGAGCAGCTATCGCTTCATGGGCAGCCGCGGCGCGCTGGAATTCCCCAATCTGGTGCAGTGGACGCAAGCAAGTGAGGCTCCGAACTGGAACCTGCCGATCCAGGCGCAGCGCATCCATGCGCCGACGCTCGACCCCTATATCGCCCAGCTCGACCATTTCCGCGACCTGGTCAGGGGCGAGGCTGCCTCGCTGCAGCCGGTCGAGGACGGCGCGCGCACGCTGATCGCGACGCTCGCGGTAGCCGAGGCTGCCGCGAGCGGGCAGCGGATCGACCTGCGCGAGCGCTACGGGGCGTGCTGAACCTGCCGCGGTCGCGCGTCAGGCGCTGGCGAGCCGGCGATGGAGCTCCGCCACCGCTTCGTCGAGCGCATCCGCGATCAGCGCTTCCGCCCGCGGGGTGTAGCGGATCGCTGGGAGGGCGACGTTGAGTGAGCCGAGCGCCTGTCCGTCCTCGGCCAGCACCGCCTTCGCCAGTCCTATGATGCCCGGGGTGAATTCCTCGTGCGAATAGGCGATGCCGTCGCGCCGGATCTTGTCGAGCTGCCGGCGGAGTTCCGCCGCTGAGGACAGCGTGTTGGCCGTGATCGGCTCGAACCTTACGCGCGCCAGGTACTCGTCCCGCCGATCCTGCAGCATATGCGCCAGGATGATCTTGCCGCCGGAGGTCGCATAGAGCGGCGCGAGATCGCCGAGCCGCATATGGGAGACCAGCCGCTGCGAGGAGCTAACGGTCGCCACCACCTCCGCGTCGTCGCCCTTGAGTATGTTCAGCGCCGCGGATTCGCCGGTCTGCGCGGTGATCCGCTCCAGCACCGGCTGGGCCAGCCCGACGAGGTCCTGCCGGCGTGAGGTCAGGCGCGCCATGCTGGTGAAGCGCTCGCCCAGGCGATAGCTCTTGCCGGCAGCCGAATAGGCGACGTAGCCGCGCCCCGTCGCGGTCTTGAGAAGCTGCGTCAGGCTGCTCTTGGGGATGCCGAGCGCCGCGGTGATCGCGCTGTGCGAGAGGCCGCCATTGACGCGCGCCAGCAATTCGAACAGGTCGAGCAGCCGATCGGCCGATTTCACGGCGCTGCGCGTGTCTTCGCTCGGCTCTACCCTCAACCTGGATCCCTCAGTTCATCAGTATGAACAAACTTAGCAAGCTCTTCCCAGGGAGAAAAGCGGGAGATCAGGGGCGGGCGGCCGCGTTTCGGGCAAGCAGCTGCCTTGTGGCGTCGCCCGCGCGCCGGGCGCGCTCCATGGGCGAGCAGGACGCGAAAGCGGTCGATGGCGCCTCGACGCCGACCGGCGTATCGGGCGCGAACGCGTCGAGAAATGCGTCCAGCCGCAATTCGCCGAGCCCCGGATAGAGCCGCTCCGCTCGCGCTTCGGCACGGAAGCCCGAGGCAGGAGGGCGCGCGGCGGGGGCGTCGCAGAGATGGATGTAGGAGAACAGGCCGGGGTCGTAACCGGCGATGTCGGCTGGGCTGCCGCCCGAGCGGCTGAGGTGCAGCGCATCGACCAGGAGACCGGCATCCCTGGGCGCCGCCTGCCGCAAGAGTTCATGCGCGCTGCCGAGATCGGCGATCGTCGCATACGGGATGAACTCCAGCATCGGCCGCAGCCCGCGTGCGTTCGCCAGCGTGCACAGGCGCCCGAAATTGTCGAGGAGGCGAGCGGATTCGACATCGAAGCCGACGGTCAGCACATGGCGCGCGCCGAGCTCGGCCCCGACGTCCAAAGCTGGTTCCAGATCGTCGACAGCGGTCTGCGGCGACAACCAGATGGCTTCGATGTCGAGGATGCGCATGCCGGTCGCGGCGAGCCGCTCCTTGA
The DNA here is from genome assembly GCF_900109525.1 of Allobosea lupini. Lineage (GTDB taxonomy): Bacteria > Pseudomonadota > Alphaproteobacteria > Rhizobiales > Beijerinckiaceae > Allobosea > Allobosea lupini. Next base: position 63,759 of record NZ_FOAN01000006.1, on the reverse strand, counting down.
TGCGGCGCTGCAGGGGGATGTCGCCGACCACGGGCACGATCGTATCGCCCGGCAGTGGCGGCACGATGCGCAGGCCGATCGCGTCGAAGCCGCCTGCCGCGCCGGCATCGATCAGATCCAGCGGGCCCGCATCGAGCACGGTGAGATGCGCGAGCGAGATCGATCTCATCGTCTGCTCTCCGGTTGACTCGAGTTGGCCATTATACAAAACTAGTTCCTGTAGATGAACAAATTGTGGGGAGGCAGCGATGACCGCAGCGAGCGATCAGGCCGACCGGCGCGCCATCCGCGACCTCCTGGAGAATTGGGTGGTCTGGCGCGATGCCGGCGACTGGGAGCGCTTCCGGGGCGTCTGGCATCCCGAGGGACGGATGATGGCTACCTGGTTCCAGGGGACGGGCGACGAATTCATCCGCGTCAGCCGCGAGGGCTTCGAACGCGGCGTTCGCATCCTGCACTTCCTCGGCGGCATCGCGATCGACGTCGCGGGCGCAAGAGCGATCTCCCAGACGAAGATGACGATCAACCAGCGCGCCGAGGTCGAGGGTGTCGTCTGCGACGTCGTCTGCACCGGCCGCTTCTACGATTTCCTCGAGAAGCGCGACGAGCGCTGGGGCATCGTGCTGCGGCAGCCGATCTACGAGAAGGACCGGATCGATCCGGTTGATCCTTCCGCCCCGCTCGCGCTCGATCGCGAGGTGCTGATGCGCTTTCCGGAGGGCTATCGCCATCTCGCCTATCTGCAGACCCGCATCGGCTACAAGGTCAAGCCCGACATGCCCGGGCTCACCGGCCGCGAGGTCGAGGCGCTCTATGCCCGCGGCGCCGGCTGGCTGAAGGGCGCACCGGCCGACGAGCCTGCGGCGCCGGCGAGCTGAGGCCGACATGGCGAGCGTGGTCGTCCAGCCCTTCGTCTACCAGGCCGATCCGGCAGGGTGAGGCGTTCTGCGTGGCCGATGGCGTCGCCGCTGCGAGGGACATGCCCCAAGTCTGACTGGCGACGAGGCAACGGGAGAACAGCGTGAGAAATTTCGACGAGCGCTCGATCACCGCCGCCGTCCGCGAGCGGGTGGGGCAGGCCAGCGATCCGCGCCTCCGTCAGGTCAGCGACGCTCTGATCCGCCATCTCCACGACTTCGTGCGCGAGATCGAGCCGACCCAGGAGGAGTGGTCGCGGGCGATCGCCTTCCTGACCCGTACCGGGCACATGTGCACCGCCAACCGTCAGGAGTTCATCCTGCTCTCGGACGCGCTCGGCGTCTCCATGCTGGTCGACGCGATCAATCACCACCTCCCGGGCGGCGCCACGGAGACCACGGTGCTCGGCCCGTTCTATGTGCAGGAGCCGCCGGAACTGCCGCTCGGAGCCAATATCTCGCCAGGGCTCGCCGGCGTGCCGCTGCTGGTCACCGGTTCGGTCAGCTCAGCCGGCGGTCCGGGGCTGGCCGGCGCGGCGGTCGATGTTTGGCATTCCGACGGCGACGGCTATTACGACGTCCAGCAGCTCGACGAGGATCACGGTCTTGCCATGCGGGCAAGGCTGCGGACCGCGCCGGATGGCGCCTTCCATTTCTGGACGATCATGCCGGCCGCCTACCCGATCCCGAATGACGGGCCGGTTGGCGAGATGCTGGCGGCGCAGGGGCGCCATCCCTACCGGCCGGCCCATGTGCATTTCATGATCGCTGCGCCGGCGCATGAGCAGCTCGTCACCCATGTCTTCGTCGAGGGCGATGCCTATCTCGACTCCGACGTCGTCTTCGGCGTCAAGGATTCGCTGATCCGTCCTTTCGCCGAAATGCCGGCGGGCATGGCTCCCGATGGCACGCGGGTCGACCGGCCCTATCGCCACCTGCATTACGACTTCGCGCTGGCGCCGCAACGGCGCGTGGCCTGAGCCTCTTCCCGTCGTCGATGGAACGGGCTCTAGCGGGGCAATTTGCCGCGATGCGCCTTCGCAAGCACATCGGCCACGCGCTCTTCGCCCGAGCCGCAATCCCGGCCGGCGACCTCGGGAGAAATAGCCGAGAGCCGGATCGCGCTCGATGCTGCTCCGACCGCGCTCGCCCGGCGCGGCAGGGCTGTGATTCCGACGCTCGCCGCGAGCGCCGCGGCCATATCTCGCGTGGTCAGGGTCATGCTGATCTCCCGTGCTGGAATGAGGATTGGGCTCCCTCGGATCGTTTTTCTGCCCATCCCGCACGATGGCAGCAGCACGCCCCGGCTTGCGAAAGTGAGATTTGCTCAACCCTGCTTGAGAGATTCTTGGAACGGCGGGCAAAGCCGTAAAACAAGCCTTCGCCAAGCCTTTGGCGTCGCGGGGACGCGTGATGAAAATCTCTTCAGAGCCCTGAAGAAAAACTCGTTGGTGCGACCACGGGCGGCGACCCATCTTGGCCGCAACCGGCGAGCCTGGTGGCCTGCCGCCTCAGTGAGGACCTTCCATGACCACGCTTCTTCATCTCGACGCCAGCGCCCGCGGCGACCGCTCGCTCAGCCGCGCCTTGTCCAGGGCCTTCGTCGAGGCCTGGCTCGCTCGCGAGCCCGACGCGAACGTGATCGCCCGCGATGTCGGGCGTGATCCGCCGCCCTTCCTCAATGAAGCCTGGGTCGCGGCCGCGTTCACGCCGGAGGAGGCCCGCACGCCGCAGCACAAGGCGGAACTCTCTCTGTCCGACGAATTGATCGCCGAGCTCGCCGCGGCCGATGTCATCGTGATGGGCACGCCGATGTACAATTACGGCATGCCGGCGCAGCTCAAGTCGTGGTTCGACAAGATCATCCGGATCGGCAAGACCTTCAGCTTCGACCTGGCGCGCGGCGATTTTCCGCTGGAGCCGATCCTCAGCGGCAAGACGCTCGTGGTGCTGAGCTCGCGCGGCGAGTTCGGCTTCGGGCCGGGCGGCGTGCGTGCGGACATGAACCAGCTCGACCCGCATATCCGGACCTGCTCGCATTATCTCGGCGTCGAATCGATCCATACGATCGCGATCGACTATCAGGAATTCGGCGATGCCCGGCACAAGCGCTCGATCGCCGAGGCGCATGCCGCGGTGCCGGGGCTGGTCGACGAGCTCATCGCCGGCCGCCGCGCCGAAGCGGCCTAGGTGAGGGAGTCGGAAGGCCTTGATCCAGAATCCGATCCCGTGGCCGAACGGGGCGCGCTGCGCCTGCGCCATCACCTTCGACGTCGATGCCGACAGCCTGATCCATATCGCCAGGCCGAAGGACAGCTGGAACCGGCTTTATCCGATCACCATGGGGCGCTACGGGCCGACCGTCGGCGTGCCGCGCATCCTCGAGACCTATCGCCGGCTCGGCCTGAAGCAGTCCTTCTTCATCCCGGGCTGGACGATGGAGCGCTATCCAGAGGCCGTCGAGGCGATCCTGACGGGAGGCCACGAGATCGGCCATCACGGCTATCTCCATGAGGACCCGACCGAGATCTCGCCGGAGGCGCAGCGCAGCGCCTTCGAGAAGGCGCTCGCCATCCACCGGCGGATGACGGGTCTCACGCCGCGCGGCTATCGCGCGCCGGTCTACAACGCGACGCAGGCGACGATCGACCTCCTGATCGAGCACGGCTTTTCCTATGATTCCTCGCTGATGGCAGACGACATCCCCTACCGGATGCGGTCGGGCGGCAAGCATCTCTACGAGGTGCCGCCGCATTGGGGCTCGGACGACTGGCCGCCCTTCGCCCATTATGCCGAGATCGGCTACATGATGCCGGTGCAGCCGCCGGAGCAGGGCCTCGCAGCCTCCTTCGCCGAGTTCGAGGCGCAATACGAAGCAGGCGGCTTCTGGATGGGGATCTGGCACCCGTTCCTGACCGGGCGCCTGGCACGCTGGGCCGTGGTCGAGCGCTGGCTCGAGCAGGTGCTGGCGACGCGCAAGGTCTGGTTCGCGCCGCTGGAGGAGATCGTCGCTCATGTCGAGCGACTGGTCGCGGCCGGCGAATACCAGGTCCGGACCGAGGAACTGCCCTATTTCACGCAGCCTGTGGCAGGGTGAGCTCGGGCGCCTCGCGCCGGCGGAAGGCGGCGGCCTCGGCGCGCAGCCAGTCGCGGAACAGCACGGTCGAGCGCTTGCGCGGCGTCGCGCCCTCGACCAGCCGGAAGGCGAAGCCCGGCAGGCTGCCGCCGTCGAGGCGGACCAGGCTGCCGTCGCGCAAGGCGTCGTCGACGAGGACATCGCTGCACAGCAGCGGGCCCAGCCCGCGACCGGCGGCGTGCAAGGCCAAAGTCTCCTCGCTGAACCAGGACTGGCGGAAGTCCGGAACCTTTCCCGGCAGCGCCTGCGCCAGCCAGGCCGACCAGTCCGGGGTTTCGAGCGCGCGGTTCTTCCAGCGGTAGCCGATCAGCGGGCGACCGAGCATGTCGGCGATGCCTGCGCGGCGTCCGGCCGGGCAGAGATCGCCGGAAGCGACGGCGATGTAGCTGTCCTCCAGCAGCACGGTCTGACGCTGATCGGCCGGGACCGGGCCATAGCGGATGGCGAGGTCGATGCCCTCGGCGCGCAGGTCCATCACCTCCTCGGAGGCGTCGATATGGACGGTGATCGCTGGATGGGCTGCGTGGAAAGCCGGGAGGCGCGGCATCAGCCAGCGCTCGGCGAAGGCGCGGGTGGTCGAGACGGTGACGGAGTCGGCCGAGCGGGTATCGTCGAGCAAAGCGAAGGCATCGGCGAGCCGATCGAAGCCGTCGCGCAGAAGCGGGAACAACGTCTCGCCGGCGGCGGTCAGCGCGAGCGCCCGCGCCTGGCGCTCGAACAGCTTCAGGCCGAGCACGGCTTCGAGATGGCGCACCTGATGGCTCACCGCCGTTACCGTGACGCAGAGCTCGTTGGCGGCCTGGGTGAAGCTGAGATGGCGCGCCGTCGCCTCGAAGGCGCGTACCGCATTGAGCGAAGGCAGCTTGCGCATGATGAGCCTCCCGTCAGGCGATCTGGTAGTGCGCGTCGGTCGGATGCATGGCGTTGACCGGCACCATGTCCTGCGGGCAGGCCGAGAAGACGATGATCAGGTCCATCTCGGCGCGCAGCGCGATATGCTGGCCGGGCTCGCTGACCGGCGCCTCGAAGGCGAGGCTGCCGTCGGCGCGGACCGGCACGTTCATGAACAGGTTGAGCGGGCTCGGCGTCAGCGGCACGGCGATGCCGAGCGCGGCGAGCGCGGCCTTGAGGTTGTCGGTGCAGCTGTCGTGATGGCCGTGCGCGCCGAGCTGGCGATAGCGATGTTCGTCGCAGGCGGCGATCAGCATGTCGTGGATGCCGGGGGTGGTGTCGTCGACCACGGTCAGCATCGGATTGCGGCGATTGCTGACCAGCGTGTCGCCGACCGCCGGCATCAGCTTCAGGATCGCGGCCCGGCTGTGCTCCATCGAGAGGTGCTCGTCGATATCGGCGGCGCTGAAGGCCCAGGTGTCGACGACCTGCTTGCCATGGGTGTTGACGACCCGGACGCTCTGGCCGCGCTTGACCCTTGCGGCGACGCCGCTGCGGGCCGGGATCAGTTCGAGCGCCGGCTGGAGCGCTCCGACCTGCTTGTTCATGGCGATCTCCTCGCTGGCTCATTCGCTATGCCGGCAAGGAAACCCTCAATCTTTATGCAAATCCAATAATTTGATTTGGCTTCATTATCAAAAAATCATATGAAGCTAGCATGCGCCTGCGCCAGCTCGAATGCTTCCGCGCCTTGATGATCCACGGCACGATGACGCGCGTCGCCGAACTTCTCGGGATATCGCAGCCCGGCGTCAGCACGATGATCGCCGCGTTGGAGCATGATTTCGGCGTGCCGCTGTTCGTGCGACGCGGCACGCGGCTGCAGCCGACGCCGGAGGCGCATCTGATCTATGCGGAGGCGAGCCGGGCGCTGGAGGCGGTCGAGAACACTGTGCGGGTGGCGGGAGAGATCCGGGCCGGCAAGCGCGGGCATCTCGCGATCACTGCCTATCCCAGCATCTCGATCGCCCTGCTGCCTCGGCTGCTCTCGGTCTTCGCCGCCGAGCGGCCGGGCCTGCAAATGAAGATCATCACGCGGGCATCGCAGAGCGTGAAGGAGCTGATGTCGACGCGGACCTTCGACTTCGCCATCGCCGAATTGCCGCTCGACTATCCGACGGCGCAGATGGAGGTCTTCAGCTATCAGTGCCAGTGCATGCTGCCGCTCGGCCATCCCCTGGCGGAACGCGAGGAGATCACCCCGGCCGATCTCGACGGGGTGCCCTTCGTCACCCTGTTCCGCGGCGATCCCGTCTACCAGAAGCTCGCCGCTGCCTTCTCCGAATATGGCGCGCGCTGGAATGTGGTTGCCGAGACGGAGTTCTTCTCGTCGGCCTGCGAGCTCGTCGCCGCCGGCATCGGGGTCGGGATCGTCGATCCCGTGGTCAGCGCGCCGTTCACGGCCGACGTCGTGCGCCGGCCGTTCCGGCCGGCGATCTCCTACGAGATCGCCATCCTGCATCCGCTGCACGAGGAGCTGTCGCAGCTCGCGCGCGAGTTCATGGTCCCGCTGCGCGAGGCTTTGACGGCCTGACCTCCCGCGATAGTCGGTCAGACGTGGCCGTATTTCGCCAGAGCATCGGCGAGCGAGAGCCCGCGCGAGAGATCGCGCCGGATGTTGACCTCGACGGCGGTCAGCCGCTCGGCTTCGGCCAGCACCTCCTCGATCCGCTCGGCCGGGATGACGATGGCGCCGTCATCGTCGGCGAGGATGAAGTCGCCCGGCTTGATCTCGACATAGCGGCTGGTCGCGCCGCGCATCAGCACCGGGACCTGGCTGGCGTTGACCTTCCAGCGGCCGATCGACTGCACCGGCGTGCGGTAGCGCGCATAGACCGGGAAGGCCTGCTCGCCGATCCAACGGATGTCGCGGATGCCGCCGTCGACGAGCGCGCCGACGCAGCCCTTCTCCTTCATGCCGATCGCGATCAATTCGCCGAAATAGCAGATGCCCTCGCCGTCGCCGCTCCAGACCGTGACCTCGCCGGGCGAGACGCCCTGGCAGGCTTTCATCTTCTCGGCGTCGCCGCCGAGCGGGAACGGCGTCATCTGGCCGCGGATGGTATAGGCGAAGCCGGCGAGCTGTCCGGTGGTCGCGGGGTAGGGAGCAAATTGCGGTGCGAGGCCCTGGTCCGGCAGGCCGAGCGTGTCGAGCACGTCGGCGACGTTGGAGGTGTCGACCGCAAGGAAGCGGCGGCGGATGTCCTCGCGCCAGACGGCGCCGCGTTGGGGCAGTTCGGTCATGATCTCAGATCCTTTCAGATGCTCTGGAGATAGCCGCCATCGACCCGGATGACCGAGCCGGTGATGTAGGCGGCGCGGGCGCTGGCGAGGAAGGCGACGGCGTCGGCGTATTCCTCGGGCGTGCCGTAGCGGCCGAGCGGGATTGCGCCCGTGCTCTCGGCGACGATGTCGGCGAGCGGCCGGCCTTCGCGCCTGGCTTTCTGCTCGTCGAGAAAGAGGATGCGGTCGGTAGCGATCCGCCCCGGCAGGATGACGTTGCAGGTGATGCCGGACGCCGCGACCTCGCGCGCCAGCGTCTTCGACCAGCCGACCAGTGACAGGCGCAAGGCGTTCGAGATGGCGAGGTTCGGGATCGGCGCGACCACGCCTGAGGAGGTCGAGGTGACGATCCGTCCGAAGCCGCGCTCGCGCATGCCCGGCAGCACCTTGTCGGTGAGCGCGATGACGGAGAGCACCATCGCCTGGAACTGTGCCGTCCAGGTCTCGGATGGCACGCCGGCGGCGAGGCTGGGCGGCGGACCGCCGGTGTTGTTGACGAGGATGTCGACCGGTCCGAGCGCCTCGGCGATCGCGGCAAGATGTCCGTCGGCCTCGTCGAGGCGGCCGATGTCCCAGCGCCGCGCCAGATGCGGTGCGCCCAGGGCGGAGAGGTCAGCGGCCGTGGCGGCGAGCGCCGTCTCGTCGATATCGGCGAGCGCGACCCTGGCGCCTTCCCGTGCGAGTGCCCTGGCGATGGCGCGGCCGAGCCCGCCGCCGGCACCCAGTACGAGCGCCGTGCGTCCAGCAATTCCCAGATCCATGATGGTTCCTCGTGAGTCCGGCTTACGAGCCGATGCGCAGCGGAGCGTCGAGCTTGCGCAGATAGGAGATGACCGAGAGCGCGGTGATGCGGCCGGTCTTCGGGTTGTCGCTCGGCACGTTCTCGATCGTCATCGAGAAGCTGGCTGAGTCGGCGTCGACCTCGATCGTATGGGTGTTGCGAGTCAGCGCCGGATCGGCCCAGATCTCGAGCGTCGTCCGGTCGGGCCCGATGCCGGCGAGCGATAGCGCGACGGCGACGTTGAGATTGGCCGGGAAGCCGATCGCGGCCTCGCGCGGCGTGCCACTGAAGACCCGGGTCGGTTCGGTCACGTCGTCGAGGGTAATGTTGTTCTCGATGAGATAGGGCGCGCCGACGAGGCCGCGCACCGGCTTGCGCGTGATCATCCGGACCGAGCGGATCACGCCCTCGGCCGCTGCGGTGACGGCGTCGAGGCCGAGCAGCGCGCCGGTCGGCACGACGATCTGGCCGCCATGCGCGCGGGCGATCTCGATGAGGCCCTCATGCGAGAGGATGGCGCCGGAGCTCAGCACGATCACCGTCTTGCCGGCACGCAGGAAGGGCTCGGCGATGGCCGGCAGCAGCGCGGCCGGGGCGCATTCGACGACGATGTCGGCGAGCGCTTCGAGTTCCTCGATCGCGACGACGGGGACAGCGCGGAAGAGATTGGCGAGACGCTCACGCGCCTTGTCGCGGTCATGCGCGGAGACGGCGACGAGTTCGCAGCCGGGCACGCCCTGGTCGAGCACGCTGGCGATCTTGAGGCCGACGGCGCCGAGACCGGCGATGGCGACCCGCCGGCGCGGATGCGCGCCGGGTGCGGAAGGGGACGTCATGGGCGTTTCCTTGTCTTGTCGTCAGCCGGCCTGAGGAGCCGGGAACAGGCTGGCGTAATGGCGCGCGCAGGCGCCGGCCGTGGTGAACCAGATGCGGTCCTGATGCTTGTTGAGATGGTCGAGCACCCGGCGGAACTGCCGGATGCGGAAAGGCTGGCCGACGATGAAGGTGTGGATCGTCATGCCGTAGACCAGCGCCTGCTGCTCGGACTGGACCAGCATCTCGTCGAGATTGTCGATCGCCATATCAGCGAAGGCCTGCGCCGTGCCGTCATGCAGCACAACCATCGGCACGTCGTTGACCTCGTGCGGATAGGGCATCGCCAGCAGCGGGCCGCCCTTGGTCTTCAGCCAGACCGGTTGGTCGTCCATCGGCCAGTCCATGGTGTAGGCGTAGCCGGCTTCAGCCAGCAGGTCCTCGGTGCTGGCGCTGGGATGGGCGCCCGGGCTCATCCAGCCTGAGGGCGCAGCGCCCTCATGGCTCGCGATCGCCTGCGTCGCCTCGGCGATCAGCCGCCGCTCCGCGTCGATGTCCATGCCGTTCTGATGCTCGGAATTGGTGCGGCCATGGGCGACGATCTCGTCGCCGCGGCGGCGGTGGGCCGCGACCAGCTCCGGGCAATGCGCGTAGCATTCGGTGTTGAGCAGCACCGAGAGCGGCAGGCGGTACTCGTCGAAGAGCTCGATCAGCCGCCAGCCGCCGACGCGGTTGCCGTATTCGCGCCAGGCCCAGTTGTAGGTGTTGGGGTGCTGGAGCCCTGGCGAATAGGGCAGGCCGAGCCCCGAGCCATAGGCGAAGTGCTCGACGCAGAGCGCGACATAGACGGCGAGCCGCTTGCCGCCCGGCCAGGTGAAGTCCGGCCGGTCGACGATGGGCGAGTAGGGGAAGCGTCCGGGGCTGGGCAGCATGAGCGTGCGTCCGTCAGGGGCGATAATCGGCCGGGGCCACGACCGAGGAGAGGTCGACGGTGGCGATGGTCTCGCGCGTCACCAGCAGCGCCGGCATCACGACACGGGCTTCGACCGGCTGCTTCGCCGCGGCTTTCAGCGCCTGCGCCATCGCGGCCTTGCCCTGGGCGACCACCTGCTGGATCGAGGTGCAGGCGATGTCGCCGTCCTTCAGCATCTGCTGGGCGGTCGGGCTGAAATTCGAGGCCGAGACCTTCACCGGCTTGCTCGCCGACTTGAAGGCCGAGACGACGCCGGCGGCCATGTCGTCGGTCGCGGCATAGATGCCGGCGAGGTCGGGGAAACGCTGCGTCCAGTCCTCGGCAGTGCCGAGCGCAGCGTTGCGGTTGTCGGCGAGACGGGATTCGGCGACGATCTTGACGTCGGGCGCCGCCTTGGCCAGCGCCTCGCGGAAGCCCTTGGCGCGCAGGTCCGACCAGGCCTGGCCGGCAGGGCCCGCCATCATCGCGACCGTGCCCTTGCCGCCGACCGCCTTGGCGAGACATTCGGCCTGGAGCTTGCCCATGTCGGCATGGTCGGCGCTGACCAGGGAGGCGAGCTTCGGCGTGTTCGGCGGCGAGGAGATGCCGACGACCGGGATGCCGGCCTCGATCGCGCGCTCGACGATCGGCTTCACCGCGTCGCCATTGGTGGCGCCGATCACGATCGCCGCAACCTTGCGCTGGATCAGGTCCTGCACCTGGGCGATCTGCTGCGAAGCGTTGGCGTCGCCGCCGGCATTGAGCTTCAGAACCGTGGCGCCGCTCGCCTTCGCCTCGCTCTCCATGCCGTAGACGGCCGAGATCCAGAAGGAGGAGGCGAGGTTCGGCACGGCGATGCCGATCGTCTTCTCCTGGGCGAGGGCCGGCGACGCCAGCGCGGCGACGGCGATGGAGGCAAGCAGGAGGCTGCGACGGGTCAGGGACGTCATGGCGATATCTCCTTGGTCTGGCGGTTGCGGGAAAAGAGCGAACGGAGTGCGGTGTCCATCAGGCCGGAGCCGAGGATGACGAGGCCGACGGTGACCTGCGCCAGGAAGGGCGAGACGCCGCTGAGGTTGAGCCCGGTCAGCACGACCTGGACGAAGAAGGCACCGGCAGCGACGGCGAGGGCGTTGGCGACGCCGCCGGACAGAGCGGTCCCGCCAATGATCGCGGCGGCGATCGCCTGCAGTTCCATCCCGGCGCCTTCGGTCGGCAGGCCGGCGCCGGCCCGGGCCGTCATCAGCGCCCCGGCGAGCCCGGCGAAGAGTCCGCAGAGCTGGTAGGCGCGGATCTGGAGCGCGCCGGCATCGGCGCCGACCAGGCCGACGGCTTCGGGATTGGCGCCGAGCATCAGGATGCGCTTGCCGAGCGTGGCGTGGCTCAGGAGAAACTGGGCACCGAGGACGCAGACGAGGGCGAGCCAGGCGAGCGGCGGCAGGCCGAGCACGGGATCGAAGGCGAGGCTGGTGGCCTGGCCTGCCTCGGTGAGCGGCACGGCCTGGCCGTCGTCGCTGATCAGCAAAGCGAGCCCTTTCAACGCGACCAGCGAACCGAGCGTCGCGACGATCGGCTGCAAGGCGAGACGGCCGATCAGCCAGCCGTTCAGCGTTCCGCAGGCGAGGCCGACGAGGGGGGCGACCAGCAGGCCCATCAGCCCGAAGCTGTTGGCGGCCATTGCGGCGAGGGTTCCGGCGAGCGCGGCGATGGCGCCCACTGAGATGTCGAAGCCGCGGGCCGCCAGGGCGAACATCTGGCCGGTCGCGAGCAGGACGAGAACCCAGGCCTGGCCGGCGATGCTGGCGGCATTGCCGAGCGAGAGGAAGCCGGGCGCGACCGCGGCGAAGATCAGGCCGGCGGCGAGAATGCCGGCGGGCGCGACCAGCAGGCGTGGGGCGATGGCGGCGCTCATCCGCGCCTCCCGCCGATCAGAATGCGGGCGGCGTTGCCGAGGAAGGCCCAGTCGCGCTGCAGCAGCACGGCAGCGACGACGAGCGCGCCGAGCAGGATGAGCTGGTAGGCGGTCGGCAGGTTGAGCAGCACCACGATGTTGTTGAGCATGGCGACGATCAGCACGCCGCAGGCGACCTGCAGGACATTGCCGCGCCCGCCGCCGAGCGGCAGGCCGCCAACGGCACAGGCGGCGATGGTCTCGAAGGGCAGGTTCGGCGCGAGCATGGGCTGGCCCGAGGCGACGCGGCTGGTCAGGATGACGGCGCCGAGCGCGCAGAACAGGCCGGCCACGGCATAGCCGGCAAAGACCAGGCGGGGCACGGAAAGCCCTGCGAGCCTGGCGGCCGTCGCATTGGCGCCGACCAGATACCAGCCGCGTCCGAGCCGGGTCTTGGCGAGCAGGACATGCAACAGAGCGAAGGCGACGGCGGCGCAGAGGATCGGGACGGGGATGCCAAGAATGCGGCCGCGGGCCGGGAAGGAAAAGGCGTCCGAGGGCGGCGCGTCGATCGGCAGACCGCCGGCGAGCCAGGCCGCGAGACCCGAGGCGATCATCAGCATGCCGAGCGTCGCGATCACCGGCGGCACGGCAAAGCGCGCGACGAACAGGCCGTTGACCATGCCGATACCCACGATCAGCAACGCGCCGAGGAGGAAGGCGCCGACGACACCGGCCGTCGGGAGAGCCATGACGATGACGACGCTCGCCAGCGCCGCCGAGGCACCGAAGGAGAACTCGATGCCCGCGAGGATGACGACGATGGCCTGGCCGCAGGCGACGATGCCGAGGATGGCGGCGATGCGCAGCACGTTCTCGATATTGCCGAGCGTGCCGAAGCGAGGCACCGCCAGGGCGGCCAGCCCGAAGAGCAGCGCCGTGACGATCAGGATGGCTGGCGGGCGCAGGATGGCAGGCATGCTGGGCGGGCCCCGGTCGCCGAGAGGAAAGCTGCTCATGCCGCGGCCTTTCCGGCGAGCGCGGCCATGATCGTTTCGGTCGAGGAATCGCTCGGCAGGTCCTGCGCGATCGAGCCGTCCCGGACCACGAGGTAGCGGTCGCAGAGCGCGGTGAGCTCATCGAGGTCGCTCGATGCGACCAGAACGGCAACGCCGGTGCGGGCCATGTCGATGACGGCGCGGTGGATCATGGCGCGGGCCGCGACATCGACCCCGCGCGTCGGCTCGAGCAGGACGAGAGCGCGCAGGTTCGGCAAGGCGAGGCAGCGCGCGATCAGGAGCTTCTGCTGGTTGCCGCCGCTGAAGCTCGCGGCCTCGGCATCGGGGCGGGCCGGGTGCAGGTGCAGGCGGCGCAGCAGCGGCTCGATCGCATTGCGCTCGCGTGCCTTGCCGAGGAGGCCGCGGGCGGAGAAGCGCCCGAGCGCGCTGGCCGAGGCGTTGCCGATGGCGCTGACCGGCGGAAACAGCCCCTCGGCATGGCGGTCGGCCGGAACATAGGCGACGCCGAGGCGGACGGCCGCGCGCCGGTCGCCGAGGGCGAAACTCTGCTCGCCGACGGCGATCTCGCCCTGCCCGGGAGCGGCTCCGGCCAGGGTCGCGGCGATGGCGAGCGCGCCGGAGCCGACCAGGCCGGCGAGGCCGACGATTTCGCCGGCGCTTACCGAGAGGTCGAGACTATGGCCAGTCGCCATGCGGACATTGGCTGTCGTCAGGACGGGTTCCGTCCGGGCGCTGCCGGAACGGTGCTCGTGCTCGACCTGCATGCCCAGCATCGCCTTGACCAGCGTGGCGCGGTCGTGCCGGCCGATCGTGGCTGCGTCGATCACGGTGGCGCCGTCGCGCAGCACGGTGACCTCGTCGGCGAGGCGCTCGATCTCGTCGAATTTGTGCGAAATGAAGAGCACAGCCGTCCCGCCTGCGCAGAGATCGCGGACCACGGCGAAGAGCCGGTCGGCCTCGGCCCCGTTCAGCGCTGCAGTAGGCTCGTCGAGGACGAGGATGCGGCAATTGCGGCCGACGCCGCGGGCGATCTCGAGCAACTGGCGCTCGCCGAGCGAGAGCGACGAGACCGCGCGGTCGAGATCGAGGTCGAGCCCGACGCGGGCAAGCCAGGTCTTGGCCTCGCCCCGCGGCACCAGCGCCTTGCGGCTGAGGCCGGCCCGGCCGGCGACGAGCTGGAAGGCGGAGAGGTTGTCGAGGACGGAGAGCTCGGGAAACAGGCTCAGATGCTGGTAGATCGGCACGATCCCGGCGGCGATCGCCTCGGCCACCGAGCGGAAGGCGACGGGCTTCCCGGACAGAGCGACGCTGCCGCTGTCGGGCTTCACCGCGCCGACGATGATCTTCACCAGGGTCGACTTGCCGGCGCCGTTCTCGCCGAGCAGAGCGTGGACGCGGCCGGCGCGCAAGGTCAGCTCGGCGCTGCGCAGTGCGCAGGTCGCGCCATAGCGCTTGGCGATGTCGCGCATGGCGAGCGCGATCGCTGGCTCGATCGTCATCGGCAGTTCCCCGTTCACCGGTGCCTTGCCCAGGGCAGGTCCGGCGTTGACGAGACGATGAAGCCGTCGCCCGGTCGTCACAAACGAATTGTTCGGCGCTCATGCATGATCTAGTCTCATGCATGAGGGAGGTGCTGCATGCGAAAGAGGCGTCTGCCGCCATTGAATGCGCTGCGCGGTTTCGACGCTGCTGCGCGCCATCTGTCGTTCACCAAGGCGGCCGAGGAGCTGAGCCTGACGCAGGGCGCCGTCAGCCGGCAGGTCAAGGAGCTCGAGCTCCATCTCGGGCAGGAGCTGTTCCGCCGCTTCACCCGCAGGATCGAGCTCACCGCCGAGGGCGAGCAGTTCTTCCGGAGCGTCGAGAGCATGCTCGACGAGCTCGAGCGCGCCGCCGGCCGCTTCAGTCGGCGCAAGGACAGGGCGACGTTGACGGTGTCGGTGTTGCCGACGATCGCCTCGGTCTGGCTGATGCCGCGGCTTCACCTCTTCACCAGCCTGCACCCGCAGATCGAGCTGCGCGTCGTCTCGTCGATCGAGCCGGCGGATCTGCTCGCACATGAGGCCGATGTCGCGATCCGCGTCGGCCGCCTGCCGGGCCGGCATTACGAGCGCAACCAGCCACGGATCGAGCTGTCCATGCTGACGCGCTGGGACGGGGTCCATGCCGACGAACTCTTTCCCGATCGGCTGGTCCCGGTCTGCTCACCGGGTCTGTTGGGTGAGACGGACGTCACTCCGGCCGATCTGGTGCGCTGGCCGCTGATCCATACCTCGACGCGCCGCCATGCCTGGCCCGACTGGCTCAAGGCTCATGGCGTGCGCGCGGCGGTCGAGATCGAGCAAACGCTGCAGTTCGGGCATTTCTTCATGTCGCTCGATGCGGCGCGCCAGGGCCGTGGCATTGCCCTGGTGCCGGACATCATCCTGGCGCATGAGGAGGGCATGCGCGGCTTGACCGTTCCGCTGACCAGCGAGCTCGACAGCGCCGGAGAATATTACCTCCTGATCCACGAAAGCCGTTTCGACGATCCGCGCGTGCAAGGTTTCAGGAACTGGGCTTTGAAGGAGTCTTTCAAAGTTCGCGGCAATCCACCGAAGCTCGTCCCGGCCTGACAGGGCGAAGGGTGGCGGCAGGCGATGTTGTGATCAGGCGGGACCAAAAAAAAGCAAAAAGCGCGGGAATATCCAGCGCTTGCGTGCGTCTCAAATCCAGTCACCCTTTTTGGAACGGATATTCCGAGTGACGCCGCGCTGCCGCTGCCATGCCGCAGGGACTGCCTGCCGCACAGGCCGTGAACCATGAAGAGGCGGCGACGACGCATGTTCCGCCATCGCAAGATGGTCAGGGCAGGTGGGGACTGCTTATCCGCAGCGCCATTCGCTTCGCTCGGGACAAGCCTTCAGAACCGTCGAGAGTGAGAACAGGACGGTTGCGCCGCGGCCGCCTCGGCTGGGCGAATTGTAGCTCAGTGGTGCAGCAACGGTGAGGCCGGCCTCGACGGAATCGTTGAACCGCAGGCGCACGCCGCCACCCACGGCGGAGAGGGACTGGACGATGTCTTTCGGCACCGCATAGCTGCGAACGGCTCCCCCCTCGACGAAGCCGAAAAGCTGGACGTTCTTCAGGAAAGACAGAGCCGGCCGGTAGTCGTAGCGCAGCTCGGCCGAACCGGCGATGCCGTTGTCGCCGGCGAGCCAGCCGCTCTGGAAAGCGCGGCCGAAGGCGGCGCCGCCAAGATAGAATTGCTGCGAGATCAGCAGCGCCTCGGAGCTGACCTGACCGGAGGCCGCAAGCCTCATCGACCAGTTGCCGCCAAGGCCCTGATAGCGCGTCAGCGCGCCCTGCAGGGCGTAGAAGTTGCCCGAGCCGTCGAAGCGCGAGAGCAGCGGGTCGTAGCGGCGTGAGGCGCCGTCGATGCCGAGGCCCTTGCGCAGGCCGAGCGTGGCATAGGTCGTCCCTTGCCAATCATCGCGAAGGCGATAGTCGGCGGTCAGGCTCGCGATCCGCAGGCGGTCGCGGTAGGTGACGCCGAAGGCGCTCTCCTCGGTTACGTTGCTCAGCCCAAACCCTGCGGTGAGCGAGAGCGACTGCCGCTGTGTCTGCAATGCGACGATGGTCGCTCTGGCTTCCAGGTTCTCGGCATCGGACCGAACACGGTCGAGGCGACGCAGGTCGCCGGGCCAGACCACGCTGCGCGAGGCCGAGACGCCGACCCGCAGCCAATCGCCGCCGAGCGGTGCGTCATAGGAGATGCGGCCATAGCGGAGCTCCCGCGTCGAGCCCGGTACCGATGAGAGATTGACCGCCAGCGTATCGCCGGGGATGAGCAGCGAATTCAGCGCCGCGCCGAAATAGGCCTGCCAGGGGCCGACGGCATTCGAAGCCGCATTGTCGAAGCCCGCGGAGACGAACACGCTCCAGCTGTCGAGCATCACGGTCAGGCGAAAGCGCCCGGTACCAGTGCCGATCTCCTCCAGCGTGGTGTCCTTGACGCGCACGCCCGGCAGATCGTTGACGAGCAGGAGCCGGCGTTCGAGCGTCTCCAGCCTGGCCGGCGTCTCCTCGCTGATCGGCGCCAGCATGCGGCGCGTGCCGAAACGGTTAGCCTCGTCGCCCTGCACCACGAGCTCGGTGATGGTACCGGCGATGATCCGGATCGTGACGATGCCGCCCTTGATGTCCTGGGGCGGGACGATCGCGCGTGTCAGATGATAGCCGGCGTCGCGATGGAGCTGGCCGATCTGGTTCGCGAGGGCGGCGAGGCCCGTTTGTGAGATCGGCCTGCCGAGCCTGTCCCGATAGACGGCAGCGATATCGCCGGAATCGAGTGGACTGTCGCCTTCGATCCTCACCGCGGCAAGCGTGAATAGCGCCCGGTCTTCGCCGGCCGGTTGGTCGGGCGCGGATCTGGCAGTCGGGACCGAGATCCCGGTTTGGGTTTCCTGCAGCCGCTCGGCCCGCCGCTGCTCGAGACCCTGGTCACTGGGCTGGATTGGCGGAACCGGACGGAGGCTACTCTGGGCATGCGCCGGCGCGATCAAGACCGGCGAACACAGAGAGAGCAGAAGTATCGCTGCCCGCAAGCTGTCGCTGCACAGCTTGTCCGCCCGCCGCCGTGCCATGCCCAGTACGCATCCGCTTTTTTGGGCTCAGCCAGCCTGCACCCCACCAAAATCGGTAAATAGACATGGTTAATCAAAGCTTAATACGGCCTTCGATTATAGACGACTACGCTAAGTCAGAATTCAGAACTGGCTGTTAGCAAAGGGGCATAGCTGGCTTTCACCTCCAGGATGGAGACCGCCTACCCATGCCGCGAGCGATCCGCATACTCTTCGCTGCGGGCCTTCTGGCCCTCTTGGAAGCGTTGAGCCCGAGGCCGGCTTTGGCGGAGGACAATATCTGGCAGGTCAGCAAGGTCTCGGGCGAAGCCTGGATCGCCGGGGCCGGCGTGCAGCCGGTCTCGCTCGGCCAGGCCACGACGCTGAAGCCCGGCGATACCATCCGCACCGGACGCAATGGCCGCGTCCTCCTGGTCCGCGGCGCCGAGAGCATGCTGATCTCGGCGAACGCGCAGGTCGCCGTGCCGACGACGAGTGGCTCGGGTCGCTCGACCATCCTCCAGCAGGCGGGCTCGATCCTGCTCGACGTGGAGAAGAAGAACGTCCAGCATTTCGAGGTCGAGACCCCCTTCCTCGCCGCCGTGGTCAAGGGCACGCAGTTCCGCGTCACCGTGACCTCGGGCAGCGCCAAGGTCGACGTTCAGCGCGGCCAGGTGCAGGTCTCGGATTTCCGCTCCGGTCAGTTCGCGCTGGTCCAGCCCGGCCAGGCCGCCAGCGTGGCCGGAACCGGGGCCGCCGGCCTCAGGTTCTCCGGCAGCGGGCAGTTCAATCCGATCCAGCAGGGAGCGCCGCGCACCCCCTCGATCCGCGCGATTTCCGTCCCGCGTGACGGCCTGTCGCGGCCGCCAGCGGCAGGCAAGGAGGAGCGCCGGGCCAGCGCCGGCGAGCCTTCGCACCGCGCTGTTTCCAGCAGCGGCGGGACCGTGCGCATCGGCACGGCGCTGGGCGAGGTCAATGTCAACGTCCAGGCGGTGACCAAGGGCTTGGCGCGCAATGCCGATGCGACAGCCAATGCCTCCGGGCGCAGGCAGGGCACGACCTGGTCGACCGAGGACCTGTCGCCCGCAGGCAGCACCTCGAACAATGTCCAGCGCGTCGGCAGTTCGGAGCTCGGTCGCTCCGAGGCTGCGCAGACTCTGGCCAGCGTCAACGGCCAGGCGAACGCCAAGTCCAGCGGCCCAGGCAGCATCGGCAATGGCAGCGGTAACAACGGCAATGGCAATGTCGGCGGGAACGGCCGCGGCAACAGCGGCGACGGCCATGCCTCAGGCAACGCCGGCAACGGCAATGCCTCGGGGAACAATCGCGGCAATGGCCGCGACGGGCATGCCGATGGCAAGAACGGCAACGGAAACGGCTGGGGGAACAGCGGCGGCAAGCCCGGAAATGCCGGAAACAACGGAAACGGTGTTGGAAACGGAAACGGTAATGGCAATGCTGGCGGCAACAACAGCAATGGCAACAACAATGCCGGCGGCAACGGCGGTGGCAACGGAAATGGTAATGGCAACGCTGGCGGCAACAGCGGCAATGGCAACAACAATGCCGGCGGCAACGGAAACGGCGGTGGCAACGGAAACGGTAATGGCAACGCTGGCGGCAACAGCGGCAATGGCAGCAACAATGCCGGCGGCAACGGGAACGGCGGTGGAAACGGCAATGGCAATGGTGCCGGTGGCGTGAGTATCGGGCTGAACCTCGGCGGCCTCAGCGTCAGGGTGAATCTCGGGCGCTGATGTCTTGACGAAATCGTCAGCTTTTCCGCGCTAGGGTCGGGATGACTGAACTCGATACCCGGCAGGGTGGCAGACGGACGTGACGCTGTATCGGCCACACCTGATTGCCTGCGGGCTGCTTGCGCTGGCCTGGCTGGTCGGCCTGCCCGCAGCATTCGCGGATCTCATCAGCGACAAGCGTTTCCTCTGGCCGAAGCGTCCGGCCAGCGAAACCATAGCGCTGGTCGAGATTGACGCCCCCTCGCTGGCGCGTATCGGCGTCTGGCCATGGCCGCGCCGCCATCATGCCAAGCTGATCGAGCAGCTCGAGACGGCAGGCGCCACCGAGATCCTTTTCGACGTCGACTTCAGCGCCCGCTCCAATCCCGTCGACGACGCGGCTTTCGCGGAGGCGCTGGCGAAGGCCGGTGGCTCCGTCGTGCTGCCGACCTTCCAGCAGAGAGCCGGCGACCTCAATCGCGGGCTCACATTGCATGTGAACCGGCCCTTGCCGGAGTTCGCGGCTCAAAGCTGGTCGGCCGTGGTGAATGTTCTGCCCGAGACGGACGGGCTGGTTCGCCGCTATGGTCTCGGCGCACGCATCGGCGAGTTCCTGCCGTCGTTCGGCGCGCTGCTGGTCGGCCGCCATGACGAGCAGGGCGCACCGTTCCGCATCGATTTCAGCATCGGCACCGATACGGTACCGGCCGTGTCCTACATCGCGGTGCTCGACGGCGAGCCACAGGCATTGGCGCGCCTCAAGGGGCGCAAGGTCATCGTCGCCGGAACGGCCGTCGAACTCGGCGACCGCTTCAACGTCCCCAATGGCCGCGTCATCCCGGGCTCCATGCTGCAACTGCTGGCTGCCGAATCGCTGCTGCAGGGTCGCGCCCTGCAGAGCACCGGCCTGCCGCTGTCGCTCGTCGGCATAGTCGCCATTCTCGTGGGGATGGTCGTGCTCTGGCGGCGCACCAGCGCAAGGGCGCGCGTCGCCATCGTGTTGTGGGCGGCGGCTTCACTGGAGGTCGGGGCGTTCCTCATCCAGACGACCTGGCCGATCATCGTGGACACGAGCAGTTGGCTCCTTCTGCTCGGCGCCTATCTGATCGCCATCGCGCTTCACGAAATCGACTTGCGCGGGCTGTTGCGCGGGATCGCCGAACGACGCTTCCAGCGTATCGCGATGTCGCTGGGCGATGGGCTCGTCTGCCTCGACGATCAAGGTCGCATCGTCTTCTGGAACCCCGGCGCGGCCAAGATATTCGGCTATCCGGAGGCGGATGCGCTCGACAAGCCTTTCACCGCCTGCCTTGCCGACCCGGAGCAGCTCGCCCGCCTGCAGCATGCCGCGGCGGTGGACGACCACATCCTCGATCTCGTCGGGCTCAGGCGCAACGGCGAGCGCTTTGCCCTCGAGGCGAGCGCCTCCAGCTGGCAGGGCACTGACGGGCGTCAGTTCGGCCTCGTCCTGCGCGACATCACCATCAAGCAGCGCGAGCGCGAACGGATTCGTTATCTGGCCGAGCATGACGACCTGACCGGGCTGCTCAACCGGCACACGCTCGGGGAGCGTCTGGCAGCAGAGTTCGATAAGGGCGGCGCGCCCGTATCGGCCTTGATCCTGATCGGCATCGACCGCTTCCATCACTTCAGCGACATCCATGGCCGGGAATTCGCTGATCAGGTGCTTGTCGCGTTCGCCGCACGGCTGCGCGCGCTGATGCCTGCCGATGCCGAGGCTGCTCGTTTCGCCGATGACGAGTTCGCTCTGATTGCGCCCAAGGAGTTCGCAGCAGCGGTGGCGAATGACGTTGCGCGTGATTTTGGGTCTGCCGCTCTTGTCTTCGGCGAATGGCGCCAGCGGGTGGCGGTACGCATCGGCTATGCCGTGGCAGAACCAGGCTGGAGTGCTGACCACCTGATCGGAAACGCCCATCTGGCACTCGAGGCAGCCATACTGGCCCGCGACGAGCAACCGATCGGTTTCGCAGCTGCCATGCGCGACAGGATCGCGTCGCAACTGGCGCTTGAAGCCGAGCTCCGCCTTGCCCTCGAGAAAAATCAGTTCGAGCTGTTCTACCAGCCGCAAGTGCTCCTTTCGGATCGGAGTGTGATCGGGGCGGAAGCACTGATCCGTTGGCGCCATCCCGTGCGCGGGCTGATCCCGCCGGGGCAGTTCATTCCGGTGCTGAACAATTCTCCTCTATCCGATGCGGTTGCGAACTGGGTTCTGGCCACGGCTTGCCAGCAGTCCCGGCAATGGCAGCTGGCGGGCACGCCGGTCCGGGTGGGCGTCAACCTGTCGCCCTCGCAATTGCAGGGCAGCGAGCTGCAGGACACGGTCGCCGCGCTTCTCGACGAAACCGGCCTCGCGCCGGAGCTGCTTGAACTGGAAGTCACCGAAGACATCCTGATCGAGGATGCCGAAAAGGCGCAGAAGACGTTCCGCGAAATCCGTGCGCGCGGCGTCAAGATCGCCTTCGACGATTTCGGGACCGGCTATGGCAGCCTGAGCTATCTCAAGGCGTTCCCGCTCGACACGTTGAAGATCGACCAGACCTTCGTGCGTCAGCTGCTGAATGACAGCGGCGACGCCGCCATCGTCCGCGCCACGATCGATCTCGGCCGCTCACTCGGCCTCTCGATCATCGCCGAAGGTATCGAGGACCTCGAAACGGCCAATCGCCTCAAGGGCATGGGCTGCGACGAAGGGCAAGGCTATCACTTCGGTCGGCCACTTTCCGCGCCTGAATTCGAACAGCTGTTCCTGGCGCGTCGGTCCGTCGCGTGACTTGAGCTGGCGGCCTGACTTGGCCTGACGAAAGCTCGCTCTTGGTCTACCGCGGAGGAACGTCCGGTTGCCGGCAGTTCGTCAACGAAAGCTCCTGGCGCATCGCTGATGCGATGGCGATTAGCGCGGAACATCCAACCACCTGAGAGCGAGGCTGCGACGATCGTGCGCTTTGGAACCTCTGGCGGACGGGATGGGTTTGCGTCATGATAGAACATATAGTGAACATGGAGGCTTGCTTGGCGCAGCTCACCACGCTTCAGAAGCTGGAAGTCCTCAGCGATGCCGCGAAGTACGACGCCTCCTGCGCGTCGAGCGGGACGGCGAAGCGCCATTCGGTCGGTGGGAAGGGCATCGGCTCGACCACGGGCTCGGGCATCTGCCATTCCTATGCGCCGGACGGGCGCTGCATCTCGCTGCTGAAGATCCTGCTGACCAATTTCTGCTCCTATGACTGCGTCTTCTGCATCAACCGCAGTTCGAGCAACGTCCAGCGGGCGCGCTTCTCGGTCGAGGAGGTCGTGGCGCTGACGCTGAATTTCTACAAGCGCAACTATATCGAGGGTCTGTTCCTCTCCTCCGGCATCATCCGCTCGCCGGACTACACCATGGGCGAACTGGTGCGTGTTGCCGAGAGCTTGCGGCTCGATCACGATTTCCGCGGCTACATCCATCTCAAGCTGATCCCGAGCGCGAGCCAGGAGCTGATCGACCGAGCGGCCCTGTTCGCAGACCGGGTCTCGATCAATGTGGAGCTGCCGAGCGAAACCTCGCTCAAGCGCTTTGCGCCGGAGAAGCAGCCGCTCGACATCCGCAGCGCCATGGGCGGGCTCAAGCTCAGGATCGACGAGGCCGCCGCCGAGCGCGAGCGCTCGAAACGGGCGCCGGCCTTCTCGCCGGCGGGGCAGAGCACGCAGATGATCGTCGGCGCCGACGATGCCACCGACGCGACCATCCTGCAGCGCAGCGCCAATCTCTATGGTGCCTATGGCCTGCGCCGGGTCTATTACTCCGCCTTCAGCCCGATCCCCGACTCGTCGAAGCAATTGCCGCTGTCGGAACCGCCGCTGATGCGCGAGCATCGCCTCTACCAGGCCGACTGGCTGACGCGCTTCTACGGCTTCGAGGTCGACGAGATCATGGACGCAGCGCCGGGCGGCATGCTCGACCTTGCCGTCGATCCCAAGCTCGCCTGGGCCTTGCGCCATCGCGGCCGCTTTCCCGTCGACGTCAACCGCGCCGAGCGCGAGATGCTGCTGCGCATTCCCGGGCTCGGCACGCGCAGCGTCGATCGCATCCTCGCCATGCGCCGCTTCCGGAGCTTGAGGCTGGAGGATGTCGGGCGGCTGGTGCGCTCCTTGCGCGTGCTCCGGCAGTTCATCGTCACCAGCGACTGGCGGCCGGGCGCTGCGCTTGACGGCGAGCGGCTGAAGGCGCAGCTGGCGCCGAAGCCGCAGCAACTGGCGCTGCTCTGATGTACGTCGCGCGTCTGTCCCATCCAGCCGATTTCGAGGGCTGGCGCGGCTTCGCCCGGCGCTTCGCGCAAGCGCTGGTCGCACCCTCGGCGATCGACTGGCGCGTCGGCGATAACGACACCGGCCTGTTCGGCGAGGATGTGGTCGAGGGCGGCGAGGGTAGGGCGCTCAGCGTGCCGCGCGCTTTCGTCGGGCTGGCGCAGCAGGTGATCTGCCATAGCGATCCCGCGCGCTTCGACCTGCTCTACCGCCTGCTTTGGCGCCTGCAGGAGGAGCGCGAGCTGCTCCAGATCGCCTCCGATCACGACGTCCATCGCGCCGAGGCGCTGGCGCGCTCGGTCCGGCGCGACATGCACAAGATGACCGCCTTCGTGCGCTTCCGCGAGGTCGATGACGGGGAGGGCGGCGAGGCCTTCGTCGCCTGGTTCGAGCCCGAGCATCACATCCTGGAGAAGGTCGCGCCCTTCTTCGTCGAGCGTTTCACGACGATGCGCTGGACGATCCTGACGCCACGCGGGACGCTGCTCTGGGACGGGCGCGAACTCAAGCTCGGCGAGGCGGCGACGCGGGCGCAGGCGCCGACCAGTGATGCGATGGAGGAGTGGTGGCGAACCTATTACGCCAGCATCTTCAACCCGGCCCGGCTGAAGCCGAAGGCGATGAGGGCCGAGATGCCCATGAAATACTGGCGGAACCTGCCGGAGGCCGAACTGATTGCTCCCCTGATTGCCGATGCCGCCAGGCGAACGCAGGAGATGATCATGAGCGCGCCGACATCACCCCAGAAGCGACGGCCTGCTCCGGCGCCGGACCTGGCCGCTGCCGACCTTTCGGCAATCGAGAGCTGGGAGGATGCGGCGTTCGCGGCGCGCTCCTGCCGGCGCTGCGATCTCTGGTGCGATGCGACACAGACGGTTTTCGGCGAAGGCCCGCGCAATGCGCCGGTGATCTTCGTCGGCGAGCAGCCAGGCGATCATGAGGATCTCGCCGGCAAGCCCTTTATCGGCCCGGCCGGCAAGGTCTTCGATCGCGCCATGGCGGATGCAGGGCTCGATCGCACCCGAGCCTATGTCACCAATGCGGTGAAGCATTTCAAATTCCAGCTGCGCGGCAAGCGGCGCATCCACGAGAAGCCGAATGCCGGCGAGGTCAAAGCCTGCCGCTTCTGGCTCGATCTCGAGCTCGGCTTCGTCAAGCCGCAGCTGGTGGTGGCGCTGGGCGCGACCGCGCTCAAGGCGTTGACCGGCCATGCCGGCCCGCTGGCGGCAGCACGCGGGCGCGAGCTTGCGCTGCCGGATGGGACGCCGCTGCTGGCGACCGTCCACCCGTCCTATCTGCTGCGCCTGCCGGACGAGGAGGCGAAAGAAAACGAGACCCGGCGCTTCCTCGACGATCTCAAGCATGTCGGCCGCCTCGCGCCGGGCTTGCGCCTGCCGAGAGCGGCTTGACCGGGGCCAACGCCGCCGACACGACCGGAGCGGTGTGTCAGCCGGCCGCCGGCTCGCTCGCCAGGACGTTCGCCCTCTGCATATCGGCGATCTCCTCTTCCCTGATGCCGAGCTCGCGAGCGATTTCGACATTGTGCTGACCGAGCAAGGGTGCGACCCGCTGGGGTGTCGTGTCACAGTCCGAGAACCGGAACGGCAGATTGGGAAGCCTGACTTTGCCGAGCACCGGATGGGTTTGCTCGAGCACCATGTTCCGCGCCGCGACCTGCGGATCCGCGAGCACCTGGTCGATCGTCTGCACGGGCGCAGACGGAACGGACGACGCGTCGAGAGCCGCAAGGCATTCGCGCGTCGTGCGTGCCGAGCTCCAGGCCTTCACCAGCGCGGTCGCCTCCCGGTAATGCGTTGCACGGCCGGTCGGCGTCGCAAATTTCGGGTCTAGCGCAGCGCCGCCGATCAGGCTCGCCAGTCGGGCCCAGGCGTCGTCAACCTGGGCGGCGATCACAATATAAGCGTCCGAGCTCGGGAAGACGCCATAGATCGGCGTTTCCGGCGAATCCGAGCCGGTGCGCTTCGGGAGTTCCTCTCCATCGGAGAAGGTGTAGCGCTGCACGGCATAATCATGGATCGAGATCATGCAGTCGTAGAGCGCCAGGTCGATATGCTGTCCCTTGCCGGTCGCGACGCGGCCCAGCAGGGCGGCGCAGATTGCGGCGACGCCGTGCATGCCGGCATACATGTCGGCGATCGGAATGCGCAGCAGCGGCGGCGCCTCCCCGTCCGTGCCGAGCTGCGCCATGGCGCCCGATTTCGCCTCGGCGATCAGGCCGAAGCCGGGCCTTGCGGCATCCGGCCCGGTGTGCCCGTAAGCGGATACCGAGCAATAGACCAGCCGGGGATTGCGCGCCGAGAGAGCCGCATAGCCGAGGCCGAGCTTTTCCAGCGCGCCGGGGCGGTAGTTCTCGACGAACACGTCCGCCGTCTCGACCAGCTTCATCATCAGGTCGAAGCCGCGCCGGTCCTTCATGTCGACGCAGATGCCGCGCTTGCCCATGTTCTGCTGAAGGAAATATCCGGATTGCCCGTCCTTGAAATAGCCGTGCGCGCGGCCGGCGTCGCCGCCGCCCGGGCGCTCGACCTTGATGACGTCGGCGCCCATCGCCGCCAGGCAACGCGACATGTGCGGCCCCGCCAGGAAGTGGCTGTAGTCGATCACGCGGATTCCGCTGAGGGGCAGGGTCTGTGGCATCTCAGGCCTCCGGCCGCTTCAGGATCATCAGCTTGTGCTCGCCGGTCTGCACGATCTCGCCCTTCTGGTTGATGAGGTCGGAGGCGATCGACACGATTCCCCAGCCCGGCTTGCGGGTTTCGCGCATGGAGGCAACGCGATACTTCACATGGATCGTGTCGTCGGCGCGGATGGGCAGTTTGAAATCCCAGTTCCAGCCGAGCGACGCGCCTGGCGGAAACTGCAGCGAGCCGCGCGTCTTCAGGCCGTCCGCGAGCGAGAGGCCGAAAAGGCCATGAGCGACGATGCCGCCGAAATGCGAAGCCTTGGCGAAGTCTTCGTCGACATGCACGGGCGTATGGTCGCCGCTCAGGTCGGCATACGCCTTGATCATCTCCTTGGTCACGGTGACTTCGGGCGTGATGCCTTCGTCGCCCACCTCGACCTCGTCGAAGTAGCGTTCATGCGCCTTTTTGGGCGGGCTCTTGGCGTCCATGGCAGACCTCAAAGCGTGGAGTAGACAGCGGGCGCCTCTGGGCCTGCCGGGAGGAGCTCGACGACGAAGCCATCGGGCAGCTTGAGCCAATGGCTTCCGCGCGGATCTGTGGTCACTTCGGAAAAGGCATGGGCGGCCGCAATGGCCGCCGCGACGTCGCCGCACCGGATCCCGACATGATCGGCATGGCCTCGCGCACCGTCGAAATCCGCAGCCGCGATCAGTTGCATGCCGCCGATCCAGACCTGCTTCGGATCCGCGCCGTCGCCGTCGACCTGCCGGACCCTCCATCCGAAGACGGCCTCGAAGAAGCGGATATGCCAGGCAAGATCGCGAACGCGAATCGCGACATGTTCGAGATAGGCCTGTGTCGTCATGCGGCGACCGCCCGTGCCGAGATGCCCGTTCTCGTCTCGACGCCCTTGACCAGCGCGACCAGCGTTGCGTTCACCGGGGTGGGAACACCCATCCGGCGTCCTTCCCGGACGACGGCACCGTTGATGAAATCGATCTCGGTCCGCCGGCCGTTTTCGAGGCTTTGCAGCATCGAGGTCTTGAACTCCGGCGGCAGGCCCGACGAGGCTTTTCTCCAGGGCGCGCGAGGGTCGCTCGTCGCCAGCCGGATTCCACAGGCCTGTGCCACCGCCATCGCCTCTGCGACCGCCGCGACGGCGGTCTCCTCGATCTCGGGCAATTGGTAGAGCTGGCCATAGGTCAGGCCGGTCACCGCCGCGAGCGCCCCTGTCGCAACATTGACGAGCAGCTTGTCCCAGATCACGGCGCGGATCTCGGCGCTGACGCGCGTGTCCAGGCCGGCCTCGGTCAATGCCTGCGCAAGAGCGGCGGCGCGTGGCGTTACCGCGCCGTCCATCTCGCCGATGATGGTTTCCTTGCCAGCGACGCCGCAGAGCACATGGCCTGGCCCGAGCATGACGCCGCCGGTATAGGTCCTGCCGGCGAGGACATGCCGCCGGCCCAGGATCGACGTCAGCAGTTCTTCCTGGCCGACGCCGTTCTGGAGAGAGATCACCAGCGTATCCGGCCCGACGATGCTGCGGGCGGCCGAGACCGCCGCCTCGGTATCGGGAGATTTGACGAGCACGAGGACGAGGTCGACGGGCGCCATCCCGGCGGTGTCGGTGGCGGCAGCCAGATGCACGATCCGATCATGGCCATCGCCCCTCAAGACGAGCCCGCGCTCGCGAATGGCATCGACATGTCCACGATTGCGGTTGACGAGCGTGACCTCGTGCCCAGCCTCGGCGAGCGTCCCTCCGATAGCGGAGCCAAGAGCTCCCGCGCCAAGGATGCAGATCCGCACTGTCGACCTTCCCAACCGATCCGATCGCGAAAGGGCTATGACCGCGCGAGTGAGCTGTCTATGTAATGAAGGAAATCACCATCATAGCTTTTTTCAATGAGCCAGAACGATATCGACGTCCTCGACCTGCGGCTTCTGCGCCTGTTCGATGCGATCCACGCCACCAGAAGCATTACCAAGGCCGCGGACGCGCTCGACCTGTCGCAGCCGACCGTTAGCATTGGTCTCGGCAAGCTCCGGCGCCATTTCGGCGATCCGCTCTTCGTGCGGACGCCGGACGGCATGCTGGCGACACCGCTCGCCGACGGCCTTATCGTCGCGGTTCGCGACGCGCTCCAGGCGCTGCGCCAGGTCTCGGAATGGCGGAACGCGTTCGACGCCGGGACCTCGTCCCGCTCATTCGTCATCGCGATGACCGACGCGAGTCACATCACCCTGCTTCCCGAGCTCCTGTCGGCAGCCTGGGAGATCGCGCCGAGCATTCGGCTGGACGTCACGCGGATCGACGACCGGTTGTCGGCCGCCCTGCAATCCGGCGATGTCGACCTGGCGCTGGGATTGATCCCGAGCCTCGAGAACGGCTTCTATCAGCAGAAGCTGTTCGAGCAGGACTGGATCTGTCTCGCGCGCCAAGGGCATCCGCAGCTGACGCAGGGGCTGTCGCTGCGCACATATCAGGCTGCGGCTCATATCGGCATCATCTACGGAACCGGACAGTTGCTGCTCGAGAAGGCACTGGCGAGCCACGGCATCGATCGCCGGATCGTCCTGCGTCTTCCCGGATTTCTGGGGCTCTCGTCGATCCTCGCGGATAGCGACCTCATCGCGACCCTGCCCCGCCATATCGGCACGACGCTCGCCAGGCTCGGCGGCCTTGCCGTTCACGAATGCCCGTTCGCCATCGACGGCTTCTTCGTCAAGCAGCATTGGCACGCCCGCTATCATCGGGATCCGGCGAACCAATGGCTCAGGTCGCTGTGCGCGCGGGTGTTCACCAGGCAGGCCGAGCGGAAGTGACATTGACTATCTCAATGACGATCATTGTCTTCATTGCATAGACATGGCGGCGACGCGCCCCGCTATTACCCTGAGAACGTCCAGTCGACAGATGCGGCATCGCCCGGCTCCTGTCGGCAAGAGACCAAGGGGAGGGTTCCATGACTCTGCGCAACCTGTTGCTGCCGTCGCTGTCAATCGTCGCCGTCGCGGCCTTCGCCGACCTGGCGCAGGCGCAGGTGAAGATCGCCTGTGTCAGCGAGCTTTCCGGGCCGGGAGCGACAGTCGGGATCAATTTCCGCAATGGGGCGAACCTCGCGATTGACGAGATCAACGCAGCCGGCGGGCTGCTCGGCCAGAAGATCGAGATGAACTGCGCCGACAGCCAGACCAATCCCGGCGTCGCGCGCGGCCTTGTGCAGAAGGCATTGGACGCAAATCCCTATGCGGTGCTCGGGCCGGTCTATTCGGGCTCCATCAAGGTCACCGCTCAGCTCACCTCGGAGTCGGGCGTCACCAACGTCATCGGCGGCGAAGCGGCCGAGCTGACGCAGATGGGGCTGAAGACGCTGATCAGGACATCGTTCGGCCAGCAGATCTCCATGCCGAAACTCGCAGCCTATATGGCCGACGATCTCAAGGCGAAGAATGTCGCGGTCATCTGGGTGAACAACGATTTCGGCAAGGGCGGCCGCGACGGCATCACCAAGGAGCTCAAGGCGCGCGGCGTGACGATCAGCGCCGACATTTCCACGGAGGCGGCGCAGGTCGATTTCGCGGCGGACGTCGCCAAGCTCAAGCAGGCCGAGGTCGACGCCGTCTTCATCTACCTCCACGAGGAGGAAAGCGCGCGCATCCTCAAGGAGATCCAGAAGCAGGGGATCAAGAAGCCGCTGATCGGTGAAACGACGCTGCTCAACCAGAAGGTGATCGAGCTCGCCGGCGACGCTGCCAACGGCGTCCGCGGCCATGTGGGTCTGACGGCTGACGCGCCGATCCCCTCGATCGAAGCCTATCGGCACAAATTCATGGCGAAGTACAACTACGTGCCGGACCACAATTCGATGAAGGGCTATCTCGGCATCTACACGATCAAGGCCGGCACGCAGAAAATGGGCAAGCTCGACCCCAAGGGTCTGACCGCAGCGCTCAAGGGCCTGTCGGTCAAGGCTGCCGACGAGCCCGGCATGCTGATGGACGTCAGCATCGACCAGAACGGCGATCTCGACCGGATCGGCTTCCTCGCCGAGGTCCAGAACGGCACCACCGTCATCACCAAGACCCTTCCCGCGCTGAAGCCGTAGCCCGGCCGGCGCCGCTCCGGGGGCGTCTCGGAAACCCCTCGCGTCTCGAACGAGCCCATGTCGACATTTTCAACCCTGATCGTCGGTGGGCTTGCCACCGGCGCGATCTACGCCGTCGTCGCGATCGGCTTCGCATTGCTCTGGCAGGCGTCACAAACCATCAATTTTGCCCAGGGCGAGTTCGTCATGCTGCCGGCGTTTTTCGCGTTGATCGCGATGGGCATGGGCGCGCCCTATTGGCTGGCCGCCCTGGTGACGATCGGCATGTCCGTCGTGATCCTCGGCGCGATGTTCAAGCAGATGCTCGTCGATCCCATGATCAAGCACGGCGTCCTGCCCATGGCGATCGCGACGATGGCGCTGGCGATCTTCATGAAGGAAAGCGTCAAGGATCTCTACAGCGCCGAAGCCTACCCGTTTCCCTCGCTGGTCCCCGACAGGAACCTCGCCATTCTCGGCGCCAACATCTCGCTGCAGCACATCGGCATCATCGTCACCGCGATCGGCGCGATCATCGGCCTGACCCTGCTGCTCGAGCGCACCTCCATCGGGCGCCAGATGCAGGCGACGGCGCAGAACCCGACCGTGGCGCGGCTGCTCGGCATTCCGGTCGAGCGCATGATCCTGCTGACCTTCGTCATCAACGCGGTGCTCGTCTCGATCGCCTCGCTGCTCGTCACGCCGATCTATCTGGCGAAATTCTCCAGCGGCGAGACCCTTGGTCTTGCGGCGTTCATCGCCGCCATCATCGGCGGGTTCAACCAGCTCCGCGGCGCCATCATCGGCGGTTTCCTGCTCGGCGTCGTCGACAATCTGGCCGCCGCCTACATCTCCACCCAGTACCGCAGCGCGGTGCCGCTCTTCATCCTGATCGCCGTGATCCTGTTCCGCCCGCACGGGATCGCAGGACGCAAGGAGGAGCGGACGGTATGATCGCCTTGCTGCGCTCCCGCCCCGCCGCTTGCGCCCTTGCGATCGGGGTGGCCTGTATCCTGCTTTTCCTGCCGCTGACGCTCTCGCGGTTCGGCAACTACATGCTCGCCATGTGGGCGGTCATGACCATCGCGGCGATGGGGCTCAACCTGACGCTCGGCTATGCCGGCCAGGTGTCGCTCGCGCAGGGCGCCTTCGTCGGCATCGGCGCCTACGCCACGGCGATCATGACGGTGAATGGCTGGCCGCTCTATGCGCCCCTGCTGCTGACCGTCGCGCTGTGCTTCGCGATCGGCTGGCTGCTCGGCTATCCGGCCTTACGTGTCCAGCATCATTACCTCGCCTTCGTCACCCTGTCCTTCGCGACGCTGGCCTACCTCGTCTTCCGCAACGAGGAGTGGCTGACCAAGGGCACTTACGGGATCTTCGGCATTCCGCGTCCGACCCTCTTCGGGGTCTCGCTCAAGCACCACCTGAACTTCTATTATTTCTCGCTCGCCTGGCTCGTGATCTGCGCCGGCCTGATGCTGTGGCTGGTCAATTCCCCCTGGGGACGCGCCTTCACTGCTCTGCGTGAAAACCCTGCGCGGGCGCAGTCCCTCGGCGTTGACACCCGCCGCTACACGCTGATGGCCTTCGCGATCGGCTCGACGATGGGCGGGGTGGCGGGCGTGCTCTACGCGCCGCTGGTCGAGTTCATCGATCCCAACCCGTTCGGCCTGCCGCTATCCTTCAGCCTGCTTCTGATGGTGATCGTCGGCGGCTCCGGCTATTTCCTCGGGCCGGCGCTCGGAGCCCTGATCGCCGTCCTCCTGCCCGAATGGCTGCGCGACTACACGCAAGGGTACTATCTCATCGCCTATGCGCTGCTGGTCATGGTCCTGCTGATCTACTCGCCTTCGGGCATCCTCGGCTGGGTCGAGCGCCGGACGGCGGACGCACGCACCCGCCGCGCTTCGCTCGCCCGTCAGGCGGCCGTTCCGACCTATGATGCAGGCAGCGCCTCATGACCAAGGTTCTGGAGATCCACGGCATCAAGAAGCATTTCGGCGGCATACGCGCCGTGGATGGCGTCAGCTTCGATGTCAACAAGGGCGAGATCCTCGGCCTGATCGGCCCGAATGGCTGCGGCAAGTCGACCTTGTTCAACGCGGTCCTCGGTCAGCTCGAGCCGACCGCCGGCCGCGTGATGCTGGATGGACACGACATCACCGGCATGAGGCCGGCCAGGCTGAGCCGGCTTGGCGTCAGCCGGACGTTCCAGCTTCTCCAGGTCTTCCCGGAGATGTCGGTGCGCGAGAATCTGATCCTGGCCGGACAGGAGCATCGCGGCACGATGGTCAGCCGGCTGTTCGGGCCGCGCGATGCCGGCCTCGGCGAGGCGGCGGACCGGATGATCGCATTCTTCAAGATGTCGCATCTGGCCGGCGAGAAGGCCGGCGGCCTGTCCTACGGCCAGCAGAAGCTCCTGGACGCGGCGATGGCCTTCATGGCGGGCCCGCGCCTCGTCCTCCTCGACGAGCCGGCCGGCGGCGTCAACCTCACCATGCTGGGCGCGCTGAAAGAGCGGTTGCGGGCGATCAACAGCGAGCTCGGCGCCACCTTCGTCGTCATCGAGCACAATATGGAGTTCGTCATGAGCCTCTGTCAGCGCGTCGTGGTGATGGCGGAGGGACGCGTTCTGGCCATCGGCACTCCGGCCGAGATCAGGGCGAACCCGGCCGTGATCGATGCCTATCTCGGACATTGATCCTTCGATGAGCGAACCCGTCCTGGCCCTCGAGAACGTCACCGCCGGATACGGCAGGATGACCATTCTCAACGGCACGACATTCTCGGTCCCGCGCGGCGGAATCACGACGGTGATCGGACCGAACGGGGCCGGCAAGTCGACCGTCTTCAAGACGATCTTCGGCATGCTGCCCGCGCGCGCCGGCAGGATCGGCTTCGAGGGGAGGGATATCACCAACCTGCCGCCCCGCGACCTGCTGGCGGCGGGGATCTGCTATATCCCCCAGGGGCGCAACATCTTCCCGCAGCTCTCCGTGCGCCATAACATCGAGCTCGGCGCCGTGACGGCGGCGCGACGCCTCGACGATCTGCCGCGACGGATCGAGCGCGCGTTCGAGCGGTTTCCGGCACTGCGCGAAAAGGCGTCCGTCCAGGCATCCACCCTCTCCGGCGGGCAGCAGAAGCAGCTCGAGATCGCGCGCGGCCTCCTGCTCGATCCCAAGCTGATCCTGATCGACGAGCCGTCGATCGGCCTGTCTCCGAAACTCGTCCAGGAAACCTTCGCCGCCTTGCAGGAATTGCGCGCCGCCGGCGTCACGATCCTGCTGATCGAGCAGAATGCGCGTTCGGCTCTGGAGATATCCGATCACGCGCTGGTGCTGGAGCTCGGGCAGGCACGGATCTTCGGGCCGGCGAAGGAGATCCTGCACGATCCTCGCGTCGCCGAACTGTTCCTGGGCGGCCTGGCGCATGACTGACCTGACCAGCCTCGAACACATCCTCGTCGAGGTCGAGGGGCCGCTGCTGTGGATCACCCTCAACCGCCCCGAGGTTCGCAATGCGCTCCATCCGTCGGCGCACCGCGAACTCCACCGCATTTTCGACGCCTATGCCGCCGACCCCACCTTACGCGTCGCGATCCTGACGGGCGCAGGCGAGCGCGCCTTCTGCGCCGGCAGCGACATCAAGGCCCGGGCCCGGACCAATGCCGACGACTATCCGCCGACCGGCTATGCAGGACTGACCGCTCGCTTCGATCTCGACAAGCCCGTCATCGCTGCGGTGAACGGGTTCGCCCTGGGCGGCGGGGCCGAAATCGTGCTCGCCTGCGACATGGCCTATGCGGCCGACCATGCCGAGTTCGGGTTCCCGGAGCCTCGCGTCGGATTGGCCGCGCTCGGCGGCGGCGGCCTGCAGCGCCTCGCGCGCAGCCTGCCGACCAAGTTCGCCATGGATCTCGCCCTGACGGGCCGGCGGGTTTCGGCCGCGGAAGCGAAGGTCCTCGGCCTGATCAACGATCACGTCCCTGCAGCGGAACTGCGCAGCAAGGTGCGCGACGTCGCCCACATGATCGTCGCCAATGGCCCGCTGGCGATCGAAGCGTCCAAGGCCATCATCCGCGACAGCCTCGCCAGCCCCGATCTCGCGGCCTCGATGAGCCGTTCCTACCCGGCGGCGATCCGGATGCTTGAAAGCCGTGACGCGATCGAGGGCCAGAGCGCCTTCCTGGAGCGCCGGGAGCCGAACTGGCTGTACGAGTAGCCGCGCGGGGCACACCGAGAGGCATCAACCGAGCGAGACGGTCGTCCCGGTTGCCGCCGAGCGCTTGACGGCGTCGATGACGGCGAGCGTCGCCAGGCCTTCACGCCCGGAGGCGATCGGTGCGGCGCCATTGCGAATGACATCGCAGAAGTGCCGGATCTGGAGCTTGAGCGGGTCCTCGGGGACGAACGGCACCCGCTCGCGCTGCAATGGCTCCCACCAGCTGCGCTTGTCGCGGTTCGACCAGACCTCGAGCTGTGGCACCGTCAGGGCTCCATGGGTGCCGCCGATCTGATAGCAGCCCTGGTCCTGCTGCGGATAGACGGGGTTCTCCCCGGTGGTGAGCTCCCAGTTCCACGGCGCCACGATCGAATCCGAGACGTTAACCGTGCCCAGCGCGCCGCTGGCGAAGCGGAGCAGGATGACGGCCGTCTCCTCGACGGCATGCCCTCGGACGGCGTTCGAGCTTTGCGCCTGCACGGAGACGACTTCGCCGCAGAGGTAGCGGAACAGATCGACATCATGGATCAGGTTGAGGAGCACGGGACCCGCGCCTTCCTCCCGCCGCCAGCCGACATCGAAATAGTCATCCGGCTTCATCAGCCAGAAATGTCCGTGCAGGGACAGGACGCGGCCGAGCCTGCCGCTGTTGATGATTTCCTTGGCCTTGGCGATCATGGGGTTGTAGCGACGGTGATGGCCGACCAGGAGCGGAACCGAAGCCCGCTCCGCAGCCTCCACCAGCCTGGCGCCGCCGGCCAGATCGTCGGCGATCGGCTTTTCGACGATGGCGGGGATGCCGGCCTCGATCGCTTCCAGCCCGTTCGCGACGTGGAGCTGGTTCGGGGTCGCGATGATCACGCCTTCCGGCCGATCCTCGGCGATCATATCGCCAAAGCTGCGATACCAGCGCGCGCCCAGCCGCTCGGCCAATGTCCTGCCGATCTCGGACGGATCGACGATGGCGCAGAGCGTGGCGCCGGCTTCGCTGGCGACGTGCTCGGCGTGACGCTTGCCGATCAGCCCGGCTCCCATCACCGCGATCTTCACGGGCGTCATCGGATCGATCCTCACGCGGCCTTCTCGTCGATGAGCCTGGCGACGCGCCGCAAAGCGAGCTGGTAGCCCTGCGTGCCGAAGCCGGCGATGACGCCGTCGGCGCGCAGCGAGACATAGGAATGGTGCCGGAAGGCCTCGCGCTTGTGCACGTTCGAGATGTGGCACTCGATGACGGGCGCCTCGAAGGTGTTCAACGCGTCGAGGATCGCGACCGAGGTATGGGTGAAGGCAGCCGGGTTGATGACGATGCCGCCGGCGGTCTCACGCGCCTCGTGGATCCAGTCGATGATCTCGTATTCGCGATTGGACTGGTGAAAGCGCAGCTCGAGCTTCAGTTCCTCGGCAAGCTTGCGGCAGTCGCGCTCGACATCGGCCAGCGTCTCATGGCCATAGATGTGCGGCTGGCGCTTGCCGAGCAGGTTGAGGTTCGGTCCGTTCAGGACATAGACGAGGCGTGACATCTGCGATCCGTTCAGTTGGGGTTGTCAGTGCTTGTGCAGGATTTCGCCGAGAAACCGCCGGGTCCGTTCGTGACGCGGATTGCCGAAGAACTCTTCCGGCGGCGCCTCCTCGACGATCGCGCCCGAGGCCATGAAGATGACGCGGTTCGCCACCTGCCGGGCAAAACCCATCTCATGAGTGACGCAGATCATGGTCATGCCCTCCTCGGCAAGCGCGATCATGGTGTCTAGCACCTCCTTGACCATCTCCGGGTCGA
This sequence comes from Allobosea lupini, assembly GCF_900109525.1. Taxonomy (GTDB): domain Bacteria; phylum Pseudomonadota; class Alphaproteobacteria; order Rhizobiales; family Beijerinckiaceae; genus Allobosea; species Allobosea lupini. The sequence continues at coordinate 27,637 of NZ_FOAN01000006.1, read as the reverse complement.
GCGCCGAGGTCGGTTCGTCGAACAGCATCACCTTGGGTCTCATGCAGAGCGCCCGCGCGATGGCGACGCGCTGCTGCTGGCCGCCGGAGAGTTGCGCCGGATATTTCTCCGCCTGTTCGAGGATCTTCACGCGGCCGAGCAGTTGCCGGGCGGTCGCCTCGGCCTCCGCCTTGCTCACCCCGAGCGAGCGCATCGGCGCCAGCATGCAGTTCTGCAGCACGCTCAGATGCGGGAACAGGTTGAAATGCTGGAAGACCATGCCGACCTCGCGGCGCACCGCGTCGATCGTCTTCGCATCGTCTCCGAGCTTGGTGCCGCCGACCCGGATCTCGCCCTTCTGGTAGCCTTCCAGATGGTTGATGCAGCGGATCAGCGTCGATTTGCCGGACCCTGACGGCCCGCAAAGCACAATGCGCTCGCCTTTGCGGACCGCGAGATTGATGTCGGTCAGGGCCTTGAACTCGCCATACCATTTCTCGACATGGTTCATCGCGATCATGGCGTCCGCCCCGCCCAAGGGCGCTTCGGCATTCGGCTGGTTCATGGCCCCGGTTCCGATCGGTCGCTCGCTCAGCTCACGACGAAGGGCACGCCTTCGACGCTGGCCGGGAATTCGGGCAGGGGCACCTTCATCCAGGTGGCATAGGCCTTGGCGAGCTCGCCATTGGCCTTGATCTTGTCGATGAAGCTGTTGAGCGTCGCGTTGATCTCCTTTTCGCCGAGGCGGGTGCAGGCGCCGTTGTAGAGGCGCTGGAATTCGAGCTTGTCCTCGAAGGTATCGGGCTTTTGCGCGTTGAGCCGCTGGACATAGAACATGTTGGCACCGACCGCCTGCACCTGGCCGGACAACAGCGCCTGGAGGGTTGCGGCGTCGTCGTCATAGCGGCGGATCGTCGTGCCCTCGGGCGCATTCTTGGTGATCTGCGTGTCCTGCGTGCTGGATCGAGGCACGCCGATCACCAGCTTGCCCATATCCGCATTGGTCTTGACGACGGTGCTCTTCGCCGCGACCAGCGTGATGTAGTTAGCCGCGTAAGGCTTGCTGTACTGAACGGCCTTGGCGCGCTCGGGCAGCATCGCCATGGTGGCGAACAGCACGTCGACGCGGCCCGCGGTCAGTGCCGGAATCCGATTGGCAACTGCGAGCGGCGTGAACTCGACCTGGACGCCGAGCTCCTTGGCGAAGAGCTCGCCCATCGCAGCGTCGAGACCTTCCTGCTTGCCGCTGGTATTCACAAAGCCGAAGGGCGGGTTGTCGCCCTGGATGCCGACGATCACCTTGCCGCGCTTCTTGATCTCATCCGGCGTGGTGGCGAAGGCCGCGCGGGTGAGCACGGCCGGCATCGCGAGGCTGACCGCTCCGGTCACGAGCAGGCTGCGGCGGGTGGGCTTGAAGATCGACATGTTTCTCTCCCTTGGTCGTTGTTGACGGGTAGGCGGTGAAGGAGGTCTGCTCAGCGCGTGGCGATGGCCATGCGCCGCTCCAGATGCGAGCCGTAGAGCGAAAGCGGCCAGCACAGCAGGAAGTAGAGTGCGCCGACGATCCCGAAGACGAGCAGCGGCTGGAAGATCTGGTTGGAGACGATGTTGCCGGCGCGCGTCAGCTCGGTGAAGCCGACGATGGCGGCGAGCGAGGTGCCCTTGATCAGCTGGACCAGGAAGCCGATCGTCGCCGGCAGCGAGATGCGGATCGCCTGCGGCAGGATCACGTCCTTCATCCGCCAGACATAGTGCAGGCTCAGCGCCTTGGCGGCCTCGGTCTGCCCCTTCGGCACGGCCTCGATCGAACCGCGCCAGATCTCGCCGAGATAGGCGCTGGCATGGAGCGTGAAGCCGATCGCGACGGCGACCCAGGCATCGAGCTTCAGCCCCACAAGCGCCAGCCCGTAATAGACGACGAAGAGCTGCATCAGCAGCGGCGTGCCCTGGAACAGGGCGATATAGCCGGCCGTGATCCGCTCGAGCAGCGGCCGGCCGGAGGTCCGTGCCAGCGCGATGGCGAGCCCGAAGACGCCGCCGCCGATGAAGCCGACGATGGACAGCAGCACGGTCCATTTCAGGCCGGTGAGCAGGAAGAGGAACTCGTTCGCACCCATCGCGCCCTCACTTCACCGGATAGCTGAAGTAACGGGTCGAGATCGCCGCGAAGAAGCGCATCATCACCCAGGAGATGACGAGGTAGAACAGCGTGATCGTGCCGTAGACCTCAAAGGAGCGGAAACTGTCGGACTCGATGCGCTGCGCCACCGAAGTCAGCTCATAGGCCGAAATCGCCGAGGCGACAGACGTGGTCAGCGTCAGCAGCACGAACTGGCTGGTCAGCGACGGGAAGATCGCCCTGAGTGCCGGCTTCAGCACGATCAGCCGGAAGACCTGCGCCTTGTGCAGGCCGAGCGCGAGGCCAGCCTCGATCTGGCCCTTGCCGATCGACTGCACGCCGCCGCGGATGATCTCGATCGCATAGGCCCCGCCATTGATGCCGAGCGCGATGATCGCGGTGGGCGTCGGATCGAGCCTCACGCCCGCCAGCGGCAGCGCGAAATAGATGAAGAAGATCTGGACCAGGAAGGGCGTGTTGCGGATCAGCTCTACGAAGGCCTTCACCAGCCAGCGCACCGGAGCGATCTTCGAGTCGCGCAGTATCACGCCGCCGACGCCGATGACGATGGCGAGCGCCATCCCGCCCAAAGCGAGGCCGAAAGTGCCCAGGCACGCCATGAGCAGGGCCGGCATGCCTTCGATCACAGGCGTGAAATCGAGCGTGTAGTTCATAACCTCTCCCGGGACGGCCGATCTTCTGAAGGATCAGTCCGGTGATGTCAGTGAGCGCCGCGCAGGGCGGACGGGTTACGCGGCGGACCTTCTCGTGTGGAGTATCCTCGTTGTCGCGTCGAAGAGCGCCCGCAGATGAACCTCGCCGGGTTCAGCACCTTTCGGCACTTCGACCGAGATCACGGCGTCCTGTGGAATGACGCCGAGGAGGTCGCCGAGCGGCAAAGCTCCGAACCCCGGGAGCAGCCGCCCGCCGCGCGCCTCGGCAATCAGAGCTGCAGTGTCCTCGGGACGCTCGGCCTGTGCATCGCAAAGCTGAACGCTTCGGATCATGCTCGGCGGCAGCCTGATCAAATCGCCCGGGCTGCCGCCCGAACGCGCCAAATGCAGCGCATCGACGAGCACGCCGACATTCGTCATTCTTGTCGCGGCGACAGCCCTGACCGCGGTCTCGAGCGTCCCGATCTGCCGCCACGGCATGATCTCGAGATCGACTGCCATGCCGACAGCGGCCGTCAATTCTGCCAAGGCCGAGAGGTTCGCGACGAAGCGCCCATTGTCCGGATCATCACCGCAGACGCTCAATCGGCGTGCACCGAGCTCCGCCGCAGAATCCAAGACGGCGGAGAGATTCGTCGGAGAGAATGCGCCGTCGACCACGACGAACTCGATGTCATAGACGCCGATCCCGGCCTGCCGAAGGGCGGTCTTGGTTTGACGCATCTCGGCACTGCCCGGGGCCAGCGTATAGAACGGCGCTCCCGAGAAGGCGGGGTGGAGCCGCAGGCCGACGGAGGCGTATCCGACCTGCCCAGCCAAATCGACGAAATCGGCCGGACGCATCTCGATGCAAGAGAAATGCGCGATACCCAGGGGCGGCGAGGTTCGGCTCACGGCGCTATCCTGTCCGAGAGATGTGCGGCCAGATTGCTCCCCGTCCGATGGATATGCTCCCGCAGGCGTTCGCAGGCGAAATCGGCGTCGCGCGCCACCGCGCCCTGCGCAATCTCGCTGTGCTCCACGCTGACATTGCGATCGCCGGATGTGCGAACGAGAAAGCTGCGGCGATAGCGGTCGTTGAGATTGAGAAGGGTTCGGCAGAAGCCGAGCAGGAGCGGCATCTGGCAGCCGGCGAGCAAGGTGAGATGGAATTCCCGATGCAGCGCCTCCCAGCGCTCGAGCGTCGCCGGATCCGCCGGGTTTCGTTCAGCGGTGTTCAGCCTGTGGAGGGCTCTCATCACGTCGCCCTCCCACTCGGGAGGGGCAACCGACGTCGCCTGGCGCAAGGCCAGCGTCTCGAATTCTTCCCGTAGCCTCGTGATCTCGCGAAGATCGGTGACCGACACCGGCGCGACGCGATAGCCGCGATTGTCCTCGAAGATGACCAGACCATCCGGGATGAGACGGGCCAGAGCCTCCCGCAGCGGACTGAGGGATACCGCGAAAATCTCGCGGGCCCGGTCGAGATTGATCTTGGCGCCGGCCTCGAGCTGGCCCGAAACGATCGCTTCGCGCAGGCGCTCGACCAGCTGGCTCGCGATGGTGTTCTTGCCGTCGTCGACAAACACGCTCTGCCAAGCCCCGGCGCCATCCACTCCAGCGTTCAGCACGGCCGCAGCGCGAGCCTCCGACACTGTTCTTTTGGGAGCGCCGTCAGCGGTCACTGCGGGAGCCTCTCGCGTCATGTCACTCGGCAGGTCTTAAATAAACGATTATCCTAAGTCAACTCTACCTCGTTCTGATCTATAATCCTGAACGAGAGTACGGTATTTCAATATGATGGCAAGAATTCTGACGCAGGCCGCCGGCTGCTTGAGCGCCAAGGATTGACAAATCATCGATTATTTTTGATAAGCCGCAGCCGCCTGCAAAAAATGCCAGGGGAGGTGAGGCATGCTTATCGAGCGACAGCAGGACGTCACGCCGGCCGTGCTGGAGGTGATGAAGCGAACGCAGGATCCGCGGGTGCGCGAGATCATGGTTTCGCTGGTGACGCATCTGCACGGCTTCATCCGCGACGTCCGCCTCACCGAGGCCGAATTCCGTGACGCGACGGCGATCCTGAACGAGATCGGCGCGCTCGCATCCGACACCCACAACGAATTCGTCCTGATGTCCGGCTCGCTCGGCGTGTCCTCTCTCGTCTGCCTGCTCAACAATGGCGATGGCGGCAACACGGAGACGTCGCAGTCCCTTCTGGGTCCGTTCTGGCGGCTGAATTCGCCGCGGGTGGCCAATGGCGGCACGATCGTCAGATCGGACACGCCCGGGCACCCCTTGTTCGTCAATGCCCGCGTCGTCGATGGGGCAGGCCGCCCGATCGCGGGCGCCGAGGTCGACGTCTGGCACGCCTCGCCAGTCGGGCTCTACGAGAACCAGGATCCCGAGCAGGCCGAGATGAACCTGCGCGGCAAGTTCACGACCGACGCCGATGGCCGCTTCTGGTTCAGCTCGGTGATGATGGTCGGTTATCCCATTCCGACGGACGGGGTGGTCGGCCGCCTTCTGAAAGCACAGGACCGCCATCCGATGCGGCCGGCGCATCTGCATGCGCTGATCTTCAAGCCGGGCTTCAAGGTGCTGATCTCGCAGGTCTACGACTCCAACGATCCCCACATCGGGTCGGACGTCCAGTTCGGCGTGACCAAGGCGCTGCTCGGCGATTTCGTCCGCCATGACGAGCCCCACCCTGTCGAGCCCGGCGTGAGCGCTCCCTGGTATTCGCTCGACTACACCTACGTCATGGAGCCGGGCGAAGCGGTGCTGCCCCGGCCGCCGATCAAGTAAACCCTATCGTTCGAAGTCCGGAAGGAAGCGCTGCCGTGTTGACCGACGAAGACCACCGCAAGGCCGCCGAAGCCATCCTGAAGGCCGAACGCGAGCGGGTGCCATGCCCCCAGCTTTCAAAGACATTTCCCGGGATGGAGATCGCTGACGCCTATCGCGTGCAGGATCTCTGGGCCGAAGCGCGGATCGCCAATGGCGCCCGGCTCGCCGGCCACAAGATCGGCCTGACCTCGCGCGCCATGCAGATGGCCTCCAAGATCACCGAACCCGATTACGGCCGCATCCTCGACGACGCGCTCTACAATGATGGCGCCCGGATCAAGGCCGACAGCTTCATCAAGCCCCGGCTCGAGGTCGAACTCGCCTTCATCATGGGCGAAGACCTTTCCGGCCCGGCCTGCCGGGTCCACGACGTGATGCGCGCGACCGAATTCGTCGTTCCGGCGCTGGAGATCATCGACTACCGCACCGAGGTTCCGCGAGCCATCGTCGACACCATCGCCGACAACGCCGCCTTCGGCGCCATCGTCCTCGGCGGCCGCACGATCCGCCCCTTCGACGTCGACGTGCGCTGGATCGGCGCGACGCTCTCGCAGAACGGCATCATCGAGGAATCAGGCGTCTCGGCAGCCATCATGGGCCATCCCGCCGCGGGCATCGCCTGGCTGGTCAACAAGCTGCACGACGTCGGAGCAGGATTGAAGAAGGGCCAGATCGTGCTCGGCGGCTCCTTCACCCGGCCGGTCGACATCAAGACGGGCGACGTCATCCATGCCGATTACGGTCCGCTCGGCGCCATCGGCGTGTCGTTCATCTGAGGCGCTGCCGTGAACCTGCCGGAAAACCGCTTCAAGCGCGCCCTGCGCGAAGGCCGCCAGCAGATCGGCCTGTGGTGCAGCCTGCCGGGCAGCTATGCCGCGGAAGCCGTGGCCGGCTCGGGCTATGACTGGCTGCTCTTCGACACAGAGCACTCCCCCGGCGATCCGCTGACGGTCCTAGGCCAACTCCAGGCCGTCACGCCTTATGACGTCTCGGCCGTGGTCAGGCCCGCGAGCAATGACACCGTCCTGATCAAGCGCTTCCTTGACCTTGGCGCACAGACCCTGCTGATCCCCTATGTGCAGAACGCCGACGAAGCGCGCGCCGCCGTCGCGGCGATGCGTTATGCGCCTGACGGTGTTCGCGGCGTCTCCGGCCTGACCCGGGCAACGCGCTTCGGCCGGGTTGCCGGCTATGCCAGAAAGGCCGCGGAGGAGCTCTGCCTGCTCGTGCAGGTCGAGACCGACGAAGCGCTCGATCGGCTCGAGGAGATCGCCTCGGTCGAGGGCGTCGATGGTGTGTTCATCGGGCCGGCGGACCTCGCCGCGAGCCTGGGCCATGTCGGCGAGCCCGGACATCCAAATGTTGTCGCTGCCGTCGAGGACGCGATCCGCCGGATGCACACCATTGGGAAGCCTGCAGGCATCCTGACACCGGACACGGCCTTCGCCCAGCGCTGCATCGAGATCGGCACCCTCTTCACCGCCGTCGCGATCGACGTCGGCATCCTGGCACGCGGCACCGAGGCCGTAGCGCGCCAGTTCAAACCGAGCTGACAGCTCGGATTCCGAAACCAAGCTGGTGAGAATCCCAAGGGTGCAACCGCAAGGTAACCGGCGCACCGAGATGATGGCCGAGAAGACTCGTCTCGATGCCATCCCCCAGATGATGAAGGGTCAGTGTCCAACGAGAGCTTCGGCCTCGATGGCTTCGGGATCCTCGCCAACTTTCTGTAGCCACGAGAACACCGGCGGGAGCCGATCTGCAATCGACTCGACGACGATGTCGATGAAGACCGGCTCCTGCAGGGCAAAGGCTTCCGCGAAAGCCTGCTCGAGCTCATCGGCGGTTTCGACGCGGTAGCCGCGGATTCCATAGACCTGCGCCAGGCGGCTCATGTCGTAGCGACCGAAATCGACCCCGAAGGTCGGATCATTGGTCTGCGCAGTTTGCAGCGCATCTTGCTTTCTCTCGGCCGCGTGGTGTCGGTCCGTCACACGCTGAAGGGCCTTGATCCAGCCGAAGCAGGCATTGTTGAAATGCAGCATGACGACAGGCACCTGAAGACGCGACAGCGTTTCAAGCTCGCCCGCCGACATGCCGAGCGATCCGTCACCGAACAGGGCGACGGGCCTCACGGCGGGAGCCGCGAGCCAGGCGCCGACCGCCGCCGGAATGGCATAGCCGAGGCCGCCGAAGAAGCGCGGGATGACGAGCTTCGACACCGCGTCGCGCTGGCGCAGATAGCGCGTGGCATAGGGCGTGGGCGTACCTGCATCCGAGACGACGTGGGACGGCGTCGGCAGATGCCGGTTCAGGGTCTCGATGATCCGCTCGGGCCGAAGCGGCGTGGCGTTGTCCTGAAGGCGCCCGGAGAGCACGGTCCAGAACTGCTCCCGCCGCTCGTTGATCTGGCCGATCCACCGGGCGGTCCTGCCGGCGCCGGATGTCGGCGCACGTGCCAGGAGCGCTTCGACCACGGCCTTCGCGTCGCCGGCCAACGGAAAATCGATGGGATAGGTGTTGCCCATGATTTCGGGGTCGACATCGATCTGGATGATGCGCGTCTCGCCCGCCGGGTCCGGCCAGCGCCAGTTCATGGTCGCGACCGATCCCATGCGGCAGCCGACATAGATCGCAAGGTCGGCCCGGCCGAGCGCCCAGAGCGCGTGCGGGTGGAAGCCGTTGTCCCCGATGATGCCGATGCCGAGGCGATGATCGTCCCGGATCACGCCCTGACCCGTAATTGTCGTCACGACGGGAATGCCGAGCTTCTCGGCCAGCGCGACGATCGCCTCGCCGGCCTGGGATCGATTGGCGCCGCCGCCGGCGACGATCAGGGGCCGCTCCGCCGCCAGGATTGCATCGAACGCCGCCGCGATCTCCGCATCGGCGGGGCGGGTGCGAAAGGCCGGAGCGCGCGAGCATGAGGCCTCGACATGGAGCGAGACGCCGCTCGCAGGCACGTCCTCGTAGAGAACGTTCTCAGGCAGAGCCAGCACGACGGCGCCGGGGCAGCCGGCCGTCGCCTGCCTGAAAGCCCGCCGCATAAGCTCCGGCAGCTTGCCGACATGACCCAGCGTTTCCGTGTGCTTCGCGATCGGCGCGAACAGCGCCTCGACCGGCAGTTCCGTCAGCGTCCCGCGGCCAACGCCGGGTTGGGGGATGTCGTTGACCAGCAGGATCAGCGGAACCGACGACCTGTTCGCCTCCGCCACACCCGGCAGCCCGTACATTGCGCCCGCACCGCTGGGAACCTCGGCGAGACCGGGCTTGCCCGAGATGCGCGCATAGCAGTCGGCCATGAAGACAGCCGAGCGCTCGTCGCGGCAGACGATGTGGCGCGGCGCGCCGGGCGTGTTGCGGAGTGCTTCGTAGAACGCGACGTTGGTGTCGCCGGGAACGCCGAAGATCACCTCGACTCCGTAGTCACGCAGCATCGAAACCAGGGCGGTGGCACCGTTCATCTGCTTGCTCCTTGCTCTGGCGTGCAAGGTGCGGAAAGCCGGTGACGACGCCTACCGTCACAACGCCGCCAGAACGGCCTTCGTCCGGCGAAATCTCCAAGCAAGTCAACAGAACGACGGGCGCTCCGGACCGTCGCCCTGAGCCACCTGGGGAAGGCTATACCGCGTCATATGAGAAGCGGCCGCCGCGATCGCAGGAGGGGAAGCGATAGAGATAAAGCACCCGCGTCTCTTCTTCAGGGTCGGAGTCGAGCTGGTATGGCGTCCTGTTCGGCACGAAGAACCAGTCGCCCGGGCCGAAGCGGACACCGTTGCAAACCAGCGATCCTGACAGCACGACGCGCAGCGCACCGCCAGACTCTTCCTCCGAGACCAGCGGCTGCATTTTGCGTGCGAGGCGGGATCCGGGAGGGAACGAGATCATGACGGGCCTGAACGGCAGCATGTCGACGGGCAATTGCCATTTCTCGATCTTGCTGGGATGGGGCGACCCCACCGCCAGCGCCTGCCGCGCGCTTTCGCTGGCTGCATCCTTCGAGCTCGCGAAGCCCGGCGTGAAACCCGCTTCTGCCAGCTCGGCGCGGTTGAAGGCCTCCCGGACCAGGCCGGCCGCCACGAGCTGGGCCTTGGTATGGCGGGTGCCGGCCGGTGCGGGCTGGCCGCGCTCGGCGGCGGAACGCCGCAGAACCTCCAGCTCCTCCGCCGACAGCTCGTAGATCTTATCCTCGGCTTCAAGCCACATTCTCAACCCCTGGAAGCTATGGTTGCCGTGAAGGCCGGGGTCGCCTGCGCGAACGCCGCGAACCAGGCGAGCAGCGCCGGATGGTCGCCGCGCCACTCCAGCGGCTGGCGCCGGTCGAGCTGGTTCAGCATGCAGGCGACGGTGATCGTTCCGGCATCGACGAGCAGGTGCGGCGGAGCGCGGTTGAGCGCGGAGAGGCCGCGCCGGATTTTGCCGCGCTGGCGTTCCAGCCAGGCCGGGCTTCGCTCGGCCTCGGGGCGGCGTTCTTCGTAGAGCACGAGCAGCGAGGCATCGAGGATGCCGTCGGCGAGGGCCTGCAAAGTCAGGCAGGCCAGCCGCTCGTCCCAGTCGGCCGGCAGGATGCGTCCGCCACCGGCGAGATGGTCGAGATGTTCGAGGATGACACGGCTATCGTAGATGCGACGGCCATCGTCGAGGATCATGACCGGCATCTTGCCGAGCGGGTTGTCCTGCCGCAGCGGGTCAGCGGGGTCCAGCGTGCCGGCCGCGACGAATTCGATCCGGTCGATAAGACCGAGATGATGCGCCGCGACCTGAACCTTGCGACCGAATGGCGATGTCAGCGAACAGCGCAGCAGCATGGCGGTCTCAGGCGGCCATCGACCACAGGACGGGCTCAGCCAATCGCTCCGCGAGCCGGCGCGGAAGCGCCTCGAGCAGCGCCTCGCCCGTTTCTCGGGTTGCAGCCTCGGGGCGACCGAGCACGCCGGAACCCGTGCTGGCTGCCATGCTGCGCCAGCGATAGAGGCCGGCCGACGCAGCGCTTTCCACGGAATCGGATGCATCGAGGCCCGACACGATGCGGTCATGTGCGACAAGCTCAGGGCGCAGCGCCATCATCAGCGAGGTTTCGGCCTCGCAGGCATGCCCGACATTGGATTGGCTTTTCAGGAGCGGTTTGACGACCTCCGCGGCGGCCAGCCAGTAGGTCAGCTGGACCAGCGCGGCGCCGAGATCGGGAGAAAGGTCGCGCGCGATGGCGCGCAGCGGCGCCTCGTTGCCGCCATGGGCGTTGAACAGCACGATCCGGCGGAAGCCCTGGCGTGTGAGCGATCGGCAGATGTCGCCGACCACCGCGGTCATCGCGGCCTGGGACAGGGTGATCGTGCCGCCAAGGCTCATGTGATGCTCGGAGACGCCGGCCCAGAGCATGGGGAGCACCGTGACAGCTATGCCTTGTTGGTCCAGCAAACGCGCCGTCCGCAGCGCGACCTCCTCACCGAGCAATGCGTCGACCTCGACCGGGAGGTGCGGTCCATGCTGTTCCAGCGCACCGATCGGGACGATCGCGATCGGATCGCGCTTTGCGAGGGCGTTCAGTTCCTCGGCACGCATGCGCCGCCATTCGACTTCAGCCATCGTACCGCTCTCAGGTCAGCAGCCATTCGCGGAAGCGCTGCGTCAGTTCGTCGACGCGCGAGTCCCACCAGGCCGGGTTGATGAAGAGGTTGTTGCGATCGGCGAGGTCGGGAATCCATTTTCGGATCGCCGGATCGACCTTCTGGAGTGCATCGACATAGCAGGGCGCGGTGGTCGCGAGATTGGACAGCCTGACCTGCACGTCCGGGCGGCACATATAGGCGCAGAACTGCATCGCGGCATCCTTGCGCCTGGTGCCCTTCACGATGCCGGCCCAGCCGACGCCCATGATGTTCTGCCGGAAGGAATAGCCCATCGGCACGCCCGCTTCCTGCATCGTCTTGACGCGGATCGTATAGGTATAGGTGAAATCGAGCTCGTTTCGCTGGATCAGCGACACCGTCTGCTCGGTGGCACCGATCCACTGCACGACATGGGGCTTGATCCTGTCGAGGGATTTGAAGGCGCGCTCGACATCGCAGGGATAGACCTCGGAGGCCGGAACGCCATCGGCCATCAGCGCGATCTCGAGGATGTCGCCGACGCGGTTTCGCAAGCCTCGGCGGCCGGGCAGCGCCTTGACATCCCAGAAATCCTTCCAGTCGCGCGGCACCTTGTCTCCGAGCCTGTCGGTCGGAAAGGCGATGCCGCCCGAATAGATGCTGGCGGCCACGGCGTAGTCGTGCCGCGTCTCGGGGATGCTGCCCTCGCGGTTGACGATGCCGTCGTCGATCCGCTCGACGAGCCCGAGCCGGGCGGCAGCGGGAACCCAGCCGTCGAGGAGGTCGGTCACGTCGATCTCGACGTCGCCGGTGCGGACCTGCGCCCTGATCTTCGAGATGTCGGGTGCCGGCGTGGTCAGGATCTCGATGCCGGTTTCCTGGGTGAAGGGGGTGTAGATCGCGCGTTGCTTGGCATCGCCCATCGCGCCGCCGGAATTGCCGACGACGAGTCGCGTGGCGCCGAACGCGCGGCCGGGGATGATGACGGCCGGTGCCGCGAGAGCGGCGGCCGCGCCTTTCAGGAGGGTGCGACGGTCGAGTGCGCTCGATTTGAAGGCTGGCATGTGGGCGGGCCTTTCCAAGCTCGAGGATGGGGCCCGGCATCCCGCAGAGCGCCGGTTTGGGCCAGGCATCGATGATCAGTTTTCGAGGAAGCGCCCCGTCTCCGGAGGCCAGGAAACCTGCACGCGCAGGCCGGGCTCCAGCCGCGTCGTCGAGGGGTCGGTGAGTTCCTGGATGGCCAGCGTCGCGCCGTTGTCGAGGGTGACGAAATGCTTCGAGGTCGCGCCGGTGACGAGCGTATTGTCGAGATGGCCGTGCAGGACGTTGTGCCCCGCCGTCACCTGACCGTTTTGCACGAGACGCAGGGCTTCCGGACGGAGCAGCAGCTTGCCCACGGTTCCGACCGGTGCGGCGCTGTGCAGGCGGACACGGCAGCTCTCGCTTGCGGAAAGGCGCAGGAGGGCCGGCTCGCCGGTCTCGGCAACCGTTGCGTCGAGCAGGGTCGAGGCACCGATGAAGTCCGCCGCGAACTGGGTGCGCGGCGCGAAATAGAGCTGGTCCGGCGTGCCGATCTGCTCGACCCGGCGGGCATTCATCAACATGATCCGGTCGGACATGTTGAGCGCCTCCTCCTGATCGTGCGTCACATAGAGCATGGTGATGCCGAGCTCCTTGTGGATGCGCCGGATCTCGAGCTGCATCTGCTCGCGCAGCTTCTTGTCGAGGGCGCCGAGCGGCTCGTCCATGAGGATGAGATCCGGTTTGTAGACGATGCAGCGCGCGATCGAGATGCGCTGCTGCTGCCCGCCCGACAGCTCCTTCGGCTTGCGATCACCGACATGCGGAAGCCGGACGAGATCCAGCACCTCGGCGACCCGTCGCCGGATCTCGGCCCGTGGCACCTTGCGGATCTCCAGGGGGAACGCGATGTTCTCGGACACCGTCATGTGCGGCATCAGCGCGTAGTTCTGGAAGACCATGCCGAGGCCGCGCTTCTCGGCTGGCACCTCGGTGACGTCGCGACCATTGATCACGATGCGGCCGCGCGTCGGCGACGCCATTCCCGCGATCAGGTTGAGCAGCGTCGTCTTGCCCGAGCCCGATGGCCCGAGCAGCGTCAGGAACTCGCCCGTCGGGACCGACAGCTCGGTGTCGTGCAGGGCGACGACGGAGCCGTAATCCTTGCGCAGGCCGCTGATCTCGATCATCGCGGCTTTGGCTCCGCTGCTGTCAGTCACTGCGCGCTTCCTTCTGAACGGTGGCGACGATCACGCAGACGACGATCGAGAGCGCCGTCAGCATCGTCGAGATCGCGGCCAGGACCGGCGAGACCTCGAACTGGATCGACGAGAACATCTTGATCGGCAGCGTGGTGTCGCCAGCTCTGGCGACGAACCAAGAAATCACCACCTCGTCGAAGGAGATCAGGAAGGCGAACAGGCCGCTCGCGATGATCGAGGGCGTGAGCAGGGGCAGCGTCACGCGTCGCAGCACGGTGAGGCGCGAGGCGCCCATGACGGTCGCCGCGCGTTCCAGCGCCGGGTCGATATGGCGCAAGCCGGCGCTCGCGGTGACGACAACAAAGGGCAGGGTCGCGATGGCGTGGGCGAAGACGAGGCGCAACTCGCCGTTCGTCAGCCTGATCTCGGTGAAATAGATGTAGAGCGCCAGCGCGACGGCGACATGCGGCACCATCACCGGGCTGAGGAGAAACAGCGCGAGGATCTTCCGACCCGGGAAGCTGCCGCGCGTCAGGGCGTAGGCGGCCGGGATGCCGAGGAAGAGTGCGAGCAGCGTCGACCAGATCGCGACGCGGAAGCTCAGCCAGGTCGATGCGACCCAGCCCTCCTCGGCAAAGAAGCGCCTGAACAAATTCAGTGAGAACCCCGTCGGCGGGAAAACGATCTGATTGGACGAGCCGAAGGAAATCACGGCGGTGATGAGGCTCGGCAGGAGCAGAAAGGCCAGGATGACCGTGACCACGGCGCCCAAGGCGATGCGCCAGCCGCTGATGCGCGTTTCCATCAGTGGCCCTCCTCCGAGAGGATCGAGGAGCCGCCCCTGACCTTCGACAGCAGCATGGCGGCGAGCGCGGCGGCGGCGACCAGCAGCACCGCGACCGCGGAGGCCATCGGCCAGTTCAGCGCCTCGCGGGTGTAGAAGTCGACGAGATTGGCGAACATCATGTCCTGCCGCCCGCCGAGCAGGGCCGGGATGATGTAGAAGCCGAGGCTCAGGATGAAGACGAGCAGCGCTCCGGCCATGACGCCGGGCAGGCTCAGCGGCAAGGTGACACGCAGGAAGATCCTGAGCTTTCCCGCGCCCATGATCGCAGCCGCCTTGGCGAGCTCCAGCGGCTGGCTGCGCAGGCTGGTCAGGATCGGGAAGACGAAGAACGGGATGAGGAAATGGCTCATGCCGACCATCACGCCGAAGCGGTTGAACAGCATCTTCACAGGCGCGATGCCGAACGCGCCGAGCATCTGGTTAATGATTCCGGACTGGCCGAGCAGCACCATGAAGGAGAAGCTCTTGACCAGCGAACTCGTCCAGAACGGCACGAGGACGAGTATCATGTAGAGAGCCCGCCGACGCGGCGACTGCTTCGCCAGGAAATAGGCGATCGGATAGGCCAGCAGCAGCGAGAAGACGGTCGCGCTGATGCTGACCTCGAGCGTCGTATAAGCGACGCGGAGGAACAGCGGGGTCGTGAAGATCTTGGCGTAGGCCTGGATCGTCAGCCCGCCGCCGTTCTCCTGCTGCAGGCTCTGATGCAGGACGCTGAAGAGCGGCAGAGCGAAGAGCAGCGCCATGAACAATGCCGCCGGCATCGCATAGGCTGCGTCGCGGACGTGCGCGTTTGTCGTGCGAATTTGCATGTCAGCACCCCGACCTGTCACCTGCCGTGCCGGCAGCGTAAGCGGTTCGCGAGGAGATCCGCTACGCTCCGGACGGCCATCTCAAGGGCATCGGACCCTGTCGGTCAGGTCAGCAGCCATTCCTTGAAGCGGGTGTTGAGCTCCTCGATCCGGCTGTCCCACCAGGCGGCGTTGACGAAGAGATTATCGGGGTCGGCGATGTTCGGGAGCCATTTCCGGGTCGCGGGATCGACCTTGGCAAGGGCGTCGGCATAGGTCGGCGCGTCGCCCGACAGGTTGGAGAGCTCAACCTGCCGGTCCTTGTCCATGGTGAAGGCGAGGAAGCGCATCGCCGCATCGCGGTTCCGTGTGCCCTTCAGCGCGCCGATCCAGCCGATGCCGAGGATATTCTGCTTGAAGGAATAGTCGATCGGAACGTTGACCGCCTGCAGGTCCTTCACGCGCGTTGTGTAGGTGTAGGTGAAGTCCGTCTCGTTGCCCTGGATGAGGGCAACCGTCTGAGCGGTCTGGGCGATCCAGTGGGAGACGGCGGGCTTGATCCGCTCCAGCGCCTTGAAAGCCCGTTCGACGTCGCAGGGATAGACCTGGGAAGCGGGCACCCCGTCGCCCATCAAGGCGATTTCCAGCGTGTCCGTCACCCGGTTACGCAGGCCGCGCCGGCCCGGAAATCCCTTCGCATCCCAGAATTCCGGCCAGGTCTTCGGCGCCTTGCCGCCCAGCCGGTTGGTCGGAAAGGCGATGCCGGCGGCATAGACGGTGCCGCCGACGGCATAGTCGTGCTTGGACTGCGGAATGGCGTCGGCGCGATTGACGATGCTCTCGTCGATCTTTTCGAGCAGGCCGAGCCGCGCGGCGGCCGGCACCCAGGCATCGTTGAGATCGGTGATGTCCCATTCGACATCCTTGCGCTCGACCTGCGCCTTGATCTTTGCGAGATCGGGGCCCGAGGCGGTCACGATCTCGATGCCGGTCGCTTTGGTGAAGGGGTCGTAGAGCGCCTTGCGCTTGGCATCGCCCATGGCGCCACCGGAATTCACGATGACGATGCGTTTGCCCTGCGCCCAGCCCGGGCGGATATAGGCCGGGCTGGCGATGGCGGTCGCAGTGAGGCCGCCGATCACGGAACGGCGGGAGAGCGGCTGCAGGTCCGGCATTTGACGATCCCCTGTTTTTTGTTTGATGCCGCAAGGTCTCGCACCGCAGCATCGAAATCCACGGGCTGAATAGTGGGTTTCGGCACAACTTCCGTTGAATCGACGGCTACGACCGTCATATCAACGGTTGATCTTCCATGCGGAGCGTCAGCCCGGTGCGTCGATCACTGGCGAAAGCAGCTCCGCGATCTGCAGAAGGGCGGTATCGTCGAGCCGTCTTGCGGCGAGCGTGACGCCTACCGGCATTCCATGGCGGCCGCAGCCGGCGGGTATGCCGACACAGGGAGCGTGCAGGATCGACCAGTAGCCGTTGAAAACCGAGCTTCCGGTGTTCTCCAGACCCATGGGCGCCTCGCCGGGGGCGCTCGGCGTCAAGACAACATCGAGCGCCTCCCTGAACAGACCATCGAACGAGAGTCGGCACCGATCAGCCACGGCATAGGCCTCGCGCAGGCGGTCTTTCGTCAGCGCACGCCTGTTTTCCGCCTGATCGCGGAGCGGCTCGGCCAGCAGGGACGGCGCTGCCAGCAACTCGGGCTGAAACGACCGGCCGCCCTCGCTGTAGTAGATGTCGAGATACGCCTCGAACAATCCGTCGCAGACGTCCGGCAGAGCGAGGTCTTCCACGACGACGCCGGCCGCCGCGAGCCGCGAGGCGGCGTTGAGCAAGGCTTCCTCTCCGGCCGGCTCGATCCTGGCCCAGGACGGTGTCCGGCAAAGCCCGACGCGCAAGCCGCGAAGCGTTCGAATCCGGGGCGTGTCGTCGGCCAGGAAGCGGAATGCGCTCGCGACCAGATTCAGGTCGGCGACCGAGCGACCGTACCAGCCGACAGTGTCCATCGAGGCGGCATTCATCTTGAGGCCTTCGCGACTGACGGCCCCCCCAGCTCGGCTTGAAAGCGTAGATTCCGGTGAAGGAAGCCGGTCGCAGATGGGACCCGTTCGTCTGCGATCCGAAGGCCAGCGGCACGTGGAAGTCGGCAACGGCCGCTGCGGAGCCTGACGAGGATCCTCCCGGCGTTCGGGCCAGGTCAAAGGGGTTGCGCGTCAGAGCCTTGCGTCCGTTCGCGGCGAACTCCACGGTATCGGTCTTGCCGAGGATCAAGCCGCCGGAACTTCGGACCGTGGCAACGCAAGCCGCATCTCGGCCGGCCCGTGTCGCCGGGTAGATCGGCGAGTTCTGCGTGGTCGGCAGGTCCGCGGTGTCGAAAACATCCTTCACGCCCCATGGCAGGCCATGCAGCGCGTGGCGGGGGGCTGCCTTGTCGCATTCGCGCGCCGCGCGCAGGGCCCGCTCCGGCTCGATGTGCAGCCAGGCACGAACGTCGCGCTCCCGTTCCTCGATGCGTTCGAGGCACGAGCGGAGCAGTTCCTCGCAGCCGAGCCGGCGGGAGCGGATGCTCGCGGAGGCCTGGCTCGCGGTCAGGAAGCAGGGCTCCGTTCCCACCCCTGGACGCGACAGCGTGTCTGCCATGATTTCACATTTCCTATCCTGGAGTCGGACAACCCGATGCGCGGCCGGGATTGTCCGTTGCCCCCGGGTCAGATCGCCAGCTGCCGCAGTCCGCCTGCCGATTCCTCAGCCCAGCTCGCCGCGGCCGAGCGCGGTTGCCTGCTTGGTGGCCAGGGTCTGCGGCTCCGCGTGGCTATGATCGAACACGGTGGAAAGGACCACGATCGAGCGCACGCGCTCGATACCTGCGATCTCGTCGATGCTGTCCAGGACGGGCTGCACGTCTTCCATGTGCGGGACGCGAATACGACAGATTAGCTCCAGATCACCGCTTGTCATCTGGCAGAGGACAACTTCCGGAAATTCCTGCAGCTTCTCGACGACCAGCTTGGCCTTGCGATGGGCGGTCCCGATGAGCACCACGACTTCGACATATTGGTTGAACGGGTCGCGCCGCAGGACGACGGAGTATCCGGCGATCGTGCCGTTCCGCTCCATGCGGGTGATCCGCTCCTGCACCGTCGTTCGTGCGACGCCGAGCTTGCGTGCGAGCGTAGCGACACTCGCACGCGCATTGGTCTGGAGCAGCGCCAGCAGCCGACGGTCGGTAGCGTCGTTGTCTCGTGCCATGAGTTTCTCGTGAACTCGATGGCTCAAAGTAACCCGCTGCAAGCACGCCGAAAAGCCGGCATGTTAAAAATGCCGGATTATCCCGTCGTATCGCCGGAATTTCGGCGAACCCTGTCGAATTGGAGCCTGTCAAATGAAGCGGCCGCGTGATGGATTTTCGGCATCGAAGCTAGGTATTTCCGCTGTCGTGACGGACATCTCTGCCGATCGCATTTTCGGGCTGACCGAAGACCTTCCGACCACCGGTCGGCATGCGGGCTTCGTGAAGATCCCGCATTCCTCGGACCGTTCCGCCTACGGATTCGTGCCCGTGCCGCTGGCCATTGTCGGCGGCGGAGCAGGGCCGACGATGCTCCTCCTGGGCGGCGTCTTCGGCGATGAGGTCGATACGCAGATCGCCGTCGCCCGGCTGCTGCGATTGCTCGATCCGAAAACGATGAACGGGCGCGTTATCGCGATGACGATGGCGAACCTGCCAGCCGCGATGTCCGGCACACGGAATTCGCCGATCGACGGCCGGAATCTGAACAAGTCGTTCCCGGGCGATGTCTTCGGCAGCCCGACCAGCATGATCGCCGAGTATATCGAACGCCATCTGATGTCGCTGTCCGACCTCGTCATCGATCTTCACAGTGACGGGCGCTCTCTCGGCTACCTGCCTTGCGTCACCCTGGTCGATCATCCGGATCCGGACGTCCAGAGCCGGCGGCTCGCCATGGCCCGGGCCTTCGGGGGCGAGAATCTGTTGCGCTTCCGCAGCTTCGAAGATCGAAGCACGTCGGGGGCGGCGCGCCGGGCTGGGGCGACGCGGATCGGTACCGAGATCGGCGGCGCGCAGCCCGTGACCACGATCATGGACGGCATCATGCGGGTGCTCGCATGGGCGGGCATCATAACGCAGCTCATGCCTGCGTCCGGCGATGCGCGGCTGCTCGTCACCCAGCGCGAGGATGACTTCGTCTACGCTTTGGCCGACGGTGTCTTCGAGCCGGCTGTGCAGCTCGGCGACGAGGTCGCGGCCGGCGATCTCGCGGGACACATCCACGACCTGACCCGGCCCTTCGCGGTGCCGATAGCCGTCACCTTCGCCCTGCCCGGCGTCGTGATCTGCACGCGCGGCCGGGGCCATGCGTCGCGCGGCGACTGCCTCGTTCACCTGGCTGCCGACGCAGATGCGGAAGCCCGGGCAGAGCTGGATGCCGCCGCCGATCTGCGCTGGCTGAGCACGCAGGTTGCGCCGCCGGCCAAGCGATCCCGTGGCGGCGCACGCGCTCAGCCTGCCGCCAAGGCCGGCCGAAAGCCGAACAAGACGACCCATCAAGAGGAATAAGGTCATGACGCAGATGCCGGCCTATCGCTGGGCTGATCGAGCCCAGAACACCGTCGCTTCGGCAGCGCCCGCAACGGCGCACGGGAACATCATCCAGCTCGGCGGCGGCTACGGCTTTCCCGACGAATTGCCGGATATCGTCACCGAAGCGATCGAGGCCGGCAATGCCCGAGAGGAAACCCTGCAATACGGCCCGCTCTATGGGCTCGACGACCTGCGCGACGCAATCGTCGAATATCTGCGCGATGACGGGATCGCGGCCACTCGCGAGAACATCCTGATCGTCAACGGCGCCAAGCACGGGCTCGATCTCGCCTGCCGCGTCTTCCTCGAGCAGGGCGATGCGGTGATCGTGGCGGCTCCCAGCTACCTCACGGCGATCTCGATCCTGAAGGCTGCCGAAGCGACCTTCATCTCCGTGCCGATGGATGACGCGGGAATGCAGACGCAGGTCCTCGAGGAGATCCTGCTGGCTCGCCGCGAGAACGGCCTCGCCATGCCGAAATTCCTCTTCGACATCCCCGATTTCCACAATCCCAGCGGCATCACCATGTCGGCCGATCGCCGCAGGAAGCTGGTGGAGCTGGCCGAGGCGTTCGATTTCATCATCATCGAGGACGACCCCTATCGCCGCATCCGTTTCGAGGGCGAGCCAGTTCCGCCGATCAAGACCTTCGACACCGCTGGCCGCGTCATTGGCCTGGGAACGGTCTCGAAAATCCTGGCGCCGGGCTTGCGTATCGGCTGGGTCAATGCCGATCCGGCGATCGTCCGGCGCATGGCGGCGCACAAATCCGACCACGGCACCAGTCCCTTGCTGCAGCGGATCGTCGCGCAGCTCTTTCGCAACGGAAAGGTCGCGCATCACATCGAGACGCTGTCGCATGTCCTGCGGGAGCATCGCGACGCCATGGTCGAGGCGATCGGCCGCGAGCTGCCCGGCGCGAAGGTTCGCAAGCCCAATGGCGGCTATTTCCTTTGGGTGGAGCTGCCCGAGGGGGTGGATGCGGATGAACTCGTCCGCCGGGCGGGCAAGGAGGGCGTCGCGATCTTCACCGGCAAGCTCTGCTTCGCCGAGGAGCCTCCGGGCCAGTTCCTCCGGCTGGCCTACAGCTTCAGCACGCCCCGGCAGATCACCGAAGGTGTGAAGCGCATCGGGCGTGTCTATGCCGCCATGCGCGCCAGTGCCGAGGAGACGCGCGTTTCAGCGTGAGGCGATGGACATCCGCATCGATCTCGGCAGCGACACGGCGACCAGGCCAAGCAAGGCCATGCTCGCCTTCATGATGGGCTGCCCCGTCGGCGACGATCAGAAGCAGGAAGACCCCACGGTCAACCGGCTGCAGGACCGTGTCGCCACGCTTGTCGGCATGGACGCGGCCCTGTTCCTGCCGTCGGCGACGATGGCCAACGAGATCGCGCTGAAGGTTCATACGCGGCCGGGCGACGAGGTGATCGTCGAAGCGGATGCTCATTTCGTCACTGCGGAAGCTGGCGGCCCGGCTTTTCTCTCCGGCGTGATGATGTCTCGCCTGGGCGGCAAGCGGGGCATCTTCGATGCCGCGCAGGTCGAACAGGCGATCCGTCCCGACGGTCCGCACTATCCGCGGACGAGCCTTGTCTGCGTCGAGCAGACGACCAATCTGGGCGGCGGCGCCGTCTGGCCGCAACAACGGCTTCGCGAGGTCGTCGCCATGGCTCGGCAATACGGGCTCGCGACGCATATGGACGGGGCCCGGCTGATCAACGCCGCGGTCGCCTCGGGGATTCCCGCGCATCGCCATGCGCAGGATTTCGATTCCGTCACGCTCTGCCTGAGCAAGGGGCTAGGCTGCCCGGTCGGCGCCCTGCTGGCGGGTAGCAAGGACTTCATCGGGGAAGCGCGCCGCTACAAGCATCTCTTCGGCGGCGCCATGCGCCAGGCCGGCATCATCGCGGGCGCGGGGCTCTTCGCGCTCGACAACAATGTCGAAAGACTGGCCGAGGATCACGAGAATGCGCGACTGCTGGCGCGCCTGCTGTCGGAGCTTCCCGGCATCGCGATCGATCCCGCCGAGGTCGAGACCAACATCGTCTTCTTCGACGTCGCCGCGACCGGCATGACGGGGCAGGACCTTGCCGATGCGCTATGCCTGCGCGGTACGAGGGTCGGCGCGCGCTGGCGCGGAACGACGATCCGGGCTGTCACCCATTGCGATGTCGGCCGCGCCGACATCGAGACAGCCGCTCGCCAGATCCGCGAGATCGTTGTCGAGCGGGCGGCGTAGCGCGCGTCTGGCCATGGCCGTCGCGGAGTTCAGGCCGAGGCGCGGGCGAAGGCCGGAGCCAGCGCGCCCCTGACCCGCTCGATCGACTGCTCATTGTCGCGGAAGGACATCACCAGGCGATGCCGCGTCGGGTGCCGGTGATCCCAGGCCCGGAACCGGACGCCCGATCTCTCCAGCAGCGCCGTGACGTGCGGGTCGATGTCGGCGAAGATCTGGTTGGTCTCGACCGGATGGCTCAGACGGACTCCCGGAACCCTTGCGAGGAGCGCAGCGACGGCTCTCGCCATATCGTTGGCGTGCCGCGCATTTCGTAGCCAGAGCCCATCTGCGAGAAAGGCGTGCAGCTGGGCAGAGACATAGCGCATCTTGGACGTCAGCAGCCCGGCTCGCTTCTGCCGGTAGGCGAGATCGCGGGCGAGCGCCAGGTCGAAGACGATCACGGCCTCGGCATTCATGGTCCCGTTCTTGGTGGTGCCGAGGCTCAGCACGTCGATGCCGGCCCGCCAGCTCATCGCGGCCGGCCTCGCCCCCAGGGCGACGAGTGCATTGGTGAAACGTGCGCCGTCCATATGCACGCGCAGACCGCGCGCATGGGCGGTTTCCGACAAGGCCTCGAGTTCGGCGAGCGTATAGAGCGTGCCGAACTCCGTCGCCTGGGTCAGCGACAGGGACGAGCAAGCGAGATGGTGACGGCTCGGCCGCATGCGCTCGTCCAGTACGCGGCGCAGGTCATCGGCTGCGATCTTGCCGTTGCTGCCGGGGATTCCGACCAGTCGCGAGCCGCCCGCATAGAATTCCGGCGCGCCGCCTTCGGTCGTGAGGATATGTGCCGCTTCATGGCAGATCGTCTCGCCATAGGGCGGGGTGATGGCCGCGAGGCCGAGCGCGTTGGCGGCGGTCCCCGTCGCAGCGGAAAAGACGAAGGCTTCGTGCTCGAACACCTCCGAGAAGGCGGCATTCAGCCGCCCGCTATGGATGTCGTCGCCATAGGCGACCGCGATCCCGTCGTCCGCACGCCGGATCGCGTCCATGACCTGGGGGCTGACACCGGCCTGATTGTCGGAGCCGAAGAGGATCTCGGTCATTGGCGGTCGTGCTCCCGGGCTGGGCGCAGGTCCAGCATCTCGTCGATGCCGTACAACCCTGGCGGCCTGCCGACCAGCCAGGCCGCGGCGCGCATGGCTCCTGCAGCAAAGATATTGCGATCGAAGGCACGATGCGACAGCGTGATCTGCTCGCCGAGCGCGGTGAAGCTCAACGAATGCTCGCCGACGATCTGGCCACCCCGCAAGGATGCGAAGCCGATGGCGCCGGTCGCACGCGCGCCGCAATGGCCGTCGCGACCGCTCTCCATGACTGCAGCGAGCGTGGTGCCGCGACCCTCCGCGACCGCCTGGCCCAGCAGCAGCGCGCTGCCCGACGGGGCATCGACCTTCTGGCGATGGTGCATCTCGACGATCTCGGCGTCGTAGGTCTCCGCAGGAAGGATCGCCGCGAGCTGGCGTGCCACGGTCATCAGGAGATTGATGCCGAGCCCGAAATGAGCCGCCTGCAGGACGGCGATGCGGTGCGAGGCCGCCTCCACCTGCAGCTGCTGTTCCGGCGAGATTCCGGTCGTTCCCAGAACCCACGCCGCCCGCCCGGTGGACAGGATCCTCGCGTGCTCGGCCACCGCATCGGCATGGGTAAAGTCGATCACGACATCGCTCTGCCCGGCCAGATCGGGCAGGCCCAGAGCCGGAATGTCGTTTCGATAGGCGCGAGCGGACGCCGGATTCAGCGTCCCGCCGATGACGTCGTGACCCGCGGCCCGCGCTTGCGCGACCAGTTCCTGGCCCATCCTGCCGGCGATCCCGAGAATTCCGACGCGCATTTGCGATCCCTTATCGTCTTTCCAGGCTCGCCGCACTCCGCGGCCAGAAGCCGTTGAATCGCCGGGGTGAGTAGGGCTCCAGATTCCATTGGCCAGCCCTGCCCAGAAGCAGGTCGCGAACGATCTGAGCCGTCATCGGCGCGCTGGCCATGCCGACATGCCCGTGACCATAGGCGTGGAGAATATCGGGACTGGCGCTGGACGGGCCGATGACCGGTAGCCCATCCGGCGTCGAGGGGCGGTGCCCCATCCAGCGCTGGAGCCGATCCTCCGCCAGCGTCTCCGGCAGCCCGGGGTATGAGCGTTTCAGATGGGCCTGGACGATGTCTGCGCGGCGCCAGTCCGGCGGCGCGCCTATGCTGCAGAGTTCGACCTGACCGGCCCCGCGGACACCGGCGGCAACCGGTGTCGTGCCGATCCGGCTGTCGCTGGTCTGGACCGGCAGCGTCGGCATCGCCTCGGGCGCAGCGACGACGACATGGTAACCTCTTTCGCTCTCCAGCGAGACGCGGTCGCCGGCCTTCCGTGCGAGGTCGCGGGACTGGATGCCGGTGCAGATCACCGCCCTGTCGGCTGGCACGAGGCCGGAATCGGTCAGAACGGCAGCGAGCCGCCCCTGCCGGAGGTCGAACCCGCTCGCTCGTGCCCGGATGCGCCGGGCGCCGAGACGGATCGCATGGTCCGCCAGGGCGCTGACGTAGGCACCCGGATCCAGGCAATGTCCGGTCGCGCCGACCAGAACACCGAAGGCGTATCGCGGTGAGAGCGCCGGAACGGCCCGCCGCAGCGCATCGCCTTGCAGCTCGGTCCATGACACGCCGTTGTCGCGGCGCAGCCGCCAGGCCAAGGCTTCGGCCTCGAAGTCGGCGCGTGTCGGATAGGCGTAGACGGCACCGCTCCTGCAGACCAGCTCAGGCACGCCGGCGGCGGCGGCGAGCTCGGCATGCATGGCGGGCCCTGGCTCCAGCAGTGGTCGCAAGGCACGCGCCGTCGCCTCGACGCGCGAAGTCGTCGCTCCGGCATAGAGGAAGCGCAACAGCCAGGGCAGCAGGCGAGGCAATGCAGTCCAGCGGATGGTCAGAGGTCCGAGCGGATCGGTCAGCATGCCAGGCACCTTGCGCCATAGCCCCGGCATCGACATGGGCACGACCGATGCAGGACTGAACCAGCCTGCATTGCCATAGCTGGCGGCCTGCTGGCCGCCCGGTTCGGCGGCCTCGATCAGACGAACCTCGAAACCTGCCTGCTGCAAGGCGATCGCCGTGGTGACGCCGATGATGCCGGCCCCGATGACGGCGACGGACGTCTGCGTCTGCGCAGGCAGGCTCATGCCGAGCGCTGCAGCGGCGACTGGATTGCTTCGACGATACCCATGACCAGGCGCACCTGATTGATGGTCGAGGCCTCGGTCCAGAAGCCGCAATGCGCGGTCAGCGTCACATTCGGTGCCGTGCGCAGGGGATGATGCTCCGGCAGGGGCTCGGTCTCGAAGACGTCGAGGGCGGCATGGCCGATCTGGCCGCTTTCCAGCGCGCCGACCAGAGCCGCCTCGTCCAGCAATGCTCCGCGCGCTGTGTTGACCAGCAGGACGCCGCGCTTCATCGCGGCGATCCTGTCGGCATCGAGAAAGCCGCGTGTATCGTCGTTCAACGCCAGATGCAGGCTGATCACGTCGGAGGTGGCGAGAAGTTCGTCCAGCGAGACGCTGGCGGCATGTGCGTCGGCAATGGGCGAGCGGTTCCAGGCAACGACGTCGAGGCCGATGCCGGCGCAGATTCGTGCCATTTCGCGGCCGATGCCGCCGAGCCCGATCAAGCCGATCCGTCGGCCGCGCAGCTCGATGCCCTGCAGCTTTGTCCAGCCACCGCCACGGATGATGTGGTGCTGCGGCGCGATCTGGCGCGCTGCGCCGAGCATGAGCCCGGCGGCGAGCTCGGCCACGGTCGTGTCGCCGTAGTTCCGGATGGTATGGACCTCGATGCCCATCTGGCCGGCGAGCGCCAAATCAAGAATGCTGGCCGCGCCTGTTCCGAAATAGACGAAATGGCGCAGGTCGGTGCAGCGCGAGAGAACCTCTTGCGGAATCTTCGTGTGATCGTCGATGCAGATGTCGTAGCCATCGAGCATCCCAGGCAGGTCCTCGACGGAGAACGGCTCGGTGTTGACGTCGACCTCTATGTCGAAATCGGCGAGCGCGGTGCGCCACAATGCGATCTGGTTGGGCCCGCAATCGATATATTTCGCACGCATGCTTTCGTCCTTCGTGGTTCGGCGCTGATCACGAGGCGTGCTCAACCGAGCGTCAGGCCGCCATCGATAGGCAGCAGCGCGCCGGTGATCTGGCGAGCTTCTGCAGACAGCAGGAACTGGATCGCCGCCGCGACTTCCTCAGTCTCATTGAGCCGGCCGGTCGGGGTCCTGGCCGCTGCTTCGATCCAGCCCTGAGCCGAGAGCGTTCCGGCTTTTCCGGCGTCCTTGCGGGTGAAGCCGGGAACGACCGCGTTGACGGTGATGTCCTGGTTCGCCAGCGACAATGCCAGGCAGCGGACCAGGGTTTCCATCGCTGCCTTGGCGATGGCCGATGCCGGTGCCAGCGTCCGCGGCTCGAATTTGTGAGCGATGAACGAGCTCACGGCGACGATGCGACCGGCCCCGCTTGACGCCAAAGCGGGGAGGGCCGCTGTCGCCAGCTCCAGCAACGCTCCCGGCATCAGAGCGATGCTGCGATCAAGGCCGCCCCGCGTCAGCTCGCCGATCGGCGTCTTGTCGACATGGCCGGCGCAATGGACCAGCTGGTCGAGCCGTCCAAAATGGTCGATGGCCGCCCTGACGGCGAGCTCGCCATGTCCGGCCTCCATCAGGTTGCCGTGCGTGATCAGGCACTGCGCTCCCAGTTCGCGACAGGCTGCGATCACGCCATCGAGGCGCGATCGGCTCTCCGCAGTGCTTCCACCGCTATGCAGGACGATGCCGACCCGAGGAGCAGCAAGGCGCCGCGCCAATGCGGCGCCGATGCCGGAGGCGGCGCCTGTAATCAGTGTGACGCGTGCTATGCCGTCCATGTCGTGACGAGGTGCGCTTGAGATCGGGCCAGGTCTCGGCCCTCAGCGCTAGGTCAGCTCAGTTGCCGTACGGATCACACCCTCAGAATGAGGCGCTCGGCCGGAAAACCCGTCATTCTGGCGGTGGAATCACTCAACTTTGTGCGATCCACCGTCAGCGCCTCCCATTGTCCCGATCCACCTCGGTGCGGCGGTCGCTGCTTTGATGCATAGGTCGCCCAAATGCATGCACACCGACCGCCGAGGGCTCCTGAGTGATTTCGCGGTGCCGCTGCCATGCTGTCGCGTGCCTCCGCGGGTGCGGAGCCGTCAGTCATGGTTCGATCTTGCCAGTTCGACGCTGGGCCGTTTCGAGGACCGCGGCACGTGGCTGGCCGGTTACTTTGCGGCAGACGCCGCCTGCCGAGCGGCCTGGTCGATCACATCGGCCACGACCTTCGGCTGGGTCATGAAGAGTGCATGACTGGCCGAGACCTTCGTGACCTTGGCGCCGATGCGCTTGGCCATGTGGTCGAGCATCGCCTGGTCGAAGGCCTTGTCCTCGCTGGCGATCACAGCCCAGCTCGGCTTGGTCCGCCAGGCGGCGTTCTTCAGCTTGGTGCCGAAGGCGGACAGGTTGATGGGCACCTGCGAGTCCCGCATGAAGGCGACATCCGCATCGGAGACATCGTGAGCGAAGCCGGCCTTGAACTTGGCGCGGTCGACGAAGGCGAAGCCGTCCTGCGTCTTGTCGAGCACGAACTCGGTCGCCGGGGCGAAGCCTTCGTATTGCTGGGCCGTCGTCTCGCCGGCATCCGG
>NZ_FOAN01000007.1 GCF_900109525.1 Allobosea lupini | reverse complement strand
CCGGGCGTGACCATCAACGGCCTGAACTCGGACTCGAACACCCACACCGGCTGGACCGTCGGCGGCGGCGTCGAGTACGCCTTCACCAACAACCTTGTCGGCGGCGTCGAGTACCTCTACGTCGACCTCGGCGACAAGCGCGTCTTCAATGGCGGCGACAAGGTCAGCACGGACTTCTCGGTGGTCCGCGCCCGCCTCAGCTACAAGTTCTGATTTTCTCCTCCCGGAGACGGAACGAACCCGGTGGCCTAGGCCACCGGGTTTTTTGTTGTCTTCAAGCGTTGGAAAATCGTTCTGGGTAAGCTGCAGGGCCAATCCAGCCGCAGCGAAACGGAACGCCAGAATCCATCCTGGGGTTCAGCGACCTACGAAGATTTCCGGAGCTGCGCGGATCCGCCGCTAATCCGGAATGACGATACAATCTGATTGGGCGAGCGCTAGCCCTTGAAGCGTGTCGCCTCGAAAGCCGGCACCTTGGCCGCGAAGCCGTCGAGCCAGGCGACCAGAGCCGGATGATCGGTGCGCCAGGCTCCGTCGAAGCGCAGATCGAGATAGCCGAGAGCGCAGGCAAGCGCGATCTCGCCGATGCGTGGGCGCTCGTAAGCGGGCGGCGCGGCTTCGAGTGTAGCCAGCGCGCGTGCGACCTTGCCGGCCTGATTCTCGGTCCAGGGCTGGCTGCGCATCTCAGGTGATCGCAGGCGAACCTCGTAAACCTGCAGCAGCCCGGCATCGCAGATGCCGTCGGCGAGCGCCTGCAGGCGCAGTTGCGCGAAACGCGCCTGCCCGGCAGGGAAGAGCCTGTCGCCGCCGACGAGGTGATCGAGGTATTCGATGATCACCCGGGAATCGAACAGCGTCGAGCCATCCTCGAACACCAGGGTCGGGACCTTGCCGAGCGGATTCTGGCGCCGCAGCGATTCCGCCGGATCGTTGGTGTCGGCCGGCACCACCTCGACCCGCCCCTCCAGCCCGAGTTCGGCAATGGCGATCTTGACCTTGCGGCCGAAGGGCGAGGTCGGGGAGGAGCGCAGGATCAGCATCGGTGCAGCCTTCGGGTTGGCAGGACGAGCGGTCAGCCGTCGGGGCGAATCGCCTCGCAGCGATAGCGCGGGCGCGGCCCCTGCGCGAGCCGTTCGCACAGGGCCGGCAGCAGGATCTCCGCCTCCTGAGCCAGCAGCCAGGGCGGATTGACCAGGAGCATGCCGGTTGCGCTCAGGCCACCGGCAGCGTCGGGGCGATCGACGTTGATCTCCATCCGGAGCAGCCGCCCGATGCCAGCATCGAGAATCGAATCGAGCAGGCCTTCGACTGCACGCTCCTCCTTGATCGGATACCAGAGCGCGTAGATGCCGGTCGGCCATTTGCGATGCGCCGCGATGAACTCGGCGGCGAGCGTCGCGAACTCGTCCTTCTCCTCGAAAGGCGGGTCGATCAGGACCAGGCCGCGCCGCTCCTTGGGCGGGACATTGGCGCGCAGCGCGGTCCAGCCGTCGATCTCGAGCGCCTTGCAGCGCTCGTCGCGGCCGAGTGCCTGGCTCAGCTTGCGGAAGGTATTCTCATGCAGTTCGGCCGCGATCAGCCGGTCGTCCGCGCGCATGGCATGGCGGCAAAGCCACGGCGAGCCCGGATAGGTCTCAGCGCCGTACCGGCTGCGTGCAGCCGAGAGCGCCTCGCGCCAGGGTTTCAGCAGGGTCTCAACCTGCGGCGCGAGCGGCGCCTGGTCGAGCCGCGCGACGCCGTCGCGCCATTCATGGGTCTTCAGCGCCTCCTCGGAGCCGAGATCGTAGCGGCCGGCACCGGCATGGGTGTCGATCACGCGCCACGGCTTGTCCTTGGCGTTGAGATGCGTGAGCACGCGCATCAGCACGACATGCTTGAGCACATCGGCAAAATTGCCGGCATGGAAACCGTGGCGGTAGTTCATCTCGTCAGCGGATCGCGTTGACGCGGAAATCGCGGGCGCGGCAGCCGGAACGATCGACCTCGCCACAGCTGCGGAAGCCGCGCAGGTCCTTGCTGAAGCAGATGCGCACCTCCTCCAGCACGCCGCGCCGGCAGGAAACCGACATCATGTCGGGGCGCAAGCCTGGATTGGCGTCGACGAAGGCCCGTTCGAGATCGAGCACCGTCCAGCTCCGCTCGCTGTCGACGCGCGCCAGCGCCGGCGGAAGCTTGACCTTCTCCCGGGCGCGGCGGACATCGGCGAAATAGTCGGACGGGCTCGAGCCGGAGCAGGTGCCGTGCTTGCGCCACTGATAGCGCGCGAGACTTTCGGTCGGGAACAGGCCCTCGGCCTGATCCATCGCCATGCGCGACGGGCTTCGGCCGGAGGGGCCGCAATCGCTCGGAAATCCCCGCTCATATTGCGGCCAGAGGCCGTGCACGACGAAGCCGAGATTGGCGCCCGGGGCGCATTGCTCGCGGTTGCGTCCGCGCCCGCCGTCGATCTCGCAGAAGCCCGGCGACCAGGACAGGGCCAGGACGTAGAAATCGAAATCGCCCGGTGTACCGCCGCGATCGTGGCGGCCTTGCGCCAGGGCGGTGCCGCCGAGCGCGCAGAAGGCAAGCAGGCCGGCGGCGATTCGCTTCAGTCGCATAGCTGCGCTTTGATCAGGGACGGGCCATCTTGCAATCGGGCGCGTAGGAGCGGTGGCGATCGAGCCCTGAGACGCACCAGTTGACGTTCCAAGTGTAGCCGAACAGGCCGAGATTCTCGCGCACCGAATAATCGACCCGCCGCAGCACGCCGTCATTTGTCAGGACGCGCGCGGTACAGAAGCGGCGCGGGATGAAATCATCGCCCCAGGGACGCCAGGCGATCGGCCGGACGCGGTCGAAGCTGACCGCCTGCAGAGGCCCCCAGAAATTGGCCTCGCGTGAATTGAACCGGCTGGTGATCGCCCCGAGCACGGCCGGATCCTCGCAGGCCGGCAGATTGCCATACATCGGGATGATGCGCTCTTCCGCCCGGTCGGCGGGATGGACGTAACGTCCGCCTGCCGCTTGGGCGGACAGGCCGCTCAGGCAGATCGCGGCTGCGAGGGTGGAGAAAAGGGAAACCCGGCGCATGGGGGCCTCGTGCGGGGAAGAGTCAGCTGCCATCACGATGGCGACGGGGCCGGTCCCGGTCAAGGCGGCGGAGCGCTCGCACCGCCTGTCGAGCGGCCTCTGTGGTATTTCGATCGTGCCGGATGCGGCGCCAGGGCGGAGCCCGGACACGGTATCAGCGATCTGTCGCGAAGTCGCCATGCTCGCAGGACGGCGAGCATGGCGATGACGAGATATGACTCAAGCCGCAACCTTGGAAGCCTGCCGGACCTCGTCCGAATAGTCTTCCATGATCACCTTGCCCATATTGCCGGTGACGAACTTGTAGGGGCCGATCTCGGAGACCAGCGTCACCTCGGCTGCCGAGCCGGTGATAAAGCACTCGCTGAAGCCTTCGAGCTCTTCCGGCCGGATGCGGCGCTCGACCACCTCGAAGCCGCGCTTCCGGCACAGGTCGATCACCGACTGTCGGGTGATGCCGTTGAGGAAGCGGTCGGCCAGCGGGGTGTGGACAACGCCATCCTTGATGAAGAAGATGTTGGCGCCGGTGCACTCGGCGACATTGCCTTCCCAGTCAAGCATCATCGCATCGGCATAACCGGCGCGCTCCGCTTTGTGCTTGGAGAGCGAGCAGATCATGTAGAGCCCCGCCGCCTTGGCGTGGACCGGCGCGCAGGCCGGATCGGGCCGGCGATATTCGGCAAGGTCGAGCCGCACGCCCTTCAGCTTCTGCGCCATGTCGAACATGCTCGGCCACTCCCACACCGCGATCGCCGTGTGGATGGTGTTGTTCATGCCCGAGACCGCCATCATCTCCGAGCCGCGCCAGGCGACCGGACGCAGATAGGCGTCCTTGAGGCCGTTCTCCTTCAGGCAGAGATACTTGGCGGCATCGATCTCCGCGACCGAATACGGGATCGTGAAATCCATGATCTCGGCCGACTTGTGCAGGCGCTGCGAGTGCTCGGTGCACTTGTAGATCACGCCGTCATAGGCGCGCTCGCCCTCGAAAACGCAGGAGCCATAGTGCAGGCCATGGGTGAGTACGTGCACCTTGGCCTCCTTCCACGGCACGAGCTTGCCGTCGAACCAGATGACGCCGTCGCGCTGGTCGAAAGGAATGACAGACATGATACAGTCCTCCAGGTGCTTTTCTTGCTGCCACTCCGCCACAGGCCGGAAAGGCGTGCAAGCGCGGTATCTATGCTGCGCCGAGACCGGCACTTGCGACATAATCGGTCGCCCCGCGTGCTTGACCGGTAATCTTACGTCTGAGATATGTCAACAAGGCTGACATAAAAAATGAGCGTGATGGTGAGCACACCCGTATTGCATCCAGCGTCTGCCGTCCCATCCGAGGCGCCTGATACCTCAGTGCCTTACGAGTTGATCGAGCTGTTCTTCTTCGCCTATCGCGACTTCGTCGGCGATCCCGACCGCATCCTCGCCGATTACGGCTTCGGCCGCGCCCATCACCGCGTGCTGCATTTCGTCGAGCGCCGGCCGGGGCTGACCATCGCCGAGCTCCTCGACATCCTGCAGATCACCAAGCAGAGCCTCAACCGCGTCCTGAAGGAGCTGGTCGAGACCGGCTTCGTCGAGTCGCGCACGGGCACGCAGGACAAGCGCCAGCGCAACCTCTACGCCACCCAGGCCGGCCGCGAGCTCGCCGTCAGGCTGGCGCAGCTGCAGGGCAGGCGCATCAACGGCGCGCTCGCCCAGGTCGGACCTGAGGCGGGCGAGATCGTCGCACGCTACCTCGCGGGCTTGATCGACCCATCCGAGCGCAGGAAGGTGCAGGACGCGCTCGCCGGGCCGCGGTGACGAGACGACGACACAGGATGACGATGCGCAGGATTCTCTTCGGCTTCGCCGCCATGACGGGCTTCGTCACAGCAGCGGCAGCGCAGGACGTGACCGGCAACCTCAAGGGCCCCGCCGCCGAGAGCGTGACCCGCTATCTCAAGCAGACACGCATCCCCTGCTATACGCAGAAGGGCGAGGAGACTTGCCGGATCATCGATACTGCCAGCGATGCCAGCCTGTTTCATGGCAGCTTCAAGAATGATCCGACGCCCCATGCCGTTGCCTTCGTCAGCTATCAGTACGACCAGACCGGCAACGCAATGAACCAGATGGCGATCGTGTTCAGGGAGGCCGGTGGCCGCTGGATGCCGGTCGGCCGCGTCGATGAGACGGTCGGCATGGAGCCCCGCCAGGTCCAGTTCGGCCAGGGCGTCATCACCTATACCGGCACGGTCCTCGGCCCGAACGATTCCCGCGCCAGTCCGACCGGCCGCGGCCGCTTCAGCCTCAAGGTCACCGACCGGGGCGTGACCTTCGGCAAGGCCGGCCGGTGAGAGCAGGTCGCGTCCGGCGGCAGGCCACGCACGCCATACGCGTTGCAGAACGTTAGACAATGTTATCCGGGACCTCCCCAGGTGCGGGCCTGAGTTCGGGCGGCCTATGCTATCCTGATGCGAAGGCAGTGGCGCATCGGCCGGTGCCGGAGGCGAAAAAGGAGCCCAGATGGCGGCCAGCGTGCTCAAGCCAGTGCCCGACGAGGCCCCTCATATCCTGGTTGTCGATGACGATCGCCGCCTGCGCGACCTGTTGGCGCGCTTTCTCGGCGACCATGGCTACCGCGTCACCACCGCTGCCAACGCCGCTGACGCCGATAATCGCCTCGGCCATCTCGTCTTCGACGCCATGGTGCTCGACGTGATGATGCCCGGGGAGAACGGCTTCGACTTCGCCCGCCGCCTGCGCAAGAGCTCGCAGGTGCCGATCCTGATGCTGACCGCCCGCGCCGATTCGAACGACCGCATCAACGGCCTGGAGATCGGCGTCGACGACTATCTCTCAAAGCCCTTCGAGCCGCGCGAGCTGATCCTGCGCCTCGGCAATGTCCTCAAGCGCAACGCCCAGCCCGAGGCGCCGTCTGCGCCGATGCGGCCCGACTATGTCCGCTTCGGCCCCTTCATCTACGGCCTCGCCCGCGGCGAACTGCGCCAGGGCGAGGAGTCGATCCGCCTGACCGAGCGCGAGCGCGAGATCCTGACCACATTGGCCGAACGCGCCGGCGAGCATGTGCCGCGCGAGCAGCTGGCCAACCAGGGCTCCGCCGCCAACGACCGCACCATCGACGTGCAGATCAACCGGCTGCGCCGCAAGATCGAGCGCGACCCCGCCGACCCGCTCTATCTCCAGACCGTGCGCGGCATCGGCTACCGCCTCGTCGTCGACAGGACCTGACCGGCATGGCCGACGCTTCGCTCAGGCGTCGCCTCGTCCCGCTCGCCGCGCGGACGCTGGCGAAGCTGCGCATCGCCAGCGGCAAGGGCATGTCGGCACTCTCCGCCGCGATAACGCCGCTCCGGCGCCTGCCGGAGCGCTGGCTGCGCCCGGTCGCGCGCATCATGCCCAAGGGGCTCTATCCGCGCGCCCTCGTCATCGTCATCGCGCCGGTGGTGCTGCTGCAATCGGTCATCGCCTATGTCTTCATGGAGCGGCACTGGCAGACGGTGACGCAGCGCCTGTCCTCGGCCGTCTCGTCGGAGATCGCGACGCTGATCGACGTCTATGAGAGCTATCCGCAGGATGACCAGGCGACGGTGATCGGCCGCATCGCCGAGGAGCGGCTCGGCATGGATGTCGAGATCCTGCCCGATACCGACCTGCCGGCGCCCGGCACCCGCCCCTTCTTCTCGCTGCTCGACAGTGCGCTCTCGGCCGAGCTCGCCCAACAGGTCAAGCGGCCCTTCTGGCTCGACACGGTCGGCCGCTCCAGCCTGATCGAGATCCGGATCAAGATCGGCAAGGACGTGATGCGGGTGCTGACCCGCCGGAGCCAGGCCTACGCCTCGAACAGCCACATCTTCCTGCTCTGGATGATCGGCACCTCGCTGATCCTGCTCACCATCGCAGTGCTGTTCCTGCGCAATCAGATCCGGCCGATCCTGCGTCTGGCCGACGCCGCCGAAGCCTTCGGCAAGGGCCGCGACGCCGATTTCCGGCCACGCGGCGCACGCGAGGTCCGCCGCGCCGGCAATGCCTTCATCGAGATGAAGCGGCGCGTCGAACGCTCGATCGGCGAGCGCACCATGATGCTGAACGGCGTCAGCCACGACCTGCGCACCATCCTGACGCGGTTCAAGCTCTCTCTTGCCCTTCTCGACAAGTCGCCAGATCTCGAGGCGCTCGAGAAGGATGTCGACGAGATGAGCCGCATGCTCGAGGATTATCTCGCTTTCGCGCGTGGCGATGCCGGCGAGGCACCGGTCGAGACCGATATCCGCGCCTTGCTGGAGACGCTCAAGGCCGATGCCGAACGCCAGGATCACCAGACCGAGCTCACCGTGGTCGGGGACCCGCTTGTCGTCGTCCGGCCCGACGCGATCCGGCGCCTGCTCACCAATCTGGTTTCGAATGCCGCGCGCTTCGGCGACCGCATCGCCATCCGCGCAACCCATGACGCGCGCTATCTGATTGTCATGGTCGACGATGACGGCCCGGGCATCCCGCCCGAGTTGCGCGAAGACGTGTTCAAGCCGTTTTTCCGCGCCGACGAGGCCCGCAACGTCGACGGCGGCGGCACCGGCCTTGGCCTCGCCATCGCCCGCGACATCGCCCGCTCGCATGGCGGCGACATCATGCTGGGCGATTCGCCGCTCGGCGGTCTGCGCGCCACGGTCAGGCTGCCGGTCTGAGCGCGCGGCTTCTATCGGCGGCTCGCGTAGCCGCGCTGTCTTTCCGGGGCTTTGCGCAGCAAAGAGCCCGGAACCCATGAACACCTGCCACCACAATATGGACGCGGCCGTCACCGCACCCTTCCGGCAACATCGTGTTCACGGGTTCCGGGCTCACGCCTCCGGCATGCCACAGAATGACAGACGGTGGTTCAGTGGCTCCACAAGGCCTTGCGGGCGCAGCTGTTCACCCGCTCGACGTCGCTGCGGGAGAGGGCGATGTCGTGAAGCGCCACGTCGTCCATGCGGTAGAGCGCCCGGGCGCTGGCCCGCGCCGTCAGCCAACCCTCGAAACGCAGGAACACCCCGGCGAGCCCATGAGCATGGTGCGAAGTCGAAAGCGAAAGATTTTCTGTGGTGACGCCGGCCGGCATGACGGCCTCCTTTGATCTCGTTACTGAAAGGAAATTTGGGGCTTGCAGGCCTTGGAAGCAAATGAGAACTTCTTTGCCTCAGCCCAAGCAAAACTTGGCCGCCCAATGTCCCGCCGCCACCTGCCGCCCCTGACGTCGCTGCGCGCGTTCGAAGCCGCGTCACGGCACCTCAACTATGAGCGGGCGGGCGACGAGCTCGCCGTCACCGCCAGCGCGGTCGGCCAGCAGGTCAAGACCCTCGAGGCCTGGCTCCAGCGCCCGCTCTTCACCCGGCTGCCGAGCAAGGGCATCGCGCTGACGCCGCTCGGCCAGCGCTATGCGACGTCGATCTCGCAGATACTCGATCAGCTCGACGAGGCCACCGCGCGAGCCTTGCGGCCCGACACCGCCAACATCCTCACGGTCAGCACCATGCCGAGTTTCGCGCTGAGCTGGCTGATACCGCGCCTCGGCGTGCTCAAGCAGCGCCACCCCGAGCTGGAGGTGCGCATCTCGGTATCGATGCATCTCACCGACTTCGCTCGCGAGGATGTCGACATCGCAATTCGCTATGGCGAAGGCGCTTATACCGGGCTGCATTCCGAGCTGCTGATGACGGAGACTTTCTTCCCCGTCTGCAATGCGGCCCTGCTCGACGATCCCGACCGGCCGCTCCGCGAACCATCGGATCTGCGCCACCACACCCTGCTGCACGAGCTTGCCGAAGGCATCCCGAAATATGTGACCTGGCCGCAATGGCTCGCCTATGCCGGCGTCGACGATATCGACGCCTCGCACGGCCCCCGCTTCTCACATACCTTCCTTGCCCTGCAGGCTGCTTCTTCCGGCCAGGGCATCGCGCTCGCAACCAGCGCCCTGATCGGCGACTATCTCGAAGCCGGCCGCTTGGTGCGCCCCTTCCCGCAGCAATTGCCCGGCGCTTACCAGTACTATGTCGTGTGCCCCGAGGCCGTGGCAGAGCGGCCTGCGATCGCGGCCTTCCGCCGCTGGATCCATGAGGAGGCGGCCCAGCATGCGACGCTGCGCTGAGCCTGAGCTCAGCTCCCGGGCCTGATCACCGGAAGCTGCTGCAGCCTTGCCGCGGCGAAATCGAGGAAGGCTCGGACCTTGGGCTGGAGGTGCTGCCCGCTCGGCACGACGAGCTGCACCGGCGAGGCAGGAGGCTCCCATCCGCGCATGACCCGCACGAGTGTGCCGGCCGCGATATCGGGCGCGGCCTGATAGGATAGCGCCCGCGCCAGACCGCGGCCGGAGCGCGCCGCGATCAGCACCGCTTCGATCTCGTTGACGATCAGGCGCGGCGTGACCTGCACTGTCGCGCTGCGCGCATCGCCGGCGAAGCGCCAGAGCATGCTCTGGCCGGCGGCGATGCTGACGATGGTGTCATGGCCGGCGAGGTCGGCCGGTCGATGCGGCGTGCCGCGGCGCTCCAGATAGGCCGGCGCCGCGACCAGCACGCGTCTGACCTCGCCGACCTTGCGGGCGACCAGCCGCGAGCTCGGCAGCGCGCCGATGCGGACTGCCAGATGCAGCCCCTCCTCGATCAGGTCGAGATTGCGGTCGGCCAGCACCAGTTCGATCTGGATCTCCGGATGCAGGTCGAGGAACTCGGCGACCACCGGCGTGACGTGGCGCCGGCCGAAGGCGGTCGGCGCCGTGATCCGGATCAGGCCGCGCATCGGTGCCCCCGTCACGCCCGAGAGCGAGGCCTCATACTCCGCGAGGATGTTGCGGGCCGCGGCGGCCAGCTCCCGTCCCGCCTCGGTCGCCATCAATTGCCGCGTCGTGCGCGCGATCAGCCTGACGCCGG
The DNA here is from genome assembly GCF_900109525.1 of Allobosea lupini. Taxonomy (GTDB): domain Bacteria; phylum Pseudomonadota; class Alphaproteobacteria; order Rhizobiales; family Beijerinckiaceae; genus Allobosea; species Allobosea lupini. Next base: position 300,092 of record NZ_FOAN01000007.1, on the reverse strand, counting down.
CCCGCTCCTCCAGCGCCGCCAGCGCCCGCGTCACCGCAGGACGCGAACGCCTGAGCTGGCGCGCCGCGCCGGCGAGGCTGCCGGTGTCAATGATCGCGACGAAGATGGCGAGCTCGTCGAGCCGATCCATGATCATTCCATCATTCGAAATTCTGATTTGCCAACCTATCAGCTATCGACGCCAAGTTGAAACAATCAGATTGGCGCCAGCACCACAGCGAGGCCCTGATGACCCAAGCCAAGATCACGCTGCACGGCACTGCCCTCTCCGGCCATACCCACCGTGTCGAATTGCTGCTGCGCGCGCTCGGGCTGGACTTCGATGTCGTCCCGGCACCGGCTGACGTCCGTCGCAGCGATGCTTTCCGCAAGCTCAACCCGTTCGGCCAGATCCCGGTGCTGCAGGACGGCGACCTCACCTTGGCCGACAGCAACGCCATCCTGGTGTATCTGGCCAGGCGCTACGCGCCGGAGAGCGACTGGCTTCCGCAGGAGCCGGTTGCAGCGGCGCAGGTGCAGCGCTGGCTTTCGATTGCCGCCGGCGAGGTCATGCACGGCCCGGCGGTCGCCCGGCTGATCGCGCAGTTCAAATACGACGACGATCCGGTCAGGGCCGAGCGCGTCGCATCCCGGTTGCTGGCGTTCATGGAAGAACATCTCAAGGGTCGCAGCTTCCTCGCCGCCGAGCATCCGACGCTTGCTGACCTCGCCTGCTATTCCTATGTCGCGCACGCCCCGGAGGGCGGCATCCCGCTCGATCCCTATCCGGCGGTGCAGGCCTGGCTCAGGCGCGTCGAGGCCCTGCCCTTTTTCAAGCCGATCCCGCCCTCGCCCATTCCAGTGAAGGCCTGAGACGATGGACGCCTCGCCTTTCCATGACGGCGAACTGGAGGCGCAGGCGCTCGCCGGCGAGAGTTCGCGCGGAACCGGCATCCGCGACTTTATGCCGGACCAGCATCGCGACTTCTTCGCGCTGCTGCCCTATCTCTTCGCGGCGGGGCGCGATGCTCAGGGCAAGCCGATCGCGACGATCCTCACCGGCCCGGAAGGCTTCGTCACCAGCCCGACGCCGAACGAACTCGCGATCGCCGCCCTGCCCGCTTCGGGCGATCCGGCCGATGCCACGCTGAGTGTGGGCGCATCGGTCGGCCTCCTCGGGCTCGATCTGCGCACCCGCCGGCGCAACCGCGCCAATGGCGTCATCAGCGAGCGCGACGGCAACGGCCTGAGAATCGCGGTGAGCCAGAGTTTCGGCAATTGCGCCAAATACATCCAGCTCCGGCAGCACGAGCCCGTATCAGCGTCTGCTCCCGCAGTCGAAGAACTCGGCGGCCTCGATCCGGCAGCCAGCGCCCTGATGACGGAGGCGGATACGCTCTTCATCGCCAGCGGCTCGGAAACCGGGCTCGACATCTCGCATCGCGGCGGCAGGCCGGGTTTCGTCCGGATCGAGGGCGAACGGCTGGCGATCCCGGACTTCGCCGGCAACAGCTATTTCAATACCTTCGGCAATCTGCTGCGCGAGCCGGCGACATCGCTGCTCTTCATCGATTTCGCCAAGGGCGACGTGTTGCAGCTGCAAGGCACGGCGAAGATCATCTGGACCGGACCGGAACTGGCCGGCATCGACGGCGCCGAGCGCCTGCTGAAGGTCGAGGTCACGCGGGCCTGGCGGCGCAAGGCCACCCTGCCTTTGCGCTGGAGCGAGCCGGAACCTGCGCCGACCACGCTCGCGACGGGAAGCTGGCGGCAGGATCAAGCCGCCTGAGCCAGTAACGGGCTTCTACCTGCTTCACTAAAGAAGGCGCGGTCGTCCCGGGCGGAGCGCAGCGTAGACCCGGGACCCATTCCGGAACCTCAATCGGAAAGGCTCAGGAATGGATCCCGGATCGGCGCCGCTGCGCGGCTTGTCCGGGATGACACTACGGGAGATGTCGAGGCCGCCCTCTTCGGGGCAATCGCTCGCAAAGGCGTTAGTCCTAATCAGTACAAGCGCCCGCCGGCGGGCACCTCGAGCGATGGGCCGATCAGCACGACCTCGCCATCGCCATCCGGCACGCCCAGGGTCAGCACCTCCGACATGAACTTGCCGATCTGGCGCGGCGGGAAGTTGACCACCGCCAGCACCTGCCGGCCCGTGAGGTCCTCGGGCCGGTAGTGCCTGGTTATCTGCGCCGACGACTTCTTGCGGCCGATCCTGCCGCCGAAGTCGATCACCAGCTTGATTGCGGGCTTGCGCGCTTCGGGGAAGGGAGCGGCTTCGACGATGGTGCCGACGCGGATGTCGACCTTGAGGAAATCGTCGAAGCCGATCTCAGCGGCGATCTCGCTAGGCGTACTCAAAATTCCTCCCAGCCGCGATCGCCGCCATTGGCGACCTTGCGCGCGGCGCTGCCATGGTTCGAGGCAGGCGCGGCCGCCATGGCGCGCGCCGGGCGCGGCGCAGGCGCCGCAGCCTGCGCCATCTTGCCCGCCATCGCCTTCAAGGCAACCACGTCGCCGCCGAGCCTGAAGCGCCCGACCAGCGCGGCGAGCCTGTCGGCTTCCTGGGCCAGGGCCTGCGAGGCGGCGGTCGACTGCTCGGCCATGGCGGCGTTCTGCTGCGTCGCCTGGTCCATCTCGTTGACTGCGGTGTTGACCTCCTGCAGCCCCGTCGCCTGCTCCTGCGCGGCCGAGGCGATCTCGGCGACCAGCGAGGTGGCGCGGGTGATCTCGCCCGACATCCGCTCCAGCGCCGTGCCGGTCTGGCCGACCAGCGCGACACCCTTCTCGACCTCGACGCTGGAGGCGGTGATCAGGCCCTTGATCTCCTTGGCCGCATCCGCCGAGCGCTGCGCCAGCGCCCGCACTTCGGAAGCGACCACCGCAAAGCCCTTGCCGGCATCGCCGGCGCGCGCCGCCTCGACCGAGGCGTTGAGCGCCAAGAGATTGGTCTGGAAGGCGATCTCGTCGATGACGCCGACGATCTGCGAGATCTCCTCGGAGGATTTCTCGATGCCGCTCATGGCGGCGACGGCTTCGCGCACGATCTGGCCGGACTGCTCGGCCTCGCCCTTGACCTGGGTGGTGGCGTGGCTCGCCTGGCGCGCGCCCTCGGCGGTCTGCCGCACGGTCGCGGTCAGCTGGTCGAGCGCCGTCGCGGTCTCCTCGACGGAGGAAGCCTGCTGCTCGGTGCGGCTGGCGAGGTCGTCCGCCGCCTGGCTGATCTCGCCGGCGCCCGCCTTCATGCTCTCGGTATTGGTCGCGATCTGACGCATCGTCTCTTCGAGATGCGCCATCGCCGCGTTGAAGTCGTTCTTGAGCTTGGCGTATTCGGCGCTGAAGGAAACCTCGATCCGGTAGGTCAGGTCGCCCTCGGTCAAACGCTCCAGACCGGCGCCGAGCGCGTCGACGACAACCGCCTGCTTCTTCGCCTCCTCGCCGCGCTGCGCCTCATTGAGGCTCCGCTGCGTATCGGCTGCGCGGCGCTGTTCGCCGGCATCGGCTTCGGCCTGCGCCTTCTCGGCCTCGACCTGTTGCTTCGTCAGCGCCGCGTCGCGGAAGACGACGAGGGCGCGCGCCATGCTGCCGACCTCGTCCTGGCGCTCCTGATAGGCGATCGGCGCCTTGAGATCGCCGGCGGCCAGCGTGCTCATATTGCCGGATACCGTGCGCAGCATCCCCGAGGCGCGGCGGCTCAGGAAGACGACGAGGCCGAGCAGCAGCAGCGCCAGCGGCACCAGGACGACCGCGACATCCTTGATCAGGCCGTAGAACGAGGCTTCGACGGCGTGGACATGCATGCCGGTGCCGATCGACCACTGCCACTTCGGCACGCCGACGACATAGGAGATTTTCGGCGTCGGCTCCTTGTCGCCCAGCTTCACCCACATGTAGTCGACGAAGCCCGCCCCCTTGTTCCGCGCCGTGTCCGTCAGTTCCTTGACGAAGAACTTGCCGGTCGGGTCCTTGAGCGGCGACATGTCGGTGCCGACCAGCTTCGGATTGGCGTGGGCGACGTTGAAGCCGTCATAGCGGATGACGAAGAAGTAGTTGCCGTCGTCGAAGCGGGCGTTGGCGATCGCGTCGAGCGCGAGCTTCTGGGCGTCGGCGTCCTTGAGTTCGCCCTTCTCCACCTTCGCCACATAGGCATTCACCGTGGAGGCGGCGGCCTCGACCGCGTTCCTCACCTCGGACCGCTTGAGATCGAGCATATCGATCCGGGCCTGATTGAGCGTCACCGCGACGCTCGCAACCGTGACGACGGCGGCCAGGATGGCGACCAGCCCGAACGAACGGCTGATCGACAGCCCGGTAAGCTTCTTCAACGCAGACATGTCGCCCCTCGCGAACGTGATTCTTCACATTCGCCACAGGTGGCTAATGGCTGCTTAACGCTGTCACTTTTTTGCCACAATCACCGGTTGCCGAACACAACCGAAGATTGCATCAGATGGCCGCCGCGTAGTCGTCGCCTTCCTCGTTGCGCATACGCTCGCGCCGCGGTGTGCGCCGCACGCCCGAGCAGAGCGAGCGGGCGAGCCCACGCAGCGGCGCCGTCAGCCGGTGGACGTCCTCGACGCGCGCCATGATCTGCCCGGCTGTCTTCAGCTCGCGGTCGAGCTTGGCCATGGTGCGCGACAGCTCCGGCTCGTCGTCTTCCAGCCAGGTGTCGAGTACGCGCGCCATCAGCAGCGTCGCGCCACGGACACGGACGGAGCCGAGATCGTCCTCGGTGGGGATGCCGGCCGAGGCCAGCAGATAGCGCCAGGAGTTTAGCGAATTGCGCCCGAGTGCGGCGAGCGCCAGCGGCTGGCGGCGCAGATGCGGCATCAGCGCCTTGAGCCCGGCCTTGTAGGGCGCGAGCGCATCGAGCCGGCGCATCACCAGATCGAAGACGCGCTCCCTATAGGATTCCTCCATGAGATCGTCGGAGCTGCCGGCCAGCACCGCATCGTCGAGGATGCGGCCGAGGCCGCCGAGGATGGCGAACTTGGAGGGGAAGAGCCCGCGGAGCTCGGCGAGGCTGATACCGGCCTCGCGGGCGATCGCCGGCAATTCGATCTCATCCCAACCTTGCGCCGCCGCCAGGCGGAACAGGGCATCAACCACGGCACGGCGCGGGTCAGGCTTCGCAGCCGGCTTATCGGCCTCGGGGGAAACGGGTTTGCGCGCCATCGACGTCTCTCCTGTCGCGAGCTGATGCGAGAGAAGCTAAGGCGTGAGATGGGCGGTTGAAAGGCCGCGTCAGCCGGAAAGCTCCTCGGCGCGGCGTTTGGCGGCAGCGACGGCGCGTCGCATCAGCGGTGCGAGGCCGTTGTCGGCCATCAGCACTTCGAGCGCGGCCGCGGTCGTGCCCCCCGGCGAGGTCACGTTCTGGCGCAAGGTCGCCGGCGGCAGCGGCGACTGGAACAGCATTTCGCCGGCGCCCTCGACCGTCGCCCGCGCCAGACGCTCGGCGATCTCGGCCGGCAGGCCTGCCGCGACACCGGCAGCCGCGAGGCATTCGACCATGTTGAAGACATAGGCCGGCCCCGAGCCCGAGACGGCGGTGACAGCGTCGATCAACCCCTCGTCGCCGAGCCATTCGACCTTGCCGACGCCGGCGAGCAGTGCATCGGCCAATTGCCGCTGCGCCTCGCTGACGCCTTTGCCCGCAGCAGCGGCCGTGACCCCGCGCCGGACCGAAGCCGGCAGGTTCGGCATGGCGCGCACGATCGCGTTCGCATTCGGCAGGCGGGCCGAGAGATCGCCGAGCGTCTTGCCGGCGAGGATCGAGATCAGCAGCGTCTTCGGGGCGATCAGCGCCTGCACGGCCGGGGCGGCCGTGTCGAGCATTTGCGGCTTGGTCGCCAGGACCACGACCTCGGCAGGCGCCGGCGCGGCAGGGTTGACGCTCATGCCATGGGTGGCGGCGAGCGTCTGCATCTCCTCGGAGATATGCGGGTCGAGCAGCGTGATCCCCGCGCCGTTCACGCCTATGCTGAGCCAGCCCTCCAGCATGGCACCACCCATCTTGCCGGCTCCGACAAGGGTGAGGGTCTGCGGAAGCGGGCTGGCCATGGCGTGTCTCCGGTCGATGCGCGGTTGCGCATGGACCTGAACCGCCAAGCAAGGTTCCGGTCAAGCCCGGACCAGCTGGCTTTCACGCCTCGCCGACCGTCTCCAGCAGCGCGCCCTCGAGCGCCTCGCGAGCGTTCTTGCCGGCCCAGACGACGAACTGGAAGGCCTGGTAGTAGCGCTCGCAGGCGTCGATCGCCGCCTTGATCAGGCCCGCGGCCTGTTCCTCGGTCGGCTCGGCCCCGCCCGAGAGCAGCAGCGCATGGCGGTACATCACCACATTCTCGCGGCTCCACAGGTCGAAATGCCCGAGCCAGAGCTGCTCGTTGACCAGGCTGACGAGGGTCATCACCTCGTTGCGGCGCCGGTCCGGCACCCGAAGGTCGAAGGCACAGGCGATGTGCAGCGACTCGACTTCCCCGAGCCAGGTGATCGCGACATGGTAGTCGGCCCAGCCACCGGTAACGGAAACCGAGAGTTCGTCATCGCTGTCGCGATCGAAGCTCCAGTCGTTCAGTGCGGCGAGGCGTTCGACAAGATCGAGCGGGTTGGAGGGGCGTTCGGTTTCAGCGTCCAGATCAAGGTCCATCATGCCCAGGGTCCAACAGCCGGCGCTGGCCCTGACGGCAGGCGCGGCCTGTTCAAGAACGGGAACACGGCGACTGGAAAAGCGTAAGGCACGCAACCCGACCAGAAGATCACTGATATGATCTTCGCTTCATCGGCGGGCTCTCAAGTAGAGCCTACCGACGAATCACCTCTCTTCATCGACGATAGCTCAGGCGAGTCAGGAGCCCTAACAGAACCTGCGCGGTTCTGATCGAGCCCATCGGCACCCGGTACGCGACGCAAGCTCTGCGGATTCGACGCCGGTCTCAATCCCTTAGCGGGACTGTCCACAACGCGAAGCTGTTGGCTGGCCGCTGGCCAAACTTGACAGAGGCGTTACTTCGACTCGGCCTTGGCCTCGAGCGCCACCAGCCGGGCTGCGAGCTTGTCGTTCTCCTCACGCGCCAGCAGCGCCATCTCGCGCACCGCCTCGAATTCCTCGCGTGTCACCACGTCGAGATCGCGCAGCAGCCGCTCGATCTGGGTCTTGACCACGGTCTCGACCTCGCGGCGCACGCCCTGCGCCGCGCCGGCGGCATCGGTCGCCAGCCGGGCGATGTCGTCGAGGATACGGTTGGACGTGCTGACCATCGGAGCTCTCCGGCAGGCGCTCCATGCGCCCTCCCGGGAGATATGGCGAAGGAGCGCCGGGAGCGCAATCGCCGCGGCCCAACCGGCCCGGCGGGGCCCTCGCCTGGCCCTGTCTGGACCTTGGGGATCGTTGCGCCTAAAACGGTCTCCGCAGGGAAGACCAGCAATCCAAGCCCGAACAAAGGGCGGGAGGCGTCATGTCGGTACGTTTTAACGGCCTCGTTCTGGGGCCGCTCGCCGCGCTTGCGCTAGCGGGCTGCCAGGAAACCACCACCGCGACCGCGCCGCGGCCGCGTGTCGATGCGCCGGGTGTTCCGGTCTCGGTTCAGAGCATCTCGGGCGCGCCCGACCAGGTGACGGCGCACTTCGCCGGCCTGCTCGGCGAAGCTGCGGCCGAGCGCAAGATGGAGATCGTCCCCGGCGACAAGCCGGCCCGTTTCCGGGTTCGCGGCTATCTCACGGCCCAGCCCACCGAGGACGGCCAGACCGCGCTTGCCTTCGTCTGGGACGTCTATGACGAGAGCAAGAAGCGCGCCCAGCGCGTCCAGGGCGAGAGCCTCGGCCGCCGCGCCGGCGGCGGCGACCCCTGGGCCGGCATCGACCAGACCATCGTCGCCAAGGCCGCGTCCGAATCGGCCGACGCGATCGCAGGCTTCCTGACGACCGCGCCGGTCCCGGAAGCGAAGCCGGACGCGAAGAGCAAGACCCGCACCGCTCAGGCGGATGCGGAGAAGAAGCGCTAGCAGCTCGGAGCCATCCGGAAGCCCTCTCCCGGAACGGGGGAGGGTTTGGGAGGAGAAAGAGCCGACGCTCATCGACCGTAGCGCCACCGCTCTCCCCCGTTTTAGGGAAAGGGGACCTGACGCGCTTCCGAAGCACGCCCCTTCGGCCTTCCGTGAAACGTGCGCCGCGCCTCATTGCAGTGCAGCATTTGCATGGGGATGTCGCACCTCTTTGGTCGACTCGGCGTCATCACACTGTTATGAGCCCTTCGAAACTGGACCGCCCCCGTTCGGACGGCTCACCTTTATCTGCGTTTCGGGTGCACCCGGCATGGCCTCCTCCTTCAAAGTCGTCGCCGGCAATTCCAATCGCCCGCTCGCCGAAGCCATCTGCGGCCATCTCGACGTCCCGCTCGCCCGGGCCCAGGTTCGGCGCTTCGCAGACATGGAAATCTTCGTCGAGATCCAGGAGAACGTTCGCGGCCAGGATGTCTTCATCATCCAGTCGACCTCGTTCCCGACCAATGACCACCTGATGGAGCTGCTGATCATCACCGACGCGCTGCGCCGCTCCTCGGCCAGGCGCATCACGGCGGTGATCCCCTATTTCGGCTATGCGCGGCAGGACCGGCGCGCGTCGGGCCGCACTCCGATCTCGGCCAAGCTCGTCGCCAACCTGATCGCCCATGCCGGCGTCGACCGCGTGCTGACGCTCGACCTGCATGCCGGCCAGATCCAGGGCTTTTTCGACATCCCGACCGACAACCTGTTCGGCGCACCGCTGATGGCGCGCGACATCAAGGACCGGCTCGAGTGGAAGAACGCCATGGTCGTCTCGCCCGACGTCGGCGGCGTGGTGCGCGCGCGGGCGCTGGCCAAGCGCATCGACGCGCCACTCGCCATCGTCGACAAGCGCCGCGACCGGCCGGGCGAGTCCGAGGTGATGAACATCATCGGCACGGTCGAGGGCCGCTCCTGCATCCTGCTCGACGACATCGTCGATTCCGGCGGCACGCTGGTGAACGCGGCCGAGGCTCTGCTCGCCCAGGGCGCCCGCGAGGTCTACGCCTACATCACCCATGGCGTGCTCTCCGGCGGGGCTGTGGCGCGCATCGCTTCCTCCAAGCTCAAGGAGCTGGTGATCACCGATTCGATCCTGCCGACCGAAGCGGTGAAGGTGGCGCGCAATATCCGCGTCATCTCCATCGCCGGGCTGATGGGCGAGGCGATCGAGCGTACCGCAAGCGAGTCGAGCGTCTCCAGCCTGTTCGATTGAGGGAGCTGCCGGCAGGCTGCCTCTCTCCAACGTTTCACTGACCCTTGCGGGTCATCCCGGACCCAGCAAAGCCGAAATCCGGGACCCATTCCGGAGCTTTTCCGAATAAGGCTCCGGAATGGATGCCGGGTCTCCCTCCGGTCGCCCGGCATGACTCGCGGACTTGGATGCAGAATGAGAAAGGACCGGCCATGACCTCGCGTGCCCTCGTCCTCTTCTCAGGTGGTCAGGATTCCACTGTCGCCCTGGCCTGGGCGCTGGAGCGATTCGCTGCCGTCGAGACCGTCGGTTTCGACTACGGCCAGCGCCATCGCGTGGAATTGGAGTGCCGCGAGACGATCAGGGCAAGGCTGCCCGGCCTCGCGCCGGCCTACGCCGACCGGCTCGGGCCGGACCATCTACTCGACCTGAAGACGCTGGGCGCGATCTCCGACACCGCGCTGACCAGCGAGAGCGAGATCGCCTTCGCAGAGACCGGTCTGCCGACCACCTTCGTTCCCGGCCGGAACCTGATCTTCCTGAGCTTCGCCGCGGCGCTGGCCTACCGCCGCGATTGCAAGCACATCGTGCTCGGCGTCTGCGAGACCGATTATTCCGGCTATCCCGACTGCCGCGACGACACGATCAAGGCGATGCAGGTCGCGCTCGCACTCGGGCTCGACCGAAGGCTCGTGCTGCATACGCCGCTGATGTGGCGCGACAAGGCACAGACCTTCGCCCTGGCGAAGGAGCTTGGCGGCGAGCCCTTGCTCGAACTGGTGGTCGAGGACACGCATAGCTGCTATCTCGGCGACCGCAGCAAGCGCCATCCTTGGGGTTATGGCTGCGGCCATTGCCCGGCATGCGACTTGCGAGCCAGAGGCTTTGCGGCTTATGAGGCCGCGCCGGACGACAGTGGACCCAGAGGCTGTTAGTGACCATGACGATTGATCGGCAGCGCCAGATCGAGGGCTACGTCGCCCTCGCCCTTTTCACCCTGACCATCCCGCTCGCCAACTGGATGATCGGAAACGTCGGCACCGTCTGCGTGCCCGACGGGCCCTGCCTCGTGCCCGTCGCGCCCGGCATCAAGGCGCCGAGCGGCGTGCTGATGATCGGGCTCGCGCTCGTGCTGCGCGACATCGTCCAGCGGCGCCTCGGCCCGTTCGCCGGCCTCGGCGCGATCGCGATCGGCACGCTGATCTCCGGCGTGCTGGCGCCGCCGGCCATCGTGCTGGCTTCGACCACGGCGTTCCTGCTCTCCGAGCTCGCCGATTTTACGGTCTATACGCCGCTGCAGCGCCGCCATTTCGTCGCGGCCGTCGCGGCCTCCAGCGTGCTCGGCCTCGTCGTCGACAGCCTGGTCTTCCTCTGGCTCGCCTTCGGCAGCCTGGACTTCCTGACCGGCCAGATCATCGGCAAGGCCTGGATGGTCCTGCTGGCGTTGCCGCTGATGCATCTGCTGCGCCGGCGCGACGAGCGGATCGGGCTCTCTGCCGCCTGAGGTTCGAAAAACCGACAATTCGACCTAACCGGGAAACGGCGATTTCATGCCCGTGCGGCATGATGGCTCCTCCCGTTCCGCCGAGTGTCCCGATGCGCCGTCACGATTCCGTCGAGCGTCTGCAATCCCTGCAAAACGCCATCCTGGAATCGATCGCACGCGGTGAGGAACTGGCGGCGATCATGGCCACGCTGTGCAAGCGGGTCGAAGCGCTCGCTCCCGGCGTCGTCTGCTCGGTCGTCACCATCGACGACGATTTCCAGCTGCGGCCGCTCGCAGCGCCGAGCCTGCCGCGATCCTATGGCGAAGCGATCAACGGCATCCCGATTGGCCCTCGCGTCGGCTCCTGCGGCACCGCGATCTACCGCAAGAGCCCGGTCGAGGTGACCGACATCGCCAATGACCCGCTCTGGGAGGGCTATCGCGGGCTCGTGCTGCCGCTCGGTCTGCGGGCCTGCTGGTCGAGCCCGATCGCCGCTCGCGACGGGCGCGTCGTCGGCAGCTTCGCCTTCTATTATCGCGAGCCACGCGGTGCGACACCGTTCGAGCGCCGGATCGTCGAGACCTGCGTGCATCTCTGCGCCATCGCGATCGAGCATGAGGAGGTGAACGCCCGCAATCACCGCCTCGCCTATTTCGACACGTTGACCGGCCTGCCGAACCGGGCCCGCTTCAACGAGGCGATCGCCCAGGCGACACGGCAGCCCTCATCGCGCTTCGGCCTTATCCTGATCGACATCGACCACCTCAAGGCGGTCAACGACACGATGGGCCACCCCGTCGGCGATCGGCTGATCGAGGTCGTCGGCGCCCGCCTCGCCAGCGTGGCACCGAAGGGAACCGCCTTCAGGATCGGCGGCGACGAGTTCGCCGTGCTGGTGCCCGGCTGCGACAAGGCCGGGCAGCTGCGCGGCGTTGCTGGTGCCATACTCGCCGCAATGCATCTGCCGATCGATTGCGAGGGGACGAGTATCGTCCCGAGCGTCACCATCGGCGGCGCCATCGCCGGGGAAGACGGTGCCGATAGCGTCACCTTGCGCCAGAATGCCGATTTCGCGCTCTACCACGCCAAGGAGACGCGGCGCGGCGGTTATGTCCGCTTCAAGGGCGGCCTGCGGACCTCGATGACCCGCCGCATCCAGACGATCCGCAGCGTCGGCGACGCGCTCAGCGCCGGCCGCCTGATTCCCTACTACCAGCCGATCGTCCGGCTCGACACCGGCGAGGTCCGGGGCATGGAGGCGCTGGCGCGCTTGCGTCTCGACGACGGGCGCGTGGTGGCCGCCGGCGAGTTCCAGGACGCCCTTCTCGATCCGAAGCTCGCCCATCGCATCTCCAACCAGATGCTTCCCGCGATCGCCTGCGACATGGCGCATTGGCGGCGCGAGGGCCTGTCGATTCCCTTCGTCGGGCTCAACGTCACCTCCGCCGACTTCCAGAAGGGCGATCTCGTCCAGCGCATCGTCAGGGCGTTCGAACGGGCGCAGGTACCGCTCGAGCACCTCGTCGTCGAGATCACCGAGCAGGTGATCATGGGCGGCCGCCGAGACGGCGTCGCGCGGACCATGGAAGCCCTGCGCGAACGCGGCATCCTCGTCGCGCTCGACGATTTCGGCACCGGCTTCGCCTCGCTCACCCACCTGCTCGATTTTCCGGTCGACACGATCAAGATCGACAAGTCCTTCGTCGCCGGCATCGAGGGTGGAACCAGGAACAGCGCCATCGTCGAGGCGCTGATCGGCGTCGCCAGCCGGCTCGGCATGCGGATCGTGGCCGAGGGCATCGAGACCGACGGCCAGGCCCGGCGCCTGGCCGGAATGGGCTGCTGCCTCGGCCAGGGCTATCATTATTCGCGGCCGATGCCGGCCGAGGCGGTCTCCGCCTTCGTCGGCAGTTTCAGCCGCGCGCTGTCGAACTCGCCGGCGCGCCCGTCGGCCAGCGCGGCCTGAAATCCGGCTCCGGACTTGAGATTGTCCCCGGTTTCGCCTATGAGCCTGCCTGCGCCCCACTGACACCCTTGGAGGCAGGGGCGCAAACCGCAATGGCCGCCGGCAGGCGGCCATGTCTTTTGAAGAACTAAGGATCAGACACATGACCGCCGTGAAGCAGATTCAGGCTTCGGCGCGCGCCCAGGTCGGCAAGGGGGCCGCCCGGGCAGTTCGTCGCCAGGGCCTCACTCCCGCCGTGATCTATGGTGCGGGCGAAGCCCCCGTCGCCATCGCGCTCGATGCCAACAAGACCCGCCAGATGATCTATGCTGGTCACTTCCTGACCACGCTGTTCGAGATCGACGTCGCCGGCAAGAAGACGCGCGCCATTCCGCGCGACTACCAGCTCGACCCGGTCAAGGACTTCCCGATCCACGTCGACTTCCTGCGCGTCGCCGCCGGCCAGACCATCAAGGTCGAGGTTCCGCTGCACGTCGTCGGCCAGGAGCAGTCGCCGGGCCTGAAGAACGGCGGCGCCCTCCAGATCGTCGCGCACTCGCTCGAGATCGAAGTCGCTCCCGAGAGCATCCCCGAGTTCATCGAGGTCTCGGTCGCCGGGCTCGAAGTCGGTGATACGCTGCACATCGACGCGCTGAAGCTGCCGGCCGGCGTCAGCCTGACCTCGACCAAGGATCTGACCCTGGTCACGATCATCCCGCCGACGGTCGAGGACGAAGAGCCCGTCGCCGCCGAGGGCGAAGCCGAAGCCGCCAAGGCCTGAGCCTGGCGCCTCCTTCGGGACTATGCTTGCGGACGGCCGGGCATGCCCGGCCGTTTTGCTATGACAACCGGTGCGGAACCGAACGATGCTGATCTTCGCCGGCCTCGGCAATCCCGGCCAACGCTATGCCCGCAACCGCCACAACATCGGCTTCATGGCGGTCGCGGCGATCGCCCGCGCCTGCAACGCCTCGCCCTGGCGCGCCCGCTTCCAGGCTTACGCCTGCGAAGCGACGATCGGCGGCGAGAAGGCTCTGCTGCTGCTGCCGCAGACCTATATGAACGAGTCCGGCCGCGCGATCGGCGAAGCCGCGCGCTTCTTCAAGGTCGCTCCCGCCGACGTCGTCGTCTTCCATGACGAGCTGGACCTTCCTCCTGCCAAGCTGCGGGTGAAGCTCGGCGGCGGCAATGCCGGCCATAACGGCCTGCGCTCGACAACGGCCGCGATCGGCAACGACTATCGCAGGGTGCGGATGGGCATCGGCCATCCCGGCGACAAGGCGCTGGTCCATGCCTACGTGCTCAATGATTTCGGCAAGGCCGAGGAGCCCTGGGTCGAGGACCTCTGCACGGCCTGCGCCGACAATGCAGCCCTGCTCGCCGCCCATGACGATGCCGGCTTCCAGAACAAGGTCCACCTCTTCATGGACGCGCGCGGCCATGGCGCAGTGAAGCGCCTCGGCGAGAAGTCCGAATAAGGCTCTCCTCAGAGCGGCAGCTGAGCGCCTGCCTTGGCGATCGTCACCCGGTTGCTCGACAGGCTGCCATCGGCTTGCCGGCTCGCCGTCAGCACCACCTGCGCGCCCGCCACGAGATCGGCAGCCTCCGCCGGCGCGGCCATGATGATGTTGGCCTCGGGTGTGATCGCGATCGTCTGCTCGCCGCCCGGATAGGTCAGCGTGACGCTGCCGCCGTCGACCCGCGAGACCGTTTCGGCCACTGTCGCGTTCGTCATCGTCGCCTCTGGCAGCACGGCCCAGGGCCGGTGCCCCTCGCCCGTGCCGCGCATCGCCTCGGGGAAGATGAAGACCTGCACGGCCGACAGCCCGCCCCCGGGCAACATGCGGGCGCCGACGCCGATGAAGCTGCCCTTCTTGATGTCGGCTATCCCGGCCTTCACCACCGCGCCGACCGAATAGTTCGAGGCAAGAGCGACCGCCGTCGTGCCTTCCTGCGTCTTGACGGTGAGCGACTGGCCGTCGAGCCGCTCGACCGTACCGCGTATGCGGGTCTGCGGCGTCTGCGCCTGCACGCCGGCGGAGAAGAGTGTAACGAGGCCGATCAGGGCGAGCGAGGCAAGGCGCATGGGGCAGCTCCGGCAGCCGGTCTTTGTCCGTCGCGCCCACTCGTGCGCGCTCGGCAAAGGCGCCGCCATGCACGTTCGCGTGAGCCGCGCCGCAACCCGCCATCTTGTCTTTTGCTGCTCTGCACCCAATAAGGCCCGGGAGAACCGAGATACGTTTCCGCGGCGACGAAATCCGCCGCGATGCACTGGACGGGCACCATGGGCTTCAAATGCGGTATCGTCGGCCTGCCGAATGTCGGCAAGTCGACCCTCTTCAACGCGCTGACGCAGACGGCGGCGGCGCAGGCGGCGAACTATCCCTTCTGCACCATCGAGCCGAATGTCGGCGACGTCGCCGTGCCCGACGAGCGGCTGGAGAAGCTCGCCGCGATCGCCGGCTCGAAGGAGATCATCCCGACCCGGCTGACCTTCGTCGACATCGCCGGGCTCGTGCGCGGCGCCTCCAAGGGCGAAGGCCTCGGCAATCAGTTCCTCGCCAATATCCGTGAATGCGACGCCATCGCCCATGTCGTCCGCTGCTTCGAGGATGGCGACATCACCCATGTCGAGGGCAAGGTCTCGCCCGTCAACGATATCGAGATCATCGAGACCGAGCTGATGCTGGCCGATCTCGAAAGCCTCGAGAAGCGCGTCCTGCCGCTGGAGAAGAAGGCCAAGTCCGGCGACAAGGAAGCCAAGGAAGCAGCCGACCTGATGAACCGCTGCCTCGTGCTGCTGCGCGAGGGCAAGCCGGCCCGCCTGGTCCAGGTCGCGGCCGATGAGCGCAAGGCGTTCGAGATGCTCGGCCTGCTCTCGTCCAAGCCGGTGCTCTATGTCTGCAATGTCGAGGAAGCCAGCGCCGACAAGGGCAACGCCTTCTCCGAGCAGGTCAAGGCGCGCGCCGCCGAGGAAGGCGCGGTCGCCGTCGTCGTCTCCGCCAAGATCGAGAGCGAGATCGCGGTGCTGCCGGCCGCCGACCAGAAGGATTATCTCGAAGCCGTCGGCCTCGACGAGCCCGGCCTCAACCGCGTGATCCGTGCTGGCTACGCTCTGCTCAACCTCGTCACCTATTTCACCGTCGGGCCGAAGGAGGCCCGTGCCTGGACGATCGAGAACGGCACCAAGGGCCCCGCCGCCGCCGGCGTGATCCATACCGATTTCGAGAAGGGCTATATCCGCGCCGAGACCATCGCCTACCCGGATTACATCGCCAACAAGGGCGAGGCCGGCGCGCGCGAGGCCGGCAAGTTCCGCCTTGAAGGCAAGGAGTATGTCGTCGCCGACGGCGACGTGCTGCATTTCCGCTTCGCCAATTGAGCGCGCACCGCCGGAGCGGAAACCGCTCCGGCGCCATGTGCGGTGAGCATTCGGAGTTTGCGCGTTTTCCACTCGATCATCGGCGGGCTCCCGCGCAGGATGTGCGCCTGATCAACGAGATGGACTAGCGATGCTCTACTTCGAGGACTTCGTCCCGGGCTCGGTCAACGAGTACGGCTCGCTTCCCGTCTCGCAGGACGACATCCTCGCATTCGCGGAGCGTTTCGACGCGCAGGACTTCCACATCGATCCCGAGAAGGCGAAGGCGAGCTTCGTCGGCTCGCTGATCGGCTCGGGCTGGCACAGCTGCGCGCTGCTGATGCGGCTGGTGGCGGAAGCTTTTCTCCTCGATGCGACCTCGATGGGCTCGCCCGGCATCGAGGAGGTCAAATGGCTGCGCCCGGTCAAGCCCGGCGACGCGCTGCGCCTGCGCTGGACCGTCGCCGAGACCAAGGAATCGCGCTCGCGACCGGAGATGGGGCTGGTGAAGTTCCGTTTCGAGCTGCTCAACCAGCGCGGCGAGCCGGTGGTCGAGCAGACCAACTGGGTCATGTTCGGCCGCCGCGGCTCAGGCTTCGAGGCGGCACGCGGCGACTGGCTGGCACATCCCGCCAGCTATCAGGCACCGGAGCTGACCACTGCGGTCGCGCCACCCGCGCAGCCCACCGCCCCTCCCCGCTATTTCGACGAGCTCGTGATCGGCGACAGCTACGAACTCGGCAGCCTCGTCTTCACCCCGCAGGAGATCGTCGCCTTCGCCCGCTCCTTCGACCCGCAGCCTTTCCACATGGACGAAGAGGCGGCGAAGAAAAGCTCCTTCGGCAGCCTCTGCGCCTCCGGCTGGCATACGGCGGCAGGCTGGATGGCGGCGATGGTCAGCCACCGCCGCCGGCAGGAGGCCATGCTCGCGCCGGCCGCAGCCCCGCGGCTTGGCCCCTCGCCCGGCTTCAAGAACCTGCGCTGGCTGAAACCCGTCTATGCCGGCGACCGCATCACCTATCACTCGGCCGTCGCCGACAAGCGCCCGAGCGTCTCGCGCCCGGACTGGGGCCTGTTCTTCCACCACAACACCGGCGTCAACCAGAAGGGCGAGACGGTGCTGAGCTTCGACGGCTGCGTCTTCATCGAACGCAAGCCGGCCTGAGGCCCTCCGACTGACGCCCTTCTATCCGGCAATGCACCGGGGAACCGCTGGAGCCGGCGGGCTGGCCAGCTCGATGCGGTCGCGGCCGTTGCGCTTGGCGGCGTAGAGCGCCTCGTCGGCATTGGCGTGTAGGCTGGTGCCGTCCAGCGGCCCCCTCCCGGCGCACAGACCGATCGAGACGGTCACGCCGGTCAATTCGTCATGAAGCAGACGCCAGGGCACGCGCCGCAGGGCGCGGCGGATGGTCGTCGCCACCTCCTTCGCAGCCTCGATCGACGCGTCGCCGAGCAGGACGCCGAATTCCTCGCCGCCGATCCGGGCGACCAGCGCCGAAGCCTGGGTGACCTGGGCCGCGATGACTTCGGCGATGGCCTTGAGGCAGGCGTCTCCGACGAGATGGCCGAAGCGATCATTGATCGTCTTGAAGTGGTCGACGTCGATCATCATCAGCGCCAGCGGCTCCGGCCGGGCGGCAGCATCGGCGAGGCGGGTGACGAAGCGGCGGCGATTGGCGAGGCCGGTCAGGCCGTCGGTTTCCGCCAGCTCCGCCAGCGCCGCATTGGCCCGGCGCAGCGCCTCCTGCGCTTCCAGCAGTTCCATTTGCTGGCGCTTGGCGACGGTGATGTCGGCATGGGTGAAGAAGCTGACGCCGCCCTTGCCATGCCGCGCGATCAGCCGGAGCCAACGCTGGCCCGGCAACTCGATCTCGAAGGGCACGCCGTCATAGCGCAGACCGTTGCTGATCGCCGCGCGCCAGGCGCCCATGGGCGAGGCGCCGCGCCAGCACCAGGCGATGATCTCGTCCAGCGAGCGGCCGACCACAGGGGTGCCGCTCGGCAGGTCGTAGAGCCGCCGGAAGGCGTTGTTGGTCGCGATCACCCGCTGCTTCGCATCGAGGATGGTGGCGCCGTCGGGGATGAAGCGAAGCGCGTCAATGACCGGCAACACCAGTTCGGGGGCCGCCTCGGAAGGCGTCTCGACATCGAGCGTCTGCCAGAGCCGCACGCGGCCGCCATCCGGAGCCCGCAGCGAGGAGGCGCGCAGCTTGCGGCCGTTGTGGATGAACTCGAAGGGCTGTGTCTGGTTCTCGTGGCGGGTCACGCCTTCGGCGACATGCCGCGCGATCTCCGGCATCTCCTCGGGCGAGAGACGGAGCCGATAGAAGCGCTGAAGATTGTCGGCATAAGGCTCGCCGACATAGATCTCGCCCACGTCCTCGGGGAATATCTGCAGGAAGGTCTGGTTCCAGCACAGCGCCCGCATCTCGCCATCGTATTCGCAAACGCCGATACCGAGGGCGTCAAGCGAGTCGAGCAGATAGCGCGAGAGCTTCATCCGGCCCCCTATAGCGCAGAGCCGTTAACAACCGGTGAGATCGGCCCTTAAGATCAGCCGACCTTGCCGTAACCTGCGAACTTCGCCGAGACGCGCTCCATCTCCGCCGCATCGAGGATGACTGGCTCGAGTCCCGAGGCGAGCAGGTCGAGATACTGCCCGGCGAGGTTCTCGACCTCGGCGACGATGGTGTGCGCCCCCGCCAGGCTCGCGCCCAGCGCGATCACGCCGTGATTGGCGAGCAGCACCGCCTTGCGTCCCTCCAGCGCCCTGACCGCATTCTCCGCCAGTTCCGGCGAGCCGAAGGTGGCGTAGTCGGCGCAGCGGACGTCGGCGCCGCCGCAAAGCGCGATCATGTAATGGAAGGCAGGGATGCCGCGCCGCGCGCAGGACAGCGCCGTGGCGCGCGGCGAATGGGTGTGGACGATCGCCTGCGCATCAGGTCGCGCCTTGTAGATCGCGACATGGAACGGCCATTCCGATGACGGCTTTCGGCTGCCGCTCAGGACCGTCCCGTCGAGGGCGACGTGGATCAGGTCCTCCGGCTTGGTTCGCGCATAGGGCAGGCCCGACGGCGTGAGGAGGAATCCGTCGCCGAAGCGGGCGGAGACATTGCCGGATTTCGACGGGCAGAAGCCAGCCTTGTCGATCGCCTGCGCGACCGCGACGATGTCCTCGCGCAATGCCTGTTCGCTCATGCCGCTTGTCCCTGTGCGAGGTCCGGAAACAGCCGGGCCAGGCCCTCGGCACTCGCCGGCGCGATGCCACGCTCGGTGATCAGCCCGGTGACGAGCCGCGCCGGCGTCACGTCGAAAGCCGGGTTGCAGGCCGCGCTGCCCGGCGCCGCCACCTGGAAGAAGCCGGTGCGACCATCCTCAGCCTGTCCGAACAGGTGCGTGACCTCGCGCTGGCTGCGTTCCTCGATCGGAATCTCCCGCAGCCCGTCCTGCAGCGTCCAGTCGATCGTCGGTGAGGGCAGCGCCACATAGAACGGCACGCCGTTGTCCTTTGCCGCCAGTGCCTTGAGATAGGTGCCGATCTTGTTGGCGACGTCGCCGCTGGCGGTCGTCCGGTCGGTGCCGACGATCACCATGTCGACCTGCCCGTGCTGCATCAGATGGCCGCCGGCATTGTCGACGATCACCGCATGCGGCACGCCATGGCTGCCGAGCTCATAGGCTGTCAGCGCCGCGCCCTGGTTGCGCGGCCGGGTCTCGTCGACCCAGACATGGACCGGGATGCCGGCATCGTGAGCCAGATAGATCGGCGCCAGCGCCGTGCCCCAGTCGACGGTGGCGAGCCAGCCGGCATTGCAATGGGTCAGGATGTTGACCGGCTCGCCTGCCGGCTTTCTCGCCGCGATCTCGCGGATCACGCCGAGGCCATGCTCGCCGATGGCATGGCAGAGCGCGACATCCTCGTCGCAGATCGCCCCCGCCTCGGCATAGGCCGCAGCGACGCGCTCGGCTTGCGGCAGGCCGGTCAGGCGCCGGCGCATCCGCGCCAGTGCCCAGTTCAGGTTGACCGCCGTCGGCCGGGTCGCGCCGAGCAATGCAAGCGCCTGCTCCAGGGCCGCGTCGGAGGCATCGACGCGCAAAGCCAGCGCGACACCGTAGGCCGCGGTCGCACCGATGAGCGGGGCGCCCCGCACCGTCATGTGGCGGATCGCATGCGCGGCTTCTTCTGCGGTCGCCAGCCTCACCGTCTCGAAATGGAAGGGCAGCCGCGTCTGGTCGATGACGACAACGCCCCAGCCGTCCTCGTCGAGCCAGATGGTGCGGTAATGCCGCCCGTGGATCTTCATCGCCTCAATGCCCCGCGAAGGAGACCAGCGTGCGCACCGGCACGCCGAGCCGCCTGACCCTGTCGGCGCCGCCGAGGTCCGGCAGGTCGATGATGAAGCAGGCGGCGACGACCTCGGCCCCGAGCGAAGAGAGCAGCTTCACCGCCGCCTCGGCCGTGCCGCCGGTGGCGACGAGGTCGTCGACCAGCAGCACCCGCTCGCCGCGCGAAACCGCGTCCCTGTGTACCTCGATCTCGTCGTCGCCATATTCGAGCGAATACGGCATGCCGACCGTCTCATGCGGCAGCTTGCCCTTCTTGCGCACCGGGACGAAGCCGGCCGAGAGCTGGTGCGCCACGGCGCCGCCGAGGATGAAGCCGCGCGCTTCGATCCCGGCGATCTTGGCGATCTTCAGCCCGGCGAAAGGCTGCACCAGTTCGTCCACGGCACGACGGAAGGCACGGGCATCGCCGAGCAGGGTGGTGATGTCGCGGAACTGGATTCCCGGCGCCGGATAGTCGGGGATCGTCCGGATCGCATTCTTCAGATCGTCGAGCGCGCTGCGGTCCATGACAAAGTCCATCGGCTGGGGCGGCTCCTCTTAACCCGAGGTGGCCGGTCCGGGAAAGCCGGCGCAGTGTCAGCCCTGCGCCGTCAGCACGCGCCCGGCCACCGCGTCGAGCTTGGCCACGAGGTTGGGGTCGCGATGCTCTGGTGCCGTGACGATGGCGAAGTCCAGCGCATTGTGCGAGCCGGCCGGGCAGGCTTCGCGCTCGCGCGGGAAGTCGGCGGCGAGCCGCGCCACCAGCCGGCGGGCCTTGTCGGCATTGGCGTGCAGCACCGCGATCACGGAGGCGACGTCGACCGCTCCATGCTCCTCGTGCCAGCAATCATAGTCGGTCACCATCGCGACGGTGGCGTAGGTGATCTCGGCTTCGCGCGCGAGCTTGGCCTCCGGCATCGCCGTCATCCCGATCAGGTCGTAACCGAGGCCTTTGTAGGTCAGCGATTCCGCCAGCGTCGAGAATTGCGGGCCTTCCATGGTGACGAGCGTGCCGCCCTTGACGAACGGCAGGTCCTCCGCCGTCGCCGCAGCGGCGATCCGCCCCTGCAAGGCCGGGCCGACCGGATGCGCCACCGAGACATGGGCGACGCAACCCTTGCCGAAGAAGGAGCTGGCGCGACCTGCCGTGCGGTCGACGAACTGGTCGACCAGCACGAACAGGCCGGGATAGAGCTCGGCCTTGTAGGAGCCGCAGGCCGAGAGCGAGACGAGATCGGTCACCCCTGCCCGCTTCAGCACGTCGATATTGGCGCGGTAGTTGATCTCCGAGGGCGGGATCGCATGGCCGCGGCCATGGCGCGGCAGGAAGACGATTTTCGTCTCTCCCATCCGCCCGATCCGGAGCACGTCGGACGGCTCGCCCCAGGGGCTCTCGATCCGCTCTTCGCGCAGATCGGTCAGGCCCGGCAGGTCATAGATGCCGGACCCGCCGATGATGCCCAGAACCGCTTCAGCCATGCCTCAGCCTCCGATGATTGCCCGGATAAGGATCGAGATTCGTGACAGCCGTAATACGGCTGCGCAGACGATCGAATGTGGCCGATAAACGAAAAGGGCCCCGTCTCCGGGGCCCTTTCGAACTCAGATCTCGCTCAGTGCGCCGAGGCGTGGTCGGGCAGGCGCGACCAGATCTTCTTCTTGGTGAAGTAGAGCAGGCCGGCGAAGAGCGCCAGGAAGATCATCACCTGGAAGCCCATGCGCTTGCGCGCCTCGAGATGCGGCTCCGCCATCCAGACCATGAAGGCGGCGACGTCCTTGGAGTACTGCTCGACCGTCTCCGGCACCGGCGACTTGCCGTCCGCACCCTTCGGGTACTCGACCTGGCCGTCGCTCAGCGGCTTCGGCATCGCGATCAGGTGGCCGGGCATGTAGTTGTTGTAGTTCTGCCCCGGCAGCAGCGTCACGCCGGCCGGCGGCTCGGCATAGCCGGTCAGGAGCGCGACGATATAGTCCGGCCCCTGCTCCTGATACTGGGTGAAGATGTCGAAGATGAAGGTGGGGAAGCCGCGCGTATAGGTGCGCGCCTTGGCCAGCATGTCGATCGGCGGCGGATAGGCGCCGCCATTGGCGGCACGGGCCGCCTGCTCGTTCGCGAACGGCGCCGGGAAGGCGTCGGCCGGACGGCCGGGGCGCTCGAACATCTCACCCGCGTCGTTCGGGCCGTCCTTGATGTTGGTGTAGCTCGCCGCAAGCGCCGCGACCTGCGACGGGGTGAAGCCAGGGCCGCCCGGCTGCGACAGGTTGCGGAACCGGATCAGGTTCATCGCGTGGCAGTTGGCGCAAACTTCCTTGGCGACCTTGAAGCCGCGCTGCAGCTGGGCCTGGTCGAACTTGCCGAACGGACCGGCGAACGACCAGCTCTGCGCCGGCGGCTTCGGAGCGCCTTCGGCAGCCAGGACAGGCGCGGACACGGCAAGGGTCAGGCCAGTGACGAGACCGGCGAGCGACAGGCGGAGGGACATCTTGCTCATGGTCTCGTTCAGCCCTTGGCCTGCGGTGCCGCGGCGGTGGCGTGGCCGAGGCGCGCGCCCGAGCCGCCGAGCACCGAGTCGGCGATGGAGGTCGGCAGCGGGGCCGGCCGTTCGAAGATGCCGATCAGCGCCAGCGCCACGAAGAAGCCGAAATACAGCACCGTCAGGATGCGCGAGATCGTCACATAGGGCTCGTCCGCCGGCATGGCGCCGAGATAGCCGAGGCCGATGCAGACCAGGACGAACATCCAGAAGAACTGGCGCGCGATCGGGCGGTAAGTCATCGACTTGACCTTGGAGGTGTCGATCCAGGGCAGGAAGGCGAGGATCACGATCGCGCCGCCCATCGCCAGCACGCCGCCGAGCTTGTCGGGAATGGCGCGCAGGATCGCGTAGAACGGCAGGAAGTACCATTCCGGCACGATGTGGGCAGGCGTCGAGGCCGGGTTGGCCGGGATGTAGTTGTCGGCGTGGCCCATGAAGTTCGGCTGGTAGAAGACGAACCAGGCGAAGACCAGCATGAAGCAGACCATGCCGAACAGGTCCTTGATGGTCGCATAGGGCGTGAAGGGAACGGTATCCTTCTTGACGTCCTTGACCTCGACGCCGGTCGGGTTGTTCTGGCCGACATGGTGCAGCGCCCAGATGTGCAGGACGACGACGCCCGCGATCATGAACGGCAGCAGGAAGTGCAGCGAGAAGAAGCGGTTCAGCGTCGGGTTGTCGACCGAGTAGCCACCCCACAGGAAGGTCACGATCGTCTCGCCGATCACCGGCAGCGCCGAGAACAGGTTGGTGATGACGGTCGCGCCCCAGAAGGACATCTGGCCCCAGGGCAGCACGTAGCCCATGAACGCCGTGGCCATCATCAGCAGGAAGATGATGACGCCGAGGATCCAGAGCACCTCGCGCGGCGCCTTGTACGAGCCGTAGTACAGGCCGCGGAAGATGTGGATGTAGACCGCCACGAAGAACATCGAGGCGCCGTTGGAGTGCAGGTAGCGCAGCAGCCAGCCGAAGTTCACGTCGCGCATGATGTGCTCGACGGAGTTGAACGCCATGGTCGCGTTCGGCGTGTAGTGCATCGCCAGGATCACGCCGGTGATGATCTGCGCCACCAGCATGAACACCAGGATGCCGCCGAAGGTCCACAGCAGGTTGAGATTGCGCGGCACCGGATAGGAAACCGCGGAATCGTGCATCAGCCGCACGATCGGCAGCCGTGCATCGAGCCAGCGCTCGATCCCGGTCTTCGGTTGGTAGGTGCTGTGACCGCTCATGCTCGCCTCAAGCTCTCTCAAATCCGCTCGATGCCGTCCTCGCCTTCAGGAGGCTCAGCCGATCTTGATCTTGGTGTCCGCGGTGAACGCGTAGGGCGGCACCGGCAGGTTCAGCGGCGCGGGACCCTTGCGGATGCGGCCGGAGGAATCGTAGTGCGAGCCGTGGCAGGGGCAGAACCAGCCATCGAACTCGCCCTTCGGCTCGCCGGCGGCGTTGCCGAGCGGCACGCAGCCGAGATGGGTGCAGTTGCCGTAGACGACGAGATAGCGCTCATGGCCCGCCTTGGTGCGCTGTTCGTCGGTCTGCGGATCGCGCAGCGTCGCGACATCGACGGCCTTGGCCTCGTCGATCTCCTTCTTGGTGCGATTGCGCACGAAGATCAGCTTGCCGCGCCAAAAGAGTTTGATCGCCTGGCCTTCCGCGATCGGGGCGAGGTCGAGATCGATCGGAGCGCCGGCGGCAACGACCTGCGCGTCGGGAGCCAGCTGGCCGAGCAAAGGCACGACGAGGGCGGCGGCGCCGACGGCGCCGAAAGCGCCGGTCGTCAGCATCAGAAAATCGCGGCGGGTGGGTTCGGTGCCAGTCGTATCGGTCGCGTGCGCCACGATCCAGTTCCCTGCTCGGCGGCCGGCCTGGCCGGCTGAAACAAATCAAGCGCCCCACAGGGGCGCGGGCACACAGCCCGCCTTGCGGCGGCGCGTCGCCTGCCGCGCTCTTTGGCATGCAGTTTTGACGAAGTCTACTGTCGCGCGTGCCGCAGCCCACTGCATCGCAGCAATGCCGCCGTGCAGCCGGCTCAGGCCGGAATCCGCTCGCTGTCGGCCAATGCGAGGAAGCCACCGGACTGCCGGGCCCATAGGCGGGCATAGAGCCCGCCGCGCCGCACCAGCTCGTCATGGCTGCCCATGTCGACGATCCGGCCCTTGTCGAGCACGATCAACCGGTCGAGCGCGGCGATGGTCGAGAGCCGGTGCGCGATCGCGATCACGGTCTTTCCTTCCATCAATGTGGAAAGCTGGGCCTGAATTTCGGCCTCGACCTCCGAATCGAGCGCAGAGGTCGCCTCGTCCAGGATCAGGATCGGCGCGTCCTTGAGCAGCACGCGAGCGATCGCGATGCGCTGGCGCTGGCCACCGGAGAGCTTCACGCCGCGTTCACCGACACGCGAATCGAAACCCTGGCGCCCATCCTGGTCGGAAAGTCCGAGAACGAAGTCGTGCGCCGCCGCCCGCTTGGCCGCCGCCGCGATCTCGTCCTGCGTCGCGCCGGTCCGGCCATAGGCGATATTGTCGCCGATCGAGCGGTGCAGCAGCGAATTGTCCTGCGTCACCATGCCGATCTGGCTGCGCAGCGATTCCTGCGTGACATGGGCGATGTCCTGCCCGTCGACCAGGATGCGGCCCGAATCGAGCGGGTAGAGCCGCAGCAGCAGGTTGACCAGCGTCGACTTGCCGGCTCCGGACGGGCCGACCAGCCCGATCTTCTCGCCCGGCTTGATCTCGAGGTCGAGATTCTCGAACAGCCCCTGCGGCTTGCCGTAATTGAAGCGGACATGCTCGAAGCGCACCCCGCCCTGCGTCACCTGGAGCGGCACCGCGTCCGGCGCATCCGGCAGGTCGTGCGGCTTGGCGATCGTCTCCATGCTCTCCTGCACCGAGCCGATATTCTCGAAGATGCCGCGCACCAGGTGGATCAGCCAGCTCGACATCTGCACGAGGCGCAGCACCAGGCCGATCGAGGCGGCGACCGCGCCCGGCGTCATCTCGCCTTGGCTCCAGAGGTGCAGACAGAGCCAGGCGGTCGCCACGACCAGCAGGCTGTTCATCGTCTGCAGGATGACGCTGACGCCGGTGATCAGCCGCGACAGGTTGAGGAAGGAGGCGTTCCAGCGCGTCAACGAGTCGCGCACGGCCGAGCGCTCGGCGTCGGCACGGGCGAAGAGCTTCACCGTCAGAATGTTCGTATAGGCGTCGACGATGCGCCCGGTCGTGCTCGAGCGACCGAGCGAATTCGCCTCCGAGCGCTTCTTGGCCCGCGGCACGAAATAGATCAGCAGGGCGACATAGGCCGCCAGCCAGACGATCACCGGCATGGCGAGCCACAGGCTGGTCGAGCCGAAGAAGCCGATCGCGACCGAGGCGAAGATCAGCGCGTACCAGAGGTCGTCGATCACCTCGATCGTCGCGCCGCGGATCGCCTGCCCGGCCTGGATCACCCGCGACGAGAGCCGGCCGGCGAAATCGTTCTGGAAATAGGAGAGCGCGTGGCCGAGCGTGTAGACATGGTTGCGCCAGCGGATCTGGTTGGTGATCTGCGGCACCACCACCTGGTCGACGATGGCGTGGTTGGCGAAATAGATCAGCGGCCGCGCCACGGTGACCACGAGCGCCGCGCCGATCAGCAGCCAGCCATGCTCGCTGAAGACCTGTTCCGGTGAGTTCTTGGTCAGAAGATCGACGAACCAGCCGACCATCAGGTACATCGCCGCCTCGATGCCGGAGAAGCCGAGGCCGGTCAGCATGATCAGGGCCATCCAGCCCTTCACGCCCTTGATGTGGTGCCACATGAAGCGGAACACGCCGGTCGGCGGCGTCTGCCGCTCGTCGAAGGGCGCGAACACGTCGATGCGGCTTTCAAGGAAACGGAAAAGCGGGGCGAACATGGAGTTAGGGTGGCCCTCCTCGGGCAGCTGGCAATGACGACGCTTCGTTATATGGGTCGACTGCCAAATGAAGGCCAGAGCATGGCCGAGCTGCCGCTTGACGTGCGCCCTGCGCAGACAGCATGACCCCGCCATGCTGCGCCTCGCCCTCTACCAGCCCGACATTCCGCAGAACGCCGGCACCATGATCCGCCTGGCGGCCTGCCTCGGCATCGCCGTCGACATCGTCGAACCGGCCGCCTTCGACGTGTCCGACCGCAATTTCCGCCGCTCCGGCATGGATTACATCGAGCGGGCCGCGGTGACCCGGCATGATTCCTTTCGCGCGTTCGAGGACTGGCGTCGGCAGGCCGGCCACCGCCTCGTCCTGGCCGAGACCGACGGCGCCTGCGCCCATACCGACTTCGCCTTTCGCCCGGGCGACATCGTCATGGTCGGCCGCGAGAGCGCGGGCGTGCCGCCCGAGGTCTATGCTGCGGCGCAGGCCAGCGTACACATCCCGATGCGCCGCGATTTGCGCTCGCTCAATGTCGCCATGGCCGCGGCGATGGTAGTGGGCGAGGCGCTGCGCCAGCTGCGTGCCTATCCCACGCCGGCTGACGCCTGACGAAGAGACCGCACATGACCGCACAAGCCACGCAACCCGCAGCCGTCGATCCCGCTGTCGTCGAAGCCCTGAAGCCACGCGCCGCCGCCTGGTTCGAGAGCCTGCGCGACCGCATCTGCGCCGCCTTCGAGCAGGTCGAGGAGGAGGCTGCCGGCCCTTTTCCCCCTGAGACCGACAAGCCCGGCCGCTTCGTGCGCACGCCCTGGCAGCGCAGCAACCATGACGGCGCGCCGGGCGGCGGCGGCGTGATGGCGCTGATGTCGGGCCGCGTCTTCGAAAAGGTCGGCGTCCATGTCTCGACCGTGCATGGCAGCTTCGCCCCGGAATTCGCCGCGCAGATCCCGGGGGCGGCCGAGGATCCGCGCTTCCACGCCACCGGCATCTCGCTGATCGCCCATCCCTGGAACCCGCACGCGCCGACCGTGCACATGAACACCCGCTTCGTCGTGACGACCAAGCCCTGGTTCGGCGGCGGCGCCGACCTCACTCCGGTACTCGACCGCCGGCGCAGCCAGGACGACCCCGATGCGCAGGCCTTCCATGCCGCGATGCGCAGCCCCTGCGAGGCCCATGCCGGTGTCGCCGACTACGAGCGCTTCAAGGCCTGGTGCGACGAGTACTTCCACCTCAAGCACCGCAACGAGCCGCGCGGCATCGGCGGCATCTTCTACGACTATGTCTGGACCGGCGATCCTGATGCCGACCTCGCCTTCACCAAGGCGGTGGGCGAGGCCTTCCTCGACATCTATCCACGCATCCTGCGCGGCAATCTGGCGACGCCCTGGAGCGAGGCTGAGCGCCATGAGCAGCAGGTCCGCCGCGGCCGCTATGTCGAGTTCAACCTGCTCTACGACCGCGGAACGATCTTCGGCCTGAAGACCGGCGGCAACGTCGCCTCGATCCTGTCCTCGATGCCGCCGACGGTCAGGTGGCCGTAGGGACCTGCGCTTTCCACCTTATCGCGGGTCATCCCGGACAAGCGGCGAAGCCGCGCCGATCCGGGATCCATTGCTGAGCCTCACCGATCGAGGTTCAGGAATTGATCCCGGGTCTCACTTTGGTCGCCCGGGACGACCGCGAGGGCTACGGCGAGACCTTGTGCCGGTTCTTGGTTCCGATCACCTTCGCCAGCATCCGCAACTGCACGCCCCGCCCGGCCGGACACCCAGCCTCGATCCAGGCCTCCCGCGCCGCCTCGAGCACCTGCCCGACCTTCGGGCCGGCGCCGACGCCGAGCGCCAGCACATCCTTGCCGGTCGGCAGGAAGGGGGGTGTCCGCGCCAGCTCGGCGATCACACCCTGAACCTCGACCCCTCCGCCCTGCGTGCCCAGCAGCACCAGCCCGCCCGCGACTGCATCCATCCCGAGGCGATGGGCCAGTCGGCGCAACGTCGCGATCTGCGGCAGCGCCTCTCTGCCCGACAACCCCTCCAGTGCCGCGGCAACGCCGGAAACCCGCTCGAACTCCGCATTTGAGAGCCGCAGCCGCTCGCGCAGCCTGAGCGCATCCTCGCCGACCGCGACCGCCAGGGCCGCCAGCCGGAAGGCGGGATACACACCCTCCCCCGGCCCATCGGCGATTGCGGCGAAGCGCGCGAGACGGGGTACGCCGCCGATCACCGGCATCAGCAGCCCGGCACCTGCCATCGCCTGCAGGGTTTCCGCCGCACGCGGCGCACTGAGGAGCTTGCGCAGCTCCGCCCAGACCCGCTCGCGCGACAGCCCCTCCAGGCCGCCACGGCCGGCGACGCAGGCAGCGAGCGCTGTCCTATCCGGCTCACCGACGCCATAGCGGGCATGGAAGCGGAAGAAGCGCAGGATGCGCAGATAGTCCTCGGCGATCCGCTCGCCGGCCGCACCGATGAAGCGCACCCGCCGCACAGCAAGATCAGCGAGCCCATCGGCATAGTCGTGCAGCCCGCCGGCAGCATCGAGCCCAAGCGCGTTGATCGTGAAATCGCGGCGCAACGCATCCTCGCGGAAGTCGCGACCGAAGGCGACGACGGCATGGCGGCCATCCGTCTCGACATCGCGCCGCAGCGTCGTGACCTCGAAAGGCGCGCCGTCGATCACGACGGTGACCGTGCCGTGTTCGACCCCGGTCGGCACCGCCTTGAAGCCGGCGGCGCGTACCCGCCGCATCGTCTCGTCAGGCAGGCAGGTCGTGGCGACGTCGATATCGGCGACGGGCTCGCCCAGCAGCGCATTACGCACGGCGCCGCCGACGATGCGGGCCTCCTCCCCGCCCCGGTTCAGCGCGGAAAGCAGCGCGGCGACATCGGCGCGCGCCAGCAGTCCGGCAAGCCGCTCGCGCTCGGCACCGGTCATCGCTTCGGCCGGTCGTCGAACTCGCCGGGGACCACCCTGCCGTTTTCGACATGCGGCGGCACGAACGGCCCGGTATGTCGCGGCGCGACCAGGCCGGCGTAGACGAAGGAGCCGATCCCCAGCACGATGCCGACCACCGACAGCCAGAACAGATGGCGGCTCCAGTGCTCGACATCGAACGGATTGCGCCGCCGGACCACGAGATAGCCCGCGAACAGGCAGAACGGCAGGACGAAGAGCAGGAACTCCTCGATCAGCGTGCGCAGCATTGGATGATCTGTCCCGGCCTCTCGTTTCAGCCGGCGAGCCGCTCGTAGAGATTGCGGATCATGCCGGCCGTCGCTCCCCAGATATAGCGATCGCCATGTGGCATCGCATAGTAGGTCCGATAACGCCCGCGAAATTCCCGGCCATGGCGCTGGTGATTGGCCGGATCGAGCAGGAAGGCGAGTGGCGTCTCGAAGGCCTCGTCGACCTCGTGCGGGTTGATCGTCAGCGCCAATGGCGGCTCGACCAGCCCGACCACCGGCGTGACGCGATAGCCGGTGCCGGTGAGATAGGCGTCGAGATAGCCGACCGCCCTGACCTTCCCGGGGGAGAGTCCAACCTCTTCTTCCGCCTCGCGCAAGGCCGCCACCAAGGGCGAGCCGTCGGTTTCATCGACGCGCCCGCCCGGGAAGGCGATCTGCGCGGAATGCTTGCGCAGCGCCGCGGCGCGCTGGGTCAGAAGCACGGTCGGCTCGCCCGGATGCAGCACGATCGGGATCAGCACGGCAGCCTCGATCGCGCTGGCCTCGTCCGGAATGTCGATCGGCTCGGATTGGAGATCGTGATCGCCGCGCGGCCGCGCGATCAGGTCGCCATGGGCCGGCGGCTCGGGTCTCAAGGCGTGCAGCAGCAGCGCCTCGAGATCGCCACCGTTCCAGAACGCCGTCTCGGCAAGCCGCTTGGCAAGTTGCTGCATCAGAGTACCTCGATCTCGCTGGCCGGCGCGACCACGTGGAAAACGCCGCCGGCCGCGATGCCGAACCGCGCCTCTCCGTCGCCCTCCCTGATCTCGCCGAGCGCCAGCAGATCATAGGTCAGAGCCCGCGTGAGCCGGGCCCAGAGCCCGCGCCGGACATGCACATAGGGCTTCACGCCCTCGTTCGCAGCCCTCTCGAAGCGCAAGACATTGTCCGGTCCGACCGTCACCAGATCGTCGGTACGGGTCCGGAAGGCGATGCTGCGCCGGTCGCGCTCACCCTCCACCGCCATCTCGACGGCCTGGAGCGGCGCATCCTCGACCTTGATCCCGACCTTCTCGACCGGGGTCACGAGAAAGTAATCGTCGCCCTCGCGCTTCAGCACCGAGGAGAACAGCTTGACCAGTGCCGGCCTGCCGATCGGCGTGCCCAGATAGAACCAGGTACCGTCTGCGGCGATGCGCATGTCGAGATCGCCGCAGAAGGGCGGGTTCCAGCGCTCCACCGGCGGCAGCCCGCGGGCAGGACCGGCGCCGAGCCCGCTCAGCAGGCGATTCATCGCGCCTGCGGCCTCGGCAGTCATGTCACCTCGCGCTTTCGTCATCGGCATGCCGGTTGCATCGCTCTCTCGCCTTGAACTCTACATAATCGTGAAGCGGACTGTTGTGCACCGCCGCTCTCTGCCCCTTGAGCATGCTCCCCGCGAGGGTCACAGTTTGGAATCGGACAGGAAGGCCCGCGAGCGCGAGGCTGAAGGAGATCGACATGGTGGCGCAAGCCCGTGATGCCAACGCCCCGATCAACCTCGACACCGGCATCGTCGAGGCGGCGGAAGCGGCCCTCGCCGCCATCGGCGCCGCCCGCACCGAGATCGGCCAGGTCATCTTCGGCCAGCAGAAGGTCGTCGATCTCTCGCTGATCACCCTGCTCGCCGGCGGCCATGGCCTGCTCGTCGGCGTGCCCGGCCTCGCCAAGACCAAGCTGGTCGAAGCGATGGGCACCGTGCTCGGCCTCTCGGCCCGCCGCGTCCAGTTCACGCCCGATCTGATGCCATCGGACATTCTCGGCTCCGAGGTGCTCGACGAGAGCGAGGGCGGCAAGCGCCATTTCCGCTTCATCAAGGGCCCCGTCTTCGCCCAGCTGCTGATGGCGGACGAGATCAACCGCGCCTCGCCGCGCACCCAGTCGGCCCTGCTGCAGGCGATGCAGGAGCACCACGTCACCGTCGCCGGCGAGCGTCACGACCTGCCGGCGCCCTTCCACGTCCTCGCGACCCAGAACCCGATCGAGCAGGAAGGCACCTATCCGCTGCCGGAAGCCCAGCTCGATCGCTTCCTCCTGGAGATCGATGTCGGCTATCCCGACCGCGAGGCCGAGCGCCGCATCCTGCTCGAGACCACCGGCGCCGCCGAGCACAAGCCGGTGCAGGCGATGACGGCCGAGACCCTGATGTCGACGCAGCGCCTGGTCCGCCGCCTGCCGGTCGGCGAGGCGGTGGTCGACGCGATCCTCGACCTCGTCCGCTCGGCCCGCCCCGGCGACGGCGAGAAGGCGATCACCGACAAGCTCGCCTGGGGCCCGGGCCCGCGCGCCAGCCAGGCGCTGACCCTCGCCGCCCGCGCCCGCGCCCTCGTCGAAGGCCGGCTCGCGCCCTCGATCGACGACGTCGCGGCACTCGCCGCCCCTGTCCTGAAACACCGCATCGCACTGACCTTCGCCGCCCGCGCCGATGGCGAGACGGTCGAGGGTGTCGTCGCCAAGCTCGTGGAGCGTCTGGGTTGAGGGCATTCTGATGCTGCGCACCCGCGTCCTTGGCCAATCCGAGCGCCAGCCGGGCCAGCCGGTCCTCAAGGCATCGCTCGACCTCGCCGCCCGCCTGCCCAGGCTGGTGCTGGAGGCGCGGCGGGTCTCGGCCAGCGTGCACGGCATCCATGGTCGCCGGCGCTCCGGCCCGGGCGAGACCTTCTGGCAATACCGGCCGCTGGTGACAGGCGAATCCGCCTCGCGCATCGACTGGCGTCGCTCTGCACGCGACGGCCATCTCTTCGTCAGGGAACGCGAGTGGGAAGCCTCGCACGCGATCTGGCTCTGGATCGATCGGTCGCCCTCGATGGGCTTTTCCTCCTCGCTCTCCCAGGTCAGCAAGGTCGACCGCGCCTTGATCGCCGGCTTCGCCTTGGCCGAAACGCTCGTCGAGGGTGGCGAGCGCGTCGGCCATATCGGCCTGACCCGTCCGATGGCCTCGCGCCGCATCGTCGAAATGCTGGCTCAGGCGATCCTGGCCGATCGCCGCAATGGCGAGGCCGACCTGCCGCCGGACGAGCCGCTGCCGCGCCTCGCCGACGCGATTATGATCACCGATGGCCTGACGCCGGCGGCGGCGCTCGCCAAGCGCATCGCCACGCTGGCGAGCAGCGGCGCCAGGGGGCATATCCTGCTGATCGCCGATCCGATCGAGGAGACCTTCCCGTTCTCCGGCCAGGCCGAATTGTTCGACCTCGAGGACGGCCTGACATTGCGGGTCGGCGATGCCGGCAAATGGGGCGAGGATTATCGCGAGCGGCTGCAGGCCCATCGCGACGCCATCCGCGAAGCCTGCCGCCATGCCGGCTGGACGCTGACCCTGCACCGCACCGACCGACCGGCCAGCGAAGGCGTGCTGCGCATCGCCAGCCTGATCGCCGCCTCGCGCGGCGGCCCGGCGGGTTGAGGGAGAACGGACGATGCTCTCATCGCTGCCGATCGCCTTCTCCGCGCCGCTGGCCCTGATCGCGCTGGCCGTGCTGCCCGTGCTCTGGCTGATCCTGCGGGTGACGCCGCCGCGGCCGAAGCGCATCGACTTCCCGCCGCTGAAGATCGTGCGCGACCTGATCCCGCAGCGCGAGACGCCGGCCCATACGCCCTGGTGGCTGCTGGCGCTGCGCATGGCCGTGGCGGCGCTGGCGATCCTCGCCGTCGCCGGCCCGGTCTGGAATCCGGTGCGCGACGCCGCCGCCCTGCGCGGCCCGCTGCTGCTCCTGGTCGACAACGGCTTCGGCGCCGCGACCGACTGGCTGGAACGCCAGGCCATCGCCGAGAGCCGCATCATGGCCGCCGGGCGCGAAGGCCGGCCCGTCGCGGTCGTCGGCCTTGCCGAAGCCCCAAACGAGATAGCGTTGTCCGAGCCGCAGGGCGCCCTCGAACGCCTGCGTGCACTCGCCCTACAGCCGCATGCGCCCGATCGCAGCGCTCATCTCCAGCGGCTCGAAGCCTTCTGGCGGGCCCAGCCCCAGGCCGAGACGGTCTGGGTCGCAGACGGGCTCGGCGTCGGCGGCGGTGACGCCGATTTCCTGGCCAGGCTGAAGCAGGAAGCTGGCGCGAGCCGCCTCTCAATCCATGCCGGCCAGGCCGATCAGCGCGCCCTCGCCGGGCCCGAGAACCTCGCCGGCGCGCTGACCGTCAAGGTCCTGCGCCCGACGACGAATGCTGCGGCGAGCGGCCAGGTCCGCGCGCTCGACCTCAAGGGCCTGCCACTCGGCGACGCGCCTTTCGTCTTCGGCGGCAATGAGCTCGAAACCACCGCGCGGCTGACCTTGCCGATCGAGGTCCGCAACGCCGTCTCGCGGCTGGAGATTACCGGCGAGCGCAGCGCCGGCGCCGTCGCTCTGCTCGACGACCGGGCCAAGCGCCGCCGCGTCGGCATCGTCTCGGGCGCCACCGCCGACACCGCCCAGCCGCTGCTGTCGCCGACCTATTACGTCTCGCGCGCTCTGTCGCCCTTCGCCGAGATCCGCGAGCCCCGCGCGGGCTCGACCGACCCGGTCGGCGAATTGCTGGCGCAGAACCTCTCCGTGCTGATCCTTGCCGATATCGGCGCGCTCGACGGCGACACCGCCGCCAAGGTCTCTACCTTCGTCGAGCGCGGCGGCGTGCTGCTGCGCTTCGCCGGAGCCCGACTTGCCGCCTCCTCCGACGAGCTGACGCCGGTGCGCCTGCGCCGCGGCGGCCGCACCCTTGGCGGCGGCCTCTCCTGGGAAGCGCCGCGCAAGCTCGCGCCCTTCACCCGCGAGAGCCCTTTCTTCGGCTCGTCCCTCGCCGAGGACGTCCGCGTCACCCGCCAGATCCTGGCCGAGCCGGAGCCCGACCTCGCCCGCAAGACCTGGGCGGCTCTGGAGGATGGCACGCCGGTCGTCACCGGCGAGCGCCGCGGCGACGGCGTGCTCGCCATGGTCCATGTCACCGCCGACACGACCTGGTCGAACCTGCCGCTCTCCGGCCTGTTCGTCGAGATGCTGCGCAAGGTCGTAGCCATGTCCGGCACGAGCTCCGCCGAGAGCCAGGGCGGCGAGATCAAGGTCGAGACCCTGTCGCCGACCCGTGTGCTCGACGGTCAGGGCGCCTTCCGCTCGCCTCCTGCGACCGCACAACCCGTCGCCCGCAACTTCACCGGCCGCGCCACGCTCGCGCATCCGCCCGGCATCTATGGCCCGACCGACGGCGCCATGGCGGTCAACACACTCGCCCCTGCCGACACGCTGGCGGCGCTCGATCTCGCCGCACTGGGAGCGCCGATGTTGCCGATCGACCAGCCCGTCGCCCGCGATATCCGCCCGCAGCTCCTCGTGCTGGCATTGCTCCTCCTCGTCGTCGACACGCTGGCCACGCTCTGGCTCGGAGGCCGGATGAACCTCGCCCGCTTCCGACGGGCGGCGCCCGCTGCGCTGCTTCTCGCTGTCGCCCTCGCGACCCTGCCCGGTCCGGATACCGCACAGGCGCAGCAGCCGGCCCCGCCTGCCCCGCCGGCCGATCAGCGGCCGCCGGTGCCGCGCGATCTCGTCACTGCCGCGAGCGCGACCCGCCTCGCCTATGTGCTCACTGGCGACAGGACGGTCGACGACATGTCAAAGGCCGGCATGGCCGGTCTCAACATCGTTCTGGGCGCCCGCACCGCGCTGGAGCCGGGCGAGGCCGCCGGCGTCGACGTCTCCCGCGACGAGCTTGCGCTCTACCCGATCCTCTATTGGCCAGTGGTCGCCGGCCGGCCCATTCCCCCAGCCGAGACGCTGCGCAAGGTCGAGGCCTATATGAAGGGCGGCGGGCTGGTGATCTTCGACACGCGAGACGCGATGAGCACCCGGCCGGGCGGCGGTACCACGCCCGAGGGCGATCAATTGCGTCGCATGCTGCAGACGCTCGACATTCCCGAACTCGAGCCGATCCCGCGCGACCACGTCCTGACGAAAACCTTCTACATCCTCGACGGCTTCGTCGGCCGCTATGACAGCGGCACGACCTGGGTCGAGGTGCTGCCGCCCGCCAGCGAGGACGGCCGCCGCCCGGCCCGCGCCGGCGACAACGTCTCGCCGATCGTGATCACCTCGAACGATCTCGCCGCCGCCTGGGCCGTCGGGCGGCGCGGCGAGGCGCTCGTGCCGATGTCCGGCTCCGATCCGCGCCAGCGCGAGATGGCGCTGCGCGCCGGCGTCAACCTGGTGATGTACGCGCTGACCGGCAACTACAAGGCCGATCAGGTCCATGTCCCGGCCCTGC
The DNA here is from genome assembly GCF_900109525.1 of Allobosea lupini. Lineage (GTDB taxonomy): Bacteria > Pseudomonadota > Alphaproteobacteria > Rhizobiales > Beijerinckiaceae > Allobosea > Allobosea lupini. The sequence continues at coordinate 263,893 of NZ_FOAN01000007.1, read as the reverse complement.
TCGAACGCCTCGGTCAGTAGCGAAGGAAATCCTGCCCGATGTGGAGCCTGACCTTCGCCCCGCTTGTCCCGATGCCGCTGCTGATCGGCCTTGCCGTTCTGGCCGCAGTCGCCGCCGGCATGGCGCTCGTGCTGGCTGGACGCAGCGCGATCCTGCGTGCGCTCGCGCTCACCGTGCTCGCCATTGCCCTGGCCGACCCCTCGCTCGTCTTCGAGGATCGCGAGCCGGTCAAGGACGTCGTCGCCGTCGTCGTCGACAGATCCGCCTCGAACCGCCTCGCCGACCGCTCGCAGCAGACGCAAGCGGCCCAGGCCGAGGTCGAGCGGCAATTGCGCGGCATCGCGGGTGTCGAGGCCCGTACGATCGAGGTCACCGACCAGCAGGGCGCCGGCGACGGCACCCGCCTGTTCGAGGCGCTCGCCTCCGGCCTTGCCGACGTCCCGTCCGAGCGCGTCGCCGGCGCGATCGTGCTGAGCGACGGCCTTGCCCATGACGCGCCTGCCACGGCCGAGGCGCTCGGCCTGCGCGCCCCCTTGCATGTGCTGACCACAGGCCGCGAGCGCGAGATCGATCGGCGCATCGTGCTGGTCGATTCCCCGCGCTTCGGCATCGTCGGCAAGGAGCAGAATGTCCGCCTGCGCGTCGTCGAGAAGGGCGGCCCAGGCCGGGCCGCGATAACGGTGCGCCGCGATGGCGAGATCATCGCGCGGCGCGCGGCGATCGCCGGTGAGACCGTCCAGGTGCCCGTTCGCATCGACCGCGGCGGACCGAACGTCATCGAGATCGAGGCCGCCCCGCTCGACAACGAGCTGACGCTCGCCAACAACCGCGCCGTCATCACCATCGACGGCGTCCGCGACAAGCTGCGCGTACTGCTCGTCTCGGGCGAGCCGCATCCGGGCGAACGCACCTGGCGCAACCTGCTCAAGGCCGACGCCAATGTCGATCTCGTCCATTTCACCATCCTGCGCCCGCCGGAGAAGCAGGACGGCACGCCGATCAACGAGCTCTCGCTGATCGCCTTCCCGACGCGCGAGCTGTTCCAGGTCAAGATCAAGGATTTCGACCTGATCATCTTCGACCGATACGCCAACCAGTCGATCCTGCCGCTGGTCTATTTCGACAATATCGTCCGCTATGTCCGCGACGGCGGCGCCCTCCTGATCGCGGCCGGGCCGGAATACTCCGGCGCCCAGTCGCTGGCGCGCACCCCGCTCGGCCAGATCCTGCCGGCGCAGCCCGATGGCAGCGTCTTCGACGAAGCCTATCGCGCAAGGGTCAGCGAGCCCGGCAAGCGCCACCCCGTCACGCGCGACCTGCCGGGCTCGGAGGTCGAGCCGCCGCGCTGGGGCGAATGGCTGCGCCTCGTCGGCTCCCGCGCCCGCTCGGGTTCGACCGTGATGACCGGCCCCGGCGATCGTCCGCTCTTGCTCCTGGCGCGCGAGCAGAAGGGCCGCGTCGCGCTCTTCCTCTCCGACCATGCCTGGCTCTGGGCCCGCGGCTTCCGCGACGGCGGCCCGCATCTCGATCTGTTGCGCCGGCTCGGCCACTGGCTGATGAAGGAGCCGGACCTCGAGGAGGAGGCACTGCGCGCCAGCGCCCGGGGCCGCAATATCGAGATCGAGCGCCAGACGCTCGGCGACAATCCCGCGCCTGCGATCATCACCGCGCCCGACGGCTCGACCCGCACCGTGCCCTTCGAGCCCGGCCGCCCCGGCCTCTTCGTCGCCCGCACCGCTGCGAGCGAGTTCGGCCTGCACAAGATCACCACCGAGAACCTGACCGCCTTCGCCAGCATCGGCCCGGAGAACCCGCGCGAACTGATGGAGGTCGTCAGCGATCCCGGCAGGCTTCAGGCGTTGTCCGAGGCGACCGGCGGCTCCTCGCGCCGGATCGGGCAGGAGAACGGCTCGGGCGTCACCATCCCGCGCATCGTGCCGGTCCGCTCCGGGCGGCAGTTCGCCGGTGCCGACTGGATCGGCCTGCGCATCAGCGATTCCGGCATCGTCCGCGGCGTCTCGATCTCGCCGCTCTTCGTCGGGCTGATCGGCCTTGCCATCCTCTTCGGCGCACTGGTCGCTGGCTGGATCGGCGAGAGTGGGCGGAGATTCAAGCGCGAGGCTTGATCAGCGCAGCGCCACCACCGCGCCCTTGCGCTGTGCCAGCACGCCGTCCTTGAGCTCCAGCGCCAGGAAGCGGCCGGGATCGGCCGGGCCGGGCAATACGAGATGGCCGGGCTTCACCGGCCTGAAGCCGAAGCGGGCGTAATAGGGCGCGTCGCCCACCAGCAGGATCAGCTCGTGGCCGCGTTCGCGCGCTGCCTCGATCGCGGCGTTCATCAGCGCAGCGCCGATGCCGCGGCCCTCGAAGGCCGGATCGACGGTCAACGGCCCAAGCATCAGCCCCGGCCCGCCACCGGCGAGGATCGGCGTCACCCGGACCGAACCGACCAGTAAGGTGCCGACATGGCTGGCGAAGGACAGCGCCGGATCATGCGGCGCGCCTTCGCGCAGGCGCGAGGCGGTGCGGGCATAGCGGCCCGGCCCGAAGGCACGCTCGTGCAGGCGCTCGATCGCCGCGGCGTCGCCCGGCAGTTCCTGGCGGATGGTGAGGGGAAGCGAAGTCATGGTCGGGATCGCGGCATGGCCGAATTCGGCGCGGTTGGCAATGGCTTCAGACCGGCCGCGCCCAGAGGTCCTGATGGCCGACGCTGACTGAGGTCGCGCTCCGCTTCGCCTCCAGCCAGCTCGCGATCGCCGCCGGCGCGACATGCCCGGTCTCGGCAACGGCAGCGGCGATCCCGGCCGCCAGTTCGCGAACGAGATCGGCATGATCCACGCCAAGCTGCCATGGGCTCTCGCCGACCGTCACCGCCGTGCCGGCCTTGCGAAAGGCTTGCGCCAGAGCCTCCGTGGCCTCGGGCCCGGCCGCGGGGCCAAAGCCCTTGTCGGTGTGCTGGTGATGGTTGAAGGCGGCGAGCATGCGCTGGTCGTCAGGATGCGCCGGCTGCCAGCTCTCGCGCCCGTCATAGGTCAGCACCGTATAGAGCGGCAGCCGCATGCTGACGAGCGAGGCGACGAAGCGCTCAAGCCAGCGCACCGAGGAAAGGTCGAACAATGCGGCGGCCGTGACCAGGTCGGGCTGCCAGCCGAGCACCCATTCGAGCTCCTTATTGAGGTCGGCCTGCCGGAAATCGACCGTCAGCGTCTTGTCCCCCTTGCGCAGGACGAGCTCCTCGCCCTGCTCCTGCGCCTCGTCGGCCCATTGCGCGAGCTTGCGCCGCGCCACCGACAGCAGGCGGCTGTCGGCATCGACCAGTGTCCAGTGCTGGCGCACCGGCAATGCGCTGTAGCTGCCGCGCAGGTTCGAACCGGTGCCGCAGCCGAGATCGATGATCGACAGCGATTGCCGGCCGGCAAAGGTCGAGCCCACCGCCGCCAGAACCTGCGGATTGCGGGCTGCATGGTCGGCCGGTTCGCGCAAGGCGAGCCAATCGGGGGAGAATCCGCTCATGGGATAACCTTCGCACAGACTTCAGCAACGATCGTCGCAGTCCCGCGCCAGCGCGGCAATGTGCCGGCTGCCTGCCAGGCTGCATCAGAGCGCTGCACGCGCTCCTGCTTGTCATCCAACAGCCGTACCAGCCCGGCACGCAGTGCCGCGACATCGCCCGGCTGCACCTTCAGCGCAGCCGCGTCCGGCGCCGTCTGCGCTGCCGCGCCGCCGGTCGTGCACAGGATCGGCAGCCCGCGCGCCAATGCCTCGGTCAGCACCATGCCATAGCCCTCGAACAGGGAGGGCATGACGAAGAGGTCGGCCTTGGCATAGGCCGCGTCGAGTTCGGCCTGTCCAAAAGCTCCGGCGAGCCTGACCCGCTCCGCCAGCCCGGCAGCGGCAATCTGCGCCTTCAAGGAGGCCGCGGTCCCGGGAGCCCGATCATCGGCACCGACGATGGTCAGGCGCCATGGCCTGTCGGCCACCCCCTCAAGCGCTGCGATCAGGACGTCGTAGCCCTTGCGCGGCACGAGCGAGCCAACCGCCAGCAACGCGATGGTCTCACCATCAGAGCCAGTCGCCCTCGCGGCCGAATCGACACCCGGTTCCGCCACAGTGATCTTCTCCGCCGGGACGGCGAAGTCGGCGACGAGCAGCCGCTTGGTCGTCTCGCTGGTAGCGATGACCGCAGCCGCATAACGCAAGGCTGCCGCCTCGCGCCTGACGAACTCCGCCGCCCGCACCGGCGACAGTCCGGTCTCGAGGCCGAGCGGATGATGCACCATCGCGACGACGCGCCCTGCAAGCCCGGCCGCGACGCTCTCCGGGAAGGCGCCATAGGCGAGCCCGTCGATCAGCAGCACACTGTAATAGGGCTGCGACAGGATCGCCCGGCCGGTCTCTGCCAGATCAGCCTCGTCCGGATTGGGAAAACTCCCCGGCAGCGGCAGGTGCCGCGCCGCGACGCCCATCTCGCGCCATTCCGCCAGCAGCCGCCGATCATAGCCGTAGCCACCGGTCGGCAGCGAGAGATCGCCGGGAATGGCGAAGACGATCTCGCTCACGCGAGCGCGCCCTCATAGCTCGCCCTGGCGAGATCGGTCTCATGCAGCGTGACGCGGATCTTCGCGAGATCGGCCGCATCCGCCCCGAGCTTGCCGGTGCGGGCCGCCAATGCCATCGCGTCGAAGATATACTTGCAGAGGAATTCGGTGGTGGTCAGCACGCCCTCGAACTGCGGCAGCGTGTCGAGGTTCTTGTAGTTCAGCGGCTTCAGCGTCTCGTTCAGCACGGTCAGCGCCGCGCCGATGTCGACCACGACGTTCTGGCGCGTGAGGCTCTCGCGGAAGAAGGCGACGTCGACGACGAAGGTCGCGCCGTGCATCGCCTGCGCCGGGCCGAAGAACGGATCGGGCAACGAATGGCCGATCATGATGCGGTCACGGACTTCGACGGAAAACATGGGGCGGTCTCCTTCAGCGGCCGCAGTCTTGGCGAAGGCCGGGGCGCGGCGTCAATAGCGCAGAACGGCGGTCAGCCCCGCGCCGGCGAATAACGCAGGCAGGCGTGTCGGCGCATCCTCGAAGGCGATCTCGTCGGTGATCAGTGCATCGAGCCGCTCATCCTCCAGCAGTACCAGCGCCGCCTGCATGCGGCGGGCGTAGTCGAAGCGCGCCCGCCGCGATGGCGAGACCTGCCCGACCTGCGAAGAGATGAGCTGCAGCCGACGGGCGTGGAAGGCGCCCCCGAGCGGCGTGGCGACGTTGCCTTCGCCATACCAACTCAATTCGACGATCCTCGCCTCGAACCCGGCTGCGCCGATCGCGGTGGCGAGGCCGGCGGCGCTCGCACTGGCGTGGAAGACAAGATCGGCATCCTGCGGACAGTCCGCCGGCAGCGCGAAGCGGCAGCCGAGCGCCCGCGCGAGCCCGGCACGGCCATCGTCGAGATCGACCAGCGTCACCTCCGCGCCCGGCAGCCTGGCCGCGATATACGCCACGAGCAGCCCGAGCACGCCGCCGCCGACCACGACGATGCGGTCGGCCGGGCCGGAGCCGGCATCCCAATGCGCATTGAGCGCGGTTTCCATATTGGCGGCGAGCACGGCGCGCCTTGCCGAAAGCCCCTCAGGCAGCGGGGTCACGCGATCCGCCGACACGACGAAGCGATCCTGATGCGGATGCAGGCAGAACACCGTACGGCCAAGCAGCCGTTCTGGCCCCGCATCCACCGTCCCGACGGCGCAGTAGCCGTATTTCACCGGAAACGGAAAAGCGCCCTGCTGGAGAGGCGCCCGCATGCGCTCATATTCGCTCTCGGGCACGCGCCCCTCGAAGACCAGCCGCTCGGTGCCGCGGCTGATGCCGCTCCAGAGCGTGCGGACCAGGCATTCGCCCGGTCCCGGCGCCGGCAATTCTTCGGTGTTCAGGACACATTCACCCGCGGCGGCATACCAGAGCGCCGTCGCCTGTGCGCTTGCTTCGTTCGCAATTGCCGGCTTTACCACGCATCGCCCTCCGCGCCGTTCCCCGCCAGCCTGATGAGCCCATGACGGAAACCGCCATGAACCAGCGCCCCGCTCCGACCACGTTCCAGGCGGCGGCGCAAGAGGACTTGCGGCTGACGCCGGCAGGACTGCAGTCGGTTTCGACCTTGCGGGTACGGCGCTGGCTCGTCGCCGGCCTGAACCTGGTTACGCTGGCGGCCCTGCTCTGGGGCCTCGCTCATGTGCTCTCGGCCGGTGGCTGGAGCCTCGCGGATATCGCGATCTTCGTCGCCTTCCTGTTTGGCGCGCCCTGGACCGTGCTCGGTTTCTGGAACGCCGCGATCGGGCTCTGGCTGCTGCACGGCAGCAAGGACGGGCTCGACCAGGTCGCGCCCTTCGCCGCCGCCGGCGAGGCCGATACACCGCTCGCGATCCGGACCGCCGTGCTGATGACCCTGCGCAATGAGGATCCCGCACGCGCCTTCCGCCGGCTCGAGATCGTCAAGCAGAGCCTCGACGCCACCGGCCAGGGCGCCTGGTTCGACTATTTCGTCCTCTCAGACACCAATGACCCGGGCGTTGCCGCGGCCGAAGCAGAGCTCGCCGCCGCCTTCGCCGCGCGCATCGGGGAACAAGGTCGCCTGACCTATCGCCGCCGCAGCGACAATGCCGGCTACAAGGCCGGCAATGTCCGCGAATTCTGCGAGCGCTGGGGCGATCGCTACGAGCTGATGCTGCCGCTCGACGCCGACTCCGTAATGTCGGGGCAAGCCATCCTCGCCCTCGCCCGGATGATGCAGGCCTATCCCAGGCTCGGCATCCTGCAGAGCCTGGTCGTGGGCATGCCGAGCAAGTCCGCCTTTGCGCGCATCTTCCAGTTCGGCATGCGCCACGGCATGCGGCCCTACACCATGGGCTCTGCCTGGTGGATCGGCGATTGCGGCCCGTTCTGGGGCCATAACGCCATGGTGCGGATCGCGCCCTTCCGCGATCACTGCCATCTGCCGGCCGTGCCGGGCGGGCCGCCGCTCGGTGGTCCGATCATGAGCCATGACCAGGTCGAGGCGACCTTGATGCGCCGCGCCGGCTACGAGGTCCGGGTGCTACCGGTCGAGGCCGGCAGCTGGGAGGAGAACCCGCCGACCATGCTCGAATTCGCCCGGCGCGACCTGCGCTGGTGCCTCGGCAATCTGCAGTACCTGAAGATCATGGACATCCCCGGCCTGAAGGCGATGAGCCGCTTCCAGCTGGCCTGGGCGATCCTGATGTTCATCGGCCTGCCGGCCTGGACGCTGATGATCGCGCTCCTGCCACTGAAGGTGCTGGAGGATCGCGGCATCGCCGACTACCCGGCCGGCTCCGCCGCCTTCCTCTATGTGCTGTTCTTCGCGATGTACCTCTCGCCGAAGCTCGCCGGCTTCGCCGACATCCTCATGACCAGGGGCGGGACGCAGCGTTATGGCGGCACGGCGCGCTTCATTGTCTCCTCGCTGATCGAGATCGTCTTCGCCTTCCTGCAGGGCGCGGTCTCGACCTTCCGGACGACACTGTTCATGATCGGCCTCGCCTTCGGCAAGGCGAAGATCGGCTGGAACGGCCAGGCGCGCGACGCCCACGCCCTCTCCTTCGCGACCGCCTTCGCCGGCCTCTGGCCGCATCTGCTCTTCGGCCTCTACATCTTCGGCACGCTCGCCGTACTGTCGCCGACCGTGCTGATCTGGTCGCTGCCGCTGACCGCCGGCTACATCTTGGCGATTCCCTTCGCGATGCTGACCGCTGCGCCGGCACTGGGCGCCTTCTTCGTCCGCACCGGCCTTTGCGGCATCCCCGAGGATTTCGACCCGCCGGCCGAGATCGTCGCGATCCAGGGCGGCGCAGCGCGATGAAGCCGGTCGCCTATCCCAGGGGCACGGCGAAAAGCCTGTCGCGCTCGCTGCGCGTCTATCATGGCGACCATGTCCGCAAGGTCGCGATGGATTCGCTCTATGCCCGCTTCCTCAGAGCCGGTGATCTCGCCTTCGACATCGGCGCCCATGTCGGCGACCGCATCTCCTCCTTCCGCCGGCTGGGCGCCCGCGTCGTGGCGCTGGAACCGCAACCCGGCCCGGCCAGGGCCCTGCGCCTGATCCATGGCCGCGATCCCAAGGTGACGCTGGTCGAGGCCGCCTGCGGCGACAGCGAGGGCACCGCGACGCTCCGCATCAACACCGCCAACCCCACCGTCTCGACGCTTTCGGGCGAGTTCGTCGATGCCGCCCATGGCCAGGACGGCTGGCGCGAGCAGGTCTGGGATCGCGAACTCACCGTGCCCTGCACCACGCTCGATGCGCTGATCGCCAAGCACGGCCTGCCCGCCTTCGTCAAGATCGATGTCGAGGGCTTCGAGGCGCATGTCCTTGCCGGCCTGTCGCAGACGCCGGCCGCCCTTTCCTTCGAGTTCACCACGATCCAGCGCGATGTCGCCGAAGCCTGCCTCGCCCGGCTCGCGGCGCTCGGGACCTATCGCTTCAATGTCGCGCTCGGCGAGAGCCAGCAGCTTGCCTTCCTTGAGCCAGTCGACGGCGAGGCGATGCGTGGTCACATCCGCGACCTCCCGCATGATGCCAATTCGGGCGACGTCTACGCCCTGCTGTCGCGCTGAGTTCTGCTTACGCGGCGCTCTGACCGAGCCAGGCAAGTCCGGCAGCGACCAGCAGGCCGAGCCAGCCGGGATGCCGCCCTCTGGTCGCGTAGAGCACGAGGAGCGAGCCGGCTAGCGTCGCGATCGCGATGATGCGGATGCTAGGCGCGTATGTCGGCAGGTCGGGGGACCCAGCGATCACGATCAGCAGTGCCGCCAGCCCCCATCCCAGCACCGAGCACAGGTGCCAGTTCGCCCAGAGAATGCGCAGATGCCGCTCGCGCAGCGGCGGCGGAGCGAGCAGCGGCACGATCGCCCCCGCCCGCCGTTGCCGGAAGATCAGGATCTCGCCGATGACGGAATGGGCGATGCCGATCAGGATCATCAGCACGCCGGCGGCCAGCAGATAGCTTTGCATCGAAGGCAATCCATGCCCGTGAAGGGGCAGGTCGCGCCTCACGCAACGGCAATCTGACCCAGCCCGCAGCGATTGCGGAAGCTGCCACGGTGTCGCGCTTCCGTCTCGGGCGCATCGGCTTTATGACCCGGCTCAGCCTGCGTTCATCTTGCGCTGTCCAGGCTGACCACGAAGGCAACCGGCCAAGGATGACCATGCTCGCTCTCGTTCGCCCCCTCGCCATCTCCGCGGCGCTTCTGCTGACCGCCCTCGCCGCCCGGGCAGCCGGCGACGTCGCCGTCGAGGTCAGGAACGAGTCGGAGCAGGTTGCCTGCGCCGAGAAGGACAACGTCACCATCAAGGCGATCTCGCCCGAGGTCCGGCGCTTCCGCATCGAGGCGGCGCACCCGGCCTATATCGCCGGCCTGCTGCGCGACAACTGGGATGCCGACTGGACCGATTGCGACATGAGCGGCGATCCCGTCCACAAGGCGCCAGTGCCCCCGCAGCGCATCACCTTCTACGAGAGCATCGAATACTGGCTGGTCGGCTACACCTTCGAGAGCTTCTGGCGCCCGGCCGAGACGACCTTCCGCGTCGGCGACCGCGTCGAGAAGGGCCTGCACCTCGTCCAGCTCTGGAAGCTCGGCAAGACCGGTTCCTACGAGGTCCTCGTCGTCTATCCGCAGGACGGCTACTGGCGTGTCCGGCCGCTGCCGCCGCAGCAGCTCTCGGCGGCCGCCTACGGGTCCTCCTTCCTGTTCGGCCCGGTCGAGCAGGATGGCGCGCGGCCGGTGGTAAACATCAGGGAGATCGCCTTCGATCCCAAGACGCTCTCCTTCAACCTCGCCTTCAAGGACGGCTCCTCCGGCACGCTCAAGCTCGACAGCGTCGACGAGAATCGCATGGTGCTCGACGCCGTGCTCGACAAGCCAGTCACCGGCGGCAAGGCCTTCGCCGCGCTGCGTTCGATGTACGTCACCGAGTTCAACAACGACGTCGCCCGCATCGCCATCCGCGAGCCGGGCGCCAAGGGCTGGCGCGAGGAGGCCCTGATGCCCTTCACCGGCGGCAAGGCGACAGATGTCTGGATGGGGCGCACCACCCATTCGCGCCACAACACCTCCTCGCCGGACATGGTCTTCCGCGCCTTCTCGAAGGACCCGAACCCGCCGGCCAAGCCGGAGGCGAAGAAGTAGCCTTTCGCTATAGCCACTCGCGAGTCATCCCGGACAAGCCGCGAAGCGGCGCAGACCCGGGATCCATGCCTGAACCATTCCGGAATGGGTCCCGGGTCTCCCTTCGGTCGCCCGGGACGACCAGAGCCTTTGAAGATGAGGCGTGCGAAGAACGGGCCCGGCCATGGATACCAGCACCATCCCGAGCCTCGTCCTCGGCGCCGCCCTGGCCGGCTTCGTGCAGGGTCTCTCCGGCTTCGCCTTTAGCCTCGTCGCCATGTCGGTCTGGGCCTGGACCATCGACCCCAGGCTCGCAGCGGTCATGGCCGTGTTCGGCGGGCTGACCGGCCAGACCATTGCGGCCGTGACGGTGCGCCGCGGCTTCGACTTCGCCCGGCTCTGGCCCTTCCTGCTCGGCGGAATCGCAGGCATACCGGTCGGCGTCCTGCTCCTGCCGCTGGTCGAGCCCGATATGTTCAAGGCAGGGCTCGGCATCCTGCTCGCCGTCTGGTGCCCGATCATGCTGTTCGCGCCGCATCTGCCGCCGGTCCGCTCTGGCGGGTCCCTGGCGGACGGCGCGATCGGCTTGATAGGAGGCGTCATGGGCGGCTTCGGCGGCTTCACCGGTGTGCTGCCGACACTGTGGTGCTCGCTGCGGCGCATGGACAAGGACGCGCAGCGCTCCATCGTCCAGAACTTCAACCTCGCCACGCTCGCCGCGACCATGCTCGGCTACATCCTTGCCGGAAACGTCACACGCGGGATGTGGCCGGCCTTCGCCATCGTCGCACCGGCGATGCTGATTCCCTCGCTGCTGGGTGCAAAGCTCTATATCGGCATCAGCGAGCAGGCCTTTCGCCGCATCGTGCTCAGCCTGCTGACGGTGTCCGGAATCGCACTGCTGGCCTCGTCCTTGCCCCGTCTGCTCGGCGGCTGACTGAGCGGAACCCCCACCCGCCGCGCAGGTTAACGATGACGGGCCCGTCCTTACGGGCTAGCCTGCTGCCTCGATCCGACTGACGAGACCGACCAATGCCGCGTTTTGCCGCCAATCTCTCGATGATGTTCAACGAGTGGGAGTTCCTCGACCGCTTCAAGGCGGCGGCCGAGGCAGGATTCGAATCGGTCGAGTTCCTGTTCCCCTATGAGCATGCACCGGAGAAGGTCGGCCTGGCGCTTGCCGGCGGCGAGTTGGAGCAGGCTCTGTTCAACCTGCCGCCCGGCGACTGGGCCAAGGGCGAGCGCGGCATGGCCGCCCTGCCCGGCCGCGAGGCGGAGTTCCGCGCCGGCATCGAGACGGCGCTGGCCTATGTCCACGAGACCGGCGTCAAGCGCGTGCATATGATGGCGGGCCTGACCGACCCGAACGATCCCGCCGCGCAGAAGGCCTATCGCGCCTCGCTCGCCTATGCCGCCGACAAGCTCGGCGAGCACGGCATCGACCTCCTGCTCGAGCCGATCAACGGCAAGGACATGCCGGGCTATTTCCTCAATGATTTCGACCAGGCTGCGACTTATGTCCGCGAATCCGGCCGGCCGAACGTCAAGCTGCAGTTCGACATGTATCATTGCGAGCTGATCCATGGCGATGTCGGCACGCGGCTGGAGGCGCTCTACCCGCTGGTCGGCCATGTCCAGATCGCCAATGCCGAGGGCCGGCACGAGCCCGACGGCACGCGGCCCGACTATCCCGCGCTGTTCGCCCAGCTCGATTCGCTCGGCTATCCCGGCTTCGTCGGCTGCGAGTATCGTCCCCGCGCCGGCACGCTCGAAGGCCTCGGCTGGTTCTCGCCCTGGAAGAAGCACGCGTGAGCGCGGGCTTTCCCCATCCGGTGCTCGTCGCCGATATCGGCGGCACCAATTGCCGGCTCTCGCTGGTGCCCACCCCCGGCGCCCTGCACGAGCCGCTCGCCCGGATCAGTACCGGCGCGCACCCGACGCCCGAAGCCGCGCTCGGCTCTGTATTGTCGACGCTGACGGTGAAGCCGCGCTCGGCCATCCTCGCCGTCGCCGGCCCGCTGGATGGGCGCAAGGCGCAGCTCACCAATGCCAGCTGGCATTTCGATGGGCCGGAGCTCGGCCGCGCGCTCGGCTTCGAGCAGGGGTTGCTGGTCAATGATTTCGAGGCGCTCGCGGCGTCGCTGGCCGTGCTCAGGGATCGCGATCTATTCAATCTCGTCCGCGGCCAGCCGGAACCCGAGGGCCCGCGCCTCGTGCTCGGTCCCGGCACGGGCTTCGGCGCTGCAGCCCTCTTGCGGCGCGGCGACACCGGCATGCTGGTGCCCACCGAATCCGGCCATATCGGCATCGGCCCGGAGGACCCGACCGAGGTGAAGCTGTGGCCGGCTCTGTCCGATGGGCTCGCGCGCGTCACCGTCGAGGAACTGCTCAGCGGCAGCGGTCTCATCCGCTTCCATCGCGCGGTGATGCGCCAGTCCGACGTCGCCGAGCCTGATGTCAGCGCCGCCGACGTGAGCGCGCTGGCGCTCGACGGCAACCCCGGCGCACTGATGGCCGTGGTCTGCTTCTGGCGGCTGCTGGCTCGCGTCGCCGGCGATCTCGCGCTCGGCTTCAAGGCGACGGGCGGCGTCTACCTGGCTGGCGGAATCGCGCCGCGCATCCTGCCGCTCGCCGACAAAGCCACGATCCACGCCGTCTTCGCCGGCAAGCCGCCGGTCGAGGATCTCGCCGCCCGTTTCGCGCTCAACGTGATCACTGCCGACGATCCAGCCGAACAGGGACTCGCCGCCATAGCCGCGGCTCCCGGCCGCTTCGGCCTCGACGATCCCGCGCGCTTGTGGTTTGCCTAGGCGCAGCGGCGCTCGCCTGACCTCATTCGAAGACGATTCCCAGCCTTGCCCCAGCTCTACGGCATCCAGGTCCTGCGCGCCCTCGCGGCGCTGATGGTTGCAGTCCATCACGTCCAGGCCGAAGCCGGCTTTCTCGCAGCCAGGGCCGGCACCGTCTTCATCCCCTCGCATGCCTTGCCTTGGAACGCCGGCGTCGACCTGTTCTTCGTCATCTCCGGCTTCATCATGGTGCATTCCTCGGCCGGTCTGTTCGACAAGCCCGGGGGAGCGCGCCTGTTCATCGCCCGGCGCATCGCCCGGATCGTGCCGCTCTACTGGGCCGCGACCACGCTCTTCCTCGTCGTGCTCCTCGCCTCGCCAGCCCTGCTCAATTCCGGTGCTCCGAACCTCCAGCAGATCGCCGCCTCCTATCTGTTCTGGCCCACGACGAATGCGGCGGGCGAGTTGCAGCCGGTCTATTCGCTCGGCTGGACGCTGAATTACGAGATGCTGTTCTACGTCCTGTTCGGCGCGGCCTTGCTCGCGCCGGGGCGGCTGGTCGTGCCTCTGGTGACCGTGGCGCTCGCCGGGCTGGTCGGGGCCCAGGCCCTGGCCGGGCCGCTTCCCCTGCCCTTCGGCTTCTGGGGCCAGCCGATCGTGCTCGAATTCGCCGCCGGCATGGTGGTCGGCCTGCTCCGCCAGAACGGCCTCAGGCTCGACGGCCGCCTGCGTTGGCTGATGGCGGCAGTGGGGATCGCCCTCTTCGTACTCGCCGCCGGCGATGGCTGGGCCCAGACCTCCTGGGGCGCGGTTGTCCTGCGCGGTACCGGTGCACTGCTCCTCGTCGGAGCCGCCGCCTGCGGGCGCAATGTCACCGCCCCTTCGGCGCTGGTGCGTTCGCTGGCGGCACTGGGAGATGCCTCCTATGCGCTCTACCTGGTCCATCCCTTCGCGATGCGGGCGCTGCGCGAAGTCTTCGCCCATCTCGCACCGAGCGCGACCGGCCTCTTCATCGTGCTTGCGCTGGTCGCCGCCGTGCTCGCGGGGCTCGCGGTCTACCATTGGTTCGAGCGGCCGATGACGAAGGTTTTTAGGCGGGCGCTGCGGGCTTAGGCTCGTCATGGTCGGGCTTGACCCGACCATCTCGGAAACCAGCTAGCTGGTCCTGAGATTCTCGGATCTGCGCTTCGCTTCGTCCGAGAATGACGCTCACTTTTTCTTCAACCGCATCCCCTTCAGCGACTGCCCGACCACGCCGCCATCGCGCCGGCGCTGAGACCGGTTGGCGACGATCGTTTCGACGTGCTCGGCCTGCGGGAAATAGCCGCGCTCCAGCACTTCGAGGGTATATTCCTCATAGGTCAGGCCGAGGGCCTCGGCCCGCTCCTGGCGCCTGAGCGCGATCTCGCGCGGCTTCTTCCAGGCCTTGCGATGGGCGAAGCGCCAGTCGAACGTGCGGCCGATCTCGCCTTTGTCGGTCGCGGGCTTGCGCTTCTTCTCGTCCAGAGGCGGGCCGCCATTATCGCCGATGCGGGCGGTTCTGGGCTTGCGCAGGGCCGGCTGTCTCATGGCTCTTATCTCATATGAGATACAAAACGTATCTCATAGTGGATCGAACTTGGTCGCGCCGCAAGTCCCGGCGGGGTGACAGGCGGGCCGCCGCAATAGATCGCCGCGCGTTCGACCGGACGCGGCAACCGTGATCTATCGATTTGGTTTCGCATCAAGCTCTTCCGAAAAGTGGTTTCCACTTTTCGGCCCGATGCGATATCCCGCCCGCCATGGCTCCTTTGCTCCACCTTCGCGACGTCGCGCTCACCTTCGGCGGCCAACCCTTGCTGGAGGGCGCGGAAATCGCCGTCTCGGCCGGCGAGCGGGTCTGCCTGGTCGGCCGCAACGGCTCCGGCAAGTCGACCCTGCTCAAGATCGTGGCCGGCATCGTCGAGCCCGACAGCGCCGAGCGGTTCGTCCAGCCCGGCGCGACCATCCGTTATCTGCCGCAGGAGCCCGACTTCTCCGGCTACAAGACCTCGCTCGCCTATGTCGAGGCGGGCCTGGGCCCCGGCGACGATGCCTATCGCGCGCAATATCTGATCGAGGAACTGGGCCTGACCGGCGAGGAAGACCCCGCCAGCATGTCGGGCGGTGAATCGCGCCGCGCCGCGCTCGCCCGCGTGCTCGCGCCCGAGCCGGATATCCTGCTGCTCGACGAGCCGACCAACCATCTCGACCTGCCGGTGATCGAATGGCTCGAGCAGGAGCTGAAATCTCTGCGTTCGGCCATGGTGCTGATCAGCCATGACCGCCGCTTCCTGAGCTCGCTCTCGCGTGCCACGATCTGGCTCGACCGCGGCGTGACCCGGCGCGTCGAGCGCGGCTTCGGCGAGTTCGAGGCCTGGCGCGACGAGGTTCTCGCTCAAGAAGAACTCGACCGCCACAAGCTCGACCGCAAGATCGCCCGCGAGGAGGACTGGCTGCGCTACGGCGTCAGCGCCCGGCGTACCCGCAACCAGCGCCGGCTCGGCGAGCTGCATGGCCTGCGCGAGCAGCGCCGGACAGCCCGCCAGGCCGTTGGCTCCGTCCGGCTCGAAGCGAGCGAGGCGCAGGCCTCCGGCAAGCTGGTGATCGAGGCCGTCGACATCGCCAAGGCCTATGACGGCCGGCCCGTGGTCAAGGACTTCTCGCTACGCGTCGCCCGCGGCGACTGCATCGGCATCGTCGGCCCCAACGGCGCCGGCAAGACGACGCTGATCAACCTGCTGACCGGCGCGCTGAAGCCCGACTCCGGTACGGTCAAGCTCGGCGCCACGCTCGAAATGGTGACGCTCGACCAGCGCCGCGAGAGCCTCGACCCGGCGACGCCGCTCGGCGATGCGCTGACCGGCGGCGGCTCGGACCAGGTCATGGTCGGCGGCACGCCGCGCCACGTCATCAGCTACATGAAGGACTTCCTGTTCCAGCCGATCCAGCGCGGCACCGCGGTCGGCGCGCTCTCCGGCGGCGAACGTGGCCGGCTGATGCTGGCCCGCGCGCTCGCCAAGCCGTCCAACCTGCTGGTGCTCGACGAGCCGACCAACGATCTCGACATCGAGACGCTCGACCTGCTGCAGGAATTGCTCGCCGACTATGGCGGCACCGTCCTGCTGGTCAGCCATGACCGCGACTTCCTCGACAGGGTGGTGTCCTCGACCCTGATCTCGGATGGCGATGGCATCTGGACCGAGTTCGCCGGCGGCTATTCCGACATGCTGGCCCAGCGCGGCCGCGGCGTCGGCGCCAAGGTGCGCGCCGTTCCGGTGAAGGGATCGGCAACGGCGTCAGCGACGCCCACCCCGACCACCAGTACCGCTGCTGCGAAGCGCAAGCTCTCCTTCAACGAGCAGCACGCGCTGAAGACCCTGCCGCAGCAGCTCGAGAAGCTGCAGGCCGAGGCCGGCAAGCTCAATGCGGCGCTGGCAGGCGACCTCTACACCCGCGATCCGAAACTCTTCGCCAAGGCGACCGCGAGGCTCGACGAGGTCACGCGCGAGATCGCACAGACGGAAGAGCGCTGGCTCGAGCTGGAGATGCTGCGCGAGGAGATCGGGGCTTAAGGCGGCGGCCGGTGCAGCCCATACAATTCCGCTATCCGGCCAATCGCGAAAGCGTATTTATCTCGACCGCCAAATCGCCCCACAGTCACCCGGCAAAATGCTTTCCGAGGGAACACCAATGAGACTCAAGGGCAAGACCGCGCTGATCACCGGCGCGGCGCAGGGCTTTGGCCTCGGCATCGCCGAGACCTTCGTACGCGAGGGCGCACGGGTCGCGGTGCTCGACATCAACGGCGACAAGGCCCGCGAGGCCGCCAAGGCGATCGGCCGCAAGGCCTTCGCGGTCGCCTGCGACGTCGGCAAGGCCAAGAGCGTCGATGCCGCCGTGGCCAAGGTGATCAAGCGCTTCGAGCGGCTCGATATCGTCGTGAACAATGCCGGCATCAGCCATCGCAACCAGCCGATGCTCGATGTCACCGAGGCCGAGTTCGACCGCGTCTTCGACGTCAACGTCAAGTCGATCTTCCTGATGGCCAGGGCGACGGTGCCGCATTTCCGCGAGCATGGCGGCGGCGTCATCCTCAATATCGGCTCGACCGCCGGTGTGCGCCCGCGCCCGGGGCTGACCTGGTACAACGGCTCGAAGGGTGCCGCGAACCTGCTCTCGAAGTCGATGGCGGTCGAGCTCGCGCCGGACAGGATCCGCGTCAACGCCATCGCCCCGGTCGCCGGCGAGACGCCGCTGCTCGCGACCTTCATGGGCGAGGACACGCCGGAGAAGCGCAAGGCCTTCACCGCGACGATTCCCTGGGGCCGCTTCTCGACGCCGCAGGACATCGCCAATGCCGCGCTGTTCCTGTGCTCGGACGAGTCCGAGATGGTGACCGGGTCGATCCTGGCAGTCGACGGCGGCCGCTGCGTCTGACGCGGCCCTTCAGACCAGCCCGCCGCCCGTCAGCGGTATCGACTGCAGCAGCTTTACCGTGCCGTCGAGATCGAAGGCACGGCGCTCCAGGCTGATGCGAGGGGCCGCCGCAGGCCCCTCGATGCGCAGCAGGTGCCAGCAGGCGAGCTCGGCATGACCGCCGCGCAGGCCGATCGAGGCCGAGGGCACGCCGACGATCGGCACGTCGTGGTCGAGCCCCCGCCGCCAGGCCAGCGAGAAACGGTGATTATGGCCGTGCAGGACGAGCTCGGCCCCGGCCCGGCGCAGCATCGCCTCGAAGGCATCGGCGTCGACCAGTTCGCGCGTGCGCCGCGCGCCGCCGATATAGGGCGGGTGGTGAATCAGTACGACGCGGATCAGCCCCTCGGCCTTGGCTTGCGCCAGCAGCTTCTCGGCAATGGCGATCTGGGCCGAGCCCACACGCCCGGTCGCCATCAGCGGCATGGTCGGGATGCCGGTGTTCATCCCGATCAGCGCGACGGAGCCGCGCTGGCGATACCAGGGATAGCCGGCCTGTCCGTCATCACTGGCGCACCAGGGCGCAAGCTCGCGCGCCAGCGCCGACAGTGACGAACGCGCATAGCAATCGTGATTGCCCGGCACGAAGCTGACGGCATCGCGCGGGCCGAGCGTATCGAGGAAGGAGAGCGCCGTCTTGAATTCGGTCGGCAGGCCGATATGGGAGACATCGCCGGTGCAGGCGATGTGGTCGGGCTTTTGCGCCAGGATGTCGGCGACGATCAGCCCGAGGATCTCCATGTCATGGGCATGGCGCCGCTTGCGTCGCCAGTTGACATATCCGGTCGCGCGCTTGCCGATCAGCTCTCGCAGCGAGAACTTCGTCAGCGGCCCGAGGTGCGGGTCGGAGAGATGCGCGAGCGTGAACACACTCCAGCGCTTGCCTTCAACGCCCGCGCCGCGTCAAGCATGACAGCGGCGGCGGGCGAAGATGACGCAGCCTGAAAGGCTCAGTTGGCCGAGCCCATCAGCTCCGAGACGATGCGCGGATCGGTCAGGGTGACAGCCGGCTTCCAGACGAAGCGGGGCTTGGCGTTCAGACGGGCGGTGATGAATGCGAGAAGCATGGTAATTTCCCCAGCGGTAACGGTGTGAGCTTGTGCCCCCTATTTAAGGCGCGTTTGTGTTATATCGAGAGGGCAAACAGAGTTCCGTTATGCACCCATTGCATAGACAATTAACCCGGCAGCAGGATTTGCCCACATCGTGAGCAGCGAGGACGGATCCGGCCCGCGCTCCGACGCATCGGGAATCGAGCGAGTGCCGCGCGCGCTGCGCCGGCTCGCCGGCCGTGTCCTGCATCTCTATTTCCGCTTGCGCCGCGGGATGACACTCGGCGTCCGCGCCGCCGTGCTGAGCGAGGCTGGCGAGGTCCTTTTGGTACGCCACACCTACACGCCGGGCTGGCATATGCCCGGCGGTGGCGTCGAGCCGGACGAGACGCTTCTCGACGCACTCGCCAAGGAACTGCGCGAGGAGGCCAATATCGCGCTGACCCGTCCGGCCGTGCTGCACGGGGTCTTCCTCAACCGCCATGTCTCCGACCGCGACCATGTCGCCGTCTTCATCGTACGGGCCTTCACGCAGAGCGCGCCGAAGCAGCCGGATCACGAGATCGCCGAGGCGCGCTTCTTCCCGCTTTCCGCCCTGCCGGACAGGACGACGCCGGGGACCCGCCGCCGGCTGGCGGAGATCGTCGAGGGGACAACAACACCAGCTGAATGGTGACGGGTAGAGCGCAAAAATGAAAAAACGCGAGTCGTCCCGGGCGAACGCAGAGAGACCCGGGACCCATTCCGGAACTTTCATCGGCAAGGCTCAGGAATGGATCCCGGATCTCCGCTGCGCTCCGTCCGGGATGACACCGAGATAAATGTCGGGACTTAACGTCTTGAAAGCCCCGGCAGCATCCGGCGCAGCACGCCGTCCTTGCGGATGAGATAGTGGAAGAGCGCCGCGCCGATATGCGCGCAGACCAGCAGCGCCAGCAGGATGGCGAGCCAGCCATGGACGGACAGCACGCGCTTGGCGACCTCCTCGTTCGGCGCAGCCAGCGCCGGCAGCTCGAACAGGTTGAACACCATCAGCGACGGGAACAACGAAACGCCAATCCAACCGAGCAGCGGCACGATCAGCAGCAGGCCGTAGAGCGCCCAATGCACGAGATGCGAGGCAGCCTTCTGCCACCATTCCAGCGTCGGTTCGTCAGGCGGCGCGCCATGCAGCAGCCGGTAGAGCAGTCGGCCGGCGCTGAGCCAGAGGACCAGGAAGCCGAGCAGCTTGTGCGAGGAATAGAGGGCGTCGGTCACGCCATCCCAGATGTCGAGCGTGTTGCCGCGATAGGTCATGGCGAACCCGAGCGGGATCATCACGAACACCGCGGCGACCGTGATCCAGTGCAGCGCGCGCGCCGCCGCACTGTAGACGGCGACGCGTCCCGCGCCTGGCGTTACCGGGTCATGCCCCTGCGTCATTTCCCTTACGCGCTCCGGCTCGCCATATCTGGTCAGGGCCCGCTGCCACGACTATTCATCTGGTGTTCAATCTCGCGCTTTTATAGCCCAGTCTGCAATCTGCTGGCGATCAGGTCGATTGCAGGCACTGTCTTGGGAACCACGCAGAACCGGAAACGTTGTAGAAGCGCCGTGTCGCGCCGGGTGATCTGTCCGAGCGAGATACGCGTAAGAAGCTCACACTCCTCCGCGCTCTCGGGCGCAATCTGACGGACCTTCCGATGCCTCAGTCGCGTAAGCTTTTCGACCGGCCGGGTGAAACCGATCTGGTCGCCGTCGACCGCGCTCTCGCCGAGTTTCGCGCCGCGCGTCCGGTGCTGCTGCGCCATGGCGCGGAGCTGGCTCTGGCTCTGTCGGCTGAGCTTGCGGAGGCCGATCTTACCGGCCGCCTCGACTCCCTGTCCGCCGGCAATACTCGTCTGGTTCTGAGTTCGGCGCGCTTGCGCCGTCTCGGCGCCAAGGGGCGCGCGGAGACCGGCATCCTCGCCATGCCAACGATCGATCTCGCCCGCGTCGAGACTCTGGCCCTGAAGCTTGATGCCCGTGTCGATGCCCCCGTCGGGCCGGCAGGTGCGCTCGACAATGCCGCGCTCGAACTTGCTCGCCTCGCACTCGTGCTGCCGGCAGTGATCCTCGTCCCGGTCCAGGCCGCGCAGGTCGCTGGCGAGCCGCTGATCGAGGTCTCGATCGACGCGATCAACGGCTACCGCGCTGCGCAGGTCGCGCGGCTTGCCATCGTAGGCCGCGCCCCCGTCCCGCTCGAGGGCGCGCCTGAGACCGAGTTTGTGGTCTTCCGCGGCGGCGAGGGCCTGCGCGACCAGGTCGCGATCATCGTCGGCAAGCCGGATCTCTCGACTGCCGTGCCGGTGCGCCTGCATTCGGCCTGCCTGACCGGCGACCTGTTCGGCTCGCTGAAATGCGATTGCGGCGACCAGCTGCGCGAGACCGTGCAGTGGATGGCTGAGAACGAGGGCGGCATCCTGCTCTATCTCGACCAGGAAGGCCGCGGCAACGGCATCTCCAACAAGATGCGGGCCTACAAGCTGCAGAGCCAGGGCTGGGACACCTACGATGCCGACGAGGTGCTCGGCTTCGATCTCGACCAGCGCCATTTCGACTTCGCCGCAGCGATGCTGAAGCAGCTCGGCGTTTCCAGCGTCACCGCGCTGACCAACAACCCGCTGAAGATCGGGGCGATCAAGGCCGCCGGCCTCGAAGTCGCCGCGACGCAGCGCGTGCTCGGCCGCCCGAACGTCCACAATGTCCGCTATCTCGCCTCGAAGCGTGATCGCGCCGGCCACTTCATCGATATGGACGCACTGATGGCGCGTGCCGCGCCCAAGGATTGACCGGCGCGAGCATTGATCGCGCACCGGACCTGGGGCAGGAAGCCCGGATGTCCGATGCTCCCCTGCCAGATCGGGACCACCACGAGACCGAGCACCCGCCCGCACCCTGGCCGACCGCCAGGGTGATGTTGCTGGTCTGCGCCGGCTGGCTGGCGCTGTCCTGGCCCTGGCTCTCCGGCGCGGTCACCATACCTTGGGACGCCAAAGCGCATTTCCACCCGCAGCTGCAATTCCTGGCCAGCTCGCTGCACAGGGGTCTCTCGCCGTTCTGGACGCCCTACGTCTTCGCGGGATCGCCGCAGGTGGCCGATCCGCAGTCCCTGATCTTCTCGCCGCCCTTCTTCCTGATCGCACTGCTTAACCCGGCTCCGGATTTCCGCTGGAGCGACGGCGCACTGCTCGGCTCGCTGCTCGTCGGCGCACTCTGCCTCGTCCTCATCTTTCGCGATCGTGGCTGGCATCCGGCCGGCGCGGTCGTCTGCGCCCTGTCCTTCGCCTTCGGCGCAGCTGCCGCCTGGCGCATCCAGCATGTGGGCCAAGTGCTGAGCCTGTCCTATTTCGCGGTGACGCTGCTCTTGCTCTCGCGGGCGCTCGAACGCAGCTCCTGGCGCTATGGCTTCGCCGCAGGCCTCGCCGCCGGCTTCATGGTGCTGGGGCGCGACCAGGTCGCGCTTCTCGGCGTCTATGTCCTCGCCGGGCTCGTGCTCGCCGCCATCGCCATGGCCGACAAGCCGCTGCCGGCACTGCGCGCCAGCCTGATGCCGCTCCTGCTCGGCGTCATCGGCGCCACATTGGTCGCGACCGTCCCGATCCTGCTGACCGCCGTCCTGGCGGAGGAATCGAATCGGCCGGTCATCGATCTCGCCGGGGCCGGCAAGGGCTCGCTGCATCCGGGCTCGCTGCTGACCGGGCTGATCGCCAATCTCTATGGCGCATCGGGACCGCTGGAGAATTTCTGGGGCCCGCCCAGCCCGGCCTGGGAGAAGCGCTTCGGCCCGCTCGACCTCTATCTCGCCCGCAATATGGGCGAGCTTTATCTCGGCCTGTTGCCGATTCTGCTTGTCGTGGGCGTCGGCATCGTCCGCGGCGCCCTGCTGCGGCGCGAGATCGTCGCGCTCAGCGTTGCGGCGCTGCTCGTGCTGGTCTTCGCGCTCGGCCGCTACACGCCCGGCTTTGCCCTGCTCTTCCACCTGCCGGGCATCGATTTCTACCGCCGTCCGGCCGATGCGCTCTTCATCCTCGGCGCGCTGCTGGCGATCCTCGGCGGCTACCTTACCCATCTCGTCCTGACCGATACGGCGCCACGTCCGCGCCGCTGGCAGATCGGGCTCGAGATCCTGCTGCTGCTGGCAGCGTTCGCCGCCGCGATCTGGCTGGCCTGGACGGTCGGCCGCCTGCATGTCGCCGTCGTGCCGTTGGTGACGGCCGTGCTCTGCCTGATCCTGGTCGCGGGAGCGCTGGTCGCGGCACGCGGGCTCGCGCTGCAGGGCGCCGGCATGGCCGCGGCGGTCATCCTCGCCGCGACAATGGTCGTCGACCTCGCGGTCAACAACGGCCCGAGCGAGTCGACCGCGCTTCCGGCCTCGATGTACGACGTCCTGCGCGCCGACAGCGGCAACGAGACAATCGCCTTGCTGAAGCGCGAGACCGCCCGCACTGCCGGCCCCGACCGGCGCGACCGCATCGAGCTCGCCGGCATCGATTTCCACTGGCCCAATGCCAGCCTCGTGCATGGGCTCGACAACACGCTGGGCTACAACCCGCTCCGGCTCGGCCTCTACAGCCAGGCGACCGGTGCCGGCGACCATGTCGCCCTGCCCGACCAGCGGACGTTCTCGCCGCTGATGCCATCCTACCGCTCGCTGCTCGCCGACATGCTCGGCCTGCGCTTCATCGCGACCGGCGTCCCGGTCGAGGAGATCGACAAGCGCCTTAAGCCGGGCGACCTCGTCCAGATCGCCCGGACCAAGGAAGCGTATGTCTACGAGAACCCACGCGCCTTGCCGCGCGCGCTCCTCGTCACCGAGGCGCAACAGGCCGATTTCAGCGCCATCCTGAAAACCGGGCAATGGCCTGTCGGATTCGACCCGCGCCGTACCGTCCTGTTCGACAAGGCGCCGCCACCGCTGCCGACCGGTCCGGCCCAGCCCGGAAGCGTCCGCATCCGCAATTACGGCACCACGGAGGTGCTGCTCGATGTCGACGCGCCGCGTGGCGGCTTCGTCGTATTGAACGATGTCTGGCAGCCCTGGTGGCAGGTCGAGGTCGACGGCAAGGCGACGCAGCTGCTGCGGGCGAACGTGATCTTCCGCGCTGTCCAGGTCCCGACCGGTCGCTCGACCGTCCGCTTCGTCTTCCGCCCGTTCGATGGCCTCTATCACGCGATCGGCGAGCGGATCCGCAAGGCGAACCCGCCGCCGGTCTGATCAGCCGAGCGCCGCCATCGCCGCGACCGGCAGCGGCCGGTGCGTCGCCAGAACACGAGCAAGCCCGTCGGGAACGACAGAGCCATCCCGGATCGTCTCGTCGCGGTGGATGCCGCCGGCGATGAACAGGCTGTCGAAGCCCATCATTCTGGCGCCGGCGAGGTCGGTGCGCACCGCATCGCCGATGACGAGCACACGGGCTGGATCGACATCGCGCCCACCCCGCGCCTCGCGAGCCGCCGCGAGCGCAAGGTCATAGGCCGGACGGTGCGGCTTGCCAGCCCAGGCGACATGACCACCGAGCTCTTCATAGATCGTCGCCAGCGCTCCGGCGCAGGGCAGGAGATCATGGCCGACATGGACGACGAGATCGGGATTGCCGCAGATGAAGGGCAGGCCGCGCGCCGCGAAGCGCGACAGCAGGGGCCGGTACTGTTCCGGCTGCTCCTTGCGATAATCGTTGAGCTCGGTCGCGACGACGAACTCGGCTTCATCCTCGCCGACTATCTCGACATCGAAGCCCTCGAACACCGCCCGGTCCTGCGGCCAGCCGATATGATAGGCTTTGCGCAGATGCGTCTCGGCGATCAACGCTCGCGTCACATCGCCCGAGGTCACCAGCCGGTCCCAGGCGGCGCGTGGCACGCGCTTGCCGTCGAGCACGCCGGCGATCTGAGCCGAGGGGCCCGGCGCGTTCGAGAGCAGCACGACGGTTCCGCCGCCCTCGCGATAGCGCATCAGCGCCTCGCAGGCAGGATCGAGCGCCAGCACGCCGTCATGGACGACGCCCCAGACATCGCTGATCAGCACATCGTAGCGGGCGAGCAGCGCGCCCGCTTCCATCAGAACTGGAACGCTCATGCCCGGCCAGCCGCCTCTTGGGTGATCCGCGCTTCCACGTCGGCGCGACGCGGCAACGGCGCCACCGCGCCATAGCCCTGCGTCGACAAGGCGGCCGCGACATTGGCATAGGCGCCGGCGGCGAAGGCGTCGCCGGTGCGGATGTATTCGGCTAGAAAGGCGCCGTCATAGCAGTCGCCCGCTCCGGTCGCATCGATCGCATCGACCTTGATCGGCACGACGCGCTGGCGCCGGTCCGGCGTCGCGACCAGCGAGCCCTCATGGCCGAGCGTCAGCGCCACGACCTTGGCGCCGAGCTTGAGATAGAAATCGACGATGGCGTCGGGCTGCTCCAGCCCGGTCAGCAGCTTGGCGTCGCCGTCGCCCGGCAGGACGATGTCGGCCATCCCGCAAGCGGCGTGGACGATCGCCCGCGCCCGCGTCAGCGGCCAGAGCTTGAGCCTGAGGTTGGTGTCATAGGCGGTGAGCACGCCGTTCTCGCGCGCAATCGCAAACGCCTCGAACACCGCGTCGCAAGCACTCGCCGAGATCGCTTGGCTGATGCCGGAGGCCTGAACCACCCTGGCCGAAGCGATGAGGTCCCTGGGCAACTGCGCGGGACCATAGAGGCTCGCGGCCGAGCCGGCGCGCAGATAGGAGAAGAGGTGGCCCTGCGGGCCGTGGGAGACGAAATACAGCCCGGTCGGCGCGGTGGGGTGCGTCGAGACATGGCTGTCGTCGACGCCCTCTTCAGCCCACACCGTCCGGAACGTACGACCCGGCTCGTCATCGCCGAGCGCGCCGATATAGGCGACCTTCGCACCCTGCCGCGCCGCCGCGATCGCGCAATTGGAGGTGTCGCCGCCGAGGCCGAAACGGTAGGCGCCCGCTTCGCCCCGCGTCGCATTGAACTCGCCGAGAGGCTCGCCGATACAAACGATATCCGTCATGAATCCAAACCGAGAAGCGCGACCGCGGACGCGAACGATCTTCTCACTAGAACATTGCTGGCCGTGGTCAAAAGGCTTTGGCCGGAAAGCGCCTATTCC
This sequence comes from Allobosea lupini, assembly GCF_900109525.1. Lineage (GTDB taxonomy): Bacteria > Pseudomonadota > Alphaproteobacteria > Rhizobiales > Beijerinckiaceae > Allobosea > Allobosea lupini. Next base: position 238,255 of record NZ_FOAN01000007.1, on the reverse strand, counting down.
GCCGCCTCGCGGCTTTCCGATGCGACCAGCAACGCATCGGCCAGCCGGACGATCTCCTGGCGCAAGGCCGCCTCGCCGGCGGCCTTGCCGCCATTCTGCTTGCGCAACGCCGCGAGCTCGCGCTTCAAGCCCGCCCGATCCGCTCGAGCCTGGTCGCGAGCACCCTGGACCGTGCCGATCTCCGCATGCAGCGCCTCAAACATCTCGTCGCGCTCGCGCAGAGCCGCGCGATGAGCAGCGGCCTCGCCCGCCATCTGCTCCTTCAGATGGGCCTCGGCCGCAGCGGCAGCCTCGATCCTGCCCTCCAGCGCCTTGATCCTGGCCAGCGCCTCGGCATGCTCGGCGGATGCCTGGGTCATCGCCGCCTCCAGTGTTGCGATCTCGGCGCCGAGCTCGATGGCGTTCGCATCGGCCGTGCGCAACGCAACTTCGGCTTCGTTTGCACGCGTCGAAAGAGCGTCGGCCCGCAATCTCTCGCTGTCACGATCCAATCTCATGGTGGAGAGATCCATGCGCGCCTCGGCCAGCGCCGTCTCGGCCGTGGTGAGGCGAGTCGAAAGATCGTCGCGCCCGGCCTCCAGCGTGAGCCTGAGCGTATTGGCCTCGACCAGGGCGACACGCTGGCGGTCATGTTCGCTGGTGAGCACCGACAGCGCCTGGTTGCGCTCGGCGAGCGTCGTCCCGGCCTTCTCGTGCAGCGCCCTCAGCTCGGCGAGCTCATGGCTGCGGGCGGCGAGGTCGGCCGAGGTGCCGCTGAGCGCCTGCCGGGTCTCGGCCAGCTGGGCCTCCACTGCAGCAAGATCGCTGACGCGGCTCGACAAGGTCGCCTGCGTGGTCTGGTGGCCAGCGCTTTCGCTGGCCAGTGCCTCGCGCGTCTGCGCCAGCTCGTGCGTCCTCTGCGCAAGCTCGACTTCGAGCGCCTCGATCCGCTGCTTGCGTTCCATGAGGTCGGCTTCCAGCCGGCCGATCGTCATGTCGCGCCGGCCGATCTCGCTCATCGCACCGGCCTTGGCAGCAAAGCCGCTCTCGGCCTTCTGTTCCAGCGCACGCTCGCGGACCGCCAGTTCGGCGCGCAGATGGTCGCGGTCGGCGGCGATCTCGGCGAGCGACAGCGGGAATGCGGCTTCGGCCCGGCGCCGTGCGAGCCGATCGGCCCTGCGGCTCAACGCCGGTAGCGCCGCAAGGGCGAGCAGGCTTGCCGACAGGAAGCCGAGCGCGACGAGCATGGCGGCTTCGATCAAGGTGGGGCGGCTCCGATGTCTTTGATCAGCCCGGGCTCAGGCTGCCATGCCTTGATAGATAAGGCCAGCAGCCGGCGATTGTCAGGTCAGAACGGGTTCCAGGTCGCCTCGGGCGTGAACTTGAGATAGCCGAGGTTGACGCCGAGCCGCCAGCCGACGCCGGTGCGGATCGGCACGACCATGACGCCTCCGGCCGTCAGGGCGGTGAAGCCGAACCCGCCGACGAAATAGACCGAGCCGTCGACGCCGCCGAAGCGCTGGTAGAGCGCGCTGACGCTCGGCAGGTTATAGACCAGCATCATCGTGCGGGCGCCGTCGCCGCCGAAATCGAAGCCCACCGACGGTCCCTGCCAGAACACCTTGCGGTCGCCGGCATTGCGGGTGAACAGCGTACCCTCGCCGAAGCGCAGCCCGCCCACGAAGGCGCCCGATGCCTCCTGGCCGAGGACATAGCCGTTCGGCTCGCCCCAGCGACGCACCGCCTCCTCGACCGTCAGAGCAAAGCCGCGCGAGACATTGCCGAAGAACTGGTGGCCGGAGCTGACCAGCTCGTTCTGGGTGAAAGAGCGCTCGGCCGGCTGGGCGGCAGCGGGACCGGCGGCAAGGCCCGCGCCGAGCAGCAGGGCGCTGGCGAGCAGGGTGCGGCGGGTAAAGTTCATCTCATCGTCTCCAGGCAAGCGCCGGGCATTGGGCATTCGGCCTCCTGCCGGGGTGGCGTCGACGGCGGACCCACGCGAATCCGCGCGATCACGGTAACCTCCTGGATACGCCGTATGTGTATCCAAGCGGTGAACTGCGGCGCAGGACGTGCCGTAACGCGACTAGAGCCAAGGATTGGTGGGCGATGAAGGCCGCAGCAAGGCATGCCGGGACCCTGATCGCCGGCATCATGGCAGGCTGTGCGTTTCTCTTCGCCGCCACGGCGAGCCGGGCTTCGACCCTCCCGGCGGGCTTGCCGGAGCTGCCCGGTCTCGGCGAGGTCATGCAGCGCGACAACCGCAACGGTCTTGCGCTCTCTGGCTTCGATCCCGTCGCCTATTTCCTGAACGATGCCGCAGTGCCCGGCCTGTCCGACTACGAGCTGGTCCACGATGGGGCGGTCTGGCGCTTCGCCAGTGCCGCCAACCGCGACGCCTTCCGCGAGGCGCCGCAGGTCTACATGCCGCGCTTTGGTGGCTTCGATGCCAGCGGCGTGGCGGATGGGCGCGCGGTCGATGCCGATCCGCATCGCTTCGCCGTCATCGGCTCGCAGCTCTATTTCTTCCGGAGCGACGAGAATCGCCGGCGCTTCCTCGACGAGGCGGCCCTGCGAGCCAAGGCTCAGGAACGCTGGCCGACCGTCGCGACCTCGATCGCGCGCTAGATCACGATGATTCCGGATCGCACCGATCCAAAATCATAAAATGTGATCGATTCCAGAAGATTAGAGCAGGATTTCTGCGAAAAACCGGTTCCGATTTTTTCGCCTCTGCTCTGATTCGGGTCAAGCGCAGCGACAGGTCGCCGCCTTCTCTATGGCGAGCCGGGCCAAACGTTCGCAGCTCGCCGCGACGAAGGGCGGATTGCGGAAATCCCGCTCGGCATGGCCGTAGCCCGGCCTTTCGCCCTCGAGGGTCAACACGATACCGCCAGCTGCCGCGAGGATCGCATCGCCGGCGGCGATGTCCCATTCCATGGTCGGTCCGCCGCGCACATGCAGGTCGGCCTCGCCCGAGGCGATCAGCCCGAACTTCACAGCCGACGACACCGGCGCGCCATCGCCTTTCGCGACCGCGGCCGCGACGCCGGCGCTGACCGGGTCGCCATGGAAGCGGCTCACCAACATCAACGGTCCCTCGGCCGGCTCGGTCCGGACACGGACCTGCCGCGCCGCGTCGAGCGGGTTCGCCTCGGCATCGAGATCCTGGGTGAAACTGCGCTCGCCGCCGAACCAGAGCCGGCCGATGGCGGGCGCGGCGATCGCCCCGGCGAGCGGACGCCCATCCCGGACCACGGCGATGGCGACGCAATAGCTGTCGCCGGAAGCGAGGAATTCACGCGTGCCGTCGAGCGGGTCGAGCAGGATGAAGACGGAAGCTGGCGCCACCTCGCCGACGCTCTCCTCGCTGATAACCGGAAAGCCCGGCAGCAGCTCGGCCAGCGCCTGCTTGGCGGCGAGATCGGCGGCAAGGTCGGCGGAACAGACCGGCGAGCCGTCCGCCTTGAGCTTGACGTCGCGCGCCGCCCGCTTCGCCAGCAGGACGGCGGCCGTGCGCCGCGCCGCCTCGCCGAGGGCGCGCGCGAGCCCGTCCCGATCGGTCAGGCGTGGATCGTCGTGAGCGATGGCCATCGTTCGAACCAGTCTCGCCGGCGCCGTGTGCAATCTTGGTTCCATGCCGGGCAGCGCTTCCGGCGATATCACTCCATTAGGTAGTGCATGGTGCGGTAAAGAAAAAGCCGGCTCGCCTTCTGGCAGCCATCTTGCCGGGGCATGCCGGCACGACACGTCCGCATAATCGCGCCGATGCGCCTCCGCAGCTATGGTTAACCAGCTGCAAACCAGCCTGGCGCATGCTCCACCACCGACATGGGGCGCGCCGCCCTGATTCTCTTGACCGCAGGACCGGATCATGACCGCCATCTCGCTTGAGCCGCTCGATCTGGCCGCGCTTCTCTGCAGCCGCGTCTGCCATGACGTGATCAGCCCGGTCGGGGCGATCGTCAACGCGCTCGAAGTGCTCGAGGAAGACGATCCCTCGATGAAGGACTTCGCGCTCGACCTGATCAAGAAGAGCGCGCGCAATGCCTCGGCTCGGCTGCAATTCGCCCGCCTCGCCTTCGGTGCCGCCGGCTCGGCCGGCGCGATGATCGACCTTGGCGACGCCGGCGCCGTCGCCAACGGCTTCCTCAACGACGAGAAGCTCTCGCTCGACTGGGAGGCGCCCCGCGCCCTGCTGCCGAAGAACCAGGTCAAGCTCGTGCTCAACCTGCTCGTGCTGGCGACGCAGGCGATCCCGCGCGGCGGCAAGATCACCAGCCGCTGCACCGTCGACGGCGAGCAGGGCAGCTTCGCCATCACCGCCACCGGCTCCCATGCGCGCATTCCCGCCCATGTCGAGGAGCTGATCGCCGGCCGTTCGGAGAGCGGCGCCATCGATGCCCATGCGGTCCAGCCGGTCTACACCGGCATGGTCGCGCGCGCGGCGGGAATGAAGATCGCCTTCTCGATCGAGGGCGACACGGTCAGCATCGTCGCCGAGCCGGCCTGACATCTCGAGGAAAGCCGCCCGCCGCCACGATTCCTTGCGGTTTCCGCTCGCTCTCAACTGATCATAAACCCTTGCGCCGCAATATCCGCGGCAGCATCGGTGGCGTGAGTGAGCGGTCCTTGCATGGACGAGTTGCTGCAAGAGTTTCTGGGAGAGACCGGCGAGCACCTCGACATGGTCGATCGGGAGCTCGTCCGCTTCGAGCAGGAGCCGAACAACGGCGACATCCTGCGCAACATCTTCCGGCTCGTCCACACGGTCAAAGGCACTTGCGGCTTCATCGGCCTGCCGCGACTGGAGGCGCTGACCCATGCGGCCGAATCCGTCATCGGCCAGTTCCGGGACGGCGCGAGCGTGTCCTCCAGCGCCGTCACCGCAATCCTCGAGACGATCGACCGGATCAAGGAGATCATGGCCGAGCTCGCCGAGAAGGGCCAGGAGCCACCGGGCCATGACGGCCAGCTGATCGACGAGTTGCGCGGCCTGGCGCAGCGGGCCAAGCAGGAACTGGCCAGGCGGCAGCCGCAGGGTTCGCTCGACCCCGTCGCCGCCTATCTCGCTCGCACGGCCGAAACGAGATCGACGGAAGCGGCCATTGCGCCCGCCCCCGGCTCGGTCCAGGACGAGATGGACCTGGTTTTCCGAGCTGCGCCGAGCCCGCTCGACCAGCCCGGCATGGCCCATGGCGAGACCATCCGCGACCCAAAGGCGACCGGCCCGGCGACGCTGCGCGTCAATGTCGACACGCTCGAACATCTGATGACCATGGTCTCGGAACTGGTGCTGACCCGCAACCAGCTGCTCGAGATCGCCCGCCGTCAGGAGGATGCCGGCCTCAAGGCGCCGCTGCAGCGGCTCTCGCTCATCACCGCCGAACTGCAGGACGGCGTGATGAAGACGCGCATGCAGCCGATCGGCAACGCCTGGTCGAAGCTGCCGCGTATCGTCCGCGACCTCTCCACGGATCTCGGCAAGCACATCGAACTCGTGCTGGAGGGCGCCGAGACCGAACTCGACCGCCAGCTGCTCGACCTGATCAAGGATCCCCTCATCCATATGGTGCGCAACTGCGCCGACCATGCGATCGAGGAGCCACAGGAACGCGCCGCGCTGGGTAAGCCGAAAACCGGCACGATCCGCGTTTCTGCCTATCACGAGGGTGGCTCGGTCACGATCGCGATCTCGGATGACGGACGCGGCATGGATGTCGCCCGCATTCGCAGCAAGGCGATCCAGCGCGGCCTGGCGACCGAGACCGAAGTCGAGCGGATGAGCGAGTCGCAGCTCCTGCGCTTCGTCTTGCACCCGGGCTTCTCGACCTCCGAATCCGTCACCGCCATCTCCGGGCGCGGCGTCGGCATGGATGTGGTCAAGGTCAATGTCGACGCGATCGGCGGCATGATCGACATCGCCAGCATCGCCGGCGCCGGCACCACGATCACCATCAAGATCCCGCTGACGCTGGCGATCGTCTCGGCCCTGATCGTCGCGACCGAGGGGCAGCGCTTCGCCATTCCCCAGGTGGTCGTGCGCGAGCTGGTGCGCGTCAAGGCCAATGGCGAGCACCGCATCGAGCGCATCAACAACGCGCCCGTGCTACGCCTGCGCGAACGGTTGCTGCCGATCATCGCGCTGGCCGGAGTGATGAACCGGACGACGGACGCGGCCATCGCCGATGACGGCTTCATCGTGGTGACCCAGATCGGCGAGCGCCAGTTCGGCATCCTGGTCGAATCGGTGTTCCACACCGAAGAGATCGTGGTGAAGCCGATGTCGACGCGGCTGCGCCATATCCCGCTGTTCTCGGGCAACACCATCCTGGGCGACGGCGCCGTGGTGCTGATCATCGATCCCAACGGCGTCGCCCGCCTCGTCGGCGTGGCGGCGGCGCAGGACGAGACGACCTCGGACGACCCGCTAGAGATGGGCTCTCCCGTCGAGCGCACGACGATGCTGGTCTTCCGGGCCGGGAAGGACACGGTGAAGGCCGTGCCCCTCTCCCTCGTCACCCGCCTCGAGGAGGTCGAGGCCGGGCTGTTCGAGACCGGCGGCGGACGCGCCTTGCTCAATTACCGCGGACGTCTCATGCCGGTCGTCCCGGTCGAGGGCTGCGCCCTGCGCCAGGCGGGCCTGCAGCCGATGGTGATCTTCTCCGAAGGCGATTTCAGCATGGCGCTGGCGGTCGACGCCATCGTCGACATCGTCGACGAGGTGCTCGACATCGAGATGCTGGCCATGCCCGAACAGGGGCTGCTCGGCTCGGCGATCATCCGGGGCCGCGCCACCGAGATCCTCGATCTCGCGCATTATTTGCCGAAAGCGAACCCCAATTGGCTGCATCTGCGCCGTGGTGAGTCCGGCTCGCCACGCGTCCTGCTGGTCGAGCCCTCCGAATTCCTGCGCGAGATGCTCGCCCCCGTTCTGAAGGCGGCGGGCCTGCAGGTCGTCCACGCCTCCGATCCCGCCATGGCCGCTGGCCTTGCTTCCGGCAGTGCCACCCTCGACGCCGTCGTCGTCGACATCGATCGCGACGCCGAGGCAGCTTTTGCTCTCGCCGCGCGGCTGCGGGCCGAAGCTCGCCATGCCGGACTGCGCATCATCGGGCTGACCAGCCTGCCGACCCCCGAACTGCATGTCGCCGCGATCCACGCGCAGTTCGACGAGGTCGTCGCCAAGTTCGACCGGCGCGCGCTGATCGCCGAGCTGGCTGAAACCCGTCCCAGACTGAGGCGAGCCGCATGACCGAGCCGCGCGAGGACAGCCCGTCCGGTCTTGCCGCCTTCGAGGACTCGCTCGACTACGTCACCGTCACGGTGGGCGGGCAATTGCTCGGCCTGCCGATCGGGCGCGTGCAGGACGTGTTCATCGCCACGCGCATCACCCCGGTTCCGCTGGCCCCGTACGAGATCGTCGGCCTAATCAATCTGCGTGGACGCGTCGTAACCGCGATCTGCATGCGTCGGCGCATGCGCCATGCCGACTCCGGCGCCATGCCGAGCGGCACCAAGGAACACGAGCTCACCGCGGTCGGCCTCGACCAGGGCGGCGAGGCTTTCGCCCTGATCGTCGACGCCGTCGGCGAGGTGATGCGCCTCAGCCGCGCGACCTTCGAGCCGGTGCCGATCCATCTCGACAGCGCCTGGGCAGCCATCGCCAAGGGCGTCCACCGCCTCGACGATCGTCTCCTGGTCGTCATCGACGTCGACGCCGTCCTCAACATCGAATTGCCGATCGCCGCCTGACGATCCGCTTGGAGCCATGTCATGAAATATTGCCTCGTCGTCGATGACTCCGCGGTCATCCGCAAAGTTGCCCGCCGTATCCTCGAAGGGCTGCAGTTCCGCATCGCCGAGGCGGAAGACGGCGCGCGCGCCATCGACGCCTGCAAGGGCGAGATGCCGGACGCAATCCTGCTCGACTGGAACATGCCGATCATGGACGGCTACGACTTCCTGCGGAACCTCCGCCAGATGCCCGGCGGCAAGCGGCCCAAAGTGGTGTTCTGCACCACCGAGAACGACATCGCCCACATCGCCCGCGCCATGCATGCCGGCGCCGACGAGTACATCATGAAGCCGTTCGACAAGGAGATCGTCGCGTCGAAGTTCCACCAGGTCGGCCTGCTCTAGCTCTGGAGCCCGAGCGGCATCCGACAGCCCCGCTTTCCCATCGCGTGCCCCCATGATCGCCACGCCGCATTTCGCCGAACGGCCAGCAGCGCGCCCGAGCACCGTGGTGATCGCCGACGATTCCGTCGTGGTGCGGGGCCTGTTCGCGCGCTGGCTCGGCGAGAGCGGCCGCTTCCATGTCGTCGGTGTCGCGGGTGATGGCGAGGCCGCCATCGAGCATGCCGGGCGCCACCATCCCGACATCATGGTGCTCGACCTCGACATGCCGGTGCTCGACGGCGTCGAGGCACTGCCGCGGATCGTCAAGGAAAGTCCACGGACAGCCGTGTTGCTGACGACCACTCTCACCGAGCGCAACGCGCAGCTGGCGCTGCAATGCATGAACATGGGCGCCATCGACGTCCTGCCCAAGCCAGACAGCCGCAGCGGCCTGACGCTCTCCCTGGACTTCCGCAGCGAGTTGCTCGGCAAGCTCGGCAGCATCGCCCAGTCCCGTCTCCGCAACGGCGAGGCGGCACCCGACGCAGGCGCGGCCGTCGCGATGCCGAACGGGGTCGCCGATCTGCGCTCGCTGGTCTCGGTGATGCCGCGCTATCTCGTGATCGGCGCCTCGACCGGCGGGCCGCGAGCGGTCGCGCGCGTGCTTGGCGACCTCGGCGAGGCCCTCGCCAACCTGACCACGCTGATCGTTCAGCACATGCCGCCGCTCTTCACGGCCTCCTTCGCCGACCAGATCGCGCTTCAGCTCGGCGTGCCGACGCGCGAGCCGCATGATGGCGAGCGCCTCGCCCGCGGTACGATCTATGTCGCGCCGGGCGGACGCCATCTCGGCATCGAGCGCAAGCTCGGCCACATCGTCGCCAGCATCAGCGACGGACCACCGGTGCATTTCTGCCGCCCGGCGGTCGATGTCCTCTTCGCCGAGGCCGCCCGCCATCTCGGCCCGGCCGCGCTCGGCCTGATCATGACCGGCATGGGCAGTGACGGAACCGACGGGGCGACCGCCCTGCGCCACGCCGGCGGCGCCGTCATCGCCCAGGACGAGCTATCGAGCACGGTCTGGGGCATGCCGGGCTCGGTGGTGCGCGCCGGCCAGGCCAGCGCCGTGCTGCCGCTCGGCGGTATCGGCCCCGCCATCCGCACGCTAGTCGGCGGGGGTCGTCCGGCATGACCGAGCTCGACTTCGACTTCCTGCGCGTCCTGCTGCAGCGGCGCTCCGGCCTCTTCCTCAGCATCGAGAAGCGCTATCTGGTCGAGAGCCGCCTCGGCATGCTCTGCCGCCGCCGTGGCATCGCCGGCATCACCGCGCTGGTCGTGCAGCTGCGTACCAGCCCCGCCTCCGACCTCGAGGCCGCCGTCATCGAGGCGATGACGACCAACGAGACCCTGTTCTTCCGCGACCGCATGCCTTTCGACCTGTTCCGCGACGTCGTCCTTCCGGAGAAGCTCACGGCCAATGCCGAGAGCCGGACGCTGCGCATCTGGTGCGCGGCGGTCTCGACCGGCCAGGAAGCCTATTCGCTCGCCATGCTGCTCGACGAGGTCGCCGACCGCTTCGCCGGCTGGACGATCGAGATCCTCGGCACCGACATCTCCGTCGAGGTGCTCGACCGGGCGCGCCAGGGGCTCTACAGCCAGTTCGAAGTGCAGCGCGGCCTGCCGATCCAGCTCCTGCTCAAGCATTTCCGGCAGGAGGGCGACAAATGGCGCCTGTCCGAGCGCATCCGCGACATGGTCAAGCTCAGGCAGCATAACCTCCTCGAGCCGAACCATCAGCTCGGCCAGTTCGATGTCATCTTCTGCCGCAACGTGCTGATCTACTTCGACGTCCCGACCAAGGCGCGGGTGATGGCGGCGCTCGCAGAGCGGCTGGCCCGAAACGGTGCCTTCATCCTCGGCGCGGCCGAGACGGTTATCGGCATCACCACGACCTTGGTGCCTGACCCGCAGCACCGGGGCATCTACCGCGACGCCGCATCAAGCCCGCAGGCGCGGCGACCAACCTTCCCAACCCCTGCCGAGACAAGCAGCGCCTTCTCCTCGCGGAAAATCGCGCGGCCCTGAGCCTCTCGGCTTTCGGGCTCGCTTATGGGTCAAGCCCACCTCGGCGTTTGATGGCTGAGCTCGGATTCCAGAGCCGAGACGGGCCGAAAAAAGCGCCCCTGCCGCAACGCCCATCCTGACAACCGGCATCGTCCGGCTTCCGGGCTCGCTGCAGCGCAAAGCCTCGGAACAACGCGACTGGCCGGCGCAAACAAAAACCCCGCCTCGCGGCGGGGTCCCCGTTCACCTGTCGTGTACATCCGACGATCAGGCGATCTAACTCTTGGACGTCGAACATGACGCCGTGATGACTGGCATCAGGCCGGAATGCGCTCTTCCACTTCGCTGGGCTCGCGCAGCACATAGCCGCGGCCCCAGACCGTCTCGATATAGTTCTTGCCGTCGGAGGCGTTGGCGAGCTTTTTGCGCAGCTTGCAGATGAAGACGTCGATGATCTTCAGCTCGGGCTCGTCCATGCCGCCATACAGATGGTTCAGGAACATTTCCTTGGTCAGCGTCGTGCCCTTGCGCAGCGAGAGCAGCTCCAGCATCTGGTATTCCTTGCCGGTCAGATGCACGCGCTGGGCATCGACCTCGACGGTCTTGGTGTCGAGGTTGACGACGAGGTCGCCGGTCGTGATCACCGACTGGGCATGGCCCTTCGAGCGGCGCACGATGGCATGGATACGCGCGACGAGCTCGTCCTTGTGGAACGGCTTGGTCAGGTAGTCGTCGGCGCCGAAGCCGAGGCCCTTCACCTTGTCCTCGATGCCGGCGAGGCCGGAGAGGATCAGGATCGGCGTCTTGACCTTGGCGACGCGCAGACTGCGCAGCACCTCGTAGCCCGACATGTCCGGCAGGTTCAGGTCGAGCAGGATGATGTCGTAATCGTAGAGCTTGCCGAGATCGACACCCTCTTCGCCCAGATCGGTCGTGTAGACGTTGAAGCTCTCGGACTTCAGCATCAGCTCGATGCTTTGAGCGGTCGCGCTATCGTCTTCGATCAGCAGAACCCGCATGTCACGTCCCCAATTTCGCCCCGAGGCCAGCGATTCCGTTCATTCCCCCAGAACCCTCGTGGCCCTGGAGACGAACGCTTGCCCGATGAAACGCCACGCGACACGCTACGGGGAAATGGTTAACAAACCCTGATTCCCGGGCGCAAGCGCTTCTTGGCAGAAGGTTGACGATCCTTGTCGAGGTGAGTCGAATTTGACACGGATCGTTCGAGCTTCGGCCGCGAAAGCACCTTTCGCGTAAGCTCGCGTCGAGGAAAACAGGCGTTAATGGCCCGGCTCTCCGACGCGGCTTCGAAACGTAGTGTTAATCACTCGGGTAAACGAAAGGTTTACGGCAGCGAATCATGAACGGCGCACGACCAGGCCAGGACCGGTTATCCACACTCGCCACCATGATCGGCGAACTCGATGCGACGTCCGTCTATGGCCGCGTCACCGCCGTGCGTGGCCTGCTCGTCGAGGTCTCCGGCCCGATCGCGGCGATGAGTCTGGGCGGCCGGGTCGGCATCGAGATCGCGCCCGGCGTGCGCGTCCCCTGCGAGGTCATCGGCTTTTCCGGAGAGAAGGCACTGGTCATGCCTTTTGGCGGCCTCGACGGCGTCCGCCGCGGCTGCCCTGCCTATGTCGACCGCACCGTCGCCGGCCTGCGCCCCACAACGGCCTGGCTCGGCCGCGTCGTCGATGCGCTGGGCCGGCCGGTCGATGGCGGCCCGCCGCTGCCGCAAGGCGAGCACACCATTCCCTTCCGCAACGACCCGCCTCCGGCCCATTCTCGCCGGCGCGTCGGCCCGCCGCTCGACCTCGGCGTGCGCGCCCTCAACACCTTCCTGACCTGCTGCCTCGGCCAGCGCATGGGCATTTTCGCCGGCTCCGGTGTCGGAAAATCGGTGCTTTTGTCGATGCTGGCGCGTTATGCGCGTGCCGACGTCAACATCATCGGCCTGGTCGGCGAGCGCGGCCGCGAGGTCCAGGAGTTCCTGCAGGACGATCTCGGGCCGGACGGGCTTGCCCGTTCGATCGTCGTCGTCGCGACCTCGGACGAGCCGGCGCTGATGCGCAAGCAGGCGGCGCTGACCACGCTAACCCTCGCCGAATTCTTCCGCGACCAGGGCCTGCAGGTGATGTGCCTGATGGATTCGGTCACCCGCTTCGCCATGGCGATGCGCGAGATCGGCCTCGCCGCCGGCGAGCCACCTACGACCAAAGGCTATACTCCGACCGTCTTCGCCGAACTGCCGCGCCTGCTCGAACGCGCCGGCCCCGGCACCGGCAACGGCGCGATCACCGGCCTCTTCACCGTGCTGGTCGACGGCGGCGACCATGACGAGCCCGTCGCCGACGCGGTGCGCGGCATCCTCGACGGCCATATCGTCATGGAGCGTTCCATCGCCGAGCGCGGCCGCTATCCGGCGGTCAACATCCTGAAATCGGTGTCGCGCACCATGCCGCGCTCCTGCGACCCGCTCTATTATCCGGTCGTGCAGAAGGCCCGCGCCACGCTCGCGACCTATGCCGACATGGAAGAACTGATTCGGCTCGGTGCCTATCGCCAGGGCGCTTCCGCCGAGGTCGACGAGGCAATTCGGCTCAATCCCGAGCTCGAAGCCTTCCTGAAACAGGCCAAGGACGAAGCAACCCCGCTGGGCGACGGCTATGCCCGGCTCGCCCGAATCATGGGGATGTGAGCGGCTCTACAGCGTCCCGACATGGTCGAGCAGCGCCAGTGCCGCGGGAGAAGCCCAGTCCGCGTCGCCGAGCATGTAGCCGCGCACGCCGCCGCGCCGATCCGTGACATAGATCACCGGCAATCCTTCGGCGTTCGACAGCAGCTGCCCCGTCCCCGGTGCCGCGACGACCTTGCCGCCGCGATCGTAGAAGACGGGCAGGCGCCTGACGCCGAGGCGCTTGAGGTACTCCGCGACATGGGCCAAATCCCGCTCGTCGGTGCTGATCGAGACGATCTCGACGCCTCGGGCCCGGAAATCGGCGAGTTGCCGTTCAAAGCGCGGCAAGGTGATTCGACAGACCGGGCACCACGTCGCCCAGAGATAGATCAGGTTGACCTTGCCCGGCACCGGCCTGGCGGTTGCGGGCTTGCCGTCGAGCCCCTGCAAGGAGAGCGGCGTCATGATCTCGACCGGGTCGAGCTCGATGAACTGGTAGCGCGCGGTGCGGAACTGCGGCAGCTGCGCCTGCCCCAGGACCGGCGCCGCAAGCAGTCCGAGCGAGGCCTGCAGGGCGAAGCGGCGGGTCAAGGAACAAGACGGCATCTGATCTTGAGTTCGCTTTCATCGGGACGGCGGCGTGATAGATCGGCCCAGGCCGCGCCCCTATGCACGATCGCGCCAGTGACACAGCCGACCTTGTCGTTTCCAAGACGGGCTTAGGCGCGCAGCCGCCGCACCAGCACGATCATGGCAAGCAAGGCGAAGCTCTGGATCGTCGCCGACACCATCAGCGTGCCGGACGCGCCCAGCCGCTCGACCAAGAACGCGAAGAGCAACGGCGCCGCGGCGAAGGTCAGGTTCTGCGGCACGGTCAGGCGGCCGAGCATCGCGCCGAAGCCGTTGCGGCCGAACAACGCCAGCGGCAGGGTCGCACGCGCGACCGCGATCACGCCCATCGCGGCGTTGAAGAGCACGACGAAGGTGATCGCGAATGCGCTGGAGCCGGGCGCGACCGCCATTAACAGGCAGGCTGCCGGTCCGAGCGCCAATCCCACCAGAGCCACCCGCTCGACCGGGAGACGTTCGCCCGCAATCGCATCGACCGATCGCGCCACCAGGGTCGCCGGACCGCTCAGCGAGGCAATGGCGACGGCGCTCGCCCCCGCGATGCCCGCGCCCTGCATCAACCCGATGATGTGCAACGGCAGCCCCCAGGAGACCAAACCGCTCGCCGAGAAGCTCAGTGCCAGCAGCCAGAAGATCGGCTGCCTCTGAGCGGGCGGGACCCTGCCCTGCTCCTCGGCCGGCACCGCCGACGGGCCGGGGTCGGCCAACGGTTTGGCGCGATAGGCCGGGATCGCCAGATGGATCGGCAGCACGATCACGAGTTGGATCGCGGCGAACACGAGAAGGCAGGCCCGCCAGCCATAATCGGCGCTGAGCCAGGCGGCCAGCGGCCAGAACACGCTGGAGGCGAGCCCTGTCACCAGCATCATCAGCCCGATCACCCGGCGGGTGCGCTCGCCCATCAATTGCGCCACCGTGACGTTGCCGGTGTTGGCGAGTTGCATTGCATGGCCGACGCCGATCACGAGCCAGGTCGCAAGATAGCTGATCGGCCCCTGCGCCAGAGCCAGCAGCGCCAGGCCCATGGCGGAGATCACCGCTCCCAGCGCCATCGCCAGGCGTGTCCCGCGCCGGTCGAGATGGCGCCCGAGCATCGGCGAGATCACCGCCCCGATCACCAGGAGGATGGTGATACCACCAAAGACGATTGTCGGGCCGAGGCCGATATCGCGTTCGAGATAGGCCGCCAGAACCGAGGGCGAATAATAGATCGAGCCCCAGCCGATGATCCGCGTCAGGGCGAGGCCGGCGAGCAGCAGGCTGTATTCGGGGAGGCGGCGCGAGGCGGGCAAGGACGTTTCCGGCGCGCCGGCATGCGCGCCCCTTGTTTTGATTCGCCGCAGATTAGCGCGCGCCGCGCTCCCCTGGCAGAGCACGGCACGCACCCTTCGCATGCATCGAAAGCGAACGATCCTGGTAAGGAACGATCAACCTCCTTGCCCCATTGTACTTTTCGTCTCGCGGAGTGTTCCGGCGGCGAGCCGAGGGGTCGGCGCACTGCCATGCGTAATCAGGAGTTCGGCACGACATGAAGTCGCGAGAGACCCTTTTGCGTCTCAAACGCTTCCAGGTGGACGAGAAGCGCCGCCGGGTAAGCCAGATTGAGATGATGATCGCGGAATTCAACCGTATGGCTGGAGATCTCGACCGCGAGATCCAGAATGAAGAGACGCGGGCCGGCATTTCCGATCCGGCCCATTTCGCCTATCCGACCTATGCCAAGGCGGCGCTCGGCCGTCGCGACAACCTGCGCCAATCCGCCGACAATCTGCAGGGCCAACTCGACGAGGCCAAGGGCGAGTTGCAGGAAGCCTTCGAGGACATGAAGAAGGTCGAAATCCTCGATGACCGCGAGCGCGCCTCCGAGCGTGCCGCCGAGGCCGCCCGCGACCAGGCGATGATGGACTCGATCGGCCTGCGCACGCGGGCCTGAGGGCCCGCTCTCTATTCGATCACCGGGCAATGCGGGACGGCGCTGCGTGGCATCGCACCGCCGAGGCGCGGATCGTCGACGACCTCGACCCCGCGCTTGAACGCCGAGAAGCCTGAACGCTGGTAGAATTCGACTGCGCCCTGATGATCGAGCGTGCAAGTGTGCACCCAGAAGCGGCCGATAGGCCTTGCCCAGGCGCGCTCCAGCGCCCGGTTCATCAGCCAGCGCCCGGCTCCCTTGCCGACGACGCTCTCGTCGAGGCCGAAGAAGGCAAGCTCGCCCTCGCCTTCCACCCGGAAATCGAGCTCTAGCAGACCGACATCGCGCCCGCCGAACCGGACCGCGAAGAACTCGACCAGCGGATCGGCCAGTATCGCTTGCAACTCGGCCATCGGCTTCACCAGCCGGCTGAACCACATCCAGCGCTCGCCGAGCAGGCGATAGACGGCCAGATAGCGCGCCACGTCATCGCGCCCGATCGCCTCGAGCGAGAAGCCCTCGACGCCCGGCGGATCGGTTCGCCGTTCCGGCGCCGACAACATCTCGAGCGAGGTCACGATCGCGGCGATCTTGCCGGCGGGCAGGTCGGCGGTGCCGTTCAGGCTGATGGCGAAGGTCTCGGACATGGGCTCGGGCGCGGCTTCCTGCATCGGCGGCCGCATCGACACGGCGGCGCTCTTCTGCTACCGCTTGGCGCCAATTCCGTCGAGCAGGGTCGTGATGGCCAGCGCCGCGACCTGGTCGCTGCTGGCGCCGCTGGCGCGCATCCATTCCGGCACGCGGTTCAGCCCGCCGAGGAAATATGGCACCAGCAGGTGCAGATCCTGCCCATTCGCGGCTTCTCCGCTGGCGACGGCGCCGGCAAAGAGATCGTGCCAGAGCTGGGCGTATTTCTCACGCATCTTGCGGCTGCGCCGCTTGATGATCGGCGGCAGGTGCTCGTAGACGTGCATGTAGGTCGAGTCCTTGCCGACCAGGCTCGAAACATGCACCCCGACCGCTGCGGCCAGCCGGTCTGCGAACGAAGCCTCTTTTGGCAGGCCGCGCATCGTCTCGGCCAGGCGAGCATAGAGCGTCTCGATGCCCTGGTTGAGGATCTCTTCGACGATCTCGTCCTTCGACCTGAAATGGTAGTAGAGACTGCCGGCCTTCATATCGACCAGCGCCGCCACCGCCCGCATCGTGCAGGCGTCATAGCCCTCGCGCACGATGATTTCAGCCGCCGCGTCGAGGATCTCGTCCCGTATCGTCCTTTGCTTCGTCGTCGCTGAACCGGCCGCCACTGGCCTTCCCGCATCGCGCGCTTTCATCCTGGATCCGCCCGTCCCCAGCATTGGCGACGACCCGCCGCCTTTTCGGGTCGAACATGCGTCCATTCGGAAGCGCATGATTGCCGTCACTACTTTCCCTTGCGCCGAGGATCAAGGTGACAACCTTTCCGTTCAAGCTGAAATTCCAGAGTCATCGCGTAAATTTTAAACCGAACGATAGTTTGATTTGCCTTTCCGCGAGAATTTCCGAACGGCTTTTCAACGCCGAACCCATCGCTGCGCGATAGTGCTCAGTGGAACGACCTGGGCATGACAATTGGCAGCGCGGGACAACGCCGGCTTGTATGGCTACCTAGCCATGGGCTCGACGCGTCAGCCCTTGCCGGCGACCTCGTCTCGCTGGTGCTTGCCAGCCGCCAGGCCATCTGGGTCGTCCGGCTCGTAAGGGGCATGCGGCCCTGTCGGATGGGCGGAGCGGGGATTGGGGCCCGCCCGCCGCTGCTCAGGCGCCCCGGACTGGCCGGGGCGCGGCGCGGTCACGAAGGCGGCAGGGGCATCGGTCAGGCGATTCTCGCGCTTGTTCGGCATGAGGCGATCCTCTCGGGAGGAGAACCGTCTCACGCCTGATGAGTTCCACCGCGCGATCAGACCGTCGGCGTGGCATCGACATGCAGTGCAAAGCCGCGCGCCTCCGGCTCGCCCAGCTCGGGCCGCAAGGTCATTGCCGGGATCAGGTAGTCGCCGAAATTCTGGCGGCGATAGCGGATCGGCACCGTCGTCGCCAATGTCCGCATGCGCTCGCGCAGCTGCTCGGCCTCACGCTCGAAATCCGCGTCCTTGAACCGGTCCACCCGGTAGACGACGTGCGGCGGCAGCACCTCATAGCCGGGATAGTAGAGGATGCCGTGATTGATCGGGAACAGCAGGTCCTCGATCGGCCCGTTGATGCCGCGCGGCGAGTAGTGCTCCTCCCAGCCGCCGACGGTGACCAGCAGCATGGCGCGCTTGCCAGCCAGCGTGCCCTCGCCGAAGCGATCGCCCCAGCGCTTGTCGCTGTGCTCGCCGACGCCATAGGCGAAGCCGTAAGCGAAGACCCGGTCGACCCAGCCCTTGAGGATCGCCGGCATCGTGTACCACCACAGCGGGAACTGCAGGATGAGCGTGTCGGCCCAGAGCAGCTTCTCGATCTCGGCCTTGACGTCGGCGGTCAGCGTCCCCTCGGCGAAAGCCTGCTTCGAGGCGGCGCCGGCGGCGAAGCGCTCGCCCTCCGGCCAGCTCGGGAAATCGGCGCGGTCGACTTCCGACTTCCAGCCGTCGGCATAGAGATCGCTGACGCGGACCTCATGGCCCTGGGCCTCCAGTTCGGCAACGGCGACATCGCGCAGCGCGCCATTGAGCGAGCGGCGTTCGGGATGGGCGAAAACAAGAAGGACCTTCATAGCAAAGCCTTTCCAAGAGGATGAGGCTTTCCAGCTAGGCGCTCTTCCGTTTCTGCACTACAAAGGTGAAATGAATATGATCATGCCGATTAATGGATAAATCGGATATCACCCTGGCGCGCATGCGCAGCTTCGTCCGCGTCGCCGAGCGCGGCAGCCTGTCGGCAGTGGCGCGCGAGCTCGGTCTCGGCCAATCCTCGGTGACGCGGCATCTCAACGAACTGGAGGACGCGCTCGGTATCGCCTTGCTCAGCCGCACGACACGGCGGGTGACGCTGACCGAGGAAGGCAGCCGCTACTATCAGAACTGCCTCGCCATCCTGCGCCTGGTCGAGCAGGCGAGCGACGAGGCACGCAGCACCCGCGACGCCCCGGCCGGTACGGTCCGCCTGTCCTGCACCGCCTCCTTCGGCGTCCTGCATCTCACGCGACTGATCTTCGCCTTCCAGGACCGGCACGCTCAGATCGATATCGATCTCAGCCTCAGCGACGAGCGCATCGACCTCGTCCGCGAGGGCATCGACATCGCCATCCGCCTCGGTCCGCTCGCCGACAGCACGCTGAAGCTGCGGCCTCTGGGCCGATCGCACCGGCTGTTCGTCGCCGCGCCGCATTATCTGGCACGGCATGGCATCCCGACCTCGGCCGACGACCTTGCCAAGCATCAGGGCATCCGCATGACGAACGTCGCCGGCAGCGCCGTTCTCGCCTTCGCGGGCAACGCCGGAGAGCATTACAACGTGCCCTTCGACGGGCGGTTGCGGGTCGATCATGGCCTGGCCGTGCGCCAAGCCCTCCTCGCCGGCCGCGGCATCGCCCCCACCCATCGCTGGCTGGTCGACGACCTGCTGGCGTCCGGCCAGCTCGAGCCGATCCTGACCGGCTACACCCTGCCGAGCGTGCCGCTCAGCATGCTGATCGTTCCGGAACGAGCAGCCGTGGCCCGCGTGCGCCTGCTGATCGATTTCCTCGCGGCGGAGATCGCCACCCTGCCCGGCATGGCGCCGACCTGAGGCCTGCTCAGCGCAGGAGCGACTGGCCGGTCATCTCGGCCGGCTGCTCCAGCCCAAGCAGCGCGAGCAGCGTCGGCGAGACATCGGCGAGGCGGCCCTCGGCCAGTCCCTTCGCCTGCCCGCCGATCAGCATCACCGGCACCGGAAAGGTGGTGTGGGCGGTGTGCGGATTGCCGGTGACGGGATCGACCATCAATTCGGCATTGCCGTGATCGGCCGTGACCAGCAGCGCTCCACCCTTGGCAAGGATCGCGTCGGCGATCTGGCCGAGGCTGGCATCGATCGTCTCGACCGCCTTGATCGCCGCCGAGAGCACGCCGGTATGGCCGACCATGTCGGGATTGGCGAAGTTGAGCACGAAGAGGTCGTACTGCTCGCTCTCGATCGCGGCGACGACCTTCCCGGTCAGCTCCGGCGCCGACATCTCCGGCTGGAGATCATAGGTCGCGACCTTCGGCGAGGGCGTCATGCTGCGCTCCTCGCCCTCGAACGGTTCCTCGCGCCCGCCATTGAAGAAATAGGTGACGTGCGGGTACTTCTCGGTCTCGGCGAAGCGGATCTGCCTGAGGCCCGCTTTCGACACGGTCTCGCCGAGGCCGTTGGCGAGGCTCTGCGGCGCGAACAGCGCCGGTATGATCGGATGGAGCTCGGAGCTGTAGGAGGTCATCCCGACCGCGCCGACGAGCTTGGGCATGCGCGGGCGCGGGAAGCCGTTGAATTCGGCGAAGAGCAGCGGCGCCAGGATCTCGCGGATGCGGTCCGCGCGGAAATTGAAGCTGAGCAGGCCGTCGCCATCGGCCATGCCGCTATAGCCGCCGATCACTGCAGGCTTGATGAACTCGTCGTTGACATTGGCGGCATACGCCGCCTCGATCGCCGAGCCGGCAGTCGGCATCCGCTCGCCCTCGCCGAGCGCAAGCGCTTTCCAGGCGAGCTCGACGCGCTCCCAGCGATTGTCGCGGTCCATCGCGTAATAGCGGCCGGACAGCGTCGCGACCTTGACCTGAGAGGGCAGCGCCGCCTCGAGCGCCGCGACATACTCGGCCGCCGAGCGCGGCGGGGTATCGCGTCCGTCGGTGAAAACGTGGACCACCGCCGGCACGCCGGCAGCGACCACGAGCTTCGCCAGCGCCACGGCATGGTCCTGATGGGCGTGGACGCCGCCCGGCGAGACCAGGCCGAGGATATGGCAGGTGCCGCCGCTGGCCTTCAGGCGCCCGATCACCCCGCTCTCGTCGAGCGCCTGTTTCAGCGTGCCGTCTGCGACCGCCTGGTTGATCCGCGGCAGGTCCTGCATCACGACGCGGCCGGCGCCCAAGTTCAGGTGGCCGACCTCCGAATTGCCCATCTGGCCCTCGGGCAGGCCGACATCGAGGCCGGAGGTGCGCAGGAAGGCGTGCGGCGAGGAGGCCCAGAACCGGTTGAAATTCGGGGTTCTCGCCAGCAGGACAGCGTTGTTGTCCTTGTCGTCGCGCCAGCCCCAGCCATCGAGGATCATCAGCATGACGGGGCGGCTGGACATGCGCGTATATCCTGTGCGTCTGCGAACAAGTGCTTGTGCGGATATCACGCTCCGCGCGGCCAAGGCGAGCGCTAAGAATAGCGCAGCGGTTCCTCAAAGCCCTCATCCTGAGGAGCCGCAAAGCGGCGTCTCGAAGGATGTTTCAGCAGGCTCATGAGGCAACTGGAACATCCTTCGAGACGTGCCTTCGGCACTCCTCAGGATGAGGGCTGAGTTTGAGAAGGGAAGATTGCCATGCCGATCAAGGCCGTCGTCTTCGATGCCTATGGAACCCTGTTCGACGTCCAGTCGGTCGCGGGCATCACCGAGGATGCCTTTCCGGGCCATGGCGAGACCATCACACAGATCTGGCGGCTGAAGCAGCTCGAATACACCTGGCTGCGTGCGCTGATGGGCCATTACGAGGACTTCTGGAGCGTGACGCAGGCCTCGCTCGACTTCACGCTGAAGACACTCGGTCTCGAAGCCACTCCCGATCTTCTCGCCCGCATCGCCGCGGCCTATGACGCGCTGGCGCTCTATCCCGAAGCGCTGGCGGCGCTGCAGGGGCTCGCCCCGACGCGCCTGGCCATCTTCTCCAACGGCAGCCCGGCCATGCTGACCAACCTCACCCGCCAGGCCGGCATCGACACGTTGCTGGAGACCGTGATCAGCGTCGACGAGATCAGGACCTATAAGCCCGATCCGCGCGGCTATCGCCTGGTCGAGGAGCGGCTCGGGCTGACCCGCGACGAGATCCTGTTCGTCTCGTCCAACGGCTTCGACATCGCCGGCGCCAAGGCCTACGGCATGACGGTGGCGCGCATCGAGCGTGTAACCTTGCAGGCCCTGCGCGACGAACTCTCAGGCGCAGCGGTGATCGGGCCCAAGAGCCTGTTCAAGGCGCTGCGCATGCAGGAGGAGCAGCTCGGCGCAGGCGCCGATCTCACCATTTCCGCCCTGACCGAACTCATTCCTTACGTCGCGGCGCGCCGCTGAGCCTTCCACCCAGGAGACCAATGATGATCCGCTTCTACTACCACCCCTCGCCGAACCCGGCGAAAATTGCGCTCTTCCTGGAGGAAGCCGGCCTGCCCTATGAGATGGTGCCGGTCGACACCCGCAAGGGCGACCAGTTCAAGCCCGACTTCCTCGCGATCAACCCGAACGGCAAGACCCCGGCCCTGACCGACGGCGACGTCAAAATCTTCGACAGCAACGCCATCCTGCTCTACCTCGCTGAAAAGACCGGCCAGTTCCTGCCGCCGGACACAGCCGAAATGCGCGGCCAGATGCTGTCCTGGCTGATGTTCGTCGCCACCGGCATCGGCCCCTATACCGGCCAGACCGTGCACTTCTCGCGCTTCGCGCCGGAGAAGGTGCCCTATGCGATCAACCGCTATGCCCGCGAGGCCGAACGGCACTGGGGTATCCTCGACGACCAGCTCGGCAAGCACCGCTATATGCTCGGCGACGACTACACCCTAATCGACATGGCGGTCTGGGGCTGGGCGACACGGGCGCAGTTCGCTCTCGGCGACGAGGCCTTCGGCAAGCTATCGAATGTTCGGCGCCATCTCGACGAAATCTCGGCCCGGCCGGCGGCGCAGCGGGCCGTCGCGCTCAAGGACAAGTTCGCCTGGAAGACTGAGGTCGACGAGGAGGCGCGGAAGATCCTTTTCCCGCAGAATGCGTTTCTGAAGAGCTGAGCGCGCTCGTCATTCTCGGGCGAAGCGAAGCGCAGACCCGAGAACCTCCTGACGAGAAGGCGCCAGCCAGCGCCTCCTCCGGCCTGAGATGCTCGGGTCAAGCCCGAGCATGACGGCTGGCACTCACACCACCGCGGTCAAACCGCCATCGACCATCAGCAGATGGCCGCTGACATAGTCGGAGGCTTCCGAGGACAGGAAGATCGCCGCCCCCGCCAGCTCCTTGGTCTCGCCCCAGCGGCCGACCGGGGCGCGGCTCTTGACCCAGTTCGAGAAGGTCTCGTCGGCGAGCAGGGCCTGGTTCAGCTCGGTGACGAAATAGCCGGGCCCGATCGCATTGACCTGGATGTTGTGCTTGCCGAGCTCGGCGGCGAGCCCCTGCGTCATCAGGGCGACCGCGCCCTTCGACGCCGTGTAGGGCACGATGCTCGGCCGGCCGAGCTTGCTCATCACCGAGCCGATATTGACGATCTTGCCGCGGTTGCGCGGCGCCATGCGCTTGGCCACCGCCTGGGTGACGTAGAACACCGAATGCAGGTTCGTCGCCATCAGGAAATGCCAGTCCTCGGCCGGGAACTCGACGAAGGCACCGCGCCGCTGTGTGCCGGCATTGTTGACCAGGATGTCGATCGGCCCGACCTCGGCCTCGATCTTCGCCACACCTGCCTCGACCGCCTTCTGGTCGGTGACGTCGAACGCGGCGACGGAGGCCTTGTGGCCGGCGGCGGCGATGGCGCTGCGAGCCTTCTCGAGCTTCCCGGCATCGCGCCCGTTCAGCACGACATGGGCGCCGGCAGCGGCGAGGCCCTCGGCGATGGCGAGGCCGATGCCCTGGCCGGAGCCGGTAACCAGCGCGATGCGCCCGTCGAGCTTGAACAGATTGAGCGACATCCTATCCTCCCGGCCTCGGCCTGACTTGTTGCTTGTGAGTGCTTCAACGGTTGGGTAAGCGCTTTAAAACGATTAGACAATGCCGCAGCCGCATGGCTGTCGCCTTATCAGGAGTTCTGCCATGCGCGCCGTCGTGATCCATGCCGAGAAGGATTTGCGGGTCGAGGATGCGGTCGTGCCGGAGCTCGGCCCGCTCGGCGTCAAGGTGGCGATCAAGGCTGGCGGCATCTGCGGCTCCGACCTGCACTATTACCTCCATGGCGGCTTCGGCACGATCCGGGTGCGCGAGCCGCTGATCCTCGGTCACGAGATTGCCGGCATCGTCGAAGCGGTCGGCAGCGAGGTCAGCCGGGTGAAGCCGGGCGACCTCGTCGCGGTCAATCCGAGCCGGGCCTGCGGCCGCTGCCGCTATTGCCAGGCCGGCCAGCAGCAGCATTGCCTCGACATGCTGTTCTATGGCAGCGCAATGCGCTTCCCCCATGTCCAGGGTGGTTTCCGCGAGATCCTGGTGATCGAAGAGCGCCAGGCGGTGAAGCTGCCGGCCCATGTCGGTGCAGCGCAGGCGGCCTTCGCCGAACCCCTCGCTGTCTGCCTGCATGCGGTCAAGCGCGCTGGCGCGCTGCTCGGCAAGCGTGTCCTGGTCACCGGCTCCGGGCCGATCGGCGTGCTGACCGTGGTCGCCGCGCGCGCCGCCGGCGCGTCCGAAATCGTCGTCACCGACGTGGTCGACGGCCCGCTGCCGACTGCCCTCAAGATGGGCGCGACGACCGCGATCAACGTCATGGCGGAGCCGGAGCGCCTCAAGGCCGATTATGGCGCTGAGAAAGGCGCCTTCGACGTGATGTTCGAATGCTCGGGCAACCAGCATGCGCTGACCGGCGCCTTCGACGCGCTGCGGCCCGGCGCGGTCATCGTCCAGATCGGCGTCGGCGGCAGTTTCACCATTCCGATGAACGTCGTCGTCGCCAAGGAATTCGACCTGCGCGGCTCCTTCCGCTTCCATGAGGAGTTCGACTGGGCGGTCGAATTGATCGCGTCCAGCCGCATCGATCTCTCGCCGCTGCTCACCGCCTCGATCCCGATCGAGCGCGCTGTCGAGGCCTTCGACCTCGCAGCCGATAAGTCGAAGGCGATGAAGGTGCAGCTAGCCTTCTGAGGAACCGCGTCATGCTCGGGCTTGACCCGAGCATCTCAGGCCGGAGGAGGCTCCGGTCAGCACCTTCTCGTCATGAGATTCTCGGGTCTGCGCTTCGCTCCGCCCGAGAATGACGCCTACCCAACCTGCCGCAACATCGCACCCGTCTCGTCGATCGCGACGCCGTCGCGGCCGCCATGCTTGACCCGGTAGAGCCCGGCATCGGCGCGCGCGGCGGCATCGGTCAGGCTGTCCTCAGGCAGCGCCATGGCCGCCCCCAGGCTCGCTGTCATCGGCACGGCCCGGCCGTCGCTGAGCATGATCGGCGCCTCGCGCAACAGCGCCGCGACCTTGTTCGCGACCGTCGCCAGCGACTGCGCCGAGCAGTCGCTGATCAGCAGGATGAACTCGTCGCCGCCCCAGCGCGCGCAGGCATCGTAGCTGCGCAGGGCCGGGAGCATCCGGCGCACGCAGGCGACCAGCACCTCGTCCCCGGCGCGATGGCCATAATCGTCGTTGACCAGCTTGAAGCGGTCGAGATCGACGATGATCAGGCCACAGGCCGTGCCGTTGCGCTGCGCCCGGTTCTGCTCGCGCGCAAACACCTCCTCGAAGCCGCGACGGTTCAGGACCGACGTCAGCGGGTCGTGCTGCGCCAGCTCTTCGAGCTTCTGCGTACGCTCGCGCACCATTGCCTCGAGCCGCCCGGTATTGTCGCCGACGGCCTGGGCCATCTCGTTGAATGCGCGCGACAGCCGGGCGATCTCGTCATTGCCGTCCTCTTTCGCCACGGCCGTGAAATCGCCGGAGCGCACCCTGGTGACGCCCTGCTCGACCCATGCCAGCCGGTCGAGCACCTTGCGCTTGAACAGGAAGGTCATCAGCCCGGCCACGGCGATGAGGATCGCCACCATCAGCCCGGCGAGCGGCGCGAACAGCTTGCGGTCGATGATGGCGTCGACATCCATCACCGTGACGTTGAACCAGCCGAGCCGGTCGAGGAAGCCGACGCCGACCAGCACCTCGTGCCCGTCCATCTGCATGAAGCGTGACAGGACCAGCGCTTCGCCCTTGGCGACACGCTGCATCATCCCGGCGAGAGCCTTGCGGTCGCCCTCCTCGTCGAGCAGGCGGAAGATCGTCTTCTTCGCCGTGGCGTCCTTGGTCAGGCTGTGGAAGTCGACGACGCGCGGATCGCGATGCGCCTGCACCGCCCCTTGCAGGTCGACGAACATGCTCTGCACGCCGGTCTGCGGGAACTCGACGACCTCCTTGATGAACTGCGTGAGGTCGACGCCGGTGCCGATCAGGCCGAGCACCTTGCCGTCCTTCTGGATGATGCAGTTGATCCAGACCTTGGTGACGGAGAGCACCTCGTCGCGATTGACGTTGAGATGGCAGCCTTTGCCGAGCGCCCGCGTCTTGAAGTACCAAGCATCCTGCGGAGCACTCGGCGAGACGGTATAGCGCAGCCGGTTGTGCTCGTAAGCATTGTCCTTGTCGTTGAAATAGTAGTGGCCGCTCTTGTCGACGACCGCGAAGTAGCTGCGGTCGGTGAAGGAGAGCCGGTAGTGCTCGAGCTCGGCAAGGCCGCGCTTGGCCTTCTCCGGATCGGTCTCGTCCTGCGCCCAGTCAACGATGACAGGCGCGCGCGCCACCGTCTCGGCCAGCGAGACCTCGCGCATCAGTGCTTCCAGCCCGCGATAGCGATCGAACAGGATCTGCTTCTCGGCGAAGAGCGTGCCGAGCTTCACCACCGTGCCGTTGACCATCCAGAGGAAGATGCCGGACGCAGGCACGGCGATCGCGACGAGTGTCGCCAGGACGAGCACGAGCACACGCGCCTTCAGGCCCGAATTGGTCCAGGCTTTCAGCAAACCCATCTCGTCGGCATCTCCCGCGCCTTCCGACATGCTCGGAATCGCTCGGGACGCATGGTGGCCGCGATATGGTTTACGCTTCGTTGACGAATGTGGCGGGCTGGGCCGTCTTTCCCGTCATGGTCGGGCTTGTCCCGACCATCCACGTCTTCGTCCTTCGAGAGCGGCGTTCAAGACGTGGATGCTCGCCGCAAGGGCGAGCATGACGAGCTGGAATAGCGTCGCGGTCATGGGTCCAGGCTCGCTGCTGCGCAGCGCCCCGGAACGACGACGAAGCGCTAGAACAGCCCCTCGATCTGGCCGTGCGCGTCGATGTAGATGCGCTCCGCCGCCGGCTGGCGCGGCAGGCCGGGCATGGTCATGATGTCCCCGCAGATCGCGACGACGAAGCCGGCGCCGGCCGAGAGCCTGAGCTCGCGCACGGGCACGGTGTGGCCCGACGGCGCCCCGCGCAGGGTCGGGTCGGCCGAGAAGGAATACTGCGTCTTCGCCACGCAGACCGGCAGGTTGCCGTAGCCGGCCGCCTCGAGCTCGGCGAAGCGGGCGGTCACCTTGGCATCCGCCGAGATGCCCGCCGCGCCATAGACCTCGCGCGCGATCGTCTCGAGTTTCTGGCGCAGCGGCATCGCATCGGGATAGAGCGGCGCGAAATCGGCCTCGCCGCTCTGTGTCAGCGCCGCGACCTTTGTCGCGAGCTCTTCGGTACCGGCCCCGCCCTCGGCCCAATGCCGGCAGATCACTGCCTCGACGCCGAGATGGTTGCGGCAGAAGTTCTGGATCAGCGCATGCTCTGCGGCTGTATCGCTGGTGAAGTTGTTGATCGCGACGATCGCCGGCACGCCGAACTTCCTGACGTTCTCGACATGGCGGGCGAGGTTGGAAAGCCCGGCCTCCAGCGCCTTG
Organism: Allobosea lupini; assembly: GCF_900109525.1. Classification (GTDB taxonomy): domain Bacteria; phylum Pseudomonadota; class Alphaproteobacteria; order Rhizobiales; family Beijerinckiaceae; genus Allobosea; species Allobosea lupini. Next base: position 211,106 of record NZ_FOAN01000007.1, on the reverse strand, counting down.
AGGTTCTCCGTGCCGAGCATGTCGCGGGCGACGCCGCCATGCATCTTCAGCGCCCGCACAGTCGCGACCACCACCGCGACATCGGGCTTCAGCCCGGCCTTGCGGCACTTGATGTCGAAGAACTTCTCGGCTCCGAGATCGGCGCCGAAGCCGGCCTCGGTCACGACATAGTCGGCGAGCTTCAGCGCGGCGCGCGTCGCGATCACCGAATTGCAGCCGTGGGCGATGTTGGCGAAGGGCCCGCCATGGACGAAGGCGGGCGTGCCTTCCAGCGTCTGCACCAGGTTCGGCATCAGCGCATCGCGCAGCAGCACGGTCATCGCGCCCTGGGCGTTGAGCTCGGCCGCCGTGACCGGGCGCTTGCTGCGGGTGCGGCCGATGACGATGCGCCCAAGCCGCTCTTCGAGATCGGCGAGATCGCGGGCAAGGCAGAAGATCGCCATCACCTCGGACGCGACGGTGATGTCGAAGCCGTCCTCGCGCGGGAAACCGTTGGTCGCCCCGCCGAGGGAGGAGACGATCGATCGCAGCGCCCGGTCGTTCATGTCGACCACGCGCCGCCAGGCGATGTGGCGTTCATCGAGATCGAGCCCGTTGCCCCAGTAGACATGGTTGTCGAGCATCGCCGCCAGCAGGTTGTGGGCGCTGGTGATGGCGTGGAAATCGCCGGTGAAGTGCAGGTTGATCTGCTCCATCGGCACGACCTGGGCATAGCCGCCGCCGGCGGCCCCGCCCTTCTGGCCGAAGCAGGGGCCGAGCGAGGGCTCGCGCAACGCGATCATGGTGCGTTTGCCGAGGCGCTTCAGCCCGTCGCCGAGCCCGACGGTCGTCGTCGTCTTGCCCTCGCCGGCAGGCGTCGGGCTGATCGCGGTGACGAGGATGAGCTTGCCGTCCGGCTTCTCGGCAAAGCCCGGAATCGCGCCGGTATCGACCTTCGCGATGGACTTGCCATAGGGGTGCAGCGCCGCATCGGGGATGCCTGCCGCCTCGGCGATCGCGCCAATGGGCTGAAGCGTCGCCGCGCGGGCGATCTCGATATCGGTAGACATGCCGTCCCTCAGCGCTAGGTCTAGGGACGCCTTCGCCGGTCGATTCCCTCGCGCGCAACTATTGCCGAAGAATCATGGTCTGCGCCAGCCGGCGCTGGCCATGAAAACGGGCTCTCGCACGCGGCGAAAGCCCGCTTCCGGGATCAACTCGGCCTCAGAAGGTGCTGAAGCGATAGTTCAGGCCGGCGCGCACGATATGGCCGGTATTCTCGAAACGCGAGACATAGGAACCGCCGGCAGGGCCGACCGGCTGCAGGTTGACCGGCACCTTGCGCTTGCCGAGATCGTAGTAGAGGTACTCGGCCTTGACCGAGAGATTGTTGGTGAAGGCGTATTCGAGGCCGCCACCGACCGTCCAGCCGATTTCGACATTGTCGCGGCTGCCGACGTAGTCGACCTGGCCCGGTACCGCGGCGCTGAAGAAGGTCGCGCTGTTCTTGACGTCGCCATAGGCAAGACCGCCAGTGGCGAAGACGAGCAGGCGATCGAAAGCATAGCCGGCGCGCAGGCGCACCGTGCCGAAATACTCCATCTCCTGCCGGAAACTGGAAGTCGCATTGGTGGTGCCGATGAAGCTCTCGCGCTTCTTCAGGTCGGTGTAGGAGAAATCGGCTTCGGCGCCGAGCACGATCTGCCCGATCTGGTAGTTGTAGCCGACCTGGGCGCCGCCGATGAAGCCGGTATCGCTCACCGACAGGCTCGGCGGACGACGCGAGAAAGCGACGTTGGCGATGGTGTTCGCCGCTGTGCCTTCGGTCTGGATGTTGTTGTCGGTGAAGACCGCGCCGGCATGGACACCGACATAGAAGCCGGTCCAGGTGAAGATCGGCGCGATCGGCGCCAGGACCGGCCCCTTGCGCGAGGGCAGATCGGCAGCGAATGCCGCGCCTGACAAGCCCGCAATGGCGAGCGATGCGAGAAGTCCAGTCCTGATCATGTGAAGCTCCGGTCGTCGCCACGTGGCAGATCATGCTACGCAGCCATCAACCCCCCGGATGCAGCATGCTTGAAATTGAGCAAGCAAGGGTGAAATCGGCCGTCACGGGTTCGTGTACAAGACTGATTTTGCCGGAAAGGTGCAGATGGGACACAGTCTTCCTGGAGGATCGTGTCGTGAGCCAGCAGTCGCCAGATCGTCGCAACGTCATCAGCCTGCTGTCCGCTGCCGGTCTGGCTGCACTGTCCCAGCCGGAGCACGCTCTCGCCCAGGAAGCCGAACGACCGCTGACACCGGCTTGCGAGGGCCGCGCCACGGCGACCCCACGGCAGACGGAAGGCCCCTATTTCACCCCGTCCTCGCCCCAGCGCGCCGATCTACGCAGCGACGGCGACGGCACGCTGCTGGTACTGAGCGGCTTCGTGCTGACCCGGCAATGCCGGCCGATCCCCGGCGCCCTGCTCGATTTCTGGCATGCCGATCCATCCGGGCAGTACGACAACCGCGGCTTCCGCTTCCGCGGCCATCTCTTCGCCGACCAGCAGGGTCGCTACCAGTTCATCACGCGCACGCCCGGGCTCTATACCGGTCGCACCCGCCATCTCCATGTAAAGGTGCGAGGCGGCGCGCAGAGCCCGGTGCTCACCACCCAGCTTTATTTCCCGGACGATCCCGGCAACCGCCGCGACGGCCTGTTCGACCAGAAACTTCTGATGACTCTTCGACCGGCTGAAGGCGGCCAGCTCGGGCGCTTCGACTTCGTGCTGGCCGCCTGAGCGCTACAGCCGCGCCTGCGGATCGGGATGGCCGTCGATCCGCATCTGGAACAGGAAATAGGTCGGCGAGCAGAAGCCGTAATCCTTGACCGTCGTGGTCGCGCCCGGCACGTCGTCCGGAATCGCCTGGCACATATAATCCTCGCGGCAGAAGCTGGTGGCGCTGCAGGTGCCGCGATTGCCGCGCGTCACTGCCTTCGACAGGCAGTCGTCGAAGCGGTTGGTCGCGACGCAATCGTCAAACGCCTTGCCGCCGGCGAGCCCGCAGATCTCGTCGGGCACCTTGCCATTGGCGAAGCCGGCGAAGGTCCGGTCGGCCGGCGTGCACTGGCGATAGGCCATCCCGGCGGGAACGCCGATCTTGGCCGGCCGGCAGGTGAAGGCGGTCTGCGAAAAGCCTGAGGCGAAGGCGCCGAACTGGCCGGTCTTGCGGTAGCGGTCGAGATAGGGCTTGCCGATAGCGGTGGTGATCGCGCCAGTCAGGCAGGGCTGGCCGGAGAAATTGCGGGCTTCGTCGAGCCTGACGCACTGGCCGAGCTCGATCCCGACCGCCTTGCTCTCGACCAGCGGCTTGCAGACCGAGCCGGCAGCGCAACCCCAACCCTCGCCGAAGGCTTTGGCGCTCTCACCGGTCAGACAGGGCATGGTCAGCGCAGCCGGCTTGTAGGTAAAGGGCCGCTCCGCTTGCCAATTCGCCGGTGGCGCGAAGGAAGGCTGGCGATAGCGGTCCGGCTCTGTCCCGGCGGCAACGGCGGCGACATAGGCCGTGCGGCGAAAGCCTTCCGCATAGACATGCGGGGATATGCCGGTCTTGATCCGGTTCAGCGCCGAGGTCGAACCGTCGTCGAGCCCGAACATGTGGAAGCCGGCGGTGGCGCCGGCTTGGTGGCAGCCCATGCAGGAGCCGTTGTCGAGCCGCTCCAGCAGCGCCTTCTCGTTGCGCACCAGCCGGGTGGCGCCAAACTCGAGCCCGGTCAGTGCGCCCGCCGGCACGGCCTCGGTGAAAGGGTGATTGGCGAGCCGGGCACTGCCGAAGGTCGAGTAGGAGATCGCCTTCGTCGCCAGGAAGCGCTCCGGCAGCTGGTAGACGCCCCGGTCGATCGCCGGGAGATTGGTCCTGACATAGTCGATCAGCTCCTGCCGGAGCGCGGCATCGCTCTTCAGCTTCGCGACGTCAGGCGTGTTCTCCAGCGGCTTGGGCTTGAGCGACAAGCCGCCCTCCCCTTTCGACGCCGCGAAGACCCGCTGCAGATAGGCCGCCTGTCCGCCGAACTCGGTCTCCATCCCGGAGGGGAAGCGCACGATCTGGGCGTTGAGCTCGATCTGCTTGAGGCTGATCCGCTGCGGCGAGAGCGGCCCGCTGGCGAGCTGCCGCGCCAGCATGGCCGGATCGCCGCCTGGCGCGATCGACCAGGCTTGCGCCGCCTCGCGGCAGGAGCCGCCCTCGCCCGCCTTGACGCTGAAGACGGCGTTGAGCGTGAACGGCAGGCGCGAGGCCAGCCGGCGCTTCAGCTTCGCATCGTCGAAGGCATAGGCCAGCCGGTAAATCAGGCGCAGCTCGCCGCAACCGGTTTCGCCGAGCAGCGCCGCGAAGTCCTGCCGGTCGAGCCGGTTGACGATCGCCGTCAGCTGGAAACGCGCGATCGGCGAGCGCAGCCAGCGCAGGTCGATCACCCGGCCGACATTGCCGTCGGTGACCTCATAGAGCCTGCGCCCATTGGCCAGCATCTCGGCGCGCAGCGCCGTGACGTCCTCGTAGACCTGGCCGGCAATCGTCCGAAAGGCCGAACTGTCGCGGGCGAGATCAGACGTACTGGCGGCCCGGCCACTGCCAAGCACATCGGACAGCGCATAGCCGGTGGCTTCCAGGCGCCGCAGCGTGGGGACATCCTGGACATCGAGCAACGGCTCGGCGGCGCCAGCGGCTGCGCTCGCGGCAACACAGGCCAGCATCGCCAGACCCAGCCAGCGCCGACCAGCCCACTGCATGGCGTCCGTCTCCGGTCGATTCGCGCCACCTCGCGCAAGGGAAGGATAATCTTGCGCCTGCCAGCGTCCAGTCGCAGTTGATCAGGGCCAATCGCCAAGCTGCTCCCGCGCACTGTGCAGGAAGCCGCGTACGGCCGGATCCTCGGCCAGGCCGATGGCGCGGCCATAGGCCTCTCGCGCGGCCGCAGCCGCGCCCGTGCGCGCCAGCAGGTGAGCCTTCAGCGCCCAATAGGGTTGGTAGCCGGCAGTCTGCGCTTCAGGCAGTTCGGCCAGGATTGCCAGCCCGCGCTCCGGCCCGAACGCTTCGGCGAAGGCGGCTGCGCGCCCGGTCGAGGCTCCCAGCGTCGGCGCGAGCCGCACCAGGCCCTCATAGAGCTGCGCCAGGATAGGCCAGTTGACCCGGCCGGTGCGGGCCCGGCCGGCATGGACCGACTGGATGGCCGCCTCCAGCTGGAACGAGCCCAGATGCCCTAGGCGCGAGGCGGCGGCGAGTTCGCGCTCGGCCTCGGCGATCAGCTCCGCCGACCACAGGGTCGTATCCTGGTCGGACAGCGCCACGAATGAGCCCGCGGGGTCGCGCCTTGCCGCCTGGCGGGCCTCGCAATGCAGGATGAGCGCGAGCAGCCCGCGCGCTTCCGGCTCCGCGGGCAGTAGCGCCGCGACCAGCCGCGCCAGGAAGATCGCCTCGCCGGTCAGACCCTGACGCTTGCGATCGGCGCCGGCAACATCCTCCCAGCCGCTGCCATAGGCGGCGTAGATCGCCTGCAGCACGCAATGCAGCCGCTCCGGCAGCTCCGCCTGCTCCGGTACGGCGAAGGCGAGCCCGGCCTCGCGGATCCTCGCCTTCGCGCGGACGAGGCGCTGGCCGAGCGCAGCCGGAGAGGTCAGGAAGGCGGCGGCGATGCGCGCGGCGTCGAGCCCGAGCACGGCCTGCAGCATCAGCGCCGGCCGCACCGAAGCGTCGATCGCCGGATGGGCGCAGACGAACAGCAGTTTGAGCCGCTCGTCTGGAAAGACGCCGCTGTCGCCCTCGTCGTCCCGCCCTGCAACAAGTGCCAATGTCGGTATGGCGTCGGCGCGCGCCCGGCGGCGGCGCGCTGCGTCGATCAGCGCATTGCGGGCGCTGGTCAACAGCCACGCTTCCGGCCGCGCCGGCACGCCGGCCTCGGGCCAGCTTTCCAGCGCGGCACGGAAGGCTTCGGCCAGCGCATCCTCTGCCGCAGAGAGATCGCGCCATTGCCGCGCCAGCGTCGCCAGCAGGCGGCCATAGCTGGCACGGGCGGCGAACTCCGCCGCCGCCCTTGCCGCGAGCAACTCGCCCGGCTGCGCCATCGTCGGCCGGGCGCTCAGGCCGCAGCGGGGGGAGGCAGGACAGGTCTTACCTCGACCGATCCATAGGCGGCCGCCGGACTGCGGGCAGCCCAGTCGAGTGCGACGTCGAGATCGGGCACTTCGACGACGAAATACCCGCCCAGCTGCTCCTTGGTATCGGGGTAAGGCCCGTCCTGGATCTGGCGCCGGCCGTCGCGGACCTTGACGACGGTGCTGCTCCGCGGCGGCTGCAGGCCCGCCCCGCTGACCACGATGCCCGCCTGATTGAGCGCGCCGATATACGCCGTCCAGGCGCCCCAATACGCGGGGGCCCTGGCAGGGTCGTCGCGCATGTCGAACTCGGCCTCTCCTTCGCGGAACATCAGCATGTATTGCATCGCGCTCTCCTGTGGCTCATGGCCGTCGAGGACGAAGGAGCGATTTCCTTCGCCGCCGCCTCGACGCCGGAGCAAGGCCGATTTCGACAGGCGTCAAAAATAAATCAGCCGGAGCGACCTTCGCGAGCGGCGCGCGCCTTGCGTGCCAGCTCCTCGAACTCCGCCCGCATCTCCTCGAGCTTGTCCTCGTCGAGCTCTTCGAGATCGAGCAGCTCCTCGCGCGCCCCTTCGATCTTGTCGATCAGCTCGTCGAGCTTGATCTGCATCGCCGCCGTGTCGCGGTTCTGGCTGTTCTGGATGATGAACACCATCAGGAAGGTGACGATCGTCGTCGAGGTGTTGATCACCAGCTGCCAGGTGTCGTTGAAGCCGAACAACGGCCCCGATAGCGCCCAAACGACGATGATCGCCAACGCGGCGAAGAACGTCTGCGGCTTGCCGGCCCAATGCGCCGTCGCCTGGGACAGGCGGGTGAAGACGGAGCGGCTGTTCCCCGCCGCGATCTTGTTGGCCATGGCTGCCTCCGGATGCGCCCGCACCGATCAACCCCGATCGCGTGCAGGCGTTCCCGAAGGACGAGATCGCTGGCTCAGTAGACGACGACCGAGCGGATCGACTTGCCCTCGTGCATCAGGTCGAAGCCGTGGTTGATCTCGTCGAGCGAGAGCTTGTGGGTGATCAGATCGTCGATGTTGATCTTCCCCTCCATGTACCAGTCGACGATCTTCGGCACGTCGGTGCGTCCCCGCGCCCCGCCGAAGGCAGTGCCCTTCCAGACCCGGCCGGTGACCAGCTGGAACGGCCGGGTGGCGATCTCCTTGCCGGCCTCGGCGACGCCGATGATGATCGACTCGCCCCAGCCGCGATGGCAGCACTCCAGCGCCTGGCGCATCACATTGGTGTTGCCGGTGGCGTCGAAGGAGAAATCGGCGCCGCCGCCCGTCAGGTCGACGATCGCCTGCACCACCTTGTCGTTGCCGATCTCGGCCGGGTTGATGAAGTCGGTCATGCCGAATTTTTCGGCCATGGCGCGCTTGGCCGGATTGATGTCGACGCCGATGATCTTGTCGGCGCCGACCATGCGGGCGCCCTGGATCACGTTGAGGCCGATGCCGCCGAGGCCGAAGACGACGACATTCGCGCCCGGCCAGACCTTGGCGGTGTAGATCACCGCGCCGATGCCGGTCGTCACGCCGCAGCCGATATAGCAGATCTTGTCGAAGGGCGCGTCCTCGCGGACTTTGGCGAGCGCGATCTCGGGCAGGACGGTGAAGTTCGCGAAGGTCGAGCAGCCCATATAATGGAAGACCTCGCCGCCATCGCAGGAGAAGCGCGAGGTGCCGTCCGGCATCAGCCCCTGCCCCTGCGTGGCGCGGATCGAGGTGCAGAGATTGGTCCGGCGCGACAGGCAGGACTTACAGCTGCGGCATTCCGGGGTGTAGAGCGGGATGACGTGGTCGCCCGGCTTCAGCGTCGTCACGCCGGCGCCGACCTCGCGCACGATGCCGGCGCCCTCATGGCCGAGGATCGCCGGGAACTTGCCCTCGGAATCCAGGCCCGACAGCGTATAGGCATCGGTATGGCAGATGCCGGTCGCCATCACCTCGACCAGCACCTCGCCAGCCTTCGGTCCGCCGATCTCGATGGTCTCGATCGTCAGCGGCTTGCCGGCCTCCCAGGCCACGGCGGCACGTGTCTTCATCTCAGCACCCTCCTTCAGAGCATTGCCCGCGCCTATTTCAGATAGGTTCGCAGCATCTGTATGATTCCGTCGAGTTCGGCTTCGGGCTCGAAACCGGTCCCTTCCTCGCCTTGGCGTCCGTATCCCAGCGCAAGACTGAAGGTCTCGCGCAGGTGGCTTTCCAGAACCTCGGCCATCAATCCGTTGGCCGCCCCGCGCAAGGCGGCGATCTGCTGCAGCAGCGCGCTGCAATCCGTGCCCGCCTCGACCGCGCGCTCGAGCGCCTCCGCCTGGCCCTTGATGCGGCGCAGGCGGGCGACGGCCCGCTTCTTGTCTTCAGGACTATGCGGCATGGCGCTTCATGCCCTACGACCATGATACTCCACGGGAGTATATCGATCGCCGGCACGGCGGCAAACGAAAAAGCCGCGCGAGCATGGCTCGCGCGGCTTCTTTTCAGCTGTCGGACTGGTCAGTACTTGCGGACGACCGGAGCCGGCGCGTAGGCGACCGGGCGCTCGACAGGGCCGCAGCAATCGGGCTCGCCGAAGTTCCAGCGCATGCCGATCTTGATGTCGTGGCTGTCGATGTCCTTGATCTTGAGCGGCCCCTGCACCTGCCCGCCATAGGCGTTGACGAGGCGGCCCGACTGGGCGTCGCCGAGATTGAGGTAGCGATAGCCGACTTCGAGGGTCAGGTTCTTGTTCACCTCGTAGCCGACACCGGCCATCAGCGCCCAGGCGACGCCACTCTTGGTGCCCGCATTGGCGGTGCCGAGCGTGCTGTAGCCGGGGCCCCAGCCGCCAGGGGTCAAGGTGCTCATGACGCCCTGGTCGGTAACGCCGTGGATGCGGTTGCTCGCATAACCGATACCGGCGCCGATATAGGGCGTCAGGCAGTTCCAGGTGCCGAGGTCGACATAGGCGTTGAACAGGGCGACCATCGAGCTGATGCTGCCCTTGTAGGTGTTGTGCAGGAGTGTACCGCCACCCAGGTCGACCTGGTCGGTCGCACCGAAGCTGCCGCCGCCGCGATACTCGAAGGTGCCGTCGACGCGGAACCAGTTGTTGAAGCGATAGCCGATACCGACGCCGCCGAAGAATGAGGTCGAGCGATCCTCCTTGGCAGGCCAGGTCCCGTTCGCCTGGCGAACGTCTTCCTGCTCGTACTTGCCGAAATTGGTGACGCCGACGCCGATGTCGCCGCGCAGATAGATGCCCGACGAGATCGTGCCGCGCAGCTCCGGCGGCGGCGGAGGTACCGGCTGGGCCATCGGAAAATCTGCGGCACTGGCGATGGCGGACGCGCTCACGGCCATGGCGCCAGCAAGCGCGAGAGATTTCAGGCTGCCCATGGCGGGACCCCTCGAATGTGCGCGCCGCCGAACTCAGGAGCGCGCGAGTTACCGATGGGGAAACCTTGCCACGGATTTCTTAAATGAGACTTAACCCTAAAAACTAACCCTATCACTCCGTAAACGGGAGCACTGCTCCTGAGAGATCAGCTTCGGTGAAGGCATTCATGGGGTCGAACGAAAGACCTTGCCAAGACGGCTCTCTGCCATCCGGGCCGTTGTGAAACGGAGGACCGGAATCCATCGCAGGGCTCGGCGCCCTCCGATAAATTCAGCGCTGCGAACCGTCGGCGCTCGTCCAGGCGACGACGCCAGGCCCGCGGGATCCGCTCAGGCGGCCGCCTTCGTCACCGCCTCGACCACTTCGTCGACCGCTCGCAGTACGAGATCGCGATCGTCTCCCTCGGCCATGACGCGGATCACCGGCTCGGTGCCGGAGGGACGGATCACCAGCCGCCCGCTTTCGCCGAGCAGCTGCTCGGCCGCCTTGATCGCGTTGACGACCGGCTTCTCCTCCAGCGGACGGCCCTGCCTGTAGCGGACGTTCTTGAGGATCTGCGGCAACGGCTCGAAGCAATGGCAGACTTCGGAGACCGGTTTCTCCTGGCGCTTGACCACGGCGAGCAGCTGCAGCGCCGCGACCAGCCCGTCGCCGGTCGTGCCATAGTCGGAGAGGATGATGTGACCGGACTGCTCGCCACCGAGATTGAAGCCGTTGGCCCGCATGTGCTCGAGCACATAGCGATCGCCCACCGCGGTACGCGCCATCGACAGGCCGAGGCCCGCCAGATAGCGCTCCAGGCCGAGATTGGACATCACGGTGGAAACGATCCCGGGCGCCGAGAGCCGGCCGTCCTCCTGCCAGCTGCGTGCGATCACGCCCATCAGCTGGTCGCCATCGACGATCTGGCCCTGCTCGTCGACGATCAGGACGCGATCGGCGTCGCCGTCGAGCGCGATGCCGAGGTCGGCACGCAACTCCCGCACCTTCTGGCTGAGCGCCGTCGGCTTGGTCGAGCCGACATCCTTGTTGATGTTGAACCCGTCGGGCTCGTCGCCGATGGTGATGACCTCGGCGCCGAGCTCCCAGAGCGCCTCGGGCGCAACCTTGTAGGCAGCGCCATTGGCGCAGTCGAGCACGATGCGCAGGCCGTCCAGGCCAAGATTGCGCGGCAAAGTGCGCTTGGCGAACTCGATATAGCGGGCATGGGCACTCTCGACGCGCTTGGCCCGGCCGAGCATCGCCGAAGACGACAGCTGCTTGCCGAGATCGGAATCGATCAGCTGGGTGATCTCCGCCTCGACCTCGTCGCTGAGCTTGTAGCCGTCCGGCCCGAACAGCTTGATGCCGTTGTCCTCGTAGGGGTTGTGCGAGGCCGAGATCATCACGCCGAGATCGGCCCGCATCGAGCGGGTCAGCATCGCCACCGCCGGCGTCGGCATCGGGCCCAGCAGCAGCACATCCATCCCGACGGACGTGAAGCCGGCGACCAGCGCGTTCTCGATCATGTAGCCCGAGAGCCGCGTATCCTTGCCGATCACCACGCGATGGCGGTGGTCGCCGCGGCGGAAGGCGATGCCTGTGGCCTGCCCGACCCGCAGCGCCAGATCGGGCGTGATCACGCCGTTGGCGCGTCCGCGAATGCCATCGGTGCCGAAGTATTTGCGTGTCATGAGGTCAGTCCTCGGAGCCTTGCCCGGCTCGTTGCTTTTGCAGCTCATACAGGCTCTTTGCCTGCTCAGCTTCTCACAAATTGTGTCGGACCGTATCCGCTAGGGCATTTTCGAGCGAAGTGGACACCGGTCCGCGTAAAAAATGCGATAAAACAAGGATGTGGGGCACCGGATCTTCGCAGCATGGCTGACGAGGACCAGCATGACAAAGGGCGGCCCGAAGGCCGCCCTTTGATCGTTCGAGGTCTGGTCGCGCCATCAGGCCAGCGGCTGCGGCTCCAGCCCGGCATCGGGCTCGTCGCGCTTGCGGCCCTTGCCGGCGCTCGGCACTGCCGAGCCACGCGGCGCGTGCGGCGTGTCGGCGTCGTCGCGCGAGGGGCGCTTGCCCGCGATCAGGTCGCGGATCTCGTCGCCGGTCAGCGTCTCGAACTCGAGCAGCGCCTCGGCCACCGCGACGAACTGGTCGTGGTGTTCGGTCAGGATCGCCTGGGCGTCGAGATAGCCCTGATGGACCAGCTTGCGCACCTCGGAATCGATCTTTTGCGCGGTCGCCTCAGACAGGCTCTGCGTACGGCCCATCGACATGCCGAGGAAGACCTCTTCCTGATTGTCGCCATAGGCGACCATGCCGAGTTCCTTGGAATAGCCCATCTGGGTGACCATGGCCTTGGCCATCTTGGTCGCCTGCTGAATGTCGCCTGTCGCGCCCGAGGTGACGTTCTCCATGCCGAACGTCATCTCTTCGGCGACGCGCCCGCCCATGGCGACCGCGAGCTGCGAGGTGAACTCCTTGAACTTCATCGAGTAGCGGTCGCCCTCGGGCAGGAACTTGACCATGCCGAGCGCACGGCCACGCGGAATGATCGTCGCTTTGTGCACCGGGATGCCGGCGGGAACATAGAGGCCGACGATGGCATGACCGGCCTCGTGATAAGCGGTCAGCTTCTTCTCCTCCTCGGACATCGCCATCGATTTGCGCTCGGCGCCCATCATGACCTTGTCCTTGGCGTCCTCGAATTCGGCATGGGTGACCATGCGCTTGCCGCGACGGGCGGCGAGTAGGGCGCCCTCGTTGACGAGGTTCATCAGGTCGGCGCCGGAGAAGCCGGGTGTGCCGCGGGCCAGCACCTTGAGATCGACGTCCGGAGCGAGCGGGACCTTGCGCACATGCACGCGCAGGATCTTCTCGCGGCCGGCGACATCAGGGTTCGGCACGACGATCTGGCGATCGAAGCGGCCGGGGCGCAGCAGCGCCGGGTCGAGCACGTCCGGACGGTTGGTCGCGGCGATGATGATCACGCCCTCGTTCGGCTCGAAGCCGTCCATCTCGACCAAGAGCTGGTTCAGCGTCTGCTCGCGCTCGTCATTGCCGCCGCCGAGGCCGGCGCCGCGATGGCGGCCGACCGCGTCGATCTCGTCGATAAAGATGATGCAGGGCGCGTTCTTCTTGGCCTGCTCGAACATGTCGCGCACGCGGCTGGCGCCGACGCCGACGAACATCTCGACGAAGTCCGAACCCGAAATGGTGAAGAACGGCACATTGGCCTCGCCGGCGACGGCGCGCGCGGTCAAGGTCTTGCCGGTGCCGGGAGGGCCGACCAGCAGCACGCCGCGCGGAATCCGGCCGCCCAGGCGCTGGAACTTCTGCGGATCGCGCAGGAACTCGACGATCTCCTGCAGGTCTTCCTTGGCTTCGTCGATACCGGCGACATCCTCGAAGGTGACGCGGCCATGCGCCTCGGTCAGGAGCTTGGCCTTCGACTTGCCGAAGCCCATCGCCCGGCCAGCACCGTTCTGCATCTGGCGGGACATGAAGATCCACAGGCCGATGAAGATCACGAAGGGCAGCGAATTGACCAGCAGCGCCATGAACCAGGGCGTGCCCTCGGACGGGGCGCGGGCCGAGACCTGCACACCCTTCTGCGCCAGCGTCCGAACGAGCTGCGGGTCGTTGTAAGGCGCATAAGCAACGAAGTTGCGGCCGTCCGTGAACGTGCCGGTGATCTCGGGCCCGGCCACCACGACATTGGCGATACGGCCGGCCTCGGACTCGTTGATCAGCTGGCTGAACGGGATTTCATTGGTGCTGGCACGCTGGCTCGGGCTCTGGAACAAGGTGACCAGCGCCAGGACCAGCAGGAAGATCACCACCCAGAGGGCGAAATTGCGGAAGTTCGGATTCATTACGGTTCCGATCCGCTCGCCGGCGGGATTGCCGCGCGAGCCTGTGGTTTTCGCTGCCTAATCTAGGGCCGCCATGCCCCCTTGCCAAGGGAAGCCTGACCCTTCTTAGGGTTATACCGTCGCAGGGTGAACGCCTCGGCGCCTCTCGCCCTCGCGCATCAGCGTCAAAACGCCATCGCCGGCCAGCGACAGACGAAAGCCGCCGAGCGTGCGCTGCAGCGCCCTGCCCGCGCGCGCCGCGGCGATCAGCGCCTTCGCGCAATCCTCCAGCCGCGCCAGACGCGGCGGTACCCCGGCCTGCGCCTCGCCGTCCTGCGCCGCGGCGAGCGCGAGCCCCAGGCTCCTGATCACGATCTCCTCGGGCTCCCCGCAGAGCCGCGCGAAATCGAACCAGCGCCGACCGTTCTCATCCCCGGCCGGCACGCTCGCCAGGGCATGCGCCGCCAATCTGTCGAGCGACTCGTCGGCCCGCGCCAGCCGATGCGCAAGCTGGCCGAGCCGCTGGGCAGTCAGCCCTTCATGGGCCAAGGCCGGCAATAGTGCGCGCCAGCGGATGCGGGCAAAGCGCGGATCGTCATTGGACGGATCGCGGATGAAGGCGAGCCCTCGCGCCTCGCAGGTTGCGATCAGCCGGGATTTCGCGATCCCGAGCAGCGGCCTCGCCAGCACGGCCCCGTTCACAGCGCTGCGCGGCGCCATCCCGGCCAGGCCGGCGAGACCGGACCCCGCCGCCATGCGCATCAGCAGGGTCTCGGCCTGGTCGTCAGCGGTGTGCGCGGTGACGATCGTGGTGGCGCCTGGCACCCTCGCCTCTTCCGCCAGCAGGGCATAGCGCGCCGCGCGCGCCTTCTCCTGCACTCCGGCCTGCGGCTTCGGGCCCTGCCAGCGCCGCGTACGATGCTCGACGCCAAGCTTCGCGCACAGCTCGCCAACCATCATCGCTTCCTGCGCCGCCTCGGGGCGCAGGCCGTGATCGATGGTGACAACCAGGAGCCGCGGACGGCCCCGCCCGGTCCAATCGGCCAGAAGCGCGAGGAGAGCGATGGAATCAGGCCCGCCGGACACCGCGACGACAAGCGTGTCGTCGTGGGCGAGCGGGCGGAACAGGACATCGGCTTCAGCCGCCGTCAGCGGCTCGGACTCGGCAGGACCTGCGGGCGCCGCGGTCAAGCGCAGCGGGCGCGCTGCCGCTCGCGCTCGACCCCCTGGCGCACCGCATTCGAGGCGGCGGGATAATCGACGCCGACCTTGGCGAAGGTGGCGCAGGCCTGGTCACGCGCACCGAGCCCGTTCAGAGACATGCCGAGCTTGAGCAGGCTGTCGGCGCCCTTGCCGGCCTTCGGAAAATCGCGCGAGATCTTCAGGAACTGCTCGGCCGCCTCGCGATAGCGCCGGCGCTGGTAGTAGCTCTCGCCGAGCCAGAAGGTGGCGTCGGCCGCCAGACGATCGCGCGGATAGCTTTGCAGGAACTCGCGGAAGCTCATCTCGGCGCGCTCGTATTCCTTGCGCAGGACATGGGCGTAGGCGACGTCGTAGAGCTCGCGCGGGCTGGCCGCCTGTCCCGTCGCGGCGACGCTGGTGCCTTGCGCTGCCGCGGGCGGCAGCGCCCCTCCCGGAACCGGGCGCCCGACGCTGGAGAGGTCCATCGGCCCCTGCCCCTGGTCACCGGCGAACTCCTCGTCGATGATCTGGCCGAGTTGGCGCGGCCCGCCAGCGGCTCCCGGCTGGGCGGCGGGATCGAAGGCATCGCCGCGGCGCTCGCGGCCGGGCGCCGGCTGGGGGGCTGCCGGACGGGGCCCCTGCGGCGCGGGCGCCGCTGCGGCGCCGCCACGCTGCCCGCCGCGCTCGGAGAAGCGGAAGTCGACATCTTCCTGCATCTTGCGCAGCTGTTCGGTCAGGCGCCGGTTCTCGAACTGCAACTGCTCGATCTGGCCGGAAAGCTGGCGCAGCTGGTTCTCGAGCCTGCTCGTGCGGACCACGAGATCGGCCGCGTCCTGCGCGGCGGCAGGCTGGGCCAAGCCGATCGCCAGCAGCGAGAAACCGGCAAGCATGGCATGCCGCAGCGGGAACCGCTTCCGGCTCGGAATCGAAATCGTCGCAAAGCTCATGTCAGGCAAACCGCATCGCCCCGGGGACTGTTCTCATCAGACGCGAATACCGCGGCCAAAATATGGAAAAGCCGGCGCTTTCCTTGCGGTAAGCGCCGGCCAGGTCAAGCTTTTATCGAGCTGTCCGGTTCAGACGCCGCCGGCGCCGTCGAGCACCGTCACGGCGCGGCGGTTCTGCGACCAGCAGGAGATGTCGTTGCAGACGGCGACCGGCCGCTCCTTACCGTAGGAGATGGTGCGGATGCGGTTGCTGGGGATGCCGCGCGAGGCGAGATAGTCCCGGACCGTCTGGGCGCGACGGGCGCCGAGCGAATAGTTGTACTCGCGAGTGCCGCGCTCGTCGGCATGGCCTTCGATGGTGAAGGTGTAGCGCGGATAGCGCTGCAGCCAGCCCGACTGCTTGTCGAGGGTCGCGACCGCGGTCGGGGTCAGATCGGTCGAGTCGGTCTCGAAGAAGACGCGATCGCCGACGTTGACGACGAAGTCCTGGGCGCTGCCAGGCGTGGCGGCACCGCCGGCTCCGAAGCCATCGGCGGCGTTCTGGTCCTTGGCGCAGGCGCCGAGGGCGAGCGCTCCGATCAGGGCGGCGGCGATGCGCACGGTGCGGGCGCTGGCTGCAAAGGAGGCGAGCATGTCAATTCTCTCCGAATTTCGGGCGCGGAGCGCGCCGGGCGGCGTCACGCGTTATCCCAATCAATGATGTGTCAACCTAAACGAGACCTTGCCAGAACAAGGCGAAGTGGCGGCATTGCGGCGTATGGTTAACCAAATATGGCTGGATGCCGACGGTTCGACGATGTTGCATTCCTGCACCATCTCAGAAGGCGCTAGCGCGCCGCCGTCAGCAGCGGCGACCAGGTCGGATCGGAGGCAAAGGACGGCGTCGGCACCGGCACCTCGACCCGGCCGGTGATGTCGACCATGTACAGCTTGCCGCCGGATTGTCCGCCCGGATCCCGGAAGAACATGATGTACTGGCCGTTCGGAGCCCAGTTCGGCGCCTCGTTGTGGAAGCTCTCGGTCAGGATGCGCTCCCCCGAGCCGTCCGGCTTCATCACGCCGATCCCGAAGGTGCCGCCGCCCTGGCGGGTGAAGGCGATCAGGTCGCCGCGCGGCGACCAGGACGGCTGCGAATAGGAGCCTTGGCCGAAGGAGATGCGCTTGCCCTCGCCGCCACCGGCGCCCATCACGTAAAGCTGCTGCGAGCCGCCGCGGTCGCTCTCGAAGACGATCTGCGATCCATCCGGCGCATAGGACGGCGACGTGTCGATCGCAGAGGTCGAGGTCAGCCGCTGCGTGGTGCGCGAGCCGATATCGATCGCATAGAGATTGGCGTTGCCGCCCTGCTGCAGGCTGAGCGCGATGCGCGCGCCATTCGGCGAGAAGCGCGGGCTCGTGGTCATGTCGGGGAAGTTGCCGACCACCTGGCGCTGGCCGGTCTCGATGTTGAGGACATGGACGCGCGGCTGCTCGCCGGTGCGCTGCGCCATATAGGTCACTTCCTGCGCCACCGGCGAGTAGCGCGGCGTCACCACCGAGGTCGCGCCATCGGTCAGGTAGCGCACATTGGCGCCGTCCTGATCCATGATGGCGAGGCGCTTGCGCCTGGCCTCCTTCGAGCCGGATTCGTCGACGAAGACCACACGGGTGTCAAAGAAGCCGCCGACGCCGGTGATCTTGGTGAAGACCGCGTCCGAGATGATGTGACCGACGCGGCGGGAATTGTTCGGGTCGGTGAAGTATTGCTGGCCGTCGATCTGCTGGCCGGCGACGACGTCCCAGAGCCGGAACTCGGCCTTGAGCCGGCCGCCGTCGCGCGAGACCCGGCCGATCACCAGCGCCTGCACGCCGGCCGCCTTCCACGCTTCGAACTGCGGCGCCGCATCGAAGGGCGGGTTCTTCTCGGGATGCCGCGCCTTCTCGATCGGCACGAAATAGCCGCAGCGCTTCAGGTTGTTGGCGATGATGCCGGAAACCAGCCCTCCGCCTTCGCCGGCAAAATCGGCGACCGCGATCGGCATCGGCTGGAAGGTGCCCTTGCGCAGGTCGATCACCAGTTCGGCCAGCGCGGGCGTGGGGAGCAAAGCCGGCAAGGCCAGCCCCGTGCCGGCCAGCGCGAGCGCATGGCGGCGGGTCAACCCGGGAGCCTGCAGATTGGTGGAATGATCAATGCGGTCCATGGCGGTCACAGCACGTCCCTGGCGTCGAAATTCACGATGACGTCGCGCCAATCGTCGTAATAGGAAGCAAATTGCGCGGGAATGCGCAGCGGCGAGCAGCGGCGCGTCGCGGTCAGCGCCGAATCCGCCGCGACCCGGAAGAGCGGGTCCGACGAGGAATTGGTCACGCTCGCCTGGCCGATCAGCGAGCCGTCGGTGTTGAGCTTCATGCGCACCTGCGGCACCACCGGCTTCGAGGCGCTCTGCAGCGCGATCGGCACGTTCCAGCACTTCTGCAGCTGTTCCTGGATGATGCCCATCAGCTGCGTGCGCAGCGACGGCGAGAGCTTCTGCGAGGAGCCAGTCTGCGTGCCGAGCGATGCGGTACGGTTGATCTGTGGCGCGCTCGAACCCGAGGACTGCGCCTGCTCCTTCGATTGCAAGAGCTTGGCGATGTCGTTCGGGTTGAAATTCTTGGCGATCTCGGCCTCGCGCTTCGCCTTGGCTTCCGCTTCGCGCTTCGCCTTGGCCTCGGCGGCGATCTTGGCCTTCTGTTCGGCCTCCGCTTTCGCCCTGGCTTCCGCTACCGCCTTCTCCTTGGCAGCCTTTGCCGCCTCGGCGCGGGCCTGCGCCTCCGCTTCGGCCTTCGCCTTGGCGGCGGCCTTTTCTTCCTGCTCGGCCTGCTTGGCCTTGCGCTCGAGCTCGGCCTCCTCGGCGAGCTTCGCCAGCTCATCGCGGCGCTGCTGTTCCTCGCGGGCGGCGGCCTGCTCGGATTTCTGCGGCTGCTGCTTCACCGGCTCGGCCGGCGGTGTCGGCTTCGGGCTCGGACGCGCAGGCGGCAGCGGCGCGGCGGCATTGTCCTCGGCGACTTTCAGCTCGGCCGGGCGCGATGGCGGCGCCGGCGTATCCTGCTTGGCCTCGCCCGCTTCCTTGCGCTCGACGATCTCGGACTGGCGCTCGGCCCGCTGCTGCGGCTTCTCCTGTACCTTCTCCGCCTGGCGCTCGCCGCGGGTGACCTGGTTCAGCGCCGAGGGATCGATGACCTCGACGGCGATCGCCTCCTGATGCTCGGGCAGCGGCGCCGTGCCGGCAAAGGCCAGCAGCCCCGCGACCAGGACGGTCGCGTGGCCCAGGGCGGAAACCGCCAAGCCCGGCTCTGAGCGCGAAAGCATCAACGCGACGGCACCTTCTCGTTCAACGCGAATGCGGTTCGGTGACCAGCGCCACGCGCTTGAAGCCGGCGCTGGTGATCGTCGCCATCACCGAGGCGACGCGGCCATAGTCGACCTGCTTGTGGCCGCGCACATAAATGCGGTCCTCGAAGCCCTGCTTGGCGAGGCCTTGCAGCTTCTGCACCAGATCGGGCTCGAGCGTCGGCTGGTCCTGCAGGAAAATCTGGCCCTTCTCGTCGATGGCGATGGTGATCGGCTTCTGATCGACATTGATCGGCTTGGCGCCGGTCTGCGGCAGGTCGATCGGCACGCCGGTCGCGATCAGAGGAGCTGCCACCATGAAGATGATCAGCAGCACCAGCATGACGTCGATGAACGGCGTCATGTTGATCTCGGCGATGGCTCCGTGACGGCGCGGACGACGCCCACGGCGTCCCCCGGCCTTTGCGCCGGCTGCGGCTGACATGCCCATCGTCTAAGCCCTCACGCGGCCAGGCGTTCGTCGATCTGCCGCGACAGGATCGCGGAGAATTCGTCGGCGAAGGCCTCGAGCCGGTTCTGCGCCTTGGCGACCTCGGCCTGCAGCTTGTTGTAGGCCATCAGCGCAGGAATCGCGGCGAACAGGCCGATCGCGGTGGCGAACAGCGCTTCGGCGATGCCTGGAGCGACGACGGCGAGGGAGGAGTTTTTCGAGACCGCGATCGCGGTGAACGAGGTCATGATGCCCCAGACCGTGCCGAACAGACCGATGAAGGGCGCCGAAGAGGCGATGGTCGAGAGCACCAGCAGCTTCGATTCGAGCCGCTCGGCCTCGCGCTGGATGGTGACGTCGAGCACCTTGTCGATGCGAGCCGAGAGGCTGGCGACCGAGCGCCCGCCATTCTCGAACGAGCGCTTCCATTCGCGCATCGCCGCGACGAAGACGGCGGCCATGTCGTTGACCGGGCGGTTGGAAAGGTCGCGATAGAGCTCTTCGAGCGAGCGGCCCGACCAGAACACCTCCTCGAACGCGTCCATGTCCTGGCGCGTGCGGCGGTAGAGCAGGGTCTTGTCGATGATGATCGACCAGCACCAGATCGACGCCGCCAGAAGCCCCATCATCACCAGCTTGACGACGATATGGGCGTGCCAGAACAGCGTCCAGAACGACATGTCGACCTGCGGCGCGGCCTGCGCGATCTCCACGGCGGGGTTCATCCTGTCATCCTTCTCTCTCGAGCCGCTACCGGCCAGGCCATTGCGACCTGAACTAATCCGGCTCTGGCCGACGCGAAACCGAGTGCGGCGCCACGCAGCCTGTTCTTCGCGCCGCGAAGCTCGCGCCGCCGCCCGTTTCTGCGCTCCGGGGATATGCCACTGACACCAATTACCGCTGAATTCGGCGAAAGATGGGCCAAACGGCGATGTTCCCGGGCGCCAAGGCCCTTGTGTCCCGTTAAGTCACCGTCAAGGTTAAGGGCCTGCATGGTTAATATCGCGTTATGACGGCCCTGCGGCCGTCAGCGGGCGACGCAGCGACGACCGGGGGTTGGAGCGATGCGGTTTGGCGAATGGCTGGGGGGCCAAGTCCGGAACTATGCCCGGAACTATGTCTGGAACCGCACGACGCTCAGCGCCGTCCTGATCGCCTCGCCGGCGATCCTGTCCTCGATCGCGACCTTCGCCATCTCGAACTCGCTCGACCGGCGCAGCGCCCGCTTCACCGAAGAGCGCGACGGCATCACCCGCGACCTCGGCGCGCTCGACGGCCAGGTGAAGAGCTTCGAGACCTTGCAGCTCGGGCGCGGCGCCCTGCTCCTCGTGCTGAACGGCTCGCAGGCCGACATGCAGTACAAATATCTGCTCGACCGGCTGTTCCGGCTGAACGCCAAGCAGGCCGTGCGCCGCATGGCGGCGATCGTCCATCCGCAGGACTGGCAGGGCCGGATGGCGCCTTATGACGCCCTCGTCGATCAGGAGTACAGCGACGCGAATACGGTCCACGCCATCCAGGCGATGGAGAACGCAATGATCCAAGAGGCTGGAGCGCGGCTGACCGCTCTCCAGCTCCGTCACAACATCGTCACGGGGCGCATCGCCAAGATCGACAGCCTGAAAGCCCAGATCATAGCAGTCCTGGCTTCGCTGACCTCCGCTCTCACCATCGTGATCTTCTTCGTGACCACCAACAAGAAATCGGCGCCGCCTCCCGCAGCAGCTCCTGCGGACAAACGCCAACGGCCCGCTTCGGTGAGGAAGCGGGCCGCCGACGGTCGTCAGCTCTGAAAAGGGGGCGCGCTTTCCGTGCGACCGTTTCGGTCGCACGATCAGAATTCGCGCCAATTCAAATGTTGGAGCATGTTCTCATCGCAAAAGTGGTTCCCACTGTTTGCGGAACATGCTCTCAGGCGCTTTCGACAGTATCCGTGCCGGTGCTGGGGCGGCGCGTATTCATGAACTCGTCGAACTCGGCCTTGTCCTTGGCCATGCGCAGCCGGCCGAGGAAATCATGGAATTCGCGCTGCTCATCCTCGAGACGGCGCAGCGTCTCGTCGCGATACTCATCGAAGGCGCGGTTGCCGCTCGAGGACGGGCCACGGCCCCAGCCGCCGAAGCCGCCGCGGCTGCCCCACTGCTGGGCTCCGCCCATGCGCTCGCGCAGGCGTTCCATCTTGTCCTGCAGGCGATTCATCCGGTGCTCATAGCGAGCCGGTCCGCAACCATGTCCCATGCGTCCACTCCAGAAAAGAAAAGCCAGGGTCGCCAGACCCAGCGGCCAGAAGATGATGAAGCCGAGCACCGCGAAGGCGATCCAGGCTCCCTTTCCATATTCGTCAAGCTTCGCGACGATCGGCATCGATCCCTCTCGAAACAGAATGGCAACGACGGATGCCGCTGCCGGCCAACCTCCCGTTCGGCTCCATCTTGGAGAGAGGGACGAATTCACCGATCAATCGATCGGATCCGGCCCTCGCCGACCGTGTGAATGTAAATCACATTCACATATCTGGACGCAACTGCCAAGTCTTTCAAGACGACGGACTCAAATTTTTGCGCCGAGACCTTCCCTGCCTTGTCATCCCGGACAAGCCGCGTCAGCGGCGCCGATCCGGGATCCATTCCGGAGCCTTTCCGATAGAGGTTCCGGAATGGATCCCGGGTCTCCGCTTCGCTACGCCCGGGATGACGATGAACTGAAGACCTGAGCCTGACCGTCAGCCCGCCTGCTCGGGCGGCAGGCCGAGGCCCTTGAGATAGATCAGCATTCCGGCTTCGAGCAGATCGGAGGCCGACATCGGCAACGGCCGCCGACCCGCATCGGCGCGGCCGAACAGGGCGGCGACGCCGTGCGACATCGCCCAGATATGCAGCGCCATCATCAGCGCCGGCGGGCGCTTGCCCTGCGGCAGCGCCGCGATCAGCGTCTCCGCCGCCTGGCGCAATTGCTGGAAGGAACGGTCGGCGGCGGCGCGCAGTTCCGGACTGGCATCGAGCGGCACCCCGGCCTCGAACATAGCCGAATAGAACGCGGGCTGGTCATGGGCGAAGGCGAGATAGGCCCGGCCAAGCCGGTGGAAGGCCGTCTCCGGATCGGGCTTGCCACTGTCCCAGGCCTTGGCGAGCGCCGCCTCGAAGGCTGCGAAGCCATGGACCGCGACGTCGGCCAGCAATTCGTCGCGATCGCGATAGTGGCGATAGGGCGCCGCCGGGCTGACGCCGGCCATGCGTGCGGCCTCGGCGAAGGTGAAGCCGTTCGGCCCCTTCTCGCCGATCAGGCCGAGGGCGGCGCGGACCAGCGCCTCCTTGAGATTGCCGTGGTGGTAACCCCGCGGCTGCTCGGGCTCGTTGCGTTTCCAGCTCATGTTACGGGCCCTAACATGGCGATCCGCCAGCGTCGATGCCAGCGGCGGCAGGAGCGATCAGAGGATTTCGAGACCCAGGCGATGCCGCAGCACGTCCGGGATACGCCGCGCCTTGCCGCCGCCGACGCAGGCGACCTTGACCTGCGCCGTCACCAGAACCTCCTCGCCGCGCAATATGCGCTGGTCGAGTTCCATGGTCGCGCCGCGCGCCAGGATCGGCTTGGTCTCGATCGTCAGGAGATCGTCCATCACCGCCGGCCTGACGAAATCGATCAGCATGCGCCTGACCGCAAAGCCCAGCGCCGCATCGCCGTCGAAGAGCTCGCGCTGCTCGATGCCGAGATCGCGGATCAGTTCGGTCCGGCCGCGCTCCATGAAGCGCAGATAGGAGGCGTGGTAGACGACACCGGAGAAGTCGGTGTCTTCATAGTAGACGCGGACGGAGATGCTGTGAGCGGCGGCCATAACGGTCTTTCTGGGAGATAACGCGGGCGTTCTAGACCGCCACGCGCACCCCGGACAACCTCATGGCCTTCTCGCGTCGCTCAGCGCTTGCAGGGCTTGCCCATGAACGAACCGCAATCATAGGGCTGCGACAGATCCCGGCGGACAGAATTCTTGCCGACGCCGATATCGTCGATGCGCCAGCCACCGCCCTCCTCGACCATGCGGAACGGCACGGACATCGCCTTGCCGAAGCTGCGGAAGCTCGCCGTCACCAGCGCCTTGCCCGCAGCCGGAGCCTGCGTGACCGTGACCTTGAGGTTCTTTACCTCGCCGTCCTGGCCCTGAATGAACGGATCGGCACCAATATGGCCGATATCGCCGCTCTCGTCCTGATAGCGATCGTCGCGGGCGAACAGCGCCGCCAGGCTCTTGCTCATCAGCGCGTCACGATGCGGCGGGCGCCAGGGCGGCTCGCCGCCGCCATCCAGGGTCTTCTGCGTGACCGCATAGGCCTTGCGCACGGTGGCGTCGGGCGTGGGCTCGGCGGCATGGCCAGCCATGGAAACCAGCATCAGGCCGGCCAGCATCAGCGCAGATCGCATTATCGTTTCTCCCAGCCTCGCCTGTTCGAACCCGACGACAGCACGATGCGCAGGAGGCCGCATCATCCAAATGCGGGACAACGCTATCGCGCGGCCTCAGCCCTCGTCATCATCCCCGAACAGGCCGAACTGTGCGCCCTCCCGGTTCGGCTCGGGCATGCCGAGATGCCTAAAGGCGTGCGGCGTCAACAGGCGGCCGCGCGGCGTGCGTTGAATGAAGCCCTGCTGCAGCAGGAAGGGCTCGATGATCTCCTCGATCGCGTCGCGCGGCTCGGAGAGCGAGGCGGCGATGGTCTCGATTCCGACCGGGCCGCCGCCGAAATTGATCGCGACGGTCGTCAGGTAGCGCCGGTCCATCTGGTCGAGGCCGATCGCATCGACATCGAGCAGGCCGAGCGCCTTGTCGGCGACCTTGCGGGTGACGATCGCGTCGCCATCGACGATGGCGAAGTCGCGCACGCGCCGCAGCAGCCGGCCGGCGATGCGCGGCGTCCCGCGCGAGCGCTTGGCGATCTCATTGGCGCCGTCATCCGACATCGGCACGCCGAGCACCCTGGCGCCGCGCGCGACGATGCCCTGCAATTCCTCGACCGTGTAGAATTGCAGGCGGATCGGAATGCCGAAGCGGTCGCGCAGCGGCGTCGTCAGCAGACCAGCTCGGGTGGTGGCGCCGACCAAAGTGAACTTCGGCAGATCGATCTTGACCGAACGCGCCGCCGGCCCCTCGCCGATGATCAGGTCGAGCTGGTAATCCTCCATTGCCGGATAGAGGATCTCCTCCACCGCCGGGTTGAGCCGGTGGATCTCGTCGATGAAGAGCACGTCGCGCTCTTCGAGATTGGTCAGCTGCGCCGCAAGGTCGCCGGCCTTGGCGATCACCGGGCCAGAGGTCGAACGGAAGCTGACGCCGAGCTCGCGCGCCACGATCTGAGCCAGCGTCGTCTTGCCGAGGCCGGGCGGGCCGACGAACAGGACGTGATCGAGCGCATCGCCCCGGCTCTTGGCGGCATTGATGAAAACCTGGAGGTTCGCGCGCGCCGCCGCCTGCCCGGTGAAATCCGCGAGCGACAGCGGCCGCAGCGAGGCCTCGCTGTCGTCGTCGCGCCGCTCTGGCGTCATCAATCCCGGTCTTGCTGTGCTCATGGCGTTCCGCTGCCGCTAGCCTCAGGCGGTTGATCTCGCCAGCGTCTCAAAAAACGCGTGAACCGAGTCATCAGAAGGCCAGCGCCGCCGCTCGCAATAATTGCCGTCGGACCACCCCATGGCAGCGGCAGCCGGGATTCGGACTGATCGATAATCGGTATGAAGGCCATTGCCACTCCCGCCCCAATACAGAAACCGGATAGCGTGATCCAGCGCTCGTGGACGAGATGATGTGAAACCAGCGAGACGACGGCCCCGGTGACAAACACGGCCGGCCCGACAATCACAAGCGCGAGCAATGCGAGCAACGCGTAGATCGAGCCAGATAGGTTGAGACCGTCCAGTCCAGCGCTGACAGTCTGCGCCCAGCCAGCAGTTGGCAGGCTGGCGAGCGCCGAAAGCGCTATATGGAGCACAAATGCGATCAACGGGCCGAGCGCCAGGAAACAGATCGCATGAAGGATGACGCTCTCGACCGATCCTAGCCTGCTCGCCGAGCCTGCCGTCACAACTCGATCTCCAGCTCCAGCGCATCATGCACCGGGATGTCCTGGTAGCCGGTCTTGATGATCGTCGGAACCATCGCGCGATAGGCGTCGATCGCCTCGATATAGAGGCCGGAGAAGCGAAAGCCATGCTTCTGGTAGAATACCAGGGCCGGCATATTGTCATTGGTGAGCATCGCCCTGAGCTTGCGCGCACCGGCCGCCTTGGCCGCAGCCTTCACCGCCTCCAGCATGCGCGAGGCCGCACCCTCCCCTTCCTTGAGGGAGTGCAGCGCGCAGAGCACCGCGATGTCGCCGTCTCGGGCCCAGCTCGCCACCGCCAGCAGCTCGCCCTCGGCCGTGAACATGCCGATCAGGGGCAGCTCGGCGCAATCATACAGCTTCGAGCCGATCATCATGCGATGCGAGCCCCAATGCCGCATCATCAGCGCGAGGAAGGTCGACTTGTCGGCAATCTCGCGGAAGATCACCGCCGGTCCCTTCTTCATTTCGCCAGCTCCTTGAGGCCGAGCCGGATCAGTTGCGCCGTGCCGGCCCCCTCGCCCGCGTCACGCGACGCGGCTGCGACCGCCGCAACAGCCTGCGCCTGCGGATAGCCGAGATTGGTCAGCGCCGAGACGGCGTCCGCCACCGGCTGCGGCAACCGCTTGTCCTCGAGCGCACCCGAGAGCTGCGCCAATGCCGGGTCGACATGGCCGAAGGCCGGCGCCTTGTCCTTCAGCTCGGCGCAAATGCGCTGGGCGAGCTTGGGACCGACGCCGGGCGCGCGCGCCACCGCCGCCTTGTCATTGGTTGCGATCGCGGTCGCGAGCGCGACGGGCTCGAGCGTCGAGAGGATGGCGAGCGCTACCTTGGCGCCGACGCCCTGCACCATCTGCATCAGCCGGAACCAGTCGCGCTCGTTATCCGACATGAAGCCGTAGAGCCGGATCGCGTCCTCGCGGACATGGGTTTCGATCGAGAGCGCCGCCGCCTCGCCGATCTTGGGCAAGCGCTGCAGCGTGCGCGAGGAGCACTGCACGACATAGCCGACGCCCTGCACGTCGACGATGACGTGGTCCTCGCCGTACGAATCGATGAGGCCCTTGAGCTTTCCGATCATGCTCCCTGTTAGCATGACGGCAAGCTGCCGCCAGACCGGATCATTCGCGGCGTTCATGCGTTCTCCACCGGCGATTTGGGGGATTCTTCCGCATGCTGACGAAACACCGCAACCTGCGGACCGGCCGCTCGGTCTGGCAGGGCGAACGGCCACCGCGCTTTCCCAAGCAAGGCATCACGGCTGACACGGAGAGCGACGTCGTGATCATCGGCGCAGGCATCTCCGGCGCGATGCAAGCCGACATGCTGAGCGAAGCGGGCTTCAGCGTCCTCGTCGTCGATCGCCGCGGCCCCGTGCGCGGCTCGACACCTGCGAGCACCGCCCTGCTGCAATACGAGATCGACCAGCCCCTGATCAAATTGACGCGCCAGATCGGCGATGAAGCCGCCATCCGCGCCTGGCGCCGCTCGCGCCTCGCCGTCGACGGGCTCGGGGCGCGGGTCAGGGCGCTGTCGATCGCGCCCGTCATCCGTCGCGACTCGCTCTACCTGGCCGGCGATGTGCTGGATGCCGAAGGGCTCGGTCGCGAGTATGAGGCGCGCCGCCGCGCCGGGCTGGAAACGGCCCTGCTCGATGCCGCCGCGCTCAAGGAGGACTTCGGAATCGATCGCGATGCGGCCTTGCTGGGCTACGACAATCTGGAAGCCGATCCGGTCGTGCTCGCCACCGGGTTCCTCCGCGCCGCGGTCGCCCGCGGTGCCCGCATCGCCTGGCCTGTCGAGATCGTCGATCTCGACGCCGGCCCGCGCTCGGTCAGCCTGCGCACCAAGGACGGCCACCGCATCCGCTGTCGGTACCTCGTCTTCGCGACCGGCTACGAACTGCCTTTCGGCGAGATACCGAAAGGGCACCGCGTGCTCTCGACCTGGGCGCTCGCCACCGTGCCGCAGAAAGGCAACCTCTGGCCGCGATGCTGCTTCATCTGGGAGGCGTCCGACCCCTATCTCTATCTGCGCACGACCCGGGACGGCCGCGTCATCTGCGGCGGCGAGGACGAGGATTTCGTCGACGAGGACAGGCGCGATGCACTGCTCGGACGGAAGGTCAAAGCCCTGCAGCGCAAGCTCGGCAAGCTCCTGCCTGAGGTATCGACCGAGGTGGATTACAGCTGGACCGGCACATTCGGCGCCTCGACCACCGGGCTGCCGACCATCGGTCCGATGCCGGGTCTCAAGAACTGCTGGACGGTGATGGGCTTTGGCGGCAACGGCATCACCTATAGCCGCGTCGGCGCCGAGATCGTCCGCGCCGGCCTCACCGGCAAGGGCGACCCCGACGCCGAGCTCTACGCCTTCCGCAGCTGATACTGCGCCAGCAGCGCCCGCGCGCCGCGGTGCTGCGCATGGCAGATCGCGACGGCGAGCGCGTCCGCCGCGTCGGCGCTGCGTGTCTCTGCTCTGGGCAGCAGCACGCGGATCATCGCTTGCACCTGTTTCTTGTCGGCATGGCCGACACCGACCACCGTCTTCTTCACCAGATTGGCGGCGTACTCCGCCACATCGAGGCCGGCCAGCGCCGGCACGACCAGCGCGATGCCGCGCGCCTGTCCGAGCTTCAGCGCCGATTGCGGGTCACGGTTGACGAAAGTCTCCTCGACGGCGACTTCCTGCGGCTGGTGCCGCGCGATCACGCTGGCAATGCCCTCGTGCAATTGCCTGAGACGATCGGCGAGCGGCTGCTTCTCGTCGCTTTCGACCACGCCGCAGGCGATGAAGGAGAGCTTGGTGCCCTCGCTGACGATGAGGCCCCAGCCGGTCTTCCTGAGACCGGGATCGAGGCCGAGAATGCGAATCGGATCGGACATGCGCGAACGCTAGAGCAGGATGCGAAAAAGTGGGAACCGGTATTTCGCAGGAATCCTGCTCTAACTCTTTGATGAGAGATGGATTCAGGTTTCAGATGGAACCGCGAGGCGATTTCATTTGAAATCATCCGGCTCTCAACGCGATCGAGTCGCAGCGGACCTCATCTTTGAACGCAAAGGGGCCGAGGCAACCGCTCCGGCCCCTTCGTTGTGAAGCGAACTCAGGACGTTTCGCTCAGGCGCCCTTCAGCCGGGCATTGCACTGGCTGTAATAGCCGCCGCCCTTCTGGATCCATTTCAATTCGCCGTTCCCGCCATTGGCCTTGTTGGCGTCGTACTGGTCGTTGCAGGTCTTGAAGCGCTGCTTGCCGGCCGAGAGAGTCGAGTACTTGGGATCGACCTTGCTCGGGAACACGACATTGCCGGCCGCGACGGGCTTGGCCGGAGCACTGGCGACAGGCTTGGTCGGGGCTGCCGTCGCAGGAGCGGCGGTGGCGGCAGTTGTCGCCGCAGCGGGAGTAGCGGCATCGCCGCATTGCGCCTTGCGGAAATCGTTCCAGGACTGGCCGCCGAGCGTGTTGCCGGTCTTGGCGGCGTTGTATTTGGTGCTGCACTCCTTCATCGACAGCGCGAGCGCCGGCGACGATGTCTGCAACATGAAACCGCCGCCGAGCGCGAGAAGGCCGGCGGCAAGCGCGAATCTGGTGCGTGTCATGAGCGTCATCCCCTATGGGGCCGGGTGGGCGCTGCGTCGGCCTGGCGGGACATTCCGGTAGGTCACGCGGCAGGAGGACGCTAGGACCGCCAAGATGAACGCAAGATGATGGTTTCCATGAAAGTTTCGTAAGGTATGGCCTCGGCCGCGCCGACCATCCGCCTCCTGCAGGAACCGCCCAGCCGCGGAACAGAGTCAAAGACGGCGCGCAGTCCAGGCATCGATGAACGAGACTCATCGCTGCCATCACTGCAACGGGGGTTGATCGTTTCACAGCTTGCGTGAAGGAAAGAAAATCCTTCTCCGGCGGCATAATGACCGATCTCCTTGCTCTGCTCTTTCCAGGTGTCACGCTAGAGGGCATCGCCATCCTGGTCGTCGCGACTTTTCTCGGTGGGCTGGTGCGCGGCTTTACCGGCTTCGGCTTCGCCATGGTGTTCATGCCGCTCGCCTCGCTCGTGCTCGGCCCGGTCGCGGCGCTCGGGCTGATCTGGGTGATCGATCTGCCCTTCGCCCTGCCATTGGCGGCACGCTCGGCCAAGCGCGCCGAATGGGGCGAGGTCGTCCCGCTGCTGGTCGCGGCGACGCTGACCTTGCCGCTCGGCATCGCCCTCCTCACCTGGCTTGATCGCGAGACGATGCGCTGGCTGCTGGCGCTGCTCGTGCTTGCCGCCGTCGCGCTGATGGCGTCCGGCTGGCGCTATCACGGCAAGCCCGGCATCCCGCTCTCGCTCGGCGTCGGAGCGGCCTCGGGTCTCTGCAACGGGCTCGCCAGCATCGGCGGCATGCCGCTCGCCGTATTCTGGCTCGGCGCCCAGCGCAACGACCGGCACAAGACCCGTGCCAACCTGCAGACCTATTTCGGCCTGAGCACCGTGGTCAGCGGCACGATCCTCGCGCTGAAGGGCATCATCACGCTGGCCTCGGCGCTGATGGCGCTGCCGCTCTTCACTGTCTATGGCGCCGGGCTCTGGCTCGGCACGCATGCCTTCGGCATGGCCTCCGAGCAGGCCTTCCGCCGCATCGCCTATCTGACGATCTTCCTGAGCGCGCTCGTCAGCCTGCCGCTCTGGGACGGGCTGATCGGGCGCTGAGCACTCAGCCGCCGAGCTTGGCCATCACCTCGTCGGCGATCTCGAAATTGGCGAAGACGTTCTGGACGTCGTCGTCATTGTCGAGCGCTTCCATCAGCTTCATCATCGACGCCGCCTTCTCTTCGTCGAGCGGCGCCGTCGTGGTCGGCCGCCAGACCGGCTTGGCCGAAGCCGGCGCGCCGAGCGAAGCTTCGAGGGCCTTGGAGACCTCGTTCAGGGCGTCGAAGGCGCACAGGATGGTGTGGCCGTTCTCATCGGAGATCACATCGTCGGCGCCGGCCTCGATCGCGGCTTCCATCACCTTGTCGGCGTCGCCCACCTCCGGCGCATAGCTGATCTCGCCGACACGGTTGAACATGAAGGAGACCGAATTGCTCTCGCCCATCGCTCCGCCGGACTTGGTGAAGTAGGAGCGCACCGCCGAGGCCGTGCGGTTGCGATTGTCGGTCAGCGCTTCGACGATCACGGCAGTGCCACCGGGTCCATAGCCCTCGTAGCGAACCTCGTCATAGTTGTCGCCCTCGCCGCCGAGCGCCTTCTTGATGGCGCGCTCGATATTGTCCTTGGGCATGTTCTCGGCCCGCGCCGCCAGCACTGCCATGCGCAGGCGCGGATTCATGTTCGGGTCGGGCATGCCCAATTTGGCGGCGACGGTGATTTCACGGGCCAGCTTCGAGAACAGCTTGGAGCGCACAGCATCCTGCTTGCCCTTGCGGTGCATGATGTTCTTGAACTGTGAATGGCCGGCCATACGCCCTGATCTCCGCTGTCATGCGTCGGCCGGCTTATACTCAGCCGGCTCGGCGCGAGGCAAGCGCAGCCGCAGGCTTTCCAGCCTATCTGCTCTGCGCGCGATGCTTAAGCGTTTGTTGGCGAACTGTCCGCAATGTGCGGTTTGGCCAATCAGCGGACTAGAACGCAGCGGGCATGACCAACGCCATCGTCGAGCATAACGCGCGCCTGCGGACTTTCCGGATCGACGCCACCGATATCGGCCAGTTGCGGCAGCAGGCGGAATTCGCCCGTCGGCGCCTGCCGACCCTGTTGCCGGAGCTGCACCCCCATTTCGAGGCCTGGCCCGAGATCCTGAGCGCCATGCAGCGGCCGGACGTGCATGAGCTGCGGCTCGCGCACTGGATCAGGCTGGTCTCGGGCGAGTTCGAAGACGGTTTTCTGCAGTCGGCACGCGCACTCGCCAGCGCCTTCTACGATAATGGCGTTCCCGCCCATGCCGTCGCGATCTGCCATGCGATCGTCGGCAATGCGATCGGCGCCGAGCTCGGCCTGCTGCGCGATGGGCTCGCCAAGCTCAGCCATGTCTGGCACGCCAAGGAATACAACCGGCGCATCGCCCTGCGCGCCGCCCTGAACAAGGCCGTGCAGCTCGATCTCGAACTGCTGCTCGAAACGTACAGCCATGTCCAGCAGGAGAGCCGCGAGCGCACCCGGCGCGAGATCTCGGCCTTCGAAGTCACGATCCGGGAGGTCGTCGGCGCGGTGACCGGCAGCGCCCGCATCGTCGAGGATATGGCCCATACGATGAACGGGCTCGTCAAGGAGACTGGCGTGCAGGCCGTCGCCGCCGCGCGAGCTTCGGACGAGGCCTCGGACAATGTCGGCAGCGTCGCCAGCGCCACCGAGCAGCTCTCCATCTCCTTGAGTGCGATTTCGGGGGAGGTCGCCAGCGCCACGACCAAGGCTCACCATGCCAGCAATGCGGCATTGCGAACGGAAGCGATCGTCAAGGGCCTGGCGCAATCGGCGCAGACGATCGGCTCGATCGTCGACCTGATCCGCGACATCGCCGCCCAGACCAATCTGCTGGCACTCAATGCGACAATCGAGGCGGCCCGCGCCGGCGAGGCTGGGCGCGGCTTTGCGGTCGTCGCCCAGGAGGTGAAGCAGCTGTCCGCGCGCACCGCCAGGGCGACCGACGAGATCGCGGCCCAGGTGCCGGCCATGCAGGCCGCGACGCAGGAGGCCGTCGAGGCGATCGAGAGCATCGTCGGCTTCGTCGGCGACATGGACCAGACGACACTGACGATCGCGAGCTCGGTCGATGAGCAGCGGGCGGCGACCCAGGAGATCGCCCGCAGCATCAGCTACGCCTCACAGGGCACGCAGGAGGTCGCGCAGGCGATTGCCAGTGTCAACGACTCCGCCCAGGCCGCCGGAGCCGGCGTCGGCGAGATGCTCGGCCTCGCCCAGACGCTGGCCCAGCGGGCCGGGACCCTGACCGAGGCCTTCGAGAATCTGAGCAGGCAGAACCGCGTCGCCTGAGGCGTATCCGTCACCCACCTGTCAAGCATGGCTCCTAATTTCAAGCCATTCTAACTTGGACGACAGGAAGGGGCCGGTCATGACTGACGAGACCCAATACGAATCCACCTTCGGCGCCAGCATGCTCGAGCATGACGATGCGCCCCCGCAGAACCAATCCGCCAATCCGACCATGGGCGAACTGATCGGCCAGCGGTTCTCGCGCCGCGGCCTGCTCAAGGGCGCCCTCGCCGTCTCCGCCATCTCGGCGACGGTCGGCGCCACTGCTCTGGCGACCGCCGAGGAGGCCAAGGCCCAGGCGAAGGGCTCCGCTTTCAGCTTCAAGGAGGTCGAGGCCGGGGTCGACGCCGACCACCATGTCGCGGAAGGCTATCAGGCCGACGTGCTGCTGCGCTGGGGCGACCCGCTCTTCCCCGAGGCGCCGGCTTTCGATCCGACCAGGCAGACGCCCGAGTCCCAGGCGAAGCAGTTCGGCTACAACAACGACTTCGTCGGCTACCTGCCCGTGCCAGGCGCGGCCGACCCGTCGGCCCATGGCGTGCTCTTCGTCAATCACGAATACACCAACCCGCATCTGATGTTCCCGGGCGTCGTCGAGATCAAGGACGGCAAGCCGGTGATGAAGAACGCCACGCCGGAGCGTTTCGCGGTCGAAGCCATGGCGCATGGTGCCACCGTCGCCGAGATCCGCCGGACCGACGGGAAATGGGCGCTGGTGAAGGACTCGAAGTACAATCGCCGCATCACCGCCGCCACCGAGATGCAGCTTTCCGGCCCCGTCGCCGGCAGCGACCGCGTCAAGACCAATGCCGATGCCAGCGGCCGCAAGGTCTTCGGCACGCTGAACAACTGCTCCGGCGCAATGACGCCCTGGGGCACCTTCGTCTCCGGCGAAGAGAACTTCCACGGCTACTTCTCCGGCAAGCTGCCTGACGGCCACCGCGAGGAAGCCAACTACAAGCGCCTCGCGATTCCGTCGGCACCCTATGCCTGGGGCCGGTTCGAGGAGCGCTTCGATCTTGCCAAGGAGCCGAACGAGGCCAACCGCTTCGGCTGGGTGATCGAGGTCGACCCGTTCGATCCGAACTCGGTGCCGAAGAAGCGCACCGCGCTCGGCCGCTTCAAGCATGAAGGCGCCGACAGCATCGTCGCCAAGGACGGCCGCGTCGTCGTCTATCTCGGCGACGACGAGCGCTTCGACTACGTCTACAAATTCGTCACGGCCGGCCGCTTCGATCCGAACAATCGCGCCGCCAACATGGACCTGCTCGACACCGGCACGCTCTCTGTCGCGAAGTTTGCCGCCGACGGCACGGTCGAATGGCTGCCGCTGGTTTTCGGGCAGGGCCCGCTCACCGCAGCCAACGGCTTCGCCAGCCAGGCGGATGTGCTGATCGAGGCTCGCCGCGCCGGCGACCTGCTCGGCGCGACCAAGATGGATCGGCCGGAGGACATCACGCCTAACGGCGTCAACGGCCGCGTCTATGTGATGCTGACCAACAACACCAACCGCAAGGAAGACCAGGTCGACGCCGCCAATCCGCGCGCCAAGAACGCCTTCGGCCACATCATCGAGATCATCGAGGACGGCGGCGACTTCACCGCGACCAAGGGCAAATGGGAAGTGCTGCTGAAATGCGGCGATCCGTCGGTCGCCGCGGTCGGCGCCAGCTTCTCGACCGAAACCAGCAAGAATGGCTGGTTCGGCATGCCGGACAATGCCGTGGTCGATTCCGCCGGCCGGCTCTGGGTCTCGACCGACGGCAACGGCCCGCAGGAGACAGGCCGCACCGATGGTCTCTGGGCGGTCGACACCGAAGGCGAGGCACGCCGGACTTCCAAGCTGTTCTACCGCGTGCCTCATGGCGCCGAGCTTTGCGGCCCCTGCTTCACGCCGGACGACACGACTGCCTTCGTGGCCGTCCAGCATCCCGGCGACGACGGCCCGGACTGGCCGGCCTTCGGCCGCCGCTCCTATTACGAGGACCTCTCGACCCGCTGGCCCGACTTCAAGCCGGACATGCCGACGCGTCCTTCGGTGGTGGCGATCACCAAGCGTGGCGGCGGCAAGATCGGCGTGTAGGTTTCGCTGTCCGGAAGACTGGGCGAGCGACGCGCTTTCCTTCTCCCGAATGGGAGAAGGTGGCCCGGTAGGGCCGGATGAGGGCCTGCAGTCGAACCAGCGAAACGAAAACCGAGCCGCGGTTAGCTCGCCACCATAACGTCCGACGGCGGTCCCTCACCCCTATCCCTCTCCCATCCGGGAGAGGGGTTCCCCGCGCTCCTTGTTCGTCGATAGAGGCTAGTGGAGCTTCACGCCGCCTTCCTGGCGCCGAAGGTCGGGTCGAGCTCGCCCTTGGCGTAGCGCTTGGCCATGTCGGCCAGCGTGATCACGCGCTTGATCTTCGAGGCCTGGCCGGCGGTGTTGAACTCTTCCAGCCGCTTCTTGCAGAGCGCGGTCATCGCCTCCATCGCCGGCTTCAGATACTTGCGCGGGTCGAACTCCCCGGGGTGCTCGGACAGGATCTTGCGGATCTGGCCGGTCATCGCCATCCGGTTGTCGGTGTCGATGTTGATCTTGCGCACGCCGTGCTTGATGCCGCGCTGGATCTCCTCGACCGGCACGCCCCAGGTCTGGGGCATCTTGCCGCCATACTGGTTGATGACGTCCTGCAGGTCCTGCGGCACCGAGGAGGAGCCGTGCATGACGAGATGCATGTTCGGCAGCTTCTTATGGATCTCCTCGATGACATGCATCGCCAGGATCGCACCGTCGGGCTTGCGGGTGAACTTGTAGGCGCCGTGCGAGGTGCCCATGGCGATGGCGAGCGCATCGACCTTGGTCTCGGCGACGAACTTCACCGCCTCGTCCGGATTGGTCAGGAGCTGGTCGTGGCTGAGCTTGCCCTCGAAGCCGTGGCCGTCCTCCTTCTCGCCCTCGCCGCTCTCGAGCGAGCCGAGCACGCCGAGCTCGCCCTCGACCGAAATGCCGCCGAGATGGGCCATGTCGGTGACCGTCTTGGTCACGCCGACATTGTAGTCCCAGTCGCCGGGGGTCTTGCCGTCCGCCTTGAGCGAGCCGTCCATCATCACCGAGGTGAAGCCGGCCTGGATCGCAGTCATGCAGGTCGCCGGCTCGTTGCCGTGGTCGAGATGCACGCAGACCGGGATGTGCGGATAGATTTCGGTGACCGCGTCCATCATGTGCTTGAGCATGATGTCGTTGGCGTAGGAGCGCGCGCCGCGCGAGGCCTGGATGATCACCGGCGCATCGGTCGCGTCCGCCGCGGCCATGATCGCGAGCGCCTGCTCCATGTTGTTGATGTTGAAGGCCGGAACGCCGTAGTCGTTCTCGGCGGCATGGTCGAGCAATTGGCGAAGCGTGATGCGGGCCACGATGATCCTCCGGTTGGGCTCAGCTTATCCGGAGGGTTTAGAATCGAACTGTGGCGGACGCAAAGCCAAAGCGCTGAAAACGTGAACGCGATCAGCACCCGCGGGCTTCGAGGACCCTGACGCGCTCCTCGATCGCGGCGACCTGCTCGGCGAAGTCGCCCGTCACGGCCTTGGCCATGACGAGGAGGCCGGCCGTGTCGCGGCGCTGCTTGCGGACGAGATCCCCGAGCTCATCAAAGCGCTTGTCGACGGCGTCGAAGCGTTTGTCTGCTCGGACAGCTGCGCCTGAATCTTCTTCAGGACCTCGAACATCGCAGTCTGCACATTCTCGCTCATCGCATCGTGGCTCCAGTGAAACCATCATGCTACAGCGAGAACATAGCATAAACATTCTACCCCGCAACCGCAAGCTGCGCCGACGATCAACCCTTGCGCAGCGCCTCGACACCCGGCAGAGCCTTGCCTTCCATCCATTCGAGGAAGGCGCCGCCGGCGGTCGAGACATAGGTCAGGTCCCCGGCGACCTCGGCATGGTTCATCGCCGCGACCGTATCGCCGCCGCCGGCGACCGCGACGAGCTTGCCCTCGCGCACGCGCTCCGCCACGGCCTTGGCCACGGCGACCGTCGCCGTGTCGAAAGGCGGCAGCTCGAAGGCGCCGAACGGCCCGTTCCAGACCACGGTCTTCACGCTGTCGAGCTTGAGCACGACCTCGGCGACGCTGAGCGGGCCGGCATCG
Organism: Allobosea lupini; assembly: GCF_900109525.1. Lineage (GTDB taxonomy): Bacteria > Pseudomonadota > Alphaproteobacteria > Rhizobiales > Beijerinckiaceae > Allobosea > Allobosea lupini. The sequence goes on along the minus strand of NZ_FOAN01000007.1, from coordinate 174,645 downwards.
AGGATCATCTCGTCCGGTCCGACCTCATTGATCGAGACGACGCGATGGCCGGGATGGGCCTTGAACTCGCGCGCCACCAGCGCATCGACCGGCAGGATGATCTCGCAGCCTGCCGCCTTGGCTTTCGCCTCGATCTCGCGGGCGATGTCGGCGAGATCATGCTCGCAGAGCGACTTGCCGACGTTGACGCCGCGCGCGGCGAGGAAGGTGTTGGCCATGCCGCCGCCGATGACAAGCACGTCGACCTTCTGCACGAGATTGCCGAGCAGTTCGAGCTTGGTCGAGACCTTGGCGCCGCCGACGATCGCCATCACCGGCCGAGCCGGGTTGTCGAGACCGGCCGAAAGCGCTTCCAGTTCGGCCTGCATGGTGCGCCCGGCATAGGCCGGCAGCAGATGCGCCAGCCCTTCGGTCGAGGCATGGGCGCGGTGGGCGGCCGAGAAGGCGTCGTTGACATAGAGATCGCCATTGGCGGCGAGCGCCTTGACGAATTCGGGATCGTTCTTCTCGTCGCCGGCGTGGAAACGGGTGTTCTCCAGAAGCAGGATCTCGCCGTTCTTGGCGGCGGCGATCGCCTTCTGCGCCTCCGTGCCGATGCAGTCGCCAACGAAGATCACCGGCTGGCCGAGTGCATGCGCCAACGCCGGCACCACCTGCCGCAGGCTGTTCTTCTCGTCGCGGCCCTTGGGCCGGCCGAAATGCGCCAGCAGGATGACCTTGCCGCCCTTCTGCGCGATCTCGCGGATCGTCGGCAGGATCCGGTCGATACGGGTCGTATCGGTGACCCTGCCCTCCTCCATCGGCACGTTGAGATCGACACGGACGAGAACGCGCTTGCCGGCGAGATCGGCGTCGTCGAGGGTGCGGAAAGCAGGCATGAAGGGCGCTCTCTTACAAACGTTGGAACAGACAGGGATAATCCATGACGAGGCCGTCCTCGTCGACCGGAAGCTCGGCGGTGAAACTGCCATCGGCCGTCTCGAACCGGAAGAGCCTTGGCGCAAGGCAGGTATAGACCTGCTCGGTGACGAAGGGCTCGAAGCTGTCGAACGGCACGAACAGCATGGCGATGCGCCGCTGGTGGCCAATTTCCCAGGCGAGACGACGGATCGGCAGCGTGTTGGTGAAGGGCGTGGCGGAGAGATCGATGTCGACGCAGCCGTCGAAAGCCGGCAGAAGGCCGCGCTCGCCGTCATGCCACGCGCCGTCTCGCCGGGTCATGGCGAGACCACGGCCATCGGTCGTCGCGACCTCGAAGGAGCGGACCGTGAAATCGGCGTCGCAATCGATGCGATAGCTCGCGCCGAAGCGGCTCCCATCGCGCTCGCCGACCACAGTGGCCTCGGCGCGAAGACCGTTCGCCTGCGCGCGCACCGTCAGATGTTCGAGCCCGTCGCCTTCCAATGCCCGCCAGCGGACACTGCGCCCGTCCGCAAGATCGGCGGGCGGGCGGAAGCTCATCGCGGCAGGATCGGCGGCAGCACGCCGGGAACGCCGCTCTTCAATACGATCACCGTCAGGACGACGGTCAGAACCGCGGTGACGATGCCGGTGAGCAGCAGGGCGCCGAAGCGCGGGGTCGAATTGACGCGCTGGCGCAGGGCCGAGAGCTCCTCGCGCAGGCCGGCGAAGTCCATGGTGCCGGCGGCGAGATCGACCTTCTGGGCGCTGCGCTCCAGCGAGGCCTCGGCGCGGGTCAGCACCGCCTCGTAGCGCGCGAACTTCTCTTCGATCCGGGCCGTCTTGTCCTCGATGCGCGAGAGCTGGTCGAGCTTGCGCGGATCGCTCGGCGCGAGCGGCTCGGCCGGCTTCGCGTCGGTGGCGCGCGCTGCGGCGATCTCGGCCATGCTCGGGGCCGGCGGCACGATGACGGTCTCAGGGGACGTGGTCGACGTGGCGACGGTCGGCTCGATCTTATTCATTGCGCGGTCCGTTCCTCGGCAGTTTTAGGCGCAGCCGCGCCTGTCCGGCGCGGCTGCGAAGGGAGTGTGCGTCAGATCAGCTTCGCCATGGCGACGGCGGTGTCGCTCATGCGGTTCGAGAAGCCCCACTCGTTGTCGTACCAAGACAGGACGCGGACGAACTTCTCGTCCATGACCTTGGTCTGGTCGAGCGCGAAGGTCGACGAGGCCGGGTCGTGGTTGAAGTCGATCGAGACGTTGGGCTGGTCGGTGACGGCGAGGATGCCCTTCAGCGCGCCGCGCTTGCTCGCCTTGATGATGGCGTCGTTGATCTTCTCGACCGTGGTCTTGCGCTTCGAGATGAACTTGAAGTCGACGACCGAGACGTTCGGGGTCGGCACGCGGATCGAGGTGCCGTCGAGCCGGCCCTTGAGCTCGGGGATGACGAGGCCGATCGCCTTGGCGGCGCCGGTCGAGGTCGGGATCATCGACATCGCGGCGGCGCGGCCGCGATAGAGGTCCTTGTGCATCGTGTCCAGCGTCGGCTGGTCGCCGGTATAGGCATGGATCGTGGTCATGAAGCCCTTGTCGATGCCGACGGCGTCATGCAGCACCTTGACCACCGGCGCGAGGCAGTTGGTCGTGCAGGAGGCGTTCGAGACGACGATGTGGTCCTTGGTCAGGGCCTCGTTGTTGACGCCGTAGACCACTGTCAGGTCGGCGCCGTCGCAGGGGGCCGAGACCAGGACGCGCTTGGCGCCGGCGGCGAGATGGGCCGCCGCCTTGTCGCGGGTCGTGAAGATGCCGGTGCATTCCAGCGCGATGTCGACGCCAAGCGCCTTGTGCGGCAGGTCCTTGGGATCGCGGATCGCGGTGACCTTGATCGGGCCGCGGCCGACATCGATCGTGTCGCCGGAGACGGTAACCGTGCCGGGGAAGCGGCCGTGCACGGAATCGAAGCGAAAGAGATGGGCGTTGGTCTCGACCGGGCCGAGATCGTTGATCGCCACGACCTCGATGTCCTTGCGCTTCGACTCGATGATCGCGCGCAGCACGTTGCGCCCGATACGGCCGAAGCCGTTGATCGCCACCTTGACCGTCATCTCAATCCTCTCCTTCGCCGTTCACCGGCATGGGCCGGGCCATTCACGCGGGCAAATCGGCCAAACCATGGCGGAACGCAAGGGCAGGCCTTAAAAATTTGAGTTGGCTCAGCCGTTGTGACGCTTGATCGCCGCCTCGACCACCGCCTCCGGAGTGATGCCGAAATGCTTGTAGACCTCCTTGTAGGGGCCGCTCGCCCCGAAGGAGGACATGCCGACGAAGCCGCCGTCAGTGCCGATCACGCCATCCCAGCCGAAGCGCACGGCCGCCTCGACCGCAATCTTGATCGGGGCATCGCCGATGATCGCGGCCCTGGTAGCCTCGTCCTGCTCAAGCAGTGCTTCGAGCGAGGGCACCGAGACGACTCGGGCGCGCATGCCCTTGTCGGCCAGGAGCTTGCGGGCAGCGACCGCGATCTCGACCTCGGAGCCCGAGGCGAAGAGCGAGACCTGCGCCTTGCCACCTTCAGCCGCCAGCAACTCGTAGGCGCCCTTGGCCGAACGGTTCGTCGCGGTGCCGTCGGTACGGACCGGCGCCAGGTTCTGGCGCGACAGCGCCAGCACCGTCGGGCCGTCGGTGCGCTCCAGCGCGATCTGCCAGGCTTCGGCCGTCTCGATCGCATCGGCGGGACGCAGCACGCGCATGTTCGGCATGGCGCGCAAGCTGGCGATCTGCTCGACCGGCTGGTGGGTCGGACCGTCCTCGCCGAGGCCGATCGAATCATGGGTCATGACATAGATGACCGGCAGCCCCATCAGCGCGGCGAGCCGCATCGAGGGACGGGCATAGTCGGCGAAGACCAGGAAGGTGCCCCCGGCGGTACGGAAGCCGCCATGCAGGGTGATGCCGTTCATCGCCGCCGCCATGCCGTGCTCGCGGATGCCGTAGCGGACATAGCGGCCCTTCGGGGTCTTCGGCGTGAAGTCCTCGAAGCCCTTGGCGCGGGTGTTGTTGGAGGGCGTCAGGTCGGCCGAGCCTGAGACCAGCTCCGGCATCACGGGTACGATCACGTCCAGCGCCAGTTCGGAAGCCTTGCGGGTCGCGACGGTCACCGGGTTCGCAGCCAGCGCCTTCTTGTGGGCGACCAGCGTCTTGGCGAGCTTGGCCGGCACGGCGTGGTTCAGGCGGCGCTCGAACTCGCCGCGCTTGCGCTCGGACAGCGCCGCGAGGCGTGTATTCCAGTCCTTGCGCTCGGCGAAGCCGGTGGCGCCGAAACCGCGCCAGGCCTTGAGCACGTCGGCCGCGACCTCGAACGGACCGCCGGTGATGCCGAGCGCCTTCTTGGCGGCGGCGAGTTCCTCGGCGCCGAGCGGCTCGCCATGCGCCTTGGATGTGCCGGCCTTCTTCGGCGCGCCGAAGCCGATCACGGTCTTGCAGGCGATCAGCGTCGGCTTGTTCGACTTCTGGGCGCGGCGAACCGCAGCCTCGATCGCGTCGGGATCATGCCCGTCGACGCGCTCGGCCTTCCAGCCACAGGCCTTGAAGCGGGCGAGCTGGTCGACCGAGTCCGAGATCGAGAGCGGCCCGTCGATCGAGATGCCGTTGTCGTCCCAGAGCACGATCAGCTTGTTGAGCTTCTGATGGCCGGCGAGCGCGATCGCCTCCTGGCTGATGCCTTCCATCAGATCGCCGTCGGAGGCCAGCACATAGGTCTTGTGGTCGACCAGCTTCCTGCCGAACTCGGCGGCGAGCATGCGCTCGGCCATCGCCATGCCGACCGCGGTGGCGAGACCCTGGCCGAGCGGGCCTGTGGTGGTCTCGACGCCGGCGGTCATGAAGTTCTCGGGATGGCCCGGCGTCTTCGATTCGAGCTGGCGGAACTTCTTGAGGTCGTCGAGCTCCATGCCGGGCGTGCCGGTGAGATAGAGCAGCGCGTAGATCAGCATCGAGCCATGGCCGGCCGAGAGCACGAAACGGTCGCGATCGGGCCAACGCGGCTCGGCCGCATCATATTTCAGGATGCGGGTGAACAGCACGGTCGCGACGTCGGCCGCGCCCATCGGCAGGCCGGGATGGCCGGACTTGGCCTGCTCGACGCCGTCCATGGCGAGGGAACGGATGGCGTTGGCGAGCCGCTCGTGCTGGGCGCGGTCGATCGCAGGCGTCGTCATGGAGTCTCTCCGGCAAGTGCGGAACGAGGCTCGCGCCGAAGCTGGCCGGCGACGAGCAGCGAACTCTTGAGAAAAAGGTCGCGCGTTCGATAGGCCGCCCGCTCAAGCGGAGTCAATTCGCCTGCAAGGACGCAGATATCGAGTTTTCCCCACGCTTCGCTCGGACCGCACCGGCCAAAGCGCTTTCCACGGAGATATTTGTTAATCTACGCTTCCGAATCGGATGAGCCGGCTTCCCCGGCACGCAAAGGAAGAAGCGTGGCGTCTCCAGCACTGGATCACGCCCTGTCGCGCCTCGAAGGCGCGCTCGGCCAGCTCGAAGCAGCCGCTCGCAGGCGGCTCGAGGTCGAGCGTGGCCGCGCAAACCTCGAAACCGAGCTTACCCTGATGCAGGACGATCGCGCCCGCCTCGCGGTCGAACTCGACGGCGCCATGGCCCGGATCGGCCAGGTCGAGGGCGTCGCGCAGGAAGTCGACCGCAAGCTCGACCGCGCCATGACGGCGCTTGCCGAAGTGATCGCCCGCGTCGAGGCCCAACCCGACGAAGAAGCCGAGCAGGACGCCTGATGCCCCAGGTCAACGTCACCATCTCAGGCAAGGCCTATCGCATGGCATGCGGCGATGGCGAGGAGCCGCATCTGGAGGCGCTCGCTCAGCTCTATGACGGCAAGATCGAGGAGATGCGCCAGGCCTTCGGCGAGATCGGCGACATGCGCCTGCACGTCATGGCAGCGCTGATGGTCGCCGACGAGGTCACCGAGCTGAAGAGGAAGGTCGAGACGCTCGAAGATCGCCTCCATTCGCTGCAGGGCGATGCCGGCTTCGCCGACCAGCGCGCCGGCGAGGTCGAGGAGAGGGCCGCCGCCGCCCTCGTCGCCGCGGCCGAGCGGATCGAGAGCGTGGCGAGGAGCCTGCTGCCCGGGCAGGTGGGGTAGTCGCCGCAGGCATTTCCGCCGCCTTTGCAATTCCTCAATCATGCCCGACTGACGCTTCCAGACGTAAGCGAATCGATGAAGGCGGCGGCTATGGGTGACAGGGTTCGGGTAGCGATTCTCCTCGGCGGCAGGTCCTCCGAGCACGAGGTCTCGCTGATGTCCGCGACCAATGTGGTCAAGGCGATCGACAAGGCGAAATACGACGTCGTGCCGATCCTGATCACCAGGGCGGGCGCATGGCGCGAGCTCGAATTGCAGAACGGCGTTCTGCCCGATCCGATCCCGCAGGACGGCGCCGAGCTCTGCCTGCTGCCGGGCGGGAACGGGCGCCTCCTGCGCCTGCAGGACGGCGCCGCGCCGCAGACCTTGCCGAAGATCGACGTGCTCTTCCCGGTTCTGCATGGCCTCGATGGCGAGGACGGCTCGGTCCAGGGGCTGGCCCAGGTTGCCGGCATCCCGCTCGCCGGCTGCGGCATCGTCGGCTCGGCCAATGCGCTCGACAAGGACATCGCCAAGCGGCTGCTGCGCGAGGCCGGCCTGAGCGTCGCCCGCTCGCTCACCGTTCGCCGAGGCGAGGCGCTCGGCTTCGAACAGGTCAGCGCCGCGCTCGGCCTGCCGCTGTTCGTCAAGCCGGCACGCCAGGGCTCCTCGGTCGGCGTCAGCAAGGCGACGAATGCCGAGAGCTTCGCAGCGGCGCTCGCCGAGGCCTTCCGGCACGACCGTGTGGTGCTGGTCGAGGAGTTCATCGCCGGCCGCGAGATCGAGCTCAGCGTGCTGGAGCAGGCCGATGGCGAGACCATCGTCTCGCTGCCGGGCGAGATCGTCGCCGCCGCGAGCCACGGCTTCTACACCTACGAGGCCAAATATCTCGACGAGGACGGCGCCCGCGTCGAGGTTCCCGCTCATCTGCCGGAGGAAACGATCGCCAACCTGCAGGAACTGGCGAAGCGTGCCTTCCATGCCCTCGGCTGCGACGGCATGGCCCGCGTCGACTTCTTCCTGCGCCCGGACGGCAGCGCGCTGGTCAACGAGATCAACACCATCCCCGGCTTCACCGACATCAGCATGTTCCCGAAGGCGCTCGCCGCCAGCGGTGTCGCCTATCCCGACCTGATCGACCAGGTGATCCGGCATGGGATGGCGCGGGGGGCCTGATCCGGCCGGCGCTCGGAGGTCGCGCTACCCCGCAATGGGCTGAACCGGCTCGGGTGAAAAGCTCAGCCCGCGCGGTGTCGCGCGGTCGACCACCAGCCGCAACAGATCCGGCCGCGAATAGTGGCCGGCGGCGTCGACGGCCGATTTGGCTGCCAGTACGGCCTCCATACTGCCTTCCGCGAGCAAAATCGTCTCGCCTCGCGCCGGCCCGGCGATGACCTCGCCGCGCGGGTCGATGATGTAGCTCTCGCCGGTATGCTCATAGGTAGACAGTTCGCGATACCGGTCCGGCACGTGCTCGGTCAGCCTGATTCCGGCTGCTGCGATCACATAGCAGGCAGCTTGCGACGCAAAGGCCCGTGACAACAGCAGCTGCCGCGGCCAGACGCTGTCGGGATGCGCTGGCGCCGGATCAACCTCTCGCCCGGGCCAGGCGGCGACATGCACCTGCGTTCCCTGCGCGGCGAGCGCGTAGGTCGGCAGGATTATGTTGTGCTCCCAGCAGTTCAGGCCGCTGATCCGGGCATAGGGCCGCTGATAGGCTTGCAGGCCGCGAGCATCGCCGTCGCCCCAGACCGCCCGCTCGACATGCGTCGGCTTGAGTTTGCGGTGCCGCCCAAGAATCGCGCCGTCCCGGCCAATGAAGAGAAGCGTGCAATAGACGGTGCCGAGCGTCGCGGTATCGCGCTCGACGATGCCGATCACGACGTCGACCCTGCCCTTTTTCGCAGCGGCGCACAGCTTGTCCGTGGTCGGGCTCGGCACCTCGACGGCGCTGGCATGGTATTCCGCCATGGCCTGCCAGCTCAGCGGCTGGAAGGTGGAGTCGACGAAGAACGGGTAGCCGGGAAGCCAGCTCTCGCCGAATGCGACGATCGTCGCACCGGCGGCTGCGGCCTCGCCGATCAGCCGGCAGGCCTTCCGCGTGGCGCCGTCCCGATCGAACAGCACATGAGCGGCCTGGACCGCGGCGAGCGTGAAGCGTCCTTCGACCGGCATTGCCACCTCCTGCCCAGCGTCAGCTGCACCTGAGCCATGGAAGGCATCATGAAAACAAGCTTTGCATAAGGAAAGCTTGGAATTATTATGCAGGACATAAAGGATTTTTATTCAGACATCGCATGCCGCGAAACCTCGATATCGCGCTCCTGCGGACCTTCGACGCCATCGTCGACGCGGGCAGCATCACCGGCGCCGCGCGCCTCCTGCATCTGACGCAGGCTGCGGCGAGTCTGCAGTTGAAGCGGCTCGAGAGCGTGTTCCGTTGCCAGCTGGTCGAACGCGGCCGCCGGCCACTGCGCCTGACCCCGCAGGGCGAAAGACTGCTGGCACAGGCGCGAAGGCTACTGCGCAGCAATGACGACGTCTGGGCGGCGATGAACGCGCCGGAATTCGCGGGAGACGTCCGGCTCGGCATGCCTTCCGATCTCGTGCGTCCCTACGGCACACCGGTTCTGCGTCGCTTCGGCCGGGCCCATCCGCGCGTGCGGGTCTCGATCGTCTGCGACACGACCGGCCGCCTGCTCGACATGCTCGGTCGCGGCGAGATCGATCTGACCATGGCCGTCCAGATCGACTGCGCTCAACATGGCGAGACCTTGCGGACCGATCCCCTCGTTTGGGTGGGCTCGCGCGATGGCGATGCCTTCTGGCGCGATCCGTTGCCCATTGCGACGGGCGACGATACCTGCCCGCATCGTCCCGTGGCTCTCAAGGCGTTGGCCGAGGCCGGCCGCGACTGGCGTTTCATCTGCGAAGTCAGCAGCTTCGAGCCGATCTGCGCCACCGTCGAAGCCGACATGGCGGTCTCGCCCATGCTGGCCTCCACTGTGCCGGACAGCCTGCGCATTCTCGACGATGCCAGCGGCCTGCCGCGCCTCAGCGCCTTCTCGATCAATCTGTATTGCCGCAGATCGGCCATGTCCGAGGTTGCCGAGGAGCTGGCGCGTCATATTCGTGCACAGCTTTCGGCATGATCGACACTGGCTCCGCCCATGCCGCGCTTGAACGCCACTGGCACTTTGCCGGCGCGTATCCTACATTGGCGCGGCGGGGCTGCCTGGTGCGTGCGAGTCATGTATTCCCGGGCCCATACGACTCCCTAGGGAGCTGTCCCTGACCGGGTCCCTGGACCCGGACACACGGCGCCCACCTACTTTGTAGGTGTCCCGGGATCGAAATCTCCACGGCCGAGGTGGCTCCGCACCCCATGACCGACAGCGTCTCTCTCGCCCCCTCCCCGCGCAAGGCCGCGCTGCGCGCCGAGGCGCTCGCCCGGCGCGACGCGCTCGAACTCGACGACCGCCTGCTCTGGGACGAGGCCATCGTCGCACGCGTGCTGGCGCTGCCGGTCTTCACGCAGGGGCCGATCTCCGCCTATTGGCCGATGCGCTCCGAGGCCGATCCGCGCCCGATCCTGGAGGCCCTGCACGAGCGCGGCCTGCTGCTCTGCCTGCCGGCGATCGTCGAGAAGCGCATGCATTTTCGGCGCTGGGCGCCGTGGGAGCCGATCGTGCCTGGCGGCTTCGGCACGCTGGTACCGGCGCCCGAGCAGCCCGAAGTGAAGCCCGCCATCCTGATCGTCCCGCTCGCTGCCTTCGACCGGCGCGGCTACCGGATCGGCTACGGCAAGGGCTATTACGACCGCGCCATTACCGAGCTGGAACCGGCCCTGACCGTCGGCATCGCCTATGCGGCGCAGGAGATCGCGGAAGTGCCAGCCGAGCCGCATGATCGCCGCCTCGACTGGGTCGTCACACAGGACGAGACGATCCGCTGCGGTTGATTTCGCCGCGGCGATCACGTCATTAGCGGCTGCGCCTTTCCTTCAAGACGCTGCCGTCCCGCCGTGTTTTCTCAAAGCCGCACAATCGTACCGCGCGGCCTGGGAAGAGCCGGGACGGCTGTCTTGCGTGGAGATGCGAAATAACGGGCCGTGATGCACGGCCCAAGCGTTGGATCGTGACATGCGTCTGCTCTTTCTCGGTGACATCGTCGGGCGCGCCGGACGTCTCGCCGTCCAGGATCGCCTCCCCGGGCTGCGCGAGCGCTGGAAGCTCGACTGCGTCGTCATCAACGGCGAGAACGCCGCCGGCGGCTTCGGCATCACAGAGGCGATCTGCGACGAGACGCTGGCCGCCGGCGCCGATGTCGTCACGCTCGGCAACCATTCCTGGGACCAGCGCGAGGCGCTGGTCTTCATCGAGCGCCAGCCGCGCCTGATCCGTCCGGCGAACTATCCGCCCGGCACGCCCGGCCGCGGCGCGACCGTGATCGAGGCGAGGAACGGCGCCCGCGTCCTTGTCGTCAACGTCATGGGCCGCCTGTTCATGGATGCGCTCGACGACCCCTTCGCCGCGCTGGAGCGCGAGCTCGCCGCCTGCCCGCTCGGGGACGCGGCCGACGCCGTCATCGTCGACGTCCATGCCGAGGCGACCAGCGAGAAGCTCGCCATGGCCTACTATCTCGACGGCCGCGCCAGCCTCGTCGTCGGCACCCACACCCATGTCCCGACGTCGGACACGCGCGTGCTGCCGGCCGGCACCGCCTACCAGACCGATGCCGGCATGTGCGGCGACTACGAGTCGATCCTCGGCATGCAGAAGGAGGAGGCGATCCGCCGCTTCCTGCAGAAGACGCCGGGGTCGCGGCTGGAGCCGGCGCTCGGCGAAGGCACGCTCTCGGGCATCGCGGTCGAGACCGACGACCGCACCGGCCTCGCCAAGGCGGCCTGGCCGGTGCGCCTGGGCGCTACGCTCACTGAGACCTGGCCGACCGCCTGGGACGAATAGACCGGCCGATGTCGCAGCTGTTCTCTGCCTTCGTCGCCGTCTTCGTCGGCTACGCGGCCTCGGTCGCGGTGATCCTTGCCGCCGCACAGGCGGTCGGCGCGACGCCGGGACAAACCGTCTCCTGGCTCGCTGGGCTCGCCATCGCCAAGGGGCTGTCCAGCTTCATCCTGTCCTGGCGGCATCGTATGCCGATCATCTGCGCCTGGTCGACGCCCGGTGCGGCGCTGATCGCTGCGGTGAGCGGCGTCGACATGGCCTCGGCCGTCGGCGCCTTCCTCGCCGCCGCCGTGCTGATGATGACGACCGCCGCCTTCCGCCCGCTCGGAGCGCTGGTCGAGCGGATCCCGATGAGCATCGCCGCGGCCATGCTCGCCGGCGTGATCTTCCGCTTCGTCGTCGCCGTCTTCGACGAGATGCGCCTGCAGCCGGCTTTGGTGCTGACGCTGCTCATGGTCTTCCTGCTGGCGCGGTTGTGGAACCCCTTCCTCGGCGTCATCGCGGCGCTCGGCGCCGGGCTCGCCCTCGCCTTCGCCACCGGCACAGCGACACTGCCCGCCGGCCCCGTCGCGCTGACGCATGTCGAGCTGATCGTCCCGCATCTCGATCTCACGGCCATCGTCGGCATCGGCATCCCGCTCTATCTCGTCACCATGGCGGCGCAGAACCTGCCGGGCTTTGCCGTGCTGCGCGCCTCCGGCTACCAGCCGCCGACGGCGTCCTGCCTGTTCGTCACCGGGTTGATGTCGTTCCTGACCGCCCCGACCGGCGCTCATATGGTCAACATGGCGGCGATCAGCGCCTCGATCTGCACCGGCGCCGACACGCATCCCGATCCGAAGGAGCGCTGGAAGGCCGGGGTCTGGTACGCTTTGCTCTGGCTCGTTGTCGCCGCAACATCCGGCCTGCTGCTGGCGCTCATCCTCGCCATGCCGAAGGCGCTGATCGTCGCGGTCGCCGGCCTCGGCCTCGTCGGCTCGCTCACCGGCGCACTCAGTCAGGCAATGGGCAGCGACAAGGGCCGCTTCGCCGCGGTCGTCACCTTCGCCGTTGCAGCCTCCAGCCTGTCGCTGTTCGGCGTCGGCTCCGCGTTCTGGAGCCTCGTCGCCGGGCTTATGGTCTTGACATTGGACCACGCCGCGGGCCGTTTGCGCGGACGATCATGAACACATCCGTCCCCCGCACCCGCCTGATGCTCGTCACGCCGCCGATCTCGGATCCCGGCGCCATCTCCTTTCGCCTGATGCAGGCCTTCGCCGGCGGCGATGTCGCCGCCGTGCTGCTGCGACTCGCGCCCGGCGACGAGCGCAGCCTCACCGAACGGGTCAAGGCGCTGGCCCCCCCGGTGCAGGCGCAGAACGTCGCGCTGGTCGTCGAGGCCTCGGCCCAGGTCGCCAGCCGCGGCGGCGCCGACGGCGTCCATCTGACCGCGGGAGCCGAGGCGGTCGCCGAGGCGCGCTCCAGCCTGAAGCAGGAACGCATCATCGGCGCCGGGGGCTTGCGCTCGCGCCATGACGCGATGGATATCGGCGAGACCGGCGTCGACTACGTCATGTTCGGCGAGCCGCGGCCGGACGGCTCGCTGCCGGCGCTGCCGGCGGTGATCGAGCGCGCCTCCTGGTGGGCCGAGATCTTCGAGACCCCCTGCATCGCCTATTGCCCGGATGCGGAGTCGGTTCCGGCCCTGATCGAGACCGGCGCCGAATTCATCGCGCTCGGCGAATGGGTCTTCGCCGAGGATGTCGACATCCGCACCGCAGTTGCGCAGGCGGATGCCGCGATCGCAGCGCAGCACGCCCGCAGGATGGCGCGATGAGGCTTGCGCTCGCAGCGCTCGCCCTGATGGTCGCCCTCCCTGCCACTGCGGCGGAGCCGGACCTCGCCTACGGCGCCTATCAGGCCGGACACTACCGGAGAGCCCAGGACGAAGCCTTGAAGCGGCTCGAGGCCGATCCGAAGGACGCCGCGGCGATGACGCTGCTCGGCGAGATTTACCGGCAGGGGCTCGGGGTCCGCATCGATCCCAAGGCCGCCGCCGACTGGTATCGCCTCGCTGCCGACAAGGGCGACGTCAACGCGATCTTCGCCCTCGGCATGGCGATGCTGGAAGGCCGTGGTCTGGCGCGCGATCCGAAGGCCGGCGGCGTCCTGCTGGAGAAGGCCGCGGCCGCCGGGCATCCCGCCGCCAACTACAATCTCGCCCTCGCCTTGCTCGCGACCGGGCGCGCGCAGGACGACCAGCGCGCCATCGCCTGTCTCAGGATCGCCGCAGCCGCCGACCTCGCCGACGCCCAGCACGCGCTCGGCGTGCTCTACAAGATGGGCCGTGGCGTGGCGCAGGACGACGCCGTGGCGGCCGAATGGATGGGAAAGGCTGCCGCCAACGGCCTGATCGCCGGCGAGGTCGAGTATGCGATCGTGCTGTTCAACGGCGACGGCGTGGCCAAGGACGAGCGCGCCGCGGCAAAGCTCTTCATCCGCGCCGCCAACAAGGGCAATGCCATCGCCCAGAACCGGCTGGCAAAGCTCTACCAGTTCGGCCGTGCCGTCCCGCCCGACCTCTCGGAGGCGGCCGCCTGGCACCTCGCGGCGCGCGCCCAGGGCCTTGCCGACGCCACGCTCGATCAGCTCCTGGAGCGGCTTTCGCCGGAGCAGCGCGAGCGCGCCGCGCGTCTTGCCGCCGACCGGATCGAGGCCACGGCCTTGACGACGCCGAGCCAACCGAGCAAGTGACGGCGAAATTGCCGGCGCGAAGTCGGCGCCGCTCCACCACCGCTCTTTGATAGTCTGTTCTCTTCTGCCGCGCGTCGCGCGCCTCGAGGTTTGTACAATGATCCGCTCCCCCCTGATGACCGTGATGACCGATGCCGTGATGAAGGCGTCGCGTTCGCTGAAGCGCGATTTCGGCGAGGTCGAGAACCTGCAGGTCCTGGCCAAGGGCCCGGGCGATTTCGTCTCCAAGGCCGACCACAAGGCCGAGGAGATCCTGCGCGCGGCGCTGGAGAAGGCCCGGCCCGGCTACGGCTTCGTCATGGAGGAGAGCGGCGTCGTCGCTGGCACCGACGAGAGCAATCGCTGGCATATCGACCCGCTCGACGGCACCCACAACTTCCTGCGCGGCATCCCGCACTGGAACATCTCGGTGGCTCTGGAGCGCGACAACCAGTTCATCGCCGGCGTGATCTACGACGCCGCTAAGGACGAGCTCTTCATCGCCGAGAAGGGCAAGGGCGCCTATGCCAACAACCGCCGCCTGCGCGTCTCCGGCCGGCGCGAATCGGCGGACATGCTGATCGGAATGGGCGTGCCGCATATCGGCAAGGGCGGCCATCCGCTCTTCCTGAAGGAGCTCGGCGCGGTGATGAGCCGCTTCGCCAATGTCCGCCGCATGGGCTCGGCCGCGCTCGACATCGCCTATGTCGCCGCCGGCCGCATGGACGCCTATTGGGAACGCGGCCTCAACACCTGGGATTTCGGCGCCGGCGCGGTGATGGTGCGCGAGGCGGGCGGCACCTTCGGCACGCTCGACGGCAAGCAGCCGACCTCGGCCAAGGACGTGATCTGCGGCAACGAGGCCGGCGAGCCGGCGTTGCGCGCAGTCCTCAAGACGGTTCTTTGACGAAACCGAGGCCGTTTTCGGCTTGATCCTAGCGTGGCGGGAGGCGACAGTCGCCCGCGCTACGAAACCGGATCGGATGAGCAGGCATGGCCAATGACGAGGCGGCCCCGGAGGTCCCGCCGCTGGAGCCCCCAGCGACGAGCCCCTATCGGCCGCAGACGTTCCGCTTCTCCCGCCCGCTGCGCTATTTTCTCCGCGCGCTGGTCTTCCTCGCGCTGATCGGCTTCCTGATCTTCATCCTGCAGGCGGGCCTGCTCACCGCCTTCATGACCAATCCCGGGCTCAACGGCCTGATTGTCGGCGCGCTCGCAGTCGGCGTCCTCCTGTCGCTGCGCGAACTCTGGCGCGTCGACAGCGAGGCGCGCGCTGCTACCCGCCTCGCCGCAAATCCGGCCGGCGCGACCCTGCGGCGCAACCAGGTGATCAGCCCGCTTGCCCCCGTGCTGCCGGCGCTGGAACAGCGCAACCTCGCTCCCAGCCAGGCGACGAGCCTGCTCGAATCGATCGCGGTCCGGCTCGACGACGGGCGCGAGGTACTGCGCTACCTTGCCGGACTGCTTGTCTTCCTCGGCCTGCTCGGGACCTTCTGGGGCCTGCTCGACACCGTCTCCTCGGTCGGCAACGTCATCAAGAGCCTGCGTACCGGTGCGGAAGCGGGCGTGCTCTTCGACGAGCTCAAGGCCGGCCTCGCCGCCCCGCTCGCCGGCATGGGCCTGTCTTTCTCGTCCTCGCTGTTCGGCATCGCCGGTTCGCTGATCCTCGGCTTCCTCGACCTGCAGGTCGGCCAGGGCCAGCGCCGTTTCCGCAACGAGATCGAGGGCTATCTCGGCACCGCCACGAGCCATTCCGCGACGACCCCGCTGGCGATGTCCCCCGCCGGCCCGACTGTCGCCGGCGACATCGTGGTCGAGCGCCTCGACAAGCTCCAGGCCGCCATGCAGGACGGCTCCAACAACCGCGCGGCGACGCAGGCGCTGGCCAATCTCGCCGAGGGCATCCAGGGTCTCGTCCAGCACATGCGCTCCGAGCAGCAATTGATCCGCGACTGGGTCGAGGCGCAGGCCGTGCGAGAGAAGGATCTGAAGCGCCTGATCGAGCGCCTCGCCGCCGAGCGGGTGAGCGAGTCGTGATTGCGCCGAGAAGGCGCTGTTCGAAAGGTGAATGATATCCGCGCTGGTCATCCCGGCCGGAGCGCAGCGTAGAGCCGGGATCCATTCCGGAGCCTAGCCGAAAGAGGTTCCGGAATGGATCCCGGGTCTCCCTCCGGTCGCCCGGGATGACCACGCAGCAGAGGAGTATCGGAGCCAATGGCCCTGTCGCGCTCGCATCGCCGGGAAGAGGTCAATTTCTGGCCGGGCTTCGTCGACGCGCTCTCGACGATGCTGATCGGCATCGTCTTCCTGCTCTCGGTCTTCGTCCTCGGCCAGTTCTTCCTGTCGCAGGAGATTTCCGGCCGCGACACAGTGCTCGACCGGCTTAACCGCCAGATCTCCGAGCTCAGCGACCTGCTCGCCCTCGAGCGTTCGAGCGGCAAGGAGGCGAAGGATTCGCTCGCCTTGCTGCAGTCCTCGCTCGCTAGCGAGCAGGCCGAGCGCGCCCGCGTCCAGGGCCTGCTCGACGGCGCCGCCCGCACCAACGCGCCGACCCAGCTCGCCGAGACGCAGAAGGCGCTCGACGCCGAGAAGCAGCTTTCCGCCAAGGCGCAGGCCACGGTCGAGCTGGTCAACCAGCAGATCGTCGCCATGCGTCGCCAGCTCGCGGCACTGGAGGAGGCGATCGGCGCCGCCGAGGCCAAGGACAAGGAATCGCAGGCGCGCATCTCCGAGCTCGGCTCGCGCCTCAACGTCGCGCTGGCCCAGCGCGTGCAGGAGCTGGCACGCTATCGCTCCGACTTCTTCGGTCGCCTGCGCCAGGTGCTCGGCACAAGGCCCGACATCCGTGTCGTCGGCGACCGCTTCGTCTTCCAGTCCGAGGTGTTCTTCGACGCCGGCCAGGCCGTGCTGAAGCCGGAAGGCCGCGGCGAGCTCGACAAGCTCGGGGCGATCATCGCCGATCTCGCCCGCGAGATGCCTCCGGACCTGCCCTGGATCCTGCGCGTCGACGGCCATACCGACAACCGGCCGATCCGCTCGCAGCAATTCCCGTCGAACTGGAGCCTGTCGACCGCGCGCGCCGTCGCCGTGGTCGAATACCTCGTCAGCAAGGGCATTCCCGCCGACCGTATCGCCGCGACCGGCTTCGGCGAGTTCCAGCCGCTCGACGTCGCCAACAATGACGACGCCTGGCGCCGCAACCGCAGGATCGAGTTCAAGATCACCGAACGGTGAACCGCAGGCTTGGCGGTGTACGCGACTCCGTCGCCGCGCCCCGAACTTCGCGGCCTACACGAAACGGATGATGCGGCAACCGGCGGCATCGGTCCTGATGAGCGGCCGCGTAACCTGGAGACGTGTGGTGGCCCTCAAATCCTTTCTCTTCGCCGGCAATCAGGCGCTGGAGCAGTGCGCCGTTCGCGACGCCTCGCATATCCTGCGCGGCGCCAAGGGCGTCCATGTCGGCAAGATCCAGGCTGCATTGGCTGCCCTGGACGATGCAGTGATCGATCCGGCCGAGTGGCGCGGCCGCATCTACGGAGCCTCGACCGAACGGGCCGTCCTCGCTTTCAAGCAGAAGCGCAAGATCATCAACCGCAGCTACCAGTCCAAGGAGGACGCGATCGTCGGCAAGATGACGATCGCTGCCCTCGACGAGGAAATGAAGGCCCTGGAAGTCAAGGGCATCTCGAGCGGCACGTCGCGCTGTGCCTCGCCCAATTGCTCACCGCTCCAGGGCCGCCGGATGCTCGCCATCGCCCGTCGGCAGGCCGACATGCGGGGAGCGGGCGGTTTCGTGGCGAGCGCTGCGGAGGATCCGTCTGCGATCGTAGCGGGCTCGAACCGGCAGCGCATAACCGCGCCGGTCGCGGCGAATGCGGAAAAACCCAAGCTGATGGTCGGCGTCGGCAGTGGCCGCGGCGAGGGCGGCGCCTCGGTCCTGGCCGGCGTCAACTACCAGATGGTCCCGCTGCACGGCACGCGCACGATCACCGCGATGACATACGGCGCGAGAACGCGCCTGCGTGTGCCGGCCAATGTCACCGTCGCGATCGACGGCGCGCCTGCGGCGCCGGTCGACTCGGTGGTCACGATCCCCGCCGGCCCCGGGGTCAGGGACATCACGGTGACCGGGGTAAGCGCCGGCACCGGAGTCCTGATGCTCCGCGCCGACGGCGAAAGCTGGGAGGAAGTTCTTGCCCGGGACGCGCTGCTCAGCGTCAAGGGCGCCATCTCTGTCCACGCCCGTGCAGTCTTCGTCACCGACGCCAGGAAGAATCGCAGCCAATACAGCGAGAGCGATGTCCAGACCGCCATGGCCTCGCTGACGCGCTTCTTCAAATCGTGGTGCAATATCGATATCGCCTATCACGGTTCGATGCCGTTCGCGGTCGACGAGGACCTCGGCGACCCGTTCGATGCAGGCCAGCGCGTCGCGGCTGAAATGGGAAGCGACGCGGTGTTCCACTTCGCGGGCGGGAAGCAGCGGGTGTTCGACAACGAGTTCGATCGCCTCAAGGGCAACCGCAGCAAGGTCGTCTACTTCATGTGGCGTCTGAAGGGTGAGCGCACGGTGGCGGTCACCTATCACGACCGCGTTTTCATGCAGAACTACGGCGACGACCAGAAGAAGCTCATCATCGCCCTCGCCCACGAGATGTGTCACGCCATGGGCGCCCACGAGCATTCGACCCAGATCGGCAACCTGATGTACGAGGTGATCGAGGGCATGGGGCCGGCGATGGACTTCGTCGATATCGACCTGTGCAATCCGGGCTGACATGAGGACGGCTCGCGTCGCAGCCCGAGCCCGGGGTCTGCGCCGGGCCGATCCGAAAGCTGCGCAGCACCATGCTCCTGCAATATGGGCGCCAGCTCACCCTCGTCCTAGGCTGGCTTCTGGTATGGTAGTATACCGCCACTCAAGGCCGAGCCCGCCAGGAGCAGCATGATCGATATCCGCATCACCCCCGACAAGAACGAACTCGGCAAGCAGGCGGCGGCACTCGGCGCCGAGGCAATCCGCGCCGCCATCGCCCGCCATGGCGAGGCGACGATCATCGTCGCCACCGGCGCGAGCCAGTTCGAGATGCTACAGAACCTCGTCGTGGCCGAGGGCATCGACTGGTCGAAGGTCACCGCCTTCCATCTCGACGAATATGTCGGCCTTCCGGAAAGCCATCCGGCGAGCTTCCGCGGTTATCTGAAAGAGCGCTTCCTCGCTCCGCTCCCCGTCAAGCCGGCCTTCGTTCCGGTCAATGGCGAGGGCGATCCCGCCGCCGAGACGAAGCGTCTCAATGCACTGATCGGCGGGCGCCGCATCGATCTCTGCTTCGCCGGCTTCGGCGAGAACTGCCACCTCGCCTTCAACGACCCGCCGGCCGATTTCGAGACCGAGGAGCCCTACATCGTCGTCACGCTCGACGAGGCCTGCCGCAACCAGCAATTCGGCGAAGGCTGGTTCGAAAGCCTCGAAGCGGTACCGGAGCAGGCGATCTCGATGAGCATCCGCCAGATCCTGAAGAGCGAGCTGATCGTGCTGTCGGTGCCGGATGCCCGCAAGGCGCAGGCAGTGAAGGATGCGCTCGAAGGCGAGATCACGCCGCTCCATCCGGCCTCGATCCTGCAGCGCCATCCCAATACGGTGCTGTTCCTCGATCCGCCGGCCGCCTCGCTGCTGAAGAAGGGCTGAGGCGCAAATGCCCGTCTCGCCCGGCCTCGTCGATCTCCAGATCAACGGTTTCGCCGGCGTCGACTTCAACGACCCGGCGATCACTCCTGCCGATCTCGACCGGGCACTGGAGGCGATGCTCGCGACCGGCGTGACGCATTGCCTGCCGACGATCATCACCGCCCATCCGCACGAGCTGGTCGAGCGTTTTCAGGCGTTGGACAAAGCCGTCGCCGAGAGCCGGCTCGGGCCCCTGATGTGCCCGGGCTATCATCTCGAAGGCCCGTTCCTGAACCCGGCGCCGGGCTACCATGGCTGCCATCCGCCGCAGGCGATGACCGCGGCGAGGCCCGAGCTGATCGCCGAGGTCGAGCGTGGCCTGTCGCGGCCGATCCTGATGGTGACGCTTGCCCCCGAGCGCGAGGGCGCCATCAGGCTGACGAAGAGCCTGGCCGAGGCCGGCAAGATCGTCGCCGTCGGGCATTCAGCGGCCGATTTCGATCAGGTCTCTGCTGCGGCCGATGTAGGCCTGTCGCTCTCGACCCATCTCGGCAATGGCCTGCCGCAGAGCTTGCACAAGCTCGCCAATCCGATCTTCGCCCAGCTCGCCGAGGACCGATTGATGGCCGGCTTCATCGCCGACGGCATCCATGTCCATCCGAAGGCGCTCGCTGCGCTGATCCGGGCCAAGGGCCTAGAGCGCTCGATTCTGGTCACCGATGCGGTGGTCGCGGCCGCGGCGCCGATCGGCCGCTATCATTTCGCCGGCATGGCGGTCGATCGCATGCCGGATGGCTCGGTGCGGCAGGAGGCGGGCCTGCTCTCCGGCTCGGCCCTCTGCCTGGATGAAGCCGTCCGCAATGTCGTCTCCTGGGGCATCGCGACACCCGCTCAGGCCTTCGCCATGGCCTCCGACCATGCGCTTGCCGCGATCCGGCCGGCGCTCGCGGCGCATGGCCTCGTGCTTGCGGAGTGCGAGGTCGAGTGGTCGGATGAACTCTTCGTCAGGCGCGTCCGCCTCGCCGACCAGGAACGCCACTACGACGCATGAGCGCCGCCGAACGGCGCGACAACAAGAGGGGAAGGCAATGACCAACTATCCTGAGGGTATCGACCGCCGCACCGTGCTCGGCGGTCTCGGCGCGCTCGCAGCGAGCGGGCCGGCGCTCGCCGCCTCGCCGCCGCTGCCGACCAGCCCGGTCGTGATCAGCGTCATGGACGTCGGCGGTGCGCTGGCGCTGATGCAGAAGGCTTTCGAGGACTATCGCACCGCAAATCCCAAGCTGGTCTCGCGCATCGCCTTCGTGAAGGCCCCTGCCCCCGAGCTCGCCAGCAAGCTCAAGGCCCAGCAGGATGCCGGCAAGGTCGATCTCGACCTGATCCTGACCGGCAGCGACGGCCTCGCCGCCGGCCTCGAGCAGAAGCTCTGGCAGAAGATCCTGCCCGACTTTGCCGACAAGTTCCCGAACATCGAGGCCAATTACGAGCCGGCCGCGCTCAACCTGCACAAGGCGCAGGGCGACGGCTTCGGCGTCGTCGTCAACTACTACCCCTCCGGCCCGCTGCTCGAATACATGCCGGACCGGGTCAAGAATGTGCCGACCACGGCCGAGGAACTGCTCGCCTGGGCCAAGGCCAATCCGAACAAGTTCATGTATGCCCGCCCGACCAATTCCGGCCCGGGCCGCACCTTCATGATGGGACTGCCCTACCTCCTCGGCGACAAGGACCCGCAGGACCCCGTCGGCGGCTGGGACAAGACCTGGGCCTATCTGCAGGAGCTCGGCCAGTACATCGAGTACTATCCGGCCGGCACAGGCGCGACGATGAAGGAGTTCGGCGACGGCTCGCGCGACATCATCATCTCGACCACCGGCTGGGACATCAATCCCCGCGCGCTCGGCATCGTGCCGAAGGAAGCCCGGATCCAGACGCTGAAGGGTTTCCACTGGGTCTCGGACGCCTTCTTCATGTGCGTGCCCAAGGGCCTGCCGAACGACCGACTCGCGGTGGTCCTCGACATCATGGCGCATGTGCTGACGCCGAAGATGCAGGCCTATTCCTATGACGAGGGCTATCTCTATCCCGGCCCGGCGGTGAAGAACGTGCCGCTCTCGCTGGCGCCGGAATCGAGCCAGAAGGTCATCGCCGAGTTCGGCCGGCCGGAATATGCCGATCTCATCGCCAACAACCCGATCGAACTGCCGCTGAAGCCCGACAAGATGGTGGTCGCCTTCCGCAAGTGGGATGAGCTGGTGGGGGCGAAGCGGGCGAAGTGAAGCTCCGCGCAAAACCCCTCTCCCGGATGGGAGAGGGGCAGGGGTGAGGGACCGCCGCCGATTGTAAAGGCACTACGGTTCCGTTGCGCCCCCTGCCGACAAGGCAGGCCCTCATCCGGCGCTCCGCGCCACCTTCTCCCATCCGGGAGAAGGAAGAGGCGTCGCGGCCGGCATCAATGCCGATTGACTTCCCCGCCCCCCTGCGCTTTTCATCGCCGCAGAGCGCGTGGGGCGCCACCAGTCCGCGGCAAGGGAGCCTGCTCCCACCCACATATCAAGCGACGACATCGCATCATCGCTTTCTTCCGGCCTGTCGAGCGGACATCAGGCTGATCCCGGAAGGAAGATCCATGTCTGACGCGACCCGCGAAATCACGCCCCGTTCGACCCTCAAAACGATCCGCCGCCAGGCCAAGCGCTGGCTGAAGGAGATCGAGGCCGGCGATGCAGAGGCCATTGTCCGCTTCCGCAAGCTGATCCCAAACCATGCCGCCGTGCCGAAGCTGCGCGAGGTCCAGCATGCCCTCGCCCGCGACTACGGGCTGGCGAACTGGGCGGCGCTGAAACAGGAACTCATCGCGCGCGAGGCCGCGGCGCGCGGCCATGCCGCGCTCGTCGCGCTGTTCCTGGAGAAATCGGCGCTGCGCTATGGCGTCAGGCCGGGTACGCAAAGCTGGGGCGAATACGAAGCCGACCGACTGGCGCGTGGCGCGCTGGCGCAGCGCCTGCTCGAACGCCATCCCGAGATCGCTCGTGACAGCGTCCACGCCGCCGTCGCCGCGCATGATCTCGCTGCCGTCAGCGCCTGGCTCAGCAAGGATGCCAAGCTCGCGGACACGCCAAGCGAGTTCGACGGCTGGACGCCGCTGATCCGCCTCGCCTTCACCCGCCTGCCGAACGAAGCGCAGTCAGACAACGCCGTCGCGATCGCCCAGCTCCTGTTCGACCATGGCGCCGATCCGAACGCGCTGTTCAGCGACGGCACCAACCACTTCACGCCGCTCACCGGCGTCATCGGCGGCGGCGAGAACAACCAGCCCCCGCATCCGCAGGCCGAGGCGCTGGCGCGGCTCCTGATCGCTCGTGGCGCCGACGCCTTGAATGGCCAGGCGCTCTACAACTCCTCGCTCGGCGCCGACGACATCACCTGGCTCGACCTGCTCTGGAACGAGACGGAGAAGCGCGGCGAGACCCGGCGCTGGCATGAGCCCGTCCGCGAACTGCCGGCGCCGCCGCTCGACTACCTGCTCGGCAACGCCGTACCGCGCCAGCCGAAGCGGGCCGCCTGGCTCCTCGCCCATGGCGCCAATGCGCAGGCGCTCAACGCCTATTCGAAACAGAGCCTGGTCAAGCAGGCCATGCTTGACGGTCGCAGCGATCTCGTCCGCCTGCTCGTCGACAATGGCGCAAGCCCGGTCGCGCTCGATGGGCAGGAGGCTTTCACCGCTGCGGTCGCACGCGGCGATGAGGCCGAAGCGAGCCGGCTGCTCACGGGCAATCAGGAGTTCCTGCTCAGCCCGGCGCCGCTCTTCGTCGCGATCCGGCAGGGCAAGTCGGAGATCGCAGCTCTTGCCTTGCGCCTCGGCGTCTCGCCGGATGCCGAGACGCAGGACGGCGTTCGCGCCTTGCATGATGCGGCGGGGAGCGATGCGATCGAGATCGTCGCGCTCCTGGTCGAGGCGGGCGCCGAGATCGATCCGATCGAGCGCCGCTACGGCTCGACTCCACTCGGCTGGGCGCGGCATCAGGGTGCCAGCGCCGCGCAGATCTATCTGGCCTCACGCAGTCGCGATGTCGAAGCCTTGTGCCAGGCCGCCGAGATCGAGCGGCTGGAGGCGCTCTTCGCGGAGGAGCCGGCACTCGCCAATGCGCCGGCGCGCTCGGGCGAACCTCCACTGTTCTGCCTGCCCGACAACGACACCAGCGCCTGCGATCTCGTCGAGTTCCTGCTGGCGGCGGGGGCCGACCCGGCTGTGCGGAACGCCGAAGGGATGACGCCGGCGCAGGCCGCGCGCAAGCGGGGACTTCTGGATGCGGCGGCGCTGCTGGAGACTTCCCTTCTCCCCTTGGGGGAGAAGGTGGCAGCGCGAAGCGCTGACGGATGAGGGAAGGACTGCGCAAGCGGCCCTTTCTCGTCAACCCAGTCGGCCCGCCCTCATCCCCCTGCCGGGACCTTCTCCCCCGAGGGGAGAAGGAGGCTAAGCCGCCTCCAGCCCGAACTGGAGCGCAGCGAGGCGCGCATAGAGCCCACCCTTGGCGACGAGGGCGGCGTGCGTGCCTTCCTCGACCACGCGCCCGTCTTCCATCACCAGGATGCGGTCGGCGGAGAGGATCGTCGCAAGGCGGTGGGCGACGACGAGCGTCGTGCGCCCCTGCATCAGGCGGTCGAGTGCATCCTGCACGGCGCGCTCGCTTTCCGAATCGAGCGCCGAGGTCGCTTCGTCGAGCAGCAGGATCGGCGCGTCCTTCAGCACGGCCCGCGCGATGGCCAGGCGCTGGCGCTGGCCGCCGGACAAGGTGACGCCGCGCTCGCCGATGATGGTGTCGTAGCCCTCGGGCAACGCCCGGATGAAGCCGTCGGCGGCGGCGAGTTGTGCCGCGTCCTCGATCTCGGCCCGGCGCGCTCCGGGACGGCCATAGGCGATGTTGTCGGCGACGGAGACGCCGAACACGGTCGGCTCCTGCGGAACCAGCGCAAAGCGGCTGCGCCAGTCGGTGGGGTCGGCCTCCGGCCCGGCGACGCCGTCGACGACGACGCGGCCGGCGAAGGGATCGTAGAAGCGCAGCGCCAATTGCAGAACCGTGCTCTTGCCGGCGCCGGACGGACCGACCAGCGCGACCCGCTCGCCCGGCTTGATCGCCAGATCGAGATCGGCGAGCGCGAGGTTGCTGCGGCCGGGATAGCGGAAGGAGACGCCTTCGAAGGACAGCGCGCCGACTGGCGGTGTCGGCAACGCCTTCGGGTGCGGCGGCGCAGCGATCGCCGGCTTGGTCGCGAGGATCTCACCGAGCCGTCCGGCCGCGCCGGCGGCAGCCGAGATGTCGCCATAGACCTCCGAGAGCTGGCCGAGCGAGCTTGCCGCCAGCACGGCATAGAGTACGAACTGCGACAGGCGCCCACCGCTCATCCGCCCGGCGAAGACCTCGGTCGCGCCGACCCAGAGCACCAGCACGACGCTGGCCGAGACCAGGAAGATCGCGATGCCGGAGAGCCAGGCGCGCGAGCGCGTCGCATCGCGCGAGGCCTCATAGGCACCGTCCGAAGCCCCCTGGAAACGCTGCGTCGTCGCGCGCTCGGCGCCGAAGGACTGCATGGTCCGGATCGCGCCGATCGCCTCCGAGGCGAAGGCGGAGGCATCGGCGAGCCGGTCCTGCGCGGCGCGGGCGCGCTTGCGCACGCTGCGGCCGGAGAAGACGAGCGGCAGCACGACGAGCGGGATCGCGCCGATCACGATCGCCGAGAGCTGCGGGCTGGTCGCGACCATCAGCGCCAGAGCGCCGAGGAACATGATGCCGTTGCGCAAGGCGATCGAGGCGGTCGAAGCGAAGGTCGACTTGATCTGCGTGGTATCGGCGGTCAGGCGCGAGACCAGGTCGCCGGCCCGGCTGGCGTCGAAGAAGGCCGGCTCGAGCTTGGTCAAATGGGCGAAGACGTCGGAGCGCAATTGCGAGACGACACGCTCGCCCACCGTCATCACCAGGTAGAAGCGAAACGAGCTCGCCAGCGCCAGAACGGCGACGACGCCGATCAGGATCGCGAAATAGGAGTTCGCCAGCTGCTGCTCACCGCCGGAAAAGCCGACATCGATGACACGCCGGACCGCCATGGGTAGCGCGAGCGTCGCGACCGAGGCGACGATCAACGCGACCAGCGCAAAGGCGATCCGCTGCTTCTGCGCCAGCGCATAGGGCCAGAACGAGCGCAGCGCGCTGAAATCCGGCCGCGCCTTCTGGTCTTCCTTGATCTCGTTCGCCACGCTTACCTATCCCGAAAAGCTTGCACCGTCGCCGCGGCTGCGCTATGGGCAGCCCACTTCACAACAGGCTCATACGAATTGTTCGAAGAGCCGGCGATGCGCGCCGAGTTCCGGCCGCCAGCTTTTCGAATTGAGGATTTCGCCATGAAGACCGGCATTCATCCCGACTACCACACCATCAAGGTCGTCATGACCGATGGCACCGAATACTTCACGCGTTCGACGCTGGGCAAGGAGGGCGACACCCTCAACCTCGACATCGACCCGAAGACCCACCCGGCCTGGACCGGCGGCACCCAGCACATGCTGGACCGTGGCGGCCGCGTCTCGCGCTTCAACTCGCGTTTCGGCGCGCTGGGCACCCTCGGCAAGAAGTAATTTGTGTTTTCCGGGCCTTCTGGCCCGAGAGCCAAATAGAGAAGCCCGGCCTCGCGGCCGGGCTTTTTGCATTGGCGGCGACGATACGCCGCGGTCAGACTTGCCGTCGTTCTCGAGCGAGGCGCAGCGCAGACCCGAGAATCCTATAACGAGAAGGCTCTATCGGAGCCCCCTCCGGCCTGAGATGCTCGGCGCAAGCCTGAGCATGACGCGCCCTTGTCAGCGCAGCAGGCCGAGCCGGGCCTGCAGGCTCTCGATCTGGCCGCGCACCGGATTTGCCGGCGCGGGGCGGACAGCGCCCGACATCTGCTGGTCGAGATTGCGGATACGCTCCTGCAGGCGGATCGAGTGGGCCACGAGATCGCGCAGGCGCTGCGGCAGACGCGCCGCCTCGGCGCTGCTCGGCTGCAGCATCGGCTCAGCGATACGCACCTTGTTGTGCTCGCTGCGCGCCTGCTCGGCGCTCATCTCTCCCTCGGCGACGGCGCGCTGCACCAGCAGCCAGGAGGCGATCTGCATCAGCCGCGTCGTCAGGCGCATACTCTCGGTCGCATAGGTCAGCGAGACCTCGCGCTGCAGAGCGGCCGATTCGGCCCGCCCCTCGCCGTCGAGGTAGGAGGCGGTGGCCTCGACCAAACCCATCCCCTCGCGGAACAGCTGCATGAACGCCTCGGACTTGACGAAGCTGCGCGCAAACGGGATCGCGCCATCGTCGGCCTCGGGCCTCAGCATCGTCAAATCGGTCATCCCTTGTCTCCAATCGGCACAGTGGCGCGCGATCGAGAGACGCGACGCCTGACTGGCCGGGACATCGCAAGGATAACGCCATCACTCTGTCGGCGCCGCGGTAACGTCTCATTAAGGTTAACGGTGCGATGGTCCGGCCCGGCGACGCCTTGCCCTGCCCGAGAATCCGGGCACCAGACCAAAAAAAGAGCCGCCTTGAGGGCGGCTCGAAGGTCAACAGGGAGGCGTCAAACAGAGTGGGCAGGAGCCACTCGACATCCAGACAAACTGGATGATGCGATTCATACTTTGGAATCGTTAAGCGGCCGTTAACGCCGCCCGAAAACGCGACAAATTCGAACGATACTGACGCATTGCAGAACCTCAGCGCGTCACCGTCAGCTTCAGGCCGAAGCGCTCGCTGACGAAGCGCTCGCCGAGCGAATAGCGATAGGTCCCTCCCAGGCTGACGCTGGGCGCGATCTCGCGCCGGATCTCGATGCTGTGGCCGCCGAGCACCGTGACCGGTGCCTGCATGGTCACAATGGTCTGCGGCCAACGGAGCTGGAAAGCGGCGAGCGGCTTGCCGCCATCCTCGCGCAGCCCGATCCTGGCAGTGTCCTCGACGGCGATGGCGGGTGCTGCGGCGAGCAAGGCCGTGGCGAGTGCGACGAAGCGCATCGTCTTGTCTCCTGTCGAAAGGCGGGCACGCGATCGGGGACGGCACCCAGCCGTCTCTCCGCGCGTTTCCACCTGCTGTCATTGTCGGAAGCGACCCCGGCCGCGACATTGCGTCGGCAAGGGCGGGCGGCATTCGGCCGCCTTCTGTCCACGTCCTCAGGATAGGCGTTTCGCCACGCACAGCGAAGATGAATATCCGTTCATCTGCTGGCGCATCTTGTCGCGTGGCAGGAAGGACTCAATCTCGCACAAATTGCTGCCCAACCGACCAACCCTGTTGACCGCCGCGGTTTCGCCTCAAGCCTTCTTGAAGAAGGCGTCGGCGGCCGAACGCGAGGCCGACTTCTTCTCGCGCGCTTCCTTCAGCCGCTCGATCTCCGCTTCCAGAAGCGTGATCCGCTCGCTGAGTTCGGCGACCGCGAGTTGCGACAGGTCCTGCCCGATCTCATGGGCCCGCTTCGGCGCGGGGCGGTCGTCGTCGAGAAATCCAGCCATCATAGCCTCGCCTTGCATCCTCGGAGCGCGGGAGCTTAATCGGACGCGAACGCCGAGACCACAGGCGAGGAGACACTGCATGACTGCCCTGCCCGCGATGATGACCGCCATCGGCTTCGATGCCCCCGGCGGCCCGGATGTGCTCAAAGCCCAGCAGCGCCCGGTGCCGCAGCCCGGTCCTGGCCAGCTCCTCGTCCATGTCGCGGTCGCCGGCGTCAACCGGCCCGACGTGCTGCAGCGCCTCGGCGGCTATGCCCCGCCGCCCGGCGCGTCCGACATCCCCGGGCTGGAGATCGCCGGCCGGATCGTCGCGCTCGGCGAAGGCGTCTCGCGCTACCAGGTCGGCGATCAGGTCTGCGCGCTCGTCGCCGGCGGCGGCTATGCGCAATATGCCGTGGTCCACGAGGACAATGCCCTGCCGATTCCGTCCGGGCTGTCGCTGGAGGAGGCCGGCGCCCTCCCGGAGACCTATTTCACCGTCTGGACCAATGTCTTCCAGCGCGGCGGGCTGAAGAAGGGCGAGAGCTTCATGGTGCATGGCGGCACTTCGGGTATCGGCACCACCGCGATCCAGCTCGCCAAGGCTTTTGGCGCGACCGTTCTGGCGACCGCAGGATCGGACGAAAAATGCGCCGCCTGCCGTGACCTCGGCGCCGACCACGCCATCAACTACCGCACTGAGGATTTCGTCGCGGCGGCGAAGGCCGCGACCGGCGGACGCGGCGTCGACCTGATCCTCGATATGGTCGGCGGCGATTACATCAACCGCAATTACGACGCCGCCGCGGAGAGCGGCCGCATCGTCCAGATCGCCTTCCTCAACGGGCCCAAGGCCGAGGTCGATTTCCGCCGCCTGATGATGAAGCGGCTGACCCATACCGGCTCGACCCTGCGCCCGCGCACCATTGCCGAGAAGGCGGGAATCGCGCGCGAGCTGGAAGCGAAGGTCTGGCCGCTGCTGACCGAAGGGCGCTGCAAGCCGGTGATCCACGCCCGCTTCCCGCTGGCACAGGCCGCAGAAGCCCACCGGCTGATGGAGAGCAACGCCCATATCGGCAAGATCGTGCTGACGATCTGAGCGATCGGATTGATTGGACAGCCTTCCCGGCTTTGCCTATAAGGCGGCCTATCCTCCTCATCGTCGATGATTTGGATGACCGGCCGGGGCGGCCGGTCGGCGCCCGAGAGCTATTGCCCGCGACATTCCAGGAGACGGCCCGTGTCACAAACGCCGCTGATGCCGAAAGCCACTGCGGTCTGGCTGGTCGAGAACACCTCGCTGACCTTCGAGCAGATCGCCGAGTTCTGCAAACTGCATCCGCTCGAAGTCCGTGGCATCGCCGATGGCGAAGTCGCCGCCGGCATCAAGGGCCTCGACCCGATCACTTCCGGCCAGCTCACCCGCGAGGAGCTCGAGCGCGCCGCCAAGAACCCGGCGCACCAGCTCAAGCTCGCCGAGCGCAAGGTCAAGGTGCCGGAGATCAAGCGCACCAAGGGCCCGCGCTATACCCCGGTCTCGAAGCGCCAGGACCGCCCGAACGCGATCCTCTGGCTGCTGCGCAACCATCCCGAGCTCAAGGACGCGCAGATCATCCGCCTGATCGGCACGACCAAAACGACGATCGCCCAGATCCGCGACCGCACGCACTGGAACACCCAGCAGCTGCAGCCGATCGACCCGGTCAGCCTCGGCCTGACCTCGCAGATCGACCTCGACTTCGAAGTGGCCCGCGCCGCCAAGGAGCGTCCGGCGATGGTCCTGCAGAACACCGGCTCGACCCTGCTCCCGGCCGAGGAGACCACCGCGCCCGAGCCGGCGCCGTCCTCGCAGCCCTTCGCCGACATGAGCCGGCCGAAGCGCCAGGACGAGGAGAAGATCGACGTCGATTCGGTCTTCGCCAAGCTGAAGCAGCTCAAGCGCCCGGCTGACGACGAGGATGACGACGGCGGCTACTGAGTCCGGCCGGCCGGATTAGGATCGGAGGCGAGCGACGATGACGACGGACCTCGCCTTCACCTTTCTCGGCAGCGGCGCACCGCCCGTCAGCCTGCGCCGCGCCGGCCCTGCCCATCTGGTCGAGGCGGGCGGCAGCAAGCTTCTTATCGATTGCGGCTCGGGCGTCAGCCAGCGCCTCGTCGCCGCCGGCCATGCCGGGGCACAGATCGACGCGCTGATCGTCACCCATGAGCATTCCGACCATCTGGTCGATTTCTACCAGCTGATCGTCTCGTCCTGGCATCAGGGCCGCAAGCGGCCCTGGCGCGTGCTCGCGCCCGAGCCGGCGCTCGCCAATATGCGCGGCCAGTACGAGGCCTTCGCCCGCGAGCGCGCCTTGCGCATCGCCTTCGAGAAGCGTCCGGATGCGACCGGCCTGGAGGTCGTGTTCGAGGAGTTGCAGCAAGGCCCGGTCGCCGGCCTCGGCACCCTTGCGGTCGAAGCCTTCCTCGTCGACCACAAGCCGGTCGAGCCAGCCTTCGGGCTCAGCCTCTCGGCCAATGGCAGCCGCATCGTCTTCTCCGGCGACACCCGCCTGACGCCATCGCTCGAACAGGCCGCTGATGGCTGCGATCTCCTGGTCTGCGAGGTCTTCATCGACAGCCAGATGCCGGTGACCGCCGGTGTGCGTTCGGCCGAAACGGTTGCGTCGGTGCAGAGCTATCACATGACCCCGGCGGTCGTGGCCGGCCTCGCCCGGCGTGCCGGCGTAAAGGCGCTGGCGCTGACCCATCTCGTCCCGCCGGGGGCCGACACCGCGGCGCTCTTCGCCGAGGTCCGGGCCGGCGGCTATGCCGGACCGCTGGTCGTCGGCGAGGATCTGATGCGGCTGGAATTGCCGGCGCGGCTGCTGCGCTGGAACGGCGCCGCGATCGGGTTCTGAGCTTAGCCCAGCCCCCTGCCCTTCAGCGCGGTCCCGATCTCGCCCAGCACAGCCGGATCCTCGATCGTCGCC
The DNA here is from genome assembly GCF_900109525.1 of Allobosea lupini. GTDB lineage: Bacteria > Pseudomonadota > Alphaproteobacteria > Rhizobiales > Beijerinckiaceae > Allobosea > Allobosea lupini. Next base: position 143,781 of record NZ_FOAN01000007.1, on the reverse strand, counting down.
GGCATCGCATACTCCTCGCCATCGGCGATCTTCTTCATCGTCGCGCGCAGGATCTTGCCGGAGCGGGTCTTCGGCAGGCGCGCCACGGTGATCGCCAGCTTGAAGGCGGCGACGGGGCCGATCTTGTCGCGCACCAGCCCGACCAGCTCCTTCTCGACCTCGGCCGGCGACTGCGTTACCCCGGCCTTCATCACGACGAAGCCGCAGGGCTGCTCGCCCTTGAGCGCGTCCTTGATCCCGACCACGGCGCATTCGGCCACGGCCGGATGCGAGGCCAATACCTCCTCCATACCGCCGGTCGAGAGCCGGTGGCCGGCGACGTTGATGATGTCGTCGGTGCGGCCCATGATGAAGACATAGCCGTCCTCGTCGATGAAGCCGGCATCGGACGTATTGTAGAAGCCGGGATAGGTCTCGAGATAGGCGCTGCGGAAGCGCTCGTCGTCCTGCCACAGCGTCGGCAATGCGCCGGGGGGCAGCGGCAGCTTCGCCACGATCGCACCCATCGTTCCCGCCGGCACCGGCCGGCCGCCCTCGTCGAGGCACTGGATATCGTAGCCCGGCAACGGCACGCTCGGCGAGCCGTGCTTGATCGGCAGCAATCCCAGTCCCACCGGGTTGCCGACCATGCAGGCGCCGGTCTCGGTCTGCCACCAATGGTCGACCACGGGCACCCCGAGCACATCCTCCGCCCATTTCAGCGTATCGGGATCGGCGCGCTCGCCGGCGAGGAAGAGCGTGCGGAACTGCGAGAGGTCGTAATTCTTGAGGTAGGTCGCCTGCGGATCCTCCTTGCGGATCGCCCGGAAGGCAGTCGGCGCGGTGAACATCGCCACCGCCTTGTGCTCGGCGATCACCCGCCAGAACGCGCCGGGATCGGGCGTGCCGACCGGCTTGCCCTCATAAAGGACCGAGGTCGCGCCCTGGATCAGCGGTCCGTAGACGATGTAGCTGTGGCCGACGACCCAGCCGACATCGGAGGCGGTGAACATCACCTCGCCGGGCCTGACGTCGTAGAGCTGGGTCATGGTCGCGACCAGCATGACCATGTGCCCGCCATTGTCGCGGACCACGCCCTTGGGCCTGCCGGTGGTTCCGGAGGTGTAGAGCACATAGAGCGGGTCGGTCGCGGCGACCTCGACGCAGTCGGCCTTGCGGCCGTTTGCCCGCGCAGCGGCGACGAGCGTGCGCCAGTTCTTGTCGCGGCTGACATGCATGGAGGCGTCGACCTGCGGCCGCTGCAAGACGATGCAGGCATTTGGCTTATGCGTCGCGAGATCGATCGCCGCATCGAGCAGCGGCTTGTATTCGACCACGCGCGTCGGCTCGATGCCGCAGGTCGCGGTCATGATCAGCTTCGGCGTCGCGTCGTCGATGCGGGTCGCCAGCTCCTTGGCAGCGAATCCGCCGAACACCACCGAATGAACCGCGCCGATCCGGGCGCAGGCCAGCATGGCGAAGGCCGCCTCCGGGATCATCGGCATGTAGAGGATGACGCGGTCGCCCTTGCCGACGCCCAGGTCCTGCAGCACGGCGGCAAGCGTTGAAACCTCGTCGAGCATCTGGGCGTAGGTGAAACGCTGCTTGGTGCCGGTGACCGGGCTGTCGTAGATCAGCGCCGTCTGCTCGGCCCGCCCGTCGCGGACATGTCTGTCGAGCGCGTTGAAGCAGGTGTTGCAGCTCGCATCGGGGAACCAGCGGCCATAGATGCCGGCGCTCGCATCGAAGATCTGCTGCGGCGGCTTGATCCATTCGATGCCCTTGGCGATCTGCGCCCAATAGCCCTCAGGGTCCCGCTGCCAGGCGGCATAGGTCTCAGCATAGCGGCTTGCATGGCTGGCAGTCATGAAAAGCGTTCCTCTTTGCCGGGTATTGAGCCTAGAGCTGAGCTCCGGGCTGGCCGTCTGCGGGCCGGATTTGGCGCGGGATCGTGACCATGTCCGCCGCTTGCGTGCAAGCACCGCGATCTCAGACTTTCAGCGCAGCCGCATGGGCTGCGCTGCACATCCCACCCCTGCCGAGGCCATGACCTTAGAGACGGCTTGGAAACTCAGCCCTCATCCTGAGGAGCGATCCGAGGGATCGCGTCTCGAAGGATGCTCCAGCTGGTTCCGGAGCCTCCTGGAGCATCCTTCGAGACGGCCGCTGCGCGACCTCCTCAGGATGAGGGCTGAACTGGTGTCAAACGAGATCTTAGACCCGACATGACCTTCGACCTCACCTTCTTCGCCGTCATGGTGCCGGCCGTCATCCTGATGGGGCTGTCCAAGGGCGGCTTTGCGGGCCTCAGCCTGCTCTCGCTGCCGCTGATGGCGCTGATCGTCTCGCCCGTGCAGGCGGCGGCGATCATGCTGCCGATCCTGATCATCCAGGACGTCGTCACCGTCTGGTCCTATCGCCGGGACTTCGATCGCCGCAACCTCGCGACGCTGATCCCCGGCATGCTGCTCGGCGTGCTCGCCGGCTATCTCCTGGCGGCCAAGGTCTCCGATGCCGTCGTCGGCCTCGCTGTCGGGGTGATCTCGATCGGCTTTGCGCTGCGCCGCCTCCTCGCCGGCAAGACCGCGGCCCTCCCGGTGACGAGGGCGAACTATGCGGCCGGCACGCTCTGGGGCGCGATCTGCGGCTTCACCAGCATGATCGCCCATGCCGGCGGGCCGCCCTTCCAGATTTATGTGATGCCGCAGCGCCTGCCGCCGGCGGTTTTCGTCGGCACCGGCGCGCTGTTCTTCGCGCTGATGAACTGGATCAAGGTGCTGCCCTATTTCGTCCTCGGCCAGTTCAGCCACCAGAACCTGATGGCTTCGGCAGCGCTCGCGCCTGTCGCGATCCTCTCGACCATCGCCGGCGTCTGGCTGGTCCGGCGCGTCCCGGCCGAGCGCTTCTACACCATCATCTACTGGCTGCTGATCGCCGTCGGCGTGAAACTGGTCTTCGACGGCCTGCGTCCGCTCTTCGGCTGATTGCCGGAGGCGAAGCGCGCTTCTAGGCTGTCCGGCAACAACCGCCGGGAACGCCGAACGCCATGCCGCTCTCACCTTACGACACCGATCTCGATCGCAACCCGGCGAACTTCCAGCCGCTCTCGCCGCTGCCCTTCCTCGAGCGCGCCGCCAGCGTCTTCCCTGACCATGTCGCCGTCATCCACGGGCCGCTGAGGCGGACTTATGCCGAGCTCTATGCCCGCACCCGCCGGCTCGCCTCGGCGCTGAAGCAGCACGGCATCGGCAAGAACGACACGGTCGCGGCGATGCTGCCCAATACTCCGGCCATGCTCGAATGCCATTACGGCGTGCCGATGTGCGGCGCCGTCCTCAACACCCTCAACACCCGCCTCGACGCCGCGATCATCGCCTTCTCGCTCGACCATGGCGAGGCCAAGGTGCTGATCGCCGACCGCGAGTTCTCTGGGACGGTCAAGGAGGCGCTCTCCCTCTGCAAGGCGAAGCCGCTGGTCATCGACTATGACGACCCGGTCTATGACGGCCCGGGCGAGCGCCTCGGCAGCGTCGAATACGAGGATTTCCTCGCGCAGGGCGATCCCGATTTCGACTGGGTCATGCCGTCGGATGAGTGGGACGCGATCGCGCTGAACTACACCTCCGGCACCACCGGCGATCCCAAGGGCGTGGTCTACCACCATCGCGGCGCCAACCTGCTCGCGACCTCGAACGTGCTCACCGGCGGCATGGGTCGGCACCCTGTCTATCTCTGGACCCTGCCGATGTTCCACTGCAACGGCTGGTGCTTCCCCTGGACGATCTCGCTGCTCGCCGGCACCCATGTCTGCCTGCGCCAGGTCCGGGCCAAGGCGATGTACGATGCGCTGGCCGACCATGGCGTCACTCATATGTGCGGCGCGCCGATCGTGATGTCGACGCTGCTCAACGCGCCCGATGCCGAGCGCCGCAGCTTCCCGCAGAAGGTCAACTTCTTCACAGCCGCCGCGCCGCCGCCCGAGGCTGTGCTCGCCGGCATGGCGCAGGCCGGCTTCAACGTCGTCCATCTCTATGGACTGACGGAAGTCTACGGTCCCGCCGTGGTCAACGAATGGAACGGCGCCTGGGACGCGCTGCCGGGCGGCGAGCAGGCGGCGCTGAAGGCGCGCCAGGGCGTGCGCTATCCGGCGCTGGAAGGGCTCGACGTGCTCGATCCCGAGACGATGCAACGCGTGCCGCATGACGGCGAGACGCTGGGCGAGGTCATGTTCCGCGGCAATGTCGTGATGAAGGGCTATCTCAAGAACCCTAAATCAACCAAGGCCGCCTTCGAGGGCGGCTGGTTCCATTCCGGCGATCTCGGCGTGATGCATCCCGACGGCTACATCCAGCTCAAGGACCGTTCCAAGGACATCATCATCTCCGGCGGCGAGAACATCTCCTCGATCGAGGTCGAGGACGCGCTCTACAAGCATCCGGCGGTGCAGGCCGCCGCCGTCGTCGCTCGCCCCGACGAGAAATGGGGCGAAACCCCCTGCGCCTTCGTCGAGCTGAAGCCGGGGCAGACAGCCACGCAGGACGAGATCATCGCCTGGTGCAAGACCCTGCTCGCCTCGTTCAAATGCCCGCGGACCGTGGTCTTCGTCGAGGTGCCGAAGACCTCGACCGGCAAAATCCAGAAATTCAAGCTGCGCGAGATGGCGCGGGCTCTGTGAACGGGCGGTAACATAACCGTCGGATGTCCGCAGTTCTTTCTGAAGCGATTTGGAGCAGCCGCGATGACGGGCAGGAGCTGGGACAGGGTGCCGATCGAGGCGCAGAGCATCGACGCGCCCCTGTCGCGCGCCGCCGTCTTTCTCGTGGTCACTGTCGGAGGCGAGCAAGCCGCGCTGACAAAGGCATGCGCGGCGCTCGACGGCCTCGACGATCTCGTCAAGACCGTCGGATTTCGCGACCTTGGTGCTCGCCTGTCCTGTATCGTCGGCATCGGCCACGGCCTGTGGAACCGTCTCGACCCTGGCAGGTTGCCGCGGGAGCTCAAGCCCTTCACACCGATCGCGGGCCCGGTCCACGACGCCCCTTCGACGCCGGGCGACCTGCTTTTCCATATCCGCTCGGAACGCCCCGATCTCTGCTTCGAGTTCGAGCGCCTGCTGCTCGACAGCCTCGGCGACAGCGTCACGGTCGTCGACGAGGTCTCGGGCTTTCGCTATTTCGATGCGCGCGACCTCCTGGGCTTCGTCGACGGCACCGCCAATCCCACCGGCCTCGCCCTGCCGGCATCGGCGCTGGTCGGCGACGAGGATGCCGATTTTGCCGGCGGCAGCTACGTCGTCATCCAGAAATACCTTCACGATCTCAAGGCCTGGGCGGAGGTTCCGACGCCGCTCCAGGAAGCGATCATCGGGCGCACCAAGATCGACAATGTCGAGATCGACGACGACGACGCGCCGCGCAAATCACACAAGTCGCTGGCCACGATCGTCGATGCCGACGGCAACGAGCACGACATCCTGCGCGACAACATGCCGTTCGGCCGGCCCGGCCAGCGCGAGTTCGGCACCTATTTCATCGGCTATACGCGCCACCTCTGGGTGATCGAGACGATGTTGCAGCGCATGTATGTCGGCGTTCCGCCGGGCGCCTACGACCGGCTGCTGGATTTCTCGAGGCCGCACACCGGCACGACCTTCTTCGCTCCGACGCGACCGACCCTGGAAGCGCTGGTGCAGGCCGCACAGGCGAAGCTTGGCGCATCCTAACCGGGCTCGATGATACGGCGTCCTGTTCGCCTGAGACCCGCTTCGCCGGAAAATGCTCCGATCAAGCTGACATTTGCCGGCCGCGCCCACCCATCTTGGCTTCGTAAAGGGCAGCGTCGGCCCTGCGGTAGACTTCCGCCGGCGTATCGCCGGGCCTGATCAGCGTCAGGCCGGCAGAGAACGAATAGTGGAAATTGGGCTGCGACGGCAGGCAGCCAGGCCGTCCGACCTGCTTGAACAGCCGCTCGATCAGGAGTTCGGCAGCTGCGGGCCCGAGTTGCGGCAGCACCAGCATGAACTCTTCCCCACCAACGCGGCCGAAGCTGTCGGCGGGGCGCAAATTCCTCTGCACGCTGGTGGCGAAGTCGATCAGGACCGCGTCACCGAATTGGTGCCCGAAACTGTCGTTGATCTGCTTGAATCGATCGATGTCGAGCAGCACCGCGCAAGCCTCGCCAGCCCCATTCTTGTTCGCCTTTGCCACCGTCTCCTGCAGCACGCTCATGCAGTGACGCCGGTTCGAGATGCCTGTCAGCTCGTCCGTCTGCGAAGCCTTGCGCGCACTGTCCCGGTCCTGCCGCAAGCTGCGCTCGCCGGTTCGCAGCTCGGTGATGTCCGAAGCGATGCAGAGCATCCAGCCGGCGGGCGACACCGTCTCGGTCATCCACAGCCAGCGCCCATCGGTGATATCGGTCTCGAAGGCGCGGTACGGGATTTTCCCTCGGCGAGAGCGGGCCGAGGTCAGCCAGTGCTCGAAATCGTCGGTCGTGAAGGCGACGCCGCGGCGCTGCTCGAAATTGCGCCGCACGATCTGCGCCCAGCTGAGGGTCTCGTCCTCGGCTAGGCCGTAGGCATCGCGAAAGGCCGCATTCGATCGCCGCAGGATGTCCTGCGGATCGAACAGCGCGACGAGCGTGCCGCTGGTCTCGAAGAGACTGTCGATGATGTCGTCGAACACCGCCATACGCACCGCATTTCGGCCTCGAACGTTACGCTGGAGTCTTTAGCGGCAGGTAAAATCGGGTCGTCGAAAACGGCATGATGCCTTCTGCCGACCGTTGTTCACCTCAAGGTGCGGCAGCCCAGGCGCCGACACGCGCGAGGAAGCGATCCGCGGCATCCAGCTCGGCAATCGCGATCCACTCGTTCGGCTGGTGTGCCTGCGCGATCGAGCCGGGACCGCAGACCAGGGCCGGGATGCCCGCCTGCTGGAAGAAGCCGGCTTCGGTCCCGAACGGCATCGCAAGCGGCGGCCACAGCCCGCCGAGCTCGCGCGCCACCGCTACAGCCGGACTAACCACTGCGCAATCGAGCGGCAGCACCCGCGCCAGCGGCATCGTCTCGACACTCACACCCGGAGGCAGTCCCGCCACGAAACCCTCCATCTCGGCGAGGACGAAGCCCACGGCAGTTTCGTCGGGCGGCCGGAACTCCCAGACGACCTCGCAGCGTTCGGGAACGATGTTGATGGCGCTGCCTCCGGTAATCCTGCCGACGTTGACGGTGGTCAGCGCCTGAGCATCTTGCTTCCCGAAGCCGGCGAGCGCTGCGACGAATGCCGCCGCCGGCTCGATCGCGCTAACGCCGCGGCACGGGTCGCTCGAATGGGCGGCGCGGCCACGGAAGACGCTGCGATAGCCGTAGAAGCCGCGATGGCTGAGCCCGATGCGCATCTGCGTCGGCTCGCCGATGATGGCGAGTGCCGGGCGCGGGCAATGCGCCAGCATGTCGGCGATCAGCGAGGGCACGCCAAGGCAGCCGACCTCCTCGTCATAGGACAGAGCCAGATGGATCGGCCGCCGCAGCTCCCTGGCCCGCCAGCCCGGGACGGCTGCGAGACAGGCCGCGACGAAGCCTTTCATGTCGACGGCGCCGCGGCCGTGCAGTCGCCCGTCCCGGCTCGCGAGCGAGAACGGGTCGCTCACCCAGTCCTGATCGTCGACCGGAACGACATCGGTATGCCCGGAGAGGACGATTCCGCCCGATATTTCGGGACCGATCGTCGCCAGGATGTTGGCCTTCTCGCCCGACGCGTCGCTGATCAGGCGTATCCGCGCGCCCGCACCCGCAAGATAGTCAGCGGTCCAGTGGACCAGGTCGAGATTGGAGCGCCGCGATGTTGTGTCGACGGCGACGAGCCTGCGTAGGATCTCGGCGGTATCCATGCCGGCCTAAGCGCCCCGCTGCCGTGCCGGCTGCAGCCGGGCGCCTGTCCACTTTCCCGTCGCGAGGAAGAAGCCGGCAAGGATCAGCGCCATGCCGACGAGATGGAAGCCACGCACCGGCTCGCCCAGGACCGCGACCGCGAGCAGCGCCGTGAACAGCGCGACCAGATGGAACGAGACGCCGGTGACGCTGGGCCCCAGCGTCGCGACGCAGTGCCCCCAGAGGATGAAGGCGATCAGCGAGGCGAACACGCCGATATAGAGAACCGCCGCAACCGAGCCCGCATCGGTCGGGATGTGCGCGCCTTGCGCCAATTCGAACGCCCAGAACGGCGCGAGCACCAGCAGGCCCGCCGCCATCGTCGCGGCCAGGAAGACGAGCGGGCTCAAGCTTGTCGGCTTGCGCCGCAGCAGGACGGAATAGATCGCGTAGTTGGCGACGGCGATCAGCACCAGAAGCTCGCCGCCATCGGCGTGCAATCCCCCGAGCTGTTGCAGGTCGCCGCGCGCGACGATCCAGACCACGCCGGTGAAGGACAGCGCGATGCCGGCGAGGGTCCGGCCGGAGACACGCTCGACACCGAGCGCGAAAGCCGCGAGCGGCACCATCAGCGGCAGGGTCGAGTTCAGGAAAGCGACGCTGGCGGCCGGCGTCGTCCGCAAGGCAAGATATCCGAGCGCGTTGTAGCCGGCGATGCCGAAGGCGCCGCAGGCGGCGATCAGGGCAAGGTGCCGCCGCAGCAACGCCCGCTCCCGCCAGGCTTGCCGGCCAATGAACGGAGCAAGGCAGGCCAGCGCCACGAGCCAGCGCCCGACGGCGAGCGAAACCGGCGGAAAGCTCGGCCCCAATGCGCGCCCGAGCACGAGATTGCCGGCCCAGAACAATGGCGGCAGCCAGAGAAGCAGGAGCGGACGCCCCCAGAGCCCTTTCAGCAGCGTGGACATGGCCGGCCTCACCCGCCGTCGAGGCCGATGCGCAGGCGCCGATTGTGCCGGCCCTTGTTGTCGATCTTCAGGATGCGCAGCGGGCGCGACGCTCCCGTAGACGCCAGATGCGTGCCGCCGCAGGCCTGGCGATCGAGCCCGGCGATCTCGACGACCCTGATCCGGCCATCGGCCGTCGGCGGCGGCGTGACCGAGCGCGAACGGATCAGGCCGGGCTCGTCGAAGGCCTCGCCCTCGCCGACATGGGTCTCACGGACCGATAGATCCTGCCTGATCACATCGTTGATGGCGCCTTCCAGACCGCGCAGGCGCTCATTGTCGGCCTCCGGCAGGTCGAAATCGATCCGCGCCGTGCCGTCCTCATTCATCTGGACGCCGGTGACGAGCGCGCCGTCGAAGCCCTGATAGACCAGCGCATTGACGATGTGCAGATCGGTATGGAGCTCGCGCATGAGCTGCCGGAACGGGCGGTCGACCTCGGCGACCACGGCCCCCGAGAGCAAGATCGGCTCGGCCAGAAGATGCCAGATGCCATCGCCTGTGTCCTCGAAGCCGGCGATCGCGACATCGCCGCCCGACCATTGCAATGTGCCCTTGTCGGGAAGCTGGCCGCCACCGCCGGGATAGAACGGCGATCGATCGAGCCGGATACGCCCCGGCTCGGCGGCCGTCACGACGGTTTCGAGGGCGAACACCTCCGGCTCGTCCAGGCAGAAATAGCGCGTCACGCGAAGACTCCTTTTCGAAGAAGTCTGGGGACGCGGCTTGGAACCGTATTGGCGGAAATTGACCGATCAGCGGGCGCGGCCGGCAGCGCCCGCCCGCTGATACTGCAAGGGCGTGATGCCGAAGGAGCGCTTGAAGTGCCGCGTCAGGGCGCTCTGGTCATAGAAGCCGCTGGCCAGCGCCGCGTCGGCGATCGGCACGCCGGCCTTCAGCTCTCGGATCGCCGCCTTAAGCCGGAGCTGTGTCAGATAGGTATGGGGCGTAAGGCCGGCCGTGCGTTTGAACAGGCTGATGAGTTGGAACGGGGTCATATCGACCCAAAGCCCCATCTCGGTCAGGCTCAGCCCGCTTTCCGCATGCTGCGAGGCCATCCGCCTGGCCACGAGCGAAAGCGCGGCCTCGTCGCGCGGCACAGTCGGGATCGCGTGGGCGCCGTCGCCATGACGCGCGAAGAGCTGGCCGAAGCTGGCGACGAGGAGTTCGCGCTCTTCGAGCGGATCATGGCCGTCATCCAGGCTGCGATGCAGCCGGCCGAAAGCCGCGATCAGATCGGCGTCACCAATGACATTGCGCACGAAATAGGCCGGGCGATCGATGCCGAGATCGGCCGTGACCTGATCGATGGCGGGTTGCGTCAGATAGAACGAGCGATAGCGCCAGCTTCTGCTCCAGCCCATGCGGCCGGAATGGGGCTCGGCGGGGTTGAAGACGAGCAGCACGCTCTCGCGAGCCTCGTCGCTGCGGCCGCGGCTCTTGAACTCGGAGCCGCCGCTCTCCGTCACTGCGACGACGAAGGCCTCGTGCTGGTGCGGCGCGTAGTCATGCGTGGTGAAATCGGCGTGGAGGCAGCTGAGTCCGTCGACGCCGGTCGCGTTCCAGTAGCGTGCGGTATTGTGCCTATCGACACGGGCCAACGGCGCATTCCTCTCATCTCGGCGCAGTCTCGCACGATCCCTCGATCGCGTCCAAGCCCGGCGTCCGTCAGGGCCGGCCGCAGGTCGCAGCGCTTGTGGTCACAAAAAACCGGCCCCTTTCGGGGCCGGTGAAGCGCGTCTTGCGCGAATTCGTCACGGACCGCCGCGGTCCGCTCTGGCATGTCAGTGTAGTGTCGGTGCCGGCATGGTCAGCCGCACGCGCTCGATCTCATCCTTCAGCAGCAGCTTCTTCCGCTTGAGCTCTGCCACGCCGAGATCGCTGGACGAGGGGCTGGCAACCGCCTGGGCGATGGCTTCCTCGAGCTGGCGATGCTTGCGTTCGAGCTCGGCGAGATGTGTCTGCAGCGACATCTGGATCCTCCTGATGAGCGTTCTAGCAAGAGAAGTTTGACACAGAGCCGGCTTCGCGTCTGCGGGGCAGACGTGCACTGCACCATGAGTTTCTGTGATCCCTTCCGGGACCTTTCCCGAGGCGCATGAATGCGAGCGAGCCGGCCCGCATCACGCCGGCGACACCTTGCCGGGCCGCCCGCGCCTGCGCATAGTCGGACGCGATCGCGGCGATGATGAGACGGCTTCATGGGATTCGAATTGAGCGCGGAGGAGATCGAGGTCCTGCAGGCGGAACTCGCGCGGTTGCGTGAGGAACATCGCGATCTCGACAGCGCCATCGATGCGCTCGAACGCCTCGGCCCGATCAACCAGATCCAGATCCAGCGCCTGAAGAAGCGCAAGCTCTATCTGCGCGACCGCATCTCCCATCTCGAAGACCAGCTGACGCCCGACATCATCGCTTAGCCACGGAAAATCCGCAGGAATCCCGATTCGCCGCTTGCCTATGACGCAGCGGCCAGTCTAGATCGCGCGCTTCCTCCCTCCTGCCGGGAAGCGCCGATTTCATGGCCGAGCCGACCCCACCCGTCGCCATCATCATGGGCAGCCAGTCCGACTGGGCGACGATGCGCCATGCCGCAGACACGCTTGCCGAACTCGGCATCGCCTTCGATGCTCGCATCATGTCGGCCCATCGCACGCCGGACCGGATGTATGCCTTCGCCAAGGGCGCCAGGGCAGAAGGCTTCAAGGTCATCATCGCCGGTGCCGGCGGCGCCGCGCATCTGCCGGGCATGACCGCTTCGCTGACACCCCTGCCCGTCTTCGGCGTGCCTGTCGAATCCAAGGCGCTCTCCGGCCAGGACAGCCTGCTCTCGATCGTGCAGATGCCAGGCGGCATCCCGGTCGGCACGCTCGCCATCGGCAAGGCCGGTGCGATCAACGCCGCCTTGCTCGCTGCTGCCGTCCTCGCCCTCTCCGATGAGGCTCTCGCCGAGCGCCTCGACGCCTGGCGCGCCAAGCTCAGCGCCGCCGTCGCCGAGCGCCCGAAGGACGACGCATGAGCCCGCCCGATCCGCGCGGTCTCGGCCCCGGCGCCGTCCTCGGCATCCTGGGCGGCGGCCAGCTCGCTCGCATGCTGGCGCTGGCCGCGGCCGATCTCGGCGTGCGCGTGCATATCTTCGCGCCCGACGCCGACAGCCCGGCCTATGAGGTCGCCGCCCGCCACACCATCGGCGCCTATGAGGACGAGGCGGCGCTCGCCAGCTTCGCCGATGCCGTCGACGTCGTGACCTACGAATTCGAGAACGTTCCGGCCGCGACCGCCGCCTTCCTCGCCGCCCGCACCCCACTGCATCCCGGCGCCCGCGCGCTCGCGGTGACGCAGGATCGCCTCACCGAGAAGCGCTTCGTCGCCGATCTCGGCCTAGCGGTCGCCCCGTTCGAGTCCGTCGACTCGCTCGCCGATCTCGAAAAGGCCGTCGCAAAGCTCGGCCGGCCGGCCGTCCTGAAGACGCGGCGCTTCGGCTATGACGGCAAGGGCCAGGTCAAGATCGCCGATGGCACCGATCTCGCGCAGGCCTGGGACGAGATCGGCCATTTCCCGGCGATCCTCGAGGGCTTCGTGACGTTTTCCCGCGAAGTGTCGGTCGTCGCCGCCCGCGCCGCCGACGGCTCCTTCGCCGCCTTCGACGTCTGCGAGAACGAGCATCGCGACCATATCCTGGCGCTGACGCAGGTGCCCGCCCGCATCGGCGCAGCCGCGGCGGACGCCGCGATCGAGGCTGCCCGGCGCATCGGCGAGGCGCTCGGCTATGTCGGTGTCTTCGCCGTCGAGTTCTTCCTGGTCGAGGGCGAAGGCGGCGAGCAGGTCGTCGTCAACGAGATTGCCCCGCGCGTCCATAATTCCGGACACTGGACCAGCGAGGGGGCGCAGACCTCGCAGTTCCACCAGCATGTCCGCGCCGTCTGCGGCTTCCCGCTGGGCGCGACGGCGCGACGCGGGCGCGTCACCATGCAGAACCTGATCGGCGACCAGGCCAACGACTGGCGTGCCATCCTGGCCGAGCCCGGCACGCATCTGCATCTCTACGGCAAGCGCGAGGCGCGGCCGGGCCGCAAGATGGGCCACGTCACCCGCGTCCTCCCCGACAGGGACTGAACGCCGGACCGCTCCGGCCTCCGAAACGCGCGTGTTTTCACGCGTTTTGCGGCGTTGCAGCGTGGACAGCCCCAGGGAATTCTGGTATCCGCACGACCCTCGCGGCGATCTTCCGGACGGGAGGTCGCCGCCCCGATTCCGGACCACCGACAACGACGGACTAAAGACGTGCAGGTTCTTGTTCGCGACAACAATGTCGACCAGGCGCTGCGGGCGCTGAAGAAGAAGATGCAGCGCGAGGGCATCTTCCGCGAGATGAAGCTCCGCGGCCATTACGAGAAGCCGTCCGAGAAGAAGGCGCGCGAGAAGGCCGAGGCCGTCCGCCGCGCCCGCAAGCTGATCCGCAAGAAGCTGCAGCGCGAAGGCCTGCTGCCGGCCCCGGTCAAGCCGAAGCGCCCTGAGCGCCCCGCCCGGCCGGCAATCTGACCACGCGAGAGGCTAGGCCGCTAGCTAGTGCCACTGATATCTACGGGCGCCTGGAGCTTCTCCAGGCGTTGTCGTTTTTGAGAGCAGGATGCGAAGAAGCGGGACCCGATCTTTCGCATTAATCCCGCTCTAACTCTTTGATACGAGACGGATTCGGACCTCGATGAGAACGCCTTGCGTTTACATCGAACTCATCCGGCGCTAACTCGTTAACCAAACTTTGTCAGGGCTTGGGCGTTGTGGAGGATGGCGGCGCACCGGGGCGGTGGCGCCGCATGGCAGGTGAGAGTTGTAAGGCGATGGATAAGAGCATGCTCACAGGCAGGAACTGGCTGATCGCGACGGGCCTGGCGCTCGCGCTCGCAGGCTGCGACACGGTGAGCATGAGCTCCGGCGCCGGCGTCGCCGAGCTCCAGACCGAAAACACCGAGGCAGCCAGCGTCAACATCGGCTCGCTCAGCGAGGTGATCAACCGAAACCCGAACGATCCGCAGGCCTACAACACGCGCGGCGCGGCTTACGCCCGCATCGGCCGCTATTCCGACGCCATCTCCGATTTCACCAAGGCCGTGCAGATCGACGCCAATTTCGCGCCGGCCTATACCAATCGCGGCCTGGCGCTGCGCCAGAGCGGGCGTAACGACGCCGCGCTCCAGGATTTCAACCGCGCCACCACCGCCAATCCGAACTACGCCCCGGCCTTTGTCGCACGCGCCAACCTGCTGCGCCTGCAGGGCAACAGCCAGCAGGCGCTGGCAGACCTCAACACCGCGATCCGCCTCAATCCGGAATCGCCCGAAGCCTTCCATGCGCGCGGGCTGGTCTACCAAAAGGAAGGCCAGCATCAGCAGGCCGTCACCGATTTCGACTCGGTGATCGACCGCAATCCCTATACCGCCCCGCCCTATATCGCCCGGGGCGAGAGCCTGAACGCGCTCGGCAAATACGATTCCGCGCTGGAGGACTTCACCGCCGCGCTCAATGTCGACAACCGCAATGCCGCCGCCTGGGCCGGCCGCGGCTTCGCCTTCGAGAAGCAGGGCAAGAAGACCGAGGCGAGCGAGGCCTATCAGCGCGCCCTCGGGCTCGACGGCAACAACCAGATCGCCCGCGCCGGCTCCGCCCGCCTCGGCGGCGGCGGCATGTTCCGCCTCTAAGACAGTCGAGCCGACTGCGCCGCAGCGGTCACCGTCTCGCTGCCCGCCAGCCGGCTGGTGCCGAGATCGGCGAGGAAGCGCCTGATCTCCTGCACCGAGCCATGGGTCGGCAGGTTCCCGTGATTGCCCTCCGGAAAGCGGATGAAGCGCTTAGGCAGATTGGCGAGCGCAAACAGCGCCTCGCCCTGGCTGAACGGGATGACACCGTCACGTTGTCCGTGCAGAACGAGCACAGGCGCTTTGACCTTGCCGATGGCCTCGTCCGAGCGGAACTGGTCATGCATGAACAGCCCGACCGGAACATAAGGGTAGAGCTGCTGCGCCACTGCAGCGGTCGAGAGATAGGGTGCTTCGAGGATCACCGCCTTGAGCGGAACCTCGGCCGCCAGCTTCACCACCACGCCGGTGCCAAGCGACTCGCCGTAGCCTATCAATCGCTCCGCGCCGAAGCGCGTCACGGCCGAGGCATAGGCGGCGCGCGCATCCTGCGCCAAGCCGTCCTCGGTGGGTGAGCCGGTCGAGCCGCCATAGCCGCGATAATTGACCGCGAACAGGCCAGTGCCGTCCTGCGTCAGGGCGCGAAAACGCGCCTGCCGGCTCGGCCGGCCGAAGTTGCCGGCATTGCCGTGAAAGAACAGCAGCACCGGCTTGCCCTCGCGCGGCGGCACCACCCACGCGACCAGCTTCTCGCCATCGGCTGCCGTCAGCACTGTCTCCTCGACGCCCGGCAGGTCGGCGCTGGCGATCTCCACCCGGGCCGGATTGCGCGGATACATCATCTCGCGCTGCTTGACGTAGAGCAGCGCCAGCACGGCGCCGTAGGCGCAGACCGCGCCGATGGCGAGAAGCTTCAGGATCCTGCGCATCGCCCGCTGGCCTCGGTCATCGCCCAAACGAAAGGGCCGGCATCGAGCCGGCCCATTACGACGTTCCGATGACGGATGCGCCGGCTCAACTGCGCTGGCGCCTTGACGATTCCGTCAGTGCCAGGCCTCAGCCGCTCAGTAGAGCAGCAGCGCCAGCAGCATGAGGACGAAGGGAACGAGCGTGGCGCGCCAGCCGATCGACGGGGCGGCGATGCCGATGCCGGTGCCGACCAGGGTCAGCAGGGTGCCGATGATGGCCGTGCCCCAGGCGTGCTTGGTGCCGCCGACCGCGAGCGCCGCGACGATGGCGAGGCAGGCGACCGTACCGACCTCGGCGAAATGCACGAAGCCCACATAGGTGCGCTCATGCTCCGGATAGTCCATCTGCGGAATGTCGGAGGCGTGTCCGTGGTCGGCCATGAAGGAAATCCCGATTTCAAACCTTGTCCTGACGCCCTGTAGCGCACCTGAAAAGGGTCGGCAACGGGAGTGCCGGAACGCCGACGGCCATTTTCCGGACGCCGCAGTACAAAGCCACCTGAAAACGCGCAGCGTTGCTGGTTGCAGCGGTTCGGAGCGCCAACCAGGTGGCGCGACTTATGGCAGCAGTTCCGGCGGAACACGGCGCGGATCATAGCCGCGTGGCCGATTCTTCTCCGTCCAGCCATAGAGACCTGCAACAAGAATGCCGCCGGCCAGCGCTGCAGCCAGCATGCCGAGTTCGCCGGAGAGCAGGAGCAGCACCAGCGGCAGCGCCACGAAGAGCAGCCCGGCGATGACCAGCATCACCTGCATGACCCTCAAGCGCCCCTCGCTAACCCCCGCCGAGAAGCGCACCGTGCCGGCGGGCCTCTGTGCCAGCGAGGCATGCAGATCGCGGATGAACGCGGCGTAGACCGGGCTGCGCTGCTCATCGGGAAAGCCGAAGGCGCTACTGGCGACCACTTGCAGCGGCGCCGATCCTTCGAAGCGGATTTCGCAGGAGCCAAAATCGCCATGCCGGGTGATGTGGGCGACAGTGAGATGCACGCCGCTGATATCGGAAAGCGGCCGCGTCTCCTCGCCGACACCATTCGCCCAGAACAAGTGTTCGTCGGTCAGCGCGACGCCTTCATCCGCCAGCTTGAGCGCGAGCCCGCCGGCGCCGGGCCGCACGAACAGGCCATAGTCGCGCCGCCGTGCCTCGTCCTTGATCACATCCGGCATCATGCCCCTCCGGCGAGGGATTGTGCCAGACTGGGGTAGATTTGCCGATTGCGGCGATCAGGAGCTGGCGAGCCCGGCCGCAGCCAGCGCCGCGCCCTGCTCGCTCGCCACCCGCTCCACGCTGAAAGCCTCGATCTCCTCCTCGAACAGCCGGTGGAAGTTGAGCTCGGCATCGAGATGCAGGAAGACACCGCCAAGGCCGATCGCAGCGCGGTCCATGAAGACGAATTCGCGCGGCACCGTCACCGGCCCCCGCGCCTTCAATGCCGAATGGACCTGGAACGCCTGCTTGCGGCCGTATTCAGCCGGGCTGACGCCCTCGGCGATGCGGCGCGTGCGATCCTCCAGCAGCGGGCCGTAGATAAACTTCGCCCAGATGTTGAGGGTTTCGATCAGCTCCTTGTTGAGCCCCTTGAAGCCCCAGACCTCATAGGCATGGACGACTCGGGCCTCTTCTCCTGTGAGCAGGCCGCGATAGAGATCGACCACGCCGCCGACGAAGCTCGGCGGGAAAATGCGGATGCAGCCATAGTCGAGCAGGTTGATGCCTGCCGGCGTGTCGTCCTCGGAGAACACTGTGTAATTCCCGAGATGCGGGTCGCCATGGATCACGCCGTGATGGCTGAACGGGCGCCACCAGGCCCGGAACATCGCGGTCGAGATCCGGTCGCGGACCTGCTGGCTCGCCTGCTTGTGGTTGAGGATCTTGTCGCCATCGAGCCAGCCCATGGTCAGGAGCCGGCGCGTCGACAACTCCAGCACGACATCCGGAACGCGCACCTCCGGCGTCGCCGCGAGCATGCGCTGGTAGAGCGCGACATGCCTGGCCTCGCGGCGATAGTCGAGCTCCTCGCGAACGCGGGCGCTGATCTCCTTGGCGATCTCGCTGGTGTCGATCACCGCGCCCATGCGCCTGTGCAGCCCGAACAGGATTTCGAGCTGGGAGATATCGGCTTCGACGGCCGATTCCATGTCGGGATATTGCAGCTTGCAGGCGAGCGGGCTGCCTTCGAGCGACACCGCCCGGTGCACCTGCCCGAGCGAGGCTGCCGCAGCCGGCTTGAGATCGAACTCGGCGAAGCGCTCGCGCCAGCTCGCGCCGAGCTCGGCCTGCATGCGGCGCTTGACGAAGGCGGCACCCATCGGCGGCGCCTCCGATTGAAGCTTCTGCAATTCGGCGGCGTATTCCGGCGGCACCACGTCGGGGATGGTGGCGACGAGCTGCGCCACCTTCATCAGCGGCCCCTTCAGCCCGCCCAGCGCCTTGGCCAGCGCCTCGGCATTGGTGGCGTTGCGGCCCTCCAGCCCGAACAGCTTGGTGCCGGCGATCCGCGCCGCCACCCCGCCGACATTGGCGCCGACACGGGCATAGCGCGCCGCGCGGGCAGAGAATCGATTCGCTTCGCTGTCGCGTTCGGACATTAGGCACTCACTGACGTCGTGACAGGCAGCATGTAGGGGCTGCGGCGGCCGGTGCCAATGCAGCCATCGCTGCAGCGACGCACCGCCAGCCGCTTTCCGGGCCGCAATCGTGCGGAATCGTCGCCTTTTCCGAACCTGCCCTCGCCAACGGCCCCGGCGTTCCAAAGTGGTACAATTATTGCTGTGATCGCCATGGCCAGAGAGGCCTGGCAGAATTCAGGCGCTCCCACCGCGGACACGTGAATGGGGCGGCGATCGATCGGAGAGGCTGGCGACAGGCGATACCGCTCGCGGGGATCGTCATCGGCGGCGCATGCCAGGGTGTTCAGGCTGTCGCGAAAGCATCGGACCGGAAAGTGGCCTCCACGTTCCCGACAGTCCCGATGCCTCGACGAGGGAACGGGTCACGACCTCGCGTTCGATGGGACGCTTGGCGATCCGGTGTGTGCCGATGCGTTCCTTGCTCCGCTTTCGCTCGAGGATGAATGCGCTCGAACCGGATCGCCGGCTATTACGCGGTCGATGCCGTGCCAGGCTTCCTGGGACGGGCGTCGGACCTCACCCGCACGCATCTGCCGGAGCTCACCGGACTGCGCGGCGTCGCGATCCTGATCGTCGTCATTGGCCATTTGCTGCAGCGCGTCGAACGCTTCTACGGTCGCGAAGCACTCAATGTGATCGAGACGTCGCTACTTGGCATTCTGGCGACGCCGTTTTCCGGCTGCAGGTTGCTGTTCTGCATAACCGGCTTCACATTGATCTTATATATCGAGAAAGAGGCAAAAAATCATTCGAAAATCGATGATTTTAATCTTCTGAAAAATAGACTTACGCGGCTATGGCCGCCCTATTTTATCGTTCTATTCGCAACTTTTGCAGTGATTTCAATCACAGGATACAGACCTGCTGGTTCATATCAGTTTTATGGAGCGCCGGAATCATTATTTCTGAGCTTCGTGACGAGCGCTTTGTACGTTCATGACCTGGCTTTTGATTCGTTCCCGCGTCTTTTCCCACCCGGATGGTTCTTGGAGGTCCACTTCCAATTCCTGATCATCGGGCCGGCCCTGTGGCGATGGTATCGCAGAGCCTCCGAGCGAAACGGCAGGGTGGTGACGAGCCTGCTGTTCCTGACGACGACGGTGCTCGTCGCCATCCTCGCGGAGACATACGGCTCGCGCGGCATCCGGTACTCGCTCCTCGCTTTTCTGCCCTATTTCGCCATCGGCGCGCTGATGGCGGAATTCACGGCGAGCAGTCGCGGCCGGGCAGTGGATCTCGCCCCGGCGATGAAATGGCCCGTCGGATCGCTGGGGGTCCTGGCGCTCATCCTCCTCGGTACGCCGTGCGGCCCGATATGGTGGCAACTCCCTGCGCAACTCGCCGCTATCGCCGCGATAATGCTCGCCTGCCTGACCGGGCAGTCCGGTTTCCGACGCGCCATGAGCAACCGGGCACTGGCAAGAATCGGCACCGCGTCCTTCTCGATCTATCTGGTTCACCTGCAGCTTCTGCAGATCACCATGCCGATCGTCATCAACCACTACAGACACCTGCCGTTCCTGGCGCTGGTTCTGCTTTGCGCGATCGTCGGTCTCGCGCTCGTACTGACACTGTCGTTGGGCTTCTATTGGCTCGTCGAACGACCCTGCGTGGCATTGTCGCTGGGCTCGAAGCGCTGGCCCGGCAAAACGACGCGCTTCTCGTAGCTTGCGCACCCGCGGGCGCTTTGCTCGGGCAGGTTCGCCAGCGTCATCGGATCGCTATGCGACGCGCCTCATGTGCAGATCCGTCCGAACCTCCGCCACGCTCGCCGGGCGCCCTCCCGCCGCCTCGACCTTTCGGACCATGTGGGCGATCAGCTCTGCATTGCTGCGCGTCTCGCCGAAGGGCGCATCCTCCAGCCCGGCACGGACATGGACGCCGCGTGCGACTGCGGGCGCGACGATCTCGCTGAGGTCGACGCCGAGCCCGGCGATCATCACCGGGGCCTGCGGCGCACACTCCGCCAGCAGGGCGAGATGGGCCTCCAGCGCATAAGGCTTCGGCGGGAAGCCCCAGGCGAAGGCGTCGGAGAACATCAAACGATAAATCGGCGTCGGCATGCCGGGATAGGCCTTGGCAAGCGCCGCGCCCAGGCGGGTGAAGCCGGGCTCGTAGATCGCATAGCTCGGATGGATCCTGTGCGCCTGCGCGACCGCCATCCCCTCGCGGATATGCTCGCCGGGGTTCTGGTAGATGAAGCCGGCCTCGCCGCCCGGGATGCCGGCGAAGGTCGTCCAGTTGCACGAGCCTGGATCGAGCACGCCCCATTCGACCAGGCCGCGCTTGGCCAATTCCTCCAGATGCGTGTAGCGGCCCGAGCCGATCATGTCGCCGGCGTAACCGGAGCCGAGGATCGGGATCGTCGGGTAGACGATCGCATCGACCTTGGCCCTGATCCCCTCGATGGCTTGCGCATAGAGTTCCCAATCGTCGCGCTGGCGGCCGGTCTCGAGATCGTAGACATGCAAGTGGACGATCGCGGCGCCGGCCTCGACCGCAGCGATCCCGTCGGCGACGATGTCGGGGATCGCGATCGGAATGCCGGGCTGGCGCTCCTTGCCCCACGGCCCGTTGATCGCGGCCTCGATCCAGATCGGGGTTTTCATGGGGGTGCGTCCTTCGGCCAGTTATCGCGGATCCAACGCGTCAGCCCCTCCTCCTCGACCTCGCCGGCGGCGAGTGCGAGGATGATGGCGGCGGCATCGGCCTCGCTCGGCGCGAACTCGATCCCGTTCAGCCGAAGGAAGATAATCAGCGCCAGCAGCGAGACACGCTTGTTGCCGTCGATGAAGGGATGGTTCTTGGCGATGCCGAATGCATAGGCTGCGGCCAGCGCCGCCATGTCGGTCTCGCCATAGGCAAAGCGGTTGATAGGCCGCGCCAGAGCGGATTCCAGCAAGCCCCGATCACGAATGCCGTCGGGGCCGCCGAAGAGTGCCAACTGCTCGGAGTGGATATCGGCTACAACGTCAGCTGTGAGCCAGAACGGCTCGGTCATTTCGCTAGCTCGCGCAGCGCATTGGCGTATTGCTTCATCGCCTTGCGGGCGATCGCCATGGTGCGCTCGTGCAGATCGTCACGGGGAGTTAGCTTGAAGGCGCCCTCCGGCTGCTCGACTACCGTCAGCTTGTCGCCTTCGGCCAGCTTCAATCGCGCCAGCAGCTCCTTGGGCAGGATGATGCCGACAGAATTTCCGATCTTGCGGACCTGCAGGACCATGGCCTGCTCGCCCACAGGCTTTTCGGGCTTGTTCATGGCGTGCTCCTTGAGCGGCGTTATACAAACTGTATAACGCAAACGCCGCCGTCGCGCAGCTTGAACTAGCCGGCTGCATCAGGAAAAGCTTTCGATCCGCTCGTAGAGCAGACCCGAGCGGGAGGCCGACAGAGGCTCCGACCGGATTGCATCCCGCATCCGCTCAGCCATGGTCTGCGCCATCTCGGATGTATCGGCAAAGACGAGCGCGACAGCCTCCTCCGACATCGCGGCCTGCCCCATGATCGGATGCTCGCCGGCATCGGGCGCGGTTCTGCCGAGCCTGATCGTTGGGGGCCTCTCCGCCTCCAGCCATGCAGCCACGCGCCCAGCGCTGGCATCAGCCATCCGCAGCATGACGAGACTGCCGCCATGCGGACAATCGGCGCCGACCATGGCATGGCAGGCGAGCCGCAACGGGTTGCGCAAGAAAGGGCGCATCGCCAGCGTGACCGCGTCCGGGTGCTCGGCGAGCCGACGATACTCCGGCGAATTCAGTACCGCGATGTCGGCGAGATCATAGACGGTGAGATAGTCGGGCGATCCGCCGCCAACAGCCTGATAGCGCGTGGCGCGCAGGATGCCCGGGACCGTGAAGCGCTGCGGAACATGATGGCCGCCATGCCAGCGTTCATAGGCCTCGCGCTGGGCCGGATCGACATCATTGGCGAAGACGAGGAAGGCGCTGCTTTTCATGGCTGCAGCATCACCTTGATCGCGGTGCGGTTGCGCATCAATGCAAAGCCGTCCAGTGCGTCCTCCAGCGGCAAGCGGTGACTGATCAGCCTGCGAAAGCGCTCGGGTTCATCCGCTATCGCCGCGACCACCTCGCTCCAGCGCGCCACCGGCGCACGATAGGAGCCGATGACGCCCTGCTCCAGCCGCACCATCGCAGTCAGGTCGAAGCTGGCCGGCCGGGCATGGATGCCGCAGATCACAAGCACGCCGCCGGGCGCGAGGAGGCGCTGCGCCGCACTCGCGACCTCCGGCACGCCGGTCGCCTCGAAGATCACGTCATAGCCGGAGGGAGCTAGCGGTTCATCATCGGCGAGCGCATCCCTGGTATCGCCGAAACCAAGCGCACGGGCGCAAGCCAGCCTCGCCGCGTCGTCGCGTCCGGCTATCGTCAAAGCCGCGGCTCCCGCCCGCTCGGCGAAGAGCGCGACGCCGAGCCCGATCGGTCCGGGGCCGAGCACGAGCACGCGCTTGCCCTCGACTGTACCAGCACGCGACACGGCCTGCGCCGCAACCGTCATCGGTTCTGTCAGAGCCGCGAGTTCTGCGTCCAGCCCTTCGGGCACGGCCACGCAGTTGCGCGATGGCACGCTCGCCAGGCTGGCGAAACCGCCATTGCGCCGGATGCCGATACCGCTCCGCGCCGTGCAGCCATCCTCGCCGCGCTGCCGACAGCCTTCGCAGTGTCCGCAGGTCACCGAGGGCCTGACCACCACGCGCCGTCCGAGCCACTCTGACGGGCCGCGCTCGACCGTGCCGGCGAATTCATGACCGAGCGTGACCGGCATCGCGCTCGTCATCGCCTCGTAACCCGCTGTCCAATCGGCGATGTGCAGATCGGTGCCGCAGATACCGGCAGCCTCGATGCGGATCAGCATCTCGTCGTCGCCCAAGAGAGCGGGCGCCTCGACTTCATGACAGATCAGCCCCGGTTCAGGCGCGGCCTTGCGGATGGCGAGCATTGCAGCAACCCGTCTAGTCGACCTTGACCCCGGCTTCCTTGACGACCTTGCTCCAGATTTCGCTCTCGCGCTTGAGGAAGCCGTCGAAGTCGAAGCCAACGGCCGCGGGGATCGAGCCGCTGGCCTCGAGCTTGCGCCTGAGCTCGGCGTCGCCCAGCGCCGTCGCCAATGCGGCGCGCAGCTTTTCGATCACCGCCGGCGGCGTTCCCTTCGGCGCCATCAGGCCGACCCAGGCGGAGACGTCGAAATCGGCATAGCCCTGCTCGGCGACGGTCGGCACCTTCGGCAGCAGGCCGGCGCGCTCGCTGGTGGTGACGGCGAGCGCCTTCAGCGAACCGCCCTCGACCTGCCCTGCGACCGCAGCCAGCGTCGCGAAGGTGACGTCGAGCGAGCCGCCCGCGACATCGGCGAGCGAAGGGCCTTCGCCACGATAGGGCACATGCTGCATCTTGCTGCCGGTGCGCATGGCGAAGAGCTCGCCGGCGAGGTGGGCGACGGTGCCGGTGCCGCCCGAAGCGAACAGGATGGGCTCGGGCCGCTGCTTCGCCAGCGCCTCCAGATCCTTCATCGTGTTCACGGGCGAGTTCGGCCGGGTCACCACGACGAAGGGCAGCTTGGCCATCAGCCCGACCGGAACGAGATCGTTGCGCCAGTCGAACGGCATGCTCGCCCGCAGCGCCGGGTTGATCACCATCGTCGTCGGGGCTGCGAGCAGCATGTAGCCATCGGGGTCGGCCTTGGTCACGGCCTGCGTGCCGGTCATCGTCGCGCCGCCGCCGCGATTGTCGATGATGACGCGCTGGCCGAGGATGCTGCTGAGAGACTCGGCGATCAGCCTTGCAGTGACGTCGACGCCGCCACCGGCCGCGAAGGTGACGATCAGGCTCACGGGCTTGCCCGGATAGGATTGAGCCAGTGCCGGGCAGGCCAGCGTCGCCGCCATGCCGGACAGGACGAAGCGACGGCTCACGGCCGGTTGACGCGTCTGCATGCTGCAATCCTCCCTGATTTTTCTGCGCGCACTCAAACGGAGCCGGCTCGCCGATTCAAGCGACGTTGCATGCAGCAGCTATAGCTTTAAGGCATAGATCCTGCGCGCAGCTCATCCTTCAGGCACTGCTCGAACCGTTCGGTCACCTCGCCACGCGCGGCGAGCGGCCGGTGCAGATAGGCTTCGTAACGCCGGGTCGTCGGCACAGGCAGACATCGCAAGCGAGACATGTCGGCGGCGCGCGCCGAGAACTCGTCGACGATGCAGACGCCGACCCCGGCCTCGACCAATGCGACCGCCGTCTCGGCGAAGCGCACAAGATGCGTTCGGGCCGGCCGCAAGCCGTGATCGGACAGGATGCCGGCTGCCATGTCGCCATGGACGGAGCGCGGCTGGAAAACGATCCAGGCGCGATCGACCAGGCCTGCGAGACTTGTTTCGGCAGAGGGTATGTCCATGCCGGCGGGCACCAGCAGCATCGGCCGGCCATTGCCGACCGGCGTGCTGACCACCTCATGGTGCAGCACCGGAAACAGCGTCACCGCAGCATCGGCAGCACCGTCGAGCAGATAGGGCAGCACCTGGCTGACGGTCAGGATGTCGAGTTGCAGGGAGACGGCGGGCATGCGCTCGACCAGCAGCGCCAGCGCCGCAGGAACCAGGCCGCGGCCGATGCTGGGCGAAGCACCGCAGCGGAACACCGAGTGCTCCGGCAGCGCCGCCTGCGCCGCCCGTTCCACCGCCGAGCGCATCTGCTCGTAGGCGCGGTCGATCTCGGCGAGGAAACGTGCCGCTTCCTGGGTCGGGGTCAAACGGCTGCGGACCCGGTTGAACAGCCTGGCGCCGAGCTGATCCTCCATGCGCAGGATCATCCGCGTCACCGTCGGCTGCGCGATGCGCAATTCGCGCGCGGCGCCGGCGAGGCTGCCGGCCGCCATCACCGCCTTGAACACCTCGATCTGGCGGAAGGTCAGCACGCTTTCCTCGCTGGGCATGCCGGCGAGAAAACCGCCGGTCTCGACGGCAGCGAAGCCGCCGAGACCGGCAGGGTCAAGCGATCACTCGCCCTTGTTGACCGAGATCGGCTTCAGCGCGTTGCTCGGCTGAACATACTTGGCGATCAGCGCGTCATAGGTGCCGCTCGCCTGCAGCCGCTCGAGCGCGCCCTTGACCGCGTCGCGCAGTTGGCCGCCCTCGGCCGTCTTCGGGAACGGGATGCCGGTCAACGAACGGGTGAAGGGCTCGCCGAGCGGGATATAGGTGTTGGGCTCGAGCTTCTGGAAATGCGTCATCGTCTCGCTGCCCTGGACGCCGCCCTGCAGGCGCTGCGTCTTGAGCTGGGTGCGAGCGTCGACCGACCCCTCGGTGCCGACCACGGTGATCGCCGGCTTGCCCTTGGCGACGCAGTTGGCATCGCTCCACTCGCCGATCTGCTTGGGCCAATTGGTCGAGCGGCTGGCACCGACGCTCTTGCCGCAGAGATCCTCGACGCTCTTCACCGAATCCTTGAAGGCAGTGACCGTGTAGAACTGCGCGCCCGAGACCATGTAGTCGACGAAATCGACCGTCTCGCGCCGCGCCGGCAGGTCGCTCATCCCCGCCATCACCATGTCGACGCGGCCGGTCGTCAGCGAGGGCAGCATCTGGGCGAAGGCAGTGTCCTGCCATTCGGCCTTGACCCCGAGCTCCTTGGCGATGGCTTCGCCGAGCTCATAGTCGAAGCCGGCCATCTGGTTGGTCGCCGGGTCCTTGTAGACGATCGGCGCATAGTTCGGCTGGGTCGCGATGACGATCTTGCCGGCGGCCTTGATCCGGTCCGGCAGGGCCTGGGCCTGAGCGGCGAGCGCAGTGCCGGCGAGCAGCGCGGCGGCGAGCGAAAGGCGAAGCATGGTGGTCTCCCTCTTGTCTTTGCTTGGATTCACTGGGTCTTGGCTCACTTGAGGACGGCGGCGATGAAGTCGCGGGTGCGGGGCTGCTGAGGCGAAACCAGCACCTGCCGCGGCGGCCCCTGCTCGACGATCTCGCCCTTGTCCATGAAGACGACGTCGCTCGCGACCTCGCGGGCGAAGCCGAGTTCGTGGGTCACGACGATCATGGTCATGCCGGAGGCGGCGAGGTCGCGCATCACGTTCAGCACTTCGCCGACGAGCTCCGGGTCGAGCGCCGAAGTCGGCTCGTCGAACAGCATCACCTGCGGCTTCATCGCCAGCGCGCGGGCGATGGCGATGCGCTGCTGCTGGCCGCCCGAAAGCTCGATCGGATAGGAATCGCGCTTCTCGGAAAGGCCGACGCGCTCGAGCAGCGCCATGCCCTCGGCGACGATCTCGCGCCGCGGCCGCTTCAGCACCGTGAGCGGCCCCTCGATGATGTTCTGCAGCACCGTCATGTGGTTGAAGAGGTTGAAGCGCTGGAAGACCATGCCGGTCTTGAGGCGCTGGCGCGCGATCTCGGCATCGCTGAGTTCGTGCAGTTCGTTGCCGACGCGGCGATAGCCGATCAGCTCGCCGGCGACGGTGATCGCGCCGGCGTCGATCTTCTCGAGCTGGTTGATGCAGCGCAGCAGCGTCGACTTGCCCGAGCCGGACGGGCCGATGATGCATTGCACGGCGCCCGGCAAGACCGAGAGCGAGACATTGTTCAGCGCCTTCAGCGGGCCGAACTGCTTGGTGACGCTGGCGGCGACGACGATCGGAGACAGGGCGTTCACGCGGCGGCCTCCTCGGCGACCTGCGGCTTTGCGCGGCGCTCGCCCCGGCCCTTGGAGAAGGCGCGTTCGAGGAAGAACTGACCGATCTGCAGGAGCGTAACGACGAGCAGGTACCAGCCGGCCGCGACGATCAGGAGTTCGATGACGCGGGCATTGGCATAGTAGACGTTCTGCGCATTGCGCAGGATCTCGGAGAACTGGATCACGCTGGCGACCGAGGTCAGCTTGACCATGCTGATCACCTCGTTGCCGACCGGCGGGATGATCACCCGCATCGCCTGCGGCAGCACGATCCGGCGCAAGGTCGTCAGCCGGGTCATGCCGATCGCCTTGGCGGCTTCGGTCTGGCCGAGATCGACCGAGAGGATGCCGGAGCGGACCACTTCGGCGGTATAGGCGCCCTGGTTCATGCCGAGGCCGAGCAGCGTCGCCATGAACGGCCCGATGATGTCGATGGTGCGCCACTCGACCACGCCGGGAATGCCGATCGTCGGGAAAACCAGCGCCAGGTTGAACCAGAGCAGCAATTGCAGCAGCAGCGGCGTGCCGCGGAAGAACCAGATATAGAACAGCGCGACGCCGCGCAGCACCGGGTTCGGCGACATGTACATGATCGCGAAGACCACGCCGAGCACGATGCCGAGCCCCATGGCGCAGACGGTCATGATCAACGTGTTGACGAGACCGGCGAGGATGGCCGGCGCGGTGAAGAACTGCGCCACCACCGGCCAGGCGATCTGCCCCTGCGCGAACGCCTTGACGATCCAGGCGAGCACGAACAGGATCGCCGCCGCGGCGACCCAGCGCCCGTAGAAGCGCTTGGGCACGATGGTCAGGCCGGCGAGCTCGGCAAGGCCGCGATCCGGCATGGTCTGGGTTGCACTGCTCATGCTGCGCGCTCCCTCGTCCACTGCGAGAAGCCGGTGAGCCAGCCGCGGAAGCGGCCGATCTGCTCGGCGACCCGCGCCGGCGCTGTCCCGCCATAGCCGCTGCGCGCCGCTACCGCCGCATCGAGCGTCAGCACCGCGAGAACGCTCTCGTCGAGGCGTGGGTCGATCGCACGCAGTTCCACCGGCTCCAGCCCTTCGAGCTTGCGGCCCATCTCCTCGCAATAGCGCACCAGCGCCCCGCTGATCTCATGCGCCTCGGCGAAGGGCACGCCCTTGCGGGCGAGATGATCGGCGACTTCGGTCGCAAGCGCAAAACCGGCACCGGCCTGCGCCCGCATTACGTCGGTGCGTGCCTCCATCGTCTCGATCAGCCCGGCGAACGCCGGCAGCACCTCGCCGAGCACGTCGACCGCATCGAAGGCGGCACGCTTGTCCTCGGCGAGGTCGCGGTTATAGGCGAGCGGCAGGCCCTTCAGCGCGCCCAGCATGGCGACGAGATCGCCGGTGAGGCGCGCCGCCCGGCCGCGCGAGATCTCGGCGATGTCCGGGTTCTTCTTCTGCGGCATGATCGAGGATCCGGTCGCGAAGGCGTCGTCGAGCACGACCCAGCCGAACTGGCGCGAGGTCCAGAGCGTGACCTCTTCCGCCAGCCGCGACAGGTTGGTCGCCAGCATCGCCGCGACGAACAGGAATTCCGCGACATGGTCGCGCGCGCCGACGGCATCGACCGAATTCTCGCAGGGGCCGTCATAGCCGAGCGCCCTGGCGCTGAGTTCGGGCGTCAGGGCGATCGCCGATCCCGCCAGCGCGGCGGCACCCAGCGGCGAGAGCGAGGAGCGCTTCTCCCAGTCCTGCAGGCGGGAGGCGTCGCGCGACAGAGCCTGGCCATGCGCCATCAGCCAGTGGCCGAAAGTCACGGGCTGGGCGCTCTGCAGATGGGTGAAGCCGGGGCAGACCGAGGCCGCATGCCGCTCGGCCTGGCCGGCGATGGCATCGAGCAGTTCGGCCAGCATCGCGCCGATCGAGCGCGCCTCGGCGCGCAGATAGAGCTTCAGGTTGTTGGCGGCCTGGTCGTTGCGCGAGCGCCCGGCCCTGAGCTTGGCCCCGATCGCGCCGATGCGGGCGATCAGCACGCGCTCGATGAAGGTATGGACGTCCTCGTCGCTCTCGTCCGGCGCGAGCGTCCCGGCGGCGAGATCGGCGGCAATCGCCTCGAGCGCTGCCACGATGGTCCTGGCCTCGTCCTGGCTGAGCAGTCCGGCGCGTTCGAGTTCGGCCGCATGGGCCTTGCCGCCGGCGATGTCCTGCGGGGCGAGACGGGCATGGGCACCGCCCGCGCTCGACAGCTTCATCATGCGCGGATCCGGCGACTTTCGGAAACGGCCGCCCCACAGGCGCGTGGTCTGGTTCATGATGTTCGTCTCCCCTTGCCTGAAACACTGCCCTCTTGACCGCGCAACCGGCAAACGAAACGATCTCCTCCAGGGTAGTCGCTGAAGGAATATCTGTTTGGCCGGTCGCAACCTCCCGCCGTCGACCACGGCGCTCCGGGTCTTTCTCGCTGTCGCCCGCCTCGGCTCGACGGCGAAGGCGGCCGGCGAGGTCCATCTGACCCAGAGCGCCGTTTCCAAGCAGATCCAGGCGCTGGAAGACCATCTCGGCACGGAGCTGTTCGAGCGCAGTCCCGCCGGGCTGAAGCCGACCGAGGCCGGCACGATCTATCGCCCTTATGCCGAGGCTGCGATCGAGCAGATGGAGCGCGGCGCCCGCCGCCTCGCCGAGCGTGCCGCGATCGGCCGGCCGATCCGGCTGCACATGATCGCCATCGCCGGCGAGCGCTGGCTGATGGAGCGCTTCCCCGAATTCGCCCAGGCCCATCCCGAGATCGACGTCCAGTTCACCAATTTCGTCAGCGAGAACGAGATCGAGGAAGCCGACCTCGAGATCGTCCACGGCTTCGGCCCCTGGCAGGATCGCGAGTCGCATTATCTCTTCGGCCGGCGGGTCGCGCTGGTTGCAGCCCCTGCGGCGCTCGAACGCCTGGGCGGCTTTGCCCGCGCAGCCGACATCCAGAAGATGACGCTGCTGCAGCATTTCCAGATGCCGACCTTCTGGGCCGAGTTCACCGAGGCGCACGGCCTGCGCGGCGCGGTGCCGGCCCACACCGTGCGCTACGGCTACTATTCCGTGATCATCCGCGCCGCCGTCGCCGGGCTCGGGGTCGCGCTCGCGCCACGCTGCTATGTCGCCGAGGAACTGGCGTCCGGCGCGCTGGTCAATCCGCTCGGCCTCGATTTCGACAGCGCGACCGGCTGCTGGCTGACCGTCAATTCGCAGAGCGAGCGCAGCCCGGCCCTCGACACGCTGGTCGCCTGGCTCTGCGAGGAGGCCCGCCGCTTCGAGGCCGCGGGTTGAGCGCGCAAGGCGCATGCTCTAGACCGACCGCCATGCTTCCGATGGCGAAGGCCCGATGCGCATAGCCGTGACCGGACGAACCGGGCAGGTCGTCCAATCCCTTCTCGCTCGCGCGCAGGCGGCAGGTGTGACCGTGATCCCGGTCGGCCGGCCCGAGCTCGATCTGGCGCAGCCGAATGGCGTTGAGCAGGTACTCGCAGCGGCAAAACCCGACTGCATCATCAACGCCGCGGCCTACACCGCCGTCGACAGGGCCGAAACCGAACCGGAGCTCGCCCTGCGGATCAACGGCGCTGGCGCCGGTGCCGTGGCCGTGGCGGCTGTGGCCCTCGGCGTGCCGCTGATCCAGATCTCGACCGACTACGTCTTCGACGGCATGGCGCCGCATCCCTGGCGCGAAAGCGACGCCACCGCTCCGCTCTCGGCCTATGGCCGCTCCAAGCTCGCCGGCGAGGATGCAGTCATGGCCTCAGGCGCCGACTGGACCATCCTGCGGACCGCCTGGGTCTACAGCCCCTATGGCGCAAACTTCGTGAAGACCATGCTGCGCCTCGCTGAGACCCGGGCCGAGGTCGGCGTCGTCTCCGACCAGTTGGGCTCGCCGACCAGCGCGTCAGACCTTGCCGAGACGATCATCGCGATGGCTAAGACGCTGGTCGCCCGCCCCAAAGATGCGACGCTCCGCGGCGTCTTCCATGCCGCCGGCACAGGCGAGGCAAGCTGGGCTGATCTGGCAGAGACTGTGTTCGCAGCCTCTGCGGCACTTGGCGGCCCGAGCGCCAGAGTCAGGCGCATCGCCACGATCGACTACCCTACCCCCGCGCGCCGGCCGAGCAATTCCAGGCTCGATTGCAGCCTGCTCGCGGCACGCCATGGCCTGTGCCTGCCGCCCTGGCAGGGTTCCGTGCAAAGCTGCGTCGCCACATTGCTCGCGCCATCGCGAAGCTGAAGGAGCCATCATGAAGGGGATCATCCTCGCCGGCGGCAGCGGCACGCGGCTCCACCCGATGACCATGGTGACGTCGAAGCAGCTTTTGCCCGTCTACGACAAGCCGATGATCTACTATCCGCTCTCGACGCTGATGCTTGCCGGCATCCGCGAGATCCTGATCATCTCGACGCCGGAGGACGCGCCTCGCTTCGAGGCGCTGTTCGGCAGCGGCGAGCGCTGGGGCCTCAAGCTCTCCTATGCGATCCAACCGAAGCCGGAAGGCCTGGCGCAGGCCTATCATATCGGTGCCGATTTCGTCGCCGGCGGCCGCTCCGCCCTGATCCTCGGCGACAATCTCTATTATGGCGACGGCCTCACCGGCGTGCTGCACCGCGCCTCCGCCCGTGATCAGGGCGCCACCGTCTTCGCCTATCGCGTCAGCGATCCCGAACGCTATGGCGTCGTCTCGTTCGACACCTCCGGCAAGGCCCTCTCGATCGAGGAGAAGCCCAAGCTGCCGCGCTCGCATTGGGCGGTGACCGGGCTCTATTTCTATGACGAGCAGGTGGTCGAGATCGCCCGCAAGCTGAAGCCCTCGGCCCGCGGCGAGCTCGAGATCACCGACATCAACCGTGCCTATCTCGAACGCGGCGCCCTCAATGTCGAGCGGCTTGGCCGCGGCTATGCCTGGCTCGATACCGGCACGCCCGAATCCCTGATCGAAGCCTCGGAATTCGTGCGCACGCTGGAGCGCCGCCAGGGCTTCCGCATCGCCTGCCCGGAGGAGATCGCCTTCGAAAACGGCTGGATCGATCGCGAGCAATTGCGCGCGCTCGGTGAGGCGCTGTCGAAGAGCAGCTACGGCCAGTACCTGCTTGGCGTCGCCAGGCGCGACCATTCGGCCTGACCCCGCACTTCCCATGCCGGTGCAGAGCGCTCATGCTGCATCGGCGCTGGCCGAAAACGCTGGGCTGGCCGAGATTGCACCAGAGCCGCGCCGATGACGTGCACGAGGATCGAAGACCCCATGAACGCCCCCGCCACCACGCCCGGCATCTCTCGGCACCCCGCCCTCGACGGCCTGACAGCGTCCCTGCGCGAGCTCCTCGGCCCGCGCTGCTCGACCTCGGACAGCGAACGCGAGCATCACGGCCATGGCGAATCCTATCACCCGACCAAGGCACCCGACGTCGTCTGCTATCCGCTGACCACCGAAGAGGTGAGCAGCATCGTCAAGCTCTGCCATCAGGCGAAGGTCCCGGTCATTCCGTTCGGTGCCGGCACCTCGCTCGAAGGACATGTCGTCGCGCTGCATGGCGGCGTCTGCATCGACCTCTCGCGCATGAACGCGATCACCGCGGTCAATGCCGAGGATCTCGACTGCACGGTCGAGGCCGGCGTCACCCGCAAGCAGCTCAACGAGCATCTGCGCGATACCGGCCTGTTCTTCTCGGTCGATCCCGGCGCCGACGCCACCCTCGGCGGCATGGCCGCGACGCGCGCTTCTGGCACCAATGCCGTGCGCTACGGCACGATGAAGGACAATGTCCTGGCGCTCACCGTCGTACTCGCCGACGGCACCATTCTGAAGACCGGCGGGCGCGCCCGCAAATCCTCGGCCGGCTACGACCTCACCCGCCTCTTCGTCGGTTCGGAGGGCACGCTCGGCGTCATCACCGAGATCACCTTGCGGCTCTACGGCATCCCGGAGGCGAGCTCGGTCGCGGTCTGCTCCTTCCCGGACATCGCCAGCGCCGTCAATTGCGCCATCGAGACGATCCAGTGCGGCATCCAGGTCGCCCGCGTCGAACTGCTCGACGAGACCTGCATGCGCGCCATCAACCGCCACAACAATCTGAGCTATCCCGAGACGGTCGCGCTCTTCCTCGAATTCCACGGCACGGAAGCAGCTGTCGTCTCGCAGGCCGAAATGGTGCAGATGATCGCCGAAGGCCATGGCGGCGAGGGCTGGCGCTTCGCGACCAGCGCCGAGGAGCGCAACAAGCTCTGGCAGGCAAGGCACAACATGCATTACGCGCTGCTCGCCTTGCGCCCCGGAGCCAGCAGCTGGGGCACCGACACCTGCGTGCCGATCTCCCAGCTCGCCGCCTGCATCACCGAGATCAAGGAGCATGCCAAGGACGCGCCTTTCCCGGTGACGGCGCTCGGCCATGTCGGCGACGGCAATTTCCACATGGGCTTCCTGATCAGGATGGATTCGCCCGAGGAGATCCGCGAGGCCGAGCGGCTGAACGGGCTCCTGGTCAACCGCGCCATCGAGCTCGGCGGGACCTGCACCGGCGAGCACGGTGTCGGCTACGGCAAGGCCAAGTTCCTGCGCAAGGAGCATGGCGATGCCGCCGTCGAGGTGATGCGCACTCTGAAGGCAAGCCTCGATCCCGACAACATCATGAACCCCGGCAAGGTGCTACCGGCCTGATGGCGGCAGCATACGCCCTTTGCATGCCTCGCCCGCACGTGACCGCAGCGCCCAACTGCTTTACATGCAAATGGAACGGTGACCCCCGAGGCGGATAGGCAACGCATGGACGACGCGGCGGTGCGGAAACGCAGCACAAGAACCACGCGGTCTATTTCGTGCCCGGTCTGCATCGCGGCCTGCGTGTCCTCGAAATCGTCGCGGCTGCGCGCCGGCCGCTGAGCATCACCGAGATCGCCTCGGAGCTCGGCCTGACGCGCTCCTCGGTCTTCCGCCTGATCTATACGCTCCGGCACATGGGCTTCCTCGAGGAGGAGCAGTCGAAGCAGTTCGCGCTCGGCCCGCGCGTCCTCAATATCGGCTTCGCCTTCCTGGCCTTGAAGGACATCATCGAGATCGCCCGCCCCGAACTGGAGGCGCTGCGCGATGAGACCCTGGTCTCGGCGCATCTGGCGATCCGCGACGAGCGCGACGTGCTCTATCTCAGCTGCGTGCAGACCCGCTCGGGCTTCCTCAGCAACATGAATGTCGGCTCGCGCGTACCGGCCTACGCCTCGCCGATGGGCTGGCTGCTGCTGTCGGGCTGCCGCAGGCGGAACTGGAGGAGCTCTTCCGCAAGGAGCGCTTCGTGCCGCTGACCAGCGAGGCGCCGACCTCGACACCGGGGCTGATCGAAACGGTCGAAGCGGCGGACGCGCGTGGCCATGTCGTCAGCCGCGGCGTGATGGAGGCGGCCGGCAGCTCGATCTCGGCCCCGATCATCGACCGGCGCGGCACGGTCGTCGCGGCGATCGATATCTCCGGCCCGGACTCCGCCTTCGACCTCGACCAGATCGACGGCCGCTACCTCACGGCGGTCAGGGCCACGGCCAGGCGAAGCTCCGAACGGCTGGGCTAAAGGCCGAGGATTGTCCGCGCCTCGGCCGGCGTCGCGAGCGCACCGCCCAGGTTCTCGATGATCGTGCCGGCCTTCTCGACCAGCTCGGCATTGTCCCGCGCCAGCACGCCCTTGCGGATATAGACATTGTCCTCAAGCCCGACGCGGACATGGCCGCCGAGCAGGAAGGCCTGCGCCAGCAGCGGGACCTCGTGCCGGCCGATACCGAAGGCCGCCCAGATGCAGTCCGGCGGCAATTGCGAGGCGAAATAGACCAGAGTCTGCGGGTTCGGGATCGCACCGTAGCGCACCCCGAGCACGATTTGGATCAATAGCGGATTGCGCAGCACGCCATCCGCCTGCAACGCCTTGGCGAGTTGCAGGTCGCCGCCATCGAACAGCTCCAGCTCGGGCAGGACTCCGGCCGCATAGATGCGCCGCGCCATCTCGGTGACGTTGCGGGGCGTGTTGATCACCACCGCGGTCCCTGAGAACATGGTGTTGAGGTCGAGCGTGCCTCGACGAGTTCGGCCGCCCTGTCCGCAATACCTTGGTCGATATCTGGAACGCCAATAAATGGGGGCGCTGCACCCATGTGAAGGACCCGGTGCGCGAGCGGCTCGACCCTAACTTTCTCGGCTTCGGCCGGACCATGACCGACGAAACCGGCCGCTATCGCTTCCGCACCATCATGCCGGGCTCCTATCTGGCACGACCGGACATCGACCGCTGGCGCCCGGCCCATGTCCATGTCTCGATCCGCGGCGGCTCGGCGCGCCTCATCGCCCAGATGTATTTCCAAGGCGATCCGCATCTTGCCCGCGACCCGATGTTCATACTGCTCGGCGAGGCGCAAGGGCGCCATTTCGGCAACCGCGTCGGACAGGGTGCGGAGGGCGAGACTCTCTATTCCTGGGACATCATGATCGGCGGGCGCAACACCGCCTATTTCGAGAGCTGACGGGGCCCAGCTAAGCCGCCGCCTTGCGCCGCTCGGTCACGGTGAGCGCAAGCCCGCCGAGCACCAGCAGCACGCCGAGCACGAAGAACAGTCCGAGCTCGTCGCCGAACATGACGGCCGCCGTGGCAACGCCGACGACCGGCTGCAGGTACTGGATGCCGGCGGCAATGCGCGCCGGCACCGTGCGCAGCAGATGCAGCCATAGGAACAGGCCGGCCACCGTCACGACGATGCCGAGATAGACCGCCGTCGCGAGGCCCGTGCCAGTCACCTGGAACGGCACATGCCACATCTCCCAGGCCGCCCAGGGCAGCAGCGCCAGGAAGCCGAAGACGGTGCTCCAGGCGGCGACGGTGGCGGTGCCGTACTGCTCGGTCAGCTCGACGCTCCAGACATAGTAGAAGGCGATCGTCAGCGCCGAAAGCAGCACCAGCGCCGCGCCGGTCAGCGTGGTCTGCGATGTCGCGACAGCCGCATCGCCGCGCCCGGACGCGACCAAGGCGATCCCGGCGAAGGCCGCCAGCAGCCCCAGCGCCTGCAGGCCGGACACCGATTGCCGCAGCCGCATCGCCGCGAAGACGACGACGAAGATCGGGATGGTCGCGGAGATGATCGTCGCGACCGAGGCCGAGGTGCCGACGACGCCGAAGGTCTGCGCCACCTGTCCGATGCCGATGCCGAGCACGCCGAGAGCGGCGACGCGAGGCAACGCCCGGCGCGGCAGGCGCTGCTTGCCAACGACGAGCAGGAACAGCAGCGGCAGGGCGATCCCGAAGCGCAAAGCGGTCAGTGTCAGCGGCGGCAGCGTGAGCAGGCCGAGCTTGGTGATCGGGATCGAGACGCCCCACATCAGCGCAAGCAGCAGCATCGCCGCGAAGCTGCCGACGGAGAGGCTGTAGCGGGTGGCCAGCGCCGTTTGGCTCATGGGGCGGTCTTCATGCGTCCGGGCCACGCTGCGGAGGCGTCGCGTGAGCGCAGGCTCTAGGTCTTCC
Organism: Allobosea lupini; assembly: GCF_900109525.1. Classification (GTDB taxonomy): domain Bacteria; phylum Pseudomonadota; class Alphaproteobacteria; order Rhizobiales; family Beijerinckiaceae; genus Allobosea; species Allobosea lupini. The sequence goes on along the minus strand of NZ_FOAN01000007.1, from coordinate 107,537 downwards.
GACGTCGCGCGACAAATCATTTGTCGTCACGCCATGAGTGAGCAAAACTCACGCATGGTATCGTTGTTCGCCCGCCTTCCGCCGCTGCAGACGCTCCGCGCTTTCGAAGCGGCCGGGCGGCTGTCGAGCATGACCCTGGCGGCGCAGGAGCTGAACCTCACCCACGGAGCGGTCAGCCGTCACATCAAGACGCTGGAAGCGCATCTCGGCGTTCCCCTGTTCGAGCGCCTGACCCGGCGGATCGTGCTGACCGAGGCGGGTGCCACGTTTCTCGCCGTCGTCGCCCGTAGCCTCGCGGAGCTGACGCGGGAGGCCGAACGCTTGCGCAGCCTAAACACGGGGACGCGCCTCACTCTGAGCACGAGCGTGTCGCTAGCCAGCAAATGGCTGGCGCCGCGCCTGCACCGGCTGATGGTCCGCCTCCCGGATTATGACGTCCATCTCGACGTGACCGACATCAATGTCGATCTCTCCGACGGGCGCATCGACGCCGCCGTGCGCTACGGCGCCGGGCAGTATCCGAACGCGGTGGCGGAACGCATCCTCGACGAGATGGTCACGCCGGTGTGCAGTCCTGCTTACGCGAGCAAGATCGGCGCCGGAGCCTCGCCGGCAGAGCTGGCGCGAGGCACCTTGCTGCATGAGGATCGCATGCTGGCGAACTGGGAGCAGTGGTTTGCGCTGGCAGGCCTGGCACAGCTCCGCAGCCGCGGTCCGGCCTACAGCCATGGCAGCCTCGCGATCGAAGCCGCACTACGCGGCGAAGGCGTGGCGCTCGGGCGCAGCATGCTCGTCGCGGAAGACCTTGCGGCCGGGCGCCTCGTCGCGCCCTTCCCCAAGCTGACGCTCAAAGCCGAACGTGGCTACGATCTGGTCTATCGTCCGGGCAATCAGGATCACCCGAAGGTCCGCGCGGTGCGCGACTGGCTCGCCGACGAAATCCGGCTTTTCCTGAGCAATGTCAGCCGACAAGCCAGCGCCCTCGACTGAACGAGGGCAACTGCTCCTCGCGCGCAGCACTCATCCGTAGCGCGCTTCCATCCGCCGATCGATCGCCAGCGCCGCCAGCGTGCAGAGCGCGCCGGACAACAGATAGACACCGACCCAGGCGAGGCCGAAGGCGCTCGAGACCGTGAGCGCGACCAGCGGCGCGAAGCCCGCGCCGAGCAGCCAGGCAAGATCGGAGGTCAGGGCCGCGCCGGTGTAGCGGTATTGCTGGCCGAAACTCGAGGCGACCGCGCCGGCCGTCTGGCCGTAGGAGAGGCCGAGCAGCCCGAAGCCGATGATCACATAGATCGTCTGCCCGGCCTGGCTGTCGCCGAAAAGCAGCGGCGCTATGATGCTGGACAGGCTGAACAGCCCGATCATCGCGCCGGACAGCAGCAGCGTTTTGCGGCGGCCGATCTGGTCGGCGACCAGGCCGGAGGTGACGATCGCCCCGGCGCCGACGACGCCGCCGGCGGCCTGCACCAGCAGGAACTCCGAGACCGAGCGGCTGGTGAAGAGGTTGATCCAGCTCACCGGGAAGATCGTGACGAGATGGAAGAGCGCAAAGCTCGCCAGCGGCACGAAAGCGCCGAGGATGAGCGTGCGGCCATGGACGCGGATCAGCTCCGAAACCGGCATCGGCATGAGCTCGCGCGTTGTCATCAGCTCCGCGAACTCATGGGTCGCCACCATGCGCAGGCGGGCGAACAGGGCGACGACGTTGATCGTCAGGGCGACGAAGAAGGGGTAGCGCCAGCCCCAGCCGAGGAAATCCTCCTTCGAGAGCGCGCCCTCGAAATAGGCGAAGAGCCCGGCGGCGAGGATGAAGCCGAAGGGCGCCCCGAGTTGCGGCAGCATGGTGTACCAGCCACGCCGGTTGGCCGGCGCGTTCAGCGCCAGCAGCGAGGACAGGCCATCCCAGGCGCCGCCGAGCGCGATGCCCTGCAGCAGGCGGAAGGCGGCGAGGATGACGCAGGACCAGATGCCGATCGTCTGATAGCCCGGCAGGAAGGCGATGGCGGCGGTCGAGCCACCGAGCAGGAAGAGCGCCGCGGTGAGCTTGGTCGTGCGGCCGTAATTGCGGTCGATCGCGAAGAACAGCACCGAGCCGAGCGGGCGCGTCACGAAGGCGAGCGCGAAGATGCCGAACGCGTAGAGCGTGCCGGTGAGTCGGTCGACGAACGGGAAGACGAGCTCGGGGAAGACCAGCACGCAGCCGAGGCCGAAGACGAAGAAGTCGAAATATTCCGAGGTTCGCCCGATGATGACGCCGAGCGCGATATCGGCCGGGCTGACGTGGTCCTTCCCGTGATCTTCCGCCGGAAGGGCCGATGGCTGGATCGTCGCGTCAGCGCTCATGACCGCGAATTCCTAAGCTGGCGGCCGCCCGGAGAGACCGGACTTGCCCGCACCTCTGACAAATGGATACGGTGGATAGAAGCAACACGTCAAACTGCCGCAATGGGACAGATTGTCTTATGTGCGGCGCGAAAGAATGGACCTAGAGAACGTCAGTTCCCGGAACGGGGAGGCTTCGACTCTCTTGCGGATCTTTCGAATCTTAGCGGTTCTGCCGCTTTTCGCGCTGCTCGGCGGCTGCCAATGGGTGCTGCTGGCCCCGTCAGGCGATATTGCACTGCAGCAGAGAAACTTGCTGCTGGCCTCCACCGCGCTGATGCTGCTCGTCATCGTCCCGGTGATGGCGCTGACGATCTTCTTTGCCTGGCGCTACCGCGCCTCGGCCAAGGCAAGCTACGATCCCGACTGGAACCATTCGCTGCCGCTCGAGGTGGTGATCTGGTCGGTGCCTCTGCTGATCATCATCGTCATCGGCGCAATGACCTGGATGGGCACGCATCTGCTCGATCCCTACCGGCCGCTCAATCGCATCGCCGCCGGCAAGCCGATCGCCGAGGCGCGCGCAGGCAGCGCCGCGGTCAGGAAGCAGCCGCTGGTGATCCAGGTCGTCGCGCTCGACTGGAAATGGCTGTTCATCTACCCGGCGCAGGGCATCGCCTCGCTCAACGAGGTGGTGGCGCCGGTCGACCAGCCGATCGAGTTCCGCATCACCTCCTCCGCGGTGATGAACTCGCTGTTCATCCCCGCGCTCGCCGGCCAGATCTACGCCATGCCCGGCATGCAGACCAAGCTCAACGCCGTGATCAACCATCCCGGCGAGTTCGAGGGCTTCTCGGCCAATTACAGCGGCGCCGGCTTCTCCGACATGCGCTTCCGCTTCCGCGGCGTCGACGATGCGGCTTTCGGCGAGTGGGTGCAGGGCGCGATCCGGGGCGGCAGTACGCTCGGGCGCGAGGAATATCTCGTGCTGGAACGGCCGAGCGAGCGCGAGCCCGTCCGCTATTTCCGCGACATCCCGTCCGATCTCTTCACGGCCATCCTCAACATGTGCGTCGATCGCGCCAAGATGTGCACGCGCGACATGATGGCGATGGACGCCAAGGGCGGCGGCGGCAAGGAGGGCATCCATACCGTCGCGGCGCTCGAATACGACAAGAACGTGCGCCGCGGCGGCCAGCCGCTGCCGCCGCGCCCGTTCGTGATGGCGATCTGCACGCCGACCGATGTCTACGGCGCCGCGGGCGTGACCGCCCGCGCCGTCAACTGAGCCGCGAGGCGAGCATGACCTCCTATCCCGACTGGTGGAAGTTCCTCTTCGGACGCTTCACCCTCGAGGCGATCCCCTATCACGAGCCGATCCTGATCGGGACCTTCGCCGTCGTCCTGCTCGGCGGGCTCGTGCTGCTGGCGCTGATTACGCGCTACAAGCTCTGGGGCTATCTCTGGCACGACTGGTTCACCAGCGTGGACCACAAGAAGATCGGGATCATGTACATGATCCTCGGCGTCGTCATGCTGCTGCGGGGCTTTGCCGACGCGCTGATGATGCGCGGCCAGCAGGCGATCGCCTTCGCCGGCAACGAGGGCTATCTGCCACCCCACCATTACGACCAGATCTTCACCGCCCATGGCGTGATCATGATCTTCTTCGTGGCGATGCCCTTCGTCACCGGCCTGATGAACTACGTCGTGCCGCTGCAGATCGGCGCGCGTGACGTCGCCTTTCCCTTCCTCAACAATTTCAGCTTCTGGATGACGGTCGGCGGCGCCGTACTGATCATGGCCTCGCTCTTCATCGGCGAGTTCGCCAAGGTCGGCTGGCTCGCCTATCCGCCGCTGTCGGGGGCCGCCTACTCGCCCGGGGTAGGCATGGACTATTATCTCTGGGGCCTGCAGATCGCAGGCATCGGTACGACCTTGTCCGGCGTCAACCTGATCGCGACCATCGTCAAGATGCGCGCGCCCGGCATGGACATGATGAAGATGCCGGTCTTCACCTGGACGTCGCTGTGCACCAACGTACTGATCGTCGCGACTTTCCCGATCCTGGCGGCGACCCTCGCCCTGCTGACGCTCGACCGCTATGTCGGCACCAACTTCTTCACGAACGATCTCGGCGGCAATCCGATGATGTACGTGAACCTGATCTGGATCTGGGGCCACCCGGAGGTCTACATCCTGATCCTGCCGATCTTCGGCGTCTATTCCGAGGTGGCCTCGACCTTCTGCGGCAAGCGCCTCTTTGGCTACGCCTCGATGGTCTATGCGACGGTGGTGATCACCATCCTGTCCTACCTGGTCTGGCTGCATCACTTCTTCACGATGGGCTCGGGCGCCAGCGTGAACTCCTTCTTCGGCATCACCACGATGATCATCTCGATCCCGACGGGCGCGAAGATCTTCAACTGGCTCTTCACGATGTATCGTGGCCGCATCCGCTTCGAGTTGCCGATGATGTGGCTGCTCGCCTTCATGATCACCTTCGTCATCGGCGGCATGACCGGCGTCATGCTCGCGGTGCCGCCGGCCGATTTCGTGCTGCACAACAGCCTCTTCCTGATCGCCCATTTCCATAACGTCATCATCGGCGGCGTGGTCTTCGGCGTCTTCGCCGGCGTCGCCTACTGGTTCCCCAAGGCCTTCGGCTTCAAGCTCGACCGGTTCTGGGGTGTCCTCTCCTTCTGGTTCTGGGTGATCGGCTTCTACGTCGCCTTCATGCCGCTCTACATCCTCGGCCTGATGGGCGTGACGCGCCGTCTCAGCCGCTTCGAGGACCCCTCGCTGCAGATCTGGTTCGTGATCGCGGCACTCGGCGCGGTGCTGATCGCTCTCGGCATCGCCTGCTTCCTGATCCAGATCGGCGTCAGCATCCTGCGCCGCGAGCGGCTGCGCGATACAACCGGCGATCCCTGGGACGGGCGCACGCTGGAATGGTCGACCTCCTCGCCGCCGCCGGCCTACAATTTCGCCTTCACGCCGATCGTGTACGACCTCGACGCTTGGGCCGACATGAAGAAGCGCGGCTATACCCGCCCGCTCGCCGGCTTCCGGCCGATCCACATGCCCAGGAACACCGGGGCCGGCGTGATCATCGCCGGGCTGGCGACGATCTGCGGCTTCGCCCTGATCTGGTACATCTGGTGGCTGGCGGCGCTCTCCTTCGTCGCCGTGCTCGCCGCCGTGATCATCCATACCTTCAACTACGACCGCGACTTCCACATTCCCGCCGACGAGGTGGTGCAGGCGGAAGATGCGCGGACCCAGCTTCTGGCCCGGGCCTGAGGGGCGGATGATGGCTAAGGCGACAGCGCAGGCCGCAGGCACCGCCCCGGCATTCTACGTCACCGAGGAAGAGCACGCGCATCCGGGCGGCTCGACCATGCTGGGCTTCTGGCTCTACCTGATGAGCGACTGCCTGGTCTTCGCGGTCCTCTTCGCGACCTATGGCGTGCTCGGGCGCAATTACGCGGCGGGACCATCCGGCGCCGACCTGTTCGACCTGAAGCTGGTCGCGGTCAACACCGCCATGCTGCTGTTCTCCTCGATCACCTATGGCTTTGCCATGCTGGCGATGGACAAGGGCCGGCAAGCGGCGGTGCAGGGCTGGCTCGCCGTCACCGCCGTCTTCGGCCTCGCCTTCCTTGGCATCGAGCTCTACGAGTTCGCCCACCTGATCCACGAAGGCGCGACGCCGATGCGCAGCGCCTTCCTCTCCTCCTTCTTCACGCTGGTCGGCACCCACGGCCTGCATGTCACCTTCGGCCTGATCTGGCTGGGCGTGCTGATGACGCAGGTCTCGAAGCACGGGCTGATCGAGGCCAATCGGCGCCGGCTGATGTGCCTTTCCATGTTCTGGCACTTCCTCGACGTCGTCTGGATCGGCGTCTTCACCTTCGTCTACCTGATGGGCGTGCTGAAATGAGCCAGAACCAGGCAGAGGCGCAGGGCGGCCATCACGACGCCCATCATGACGGGCACGATGCCCATGGCGCGGCGCATGGCAGCATGCGCGGCTACGTCACCGGCTTCCTGCTCTCGGTCGTCCTGACCGCGATCCCGTTCTGGCTCGTCATGAACGACGTGCTCGGCGACTCGACCCTGACGGCGATCGTGATCATGCTCTTCGCCGCCGCGCAGATTGTCGTGCACATGGTCTACTTCCTGCACATGAATGGCCGCTCGGAGGGCGGGTGGACCATGCTGGCGTTGATCTTCACGATCATCGTCGTCGCGATCGCGCTGGCCGGCTCGCTCTGGGTGATGTTCCACCTCAACGCCAACATGATGCCGGACATGCACCGGATGTGAGGCTAAGGCATATGTCTGCCGGCGCTGAGCGACGGCGCGGCGGCGCCTTTCGGGCGATCTTCATCGCCGGGCTCTGCCTGATCGCCCTCGTCTGCGCCGGGCTCGGCGCCTGGCAGGTCCAGCGGCGGAGCTGGAAGCTCGACCTGATCGCCCGCGTCGAGGAACGCTTGCGGGCGGCGCCGGTCGCCGCACCCGGCCCGGCGGACTGGCCCGCGATCTCAGCCCAGGCGGACGAATATCGCCGCGTCACCCTGCAGGGCCGCTATCTCGACGCAGCCGAAACGCTGACCATGGCGGTGACCGAGCGCGGCCCCGGCTTCTGGGTGCTGGCGCCGTTCCGGGCCGATGCAGGCTTCACCGTCCTCGTCAATCGCGGCTTCGTGCCGGAGGACAGGCGTGCCCCCGAGGCACGGCGCAAGACGCCCGGAGGCGAGACCAGACTGACCGGGCTTCTCAGACTGAGCGAGCCCGGCGGCGGCTTCCTGCGCAGCAACGATCCCGCAGCCGGCCGCTGGTATTCGCGCGACGTGGCGGCGATCGCGTCGGCGCGGCAGCTCGGCCAGGTCGCCCCCTATTTCGTCGATGCCGACGCCAGCGCCGAGCCCGGCCCGCTGCCGCAAGGCGGCATGACCCAGGTCAGCTTCCGCAACAGCCATCTCGTCTATGTGCTGACCTGGTTCTGCCTCGCCTTGATGAGCGCCGGAGCCGTGACCTATCTGGTCAGGGCCGGATCGGAAGACGTCCAGGTGGACTGACAGGCAGAGCGACGAAGGGGGCGCGCCCGCGATCAGGCGAGCTCGCTGGTCCCGATCTTGTTGAGCAATGCCAGCTGGCTCGCCGGGTCGCCAGCGCTTCCGCCGACGGCCCTGCCGAGAAAGTCGGTGAGCCGATCCAGCGCCTGGGCGGCGATCCCGGCGGACAGCGGCTGACGATCATAGGTCTCGACGAAGCGGCCGGCGAGATCGGCGAGCAGGCGCAGCAGCGCAGCCTGCTCGGGCGCGTTCGCGCGCAGGGCCAGTGCCCGGTCCTGGAACTCGATATAGGTGCGAAGGCTGCCCTTCTGCTGCTGCAGCCAGTTCAGAAGCTCGTTCATGTCATCTCCGCCAGATCGCGGCCTCGGGGTGGGGTGGAGCGGATTGCGGCTCAGTTGCGCGGCGCGAGGCGGGCACGGCCGCCATGGCGGGTCGACCAGGCGACGGGATCGGCCAGGAAGCGCTCGATCTCGGCACGATCCTCCGGCGAAAGGCCGTTATCGGCCCCGGCCCGAAGGACATCGCCCCAGTTCGCCAGGGCATGCAGCGTCAGGCCGGCCTCTCTCAACCGCTCGCCGGCGCTGGGGAAGGCGTCGTGGTAGAAGATCGTCAGGACGTGCTCGACCTCAGCCCCTGCAGCGCGCAGGCCGCGCACGAAATTGAGCTTGCTGCCGCCATCGGTCGTCAGGTCGTCCATCAGGAGGACGCGCAGGCCCTCGACCGGCCCGCCCTCGACCTGGGCGTTGCGGCCGATGCCGAGCGGGCGCTTGCGGACATAACGCAGCTTTAGCGCCAGCCTGTCGGCAAGCCAGGCCGCGAACGGAATGCCGGCTGTCTCGGCGCCGGCGATCACGTCGAAGCTGCCCGGCGGAAAAGTCGCGGCCGCATAGCGGGCAGCGAGCTCGCTGACCGCCTGGCGTAAGCCAGGATCGCCGAGCAGCAGGCGGACATCGACATACACCGGGCTCGCCCAGCCGGCGGCCAGGATGAACGGCTGCTGGCGGCTGACATGGATGGCGCCAGCCCTGAACAGGAGCTCGGCGACCTCGCGGCCGATCTCGTTCGCGCTCATCGCACCGCCTCCCTGATGGCATCCCGCATCACCGCGATCCCGGCAAGGAAATCGTCGATCGCCATCGCCTCATCCGGATTATGCGAACCGTTCTGGTTGCGCACGAAGATCATCGCGCTGGGGATACCGGCATTGGCGAAGACCGCCGCATCATGGCCCGCCCCGCTCGGGATGTCCTCGTCGGGCAGGCCGAGATCGCGGGCGGCGGCCTTGAGCCTGGCGATCCAGCCGGCATCCATCACGGCAGGCGCGGATTCGAGCCGGCGATCGACACGGAACGCGACCCCCCTTTCCTCGCCGATCAGGGCGCATTCCGAGACGAAGAGATCGTAGAAGGCCTCAAGCGTCTCGCGGCTCTGGCTGCGCACCTCGAAGGAGAAGCGCACCGTGCCGGGAATGCGCGCGATGGCGTGCTCCTGCGGATCGGTGCCGAGCACGCCGGCGGTCACGACCACGTCGCGGCCGCGTTCCAGCAAGGTGCGCCAGTGCCGGTCGAGATGGGTTACCAGTTCGGCGGTGGCGAAGACCGCGTCGCGCCGGAGCCAGCGCGGAACCGCGCCGGAATGGCCGGCCTCGCCCAGGCATTCGACCTCGCGATGGCGGACGTTGCCGCGGATGCCGGTGACGATTCCAACAGGCAGATCCCGCGCGACCAGCACCGGCCCCTGCTCGATATGCAGTTCGATCCAGGCCGCGATGGTGGCAGGATCGAGCAGCGGCTCGCCCTTTTTGACGCGGGCGATGTCGACGCCGACGGAGGCCATGCACTCCGCAAGAGTGCGCCCGCTCGCATGGTCGCGCACGGCAAGATCGGCGGCGGAGAGTGCCCCAAACAGGGCACTGGAGCCCATATAGGCCCGGCCGAAGCGGGAGCTTTCCTCTCCGCGCAGGCCGTAGACCTTGATCGTCCGGCGCGGGACGAACCCCTCCTCCTTGAAGCGGGCGATGATGGCGAGCCCGGCGATGACGCCGGCCGCACCGTCGAAATTGCCGCCCTGCGGCACGGAATCGAGATGCGAGCCGCAGGCGAGGAAGGGCAGCTCCGGCTCGCGGCCCGGCAGCGTGACGACGAGATTGGCGCCGGCATCGCGTTCTGTCGCGAAGCCGAGCTCGCGCGCTTTCGCCTCGACGAGGTCGAGCGCCAGCGACTCGCGCTCGCTATAGGCCTCGCGCGTGATGCCGACCCCGTCACCCGTCGCTTCGCGCAAGGCATCGAACAGCGCTTCAGCAAGGGCCTGATCGCCCGCGTCGCCGCTGAAGACGTTGCGCATCTCGGCCGCTTGCGCGCTCACGAGACCGGGTCCAGCCAGGCGAGATCGGGCTCGTCGGCCTCCTCGATCACGACGCCCCGGATCAGGTCGGCGACGCGCGGGATCTCGCGGCGCAGGCAAAACGCCGCAAGCCCGTCGATGATCGTCGTCATCGCCGCCGGCTGCAGGAAGGTCGCGGTGCCGACCTGAACCGCGCTGGCCCCGGCGAGCATGTACTCGACCGCGTCCTCGGCGGTGGCGATGCCGCCGCAGCCGATCACCGGGATTGTCACCGCCTTGGCGCATTGGAAGACCTGGCGCAGCACGATCGGCTTGATCGCCGGCCCCGACAGCCCTCCCATGATGTTGCCGAGGCAGGGCTTGAAGCTCTTGAGGTCGATCGCCATCGACAGGATGGTGTTGGCGACCACGACCGCATCGGCGCCCGCCGCCTCGGCGGCGCGCGCAACCTCCGGCACGTCGCCGGTATTGGGCGTCAGCTTGACCCAGAGCGGCAGCTTTGTCGCCCTACGGAGTTCGCGCGTGACCTTCTCAGTCGATTCCGCCCGCATCGCGAAGGCCTTGCCGTCCTCCTCGATGTTCGGACAGGAGATGTTGGCCTCGATCGCGGCGATGCCGGGGATCGAGAGCTCGGCGGCGAGGCTGGCGAAGCCTTCCGCCGTCGGGGCCGAGATCGAGACGACCAGCGGCGTGTCATAGGCCGCGTAATGCGGCATGGTCGTCTCGATGAAATAGGTTACGCCCTTCGAGGGGATGCCGATGGCGTTGATCAGCCCGCCCGGTCGCTCGACCACGCGCGGCAGCGGATTGCCGGCGCGCAGTTCGCGCGTGATCGTCTTGGTGACGAAGGCGCCGAGCCGGTTGAAGTCCATCACCTTCTCCAGCCCCTCGGCGAAGGTGCCCGAGGCCGGCATCACCGGATTGCGCAGGGTCAGCCCACCGATCCTGACGGAGAGGTCGATCGTTCCGGCCGCGCTCATGGCAGCGCCTCCATCAGGTCGAAGACCGGGCCGTCCCAGCAGACGCGCCGGTTGACGATCTCGCCGTTGACGTTGAAGTCGCGCACGCAGCAGTAGCAAAGCCCGATTCCGCAGGCCATCTGCTGCTCCATCGCGACCTGGCCGGGCAGCCCGAACTCGCGCGCCAGGCGCTGCTGCACCCGCATCAGCCGGCTTGAGCCGCAGGTGAAGAAGGCGTCGCAGCGACCCTCGGCAATCTGACGGCGCAGAATGCGCTCGACATTGGCGGGCCCGCTGGTCTGCTCGGCGTCGGTGACGGCGATGACGTCGGCACCATGGCGCTGGAAGAGCTCGACCGAGACGAGCAGCTCCGGGCGCCTCGCGCTGAAGACCGCCGTCACCTGCGTGCCATTGGCCCTCGCCGCCCTGGCCAGCGGGGCGAGCGTCGCCAGTCCCGCGCCGCGCCCGACGGCGACGATGTGGCGCCATGCCGGGTCGAGCGTGAAGCCGACACCGAGAGGCCCCATGATGTCGAGCCGGTCGCCCGGCTTCAGCGTATCGAGACCGCGCGTGCCGGCGCCGGTCACCTTGTAGAGAAACGCGACCTGCCGCTTGTCGGGATCGGCTCCGTAAAGGCTCATCGGCCGGCGCAGGAATGGCTGCTCGCCGGCCGGCTGTGGACAGAGCAGCTGGAAGAACTGCCCCGGCTGGGCCGCCGCGGCCTCCTTGCCGCAGTTCACCACGAGATGCCGATATTCGGCGTTCACAGCCTCGTTGCGGACGACCTCGACGAGCTCCGCGACGATCGTCGCCTTCCACGGTGCCGGAGAGCTCCCGCCGCCGATGGCGGCAACGGGTGTCGCCAGCGACTGATCGCGTTGGATCGACATCACGAAATCCCTGCGCTCAGGCGAGTTCGGCGCCACGCCGCTCCGGAATCAGGAACCACATGGCGAGGATGTCGAGCACGTAGAGCGTCGCCAGCAAGGCGATCGCCATCTCGAAGCTGTAGGCCGCCGCGATCGTCCCGACCACGAGCGGACCGAAGCCACCGACGCCGCGCCCGATATTGAACAGCACGTTCTGGGCCGTCGCGCGGGCGGCGGTAGGGAACAGCTCGCTGATCAGCGCGCCATAGCCGCCGAGCATGCCGTTGACGAAGAAGCCCATCACCGCACCGGCGACAAGGAGCTGGAACGGGTCGGTCAGCCGCGAATAGACGATGACCATCACGGCCGCGCCGAGCATGTAGCCGAAGAAGGCCGGGCGGCGCCCGATCCGGTCGGCGATATGGCCGAAGGCGTAGATGCCGACCGCCATGCCGGCGATGGTCACCGAGGTCCAGACGGCCGACTGCGTCAGGGCGAAGCCGAAGCGGGTCGCCAGGTAGTTCGGCAACCAGATCATCACGCCGTAATAGCCGAAGTTCTGGACCGAGCAGAGCACGACCATGCCGAGGCTCAGCTTCGTCGTGTCCCAGTCCTTGACCAGCAGGCGCAGCGCCGACTCCTTGGGCCGGTCCTTGCTGCGGGCGACGAAGACCTCCGGCTCATGCAGGGAATGGCGGATGAAATAGGCGGCGACCGCCGGCAGGATGCCGATGGCGAACATGCCGCGCCAGCCGATCGTCGGCAGCAGGATCGGGGTCGCGATCGCCGCGGCAAGCACCCCGACCTGCCAGCCGAGGCCGACATAGGAGGAGGCGCGCGCCCGCTTCGACGCTGGCCAGGCTTCGGCGACCAGCGCCATGCCGATGCCGAATTCGCCACCAAGGCCGAGGCCCGCGATGGTGCGGTAGATCAGCAGGTCCCAATAGCCCTGCGCCAGCGCGCACATGCCGGTGAAGACGGCGAAGAGGACGATCGTCCAGGTCAGGACTCGGACGCGGCCGATGCGGTCCGACAGCATGCCGAAGCCGATGCCGCCCAGCACCGCGCCGATCAGCGTGGCGGTGACGAGCGAGGCGGCCTGGCCCTGGGTCAGCTGCAGGTCGGCGGAGATCGTCCGCAGCATGAAGCCGAGGATCAGCAGGTCGAAGCCGTCCATGGCATAGCCGATCGCGGCGCCCCAGAGCGCCTTGCGGGCCTTGCCGTCGACTTCGGTCGGAGAGGATAGGGCGATGGAGCCGCCCATGGCGGCCTGGTTGTCACTCACGGTGAAGTTCCCCGTTCTGTTTTTCTTTGCGATGCGCACCAAAACGCCAAAGCACCAGCGCGCGCTCCCGCGCGCGGCTGCCGGCCGGTCTCAAGACGGTTGGAGTTTGGGCCCTCGCCCGCTTTCCCGGGGCGCTTGGCTGCGCCGCTTGGCAGTCGAGACATCAAGGTCGACCGCGGGAAATCCGCTACGGCACCGGAAGGCCGGCGCCATCGTGTCATTCCCCTATGTCACGCAGAAATCTCAATTGCAAGAACAATCTCAATTTTGCGACAGACTGCTCGGGCGGCTTCAGACCAGCTCCGACGACGCTTCCTTTGGCGGCACCTGCGCGATCGCCGAGCGATCGAGCGTCGCCCGCAGCACCGCCCCGGCCTCGCTGCCCTTGAGGGCCCGGCGCCAGAGCCCGTCGGCGATGTCCTCGTAGAGGCGTACCGGCTCCTCATCCGCCGTCAGCATGGCGATCCCGGACCGCAGATTCGGCAACTCGCCGCCGAGGCGGAACGGGCTCAGCCCCAGCAGCGTCTTTTCCGCCGTCCGGAAAAGCTGGAAGGTGATGTTCGGCACCGTCTCCTCGATCAGGCCGATCTGCACGCCCATCGGCTCGCTCTCGATGAGCCCGATCAGATGCTCGACCTCGACGCGCGCGGCCAGGCGTCGCCGGGCCTGCTCGGCAACGGGCAGGTTGAAGCGTCCGACGACGCCAAGCTTCAGCCAGCGCTCGATCTCGAGGACGTTTACGAAATTGACGACGCTCAGCCGGCGGCGCTTGCGGGCATTCTTGCGCTCGTCGAGGATCGCGATGATCGCGTCGATCTCGGCCACGGCCTGATCTCGGACGACATGGGGCGGCAGCGCCTCCACCAGGGTCTGCCGCAAATGGGCAGAATAGCCATCCGAGGTCAGGAGGTACGATAGCGGCGGGAAATGCGCGACGACCTGGTCCGCCTGCTCCTCGATCTGCCGCATGCGCTCGAAATAGCTGAGCGGGCTTGAATAGTACTCGACCCCTGCCCCGAGCAGCGAGGCGACGGTCGTCTCCAGCAGCGTCGCCAACCGCTCCAGGGTCTCGATCTTGACCACGCCGCCGGCTTCGATCCGGTAGACCGCCGCCCGCGAGATCCCGAGACGTTCGGCGACGTCCTCGGCCAGCAGCCCGCGCCCCAGGCGGTAGGCTTTCAGCCGCTCACCGATGTCCTCGAACCGGATTGCCATCGAGCCGCCTCACCTGCCGCATCATCTGAATCTCAGATTTTAGACAACGTAATCGATCCAGGAGGCGATGCGAAGCGTGATCGGCTGTTTTCAACGCCGAGTAACGCGCCCAGGCGAGCGTGGACGCGCTAAAGCTGCAGGGCTCGCTCAATCAGCCCGGCTTGATGCCGGCTTCCTCGACCACACGGTTGGCGCGCTGGATCTCGGCCTCGATGAACTTGGCAAAGCTCGCGGGATCCTCGGTCACGGCCTCCGCACCGAGCGCCGTCAGCTTCTCGACGATCTCGCGATCCTTCGAGGCGGCCTGCACCGTTGCGTTGACCCGCTGCACCGTCTCGGCCGGCAGGCCCTTCGGCCCCCAGAGACCGTACCAGAGCGTGAAGTTGAGATCGGACAAGCCCTGCTCGCCGGCGGTCGGCACGTTCGGCAGCAGCTTGCTGCGCTGCGCCCCCATGATCGCGAAGGCCCGCACTTTTCCGTCGGTGATGAAGGACAGCGCCGAGCCGAGCGGGGCGACCATCAGCGGCACCTGGCCGGCGACGACATCGGTGATGGCCGGGGCCGTGCCGCGATAGTTGACCAGCTCGGCGCTCGTGCCGGTGCGGAGCTTGAAGCTCTCGGTGGCGAGGTGGCCCATGCTGCCAAGCCCGGAATTGGCAAAGGTATACTCGGTCGGCTTCGCCTTCATCTGCGCGATCAGCGCCGGCAGGGTCTCTGGCGTCTTCGTCGAGCCGATCAGCACCATCGGCGACATCGCGAAGCGCGAGATGGGCGTGAAATCGGCAAGCGGGTCATAGGACACGCTGCGCATCACATGCCTGGCCATGATGTGGATGTCGGCATTGGTGAGATAGGTCGTGCCATCGGGCGCAGCGCGCGCGACCTCGGCCGCGCCCAGCGTGTTGCTCGCGCCGGCCTTGTTCTCGACCACCCAGGACTCGTCGAGTGCCGGCGCAACGCGCTGGGCGTAGAGCCGGCCGATCACGTCGATCGCGCCGCCCGCCGCAGCGGGCACGATCAGCCTGACGATCTTGCGTTGGGCGAAGGCGGCACGGGGCGCGAGCGCGGCGCCAGCGAGCCCCGTCAGGGTGGCACGTCGTGTGATGATCACTTGGTTTCCTCCGGATTGGGCCGCGTTGCTCGCGGTTCTCGGGTTCGGTTCGAAAAGCAGTCTGTGGTCCTCAATCTCGACTTGCAGCAGCACCCGGCACGGCAAGGCTGTGCCGGCAGGTGCTCTTGCCGCTCACTTCGCGAAACAAGGACGCATACTTATTATCAGTATGCATCGTATCTTGATGCTGTCAAACAGTGAGCCGCCTGACCCCGGCGAAACGGAGTCGCGCGGTCGCTTCGGCCCAATCGCAATGTTGGAAGCCGCGCTCTCAGGCGGCGTCGGATGAGCGAACTGCGTCAAGGCGCAATGGCACGCGGGAGGCTTCGTTGTTGAGTTCGACGAGTTGCCCGAGCATGCGCATGAAGATCTCGCGATCCTCCGGCGCTAGCGGGGCGAGGATGCGCTCCTGCGCCCGCTGCGCCAGCGGCCCGGCTTCCTCCAGGATGCGCTCGCCCTTCGGTGACAGGTGCAGAACCTTGATCCGCTTGTCGTCCTTGCTGCCCGAACGCTGGATCAGCTCCTTGGCCTCCATGCGTTCCAGCACATTGCCGAGCGTCGAGCGGTCGAAGGCGACGAGCGCCGAGAGGCGGGTGGCGTCGATGCCGGGATTGTCGCGCACCGTGACCAGCGCCGCGAACTGGACAGGAGTCAGGTCGACCGGCGCGCATTCCTCCAGAAAGAGCGAGACGGCGATCTGCTGCGCGCGCCGGATGAGATGGCCGGGCATATGATAGATATCGTCCATCGCCATCGTCGCTTTGCCTTGGTGGGGCAACGGGTGGATTCCGCCGCTCGATTATTCGTGTCGCCGGCTCTTCGTCAGGCGAAGCCTGCTCGGCTCGATCGCTGCCTCGCCGCTATAGATCGTATGCTTTCAATCCGTAAGCGGTCAAAGCGCCCCGCCTCAGGCTTGTCCGAACCGAACACTAACGCACTCACCGTTCGGCCCCGGTTGACACCGGAAAATCTGCGCGTATCCTGTTAATCAGTATACGGACGATTTTCAGAGATCGCCGGATGGGAGGTTGGTTCCAGTGCCTTCAAAGGCGCTGGCAAGCTGGCGCCGCTCGTGCAGCGGCTGGTAGCCCCTGCATTCCTTCAGCCTCTCTGACCGTCACCCCGACCAGGCGGCCACCGCCTGATTGGCGGGTCCGGCTGGTCGTTTCGATCAAGTCGATTTCGGAGAGAGCGAGCAATGTGCACGTCTGACCATGGCAACCAGCCCATCGCCGTCGACCTGGCCGACACGGCCACCGCCTCGGTCGCGCCCTCGCCTGAGATCGTCGAGGAGCTCGTTTCGGCCAACCACATCCTGTTCGACCAGGGCGTCGTCGACGCGTTCGGCCATATCAGCGTGCGCCACGACAAGCGCCCCGACCGCTTCTTGCTGGCGCGCAACATGGCGCCGAGCCGGGTCGCCGCCGAGGACATCGTCGAGTTCACGCTCGACGGCGAGGCGGTGAACGCCAATGGCCGCAAGGTCTATCTCGAGCGCTTCATCCACGCCGAGATCTTCCGCAGGCGCCCGGATGTGATGGCGGTGATCCACAGTCACTCGCATTCGATCGTGCCGCTCAGCGTCGTCAAGGGAACCCGGCTCCGGGCGATGTTCCACATGGCCGGCTTCGTCGGCCAAGGCGCGCCGGTCTTCGAGATTCGCGAGGCCGGGGGCGATGCCACCGACCTGCTGATCAGCAACAACCAGCTCGGCCGGGCGCTGGCGGAGCATTTCGACGGGCACGACATCGTCCTGATGCGCGGCCACGGCTCGACCGTGGTCGGCGGCTCGATCAAGCAGGCGGTCTACCGCGCGGTCTATGCCGAGCTCAATGCGCGCTATCAGCTCCAGGCGATGCAGCTCGGCGAAGTCACCTATCTCACGGAGGGCGAAAGCCGCGCCTGCGTCGCCAGCATCGAGGCGCAGGTCCACCGCCCCTGGGAGATGTGGCTCGAACAGGCCCGCGCCCGCCGGCGCTGAGACGCCGGTCGCGTTCGGTCCTCCCAATCGTCCTGCATCACCGAAGGTCGCCGCCATGCAGTTCCATCTCAACGGCTTCCGGACCGGCGATCCTTCCGTCTCCGAGCCTGCCACCGATCTTGCGTCCTCCGCCCGGGACGCCCTGCCACAGGAAGTCGATGTCCTGATCGTCGGCTGCGGCCCGGCCGGACTGACGCTCGCGGCGCAGCTCTCGGCCTTTCCCGAGATCACCACGCGGATCGTCGAGCAGAAGCCGGGGCCGCTGGAGCTGGGCCAGGCAGATGGCATCGCCTGCCGCACCATCGAGATGTTCGATGCCTTCGGCTTCTCCGAGCGGGTGCTGAAGGAAAGCTACTGGGTCAACGAGACCGTGTTCTGGAAGCCCGACGCGAAACGGCCGGAGGCGATCACCCGCAGCGGGCGCATCCAGGACGTCGAGGACGGGCTCTCCGAATTCCCGCATGTGATCCTGAACCAGGCACGGATCCACGATTTCTTCCTCGACGTGATGCGGCGCTCGCCAAGCCGGCTGGAACCCGATTATTCGCGCCGCCTGATCGACCTCGAGATCGACCACGCCGCGTCGCATCCGGTGACAGTGCGGCTGGAGCGCGTCGATCCCGCGCATGAGGGTGAGATCGAGACCGTCCGGGCGCGCTATGTCGTCGGCTGCGACGGCGCGCGCAGCGCCGTACGCAAATCGATCGGCCGCACCCTCGAAGGCGATTCCGCCAATCAGGCCTGGGGCGTCATGGACGTCCTCGCCGTCACCGATTTCCCGGATGTGCGGCTGAAGGCGCTGATCCAGTCGGCCGGCGAAGGCACGATCATCATCATTCCCCGCGAGGGCGGCTATCTGATCCGGATCTATGTCGAGCTCGACAAGCTCGCCGCAAACGAGCGGGTCGCGAGCCGCAACATCGGCGTTGATCACCTGATCTCCGCAGCACAGCGCATCCTGCGTCCCTACAGCTTCGAGGTGAAGGAGGTCGCCTGGTGGTCGGTCTACGAGATCGGCCAGCGCCTCTGCGACAAGTTCGACGACGTGCCGGCAGGCGAGCTGGACCAACGCCTGCCAGCCGTCTTCATCGCCGGCGATGCCTGCCATACCCACAGCCCCAAGGCCGGCCAAGGCATGAACGTCTCGATGCAGGACGCCTTCAACCTCGGCTGGAAGCTGGCCGCGGTGCTGCGCGGGCAATGCCCGCCGGAATTGCTGCACAGCTACTCGGCCGAGCGCCAGGCCATCGCCAAGGAGCTGATCGACTTCGACCGCGAATGGGCGAAGATGCTGAGCGCCCCCCTCAAGACTTCGGAGACCGGCGACGGCGTCGACCCCAAGGAGGTCGAGGCCTATTTCGTCAGGCACGGCCGCTACACCGCGGGAACCGCGACCCGCTACGCGCCCTCCGTCCTGACGCGCCAGTCCACTCATGCGCATCTGGCGACGGGGTTGCCTATCGGAGCGCGCTTCCAGTCCGCGCCGGTGATTCGGCTCGGCGACGCCAAGCCGGTCGAGCTCGGCCATGTCGCGCAGGCCGATGGCCGCTGGCGCCTCTACGCCTTCGCCGACAGGGCTGATCCTTCCGCGCCGACGTCACGCCTGCGCACGCTGTGCGAGGCCCTGGCAACCTCGCCGGCATTGCCCCTGCGTCGCTACACCCAACCAGCGCAGGATATCGACGCGATCATCGACCTGCGCGCGATCCTGCAGCAGCCTCACCGCGAGGTCGCCGTCGAGGCGCTGCCGAGCCTGCTCTTGCCGCGCAAGGGCCGCCTCGGCCTGATCGACTACGAAAAGGTGTTCTGCCCCGACTTCAAAAGCGGCTGGGACATCTTCGACCTGCGCGGGATCGACCGCGAGCGCGGCTGCCTGGTGATCGTGCGGCCCGACCAATACGTCGCGAACATCCTGCCGCTCGACGATCACGCCGCCCTGGCTGCGTTCTTCGCTGCTTTCATGCTGCCGCAGACCTCGGCCGGTTGACCGCTCCGCGCGCTCACAACGACTCCGCGATCTTCCACCCGACATAGCCGAGCAGAGCGAACCAGCTCAGCGTGACGGCGGCGATCGCGATGCCAAGGACCGCGCTGACAAGCCTGCCACCGGGATGTGTGCTCGGAATGGCTCCGATGGGGATGTCGAGCAGCGGCAAGCCCTGCTCCCGCGCAGGCAAGGGCCCGTCGCCACGCCTGACAGCGCGATAATCGGATGGCGGGTGAAGCATTGTGTCCTGTTTCCCGGCGTGGGTCCCGCCAAGTGGCCTAGAGCATTTTCGAGCGAAGCGGACACCGGTTCGCGTGAAGAAAATGCGATAAAACAAAGACCTAGAGCACTTTCGCGATTCGGAGAATTGCGGAATTGCTCTAGGTGATTCCGCGCGCCCCTTGAACCCATCGGTTCCCCGCGACGACGAGACGAGGGCGACGCCGTTCTGCGGCGACGCGATCCGGCGCCCGAACGCGATCATCGGACGCTCGACCGTCTGATAGACCAGCCAGGAGATCGCCAGGGTAAGGCCCGCGCAAACCAGCATCGTGACGATGTCACCGAGCTCTCCGGTCAGGGGCAGGACGCGATAGACGAGCGCGTTCACCACCCCATGGAACAGATACATCGAATAGCTGGTCAGCCCGATCCGCGCGAGCAGCGCGGAACGCGGCCACTCCAGTCTGATCGCGGCGAGGAAGACCGCGACAGCCAGCAGGTAAGCGGCCAGGACAGGCCTCAGCCCCTCGATGATGAAATTATCGCCGCGCGCCAGCGAGAACTGCGCGACCGAGAGCACCCCCGCGAGCTGCGCAAGCACGAGAACCAGCGCTGGGAGCCCCGCTCCGCGCCTTCTCTCCACCAGCCACAGCCGCAGTAGCAGGCCCAGGAGCAGGAAGGACAGATGCAGGCCGAGATACTGGACCGGCAGGTCGGCGAAGCCGTGCACGCGCAATTGCACCGGCAGCACCGTCGCGGCGATCAGGGCAAGGCTCAGGGCGAGCAGGGTGCCGACCTGTCGCAGCGCCCCCGCCGTGAACAGCAGCGCGACGAGACCGTAGAACAAGAGCTCGACGAACAGGGTCCAGTGGATCGGAGAGAGCCAGGGCTGGCCGAAGAGCGGTGGGGCCATGGTCAGGTTGGCCAGCACCATTGCAGTGCTCGGCATGTCACCGGCGAGCCAGGACATAGCCGTCAGCACCGCCAGCGCCAGCCAGAACGCCGGATAGAGCCGGAACAGCCGCGAGATCGCGAAATGCCGGAGCGGCCGCTCGCCGTCGATGCTGAACGGCACGACGAAACCGCTGACCAGGAAGAACAGCGCCACGCCGAAGCGGCCAAGGCTGAGAGTCTCGACAAGCGACTGAGCGAGCGTGCTCATCGGGCCCGCCGCGGACGGGACCTGCCTGATGAGGTCGCCGAACATGTGCTCGACCATCACGGCGAGCGCCGCAATC
Source organism: Allobosea lupini (assembly GCF_900109525.1). GTDB lineage: Bacteria > Pseudomonadota > Alphaproteobacteria > Rhizobiales > Beijerinckiaceae > Allobosea > Allobosea lupini. The sequence continues at coordinate 86,921 of NZ_FOAN01000007.1, read as the reverse complement.
GCGCGCAAAGCGTCAAGATTGGCATGGCGCTGCCGGGGCATCGCGGCGCTCATGGGGATCGGAGCCCCAGTGCGCGGCGCGTCGCCGCATCGAAACCCGGCCCCGTCTCATCCTCCGCGAGCGCGAAACCGCCCGGCCCCACATAGGTCCAGCAAGCCCAGGCGAAGCCATGCGCCTCGGCCAGCTCGCGCATGTCACGCAGCCAGCGCTCGCGCGCCGCTGCCCCCTCGGGCGTATTCATAAAGGGCGTCCGGTGCACCCCGAACTCGCCGAGCAGGATGGCATGGGCTGGCAGGCGCTGCGCACTGCGCCAGGCGCTCACCTGCCGGAAAGTTTGCTCCAGGATCGAGCGATCGAAGCCCGCGTAACGCGCAAGAGTGCGCTTCGCCTGTCCTGCCTGCGCCAATGCCGCGCCGTCGAGGGCAAGCTCTTTCATGCGCCGCCGGCTCGCAGTGATCATCGCCGCTGCCGAGGGCGGCGCCGGATAGGCGATCGCATCCAGCGCGAAGGCGGGATTTCCGCGCACGCCCTGATGGGTGAACTGCCATGGCGAATAGTCGTGATAGGTATAGATCAGCCGGGTATCCCCGGCGAACGGCCGCATATCGAGTTCGGAGAGCGCCGCAGGTGCGTTCATGGAACCGCCGCCCAGCACGAGCGGCAGCGTCGCCGAGCCACTGCGCGCGGCCCGGTAGGCGGCTTCCAGCATCGGTTGCCAGGCCGCCTGCGGCAGTTCGGGCTCGTTCATCAGTTCAAGCGCGAGCCGGGCCGCCCTGCCCTGCGCAAGCCGTTCCAGCTGTCCGGCCAGGCGCTGCAGCAGGACGAGAGCGGCCTGGAAGTTCGCCGTCTGGACGCCTGCGGTCAGCGCGGCAGGCCGATAGGCCGGGTTCATCGCGCTCGGATGCAGGTCGACAATCACGCCGAGATCGGCATCGACGAGGTCGCGCACGGTGCCGATGAGGAACTCGTCGAGCTTGTCGCGTGCCACTCCCGTAAACGCCAGGAAAGGTCCGACGTCGACCGCCAACCGCACGAAATCGAAGCCCGCGGCCCGGATCGCCTGCCGCTGGGCCCGGCCGAAGCGGAAGCGCGGGCCCGAGAACGGCGCCTCGCCATAGGAGCCGTCGGCCTCGACCTGCGCCCAGCCCAGCGCATGCGAGACGCCGATGCCGCGGCGGAACGGCGGGATGTCGCTGCCGGTTCCGGCCGCCCCTGGCCGTATCCCAAGGGAGGCCAATGCGGTGATACCGGCGAGACTGCCGAGAACGGAGCGGCGGCTGGTCATGACGCCGTCCCCCGATCGCCACCCGGGCCGGGATAAAGCGCCGTCAGGACGCCATCGAGGATGCTCATGTCGTCCCGGCCGGCGAAGGGCGCGGCGAGGCCCAGCAGCGATACCTCACGCAGCGCGGGATCGATGACGCGCGACGGCGCGAAGCGGACATCGCTCCAGCCCTGCGCCGCGAAACAGCCGACATAGTCGGCTGGACGCAGGCGGTTCGGCTGGCCGGGAAACCGGAAGAGCCGGTAGAGCCGCTCGGGATAGCGATAGATGTTGTTCGGGTCGTGCTCGCGGATCCAGCGCGAATGCGTCTGCAGATCGATGATGTGGACGGTTCTGCAGCCGGGCCGGGCGACCTGCGTCAGGCTGACGATCGCCTCCGCAGGATCGTCGTAGTGCTCGAATGCGGCGCAGCTGACGATCAGGTCGAAGCTCCGCCCCTCGGCCAGGCGCGGGATGTCGAAATCCCGCCCGACGGCATAGCCGAACTCGCGCGGCCCGGAGGTGCCGACGAGAACCCGGGCCCGCTCCCGGTCGGCCTCGCGGCCTTCGGGAAAGCGGTCGAGCAGCCTGCCATAGAAGGCCGGGTCCTCGCCCCCGGCGAGATCGAAGACGTCGATCGCGTGATAGGAGCGTGCGCCGAGCGCCAGGAAGAGCGCACCATTGCCGCGTGAGGAGCCGGGGCTCAGCTCCAGCACATCGCGCCCGCGCAGGTCGAATTGCGGCGGCAGGAAGCGGCGCAGCGAGGCGAAGATGTCGAGGAGATAGGCGACCTTGCCCTCCTCGTCGGCCTTCGCCACGCCGTTCGGCGTGGTGTAGCCGCCCAGCCTGCTCTTGCCCCAGGCCAGGCCGAGGAAGCCGAGGCCCAGGATCGTCATTTCGAGGTTGCGCAGGGATGGCGGCATCATCGGCCTCCGAACTCGACACGTGAACGGAAGGCGGCTCTGCCATGGCGCGCCTTGCCCACCCGCCAGCCGAGAAGCGCACTCTCGTAGACCTCCGTGGTGCGGTCGACGATCGCGCCCCAACCGAAGGAATCGAGCACCCGGGCGGCGCGCTGCGCGCCCTCGGCCGGGTTGGGTGCAGCGAGCTTTACCCGCATCGCTCGCGCGAGCGCATCGACATCGCCGAGAGGGAAATAGCTGTCCTGCCCGAGGGCGAGTGCGAGATTGGCATCGATGTCGCTGGCGAGGCAGGGCGCGCCGTAGCTCAGGGCCTCCAGCAGCACCATCGGCATGCCCTCATGGCTCGAGGGGAGGACGAACAGCCCGGCATGCCGGTAGAGCTGGGACAGCGCCTCGCCACGCTGGAACCCGGCCATCACCACGCCGGGCGTCGCCGCGGCCGCCGCCTCGACGGCGTGCTGATAGCGCCCGGCATGGTCGGCCGTGCCGGCGATGACGAGCTTGAGACTGGGATCGCCGAGGCGCTCGAAAGCCTGGATCAGGTCGAGATGCCGCTTCTCCTCGACGATCCTGCCGACGCTGAGGACATAGCGGCGCGGCGCGACGGTGAGCCGGTCGAGACACGACATGTCCTGCTGCGGGAACGGATTCTCGACACCGTTCGGGATGAAGGTCGCTCCGACGCCGAACCTATGGCGGACGCTGTCGACGATCCCTTTCGACACGCCAATATTGGCATGGGAGAACAGCATGCCCATCGCTTCGCCCGCCCGCAGGACGGCTTTGGCCAGGCGCCCCCATTTCTGGCGCTCATAATCGAAGCCGTGATGGGTCACCACGACATGGAGGCCGAGCAGGCGCGCAAGCGGGGTCAGCAAAGCCGGCCCGATCGCATGGATGTGGACGAGGTCCGGATTGCGCCGGGCCGCGACGATCAGGCCGAGCGCCGTATGCGCCAGCGCCTCGAAGCTGCGCGAGCGTGGCGCCCAGACTGGTGTGACGGTGACGCCCTTCCAGCTATAGGGCCGCCGCGAGCGCAGATAGGGCGCGCGGCCGAGCACCTCGACCCGCCAGCCGCGCTCAGCCAGCCGCGCCGAGATCGCCGCGACATGGGTTTCGACCCCGCCCTGGATCTCGGGGACGCCGCGCAGGCCGACGAAGATCACGCTGCGTTCGGACGGCCTTGCGCCAAGGGGCGGTATCAGCGTGTACATCAGCGCAGCGCCTCGTAGAGAGCCATGGTGCGGTCGCGGTAATTGCCGGACGAGAACTCCCGGGCGACCCAGTCGCGGCCGGTCGCGCCCATCGCGGCACGAGCGGAGGATGGAAGGCTCGCCAGCCCGGCGAGCGCCTCGGCCAGCATCGCGGCGTTGCCGGGCTCCACGAGGGAGCCGGTCTCACCATCCGCGATCAGCTCGGGAATGCCACCGATCCGCGTGCCGATGACCGGACGACCGAGCGCATAGGCTTCGAGGACGCTGATCGGCGCGTTCTCGTACCATTCGGAGGGGAGGACCAGCGCCCGTGCCTCGCCGATCACCCGCTTCAGCGCCGGCCTGTCGAGATGGCCGGTGAAGGCGACATCGGCGCCGAGCTCCCCCGCGAGCTTGCGCAAGGTCTGCTCCTCGGGGCCACTGCCAGCCAGCACCAGTCGCTGATGCGAAAGCGCGACGGCGCGCACCAGGGTCGCCAGCCCCTTTTCCGGAGCGAGCCGGCCGGCATAGACGACGTAATCTCCTTCATGCGTGGCCGGCGAATAGGCCTTCGCATCGATGCTGTTGGGAATGTAGCCGACGCGGCCCGCATCCCAGCCCCATTCCACCAGCTTGTCGCGATAGAAGCGGCTCGGCGCGATCAGGCGGTCGATCGTGTTGCGGTAGAGGCCGAAGCTGCGATGGACCAGCGTCTCGAGCAGGACGAGCCCGCTCACCACGATAGACTCCTTGACGCAGCGACGGAGCAGGACGTTGTGGATGCGCCCGCCATGGCAGCGTTCGCAGACGCGGCCGTGGCTCAGCATCTTGTAAGCCGGGCAGGCGAGCTTCAGGTCATGTGCCGTCATCACCAGCGGCACGCCCTGCGCCTTGAGGGCGCCGAAGATCGACGGTGAGATGTGGTGGTAGACATTGTGGGCATGCGCGATTGTCGGCGGCGCCCGCCCGATCAGGGCCCGGATCTTCCGGCGCGCCTCCAGCGAATAGATCACCTTGGCCGCCTGCCTGACCTTGGTTAGCGGGCCGCCCGTCCCGCCATATTCGATCTCGGAGACGAAATACTCCGACCAGGCACTCGGCAGATTGGCCGGGTGCTGCATCGCGAAGGGCACGACCTCCCAGCCGGCTGCGGTGAACAGGTCGATATGATCGAGGAAGACGCTTTCTGCGCCGCCGCGGCGATAGAAGTAGTTGTTGATGGCCAGGAGCCGCCGGGCGCGCGTCATGGCATCTGCTCCCGCAAGCCCATGTGGTCGAGCGCTGCATCGACGGTCAGCACCCGGCAGCCGCGCGCCAGCGCATAGCCGACCAGCAGCCGGAAGCCGGGAGCCGTGCAGCCATAGGGTGTGGGCCGCGGCGCGATGTCGTGGGTGAAGAAGATCAGCCAGCCGGGTTTGGCGACCACGGCGTCGATCCAGCGCGCGAGACCGAGCACATGCCGCTGCGGCTGCCGGATCTCGACCGCGCGCAGGAAGACCGGGTCCGTCGGGCCGCGATTGATCCCCTCCCCTCCGGCCCGGCAGGTGCGGAAGGTATCGGCGAGGATCGCCCGCGTTCCGAACGAGCCGCTGTTGTAGGGATAGGCGAAGTTGCGCCGGCCGGACCTGGGGTCGATCGACTGGAGATAGCGGGCATTGCGGGCGAGGTCATCGACCAGGGCCTCGCCGTCGACATGACGCAGGTCGCGATGCGCATGGGTATGGCAGCCGATCTCGTGGCCGCGGGCGGCGAGTTCCCGGCAGCCCGACTGGTCGATCAGGGTGCGGCCCGGCTCGATGCGCCCGGCGAGGCCGCCCGAGATGTAGAAGGTGCCGCGCACGCCATCCGCTTCGAGGATCGCAGCGCCCGCCTCAAAGGCGGAGGCGGGCACGTCGTCGAAAGTGAAGGAGACGATCGGCTCCCGGGTCTGCACCTGCATGACCTGCCAGGGCGCGGCCCGCAGCAGCCGGTTCTCGAGGCGGCCGGCAAAGCGGTCGATCAGGGCCGGCAGACGGGCGATGCGCTCCGGCTGGACTGGCGGCGTGAAGGCGCTACGCATGGATTGGCTCCACGCGGTGGCGATGCTGGGCCGGCTCGCGGATCTCGTGCGCATTGGCCTGCAGATGCAGGCCGAAGATCGCGACGACCAGCATGAACCAGATCAGGCTTCCCGACTGGAAGAACAGGCTTTCGACGCAGGCGACCAGGATTCCGTAGAGCCAGATCCGCACGAAGAGGCGCGTCAAAGCGGGGTCGTTCGCTGTCGCCTCGGCCCGGGCGATGTCGCGCAGCGGCAGCCAGACCAGCAGCACCAACGTCAGCGCGAGGCCGGGCAGCCCCGTGGTGATCGCCATGTCGAGATAGGCGTTGTGGCCGTTGAAGGCGGCGAAGGCCCAGCTCGCCGCGGCGCCGCCCTTGTGGACCATCGCATCGGTCTGCCAGAACAGCTGGAAGCCATAGCCGGTCAGCGGATTGTCCACCGCGGCGCCGGCGCCGATCTTCCAGATGTCCGTGCGATTGGTGAAGCTCGGATCGATGCCGAGCTGCGCGACCAGCTCGCGCATGGTTGGGGACACCGAGCAGCCGATCGTCAGGATGTTGACCGCAGCGATGCCCAGCACGACCATCGGGATGCGGACGGCCCGCCAGCGCTCGAACACCCAGGCGATGGCGAGGATGCCGGGCAAGGCCATGGCGGCGGATTTTCCGCCGGTACGGGTCAGGAAGACGAGCGCCAGCAGCACCACCAACCCGCCGAGGGCCCGCCGGCCGGTGCTGAACAGATAGAGCCCGGCGAAGCTGATGATCACCATGGCCGCGGCCGCCACGTTCTTGTGGGCGAAATGGCCGCGCCAGAATCCGGCATTCATCGACTCGCGGACCTCGCTGGCCTGGTGGATCGCCAGCTGCGGCATCAGGGCGACGCCGGCATAGGCGAGCCCGAGCGCGCCGAGGCAGCAGAACGCGAGCATGCCGGCGAACTGCCGTTCGGAGCGGGGCAGGAGCAGCAGGATGCTGCCGTTCACGATCGTCAGCATCGCCAGGAAGACGCGCTTGAGCGCGAGATCCGGCTGGGCCGAGAACGCAGACACCACCGCGAACCAGACCAGCAGCACGATCAGGAGACCGCGCGGCCGCGCCACCAGACCGCGCGAGGGCGAGGCGAAGACGGTCAGCCACAGCGCCATGGTCAGGCAAAGATAGATGAGCTGGTTGATCGTATTCGACTTCGCGGTCGCGGCGGCGTTCGCGTCGGCTGCCGACAGATCGATGAACGGCGTCAGCGTGACCAGATAGAACAGCAGCGTCGCCGTGAAGAGCACTGGCCCCAGAGTGCCGACGCTCGACGTCTCGCGCCTCTCGATGGCCTGTGTCATGGCGCTGCACTCCTGCCGGACCGGACTTCACCGAGATAGCCGCGCCCCAGGAGCGCTCCCGCCGAGAGCAGCAGGCCGAGCAGCAGGCCGGCCGCCGCCGCGACGATCGGACGGGGCGGCCAGGTCGCGCGCGACGGGGCGGACGCGGCGGTGATCACGCGGACATCCGTGGCGTCGATCTGCTGGCGCTGGGCCGCCTCGCCCGCCCGGGTCAGAAAGGTCTGGTAGAGCGCGGTCCTGGCGGCAGCCTCGCGCTCCAGCTCGCGCAGCTTCACCTGCGCCTGGTCGTCGACCGAGACGCTGCCGCGCAGCAAACGCGTCTCGCCGGTCAGCGCATCGAGCGCCTTGCGGGCCTGGTCGACCTCGATGCGCGCCGTGCGCCGCAGCCGCTCGGTCTCCGACCTGATCGCCTTGGCCAGCGCATCGGCCTCGGTCAGCACGCTCACCAGCGAGGGATGGCGTGGACCCAGTGTCTTGGACAGCACCGCCACCTGCCGGCGCAGGGCCGCCTCGTCGGCGAGCAGCCCGGCCAGGGTCTGCGACTGGACGCCGCCGCCCTGCACGCCATGCTGCGAGAGCGCGCGCGAGACCTCGGCATAGCGCGCCTCCGCCTCGGCGAGCCGCGCCTTGGCGTCGGTCAGCTTGCCGCTCATCCGCTCCAGCGCCTCCGCGCTGAGCGGCTGCTTGGAGGCGTTCTGTTGCAGGCCATGGTCGCGGCGGAAGGCTTCGACCCGGTCCTCCGCCTCGGCCGCTGCGGTCTTGATTTCGCCGAGCCGGGCGGTCAGCCCCTGCGCCGCACGCCCGACCCGCTCCGCATCGGCACGCACGACCTCGTCGCGAAAGGTCTCGGCGATGGCGTTTGCGAGCCGGGCCGCCAGCACCGCATCGCTCGCCCAGACCGACAGGGAGACGACATAGGAGCGTTCCTGCCGAGCGACGGTGATGCGCCGCGCCAGCATGGCGGCGAGATCGGACCCATCGGCGCGCTGGCGGTCGGATACGCCCAGAAGACCGAACAGCAGCGGCTTGCCGGCAAATTCGGGGGCGGTCTTCAGCTGGAGCTGGTCGACGACCCGGCGCAGGACGTTGCCCGAGGTGATCATCCGCATCTTGCTCTCGACATCCAGGATCTGGCTGTCGCTCTGCGCATTCGCCGCATAGAGGTCGTTCGGGGCGATCAGCAGGTTGGACGGCGCGATCGTCAGCTCCGTCGTCGCGGTGAAGCGTGGCGTCAGCAGGCGCGTGACGCCGAGGGCCGCGACGGCGCCGATGAGCGCGGCGACCAGCAACCAGGGCCAGCCGCGCAGCAGCCAGCCCAGCACCTGGAGGGCCGACATCGTGGGGACGGGCGAAGAGACCGGTTCGGTGACCGCGCGATAAGCGACGTCGTCCCCGTGACGTATCCTGTTGCTGTCGGTCGTGAGGTACATGGCAACCTGCGTCAGCGAGAGGGCGCGCACGCCTTGGACGTCGCGGAGCTACGCTTCAGCTCCACCGGCCCGAGCCTGAGAATGTCGAAGACGTGCCGCTGCAGCGCGACGTGACCAGAGCGTAGGAAGATACGCCTTGCCCGCGCAGACCCTGCCGGACCAGCAATGGCGAAGACCGGAACAGGGCCAATGGCCGCGATCGTGATCATGGAACTCCCCATCTTCGCGATGTCTTCACGCATGCACTTATAGGTTGCAGTAATTCGAAATCGATGATCAAAATACAACCATAGATAGATATCTTAATTAAACGTTTACCTTAACGGGCAGGCCGCCAAGCTGGCTTCAGAGGGATGCATTGGGGAAAGACAGGAAGGACATCGGCCGGATCATTCGCTCCCACCGCCCCACCCTCGTCAGCTACGTCCTGTCGGGTGGATCCCTGGCATCGGCCGCTCTCTCGCAGCTCGTGACCTTCGCCATCCTGGCGCGCGCCCTCGGCCCGGCCGAGTTCGGTCTGTTCGTGCAGATTTCGGCCGTGACCGCGATTGCGGTTCAGATCTGTGGACTGGGGGCGTCCGATTGCCTGCTGCGCCGGGTCTCGCGCGACCCCGGGAGCTATCCGGGTCTGCTCGGCCACAATCTTCTGTTGATCGGCCTGAGCGGAGCCGCCCTCGTCGCCGGCGGTGTCGCGGGGATGTCGTCCTGGGCCCGCCTGGGCTCAGGCCCTTCGGTCGACATGCCGACCCTGGCGCTGCTGTTCCTCGGCAATGTCGTTCTCGTGCGGCTGATCCTGCTGGTCGAGACCGTCTTCCTCGGCCTCGGACAGATTCAGGCCGCCAACCGCGCGGTCATCGGCTTTGCTGCCGCGCGCATGGTCACGGCCGCCCTCGCCTGCCTGCTGTTCAAGGTGTCGAGCCTGTCGGACTGGGCGCTCTGGCAGTGCGGCGGCAATCTTCTCTACGCTTTACTTGGGGCCATCTGGCTCTCGCCCCTCGGCCGGCCACGGCTCGCGATCCTGCACGAGGAACTGCGCGCCGGCCTGCTGTTCGCATCGCAATTCGTCGGGCGGGCCGTCCGTTCCAATGTCGACCTGCTGGTCATCGGCCTGTTCACCCCGATCGAGACGGTCGGCAGCTATGGCGTCGCCAGGCGGATCATGGACGCAAGCTACCTCGCGATCGACGCGCTCAACCGGCTGCTCTATCCGCGCCTGGCGCGCGAAAGCCGCGACGGCCTGCATCTCGCCTTGCCCACGGCCAGGCGGGCCCTGCTTGCGGCGGTCGCCCTCGGCGTTACGACAGCGCTCACGCTGTTCGTGCTGGCACCCTGGCTTCCTGCCCTGTTCGGCCGCGACTATCGTGATCTCCCGTTTTTCCTCCGCTGCCTCTGCGGCACCATCATCCTCGTCGGCGCATGGGCTGCCGCTGTCGACCTGCTGGGCGCCTCGGGACGTCAGGATGCGCGGGCCTTGATCCTGAACAGCGCCAATCTTGCGGGCAGTGTCGTCATCGCGGTCGCGACCTGGCTGGCGGCGCCGGTCGGCACCTTCGTCGCGCTCTATGTCATCGAGGTCGCCATCGTCATCGCCGCCTGGGTGGTCCTGCTCCGCCTCGCTCGGAAGAGCCGCCTGCAAGCGGCGGGACCCGTTGAGGCGAGCCCCGTGCCCTCATGACCCCTCGTTGACGACCCGGCTCTCGATCCAGGCCCCCGGCGCCTTGCGCGCCTGGATAAAGCCAAGCGGCAAGGCAGCGGCATGGAACAGCCAGGCGACGACCGCATAGAGGCCGAGCGACAAGCTCTTCTGCCGCAGGCTCATGACACCGACGATGCCGACGATCAGGGCGAGGTCGATGGCGAGCGCGATGACCGGGCTCGGCAGCACGAAGGGTAATGCGACCATCGCAGCCAGCCAGAAATAGACCACGCCCCAAAGCTTCAGCTCCGGAAGCTCTTCGACGAGACGCGGCCATTGCGGCTTGCCGAGCGCGGCACGCAGCACTTCGCCGATCCCACGCAGATAGCCCGATTTCCAGCGCCGCAGCAGCAGCGCATAGGCGTTGATCGCATGGCCGAAATGGCGGACGAAGCGGCGGTCGAGACGATGCAGGGTCCAGCCCTGCGCCCGCAGGCGCAGGCCGAGGTCGAACTCCTCGTAGCCGTGCAGGTTGCGATCCGAGAGATAGCCGGCCTGCTCGACCGCCTCCCGGCGATAGAGGCCGCCGCCATTCATCCGGTCGATCGTGCCGATCCGGTTCTCCGGCGAGACCCGGCGCCCGCGCCTGACATATTCGAGGCTGGTGTCGTTCATCTCCTCGACATGGCCGGTCACGCCGGCGGCACGCGGATGGGTCGAGAGATAGGCGAGCGCTTCGGGCAGGAAGCCGGGATCGAGCAGCATGTCGCCGTCCATCAGGCAGATGAACGGCTCGCGGCTATACTGGAAGCCGAGCTGGGGGCCGATGCCGCAGCTCGGGCGAATGGTCGGCTCGAGCTGGACGACCTGGATGGGATAGCTGGTGGCAACGGCCAGCGTGCGGTCGCGCGAACCGCCATCGGCGACGATGACTTCGCCGCCGATCCCATCGAGTGCCGCCAGAACGCTCTCGATCGCGGCGCCGATCCTTGCTTCCTCGTTGAGCGTCTTGAGGATGACCGAGACCGCCATCGCACCAGCCTCAGTGGAAATCGCCGAGGAGCCGGCTCCAGTCCTCGCCGGCGAGGCCGCCGACATAGACATCGCCGCGCGCGATTGCGTCGTTGATCTCCGGAACGCGCGTCAGCGCGACCACGAAGGCCCGGTGGCGGAAGACGAGCCAGCGTTGCAAGGAGAGCCCGGCCATCAGAGCGGGCTGAGCGCGCCCCCGCGCCTGGACATGGCCGGTCTGGTCGAGATGGCGGAACATCGCGTCGAGGACGGCGCGCTCGCGGCCCGGCAGCGACAGCACGTTGAGGACATGCGCACAGCGCCCGGGCGCCGCGTAGTAGACGAAGCTGCCGATCACCGCTCCGGCGCGATCGACGACGCCGCGGATCGTGAAGATGCCTAGCCTTGTATTCTGCGCCGCCAGCGCGATCAGCCAGGAGAGCTCCTCCTCGCTCCAGAGCGGGCGCACCGCGTAATGGGCGACGAGCCGGGGCGCCTGTACGAGGAAATCCGGAACGGACATCTCGACGACCTCGGCGGCGCCCGCTTCCGCGGCGTCCTGCGCCGGCAATCTGCGCCGCAACAGGCTGTCGAGAGGGCGTATGAGGATGGATAGTCCGAAGCGCCTGCCACCCAGGAAGCGCTCGGCAACGCGCCAGGCAAGGGCCCCTGCGGGACGAAAGCTGCGCACCCATTCCAGGTTCTGCACCGGGATCGACCTGCCGCCGATCGCGAGGAGATGGTCGCGGCTCGTCGGCGAGGCGCTGTCGCAGAAGGCGAAATCGGCTCGCTTCGGCCGCAGGGCGAGGATGAGCTGCGCCGCTCCGGCGGCCTCCTTCTCGGCATCGGTCATGAAGACGCCGAGAAGCCTACCCGGCAGCACCGTTCCGCAGGCGACGAACCGCATCGGCACGGCCAGCAGCGCGCTGCGGATACGTCCGTCCTGCTGCTCGTAGACGTGCGTGCACAGCGTCTCGTCATGGGACGGAGAGGCCAGGGCCAGGGTACAGAGATAGTGCTGAAGCTCCTGATCCGCCGGCTTGTCCGCCCCCCTGAAGACCTTCAGGAACAACCGGGCGACTGCGGGCACATCCGCCCCGGTCATCGGCCTGACAGTGCCCTTGCGCGGGGAGCGCACTTGCGTGGCTGTTAGCGGTTCAAGCAGCGACATCGAAGCTCCTGGCATCGGGCGAGGCCACGGACGCATATGCTTGGTTGGATAGTCTCGCCTTATGCAACTTATACGTTTAAATCGTAATCGATGCGTAAAATTGAGATAGCAGAGCGCGTCTGCCGCCCAGCGCCGCTTCGATTGCCAAGCGCCGATCAACTCCATATGTCCGATCGGGTCTATTCCCTCGCTGGCTAGGATTTCCGGTCTCGCCTCCATGACACGCGACATCGCTGCGCGGCGGCACCAGGCCATCCTCGCAACTCTCGACAAGCAGGGCTCGGTGACGGTCGAGGAGCTCGCCCAGTCGCTCGATGTCTCGCGCGAGACGGTTCGGCGCGATCTCAAGGCCCTCTCCGCAGACGGCCTGCTCTTGGTTGTCCATGGCGGCGCGGTCCGGCACGAGCGTTCGGAGGCCTCCTTCGCCAGCCGCCGGACGGTAAACCGCACGGGCAAGGAGAAGATCGCCGATCTCGCGGTCTCGCTGCTCGGTGACGGCATGACCGTCCTGCTCGATTCCGGCACGACGACCGAAGCCCTGGCACGCGCTTTGGCGCGGTCGGACCGCAAGCGGCTGGTCGTCCACACCACCTCGCTCGAGAATGCGCGGCTGGCCAGCCGGCTGGCCGACGCCCGGGTCTTCCTGATCGGCGGCGAGTTCGACCGCAACGAGGATGCGACCAGCGGCGCGGAGACCTTGCGGGCGATCGCGCGCCTCTCTGCCGACATCGCTTTCGTCAGCGTCGGCGGCGTCGGTCCGGATGGCCACCTCACCGACTACACCCGCGCCGGGGCATCGATCCGCGGCGCGCTGCTGGGCGCGGCCGAGCAGGGCTTCCTGATGGCCGACGCCAGCAAGTTCGGACTCGTCCTGCCCAGCCGCATCGGCGGCGACGCGCCGTTCGCCGGCCTTCTCGTCGACCAGGCTCTCCCTGCGCCCATCGCCACGAAACTGGCGGAAAGGGGGGTCGCAGTACGCATTTCCTAGTTTGACCGTTTTTGTGGTTTTTTGTTGTTTTATGAATCAAGCCCGCTAGACTGCCTCCATCGCGGAGGCATCCCATGTCCATTCCCACCCAGTCCCGTGTCGTCATCATCGGCGGCGGCATCATCGGCTGCTCGCTCGCCTATCACCTGACCAAGCTCGGCTGGCGCGACGTGCTGCTGCTGGAGCAGGGGCGCCTGTCCTGCGGCACGACCTGGCATGCGGCCGGCCTGGTGGGCCAGTTGCGCAGCCAGTCCAGCATGACGCGGCTGATCCGCTATTCGACAGAGCTCTATGCCTCGCTCGAGAGCGAAACCGAACTCGCAACCGGCTGGAAGCGCTGCGGCTCGGTCTCGGTCGCCCGCACGCCCGAACGCATGACGCAGCTGCGCCGGACGATCTCGGCGGCCCGCGCCCAGGGCGTCGAGATCGAGGAGCTCAGCCCGAAGGAGGCCGGCGACAAATGGCCGGTGATGCGCACCGACGACCTCGTCGGCGGCGTCTGGCTGCCCGGCGACGGCAAGGCCAATCCCGCCGACATCACACAGGCGCTGGCGCGCGGTGCCCGCAATGGCGGCGCGATCGTGCGCGAGGGCATCCGCGTCACCGGCGTCGAGACCGACAAGGGCCGGGTCAAGGCCGTGCTTACCGACCAGGGCCGGGTCGAATGCGAGGTGCTGGCGATCTGCGCCGGGCAGTGGTCGCGCGAGGTCGGGCGGATGTGCGGCGTCTCGGTGCCGCTGCATTCGGCCGAGCACATGTACATCGTCACCGGCAAGATCGAGGGCGTGACGCCCGATCTGCCGGTGATGCGCGATCCCGACGGCTACACCTACTACAAGGAGGAGGTCGGCGGCCTCGTCATGGGCGGCTTCGAGCCGGACGCCAAGCCCTGGGGCATGGACGGCATCCCCTACCCGTTCGAATTCCAGCTCCTGCCCGACGACTGGGACCAGTTCGCGATCCTGATGGAGAACGCGCTGCAGCGCGTGCCGGCTCTCGAGACCGCGCTGATCAAGACCTTCCTCAACGGTCCCGAGAGCTTCACGCCCGACAACAACTTCCTGCTCGGCGAGGCCCCGGAGGTCGCCGGCGTCTATGTCGGCGCGGGCTTCAACTCGATGGGCATCGCCTCGGCCGGCGGCGCCGGCCGCGCACTCGCCGAATGGATCGTCGCCGGCGAGGCGACAAGCGATCTCTGGCCAGTCGACATCCGCCGCTTCGCCGATTTCAACAACAATCCGGCCTGGCTGAAGGATCGGATCAAGGAAACGCTCGGCCTGCACTACGCCATGCCCTGGCCGAACCGCGAGCTCGATACCGCCAGGCCGTTCCGGCGCTCGCCGCTCTATGACCGCCTCGCCGCCAAGGGCGCCGTCTTCGGCTCGAAGATGGGCTGGGAGCGCGCCAACTACTTCGCCCGGAGCGAAGACGAGCGCACGATCGGCTACTCCTTCGGCCCGCAGAACTGGTTCGAGACGGTCGCCGCCGAGCATCGCGCCTGCCGCGAGGCCGCCGGCCTCGTCGACATGAGCAGCTTCGCCAAGTTCCTGCTGCAGGGGCCGCAGGCCGAGGCCGCGCTGCAGCACCTTGCGGCCAACGACGTCGCCGTGCCGGTCGGCACCTCCGTCTACACCGCCTTGCTCAATACGCGCGGCACCTTCGAGAGCGATCTCACCGCCGCCCGCATCGCGCCCGATACCTATCTGCTCCTGACCGGCACTGCACAGGCGACCCGCGACGCCCACTGGATCCGGCGCCAGCTTCCCGTCGGCGTGACGCTGACGGACGTGACCTCGGCTTATGCCGTGCTCTCGCTCTGCGGCCCGAAGGTGCCGGAGATCCTGGCTCGCGTCTCGCCGACCTCGTTCGACCTAGCCGACTTTCCGGCCAACGCCATCCGCCAGATCACGATCGGCTACGCCACGACATGGGCCTGCCGCCGCTCCTATCTCGGCGATGGATTCGAGCTCTATGTCCCCGCCGAGTTCGCAGCCGCGATCTACGACGCCCTGCACGAGGCCGGCGCCGATCTCGGCCTCGTCGATGTCGGCTACTACGCCGTCGACTCGCTGCGCATCGAGAAGGGCTTCCGGGCCTGGGGCCGCGAGCTTACGCCCGACGTCAACCCCTTTGAGACCGGGCTCGGCTTCGCGGTGAAGCTGAACAAGGGCGATTTTCTCGGCCGCGAGGCGCTGGTCGCGGCCAAGTCGGCTACCCGCACGAAACGCCTCATCGCACTGGTCGGGCCGCGCCCGAGCGAGCAGATGGCCTGGGGCGGCGAGGCGATCCTGGCGAACGGCAGGCCGGTCGGCGAGATCACCTCGGCGGCGTTCGGAGCGACCATGGACGGAATCGTGGCACTCGGCTGGGCCGAAAGCCACGAGCCGATCGACCAGGCCTGGCTTGACGCGCGCGAATGGACGATCGACCTCGCCGGCACGACGGTCCCCGTCACGGCCAGCCTTGCCGCGCCGCTCGACCGCAAGCCAGGCCAGAGGACGTAGACCATGGCCGACGCTCATTCCCCGCATGTCCCGACCCAGGTGCGGGACTTCAAGGTGCAGAAGCCTGACCGTATCCTGACGCTGTCCTGCGAGGATCGCCCGGGCATCGTCCATGCCGTCAGCGGCGTGCTCTACCGCCATGGCTGCAATATTCTGGAGAGCGCATAGTTCAGCGATCCGCGCGACGGCCGCTTTTTCATGCGCGTCGCCTTCGCGACGGGCGAGGGCTTCGACAAGGCCGCGTTCAAACGCGAGTTCGACGGTGTCGCCGGCACCTTTCGCAT
The DNA here is from genome assembly GCF_900109525.1 of Allobosea lupini. Classification (GTDB taxonomy): domain Bacteria; phylum Pseudomonadota; class Alphaproteobacteria; order Rhizobiales; family Beijerinckiaceae; genus Allobosea; species Allobosea lupini. Next base: position 71,140 of record NZ_FOAN01000007.1, on the reverse strand, counting down.
GGAGTGGGACGCGATCGAAGCCGCCGCCCCCGCGCGCGTGCTCCTGATGGTTTCCCGCTTCGGACATTGCCTGAACGACCTGCTGTTCCGGCAGGCCACGGGCAATCTCAACATCGAAATCCCCGCCATCGTCTCCAACCATCGTGATTTCGAGGCATTGGCGCGCAGCTACGATATCCCTTTCCACCATCTGCCGGTCACGCCTGCCAACAAGGCCGAGCAGGAAGCACGGCTGCTCGAAATCGTCGCGGAGACCAGTTCCTCACTGGTCGTGCTCGCCCGCTACATGCAGGTGCTTTCCAACGACCTCTGTCGCGCGCTCGACGGGCGGGCGATCAACATCCATCACTCGTTCCTGCCGAGCTTCAAGGGCGCGAAACCTTATCATCAGGCCTATGATCGCGGCGTGAAGCTGATTGGAGCGACCGCGCACTACGTCACCCCGGATCTCGACGAAGGCCCGATCATCGACCAGGACGTCGGGCGTGCCGATCATTCGCTCGCTCCGGACGATCTCGTCAGCGTGGGGCGCGATATCGAGGCGGTGGTGTTGGCACGCGCGCTGCGCCTGCATGTTGAACGGCGGGTGATGCTGGCCGGCCGCCGCACCGTGATCTTCCGCTAGGAGCACCGGCGTGGGAGCCCGCATCCTCGACGGCCGCGAGATCGCGCGCGACATCCGTGCCGAGACCTCTTTGCGGGTCGCCGATCTGGCCGCGAGTGCCGGTGTCGTTCCGCATCTGGTCGTGATCCTCGTCGGTGAGAACACGGCCTCGCGCGTCTATGTCGACAACAAGGTACGCGCCTGTGCCGAGGTCGGCATCAGGTCCACGCTCCTGCGCTTCGGCACGGACATCCCGGCAGATGGCCTCATCCATGAGATCGAGCAGCTGAACCGATCTCCGGACATCCACGGAATCCTCGTCCAGCTGCCGCTGCCACCTCACCATGACATCCAGGCCGTTCTGCGGACGATATCGGTCGACAAGGATGTCGACGGCTTCCACCTCTACAATGTCGGCGGGCTGGTCGTCGGCCGAACGATCTTCTCACCCTGCACGCCCTATGGCGTCATGCGCATGCTCGATCACGCCGCGATTCCGGTCGAGGGGCGAAATGTCACGATCGTCGGGGCCAGCAACATCGTGGGCAAGCCGATGGCCCTGATGATGATGGCGCGCGATGCGACCGTTTCGGTGTGCCATGCCAAGACGCGGGACCTCGCACAGTACACCATCCTTGCCGACATACTGGTCGTCGCCGCCGGCGTGCCCAGGCTGATCGGAGCGCAAATGGTCCGCACCGGTGCGGTGGTGATCGATGTCGGCATCAACCGCGACCCGCAGGGCAAACTGCTCGGCGACGTCGACTTCGACGCAGTCAGGGCCAAGGCATCCTATATAACGCCAGTGCCGGGCGGCGTCGGTCCGATGACGGTCACCATGTTGCTGGTGAACACTGTTTCTGCTGCCGAGCGGATCGCCGGCAAGGTCGCGAGAGCACCGATATCAGCGCAAGCTGACGGCTGATCGCCACAGCCGGCTTGCCCGGAGCCTCTATCTCAGGCGAACACGACGTTGCGCGTCTGCGCCCGCAGGCGCGGATCGTGCGAGCGGATCTGCACCGGTTTGCCGTCCAGGACCTCGAAGCAGCGCGCCAGCGTATCGTCGGAAAGGCGCCGCATCGCCTCGGCGGTGAAAAAGGTCAGGTGCGGGAACAGGATGACGTCGTCGCGCCCGAAGAGCGGGCTGAGCGGATGGCCCTGCCGGGCGAGCGGTTCCTGGCTGTAGACATCGAGGCCGACCCCGCCGAGCCGGCCGGCCAGCACCGCCTCGACCAGTGCCGCCTCGTCGATCAGCGCACCGCGCGAGACATTGACGAGGATGGCGCCGGGCTTGAGGCAGGCGAGTTCCGCCTGGCCGATGGCATGGCGGGTCGCATCGTTCAGGACGCAATGCAGCGAGACGAAGTCGCATTGCCGCAGCATCGCGTGGAGATCATCGATTTTCTCGATACCCGCGGCGGCCATGGTCGCGGTGTCGACATGCGGATCGTAACCGAGGACGCGGGCGCGAAAGCCCTGCCCGGCCATCCGCGCCATGCTTCGCCCGATCTTGCCGGCACCGACGAGCCCGAGCGTCGCGCCGGCGATGTCACGGCCGAGCCAGCGCTGCGCCGGCCAGACCCAGCCCTCGCTCTGCATGGTGCGGCCAATCTCCGGCATGCGCCGGGCGAGCGCGATCATCAGGGCGAAGGCGCCTTCCGCAACCGTCTCCTCGGCATAGTCAGGCACGTTGACCACCGGGATGCCGCGCGCCATCGCCGCGGGGATATCGATCGCGTCGATGCCGACGCCGTATTTGACGATGCCCTTCAGCCTGCCGGCCGCGGCGATCACCCGCTCGGTGACCGGCGTGTAGCACATCAGCAGAAGGTCGGCCTCAGCGACCTCCCGCGCCAGCGCCTCCTCGGAAATGCCGTCGGGCAGCGTGACGAGCTCGACGCCGCGGGCGCGCAGGCCGGCGTCGATCTCAGGGCATTCCAGCTCGCGGTCGGTGCGGACAGCCTTCATCATCGCCCCCTCAGCCTGCGAGAATCGCCTGCCCGACGATGTCGAGCGCGCGGTCGAGTTCGGCGCGGGCGATCACCATCGGCGGCGACAGGGTGAGGATGTTGCCCTGGCTGATCTTGAAGCTCAGCCCGCCTTCGAGGCAGCGATAATAGACGCGCTCGGCCAGAGCATTGTCGGGGGTGAAGTCAGCGCGGTCCTTGACCAGTTCGACCCCGAACAGCAGGCCGCGCCCCCGGACATCGCCGATTGAGGGGCAACGCTCGCTGAAACTCCGCAGGCGGTCCATCGCATGGGCGCCGAGCTCGGCCGCCCGCTCGGTCAGGCCTTCTTCGCGGATGATCGCGATCGTCGTCAGCGCCGCGCGCGTGGTGACCGGGTTCTTCTCATGCGTGTAGTGGCCGATGGCGTAGCCGCCGGCGACGTCGAGATCGCGACGGGCGATGACCGCGGCGATCGGCAGGATGCCCCCGCCCAGCGCCTTGCCGAGCACGACCATGTCCGGCTGCACTCCGTCATGCTCATGGGCGAAGAAGCGCCCGGTCTTGCCGAGCCCGGTCGGGATCTCGTCGAAGATCAGCAGCGTGCCGTGCCGGTCGCAGGCCTCGCGCACGCTCTTCCAGAAGCCCGCTGCCGGCGGATAGGGCGTCGCCCGCATCGGCTCGGCGACGACGGCAGCGACATCCCCCTCCCTCGCCAGCACATAGGAGATCATCTTGGCGCAGGCGCGGGCGGAATCTTCGAGATTGTCGTGGCCATAGGCGCAGTTGCGGGTGCCCCAGGGCGCGACGTGCTCGGCGCCGGGGAGAAGCGGGCCGGCGATGCCGGAGCGGAAGGTCGCTTCGCCGCCGACGCTGGAGGCGCCGAAACCGGCGCCGTGGAAGGCGTCCCAGAAGGACAGGGTTTTGAACCGCCCGGTGGCGGCACGCGCGAGCCGCAGCGCCACCTCGATCGCATCCGAACCGCCGGTGGTGAAGAGCACCTTGCCGAGATCGCCCGGCGCCAGCCGCCCGAGCGTCTCGGCAAGCTCGACCGCCGGCTCGCAGGTGAAGCGGCGCGGCGAAAAGCAGAGATCGTCGAGCTGCTTCTTGATCGCCTCCTTGAGGCGGGGGTGCCCGTAGCCGATATGGTGGACGCTGTTGCCATGGAAATCCATGTAGCGCCGCCCCATCGTGTCCTCGATCCAGATGCCTTCCGCCTTGGCCATGGCGGTGAGACAGGGGCTCGACAGGCTCTGGTGCAGGAAGGCGGCGGAATCGCGCGCCAGCAGCTCGCGCGTCGCCTCGTCGCCGATGCCGGCGTTCCAGCCGCTGCGTGCGGCAGAGGTGTTGGATTCGCCCTCGGTGTGGATGATCGCGGAAGCTTCGGCGCGCATGAGCGGTTCCCGTTTCACGCCCCGGCACGGTGCGACGGGATGCAGAATGGCGGCAACCGAACGATCTGAAAAATCGTTAATTTATATCCATCCATAAATTTCAGCGATATCGTGCGGCACCCTCCACACAGGTCCCAGTCGCATGCGCTATGTCCAGCTCCGAGCCTTTCACCAGGTCGCGCTGTCGGGCGGCTTCTCGAAGGCAGCGCAGGCGCTGCACCTCACCCAGCCGGCCATCTCCGACCAGGTCCGGCGGCTGGAGGAGGAGTACGACGTCGCGCTATTCAGCCGGCGCCATCGCCAGATCGTCATGACCCCGGCGGGCCACCGGCTGCTCGCCGTCACCCACCGCCTGTTCGGCGCCGAAGGCGAGGCGCTGGAGCTGCTGCAGGAAGAGCGCTCGCTGCGGACGGGCTCGCTGCGGATTGTCGCCGATTCCGTCCAGCACGTGCTCGACGTGCTCACCGCCTTCCGCAAGCGCCATCCCGGCATCCAGATCAGCGTCGCGCGCGGCAATACCGGCAGCATCGTCGAGATGCTGACCGGCTACGAAGCCGATATCGGCGTGCTCGGCGAACTCGGTGATGAGCGCCCTTTCGAGGTGCTGCCGCTCAATGTCTCGCCGATCATCGCCTTTGCAGCCCGCAGCCACCCAGCTGCCATTCGGGCGAGCCTTTCGCTGGCTGAGCTCAGTGACTGGCCGCTGATCATGCGCGAGGCCGGCTCGCGCACCCGCCAGATGCTGGAGCAGCGGGCGGCGGAGAGCGGCATCGCGCTCAGTTACGCAGTGGAAGCGGAAGGACGCGAGGCTGTCGGGGCGATCGTGGCCGCGGGCGGCGGGATCGGCTTCGTCTCGGCGGCGGAATTCGGCGAGGACGATCCGCGCCTTGCCCGCATCACCCTCGACGGCCCGCCGCTCCTGATGCGCGAGACGCTGATCTGCCTGCATGAGCGCCGCAACAGCAAGGCGATACAGGCCTTCTTCGCGACCGCGCAGGCGCTGCGCAGCCGGCCTGAACAGGCCGGAAACAGAGTCGCTTAGGCGTTCTCCTTCACTCCGCCGCGCGCAGGAGCCTGCTGCCGATCAGAGCGCCCTTCTGCTCCAGCAGCCCGTGCACGGTCGCGGCGATGTGGGCGTCGATCCGCTTGAGGTCGCGGGTGATGTCGAGCTGCAGTGCGCTGACGACGACGGCCTCGCGCTGGCCGGTGCGCATCTCGGCGAGATGGGACTCGATCGCCTCGCGTTCCAGCTCGCGAAAAGTCTCCTTCTCGCGGATGATGCGGCGCGCCGTCATCTCGTCCTCGGAGATGAAGACGGTGATCGCAAGGCGCAGGTGATCGCGCAACCGTTGGTGCATGTCGGCGATGCGCTCCAGCGCCTCGGGCGGCAGCCGGCGCTGGTCGTGGATGCGCTGCCCGGCCATCTGCATCAGGTTCTTTTCGACGATATCGCCGATATGTTCGAGGTTGATCGCCAGCACCAGCACCGCCGAGAGCCGGCGTTCATCGGCTTCCGACAGGGCCGTCCGGGGGATCGCGCCGACATAGAGTTGGATATGGTTGAACAGGCTGTCGAGCACGTCGTCGGCGCGGCTCACTGCAGTGACGCGCGCGAGATCATCGCCTTCGAAGGCCGAGAGCGAGGACTTCAGCATGTCGTCGACGACATCGACCATGCGCAGCACCTCGCGCGTCGCATTGGAGAGTGCGATCGTCGGCGTCGCCAGAGCGGCCTTGTCGAGATAGCGCGAGCGCGACGGATCGGTCTCCGGGGCAGGCTCGGGCATGACGCGCATCAGCAGCCGCGCGATCGCCGGCAGCGGCACGAGGAAGAGCGCCGCCATCGCCAGGTTGAAGGCGAGATGGAACAAGGCCGCCGCCTGCGCAGGCGCAAGAGCAAGCTGCTCGACGAGCCGGGTCAGCAAGGGCAGCAGAACCAATCCGAGCAGGCAGCCCAGGACCCGGTTGGCGATATTGCCGAGCGGCACCCGGCGCGCCGCGGCATTGCCCTTGAGCGCCTGGACGAGCGGGTTCATCGCCGTGCCGAGATTGCAGCCCAGCACCATCGCGAGCATGGTCGGCGTGCCGATCACGCCGGTGGCGGCAAGGCTCATCACGATCAGGATCGCGGCGAGCGAGGAATGGGCGGCGAAGCTGAGCCCCGCCGCCAGCAGCAGCGCGATCAGCGGGTCGCCGGAGAGCGAGCCGAGCACCGTGCGCAGCACCTGCGAATGCTCGACCGGCCCCATCGTGCCCTGCATCAGCCGCAGCGACAAAAGCATCAGGCCGAGGCCGAAGAGCGCCTTCGCCATTTCGCGGGCGGGCAACCGTCCGAAGCGCCGCATGCCGGCGTAGCCCGCCAGGATCAGCAGCGGCACGAGCGTGCTCGTATCAAAGCTGACGAACTGGACGATCAGCGTCGTGCCGACATTGGCGCCGAGCATCATCGCCAGCGCCGGCGCGAGCGCGATCAGTCCCGCTCCCGAGAAGGAGGCGATCATCATCGCCGTGGCTGTGCTGGATTGCAGGCCCGCCGTCACCAGTACGCCGGCCCCGAAGGCCCGCCAGCGGCTGTCGAGGCCGGTCGCCAGCACGGCGCGCAGGCGGCTGCCGAAAGCGGCGGAGATGCCCGCCGTCACCATCTGCACGCTCCAGAGCAGCAGCGCGACCTCGCCGGCGAGCGCGAGCAGGATCTGGGTCGGCGTCTGTCCGGTCATGGCGACGCGTCCGGCGGAGCTAGCGCTGGCGCCAGCGTTGCAGGCGGCCGAATACCAGCCGATCGAGCCCGACATGGGCGAGCTTCACGGCGATGGCGGTCAGCATGATCACACTCGCCATGCCGGCGGCCGAGGCGATGGCGCCGGCTTCGTCCATGTGGACGATGGCGATCGAGGCGAGCTTGGTGTCGGCACCATAGAGGAAGATCACGGCCGAGACCGTGGTCAGCGCGTTGACGAAGACATAGACGGCGATGTCGAGGATCGCCGGCAGGCAGATCGGTGCGGTGACACGCCGGAAGGTCGACCAGAACGGCACCTTGAGCGAGGCCGAGACCGATTCGAATTCGCTGTCGATCTGCTTCAGGCTGGTCAGGGCGGTGATGTGCCCGACCGTGTAGAAATGGGCGATGGTGTTGATCACCAGGATGGTCAGGGTGCCGTAGAGAGCGTTGAGCGGATTCCAGCCGGCGTTGAAGAAGAAGACATAGCCGAGGCCGAGCACGAGCCCGGGTACCGCCATCGGCAGCATCGCCAGGAACTGCGCGAAGGCGCGCAGGCGCGGGAACAGCTTCAGCTTCTCGATCAGATAGGCGCCGGTGAAGATCAGCGCCGTGCCGATCACCGCCGTCAGCGAGGCCAGCAGCAGCGAGTTGCCATAGGTCGACCAGCCCTCGGGATCGACGGCGGCAAAGTCGTAATTGTTCAGCGTCAGCGAGAGGTTATAGGGCCAGTATTTGACGAAGGAGCCCCAGATCGCGATGCCGTAGGGCCCAACGATGGCGAGCGCCGTCAGGCTGACGAAGCCGAGGAGCGTGAGGTCGCGTCGCTTGTCTGGCCGCGGCGCATAGGGCACAGCGCGGGCCGAGAGCATTGCGCTCTGGCGGCGCTGGACGGCGCGGTCGACGAAGAAGGCGAGCACGGCCGGCACCAGGAGGATGATGCCGACGACGGCGCCCATCGGGAAGTTCTGCTGCCCGACGACCTGGCGATAGGCGTCGGTCGCGAGCACGCTGAACTGCCCGCCGATCACCTTGGGAATGCCGAAATCGGTGATCACCAGCGTGAAGACCACGAAGGCCGCGCTGATCACGCCGTAGCGCGCGCCCGGCAGCGTGATCGTGTGGAAGATGCGCCAGCGCGTCGTGCCCATCGCCTCGGCCGCCTCGCGCAGGCGGCCGTCCGAGAGGCCGAGCGCCGTCACCAGGATCAGCACGGCATGGGGGAAGCTGTAGAGCGCCTCGGCGGCGATGATGCCGACCGGCCCGTAGAGCGAAGCGCCCATCATCCAGGATTTGAGCAGGCCCTGATTGCCGAAGATGTAGATCAGCGCGAGGCCCGACAGCAGCGAGGGTGCGAAGACCGGCACCATCGCCGCGGCATAGAACAGCCCGCGGCCGGGAATGCAGCTGCGGCGCAGGGCGTAGGCGTAGAGAAAGGCGAGCGGCAGCACGATTCCCGTGGTGACGCTGGCAACGAGCAGGCTGTTGGTCAGCGAGGAGAGCAGCGTCGGCGTCGTGGCGTAGCTGACGAAGTTCGCCAGCCCGACGAAGCGGCCTTGGGTATCCTCGAGGCTCTTGGACAGCAGCGCCCAGAGCGGCAAGGCGATGATCAGGATGAGCACCGCGCAAAGCGCCAGAATCAGCACGCCGGCGACATGGCGTTCGCTGAGCCGCGGCGGCGAGAGCTTCACGGTGGCATTTGTCATCGTGAGCGGTGTCGCGGCATGGCTCATCGACTGCCCCCGGCAAAGACATGCAGCGCCTCCGGCGGAAAGGCGACCGTGCGCACCTGTCCCGGCTGGATGCCGAGATCGCGCATCGCATTGGTCGAGAAATCGGCTGCGATCCGCGTCGAGCGCGAATGCGTCGGCTCCAGATGCGCCCGGCAATAGGATCCGAGGAAGGAGAGATCGCCGATCGTCGCATCGAAGCGGTTCGGGGTCTCGGCCGTGATCGAGCGGGTGCGGACCTCCTCGGGACGCATGGCGAGCCGCACCGGCGTGCCCACGCTGAAAGGCGCGGCATTGGCGACGAGCAGGTCGAGCTCGCCGACGCGCACCTGGCCCGGCCCGGTGACGACGGCATCGAGGAAGGTCATGTGGCCGACGAAATCGGCGACGAAAGGCGTGCCCGGGTGGCGATAGATCTCCTCGGGCGTGCCGACCTGCTCGACGGCGCCATTGCTCATCACGACGATGCGGTCGGCCATGGCGAGGGCCTCCTCCTGGTCGTGGGTGACCATGATCGTGGTTACGCCGAGCCGCTGCTGGAGAGAGCGCATCTCGTCGCGCAGCCTGATCCTGACCTTGGCGTCGAGCGCCGAGAGCGGCTCGTCGAGCAGCAGCAGCTCCGGCGCGGTCGCCAGCGCGCGGGCGAGAGCCACGCGCTGCTGCTGCCCGCCCGAGAGCTGGATCGGGTACTTCTTGCTCTGTTCGGGCAGGCCGACGAGCGCGAGCAGTTCGTCGACGCGCCGGTTGATCTCGGCCGATGGGCGGCGGCGGTTGACCAGGCCATAGCCGACATTGTCGGCGACCGTCAGGTTCGGGAACAGCGCATAGGACTGGAAGACGATGCCGAAATCGCGCTCGGCAGGGCTTGCACGGGAGACGTCGCGCCCGCCCATCAGGATGCTGCCGCTGTCCTGCGGGTCGAGGCCGGCGATAGCGCGCAGCAGAGTGGTCTTGCCGCAGCCCGACGGGCCAAGGAAGCAGACGAATTCGCCGCGGTGGATGTCGAGATCGATGCTGCGCAGGGCCTGGAAGGCGCCGAAGCTCTTGGCGAGCTTGCGGATCGAGATAAACGGAGCCGTGTTCGTGCTCATCTTGCCGACCTTCATCTGGACGCGCAGCTGGCTTCGGGCGCGACCTGTCATCTCGCCCTGCATGAAACGCGCCGGCTCGGCCCGCCGCGGCGAGCCGGGCCGGCGCGCTGGCGTCAGTTCTTCGGCGCCGCCTTCGACTCGTAGCGCTTCGACCATTCGGCGAGGACGCGGTCGCGATTATCGGCCATCCAGGCCAGGTCGTTCTTGATCATCCCGGCTTCGGCATTGGCGGGATAGTTGGCGGGCTTGTTCTCGATGCCCGGCGCCGCCACGATCGCATAGGTCTTCGAGTAGAGCTCGTTGGCCTCCTTGGTGGTCGACCAGTCGGCGACCTTCTTGGCCAGGTTGAGGTTCTTGCTGCCCTTGACGATGGCGCTGGCTTCCATCTCCCAGCCGACGCCCTCCTTCGGGATCACCACCTCGATCGGCGCGCCCTTGCTCTTCTCGGAGGCGCCGCGCATGTCGAGCGCCAGGCCGACGGTGCGCTCGCCGCGCGCCGCCTGGACGCAAGGCGCCGAGCCGGAATGCAGATAGGCGGCGATGTTCTCGTGCAGGCCGTCCATGAACTTCCAGCCCTCGGCCTCGCCCATGCTCTGCAGCCAGCCCGCGACCATCAGATAGCCGGTGCCGGACGAAGCCGGATGCGGCATCACGATCTTGCCTTTGAGCGCCGGGTTGAGCAGGTCCTTCCAGGAGGTCGGCACCGGGACGCCCTTGGCCTCGGCGGTGTTGAAGCAGACGACGCCGAGATAGGCGTCCATGCCGGTCCAGGTGTAGGGCTCGCTGCCGTCGCGGAAGACCGGCTTCAGCGCATCGGCGCCGGCAGGCTTGTAGGCTTCGAGCAGCCCGGCCTTCTCGAACATCAGGAGGCTCGACGCGGCCAGACCCATCACCATGTCGGCCCGCGGATTGTCCTTTTCGGCCAGGAAGCGGGCGGTGATGACACCGGTGGAATCGCGGACCCAGACCACCTCGGCCTCGGGCACGGCCTTCTCGATCGAGGCCTTGAACGGGCCGAGCTGATCGTTCTCCAGAGCGGTATAGACCGTCACCTTCGTCTTCTGCGCCAGGGCGGCGCCGGGAAGCGCGAGTGCAAAGGCGCCGACGAGGCAGGTAGCAAGCCAATTCTTCATGATCTCATCCCCTCTTATTGATCGGTTTGAACGCTCTTTCGACGTTTCTTCCCCTGACATGCAAAACGCAGGCGGATTGCTCCGCCTGCGTTGGTCTTCTCAGGTCACGCGCTCCAGGGCATCGACCATGTCTTGACGTTGGTGAAGGACTTCATGGCCTCGACGACGCCCTCCTTGTAGCCGAGGCCAGAGTCCTTGATGCCACCGAAGGGCGACATCTCGATCCGGTAGCCCGGAACTTCCCAGAGATTGACCGTACCGACCTCCAGCTCGGCGACGAAGCGCTGGATGTAGTCGAAGCGGTTGGTGCAGATGCCGGAAGACAGGCCATAGGCAGTCGAGTTCGAGATCGCGATGACCTTGGCGATGTCGTCGGGCACCCTGATCATCGGGATGACCGGGCCGAAGGTCTCCTCATGCACAAGCTCGCAGGTGTAGGGGATCTTGTCGACCACGGTCGGGTGGAACAGCGCCCCTTCCGCCCGCTTGCCGTAGAGGACCTCGGCACCCTTCGTCACCGCATCGTCGACGCGGGCCTGGAAGAGCGCGGCCGAGCGGGCATTGATGACGGTGCCGACATCGGTCGCCGGGTCCATCGGGTCGCCGCATGTGAGCTTCTTCGCCTTCTCGACGACGAGCTTGGAGAAGGCCTCGGCGACGCTCTCGACCACCAGGATGCGCTTCACCGCCGTGCAGCGCTGGCCGGAGTTCTTGGTCGCGCCGGTGACGGCGAGTTCGGCCGCCTTGTCGAGATCGGCGTCCTCCATCACGATCAGCGGATCGTTGCCGCCGAGCTCGAGCACGATGCGCTTGTAGCCGGCCGTATTGGCGATGTGCTTGCCGACCCGGACCGAGCCGGTGAAAGTCACCAGATCCGCATCGGGATCGGTGATCATCGCATCGCCCATGGTCGAGGGATTGCCGGTTACGACCGACAGCATCTCCGGCGGCAGGCCGGCCTCGTAGAGCACGTCGGCCAGCGCCAGCGCGGTCAGCGGCGTCAGCTCGGTCGGCTTGAGGACGAGGCGGTTGTTGGTCGCGATCGCCGGTGCCAGCTTGTGGCTGACCATGTTGAGCGGGTGGTTGAACGGCGTGATCGCCGAGATCACCCCGAGCAGCGGCTGGCGCGTCGTGAAGATCTTGCGGGCCTTGCCGTTCGGCGAGATGTCGCAGGAGAACATCTCGCCATCGTCCTTGATGGTGAGCTGGGCCGCGAACGACCAGACGTCATAGGCGCGGCTGGCCTCGTAGAGCGAGTCCTTCCAGCACAGGCCGGCCTCGGCGGTGATCAGCCGGGCGAAGTCTTCCTTGCGGGCGAACAGGAGTTCGGCCGTCTTCTGCAGGATGCGCTGGCGCTCATAGCGGGTCAGCACCGGCTTGAACGCCTTGGCCTTGGCGAAGGCCTCGCGGACATGCTCGGGCCGGGCGGCGGGAATGAGCCCGACGACGCTGTCGTCATAGGGGTTCCTGACCTCGACCATGTCCTCGGTCGAGACCAGCTTGCCGGCGATCCGCATCGCCTCGCGCCGCACCGGCGGCTTCACGGTCGCGTTCATCGTCAGTGCACCAGGTTCAGGGCGACGTCGAAGACGTCGAAATTGCGCAAGGTTCGGCCCTCGGGAACGGTGATCGGCCGGTTGGCGATCATCGGCACGCGCTGCTCGGTGATGCCGCCATGCGAGCGTAAGGGTTCCGTCAGGCCGGAGAGGTCGTGCCTGTCGGGCGAGGTGCCGATCACCTTCTGCCTCGTCGAGATCGCGACGACGTCCCCGATCCGGTCGGCCGGCAATTCGAAGCGCTCGCAGGCCTCCGCCGCGGTCACCGCCAGCGCGATGCCCTCGAGGCCGGAGATGCGGGCTGCGACCTCTTCCTGGCTGGCGCCGTCTGGCAGGTAGACCGTGGCGAAGGAGCCGAGCGCGCCATGGTGGACGACATAGGGGTCGGTGATCGGCAGGATCACGCGCATCGTGCCCTTGCCGTACCACTCGTCCATCAGGCTCTGCAGGTAGATGACATCCGGCTCGCCATTGGCTAGGTGCTTGTCGTTCATGCCGTGGTCGGCGGTGATGACGAGCGTGCAGCCGAGCGCATCGAGCTTGCCGACATAACCGTCGAACATCGCGTAGAAGCTGTCGGCCATCTCCGAGCCAGGCGCCGCCTTGTGCTGCACATAGTCGGTGGTCGAGAGGTACATCAGGTCCGGCTTGAAGCTCTCGAGCAGCTTGACGCCGGCGGCGAAGACGAATTCGGAGAGATCGGCCGAATAGACCGATGGCACCGGCATGCCGACGAAGTCGAGCACCTTCTCGATGCCGTTCTCGGCCTTGTTCGCCTTGTCGGCCTTCTCCGAGGAGAAGGCGATCGCCGAGCCGCTGCTGAAGTCGAGGCCCTTGCCGAGCAGCGTGCGCAGCTTGTCCTTGGCGGTGACCATCGCGACCTTGAGGCCGGCCTTCTGGAACTCGGCGAGGATGGTCGGGGCGCGCAGGAAGCGCGCATCGTTCATCATCACCTCCTCCTTGGCCTCGCGGTCGTAGAAGAAGTTGCCGGCGATGCCGTGGACAGCCGGCGGGCGCCCGGTGATGATCGAGAGGTTGTTCGGGTTGGTGAAGCTCGGGATCACCGAATAGGCGTGGGTGCTCGCCCCCGTCTTCATGATCCGGTCGAGGTTCGGCGTCAGCCCCTTGGCGCTGGCCGCCTCGATATAGGCCGGCTCCGAGCCGTCCATGCAGATCACCACCGTCGGACGAGCCGGGCGGGCATAGCCGCGGCCGTTGGCGATGACCGCGCCGTCGATTTTCGTATGGACCGTCATGATCTGCTCCTCAGGCGGCCGACTTCAGGCCGACGCCCATCTCGTCGAGGACCGACGACACGGTGGCGACGAAATTGCGCATATCCTGCGCGCCCAGCGCTCCGATGCAGCCGATCCGGAAACTGTCGGCGACCGTGAGCTTGCCGGGATAGATGACGTAGCCGGCGTCCTTCAGCGCGTCGTAGAAGCGCTGGAAGACGAAGTTCTCGTCCTGCGGCATGTGGAAGGTGACGATGATCGGCGCCTGCCGGGCCGCCGGCAGCAACGTCCGGAAGCCGAGCTCCTGCATGCCCTCGATCAGGATGCGGGCATTGTCGGCATAGCGCTCGCCGCGCCCGGCGACGCCGCCCTCGGCCCAGAACTCCTGCAGCGCCGCGTGGAAGGCGACGATGACGTGGATCGGCGGGGTGAAGCGGTACTGGCCGGTGCGTTCGAAGCCGGCGTTCTGGTCGTAGAGGTCGAGCACCAGCGTGGTGGCGTTGCCCTTGGTCTCCGCCAGCGCGCTCTTGCGGGCGATGACGAAGCCGAGGCCGGGAACGCCCTGGATGCACTTGTTCGAGGAGGCCGCGACCGCATCGAAATGGACCTCGCGGCTGTCGAGCGGCAGGGCGCCGAAGGCGCTCATCGAATCGACCAGCAACCGGCGGCCATGGCGCTTGACCAGCGCCGCGATCGCCTCGACCGGGTTGCGGATGCCGCTGGTGGTTTCGCAATGGACCGTGAAGACGTGAGTGATGCCGGCGTCCGCCACCAGCATGCGGTCGACCTCGGCAAGATCGGGCGGCGTGTCCTCGGCGGTCTCGTGGACGACGACGCCGCGCCCCGCGATCTCCAGGATGCGCTTGGCGCGCTGGCCATAGGCGCCGTTGATCAGGACCAGGATCTTGCCGTCGCGCGGCACGAAGGTGGTCAGCATGGCTTCGACCGCGAAGGTGCCGGAGCCCTGCATCGGCACCGTGACGAAGTCCTCGCCGCCATGGATGATCTTCGGCAGCTCATCGAGGACGGCCTTGTTGATCCCCACGAAGGTGGCGTCGCGCGAACCCCAGTCGTGAACCATCGCTTCCTTGATGGCCTTGCTCGTCGTCAGCGGGCCAGGGGTCAGGAGAAGAGGATCACCGGTTTCGGAGGAGGCAGGGCGGCGGGCCTGGGCCATGAGGGTCTCGCGATGTCGTTGCGGCGGGTGATCTCGACGCTAGGATCGCGATTGACATAGGTCCAATACATCGTTTCCATATCGTCCATAGATAGGATCTATGGTATGGCCATCAGCTATTCCGGGCTCTCCGCCTTCCATGCCGTGGCCGAGGCCCAGAGCTTCACTGGCGCCGCCAGGACGCGCAATGTCAGCCAGCCGACCCTGTCCGCCCAGGTCCGCGGGCTGGAGGACGCCTATGGCGTCAGGCTGTTCGATCGTGCCGGCAGGCAGGTGAAGCTGACCCCGCTCGGGCAGAGCCTGTTCGTCATCACGGCCCGGCTGTTCGCGGCGGAGGACGAGGCCCAGTCGCTGCTCGCCGGCAGCCGCACCTTGCAGCGGGGCCATCTGCGGATCGCGGCCGACAGCGCCACTCATGTCATGTCCACCCTCGCCCGCATGCGCGAGCGCTATCCGGGCCTGACCTTCTCGCTGACGATCGGCAATTCCTCGGAGGTCGTCGACCAGATCATGGACTTCGCCGCCGATGTGGCGATCACGGCGCGCGCCAACTCCGACCCGCGCATCCACAGCATCAAGCTGCGCTCCGACGATCTCATCGCCTTCGTCTCGGATCAGCACGAACTGGCAAGGCACGAGCATTTGCCGATCGAGGCCTTCGCCGGCCAGGATATCGTCCTGCGGGAGCGGGGCTCGATCACCCGGGAGGTCTTCGAGAACCGGCTGTCGGTCGCCGGGATCAAGCCGGCGAACCTGCTGGAGGTGCAGTCGCGCGAAGCCGTCCGCGAGGCCGTCGCCTTCGGTTTCGGCATCGGCGTGGTCTTTGCCTCCGAGTTCAGGCCGGAAGCCGGCCTGAAGCGCATCGTCATCACCGGCGCCGAGTTCGACGTCGGCGAATACGTCGTCTGCCGGGCGGAACGCCAGCGCCTGCCGCTGGTGCGCAGCTTCTTCGAGACGGTCCAGGATCTCTGATGTGACCATCGGCATCCCGTGCCGGCTCATCCTGCCGGCGCCAGGCGCGGCCGAGCAGGGCATTGGGTCCAGCTGACAATGCTCGGCGTGGCATTCGTCGTCGTCGCGGCGCTCGCAGTGTTTAACCTTGTCTGAAACGCTGCGGGGCGCGGGCGTGATCGAAGCTCAGCAGGCCCAAACTCTCACGTCAGGCCGCCACCGACAGCAATCCGATCTGGCGCGCGAGCCTTGTGCACTGCTCGCGGATGTCGGGAATGGCGACGGTCTCCCAGAACGCTGCCCGTGTCAGCGGTCCGATCGCGAAAAGCCGGCGCGAGGCCGCCCCTGAGGCATCGAGCACTGCATGATCGGCCGAGACATCGATGCCGATGCGCAATGCGTCGACCCGCGCCAATCCCTGCCGGAGCAACGACTGCAAGACTGGATTGGTCGAGAGGAAGGGATCGCCGGTGATCCCCCTGCAATCGATGATGCTGCCGACCGACAACATCTCGGGATCGGGCTGCCCGCGCGGGCGATAAGAGACGCTTAAGCCGTGCTCGCCGGCTTCGCAGGATAGCATCCTGCCCGAGAGAATGCGCAGCTGCCCGCTGGCCATCGCGTTCTGCAACTGCCTGTCGGCCTGCGGCGCCATGCGATGGCGATGAACGTCCCAATGTGCCCGCGCATGCTCGAGCAGGCGCGCTTTCGACCGGCTCGACAGCTTCCACCAGATCTCCTGGCTGAAGGGCCGCACGCCGTCGACGACGCCGCGCCAGTCGCCGTCCTGGCGCTCGTGATCGGCGAGCCTGGCGCGGAACCAGCGCAGGAGTGACGCGCCGCTGGCGCCGAAGGGGATGTCCTCCTTGTCGAAGCGAACAGGCGAGGCATCGCGGTGGACCCTCGGCAGGAGGCCGCGCCGCGACAGCGCATGGATCGGCCCGGCAAAGCCTTTCTGCAGCAGGGTCAGGACATAGTCGACCATCGACAGGCCGGTCCCGAGGATGAGGATCGGCTTTCCGATCTCCGCCGCTCGCGTCGCCTCTGCCGTCCATGGGCTGACATGGCGATCGGCCTGCTGCCAGTCATAGGCTTCGTTGCCGGTCGCGAGGATGGCGACCTGGCCGAGATGCGTCGTCCCGTCGTCGATCGTCGCGACGACCCTGCCCGCCCTCTCCTCGATGGTCCGACATTCGCCTCGGACGATGGTCAGCCGATCCTGCCCATCCGGCCCGGCACGCTCCTGGGCGATCAGTTGGGACATGTACTCCCCGTACAGATGCCGCGGCGCGAAGCAGTAGGGATCCGGGCAGGGCTCGAACCGGCTCGCGGCAGCCTCGCTCAGCCAGTGCCAGAAATGCAGCGGATCGTCCGGAAAGGCGCTCATGTTCGCGGCCCGGACGTTCAGCAAATGCTCGGGACGATCGGTCGAGAAGGCCAGGCCGGGCCCGACCCGCTCGCGGCGCTCGATCAGCGTCACCACGCAGTTGTCGCGCGGATCGCGCAGCAGGTGGCACGCCATCAACACGCCGCTGGCACCGCCGCCGACAATGATGATGTGCTTTCCCGGCGCGGCAGTCACAGGCGAGATTTCCGCTGCATTCGGTCTCCGCGGCTAAGGTCACGGCGCGGCCGGAACGATGCGGCAGCGCGATCTATCTCGTTGTTATCGCGCCCGATTTTCTCAAAAGAAGGCTTCGACCATTCGGTCCGATGCGATGGCGCCGACGACATGGCTACCCCACGGCCGATCGAATGGGCAAGCCCGGCGCCGGCGCCGGACGGATCTACGGCGCCGCAAAGCCGTCTCGACCCTCGGAATCGATCACGCTGCATCCGGACGCTTCCGCCCGAATGCAACGTGACCTCGAGCCGCCCTGCCGGTCAAACCAGGCCGGCCCGATCCTGCTCTAGCTACGCGAGGCCGCGATGCTCTCGTCCCGCAGGCGCTCATAGCTCGCCTGGTCGACCGGAGCCGCCTCGGGATTGCCGAGGTCGTTCATCCTGACGCGGTAGGTCTCGCGGGTCGACCAGGCCGCCGCCGCCGCGACGGCACAGATGGCGAAGGCGATCGCGCCGACCACCAGCGGCACGTTCTGCGAGCCCGGAGGAGCGACGGTGGCGAACAGCGCCGGCAGCAGCGCGGTGACGGCGGTGCCGAGATTCTGCGAGATCGCCATCGAGGAGACGCGGGTCCGGGTCGGGAACAGCTCCGGAAAGAAACTCGGGAAGACCGCGTTGTAGCCCTGATAGACCACGCCCCACATCAGCAGCGACATCACGATCGCCAGCGGCACGCTGTGGATCGAGATCGCATAGAGATAGCCGAAGGCGAGCAGACCGGAACCGAGGGCGCCGACGATGATGGGCGGACGACGTCCGATCTTGTCGGACAGGTTTCCGACATAGGGGATGATCAGGCAGGCGACGATGTTCCCCATCACCGGGATCCAGAGATAGACGTCCTTGTGGAAGCCGATGCCATAGGCGGCCTGGACCGCATAGGCGGCGCCGAAGATGGTGGCGACGACCGGGATGACGTTCATCAGCGCCATCAGGATGACCCGGATCATGTCCGGCCAGCTGGTCTGGATCGCCTCGATCACGGGCGAGCGCGGCGTCGCGTTCTGGCTGTCTTCCTCCTTGAAGGCGGGGGTTTCGTCGACCTCGCGACGGATGATCCAGCCCGCGATGATGACGATGAAGCTCAGCAGGAAGGGAATGCGCCAGCCCCAGCTGTTGAACGCCGCCTCCGGCATGAAATGGGCCAGCGGCAGGAAGACGGCCGCGGCCAGGATCTGCCCCGCCTGCACCCCCTGCAGCGTGAAGCTGGCGTAATAGCCGCGGCGGCCGAAGGGCGCGTGCTCGAGGATCATCGAGCTCGCGCCCGAGATCTCGCCGGCGACGGCGAAGCCCTGGATCAGGCGCATGAGGACGAGCAGAATCGGCGCCAGGATGCCGACCTGCTCATAGGTCGGGAGCAGGCCGACCGCGATGGTCGAGAAGCCCATCAGGAACATGCACAGGACCAGCACATTCTTGCGTCCGTGCGTGTCGCCCCAGTGCCCGAGCACGAAGGCGCCGATCGGGCGGGCGACATAGCCGACGCCATAGGTCGCCAGCGAGGCGACGATCGCCACGGTCGGATTGCTCGACGGAAAGAAGATCTGCGGGAAGATCAGCGCTGCTGCGGTCGCGTAGATGAAGAAGTCATAATACTCCAGCGCCGAGCCGATCCAGCCGCTTGCTGCCGCCTTCGTCGATTGCTGCGTGTGCTGGATGTCAGCATGCAAAGCTGCCGTCATGTTCCACTCCCGATGACTAGTTTCTGTTTCTTGCGCCGCAGCTTTTCGTGCGGCGCTTATGCGAGGCAGGCACAATCTGCGGCGATCCGGACGCCGCTCTCGTCAGACACTCAAACCCGCCAACGCGATCGATATTCGGCCGTGCCGGCGGCCTATCTCGCGCGCAGGGAAAATTCGGATGAGAAGCAGGCGGTGGCGGCTCGCAAGTCCTGCCTCGCCGCCAGAACGGGGCTCACCCAAGCCGCCGCGAGGCCGTCCGCGCAAGCGCCGAGCAGTCCATCGCAGGGCTGAATCTTGTGCAATCTCTCCTTCTGCTCATAACCTACCAAGACGAAATCGCGACGAATAATGCAAAATGCGCTGAAATCCATAATCTAGACATTATGTATTGTTGCAGGAAGCGCTCAAACGAGCAGCCCGCTCGGCGTGCCGCTTCCGCCGCGCCCAGCTCTCGACAGAGCATCGACGTGCTGAACCTCCCGCACCGTCGAGGCAACTCGCCTGGGCAGTGGCCTCAATCGTTTCAGGTGACCTTCGGGCTACACTTCCTCCGCCAGCCGGGTATCGTTGCCCGGCGAATCCTCGCCGGGCTCTGGCCAGGCGAGTTTCGGGCATGCAGGCGCGCGCCGTCGCGAAAGGGCAGAGAATGAAGACGTCGATCGCAACGGTCTCGCTGTCCGGCAACCTTTCGCAGAAGCTCGAAGCCATCGCGGGCGCCGGCTTCGACGGCATCGAGATCTTCGAGCAGGACTTTCTCGCCTCCGATTTCACGCCGGGCGATGTCGGCCAGATGGTGCGCGACGCCGGGCTCGAGATCACCCTGTTCCAGCCCTTCCGCGATTTCGAGAGCCTGCCCGAGCCCTATCGCAGCCGGGCCTTCGCCCGCGCCGCCCGCAAATTCGAGCTGATGAACCAGCTCGGCACCGATCTCGTGCTGGTCTGCTCGACCACGCATCCGGCCGCTCTCGGCGGCATCGACCGCATGGCCCGGGATTTTCACGATCTCGGTGATCTCGCGAAGCGGCACGGCGTGCGCGTCGGCTTCGAGGCGCTGTGCTGGGGCCGCTTCGTCAACGACCATCGCGATGCCTGGGAGGTGGTGCGGCGCGCCAACCATCCCAATGTCGGCCTGATCCTCGACAGTTTCCATACGCTCGCCCGGCGCATCGATCCGGATTCGATCCGTGCGATCCCCGGCGACCGGATCTTCTTCGTGCAGCTCGCCGACGCGCCCGCGATCGACATGGACCTGCTCTACTGGTCGCGCCATTTCCGCAACATGCCGGGCGAAGGCGATCTCGACGTCACCGGCTTCATGCGCGCCGTGACCGCGACGGGTTATGCCGGGCCCCTCAGCCTGGAGATCTTCAACGACCAGTTCCGCTCGGGCCTGCCGCGCCTGGTGGCGCAGGACGGCCATCGCAGCCTGATCGCCGTGATGGACCGGGTGCGCCGGGTCGAGCCGGCGCTGCCTGCGGATCTGCCCGCCTTCGCCCCGCCGGCCCCGGTCGCGGGGGTCGAGTTCCTCGAATTTGCCACCAGTGCGGAGGAAGCGCCGGGCCTCGAGGCGCTGCTGCGCTCCTGCGGTTTCGAGAAGACCGGCAACCATGTCTCGAAGCCGGTCGGCCTGTGGCGGCAGGGCGGCGTCAACGTGCTGGTCAACACCGACGCCAGCGGCTTCGCCAACAGCTCCTATCTCGTCCACGGCACAGGGGTGTCGGAGATCGCGCTGATGCTGCCCGATGCGCGCGCCGCCTTCGAGCGCGCGAGCGCGCTGCTCGCCCAGCCGCATGCGCAGGCTGCCGGCGAGGGCGAGCTGAGCATCCCCGCCATTCGCGGCGTCGGCGGCAGCGTCCTGCGCTTCCTGGATGCGACATCCGATCTCGGCCGCATCTGGGACATCGACTTCAGGACGAGCCCTGCGGGCGCCGGCGCTGGGCTGACGCGGGTCGACCATATCGGCCAGACCATGCCCTACGACGAGATGCTGAGCTGGTCGCTGTTCTACACCAGCATCTTCGACGCCCATAAGTCGCCGGTCGTCGACGTCGTCGATCCCGACGGGCTGGTGCGTTCGCAGGCGGTGCAGTCCGGCGGCCTGCGCGTGACCCTGAACGGGGCCAGCGCGCGCGGGACCCTGGCCGGGCGCTTCATCGAGGACAGCTTCGGCTCCTCCGTCCAGCACATCGCCTTCGCCAGCGCCGACATCTTCGCCACGGCGGCCGCGATGGCCTCGCGCGACTTCCCGGTGCTGCAGATCGGCGCGAACTACTACCACGACGTCGAGGCGCGCTTCGGCCTGCCGCCGGCGCTGGTCGAGCGGATGCGCCTCGCCAATATCCTCTACGACGAGGATGCCGGCGGGCAGTTCTTCCAGTTCTATTCGGCGCCGCGGCCCGACGGCTTCTTCTTCGAGATCGTGCAGCGGCAAGGCAATTATCAGGGCTATGGCGCCCCGAACGCCCCCTTCCGCATCGCCGCGCAGAAGCGCGCGGCCCGCCCGGCGGGGATGCCGAAACGCTAATTCTGCCGGTCTGAGCTCTCCTTGGTCAGCCGCTCCAGCAGGTCGAGGCCGGGGACCGCCGGCCCACCCTGGCGCTTGGTCAGGCCGACCGCACCCGACAGAAAGCGCGCGCCGGTCGAGATCTCGCAGAGATCGCCGCGATCGAGGTCGTCGGCGACGACGCCGCGCGAAATGAACCAGACCGCATCCGAGCCGAGCAGGATCGCCCGTCCCACCGGCAGGGCGACCGTCTCGAAGGCGGGCTGCAGCCCGGCCAGGTTGAACGTCATCAGGTAATCGTCGACCGCCCGCCGGATGATCGCGGTGGCGGGCGGCAGCAGCACCGGCACGCGCGCCAGCAACTGCGCCACCGGCTCGCCGCGCAGCGGATGGTCACCGCGCGCGACCAGCGTGATCTCCTCCTCGTAGAGATGCGCGAAGACCAGGCCGGCCATCTCGCTGGCCACCGGCATGCGCCCGAGCATCAGGTCGATCGCCCCCTCGCGCAGCAGCCCGACGAGATAGGAATGCGGCCCGGTCTCGATCGCCAACACCGTCTCGGGCGCGATCTCGCGGAAACGCAGCGCCACGCGCGGAAACAGGCGCGTCGCCGCCGTGGGCAGGACGCCGACGCGGATCGTGCTGCCCGGCGCGCCCGGATGCAGCGCCGCCGCCCCGGCCTCGAAGGCCTGCAGGCCGATGCTGGCATGGCGGCGAAAGAGCGCGCCCTGCTCGGTCAGCACGAGGCGCCGCTTCTCGCGCCGGAACAGCGGCGTCGCCAGCAAGGTCTCCAATTCCGCGAGGGTGCGGCTCAGGGCCGGCTGCGTGATACCCTGGCGCCGTGCGACCGCCGACAGGCTGCCTTCGACCGCAATGTCCAGGAAAGCCCGGATATGACGCAGCTTGACGGCGGGGTGCATAATCATTCGATTATGAACTCCAACGATCTTTGCATTATTCGGGTCGGTTTCACCCTGATAGGTTATGGCCAGGAGGAGAGATCGTGCAAGTCCTTACCCGCCCTTATGGCGCTCTCCACTATCGCGCGGATGGTCCGGCGGACGCTCCGGCGGTCATCTTCGCCAACTCGCTCGGCACCGATCTGCGGCTCTGGGATGCGGTCCTGCCGCTTCTGCCCCAAGGCCTGCGCTATATCCGCTACGACAAGCAGGGCCACGGCCTCTCAACGCTGGGCCGCGGCACTGACATCATCGATCACGCCGATGACGCCATCGCGCTGATCGAGGCGCTCGCCAGCAAGCCAGTCGTCTTCGTAGGCCTCTCGATCGGGGGCCTGATCGGCCAGACCGTGGCGAGCCGGCGCCCCGAGCTGGTCCGGGCTCTCGCTCTCTCGAACACCGCCGCCCGGCTCGGCACGGTCGAGAGCTGGCAGGCCCGTATCGACGCCATCGCCGGCCATGGGCTGGAGCATATCGCCGACGCCGTCATGGAGCGCTGGTTCGCTCCCGCCTTCCGCGCCACGCCGGAGCTGGCGCTCTGGCGCGCCATGCTGACCAGGACGCCGGCGGACGGCTATATCGCCGCCTGCAAGGCGCTCTCCCGTGCCGACCAGACCGCAGCGACCGCGGCCCTGCGCCTGCCCACCCTGGCGATCGCCGGCGATGCAGACGGCGCCTCCCCGGCCGAGCTGGTCGAGGCGACGGCTGCACTGATCCCCGGCTCCACCTTCCACGTCATCCCCGGCACGGGCCACCTGCCCTGCGTCGAGAACCCCGCCGCCTATGCCGCGATCCTGTCCCCATTCCTGAGGGCCCACGCCCATGACTGAACTTGCCAAGAAAGGCATGTCGACCCGCCGCCGCGTGCTGGGCGAGGCCCATGTCGACCGCGCCGAGGCCAACAAATCCGCGTTCGACGCGCCCTTCCAGGCCCTGATCACCGATGCCGCCTGGGGCCATGTCTGGAGCCGAGACACGCTGCCGGCGCGCGAACGCTCGATGATGACGATCGCGCTCCTGGCCGGGCTCGGCAATTACGAGGAGCTCGCCCTGCATCTGCGCGCAACGCGCAACACCGGGGCGAGCAAGGACGACGTGATGGAGGCCCTCCTCCACGTCGCGATCTATGCCGGCGTCCCGCGCGCCAACCACGCCATCAAGATCGCGAAGGACATCTTCGCAGCCATGGCTCAGGACGAGCAGGCATAAGAAACGGGAGGAAACGCCATGAAGCCAGCGGAGTTCTACCAGCGAGACAGGACCTTGCAGCCGCCGGCATTGACGCCGGACTACAAGACCTCGGTCGCGCGCAGCCCGCGCCTGGCGATGCTCTCGCTCCAGGGTTCGCTGTCGGAGATCACCGGCCCGACCTTCGGCCACAGCGATATCGACCCGATCGACAACGACCTGATCAAGAACTACGCCAAATCAGGCGATCCGGTCGGCGAACGGATCATCGTCCATGGCCGCGTCCTCGACGAGAACGGCCGCGGCGTGCCGAACACGCTGGTCGAGATCTGGCAGGCCAATGCCGGCGGTCGCTATCGCCACAAGAAGGACAGCTATCTCGCGCCGATCGACCCGAATTTCGGCGGCTGCGGCCGCACGCTGACCGACGCGGACGGCTACTACTTCTTCCGCACGGTCAAGCCCGGCGCCTATCCCTGGCGCAACTGGGTCAACAACTGGCGCCCGGCCCATATCCATGTCTCGGTCTTCGGCACGGCCTTCAGCCAGCGCCTGATCACCCAGATGTATTTCGAGGGCGACCCGCTGATCGCAAAATGCCCGATCGTCGCGACGATCCCCGACCAGCGCGCCATCGACCAGCTGATCGCGCCGCTCGACCTGAACGCCGCCGTGCCGCTCGACTGCCTCGCCTACAAGTTCGACATCGTGCTGCGCGGCCGCCGCTCGACCCTGTTCGAGAACCGCCTGGAGGGCAACTGATCATGGTCCAGGCTCTGCCCTATCTGAAGGAATCCGCCTCCCAGACCGCCGGCCCTTATGTCCATATCGGCCTGGCGCCGGGCGCGGCGGGCTTCGACATCTATCGCCAGGAGCTCGGCCAGATCATCGCCGGCCCGGACGTGCCCGGAGAGCGCATCCGCATCGAGGGCCTGGTCTATGACGGCACCGGCGCGCCGGTGAAGGACATCCTGCTCGAATCCTGGCAGGCCGACGCCAACGGCATCTATCCCCATCCCGAGGATCCGCGCCATGGCGAGGTCGCGCCGGATTTTCGCGGCTGGGGCCGGATCATCACCGATTTCGACAGCGGCCTCTGGAGCTTCGAGACGATCAAGCCCGGCCCCGTGCCGGGGCGCAACAAGCGCGTGATGGCGCCGCATATCAGCCTCTGGCTCGTCTCGCGCGGCATCAATATCGGCCTCAACACCCGGATGTATTTCGATGACGAGGACAATAGCGCCGATCCGGTGCTGGGCCTCGTCGAGCAGGAAAACCGCCGCCGGACTCTGATCGCCCAGCGCACCGCCCCCGGCGTCTACCGGTTCGACATTCGCCTCCAGGGCGAAGGCGAGACCGTGTTCCTGGACGTCTGAGCCATGACGCAACCCTGCATCATCTGCGTCGCCATCACCGGCTCGCTGCCGACCAAGGCCAACAATCCGGCTGTGCCGATCACCATCGCCGAACAGGTCGAGAGCACGCAGGAGGCCTTCGAGGCCGGCGCCAGCATCGCGCACTGCCATGTGCGCGACGACGAGGGCAAGCCGAGCTCGGACCCCGAGCGCTATGGCCGGCTCAAGGAGGGCCTGGAGAAGCACTGCCCCGGCATGATCGTCCAGCTCTCGACCGGTGGCCGCTCGGGTGCCGGCCAGGCCCGCGGCGCCATGCTGTCGCTGCGGCCGGACATGGCTTCGCTCGCCGTCGGCTCGAACAACTTCCCGACCCGCGTCTACGAGAATGCTCCTGACCTGGTCGACTGGCTCGCCGGGCAGATGGTGACCCATGGCGTCAAGCCGGAGATCGAGGCTTTCGACCTCTCGCACATCCTCAAGGCGCACGAGATGTGGCAGCGCGGCCAGATCGTCGAGCGTCCTTATGTCCAGTTCGTCATGGGCGTGAAGAACGCGATGCCGGTCGACCGCGACGTGTTCGACTATTACATCCGCACCGTGAAGCGCCTGTTCGGCGAGAACGCGCCCTGGTGCGCCGCCGGCATCGGCTCGAACCAGATCGTGCTGAACGAATGGGCGATCGCCAGCGGAGGCCATGCCCGCACCGGCCTGGAAGACAATGTCCGCCTCGACCGCGACCGGCTCGCGCCCTCGAACGCGGCGCTGGTCGCGCGGGCAGCCGAACTCTGCCGGAAATACGGCCGCCCCGTCGCGACCTGGCAGCAGGCGCGCGAGATTCTCGGCATTCCGATGAGGGCAGGCAGCGCCGGCTGAGCCAAGCCGCCTTCCTCCGGTCCGAAACAGGACAGAACGAACCATGATCAGCGGAAAGACCAAGCTCATCGGCCATCTCGGCTTCCCGACCGAGAGCTTCAAGGCGCCGCTGATCTACAATCCCTATTTCGAGCGCGACGGCATCGATGCGGTGGTCGTCCCCATGGGCAGCCGCGCCGAGGACTATCCCGATTTCCTCAAGCTGTTCTTCCGGCTCTCCAACGCGCATGGCGCGCTCGTCACCATGCCGCACAAGGTGGTGACGACCGGCCTGGTCGACGATCTCATGCCGACGGCCGCGATTGCCGGGGCCTGCAATGCCGTGCGCCGCGAGGGCGACGGCCGGCTTACCGGCGACATGTTCGACGGTGAGGGCTTCGTGCGCGGCGTCCTGCGCAAGGGCCGCCAGGTCGCCGGCACCCGCGCGCTCGTGGTCGGCGCGGGCGGCGTCGGCTCGGCGATCTCCGCTTCGCTCGCCAAGGCTGGAGTGGCCGAGCTGGGCCTGTTCGACATGAATGGCGGGGCGGCAGAGGCACTGGGAGGACGGCTCACCCGCTATTATCCCGCGCTCAAGGTGTCGACGGGATCGAACGATCCGGCCGGCTTCGACATCGTCGTCAATGCGACCCCGCTCGGGATGAAGCCGGGCGATCCGCTCCCGCTCGACATCGAGCGCTTGCCCGCCTCCGCCTTCGTCGGCGAAGTGGTGATGGCGCAGACCATCACACCCTTCCTGGCGGCGGCGCAGCAGCGCGGCTGCCAGGTCCAGGTCGGCACGGACATGCTGTTCGAGCAGATCCCGGCCTATCTGGAATTCTTCGGCCTGCCCACGACCACCGCCGACGATTTGCGCTCCGTGGCGCGGCTCGGCTGAGGACGGGCGCTAGCCGGCGCGCATCATGCCGCGCCGCGGTGAACGGAAGATCGCATCCAATGACGTGGAATGGAGAGCCGGGCCCTCGACGGCCCGCAGGAACCCCGCCGGCCAGGTTCCTCAAGGCCGGCCTGCTCGCGCTGCTGACCGCGATTGTCCTGCCCGCTGCAGCTTCCGACTGGCAGCGCTATGGCAATGCCCGCTTCCAATACTGGATCGACATCCCGCTAAGCTTCTCCAAGATAGAGGAGGCCGACAATGGCGATGGTGGTGTCTCGGCGTCTCCGGACGGCACTGCCGAGTTGCGGGTCTGGGGCAGCTATCCGACTGCAAGCAGTCTTGCAGCCGAGGCCAAGCAGCGCCAGGCATTCGACCAGCGCGACGGCTGGGCCATCAGCTACCAGACGCAGAACAAGAGCGGAGCCATCTGGTCCGGAGCCAAGGAAAACCGCATCCTCTATGCGCGCGCCATCCCAGCTTGCGACCGGGCGGTTGCCCATCTTCGTATCGAGTACGATCGGGAACGGCAGAAGGCCTTCGACCCGGTAATCTCCCGGCTGGTCAAGTCGTTCCGAAGCGGCGACTGCCGGGCGCGCTGAACGCCCTCGCCCTCACCTCTGGCCCGGCCTCGCCTCCGCCCAGGCCGCGACGGTCTTGGCCATTGTCGCCAGATGCCCGCTCGCCGAAAAGCCCGACGCCTTGCGCGGGCGCAGGTCGTGATCGCCATCCTCGAGCCAAAGCATCTCGATCGCCGGCGACAGGGCATAGCCATCGACCTCCTCGCGCGTGCCGAATTCGTCGCGCGTGCCCTGGACGATGAGCGTCGGCGTCTTGAGATCGGCCAGATGCTGCGTCCGTAGCTGCTCCGGCTTTGCCGGCGGATGGAACGGGTAGCCGAGACAGAGCAGGCCCCCGATCCGATCGGCCGCGAACAGGTCGTCGGCGACCATGCTGGCGACACGCCCGCCCATCGACTTGCCGCCGATGATCAGCGATCGCGACGGGCCGAGCGCCTCGATCGCGGCCAGGCATTCCGGCTTGAGCGTCTCCGCCCGTGGTGGCGGCTTGCGGCCGGCCTCGCTGCGGCGGCTGGCCATATAGGCGAACTCGAAGCGGGCGACGCGAAACCCCTGCCCAGCCAGGCTTTCCGTCGCAGCGGTCATCGACGCGGAATCCATCGGAGCCCCTGCGCCATGGGCCAGGAGAATTGTGTACCTGGCCTCTTCCGGGCCGTCGAAGAGGAAATGCAAATCCGTCCCTCCATCCGTCACGAGCGCAAATCTGAGGGCGCCCGGGGTCTCGCAATGTCCTGCATCGCCTTGTCCGCTCCGGCAGCGAAAAGCAGACCCTCGGCAATATCTACGACCTTGGCAGTAGAACCGCCTGTGCTAGCCTAGATTTAGAGCGGGATAAAAAATCCGCCATCGGCTCCGCCGTTGGAAACCTTCGGCGCGGCCGTCCACGCAGGGAGGTAAATGCAATGCGGAAGGCACTCATGGCCGCCGTCGCGGCGTGCGTTTTGATTGCGGCTGGAACGACCGGCCAGGCTCAGGAAAAACTCAAGATCGGCGTGCTGGCAACGCTTTCGGGCGCGCTGACCTCGGGCGGCGAAGACGGTGTCCGCGGCGCGCAGATCGCGCTGAAGCAGCGTGGCGGCAAGATCGCCGGCCGCGAGGTCGAGTTCATCATCGCGGCGACCGA
The DNA here is from genome assembly GCF_900109525.1 of Allobosea lupini. GTDB lineage: Bacteria > Pseudomonadota > Alphaproteobacteria > Rhizobiales > Beijerinckiaceae > Allobosea > Allobosea lupini. Next base: position 42,846 of record NZ_FOAN01000007.1, on the reverse strand, counting down.
CGCCAGCCCGGACTCGGCGCTGCGGGCCGCGCGCAAGCTCGTCGAGCAGGACAAGGTCCAGCTCATCCTCGGCCCGCTTTCGGGCTCCGAGGGCATCGCGATGCGCGACTACTCGAAGACGGTGCCGAACGTCACCGTCGTTGATGCCTCCTCGGGCGCGCTCGAGACCACCTATGTCAACCCATCGCCGAACTACTTCCGCTTCAACAGCAACGGCGCGATGTGGATGGCCGGTCTCGGCGAGTATGTCTTCAAGGACAAGGGCTACAAGAAGCTCGCCGTCATCGGCGAGGACTACTCCTTCCCCTATACGCAGGTCTTCGGCTTCGCGCTGGGCTATTGCAAGGCCGGCGGCCAGATCGTGCAGCGCCAGTGGGTCCCGCTCGGGACCAAGGACTTCGGCTCGGTCATCGCCAATATCCCCGATGACGTCGACGCCGTCTTCCTCGGTCTCGGCGGCGGCGACTCCGTGAACTTCCTCAACCAGTATGGTCAGACCGGCGGCAAGGCGAAGTTCGTCGGCGGCTCGATCATGGTCGACCAGACCGTGCTGTCGTCGCGCGGCAACGCCAAGCGTCTGCTCGTCGGCACGCCGTCCTCCGGCGGCGTGGCGGATGCCTGGGACGATCCGAAATGGAAGGCCTGGGTCAAGGCCTATCAGGACGCCTTCCCCGCGGATAAGCGCTTCGCGAGCCCGTCGCTGTTCGCGACCAACTACTACAACGCCTTCAACGGCATGGCGACGGGGCTGGAAAAGGTGAACGCCGACCTCTCCGACGGCGGCGCCAAGTTCCGGGCGGAACTCGCCAAGGTCGAGCTCGATGCACCGAACGGGCCGATCAAGCTCGACGACGACCGGCAGGCGATCGCGACGACCTTCATCACCGAAGTCGTCGAGGGGCCGAACGGCGACCTCACCAACAAATTCGTCCGCACCGTCCCGAATGTCTCGAAGACGATGGGGCTGTCGGCGGAAGCCTTCAAGGCGGTGGGGCTGCCCTCCCGGACCAATCCGGAATGCAAGCCTTAGTCGTTCGTACCGACTGACTCCCCGGGCAGGACACGATCGATCTTGTCCTGCCCGGCCAGCCGTCCCGCTCCGGTCAACGACGTCGCGCGCATCCTTTGTGCGCCGTCGGGCGAAGGCTCACCTGATGAGGCAGCCGCGCGCCACCGGGCATTGCTACGCGAGGAGCCATGAGTCGCGCAGTCGCGGTCTGCCACGGTCCCTTCGGACGGGTGTCGATCTATAATCTCGATCGCCCGATGGTGGTGCATGCCCACCGCGAAGCGCATTTGATCTTCTTTCTCGAGGGCTCGCGGGGACTTGTGACCGTCAATGACCACACGGTCCGTGTCGATCCCTTCATGGGCGTTGCGGTCAATCCCTGGGAACCGCATAATTTCCAGCCGGAGCAGCCGGGCGCCTTCGGGCTCTTCCTCGTCATCTATCTCAAGCCCGAATGGCTCGCGGCGCAGGCCATGCCGTCGGCCGGTTCGCTGGTCTTCCCGTCATCCGACCTGGTCATAACCCGCGAGCTCGCCGCCTGGCGTGACCAGGCGGTTGAGATGCTGCTGTCGCAGCACCGCGAGCTCAATCTCGCCCCGGTGCTGATGGCGCTGGCGCAGGCCTCCAGCGAACCGATCGGACCCGAGCTGGTCTCCTCGCTGCTACATGACACCTCGGCAGGCTCCCTCGATCGGCGCGTGCTGCGCGCCTGCCGGCTGCTGGAGCAGCATACCTCGTCCGAAGGCGCGCTCGCCCGGATCGCGCGGGAGGCCGGATTGTCGCGCGCCCATTTCTTCAAGCTCTTCCGGCAACAGGTCGGCGTGACCCCCACCATCTTCGCCAATACCGCCCGAATCGACGCGGCGCTCGAGCGGATCGTGCTGTCGAGCGACCCGGTGACCAGCATCAGCCACCGCCTCGGCTTTTCCGGCCAGAGCGTGTTCACCCGCTTCTTCACCGCCCATGTCGGCATGGCGCCGCGCGACTATCGGCGGGTGCTGCGCACCGTCGGCCTCCCGCCCTCGCAGGCGAGCCATGTCTGATTTCATGGGCCGCCGCCCGATCTGGTCGCTGGCGATCCTGATCGCCGTCGCTCTCCTCGCCTTCCTGATCTTCGCGGTCTGGACGCCGTGGATGGAGCTGACCTTCGGCAGGAAGCGCGTCTTCCTGAGCGCGCTGTTCAACGGCATCACGCTCGGCGGCCTGTATTTCCTCGTCGCCAGCGGCTTCACGCTGATCTTCGGCCTGATGCGCAACGTCAACCTGGCGCATGGCTCGCTCTATCTGTTCGGTGGCTATGTCGGCTACAGCATCGGCAACCTGACCGGATCCTGGTTCGCAGCGCTGATCGGCGCCTTCGTCATCGTCGCCCTCGCCGGCATGCTGATGCAGGTGCTGCTCTTCCGCTGGATGGAGGGCCAGGACCTGCGCCAGACGCTGGTCACGATCGGCCTCTCGATCATCGTCGCCGACCTGCTGCTCTGGGGCTATGGCGGCGACACCTTCCAGGTCACGACGCCGGACTGGCTGTCCGGGCCGATCCAACTGCCCTTCGTCGTCGCGCTGCGCAGCAATGGCGAGGCGGTGATGATGACCTATCCGCTGGTCCGGATCGCCATCCTGATCGGCGCGATCATCCTCGGCATCGCGATGTGGCTCGCGCTCAACCGCACCCGCATCGGCATGCTGGTGCGCGCCGGCGTCGACGATCGGGACATGCTCTCGGCGACCGGCGTACGCGTGCAGCTCGTCTTCATCATGGTCTTCGCCTTCGGAGCCGGACTCGCCGGTTTGGCCGGCGTCGTCGGCGGCACCTTCCAGTCGCTGCAGCCGGGCGAGGACACCAAGATCCTCCTGTCCTCGCTAGTCGTCGTCATCGTCGGCGGCATGGGCTCGATCCCCGGCGCGGCGATGGGCGCGCTGATCGTCGGCCTCGCCGAGCAGTTCGGCTCGGTCTACATGCCGACCTATGCGGTGATGCTGACCTTCGTCATCATGGTCGTGGTGCTGGCGATCCGGCCGCAGGGCCTTGCGGCGGTGAGGCGCTGACGATGGCGCTGGCTGAACCCCGCCTCGCGATCGCCACCCCGCGGCCCCGCGAGGGCCTCGCCGAGGTGATCGCCCGGCAGGGCACCGCCTTCTGGATCGTCGCGGCGCTGCTGCTGGTGATGCCGCTGATCGCAAGCCCGTTCTGGCTCGTCCAGATCCTCGCCTACGCGATGATCCTCGGCATGATCGCGCTCAGCCTGATGTTCCTCGCCGGCTATGGCGGCATCGTCAGCCTGATCCAGATGACCGTCGCGGCCTTCGCCGCCTATCTCGTCGCGATCTTCGGCGAGAGCGCCATCACCCAGATCAGCCTGAAATGGCCGTGGTGGACGGCAGTGCCGGTCGCGATCCTGCTCGCCACCTTGTTCGGCACGCTGGGCGGTGCGCTCTCGGTCCGGACCGAGGGCATCTATACGATCATGATCACGCTCGCGATCGGTTCGGCCTTTTATTACCTGACGCTGCAGAACTACACGATCTTCAACGGCTTCAGCGGCTTCAACGGGGTGATGCCACCGGTCTTCCTCGGTATCGACTGGGGCGGCACCGTGCCGTTCTATTACCTGACGCTCGGCTTTGCCGCCCTGGCCTATGCCGTGGTCGTCTATGTCTCGCGGGCGCCCTTCGGCCTCGCTCTGCAGGGCACCCGCGACAATCCCAGGCGCATGGCGGCGCTCGGCTTCGATGTCGTCGCCCATCGCATCGCCGCCTACGCCTTCGCTGCGGTGATCGCCGCCTTCGCCGGCGTGCTGCTGGTCTGGTACCAGCGCCAGGTCTCGCCGGGAACGGGCGGCGTCGGCCCGGTGGTCGACATGCTGATCATCGCCGTGGTCGGGGGCTTGAGCCGGCCGATCGGCCCCTTCATCGGCGCGCTTGTCTATGTCCTGCTGCGGACTTTCGCCCTCGATTTGCTCGACTGGGTCGGGCTCGAAGGCAAGCGCTATCAATTGCTGATCGGCTTCGGCTTCCTCGTCATCGTGCTGTTCTCGCCGGACGGGCTGATCGGCATCTGGCAGCGGCTGCGCGAGCGCTATCGCAAGAGCCGCGAGGCGCAGGACGCACAAATGCGGACCGGCGGAGGCGCGCCATGAGCGCCGTGCCGAGCCTGGACCGGCTGAATACGGGCAGCTCGGGCAATGCGCTCGAACTGCGCGGCGTCTCGCGCCTGTTCGGGGCGCTCGCGGCCCTGTCAGACGTCACGCTCTCGGTCCGCCCCGGCGAGCGGCGCGCCGTGCTCGGCTCGAACGGTGCCGGCAAGACCACTTTGTTCAACTGCGTTACCGGCGATTTTTCGCCGAGCTCCGGCGTCATCCGCTTCTTCGGCGAAGATGTGACGGCCTTCCCGCCGCATGAACGCATTCGCCGCGGCCTCCGACGTACCTATCAGATCTCCTCGCTCTTCACCGGCCTGTCGGTGATCGACAATGTCTATCTCGCCTGTCGCGGGGTCTCGCGGAACCGCTTCTCCTTGCGCCGGCCGCGGCGCGACGACACGCTCCAGCACACGGCCGAGAGCCTGGTCGACGCCGTCCATCTCACTGCGGTCAAGGATCGTCTGGTCGGCGAACTCGCCTATGGCCAGCAGCGCCAGCTCGAGATCGCGCTCGCTCTGTCGGGCGCACCGCGCTTCATCCTGTTCGACGAGCCGGCGGCCGGCCTCTCGCCGACCGAGCGGGCCGACCTCGTCCAGATCCTGACCTCGCTGCCGGCCCATATCGGCTACATCATCATCGAGCACGACATGGACGTGGCGCTGCGCGTCGTCGAGAGCGTGACGATGATGCATAACGGCCGCATCTTCAAAGAGGGGCGGCCGGACGAGATCGAGTCCGATCCCGAGGTGCAGGAACTCTATCTCGGGGGCGGTCATGGCTGAGCGCCTCAAAGCCCCGCCTCCGGCCGGCATCCCGATCCTGCAGATCGCAGGCTTGAACGTCTTCTATGGCCGCTCGCACGCCGTCCAGGGCGTCGATCTCACGCTGCAGCACGGCGTCCTCTCCGTCGTAGGCCGCAACGGCATGGGCAAGACGACCATGTGCAAGGCGATCATGGGGCTGGTGCCGATCGCGTCGGGCTCGATCCGCTTCTTCGGCGAGGAGATCGCCGGCCGCTCGCCGGCCGAGGTGGCGCGGCTCGGCATCGGCTATGTCCCGCAGGGCCGCCGGCTCTGGCGCTCGCTGACGGTCGACGAGCATCTGCGGCTGATGCAGCGCGGCAAGCGCGGCGCCTGGACGCCGGAGCGCATCTACGAAGTCTTCCCGCGTCTGGCCGAGCGCCGCAACAATGGCGGCGGACAGCTCTCCGGCGGCGAGCAGCAGATGCTGGCGATCAGCCGCGCGCTCCTGCTCAACCCGCGCCTCCTCGTCATGGACGAGCCGACCGAGGGGCTGGCACCGGTCATCGTCGCCCATGTCGAGGAGATGCTGGTCCGCCTCGCCGAGCAGGGCGACGTCGCGATCCTGGTGATCGAGCAGAACATCGGCGTCGCCACGCAGATGTCCGATCCCGTCGCGATCATGGTCAACGGCCGGATCAACCGCATCATCCCCTCGGCGACGCTGGCCGGCGACCGCGACCTGCAGCAGCGCCTGCTCGGCGTCGGCCGCCATGGCCATGACGAGACCGATGCGGCGGCGGACGCGGCCCCGGCAGCCGGAACCTCACGGTCTGCCGCTCCGGTGCCGGCCGGACCGATCCGTGTCTACGTTTCGAACCCGGCCATCCCGAACCGCTGGTCGCAACCCGTGCCGGCGGCACGGATCGAGGCGCAGGCCCGCACCATCTCGCGCCCGACATTGGCAACGCGCGATGGGCAGCCTGTCGGTGCGATCCGGCCGCTCGCCGCCGCGGCGAGCAGCGAGCCTTATGTCGTCGTCGCCGGCACGCTCGACACCAAGGGCGAGGAACTGCGCTTCATCCGCGACCTGATCCGCGCCGAGGGCTTGCGCACCCGTCTCGTCGATCTTTCTACCTCCGGCCGCAGTGCCGGCGGCGACGTCACTCCACAGGAGATCGCACTCGCCTCGCCGAAAGGTTCGGCCGGCATCTCCTCCGGCGATCGCGGCACGGCGGTGGCGGCGATGACCGAGGCGTTCAAGGCCTGGCTGCCGCGCCAGCAAGGGCTGCTCGGCATCATCTCGGCCGGCGGCTCGGGCGCGACCGCGATGGTGACGCCGGCGATGCAGACGCTGCCGGTCGGCCTGCCCAAGCTGATGATCTCGACCATGGCCTCCGGCGACGTCCGCGCCTATGTCGGCGCCACCGACATCGCGATGCTGCACGCCGTCACTGATGTGCAGGGCGTCAACCGTGTCTCCCGCCTCGTGCTCGGCAATGGCGCGCACGCCATCGCCGCCATGGCCAAGGCGCGTCTCGCCGAGCTGAAGCCTGAGCCCTCGCGCCGCCGCGAGGTGGAGAAGCCGCTGGTCGGGCTCACCATGTTCGGCGTCACCACGGCTTGCGTGCAGCAGGTCTCCAGGCTCCTCGCCGACGAATGGGAGCCGCTCGTCTTCCACGCCACCGGCACCGGCGGGCGCGCAATGGAGAAGCTGGTCGAGTCCGGCCTCGTCGGCGCGGTGATCGACGTCACGACCACCGAGATCTGCGACCTGCTGATGGGCGGCTTGCTGCCGGCGACCGAGGACCGCTTCGGCGCGATCATCCGCACCCGCATCCCCTATGTCGGCTCGGTCGGCGCGCTCGACATGGTCAACTTCTTCGCGCCCGAGACCGTGCCGGAGCGCTATCGCGGCCGGCTGCTCTACCCGCACAACCCGCAGATCACCCTGATGCGGACAACGGCGGAGGAGAACGCCCGGATGGGCCGCTGGATCGGCGAACGGCTGAACCAGATGGAAGGGCCAGTCCGCTTCCTGATCCCCGAGCTCGGCGTCTCCGCGCTCGATGCGCCTGGCCAGGCCTTCCACGATCCGGCCGCCGACGCCGCCCTGTTCCAGGCGCTGGAGCAGACCGTGCGCCCCGGTCCCAACCGGCAGCTGATCCGCCTGCCGCTCCACATCAACGACCCCGCCTTCGCCGCCGCTCTGGTGCAGCAGTTCCGCACACTGCATGCCGGCCGGCGCCGCGAGCGGGCCAGCGGAGGCAGATCATGACGAGCTTCGACAAGAAGACCCTGCTGAAGCGCTTCCGGGCGATGATCGCCAAGGGCGAGCCGATCGTCGGCGGCGGCGCCGGCACCGGCCTTTCGGCAAAGTGCGAGGAAGCCGGTGGTATCGACCTGATCGTCATCTACAATTCCGGCCGCTACCGCATGGCCGGGCGCGGCTCGCTCTCCGGCCTCATGCCCTATGGCGACGCCAACGCGATCGTCATGGAGATGGCGGCCGAGGTGCTGCCGGTGGTGAGGAACACGCCGGTCATCGCCGGCGTCTGCGGCACCGACCCCTTCCGGCGCATGGACATCTTCTTGGATGAGGTGAAGCGCCTTGGTTTCTCGGGCGTGCAGAACTTCCCGACCGTCGGGCTGATCGACGGTACCTTCCGCGCCAATCTCGAAGAGACCGGCATGGGCTTTGGCCTCGAGGTCGAGATGATCGCCCTCGCCAATGCCAAGGGCCTGCTGACCACGCCTTACGTCTTCTGCGAGGAGGATGCCCGCGCCATGGCGAAAGCCGGCGCCGACATCATCGTCTGCCATCTCGGGTTGACCACCGGCGGCTCGATCGGCGCCGAGACAGCGCTGAAGCTGGGAGACTGCCCGGCTCTGGTCGAGCGCTGGGCCAAGGCCGCGCTCGCCGTGAAGAAGGACGCGATCATCCTCGTCCATGGCGGGCCGGTCGCCGAGCCCAGCGATGCCGACTTCATCATGAAGAACACGACGCATTGCCACGGCTTCTACGGCGCGTCCTCGATGGAGCGCCTGCCGGTCGAGGTCGCGATCCGCGACCAGACCCGCGCCTTCAAGCAGATCGGCCGCTCGGCGGCGACGGGAAAGCCGGCGCGCAAGGCCGGCGGGAGCTCCAAATGAAAAGGGTGGTCGGAATTCCACCGGCCCGGGTCATCCCGGGCGACCGAAGGGAGACCCGGGATCCATGCCGGAACCTCCTTTGGAAAGGCTCAGGAATGGATCCCGGATCGGCGCCGCGAACGCGGCTTGTCCGGGATGACAGCGGTGGTTCGAACACAAGGCCGACAAGGTTGGGGAGGGCTTCACGATGACCGGGCAACTGATCGGATCGCTGATCCTCTGGCTGATCGTGGCGGTGATCGTCATCGCCATCGTCGTCTATCTGGTGAACTGGCTCTATCGCCGCTCCTCGAAGGAGGTCTCCTTCGTCCGCACCGGCCTGTTCGGCGAAAAGGTGGTGATCAATGGCGGCGCCTTCGTTCTGCCGATCATCCACGACGTCACGCCGGTCAACATGAACGTGCTGCAGCTTGCGGTGACGCGGGCGAACAACGACGCGCTGATCACCCGAGATCGCATGCGCGTCGACATCGACGCCGAATTCTATGTCCGGGTGAAGCCGGAGCGGCAGTCGGTCTCGGTCGCCGCCGCGACGCTCGGTCGGCGCACCTTGCAGCCGGACCAGCTCAATGCGCTGCTCTCCGGCAAGTTCATCTCGGCGCTGCGCACCGTCGCCTCCGAGATGACCATGGAGGAGATGCACGAGCAGCGCGGTTCCTACGTTCAGCGCGTCAAGGATGCTGCCGCCGAGGCGCTGGACCAGAACGGCCTCGTGCTGGAATCGGTCGCGCTCACCGATCTCGACCAGACCGACCTGCAATATTTCAACCCGTCCAACCGCTTCGACGCCGCCGGTCTGACCCGGATCATCGAGGAGATCGAGGACAAGCGGAAGCTGCGCAACGACATCGAGCAGGACTCGATGATCCGCATCCGCACCCGCAATCTCGAAGCCGAGCGCCAGGCGCTCGACATCGAGCGCGAGAGCGAGGCGGCGCGGCTGGAGCAGCAGCGCGAGATCGAGATCAAGCGCGCCATGCAGCGTGCCGAGGTCGCCCGCGAGCGCGCCGTCCGCGACACCGAGGCCGAGCAGGCGCAGATCACGTCGCGCGAGGAGATCGAGAAGTCGCGCATCGCCAATGAGCGCGCGATCAGCGAGGCGCGCATCGCCTCGGAGCGGGACATCCGCCAGCAGGAGATCGCCCGGACACAAGCCGTCGAGGAGGCCGAGATCGCCGCGCGCGAGCAGGTCGAGAAGGCGCGCATCGCCAACGAGCAGGCGATCAACGCCGCCCGCATCGCCTCCGAGCGCGAGATCCGGCAGAAGGAAATCGAGCGCACCAGGGTGCTGGAAGCGGCCGAGATCGAGGCGCGCGAATCCACCGAGAAGGCCCGCATCCTGCAGGAGACCGCGGTCAACTCCGAGCGCATCACCCGCGAGCAGGAGGTCCGCAACCGCGAGATCGAGCGTACCCGCGCGCTGGAGCAGGACGACATCGCGGCGCGTGAATCGGTCGAGACCGCCCGCATCTCGCAGGAGGAGCGTGTCCGCGCGCTCCAGATCGCGCGCAACCGGGCGCTCGACGAGGCCGAGATTGCTGCCCGCGAAGCGATCGAGAAGGCCCGCATCGCCCAGGAGAATGCGGTTGCGGCCGACCGCATCGCGCTCGACCAGCGCACCCGCCTGCTCGAGATCGGGCGCACCGAAGCGATCGAGGCGGCGGAGATCGCCTCGCGCGAGGCGACCGAGAAGGCTCGCATCACTCAGGAGCAAACCATTTCGAGCGCACGCATCCGCCGCGACGAGGATGTGCGCAGCCTCGAAATCGCTCGCAACCAGGCGATCGACACCGCCGAGATTTCCGCGCGCGAGGCGACGGAAGCCGCCAGGATCGCGCAGGAGAAGGCCGTCGCCGCCGAGCGCATCGCCGCGGAACTCGCCACAAAGGAGCTGGAGATCAAGCGCGCGGCCGAACTCGATGGTGCCGAACTCAAGCGCCGCGACGCGGTCGAGCGTCAGCGCATTGCGATCGAGCTGAAGCTCGACCAGGAGCGCATCACCTCGACCAGGACGCGCGAGATCGCGCAGATCGCCCAGAAGGAGGCGATCGAGGTCGCCGAAGAGCAGCGCGCGATCGTCCTCGCGACCAAGAAGGTCGAGCGCACCGACGCCGACAAGGCGCTGCGCCAGGCCGAGATCACGGCGCGCCAGCAGGTCGAGACCGTCGACATCGCCCGCGAGCAGGCGCTGGAAGCGGTCAGGATCGAGCGCCGCCGCGCGCTGGAGCAACTGGAAATCGCCCGCAACCAGGCGCTGCAGGAGGCGCAGATCGTCGCGAACGAGGAGGTCGAGCGCGCCCGCATCTCGTCCGATCGCGGACTCGACGAAGCCCGCATCGGCCGCCAGCGCGAGCTGCGCAAGCTCGAGATCGGGCGCGAGCGCGAGGTCGAGACGGCCGCAATGGACAAGGCGATCGCGCTCTACGCCAAGTCGCTGGAGGAATCGGCGGCGCAGGCCAGTGCCGAGATCGCCCGCGCCAAGGCGGTCGAGGCCGAGGAGAAGGTCAAGACCGTCCGCGAGAGCGAGAGCGCCCAGCGGCGCAAGACCGTTGAGATCCTGCTCGCCGAGAAGGCCGCAGAGGAGGCGCGCATCGCGGCCGAGGCCGAGAAGGTGCGCCGTGCCGTCGAGGCCGAGGCGCAGAAGCTGCTCTACGAGGCCGAGAACGTGCTTAGCGACGGCGCCCGCTACGGGCTGTTCCGGCGCCGCCTGCTCGACAAGATCGAGGGCATCGTGCGCGAGAGCGTCAAGCCGATGGAGAAGATCGAGGGCATCCGCATCCTCCATGTCGACGGGCTCGCCGGCGGGGCGGGAGCGAGCGGCGCGGGCGGCGCGGCGCGCTCGCCCACCGACGAGGTCATCGAATCGGCGCTGCGCTACCGGGTCCAGGCGCCGATGATCGACCAGGTGCTGAAGGAGATCGGCATCGAGGGCGGCAATCTCGCCAGGATGGGTGGGCTGATGCGCGAGGCCTCCGACATGCAACGCGTCGCCAAGGAAGCGCAGCCGGCCAAGCCGAAGGAAGCTGGCGAGCCCCCTCCGGCTCCTGAAGGCGGCGGCCGTTCCGGCTCCGGCAAGAAGTCGTGAGGCGCTGAGCGATGGCCCGCGTCTACGTCTCCAGCGTCATCGCCGCCCCGGCCGCCAAGGTCTGGGCCAGGGTGCGCGACTTCAACGGGCTGCCGAACTGGCATCCGCGCATCGCCGAGAGCCGGATCGAGAACGGCGAGCCGGCCGACAAGGTCGGCTGCATCCGCGCCTTCTCGCTGCGCAGCGGCGACCGTTTGCGCGAGCAGCTGCTCGGCCTCTCCGACTACGACATGTTCTGCACCTATTCGATCCTGGACTCGCCGATGCCGCTGACCAACTACGTCGCGACGCTCAGGCTGACGCCGATCACCGACCAGGAGCGCACCTTCATCGAATGGTCGGCCGATTTCGACTGTGCGCCTGACAAGGAGGCCGAGCTCGTCGCCGGCATCGGCACCAATGTCTTCCAGGGCGGCTTCGACGCCCTCAAGCGCGCCTTCGGGGGATAGCCATGCCCCATGTGGTCCGCAGCACGATCATCGATGCGCCGGTGGACCGGCTCTGGTCGGTCCTGCGCGACTTCAACGGGCATGACCGCTGGCATCCGATCGTGGCGCGGAGCGAGATCGAGCGCGCCTACCCGCCGGACCGTGTCGGCTGCATCCGGCGCTTCCAGCTGCGCGACGGCAGCGAATTGCGCGAACAGCTGCTGACCCTCTCCGATCTCGAGATGACCTTCAGCTACTGCCTGCTCGATACGCCGATCCCGCTGTTCAACTACGTCGCCCATGTCCGTCTGCTGCCGGTGACCGATGGCAACCGCAGCTTCTGGCACTGGGAGAGCCGCTTCACCACGCCGCCGGGACGCGAGGCCGAGCTCGCCAGGCTGGTCGGCGACGAGGTCTACACCAACGGCATCGAGGCGGTGCGCCGCCTGCCGGCGATCGTCGGCGAGGAGGCCTGACATGCTCGATCTGCGAACCTGCGCCAGCCTGTCGGAAGCCGCCGGCATCCTCTCCGGCGACCGCCAGGCGCTGCTGATCGGCGGGGGTACCCTCGTGATGCGCGACGTTAACGAGGGCCGCCTGACCGAGGGCACGCTGGTGCGCGTCACCGATCCGGCCTTCCGCCAGATGAGCACCGGCGGCGCCCGCGTCGAGCTCGGCGCCGGCGTGACCATGGCGATGGTGCTGGCCAATCGCGACCTCGCCTTCCTGCATGCCGCGGCGCGCGCCATCGGCGGTCCGGCGGTCCGGACGATGGCGACGATCGGCGGCAATCTCTTCGCCGCGGCGCCCTATGGCGACTTCACAGTGGCACTGCTGGCGCTCGATGCGCAGGTCGTGCTGCAATCCGGCTACGGCTCGGGCCGGGCGGTGGCGCTGGAGGATTTCCTCAGCGCCCGCGAGCGCGGCGGCCAGGGGCTGGTGACGGCTGTGCAGTTCGCCCGGCCGCAGAACCCGGCCGAGTTCCATTTCCGCAAGATCAGCCGGGTGAAGCCGAAGGGCATCTCGCTGCTCTCGATCGCGGCGCATCTGCCGCTTGCGGGCGGCCGGATCGCGCAGGCGCGCGTCGCCTATGGCGCGATGGCACCGACCCCGATCCGCGCCCGCGGCGTCGAGCGCGCGCTCGACGGCAAGCCGCTCGACCAGGCCGCGGTCCAGGTGGCGAAGCAGGCGGCGCTCGAAGGTTGCCGCCCGGCGACCGACGCGATCGCGAGCGAGTGGTATCGGCGCGAGATCCTCCCCGTCCATCTCGGCCGGCTGCTCGCCGGCGAGCCGCGCTGAGGAGGCGCCGATGGCCAAGCTCCCCATCCAGTTCCGCCTTAACGGCAGCGACCGCGCCACCTTCGTCGACCCGGCGAGCAACCTGCTCGATACGCTTCGGCGCGGGCTCGGCGATTTCGGCCCGAAATATGGCTGCGGCCAGGGCACTTGCGGCGTCTGCACCGTGCTGGTCGACGGCGAGCCGCAGCTCGCCTGCTTGACCCTCGCGGTGTCCTGCGAGGGTCGCCAGATCGAGACCACCTCCGGCATGGCCGACGGTCCGAACCTGCACCCGTTGCAGGACGCCTTCATGGACCATTTCGCCGCCCAATGCGGCTTCTGCACGCCGGGCATGCTGACCGCGGCGCGGGCCCTGCTGGCAAAGAACCCGCAGCCGAGCCGGGAGGAGGTCGTCGAGGCGATCAGTGGCAACATCTGCCGCTGCACCGGCTACGAGCCGATCATCGCCGCTATCCTCGCCGCGGCGAACGCGCCCGGCGCGCGCCGGGCTTGAGGGAGGCCGTCATGCTAGAACTCCGCAAGGACCTCTTCGCCGACGAGCGCGACGACAATCTCAACGTCATCGGCAAGGGCGTGCAGCGCCAGGACATGCCGGGCCATGTCACGGCGCGCACCCGCTTCTTCGACGATCACGCCTTCGACGGCATGCTGCATCTCAAGGTGGTGCGCAGCCCGCACCATCATGCCCGCATCCGTTCGATCGACACCTCGGCGGCCGAGCGCGCGCCGGGCGTCAAGCGCGTGCTGCGCGGCGCCGACGTGCCGGTTAACAAGAACACGCTGCTCAGCCTGATCAATTTCGGTAAGGACGACGAGCCCTCGCTGGCGGTGAGCAAGGTCAGTTACAAGGGCGAGCCGGTCATCGCGATCCTCGCCGACAGCGAGGCGCAGGCGCTGGCCGCGCGCAAGCTGGTGCGCATCGACTACGACCCGCTTCCGGCCGTCTTCGATGTCGAGGAGACGCTGAAGCCCGGCGCGCCGGTGGTCAACGAGACCTATCCCGGCAATTACTTCGAATATCACGAGCGCTTCGACCATCAGAAGCTGCGCTTCGGCGACGTCGAGCGCGGCTTCGCCAGCGCCGATATCGTGATGGAACATCGCTACCAGATGTCGCCGATCGAGCATGCGCCGACCGAGACCAACGGCTCGATCGCGGCGCCCGAACAGAACGGCCGCTATGTCGTGCACTCCTGCGCGCAAGGGCTGTTCTTCGCGCTGGGCACGACCGCCAAGATCGTCGACGTCGAGTCGAACCAGCTGCATTTCATCGGCGGCACGGTCGGCGGCGGCTTCGGCGGCAAGGTCGACTCGCTGACCGAGCCGCTCGCCGTGCTCGGCGCCATGCTGACCGGCCGCCCGGTGCGCTTCGTGCTCGATCGCGAGGAGGAGATGCTCTACGGCTCGCCGCGCGGGGCCGAGCGCATCTACATCAAGGACGGATTGATGCGCGACGGGCGGATTGTTGCCCGCCATATCCGCAGCTATTTCGACGCCGGCGCCTATACGCGCCTGTCGAGCTACGCCGCGATCAAGTGCACGGCGCATGTGCCGGGGCCGTACTGGATCCCCAACGTCGCCTCCGACATCTACGTCTCCTACACCAATCGCTGCCCCTCGACCGCGATGCGCGGCTTCGGCGTCACCGCGGTCGACTTCGCGCTCGAGGTCCAGATGGACCGCCTCGCTGAGGCCGCCAGCATGGACCCGATGGAGTTCCGGATTCTCAACGCCTATCGCGATGGCGACATGAAGCCGCATCGGCGCGCCGCCAAGAACACGGCGCTGGTCGAATGCGTGCAGGTCGCGGCCGAGAAGGCGAACTGGCCGCTGTCCGAGCAGGCGAAGCGGGCGTCTTCGCTGATCGGCGGCGGCGCCGGCGAACGCGCGCAAATCCCGGCGACCCAGCTCGATGCCCGCGGCCAGATCGGCCGGCCCGATACGCGGAGCGGACCGGTGACGCAGGTGCTGCCCGCAGGGACGAGCCGGATCGCGCCGAGCAAGCAGCCGGTGATGGAAGGCGCGCGCGACGGCCGCGCGACGCCGACGCAGGTGCCGCGCTACGAGCCGCAGCGGCCGACAGCGCCACCACCTCCGGCCTACCAGCCCGCGCCGCCGCCCTATCAGCCGGCCAGTTCATATTCGCCAGCTCCCGGCCACCAACCGGCGAGCCCGCCGCCTGCCTCGCCACCGCCGGCCGCACCCGCGCAGACCCAGCATGGCGCGGTGCGGTTCTCGTCGGTCTTCGGCACGAGGAGGCGCTGAGATGGCACGTCACGAAGGCCGCGGCATGGCCTCGGTCAACTACCCGATCGGCATGAACCTGGGCGGCGATCCAAGCCAGGCGCTGATCCATTCCAACCCGGACGGCAAGTTCACCGTCGCGCTCTCGGCGATCGATCTCGGTCAGGGCATGAAGCAGGTCTCGCGCCAGATCGCGGCAGAGACGCTCGGCGTGCCCATCGAGGATGTGTATGTCGACACCGCCGACAGCGACACCGGCCCGCACGACATGGGCTCCTTCGCCTCGCGCGGCACGCACCGAATGGGCAACGCCATCATCGTCGCGGCGCGCGAGGCCCGTGGTGTCCTGCTCGAGGCCGCGGCGGAAGAGCTGGAAGTCAATGCCGCCGACCTCGTCACCGACGGGCGCGGCAACATCCATGTCCGCGGCGCGCCCTCGCGCAGCATCACGGTCAAGGCGACGGCGCAGGCGGCGCAGTTCAAGCAGGGCAAGACCATCGCCGGGCGCGGCATCTTCCTGATCCCGCTTTCGGCGGTCGATGCCGAGACCGGCGAGATGAACCCGAACACCGCCTTCGCCCATGCCTGCCTCGTCGCCGATGTCGCCGTCGACGACGAGACCGGCGAGGTCGAGGTGCTCAGGATGACCAGCGCCTACGAGCTCGGCCGCGTCATCAATCCGCGCATGGTCGAGCAGCAGCTGGTCGGCGGCGCCTGGATGGGGATCAGCCACGCGCTCTACGAAACGCCGGAACCGTATTATCCCAATCCGGAGCACGGCCCGCGAGACTTCAACGAGTACCTGATGCCAGGGCCGGGCGACATCGCGCCCTATCACGTCACGGTGCTGGAGCGACCGGCGCCGGATGGCCCGTTCGGCGGCAAGGGCCCGGGCGAGATGTGCGCCAATCCGGTGCTGCCGGCGATCGCCAACGCCGTCTACAACGCTGTCGGCGTCCGGGTCGACGAGTTGCCGATCACGCCGGAGAAGATCCTGCGTGGGATCAAGGCCAATGGTGGCGCCAAGCCCGGTCCGCGCCGCGGCGGCCCGGTCAACTGGCGGTGACGCGATGGCGCTGAGGACGACCGTCGCCGGCATCTCCAGCCCCGAGGACCTCGCCGAGGCCCTCCAGGCGGCGATGTATCTCGCCGATGACGGCATCGCGACGGCCGGCTACCTCTCGCTCGCGCTTGGCAAGCCGTTGCTGCTGGAGGGCGCGCCCGGCGTCGGCAAGACCGAGGCCGCCAAGGCGCTCGCCGGCATCCTCGGGCGCCAGCTCATCCGCCTGCAATGCTTCGAGGGTATCGACGCGGCCGCCGCGCTCTACGAATGGAACTATCCGCGCCAGATGCTCGCCATTCGGCAGGCGAAGGACGGCGAGCAGCTCGACATCTACCGCGACGATTTCCTGATCGAGCGGCCGATGCTGACGGCGCTGCGGCGGCCGGACCAGGTCGTGCTGCTGATCGACGAGATCGACCGCTCGGACCATGAGTTCGAGGCCTTCCTGCTCGAATTCCTCTCGGATTTCTCGATCTCGATCCCCGAGCGCGGCACTTTGCGCGCGCCCGAGCGGCCGGTGGTGATCCTGACCTCGAACCGCACCCGCGAACTGCACGAGGCGCTGCGCCGCCGCTGCGTCTACCACTACATCGCCTATCCCGAGCCGGAACGCGAAGCGCAGATCATCATGCTGCGCTCCTCCGCCGTTGCCGAGAGCACGGCTCGCGCGGTCGTCCATGCGGTCGGCCTGCTGCGGCAGGAGCCGCTCGCCAAGCCGCCGGGCGTCGCCGAAGCGGTCGACTGGGCCGAGGCCGCGACGGCGCTGGCCCAGAGCGGCGCGCCCTGGCCGGAAGCGTTTCGTCGCTCGCTCGGCGCCGCGATCAAGGACGAGGAGGACCTCGCCCATTTGCGCCCTCGCCTGCCGCTCTTCATCCCGGGGCTGGCTGCATGATCGCGCCACTTCCTGCCGCAGCCCGGCTTTTCGTCGCTTTCCCGGCGCTGCTGCGTGAACACAGCATCGCGGCCGCGCCCGAGCAGACGACCAGCTTCCTGATGGCGATCGAACTGCTCGGTCCGCGCAGCGTGGAACATATCCGCAAGGCCGCGCTCGCGACGCTTGCGCCCCATCCCGAGCAGCGCGCGCTCTTCGATGCCCTGTTCGACTTGCACTTCCTCGGCGGCGCCCTGGCCGAGCCCGGCGACGATGATTTCGCGCCGGACGAGGACATGTCCATCCAGGAGGATGCCGGTTCGCGCGAAGTGTTGATCGGCGAGGAAGTCAACGAGACCGGCCAGGCTGCGACCGGCGCGGAAGCCCTCTCGATCCGCCAGCTGAAGCCGCTCGACGACAGCGAGACCTTGCGCCGCTTCGGCCGGGCGCTGCCGGCCGCCCTGCCCCGCCGGCGCGGCTATCGCCACCGGGCTGCGCGGCGCGGACCGATGGTCGACCTCGCCCGCAGCCTCAAGGATGCGATCCGCCATGACGGCGAGGTGATGAGCCTGAAGCGGCTCAAGCGCGAGACGCGGCCACGGCCGATCCTGCTGCTGATCGACGTCTCCGGCTCGATGAAGCAGCGCAGCGACGCCAATCTCGCCCTCGCCCATACGATCGTCCACGCGACCCGGCAGGTCGAGGTCTTCACTTTCGGCACGCGGCTGACCCGCGTGACGCGGGCGCTCCGGCGCAAGCGCCGCGAGCAGGCGCTTGCGGAAGCCTCCGGACTCGTCGCCGATTGGGATGGCGGCACCCGCATCGGCGACGCGCTGCAGGCCTTCCTCGCCGTGCCGCGCTTCGCTGCTTACGCGCGCGGCGCGGTGGTCGTCGTGCTCTCGGATGGCCTCGAACGCGGCGATTCCTCCGCGCTGGTCACGGCGATCGCGAGGCTGGCGCAGCGCGCCCACCGCATCGACTGGCTGACGCCCTTGGCGGCCGATCCCGGCTACCGGCCTGAGACCGAAGCGCTCCGGCTGATCGCGCCGCGCCTTGCCAGCCTGTCGAACGGCGGCAGCACGGCGCGGATCTGCCGGCACATCCTGTCACTCGGAGGCTCGCTGGCGGCATGACCGGTCTCGTCGATTCCCATTTCCACATCTGGCGGCAGGCCGATCTGCCCTGGCTGCTCGGCCCGATGCAGCCGCGCATCTTCGGCCCCTACGAGCCGATCCGGCGCGACTATCCGATCGCCGAATATCTCGGCGACTGCCGGCCCGCGGGCGTGACGCAGGCCGTCTATGTCCAGGCCAATTGGGCGACTGATCGCTATCTCGACGAGGTGACTTACGTCTCGCAGGCCTCGGAGGAATCCGGCTTCCCGATCGCCATCGTCGCCTATGCCGACATGCTGGCCGCGGATGTCCGCCCGCAACTCGATGAGCTTGCGCGCAACGCCCGGGTGCGCGGCGTGCGCATGCAACTGCACTGGCACGAGAACACGCTCTACCGCTTCGCCAGCGGACCCGATCTCGCCCGCGATCCCCGCCTGGTCGCCAATGTCGGGCGGCTGGCGGAGTATGGCTTCAGCTTCGACCTCCAGGTCTTCGCCGGCCAGATGGCGGGCGCGGCCGAGCTCGCCGCCGCCTGCCCGAACGTGACCTTCGTGCTCCAGCATGCCGGCATGCTGGAGGACCTGTCGCCTGAAGGCATTACCGCCTGGCGCGCGGGCATGACCTTGTTGGCAGCCCAGCCCAACATCACCAGCAAGCTCTCGGGTCTCGGCACCTTCCTGCGCCGCAACGATCCCGAGCAGATCGCCTTCATCATCGGCGAGACGCTTGCTCTGTTCGGCGCGCAGCGCTGCCTGTTCGGCTCGAATTTCCCGATCGAAAAGCTCTGGACGTCCTATGCCGAGCTGATCGGCGCCCATCGCGCCGCCGTGCCGCAAGCCGCGCAGGAAGCCGTGTTCAACGAGACCGCGAGGCGGGTCTACCGCCTCGGCCGATAATCAAAGGGGAGGACGTTCATGGCCCTCGAAATCAAGATTCTCGACTACGGCGACATCGAGCTGGAATCGAGCTTCCTCGTGCTCGGCCGCGATTGCGGCCGCACCCGCCGCGTGCCGACCTATGGCTTCCTGATCCTCGGCGGGCCATGGCCGGTGGTGGTCGACACCGGCTACCGCCACAACCAGATCATGGAGAGCCTCGGCATGCGCGGCCTCCAGTTCCACGAGAACATGATCGAGAACCAGCTCGCCAGGCACGGCGTGCGGATGGGCGATGTGCGCTATGTCATGCACACCCATCTCCATATCGACCATGCCGGCAAGGACGAGCTCTTCCCGATGAACACGACGGTGCTCGTCAACCGGCGCGAGCTCGAATACTCGGTCTCCGGGCTGATGCACCCACAATACCCGGCGCCCGACATCAAGCACCTGATCGACCGGCTGCACACGCGCGATGCGCTGCGCTTCGAGGATCTCGAACTGTCGGGGATGATCGAGCTCTTCCCCGGCTGCTATCTCGAGGCCGCCGGCGCCCATACCGAAGGCTCGATGAACGTCCATGTCGACACCAACGAGGGGCGCGCCATCATCTGCGGCGACGTAATCTACGACTTCAACGACCAGATCGTCTCGCCCTTCCACGAGCTGCATGCCAACGAGCCGCGCACCACCGGCAATCACGGTGTCTCCAAGCGCGAGGAGAAGGCGGCGATCAAGAAGCTGCTCGCCACCGGCGCCTTCCTGCTGCCGGTGCACGACAAGCCGGCCAAGATCGCCCATGGCCAGGTCGTCGGCCGCATGGACATGGCGGTGCCGGGCCCTGTCGTGCAGTCGCTGCCGGCGCGCAACTGGTTTGCGGCCTGACGGAGGTCGCCCATGACCACGCACGTCGCCGTCCAGCCCGGCTTCGCCGACCTGATCGATCTCTGGGCGCCGGTCCGCCAGCTCGGCACCGGCTTCGAATTCTCGGAGGGGCCGATCTGGCATCCGCAGGAGCAGCATCTGCTGTTCTCGGACATGCCGGGCGACGTGCGTCGCCGCTGGGACAAAAACGGCGTGCGCGAAGTCAGGCGGCCGGCGAACAAGTGCAACGGCATGACCTATGATGCCGGGCTCGACCTGATCGTCTGCGAGCACGCGACCTCTTCGCTGGTGCGCGAGCGGCCGGACGGCCGGCGCGAGGTCATCGCCTCGCATTTCGAGGGCATGGAGCTCAACAGCCCGAACGACGTCGTGGTGAAGTCGGACGGATCGATCTATTTCTCAGACCCCTGGTATGGCCGCATGCCGGTCTTCGGCGTCGAGCGGCCGCGCCAGCTCGGCTTCCAGGGCGTCTACCGCATTCCTCCGGAGGGTGGCGCGCCGCAGCTGCTGGTCGATCGCTATCTCTTCGACCAGCCGAACGGGCTCTGCTTCTGCCCTACGGAAGACCGGCTCTTCGTCAACGACACCGTCCAGCACAATATCCGCGTCTTCGAGATCAAGCCGGATGGCCGGCTCGGCCCCGGCCGCATCTTCGCCACCGGCATCGTCGGACCTGAGCCCGGCGTCCCCGACGGGATGAAATGCGATGCGCAGGGCAATATCTGGGTCACCGGCCCCGGCGGCGTCTGGGTCTATTCGATCAAGGGCGAGCTGATTGGCAAGCTGCGCGTGCCCGAGCTCGTCGGCAACCTGACCTGGGGCGAACCGGACTGGCGCACACTCTTCCTCACCGCGAGCCATTCACTCTATGCGGTCGAGACCAAGGTCGGGCCACGCCTTGAGCCCTACATGAAGGCGGGTACGGCCGGCGCCGGGAGTTCCAACCATGGCCGCGCTGCGGCAGAGCGACCGGCCGCACACGCCAGCTCCGCCGCTTCCGTCTCGGCGAATGGCACCAAGAAGGCGGCCTCCGGCTACCGGCTCGATCCGTCGCGCTGCGCCCTGATCATTCAGGACATGCAGAACGACGTGGTGATGGAGGGCGGCGCCTTCGCCAGTTCGGGCTCGCCGGAGCATTGCAAGCAGCAGAACGCGATCGCCAACGGCGCCCGCCTCGCACAGGCGGCGCGGGCGCGCGGCATCCCGGTGATCCATGTCTGGTTCATCGTCGAGGCCGGCGCGCCCGGCGTCACCATGAACGCGCCGCTGTTCGAGGGCCTCGCCGACGCGAAGGCCCTGGTGCGCGGCACCTGGGGCGCGGCGCCTGTGCCCGGCCTGGAGGCACAAGGCGGCGACCATGTCGTCGAGAAGCAGCGCATGAGCGCCTGGGAGGGCACGCGGCTGGAGACCGTGCTCAGGGCGCTCGGCCGCGACATCGTCATTGTCACCGGCGCCTGGACCAACATGTCGATCGAGCACACCGCCCGCAGCGGCGCCGACAAGGGCTATTTCATGCTGGTGCCGGAAGATGCCTGCTCGACGATGAACGCTGAATGGCACACGGCGTCGGTCAACTACGCCATGCAGAACGTCTGCGTCGTGACGGATGTCGACGCCGTCATCGCGGCGACTGACGCAGGGGCGTAACGGCTGGCATCAGGCAGGCGATCAACGCACCTGTTCGGTAGACAGCCCCACGGCACCGGCGAGCACGCTCGCCCAGAGCGCATAGCCCGCCGCATTCAGATGGACGCCGTCGGCCTCGTAGTAGCGTCCCATCGGCCGACCGTTCCGCCCGATCAGGCAGCTGCCGACATCGACATACCCGCCAGCGTGATCGCCTGCGTGGCTGTCCCTGAGCATCGCGTTGAAAGCGTCGAACTCGCCTGCATGGAGCCAGCGTCCGGGGCTCTGCTTGATCGAGAGGCGATGGATCGGGATGGGGCCGAACTTCTCCCGCAGCCGCTGCGTCAGTCGCTCCAGCGCTTCAAAGGCCGAGCCGGCGTCGAGCCCGTCATTGGCGATGTCGTTCTCGCCGAAATAGAGCACGATCCGCCCGGGCTCGACGAGATCGAGCAGAGCGTCGCAATAGCGCAGGCCGCTCTCGGCGGTGCCGCCGCCGAAGCCGAGATTGGCGACCTCGAGCGAGCCGAAATCCTCAGCCATCCGATCCCAGTGGCGGAAGGAGGACGAGCCGAAGAAGACGACCGGCTTGCCGGCGAAGCGCCGGCGCATGATCTGGCCGCGTACGGCGAGCACGTCGTCGTCGTAGCGCGTGGTGGTCCATTCCGCCGCCACGAGCGACGGAGCAACGGGAGAGATCGAGGGATGCCGGTTCACGGAACGGGCCTCATGAGCAGGGAAAGGCGGCAGGAAAGCCGCTGATTACCAAGATCCGGGGGAGCGCCTCGAGGGGTCCTCATCATGCCCTCCTCCCCGAAAGGCGAGGGTCGATGCGCTCGCGCAGGGCGTCGCCGAGCACATTGATCGCGATCACCAACAGCGACAGGAAAAGGCCGGGAAAGGCGATGATCCAGGGCGCGACGCGGAAGAACTGGCGGCCGCCGGCCATGACGTTGCCCCAGCTCGGCAGGTCCGGCGAGATGCCGACGCCGATGAAGCTGAGGATGGCTTCGGCGAGGATCGCCGAGGCGCAGACGAAGGTCGCCTGGACCACCAGCGCCTCGGTCGCGTTCGGCAGAATATGCCGCAGCAATATGCGCGGCGTGCTCGATCCGATCGCGATCGCCGCATCGATATAGAGCATTTCGCGCAGGCTCAGCACCACGCCGCGCATCAGCCGCGCCGTCCGCGGGATTTCCGGCACGCTGATCGCGATCATCACGGTCAGGAGTCCGCCGCCGAGCAGCGACGCCAGCGCGACCGCCAGCAGCACGCCCGGAATGGCCATCAGCCCATCCATGATGCGCATCAGCACCGTGTCGGCCAGCCGGACATAGCCGGCCACGAGCCCGATCAGGCCGCCGGCCAGCAGCGTCAGCAGGGAGACGCCGAGCCCGACCATGAGCGAGGTCCTGGCGCCCGACAGCGTCCGCACGAAGATGTCGCGGCCGAGATTGTCGGTCCCGAACCAGTGGGGCGAGCCCGGCGGCTGCAGCGCCTCGCCCATGTTGAGATCGCTGCTGTAGCCGAGGATCGGCGGCGCCAGCAGCGCGCAGGCTGTGACCATCGCGACGATGGCGAAGCTCAGGCCGATCACGACCGTCGACGCCTTGAGGGAGCGCCCGGCGCGGGCCGTCTGCGGCTGCGCGCTCATGAGCGCATGTCCTGCCGGATGCGGGGGTCGAACAGCGCATAGCTGAGATCGACGAGCAGATTCACCACGACCAGCACGAAGGCGAAGACCAGCATCACCCCCTGCACAACCGGATAGTCGCGCGACAGGATGGAATCGACGGTCAGGCGCCCGATCCCCGGCAGGTTGAAGACGGATTCGGTGACGACCACTCCGCCGAGCAGGGCGGCGAAGGAGGTGCCGACGACGGTCACCACGGGCACGCCGATATTCTTCAGCGCATGCGTCGCGACCACCTTGCGCTCGGGCAGCCCCTTGGCCCGCGCGGTCCGGATGTAGTCCTCGGACAGGACGTTGAGCAGCGTCGCCCGCGTGATCCGGGCGACGAGCGCAGCGAAGAGCAGAGTGAGCGCGACCGTCGGCAGCGTCAGGCTGCGCAGGCTGTTCCAGAGGCCGCTCGCCAGCGGCCGATAGCCCTGCACCGGCAACCACCCGAGTTCGATCGCGAAGACCTGCATCAGCGCATAGCCGATCACGAAGACGGGAATCGAGAAGCCGGCGACGCAGAGCGCCATGACGACATAGTCGGTGACCAGGCCGAGGCGCCGGGCGGCGAACACGCCTGCCGGCACCGCGACGAGGACCGACAGCAGCGTCGTGGTCAGCGCCAGCATCAGGGTCGGCTCGGCCCGCTGCAGGATCATCGTCGCGACCGGGCGGCCCGAATAGACGGAGACGCCGAGGTCGAACTGCGCCAGCTGGCGCAGATAGATCAGGAACTGCACCACCAGCGGCTGGTCGAGATGCAGCCGCTGGCGGATCTGCGCGATCTGCTCGGCGCTGGCATTGTCGCCCGCCATCGCCGCCGCCGGATCGCCCGGCCCGATATGCAGGAGCATGAAGACGACGACCAGGACCGTCAGCATGACTGGTAGCGTCGCCAGGAGCCGCGAGAACAGAAAGCGCGCCATGAGCAGACCTTGAAGGCACGGGCCGGATATTCACCCTGGCCCGCCGAGCAGGAGATGCGGCAGGATCAGTCGGACTTGCGCACGTTCCAATAGGTCAGGGTCGGCCCCGGAACGAAGCCCGACACGCTTTTCCGCCAGGCCGAGAGATCGTTGAACTGCCCGAGCGGGATGTAGGTGACGATCTCGTTCGAGCGCGCCTGCATCTCGACCGCGATCGCCTTGCGCGCGGCGTCGTCGGAGGCCAGCAGGAATGTCTGCCAGAGCTCCTGCAGGGGCTTGTCGCAGGGCCAGCCGACGAAGGCCTTCTCGCAGGCGCCGGTGACGTAAGGGTTGGTCAGCGGGTCCATCAGCGCATCGCCGGCAAAGCCGGTGATGAAGACGTTCCAGCCGCCCTGCTTCGGCGGATTCTTGTTGGTGCGGCGCGTGAACATCGTCGCCGTGTCCATCTGCACATCCTCGACGGTAAAGCCGGCCTTGCGCATCGCATTGACCATGACCGTGCCGACGTCGCGCTGGACCTTGGCGTCCATCGGATGGAGATAGACGATCGGCGTCCCGTCATAGCCGGCCTCCTTCAGCAGAGCCTTCGCCTTCTCGAAGTCCTGCTTCATGAAGCGCTCGCTGCCGACATCGGTTTCGTAGGGGCTGCCGCACATGAACAGCGCCGGGCAGAGCTGGTAGAGGTCCTTGCGGCCGCCGAAGACGGCCTGCATCGAATCCGACTGGCTGATCGCGTATTGCAGGGCCTGCCGGACCTTCACGTTGTCCATCGGCGGCTGGGTGTGGTTGATCACCACCTGGAAGTTCTTGCCGAGGATGGGCGCCTTGGCGACCTGGATCGACTTGTCCTTCTCCAGCACCGGCAGCATTTCGGCCGGCACCTCGGCGACATAGTCGATCTCGCCGGCCAGCAGCGCGTTGACCGCGCTGAGATCGTCGCTGAACTGGATGCGCTCGATGCGATCGACCCCGGCGGTCTTTCCGCCGGCAAGACCGCTCGGCGCCTCGCCGCGCGGCTTGTAGCCCCCATGCTTGGCGACGACGAACTTGACGCCCGGGACCCACTCGTCGGGCAAGAGCTTGAACGGACCGGAGCCGACGAACTCCTTGAGCTCGGTCGTCGCCGGCGTCCGGGCGAGCCGCTCCGGCATGACGAACAGCGGATAGGCGGTCATGCGGGCGAAGCCGTCGATCAGGCGGGCGAACGGCTCCTTCAGCCGGACCTCGAACGCGGTCGCATCGATCGCCCTGATCGCGTCGAGCCGCTTATCGATCTCGGCCCCCAGGCTGTCCTTCTTCATCCAGCGCTCGATCGAGGCGATGCAGTCCGCAGCCGTGACGGGCTTGCCGTCATGGAAGCTCAGGCCCTGACGCAGCTTGAAGACATAGGTCTTGCCGTCCTCGGAGAGCGTGTGGCTCTCGACCATCTGCGGCTGGGCGCGATAGTTGCCGTCGAGCGAAAACAGGGTGTCGTAGATCAGATAGGCCATGTCCCGGACCGGATAGGCCGAGGTGAAGAGCGCATCGAGCTGCTTGATGTCGCCGGTGTTCTTGATCTTGAGAACGGTTTCAGCACCGGCTGGGCCGATGGACGCCGCAAGGCAGAGCGACCCGGCCAGCCAGGCCGCAATCACGATTCTCAGCATCGTCTCTCTCCCGGCATGTCCCAGTGCCGCCCGGTGCTCGCCGGGCCTGTCGTTGTGCGCCGAAGCTAGCGAAGCTTGCCGCTTGCACCTAGGCCCGGAGTTGTGTTTCAGATATAGCAAATTGTTATATCCGGAAGGCATAACCGGAGTGAAGCTGCGGCAGCTCAAGAACTTCCTGGTGATCGCCGAGACCGGCAGCCTGATGAAGGCCGCCCTGCATCTGGGCGTGGCGCAGCCTGCGCTCAGCCGGGACCTGCGCCTGCTGGAGGAAGAGCTCGCGACCCGCCTGTTCCACCGCGACGGGCGCGGCGTCTCGCTGACCCGCGACGGGGCGGCGTTCCAGGCCGCGATCGCCCCGCACGTCGCCGGGCTCGATGCGGCGAAGCTGGCCCTGGTCGGCCGGCGCCCCGGCCATGCCGGCTCGATCCGCCTGGCCTGGACCGGCACGATCAGCATCCCGCTGGCGACGCCGATCATTTCGGCCTTCACCCAGCGCTTTCCCGAGACCGAACTGCACGCCCGCGGCGGATCGAGCCTCCAGATCGCCGAATGGGTGGCGCGCGACGAGATCGATATCGGCATCTTCAATTCGGAGCGCCCGGCGAACGGAGCGCTCGTCGAGACGCTGGCCCTTGCGCCCCTGTTCCATGTCGCGCGGGCCAATGGGCCGGTGCCGCCGACCATCACCTTCGCGGAAGCCGCCGCCGGCCCCCTCTTCGTCCACAGCCGGCAGAATGCGCTCGGGCGCATCGTCGAGGCCTGCGCCCGCGAGCACGACATCCCCTTGAAGATCTATGCCGAGGTCGACGATTTCCTGGCGGTCCGACCGATGATCGAGCAGGGGCGAGCGGCGGCGATCGTGCCGCGCAGCCTGCTCTCCGGCGACGACTCCACAAGGCTCGCCGTGCGGCGCGTGACGGAGCCGGAGCTCACCTTGTACTTCCACCTCGCCGTCTCAAAGGTGAAACGCAGCCGCCCCGCCGTTCTGAGCCTGGCGGATGTGATCAGGTCCGCGGTTGCTGGTGCAACCGAGGCCGGGCAGTTCGACGGCGAGTTCCGGAATTGAATCGATACGATATCCATGGGCCAGAGCGAGCTACCGAGCCGCAGGCTCCTCGGCGAGCAGCGCGCGAAAAGCCTGCGCGGGCCGGCCGACATAGCGTTCCTTGTGCCGCAGCATGACGAAACGGCGGGACGGGATGTCGGTGGCGACCTCCGCAAGCAGGCCCGAGCGCAAGGCGTTGGCGACGACGAGCCTCGACATCAGCGCTGCGGCGGATCCTGCATCGACGGCGGTACGCACGGCTTCGTTGGCGGGCAGCTCCAGCAGGACGTCGAGATCGGCGACCGAGCGCCCGGCGCCGGCGAGAACCGCTTCGAGAGCTTGCCGGGTGCCTGAACCGGGCTCGCGCAGGACCCAGCGGCTTTCGACGAATTCCGCTGGAGCGACGCGCTCCTTCCCCGCCCAGGGATGGCCGGGCGCGACGACGATCGCGAGGTCGTCTTTCGCGACAGTCTCCTGCGCCAGGAGCGGGTCGTCGATCTCGCCTTCGACGAAGCCGATATCGGCGAGCCCATCATGGATGGCGGCCGCGACCGTCTCGGTGTTGCCGATCACCAGCGGCGTCTCGATACCCGGGTGCCGTGCCCGAAACAGAGCGAGCCTCCGCGGCAGCCAGTAATTGCCGACCGTCTGGCTCGCCGCCAGGGACAGCCGCCCGCGCTTCAGCCCTGCAAGATCCGACAGGACACGCTCGCCCGTCGCAGCGCGTGCGAGGATCGCGCGAGCCTCGTTCAGGAACAGGCGCCCGGCATCGGTCAACACGATCCGGCGCCCGACGCGGTCGAACAGCTTCACGGCATGGCGATGCTCGAGCGCCGCGATCGCCGCACTCGTCGCCGATTGCGTCAGGTTCAGCTCCGCGGCAGCGCGCGTGACATGCTCGCGCTCGGCGACCGCGACGAAGATGCGAAGCTGTTCAAGCGTCATGAGCGCCGACCATTCCACGCCCGGACAGGCCCTGACCGGCCTAAAATTTGGACCGCCAGGGGCTGGGCAAAGAATGATCGATATTATCGATCGAAACAAGAAAAACAACACGTTGGATCGTTTAAGCAAACAAGGTCAAAGGCCGGCACATCGAATTACCGGGTACCGTGATGACCCTTGAAAGCCCTGATCGGACCGGTTTGATTGCCCGCACAGCCTGGGGCGCAAAGCGCATCGGCCCCGGCCTGCTGCTGTGCCTGGCCGTGTCGGTTGTGGCTCTCGCCGCCGAGCATCTCGAAGCCCTGTTCTTTGGGCGCGCCTGGCTCGAAGCGCTCGTCCTGGCGATCCTGTTGGGAACCGCGATCAGGACGCTCTGGAAGCCCGACAGTCGCTGGCGCTCCGGCATATCCTTCTCGGCGAAGACGCTGCTGGAGATTGCGGTCGTGCTGCTCGGCGCTTCCCTGAGCGCCGCCACCGTCGCCGCCACAGGCGGCCCGCTGCTCCTCGGCATCGCCGCCGTCGTCTTCCTCGCAATCGGCCTGAGCTATGGCATCGGCCGCCTGCTGGGGCTGTCGAAGCGCATGGCGATCCTCGTTGCCTGCGGCAATTCCATCTGCGGCAATTCGGCGATCGCCGCCACGGCCCCGGTCATCGGCGCAGATGGCGAGGACGTCGCCGCCTCGATCGCCTTCACCGCGGTGCTCGGCGTCGTGGTCGTGCTCGGGCTGCCGCTCCTGATCCCGATGCTGGGCCTCAGCGTCCATCAGTTCGGCATCCTGTCGGGCCTGACGGTCTACGCCGTTCCCCAGGTCCTCGCCGCCACGGCACCGGCGGGCGCCGCCGCGATCCAGATCGGCACCCTGGTCAAGCTGGTGCGCGTGCTGATGCTGGGACCCGTCATCCTCGTACTCTCGCTGCTGTCGAGCCACTTGCGCGAGGAGACCGGCAAGCCGACCGGGCAGATCGCGGCAGAGCGTCCAGCGCCGCACCAACTCGGGATCCATCGCCTCGTGCCCTGGTTCATCGTCGGCTTCGTGGTGATGGCGGCGTTTCGCTCGGCCGGGCTCATTCCGGCGGTTCTGCTGCCGCCGCTGGCGACCATCGCGAATGTACTGACGATCGTCTCGATGGCGGCGCTCGGGCTCAGCGTCGACATCCGGTCCTTCGCCAAGGCCGGCCCGCGCGTCACCGCCACGGTCGTCCTCTCGCTGCTCGCGCTCGGGGCGATCTCGCTCGGCCTCATCCGCCTGCTCGCCGTGCCCTGAACCCGGCCCGTCAGCATGAGGTTCGCGAGGGACTCGTCAGGACAGCAAATGCGCGTGCCGTCGCGATGAGAACGATGGCCAGGAAGGCCATGACCGCGCCGATCCCGAAATTCGCAGCGATCGGCCCCGTGATGCGACCATAGGAACCTGCGGTGGAAGCGCCGGCAGGTGGATTGGGGCATGGCGGCTCATCATCGGCGCCGCCCTGGGTAAATGCGGCGAGCAGCTAGAGTATGGTCGAGCGAAGTGGGCAACGGTTCGCGTGTAGACAACGCGTTAAACCAAGAGCCTGGAACATGTCCGCGATTCGAAGAATTGCGGAATGGCTCTAGCCGCCGATCCGCATCCGCTGGCCTGCTGCCAACCTTGCCTCCAGCCAAAGGCTGTATCTTGAGGCACAAAGGCAGACGATGAAGTAGACAATGGCCGCGAAGACATAGGCCTCCCGGTAGAAGCCGAGCCAGTTCGGATCCGTCGCCGAGACGCGCGCCGTGTTCAGGAAATCGAACATGCCGAGGATGATCACCAGCGTCGTATCCTGGAAGATACCGATCGCAAGATTGACCAGCGGCGGGATCACCGCGCGCAGAGCCTGCGGCAGTACGACGAGGCGTATGGCCTGCCAATAGGACAGGCCCAGCGCCTTGGCCGCCTCATACTGGCCTACGGGAACCGCCTGCAACCCGCCGCGGACGACCTCGGCGAGATAGGCGGCGACGAACAGCGTCAGCGCCAATAGATCGATATACTGTACTTCTAAGCGGGGGACAGGCAGTGCTGACCAACAAGGGCAAATACGGCATCAAGGCCATGGTCCACCTCGCCCGGCTCGATGCCGGCGAAACCGCCCAGATCGCCGAGATCGCGCAGCGCAACAACATCTCGAAGAAGTTTCTCGACGCGATCCTGCTGGATCTGCGCAACGCCGGCATGCTGCGCAGCAAGAAGGGGCCGGGCGGCGGCTACGCATTGGCGAAACCGGCACGGACCATCAAGGTCGGAGCGGTCATCCGGGCCCTGGAAGGGCCGATCGCGCCGATCGATTGCGCCAGCCAGTCGGCGTTCAAGCCGTGCCAGGATTGCGGCGACATCGAAGCCTGCGTCGTCCGCGGGGTGATGCGGGAGGTCCGCGACGCCATGGCGGCGGTCGTCGACAACACGACGATCGCCGATCTCGTCAGCCGAGCAGCAGCCCACAAGCCCGAGATCGACTTCGCGATCTAAAATCTGTTTCGTTAGGGCCCGAGGCGAAGCGCGCCACCGGACACTTGGATAATCCATAAAATCAGCAGATGGCTTGAGTACAGCGGCCCGTCGCCGATATGCGGCCTTTTCCGCCCTGCTTCAGGCCTCCAGCGCCAGCACCGCGAAGCTCGCCAGCCAGTGCTCGCCCATATAGTCGCCGGCGATACGCGGCATGCCGGCTGCCAGATGCCGGTCCGCGGTCTCTTCGGCGATGGCGCGGCGCGCATCACACTCCGGCAGCGCCGAGGCAATCGACCGCCAGCACCAGGCGCGGCTGAGATTGAGGCCATCAAGATGAGCGATCTTGCCGTCGGAGCGATCGGTCACGGTCGCCGGCCGGAACAGGGTCGCGGGCTCGCGCTGCGCGATGCGGGGCAGGAAGCGGTCGAACCAGGGCAGGAACTCCTCCGCCGGCAGCAGGCGGCGCATGCATTCGGCCTCGATCAGCGCCGAGGACTGGAAATCGTCGCCGCTCGGCTCGCCCCAGGCCGGGCAGTCGGCATCGGCGCCATACCAGCGCCGGCCGGTCTCGCCGAGCAGCGCCGCGAGATCGCGATCATCGGTCACGACGGCGTAGTCCATCGCCATCCGCAGTCCGAAGGCCGTGTTGAAATGCGTGCCGACCCGCACCGGATAGGTGGCGAGCGGCAGGAAATCGCGGAAGCGCTGCGCGAAGATCTCGGCCAGCGGCCGCAAGCGCTCCGACCAGCGCCTGTCGTCGTGAAGCGCAAGCTCCTCGGCGAGCTTCAGCAGCCAGCCCCAGCCATAGGGGCGCTTGAAGCCGCGCGCCGTCGGAGCCGCCAGATAGGCGCACTCGACCGCGATCTTCTCGGCAACGAACTGCTCGTCAAAGAGCGCCCGGATGTCGGCTGCAACCGGCAAGTCCGGAAAGAGCCGCAGCAGCCGCGCCAGCATCCAGTAGCTGTGGACGCAGGAATGCCAGTCATAGCTGCCGTAGAACACCGGGTGCAGCTGGCTCGGCGTCTGGGCGTCCTGCGGACCGGCCAGGGTGTGGTCGGGCTTGTTGGGGTATTCGCGCCGGACGTGCCCGAGCGCGATACTCGCAAATCTGGCCGCCAGCTCGGGCGTGAGAGTCGATTTTGCCATGACTGGTCCTTTCTCGCTGGCGGCCTTCCGGCCTGCCTCGATAGCTGGTTGCTGACAAGGCTCGCCAGAAGCACCTCAGATGCTGGCGATCAGGCCGCCATCGACGCGAATGACGCTTCCGGTGATTTAGCCGGAACTGCGGCGCCGCTCCCTGATCGATGACGACTATGTGGGGGCAGCTTCCGCGCCAACCTTGAACTGCCAGCGCTTTCGGCTGAAGCGGAATCGCTTCCACATGCCAGGCAGGCCTGACGGCAGCTGGCACCATGAGCTTTTTGCGGGTCACCCCGCGAGGGGCAATCTTCCAAAAGCTCAGACTGGGGACAATGACGTTCCCATGGAGAGCCAAAGAGCCAAGCGAAGACAATGGATGGCGGAAAGTGGAACGGTTGAGAGCTTCACCAAGCCATGGGGCTGATTTTCAACCCGACGCCGGCACACGGAAATCCTGACAGTCCCTGCTCAGGCTGCCGTGCGTGGGCGCGCCACATAGAGCGCGCCCATCGTTGCAACGGCCAGGAGCGCGCCCAGGATCGCCGCCGGATAGTCGCCCTTCAGCAAGGGCCAGACTGCGACCGCAACCATCGTCAGGGCCAGAAGCTCTATGAGGGTTACGGAGATGGGACTCTTCATGCGCCGCCTGATCATGCCGATTCTCGCCACCCTAGGCTGATGCCAGATGTTGACGAAGATGCCGCAGGCGATGGCGCACGCAACGCCGAGCAGACTGACCAGACCGGCCCAGGCATCGAACATCAGCAAGAGCATCAGCGGCGGTGCAGCGAACATGACTGCAAGCCAGGATATGGCGCCAAAACGGGCGCGCTCGCGCACGCGGGGGTCCAGCGGTGCGGTCAAGGCAAGTTCGGCTGCTTCGTCTGCCGACATCGCGATCCAGGTCAACCCACCGGCAATCTGGCCACACAGAACGATCAGCACCGGCACGAGCGCCGAGGCATCACTTGCCCCGCTCGCGACCCGATAGACTGTTATGACGGCGATCGGGATCAGAAAAATGCATTGCATCAGGATCTGCGACAACAGCCACGGATCGCGCAGAATGATGCGCCGTTCCTTGAGCATCAGGACAGCTACTGGTGACGCTCCGAAGGACGCTCGACTACGCCTGGTGCGAGATTGAACTGCAGACGCCGATCCTGCTGCAAGGACCGCATTGCGCACAAAGCTTTCGGCAAGGCCGGTGAACATCAGCGCGGCCATCAGCGCGGCGCAGGCAACCACGGCCAGGAGAGCCACGGCATCGCCCGTCACGGCGCGAGCAGGCAGCATCGCCAATTGCCAGACAAGAGACCGAGGGTTGGCCACATAGTCCGCCACGAGGGCGTCCTTTGGACCTGGCCCGAAAATCGCGTCCCACTGTACCATCACAAGCACCAGCAGGCCGGCCAGCGCCGCCGCCACCTGCGCCGCGACGCGCGTGCTGCGGATGCCGATAAGGCGAACCAGGCCCATTGCCAGTCCGATCGCGATGGCCGTCGCGCTGAGCGCAAGGGCCAGGATCAGGGGCAGGCCAGCCAACCAATGAGGTCCTCGCTGCACCGCCAGCAGGATCAGCATCGGCGCGCCATAAAGACCGGCTTTTGTCAGCGTGAAACCAAAGACGTTGAGGGCCCTGACCAGCAGCACCGTTTGCGGAGGCAGCGGCGCGGAGAACACCAGATCATAGTCGCCGCGCGCATAAAGCGCATAGGCGGCTGAATCGAGCGCGGCTGAGATCATCAGGACGAACAGGAAGGCAAGATTGATCGTCAATGTGATCTGAAGGCGCGGATCGGCAGGGTCCAGTTCGCCGGCCGTCGTCAGCAGAAGGTGCGACACGCCGAAGATGATCGTGCAGACCACGGCCAGTACGCCCGCGATGCGCCATGGACGCATTGCCGTTTTCGGGCCTGCCATGTCGGCAATGCCGCGCAATGCCAGACGGGCCTCGAGCGCCAGCACGGCGCGGGTTGCACCGGACACAAGGGCCCTCATCTCAGGCGGCCTCTTCGCGCCCGACGACATCGAGGAAAACATCTTCGAGGGTAGCCCCCTGGGAGGTGCCACCATTGCGCAGTTCGGTCATCGTACCCTCGCAGACCAGCCTGCCATTGCGAATGATGCCGATGCGGTCACTGAGCCGTTCAGCGACTTCGAGGATATGCGTGGTGAGGATCACCGTCACGCCGGTTGCGACACGGTCCTGAAGCAGCTCCTTCACGTGGCGCGCCATCGACGCATCGAGGCCTGTCAGCGGCTCGTCGAGGATCAGCAGCTCGGGTTCGTGAATCAACGCGCCGGCAAGAGCAACCTTCTGGCGCATACCCTTGGAAAAGCCCTCGCAGCGCTGATCTGCGACGCGGGTCAGGTCGAGGGTCTCAAGCAGGGCGTCGCGGCGCAGCTTTGCGACCCTTTGCTCGACTTGCCAAAGGCCGGCGACAAAATCGAGATACTCGACAGGCGTGAGCTTGTCATAAACCATCGGTTCATCCGGGAGCCACGCCACCACACGTTTTGCCGCAACCGGATCACGCAGGCGGTTGATCCCGCAAATGCTGATCTCGCCCACATCCGGAGAGAGCAGCCCTGCGACAATCCTGAGCGAGGTGGTCTTGCCCGCCCCGTTCGGCCCCAGCAATGCGTAGAGCTCGCCGCGCCGAACACTGAGATCGAGGCCGTTGACAGCAGTGAAGCCGCCGAAGCGCTTCACCAAACCGCGAACAACCAGGGCATCATGGCCACTCATTCGAACGCTCCCGTCGTTGTGGGGCGTTATGCGGCATCGCTGGTGACGTTCGGGTTAAACTGATAGCCTGCGAATAGCGCTGGTTCGGCTTGTCCGAACAACACGGAGCCGTTCTGCGGCCGGTTTCGTGGACACCGAGATGAGATGTTTCATGAAGCCGGAGGTGCCTACAGCCAGCGCCCGCGGTGGCGTAGCTCTATGAGCGGCCATTCGACACCTGCTCAGCAGCGGACGTCCGCCATCAGGATGAGCCCGCAACCGGATTCATGGCTCTCTCGGCACGGTTTCGCTGCTCCCATATGCCACGATGCGTGACAGCCCGAGCTAGGGAAACCGTTGATTTGTCTGGAGTTTAAGCCGCTCAAAGGCTTAGGCCGCGAATGGCGCTCCCATGGGGAAGGGGCGTTTCGCCACGAAACTATCGAAAAATACGGCCCTCAGAGCAGGTCGTCACGCGGCAATGTATGACACTTTGCATGCCAGTCCGTCACGCGATTTCTTGTCGATGCCGAACGCTGTAGCCGGCCTCCGGCGGGAAGGCTGATGCCAGTACATTAGTCGGTCAGAATGGTTCGATGCTAGACAGATTACCTATCGACGACGCCAGAGACCGTTCATGATCGTCCGCAACCAGAGTGACATCGAGCAACACCTCGCCACCATCGAAGCCTCAACGAGACGGGCTATTGAAGCGCTTGGTTCGCTTGCTCGACCCGCAGACGCCCTCCGCCAGATGAAATTCGGCACTATTGGTCGGCATCCTATCGAGGATCGAGCGCTCAATCTGGTGGAACAGATCAACCAGACGTTCTCCTACCTAGTGGCCTTGAATGCAGCGAAATGGCTGCTGGAAACCCACCTTGATACGGGAGGCTTATCGCTCGCACCGGGCGCCCATGCTTCGCAACGCCTAGACATCATGAGCTTACAACCTAATCTCGTAGGTGCTGAGGTCTTCGCCGCAACCAGCCCGTCCAGCAATCGAAAGCTGGACAAGGACCTGAAACGTCTGGCGCGGGACTCATCGCAGCATCGTTACGCCTTCTTCTATTCTCCGGGCTACGCACCGGGGCGTCACTCCAAACTAGAAAAAGTGACTGGCGTGCAAGTGCACTGCATCGACATCTAAGCGGCGCGGCCAACTCACTCGCTATTCGGATCAATCGCCATCATCTTCGCGAGTAGTTGCACACTCGCAACCAACTCCTCGTCGGAGACCTCACGAGCGCCGTTCGGTAAGGTGGGCTTGGGCGGCTCCTGCGCGATCCGGTGCTTGTATCGATAGAGTTGAGCTTCCATAGCGCGCCGTTCCTTGATGACATTGCCTCGGGCAACGGCTGCGGTCCGCAATGCCTGCGCCGCCTTCGCTTCGCGCTTCTCCATTTCCTCGCGAAGCTGCTGACGGACGCGACGGTCCGCTAGCCTCTCCATCGCGTGCTCGTGGGTCAGGCCGTCCTTAAGGAGCGACTTGCGGATCGTCCGCTCATGTTCTGAAAGGCTTTCGAGGTAGCGGTCTACCGAGCGCCGACCGTAGGCGGCAAAGAACTCGTGCCTGAACGCCAGCACGAAACGTAGATCGGGCAGCTCAGGCGGCTTCTTGCGCTTCATCCATTCGAAGCGTTCGGCCAAGACGATGCTCCAGTTGGTGACGATCCAATCGATGAAGTCGTGCAGCTCCGGCGCGGTGCCCTTGAACGGTTTGGCGAGCTGGGTCGCGGCCATCGCCATCTCAGCCTTCGACCAGTCGACACAGCCGGCGCCACCGATGCCGACATAGGTCCGCCTGTAGGCCGCCTTCCACGTCATGAACAAGGCGCCGCCGTGACGCTCCGACCTGTGCGCACCATGCTGGCCTTCGACCGCCTCAGACTGGAGCCGGACTGGACGGGTCCGCTTTCGAACTACCGGGATCGGGAGAACCGAAGCGCTTGCTTGGTGCGGATGGAAATTTTCCGGCCGGGTCGGTCTAGCTCTTTTTCGAACAATCGGGATCACTTTCGTTTCGGAGGTCGAACAACCTTCCAATAAAGAAACCGCGCTCCGGTCGGCGTCAGCCGGCCGTATTGCTCTCCTATCTTGTTGTTCTAAGTGCTCTTCTAATAGGGGGTGCGGATTTCCAAGGGTCTGCCCCTTGGAAATCCGGGGGTCTACCCCTTGGATTTCCAAGGGGGTCTCGGCCTTAGTCGAGCGCTTACGGGCGGACCGAATCGGCCTCCACTGCGGATTGAACGTGATCGCGAGGCCATCGCGACCCCGCATGACCCTGACGGCCCCCTTCCGTTCCAGTGACACCAACGTCTGGCGAAGTTGCTGCTCGCTTTTGCTCAGGCCGCAGGGCGAGATCGGGGTGCCCTCGGCAATCGATTTGTAAGTGAAGCGATATGCGAGCCTTCCCCACTCGACGGTGTGGTCCATGATGTAGGCGAGCATGGCGTACTCGCGGTCGGACAGCTCCGAACGCCAATAGCGCGACAGGGCTCGCATCAGAGCGCTCTGATACACCCGGTCGGTGATATTTTCTGGAGCCGCCTTGCTCTCGCAAGCCCGAAGTGACACCGTCGTTAGTGATTGGGTCATCGCAATCCGACCTCAGAACCAATTCAATCTGACAAAGACTTGGTAATTACGTACACTGTCTTTGTTTTCGCGAAGCTGTTAACTTAATAAAGTACGCTAATACCTAAAATCTAGGTTGACAACACCCCAAAATGCGTGACCCTTACACGCCTTAACGTTGGAGGAACTCGACCGTGTCGAGCAGCTCAATCTTGTCGGTCCACCTGCCGGACGAGGTGGTTAGCAAAGTCGACCGCATCGTTTTCGAGCGTCGACTGGCGAAAAAGCCCGGCCGCGCCGCTTCGCGCAGCTCCGTCATCGCCGACCTGTTAAAGGCGGCAACAGTGAACCCGGTTGCAGATCAGAAGGACGAAAACCAGTGATCCCCTATGGTGATATTCGGAAGACCGCCCCGGTTTCGGAGACCAAGCGCCAGAGCGCCGTCGTCCCGGTGAACGCGTTCGCGGATCGGAACCAGCGCCCGCTCCTCGACTTCGACGACAAGTCCGGCTCGGCCGCCCGGTCGTCGGGCATGAACGGGTCTGCCCTCGACCTCTACGCGCCGTCGTGGATAGCCGATCAGGCCAAAAAGGACGACAACGCCGCGCGAGCAGAGAAGCTTGTGCCGGCTGTTCGCGCCCTCGCCCAGAGCCACGGCCTCGACCTCGCAGCCCTTGAGGTCATCAACATCGTGGTCCGCAACGCCGCGATCATGGGCGGTGAGGCCACAGTCTACGCGAGCGACGCGGGGCGCGCAGTCGGCATCAGCACTCAACGCGCGGAGGCCGTTATCGCTGACGCCGTTCGTCGTGGGCTGCTCGAAGAGCGCTCCGGGAGCCGGTTCCGCTCGAAAATCTGACAACGAGATACGGCGAGGTTCCCCCCTCTGCTTGCCTCGCCGTACCGCCCGGACCTGGCGGGTCCACCGGGCGTAGAGCGAGATCGGACTCCCCCCGACCTCGCTCATTCTTTCTCTCCCTCGAATAGCACGGCTGCCATGACGATCTACCATCCCGACCTGGAAGCACGCGCGAAGGCCATCCGCGCGAACCTCGCCCACATCGCCGACAAGCTGCGCCAGCTCGGCGCCGCGGTCTCGGTCATGGAGATGCCCGGCCCCATCACGCACACCATCACCATGATGGTCACCACGCGGGGCCGTCACTACGAGGCTGTTGCGGCCGAGCTGGAACAGTTCGCCGTGCGCAGCGGAGGCACGGTCCGTCGCGCCGACCCGGCCGACATCGCCGCAGGTGATCCCGATAGGGAATGCCTCGCGGCCCTCTCTCACACTGTTGCCCGGCGCCGCGCCGCCTGATCCCATGTGCGCCGTATGCCGCCATCCTGACCGGATCGCTATCGAGGCTGCCCTACAGGCTGGGCGGTCTCTTCGGTCTCTGGCGGCCGACTATCCCGGCTTGAACAAGTCCACCCTCGGCCGACACCGCACAAGCTGCGTGACGGGCGAACCGGCCGGTACACCCGTTGCAACGGGGTGCACGCCTCCGCCCGAAGCTGCGCCCCAGACCACCCCGATCGTCCGGCACCGCACCCGCCCCATAGACGAAGCACAGCGCCTCGACATCGCCTTGCGCATGAAGGCTCGCGGCTGCACCCGCGCCGACATCGCCCGCGCCATCGGCGTCTCGCCCGGCCATGTAGGGGAGATCATCCGCCGCGCCACCGACAACGCCGTGGAGCTAGTGCGTTCGCAGGCGGTAGAGGAGCTGGTCGCGCAGCATCTAGCTGAACGACACGCCCGTGTGCAGGCCCTTCATGCCGTCCTCGCCGTCGCCACGCTGCGCAACGATGGTCGGACCATCATGGATGTCACCCGCGAGCTGCGCCACGAGGCGAAGGAGGATCGGGAGTGGATGCGAGAGCTGGGCGCCTTCGACAGCTACCGCACCCTCGTTGCTCCTCGCCGTGACAGGCCAGCCGGACAGGAGAGCCTAGAGATCATGCAGGAGGCATTGCGCGAGATGGTGACCGCCGTCGGCGCACTCGAACCCGACGAAAGGCTGTCCCCCGGCCCGGCAGGGACAACGCACTGAGTGGGACATGGTGTAACTCTGTCGCTACCGACCGCATCGATGCGCTAGGTCCTACACCTTCGGCTTTTCAGGCCTGCTCCTCCCTCGCTCGTGGGCATGAGGGACAACGGAGCGGGACGCTTCTGTCCGTGCGTTGCGGGACAAGGGACCACGGGACGCTACGCAGCTCGCCCAATCAGTTTGCGGACTGCCACGCGCCTCCGAGAGGGGTGCACCTCGCGAAAATTCGAGGCCTCGGCAACGGCGCTCGAATTCGTCATATCGACTGTCTCCATCTCCCGATGGCGACCGCGTCAGATAGATTTGCATTGCTAGAGTCGCGCGCAGCGCTCTGCCGAACTAAGGCCTAAAGTATTATGTGGGAGAGCCGCTTGCTTCCGTTGACGAGCTACATCAACCAGTATTTGCCTTCCTAGGCCTGCCCTGTGTCCTCAAGAGCGTTCCGATGGCCAAGCTTCCGCGCGCATTCCTTTCACATAGCTCGACCGACAAGGGGATTGTAGGAGAAGTCGCAAAAATTCTTGGCAGGGCGGCTGTCATCTACGATGCCTTTGAGTTTGACGTCGGAGACGAGTTCAGGGACGCTATACTATCGGGCCTAGCGAATTCTGACCTTTTCGTTCTTTTCGCGAGCCGCCATGCGCTTCAACGCGACTGGGTTAAATTTGAGATCGCTGCGGCGCAGGAGGCGGTGACCCGACAGGCACTCAGCCGAGTTGTTACCTTCATCATCGATCCCGATCTCGACCTGAAAGACATACCGGAATGGATGAGGTCTACGCTGATCGTTCGGCAGAGCCACGCCGGCCTAATCGCACTGGATATTCGCAGGCTAATTAGTCAGCGGCTGAAGGAGCGGTTGCCGTCGTACTTCGTGGGGCGCCGGGCTGAAATGGATCAGGCATTGGATTTGATATCCAGCTTCACGGATCCTAGCCACCGCCCGCCATTGCTGATCTATGGCTTAAAGGGCATAGGGCGCCGCAGCCTCGTCCAGGCAATTGCGCGAGACAACCTATCATACGCGACTACCATCCCCCTTCCGCTTAAAGCGGGCGATTTATTGCCTGAAACTTATGTCCGCTTGTCGGCAGCGATGTCACCGGGAGGGACGCCGGACTATGCAGAACTCCTTGCTAAGCAGGAGGCCAAAGCTCCGGCGGACCTGTTGCTCGATGTAATTCAGCTCATGAAAATTGCCTGCACAGCGGGCACGCTACCCGTAATCATAGATGATGGCGCTCTAGCACAACAGAATGGGATACTGCGACCAGAGTTTGAGACATTCTATCATGCAATGGCGTCTGAACCTGAAGTCGACGCGATGATCGTCGCAGGCAGGCGAATTTATGGCAGCGGCGGCGCAAACTTACCATCGTTGCGGGTGCCCGAGCTGGACCAGTCGTCCACGCAAAACCTTTTACGGGTAGCGGGACGCGATCTTGGCCTGGTATTTAACCGCCCTGATTTGGCAGCACTTGCCACTTACTCTCGCGGATACCCACCCGCGGTACAATTTGCGTTAGACGAAGCTCGGATTAGAGGCGTATCTCAGGTAGTGTCTAACCAAAGAGCCTTGGTAAATTTTAGCGCTGAACTATTTCTTCGACAGTTGAGAGAAACAAAATCAATCGACTCGATCATGGAGACAATACTTAGTCTCCTCTCAGCCTTTAGCCCCTTGCCATTAAGCGTCATCACAGAATATTGCAAAATCACTAAGGAGGAAGCGAACGAGAGCATAGACCATCTGCTTGACCTCGCCTTCGTCATCCCCGACGGACTTCATTTCCGTATAAGCGAACCTTTGCGAGATGCAGCATACCGGGCCTTCGATGGGCTCAAGATTGACAGCCGCAGAGTAGCTGATTCGCTGGACGCCTATCTTCGCGATGAGCCGGATGACGACGCGCGGCTCAATCTCGGGCAGACGATCTTCCGCGCAAGTCTCTTATCTGGCACTGGATCGTCCTCACGATTCGCGGTGGGCTTTGCTGCCGACCTCATCCAAGTCGCAACACAGAGCTATCATGATCAGGACTACGATCTAGCAATTCAATATGGCGCATCCGCGCTCGCGGCACGGCCCGACAACGTCGATGTGAGACGCTACGTGGCGCAAGCCCTTATCCGGCGCGAGCGCTACCCGGAAGCGGATGAGCACATTGACGCCTTGGTCGCGTCGGGCCAGCTGAAGGAAGCATTTTACATCCGTGGGTTCGCTGCACGCCGCAGACGCAATTATCCAGAGGCAATCGAAGCTTACGAAAAAAGCTTGGCATTTGGCCGTGGGGGCGTTGCGATCCATCGTGAGCTTGCCAGCAGTTATTTCGAACTTGGCAACTTGCCAAAAGCAGAACATCACATCCAACAGGCCGAGGAACGGTCACCCCACAACCGGTATGTCGTCGATCTCCGCTGCACCATAGCGCTCCGCCTTGGCGATTTGGAAACTGCAGAACGCGCGCTTGATGTCTTGGAGCGCGTTGATCCGAGTGGATTCGCTGACCATCGTCGTTCAACTTACGAACAAGCTCGTGGAAATTCCAGTGATGCCCTAATATTCGCAAACTTCGCCAACCGGAAGATCGCAAGACCCACATTTGAAGTAATCGCTAATCTAGCAAACTGTCAGATCGAGGCGGGTGAATCGGCCGCTGCACTCTCGACCTTGACCGACATTCAGCACCAGTTTGGCGGCACGAACCATGACGCGCAAACCGGCCTTCGCTGCAAGTACGAACTTCGTTTCGGAACCGTGCAAGCAGCGGAAGGATTATGGACTGCACTCCGTGATCCAGGCACGCCCGTTCATAAGGGACTACGGTTATCGATTTTAAATAGGAAGGCTATCGATCCGGGGCTTAGTAATGAAGAAGAGAGCGAGCGTCAAAATCTCATCGCGATGCAATCAGTCGTCGAGCTTGCACGGATTGAGCGGCTACTGGGTTCGGTTCTATCGAGATCAGAGTAGATAATTTCGCCGGCATTGTTCGCATATTAGCGAGCAAGGGCGTCTCTCTCCGGGTTACGGAACAGCCCATCGACACCGGGACCGCTGCGGGGCGCGCCTTCCTCCAGATGCTCGGTGTCTTTGCTTAGTTTGAGACCGCCATTCGCAAAAAGCGCCAAGTGGAAGGCTCGCAAAGGCGAAGGCCGAAGGCGTTTATAAGGGGCGGAAGCCTTCCATCGACGTGGCGCGGGTTCGGGCGCTTGATGCCGAAGGCGTCGGTGCAACCGAGATTGCTCGGCGTCTTGGCATTGGCCGCGCACCCGTATATCGCGTTCTGGAAGGTTAGGCGGCTACCACCGCTGCTGAGAGCGAATTACACCCTATTATGTTGCAACCGGGTGCAAAAACTACCGCACCGCGCCGGCTCTATGGTCGTCTCCGGCTACCGCTGTACGATGACAGCTTTCTGATCGACCTCTAGCTCCGGGACGGATGGTACACGACGCCGCTGTTGCAGGCGTACATGTATTCACCGCCGTTCCGAAGTTTGCCGTCCTCAAACCACACAACATGCATTCTGAGACCCACGTAGGCTCCGAAAGCGTTCTTTGCGTTGAAACGCACACAGACGCTCGACAGACGATCGCCCACCTGCCAGCGGATAGCGGCGTGACGACCGTCGCGGCAACAGGAGATCCAATGCCGAAGAAGAAGCATCACAAGCTGGATTAGGCGGTCGCGAAGTAGCGCTAGGTGCATGCCCTGATTTCACAGGCCAAGCCGTGGAGACAACAAAAAACCCGGTGGCCTAGGCCACCGGGTTCGTTCCGTCTCCGGGAGGAGAAAATCAGAACTTGTAGCTGAGGCGGGCGCGGACCACCGAGAAGTCCGTGCTGACCTTGTCGCCGCCATTGAAGACGCGCTTGTCGCCGAGGTCGACGTAGAGGTACTCGACGCCGCCGACCAGGTTGTTGGTGAAGGCGTACTCGACGCCGCCGCCGACGGTCCAGCCGGTGTGGGTGTTCGAGTCCGAGTTCAGGCCGTTGATGGTCACGCCCGGGACAAGGGTGGTCTTCACGTTGCCGTAGGCAAGACCAGCGGTGACGTAGGGCAGGAACCGGTCGAAGGCGAAGCCGACGCGGCC
>NZ_FOAN01000009.1 GCF_900109525.1 Allobosea lupini | reverse complement strand
CTCCATCTCGCGCACCGCCCATTTCAGCGCGACCACCGCCTTCTTCGGGTCGGTGACGACGGGGGTGAGCAGATGCGGGATGCCGTCATAGACGGAAAGCTCGAGCATCTTGGGATCGACCATGATCAGCCGGCACTCCTCCGGCTTCAGCCGGTAGAGGATCGACAGGATCATGGTGTTGATCGCCACCGACTTGCCCGAGCCGGTGGTGCCGGCGACGAGTAGATGCGGCATGCGGGCAAGGTCCGCGATCACCGGCTCGCCGCCGATGGTCTTGCCGAGGCAGAGCGCGAGCTTGTGCTTGGTGCCCTCGAAATCCTGGGAGGCCAGCAGTTCGCGCAGGAAGACGGTCTCGCGCTTGGCGTTGGGCAGCTCGATGCCGATCGCGTTCTTGCCCTGCACCACCGCGACACGCGCCGACACCGCGCTCATCGAGCGCGCGATGTCGTCGGCCAGCGAAATCACCCGCGACGACTTCGTGCCAGGCGCAGGCTCGAGCTCGTACAAGGTCACGACCGGGCCGGGGCAGGCCTGAACCACTTCGCCGCGAACGTTGAAGTCCTCCAGGATCCCTTCGAGCAGGCCGGAATTCTGCTGGATGATCTCGATCGGGATAGCCGTCGCGATCTGCGGCGGCTCGGCCAGGAATTCGATCGGCGGCAATTCGAAGCCCATCGACGCGATCGGCCTGGGCATCGGCATGGCCGCGCGCAGCTTCGGCGCCGCAGGCACGACCGAGACCTTCGGCTGCGCGGTCGCGGGCGCGACCTCCGGCTCGGCGATCTTCGCAGGCGCGGCGGCAGGCGTCGCAGCAGGCGCAAGCTGCCCCATGATCCTGCGGCGCGGAGCTGCAACCGCAGCCTTGGGAGCGGGAGCCGGGACGGCCGGCACCGGGGCCGCTGCGACCATCTGCAGAGCCGGCGGCGTCAGGCTCAACTCGAAGCGATAGGGCTGCGTCCAGCCGAACGACATCGTCGCCGACGCAGCCGCGGGAATCGGAGCAGCCACCGGGCGCCCCGGCTCGGCCGCGAGCGTCGGCGCGATCGGCCGAGCCGTCTCCACCGGGGCCCTCGCTGCAAGAACCGGCGGCGCAATCTCGAAGGCCGCTTCATCCTCCTGTTCGGCGTCCGGAATGAACTCCCAGAAGGCGGCATCGGAGAGGAAGGCGAACGGGGTCGTCACCGCCTCGGCCTGGGTCTCTTCCGGCGGCGGCAAATCGAAGTCGGGAGCCGTCAAGGCATCCTCACCCTCCCCCGCCATCTCGGCCTCGGCTTGCGCCATAATCTCGGGCATGGGCGCCTCGGGCGACCCGCCACCCCAGACCTGCTGCAGCATGCGCTGGGGGGTGCGCCAATAGCGGACGCGACCGGGATCGACGGGTGCCTCCGGCTCGGGCGCGGGCAGCGGGGTAGCCACCTCCGCGGCAACGCGCTCGACCGCCTGCCGGCGAACCTTGTCGGGGGTGCGACCGTAGCGGACGAGCCCCGCAGTGCCGGCGCGGGGATCAGCTGGAACCGCCTCCGGAATATCTGCGAAATCAGTGAGTTGATCCGAGATCCGGGCTGCGGGAGAGGCGTTGTTCGTCTGCAGATTGCGATGGATTCGACGCATGGATCAACGCTGGCCCGACACT
Organism: Allobosea lupini; assembly: GCF_900109525.1. GTDB lineage: Bacteria > Pseudomonadota > Alphaproteobacteria > Rhizobiales > Beijerinckiaceae > Allobosea > Allobosea lupini. The sequence continues at coordinate 221,668 of NZ_FOAN01000009.1, read as the reverse complement.
CGCTCGACTGAGCATCGAGAGGTACCGGCGCAGGGTTAACAGCCCCTGAACCCGCGCCGGAAATTGCTGTGGATCGTGGCCTGCCAAGCCTGCTTCCTTGAGTGGTGTGGTTCCTCCGAAAGGTCAGTCCTTCAGCGCTCCGTCCAGCACCCTGACGACATGCACGGCTTCGCGGCCGGCGCCGTCATGGATCTGGTGGCGGCAGCTCGTGCCGTCGGCGACGACGAGATCGCCCGCCGCAGCCTTGCGCACCGCCGGGAGCAGCGAGAGCTCGCCCATGGCAAGCGAGACGTCGATCGTCGCGGCGCCATAGCCGAAGGCGCCGGACATGCCGCAGCAGCTCGATTCGATCGGCCTGACCTCCAGCCCCGGCACGGCCCGCAAGGTCTTCTCGACCGCGCCCATCGCGTCGAAGGCCTTCTGGTGGCAATGCCCGTGCAGATGCGCGACGCGTCCGCTCTGGTCGCGCAATGGCAGGCTGGTCCTGCCCGCGGCCATGTCGGCAGCCAGCAGTTCCTCGACCAGCAGCGCCGCCTTGGCCAAGGGCTCGACCTCGGCCTTGGGCAGCAGCGCGCCGAACTCGTCGCGGAAGCTCATCAGGCAGGACGGTTCGAGCCCGACGACCCGCGCTCCCCTGGCGACGAAAGGCGCGAGCGCATCGAGCGTCCGCCGCGCCTCGGCACGGGCCTCGTCGACCAGCCCGGCCGAGAGGAAAGTGCGCCCGCAGCAGAGCGGCCGGCCTCCCCCTGCGGCTTCGACGTGATGCAGGCGGTAGCCGCCGGCCTTGAGCACGCGCTCCGCCGCCTCCAGATTCTCGCGCTCGAAATAGCGGTTGAACGTGTCGCCGAAGAGCACGATGTCGCGGCCGTCGCCCCGCACGGCCGACGGGCTCGAAGGTCCAGCCGCCTCGCGCCAGGGCGCTCGCCAGACCGGCAGCGAGCGCCGCGCTGAAAAACCGAGCCAACGTTCGCTGAGCGTCGCCAGCAGCGGGACGCGATCGCGCAGGTTCATCAGCGGCGCGAGCTTCGCCGCGAAAGGTGCATAGCGCGGAAGGTTGGCGATCAGGCGTTCCTTCAGCGGCAGGCCGTGCTTGCCGTGGTAATGATGCAGGAACTCGACCTTCATCCGGGCCATGTCGACGCCGGTCGGGCAGTCGCGCTTGCAGCCCTTGCAGGAGACGCAGAGATCGAGCGTCTCCTTCATCTCCGGCGAGGTGAAGGCATCCGGCCCAAGCTGGCCGGAGATGGCGAGCCTGAGTGTGTTGGCCCGCCCTCGGGTGACGTGCTGTTCCTCGCGGGTGGCGCGCCAGGACGGGCACATCGTGCCGCCCGCCATCTTCCGGCAGGTGCCGTTGTTGTTGCACATCTCGACAGCGCCGCCGAGGCCGCCCCAGTCGGACCAGTCAAGCGCCGTCTCCACCGGCACCGGCGTGGCGTAGCCGGGCGGAAAGCGCATCAGGCTGCGATCATCCATATGATAGGGCCGGACGATCTTGCCGGGGTTGAGCCGGTTATTAGGGTCGAAGCCGTCCTTGACCACCTCGAAGGCGCGGGTCAGCGGCCCGCCGAACATCGGCTCGACGAAATCCGAGCGCGAGATGCCGTCGCCATGCTCGCCCGAGAACGAGCCCTTGAAGCGGCGCACCAGTTCGCAGGCCTCCTCGGCGATGCCGCGCATCGCCTTCACCCCGGCTTCCGTCTTCATGTTGAGGATCGGGCGGACATGCAGGCAGCCGACCGAGGCATGCGCATACCAGGTGCCGCGCGTACCGTGCCGCTCGAACAGGGCGGTGACCGCGTCGGTATAGTCGGCGAGGTGCTCGAGCGGGACGGCGCAATCCTCGATGAAGGAGACCGGTTTCCCGTCGCCCTTCATCGACATCATGATGTTGAGGCAGGCCTCGCGCACCTCCCAGACCGGCTTCTGGCGGGCGGGCTCGACGACCTCGACCACCGCATCGGGAAAGCCGTGATCGGCCATGCACTGGTCGAGGCGCCTGAGGTCGCCCTTCAGCGCGGCGAGATCGTCGCCGGCGAACTCGACCAGCAGCAGGCAGTTCGGCTTGCCCTTGGTGATGTCGGCGAGCGTGCGCACGAAGAGCGGGATGTCGGCGCCGAGCACCAGCACATTGTTGTCGACGAGCTCGACCGCGACCGGCCCGAGCGCAACGATGTGCTGCGTCGTCTCCATCGCCGCGCGGAAATTCGGGAAGTGGCAGACGCCCATGACTCGATGCTGCGGCAGCGGCGAGAGCTTCAGCGTCGCCTGCGTCGTCAGCGCCAGCGTGCCCTCCGAGCCGACCAGCAGATGCGACAGGTTCGGCCGCGGCACGATCAGCTCGTCGAGATTGTAGCCGCCGACCCGCCGCTGCACCTTGGGGAAGATCGCCTCGATCTCGTCGCGATGCCGGTCGGCCAGCGCGAGCATGGTCTCCATCAGCGCTCGCGCCCGCGGCGAGCCATTGTCACCGACCGGCCCCTCGCCGAGCGCGAAGGGTTCGCCGTCATGGAACATCGCCTTCAGGCCGACGACGTTATCGACGGTCTTGCCGTAGCGCAGCGAGCGCGCACCTGACGAATTGTTGCCGACCATGCCGCCGATGGTGCAGCGGCTCGCCGTCGAAGGCTCGACCGGGAAGAACAGCCCGTCCTTCTTCACATGGCCGTTGAGCGCTTCCAGTACGATGCCGGGCGCGACCGAAACGGTCTGGGCGGCCGGATCGTAGTCGCGGATCGCGTTGAAATGCCGGCTCATGTCGAGGATCAGCGCATCGCCGATCGGCTGGCCGTTCTGCGAGGTGCCGCCGCCGCGCGCGATCACCGGCACGCCATGTTCGGCCGCAATCGTCAGCGCCGCTGCGATATCGGCCTCGCTCGTCGGGAAGGCGACGCCCTGTGGCACGATCTGGTAGATCGAGGCGTCGGTGGCGTAGCGCCCGCGGGTGAAGGCGTCGAAGCGCACCTCCCCTTCCAGCGCCTGCGACAGCTTGCGTTCGAAGCCGAGATTGCGGCTGTGCGGGCGCGGCAATGTCGTCTGGTTCATTCCGCAGCCTCGGCGGTCTTGGGCTGGTTCTTGCCGCGCAGCGTGGCGATCAGGTCGCCCATCGGCCCCCAGAGCAACAGCAGCAGCGCCAGCACGACAAGAGTCCCGACGAGACCGTTCGCCCAGAATACGTTCAGCGACCCGCCCGAACCGAGCAGCGCCTGGCGGAAGGCGTCCTCCGCCCTGTCGCCGAGCACCAGCGCCAGGATCATCGGCGCCAGCGGATAATCGAGCTTCTTGAAGACATAGCCGATGATGCCGAAGATCAGCATCAGCCAGATGTCGAAGATCGAGTTCGAGATCGTGTAGGCGCCGATGGCGCAGACGATGAGGATCACCGGCGCGACGAAGGAGAACGGGATCCGCATGATCGCCGCGAAGAGCGGCACCGTCGCCAGCACGATGATCAGCCCGGCGAGATTGCCGAGATACATCGAGGCGATCAGGCCCCAGACGAAATCCTTTTGCTCGACGAACAGCATCGGCCCGGGCTGCAGGCCCCAGACCAGCAGGCCGCCGAGCAGGACGGCCGCCGTCGCGGAACCTGGAATGCCGAGCGCCAGCATCGGCAGCAGCGCGCTGGTGCCGGCCGCGTGGGCCGCAGTCTCCGGCGCCAGCACGCCCTCGATCTCGCCCTTGCCGAAATTCCTGCCATGCTTCGAGAAGCGCTTGGCGAGACCATAGCCCATGAAGGAGGCGGCGATGGCCCCGCCCGGCGTCACGCCCATCCACATGCCGACGATCGCGGAGCGCAGCAGCGTCGCCCAGTAGCGCGGCAGGCCGGCCCAGGTCCGCAGCACGATCTTGAGGTCGATCTTGGCCTGCTTGCCCTTGAACACCAGCCCTTCCTCGACCGTCAGCAGGATCTCGCTGACGCCGAACAGGCCGATCACCACGATCAGGAAGTCGAAGCCGCGCATCAGCTCGGTCGAGCCGAAGGTCATGCGCAGATCGCCCGAAATCGAGTCGAGTCCCACCGCGGCGAGCAGGAAGCCGATGCACAGCGAGGCGATGATCTTGGCGCGGTTCTCCCGGCCCATGCCGATGAAGGAGCAGAAGGTCAGGAGGAAGACGGCGAAGAACTCTGCCGGGCCGAAGCGCAGCGCGAACTGCGCGACCAGCGGCGCGACGAAGGTGATCAGCACCACGCCGGAGAGCGCGCCGATGAAGGAAGCCGTGAAGGCCGCCGTCAGCGCCTCGGCCGCCTTGCCCTGCACCGCCATCGGATAGCCGTCGAAGGTGGTCGCGACCGACCAGGCCTCGCCGGGGATGTTGAACAGGATCGAGGTGATCGCGCCGCCGAACAGCGCCCCCCAATAGATCGACGAGAGCAGGATGATCGCCGAGGTTGGGTCCATGCCGAAGGTCAGCGGCAGCAGGATCGCGACGCCGTTCGGTCCCCCTAAGCCCGGCAGCACCCCGACGATGATGCCGAGAATGACCCCGACCGCCATGAAGCCGACATTGTGCCAGGAGAGCGCGACCTGGAAGCCGGCGATGAGCGAGGAGAGATCGTCCATCGGTCGTCCTTCAGTAGCCGAGCATGGCTTCGAGCGGGCCCTTAGGCAGGGGCACGCGGAACTGCATTTCGAACACCCAGAAGCAGACGACCGGCACCAGCAGCGCGGTCAGCCCGATCGACCACCAACGCGAGGTCCCAACCACGGCCATGAAGGCGATGATGAAGACCGCCGAGGCAACATAGATCCCGAGCGGCTGGATCAGCGCGACGAACAGGACGAGCGGCCCGAGCACCCTGACGACCTGGCGCAATTGCTCATAGGTGACGAAGACCCCGTCTGGCCGGCGGAAGGACTGCCAGAGGATGAAGAGCGAGGCGGCGAGGAATATCCAGCCGACGCGGGCCGGGAAGAAGCCGTTCTGCGGGCCGCCATCCCAGCCGGCGCCGCGCCCATGCGAGTCGTAGAGCACGATGCCGGCGAGCCCGATCAGCAGCAGCGCCGTGGCAATCTCGACCGGGCGGCGCGAGATGCCGCGTTCGGGTGCTTCGGTTTCGGAAGGCAACGACATCGATCACTCCCGCTCATCATTCCGTGCCAGATCGAGGGCTCGGCCCCGCCCCTCGACACCCAGCCGCTACGGTTTCGTCATGCTCGCCCTTGTGGCGAGCATTCACGTCTTGAGCACCGCACGCGATCAGGAAACGAAGACGTGGATGGTCGGGACAAGCCCGACCATGACGATAGAGGCCGTGATCGCAGCCCTCGGAAGCTCACTTCGCCATGAAGCCGGCTTCGGTCATCAGCTTCTCGTGCTTCGCCTCGTCCGCCTTCAGGAAGGAGACGAAGGCCTCGCCGTCGCGGTAGTCGGCCGCCAGCGCATTGCGTGCGAGATAGTCCTTCCACTCCGGCGTCTCGGACACCTTCTTGAACAGGTCGACATAGAAGGCCTGCTGCTCCTTGCTGACCTTGCCGGGCATGAACATGCCGCGCAGCATCTGGTAGCTGACATTGAGCCCCTGCGAGGCGCAGGTCGGGATGTCGGCCCAGGACTGTCCGTCCGCTACTTTCTCGGTATAGGCCATCTTCTGCTCGGCGAAGACGCAGAGCGGGCGCGTGGCGCCGCCGCGCCAGTTGGCGAGATCCTCGGCCGGATTGTTGGTCGTCGCCTCGACATGCCCGCCCGAGAGCTGGGTCGAGGCCTGGCCGCCGGAGGTATAGGGGATATAGGCGAATTTGGTGCCGCCCTGCTTCTCCATGGCGAAGACGAGCAGGTTGTCCTCGCGCTTGGACGAGGTGCCGCCGATCTTCATCGGTGGGTTGGCGCTCTTGGCCGCCGTCATCAGGTCGCCCGCGGTCTTGTAGGGCGCCTTGGCATTAACCCAGAGCAGGAAGGAATCCTGCGCGAGCATCGCGACGGGCGTATAGTCGGTCCAGTTCAGCGCCAGCTTGGTCGCCATCGGCGTCATGAAGATGCCGCTCGAGGTGGTGATCAGCTTATGCGGGTCGCCGGCCGATTTCTGGATGTCGAGCATGCCCTCGGCGCCGCCGGCAGCGGGCTTGTTGACAACGATGATCGGTTGTTTGGTGAACTGCTGCTTCTGGATGATGCCCTGGATCGTCCGCGCCATCTGGTCGGACGCGCCGCCCGCCGAGAACGGCACGACGATCTCGATCGGCTTCGTCGGCTCCCAGGCGAAAGCCGGCGAGACGAGGCCGAGCGGCAGGACTGCGGCAAGCCAATGGTGCTTCATGGTCGCTCTCTCCCTGAGCGCGCTCTGGTGGCGCTAAGGGAGCGAGCCTAAGGTCAAAAAATTTTGCATTCAATCTAAAAGTTGATGCCTTTCAAATTGACGACCATCCTCGCCTTCACTGGATCTCTTCACGCGCCCGCAGCCAGAGCAGGCGCCTGCGCCGCCTTCAGCTTGTTGCGCAGATGCAGGAACAGGATGTCGCTGAGTTCGGAACCGGCGCGACGGCGCAGGGCGTCGAGGATGGCCTCGTGCTCGCGCATCGCCTCTCCCAGCCGGTCGCGATCCTTGGCGAGATTGGCGGAATAGCGCACGCGGCGGATACGACCGGCCAGGCCGGCATAGGTCGCGCTCAGGGTGGCATTGCCTGCAGCCGCGACGATCAGTTGATGGATCGCCTGGTTGCAATGGAAATAGCCATGCATGTCGCGGCGCAGGTAAAACCGATACATCTCGTGATGAATCCGCTCGATCTCGGCGAATTCCACCTCGGTTATCCGCTCGCAGGCGAGGCGCCCGGCCAGGGCCTCCAGCCCGCCCATGACATCGAAGAGCTCGCGCAGATCGGCAGAGCTCAGTTCGCGGACCCGCGCGCCGCGATTGGGCAGAAGCTCGATCAGCCCTTCCGCCGCCAGCACCTTCAACGCCTCGCGCAGGGGCGTGCGCGAGATGTTGAAGCGCTCGCACAGCGCCCGCTCCGGAACCCGGGCACCATCCTCGAGATTGCCCTCGACGATGAAGTCCCGCAGCGCGACCAGCAGCCCCTCGTGCAATGAGGCGACCGGCTTCGCAATCTCGGCAGGCGCCGGGCTTTGCTCATCAAGCGTATCGAGAAATGGTTCGCTCATGCATCATCGCTAAGTCGGCTCGGACCAGCTGTCGAGCCCGATTGTCGATCATCGGCATACCATACCGCAGTTGATCTTCCAAAAAATGAATGCAAAATGATCAGCAATGGCGCTGCGGCGCTCAAGCCCTGACGGGAGGAAAACAAGATCATGCAAGGGCGTCACTTCCTGCACATCCCCGGCCCGAGCCCGATTCCGGACCGCATCCTGCGCGCCATCGCTATGCCGATCATCGATCATCGCAGCGCCGAGTTCGCCGCGCTCGGCAAGGAGGTCCTCGACGGCAGCAAGGCCGTCTTCAAGACGAAGCAGCCGGTGGTGATCTATCCCTCTTCAGGCACCGGTGCCTGGGAAGCGGCGATCGTCAACACCCTCTCCCCCGGCGACACCGTGCTGATGGCCGAGACCGGCCATTTCGCGACCTTGTGGAAGACGATCGCCACGCGATTCGGCGTCGAGGTGGAGCTCATCCCGGGCGATTGGCGCCGTGGCGCCGATCCGGCCGCGATCGAGGCACGTCTCTCCGAGGACAAGTCCCGCCAGATCAAGGCGGTGATGGTCGTCCACAACGAGACCTCGACCGGCGCGACCAGCCGCGTCGCCGAGATCCGCAAGGCGATCGACGCTGCCGGGCACCCGGCCCTGTTCATGGTCGACACCATCTCCTCGCTCGCCTCGGTCGACTACCGCCATGACGAATGGCAGGTCGACGTCACCGTATCGGGCTCGCAGAAGGGCCTGATGCTGCCGCCTGGCCTCAGCTTCAACGCCGTCTCGGAGAAGGCGCTGGCGGCTTCGAAGAGCAACACGCTGCCGCGCTCCTTCTGGGACTGGCAGGAGATGATCAAGATCAACGCCGGCGGCTTCTTCCCCTACACGCCGGCGACAAACCTCCTCTACGGGCTGAAGGAGGCACTCGCCATGCTGCGGGAGGAAGGCCTCGACAACGTCTTTTCCCGCCACCAGCGCCTCGCCAGCGCCTGCCGTGCCGCCGTCAAGGCCTGGGGGCTCGAGGTGCTCTGCCAGAATCCGGCCGAGCACTCGCCTGTGCTCACCGCCGTCCTGATGCCGCCGAGCCATGACGCCGACCGCTTCCGCAAGATCGCGCTGGAGAAGTACAACATCTCGCTCGGCTCCGGCCTCGGCAAGGTCGCCGGCAAGGTCTTCCGCATCGGCCATCTCGGCGAGTGCAATGAGCTCGCTCTGCTCGGCGCCCTCTCTGGCGTCGAGATGGGTCTTGCCGCGGCGGGCGTGCCCCATCGTAGTGGCGGCGTGGCCGCGGCGATGGCTGAGTTTGAAGGCTCCGAGTCCGGCAATCAGGCGAAGGCTGTCGCTTGAGCGTCGCAAAGAAGCAGCTAGTCACACCTCGTCATGCTCGCCCTTGTGGCGAGCATCCACGTCTTGAACACCGCGCAGCAGGAAGGAAGACGTGGATGGTCGGGACAAGCCCGACCATGACGAACACGCCTGCCTAACGCCTATTCGGCCTCGGCCGCCCCAGCCGCCGTCGTCTCCTGCCCGCGCGCGGCACGCCGCAGATTCTCCCGCAGCCTGACCACAGCCTTCTGCACCACCGGAAAATCCTCGCCGAGTCCGGCGGCCGCCACCAGGTTCATCGGCAGCGCCTTCTCCCTGAGTTTGCGCCCCTCCGGCGTCAGGCTGACGCGCACCTGGCGCTCATCGGCCGGGTCGCGCCGGCGGCGGATATAGCCGAGCGCTTCGAGCTTCTTCAGGATCGGGGTCAGCGTGTTCGATTCCAGGAACAGCTTCTCGCCCAGGCCGCCGACGCTCTGATTGTCCTCCTCCGACAGCGCGATGATCGCGATGTACTGGGTGTAGGTCAGGCCGAGTTCGTCGAGGATCGGCTTGTAGGCGCGCCCATAGGCCAGATTGGCCGAATAGATCGCGAAGCAGAGAAAATCCGCCAGCCTGGGCACCTTCGGATCGTCTTGGGTCGGAGCGGGCATGGTCGAGCCTCATCGTGAGTGCGTCATCGCCACCCTGATATATATCGCATCCGATTAAATCGGAAGTGTTGACATCGTGTCCTTGCTTCACATATAGAGCCGCATCCGATTAGATCGGATGCGATCTAAATCATACAAGGAAGCCCGACATGCCCTCCACCGACAAGGTTCTCTACACCGGCCGCACCCACACCACCGGCGGTCGCGACGGCGCTGCCCGCAGCTCGGATGGCCGCCTCGACGTCAAGCTGACCTCGCCCGGCGCTCCCGGCGTCGGCACCAATCCCGAGCAGCTCTTCGCCGCCGGCTGGTCGGCCTGCTTCATCGGCGCGATCGGCTTGGCGGCGCGCGAGCGCAAGGTCGCGGTGCCCGCCGAGACTGCTGTCGACGCCGAAATCGACCTGCGCCATGGCGAGCGCGGTTATGTCCTGCAGGCTCGCCTGAACGTCGCCCTGCCAGGGCTGGATCGCGAGACGGCCCGGGCTCTGGTCGATGCCGCGCACCAGACCTGCCCCTACTCCAAGGCGACGCGCGGCAACATCGACGTCGAGATCAACCTCGTCTGAGCCTTACCGGACGGCGCCGCGCGGAGATCTCCGCCGGCGCCTCCTTACCTGACCATCCCAGCGCAGAAGGCATCGCCACCATGGACAAGACCAAAGCTCTCGGCCCCCTCGATCCCAGCCGCCGCCTCTTCATCGGTGCCATGGCCACAGCAGTCGCGGCAGCCGGGCTCGGTCTGAACCGGTCAGCCTTGGCGGCTTCGCCTGCGCTGTCGTCCTTCGGCACCCTCAAGCAGATCGACGCAGGCGTGCTCAGCATCTCCTATGCCGAGCAGGGGCCGGCCGATGGCCCGGCCGTCATCCTGCTGCATGGCTGGCCCTATGACATCCACACCTATGTCGACGTCGCGCCGCTTCTCGCCAAGGCGGGATACCGGGTGATCGTGCCGTCCCTGCGCGGCTATGGCGGAACCCGTTTCCTCTCCGCCGATACGCCGCGCAACGGCCAGCAGACGGCGCTCGCCGTCGACGTGATCGCGCTGATGGATGCGCTTAAGCTCGACAAGGTCCTGCTCGGCGGCTGCGACTGGGGCGCGCGCACGGCCTGCATCGTCGCGGCGCTCTGGCCGCAGCGCGTCAAGGGGCTGGTCTCCGTCAGCGGCTACCTGATCGGCGGCCAGAAGCTGAACGAGGCGCCGTTGCCGCCGAAGGCCGAGCAGCAATGGTGGTACCAGTTCTATTTCGCCACCGAGCGGGGCGCAGCCGGCTACGCGAAGAATACCCGCGATTTCGCCCGCCTGATCTGGGAGACAGCCTCGCCCAAGTGGGCATTCGACGACGCGGTCTTTGCGCGCTCGGCAACGGCCTTCGACAATCCAGACCATGTCGCGATCTCGATCCACAATTACCGCTGGCGCCTCGGCCTGGCGCAGGGCGAGCCGCAGTTCGATGCCCTGGAGAGCAAGCTTGCAGCCTTCCCGGTGATCTCCGTGCCGACATTCACCCTGGAAGGCGACGCGAACGGCGCGCCGCACCCCGATCCTGCCGCCTATGCCCGGAAGTTCTCCGGCTGGTATCGACACCGGACGCTCGATGGCGGCATCGGCCACAACCTGCCGCAGGAGGCTCCCGCCGCCTTTGCCGAGGCGATCATCGCGGTCGATCGCGCCTGAAAGCGACGTTGCGAAGAGCGGCTTGGGAGGGTTACCCGAGCCGCCACCGGGTCCCTACAAATGTAAGGAAATCGCGAGGGCCGCCTTTACCCCTCCTCCCTATGATCTCCCGCGATTTTAGGGAGATATCGATGGCCTTGAAGATGATGCTCGCCGGCGCGGCCGCCATGATGCTCAGACAGATTCCGCTGGCCGTTCCGGTCGAGCAGACGCCGGTGGTGTCGCATGCGCTGGACGCCCTGCCGATGGAGCCGGCCCCGATCGAGCCGTCCTGGATCCTCGCCGGCGAGCCGATGGCCCGCGTCGGCCTGCATTCGCGCAGCGGCGACGACGCTGCCTCAACGGCGGTCTGGGATTGCACTGCCGGCGAGTTCCGCTGGTTCTTCGACTGGGACGAGACCGTGATGATCCTGGAAGGCGAGGTGCACGTCACCGCGCAGGACGGCTCGGAGCGGACACTGCGCCAGGGCGACATCGCCTACTTCGCCGGAAAGACCTGGGCGACCTGGCGGATCGACACTTACGTCCGCAAGATCGCCTTCTGCCGCAAACGCCTGCCGGCGCCGGTCGCCCTCGCCTACCAGCTGCGCAACATGCTGCGCGGTGATCGCGGCTCGCAGGGCGGCCTCGCCGCCTGAGCGGCTCAAAGCCCTATTCGCAAGAAGAAAGAGGCCCGGCCGATCTGGCCGGGCTTTTTTCTTGCTTGGCGGGAGTTCAGCGTCTCGGGTCGGTCCCCGCGCCTGGCCTTCCCTTCGCTTCGCCGTGAGCACAACCGCCGCCGCTGGCGCCAATGCCGGTGTCGCGGCCGGCCATGCCGGTGCCACCGGGAGCAGTGGGATTATCGGCTCCGCCTGCTCCGCCCGCTATCAGGTTCAGGCTGCCGTCCATTGCCCCGCCGCCGGCACCACCATCGGCCGGCGCCGGGCCGGCGAGCACCATGGCGACCGGGACAAGCGCCGTGCTGGCACGCAGGCGCGCAGCAAGCCGTACGCAACACGGCTTCTCAGCCTCGGCGAAGCGCGCGAATCTCTCGAAATCCCCCCAACCAAACCGCAATCGACCGCGCAGCGCCCCGGCGAGCCATGAACCACCGTTCACATCCGTTGTCCGCGGCGCTGTGTTGCGGACTTGCCGCAACGCATGGGTCCATCGCCTTCGGACGCAATTTCCGAATGTCACGGACGCCGAGCCGCAGCGATCCCCTTTTGGTCTTGCTGACCCCCTCTAAGAACACACCATGCTGCCTCAACGTCAAGTTGCAGCCATTGCGTACCACACGCAGGAAAGCGTTCCGTCATGGCGCTCATCCCGGCGAACGACAGCCCCGCCGTTCCAAGAGCTTTGCGCCGGCCGTCGATCTCGCTCGGAGGCGCGCGTGGATAACGCCACAATCAATCCCCGGTCCCGAAACCTGTCGTATTCTCTTCCCGTCCCGCCCGACCAAGGGGGGCTGTCGCGAGGCATCGTGCGGCCGGGCGGGAGAGCGGTGTCCGTTCTGAACAGTCGTCGCGGGCTGGAATGGCGGAGGGGCCTCGTCCGGGCGAAGCCAGGTCTTGCTCGACCTGAAGGCCCGGCGAGGCTCCTTGAAGAGAACCGCGCGCGGGGTTCGGAGGCGGTGAGCGTCTGCCGTCTCGACACTTCGACATCGACATTCGACATGGCGGCGGAACGCTGCCGCAACCGGACCCCGCGCACCCCTTGGGCTCGCGCTCGCCTTCAGACCCTCGCGGCGGAAGCCGGCGGGGCTATCGGCTTAGCCAGAGCATTTTCGAGCGAAGTGGACACCGGTTCGCGTGAAGAAAATGCGATAAAACAAAGACCAAGAATATTTCCGCGATTCGAAGAACTGCGGAATTGCTCTAGCGCGCGTCCTCGCGCACCATCTGCGCGCCCTTCTCGCCGATCATCATGCTTGGCGCGGCGGTGTTGCCGGAGGTGATCGCCGGCATCACCGAGGCGTCGATGACGCGCAGGCCCGCGATTCCACGGACACGCAGGCGCTCGTCGAGCACGGCCATGGCGTCGTCCTCCCGGCCCATCTTCACCGTGCCGACCGGATGGAAGATCGTGGTGCCGATCCGCCCCGCGACCTCGGCCAGCGCCTCGTCGCTGTCATAGCCCGGCCCGGGCAGATATTCCTGCGGCCTGAAGCGCGCCAGCGGCGCTTGCGAGACGATGCGGCGGGCGAGCTTCAGCGCATCGACCGCGACCTGCCGGTCCTCTTCAGTCGAGAGATAGTTCGGTGCGATCGCGGGCGCAGCGGCGGGATCGGCCGATTTGAGGTGGACGCTGCCGCGGCTCGACGGGCGCAGATTGCAGACGCTCGCGGTGAAGGCGCCGAACGGGTGCAGCCCATCGCCCCATTTGTCGAGCGAAAGCGGCTGGAAATGGAATTCGAGATTGGCCGTGGCGTAATGCGGCGCCGATCTGGCGAAGGCGCCCATCTGCGAGGGTGCCATGGTCAGCGGGCCGGTGCGCCGCGCCGCATATTCCAGCGCCATCAAAGGCCGGCGCCAGAGCCTAGCATAGTCGGTGTTGAGCGTGCGCACGCCCTCGACCTTGTAGATCGGCCGCAGCTGCAGATGGTCCTGCAGGTTCTCGCCGACGCCGGGCGCATGCCGGACGGTCTCGATGCCGAGCCCGCTCAGGCGCTCGCCATCGCCGATGCCGGAGCGCTCGAGGATGGCAGGCGAGCCGACGGAACCGGCGCTGAGCAGCACCTCGCCCGAGACTTGGGCGAGATAGCGCTCGCCGCCCCGCGTCAGCACGACACCGGTGGCGCGGCCCTCCTCGACGACGATGCGCTCGACCATGCAGCCGAGCTCGACCCGCAGGTTGTCGCGATCGAGCGCCGGCTCCAGGAAGGCGCGCGCCGCGCTGAAGCGCCGGCCGCGCTTCTGGGTGACCTGGAAATAGGACGAACCCTCGTTGTCGCCGGTGTTGAAATCGTCGATCTTGCGGATGCCGGCTGCCTCGGCCGCGTCGCGCACCGCATCGAGGATGTCCCAGCGCACGCGCGGATGCTCGACGCGCATCTCGCCGCCCGAGCGATGGAAGCGGCCGTCCGGAGCGATATGGTCCTCGTGCTTGAGGAAGAGCGGCAGGACATCGTCCCAGCCCCAGCCGGTCAGCCCCTGTTGGCGCCAGCCGTCATAGTCGGCCGCCTGTCCGCGCATGTAGATCATCGCATTGATCGCCGAGCTGCCGCCGACGACCTTGCCGCGCGGATAGGCGAGGACACGGCCGCCGAGCCCGGCCTCGACCTCGGTCTGGTACAGCCAGTCGGCGCGGGGATTGCCGATGGCGTAGAGATAGCCGACCGGGATGTGGAACCAGATCCAGTCGTCCTTGCCGCCGGCCTCGACGATCAGCACCTTGCGGCGGCGATCGGCCGAGAGCCGGTTGGCCAGCACGCAGCCGGCCGAGCCGGCACCGATGACGACGTAGTCGAAGCTGCCGATATTGATCTCGCCGGCCATTGGTCGCCGCCCTGCCCTGTTCGCCTGAAGCAATTCCGCAATTCTTCGAATCGCGGAAATGGTCTAGGTCCTTGTTTTGTCGCATTGTCTTCGCGCGAACCGGTGTCCGCTTCGCTCGAGAATGCTCTTGTCTTTCGTCAGGGATAGAGCGGCGATGCGCCCTCGGCAACGGATGCCGGGCTGAAACGACGGGACAGCGCCGGAGAGCGGTGTCTCGACCTGCTCCGATCTGCGCCTATCGTCGCCAGATCAAGCCATCGCCTCTCGAGCGAGCCCTTGCCCTTCGCCGAACCCACGGCCCGGGATCGAGGCCAGCAGCGCCTGCGTGTAGGGGTGCTGCGGCTCACCGAAGACCTTGCCGATCGGCCCGGCCTCCACCACCTCCCCGCTCTTCATCACCGCGACGAGATCGCAGACCTGCGCGGCGACGCGCAAGTCATGGGTGATGAAGACGATCGAGAGGCCGAGGCGCTGGCGCAGCTCCGCCAGCAGCTTCAGCACCTGCGCCTGCACGGAAACGTCGAGTGCCGAGACCGGCTCGTCCGCGACCAGGACCGCCGGCTCCAGCGCGAGAGCCCGGGCGAGGCCGATGCGCTGGCGCTGGCCGCCCGAGAACTCGTGCGGATAGCGTTCGGTTGCCGCCGGGTCGAGCCCGACCAGGCCGAACAGTTCCTTGGCGCGGGCCAGAGCCTGGGGCCGCGCCATGCCGTGGACGATCAGCCCCTGCGCCACCGCCTCGCCGGCCTTGCGGCGCGGGTTCAGCGAGGCGAACGGATCCTGGAACACCATTTGGATATCGCGCGTCGCCGAGCGCATCTCCTCGCGGCTCAGGCTGGCCAGATCGACGCCGTTCAGGCGGATCTCGCCACTTTCGGGATTGATCAGGCGCACGAGGCAGCGCGCCAAGGTCGACTTGCCTGAGCCGGATTCGCCGACGATGCCGAGCGTCGCGCCCTTGGGCAGCACCAGCGAGACATCCTTGACCGCATGAGTGACGCGCTGCCCGCGCCCGAGGAAGCCGCCGGTGCGGTAGGTCTTCGAGACATGGCCGATCGTCATGATCGGCTCGTCCGAGAGCGCTCGCGCCGGCGGCGCCTTCAGCGGCGGCACCGCGGCGATCAGTTGCCTGGTATAGGCGTGCTGCGGGTTGCCGAGCACGGAGGCGGTCGTACCCTGCTCGACGACCTCGCCCTTGCTCATCACCGCGACCCGGTCGGCGATCTCGGCGACCACGCCGAAATCATGGGTGATGAACAGGACGGCCGTGCCCTTGCGGCGCTGCAGGTCGCGGATCAGCTTGAGGATCTGCGCCTGGGTGGTGACGTCGAGCGCCGTCGTCGGCTCGTCGGCGATCAGCACTTTTGGATCGAGCGCCAGCGCCATCGCGATCATGGCGCGCTGGCGCTGGCCGCCGGAAAGCTCGTGCGGATAGGCCTTGAAGGCGAGAGCCGGATCGGGAATGCGGACTTCCTCAAGCAAGGCCAGCGTGCGCGCCTTGATCTCGGCTGCCGACAACTCGCTATGCAGCTCGAACATCTCGCCGATCTGGTCGCCGATGCTGCGCAGCGGGTTGAGCGCCGTCATCGGCTCCTGGAAGATCATGGCGATGCCGGCGCCGCGCACCTTGCGCATCTGCGCCTCGTCCAGCCCGCAGAGATCGCGGCCCTCGAACAGGATGCGGCCGCCGTCGATGGTGACGGCGCCAGGCAGGAGCCGCATGATCGCGTTGGCGGTCATCGACTTGCCGGAGCCGGATTCGCCGACAACGCAGAGGATCTCGTTCGCCGCCAGCGACAGCGAGACCTTTTCCATCGCATGCGAGCGGTCGCCGCCGGCCGGCAGCTTCACGCTGACATCGTCGAGGACGAGGATCGGGCTCATCGGCTCTTCAGCCTCGGATTGAGGGCGTCGTTGAGCCCCTGCCCGACCAGCGAGACGGCGAGCACGGTGACGAGGATGGCGATGCCGGGAATGGCCGAGACATACCATTGCACCCGCAGCACGTCGCGGCCGGCGCCGATCAGATTGCCCCAGGAGGCGACGTTCGGATCGGAGAGCTTGAGGAAGGCGAGCGCGCTTTCGAGCAGGATCGCGATCGCCATCACGACGCTGGCATAGACGATCACCGGCGGCAGCGCGTTCGGCAGGATCTCGCCGAAGATCAGCCTCATATCCCTGAGACCGAGCGTCCGGCCCGCCTGCACGAATTCGCGGTTGCGCAGCGACAGGAACTCCGCCCGCGTCAGCCGGGCCGAAGCGGGCCAGGAGACGATGCCGATCGCGACCGTCACGGTGGTGATGGTCGAGCCGAAGACCGCGACCAGCACCAGCAGCAGCAGGAAATTCGGCAGGGTCTGGAACGCCTCGGTGACGCGCATAAGCGCGGTATCAACCCAGCTGCCGTAATAGCCGGCGAGCGCGCCGATGGTGATGCCGATCATCACCGAGATCACCGTCGCGACGCCGCCGATCAGGAGCGAGATGCGCGCGCCATGGAAGATCTGGGCGGCGATGTCGCGCCCGGAATTGTCGGTGCCGAGCAGGAAGCGCGGATTGCTGAACGGCCAGATCAGCGGTCGCCCGGCGAGCGCCAGCGGATCGCGCGGATAGAGGTAGTCGGCGCTGGCGGCCATGGCGAGGACGAGGATGAGCAGCACGAGGCCGATGACGGCTGAAGGGCTGCGGAAATAGAGCTTCACCAGGTCCATGGCTCAGCTCCCCGTCGTGATGCGCGGGTCGAGCCGGGCATAGAGCAGGTCGACGATGAAGTTGACCGCGATCACCAGCAGAGCCGAGACGAAGACGATGCCGAGCAGCGTGTTGAGGTCGCGCTGGATCACCGATTCATAGGCGAGGCGCCCGAGCCCCGGCAGGGAGAACACGCTTTCGACCACGACCGAGCCGCCGAGCATGGTGCCGGCCTGCAGGCCGATCAGCGTGACCATCGGTAGCAGCGCGTTGCGTAGCACATGGCGCACCACGACGCGTGTCTCGTCCATGCCCTTCGAGCGCGCGGTGCGGACGAAGTCGAGATTGAGCACCTCGAGCATCGAGCCGCGCATGATGCGGAGGTAAATCGCCATGTAGAACAGGCCGAGCGTCAGCGTCGGCAGGACGAGATGCAGCGCGATGTCGAGCGTCCGCCGCAAGCCGGTGTAGCTGACTGTGATGTCCTCGAAGCCGCCGGCAGGCAGCCATTGCAGGTAGATCGAGAAGACGACGATCGCCATCAGCCCGAACCAGAAGGTCGGCATCGCGTAGAACGTCAGGCCGAGTGTGGAGATCAGCGTATCCGGCCATTTGTTGACGCCGCGCGCCGCGACGACGCCGAGGATCAGCCCGAAGAAGAAGGCGAAGGAGAGCGAGGCCGTCATCAGGAGGATGGTCGCGGGCAGCCGCTCCGCGATCACCGTCGCGACCGGCTTGCCATAGATCGCTGAGAAGCCGAGATCGAGCCGGACCAGCCGCCAGAGATAATTGCCGAGCTGGGCCCAGACCGAGAGATCGAGCCCGTAGAATTCGCGCAGCTGCTTGGCGGTCGCGGCATCGCCGCCGCCCATCTGCGCCATCAGCGCATCGACGGTGTCGCCGGGCGCGAGCTGCAGCAAGAGGAATACCCCGATCAGGATCAGGAACAGGGTCGGGATCGAGGCGGCAAGACGCCGCCCCGCGAGACTTAGGACACGCATGGCAACTGGCCGTATTGGGCTGACAACGCAGGCGGGAGCGTCACTCCGCCAACCAAAGATCGTGCCAGGAGGACGAGCCCCAGCGCGGCGTATTGGAGTGGTTGCGCGCCTTGGCAGTGATCGCGGTCAGGAAGATCTGCTCGATCGGCGTCCAGATCGGCAGCTCGGTATTGGCGCGCCGGACGAAGTCGCCATAGAGCGCCTTGCGCTTGGCCGCATCGACCTCGGTCGCCGCATCGTCGATGATCTTGTCGATGGTCGGATCGGTCCAGTCCCACTGATTGGTCCAGGGCGCGCCCTTGGGCTGCCCGGAGCGGTACCACACCGTGGTCGAGACGGCCGGATCGTTGCGGTACTGGTGCCAGCCGGTGGCGAGATCGAAGGCGTGGTCGTCATAGACCTGCTTCAGATAGCCGCCGCCATCGGTACGGACGATCTCGACCTTGATGCCGACATCGGCGAGCGATTGCTGGATGAAGGTGGCGAAGAGCGAGATGTCCTCGCCCCAGGGCGCCGGCAGCAGCCGCAGCGAGAAGCGCGTCCCGCCCGCGCCGGGCTTGAAGCCGGCCTCGTCGAGCAGCTTGGCGGCGAGCTTCTTGTCGAACGGATACTGCGGGCCGTTGTCGGCCGGGTAGAAATCGGTCGAGACCGAGGGGATCGGCCCGGTGCCGCGCTTGGCGAAGTCGCCGAGGAAGTTCTCGATGAAGAACGGGATGTCGAGCGCATGCGCGATGGCGCGCCGGACGCGGATGTCGGCGAACTCCTTGCGGCGGAAATTGAACTCGATCGTGTTGGTGCGGGCGTTGCCCTCATTGCCCTTGGTCGAGACGATGAAGCGCGGGTCCTTGCCGAGGCGGGCCGAGTCCGAGATCGTCAGGCCCGAGAACGGGCTGTAATGGATCTGCCCGGCTTCCATCTGGGCGGCCGCCGCGGCGCGATCGGTGACCACGCGCCAGACGATCCGGTCGAGATAGGGCGCATTGGCGCGCCAGTAGTTCGGGTTGCGCTCGGCGATGACGTGCTGGCCGCGCTCGTACTGCACGAACTTGAACGGGCCGGTGCCGACGGGCGCGAGGTTGACCGGGTTCTGGCGGATGTCGCCCTTGCCCTCGTAGAGATGGCGCGGCGAGACATAGCCGAGGTCCGGCAGCGCCCGCAGCAGCAGGTTGAGCGGCATCGGGCGCTCATAGCGGAACACCGCCGTCAGCGGATCGGGCGTATCGACCGCGGTGAGGAAGAGCTGCAGCGTGGTGCCGTAGTTCAGGATCTTCTTCCACATCTCCATCGCCGTGAACTGCACGTCGGCGGAGGTGAAAGGCTTGCCGTCATGCCAGGTCACGCCGGGGCGGAGCTTGAAGGTGATGGTCTTGCCGTCGGGCGCGGCCTCCCAGCTTTCGGCGAGCACGCCGACCGGCTGGCCCTTGGCGTCGAGATCGACCAGCTGCTCCTGGATCTTGCCGCCGATGATGTAGACGCCGGTCGAGGCCTGCAGGCTCGGGTTGAGCTGGCGCTGCTCGGCGCCGTAGTGGACGGTGAAGACACCGCCCTTGCGCGGCGTCTCCTGGGCGAAGGAGCGCATCGGGAACAGCACGCTGGAGGCGATTGCGGCACTGGTCATCAGCGCGGCGCGGCGGGTCATATCCATGGATGGTCTCCTGGGGGCCGGCGTGCAGGCTCGGCACGATGCGGGCGTCACAAGGCCCCGTCAATGCGACGAGGCCGTTCTCGAAAAGCGAAAAACCGCACTATTACGGCAGGAAGCTCACGATCAGGCCATTGGCGGAGGCTGCGGGGACACTGACCGCCGCGCCATGGCGGACGCCGACCGAACCGAGCGCCTTGGCCGCGCCGTCGAGGTCAGAGCTCGCCAGCACGATCGCCACCGCTCCGCCGGGTCCGGCGCCGACCCGCACCTCATCCGGATAGCGCTTGGCGAGGCCGGCGGCATCGTAGAACAGGAAATCGGCGCGCTTGCCGCCGGAGGGCACCAGCCAGCCATCGTCCTGCTGCTTCACCGGTTCGTCGATCAGCCGGCTGAGATGCTCGGCTGCGGCCTTCGGATCGTCGGCGAGCACCTCGACGCGGATGATCCGGCTCGCACCATTGGCATGGCTCTGCAGTTCCGGAATCCAGACGGTCTCGCGGGTCAGATGCTGGCAGGCGAAGATGCGCAGGCTGCCGGGGTTCTCGTCGAGCGGCCAGCGGAAAACGTTGAACTTGGCTTCGCCCTTGCCACCATTGGGCAGGTCGACCGGGCGGCCGAAATGCACCGGGCCGAGCGCTTCGAGACCGCGGCTCTTGAGCTCGTCCGCGCCGGCGGCGGCATCATCGGTGGTGAAGGCGGCCCGCTCGATGCCTTCACGCTCTTTGAGGAAGTCGCGGGTCGGCTTGTTGTGCTCGGTCTCGGCGAGGATGCCGAGCAACTCGACATAGTCGTCGCCGAACATGATCGTGTAGTTGCCGCTGCCGAGAATGGGCGAATGCGTGCCGCGCGGCGAGACGGTGAAGCCGAGGCTCTGCCATTGCCGGGCGGAAGCGTCGAGATCGCGAACCGTCACCACGACATGGTCGAGACCGAGAATATGCTTGAGCGGCATGACGCCCCCTTGTGACCAGAACCCAGCGGACGGGAGAGTTCATCCGAACGGAAGTTAGGGCGCAACCGTTTCGGGATGACGATTCCAGCAGCCCCCGCTGCGCCGGAGACATAGCGTCGGGAGAATAGTCTTTTCAAGGAGACGATCGGAGAAGCCAAAATTTGGTAGAATCCGGTCGTTCCATCCAAGAAAAATAGAAAATTATCCTCCGTCGGATGAACGGCCGGGAACAGCCTGCTTGCAGCTTGGCGGACATGGCGGCAAGGATGAGGCTGGCCCGTCATGTGGGCCCTCGCTCATTGATGCCCAGCCGAAAGACGCCGCCGATGACTGCCCCTTCCTCCGTCACCTGGCCGCCATCGCTCTGGGCCGCCACGGCCCAGCCCGGTCCTGTGCTCGGGACGCTTGAAGGCGCGATCGAGAGCGATGTCGTGGTGATCGGCGCCGGCTTCACCGGGCTTTCGACCGCGATCCATCTGCGCGAGAGCGGGGTCGGCGTCACCATCCTGGAGGCGGCCGAGCCGGGCTGGGGCGCCTCGGGGCGCAACAACGGCCAGGTCATCCCGACGCTCGCCGGCCATGACCCATCGGCAATGACCGCCCGGCATGGCGAGGCCGGCGAACGTTTCAACGCCGTGCTGCGCGACGCTGCGCAATATCTCTTCGATCTCGTGCGCAAATACGAGATCCCGGCCGAGGCCGAGCAGGCTGGCTGGGTCCAGCCGGTGCATTCGCCGGGGCGCTTCAAGCTCGCCGAGAAGCGCGTCCGGGAATGGTCGGCGATCGGCGCGCCGGTCGAATTGCTCGATCGTGCCGCGACTGCGGAGATGCTCGGCTCGGATGCCTGGTTCGGCGGCTTCTGGAACCGCACCGGCGGCCATATCAATCCGCTGGCCCTGACCCGCGGGCTCGCGGAAGTCGCGCTCCGGCTCGGCGCCACCATTCACGCGCGGTCACCGGCGGTGAGCATGGTGCATCAGAACGGCCGCTGGCTGGTGACGACGGCGAAGGGCTCGGTGACGGCCCGCGCACTCGTGCTGGCGACCAACGCCTATACCGGCGAGTTCGAGCCAGGCCTCGCCCCGGAGATCGCCAATGAGGTCATCCCCGTCCTGTCCTGGCAGATGGCGACCAGGCCGGTCAGCGACAACATCGCCAAGACGGTGATCCCGGGCCGGCAGGCGATGTCGGACACGCATCGCGAGCTCTATTTCGCCCGCTGGGACGCCCGCAATCGCCTGGTCACCGGCGGCGCCGCGATCCTGCCCGGCGCCGGCGGGACCAATCTGCGCCCGACGGTCGCGGCACGGCTGAAGCGGCTCTGGCCGCAGCTCGGCGATGTCGCTTTCGACTATGTCTGGTCCGGCTATGTCGGGATGACCCCCGACAACCTGCTGCAACCGCAGGTGCCGGGCTATCCGCGTATCCACCAGCTCGGAACGAACGGCTTCGGCTGGGTCGGCTGCAATGGCCGCGCCGTCGCGCTGTCGATCTCGCTCGGCCGCGAATTGGCGAAAGCGATACAGGGGACGGCGCTGGAGACGCTGGGCCTGCCGCTCTCGACGCCGAAGCCGCAGCCCTTCCAGGGCCTGATCCGCCGGATCGCGCCGCTGGCCCTGCCGCTCTACCGCAGGCTGGATGCGCAGGAGATTTAGGCGGGCTCCCCTACCAGGATACCGCGGATCTCCTGCCAGCTCTGTGCATCGGGCGCGCAGAGCAGGCCGAGCGTCGGCTGCGCCGGCCGATAGGGCTGGCCGTCCAGCATGCGGACATGGCCGCCGGCCTCGGCATGGATCAGCGAGCCCGGCGCGTGATCCCATGGGTTGAGCCGGCCATAGAGCAGGAAATGGCCGTTGCCGGCGGCGGCGAGCCGGTACTCATGACCGCAGCAGCGCAGCGAGCAGACATTGGCGAAGGCCGGCGTGCGCCCCGGCAGCGTGCTGCGCAGCGGCTCCGGGAAATACTGCCAGCTCATCATGCCGGTCATCTCGCGCGGGGCAGCCGCCTGCGCCACACGCAGGTCGCGGCTGGTGCCGTCGCCGGCGAGCCAGGCGCCTTCGCCACGCAGCGCCATGGCACTGTCGGCGACGACGGGATCGTGGATCACCGCCGCAACGACCTCGCCCTTGACGACCGCTGCCGCCATCACCACGAAGAGCGGCAGGTCGGAGGCGTAGTTCAAGGTACCGTCGATCGGATCGATGACGAAGGCGAGCTCGGCATCGCCGAGTCTTTCGATCAGCATGGGATCGGCGGCGGCCGCTTCCTCGCCGATCAGCACCGCCCCCGGGAAGGCGCGCGCAAGCTCGGCGCTGATGAAGCGCTCCGCCGCCTCGTCGGCTTCGGTGACGAGATCGGTCGCCGAACGCTTCTCGCGGATCTCGCCCTCTCCGAGATTGCGGAAGCGGGGCATGACCTCGCGCCGGCCCGCCTCGGCGAGGATGCCGGCGAGCCTCTCATGGTCCTGGCGGGTGAAGATCATCGTGGTCCAGTCGGCAAGGGAGTGCGCAGGAATCAGCCGAGGTCGAATTCGACCAGGATCGGCTGGTGGTCGGAGACCTTGGTCTCGATATCGCAGATGACGGTGCGGGCCCGGGCCGCAAGATCGGGCGTCGCCAGCACATAGTCGAGGCAGCCGGGCTGGCCGTAGGTCTGGTCGAACAGGTTGGCGGTCGGCGGGTGCGGGGCGTTGCCCTTCACCGCGGCCCAGAGGTCGACCAAAGGCGGCTCGTCGCCGTCGAACGGCGCCAGCAGGCGCGCCAGCACGGGATCGTCCGGCCGCATGTTGAAGTCGCCGGTCAGCACCGCGCTCGGCGAGCTCGGCGTCATCCGGTAGGTGTGCGGCCCGGCCGCCCGGGGTTTGGCATGACGGGCCAGCGCCATGCGGTGGGCCTCGCGGATGCCCTCGACCTGCGCAGCGCGCAGCTCCGAGGCCGAGTATTCGAGATGCGTCGTCATCAGCCTGACCGGGCCCAATGGCGTCAGCGCCATCGCCTCGATCAGCATGCGCGGCATGTTGCGGGTCTGCGCCGCCTCCCAGGGCAGAAGATGGCGCAGCGCCTGCGCGACCGGATAGCGCGTCAGCAAGAGGTTGCCGAAGCGCTGGCGGCGGCCCTTGCCGTCGGCGACATCGACGCCGATGCCCTCGATCGCGGTGAAGCCGGGCAGCAATTCGGAGAAGCGGGCGAACTGGTCGGTCTCGTCGTTGAAGTCGAGCTCGGGAAAGTTGTCGGCGACCTCCTGCAGGCACAGCACGTCGAAATCCGCCATCTGCCGGGCATGGGCGACGACGCGCGCCGGATCGACGCGATCGTCCATGCCGCGCGCCCACTGGATGTTCCAGGTGATCAGCTTCATCTCACTTGATTCCTGCGCGCATGAAACTCTGCACGAACTGGCGCTGGAACAGCAGGAAGCCGACCAGCAGCGGCGCCGAGGTCATCAGCGTCGCCGCGCAGATCACGGCCCAGTCGATGCCCTGGTCGCTCGACGAGAACACCTGCAGGCCGACCGTCAGCGGCCGCGACTCCACCGAATTGGTGACCAGCAGCGGCCAGAGGAAGTTGTTCCAGTGATAGCTCACCGAGACCAGGCCGTAGGCGATGTAGGTCGGCTTGGCGAGCGGCACATAAACCCGCATCAGCACCTGCAGCGGGCTGGCGCCCTCAACGCGGGCGGCATCGTCGAGCTCCTTCGGCACGGTCTTGAAGGTCTGCCGCAGCAGGAAGATGCCGAAGGCCGAGGCGATATAGGGCAAGGCGATCGCCGGGATCGTGTCGATCAGGTTGACCCTGGCGAGGGTGCGGTAGTTCTCGACGATCAGCGCATCCGGCATGATCATCAGTTGCGCCAGGATCAGCGCGAAGGCGATGTCGCGCCCCCAGAAATCCTGCCGCGCCAGCGCATAGGCTGCGAGCGTCCCCAGAACGAGCTGGAAGGCGAGGATCATGGTGACGAGGATGAAGGTGTTGAGGAAATAGCGGGCGAAGGGCGCGGCCGCCCAGGCGCGGGTGAAGTTGTCCAGCGTCAGCGGCGCGGTCAGCTCGAAGCGGGTGGTGTACTCGGCCGGATGGATCGCGGCCCAGACCGCATAGGCCAGCGGCAGCACCCAGATCAGCGCGAGCAGGATCGCGCCCAGGGATTCGAGTGTCAGCGAAAGGCCCTTCGGCGCGTAAGGGTCGGGTCGGGTCGCGGCCATCGGCTGCGGGCGAGGCGCAGCACTCATCGGTAATGCGTCCTGCGCTCGAGCCAGCCGTATTGGACGAAGGCGACGAGCGCGAGCAGCGCGAGCAGCACGCAGGTCAGCGCCGCCGCATAGGCCGTGTCCCAGAAGCCGAAGCCGACCTGGTAGATGTAGAACAGCAGCAGCGTCGTCGCATTGTCCGGGCCGCCGCGCGTCATCACGAAGATATGGTCGACCATGCGGAAGGCATTGATCACCGCATTGATCAGCACGAACAGCGTCGTCGGCATCAGCAGCGGGAACTGGATGCGCCGAAAATAGGTCCAGCGCGAGGCGCCCTCGATCGCCGCCGCCTCCCCCAGGCTGGGCGGAATCGCCTGCAGCGCCGCAAGGTAGAAGATCATGAAGAAGCCGGCCTCCTTCCAGATCGCGACGATGGTGACGGCGTAGAGCGCCGTATCCTGCGACCCCAGCCAGTTGGTCGAGCGCCCGCCGAAGGCGCCGACGATCTGCTCGAGCAGGCCGTATTGCGGGGTGAAGAAGAACAGCCAGATGTTGGCGACCGCGATCATCGGCAGGATGGTCGGGGTGAAATAGGCCATCCGGACCAGGGTGCGGCCGGCGATCCTGTCATTGACCCAGACCGCCATCAGCAGCGCCAGCGCGATCGAGGTCGGGATCGTGCCCATGGCGAACCAGAGATTGTTCGCCATCGCCTTCCAGAAGATCGGGTCGGCCAGCATCTGCTCGTAATTGTCGAGCCAGACGAAGCGCGCCGGGCGCCGCGCCCGCGGCGTCGACATGAAGCTGTCGACGAAGCTCGCGACCGCGGGCCAGTGCGTGAACAGGGCCAGGCACGCCATGGCCGGCAGCAGGAGCAGCCAGCCATGGATCGTCGCGGTCGCGCGGTTGGTCATCGGCTCAGCGATAGGCCTTCAGGATGCGCTCGGCTTCCGCTTGCGCGTCCTCCATCGCCTTCTGCGGCTGCTTCGTGCCGGTCAGGGCCGCCTGCAGGCCGTCGTTGAGCGCCTTGGTGACGCGCTGGTTCTCATGGGTCGAGAGCTCGGCGACGGCGGTCGGCAGCTGGTCGCGGGCGACGAGGGCCTGCGGGAAGTCGGCGACGTATTTCTTCATCGCCTCGGTCTCGTAGGCTGCCGGCGTCACCGCGACATAGCCGGTATCGGCGCTCCACTGTGCGGCGCGCTCGGGCGTGGTGATCCAGCGCACGAACTTGAACGCCGCTTCCTGCTCGGCCGGGCTCGCCTTCTTGGAGAGGTAGAAATTGCCGCCGCCGGTCGGGCTGCCCGGCTTCTTGCCGGCGGGCAGCACGGCGACGCCGAAGGGGAACTTGGCGTTGGTGCGGACATTGGTCAGGTTGCCGGTGGTCGTCCACATCATCGCGACCTTCTTTTCGAAGAAGTCGCGCGGCGTGGTGCCCCATTCAACGATGCCCGGCGGATGGACCTTGTGCTTCTGCGAAAGGTCGACCCAGTACTGCAGCGCCTCGACGACGCCGGGATTGGCGTAGTCGGTCTTGTCGCCGGCCGCATTGGCGAGGATGGCGCCGGCCTGCGTGGTCAGCCCCTGGAAGAGCCAGTAGGGGAAGCCCGAGGACGGAATCTGGATGCCCCACTGGCTGGTGTTGCCGGCGGCGTCGCGCTTGGTCAGCTTCTGCGCGAATTCGAGCTGCTCGGCCCAGGTCTTCGGCGGCGTGTCGGGATCGAGGCCGGCCTCCTTGAACAGCTCCTTGTTCCAGTAGAGCACCACCGTGGAGCGCTGGAACGGGACGCCCCATGTCTTGCCGCCAGTCTGGCTGTTCGCCATGAAGCCGGGGAAGAAGCTGGAGAGCCACTTCCTGTCGTCCTCGGTCTTGATGAAGGGATCGAAGGGAACGATCGCTTCCTCGTCGATCAGGGTGAACATGTCGGTCGACAGCAGTACCGAGAGCACCGGCGGCGTGCCGCTCTTGTGCGCGGTCAGCGCCTTGACGATCGTCTCCTGGTAGGTGCCGGCATAGATCGGCTTGACCTTGATCGTCGGGTTGTCCTTCTCGAAGCCGGCGGCATAGGCGTCGATCAGCTTGGTGATAGGCCCGCCCACGGCGACCGGATAGAAGAAGGACAACTCGGCCGATTGGGCGAGCGCAGGCCTCGCCATGGCGAGCGAACCAGCCACCGCCGCCGTACCACCCAGAAATTCGCGCCTGTCCATAGTCGTGCACTCCCCTTGGTTGCGGCGCTTGAGCGCCTGGTTGTTCAGGCGTCGTCAGTCGAGGACGAGCCTCTGCTCGGTCTTCAGGTCGAACCAGTGCACCGCCGATTGCGACAATCTGATATGCACCCGGTCGCCTGCCACAGCACGGACCTTCCCGGGCCGGCGCACGATGAAGGGCTGGCCCTCGATCCGCGTCTCGACCAGCGTGTCGGCGCCGAGATATTCGACGGCGACGACGTCGGCCGCGATGCCGGTTTCGGCGAGCTCGGTCATCTCGGGGCGGATGCCGACAGCGAGCGAGCCCGGTTCGGCCTGGGATGGCGGCGCGAGCCCGTCTCCGCCCGCCGCCAGGACGGATGCGAGCGGAATGACGTTCATCGGCGGCGTGCCGACGAAGCGCGCGACGAAGATCGTCGCCGGGTTCTCGTAGAGCTGGTCGGGCGGCGCATCCTGCTCGATCCGGCCGTTGCGCATCAGCACGACCTGGTCGGCCATCGTCATCGCCTCGACCTGGTCATGCGTGACATAGACCATGGTGATGCCGAGACGCTGCTGCAGTTCGCGGATTTCGCGGCGCATCTCGACGCGCAGCTGGGCATCGAGATTGGAGAGGGGCTCGTCCATCAGGCAGACCGGTGCCTCGGCGACGATGGCACGGCCGAGCGCGACGCGCTGCTGCTGGCCGCCGGAGAGCTGCGAGGGCTTGCGTTCGAGCAGGCCGGCGAGTCCGAGGATCGTGGCGGCGCGCTTGAGCCGCTCGTCGCGTTCGGCGCGCGAGACCTTCCGCACCTTCAGGCCGAACAGGATGTTCTCGGCGACCGAGAGATGCGGGAACAGTGCATAGTTCTGGAACACCATGGCGATGCCGCGCTGCGAGGGCGCCGCGCCGGTCACGTCGCGCCCGCCGATCGCGATGGTGCCGCTGCTGCTGTCCTCCAGCCCGGCGATCAGCCGGAGCGTGGTCGACTTGCCGCAGCCGGACGGGCCGAGCAAGGCGACGAGGTCGCCACCCTTCACCATGAAGCTGATGTCGTCGACCGCCGCCGCGCCGCCCCAGTGCTTCGAAACGGCCTTGAGATCTACCGAAACCATGCGCGACCCGGCCATCCCCAGCGCCATCGTGAGCCGGCGCAGAAAACCGGACTCGCCGGCTACGATCAAGCGGTGAGATTGATGCTAAAAGTCGGGCAGAGACAAGAGTGGCGCCGCCGCATTGCGCAGATAGTCGACGAAGATCCGGCCATTGCGGGCCTTTTTCGACAGGGTCGCGGTGAAGCGCTTGGGTTCGGCCTGCTCCATCGTCTTGGCGACGTCGCTGGCGAAGATCTTGACCTCGGCCAGGCCCCCGATTTCCGGCGCCCGCCCTCGCCTTCCGCGCCAGATGGCCGGCATTGCGGGAAGATGCGTGAGGCTTGCGTGGTATTGCAGCAATGCCTTCTCTTCTGCCACCGAGCCTATGGCACGCCCGTTGCTAGCCCCTCCCCAATCCGCGCGAACCAACGCCGGGCCTCGAGGGGAGCACCGTCATGTCGTCCAGGTTCACCACGCGCGCCGTCATGCTGGCGCTCGGCTTTTCAACCACGCTCGTGGGCACCGCGCTCGCCCAGGAGAAAGTGCTGCGCATCGGCATGACCGCCGCCGATATCCCGCGGACTCATGGCCAGCCCGACCAGGGCTTCGAAGGCAACCGCTTCACCGGCATCCCGATGTATGACGGGCTGACCAACTGGGACCTGTCCTCGGCCGACAAGGCCAGCGTCGTCATTCCCGGCCTCGCCACCGAATGGTCGGTCGACGCCGGCGACAAGACGAAATGGGTGTTCAAGCTGCGCCCGGGTGTGAAGTTCCAGGACGGCTCGGCCTTCGATGCCGCTGCGGTAGTCTGGAACGTCGAAAAAGTGCTCAATAAAGAGGCAGCCCACTTTGCTGCCGATCAGGTGGGCGTCACCGTCTCGCGCATGCCGACCTTGAAGTCGGCCAAGGCGATCGATCCGCTCACCGTCGAGCTCACCACCTCCGAGCCCGACGCCTTCCTGCCGATCAACCTGACCAATCTCTACATGGCCTCGCCCACGCATTGGGCAGCCAAGCTCGCCGCCGTCCCGGCCTCGGTGACCGACGCCGCCGAACGCTCCAAGCAGGCCTGGGCCGCCTTCTCGGCCGACCCGTCCGGCACCGGCCCGTTCAAGGGCGTCCGGCTCGTGCCGCGCGAACGCTTCGAGATGGTCGCCAACAAGGCTTACTGGGATCCCAAGCGGGTACCGAAGGTCGACCGTGTCGTGCTGCTGCCGCTGCCCGAAGCCAATGCCCGCACCGCTGCCCTTCTCTCGGGCCAGGTCGACTGGATCGAGGCGCCGGCGCCGGACGCCGTGCCGCAGATCAAGCAGCGCGGCTTCTCGATCTATACCAATGCCCAGCCGCATGTCTGGCCCTGGCAGCTCTCTTTCGCCGAAGGTTCGGTCTGGCTCGACAAGAAGGTCCGCCACGCCGCCAATCTGTGCGTCAACCGCGAGGAGCTGAAGACCCTTCTCGGCGGGCTGATGGAGGTGCCGAAGGGCACGGTACCGCCCGGCCATCCCTGGTGGGGCAATCCGAAGTTCGAGATCAAATACGATCTCGAAGCCGCCAAGAAGCTGATGACCGAGGCGGGCTTCTCGGCCTCCAAGCCGGCGAAGGTGAAGGTGCTGACCTCGGCCTCGGGCTCGGGCCAGATGCAGCCGCTGCCGATGAACGAATTCATGCAGCAGGCGCTGAAGGACTGCTATTTCGACGTCGCGCTCGAGGTCGGCGAGTGGAACGCCGTCTTCACCAACTGGCGCGAGGGCGCCAAGCACGCCAATGCCCGCGGCGCGAACGCCACCAACGTCACCTATGCGGCGATGGACCCGTTCTTCGCCATGGTCCGCTTCGTCTCGACCAAGACCTTCCCGCCGGTCTCCAACAACTGGGGCTATTTCGGCAATGACGAGTTCGACAAGCTGATCGCCGACGCCCGTACCTCCTTCGACGGCACGGCGCGCGATGCGGCGCTCGCCAAGCTCCACGCCCGCATCGTCGAGGAGGCGCCCTTCGTCTGGGTGGCGCATGATGTCGGCCCGCGCGCGATGAGCGCCAAGGTCAAGGGCGTGGTCCAGCCCAAGAGCTGGTTCATCGACATCGCGCCGATGTCGATGGAGTGACAGGGCTTAGAGCCTGCCGTTTCCGTCATGGTCGGGCTCGTCCCGACCATCCACGCCTTCCCGTGACTGATCGCATGCAGCGTTCAAGACGTGGATGCTCGCCACAAGGGCGAGCATGACGGTGCGGTTCGGGCGCCTTCATGCCCATGGCACGGCCCTTGCTGAGCCGGTTCAGAACTCTTCCAGATCAAAGGTGCCCGATGCTTCGCACTGCCCTGGCCCTCTCGCTCGCTGCCGGCGTCGCGCTTCTTGCCCAGCCGGCCCTGGCGCAAGGCACGCTGCGCATCGCGATGACCGCCTCCGACATTCCGCTGACCACAGGCCAGACCGACCAGGGCGGCGAGGGCATGCGGTTCATGGGCTATACGGTCTATGACGCGCTGATCAACTGGGACCTCTCCAGCGCCGACAAGCCCTCCGACCTGAAACCCGGCCTCGCCACCGCCTGGGCGGTCGATGCGAGCGACAAGACCAAGTGGACCTTCACCCTGCGCGAGGGCGTGAAGTTCCATGACGGCTCCGAGTTCAGCGCCGAGGCGGTGGTCTGGAACCTCGACAAGCTGCTCAAGAACGACAGCCCGCAATTCGACCAGCGCCAGGCGGCGCAGGGCCGCTCGCGCATCCCGGCCGTCGCCGCCTACAAGGTGATCGACAAGTACAAGGTCGAGATCACGACGAAGTCGCCCGACGCGACCCTGCCCTACCAGCTCGCCTGGATCATGATGTCGTCGCCCGCGCAGTGGGAGAAGGTCGGCAAGAACTGGGAAGCCTTCGCCAGGACACCGTCCGGCACCGGCCCGTGGCAGCTCACCGCCTTCCAGCCGCGCGAGCGGGCCGAGCTCTCGCCGTTCAAGGACTATTGGGACAAGGCGCGGGTACCCAAGCTCGACAAGCTCGTGCTGCTGCCGCTGCCCGAGCCCAATGCACGCGCCGCCGCGCTGCGCTCCGGCCAGGTCGACTGGATCGAGGCGCCGGCGCCCGATCTCGTCGAGTCGCTGAAGGGCGCCGGCTACAAGATCGTCACCAACGCCTATCCGCACAACTGGACCTGGCATCTCTCGCGCGTCGAGGGTTCGCCCTGGAACGACATCCGCGTGCGCAAGGCGGCCAATCTCGCGATCGACCGCGCCGGACTGAAGGAGCTGCTCGGCGGCATGATGATCCCGGCCGAGGGGTTCTACCCGCCCGGCCATCAATGGTTCGGCAAGCCGAGCTTCAAGCTGAGCTACGACCCGGCGGCGGCCAAGAAGCTGCTCGCCGAGGCCGGTTACTCCCCGGCCAAGCCGCTCCAGACCCGCATCCTGATCTCGCCCTCCGGCTCGGGCCAGATGCAGCCGCTGCCGATGAACGAGTTCGTCCAGCAGAACCTCGCCGAGGTCGGCATCAAGGTCGATTTCGAGGTGGTCGAGTGGAACACGCTGATCAACATCTGGCGGGCCGGCGCGAACCACGACTCGTCCCGCAAGGCGACGGGGATGAACTACACCTATTTCATCCAGGACCCGTTCACCGGCTTCATCCGCCATCTGCAATGTGATCTGAAGCCGCCGGCGGGCACCAATTGGGGCATCTATTGCGACCCCGAAATGGACAAGCTGTTCGACCAGATCCGCACCACCTTCGACCCGGTGGAGCAGACCAAGATCCTGCAGAAGACGCACGAGAAGTATGTCGACGACGCGCTCTTCCTCATGGTGACGCACGACGTCAACCCGCGCGCCCTGTCGGCCAAGGTCAAGGGCTTCGTCCAGGCCCAGAACTGGTTCCAGGACTTCTCGCCGATCTCGATGGACAAGTGAGCAGCGAATGACGCGAGGCCGGCCATGCTGACCTATCTCGCCAAGCGCATCCTCTATGTGCTGCCGGTGGCGCTCGGCGTCAGCCTGTTCTGCTTCCTGCTCGTCCATATCGCGCCGGGCGACCCGCTGACCTCGGTGCTGCCGCCGGACGCCTCGCAGCAGATGCAGGAGGAGATCAGGAAGCTCTACGGCTTCGACCGGCCGCTGCCGGTGCAGTTCGGGCTCTGGCTCTGGAAGGCGGTGCAGGGCGATCTCGGCACCTCGATCGCGACCGGCCGCCCGGTCGCCGCCGAGGTCTGGCGCGCCGTCGGCAACACCCTGCTGATTGCCTGCCTCGCCACCGTGATCGGCTTCGTGCTCGGCTGCTTCTTCGGCTTCGTCGCCGGTTATTTCCGCGGCTCCTTCCTCGACAAGTTCGCCTCGATGCTGGCGGTGCTCGGCGTCAGCGTGCCGCACTACTGGCTCGGCATGGTGCTGGTCATCGTCTTCTCGGTGCAGCTCGGCTGGCTGCCACCTGGCGGTGCCGGCCCCGGCGGCTCGGCCTCCTGGAAATGGGACTGGGAGCATGTCAGCCACATGATCCTGCCGGCCATCACCATGTCGGTGATCCCGATGGGCATCATCTCGCGCACGGTTCGCGCGCTGGTCGCTGACATCCTGAATCAGGAGTTCGTGCCGGCGCTGCGGGCCAAGGGCCTGATGGATTTCGGCGTCTTCCGCCATGTCGTGAAGAATGCCGCACCGACCGCGCTCGCGGTCATGGGCCTGCAGCTCGGCTACCTGCTCGGCGGCTCGATCCTGATCGAGACGGTTTTTTCCTGGCCGGGCACCGGTTTCCTGCTCGGCAACGCCATCTTCCAGCGCGACCTGCCACTGCTGCAAGGCACGATCCTCGTACTCGCCATGTTCTTCGTCGGCCTCAATGTCCTCGTCGACATCGTCCAGGGCCTGCTCGACCCGCGCGTGAGGAGGCGTTGAGATGAGTGCGGTGACGTCTCCGGCCGCCATGCCGGCTGTCCCCCAGCCGGTGCGCTCTCCCGGCTACTGGTCCGGCGTCTTCAGGCGCTTCCGCAAGGACAAGGTCGCGGTCGGTGCCGGCATCGTCGTGCTGCTGATCATCCTGATGGCGGTCTTCGCCGATTATGTCGCCCCGGCCGACCCGACCCGTTCCTCGATGCTGCGGCGCCTGCGCCCGATCGGCACGCCGGGCTATCCGCTCGGTGCCGACGAGCTCGGCCGCGACATGCTCTCGCGCCTGATCCACGGCGCCAGGCTGTCGCTGTTCATGGGCGTGGTGCCGGTCTTCATCGCCTTCGGCTTCGGCTCGCTGATCGGGGTCGCTGCCGGCTTCTTCGGCGGCAAGTTCAACACGATCACGATGCGCACCGTCGACATCTTCTACGCCTTCCCCTCGGTGCTGCTGGCGATCGCGCTTTCCGGCGCTCTCGGCGCCGGTGTCTTCAACTCGCTGCTCTCGCTGACCATCGTCTTCATCCCGCCGATCGCCCGCATCGCCGAGAGCGTGACGACGCAGGTGCGCTCGATGGACTATGTCGAGGCGGCGCGGGCCAGCGGTGCCGGCTCCGGCACGATCATCCGCGTTCACGTCCTCGGCAATGTGCTCGGTCCGATCTTCGTCTACGCCACCAGCCTGATCTCGGTCTCGATGATCCTGGCCTCGGGCCTCTCCTTCCTCGGCCTCGGCACCAAGCCGCCGACCCCGGAATGGGGCCTGATGCTGAACACGCTGCGTACCGCGATCTATGTCCAGCCCTGGGTCGCCGCACTGCCGGGCGTCGCGATCTTCATCACCTCGATTTCCTTCAACCTGCTCTCGGACGGGCTGCGCTCGGCCATGGACGTGAAAGGCTGAGCCATGTCGCTCTCGCTCCATGCCGAAGACGGACTCGACCGCGGCGGCGCCGGCACGCCGCTGCTCGAGGCGCGGACGCTGACCAAGCATTTCCCGCTCGGGCGCGGCGCGGTGGTGCGCGCCGTCGACGGTGTCGACTTCACGGTGATGAAGGGCGAGACGCTCGGCGTCGTCGGCGAATCCGGCTGCGGCAAGTCGACGACCGCGCGCGTGGTGATGCAGCTGATCCCGCAGGACGAGGGCCAGATGCTGTTCGATGGCGAGGCCGTCGGCAGCTCGGCGCTGTCGCTCAAGGACTATCGCCGCCAGGCGCAAATGGTCTTCCAGGATTCCTTCGCCTCGCTCAACCCGCGGCTGACCATCGAGGATTCGATCGCTTTCGGGCCCATGGTGCACGGCGTCCCCAAGTCGGGCGCGATCCTGCGGGCCCGCGACCTGCTCGCCCGAGTCGGGCTCGATCCGGCCCGCTTCGCGGCACGCTATCCGCACGAGCTCTCCGGCGGCCAGCGCCAGCGCGTCAACATCGCCCGGGCGCTGGCGCTGGGGCCGCGCCTCGTCATCCTCGACGAAGCCGTCTCGGCGCTCGACAAATCGGTCGAGGCGCAGGTGCTCAACCTGCTGATGGACCTGCGCGAGGAGTTCGGGCTGACCTACATCTTCATCAGCCACGACCTCAACGTCGTCCGCTTCATCAGCGACCGCGTCATGGTGATGTATCTCGGCGAGGTCGTCGAGATCGGCCCGGTCGAGGAGCTCTACGACGATCCGCGCCATCCCTATACGAAGGCGCTGCTCTCGGCGATGCCGTCGATGGACCCGGACAACCGGACGATGGAGGCGCCGCTCGCCGGCGATCCGCCGAACCCGATCAATCCGCCGGAAGGCTGCCGTTTCCATCCGCGCTGTCCGCAGGCCCAGACGATCTGCTCCAAGGCCAAGCCGGCGCTGACCCCGGTCGGTGCCGGCCAGCGGCTTGCCGCCTGCCATATGGAGATTCCCGGCTCCGGCCATAGCCGCGCGCCCGCGCTGGAGGATGCCGCATGACGACACCTCTCGTCGCGATGGAGAACGTCACCGTGCGCTTCAAGGGCGCGCAGACGGTCCATGCGGTCAATGGCGTCTCGCTGACGCTGGAGCCCGGCAAGGTGCTCGGCATCCTCGGCGAATCCGGCTCGGGCAAGAGCGTGACGCTGAAGACGCTGCTGCGCCTCCTGCCGGAGAGCCGCACCGAGATCGGCGGCAAGGTCATGGTCGACGGCAAGGACGTGCTGGCGCTCGGGCCGCAGGAACTCTCGGATTATCGCGGCGCCGTCACCTCGATGATCTTCCAGGATCCGGCGCTGGCGCTCGATCCGGTCTACACTGTCGGCGAGCAGATCGCCGAGGCGATCGTCCGGCATGAGAAGCTCTCGGCGAAGCAGGCGATGGCGCGCGCGCTCGAGCTGCTCGAACTGGTGCGCATCCCCTCGCCCGAGCGGCGACTCAAGGCCTATCCGCACGAAATGTCCGGCGGCATGCGCCAGCGCGCCATGATCGCGCTGGCGCTCGCCGCCCGCCCGAAGCTCCTGCTCGCAGACGAGCCGACGACGGCCCTCGACGCGACCGTGCAGATCCAGATCCTCCTGCTTCTGCGCCAGCTCCAGCGCGATCTCGGCATGGGCGTGATCTTCGTCACACACGACATCGGCGTCGCGGTCGAGGTCTCGGACCGTCTCGCCGTGATGTATGCCGGTCAGATCGTCGAGACCGGCACGGTGCGCGAACTGCTCAGGGATCCGCGCCATCCCTATACGCGGGGTCTCCTTGCGGCGAACCTGCATGGCGCGAAGAAGGGCGAGCGGCTGGAGGCGATCCCCGGCGCGCCACCGCCGCTGAACGAGGCGCCTTCCTCCTGCTCATTCGCGCCACGCTGCAAGCAGGCGCAGGACATATGCCGAGCGAACTTGCCTCCTGCCGTGGCACTTGGCGAAGGCCGGCTCGTCCGCTGCGTTCAGGCCGAAGCGGCGCTTCAGCCTGCATGAGCGCCCAGCCGTCCGGCTCTTCGGTCAGCTGCCGTAGATGCGGACATAATCGCCCCGCAGCCGCGCCTCACGGTCCTCCGGCCTGAGCGGCTGCGGAAACGGCACGTGAGGCGCTCTTACGCCGGCAGCGGGCGTTGGACCTGCACCCGGAAGCGGACGCTCACGGCTCTGGTGGTGGACGCCGGAACTGGCGCCGTTACGGACACCCCCGCTACGCGCTGGCAGGCGCGGCGGTCTCCGTCCCGCGGCGCAAAACGCGCTGATAGGCGAGACCTATCGCGACGAGACTCCCGCCCAGACCGATGAAGGATAGGGCTCGCAACAGCCCCTCCAGCCCCGACATGTCGACGAGAAAGGCCTTGCAGATCGCAATCGTGACGATGCCGAGCGACGCCAGGCGCAGATCGCGCGACCGGACTCGAAAACCCAGCGCCAGCAGGGCCACGCCGTAGAACAGGATCGCGGCCGAATAGGCATAGAGCTCGCCGGCGCTGACATCGGTGCCGAACAGGTCGGCACCGACGAAGGCCCGCCGGACCTCCGTGACGACATAAGCCAACGCCCCGAGAATGGCGGCAATGCCATAGATCCGCACGATCAGCGGCCGGCGAAGATAGGCCTGCGCCCAGGCGGCGGCTGCGAAGGCGAGCGCCGCCGGCAGCAGATAGCCGAGGAGCGCGTTGTCGAGGATCGGAATGCCTGCCAGAGGTTGGTCGGTCATCGCAGGACTGGCGATGAACGCCGCAACGGCGAAGAAGCCGCAAGACGCGAGCGTCGCGACCAGCGGGTCGATTTGCGCGCTGCGTCCCTGCCAGCGGACGGCGCCCGCGATCATGACCCCAATGGCCAGCATGAAGGCGAGTGAGGCGTAGATTCCGGATTCGGCCAGGGTGATCGGCACCTCGGACGAGAGAGTCGGGCCGTGCAGCCCGTGGCGCAGCAGCAGGAAGGCGCAGCCGATGGCGGCCGCGGCCGCGGCGAGTCCGAAGGCGCGCGAGAGCGTGGCGAGGCCATCGCGCAGCCACCATGCGGCGCCGGCAAGAGCCAGGGTCGTCAGGCCATAGCCCCAGAGAATGCGGTTGAAGATGACCGGTCCCTCGACCGCGCTTCCGTCGAGGAACGGGTTGCGGCCGAAGCCGAGAGCGAGCACGGCCCAGCCGATCGCGATGGCCCCCAGCGTCGAAACACTGAAACGCGCCATCAGGCCCGGCGCGGCATCATGCCAGAGCCGTGCCGCGGCGGTCAGAGCGATCAGCACGACCGTGATCATAACGGCCTCCGCATAGCCGACCGAGGCGCCGTCGAGCGGCGAGAGCTGTGGCCCAGCGAAGGCCTGCCGGGTGATCAAGACGATGCCGAGCGAGACCAGGAATGCGCCGCAGGCGCTCAGCGCATTCGCGACGGGCGAGCTGTCCTCTCTACCCATGGTGAAGCCCAGCGCGCCGAGCACGCTGCCGGCGACGACGTACCAGAGCAACCGGTTCAGCACCGACCAACCATCGACTGTGGTGCCGTCGAAAAGCGGATTGAGCAGGGCTCCGAGCCCGCCGACAGCGAGAAGGATCGTGAGCGCAGCGGCGGCCAGCCCTGCGATCCGGAAGGGAGTGTCGCCGACCAGGCGGGCGAGGCGCTGGAAACCGGCGCCGAGCAGGCCGGCTGCCATGGTCAGGCAGGCAACCTCCTCGAAAAGCCTGTTGCGCGGCTGGGCATAGTGGCCGGCAATCCAGGCCAGATCGGGCGTGAGATCCGGGCCGACGAAGACTTGATGGACCTGCAGCAGCACGAAGGCGGCGGTGAAGAAGGCGGCGAACGCCTGATGCACCGTCTTCGGCCGATCCTGTCCGTCGCGCAGCGCTAGCGCGGCCACCCAGAAGCACAGGGCGGGCAGGGCATAGGCCGGGATCAGCCAGTTGAGCAGTGGCCACGCGCCCATGTCTGTGAGGATCGGAGCCCAGAGCCAGCGGACGAAGGCCGCGGTCGCAAGGCTGGCGGACATCGTCCGCAGCAATGGGATCGGGCGGATGCGGGCGAGAATGGCGAGGCCGGCTGCGGAGATCGCGAAGCCCACGACCAGCCAGGTCTCGCGCAGGGCCAGTGCCACGGCAACGCCGAGCGCGATCGCACCCGCGGCGGCATAGGCGGCGGAGCCGATCAGGGCGAGCGGATTGCCGCGCGATCTGGTTCTGGCGCGCTCGACCCGCAGCAGCAGCTCCGAGGCAAGGAACAACGCTGCGACCAGCAGCGCGGCCAGGGCTGCGAAACCGGGCGCGCGCTCGAAGCCGTTGACGCGCAGCGTCGTCGCCAGCAGCAGTAAGACCGGCGCCAGCGCCGACGCGAAAGCCAGGCAACCGCGCTCGACATAGCCGCCGGAGCCGGCCCAGCGGCGCGTGGCCAGCGCCGCGAAGGGCAAGCCGGCGATCACTGCCCCGAAAAGGGCGGCGGTCCAGACCAGCCCCGGCCCGGCATCGGGGGCGATGCTCAGCCGGACGAGGTCGAGCAGGGTCGCGGGCGAAAGGCCAAGCGGCCCGTCTTGGCGGGGCCAGAGCAGCACCATGCCAACGGCGCCGGCTCCAGCGACGAGGGCGAGCGGCGCGAGATCGCGATGGCGGACGGCCGCCACGATGCCGACCGCGACGGTGACGAGAATCGCGACATGCAGTGGCCCCTGGGCACCCATCGCGACCCAGAGCACACCGGCGATGACCAGCGGCACGGCGATGGCCACGAAGCCAGTGATGTCGAAGGAGACGAGGCGCCCGCGCACCACTTCGCTGCGGCGGAGCAGCAGCGGCAGCTCCTTCAAAAGCAGCCAGGCGAGCACGGCGCCGGCCATTGCGAGGAATGAGGGCCAGAGCAGCCCGCGCATGGCGAAGGCGATCATCACGGTCCAGGCGCCGTGGCCGGCGACAGCCGCCAGGGTGACAATTCGGCTCGGGCGCCGGGCGTGCAGCACGAAGGCCGTAGCTGTGACGAAGGCGATGAAGAACGAGAGCGTGGCGAAGGCCGGGACAGTGCTTGCGATCAGAAAGGGCGTGACGTAGGAGCCGACCAGGCCGAATAGCCCGAGTGCCGGCCCGTGAAGCAGCGATGCCGCGAGCGCCGACAGACCGATGAGCGCCATGATCGCGAAGGCGGGTGTCGCGCCGATGAAGCCATAGATGGCATGGGCGGCGAAGACTACGCCGAACCCGGCGAGAACGCTGACACCGGCAAGTACGGAGGGGATGTTGGCGTTGAGCAGCACGCCCGGCGCATTGAAGGGCAGCAGCCCCTCACGACGGCGCAGATACTCGCTTGCCCCTGCCAGCAGCAGGGCGAACGCCGCGCCCATCAGCAGCCGCACCCCGGGACCGAACATGCCGGCCTCGATCGAGTAGCGGACGAGGAACAGGCCGCCGAAGGCGAGTGCCACGCCGCCGACCCAGACGGCCCAGCGCGAGCCGATGGTCTCTTCGATGTCGCGACCTGGCGGTTGTGCTGCGGCCTCCGCGTCCGCCTCCGGCCGAACCTCCTGTTCGAAGCGATCGAAGGGCGTGGGAGCAGGATCGGCCGCTGGCTCGGGAAGCGTTTCGTCGCCCGTCCGAGCCGCGAGTGCGATCGCTTCGGGCGGGACCTCATCGAGCGTGGGTGCGATGGGCCCGGGCGCCACGACAGGCCCGGCCGGTTCGTCGGCCTCTGGCTGGATCGTCACTGGCGGTGAGGGCTCGGCCGCGATCGCGGCGGCCTCGACGGACTCCACGCCTGTCGCCGCAACGCCGCTGAGCTTCAGGCTCGCCAGCTCCTCGCGGAGCGCGGCGAGTTCAGACTTCAGCTGTACGATCTGCTCGAGGGCGGCAGCGCTGCGACCGGATGCGCGAAGGGCCGCCCAAGGGACAATAACAAAGAAGAAGAAACCAAAGAGCAGGCCGAAAATCACCCATTCCATGACGATTGATCGGCCCCCGATCGGCGCAACATGCGAAGCGCGCGACCAGCCTATCGCGGCGGATCAGAGTTGTCATTGCGAGGACGGCCGCCGGCAAGGCAGGGCTTGACCAGTCTAAGCACCTCAGCGGCATGCCGAAGGAACTCTCCGATCGAGTCCGCGCTCCTCAGGACGAGGTCGTCGCGAGCGTCAATCTCGATCAGCGGTGGACAGCAAACGGTGAGCCCGGCCGCTTCGGCGGGCTTCAACAACGGCTATGTCATTAAAGTTCGTGGTGGGTGATGTAGGGCTCGAACCTACGACCCGCTGATTAAGAGTCAGCTGCTCTACCAACTGAGCTAATCACCCATACGCCACGAAGACGTTGTCGGCGAGGCGTGGACCGCGTCCCGACGGGCGGCGATGTAGCAAACACCCCCGCCCCTGTCCACCCGTTTGCGACAGAAATATGCAAACTCGCTCTGGAGACCTTCGGCTTGCCGCGTGGCGAACTCGGAGAATGCCTGCCGCACCGAGTGCAGCAGGCCGTTTTCCGGGGGTTTTCAGGCCGCCGAGCGGCGATTCAGCAGATGATAGAGCGCGATCGCGGCGAAGGTCGCCGTACCGATCCCGCCGAGCTCGTAGCCGAAGATCGGCAGCTTGAGATCGCCGGCGCCGAGAATCAGCGCGGTCGCCACCGTCAGGAGATTCTTCGGCTCGGCGAAGTTCACCTTGTTCTCGACCCAGATACGGCCGGCGGTCGCCGCGATCAGGCCGAAGACGACGACGGCGAGCCCGCCCAGCACCGCCACGGGAATCGTGCCGATCACCGCGCCAAACTTGGGCGAGAAGCCGAGCAGGATGGCGATCGCGCCGGCAGCGACGAAGACCAGTGTCGAATAGACCCGCGTCACCGCCATCACGCCCATGTTCTCGGCGTAAGTCGTGACGCCGGTGCCGCCGCCGGAACCGGCGATCATGGTGCCGACGCCGTCGGCGAAG
Source organism: Allobosea lupini (assembly GCF_900109525.1). Classification (GTDB taxonomy): domain Bacteria; phylum Pseudomonadota; class Alphaproteobacteria; order Rhizobiales; family Beijerinckiaceae; genus Allobosea; species Allobosea lupini. Next base: position 180,985 of record NZ_FOAN01000009.1, on the reverse strand, counting down.
AAGCCGCGCCCGATCAGCCCGTCCAGATTGCGCCCGGTCATCACCGAGATGCCCTTGATGTGCCCGAGGTTCTCCGCGACCAGGATGATCGCGACCGGCACGATCAGCGCAATCGCCTTCGCGTCGAACACCGGCGCGACGAAGTTCGGCAGGCCGAACCAGGCGGCGGCCGCGACCTTGCCGAAATCGACGGGCGGCGCGCCGAAGCTCGTCGCCGTCGCGGCGTAGAGGACATAGGCCGCAAGGCCGCCGATCAGCACCGGCAGGCGCTGGATCAGGCCGCGGCCATAGACCGCGATCAGCGCAACGGCGATCACCGTGAACAACGCGATCCACTTGGTATAGGCGCTGGCCGAGATCATGTTCATCGCGACGGCGGTGAGGTTGAGGCCGATCGCCGCGACGACGGCGCCGGTCACCACCGGCGGCAGCAGCGTCTCGATCCAGCGCGTGCCGACGCCCTGCACGATCAGGCCGATCAGGGCATAGACCGCGCCGCAGGCGATGATGCCGCCGAGCGCGACCGGCAGGTTGGCGTTGGGGCCGGTGCCGGCATAACCGGTCGCGGCGATGACGACACCGATGAAGGCGAAGGAAGAACCGAGATAGCTCGGCAGCCGTCCGCCGGTGATGACGAAGAACAGCAGCGTCGCGATGCCGGAGAAGAAGATCGCGACGTTCGGGTCGAAGCCCATCAGGATCGGCGCCAGCACGGTCGCGCCGAACATGGCGACGACATGCTGCAGGCCGGCAATGATCGTCTGCCCGGTCGGCAGGCGCTCGTCCGGCATCACGTCGCCAGAGGTCTTCAGCGTCCAATTCGGAAAATAGCCAGCCATCTCGCCGCTCCCAGCCAACGCGCCTGCACGCACCGGGATTTAATAGTGGCAAGAATCGGGCCTGCGCCAAGCGAACGACACAAGCCGTCCACCGCAAACAGCGCGCTAGGACGCAGAACCGTGTTGAAAGCCGCTCTTCGCGCTCAGGATCGGTTGCCGAAGCGCCTCAGGGCGCCACGCCGAAGGCGCGGTAGCGCTCCTCGGCCTGTGCGTCGAGCGCCTTGGCCCTGGCGAAATCGGCCGCCGCCTCCGCCGCATCGCCGCGGCGCTGATGCGCCAAAGCGCGGCCGTACCAGGCCTGGCCGAGCCGTGCGTCGAGCGACAGCGCCCGGTCGAAATCGGCGATCGCCGCATCGGTCTGGCCGAGCGCCGTGCGCAATGCAGCACGCGCCACCCAGCCATCCGGATCGGCTCGGTCGGCCGCGACGGCAGCGTCGAGATCGGCCAGCGCCCGCTCATATTCGCGCGCATGCTGCAGCAGCAGCGCCCGGTTGAGCAGGGCCGCGGCATTGGCGGGCGCGACCGCGACGACATCGTCATAGGCCTTGAGCGCGGCGCCGAGCTGGCCGCGCGCCGTCAACGCCCTCGCCCGCTGGAACAGCGCCTCGATCGAGCGCGGCTCGCTGCGCAGCGCTGCATCCGCATCGGCCTGCGCCGCAACGAAGGCGCCGTCGCGGAAATTCAGCCGGGCGCGCTGCACCAGTGCTGCCGGGTTATCCGGCTCGAGCAGCAGGGCGACGGCAAGGTCGGCCCGCGCCTGCGCCTCGCGCTGCGGCTGGCCGATGCTGTACTGGGCTCGCCGGATCAGGCGCGGCACGTCGAAGGCGTCGAGTCCCAGCGCGGCATCGAGGGCCACGAGCGGATTGGGCGGGACGGGCAAGGAAACCAGGGCCGCCTGCGGCTGCGGCCGCAACGCGCGATAGGCGCCCTGGAGCGCGGCACGCTCCCGCGTATAGCGATCGCTGGCGCTCCGCCACAGCCCGGCGAGGCGCGCCGGCCAGACCTCGATCGAGCGGCCAAGCGCCGGCAACAGCTCCTCGCGCCGCTCGAGCGCCCCTTCATGCTCCGGATCGACCGCGAGCAGCGCGCCATAGGCGGCGGCGGCGGCGCTGCGATCGCCGTGGATCTCCTGCGCCAGCCCGAAGCCGAACAGGGTGGCGTGATCCTGCGGCTTCAGCGCGAGCGCGGCGCGATACGCCGCCAGCGCCGGGACCGGCCGGCCGAGCGCCAGCAGCGCGTCGCCGCGCATGCCATGCCAGGCGCCGGCATCATGGCCGGGACCGGCCCGGTCGAGATCGCGCAATGCCTTGTCGTTGCGGCCGAGCTGCAGCAGGAGCTGCGCGCGGTTGCGCAGCGCATTGCCGTCGCCCGGGACGAGCGCGATGGCGCGGTCGAGGTCGCGCAACGCCTCTTCGCGCCGGCCGAGTCCGGCAAGCAGGCCGGCGCGATTGTTGAGGCCGAAGGCAGCCTGGGGTTGGACCGCGAGCAACCGGTCATAGGCCGCAATCGCGTCCTCGGCGCGGCCCATGCGCTGCAACAGGAAGGCGCGCCGGGACAGCGATGCCTCGTGCCGGCCGTCAAGGCGCAGCGCCCGCTCATAGCTGGCGAGCGCCGGGCCCTCATGCCCGAGCGCTTCGAAGGCCCGCCCGCGCTCCAGCCAGACCTGCACGACGGTCGGCTCCAGCCGCAGGGCCCCGTCGAAGGCGGCGACCGCCTCGCGCGGCCGCGCCAATGCGACAAGCGAGAGCCCGCGCCGGTAATGATAGGAGGTGACCTCCGGTTCCAACGCCAGGGCGGCATCGAAATCGGTGAGCGCCGCCTCATGCTCGCCCTCGTCCTGCCGGAACCGCGCCCGCGTACCGCGCGCCCAGCTATTGGACGGATCGAGGGCGATCGCATCGTCGAGATCGGCGCGCGCTCCGGCGATGTTGCCGGCGCGCTCGCGCAGCAGCGCCCGGTCGGCCAGCAGCGTCGCGCGCCCGCCGAGGACCATCGCCCGCTCGATCAGCGCTGCTGCTTCGGCATGCCGGCCGAGCTCGGACAAGGTGTGCGCCCGGCCACGCATGGCGGCCAGATGATTCGGCACTGCCTTGAGCGCCGCATCGAAATCGCGCAGCGCCTCATTGAGGGCATTCTCGGCCTCGGAGATCCAGCCGCGGCTGGCGAGCAGATCGGCGCGAACGGCGCGGTTGAACTCGCCGGTCAGGCTCTCGTCGCAGGCCGCTCGCCGCTCGGCGCTGCCGGCCTCGATGGGACCCATGCAGATGCGCAGGCGTTCCTGGACCCGTTCGGCCCGCTCCGGCGGCACGGCCGGCGCATAGGCCACGGCGGGACAGGCGGCCAACATGGCAAATGCGCTGACCGAGATAAGGCGCAGCAGGTTCATCAGGAACGTCTCGCGGTGATCCCAAGTGCCCATGAGAGCGACACCCGTTTTGCGAATCCAGACTTTGTTCCTGTGGAAAGCAAAAAATGAGCCGCTGTGCCGCGCTGGTCACAGCGCGGCACAGCGGCTCCGGCTTCGACACCCGAAGATTACTCCGCTGCCTGGGCGTGCACGCGGCTGCCGCGCGCGACCAGCTTGTTGAGCGCCGCCAGATAGGCCTTGCAGGACGAGACCAGCGTATCGGGATCGGCGCCGCGCCCGGTCACAGCCGCGCCGTTCTGGCCGAGGCGTACGGTGACCTCGGCTTGAGCATCGGTGCCCTCGGTGACGGCATGGACGTCGTAGAGCTCCAGCACCGCCTCATGCGGCACCAGCGCCTTGACCGCGTTGAACACCGCATCGATCGGCCCGTTGCCCTCGGCCTCCTCGGCCACGACCCGGCCGTCGATGTCGAGCTTCAGCATGGCGCGCTGCGGGCCGCGCGTGCCGGCGATCACCGTCAGCGAGACCAGCTTCACGCGGTCATGGGCGGTGGCGAGGTTCTCGTCGACCAGCGCCTCGATATCCTCGTCATAGACATGCTTCTTGCGGTCGGCGAGCGCCTTGAAGCGGGTGAAGGCGTCCTCCAGCTGGTTGTCGCCGAGCGTGTAGCCCATCTCGGTCAGCTTCGAGCGGAAGGCGGCGCGGCCGGAATGCTTGCCCATCACCAGCGAGGTCTTGGTTACGCCGACCGAGGCCGGGGTCATGATCTCGTAGGTCTGCTGGTGCTTCAGCATGCCGTCCTGGTGGATGCCGCTTTCATGGGCAAAAGCGTTCCGGCCGACGATCGCCTTGTTGTACTGCACCGGGAAGGAGCAGGCGCTCGAGACCGCCTTCGAGGCGCGCATCAGATAGGTCGCGTCGATGCCGGTGTCGTAGGGCATCACGTCGCCACGCACCCGTAGCGCCATCACGATCTCCTCAAGCGCCGCATTGCCGGCGCGCTCGCCGATGCCGTTGATCGTGCACTCGACCTGGCGCGCCCCGCCCTCGATCGCCGCCAGCGAATTGGCGACGGCAAGACCCAGATCATTGTGGCAATGCGCCGAGAAGATCGCCCTGTCGGCATTGGGTACGCGCTCACGCACCGCCTTGAACATGGCGCGGTATTCGTCCGGCGTGGCGTAGCCGACCGTATCGGGCAGGTTGATCGTGGTCGCGCCGGCTTTGATCGCAGTCTCGACCGCCCGGCAGAGATAGTCGATCGGCGTGCGGGTCGCATCCATGCCCGACCATTCGACGTCTTCGACCAGGTTGCGCGCCTGCGTCACCGTCCGGGTGATGATCTCCAGCACCTCCTCCTCGCTCTTGCGCATCTGGTGCTGCAGATGGATCGGCGAGGTCGAGACGAAGGTGTGGATACGCGGCCTGGCGGCATGGCGCACCGCCTCGCCGGCGCGGGCGATGTCGGCGGAGATGGCCCGGGCGAGGCCCGCGACGGTCGCGCGCTTGATCCGGCCGGCGATAGCCGAAACGGCCTCGAAATCACCGTCCGAGGCAATCGGGAAGCCGGCCTCGATGATGTCGACGCCCATCATGTCCAGCATGTCGGCGACCTCGAGCTTCTCCTCGAAGGTCATGGTCGCGCCCGGGCATTGCTCGCCATCGCGCAAGGTGGTGTCGAAGATCAGGACGCGGTCCTTCGCGGACACGGTGTTGCCTGCATTGCTCATCGGTCTTGTCCCTGGTCAGGGCGCGCCGCATTTCGGTTCGGGCTGGCGCGCGAGGTCTGGAGCTTTGTTCCCGTCATCCCCTGAGCGCCCAGGCACACGTGCCCGGCCGGCCCTCAGGGGCAGGTAAGAAGAAGCAGCTGACCAAGGAGCGAGGGAGCGCGCGACGGGACACACACGCCAGCCGTCCGCGCAGCGGCGCAGTTCAGGCTCTCGGCATGGGTGGCGGATGCGGCCACGAACGATCCTCTCGACGACTTGGGCTGTCTACCGGATCGTAGGATAGGAAGGCAAGCCTCTAAGGTCTTGAACGTTCGTGCGCTGCACGAAGACTTCTCACCGTTCAAAATGATTTGGCAAACGTTCGTCGCTCGGACTCCTCCCTTCCCCCTTGTGGGGAAGGGTTGGGGATGGGGGTGGTGCCGCCTGGTGATCGTTCTCAGAAGAAGGCAGCAGCGACAGCGCCATCAGGGGTTACCGATCGCTCCGGCTTTGCGACCCCCACCCCTGCCCCTCCCCACAAGGGGGAGGGGTTTCCGAGCGCGTCACCCTAACCAGCCGCCCCGGCCCGCTCCTTCAGCGTCCTGGTCTCGCCGAACGGCCCCGGCCAGATCTGCAAACGATAGAAGTCGTCCCCCTCCAGCCCGTCATCGCTCAGGTCGTCGAGGCCGACATAGGAGACCCGCAAACGGTAGCTCCCGGGCGCCAGCGAGAAGCGCGCCCGCTCCTGAGGCGCCCCTTCCGTGCAGCCGATCAGCATCATCTGCCCGGAGCGCACGCGGAAGGAGCACTCGTTGACCAGCTCCCATTCGCCGAAATCGGCCTCCGGCGCCTCATCATGGACCGAGAGCACGACGGGTACGTTCATGTTCCTGGCGGTGGCGATGCCGACCGAGCAGTCGCCCACGGCGAGCATCCGCTCCACCGTCTCATCGGTCCAGAACGTCCCCCAATCCTCATCGACCGCCTCGTCCTGCAGATAGAACTGGAAGTAGTCGGCGAAGATTTCGAGCTCGGTGGTATGCAGCACGGTCATGACAATCAGGGTTCCGTCGAATTGTGACGGGAGTAAGAGGCTCTAAGAGTCTGTTTGGAAACTCAGCCCTCATCCTGAGGAGGCCGCGTCAGCGGCCGTCTCGAAGCGTGCTCCAGATGCTTCCGGAGTCTACTGGAGCATCCTTCGAGACGCCATTCCCAACGGAATGGCTCCTCAGGATAAGGACTCAGGGGAGTTTCCAAGCGGGTTCTCAGCACGCAGGGCCGACCTGCCTAACCGGAGTGGTTTGCCTGTGTTGCGCTATGATCGTCCAGCCGTCGGACTCGCCTTGGGCCTCTCGGGGCTCGCCGGCTTCGTCGACGCCCTCGGCTTCCTGAACATCGGCGGCTTCTTCGTCTCGTTCATGACCGGCAACACCACCCGCCTCGGCATCGAGCTGGTGGAAGGCCGCTTGGACGGCGTCCTGGTGGCCGGCATGATCATCCTTCTCTTCGTCTTCGGGGTGATCTGCGGCTCGCTCGTCGGCCATGTCGGCAAGCACCGGCGTCAGGCTGCCGTGCTCGCCTTCGTCACGCTGGCGCTGGCGCTTTCGGCCGGTCTCTACGGCGCCGGGCTGGCGATAGCCGCCGCCGGCACCCTCGCTCTGGCGATGGGTGCCGAGAACGCCGTCTTCCAGCGCGACGGCGAGGTCACGATCGGCCTGACCTACATGACCGGCACGCTCGTCAAGATGGGCCAGCGCCTCGCCGGCGCGCTGCTGGGCGGCCCCAAGCGCGCCTTCCTGCGCCATTTCGTGCTCTGGCTAAGCCTGCTCGCCGGCGCGCTGCTCGGCGCCTATGCCCACAGGCATGTCGGACTGGCGGCGATCTGGCTGGCGGCCATGGCAGCAGCCGTGTTCACCATCGTCGCCTTCTTTATGCCCAGTGAGGACTGAGCGATTAGATCCGTTCCATCGGGGACCTTTGCCTCGCGAATGGAATCAACCATGGTTCCGGTCCGACCAGCCGGAGCTCCGCTTATGCGCGTTGCCTTCTTCGCCGCCGCCCTCGGCCTCTCCCTCGCCGCCTGCCAAACGGCTGCTCCCCCGCCGGCACCCTCGCCCGAGCAGGCGCCGACCGGCGTCACGCCCAACACCTTCCGGATGCCGACCGGCTCGGGCTGCGCCGGCGAGGTCGACCGCTTCCAGGCGGTGATGGACAACGATTTGCAGACCGGCCACACCACCAAGGGCGTCCACACCCGCGTCAGCGCCGAGATCGACACGGCCCGAAAGAGCTGCGCTGCGGGCAACGATGCCGGTGCGACCTCCCAGATCCGCGCCACGCGAGCAAAGTTCGGCTATCCGGCCGGCTGATCCCTCTGCTCTCGGGGGAGAAGGAAGCTCAGGCCGCCAGCCCCCGCTTCTCTAGGAGCGCGTCCGGCGTCGGCAGACGGCCCCTGAACAGCGTATAAGCCTCGGCTGGATCGCGCGTGTCGCCGGCCGAGTAGATGTAGCGCTTGAGCTTGCCGGCGACTTCCGGGGCGAAGACGTTGCCCGCCTCGATGAAGGCGTTGAAGGCGTCGGCGTCCATCACCTCCGACCAGAGATAGCTGTAATAGCCGGCCGAATAGCCGTCGCCCGAGAACACATGCGAGAAATGCGGCGTGCGATGGCGCATGGTGATCTCGGCGGGCATGCCGATCCGCGCCAGCTCCTTCGCCTCGAAGGCGAGCGGATCGACCTCCGCCGGCGCCTCCAACGAGTGGAAGGCCAGATCGACCAGCGCCGAGGAGGTGTACTCCACCGTCGCGAAGCCCTGGTTGAAGGTCTGCGCCCGCTTGATCTTCTCGATCAGTTCGTCGGGGATCGGCTCGCCCGTTTCGGCATGCAGGCAGAAGCGCTGCATGACCTCCTTCGTCAGGAACCAGTGCTCGTAGAGCTGCGAGGGCAGTTCGACGAAATCGCGCGAGACCGAGGTGCCGGCAAGCGAGCCGTAATGCACGTCCGAAAGCAGGCCGTGCAGGGCATGGCCGAATTCGTGGAAGAGCGTGCGCGCATCGTCGATCGAGAGCAGCGCCGGCTTGCCTTCGGCCGGCTTGGCGAAGTTGCAGACATTGACGATGATGGGGCGGACCTCGCCGTCGAAATTGCGCTGGCCGCGGTAGGCGCTCATCCAGGCTCCCGAGCGCTTCGAGGCGCGGGCGAAATAATCGCCGAGGAAGAGGCCGATATGCCGGCCGGTGGCGGTCTCGCTCACCTCGAAGACGCGGACATCCGGGTGATAGCCCTTGAGGTCAGGGCGCTCGGCGAAGGAAAGCCCAAACAGCTTGCCGGCAGTGTCGAAGGCGGCGGCGATGATCCTGTCGAGCTGGAGATAGGGCTTCAGCACGGCCTCATCGAGCGCATAGGTCTTCTGCCGGACCTTCTCGGCGTAGAAGCGCCAGTCGGACGGGCGGATCGGCGCGTTCTCCCCTTCGCTCTGGGCGAGCGCGGCAAGATCGGCCGCCTCCTGCCCCGCGCGGGCGCGGGCCGGCTTCCAGACCAGCTCGAGCAGATTGCGCACGTTCTCCGGCGTCTTCGCCATGGAATCATCGAGCTTGAAATGGGCAAAGGTGGCAAAGCCGAGCAGCTTGGCCTTCTCGGCCCGGAGCTTGACCATCTCGGCGACGATGGCGCGGTTGTCGGTCTCGCCGCCATTCTCGCCGCGCTTGCTCCAGGCGCTGAAGGCCTGCTCGCGCAGCGCTGCCCTAGTCGAGAAGGTCAGGAAGGGCTCGATGATCGAGCGCGCCAGCGTCACCACATGCTTGCCCTCCTGGCCGCGATCGGCGGCAGCACGCGCCATCGCCGCGACGACGAAGGGCGGCAGGCCGTCGAGATCGGCTTCGTTCTCGATGATCAGCGCATAGCTGGCCTCGTCCTTGAGCAGGTTCTGGCCGAAGCTGGTGCCGAGGCCCGCCAATCGCTCGTTGATCGCAGCGAGCCTCGCCTTGGCCTCGCCTTCGAGCCTGGCGCCCGAGCGGATGAAGCCGCGATGCGTCCGCTCCAGCAGGCGAAGCTGCTCCTCGCTCAGCCCGAGAGTCTCGCGCGCCTCGAACACCGCATCGACGCGGGCGAAGAGCTCGGGATCCATCATGATCGCCGACCAGTGCCGCGACATCACCGGCGACATCTCCCGCTCGATCGCCTGCAGCGCCTCGTTGGTGTCGGCCCCAGCGAGATTATAGAACACGCCGCCGAGCCGGCTCATGCCACGGGCGGAGCGTTCGAGCGCCTCGATCGTATTGGCGAAGTTGGGCGCAGCCTTCTCGGCCTTGATCGCCTCGATCTCGGCCCGATGCTGCTCCAGCGCAGCCGGATAGGCCGCCTTGATGTGCTCGGGCGTGATCTCGGCGAACGGCGGCAGGCCGAACGGCGTCTCCCAGGCGCGCCCGAACGGGTTGCCGGTGGGCAGGGCAAGGACTTCGGACGCGATCATGGACTGGCCTTTCAGCATTGCTGCATCGATCGAATAGAGTGGTCGTCCCGGGCGGAGCGAAGCGAAGACCCGGTACCCATTCCTGAACCTCTCTTGGAAAGGCTCAGAATGGGTCCCGGATCGGCGCGGCTTCGCCGCTTGTCCGGGACGACCGAGATCCAGGAGGCGGATTACTCGCCCCCGAAGATATGGACGAGATAGGGCATCATGAAGGGCGGCATGTCATAAGCCGCGCAATCGGCGAGATTGCGGGCGATCACGATGTCGGACAGCTCCGGCTCGTCCTGCCGTGCGATCCGCGCCAGCATCATTTCACGCGCCTCGTCAGCCGGCAGGTCGATCGCGACCGGCCGCATGAAGGCCACTCGCCCTGGCACAATCACCGCGGTCCAGCGCTCCTCGACAGAAATCTCGTCGAGCGTCAGCCCGGTCTCCTCGCAGAGCTCGCGGGTGACGCTGCCGGCAAGATCGAGCGTGCCGTCGGGGCGGACATCTTCCCGGTCCGGCGTGCCGGCGGCGAAATAGACCTTGCCGGGGTTGGCGGTGTGGTCGCCCATCCTTCCGAGCAGGAAAGCCCCGTCGGCCGCCCTGAGCGCCGCCATGGCGAAGCCGTTGCGGATCGCCGGAGGCGGCAGTCCGAAATCGCGCCAGCTCATGAAAGCGGCGTAATCAGCTTCGAAATAGCCGGCATGGAACACACCACCCTCGATCGCCGCCCGATGCTGCAGCATGACGCGGCCGTTGAACATCGAGGGCTTGCCGGAGCTGATCGCAGCCCAATGCGCCGCGATCTCATCTGCGCGTTCGCGAGCGAAAGCCCAGTCGTAAGCTTCAACCTTCGCCTCGACGCGATCGAGCGCGACGATCTCGCCATCGAGTACACCATTCACAGCAGCACGCCCTCGCTCATCACCACCGCCGCGCCACCGATCGTCGCCGAGGCGAGCGCGCCGCCCGCGACCGTCAGCGTCAACTCGATCTGCGAGGGTCGGCCCATCTCGTAGCCCTGCTCGATAACGAAGCGGTGCGTGCCATCGCCCGGCTGGTCGAACGCCATGATCGCGCCGGCGAACGCGGCGACGGCCGAGCCGGTCGCCGGATCCTCGGTCACGCCGGCCTCCGGCCAGAACATGCGGGCGTGATAGTGATGCCCGGCCTCCTCCGTCTCGCGGCAATAGAGGAAGGCATTGCCGTTCTGGGCCGGCGCCATCACGCGTTCGAACGCTCCTGCGACGCGCGCCTTGGCAATCGCCTCGCGGCCGGAGACCGGCACCATCGTGTAGGCGACGCCAGCCGAGAACGCGCTCGGCCGATGTCCCTCGAAGCCGAGATCAACCGCGTCCAGCCCAAGCGCCTCCGCCAGCTCGGCAACAGCGATCGGCTGCGCGATCTGCTCCGGCAGCTTCGGCAGAGTGAAGGTGGCGCGGGCGCTCCGCGCATTGCCGAGCTCGATCATGCAGGGCACCAGCCCGACCTTCTCCTCCAGCACGAGCCTGTCCGCCGCCCGTCCCTCGGCCGCATCGCGCAGGGCCAGCAGCGCGGCGGTGCCGACCGTCGGATGGCCGGCGAAGGGCAGTTCCTGCCCCGGCGTGAAAATGCGGATCGCCGCGCGGTGGGCGGGGTTGGCCGGCGGCGCGACAAAAACCGTCTCCGACAGGTTGAACTCGCGGGCGATCGCCTGCATCGCCGCGCTGTTCAGTCCCTCGCTATCCAGCACCACGGCGAGCGGATTGCCCGCATGCGGTCTTGCCGTGAACACGTCGAGCGTGACGAAGCGGCGGCTCATGCGGTCTCCTTCGGGATCGTAAGCTCGATCGTCAGCGGGCAATGGTCGGAGGCCTTGGGCCGGTCCCAGCCGACGCGCGGATAGCGGTCGCAGGTCAAAGCGAGCTTCGCCATCGAGCGATCGGCCTCGCGCGGATCGAGCGGCACGCGGTACGGCAGGCCGCGCCGGATCAGCTGCATCGCCGGGTTCGGATTGGCCGCAGCGAGCGCCGGCGAGAGCAGGATATGGTCGAGCGGCATATGGCTGTCGATCAGCGCCTGGCGCTCCTCCGACCAGTAGCGCCGGAAATGCGTCCAGCGCTCATGCGGCGGCAGACTCTCCATCGGATCGACCGCGAAATCATCCAGCAGCGGCTCGATGCCGCTGTCACCTTCGTCGACCGGAGCGGCGAGCGGGCCGAGCCCGATGCGATAGCCGTTGAGATCACCGAGGATCGCCCAGTTCGCCTCGCGCCAGCCAGGACCGAACCAGTCCTTGATGATTGTCTTCACCGCCAGCGCTTCGGCTCGGCGGATCGGCAAGGTCGCCTGCCGGCCATCGTCGCGGCCATTGTTCATCGACTTGAAATGGCAGCCGAACAGGGTGAGCCGCCGGTCGCCGAAGTCGAGCTCGACCGCAAGGCAGTCGCGGGCGAAGACCTTGTCGCGCGGATTGATGCCGAAGGCGGCGATCCCGGGCGAGAACGCGTCAGCGTCCGCAAAGCTCATGCCCTTATAGGAGCGCACTGTGACCTGCGGCGGCTTCACCAGATCGCGCCGTGCGGCGAAGCCGATATCGATATTGCGCCGGTCATTGCCGTCGAGCAGGGTGAAATGGCCATAGCGATGGTCGGCGATGCGGTGGACGTAATTGGCGAAGAAGGCTTGCAGGCTCGCCAGCGAGTCGACCTCCTGCAGCATCCAGAGATCGGCATTGGCCTCGGCGATGGCGAGCGCCGTCATCTGGCGCTTGTCGTCCTCGAGCGCGACGGCGAGCGAGCGCTCGACCGCGTCGCGCTCGTCGGCGCGCGGGAAATGGAACAGCGACATCGCCGCCGCCGTCTCGGTCCGCCCGCCGGGCTCGAAGCGATGGCGCGTCAGCAGGTTCTCGACATTGAAGGTGCCGAGGCGCAGCTTCATCTCGTTCCGATCATGCGGCGAAAAGCGATGCCGCCCTATCCACCCGGCAGGAGCCGCCGTCAACTCGTCCCGAGCGCGTTCCCGGAGACCACCTTGCAGGATTGAGCGGTCTCCCGCGCGGTGAAGTTCCTGATATTCTCCCGCAGGAGGCTCATGCTGCAGCCCGAGCCGCTGACGTTGATGATCTGGCGGAAATGCACGCCCCGTCGATTGGTCCATTGTCGCGACAGCGCCGAACCGGTCCAGGCAAATTTCGCCTGCCGGCTCTCGCCGGCACCCTCGCGGTCGCCGATCGCTTCGTGCGATCCCTGATTGCCGACGCTGCCGCTCTTCAGATCATGCCGGTGGAAGATGCGCCCCTTCGACGAAACGTAGACGATCTCGGTCCAGGTCTGAGAAAAATTTCGTCCGTTACCCAGAAGGACGACTTCGCTGTACTGGGCGACGATCGATTTACCCTCCAGCGCCTCGAATGTCTGCGCCGAGGCCGAGAGCACAAATCCGCTCGCAATCAGCGCCGATACTGCAAGCATGCACTTCATGACAGGGCCTGTCCTCAACTCGCGAGACGAAGAGCCGGCAGGATAGGCTTTCGTCTCGCAGGAGTTCAAGTCTTCTCCGCGACAAAACTGACGCTCGGCGTGACGAACTCGTCCTGCGCCGCCACGGTCAGGATCTCGCGCGAGCCTGCCTCCTTGGTCCGCTTCAGCAGCCCGTAGATCGAGGAGGCCGCCTTGCCGAGCGCGCTCGCCGCCGAGCCGTCGCGCAGATAATGGACGAAGAACAGCGCCGCGATCGCATCGCCGGCACCATTGATGTTGATGTCGATTTTCGGCGTGCGCACCCGGTACGTCCCCTGCCCGTCCGCCGCCATCAGGTCGATCGAATCCGCCGGCGTCTCGTTGGTGATCAGCGAGGTCACCAGCACGACCTTCGGCCCGGCATCACGCAGCGCCTCGACGGCGCGATGGGCGTCGGCGAGCGTCCTGACCTCGACATCGGTGAGCAGTTCCAGCTCGAACTGGTTCGGCGTGACGATGTCGGCCGCCGGTACCGCCTGCTCGCGCATGAATTCGGGGATCCCCGGCCGGACGAAGACGCCGCGGCCGACGTCGCCGATCACCGGATCGCAGCAATACCTCGCCTTGGGATTCGCCTCGCGCACTCTTGCCACCGCCGAGAGGATGGCGTGGCCGATATCGGCCGAGCCCATATAGCCTGACAGCACGCCGTCGCATTTTTCGAGCACGCTGCGCTCGCCGATGCCCGTCATCAACTCGTCGATCGTCGCACCATCGAAGACCTGCCCCTTCCACGCGCCATAGCCGGTGTGGTTCGAGAACTGCACGGTGTGGATCGGCCAGACCTCGACGCCGAGCCGCTGCATCGGGAACACGGCAGAGGCATTGCCGACATGGCCATAGGCGACATGGGACTGGATCGAGAGGATGTTCATGAGGGTAGGCCAGCCTTCGACGAAACGACGCGGCGAACCTAAAGCAATTCCAGCAAAAGTGCGTAGCGGTTTTGCGGCCGGAATTGCGCGAAGACGGCAAGATGGCTGGCGGGGCCCGCGCCAATCGAAAGCGGTGATGGGAGCGATGACGAAAGCGCTCAGCTCACCGCAGCAGCCGTGATGCGCGCTACCCCGGCCGTATCGGTGAACTGCGCGAGACTGCGCACCTTTCCGTCCTCGAAACTCAGCAGATCGAGCGTCTGGAAAGTTTCGGTGCGGCCAGTCGGCACGAAGGTCACATCGGCCTGCCAGTGATAGGCGGCTCGGTCGCGTTCGACGACGACATCCAGCGTCTCGAAATTCGCAAATCTGAAAGCGCCGATGAACTCGGCCATCTGACCGCGCACCGCTACGCAGCCTTCCAGCGGCCGGCAGATAGCCTCGCGCTCCGCCGCTCCCATGAGCTGAAATCGGCAATCGGGATGGAAATAGGTCATCAACGCGTCGAGATCACCTTTTACCCGTGCGGCATAGGCCTTCTCGATCAAGCCCTTGATCTCGGAGCGCTCAGTCATCTGACCTCTCCTTGCGTCATCGGACACAGTCTCGCGCCGTAGAGACTGCAAGTCCAGCGTGCAGTTGCGCCGCTCTCAAATGGAGATGGCGCCGCTTTGCAGCGGCGCCAGCTTGGTCGGCGTCGCGCCGAAACGAGATCAGGAGCCTGCAGCCGCCTTCTTGGCGAACGAGTCGATGAAGGTCTTGGTCAGGTCGACATTGGAGTTCGTCAGCTCGGGGTCGAGCAGCTTGAGCGAGTCGTACATGCTCTTCATCGCATCGGCGGTCGGGATGCCGGTGCGCGAATAGCTCTCCTGCGAGTTCTTCACCGCCGTCAGGTAGAGCGGCTTGTCGCCGAGATGGTATTCCGCCGGGACGAGATCGGCGACATCCTCGGGCTTGGCCGTCTCCAGCCATTTCAGCGACTTCATCAGCGCGTTGACGAGTTTCTGTGTCGTCACCGGGTTCTTCTCGGCAAAGTCGTTCTTGAGATAGAGCACCGCAGCCGGATTCGAGCCGCCGAACAGCGCCTTGGTACCGGCCTCCGTGCGGGTGTCGATCAGCGAGACGATGTCGCCGTCCGATTCCAGCTTCGAGGTGACGGGGTCGAGATGCGAGATCACGTCGACCTGCTTCTGCTTGATCGCCGCGACGGCGCTCGCGCCGGCGCCGACGCCGATGATCGCGGCGTCGCTCGCCTTCAGGCCCGCCTTGACCATGGCGTACTGCGCGGTCAGCGCCGTCGAGGAGCCGGGCGCGGTGACGCCGATCTTCAGGCCCTTGAAATCGGCCGCGGACTTGACCTTGTCGGCAAGGTCCTTGCGTACCGCAATGGTGATCGCCGGGAAGCGCCCGAGCTCGATCACGGCGCGGATGTCCTGGCCCTTAGCCTGCATGCGGATGGTGTGCTCATAGGCGCCGGTGACGACGTCGACCGAGCCGCCGACCAGCGCCTGCAGCGACTTGGCGCCCCCGCCGAAATCGTTGATCTCGACGTCGAGCCCCTGCTCCTTGAAGAAGCCCTTCTTCTCCGCGACGGTCAGCGGGAGATAGTAGAGCAGCTGCTTGCCGCCGACGCCGAGCGTCAGCTTGGGCTTCTCGGCATTCTGGGCGAAGGCCGGCGAGAGGCCGAGGGCCGTGGTGACAGCGAGCGCGGCCAGCGCCGCACGACGAGTGAAAAACATCGGTTTCCTCCGGTTGAGCGATGACGCGCTTCGAAAAAGGCGCGATTTCGCGACGAAGATAGGCGCATTGCCGCAGGCGGGGCAAGCGCAGGCATGCCGATGCACAGCGCGCGCAGCCGGGGCCGATCGCCGCGGAAGCGACAGGAAAGATTCAAGGCTTGTTAAAGCCGGTCTTCCACACTGGCCGTCGCTGCAACTTCCGACGATGCCTCGACGACGGCTTTCGACCAGAACGGACGAAACAGGAGACGGTCATGGTGGACGCAGTAGCGGCCCGGACTGCGCCTTCCCCCTATGAGCTTCCGCAGAGCCCGCCGTCTGGCGTGCTGGCTCCGGATAGTGCGAGCTCTTCGTCTGCCACGGTGACCTCGGCAACGCCCGATCGGGACGATGCCGTCATCCTCGATCTGTCCGACCAGGCTCGCGCCGCCCTCGCCCAGGGCAGCACAAGCGGGCGGACACCAGGAGCCGGCGGGGACGACCCGGCCGAGCCGAGCTGGGTCGAAAAGCGCTTCAAGCTGATGACGGAGTACACGGCGCTCCAGCAGGAGCTCGTCTGGCTTAGCGACCGCGCGATGGCCAATGCGCTCGACGAGATGTTCCAGGGTGGCGCCGCAGCACAGGACGAGGGCGGCACGACGGACAAACAGGAGCAGTTCGACCGCGACATGCAGCGGCGCGAGGAGCTGATGCCGCGCTATGCCGAGCTGATACGGATGCTCGGAGCTTCGCCGGGCCAGAAGAGCACGGACGAATCGGGCTAGAGCATTTTCGAGCGAAGTGGACACCGGTTCGCGTGAAGAAAATGCGATAAAGCAAGGACTTAGAGCAATTTCGCGATTCAAAGAATTGCGGAAATGCTCTAACGGAAGATGCGGCTCGCATAGAGCGCGATGGCGAAGCTGGCGAGCGCGACGCCGAGCAGGATCCAGTTCGTTCCCGTCGGGTTTTCCAAAGCCGCGTTGGATGGGTCCTGCGGATCGTAATGCACCTCGACCGGCGAGCCGGCCGGATAGCGATCGGCGATGCCCTGCGCAAAACTCGCCGAGCCCGAGACCTCAAGGCCGAGCTTGACCTGCCGGCTGTGCAGGCGGTTGCCCTCGACGATGTAGGCGAATTCGACGACAGGGAGATAGGTCGTGTGCGTCTTGCCGTTCTGCGTCGAGCGGCGCTGCTCTACGGTGCTGGAGACGACCTCCCCGGCAGTGACCGGCCAGGCATTGGCGCGGGCGAGATAGCGCCGGTGGCCGACGAAGAACAGCAGCGCCGCGCCGCCGAACAGGCCGGCGAACAGCATCACCGGGACATCCGCATCCGGCATGCGCGCCTTGAGGACTTCGGCCCCCTCGGTCGCCACCCAGTAAAGCCCCCAGACGAGGAGCAAGACGACGAGCAGCGCGAGGCCGCAACCCTTGACCGCGCCCTTCGGCGCCTCGCGCTCCAGAACGGAGTCGCTGGGATCGGCCGGGTCGTAATGGACTGTCACGTTCCTGCCCGCCGGATAGCGCGCCAGCGCCTCCTGCGCATATTTGCCGCTGATGTCGCCAAGGCTGACCCGCGTGCCCTGATAGGTCACTCCGCCGACCGAGAAGGAGTAGGTCACGGCGGGAACGTTGACGACGGTCCCGATCTCGTTGCCCTCGGGCGGGCGCCGCACGGCCATCTGAGAGCGGATGATGCGCCCCGGCGCCTGCGACCAGCTGCTGGCACGCCGCACCTTGAGCATCGCATTGACGATCATGGCGGCGACCATCACCACCATCGGCAGCGCGATCAGCGCGATATTGCCCATGGTCGTTCCGGCGAAAGGCAGCCGTTCGACCCAGCTCTCCGGCAGCACCTCCACGATCACGAAGATCAGCGCCAGCGAGGCGACGACGGCTATCACCGCCCAGGTCGGCGGCTCGCCTCTAGCCTCGGCCGCCTTGGCAGGCGAGACCTTGGGCTGCCAAGCCAGCTTGCCCCGCCAGGTCTTGTCGCCGCCGAGATAGGCGACGAGTATCCGCTTCAGCGTCGGGGCATCGACCGTCTCGGCCGCATCGAACCGCGCCTTGCCCGAGTGGTAGGCCAACCGGAACCGACCTCTCCCTTCCAGCCCCGCTTCGACATAGCCGTCATCGTCGGAGAGGGTGATGAACCAGTCGGGATCGTTGCCGCGCTGGTCGACGGCGCGGGTTATGTCCTCGGCCGTCGGATCGGTCGTTATGCGATCGCAGACATCGAGTTCCATGATCGCCCCCGATGATGGAAGGGCGAGCATGGCGCTCGTTAAGGCCTTAAATCAAGTCACGCTGACCCTACGTCGTGGTGGTCGAGCTCTGGCCCGGCCGCCAGACCAGAAGCCGGTTCTCGACCAGCGTCACGATCGAATCGATCAGGATCACGAAGATCGCCAGGATGAGCATGCCCGAGAACACGCCGGTGACGTCGAAGACGCTCTCGGCCTCGTGGATCTTGTAGCCCAGTCCGGCCGAGGACCCGAGATATTCGCCGACCACCGCGCCGACCAGCGCGAAGCCGACCGAAGTGTGCAGCGAGGAGAACATCCAGGTCAGCGCCGAGGGCCAGTAGACATGGCGGAAGAGCTGGCGCTCGTTCATCCCCAGCATGCGGGCATTGGCCAGCACGGTCGGCGAGACCTCGCGCACGCCCTGGTAGACGTTGAAGAAGACGATGAAGAACACCAGCGTGAAGCCGAGCGCCACCTTCGACCAGATGCCGAGGCCGAACCAGAGCGCGAAGATCGGCGCCAGCACGACGCGCGGCAGTGCGTTCGCCGCCTTGATATAGGGATCGAACACCGCCGCCAGCAGTTCGTTCCGGGCGAAGGCGAAGCCGAAGAAGATGCCGGCCGCCGAGCCGATGACGAAAGCGAGCACCGTCTCGGTCAGGGTGATGCCGAGATGGTAGTAGATATCTGCCCCGGTCAGCTGCTTCCAGGTCCGGGCCAGCACGTCGGCCGGGGTCGAGAAGAAGAACTGCGTCGTCTTGATGTCGCCGAACAGGCTGGTGGTGGTGACGATGTGCCAGATCGTCAGGAAGACGATCATGACCAGGATCTGGAGCGAGAGGAGCTTGACGCGGTTCATGACGAGGCCCCCTCGACCAGTTCTTTGCCTTCGCCCATCGCATAGGCCTTCTGGACCTCGACCCTGAGCGAGGCCCAGATGTCGCGATGGATCTCGTGGAAGGCCTTCTCCAGCCTGATCTCGGCGATGTCGCGCGGCCGCGCCAGCGGCACGCGATAGTCGGCGACGATGCCGGCGGCGGGGCCGGCCGTCATCACCACGACCCGGTCGGAGAGCGCGATCGCCTCCTCCAGATCATGCGTCACGAAGATCAGCGCCTTCCGGTCCTTCGACCAGAGATCGAGCAGGAGATTGCCCATGATCTGCCGGGTCTGCGCGTCGAGCGGCCCGAAGGGCTCGTCCATCAGGAGGATCTCGGGATCGCGGATCAGCATCTGCGCGAGGGCCACGCGCTTGCGCTGGCCGCCGGAGAGCATGTGCGGATAGCGCTCGACGAAGGCGCGCAGGCCGACGCGCCCGAGCCAGTCGCGCGCCCGCTTGTCGGCTTCGGCATCCGAAACGCCCATCGGCTCCAGCGCGACCTTGACGTTGTCGAGCGCCGTCTTCCACGGCATCAGCGCGTCCTGCTGGAAGAGATAGCCGGCGCGGCGGTTGAGGCCGGACAGCGGCTGGCCGAAGATCGAAACCTTGCCGGCGGACGGCGTCAGCAGACCGGCGGCGGCATTGAGCAGGGTCGACTTGCCGCAGCCGGTCGGTCCGACCACCGAGACGAACTCGCCCGGCGCGACGGACAGGTCGATGCCCTTCACCGCCTGGTAGCGGCTGCCGCCCTTGAGATGGAAGGTGATGTCGATGCCGGCGAGCTTGACCGCCGGCTGTTCCGCTGCCGCGCCCCTATCGCCGGGCGGGCTGACCTTGGACTCCATGGATATCCCATCCCCTGCCGTCGCCAGCCTTCCGGCGCGCGGCTTATTTCCGTTCGTCGCGAACACTAGGCAATCAACCCGCGAAGGCAACCCGCCCCGCCAGCCTGCTAACTGGTAGCGAAAAAGCGACGCTTCTGCTCTATCGCTCCCGGTATCGTTCGCGCCGGCTTCAGGAGAATCGCCAGCCCATGCCCCAGCTTGAGCAATGGATGCACGAGCTTGTCGCGTTCATGCGCGTCAACCAGTACTGGGCGGCGCCGATCGTCTTCTTCATCGCCTTCGCCGAATGCGTCGCGATCCTGTCCTGGCTGGTGCCGGCGACAGTGTTCTTCACCGCTTTCGGCGCGATCGCCGGCGCCTCCGGCCTCAACCTCGTGCCGCTCTCGCTTGCGGCAGCGCTCGGCGCGGCCTCGGGCTTCTGGATTTCTTACTGGGTCGGCCTCGTCCTCGGCCCGCGCGTCAATGACCACTGGCCGATCCGCAACAACCCGGCCCTGCTTCAGCGTGGCCACGACTTCTTCGAGAAATGGGGCGTGCTCGGCGTCGCCATCGGCCATTTCTTCGGACCCATCCGGGCGGTGATCGCGCTCGTCGCCGGCATCGTGAAGATGCCGTTCTGGCCCTTCCAGATCGCGAACTTCGCTGCGTCCTTCGCCTGGGGCTTCGGCCTGATCTACGGCGCCGGTCGCTTCTCCGAATACATGATGCAATTCACTGGCAAATAAGGCCGCGCCAATCGCGGCGAAAACCCGGCGAGGAGCATAACGCCAGCTGAACGCTCGCCTCAGATCGCGTTCAGCCGCCCCGGCCGAAAGTCCAGCCATCGCGCCTGGACCGGATCCTCCGGTCCGTAACCGGCGCGGCGGCGCGGACGGCCCGGCATCCGCGCAGCTCCAGCTTCCCCGGGCAGGGCTTACAGGAGTCCACGCCATGACGATGTCTCGTTTCGCTATCGGCCTCGCCGCGCTCGCGCTCGCCGCCGGCCCGGCCCTCGCACAGACCGCGACCCAGCCCACCACCCCGGCCAAGCCGGCTGCGCCCGTGACGACGCCCGCCACACCGGCCGCCCCCGCGGCGAAACCGGCCGCGCCGACCACCCAGGCCCAGACCAAGAAGGTCAATATCAACACCGCCAGCGCCGCCGAGCTCGAGCAGCTCAAGGGCATCGGCGAGGCCCGCTCCAAGAAGATCGTCGAGGAGCGCGGCAAGGCGAAGTTCAAGAACTTCGACGATCTGGTGAAGCGCAGCGTGCTGCCCTCGAACGTCGAGGCCGAGATCAAGGATCACGTCACCTTCTGATCCCCCTCAAGCAAAAAAAGAGCCGGCCGCTCTCGCGGCCGGCTCTGCCGTTTCCGGGCGGGCTAGATGCCATCGCCCTGCGCCTGCGAGGCATCAGCCTCCCGCAGGGCCTGGGCACAGTCGTCGCAGCAGACCTCGACGGTATTGCCGCTGATCGTGACCTTGATCGGGGTTTCGTCGAGTTCGCAATCGCAGGCTGCGCAGGTTCCGCTCATGGCCTTCCTCCTTCTCGGGGGCCGCTCATTCGGCCGCCCTGAGAAGGACCATCCGGCCGCCCTCCGCGCTGTCGGATTCTTTAGCGATCCGCTCGGGTGAAACCGAGGTTCCGGCGCTCAGGCCGCGCAGCGCCTGATCCACGCTTTCCCCACCCGCAAGACCGCGCCGCTCCTCGACGCGCAGCGAGATGATGCCGGTCGGGTTGCCGAAGAACGGCGCCGCCGTGGCGTCGCGCAGATCGCTGTCGCGCAGTCCGAGATCGCGCAGATCGCGTTCGCTCATGTCGCAGAGGGTGCGGTAGTCGCGGCGCGACTGCAGCCAATTGTCGAGCGCGCCGAGAATGCGGCCAAGCACGTCGAACATCGCGAGCACAGGCTTGGCCGATCCGATGATGAAGCTGATCATGACCTGTCTCCGTCGTTGTGAGACGGAACAGGACACCCTCTGGCTGTCAGCCGCTGTCAGAATCTTTCGCGATCAGTGACAGCGTCTGTCAGCGGAGATTGAGGGAGCGCTGGAACTCCGCCGGCGTGCGGCCATAGGCCTGCCGGAACGCGGCGCTGAAATGGCTGTGGCTGGAGAAACCGAGCTCGAGCCCGAGCTGGGTCAGGTCGTCAGAACCGCCGAGCAGGTCGAGCGCCCGCGCCAGCCGCAGGCGCAAGTGGTAGCGATAGAGCGGCACGGCCTCGACCTGGGCGAAGACCTGCGTGAGATAGACCGGGGAGACCCCGACCTCCGAGGCGATCTCGGCCAATGTCCAGCGCCGAGCGAGATCGGAGGCCATTACCACCTTGGCCCGGTCGACGAGCTTGCGCCGCCCGGCAGAAGCGCCGGCAGTATGCGAGGTCCGTTCGCCCAAGGCACGCCGCACCAGCGTCAACGCCAGCGTCTCCGCTTCGAGCGGCTCGGAAATGCCGCGCTGCAGGCTGTGCCGCAGCAGGGCGACGAGCACCTGTGCGCGCGGGTCGATCCGGCGGCGCTGTATCAGGAAGGAGGCCGCCCCCTTGCGCAACAGCTCTGCCGGCGCGAGTTCGTCCAGAATGCCTTGGCTGAGGCGCAAATCGAGGCAGGCATCGCCGCCAGCAACGGGGTGGCTGACCTGGTAGCCCTCATGCGGATTGAAGAGCAGGACCTGATTGCTCTCCGCGACCGCGTCGTCACGCCCGACATGGCGGACGAAGATGCCGCGATAGGGGAAGACGAGATGGGTGGCGTGCGCACATTCCTCGCCGCTGCGATGCCGGCACTCGCCGGAGCAGACGACGTCGCGCACAAGCACGATCTCGCTGTCGAGAAGCCTGCTCACCGAGAACTGCGACATGCCTGCCTTCCGCGGTGCGCTCAAGACGAGCCAGCCGGGCCAGGCTGAGTTGGCTTAGCCCTGCCGACTCTAGCGCCATCGCGAACTACAACACGCCGAAGACGATCATTGTCAGCAGTGCGAACGAGGCGCCCAGCGCCAGATGTGCGAGCTTGAACTGAAACCCCTGGGACGCAGGCATCGACCGGATCGGTGTCATCATCGCCTCCATCTGTTCAGCTTGGTCTGTTTCGTCAGTGAATGCTTTCGCCGAAATTGGCGCTCGCTCTGTTAGGCCCACACCCCCGCGACGATCCAGCCGACCACCGCGAGCGCCAGGCCTGCGACCAGGACAACCAGCACTGGCCGGTCGAGGAAGCCCTGCCTCGCCTCCACCGGGGTCTCGACCGCCGGGTCGGCGCTGGAATGGACATCCGCCCGCATCGGCGGAATCGGATCGCCACCCTGCTCAGGAATGCGCGCTTCGCGCGCCTTGACGTCGTCTTGCATGACCGCCTCCATTTGCTCCTTCGCCATCAGCCTCCGACGGCGCGGATGAGCACGCTCGCCAGCAGCGTGACGGCGAGAAATCCACCCAGGAGCAGGATCGGCAGCTGATCCTCCCACGAGACAGGCTTGGCGACATCGGCCAGCCCGTGCCGGGCATGGCGTTGATGCAGCCGTTCGATCGCCCTCTCTCTCAGTTCGTCCTGGCCGGTCATCGCACGCTCCTGCATGTATTGACTGGAGCATCAACGTCTAGCGCGGGGGCCGGTTCCCAAGCCGGGTTCCCTCAACGCGAAACGGGCGCCCGTCGAGGCGCCCGTTCCCTTTCAATTTCAAGCGACTGCAAGCTTTTCCGGAATCAGCTTGCCATCGCGTTGAATCGCGATGCGAAGTCCAGCGCTCGCCTCAGTTCTTGGTCTTGTCGACCTGAGCCTTGGCCTTGATCCCAAAGGCCCGGCGGCAGCCGGGCCGTCGCGAAATCAGGAAGCGTGGATCAACCCTCAGTTCTTGGTCTTGTCGACCAGGGCCTTGGCCTTGATCCACGGCATCATGTCGCGCAGCTTGGCGCCAACTTCCTCGATCGGATGGGCGGCGTAGCGCGCGCGGGTCGCCTTGAACGAGGTCTGGTTGACCTTGTTCTCCAGCATCCAGTCGCGGGTGAACTTGCCCGACTGGATGTCGCTGAGCACGCGCTTCATCTCGGCCTTGGTCTCGGCGGTGATGATGCGCGGGCCGGTGACGTACTCGCCATATTCGGCCGTGTTCGAGATCGAGTAGTTCATGTTGGCGATGCCGCCCTCATAGATGAGGTCGACGATCAGCTTCACTTCGTGCAGGCACTCGAAATAGGCCATCTCGGGAGCGTAGCCGGCCTCGGTCAGCGTCTCGTAGCCGGCCTTGATCAGCTCGACCAGGCCGCCGCAGAGCACGACCTGCTCGCCGAACAGGTCGGTCTCGCACTCTTCCTTGAAGGTGGTCTCGATGATGCCGGCGCGGCCGCCGCCATTGGCCGAAGCGTAGGACAGGCCGAGGTCATGGGCGTTGCCGGTCGCGTCCTGATGGATCGCGATCAGGGTCGGCACGCCGCCGCCGCGCTGATACTCGGAGCGGACGGTGTGGCCCGGGCCCTTCGGCGCGACCATCAGCACGTCGAGGTCCTTGCGCGGCTCGATCAGGTTGAAATGGACGTTGAGGCCGTGCGCGAACAGGAGGGCGGCGCCCTCCTTCATGTTGGCATGCAGCTCGTCGCGATAGATGTCGCCCTGCAGCTCGTCCGGGGTCAGCATCATCATGATGTCGGAGACCTTGGCGGCCTCGGACGGGGTCATGACCTTGAAGCCGGCTTCTTCGGCCTTCTTGCGGGTGGCCGAGCCGGCCTTCAGTGCGATGATGACGTCCTTGACGCCTGAATCGCGCAGGTTGAGCGCATGGGCATGGCCTTGGCTGCCGTAGCCGACGATGCAGACCTTCTTGCCCTTGATCAGGTTGATGTCGGCGTCGCGATCGTAATAAACGCGCATTGGATGCGTCCTTCCTTGGGTTGATCTCTAGGTTTCAGGCTTTCGGTACGGCACCCTGCCGTCCGTGAAGGGCGAGGAACTGGTCGGTGGCCCGGGCCGCGTCGCGCTGGATCTCGGCCTTGCCGGAGGCGAGCGCATCGCCCAGCAGCAGCCTGATCTGGACGTCGCGGCCAACCAGGCCGAAGAAGGTGCGGAACGCCGTTTCCGCGTCATCGAAATCGAGCAGCCCGGCGGCGCGACCGGCTTCCAGAACCGGCTTCAAACGCTCGCCGATGGCGAAGCGCCCGTTCGCCAGCACGATGCCGCCGAGATTGCTCTTGCCCGAGGCGGCATGGCCGATGGCGGCGCGGTTGAGCGCGATCGAGGTCTGGCTTGTGATCACGCTCAGCCAGTTTTCGGCGAAGTCCCGCAGGCTCTTGCGCAGCGTCGCCGCGTCGAGCGCCTGGCGGTCGTAATTGTCGGCGCGGACCTTCGAGGCCTGCCATTGCACGGTCGCGGTCAGCAGCCCGTCGCGGTCACCGAACCATTTGTACAGCGTCTCCTTCGAGCAGCTCGCGCGCCGCGCCACTGCGGTCATGGTCAGCTGGTCGCCCTGCTCCACCATCAGTGCCAGCACGGCGTCGAGCACGGCCTGCTGCCGCTCGCTCAGCGCCTCGCCTTGGCTATGGGTCGCGGTGTCGTTCATCGCTCTGGAGAGTACCGTACGTTACGGTTCTGGCGTCTACCGCACGGCTTGCCGGGGCGCAAGGGCACGCCGGAGAAATTTCATCGCCACTTGTGCTGTCAGGGCACCTATATCTTCCCCGCAAGACAGCCTCGCCGGAGCCTACGATGCCACAGACGACCCCACCTGAAGCCGCCGAGGTCCTCGCCTTCTGGCGGGAGGCCGGCCCGGACAAATGGTTCGCCAAGGACGAGAACTTCGACGCCGAGATCGCCCGGCGCTTCCGGCCTTTGGTCGATGCCGCAGCGCGCGGCAGGCTTTCGGATTGGGAGGACAGCCCGGAGGGCGTCTATGCGTTGCTGATCCTGCTCGACCAGTTCCCGCGCAATCTCAATCGCGGCTCGGCCCACGCCTTCGCCGCAGACCCGCTGGCCCGCGAGGTTGCCAGCCGGGCGATCGCGCGCGGCTTCGACGAGGCCTTCGAGAATCCGGAGCGGCGCTTTTTCTACATGCCGTTCATGCACTCCGAGGACCTTGCGGACCAGGAGCGCTGCGTGGCCCTAAGCAAGGCTTCGGGCGATGACGACTCGGTCAAATACGCGGTCATCCATCGCGACATCATCCGCGATTTCGGCCGCTTCCCGCACCGCAACGCCGTCCTTGGCCGAGAAAGCTCGGCCGAGGAGCAGCGCTTCCTCGATGATGGCGGCTTCAGCGGCTGATCAGTCTCGTGTTGCCCTTCGATGAGCCTCGGCCAGTTCGACCATGCTCTTGAAATGGAAGTCGACCTTCGGCTGGTTCGCGGGGATCTGCGTCGCGCCGCTCCCAGCCATGCCGAAGCGCCGGTCGATCCAGGCACGCGCCAGCCCGGCCCGCTCGGCCGGGACATGATCATGGAACAGGCTCTGCGCGGTGTGCAGGACATCGCCGGGCTTCAGGCCGAGATCGGTGTCCAGATGCGCCAGCAGATGGGCGAAGTTGCGCGGGTCGGGCTTGTAGGAGCCGATATCCTCGGCAGTGTAGATCGCGTCGAAGGTCACGCCGAGCTTGCGGTTGCTGGCCGCGAAGCTCGTCCGATCGACATTGGAGAGGATGACGAGCTTGTAGTGGCGCTTGAGATAGGCGAGCGCCTCGGCGGAATCCGGAAAGGCCGGCCAGTCCGGCACCGAGCCGCCGAAGCGCTCGTTGAGATCGGCGTGGATATGGACGCCCAGATCCTTGGCGAGCCGGGCATGGACGGCGGCGAGCAATGTCGAATAGCGCAGCGACGGCCCCGCCTCCTCCAGCTCAGTCTCAAGCGTGCCGAAACGCGCCAGCGCCTCCTCTCGGTCGAGCTTCAGCTGGCCGGCGCTGATCAATGGCTGCAGCGCGTTCCAGATCCCGGTTTCCCAGTCGATCAGCGTGCCGTAGCAGTCGAAGGTCAGAACCTTGAAATCGGTGAGTTTCATCGCGGGTGATCCTCATGGGTGCGGAGCTGCATCGACCATAGCGAGCGCCCGCACCGCCGTGATGAGGCGAAGCTCCGAACGATTTGACCGAAGCTGCGCTTATCGGCTCCGACCCGCGGCGCGGAACTCCGACGGCGTCAGGCCGAAGCGCCGCCTGAACTGCCGGTTGAAGGACGAGGCGTTCTGGTAGCCGAGACCGTAGGCGATCTCCGAGATCGGCAGCGCTGTCATGACCAGCAGCTCGGCGGCTTCGTCGAACAGCCTGGTCAGTTGCGCCTGCTTTGGCGACTGCCCCGTGGTCGCGCGGAACAGCGCATGGAACCGGCTCTGGCCGAGGCCCGCGGTCCGCGCCATCTCCGCGACGCTCCCTGCCCCGTCAGAGTGCGCGACCTCGATGACCCGGCCCTCCGCCCGCGACAACGGCCGAGGCATGGCACTCGGCGCAACCAGTTGCAGCCCAGCCATGGCCATTTGAGCCGCATCGCTCGGCCGGCAAGTCCCGGCCTCGACCTCGGCGCCCAGCTGGCGGAACATCCGCCACAGCCAGGGCTCGACCCGCGTCAGCGACGGCACGGGGTGGCGCAGCAGCGCCGGCTCGGCCTCGCCGGCGAAGGCTCCCGCCTCGACATCGAGGATGAGCATGCTGCAATCAGCCGTCGGCTCGAAATCGTGCTCGTGCTCGCGCGGGATGATCGCAACACATTGGCTCGACACGACGCTGCGATGCCCCTCGACATCGAGCCGCATCGCGCCCTGCATCGGCAGCAGGATCTGGCTGTAGTCGTGGCGGTGGCGGTCGCCGCCGCGATAGCTGCGGAGTTCGAGGTGGATGGACATCACCTGCTCAGGCGCAAGAGAGCATCATGCAGCCCATTTTGCCGCCGATCGGCGCAGGCGATCAAGAGCCTCAGCCGCCCGCCGCCTGCTGCGCCGCGATCCGCTGCAGAAAGATCGCCGCCACCGTCAGCACGAAGCCGGCCCACCACAGCGGCGAACGCAGGCTCTTGCCCGAGCCGAGCGGCTCGGCCTCGGCCTGGCCGGTCAGGCGCCGGTAGATCGGCCAGGCGAAACAGGCGAAGCCGATGCCGCCAAGGCCGAGCGAGATTTCATTCAGTCCGATCGTCACCGCTCAGCCCTCTCCCCGGCCAGCGCCGGACGATCGCTTTCAGCAGCAATCGCGGGCTCCTTCAACCCCAGCCGCCCCAACGGATCGCCGATCAAGCCGGCGACCAGCAGCGCCAGCATCCGGTCGATGCCGGGCAGCCGCGCCAAAGGCGGAACCACCCTGTCGCGGATCAATGGCAGCACGGTGCTGTCAGACTGGTAGAACGGCGTGAACATCCGGCTCGCGGCCTGATAGAGCCGGACATGCCAGCGGCGAAGTTCGGCATAACGGAGCAGCGCGGCGTCGAGATCGCCGGCCTGGTCGAGCGCCACCGCCAGCGCATGGGCGTCGAGCAGGGCCATGTTCGCCCCCTGCCCCAGCTGCGGGCTGGTCGAATGCGCGGCGTCGCCGATGAAGGCGATCCGCCGGCCACGAGGCAGCGGCAGCGTCTGGTGGCGATAGCTCGCGAAGGTCAGCTGCTCCGGCGCAACGATATGCGCGAGCAGCGGCGCGGTCGCCGGCCAGATCCGCTCGACCTCGGCTTTCCAGGCCGCCAGCCCGGCGCTGCGCCAGGCATCGAGCGCATCGGCCTTCAGGCTCCAGAACAGCGCCGCCTGCGGCTCTAGCTCCTCACCATGCCGTCCGACCGGCAGCACGCCGACCATCACGCTGGCGCAGCGATAGCGCTGTTCGAGCGCGTGACGATCGAAGTCGGTCCCGGCGAGCGGCACATTGGCCCAGAGTGCGCCATAGCTCAGCGGCGTGCGGGTCACAGGGCGAGCGGCATGGGCGAGCAGGGCTGAGCGCGTTCCTGACGCATCGACGACGAGATCGAACGGCCCGAGGCGGCGACCGCCCGCGGCGATCAACGAGACCTTGCCGCCAGGGGAAGCATCAATGTCGCCGACCTCGACCCCGGTCTCGATCGCGACAGTTCGCTTCTGCACGGAAGCGAACAGCGTCTCGAACAGCGCCGCGCGGTGGATGCCGACGCCGAAGCGCTCGCGCTTCAGCGCGGCGTAGCGCACATCGAGCACCACCGAGTCCGTGGTGGCATTCAGACCGAACAACCGATCGATCCGGCTGCCAGTGGCGATCAGCGGCGCGGCCAGGCCGAGTTCGTTCAGAACGGCGAGCCCGCTCGGCTGCAGGATCAGGCCGGAGCCGAGCGGCTGCGGCTCGTTGAAGCGCTCGACCAGCGTGACGGTGTGGCCGACCCGTTCGAGCAGCAGCGCGGCCGCCAACCCGGCGGTTCCGCACCCAATGATCGCGATCGAAAGGCTGCGACTCATGCCGCAACCAATCTAGCGAGCTACATCGCCTCCGCGCCGCGGCTCATCGCCGCGATGCCGGTGCGCGAGACTTCCGTGAGGCCGACCACCGTCATCAGTTTGATGAAGCGCTCGATCTCGTCGGTCGCGCCGGTGAGCTCGAAGACGAAGGAGGTCAGCGTCGCGTCGAGCGTGCGCGCGCCGAAGGACGCAGCGAGTCGCATCGCCTCGACGCGGTAGTCGCCCTTGCCGACGACCTTGACCAGGCAGAGCTCGCGCTCGATCGCCTCGCCCTGCAGGGTGAGATCGACGACGCGATGCACCGGCACCAGCCGGTCGAGATGCGCCTTGATCTGGTCGATCACGTTCGCCGTGCCGGAGGTGACGACGGTGATGCGCGAGAGATGCTTCTCGTGCTCGGTCTCGGAGACGGTGAGGCTCTCGATGTTGTAGCCGCGGCCGGAGAACAGCCCGGCGATGCGCGCGAGAACGCCCGGCTCGTTGTCGACGATCACCGCCAGGGTGTGGCGGGCGATCGGCTGGGCGGTCGGGGCGGTCGGATAATGCGTCGTGTTCATGTCTGGGCTCGGCTTCGGCTGAGATTTGGACGGAAATCGGTGAGGATCGGTTCGTCGAGCTCGTCGACGGCTACGATCCACGGCTCGGCCAGAGCGGCCTCGCGCCAGGCCTGGAAGCCAGCGGTGCCCTGTACCGCCTCGACATAGGCGGCGCTGACCGGATCAAGCGCGATCGAATAAGTGGTGAAGCGGCTCGCCACCGGCGCGAACATCGCATCGGCAGCACTGAATTCCCCGAACAGGAAATCGCCGCCGGCACCGAAACGCTGGCGCGCATCGCGCCAGATCTCGGTGATGCGCGCGATGTCGGCCGCGACCGCCTCACCGCGATCGCGCGCCGGATGCACCCAGGCGAGGTTCATCGGGCAGGCGCCGCGCAAGGCGCCGAAGCTGGAGTGCATCTCGGCGCAGATCGAGCGCGCCAACGCACGCGCCGACCTGTCGCGCGGCCAGATCGGCAATTCCGGATGCGTCTCGGCAATGTATTCGATGATGGCGAGCGAATCCCAGACCGCGATCGCTCCATCGACCAGCGAGGGAACCTTGCGGGCGGGGGTGTACTCGGCGACCGTGCGCTTCCAGCCGGGATCGTCCATGGTC
Source organism: Allobosea lupini (assembly GCF_900109525.1). Classification (GTDB taxonomy): domain Bacteria; phylum Pseudomonadota; class Alphaproteobacteria; order Rhizobiales; family Beijerinckiaceae; genus Allobosea; species Allobosea lupini. The sequence goes on along the minus strand of NZ_FOAN01000009.1, from coordinate 151,037 downwards.
GGCCCGAATGGGATCAGGATCTCCTCGAACGGGATGCCGAACTGCTTGAGGACAAGCCAGGGCCGCAGCGACCAGGACGAGTGAGTCTTGTTGGCGATGATCAGCTTCACGCCGCCTGCTCCATCGCCAGCGTGAAGTCGAGCGCAGCCTCGACATGCAGCGCCGTGGTGTCGAAGGCCGGGAGGTCGAAATCGGCCTGCGAGACCAGGAGTCCGATCTCGGTGCAGCCGAGGATGACGCCATCGGCGCCCTGCTCCCGCACCGCCCGCGCGACGATCTCGCGATAGCGCGCCTTCGAGGCCGGCAGGACCACTCCGCGGCAGAGCTCCTCATAGATGATGCGGTGGACATCGGTCCGCTCGGCATCGTCGGGCACCAGCGTCTCGACGCCAAAGGCGCCGAGCCGGTCGCGATAGAAACGCTGCTCCATGGTGAAGCGCGTCGCCAGCAGCAGCGGACGGCGCGAGGCGGTCTTGCGGATCGCCTTGGCGGTGACGTCGGCGAGATGCAGGAAGGGCAGGTTCGTCGCCTGGGTGATGTGGTCGGCGAGCTTGTGCATGGTGTTGGTTGCCAGAACGATGCAGACGGCCCCGCCCTGCTCGAGCCGGCGGGCGCTCGACGCCATCGCCGCCCCGGCGCGGTCCCAGTCCCCCTTCGCCTGCATTTCGGCGATCGGCGAGAAGTCGACCGAGTGCAGCAGGACATCGGCCGAGTGAAGCCCGCCCTGGCGCGCCCGCACGCCCTCGTTCAGCAGCCGGTAATAGACCGCCGTCGATTCCCAGCTCATCCCGCCGATCAGGCCGATGGTCGCCATGTGGTCTTTCCCTGCCGTTTCGAGAGCCGTCATTCTCGGGCGAAGCGAAGCGCAGACCCGAGAATCTCCTGACGAAGAGGCGCCGGCCGGCGCCTCCTCCTGCTCGAGATGCTCGGGTCAAGCCCGAGCATGACGATGCCCGATCAAACGAGCTGCTTGCCCTTGGCGTCGATGATCTCGCCGGTATCGCCCTCGAAATCGGGCAGGATCATCTCGTTATGCGCCTTGCCCGACGGGATCATCGGGAAGCAGTTCTCTTCCTTCGCCACCAGGCAGTCGAAGATCACCGGCCCGGGCGTCTCGATCATCTGCATGATCGCGGCATCGAGATCGTTCGGATCGGAGCAGCGGATGCCGTGCCCGCCATAGGCCTCCGCCAATTTGACGAAGTCCGGCAGCGAGGCCGAGTAGCTCTCCGAGTAGCGCCCGCCATGCAGCAGTTCCTGCCACTGGCGCACCATGCCCATGTACTCGTTGTTGAGGATGAAGACCTTGACCGGCAGCCGGTACTGCACCGCCGTCGACATCTCCTGCATGTTCATCAGGATGGAGGCCTCGCCGGCGACGTCGATGACGAGCGCGTCGCGATGCTTCATCTGCACGCCGATCGCCGCCGGCAGACCGTAGCCCATGGTGCCGAGCCCGCCTGAGGTCATCCAGCGGTTCGGTTCCTGGAAGCGCAGATACTGCGCCGCCCACATCTGGTGCTGGCCGACTTCGGTGGTGAAATAGGTGTTGCGGTCCTTGGTCAGCTCATGGAGCCGCTCGAGCGCGTATTGCGGCTTGATCACCGAGCCGGACTGCTTGTAGCCGAGGCTGTTGCGCGCTCGCCAGCCGTTGATCTGCGTCCACCAGGCGGTGAGCGCGGTCTTGTCGATCTGCGGCGAGGTCTCGCGCCAGATCCGGACCATGTCCTCGAGCACATGGGCGCAGTCGCCGATGATGCCGATGTCGACCTTGACGTTCTTGTTGATCGACGACGGGTCGATGTCGATGTGGATCTTCTTGGAATGCGGCGAGAAGGCGTCGAGCCTCCCCGTGATCCGGTCGTCGAAGCGCGCGCCGATGTTGATCATGACGTCGCAGTCATGCATGGCGAGGTTCGCCTCGTAGGTGCCGTGCATGCCGAGCATGCCGAGCCACTGCTTGTCGGCGGCCGGGAAGGCGCCCAGTCCCATCAGGGTCGAGGTCACCGGATAGCCGGTCAGCCGGGCCAGCTCGCGCAGCAGCGCCGAGGCGTGCGGGCCGGCATTGATGACGCCGCCACCGGTATAGAAGATCGGCTTCTTCGCCTTGGCGATCAGCTCGACCGCGGCCTTGATCTTGTTCAGGTCGCCCTTCACCACCGGCCGATAGGTCTTGTGCTGGTTGTCGCGCGGGCGGCTGTAGGCGCCGGACGCGAACTGGATGTCCTTGGGGATGTCGATCACGACCGGACCCGGCCGGCCATTGGCCGCGACAAAAAACGCCTCGTGCAGGATGCGCGGCAGGTCCGCGATGCTCTTCACCAGGTAATTGTGCTTGGTGCAGGAGCGGGTGATGCCGACCGTGTCGCATTCCTGGAAGGCGTCCGAGCCGATCAGATGCGTCGGGACCTGGCCGGTGATGACGACGAGCGGGATCGAGTCGAGCAGTGCGTCGGTCAGGCCGGTGACGGCGTTGGTCGCGCCGGGGCCCGAGGTGACGAGCACGCAGCCGACCTTGCCCGGCGCCGAGCGGGCATAGCCCTCGGCGGCGTGGACGGCGCCCTGCTCGTGGCGGACGAGCACGTGCTTGACCTTGTCCTGCTGGAAGATCGCATCGTAGATCGGCAGCACCGCGCCGCCGGGATAGCCGAAGAGATGCTCCACGCCCTGGTCCTGGAGGGCGCGAACGACCATCTCGGCGCCGGTCATCATCTCGCTCATAACGGTCTCCTGCGGAGGTCTGTCTGTCTGTCGGTATCGGTCGGAAAAAGGCAATAAAAAAGGCCCTCGGAGGGGCCTGGGCGTGCGCTGGCGTCGGGGACGCCCGGTTGTTGAACCGGCCCCTACCAGCGCACCTGTACGATAATAAGCTTGCGCATGTCGCAGCCCTGTCGAAACGAAAGTTGCCGGACGCTAAACGAGCAGCGTCGTATGGTCAAGCAGGATTAGAGCCGGCAATCGAGGCGTCGCTGGCCCAAGCCGCGATCGCGACATCGAGCGCTGCCTTCGGCGCGACCGCGGTCCAGCCCTCCATCTGGTGGCGGAACCATGTCACCTGCCGCTTGGCATAGGCGCGGGTATCGGCCTTGCCCCGAGCCACCGCCTCGTCCAGCGAGAGCCTGCCGTCGAGATGGGCGATCAGCCCGGGCACGCCATGGGCGCGCATCACCGGCAGCAGCGGATCGAGCCGGCGCTCGCGCAGGGCCGCGACCTCGTCGAGCGCGCCCTGGTCCATCATCACATCGAAGCGGGCGTCGATCCTGGCACGCACCAGCTCGCGCTCCGGCGCGAGGAAGAGCTTGAGCAGCTCCTGTCTGGCCAGCGGCCCCGGCCGCCTCGAACCCTGGAACGTCGCCAGCGAACGCCCGGTCGCTTCGAACACCTCCAGCGCCCGCATCACCCGCAAACGATCGCTCGGCCGCAGGCGCGCCGCCATTTCCGGATCCCTGCCGGCGAGCTCGGCATGCAGCTCGCCGGTCTCGCGCTGCTCCACCCGGGATCGGAAGGCGATGCGAACCTCGTCAGGCACCGGCGGGATATCCGAGAGGCCCTCGGTCAGCGCCTTGAAATAGAGCCCGGTGCCCCCGACCAGCACGGGCAAAGCGCCCTGCCCGGCCAGTTCCTGCAAGAGCGCACCGACTTCCGCCGCATAGGCCGCTGCCGAATGGTTCACTGCTCCGTCGACATGGCCATAGAGACGGTGCGGTACCTCGCCCATCTCCTCCGGCATCGGCCGTGCAGTGATGACCTGGAGGTCACGATAGACCTGCATCGAGTCGGCGTTGACCACGACGCCGCCGAAGCGCCTGGCGAGTTCGACGGCCAGCGCCGACTTGCCGCTCGCGGTCGGACCTGCGATGAGCACCGCGCTGTATTTCACTTGGTCTCCGGCTCCGTCATGACGCTCGTCGCCACCTTCGTCTCCGCCCATGGTCAGGCCCTGCTCGACGATGGCCTGCTCGCCCGCCTGCTCGCCGCGGCGCCCGCTCCGGCGACGGTCGAGCGCCTCGACGGCGAGATCGCGGCCGACCTCTTCGCGGAAGCGGGCGATGCACGCAAGCTCGAAGCGACATTGCGCGAGGCGCTGGACGGCGCCCCGGTCGACATCATCGTCCAGCCGGCCGCGACCCGCCGCAAGCGCCTGTTCCTCGCCGACATGGATTCCACCATGATCGGCCAGGAATGCATCGACGAGCTTGCCGCCTATGTCGGCCTGAAGGAGAAGGTCTCCGACATCACCGAGCGCGCCATGCGCGGCGAGCTCGAATTCGAGCCGGCGCTGCGCGAGCGCGTCGGCCTGCTGAAGGGCATCGCGCTCGGCGTCGTCGACGAGATCATCGAAAAAAGCATCACGCTGACGCCGGGCGGCAGCGCCCTGGTGCGCACCATGCGCGCCCATGGCGGCCATACCGCGCTGGTCTCGGGCGGCTTCACCGTCTTTACCGGCCCGATCAGCCGCACCATCGGCTTCGACGAGCACCGCTCCAACATCCTGCTGAGCGAGGGCAACCTGCTCGCCGGGCTGGTCGCCGAGCCGATCCTCGGCAAGCAGGCCAAGCTCGACGCGCTGATCGAACTGCGCACCCGTTTCGGCCTACCGGACGAGGCGACGCTCGCCGTCGGCGACGGTGCCAACGATCTTGCCATGCTGGGCGAGGCCGGGCTCGGCGTCGCCTATCGCGCCAAGCCGGCGGTGGCCGCCGCGGCCGATGCCCGCCTCGACCATGCCGACCTCACCGCCCTGCTCTACGCTCAGGGCTATCGCGGCGACGAGATCGTCCGGAACTGAGCCTCAATCCACGATGAACAGCCGCGCCCCGTTCGGCGAGCGCGAGCGATGCGGCTCGGCCTTGTCGGCAACCTGGTAGCTCATCCCGGCTCGCAGCCACATCACCCGGCCATCCGCCAAGGTGGTCTCCAGCTCGCCTTCCAGGCAGAGCAGGATATGCCCCTTCTCGCACCAGTGGTCCGAGACATAGCCGGGCGAGTATTCGACCATCCTGACGCGGATCGGATTGTCCGCCGGCCCGAAGCGACGCGTGCGCCAGGTCGCCTGCCCCTCTTCGCCTGGGAAATGTTCCGGCTCGACTGAGGACCAGTCGGTCGTGCCGAAGGGAATCTCGCTCATGCGCATGGACAGTCGCTCCGAAGCGTGTCCCGGCACCCTGCCGAAGAGGTTATCGCCCGACCAATGCAAAATGCTGATCGCTGCCATCGCCAAGGACAATCACCCGATAAAAAAGGCGGCCCGCAGGCCGCCTTTCGTTGTCTCTGGATCAGGCTGACGCGATCAGCTCATGGTCACCGCGACGAAGCGGACCTCGCCCTGGGCGTTCGAGACCAGCAGCAGGGCCGACTTCTTGCCCTCCTTCTTCAGGGCGTCGAGCCGCTTGGTGACGTCCTCCGGCGAGTTCACCGGCTCCTGGCCGACCTCGACCACCAGCTCGCCGACGAGGATGCGCTTGTCCGCGGCGTTGGAGTTGGCATCGACCTTGGTGATGACGACGCCCTTCAGCCCGTCCTTGATCGAGTAGCGCTTGCGCAGATCGTCGTTCTGCGCCGAGAACTCCAGGCCGAGCGCCGAGGCGGTCACCGGCTTGGCGGGCTCGCCCGCGGGCTTGTTGGCAGCAGCCTGCTGGACCTTCTCGCCATCCTCGAGCCGGGCGAGCTTGACCGTCTTGTTCAGTTCCTTGCCCTTGCGCATCACCTGGATCGGCACGTCCTTGCCGACCGCAGTGCCGGCGACGATGCGCGGCAGCTCGCGCGAATCCTTGACGTCCTTGCCGTCGAACTTGACGATCACGTCACCGACTTCGAGGCCGGCCGGCTTGGCCGGGCCCTTCTCGTCGATGCCGGCGATCAGCGCGCCGCGGGCGGTGCCGAGGCCGAGCGCCTCGGCGGCGGCGTCATCGACGTTCTGGATACGCACGCCGAGCCAGCCGCGGCGGGTCTCGCCGAACTCGCGCAGCTGATCGACGATGTTGGTCGCCAGCGACGACGGCACGGCAAAGCCGATGCCGACCGAGCCGCCGGTCGGCGACAGGATCGCGGTGTTGATGCCGATCACCTCGCCGGCCATGTTGAACAGCGGGCCGCCGGAATTGCCCTTGTTGATGGCCGCGTCGGTCTGGATATAGGTGTCGTAGGGACCCTGGTTGATGTCGCGGTTGCGGGCCGAGACGATGCCCGACGAGACCGAGCCGCCAAGGCCGAACGGGTTACCGATCGCCATCACGGGATCGCCGATCCGCATCTTGTCGGAATCGCCGAACTTGACGAAGGGCAGCGGCTTGTCGTGCTTCACGCGCAGCAGCGCGAGGTCGACCTTGGTGTCCTTGCCGATGACCTCGGCCTTGAGCCGCAGGCCGTCGCTGAACACCACGGTGATCTCGTTGGCATCGCCGATGACGTGGTTGTTGGTGACGACGAGGCCGGACGGATCGACCACGAAGCCCGAACCCGCCGATTGCGAGCGGCGCTGCTGCGGCGGCTGGTTCTGGTTCTGGCCCTGCTCGCCGCCGCGGCCGCGGCGGTTGAAGAATTCCTCGAACAGGTCGCCGAACGGGGTGTCGGGCCCGAGCTGCGGCAGCTGCGGCAGGTTGCGGCCGCGCGTCTCGCTGGTTGTCACCGCCGCGATGTTGACCACGGCCGGCATCACCCGCTCGGCGAGATCGGCCAACGAGATGGTGGTGCCGTGGGCCTGCGGCGTGGCCTGGACGTTGCCAGGCGCCGGCGTCACCTGGGCGAAGGCGGGCACCGTCGCGAACGCCATGCCGGCAACCGTCGCGATGCGCGCCAGGCGGTAGGCGTGGGAATGTTGGAATGCCATCGATGTCCTCATGATCATGATGATGTCGCGCCAAGAGACCGAGGGTGACGGGGTCGCCTTGACGGCATTGCAGCGCAGCCGGAATCCGAACGCAACTTAAGAACGCCAAAATACGGCGGAAGGGCGACGCAAGATTGCGTCATAATGCCGTGATCGCCGGAAAACGGCTCGGAGCCTGGGCAGAACCCGAGCGGCTCCCGTTTGAGGCCCTCAGAGCAGAATCCGCCCGGCTCGCAGCGCAAGCCGGGCGGATCTGGTTTCCATCAACTGCGAGCCAGCCAGACCAGGCCGACACCGACGATCGCCGAGACGATGCCGATCAGGCGCATCCGGTCCGCCGGAGTCTCGGAGGCGCTGCGCAGCGCCTCCTTGGCGATCTCCGGTATCGACGCGAAAAGCAGTCCCTCGATGGCGAAGACCAGGCCGAGCGCCGCGAGGAAATCTGTCATGCGCAACGCTCGGTCATAGGTCAGGGCTGTGGAGCCGCGGGCGTGGCCGGGGCTGCGTTCGTCGCCGCGCCGGCGCGCTTGCCGGACGGGTCGTTGAAGAATCGGAAGAACGGCGAGTCGGGCGTCAGCAGCATCCGCGTATCGCCGGACTTCAGGCTCGCTTCGTAAGCCTGCATCGAGCGGTAGAAGGCGAAGAACTCCGGATCCTTGCCGAAGCCCTCGGCGAAGATGCGGTTGCGCTCGCCCTCGCCCTGGCCGCGGATCTCGTCGGATTTCCGCTGCGCCTCGGCGACGATGATGATCGCGTCGCGTTCGGCTCGCGCCCGGATTTCCTGCGACTGCTGACCGCCGAGAGCGCGCGCTTCCGCCGCCTCGCGCTGGCGCTCGGTCTGCATGCGCTGGAACACGGCCTGCGAGTTGGCGGCCGGCAGGTCGACCCGGCGCAGGCGGACGTCGACCACGGTCATGCCGAAGCGGCCTGCCTCGCGGTTCACGTCGTCCCGGATGCGGTTCATCAGCCGCGAGCGGTCGTTGCGCACCATCGAGGTGAACGTCGCCTCGGCCAGGACCGAACGGACGTTACCGTTGACGATCGAGGCGAGCTGCGAATTGGCGCGCGGGATGTTGTTCACCGCCTGGTAGAAGCGCAGCGGATCGGAGATCCGGTAGCGCGTAAAGGCATCGACCACGAGCCGCTTCTGGTCCGACGCGATGATTTCCTGCGACGGCAGGTCGAGATCGAGGATGCGGTTGTCGAGATAGGTGACCTGCTCAAACGGCGCCGGCAGCTTGAAATAGAGCCCCGGCTGGGTGACGACGGTGCGCACGGCGCCGAAGCGCAGCACGATCGCCGACTGGGTCTGCTGGACGACGAAGGTCGCGGCATAGAAGACGATCGCGACGACGGCGATGACCGCCAGCACGGCGACGCGGAAAAGACCGTTCATCGCGTCGCTCCCTGCTGGGCCTGGCCCTGGGCCTGGCCGGCCGGTCGACGCTGCTGATGCTGGCCGATCTCACCGAGGGGCAGATAGGGCACGACGCCGTTGCCGGTGCCGTTCTGGTCGAGGATCACCTTGTCCATGCCGCCGAAGACGCGCTCCATGGTTTCGAGGAAGAGACGCTCGCGCGTGACCGCGGGGGCGTTCTTGTATTGGTCATAGACCGAGTTGAAACGGCTGATCTGGCCGAGCGCCTCGTTGACCGTCTGGTCCTTGAAGGCTTCGGCCGACTGCAGGAGCTGCGCGGCGCGGCCTCGCGACTCCGGCACGACCTGGTTCGCATAGGTCTCGGCCTGGTTGCGCAGGCGTTCCTGGTCGGCGCGGGCCGCCTGGACGTCGCGGAAGGCGTCGATGACCTGCTGCGGCGGATCGACCTTCTGCAGCTGCACGAGCCGGATCTGCACGCCGGCCCGGTAGGTGTTCAGCGTGTCCTGCATCAGCTGGCGCACTTCGGTCTCGATCGCGGCGCGATCGGTGGTCAGCACCGGCTGAATGTTGCGCCGGCCGATCACCTCGCGCATCGCGCTCTCGGCGACGGCCTTCACCGTGCCCGGCGGATCCTGGATATTGAAAACGAAGGCCTCGGGCGCGCCCGGATCGATCTGCCACTGCACGATCACGTCGATGTCGACGATGTTCTCGTCGCCGGTCAGCATCAGGCTTTCCTCGGCGATGTCGGTCTGGCGCGAGGTGCGCGCCGATTCGACCGTGCGGAAGCCGACTTCGGTGGTGATGACGTTGGTCACCTGCGGCTTGATCACGCTGCCGATCGGATAAGGCAGGTTGTAATTCAGGCCCTCGCCGGTCTTGCCGACATATTTCCCGAAGATCAGGTTGAGGCCCACCTCGTTGGGCCGCACCGTGTAGACGCCGGTTGCGAGCCAGAGCAGCACCAGGCCGAGACCGACGAGCAGGAGCCCGCGCCCGCCGAGATTGCCGCCCGGCATGAAGTTCTTCAGCCGATCCTGGCCGCGCCTGATGATCTCCTCGAGATCGGGCGGAGTGTTGCCGCCGGAAGGACCGCCGCCGCCCCAGGGACCGCCGCCATTGCCGCCGCCGCCGCGCTGGCCCCAGGGACCACCGCCACCGCCGCCGCCACTGCCGCCGCTTCCACCGCTCTGGTTACTCCAAGGCATGCCTCAGCCGTTCCTCATTCTTTGCTTCGACCGTGCATAGCTGAACGGTTGAACGCTGTCAGCGCCATCAGGCGCAATGGGCGTTGAATTGGGCATCGGCCACGGATTCGTCAACGACGCAAGCGCCTTTGGTCGTAGACCCTTCGTCGCAGTCTTTCATTCGACGGCTTGATCAGCTCACTCGGGCAGCGTTCCGCGAGGGCAGAAATCCGCGCTGTCGCCGAACACCCGAGCCAGAATCAGCGCCATTGCGTCAATCACGGTTCTGCAGCCGCCGGCTTGCATTCGATCGTCGGCATCTTCACCCTCGCCGATATTCGGTGGCTGCCGGGCATGCCAAACATGGCCGATCTTGCAGTCCCATGCCACATGCCATATGTAGGTACGTGCCTACATGGAGCTCAGCCATGGCCCGGATTACTCTTTCCAGTCGCGAGCTGAACCACGATGTCAGCAGCGCCAAGAAGGCCGCGCAGGAAGGCCCCGTCGTGATCACGGACCGTGGCAAGCCCTCGCATGTACTGATGACCTATGGCGAATTCCAACGCCTGAGCGGCAAACGCCGCAGTCTGGTGGAGGCGCTCGCCATGCCCGGCCTGGCGAGCATCGAGTTCGATCCGCCGCGCACCGAGATCGCGCCGCGCAAGATCGACCTGTCTTGAGCTATCTGCTCGACACCAACGTCGTCTCTGAGCTCCGCAAGATCGGTGACGGCAAGGCCGACAGCCGTGTCTTGGCCTGGATCGCGGCGGAAGACGCGGCGCGTTTCTTCATCTCGGCCATCACCATCCTCGAACTGGAACGAGGCGTGCTCGGCGTCCAGCGCCGGGACGCCGCGCAGGGCGCGCGCCTGCGAGCCTGGCTCGACAATCATGTCCGCCCGGAATTCGCCGGACGCATTCTGCCCGTCACTGCCGAGATCGCCACGCGCTGCGCACACCTCCACATCCCCGATCGGCGCAACGAAGTGGATGCGCTCATCGCCGCCACGGCGCTGGTCCACGATCTGGCCGTGGTGACGCGCAATGTCCGGGATTTCGAAGGCGCCGGCGTCGTCGTCATCGACCCGTGGCAAGGTTGACCGGATTCCCGACCGAAAACTCAAACCTGCTTGTCAAACGATGCGAAACTGAAGGCATGCTCGTCCTCGGGGCCCGCCGGATGCTCGCTGCGGGCGCTTTCGCGAAAGGCCGAGCGGTCGAAAGCCGGGAAGATCGCATCACCCTCGGGGCTGGCATGGACGAAGGTCAGCTCCAGCCGGTCCGCAAAGGGCAGCGCCTGCGCATAGACCTCGCCGCCGCCGGCGACGATGACGGCGCGCGCGCCCATCGCCTGCCCCAGCCGCTGCGCCGTTTCCAGCGCCTGGTCGAGTGTCGGCACGACGTAGACGCCGTCCGGCCCGAACTGCGGATCGCGCGACAGGACCACGCTCTGGCGCCCGGGCAAGGGTTTGCCGATCGACAGGAAGGTCTTGCGGCCCATGATGATCGGGCAGCCCATGGTCAGTTCGCGGAAGCGGCGCAAATCGGTCCGGAGCCGCCAGATCAGCTGGTTGTCGCGGCCGATCACGCCATTGTCGGCGATCGCGGCGATCAGGACGACGGGAAGCTTGCCCATCCGCTCAGCCCCCGGCGGCGAGCTTGCGCAGCGCTTCGCCGTCGAGCCTCTTCACCGTCCACTCGCTCTGCGCCACCGCGCCGATCGAGCGGTAGAACACCCGCGAGGGCTCGTTCCAGTTCAGCACCCACCAGGCGAAGCGCGACAGCCCCTCGTCGACGCAACGCTTGGCGAGGCGCACCATCAGCGCCTTGCCGATGCCGCGGCCGCGCTGCTCGGGCCTGACATAGAGGTCCTCGAGCCATATCCCGTGCCGGCCGGTGAAGGTCGAATAGGTGTAGAACCAGATCGCGAAACCGGCGGGCGCGCCGTCCCATTCGGCGATGTCGCAGAACACCCTGGGCTCGGGCCCGAACAGGGCGGCGGCCATGTCGGCTTCATCGGCCTCGACTTCGTGGAGCAGCTTCTCGTATTCGGCGAGCTCGCGCACGAAGGAGAGCACCAGCCCCTCTTCGCCCGGCCGGGCGGGACGGATCGTCAGCGTCATACCGCGATCGGGGCCTTGATCGCCGGATGCGGGTCATAGCCCTCGATCGCGATGTCCTCGAAGCGGAAATCCTCGAGCTTGCGCACCGCCTGGTTGAGCCTGAGGGTCGGCAACGCCCGCGGCGTCCGCGAAAGCTGCTCTCGCGTCTGGTCGAGATGGTTGAGATAGAGATGCGTGTCGCCGAAGGAGTGGACGAAATCGCCGACGGCGAGGCCGGTCACCTGCGCTACCATATGGGTCAGCAGCGCATAGCTTGCGATGTTGAAGGGTACGCCGAGGAAGACGTCGGCCGAGCGCTGGTAGAGCTGGCAGGATAGCCGTCCGTCGACGACGAAGAACTGGAAGAGGCAATGGCACGGCGCCAGCGCCATCTTCGGGATGTCGGCCGGGTTCCAGGCCGAGACGATCAGCCGGCGCGAATCGGGATTGCGCCTGATCTCGTCGACGAGCCAGGCGATCTGGTCGATCGTGCCGCCGTCCGGAGCCGGCCAGGAGCGCCATTGCCTGCCGTAGACCGGGCCGAGATCGCCGTTAGCATCGGCCCATTCGTCCCAGATGGTGACGCCGTTCTCCTGAAGATAGCGCACATTGGTGTCGCCGCGCAGGAACCAGATCAGCTCATGGATGATCGATTTCAGGTGCAGCTTCTTGGTCGTGACCAGCGGAAAGCCCTCCGACAGGTCGAAGCGCATCTGGTGGCCGAACAGAGCGAGCGTGCCGGTGCCGGTCCGGTCGTCCTTGCGGACGCCTTCGTCGAGGACGCGCTGCAGAAGGGCGTGATACTGGTGCATTGAACCCGAATTCGAATCTGAAAAGCGCGCGACTTTAGCGCCATCCGCGCCGGCGCGCTCCCCACCCGCCGCAGCTCTCAACCGCTTTTCACGCAGCCCTCGCGGCCAAGTCTCACGGCATCGAAATAAATCGTGATCGCCCAGGATATTGCAATGCCGAAGCGCCATCCCGATGTGAATGTCCGGTGAACAGAAGGGGCGCTTCGGGCCTGCGCTTGGAGCATCGGACGAAGGTGGCTTCCGGTTTACGGAACGACCCGATGCTCCATCAAGAGCCCGGCTGATGAGGATCGTATCATGAGCAGACTATCCATGCTGGCCGCGCTGCTTCTGGCAGTCGGCCTGGCAGGGCATGCTTCGGCGTCGGCTTCGGCTGAAGCCAAGCCTCAAAACCCGGCGACCGCCACCGCGCCGAAGATCACGGAATCGCAGGCGCGCTCGATCGCCTTCCGCCACGGCCTCGTCCACATCGAGGAGATCGCCCTCTCCGATTGGCGCTGGGAGATCGCCGGGCGCGCCCAGGGCGGTGTCGAGGTGACGCTCGATCTCAATGCCTATGATGGCTCGGTGGTCGGTGGTGCTGCAGCGCCCTGAACCCGGCTTCGGCTCCCGAAACAATGCGAAAGCCGCCGGCGTTTTCGGCGGCTTTCGCGCGCCTGCGCAGAAATTAGCCGGGAGGGCCTCCTGCTCTCTTTCCCCGCGCGCGCTCAGTGCCTATATTCGCCTTGCCGTCCGCAAGGCCGGCTATGGCGATAAACGGACTTCGGAATAAGCCTTTCGGACCCGGGGGCGGTACCCGGCGCCTCCACCACAGCCCTGCGGCGCGAGCAGCAGGGGACTTGCAGCCACAAGGTTGCAGGGCTGCGGCGGGGGCGAAATAGGATCGACGAGGGTGTAAAGGTTGTTCTTTTGCTCGGCATGGTACCGCCGTTATCGGGCCTAAAGCATAGTTGCCAACGACAACAATGCTCGGGTTGCTGTCGCCGCGTAAGCGGTGCTGGTTCCCAAACCAAAGCCCTTGCGTTTAGCCGCGTAAGGCGGGGCTCGGAGGCGCCTGGCAACAGAAGCCTCCACTTTTTTATGCGGCTGAGGCAGCCGGTGCGGAGCAGCAGAGGAGGTCTTCCTTTGCATGAGAAGCGCTCTAAACTAATGGAATCGGTCACGTTTTTCGTTTCGAGGAGCTTCCCTCCCGTCGTGGCGTGATCTAGAGGAGCGGAAACGGAACCCGGACCCGATGACCAAGGATATTCTCCGCTACGACCTGATGGTGCAGGACGCGCTCAAGGGCGTCGTCCGCAAGATCCTGGCCGAGGCGGGCCGTGACGGGCTCCCGGGCGAGCATCATTTCTACATCACCTTCCGGACCACCGCGCCGGGCGTGCGGCTGTCGCAGCGCCTGCGCGAGAAGCATCCGGACGAGATGACGATCGTGCTCCAGCACCAGTTCTGGGACCTCAACGTCAGCGACCACGCCTTCGAGGTCGGGCTCTCCTTCTCCGGCGTACCGGAGCGGCTGCTGATCCCCTATGACGCGATCACCACCTTCTTCGACCCGTCGGTCCAGTTCGGCCTGAAATTCGAGACGCAGGACGCCGCCGGCGAAGCGCAGGCGAGCGAGCCCGCCGCCCCGGCGAAGGCGCCGCGCGGCGCGGCCTCCGAGCCCAGCGTCGCCCCGGCCGCGCCCCTCGCCCTTCCGCCCAAGCCGGCGCAGAAGGCGCTGCCGGCGAGCGCGAAGAAGGAAGCAGCCGAAGCGGATGTCGTGGCCAGGCCCGAGACCGAGGAGGATGGCGGCGCCCAGGTCGTCAGCCTCGACGCCTTCCGCAAGAAGACCTGAGACCCAAGGACTTCCATCATGACCGGATTTCGCAGCGAGACCGATTCCTTCGGTCCGATCGACGTCGCCAATGACCGTTACTGGGCGGCGCAGACGCAGCGTTCTCTGCAGAACTTCAAGATCGGCGGCCCGGCCGAGCGCATGCCGCTGCCGGTCGTGCATGCGCTGGTCCTGGTGAAGAAGGCTGCGGCCACCGTCAATGCGAAGCTGGGCCTGCTCGACGGCAAGGTCGAGCAGGCGATCGTCCAGGCCGCCGACGAGGCGCTTGCCGGCAAGTTCGACGAGCATTTCCCACTCGTCGTCTGGCAGACCGGCTCCGGCACCCAGTCGAACATGAACGTCAACGAGGTGCTGGCCAACCGCGCCAACGAGATCTTGGGCGCCGGCCTCGGCAAGAAGAGCCCGGTCCACGCCAACGATCACGTCAACAAGGGCCAGTCCTCCAACGACAGCTTCCCGACCGCGATCCATATCGCCGCCGCGCTCGCCATCTCGAAGGACCTGCTGCCCGCCCTCGGCCGGCTGAAGGATGCCCTCGACGCCAAGGCGAAGGCCTTCGCCGATCTCGTCAAGATCGGCCGCACCCATCTCCAGGACGCGACCCCCGTCACGCTCGGCCAGGAATTCTCCGGCTATGTCGCTCAAGTTCAGCTCGGCATCGCCCGCATCGAGCAGACCCTGCCCGGCCTGCTGGCGCTCGCCCAGGGCGGCACCGCCGTCGGCACCGGCCTCAACGCCCATCCCGACTTCGCCAAGGCGTTCTCGGCCGAGGTCGCCAGGCTGACCGGCCTGCCCTTCCGCACCGCCGACAACCTGTTCGAGGCGCTCGCCAGCCATGGCGCCATCTCCTACAGCCACGGCGCGCTGACCGCGCTCGCCATGGACCTGTTCAAGATCGCCAACGACATCCGGCTGATGGGCTCGGGCCCGCGCTCCGGCCTCGGCGAAATCAGCCTGCCCGAGAACGAGCCGGGCTCCTCGATCATGCCCGGCAAGGTCAACCCGACCCAGGCCGAGGCGCTGACCATGGTCGCGACCCGCGTGCACGGCAACCAGGCGACCGTCACCTTCGCCGCCAGCCAGGGCCATTTCGAGCTCAACGTCTTCAAGCCGGTGATCGCGCAGGCTTTCCTGCAATCGGGTCGCCTCCTTGCGGACGCGGCCGACAGCTTCCGCACCAACTGCGTCGAGGGCATCGAGCCCAATCGCGAGCGCCTGACTGAGTTGCTCTCGCGCTCTCTCATGCTGGTGACGGCGCTGGCTCCCGCGATCGGCTACGACAAGGCGGCAAACATCGCCAAGGCGGCCCATCACAACGGCACGACCCTGCGCGAGGAAGCGCTGAAGGCCGGTGTCGACGGTGAGCTCTTTGACAAGACCGTCGTCGCCGAAGACATGCTCAACCCGGGCTGATCATGGCCGAGATCGTCAATCTCCGCCGCGCCCGCAAGGCCCGTGACCGTGCGAGCGCCGAGGCAAAGGCCGAGCAGAACCGGATCGCGTTCGGCCGGACCAAGGCCGAGCGCAAGCTGACCGAGGCGGAGAAGACGCTGGCCGAGCGGCGCCTTGAAGGCCATCGCCTCTCCGACGATCCCGGCGGCGAGGACAAGGCGTGAGCGGCAGACCATGAGCGGCCTGCGCAAGCGCTCGCTCGCCATCGCCGGCCACCGCACCAGCGTCTCGCTCGAGGAGCCGTTCTGGGATGCACTGAAGGAGATCGCGGCCGCCGAGAAACGGCCCATCGCCAGCCTGGTGGGCGAGGTCGATTCCGGCCGCGGCGAACTCAACCTCTCCTCGGCTCTGCGCCTGCGGGTGCTGGCGCATTATCGCGGGCGCCCCGAGCCCGCCAAGGTCACACCCGCGGACTGAGCAGCAGTCGCCGCGCCGTTTCGACCACGGCGCGCGTCAGATCGGCCAGCCTGTCGGCCGCGACCCGGTTGACCTGCCAGAACAGCGGCGTGTCCAGCACCCTGCCGGGCATCAGCTCGCAGAGCCGGCCGGCATCGAGATGCTCCCGCACCAGCAGTTCCGGATTGGCGCTCCAGCCGATGCCGAGCAGGCACGATTCGACGAAGCCCTGCGTCGACGGCACCCAATGCACGGGATGACTCGGGCTTTCGCCAAACGCGAGCTCCATCCATTGGCTCTGCAGGCGATCCTTCTGGTTGAAGACCAGCGAGGGTGCCTGCGCCAGCGCGGGCAATGTCACCCCGTCGGTAAAATGGCGCGCCATGAACACCGGGCTTGCCGTCGCGAGATAGCGCAGCGAGCCGAGCGGGATCACCCGGCAGCCCTGGATCGGCTTGTCCAGCGCCGTGACGGCGGCAAGCACCCGTCCCTGCCGCAGCCAGTCGGCGGTGTGCTCCTGATCGTCGACGGCGATGTCGAGGAGGTGCGGGCTCCGGTTCGTGAACGCGGCGACCGCGCCCAGAAACCAGGTTCCGAGGCTGTCGGCATTGGCGGCGACCCGCAGCGTGACACGCTGCTGCGGCTGCCCCGGCTCGGCCAGGGCCGGCAGCCGCGTCATCAGCTCGCCCTCGAGCAGGCCGACCTGCTCCATATGGCGGCACAGCCATTCGCCGCGCTCGGTCGCGATACAGGGCTGGCCCCTGATGATCAGCACCGTGCCAAGCCGCTCCTCGAGCTGCTTGACCCGCTGCGAGACGGCCGACGGCGTGACGTTCAGCGCCTGCGCCGCCTTGTCGAAGCTGCCGGTTCTGACAACGAGCGAGACGGCCTGCAGGGCGGGATAATCGAGCACAGAATTAGCTCTGCTTAATCGAGATAACGATGTTTAACTACACTAAGGCGGCGTTGACGCCTAGGCCGAACGGCGAAACGGGACCGCCGCTCATGCCCTTCTCCGTCTACGTCACCGGCTTCACCATGGGCCTCAGCTTGATCGTCGCCATCGGCGCCCAGAACAGCTTCGTGCTGCGGCAGGGCCTGCGTAACGAGCATGTCTTCGCGGTCTGCCTCACCTGCGCCTTGTCGGATGCGGTCCTGATCCTCGCCGGCGTCGTCGGCTTGAAGCAGGCGACGGCGATGCTGCCGATGCTGGAACCGGCCCTGCGCTATGGCGGCGCCGCTTTCCTGATCTGGTATGGGGCGCGCAGCCTGCTCTCGGCCTTGCGCTCATCCGAGGCGCTCGCGGTCGGCACCGCCGGAGGAGCAACACTGTCGGCCAGCCTGATCACCTGCGCGGCGCTGACCTGGCTCAACCCACATGTCTATCTCGACACCGTGCTGCTGATCGGCAGCATCGCCAGCCAGTTCCCCGGGCAGGAACTGGTCTTCGCCACGGGTGCAATGACCGCCTCCTTCCTGTTCTTCTTCGGGCTCGGCTATGGCGCCCGCTGGCTACGCCCGCTCTTCGCCGACCCCAGATCCTGGCGCATCCTCGACGGCATCGTCGCCGCCACCATGTGGGCGATCGCCTTCAAGCTGCTGCGGGGTGGTTGATGACCTCTCGTCCTTGACGCTTCCCTTCAGCCCTCATCCTGAGGAGCAGCCGAAGGTTGCGTCTCGAAGGATGCTTCACGAGGCTCCGGAACCAGCTGGACCATCCTTCGAGACGGCCCTGCGGGCCTCCTCAGGATGAGGCTCGCATGGAGAGCCGACGCCAGGGGCGAGCAAAGAATCTCGCACTCTCAGCGACTTACCAAGAAAGCTTGAATCAACCCCGCACCCGCTTGAATCAATGTCCCAGCGCCTTGAATCAGTTCTGCAGCGGCGAGCGCGACAGCGGCCGCGGCACCGGCTGGATGTCGAGCGGCGGCGGCAGCGGCGGCGCTTCGCCGCGCGGCCTGCCATAGCCCGGCGGATCGCCGGGAATATAGGAAGGCGGCGCGCCCTGCAGGATCATCGGCCCCGGTCGGCCCTCGATCGCGGCCCGGATCGCGGCTTGTCGTGCCCGCTCCTCGGCTTCGGCCTTGCGCCGCTCATCCTCGGCCTTGCGCAGTTCCTCCTGGCGTTTCGCGATCTCGGCCTTGCGCGCCTCCTCGGCGATGCGCGCCTCTTCCAGCCTGCGGGCGATCTCCGCTCGGCGTGCCTCCTCGGCCTGCCTCGCCTCTTCGGCGCGCCGGGCGATCTCGGCCTTGCGGGCTTCTTCGGCGAGTCTCGCCTCCTCCGCCTTGCGTGCCGCTTCCGCCCTGCGGGCCTCTTCGGCCAGCCTGGCCTCCTCGGCCTTGCGCGCCTCCTCGGCCCGCTTCTCCTCGGCGATCCGGCGCTCCTCCTCGGCCTTCAGGAATTCCGCGAGCTTGCGCTCGTTCTCGCGCAGCTCGCGCTCGGCCCGCAGGCGGCGGATATGCATCGCCCGCTCGCGCTGATCCGCCTCGAACGCCTCGACCCGCTCGATCTCGCGCGCCAGCGCCCGCGCCGCCACGACATTGGACAATGCGCCGACATCGGTCTCGCGCCGCGGCGCATCGAGCGGCCCGCGCCAGGCGACGCCGACCTGCGGCAACTGCTCCGGCCAGCCCTTCGGCGCCGCACCGAGCGGGCGCAGGTTGAGGCGCAGGTCGGCGGTCATCGCCCGCCAGTCGACCAGCCCCGTCGCGTCGGCCCTGAGGCCCGCACGCTCGATCGAGACGGGCGAGACCCGCAGCACGCCGGCCGCCTGGGTGAACGGGATGGTGACGTCGCCCAGCGGCCAGCTCCCCTTCTCCAGCGCTTCGCCGATCCGGTCCTGCAGGCGCCCCGTCTCGCTTTCGGACGCGTCATCGCCAGTCGCGGCGATCACTTTGGAGATCGCTGCGGGGTCGAAGCGCGCTATGCCGGCGTCCGCAACGCTGATCGAGCCGGCGCCGCCAAGCGCCGCGATCAGGCGCGCCGGACTCTCGCCCGAGCCGCCGGCCTCGAAGCTCCCCGACAGCTTGCCGGTCAGCGCCCCCTTGGTCAGCGAGGCCAGGTCGAGCCCGGTGAGGCCGAGCCTGCCGGTGATCTGCGCCAGGCCGCCTTCGCGCCGGGCCGTGAGCCGCCCACTGACCTCGCCGCCGGCATGGCTGCCACGGAGATTGTCGAGGACGAGCCCGTCCGGTCCGGCCGCAAGGTCGAGCCGCGCCTTGGCCAGGGCAATGCGATCGGTCAGGTCGAACCGCTCGGCGGAAAGACCCAGCCTGACCTCGCCGAGCCCTGTCGCGCCCTGGAACCGGCTCGGCGACCACTGGCTGCCTGCGACCGGCTGCGCCTGGCCGATCACCGCCGTGAGCGCGGGCTGCAATGCGATATAGGGGAGATCGAGCCGCCCGCCGATCCCGCGCTCGGCCGAGAAGCTCAGCGCGCCGCGTGCGGCCTTGCCGCCGGCATTGACGACGAGATCGTCGAGCCTGGCCTCATCGCCGAAGCTGACGCGCCCGGAGGCATCGAGGACGCCATCCGGAACCAGCCGCGCCAACCCGTCCGGCAGGACCTGATCCGGCCCGTCGGCCTGCAGGCTGAGCCGTGCCCCGCCTCCGGCGCCTTCCAGAACCAGCATCAGCCCAGGCCCGGCGAGCGAACCGACCGGCCCATTCGGCCCGAAGCCGAGCGAAAGCTCGCCCGAGCCGCCGCGTGCCGGGCGCGGCAGGCCGAAGGCGGCGAAGGCGCGGCGCCGGTCGTCGAGCGAGAGCTTCACATCGCCGCCGCTCCACTGCCCGGTCGCATCGAGCTTGCCATTGAGAGAGAGCCGCCCGGCCTGGGCCGATCCATCCGCCACGACGCTGGTCTCGCCATTGGGCGCGCGCGCAAGCCTGAAGCTGGCATCGATGCCGGCGAGCCCGTCCTCGATCCGCGGCAGCACGCGCCGGAAGCCTTCCGGCAGCAGCGGACCGGCCAGCGCCGTCAGCGCGGCGAAACGCGGCGCGCGCACCCGCCCGGCAATCTCGCCGCCGCCCGGCAACAGTGCCCCCTCGCCCTCGACCTTGACGCCACCGAAGCCATCGACCGCGAGACGGCTGAGACGCCAGTCGCTGCCCTGCCGGGTCAGCGCGAGCCGGGCCGAGCCCGGTGGTGTCGAAAGGTAGCGCAACCCGTTCAGTGTCAGATCCAGCGAAAGATCGCGCCGCCCGGCGAGCGCGTTGAGGCTGTCGCCGGCTGGCAGGGTCGAAAGGTCGAGCCCGTTCACCGTCAGTTTGGCATCGAGCCGGCCGGGCGTGATCGCGCCGGAGCCTTCGAGCCGCGGCCCGGAGCCCGCCCGCGCGGTCATGCGGGTGATCGCGAGACGCTCATCGCTCCAGTCCAGCGCAGCCGTGCCGTCGACGCTGCGCAATGCGGCGAAGCTGTCGGCCAGCCCGGCCTCGACGCCGAGCCGCGTCAGCGCCAGCGCCGCCCGGCGTGCATCGGGCGCTTTCGCCTCGACCGTGCCGCGGAAGCCCTGGCCGTCGAGCGCACCGCGCGCCTCGAGGACCGCATTGGCAATCCTGACCGTGGCGCTGCCTGCATCGAGCCCATCGCCATCGAGCTTGCCGCGCAAGGCAAAGCCGCTGAAGTCCTCGCCGCGCCAGACGATCTGGTCGAGATCCAGCGAAAGCTCAACCGGCCCCGGCAGTGCCTGCAAGGCGCGCTGATAGCCCGGCCGCTGCGCCAGCGCCTCGGTCAGCACATCGGCATCGAGCCGGCGCGCCTTGAGCTGGAGGCTGCCTTTGCTGTCCGCCGGATTGAACGAGCCCTCGCCCTCCAACCGCGCGGCTCCGCCGGCGATCTCGATGGCGAGGCTAGAGAAGTCGAGACGCCGGCTATCGCCGCTCACGCGTCCGGCGAGACCGACCGCGCCGCCGGGCGCGATCGTGAAGCCGCCATCCAGTCCCGGCCGAACGCTCTGCTCTGCACCAGCCAGGATCAGCGAACCGTCGAAGCCGAATTGCGTCTGCTCGCCGGTGACCGAGGCCTTGGTCCGCAGCCGCCCATCGGCTTCGATCGCGCCGGTGGCGAAGCGCAGGGACGAGCCGGCGATCTCGCCCTCGACACGCCAGGGGCCGTGCAGGGCGACGGCCGAGACGTCGACGGAGATCGGGGCCAGCGTCTGCGCCGCCTTGCCGGGCTCGCGCCAGATCACGGCCGAGCGGCGGATCGCCAGGCGATCGATGGCCGTCTCGCTCGGAAGGCCCGCACCCTCGCGGGCCGGCAGGGCGATGGCGCCGGTCTCGTCTGCAACCAGATTGAGCGTCAGCCCGTCGGCCTCGGCTTCGACCAGCCTGAACTCGCCGCGTGCCAGCGGCGCCAGGGCGAGCTCGGCCGTCAATGTCTCGATGGTCGCCGCGCTGGCCGCGTTGCCGCTGGAGCCGAGACGCACCTGGCCCAGCACCAGCCGTGGCGATGGCAGGAGCCGCAGCCCGATCTCGCCGGCGACGCGCGTCTCCACGCCGAGCGCAGCGCTGATGCGCCGCTCGAAATGGGGCCTGTACTCGCGCCAGTCGACGAAGCCAGGCCCCAGTAGCGCGGCCAGCAACGCCGCGACGAGCAGCCCGGCCAGTAGGGTCAGGGCCTCACGCACGCTCTTGCATCGATCCTCGATATGTCGACGGGGCGATCATGCACGCAAGTCGCGGCAGGATCACGACATTCTTGCGAATGATCCCCGTTCGGAATGTCACAAGGCGATGATCTTGCCGGGATTGAGGATGTTCTGCGGATCGAGCGCGCGCTTGATCAGCCGCATGGTGGCGAGCGCGGCCGGGCTGTGCTCGATCGTGAGGTACTTCATCTTCTTCTGGCCGACGCCGTGTTCACCGGTGCAGGTCCCCTCCATGGCGAGTGCCCGCTTGACCAGCCGGTCGATGAAGGCCTCGCAGCGCACGATCTCGTCGGGATCGTTAAGGTCGACCAGCGGCTGCGTATGGAAATTGCCGTCGCCGACATGCCCGACAATCGGCGCGATCAGCCCGGACGCCTCGATGTCGCGCTTGGTCTCGTCGACACATTCTGCCAGCCGCGAGATCGGCACGCAGACATCGGTCGCGACCGATTCCGCACCCGGCCGCAGGGCGCGCGCCGCCCAATAGGCGTCGTGCCGTGCCTGCCACAGCTTCGTGCGATCCTCCGGCCTCGTCGCCCAGTCGAACGCCCCGCCGCCGAACTCCGCCGCGATCTCGCCGAAGCGCTCGGCCTGCTCCTTCACACCCTCCTCGGAGCCATGGAACTCGACGAACAGCATCGTCGTTTCCGGCAGCCCGAGCTTGGAGTGCAGGTTGACGCCACGCATCATCACGTCGTCGACCAGCTCGATCCGCGCCACCGGCAGGCCGGACTGGATCGTCATGATGGTCGCATCGCACGCCGCCTTCACCGAGGGGAACGAGCAGACGCCGGCCGACATCGCCTCGGGAATACCATGCAGCTTCAGCGTCACCTCGGTGATGATGCCGAGCGTGCCTTCCGAGCCGACCAGCAGGCGGGTGAGATCGTAGCCGGCCGAGGATTTGCGCGCGCGGCTGGCGGTCTTGACGATCGAACCGTCGGCCATCACCGCGGTCAGTGCGATGACATTGTCCTTCATCGTGCCGTAGCGCACCGCATTGGTGCCGGAGGCGCGCGTCGCCGCCATGCCGCCGATCGAGGCGTCGGCGCCCGGATCGATCGGGAAGAACAGACCCTGGTCACGCAAATGCTCGTTCAGCTCCTTGCGGGTGATGCCGGGCTCGACGGTGCAGTCGAGGTCCTCGGCATGGACCGCGACGACCCGCTTCATCTGCGACATGTCGATGCAGACGCCGCCGAAGGGCGCGTTGACATGGCCCTCCAGCGAAGTGCCCGTGCCGAAGGCGATCGCCGGAACGCCATGCTGGGCGCAGAGCTTCACGATGGAAGCCACCTCCTCGGTGCTCTCAGGGTAGACGACAGCGTCCGGCGGCTGGTTCGGGATCCAGGTCAGGGTATGGCCGTGCTGCTGCCGGACCGCGAGACTGGTCACGAGCCGGTTGCCGAACAGCGCCGCCAGCGCCTGCGTCAGCGCCGCAACGGCCTGCGGCGATGGCGGCAGCTCTGCAGCAGGAGCATGGTGGGGCACGGAAGCTGTAGAAGGCATTGTCATGGCTGGAGAACTTCGCCTAGTCTGGAATGGTTCGGCCTTGAGAGGAGCGGCTCGTGTTGTTTTCACGCGCCGCGACCGAGCCGGCAAGAGCCGGCGGTGCAGAGCCGCCTACGCATCGACGAGAGACGGACCGAAAGGAGGAGCCAATGCCGGACGAAATTCGCACGCCCGCTTTGTTTTTTGCTCCCTTCGTCTCGTCCCCGATGCGGGTCGAGCCGCACTGGATCGACTATAACGGCCATCTCAACATGGCCTATTACCATGTTCTGTTCGACCGCGCAGTGGACGAGGTCTTCTCGCTGGTCGGCCTCAACCAGGACTATGTCGAGAGCCGGCATGCTTCGTTCTTCGCTGCCGAATGCCATGTGCTGTACAAGCGCGAGCTGACGGAAGGCGATCTCGTGCGCGTCACCGCGCAGCTCATCGCCTTCGACGACAAGCGGCTGCATTATTATCTCGAAATGCGCCATGCCAGCGAGGGCTGGCTCGCGGCGACCTCAGAGAACCTCTCTCTGCATGTCGACATGAACGATCGCAGGGTGACGCCCTTCCCACCCGACATCCTCGCCAATCTCGCGATCATGAAGGCGGCGCATGCGCAGATGCCGCGCCCGGCCACGGTCGGCCGGATGATCGGCATGCCGCAGAAGAGCACGATCACCCTCGGCGAACCGGCGCAGGAAGCGGAACGCGAGACGGAGACGCGGCACTAGCTCCGGAACCGGAGCTACTCGTCGTCGTCCGGTATCTTCAGCAGGTGGCCGCAGGCCTTGCAGTGCACTGCGTCTGGTTCATGACGCTGCAGGGCGCATTGCGGACAGGGGAAGGTCACCTTATGCGGCCGGAACACCGCCTGCGCCAGCCGGACGAACAGCGAGATGCCGATGATCATCACCACGATCGAGGTCAGCTTGCCGGCGATGCCCGGCAGGGTGATGTCGCCGAAGCCGGTCGTCGTCACCGTCGTGACGGTGAAATAGAGCGCATCGACATAGCCCTCCAGCCCGGGCCGGCTCATGAAGAAGAAGGTGTAGACGAAGCCGCTGACGACGAAGAGGAAGGTCGCGAGATTGACCAGCGCCTTGGCGACATCCTCCCAGTCGCGGTAGCGCGTTTCGCGCAATTGCGCCCAGATCAGGCCGCGCTGCGACAGCGACCAGAGCCTCAAGATGCGCAGGAAGCCGAAATTCTCCAGCCATTGCGGCGCCAGCAGCGTCGCCAGGATGAAGAGGTCGAGCAGCATGGTCGGCTGGCGCATCAGCCGCAGCATGTTCGACGAGGCGAGGAAGCGCGCCGCGATCTCGGCGGCGACGATGATGGCGACGGCATAGTCGAGCCAAAGAAATTCCGGCCGGTCGCGCAGCATCGGCGTCGCGACGAAGAAGCCGATGATCAGGATATCGACGATCAGCGTTGCGAGCTGGAAGCGTAGCGCCGCCGGCGTCCGGCCGTGGTAGAGCTGCCGGAGCCGGTCACGCAGCCCGGAACTGCCATTGCTGCTGTCATCTGGATCGGCGGCTGCACTCATCCGATCGGCGTAGCAGCGCGGCGGCGACTGCGTCCAGCCCCCGCCGTTTACGCCGGCCTGGTCGCAACCGCCTGCACGCTGTAGCCGCCGAACAGCCGTGTGGTGCTGCCGGTGGTGCCGGCCTCAGCGCAAAGATCGGTCACGACCGCATCGAGATCTTTCCGCGGCGTGACATGGAACAGCGCCAGCCAGCGGTTCAGCAATGCCCTGAACGGCCCGGGCAGATGCGCCTGGTCGCCGAAATCGACGATGTGCAGCGCGCCGCCCGGCGCCACCACTTGCATCGCCTGCGCCAGCGCCGCGCGCCAGGGCGGGATCATCGAGAGCGCATAGGAGATCACCACCCGCTCGAAACCCGCACGGCCGAACAGCGCCTGCGGGTCGAAACTGATCGCATCGGCCTGCGCCAGAACGATGCGCTTGGACAGCCCCGCCTTCGCCACCTGCTCGCGAGCGGTGCGCAGCATCTCCTCCGAGACGTCGAGCCCGTAGCAGCGCGTCAGCGGATAGCGCTGCGCGATCTTGATCAGGTTCCTGCCGGTGCCGCAGCCGATCTCCAGCACCGCCCCGCCGGGCGGTGGCTTCAAGCCGGTGATAAGCCCGTCGCGGCCGAGCAGATAGAACTTGCGGGTCGCGTCGTAGATGTGCCGCTGAAAACGATACATCCGGTCCATCAGACCGGCGGCATCCGCCCTGCCCTCGGCCGCGCTCACGCAGCCGCTCCGCGGACATAGAGATGGAAGGCGCCGTAGATCGAGGAGCGATCGCGCGCTCCGAGCGCGCGGCTGCGCTCCTCCTGATACTGCCATTGCGCCAGGATCGCCTCCGGCACGCGGCCGGGCAGCAGCCGCTCGTCGGCCGCGGTGCGGAAGATCACGCGGGCGCCGGGCGCGGCGCTGCGGGTGATCTGCGTCCACAGCGCCGTCAGATCGGCATCGTTCATCCAGTCCTGGGCATCGAGCAGCACGAAGCCGTTGCAGCTTTCGGCCGGCTGCTTCTCGAGGAAGGCGGTGATCGCGCTCTGATGGTAGGAGACGCGCCCGGCGCGCGCCTTCACCATCTCGAAATTGCCCTGCTCCAGATAGGGCGGCACCGCCGCATCCGGCTCGGTTCCGTAACCGCGGCCGAAGGCCTGCCAGGCGAAGTAGTTGGTCTTCAGGTCGAAGCCGCAGGCCAGCCGCTCCAGCCGGTGGCGCAGGACGGCGCGGATGCCGGCATCGCCATCGGCGGCCAGTGCCTTGTATTGCGCCGGCGGAATGCCGAGCCCGTAGAGCGAGGCCGGCTGGCGCACCAGCCAGCGCACGAGCTTCTTCTCGAAAACCGGCGCCAGATGCCGGTCGAACAGCGCCCGCTGCTCCTGCATCGTCTTGGCCTGCAGCATCACCCGCGGATCGCAGCCGAGCCGGCGGGCGAGGAAGTGCCCGGTGCCGATGAAGCGGCCGAGCAGGCCGTAGCGGTAGAAATTGCGGGCGAAGAGCTCGATCCGGCGCTGGCCGGCGAGGTTGCGCCCCTCCCAATAGGCGCGGCTGACGGCGTCGAGCCGCGGCGCGATCAGCCGGTCATAGGTCTCGACATTGGCCTTGGACTGCGCCTGCCCGAAGAAGCGGCGGAAGACCGCATGATCGTCGATTTCGCGCAGGGCCGCGAGCTTCAGATGCCCGAGCGCGATATGGGCGCCGTTGAGGTCGATCGCGCTGATCTTCGCCGGATCGGCGGTGAGATAGGATAGGATGTTGCAGGAGCCCGAGGCGATCGCGACGAGATGGTCGCCGGGCTGCAGCGCCAGTGCCTCCATGTCGACGACCGGATCCTCCCAGATCTGCGGGTAGACCAGCCCGGAGAAGGCGAGCGTGAACATCCGCTCCAGCAGGCCGGCGCGCGAGAGCGGCTTGCTGCGATGGACGGCGCTGGTCAGCCCGAGGTTCGTCGTGCGCTTCACCGCGCGGATCGTCTGCGTCACGAAGCCCCTCGTTTCCGCCCATGGCGATGGCGAATCCGCCTCTAAATTGATCTGGAGACCGCTTTTCCCCGCCTGCTTGCGGTGCAAGCTGGCGGGAGCGGGCTCTAGAGGAGTCGCGTGACGGTTGGGTGACGCAGAGCGACGCGGGAGGAGAGCGCCGTCGCCATTGAACGCAGACGTGAACGAGCTCGCGTTGCGCCCCCGTGACATCAGGAAGACAAATCCCCATATCTTGCGCGACAATCGAACAAGAGCGCACGGAAAGGAGCCTCGCATGGGCCTGATGGACATGTTCGCCAAAACGGGAAAGCCCGCAGAGCGTGAATTCCCCTTCCAGCTCAGCGACGCCGAATGGCGCGAGAAGCTGACGCCGGAGCAGTACCGGGTGCTGCGCGGCCACGGCACAGAGCGGGCCGGCTCCTGCGCGCTGAACTTCGAGAAGCGCGCCGGCACGTTCTCCTGCGTCGGCTGCGGCCAGCCCTTGTTCAAATCGCACAAGAAGTTCGAGAGCGGCACCGGCTGGCCGAGCTTCGACCAGCCACTCGAAGGCGCGGTCGAGGAGAGCGAGGACTACAGCTACGGCATGCACCGGGTCGAGGTGCACTGCGCCAATTGCGGCGGCCATCTCGGCCATGTCTTCCCCGACGGCCCGCCCCCGACCGGCCTACGCTACTGCATCAACGGCGTGGCGATGGATTTTGCGCCGGAAGTCTGACGGACTGCCGGCGGCGGCTCAGGCTTTCGTCGGCCCGCGCCCGTCGATCAGGTCGCGGACGCGGCGTGCGAAGACCTCCATCTCGAACGGCTTGGTCATGATGTGCATGCCAGGTTCGAGATGGCCGTGGTTGAGCACGGCGTTCTCGGCATAGCCGGTGACGAACAGCACCTCGAGATCCGGGCGGTGCACGCGCGCCGCGTCGGCGAGCTGGCGCCCGTTCATGCCGCGAGGCAGCCCGACATCGGTGACGAGCAGGTCGATCGGCTGCTTGGTCTCGAGGATCTTCAGCGCAGAGGGACCGTCGCCCGCTTCGATCACGGCATATCCCAGCTCTTCCAATTGCTCGACGCAGAGCAGCCTCACCAACGGCTCGTCATCGACGACGAGCACGGTCTCGCCGCCGGCGACCGGCGCAGGCTCAGCGAAATCCGACGCGGCTTCGCCGGCTTCGACGACCTCGCCCATATGGCGCGGCAGATAGATGCAGATCATCGTGCCTTTGCCGGGCTCCGAATAGATCCGCGCCGCTCCACCGGATTGGCCGGCGAAGCCGTAGACCATCGACAGGCCGAGCCCGGTGCCCTGGCCGATCGGCTTGGTCGTGAAGAACGGATCGAAGGCCCGTTCGACCACGTCCGGCGTCATGCCTGTTCCGGTATCGGAGACGCAGAGCGAGACATATTGCCCCGGCTTCAGGTCGCGCGCCTTTGCTGCCCGCTCGTCCATCCAGCGGTTGGAGGTCTCGATCGTCAGCTTGCCACCATCCGGCATGGCGTCGCGCGAATTGATGCTCAGATTGAGCAGCGCATTTTCGAGCTGGCCGGCATCGGCGAAGACCGTCCACAGGCCTGCTGCGCCCACGGCCTCGATCGCGATCGTCGGGCCGACGCTGCGTGCGATCAGGTCGAGCATGCCGTTGACCAGCCCATTCACATCGACCGGCTTCGGGTCGAGCGTCTGGCGCCGCGAGAAGGCGAGCAGGCGCTCGGTCAGGCTGGCGGCGCGGCGCACGGCGCTCTTCGCGCCGGTGAGGAAACGCTCGGTGTCGGCGATCCGGCCCTGTGCGATCCGCGCCTGCGCCATTTCCAGGCTGCCGCCGATGCCGGCGAGAATGTTGTTGAAGTCGTGGGCGATGCCCCCGGTGAGCTGGCCGACGGCCTCCATCTTCTGGCTCTGGCGCAAGGCTTCCTCGGTCTTCATCAACTCCGCCGAGCGCTTCTCGACTTCCTGCTCCAGCGTCGCATTGAGCTCCGCGAGAGCGGTCTCGGCGCGGCGGCGGGCGGTGATGTCCTGGAAGATGACGGCGACCTGCTTGCGGCTCGGCGGCTCGATGCGGACCGCAGCCAGCTCGAGATAACGGCCGGTCGCGACCAGCTCCTGCTGGAAGCGGATCGGCTCGCCGGTGCGCAGCACGGCGCCATAGCGCGCGACCCAGGCGTCCGCCTCGTCCGGCACCATTTCGCGCAGTTTCTGGCCGACGACATTGGAGATGCCGGCATGGCGCTCATAAGCGTCATTGGCCTGGATATGGACGTAGTCGCTGTCGGGACCGTGCGGCCCGTCAAAGAACTCGATGATGCAGAAGCCTTCGTCGATGGCGTCGAACAAGCCCTTGTACAGCGCCTCGCTCTCGCGCTGCGCCCGTTCCGCCAGGGTTCGCTCGGTGACATCGGCCCCCTCGATGAAGATCGCGTTGACCTTGCCATCGCTGTCGCGGAGCGGCTGGTAGACGAAATCGAGGAAGCGCTCCTGCGTCGGCCCGCCGGGCTCGGCCTGGATCACGAAGCGCGCGCCGTTCGCGGTATAGGGCACGCCGGTGCGATAGACGTCGTCGAGGATGCCCACGACACCCTGCGCAACGGCGTCCGGCAGCGCCTCCGCCACGGTTCGGCCGACGACCTCGCGATCGCCGATCAATCTGAGATAGCTCGGATTGGCGAGATCGAAACGGTGTTCCGGCCCGCGCAGCAGCGCCATGAAGGTCGGCGCCTGCTCGAACATCTGCGTCAGAATGGGGGCGATGAGGCCGGCGTCGCTGTGCACGTCGATCGTTCCGCAAATGTCGAGACGGGAATGCTCCGACACGACAGAATGCGCGGCGGCGGCGGCTGGTTCCTTCGCACGCGGGCGCAATCGAGGAAAGATCGATCTGTCCGCCTCCGTCAGACCTCCGGCACCGCCCTTCTGGCCAGCGTCACCGCATCGACCGCCAGCGGCAGGTCGCCGAAATGCCCGGACCAGTGCCCGCCAAGCCGCGTCGCGACGAAGGCGTCCGCCACGGCATGCGGCGCATGGCGGATCAGCAGCGCACCCTGTAGCATCAGCGCCAGACGCTCGGTCAGCAGACGGGCTTGGCCTTCATGCCGGATGAGATCGTGGAGGTCATTGTCCAGCATCTGCAGCGCCGCGTCATAGCGCCGGTCCTGGCCGGAGACCGTGTGCAGTTCCGCTCGCAGCGCCTGCAGCGAGCCCGGCTCACGTTCCAGCGAGCGCAGCACGTCGAGGCAGATGACGTTGCCCGAGCCTTCCCAGACCGAGTTCAGCGGCGCCTCGCGATAATGCCGCGCCATCGGGTTCTCCTCGATGAAGCCGTTGCCGCCATGGCATTCCAGCGCCTCGACGACGACAGCCGGCGTGCGCTTCGCCACCCAGTACTTCGCCAGCGGCGCGCCGATACGCGCCAAGAGCTTCTCGCTTTCCGACCGCTCCTGCCGATCGACCGCGGCGAAGAGCCGGAAGGCGAGCCAGGCCGCTGCCTCCGCCTCGATGGCGAGATCGGCGAGAACGTTCTGCATGATCGGCTGGTCGATCAGCAGGCGCTGGAAGGCGGTGCGATGCTGGGCGTGATGGCCGGCGAGCATCACCGCCTGCCGCATCAGCCCGGCGGACGCCGCGGCGATGTCGAGCCGCGTATTGTGGTTCATCGACAGGCCGGTGCGCAGCCCCCGGCCGGGGTCGCCGAGCATATGGCCGATGGCGCCGCGAAACTCGACCTCGCAGGAGGCGTTCGAGCGGTTGCCGCATTTGTCCTTGAGGCGCTGGATCGCGATGCCGTTGCGTGTCCCATCGGGCCGCCAGCCCGGCACGACGAAGCAGGAGATGCCCTCCTCGTTGCGCGCCAGCGTCAGGAAGACGTCGGAATGCGGCACCGAGAAGAACCACTTGCTGCCGTGCAGCGAATAGGTGCCGTCGCGATTGTCATAGGCGATGGTCTGGGTCTGGCGCAGATCCGAGCCGCCTTGCGTCTCGGTCATCGCCATGCCGACGGTCGCGCCTGCTTTGGCCTGAGCGGGCCCCTGAGTCTTGTCGTAGGTCTTCGACGAGATCAGCCCGCCCCATTGCGCCCAGAGCGCCCGATCCTGCTTCAGCACCGGGATCGCCGAATAGGTCATCGAGATCGGGCAGCAGATGCCGCTCTCGCAACCATACCAGAGATATTGCAGGGCGGCCCGCGCCACCTGCGCGCCCGGCCCCGGCCGGTTCCAGGCCAGCGCATGCGTCTCCTGGCCGATGGCGCGGGCCATCAGCGCGTGCCAGGCCGGGTGGAACTCGATCTGGTCGATGCGGTTGCCGAAGCGGTCATGGCTACGCAGTTCCGGCCCGTGCCGGTTGGCGAGCCGCGCCATCTCGATCGTCTCGGCCGCGCCGACCGTCCGGCCGGCGTCGTGCAAACGCTCATCGGCCCAGCCGGCATCGAAGGCCGCGATCGCCGCCCTGAGCACCGGATCGGCGGCATAGGCGTCGTAATCGGCCAGCGGCGGCACCTGGTTGGTGACCTGATGGGCCTGCCCCGGCGCTGATCCTGCTGACGGCATCGGTCGCTCCTGCGGCTTATCCTGTTCGCGGCTGCATCCTGATCCAGCAATCGCGCGCGCGACACCCTATATTGACCGTAGAACGAATCACGATCGAGCAGCGTCAACTTGTCAGACCACACCACCTCCGCCCCCCTGCCCCGCCCCGGCGGCCTCGCATCGCGCGCGGCCGCGCAGCCGGCGGCCGGCTATCTGCAGGGGCTCAATCCGGAGCAGCGCCTGGCGGTCGAGGCGACCGACGGCCCCGTGCTGGTTCTGGCCGGCGCCGGCACCGGCAAGACCCGCGTCCTCACGACCCGCATCGCTCATCTGATCGCGACCGGCCGCGCCTATCCCTCGCAGATCCTCTCGGTGACCTTCACCAATAAGGCGGCGCGCGAGATGAAGGAGCGCGTCGCGAACCTCGTCGGCCCGGTCGCCGAGGGCATGCCCTGGCTTGGCACCTTCCACTCGATCTCGGCCAAGCTGCTGCGCCGTCATGCCGAGCTGGTCGACCTGCGCTCCGATTTCACCATTCTCGACACCGACGACCAGATCCGCCTGATGAAGCAGGTGATCCAGGCCGAGGGGATCGACGAGAAGCGTTGGCCCGGCCGGATGCTGGCCGGCTTCATCGACTCATGGAAGAATCGCGGCCTCGCGCCCAAGGACGTGCCGCCGGGCGAATCCGGCGTCTTCGCCAACGGCAAGGGCGGCAAGCTCTACGCCGCCTATCAGGACCGGCTGAAGACGCTGAACGCCGTCGATTTCGGCGATCTCCTGCTGCACTGCCTGACGCTGTTCCGCGAGCATCCGGAGCTGCTGGCGAACTATCACGAGCGCTTCCGCTACATCCTCGTCGACGAGTACCAGGACACCAACGTCGCCCAGTATCTCTGGCTGCGGCTGCTGGCCCAGGGCCGGCGCAACATCGCCTGCGTCGGCGACGACGACCAGTCGATCTATGGCTGGCGCGGCGCCGAGGTCGACAACATCCTGCGCTTCGAGCACGACTTCCCGGGCGCGACCGTGGTCCGGCTGGAGCGCAACTACCGCTCGACCGGCCATATCCTCGCCACCGCCGCCAAGCTGATCGCCCGGAACGAGGGTCGCCTCGGCAAGACGCTGCGCACCGAGGACGAGGCCGGCGAGAAGGTCACCATCACCGGCGCCTGGGACAGCCAGGAGGAAGCGCGCCTGATCTCCGACGAGATCGAGGCGATGCAGTCCAAGGGCGAGAACCTCTCCGAAGTGGCGATCCTCGTCCGCATCTCCGCGCAGATGCGCGAGATGGAGGAGCGGCTCATCCATGTTGGCGTGCCCTATCGCGTCATCGGCGGCCCGCGCTTCTACGAGCGCGCCGAGATCCGCGACGCGATGGCCTATCTGCGCTGTGTCGTGAGCCCGACCGACGACCTCGCTTTCGAGCGCATCGTCAACGTGCCCAAGCGCGGCCTCGGCGACGCCACCATCCAGCTGCTGCACAACCATGCCCGCGCCACCGGCTTCTCGCTGATGCAGTCGGCCCGGGCGGTGGTCGAGACCGAGGAACTGAAGCCCAAGGCCCGCACCGCCCTGCGTGAGCTGGTCGAGGCCTTCGCCCGCTGGTCGGGACGCGCCGAGAGCATGCAGCAGGGCGAACTCGCCGAGCTGGTGCTGGAGGAGAGCGGCTACACCGAGATGTGGCAGAAGGACCGCTCGGCCGACGCCGCCGGGCGCCTGGAAAACCTCAAGGAGCTGGTGCGCTCGCTCGACGAGTTCCCCGATTTGCCGTCCTTCCTCGAACACGTCTCGCTGGTGATGGACGCCGACAGCGGCGATGGCGGCGCCCGCGTCTCGATCATGACGCTGCACGCCGCCAAGGGGCTGGAATTCGACACCGTCTTCCTGCCCGGCTGGGAGGAAGGGCTGTTCCCGAGCCAGCGCGCCCTCGACGAGAACGGCCGCGCCGGCCTCGAAGAGGAGCGCCGCCTCGCCCATGTCGGCCTGACCCGCGCCCGCAAGCGCCTCAAGCTCTATTTCGCCTCGAACCGCCGCATCCACGGCCTCTGGCAGTCGAGCCTGCCCTCGCGCTTCATCGACGAATTGCCGGAGGACCATGTCGAGGTCGTCCAGGCGCCCACGGCCTACGGCCAGGGCGGCTACGGCGCCTCGCGCTTCGAGCGCATGGAGAGCTTCGGCTCCTCCTACCAGACGCCGGGCTGGCAGCGCGCCCAGGAGAACAAGGCGAAGTTCGGCTCCGGCGGCAACAGCTCCGGCTTCTCCGAAGCCGGCCAGCGCGGCTTCGGATCAGGCGGCGGCCGCCAGCGTGGCCCGGTGCTGATCGAGGGTGAGCTGACGGCAAAGTCGACGGGAACCTCGGCCTTCGACCCCGGCGCCCGCGTCTTCCACGTCAAGTTCGGCCCCGGCTCGGTCGCCAGCGTCGACGGCAACAAGCTGACCGTCGATTTCGACAAGGCCGGTAGGAAGATGGTGCTGGACTCGTTCGTGCAGAAGGCGGGGTGAGACCCGCAAGCCGATCCCTCAAAAAGCTCAAAAAACTTTTTTCGCTTGAAACTGCAAAATCACTACCGTAACCTCTCCGTATCAACTGGAGAGAGCTCGCATGTGCGCGATGCGGACAATTGAGATCGACTTCGATGTTCATCGCAAAATCGAAACGGAACGAAAGAGCTTCGACGACACACCAAATGACGTCCTCAGACGCCTTCTAAATATTGACCAGCAAATCGTACTCCCCAAGGGATCGACAGGCCGAGGTTGGTCAGGGAAAGGTGTATCGCTGCCTCATGGCACACAAGTCAGCATGTCATATAACGGCAAGCACTATGTTGGATTGATCGATAACGGTTCTTGGCTCGTCGAGAACATTCGTTTTGATAGCCCATCCGGTGCAGCAAGCGGAGTAGCGATCACCAAAAGTGGCCGAAAGACACGTCTTGACGGCTGGGTACTATGGCAAGTGAAGCGCCCCGGTGACGCTGAATTCCAATCGCTTTCGGAGCTGAAGGTAAAAGCGTGACAATTCAGAGCGGCCCCGGCTCCGAGGTGCTCGATGCTGAACAATAGCGCCGACATCATTCGCCGCCTCAAGCGCGAGGGCTTCGTTCTGAAGAGTGTTCGCGGCTCGCATCAGAAATTCGTGCATGAGACGACGAAGCGCATGGTCGTAGTCACCCATCCGCGGCGGGACATTCCCATCGGGACGGTTCATGCGATATACAAGGATGCGGGCTGGGAACGGGATTGAACGAAGGTCGCGATGCAGCATTACATTGCGGTCGTCCATAAGGACGAGACATCCTGCTTCGGTGTGTTCTTTCCGGATGTGAAGGGCGTGTTCACTGCCGGCGACACACTCGACGACGCTTTTCGACAGGCGCGCGAAGTCTTGGAGTTTGCCGCTGAAAGCTGGACCGAGGATACAGCCTCGGAATTCCCGGAACCGCGCACGATCGACGAACTGCGTGATGATCCAGAGTTCATTGAAGCATCTAAGGATGCGATCCTTATGGCGGTTCCTTTTGATCGCGCACGCGCGCCCATGGGCGCCGAGTGAATTGACCTACTACGTCGCCATCATCGAGGACGCCGGTCCCGACCACGCCGTCGGCGTCTGGTTTCCGGATCTGCCCGGCTGCTTCTCGGCCGGCGATACGCTGGACGAGGCCATGGCGAATGCGCCCGAGGCGCTCGCGCTCTGGATCGAGTCGATGGTCGAGGACGGCAAGACGGTCCCGCGCGCTCGCGCACCCAGTGAATTGAAGGCCGATCCCGAGACGGCAGCCGATATGGCGGCTCATGCCATAGCGCTCATTCCAGCACCGAGCATGGCCTTCCAGCCAGCGGCGGAATAGGCGCCAGAACCTCGCCGTCATGCTCGCCCTTGTAGCGAGCATCCACGTCTCGAACACCGCGACACCCGAACGAAGACGTGGATGGTCGGGGCAAGCCCGACCATGACGGAACAGGCGGCATTTGGAGCAAGAGCCCCCTACCCCTCCTCCCGCTCCCGAAAGGCCCGCCGCGCCGCCGAGACTTCGGCATGATAGGTCTCGGCCCAGGTCCAGACTCCGCAGAAGGCTGCGCTGAGCTCGCGGCCGAGCTCGGTCAGCGTGTAGTCGACATGCGGCGGGATCACCGGGTGGACGGTGCGCACCACCAGCCCGTCGCGCTCCATCTCGCGCAGCGTCTTGGTCAGCATCTTCTGGCTGATGCCGCCGACGATGCGCCCGCATTCGGTGAAGCGCAGCGTGCCGTGCTCCTCCAGCGCTTCCAGCACCAGCATCGTCCACTTGTCGGCAACCTGCGCAATCACCTGGCGCACCAGCGACTCCACCGCTTTCGAGACCGGCGGTATCTCCTCGCTGCGCTTGTGCATCGCCGCCATCGCCTCACGGATCGCATGCATTGCGACACTCTCCTTTTGGTGCGTATCGAACTTTCGGGAGCCTTCTTACCGTTGAAGAGTATCGACGCCAGCTGATGTGTCGCAACCAGGAAAGGGATTTGCGATGAACATCACCGGCAACACCATCCTCATCACCGGCGGCGGCTCCGGCATCGGCCGCGCACTGGCCGAGGCCCTGCACAAGGCCGGCAACCAGGTCGTCATCGCCGGCCGGCGCGAGCAGCTCCTTCATGAGGTGACCTCAGCCAATCCGGGCATGGAAGCCCTACTGCTCGACATCCAGGACAAGGACGATGTCGCGGCCTTCGCCGGGCAGGCGGTCGAGAGCTTCCCGGCGCTCAACGTCGTCATCCACAATGCCGGCATCATGCGCAGCGAAAAGGTCGCGGCCGGCGACTTCCTCGCCACCGCCGAGGACACGATCGCGACCAATCTGCTCGGACCGATCCGGCTCACCGCCGCCCTGCTGCCGCATCTGCTGAAGCAGGAGCGGGCGGCGATCCTGACCGTCTCCTCCGGCCTCGCCTTCGTGCCGCTGGCGTCGACGCCGACCTACAGCGCGACAAAGGCTGCGATCCACTCCTGGTCGATGGCGCTGCGCGAGCAGCTCAAGGCGACCTCGGTCGAGGTCATCGAGATCGCTCCGCCCTACGTACAGACCGAACTGCTCGGCCCGCAGCAGGCGGTCGACCCCGCAGCAATGCCGCTGGCCGAGTTCACCAGCGAAGTCATGACGCTGCTCGAAAGTGCCCCAGCCTCCGGCGAGATCATCGTCGAGCGCTGCAAACCGCTGCGCTTTGCCGCCGAGAACGGCCAGCTCGGAGCGATCTTCGCCCAGCTCGCCGCCCAGCACGGCTGAACGCCGGCCACCAACTGCCGGCACAGGCGAAGCGATCCTGAGCCTCTTCGATGCTCCCCGATTGCTTCGCCGTTCGCCTCCCCCGCTATTCTGCCTCGTGACAGCAGACACACAGCTTGTTGCCATCCGGATCGCGAAAATAGGCGCCATAATAGTTGGGATGGTAGTGCGGCCGCAGGCCGGGCGGGCCCTCGCAGCTTCCGCCGCGCGCCAGCGCGGTGGAATAGCAGCGATCGACGCTCGCGCGGTCACCGGCCAGAAGGGCGATCATCTGGCCATTGCCGGCACTCGCGGCCTCACCATCGAAGGGCGCCGACAGAAGGAAGAGCGGCCGGCCGCCGGCCTGCTGCTGCCAGGCGGCCCAGGGCTTCTCGCGATCGCAGAAACGCAGCTTATGGCCGAGCTCGGAAAACAGCGCCTCGTAGAAGGCGAAGGCCGGTTCGAACGCTTTGGTCCCGACGCTGACATGCGACAACATGGCTGACCTTCCCTAACGGCGAAAAAAGTCAGCTTAGGGGAGATCATGTCCCTGCCAAGCAGGTTGCGTCACGGTGCATGACATCGGCCTCGCCCCCTGCTAAGCCGCGCCAATGCGCGAAGGCCTCCTCCCCTCGACGGTCGCGACCGTCCTCGAACTCGAAACCAGCGGCGACAAGGCGCGTGCCTTGACCGAGCTCCTTGGCGAGGTCTTCGACCCCACGGAGACGGCCGTCTCCGCCTTCGAGGTCGAGAGCGGCGTCACCACCCTGTCGCTGAATGCGCCCTGGAAGGTCGAGATCTATTTCGCCACCCATCCGGACGAGGAGGCGGTGCGCGACATGCTCCGCCCCATCGTCGGCGACAGCATCGATGCCACCCCCTTCACCACGGTCAATCAGAAGGATTGGGTCGCGGCCAGCCTGGAGGGCCTGCAGCCGGTGCGCGCCGGCCGCGTCCTCGTCCATGGCTCGCATGACCGCGACGCGGTGAAGGTCAACGATGTCGCGATCGAGATCGCAGCGGCACTCGCCTTCGGCACCGGCCATCACGGCACCACCGCCGGCTGCCTGCTGGCGCTCGACGCCGAGCTGAAGAAGCGCCGGCCCCGCAACGCCATCGATGTCGGCACCGGCACCGGCATCCTGGCGCTGGCGCTCGCCAAGCAGGTCAAGCGCAAGGTCGTCGCCGGCGACATCGACGCGATCGCGATCGAGGTCTCGGCCCACAATGCGAGGGTCAACCACGCCCCGCAGGCGCTCGACCTTTATGTCGCGCCCGGCCTGCGCCACGCCAAGGCGGACCGGCCACGCCATTTCGACCTGATCTTCGCCAACATCCTCGCCGGCCCGCTGCGCAAGCTGGCGCCCACGATCGCCCGCGCTTTGTCCGACGACGGCACTGTGATCCTCTCGGGGCTGCTGGAGATGGACGTCGCCGGCGTGGTCTCGGCTTATCGCCATCAGGGGCTGGCGCTGGCCAGGCGCTCCTCGCGCGAGGGCTGGGCGACGCTGGTCATGAAAAGAGGCGGCGCAGCCCCCAGGCCGCGCCGCCTCTACTAGGCCCTACACTTCGAAGAGACGGCGGCTGGTTTCGCCGCCGTGACTGCTCAGAAGCCGAGGTGGCCGTACTTCTCTTCGGCCTGCGCCTGCATGGCGCGGGCGTCGTGCCAGACCGCGGCGGCGAACTTGGCGGCGTCGACGATCGAGTCGTAGGCATGCTTGATCATGGCGATCATGGTCTTGGTTCCTTGGTTTGAAGCGCGCGGCGCGGTTCGCGGCCAGCGGCGCTTGACGGTCAGCGGTTGAAAGGCAGCTCGGCGTCGCTTGTCAGCGTCGTCGCCGGAAAGCCGCCGAGTACCAGCTCGCTCTCGCGCACCAGATAGCTATGGGCGCGCAGCTCGCGCATGGCAGAACGACGGCGGCTCTCGATCATTGCCGCATAGAGGCGCTGCCAGAAGCCCTGGCCGGCGGTCTTGGTCTCCGTCGTCTCGGCGCGGGTCGCGGCCGGAAGGACGTCAGTGGAATTCAGCACATAGGTCATAGGGTCTCTCCTCGAGATCACGAAGGACAGTCCCGGTCGCTTCCTCGTTCTCTTATGCGACTAAAGTGGGCCGTCTTCGCACTTGCGAGAAGATATGTTCGCATATGCACAACATGCAAAAAACGCATGACGAAAAACGAAATCCGTTAACGACTGCGCAGATCGCATAACCAAACGGCAGATCGCTCAATTTGGAGTCAGTGCGAGCCTGCTGCGAAAGCAGGGTCGAAACGGCAGTTTTGCGCTGGCCTTTCATGCACGAGGAGGCGAATGTGCCGTAAATCCCGCCTTGCCGAGCCAGACATGACCGATTCCCGCGCCGCCTGCCGCTTCCAGTCCTTTTCCGAACCGAGCGATCCGTCGCAGGTTGCCCCCCGCGTCGCGGCCTTGCGCACCGCTTTGGCGAAGCAGGGCCTCGACGGCTTCATCGTCCCGCGTGCCGACGAGCACCAGGGCGAGTACGTCCCCGCCCATATGGCGCGCCTCGCCTGGCTCACCGGCTTCACCGGCTCGGCCGGCAATGCCGTCGTGCTCGCGGACAAGGCGGCGCTCATCGTCGACGGCCGCTACACCATCCAGTCCGCTGACCAGACCGACACGAATGTCGTGACCCCGACGAAGATGGAGGAGAACCCTCTCGACAAATGGGTCGAGGCCAATCTGCCGGCCGGCGGCAAGCTCGGCTACGATCCCTGGCTCCACACCGTCGACGGCGTCGCGAAACTGGAGAAGGCGGTCGCAGGCGCTGGCGGCACGCTGGTCGCGGTGACGCCGAACCCGATCGACGCGCTCTGGAGCGACCGCCCGGCCCCGCCGACCGCCCCGGTCAAGGCGCATCCGGCCGCCTATGCCGGCGAAAGTGCTGCCAGCAAGCTCGCCCGCATCCAGGAGGAGCTCGCCAAGGCCAAGGTCGACGCGCTCGTGCTGTCTGATCCGCACGCGCTGGCCTGGACGTTCAACATCCGCGGCGGCGATGTCGAGCACACGCCGTTGCCGCTCGGCTACGCCATCGTGCCGCGCGAGGGCCGTCCGACTGTCTTCCTGGCGCCGGAGAAGATCACCAACGAGGCCGGCGACGCCATCGGCGCGCTCGGCGAGATCGCCCCGCCGCAGGCGCTGGAACAGCAGCTCAGGGCGCTCGGCTCCGCCAAGGCGAAGGTGCGGCTCGATTCGAGCACGGCGGCGTATGCCCTCGCCACGCTGATCCGGGATTCCGGCGGCACGCCGGACGCCGGCGCCGATCCGATCGCCCTGATGAAGGCGAAAAAGAACGAGGCGGAGCTGAACGGCAGCCGCCGGGCCCATCTGCGCGACGGCGCCGCCATCGTCCGCTTCCTGTCCTGGCTGGCGCGCGAAGCGCCCAAGGGCGGCCTGACCGAGATCGATGCCGTCGCTGCGCTGGAGGCCGAGCGGCTGAAGACCGGCGAACTGCGCGATGTCTCCTTCACCACCATCGCCGGCGCCGGCCCAAACGCGGCGCTGCCGCATTACCGCGTCACCGAATCGAGCAATCGCAGGATCGAGCCCGGCATCTTCCTGGTCGATTCCGGCGGTCAGTACGAGGACGGCACCACCGACATCACCCGCACGCTTGTCGTCGGGGAGCCGAGCGCCGAGATGCGCGACCGCTACACACGCGTGCTCAAGGGCCATCTCGCCATCTCACGGGCCGTCTTCCCGAAGGGCACCTCGGGCGCCCAGCTCGACGCCTTCGCCCGCGCCCCGCTCTGGCAGGCCGGGCTCGATTTCGACCACGGCACCGGCCATGGCGTCGGCAGCTATCTCTCGGTGCATGAGGGGCCGCAGCGCCTCTCCAAGCTCGGCACCACCCCGCTCGAACCCGGCATGATCCTCTCGAACGAGCCCGGCTACTACAAGGAAGGCGCCTACGGCATCCGCATCGAGAACCTGATCGTGGTCGAGGAGCGCCAGATCCCCGGCGCCGAGCGCACCATGTACGGCTTCGAGACGGTGACCTGGTGCCCCTACGAGCAGGCGCTGATCGACCTCTCGCTGCTCGACGAGGGCGAGATCGCCTGGATCAACGCCTATCACGCCCAGGTCTGGAGCAATCTCGCGCCACTGGTCGAGGGCGAGGCTAAGGCCTGGCTGGAGCAGGCGTGTTTGCCGCTGTGAGGAGAGCCTCCTTCTCCCCTCGGGGGAGAAGGTCCGGCAGGGGAAGAGGGCGGCACGACCGGGCGAGAGGCTGATAGCTTGCCCTGCATGACGGGCCCTCATCCGTCAGCGCTTCGCGCTGCCACCTTCTCCCCCAAGGGGAGAAGGAAGGCCTTTCACCCCCACAAATCCGTCGAGAGATACTTCAATCCCGAGTCGCAGACGATGACGGCGACCGTCTTCCCAGCCTCAGCCCCACGCAGCAGCTGAACCGCCGCCGCGACATTCGCCCCGGCCGAGAACCCACCAAAGACCCCCTCGAACCGCGCCAGCAGCCGCGTCGTCTCGCGCGCGTCCTCGCCCGTCACCTGCAGATAGCCGTCGACCGTTACGTCCTTCAAAAAGGCGAGATCCGCCATAGCATAGCCACCGCCCTGGATCGGATGATCGGGCCTCGTCACCGCCTCCCCCGCCGCAGCCGCGGCACCGGCCGGCTCGACGACATAGCAGCGCAATGTCGGGCTGCGCTCTTTCAGCGCCTTGGTCACGCCGGCATAGCTGCCGCCCGAGCCGATGAAGTCGACGAAGGCGTCGACCGTCCCGCCGCTCTGCTCCCAGAGCTCCGGCCCGGTCGTGCGGTAATGCGCCAGCCAGTTGCCGTCGCGATGGAACTGGTCGGCGCGGAAAGCGCTGCGTTCCCTCGTGATCCGCTTCGCCTCACGATCGACGAGTTCGAGGTCGCCGCCCGAAACCTGCCCGGGCACGGAGCCGGGAAGCTGGTCGACCAGCACGACCTCGGCGCCGAGCGCCCGCATCATCCGGGCGCGCTCCTCCGAATTGCCCTTCGACATCACGGCGATGAAGGGATAGCCCCTGATCCCGCAGACGATGGCGAGCCCGGTGCCCATATTGCCGGAGGTCAGCTCGACCACGGTCTGGCCGGGCTGCAGCGCGCCTGACGCTTCCGCCTCCTCGATGATGCCGAGCGCGGCCCGGTCCTTCTTCGAGAAGCCGGGATTGAGGTAGTCGAGCTTGGCGAGGATGGTGCCGCTGACGCCGAGATGCCGCGTCAGCCGGTCGAGCCGGACCAGCGGCGTCTCGCCGATCGCCTCGACCACGGAATCCATCACAGGGCGCATGCGTGTCCTCCCGGTCGGCTTCAGGCCACCATGCGCAAGGCAACCACGGTCGCGACGCCGACGGCAACCACGCCGAGCAGCGGCAACCGCATCGCAGCCAGCCCACACACCAATGCCGCCACCCTCTCCGGCCAGCCGGTCGCCAGCGCGCTCGGCGCGATCACGGCGATCAGCACGGCCGGCGGGATCGCGTCGAAGGCGGCCTGGGCTCTGGGCGAGAGATCGAGCCGGCCGACGAGGGCAAGGCCGGCGATACGGGTGAGATAGGTCACCAGCGCCATGCCGAGGAAGGCAGCGAGATTGATCGGATCGAGGCTCATTCGGCCGGGCTTTCGATGGGCTTCTCGGCGAGGTCGCCGGCGGCGATCCAGGCGGCGGCGAGACCGCAGAGCGCGCCCGCCAGCACATGCCAGGGCGGCCCGGCGAGCTTGTAGGCGAGCGCCGAGGCGACGCCCGCTGCCGCAACTGTCCAGGCGGTGACGCGCCCCTTCCAGAATGCGGCGGTCAGCGCGATGAACAGCGCAGTGAAGGCGAAGTCGGCGCCATAGCGCTTGGGATCGCCGAGCGCTGCGCCGATGATCGCGCCGGTGGTCGAGGTCGTCAGCCAGCCGAGCACGAAGGGCACGATCATGCCGAACCAGTAGGCGGGCGTGACTGGATGGCTGCGCGCCCGCTTCTCGGCCAGTGCCCAGTTCTCGTCGGCCATGTAGTAGAGCCCGCCGAAGAGCTGCGCGTTGGAGAAGCCCTTGAGCTTCGGCGCGATCGAGGCGCTCATCAGGATATGGCGGGCATTGATCAGCGCGGTCGAGAACACCAGCGCGACGATCGGCGCCGGATGCGTCCAGAGCTCCACCGCGGCGAACTGCGCCCCGCCGGCGAAGACGAGCACGCTCATCAGGAAGACCTCGAACGGCGACAGGCCCTTGCCGGCGGCGAGCGCGCCGAAAAGCAGGCCGATCGGCACCGCCGCCAGCGCAGCCGGCCAGATGTCATTGAGCCCTGCCCGGGCTTCGTCTTTCCAACTCATGCTTTGTCCATCAGCCGTGATGGGCGGCGCGGAAGACGCCCGGCGTCACGCCGAGCCTCGCCTTGAAGGCGCGGGTCAGATGCGCCTGGTCGCAGAACCCGGTGGCGGCCGCGACCGCACCGGGAGATTCGCCGCTCCGCAGCCGCTCGCGGGCGCGGCGGACCCGGACATCGACGAGATAGGCATGCGGCGTCAGCCCGGTCTCGCGCCGGAAGGCCCGGATCAGGTGATGCCGCGGCAGGCCCGAGCGCTGGGTGAGATCCGCCAGCGACAGGTCCTCGTCATAACGCTGCTCGAGCAGTTCCCTCGCCTGCGCGATCGGCCCACGCTCACGCCCGACATCGCGGGTCGAGAGATCGGCATGGCGCGACAGGCACCAGCCATAGGCGCGCAGCAGGCCTTCCTCGCCGGCGAGGCCATCTCCGCCCTCTTCCAGGGCCCGATGCGCGTCCGAGAACAGGGCCGAACCCTCCGGATCCTGCACGGTCGGCTCGCGAAAGAACGGCGTGCCGATCGTTTCGTCGCCGGTGAGCGAGATGGCGACCTCGCGCATCAGCTCGATCGTCGGATAGGTCATCCGGTAGCGATAGCCGCCCTCGCTCGGCGCGCCGTCATGAACGTCGAGCGGGTGGTTGAAGACGAGATCGCCGGTGCGGGCGAAGAGCGTGCGGCCGCGCGCATGCCAGAGCTCACAGCCGGAGAGGATGGTGCCGACCGCATAGGTCTCATGGGCGTGCGGCGAATAGGTGTGGGTCGAGAACCGCGCCGACAGGCATTCCAGCCCGGAGAAGCGCGCCGCCGTGAACAGGCGGGCGTGCTCGCCCTCCCGGAGCGGCATCTCCAGCAATGCTTCGCCTTGGCTGATCAGATCCATGGCGCAAGATAGAGCGAAACCGCGCCTTGATGTCTTGAAGAAAAGTGATGGCGACGATCACGCCGGCGCGCTTTCCGTTCGGCTGCTCGCAGCCGAACGATGAGAATTCGCGCCAATGCAAGGTCCGTCGCCACTTGGCAGTGCTCAGGGCCGCGGCGGCTCCTTGCCGGCGACGAGGACCAGCAATGCGCCGGCAAGCGTCGCCACCGCCATGTAGCCGATCGGGCCGAGGCCGCCGACATGGTTGACCAAAAGGCCGCCAAGCACCGCGCCGCCGGCGATCGCGACCAGGAAGGCGGCCGTCACCAGCCCGCTCACCGATTCGGCATGGTCTGCCGCGACGCGCACCATCCAGGTCTGGAAGCCGACCGGCGCGAAACCGAAGGCGAAGCCCCAGAGCGCGACCGCGATCCCCGCCACGATCGACGAGGCTCCGAACTGGAGCAAGACAAGGCCCAGGATGCCGATCGCCAGCGCAAAGGAGACGATCGCGAGCTTGACGCCGCGTCCCGCGACAACGCCACCGGCGAAGTTACCGACGACATTGCCGAGGCCGTAGCCGAGCAGGACGATAGTGATCGCGCCGACGCCG
This sequence comes from Allobosea lupini, assembly GCF_900109525.1. Lineage (GTDB taxonomy): Bacteria > Pseudomonadota > Alphaproteobacteria > Rhizobiales > Beijerinckiaceae > Allobosea > Allobosea lupini. The sequence goes on along the minus strand of NZ_FOAN01000009.1, from coordinate 106,850 downwards.
AGCTGCGGCGCTTGCTCGAGGAAGGGCCGGATATAGGTGAAGCCGGTGAACTGCCCTGAGATGATGACGAGCACCGAGATCAGCATCAGCCGGATACTCGGGCGCGCGAACAGGATCCCCAGCGTGCCCAACCGCGGCGCCGCCTGCGGCGGCAGGGGCGGCATCGTCGCCAGCAACGCCAGCAGGGCGACGCCGGCAAGGCCGGCCGAGAGCCCGAACACCATCCGCCAGCCAATCAGGGAATCGAGATAGGCCCCGAGCGGTCCGCCGCCGATGAAGGCGGCCGAGACACCGGCCGAGATCAACGCCAGCGCCCGCGGCACCGACTGCGCCGGCACCAGCCGTAGCGTCAGCGCCGGCGCCATCGACCAGAAGCCGCCGAGCGCGAGACCAAGCAGGAAACGCGCCGCCAACAGCATGACGAAGCCGTTGGCCAGCGCCGTGACCAGGCTCGACAAGGCGAGCAGCGAGAGCAGCGACCAGAGCACCAGCCGCCTGTCGAAGCGGCTGGTGACGATCGGCGTGAAGATCGCCGCGGCGACGCCGACCAGCGAGGTCACCGTGACGGTCTGTCCGGCGGCGCCGACGCTGATCGAGAGATCTGCGGCGATGGAGGTCAGGACGCTGGCGGGCAGGAATTCGGCGCTGACGAGCGCGAACACGCCCATTGCGAGGGCGAAGACCGCTGGCCAGGCGGCCGTGCGCTCTTCGGGGACGATGCCGACGAGCTCGGCATCGGCTGTGGCTGACAAGGAATCCGACATCGGATGCTCCAAAAGGATCGGAGAAGTTCGGACCCCGGAGTTAGGCGTGACCGGCTGGAGCTTCCATGCTAGAAAACCCGCTATGCTTGACCAATCGTCCAGAAGATCGGGACCGGATCCGCTGACGGAGATGCTGCGCGGCCTCCGGCTCGAAGGCGTAGATTACGCTCGCTACCAGATGACGACGCCCTGGTGCTTGCTGTTCCCGGCCCAGCCGGCGGCGCGCCTGCACTTCATGGCGGAGCGGGGCTGCTGGCTGCGCACGCCCGAGGGCGAGTGGTGCCGGCTCGAACAGGGCGACGCCGTGCTGATGCCCCGCGGCGTCGAGCATGCGCTCGCCAGCGAGCCCGGCCTCTCGGCGACGCCGAACGGGCACTGCGCCTTCCAGCACTGCTGCGGCGAGATCGCCGAGGCGCGCGGCGGCGGCTCCGGAGAAGCCGACGGCGAGGCGACCCTGTTCTTCAGCGCCAGCCTCTGCTTCAACGTCGACGCCCAGCATCCGATGTTGCGGATGATGCCGGAGCTGATGTGGGTGCATGAAATGGCGGTGGCCGAGCCGGCCATTCCCGCCTTGCTGACCACCATGGCGTGCGAACTCGCGCTCGATCGCGTCGGCGCCGGCGGCATCCTGACCCGCCTCGCCGATGTCGTCGCCGCCGCCCTGATCCGCTCCTGGGTCGAGCGCGGCTGCGGCACGGCCACCGGCTGGGTGGCCGCCGCGCGCGACCCCGATATCGGCCGTGTCCTCGCCGCGATCCATCTCAGCCCGAGCGAGAACTGGACGGTCGATGCGCTCGCCAGGGTGATGCACGCCTCGCGCTCCGCCTTTGCCGAGCGCTTCGCCAGCGTCGTGGGCGAGACGCCGGCCCGCTACGTCCTGCAGGTCCAGATGCACCAGGCCCGGCAATGGCTGGAGCGGGACCGGATGCGGATCTCGGCGGTGGCGCGCCGTCTCGGCTACGATTCGGAGGCGTCCTTCAGCCGCGCCTTCAAGCGGGTGATCGGAAAGCCGCCAAGCCATTTCCGCAATACCGAGCCGCCGATCCGCGCGACGCGGCCGGTCGACGCCTCCCCTGCCGGCAGCGCCTCGGGGCGCCTTGCCGACCACAGTCCGCCAAGCGTTCGACGGGACGACCATGAGCATCCGCCAGCAGTTGATTGAACGCTTCTTTCGCTATGCCGCGGTTTCCAGCCAGAGCGACATCAAGGTGACGACGCTGCCGAGCACGCCGGGCCAGCAGCGCCTCGCCGAGCTCCTGGCCGACGAATTGCGCGCGCTCGGCCTCGACGACGTCGAGATCGACGATCGCGCCACCGTCACGGCAGTGAAGCGCGGCACCGTGCCGGATGCACCGAGGATCGGCTTCATCGCCCATCTCGACACCTTCGATGCCGGCCTCTCGCCCGATATCCGCCCGCAGTTGCTGCGTTTCGAGGGCGAGGATCTCTGCCTCAACCGCGACCGGGATATCTGGCTGCGCGTCGCCGAGCATCCGCAGCTGCGCGACTGGCTGGGGGCCGAGATCATCGCCAGCGACGGCACCAGCGTGCTCGGCGCCGACAACAAGGCGGCGATCACGGTGATCATGACCTTGCTCGCCAACCTCGGCCCGCAGGACAAGCATGGCGATATCGCCATCGCCTTCGTGCCGGACGAGGAGATCGGCCTGCGCGGCGCCAAGGTCCTCGACCTCGCCCGCTTCCCTTGCGACTTCGCCTATACGATCGACTGCTGCGAGCTCGGCGAGGTGGTGATCGAGAACTTCAACGCGGCGAGCGCCGAGATCACGCTGACCGGCGTCAGCGCCCACCCGATGTCGGCCAAGGGCGTGCTGGTGAACCCGGTGCTGATGGCGCAGGACTTCGTCAGCCGTTTCGATCGCGCCGAGACGCCGGAGAACACCGAAGGTCGCGAAGGCTATGTCTGGTTCAACACCATCACGGCCAATGCCAGCGAGGCGAGGCTCGGCGCCCTGATCCGCGATTTCGACAGGCAGAGCTTCGAAGCGCGCAAGCGCCGCATCGAGGAGGTCGCGAACGAGATCGCCGCGCTCTATCCGACCGGCCGCGTCGCGTGCGTGGTGAGCGACACCTACGGCAACATCCACGACAGCCTGGGCGACGACCAGCGCCCGGTCGAGCTGCTGTTTGGAGCGCTGGAGCGCTTGCAGATCAGGAAGAAGCAGATCCCGATGCGCGGCGGCACCGACGGCGCGGCGCTCTCGGCCCGCGGCCTGCCGACGCCGAACTTCTTCACCGGCGCCTATAATTTCCACTCGCGCTACGAATTCCTGCCCGTGCCGGCCTTCGAGAAGTCTTATGAAGTCGCGCGGATGATCTGCACGCTGGCGGCAGGGCGGAGTTAGGCAATCGGTGGCCGACTCCTTCTCCCCTTGCGGGAGAAGGTGGCCCGGAGGGCCGGATGAGGGGTCGCGCTGCCCTATCCAACGACAGCATATTCCAGGCGCGAAGACTGCGATCGTCGTGAGACCCCTCATCCGTCTCGGCTTCGCCGAGCCACCTTCTCCCGCAAGGGGAGAAGGAAAGGCCTACCCCCCGACCAGCTCGAACCAGCCAGCTTCGTCGATCACCTTGACGCCGTGCTTGGCGGCATCCTTGAGCTTCGAGCCGGCGCCCGGCCCTGCCACCAGCAGGTCCGTCTTCGACGAGACCGAGCCGGCGACCTTGGCGCCCAGCCGCTCGGCCATCGCCTTGGCCTCGTCGCGCGTCATGCGCTCCAGCGCGCCGGTGAAGACGACGATCTGGCCGGCCACCGGGCTGGATGACGCTACCGCCTCAAGCGGCTGCGGCTCGACCTCTCGTAGCAGCCGGGCGAGCATCTGCTGGTTATGCTCCTCGGCGAAGAACTGCAGCAACGCCTCGACCACGGTCGGGCCGACGCCGTCGATCGCGTCGAGCGCCGCACGTTCCTCGCTTTCGGGACTCTCGGCGGCGAGGCAGGCCGTCTGCAAAGACTCGAACGAGCCGTAATGGCGCGCCAGCAGGCGGGCATTGGTCTCGCCGATATGGCGGATGCCGAGCCCGAAGATGAAGCGGTTGAGCGGCGGCTCGCGCCGGTCGTCGATCGCCTCGAACAGCTTCTTGGTGCTGGTCGCGCCGAAGCCTTCCTTGTCTTTCAGCTTCTTGAGGTTCGCGGCATCCCGCTGCGCCAGCGTGAAGATGTCGGCCGGCTCCTTCACCGGCAAATCCGGATCGGCGTGGAAGAACTCGATCTGCTTGTCGCCGAGCCCGTCGATATCGAGCGCGTCGCGCGAGACGAAGTGCTTCAGGCGCTCGACCGCCTGCGCCTCGCAGATCAGCCCGCCGGTGCAGCGGCGCACCGCATCCTCCTTGCCCGAGCGCGGATTGTGCTCTCGCACCGCATCCGAGCCGCAGACCGGGCAGGTCGTCGGGAAGACGTAAGGCTGCGCGTCGGCGGGACGTTTCGTCAGATCGACCGCCTCGACGCGCGGAATCACGTCGCCGGCGCGTTTCACCGTGACGGTATCGCCGATGCGGATGTCGCTGCCGTCGCGGATCGGCAGCCCCTTCGAATCGAAGCCGCGGATATAGTCCTCATTGTGCAGCGTCGCATTGGTGACGACGACGCCGCCGACCGTCACCGGCTTCAGCCGCGCCACCGGCGAGAGCGCCCCGGTGCGACCGACCTGAATATCGATCGCCTCCAGCACGGTGGTCGCGAGCTCGGCCGGAAATTTGTGGGCGATCGCCCAGCGCGGCGCGCGCGCGACGAAGCCGAGCCGGGCCTGCAGTGCTAGATCATCGACCTTGTAGACCACGCCGTCGATATCGTAGCCGAGCGTAGCGCGCTGGGCCTCGATCGACCGGTAATGCGCCAGCAGCGCCTCGACGCTGTCGCAGCGCGCCATCAGCGGGTTGGTCCTGAAGCCCCAGCGCGCGAAGGCCTCGACCACGCCGAACTGCGTCGGCGCCGGCAGGACCGGCATCTCGCCCCAGGCATAGGCGAAGAAGCGCAAGGGCCGGCTGGCGGTGATCGAGACGTCGAGCTGGCGCAGCGAGCCGGCGGCGGCATTGCGCGGATTGGCGAATTCGCGCTCTTGCCTTTCGCGCTGGCGCTGGTTGATCGCGGCGAAATCGGCATGGCCGAGATAGATCTCGCCGCGCACCTCGGCGATCTCGGGGACGTCCTTGCCCTTCAAACGGTGCGGGATTTCGGAGATGGTTCGGGCGTTGGCCGTGACGTCCTCGCCCTCCTCGCCATCACCACGCGTCGCGGCGCTGATGAGCTCGCCCTTCTCATAGCGCAGCGAGAGAGAGAGCCCGTCGATCTTCGGCTCCGCGGTGAAGGCGATCGGCTGGTCGTCCTTGCGGCCGAGGAAGGTGCGCACCCGCGTGACGAAATCGGCGATGTCCTCGTCTGCAAAGGCGTTGTTGAGCGACAGCATCGGCACGCGGTGCCGGATCTTGGCGAACTTGCCGGAGGGCCTGGCGCCGACCTTGTCGGACAGCGCTTCGGTGCCCTTCAGCTCTGGAAAGGCGCTCTCCAGGGCGGTCAGCCGGCGGAACTTCGCGTCGAAAGTCGCGTCGTCCATGATCGGCGCGCTGTCGCTGTGATAGGCCTCGTTCGCCGCGGCGATCTCGGGCGCCAGCAGCTGGTGCTCGGCGCGGGCGGCTTCGGGCGTCAGATCTTCGACGGGAGTGGGAACAGTGTCGGCCATGGCGCAGTTCTAGTTGAGGGGAAGTCCGCTGCGAAGCGCCTGTTTCACGATTTGGGTACGCCGATTTGTGGCAGGAGCGCGCCGGGTGTAGGCTCCCCTCGCTGAAATGGATGCTCGACGCCTCGCAGGTCTTGACCGGAGGATCGCGTCAGGACCGCCTAGGCGAACCGGGCCGCAACCGGGAAGAACGCCATGGCCGATACCCATATCCATCATCACCCGATGGCGGCGAACGACGCTGCGCCTGCCGATGCCCTGCCCGTCAACGAGATCGGCATCGCCGATATCAAGGATGCCCTCAGGCAGGGCTATGCCGACTTCATCGCCCAGCCGAGCCACCTGCTCTTTATCGCGCTCATCTATCCGATTGCCGGCATCCTGCTAGCGCGTCTGACGGTGAGCTACAACATCTTCCCGCTGTTGTTCCCGCTGGCCTCGGGCTTCGCCCTGCTCGGCCCCTTCGCCGCCATCGGCCTCTACGAGATCAGCCGCCGCCGCGAGGCCGGCATGGACACCTCCTGGAAGCACGCGCTCGACGTCGTGCATTCGCCCGGAATCGGCCAGATCGCGACGCTCGGCGCGTTGCTGATGGGCGTATTCCTGGCCTGGCTGTTCAGCGCCTGGATCATCTATCGCTGGCTGATGGGCGATGTCCCGCTCGACTCCTTCGCGGGCTTCATGACGCCGCTGCTGACCACCGCGAACGGCTGGACGATGATCATCCTCGGCAACGCGCTCGGGCTGCTCTTCGCCATCCTTGTGTTCTCGATGACGGTGATCTCCTTCCCGCTGATGCTCGACCGGCATGTCAGCATGGCGACCGCGGTGAAGACCTCGATGGCCGCCGTCGAGAAGAGCCCGCGCGGCATGCTGTACTGGGCGCTGACGATCACCGCCCTGCTGGTGCTCGGCTCGCTGCCGGTGCTGGTCGGCCTGATCATTGTCATGCCGATCCTCGGCCACGCCAGCTGGCACCTCTACCGCAAGGTCGTGCCGCGGTAGGGCATCCACTGGGGTCATGGTCGGCCTTGAGCCGACCATCTCAGGCCGAATGAGGCGCCCTTCCCTTCTCCCCCTGCGGGAGAAGGTGGCCCGAAGGGCCGGATGAGGGGTCGCGCAGAACGAAATCGGTAGCGGCGCCCATCGATGGGCGGAAGCGTCGCGAGACCTCTCACCCTAGCCCTCTCCCGCAAGGGGAGAGGGAATAGCGCCCCTCAATGCTGATCGACGGAGACCTCGCGCGTCAGCCCACGCCGGACCAGCCCGACTGCGAGCAGAACCGGCAGCGAGGCGATCAGTCCCATCGCCGAGAGCCTGCCCCACAGAGTCTCGTCCTCGTTGATCAGCGTCGCGATGAACGCCGGCAACGTGAATTTCGACGGCGTCTGGATGAAGAGCAGCGCGAACAGGAACTCGTTCCAGCTCATGATCGCAACGAACACCGCGGTCGCGACCAGCCCCGGCATCAGCAGCGGCACGACAATCTCCAGCAGCCGCTTCACGAAGCCGGCGCCGTCGAGCATCGCCGCCTCCTCGAAGGAATAGGGCACGTCGCGCACGAAGCCGAGCAGCATCCAGATCGCGAAGGGCAGCGCCAGGATCTGGTTGGCGAGGATCAGTCCGAGATGGGTGTCGAGCAGGCCGAGCGCCCGCAGCACCTGGTAGAGCGGGATGGCGAGCGCGATCGGCGGCGCCAGCTTGATCACCAGGACGAAGCCGAGGAAGACAATGTCGAAGCGCCTGGGCAATTCGAAGCGCGCCAGCGCATAGGCCGCCGGCAAGCCGGCCAGCAACGACAGGGCCACGGTGCCGAGCGCCACCACGACGCTGTTGAGCCCCAGCCGCCACATCCCGCCGTCGAGCAAGACGCGATAATGCGTCAGCGTCGGATTCTGAGGCCAGAGCGCGATCGAGGTCGAGACATATTCGGCCGGCGGCTTGAACGAGGTCGCGACCATCCAGACCAGCGGGATCAGCGACAGCGCGCAGAGCCCGAAGGCGGCGATGATCCGGATCATCGGCCAGCCCCTTTGAGCAGCGAGGCCGCATAGACGACGGCAAGCAGCCCGGCGACGACGATCATCACCACGGCGGCGGCGGAGGCCAGCCCGATGTCGAAGAAGCGGAAGCCCTGCCGGTAGACGAACATCGAGACCGTCTCGGTCGCCTGCCCCGGCCCGCCGCCGGTCATGGCGTAGACCTTGTCGAACAGCTTGAAGCTGTCGACCGAGCGCAGCAGCGCCGCGACGAAGAGATAAGGCGCGAGCAGCGGCAGGGTCATGTCGCGGAAGCGCCGCCACGGCCCGGCGCCGTCGACGCGGGCGGCCTCGTAGACGTCCTGCGGGATCAGCCGCAGGCCCGCGAAGATGATCAGGAAGGCGAAGGGCGCGGTCTGCCAGAGATCGACCAGCACGATCGACCAGAGCGCAAGATTGGGATCGAACAGCCAGGGCACGCCGGGCAGGCCGACGGTGCGCAGGAGGTTGTTGAGGAAGCCGAGATCGAAATGGAACCAGGCCCGCCAGATCGCGGTGACCACCATGGTCGAGAGCACGAAGGGCGCAAGCAGGAGCGTCATCACCAGCGTGCGGCCGGGAAAGGCGCGGTCGAGCAGCAGCGCGAGGCCCAGGCCGGCCGCGACCTCGAGCACGGTCGCGACCACCGTGAACAGCACGGTGTTGGTCACCGCCTGCCGAAAGAAGCGGCTGTCCCAAAGCTCGCGAAAATTCTCGAGGCCGATGAACTTGGCGTTCTCGAAGCCGTAATCGGTGGCGAACAGCGACAGCGCCAGCGTCCGCCCGAGCGGATAGAGCGTCAGCCCGGCGAAGATGATGAGCGCCGGCGTCAGCAGGAGCCAGGGCAGCAGGCGGCGGGGAGCGGTCATGAGATCAAAGGCATTGAACTGAGAATATCCCTCCGAAGTCATCCCGGACGCAGCGAAGCGGAGATCCGGGATTCATGCTGGAACGCCTCCGAAGAAGGTTCAGACATGGGTCCCGGGTCGCGCTATGCGCGCCCGGGACGACCGCGAGAAGTTGGAGGCGCAAGACCGCTCAGCGCGTCAGGGCGCGGGCGATCTGGGCGTTGGCCTCGGTCAGCGCCTGCTTGGGCTGCAGCTGGCCGATCAGGGCGAGCTGGAGATAGTCGCCCAGAATGGTCTCGACGCGGGCCCACTGGCTGATGCGCGGACGGGCCTGGGCGACGTTCAATGCCTCGAGCTGCGCCGGATACCAGCGATACTTGGCGACGAGGTCCTTGTCGTTGAACAGCGCCGTGAGCGTCGGCGGGTTGCCGGTTTCGAGCGCGATCAGCTTCTGGTTCTCCGGCGAAGTGACGAAGCGGATGAAGTCGGCGGCACGCGCCTTGTTCGGCGAATCCGCGGGGATGCCGAGCAGCCAGGCGCCGAGCATCGGCGCCGGTCCCTTGACCTCGCCCGGTGTGGCGACGACTTCGACCTGGCCGGCGACCTTCGAGGCGTTGCCGTCGAGCGTGCCGGCCCAGGACGACCACATCTCGACCGCGATCGCGGCGCGGCCCTGCTGGATCGCATCGCGCAATTCGGTCGCGTTGTAGGTTTCGACGCCCTTCGGCGCGAGCGCCTTGAACGAGAGGAACTGGGCCAGCGCCTTCTCGGCCGCAGGGCTGTCGAGCACGGCCTTGCCGTCGGCGCTCACCACCTCGGCGCCATGCGCCCACAGCACCGGCAGGAACGAGGTGACGATCGGGTTGCCCTTGATGCCGCGGAAGACGAGGCCGGAGACGCCCTGCTCCTTGTCCTGGATCGCCTGCGCCGCCTTGACGACGTCGCTCCAGGTCTTGGGACGCTCGAAGCCGTGCTTGGCAAGCAGGTCCTTGCGATAGGCGAACATGGCGATGTTGCCGACGAAGGGCGCGGCATAGAGCTTGCCGTTGTGCTTGGAGACGTCGATCGCCGACTTGACGAACTCGCCCGGCAGGCCGCCCACGGTGTCGAGGTCGGTGAGCCAGCCGCGCGCCATGAACTCCGGCGCCCAGATGTCGTCGAGCATGGCGACGTCGGTCGCCGCCGTCTTCTCGCGCGCGCCAACCGCGAGGCGCTCATAGAGCGGGCTGCCGCCGAGCTCGAGCCGCTCGATCTTCACGTTCGGATTCTTGGCCTGGTAGAGTTCGACCATCTTGGCCAGCGCCGGCGCGAAGCCGGCATCGCGCCCGGCGATCACCAGCCGGTCCTGCGCGGCGGCGGGCAGAACGAGCCCGGCCAACATCAACACGGCGCCGAGCGCCTTACCCATCGTCCTCATGGCATTCCCCCGTCCGGGTCTCTGCCCGGGCGGGCATTGTGGGAGCGGATGGCGGGAGAGTGCAACAGCTATGCGACGGTTCCGGAACAATCCCGCCATGCATCGCGTTGCGAGAGTGCTGCGGCAAGGTCGCACGCACCGTCAGCCGTGCAGATGCGACGGCACCGCAACCGGAGGGGGCTCCACCATGAACAACATCATCTACATCGTCGGTCTTGTCGTCGTCGTCCTGGCGATCCTGTCTTTCCTCGGCTTGCGCTGATTCAGCTCATCATGCTCGCCATTTGGGGCGAGCATCCATGACTGGAACGGCACATTCGGCGAAAGAAGACAGCCATGGTCGGGGCAAGCCCGACCATGGCGACAAGGCGCGTCAGCGGTCGTCGCGGCGTGGTTTCTTCGCTCCGAAAGGCTTCTTGCCGGTAAAAGGCTTCTTGGCTCCAAACGGCTTTTTGTCGCCGAAGCTTTTGCCCGCAGGCCGTGCATCGCTGGCGGCCGGTCGCTCGCCGCCCTGCGGAGCTCCGAAAGGCTTCTTGCCGCCCTCGAACTTGCCGCCTTTGAACTTGCCGGCAAACGGCTTGCCGCCCTGATCGCTCTTCTTGTCGAAGGAGCGCTCCGGCCGGAGGATCGCGGTTTCCTCATAGGCAGGCTCGCGATCGCGCCGCGTCGGATCATAGGGCTTGGCGCCGAACGGCTTGCCCTTGCCCTCATAGGGCTTCCGCGCCGGGGCTGACGAACGCTCGTCGCGCTCACGCACCGGATGAGCGCTGCGCGGCGCATGGCTCGCCTTCTCGGCGAAGGGCTTGGCCGGGCGACGCTCCTCCTCGCCGGTAACCGGCTCGATGATGATCTTGTCGCGGTCGACAGCCCTGGCGAGCTGAGCGAAGCGCTCCGCGACCTCGGCATCGATCTCGACCTTGGTCTCCTTGTCGAAGATGCGGATCGCGCCGACCTCGTCGCGCGTGATCTTGCCGCGCCGGCACAGCATCGGCAGGAGCTGGCGCGGATCGGCCCCGTCCTTGCGCCCGATATTCAGGCGGAACCAGACGGTATCGCCGCGCGGACCCGACCTCTCGCGGCGCTCCGGTCGCTCGGCTCCGCCATGCTCGCGCGGCCTCGCATAATCTTCATTGCTGCGCGCCGGGCGGCGCTCGTCACGACCGAAGTTGGGGTCGCCGACCTCTTCGGCTGCCGGCAGGCGCGAGCGGTAGACCCGCACCAGCGCCGCTGCGATCTCCTCCGCCGAGCGCCCCGCCAGGAGCGCTGCGACCATCGTCGCATCATCCTCGCTCGCCTCGCCGGAGAGCATGGGGTCGCTCAGCAGGCGCTGCTCGTCGAGCACGCGGATCTCGTCCTGCGTCGGCGGGCCGGCCCAGCTCGCCTCGATCTTGGCTTCGGCGATCAGCATCTCGGCCTTGCGCCGGCGCGAGGCCGGCACCAGCAGCACGCTGGTGCCCTTCTTGCCGGCGCGCCCGGTACGGCCCGAGCGATGCTGCATCACCTCGGGATCGTTCGGCAGCTCGGCATGGATGACCAGGGTCAGGCCCGGCAGGTCGATGCCGCGCGCCGCGACGTCGGTCGCGACGCAGACGCGGGCCCGGCCGTCGCGCAAGGCCTGCAGCGCCGAATTGCGCTCGCTCTGGCTGAGCTCGCCCGAGAGCGCCACGGCCGAGAAGCCGCGCTCCAGCAGGATCGCCTCGAGATGGCGCACCGCGTTGCGGGTGTTGCAGAACACCAGCGCCGTCGGCGAATCGTGGAAACGCAGCAGGTTGACGACAGCGAGCTCGGCCTCCTTCGGGAAGACGCGAATGGCGCGATACTCGATATCGGCATGGCCGCGCTCGCCGCCGGCGACCTCGATGCGCAGGGCATCGCGCTGATAGCTGCGCGCCAGGGCGATGATCGCCTTCGGCAGCGTCGCCGAGAACAGCAGGCTGCGGCGCTCTTCCGGCGCTGACTTCAGGATGAATTCGAGATCGTCACGAAAGCCGAGATCGAGCATCTCGTCGGCTTCGTCGAGCACGACCGCCCGCAGGCCCGAAACATCGAGGCGGCGGCGTTCGATATGGTCGCGCAGACGGCCGGGCGTGCCGACGACGATGTGCGCGCCCTCGTCGAGCAGGGCCGCTTCGCGGCGCGGATCCATGCCGCCGACGCAGGAGATCACGCGGGCATTGGTCTGCTTGTAGAGCCAGCTGAGCTCGCGCTGGACCTGGAGGGCGAGTTCGCGCGTCGGCGCGACGATCAACGCCAGTGGCCGTTCGGCCCGCGGCAGGGCCTCGGCGTCGCCGAGCAGGTCGGCGCCGATGGCGAGGCCATAGGCCACGGTCTTGCCCGAGCCGGTCTGCGAGGAGACCAGCAGGTCGCGGCCGGCGGCCGCCCCTTCCAGCACGGCGGTCTGGACGGGAGTCGGCTCGCTGTAATTACGGTCGGCGAGCGCCCGCGCCAGCGGCGCACTCGTGGAGATGAAGGACATCGATGTCAGGCCTTAGATTGCAGCTGGCGGGTCGGCAGCACGCAGAACGAGGGGCGGCGCCGGACGCGGCACCGCGATATTGCGCTGCACATAGAGGAAATCGCAGGAAAAGGGAATGCAGCATCGGTCCATCCCGTATGCGGCAGCAGATGCCGGCCATGCCGCCCGCTCCGTTGTCGGCGGCGAGAGCTGCATGGTCTAAGCATAACACACTGGAGCGGGGGTCTGTGGAGATGGGCGAGACTTGGCGACGCGTCGGCGCCTACGACGTGCTCACGATCCACGACGGGATCTTCGAGGCGCCGCTCGACGTTCTGATCCATGCCGATGGCGAGGCTGGTCGCGACGAGGCCGTGGCGCGCTGGGGCAAGCCGAAGGTCAGCATACCCGTCAACTGCTTCGTCCTGAAGGGCGCCAGCGGGATCACCCTGATCGACGCCGGTACCGGCCCCTCATGGGGCGAGGCGATGGGCCATGCCCCCGCCGCCATGGCTGGCGCCGGCATTGCACCCGAACAGATCCAACGTGTCCTGATCACGCATCTGCACGGCGACCATGCGCTCGGGCTGTTCGACGGCGATCGCGCCCGCTTCCCGAATGCCGAGATCATCGTGCCCGACGCCGATTTCGGTTTCTTCGGCGAGGAGACCAACCGCGCAACGACGCCACAGAACCGGCAAGGCGGTTTCGCCGTCACGGCAGCGGTGAAGAAGCACTATGCTGGCCGCATCCACCCTGCCCCGGCTGGCATCGTGCAACCCGGGATCACATTGATCCCGCTCCCCGGCCATACCGCCGGCCATAGCGGCTACCTGATCGAAGGCGAGCACAGCCTCCTGCTCTGGGGCGATGCGCTGCATCTCTCCGATCTGCAGGCCACCGATCCGGGGATCGGCTTCGTCTATGATTTCGACGCCGCTACCGCCTTTTCCTCCCGCCGCGCCATCCTTGCTCGCGCAGCGGATGAAAGCTGGCTCGTCTCGGGCGGCCACATCGAAGGGTTCAGACGCGTGGTCGCGACCGGCACGGGATACGAGCTGATCCCGGCCTGAATCGTCATTGCGAGCGAAGCGAAGCAATCCAGGGGCAGTCGAGCGAGCCATCGTGGATTGCTTCGTCGCTGCGCTCCTCGCAATGACGGTTTGCGCGGCCGAACTCGATCAAAAACCGCTGCTAGCGGCGCATCCCGGCCGCATCGAGCAGCTTGCCGGCGGCCGCCCTCGCCTCCTCTGTAATCGAGGCGCCGGCGAGCATGCGGGCGATCTCCTCGCGCCGCGTACCATCCTGCAAGGCCGAGACGCGGGTGACGGTGCGCTCATCGGCGCCCTCCCCGCCATCGGCCGACTTGGCGATCAGGAAATGCTGGCCGGCCTTGGCCGCGACCTGCGGCGCATGCGTCACCGAGATCACCTGGACCCGCGCCGCCAATCGGGCCAGCCGCTCGCCGATCGCATCCGCCACAGCGCCGCCGACGCCGGTGTCGATCTCGTCGAACACCAGGGTCGGGGCCGAGCCGCGCTCGGCCAGCACCACCTTCAGCGCCAGCATGAAACGCGAGAGTTCGCCGCCCGAGGCGACCTTCATCATCGGCCCCGGCCGCGTTCCTGGATTGGTCTCGACCCAGAACTCGACGCGGTCGAGCCCTTCCGGCCCGCGCGCATCGGGGTCGCTGTCGATCTGCGTGATGAAACGCGCCCGCTCCAGCTTGAGCGGCGGCAATTCCGCCTTCACCGCCGCATCAAGCGCCGAAGCGGCCCTGATGCGCCCTGCGGACAAGGCCGTCGCGAGCGCGACATAGGCCGCTTCGGCTTCGGCGAGCTCCGCCTCCAGACGCTTCAGCGAGCCCTCGCTCTCGTCGAGCGCAGCAAGGTCTGCCGCCATGGTCTGCGCCAGCGCCGCCAGCGCATCGACCGGGACATCGAATTTGCGCGCGGCCGCGCGCAGCGCAAACAGCCGCTCCTCGACGCGCTCCAGCACGCGCGGATCGAATTCGGCAGCGCGTACCGCTGCCTGCAGCGTCTCCCCTGCCTCCTCCAGCGCGACCACCGCCGTGGTCAGCGCCGCGATCGAGGGGTCGACCAGCTCCGGCGCCTGGGCGGCACGGCGCTCCAGCCGGCGCAGCACGCCCGACAGGGCGGAAACTGGCGAAGCGGTACCGCCTACCGCCTCATAGGCCTCAATGATGTCGCGAGCGACCTTCTCGGCAGCCATCATGCCCTGACGCTTTGCGGCGAGCGCGTCCTCCTCGCCTGGCTCGGGGGCGAGCTTGCCGAGCTCGGCCACGGCATGGCGCAGGAAATCGGCCTCCTTGCGCGCAGTCTCGACCCGCATGCGCTGGCTCTGCAGGGCCTGGCGCGCCTTTTTGAGCGTCTCGCTGGCACGGGCGACCTCGGCCGACTGCGCGGTCAGTTCGCCAAAGCTGTCGAGGATGGTGCGGTGCTGGGCCGGGTCGGTGAGAGCGCGGTCGTCGTGCTGACCATGGATCTCGACGAGCGCCGCGCCGATCATCCGCAGGATCTGGACGCTGACCGGCTGGTCGTTGACGAAGGCGCGGGTGCGCCCGTCGGCATATTGCACGCGCCGCAGGATCAGGTCGCCGTCGGTGTCGATCTCCTGCGCCTGGGCGAGGGCCCGCGCCGGATGCGCCATCGGCAGGTCGAAGACCGCGCTGACCTGGCCTTGCGTCTCGCCATGGCGCACCAAGCCGCCGTCACCGCGTGCGCCCAGCGCCAGCGCGAAGCCGTCGAGCAGGATCGACTTGCCGGCACCGGTCTCGCCGGTCAGCACGCTGAGCCCGTCCTCGAAGCCCAGGTCGAGCCGGTCGATCAGAACGATGTCGCGGATCGAGAGCTGAGCGAGCATGGCGACTCAGCCCCCTTGTGCCGGCTGCAGATGACCTCGCCGGGACACCGGCCGCCTCAGAGGCGGCCGAGACCGGTCAACCCGACGACAGCGCGCGTGAAGCCGTTGAAGGCCCGGCTGATATAGGATCCGCGATCCTCGCGTGGCTGCAGGCCGCCGCTCTCCAGGAGCGTATAGGCGTCCTTGTACCAGGGGCTGTCAGGGAAGTTGTGACCAAGCACCGCCGCGGCGGTCTGCGCCTCGTTGGTGATGCCGAGGGCCATATAGGCCTCGGTCAGGCGCATCAGCGCCTCCTCGACATGCCGCGTGGTCTGATACTTGGTGATGACGTCGCGGAAGCGGCCGACGGCGCCGGTGTAGTTGCGCTTCTCGAGATAGAAACGCCCGACATTCATCTCCTTGCCGGCGAGCTGGTCGCGCGCGACCAGCATCTTCTCGCGCACGTCGAGCACGTATTCCGACTTCGGATAGCGGTCGAGCAGCTCTTGCATCGCACGCAGCGCCTGATCCGTGCGCTCCTGGTCGCGCGTCGCATCGGGGATCTGGTTGTAATAGGACATCGCCAGGATGTACTGCGCATAGGCCGCGTCCGGGCTCGCCGGGTTCTGCGCCAGGAAGCGCTTCGAGGCCGTGATCGCGTCGTCGTACTTCTGCGCCTCGTAATTCGAGTAGGCGGCCATGATCAGGCCCCTCTTCGAATAGGGCGAGAACGGCGCCTGCTTGTCGATCTCGTCGAACTTCTTGTTCGCGCCTTCGGTGTCGCCGTTCTGGAGACGGGCGAGGCCCTCATTGTAGAGCTTGTCGGCCGGAACCTCAGCCACCACCTCGGGCTTGTAGGTCTCGGGGCGATCGAAGGGGTTGAGCGCGCTCATCGTGTCGCAGCCGCCGAGCGCGGCCGCAAGGGCAAAGGCCAACACAAGGCGCTTGCCGCCGCTGGTCGTTTCGCCGGAGTTGATTGTCTTCAGCCGCATGACGCTCACTTCATCCGTCCTTGTGACGCCCTTCGGTAAGAGCGCGCGAATTGGCTTTAGCTCAGAAGCAGCCTATTCGCCAAGCGTGACGGGCGCTTCATGCAGTGCGTTCGCCGTTTCCAACAGGAAACGGGCGAATGCAAGGCGTGGCGTCGCGTAATACCCTGCTCAGTGCAGGTCGGGCGCGAGCGCAGCAGGCACCGGGCCGGCCGCCATCTGCACCGCATGGTGGGCGAAGGCCGGCTGGGCCTCGACGATCGCGTAATTGGCGCGGTCGGCGAACAGGGCCTCGAGGATCCGGACGTTCATGCGGTGACCGCCGCAATAGGAACGGAACTCGCCGAGGATCGGGTAGCCGGCGAGCGCGAGGTCGCCCACCGCGTCGAGGACCTTGTGGCGCACGAACTCGTCGGCGTAGCGCAGGCCTTCGGGATTGATCACCTTGTCGTCGCCGATCGCGACAGTGTTGTCGAGCGAGGCGCCGAGCGCAAAGCCGGCCTTCCAGAGCTGCTCGACATCGCGCATGAAGCCGAAGGTGCGGGCGCGGGAGATCTCGCGGGCATAAGCCTCCGGGTCGAGATCGAAGATCTTGCGCTGGCGGCCGATCGCCTTGGTGTCGAAGTCGATCTCGACGTCGAGGCGAAAGCCGCTCTCCGACGGCGAAAGCTCGGCGAAGGCGCGACCCTGCTCGATACGGACCGGGCGCAGGACCTTGAGATAGCGGCGGGTCGCGCCGAGGGCGACGAGGCCGGTCGCCTCGATGGCGGTGACGAACTCGGCGGCGCTGCCGTCCATGATCGGCATCTCGGGACCGTCGATCTCGACCAGCACATTGTCGAGGCCGAGGCCGGCGCAGGCCGACATCAGATGCTCGATCGTGGCGACGGAACCGGAAGCTTGGTCACCGATCACGGTGCACAGCTCGGTAGCGCTGACCTTGTTGTGGCGGGCGTGGATCAGCTGCTCATGGCCGCCTTCGAGGCCCTTGCGCAGGAAGACGACGCCGGAATTCGCAGTGGAGGGCCGCAAGGTCAGGCAGGCGGGAGCCCCGGAGTGAACGCCGATGCCTTGGAGGGTCACGGGCGAGCGTAGGGTCGTCTGCCGTTCAGCCATCATCTCAGTATCCGATCTCAAGCGCGACGATCTCTGGGCCGGCGCCTCGCGGCGCAACCTCTTCGACGATCGATGCGGTTCCCTGATGTGCAGCGAACTCGGGACTAATCCCGAATCCCCTTACCCGGTGATGCGCTGCAAGATACGCGCAGGCGCATCGGCTTCAAAATCACGCTTTCTTTCGCTCTGTAACAGACGTTACAAAGCCAGAAAATCTTAACCATCTGCTTGATGTATATGGTTTTTCAGACGTTAAAAAAGACCCGGCGGACAATGCCGCCGGGCCTTTTGTTAAACCGGTTGAACCGGCCAGCAAAGCCGGGTTCGAAAGCTCAGTTCGACTGGCGACGCAGGAAGGCCGGGATCTCGAGCTGGTCCTCTTCCGTGTTGCGAGCCGGAGCGGCGCGGCCGAGCTGGTCGAGCTGGCCCTGGGCCGGCCGGGTCGCAGGCACCGGCGGGCGGCGCATGAACTCGGCATGGGCGGCGCTGGGACCAGCGGCCGGAGCCGGCGGCGCCTGGCGCGGGGCGGGAGCCGGCGGCGCCATCGGCGCCTCGGCATACTCGTCCTCCTTGCGGCCGAAACCGACCGAGGCGAGGCGCTGCATCAGCGACATGCGCTTCTGCTCGACCGAGGCCGGCGCAGGGGCCGGCACCGCGCCGCGGCTCTGCGCGATCTGGTGCTGGGCGGGCAGCGGCAGGTCCTCGACGCGCGGCATGCGGGTCGGGCGGATCACCGCACGCTCGGGCATCGGCGGAATGAAGCTGTCCTCGTGATGCGGCAGGGAGGTTTCCGGCGGCGGCGCCTCGACGACCGGCGGAGCGACCATCGCCGGGCGCGGCTGGGCCGGCTCGATGCGGACATCGGCAGCGAAGCTGACCGGGGCCGGCGCGGGAGCGCGGACCGGCTCCGGCATCATGGTATCGGCGGCGGGAGCCGGCATCGGCGCGGGAGCAGGCACCGAGGCGGAGGTGCGGATGTTCGGGACGGCCGAACGCAGCCGGGCCTCGGCCTTCAGCCGCTCGGCGACCTCGGCGATCCGGGCTTCGGTCGGGTCGAGCTCACCCTGGGCGGACATCGGCTTGTCGATGCCGGTGGCGACCACCGAAACCCGCATCGTGCCTTCGAGCGCCTCGTCGAAGGTGGCGCCGACGATGATGTTGGCCTCGGAGTCGACCTCCTCGCGGATGCGGGTGGCGGCTTCGTCGACCTCGTAGAGCTTCATGTCGCGCCCGCCAGTGATCGAGATCAGCAGGCCGCGCGCGCCCTTCATCGAGACGTCGTCGAGCAGCGGGTTGTTGATCGCGGCCTGGGCCGCCGAGAGCGCGCGCTTCTCGCCCTGGGCCTCGCCGGTGCCCATCATCGCCTTGCCCATGCCGCGCATCACGGCGCGCACGTCGGCGAAGTCGAGGTTGATCAGGCCGGGACGGACCATCAGGTCGGTGATGCAGGCGACGCCGGAATAGAGCACCTGGTCGGCCATGCCGAAGGCGTCGGCGAAGCCGGTGTTCTCGTTGGCGACACGGAACAGGTTCTGGTTCGGGATGACGATCAGCGTGTCGACGGCCTCGTTGAGCTCGCCGATGCCGGCCTCGGCCATGCGCATGCGGCGCTGGCCCTCGAACTGGAACGGCTTGGTCACGACGCCGACGGTGAGGATGCCCATGTCGCGGGCGACGCGGGCGATCGCGGGAGCTGCACCCGTGCCGGTGCCGCCGCCCATGCCGGCGGTGATGAAGACCATGTGGGCGCCGGCGAGATGATCGCGGATCTCGTCGATCACCTCTTCGGCGGCCGCGCGGCCGACTTCCGGCTGCGAGCCTGCGCCCAGGCCCTCGGTGACCTGGAGGCCCATCTGGATGATGCGCGGGGCGCGGGCGAGTGCGAGCGCCTGCGCGTCGGTGTTGGCGCAGACGAAATCGACGCCGTCGAGGCCGGCCTCGATCATGTTGTTCACGGCATTGCCGCCGGCGCCACCGACACCGAACACGGTGATCCGGGGCTTCAGTTCCCGGATGTCCGGGGCTTGCAGGTTCATCGCCATGATTGCCTCTTTCACTGTCTTGTCCGGCTCCTGGCGGGCCGTCCCGTCTTCCACGCCAGGGGCCTTAAGCCCCGCTCTGCTCGTACTCACCCCGGTCCGCGCCGCCTTTCGGCCGCGCGGGCCGCAACTCTAGAAGCTCTCGCGCAGCCAGCGGCCGACGCGGGAGAAGTAGCCATCGGTCGCATGGGCGAAGAAGGACGCCCCCGCCCGCGGTTCGAAATGCTCGACATGCGCGACCTGCGGGTAGACCAGCAGGCCGACTGCCGCCGCGAAGGACGGGCCCTTGCCCGCTTCCGGCAGACCCTTGATCCCGAGCGGGCGGCCGGTGCGGACCTGGCCGCCCAGCACGCGCCGCGCAACTTCCGGCATGCCGGTGAGCTGGCAGGCACCGCCGGTCAGGACGACGCGCCGCCCGGCCTCGGCCGAGAAGCCGGAGGCCTTCAGCCGGTCGCGCACCAGTTCGAGGATCTCCTCGACGCGCGGCTTGATGATCCGGACCAGATGCGACTTCGACAGATGGTTCGGCGTGTCTCGCTCGTCGTCGTCGACCTGCGGCACCGCGATCATGTCGCGCTCGTCGGACGGGCTGGCGATCGCCGAGCCGTGCAGCGTCTTCAGCCGCTCGGCCGCGGAGACGCGAGTCGAGAGCCCGCGCGCCACGTCCATGGTGATGTGGTTGCCGCCGACGGCGATCGCGTCGGCATGGGTCAGGTGCCCGCCGGAGAAGACGCCGAGCGAGGTGGTGCCGCCGCCCATGTCGACCACGACGACGCCCATCTCGGCCTCGTCGTCGACCAGGACGGAGAGGCCCGCCGCATAGGGGCTCGCCACGACCGCCTCGACCTCGAGATGGCAGCGCTCGACCGCGAGCATGACATTGCGCGCCGCCGCCGCTTCCGCCGCGACGACATGCATGTCGACCGAGAGCGCTCCGCCGATAAGCCCGCGCGGATCGAGCACGCCGGGCGAACCGTCGAGCGCGTACCCGGTAGGCAGCGCATGCAGCACCGCCTTACCCGGCCGGATCGCATGGGTCGCCGCCGCGGCGAGCACGCGCTTCACGTCGGAGTCGCCAACCGAGCCGCCGCGCAGATCGACGCTGGCCTGATAGTGCTGTGAGTTCAGCCGGCCCCCGGTCAGGTTGACGATGACCGACTGGACCTCGACCTTGGCCATGCGCTCGGCCGCGTCGACGGCGGCGCGGATGGCGCGCTCGGCGCTTTCCAGGTCGATGATCGCCCCGCCCTTGAGGCCGAGCGAGCGCTGGTGGCCGATGCCGATGATGCGCGCGACATGGGTGCGCCCACGCAGGCGCTCGTTCGCCTCGGCCGGGTTCAATTCGGCGATCAGGCAGACGACCTTGCTCGTGCCGATGTCCAGAATCGACAAGGTCGCGCTCTTGCGCGACGAGAGCGGACGCATCCGCGGGGTCAGGCCTTGCGAGGTCAAGCTCATGCCTCGCCGCCCTTCTTCTTGGTCTTGCTCTTGAGCTGCTCGAACCGCGTCGTCGCGGCCTCTTCGGTCAGGCGCATGGTCACCCGGTCAGGCTGGCGCATGTCGATGGCGATCAGGTCCTTCTCGCTGATTCGGAAGTCCTGTTCGAGGCTGGCCAGGCGCTTCAGGGCGGCGCCGGCGCCCTGCTCCGGCAGCCTGATGTCGGCACCGGTGTCGAGCTTCAGGTTCCAGCGCCGGCCGGCGACGAGGCTGCCGGCGCGGATGCGCGAGCCGAAGGAGCCGGCTTCGCCAAGCAGCGCGATGTAATCCTTTGCCCGCTTGTTGGCGTCGGGTCCGACGACGAGCGGCAGATAGGCGAAGCGGCCATCGTCCATCTTGTCGATCACCGTGCCGTCCTGCGCGATCAGGAAGAGATCGCCTTTGACCTGCCAGAGCGCATAAGGCTCGCGCTCGGTGAGGTTGATGGCAATCTCGCCGGGATAGAGCTTGCGGACCGAGGCCTCGCGGATCATCGGCGTCGCCTCGAGCCGCTTGCGCGCTTCGTCGGCGTCGAAGAAGGCGAGCGAGATCTTCGGGTCGATGCCGGCGGCGACCAGGACCTCGATCTCGGAGAGGCCGCTGAGGCCGGAGATGGTGATGCGGTCGATGCCGAGGCCCACGAACCGTGCGATGGCATGCTTTGGCTCGCCATAGTTCTCGCGGAAGCTCTCGTAATGGCCGCCCAGGATGGCGCCGCTCACGCCCGTGAGCACGAGGAAGCCGATCGCCAGGAAGGAGCCGAGGCCGCTCGGTAGCCGCTCGGCCAGCGGCACCGCAACGGCGCTGCGCCGCGAGCCGCGGAACCAGCGGCGCGAGCGCTCGCCGACGAGGAGCTGCGGCCCCGTCACGCGCATCGGCAGGTTGGACCCGGTGAACACCGGTTCCACCTTCACCGATTCAAGGAGGCGTCCTCGACGATCCATTTGACGAGCTCACCGAAGTTCATGCCCGCATGGGCGGCTAATTCAGGCACAAGGCTGGTTTCAGTCATGCCGGGCTGCGTGTTGACCTCCAGCCAGACGAGCGTGTCGCTCTCGTCGTCGTAGCGGAAGTCTGAACGGCTGACGCCGCGGCACCCGATTGCTTGATGCGCCGTTAACGCACACTCTTCGATTTGGCGGTAAAGATTCGGTAAAATTTGCGCCGGGCAGATGTGGATTGAACCGCCTTTGGCATATTTGGCGTCGTAGTCGTAGAACTCGCCCGTCGCCGCCCGAATCTCCGTTACCCCCAAGGACTTGCCGTCCATCACCGCGCAGGTCAGTTCGCGCCCGGCGATGAAGGTTTCGGCCAGCATGGTCTCGCCGCAGGGCCAGTCCGGCCGGGCGATCTCCTGAGGCGGATGCTCGCGGCCTTTCTTAACGATCACCACCCCGACGGAGGAGCCTTCGTCGATCGGCTTGATCACATAGGGCGGCGGCAGGGCATGGCGCTTGGCCGCCTCGAAGCGCGAGACGGTGACACCCTTCGCCACCGGCACGCCGGCAGCGGCGACGACCATCTTGGCCTTGTCCTTGCGGATGGCGAGCGAGGAGGCGAGCACGCCGGAATGGGTATAGGGGATGCCGAGGATCTCGAGCACGCCCTGGATGGTGCCGTCCTCTCCATAGCGGCCATGCAGGGCATTGAAGGCGACGTCGGGCTTCAGCTTCGCCAGCACCTCGGCGACGTCGCGGCCGACCTCGACGCGCGTGACGCGATAGCCGACGCCTTCCAGCGCCCGAGCACAGGCCGCACCGCTGCTGAGGCTGACCTCACGCTCGACGGACCACCCGCCCATCAGCACTGCGACATGCTTGCTCATCAAGGTTCCTGACACCGAACTCCTGGGTCCGAACCTGAGCCGAGATGGTTAACGGCGCGTTAACGATGCGCCCCGCCGGTTAATGACGAGCCGGCTGTTGCGCGCCGGACTCACTCCCCCTCACGGGCCGCGACCTTGGCCAGCAAGACCTTGAGCTGTTCATGTTCGGCCGGGCTGAGCGCCGATATCAGCGCCGCTTCCGTCGCCACATGCGAGACCACCAGCCGCTCGATCAGTGCAAAACCGTCCGCGGTAAGCACGATGCGAAGGCTGCGCCGATCCTGTGGGTCGGCCTGCCGCGCGATCAGCCCGCGCTTCTCCAGCTTGTCGAGCCGATTCGTCATCGCCGAGGTCGACAGCATCATGTCCTTGGCGAGCTCGGACGGAGTCAGCGAGCCGCCCTGCTCGCCCTGGCGGCGCAGGGTCATCAGCACGTCGAAGCCGGCGAAATCGAGATCCTCCCCGACGAGGTTGCGCCCGACGCCAAGGCGAACCCGCTCGGCCGCCCGCCAGATCGCGCCGCACACCGCCATCGGGCCGGGATCGATGTCCGGCCGCGCCCGTCGCCATTGCGAGAGGATCGAATCGAGCGGGCCGCCCTGCCCGGCTTCGTCAGCTTGACTCATGAAAATCCCGCGCCTAATTATCCTGCATCAGATAATTC
The DNA here is from genome assembly GCF_900109525.1 of Allobosea lupini. Classification (GTDB taxonomy): domain Bacteria; phylum Pseudomonadota; class Alphaproteobacteria; order Rhizobiales; family Beijerinckiaceae; genus Allobosea; species Allobosea lupini. The sequence continues at coordinate 83,680 of NZ_FOAN01000009.1, read as the reverse complement.
TATATCGAATTATATTTTGTCGAACAATCCTACGCGACACACCCGTCGATGCAAAGGGAGGCCGCCATGGCCGACAGCAAGACCCGCATCCTGCTCGCGACGATCCTGGCGCCCATCCTCTGGGGCTCGACCTATGTCGTCTTCACCCAGACGCTTCCGGTCGAGCACCCGCTGCTCGTCGGAGCCCTGCGCGCTCTGCCCGCCGGCATCCTGCTGATGCTGCTCGGCCCCGGCCTGCCGCCGCGCGACAAGCTCCTGCCGCTCGCCGTCATCGGCTTCGCCAATATCGGCCTGTTCTTCGGCATGCTCTTTCTCAGCGCCTCCCGCCTGCCCGGTGGGCTCGCCGCGACGCTCGGTTCGATGCAGCCACTGCTCGTCGCCTTCCTCGCCTGGCCGTTGTTGTTGCGCAGGCCGCGTCTCGGGCAAATCATCGCCGCGCTCGCCGGCACGGTCGGCGTCGGCCTGCTGGTGATCGACAAGAGTGTGAAGCTCGATGCAATCGGCGTCGTCGCCGCGCTGATCGGCGCCGCCTCGATGGCGACCGGCACGGTGCTGATCGAGCGCTGGGGCAACGTCGGGACGCCGCTCGCGCTCGCGGCCTGGCAGCTTGCCCTCGGCGGGCTCCTGCTCCTGCCGGTCGCGCTTCTCGTCGAGGGGCTGCCGCCCGTGCCGACCCTGCGCAACCTCGCCGGCCTGAGCTATCTCGTCGTGATCGGCACAGCCTTCGCCTATTGGCTCTGGGTCCGCGGCATCGCCGCGATCGGCACGGGCGTCGCGTTCCTCAGCCTGCTCAGCCCCCTGGTCGCGACCTTCCTCGGCGCCGCGCTGCTGGGCGAATGGTTCAACGCCCAGCAATGGCTCGGCATCGCCATCATCTTCGGCTCGACCGTCGCCGGCATCATGCTGTCACGGCGCAAGCCGGCGGCGCAGGAAACCTATCCTGAGCTTGACACTCGAATGTATCACAATTAGATACACAACCGCGGTCGGAGCCTGTGATGATCCTCAGTTTTCGCGACAAGCGAACCGAGCTGATCTTCTCCGGCCGCTGCCCAAAGGGGTTTCCGCCGGATGTGTTTCCTGCGGCAAGACGAAAGCTGGAAGCGATCAACGCTGCGCATGTGCTCGCCGACCTGCAGAGCCCGCCGGGCAACAGGCTACACGCGCTGAGCCGCGATCGTGCCGGCCAACACGCGATCCGGATCAACGACCAGTTCCGGATCTGCTTTCGATGGACGGATGCCGGCCCTGCCGGTGTCGAGATCGTCGACTACCATTGAAGGAGAACATCATGGCGGCCGAGACCGAGATCATCGCGACGCTGCCGCCCATGCATCCTGGCGAGATGCTCCGGGAGGAGTTCCTGAAGCCGCTGGGTCTTTCGCCGGGGCGTGTCGCCCGGGCATGCGGCATCCCGAGAACCCGCATCGAGCGGATCGCAGCGGAGAAAATCGGAGTCACTGGCGATAGCGCGCTACGCCTCGCTCGCTTCTTTGGAACCTCGCCAGAGTTCTGGATGAACCTGCAGTCTCGCTACGAAATCGAGACGGCGCGGCTCAACGCAGCCGACGAGATCGCTGCAATCCGGCAGCTCGAGCAGGCGGCTTAGTCCTGCGCCCACTCAGGCCGCAACGCCTAAGCGCTTGATCTCCCAGTGCAGCTCGTAGCCTGAATTGTCCTTGACCCGGCGGCGGACCTCTTCGCCCAGCCCTTCGATATCGGCAGCGGTGGCGCCGCCGGTGTTGATCAGGAAGTTGCAGTGCATCTCGGAGACCTGCGCCCCGCCGATGCGCAGCCCGCGGCAACCGGCGGCATCGATCAACTGCCAGGCCTTGCCGCCCTCAGGGTTCTTGAATGTCGAGCCCCCGGTGCGCTCCTTGATCGGCTGGGCCGCTTCGCGCGCCGAGGTCACGCGCTCCATCTCGGCCAGGATCGCGGCCTGGTCGCCCGGCCGGCCCTGGAACAGCGCCGAGGTGAAGATGATGTCGGCGGGCGCCGTCGAACTGCGGTAGCTGAAGCCCATATCGGCATGCGACAGCGTCAGGATCTCACCCTTGCGGGTGACGCCACGCGCCTCGACCAGGACGTCGGTCGTCTCGCCGCCATGCGCGCCGGCGTTCATCCGCAGCGCCCCGCCGATGCAGCCGGGAATGCCGCGATAGAAGGCGAGCCCGGCGAGCGACGCGTCGGCCGCAGCCCGCGCCACTTTCACATCGGGAACGGCCGTGCCGGCCCGCAGCCGGTCACCATCCTCCCGGGCGATCTCGCCGAAGGCCTTGCCGGCAAGGCGGATCACCACGCCGGGAATGCCGCCGTCGCGCACGATCAGGTTCGAGCCGAGCCCGACCACGGTGACCGGGATCTCCGCCGGCAGCTTGCCGAGCAGATAGGCGAGATCCGCCTCGTCGGCCGGGGTGAACAGAATTTGCGCCGGCCCGCCGACGCGAAACCAGGTTAGCCCCGCCATCTCCTGATTGGCGAGCAGCCGCCCGCGCAGTTCGGGCGCGGCAGCGCGGATGTCGGGGGTGATATCTTGGAAAGGCATGAGCTTACCCGCGCGTCTCCTTCTCCCCTCGGGGGAGAAGGTGGCCCGGCGAAGCCGGGTCGGATGAGGGCCGCCCGGCGAAGCCGACATGTTCGGCGATCTCGCGCAGGACGAATTCGAGGTTTCCTAGAACCCGCTCGTTCGAAAAGCGCAAGACCCGATAGCCTTCATCTCTGAGAAACGCATCGCGCCGCCGATCCCCCGCGCGCGCTTCGTCGGTTTCGTGAGGCTCGCCATCGAGTTCGACGATCAGCCGATGCTCGTGACAGCAGAAATCCGCGATGAACGGGCCGATCGCCATCTGGCGCTTGAACTTGAGGTTACCGAAGCGACGGTTACGGACCGCCTGCCAGAAGGCGGCCTCAGCGCGCGTTGGCTCTCGGCGCTGGTCGCGAGCGAAGGAGAGAGTACCGGTCGTGTTCTTTCGCTCCACCACCGGCCCTCATCCGTCAGCGCTTCGCGCTGCCACCTTCTCCCCCGAGGGGAGAAGGAAGGGCGGCCAACTCCCCCGGCAAGGCATAAGCCCACTGCGTGATGTTGCCCGCCCCGAGGCAAACGACATAGTCGCCCGGCCCAGCCAGCTCGGCGACCATGCCGGCGAGCTTGTCCGACGATTCCAGCGGCAGCGTGTGACGATGGCCGCGCGCCTTGATCGCCGCCACCAGCGAATCGCGATCGGCACCCGCGATAGGCTGCTCACCGGCCGCATAGGTGTCGGCGATGATCACCGTGTCGGCATCGTTGAAGCAGGCGGCGAAGTCGGCGAACAGGCTCGACAGGCGGCTGTAGCGATGCGGCTGCATCACCGCGATGACTTTGCCCTTGGTCGAGGCTCGCGCCGCCTTGAGCACGGCGGCGATCTCGACCGGATGGTGGCCGTAATCGTCGAAGATCAGCGCGCCGTTCCACTCGCCGGTCTTGGTGAAGCGGCGCTTCACCCCGCCGAAGCCGGCGAGCGCGGCGCGGATCTGCTCGACCGGCACGCCCAGATCATAGGCGACGGCGATCGCGGCGGTGGCGTTGAGGGCATTGTGATGGCCGGGCATCGGCATGACGAGATCGCGGACGACCTCGTCGCGGCCGGTCTTGCGGTCGCGGATCAGCAGCGTGAACTTCGCCTGGCCACCGGTGAGATCGATGTCGATCAGGCGGAAATCGGCCTGCGGGTTCTCGCCATAGGTGACGACGCGGCGATCCTCGATCTGGCCGACGAGGCCCTGCACTGTCGGATGATCGATGCACATCACGGCGAAGCCGTAAAAGGGCAGATTCTCGACGAAGGAGCGGAACGCCGCCTTGATCGCGTCGAAGGTGCCGAAATGGTCGAGATGCTCGGGATCGATGTTGGTGATGATCGCGACGTCGGCCGGCAGCTTCAGGAAGGTGCCGTCGGATTCGTCGGCCTCGACCACCATCCAATCGCTCTCGCCCATGCGGGCATTGGTGCCGTAGGCGTTGATGATGCCGCCATTGATCACGGTCGGGTCGAGCCCGCCCTTCTCGAGCAGGGTCGCGACCAGAGAGGTCGTCGTCGTCTTGCCATGGGTGCCGGCGATGGCGACGCAGCTCTTCAGCCGCATCAGCTCGGCCAGCATCTCGGCGCGGCGCACCACCGGCAGGCGCTTCTCGCGCGCTGCCATCAGTTCGGGATTGTCGCGCTTGATCGCGGTCGAGACTACGACCACCTCGGCCTCGCCGATATTCTCGGCCTTGTGGCCGACGAAGGTCTTGATGCCCTTCTCGGCCAGGCGCTTGACGTTGGCGCCGTCGGAAGCATCCGAGCCCTGCACCTTGTAGCCAAGATTGTGCAGGACTTCGGCGATGCCGGACATGCCGATGCCGCCAATGCCGACGAAATGGATGGAGCCGAGCTTCGGCGGCAGCTTCATGATGGATACGTCCTGAAAGGTTCAGTCTTGGGCGGTCTGCAGCACGAGCCGCGCCAGGCGGTCGGCCGCATCCGGTATGCCCGCGCTCTTGGCCGCCTGAGCCATCGCCGTCAAGCGCTGCGGCTCGGCGAGCAACGTGGAAAGCTCGGCGGCGAGGCGCCGCGGCGAGAAATCGCTCTGCAGGATCATCATCGCCCCGCCGGCCCTGGCGAGCACGCCGGCATTGGCGGCCTGGTCCTGGTCGAGCGAGCCGGGCAGCGGCACCAATAGCGATGGCCGACCGATCACCGTGAGCTCGGCGACGGTCGAAGCGCCGGAGCGCCCGATCACCAGATGAGACGCCGCCATCCGGGCAGGCAGGTCCTTGAAAAAGGGCGCGAGCTCGAACTTGATGCCGAGCGAGGAATAAATCGTCCTGACACGCTCGTCGTCCTCGGTCCGGGCCTGCTGGACGATCGACAGGCGGCTGCGCTCCTCCGCCGAGAGCAGCTGGATCGCCGGCGGCACGATGTCGGCCATCACCCGCGCGCCCTGGCTGCCGCCGAAGACGAGGAGATTGAGCTTCCCTGCCGGCTCGGCATAGGGCGAGGCTGCATCGATCACCGCCGGCCGCACGGGATTGCCGACCTGCGTGCACTTCTTCGCCTGCTCAGGCGTCAGCCCGCCGACCTCGGCGAAGCCGGTGGCGATCGCCTTGACCCGGCTGGCGAGGAAGCGATTGGCCCGGCCGATCACCGCGTTCTGCTCGTGCAGAAGCGTCGGCACGCCCATCAGCGCCGCGGCGAAGACCGGCGGCACTGTCGGATAGCCGCCGAAGCCGACAACGATGGCGGGCTTCAGCTGCTTGATCGCCTGGCGCGCCGCGAGCCCGCCCTTCAGCACCACCAGCGCCGCCTTCGCCATCGCGATCGGCGACTTGCCCGAGGGCGTCGCCGCCGGCACGGCATGGATCGATTCGGCCGGGAAATTGCCGGCGTATTCGGCAGCCCGCGTGTCGGTGATCAGCGCGACCCGGGCGCCGGCGCGGTGCAAGGCGTGGCTTAGCGCCTCCGCCGGGAAGAGGTGCCCGCCCGTGCCGCCGGCGGCGAGCACGACGAGCGGCGCCTGCGCTCCTGCGCTCACGAGCGCCGTCCCGTCTCGCCGAAGCTTTCGGCGCGCGGCCGTTTGCGGGTCAGCGCCAGCAGGAAGCCGGTGCCGAGCGCCAGCGAGATCAGCGAGGAGCCGCCATAGGAGATGAACGGCAAGGTCATGCCCTTGGCCGGCATCATGTGCAGGTTGACCATCATGTTGATCGCCGCCTGGATGCCGAAGAGCAAAGCGAGGCCGGTCACGCCGAGGCGCACGAACGGATCCTCGGCCCGCTGCGCCACGAACAGCGCCCGCAGCACGATGAGGGCGAAGAGCAGCACCAGCACCATGCAGACGACGATGCCGAATTCCTCGGCCGTCACCGCGAAGATGAAGTCGGTATGGGCGTCCGGCAGGATGCGCTTCACCGTGCCCTCGCCGGGGCCTTTGCCGAACCAGCCGCCCTGCGCGAAGCTCTCCAGCGCCGTGTCGACCTGGAAGGTGTCGCCCGAGCCCTTGTCCATGAAGCGCTCGATACGGGCGCGCACATGCGGCACGAGCTCATAGGCGATGAACAGGCCGACGGCGCCGATGCCGCCGAGCCCCAGGACCCAGAACCAGTGCAGGCCGGCGACGAAGAACAGCCCGGCCCAGACCAGGGTGATCAGGATGGTCTGGCCGAAATCGGGTTGCAGCACCAGCGGCACGATGGTGATCGGCAGCAGCAGGAAGGCGATGATCGTGCCCGGCAACTCGGGCCGGCGATGGCCCTCGGCGAAGGCCCAGGCCGCGAGCACGACGAAGGCCGGCTTGATGAATTCGGAGGGCTGGATCGAGCCGAGCGGCCCGAGCGTCAGCCAGCGCTTGGCGCCCTTGACCTCGACGCCGAAGAACAGCGTGCCCACCACGCCGGCGAGCGAGAACAGGAAGATGATCAGCGCGATGCGGCGCACATGGCGCGGCGCCAGCAGCGAGGTCGAGAGGAAGATCGCCAGCGCCACCAGCAGATAGACCACCTGACGGTTGACGAAATGGAAGGTCGAGAGGCCGAGCCGCTCGGCGACCGGAGGGCCGCCTGCCATCAGCAGCACGACGCCGGAGACCATCAGCGCCACCAGCGTCGTCAGGATGATGCGGTCGATCGACCACCACCAGCGGCCGCTCAGGCTCGGTTCTGCGCGCGAGACCATCGTGTACAAGGCTCCGTCGACGAGCAGGCAGATCGAGGGCGCCCGCTCCGGCGAATCACTCTGTCAATGAATGGTTAACCGATTGATTCCGATCCTCGGTTTACCGCCGGGCTGGATGCACCAGCCAACAGGCTTCTCAGCCGTCGGGATAGGGCGTGCCGTCCTTGTGCAGGAAGCGCCCGTCTCGGCTCGGGCTGATCATGTCGATGTCGGAGCAAGTGATCACGTCGTCGGGAGAGCGGCTGCCGACCTCGAGATAGACGGCAACCTTATTCGAGCGGTTGATCATGTGGTGGCCGTTGCCGCTGTTCTTGGCGAAGGCGGCGCAATCGCCGGCGCGAAGCACGGTCTCGCCCCCATCCTCGACCAGGACCAGTTCGCCTTCGAGCAGATAGACGAACTCGTCCTCATGCGAATGCCAGTGCCGCTGGCTCGACCACCCGCCCGGCGGCAACCGCATCAGGTTGACGCCGAAATCGCTCAGGCCGCCGACATTGCCGAGGCGCTTGCGGATACGCTCGGCGCAAGGAGCGTCGAAGGGCTTCGGATAGCCCGACCCCTTGCGCTCCGGTACGGCTCCGACATCGATCTTGGGCATGAATAACTCCCAGGCCAAGGCGCTCCGTCGCAGAGCGAGCCGCTACGCCAGCGCCGCGACGCGCTCCACCTTGATCTCGTCCTCATGGGCGCGGGCCTCGACCAGATCATAGGCCGCCTGCATCCGCAGCATCGTCTCGGCCCGGACGCCGAAAGCCTTTTCGAAGCGGATCGCCATCTCGGCCGACAAGGCCGCCTTGCCGTTGAGGAGATTGCTCATAGCCTGCCGCGTCACGCCCAGTTTCTCGGCGGCGATCGTGACGCTCAACCCATAGGGCTCGACGATCTCGGTCCGTAGCCACGCGCCGGGATGAACGGCGAAGCTCGGATGAAGCTTGATGGCCATCAGTGATAATCCTCCAGATCGACATCCTCGATCGCGAGCGCCTGATTGATGCGAAACGTCATGCGCCAGTTCTTCGTCAAGACAAGTGACCATTCGCCGGCCCTGTCGCCGGTGAGTTGATGGGCTCCGTAATTGGGCGGAACTTTGAGTTCGTCGGCAGCATCGATCGCAGCCAGATAGGCGAGCATGTTCCGCAGCCGATCGACGAGATTTCCGGGCAGGCCTTTGATTTTCCCCGTTTCCGCGAACTGTCGGAGCGCTTTGTGCCTGATACTCACGATCTCCATGAGAGAGATTAGCGCTCGGCTCGTCGCGTGTCAATTGTCACTTGACAGATAAGCTCAAGGCAGACTTGTGGTCTATCGCTCGACCGCCTCGAACCCCGGCAGCGCCTTGACCAGCGCCCGGAAGGCATCGCCGCGCACCTCGAAATTCGGGAACTGGTCGTAGGACGCACAGGCCGGCGAGAGCAGCACAGCGATCTCGCCTGTCCCCTGCTGCGCCAGCGCCGCCTTGGTCGCGGCGGCGACCGCGACGTCGAGCATGCCGCTGCGCTCGTAAGTCACGCGGCCGTCATCATCGAAGGTCGCGGCAAAGGTGTCGCTCGCCGCGCCGATCAGGTAGGCGCGGGCGATGTTGGGGAAATAGCGCCGCAGCGACTCGATCCCACCTTCCTTGGCCTTGCCGCCGAGGATCCAGAAGATCTCGCGGAAAGAGGTCAGCGCTTTCTCGGTCGAATCTGCATTCGTCGCCTTGGAGTCGTTGATGAAGACGACGCGGCCGATGCGGCCGAGCTCCTCCATGCGATGCTTCAGCCCGGGATAGCTTTTGAACCCTGCAGCGATTTGTTCCGCCGTCAGGCCGAGCGCCGCGCAGGCAGCGAAGGCGGCGGCCGCATTCTGGGCATTATGGCTGCCGCGCAAGGAACCGATGCCGGCGAGGTTGGCGACGACCCTCGGCTTGCCGTCCTTGACCTCGACGATCCGCGTATCGAGCTGGCCGGCATTGGCGGTGACGCCTGCGAAGACGCCTTCGTCGAGCGGCTGCTCGCCGCTGATCTTGACCAAGGGCTTGCCCGAGGCCGCGCGCCGCCGCGCCATCTGCTTCGACGGCTCATCGTCGACGCCGATCACCGCGATGTCGGAGGCGGCGACCAGCCGTTCCTTGATCGCGCCATAGGCTTCGAAGGTGCCATGCCGGTCAAGATGATCCGGCGTCAGGTTCATCTGGATGCCGACCGTCGGCTTGATGGAAGGAGCCAGATCGATCTGAAACGTGGAGCACTCGACGACATGGATGCGATCGAGAGCCGGCGGCTCCAGCGCCAGCACGGCGGTGCCGATATTGCCGCCCATCTGCACGTCTCGCCCGGCCGCCTCGAGCACATGCGCGATCAGCGCCGTGGTGGTCGACTTGCCATTGGTGCCGGTGATGCAGACCACCGGCGCGGCGGGCGCGATCTTCGCCCGCTCGAGGAAGAACAGTTCGATGTCGCCGATCACCGGCACATTCGCCGCCCTTGCCTTCTCCACCGTCCAGTGCGGCGCGGGATGGGTCAGCGGCACGCCGGGCGAGAGCACGAAAGCGGCAAAGCCGACCCAATCAGCGCTCGCAAGATCGACGACGGACAGCCCTTCCGCCGCCGCCTTGTCGCGGCTCGCCTGATTATCGTCCCAGCAGGCGACCTTGGCCCCACCGGCGACGAGCGCGCGCGCCGTCGCGAGGCCCGAGCCGCCGAGGCCGAACAGCGCGAGCGTCTTTCCGGCAAAAACGGTGACGGGGGTCATCAACGCAGCTTCAGCGTGGCGAGGCCGACCAGCGCCAGCACCACCGAGATGATCCAGAAGCGGATCACCACCTGCGGCTCGGTCCAGCCCAGCTTCTCGAAATGGTGGTGGATCGGCGCCATCAGGAAGACGCGCTTGCCGGTGCGCTTGAACACCGCGACCTGGATGATCACCGAGAGCGCCTCGACCACGAAGAGGCCACCGACGATCGCCAGGACGATCTCGTGCTTGATCGCGACCGCGATGGTGCCGAGCATGCCGCCAAGGCCGAGCGAGCCGGTGTCGCCCATGAAGATCTGGGCCGGCGGCGCGTTGAACCAGAGGAAGCCGAGCCCCGCCCCCATCATCGCGCCGCAGATCACGGCAAGCTCGCCGACGCCCGGCACATGGTGGATCTGCAGGTAGTTGGCGAAGATGGCATTACCCGCGAGATAGGCGATGAAGCCGAAGGTGCCGGCTGCGATCATCACCGGCACGATGGCGAGGCCGTCGAGCCCGTCCGTCAGGTTCACCGAGTTGCCGGCACCGACCACGACGAAGGCGGTGACGACCGGGAACAGGATGCCGAGCGGAATCATCCATTCCTTCAGGAACGGCAATGCGAAGCCGCTCGCGATCGAAGGCGGGCTGACCTGCATGATCGCCGTGCAGGCGGCGAGCGCGATGACGATCTCGAGGCCGAGGCGCGCCTTGCTGGAGAAGCCCTTGTGCGACTGCTTCGTCACCTTGAGGAAGTCGTCATAGAACCCGATCGCGCCATAGGTCGCGGTGACGCCGAGCACGATCCAGACGTACGGGTTGCGCAGGTTGCCCCAGAGCAGCGTCGCGACGAACAGTCCGGTCAGGATCATCAGGCCGCCCATGGTCGGCGTGCCGCGCTTGGCGAGATGCGATTCCGGCCCGTCGGTGCGGATCGGCTGGCCCTTCCCCTGCTTGATCCTGAGCCAGGAGATCGCCGCCGGCCCGAAGAAGAAGACGAAGAGCAGCGCCGTCGCGGTCGCCCCGCCGGCGCGGAAGGTGATGTAGCGGAAGACGTTGAGGATCGGGAACGATCCCGCGAATTCGGCAAGCCAGACCAGCATCGAACCGGGTTCCTTACTCAGTCGTCGGCCTGGACGACCGGGAAGCGAGCCATCATCGCCTTGACGATCGGGCCCATGCGCGTACCCAGCGAGCCCTTCACCGTGACGACGTCGCCGGCGCGGACGGCATCGAGCACATAAGGCTCGAGGCTGCTCGCCTGTGCGGCATAAGCGCCGCGGCGGTGCGAAGGCAAGGCGTCGTAGAGGGTTCTCATCAGCGGACCGCAGGCGAAAACGAGGTCGATGCCGTTGCCGGTGACCGCGTCGGCGAGCCCCTTGTGTAGCTCCGGCGCGGTTTCGCCGAGCTCCAGCATGTCGCCGAGCACGGCGATACGCCGCCCACGACCCACCACCGGCATGCGCCCGAGATTCTCGATCGCAGCCCGCATCGAGGCCGGGTTGCCGTTATAGCTCTCGTCGATCAGCGTGAACGGACCGGCCGGCGCATGCAGCACCTGCCGCGCGCCGCGGCCCGATGGCGGCGTCAGGTCGGCAAGCGCCAGCGCGGCCAGAGCGAGATCGGCGCCGAGCGCCTCGGCCGCCGCCAGCACGGCGAGCGAATTCAGGACGATATGCCTGCCCGGGCTGCCGAGCTTGTAGGTCACCGCCCGCCCCATGACGCTGGCATTGGCGGTCGAGACGTCCGGCTTCAGCGCGCAGCCGAGCAGCCGCACATCAGCGGCCTCGCTCTCACCGAACGAGATCACGCGCCCTGCCCCGGCTGCCAGCGCCAAGTCGCGCAAGAGGCCGGTCTGCGGGATGTCGGCATTGATGATCGCGGTGCCGCCCGGCTTCAACCCCTCGAAGATAGCCGCCTTCTCGCGGGCGATCCCCTCCAGCGACTCGAAGGCGGCCAGATGCACCGGCTGGATCGTGGTGATCACGGCGACATCGGGCTGAACCATCTTCGCCAGCGGCAGGATCTCGCCGGGCGCGTTCATGCCGATCTCGTAGACGCCGTAGCGCACGTCGCGCGGCGTCCGGGTCAGCGTCAGCGGCACGCCCCAATGGTTGTTGTAGGAAGCGACCGGCGCATGCGTCTTGCCCTGGCGCGAGAGCACGAGGCGCAGCGCCTCCTTGGTGCCGGTCTTGCCGACCGAGCCGGTCACGGCGACGACCCTGGCGGAGAGTTCCGCTCTGCGCGCCATGCCGGCCTTTTCCATGCCGCGGAGCACGTCAGGGACGATGGCGAGCGGGGCATAGGCCGGGAAGGTGCCGGCATGCGCCTCGTCGACCACCGCCAGCGCCGCGCCGTTGTCGAGCGCCGCCGCGACGAAGTCATGCCCGTTGCGCGCCTCGCCGGTGATCGCGAAGAATGCGTCTCCCGGCTCCAGCGTGCGGGTGTCGATCGAGGCGCCGGTGACATCGGCGGGCACGGGCCCTTGCGAACGGGCGCCCATCGCCTCGATCAGGCGCGCGCCGGTCCACAGCGGTTCGGTGGTCATCCCTGTCTTCCCCCAGCCAAGGCTGCGATCGCCTCGCGGACCACCTCATGGTCCGAGAACGGCAGCGTCCGATCGCCGATGATCTGGCCGCTTTCATGGCCTTTTCCGGCGACGACAAGGACATCCCCAGGCTGCAGCATGGCGACACCGGCCTCGATCGCCTCAGCCCGGTCGCCGATCTCCCGCAGACGCTCGGGCGCGGCGGCCAGCACCTCGGCGCGGATCGCGGCGGGATCCTCGCTGCGCGGATTATCGTCGGTGACGATGGCGATATCGGCGCCATCGGCCGCGATGCCGCCCATCAGCGGGCGCTTGCCGCGGTCACGGTCGCCGCCGCAGCCGAAGACGCAGATCAGCCGGCCGCTGGCATAGGGCCGCAAGGTCTTCAGCACCGCTGCGAGCGCATCGGGCTTGTGGGCATAATCGACCACGACAAGCCCGCCATTGTGCTCGGCCACGCGATCGAGCCGACCGGGAACCCCCTTGAGGCCGGCAACGGCTTGGACGCTCGCCATCGGGTCTTCGCCGGTCGCGATCGCCAGTCCTGCGGCGACCAGCGCGTTGCCGGCCATGTAATCGCCGACCATCGGCAGCACGACCTCCGTCGCCACTCCGTCGACTTCGACGGTCAGGCGCTGCAAGAAGCCCTCGCGGGCCACTCCGAGCAGCTTCAGGCGGTCGCCGCCGCGACCAATGCCGATCACGGGATGGCCGCCGGCCTTCGCCGCGGCCTCGGCCTTGTCGGCATAGGGCTCGTCGCGATTGATGACCACCGGCGCGCCGGCGGGCAGCAAGGTCCAAAGCCGCAGCTTGGCCGCAAGATAGTCCTCGACGCTCGGATGATAGTCGAGATGGTCGCGGCCGAGATTGAGGAAGGCGCCGGCGGACAGCCTGACGCCGTCGAGGCGATGCTGGTCGAGCCCGTGCGAGGAGGCTTCCATCGCAAGATGCGTGACGCCCTCCCCCGCCAGCCTGTCGAGCGACGCGTGCAGCGAAAGCGGGTCCGGCGTGGTCAGCGAGCCGTAATCGGCGCCCGCCTCGGTGACGATGCCGATCGTGCCGACGCTCGCCGCCTTGCGCCCGAGCGCCATGAAGATCTGGCGGGTGAACTCGGCGACCGAGGATTTGCCGCTGGTGCCGGTGACGGCGACGACCGTGCCAGGCTGGCGCGGATGCACCCTGGCAGCAGCCAGCGCGAGGGCAAGCCGAGGGTCCGCGACCTGAGCATAGGCGATCCCGGGCGGCAGATCGGCCGGACGCGGTCCGCCCGCGACGATCGCAGTCGCCCCACGTTGAACTGCATCGCTGATGAAGCGGGCGCCGTCGGCCTTGGCACCGGCAAGCGCGACGAAGGCAGCGCCGGGTAGGACCTTGCGGCTGTCGAAGGCCACGCTGCTGACGCGGCGCTCGCCTGCTTCGGAAAAAGCTCCGGGAAAGAGCTGGTCGAGGCTGAAGCCGGTGTCAGTCACAAGTGCAAATCCTTGCTGGGCGCGAGCCCACGCGCGTCATTCTCGGGCGAAGCGGAGCGTAGACCCGGGAAGCTCATGCAGGATCAAGCTCCCTTCCGTCCAGAGATGCCCGGGTCAAGCCCGAGCACGACGCCTCCTACCCCCCTTACCGCGAGCCCCACGCCCCGAGCCTGGCCATCAGCGGGAACGGCGCCACCGGCGGGTCGAAGCGCGGCGCCATGCCGAGGATCGGCGCTGCCCGCTCGATCAGCTTGCCGGTGGTCTTGCCCGCATTCCAGGCCGCGGTCGAGTAGCCGCCGCTCTCGGCATAGCCCTTCGGCTCGTCATAGATGGCGAGGAAGACATAACGCGGCTTGTCCGAGGGCGCGATCGCCGTGAAGGTGGTGAAGTTCTTGTTCTTGGCGTAGCGACCGTTGATGACCTTCTCGGCCGTGCCGGTCTTGCCGCCGACGAAGTAGCCGGGAATGTCGGCGAACCGGGCCGAGCCCTTCTCGCCGTTGATGCGCATGATGAAGCGCATCGCCTCGGAGGTCTCCGGCTTGATCACCCGAATCGCATCCTTTTTGGCCTCCTCCTCGGAGCGCTTCAGGAAGGTCGGCCTGATCAGGTAGCCGCCGTTGACCAGCGCCCCGACCGCGGCCAGCGCCTGGATCGGCGCAACCGCAAGACCGTGGCCGAAGGCGATCGTCGCCGTGTTGATCTCGCCCCAGCGCTGCGGGACGATCGGCGAGGCGCTTTCCGGCAGCTCGGTCGTCATGCGGTCGAGCTGCATCATCTTCCTGAGGAAGGCCTTGTGACCCTCGACGCCGACCGCGAGCGCCATCTTGATGGAACCCATGTTCGACGAATGCAGGAACACTTCCGGCACGGTCAGGGTGCGGCCGGTGCCGTGGTATTCCTTGATGACCTGGCGGCCGAACCGCATCATGCCGCCGGCGGTCGAATAGCTCGAATTGATGTTGGCCTTGCCGGAATCGAGCGCCATCGCGATGGTCAGCGCCTTGAAGGTCGAGCCCATCTCGTAGACGCCGACATTCATCCGGTTGATCCGGTCCTTCTCCAGCGCGTCGACCGGGTTGCCGGGGTCGAAATCGGGCAGCGAGACCAGCGCGATCATCTCGCCGGTATTGACGTCCATGACGGCGCCGGCCGCCGCGATCGCCCGGTATTTCTCGAGGCCCTTGACCAGCTCGTCGCGCAGCAGGTGCTGGACGCGCATGTCGATCGAGAGCTGCACCGGCTTGAGGTCGGAGGCCTGCACCGCGAACCCCGCGCCGTTCAGGTCCTGAAGCCCTTGCGAGTCGATGTACTTCTCGATGCCGGCGATGCCGATATTGTCGACATTGGCAAAGCCGAGCACATGGGCGGCGACGTTGCCGTTCGGGTAGACGCGCTTGTTTTCCGGCACGAAGCCGACACCGGGGATGCCGAGCCTGTGCACTTCCGCCTGCTGGCGCGGCGTGATCTCGCGCTTGATCCAGACGAAGCCCTTCTTGGTGCCGAGCTTGTCGCGCAGTTCCTTGGCGTTGAGGTCGGGCAGAACAGCGGTCAGAAGTTCGGTCGCCTCGTCCTTGTCGAGGATGTTGCGCGGCTCGGCGAAGACCGAAACGGTACGGATGTCGGTGGCGAGCTGGATGCCGTTGCGGTCGAGGATGTCGGGCCGCGCCGCCGAGATCGCGTTCGAGGTCGCACGGCGCAGGCCGACCTGGTCGCTCGGGAAGGCGCCGAGCATGACGAGCCGGCCGACGATCGCCAGGAACAGGCAGCTGAAGCCGAGGATGACGAGGCCGACGCGCGGCTCGCTCTTCTCGCCGCTCATCCGGAAGATGTCGCGCAGCCACTCCGTGCGGAAGCGCCATTTGCGCTTCGCGGCTTCGGGCCTGGCGACTGCCGCGGCGGCGATCTCGGGCGCTGCGCCCTGCTGGTCGAGCTCCTGGCTCATGGGCGGGCTCCCGGCGTCGTCGCGGTATTGCTCTTGCGGTCCCTGGGGGTCTCGGTCGGCAGGCCGAGACCGAGATCCTCGAGCTTGCGGCCGATCGAATCGACCTTCGGCCCGCGATTGGGGATGTCGGACAGCCGCACGATCTGTGTGATCGCCAGCGTCTGCAGATCGAGATGCTTGTCGGCCAGGGCCTGCAGCCGCTCCGGACGGTTGAGGAACTGCCATTCGGCCTTCAGCACCGCGATCGCCTCGCGCTCGCGCTGGGCCTTGGCCTTCAGCTTCTGCAACTGCTCGGCCTGCAGCGTCGTTTCGTATTTGATCGAGTAGGCATAGAGCGCCGAGGAGACCAGCGCGCCGATGGCGATGATGTGCAAGAGCTTGATCACGCTCAGCTCCTCCGGCGGGTTTGCGGCGCAGGGACGACGGCGAGGCCGACGAGATCGGGATCGGGCGCGCGTGGCGGAATGTCGGTTCGCTCCGCGGCGCGCAACTTGGCCGAGCGAGCCCGCGGATTGGCCCTGCTCTCGGCCTCGGACGGCGCCACTGGCCCCTTGGTGACGAGGCTGAACGTTGCCTGCGGCTGTGCCACGGCCGGAGCATGGCGCGAGCCGGTCGGCGCCCTGCCCGAGCGCTCGGCGAAGAACTGCTTGACGATGCGGTCCTCGAGCGAATGGAACGTGACGACGGAGAGCCGCCCGCCCGGCTTCAGCACGGCCTCGGCACCATGCAGCGCCCTGACCAGCTCGCCGAGCTCGTCATTCACCGCGATGCGCAGGCCCTGGAAAGTCCGCGTCGCCGGATGCGGGCCACCGGGCTCGCCCCGGACGATGCCGGCGACGAGATCGGCGAGCTGCTTCGTCGTCGTGATCGGCGCCTTGCGTCTTGCCTCGATGATGGCGCGCGCCACGGCGCGGGAACGCCGCTCCTCGCCGTAATGGTAGATGATGTTGGCGAGCACGCCCTCGTCCGCATCGTTGACGAGCTCGGCGGCGCTCTGGCCGCTCGCGCCCATGCGCATGTCGAGCGGGCCGTCGAAACGGAAGGAAAAGCCGCGCTGCGCCTGATCCAGCTGCATGGAGGAGACACCGATATCGAGCACGACGCCGTCGAGCGGCGCCATATCGAAGCGCTCGGCCTCTTCCGCCAGGGCGCCGAAGCGCGCTTCGGCCAGGGTCAGCCGCCCGCTCATCGCCGCGACGAGGCCAGCACCGCCGACGATCGCGCTCGGGTCGCGGTCGAGCGCGAGCAGCGTCGCCTTCGGCTCGCGCTCCAGCAGCGCGCGCGAATAGCCGCCGGCGCCGAAGGTGCCGTCGAGATAGCGGCCTCCGGGCTTCAGGGCGAGCGCATCGAGCGCTTCTTGCATCAGGACGGGGATATGCGGCTCGCTGGTCATGCCGGCCTCGCGCCCAATGTCCGCCGGACGTCGCGCAGCTTCGCCCTGGCCTCCTCGAGATGCGCCTTGAAGCGCTCCGGCTCCCAGATCTGGAACTTGTGTCCCTGGCCGACGAAGGTGACGGTATCGCCGATGCCGGCATGCGCCTTCAGCGCCTCGCTCAGCATGATCCGCCCTTCCGGATCGACCTTCAACACCTCCGAGGTGCCGTTTAGCGCCGTCGAGAGCGACTCCCATTCCTCGGAGAAGGGCGAGAAGCGCGACAGGATCTCGTCGATCGTCGCGCGCAGGGCATGGCCGCCGCAATCGAGACTGAACTGATCGAGCGCCGGATAGACGTAAAGCCCCTCGTAGCCGTCCTTCGCCAGCACGGCCCGGAACGGAGCCGGGATCGAGACCCGCCCCTTGGCATCGAGCTTGTTGGTGAAATGGGAGACGAAGCGGTCCGTCAACGCCGCCTCCGGGTCGGACTTCCAACCGCGCCGCGATGGCGCGAAGCGAGCCGGCGAGCGCCGGCAATCGATACTCCCGCCGAGCCCGACATGGCAGGGCCGTCAGCCAGAATCCGCGCGGCACACGGGCTCTGACTTGTTGCTTGCCTGTCGATCTCGACGGGATGATTTGGGATAACATGGGACAATATGGGCGTCAACGGATCCAACGCTGTGGACGCGGGTCTACCCGAGCCTGCGGACATCACAGCCCGTTAAGGTTAACTATCCGTAAAGGCGAGGATTTTGGCACGGGGAAGCCGGCGCACGCCGGTGCCCTGATTGGGTCGACAGGCGGGGTTGCGCAGAAATATTTTTGGTGCCGCCCTGCCCGGTCAGAACGCTGTTCGGATTGACACCATCGTCATTCCGGGGCGGCGCATCAGCGCCGAGCCCGGAACCCATGAACTCGACGATGCCGGAGGGCCATCGCGGCTGCCGGAGCGCCCTATTTCTGAGCCTCGTGGTCATGGGTTCCGGGCTCAGCCCTACGGGCTGCCCCGGAACGACGGCCCGAGCTGAACGTTAGATGCACAACGCTCAGTCCTCGTCCGTGGCCCGGCGCAGGAGCGCCTCGCGCAGAGCCTGGACATCGCCGAGCAGGCGAGCCGGCGGGACACCGCTATCCTCGATTGCACATGGCACCGGGTTGGGCACATTGCCGGCCTTCGCGCGCAGGGCATGGCCAGCTTCGCTCAACTCGACAAGCACCTGGCGCTCATCCTCGCGGCCGCGCTTGCGCAGGATCAGGCCATTGCCTTCGAGGCGCTTCAGCAGCGGCGTGAGCGTGCCGGAATCGAGCATCAACCTGTCGCCGATCGCCTTCACGCTCTGGCCGTCCTGCTCCCACAGCACCAGCATGACCAGATATTGCGGATAGGTCAGCCCGAGTCCGGCCAGGAACGGCCGATAGGCACGATTGAAGGCATGGGCTGCCGAGTAGACCGCAAAGCAGATCTGCTCGTCGAGCCCGCGTACCGCCCTCGCCTTCGGATCCTTCGTCATGGCCTCGCCGCTTGTCGCCTCTATCGTGAATGCCGGTCCGAACGGATCGAACTGGAACAATCGGCCGGGTCAATCCGTCTCCCCTGCGATGAAGCCAAGATATCCTCTTATCGCGCTGCGCGCCGCTACGTTCACGGATATGTGAATTGCAGACAATTCAATTGTGCACAATCTAAATCACATCGATCACGGCGGATGGACCGCCCAGCAAGGAGAGCAGCGATGAAGATCCTCTACACCGCCCATGGTTCCGCCACCGGTGGCCGCGAAGGCCAGGCCGCGACCGACACCGGCAACGTCAAGCTCGTGCTGAACACGCCGAAGGAGCTCGGCGGCGGCGGTGGCGAGGGCACCAATCCCGAGCAGCTCTTCGCCATGGGCTATTCGGCCTGCTTCCTCGGCGCGCTCAAGTTCGCCGCCGGCAAGGAGGGCGTGAAGATCCCGGACGACGCCCGCGTCAGCGCCGATATCGGCATTGGCCCGCGCGATGACGGCAAGGGCTTTGGCATCGCCGCAAAGCTGACGATTTCGGCGCCGGGCATCGACAAGGCCAAGCTCGAGGACCTCGTCCAGAAGGCCCATATCGTCTGCCCGTATTCCGATGCGACCCGGGGCAACATCGACGTCCAGCTGACGGTTGCAGGCTGACCTTACGCCACCCATCTGATCCTCACGGCCGGGCATCCCTCCGGCCGTGAGACGATTTGGCCTGCCTTGAGCAGGCATCGTTTCCGGAGCCGCAATCTCAGCTTCTGGAACATCCCCATGATCGATCGCCGCCATGTCCTTGCAGCGGCCGCGGCCACTGCGCTTGCGCCCGTCCTGCCCGCCGCAGCCCGCGCCCCCCTCGCCGGCAACCAGGTGCCGGGCATCTATCGCCGCAAGCTCGGCGACCTCGAGATCACCGCGATCCTCGACGGTTACATCCCCTTCGATACCAAGGTCTTCAGCGGCAGCGACCCCGCCGCGATCCGCCAGAGCCTCGCCAATGCCGGCCAGGGCGAACGCCTGCCCACCGCGGTCAACACCTTTGTCATCAACACCAAGGAAAAGACCTATCTGCTCGATACCGGCGCCGGCGCTTGGAACGCGATGGGCGACACCATGGGGCGGGCCGAGAGCAATCTGCGCACCGCCGGCATCACGCCGGAACAGATCGACGCGATCATCCTGACCCATGCCCATCCTGATCACCACGAGGGCCTGCTCACTGCCGAGAAGACGGCGCGCTTCCCGAATGCCGAGCTGGTCATCAACGAGACCGAACATGCCTTCTGGCACGATGACGGCATCCTCAACCAGGCGCCGGCCGAAGTGAAACCCTTCTTCGCCTCGGCCCGGAATGCGCTCGCGCCCTATGCGAGCCGGACCCGAAAGGTGAAGGCCGGAGAGGTCGCCCCCGGCCTTGCGCTCGAGCATGCGCCCGGTCATACCCCCGGCCACAGCATCCTGCGCGTCGCGTCGGGCAACGAGCAGCTCCTCCTCGTTGGCGACAGCATCCACAACGTCGTGATCCAGACCGCGCAGCCGGAGGTGACCTTCGTCTTCGACGCCGACGGCAAGCAGGCGGCAGCCTCGCGCCGGCGGGTGCTCGACATGGCCGCCGCCGACGGATTGCTGATCAGCGGGGCGCACATGCCCTTCCCCGGCTTCGGCAAGGTGCTGAAGGACGGCTCGGCCTTCCGCTTCGTTCCCGCCGATTGGAGCTACGCACTCTGATCGCAGCCGCGGCGAACACGAAAGGGCCGGGAGCGATCCCGGCCCTTTTCGATATCGGAAGGGGTGCCAGCCGGCCTGTAAGCCGGGTTTTGGATGGCCGGGAGATCGCTCTCCCGACGTGACGGCCATTCCTCTGGGACGCGCATTGCTGCGCGCCTCGAGCAACCAACCCGGACGACTGGGCCTGGAAACCGGCCCCTCCTCCCTTGCGGGCGAGCATCGTCCCTATTCGGTCTTGCTCCCGGTGGGGCTTGCCATGCCGTCCCCGTTGCCGGGTCCGCGGTGCGCTCTTACCGCACCTTTTCACCCTTACCGCATGCGCAAGCATGCGGCGGTTCGATCTCTGTGGCGCTTTCCCTGGGGTCGCCCCCGCCGGACGTTATCCGGCACCGTGTTTCCGTGGAGCCCGGACTTTCCTCCCCCGCCGGAGCAGGAGCGGCCGTCCGGCCGACTGGCGGGCTCCCTCTGCGCTCGAAAGGCCCGAGCCGTCAAGCAGGGAGCGCTGCGAAGGTCAGTTGCTCGCGGAAATGGTGTGCGCGCTGCCAGAGATGCTGCGCACCTTGGCGCAATAAGTGCGGTTGGCGCCGCTCATGCGGTTGGCCATATGGCCGCTCTGATATTTCATCACGGTGCGGCAGGTGTCGCCGCCGGCGAGGCGATAGGCCTGGCCAAGATATTTCATGCCGTAACGGGCATTGGTCTCTGCATCGAGCAGGCCGGAAGCGCCGCCGGCATAGCCGACGCCGCGCGCCGTCTGGTGGCGGATCTGCATCAGGCCGAAATTGCCGGCATGGGCCGCGCGCGGATTGTAACGGCTCTCGACGCGGATCACCGCGTCAGCCAGCGCGAACGGAACGCCATTGGCGGCGGCATGGCGGGCGACCATGGCGCGAAGCCCTTCCGAACCGGCCGGCGCCGCGAGGGGTTTGCGCCCTTCCGGGCTCGCCTTGGCAGTCTTGGCGCGCGCCTTGCGCTCGCCCTTGGTCTCGGCGGCTTCGGAAGCCACCTCGCGCGAATCCTGGCCCTGCTCGGCAGCGGCAGCCTGACGCTTGATTTCGGCCTCTCGCACGATGAAGGCGCGGGCGTCGGTCTCGGCGTTCACCTGGGCGGAAGCGGGTTGAAGAAAGGCCAGGCAAATCGCGAAGGCGGCGCAGCCGCTACCAGAGATCTTCATCATGCAGGAGGAGCCTCATCTATCGACAGGAGCGAAGAACGGTGCGGCGACATGATAGATGAATGTGACGACAATCCGGACGATACGATCAAATTTCGATCGACCCCAAAGGAAGAGTGATTACTTTAGCCTCGGATTGAAAGCAGTAATCATCATGTATTAAACGTTGGAACGATTCATCATCGCCGGCGTTGACGCAGTCATGGCAGCGGGTCAAATCATCGCCGCATTGCCACCGCAATTGCCGGTCGCAATGCAAAAAGTCGGCTCCCGCCGAAACCGTTCTGCTGGATACGACCCGAGAAGGGGGAACGTGATGAGGAAGTTGATCGCAATGGCGGCCGTCGCGCTGGCGCTGGGCGCCTGCACGCCGCATGAGGAACGCGTCGGCGGCGGCGCCCTGGTCGGTGCCGCGACCGGTGCCGTGATCGGCGGGCTGGCCACCGGCCGCGCGGGCGGGGCGCTCGCCGGCGCCGCGATCGGCGGCGTGGGTGGCGCCATCGTCGGCTCGGCTACCTCGCCTTATCGCCGCGGCGGCTACTATTATGACGACGGCTACGGCGGCTGCCCCTACGGCTACTACCGCGACTATTACGGCCGGCTCTATTGCCGCTGAGCCGTTCGCATTCTACGCAGGAGCCGCGGCCGATCCGGCCGTGGCTGGATGAACGATGACCTCGTCTTTCTGGGGGCTTCTGGGCGGCGGCGGCCTCGGCTTCGCGCTGGGCGGGCCACTCGGCGCCCTCGTCGGCGCACTCGCGGGCCACGTCCTGGTCGACCGCGACGGCGCGCTCTTCGGCCCCGCACCCAAGCAATTGATCTTCACCACCGGCCTGGTCGCGCTCGCTGCCAAGATGGCGCGCGCCGACGGGGTTGTGACACGTGAGGAGATCGCCGCCTTCGAGCGCATCGTCGAGGTGCCGCAGGAGCAGAGGGCGCATGTCGAGCGCCTGTTCGACCTCGCAAAGCAGACCAGCGCCGGCTTCGAGGCCTATGCCCAGCAGATCGCAGAGGCCTTCCGCGAAGAGCCGGCCCTGCTGGAGGACGTGCTCGACGGCCTCTTCCTGATCGCCGCGGCCGATGGCGCGATCCATGAACGCGAGCATGCCTATCTGCATGATGTCGCGATGATCTTCGCCATCGACGAGGCCGGCTTCGCCCGCATTGAGGCGCGGCATCTGCGCCGCCGCGACGATCCCTATCTCGTGCTCGGCGCCAGCCGCGAGATGAGCGATGGCGAGCTGAAGCAGCTGCATCGCCGCCTCGTGCTGGAAAACCACCCGGATCGCGAGATCGCCCGCGGCCTGCCGGAAGAGGCGGTCTGCATCGCGACGCGCCGGCTCGCCGCCATCAACGCCGCCTGGGACGCGATCGAGAAGGAACGCGGCATCGGCCGCAGGGAACCGGAGCCGGCGTGAGCGTCACTCTCGCACCCGACAGCCGCTTCGCCGCCAAGGTCTTCCCCTCGCCCAACCATGGCGAGCGCAAGTTCAGCGATGGCTCGACCGAGCGCCGACCCGACACGCTGATCCTGCACTACACCGGCATGCCCGATGCCGGCGAAGCGCTGCAGTGGCTGTGCAATCCGGCTTCGCAGGTCTCCTCGCATTATTTCGTCTTCGAGAACGGCCACATCCTCCAGCTCGTGCCCGAGGAGCGCCGCGCCTGGCATGCCGGCGCCTCGCACTGGGCTGGCGAGACCGACCTGAACTCCGCCTCGATCGGCATCGAGATCGCCAATCCCGGCCACCCTGCCGGCCTGCCCGACTTTCCCGAGGCGCAGATCGCCGCGACGCTGAACCTCTGCCGCGACATCTGCGAGCGCTGGCGGATCCCGCCCGAGCGTGTGCTCGCCCATTCCGACATCGCGCCGGGCCGCAAGATCGATCCCGGCGAGAAATTCCCCTGGCGCCGCTTCGCCGAGGGCGGCGTCGGCCTCTGGATCGAGCCCGCTCCGATCAAGGGCGGGCGCTTCTTCGCCCGCGGCGATGCCGGCCCGCCGGTCGAGGCGCTGCAGGCGATGTTCGCCATGCTCGGCTACGGTGTTGCGGTCGACGGTACCTATGACGAGCGCTTCGAGGCGGTTGTCGCCGCCTTCCAGCGCCATTGGCGCCCGGAAAAGGTCGATGGCGTCGCCGATGGCTCGACCATCACGACGCTGCGCGACCTGCTCGGGCTGACGCAGGAAGCCCGGACCGGCTGATCGTCAGGACTGCGGCGATCCCGCCCGGATGGCGGCAAGCTTCATTAACTCTTCGGCCCTAGCGTCGCGGACGATGCTCACATCACCGACGCAGGGCTAAGGGCCGCCGTATGCCGCTCTCGGACGCCGAAGCCAGACGCCTCTACGATCAAGCAGCGCTGATGGCCTGCATCGGCGCCTGGGAATGTCGGCTCGCCGATACGCGCCTGAGCTGGACCGACGGCATCTACGACCTGTTCGGCCTGCAACGCGGCTGCGCGATCAATCGCCGCTCGATCGTCGAGCTTTACCATGACGAGTCCCGCGCCGAGATGGAACGCCTGCGCAGCCGGCTGATCACCAGCGGCCAGGGCTTCGTCATGGACGCCCGCATCTGCACCACTGCCGGCGCCGAGCGCTGGATGCGTCTCTCCGCTTCCGTCACGCATGAGCACGGACGGGCGGCCCGCATCCACGGCGCCAAGCAGGACATCACCGGCGAGAAGGACATGTGGCTGGGCCTGCGCCGGCTCGCCTATAGCGACCCGCTGACCGGGCTCGCCAACCGCCGCGCCTTCGAGATGCAGCTCTCGGACCTGCGCCGCCACACCGGCGATTCCAGCGCGCTCGGCCTGCTCGCCATCGTCGACCTCGACAACCTCAAGCCGATCAACGACCGCCTCGGCCATGCCGCGGGCGACGAATGCCTGCGCCAGATCGCCATGCGGCTGGAAAGCGCGCTCAGCGATGCCGCGATCATCGCACGCATCGGCGGCGACGAATTCGGCCTGCTTCTCTGCTCGGCCGCCGGACGTCCCTATCTCCTCCACCGGCTGGAACAGGCGCAAGCGGCGCTATCGCGCCCGGTCGCCTGGCGCGGCACGACCATCGAGGTCAGCGCCTCGATCGGCGCCACCATCCTGCGGCCGGGCCTGCTGCACGATCCCGAGCGGCGCTTCGCCGAGGCGGATTCGGCGCTCTACGTCGCCAAGGCCGCCGGCCGCAATTGCCTTCGCCTGTTCGGCGATCCCGTCGAGGTCGCGGGCGACGTGGCGATGGTCAGCGCCGGCGAGATGCGTGTGGTCTGAGCGAGGGGTCGGCTGCAGGATCGCTAGCGTCGGCTGCCGATCTCGAGCAGGCCTCAGTCGGCATGCCGCCATACCTTCGCTGCCGAGATTATGAGGATCATAGCGAGCAGCGGCAGCCAAGTTGCGGCGGATGCAGATCATCCAGGACAATCTCGACCGCCAGCGCTACGGACGCAGCGGCAGTTACGGTCGCGGCTATGGGCGTGGTTATGGCCGCCATGGGGAGGCTTACGGCTATCGGCGCGGATATGGCGACGGCTACCGCCGCCCCCGCTACGACCGCTGGTGAATCGAGCAGCGGCCTCGCCGGAAAGCGGCGCCGCTCTCCCTGCCAACTACCCCTTCACAAAAAAGCGTGGCCTCTGTCGGAACCCTCGCCCCTCCTGCGTCCTTGAGGCGACAGACCGCCATCCGGTCTGGTGAGAGAGCAAGGAGCATGGCGATGAAGGTCACCCAGAATCTCTGGTTCGACAAGGACATGGAAGCTGCGATCAGCCTCTACACCTCGCTGATCCCGGACTCGGCCCTGGAATGGACCAGCGCCCTCCCGGCCGAATCCCCGAGCGGGCCGGCCGACAGCGTCAAGATCGCCGCCTTCACCATCGGCGGCCAGCGCTACCAGGCCTTCGAGGCCTGGCGCTCCGACGCCTTCAACCACACCTTCTCGATCTTCGTGGAATGCGAGACGCAGGCCGAGATCGACCGTCTCTGGGAGGCACTCGGCGAGGGCGGCAAGTTCGAGCAGTGCGGCTGGCTCCAGGATCGCTGGGGCGTATCCTGGCAGATCGTACCCAAGCGCCTGGGCGAGCTCACTCGCGATCCCGACCGCGCCAAGGCCGGGCGCGTCGCCGAGGCGATGCTGAAGATGGTCAAGCTCGACATCGCCGGGCTGGAAGCGGCGGCGAAGGGTTAGGATTCGACCTTCCAATCGCCCTCATCCTGAGGAAGCCGCGTAGCGGCTTTCGCGAAGGAAGCTCCGGCAGGCTCCGGAACCAGCCGGAGCATCTTCCGTGACGCACTCCTACGGAGCGCTCTTCAGGATGAGAGCTCCACTAGGCCCGGAAGATGCGTAAATCAGGCCGCTTGCGCCCGTGCCGCGGCCAGTGTCTTCAGCTTTGCCCCGACCTCGGCGATCGCCAGGATCGCCGGCACGTATTCCTGCCCGAGCTCGGTCAAGGCGTACTCGGTCGAGGGCGGCGTGGTCGGCACCACCTTGCGCTGAACGACGCCCTTCTCCTCCAGCGCGCGCAGCCGCGCGCTCAGCATCTTCGCCGAGATCACCGGCATGTCGCGCCTGAGTTCGCCGAAGCGGCGCGGCCCGCCTGACAGGAACCAGATCACGTTCGGCGTCCAGGCTCCGCCGAGCACCTGCATGCAGGCGCCGACATTGCAGGTCTCCGGCTGCGCCGCGGCGCGATTCTTCCTGAGTTTCAAAGCCATTGCGATCAGGTCTCCGGTTACCGGGAGGATACCGGAAAACGCAGTTACAACAAGTTACCCCGTATACAGGGGTAACTGCGTCGGCCTAGCTCTCCGCCATTCGTCAACGCGGATGAGGACATTGCCGTGAAGCTCTACTATGCCCCGGGCGCCTGCTCGCTCTCGCCCCACATCGCCCTGCGCGAAGCCGGCCTGCCCGTAACGCTTGAGAAGGTCGATCTCCTTGCTGGCCGGACCGAGACCGGCGCCGACTATACCGCCGTCAATCCGAAGGGATATGTTCCGGCGCTGCAATTCGACGACGGCACCGTCCTCACCGAGGGCGCGGTCATCGCCCGCTATATCGCCGATCTCGCCCCGCACGCCGCTCTCGCTCCCAAGCCCGGCAGCTTCGAGCGTATCCGGCTCGAGGAGATCATGAACTTCATCGGCAGCGAGCTGCACAAAGCCTACACGCCGCTCTTCCTCCCCGACACCAGCGACGAGGGCAAGACGATCGCACGCGCCCGCGTTGCCAGGAAGCTCGGCTATATCGAGACCATCTTCGCCGGCGGCCGTGAGCATCTCCTCGGCGAAGCGTTCAGCGTTGCCGACGGCTATCTCTTCACCATCGTCAACTGGTCTGAAAGCCGCGGCGTGCCGCTCGACGCCTTCCCGAAGCTGCGCGCCTTCATGGAGCGGATCGGCGCCCGCTCCAGCGTGCAGGAGGCGATGCGGGCCGAGGGCCTGCTCCAATGAGCGCCGATCCGCGTTTCGCAGAGATCGTCGCTGTGCTCGGCGACTATTTCGACGGCCTCCATCACAGCGATGCCGACAAGCTCGGCCGGCTTTTCCACCCGCAGGCGATCTATGCCTGCGGGACGGAAGGCAGCCTGATCCATCTCACCATGGATCAGTACCTGCCCATGGTGGCCAAGCGCCCTTCGCCGGCCAGCCGCGGCGAGCCCCGGCGCGACCGCATCCTCTCGATCGAATTCGCCGGCCCGGTCACCGCGCTGGCCCGCGTCGAATGCGCCATCGGTCCAAAGCGCTTCACCGACCTCCTCAGCTTCATCAGGCTCGACGGGCGCTGGCGCCTGATCGCCAAGGTCTTCCATTTCGACCTCGACGAGGCGGTCGCCTGAACGGCCGAGAGACACGGGCCGCCGGCGGATGTCGACGCCGGCGGCCAGTCGATCGCTCGCCGGCCTCGTGACGCACAGTCACCCCAATGTCGTACGACCTGCCTAAGGACTCCGCTGGCCAGGTGGGGAGACAGGCACGGAAAAAGCGCGCGCGTCCATTGCCGGGCCCGCGTGTAGAGCTGTGCCGTGACGTCTCGACCCGGGCGCAGACGCGACCGCGCACACTTGTCGGAGTCGAGAGCATGCAAGTCGATATCTTCACGCAGGTGATCGTGCCTGTGATCGGCGGCCTGGGCATCTTCATGCTCGGCCTCGAATTCATGAGCAACGGCATCCAGAATCTCGCCGTCAACAAGATGCGGGCGTTGCTCGCCAGAATCGCCGGCACGCCGGCCAAGGGCGTCCTCGCCGGCACCTTCATCACCGGCATCATCCAGTCCTCGACCGCGATGACCGTCATGGTCGTCGGCCTCGTCAATGCCGGCGTGATCGGCCTGCGGCCTGCGATCAGCGTGATCATGGGCGCCAATATCGGCACGACGCTCGGCAACGGCCTGATCGCGCTGCCCCTCGGCCCGCTCGGCCTGCTGCTCGCCGGCATCTTCGCGCTGGTCCACATCTTCGCCAAGACCGACAAGGTCAAGAACATCGCGCTCGCCTGCATGGGCTTCGCGCTGATCTTCTACGGCCTCAATCTGATGACCGGCGGCCTGCGCCCGCTTCGCAACATGCCGGAGGTGATGGGCGTCATCTCCTCGCTGAAGGCCGACACCTATCTCGGCCTGCTCTACTGCGTGCTGATCGCCGCCGGCATCACCGCGATGATCCACTCCTCCTCGGCGACGATCGGCATCGTCATGGGCCTCGGCGCCGCCGGCATCCTCGACTGGAAGACCGCCGTCGCCTTCTCGCTCGGCGCCGATCTCGGCACGACCATCACCTCGTGGATGGCCTCGCTCAACCTGACCAAAAACGCCAAGCGCGCGGCTTATGCCCATATCTCCTTCAACATCATCGGCGTCGCCATCACGATACCGCTGTTCTTCGTTTCCATGGACGTGCTGACCTGGGCGATGCAGTGGTTCGGCGGCGATCCGGGCGTGGCGGTCGTCAAGGACGGCAAGGAAACCTTCCCGCTCATCCCGGTCGCGATCGGCCTCTATTCGACCTTCTTCAACATCTTCAACACCGTCCTGCTCTTCCCCTTCGTCGGCGTCTTCGAGCGCGTCCTGATGAAGGTCGGCGCCACGGCGACGGACGAGATCGAGGACTATTCGGCGCCACGCTTCCTCGCCAAGGCGACCGATCATGCCCATGCCGTCGCCAACATCCAGAAGGAGACCGGCCGCTATCTCCAGGCCGCGCAGCTCTTCCTCGACATCGCTCGCAGCAAGCCGGATGCGCCTGAGAAGAGCGACGAGCACTACGCTGCCATCGACATCCTGAACCGCGATATCCGGGCCTACACCTCCGGCATGTTCACGCCCGAGATGCCCTATGCCCGCGCCGACCTCGTCGCGAGCCTGATCGAGGAAGAGGATTTCACCGCCAGTCTCGGCGAGACCCTCTACCAGATCGCCCGCCGCATCGAGCGCCAGCCCTTCGGCGCGCCCGGCCGCGAGATCGTCGACAGCGTCGTCGACCAGGTCGCCGAGGCAATGCGCGCAATCCTGCCGGCCGGGCCGGATGCTCCGCTCGTTTCCGCCGAGGCCGAGCCGCGCATCGCCGCCCTGACGAGCGTCCGCGAGCGCTGCCTGCGCCTCGGCGCCGAACTGCCCTGGGTCGAGCGCGGCGCGATCCTGGCGCTGCTCGGCTCGGCGGAGCGCGCCTACTTCCTGATCGAGCGCATCGACGCCGAGCGCCGTTCGGTCTCGCGCGTCGTGCCGGTGACGGAGACCAGCCAGCAGAGCCAGGAGGTCGGCGGTTTCGGCGCGGCTGCCGTGCCGGCCTGAGCGATCCGCTCCTCATCTGACCGTGGACAGGCCGCCATCGTGCGGCCTGTTTGCTGTTCCAGCTGAAGTTTTGTCGCGATTGCGGGCGAAGGGAAGCGATCCGCAATGACGGTGCAATGCGCGAATTGTCGCCTGCTCGCCCCAAAAGGCGCGGCGATCGATGGATACGAGGACAGCTATCATGACGTCGAAGGCGATTTTCCTCCTGGCACCCGCTCTGGCGCTCCCGGCCGCCGCCTGGGCCGATGACGGCCTGACCTGGGGGGTCCGGCAGGATGGCGAGGGCATCGTCGTCGCCTATGAGATGCCGCAGACCGACGACCAGCGCCTGTTCTTCTCCTGCGATTTCGCCAGCAAGAGCCTGACCGTGCGGATCCCCTTCTTCAAGGAGGGCATGAAGGACAACGCCGTCACGACCGCCAAATTCTCGTCGAGCGGCGGGCAGGCGGATGTCGGCATGAAGCTGATCAGCGACGAGATGGGCAATCACTTCGAGGCGACGACGACGCTGTCGCCCGCACTCCAGGCGGTGCTGCGCAAGGGCAAGAGCCTCACCCTGCGCATCGAGGGCGAGACACAGAACTTCCCGCTCGCTGCCGGCCAGAAGGGCTTTGCCGTGCTGGCACAGCGCTGCGGCGGGTAAGTCAGTTCCAAGTAAGGCGCGGGATCCCCTCTCCTGAAGGAGAGGGTTCTCCGCGCCTCAGCTTCACGGCCCAGATGGGTTATCTGCTCGCTGCGGCGCGAAAGCCATGGCTCTTCGCGCCCCACGCGACCGCGAATGTCGCGATCAGCAACGCCGCCAGCACCCACGGGAACGGCGCGACGCCAAAGCCGCTCAGCAGCAATCCGCCGACGATGCCGCCGCCGGCAATGGCGAGATTCCACGTGGTCACCAGCATCGACTGGGCGACGTCGGCGGCTTTGCCCGCCGCCCTGGCGGAAGCGGTCTGGAACAGCGTCCCGGCCCCGCCGAAGGCCAGCCCCCAGACGGCGACCGCGCCATAGATCACCGCTGGCACCGTGCCTGCCAATCCGAGCGTCAGGGCGGAGAAGCCGAACAGCGCGACGCTCGCCAGGACCAGCTCGCGCAGCCATCGATCGATCAGGGCGCCGGTGATCCAGATGCCGAGCAAGGAGGCAAGGCCGAAGACCAGCAGCACGACATCGGTCCGATCCTTGAGGCCAGCCGGCTCAAGGAAGGGCGCGATATAGGTATAGAGCGTGTTGTGGGCGAGCACATAGGCGAAGACGACTAACAGGACCGGCCGGACGCCCGGCAGCGTGAAGACCGCCGTCAGCGCGAACTCCTGCCCTCGCTTCTGGCCGGGAAAATCGGGCACCTTGGCCAGAACCCAGAAGACCAGGAGCACCGTCAGCCCGCTCATCACGCCGAAGGTCCAGCGCCAGCCCAGCAGCGTGCCGAGGAAAGTCCCCGTCGGGATGCCGAGCGAAAGCGCCAGTGGCGCTCCGACCATGGCGATCGCGATCGCGCGGCCCTGCAGATGGTCCGGCACCATGCGGGCGGCATAGCCGGCCGCCAGCGCCCAGAGCAGCCCCGCGCTCATGCCGGCGACGAAACGGGCGACCAGCGTGACGGCATAGCTGTCGGAGATGGCCGTCACCGTGTTGACGACGGCAAAGCCGCCGATCGCGATCAGCAGCAGCGTGCGCCGCGGCCAGCTCTGCGTGGCGATCGTCAGGGGAATGGCGGAGACGAGCGAGCCGACCGCATAGGCGGTGACGAGCTGGCCGATCAGTGCCTCGGATCGACCGAGGCTCCCGGCCATTTGCGGGAGCAGGCCCGATGGCAGGATTTCGGTGAGGAGCGTGATGAAGGCCGCCATGGCGAGCGCCAGCAGGCCCCCTAATGGCAGTCTTGCCTCGCTCGTGCCGGCCGAGATCGTGTTCGTCGCTGATGTCATGGCGGTAGCGCCTTCGAAGATGGGGTGGCGCTTGAGGTAGCTGGTTCCCAATGAACGAAAAACAGGACACAACTCATGACACTTTGGACATTCCCGTCATGACTGGGTGACCGCCGCATGGATAGCCTGGGAGCACTCTTCGCCTTTGTGCATGCGGCCGAAGCGGATGGTTTCACCGAGGCCGGCCGCAAGCTCGGCATCTCCGCCTCGGCCGTCAGCAAGGCGGTGGCGCGGCTGGAGGATCGGCTCGGCGCCAGGCTGTTCCACCGCTCGACCCGCAGCGTCACGCTGACGCCGGAAGGCGCGATGTTCCTCGAGCGCTGCCGACGCATCCTCTGCGAATATGAAGCGGCCGAGCTGGAACTCTCTCGCAGCCGGGCGACGCCGCAAGGAAAGCTGCGCGTCAGCCTGCCCTCGATGAGCATGATCCCGATCGCGAAATTCGCCGCCTTCAAGCGGCGCCACCCCGAGATCGAACTCGAGCTCGATGCCACCGACCGGGTGGTCGACGTCATCGGCGAAGGCTTCGATGTCGTGCTCCGCACCGGCGAGCATGCCGATTCCCGATTGATGACCCGCACACTCGGCCATTTCAGCCAGGCGCTGGTCGGCTCACCCGACTATTTCCGCAGGATGGGCACGCCGGAGACGCCGGAAGACCTCGCCCGGCACAGCTGCCTCGTCTACCGCTACGCCAATACGGGCAAGCTCCACCAATGGCCCTTGTCCAGAGGCGGCGAGCTCGCGCAGGTCGAAATCCAGCCCAGCGTGGTGACGAACGCGCTCGAAGCGCAGATCGGCCTCGCCGAAAGCGGGCTCGGCATCGCCTGCGTTCCCGACCTGTCCGTCGCTGGGCACCTGCAGCGCGGCTCGCTCGTCCGCATCCTCGCTGGCTATGTCGAGGCGCGGACCAAGTTCAGCGTGATGTGGCCGGCGAGCCGCTACGCCTCGCCGAAGCTGCGCGCCTTCGTGGACTTCGCGGCCGAGGAATTCCTGGCCGCGTGATCCAGCTGCCTTGCCGGCAGCGGGCCAGCGATCACTCTGCCGCCTCCGCATAGGCGCTCGGCTCATAGTTCAGGATCGGCGCCAGCCAGCGCTCGACCTCTCTGATATCCATGCCCTTGCGGACCGAGTAATCCTCGACCTGGTCGCGCTCGACCTTGGCGACGCCGAAGTAATAGGCGTCAGGATGCGAGAGATAGAGGCCGGAGACCGATGAGCCCGGCCACATCGCATAGCTCTCGGTCAGCTTCACGCCGATGCGCGGCTCGGCCTGGAGCAGCTCGAACAGGGTCGCCTTCTCGGTATGGTCGGGCTGGGCCGGATAGCCCGGCGCCGGCCGGATGCCCTGGTATTCCTCGCGGATCAGGTCCTCGTTCGAGAACGCCTCGTCCGGCGCGTAGGCCCAGAACTCGGTGCGCACGAGCTGGTGCATCCGTTCAGCGAAGGCCTCGGCAAAGCGATCAGCCAGCGCCTTGACCATGATCGAGCGATAGTCGTCATTGTCGCGGGCGAACTTCTCCGAGATGCGCTCCTCCTCCGCCCCGGCCGTCACGACGAAGGCGCCGATATAGTCGGGCCGCTCGATGCCCTCGGGCGCGACGAAGTCGGAGATGCACATGTTCGGCTTGCCGTCGCGCTTGGAGAGCTGCTGGCGCAGGCCGTGGAAGGTCGCAAGCGTCTCCTGCCGGCTCTCGCCGGTATAGAGCCGGATATCGTCGCCGACGGCGTTGGCCGGCCAGAAGCCGATCACCGCCTTCGGATTGAACCAGCGCTCCTCGACGACGCGCTTCAGCATCGACTGCGCATCGTCCCAGAGCGCACGCGCCGCCTCGCCCTGCTTCTCGTCTTCGAGAATTGCCGGGAAACGGCCTTTCAGCTCCCAGGTCTGGAAGAACGGCGTCCAGTCGATCAGCGGCACGAGATCGGCGATGTCATAGGTCCGGAAGACGCGGGTGCCGAGGAAGGTCGGCTTCGGCGGCCGGTAGCCGGCCCAGTCCGGCTTGAAGGCGTTGGCGCGCGCCTTGGCCAGCGGCAGGCGCTGCTTGTCCGCCTCCGAGCGGCGATGGGCGGCGGCAACCTTCTCGTATTCGGCCTGGATGCCCTCGACATAGGCAGGCTTCTGCTCCTGCGAGAGCAGGCTGGAGACGACGCCGACGGCGCGCGAGGCGTCGGTGACGTAGACCGCCTGACCCTGGTTGTAGGCCGGGTGGATCTTCACCGCGGTATGGACGCGGCTGGTCGTCGCCCCGCCGATCAGCAGCGGGATGTCGAAGCCCTCGCGCTCCATCTCGGAAGCGACCGTGACCATCTCGTCGAGCGAGGGCGTGATCAGCCCGGAGAGGCCGATGATGTCGACCTTCTCCTTGCGCGCGGTATCGAGGATCTTCTGCGTCGGCACCATGACGCCGAGATCGATCACCTCGTAATTGTTGCACTGGAGCACGACGCCGACGATGTTCTTGCCGATGTCGTGGACATCGCCCTTCACCGTCGCCATCAGCACCTTGCCGGCAGCCTGGCGCTCGGCGCCGCCGTTGAGGCGCTTCTCCTCTTCCATGTAAGGCATGAGGTAGGCGACGGCCTGCTTCATCACGCGGGCGGACTTCACCACCTGCGGCAGGAACATCTTGCCGGCGCCGAACAGGTCGCCGACGACGTTCATCCCGGCCATCAGCGGGCCTTCGATGACGTGCAGCGGCTTCTCGGCCTGCGCCCTCGCCTCTTCCGTATCGCGGTCGATGAACTCGGTGATGCCGTTGACCAGCGCGTGCTTGAGGCGCTCGTGCACATCGGCTTCGCGCCAGGCGAGGTCCTTGCCCGAGACCGCCGTCGAGCCGTCGCCCTTGAAGCGCGGGGCGGCATCGAGCAGCCGCTCGGTCGCGTCCTTGCGACGGTTGAGGACGACGTCCTCACAGAGCTCGCGCAGTTCGGGATCGAGATCATCGTAGCTGCCGAGCTGGCCGGCATTCACGATGCCCATGTCCATCCCGACCTTGATGCAGTGGTACAGGAAGACCGAATGCATCGCCTCGCGGACCTTCTCGTTGCCGCGGAAGGAGAAGGACAGGTTCGAGACGCCGCCGGAGATATGCGCGTGCGGCAGCGTCTCGCGGATGGTGCGGGTCGCGTTGATGAAGTCGTTGCCGTAGTTGTCGTGCTCCTCGATGCCGGTCGCCACCGCGAAGATGTTCGGATCGAAGATGATGTCCTCGGGCGGGAAGCCCGCGACCTCGGTCAGCAGCTTGTAGGCGCGCGTGCAGATCTCGATCTTGCGCTCATAGGTGTCGGCCTGGCCTTTCTCGTCGAAGGCCATCACGACGACGGCCGCGCCGTATTGCCGGCAGATCCGGGCGTGCTCGAGGAAAGCTTCCTCGCCCTCCTTCATCGAGATCGAGTTGACGATCGGCTTGCCCTGGATCGTCTTCAGGCCGGCCTCGATGACATGGAACTTCGAGGAATCGACCATGATCGGCACCCGGGAGATGTCCGGTTCCGAGGCGATCAGGTTGCAGAACTCGGTCATCGCCTTCTCGGAGTCGAGCAGGCCCTCGTCCATGTTGATATCGATGACCTGGGCGCCATTGGCGACCTGGTCGCGCGCCACATCGAGCGCGGCGGCGTAATCGCCATTAGTGACCAGCTTGCGGAACTTGGCCGAGCCGGTGACGTTGGTGCGCTCGCCGACGTTCACGAAGGGAATCGTCTCGTCGAGCGTGAACGGCTCGAGGCCGGCAAGCCTGAGGTAAGGCTTCGGCTCCGGAATGGGGCGCGGCGCCTTGCCGGCGACGGCTTCGGAGATCGCACGGATATGGCCCGGCGTCGTGCCGCAGCAGCCGCCAACCATGTTGACGAAGCCGGCATCAGCGAACTCGGCCAGCATCTTGGCTGTCGCTTCCGGTCGCTCGTCATAGAGGCCGAACTCGTTGGGCAGGCCGGCATTGGGATAGGCGCAGACCAGCGTTCCGGCGACGCGCGACATGTCCTTGATATGGGCGCGCATCTCGCGGGCACCCAGCGCGCAGTTGAGGCCAACCGTCAGCGGATCGGCATGGCGCACCGCGTTCCAGAACGCCTCGACCGTCTGGCCAGAGAGCGTCCGGCCGGAGAGGTCGGTGATCGTGCCGGAGATCATCACCGGCAGTTTCGAGCCCTTCTCGCGGAAAACCTCCTGGATCGCGACGATCGCGGCCTTGGCGTTGAGGGTGTCGAAGATCGTCTCGATCAGCAGCAGCTCGGAGCCACCATCGATCAGCCCGCGCACCTGCTCGGCGTAGGCATCGCGCACCTGGTCGAAGGTGACGGCGCGGAAACCGGGATTGTTGACGTCGGGCGAGATCGAGAGCGTGCGGTTGGTCGGACCGATCGCGCCGGCGACGAAGCGGCGGCGGCCGTCTTCCTTGCGGGCGATCTCGGCCGCCTCCCGCGCGATCCGGGCGCAGGCGACGTTGAGTTCGTAGACGATCGCCTCCATGCCGTAATCGGCCTGGGCGATCGAGGTGCCGGAGAAGGTGTTGGTCTCGACGATGTCGGCGCCGGCCCGGTAATAGGCCAGGTGGATGTCGCGCAAGGCATCCGGCATCGTCAGCGCGATCAGGTCGTTATTGCCCTTGAGGTCGTGGTTCCAGCCCTTGAAGCGCTCGCCGCGGAAATCCGCTTCGGTTAGCTTCAGGTCCTGGATTTGCGTCCCCATCGCGCCGTCGAGGATGAGGATGCGTTCGGAGGCGGCCTGGCGCAGGGCGCGCTCGACTTCGGTGCCGTCGGCGAGTGTGGGCTTGTAGTCGGACATCAGTCTACTCCGCCGCAACCTGCTGCGCCTGCGCCTTCTCCGGCTTCAGGCCGACGAGATGGCAGATCGCATAGACCAGGTCGGCCTTGTTCATCGTGTAGAAATGCAGGTCGGAGACGCCGCGATCGATCAGGTCGAGCACCTGCTCGGCGCAGACGGCGGCAGCCACCAGCCGGCGCGTCGCCGCATCGTCCTCGAGCCCTTCGAAGCGGTCGGCCAGCCATTGCGGCACGCTCGCCCCTGTCCGGCGGGCAAAGCCGGCGGTCTGCTTGAAGTTCTGCACCGGCACGATGCCGGGCAGGATCGGGATATCGATGCCGCTGGCGCGAACCTTGTCGAGATAGCGGAAATAGACGTCGTTATCGAAGAAGAACTGGGTGATCGCCCGGGTCGCGCCGGCATCGACCTTCTTCTTCAGCGCATCGATGTCGGCATCGAGCGAGGCCGCCTCCGGGTGCTTCTCGGGATAGGCCGAGACAGTGACCTCGAACTCGCCGATCTTGCGGATGCCTTCGACCAGGTCGGAGGTCTGGTGATAACCTTGCGGATGCGGCTCATAGGTCGAGCCGAGCCCGCCGGCCGGGTCGCCGCGCAGCGCCACGATATGGCGCACGCCCGCCGCCCAATAGGAGCGGATGACATCGTCGACCTCGGCGCAGGAGGCGGAGACGCAGGTCAGATGCGCCGCCGGCTTCAGGGCCGTCTCGTCGATCATGCGCTTGACGGTGTTGTGGGTGCGCTCGCGGGTCGAGCCGCCGGCGCCATAGGTCACCGAGACGAAGGCCGGGCCAAGCGGCTCCAGCCGGCGCACGCTGTCCCACAAATTGACCTCCATCTCCTCGTTCTTCGGCGGAAAGAACTCGAAGGAGACGCGCGGACGGCGCGAGCCGTGGCGACTGGGGCGGAAAGCGTTCATCACGCAACCTCACGATCGAACTGACGAATCGGAAAATCACCCTGGAGGCGCCTGTCGCGCCCACGCCAGAGCATCACACCAAGCTGGCCACTCACGCCGTCGGCAGCGGTGACTTCCTCGGCGAGATCGCAATCGAGACCGGCCTCGGCGAACCAGGCTGTGATCTCGTCCTTCTCGAAGCCGAGCCGGCGATGGGCGTGCTCGGTGCGCAGGAACTCCATCTCGTGCGGCGCGAAATCGACCAGGATCAGCCGCCCACCCGGCGAAAGCAGTGCCGCCGCCTCACGCAAGGCGCGGCCGGGATCGTCGAGGAAGTGCAGCACCTGGTGCACGATCACAAGATCAAAGGAACCGCGCGCGAACGGCAGCGCGTAGATATCGCCCTGCCGGAGCTCGACCCGCGACAGGCCGGCCTTTTCGAGGTTGGCGCGGGCCACCGCCAGCATGGCATGGCTGGCATCGACGCCGACCGCGCGGGCCGCCTTCGGCGCGAGGCGCTCAAGCATGCGCCCCGTGCCGGTGCCCAGATCGAGCAGCGCCTGAAATGGCGTTTCGCCGACTGCAGCCTCGACGGCGGCTTCCACGGCGGCGTCAGGCACGTGCAGCGAGCGTAGCTGATCCCATTCCCTGGCGACATTGGCGAAATAGGACTGCGCCGCCGCGGCCCGCGATGCACGCACCGCGGTCAGGCGCTCGCGATCAGCCGCCAGAACCGGGTCGGCAGGATCGAGATCGCGAGCGAGCGTCAGCGCCAATGCGCCGCCGGGCGTCGCGTCGTCGAGCCTGAAGAAGGCGAAGGCCCCTTCCCGCGAGCGACGCAGCAGCCCGGCTTCCGCCATCAGCTTGAGATGGCGCGAGATGCGCGGCTGCGATTGGCCTAGGATGTCGGTGAGATCGGAGACAGAGAGCTCGCCTTCCGCCAGCAGCGCCAGGATCCGCAAACGGGTCTCCTCGCCCGCCGCACGCAGCGAGGCCAGCAAGGTCGGCAGCGAATGGTGGGAGCGGCGGGTCACCAGCGAACACCTCGAAATTCGGTGAAAGATATAAAGATATCTTTATGTCAGATACGAGGAAGATGCAAGCCGCTTGTCCGATATTCCGGTCGCCATCGACGGATCAAACAAACGCGCCGCTGCTCCCGGGTGGAAGAGGGTAAGAGCACCACCCACCGGGAATGCTGGAGCGCCTACCGATGGCCCCTCATCTCAGTCCTTCCGACGCAGACTCGTGCGATGCGGCCGCGCGCATCGCCTCGCGCAGCACGCTGAAGATGCGTGGATCGGCGGCCTGGGCCACGTTGAAGCGCATGAAGTCCCTGGCCGTCCGGGACAGGCTGAAGGCGTTGCCGGGCGCGAGCACGACACCCTCGCCCAGCGCATGCCGCGCGATCTCCCCCGCGTCGTGTCCATCAGGCAGGCGGCACCACAGGAACAGCCCGCCCCGCGGTGTCAGCCAGGGGTCGATGCCGAGCGCCGCGAGCCGGCCGCGCGTCTGCGCCATCGCCTGCGCCAGCCGCTGGCGCAGCGCCTCGACATGGCGGCGATAGCTGCCGTCCTTCAGGATATCGAGTACCAGCTCGGCTGCGAGCCGCCCGCCGCCGAAGGAAAGCGCGACCTTGAGATCGGTCAGCCCTTCGACCCAGTCCGGCCTTGCAGCGATGTAGCCGCAACGCACCGAGGCCGACAGCGTCTTCGAGAAGCTGCCGATCTGGATCACCCGTTCCAGCCCGTCGAGCCCGGCAAGGCGTGGCGCGACATCCGGTTCGAGATCGCCGAAGATATCGTCCTCGACGATGGTCAGCCCTGCCTGCTCGGCGAGCTTGAGCAGGCGATGCGCCGTCGTGCCCGAGAGCGTCGCGCCGGTCGGGTTATGCAGAGCGCTATTGGTGACGTAGAGCCGCGGTCGGTGCTCTGTGAGCGCCTGCGCGAACAGGGCAAGATCGGGGCCCGACGGCGTATAGGGCACACCGACGATCTTCACCCTGTGGACGCGCAACAGCGCATGAAAATTGAAATAGCAGGGATCGTCGACCAGTACCGTGTCGCCGGGCTCGAGCAGGAAGCGGCAGACCAGATCGATCGCCTGCGTGCCGGACTCGGTCAGGACGATCTGGTCCGGCGGCGCCTCGACGCCACGCTCGGCCAGCCGATGCGCGAGCAGATGGCGCAGCCCGGCTAAGCCGAGCGGCGTGCCATATTCGGCCAGCGTCGCTGCATCGGCCCGGCCGAGCTTGCGCAGCGCCTTGCGGATCGAGGCCTCCGGCATCCAGTCCGGCGGCAACCAGCCGCAGCCGGGCCGAAGGCTGTCCGCGCCGGCATCGAGCGACTGCCGCGAGATCCAGAGCGGATCGACCGCCCGGTCGAGCTTCGGCGCGACATCGGCGAGCGACAGCGGCGGCAGGCGCCGGACATAGAAGCCCGAGCCGCGCCGCGCGTGAATCGCGCCTTCGGCGGCCAGCCGCTCATAGGCCTCGACCACCGTCGACTTCGACACGCCCATGCTCTCGGCCAGGCCACGGATCGAGGGCAGCTTCGCGCCCGGCGCCAGTGTCCGCCCGGCGATCCGCTGCCGGATCGTTGCCATCACGCGCCCGACCAGGGTGTCGGCTACTGCCGCAATATCGACTGAATCCTTAATCTGTACGGCTTCCTGCATCAGGACAGTTTGCCTGAACTGTACCGGACTGTCTCTGGAAATCCGCAAGGCTTCGCCGCATGCAGGCCAGCCCCGGAGGGATCATGGACAGAACTGCGAACGGCCTGCTCAACGGCTTCATCGGCGTCGTCATCTTCAGCGGCTCGCTGCCGGCGACCCGCGTCGCCGTCGCCGATTTCGACCCGGTGTTCCTGACCGTCGCCCGCGCCGCCATCGCCGGACTGCTCGGACTAGCCCTCCTGCTCGCGCTCCGGGAAAAGCGACCGGCTCGCGCCGACCTGCTGCCGCTGGCCGTGGTCGCGCTCTGCGTCGTCGTCGGCTTCCCGCTGCTGACCGCGCTGGCGCTGAAGCACGTCACCTCCGCCCATTCGATCGTCTTCATCGGCCTCTTGCCGCTCGCGACCGCGATCTTCGGTGTGCTGCGTGGCGGCGAGCGCCCGCGCCTGGCCTTCTGGCTCTTCGCCATCCTCGGCAGCCTCTGCGTCGTCGGCTTCGCCTGGACGCAAGGCATCGCCGCTTCCCCCGTGGGCGACCTCCTGATGCTCGCCGCCGTCATCGTCTGCGGCCTCGGCTAT
Source organism: Allobosea lupini (assembly GCF_900109525.1). Lineage (GTDB taxonomy): Bacteria > Pseudomonadota > Alphaproteobacteria > Rhizobiales > Beijerinckiaceae > Allobosea > Allobosea lupini. Next base: position 43,895 of record NZ_FOAN01000009.1, on the reverse strand, counting down.
GCCGAAGGCGCGCGCCTGTCGCGCCATCTCGGCGGCTGGCAGGTGATCTCCTGGGCTCTCGTCATCTCGCTGCCGATCATGGCCGGCCTGACGCTGGCGACGTTGCCGCCCTCCTTCGCACAGGCGGGCGGCCCGGCCTGGCTCGGCCTCGCCTATGTCTCGCTGTTCAGCATGCTGATCGGCTTCGTCTTCTGGTATCGCGGCCTCGCCCAGGGCGGCATCGCCGCGGTCGGGCAACTGCAATTGCTGCAGCCCTTCTTCGGCCTGGCGCTGGCCGGCCTGCTGCTCGGCGAAACTGTCGGCTGGCAGATGATCGCGACCTCGGCCGCCGTAGTCCTCTGCGTCGCCGGAGCGCGGCGCTACGCGCGCTAGACGGGGAACGCAGAGAACGCGACCAGGAAGGCAAAGCAAGACTCGTCATGAACGCGTCGTTGCCTGGCCGGCGGGGCCGGTTCTCACATGAAACGCGAGCCTGCCGGCTTTGGGCGCAGTCATGACAACCGCAGGCCGGTAGCCTTCGTCACGCCTATCAGGCCTTTTGCTGCGTTCAGAGCAGCTTCAGGTCACCCGCCGCGGTCTTGCCGCGTTCGGTCTTCAGGTCGAAGGAGAGCTTCTGTCCCTCGGTCAGGGACATCAGGCCCGCTTCCTTGACGGCAGTGATGTGCACGAACACATCCTTGCCGCCGTCAGCAGGTTGAATGAAGCCGTAGCCCTTCTCGGTATTGAACCATTTGACGGTTCCGGTCGCCATCGCCGCATCCTTCGGAGCATCCGTGGTCGTAACGGAGTCCTCTCGGCAAAGACGTCGAAAAGGCCCCGCGCAGCAAGAATTGACCGAAAACGCAAGCTTGTCGAGATGAAACCGCCGGCAGTTGCCGTTACGTCCGCTTAAGGCTTAGCCAGCTCGAATTGCGTCCTTACCGTGGCGAGTGAAGAGCCCCCAAGATAAACTTCCACGATACCTGGGTCGAGCTGGTAGCGGCCGGCGTCGTCGTGGCCGCCGAGCGCCTTGCCCTCCAGCTTGAAGCGTACCGTCCGCGTTTCGCCGGCCTTGAGCGTTATCTTGTCGAAGCCCTTGAGCAGGCGCAGCGGCCGCGAACGCTCCGCAACGGGCTGGCGGATATAAAGCTGTACCACCTCCTGGCCGTCGCGATCCCCCTGATTGGTCACGTCGACGGCAACCTCGGTCGCCCCGTCGAACGGCACCTTGGCGTTCGTCACCCGCGGATTGGCATAGGCGAAGCGGCTATAGGACAGGCCGAAGCCGAACGGGTAGAGCGCCTCGTTGGCCTCGTCCATGTAGATGGACTCGTAGCGCTGGCGGATCTTCTGCGGCCGCCCCGTCGGCAGCTGGTCGTAATAGACCGGGATCTGCCCGACCGAGCGCGGGAAGCTCATCGGCGTGCGCCCCGCCGGATTGACCTTGCCGGCCAGCACCTCGGCGATCGCGGCGCGCCCCTCCGTGCCGCCATGGAAGGTCTGGACAATCGCGGCGACATGCTTGTCGGCCCAGGTGAGGACCAGCGGCCGGCCCGTCGCCAGCACCAGCACCACCGGCTTACCGGTCGCGACCAGCGCCTCCAGCAGCTCCTGCTGCACGCCCGGCAAGCCGAGATCGGTGCGCGAGGCGCCCTCGCCCATGAACTCGCAGTCTTCGCCGAGCATGGTGACGACGAGGTCGGCGGCAGCCGCGGCCTTGAGCGCGGCATCCTTGTCCTTGAACTCGGTGCCGCAATTTTTGGCGAAGGCCGGCTCGTAGGTCACCGTGACATCGGACGGCAGCTGCTCGCGCAGCGCGTCCGGGAGCGGCTGCACGACGCGGCGCCCGAGCCCTGCCGGATCGGTCCAGACCCGCTCATCCTCCGGCACCGCCATGGCGCCGATCACCGCGACCGACTTCACGGCCGGCGCAATCGGCAGCGTCTGCCTCTCGTTCCTGAGCAGGATCACGCCCTCACGCGCCGCCTGGCGGGCGACCTTGCGGGCTTCCTCGGTCTGCATCAGCGACGGCGCTGCCGCCACATCGACGTGCTGCCGCTCGAACAGGCCGAGATGGTACTTGACCCGGAGCACGCGCCGGACGGCTTCGTCGAGCGCCTTCACCGGCACGCGGCCGGCCTTCACCTCATTGGCGAGGTGCTTGTGGTAGACATCGCCCATCATGTCCATGTCGATGCCGGCGAGCAGCGCCTTGCGCGCCGCTTCCGCGTCGTCCTTGGCGATGCCGTGCAGGCGCAGCTCGGTGATCGAGCCGAAATCCGAGGTGACGAATCCGCGGAAACCCCATTGCCCGCGCAGCAGGTCGGTCAGCATGCCGCGATGGGCGGTGGCCGGCATGCCGTTCAGGGCGTTGAACGCCGCCATCGCCGTCATCGCGCCGGTGTCGAAGGCGGCCTTGAACGGCGGCAGGAAAAGGTCGTGCAGCTGGCTCGTCGGGATCCAGGTCGAGTTGTAGTCGCGCCCGCCCTCGGCCGCGCCATAGCCGACGAAGTGCTTGACGCTCGCCGCCACGCCGCCGCGCTGGTAGCCACGCGTGCGCGCCGCAGCGATGATGCTGGCGAGATAGGCGTCTTCGCCCGCGCCCTCCAGCACCCGCCCCCAGCGCGGATCACGCGAGATGTCGACCATCGGCGCGAAGGTCCAGTTGACGCCGGCGGCACGCGCCTCACGCCCCGTCCAATAGGCCGCCTGCTCGATCAGTTGCGGGTTCCAGCTCGACGCCTGGCCGAGCGGCAGCGGGAAATAGGTCGAGAAGCCATGGACGGCATCGAGCCCGATGATCAGCGGGATCTTGAGGCGCGACTGCCTGACGGCCTCCTGGACCTGCCGGACCTCCTGCGGCACGACGAAGTTCATCACCGCACCCATGCGGCCGGCCTTGACCTGGTTGATGTCGAAGCCCTCGCCGCGCCCGGAGAGGTGGAGCTGGCCGACCTTCTCCTCCAGCGTCATCCTGCCGATCAGCGCCGTGATCTTGCGTTCGATTTGCGCAGCCTCGCGCCCGCTCTTCCAGCCGACCTCCTGCTGAGCGGAGGCGACGGTCGCAAGGCCGCAGAACAGGAATGCAGCGACGAGCCGCAGAAGCATGATGGGATCTCTCGAGAAAATCGGGTACCCGGCCCTACAGGATCGCTAGGCATGGCTCAACCATTGCATCGCCAACGCCGGCTGAACGCAGCCTGAAAGGATCGCCGCCTCATCATGACGCAGGCCACGTTCGCGACTGAGCGCCACCGCTTTTACGAAGATGTCTTCGCCATGCTGCTCGGCACGCTGCTCGTCAGCATCGGCATCGTTCTCTACAGCAAGGCGGGCCTGGTCACGAGCGGCATCGCCGGCCTGGCCTTGTCGCTGCAGATCGCGACCGGCCTGAATTTCGGCGTCGTCTTCTTCGCGCTCAACCTGCCCTTCTACTGGCTGGCCGTTGCTCGCATGGGCTGGCGGTTCGGACTGCGCACCTTCGTCTCGGTGGGCCTCGTCTCGGTCTTCACCTGGGCGACGCCGTTCTGGATCAGAATCGAAGCGGTGGACCCGCTCTATGCAGCGCTGGCCGGCGGCAGCCTGATCGGGCTGGGCCTGCTCGCCTTGTTCCGTCACCGTACCGGGCTCGGCGGCATCAATATCCTTGCGCTGTATCTCCAGGAACGGCATGGCATCCGCGCCGGCTGGTTTCAGCTCGCCGTGGACTTGGCCATCCTCATCGGCGCGCTGTTCCTGCTGCCGCTGGCGAAGGTCGCGATCTCGCTCGCCGGCGCGGCGGTGCTCAATCTTATCCTCGCCGTAAACCACAAGCCCGGCCGCTATCTCGGCGTGACCTAGGCGTTGGTCCGGAATGGTTGCCTCGCAAGGCGTTCCATGCGACCGAGCGAACGGAGAAAACGCGGGATTTGGCGACCATGGCCCAGCTTCTGACCATCGAGGATTTGCGCCTGCTGGCGAAGCGCCGCGTCCCGCGCATGTTCTACGACTATGCCGATTCCGGCGCCTGGACCGAGAGCACCTACCGCGCCAACGAGGCCGACTTCGCCGCTATCAAGCTGCGCCAGCGCGTTGCCGTCGACATGACCAACCGCACGCTGGCCTCGACCATGATCGGCGAGCAGGTCTCGATGCCGGTGGCGCTGGCTCCGACCGGCATCGCCGGCATGCAGCATGCTGACGGCGAAATCCTCGCCGCCAGGGCCGCTGCCCGGGCCGGCGTTCCCTTCACGCTCTCGACCATGAGCGTCTGCTCGATCGAGGACGTCGCGCAGAACACCGACAAGCCGTTCTGGTTCCAGCTCTATGTGATGCGCGACCGCGCCTTCATTGAGCGCCTGATCGACCGCGCCAAGGCGGCCGGCTGCTCGGCGCTGATGCTGACGCTCGACCTGCAGATCCTCGGCCAGCGCCACAAGGACATCCGCAACGGCCTCTCCGCTCCGCCGAAGCCGACCATCGCCAACCTGATCAACCTCGTCTTCAAGCCGCGCTGGTGCATGGGCATGCTCGGCACCAAAAGGCGCAGCTTCGGCAACATCGTCGGCCACGCCACCGGCGTCGGCGACATGACCTCGCTCTCGGCCTGGACCGCCGAACAATTCGACCCGACCCTGAGCTGGGACGACGTCAAATGGATCAAGGATCGCTGGGGCGGCAAGCTGATCCTGAAGGGCATCCTCGACGCCGAGGATGCCGAGCTCGCCGCCCAGAGCGGCGCCGACGCGCTGATCGTCTCCAACCACGGCGGGCGCCAGCTCGACGGCGCCGTCTCCTCGATCGCGGCCCTGCCGGGAATCGTCGAGCAGGTCGGCGGGCGTATGGAAGTCTGGATGGATGGTGGCGTCCGCTCGGGCCAGGACGTGCTGAAGGCAGTGGCGCTCGGCGCCCGCGGCGTGCTGATCGGCCGCCCCTTCCTCTACGGCCTCGGCGCCATGGGCGAGGAAGGCGTCAAGCTCGCCCTCGACATCATCCGCAAGGAGATGGACATCACCATGGCCCTCTGCGGCAAGCGCGACATCCAGGATGTCGACGCCAGCATCCTGGTGAAGGGCAAGGCATAGGGCGCAGCGCCGCCGGGCCTGCGCAACCGGCCCGCCTGCCCTGCCATCATACCGGTCACGGCTTCCAGAGGCTCATCAGGGCATTGACTTTCCGTGCCGCCGGAATAAATGAGCAATCACTCACTCATCTAGATCAAGCGAAGCATGGCCCGCCCCCTCAGCGAAGCGAAGCGCGAAGCGATCCTGGCCGCGGCCTGCAAGCTGGTGGCCGAGCATGGCACCGGCGCGCCGACCGCCAAGATCGCCAGGGAAGCCTGCCTCGCCGAAGGCACGCTTTTTACCTATTTCGCCAGCAAGGACGAGCTGCTCAACCAGCTCTATCTCGAGCTGAAGACCGACTTCGCCAGGCTCACCGTGCCCTCCTATCCGAGCCATGGCAGCGTGTGCGACCGGTTCGAGCACTTCTGGAACGGCTTCATCGATTGGGGCGCGAGATATCCGGCCAAGCGCAAGGCGCTGCGCCAGCTCGCGGTATCCGACCGCATCACCCAGGACACCCGTAGCAAGTCAGCCGTCGCCTTCGCGGAGATCAGCGCCCTGTTCGAGCAGGGACACCGCGACGGCGTGCTGAAGGACCAGCCGCAGAGTTTCATCGGCACGGTCCTCGACGCTTTGGGCACCATGACGCTCGACTTGATCGCGCAAGAGCCAAGCCGGCACGAGCACTACCGGAAGTCCGGCTTTTCGGTCTTCTGGGACGGCATTTCCGCCTGACATCCGCAAAGAGAAAAGCGAACAGGTCCATTCCGCTTATTTAAATGAGCAAGTGCTCACTCACAACTTCGAGAGGACAACTCATGACCAAGACCTGGCTGATCACCGGCGCCGCCCGCGGCCTCGGCCGCAATATCACCGAGGCGGCCCTCGCGGCCGGCGACAATGTCGTCGCAACTGCGCGCGATCCCGGTCGCCTCGCCGATCTCGAGGCCCGATATCCCGAGACGCTGCTCACCTTCGCGCTCGACGTCACCGACATGGCGGCTGCGACCGTGGCCGTCACCGCCACGCTCGACACCTTCGGCCGGCTCGACGTGCTCGTGAACAATGCCGGCTATGGCCATGCCGTCGCCTTCGAGCAGACCAGCGAGGACAGCTTCCGCGCCCAGATCGAGACGAATTTCTACGGGGTCGTGAACCTCACCCGCGCCGCCTTGCCGGTGCTGCGGGCCCAGCGCTCAGGCCACATCATCAACATCTCATCGGTCGGCGGGCGCACCGGCACGCCGGGTCTCAGCGCCTACCAATCGGCGAAATGGGCGGTCGGCGGCTTCAGCGAGGTGATCGCCAGGGAGGTCGCGCCATTCGGCGTCAAGATCGTCTGTGTCGAGCCCGGCGGCATGCGCACCTCGTGGGGCGAGATCGCCCGTGGCAACGCCCCGGCCGTCATGCCGGACTACCAGCCCAGCGTCGGCGCCGTGCTCGATCTGCTCAGGACTTACGTCGGCAACGAGATCGGCGATCCCGAACGGATCGCTGGGATCATCCTCGATCTCAGCCGGCGCGAGACCCTGCCGGCCCATCTCGTCCTCGGCAGCGACGCCCTCTTCGTCCTCGCCCAGGCGGATGCTCAGCGGCAAAGAGAGGCGGCGGAATGGGCGCAGGTCAGCCGCTCCTCGGACTTTGCCGGCACCGACCTCGTGGCACTGCAGAAGCTGCTCGGCGGGGAGGCCAGGGCGTGACGAAGGAAGAGCCGATGGCTGCAAGCGATGCGCGACGTCATTGAACCGTCGGTAGTGTCTCGGTAGCCTGCTAGCGGAATGCGGGCACGGGGGCCTGATATGGGCGGGACGGCACGGCGATCGAGAAAATCGACTTACGTATCAGGAGTCTCGGCGGTCGAGATTGCTCCCGGATTCGTCGAGATCACCATTGAGGCGGCGCGCTACCAGGAAGCCGGAGCTCATTGGAAACGCGTCTTGTCCAAGTCAAATAATGGCGGCTATGGGCGGATTTTCATCCAACGTCATGGCGCCAACTGGCGCCGCTACGTCAATTGCTACGACTGGCGCGGCATGTATCGGGGCGAGCCGGCCAATATCGACGAGTGCCCTGGTGCGATGTTCGTCTGGCAGGCGGACAAGGAGGCTTCGACCGAGCCGGTCTTCGCGCACAACAATCAGGCGCTGGGCCGCGACATGGGGCTGGCTCTGCGCCCCTTTTCCCAGACTGACCCGACGGAGTTGTGGGAGGTCCGCTTCAGGTTCACCTGACGCCGCCATTGCGCAGCGTCAGGCCGTAACGGCGCGCCTCAGCGCGTGAACTTCTTGTACTGGATGCGCTTCGGGATCGTTGAATCAATCCCTAAGCGCCGCTTCTTATCCTCTTCATAATCCTGGAAGTTGCCCTCGAACCACTCGACATGGCTGTCGCCCTCGAAGGCGAGGATGTGGGTGGCGATGCGGTCGAGGAACCAGCGATCGTGGCTGATGATCACGGCGCAGCCGGCATAATCCTCCAGCGCCTCTTCCAGCGCCCGCAGCGTGTCGACGTCGAGGTCGTTGGTCGGCTCGTCGAGCAGCAGGACGTTGGCGCCCGATTTCAGCATCTTGGCGAGGTGGACGCGGTTGCGCTCACCGCCCGAGAGCGAGCCGACCTTCTTCTGCTGGTCGCCGCCCTTGAAGTTGAAGGCCGAGCAATAAGCCCTTGAATTGATTTCTTTCTTGCCGAGATAGATGATGTCGTTGCCGCCCGAGATCTCCTCCCAGACGTTCTTCTTGTCGTCGAGCGAGTCGCGGCTCTGGTCGACATAGCCGAGCTGGACGCTCTCGCCGATCTTGATCGTGCCGGCATCGGGCTTCTCGACCCCGGTGATCATCTTGAACAGCGTGGTCTTGCCGGCGCCGTTGGGGCCGATCACGCCGACGATGCCGCCGGGCGGCAGCTTGAAGGTCAGGCCGTCGATCAGGAGCTTGTCCTGGAAGCCCTTCGACAGGTCCTCGAAATCGACGACGTTGTTGCCGAGCCGCTCAGCGATCGGGATGATGATCTGGGCGGTGTCCGGCCCCTTGTTCGAGGCCTTCTGCACCAGCTCGTCATAGCGCTGGATGCGGGCCTTGCTCTTGGCCTGGCGCGCCTTCGGCGAGGCGGCCATCCACTCGGCCTCGCGCTCCAGCGTCTTCTGGCGCGAGACGTCCTCGCGGCCTTCCTGGGCCAGGCGCTTCTGCTTCTGCACCGACCAGGCCGAGTAGTTACCCTCATAGGGAATGCCCTGGCCGCGATCGAGCTCGAGGATCCAGCTGGTGACGTTGTCGAGGAAGTAGCGATCGTGGGTGACGATCAGGATCGCCCCTGGATAGGTCCGCAGGTGCCCTTCGAGCCAGGCGGTGGTCTCGGCATCCAGATGGTTGGTGGGCTCGTCGAGCAGCAGCAGTTCGGGTTGCTCCAGCAGCAGCTTGCACAGCGCGACGCGGCGGCGCTCGCCGCCCGAGAGCTTGCCGACCGCCCAGTCGTCCGGCGGGCAGCGCAGCGCGTCCATCGCCTGGTCGACCTTGGAATCGAGATCCCACAGGCCCTTGGCCTCGATCTCGTCCTGGAGATTGGTCATCTCGTCGGCGGTCTCGTCCGAATAGTTCATCGCGAGCTCGTTGTAGCGGTCGAGGATCGCCTTCTGCGGGCCAACGCCGAGCATGACGTTCTCGCGGACGGTCAGGTTCTCGTCGAGCTTGGGCTCCTGCGGCAGGTAGCCGACGCGCGCGCCCTCGGCGACCCAGGCCTCGCCGGTCCACTCCTTGTCAAACCCGGCCATGATCTTGAGCAGGGTCGATTTGCCGGCGCCGTTGACGCCGAGCACGCCGATCTTGGCGTCCGGATAGAAGCTGAGGTGGATGTCCTTCAGGACCTGCTTGCCGCCCGGATAGGTCTTCGACAGGCCGCGCATATGGTAGATGAACTGACGAGACATGGGGCGTGCGGGCTCCGCTTGCGGCTGGCGTTCGGGCTTTGGGGAAATCTGGCCGCTAGATAGGCGACGAGACCGCGGAAGGCAACGGTGGGCTGCAAAGGCACGCCTGCAACCCTGACTTGAAACCCGGCCTGCGCCGCGCCAGACTGCCCCAACGTCAGCCGATCACCGGCGCCACGAAGGGCAGCCAGATGGCGAAGTCGAAACGTCCACTTCCCGCCACGCCCGACACCAGCCAGATCACCACGATCTCGGCCTCCGGCGAGATGCGCGAGGCGACGCCGGAGGAGGCGCGGGCCTTCACCGAGCGCACAAGCGCCGCAGCGGCCGAGCGCGAACGGCTCGACGGCACCGACTACGCGGCCGAGCTGGGCGATCCGCGGATGGAGGCCTCACTCGAACCGGAAAAGCTCCACCGCGAGCGAGGGGTGAAGTCGGCGCCGGCTAGACCCACTGGCAGCGCTGCAGCAGCGCAATCGGAGGCGACACCCAGGATGATGTCCGTCCAGATGCCGTGGCGCAATAGCCTGGACTCGATCCTCGCCTCTGAACTGAGCGCAACGGCGCGGGCCGTGATGCAGGTGGCCGGCCTGCTGGCGACGCGATCCGAGGATGATCGCGTATCCGCAATAAATCCCGTCACCTTGCTCCGTGCGTTCGTTTCTGTCGGGCTGGGCCTCCGCTCCTCTACCGTTTCGGCCACGCGCTGGCTGTACGAGTGGGCGCTGCAACAATCGGCCTCCGAAAGGGCCCTCGCTTCTTTTGCCGATCAGCCGAGCGCAGAGCAGTCGGACGATGTATCGAATATCAGGCTCGACGACGATTGCTATGAAGCGATGCTGATGGCGCATGCCTTCGCAAGCCGAGGACAAACCGAGCTGAGCGCACGGCATATGCTGATCGCGCTGCTCGACCTCCGGCGGAGCGAGGCCTCCGCCGAGCTCCGGCGCCAGTTCCGCGACGCGACGAAACTCGAACTGGACGCCTTCCGCCCCGTTCTCATCAACAACGTCCTGGCCGAAGGCCATCCGGAAACAGAATCATCCCTGTGGCGCCAGGCGCGCGACAGGCCGGTTCGCGAGGTCCTGCGTTCACCAAACATAAGCGCGCCGGCCCCACGCATCGCCACCATCTCCGGCTTTCATGCCGACCGCGCTTCCACCGCCGGCTCCGACCCGCTCGGCATCAACGCGGATGTCACCGCCTTCGCCCGCCTGATCTGCCTGGAAGAAGCCCGTCCACCGCTGTCGATCGGCATCTTCGGCGAATGGGGCTCGGGCAAGTCGAGCTTCATGGAGCGGCTCCAGCTCGAGATCGCCGACCTGACCCGCAAGGAACGCGAGGCGCGGGCCAAGGCCGGTCAAGCCACCTCGGCCGGCGACGCTCAGGCCGCTCCTCCCGAAGCAAAGCCGGCGACGGCACCGCGCTTCATCGAGAACGCCGTCCAGATCCGCTTCAACGCCTGGCACTATGCCGACGCCAATCTCTGGGCGAGCCTGACCGCCGAGTTCTTCGATCAGCTCCGGCGCGGCGGCTATGAGGGCCAGCGCTCCAAGGACTATCTCGCACTGATCGGCAAGGTCGCCGAGCGTGTCCGCAGCCTCGAAGCCTCCGCCCAGAAGGCGGAGGACAAGCTCGCCGACGCCGAGCGGGCCGCGCGGCACGCGGACGAGGCCCTCGCCTCGGCGCGCAGGAAGCTGGCGGCGAGCGACCTCGCGCTGGCGTCCGAGCATTTGTCGGAACAGTTCGAGGCAATCCGCACCGACAAGGGCAATCGCGCCAAACTGCAAGAGGTCGGCCGCCGGCTCTATCGCGATGATCTCGCCAAGGAGCTCGACGGCTTCACCGCGACGGTTACGGAAGCTGCGAGCTGGCCGGGCAAACTCGCGCTGGTCGCAAAGGTTATCATCGGCGGCGGCAAAGAGCGCTGGCTGGCCATCGCAGCGATCGTCCTCGTCGCCTTTGCTGGTATAGGTTGGCAGATCGTCGATGAAACCTCCGCGGCGGTCGCAGGTGGCCGCTTGATCGCCTGGGCCGGCGCCGCTTTTGCCGGGTTCCAGGCACTGGCCGGCGCAATGAAGCTCGCCAAGCCGGTGCTCGACGGCGCCTGGGCCTATGCCAAAGCGGTCGAAAAAGCCCGCAAGGACTTGGCAAAGGAGGTCGAGGACAAGGAAGTCGCCGCCCGCGAGGCGGCGCGCGCCCTTACCGAAGCCCAGCAGAAGGCCAAGGAGGCCAAGGCGCCCCTGGCGAAATACGGCGATGGCGCCGCGGCCGGCGCGCCGAGCACGATCCTGCGCTATTTCCTGTTCGAGGACGGCGATGTCCGCGACTATGACAAGCAGGTCGGGCTCGTCAGCCGTGCGCGCCGTTCCTTCGAGCAGCTCGACGCGATCTTCACCGCCAATCGCGACGGGCTCGCCGCCAGGGACAAGCAGGCGCGCGGCGAGCCGCTCACTCCGGCGGAGACAGAAGCCCGGACGCGCTACGAGGCGATGCAGCTCGACAAACAGGGGCTCGTCATCCCCGACCGCATCGTCCTCTACATCGACGATCTCGACCGCTGCACCCATCAGCAGGTCTATGACGTGTTGCAGGCGATCCACCTGCTGCTCGCCTTCGAGCTTTTCGTCGTGGTGGTCGGCGTCGATGTCCGCTGGGTCGAGGAGGCGGTGGCGCGCCAGTTCACCGTTGCAGCCGAAGAGTTGCCGGACAATGCGACGCCGCAACAGCGCGATGCGGCCCGGCACAAGGTCGAGACAGAGCGACGCAAGCGCGCCATCGATTACCTCGAAAAGATCTTCCAGCTGCCGTTCTGGCTGCGGCGACTCTCGACCGAGGGCGACAAGGGCGGCAGCTATGGCGCCTACGTTCAGGAGCTGCTGCAGGCCAATCTCGACGTCCCGGAGAACGTCCCCTCGCCGCTTGCCGGAACGAGCGGCGGTCCGGTCCGCAAATCGTTTGCGCCGGGTGCAAAGCCGGGATCCGAAACGTCTCCGGCCGACGGAATTGCGCTCGAAGGTCTCGCCGATACGGCATCCGCCGCCGAGGATCTCACCTCGGTCGAATTGGCGCTGGCGACCGTGCGGCTGACGAACGAAGAGGTTGCCTTCCTCGCCAGCCCCGAGATCGGCGCCATCGCCCTCAAGAGTCCGCGCTCGGTCAAGCGCATGCTCAACGTCTACCGCATCGTCCGGGCCAGGATGAGCGAGACGGAACTCGATGAGTTCCTGGGGCGGAACGGTAAGCAGGCAAGCTGGCCGCTGGCGGCATTCCTGGCGGCGATGGAGACAGGGCAGAGTGTCGAGATTGCCGACGCCTGGTACACAGGACTGGCCTCCGGACCGGACGCGCAGCTGAATTCCAATAGTCTGGTCGTCAACACCCCGACTGGCAGCGATCCACTTGTCGTCATGCAGGGAGCCAGCGGCTTGCGAAAGCTTGCGCTGGCCAACCTTGCGGCCAACCATCGGCTGTCACGATGTCTGAAAGCGATGAGCGAAACACCGGCCACAGCGCTGCTTTCGTCGCCGCCGACCACCAAGCAGATGCTGGCCATGGCCCGCATCGTTCGCCGCTACTCCTTCAACCGCTATCACTGAGCCGCCCACGAATTCGCGAGCGGGCGCCGCGAGGGCTGGCCCCGCTTTTGCGAGCAGCTAAGCTCCTGCAGGCGCGGCGGAGGAGACGGCGATGGCGAGCTTCGATATCAAGGCGGGCTGGCGGGCTCTTCTGGCCATGCTCGCACTCGCAGCTCCTGCCCTGCTCTCGCCTGTCCCCGCCCTCGCCCAGGCGAACGAGCCCGGCTGCCGGCCGGAAATGGCGAGCTACCGCCTGCCGATCCAGCGCGCCAACCTCGGCAAGGACGAGGTGAGGCTCACCTTTGTCGGCCACGCCACCTTCCTTATCGAGACGCCCGGCGGGGTGAAGGTCGCGACCGATTACAACGACTATGTCCGCCCGCCGGTGACGCCGGACATCGCCACGATGAACAAGGCGCATTCGACGCATTACTCGCGCGCGCCAGATCCCGCCATCAAGCAGGTGCTGCCGGGCTGGGACCCGTCCGGCCGGGGCGCCGCCCGTCACGACGTCACGATGGGCGACGTGCGCGTGCGCAATGTCCCGACCAATATCCGCAGCTATGGCGGCGACACAGACTATGACGGCAATTCGATGTTCGTCTTCGAGATCGGCGAGCTCTGCATCGCCCATCTCGGCCATCTCCACCACCCGCTCGAGCCCGGCCACTTGCGCGCGCTCGGCCGGGTTGACGTCGTGCTCTTCCCGGTCGACGGCAGCTATACGCTCGACCAGGAGGGCATGCTGGAGGTGCTGAAATCCCTCCAGGCCAGGGTGATGATCCCCATGCACTTCTTCGGCGGCGGCACCCTCAACCGCTTCCTTGGCCGCTCGCAGGACCTCTGGCCGGTCGTGCGGCGCGAGCGGCCGGAGATCGTATTGTCGAAGGCGACGCTCCCGGCCAAGCCGACGATCATCGTCCTGCCGGGGCATTGAGCGGAGCGCACCTCGCCGCCCTGGTCTCGTCAGTCAATAACGGTGTCATCCCGGACGGAGCGCAGCGAAGATCCGGGATCCATGCCTGAGCCTTTCCGATTAAGGTTCCGGAATGGGTCCCGGGTCTCCCTCCGGTCGCCCGGGACGACCAACACTCTTCCGATTTACGTGTTCACCCCGCCATCGATCGCGATCCCCGCGCCGGTGATGAACCGCCCCTCCTCGCTCGCGAGATAGGCGATCAGGCCGGCGATATCCTCGGCCTTGCCATAGCGCGGGATCGCCATCCTGGCGCGCTGGTCGTCGGCATGGTCGCCATCGGCCGGGTTCATGTCGGTGTCGGTCGAGCCCGGATGGACGATGTTGACGGTGATGCCGCGCGAGCCGAGATCGCGGGCGAGGCCCTTGGTGAAGCCGATCAGCGCCGCCTTGCTCATCGCATAGAGCGCGATGCCCGGCTCCGTCACCCGCTCGGCCAGGCAGGAGCCGGTGGTGATGATCCGCCCACCCTCGGGCAGGTGCTTCGCCGCGGCCTGCGAAGCGACGATCACCGCCCGGACGTTGACCGCGATCACTTTGTCGATCTCGCCGAGGCTCCAGCTGCCGACCTCGCCATCGTGCCAGATGCCGGCATTGTTCACGAGGATATCGAGCCCGCCGAGCTCGGCCGCGGCCTCGTCGACCGCCGCTGTCAGCGCTGCCGCATCGGAGCTGTCGGCCTGCAGCACCACGACCTTGCGGCCGAGCGCCCGGATCTGGCCCGCGACCGCCTCGGCCTTGTCGCGGGCGCGCTCATAGGTCAGCGCCACATCCGCTCCGTCCTGCGCCAGCCGAAGCGCCGTCGCCGCGCCGATGCCGCGGCTGCCGCCGGTCACGAGGGCCTTCTTGCCTGCCAGTTTCACCATGGGTCACCATATATGTAGTGATTGATACATATATCGATGACTCGCTTGCGCCGGAGCGTCAAGCAATTTATTTATCGCTCACTACAGAAAGGTGACGACCATGGCCGAACGAGGCCGCCCGCGCGCCTTCGACCGGGCAGAAGCCCTGCAGAAGGCCATGCTGCTGTTCTGGGAGAAGGGCTTCCAGGGCACCGCGATGAGCGAGCTCACGGCGGCGATGGGCATCAATGCGCCCAGCCTCTACGCCTGCTTCGGCAGCAAGGAGGGCCTCTATCGCGAGGCGATGGCACTCTACGAGTCAGGCGACGGCGCCGAGCTCGCTGCCGCGATCGCCGCCGCGCCCACGGTGCGCGATGCGATCGAGATCTATCTGATGCGCTCGGCCGCCCTGTTCAGCCGCCCGGGCAAGCCGGCGGGCTGCATGATCGTGCTCTCCGTCGTCCATGCCGCCGGCACGAGCGAAGAAGCTGGCCGCGCTTTGCGCGACGCCCGCACCGAGATGCAGGGCGTGCTGGAAGAGCGCCTGCGTGGCGCGCTCGCCAGCGGCGAACTCTCGGCGGGCGATCCGGCCGCCATCGCCGCCTTCTTCTGCACGGTGCAGCAGGGCATGTCGATCCGCGCCCGCGACGGCGCCAGCCGCGCAGAGCTCAAGGCGGTGGCGCAGGGCGCCATGGCGGCGTGGGATGGCTTGACCAGTTCGCGGCCCTGAGCGCCGCTCAGGCCGCATCCGGCATGACTCCGACCTGCATCGCCCGCCAGCGCCCGGGAGATTGGCCATAGGCCTTGCGGAAATGCCGGGTCATATGGCTCTGGTCGGAAAAACCGCTGGCGGCTGCCGCCTCGGCCAGCGCATCGCCCTGACGGATCAGCAGCCTTGCCCGCTCCAGCCGGCGCATCACCAGATAATGATGCGGGCTGGTGCCGTAGCGGCGGCGGAACTGCCGCGCCAGCGCATAGCGATCGAGCCCGGTGACCGCCTCCAGCATAGTTGAATCGATCGCCTCGTCGCGGCTCTCGCTCAGGAAATCGCGGGCACGTTCGCAGGCCGGCATCGCCGGCGTATCCGCCGCGGTGAGCGAACAGGACGGGTCGAGCTTTAACAACGCCTCGGCCAGTGCCCCGACCGCCGAATCGCGCTCCAGCGGCTCCAGCCCATGCTCGATATCGCCGAGCAGGCCGACCAGCGCCCGCATCAGGCTGCCGTCGCGGCAGACGGCATTGCCGATGAACGGCATCGCGCTGGCGCGCCCGGCGAGCGCCGCCATGATCAGCCCGGGCTCGACATAAGCCATGCGGTAGCGAAAGCCGCTCGCGATCCCGGCCCGGCCGTTGTGCAGCTCGTCCGGGTGCAGCACGATCAGGTCGCCCGGCGTCGAATCCCGCTGCGCGCCGCGATAGTCGAAGCTCTGCACCCCGCTGACCGTATAGCCGATCGCATAGGTGTCGTGCCGATGCGTGTCATAGGCATGGCCAGTGAAGAAGGCCTCGATCCGTTCGATTCCTTCGCCGTCCGGCGCGGTGCGGATCCAGTCGTCCGGCGAGGCGAGCGCGCACGAACGTTCAAGACCGGCCCGCTCGCCACGCTCTATCGCTGTCGTCATGCGCTTCGACACCAAGATTGCCATCATCGTCCATGACGAGCTCGCCGCTTGGCAGAAGCTCAATGTCACCGCCTTCCTCGCCGGCGGGCTGGTCGCCGCCGCGCCGGAACTCGGCGGGGAAGCTTACCGCGACGGCTCCGGCAAGGTCTACGGCCCGCTGGTACGCCAGCCGATCCTGATCTTCACCGCGAGCTCGGCCGACCTCGCCCGCGTGCTGCGGCGGGCCGGCGAAGCGGGCCTGACGCCTTCGCTCTATACGCGGGAGCTGTTCGCGACCGGCCATGACGAGGCCAATCGCGCCGCGGTCGAGGCCGTGGCGACCGACGCCCTCGATCTGGTCGGCATCGCGCTGCATGGCGAGCGCAAGGCCGTCGACAAGGCGATCAAGGGGCTGAAGCTGCATCCTTGAGCCGGGTCACCCCGTCCGCGCCAGCCGCCCTTCGAGCGGATAGGCCGGATCGCTGTAGCCCGGCGTCGAGGGATGACCTGCCGGCACGAGGCTGTCGACCAGCGCCTCGTCCTCGGCGGTGAAATCGGCCGAGAGCGCCGAGAGATAGCCCTGCCATTGCTCCATGGTGCGCGGGCCGGCCACTGCCGCGGTCAGGAGCTTGTTATTCAGCACCCAGCGGACCGCGAACTGGACCGGCGTCAGGCCGCGCGCCGCGGCATGGTCGCGGATCGTCCGGGCGATGATCAGCGATTCCTCGCGCCATTCCGTCTGCATGATCCGCTTGTCGGCGCGGCCGGCGCGGGTGCCTTCCGGCGGAGCCTGGCCGGGCTCGTATTTCGCCGTCAGCACGCCGCGCGCCAAGGGCGAATAGCTGGCGACGCCGAGCCCGTAATAGCCGCAGGCCGGCAGGTGCTCGACCTCGGGCATGCGGTTCATCGCGTTGTAATAGGGCTGGCTGACCACCGGCCGGTCGATGCCGAGCTCGTCGCAGAGCCGGCAGATCTCGGCGACGCGCCAGCCGCGATAATTCGAGACACCGAAATAGCGGATCTTGCCGGCCCGCACGAGGTCGCCGATTGCCCGGATCGTCTCGGCGAGCGGCGTTCCATGGTCTTCCTTGTGCAGATAGTAGATGTCGATGAAATCGGTGCCGAGCCGCTTCAGGCTGGCATCGCACGCTTCGAGCAGCCATTTGCGCGAGAGCCCGCGCTGGTTCGGCCCCTCGCCCATCGCATTCGCCGCCTTGGTCGCCAGCACCCAGTCCTGGCGGTTGCCGGCGATGGCGCGGCCGGTGATCTCCTCCGAGCGCCCCTCGGCGTAGACATCGGCGGTATCGATGAAGTTGATGCCGGCGGCGGCGGCATTGTCGATGATCGCCCGCGCATCGGCTTCGTCCGTCTGCGCCCCGAACATCATCGTGCCCAGGCAGAGCGGCGAGACCTTGAGGCCGGAACGGCCGAGCGCGCGATAATCCATGACGATCTCTCCAGAACGGGTGGGCAACCTGCCGCAGAGCTGGCGCCCGCACCAGCGCAGCTGACGCAACGCTGCCCGGCGCAAGAGAATCCTTAACATTTCGTGCCAGGCTGCCCGAATGGCAGCCATTCCGCCCGATCCGGCGCAACTCGCCGCGCTCATCAAGAGCCAGAATCTCGCGACCCTGCTCGCGACGATGAGCGGCAATGGCGGCCTCGCCGCCGGCAAGATGGTCGAAGCCAAGCTCGTCGCGCTCGACGACGGCGGCAACGCCACCGCCCTGGTCAACGGCGTCAAGGTCGCACTCGTGCTCGCTGGCCCGGAGGCCAGACAGGCGGCGCTGCAGCCGGGAGCCGCGCTGATGCTCAAGCTCGCAGCGCCGGCCGAGCCGGGAGCGCCATTGCAGGCGACGCTGGTCGGTATCCGCCCGGCGCCGGCCAACAGCCCGAACGCTCCGACGGCGCCGACTCATCAGCAGGCGGCCGGCACCGCGCCACCAACTCCGCAGCAGACCCAGGCGCCCACTTCGGCGAGCGCCGCGCCTGCAACCGCTCAGACATCGACCGCCGCGATCCCCTTGCAGGCCGGTCGTACGCCACCCGCCACAACAACCGCCGCAATCGCTTCTCAGACCGCCGCCTCGCCGCGCGCGATCGCCGGCCCCCTGCTCGGCGCGGCGCTCGGGCGGCAGGACAGCCTCGCCCCGCTCTTCGCCAATCTCGGCAGCCTGGCGCAAGGTTCGGTCGCGCTGACCTTGCCGAAGCCATTGATGACGCTGGTCGACCAGATCCTCGCCCAGCGCCTGCCGGCGGCCGAAGCCCGCCCCGTCGCGGCGGAAGCGCTGAAGGCAGCCGTCGTCCGCTCGGGCGTCTTCTTCGAAGCGCGGCAGGCCGCAGGAGAGGCGCCAACGCCTCAGACCGATCTCAAGGCGGCGTTGCAGAGCCTGCGCGACCTGCTCAAGCCAGCCGTCGAAGGCGCACCAGCAGCGAAATTGCCACTGCCCGGCGAAACCGCCAACGAAGCGGCGCCCCAGCCCGGGCGCCCAGCCACCCGGAATACACAAGAGCAGGACGCCGCCGCTGCGACACCATCCAAGGCTCGCCCCGCCCCGCCCCGCGACGGCCTGCTGACGCCGCAGCCGGCTCAAGAGCCGAGCCTGACCAGCGCCGCCCGGCCCGCGACCATCGCCCAGACCCTATTCGGCCAGGCCGAAGCGGCGCTCGACCGTATCGCGCTCGCCCAATACGCCTCGCTGCCGCAGGAGGCCACGCGGCTCGACCAGCCACCGCCGGCGCGCTGGCTGACCGAGATCCCGCTCGCTTTGCCCAATGGCACCGCCGTGCTGCCCCTGGAGATCGAGCGCGACCCGCCGCAATCCGGCTCGGCGACGCCCGACGCACCGCTCTGGCGCGTGCGCTTCGCAATCGATGTCGAACCTCTCGGCGCACTGCAGGGCGTGGTCACACTGCAGGGCCGCGCCATCGGCGTCTCCTTCTGGGCCGAGCGCGAGGATACCAGCCGCCTGCTGCGCCAGGCGACGCCCGATCTCGAAACCTCGTTGCTCAGGTCGCGCTTCGACAGCGCCGAGTTCGAGGTCTTCACCGGCCACCCGCAGCAGGCAAAAGCAGCGGCCGGCCAGTTCCTGGACCGCCGCTCATGAGCCTGTCGCAGCCGCTGCCGCTCGCCGTCGCGCTCGAATATGACGGCCAGGGTGCGCCGCGCGTCACCGCCAAGGGCCATGGCGTCGTCGCCGAAAAGATCATCGAGACCGCCCGCGAGCACGACATCGCCATCGAGCAGAATGCCGCTTTGGCGCAGGCCCTCTCGACCGTCGAGCTCGAAGACAGCATCCCCGAGGAGCTCTATCTCGCCACCGCGCAGGTGATCGCCTTCGTCCTCGGCCTGCGCCGCCGCGGTGGCCCATCGCGCCCATGACCGCTCCGATCGCGGTCCGCCGCCTGCCGGCCGGGACCTATGGCGCCGCTTGCGCCGAAGCATTCGCCGATCTCTGCCGGCGCGCCGAGGCGCCCAATCTGCATATGGCTCCGGCAGCCGTCGCCGCGGCGCTGAGCTTCGGGATCAGTGCCAATGATGTCGTCGTCCTCGCAGCGCAGGAAGAAGGCGATGATCGCCTGCTCGGGCTCTGGGCGCTGCGCCGGACGCGGAACCTCAACAGCGGTTTCGCGCCGGTCCTCGCAGCGCCGCTGGTGTCGCTCTACGAGGTGTCTTCCGCCCCGGTGCTCGATCGCGAGCATGCGCGTGACGCCGCCGCGGCCCTGATCCTGGCCATCGTCGAGGCGCCGGACCTGCCGAAGGTCCTGAAGCTCCCTCTACTACCCATGGCGGGCAGCGTCTTCACCGCATTCGAAGCGGCGCTGGTTGCGACGAGCAGCAGCATCGCGACCTTCGAGCGCTGGCAGCGGCCCATGCTGATTCCCGAGGCCGGCGACGACGCGGAGCGCTATCTGCGCCGCGCCCTCGGCCAGGGCTACAAGAAGCGGATGCAGCAACATCGCCAGCTGGAGAAGGCCGGCACGCTCAGCTATCAACGCCATCGTGGCGCCGGCGCCATCGCCGCGCTGGAAGATTTTCTCGCGCTCGAGGCGGCCGGCTGGAAAGGCCGTGGCGGCACCGCCCTCGCCAGTCTGGCTGATGACGGTGCCTATATCCGTAAGATCGTCGGGAACTTCGCCGCCACAGACGCCATCCGCGTCGACCTGCTCCGTCTGGACGGCCGGCCCATCGCCGGCGGCCTGCTGCTCGACTTCGCCGGCCAGTCGCATTTCCTCAAGATCGCCTATGACGAGGGCCACGCCCGCCTCTCCCCCGGGCGGGCACTCGCGATCGAAATGCTCCGTGCCGATTTCACCGCCGGCCGCCCGTTCCGGCTCGACAGCGGCGCCGGCGACAAGGTCGATCCGTCGGCCTATCCCTGGGGTGAGCGGCAGCAAATGGCAAATGCGATCGTCGCGCTCGCCGACAGCTCCACCGCTCTGCCCCGGCTCGCCGCGGCGGCACGCATGCGGCTGAGAGGCTGGCGCGACCGCAGCCCGCGTTGACCGGGACGGCAAGCTGCTCGATAGACGGTGGACGAAACGCCGCGTCTGGCGCGAGGAGGATCATGCGCGTTCTGGTGACGGGGGCTGCCGGCTTCATCGGCAACGAGACAGCCCGGGTTCTGCTCGAACGCGGCGACGAGGTCGTCGGCACCGACAATCTCAACGACTATTACGATCCTGCCCTGAAACAGGCGAGGCTCGCCCGCCTAGACGGCCACAACCGCTTCAGCTTCGAACAGCTCGATCTCGCCGATCGCGACGGCATGGCCAGGCTCTTTGCCGACGGGCGTTTCGAGCGCGTCGTCCATCTTGGCGCCCAGGCCGGCGTGCGCTTCTCGATCGAAAACCCGCAGGCCTATCTCGATTCCAACCTGACCGGCTTCGGCCATGTCCTCGAGGGCTGCCGCCGCAACGGCGTCGAGCATCTTGTCTACGCCTCGTCCAGCTCGGTCTACGGCGCCAATACCCGTACGCCCTTCCGCGTCGAGGACAATGTCGACCACCCGGTCAGCCTCTATGCCGCGACCAAGAAGGCGAACGAGGGCATGGCCCATTCGTACAGTCATCTCTATGGGCTGCCGACCACGGGCCTGCGCTTCTTCACAGTCTACGGCCCCTGGGGCCGGCCCGACATGGCGCCGATGATCTTCACGCGGAAGATCCTGGCCGGCGAGCCGATCGAGGTCTTCAACGAGGGCAGGCACGAGCGCGATTTCACCTATGTCGACGACATTGTGGAGGGCGTTGTCCGCGTACTCGACAACGTCGCAGCAACCGACCCGGCCTGGTCGAGCGACGAGCCCGGTCCGGCCACCTCCTCGGCACCCTGGCGGCTCTACAATATCGGCAACTCCGATCCGGTGCCGCTGATGCAGTTCATCGCCACGATCGAACAGGCGCTCGGCAGGAGGGCAGTGATGGAGATGAAGCCGCGCCAGCCCGGCGACGTGCTGCGCACCGCCGCCGACGTCTCGGCGCTGGAGGCGGCGGTCGGCTTCCGTCCGCACACGCCGCTCGCCGAGGGCATCGGGCGCATGGTGCACTGGTATCGCGATTTCTACCGGGTTTGAGGAGAGCCATGGCTATTGCGAAGATCGGCATCGTCACCGTCTCCGACCGCGCTTCGGCCGGCGTCTATGCCGACGAGGGCGGCCCGGCCATCCTCGACTATTTCAGCAAGGCATTGGCCAGCCCCTGGCAGGCGGTGACGCGTGTCATCCCCGACGAGCGCGCCGGCATCGCGCAGACGCTGATCGAGCTCGCCGACAAGGAGGGCTGCTGTCTGATCGTCACGACGGGCGGCACCGGCCCGGCCCCGCGCGACGTCACGCCGGAAGCGACAGAGGACGTGATCGACAAGCTGATGCCGGGCTTCGGCGAATTGATGCGCCAGGTCAGCCTCGCCAAGGTGCCGACTGCGATCCTCTCGCGCCAGCTCGCCGGCATTCGCGGCAAGTCGCTGATCGTCAACCTGCCCGGCCGCCCGCGCGCCATCGGCGAATGCCTGGACGCGGTGATGCCGGCAATCCCCTATTGCATCGACCTGATCGAGGGCCCCTATCTCGAAACCGATCCGGCGGTGATCGTCGCGTTCCGGCCCGGGCAGAAGCCGAAAGGGTGAACGATACCTCGACCGATACCACCCGCCTCTCCCTATGAGCGTTTATCGGATGGTAGCTTCGCTGCTGTAGGACTAGACGGACCAGTTCCCGCCGGAAGTTCGATATGACTGCAAAGATCGTTCCCCTAATCATGGCCGGCGGCTCCGGCACCCGACTGTGGCCGCTGTCGCGCGACACCATGCCGAAGCAGTTCATCGCGCTGCTGGATGACGGCCTTTCGACCTTCCAGGCGACGCTGCAGCGCCTCGTCGATCCGGCCTTCGGCGCGCCGATCGTCATCACCAACAATGATTTCCGCTTCATCGTCGCCGAGCAGATGCTGGCGCTCGGCATCAAGGGCGAGATCGTGCTGGAGCCCGAGCGGCGCGATTCCGCCGCCGCCATCGCGGTCGGCACCGTCATGGCCGGCAAACGCGACCCCGAGGCGGTCTGCGTCGCGCTCGCCTCCGACCA
Source organism: Allobosea lupini (assembly GCF_900109525.1). GTDB lineage: Bacteria > Pseudomonadota > Alphaproteobacteria > Rhizobiales > Beijerinckiaceae > Allobosea > Allobosea lupini. Next base: position 21,371 of record NZ_FOAN01000009.1, on the reverse strand, counting down.
TGTCGTGAGCGATGCCGAGGCCTTCCGCGAGGATTGCAAGCGCGCCGCACGCCTGGCCGCGACCGGCCTGATCATGACGCTCGGCATCAAGCCGACGCATCCCTCGACGGCCTATGGCTATCTCGCCCCCGGCGAGGCCCTGCCCGAGCCCGGTGCCAATCGCCTCTCCCGCTTCGTCGAGAAGCCGCGGCGCGACATCGCCGAAAAATACGTCGCCGAAGGCTATCTCTGGAACAGCGGCAACTTCCTGTTCTCGGCCAAGACCATGCGCGATGAGCTCTCGCGCCACGCCCCAGCCGTGCTTTCGGCGGCCGAGGCGGCGGTCAACAAGGCGAGCCGCGACCTCGACTTCCTGCGGCTCGATCCCGAGAGCTTCGGCAAGGCCGTCAAGATTTCGATCGACTATGCCGTGATGGAGCGCACCGCCCATGCCGGGATGCTCGCTGCCTCCTTCGACTGGTCGGATGTCGGCTCCTGGGATTCGATTCATGCCATCAAGCCGCAGGATGGCGACGGCAACGTGCTGGAGGGGCCGGCGGTCGCACTCGACACCCGCCGCTCGCTGATCCGCAGCGAGGAGGTGCTGACCACCGTGGTCGGGCTCGACGACGTCGTCGTGGTCTCGACCCGCGATGCCGTGCTGGTCGCCTCGATGGCGGCGGCCGGCAAGGTCAAGACCCTGGTCGAGCAGATGAAGGCGGATGGGCGCCCCGAAGCGAGCGAGCATTTGCGCATCTACCGGCCCTGGGGCTGGTATCAGCGCATCGACATCGGCGCCCGCTTCCAGGTCAAGCACATCCACGTCAAGGAGGGCGGCCAGCTCAGCCTGCAGAAGCATTTCCACCGCGCCGAACACTGGGTCGTGGTCCGCGGCACCGCCGAGGTGACCCTCGACGACACCGTCCGCTTCGTCCACGAGAACGAGTCGGTCTACCTGCCGATCGGCTGCACGCACCGGCTGAAGAATCCGGGCAAGATCGGGCTTGAGCTGATCGAGGTCCAGGTCGGCAGCTATACCGGCGAAGATGACATCGTCCGCATCGAGGACATCTACGCGCGGAGTTGAGGCGCCGCCTTTCCTTCTCCTCTTGCGGGAGAAGAAGCGCTGGATGAGGAGTCGCGTAGCCGTTCGGCGTCATGGTCGGGCTTGTCCCGACCATCCACGTCTTCCCTTCTCTGATCCAATGCAGTGTTCAAGACGTGGATGCTCGCCACAAGGGCGAGCATGACGGAGACGTCGCGAGCTCCCTCTCTTGCAGGTTCGAGAGGGAATGGCGCGGAGCCGTCCCCTGCCCCTCAGTCCTTCGCCAGTTCCTGCCCGATCGCGCGGATCAGCTCCGGCGAGAGCGGGTCCATCCGCGAGCTGAAACTGCCGGCTAGGCTGCCGTCGCGGCCTATCAGGTATTTGTGGAAGTTCCAGGTCGGCAGTTCGCCGGGGCGCTGATTGGCGGCCCAGCGATAGAACGGATGTGCATCCGGGCCGCGCACCACGTTCTTCTGGGTGATCGGATAGTTCGCGCCATGGCTCTGGCGGACCGCTTCCGCGATCGCCGCGCCGTCGAGCGGCTCCTGCCCGCCGAAATCATTGCTGGGCACCGCGATCAGGACGAGGCCGCGCTCGCGATAGCGCTCCCAGAGCTGCTCCAGCCCGGCGAATTGCCCGGCCAGCCCACACTGCGTCGCCGTGTTGACGATCAGGACCGGCTTGCCGCGATAGGCCGAGAGCGGGATGCGCCCGCCTTCCGCCCGGTCGAAGCTGAAGGCGTAGGCGTTGCCTTCCCCCTGCGCGGCGAATGCCGGCGCAAACGGCGCGCTAGCGATGAGAGCGATGATCTGGCGACGGTGGACGCGCATGAGCTGGCTCCAGCGGATGGGCGACGCTATCACGGTCGCGCCGCTTGCGCCAAACCGCCGATCCGCACGATTAGGTGACTTGGGGCTACCGCCGGATGCACCACGCGACGACATCCGGGCTGGCCCGCAGGAAGGTGGCTCAACGCAGCGCGCGCAGCTGGCCGATAAGCCCTCGCTCCTCGGCAGTGGTCCAGCCATCGTCGAGGATTCGGATGAGCGTGTCACGGCAGGCTCGGTTCAGGCGCAGCGCTTCCTGTACGAGCCCGCGGCCGGCGAACACCTTCCGCAGATAGAGAACGGCGACGTCGTCGGCGTCGGTCGTGAAACTCTCGTTCATCGCCATGAACACGTCGTGGACACGATCCAGGTCGATGCCCATCTCGCTGTAAAGCGCGTTCGCGATCGCTGCCTCGTCGGTCGAATAGACGTTCGTGAACCGCTTGAGGAAATGGCCCGCCTTGCGATCGGACGGACCGGCGACCGCGACATACACCTGGTCGCTCATCAAGGCACCGGCCACCCCGCCGACCAGTGCACCGATGGCGACGCCCAGCGGCCCCAGCCAGATGCCGGCGACAGCGCCGGCGGCGACGCTGCCTGCAATACCGCCCCCCATGCCGGCCGCCTCGCGGCCGGTCTGCCAGACCTTGTCCTTCGCATTTGCGATGTTGTAGGCGGCGAGTCCGAGACCGAGCAGGAAGACACCCCGACCCGCAGCCCCTGCCCGCGCTGCGAATTTCGTGGCGCTCGGCCGGGCCCGGCCGGCCGATTCGACGACCTCAAGATAGACCGCCGTCTGCTGCGCATTGTCGAGCTGGCCAAAAGCCTTGCCGTGCAGACGTTTCGACAGCTTCTCCAGGATGTCGTCGAGCGGGAGGCCCTGCGCCTTCAGCTGCTTCGCCATCGCCCGGCCGACCGCGGCGGAGCGCTTGCGCTGCTGCTCCAGGATGACGTTGCGCATCTGGTGAGCGGTTTCGGCGGCGGCCTTCGCCGACAGTTCGCCATGATCGTAGGCGGCGCGCAGCGAGACTGACAGCTCGCGTGTCCTTCGAATGTACTCGGATCGGACACTGGCGATATTGGTAGCCTGGTAGGCGAAGCTGAGGGCTGTCGCTTCAAGCTGCCGGATTGCCGCCTCCAGCGCGGGATCAGGCTGTTTGGTGCTCATTGGGCGCGCTCTGCTGCAGGGACAGATGATGTGCCGAGAACCAGCGGCCCAGGCGCCGCGCTCCCGCGGGCAGGCGCTCCGGCAAATGCGAGGCCTTGTCGCGTACCGCCAGGAGCAGCTCCGTGTCCCCGGAAAAGCGGAAACGGAGCTCCTTCTCCCCGAGAGCGACCTCGCGATAGTCTCCGGTCGCATAGGGCGCGCCAATCACGATATGATCAAGAACATCGGACCCGCGCACCAGTGCAAGATGAAGCTGCTCCTCATAGGGGCAGTCCTCATCAAGAATCAGAACTATATCGCCTGATGGCAGTTGATATTGGGCGATCAGTGTCGCGGCGTCGAAGTTTACTGTCTCGTCGCTATCCTTGCGAACCAGCGTGATTCGCGGCTCGGGCTCGCGCTGACATGACGTTACACCAAAAGTGGCAACGCGCCTCATGGTTGAAACCTATGAGCGCATGTGAATGCTGTCAACGCACCTTGCTTGCGAATTGTCGTTTTCGCGTTTGGTCCGCCGCAGGGTGCTTTCCGGCGGAACGGCGACCGGTGTCGAGAAGACGCGATCGAACGGAGACCCCGCGCCCTTCCAGCAAATGAGACCAACTGCTGCGAGCCGGACGCGACCTCGCATCCGCCTGCTCAGCAGGCCAGCACTTTCTTCACGCGGACCTCGAGATCGCGCAGCTCATAGGGCTTCACGACATAGTGGTCGGCGCCGTTGCTGGTCGCCTCGTCCATCTTGTCGACCGAGCGCTCCGACGTCGCCATGATGATCTTGATCTGGTTGAGCTCCGGCACCGAGCGGATGGCGCGCAGCAGGTCGATTCCGCTCATCCCGTCCATGTTCCAGTCGAGCAGAAGCAGATCATAGCGCTTGGTCTGCATCTTCATCAGGGCCTCGCGGGCGTTCTCCGCCTCGTCGATATCCTGGAACTCGATCTGCTTGAGGAAATAGGTGGCAAGGCCACGCATGCTCTTCTGGTCGTCGACCACGAGGATGCGGTAGTCGCTTCTCGCCTTTGACATGGCACTCTCCCTGGCATCGGACCGAAAAATGGATCCCATTTTTCGGACGAATCCGATGCGATAACGATGTGATAGATCATCGTGACCGCGTCCGTTCGGACGCGCGACGATCTATGCTGTACGCTGCTGCGGGCGCTCGCCCAGCAGTCCCGCGATGGCGCCTCCGATCTGGTCGAGCGGTACGACCCGATCAGCGGCGCCCAACTCGAACGCGGCTTTCGGCATCCCGTTTACCACACAGGTCTCGCCACTTTGGATTAACGTGGCCGCGCCGGCTTTGCGCATGGCTAACAAACCGTCAGCGCCATCGCGGCCCATGCCGGTGAGCAGCGCGCCGATCGCATGGCTGCCGAGCGCGCGGGCGACCGAATGGAACATCACGTCGACCGAGGGGCAATGCCCGCTCACCAGCGGCGCTTCCTTGAGATGGCAGATCAGCTCGCCCCGGCGCTCCTCGATCTCCAGATGCTTCGTGCCGCCCGGCGCGACGACGCCCATGCCCGGCCGCAGGCGATCGCCATCTGCCGCCTCGCGCACGTCGAGCCCGGTCGCAGCCGAAAGCCGCGCCGCGAACTTGGCCGTGTAGCCCGCCGGCATATGCTGGACCACGACGATCGGCAGGCGCAGATGCGCCGCGTCGCGCATCACGGTCTGCACCGCCGGCACGCCGCCGGTCGAGGCGCCGATCGCGATCAGCGAGACCTTGCCGTGGTTGGCGGGCACATGCACGGCCGCTGGTCGTGCCGGCGCGCTCTGGGGCCGCTGCTGCGTGACCATCTCCTTGGCAGCCGCCATCAGGCGCCGGCTGGCCGAGGCGCGCTGCAGCGCCGCGGCGACATGCTTCATGAAGCCTTCGAGCGTATGCGTCGCCCCGTCCGGCTTCTCGATGAAGTCGATCGCACCGAGCTCCAGCGCCTGGATGGTGTTGTCGGCGCCCGGCCCGCCGAAGGCCGAGACGATCAGCACCGGCAGCGGGTCCTGCTTCAGCACACGGGCCAGCAGCTTGAGGCCGTGCCGGCCGGGCAGTTCGAGATCGAGCGTCAGGATGTCGGGCCGCAGATCCTGGATCGCGTCCCAGCCCTCCTCGGCGCTGCCGGCGACGCCGATCACCTGGAAGCCGGGCGTCGAGTTGATGATCTGCGTCATCAACTTCTGCATCAGCACGGAATCGTCGACCACGAGGACTTTGACCGGGCCGCCTGAGGTGAGCATGCTCATCACCAGATCTCCACTTCACCAGCCACCGGCTGGGTCTTGAGGCGGTTGAGATAAGCCATTTCCTGTTCGCGCTCGGGATCGCGCGCGGCCTGCTGGACGTGCTGGACCCAGGCGCGCCCGGTGGCGGGCTGGTAGTGGATGCGGCGCGAACGGGTGCCGCCGACATCCCTGGATACCACCGGAATGCCTTCGCGGGCGAGGAACTCGTTGACGAAGATGATGTTGCCCTCGCCGATCGCCAGCATGGTGGCGCCGGAGAGCACGCGCGCACCGCCGAAGACCTTGGCCTCGAGCTGGCCGCGCCTGGCGCCGCGCTTGAGCAGCCCGTTGATCAGCACTTCCATGGCCGTGTCGCCATAGCGCTCGCCGGCGCTGGCGTCGGTGCCGCCATTGTTCTTCGGCAGCAGGAAATGGTTGAGCCCGCCGACGCCGATCTGCGCGTCGCGCATGCAGACCGAGACGCAGGAGCCGAGCACGGTGGCGACGATTTCGTCCTTGGCCGAGGTGATCTCGTGCTCGCCCGGCGCGACCGTGATGATGGTCGCTTCGAAGCGCGGGTCGAAATAGCGCCGTGAGGATCGGGCAAGGCTCATTGGACGAGTCTCATGGCGTGCGCTCGTAGATGGTGCGGCCGATCAGCCTGAGCTGGGGATGCGGCTGCGGCAGGGATTCGGAATGGCCGAGATAGAGGAAGCCGCCCGGCTGCAGCAGGGCGACATAACGGTCGAGGATTGCCGCCTTGGTCGGCGTATCGAAGTAGATGAAGACATTGCGGCAGAAGATCACGTCGAACGGCCCCTTCATCGGCCAGCGCTCGATCAGGTTGAGCCGCTTGAAGGCGATCAGCCGCTTCAGGTCCTCGGCGATGCGGGCTTCGCCGCGGGAATTCTGGCCTTCCAGTCTGAGCAGCGGGCGCAGGTCCGCCGGCAGCCGGTCGAACTGCTCGGCCGGGTATTGCCCTGCCGCGGCCCGGTCGAGGATGTCGGTGTCGATGTCGGTCGCCAGGATCTTGAAGTCGAGGTCGCTGCGATGGCCGATCACGTCGCGCGAGATCGCGGCGGCGCTGTAGGGCTCCTCGCCCGAGGAGCAGGCCGCCGACCAGATCCGGATGCGCCCGCGCCGCCCTGCCCGCTCCTGGATCAGGCGCGGCAGCACGTCCTTGCGCAGATGGTCGAAATGGTGACGCTCGCGAAAGAAAGCGGTGTGGTTGGTGGTGACCGCGTTGATCAACTCGGGGATCTCGTCGCTCGCCGCCGCCGTGCGCAGATAGGCGCAGTACTCGGCGATCGAGTTGAGGCCGAGCACCTTGACGCGCCGCGCCAGCCGGCCGCGCGCCATCGCCTCCTTGTGCTCGCGGATGACGATGCCGGCGTGCTCGTAGACCAGCTTGGCCACGAGGGCCATGTCGTCGCGGCTGAGCGCGGTATCCGACTGGACGGATTGCGGGGCAAGCATGCTCTGACCTTGGTGACGCGACTTAGGATTCGACCCACTCGTCCATCCGGCCGCCACCGGCGACGCGGCGGCGCGGAGTGGCAGGGCGGGCTTCGGTGGAATGATGATGGTCCTTGCGGGTCGGCCCACGGCGCAGCTCGCTCGCGGCTGGGGCCGGCAGCGACCGGGCATGAGCCAGCGGCCGCTCGAAGCGGAAGACGTCGGCGAGCTCGCGCAGCGCCTGTGTCTGCTCGGCGAGGCTCGCCGCCGCGCCGGCGCTCTGCTCGGCCAGCGCGGCGTTCTGCTGGGTCGCCTCGTCCATCGCCGCGACGGAGCGGCTCATCGCGGCGATGTCGCCGGCCTGGCCGGCGCTCGCCTGCGAGATCTCCGACACCGTCGCCGAAACCTGCTCGACCGCCGCGACGATCTTGCCGAGCGTCTCGCCGGTCCGGCGCACCAGGCGCACGCCTTCGGCGACCTGCGCATTGGAGTTGGCGATCACGCCCTTGATGTCCTTGGCAGCCGTGGCCGAGCGCTGCGCCAAAGTACGCACTTCGGATGCGACGACCGCGAAGCCCTTCCCGGCCTCACCGGCGCGGGCAGCCTCGACGGCGGCGTTCAGCGCCAGAAGGTTGGTCTGGAAGGCGATGCCGTCGATCACGGTGACGATCTCGGCAATCCGCGCCGAGGATTGCTCCATCTGCCCGATCGCCGCGATCGTCTCGGCGACGACCTGCTGGCCGCTGCCGGCCACCGCCATCGCCTCGCCGGCGAGCTCGGTCGCGGCGCGCGAACGCCCGGCGCTCTGCGTGATCGAGGCCGCGAGCTGGCCGGTGGTCTCGGCCGTCTCTTCCAGCCCGGCTGCCGACTGTTCGGTCCGCCCTGCCAGATCGACCGCCCCCGCCTTGATCTCGACCGCTGTCGCCGCGACATGGGCCGCCGCCAGCTGGATACCGGAGACGGTCTGCGTCAGCCGCGCCAAGGTCTGGTTGAGCCCGGCTTTCAGCTCGCCGAGCCGCCCGTCATAGGCGCCGTCGATGCGGCCCGTCAGGTCCCCTTCGCTGAGGCCGGCCAGCACGGCGGCGAACTCGTCGGTAGCGGCCTCGACGATCGCGTTGATCTCGTTGACGCCCGCGGCGATGCGCTGCAGCGCCTCGGGCTTGCCGGCGAGCGGAACGCGCCGGGAGAAATCGCCCTCCGCCGCGGCGGCGACGACAGCCGCGACCTCGTCGGCGGCCCGCAACTCCTCGGTCAGCTCGCGCCACTCGATCGTCGAACCCAGCCTCTGGCCATCGGGCTGCGTCGTAACGGTCAGCGTCAGCCCGACCATGCGCCGGCCCAGCGCGACGCGCATGGCGCGCGCTTCGGGAACGCCGTGCGGGCCGGCGAACAGCTCCAGCACCTTGCCGAGCATGTCCTTGGCCGAAACGCCCGGGAAGGCGGCGCGGAAATCCTCCTGCGCCTCGCTGAAGAACTTCAGCAGCGACTTGTTGACGTAGACGATCCGCCCGTTCGCATCGCAGACCATGATCGCGGTGCGGCAGCCGTCGAGCGCCGCCCGGATCCGCCCGGCCTCGACCGAGCTTTCCTGGACTTGGCGCAGAGCCCGCGAGAGCTGGCCGATCTCGTCGCGGCGGGCGAGCTCCGGCGCGGCGTCTGGCGTGCCTTCCGAGAGCCTCTCCATGCCTTCGCGCATCGCCATCATCGGCCGCGCCAGCGAACGAGCAGCGAGCCAGCCGAGACCGGCGGCAAGGGCGACACCGGCGACGCCGAACGGCAAGGCCGTGCTTGCGAAACCCGACAAGGCCGCCTCGACCTGCTGGCTGGACAGGCCGAGGGCGCCAAGCCGGGCAGCCGCACTCTGCTGAACCGCGAATGCGACGAGCCCGCCCGAAACGGCGGCGCCACCGGCGAACAGCGCCGGCAGCTTGACCGAGAGTTTCGAGAAGGCGCCCAGCTGAGCCATCGGTTCTTTCTTGTCTCTCAGGCGGTCCTGGCCATCAGTCGGCAGTCCGGCTGGGCGCTGCCGGGAGCCATCTGCGGCTCAGGCGACGCGCAGTTGCTTGTCCTGATTGTCGCCGCCGTCGCGGATCACCGCGGCGAGGTCGAGCAGGGCGACGATCTCGGTGTCGAGCAGCACGAGGCCTTCGATCAGCCCGTGCTCGTCGCGCTCCAGATCCGGCGCCGGACGGACCGCGCTGACCGGCACGTCGACGATGTCCGAGACCGAGTCGACCAGCAGGCCGGCGGTCTTGTCCTCGACATCGACGACGACGATCACATGGGTCGCAGTGGCTTCGGTGGAGCCGAGGCCGATCGCGGTGCGCAGATCGTAGACCGCGAGGATCACGCCGCGCAGGTTGAGGACACCGCGCACATGCGGGGCCGCATGCGGCAGCGGCGTCGTCGCCTGCCAGCCCTTGATCTCGCGGACCATGCCGACATCGATGCCGAAGGTGCGGTCGCCGACCCGGAAGGTGACGATCCGGCGCGCGGCCGACTCAGGCTGCGCCGAGGTGAAGTGCTTTTCGCTGAGCTGCAGGGACATGGTTCATCCAGCCAGTTTGAGTTCGGGAACGGGTTGGCGGACACCCGATGCGGCCAGGCGCAACATCGAGTCGACATCGAGAATGAGCGCGACGAGGCCATCGCCCAGAATGGTCGCGGCGGATGCGCCGTTGACCGTGCCGTAATTCGACTCCAGACTCTTCACCACGACCTGCTGCTGCCCGACGATCTCGTCGACGGCGATGCCGACATTGCCGCCGCGCTCGGTCTCCGCGATGATGATGATGTTCTCGTCGCGCGTGCCCGCCGAGCCCATCACGGCCCCGAGCCGGTGGAGCGGCGTGATCTCGCCGCGCCAGCGCAGCACTTCCTGGCCGAAGGTCAGGTGCTCGATCGGCGTGTTGGCGAGGTGCTGCGTCTCGATCACGCTGGCGATCGGGATAACGTAGCGGTCGTCGCCGCAGCGGATCACCATGCCTTCGAGCACGGCGAGCGTCAGCGGCAAAGCGAGCGTGAACTTGCAGCCGCGGCCGGGCTCGGAATCGACGCTGATGCGCCCACCGAGCGATTCGACATTGCGGCGCACCACGTCCATGCCGACGCCGCGGCCGGAGATGTCGCTGACGGCGTCCGCCGTCGACAGGCCGGCGGCGAAGATCAGCTGGTCGATCTCTTCCGGCGCGAGCTTCTCGTCGGCGCCGACGAGGCCGCGCGACTTCGCCTTGGCCAGCAGCCGGTCGCGACCGATGCCACGCCCGTCATCGGTGACCGAGATGACGATGCGGCCGGCGCGGTGCTCGGCGATCAGCTTGATCGTGCCTTCCGGGTTCTTGCCGGCGGCGATGCGCTCCTCCGGCGTCTCGACGCCGTGATCCATCGAGTTGCGGATCATGTGGGTGAGCGGATCGGCCAGTTCCTCGATGATCGTCTTGTCGACCTCGGTGTTCTCGCCTTCGAGGACGAGCTTCACTTCCTTGCCGAGCGTCTGGGCGAGCTCCCGCACCAGGCGCGGCATGCGCTGGAACACCGCCTTCACCGGCTGGGCGCGCACCGCCATGACATGGTCCTGCAGTTCGCGTGTCTGGCGCGAGAGCGTCAGGATGCCTTCGGCGGTCTTGGCATAGACGTCATAGGGCAGCGAGCGCACGCATTCGACCAGCATGGACTGGGTGATGACGATCTCGCCGACGAGGTTCATCAGCCGGTCGATGCGATCGAGATCGACGCGCACGCTGACCGCCTGGCGCTGGCGCGCAGCGGCCTCGTTGGAGACGGGCCGCGCAGCCGCACGTGCTGCCGCCGGAGCGGTTGCGATTGCAGGTGCAGCAGCGACCGGAGCCGCCGCGGGCGCAGCGGCGGGCTGGATATCGGGCTGCGGCGCGGCGTCGGCTGCCGGCCCGAGCCGGGCAAGGATGGCCGACAGGTCGGCGGCGACGTTTTGCGGCACCTCCGACGCGGCGGGTGCCGCCTCGGCAACAAGCTCCGGCCCGGCTTCGGCTTCCGCCAGGACCTCGACCTCGAACTCCTCGTTGGCGAGGGTAAAGTCGAACTTGGAGACGATCTCGTCGGCGCTGAGCTCGGTGCGCATCATCACCGTGAAGCGCATATGGCAGTCGGTGACGTCGAGCGTCTCGAGCGGCGGCACATGGCTGAGGTCGCAGGCGACCGAGACGATCTCGTCGGCCGGCAGGATGCCGATCGCGACCCGCGGTTCGATCACCCGGCGGAACAGGTCGGCTTCAGGCGTGATCTTGATGCGAACGTCGTGGCCGGGCCTGCGAACCGGCGCAGCGGCGACGGGCTCGTCATCGTCCCAGCCGTCATTGGCCGCGGCTGGCGCTGCGGCAGCGGGCGCGCCCATCTTGGCGTCGACCATGGCGAGCAGGTTGCCGAGCGCCGCGATCCCCGGCGGTCCATCGGAGGCCGGGGCCGCGGGAGCAGCCGGAGGCGCGGCGGGAGCAGCGGGCACTGCCGCCTTGGCCTGTCCGACCTGTTCGAGCGCAGCGAGAAGATCGGGGCGAACCGGCGCAACCTCGTCGTTGCGCGCAGCGGCGACCAGATCCGCGACAGCATCCGAGCAGCGCAGGAAGAGGGTGAAGGGCGCATCCGCCAGCGCGACGCGGCCCGAGCGGAGATGATCGAGCGCCGCCTCGAAGACATGGGCGAAGCCGACGAGCTCGGTGCAGCCGAAGGCGCCGGCACCACCCTTGATCGAGTGGATGGCGCGGAAGGCCGCATTGACGTCCTCGGAATCGGTCGAGCCCTCGTCGAGCGCCTGGAGTTTCTGCTCCAGCGCGCCGAGGAGCTCCTCGCACTCCTGGAAGAAGGTCTGCTTGAGTTCCGCCAGGGGATCCATAGGCCGCCTCAGTTCTGGTAGCGCGCGACGAGGCCGAGCAGGGTGTTTGGCTCGAACGGCTTGACCATCCAGGCGCTGGCGCCGGCCCGGCGGCCTTCCGCCTTGATCTCGGCGCCGTTCTCGGTGGTCAGCACGATGATCGGGGTGTTCTGGCCGGCCGGGCGCGCGCGGCAGGCGCGCGTGAACTCGATGCCGTCCATCACCGGCATGTTGAGATCGGTGATGACGAGGTCAGGCCTGAACTGGTCGAAGCGGGCCAGGCCCTCTTCGCCGTTCTCCGCCTCCGCCACCTCGTGGCCGGCATTGCGCAGCGTCATGCTGAGCAGGCTGAGCAGGGTCTTGGTATCGTCGATCGCGAGGATCTTCATCGCAGGATCACTCCAGAACGAGAGCGCTTTGCGCCGGGTCGAACCCGATCGCTTGAAAAGACTGTCGGCACTCGTCCGAGGCCGCCTTGAGCGTGACGCTGAGGCCGCGCGCCTTGGCGCTGCTTGCAGCCGAGTGCAGGAGCTGGATCCACACGCTCGGGAACGGCCCGGCCTCGGCGCATTCGACCGCGATGCTCTCCTTCTGTTCCAGCGCGACGAGGAGCTGGTTACGGAAAGCAGCAGCCTCTGATCGGCCGAGGAAAGGCGGAAGGGAGACGGTGATGACCACGGCGGCGCGCCCTGTGTTTATTGACTGGGAAGCATCTCCGGGATTGGTAAAAATTTCGCTAACCGCCCCGGCTCGCGGCAAGGATTGTGACCGTTCCGCGGCAGCTTCGTTCAACCTCAGAACAGACTGTTGCTGATCGCGCGCGGCACCAGCGAGATGCTGCCGTTCGCTTCCTTGTACTTGCGGGGTATGTTGATGATGCCCGAAAGGTGCAGCCAGAGATTGTTCGGCGAGATCGGCTTGACGATGATCTCGTGCGCTCCGAGCTTGGCGGCCTGCACCACGGCGCGCCGGTCAGGCTTTTCCATCATCACCAGCACCGGCGCCTTGGCGAAGGGCGACGTCTTGAAAGAGCGGATCGAGGCCAGGCACTTCACGCTGTCGCCGTCGGGCAGGTCCCAGTCCAGCATCACGATGTTGGGCTGCTTCTGGATGAAGGTCGTCGCCGCCGTGGCGAGATCGGCCGCCTCGAACACGCGCTGCAGCTGCGCCTGGTAGAGCATGGTGCGTATGATGCGCCGATAGTGCGGGCTGGGATCGATCAGCAGCACCGAGAGATTGGGGAAGGATGGCGCGATATGCATGTCCGCAACTCGAAACCCGTACGCGACTAGGACACTGGCACGCGGCGGTTAAGGCTCCGCCAACTCCCTCAGACGCTGAGCCCGAACCGGACCCCGCCCCAGTGCCGGCCCCTGACGATGATCGGCGCCGACAGGTCCTCCATCACAAGGAAATTGCCGCCGCCCATGTCGCGCCGATAGGTCTGCAGCAGGAACGGTTTCTGGTTGCGTGCCGCGGCAAGGCCGGTGCGATCGTTGAAGATGCGCCGGTTGCGGCAATTGGCGTTGTTCCAGACCGGGTCCGGCCCCTGCGGCTGCGAGTATTTGCGGTTGTGCGTCGGCAGGTACCCATTGCGGTCGACCGCCGCGCAGAAGACGATCCGCTTGCTCGCGGACAGCATCTTCTCCTGCACCGAAGGCAGCAGCCGGTCGGTCAGCTCGGTGAAGCGGGTCATGAATTGCTGGGGATCGCTGCCTGGGATCGGCCTGTAGGCTTCGTCGAACAGATCGGCCTGGCTGGCCTGCCCCGTCGCCAGCGCCTGCTCGAACAGGCCGGCGATCGCCGCCGACGCCTCGAGCGCGATCTCGATCATGTCAGATTGCGGCGTGCGCACGCCCGAATTCGCGATCGCGCCGAGGACCGCCTCGCTGGTCGAGACCAGCGACGCTCCGCGCCGGGCCGCGACCTCGAGATTGCGGCCGGACTGATCGACCCCCGCGACCAGTCCCTTGATCTCGTCGCCCACCTGCGCGAACGCCGCAGCATTCTCGCGCGCCGGCGCCGAAATCGAGTCGATTTCCGAAATCAGCCCGACGACCGAGCGGCCGAAATGATCGAGCTCGCCGATCTGCTGCGAGATGCCCTGGCTCTCGTCGCTGGCGCGCCGCGCCGCCAGCGCGTTCGCCTCGCTCTGCTTCGCCAGCTGGTCGACGGTCGAGACCAGCGCGTCGAGCTGTTTGGCACTGGCGGCCGTCGCGTCGCGCGTCTGCTCGGCGAGCTGCTTCACCGCCGCGGCGATCACCGCAAAGCCACGGCCTGCGGCGCCGCTGCGCGCGGCCTCGACGCCGGCATTGATCGAGAGCAGCTGGATCTCGCGCGTGATCGTCTGGATCGCCTCGCTGGCCTCGCGCGCCTTGTGTGCGCGCCCGACGGCTTCGTTCAGCGCCTGCGAGATCGATTGCGCACCGTCCGACAATTCGGCGATGTCGCTCTGCGCCGCATTCAGACCCTGGCGGACCGCGCCGGTGACGCGCTCCAGCCCGCTCTTGACCACGGAGGCCGCCTGCTGGGCGGTATCGGCCGCCTGCTGGATCGCCTGGTTCGAGCGCGAGACCTGCTCGACCGAGGTGACGACGCGGTGCAGCCCATCCGTCTGCCGGTCGAGCTCGGCATTGACGTCGCCGACGCGCCCGGAAATATCGGTGATCTCGGCGCTGAGCTTGCCGAAGCGTTCCGCGATCTCGCGTACGGCCCGCGCTGCCGCTTCCGCGCCCGGCGCATCCTCATTGGCAGGATCAGGCAGCTTCAGGGCCTGGGCAAGCATCGCTTGGCGCTTCCTTCTTGGAGTTATGCCCGCCGAACCTAAAGGAACAGGGTAAATCCGCGGTTAAGCGGTTCTGGCGGCAATATCTCGATGGTTCCCTCGGCTCGGCACGGCGGCTAGGCTGGCGCCGCACGACAGCCTCGGGGGCGCACGCCGCTTGAACAGCCGACAGCTCGAAACCTTCGCCGCGGTGATGAAGGCCGGCACGATCTCGCGCGCCGCCGAGTTGCTCGGCGTCACCCAGCCCGGCGTCAGCCGCGCCATCGCCGAGCTTGAGAAGTCGCTCGGCTTCCTGCTGTTCGACCGGATCCGCAACCGCATCGTCGCGACGCCCGAGGCCAAGCTGTTCTACGCCCAGGTCCAGGCTTCCTTCCTCGGCATGGACACGCTGCGCGCCACCGCCGCGCGCATCCGCGACCATGGCGCCGGCCAATTGCGCGTCGGCTCGCTCTCGGCGCTGGGCTCGTCGCTGGTCCCGCGGGCGGTCCGCCGCTTCCGCGACCGGCGCCCGGACATCGCGGTGACGCTGATGGTACTGCCCTCGCGCGATGTCCGCGACGGCGTCGCCTCCGGCGCCTTCGACATCGGCCTCGCCGCCGACGAGATCGACGTATCCGGCGTGCTGCACCAGCCCTTCGTCCAGCCGCGCGTGCTCTGCGCCCTGCCGCTAGGCCATCCGCTCTCCGAAAAGGAGCTGATCGGCCCGGCCGATCTGCACGACCTGCCGTTCGTGGCCTATGTGCCGGAGGATCGTGCCCGCCAGCGCCTCGACCGCATCTTCGCGGAAGCCGGCGTCAAGCCGCGCATCGTCGTCGAGACCATCTATGCCGCGACCGTCTGCGCCCTCGTCGCGGAAGGCGTCGGCGTCGGCCTGGTCAGCCCTTATGCGGTCGCCGGTGCCGATCCGACCCGGCTGGTGCTGCGCCCCTTCGAGCCGGAGGTGCAGAGCCGCAGCCTGCTGATCCTGCCGCTCGACCGGCCGAAATCGCAATTGGTGCGCGATTTCATCGATTGCCTGATGGAAGCGCGCTGACCATAACATTTAGGCATCGAGCCATGAGTTTTGCCTGATTGCCGGCAAGGCCCCGCAGAGGGAACCTTTCTCCCACGAAAGGACCTCTTCCCATGCACGACGCGACCCGCAGCGTTCACCACCCCGCCGTCAACGAAGAGGGCTATGCCAGCCTCACCGTGCCGACGCACCGCGCCTCGACCATCGTCTATCCCGACGCGGCCAGCTTCTTCGCCCGCAAGCATCGCGGCTTCGACGGCTATACCTACGGCCTGCACGGCACCCCGACGCACCGCACGCTCGAAGCACAGCTCACCGCGCTGCATGGCGGCGTGCGCACCGTGCTCGTCCCGTCCGGCCAGGCGGCGGTCACCATCGTCCTGCTTTCGGTGCTGCTGCCGGGCGACAAGGTGCTGATCCCCGATCAGGTCTACCAGCCGGTGCGCAGCTTCTGCGAGGACTACCTGCAGCCGCGCGGCATCGACTACGGCGTCTACGATCCGCTGATCGGCGGCGGTATCGCCGGTCTGATCGACGACAAGGTCAAGCTGGTCTGGGTCGAGTCGCCCGGCTCGAACACGATGGAGGTGCAGGATATCCCCGCCATCGTGAAGGCGGCGAAGGCCAAGGGCGTGCTCGTCGGCTGCGACAACACCTGGGCGACGCCGCTGATCTTCAAGCCGCTGGCCCACGGCGTCGACTTCGCCTGCGAAGCGCTGACCAAATATGTCGGCGGCCATTCCGATCTGCTGCTCGGTTCGATCACAGTCGCCGATCTCGGCCTGCGCGAACAGCTGAAGGTGACGCTGCGTGGCCTGGGCGTCGGCGTCTCGCCCGACGAGGTCCAGCTCGCTCTGCGCGGCCTGGAGACCCTGGCGCTGCGCCTTGCCCATATGGGGAAGGTCTCCGAGGACTTCGCCCGGCGCCTGACCCGTTCGCCCGCGGTCGAGACCGTGCTGCACCCGGCCCTGCCCTCCTGCCCCGGCCATGAATTCTGGAAGCGCGACATGGGCCGCTCGTCAGGCGTGTTCAGCGTCGTCCTGAAGCCAGTGCCGCATGCTCGGCTGGAACAGGCGCTCTCGGCGCTGGAGGTCTTCGCCATCGGCGCCTCCTGGGGTGGCACGCGCAGCCTGATCGCGCCGCTGGCGCCCGAGGGGGAGCGCACCGTCGTGCCCTGGCCGCATCAGGGTCCGGCACTGCGCATCAGCATCGGCCTGGAGGATCCGGACGACCTCTGGAACGACCTCGACGCGCTGCTGGTCGCGCTCGAACAGCCAGTGGCCGCCAAGGTCGCCTGAGGTTGAAGGCCTGAGATGACGAACGCGGCGGGGCAGCGTCTCCGCTGCGAGGGGAGAGTTTTGCCTGATAACAACGACAGGGGATCAACGATGAAACGGACCTTGCTACGCCTGACCGCCGCGCTGGCGCTCGCCGCGGGTTTCGCTGCACCCGCCGGCGCCGACACGATCAAGATGATCCGCGACCGCGGCAAGATCATCTGTGGTACCAGCCCCGGCGTCGCCGGCTTCTCGACGCAGGACGCCAACGGCCGCTGGCAGGGTTTCGACATCGACATCTGTCGGGCGCTCGCCGCGGTGATCTTCAACGACACCGAGAAGGCCGGCTTCGTCCCGCTGACCTCGAAGGACCGGTTGATCGCGCTGCAGGCCGGCGAGATCGACGTCCTGCCGCGCACCACCACCTGGACGCTTTCGCGCAATGCCGGCCAGGGCGTCACCTTCACCACCGTCAACTATTATGACGGCCAGGGCTTCATGGTCTCGAAGAAACTCGGCGTCTCCTCCGCCGCCCAGCTCGGCGGCGCCTCGGTCTGCGTCGCACAGGGCACGACCAGCGAGCTCAACCTCGCCGACTATTTCCGCAAGCTCGGGGTGAAATACGAGGCTGCCGCCTTCGGCACTTCGGAAGAAGCGCTGAAGGCCTATGAATCGGGCCGCTGCGACGCCTACACCACCGACATCTCCGCCCTCTCGGCCGTCAGGATGAAGCTGCAGGACGTGGACAGTCACGTCATCCTGCCGGAAGTCGTCTCGAAGGAGCCGCTCGGCCCCTGGGTCCGCACCGGCGACGAGACCTGGTTCAACCTGGTACGCTGGACCGTGCTGGCGCTGATCAACGCCGAGGAGCTCGGCATCACCAAGGCCAATGTCCAGGAGATGCTGAAATCCTCGAATCCCGAGGTAAAGCGCTTCCTCGGTCTCGACGGCAAGATGGGCGAGGCGATGGGCGTCAGCAACGACTGGGTCGTGCGCATCATCTCGGCCGTCGGCAATTACGGCGAGAGCTTCGAGCGCCATCTCGGCAAGAGCTCGCGCCTGCAGCTGGCGCGGGGCCCGAACGAGCTCTGGAGCAGGGGCGGCATCCAATACAGCCCGCCCTTCCGCTAGAGCATTGTCGAGGGAAGTGGACACCGGTTCGCGTGAAGAAATGCGATACGGCAAAGACCTGGAGCAATTCCGCCATTCGGAGAATTGCGGAATTGCTCTAGACAGCGAGGCAGGCACACGGAACCGCCGGGCGCTCCGGCGGTTGTTTACTCCGTTAGATCACCAAGGAGTACTGCTCGTGCCCGCCATCAAATCCCTCTTCGCCGGCGCCGCTGCGCTTGCCCTCGTCACCGGCACGGCCGTGGCCCAGCCGCGAACGCTGGGTCCGCAGACCGGCACGGTCAAGATCGAGCAGATCTCGGTCGCCTTCATCGCCTCGGGCGAACTCGGCGGCGGCACCTTCACCTATCGCGGCCGCTCCTATCCGATCTCGGTCGGCGGCCTCGGCATCGGTGGCATCGGCGCCTCGCGTGTCGTCGCCAGCGGGCGCGTCTACGGCCTGACCGAGCGCAACGACCTCGCCGGCCCCTATGTCCAGCTCAAGGAAGGCTGGGCCGTCGGCCGGGCCGGCCAGGGCCGCATGTGGCTCAAGAACGACAAGGGCGTGACCATCAGCCTCGACACGCGCCGCCAGGGCCTGCAGGCGACGATCGGCGCCGACGGCGTGGTGATCGCGTTCAAGTAGGCGCAGCGCAAGCTGAAGGCACTCAATGGCGGCCGGGTGATGCCCGGCCGCTTTCGTCGTCGCCATGCGCCGCGACGGCTGCGCTGTCGGATGCGTGAGTGTACAACTGCCCTTGCACACCCGACCTAGGCTTTCGGGGCGCGCGGTTCCCCATAGCTGCGAAGACGAGGAGGATGATCGCGATGACGAAGGTTCTGGTTCTCTACTATTCCAGCTACGGCCATATCGAGACGATGGCGCAGGCTGTCGCCGAAGGGGTGCGCGAGGCCGGCGCCGAGGCGGTGATCAAGCGCGTGCCCGAGCTCGTCCCCGAGGAGGTCGCGCGCAAATCCGGCTTCAAGCTCGACCAGGCCGCTCCGATCGCGACCGTAGACGAACTGCCGGACTACGACGCCATCATCCTCGGCGTCCCCACCCGCTTCGGCAATATGCCGGCGCAGATGAAGAACTTCCTCGACCAGACAGGCGGCCTCTGGTTCCAGGGGAAGCTGATCGGCAAGGTCGGCAGCGTTTTCACCTCGACCGCGACCCAGCATGGCGGCCAGGAAAGCACCATCCTTTCGACCCACACCGTGCTGCTGCACCAGGGCATGGTCATCGTCGGCCTGCCCTACAGCTTCCAGGGCCAGATGACGCTGAGCGAGATCACCGGCGGCTCGCCCTATGGCGCCAGCACCATCGCCGCCGGCGACGGCTCGCGCCAGCCGTCCGAGAACGAGCTCGCCGGCGCCCGCTTCCAGGGCAAGCACGTAGCCGGCATCGCCGCCAAGCTGGCCGGCTGACGCCCGGGCGCGCCCCAGCCGACTCCGCGGCCCGGCATCGCCACCGGGCCGCGTTGCCCGGGATCACACCGCGCTGCGTCAGCGGCAGCGAGAGAGGAATGCCCGATGGGTACCGGCGTCGTCGACTGTCCCGACCAGAATCGTTTCGAACTCGACATCGGCGGCGAACTCGCCCTCGCCTATTACAAGCTCGATGGCGACCGCGTCGTGCTGACCCACACCGAGGTGCCGCAGGCCTTGTCCGGCCAGGGCATCGGCTCGCGCCTGGCCAAGGGCGTCTTCGAGCAGATCCGCGCCTCCGGGCGCAAGGCCGTGCCGCGCTGCTCCTTCATGGCCGGCTGGGTCAGCCGGCATCCGGAGTATGACGATATCGTCGTGGGGTAGCTGGCAGGCCCCACGAGCGATGGGACTCAGATGTCGGCGGGAATGGCTCGCAGGTGGCGGAACCACGCGACAACCTTCGCGTTGCCGCCTTGCCAACCTGACGGAGCTCCGATGTCCTCATCTGCGCGTGCCATCGTTCTGGGTGCGAGCTTGATGCTCGCCGCCTGCAATCCGACCCACCCAAGCGGCAATGCGAACGTTCCGCAACCGGCCAAGCCCGTCGAGCTGAGCCGCTATGTCGGCCGCTGGCATGAACAGGCGCGCTATGAAGCGAGCTTCCAGAAGGGCTGCGAAGCGGTCACCGCTGATTATGCGGCAAAGTCCGACGGCTCGATCGCTGTGGTGAACTCCTGCCGCGAAGGCTCCGTCTCGGGACCTCTGCGGAAGGCCGAGGCGACGGCGAAAGTCGTCGACGGCTCGAACAATGCGAAGCTGAAGGTGAGCTTCTTTCCCCCGTTCGAGGGCGATTACTGGGTGCTGGATCGCGCGGCGGATTATTCCTGGTCCATCGTCGGCGAGCCATCCGGCCAATATCTTTGGATACTGACACGGTCGCCGCGGATCACGGACCGCGAATACGCTCGCCTCGTCGCGCGTGCCGCGGCACTCGGCTACGATACGGCGATGCTGAGGCGGACCGCACAATAGCGGCGCGATGGCCGCCGCCTTCTGAGCCTATTTGCCGGAGCCGGTCTCGCTCTCGGCTCCCGAGCCGAAGGCCTCGATGGCAGCGGCAGACAGATCGCCGATCGACCCGGGCCGGTCGAGCATCAGGCGCAGGACGATTGCGCCGAGCCTCGCCTTGGCCTGGTCCTGATCACCGTCCGCTATGACGCCATGCGCACTCAGGGCGGCAAAGGCACGCGCCTGAATCGCCTCGGCGACCAGGAGTTCCTGGGAATTCAAGACGCCTGGGAAGCGGAACGGGAGCATATGCATGGTCGTCATCGAAGGCCGGTTGTCACTGCGTAGATAAGAATGGCGCTCCTGGCGCAATGTTCCCTCGCTTGTCGAAGGCCGTCGACGCGCTACGTATCGGAGCCGACGATCCGCCTCGATACGGCTGCGCAGGCCCGGGCCGAAGGGCAGCCGGGTGTCAGGCTGTCCGGGCGGCCGTCGACGACGAGCGCCGCTCTCGCTCAGGCGGTCTTGCGAATTCCGAAGCAATGACCAGATCAATGATCGCCCTGCATAAAGAGGGCATGTAACCCGGATCCATGTTGCTTTTCGGAGGATATGGCTATGGCAACAAAACCGATCGTCGCCTGCATCACGGAGGGCCACGACCGATGAATACCGATCAGTTCGAACGGCCGGTCGTCATTTTCGCCGGGCTGGGCCATCCGGCGGCGATATCGACCGTCATGGAAGCGTATATGTTCCTGGTCGATTGGCCGCACGGCAAACGCGACCGGGCCCACGACTTTGCGATCAAGGCCTGCGTGGCCGCGTTGCGCGGCGAGGTCGAGGCCGAGACGGTTCGAGGCCTGTTCGCGACGCTCGCCGAGAAATACGACATCCTGGCACCGGATGCCGCCTCCTTTGCCGCAGCGTACAGGGAAGGCCCGCAAGGCAGGGCGTGAAAGCAGCCCGGCGCTGCCCATGGCAGGGCCGGGCCATATGGCGACCCTTGCCTGGGCATCGCCATCGTCGCGGCGCTGCCGACCTGTGACAAATACCGGCAGCTTGGCGCCGGAACAGGGCGGAACTGCCCGAACTTGTCGACGCTAGATGAATTGGTGGGCCGGGCCGAAGTGCCTGAAGTGGCCGTAATCAGATAGTTGGCGCCCAGTGGGAAAGAGTTTTCGCCCACCTCTTTTCAGGGGTTTCGG
>NZ_FOAN01000023.1 GCF_900109525.1 Allobosea lupini | reverse complement strand
TCTTTAAAGGATGGCTGCTTCTAAGCCAACCTCCTGGTTGTTTTGGGATTCCCACATCCTTTCACACTTAGCCACGAATTGGGGGCCTTAGCTGTAAGTCAGGGTTGTTTCCCTCTCCACGACGGACGTTAGCACCCGCCGTGTGTCTCCCGCGCAGTACTTCTCGGTATTCGGAGTTTGGTTAGGTTTGGTAATACGGTAAGTACCCCGCACCCATCCAGTGCTCTACCCCCGAGAGTATTCACGCGAGGCGCTACCTAAATAGCTTTCGCGGAGAACCAGCTATTTCCGAGTTTGATTGGCCTTTCACCCCTAGCCACAAGTCATCCGAGACTTTTTCAACAGGCACCGGTTCGGTCCTCCAGTAAGTGTTACCTTACCTTCAACCTGCTCATGGCTAGATCACCCGGTTTCGGGTCTAATCCGACGAACTGAACGCCCTGTTCAGACTCGCTTTCGCTGCGCCTACGCCTAGCGGCTTAAGCTTGCTCGTCAGACTAAGTCGCTGACCCATTATACAAAAGGTACGCGGTCACCCAGGACGAACCTTGAGCTCCCACTGTTTGTAAGCATTCGGTTTCAGGTGCTGTTTCACTCCCCTCGTCGGGGTGCTTTTCACCTTTCCCTCACGGTACTTGTTCACTATCGGTCGCTGAGGAGTACTTAGGCTTGGAGGGTGGTCCCCCCACGTTCAGACAGGATTTCACGTGTCCCGCCTTACTCATGTCTCGACTGATTGCAGATCCGTACGGGGCTATCACCCATTGATGCGTGGTTTCCCAACCACTTCCGGTAACGCACAATCGAGCACTGGCCTGGTCCGCGTTCGCTCGCCACTACTAACGGAGTCTCGTTGATGTCCTTTCCTCCAGGTACTTAGATGTTTCAGTTCCCTGGGTTAGCTTTGAACCCCTATGTATTCAGAGTTCAATACCTTCTTGTGATCTCTGTTAGTCCGAAGACAGGCCCAAGCACAGGCCGGAGCCTGTCCTTGGAATAACAGAGATCGAAGGTGGGTTTCCCCATTCGGAAATCCGCGGATCAAAGCTCATTCGCAGCTCCCCACGGCTTATCGCAGCGTATCACGTCCTTCATCGCCTCTCAGCGCCAAGGCATCCACCGAATGCTCTTAAGGCACTTGATCGTTCTCATGATCGATGTCCGCGAGATCTTCGACCGCCCCGTAAAAGTGGGAACCACTTTTACGACAAGGGTTGTCGCAGAAAACGCAAAGACAAGATCAGAAAGACCATTATGCTTGCCGAATAGATCCGATTTAATCCGGGCGATTGGTGACCGCACCGAACATGCTGCAGGATGAGCAGCTCTCGAACCTATTCCCTCTTCACGATGACAAACAGCGTCACTCATCGTCGCGCACTGCGACAATCAGCAAAACCTGACATTTCCGGGCTTCTGGTGGAGCCAGACGGGATCGAACCGACGACCTGAAGCTTGCAAAGCTACCGCTCTCCCAACTGAGCTATGGCCCCATTCTAGAAGGGTCACGCGCCATTGGGCGCGGCGGCCGGTTAAGCCTCGCGAGCCTGGCGGCTCGAAGAGCAAAGCTTGGTGGGCCTGGGAGGATTTGAACCTCCGACCTCACGCTTATCAAGCGCGCGCTCTAACCAACTGAGCTACAGGCCCGAGGTCGAAAACCTCGAGGATACCTCGCGGCCAAAGACCTGCAAAAGATCTGCAAAGACCTGAAGCGTTGGCCCATTGAAAGCACCGGTCCCATCGGCCGATGCCGACGAACCTGAGCGCTTTCGCCCGGAAATTAGAAAGAGAAACGAAGACGGCGGTGTTCCGCATGTCGAAGCCTGACTGGCTTCTTTTGTTCCAAGCGAATTCAATACGAAACACAAGGTCTCGTGGAGAATTCTACCTTAGAAAGGAGGTGATCCAGCCGCAGGTTCCCCTACGGCTACCTTGTTACGACTTCACCCCAGTCGCTGAGCCTACCGTGGTCGCCTGCCTCCTTGCGGTTAGCGCGACGCCTTCGGGTAAACCCAACTCCCATGGTGTGACGGGCGGTGTGTACAAGGCCCGGGAACGTATTCACCGTGGCATGCTGATCCACGATTACTAGCGATTCCACCTTCATGTACTCGAGTTGCAGAGTACAATCTGAACTGAGACGGCTTTTTGGGATTAGCTCGAGGTCGCCCTTTCGCTGCCCATTGTCACCGCCATTGTAGCACGTGTGTAGCCCAGCCTGTAAGGGCCATGAGGACTTGACGTCATCCCCACCTTCCTCGCGGCTTATCACCGGCAGTCCCCCTAGAGTTCCCAACTGAATGATGGCAACTAGGGGCGAGGGTTGCGCTCGTTGCGGGACTTAACCCAACATCTCACGACACGAGCTGACGACAGCCATGCAGCACCTGTGCTCCGGCCAGCCGAACTGAAGAAAGGCATCTCTGCCGATCAAACCGGACATGTCAAAAGCTGGTAAGGTTCTGCGCGTTGCTTCGAATTAAACCACATGCTCCACCGCTTGTGCGGGCCCCCGTCAATTCCTTTGAGTTTTAATCTTGCGACCGTACTCCCCAGGCGGAATGCTTAAAGCGTTAGCTGCGCCACTGAAGTGCA
>NZ_FOAN01000024.1 GCF_900109525.1 Allobosea lupini | reverse complement strand
TGTGAGATCGCCTGCAATGTTGCCCCCCGTGAGGGGCGTTTATCGCGTTGAAGGTTAGCCCCCCTGTTATCGGCTCTGGCTGATCCTTCCGGTTTTTCGGAAGGGTCCGGGGATGACGGGTGTGGAGACGATCGCGCGGATCCGGTTCGAGCATTTCCAGAACGGCAAGGGGATCAAGCGGATCGCCCGCGAGCTCGGCATTGCGCGCGACACGGTTCGCAAGGTGCTCCGCTCGGGCGCGACCGAGTTCACCTACAAGCGCGAGGTCCAGCCGCAGCGGAAGCTCGGGGCCTGGGTGGAGGCGCTGACCGGCATCCTCGAGGCCGAAGACCGGCTGCCCCGACGCGAGCGGCGCTCGACGATCCGGCTGTTCGAGGAGCTGCGCGGGCGCGGCTATGATGGCGCGCACGACAGCGTCCATCGCTTCGTGAAGGCCTGGCGTGCCGATCGGGCGCGGCTGCCGGCGCGGGCTTTCATTCCGCTGCGCTTCGATCCCGGCGAGGCCTATCAGTTCGACTGGAGCCACGAGGCGATCGAGCTTCACGGCCTGCCCGTGGTCGTGAAGGTCGCCCAGATGCGGTTGGCCTATAGCCGCATGCCGATCGTGCGCGCCTATTTCCGCGAGACGCAGGAGATGGTCTTCGACGCGCACGACAAGGCCTTCGCCTTCTATGGCGGGGTCTGCCGGCGCGGCATCTACGACAACATGAAGACGGCGGTGGAGACGGTCTTCGTCGGCCGCGCCCGGGAGTATAACCGGCGCTTCCTCCAGCTCTGCTCGCACCATCTCGTCGAGCCGGTCGCGTGCACGCCGGCGGCCGGCTGGGAGAAGGGCCAGGTCGAGAACCAGGTCGGGACGATCCGCGACCTGCTGTTCCGGCCGCGGCCGAAGGTGAAGACGCTCGACGAGCTGAACGCCTGGCTTGCCGACCAGTGCGTCGCCTATGCCCGGCGGGCGAAGCATCCCGAGTTCCGCGATCGGTCTGTCATCGAGATCTTCGAGGAGGAGAAGGCGCGGCTGATGCCGTATCTGGGCCCCTTCGCCGGCTTCGTCGAGAAGCCGATGCGGGCGACCACGACCTGCCTGATCACGCATGACCGCAACAAGTACAGCGTCGATGCCCGAGCCGCTGGCCGCGCCGTGCTGGTGCGCGCCTATGCCGATCGGATCGTCGTGCTGCTCGACGGCGAGACGGTCGCCAATCACCCGCGCAGCTTCAAGCGCGACCAGGTCGTCTACGACCCCTGGCACTATCTGCCGGTGCTGATGCGCAAGCCCGGCGCCCTGCGCAACGGCGCCCCGTTCAAGGACTGGGACTTGCCGGCGCCGCTCACCGCGGTGCGCGAGAAGCTGCGGCGTCATGCCGACGGCGACCGCCAGTTCGTGAAGATCCTCGGCCGCGTCCCCGAAGACGGCATTGCCGCGGTGGCGGAGGCCTGCACCGAGGCGCTCGCGGCCGGCATCGCCAGCGGCGACGTCGTCATGGCGATCCTGGCGCGACGCCGTCAGCCGCCCGTGCCCCAGAGCATCACCACGCCCGACGCCCTCAAGCTCAAGACCGAGCCAGTCGCCGACTGCGCCCGATACGACAACCTGCGCAAGAGAAGGGAAGCCGCCTGATGGAACGCCACCAACTGATCGAGGCGATGACCAGCCTCAAGCTCTACGGCATGCGCGCCAGCTTCGACGAGATCGCCGGCAAGGGACTGAACCGCCGCGAGGAGATCTATCCTCTGCTGGCGAGCCTGATCCGCGCCGAGCTGACCCATCGCCAGTCGCGCTCGATCAACTATCGCATCAGCAGCGCCAGATTCCCGGTGCTGAAGGACATCGACGCCTTCGTCTTCGAGAACACGCCGGTCGACGAGGGCCAGATCCGCGAGCTCGCCACCGGCGACTTCATCGACGCCAAGCGCAATCTGATCCTGATCGGCGGCACCGGGACCGGCAAGACCCATCTCGCCATCGCGATCGCCGCCGCCGTCATCCGGGCGCGGGCCCGCGGCCGCTTCTTCAATCTCGTCGACCTGGTCAATCAGCTCGAACAGGAGAAGGCGGCCGGCAAGAGCGGGCGCATCGTCGAGACCTTGCTGCGCCACGATCTCATCGTCATCGACGAACTGGGCTACCTGCCGTTCAGCCAGGCGGGCGCGCAGCTGCTCTTCCACCTGATCAGCAAGCTCTACGAGAACACCTCGGTCATCATCACCACCAATCTCGCCTTCGCGGACTGGCCCCAGATCTTCACCGACGCCAAGATGACCACCGCAATGCTCGATCGGCTCACGCATCACTGCGACATCATCGAGACCGGCAACGAGAGCTGGCGCTTCAAGAACCGGGCCTGAGCGCGCCCAAGACCATCGCGAGCTGGACGCCGAAATCGCCCCGGCCGAGCAACCCCGACCAGCTCAGCCGGGCCGATCCCGGCACGGCGGCGCAAGCCCAAGGGGGGCTAGCCTTCAACGCGATAAGAGGGCTGCGCTTCAATGCGATTTGACA